>CAVYDD010000001.1:0-472147 GCA_963767225.1 uncultured Acidobacteriota bacterium
AGTAGGGTTTGGGTGGTTGCCACAACCCCTACAGCAAGGAGCGCCCTCAATGGATAGCAATAAAGTATATCGGTATGGATGTGCACAAGGAAAGCATTTCGATTGCGGTGAGGAATAGTGCGGGAAAGATCGTGATGGAATGCGTCATCGAGACCAAAGCCAGCATGATTCTGCAGTTTATCGATGGGCTGCGCGGAGACTTGCACGTTACGTTGGAAGAAGGCACTTCAGCCGCCTGGTTGTACGACCTGTTGAAGCCACACGTGACGAAATTGGTGGTGTGCGATCCGCGCAAGAATGCCTCCATGCGGGAAGGCAACCAGAATGACAAGATCGATGCCCGCCGCTTGGCCGAGCTGCTGCGTCTGAACCATCTCAGCCCCGTCTATCACGGGGAACACGGCCTGCGCAGCCTGAAAGAACTGGTGCGCAGTTATCTGACCATCACCAAAGATCTCGGGCGGGTCATGTCGCGGGTGAAGGCGATCTATCGCAGTTGGGCTATTCCTTATACCGGGAAGCAGGTCTATGCGCCACGCCATCGTGCCGAGTGGCTGGGGAAGATCACGGAACCGGGAGTACGCCGGCGGGCCGAGTTTTACTACCAACAACTGGATGCGCTGCGGACGGTACGTCAGCAAGTGCGGCGGGAGCTGTTGGCAGAGGGCAAGAAACACCAGGCATGGAAACGACTGCGCCAGATTCCCTCGATCGGCCCGATCCGATCGGCCGTGCTGCTGGGCATTCTGCAGACTCCGCACCGTTTTCGCAGCAAGCGGCAGCTCTGGACTTACAGCGGATTTGGCATCGAGACACAAAGCAGCGCCGATCACCGTAAGGTCAACGGGCAGCTGGAACGAGCGAAGAAACAGATCTCCATTCGCGGACTAAACCACAACTGCAATCACGATCTGAAGAATCTGTTTAAGGGCGCGGCGATCGTGGCCTCCAGCAAACCAGGTCCGTTGCAGGAGTTCTACACCGCTTTGCTGACCAAGGGCATGCGGCCGGAGATGGCGCGGCTGACCTTGGCCAGGAAGATCGCCACCATCGTGTTAATCGTGTGGAAGAGAGGAGTGTGCTTCGACGCCCAATATCTGAAACCACAAACAGCTTGAGTGTCTCTGAGCGCTTCCGCTCCATCCCTGGGTATTTCTCTGGCGGTGGTCTGCAGGTTCTCGAGACACTCTGGTTCGAGAGCGAGTCTCAGCTGGTTAGTTAGGCACTGCGTGCTTCGGGCACCGAGTCTCCCACGCGACCCTAGCCTGGTTAATTCATCAGAGGCCAAGATCTTGGCGCAGGAAGCTTTCTAGGGACGCAAATAAGGATTGCGCTCTGTTGGCGATGCTCATGTAGGTCTGTCGGGCCGCCCCTTGACTCCGCGGACTGTTTTTTGAGACAGCTCCGCCTGGCCCTTCCCCGAGTATGTTGTCGAACGGCCCGAACCAACTAAGAAGAGTTGCAGAACGAGGCGGCTTGGAAGAGCTCTTGAAAAGGCCAGCCGCTCGCCAGGTGAATGCGGATACAACGAGCTGTTTCACGGATGCGCGCACCGATCTTGAACAACTGGGTGCGCAGAGTTTCGATCTGCGCGGAGCGCAGCGCTGGTGGCAATTGCAGGCGAAATAGGTTGACCAGGTTATAGGCGAAACTGTGTAGCAACAAGCGGAAGGCATTGGCTCGAAAGCGGTGACAGCTCAAGCGGTCGGCAGCAAAACCGTTCTTGAACTCTTCAATGCGGTTCTCACATTCCCCGCGATCGTTATAGAAGGAAAAAACAGAACGGCTGCGGCCGGGCAAGTTGGTGACCAGGAAACGCAGGTTGGTACCGGCAGCGCTGTGTTCAGCTTTGTAGACGATGCGCCGCTGATGAGACCAGGGGTGCGCGCGATAGCGAAAGCTGGAAAAGGAGCGCTGCGGCTGGCCGCTGCGACGATAACGCCTGGCCAGACGACGCTGCAGGGGCTGCGCTGCAGTTCGCAACCGTGCGTTGTTGCCTATACCGATGGCGTACTGCAGACCGAAAAACTCGCAAAATTCATAAAGCAGTGGCGTGGCGAAACCTGCGTCAGCACGTAACTGGATGCGGACGCCAGGAAATTCACGCTGCAGTCGCGGAACGAGGCGCAACAGCAAGGGTAGGATACGGGCGTGACTACCGACTCTTCCTGGTCGCAAGCGGGCGGCGAGCAAACAACCGGTGTGTCGCTCAAAGATCAGCAAAGGGTGATACATGTGCTGGCCATAAGCACCATTAAAGAAGCTGAGCTGCTGCTGTCCATGAGTGGGATCGTCGGTGGAATCGACATCGAGCAAGATCTCTCCCCGTTTGCGGACTTGTTTCCCGCAGATCTTCACAAACCAATCCAGCAGAGCATCCTGCAGTCGGAGCAGATCGCGAGGCGCAGGGGAGTTCTCCCAGCGGCTGAGAGTTGGTTGTGATCCCAGAGGTTCACCCAACGGTTGATCGGCCAGAATCTGAAAAGCCGGATCGTAACGTAATCGATCGGCGTCGTTGGCATCCTCGTAGCCCGCGATGATCTGGTAGAGGCGTTGCCGAAATAGCGACAACACCGAGTGGCGGACGCGCTCATCTTCGCGAGAATCAGGAACGAGTTCTGCCAACCCGCGAGTTAGCCCATAGCGCTGATCAAAGGCCCGCAACGGGAGAAGACCAGCGTCCGAACTGATCTGACCACCAGAAAAATCAGCGCGAATGGGTCGGTGTCGATAGAAGGAAAACAACAGCTGTGGTATACAAGATGTCATCTCTGGGTGCTCCGAAAGAGAATGTTGGGTTCTGCTAAAACCCAGTGTTCATCAATCTTTTAGAGCACCTTTTCTTTTTCCGCCAGCAAAATCGTGAATAATCCAGGCTAGTCCCTCTCGGATAACCAGAAAAAGCTATAGGCCACGAGTCCCAGATAGAACCATGGTCGCCAAATTTGACCACGTTCTGCTTTGTTGGTTTCGGAACGGACAGGCTTCGTCGCGAACAAGCGATGAAAACCGCTGGTAGAGAAAACCCAAACCACGGGGTCGCATGGCCCCGCAACCGAGCCCATGGCGCGGTAGGTCAAAACACATCTCGCTCGATCAAGTGGGCTGAGAAGCAAGAAAAATTCCAGCCGAAGGAGATGTGTTTTTTCTTGACTTCTACCTTTATAGAACTTACCAGGACTTGAGAGTTTTCTGTAGCAGTTAAGAAGGGAAAGCTTAAAGAGTGCAGCGCTTCTCGGGTTCCACAAACCCTATTATACTTCGTGCATGAACCAACGAAACGCTCTACTCCGCGGTCGAAAACTACGATTTATCGTCATCGTGCTCTTGAGTTTTATTTTGTTGTCCGCCAGATATTTTTACATCTACGGGCAGGACAAATCCGGTTTTCCCGATGGATTCGATGCTGTGCAAGCCGCGCCGAACAGCCATAAAGTTATTTTCGAGAATGAATTTATACGTGTTCTCGAAGTCACGATGCCAACGCCAGGTAACACAGAACCTATGCATCACCACCGTTGGCCAAGTTTCTTTCTCGATTGGGATATGGGAGGCGGTTCGCCGCACATTCGTTATCATCGTCCGGACGGGAGCGTCAGGGACAGCCCCAGCACGGAAGAGCCTGCTCACCCCGGCACTTGGAGCGTGCATTGGATGAAGCCGGAGCCCATGCACTCAATCGAGGTCGTGGAGATGCCGAAGAGTGCCGTCCTTCTTCCCGGGGCCCCTACAAGCCTCCGTATCGAAATCAAATGTCACCCGTAAGCGCCGAAGGCTAGCGATGCCGATTAGCGCGGTACTCGGACAAGTGAAGTGCTACTTCACATCTCCGGTAACGCGACGCAATATAAAGGGCGCCCCTTTTGGAGTAGGGTTTGGGTGGTTGCCACAACCCCTACAGGAAGGAGCACCCTCTATGACTAACACTAAATATATCGGCATGGATGTGCACAAGGAAAGCATTTCGATTGCGGTGAGGAATAGTGCGGGAAAGATCGTGATGGAATGCGTCATCGAGACCAAAGCCAGCATGATTCTGCAGTTTATCGAGGGGCTGCGCGGAGACTTGCAGGTCACGTTGGAAGAAGGAACCTCGGCGGCCTGGTTGTACGACTTGCTGAAACCGCACGTCAGGAAATTGGTGGTGTGCGATCCGCGCAAGAATGCCTCCATGCGGGAAGGCAACCAGAATGACAAGATCGACGCCCGCCGCTTGGCCGAGCTGCTGCGTCTGAACCATCTCAGCCCCGTCTATCACGGGGAACACGGCCTGCGCAGCCTGAAAGAACTGGTGCGCAGTTATCTGACCATCACCAAAGATCTCGGGCGGGTCATGTCGCGGGTGAAGGCGATCTATCGCAGTTGGGCCATTGCTTGTAGCGGCAAGCAGGTCTATGCGCCACGCCATCGTGCCGAGTGGCTGGGGAAGATCACGGAACCGGGAGTACGCCGGCGGGCCGAGTTTTACTACCAACAACTGGATGCGCTGCGGACGGTACGTCAGCAAGTGCGGCGGGAGCTGTTGGCAGAGGGCAAGAAACACCAGGCATGGAAACGACTGCGCCAGATTCCCTCGATCGGCCCGATCCGATCGGCCGTGCTGCTGGGCATTCTGCAGACTCCGCACCGTTTTCGCAGCAAGCGGCAGCTCTGGACTTACAGCGGATTTGGCATCGAGACACAAAGCAGCGCCGATCACCGTAAGGTCAACGGGCAGCTGGAACGAGCGAAGAAACAGATCTCCATTCGCGGACTAAACCACAACTGCAATCACGATCTGAAGAATCTGTTTAAGGGCGCGGCGATCGTGGCCTCGAGCAAACCAGGTCCGTTGCAGGAGTTCTACACCGCTTTGCTGACCAAGGGCATGCGGCCGGAGATGGCGCGGCTGACCTTGGCCAGGAAGATCGCCACCATCGTGTTAATCGTGTGGAAGAGAGGAGTGTGCTTCGACGCCCAATATCTGAAACCACAAACAGCTTGAGTGTCTCTGAGCGCTTCCGCTCCATCCCTGGGTATTTCTCTGGCGGTGGTCTGCAGGTTCTCGAGACACTCTGGTTCGAGAGCGAGTCTCAGCTGGTTAGTTAGGCACTGCGTGCTTCGGGCACCGAGTCTCCCACGCGACCCTAGTCCCTCTCGGATAACCAGAAAAAGCTATAGGCCACGAGTCCCAGATAGAACCATGGTCGCCAAATTTGACCACGTTCTGCTTTGCTGGTTTCGGAACGGACAGGCTTCGTCGCGAACAAGCGATGAAAACCGCTGGTAGAGAAAACCCAAACCACGGGGTCGCATGGCCCCGCAACCGAGCCCATGGCGCGGTAGGTCAAAACACATCTCGCTCGATCAAGTGGGCTGAGAAGCAAGAAAAATTCCAGCCGAAGGAGATGTGTTTTTTCTTGACTTCTACCTTTATAGAACTAACCAGGCACTAAACGTCGCCACCCGTTCGTGATCTCACCTGGGCCAACTGCACCCGCAAATGCACCCGCAAATTCGTTGTGTCGGCGTCAGGCGAAGCGTACGATTACGCAAACTCGATGGTCCCAATCGGACATTTCAAATGAAGTGCTCCTCTTGTGCGCATGAGTTGCCCGATGGAGCGGCGTTTTGCCCTACGTGCGCAACGCCTGTGGACTTTAGCTCCACTCCGACGGTCACACGCGTGGACTCACCTGCCGCTCGCGCGATTCGCGCTGGCCGAGATAATCGATCCGACGACGCGGCTGGCGCGGCACCGTCCCCGCCGCGCATCGAGCCCGGCGCGCAGCGCACTCCTTCGCATGTCTCCAATTCCGCATTCGAGGCTCGCTACGTTCCGGGTACCACGCTGGCGGACCGCTACCGCATCGTTTCGCCGCTCGGCAAGGGTGGCATGGGCGAAGTGTATCGCGCCGAGGATTTGAAACTCGGGCAGACCGTCGCGCTGAAATTCCTGCCGCAATCTCTCGCCCGCAACGAAGAGGCTCTAGCGCGATTCACCCGCGAAGTCCGTCTGGCGCGCCAGGTCTCCCACCCCAACGTCTGCCGCGTCTTCGACATTGGGGAGACCGATGGCCAAACGTTCCTCACGATGGAATTCGTGGACGGCGAAGACATCGCTTCCCTGATGCGCCGCATCGGCCGTCTCCCAGCCGACAAGGCCCTCGAGATTGCGCGGCAAGTCTGTGCCGGTCTCGCCGCTGCGCACGAACACGGCATCATCCACCGCGATCTGAAGCCCGCCAACATCATGCTCGATGGCCGCGGCCGCGCGCGCATCACCGATTTCGGCCTTGCAGGACTCTCCACGGAAATAAAGGGCGAAGACGCGCGCGCCGGGACACCCGCCTATATGTCGCCGGAACAATTTTCCGGCGGTGAAGTCACTGCGAAGAGCGACCTGTATTCGCTGGGCCTGGTGATGTACGAAATTTTCACGGGCAAGAAGCCCTACGAAGCCGCGACGTACGACGAGATGGCGCGCCTCCGCGAAAAAAGCGCGCCAACGGCGCCATCCACGCACCTGAAGGATATTGACCCGCTCGTCGAGCGCGTGATGCTGCGCTGCCTGGAAAAAAATCCTGACAAGCGCCCGGCGTCCGCCTTGCAGGTTTCCGCCGCGCTGCCCGGCGGCGATCCCCTCGCTGCAGCTCTCGCAGCGGGAGAAACGCCATCCCCCGAGATGGTCGCGGCCGCGGGCGAGAAAATAGGACTGCGTCCGGCAATTGCGTGGGGCTGCCTGCTCCTGGTCGTTCTCGGACTTGCTGCGGCGGAAGTTCTTTCTCAGAAGATGCAATTGCCAAATCTTGTCCCGTTGCCGAGTCCGCCCGAAGCACTGGCTGCGAGAGCGCGTGACTTGGCCCGGGAATTTGGTTACGCAGCCATTCCGGTGGATACGGCTTATGTATTCGATTGGGACTCGGATTATTTTGACTACATCAAGAAACATGGCCCCGGCCTGACGCGCTGGAACTATCTTTCGTCGGGCGTCCCTCCATCCGTTGTATTTTGGTACCGGGAGAGTCCGCAATTCATGGCTACCACCGACTCGTCAACTCCCGATCCCCTGTTAGGTCGGGACGATCCCCCAAATTCGATTTCAGGGATGTGCCGCATAGTTCTCGACACGCAGGGACATCTGGTGAAATTTGAGGCAGTGCCGCCCCAACTCGATACTTCGACAGAAACGGCAATCCCGCCGAATTGGAGGATTCTGTTTGCGGCGGCAGGGCTGGATCCGGGCGCGTTCAAAGATGCGCTGCCACAATGGACGCCACTTGCGGCGACCGACGCGCGAGCCGCCTGGGAAGGAACCTGGCCGGGGCATCCGGAACTGGCGTTGCGCGTGGAAGCGGCCGCGTATCGTGGGAAGCCAGTGTATTTCAATCTCGTATCCCCGTGGACCAAACCGGATCGCACACCGCAAGACCAAACAAGCACGAGCGAAACGATCATAAACGTCATCTCTCTTGCAATGTTTTTCTCGATCGTCCTGGTAGGAATCGTGATGGCGCGGAGCAACGTCCAGTCCGGACGAAGCGACCGTCGCGGGGCCGCCCGACTTGCTTTGCTGGCCTTCCTTTTGATCTGGGCCTCTGTTTTTTTGAGGGCCCATCATATTCCGACGCTATCCGAATTCGTGATTTTCTTGATGGCCACCCAGTGGGCGTTGATCTACGGAGCATTTTCTTGGCTGCTGTACGTTGCTCTGGAACCCCACGTCCGCAGGCGATGGCCGAGTTCGCTAATTTCCTGGAGCCGCTTGCTGGCAGGGCAGCTGTGGGATCCAGTAGTGGGCCGCGATATGCTGGTTGGGATCCTCGCCGGAGTTCTCTATACGGTCCAGACCGATGCTGCGTTCTTGATTCCGGGCTGGATGGGAATGCCCGCGCTCGAGCCGTCTTCCGATCTGGCGTATAGCAGATTTGACGGAATCCGTCTCACCATCGGCTCGCTCCTCGGCTCCTTCACCGCTGGCGTTGCTCTCTCTTTCGCCATTTTCATTGTCTTCTTTCTTGTCCGGCTGCTGCTGCGCAAGGAATGGCTAGCGGCCCTAGTGTCAATCTCGCTTTTTTCCCTCCTGGGGCTGATCGGCGATCACCCCGTACTCGGCGTCGCAGAGGTCGCGCTCTTTTTCAGTCTCAGTGTGATCCTTCTGCTTCGCTTTGGGCCCCTTGCACTTGCGGTGGCGTTGTGGACGAATTCCACTTTGCAGTTGACCCCTCTGACCACGCATCTTTCGGCTTGGTACGCGGAACCTACATTTTTCGTGTTCTTCGTCTTCCTGGCTGTCGCCGTTTTCGGGTTTTATACTTCGACAGCCGGCAAACCTCGCCTTGGAGGCTTTTCGCTCGACACCTGATATGCGATTGCGCCTGTCCAGACTGATCTGTTCGTAAACTCCGGCGAATTACGTCTGAGAAGGACATCAGACGCCTGATTAACGCGGTGATCTCAATAGGTCGATGCAACACCATCTGATATGAGTCTGCTTTCTAAAGGTGGTGTTTATATGAAGCCAGGGAAACGGTTTGGGCTGTCTGCGATTGAGAAGAGCGACATCTGGAGGCGATGGAAGGCGGGAGAGACGCTGCATGCGATTGGGCGCGCCTTTGACAAGCCACCTAGCTCGATTCGCTGTTTGTTGTTGCCTCGCGGAGGGATTCCTCCCGCAGTGCGCCGTCGCTCCCGTCTAGCCCTCATGCGGTCGGAGCGAGAGGACATCTCGCGAGGGATCGCATCCGGTTCATCGATTCGTGAGATAGCTAGACATCTGGATCGAGCAGCCTCGACGGTGGGCCGGGAGGTTACACGCCACGGTGGCCGTCCCGCCTATCGAGCCCATGAGGCGGATGACCAAGCCTGGGAGTCGGCCTTGCGGCCCAAGCGGTGCCTTCTTGCCGTGCACCGGAGGTTGCGAGAGGTCGTTGCGAGTAAACTGATCCTGGAATGGTCGCCGGAGCAGATTTCCGGATGGCTGAAGACCGAGTATCCCAAGGATGAGAGGATGCGCGTGTCTCACGAAACCATTTACCGCAGCTTGTTCATTCAAGCGCGTGGCGTGCTGAAAAAAGAGCTGCTGGATCACCTGCGAACCAAGCGGCGCATGCGCCGCTCGCAGCACTGTCGTATCTTCAAAGACTCGCGCGGTCAAATCGCAGATGCCATCTCGATTCGGGAAAGACCCGCTGAAGTCGAGGACCGCGCTGTCCCTGGTCATTGGGAGGGCGATCTGCTAAGCGGTTCACGGAACAGTCACATCGTGACTTTAGTGGAACGTCATTCACGCTTTGCCATGCTGATCAAAGTGCCCAGCAAGGATACAGCAGTGGTGGTTACGGCATTGAGTCGGCATATTCGTAAACTCCCCGCTACTCTGCGGCGCTCGCTGACGTGGGATCGCGGACTGGAGATGGCCAAACACAAGGACTTTACGGTAGCTACGGATGTGCAGGTCTACTTCTGCGATCCGCAAAGTCCTTGGCAGCGCGGCTCGAACGAAAACACGAACGGGCTATTACGACAATACTTTCCGCGAGGAACTGACCTGTCTGGCTACTCTCAAGCGCAGCTCGACCAGGTCGCGTTGCGCTTGAATCAACGTCCAAGAAAGACCCTGGGATTTCAGACTCCCGCGAGTAAACTTCAAGCAAGTGTTGCGTCGACCATCTGAGCTGGCAGCCCTAATCGTCCATGTGGATTTTCCTAGTTTCCGGTTACGACTTATCGGGAGTCAGCACCGCTGCCAAGCGAAAACGCTAGCGGACTGGAGTTGGTGTAGTTGGTTTAATAATCCAAGTGCAGTTTCCGTTTAGCCAGCCTCGCGAAAATCCCACAACCGATAAAGCTGAGTATGATAAACACGATAAGAGGCCAGTGGAATGCCTTCCACCGAAACGTCGTTCCAAGACCAAAGCCCATTCCTGCGAAGGCCCAACTCAAAACCTCCAAGAAGGACAGAACGGGCTTGATATGCTTATCGCTTCTATCCAGAACTTCCCAAAGTAGCATCCCACCAGCCCAGAACATGCCCCAAAATGCTGCCGACATCCAGTCGTTTGCCGTTCCCATGACTCATCCTTGAAAACCTTGAGTCGTCAATTTAGCACTGCAAGATATAGCTGAGAATTAGTCCTTCAGGACAGTACAAAAGTTGGCAATCAACAGTCGAAATTGGATGGTTTCAAACGCATCACCGAATCGGCTGGTGCCTGATTAACGCGGTAACCGGTAAAGTGGAATCGTCCGAAAGCCGCACGTGCCAGCGGAATCTTTGCAGAGCGGTACCCACGACTCCTACATCTCAGCACGAGGGCTCCCGTGACCCCGAAAATTGTGGCTTGCGCTCGCACGCCATCCGCCACACCACCGCCTTCGGGTAAAAGGAGAAACACATGGGCATCAACGGAAGTATGACTCAAGCACAGATCACCGCCGCCAGAAAGGCTATGCGGGCTCCGAAAATCATCTACACCCCCGCGTTAATCCGTCAGCTCAAGAAGAGGATGGCCCAAGGCCGGCCGAACACGGGAAGGATCTCGTGATCGACCCCCAAGACGACACGCAGATGGTCGCGTATTGGGCGGCCACTCCTATCTACGCGAGAGATTCGAGAAGATCACGAAGCGCCTATTCCCGTGTGGATTCGGGCGATCGAAGACGAGCGCGGCACTTGTGGAAAACCTGTGGAAACGACTGAGGATACCAGTACGCTCAGCCGTGCTATACATCGCAGCCGCTCGAGGGGCGTCCGTCACCGTCACGCGCTAGAACGCAGAACGTCTATCTCGGCGAAATTGAAGTTCCAAAGTTGGGCTGTGCTTCACCCCACGGCTTTCCATCTACCTCGGCCATATGTGCGCTACAAACACGTTTAACCACGAATGGCCACTTGGCAACGTACTTCGCCGCCTGCGGACAACGCTGCGCTTCACAGTCCCCGTTGTCGGCAAGCTGCTCGAACTCCGGGCCTCGTCTTTTTGTCATCATTGCAGCACCTGCTTCAGGTTCTTACAAGCATCCGGCGATTATCTACGCGGTCACGCGCATACGGCTGTGAACCGTCCACCCGTCGCGCGGATCATGGCTACAGAATCAGTCCCACGGATGCATTTTCAATTCCAAGTGGATGGGGCCACTAAGTGATGCTACTTCCGGCAATTACGACGAACGGAGCAGCGTGGCACGCACGCAATGAGTACGTTGGTCACTGTGCAACCGCATCCAATTGGTGACAGTACGAACTCGGAGCTGGCGATCACGAGGAAACGGGTGGCAGGGTCTTCCGATGACCTTCATCTACAACGTGTCGTTGCGCGCGACTATAGCGGCGTCGGATCGTGGAATCCGGTCTCGCACCACCTAGCGCGGCGCACGCGGGAGTTTCCGAAGCCGTAGTGATTCCTTCCTAGCTTTCCGGTCCAACCGCCGCGCGGTGTAACTTCTCCGTCGTTTTCGGTGACGCGATGCTGTCAATAACCCACCAGACGGTCACCGAGAAACTCACGCACAGCAGGGTCAACTTCCAGCTCACGCTCCTTGCCTCTCCTGCGCTCTCTTCATTACCAGGAAAATGATTCCCGGCAGCAGGATGATGTATCCGACCGTGACTATTCCGATCCAGTAAAGCCAGAATTGTGGATTCATGCTACTCACCTCCCTAGTTCCGGTGCTCAAACCCGTACGCACGGTGATCTACGTCATCTGCCAGCGCGTTGAGCAGGGCGCGGCATGATTCACACGAGCGTAGGTGCTCAAGGACTTCTTCGCTGAGTGGCATCCGCATGTAAGCGTCACAAGCTGGGCGTTTGTTTGGCATCGCGCGCCACCGGGTGGAACCCACCTTCGCGCTAAAACGCGGAACTGAGTCAAACACGGATGTTGTGGTGTCTAATGTTTCGATACTACGCCAATGAGCCGGGACATCTACTTTCGCAGCATACTGCCCCCGTTATTCACGATTGTCACAATCATTCTTGGCGAATGGGGACTATGGCTCAGGGTCTCCATTATAAATCACTCGTCGCTGGGGTGGCATTCGACGTTACCGTTTCACGTCTGGCCGTGGCCCTTTAGGTTCGCGGCAATTTTTAACATACCCGCTTTTCTCGCAGGCCTGCTTCTGTCGTGGTTCCTGAATGCTGTTCGGCCGGACTTCCCGGAATCGATCTCGTTCGTGTCGGTACTGCTATTCGTCCCTCTGCTTTGGTATTGGATCGGCTCGTGGTTGGACGAAAGGCACAGCGCAGGCGGCAACAAGAGTACAAGGAAGAGCGGTTGGATATTGCTTTTGGTCTTTGCAGTCATTTGTGTCGTGACTTTATCGATTCCGCCCAATGTGGCGGGTTACACGAGTTACCTTCCGTTCGGAATTGTAATCTGGACGGTTGTGGCTATAGGAATGACCGCAACTACAATCTCTCGAAAATATAAATCGATAGCTAGCTAACACTGAAAGGCCCCACAACGCTCACTTCAAACGCGGAAGATCGCGTTCCGGGATGCGATCGACAATGCCGTTGAGCTGATGCGGCGCCTGGATGCGCGGTTTCCAAATCCGGCCAAGCCTCGCTAGTTATGAATTTGGAGCAGTGAGGGCCGGTGGTGCGACTGCAAATTCTCTGCGTGTGATTCTGTCGGACTGTGCGGTCTATACGCGTCATGTGCAACGGATTTTAGATCTAAGAAGCAGATTTCAAGAGTGCCTCACTCCTCCGCTCCCGCTTGACGCCCGAACCTTGTGGTTCTAATCTCTGCCGGGGAGTTTTCGAGCCCCAAGGAGATTTCAATGCCAAAGTCCGAGCCCGAGAAGCCAGCTGTAACCCTGCCCGGAACGGTAGAAAAGATCATTCCTGCTAGTATTGTGGGTCCCGAGAAGGCCCAGATTTCGGTCGAAGGAGGCGAGCACCTTTACCGTGAAATCCGCATCGAAAATACTCTGCAAGACGAAAAAGGCAAAGAGGTAGCGCTTAAACCCGGTGCTCACGTCGAGGTCACCGTCGAAGCGGACAAGAATGCAACGGTCCCAAAGAAGTAGTCTTTGCAGCTATAGCTGTGCGCTGATTACAGGCTTCACCGTATAGTCTGACATACGCTTCAGAGAGACATTTGGCGCGAGGCGAGAGCGCACGACGACTATGCAGGGACTGGAAGCATAGGCAGCCTGGGGAATATGTGGGTGTGCAATATGAAACAGATTTGAGGTCGGTGGCTGGCGCATTCTGTGCAAATGAAAAGGAAAGAACTCACCCCTAAACAACTGTCCTCGATCCCTTGTCCAACGTGCGGTTCTGCTGTCGGCGAACGATGCGTGTTGCATTCTGGCGCTCTGCGCTCAGAGCCACATATAGACCGGAAGTTCGCTGCTATTGAGGCAGCCGCTAGGAAGTGAAATCGATACTGCCCCCGACGAGAGGGATGCGCTGTCGGTTAACTGAATCGGCGATACAATTCGCTGATGAAGGCATTCTTTGAGGAAACTCTAATTGCCGTGTGGCGGCAGGCACTAGTCGAGAATGCCGACGCCGTGAAGTTGGGCACGGAAAGCTATCCGGTCACCAACAGCAGAGCAAAACGCCTTCGACTAGTTGCGTTCGCCTTCGAAGGGAACGAAATTATGGGGATTGAGCAAAATCCGATGGCGCGAGCAGGAAAGAAAACAATGCAGTTTATTCAGGACGGCAGGTACATAGCGGTTGTTGCGGATGGAAAGGTAACTCTGTACGGCAAGCGTGCAACGTGACGCTGTGCGGGTTTGCGCCGGCGACGGTCGAACAGTTAGAGAGGTTATGGAAGACGGCGACGTAATGACAGCCTCTCATGCAATATCGCCGCGATGCGAGCGCCCATGTTAGAGGCATTTCAAAATCCTGAGCGACGAAGTTATTTCAGCTTCGCGTACTCGGGTTTGGCGGCGATGAGTATGGGAATGTCGGGATCGGCATCTCTGCAAAGCGTCAGAAAATCTGGTTATCCCCCTAGGGCCTTGGCGGTGTCGCCCTGCATAACGTAGGCCTTGCCGATTTGGAGATGCGCGAGTGCTCCGAAGACATCTCGGCAATGTTTGAAGCCTTGGCCTAGCAAAACTTTTATTCTGGGAATGGCCCGCCGATAATCGGGTCCGAAACCAACACGTCAAATTCTTTCTTGCACGATATGCAGTTGACGGTCTGGTGGTTCATTGGACTTCGTCCCGTCCGTACAAAGACATGAACAATCTGTTTCTGTTTGCAATGCTGGCAGTAAACAGGAATTTTTGACTTTTCCATGCCTGATTCTATAACGCGTCCAGTGCGAATTCATCAACTACCTGTCTCGCCAAAGATGATGTGCTAGAATCCGCGTACGCAGAGGAGGAACTTATGACGGCGCAACAGCAGTATGACAGCCTGAACAGTAAACTGAGAGGTGAACTCCTGCTGAAAATTGGCGAAACGCCTCAAGAGGCACAGGTATTAGGTCAGCGTGATTACTTGGCGCTGGGCGGGTGGGTAAAGACCAGGCTCAAGAGATACTGGAATAGGAACAAACCGTAGCCACATGCCAAATGAGGTAAGCAGATGTGTATTAGAAATCAGACTGCTCGAAAACCGCCTCCACTTGTTTTCGCGTCAAGGGTGCTCGGATACTCCTTTGCAGGATCATGACAAATCTCCTGCACGTTTCCGCTGAGATGCCAGCAATGCCATCCGACAGTTCTTTATAAGCATAATGCACGACTCTTCCGTCGTGTGAGATCGCATTCCACGAGTCCTCTCTCACCGGTTCCTCCTCTTTTCAGCCCTGTACTGTAGTGACTCCGCATCACGAATCGTTTCAATGTTTCCGACCCCTAGCAAGCCTAGGCAGAGAGCGATTTAAATTGCTCATCGTCGAATTGCTTCATAATAGCCTCTTCAGACCGTTAGACGGAGGAGCAATGTCCGAACACTCGGCACTCACCGAAGGACAGAAAGCGAGATTGTATGACCAACTTATTGCATCCAGAGTTGTCGTGTTCCGGACTGGAACGCGGTTCACAAAAGGAATAAAGACCGAGACAACCTGGATTGAGCAAGGCGAAACGAAACAGATGCCTGTTGTCCGAGAATAGTTGGGATATCCTATGGGCGAAACGCAGTTCGAACTGTGTGGGTGATGTGGCGTCGCACTTGTTGTAACGCCGGTGCCGGGCGCGATGAGATTCCTGCAACGGCTGGAGGGCCCCAAGCGTGGCTGACTGCGTGAGAGGATCATGCTAATTAGGATGCGGTTCGATAATGCCCGACCGGACTGGTGAGCGGAGACAACGTAAAGATTGACGACCGGGCTGCGGTCAGCGGAATTTTGGCTCGTCGAATTCCAGAAGGATCTTGAAACCGATCACGTCGGCTCCAAATCGTATTTTGAGTTCCATGATGCCAAACGCAAAATTCTTCGGTGGTGAGCCTAGGGGCCCCGCTTGCTCATCTTCCGGCAGCCGTCAGGAAAAATTGCAGTGCGGGCACGCGGTGGGAATATCACGGATATCATCAGGTGAAACCGTGAGCCGGGTCTTGCATTGATGACACTCAAACGAGATGGCGCGAATCTCTTCCAGACCCACCACGATTTTTCGTTCGAAGGTCACGTTGACGAAGTGTATCACCGGGGAGCATTCTGAACGACGCTACGTCCTGACGAATCTGCTGCCCATCCACCCACGAAAGTCCTGCCACCAGTCAGAAATACGGCGTAAAATGACGCCGTGCCGTCAATGCGGGACCTTTAAAGAACGGGTCCGACCGAGTTGGCGATTATGTGCCAGCGGGTCGCGGATAATCCGGGTGCGTATTTGGTGGCCGCAGCCGAGCAAGCGTCCAAGTTGAAGTTGGAGTGGGACAAGTTGCAGTCATTCCCAAACCCGAATTATGCCGTGCAACGGAAGATTGAAGAACAGAAAGATCATCTGAGAAGGCGCATGGTTGGATTTCTCGTCGGGATTCTCTAGCCTGCATCTGTTTCGAGCGGACCGTACGACTCTGAGTGACTTCCGCCGGCATGTTCGGCTTCTTTACGTGATCCTCGTCCGTGAAAAGCCGGTTCATCGGCACATCGAGCGCCGAGCGTTTCCACGGACGGAACAGTGTGCCCGTTCTCCACGCGCGAAATGTAACAGCGCAGAAGCCCGGTGCGCTTCTCGATATCGCCTTGGGACAAATTTTTCTGTTCACGCAGAGCCTTCAATTTTTCGCCGATGACCATTCGAATCATCCGGGCGAAATCATCCGCCGCGCGCGGCGACACTGTCACGCGGAGTGAAGGCGCTTCAATGATCTTCGCTTCCGGTATTCTCTTAGGATCTGCTTGACGATCTTCAACGGAACCTGCTCATAGTGGGTCTTGGCTTTGGGTGTCACAGTCCCTCTGTGCGGCAGGCCGAAACCGTAGCAGACCCGAATTCATACGGGTCATATCTTTTAAAATCCGCGCTTGGATTAGTTACGTCACGTTAGTTTAGCGAGTGCTTACAAATTACAATCGGATTAGCGCAACACAAGGGCAGGGCAAGCTCGTGGGGCTGCGGGGACGTTATTCCGGAAAGATGGACTTTGCCATGAAATTGAGATTTTTCGTGGAAGGCTTTTTCTTTGATTTTCTTTCAGCAGCAAGTTTGGCTTCTGCCGCAAGGCTTTCTCTTTCCCACATGGACATATTGCTTGGATAGTCCAAGACGTTGGGGGAGTGTGCTTTGATTTTGTTGTTTGCCATGCCGCCATACTGCCATGTCCGGCAAACAGTGCAATACTCGAAATGATGTATGCGAACGCAAGCAATAGACCACATTTGGGATTCTGAAGAAAATAGATTCGTGAACCTTTCGTGGCCAACACACGCGACCACCACGCATTGGATCAATTAGAGCGTTCCCAAAAAAGAGTGGCATCACTTCTTCGAAAGCTCGCCGTCGAAATGGCTTTCAACATCTTCACGAGTCAACGGGTTTCGCGCTTTGGACAACACGACCGAATAGACGACCTCATTACCTGCAAGCTGAGCTGTGATAAAAGCCCCGTCGTCCGGCAGTCCTAAGTAGATGAATTTCACCTTTCTGCCGTCTTCAAGTGTTTTAATCCACGCTTCGTCTCGCATTTTCGCATCTCTTCAGCCGGGGTCAGAATATACCGCAAATAAACGTTATTCGGTGCTCGAACTCGCGCAGCCTTCGGCGGAAATCATGCGCTACGCACGTGACAGCACCAAATCTTGAGTCCGATGAGCGGGGTCCGGCGGGTGGTGATAGAATGCAGGCGTCTACAGAGGATTAAATGAAGGGACAACGACTGAGACTCGAAGCCGACCAACACGACCGGAATGCCTCGGTTATTCTTTCTGCTAGCAATCCTTCATATGAAGACGCGCAATGCGCCGCCCGCGAAGTGGAGCAGGCAAAAGATAAACGGGCGCTTGCCGACTGTCTCGATTCCGCTCGCTGAGCGAAGCGTAGCAGCTTCCCGACGAATTACGTCTTTTCAATGGCCTCGATCGCGACAAGTTTCCGATCCACGTGTGGCTCCGAGCGCAGGCCGCCTGAATGCAGCACACAACGCTCCCCGGCAGACACGCCACACGTAGGACAGGCGACCGATGTTTGCTGTTTGGGCGTGAGTTCTTTCTTTTTCATTCACACAGAATTCGACAACGCCGGCCTCAAAGCTGTTCCGTATTGAACATTCTTTGATAGCTATCCAGCCCGAAAGCGAGTAGCGTCGAAGTGTCTCACTGGCATCCTGCCGCAACTCCCTACCATCGTACGGCTCCTTGCGAAATCAGACGGCGTTGCTCATCCCTCGTACTCCTGGAACGAAGCCGCGACGCCGCGGGAGCTAGTATGGAAGAGAAACATCGGGGGAAGCTATACCAGGCTACCATTTCTGTCTCCGAACGAGAAAAACTTCAGGCTTACGTAAAAGCTGCGGAAAACGCAATCAATGGATGCGATGCCGCGCTTAACGGCAGTATCCCGTGGGAGGAGCGAGTGGCAATGGGAAACGCGGTATCCGTTTTGAAGTTGTTGAAAAAAAGTAAGAGTAACGCTGAGTCGCTGAACTCAAGCACCGCGCGCACTCTGAAGGTCGAGATGAGCGAAACGCGTGCCAACTTTTGTGAAAAGTGCGGGACTGACATTGATTCGAGTCGAACGGTTGATTTGACGCTGAAGAATGAAACCAGAATCTGCGATTCTTGCTTCGTGAAGGAACCTCTACGGCCCACGCAATGCAAGAAGGATTGGTCGAATTAAAAATGCACGATCCTCCCAAGCGGCTGTGTCCTAATTGCAGAAGCGTCGATACGTCTCGTTCGCATCGGCACGGTGCTGTTGAACGCTTCCTTCTTAGAGCCATTGGTGTACACCCTTACCGCTGTTTCAATTGTGACGTCCGCTTTTATGCTTTCTCGCGCTTCGACGAGGAGCCTTTACGGAACAACAAGGCTGCATGATCACTCTTCTCGTAGGAGTCCAATATGGCCAAGAATGACCGGCAGGATCTGCACCGGTCCGCCTACTGATGGAAGGCGAGCCTAAGTATCGAGTCTCGCTTTATCTGCGCGGAACTCCCGACGAATTTGAATGGAACAAGATGGAACTTTACGGTTTTCTCGCGCCACGTCTTCGCACCAAGACGGATGCTGACGATGCGATTGCAGAGGCGGATGAGAAACGTTCAGCCACGCGCACGATAGAATATGCCCTCGGTCATACAGCACGGATTGTCATATTGCGTGTGACGCCTTGATGAAGCCTCTCAATCGTCGATCCCAGTCCTATCGTCTAAGAGACTCAGCCTAAACGGAGAACGGAATGATCACAAGAACCCAACACAACGGTGCATTGTTTGTGGGCGACTGCACCAATGGCGAGTTCACGCGAGGTGAAATTCGATGCCCGAATTGCGACGGGATGCTTGAAGAAGAAATCGCAAAAGCAGGTCAGGCTTATTTGGTTTGCAACTCACTGCTAAAGGTCTGTGCCAATCCGGTTAAGGTATTCGTGGGCGCTACTGAGATGCACCGATGGCGTGATAGAGGCTGGGAAGTGATCGCCGGAATTTGCAAATCGCAGGGTTGACCGCCTGCGCGACATTGCCAACCCGCCGATCCAGCTATTGTCTCAGCGGCCCGCTCTTGCGCAGGCGCCTCCATTCGGCGACGGTGGACAATAACGTCGGTGGCCTCGTCCACGGAAATTTTCGGTAGCGTCGTGCTTTGAACTCGTCCCAGACCATTAAGAAACAAAGAACCATAGGCAGCACGACAAAACAAATCGCCCACGGTGACCTGTCGGGTCCGTCGGGCGCTAGTCTCACGATTACTTCTCCTCGACATCAATGATGGACATGGTGCCTATCCCGTCGTGCCCGCCTTATCCGTTCAACGGAAATCTCTAAAGCAAAGCGCCACACTCGTCAAATGAATAAGACACGACACGAACGGTTCACTCCTTGCCCGCACCCTTCAGCGCAGTCCACGGCACGTTTGGAACAACATGCCCGGTTCCATCTAGCAATCTGATATTCGCCGTCTGCATGAGCGCATTGACAAAAACAACTTCGAAAACGCCTTCGTGCTGAGCATCTCTCACATGCTCACCTTTCTTTGGAGTGGTGACTCTGGATTCAGTTGACATTTTCTCCTCCGGTAAGCCTCGTCAATCATTACCCGTGTTGTGCTTTGTTTTTCGGTTTGTCGAGGCCGTCTGCGATCGGATTGTAGTTACCGGGTGGCCGTCCGCTTTTCACTTCAGGATGAACTAGCCCGGTTACAGCCGCTTTCCATATCTCTGCTTCCGTAAGGCCGGTTGTTTCTGCCGCAACAAAGGCAGCCCGCACGGCTGCTAGTGCCTTGATTTGTTCGTTGGTCATAATGACCCCCTTGCCGCCAGTGTGGCACTTTCGTTCGCGAGGCGCAATCGGTCGCGTTGACCGGCCGCAGATTTGATTCCCGCGGCCGTCGTCGTATAATCCGCGCGATGCAACGCAGATCAATGCCCGCGGTTCGCTTTCTCAACTGCTTCGTCAAGCGCCTTCTGTCTAGCTTCGATCCACGCTGAGTAATGTTTAACGACAATTTGCTCCGTGTTCCCAAGCAGTATTGCAACCGTGCCCGCGGGAACACCTTTCTTCAACAATTCCACTGCAAATGTGTGCCTGAAACGATGCGGGTGCGCATTCTTGATTTCCGCCGCGTCGAAAATCGGCTTGATGCGATGACTTCTCCACAAGTCCGTCACCGATGACAGCTTGGACCGGCCACTCCAAAAGAAGTATGTCGGATTTGCTTTCCGCAATCCTCTGAGGCTGTTGGCGACCAACGCGGGAAGCAGTACTTTTACAGGCGTACCCGTCTTCTCGGTGCGTAAAACCAAGTGGCTGCCTTGCAGACTATCCACTCGCAACACGCAGACATCAGAAATCCGCAATCCCGAATACCGCATTGTAAGGATGAATGCGTAAACGACCGGGCCAGCCGCTTTAGCTTTCTTTAGAATTTCCTTCATTTCATCCGCAGTGAACGGAAGCTGTTGTGTGCGTTCCACCTTGATTTTGCCTAGGTGCGAGGCTGGGCTTTCCGCGACCCATTTACGCGCGAGCGCGAACTTGAAAATGCCGCGGAGGCGTTCTTGTTTCTTCGATTTCGACAGCGGCTTGTCCTTCCATGTATTCCGGAACTCCTGCAAGGACTCGAGGTCCAGTTCGTTCGGGAAGCGGATACCCTTGTTCTGGGCATACGCTATGAGTTGCCGATACAAGGCTTCATATTTTCTAATCGTTTCCGAGCTGATATTCTCCGTTCTGGCGTTCTTCACGAACTGATCGCGCCATTTCTCGATCGTGATCCTCTCTTGCGGAGCCGCCACTTGAGTCGGCCGTTCGCCGGTGACTTCCATCTCCCGCATGACTTCCAGGGCCTTCGTCCAGTCACGGCTTTTCAGGGGTACGCGCACGTATGAGCCGTCAGTTCGCGAACCACGGACCCAGATCGGACAGGGATGTCGTTTGTTGGAACAGTTTTGAGAGTCAGTCGAAGAACACCTCTTGGGGTTATGTCTGCGGTAGATGGCAAGCATCAGGAGAGCCTACGTTTCACTCTCTGTGCGACATCGGGCGGAATGCGGAAGGTAACGTAGCTGCGTTTGCGCTTCTTCGCGGCGTTCTCATCTCGCAACTTCACGACACCGGGCTCATTCCGGAATAGCTCGCGGATCTTGTCCGTCGAGAAGCCCCACTCCGCGGCAAGCTGGGCCACGGTGTAATCATCCTGGGGAGATCGAACCCTCGAGCGCTTACCCTCGCGGCGTTTAGCCGGAGATTTTTCTAGCGCAGGATGCTTCGAACCGAGTACGTAATCGCCGTCAAACTTAATGTCCGGGCGGACCCAGATCAAATCCTCGTTCTTGATTTTTGCCATCTCCGTACAATATCCGTACAATTTCTGTGGATGTCAATAGGAAAGTGCCATTTTGTTGAGGATTTGATGGAGGCGCGGGTGGGAATCGAACCCACGTATAAAGGTTTTGCAGACCTCTCCCTTACCACTTGGGTACCGCGCCTCGGTCCACAGTATAGCGAAACCGTGCCGCACTTTCAGCCCGGAAGGTTGCGGGCGTGAGTGTAAGACCTACCGCCTGTGACATTCAACAGCGATTGAAACGATTTGTTATCGGATATGCAGCTCGTACGGCATGCGGGCTTGCACCGGCTCCATCCGGCTGACGATGTGTCGAGCATGGATTCGAGCGATTGCGATTCGCTCATGTTGTTATCTTTTTCACGTTCGAGAAATTGCTGGAAAAATGTTTTTTCTTCGGGATAGCGGACGATGTGCACGCCTTCACCTGCGGGAATATTCGAGAGCTGCTTGGCGACTTCGATGGCGCGGTCGAGCCCGCCGAGTTCATCCACCAAGCCGAGTTCCTTGGCCTGCGCGCCAGACCAGACGCGGCCCTTGCCGATTTTGTCCACGGCTTCGACGGTCATCTTGCGGCCCAGTGCGACGCCCTTGGTGAAGTCGGCATAGGTATCGTTGAGCGATTTCTGGATGTAAGCGCGCTGCGCCGGCGAGAAATTTTGCTGCGCCGAAAACATCGTGGCGTTGTCGCTGGTGGCAACGTAATCCGTGCTGATGCCCAGCAACTTGTATAGGCCGGAAACATTGAATTTGCCGATCAGCACGCCGATGGATCCGGTGATGGTGTCGCGATCAGCCACGATTTTGCGGGCGGGCGCGGCGATCCAGTAACCGCCGGAGGCCGCGACGTCCGACATGGAGACCACCACGGGCTTCACCTGATTGGCGAGCTCCACTTCGCGGCGAATCACTTCGCTGCCCACCACTGAGCCGCCGCCGGAATCCACGCGCAGCACGATGGCCTTGATGCTGTAATCCTTGCGCGCGGCGCGAATATCAGCGGCGACGGAATCGCCGCCCATCACCGAACCGCCTCCGGGCGTGTTGCCGGAATCTCCGGAAACGATCAGGCCGCTGGCGTGAACGACGGCAATCCTGGTGGTGCCATCGTTCGAGATCGAGGAGCGATAGCGATTCAGCGAGATGGGATCCCATCCGTGGGCGTGATCCTTGAAATAATCCTGCAGCTGATCCCAATAGCCGAGGCGATCGACGATCTTATTGGCGACCGCGTCGCTGGAAGAAAACGGGCCGCGGTTTACCAGGGCTTCGAACTGCGCGCGATCCATGCCGCGGCCTTTGGAGGCGTCGTTCAGATATTGGTCGTAAATGCTGCGCAGCAGGCCTTCGACTTCTTCCTTATGCGCGGGCGTGAATTGTTTTTCGGTGAAAGTATTGCCGGCGGTTTTGAATTCGGCGATGTGATAGAACTCCGGGACGACTTTTAATTTATCGAGCGTGCCGCGAAAGAAAACAGCTTCGGCCATCATGCCGCGAATGCTCACGGGCGCTGTGGGAACGAGCCAGATTTGCTGGCAGGCGCTGGCCAGATAATATTCAGGGTTGCCGATTCCGTCGTAACCGAGATAGCAGATGCTGGGCTTGCCGCTTTTGCGAAAAGCGAGCAGGTGGCTGCGAATTTCCTCGAGCTTGCCCCAGCCGGTTTCCAGCGGCGCGACGCGCACGACGAGGCCGCTGATGTGCGAATCTTTGGCGGCGGCGTCAATCGCGTCCACATAATCGTGCAGCACCGGAACCGTGAAGCCGTTGAAGGCGCTGAAAATATCGGGAGCGCGCTGCTCTTCAATCTGGCCGGCTGCGTCAATTACCAGGACTGCGTTCGAAGGCAAACGCAAGGTACGGCTGGGTTTCATCGCGACAATACACAGAATGACGAGAAAGACCGCTAGGACAATGATGGTGATGGCGCGACGCTGGCCCCAGGTCATTTTCATTCACCTCGTCGAGGATTATTGCGCGGGGAACCGAGAACGAACAAGGTAGCACCGTGGGGCGGAAAACTCCACATTGCGGGCAAGCGCGGCAGCCGAGCCGGTGGCTTTTCCTAGGCCGCTGTCGGAAATAGGCGATGAAAAACGCGGCTGGAGGTTATGCTAGCGGCGGCGAGGTGCGGCGACCTGGAGAAACGGCGCATGAAGAAAGTCAAATTGTGGTTGGGGGTGGTCGCTTTGGTCGCGCTGAGCGTGTATGTCGCGACAGGATGGCGTTTCGCGTCGTATGCGCCGCAGCGGTCGGCTAATTATCTTTGGGGCGTTTATCACGTGCATTCGACGATGTCGGACGGGCTGCAGTCACCGGAAGAAATCGCGGCGCAGGCACGCGCGACAGGTGTGAGCTTGGTGCTGCTGACCGATCACGGCAGGCCGAACTTGGCATCATCCAGTTTTCGCAAAATCATTGATGGCGTGAAGATCGTGGGCGGCTCAGAAGCGAGTCTGCCAGATGGCCACCTGACTTTTTTCGGCGCGCAGCAGGCGCCGGCATTCCGTTTATCGTCTTTTCCGCCGGAAGCAATGGATGACGCGCGAGGCTGGGGAGGTTTTCCGGTGCTGGCTTATCCGGATGATCCGGACTATGGCTGGCATTATTGGGCTAGCGATTTGCGGCCGGGCGGGATTGAGGTGCTGAATCTGTTTACTTGTTTGCGTGGCGCGTCGTGGCTCGAGCGGCTGCAGCTGGCGATGTACTATCCTTTTTCGCACTATTATTTTTTGAGGAGCATCGCGGTGCCCGCCGAATCGCTGACGCATTGGGATGACTTTCTGCAACGGGAAAAGATTTGGGGGTTCGAGGCATCGGACGCGCATGGCGGTTTTCGTGTGGGTTCATGGCTTTCGATCAAGGTGCCGTCGTATGCGGACACGTTTTCGTTTGTGGGGATGGGGATTTCGCGGCGTTATGAGTCTGATCCGGAAGCGGCGGTGCGCGACGGAGATTTTTTCAATTGCGTACGAGGAGCGGGCGAGCCGGAGCGTTTTGAGTTTTCGGCGCATGACGGGGGGCGGGATTTTCTCAGCGGAAGTGACGCGCCGGTTTCTTCGAGTTTGCACGTGGAGATTTCGGCGGGGAAACGAGCGGTGCGAATGGTATTGAAGAAGGATGGCGCGGTGGTGCGCGAAGTTGCGGGCGATCATTTGGAGTTGCAAAACGCCGACGCGGGAGTCTATCGCGTGGAAGTTTTCCTGCTGGCGCACCCTCTGTTACGGGCGGACATGCCGTGGATTCTTTCGAATCCGATATTCGTGGGTGTGGCGCGCGAGCCGCTCCCAGCGCGGCATTTCACGACGATTCGCGCGCAGCTGGCGGCGGTGCCGGCGACCTCCAGGCCCGACTGACCGTTTGAAATACGAAGCGCGGGTCTGGTTTGCTATAATCTTGCCACCCAAATTATGGATTTCGATCACCTAACTACTTTTCTAGAGATTTCGAAGCTGGGAAGCTTTTCGCGCGCGGGACAGAAACTGTTTCGTTCGCAGCCGGCGGTAAGCGCGCAGATCCGCCAGTTGGAGCAGGAGTACGGGCAAAAACTCTTCGATCGCGTCGGCAAGACCGTGAAATTGACGGCGGCCGGAGAAGCGCTGATCGGTTACGCGAACCGCTTGCTGAATTTGAAGGAGGAATCGCTGCGCGCGGTGTCTGATCTTTCCAGTTCGCCGCGCGGCACACTCAATATTGGCGCGAACGAAGCGACGTGCCTGTACGTGCTGCCGGATTTGTTCGCCGCTTACCACCGGCAATATCCCGCGGTGCAGATCAGCATCTACCGAAATTTCAGCCGCAAGGTGATTGAGAAAATCGAAGATGGCACCGTGGACGTGGGGATCGTCACGCTGCCGGTGAAGTCGCCCAGCTTGAAAATCCACTCGATTTTCCGCGATCGGCTGATGCTGATGGTTAGCGCGAGCAATCCGCTGTCGCGCGCGAAGGGCGTCACGCTCAGCGAAATTGCGGACCAGCCGCAGATCCTGCCGAAGACCGGCTACACCCGGCAATTATTCGACAAACTTTTCCGGCCGCATCGCGCGAAATTGCGGGTCACCATGGAACTGGCGAGCGTGGGAATGATCAAGCGATTCGTGGCGGCGGGGCTGGGAGTTTCGATCATCAGCGAAAGTTTTGCCAAGGACGAAGTGCGCTCTGGCGAGGCGAAACTGGTTCCCATCACGGACGTGCAGCTCACCAGAGAACTCGGGCTGGTGTACCGGCGCGATCGCACTCTGCCACGAGCCGCGGCGGCATTCGTTACGCTTCTACGCCAACAGAATTTCCCCGTTGATGGCGGACACACTGCCGGCAAGCGCTGACGATGCAGCGTAGCCTCTCAACTATTTCCCACATCTAAAATCCTGTGCAACGCGTACCATATATATAGACCAAATTTATAGATAGGTGCGAAGGCGGGATCGCCGTGCTCATCAAGAAAACACCCGAACTTACGTATAAGGATGTGACGCCGAAGAGCCTGTACATGGGGCGACGCAATTTTCTTCTTGGGTTGGCTGCGGCGTATGGCGCGGTGGCTGGCTACAAGAAATTGACGCGGTTGCTGGAAGGGCCGGCGACCGGTTCCTTGCCAGTGAAGCTGGCGGGCGTGACGAAATGGCCGGACAGCACCGCGGAGAAAGAAACTTCGCTGGAAGAGGTGACGCACTACAATAATTTTTATGAATTCGGCACCGGCAAGAGCGATCCCGCCGCGAACTCCAGGAATTTCGTGACTACGCCGTGGAGCGTCTCCGTCGAAGGCGAGGTAAAAAATAAGCGCACCTTCACGATGGACGAAATCATGAAGCTGGCGCCGTTGGAGGAACGGATTTACCGCCACCGGTGCGTGGAAGGCTGGTCCATCGTGGTGCCGTGGATTGGTTATTCGCTGAGCACGCTGCTGAAATTGGCGAAGCCGACGGCCAAGGCGAAATTTGTGGCGTTTGAGAGCTATTACAGTCCGAAGCAAATGCCCGAAGGCGGCTCCGCGGGAATCGAGTTGCCGTACGTGGAGGGATTGCGGCTGGATGAGGCGATGAATCCGCTGACGCTGCTGACTGTGGGGATGTACGACGCGACGCTGCCGAATCAAGATGGCGCTCCGGTACGGCTGGTGATTCCCTGGAAATACGGATTCAAGAGCATCAAATCGCTGGTGCGAATTCGCTTCCTACAAGATCAACCGGCGACAACGTGGAACATCACGAACGCGCGCGAATATGGTTTTTATTCGAATGTGAATCCCGGCGTGGATCATCCGCGCTGGTCGCAAGCGACGGAACGCCGCCTGGGTGAATTCCGGCGGCGGCCCACGCTGATGTTCAACGGATACGCCGATCAGGTCGCCGGCATGTACGCCGGCATGGACTTGAAGAAATATTATTGAGCGTGAATCCCGCGTGAATTCCATCCTCACAAGTAAATGGACCAAGATCGTAGTGTTCCTGGCGTGCTTGATCCCGTTCGGGCAATTGCTGTGGCGTGCGTTTCACAATGGGCTGGCGGGATTTCCAGACAGCATGGATTTCGGCGCGAACCCCATCGAATTCATTACGCATGCGACGGGCGATTGGACGATTCGCTATCTGGTCATCACACTGGCGATTACGCCGCTGCGGGAAATTTTGCGGCAGCCGCAATTGATTCGCTTTCGCCGGATGCTGGGGCTGTTTGCTTTTTTTTATGGCTGCTTGCATTTTGGGACGTGGATCGGCCTCGACAAATTTTTCGCCTGGTCAGAGATGTGGCAGGACGTGCAGAAGCGCCGTTTCATTACGGTGGGATTTGCGGCGTTCGTGCTGATGATTCCGCTGGCGGCGACTTCGACGGCCGAGATGATCCGGCGCCTGGGAGGAAAGCGCTGGCGAATGGTTCATCGCGCGATCTACTTGAGCGCGATTCTGGGCGTGATTCATTATTGTTGGCTGGTGAAATCGGACGTGCGCAAACCGCTGCTGTATGGGGTGATCGTCGGGATTTTGCTGGTCTACCGTTTGGGAATGTGGATTTATGGGCGTGCGCACAGGGCTGCTGCGCGTGCTACTGCGCGACCTGGACCTTCTACCGCGGAAGCGCCGTGACGCCAACAGCAACGGCTGCCCGATTCGCTGGGTCCGTTTATACAGCGAAGCACGGATTGCCGTACCTCCGGTTTCGATGCATACTTTCGCTCGCATAACTTAATGAAAACAGGATGGTTGACCACGGGCTCGGCGTGCATTAGCGAAAAAGTGAATCAGAATACGCGCCAAATCAACCCCCGACTGAATAGTCGAAAGTGACTGGTCCAGATTGGGCACTGTTCCGAAGCTGGACTGTAGGTCAGGTGTTTGCGCCGGGTTTTGCGCGTAGCATTAGATAAAGCGGTTTTCGGCGAGGCCTGCTGCTTGAGAAATCCCAGAAAATTACTGCTGTGCGCGCTGCTGACGGGGATGTGCATTTCCCTGTTTGCCTGTGGCTACGCCGGCACTCCTCCCGGCGGTACCAAGACCAATCCTGCCAACGCGGCTCCGACGATCATGCAGCAGCCGGTGAGCGTAACCGTGACGGCCGGACAAGCAGCGACATTTTCGGTGATCGCGACCGGCGACGCGCCAATGAGTTATCAGTGGTACATGAATGGGGCGGCCGCGGGAACCAATTCGAACACGTTTTCGATTGGGCAGACGACTTCTGGACAGACGGGCGCGCAGATTTATGTGCTGGTGACAAATGCGAGCGGGTCGGCGACGAGCGCGACGGCGACGTTGACCGTGACTGCGGCGGCGACTGCTCCGACAATTACGCAGCAGCCCGTGAGCGTGAGCGTGACGGCGGGGCAGGCCACGTCATTTTCGGTGATCGCAACGGGCACTGCGCCTTTGACTTATCAGTGGTTCATGAATGGCACGGCGACCGGAACGAATTCCAGTACCTTTTCGATTGCACAGACTTCGACCGGGCAGACCGGCGCGCAGATTCACGTGAAAGTGAGCAACACGACGGGAAGCGCAACCAGTGACAGCGTGACTCTGACCGTGAATCCGCCGCCGCCGACCGCTCCGGCGATTTCGCAGCAGCCCACGAACGCAACCGTGACTGCCGGACAATCCGCGACGTTTACAGTGACGGCGACGGGCACGGCGCCGCTAACCTATCAATGGTTCATGAACGGCGACGCAGTGGGCACGAATTCCAATACGTACACGATTTCGCAAACCACGTTGGGGCAAAGCGGGGCGCAGATTTATGTGACGGTAACCAACGTGGTGAACACCGCGACCAGCCAGACAGTGACGCTGACCGTGAATGCCGTTCCGACGAGCACGGTGAATGTGCTGACGTATCACAATGACGTAGCGCGCACGGGCCAGAACCTGAGCGAGAGCACGCTGACGACAGCCAATGTGAAATCCGCGAGCTTCGGGATGGTAGGGAATTTGTCGGTAGATGCGGGGGTAGATGCAGAGCCGTTATACGTGTCGAACGTCACAGTCGCGGGCGGTGTGCACAACGTCGTGTACGTAGTCACCGAGAATGATTCCGTGTATGCGTTCGATGCGGATACTTTCGCGCAGTTGTGGCACGTCTCGCTGCTGGGCGCGAATGAGACGGCGAGCGACAATCGTGGGTGCGGACAGGTTTCCCCGATTATCGGAATTACTTCGACGCCGGTGATTGATCTGAGCGCCGGTACGCACGGCGAGATTTTTCTGGTAGCAATGTCGCTGGACAACGGCGGAAATTATCATCAGCGCCTGCACGCGCTGGACGTCACGAGCGGCGCAGAAACCAGCGGCAGCCCGGTCAGCATTCAAGCTACATTTCCGAAGACGAGCGGTACAACCACGTTTGATCCCAAGCAATATAAAGAACGCGCTGCGCTGCTGCTGCTGAATGGCGTGATTTACACCACCTGGGCTTCGCATTGCGACGATGGACCATATCAGGGATGGATGATGGGCTACAACGAAACGACGCTCGCGCGATCGAGCGTGTTGAACGTGACGCCCAACGGCAGCGAGGGTGCGATCTGGATGGCGGGCGACGGGCCCGCGGCGGATTCTTCGGGCAACATCTATTTTCTCGACGCCAATGGAACGTTTGACGACACCCTCGACAGCAGCGGATTCCCCGAACACGGCGACTACGGCAATGCGTTCATCAAGATTTCGACGGCGGGCAACAGCCTGAGCGTCGCGGACTATTTCACGATGTTCAACACCGACTCGGAATCGAACGCGGACGAAGACCTGGGCTCCGGCGGAGAAATGCTGTTGCCCGATTTGAAGGATGCGCAGGGCAACACGTGGCAACTGGCGGTGGGTGCCGGCAAGGACGGCCACATCTACGTGGCGAATCGCAACTTGATGGGCAAATTCAATACGAATAACGACAGCGCGATTTATCAGGAAATTGATTCGAATGGGCTGAGCGGCGGCGTGTGGTCCATGCCGGCTTATTTCAATAATGTGGTGTATTACGGGGCGGTGAGCGATCACTTGCGGGCATTCTCGATTGCGAACGCGAAACTGAGCACGCCCGCCGGTTCGATCAGCGCTACCAGCTTTGGATATCCGGGGACGACGCCGAGCATTTCTGCGAACGGGACTGCGAACGGGATCGTGTGGGCGGTGGAGAACAACGGCGGCGGGGGAGTGTTGCACGCCTATGACGCGACGAACCTGGGGACGGAGTTGTACAACAGCAATCAGGCCGCGAATAACCGGGATCATTTTTCGGACAATAAATTTATTACACCGATGATTGCGAATGGGAAGGTCTACGTGGGTACGCCAAATGGTGTCGCGGTGTTTGGATTGCTGCCGTAACGCTTGGCGTCGAAACGCCTGGCTTCAGGGGCTAAACCCTCACCCTCTTCGAAGCTAACGGCGGGGCTGAAGCCCCGCCGTTCTATGCAAACAGCTGTCCCATCGATTGCGTTTTCTATTGCTTCAACGCTTGCTGAATTGCGGCGATCACTTCGGGCGAGTCGGGCGTGACGTCTGGCTCGAAGCGCTTGACTACGTTTCCGTTGCGGTCCACCAGAAACTTCGTGAAATTCCATTTGATGTCGCCGGCCAGCGCGGGATTGGCCTTCGTCGTGAGATAGGCGTAGAGCGGAGTCTGGTCGTCGCCCTTTACGGAAACTTTCGCGTACATCGGAAACGTGACGCTGTATTTCGTCTGGCAGAAAGTTTTGATTTCCTGATTCGTGCCGGGTTCCTGGCTGCCGAAATTATTGGCCGGGAAGCCGAGGATCACGAAGCCTTGGTCTTTGTATTTTTCGTACGTGGATTCCAGCGCGCTGTATTGCGGAGTGAAGCCACACCGGCTGGCGACGTTTACCACCAGCACCACTTTGCCTTTGAAATTCGCCAGGGGCAGAGGCTTGCCGTCAATCGATGGAAGCGTGAATTCGTAAATGCCCGAGGCTGCAAAAAGAGAAGCGCTCATTAGCAGGGCCACCAATCCTATAGGGTAGGCGCGGGAAAATCCAGTTCGCGAAATCCGCATCGTGGCTCCTCGGTTTCTTCCGTTTTTAATGACGCTATGCGAGTAGCAGGATACCGCAGCGGAGCGCGGCTCGCAATTCCGGCTCGGTCATTCGTAACGCAGCGCGACGAGCGGATCAACTCGAGTGGCGCGGCGTGCGGGAAAGAAGCAGGCAGCCAAGCCGACTGCGAGGATGATCAGCGCGACAGTCACGAAGGTCCACGGGTCGGTGGGTTTGATGCCCGTTAGCTGGCTGGCCATGAAGCGCGTCAGCCCCAAGCTCGCGAGAACTCCCAAGACGATGCCGGTCACGATCAGGTTTAATCCGTTGCGCAGGATCATGGTGAGGATGTTGCCTTTCTGCGCGCCCAGCGCCATGCGAATGCCGATCTCGTGCGTCTGCAACGAAACCGAATAGGCCATCCCGCTGAAGACTCCGATGACGATGAGCACCAGGCCGATGGTAGCGAATGCCCCGAGAGCGATGAGTTCAAAGTGCGGAGATGAGAATTCTTCCTTGTTCAAAAGTGCTTCGAGTGAGCCCGGATCAAACAAGACGGCATCGCGGTCAACCGCCCAGAGTTGCTGGTGAATGGTAGCGACCAACGAGTCGGGATCAATCGAGGTTTTGGCGACAATCGTGCCGCTCACAAATCCCAGGACGGAATCGGGAATATATCCCTGCGGCATCGAAGGTTCCTGCAGACCGGCGTTGCGAGCGTCCGATACGATGCCGACAATTTCGAAGGTGGCGTCGTGGGGAGCGTCCGGGACCGTGTCCAGCATCCCGAATTTGAGTTGTTGCCCGATGGGATCATCGTTTGCGAAATATTTGCGGACGAACGCGCGATTGATTACCGCGACGTGACGCACCGCTAGTACGTCCGCCTCTGAAAAGAATCTGCCGCGCAACACCTGCAAGCCCAGCGCTTGCGGGAAGCCTTCAGTGCACGCGTCCAGCATGACATTCCACTTTTCGGAATGAGTTTTCCCGAGAATGTTCATCTCGGAATTAGCTCCGCCGTACGGGGGACGACCGATGCTTTCTGCTGCGGCAATTACGCCGGGAACTGCCGAAACGCGCTGCCGAAACTGTTGGTAGAACAGCTTTCTTTGGGCTGGCTTGTCGTAACGGCCCTTGGGGAGAGTAACCTGGGCGATAAAGAGTCGCTGAGGATTGAAACCGAGATCGGTATGCCTCAGCTTAAAAAACGTGCGCACCATCAGCCCTGCTCCAACGAGCAGCACAATCGAGAGGGCTACTTCTGAGACGACCAGCACGGCCCGAAGCTTGCCGTGGCGAAAGCCTCCGCCTGAGCCTTTGCTGGCGCCCATCAGCCGCGATTGCAGTTCGCCGCGAAAGGCGTGAATCGCGGGCGCGACGCCGCAGAGGACAGTCGTCAGGATCGTCACCGCGAGCGAAAACAAAAGGACCATTGGGTTCAGTTCAATCACAGCTTCTTGCGGAAAATAGTAGTAGGGGATGAAGGGCACCATCCACTTGATGCCGACGTAAGCCAGCAAACATCCGGCTGCGCAACCGGCTGCCGCGAGAACCGAGCTCTCTACGAGGAACTGCCTGATCAAGCGGCCGCGGCTGGCACCGAGGGATGCGCGAATGGCAATCTCTTTGTCTCGCACCGTCGCGCGCGATAGCAGGAGATTTGCGACGTTGCTGCAGGCGATCAGAAGTAGCAAAAGCACAGCCGCGATCAAGGGATATAACAGCTCGCGGAATGGACCTAGCGCCGCATCTGCGAGCGTCCAGGTAATCACACTGAATTCTTTTGGGTACTGTGTTGGATAGATTTTTGCGAGGTTATGGGCCACCACGTCGAGATCGGCTGCGGCAGCCTTCATACTGATGCCGGGTTTCAGATGCCCCAGCGGCCACACGTACTCGTGAGCAAAAGTCGGGTCGTTCGCGATTTGGCCTTTATCGAGAGGAAACGGAATGAGGATTTCGTTCCAGCCGGGGCGAAATCGCGGAGGCATGATGGCGACGAGGGTTCTAGGGACGCCATTCAGCGTGAAGCTCTTGCCGAGAATGTCCGGATCGCGATTGAATTGCTCGCGCCAGAGCCTTTCACTCATCGTGAAGACGGGAGCAGCGCCGGGATTGGTGTCTGCGGGCGTCGGCAAGCGGCCCAGCAGCGGAGACACGCCGAAAAATTCAAACGAATTCGCGCTCAGATAACCGCCATTGAACTCGGTCGTGCCATGGCCGGTAGCGTAGAGAATTTTTGTGGCGGCGAATCCGCCGAAGCCGGCGTTGACGTCGGTGAAGACGTGATTCTGTTCGCGGAAGTCCAGAAATTCTGGAATCGTGTAGAAGTTGCGACCCACCCCGCCGACATCAGCCGGGCCGTGAATCCCAAAATTGATGAGATGGTGGGCGTCCTGATAGGGAAAGGTGTTGATCAGGACGCCATAAATTGCGCTGAAAATGATGGTGGCCGAGCCGATGCCCAATGCAAGCGCCAGGACCCCGAGCAGCGTGAAGCGACGGTCCTTGTGGAGGCTGCGAACGGCGTAGCGAAGATCTTGCCAAACCCAACCCAGGAGTCTTTCCAGAGGTCACCTCCCAGATCCCGATTGCGCGCACATTATACGCTCAGACAGACACGCGTTTGCAATGAGCGCTAGCCGGATTCCACTCCGTTAGTGAAGTCTGTCGGCGGGATGAAGAATGGCGAGGTGCGGGGCGTTCGCCAAACACGCCAACGCCCCGTCGGCGCCGCGCACGCCAACGGGGCGTCAGGGCTGGACCAACTACGAAATCGGTAGCCGTTCCGTCAGGGCTTGGCTTGCACTCGTGCTCAGGTAAAACATTGCGTTCAGCCCTTCGACGGACACTGCTGCGAGCGTGCGGTCGTGGCCGGAATTTCGCACCAGCAACGCGCTCTGGCTAGCCCGGTGATGCGTCGGCACTTCCCGCACGCGAATGTTCATGTCTGCGCCGTTGCCGTGGATGGTGACCACGCGGCCAGTCGCTTCCAACTTCACGGAGACCAAATACTGCCCGGCCTTCAAATTTTTGCCGGCGCACTTCGCGTTGTAGGGCAGCGTAACTTTGCCCTGAAAATCGTCCTGCGTTTGGTTTACGTCGTCCACTTCTGCGACCAGAGCGGGCCGTGCGGCTTTCGCTTCATCCGCGGAGAACGGGAAAGAGTCAGGCATCACGTCCGATTGCGCGCGCGCCGTCACCGGCAGCAAGCACGCTAGTCCCAGCGCCGCTGTGTACAACGAAATCTTCACTACTGTCGTCATTTGCATTTTCGTCTCCTTCCTGCTTTCAATCTTTGAGTTCAAAATTTTCATTTGGTTCCTCAGTGCACGCGCAGTTTCGCTCTAAACGATATTTCGTTCAATGCAACGGAGGTCGTTTGTTGGTACAAGGGAGGTAAATCCGTATCGGGATGAAAATACAGTGCTTATGCGATTTGGGGACGCGCGGTCTTGAGTTCTGTTCGCGCCCGCAGTACACTGCGGCGCCCCAGCTTCTGCGATGCGCGACGAACTCCCTTCCGAAGGTAGGCTTTGCTTCGACGCCTACCAAGTTGACCTGCGCACCGGGGAACTACGCAAACACGGCCGTAAAATTCGTTTGGCAGGCCGCCCCTTTCAGATCCTCGCGCTGCTGCTGGAACAGCCGGGCGAATTGCTCACGCGAAAGGAATTGCAGAGCCGTCTATGGCCTGCTGACACGTTCGTGGATTTCGAGCACGGCGTGAACGCTGCGATTCAGACACTGCGGCGCGCACTGTGCGATTCGCACAAGAACCCGCGTTACATTGAGACACTGCCGCGGCGCGGTTACCGTTTCATTGCTGCTGTGGAGAGGATTCAGGCGGACGCGGTGGCGAAAGATTCTTCTGCAAGTGACGCGCGGCAATCCGCAACGGAACTGCGTGCTGAATGGGTGGGGGAGGTGGCCACGATTCGCGACCAGGCCGGCGGCAATTACGTGCTGCTGCCGGTCACCGAGGAAATTCTTCGCGAGATGCGCGATTGCGAATCGGCCAAGGACGATCTAGGGATTTCTCTTCTGGTGGCCGGCGAAAAACTATTGCTGGTGGAATGCGGAACTAAGGTGAAGATTCTGGACGCGAGTAATTCAGCACTTGGCTGCAAGGTGCGCATCCTGGGAGGCCAGTTCGTCGGCGAACAGGCCTTCGCGCTCCGCGCTCATCTTGCAGGGCTCCCGTAGCATTCCGCCAACGTCTTCACGATGCGGCTTGCGAGACGGATATTTTCTGCAGGCGCAGTTATTGTTCGTCGTTCGGATGAATTCCCAGGTCATCGTTCATTTCGCCGGCTGCGAGTGGCCGGATGCACAATCGTTTTCCGTCCTCACTGCATTGATACACCTGATAGGCCGGCAAATCTTCGGGCTGAATTTCGTATGAGCCGTCCTCCATGTTCACAGTAGAATCGAAGCTGGACATCGCGTAGTGATTGCGCGGCGTCGCGCGCACGCGGAATTGGGCTGAAGCCGGCTCGTAATTTCCGTAGCTGAAGCAGTGGCCGATGCAGGCGCGGTCGGCGATGTGTTGCACCAGGATGCGCGATTCAGGGAAGGGCGGCTCGAGCGTGGCGAGAACGCGCGAATTCGCCGGCACGGTGCGTACGAGTTGTACGACCTGAACTTCCATGCGATTGATAGTGCCGATGTCCTGGTACAAGAATGTGAAAAAGAGCGCGGCGACTGCGCCGCAGGCGAGCAAGTGCCACTTGCGCGGGCGCAGGACCCCGAGCAAGCAGCAGAGCAGCACCGCGGAAACCGAAGTGAGGCGTTCGGTCAAGAGGGCCAGCGCGGACGGCTGATAAGGAAAGCGAATGCCGTCGGGCAGTAGGATTACTGCTAGCATGACGATGACATAGAGCTGCAGCGGCTGCGCAAAGTCTTGCCCGCGAAGCTTTCCCCAAGGACGGTTGAAAAAATCCGCGGCGAACGCGGCGAAAATGAAAACCAGCAGCGCGAATTCCGGGATCGCATAGCGGGGGCCGAACAACAGCAGCTGATCCGAGCCGTTGAAAAAATAGAAGGGGCTGTCGCGCGCCAGCACGATATCGTGGTGCCAAAAATAATAGCGCGCGGCGAAGAGCACCAAGCCCGCCGCAGCCACCAGCGACAGTTGATAGCGACGCGGAATCGCTTCGGCCGTCGCGACGTACGCGGCCCCCGCGACCAGCCAGGCGAACCCCAGCGGATGAGCCAGCATGGCCAGCGGCGTGAGCGCGCTGGAGATCAGGCGTTCCCAGCCGCTTCCCCGCCAGAAAATTGCGATGCCGAAAAACGCCAGGCCCAGCGAAATATAAAAATTCAGAAAGCCCATCTGGAAGGAATACCCGTAACTGAACATGGCGATCACCGGGCAGAGCAGCCACGGCACGCGTCTAGTGGCGGCGCAGATGAATGCGAATGCGCCCCAGAAGAAAATCAACACGGCGAGCGACACGGCGATTTTTTCCGCGGCGTGCAGGGAGACAAAACGGCCGAGGCCGCTGAGCAGAAGGTCGAAGAGCACATTGTTCCAGCGCGGCGCGAGCCACAGCCCGGGCGCGTAGCCGTGGCGGATAAGCTGCGCGAGCCACGCGTTATAGAGATGACTGCCCAGGTCGCCGGCGGCTATGGTGCGGTGCCAGAAAACAGGCGCGAGGACCGCGGCGGAAATCAGCAGAACGCGCAGCGCGTAATAGCGAACGAAGGCGACCGACTCTGCGAGGACCGGCACGTGCGGCTGCATTTGCGACGGATTGTTTTCCACGATTTCGTTTTCACAGCGGTTGGCGTGGTTGTAGTGCCTCAAGAAGGGCGCCTCGGCGGATGCGAAAGTGTGCGCTGCATTGACGCAAACATATCATGAGATGTATTGCCCGGGGGGGCCATTGCGGCGAATCACGCGGATATGGCGCGCCTAACCGCGTCGCTGAGAGTTCGCGTATTTCGCGGGCAGCAGCAATATCACCGAACCCCAGCCAGTAGTGATATAAGGATGCCGGAGTGGCGCCACCGGGCGCGACGAAGCTTAGCGACGCGCTACGACGCGCGGGAGGACGGCTATGAGCGATCCCCAAATTTCGGACATTGCGAAGAAAGCCGTGGGCTGGTCCATTTTCATCAGTGTGGTGATGATTGTGGCCGGCATTCTGGCGATTGCCATGCCGCTGGAGGCTGGCCTGGCCGTAAATATTTTCGTGGCCTGGATGCTGATTTTCGCGGCGGTGGCGCATTTCGTCTTTGCGTGGTTCACGCGGCGCACCGGGAGCGTGCTGCTGAAAGTGCTGCTGGGGATTCTGTACCTGTGCGTGGCGATTTACCTGCTGGATCATCCCGCGCGCGGGCTGGCTACGTTGACGCTGGCGCTGGCGTTTTATTTGCTGATCGAGGGAGTTTTTGAAATCGTACTCTATTTTCAGCACCGGCCAGCTGCCGGGTCAGGCTGGTTCCTGATGGACGGCATCGTGACTCTCGTACTCGGCGGAATGATTTGGGCGACGTGGCCCTCGAGCACGGAATGGGTGCTGGGCACGCTCGTCGGGATCAGCATTTTCTTCAGTGGCGTGACGCGCTTGATGATTTCGCTGGCCGCACGGCGGGTGGTTACGAAGGTGGCCTAGCGCGCGGCCGCGAGAATTTCGCTGGCCGGCCCAGGAAGGCTTAAAGATTTAGCACAGAGAACACGGAGAAAACCGGGGGTGAATCGGAGAAGGCGGGAAGTTCTACCACATCCAGTGAAAATTAAGCTTCTTGATCGTCTTTCTTCGGTGCGTAGGGATACTTCGGGGGTTTCTGCATGTGGGAGGTGCGATAGGCTTCCAGTTCCGCGTCGGTCAAGTGGAAGTGCGTCTTGACGGGATGATTTTCCGTCGCGGCGAGTTCCAAGTGCAGGCGGTGGGAGCAGATGTCCGGCGCATCCTGAAAACGGACGCGGCGCGTGTTGAACGCTTCATTCGGAATGGTCAGTGTGAATTCGCGCGGTTCAGTCGCGGTTTCGCGAACGGTGAAAGTGTACTCACGGCCCTGGGCCTTGGCCTCGAATCCCACGAACTGCACGATGACGGTGTTATTGCTCATTTTCCGGCGGCCGCTACAGCCACCACCGCGACTTTCTTAACGCGCTTGGCGCGCTTGCGCTTCGGCGGCGTGCCTTCGGCGATTTCGACCACCATAATGCTGGTGACAAACTTCTTCATCCCGTGCAGGTCGAAGTCAATCGAAGTGCGGTCGTTATCGGATTCGGTGATGACGCCCAGACCATACTGGAAGTGCTTGATGTACTGCCCTTCGGGAAGTGCTTTCAACGAGGCTCCTAAGACCGATGTTGCGCGTGCGAAAAAAAAGGGCGAACCGGCAAAAGCCGGCTCGCCCCTCTTCGACTAGAGGCTAGTGACGTTCGCTGCCTGCAGACCCTTCGGTCCACGGGTAACTTCGAACTCAACCGCTTGCCCTTCGTTCAGCGACTTATAACCTTCCGCCTGAATGGCCGAAAAGTGGACGAAAACGTCCTCGCCGGACTGGCGCTGGATGAATCCGAAGCCCTTGCTGGCATTGAACCACTTTACTGTTCCTTGTTCTCTCACTGATTTACTTCCTTCTTTTTAAGCTATTTGTTTGCTTCTCGACCGCCTCCAGCCGTAAAGCGAAAGAGGCCGCAAGTGTGAACTTGCAGCCCCTTCAATCGAATCTAAAGGTGTTACAAGAGCAACAAACGCAGCCCAAACATAGCATGGTTTGGTCCTGCACCCTAACGAATTCGTAGCGCTCGAGAGCGTGCCGAACGGCGGAAAAGCGGCTGACGATTCTTTGCGCTGCGCGCTTATTCCGGCTGCATCAAAGCGGAGGCCGCACGCAATCAACATCAATCAACATCGCGATTGTCGGATGCGGCGCACGGGGAGTATGATGTCCTCCTTCCACTCGCCCGCTGTGGCCGGCCGCGAGCCAACCCATGGCCCCGGCGCGTTGCAGGACGCTCTTTTTTGGAGGCTCGCCATGAAAAAAAAGCCCTTCATGATTATCGGCGGCATCGTTGTGCTGCTGTTGTTGATTGTTCTGGCTCTGCCGCTCTTTATCAATGCCAACCAATTCAAGCCTACGCTGGAAACGCAGCTGGCCACGGCGCTAGGCCGCCCGGTGGGGATCGGCGATATCAGCCTCTCGATCTTTTCGGGCGGCGTAACGGTTACAGATGTGTCTATCGCGGACGATCCGGCGTTCAGTAAGTCGCCGTTCTTGACGACCAAGTCTTTGAGCGTGGGCGTGGAGCTGCTGCCGCTGATTTTTTCGAAGAAACTCGAGGTGCGCTCGCTCACGGTGAAGGATCCGGAAGTGAATCTGATCCATGGTCCGAATGGAACGTGGAATTATTCAAGCTTGGGGGCATCGAAGAGCTCAGGCAAGAATCCCGCGCCGGCTGCGGCGTCAAGCCAGGGCAGCGCACCCGGTGGCGAAGCCATGAGTGTGGGGACGCTCAGCATCCAGAACGGAAAAATTATCGTGAGCGGTGCAGGCTCCAGTACCAGACCGAGCATCTACCAGAACGTTGACCTGGAAGCTTCCGATCTTTCCTACACTTCGCAATTTCCTTTCCAGTTGACGGCCACCGGCCCGGGAAATTCCGCGCTGAAAGTGGAAGGCAAGGCCGGGCCGATGAATGCGGCGGATGCGTCGCTGACCCCGTTGCAGGCAACGGTGGACGTGCAGCACCTCGATCTGGCCAGCACTGGATTTCTAGACGCGTCCTCTGGAATTGGCGGCGTGGTGGACTTCAAAAGCGAACTCAATTCCGACGGTAACCAGCTGAATTCCAAAGGTACGGTGAAGGCGACGAAGCTAAAACTTTCCGCGGCAGGCGCGCCATCTTCCGTTCCGCTGAATGTGGATTACGCCACCACGTATGCGCTGAAGAGCCAATCGGGAAATTTGAATCAGGGTGACATTCACATCGGCAATGCGTTGGCTCGTTTGAACGGCGCGTATAACACTGCATCGGAACCGGCCAAGTTGGATATGCGGTTGAACGCGCAGGCCATGCCCGTGACCGATCTGGAAGGATTTCTCCCGGCCGTGGGAGTCGTGGTGCCGGCTGGATCGAAGCTGCAAGGCGGATCGCTTACCGCGAATCTGACGGTGACCGGGCCTACGGATAAGCTGGTTATTTCCGGGCCGATCAATCTGGCGAATGCGAAGTTGGCGGGATTCAGCTTGAAATCGAAGCTTGGGGCGCTGGGTTCCATTCCCGGGCTCGGCGGCGGTGGTGCAGGTGGGGGCGGCGCGGATACGGATATTCAAACGCTCAGCGCCACCGTGCGAAACGATCCGTCGGGAACAAAAATTGATAGTTTGAATCTGGTGATGCCGTCGCTGGGCACAGTTACGGGAAATGGAACCGTAAGCGCGGCGGGGCAGCTCAATTTTAAACTGCTGGCGAATCTTTCTGGCGCCGCGGGCGCACTCACCGGCGCGGCTGGCGCGGCAGGTGCAGGCGGGGGCAAGTTAGGCGGAGCAATTGGCGCTTTCACCGGCGGCGGGGGAGGCGGTGGCGGCTCGAGCAACGGAATCGCGTTCGCCGTGCAGGGCACCACGTCGAATCCGCAGGTGATTCCCGATACGAAATCAATGGCGGTTGGCGCAGCCAAGGGTGCCATACCCGGCGGCCAAGGCGGGACGGCCGGCGCAGCAACGAGCGCGCTCGGTGGTTTGCTCGGAAAGAAGAAAACACCGCAATAGTCGGAGATTTCTTGATTACGACGCTAAAAAACGAATCGGGCGGAGGGGACAGTGTGGCGCGCTTTAGTGCGCCGAATTGCTGGAGCCGCTCGAGAACAACGAAGCTTCAGCGTCGCTAAGAAGCGTACGCAGCGAACGCACCACGAAGCGAATCAAGATCGCGATCACGCAGAGCGCCAGCAAAACAATCACGCCGGCTAGGTAGGGATGCCGCGTGACGATCCACATCAGGAATATCACCAGCGCGTCTTCCGCCGAGCTCAACGCAAAATTCGAAAACGGCTCGGGCGAATGCAGGATGGCTGCGCGCGCCGCCGTCTTGCCGCCGTGCGCGGCCAGCGCGATCAATCCGCCCGCGAAAGTGGCCGCGATTTGCTCCCACTGGGGTAATTGCGATGTGGCGGCGTAAGCCAGATACGCCGCGACCGGCACCCGCACGAAGGTGTGCGCCGCGTTCCACAGCAGATCGAAAACTGGGATCTTGTCCCCGACGAATTCCAGCAGGAAAAGCACTCCGCATATCGCGATAATTTTCCAATCCTGCAGTAGGTGCAGCGCGGGCGGCAGCGCCAGGACCTTGAAGCGCGCCAGCAGTCCGAGCATTCCCACCGTGGCGTAGACGTTGAGGCCGGCGGAAAAACTGACGACTACCAGAATCGCGGTTAGCTCGGTGCCGGTGGGGATTAGCGGTGATAGCGACGCGAAGTTCATGGATTGGAGAAGCGTGCGGCGCGGCGAGCAGCGCAATAGTCGCCGCGCGATGGATTCAGTTCAGCTGGATGGTGTCTGGCACCGCGCCGCCGCCGCGGCTACTTGGTTGCCGGTTGCTTCGCAATTACCAGATCTTTGATCTTGTCGTAGGTGGCTTTCGGGACGATCTTCTTTCGCAGCAAGTCAGTCTTCGCGTGATACGGGCGGCCGTCAATAATTTTCTGCGAGTACGCCGCGCCGATCCCGGGCAGAGCGTCGAGCTGTTCCTTGCTAGCCGAATTCAGATCCACCAAGTTGGCGTTGGGAGCCGGAGCCGCGGATTGTGCTGATGCGGAATGGCTGCGCGGCAACACCGGTACGGACAGAACGATCAGCAGGCATGCCGTCAGTAACAAGAACGAAAGAATCAGTTTTCGCTTCATGATCGCACTCCTCGTTGGAAATGCAGGGTGAATATACAAAACGCGTGGTCTCGACTCTGGCAGCCCGCCACGCCTGTAAGCTTCCTGCCGCATACATTAACACCGAGGGCCATTTTGATTCTACGGGCGGCTCGCGTCTAACTCTTGCGGCGCGCCCACGCGATGCGCTCAACCAACGCGCCATGCTTCCCAGCGTTCACAGGCGTCGAGAATTCGCCTCCTGAATAACCGCAAACTCATGCTTCCCGGGATGTCACCTCTCTAAATAGTCAGCAAACAGCCCCCGGCGTGTGAATTTTTTGGTTACAATAGCGCGCGCTGCGGGGTGGTGATTCTTGTCGGACCGGGTCGGTAGGGCGGGTGGGGCAGGCGGAGCTTTTTCAAAATTTAGTAAAACATGCCGGGAACATCGTCGCGGCTTTCGCGGCTCTGTGTGCGCTGTGGTGTTGTGCAGCGCATTGGCGCCGCTGCTGGCGCAGCAGATTTCGTTGCACCGGTCGCGCACCCTGCGGCAGCAGGGTTCCGTCGAACCGGTGCGCAAGCGCGCGGAATGGTTTTTCCGGCAACGCGCTTCCGCGAGCGGACACATTCCCAGTAACCTGTTGCTGCAAGCGTTCGCGCAGAACCGGAAAATGGTAAGTACGAACGGCACTTTCGTTGAGCATGCCGCTGCTCTGACTCTTAAACCGGATATCTCGCCTGCGCTGCATTCCTGGACCCCACTTGGCCCTCAGCCCACGGCGAACACCGCATTCTATGGAAATGTTTCCGGGCGAGTAACCGCGCTCGCCGTGGATCCCTGCGACTCTACCGGAAACACAGTGTACGCGGGCGGCGCGGACGGCGGCGTGTGGGTTAGCTTCAACGCACTGAACGGAAACCCGGTCACCTGGCGGCCGCTCACGGATAACCAGCCATCGCTTTCCACTGGCGCGCTGGCATTGGTTCCCAAACCATGCCAAACGTTCAACGGCCACGCGCAGAGCGCCCTGATTTTGGTGGGCACCGGCGAATCGAACTATGCGCACGACAGTCTTTACGGCGCGGGAGTGCTGCGCTCCTCCGACGGCGGGCAGACTTGGACGCAGGATTCAACTTTTACGCGCAGCGCTTCGCAGGGACCTGGCGCGAGCGGTCCTTATATTGCAGCGCTGGCCGTGCAGCCGCATCAGGCGAATCCCGTGGTGCTGGCCGCGGTGCAGGGAACGGAATTTTCCGCGGGCGGAGCACTGCCTTCAGGCGTGTGGCGTTCCGCGGATGGCGGAAATACGTGGAACCGCGTGCAGCCGGGCGCGAGCGCGGGCCATCCGCCATCCAATCCAGCGACAGATGTGAAATTTGATCCAGGCGATTCTTCGGGGCAAACGGTTTATGCAGCGCTGGGAGACCCGAATGGCGACACCGATCCGCAAGCCGGGTGTGGGAGCGCGCTATGCAACGGCGTCTATGTATCGTCGGATGCCGGAATCACCTGGAGTCGAGTGGCGGGCCTCGACAGCGCGTCTACGCCGTCGTTGTACGGCAGCATTTCGCTGGCGATTGGTCCGGGCAGCTCGCCGAAGACTTCGATACTGTATGTCGCGATTGCTGATGCCAGCACTGACTCGAATGCGCTGCTCGGTGTGCTCTCGGGCACGGGAATTCAGCCGAACGGAAGCGGTGCGGCGTTCTCGACGATTTTTCCCAATGTTTCGAATTTGCCGGATTTCTGCGCGCCGCAGTGTTTTTACGATATGAAGCTCGCCGTGGTTCCCGGCACTTCCGGCCAGACCATTTTTGCCGGCGGTTCTGCGCAGCCGCACGCCGGCAGAATCAAAATCGGGAATTCGTCGCTGTATCGCTCGCTGGATGGCGGGAATTCCTGGGGCGATGTGAGCATGGACGGCAGCGGCAACGAGACCTCGATCCACGTGGATATTCACGCGCTGTATTTCGCGGTGGGATCCGGCGGCGCAGTGCTGGCGATGTTTACAGGCAGCGATGGCGGCGTGTGGGCTTCGCAGGATGCGTTCAACGCCGCGACGGCGCCCGGCAATCAGCATTGGGCCGACCTGAATACGGTGACGGGCGATGCCAATACATCGCTGAATCTGACGCAATTCTATCCCGGGATTTCGATTCATCCCGCATCCGATCAAATTATTTACGGCGGCACGCAAGGGAACGACGTGCAGGAATTCAGCGGCTCGCTGGTGGCGAGCGGTACCGAGGCCTGTCCTTACGATGGCGGCTACACGGCGATTGATCCGCAAACGCCGAGCACAATTTATGCGGCGTGCAGCTATCTGGGCGGTCCCGACACGCTGACGAAAAATATTCTGAATGGCGTTCCCGGCATGGACGGCATCAACTGGCCGGCGATAGACACGAGCGGAATTAATTTCACCGACAACGCGGATTTCATCCCTCCTCTCATTCTGGATTCAAAGTCCAGCCAGAACTTATATTTCGGGACGTATCGCTTGTACCAGACTAGCAACGGCGGTACGAGCTGGTCCGCAATTACTTCCGATCTGACGAGTAACAATAGCGAGAACTTCGTCACCACAATTACCGTGGCACCGAGCAGCTCGAACACGATTTACGCGGGAACGTCCGAAGGGCGGATCTGGCAGTCGTCGCAGGCTCTGAGCGGCGCGACGGATATTCACCTGGTGAATCAGAGCAATCAGCCGGGGCGCAGTGTGACGGCCCTCGCGGTGGATTCTGCCAACCCCAAGGCGGCATTCGCGGCGTATTCCGGGTTTTCTTGTCCTGGAGTAAATGGCTGCGACGGCCTGGGCCACGTTTTCTTTACGAATAATTCCGGCGCATCGTGGCTGCGTGTGGACGGCAACTTGTCCGACGTTCCGGTCAACGACATCGTGATTGATCCCACGGACGCGACGGACAACACGATTTACATCGCCACGGATTCCGGGGTTTACGCCAGCGCGAACGCCACGGCCGGCGGCGCGACGAGCTGGAGCGTGCTGCAAACCGGTTTGCCGAATGTGCAAGTGCTGGCGCTGCGGTTGCGCAATACTTCGCGCACGCTGGTGGCGGGGACGCACGGGCGCGGCTTGTGGAGTTTGCTGCTGCCCAATCTGCCCAGCTACGCGCTGACGGAGCTAAGCCCGACGGCGGCCGCTGTGGGTGCCGGTTCGTTTCAGTTGGCGGCCACCGGCGACGGGTTTACGGCCCAATCCGTGATCGAATTCAACGGCAGCGCGCTGCCCACTAGGTATGTTAATTCGACCAACCTGACCGCGCCCGCGCCCGCCGCTGCTTTGAACTGCGGCGGCGGAGTGCCGGTGACGATTTCCGATCCATCGCTTGGCTCAACGAATGCGCTGACGTTCAGTTCCGTCGGCGCGTCCTGCGATTTCTCTTTTGGCTCAACTGTTCCGTCGAGCGACACCGTGAGCGCCGGCGGAAGTGCCAGTTACCAGGTGAATCTGAATGCCGTGGGAAACGCCGGCGGCGTGGTGCAACTTTCCTGCAGCAGCCCGCTTGCGGGCGTCACTTGCAATTTCACGCCGAACCCGGCGACCACTTCCGCGGCGGGCACCGGCGTGGCGCTGGTGATTTTCGTGCCGGCGACCGCGACGTTGCCCAGAGCACGTTTCACCGGTCCGCGAACGCGGCCGAAAATCGAACCCGGACAAATCGCGTTCGCTCTGGCGACCATGCTCGCAATTTTTATTTTGTTCTGCGCGCTGAAGAAATCGGTTCGTGCGCGCGTACGGATAGCTCTGGCGTGCTTGTCGGTGATCGTGCTGCTCGGCGTGATCGCGGCTTGCGGGGGCAGTGGCGGGGGCGGTGGCAGCGGCCCGGTCCCGCAGACCTTCCAGATCACGGTCCAAGGCGTGGGTGGAAACTTCCAGCATTCAACTACCGTGCAACTCGTGGTAGATTAGCCCCGTCAGCGCGCCAGCCCGGCTTGAGCATCGGGCCGAAGCCATTCATTGCAACGGGAGGAGATCCGCCATGACCTGCCCGCAGTGCAACCAGCGTATCCCCGCAAGATCTCTTTTGACGCCTGCCGGACTTTCGGGCGTGGTATGCACGAATTGCCAGGCCGCACTGTGTCCGAAGCCCATTTCGGCAATTTTGGTTTTCGCTGTTTCGTTTGGCCTGGGGGATTTGGCGCTAATGTTCTTGCGGCACAAGGGTGCGGAGTTCTGGCAGGCGTGCTTGGGATTTTTCCTGGTGTTTGCGGTGGTTTTCGCGCTGGCAGCGCCGGTGTTTCTGCGCATGCGCTTGAAAGACCACGCCGACGCGCATTGGAGCGGCCACCGCGCCTAAGCCTGCTCGCGGGCGGCAGGCGCTGGAGCGTCGACTAGAGCATTTGGCGCAGCACGTACTGCAAAATTCCACCGTGCTGGTAGTAAAAAACCTCGAACGGCGTATCAATCCGCGCGAGGGCGTTGAAGCGAGTTTCCTTGCCGAGCGCATCACGCGCCGTGACTTTCATTTTCTTGCGCGGTTCGAAATTTCCCGCTAGTCCTTCGATTGCGAAAATCTCCAGGCCCGACAGTCCGAGTGATGCCAGTGTTTCTCCCGGCAGAAATTCCAGCGGCAATACGCCCATGCCCACCAGGTTGCTGCGATGGATGCGTTCAAAACTTTCTGCCAGCACCGCTCGAACGCCCAAAAGAATGGTGCCCTTTGCGGCCCAGTCGCGCGATGAGCCGGAGCCATATTCCTTTCCGGCGAAAATAATCAGCGGCACATGTTCGTCGCGATATTTCATCGCGGCGTCGTAAATAGACATTTTCTCGCCGCCGGGCTGGTGAATCGTCCACCCGCCCTCGGTGCCCGGAGCCAGCAGATTGCGCAGGCGGATGTTGGCAAACGTGCCGCGCATCATCACCTCATGATTGCCGCGTCGCGCGCCATAGGAATTGAAATCCTTCGGCTGCACTCGGTGCGCAATCAAATATTTTCCGGCAGGCGTGTCCGGGGGAATCGAGCCGGCGGGCGAAATGTGGTCGGTGGTGACGCTATCGCCCAGCACGGCCAGCGCGCGCAATCCGTGCAAATCCTCGAGCGCGGTAGGCTTCAGCGGCATGTTTTCAAAATAGGGCGGATGCTTGATGTAAGTGGATTTCTCGTCCCAGGCGTACAAATCGCCTTCAGGAATGGGCAGCGCGCGCCAATGTTCGTCGCCGGTGAAGACGTCGGCGTATTCCTTGCGGAACATTTCGCTGGTCACAGAGGAGCGCATGGTCCGTTCGACTTCGTCCGGCGTCGGCCAGATATCACGGAGATAAACTGGCTTGCCGGATTTGTCGTCGCCCAGCGATTCGTTGACGATATCGAAGTCCATTCGTCCAGCCAGCGCGTAGGCGACCACCAGCGGCGGCGAGGCCAGATAATTCGCGCGGCACAGCGGATTGATGCGGCCTTCAAAATTTCGATTGCCGCTGAGAACCGAGACGGCGACCAGATTATTGTCCTTGATCGCTTTTCCGATGGCGTCCGGCAGCGGGCCGCTGTTGCCGATGCAGGTGGTGCAGCCGTAGCCGACCAGGTTGAAGCGCAGCGCATTGAGAGAAGGCCATAAGCCAGCCTTCTCGATGTAATCCGTCACCACTTTCGAACCGGGCGCGAAACTGGTTTTCACCCAGGGCTTGGTTTTCAGCCCGCGTTCCACTGCTTTTTTCGCCAGCAGCCCGGCGCCCAGCATCAACGAAGGATTCGAGGTGTTTGTGCAGCTGGTGATCGCCGCGATCACCACCGAGCCGTCGGCCAAATCGAATTTATCGCCATTGTTTTGCACGCTGACGTGTTTCGGCTCCGCAACCAGCGTCTTTTCGAAAGACGCTTTAGCCTGCGTGAGCGGCACGCTATCTTGCGGCCGCTTGGGTCCGGCCATTGTGGGGACGACGCTGGCGAGATCCAGCTCGAGCCGGTCGGAGAAAATCGGATCGGGCGTTTGATCCGTGCGGAACAGGCCCTGTTCTTGCGTGTAGGCTTCCACCAGACGCACTTGATCCTCGCCGCGCGCCGTGAAGCGCAGATATGCGAGCGTCTCGCTGTCCACCGGGAAAAAACCCATGGTCGCGCCATATTCCGGCGCCATGTTGGCGATCGTTGCGCGGTCGGGAAGCGTCAGGCTGGAAAGTCCCGTGCCGTAAAATTCAACGAATTTTCCGACGACGCCTTTCTTGCGTAACATCTGCGTGACGGTGAGAACCAGATCGGTGGCCGTCGCGCCTTCGGGCAGACGTCCATGCAATTTGAAGCCGACCACCGCCGGAATCAGCATGGAAAGCGGTTGGCCCAGCATCGCCGCTTCCGCTTCGATTCCGCCGACGCCCCAGCCAAACACGCCGAGGCCGTTGACCATCGTTGTGTGCGAATCCGTGCCGACCAGCGAATCCGGGAACGCCAGCCGCGCGCCTTCTTGCTGCCGGCTGAAAACAACGCGCGCCAGATATTCGAGATTTACCTGATGGCAGATACCGGTGTCCGGCGGCACAACTTTGAAATTCTGAAATCCCTTCTGTCCCCAGCGCAAAAATGCGTAGCGCTCGATATTCCGCTGCATTTCCAGGTCGGCGTTGAATGCGAACGCGCCCTCGACGCCGTACTTATCCACTTGCACGGAGTGATCAATCACTAGTTCGGCGGGCAGCAGCGGATTGATTTTTTTCGGATCGCCACCGAGGTGTCGCATCGCTTCGCGCATCGCCGCCAGGTCCACCACGGCGGGGACTCCGGTGAAATCCTGCAACAGCACGCGCGCCGGCATGAAGGAAATTTCTTTTTCCGTCGCACCCGCGGCGCTCGAAGGGTCCCAACCAGCCAGGGCGTGAATGTCTTCGGAGAATACGAACTGGCCGTCTTCGTGTCGGAGCAAGTTTTCCAGTAGCACTTTCAGGGAAAAGGGCAGCCGCGAAATGTTGCCGATGTCAGCGCGTTCCAACACGCTCAGGCGGTAAATTTCGTAGGAATCATTGCCGGCAAGCAGGGCAGTTCGCGTGCCAAATGAATTTTTCTTTGCGGAGCTCATGCGGGGATTAATTCTCCTCTCATCAGAACAATTCATTTTAGCGCACTACCGCCCGGGTTCCGGCGCGAATTTCGCGTCGGACCGCACCAATGTGCGCATAAGCTGAAGTCGCGCGACGGGAGGGAAGTGCGTTCGATTCTGCCTAATGTTTCGGAGGTACGTAGCTGCCCGGCAGTTTCGCGCCTTCGCCGAAGAAATAGGTCTCCATCTGCTCTTCCATCACCTGTTGCGATTTCTGATCCAGTGGATTCAGTCGAAACTCGTTCATCAGCATCTTGGAATGTTCTACCCACAGCTTCCAGGCTTCCTTCGAAACGTTGTCATAAATTCGCTGGCCGATAGGGCTCTTCCACGGAATGCGATCGAGGCCAGGCATTTCCCGGCCGAATTTGACGCACTTCACAACGTGTGGAGTTTGCGGCGCCGCTTGTGCGGAAGCGGCTGCCCCCGGATTTCCTGAATTCTTCTCGTCGGCCATGGACGTCTCCTTGCAGACTGTGCTGCAATTCAAGATACTGCATCGGCGGGCGAAATTCCAGTTGAGGGCCGGGCCAAGCACGAAACCAGGCGGGCGCCGATGAGGTGTAGCAGGGCATCCGCGGAGTTGTGATAGGCTCTTGTGGAAAGGCTGTAGTTTTAATAAAACATGAGTGTGGGTCCGGCCGCACAGCGCCGGGTCACCGGGAAAGTCATCATGAATACAAAAGCAATCGTGGCTACCGAGGCCTCGCAAGCGGCAAGCTTTTTCTGCGAAGTTCCTTCCGATCCTTGCGCCATTGTGATGTTTGGCGCGTCCGGCGATCTGGCGCGCCGCAAACTCCTGCCGGCGCTTTACGATCTTTCATTCCATGCGTGTCTGGGGCCGCGTTTTCGGCTGCTGGGTTTCGCGCGGACGGAAATGTCCGACGGCGATTTCACGCAGAAGGCGGGCGAGTTCCTGCCTACCGGAAACCAGGAAGGCGCCGACGACAGCAAGAAGGGTGAGTTCCTGAAGTGTCTGCGATATTTTTCCGGGAACTACGACGATCCGGAAGCCTTTCGCCGTCTGGCGCAGCGGCTGGAAGAACTCGATAGTGAAGGCCAGCTCGGTGGCAACCGGCTTTTTTATCTGGCCACGCCTCCGGAAGTTTATTTGCACGTGATCGAGCAACTCAAGAGAGCCGGGCTCAACAAACCCAAGAGCGAGAAATCCTGGGCGCGCATCATTATCGAAAAACCATTTGGACACGATCTGGAATCAGCGAAAGAATTGAATAAACGGGTCTTGGAAGCGTTTGACGAATCGCAGGTGTACCGCATTGACCACTACTTGGGCAAAGAAACCGTGCAGAACGTGCTGGCCTTTCGATTCGGCAACGGCATCTTCGAGCCTCTGTGGAACCGCAATTATATTGATAGCGTGCAGATTACCGCTGCGGAGCAGCTCGGAGTCGAGCGCCGCGCCGCTTTCTATGAATCCGCGGGCGCGCTGCGCGACATGATTCAGAGCCACGTGCTGCAGCTCACTTCGCTGATCGCGATGGAAGCCCCGGCGACTTTCGACGCGACTGCCGTGCGCAACGAGAAGATCAAGGTTTTGCAATCCATCCGGCCTTTCACCAAGGAATCGGTTTGGAAAGACGTGATTCGCGGGCAGTACGGCCCCGGCCAGGAGAACGGAAAGCCGGTAGTGGGATATCGGCAGGAGCCGGGGGTGAAACCGGATTCGGCGACGGATACATTTGTGGCGCTGAAGTTGCACGTGGATAACTGGCGCTGGAGCGGTGTGCCGTTCTATCTGCGCACCGGAAAGCGTTTGGCGCGGCCGCTCACCGAAGTTGCGATCGAGTTCAAGAGCGCTCCGCACATGGTATTCCGCGGCGAAAACAACGAAACCAACTCGCTGGTCCTGAATATTCAGCCCGACGAAGGAATATCGCTTTCCTTCGGCGCAAAAGCGCCGGGCGCGCAGATGCGCATCCAACCGGTGACCATGGATTTTAAGTACAAGGATGCGTTTGGCGGCGGCACGCGCCCGGCGTATGCCACCCTTATTAATGATTGCATCAGGGGTGACGCCACGCTGTTTGACCGCGCCGATGGAGTCGAGGCTGCCTGGACACTGGTAGACCCAATCCTGCAAGCATGGAAGAATGCTTCGCCGCCGCCGTTCCCGAATTACCCAGCCGGAAGCGACGGCCCGCGGACGGTGGATGATTTGGCGGCTTCCGATGGCCGTCACTGGCGCCCGCTGTAGGTGGATCCATTTTGATGCACTTCACGCTCAATTCTCTGGTTCGGAGGCCTAAATGATTTTGGCGGGCGACCTGGGAGGGACCAAGGCAAATCTCGGTCTCTTCGACATAAAAGCAGGGAAACTGGTCCGCGTCGCCGACCGGCGTTATGCCACGCACCAGCATTCCGGACTGGAAGAAATCACCAGCGATTTTCTGAATGGGGCAGGGGCGAAAATCACCGCGGCGTCTTTCGGGATTGCCGGCCCAGTCGTCAACAATCGAGTGCAGGCGACAAATTTTCCGTGGGTGGTGGACGGCGCGAGCGTCGCTTCGCATCTGCACCTGAATCACGTACGCCTGGTGAACGACGTGGAAGCGGCGGCCTACGGCATCGGCGTGCTGGAACCCAGCGAGCTGGAAACTCTGCACGCCGGGGTGCCTTCGCCGCGTTCCACCCAGATCGTAATCGCGGCCGGCACGGGCCTTGGTGAAGGAATTCTGTTTTGGGACGGCCACCGGCACGTCCCTACTGCCACCGAAGCGGGCCACGCGGATTTTGCTCCGAACACCCCGCAGCAAGCGGACCTGTGGAAATTTCTGAATACGCGCCAGGAATGCGTGAGCGTGGAAACGATCTTGTCCGGCAGCGGATTTCAGCGCGTGCATGAATTTTTGAATCCAGACGTGCGGCATCCGGGGTTCGATGATGACGGCGAAGATCCCGCGCCGGAAATCACGCGCCGTGGACTGAGTGGCGAATGCCCGGTGTGCGCCGCGACGTTGGATCTGTGGGTGGAAATCTACGGCTCGGAAGCGGGGAACCTGGCGCTGCGCACAATGGCGCGCGGCGGAATCTACATCGCCGGCGGAATTGCAGTGAAAGTGTTGCCCAAGCTGAAAAACGGAAAATTCGTCGCCGCCGTGAGGCACAAAGAAAAGCTGGAATCCTTTCTGGTGCAGATCCCGATCCACGTGGTGCTGAACGAAGAGTGCCCGCTGCTTGGCGCCGCCTCCGTAGCCTGGAAAAATCTTTAGGCGCCCGGCGGCTGGTCCGGCTCCGCTAATCCTCAACTCCAACACCGCTCCGCGCAATCGAAAACGAACTAGAGCTCCATCACGCGCCGTTCCAGTTCCTTCGCTATATCGTTTGCATCCTGGTCTGCAGCGAAACGCACCGGTTTTCCGATTGCTACCTGCACGTGCCCCGGACGCGCGAAGATCTGATTTTTCTGCCGCAAATCAAAAAGCCCTCCCAGGCGCATGGGAACGATCGGAATGTTGAGTCGTTGCGCAAGCAGCCCCACGCCCGCGCGAAAGGGAGCGATGCGTCCGTCTTCGGTTGTCTGGCCTTCCGGAAAGACCAAAATATTCCAGCCGCGATCCGCCAGATCGCCTGCAAAAGAAAAACTTCTCAGGAAGCCGGATCGTTGCGGCAGGGGAAACACGTTGAAAAGCGACAGCGCCAGAAAATAATCGAGCCGTTCGCGGAGGCGGTTGAACGGATTCATATTCTCTGGGGGGCGCCGCATTTCCGCCAGACGTTCGGCGCGCATGGCGGTGGCCACGCGATTGCGCAGGCGCGCAGGCAACGCAGGGAGAACCCAGGCGATGTCCAGATAGGTTATGTGGTTCGCGACCACCAAAACGGGGCCGCGCAGCCCACGGAGGTTTTCGCGTCCGCGGATTCTCGGTGCGGCAAGAATATAGGTGGCGGGCCACGCGAGCAGATAATAGACAGCGAGGCGCACGGCAGTGGCGAGCCAGTTTTGCGGCCAGCGCGGATAGAGATGTGCGACAGGCGCCGCGGGCGATTCCGTCAGAAGTTTCTCCAACTGGCCGACGGTCGCCACTTCGCTGAAACGCGCGTCGCTGAGGTCCGTTTGATAGCGATTTTCGAGCGCGCTCATCAGCTCGACGCGATCGAGTGAAGTCAGGTGCAAATCGGCATCGAGCGTGGCGTTGCGCGAATCGGAGACGAGCGGGCGACCGGTGATTTGCGAGATCAGCGCGGCTAAGGAGCTGCCGTTGTCCTGCGGCGCGGGCGCGGAATCGAGTTTTGCGTGGACTACCTCGCGAATGCGCGGAAGCAGCGGCTTCAAAGTCGGCGTGCGTGGAAAATCGGGATCGGGCCACGCAAACCAGCGGCGAATCTTTTGATATTCGGCAAGCGAACGGTTGACGTTCTCGATCAGGGAAGCTTGATCTGCGTGTTGCGGATCGTCGAGCAGCAGCACGGCGCAAGGTTCGGCATTGCCCGCGCGTGCGATCCCAATCACCACGCAATCGCGCACTCCCGGCTCGTTGCGCACCGCTTTTTCCAGATCCTCGGGATACACGTTCATGCCCGCCGGAGTGACGATCACATTTTTCCTGCGGCCCTTGAAATACAGCCGGCCCTCCGCGTCGGTTTCACCCAGGTCTCCGGTGTGAAACCATCCATCGGATTCTGCGACGGGTTGCGCATGATCGCGCTGACGATACGCTGTCGCCACATTTTCACCGCGCACCAGAATTTCGCCGTGTTCGTCAACGCGCGCTTCCATGCCCGGAAAAACTTTGCCAAGTGAGCCTTTCGCGGAACGGAACGGATGGTTCAGGCTGATGAGCGAAGTGGTTTCGGTCATGCCGTAACCTTGAATCACAGCGTAGCCCAGGCGGTTCCAGAAAGTTTCCAGCGGTTCGGACAGCGCGGCTGCTCCCGAGATGAACGCCCAAAATTTCCAGCCCAGCAGCGAATGAATGCGCCGAAATCGCCACCAGCGCCGCAGAAAATGTTCCTTCTCCCCGCGCGCAAAGCTCTCGTTAAATTCCCGCGTACGACCATCACGTTCCATTTGGCGCAGTATTTCGCGCTGCAGGGATTCGATGAATCGCGGCACGGCAACGAAAACGGAAATGCGCTCGTCGCGAATCACCTTCATCAAGTCGGAAGGTTTCAGCGAATCAATAAAAACCACGGTGCCCGCCAAAAACGGCGGAATAAATATTCCCAGCATTTGCCCGAAGACGTGGCTCAGCGGAAGCAGGTTCAGAAAGCGCAAAGGATGAAAAATGCGCTCGTATCGAAGATATTTCTGGATTTCGCGCTCGACCGGTTCGATATTGGCAAGCACATTGCCGTGAGAGATCACCACGCCGCGCGGTTCAGCGGTGGTGCCCGAAGTGAAGATGATCTCCAGCGTATCTTGGCGCGAGAGAGGGGGCGCGGCGTAGGGCGAAGAATCACGCTGTGACGTAAGTTCCGTCAGCGATTCCAAAATGACAAGATCTCCGGGCAAGCCAGCATCCGGAAGCGCGCGGCTGCGAAGAATTAATTTGGCGTTTACTTCGCGAGCCACGCGCGCGGCGAATTCCGCCGTCGAGCCGTGATCAATCGGAACCGTCACCGCGCCGCGCAGCAGACATCCGAAAAACGCCGCGATCCATTCCGGAGAGTTTTCGCCCCACAGCAGAACCGCGTCGCCCTTGCCAATCCCGCGAGCTTCCAATTCGCGAGCCACGCAATTCGCCTGCTGCGCGATCCGCGCGTACGTCCAGGTCTCCATGCGATAGCCGCGACGGTAGCGCACGGCGATTTCATTTCCGCGCGCTGCGTACTGCGCGACGAAATCTACGAGCGATTGCACGTTCGCTCTGGAAGGGGGTCTGTCAGCTGCTCAGGCATCGAAGTGTGATGGCCTCCTGCGTCTTCGCGTTCCATTCCCTGCGGTACAATTTACAGGTTGTGGGGCACATATTCAAAACTGCGGTCAGCGGCGACGCGGGTAGGGGATTGCGGACCGGAGCGTTTCAGTCTGAAACGGGAGGCGGCAGCCGCGCGCGCAACTGCTTCTGCACGGTGTTGAGATTCCTGCATCTTGCCGATCCCCTGTTGAATCTAACCCACGCAGCAAGGAGCAATCCGCAGGGGTCCCTTTTCGGCGCTACGCCGCATGCTTGAAAAGCGCGGACAAATGACTTATAGATGAAATGGCTGTCAGAGAGCTCCCATGACCAGTTCCGGTAGGCGCACTCTCGTTGTCGCAGTAATTCTTGGTGTGATTGCGGTCGCGGTGATCGTTCTACTTCTGCGCCCGAAGCCGGCGGTTAGCGCAGGTCCACCTCCGGAAGTGATGGTGACGCCGGTCCAGCAGAAAGATGTGGCGCTGTACAGCGAATGGATTGGTACGCTGGATGGGTTGGTGAACGCGAACGTCAAAGCGCAAGTAACCGGCTACTTGCAGGAGCAGGATTATCTAGAGGGCTCGTTCGTGGAGAAGGGCCAACTCCTCTTCCAGATTGATCCGCGGCCGTTTCAGGCAGTGCTCGATCAGACGGAAGGACAATTAGCGCAAGCCAATGCGCAGCTTGCGAATGCCGAAGCTGTGCAGTTGCGCAACCAGCTCGATGTGGACCGCTACACTCCGCTGGCGAAAGAGCAAGCAGCGAGCCAGCAGGATCTCGACAACGCCATTCAGAATAATCTAGCGGCGAAAGCCACCGTGGCGACGGCCAAGGCGCAGATTCAGTCGGCGCAGGCCGCGGTGGAAACCGCGCGGCTCAATCTGGGATTCACGCGACTGGTCGCGCCGATCAGCGGCATCGCTGGAATTGCCCAGCTGCAAGTGGGTGCGTTGGTGGATACCACCAGTGCCCCCGTCACCACTGTCTCCACGGTGGACCCGATCAAAGTTTATTTCACCGTCAGCGAAAGCGAATACCTCGATTTCAACCGGCGATTTCCCACGGCATCTGGCAGGGCAGCGGAACTCAAACGCATGCCACTGGATCTGGTGCTTGCTGATGGCACCACTTATGCACATCAAGGAACCGTGGACTATGCGGATCGCGCCGTAAATCAAGGGACCGGCGCGATCCTGATCGCGGGCCTGTTCCCGAATCCCGGAAATATTCTGCGGCCGGGCGGCTACGGAAAAGTTCGTGCTGCCACCAGAACCGAATCTGGCGCGTTGGTGATACCGCAACGCGCGGTGACCGAACTGCAAGGCAGCTATCAGGTCGCAGTGGTGGACACTGAAAATAAAGTGAGCATCCGCACCGTGACGCCCGGGGAACGCACAGGCAGCGATTGGATCATCGCCGAGGGGCTGAAGGCTGGGGAGCGCGTGGTGGCCGAAGGGGCGCAGAAAGTGCGTCCCGGATCGCAAGTAAACCCGAAGCCGTACGTAGTGGCGAAGAGCGCAACGGCGGAGGGAAACTAAGGCCCGTGTCCAAATTTTTCATCAACCGTCCCATCGTCGCGATTGTGATATCGATTGTGACGGTGATTCTCGGGATCATCACCATCGTCAGCTTGCCCGTCGCGCAATTTCCAAACATCGCTCCGCCTGAAATACAAATCCAAGCTACTTACGTCGGCGCGGACGCGCAAACGCTGGAACAATCCGTCGCCACGCCCATCGAGCAGCAAATGAGCGGCGTGGACAACATGAACTACATGTATTCGTTGAACGCCACGGCCAATGGCGGGATGACGATGATCGTGGACTTCGATGTGAAGACGGATCCGAATATCGATCAAATTCTGGCGCAGAGCCGCGAAACGCAGGCGGCTTCGCAGCTTCCCGCGGACGTCAACAACTACGGCATCACCGTGCAGAAGTCGGTGACCTCGCCGCTGATGCTGCTCACGTTGTATTCGCCGAAGGGCACCTACGACGCGGCGTTCCTTTCCAATTTCGCCTACATCAACATTCGCGACCCGCTGACGCGTTCCTACGGAATCGGCAACGTGCAGATTTTCGGCGCCGGACAATACGCGATGCGCTTGTGGGTGAAGCCGGATCAACTGGGCAAACTCGGCATCACCGTTACCGACATCATCAACGCGATCCAGGGGCAGAACACCGTGAATCCTGCCGGGCAAGTAGGCGGCGAGCCCGTGCCTCCGGGGCAGGAGTTCACCTACTCCGTGCGCGCGCAAGGACGATTGATTTCCGAGCAAGAGTTCGGGCAGATCGTGGTGCGCGAAACGCCCGATGGCGGCGTGGTGCGCGTAAAAGATGTGGCGCGCGTGGAATTGGGTTCGCAGGATTACAGCACGGCGGGCCGGTTGAACGGCAAACCGGGCGCGATCATCGCCCTTTACCAGTTGCCAGGCTCAAACGCGGTGGACGCAGCGACCGCCGTGAATAAATTGATCGCCGGGATGAAGAAGACGTTTCCGCAGGACATCGACTACGTCACTTCGCTGGATACCACCAAGTCCGTGACATCCGGGATCAAGGAAATCGTCGAGACGCTGCTGATCGCGATCGTGCTGGTAATTCTGGTGGTGTACATCTTCCTGCAAAGCTGGCGCGCCACATTGATTCCCATGCTGGCCGTGCCGGTGGCGCTGATCGGGACATTTGTCTTTTTCCCGCTTTTCGGGTTTTCGATCAACACGCTTTCACTATTGGGACTAGTGCTGGCGATTGGATTGGTGGTAGACGACGCGATCGTGGTCGTGGAGGGCGTCGGGCGGCATATTGAGGAAGGCCTTGCGCCCAAAGAAGCGGCTTTGAAGGCCATGGACGAATTGACTGCACCGGTCGTCGGTATCGCGCTGGTGCTTTCTGCCGTATTCGTTCCCACCGCATTCATTCCGGGAATCACCGGACGCCTTTATCAGCAATTTGCGGTGACCATCGCAATTTCCGTGATTCTTTCCGCTTTCAACGCGCTGACGCTGAGTCCAGCGCTGTCGGCTCTTTTGCTGCGCCCTCGTGGCGAGAGCAAGGGCGTGATGGGAAGGTTATTCGGATGGTTCAATCGGACGTTCGAGCGGGCTACGGAGGACTACGTGTCCGTTTCTGGCGCGCTGATTCGCAAGAGCGCCGTCGCCATCGCGTTGCTGGTAGCCTTCGCAGCGGGCGCGGCATTTTTCGGAGCGCGCGTGCCCTCCAGTTTTCTGCCAGATGAAGATCAAGGCTATCTCTTCATTAACTTGCAACTTCCGAACGCCGCTTCGCTGCAACGCACGGATCGCGCGGCGCGCGTCGTGGAAAAAATACTGGCGGACACTCCCGGAGTGAAATACACCACCAGCGTAATCGGCTTCAGCCTGCTGAGCTTCGTGCGCACCAGCTACAACGCATTTTTCTTCGTCACGCTGGACCCTTGGGACGAGCGGAAATCTCGCGCCGAGCAATTTCAGGAAATCAAGACGCGCCTGAACCAGAAATTGAGCCAGATTCCCGAGGGCATCGCGTTTAACTTTTCACCTCCGGCGATTCCCGGGGTAGGCACTTCCGGCGGATTCACCTTCGTGCTGGAGGACCGCGCCGGAAAGGACGTGGAGTACCTCACGCAGAATTTGGACACGTTCATGACTGCGGCGCGAAAGCGTCCGGAGATCGGTTTTCTGGCTACCACGTATTTGCCCAGCGTGCCGCAGCAATTCGTGACGGTGGACCGCGACAAGGTGATCAAGCAGGGCGTGAACATCAGCGACGTTTACAAGACCATTCAATCTTTCATGGGTGGATTCTTTATTAATTATTTCAACCGCTTCGGCCGCCAGTGGCAGGTGTATATCGAGGCGGAAGGTGAATACCGCACGCGTGCCGAAAACGTGGGGCAATTCTACGTGCGCAACGTTAGGGGCGACAATGTGCCGCTTTCGGCACTGACGAAATTCGAGCCGCGCATGGGGCCGGAATACACCATGCGCTTTAACGAATATCGCAGCGCGCAAATCGTCGGCAGCGCCGCGCCGGGATACAGTTCCGCGCAGGCGATGAAGGCGCTGGAAGAAGTCTTCGCGCAATCGATGCCCAATGACATGGGTTACGACTACAAGGACATGTCGTTTCAGGAAAAGCTCGCGCAGCAGGGAGTTTCCCCCACCGCCGTCTTTGGATTTTCGCTTTTATTTGTGTTCCTGATTCTGGCGGCGCTGTATGAAAGTTGGTCGCTGCCTTTCAGCGTATTGCTCAGCACGCCCGTCGCGGTGTTCGGCGCGTTCGCCACGTTGTGGTTGCGCCGCACCGTAGCCGGTTGGTTCTATCCGGCGTACATGGTGCAGATCGAAAACGACGTGTATTCGCAGATTGGCCTGGTCATGCTGATCGGACTTGCGGCGAAAAACGCGATTCTGATTGTCGAGTTCGCAAAAGACGAATACGAGCAAGGCAAGCCGCTGATAGACGCCGCGCTGGCGGGCGCGCGCATCCGGTTGCGGCCGATTTTGATGACGTCATTCGCATTCATCCTGGGCAGCGTGCCTTTGTGGATTGCCACCGGCGCCGGCTCCGTTGCGCGCCAGATTATCGGTACCACGGTGATCGGGGGAATGCTGGCGGCCAGCTTCCTCGCAATTTTTCTGGTTCCGGCAATTTTCTATTTGATTGAAAAGTGGTCGGGCGCGGGAAAGAAAGACGCCGCTGCCGCAGCGCCGGCCATGCCCTCGCCGGCGCCGGGAGACTGAGATGGGCCACCGACTCATGCGTGAGTTGCGTCGGTTTGTCGCCGCGATGCTGGCGTCGAGCCTCATCGCAGGCTGCGCGGTGGGCCCGAACTACCACAAACCCGACGTGCAGACTCCAGCCGTCTATCACGATCTCAGCGAAAATCCGCAAGCCGAGGTGCAGGCCGCTTCATACGCTGATCTGCCGTGGTGGCAGGTTTTTACGGACCCCGTGCTGCAGGACCTGATCCGCACCGCGCTGAAACAGAACTATGATTTGCAGATTGCAACGGAGCGCATCAGCGCCGCGCGCGCGCAAGTGGCAATCGCTCGCTCCTATCTTTTCCCGCAGGTGCAAGGCGACGGCACTTTCACGGGTGGCAAAGAACAGTTTTTCCCGGCGAAGGGGAATATCCTGCTGCTCACAGCGGACGTCGCCTTTCAACTGGACTTGTTCGGCGGACTGCGCCGCGCCACCCAAGCCGCGCGCGCCCAGTTGCTGGCGACCGAAGCTGCGCGGCAAACGGTGGTGCTGACTCTGGTCAGCGACGTCGCCGCCGATTATTTTGCGCTGCTGCAGCTTGACCTGGAATTGCAGATCTCCCGCGATACCGTGAAGACGCAGGAAGATTCCGTCAAGCTGACTTCGCTGAGGCTGGACCACGGAGTCGCCACGAAGCTGGATGTGCTGCAGGCGCAGCAAGTTCTGGACACCGCGAATGCCCAGATCCCGGACCTGGAGAGGCAGATTGGCCAGGAGGAAGATGCCATCAGCATTCTCCTTGGCAATTACCCGCAAAACTTGCCGCGCGGTTTGGCACTCGCGGATCAGCCGCTTCCTCCCGGCGTGCCGCCGGGACTGCCTTCCGCTCTGCTGGAGCGCCGGCCCGATATTCGCCAAGCCGAACAACAGCTCATCGCCGCGAATGCCCAAATCGGCGTGGCCAAAGCTCAGTTCTTTCCGCAGATTTCGCTGACGGGCGCGGGCGGCGGCGCATTTGGGCGCAGCAGCCTTTTCAGCAGCATGATGAGTTCGCAAACGGCTGTGTGGGCCTACGGCGCGCAGGTGAGTCAGCCGATTTTCACGGGCGGCGCGTTGCGTGGGAATCTGCATCTGGCCGAAGCGCAGCACCAGGCAGCTTTGCTCACCTACAAGGAAGCGATTCAACACGCCTTCGGAGATGTGTCCGACGCTCTGATTGGGTATCAGAAATTACACGAAGTGCGCGTTCGCCAGGAACAGACTGTCGCGGACTTGGCGGAGTCGGTGCGCCTCTCCGTCATGCGTTACAAAGGCGGCACGACGACGTATCTGGAAGTGCTGGACGGCCAGCGCTCGCTCTTCGAAGCGGAAATCACTTTGGCGCAGGCGCGCGGCGCCGAATACGAAAGCCTCGTGCAGCTCTACAAAGCCCTCGGCGGCGGCTGGAAACAGTAAGCGGAATTATTCCGCCGCGCTATCGCTCTAAAATCTCTTTTAGTTTTTTCATCTCCGTATCCATTTGCTTCATGGCTTCATCGAACTGCTGATCGTTCATCACCGCGGGCTGAAACAGCGTCATCATCACCGTTGCGCCTTCACCATTGGGTACCACACGCGAATACACCTGCCACGTCGCTTGCGGATCCTTCCAGACGTGATCAAAGACGCCGAGTTCCCTCACGGCATTAACTTTCAGTGCGCCTTCGCCGAATTTCGTGACGGCATGGAACCCCCCCTCTTGCCCGGGGCTCACGGAGCGCAAGTTCACCACGGCGTATGCGGGCCAATTCATGGGATTTGCCAAGAAGTGACTTCTCCGCCGGCTGAAGACCGGCGGCTTCTCAAACCACGCATGAGCTAACAGCCTCTACGTTTTGGTTTGAAGGGCTTATCCTAGCCCTTTGGAGAATGACTTGAGCCGATACAAAATCTCTTGGCGCGACTAATCCGCATTCTGTGCAAACATGCTCTCGATCTGAGAGAAGTTTTCGCACCGTTGCACCGCAGAGACAGGTTTGGCTTGTGCCTGATGGGTTGACCTTAATCAAAGTGCGACCGGCACTTTCAGCCTTGTACGCAATCTTGGAGAAGAAGGAAGCCCATCCGACATCATGTACAGACTTGGCGAGCATTCCGCTCGCCAAGCCTTTGACATTCAAATCTTCGATGGCAATTGTTCCGAAATTCCGTATCAGCTTGAAAGACTGTTTGTGCTGGAACTCATTTCGCAACCGCTGTATCCGACTGTGAATATTTTGGAGTGCAAGGATTGCTTTACGCCTTCGATGTGAACGTTTGTTGACGCTCCGTGCGACCTTGCGTTGCGCTCTGCGAACACGTTTTTGCGCTACACGATACCAGCGCGGATTCGGGATGGACTCTCCGTGGGAGAGAACTGCGAATGAGTCCAGACCAACATCTATTCCGACGGCATTATCCAACGGAGGAAGCGGCTTCTTCGCGCACTCCACGGAGAAGCAGGCATACCACGCTTTCCCTTCACGCTTCACGGAGACGGTCTTGATTTCGCCGACGATGGGGCGGTGCAATAGGATCTTGATTTCAGCGATGCCTTGCACGCGGAGATGCGTCTTACGCTGCTCTGGTTTGAGAAGCCTGTTGCCGTCACCGTGGCTTGGAAAAGTGATGCTGTCGTACCGACGTGAAGATTTAAATCTCGGGAACCCCGGCTTCTCTCCGTGTTTTATTCGCCGAAAGAAAGCCTGAAACGCTTTATCCAAACGCTTTAGAACGTCCTGGGCACAGTGATAGTTTGGAAGTGCAAGGTTGCCAGCGTCTCGAATCTCTTTCAACTGGTTCGCCTGCGTGTAGTAATTGAGTGCTTCCCCGTGGGTACGATATGCATCTCGACGTTCTTGGAGCGCGGCGTTATACAACCGGCACGCTTCGGACAACTGCATCCTCAGCATCTCTTGCTGGGTTGCTGCGGGATACAGCCGATATTTGAACGTCTTTCGCATCAGCGTCCTTTTTGATTCTCCATGTACTTCTTGACGGTTGATTCTGATACGTGGCCGACTGTGCCCGCGTAATATGAGCGCGACCACAGTGTAGGGAGCCTGGATTTCAAGTGCGGAAACTCTTCTCGAAGAATACGAGATGACGCACCTTTGAGCCTATTCACTATCTCCGCTACACACCGCCTCGGGTCCGATGATACGAAGAGATGCACATGGTCCGGCATCACTTCCATCACTTCGATGAGCACGCCGTATTGTGCTGCCGTCGCGAACAACACGTTCTTGAGCCTTGCCTCAACATCACCGACAAGAACCTTGCGTCTATATTTCGGGCACCAGACGATGTGATACTTGAGGCTGAATACTGCTCCAGCGTTCTGGCTGTACCTACGGTCCGTCGCTCCGATTAGCATGTTATGAGTCTGCCAGATAACTATTCTTGTGTCAGGATGCTTGTCAGGTACACGGGCTTACCTGTCGCCTGAAGGCGACAGTCCGCGCCCGGTTTCTTATCGAAGGCCTTGTCCGGACTGGCTTGGATATCCACTGATTTTATGGCGGAGCGCGCAATGTTTTTCATGATGTCCTCCCCTATTCTGAAGTGTTTGTTACCTCGAACCGGGAAAATGCTGGACGTGCTCTCCACCATCGCGGCCGAAGTAACGCACTTTCTTCCCATTCACAAACACGATGTAGTAAGCGCACCCAGCCGCAGTGCCTTCCTTTACGAAATCGGGAAAGCACGCTTGGCCCGCTTGAACTTTTTGATTGATGCGCTCCAACTTTTCCGCGGAAAATTTCGCCGCGACCCCATCGTACGCCAGCGCGACGCCGGTCACCAGAGACTCCCCGCTCGTTGCGTAGTAACGAGATTCGCTGCGCAGGAAATCCACGTGATACGACTCCACCCCCTCTTTTCCCAGCGCTGCCAGGATCTCGCGGAAAGTGATTTCTTTCGCCAGGGCCTTGCGGATTAATTCCTGAATGACCGTGTGATTCATTTGGTCCTCCCCTCTAGTCAATTTTAGTCAATAGGCATTTTCGTTAGATGATGCAGCGCCGCCGTTTTCCTGAGCAGACCGGTCAGAGTCCGGCGCTCGGATTTGCTGAGGACCCCGAAGAACTGTCCATCATTTTCGTCGGCCAATTTCGCCAATTTGGGGACGATGGCGATCGCCGCCGGTGTGAGTTCGAGGTCTTGATAGCGCCGATCGCTGCTGGATTCCTTGCGAGTGACCAGGCTCTTGGCCAGAAGACGGCTGATGAGCTTGGAAACGGCGCCACGCGTGAGGCCAGTCAATTCCGCGACGACGCTCGGCGAGGTGGTGGCGTCGCCGCCGTACATTTCGCGCAATACTACCCACTCGGCCACCGTCACGCCGCTCCTTTCCAGCTTGCGCGCGAAGGCGTAGGAGACATGGTTGGAAACCAGCCGCATCCAGAACCCGATGTGCATGGTGAGCCGGCTGGCTGCGATTTTCCCGGTTGCCTTGGTGTGCGTGGCAGCGCTGTTCATAGGCGCATTATAGTATCCTAGGAAACTGTTGTCAAGGATATAATACGACTCCGCAATCACGCCCAGCGAACCGCGTATTGTGGTTCCCGTCCCGTCAACAACCACAACCACGAAACCCGAGAAAAAGGATTAAGACAAAATGATAAGTATTCATGGCTCTTGGTAGGAAGTTGGTGCCAACCTCGGCTCGTGCCAATACCAAAGTGCAATTTACGCTGTCTAACCAAGCGGGCATGCTCTTGCGACGGCGCGCTGCCATGAGGGGGCGCAACGGAGAACGATTGCTCCTGCCCTGTGGGTGCGCCGCCCGGATTCGGGGGGACTGCGCTGCCAATTGGCCGTATGGATTCCCTCAGTGAACGCAGTTGCGTTGACACCGGTTCTCTTGGCGCCATCCGAACCCTTCCGCGAAGGACGCTCGCGTCTCGTGAGGAACCCGTGATCCCCCAGCGCCACTGGTATCGGTAGTTGACGACGACCAATCAGTTCGCGAATCGTTACCCGATTTGCTGCGGGAGCTGGGATTTGCAGCGCAATCGTTCTTGTCGGCCGAAGAGTTTCTCGCGTCGGATCAGCTCGACAAGACCAAATGTCTGATCGTCGACATCGCTATGCCAGGCATGAGCGGTCCCGATCTCCTGCTGGAATTGAAGCGTCGCCGCCAGAAGATTCCGATCATCTTCATCACTGCCGGTAGAGATGACGCAATCCGCCCACGACTGATCGAGCGAGGTGCTGTAGAATGCCTGTTTAAGCCCTTCAGCGATACCGTTCAGCTGCAGGCGCTCAATGCTGCGCTGCCAAACAGCTGAGAGATTCAAATGAATTCAGTGAGCGCGCCCGACCAATCGAAATCAGCGCCCAAGTCGCGCGCCACAGCCACGGTGTTCGTCGTGGACGACGACATTTCGGTGCGCGAATCGTTGGAAATGATGATTCGCGCCGAGGGCTGGCGGCCTGAGTTATTTGCGTCGGCGCAGGGCTTTCTGGCCCACCCACGAGCGTTTGTTCCCAGCTGCCTCATCCTTGACGTTTCTCTCCCAGGCCTGAACGGTCTCGAACTGCAGGAGCGCGTCGCCGCCGAACGGACGGACATGCCGATCATCTTCATCACCGGACACGGTGATGTGCCGATGAGTGTGCAAGCGATGAAGGCGGGGGCTGCGGAGTTCTTGACGAAACCGTTCCGCAACGACGTGTTGCTGAACGCCATCCGCCACGCCCTGGAACGCAGTCGCGCTGCTCTGGTTCACGAAGCGGGGATGCAGCGGCTTCGCGACTGTTATGCCTCGCTCACTCCCCGCGAATGCGAGGTCATGGCGCTGGTGGTCTCCGGCCTGTTGAATAAGCAAGTCGGTGGCGAGCTCGGCATCAGCGAAATTACGGTGAAGGCACATCGAGGCCACATGATGCAGAAAATGAAGGCCGACTCGCTCGCCGACCTGGTGAAAATGGACGCGAGACTCCACCGCGCGGCTGCGCCGAAAGGCTAATGTTCCTCCAGCCACTCGCATTCAACTCCTGCCTGTAATCACAAATCACCGGGCCCATGAAAAAGCCGGCCAACCGGGTTAGTGAAGTCCGCTCGGTCACGGGCGAGGGTAAGCTCGCGATTGTCTCGGCCACGGATTGAAACCAATCTTTACGTGCGCGCGTCAGACAGACGGGTGTATCCTCCTGCTGCCGAAGGACCGAAATGCAGAACGAGCTCATGTTCATTGGCGGTGTGCTTTTCGCACTGGAATGGACGCTGCTTTATAGCGAGCAGTTCGATTTCTTCAATCATCGCGGCCGCGACGAGAGCATCAAGCGATTCAGCCCCTCAGTACGTCACAGCGTCGTAAAGGTTTGACATGGCAGTGCCTCTCGAGCGTTCCGCTGCGGAGATCAAGCGCCTCCAGAAGCGCATTGATGATCTTGTCAGCGTCCTCGCGCAACGAACCGCAGAACTTGCCGCAACCAACGAGGAGCTGAGGTGGGAAATTGGCGAGCGCAAGAAGATTGGGCAACGGATGCTACAGAGCGAATCGGCCTTGGAGAAAGCGTCAGACGAAATCAAGAAATCGGAAGCCGAACTACGACAGGTGGTTGAGGCGATACCTACCGAGGCGTGGTCTACGCGTGCGGACGGCTACTGCGACTTTCTCAATCAGCGTTGGCTCGACTACACGGGTCTCACTGCGGATCAGGCACAGGGCTGGGGTTGGGGTGCTGCGATTCATCCGGACGACTTGCCGGCGGTTTTGCAGCGCTGGCAATCCTGCCTGTCTTCAGGCGCACGACTTGACGTGGAAGTGCGCCTCCGCCGCTTCGACGGCATGTATCGCTGGTTCCTGTTATGCGCTAACCCACTGCGCGACGAAGCGGACAACATCTTGAAATGGTATGGGACCAACATTGACATTGATGACCGGAAACGCGCGGAGCGGGAGCTGCAGCGCAAAGAGGCATTTCTTGCGGAAGCCCAGCGCCTGAGCTCGACCGGCAGCTTTACCTGGCGCGTGGATACGGAAGAAATCGCTTTCTCTGAAGAGCTCTATCGCATCTTTGAGTTTGAGCAAAATTCGCCCGTGACGCTCGCGCAGATTGCTAGTCGAGTTCACCCGGACGACATTCTGTTGCTGTCGGAAAAGGTGGACCTGGCGCGGAGCGGGGCCCACGATCATAACTACGATATCCGTCTGCGCATGCCAGACGGCAGAGTGAAATACTTGCGCACGGACGCTTACGGCACCCAAGACCGGGATGGCCGACTGGAATATCTCGGCGCGATTCAGGACGTGACGGAGCGCCGGCTTACGGAAGAAGCGATCGGCAAGCTTCGATCCGAGCTCGCGCACATCGCCAGGGTGACGAGTCTGGGTGAACTAACCGCGTCCATCGCGCATGAAGTCAATCAGCCGCTGTCGGGCGTGATCACGAACGCCAGCACTTGTTTGCGGATGCTGGCCGCCAATCCTCCCAATATCGGAGGCGCGCTGGAAACCACGCGTCGCACCATCCGCGATGGCAACCGCGCGTCGGAAGTGATTACGCGATTGCGCGCTCTCTACAGCAAGAAGGAGGCCTCGCCCGAGTCGATGGACCTGAACGAAGCGACGTGCGAGGTGATCGCACTGTCGTTGAGTGAACTGCAAAGAGACCGCGTGATATTACGGCAGGAACTGCAGGACGACCTCCCACAGGTCACTGGGGATCGTGTGCAGCTACAACAGGTTATCCTTAATCTGATACGGAACGCGTCTGACGCGATGAGCGGCGTCGAGGATCGTCCCAGGGAGATGGTCATCAGAACCGCACCAGAGGAAGGGGATCGTGTGCGACTGACCGTGCAAGATACGGGAGCAGGTTTCGACCCCCAGGCTCTGAACGAAATGTTTGAAGCGTTTTACACCACCAAGCACCACGGAATGGGAATGGGTTTATCGGTCAGCCGCTCCATCATCGAAAATCATCATGGAGCTCTATCGGCGTGGCTGAATGACGGACCGGGAGCGACATTTTCGTTCACCATTCCGTCTGGATGCAGGGCTGCGACGCGCGCTGACAGTGCCGGAGCCGATTGAACGGCTGCCGCGAGCAAGCGGCCCCGCTGACCGGGGCCGCTTGTCCGGCTGCGCTCTAGAGCGACTCCAATGACTCGCCGACATGTCGAATGTTGCCCTCGATTGTGTCCACCACTTCATCGATGTGACCGGAAAGTATCAGCTTTCCCATGGCTAGCGCGAAGCCCACGGCTTGCGACCGGTCGGCATGCGAAGGTATCGAAAGAGCATTTGGATCGGTCACTACGTCAATGAGCGCGGGCCCGGGATGCTGCAGCGCCTTCTTTAGGCCCGAGGTCAAATCAGCGGGGTTTTCGATTCTTACGCCCATCATGCCGACAGCTTCGGCAAGCTTCGCGAAGTTTGGGTTCTTCAGGTCCGTTTGATAGTCAGGAAATCCCCCGGTTTCCATCTCCAGCTTCACCATCCCTAGAGCGCTGTTGTCGAACACCAGTATCTTAATCGGGAGGTCGTACTGTGTGATTGTCAACAAGTCACCCATGAGCATCGCGAAACCGCCGTCTCCGGACATCGAGATTACTTGGCGCCCGGGATAGGCACATTGAGCGCCAATGGCCTGGGGGAGCGCGTTCGCCATGGACCCGTGGTTAAAGGAACCGATCATCCGCCTGTCCTTGGTCGCCTTAATATACCGGGCGGACCAGACGTTGCACATGCCAGTGTCGGCTGTAAATATCGCGTTGGGCGCTGCAATCTCGCTCAGCACCGCTGCCACTGGCTCCGGGTGCATGGGCAAGCGTTTTCCCACGTGGTCAACGTAGACATTCATTTTTCGAAGTTTCTCTTGGTGTTTGCGGAGCGTGCTATCCAGGTATTCCCGGTCCGGCTTTGTCTCCAACATCGGCAGCAGCGCTCTTACGGTTTCGCGCACATCGCCCCAGATTCCAAGGTCGATTTTGCTTCGTCGTCCCAAACGCTCAACCCGAATGTCGATTTGCGCGATCTTAGTCTTTGTCGGCAGGAATTTGTCGTACGGAAAATCGGTGCCCAACAGAATCAGCAGATCGCATTCGTGGATCGCCTCGTAAGCCATCCCGAAACCAATCATTCCGGTCATCCCCACGTCATAAGGATTGTTGTATTCGACGAACGGCTTTCCGCGGTAGGTATGTGCAACCGGAGACTTAACTTTCTCCGCGAGAGCGACCACCTCATCGTGGGCGTTTTCGCATCCTATGCCGCAGAAGAGCGCGACTTTCCTACTGGAGTTGATCAAATCCGCCAAACGCGCCAGATCCTTTTCACCGGGACGGATGCTCGGCCGTTGAGTTACCAGGGATCGCGACCCGGACGCGGCCGGTACTTCCGTTGCAGCTAGGTCACCGGGCAGCACGATCACGCCTACTCCACCTAATCCAATGGCATTCTGCATGGCGATGTGCAGAACGCGCTCGAACTGAGCCGGATTCGAGATCAGTTCGCAATAATGGCTGCATTCCTGAAACAGGTTTTGTGGGTGGGTTTCCTGAAAATATCCGGTTCCGATTTCACTGCTGGGAATATGCGACGCAATCGCGAGCACTGGGGCATTGCTGCGATGAGCGTCGAAAAGGCCGTTGATCAGGTGCAGGTTGCCGGGGCCGCAGCTCCCCGCGCAGGCCGCCAGCTTGCCGGTGAGCTGCGCCTCCGCGCCGGCCGCAAACGCGCCGGCTTCTTCGTTGCGTACATGGATCCATTTTATCTTGCCATTCAGGCGTAATGCATCGGTCACGGGATTCAAGCTGTCACCCACGACACCGTAAATCCTCTCCACACCCGCTTCCACAAGTCTCGTTAGCAACTGATCCGCCAGTCGATGTGCCATCGCTTATATCCTCCTTGGAAATCTAGTTGTTTCCTGCGTTACTTTCGAATTCAAATTAGAACCACACAGCGCACCGCAACTGATCGGTGCGGGACTCTATGTTTCCTTTGGAGCCGGTTGCGGCTGCGCCGCGCGTCCGGTTTCACGAAGAAAGAAGCTCAACACAATTGCAATCGCACAGCAGGCAATCCAGAACATTGCACCCCGCTGAAAGTGCACCGCCAGATTTGGCGTGTTCCCGGTGCCCCTGCCGATACGATGTGCGTAAACTGGGCCCAGCAACGCTGTAAGCGCGAAAACCAGGAAATTGATCCCGCCGGTCGCGCTGCCCTTGACATTGTCCGGATTGACTTCCTTGATGATGCTGTAGGGAATCATCGCGGCGCCGGATGCCACCCCGAAGATGAACATCCCCAGCTTCGCTGAAATCGGCAACGGGTGGAACGCGATTTGCGCGCCCGCCAGCATCATCACTGCTGCGCTCCCCACGATTACTGGCTTGCGCCGTCCGATACGGTCGGAGAGCCAGCCGAGCAGCGGACATCCGAATACCCAGCCGAGAGGAACCATGGAAGCAATCACCACTGCGTTGTGGTAGGAAAACTGAAGATCCTTTTGAAATGCTGCGACTCCCCAGACCATGTCTCCGATTGTGGTGGGTGCGAATAGCAAGCCGGCAACAATTCCGCAGAGATACGACTGAGGATTTGAAAATACAACTTCGTACGGCTTCAGCAGCGAGCCGAAGCCGCCTTCTTGGAGGTGCGCTCCGAGCTGTTCTTTGGGGGTCGCGATGTACAGTAAAACCGCGTTGGCTAGAATGATGACTCCGATTCCGACCCAAAAAACATGAACACCCAGACCACGCTCAATCATGGGCCCGACGACATTCTGTCCAACCGAGCCGCCGAGCATACCCACGCATTGCGTGGCGCCAATCGCAGTAGCGAGGTAGCGCGGAGGGAATCCGCGCGCTGCCAGATAAACCGCTCCGGTGAACGCGAACGCGGAGCCGGCGCCCTGGAGCAAGCGGCCGGTGTCGCCTGCGATCACTGCTGGCACGCTGAACAGCAGACAGCCTAATCCCAGAATCGTGATTCCGACCGGCACGGAACGCTTCGCTCCTAGATGGTCAAGAGCCGCGCCAGCGACCAGGCTCATCGAGGAGTAAGTGTAGTAATACATGCCCAGAATCGTGGCGATGCCCAACGCGCTCGTATTGAAGGAGGCCTCCAGCTCCCCAATCATTACGGACGGCGATGACCTCACCGCGTATTCGAGGAAGTAGAAAATGACGGTGAAAAACCAAGCGATGACGAATGCTCGTGTTTGAACCTGGGTCTGGTTAGGGGCGGTTTGCGTTGTACTCATATCTGCAGTACACCTCCTTACGGGCGTAGGATGAAAAGGACCAATCGTTCCACGACCGACTCCCTGGTTTTCTGGTTTCCCATGCGTTGCCTGTCACGACTTCCCATCTGTTGCCCGCTCGCGGTGTTGCTATTTTTGTGCTCGCGCATGTGAAGCGGCCCTATCACTTGGATTCGGAATAAGGAATGCGCAGCACGAAGCCTGATGTCGAAGGCAGAACGTAGCGGATGCCTGCGTACACCATGCTCAGGTGCGCATTCTTAGGCTCTCCCGGGTCCACAAACCACGGCGCGCGAGTCAGGTAAGAATATTGCGTGTAATACTGCAGCGCGCCGTGCGCATCGCTTTTCCAGAATGTCTGCAGCCAATCGAACGTCACTTCCTGAATGGCGCGGTTGTTGGTGTTAGGCGAGCCAGGGCCGCCATACCCAATGATCGTGCTCGGAGCGGTGGTGTTTGTGGTGTCCGGGAAAAAATTCCGCCCGAAATAATCCGCTCCGTAATAAACCGCGAGGGCCGTACGTGGATTCGCTATCCACTCGAAGCCGACGGAAGTGGCTCCGGCGTGAACGAGTGAAGGAAAAATGTCGGTTCCCGCGGCGTTCGGCCGAATAACTACTTGCGGCCCGTCACCGACCAGATAGCGGCCGCCACCATCGCTCCAGAATGCATTGCCGAGGAGCAAGAAATTTCGGAACAGCGCAAAGTTAGCGGCGATTGAACCACCACCGCCCACCGTCGCATGCGACACAAAATTCGTCCCGCCCACGGGTTTGACTGCAGACCTCACTCCCGTGACCAATCCGACCGCTTCCAAATGGAAATGTCTGCCGCCAATTTTTGTGTCGTACGCGACCTTGGGAAGGATGTCTGGAAAAAGGTTAGGAGCTCCTATTTGGGATCCATTGTCAAATTGCGGGCCAACCGTAGCGGCGAAGGCGGAGGGAAGGGCAACGAAAGTCCCTATGTATTGGTTGGGGTCCTCGATGCCCAGACCGAACGCCCAATGATCGTTGAGGTGATAGGCCACGCGGAATTCCGCAGCGCGTGTGTAGGGCAAGCCGACTCCGATGTTCTGATCCTCGTTATAGGTGATCGCCAAATCGGAGGGATTCGGACCTATTCCGAAGCGGTTCGGGGTCAGCCAACTCCAGGTTTGTCCGCCAAGTATTTCCCATTTGCCCCGTTTCAAATCAAAATAGCAAAGTCGCAGTCGAAGTGTGTGGGGGTTCACAGTCTGATATACGGTGGCCGCATCATTGCCGCTGAAATCCGCCTCGCAGTAGGCGTGCATGTCGTTTTCGCCGAATTTGTCCGCGACATCTATGCTGAAGCGTGAAAACTGCGCGGTGAGACGATACTCGGTAAGCTGGCCCTGCGGCGTATTGCTGAATGGAATCGCGGCATAGTTCGTGGGAAGGTTGTTCTGGGTGTTGGTGGTGCGGAAAATATTTTCAATGTCCACGAAACCACCCAGCCTGATATCCGCTGAGCCAACTTTGAAAGACAGCGGCGATTGTTTCTGTTGTCCTTGGTCCTGGGCCACCGGCTGCGTGCCGGCATTCGCGCCCAGAGTGCTACCCGCCGGCGTCAACCCGGACGCAATCCCGGTATGCATTGCAGCGTCGATTACATTCGGTTGCTCGCTGCTGGCCGGCAGCGCTTGCTCGGTTTTCGCCCCATTCTTCATCGCCTCAATCTCCTGCTGTTGTGCAGCCATCTGCTTCTGGGTTTGCACGAGAGCTTCGCGGAGAGCCTTCAATTCTGCGGCTACATCTCGGTCATTCTGCGACGAATCCGAATTCTGAACGCTAGACTGTGCCCAGATAAGACTTGGAGTTACCAGCAATAGGAGTACAGCACGTAGAAGTTTCATACTGAAGACTCTTACCTCCAAACCGCGACTTCCCATTAGCGCCGCCACGCGTCGGAGGCTTGTTATGAACTATGATCTATAAGGCCGCCGAACGCGTGAATGGCGTCCAGCACAAACTGCATTCCATGGCCCAAACCTCCAGTGCGCAAGGTCGCTGAAATAAAATGCCTTATCTCCCGGACGCGAATTACGGTTCATGCTTTGCTGTCAAAGCGTTGGCACTTGTGCAGATTCTTGACACCGGTTCGTGAACTGAGAATCCGAGGTCTCAGAGGCCGCTTATGGCAACGCCAGGCTCGGCGCAAGAAACAGTGGACACGGAGCGCTCAAAAGTTTCATAGCCAGCGCCTCACTCTATCAGCCAACTATGAACTGGAATTTGCGATCGCCCTGTGCAGGTTGCAAGAATGCGCTTCCTCTACCGTATCTGCTTGCGCTGTCGCCGCTTTGCTTGAGCTTCTCGCGAAGGACCTTTCGTCCTCGGTTGACTCGCGATTTCACCGCAGCGACCGATAGTCCGAGGATGCCAGCCGTCTCTCTTAGCGACAGCTCGTGAAGGTCGCAAATTTGCAGCGCGACCCGTATTCCCGGCCTAAGCTCGTTCATGGCTGAGAACAGAAGCTGCCGCCGCTCTTGTTGAAAGTAACTGTGTTCCGGATTCGGCCTTGAGTCAGCGATTTCTAACGGGAGTACGCTGTCGTCTGATGCATTCATGTGGTCGATCGATACGTCACGGAACTTCCGACCAGCTCGTGCCAGCATCAGAGCTTCGTTGAGTACGATTCGCGTCAGCCACGTGGAAAACGACGACCTGCCTTCGAACCTCTGCAGATGCTCGAAGGCTTTTTGGAAGCTTTGTTGAATCACATCTTCGGCATCCTCGCGGCTCCGAGCAATTCTTTGAGCCACCCGAAAAACCCTCGCCTCGTAGCGCTGGACGAGTTTTTCAAAGGCAGCGTGGGATCCGCCTTTTGCCTTCGCGACCAATTCTTCTTCGTTGTACTCTACCGTACGGTTATTAGTACTAGTGCGAAGCGGCAGCATCACGCGATCCGCCCGCTTTATTCGTTCCGTTTGCATCGCATCTCCCTCCAAGCTCCTCGTGTCGCATTCAACCCCGCTTATAGAAACCTCTGCGATGCAGCGATAGGACCAAAAGCGGGTAGGCGATGCAATTGGACGAAAGTGTCGGTGATACTTTCGTATTAGTGGGTTTGCACACACGACCAGCGGCGGCGATGGCGGGCGGATTTGCAGGCAACCTGCAAGGACGCAACGGCGAATAAGATCGGCGGAGGTGTTGCATCACCCCGGTTGTACCGAATGTACCGAAAATGACATTCGAGCGAGCCGAGCAAACAGCGGCGTAACTGCTAGTAGTCTGAGAAATTAGGGAGAAAGCGCCCGTAGCTCAGTTGGAAAGACCGTCTGCCTTCTAAGCCCGACACGCACTTGAGTGTCACACGCTTAAGTCGGGAATGATCTCCGACGACCCATTCAAAGGAGTCATGAGATTTCGGTTCAAGACGACAATTCAAAGGGAGACGCGACGTGACAAAGTCGACTGGTCAGAGCAAATTCTGAAATCAAAGAAGTTTACCTTAGTGGTCGAAAGTCAGCTCTATACGGCAGGCTCCCTTGTGAGTTTTGATGCGTATACGATCGGCAAACTGCCGAATCATGAAGGTCGATAGAAGTGCGACCCCCTCCGGGGTGCCCATGCTTTCAAATGAAGGAACCGATTCCGCAAGCTGTATTGGGACTCCTTCATATTCTAAATCCGCAGCCAGCTTGAATTCGTCGAACTCTATGCTGACTTGCACTCGTTCGAGTCCGGGATTGAACGCCAACGCGCTGTTTACTGTCTCATGGACGGCCTGCTCCGCGGATATGACGACTTCCCGGCGCATTCCCCAAGCGGCGCCGTGTTCTTCCATCATGGAATCGATTTTCTCCATGTCGTCGCCAGGCACCACCTCTAAGCTAACTCGTCTTGCTATTCCCAAACGGAACAGCAAGCTGAGAGAGACCACCAAGACCGTCGCAAGCGCGGTAGATGAGCTAAAGAGGGGGTGCAACACTTCCGGTATAGAGCGGTAAAGTTCCGGCGCCATATCCACGCTCAAACCAAAGAGTAGGGAAATGCCCACTGCAAAGATTCGCCGGGAGTCCAACATGCGCGAGGTCAAAAGTTGCATGCCCCCCAGTACGATGAAACATGCCGAATAAATCAGAATGGCCCCAACAACAGGAGCTGGCATTACCGCCAAAACGGCCCCGAGCTTGGGGAAAAACGCCAGAGCGACAATCATGATTCCTGTCGGAATCGCAAGGCTGCGGCTGGTCGTTCCGGTTGCCAGAGAAAGTCCGATGCAGCTGGAGACTGTGGTCTGAGCTACCCCACCGGAGAGACCTGAGAAAAACGTCCCTAGACCACTCGCGAGTAGCCCACCACTGGCCGACTTCATGTCCGTTCGCTTCCAGTCCGCGTCGTTAATTTTTTGACAAAGCGTTAAATCTCCGACCATCTTCAATCCGGCGGTGAGAGAAGCGATCAAGAATGGGGCGAGAAGAGAAAATCGGAAACTCAATCCGGAAACTACTCGGTGAGGAAAATTAATCCACGGCTCGTTCAGCTCGCGCACAAATTGCGCCCACGGCAGGACACCGGAGCCAAGTGCCAGAATGTATCCAGCAGACAGACCTAACAACATGGGTAAAGCATGCAGCTTTCCTTTATTCCAAACCGTCGCGCCCACCATCACAATCAGTGTTACAGCTCCGACCACGAACGCGCGCAACTCCGGAACAGTTCCAGGTCCGTTGTAGCCGACAAACCTCGGACATCCCAAGCGGATTAATTGCAGTCCCGCCATGGCCACCATCAGCCCGGTTACTTCGGGGGGAAACAAAACCCTGGCCCGGTCCAAAACCCGGGACATCAAACTCAGCAGAATCCCTGCCACAGCAACCATGCCGAAAAGTAGCGGATATCCTCCTGCTTGCACAGCAAGGATTGAAGGGGGCAAGAAGATCAAACTACTGGTAAGCGGGCAAAAATAGCCACTTCCAAGGGCGCCGCGAGTGGACTGCAAAATGGTAGCGAGTCCGCCTGCAATCATGGAGATTCGAATGATGGACTCCGCTTGCGCCTCTGTTCCCCCGATCGAATTCACGATCACCACAACGTAAAGCCATCCCACGGACAGGAGAAATAAATGTTGGAACGAAACACCCAGTCCCACCAATAACGGCGGTCTCTCATCCACGTCGTAAAGAAGACTGGAGGGCCTTTTGCGAACTATGTCGGTGCCACTGTTATTCCCACTCGGCGGAAGGAATGCTGCATGCAGTTGGCGGATGGTAAACAAACGAACGTTTCGGAGTCCTTGTGAAAGCATTCTCTGGTCTCTGTGTGGGAAGCAACCCAATTCGGATTTCCGTCAGGTAACGAAACCGTGAATTACAGTCGGGGCGGTGCTGCAAGACTGTGAATTTCTGAAGTCTTGCCCTTTGAACCTCTCAAACTAACGAACAACCACGCTCCAGCGTTTGCCAAGTCACGATGCGCTTCGTCTCTTCGGACTATTCCAGAGCAGGACCTCACTGGGGACTAGACTCCTTTACTTTAGCCAACGGAATCTGCGAAAACAATTGCAGATCGATGATCATGTTTAGCCGCCGATCCAATTGAAAAAAAGTCGCCGCCTTCTTTCCTGGCAGCACCTGGTACACGACCGGCACATACTTCACCCGCAACGCCTGCACCTCCTCATCCACCTCCAGCCAGTGCCGCACATAAATCATCGCGTCCTGGTCCGTCATCGTTGACCACATATGCGCGTACTGCTTCAACAAGTCATATTTCTGGTTGTTCACTTCCTGCAAGTCTTTCACGTAATGGTTGTAGATGGGCCAGAACTTTTGCGCCTCCGCATCGGAAAGAGACATATTCTGCCCGACGACCTGCATTTTCTTTGCTCGTAAATCTTGTCGCAGTAAAACGATGTCCTCGTCCGTAATCGACGGATTGATGATGTTCGGCACGGTAACTTGCCGCCCCGAGTCAACCTCCCGCGCCATTCTCGACCCCGCCGAAGCCCATCCGAACAAGGCTGTCGTCATCATCATTCCCGCAACGAACGCCCCAGCCAATCCAGCCTTTCCCTTCAGTTTGGTCTTCATACTCTTTCTCCTTACCCAGGACTCCACCTCTCCGTCCGCCGCGCAAATCTGCTCGCACAAGATACCTCATTGAGGCCAGTTCATGACACATTTCCTCGCCTTCTGTCCGGGACTGCCTCCTCGCATCAAGGTCAAGATGGGGATAGATTCAAATTGATATCAGTGAAAGACCGATTGAAACCGGTCAACTTGAAAACCGCCGCCAACCGGGTGACGTTCAGCGTGTTGGCGCAACTTGACTGGCTCGAATGTCACGGTCTCCAGAAGCGCGCTCTGCTAAGATCGCATCACCAAGGCTGGCTAATAGGGACGAAGGAGTGATGAACCGTGCGGCAAGTGCAACAGCGAGATCGATCTTGGGCCAACGATCGAACATACACTGCAAAGCGGAGCCAGAGGCCGCAGACGTCGCTGAGCGTAATCAGACCTTTGGCAGAAAGCAGATAGCATAGACATGCCTCTTACAGAAGCAACGAGAGCCTCAGTACATTCTTACTGCAAAGCCGATCTTCCCGGAGACCTACGATGGCATGTCGATCAGTTCTCTTTCATTGCCGACATTGAACTGCAGAAGCGCTTAGCTCGGGCATTTTACTCAGCAAGGTACATAGCAAAGTTGATGGAAGCACTATTCGCCTCTCAAGACGAAATTCACGCATTCGTGAAATTCCAGATCATGCAGTACGCGTCGATCTTTGAGGCAGTTATTTCCAACCTGCTTTGGAATCGCTATAGAGATCATGCCGAGGTGAAGACCTTGCAGACGCACAAAGCGTACAAACCTAGCCAACCCTTCCAAACCACATAAACGAACGCCTTAGAATTGTCGGGGCCGCATCCCTTGGGTTTGAAGCTATGAAGCAACGTGTCGCGCAGCTTGGTTCTTGTGGCGCGAGAAAGATTTTGTCTTTTTAGCCCGTGCTGCTCGCGTCGATTCCGTCTTTTCCCGATCCTCCGGTTTTCTGAATCTGGCTCGTGGCCGGCGTGGGCAGCGATTTTCGCAACTTTCGTGTATCTTGACTGCCCTCAACAGGACATCTCTTGCCCCAGGACCGGCTAAAAAGTCATCGCAGCTGGAAACTCAAGTTGTGTCACCGCTGCCACGAAAGCGCAGAGAAAAGTTCTAAAATCGTCCCCTTGGGCGCGCCACTTATCTCTTGAATCAAACAGATGCAGCGATTTCTTGAAACGCTTGGGTTTCGATTTTCGGTCCATTCGGTCCAACTACGGTATTTCTGGACGGAAGCTCGAAGCCAAAGCCCAACCGGACTGTCACTTCTCTGGAACGTGCTGGCGCTTTTCAAACCTGCGTCCTGTTCAAGGTCGTACGCGTAGACAACGAGCGACTTTCCCCTGGTGTAAAAAACGCGTCCGTAGGTTTTGTCCGCCTGTCCGTTCCCTCCCACGTGGTGCACGTCGGCGATATACTGGTCGCGCGCACCCATCAATTCACGGATGTCGCGATGCTTCTCCCGCAGCTCGCGCTGATTCGCGAACTACTCTTGGGTATGATCTAGCGTCGCGTTTTACGATCACCGGCGGTATCACGAAGGGGTCGAGAAGGTTGCGCTCGCCGATGTGTACGATAGCTGACGAGCAGAATTACTGAGGCAGGGCGAGGAGCAAAAAAGCAGACACTCTAGGAGCGGTTTCGGTACAATCTCGCGCCGGAAAACCAATCGGACAATCGGCGAACGTGAGGCGCAAAACCGGTGCTTCTCAGACAGCCTCAATCACTCTCAAAGGTGCTGAAGACGAACCCATGGAGTACACACGACGCAGCGTGCTCGCAGGCTTAGGAATGGCGGCACTTGAGGCGGCGATGCCCCCGTTGGTGAAGAAGGCCGGAGCGTTCTCAGAAATGGCACCGCTCGCGGCGGAATTGGGTACAGGCACGTGCCCGTTCAGGCTGGCGGTGATCAATGACGAGATCACGCAGGACTTCGAGAAGGCCTGCCAAATTGTGTCTGGCGATTTCGGTCTGCATTGGATTGAGCTGCGCACAATGTGGAACAAGAACGTGACCGAACTCAACGCGAAGGAGTTGGAGGATGCGCGGAAACTCCTCGGGGAACACAAACTGCACGTGACGGATATTGCGAGCCCGTTGTTCAAGACCGACTGGCCTGGGGCTCCCCGGTCGTCTCAGAGCGGGAGCCGCGACCAGTTCCATGCGGACTTCGATGCAAGCGCACAGGATAAGATCCTGGACTGCTGTATTTCGCTTGCGAAATTTTTCGATACAGACAGGATTCGCTGTTTCGATTTCTGGCGACTGAATGATCAGAGACCGTATAGGGAAGCGATCAATGCCAAGCTGCAGCAGGCAGCGGAGCGCTGCGCCAAAGACAATATCATCCTGCTGCTCGAAAACGAGATGTCCTGCAACACGGCAACGGGCGAAGAGGCGGCTGCCGTGCTGAAGGCAATTCCAGACAGAAACTTCATGTTGAACTGGGATCCCGGCAATGCCGCAGCTATCGGAAGTACGCCTTATCCGACCGGGTATCAGTTGCTGCCCAAAAATCGGATAGGGCACTGCCACTGTAAGGATGTGGTGCGCAAGCCGGATCACAAATACGATTGGGCTCCTGTTGGAGGTGGCATTGTGGATTGGGTCGGGCAACTCCAGGCTTTGCAGCGCGACGGCTTCCACAAGGCTGTGAGCCTCGAAACTCATTGGCGCGGCGCGGGTACGCCCGAAGCATCCACCCGTATCAGCATGGACGGTCTCCGGAAGACGCTGACGAAGGCCGGAATCTCCTGCTAAGCACAAGTTAACTTGTCAGCTGGTGTCGGACCGTCAAGGGCCGCACGACAAAAGGGAAATTATGGCGACAAGACGCGAGTTTCTGGATGCACTTGCGGTGGGTGCGGCGACGCTGGCTGTGGGAACTACGGCACGGAGCTATCGCCAAATCCTCGGTTCTAATGATCGTCTCAATTTTGCCGTGATCGGCCTTAACGGACGCGGCTACGCACATCTCTCGGCGCTCAAGGCGAATCGGAGCGCCGCCCGCATCTCGCATGTCTGCGATGTGGACGACAACATTCTTAGAAAATTCGCCGACAGAGTGCAGCAGGAGATGGGTGAGACCGCTGCGACGGAAAAAGACTTTCGCAGGATTCTGGAGCAGAAGGAGGTGGACGCCATCACAATTGCCACCCCGGACCATTGGCATGCACCTATGGCCATCGCCGCACTTCAAGCGGGTAAGCACGTCTATGTGGAAAAGCCGTGCAGCCACAATGCGGCCGAGGGAGAGATGCTGGTACGGGCGCAGCAGAAGTATAAAAAGCTCGTGCAGATGGGCACACAGCAGAGGTCTTCGCCCCACACCATTGAGATCATCGAAAAGATCCACGCAGGCATCATAGGCAGGCCGTACTTCGCCAAGGCCTGGTACAGCAACGTGAGGAAGTCGATTGGCACGGGAAAAGACGCACGCGTGCCGTCGCAGCTTGATTGGGAGTTGTGGCAGGGCCCGGCGCCACGCCGTCCGTATCGTGACAATGTTCAGCCATATAACTGGCACTGGTTCAGAATCTACGGTACAGGCGAAACGCTCAATAATGGCACGCACGAGGTTGATGTCTGCCGCTGGGCGCTGGGCGTTGACTATCCGGGCCGGATCAGCTCGTCAGGTGGCAGATACCAGTTCAAAGACGACTGGCAATTCTATGACACCCTGGTGACAAGCTTCGCCTACCAAGACAAGATGATCTCGTGGGAGGGCAAGAGTTGCCAGGGAATGAAGTATTACGGCCGTGGTCGTGGTTCGACAATCATGGGAACCACTGGCACGGTACTCCTCGATCGGGATGGCTACGAAATATACGACCTCGACGGGAAGAAGACGAGCGAGTTCAAGGTTGGCAATACAACCTCATCTTCGGACCTCGTCGGCCGCGATTCCATGACGGACGCCCACTTTGCCAACTTTGTCGGGGGAATCCGCAATGGCGAAAAGCTCAACGCCCCTGTCTCTGTCGGCAATATCTCCGTTACGATGCTGCAGATTTCCAACATCGCCTGGGAAGTGAACCGGGAGCTGCATCTCGACACGAAAGACGGCCGGATCCAGGGCGACCCGGAAGCGATGAGGATGTGGGGGCGCGAATATGAGAATGGCTGGGAACCACGTGTCTAGCGTGCGTTGGTGGCGTCTGGGCGAATATCAAGTCGAACAAATCGCAGTGTGGCGTCCAGGTATGAAAGCATTCTCGGAAGAAAGCGAGTGACTATCCCTGTATGAAAAATAGCTTCTCCCGTCGCAATCTCATTTGCTCCGGAGCCCTCGCTGCGGCAGCGTTCGCTGCTTCGAGCGACGTCTTCGCACTAGCTCAAGAACGCCCGACAGCAGTCGAAGCATCGCCGGTTCGTTTGGGACTGGCTAGCTACACGTTCCGTAACTTCAACCGTGCGCAGATGATCGGCTTCATGAAGCAGCTCAATGTGCTCGCGCTGAATGCGAAGGATGTCAAAGATCATCTCCCGGTAGATCCGCAAGCGGAGGCGACTGCGCTGGCAGACTATGCCGCAGCGGGTATTAGGCTTCACGCTGCTGGAGCTATCTATTTCGCGAAAGATGAAGATGCGGACATCCGGCCTAAGTTCGAATACTGCAAGCGAGCACGTATTGCGGTGATTGTCGCCGGCGACCCCGCACCGGAGACGCTGCCGCGGATTGAGAAGTTCGTGAAGGAGTTCGACATCCGCATCGCGATTCACAATCACGGGCCGGAAGATCGATTGTGGCGTTCGCCGCTCGATGTGTTGAAGGCGGTCAAAGGCATGGATCCGCGCATCGGTTGCTGCATCGACGTCGGGCATGCGGCTCGCGCGGGGACTGACGTGGTTCAGGCGATCCACGATGCAGGCCCGAGGCTATTTAACTTGCACATGAAGGATCTTACCAACTTCCAAAGCAAGGAAAGCCAGGTGGCGGTGGGAGACGGCATCATGCCGGTGCGCGCGATCTTTGAAGCACTTATCGCAATGAAGTACGAGGGCTTTGTCGATCTGGAATTCGAGGTACATCCCGACGATCCAATGCCCGGCGTTATCAGCAGCTTTGCTTATATGCGAGGCGTCCTGGCGGGCCTGGGGTAGCCGACAGGATATTTTCGAGGTGAACGTGGCGGCGCTGACGCGAGCGCTGGCGGTGGAATGGTCAAGAGACGAGGTTTTGACCAATACCATCGCTCCAGGAGTTTTTCGCACGGCGCTGAATGCGGATCTGCTGGACAATATGTCCCGCGGCAATGAATTGCTGATGCGGACTCCGATGGGTAAACTTTCTCATTCACCGTGGTACAAAAAGTCGGTCTGGTCATTCGACAGCGTGCAATACACGCAGGAAGGCTTGGCTCTCACCGGAACAATCGGTAATGCAACACAACTCTGGATAAACTCCCTCGCATTGAAGTTCACAGCCAGATCGTATGCTTACATGTTTCGTGACAAATGGCGTGAGAGCTACAACTCGGGGTTTATATGGTTGGACTCCACTTCGGACATCGGCACGGGGCAGACAACCGTTGGTCTCCTCTCTCCGGGCACTGCCGCTCTTTTCTCGGTGTCGATCCCCAATGTAAAGCAGACTTCAAATCAGATACAGATAGAAGTTGATTTCAGCGGCGAGCGGTATTCCTACCTCAAATGAATTGGGGATGGCGACCCCGGTCGGGCTTGAACCGACAACCCCCAGCTTAGAAGGCTGGTGCTCTAATCCAATTGAGCTACGGGGTCGTTCGGCTTGATTTTACCACGACGGATCGGTCAAATCAGATACCCGGATTGCCAAAAGAGGGTATTGCAATGCGAATAGCTGACAGATTGCTGAAAAGAACGGGATTTGTTTCCCGATATGACCCGGACGGTCTGGGCGGATCGTATATCAAGCCTGGAGGAACTGCTTTCATCGTCGGCGTGCTAATGGACGAGAAACATGTATTAGCTCATCTGGTTACAGCGAAGCATGTCGCCAAGGCGATAGAAGCAGATGAGGGAGTGATTGCTATGAACGGCAAGGACGGCAAGACCCTGCCAACAAAGTAGACTGATATCCGCCCGTCCGGCCCGTACATTGAAAACCTCCTGCCCGAATAGAAGTGCCGGTACGCGGGCGTTGGCGTACCGATATCCATGTTCCAATAGCTAACGTAACTTACTGAATGTCCCTGGCCGCTCATCGCGACCACTAGATGCGTTCAGAAAAGCCTCTTCGGCGCGCCTCTCATTTTCGATTTGACCAGCGTACATCTGAAAATATCCACCCGTGGAAAATCGTTTCTCGGATGACTGGTGTGAATGTTGCAGACATGGCATAAGATGGCTTCGCTGAGTAACCGAACGAAAAGGAACCGTTAGCTGATCCGAGTGGGGAACATCGTCGTGACTTCCGCAGGCAATTTCCGCGTGATTCGCAGATTCGTATTCACAGCCTTCTTTCTTCTCGGCCTGAATTCTGCAGCAGCACAGAGTGGCAACGAGACGGCGCGCTCCATCACTGATGCGCTGCGCGCGCAGCAATATGATCAAGCCTACCAAGTAGCGCACGCCAAACTTCAGGAATCACCAAATGATCCGAAAATTCTAACTCTGGAGGGACTCGCACTTTCCGGACTCGGAAGGAAAGATGGCGCATTGGCCGATTACGATGCGGCTCTGAAGATTGCGCCAAACTATGTCCCCGCGCTCGAATCGGCCGCGGAAATCGAATACAACGCGGGCAGCGATCGCGCTGTGCCGTTGCTGCATAGACTTCTCACTCTTCGACCGAATGATCCGACCACACACGCGATGCTCGCCGCAATCGCTTACAGACGGAAAGATTGCGCGTCTGCTGTGAAGCACTTCCAATCGAGTGGCGCGGCGCTCTCTGCGCAGCCGGTTGCGCTGCAGGAATTCGGCGAGTGTCTGGTTCGGCTCAAACGCGCGGACGAAGCAATTCCGGTCTTTCAGCAATTGGTGGAGGCATCGCCGGACGATACACGAGCGCGCTACAACCTGGCAGCAGTCCAACTCGCGGCCAATGAGAACCAGGACGCCATTCAGTCGCTACAACCTTTGCTCGATGCCGGAAGACCTGATCCGGACGTGCTTGATCTTGCCGCCGAGGCTTATGAAAACTTGGGTGACACCCCGCACGCCCTACAGTTCCTACGGCAAGCGATCATTCTCGCGCCAGACAATCCCCGGCTTTACGTTGATTTCGCGACTCTATCGCTGAATCACTCTTCTTATCAGGTTGGAATCGACATGATCAACGTGGGCCTGGGCAGAATTCCTGACTCGACCGCGCTCCATGCGGCTCGCGGGGTTTTGTATGTGCAATCCGGTCAGTATGAAAAGGGAGAAGCAGATTTTGAAGCAGCCGAGAAGTTGAATCCGAATCAAGCTTTTGTCTCCGAAGCCTACGGCCTGGCAAGTTTTCAGGAAAAAGATCTCGATACCGCGCTTGTCTCTGTGCGCGCGAAATTGAAAGAGCATCCGAACGATGCGTTTTTGGAATATCTGCTGGCTCAAATTTTGGCGCGACAGGGTCCTGCGGCCGGCAGCGCGGAGTTCAACCAGGCGGTAGCAGCGGCGACGCGAGCGATTGCCTTGAATCCCAACCTGCTCGAAGATCGAGACGTACTCGCGAGCCTGTACCTGAAATCAGGCCAGTTGCAGAAGTCGATCCAACAATCGCGTATCGTTTTGCAGAAAGAGCCTGACGATCCAGAGGCGCTCTACCATTTAATGCAGGCTCTGCGGCGCACCGGGAAGACAGACGAAATTCCTGACCTGGTGAAACGACTGGCGGCGGCGCAAGCTGCGTCCGGCAAGAAAGAAGCCGATCAAAACCGCTTCCGACTGGTCGAGCCGGACAAGAACCAGCCGGATACTCAGCCTAACTAAAGCAAGGGGAACTCGGCGACATCGTCGATGGAATTTGCGCCTCAATCGCGTGCCGATAATCTGTGAAAAGGTTTTCTACGATTCATTCACAAGCTTCGCGGTCGATAATTGTCGAGATATGTAACGGCCGTCCTTGTGATGTGGCGCATCCCGTGATCGTCGAAGACACAGGGACCGCTATTCTCCGCGTCCGTAGCGCAAGCGCCAAAAATCTCCACAAAAAGAGGGAAGTCGGCCTCGCAAACCTGAAATCGCAACTCAGCTGGAGTAACGAGAGAATTCTTCTATTCAAAATTCCCCTTGACACTATTTGTTAATCGGAGGTACTTTCCTCCCAACGCACGAGAAAACGTTTACCCGGTTCTCGCTGTTGCCAGGCAGTGCATGAGGATCGCGGTCGTCGCTGAAGCCACGCGGGGCTGTCGGCGCCGGTTTGAAGCGGTTATGTTTCGCGATCATTCGGCACTAGCAGTCGGATGATAAAAATGGGGGTGGGTATGAGAGGCAAATTCGTATTTTATTTTGCGGCAGTTCTCTGTTTGGCCACATTTTTCCCAGGAAGTTCCTCCGCACAATTCAGTGCAAATATTCAAGGCGTGGTTTCCGACTCATCCGGCGCAGTGGTAGCAGGAGTGTCGATAGAGCTGCGCAACGTGGATACCGGGATCAAGCAGGTTGTGATCACCAGCGAATCCGGCAACTATCGCTTCAACAGCCTCGAACCTGGCCACTACGTTGTCGCTGCGTCCAAGGCCGGCTTTCGAACCACAGAAGTGAATATGACGCTGGCCACCGAGGAAACGCAGGGCATCAACATTACGCTGCCAGTGGCTACAGCCAGTGAAACGGTAAGCGTCACAACCGAAGCTCCCATTCTGGACGTTGATGAAAATCGCCTGCAGACCACGCTCACAGGGCAAACGGTAAAAGACCTTCCAACGATCAATCGAAATCTTTGGGACCTGGTGACGGTTACGCCCGGAGTCGTGGGACTCGGTACGCGCGGCGCAGGCGAGGCCCCGGGTGGAAATCCCGACAATTTCGGAACGCAAACGCCCCAGATCAGCGCGAACGGCCGCAGCTACACGGGTAATACTTATTTCGTCGACGGCTTGAACGTCACCAGCCCCGTGCAGAACGGAAATATCATTCTGGCGCCTATTCCGGACGCGGTGCAGGAAATGACGATGCAGGCGAACACCTGGGACGCGGAAAACAGCCTGGGCAGTTCGGTGGTAGTGAATTTGACGACTAAGTCCGGAACGAACCAGTACCACGGCACCGGAAGCCTGCTGTACACCAACCAGGACCTGCAAGCCGTTCCGGAGTTTTCGCAAACCGTCGCGCCATTCGGACGCAAGGATTTGGTAGGAACTTTCGGCGGTCCGATCATCAAGAACAAGTTGTTTTTCTTCGCCGACGTCGAAAAGCTGTGGGCCACACTCCCCGAAACAAGCAGCGGCTTGATTTCCTGGGACGATCCGGCGTTTGACAGCTGGGCTCAAGCCAATTTTCCGAACACAGTGGGCACCAGTATTTACAGCCTGTACCCTACGAATCATTTGAAACCGAACGGAACCGTGGAAAACGCGCAGCAATATTTTAAATTGGCTACTTGTCCTGGCAGCGGTGTGATTCCTGTGGGTCCAGGGACCGCGACGATTCCCTGCGGCACGAACGTTCTCGATTTCGGGAGCCAAGTGGTCAGTCCGTACTACAACGCATTGCAGTACAACTTCCGCGGGGACTGGTACGTTACGCCGAACGACCGCTTCTACGTCTCGTATTACAACGATTCTTTCCAGCAGGCAGCTATTTCCCGGCGCCAAGGTTTAGATACGGTCAACTCGATGAACAACCGGTATGGACAAATTGATTACACCCATACTTTCAATTCGAATCTATTGATTGAAGGCGGCTTCGCCTTCGCGAGCGTTGGGGGAGTACAGGGTCTGGACGCGGATTTGAAGGTTCCCGAAGTGAACATCAACGACACCAGTACGGGCTTCAATGCCGGCGGTTGGGGACCGGGAGAATTCCGAGGCCCGAACTATAACTGGCGCGGAGTGCTGACTTGGATCCGCGGGCCGCACACTTTCAAATTCGGATACGACGGGGATCACGCCATCGAACATGGCGACTTTACCCCTGTAAACGTCCGGCCGGTATTTACGTTCAACTCGCTCTTTGACGTTGTACAGGACATTCCTATTCAGGAAAACGTCGGAGCCTATAATCCGCTGACCGGAAATCAGGGCACGGTAGCATTCGGCGGACAGACAAATCCGTTTGGCTTCTTCGCTCAGGACGATTGGAAAGTGAAGTCGAACCTGTCACTGACGCTGGCTTTGCGCTGGGATGATTTTACGAACATGACGCCGTGGGGAAACAGTGGCTTCCAATTCAGCAGCATTCTTCCTCGGCTCCGGCAGCACATTGACCGAGCAAATCGGAAACGCCTCGGTAGGTACGGTCAGCGGCGTCTTTAACCCCGCTTACCCAACCAGTAGTTACTGGAGTCCGAGGATCGGCTTCGCTTGGGATCCGTCGAAATCGGGCAAGTGGAGCATTCGTGGCGGCGTCGGCGTGTATCGCGACTGGATCGTTCTTGGTCAGACCGTTGACCAAACGCGCAACAACCCGCCCGGTGTGATCAGTCCTACTTTCACCGAGGGAGGTACGGGGATTCAGCCTATCTTCGCGCTCGCCCCTAACGGCACCTATCCTTTCAATTTTCCGCTGCCGCCGATTCCTGCTGGTTCGCTCGACGCGAAAGGCGGATTGGTGGGTGTGGCATCTAACGTGACCGCCCTGCAGCGAGATATGCAGGCACCGCTCGCGGTCAATTACGTAATCGGCGTGGAGCGAGAGCTACCTTGGAGAATGGTCGCCGGAGCAAATTACTCCGGTTCCCGATCGTACGACGGGATAACCGGAGCGGATCAGAATCGTTGCGCAGAATGCGCTGTGCCATCTGGGCCGCCTACCAATGGAATTACGATCAATCGGCCCAATACGAGCTTCGGGCCGATGAATTATGTGCAGGCTAACAATCGTTCGACGTACAACGCGATGGTTATTTCACTGCGGGGAAATCCAAACAGGAGCTTCCATTTCCAGGCGTCTTACATCCTGTCGCACGTGATGGATTTTCCCGAGGCGAATACGCGGTTCGATCAGGACGCGGGCCTGAACATTCCCGATCAAAACGCCTATTTCAGTTATTGGGGCGATGCTAACTGGGATGTCAGGCAACGCTTTGCCTTCTCGGAAGTTTATACACTTCCCGGGCTCGGCCAACGGTATCGGCGCGATCTTGACGAAGGGCTGGACAATCAGCGGCCTCGGTGTGATCCAAAGCGGTACTCCGTATTGGGTGATCGACAATCGGCCGTTTGATCCTGAGTGCCTAAGTCCCGTAGCCATCGAGGTTGCATGCTCCGCTGCGCCAGCCGGAAGCACGCTCATCACTCCGATCCAGATGGCTCCCGACAGCGGCGATTACAACTTGGACGGCACGAACTACGACGTTCCGAACACGCCGACAACCAACTTCGGGGGCTCGCACAGCCGTCAGGCGTATATAAGCGGGACTCTTCACAGCCGCTGATTTTCCGCAGCCTGCGCTGGGTACCGAGGGAAATTTGAAGCGCAATTCTTACCGGAACCCCGGTTTCATCGAGTTTGACGCCAGCGTGATGAAAAACACGCATATCTCTAAGCTCGGCGAAGCCGGAAATTTCCAGTTGCGGTTTGATTTTCTCAACCTGTTCAACCACGTAAACCTGGGGCCTGTGAATTCCCTAGATGGCGGCGTCGAACTTTGGGTCGGTTACCACGGCTCTTCCCGCCAGACAGATTCAATTGGGCCTGCGGCTTGAGTTCTAAGGGTTAGCATCGGTCAAAAGCGAGCCGAACCGCTCGGTTCGGCTCGCGAGCCTCGAGCTCCGACATCGCGGAGACGAAGGCCACGGGCTGTTGACTCACTCGCAATGTTGAGTGGACGAGTTTCCGGTCCGGCTTGAATTTTATAAGCGTCGACAATTGTGTGAGTTTCGTGAATGAGAATCAAGAGCTGGCCCGCGGTTCTTTCGGTATCGTGAAGATGGAAAGGATCGAGCGCTAGCAGGGAATGAACGGGAAGCGCACTTTCTGGAAGATTTTCACCCCAACCACCCGGGCCTGGGCTTGCGCTCTCCCCAAGAGAGTGCAGGCCCAGGTTTTTTTTAATGACGTCGATAGCTCGGACGCTGCCGACACCTTGCCATCTATATGGAAGGGCTGAGAACGAACGCCGCGAATGTCGGACGGAAACCTAAAATCAGGCAGTTCGAACCTCCATTGGCAAGGCCCGGTCATTCGAAGTCAAAAATGTACGCACGTCACACCGATCGCTTCGAGGGCGGTATCATCCACACGCTTGAACGCGAAGGTAGTACCGCTCGTTTTGCGTTCAGACTAGTGGGTGCCGGAATGCGGTCTTGAATATACGCGATGTGGCGAAACGGGCGGCGGTTTCCATCGCGACCGTCTCTCGCACCATTAACGGGGCGCCCACCGTTACGCCCTACTTGGCGCGCCGAGTTTGGAGAGCCATTGAAGAACTCGGATTCTATCCTGATACGCAGGCTCGCGGGCTAGTTTCCGGACGTAGCCGCACCTTCGGGCTAATCATTTCAGAGATTACCAATCCCTTTTTCCCCGAAATTGTCCAAGGCTTTGAAGATCTCGCTGTGCAACACAATTACGAGATGTTGATGAGCTCGACGTTACATGATCCTAAGCGAATGGCACTATCGGTTCGACGAATGATTGAACGCCAGGTGGAGGGAGTGGCGGTCCTCTCGTTTGGAATGGAAGAGGCCCTGTTAGACGATCTTAAGTCGCGTCGAGTGCCGCTTGTTTTCGTTGACGTCGGGCCGTCGCTGCCGAGAATATCGAATATTCGAATTGACTACTTGCATGGCATCCGGCAAGCGGTACAGCATTTGGCGGCCTTGCGGCACGAGCACATCGCTTTTATTTCTGGTCCACTCACGCTGAGGTCCGCAGTTGCTAGAAAGCAGGCGTTCTTGCAATCGATGGGGGAAATCGGATTGCGAGTCGAAGCGGGCTACGTGATCGAAGGAGACCACACAATGGAAGGCGGTATGGCTGGGGCACAGCAAATCCTAGCAATGCCCGAAAGGCCGACAGCGGTCATTTGTTCAAACGACATGATAGCTATCGGTGTGATGAGGGAAAGCTATCAGCAAGGCGTCCACGTTCCTCGAGATCTGTCTGTAATCGGTTTTGACGACATACGACTGGGGGAATTTTTGATTCCGCCGTTGACATCTGTGAAAATGTCGCAAAATGAAATTGCTACGCTTGCCTTCACTGCGCTATTGACCGACGTGCTTAAGGCCGATCGCCGCTCCGAACGGTAGCGAATATCTGCTGCAAACCAGACTCGTGCTTCGTGAATCCACAGCGATGGCTTCATAGGTGTCCGAGCTTTGCCAACTGCGAGGTTTTGGCGCGCCTGCGCGTTGAGCGCGACATAGATTAGCCGAAACGAGCAATTTGGCCATCCCTGTGCGCAGCTGACGAGGTCTAGCGGGAGCGCAATCCAACAATTCAATAGAGGTGCGACGAGACGACACTCGAAGCGTGCAGAAAGCAGTGCTCGAATTCAGCACGATAAAGCCGTTCCGCCCGATCTCCGAAATCAATGTTCCGGAGAGTCGCGGTAAACTTTGATCCAGTGATTGCGGACCTGGGCCCTCATGTCCATGCCGTTCACGTCCGAAACAATCAGGTTCGATTTCTGTATTGGCATGTGGCAATCAATGCAGTTGTTCATGATCTGCGAGCCAAACTTTTTGTACATTCCGCATTTTTCGGGTTGATGGCAGCGTGAGGCATCGGCTTGAATAACTTGCCGTCGGTCTTTCCGGTGCGTGCTCGTCGTGGCACGTCGTGCATGCCATCGTGCCGGATGATTGAAAGCAGCGGCTTCTTTCCAGAAGTGCCGCCTGGTTCCCGTGTACGTCCACCTTGGCGTCGGGTCCTGGCCGTTGCAGTTTGATAAACGCGTCGAGCGATTGTCCAGGCTTGAAAGAAAATGCTGGGGCGATTTCTTCTCCTAGACCGCCGTGACACTGGGCGCAGACATCAATCTGGCTGTCGCGCGGAAGTTTCGCGGGATTTACGATGGCATCCGCAGCGAGCGACGTGGCCACTCGTCGCCGCCGTTGCCGCGCCGCGATGGAGCGCGACATGCTCTTGGCCCGGACCGTGGCATCGCTCGCAAGAAATGCCCAGGACGAAGTCGGCCCGATCGTAGCGATTTCCAAGCGGTGCGGGAGTGAGCGGTTCAAAGTATGACGCATGGCACTCGACGCAGCGGGGAATCACGGGCCGGTCAAAATTTGCCGTGCCGTCCAGATATCCGGGACTGTTGACCCACCGCCCAAGTTCTATCCAATAGGAAACGGGGAGTTCGAAAAGCTGATCTCCCTTCCAGTACAAGTAGGTCTGGCCTTTTCTCCCGGAGCCTATCACGAGGCCAAACGCCTCTGCGTGTTCCTCGGTATGCGGCGGCTCTCCAAAGACCGCCGTTTGATAAAAACTGCCGTCTCTCGCGTCCATCCTGAAAGAGAGGCCAGGGTCAATCGTTTTCATGATATTGCCGGGCGGTGCAAATTTGCCGGCGATGGAGTGAGCGCTTGGCAGGTGGGAAGTACGGCGATGCGCAGTTAGCTGGAATGTTCCGAACTTGTCCTGATGGCACGAGCCACAGACATCGTCTCCTACGTAGCCTGCAGCGGTCCATTTGCTAGCTGACGCCGGAGAAATCGTTTGCTCGGGTGCCCCATTGAAACGCAGCTGCTGCGGCCGAGCGTCAGCCGCGCGAACAGTGATCGCCAGAAGCAGCAGGAAGACCACTCTAGTTCTTGCCACTCGATTCCTTTTCGGAAGCACTAAATCGAACCTATTTTGGCTCCGTAATCTGCAGCGTCCTGTTTTCCTCAAGACCAGTCGTAACGACCTGTCTGCGGCCGGAGGGCCAGGCGACCTCGATGCTATCAATCTTGCTCGCGTCGCCAAGACCAAAATAGAGCGGCAGAGCGCTTTGAGATAGGTAACCGGACTTGCCGTCGTTGTATTTCATGTACGTCTGGCCGCCGGCGTGGAGGCGCACGCGTCGCGCCAAGTCCGTTGCGGTTGGAGACGGTACCGACAAGCACAACCTTGAGCCAGTGAATGCGTTTTCGTTGCGCGAGATCGCTGATGAAAACTTGCGGCTCGGAATTGAGGTCGTTGGTAACGATGTCGAGGTCGCCGTCGTTATCGAGATCGAACATGACCGAGGAGCGGCTGGAGCGAGGAGCCATGGCGATGATTTTGCCGGATTGGCCCGCGCAAGTTCCGGCGTTCATTCCTTGCTTTGCGTCTGGGCCGGAGCAATCAATTTCGAACCATGGTGTGTAAAGATTCTTGCGCGGTTCGATGCCGAGGATGAATTCCGAATCGAGGAATTTTTGCCCGCGATTGTTCAGCAGCAGGGAATTAATACCGTAGCGATAGGGAAAGCTCATGCCTGAGGTGATGAAAATATCGTCCCAGCCGTCGGCGTTGATATCGCCAACGCTGACGCCCCATGGCCAGTAATTCTCCACGCCCGTTTTGTCGGAGACTTCTTCGATCTTGCCGTCGCCCAGGTTGTGGTAGAGGGCGTTGCCGAAGATGAAGTCGGATTTCTTGCCCTGAAGGTAGTCGTCGGTCCAGGTGACTTCGGCTTTCTGCTTCTCGTTATCCGTTCCGGGCTCGCGGCTCATGTCTGAATGCATATCGGTGACGAGCAGGTCTATGCGGCCATCGTTATCGTAATCGAAAAATTTGATTCCCATCGCGCCCCACGGAGTGCGCGGGAAATACTGGGCGGTCTTGTCGGCAAAAATCTTTCCGCCTTCGTTTTCGTAATAGGAATTGCTGCCCTGCATATTCAAGAAATAGATGCTGGGCCAGCCGGTGGCATTCAGATCGCCGAAGCTCGCATCGCCGCACCAGCCGTGGGGATTCAGTCCCATTTCTACAGTGACATCCTTGAAACGGTGATTGCCAAGATTCTTGTAGAGGACAGGATGTTCAAAGCGATCGGGATGGAGGTGGCCGAAAAAGCCGTCTTTATATGCGACATACTCGCCGTCCGGGCCTTTTTCATCGTTGGTGTACTTACCGACGTTGCAGACGAGAAGGTCGAGGAGTCCGTCGTTGTCGTAATCGAAGAAGAAGGCTCCGGAGGAATGGGCGACGAGGCCGAGGCCAGCTTCTTCGGTGACGTCTTTGAAATGGCCGTGGCCGTCGTTCTCGAAAAGGACGTTGCCTCCGCGAACGGTGGTGACGAAGAGGTCCTGGCTGCCGTCATTATCAACATCGGCGAACGCGGCGCCGACGCTGACTCGACCGGGCAGACCGACACCGGCCTCTTGCGTGATATTTTTGAACTTGCCGCCACCGAGATTTTTCCAGAGCTCGTTGCCTCCCACCTGATTCACAAAATAGATGTCGTACAGGCCGTCGCCATCAACGTCCGCAACGGCGAGGCCAGTACCATGGTCGTAATGCGCAGCCTTCATGTGCAGGGTTACATCGTCCACGGCATGATTGACGAACGTGATGCCGCTTTCTTTTAGCCTGTCTGTAAAGTGGAATTGATAGAAGACGCTGAATTGCTTCTCGGTCGCAAGTTGCGCTTGCCTTCGGGCAGCGAGTGAGTCCGCTCCGATGTCCACATCGGGGTAACGCGGTCGCGGTTTGGTGTCGCTCGAAACGCCGACGATCCCGAGCAACGATCCAGCGATAACCAGCGCGATGGCCATCAAAAGCCGGCCGTTAGGGATGGCCATTGCGTTTGCCTCCGAGTAAACGTTTCCACAAAACCGTGCAGAATTCCATAAGGATTTGGCCGCGATAAACCCGCTGAAATTGGATCGCGCCCCGAACTACCGCAAACTACTTCCCCGGTTCTTCTCGGTAATTTCCGCTCCGCAATTTCCTTCGCGGGTTCCGCAACTCCAGCTAGAAGTTTACTCGCAGGAAAGTGAAAACCTAAAGCCTTTCGCGGGCGTTGATTCAAGCGCAATGCTACCTTGTCAAGATTGGATTGCGCATAGCCGGACAGGTCCGTTTTCCTGGGGAAATACTGCCCAGGAAGTGTTTCATGATTTCGTTCGCTGCGATTTAGACCCTCCACTCCTTGAGACAGGCAAACTGAGGCAAACTTGACACAAACTCTCCTAAGAAAGTTCTAAGATCGTCACCCTGGGCGCGCCAGTTCTCATTTTCGTGGAATTCCGCGATAGACGTGGACATGTATGCACAAATGTGCATATGCTTACCTGTGAGCTATGAATGGGATCCGGCGAAAGCTCGGGCGAACTTCGAAAAGCACGGAATTCATTTCGCTGACGCCGCTACAACACTGGAAGACGACTTCGCGTTGACAGTGCGTGATCTCTTCTCAGAGGACGAAGAGCATTGGAGCACTCTTGGCAAGGATGCTGCTGGTCGTCTACTCGTTGTGGTTTACACTTGGCGAGAGGACCTGCCCGCTTGATTTCAGCACGTCTAGCTACGCCCCGAGAAAAGAGTCAATATGAGGAACACCATGAAGCGTGAATATGATTTTAGCAAAGCCAAACGTGGCCCTGTCGTTGCCGTTCCGAAGGGCAAAACGCGCATCACCATCCGTCTCGATGATGAAATCCTAGCTTGGTTCCGGGATCAGGTCGAACGCGCAGGAGGCGGCAACTACCAGAGCGTCATCAACGAGGTGCTGCGACAACATGTCCGGCAAGCTCGGGAACCTCTTGAGAAGATCATTCGGCGTGTAATACGTGAGGAGCTAAGCCGAGCCTCCTAGATCTGAGATAGCTCCGATTGTGAAGCCCAAGTTCCCAGCAGGTTCACACTGTGTCAAATCTGCCATAAAATCCCTCAGGAAAGTTCTAAAATCGTCCCCTTGGGCGCGCCACTTCAAACGGGTCCAGTCATCGCGCCATTTGAATCTCTTTTCACCAAAGGCGTCGCAGGGCATAGCCTTCGAAAGATGCTTCATTACTGATGATCGGAATATTTTCGGCCTGAGCCTGTGCGATGAGCATACGGTCAAATGGGTCTTTGTGAGGGCCGGGCAAGAGTCCAGCCCGAATAGCGTGCTCTGCGGATATGGCCAATAGTTGAAATCCTTCGCGTTCTATGAGGCCAGAGAAATCCGCCGCCAGGTCAGTCGCAGTCGGGAGTTTACCCAACCTGAGTTTAATCGCAATTTCCCAAGCCGAAGCGGCGCTCACAATCAGTGTGTTCTTGGTTTCCGCAATGACCTTTCGAGCGGCTCGCGTTAATGCTGGATCATCGGACAGCCACCAGAGCAAAGCATGGGTATCAAGCAGCGCGCGCAACTGGACTACTCCCAGGCCGTCAGTTCACTTATCGGAAGTGGCTCAAAAAACTCAGGCCCAACACGCAACTTACCTTTCAACGATCCTGGCTGGCGTTTACCTTTCACCTCGCCGACCGGAACGAGTCGGGCCACGGGTTTTGACCCACGTGCAATGATGACTTCCTCTCCCTCGGAAGCTTTCTCAATTAGACGAGAAAGGTTTGTTTTGGCTTGGTGGATAGTGACGATACTCATCGCCGCCCCTTAGCTAACCCATCTTAGCTCACCGGAGGGTCCCGGTGCAACCCTTGCTGGTTTTCAGGCGACGACATCGGAGTGGAAGGTGGTTCACTCGGGGAAATTAACCAGCAGCAAGGTTGCCACGAAATAACCCAGTTAAGTTCTAAAATCGTCGTCTTGGGCGCGCCACCTCATTCTGGGTCCAGCCCGGACACATGGGTGACACAACGTACCTAAGACATAGGTAACACTTTGGGCCGAAGCGATTTTCTACCGGTTTCAGCGCTCGCGTAGTCCCAATGAATGTCGCCGCCAGTCCGCCGCCTATTTGTTCCTAGAGAGATCTTCTTGACCTACGACTTAGCAATTTGCTAAGATTCTAAGGTGCAGATTATCGGCAAACATCTGATAGAAGCTGCGCAAAAGAAGCATTCGAACTGGAAAAGCTCTCTTGGTTCTTGGGTCAGGATCGTGGAGGGAGTAGAGCCGCCCCGGAGCAACTTGCCCGCAGTCAGGCGGACGCGCAAAGATGCGGACCCGGTTGGAGACTGCCTCGTGTTCGATATCAAGAACAACGAAGCCAGGTTGATATCCTACATAGACTACAAAATGGGAACGGTTACGGCATTGGCTGTGTTGACCCACAAGGAGTACGACAAAGGAGGGTGGAAAAGTGCCTGCAACTGCTGAACGGCTGCCAGCTAAGTATCTTGTCAAAGAAGAGGCTCCGAAGACCATTTCTTCGCCCGAGCAACACCAAGCCTACATTTCCCGCCTTCTCGAGCTGCAACGCAAAGCGCATCGCAGTACAGAAGAAACAGAAACCGCCAAACTACTCGTGGTGGTGATCGCCGACTACGAAGCGAAGCATTTCGTGGTCGAAACGGCCTCGGGCGTCGAGGTGTTGCGAGAATTAATGGCGGCTAACGGCCTCAGGCAGAAAGACTTGGCAGACGACTTGGGCGGCGAGAGTATTGTGTCCCTAATCCTGCAAGAGAAAAGACAACTCAACCGGCAGCAGATGGAAAAGCTCAGCTGCCGCTTTCACGTTTCTCCTGCGGTATTCTTCTAAAGTTAGCGGGCGAATCGCAATGACAGTCCCCCCGGTGTCCCAAAACCGGCTACTGGCTTAATCCGGCTGGGATTTCGATCTGTGGCAAGGTTGGCACGAAATCACCGAGAAAAGTTCTAAAATCGTCCCCTTGGGCGCGCCACTGTTTTTAATTACCCAGCGAAGGTCGGCATTTGCTCGCTCGCGTGTAGTGTCCGTTCTCCTGGCAGTGGCTACTTTGGCGCGGTCGACGATTCGAACAGGCTAAACGTGAAAAGGTTTGTGCCTGCGGTGATGGAAACGTACTGTTTGCCGCCGACACTGAACGTCATGGCGGAAGAATAAAGCGTGCTGCCCATGAAAAAATGCCAAAGGTCTTTGCCGCTGCGCGCATCCACAGCCACAAGATCGCCGTCAGCATCCGCGCTGAACACTAGCCCGCCGGCGGTGGCGAGCGTCCCGGCCCACATGTAGACCGGTCCAGGCAATGGGTATTCCCAGCGAATCTCTCCGCTCGTGGAATCAATCGCACGCAAGAAAAATTTGCCCGGCGCGTTGCTCTCGGCAACTTGTCCCGTCCCGTAATAGCCAACGCCTGGCGGACGGCCATTTTGCCGCGCGCTGTAGAATATCTCGCAGCGTTCGAGCGCGATCACATAGAGCAGTCCAATGCTCGGGTCAATTGATGGCGCCCACCAATTTGTAGCGCCCTTCAGAGACGGACAAACGCGCACGCCCGCGGGCGATGGCTCCATATTCGGAATAAGGATGGGGCGGCCTTTGGCGTCGATCCCTTTCGCCCAGTTCAGCTCATGAATAAACGGCTTCGCAAGAAGAAACTCACCGTTGGTCCGGTCGAGTACGTAATAAAAGCCGTTGCGGTCCGCCTGGATGAGCAATTTGCGCGGTTTGCCCTGGAAATCCGTGTCAAGCAGCACATTGGTCTCGTTGGCGTCCCAGTCGTGCGTGTCGTGTGGGGTGAATTGGAAATACCATTTCAGCTTGCCGGTGTCTGCATCAATTGCCAGAACGCAATCGGAATAGAGATTGTCGCCAGGGCGCTCGCCTCCGTAGAGATCCGGCCACGGGTTTCCCGTCGGCCAATAAAGTAAATTCAGTTCCGGGTCGAACGAACCCGTGGTCCAAGTAGGAACTTCGCCCCAGTCCAGCGGAAAATCACCCCAACTGTCTCTTCCGGGTTCGCCCTGTGCCGGAATGGTCCAGAAACGCCAATCCTCTTTGCCAGTCTGAGCGGAAAGCGCGGCGACAAAGCATCGCAAACCCGACGAAGCGACGCCGACAATGATTTTGTCTTTCACCGCCAGCGGCGCGACGGTACAGAAAAATCCTTTGTCGCTCGGAGCAAATTCCTGATCCCAGATTAACGCACCGTTCATTCTTTGCAGAGCGATCAGATGACAGTCGCTGGTTTCGAAATAAATACGGTCGCCCAATATCGCCGCTCCGCGATTGCGCCGGTGCAACGGTACATTCGAAGCGTCGTAGTGCCATATTTCCCGGCCCGTGATCGGGTCCAGCGCAAAAACTCCATTGCTCTTGGTGGCGTACATTACTCCGCCGTACACCAATGGCACAGTTTCGGGTCGGTCGGCGTCACCTTCCACGTGCCGCACCCAAACCGGAACTAGTCGGGAGACAGTGTCGCGATTGATTTGATCAAGAGGACTGAAGCGATGAGCTGTGTAATCGCCTAGATACGTGAGCCAATTCTGGCCGGGTCCCTGGGCGAGGTCTTCGGGCGTCACCTGGGCTCGCGCGGCCGAGCAACAAAAACAAGCGAGCAAAAGTCCGAGACAGAATCCCGCACCCGTGAGTTTTCGGTGCGCGGCGGAGTGTTGGCCCCGTGGCATTCTTCTTTAATCCTCGTCGTGTGGAACTGCTGGTACGGATTTGGATTCCGTTCGTGGACGATCCGATTGGCGGCTAAGAAATGCCAGCAGGTCGCGAATCTCCGTCGGCGTGAGACGTTTGCTGTAATCATCCGGCATCCACGATTTTTCCTTGAATACGACGTTCTGGATCGCGTCGCCATGCAATAAATGCAGCTTCCCGTCCTTGTCTAGAATCTCGACAGAGTAGTTGGAATAATGTTTTGCAATGCCCTCGATCGTTTGACCGTCATTCAATTTCAGTAGCACCGGGCGGTAGCCAGCCAACGGGTCGCCGTACAGATCTCCCGTGTCGCTTGCGGCGCGGGTCGTCTTTAAAACGGAGTCGCGGATCTGATCGAGCCTGCGCGCAGCGCCTAGGTTCGTAAGATCCGGACCAAGAAATCCGCCCTCTCCGTGAATCATGTGGCAGTTGGAGCATCCGCCTTTGCCGAAAAAGATGGCGCGCCCTGCGGCCACATTTCCCGAGACTGGCAGATCAATGGCCCGCGCGCCGAGGCTGCGCACGAACGAGACTAGTTGCCAAATCTGATGGTCCGCCAGCAAAAACGGCGGCATGGCGGAGCCGGGAATGCCATTGTGAATGATGCTAAACAGCGTCGCGTCGGAATCGCGGCGAACGTTGCCGCTCGCGACCAGGTTCGGCCCTGGGCCCTCGCCCTGCCCGCCCTTGGCGTCCGCGCCATGGCAGTGGGCGCAGTTCTGGATGAACTGGTTCTGCCCTGCAGCAATAGCTGCCGGCTGGCCATTCAAGGGATTTGAACCTTTTGGTTCGGATTTCGAGTCCTGTTGTCCAATCGCTGGGAAGGAAAAAAGCAGGATCGCTGCTCCGAGCGCCAACGAGCGATTTCGCAATCGTGGAAAAGGCACTGCATGCACCTCTTTAACGGATATGGATCGCGTAGCGTATCAAAAGCCGGCTGTGAATGTTCCTGTAAGCTTCGCGTCGCCTGTGGTTTGCAGACCGTCGCAGCGAACTGACCGGGCCGTGACCCAGCGGTCTGTCCGAGTCCTAAGGAAACCAGTCCCAAAATCGCCCGGTTCATCCTACAATCGCAACCCTTGGCACGCCAGATTATTTCCGCGGCCCCTGCCGAGGCGCGGATCTGCGCAAACGCGAGTTTTCCTGTCTGAAATTAATGTTGAGAGTTTCGAGTCTCTCTAAAGCGGAAGGAGCGAAATGGATAAAGTAGACAAAATACAAGGCGCTTCGCGACGCAAGTTCCTCAAGGAAATCGCTGCCGCGCCGGCTATCGCTCTCGCCGCCGGCAAAAGCTTCAGCGTCGAGCCGATGCATGGTTCCGAGGCGGCGAAAGTCTACCCGCGCGCTCCTTTTGCTTCAGCCGGGAAGCGGTTCGTCGCGCTCCAAATCGGCGCGCGTTCGTTTGTGGATGAAGGCGTGGATAAATGCCTGGACACGCTACAAGAAAAAGGCGGCGTGAATGTGTTGATGCCCACCGTCTTCACCTACGGGCGCGGGCTTGCGGGGAGACAAGTTCCGGGTCAGCCCCTGCCGGATCATGGAGTTCAGGAGTACGACCAGATTCACGGAGGCAGCTACACGAAAGTGCACCCTGAGTTTTATGTGAACTCGGTGGTGAAGGATATTCGCGCGCCCGAATTGGGCGATTTCGATATTCTGGCGGACGTGACGCCGGCTGCCAAAAAGCGCGGCATGCAAGTGTATGCGCTTTTTGAGGAGGCCTACAATCCGCGGCTGATCACTGATTTCGAGCGCATCGCCGAAGTGGACATCTATGGACGAATCGGCCGCGACACGTGCTTCAACAATCCCGACGCACGAAATTTTCTCACTTCAATGGTCGAGGACTGGGTCAAGTCTAATGATCTCGACGGGCTTATGTGGGAATCCGAGAGGCAGGGGCCGCTGAATGAGACGATCGGCGCTTACTTCGGCAAATTCAACGGAACTTCATTCATCAACTGTTTTTGCACTCACTGCGTTCGCAGGGCAACCGAGCAGGGAATCAACGTAGCACGAGCGCGCGAAGGCTACATGGCTCTGGACCTTTGGGTTAAGCGGACGTACGGCCAGCCGAGGGCGAACGACGGAGCCTTGGTCACCTATTGGCGACTGCTTCTTGAATATCCCGAGATCCTGGCGTGGGAAAAGTTTTGGTTCAAGAGCCAGGAGGAAGTTTACGGCCTGATCTACGGCACTGCGAAGGAAGCAAATCCAAAGGTGCAGGTGGGCTGGCACATCATGCATCTGGTTACGATGAGCCCATTTTACCGGGCCGAGCAAGACTACTCGAGATTGATGCACGTCTCGGATTTTCTGAAACCCTGCCCATATAACAATTGCGCGGGACCGCGCTTGGCGCAGTACGTTAAAAACATACAGACCACAGTGTTTCGTGACGCGACGCCTGACCAGGTCCTGGAGCTTCATTACAAGATGATGGGGCTCGAAGGCGAGCCAAGTCTCAGCCAGCTGCCGACGACTGGCCTCTCAGCCGAATACGTTGCGGCTGAAACACGACGCGCCATCGCGGATGTTCAAGGAGCGATTCCGATTTATCCTGGAATTGACATTGATATTCCTACCGGCGTGGATGAGAAGCGCACGCAACCTGCGGATGTAAAGGCGGCCGTGATCGCATCGTTCAAGGCGGGTGCGCCGGGCGTGGTGCTGTCCCGCAAGTACGCGGAGATGAAGCTAACGAACCTGGCGGGTGCCGGCGCAGCTCTGCGCGAACTGGGACCGGCCTGACGACGTGCGATCTTGTTGCCTAATCGCGCTACTGATTCTCCGGACCTAGCGCGAAAACAAAATATTTGGCGTGGGTATCGTCCGGATTGCGAATTCCGTGCAGATCGTTTGAACCTGCGAACATCACGGAACCGGCGCCGGCTCGCGTGGATTTTCCATTGATCGTGAACTCCAGCGTGCCCTCCAGAATCAAAACCATCTCTTCGTGCCGATGCTGATGCGGTGGGTGAGGTTCGGAGTGCGGAGCGAGATCGGACTCATGAAGCGAGATGTGGCAGCCTTCATAGACCGCGCCGTCGAGGAGACTGCGATAGATCAAACTTCCGGCGTTGCGCACGGGCATCGCATCGAATTCATAAATTTTGGAAGGAAGAGTTTTTTGATCAGCGGTAAGCAATCCCGTGGAGCAGAGAATTGCGGGCAGGGCGCGAAAAATATCTCTTCTGGACGTAACCATCGATAGTCCCCTCATCCTATATGGCCGCGAACGCAGCAGCTATTTCTGCGGCCCCAATTCGATGACGTAATATTTCGCGGGCTTTTCCCCAACATTGCGGATTCCGTGCTCGTCACCCGAACCTATGAACGCTACCGAGCCACGGGTCACGCGCGAAGCCGTTCCATTGATCGTCACTTCCAGTGTGCCGTCGAGAATCAAAAACATTTCTTCGCCCTTGTGGTGGTGAGGTGGATGAGGCTCATTGTTGGGCGCGAGCGATGATTCGTGGACGGAAAAATGGCAGGCGTCAACCGTCTGGCCCTCCATGATCGGTCGATATTCGAGGTTAGCCGTGCTGCGAACCGGGAGGTCTGCGAAGAGATAGACCCCGGAACGCAGATGCGCCTCTGCTTGGCCTTGCTGCGCCGCAGCGAGATGCGAGTCTGCAATCAGCGCGGGAAGCACCGCGGCAAAACCTCTACGCGACAAATTCATTGCGAATCTCCTGTGGTTCCCAGCCTCGGTGGAAAACTATCATATTCCAGAGTGAAGGACGACTCGGCGGCCAACCTCTGCCGATATTCTTGATGGCTTCGGATTTCCGCCTGTGGGATGGATATGTGCAGTGAATCAGGAAATTTCAAGGAATCGAAATCTTCTGCGCCCACGGGTCTGCAGCAGGTTTTTCGTCTGGCGGAGGGGTCAGTGGGCTTTCCGGAAGTTCTGCTGCGGCGATCGCGGGTGCAATTGGCAGAGGCGACGTCGGCGCTGCGGATTCCAGAGGCGGTGTGATGTTCGGCCGATCCACCGGTAGCACTTACAACTACCCCTCGGTACCAGCATGGAAACTCGCGACACGGTAGGGATCAGCGAGGCTCCGCCGCGAGATCAAAGCGTAATAGAAGTTACAGTACGATCGTAGCGGCGCCAAAAGCCTGAGCAAAATCAGACTTCGCGCCAGTAGAATGCATCCAGACCCTCATGATACCCCCATGCGACGAAGGCGTGGTCCGATCACCAAACGCTGCTGCTCCGCGCGCGCCGCGAACCGGGCGATGGATTCTGGCGGCCACAATTTTCGGCTCCAGCATGGCGTTTATTGACGGCACCGTCGTCACCGTCGCATTGCCCGCATTGCAAACGAGCCTCCACGCCAGCGTTGTTGGCGTGCAATGGGTCGTCGAATCCTACGGTTTGATCCTTGCCGCTTTGATCCTCGTCGGCGGTTCACTCGGAGATTTATTTGGCCGCCGCTTGGCGTTTCTGATGGGCGTAGGAGTTTTCGCCGCTGCTTCCGTTGCGTGTGGTCTTGCTCTGAATATTCAGCAATTGGTGATCGCGCGAACTGTACAAGGTGCAGGCGCTGCTTTGCTGGTGCCGGGCAGCCTCTCGCTCATCAGCGCGTCGTTCGACGAAAAAAACCGCGGCCAAGCGATCGGCACTTGGTCAGGGTTCACCGCCATCACCTCGGCGATGGGCCCGGTTCTGGGCGGCTGGCTGATCGAGCATGCCTCCTGGCGCTGGGTATTCTTCATCAACGTTCCACTGGCGGCCGCGGTGATCGCAATTTCGCTATGGCACGTTCCCGAAAGCCGAAACCCAACGGTCGGGCGCGTCGATTGGCTCGGCGCGTTGGTCGCGACGGTGGGATTGGGCGGCGTAGTCTACGGTTTCATCGAGTCGAGCAGTCTCGGTTGGGGCCACCCGCTGGTCTACGGCACCTTGATTCTGGGGTTCAGCTGCCTGATCGCCTTCGCGGTCGTAGAAGGCAGAGTTGATTCGCCCATGGTACCGCTCGCGCTGTTTTCGTCTAGCGGCTTTACTGGCGCGAACCTGCTCACTCTGTTTCTCTACGCCGCTCTGGGAATTTTCGTGTTCTTGTTTCCAATGGACCTGATTCAAGTGCAGGGATACTCCACCACTGCTGCCGGTGCGGCTGCGCTCCCACTGATTCTGCTGATGTTTTTTCTTTCGCGCTGGTCCGGCGGTTTAGTGGCGCGCTATGGATCGAAAGCTCCTTTGATCGTCGGACCGCTGATTGCGGCATTGGGTTTCGTTCTCTGCGCCTTGCCCGGCGTGGGAGCCGGCTATTGGCAGGGATTTTTCCCGGCGTTCACTGTTCTGGGTTTCGGAATGGCCATCAGCGTTGCTCCACTCACCACCGTGGTGATGAGTGCAGTGGAACAGGACCGCGCTGGCGCAGCCTCCGGAGTCAACAACGCGGTCGCGCGGGTCGCGAGCGTGCTAGCCGTCGCAATTCTCGGAATCGTGATGGTGAAATTGTTCAGTCACAGCTTGCAGCACAGTCTCACGGGCGCGCTGCTGCCACCGGGGATTTTCCAGTACATTCAGTCCAACGAGATCAAGCTCGCCGGTCTAAACTTGCCCGACGGACTGGATGTCCACACGGTCGCGCTGCTCCGCAACTTTATTTCCCATGCGTTTGTCGTTGGATTCCGAATCGTAATGTTGATCTGCGCAGGATTATGCGTGGCAAGCGCTGCAGTCGCGTCGCTGATGATTCCCGCTGATGCCGGGCGCGCAACTTAGGAATGCCCGTCGCGCCAGATGTCTCGCAACGCCGGATACAACTTGCGATACGCCTCGTACTGCCGATTCATCAGCGCGACCTGTTGTGCGTCTGGCTCAATGCGTTGCGAAACTCGCACTGTCGCGTCGCACGCTTTCTCAACGCTGGTCCAGTTGCCCACGCCCACTCCCGCCAGCAACGCCGCGCCATAGGCCGGACCTTCCTCCACTTCCAACAGACCAACCGGCATTGCATAAACGTCCGCCTGAATCTGCCGCCATAAAGCGCCTCGCGCACCGCCCCCGCCGAGCCGGATGGACTCCACCGGAATTTTCAATTCGGCAAAAATAGTCAAAGTGTCGCGCAGACTGAGAGCCACACCTTCCAGAATTGCGCGAATCACGTGCGCCCGGGTGTGCACAGCGGAAATTCCCACCAGCGCGCCGCGTGCATGAGGATCCAGATACGGAGTCCGCTCACCCATCAGATACGGCGCCCAGAGCAAACCATCCGCGCCCGGCGGAGCCGCGCTCGCTTCCGCCGTCAATCGCTCGTAGACGTCTTGCTCGGGATCGCCCGTCGCGCCAAATTGATCGCGAAACCAGCGCAGCGAATATCCCGCGGCCTGCGTGACTCCCATCACGTGCCAGCGTTGCGGCACCGCGTGGCAAAACGTGTGGATGCGTCCCGCGGGATCACGCACCGGCCCGGCGGTCGCCGCAAACACCACGCCGGAAGTTCCAATTGTTGCGCTCACTGCTCCGGGCCGCACAATTCCCGCGCCCACTGCTCCCGCAGCCTGATCTCCCGCTCCGGCAATGATGGGGATTCCGGCGCGAAGTCCCGTTGCGCGCGCGCCTTCCTCCGAAACGCGCCCGGAAATTTCGCACGATTCGAAAACCTTAGGCAGCAAGTCTATCTTCAGCCGCGACGCTTCTAGCATCGCCCGTGACCACTGGCGATTCGCCACGTCAAACAACAGGGTCCCCGACGCATCAGCGACGTCCGTCGCACGCGAACCGCTCAGCCGCAAACGTATGTAATCTTTCGGCAGCAGAATCGTGCCGGCGCGCGCCCAGATTTCCGGCTGGTTTTTCTGCACCCACCAAATTTTAGGGAGCGTGAAATTGGTCAGCGCCGGGTTCGCGGTAAGCTCGATCAGCCGTGCCGCGCCAATTTTCTCGGTGATCTCGCGGCATTCCATTTCCGTGCGTTGGTCGCACCATATAATCGATGGACGCAGAACACTTCCGCCGCGGTCCAGCAGCACCAGGCCATGCATTTGGCCGGTTAGCGCAATGCCGCTGATCTCGCCGCCCGTGGTCTTGCCGGGCGCCAGGCATTCCGGAATCGCGCTGCACACAGCGGCCCACCAGTCACTGGGATTTTGCTCGGCCCAGCCGGCATGAGGCGATGAAAAGGGAGGATGCGCTGCGGTCGCTGCACTTACCACGCGGCCTTCGCCATCCAGCAGAACGACTCGCGTGCCGCCCGTTCCGATATCAATCCCCAAAAGCTTCATCGCCGTCGCACCCTGATAATTTCAGAAGCATCGCGTCGCGGCACAGTGTCAGCTGCGCCCGGTGTGAAATGCAAGCGCACTTTTGACGGGTTCGTGAAGAAGCTTTTGGCAGTAATGAATGCGAATCACTTAGGGATTATCGGTCTGACTCTCCTTGTGGTGTTTGCGGCGGAGATCCGGCCAGAACTCCTTGATCAAATACGTGCCAAAGTCCCATCCGAGCTGCGAGCCCCACCCACTGGCTACGGTGTCAAAATTCTTGTCCTGGCTCGGGTGGTAGCTGTAAGTCGAAATGCTGGCGGCAATTCCAGCGCCGAAGATCTCGGAATAGTTGAACTGTCTTTCACTAGAATCCCAGCGAGTGATGAAAACTCGCTCAATCGCGTGCCCGGCGCGGCGCTTAAAACCTCCTCGGGCCAATTGGTAGTAACGAGGATCCTGATGGAGCAGCGACGGCAGTACCGCACTCGCCATGGAGTTCTCGATGACATTGTCGCCATACGCAGTTCCGTACCTTTTTGCATAGCCTTGCGCGCCCTGCCCGTAGGATGGATCGCTATTGCTGGCCTGGCCGAGGCCAACGACGAAGCCGATCAGCACGAATTCAGACGGATCAATCAGTGACCGCCCCACAACCTTGAATTTTTGGCCGCTGCTGAGCGGCGGAATATTGTCCGCTTCTTCCACCGTCAAGAAGTTCGGCATGGTCCAGAAAAGCCGGTCCTTCGAAGTGCCGGTCTGTTGCATGTGCTGGATGTCTTGCTGGTCCGTTGCGGCATTGGCTGGCTGCGGCTTATCTGGTGAGGATTGATTTGTGGCCGCTGCAGATGTAGTTGCCGATGGTGCTGAGGATTGCGGTTGCTGCGGAGGTTGGGACTGGTTTGCGGCTGGTTGCGACGGCTCCTGCGCAGTAGCAGGCGCGACAGCCCAAGGTCCCGCGGCCGTGGCGGCTAGAAAAAAAGATCATCGCGATATTTCTGAGAGTTCTGATTCTGTACTCCGCTCCGCCGCAAACATTCCCTCGCCGCTCTGCCCGTGCGAGCATCACGCGCTGGCGCTTCTCACGCCAGGCTCGCGCATTCGTGCAATCAGATCCCGAATCGCCGCCAGGACAAGTTCCGGCTCGTCCGTCATTACCCAGTGGCTGCTCCGCGTTGCGACTACGTGCTTCCCGCCGGAGGAAAGCCGCGTCGTGGCATTGTGTGCCGCCTTTCGTTCCGCGGGCGTATCCGCAGCCGAAATAATCGTGATGGCTTTGCCTTCCAGATCTTCGGCAGCGGCCACTTGCGCCGCGCTTCTCGTAAGATTTTCAAGTTGGCTCGCGATTGTTTCGGTGAACTTCGGCTGCACCCAGAAAACGGGCGCCATAGCCCGCTCGCTTGCCGGCAGGTTCCAAAAAAGCGGGCTACTGCTCGTGCCGTCTCCTTTGGGCGCACCTTTGCTCATAATTCGGACCAATGGATCGGCAATTGTTTTGGCGCCTACTCGGAACAGCAGAGAAACAAATCGGATCAGGCCGCAACGCGAAAGCGCGGTGGCTCGGCGCAAAATTCTCGCGCCCATCCGAATCCGCTTCGCGTTGTGCTCGTTCGCGGGATTCCACTCTCCCGGAACCACCGGATCGATCAGCACCATCCCCGCCACTTGCTCTGGATACCGCTCGGCAAACAGCCGCGTCGTCAGCCCTCCGAAGGAATGTCCAACGAGGATGAATGGCGGGGAGACGTGCGCTCGCTCCAGGAGCCGATGGAGTTCGCTGACGATCTGCTCGGCGTCGCGAGGCGCTGGACCAGGATCACTCCAGCCAAGCCCTGCGCGGTCGTAGCTCACGGCTCGGGTGGACTTTGCGATTTCCGGCTGGACGTTTTGCCAGCTCAGCACGGTTGACATCAAGCCGGACTCGAAGATCACAGTCGGGCTGCCGCGACCCATGGACAGCAAGTGCAAACGGTAGCCTTGCAGGTCGAACATCTCACCCGGCCCAGGATGGCGCCTGCGATCCCCAACCGTCGCCACTTGCTGGTAAACCCATCCGGCCAAAAGCGCCAAACCAACTATCGCCGTCGTAATGAAAATCACGGAGTGCAACGACCTCTCCTTTGCCGCTAAATGAACTTCACGCCATCTTGCCTATAGCTCCCCAGTTAGATGCTTCTTGGGGACAACTGATGCAGCACTTCCTGGGCGGTCCGCGACCCGATTTCCACACAATCTCCTAGCGAGCGCCCCTCAAGATAATTCCCGGCAAGGTACAGGCCCGGCAGCGCCGTCACTGCTTCGCGAATAGCCGCCGCCGTCTGCGCATGGCCCAGATTGAATTGAGGAAGCGCCCTGGGGAATTTCCATACCAACCGTTCGATGGGCGTTCCCTCAATTCCCAACACCGCCGCCATCTCTCCTTCGATGATTTGCGCAATGGCCTTTTCCTCCCGCTGCACAAACTCGGGATCTGTGGCGCCGCCGGCAAAACTCGTCAGCAATACCTTTCCCTCGGGCGCGCGGCCGCCGATAACAGAGGAATTCCATATGTTAAAAAATGTGTTAAATTTCTCACGGCGGGGAATCATTAGTCCGAACCCGTGGAGCGGATTGCGCACTTGCATTCGATCGTATGCGGAGGATACGACGACCAGCGGAGCGTAGTATAACTCCGAAAGCTTGGCGCTGAGGGTCGGCGCCATCGTCCTGAGCAAGCGAGCGGCCTCGTAAGAGGGAACGGTGACGACCAGGCCTGTGCTGGTGAACTCTTTTCCATTGCTGAGCCGGAGGAGCCAGGGAGAATTCAGGCGTCCCGCCGATGCACGCGCGTGGATGGTCTCGACCTTGGCTCCGAAGCGAATCGAACCCTCCAGCTTTTGCGCAAGTCTTTTTGGAAGCGTGCCCAGTCCCCGGCGAAATGAACCCATCGCGGGCAGAGCGTCGGTTACAGCGAGTCCAGTGTGCTTTGCCGCGGACGCCGGCTGCGACGCCGCCAGCGAGTCGACTGGCGCGTTGCGCCTCCTTGCATGGATTGCTCCCCGCAACACACTGCCGTGTTCCCGTTCCCAACGCGCGAGGAAGGGAAACGCGCTCGCCACGCCTATTTGCTCCGCATCCCCAGCGAAAATCGTGGATATAAAGGGCTCAACGAGGTATGCGAGAACCTCATCGCCAAATTTGCGGCGAACAAATCCCGCCAAAGACTCCTCACCTTCCGGTGGCCGTGATCCGCGCAGTCCTTCTGCGACAAGCCGAAACTTCGAACCGGCGCCTACCAGTCCGGTCGCGAGAAAACTAAGCGGTGAGAACGGCACTTTGTGCAACTTACCGTTTTTGAGCAGGTATCGTGGCCGGCGGGAATTGCCCGGGACGAATTCGCCCTCGAGTCCCAAGTCCCCGACCAGTTGCCACAAGGGCGGAGCGAATCGCGGACACTGCGGCCCGGCTTCGAACAGAAAACCATTTCTCTCGAACGTCGCGATGAATCCGCCGGGCGAATCAGATGCTTCTAGCACCAAGACACGGATTCCGGATTGCTGCAGGCGAAATGCGCAGGTGAGGCCGGTGATGCCCGCCCCGATTACGATCACTTCCTGCGTCGCGTCCATCAATAAAAGTTACCACGTCGGCGCAGGCCGTTGGGATTTTCCCGCCGTCTGCCGGTACGGTGCCCCGTTTCCGTCGGTACGCTACCGGACAGTCAAGAACGAAAAAAAAGTACAAAAATGAGGTTTCTGGCCTGCGACCTTAGGCCGGGTCGTGCATCTATTTCTAGATGCGGAGAGGTGTGGTATAGCCGATACTCGCGATTTTCGCGAATCGGCGAAGAAATCAAAAACTCACAGCGGCAAATGCATGGAATGAGACTCCGTCCGCTTGCGCGCCATCCAAGACCCGTCAACCACTCTTAGGTACGGAGGATAAATGTCTGAACTTAACAGTCACGAAGGCTTCGGCTCAGCTGTTCCTTCTCACCGCCTGGACGTTCCGATCCATAACCTTCTCAACCAGAGCGTCCCAAGGCCCACCGTTCACCGTGCCGCGGAAGGCCAAATGCTCCCGGAACCGGTTTTTCCGCAGCATCCCGAACTTATCCATGATCTTGATGAAGCCGACATCGCTGCTCACCAAACTGTCTTGCGGACTGGCAAACGCGAGTGGGGCGCGGCCAAAATCCTGGACAACATGCGCGGCTGGCTTTTCCCTTATCTGAAATCGCGTGTTCGTGCTGGAGATTTCCAACCGATCATCGCGTATCTTTTCACCGAGTGGAAATGCAATCTGGATTGTCACTATTGCTGGTCCTATGACAATCGCGTCAAAGGGATGAGCGAGGACGTGGCCCGTCGCGCCATCGATTGGCTGCACGACACACCCTGCCGGGTTCTGGCTCCGACGGGTGGCGAACCGCTCCTGCGCCCCGATTTTGTTCATAAGGCCCTTTATTACGCCGCCAAGAAGGATTTTTGGGTTTACTTGGCGACCAATGCGCGCCTCCTGCGCCCCGACGTGACCGACCGCCTCGCCGATGCAGGCATCGCCACCATCAATTTTGCCGTGGATGCCGTGAAGGAAAAGCCCGGCCTGCCGAAAGCATTCGAACACGTGGCCTCGAATTTTGATTATCTGGTAAGGCGCCAGTATCGCTACGGCTATACCGTCTTTTTCAATATTAATATCTGCCGAACCAATCTGGACGACGTACGGCAGCTAACCCAGATCGCGCACGACCACGGCATCGCCACCACCTATCACATCAACGAAACGCCTATGATGGAACAGGATCACTTCAAGCATCTCCATAAAAATGACACTTATATCCGCCCGCCGGATTTTCCGCAGGTGGATGAGTTGCTTGATTGGCTCGCTGAAAAGAACCAGCAGGGCTACAAGATGGTGGACTCGGTCCCGCGCTTGAATAACATGAAGGGTTTCATGCGCGGCAAGAGTGAACACTGGGGCTGCCGCGCGGGCCAAAACTGGCTGATCGTTCGCACCGACGGCACGCTGGCGCCTTGCTTTCCGATGTACAACGCCACGTACGACTGGGGCACCATCGAGAAGCCGAAATTCCAGCTCTCGCAACTCAACGAAATGAAGAAATCATGCGAGCTCGAATGCTTTTCGACGCTTGGCTACAACCTCGCTTATTGCTACAGCACCACCCGCGTCATGAAGTGGCTGCTGAAGCAGGCTGCCAACCGCTTCCAGGGTGTAACCGGGAGTTTTGATTAAAACTTCGAACCCCTTGAGCGCCATCTATCGTGGACTGTACGGTGCGCGGCTGCGATTGCTACGGATCCCGGCTGTAGCGTCGTAGTCGCGCATCCGTCCGCGCTAGCCGCAAAAATCACCGCTGCGGCGGCAGCGCCGTTTCAAAATCAGCCGTCGCCTTGTCGATTCCGGCAGCCACTTTCTCGATTATTTGCGCCACTTGCGGGAATTTGCGCCTCCGCTTCCTTCCATTTTTTCTCGTCCATGTATTCATGAACCGCCGCCACCGTCTTCGCACCGTATCCGGTGTAGGCGCCCGGCGCATAAATCTGGTTCTTGAACCAAGGACGTTCCGGCAATCCCTTTTCATTCAGAAACAGTCGTGAAATCCGCAGCAAATCCGCGTTCAGCGTTCCAAAGCTTGCGGCGCCAGAGCCGGCGACCCCTCGGCCTGCCACTGCGCGAGCACCTTCGAATATCGCTCCGCGCTCTTCTTCAGCGTCTCCATGGAATTTTTCATTGGCGTAAAATTCATGTACGGTGGCACCGCTTCGATCGGCGGAGGCACGAAAGTTTTGCGCGGGTCCGCGGCAGCCATGAACACACCTTCCTGCAATTCCATATTGCGCTCGGTGATTTCGTCCTGCTTGTCCTTCAGCAATTTCTCCAATTCCGTTTCGTACTTCGCGATAGCTTCCGCTTGCGGCGCATAGTCCATGGGAATCAGATCCGCGCCCGCCAAACGCAGAATCGTTGTCCCGGCGGTTTGCGCCAGCGCGCGCCCATAGGAAAAATCCGTATCTGCGAAATGCGTGTACCAGTAGAAATCATCGTAAATAGAGTGATACTGATCGCCATCCTCCTCGCCGCCAAACTCCATATCCAGCGTCGATATCCCTGCGAAATCCTGAAATGCCGTATAGTCTGATCCGTCGCCCAGCGCGGTAATGTCCAGGTCGCGCGCGCTTGCGGGCTTCCGCGCGCTCTTCGGCATCCTTCGCTTCGCTGATACCCACCAGATGCGCGCGTTGAAACACGGACAAATGCGTTTCCGGATCCTGGATATCCCGCGCCACGCTGCTAACCACTCGCTGCAAATCCTGCGTGCCGCCTGCGCCAGAAGGGCCTCGCCGATTGCTGTCGGAATTAGATAAGCGACAGCGTGCTGCTGCAGTTCGGACAAGTGTGTCTCCACCCATTCAACGGATCCCAGCAGCCCGGGCTCTTCTCCATCCCACGCGCAATAAATAATGGTGCGCTTCGGCGTCCATCCCTGCTTGTGCAGCTCGCCGAGCATGCGCGCCTCTTCCAACATTTCCGCCTGCCCGGAAATTGGATCCTCGGCGCCATTCACCCACGCGTCGAAATGATTGCCGCGTATCACCCATTGCCCGGCGTCGTCGCCGCCATGCAGCGTGCCAATCACGTCATAAATCGGCTTCATGTCCCAGTTGGAGGTAACTTTCAGATGAACTTTCGATGGTCCGGGCCCGACGTGATACGTAATTCCAAGCCCGCCCCGCCAATTTTGCGGCGCCACCGGACCTTGCAGCGTGGAAAGCAGCGGCAGCGCATCGGCGTAAGAAATCGGCTGCACGGGAATTTTGGCAATCGTCTTGGCTTCTTTGATCGCCAGGCGTTTTGCATCGGGCGTCGCGCCGATCCCAGGCGTCAGCGGATCGCCGGGATAATCCGTATCCATCACGCTGCCGCGTTGCACTCCTTCGCGCGGACGCCAGCCTCCGGCGGGATAATCATCGCCTTGAAAATATCCGTCGCCGCGCGGATCGGAATAGATGATGCAGCCGATCGCGCCGTGCTCCGCGGCAACTTTCGGCTTCGTGCCGCGCCAGCCTGAACCGTAACGCGCAATCACGATTGCGCCTTTCACCGAAATTCCCATCCGATCCAGTTGCTCGTAATCCTCGCGGATCCCGTAGTTCACGTACACCAGCGGCGCGGTCACGTCTCCATCCGCCGAGTACGCGTTGTAGGTCGGCAGTTGTTCCGCGGTCTGGTTGCTGGTTGGATCGATCGGCAGCACAGGTTCCTGCAACTTCGCGCGAAATTGTGTGGGTTCCAGCAGCTCCACGATGCGCTCCTTCGGCGTGGGAAATAGGACGCTGAACGTCTCGATGTGCGCGTCCAAACCCCACTCCTGCATCCGCGCCAGAATCCATTCTGCATTGTCCTTATCGTAAGGCGAACCCACGGCATGGGGACGCGCGCTCAAGCGCCGCATGTTTTCGCGAATATTTCCGGGCACGATGCCGTCTTGAAACTTCTTCTCCAGTGCGTTTTCCGCCGCCGAAGATGTTCGCGTGTATCCGGCAAGCAGCGGAGCAGTCTGCGCGTCGGTGTTCTGCCCCGGCGAGATTTCAGCCGAGAGCAACGCAGTAATCGTAAGCAGTGAACAGCACATCGAGCGCGAACGCATGAAAAGTTTCTCCTAAGATGAGATGGCCCGGTCGAACGCACGTGCAGCAGCGAATCCTAAAACACGCAGTGACCAGCGAACTTCCACCAAACAGCGATTTAGAGCCGTTGCATTCTCATACCATCGCGGCCTACATACCAGCACATTCTTTAGAGGTGAGTAAGGGAACAGAAGGGAACTAGCGTGAGATAAAGGCCAGCGGCCGGCTTGACGCTCCCGGTCTGGAAACGTCCCTACCGCAACTGAAAAATATATGTAGCCCGTGGCACGAGCCACAGCTCCTATACGGCCGGAGCTGCCGAAATGCCTATTTTCCCGGCTCGTCGTCCTTCTTATTGCCGCCGTGTTTACCCAAGCCGAACGTCGGATGGTCTTTCGTCCCGCCAATTTTAATGGGCACTTCGCTTCCACCATTCTTACCTTTGAAAAACGGGTCCGCGGCTTTCAGAAAGAACGATTTCGCGCCCGTGGTCGTCTGCGAAAGCTTGGCCTGCATCAGCAGGTCGCCGTTGAAATCCATCGCTGTGCTGTCAAGGTTGTACGTCCCGTCTAAATGCACCGACGCACCCTGCACCGCAAAGCTCAAACTGGAAAATGCGACCACGCCGTTGGCGACCCGGAAATTTCCACGGAGATCGGACGCAACCTCGCTGATATCCGTGTCCTTCGGCTTTCCCTGTCCTTTGCGGCTGAGCGTGTCCACCTTCTCCTGCACGGTGGCGCTGGTAAACTGCCCGTGGCCCACGCCGAATTGTCCGGCGAGCTTCATGCGGTCCAGCAGATCGTCGTCGCCTTCGGGAATATCGATCGTGGTCTTCAAGTTCGCGGACCCGGTCATCAGCGACTGGTCGGAATTGACGGCCAGGCGCAGCAAATCTTCGATGCGCGCATTGTCCGATGTGGCATTCAGAAATATCGTGCGACCTTTTATCTGCTTGCTGACGTCCACAATCTTTCCGTTCACCGCCAGTGTGGTGTGCAGGAATTTCGCGACCACGCTTTTCAAAGTCACGTCGCCATTGGTTCCGTCCACCAGCGCTGAAAAATCAGTGTGCAGCGCCATGGGCTTGCCGCTGCTGCGCAGGCCGAAGTCGGGCGTATCGGTATAACCTTCCACGGCCAAATAATCCAGTGGCCCGCTAAATGTTCCCTTCGACGAAAGAATCCCGCGCAACCCCTTCAGCGTTCCCAGATCCGCATTCTGAAAAATATAGTGTCCATCGGCCGGAGTCGCGATCGGTTCTTCCGCCTGCCAGGGTCCGAATGCGCCCGTGGAATCAATTTCGCCCTTCGGAATCGCGTTGGTCAGCACCGCGTGGAATTGCGCCGGGCGATCGAAACTGACGTCATGCAGATCCAGATGGTGAATCGGGAATTCTCGCGGCGGCTTGTCGGATTGCGCGCGCAACACTTGGATGCTCGCGTCGTCGGCGCGCAGTTCGCCGATCAGCACCGGATATTTCTTCGCCAGGTCCTGATCAGTCTTGTGAATCAGCGGCTCTCCGCCGGGCACGCGCGGCGGCGTGTGAATTTGCAATCCGTCCAGTTGCACGAAGGAAATGTACGGCCGGGGTTGCAGCAATTCCGCAAGCTGCGCGTACATCGAAACCGTCTTCACTTGGATCAGCGGTGGAATGTCGGTGGTCCCTTATGCCGCAACACCAGCCCGGTAATCGTCACGCGCAGCCGCGGAAACATGGTGACGTCGAAGTCCGAAAATTCCACCGTGCTGGCAAAATGCGTTTGCAGCACCTTCTGCGTTCGATCGCGAATGAACTGATGCAGCGTCGGACCCAGCAACATGCCTGCGACCACCAGCACTAACAGAATTGCAGCGCCGCCGGCGACAATCCATTTACGCATTAAGCCCTCTTAACTCGGTTCGGTTTCGCGCGATCCAAGGACTTCTCAGCGCTCCATCTTAGTCGATACAACCCGCAATCCCTCTACTGCAAACCCTGTAAACCGCCCGGGCAACTCACGTAGTCGGTTTCGCCGCATTAGGTGCGCCAAGCCGCCGTGCTTGCCACCAATTCCGGACCCGGCGCGCCAGCCAGCGCCGTAAAGAAATTCACGCTGACCGTCGCCAGCTCCGAAGGAGGGAACTTCGCGTGGTAACGGTCGTCCGTCTGCAATCCTGCCTCCCGCGCGCATTCCAAAAAAATCGGCAGCTCCACCAAATACTGATCGGAAAATCCATGGGTGCCGTCGTAGGCCACCACCGGCGTCTGCCGCAAATTCGCGGCCGCGAGTTCCGGCGGCAAAGTGTGCAACTCCAGCACCAGCAGCCCGAACCGCCCCACGTAAGGCGCCCAGCGCCGCAAATATCGCACCAGATTTTCTTCCAGCTCGTCCGCCGGAATTTCTTCGCCCAGATAAGCAAACGCGCCACTGGATTTCCCGCGCCGGCTTCCGCGCACATAATTCGCCGGCGGCGAATACGGCCGATTGTGATCGAGAAACGAACGCACGTGCAGCAGATCGTGCACGTCCAATCCAAGGGCTTCCAGATCGCTGCCCAGTTGCGCCGGACGATTGATGTCCCCTGCGATCACGTGGCACACGGGCACTTCCGCTTTGCGCAAATGTTGTTTCGCCACGCGCCGCGCCACCTTGTTGAAGTCAGCGCCCACCAGCACCAGCGGATGTTGCTCCAACAACTTTGCCCCGCGCAGTTTTCTGCTTCACCACTTCATACAAATGTTCCAGAAAAGTTCCGTCGCCGCAGCCCATGTCGCAAATTCCCTGCGGCTGCCGCGCCAGCGGACGATTGAAAATCTCAATAATAATTTCGTCCACTTTCTTGAAATAAGTTTTGTGCGCGCCGCCGCTGCCCCACACGTTCATCCCGCGATTCACCAGCAGCTCCACGCCGCTCTCGTCCAGCCTCGGCCCGCGCGCATTTCCAAACAGCAGCGTGGGCAGCGCATTGAACAGCGGCAAATACGAAACCGTCACGCCGTAGGAAGTCGCAATCTGCGCCGCGTAAAGCCCGCGCGAAGTCAGTCGCACGCTGTCTCCTTCGCGCACCAGCCAATCCTGCGTGGCCAGCAAATCGAACAAACAATTCAGACTGGCCTGGTTTCCCGCGATCGCGCGCGTTTCCACCGCACCTGGCTCCAGCCGCGCCAGCACGCCGCCGCGCACCAGCGCCACCATCGCCGGGCCGATCAACACACCGTCCAAATGTCCGCGAATGCTCGCCGCCACAGTTGCGGCCACCGGATCATCGTGCGGCAGGGCAAGCCATCGTTCACGCGCGCGCATCACCAGCGATTGCAGGGAAGGCAGCACAGGGCCCATCGAACTTGCCGTAAAGAAAATCCTCAAGGAACAGCGCCTTCGGAATAAACGAAATCACTTCGCCGATAAAGCGGCGCTGCAAGTCGTACTCCGATCACGCCTTCAGGCGTAAGCGCATACCGCAACGACCCATCGCCCGCATCCCTGCGCTGCCGCAGCCATCCGCACGAAGTCAACAAACGCAGCGCGACGCGCAAATATCCGCGATTCGCATGGGTATGCTCGGCGATTTCATCCAGAGCGATCCATGCCGCAGCGGAATCGAAAAGCCGGAACACACCGCGGTCGGCCAGCGCCGCTACCGTCGGCGCCAGCGCGATTCCCGAAAGGTGATTGAAGATGGTCGCCCGGACGGCTGCCTTTTCGTCTTCCACCGTCAACGCTCCAACCCAGCGAACGTAACCAGACCCTCGCAGTGGGAAGTTGCTACTCGCGCCCCTCGAACAAATCTCGCCCTTCGACCAGCGCCCGCATTTTGCGGTCCACCACGCTGCGTTGCAGCATCCAGAATCCACAATCCGGATGAACGTAATGCAGCCGCTCCGCCCCAATCGTCTTCGCAATTTTTTCGATGCGTGAAGCGATCAGCTCGCGCGACTCCACTTCGTTATCCTTGATATCAATCACGCCGATCCCCAACCCGATTTTTGGATCCAGTTCGTTAAAAGCGGACAATTCCTCATACCCGCGCCGCGCAAATTCCAAAACCAGGTGATCGGTCTTCAGCGAATTCAGGAAAGGAATCAAATCGCGCCAGAACCCCCGCAGCGTGGGCTGCCCGCCATAATTCCCGAAGCAAATGTGCACTGCTTTTTCGTTCAAAATGCCGCGCAGCGCGTGATTGATCGCCTCCGCCGCCCAGGGCGCGTCCTGCGGAAATCCCACGATGCTGGCTTCGTCTAGCTGCACTGTGTCCGCCTCGATTAATTCCAACTGCCGGCGCAGGATCTCCGCGATGTCCATCGCCAGCTCGGCCGTATCCTTGTAAAAACAATTCGTCAGCAGACGCGAGAGCATGTGCGGCCCGGTGCAAGTAAACTTCAGCGGAGATTTCGTCAGCACGCGCGAAAATTCATAGTCCCGCGGCAGATTCAAAGTGCCTTCACCGATTCGTTCCACCACCATCCCCGCGGTGAGCAGCCGGAATCCCGAAGCACGGTCGGCACGAAACCGGTCGAAATCCGAAAGCGAGAAATGTTTCCGTATGCCTTCCATCTGCGAAACAAAATAATCAATCATACCGTTGGTTTCCGGATGACTCGGATCGAAACGCATCAGCTCGCCGTCGGAAATCAAATCCAGCCCCGCCAGTTCCTGCGTCTTCAGCACGGACATCACCGCGTCGCGCAGCACCAGCCGCGAAGTATTTCCCACCAGCCACGAAGGAACCGGATAACTGCCCACTACCGTAGTTTTGATTCGCGGATTCACGCAGTCTCCTCCCGTCCAGCGAACGGTGCGAGCGAAGCAATCGCGCTCAATGAGACCGATGATACTCCCGATGACGCCGCTCTTGCTGGCCTGGCCTCGGCGCCAGTAACCGCTGCCCAAGTCGCTGGCTCGGTCGCTACCCTCGACACTTCGCTTGGACCTTCTTCTGCCACCACGAGGCGCAAAAAATCGGGCGAACATCGGCCAACTCGATTGCCGCGCTCGCGCCTGGATGTATACTGAGCCCGCGATCGGCGCACATGCGCGCTCTGCGCGATTCGCATTCCACGCGCGCACGAATCCGGAGGACCTCATGGCTATCGTTGATGCGAAAAGCAGTTTAGCGTCGGTCGTACAGGAATACGGCCGCCCCGATATTCACATCGGCGCCAGCGAAGATGAATCTCCTTACGTGCCGTTCAAGGAAAATGTTTTTATCCGCCATCTCGCCTTCGATGTGCGCACCAATTCTTTCGCCAACATTCTCTGGGTGAAAAAAGGCGGCATGCTCGGACGTCACCGGCACCGCGGGCCCATCTCCGCCTGCACTCTCGAAGGCAGCTGGCGCTATCTGGAATACGATTGGGTCGCCCGCCCCGGCAGCTATGTGCGCGAAAATCCCGGCGTCATCCATACCCTGGTTTCCGATGATCCCAACGGCATGAAAACGATTTTCTTTTTGAATGGCTCTCTCGAATTTTACGACGACAACGACGTGTTGCTCGACACTCTCGACGTCTTCTGGTTCATTGACCATTACCTCAATCACTGCCGCACCCACGGCCTGAAGATCAACGAGAAACTCTGGATCTGATCGCGCGTCTAAAGGAGCACAGACATGTCCGCGCCATACCGGGCTGACCACGTCGGCAGCTTTCTCCGCTCATCCGAACTGCTCGAAGCCCGCCGCAACGCCGCGCAAGATCCCGAACGTCTGCGCTCGATTGAAGATCGCGACATCGCACGCGTCCTGGCCAAACAAAAAGAACTAGGCTTCGAAATTTTCACCGACGGCGAATTTCGCCGCCGCAATTTCATGAGCGACTTCACCGATGCCGTCGCAGGCTTCGATCTTGGGAGATGCCGTCGCGCGCTCCTGGAAAGCGGGCCAGGAAAAAGAGGCGCCCGTCAGCAGCGTCACCGGCATCGTCACCAGGAAGCTGCGCGCCGTCGAGCCGCTCACCGGACGCGAGCTCGCCTTTCTCAAAAAACACAGCCCCGGCAACATCAAAATGACGCTTCCCAGCGCCACCCAATTTCCCGCCATCGCCTTCAAACGCGGTGTCACCGACAAAGTTTACAAAGATCACTCCGAACTGCTCTGGGACATTGTCGCCATCATGAAAACGGAACTCGGCAGGCTCTCTGCCGAAGGCGTGAAGTACATTCAGATTGACGCTCCGCGTTACAGCTATTTCATGGACCCCAAATGGCGCGAGTGGATTCGCAGCGAAATGAATATCGCGCCGGACGCACTGCTCGATGAATCCATCCGCGCAGACAATGCTTGCTTCGCCGCAGCCAAACGCCCCGGCGTCACCCTCGCCATGCATCTGTGCCGTGGAAATAATCGCAGCCATTGGTACGCCGAGGGCGGCTACGATGCCATCGCCGAAAAACTTTTCACCACGATGGCCGTGGATCGTTTTCTGTTGGAATACGACGACAATCGTTCCGGAACATTCGAGCCTCTGCGCTTGGTCCCGCGCGATAAGACCGTCGTCCTCGGCCTGATCAGCTCGAAAAAGCCGCAATTGGAAAACGCCGACGACATGGCGCGCAGAATCGAGGAAGCCTCGCGCTATTTCCCAGTGGAAAATCTCGCGCTCAGCCCGCAGTGCGGCTTCGCTTCCACCATGGAAGGTAATCTGCTCACCGAAGAAGAGCAGTGGGCAAAGCTGCGCCTCGTCACAGACGTCGCTCGCCGCTTCTGGAGCTAAAGATGTCGCCGGGCGCCATTATCAACCTCGCTTGACATTCCCAGACCGGAGGAGAAGAATCCACACGAAGTGCATCGTGCCATCGCGCGCTAAACGTGCACGGTGCGTCTGCTACGGCTCACGGCACGCAGCCCAGGGTCCACGCCCGACGAGGAAGGTACACCATGCTCTCCACACCTTACATTGACGGCAAGTCCATCGAGGTTTCGCCCTCGGCGATGGCCGACGTCCTCAACCCAGCCAATCAAAAACCGTTCGCCAAAATCTTTATGGGCCAGGAACAGCACATGCGCGCGGCGATTGACGCCGCGCACGCCGCCAAAGCAGCCTGGGGAAATTCGCCGGCCGCGCTGCGCGAAAAAATTCTGCATCGCGCCGCGGACGAACTCGAAGCAGCTACAAATGAATTGGTGGATTTGCTGATCGGCGAGGGCGGTTCCACATTCGGTAAAGCGCACTTCGAAATTCCGTTCGCTGCCAATATGCTGCGCTCCATCGCCGGAGAAGCGCGCAGAGTGCAAGGCGACGTTTTCCCCTCCGACGTATCCGGCCTCCTCTCCCTCGCTATTCGCCGTCCGCTAGGAGTGGTCGCCGGCATCTCGCCCTTCAATTTTCCGGTAGTGCTCGCACTGAAGAAAGTTGCGTTCGCCCTAGCCACCGGCAACACTTTCGTGCTGAAGCCGTCGGAAGAAACTTCGCTCGTAGGCCTGAAGCTAGCCGACATTTTCGAAAAGGCCGGCCTGCCAGCCGGTGTCTTGAACGTAGTCCCCGGCGACGGCCCCACGCTCGCGCGTGTCCTGTTCGATGATCCGCGCGTGAAATTGATTTCCTTCACCGGCTCCACAGCCGTCGGACGCCACATCGCCGTCGAGTGCGCCAAGAAAGGCAAACGTGTCGTGCTGGAAATGGGCGGCAAAAGCCCGCTGATCGTCCTGAAGGATGCCGACGTGGACTACGCTGTGGATACCGCCTGCTTCGGCGTCTTCATTCATCAGGGCCAAATCTGCATGGCTGGTTCGCGCATCATCGTCGAAGCCCCGATCTATGAAACTTTTCTGCAGCGTTTTGCCGCGAAAGCCAAGACTCTGCCAGTCGGCGATCCGCGCGACCCACACACAGTCATCGGCCCGCTGATTCGTTCGTCGCAATGCCAAATGATTGATCGCAAAATCAAGGAAGCCGTGGCGGCCGGCGCGCGCGTGCTTAGCGGCGGCACCTACGAAGGGAATTTTTATCAGCCCACGGTCGTTGCGGACGTCACTCCGAACATGGCCGCATTTCGCGACGAACTATTCGGCCCGGTCGCCGCCGTCAGCCGCGCGGACAACGCCGATCACGCCCTCGCCCTAGCCAATAATTCGTCCTACGGCCTCTCCGCAGCGGTGCTCACCAACGATTTGCAGCTCGCCATGCGTTTTGCACTCGAACTAGAATCCGGGATGGTGCATCTGAATGGTCCCACCGTGCACGACGAGCCCACAGTTCCATTCGGCGGCGTAAAAGATTCAGGCAGCGGCCGCGAAGGTGGCCGCTGGTCGGTAGAAGAAATGACCGAAGTAAAATGGGTAACCATCCAGATGGGCCGCCGCCACTATCCATTCTGAGCACGACTTTCGGCGCTTTTGCAACGACGGGAAAATCTTTGTAGGTCGTGGCTGCAGCCACGACGTCAGAATCGCCGATTCAATCCGGCTTTAGGCGCTGCCGTACAGATTGTGAATTTGCCGTCCAGAATTTCAGACTTTCGCAGTGCTACTCACACTCAACAATCAAAAAATACCGTCTCCTCAGCCCCCTGCATAATCACATCCCACTGCAGCAACCCATCCACCCCCGCCACCTTCCGTGCGATCAAAGTCCCGCGCCGTCGCGCCTCCACCAATCCCAAAGCAAAATCCCCCGCATTCCCCGGCTCATTCGGAAAATAAATCCGCGTCACCAATCGCCGCAACAATCCCCGCATGAAAACAGAAACCGCAATATGCGGCGCCTGCAATTTCCCGTCCGGCCCGGGCACCGCCCCCGGCTTGATCGTAGTAAAACGAAACTTCCCATCCTCATCGGTCGGAATTCGCCCGTAACCCTGAAATCCCGCTTCCACAGGCTTGTCCTGCGCGTCTTCGGGATGTGCATACTTCCCGCGCGCATTCGCCTGCCACAGTTCGATGATCGCGTCCGGCACTCCCACGCCATCGGCATCCAGCACGCGCCCTTCGATCGTCACGCGTTCTCCGGAGACGCCCGGCCCGGCCAGTGCGGCGCAATTCAACCGCTCCAATCCGATGCTGAAGAACGGTCCGACAGTCTGCGAAGTAGTCGTGCGCAGCGTCATGGATTCTCCAGCGGCGTCGCTTCGCGGCCGTTCAAAATAATGTCAAATTTATATCCCAGCGCGTGTCCCGGAATCGTAGTCTCCCAATCGAAAGCCGAAATCAATCGCTGCCGCGCCGTTTCATCCGCCGTGCAGTTGTAAATCGGATCAAATGGCAGCAGCGCATCGCCGGGAAAATACATTTGCGTCACCAGACGCGTCGCAAACGCCGGACCAAACACAGAAAAGTGCACGTGCGCCGGCCGCCACGCGTTGTGATGATTGCTCCAAGGGTATTCTCCGGGGCGCACGGTGATAAAACGATAACGGCCTTCGTTATCCGTCATCGCGCAGCCGTGACCGCTGAAATTGGGATCGAGCGGCGCTTGGTGCTGATCCACTTTGTGCCGGTAACGCCCCGCCGCATTCGCTTGCCACACTTCCACCAGCGTTTTTCGCACCGGTTTTCCATCCTCATCCACCACGCGTCCGCTCACGATGATGCGCTCCCCCAAAGGTTCGCCGGAATGCTGCCGCGTCAAATCGCAAGCCTTGACATTCACGGTATCCGGCGCAAACACCGGCCCCGTAATTTCCGAAAGCGTATGCGGCAAATAAATCAGCGGTTGCGCAGGCGCGCGCTTCAGCGATGACTGATAGGTGGGATGCAAATATTCCGGCTGCGTTCCTGCAATTGCGCGCCGATATCCGGGCGGGTAGTTCATGCATTCGTTCCTCAGCATCACTATACATCGCGCGCAACCGCCGTCTTGCAAACGCCTGGGCGAATTTATGCGGGCGGCTTCGTTCTTGTCAAGTCCGATTATCGAAATAGCGTGCGCCTATCGCCCAATTCGTGTATCCTGCGCCGTTTCCAAGCCATAGCGCAGGAGAGCTTCGATGCCTCGCCCGAGTAGTCACAAATCCGCGAAATCCACGAAACGCCCCAATCGCGTCGCGCCCCCCCAATTGCAATTCCCGGCAAATTCCCCCGCTGCGCTGCCCACTGCTTCCGCGCAAATTGATGCGCTCACCGGCGATCCCGATTTCATGACCTCGCTCGCGCGCGGCCTCGCCGTGATCCAAGCCTTCTCCCAGAAAAAACGCCAGCTCACCATTTCGCAAGTCAGCAACAAAACCGGGTTCTCACGAGCCGCCGTTCGCCGCTGCCTCTACACGCTCGCAAAACTGGGATTCGCCGGTTCCGACGACAATCGCCATTTTTTCTTGCAGCCCCGCGTCCTCGCCCTCGGCCATTCCTATATTTCTTCCATGCCGCTCGCGACGGCCGCGCATCCCATCCTCGAGCGTTTCAGCCGCATGATGCACGAGTCCTGCTCCGTCGCCACTCTCGACGGCCTCGATATTGTTTACGTCGCGCGCGCCAACGTCACGCGCATCATGGCAATTGACCTCGGCGTCGGCAGCCGTTTACCGGCGTTCTGCACCTCGATGGGCCGCGTTCTTCTCGCGAATTTGCCGCCGGACGAACTCGAATCTTGTCTCGCGCGCATTCCATTCACGCGCTACACCAACCGCACCATCGTCACTGCCGATAAACTTCGCCCTGTGCTGCGCACGGTTCTGCGCAACGGCTATGCCATCGTGGATCAAGAACTCGAACTGGGCCTCCGCTCGATGGCCGTACCCATTCTAAGTCCCAGCGGCCAGATCGTAGCGGCAGTCAACGTCGGCGCGCACGCACAGCGCGTCTCTAGTCAGGAGATGCTCAACAATTTCCTGCCGCAACTGCGCGCCGCGGCGCAGGAACTCTGTATGTTGTTGCGATGAAACCGCCGCCGGCAAGAAAATGAACATGGATACGAAAGACTACGCGGAGCGCTACGAAAACACTCTCGTCGCCATCCTGTTCTTTTCCTGGGGCACGGTCTTCCTCGACCGCATGTCGCAGCTATACCTTGTGCCCTACATCGCTCCCGAATTCCATCTGAGGCACGAACAAGTCGGCATGCTCGCCTCGGTCCTCGCCATTACCTGGGCCGTTTCCACGTTATTTTTTGGCGCGCTTTCCGATCGCTTCGGCCGCCGCAGAATTCTCATCCCCGCGGTCTTCGCGTTCTCGCTTTTGTCTTGGCTTTCCGGCGTGGCGCACACTTTTCACCAGCTTCTACTGATACGCGCGCTTATGGGCGTTGCCGAAGGTCCCTGCTGGTCCATCATGACCGCGCTCATCGAAGAATCTTCCACGCCCAGCCGTCGCGGACGCAACATCGGCATCGTCGTCAGCGCCGGCGCGCTCGTTGGCCTTGCCGTCGCGCCGATTCTGACCACGCAAGTAGCCGCGCGCTTCGGTTGGCGCTGGGCGTTCTTCGTTTGCGGCGTCCCGGGAATTCTGATGGGCCTGCTAATGTGGAAATTCGTCAAGGAGCCGCCGAAAAAATCGGGCGCGGACGGCGAGCGACTCCGCCCACCCAGAATTCGCGATTACTTCACTATCCTGCGCTACCGCAATGTGTGGCTGTGTTGCCTCGGAGCCGCCGGCTTCATCTCTTGGCTATTCTTAACGAACGTTTTCGCGCCGCTCTACATCACCGAAGTCGCGCATCAGAAAGCCACCACCGCCGGATTTCTCCTCGGCGCTACGGGACTTGGGAGTTTCATACTCGGATTTCTCATGCCGGCATTGTCCGATCGCCTGGGACGCAAACCCGTGCTGCTCGCGATGGCTGCGATGTCCGCGTTGGTCCCGCTCGTGCTCTTGATCCAGCCGCTCTATGCCTATCCCTGGATCCTTGCGGCGATTTTATTTCTCACCAACGCGGGGCAGGGCATGCCCACTCTAACGATGGTGTTGATTCCCACCGAAAGTGTGCCGCCGCAATTCGCCGCTACGTCCATCGGCCTGGCCACGCTGGTCGGCGAGGTGTTCGGCGCGACCATCGCGCCAACTTGGGGCGGCGCGCTGGCGGAAAAACATGGTCTGGGAATTACGCTTCTGATGTCCGCCGGCGGCGCAGGGCTGTTATTCCTGGTAGCGCTGTTCCTGAAAGAAACGGCAAACATCACAAACGGCAGCGCGCACCCGCAACCCGTTGCCGTACCGCTCCACTAACGCGGTGCAAAAGAATGCGAGCGATAGATTATTTCGACAAGCAAGCTGAAGCGACTCCCGATCGCACCGCCATCATTGATGGCGACATTCATTACTCGTACGCCGATCTGCGGGGTGCTAGCCAGCGTATCGCCCGCGCCATGTGGGCCGCAGGCTTGCGCGGCGAGCAGCCCGCAGCAATCTATTCCATCAACGACGCGCGCGTGCTGCTCTGCATGCTCGGCCTCATGCGCGCAGGAGCCGTCTGGGTCCCGATCAATTACCGCAATGCGCCCGACGCCAACGTCGAATATCTGAATTACGTCAAAACTTCCTGGCTGTTCTATCACAGCAGCTATCGCGATCGCATCGCGGAACTGCAAGCGCGCGTCCCGACGTTGCAGCACCTGATCTGCATTGACGCCCGAGACGGAAAGAATCCCTCGCTCGAAAAATTCATGCAGAGCGCAACCGAATCCGCTGCTTCTGATCTCGACTGGGCCGACGCCCGCGGCAATCCCGATCGTCTCGTCGGTCTGGTTCCCACCGGCGGCACCACCGGACCAGCAAAAGGCGTGCGCGTCACGACCCTGTCCTGGGGCACGATGACGGAAATGGCGTCGCACTATTGGCGCAGTGAAGGCTGCGAACCCGTTTGCCTCAGCGTCGCCCCGCTATCGCACGCCGCAGGAGTAGTCGCGTTCACCCTGTTCACTCTCGGCGCCACGAACGTGGTCATGCCGGGTTTCGACGCGCTCGAAGTCCTGCGCAATATCGGACGCTTCCGCGTCACGCACTTATTTCTGCCGCCCACCGCGTTCTACGGATTACTCGCGCATCCCGACGTGCGCAAATTCGATTACTCGAGCCTGCGCGTATTTCTCCTCGCCGCTTCGCCCGTCTCGCCCGACAAGCTAAAACAAGGCGTGGAAAATTTTGGCCCCTGCATGTGTCAAAGTTACGGCCAGACCGAAGCGCCGATGCTCATGACTTTCCTCGATCAAGAAACCATCACCGCCGCCGCGGCAGGAGATCATCCTGAACGCCTGCGCAGTTGCGGTAAAGCCACCTCTGCTGTGCGTCTTGCAATCATGGATGACCACGGCCAACTCCTGCCGCCCGGACAGCCGGGCGAAATCGTCGCGCGCAGTCCACTCGTAAGCCCTGGATATTACGAAATGCCGGAAGCCACGGCTGAAATCCGCACGCACGGCTGGCACCACACCGGCGATGTCGGCTACCGCGATGACGACGGCTATTTTTATATCGTGGACCGCAAGAAGGACATGATCATTTCCGGCGGCTTCAACGTCTATTCCGCCGAAGTCGAGGCCGCCATCCTGGCTCTGCCGCAAGTGCACGAATGCGCGGTGATCGGCGTGCCGCACGCAAAGTGGGGCGAAGCCGTGAAAGCATTGGTGACGTTGCGCGCGGGCCAGTCACTGACGGAGCAAGAAATCTTAGACCATTGCAAGACAAAACTAGGCGGCGTGAAATCCCCCCAATCAGTTGAATTCCTAGCAGCGATCACGAAAACACCAGCCGGCAAAATCGACCGCAAACAACTGCGCAAACCGTACTGGGCCGGCACTGACCGCGCCGTCCACTAGACAGGTGCCGACATTACGGATTGGACCCGGGGCTGCGTCCTGGGGCGCTCGCGCTCTGCTGCAAACTCTGATTCGCGCGAAAAATCACATAAGCCCTTATCGCCGTCGCGTCCCCATGCGAAATCTCTTTCGCAAAAGAAACCATCCCGTTCTGCCGCAACATTCCACCCAACACGATGTGGAACCACTGATCATTCGTCAGAGTGCTCGAATAGCGCAGGTCCGGCAACACCCCGCCGCTAACCGCCACGTCGCCGTGGCAAGTCCCGCAGAAACGCTGATATAACGCCTCGCCTCGACGCACTGTCGCGGCATCCGCAGTAGCCGCTGGAGGATGCAACACCTCCGGCTCGACTTCCGGCAGCGGCGGCAGAATCAGCTTCCCGCCCAGCTTGAACGCCAACATACGGCTAATATTGCGCACACGCCCCGATTTCAAAGCAGCTTCACCGGCAGCCAGCGGAAAAATGCCGCCCCACCCCGCCAAAATCGCGAGGTATTGCTCGCCGTTCACGGTGTAACTAATCGGCGCGGCAATCGCCCCGGTCTGTATCGCGTACCACCATACCTTCGCGCCCGTATCCGCTCGATAAGCTTCGAAGTTGCCCTTCGCCGTGCCCTCGAATACCAAATTGCCCGCCGTCGAAACCACTCCGCCATTCCACGCCTCAGGACGATCGACGTCCCACGCCTGTTTCTGTTGCCGCGGGTCCCACGCCACCAATCGCCCGCGCACGCTGTTCATGATTGCTTTTTTAATCGCCGGGTCCTGCGGCATCCCCGCCGCGGCGAAATCAATCCCCACATCGAACCCCAAAGTTTTGGCGTGGAAATCCGCATCGGACTTGTACGGAAATCCAACATCCTGAATCGGGATGTAAACCAATCCAGTCGCCGGGCTATAGGACATCGGCTGCCAGCTGTGCGCGCCCAAAGGCCCGGGGATGATCAATTTCGTCTCACGTCCCGGATAACGGGCCAACGCAGTTTCTATCGGCCGCCCGGTCTTCATGTCCACGCCGCTAGCCCATGTGATGTGCGTATAAGGCGCAGCAGAAATCAGCGCCCCAGTCGTGCGATCCAGCACATAAAAAATCCCGTTCTTCGGCGCGTGCATCAAGGCTTTGCGCGGCTGTCCTGCGATCGTCAGGTCAGCCAATATCATTTGCTCATCGGAATCGTAATCCCAAGCCTCGTCCGGATTTTCCTGGTAGTGCCACACGTACTCACCCGTGTCCGGCCGCAGCGCCACAATCGAACAAGTAAATAAATTATCGCCGCCCCGCGGGCTGCGAATTCTCGGATTCCACGGCCCTCCATTCCCCACGCCGATGAAAAGCAAATCCAGCTCCGGATCGTACACAATCGAATCCCACACCGTTCCGCCGCCGCCGTATTTCCACCACTCGCCGCTCCAAGTCTTAGCGGCCATCGCCAGAATCGGATTCTCAAACGGTTTGGCCGGATCGCCCGGCACGGTATAAAACCGCCAAGCCATCTCGCCCGTTTCGGCGTCGTACGCCGAAACGTATCCGCGCACGCCCATCTCCGCGCCGCCATTCCCGATGATCACTTTGCCTTTCACCACGCGCGGCGCTCCGGTAATCGTGTAGCGCAATTTGCGGTCAATCGTCAGCTTCTCCCACACCAGTTTCCCGGTCGCCGCGTCCAGCGCAAGTAGCCGCCCATCCAGCGTCCCGAAAAATACTTTCCCACCCCACACCGCCACGCCGCGATTCACCACGTCGCAGCAAGCGTTTACCGCCCACTCCGGATTTACTCTCGGGTCGTAAGCCCACAGCGGCGCGCCCGTCGCAGCGTTCAACGCGAAAACCTTGCTCCACGCTGTCGTGAAATACATTACTCCGTCCACCACGATCGGCGTCGCCTCCTGCCCGCGCCGCGTGTCCAGGTCGTAAAACCACGTCAGTCCCAACTGATCCACGTTCTTATCGTTCACCAATTTCAATGGACTGAAGCGCTGCTCGTTATAAGTGCGCCCGTGCAGCAGCCAATTTCCCGGATCGCGGTCGGCGCGCAGCACACGCGCCTCATTCACACCTTGCCAAGCGCCTGCGCCGGAATTTTCACCGCCCAAACCACGCGAACCCGTCTTGCCACAGCCGATCTCAAATGCCGACGCAGACACGCACAGCGCAATCGTCAGCCATGCGAAAGCCTGCCTCCGCAACCAATATTTCTCGACGTTCAATGTTTTTCCCGCATCGAATTTATCTACACCGCACGCAACATAAAATCACCCGGCGGTCGCGCCACGCGAATATCAAAACAATCCGAATTTCCGGATACGCTCGCGCCGATCCCGCACCGTGCAACTTCGCGAGCGACCTGCGCCCCCTGCAGCCGCTTCGATACTGCTTTGCGCTGTGCAAGTCAAGGCAGCCTTCCGCTCTGCGCGGGGCGATATTCGCACGGACGCTCGATTAAAGGCTTGACAAACCCACACTGCGGCGTTAAACGTTCTGCCCATACAGGGTGTGGATGCCGATTACCCACCTTCCAAATGGCGGTTTGCTCAAAGGGGGGAACCATGGGCGCACGTCCGGCGCTGCTCGCGGTCCTTGTTCTCGCACTTCTGTTCGCTTGCACTGGCTCCGCGTTCGCGCAAATCACCGTCGCTCAGTTGAACGGCTCCGTCCGTGATGCAAGCGGCGGCACGGTAAAGAACGCCACCCTTACCCTGCGCGATACCGCCACCAACGCCGTCTATCGCACCACTTCAAACGACTCCGGACTCTACGTGATTCCCAATTTGTCCCCGGGCACATACGAATTGACCGTCGCCTATCCCGGATTCGCCACCACCGTTGATAAAGGCATCGTCCTAAGCGTCGGCCAGACCGCCACGGTGGACGTCGCTCTCAGAGTCGCCACGCAGAACGAGCAGGTCGTAGTCACCACCGAAGTCCCGCCCATTGAGCCCACCAGGACCGAAGTCAGCCAGGTCATTGACGCCCAACAAATTCAAGACTTGCCCATCAGCGGACGTCAATTCACCGATTTCGCCCTTTTAACAGCGGGCGTCGCCACCGGTCGCAGCAGCTTGCAGTCCACCATCACCGAATTTGAAACCACGCGTATCTCCTTCGCCGGCATGCGCGACTTCAGCAACATGATCACGGTAGATGGCGCGGACAACGTCAACACCGCCACCGGTTCGCAGCGTTCCACTCCGCCGCAGGAATCCGTGCAGGAATTTCGCGTGGTCAACAACGCCTTCGGCGCGGAATACGGTCGCGCTCTCGGCGGCATTGTCAACATCGTCACCAAATCCGGTGGCAACGAACTACACGGTTCGATTTACGATTACTTGCAGAACAACGCCACCGACGCGCGCTCTCTCCTGCAGCCCGCGCCCGATCAATACGCCCTGCGCCAAAATCAGTTCGGCGGCGCCATCGGCGGCCCCATCAAGAAAGACAAAATATTCTTCTTCGTGAATTACGAAGGCCAGCGCCGCGGTGAATCGCCCACCTTCCCTGGAGTGCTCTACCAAAATATAGGCTTGGTAGACACCGCCAAAGCAGCCTTGGGAATCGCCCCGGAAGGTTGCACCACGGCTCTGGCGACCTGCAACTTGTCCCCTCTGCAATACCTAAATTCAGTTTTGAAGACCAAGAACAACGACTACGGCATCGCCAAATTGGATTATCAGATAAATCCTAGCAACCACCTGACCATACGTTACAACATCGAAGACGGCCGCGACTTGAATGAGCTGGTCGGCAGCACGCTCGACGGCGGCGGCATCGGCGCACCCAGCAGCGGGCACAATCTTTTCCTGCGCGATCAATCGTTGGTCGGAAGCGTCGCAACCACCGTGAAACCAGATCTGGTGAACAGCTTCCTGATGCAATATGGCCGCCGTCACTATAACTTTCCCGGCGTTACCGGTCAGCCCAACCTGGATATCCCCAATACACTGCTCTTCGGCCACAATTTCGGCGTCTTCGATGCCGTCTATGAGAGCCGTTTCCAAATCACCGATTCCATGGCCTGGGTCAAGGGCAATCACGTCGCAAAATTCGGCGTGGATTACAACCACCTCAATAACTTCGTGATCTGGCCTGGATTCACGCCCATGCGCATCGTAATGCCTGGCCTGAATTGCCTCGTGGATTTTGCCAACTTCGCTAACCCCACCGCGGGCATTCCTTCCAACCCAGCCGATGGTCCGTGCCCCACGGCGACGGCTCCGTTCTTTCCCACGCAGCCCGGCGCTCCCTTCGGTCCCAACAACAACGACCAGCCTTTGAACGGCGTTCCCATCGTCTTCTGGGGCGCCCCGGTAGGCACCGTCCCGAATCCGCCGAGCGGCCAGCTGCCAACTCCTCCGCCGATCCCCACCGACTGGAACAACGCCTATATACCCAGCGAAACCGTGAACTTTTCGGAGACCTTGAACCACGCTTACTACGGTTTCTACGCGCAAGACCAATGGCGCATCAATTCCAGCCTGACTCTCAACTACGGTTTGCGTTACGACTTCGAATCCGGTCTCTCCAAGCAAATCAATCCGCAATACAACGGAATTCAACCGCGTGTCGGGCTGGCCTGGTCGCCCGACGGTAAGACGGTCGTCCGCGCCGGCTTCGGCATCTTCGACGACCGCTACAATTTGTCGTTCCTGTTCATCACGCAGCCGCAGCGGCCCGTAATTATCCCGGGTGAGATCTTGCCCGGTATTCGCCAGGGCGCCAACACCGCAACCTGGGTTCTGAATCAATTGACGCCGCAGCCGCCGTCAGCAGGGCAACCCTTGCCGGCAAGCGCCGCTGCTACCTTGATCACCACCGGCCAGGTGCCAGACCAGTTCATCACCGGACCGTGCCCGCCATCCTGCACAGCAGGTGCCGGCATGGTCCAACACAACAGCCAGATTCCATACTCCGAACAAGCCAACCTGGAGATTCAACATCAATTTGGCAAAGCACTTACCGTCAGCGCCGGTTATCTATGGGTTTCAGCGCATCACCTGGTTCGCGCCGAAAACCTTAACGTCTGCCCGCCCTTCGGCGCCGCCGCCGGCACCACCGTTCCCAACGTCACTCCCGGTACTCCGGCATGTCCGCCGGCAGAGCAACCTCCTTCTGCTTGGCCGACCGGAAAAGCGTTCTTTTACAATCCATTCAATCCAGGCGGCTCGCCCGCATACGGCAATTCCGGCCTGCTCTATTACACAGACAACACCGGCAATTCCAATTACAACGGCCTGACCTTGCAGCTCAACTATAGATTCAACAAACTTTTCATCCTCAACGCCAATTACACCTGGTCGCACACATTCGACGACGGTACGTTCACCACTTTCGTCAGCACCCCGCAGGATCTCTACGATCGCCCCCTGGAATACGCCAACTCCAACCAGGACGTTCGCCAGCGCTTCATCACCAACTTCAGCTTCGAGGGCCCCAAGGACAGCATCCTGCGCAATTTCACCTTCAGCAATATCGTCACGCTGCAGACTCCGCGTCCCTTCACTCTTTTCGTCGGCTTTGACGCCAATGGCGACACCAATCCGGTGACGGACCGCGTCGGCACTGTGCCCCGCAACAGCTACTACGGCGACGACCTCTATTCCTGGGATCTGCGCGTTTCTCGCTACTTTCAATTTAGAGAACGCTACCGGCTCGATCTGATGGTGGACGCATTCAACGTTTTGAACCGCCCCAACGTGGATGAGGTCACCTCCGTCTACGGCGCCGCCGTCTTCTGCGGATCAAGCGCAATTCCCCAGCGCTACAAGGATGCTGGCACCATCGCCGCTCAGAATCAGGCCATTGCGTTTGACACCGGCACAGGTCCACCGACCTGCCCTCTCACGACCTTGGGTCCGGTCCCGGCGCCTCCCGTACCCAGCGCCAGCTTCGGCAGCCCCAGAACCATGCTAAATCCGCGCCAGTTCCAATTCGCGGCCAAGTTCTCGTTCTGATTGCGGCGTACTTTGGTGCGCCATCGGTTACGCGCCGACTACCGATGGCGATTTGCAGACCACCACTGCCAAGGCGTCGCATTCGCTGCTCCAATTTGCGCCGTGCCTTCGTAGCCGGCGAATCGAAGATTCTGAAATTCTACGTCCCGCCGTCCCTCAGGAGAACTTTTTGGCGATTTTCGCCTTCGTCCGTCGCCCGCGAATCTCCGGCCGCCGGGCAGAAAAAATTCTTGAGGCCGCGCGCGCTCGAAAGATATAGGCTCCGACCGATGCCGACGCTCAACACCAAACCCAACCCCCTCGAACTCGATTTCGAGAAATCCGCCATCATCGTAGTGGACATGCAAAACGCCTTCGCCAGCCCGCGCGGCATGCTCGATATCGCCGGCCTCGACATTTCCGGCGCCAACCGCGTCATCCACGCAATCCGTGCCGTCCTCGACGCCGCCCGCGCCGCGCAAATTTCCATCATCTATCTCCAGATGGGCTACAAACCCGATCTCAGCAACGCCGGTGGCCCGAACTCCCCTAACCGGCACAAAGAACTAGCGATGTCCCTGATGCACTCTCGTCCCCAACTAAAAGGAAAAATTCTCACCGAAGGCACCTGGGATTTCGCCATCGTGGACGAACTAGCGCCGCAGCCCGGCGACATCGTCGTCGTAAAAACGCGTTACAGCGGCTTCGCCGGAACCACTCTCGATTCCTTGCTGCGCACGCGCGGTATTCAATTCCTTTTTTTCGCCGGCATCGCCACCAATGTCTGCGTCGAATCCACTCTGCGCGATGCCTTCTTCCTGGATTACTGGCCGATTCTTCTAGCCGATGGCGCCATGCCGGCTGGATCAGCCAGCCAGCACGAGGCCACTCTACTCAACGTAGAATCGTTTTTCGGATGGACCATGCAATCCGCTGAGCTGCTGAAAAATCTGAAATTGCAGGCCGCGTGAGGCTTAAGTGTGGACCGTAGACATTGACGTCGGCGGAACGCTAACGGACGCCCTGTTCACCCAAGCAGCCGAAACCTTCTGCGTGAAAGTAGACACCACGCCGCACGACCTAACCGTCTGCCTCTTCGACTGCCTCTCGCAAGCAGCCGCGAAACTAAATTTCCCGGACACAAGAGAATTTCTCGAGCACGTCGAGCTAATCCGCTGGTCCACCACCATCACTTCCAACGTCCTCGCCGAATCGCGCGGCCCCCGCATCGGCCTGCTGGTCTCCGCAGGACACCAGCTCGACCTCTACGGCCCCGAACCCCGCAGCAGCGTCTTGAATCGCCTCATTTCCGAGCACGATGTGATTGGCCTCAGTCCCTCCGCCGGCGAACTCGAAATCATGAACGCCGCGCGAAAGCTCCTGGAAAGTGGCGTGCGCCGCATCTGCGTGAGCCTGCAAAACTCCCATCGCGACCCGCGCCGCGAAATTTCCATCAAACGCATCATTGACGAGCAGTATCCCGATCATTTCCTCGGCTCGGTCCCCGTCCTAGCCGGCAGCGATATTTCCAAGTCCGCCGAAGATCGCACGCGCACTTATTCCGCGCTCATCAATACCTATACCCACGGCGCGCTAGCCGCCACTCTGTTCAAAGCCGAAGACGAACTCCGCGAGACCGCCGGATACACCGGCACGTTTCTCGTCAGTCACATTAACGGCGGCGTTGCTGGAATCGCCAAAACCAAAGCGATTGACACTATCGAGTCCGGCCCCATCCTGGGCATCCACGCCAGCGCCTACCTCGCGAAAGTCTACGGCTTCAACGACGTCATCGCCATGGACGTCGGCGGCACCACCGCAAAAGTCAGCGTCCTGCGCAACGGCGAACCAATTTATCGCAAGCCCTCAGATTTTTTCGGAATCCCGGTAGGCATTTCGCTTCCCGATTTGCATTCCATCGCGCTCGGCGGCGGCAGCATCGTCAAACCCGCAGCGCACGCAACCAAGCGGGGCGTTCAACTCGGCCCCGAAAGCATGGGCTCCTATCCTGGCCCAGCCTGCTATGGCCTGGGCGGCGATCAACCCACGCTCACCGACGCGTTCGTCACGGCAGGCCTGATCAATCCGGAATATTTTCTGGGCGGCACGAAATCAATTGACCTCGAACTCGCGCGCAAGACAATTGCCGATTCCGTGGCGCGCCCGCTCAACGTCTCCACCGAAGAAGCCTGCCGCGCCATCGTTAGTCGCGCCTTCGAATCGGTCGCCGCCACGATCCTCGCCGCGAAAGGATCCCTGCACGAAGGTGTCGCGAACTCAATCCTGTTCGCCTACGGCGGCAACGGCAGCCTCTTCGCCTGCGGCGTAGCCGAAAAAGCCGGTCTCCATCGCGTCCAATTATTTTCGCTAGGCTCCGTCTTCAGTGCCTTCGGCTCCTCCGTCTCCGATATCTCGCATCTGTACGAAGGTTCCCTAACAGGCATCGCGCCCAACGAAGCCGGCGCAACCCGCATTCGCCAAATGCTCGAAGAAATGAAAACCGAAGGCGTGAAAGACCTGCTCGGCGAAGGCATCCGCCCCGAAGGAATCACCTGCGCCTGCGAAATCGACGCCTCACGGGACGGCGACGGTTCCGTCGCCGTTGCGTGCAACGAAAGTTCTCTGCGCAGCGAAAAAGATCTGCAAGCCGCGCTGGCGAAGGCTCTAAGGCATACCGCAGGCGCGCCCGCCGCACCCATTACTCTGGAACTCCTCCGCGTCTCGGTAAAAAAACAAATGTCCAAGCCACACTTAGCCGAACGCAAGGTGCAAGGTACCGATTCCTCTCACGCCCGCAAAGGCACGCGCAAAGTCACTTGGGGCAGCAGCAAAGGCGAAGCGCAGATCTACGATTGGGAAGCTCTGCAACCCGGCAATCAGATAAAAGGCTGCGCCATCCTCGAAGACGTCAACACCACCTACTTCGTCCCGGAAAATTGGGAATTAACCATGGACCGTTTCCGCAACGCCGGGCTAACCCGCTCGCAGGAGAAATAATGACAGTGCGAACACATAATCTAAATCGCCTCCGCATCACCGAATATCTCGACCTCGACCTCGACAACGACCAATGGGTCTGCAATCGCTGCAATCGCACCCTAGGCCCCGCCCGCGAAAATTACAAAAAAGGCTGCCTCGTCCACGATCGCGACCCCCGCGAAATTCATCCTCCCCTTGTCACTGGCGCGTTCAATTTCTCCCCCGACCCGCTCTGGGTCCGCATCGTCGAATTCTACTGTCCCGGCTGCGGCACCCAGGTCGAAACCGAATACCTGCCGCCCGGCCATCCCATCACCCACGACATAGAAATCGACGTGGACCGCCTGAAAGAACGCCTGCAGAAAGGTGAATTCGTCGTCCGCGACCAGCGCCTAGAGGCCAGCGAATGAATTCCATAGACATAGACGTCGGCGGCACCTTCACCGACCTGGTCCTGAATTTCAACGGGAAAGCCCTGATCAAAAAGTCCCCCACCACTCCCTACGACCTCTCCGTGTGTTTCACCCGCGTAATCGAAGAAGGCGCCGCCGCCCTCGGCATGAAAATCGAAGACCTCCTTCCCGCTATCGAAATGATCCGCTACTCCACCACCATCGCGCTGAACCGCCTCATCGAAAAAAAAGGCCCGCGCCTCGGCCTCATCACCACCGAAGGCCACGAAGATGTAGTCCTGCTCGGCCGCGGCGCCCAGTGGATCGACGGCACGCGCGTTTCCGAACGCCGCAACCTAGCCGTGCAAAATAAACCCGACCCGCTCATCCCGCGGGACATGATCGTCGGCGTTAAGGAACGCGTAGATTCGCGCGGCCACATCATCCGTCCGCTCGACGAAAACGACGTCCGCGAAAAAGTTCGCTACCTCACCAGCCGCGGTGCTCGCGGTTTCGTCGTCGCACTGCTCTGGGGTTTCCTCAATGCCGCGAACGAGCGCCGCGTAAAAGAAATCATCCGCGACGAGTACAAGGAATTTCACATTGGCTACCTGCCCGTCGTTCTCGCCGGACAAGTCGTCGGCAAGCTCGGCGAATACGAACGCACCATGGCCGCCATCCTCGATGCCTATCTGCAACGCTCCATGCAAATCGAACTTTCCGCTATGTGGGACAAGCTCCGCGAAAAAGGCTACTCCAAGCCTTTATTAATGATTCAAAGCTCCGGCGGCATCGCTGAAGTTTTCCGCACCGCCGCCAGCCGCACTTTTAATAGCGGTCCAGTCTCGGGCCTCATGGGCGCGCAGCACGTCGCGAAAATTCTCGGCTACCAGAACGTCGTCATGACGGACATGGGCGGCACCAGCTTCGATGTCGGCCTCGTCGTGAAAGACAGCGTTCGCAGCTACGATTTTCGCCCCATCATTGACCGCTGGATGGTCGGCATCACCATGATCAAGACGCTTTCCATCGGGGCCGGCGGCGGCTCCATCGCCTCCGTCAACAAAGTTCTCGAAAATCGCGTGCAAGTCGGACCGCGCAGCGCTGGCTCCATCCCCGGCCCCGCCTGCTTCAATCTGGGCGGCACCGAGCCTACCGTCACCGACGCCGACGTGGTTCTCGGCTACCTCAACCCCGAATATTATTTCGGCGGAAAAATGCACCTCGATAAGAATCGCGCCATCCACGCCCTGCGCGAAAAAATCGCCAGACCCCTCGGCATCGGCGTCGAAGAAGCCGCCGTCATCGTCCGCAAAATCGTCAACGGCAACATGGCTTCCGCCATCATGAAAGAAGTTCATCTCCGCGGGCACAGCCCCGAAGATTTCATCCTCTTCGTCGGCGGCGGTGCTGGCCCCACCCATGCCGAAGGCTACAAAGCCGACATCCCCAAATCCGTCACCTTCGCATTCTCGCCGGTTTTCTGTGCCTTCGGCTCGTCCACTATGGACATCATGCACGTATACGAAGTCTCCAAGAAACTCACGCTCATGGAACCGCGCACGCAAATAATCACGAACCAATTCGCCCCATTCAACGAAACCGTCGCAAGCCTCGTAGAGCAAGCCCGCCGCGATCTAACCGGAGACGGCCTCAACCTCAACGAAGCATCCTTCGTCCTCGAACTAGACATGCTGTACGGCGGCCAGTTTCACGTGAAGCGTGCTCTCTCCCCGCTGCTCGCCGTGCATTCCACGGAAGACGTCCGTGCCATCTGCGACGCCTTCAACAAAGAATTCAGCGAAGCCTTCAGTCCCTTCGTAGTGAACCCCGAAGGCGGCATCTTCATCGAAAGTTTCATCCTGAAAGCGATCGTGCCCACAAAAAAAATCGAGCTGCCGACGCTAGCGCTCGAAGGCCCCAGCCCAGCCGCAGCCCGCAAAGGCGAGCGCCCCGTCTACTGGCCGCCAGAAAAAGACTTTCGGCCCACTCCCATTTTCACATACGAATCCTTGCGCCCCGGAAACACGGTAGAAGGCCCAGCAATCGTCGAAGGCGAATACACCACGCTGGTCGTCCCCCCAGCGCTGCATTTCACGATCGACAACCGCGGCCTAGGCATTCTGGAAAGCTAACGCGCAGTACCAATGAGGAGGCACATGCCCATCCCAACACTGGCCGAAAAACTAGCGTGGCTCAAACCCGCTCCCGCCACGCAGCACGAAAAAGACTGCGCCGCGAAAATTCCCCAAGGCGATTACGAAATCGGCGTGCAGGTCACCAACGACATCCTCGACGAAGCCATGGAGGTTTTCGTCCGCTCCTCGCGCAGCTATTTCGGCGTCTCCGGAGATTCCATGGTCGCGCTCTTCACCGCCGGCGGCGATCTCATCAACGCCTCCTGCGGAACCTACCTCCACGCGATCATCCAACCCATCGTCATCAAATTTATTCTGAAATATTACGAAAAAAATCCCGGCATTCGCGACGGAGACATCTGGTACACCAACGACGCCCTCTACGGCGGCATCCACAATCCCGATCAAGTCGCCCTGATGCCAATTTTTTACAAAGGCCAGCTTCTCGCCTGGGGCTCGGCCGCATTGCACACCACCGAAACGGGCGCCATCGAGCCTGGCGGCATGCCTGTCAGCGCCAAATCTCGTTTCGAAGAGGGCCTCAATCTTCCTCCCATAAAAATCGGCGAAAATTTCGAAATCCGCCAGGATTTCTTGGAGTTTTACACCGTCTACGGCCTGCGCGCCCCGGCCATGTTCATTTCCGATCTGCGCGCCCGTTGCACCACCGCTGATCGTGTCCGCGTCCGCGTCCTCGAGCTAGCCGAAAAACGCGGCCCCGATTTCGTAGTCGGCCTCCTGCGCAAAATGTGCGAAACCGCCGAGGCCGGCGCGGGGAAGAAAATCAAATCTCTCCCCGATGGAAAATTCCGCGCCGTAGTTTTCAATGACGCCATCGGCTGGACCCCGGCCCTCGTTCGCGCCTGTAACCTAACCCTCACCAAAAAAGACGGCGGCATCGTTTTCGATTTTGCCGGCACCTCGCCGGAGAACCCTTCTTCCTACAACGTGCATCCGCAAGCCGTCGTCGGCCACATCGCCAATTTCATGTACGAATATATTTTCCACGACCTGCCCATCGCCAGCTCCACTTTCGCCGCCATTGACTTCGATTTTCCTGAAGGCATCATGCTCAATCCCGATAAAATGGCCGCCACCAGTTGCTGCGTTTTCATCGGCATGCAGTGCCGCTGCGCCACGCACAACGCTTTCGCGAAAATGATGTTTTCCAGCGCCGGCCTCTGGAAACAAGTCGCCGCCGCGCCCGGCAGCCAGCACACGTCGCAAATTTGCGCCGGCCACTCGCAGTGGAATCTTGCTGTGTCCGACGTTCTTTCGTTTTCGCTCAATACCCAAGGCCAGGGCGGCCGCTCCGGCGAAGACGGCATGGACGCGTACGGTTTCGCCTGGTGCGCTTTCGGCCGTGCGCCAGATTCCGAGCAGGTGGAAAGCGAACTCCCCGTCACCGTCACTCTCTCGCAGCATTGGAAAGATTCCAGCGGCCCTGGCCTCCATCGCGGCGGTTCCGGAGGCGTGCAGCACTGGATGATTCACAAAGTTCCCGAACTCGTTTCCATGTGCATGGGCAACGGCAGCAAAGTTCCGCTCGGCCAACCGCTTTTCGGTGGCTATGCATCTGCGCCCATTCCCGGCATCAGCATTCGCAAAGCGGATTTGCTGAAGCAAATGGCCGACGCCAATCCCGCGCTGACCATGGATTTCCGCACCATCCTCGAAGACCACACCATCCAGGGAAATTGGAATATGGAATTGATCGCGCGCACGCCCAAAGTTTATGCCGAAGGCGATCTGCTCTTCGGCTTCAGCGGCGGCGGCCCCGGCTACGGCGATCCGCTCGAACGCGACCCGCTGGAAATTCTGGAAGACGTAAAGAAAAAAATCATCTCCGACGCGACCGCGCAAAATATTTATCGCATCGCCTACGATCCCGTCCGCCGCAAGCTTGATCCCGAAAAAACCAAACAGCTTCGCGAGGAAGAGCGCCGCGCTCGCCTGGCCCGCGGCAAACCCTACGACGAGTTTCAGCAGAATTGGAGCAAGCTGAGTCCGCCGAAAGAAATCTTGCAGTGGTACGGCAGCTGGCCGGACGCGAAATCTACCGGCCCCTGCTTCCGTCCATAGCGCGCGCCCGATGAACGGCATCCTCACTCCGCGTCAGATGCTGAAAGGGCTGCTGCAAGGCACTCCGCCGCCCCGGCCGCTGTTCTTGCCCATCGTATTTTCGCTAGGCGCAAAGGTTGAAAATCTGAAGCTCACCGCATTTCTCAGCAACGCCACGAAAATCACAAATTCACTCCGCCAAATCCGCACGCAACTGCGCTCCGACGGCGTAGCCTGTTATTTCGACCCCTTTCTGGAAGCCGAAGCGCTAGGCGCAACGCTGCGCTACAGGGCTGAAGACCAGCCGCCGACCGTAACATGGCCGGATACAGCCGAAGCGGGAGAGCTTCCGGAAAATCTGCGCCTGCCCGAAGACGCCGCGAAAAGCGATCGCGTCACCGTCGCAGTAGAAGTGATCCAGCGCCTCAGATCACTGCTGCGCGATGAGGCTCTGCTGTGCGCCGGCGTCAGCGGACCGTTCACGCTAGCCGCGCATCTTCTCGATTTACGCCCATCCGACGCGCCCCCACGCGAAGATTTTTCCGATGCCGCGCTAGAATTGGCCGGCGCGACCATCACGCAAATCGCCACCAAGTTTGTGGAGGCAGGCGCGAACGTCGTCTTCATTCAGGAAAGTATTTTCCCCGTGCTCTCCGCCCAGCACTGCGCCGCCTGGGCCGAATCGCTAGCGCCCGCCTTCAATATCATCCGCTTCTACGACGCCCTTCCCGTTCTCCTGCTCAGCGATCCCATCGCCTTCGCCGCAAATAGGGAATTGATCTACGCGCGCGACTGGGATTGCATTCTCTGCCCGACGCTCAATGTCTCCGCCTCCAGCACAGCTGAAAGCGCTCCTCCACAAGGCCGCGCGAATAGCGGCATAGCTCTACCCCCGGCAGCTTTCAAGCCCGGCGCAGCATCCGCGCCGGAAAGTCTCGCGGACTTGCTTCATACTATAATGATGCAGTTGCGGCCTGTGCTGGTCACAACAGCGTGTGACGTCCCGGCAGCAACGGACGTCAAGCTTCTCGCAAGCATGGGGGAAGAAATCCGTCGCGAAGCGCTAAAAATCGGTGATCTGGATTTTACGTAGTCAGTTGCAGTGAAATGACCACCAATTCCCAACTAAACGATCGCGTCCGCCCGGTGCGCCTGCGCACTTCCGGCGCAACTCTCCATCCTCTAGCCGATGGCGCAATGCTGGTTTGTTCCGACGAGCCACTGGGCCCGTACCCGCAAGTCCTAACCGACCGCCTGGCCCACTGGGCCAGAATCTCACCCCACAAAATCTGCATCGCCAAAAGGGAGGCCGACGGCGAATGGCGCGAGCTAACCTACGCCGAAGTTCTGCAAGCCGTAAGTGCGATCGGCCAATCCCTGCTCGATCGCGGTCTTTCCGAAGAACGCCCCGTTGCCGTCCTCTCCGAAAACGATCTCGAACATTTTCTCTTGATGCTCGCAGGCCAGCACGTGGGAATCCCCACCGCGCACATTTCCCCAGTCTATTCCCTCGTCTCGCGCGATTTCGGAAAACTCCGCCACACCGTGGGTCTCCTCACTCCCGGCCTCGTCTTCGTCTCGCACGGCCAACGCTACGCCCGCGCTCTCGAAAAAGTAATCGCGCATAACACAGAAATCGTGGTCACCACCGCGCCTCCGCCAGGCAGAAAAACCACTCCGTTCGCTGAACTCGAAGCGAGCAAGCCGACTCCCGCCGTCGAAGCTGCCCACACAAAAATCCACCCAGACTCGGTCGCAAAAATCCTCTTCACGTCCGGCTCCACCGGCATGCCCAAAGGCGTCATCAACACTCACCGCATGCTCTGCTGCAACCAGCAGATGATCTCCCAGGTTTTCTGCTTCCTCCAGGACGAACCTCCTGTCCTTCTCGATTGGCTCCCCTGGAATCACACCTTCGGCGGAAATCACAATACCGGCATCGCTCTCTACAACGGCGGCAGCTTCTATATAGATGATGGCAAGCCCGGTCCCGCGCTAATCGCAGAAACCATTCGCAACCTGCGCGAGATTTCCCCCACCGTTTATTTCAACGTCCCCAAAGGCTACGAAGATCTGCTGCCGGCCCTGCGCTGCGATGCACAGCTGCGCGAAAATTTCTTCTGCCGCCTGCGCCTCCTCTTTTACGCAGGCGCGGGCCTTGCGCAACCGGTCTGGGACGCCTATCGCGATCTCGCCCTGCAAACATGCGGTGAGCGCATCATCATGGTCACCGGGCTAGGCTCCACGGAAACCGCCCCGATGGCGATTCAAACCACCTGGGAAACAGATCAAGCAGGAGTCATCGGCATCCCGATTCCAGGCGTCGAAGCAAAACTCGTTCCACGCGGCGCGAAACTTGAAGCCCGCGTGCGCGGCCCAAACATCACGCCAGGCTACTGGCGCCAACCGGAATTAACCGCCCAAGCTTTCGATGAAGACGGCTTCTACAATTTCGGCGATGCATTGAAGTTTGTCGATCCCGCCGACGTCAACAAAGGTTTCCTGTTCGACGGCCGCTTCTCCGAGGATTTCAAACTCGCCAGCGGCACCTGGGCCAGCGTGGGCCCGCTACGTTCCCGCATCCTCAACCATTTCGCCCCATTCGTCCGCGACGTAGTCATCACCGGTCACGACCGCGACGACATCGGCATATTAATTTTCGCCGACGCCGATGCCTGCCGCGCTCTTTGCCCGCAACTCCAGCGCGGCTCATCCGCCGCCGACGTTTTTTCGCATCCCCAAATCCGAGCCCACTTCCAAACCCTGCTCGAATCGTGCGCAGCAAATTCCGCCGGCAGCTCCACTCGCGTCGCCCGCGCGATAATCGCAGAAGAACCGCCATCGCTAGACGCCGGAGAAATCACAGACAAAGGTTCGCTCAATCAGCGCGCCGTCCTCGACCGCCGCGCCGCAATCGTAGAAGAACTCTACTCGCCACAACATTCGCCGCGCATTTTGCGCGTCAAAAATATTAAGGAGCACTGACTCATGGCCACCACCGACAACAACAGCGGCGGATATTTCATCGCCCACGACGACATCTACCTCCTCGACGGCGTCCGCACCCCCTTCATTGACTACAATTCCGCGCTGGGCCTGGTCTCGCCCACCGATCTCGGCATCAAAGCCGCCCGCGCGATCTTCGAACGCACGAAAATTCCCGCGCAAGACGTTGGTTCCGTAATCGCCGGCAGCGTAGCCCAAGCCAGCTTCGATGCCTACATGCTTCCCCGCCACATCGGCCTCTACTCCGGCGTTCCGCTTGATCGCCCCGCGCTTCTCGTGCAACGCGTCTGCGGCACCGGCATGGAAGCCATCAGCCAGGCCGCCGACGCCATCGCGCTGAAAAAAATCCGGCTCGGCCTCTGCGTCGGTGCTGAATCCATGAGCCGCAATCCCATCGCCGCCTACACTCACCGCGGCGGTTTCCGTCTCGGCCAAGTCGAGTTCAAAGATTTTCTGTGGGAAGCGCTGCTAGATCCCGCACCGGGAATAACCATGGGCCAAACCGCGGAAAACACAGCCCGCAGATACAAAATCACTCGCGAAGAAGTGGACCGCTTCGCCGAACTGAGTTTCACCCGCGCCCTGGCCGCGCAAAAAAGCTGCTTCCTCTCCGGCGAAATCACGCCCCTCCTCAGCGAAACATTCGAGCTCGAAGGCTACCATCCGCGCGGCATCCGCCTCCCCAGCAAAATCGAATCCCTCGCCACCGACACGCACATCCGCCCTTCATCCTACGAGGTACTCTCCAAAATACGGCCCGCATTCGACGGCGTGCAAACCGGCGGCAACAGTTCCGCCATCGTGGACGGCGCCGCCGCAGCCCTCGTCGGCTCCGGCGCCTACGCAAAATCGCGCAATATGCAACCGCTAGCGCGCATCGCAGCGGTCGCGACCGTAGGCGTGCCCCCAGAAATCATGAGCATCGCTCCCGCTCCGGCGATCCGCAAACTTCTGGACGGCGCAGGCCTGCGACTCGACGCCATTGACCGCTTCGAAATCAACGAAGCCTTCGGCGCACAAATCATCGGCGTCGAACGCGAGCTCGGCCTGGATCGCAACAAGCTCAACGTCAACGGCGGCGCCATCGCCATCGGCCATCCCCTAGCCGCCACCGGCATACGCCTCGCCGTCACGGTTTCGCGCGAGCTGCGCCGTGCAAATCTGCGCTTCGGCATCGCGTCAGCCTGCATCGGCGGAGGGCAGGGCATCGCAGTCCTCCTCGAAAATCCGCGCTGAAAAGTTGCGCCACGAACCGAGCGCGCGGATTACACATCGGCGAGCGCAAGCGAGCAAAAAGCCACGCCAGCTTGCCAATTCATCTTTCTGATGTGTTCCATCCATGCGCAAGCCCGCGGCCATCGCGCTATCAATCTGATGTAAAATAAAGTAATTGCAACCAGCAAAGTTAGCAGGAGGCAAATCACTCTTATGAGCGATGCCGCGCTAAAATCTTATTTATTCGTCAGCGATTTCGACCAAACACTCACCTTCAACGATTCCGGCTACGTCCTGAGCGAAATCGTCGGAATCCCCACCGCCGAATTTGAACGCAAAGCCGAAGGCATGGCCAAACTCAACCTGGTCCAGCAGGGCGCCGAACTAGCCTATCTCCTCCTCCACGATCCCGAATTCCGCTCGCGCGTCCGCAAAGAACATTTGATCCAGGTCGGCAAAGAAATCCGCCTGAAAGCCAATATCGGTCTGCTCAACGAAATTCTCGATCACGGCATTCAGGGCTATCACTTCGATTTTTACGTTCTCTCCGCCGCGCCCGTCGAAGTGATCCAATCCGCCCTCGAAGGAATCCTGCCGCCCGATCGCATTCACGGCACGGAATTCAAATATAAAAGTACCGGAGAAATCGACACCATCGTCCGCGCCACCGCCGGCTACGGCAAAGTCGCTTTCCTCGATGAGCTCCAAGCCAAGATGAAAATCGGCCCGGATCACGTCATCTACGCCGGCGACGGCAGCTCGGACATTCACGTCATGCTGCACATCAACGCCCGCGACGGTTTCACCATCGCTGTCTCTGAAACCAAACACGTTTCCCACATCGCCCAGCGCACCATTCTCAGCACCAGCGCTCTCGGCGTTCTCGTCCCCATTCTGGAAAAAATTGTCGGCAAAGGTCGCGCGCAAATCCGCACGTTTCTGGAATCCTACGGTTTTCTCATTCAGGAATGGGACAAAGTTCGCACCGACTGGCTCACGCTCCGGCCGGCGACGGAAGAAGCCGTCGGAACTCGCTCCGTGGAAGGTACATCGCTATGATCAGCTCCATCGGTTGGCTCGCCACCGCCCTCGTCACCGCATCCTATTTCTTCCGCAATCACAAGACGCTCCGCATCATGCAAGCGCTAGGTGCCGTCGTCTGGCTAACCTACGGCATCCTGATCAATTCCAAACCAGTAATGGTCGCAAACATAATCGTCGCCGTAGTCGCGCTCTACTCCACCTTCCTGCCAACCCGCGTTCCCCCGCCAGCAGCAGAAAGCGGCGACTAAATTCGCTGGCCCTTGGCAGTTGAATTTTTGGCTGCCGCCTTCAGGCGGGCGCCGTTGCCATTGAATCTGCAATTGCCTTTCTCTATGTTCTCCGGTTTTCCTCTGCGCGCTGGGAGCCATTGCGCTAATTTTTCGCCGTTGTTTTGGTTTCTCGCACCCCAGCACGAACCACGCCACCCTACAGCGCAATCCACCCCGCATGTATTAACCACAACGAAGTAACCCCCACCAAAATCCACAAAATCACTCCCTGCAGCATCGGACGCACGCCCACCTGGCGCACGGTAGCCCGCGAAATCCCGGTCCCAATCAAATACAAAGTCGCCGTCAATCCCAATTTCCCCATCACGCTCAACGCATGCCATACGCCAGAGCCACGCGGCAAATAGGTATTCGCCACCGCAGCCAAACAAAAAAGCGCAATAAACCACGGCCACTGTATCCGGCTGTCGGAACGTTTCATCACCGCCGCCCCCACCGACACCGGCACGATCCACAAAGCCCGCGTCAATTTCACCGTCGTCCCCACCACCAGCGCCACCGCCCCATAACGCGCCGTCGCCCCCACCACCGAACTCGTGTCGTGAATCGCCAGCGCCGCCCACAACCCAAATTGTTGCTGCGACAGGTGCAGCAGCCACCCCAGCGGCGGAAAAATCAGCAGCGCGATCGCGTTCAAAATAAAGACCGTCCCCAGCGATACCGCCGTTTCCTCCTGATCCGCATGTATGATCGGCGCAACTGCCGCAATCGCACTCCCGCCGCAGATCGCCGTCCCCACAGTAATCAATATCGAAGCCGTCTTGTTTACCCCCAGCATTCGTCCCGCCAGCAATCCCGCCGTCAACGCGAACGCAATGCTCGCCGCGGTGTAAACGAATCCGCTGCGCCCCGCGCGCAACACTTCGTGCAAATTCATCCCGAACCCCAGCCCCACCACCGACGCCTGTAGCAAATATTTCGTCGCCGTGCGCGATTCCGTCTGCCAGGGATGCGCGAAGCCGAGCCCGAAACCCAGCCCGAGCGCCAGCGCAACAGCCGGAGAAACCAGTCCGCTCGCGCACAACGCGAACCCCAGCAAAAATAATATTTTCACAGCCACACGAATCTCCATGCAGCGCCACCCGACGCCACAGAACAAATCCCCACCCGCGGTCCAGTTTTATATCACTAATACCGCGGCTCTGCTCGGCCAGAAAGCCGCGCGCTCTGTTTCGTCACGTTCAGACTTCGCTTCGGACGCCGCGCCTATGCTCGCCGTGCGCGGTTTACACCCCAAACCCCAGCCCACCCTCGGCATTAGAAAATATTTAGAAAAACAGACCCTGCTACCCCTGACATCTTTGCCCCCCTCCCCAATTTAATGTGGACATCCGCACCCCTTCTCGGTCAAATTATGGGGGTAGCTCTGACGCATTTTTGTCATCTGGGGGAAACACGCTATGCGATACTTCGCTTTCCTATTTGGATTGGTCCTTCTACTATCCATAAGCTCCGCGGCGCAAACCACTATTTCCAACTCAAGTTTGTTGCCATCTTCCTATTATGCCGTGCCGGCTGCGGCTGACGCGCCCGCCGGCTCTCCATCTATATCGCTCACGCCGTTTTCTATCACTCCCACTTCGGCGAATGCACCTCCGGGCGCCTTGGCCTCCTCCACGCCGCTTTCATTGTCGTTAGCACCCGCACCCGCAGCGCCTCCGCAAGACGTCACCAGCGTGTTCCAGAGTTACGCCTGGCAAGTCTACGGCGGTTATACCTTTCTGCGATTTTACGAATTGCCGAACATCACTCAGAACATGAATGGCTTCAACCTCAACGTCGTGTACTACTGGAAGGATTGGCTCGGCGCCGATGGCGAGTTCGCTGCGACCCACGCAACTCAAGAGAACGTGAGCTCCTGGTTCTTGTTTGGCGGAGGCGGTCCGCGCTTCCGCTGGTCCGCGAAAAAGGGAGTCGAAGTTTGGGCCCATGCCCTGGCCGGCTATTCGCATTTCACGCCGCAGACGCCTGCCGGTTCCCAGCACGCCTTCGCCTACGAACTAGGTGGCGGTGTTGACCTGCCCTTCAAACCTCGCTGGGCGCTTCGTTTGGGTGCAGACGCCATGTGCACCACCTATTTCAACACGCATCAATTCAACCCGACAGCCCACGCGGGCCTCGTCTTCCGCTTCTAGCGTCGTCGAATTCCTAACGCCTCGGTGGCTGCTTCAGCTTTGTGGCGCGCGGCTTCAGCCGCGCCATCAAGGGAGCGTGAGGGATTGGGCTTCAGCCCCTGAAGATCCATCGTGCGTTGCCGCTGCCAGCGTCGCCAACACCTCGCCCGTCTTACTCCACGATCTCCTGCCACTTTTTCACGGCACCCATCATCCAATTGCCCATGAACCTATTCGATGAATTGCAGATTCGCGAAGTCCTCCTCCGCAACCGCATCGTAGTCTCCCCCATGTGCGAGTATTCCAGCATAGACGGTTTCGCGAACGATTGGCATCTCGTCCATCTCGGCAGCCGCGCCGTCGGCGGCGCTTCCCTGATCTTCACCGAAGCCTGCGCCGTCTCCGTCGAAGGCCGCATCAGTCCGCAAGATCTCGGTATCTGGAAAGACGATCACATAGCCTTCCTCTCGCGTATTACCCAATTTCTGTTAGGGCAGGGAGCCGTCCCCGGAATACAACTCGCCCACGCCGGACGCAAAGGCAGCACTCCTCGACCGTGGGAGCGCGGTGGATTCGTCCCCGAATCCCAAGGCGGCTGGAAACCCGTCGCCCCCAGCGCCATCGCTTTTTCCGGTACCTACGCAAAGCCTGTCGCGCTCGATGCCGCCGGAGTTCAAAAAGTCATCAAAGATTTCGCCGCTGCCGCAGCGCGCGCCCTGCAAGCCGGTTTCAAAGTAATCGAAATCCATTCCGCGCACGGCTACCTGCTCCACGAATTCCTGTCGCCGCTCGCGAACCAACGCACCGATTCCTACGGCGGCTCGCTCGAAAATCGTACCCGGCTCCTGCGCGAAGTTGTCGCCGCCGTGCGCCGCGTCTGGCCCGCTCGCTATCCTCTATTCGTCCGCATCTCCGCCACCGATTGGGCTCCCGGCGGATGGGACCTCGAGCAATCCGTCGCCCTCGCAGAATCCCTCGGCCCTCTCGGCGTGGACCTGATTGACTGCTCGTCCGGCGGCATGGTTCCCAACGCGCAAATTCCTATGGCGCCCGGCTTCCAAGTTCCTTTCGCCGACGAAATCCGCCAGCGCACCGGCATCCTCACCGGCGCCGTCGGCATGATCACCAGCGCCAGCCAAGCCGACGCGATCCTGAATGGCGACAAAGCCGACGTAGTAATCCTAGCTCGCGAATTCCTCCGCCAACCCTACTGGCCCCTAGCCGTAGCCCGCGACCTGGGCTTCCCCGTAAGCTGGCCAGTCCAATATCTCCGGGCCGCCCCCGACGGCACCCCGCCCCGCGAAGCCATTAACCTTCCAGCAAATCCATCAGCCGCAGCCGAACACGACGAAACCCAAGAATAATTCCGCGCAGCGCACACCCCGAGCGCACACTCTTGGGAATAGTCTTTCCCCTCCGCTTCATTTTGCACTTAGTTTTGAAGTGACGGGTGCCCCATCCTGCGCGCCTTTGCTTCATGCGAAGGGTAGCGGCTTAGACGCAGCACCACCGACCGCGCGTCGCCGTCTCGCCGTTGCCCTTCTCTGTGCCTGCGGCACAGCCACTCCTGGCTGTGTTCTCCCGCCTTCTCTGTGTTCTCCGTTTTTCTCTGTGCAGTCTGTGTTAATTCTTTCGCCTTTCTCTGCGCCCTCCGCGTCTCTACGGTAATTTTCGCCGCCCCGCACCTCTTCCAATCGGAAACAACCCCCGCAAACTCGCTACCCCAACCCCCACAATCCATCTACCATATTCCACGTGACGACGAACGCTCACCTCCACCGCCGCATCGCTGCGGCCACCGGCATCGTCATGGCCAGCGTTCTGCTCAGCCGCATCCTCGGTTTCTTCCGCGACTGGACCGTCGCTCATCAAGTCGGCGCAAACGCCGCCACCAGCGCCTACTACACTGCCTTTACCCTCCCCGATTTTCTGAACTACCTGATCGCCGGAGGCTCGCTCAGTATCACTTTCATCCCAGTATTCGCCAAATACGTCGCCGAACAACGCGAAGACGAAGGCTGGCGTGTTTTCTCCACAGTGGTCACCGTGATGGGTTTCGTTCTGGTCACGCTAGTAGTCCTCGGCGAAATCTACGCCGCCCATCTGGTGAAATACATCGCACCAGGCTTCGCCCCCGCCGAATTCCAGCAAACCGTCTTCCTTACGCGCCTGATGCTCCCCGCGCAAATCTGCTTCTACGAAGGCAGCATTCTCAGCGCCGTGCAATACGCCAAGAATCGTTTCATCCTCCCGTCACTGGCGCCCATCATCTACAACATCGGCATCATCCTCGGCGGCGTCCTGCTTTACGCGCGCGTCGGCATCAACGGATTCGCGGTTGGGGTCCTGGGCGGCGCCATCTGCGGAAATTTCTTGCTGCAAGTCTACGGCGCCTGGCGCGCTGGCGCGATTTTCACGCCCAATTTCAACATCCGCCATCCCGGCTTCTGGATGTTCCTGAAACTTTCCGTCCCCATCATGCTCGCGCTCTCACTTTCCTTCGTGGACGATTGGATCATCCGCTGGTTCGGCTCCTATCTCCAACCAGCCTCCATCACCTGGCTGAACAACGGCAAGACGCTGATGCGCGTCCCTCTCGGGCTGGTAGGCCAAGCCATCGGCGTCGCGTCCTTTCCGATCCTTGCCCAACTCTATTCAGAAAAAAAATTCGACGACCTGAATCAAATCCTAAACTCCACCTTCCGCGCTCTGATTTTTCTGCTGCTCCCAATCTCCGCGCTAACTATCGCGCAGAGTCTCCCGCTGGTCTATCTGGTCTTCTCGCACACCCGTCTCCGCGGCCCCGATCTAGCCGCCACCGCTTCCACACTCGCCTTTTTCTCAATCGGCATGTTCGCCTGGGGCGCGCAAAATATTCTTGCTCGCGGCTTCTACGCCACCCGCGACACCATCACGCCAGCCGTAGTAGGCACGGTCACCACTCTGCTCAGTTTGCCAGTCTATTGGCTCTTAGTCCGCCGCCTCGATTACGTAGGTCTAGCCCTTGCCAGCACGATTGGCATTGTGGCCTACACGGTCTTGCTTTTTGTCCTGTTGGGCCGCCGCACAAAAAATCCAGAAGAGGGCAGCCTGGTAGTCTTCTTTCTGAAGGTAGCCCTAGCATCCTGCGCAGCGGGCTACGGCTGCTACCGCCTCACAGGCTGGCTGGAAAATTTCATTCACTGGCAACACATAGTCGGTGCCCTAATCCTGCTAACACTGGTAACTTCGGCAGGAATTATCGCGTACCTAGCCTTACTGAAAATATTCCGCGTCCGCGAAGTAACCCGATACCTCCGCCGCGCCTTCGCCTTCGCCAACCGCACCTGACGCTGCGATGAGCATTGTCATCCTGAGGCCGGCCCGTTGACGTTGCGTTCGTAGCGGCGGTCTTCAGACGGCCAGCAACGGCAATCACCGTCTGCCCGGATAAACGTCTGAAAGCTCAGCGAGGGGTAGTTGCCGAATCTCTTGTCCTTCGTCATCGCCAGTAGCGCCACCAGCGCGCGAAAAGTAATGCGCACCGTCGGCTCGCACGCAGACGCCCCAGCGTGAGGAATTCACCATGTCACCCGCCCGCGCCTCCGTCAATCCCCACAACCACTGACGAGCTCAAGTAACCATCCCCATCCATCGACCACATTCGCAGCGCGACGGAAGTGCCATGAAGTCAAAAACTTACGCGATCACAAAAACGAAACCGCCGCTTGAACCGGCGCATCTTTCAATAGAGGGCGCTGTGAATATCTTAACAGCAGCGCTTTCGCCCGCAGCGGTATCGAGGCTGTCTCGCTTGAAATCTGCGCGGCATATTGCACTTTTGCATGGAGGACTAACAGAAATGGACCTTCGTAGGAAAACCGGCCTCACAGCAGTCGCTGTTCTAGCTCTTTCGCTGCCGAGCTGGGCGCGCACCGATTCGGCTCAGCTCGTCACCGATCATCCCATAACGATCGGCACTCAACAGTTGGCACCGGGAACATACGAACTCAAAGCGAACGACGCTGAGCATCAGATCAACGTAGTCCGCGCCGAGGATGGCAAGACCGTCGCATCCGTTCCGTGTGAATGGGTGCAACTAACACAAAAGGCTCGCCAAACCGAAGTCCTCTTCAACGCGGACCGCGTGATCGAGATAGACTTCAGTGGCCAGACCAAGGCCGTCGCGATTCACTAATCCGCAGCAAACTCTGAAATGGTAGGAGGCGGACTGTGCATCCGCCTCTTTCTATTTCTTCGCGGTTCTAGTGCAAATATCTCCGCAACCAATCCAAGAATGTCGCATACCACAATTCGCTATTCTGCGGCTTCAACACCCAGTGTCCCTCGTCCGGGAAAATCACCAGTTTTGAAGGCACAGCCTGCACCTGCAAAGCCGTGAAAAACTCCAGATCCTGATTGTAAGGCACACGAAAATCCAGCTCGCCTCCCACCACCAAAGTCGGCGTCTTATATTTTCCCAGCGCCGCCGCATACTCGCTAGGTGACCACTTCCGATAAGTCTCCGGGTTAGCCCAAGGCGCCCCGCCAAACTCCCAATTGGGGAACCACAATTCCTCCGTCGCCCCGTACTCGCTCACCAAATCGTAAGGCCCCGCATGGCTGATCAAACACTTGAACCGGTCCGTGTGCGTCGCGATCCAATCAATCATGTATCCGCCGTAAGATCCCCCCGCCGCGCCCACTCGCGACCCATCAATAAACGGATACTTCGCGATCGCCGCGTCCAGCCCCTTCATCAAATCCCCGTAAACTCTCCCGCCCCAATCCTGGCTGATCTCGGCCGTGAATTTCTGCCCATATCCAGTGGACCCGCGCGGATTGACCATCACCACCACATATCCCGCCGCGGCCATCACCTGCTGGTTCCAGCGATAACCCCATGCGTCAGTCCAAGCCCCCTGCGGCCCGCCATGAATCAAAAGCAGCGTCGGATATTTTTTCAGCGCATCAAAATGCGGCGGAGGTATCAACAATCCCTCTACCTGCGTCTTCTCCGCGCCCTCGAACCAGAAATTCTGCGCGGCCGGCAAATCCAGCTGTGCCAGCAGCGCGCCATTCTGATGCGTCACCTGCCGCAGATGCGCGCCACCATCCCCATCCGCCGTAAAAATCTCCGCGGGCATCGTTAGACTCGTCCGCGCCAGCGCCAAAGTCCGCCCGTCGCGGCTCAAATCGAATTCCGCATTGTATCCATCCGCGAGCACCTGAGGCGCGCCACTCCCCGCCGCAGCAATCGCGTACAACGGCATCTCCGCCTTGTCCTCAGCAGAAAAATAAATCCGCGCACTGTCCGGCGCCCACGCGTACGCTTCCACGCTGCGATCGAAATCCTCCGTGCGGTTCGTCGTCTTCCCGCTCGACCGCTCGTACTGCATCAAGCGCCAACGATCCGCCTCATACCCACCAAGAAATTGCGCGCGATAAGCAATCCACTTTCCGTCCGGTGAATAAGCCGGCCCCCAATCATTCCCCGGATTCGTGGTAATCCGCTGCGGCTCGCCACCGCGCGCTACGTCCACAATAAAAAGATCACCGTTGGTGCTCAGCGCGTCGTCCTTGTCGGTATTCGCCGTGAAACACAGCTCGCGGCCATCCGGCGAAAACGCAATGGCTTCCGGCGCCCCCTCATTAAAAGGCGGCACATCGTAGTTCGCCCCCGGCGTCAAATCCTGCGGCGCCCCGCTACCTTCCACCGCCGCCACAAATAAATGTCCGCGCTTGCCATCCCACCACTCGGTCCAATGCCGGTACAAAAGTTTTTCGTAAACGCGCGCCTTTACTTTGCTTTTTTCTTTCGCAGAGTCGCGCGCCGCGTTGCAGGCGTCGTCTTTGCAATCGGGATACACGGAAGATACAAACGCCACCGCTTTCCCGTCCGGCGACCACAGTTCGTTGTCCGCTCCCGTCGAAATCGAAGTCAGCCGCGTCGCCTCGCCGCCCTCCAGCCCGATCCAATAAATTTGCGGCGTCCCCGCGCGCCCCGAAATAAACGCCAGCTTCTTCCCGTCCGGCGACCACCGCGGCCGTGTATCACTCCCGCCGCGCGTCAATTGCCGCGCCTCACCGCCCGCCGCGGGCACTACCCAAATATCGCGCACCGAATGGTTCGTCTCCAGATCGGGCGTCGCCACGCTATAAGCGATCCATGTCCCGTCCGGCGAAATCTGCGGCTCGCTCACACGATGGAAAGAAATCAAATCCTTAAAAGTGATCGCGCGCTTCTCCGCCGTCTGCGCAGCCACCGTAATCGCTGCCGCCGCAACAGCCGCCGCCAGCACCGTCACCGCCACGCCCATCACCCGCACGCGCCGCCCCATCGTGCCTCCCCGCCACCACCCACGTTAAATCCGCGAACGCACCCTGCAAGTAAGAAACGCCTGGCCCAACCCCGCCGCGATCAACAACACACTAAAACCCCGCGGAAAAGTTACAATCCTCCGCGTTTCGATAATCGCCTTGCCCTCTCCCACCTGAATTTCCTGCTTCTTAGCGGGCATAGCCACTTGCGGATGGATCAAAGCCGCAATCCCCGCCGCCACCAGCAATATCCCCACAATCGCAATCGGATGAAATTTCATCTCAGTAACTCCGCGCCTTCAATTCGCCGCACCCGGTGCGCCCGACGCGCCCTGCGCCCGCGCATGAGTAATCTCCCCTAAATAATCCGGACGCCCCTCCTCACGCTGAATATGCGGATACCGCAACCCTCCGTGATAATCCACGGAAAAAGTCCGGAACTGCGCCCCATTCGCCACAATCAATTGAATCGGCTCCGTTGCAGTTCTCGCCGCCTCCATCGCGCCCCGCATCGCGTCTGAAGAATACTGCGCTCCATTCACCGCGACAATTTTCATCCCCGGACCAATCCCCGCCTGGTAAGCCGGTCCGCCGTGAATAACGTCGCCCACCATGCCCTCGTCCGAAGCCGAAAATCCCGCAGTCAACGAAAAATCAGCCCGCCGCGCCAGCGCCTCTTGAATCGCCACCACTTCGTTGGGCTGTTCGTTGTACACCAGCTTCCACCCGCTCTGCTGCACCGCCTCGTTCGGAGTTTTCGTCGCCACGCCATCGAGCCGCGCGCGCAAAAATCCGGCCCAATCATACGGCGCCACGCCGTTCAACGTCGCCACCACATCTTCAAACGTATAGGTCTTCAATTCCGGCTGCCCGCTGGTCCCGCCGTGAAAAACCTTGCAGAAATCGTCAATGGATTTTTTGTCCTTCGTAATCGCCCGCAGAGTTTCATCCACGTCCATCCACAGCAATTCGCCCTCTTCGTAAAAATCCGTCCCGCGCCGCCAGTTGGACCAATCATTCGTCGCATCGTAAAGAAATGGCGCCGCGTCCGCCGTATCCTGCAAAGGACGCCACTCGCGCCCCGGCCGGTTTTCATACTGCGCCACCAGTCCCGCAAAATCTTCCCGCCACTGCTCCGGCGTCTGCAACCCGCTGCGCGCCGTCAACACCTCGCCCAAATATTCCGTCAGCCCCTCGTACACCCACAGCAGATCGTCTTTCATCGGCACCTGGTAATCCGGCGTCGCCAGTCCCGCCGGCCGGCGGTATTTCCCGTTCCATGAATGCACATACTCATGCGGCAGCAGCGTCGCAAATTCGATGCGCTCAGCATCGTCAATCAAACTCCGTTCCGCCGTGCGATCATCGCTCGATTCGTGATGCTCCAATCCGAAATGCGCCACGTCGTCACTTAGCGTCAACAAGAAATGGTAGCCGCGGTAATGCCGCGCTCCAAAAAGGGCGTAAGCCTCCGTCACCAGGTTGTGCAGCTGCAGCTGCGTCTCCGGAGTCATCGCCAGAGCCGCCGCGCTGTCCGCAGCAATATCGATTTCATGCGACGGACTCTGCCCCGGCGTTAGTTGAATCGCCCGGTAGTAGCGCCCCGATATCACCGGCGAATCCACCAGCGTGTTCAATGCCACCGGCGCGAATTCAATCGTCACTCCATCCTGCTTCGCGATCGGCAACGCCGTCCCGAATTTCCAGTCCGCAGGCAAGCGCAAGCTCGGCGCGAAAACAATGTCCTTCGCGGGCGATCCCTTCGGATACATCAGCACCTGATTCCAGCTCAACACGTTCAGCGAAGCCGTAGCCGATGCCCCGGCTGAAAATCCCGTCGCCGGCCCCGACAACAGAAAATCAAAATCCGCCTCCAGCGTGTTCACTCCCGCCGGCACATCCACATGAATCGAAAACATTTCCACCAGATCCCGCCGCCAAGCGATCGTCTTACCGTCGCCGCTGAATTTCACCCCGGCCACCTGAATAATTGGCCCATCCGGCATGTGCTCCCCAGGAATCCATTCCGGGTAATACAAAGTTACCGGCGCGCCTTGCACTGGAATCTCCATATGCACATGCAAAATTTTCTGCGGCGCCTGCGAAGCGTCCACGCGCAACCGTATCGGCGCCGCCGTAGTCTGCGCCGTTGCCACCTTCACCGAGCCGCATACAAGTAACAACGCCGACGCCAGCGCGACCACCCGCCCCCGCATAATCCCTCGCATCCCAGCCTCCGAAAAGTCACAGCCAATGCCGCAATGGAAAACCCCAATCGATCAAACGCTCAAAATCCCCTCACCCCCACCTGCCACATCAAAAATCCCAAAACCTGCGTGTCCTCTTCGATAATCTTGCTTACCGGACGTCCTTCGCTATGCCCCAACTTCGTATCGTACAAAAGCAAAATCGGTTTATCGCCGCCTTGCGCCGCCTGCATCTCCGCCGTCATTTTCCGCGCATGCAAGGGAGCCACCCGCGTATCGCTATCCCCCGTCAAAAACAAAACCGCCGGATATTTCGTCCCCGCCACTACATGGTGATACGGCGAATAAGCAAAAAGAGCAGGGAACTGCTCCGCATCTTCCGACGACCCATACTCCGGCACCCAGTACTTCGCCACCAGAAAATTCTGATAACGCACCATGTCCAGCAAGGGATAGCCGCACACAATTGCGCCAAAAAGCTCCGGCCGCTGCGTCATCGCCGCGCCCATCAACAATCCGCCGTTGCTCCGCCCGGTAATCGCCAGCTTGTCCGCGCGCGTATAACGATTCGCGATCAGCCATTCCGCCGCCGCGTAAAAATCATCAAACACATTCTGCTTTTTCTCCAGCATCCCCGCGCGATGCCAATCTTCTCCGAACTCCCCTCCTCCTCGCAAACTCGGCAGTGCGAACACGCCGCCATGCTCCGCCCACAGCACCGCGTCGTCGCGAAACAGAGGCGTCTCGCTCACATCAAACCCGCCGTAAGCCGTCATCAGCGCCGGATTCGCCCCGTCCAGCTGCAATCCCTTCTTGTAAAATAAAAACATCGGCACGCGCGTCTTGTCTTTCGATTCGTACCAAACCTGCTTCACCTCAAACGCGCTGGCCTCAATCGGTACCGCCGGTGTCGTCCATACCGCCAGTCCTCGTGCCGCCACATCGTACCGATAAACCGTCGCCGGTACAGCGAACGACTGAAACGAAAAAAAAGCTTCGCTCTCCTTCCATCTCCCCGTCAGTCCCGCCACGGTTCCCAGTTGCGGCAACGCAATTCCACCGGCCGCGCTGCCATCCGCCTGAAATATTTTCAGCTCTGATGCGACGTTGTGCGAATACTGCGCCACAATTTTCCCGCCCACCAGCCGAAAGTCCTCCATCCGCGATTCGCCCTCGGGAATAATTTCCTTCCAGTGTTCCTGCGAAGGCGTCCGCAGTGGCACCGCCACCATCCGCCATTTCGGCGCTTGCCAATTCGTCTGCAGATATAAAGTATCGTTCGCGATCGCGCCCTGAAAGCATCCATCCAACGTGTTCACCACCGGCACGATCGGCCCGGCAGTTTTCAAATCCTGAAAATAAACTTCCGATCGATCGCAGGCCGATCCGTAAAACACCGTAAACAGCAAATATCGTTGATCCTCCGATAAATCCACGGCCAAAATTTTATCCGGCGTATAACCGTCGCCAAAAATCTTGCTGTCGTTCTTCGCGTCCGTTCCCATCGCGTGAAAATAAGCCCGCGGCCCTTCCTCCACCAATTTCGAATAATAAAATCCGCTCTTGTCCTTCCGGAACGTGGGACTGGAAATGTAGCGTGCGCGCGGCAGCACATCCTTGCGCTCTTTTCCCGTATCGGTGTCCAGAAAATGCAGCGCAACCTCGTCCTCACCGCCCTTGCGCACCCCATATCCCACCAGTTTCCCGTCGTCCGAAACGCCTTCGAAATTCACGCTCGTGGTGTGGTCCGCGCTCAACTTCTCCGGATCCACCAGCACCTGCTCCTCGCCCTTCACCCCGCGCCGCATATACAGGACGAACAAATCCTGGTTCGCCGCGCGCTTCGCATAGAAATATCGCCCGCCGCGCTCGATCGGCAGCCCGATCGTCTCCACCTTGATCAATTCTCCCAACCGCTTGGCGATCGCCTCTCGACCCGGGAGCTTTCCCAGCGCGGCCTGCGTGCAAGCGTTTTCCGCGTCAGTCCAGGCCCGCGTTTCCGCGCTGTCTTGATCCTCCAGCCAGCGGTACGGATCGTGCACCACTGTTCCATGGATCGTCTCCGTCACGTCCTCGATCCGCGCCACCGGCGGACACTTCGCCTTCGCACCTTGTGCATTCACAGTCGTCACGCTCGCAGTCAGAAAAAACAGAAAAAATACCGGCAGGAATAATCCCAATAAAAATAAATTCGTGTTCGAACGATGCAGGGAACCACAGAAACGTCCCGGCGCGGCGCCGGCACTCGCCCCAAACTCAGCTTTCAACGAATCCCTCCAACGCGGATCTTCACGTTACCGGCGTGGCCGTCTTTCGAGGCGGATTAAAAAATGGCAAGTCCCTCACCGTCGCACGTACCTTATGACGTACCGCTTCCACCGTCAGTTCCAACTGCAATTCCGTCCCCGCCGCCGCGTGCTCGCGATTCAAGCTCCCCAGCGCAATCATCTTTTTCAAAGTCGGCGACCACGTCGTCGAAGTCGCCTTGCCCACTTGCAATCCTCCGCGATACACCGGCACATGCGCGCGCGAAGCCGTGCTCTGCACCTGCGGCCCCAATCCCACCGCGTCATAAAGCCGCTCCACGTCCTCCCAACGCACGTCCAACCCCATCAGCAGCCGCTTCGGCCCGCGCTCGTTTTCCGCCGCCAGCGCCTCGCGCCCGATAAAATATTCCTTCTTCAAATCCACCATCTTCCCCAGCCCCAATTCATACGGCGAATATTTCTGCGCTTCAATCAACGCCCGCTTGCTGCTGGTGTAGTCCACTTCCAGCATGATCAATCCCGCTTCAATGCGCACCACGTCCAACGCAATAATTCCCGCCGGATGCAGATCGAAGGGCTGTCCATTTTCCATCAGCGCATCCCAAACCAGCGGCGCGTCCCGCCACGCCATCCATATTTCGTACCCCAGATCGCCCGTATAGCCGGTGCGCGAAATATCTACTTCCACTCCGCCAATTTTCCCGTGCGTAAATCGAAAATATTTCAGATTCGCGATGTCTGCTTCCGCTACCTGCTTCAACAAGCGTCCGGAGGTTGGCCCCTGCAGTGCCAGCGCCGCCACCTGGTCCGAAATATCTTCCATCTGGACGTCCAGCCCCAGCGCGTTCTGATGGAACCAGCGAATGCTCGGATCCGCCGCCGTCCAGCGATACGAATTCTCCCCCAGCCGCGAAATCGTCCCATCATCAATCACTTTTCCCTGCTCGTCGCACCAGCAGCAATAAATCACCTGTCCGATCTTCACCTTATTCATTTCCCGCGTGATCACTCGGTTCACGAATTTCGTCGCGTCCTTGCCCTCGATGCGGTATTTGTACAGCGGCGTCACATCAATCAGCGCGCAGGCATTCCGAATCGCGTTGTACTCGTGGTCGTGATGCATCTCGTACACGCTCACCGCGTAGTACCCCGACCACTCGCGATAATTCATGCTCTCGCACAATTTCAAAGTCCTGTCGTGAACGGCAGTTCCAATCGGCACAGTCACTCCTATCAGCAAAAAAAATCCCAACCCACGCAGCCCGCGATTATAGTGCCCGCGCTACCCTAGTCGCAACGTCTAGCCGCTTGTCACTCCTTACGGTCATTCGTCCTTCCCCACATACTTCCTGACCCCCAGTCAGTCGCCCCTACCGTTCTTCCTTGTGACTCCGCTCCCGCGCCTGTAAAATGCTTCGGCTCCGGTGTTCATCCTTCGAACGGCTGAATCACCCGCATAATCCATGGCAAAGAAATACGACGTCATCGTAATCGGCGGCGGCCACAACGGCCTGGTGACCGCGGCGTACCTCGCCAAAGCCGGAAAAAAAGTCCTCGTCCTCGAAAAGCGCTACGTTCTTGGCGGCGCAGCCGTCACCGAAGAAATCGTCCCAGGATTTAAATTTTCCGTTTTCTCTTACGTCGTCTCCCTCCTTCGACCAGAAATTATTCGCGACCTCGATCTCCCCCGCCACGGTCTGGAAATCCTTCCGCTCGACGGCACCATGACTCCCATGCCCAATGGCGACTACCTCTGGCGCCAGAATGATCACGGCAAGACGCGCCGCGAACTCGAGCGCCACTCCAAGCTTGACGCCGAAGCCTACGAAGAATTTGGCAAATCCATGGTCGCTATGTGCCGCTTCGTAAAACCAATTCTCGGCATGATTCCTCCCGATCCCACTTCCTTGGATCCGCGCGACCTGAAAAAACTGGCCTTCCTCGGCAAGCGTTTCCAGAATCTCGACGCCGAAGACAAATACAACCTCGTCCAGCTCATGACCATGAGCGCCGCCGATTTCCTCGACCAGTGGTTTGAGACCGACGTCCTCAAAGCCACCATGTCCGCCTCCGGAATCATCGGCACGTTTCTCGGCATCCGTTCGCCCGGCACCGCTTACGTTTTGCTCCATCATTACATGGGCGAGATCGATGGCGCCTTCCGCTCCTGGGGTTTCAGCCGTGGCGGCACCGGCGCCATTTCCAACGCCATCGCTGGCGCGGCCCTCGAAGCGGGTGTCGAAATCCGCAAGCAAGTGGCAGTCTCAAAAATTCTCATAAAAAATGGCGTCGCGCAGGGCGTGGTCCTCGAAGGCGGCGAAGAAATTCACGCCGATGTCGTTTCCTCGAGCGTGGACCCCAATCTCACATTTTTGAAATTCATCGAAGCGCGCGAGCTTCCCGGCGAGTTCCTCGAAGACGTTCGCCGCTACAAATATCGCGGCTCCTCCGGCAAAGTGAATCTCGCTCTCGACGGTCTTCCGGATTTCACCTGCCTCCCCGGCCCCGGCAATCACCTACGTGGCGCGATTTCCATTTCACCGTCCATGGAATACATGGAACGCGCCTACGACCAGGCCAAGTACGGCGAATTTTCCCGCCGCCCCTACATTGATATGGTCATTCCGTCGCTCACTGATCCCTCCGTCGCGCCGCCAGGAAAACATATTCTTTCCTGCTTCGTACAATATGCGCCGTATAAATTGGCCTCCGGCACCTGGGATGAGCAGCGCGAGGCCTTCGGCAACACCGTCATTGACACGATTTCGCAATTCGCGCCCAACCTGAAAAACCTCATCATCGGAAAGCAATTCATCACTCCGCTCGATATCGAACGCCAGACCGGCCTAACCGAAGGCAACATCTTTCAAGGCGAACTCTCACTCGAGCAGCTTTTCTTCCTGCGTCCCGCCGCGGGCTGGGCGCGTTACCGCACACCCATAAAAAAATTGTACATGTGCGGCTCCGCCACGCACCCCGGCGGCGGCATCATGGGTGCTCCCGGCCGCCTCGCTGCTCTGGAAATTCTGAAAGACACGGGGAGAAGCTGAGCGTGGCCGAACAGCGCGACATCATTATTCTCGGTGCTGGGCATAACGCGCTCGTAACGGCCTTCTATCTGGCGAAAAAAGGCCACAAGCCTCTCGTTCTCGAACGCCGCTCCATCGTCGGCGGCGCCGCCGTCACCGAGGAATTCCATCCCGGTTTCAAATGTTCCACCGTCGCGCATGCCGGCGGCCCTCCACTCGCCAAAATTGTGCAAGACATGCAACTCGCGCGTCACGGCCTTGCAAAACTCGAGTCGCCCGTTCGCGTTTTCGCGCCCTCGCCTGACGGCCGCGCGCTGGTGCTGCACACCGATCCGTCGGCCTCCGCCCGGCAGATTGATAATTTTTCGAAAAAAGATGGCGCAAAATATTTCGAGCTTTCCAAAGAAATCGCCCGCGCCGCCGCAATCGCCGGCGAATTGCTCGACCTCACTCCGCCGGTCATCGAAAAACCTTCCAAAGAAGACCTCTGGAAGCTCCTGAAAATCGGGCGCAAAGTTCGCGGCTTAGGCAAGAAAGAAATGATGCAACTCATCCGCTGGGGCCCCATGGCTGTCGCGGATTTCGTCGCCGAATTTTTCGAAACCGATCTGCTTCGCGCCGTCGTAGCGGCGCGCGGAATTTTCGGCGCCTCTCTCGGCCCCTGGTCCGCGGGTTCCACCGCGTTGCTCCTGCTGCGCGCCGCCGCAGACCCCCATCCGGTAGGGAACTCCGCGTACCCTCGCGGTGGCATGGGCGCGCTCACCGCCGCGATGGCCGTCGCCGCGAAAGCAGCCGGCGCGGAAATTCGCACCCATGCGGAAGTCGCGCAAATCCTGGTGAAGCACGGCGCGGTTACCGGCGTCGCGCTAGCGAACGGTGAAGAAATCGCCGCGAAAACCGTGGTTTCCGGCGCCGACCCACGCCGCACCCTGCTCGGCCTGCTCGATCCGGTCCACCTGCCGCCCAGCTTCGTCGTAAAAATGCTCAATTTCCGCAGCAACGGCGTCGCCGCAAAAATAAATGTCGCGCTCGACGGCCTGCCGTGCTTCACCGCGCTCCAGCATTCTTGCGACGGCAATGCCGCACTCGCCGGACGCATCCACATCGGCCCCGGCATTGACTATCTCGAGCACGCCTTCGACGATTCCAAATACGGTGAATTTTCCCGCGCCCCGTTTCTCGATATTTCCATCCCCACCATTCTCGATAATTCGCTGGGCCCTGCAGGCAAACACGTAATGTCCATCTACATGCAGTTCGCCCCCTACAAATTAAAATCGAGCGACTGGACCCAACAACGCGACGCCCTGCGCGACACCGTAATCAAAACCCTCGCGCAATATGCCCCAGACTTTCCGTCGAAAATTCTCGCCGTGCAAACCCTGACGCCTCAAGATCTCGCAACCACCTACGGCCTCACCGGCGGCCACCCCTTCCACGGCGAACTAGCCCTGGACCAAATATTCACCATGCGCCCCCTTCTCGGCTGGGCCCGCTACGCCACCCCAGTGCAAGGCCTCTACCTATGCGGCAACGGCACCCACCCCGGCAACGGCGTAACCGGCGCCTCCGGCCACAACGCCGCCCGCGAAATCCTCAAGCACCTGCGCTAAACTCTCTCCACGTATTCACGAACAGGAGCGCAGTTGACGTCTGTTCGGTAACGGGAAGCGGACCATGACTGCACCGAAAAGAAAACCACACACGATGATCGATCGTTCTCGCCTCCACGCCCTGATGTCGCGCGAAGAAGAAAAATTCGTGGCCGAACGCCCTCTCTCCGCTGCTCTCTACGCCCGCGCGCAGAAATCTCTGCTCGGTGGCGTCCCCATGAACTGGATGAAAAAATGGGCCGGCAAATTCCCCGTCTTCGTCGCCGCAGCCCAGGGCGCCCATTTCCAGGATGTGGACGGCCATGATTACCTGGACCTCTGCCTCGGCGACACCGGCGCCATGACCGGCCATTCTCCCTCGCCAGCCGCCGCAGCCATCGCGCGCCAGGCGAGCCACGGAATCACCCTGATGCTCCCCACCGAAGACGCCGCATGGGTCGGCGAAGAACTCGCCCGCCGCTTCGGCCTCCCCTACTGGCAATTCACTCTCAGCGCCACCGACGCCAATCGCTCCGCCGTCCGCATCGCGCGCGAAATCACGCAGCGCCCAAAAATCCTGGTCTTCAATTACTGCTATCACGGCACGGTGGACGAAACTTACATCTCACTCGACAACGGCACCCCCGGCCCGCGCCGCGGAAATATCGGTCCGCCCGTAAATCCGGTGGAAACCACGCGCGTAGTCGAATTCAACGATCTCGCCGCCCTCGAGAGCGAGCTCGCGCACCAAGACGTCGCCTGCATTCTTGCCGAGCCAGTCCTAACCAACGTCGGCATCGTCCACCCGGAACCCGGCTACTGGGAAAAAGCCGCCACGCTCGCGCGAAAATTCGGCACGCTCCTGATCATTGACGAGACGCACACCATCTGCACCGGCCCCGGCGGTTACACCCGCGCCCACGGCCTCAAACCCGATCTCTTCGTAGTCGGCAAGCCCATCGCAAGCGGTGTGCCCGCAGCAACCTACGGCTGTAGCTCGGACGTCGCGCAAAAAATCACCAGCCGCATCCGGCTCGAAGATTGCGACACCGGCGGAATCGGTGGCACGCTAGCAGGCAACGCGCTTTCGCTCGCCGCCATTCGCGCCACGCTCGAAAACGTTCTGACTCCCGCCGCCTTCGCGCACATGATTCCACTAGCCGAAAAATTCGCCGACGGCGTAGCCAAAGCCATTGCCGAAGCCGCGCTCCCCTGGCACGTCGCCCGCCTGGGCTGCCGCGCCGAATATCTGTTCCATCCGCACCCGCCGCGCAACGGCGGAGAAGCAGCCGCCGCCATGGATTTCGACCTAGAACGCTTCATGCACCTGTTCGCCCTAAACCGCGGCATCTTGCTGACGCCATTCCACAACATGGCGCTGATGTCCCCGGCCACCAGCGCCGCAGACATCGACCAACACACCAAAGTTTTCACAGCGGCAGTCCAAGAACTCACTCCATAACGCAGCCCCGTCGCGAAGCGCCGTTATCCTGAGCGCAGCGCAGGATCTCTGTTGCCTTAGTTTGTCTCTGCATTCTCTGCACCTCCGCGGTAGAGGCTCGCCTTTGCGTTTAACTCCGAACTGTCAACTTTCAACTGTTGACTTCGCCTCTGTCTCCGCATCCAATGACTGGACGCAAGGACCAAAAGAATGACCGATCGCAGCCGCGCACGCGAACTCGCCGCCGAATTTAACGCCAAGGGCGACTCACTCGGCTGGTTCGAGGCTCTCTATCGCGAAGCCCAATCCGGCGTCAGCGAAATTCCCTGGGCCGACCTGGTTCCTAATCCCAACCTGCTCGATTTCTGGAAGCTGCATCCGCAGGAAGCCCGCAACAAATCAGCCCTGATTATCGGCAGCGGCCTAGGCGACGATGCCGAGCAACTCGCCGCCTGGGGCTACCAAACCACCGCCTTCGACATTTCCACCACCGCACTCGCCGCCGCCAAGAAGCGCTTTCCATCCACCAAAGTGGAATATGTCGTAGCCGATGCGCTTGCCCCGCCCGAATCCTGGCGCGCGAGTTTCGATTTCGTACTTGAGTCCTACACTCTGCAATCGCTTCCCCCAGACTTGCGCGCGCAGGCCTTCAGGAAAATCGCTGAATTTCTAAGGCCCGCAGGCCTGTTGCTGGTAATAGCCAGAGGCCGCGACCCGGAAGAAGACCCTGGCCACCTGCCCTGGCGTCTAACGCGCGCCGAACTCGCCGCATTTTCCAGCGCCGGCCTGCAAGAAGCCTCCTTTGAGGATTACCTCGACCCGTACGATCCGGGCGTCAGAAAATTTCGCATAACGTACCGCCGCCCATAGTCCCTACGCAAATTTGCGGTCTCCGATTTCCTCTCCACTCTTCCGCTCCGCGATGCGGTGATTCGCCGTTTCCGTCATGCAAGTGGCCCATTCCAGCGGAGCGATCGATCCGCCTTCAAATTGCTGCTGCACCGCGTCGCGAGGCAGCGCGCGATATTGGTCGCAAGCTATTTGCGCGGCGCGTAGTTTCTGCAGCGCCGTTTCCGCTTCGTCTTGCGGCTGCTTCGCGTCGTGTGTGACTTCTTGCAGCATCCGCAACAAATTCTTGTAGACTGCATTCAGATGTTCATCAATTATCAGATATTCCTCGCCGCTGCATTTATTCGGTTCCGCCTGCGTTGTCGCAGCGTCGTACGGCTTCGCCTGCCCAGTCTGGGTCGCGCCTCTCTGCGGCTCCTGCACGGAACTCGCCGCGCCAGAAATCAGCAAAAGCATCGTGAACGTGAGAAATGTCCGCATCGTTCGCTCCTGCGCTGCATCTTGCAATTGGTTATACTCAATTGCGCACTCAGTCGTGAGACATTCTGCGGCGCCCCGCTCTGGCCGCAGCTTGAAACCGCGCCAGCCGTTGCAAGGGGACGTACTTGATCCAGGACCGCAGAAAATTTCTCAAGACTCTTGCCGCTGCGGGCGCCGCCGCAACATTTCCCGGCGTTCCGTTGCTGGGTCATGCCCGCGCGAACGCCGCCGCTAAGGCAGAACCACCCGCCTCCTTCGATTTCATATTCTTCACCGACACGCACATCCAACCCGAGATGGACGCAGCCCACGGCTGCCAAATGGCCGTCGCCAAAATCGCCGCTTCCAAACCCGAATTCGCCATCTGCGGCGGCGATATGGTTTTCGACGCGCTCGAGGTCACTCGCACCCGCGCCGACATGCTCTTCGATCTTTACCAACGCACCGAAGCCAGCATCGAAGTCCCGCTGCACCACACCATCGGCAATCACGACCTCTACGGCATCTTCAGCAAAAGCGGCGCCACTCCCAACGATCCTGGCTACGGTAAAAAAATGTTCGAAGACCGCATCGGCGCGCGCACTTACTATTCCTTCGATCACCGCGGCTACCATTTCATCGTCCTCGATTCCATTTTCCCCACGCCCGATCGCCTCTGGGAAGGCCGCATTGACGACGCGCAGCTGCAATGGTTAGCACACGACCTCGCCGCTGTCCCTGAAGCTGCGCCCATCATCGTCGTCACCCACGTGCCGCTCATCACCGGCTACCTCGCCTACGGTCCGAAGCCCGACGGCACGCCGCGCTACGACACCGTGTCTGTCGCAAATTCCGCCGACGTGATCGCGCTCTTCGCCAACCACAATGTCCTCGCCGTCTTCCAAGGCCATCTCCACATCAACGAACTCGTGAACTACAAGAATTGCCAGTACGCCTGTTGCGGCGCCGTCTGCGGCAATTGGTGGCACGGGCCGCGCCTCGATTTTCCCGAGGGCTTCACAATCGTCAGCCTCCGCGAAGGAAAAATCTCCTGGCGCTACGAAACCTACGGCTTCCAGAGCGTCGCGCCCAACCCCCGTTATAAATCTTAAATCGTCGAGGCAAATTGGTTTATCATCGCGGCGACCACATGAACCCAAACAAACTCGCGCCTCGCGCCATTCTTGCTCTCCTACTTGCCTTCGCGCTCGCATCCCTCTGCAGCGCGCCACTCCACGCGCAAGCAACGCAAACGCAACCTGCGCCAACCGCGCACGCGATCGTCCTGCACGCCGCGCGCTTGCTAGGCGTAGAATCCGGCCGCATCACCACCCCCGGCGAAATTCTGATCCAAGGCGACGCCATAAAAGAAGTCGGCGCGAAGGTCACTCGCCCCGCGGGCGCGGAAATCATTGACCTCGGCGACGCCACTCTTCTCCCCGGCCTCATTGATGCGCACGTCCACCTTTTTCTCCATCCCGGCGCGGAAGATTTGCAAACAGCCGCAGAATCCGTCCCGCAGCGCACCATTATGGCCACTCTCGCCGCGCGCAAGGATCTCCTGGCCGGTTTCACCGCCGAACGTGACATGGGCACCGAAGGCGCTGGCTCCGCGGACACCGCCGTTCGCAATGCCATCGACCGCGGCCAAATCCCGGGCCCGCGTCTGCGCGTCAGCGGCAATGCCATCAATATTCTCGGCGGCCACGAAGACGCGATCGGCTATAACCCCGAGCAGCACGTTCTGCCCAACGCCACATACGCGAACAATTCCGCAGAACTGGTCGCCGTGATTCGCGAGCAATTGAAAGAAGGCGCGGACTTCATCAAGATTTACGAAACGGGCGCGGACTCGATCGAGGACGGAAAATTCTCGACACCATACCAGTACACCGAAGAAGAACTCGTCGCCGCCGTCCGCGAAACAGCGCGCACCGGCAATCGTGTAGCCGTTCACGCGACCGGCGAACCCGGAACGCTCTACGCCGCACGCGCCGGAGTCGAATCCATTGATCACGCTTTCCAACTCAGCGATGAGACCATGCGCATCATGCGCGAAAAGCAAATCTTCGCCGTTCCCACTTTCACCATCTCTGAATTTTTTGCGGAGCACGCCGCCACTCCCGAAGGTGGCGCGCGCGAACGCGCCATGCTCGACATGCACATCAGCGAGTTCAAAAAGCAGCTCGCCGCCGGTGTCCCAATGGCCATGGGCTCGGACGTCGGTCCATTCCCGCACGGCACGCAGGCCCGCGAATTCATTCTGATGGTGAAATACGGAATGTCTCCGCTGGCCGCGATTCAAGCCGGCACGCTGAATGGCGCCAAGCTGCTCGGCTGGCAGGAGCAAATCGGTGCGCTCAAACCCGGTTATCAGGCAGACGTCGTTGCCGTCCCCGGCAATCCACTCGAGGACATCGCCGCGCTGGAAAAAGTTTCCTTCGTGATGAAAGCCGGCGTCATCTACCGCAAGTAATCCGACTACGAGATTTCCGTGCCAGCGTTGGCCCGGATACAGCCGCGGGAACAAGGGGTACCCGTCGCGGCGCCCTGCACACAAATTCATTGTGTCCGGAGTACGACGAGCATACGATGCGTCGGACAGAAGTCTCAATCGAACTTATCGGTTCCGATTGCTCTGCCACCCACCAAAACAGGAGAGAAAAAAGAAATGATGAAGCGAATGCTGTGCGTTTCCATGTTGTGTGTCTTGCTGCTATCCATGTTCGTATTTTCCGTGCCGGCTGCACGCGCCCAGCAAGCGGAAGCGCCGAAGCAGCCGGTGGTGTATACCTATGTTTCTTTCTTCGGAGTTCCCCGCGCGCAGTGGGCCGCGTACGAAAAGAACGCAGCGGGGGAGCGCAAAGCGTTCGACGGCCTGCTCGCCGACGGAACGATCCTCAGCTATGGAGACGGCGCTTTCGAAGTCCATGAAGGCCTCAACGCCCCAACGCACGTCGGTTGGTTCTCTTCGTCCTCGGTTGCGGGCTTGATGAAGGCTTTGGCGACCCTGCGCACCTCGGCTCCTCCTGCATCCGAACTCGCCTACACCATGCACTCTGACGCGATCACCATGTCCACGATGTACAACGGCAAGGGCGGCACCACCGAGAACGGCTATATTCTGGTGCAGGATTGGACGCCCAAGCCAGGACATGCCGAGGAGTTCCGGGATCTGCTGACGAAGTATCGCAAGCCCGCGCTCGATGCCGAGGTCGCTGACGGCACACTCTCCGGCTATTCGCTCGAGGAAGACCTAATTCACACCGAAACGCCCGGCACCTACACCCTGATCGCCGTTTTCCCGCACGCCGCCGCCATGGATAAATTCTATGCGGAGATCGAATCGCTGCACACCAAGCAACCGCTTTTCGGCGATGTCTACAGCTCCACGGTGGATTATGCCGCGCATCGTGACCAACTGGTGCGCATCCTCTACTCGAAAAGCAAGTAAAGCCGCAACGCGGAGTGGCGGAGGGTTTCGTCACTCCACACCCTGAGAGCGCGCTCACTGTTCCCGAATGCTGGCAAGGGTGCGCGCTCTCGATCGCACACCGCAGAGGACAGCATGGCGTGCCAGCGCTGGCGCATGCTAGACGGAAGATCTTGTGCGGCGTGCGTAATGGGGACGATTCTCAGAGGGTGACTTCTCCGCCGGCTGAAGACCGGCGGCTTCTCAAACCACGCATGAGCTAACAGCCTCTACGTTTTGGTTTGAAGGGCTTATCCTAGCCCTTTGAAGAATGACTTGAGCCGATACAAAATCTCTTGGCGCGACTAATCCGCATTCTGTGCAAACATGCTCTCGATCTGAGAGAAGTTTTCGCACCGTTGCACCGCAGAGACAGGTTTGGCTTGTGCCTGATGGGTTGACCTTAATCAAAGTGCGACCGGCACTTTCAGCCTTGTACGCAATCTTGGAGAAGAAGGAAGCCCATCCGACATCATGTACAGACTTCGCGAGCATTCCGCTCGCCAAGCCTTTGACATTCCAATCTTCGATGGCAATTGTTCCGAAATTCCGTATCAGCTTGAAAGACTGTTTGTGCTGGAACTCATTTCGCAACCGCTGTATCCGACTGTGAATATTTTGGAGTGCAAGGATTGCTTTACGCCTTCGATGTGAACGTTTGTTGACGCTCCGTGCGACCTTGCGTTGCGCTCTGCGAACACGTTTTTGCGCTACACGATACCAGCGCGGATTCGGGATGGACTCTCCGTGGGAGAGAACTGCGAATGAGTCCAGACCAACATCTATTCCGCCGGCATTATCCAACGGAGGAAGCGGCTTCTTCGCGCACTCCACGGAGAAGCAGGCATACCACGCTTTCCCTTCACGCTTCACGGAGACGGTCTTGATTTCGCCGACGATGGGGCGGTGCAATAGGATCTTGATTTCAGCGATGCCTTGCACGCGGAGATGCGTCTTACGCTGCTCTGGTTTGAGAAGCCTGTTGCCGTCACCGTGGCTTGGAAAAGTGATGCTGTCGTACCGACGTGAAGATTTAAATCTCGGGAACCCCGGCTTCTCTCCGTGTTTTATTCGCCGAAAGAAAGCCTGAAACGCTTTATCCAAACGCTTTAGAACGTCCTGGGCACAGTGATAGTTTGGAAGTGCAAGGTTGCCAGCGTCTCGAATCTCTTTCAACTGGTTCGCCTGCGTGTAGTAATTGAGTGCTTCCCCGTGGGTACGATATGCATCTCGACGTTCTTGGAGCGCGGCGTTATACAACCGGCACGCTTCGGACAACTGCATCCTCAGCATCTCTTGCTGGGTTGCTGCGGGATACAGCCGATATTTGAACGTCTTTCGCATCAGCGTCCTTTTTGATTCTCCATGTACTTCTTGACGGTTGATTCTGATACGTGGCCGACTGTGCCCGCGTAATATGAGCGCGACCACAGTGTAGGGAGCCTGGATTTCAAGTGCGGAAACTCTTCTCGAAGAATACGAGATGACGCACCTTTGAGCCTATTCACTATCTCCGCTACACACCGCGTCGGGTCCGATGATACGAAGAGATGCACATGGTCCGGCATCACTTCCATCACTTCGATGAGCACGCCGTATTGTGCTGCCGTCGCGAACAACACGTTCTTGAGCCTTGCCTCAACATCACCGACAAGAACCTTGCGTCTATATTTCGGGCACCAGACGATGTGATACTTGAGGCTGAATACTGCTCCAGCGTTCTGGCTGTACCTACGGTCCGTCGCTCCGATTAGCATGTTATGAGTCTGCCAGATAACTATTCTTGTGTCAGGATGCTTGTCAGGTACACGGGCTTACCTGTCGCCTGAAGGCCACAGTCCGCGCCCGGTTTCTTATCGGTTTCTGGATCGTAAACGATGAAATAAGCCTTGTGGGGTAGCACCAACCAGAAGCGAAGCTGCAAAGAAGCCAAGTCAGTGCGGGTTTGACCAGCGAAGGGCGATTCGGACAGCAAATCACAAGCCAGACAGATCGAATCCTCATCTTCATGGGCGGCGTCGAGGTTATCCCGCGCCACCTAACACCAAATATTGAATAAATCGTCCTGCGCTTGACGCGTTCACAGCCATCCGCTCATGCCCGCCGGTGTTCGGCAAGCCAGGGGCGCTAGCTTTCTTCCATCTCCGCGCGCACGACCGAGGCGTCGATCAATTCGGCGCGTTGCGCCTCGGCATATCCGTCCGCAAACTTTGTCCGGATTTTCTCCCGATTCGCCGCCAGCCACGCTTCCTGCTCATGCAACAAGGAAACCGCGTGCTCCGCGAACTCAGCGACGCTTTGGTACGCGCCGCATTGGATGTCTTTCTTGATCAACTCTTCGATCTCAGGCCGCAGGCGAATGTTCATGATCGCATGATACCTCACGGTGCCAGCCCATCCTGGCGGAACCAACTCCCGACGACGCACACACGACCCCCGATCCTCTAGCTCGTGTTACGTCCCACAATCAAGTGCATCCGTATTTCCGCGAATATTCAACCGCTGCGAAGTGCGCTAGCGTCCGTCGGGGCACTTTTCCGCCCTGAGGAGCACGCAACCTGCGAGCTGGCGCAGAGGCCAACGGATTAGGCGGCCAATTGCGCCGACACTCGTGCGCCCCTTCGCTCGGTCGGCGCGGGGCCCGACACTGGCCGCAGCTCCTCGTGAGCGTCTGCACGAAATCGGCTGAAACTCGGCCCGCGAGCCCAAGCAATCTCGCGGTCACTACGTACGTGCGCTACGTAGTGCTAATCGACGTCCCGGCGATCAGAAAATGACGCAACTCATTGAAAACAAACAGTCGGGACCATTTCCAAGAAAATATTTTTTTGCCACTCTCGCCCGTCTCGATCCCCCCAAAATCCTCCACCGGGCACCACGCCACACGCACATCGACTCGCCAGCCGCCGATCAGCACGTACGCTGTCCTTGTGCCAGCATCAGGCGCGGCGGTAAAATACAGCGCTGCGCAACGCGCAGCACAAACGGAGTGAGGCACAACCAATGACATCTACGGCGACGACTGGAACACCCAAGGCAACTGTGAACTTGCAGCGCGGGGAATTTGCGAACGAAGCTTTTATTGATTTTAGTAGGCCTGAAAACCGCAAGGCGATGGAAGAAGCGCTGGCGCAGGTGCGCGGAATGTTTGGGCGCGAGTATCCGCTAACGATTGGCGGGGAGCGCATCACTACTTCGGAGAAGATCAAGTCCTACAATCCGTCTCATCCGGATCAGGTGATTGCCGTGTTTCAGAAGGCCACCGTTGCGATGGCCAACCAGGCGGTGGAAAAAGCTCATGCGGCATTTGAACGATGGAAGCGCGTGCCGGTGGAAGAGCGTGTGGCGTGCCTGTATCGCGCGGCGGATATTTTGCGCAAGCGGCGCTACGAACTGGATGCCTGGCTGAGCTACGAAATCGGCAAGACCTGGCCGGAAGCGGACGCGGATATCGCCGAGCTGATTGATTTCTGCGAATACTACGGACGCGAAGCGTTGCGGCTGGGCGCGCCGCAGAAATTGACGCCGTTTCACGGAGAAAACAATTACCTGAAATATATTCCGCTGGGCGTGGGCATCGTGATCCCGCCGTGGAATTTCGCCGCGGCGATTATGGGCGGGATGACGGCGGCTGCGGTCGTCACCGGGAACACGGTGGTGGTGAAACCATCGAGTGACTCGCCGACGATCGCGGCGATCTTCATTGATATTTTGTACGAGTCGGGTGTGCCGGGCGATGTGGTGAGCTTTTTCACTGGGCCGGGCAGCACAGCGGGCGAAGCGCTGGTGACGCATCCGAGGACGCGGTTCATTGCGTTTACCGGATCGAAGGAAGCGGGATTGCGCATCGCCGAGCAGGCGACGAAAACTCAGCCGGGGCAGGTGTGGATCAAGCGCACCGTGCTGGAAATGGGCGGCAAGGACGCCATCGTGGTGGACGACGAGGCGGACGTGGACGCGGCGGTGGAAGGCGTAGCGCTTTCGGCGTTTGGTTATCAGGGACAGAAGTGTTCGGCGTGCTCAAGGGCGATCGTCGCGGAAAAAATTTACGACGAATTTCTGGGGAAGCTGGTGGAGCGCGTGAAGAAAATTAAAGTAGGGCCGATCGAGGATCCTACCAATTATATGGGCCCGGTAATCAACAGGGCTGCGATGACTTCCATTCTCGGTTACATCGACCACGGGAAAAAAGAAGGCCGCCTGGTGGCCGGCGGCAAGCGCGCCGAGGGCGACGGATATTTCATCGAGCCGACGGTGATCGCGGACGTGGATCGCAAGGCGCGCATTTTCCAGGAGGAGATTTTTGGTCCGGTGCTCGCGGTGACCAAGGCGAAAGACTTCGATGAAGCGCTTTCCATGGCGAATGACAGCGAATTTGGGTTGACGGGCGCGGTGTATTCGCAGAATGCGGCGAAGATCGCGCACGCCGAACAGGAATTTCACGTCGGCAATCTCTACATGAACCGCAAGTGCACCGGCGCGATGGTCGGCGCGCATCCGTTCGGCGGATTCAATATGTCCGGGACGGATTCAAAGTCCGGCGGGCAGGATTATTTGTTGCTCTTCACGCAAGCCAAAACAGTTTCAGAGAAGATCGGCGGCACAAAATAGAGTTGTGCGGGCACGGTATGCCGTGCCTCTAAGAGTTCGTCGCGGAAATTTCTGCAGCCGGTTTTAGTTTGAACGCGTAACGCAACACAATGTAGGCAACAGGCCCCGAAGCGAGCAGCAGCGGGGCGTAGCGCCAGACGTAATCCTCACTCTGCGCGATTTTCAGCGCGCACAAAATCAGCGGAAAAATCAGAATGTAGGCGATGCCCAGCGCGCCACCGGGAATGCGGAAGCTGCGCGGCGCATTCGGCAATTTTCTGCGCATTTGCCACGCGGCGAAGAGTGTGAGCAGCGTCGTGGCGATGCGCGTCCAGATGTAGATGTTGACCATGTCCTCGACATCGAACTTCGCGAGCAAGCAGTACACAATGGTTGAAAGCGCGATCGCGCGCGTCGGTGTGCCGTAACGCTCGTGAATTTTTCCGAGCCACGCCGGCAGGTAGCCATCTTGCGCCATCGTCGCGGGCACGCGCGTGGTGTAGAGGATAGTGCTGTTGGAAAGTGAGAGCGTGCCGATCATCGCGGCGATGAGCATGGCGGCGCCGAGCGCTGGCCCAGCGATGAGGCGCGACGCGGTCACGATGTAGTCCGTCTTCCACTCCTGCCAGTTGCCAAGGACCGCGAGCGCGAGAGTGGTGGGAAGTACGTAGGTGAGAATGTTCATCGGCGTGTTCCACGCGAGGATGCGCACGAAAGTCTGCTGCGGATTTTTCATTTCGCCGGTGGTGCTGGAAAGCTGCTCGTAGCCGGCGTAATTCCACATGGCGAGAGCGAGGCCTTTGCCGAACACGCTGCCGAAGGGTGCTCCTGGCGGAACGAAGGGCGTGATCGGGTTGTGATGCATGTGGAAAAGCGAAACCGCGCAGAGCCAGGTGACGGGAATCATTACCGCGACGAGCAGCGCGACAGAAAGCCATCCTGCGACTTGAATTCCACGCGCATTCAGATATGCGAGCACGATCAGCACGAGGCACGCGCCCGCCCATTTTGCGTAACCCGTTAGCGATGGAAAATAAATGCCGAGGTAGTCCATCACCAGCACGCCGTAGAGGCTGTTGAGCAGAAACGTGCCGGTCCAATTCCACCAGCCGCATTGGAAGCCCCAGAAATCGCCGAAGGCCGCGCGGCTCCAGCGGTAGAAGCCGCCTTGCACGGGGAGCAGACTGTTGAGTTCGGCGGAGGCGAACGAAATGGGAATGCTCCAAAAAAATGGAACGAACGCGAGGAATAGCAGCGCCATGCCGGGGCCGGAATCGTGGAAGATGCCTTCGTAACCGAACGGGCCGCCGGCGGTGTACCCGTAGAAAATGCAAAGTAGCGGGAGGAAACCGATCTGGCGCAGGCGCGAGCCGTCGGAGGGAGTCGGTGGGCCGGGATCAGCGGAAGCTGTTGGCATCGAGCTGCTGGGTGAAGCGTTTGCGGCGCGCCGGCGACTACCAATCCAAAAACTAGAGTCTGCGACGCCCAGCGAATGCTGGCCGCTACAAATGCAAAGGCAGCGTGCAGAGTGCGGCATGATATGGGAGTGCTGGACGGTTTTCAATGACAAATAAAACAATTACTTGACTGGCAAGGCGGTTGGGTTAGAGAATTCGCCGTTGTTTCCCCGAAAAATAAAGGTTTGTCCGCAGGCAACCGACCCTGCTGCCGGGGTACGTTTGCGCTCAGCACGGGGAAGACTGTGCGATTTCGGGGCTGCGCCGGGCACCTTTCGAGGAGAACTTTTGTGAGTCGTCCTACTAAGAGCGCTGCGCAATATTTCATTGGGTTCGGTTGGCTAGCTGTGCTGCTGTTGTTTGCGAATGTCGCGCGCGCACAGAACACTATCTCGACGGTAGCCGGAAGTGCTCCTCCCAACAACGTTTCTCCGACGGCTGCGCCGATCGAGGGGCCGGTAGCAATTGCCCGAGACGCAACGGGAAATCTTTATGTAGTAAATGATAACGGTGTGATCTACAAGGTGACGCCCGGAACGCTAGCGCCTAGTTCCATGTCCATCTATGCGGGGAATAACACGGCGGGGTTTTCGCCGAACGGTACGCTGGCGACTGCATCGCTGTTGTATGAACCGATCGGCGCTGCGGTGGACGCCGCCGGCAATTTTTATTTTTCCGATCAGAATAATTGCGTGGTGCGCGAAATCGTTGCTGCGACGGGAGTCATGAACACAGTCGCAGGAACAGTGCACGTATGCAATTATTCGGGAGATGGTGGGCAGGCAACGAGCGCGGAACTGAGTTTCCCGCAAGAGGTCGCGCTGGATGGCGCAGGAAATCTTTATATCGCGGACATTGGCAACGCCCTGGTTCGCCGCGTAAATTTGACGACTGGAATCATCACGACTTATGCGGGCACCCCCGGCACCGCGGGTTTTCCCACCAACAACGTTTTGGCAACTTTGGCCCCGCTGAGTGGCCCGGTAGCGTTAGCGGTTGATACAGGCGGGAATCTTTTCATCGCTGACCAGAACGACAACGTGGTTTGTCGCGTGGATGCCACGTCGAAAAATCTCACGATCGTCGCCGGAACAGGCGCGTTTGGGTACAGCGGCGATGGCGGCCCAGCAACTTCGGCAACGATGCGGGCGCCCGATGGTGTCGCAGTGGATAGTTCGGGAAACCTTTACATTTCCGATTCCGAAAGTGCGGTCATTCGGGAGGTACTTTCCCCGACGAACCCGAATACTCCCAACGAAATTACGACAATTGTCGGCACTGGCATTTTTGGATTCAACGGTGATGGAGCTGCAACTTCGATCCAGCTGACCAACCCTTTCGGACTGTTCGTTGATCCCACCAGCGGCAACCTGTGGATCGCAGATTTCTGGAGCAATCGGGTTCGCATGTACAACGCGAGCTTGAAAACAGTTACAACGGTGGTGGGGAGCGACGCAGTGGGTGACGGCGGGGCGGCGACCAGCGCCAGTTTGTATTACCCGCGTAATCCTGCGCTGGATACCAACGGCGATCTGTATCTGGTTGACGCGCAAAACAATCGAATCCGTGAAATCAGCGCAGCGGACCAAACCATAACAACGGTAGTGGGCACGGGAATTCCGTGTGCACAACCGGCTCTGCCGTGTGGTGATGGCGGACCCGCCGCCGAAGCTGCTCTTTTTCAGCCGCGGACGGTGACGATCGAACCGTCCGGGATCCTGATCGTTGCCGACGATGGTGACAATAGAATTCGTGAAGTAGATGGCGGAGGTACGATCACGACCATCGTGGGATCCGGGAAACTCTGCATGTCGCCCTTTTCGACCTGTGGGGATGGCGGACCTGCGCTGAGCGCCAGCCTGAATGACGCGCGGGGAGCGGTGCTGGATGCCGCTGGAAATCTGTATTTCGTGGATGCACAGGACAACCGAGTCCGCGAAGTGGATACGACCGGGACGATTACAACAGTTGCGGGGAATGGACCTGATGGCAACGCACCTGTGGGATGCGTTCCCAACGGAAATCTTTCCGGAGACGGGGGCCCGGCCGTTAGCGCAACTTTAGATTGCCCGCTCGGTCTGGACATTGATGCAAGCGGCAACCTGTACGTCGCCGACACGGATAACAATGTAATCCGCAAGATTGACACCGGCACGCCGCGCATTATCACAACGATTGCGGGGACCGGAACGGCTGGACACTTCGGCGATGGGGGCTTAGCCAGGAACGCACTGTTGAATACTCCCGATAGAGTGTCGGTGAATGGCGCGGGCAATTTTTTTATCTCCGACTCTGGGAACAACCTGATTCGACGCGTGGACGGAACCAGCAAAATCATCACGGCGTTTGCGGGAACTGGAACCTTTGCATTCGGAGGCGATGGCGGCCAGGCACTTTCTGCAAGCTTCGCTACACCGGTGGGAGTGGTAGTAACTCCTGAAGGCAACATGTATGTGGGTGATGTGTTCAACAACCGGATCAGGAAGGTTCTCCTGACTCCGAACATAGCGCTTTCCAGTACGACGGCGGCATTCGCAAACCAACCGATCAATGCGAGCGCGACCTTGCCGGTGATTTTGACCAATTCGGGAGACGCGCCGCTGGCGATTTCTGATATTGCGATCACCGCGGGCGCATTTTCGCTAGCGACATCCCCGAATCCGTGCCCGGCGGCGCCTGCGACTCTGGCGATTGGCGCTGCATGCAAGCTTGAGATCGCATTTGAGCCGACGCAGTTTATTGCCTACACCGGAACGATCACGATCACTGACAACGCGCCGAGCTCAGGAAGCTCGCAGACAGTCGCTCTCTCGGGCACGGGCGCCGCGGCTTTGACGGTGACGGTGAGCGGCTCCGGAACAGTCACCAGCGCGCCGGCGGGGATCAACTGCCCGACGACCTGTTCGGCAACGTTTGCGGGCAACAGTGCAGTTGTACTGACGGCGACGGCGGCGACGGGCTCGACGTTCACGAGCTTTGGCGCGCCATGCACGCCGGCTAGTCCGCAGACGAATCCCCCGAGCTGCACGGTCACAATGAGCGCTGCCGAGACCGTCACGGCGACATTTAATACGACGGCTACAGGATCGATCTCGCTTTCGCCGACATCGTTGGCGTTTGCCAGCCAGGCGGTAGGAACGACGAGCGCGACGCAGACGGTGACGGTGAGGAATGCGGGCACGGCGGCGGTTAATTTCAGCGGGTTCACGATTACGGGCACGAATGCCGGGGATTTTGCGGTGCCGCTGCCGACATCGGGTGCTGGGTGCAGTGCGACGGGAACGCTGGCGGCGGGAGCGAGTTGCACGATCAATGTGGTGTTTACACCGGGTGCGAATGGAGCGCGGACGGCTACGTTGAACATTGCCGATAATGCGACGGGAAGTCCGCAGACGGTGGCGTTGAGCGGGACGGGCGTGACTTCGTCGGTGATAATTACGGTGGCGCCGGGCGGATCTACCATGGCGACAACGGTGTCTGGTGGGACGGCGTATTACGGGTTAATGATAACGGGAGCGCCGGGAGTAACGGGGACGGTGCAGTTGGGATGCGTGCCGAATTCGGCGCTGATTACATGCAAGGTGATACCGGCGACGGTGACTTTGAACGGAGGGTCAACGGAGGTGGCGTTTGCGATTCAGACTTTCTGCCAGGGAGCGACGACTTCTACGGGATTCGCGCCACCCGTAGGAGGGATTGGCGGGGGACTCGAGTTGCCGCTTGCGACGATGATGGTGGGCTTGGGCGGATTGGTTTGGACATTCCGGCGGAACCGGCGAGTGGCTCTGACGTTTGCGACGTTGTTGTTGGTTGCTTTGGGATCGGCGGCTTGCAATAGTTTGCCGTCGGGACCGAACGGGGCAACGCCAGCGGGGAGTTATCAGTTGTCGCTGACTACTTCTTTGAACGGGGGGCCGACGCAGACTTTGAATAACTTTTTGACTTTGGTGGTGAAGTAGGGGCGGCGTCGAAAACGGAAGTGCAGAGACGCAGGGAAAGGCGGGAGAGATCCTTCCCCCGGCGTGAGGCAACGGCGCCGGCTCAGGATGACGACGCAAATTCAGAAGCAAATTCAACAACGCCCGCCTAAAAAAATGGCGGCCGCTACAGAGCCAGAATCGAACTCAAACTCGGAGTCAAAGTCAGAATTAAATCCAGAGTAAAAATCAGCATCAATATCAGAGTTAAGCTCGAAGGCTCGTACAGAGTGCGCCGTGATCCGTGTGCGGTCCGCTGATCTAAGTTGCAAAGAAAACTGTTGCTTGACGCGGCGGGCGGGGCGGTTAGAGAATCCGCGCTCAGCCGAGGTTCCCTCGTAGAGCAAGATTGCCCCGTAGAGCAGTCCTGCGTGAAACAAATAGTGATAAGCGATGAGTTATCGCTGATTGGTGGTTAGTGATTGCCGGGTTGTGGCCCGAGAGTTTTTGCGTTTCTTTTGGCCTCTTTTTTGACCGGCCGGGTGCTTGCTGCGACCGAGTTGATGAGAAAAAAAGTGGCTGATGATTCGTGGCGATTGGCTAGAAGGCGTTCGGGATGCGGCTTGGTTGCTTGGCCGAGGCCATTGGGTGGATGGCGGAGTCGGTGGCTTCCCAGTTGCACTATTACGGCAACGTCGTGGTGATCCCCGAAAAGGCGCATCGCTGATTAGGACTTAAGTATTGTGTACACATGAGGTTGCGTGTAAGCGGCAACCCCCTGCGGACGAGGCGGTTCGGGGGATGCGCAAAGTTTTGCACTTGTATCCGTATTGTTTGCTGTCGGAGGAACTATGTGGCTAGGGCCCAGGTTGGGACGCGCAACGAGTTTGGTGATTTTAGGGATATGTATGCAATTTGCGAACGCTCTGGCGCAGGGCGGATTGCGCGCGCAGACGGCGCCGAAGGGCGGCGAGGGAAGCAGTACGAGCGCGCAGGAGCAGCAAAAGATCGCTGCGAGCGCGATCAAGATGCCGCTGTTTTTCGAAGCGAACGAAGGGCAGACGGATTCGAGCGTGCGGTTTCTGACGCGGAGCGCCGGCTACACGATGTTCCTGACGCCGACCGAAACGGTGCTGGTGGAAGGAAAGAACGGGATTGTGAGCGGGAACAAATTCGGGAAGGGACTGACGGCGTTTCGCGCGGATGCGAAAAATTCCAAGCAGACCGTGCTGCGGATGGAATTGCTGGGAGCGAATGCGGCGCCGCAATTTCAGGGACTGCAAGAGTTGCCGGGGAAAGTGAACTATTTGATCGGGAAGGATCAGGCGGCGTGGCACACGAACGTGGCGCTATTTTCCGAAGTGCAGGTGGCGAAAGTTTATCCGGGAGTGGACTTGCTGTTTCATGGCGACCGGCGGCAATTGGAATACGATTTTGTGGTAGCGCCGGGCGCGGATGCTGGGCGGATTGGATTCAAAATTCGCGGGGCGAAGAAAATCGAGATTGCCGCGGATGGGGATCTGATTTTGCACACAGCGGATTCTGAGTTTGAATTCCGAAAGCCCGAGATTTATCAGGGCGAGGGCGCGGGCCGCAGCGAAGTGCGCGGCCGATTCGTACTGAGCGCAAAGAACGAGGTGCGTTTTGAGCTGGGGCCTTACGATCACAGCGAGAAATTGGTGATTGATCCGGCGATTGACTACGCGACATTCTTGGGCGGCGCGGGGGCCGAGATCTCCACAGCGCTCGCCGTGGATTCCAGCACGCCGGGCGCTCCGAAGATTTATACGACGGGCGCGACAAGCGATATCACGAGCTTTCCAGCAGGCGGCACACGCATTAACAATCCCACCGCGGCTCAAGACCTGTATATCTCTGAGATTGACCCGACGAAAACCGGATCGGCGTCGCTGGTGTATCTGACTTTCATTGGAGGCAGCACCGCGTTTCAAAGCTCCGGCCTGCAGACTTGCGAAACCGAGGCGGCGTGGCTGGCGCTGGATGAGAGCCACCAGGGCGGGTCGCCGGTGGAACCAGTAATAGGAGGCGAGACGAACTGCGCGGATTATCCGGATAGTACCTTTATCACGCCGGCGGTGACGGGAATCGGGGCGGACGCCGCGATGGCGGCGGTAGTGACGCGGCTGGCGTCCACCGGGACGGCGATTGACAAGTCGGTTCTGCTCGGCGGCAACGGCGAAATGTCCGTGGCTTATGTGTTCGTGGATGCAACGGGGAATGTGCTAGCGACGGGAGGTTCGGCTTCGACCAACCTGCCGACGAAGACGGGAGCTTATGTCAGCGCGTTCAATAACGGCAATACGGAACCATTCGACGATTGCTACACCGCGAAGCTGCAACACTCAGACCTGACACCGGTGTATTTCAGCTATTTGAACCTGGGAGCGGGGAGCGTCGCCCCGACTCAGGGAACCCCTGGACAGGAGGCCGTTTGCGGCGGAGTGATTGATTCCAACAACCCGAACATTTTGTATTTCGGCGGGAATACTTTTTCCACGGTGGCGTTTGCGGGAGCGCCGGCGAGCGCGCTTGGCTTCCAGCCGACGTTTCAGGGAACAAAAGATGCGTTTGTGATGAAGTTGGATATCAGCAAGAGCGGGTTAGCGGCGCTGCAATATGCGACGTACATCGGGGGGGGCGGCGCGACGGAGGTGACTACTGGCGCGCATCAATTGGGCACAGGATTGGCGGTGCTGGCGGGGCGCACCAGTTCGAACGGCACGACGAATAAGCCGGACATTCCGTTGCGGAATTCGCTGCCGGGCGGAGGTACGAATGGCGCAGCGTCTAACGCACCGCCGAACCTGCTGACGGGCTTTGTGACCGTGATGGATACGACGAAGAGCGGCGCGGCGAGCCTGATATCGGGAAGTTATTTTGGAGGCAGCAGCGGCGGGGATGAGATACGCAGCCTGGGATACGATTCGCTGATTCCGAACGGGTTCTACATCGTTGTTGGCGGAGATACCGCATCCACGGATTTTCCTACACTGCATCCATTTCAGGCGGCGCACTCTGGGACGCAAGACGGCTTCGTTGCGGCGTTCTTTATTACGCCGACTACGGCCGTGACGGAGTTTTCCAGTTACATCGGCGGCGGAACGGATGATTCGGTTACGGGCGTGGATATAGATTCGAATCATGCGATCTACGCGACTGCAACGACGGCCGCCGGGAACTTTTTCGGGAACACGAGCCCAGTCACGCCGGTGCTTGGCTTCCAGCAGGGGTGTTCCAGTTGCACGCCTGGGGCGGCACTTCCGGACGCAACGATATTCGCGCTGACCAGCGCAGCTTCGGCGACATTCTCGGCGCAGATAGTTGCGCAAACGACGACGCTGGCAGTGGCAAGCACGGAGCAGCTGAACGTGCTGGCTACTTACAATGATGGAACTTTTCAAGATTTGACGAACAAGGTTACGTGGAGCTCTTCCAACCCAGCGGCGGCGACGATCAGTTCGAGCGGGCTGGTGAGTGCGGTGGGCGCTGGAATGACGACGACGATCAGCGCAACGCTCGCCGGCACGACGATACCGGGCGTAACGATCACGGTGGGGTCCGCGACGGGTGACGCATTTGAGATGGAGTTGGTGGGAATCGCGTTCGGGACAGTGGTGGACAATTCGGCGCCGCAACAGATTGACTGCACCAACGCAACCGGCCAAGGCACGATCGGAAGCACTTGCAATACGACTTACGCGAACGGATCGGTTGTGGTTTTCACCGAGACGCCTAGCCCCGGTACTGTGTTTGCGGGGTGGAGCGGGGCGGTCACCGGGACACAATGTCCCGCCACAAGCACGACTTGCACGGTCACAATAAACGAAAATCCTGAACAGCTAATCGCTACGTTTAACCTGGGAACGGGCACTCCTACGCTGACAGTTGCGCCTGCTGGCAGCGGTGCGACGGGAGGCGGGACGGTGACCGGTTCGATCGGCGGGACGGGAACGATCATTGATTGCGTGATGAACGGGACGAGTACGACTGGCACTTGCGCCCAGACCTTGACGACGAGTGGACAACTCAACACTCTGACCGCGGAAGCGAATCCCACGTCGAATTTTGCAGGTTGGACCGGACCGTGCGTCTTTATTACGTCCCTGGGAAAGTGTGTTGTAGCAATGTCTGGGACCCCGTCGGTGAGCGCGCTGTTTACAGCGCAAACAAGCAGTTTCACGGTGGCGTTGACGGGCAACGGGACGGTGGCGAGCACTTCGACGCCGACGGTCGCGCCGGAAATCAGTTGTGCGAATCCCGCTCCGCCCAGTGCGTGCTCGACGAACTTTGTATTGGGCACGTCGGTGAGTTTGACGGCGACGCCGGGGACGGGATACTCGTTCACGAATTGGACGGCGGGACCATGCAACGCCAGCGCGGTGAATCCGTGCGTCTTCACGGTGAGCAGCACGAGCCTGACGAGCGCGACGGCGCTCTTTACGAAGAGCAATTTCCTGCTGACGGTGAATCGAGCGGGGGTCGCGGGAGGAACTGTTACCGGGCTGGGCGGTGGCATCAGCTGCGGGCCAGCCGCCGGGGTCACCGACTGCTCGATAAACACGCCGTTCAACACAGCGGTAACTTTGACGGAAACACCGCCGAGCGGCGGGACATTTGGCGGGTGGAACGGGACGCCGACAGCGTGCGTGGCTGCCGGTGCGACTTGCTCGTTCAATATGCCGGCGGGGCCGGAAACGGTGACGGCGACGTTTGCGACGGCCGTTGCGGCGGGGCCGGTGCTGACGATCACCAAGTCCCATGCGGGGGATTTCGCCGTGGGCGATACCGCAGACACCTACACGGTGACGGTCTCGAATACGGCCGGCGCGGGACCGACGAGCGGAACAGTGACAGTGACGGACACGATTCCATCGGGCTTGATTCTGGATTCGATGGCCGGGGCGGGCTGGACGTGCGCCGCTGACAGCAACCTCTGCACGCGCAGCGACGTGCTGGCTGCGGGAGCGAGCTATCCCGCGATTACCGTGACGGTGGATGTGTCGGAGGATGCGACATCGCCGCAGGTGAATTCGGTCACGGTGTCGGGCGGTGGATCGGCTTCGGCAACGGGGACGGATCCGACGGTGATTCTTGGAGTTGTGTTGACGCAGGTGATCGTAGCGGATTTCGGCGTCACCGACGCTTATGCGCTTGGGTTTGATGACAAGCAACGAATCGACGGGAAGACGCCGCCGCTCCAAATAGTGCTCACGAACACTTCGACTACGCAGACCGTGAATTTTTCGAGCGTCTCGGCCGACAATTCCGCCTACACCATGGGGATGAACTGCAAGACGCTGGCGCCGGGACAGAGTTGCAATGTCACGGCCGCCTTTACAACCACGAGCGCGTGCCAGAATCAATTCGCGACTGTCACCGTGCAAGATAACGACCCGGGCGGAAATTTGGTGTTCCACATAAATGGGTTTGGCGCGGACAGCGCAATCCAGGTGGACGATCTGACGGATCCGGCGCTGAACGCGCAAACACTGGCGCAGAGCCTGGTGGGCTCGGGGGTGACGATCAGCAACGTCACCTATACTGGTTCCGCGCGCGCTGCCGGGAACTTCACCAGCAGCACGAATATTCTGGGATTTACCAGCGGAATCGTGCTCAGCACGGGATCGGTGCGAAATGTGGTGGGTCCGAATTGCGTTTCGGGACCCGCGCCGGCCAAAAATGACGGAAGTCAAACCGGAATCTCGGTTGACAATGGCCGACCCGGCGACGCGGACCTGACAACTCTGGCTGGAGCGGACACAACCAATGATGCCGCCATCCTGGAGTTCGACTTCGTGCCGACGAGCCCAAGCATTTCATTTCAATATGTGTTCGCGTCGGACGAATACAATGAGTTCGTAAACGAGATCAACGACGTGTTCGCATTCTATTTGACGGCGCCGGGAGGAGTTCCGGTGAATATCGCAGTTGTCCCCGACACGAATCCGCCGCAAGCCGTTTCCATCAACGACGTGAACAGCGAAACGAATTCCCTGTTTTTCGTCGACAACGAGTTTCTGCCTTCCGCGGAGAAGGTGGACACAGAATTGAACGGCTTGACTAAGTCGCTGACAGCGCAGGCGACGGTCACGCCAGGCGTGAAATATCACATCAAGCTGGCGATCGCCGACGCGGAAGATAACATTTACGATTCGAATGTGTTCCTGCAGGCGGGGAGCCTGACCAGCACGACTGTGAGCGCGAAACCCATTTTGCTTGCGTTTGCGAATCAGGCGCAGGGGACGACGAGCGCGTCGCAACCGGTGGTGATTGCGAATGCGGGCACGACCACGGTGACGATCACTGGCATCGCGGCGAGCGCGAACTTCGGCGAGACGAACGCTTGCCCGACGACGCTGCTGAGCGGCACGGGCGCGGGATCGAACTGCACGGTGAATGTGACGTTCACGCCGACTGCAACAGGGACGCTGACTGGGAACGTGACGGTGACGTATACGAGCGCGGGGAGTGCGACGCCGCAAACCACGACGATTTCGCTGACGGGTACGGGAACGGCGGCGACCAGCGGGGCGATTTCGCTTTCGCCGGCATCGTTGGCGTTTGCCAGCCAGGCGGTAGGAACGACGAGCGCGACGCAGACGGTGACGGTGAGGAATGCGGGCACGGCGGCGGTTAATTTCAGCGGGTTCACGATTACGGGCACGAATGCCGGGGATTTTGCGGTGCCGCTGCCGACATCGGGTGCTGGGTGCAGTGCGACGGGAACGCTGGCGGCGGGAGCGAGTTGCACGATCAATGTGGTGTTTACACCGGGTGCGAATGGAGCGCGGACGGCTACGTTGAACATTGCCGATAATGCGACGGGAAGTCCGCAGACGGTGGCGTTGAGCGGGACGGGCGTGACTTCGTCGGTGATAATTACGGTGGCGCCGGGCGGATCTACCATGGCGACAACGGTGTCTGGTGGGACGGCGTATTACGGGTTAATGATAACGGGAGCGCCGGGAGTAACGGGGACGGTGCAGTTGGGATGCGTGCCGAATTCGGCGCTGATTACATGCAAGGTGATACCGGCGACGGTGACTTTGAACGGAGGGTCAACGGAGGTGGCGTTTGCGATTCAGACTTTCTGCCAGGGAGCGACGACTTCTACGGGATTCGCGCCACCCGTAGGAGGGATTGGCGGGGGACTCGAGTTGCCGCTTGCGACGATGATGGTGGGCTTGGGCGGATTGGTTTGGACATTCCGGCGGAACCGGCGAGTGGCTCTGACGTTTGCGACGTTGTTGTTGGTTGCTTTGGGGTCGGCGGCTTGCAATAGTTTGCCGTCGGGACCGAACGGGGCAACGCCGGCGGGGAGTTATCAGTTGTCGCTGACTACTTCTTTGAACGGGGGGCCGACGCAGACTTTGAATAACTTTTTGACTTTGGTGGTGAAGTAGGGAAGACGAACCGCAGAAATGCAGAGCACGCAGAGAAAGGCGAAAGATTTAACACAGAGGACACGGAGAAAAGCGGAGAACACCGAGAAGGGCAGGAGAGATGGTTCGTCGCTGCGCTCCTCCGGATGACGACGCAAGTGGGAGTGGCGCCCCGATTCAGGCGGACGGTTACGGGGCGGTGGTTATGTCAAAGAGGTGGGCTTGGTAGGGGTCACGGCGGATGAAGAGGCCTGGGTTGAGAAGTTCCTGGCCGGTGCGATTGTAGCGGACGTTGTTCAGTTCGTCGTTGAAGATGTAATTCTGCGTCGGGGAGACGCGGCCGGCCAGGGGGACGCGTCCTTGCGAAGCGTAAGCCGCCAGATTTACCGCGATAATCTTCCACGCTTTCGGTGAACACCATTCGTAGACGAGCAGAGCGTCGGCGGGAGCGTCGCCTTCCGGCGCGACATCGAGTAGATTCCATTTTCCTTCGTGAAATACATCCTGCCTGGTGATCCGCAAAATTTTCTGGAAGAAATTCGTGCTGATGGAATCGAGCGGCTCGTCCGCGGCGATGCGCAGAGTGATGGGCAGATGAATTCTGCGGCCTTCGAGTTCGCCTTGATGATAGAAGCGGATGCCGGGGAGGGTGCCGAGCAGTGTGCCGTCGGCGGCGAGGCGGTCATTCGGGAAAACTACGGCGCGGCGTTGTTCGTCGTGATTTTCCATGAAGCGCGCGAAATCGCTTTGGCGTTCGGGGAAGCTCGCGAGGCGCTCGCGGATTTGCGGAATGTTATGGTCGCGGAGCGCGTCGTAGAGAGTTTTGTCGTAGGAGTAGGAGAAGCCCAGATCGAGGAGGCGCTGTTCGGTGCCCCAGTAGGCTTCGGCTAGTAGAGTGAGGCTGGGGACGGCGGCGTGGGCATCGGTCCAGAATTCTTTTTCCGGCACGGGCGTATCGCCGATGAGGTGGCGCCAGTTGGCGTTGAAGATGTCGTTGAGTTGGAGCATAGCCATGTCGCAGCGGATGCCATCGCAGTGTGCGGCGATGGCGCGGAGGTCAGCGATTTGCGCGATGCGGAGGCCGGGATTGTAATGATTGAGTTGGGCGACGTCCCGCCACGGTGGGAAATAGGGATCTTTCGCTAGCGCGATGTAATGCGGACCTTGCGGGGTGGTTTGAGCATAGTAAAGCGCGGGATTTTTCTGGAACTCGTCTTGTGAGGCTTGGACGTAGAAATCCGGGTGCTCGCGCATCCAGGGATGATCGAGCGCGGTATGGTTGCCGACGAAGTCGAGGAATAACGCGATGCCGCGGGCGCGCAATTTTTCGCGGGCGGCATCGAGGGTCTGCCAGTTGCCGATGCGCGGGTCGGGGGCGTATCCGGCGACGGCGTACGGGGAGCTGACTACGTCTTCGGGCTTCCAGCCGGGCAGGGCGAGATTGAACTGCGGAACATTTGCGGGGTTTTCCAGGTTGATGCGGCGGGAGATCGGGCTGCGTTGCCAGACGCCCATGAGCCAGACGATTTGGAAGCCTTGGCTCGCGAGTGCGTCCCATTCCGAGTCGGGGACGTCGGCCAGGGTGATATTTTTTTTGAGGCGGGCGGAGAGTTGCTCGAGCCACGTCCAAGTGTTGATTTCGTAGAGGTGGGGATGGGAGCGCGGTGGGAGCTTCGGCGGTGTGGGCATCGAATTGAGGTTAATTGGGATGCGCTGGATGTGTCAATGGAACGGCGGATCGCGGGGCTGCAGCGGTGGTGGGCCGGGCGGTTCATGGACAAATGCAGGGATTGGTGACACATTAGTCTGGGCCCGGTTGAGGGGCGGCGATGTCGGGTCCAGTGATGAGGAGGGAATCGAACATGGCAAAGCGAATGATGCTGGCGACGGTTGCGATGGTGTTTGCGGTGGGATTGTCTGTGGCGGGGCAGGACAGCGCGGCGAAGAGCGGATCGTGGTCTGGAGTGATCACGAATGACATGTGCGGGGCGAAAGACGCCACGGCGGCGAAGGCCGAGTGCACATCGAAATGCGTGAAATCGCATGGGGCCAAGTATGCTTTGTATGATGAGGCGGACAAGAAAGTCTATATTTTGCAGCCGCAGGATAAGGCGGACGGTCATGCGGGGCATGAAGTGACGGTGCAGGGAACTTTGGATGGGGATACGATTCATGTGACTTCGCTGACGATGAATCCGGCGAAGGGATCGTAGCGGGCTTTTGGATTTCTTGGTTATCGCTTAGAAGTTCATCTCCGCAGGGTGTACTTCGCAAAGGGCAGGGCCGCTGGCCTTGCCCTTTTTTTGTGTCATGGAGCGTGCAGCGAAAGCGAACAGAAATCCTTCGTCGCTGCGCTCCTCAGGAAGGCGGAACAGAGGGTTCGCGTAGCGTTTTAACACACGTGTTCTGATATACTTCGCGGCCTTACGTGATTCGTTTGATCGGAAAGGGTGTCGGGATGAAATTTCAGAGGAAAATTGCGTTGATGGTGATGTTGTTGGCGGCCAGTGGCGTGATGCGCGCCCAGAATCCGCAAGCAGTGGGGACGACGACGGGTTCGGCGGCGGGCGCTCGGACTTTAGTGGTGGATGATTATTTCCGGATCAAGGATGTGGGGGATCCGCAGATCAGCCCGGACGGTAAGTGGGTGGCGTACATGGTGGAGACGGCGAATTTGAAGGAAGACAAGCACCGGCGGCGAATCTGGATGGTTCCTGTGAGCGGCGGGACTGCGATTGCGTTGACGGACGAAAATGAATCGTCTTCGCATCCGCGCTGGAGTCCGGACGGAAAATATATTGCGTTTCTTTCGGCGCGCGAGGGTGGCGGCGACGATGACGAGGAGAAGGGCAAGAAGCAGGTGTGGATTCTGAACCGCGAAGGGGGCGAGGCGCAACAGCTGACCGACACGGTGCAGGACGTGGACAATTTCGCCTGGGCGCCTGGGAGCGACCGGCTGGTGCTGGTGCTGCAGGATCCGACGCCAGCGGAAATCGAGGGGGCGGAGAATAAGGCGAAGGGCAGCAAGGTGAAAGCGAAGCCGAGGCCGTGGGTGATTGATCGCGTGCACTTCAAAGAGGATGAGATTGGCTATCTGGACCGGCGGCGGACGCATTTGTATGTGTTCACGATTGCGGATCGCAAGCAGCGGCAGATTACTGCGGGCGATTATGATGACGAAGATCCGGCGTGGTCTCCTGATGGGAGCAAGATCGCGTTTTCGAGCAACCGTTCGGCGCCGGAACCGGATTTGAACTACAACAAGGACATATGGGTGGTGGCCGCGGACAACACGGATCAGGGGAAATCGCTGCTGCAGGTGACAACGAATGTGGGGACGGAGGAGGCGCCGGCGTGGTCACCGGATGGGAAATGGATTGCGTACACCACGCAGCTGGAGCCGGAGTTATTTCAGTATTCGACATTTCAGATTGCAGTGTCACCGGCTACCGGCGGCGCGGCGAATGTGCTGACGCGGAAGCTGGACCGCAACTCGACGATTCCGCGATTTTCGGCGGATGGGAAATGGATTTATTTTATTGCGGATGACGATGGAACGCAGAATTTGCTGCGCGTGGCGGCAGGGGGCGGGGAGATTACGCGGCCGATTGGCGGACGCAAGATGGTGGAAGCGTATTCGCTGGGCGCCGATGGTACGGCGGTGGCGACGGTGGGAGAGCTAACGCATCCGGACGAGGTGTACGTGTTGCCGCCGAGCGGAGAATTGCGGAAATTGACGAGCGTGAACGATGCGTTGATGGCGGAGTTGCGTTTGCCGACTGTGGAATACGTACATTTCAAGAGCAAGGACGGAACTACCGTCGCGGGATATATGTACAAACCGCCGGATTATCAGCCGGGCGTGAAATATGCGACGATTTTGAAACCGCACGGCGGGCCGGTGTGGGCTTACTACGCGGAATTTAATTTTGATCCGCAGCTTTATGCGGCGAACGGGTATGTGGTGCTGACGCCGAATCCGCGCGGGTCCTCGGGCTACGGACTGGATTACTGCAAGGCGATTTTTGCGGATTGGGGACACAAGGATTTTGAGGATGACATGGCCATGGTGGATTACGCCGTGGCGCAGGGCATCGCGGATCCCGATAAGTTGGGAGTCGGCGGCTGGTCGTACGGAGGAATTTCGACGAATTTTATTATTACGCAGACGACGCGATTCAAGGCGGCGATTTCCGGCGCGGGAAGTTTTCTGTACATCACCACTTGGGGACACGATCTGTACTCACGCGATTGGGAGTACGAATTGGGATTGCCCTGGAAGAATCGCGCACTGTGGGAGAAACTTTCGCCGTTTAATCGCGTGACGGACATTACCACGCCGACGCTGGTGATGGGAGGTGAAATAGATTGGAACGTTCCGGTGATCGGTGGGGAGCAGTTGTACCAGAGTTTGCGGCGGTTGGGCGTGCCGACTTTGTTGGTGGTTTATCCGGGGGAATATCACGAGTTTTCGCGGCCGTCGTTTATTAAGGATAGGTATGAGAGGTATTTATTTTGGTATGGCCATTATGTGAAGGGGGTTGGGGTGGCAGTGCCGCCGGCTCTGGCGGGGAAGGCGGCGGAATGAGTTGAGTGGTAGTTTAGGAGTTCAAAGGCACCACGGATGAACGCAGATGAACACGGCTAAGGCAATCCGGGGAAGATCCGAGGGTCACATCAGAACCAAGGGCAAGATGTCCGCTTCGTCCCGAAAAGCGCGGGACGAAGCGGCCGCAACATAGGCGAAGCTAAATTCAGGTTCAAACTCAACCGCAAAAACGCCAGTCGGGAGATTGGCTTTCCGGGTTTATTTTGATGCGCCGTCTATGAAGGTGGCGATGTTGGATTTTAGTTTGCTCAGATCGTCTTCGTGCAGGTACATCATGTGGCCTGCGCCGTAGTATTCGAAGTGGATGTTGCTGCGCAGGTTCCCCGGCAGGAAGAGATGGTCCATGGTGTATTCGGTGGCAAAGAACGGCGTGGCCATATCGTAGAAGCCGTTTTCGACCTGGACTTGCAGGTGCGGATTGGTCATCAGGGCTTGGATCAGATCACCTGAGACATTCGCTGAGCCGGGGAAGAAGCCGCCGCCTTGCGGGCCGCGATGTTTCCAATCCCAATTTCCGCCCACGTCTCCGCTGAGCGCTTCGTAGGATCTTTCTTCGGTCACTTTCAATTCCTCGCGGGCGTAGCTGTTGAATGCTGCCGTGAATGCGCCGCGCACAGCGGTGTAGGACGGATCGTCTTCAGCGAATTCCGTGAGCATGTCGTAGGTAGGCATGGTGTAGCGCGAATCGTAGCGGCCCATAGTGAGGCCGCGGCTGCGATTTAGTTCGACGTTGAATTGGCCCAGAGTGACGCGCAGGTCGGCTTTCAGGAGGTAATCTTCGCGGAGGCCGGTGAAGTGCGAGAGTTTTTTCGCGATTTCGGATTTTTCCGAGGCCGTAACGTTAGTGCCTTTCATCAGCGCGATGGCATATTCGGTGGAGGCGAATTTGCGTGCTTCGGCTAGGAAGGCCGGGACGTCGGACGGAGGATCCGCGAGCGCTTTTTGATACGCGGCGGTGGCGGCGTAGCTCGGCACGTAGAGGATGAAGGGCAGGTCATCGCCGGGATTGAAGGAGATGGTGCCGAGATTCAGGACGGAAGAGATCAGCACGATGCCGTTGATGTAAATGCCGTCGTGTTGCTGCAGATAATTTCCGAGCGCGGCGGAGCGGAACGTGCCGTAGCTTTCGCCGATGAGAAATTTCGGAGAGTTCCAGCGGTTGTTGCGATTGAGATAGATGTTGATGAACTGCGCGAACATTTTTACGTCCTGATCTACGCCCCAGAAATCTTTGTTCTGCGCTTTGCCGACGGCGTGGCTGAAACCTGTGCCGACGGGGTCAATGAAAACCATATCGGTTTTGTCGAGCAGGGAATTGGCATTGTCTTCGATTTTGTAAGGTGCGGGCGGAGTGGAGGTATGGTCGGTGTTCACGACGCGGCGCGGTCCAAAAGCCCCCATGTGCAGCCAGATGGATGCGGAGCCGGGACCGCCGTTGTAGATGAAAGCAATCGGGCGCTGAGAGAAATCTTTGGTGTCGCTGCGCGTGTAGGCGGTGGAATAGATGAGCGCGGTCGGCTCGCCTTTTTCGTCTTTCAGGAGCGTGGTGGAGGCGGTGGCTTTGTAGGCGATGGATTGGTTATTGATTTTGATGGTGTGATCGCTGGGCCAAGTTTCTTCTTTGGGTGGGTTGGCGTCAGGGGTTTTGGCGTCTGCGGCGGCGGCGGGTGGCTTGGCGTCTTTGCTGGGCTCTTGGGCTGTCGCGCTGGAGGTGAGGAGAAGCAGTGTTGCCGCGCAGGTGGCTAGGAAGGTCTTCATTTACTCTCCGGTGTGCTGAGTTCGCGCCCCAATTATCGCCGGGAGATTCTACGTAGTGAGTTGGTGCAAGTCAAACGGGCGGGATTATTTCTGGAGTTTGATTTACCGCAGAAACGCAGCGAAAGACCAAATATTTAACACCGAGAGGGCACAGAGCAAGCGGCAGAGATCCCCGCCTGCGGCGGGGTCAGCATGAAGCAGACGCGCCGACCTCAGGATGACAGCGCTGCTGGATCCGGAGCCGTGCTAGTTGCAAGCAGGGTTGGCGAAGGTCAGGGTGATTGTGCTGGGATCCTGCGATGCGGAATTGGTTGCGTCGGCTGCGCTGTTGGTTGCGTCACCGCCTGCGGTGTCGGCGGCGTTATCGCTTACGGTGCCGACGGCGTTTAATTTTTGGACGTCGGAGTCCAGGCGGGCGGGGATGGTGCAGGCGGGTTGGTTGCGGCGCTGGGTTGCGCGTTGGGGATCCAGATCTTCCCAGGCTGAGAAGGTGTAGTTCGCGGATTGCAGCAGAGTGAATTCGTAGAGGCCGTCGGAGATTTTTTGAGCGGCGGGATTATCGCCTTTTTCGGCTTGAGCTGTGACGGTCGCTTGGCCGGGCGGACGGCCGCCTTCCCATTTGAGTTGAACTCTTACGGTGCGCGTGGGGTAGCCGTCCTGGAGTTTGATATTGGCGTTGAGAATTTGCTGGCCGTCTTTCACTTTTATGATTTTGGCTTCGGATTGTTCGGGCTCGCCGGGATAGAACGTGCGCGCGAAGGGCGAATTGGGATCGAGGCGGTTCATACGATTGAAGACGAGAAGATATTCGCCCGGGCCGATGTGATCGAATTCGAATTTGCCGTCTGAGCCCTGGAAACCCCAGAGGCCCGGCTGTGCTGGATCGAAGCGCTCGGCGCGATAGAGTTCGACGGACGCGATTTTCAGAGATTTTCCGTTGGGGCCTAGGACGCTGCCGCGAATTTTTCCGGTCGGGAGAGCGTTGACGTTGTATTCGTAGCAGGCGCCGGAGGGAAGTTTGAAAGGGGGCAGCCCGCCTTTCAGAGTTTTTTGGGAGAACTCGAAGCGCGCGGGCAGATCGGCGGTGTAAACATATTCGCCGGCGTGAACGTCGTAGAAAGAATAGACGCCATCGGGTCCGGTGCTGGAGGAGAAACGATCGTCCTTGGAGCGCAGTTTTAATTTTACGTGTGGGATGGGATCTTCGGGATCATCGGTGGGGGCTAGCAGCGGCGGGTCGGAACGGCGCAGAACGCCGAAGACGGAAGCGACGCGGTCGTGATTGCGCATATTGCGCAACTGGGGAAGGATCGCGCGGCCTTCGCTTGCGGGGCGCGTCTGGCTGCAGACGACCGCGAAGAGACGGCCTTCGGTTTCCTGCTGAGTGAACACGATGTACTGCTCGCCTTTTTTGAAATAGTAGCCGCAATCGGCATCGTCGCCGCCGGAGAAGACGTCAATATCCGGCGAGTCGGGGCCGGCGAATTTTTCGTCAATGTGGAAGTGGTAGCGGGTGATGGGCGCAACGGCTTGGGGAGCGGCGCCGGGATTTGCCTCGTTGGTGTTAGCCGCGGCGGTGGCTGCTTCGGCAGAACTGGCGTCGGGGGCGACGGCGGAGACTTCGGTGACGGTGCCGAGGAAGACCGTGTCGTCGGATTGCAGGCCGGGACATTTTCCGGGAGGTAGCTTGGAACAGGTGCAAGCGTAAAGGCCTGAGGGAACGAAAAAGAGGAAGAGCGTGGCGGCGAGGAATGAGCGCTGCATCATGAATCTGTATCGTACCTTGTGACGCGCGGAAAAATCGAGGATTCGTGTGAAATTTTTCGGGGGAAGCGTGGTGTGAAGAGACTCGGAAGCGATGCACTATTTTGATACACTCAGGGCCGCTAACGGAAAGCAAAGCTCCCGAAGATGGATTAGCCGATGCGCGGATTTGCGCCAAGATTCGCGCGGAGCGGCGAGAGTTGGATCAAGGAGCAATTGATGAACATGCGGAAATTTTTTGGAGTGGCGATTACGGGCCTGGTGGTTTTTTGCGCGGCCGCGGGAGCGCAGCAGCAGTCTGCGCCGGCGCAGCAAGGGAATCAGTCTATCTACAATGTGACGGTGGTGGGAAAGACCGTCACGGCGGTGAGTTATCAGCACCGCAGCGGTTCAACAATGATTGGATTTCAAGGGACGCCGCTGCTGCCACTGGCGAAGGGCAGTGCGAAGGTGGACAGCAAACAGGGCTCGATCGTAGTGAGCGCGAGTTTCAAGAACATGGAGTCGGCGCAGAAATATGGGAAGGAATATTTGACTTATGTGCTTTGGGCGATCACGCCGGAGGGCAAGCCGAATAATTTGGGGGAATTGCTGCTCGACGGCGACAACAGCAAACTGACGGCCACGACGAACTTACAGACTTTTGGAATGATTGTGACGGCGGAGCCGTATTTTGCGGTAAACATGCCGAGTGACGTGGTAGTGATGGAGAATGTGGTGCGGGCGGATACGGTGGGAACGTCGGAGCAGGTGACCGCTAATTACGAGCTGATGCAGCGCGGCGTATACACCTACGACATGACGAAGGCGCGGGAGCCGATCACGAATTTCTCTCCGAAGGTGCCGCTGGAAGTGTATGAGGCGCGCAATGCGATCGGTATCGCGCAAAGCGCCGGTGCCGATACGCTGGCTCCGGATGCATTTCAGAAGGCGTTGGCGTCGCTTTCGCAGGCGGATAGCTTGCTGGCGAAGAAAGCGAACAAGAAAGAAGTGATCGCGGCGGCGCGCGATGCGGTGCAGACCGCGGCGGATGCGCGCACGATCGCGGTGAGACGCGCTGCACAGCAGAAGGCCTCGGCCGAGCAGGCGGCGGCGCAGGCCGCGGTGGCGTCGGCGGACGCGAATCAGAAACAGGAAGCGGCGGCGCGGCAACAGGCTGAGATTCAAAAGTTGCAGGCGGAACGGGATGCAGCGCAGGCAGCGGCTGCTAAGGCGCAGGCTGATGCGGCGGCGTTAGCGGCGCAGCAGCAAGCACAGGCCGCGCAACAACAGGCGAAGGCTGCAGAAGCAGCGGCGGCGAAATCGGAAGCGGAGAAGCAGGCGCTGCGGGCGGCGCTGCTGGATCAGTTCAATCGCGTGCTGCCGACGACGGACACGCCGCGAGGCCTGCAGGTGAACATGGCGGACGTGCTCTTCGCGTTCGGGAAATTCGAACTGCAGCCACCGGCGCGGGAGGCTTTGGCGAAATTTTCGGGGATCGTGCTGGCGCATCCGGGATTGCATCTGTCGGTGGAGGGGTACACGGATAGCGTCGGAAGCGATGCGTTCAATCAAACGCTTTCGGAGCAGCGCGCGAATGCGGTGCGGGATTATTTGGTGCAGCAGGGATTGGATCCGACTTCGATTACGGCGACGGGATTCGGGAAGTCGAATCCGGTGGCGAGTAATGATACGGCGACGGGGCGGCAGCAGAATCGTCGCGTGGAGATTATTATTTCAGGCGAAGTGATTGGGACCAAGATTGGAGCGCCGAGCGCGCCGCCGCAACAGTAGCCGGTGGATTTGGCGCGACAGGTAACGGGGCGCGACGACGTTGCTGCCGCCGCGCGGAAGGCGAAGCGAGGCCTTTCTCCCGCTTGCGCCGTATCAGGATGACGGTGCTGCGGAGTCAGTGATCGGCTTGGGTCCAGAGGCGGAAGCCGCCGAGGAAGGCGTTATTGTTGCTGCCCAGGCGGGCGCCGGGCGGTAGTTTTTTTAGTTTGGCGGCGTTGCCGCCGCCGAGCACCACGTAGTCGGCCTCGAGAGCTGCTTTTAGTTTTTCCGTGATTTTGAAAACCTGGCGGCGCCACTTTTTCTTTCCCAATTTTTCCAGTCCGCGCAAACCTAGATAGTCCTCATACGTTTTTCCATGCTTGTAGCAGAGGTGCGCCAGTTCCATGGGTTCGAGGACGCCGTTGCTGATCATCGCGGAGCCGAGGCCAGTGCCGAGGCCGAGGAATAGCATACGGCCGCCTTGATAACTGCCGAGAGCTTGCATGCTGGCGTCGTTGCTAATTTTAATGGGATGGCCGAAGGCCTTGCGGAAATCGAAGCCCATCCAGCCGCCGCCGAGGTTGTGCGGCTCGCGAAGCGGATGACCGTTGATGACGGGGCCGGGATAGCCCATGGCGATGGCATCGTATTTCCAGGAGCGCGTGCTGTTTTTAACGGCGCGAACCATTTTGGCGGCGGTCATGGAAGGGCCAGAGGGAATTTTCAGGGAATCCTTCTGTCCGGTCATGCGGAGCTTAACGTTGGTGCCGCCGACGTCTATGACCAGGATGCTGTGCGGTTTATGCTGCGGCTTTCCGGGGCGCGTTTTCATTGGCGGATGACCTCGTTTGGGACGCTCGAAGGTATATCTGCGAGTGCGGATAGTCAACGGCGGGGTGAGGATACGGGGAGGAGGAGCGGATGAAGAAAGAGGGAGGATAGGGCTAGCGTTTTCCCGCATATTATATACAATCCCTGTCCTATGAGATACAAGTTGCTGGTGAAGTCCTCCGTTTTGGCGGTTCTGCTTTCTCTTACCTTTATTACTGTGGGATTTGCGGTGGCGGGCGGCGGCGGCGGGGCCCGTCGCAACGGCCGGTCCGACGGCCAGGCTAACGATCGGGCGGACGAGGTGCAGTCGCCGCCGAGCGAGATGCGCACGTTGGTAGAGCGGTATGACGCCGATCGTACGCTCTTGCAGCGATCGTACAGGACGCCGCTTTCGCCGGCGGTGCTGGACCGCATGCAGAAGTTCTACAGCGGGTGGCAGACGGAAATGGAAAAGGTGGATTTCGGTGCGATGCATACGGACGGGAAGATTGACTACATCCTGCTGAAGAACACGCTGGTTCACGAATTGCAAGAAATCGAATTGCGGCGGAAGGAAATCGCGCAGACGGCGCCGTTGCTACCGTTTGCTCCGACGATTGTGGGGTTGGCGGAAGCTTTGCGCCACATGGAAAACATGGACGCGGCGAAGGCGGCGGCGACGCTGGACAATCTGAACAAACAAATTGAGGAAGCGAAAAAATCGCTAAGTTCGGTGAAGACTTCGAAGTACGTGGCCAATCGCGCGGCGATTGAAACCGATCAGCTGCGAGGGACGTTGAAAGATTGGTTCAATTTTTACAATAGTTACGATCCGCAGTTTACTTGGTGGACGGGCGTGACGTACAAGGCGGTGGATACGAACCTGGAGAGTTACGCGGCGCAAGTGCGCGAGCAGATAGTGGGAATCAAGCCGGGGGACAAGACCACGATTGTGGGAAATCCGATTGGGCGCGATGCGCTGAGCAGCAGTTTGCGTTACGAAATGATTCCTTACACGCCGGAGGAGTTGCTGGTGCTGGCGGATCGCGAGTACGCGTGGTGCGAGGCGGAGATGAAACGCGCTTCGCAGGAGATGGGGGACGGAGACGACTGGCACAAGGCGCTGGAGACAGTGAAATCCGATTATGTGCCGCCGGGCAAACAGCCGGAATTGATACGCGACCTGGCCTTGGAAGCGATTGCTTACGTGGAGAAGCACGAGTTGGTGACGGTGCCGGAACTGGCGAGCGAATCCTGGTATATGGAGATGATGACGCCAGAACGGCAGCTGGTGAATCCGTTTTTCACCGGAGGAGATCGCATCAGCGTCTCGTATCCGACGGATGGCATGACGTTCGAGCAGAAGATGATGAGCATGCGCGGAAATAATATTCATTTCGCGCGGGCGACGGTGTTTCACGAATTGATTCCGGGGCACGAGCTTCAGGGTTTCATGGCGCGGCGCTATCGGGCTTGGCGGCGGCCGTTTGATACTTCGTTTTATGTGGAGGGTTGGGCGCTGCACTGGGAAATGCTGCTGTGGGATATGAATTTCGCGCGGTCGCCGCAGGATCGGATTGGAATGCTGTTCTGGCGCATGCATCGGGCGGCGCGGATTATGTTTTCGCTGAATTTTCATCTGGGGAATTGGACGCCGCAGCAGTGCGTGGATTTTCTGGTGGATAAAGTGGGGCACGAGCGCGAGAACGCTACGGCAGAGGTGCGGCGCTCTTTTGCCGGAGATTATTCGCCACTTTATCAGGCGGGATACATGCTGGGGGGATTGCAGATTGGGTCGCTGCACAAGGCGCTGGTGGGTTCGGGGAAGATGACGGAGCGGCAGTTCCACGATGCAGTGTTGCAGGAGAACGCGATTCCGATTGAGATGATTCGCGCGGATTTCATGAATGAGAAATTGACGCGGGATTATGTGCCGCATTGGAAGTTTTATGGGGATTTGAACGCGAAGCAGTAGGCGGGCTGGCCGCAGGAAGTCTTGATTTGATTCATATCTTTTTTCGTTCGACCGGGGGATTTCTATCTATGAGCACGCAACATGATCGCAGGCAGGTTTTGAAGGTGTTGAGCGCGACTTGCGCGGCATTTTTTTTGCCTGCGGTGAGTGAGGCGGGCGGCGGTGGATTCGGACCGGCGGAACAGGATCTGGAGATACGGGTTTCTGCAGTTAGCGCGCATACGTTGCGTTTGAGCGTGTTTTCGTCTGGGCGCGGCGCTGGGGCAGTGGCCGGCGATGGATCGTTGGTGCAGGAAAGTTGGGAAGGAGCGCTTACGAAGTTGAGCGGGGAGTTTGCGGAGCGCGGGGTGAAGGTGGGGGATTGGAGCGTGAAGATTGCGCCGAGTCCGCTGACATTTACGATTTCGGGCGCGGATGGCGCCGTGATTCAGCAACTCAAGCTCGATCGGGCCAGCGGAGTGGTTGCGTTCACAACCGGGAATTCACCTTTGCTGGGATTGGGAGAGGGCGGGCCGCAATTCGATCGGCGCGGTTCGGTTGACACGATGAAGCGGGGGCAGGGTGGCTACAAGCTGCAGACGAATGGCGGGCGCGTGCCGATTCCTTGGCTCATCGGGACGGCGGGGTGGGCGATGTTTTTTCATGCGCCGTTCGGGACGTTTGATCTCTCGGGGCCGGAGAGCAAATTCCTGCCGACCGGACCAGAGGCAGCTTATCCGCTGGACATTTTTTTCGTGGCGTCGCGCGAGCCAGCGACGATTATGAGCGAATATGCGCGGCTAACCGGGAATGCGGAGTTGCCGCCGCTTTGGAGTTTTGGTTACATGCAGTCGCACCGGACGCTGGGGAGTCCGGAGGAAATTCTGGCGGAGGCGAAAACGTTTCGCGAAAAGAAATTGCCGTGCGATGCGATGATTTATCTGGGAACGGGATTTTGTCCGAACGGATGGAACACGGAAAACGGCGCGTTTGAATGGAATGCGCGGGCGTTCCCGGATCCGCCGAAGATGCTGGCGGAACTGCACAAGGACAATTTTCGGGCAGTGGTGCATACGGTGATTTTGGCGGACAAGCTGACGGGGAGAGCGCAGGATCCCTGCGAAGTCGTGCAATATGACGAGACGCAGGCGGGATGTTATTGGGATGCGCATCGGAAAGATTTCGCGATGGGCGTGGATGGGTGGTGGCCGGACGAAGGCGATCCATTGGACATTGCTTCGAGTTTGGTGCGCAACAGAATGTACTGGGAAGGGCCGCAGATGGACCGGCCGAACGAACGGCCGTTTGCGTTGCATCGCAACGGATATGCGGGGATGCAACGGTATGCGTCGTTTTTGTGGTCGGGCGATGTGTATTCGACTTGGGAGACGCTGAAAACTCATTTGCCGATTGCGGTGAACACGGGATTGAGTGGCGTGCCTTATTGGGGAACGGATATTGGCGGATTTGTGCCGACGAAGGAATTCACGGCGGAATTGTTTGTGCGCTGGTTTCAGTTTGGCGCGTTTTGCACTTTGTTTCGCTCGCATGGGCGAACCTGGAAACTGCGATTGCCGTGGGGTTGGAACACGGGGGATCCCGGGCCGGTGGAAATTCGGAATTATGGCGGTGCGGCGAATCCGGATGCGAGCCAGCTGCACAATCCGCAGGTGGAAATAATTTGCAGGAAATATTTGGAGCTGCGTTACCGGATGTTGCCGTACATCTATAGCGCGGTGCGCGAGTGCACGTTGACGGGCATGCCGGTGATGCGGTCCTTGTGGCTGCATTATCCGGATGATGCGACGGCGGTGGCGCGGGGAGATGAATATTTGTGGGGCAGGGACATTTTGGTAGCGCCAGTGGTGGAGCAGGGAGCGACTTCACGGACGGTTTATTTGCCGCGCGGGGATTGGTGGGATTTTTGGACTGGGGAGCAAAGGAAGGGCGGACAGGAAGTTACGCGGTCTGTGGATTTGGAGACGACTCCTTTGTATGTGCGTGCGGGAGCGATCGTGCCGATGGGGCCGGTGAAACAATTCACGGATGAAAAGGTGGACGGGCCGCTCTCGATTTCTGTTTATGCAGGGGGGGACGGTTCATTTTTGTTTTATGAGGATGATGGGAATTCGTTCAATTACCGGAAAGGCGAGTGGATGGGGATTGAGATGCGGTGGAATGATGCGCGGCGGGTTTTGAAATTGGAATTGGCTGCTGGGTCGCGGATGCTGGCGCCGGGGCGTCGGGACCTGGAGGTGAAATTGGGGGAGGTGGTGCGGAAGGTGGTGTTTGAGGGGAAGGCTGTGGAAGTGGCGTTCTAGGCGGGGTTTCGTTCGCGCGAGTGGCGGTTGGTTCGGTGGACCTGGGGGGTGAGGGATGGATCGACGAGAATTTTTGCGGGATTTGGGAGTGACGTCGGCGGTGCTGGGATATGTCGCGACGAATAGCGCGGCGGCTGCGCGAGTGCAGGCGGCGGAATTGGATCCGACTCTTGCATTGGGTGTGAGTTCGGGTCCGGCGCCGGATGTGGCGGGGCACACTTTACTTTGCGAATTCAAGGTTGGCGCGACCGCGTGGAAGGTTTACGAAGATTTGCGGACGCGCGATGGGGCGATCACTTTTATTTCTGCAGCGGGAGCATCGCGCGTGCTGGGCAAGCGCGCGGAGGCGACTTTCGCGGAGGCTGATCCGCCGTATTTGGGATTGAAGCTCGCGGATATTGGAATGTCTGGGCCTGATTTGTTGGCTGACAAACTTCTGCAGCATGGCGATCCGGATCCGGAGCAGGTGAAGGCTGCGGCGCCACCGCAGGGAACGGCGAAGGAGGAATCGCGCTGGCGTTTGCCGTGGAACACTTTTGTGGGGACGAAAGAATGCGCGGACACGATGCCGGTATTTGCGCCGGGGAACACGCGGACTTACCATCCAGGGCAATATTTTCCGGAGATCACCAGCGATGCGGCGAAAAAAAGACTGGAAGGATTGATTGGCGGCTGGATGCCAGCGGTGCGTAAGGTGATGCCGATTTCCGGCAGCGTGTATGTGGAAGCGGTGGTGTTCGGAGACGTGGAGGCACACGACCGGTTCATCGTGCAGACCTGGCATCGCACGACGCGCGTGGAAAACGGGAAAGTGGCGAAGGTGGTGTACGGGTACAGCTATCCGGCGTTTCCTCCGACGCGAGAAGATCCCAACGCGGAGGAATTCTATCGCGCGCTGCTGGTGTTTGCCGCGTACTGGGAAAAGCAGCTGCAGGATTTTGCGCCGGCCGCATTGCCCGATGATTCGTGGGTGGATATGGCAAAGCACGCGTTCGCGAAGGAATTGATGGTGCGCCCGGGTGGTGTGTATCCGAAGTACGGGGCGGTGGATCGCGATTACTACGGGCCGGAGTATGACGGGTTCCAGGATATTTTCACGATGGCGGTGTACGCGAACCTGGAGTGGGGACGATTCGATGCGGCGCGGGAGATTATCGACAATTATCTGACGGATTTTACGGACGCCAAGGGAATGATCAACATGCGCGGGCCAGAGACGGCGCAGTTTGGGCTGACGCTTTCGTTGCTGGCGCGTTATTACAACTACACGCAGGATGCGGCGCTGCTGGCGAAGCATCGCGAAAAGATTGTGGCGACTGTGGCGATTCTGACGGAGCTGCATGATTTGAGTTTGCAGTTGCCGAAAGACGATGTTGGTTACGGGATCATTCATGGGTGGAGCGAGTCGGATTCCTGTTTGCATCCGAAGCCGATGGTTTGGTGGCTGCCGTATTTTGCGAACAATGCCTTTGCGGCGCGCGGGCTTCGGGATATCGGCAGAGTCTGGCCGGCGTTTCAGGCTAGCCAGGAAGCAGCGGCTAGTGGGTGGTTGAAGCGCAGCAAGGATTTGCAGGACGCGGTGATCGCGAGCATGCAGAAAAATGTGCGACGCGATGTGACGCCGGCGTATATCGGGCCGTTGCCGGGCACCACGCTGATGTTTCGCGAATCGCTGGAGAAGGAACATCCGAGCCCGCAGCAGTGGGCGCATCGGGCATATGCGGAACTTTTGCAGCCGGATGTGCTGCCGGCGAGTCTGGCGAACACGGTGATTGATTGCATGCGCGCTTATGGCGGGACAACTTTGGGAGTGGTGGCGAATATCGAGCGGCCGCATCCGGAGGGGCGCGACATTTTGGGATTTATTTCTTACGGGTACGCGCAGATGCTATTGCGATTGGATCGCGTGGAGGAGTATTTGCTGTTTCTTTACGCGCATCGTTATCACGATCACACGCGGGGAAGTTGGACGGCGGGCGAGGTATCGGGAGTGGATGGCGATACCGCGCTTTTTTGCATTCCGGCGCAGCAGACGATTCCTTTGCTGGTGCGATGGATGATGGTGCTCGAGGATTCCGACGAGGACAGAATTTATTTCGGGAAGGGATTGCCGCGGGATTGGGTGGCGTCTGGGAAAGAGATACGGATCGTGCAGGCGCCGACACGGTTCGGTAGGGTGAGTTTCAGCATGAAGGCGGATCCTGCGGCTAAGAAAGTGAACGCGAAGATTGATTTGCAGAAGGCTGGCGGGGTGAAGGAAGTACATGTGAAGTTGCGCATGCCACCGGCGAACGTAGTGCAGCGGGTGACGGTGAACGGACGGGCGGTAGGGTTGAGTGGGGCTTCGCGCGATACGGTGATCTTCCCCACGGGCGGCGAGAGACGGTTTGAGGTGCTGGGGGAATTTAGCTGAGTTGAGTGGTTGCGGAACGGCTGCGGCCTGTGTCGCAGCTACGGCGCTCTGGGTTTGTTGCGATTTTTTCCAGGCCTTGCGGCCCGGACTACGGTATGCCGCGCCCAGGGAGCTGGCTTGGTGATCGTCGGCGAGACCACGGTATTTCGTGTCCGTTCAAGGAAAATTCATGACTGACAAGATTTCACGCAGGGAATTATTGAAGACGGGTGTGGCTGCGGGGGCTTCGTCCGTGGTGCTACGGAAATTGGATCGGCCGCTGCCAGCTGATGGTGCGACGCCGACGGCGCTGCCTACTGCCGCTGACGGCGAGATTGTGGCGTTGCATTGTAATGATGGAGTGTATGTGCCGCCGCGAGGGGAGAGTTTCTTCAAGTTTGGATTTGATTTTCCGGAGCCTTCCGTGGCGTTGCAGGGGTTGCTGTTCTCGTTTCGGTTGCACACGTTCGAGGATTGTTACGGCATGGACCGGGCGAGCATGACGGTGGAAAAAACGGCGGACGGTTTTGAGATGCATTGCACACAATTGGTGTGGGCCGGGGACCAGCTGAAGGCTCCGGGCGGCGTGGTGGCGCGTGTGCGGAAGAGCGGTGATTACTTTGAGTGGAAAGTGACGGCGGAGACGGACCGGCCGATCAAATCGGTGACTTCGATTGTGCGCGGAGTACCGCGCGGGCAGGTATCGGTTTCCTGCAACAAATTTTTCGATCCGAAGGATAACGAAATTTCGAAGGAGCATCCTTATCTATTTGGCGGGATGACTACGCCGCTGGTTGTGATTCAGAAGAGCAGCGGGGATTTCTTTTATCTTTCGGCGCGCGACGAGCAGGTGCGGGCGACACGTTTCTATTTGCAGCCGGGAGATGACGGGTATCGCGCGGAGCTGATCTACGAACGCGAAGGCTGGGGGAAGAGCAACAAGATTGAAAGTCCGGCGTGGCGCGTGGGGACAGCGCCCAGCATGGACGCGGCTGCGCGGATGCATTTCGAGCACGTGGAGACGGCATTTCAGATTCCGGAATGGGAGAAGAGGACGGATGTGCCGGAGTGGTTCCGGGAAATTGCCCTGGTGCTTTCGATCCACGGAATGCACTGGACCGGATACATTTACAACGACTACGCGAAAATCGCGAAGACGCTGGAGTGGGCCGCGACGCAAATTCCGGCCAAGCGCGTGCTCGTGTTTCTTCCGGCTTGGGATGGGCGTTATTATTGGAATTATCCTTTGTACAAAGCGGATCCGCGATTGGGGGGCGAGGACGGATTCCGCGCGTTGATCGCGAAGGGGCAGAGCATGGGATTCCGGATGATGCCGATGTTTGGCGCAAATGTGGCGAACCGGAACCTTTCCCTGTACGCGAAAGTGGCGAATGCGCAGACGGTGCGGATCGACGGCGACGATTTCGCGAATGATTGGGTGGATATGGACAACGACCGAAGCAATGACGGCTGGGGCGCGTTCATGAATCTGGCCGTTCCTTCGTGGAGAGAATATCTGGCGGGGCGAATTTCGGAAGTGATCGAGCAGTACCACGTAGACGCCTATTTCTTGGATATTGCGGGGGCGTGGATCAACAATTTGAGCGGCGGAATGTATGAAGGCACGGTGGAACTGGTGAAGGAGTTGCGCGCGAAATATCCGGGAGTGCTGGCGGTAGGGGAGATGCATTACGACGCTTTGATGTCGTGCATTCCGGTTTATCAGGTGCCGCGGTCGCCGGCTTATCCGGCGGCTTTGACGAAATATGCGCGATCGTTCGAGCATTTGAGCCGGCCTGCGCCGGGGCGGGGCAGCACGGGCGTGCATGAGGATGGGTTCGCGAAATTCAAGCCGACGATGCCGGAGGAGAAGCACACGATTCCGACGATAACCGTAGTGGATGATACTTTCGAGAAGTATCGCGATGTGATGGCGGAGGTGATTGCGGAGGCGAAGGTGCGGGCGGGGATCGCGTGAGTGGGCGGCCGAAGTTTGGCGCGATTGGTGTGCGGGATTTTGGCTGGGGATGGCGGGCGGGCGAGGCAAGCCTCCTCTGGATCGCTTGCTTGCCGGACTTGGGGATTCGATAAGAGCGGCAGCAAGCCGCCGCACTCCAAAACGGGCTCGGCGGGCTAACGCGCGCAGCGAGCAGATCGATTGTGATGCCGGGACTTTCTCGGTTCGCCCGTGGCGGCGCGCCTCTTTTCAATCTATAGTCAATTCATGATCAGGCTAACCTACATGCTGCTCGCTGCTTTGTTTATTACGGGAGCGCTCTCGCCATCTTGCCGGGCGCAGGGGGCCGCGCCGCCTGCGGCGACACCGGCGCCGAAGAGTGCTTCAGCTGCGGATTATGCGGCGTCGGCGGCGCAAGGAGTCGGGTTGGCGGAAAAGGGGCGCTGCCGAGAGGCTTTGCCGCTTTTGAAGAAGTCCATTGCGCATTTGAATGACAAGCAATTGAAATTTGAGGCTGCTATGGCTGGCGTGCGGTGCGCGATGAGTCTCGATCAGGTAGAGGCTACCGTGGACACTTTGTTGTTGCTGAATCGCGAGTATCCGCACAATCCCGAGGTTCTTTACGTGACGATTCATTATTTTTCGGAATTGGCGAATCGCTCGGAGCAGGATTTGGTGAACTCGGCGCCGGGTTCCTACCAGGTGCACAAGCTGGATGCGGAGGGACTGGAGTCGCAGGAAAAATGGGACGAGGCGGCGGCGGAGTATCGCAAGATTTTGGAGGAGAATCCGAAATTGCCGGACATACATTACCGCTTGGGGCGGATTTTGCTCTCGAAGCAGCCGCCGGCGGTGGAAGAGGCGAAGAAGGAGTTTGAGGCAGAACTGGCGATCGAGCCTAGTAATGCGGCGGCGGAATTCATGCTGGGAGATATTGCGCGTCAGGCGCAGCAGTGGGACGAGGCGATTACGCATTTTTCGCGTGCGCTCAAGATGGATTCGGGATTTGAAGAGGCTTATCTGGGATTGGGAATGGCGTTGAATGCGGCGGGGAAAAATTCGGAGGCGGTGGCGCCGCTGGAGTCGTACGGGAAAATGGAGCCGGCGGATCCGGCGGGACATTATCAGCTTTCGATTGCTTATGCGAAGTTGGGGCGGAAGGAGGATGCGACGCGGGAGATGGCGTTGCAGCGTGACGCGGAGATTAAAGCGCAGGCGCAGCAGGGGGCGGGGCGGCCGCAGTAGCGTGCGGGAAGTGCAAAAGATTTAACGCAGAGAGGAGAGGAGACGGAGAAAAGGCGGAGAACACAGAGAAGGCGGGAGAGATCCTTCGCTCGGCATGAGGCAAAGGCGCCGGACTCAGGATGACGATGCTAGGAACGGCGCGTCACTTCCAGCTTTTTTGGCCTTCGGTGATTGTGATGTAGCGATCGATGGGGACGTCGCTGAAGCGTTCTTTTGCGCCGCCGGGTTGCGGCCACTGGATTTCCAGCCAATCAATTTTTGTACGTTGGCCAATTCCTAAGACGATGCGTGGATCGTGCGCGGCGAGGTAGCTGCCGCCGCCGACTTTTGTGTGTGTGCGTTGGAGATCACCGGAGCGATAAGTGATTTTCGCGCCTACTGCGTCAATGTTGGATTTGCGGCCGATCAGGCGGAGGCCTAGCCAGTGATTTTGGCGTCCCGCATTGTTGCGTAGGAGGACTGGCGCGCCGTTGTTTGTCGCGATGAGCACGTCTACCGAGCCATCGTTATCGAAATCACCAAGGGCCATGCCGCGGGCGGCCAGGGGCTTGGAAAAAATGGGGCCGCTCTCCAGGCTGACGTTCTTAAAACCGTTGGGCGTGTTGCGGAAGAGCAGCAGCGGTTCGCGATACGTGACGTGCTCGACGCGTTTTTCGACTTCGTCATCGGGATGGCCGTTGCAGAGGAAGAGGTCGAGGTCGCCGTCGTTGTCGTAATCGAAAAATTTCAGGCCCCAGCCGCTCATGTATCGGGTGGTGGGGCCGATGCCGGTGGGAATGGAAACGTCGTTGAAGGTTTCGTCCTTGTTGTTGTGATAGAGAGCGTACATTTCCTGGTCCACGTTGGCGACGAAGAGATCGAGGAAGCCGTCCTGATCGTAATCGGCAGCGTCCACGCCCATGCCGGAACGGGCGCGGCCGAAAGTGTTGTAGCCGACTCCTGCGAGTAAACCTGCTTCTTCAAAATGTTTTTTGCCGCGATTGAGGAAGAGAAAATTCGCGACCGTGTCGTTGCCGACGAACAGGTCCATCCAGCCGTCGTTGTTGATGTCCGCGGCGACTACTCCCCAGGCTTTTCCTAGCGAGGCGGCGATGCCGGATTCTTTGCTGACGTCGCTGAAAGTGCCGTCACCATTGTTGTGGAAAAGATAGCTGGGCTCGGGGCCGTAGACGTTGGGCTTGCAGTACCAGCGTTCGCCCGTGAGCGTGTTACCGCAGAATTTATTTTTGGATTTGTCGAAATCCACGAAGCGGCAGACGAAGAGGTCGAGGCGGCCGTCGTTGTCATAGTCGAACCAGGCGGCGCTGCTGCCCCAGCCGGGCGCGGAGACGCCGGCTTTGGCGGTGACGTCGCTGAAAGTGCCGTCGCCGTTATTGTGATAGAGGATGCTGCGGGGATATTGCGTGACGAAGAGATCGGGGAAACCGTCGGCGTCATAGTCGCCGACTGCGACGCCCATGCCGTAGGCGTTGCCGAGGACTCCGGCTTTTTCGGTTACGTCGCTGAAGGTGCCGTCGCGATTATTGCGATAGAGCGCGTTGTGGAGGGGTTGCGGCGGAGTGTAGAAATCGCAAGGGCCGCTGTTTACCAGGTAGATGTCCATCCAGCCGTCGTTGTCGTAGTCGAGAAAGCCGCAGCCGGCGCCGACGGTTTCCGGGAGATACCATTCGGGGGAGCGGCCGTTGGTGTGGGTCCAGGTGATTTTGGTGGCGGATGCGGGCAGTTCTTCGAAGGCGGGTGCGGGCGGTGCAACGAGGAGCTGGCGATTTATGGCGAGCTTGTTGAGGCCGACGCCTAAGCCGGAGCTGGCTAGTAATTGCAAGAAGTGGCGGCGCGGGAGTGATTTCCAGCGAGCGTCTCGACTTCTCGGCATGCAGCGAGCCTCCCGATTCGATTCCGCGACGAACATTATTGCAAGGTGCGTTACGGATGCGCGACGATTCCTGCGCCTTCTTTGATTATGATGATTTTGTTTGCTGGAATATTCTTTAATTCTTGCTGCTCGCCGCTGGGCCAGCGGATCTGTAACGTGTCGATCTGGGTGGAGCGGCCCAGGCCGAAGTGCAGGCGAAAATCGTTTTGGGAAATGTAGCTGCCGCCGCTGCGAACTTCTTGCAGTTGTTGGTGGCCGTCGGCGCGCAGAGTTACGCGAGCGCCGATAGCGTCGTGGTTGGATTTTGTGCCGATTAATTTTGCAGTGAGCCAGTTTCCTTGGGGGGCGTCGTTTTTGAGGAGGCTGGGAGTGTCGTAGCTATTGTTCACTAGCAGTTCAACGCTGCCCTGGTTGCGAAAATCAGCGGCGGCGAGGCCGTGGCTGTTGAAAGGCTGGGTGATGCCGGGGCCGGAGTCGAGCGAGACATCTTTGAATTTGCCGTTGTGCTCATTCCAATAAATTAATTTTCGTTCGCGGAAAGAGCTGAGCAGGCCTTTGCCTTCAATTTCCGGATAGACGTGGCCATTCACGATCGCAATATCCGGCCAGCCATCGTTATCCACATCCACGAAGAGGGCGCCCCAGCCGAGAAATTGCACATTGCCGCCGAGGCCGGCTTGGAGAGTGGCGTCGGCAAAGGTTCCGTCGTGATTATTGCGATAGAGCGTGGAGCTGTCGTCGGAGAAATTTGTTTTGATGATGTCGAGCCAACCGTCGCCATCGTAGTCGCCCGCGTCCACGCCCATGCCGGCTTGGGTGTGGCCGTCTTCGTTGTAGGCGACGCCGGCGTTGAGAGCGATGTCGGTAAAACTGCCGTCACGATTATTGTGGAAGAAAAGATTGGGCGAGGAATCGCAGGAGACGTAGATGTCCGGCCAGCCATTATTTTCGAAATCGGCGACGAGAGGGGTGAAGCAGTAGTGCGGGACGTTGTCTTTCAGTATTAGTTTGTCAGAGACGTCGGTGAAAGTAGCGTCGCCGTTGTTGTGATACAGCTCGTTGCGCGCGCCTTTCAGGCCCATGGGACCGCAGAAAACCGGTTGGCCTTTCCAATCGCAGGCGGAGGCGCTGGAGGGATCGCGGAGTTGCGCCGGGTCGAAATCCACATAGCGCGCGACGAAAAGATCCAGGTGGCCGTCGCGATCGTAGTCAACAAAGGAGCAGCCGGTGCTCCAGCGGACGTCTGCGTGAGCGAGGCCGGATTTTTTGGTGACGTCAGTGAAAGTGCCGTCACCATTATTGCGCAGGAGCACGTTATGTCCCCAGAAGGTGACGAAGAGATCGGTGAAGCCGTCGTTGTCGTAATCGCCGGCGCAGACGCCTTGGCCCCATCCGGTGAGAGCCACGCCAGCTTTTTGAGTTACGTCGCTGAAAGTTCCGTCGTGATTATTGTGATAGAGGTGGCTGGTGGGTTCCCGGCCCTGGGGAAAGCCTTCAAGGGTGCTGCCGTTGACTAGAAAAATGTCGGGCCAGCCGTCGTTGTCGTAGTCGATTACCGCGGCTCCTGTGCCGGTGCTTTCTAGAATGTATTTCTTGATGTGGTCGCCGCCAAACTCGGTGCGGGCGGTAAGGCCGGCTTGGGCGGCGATGTCCACGAAATGGATTTTCGGGGGCACGGGTGGAGTCGATTGCAGGGTCGCGGTGGCGGCGGGTTGCTGCTGTGCGGCGGCGAGTAAAGAGACAAGAAACGAGCACTGAAAAGACAACGCGAGTGCGATCATTTTCGCGGCGGAGCGGATGGACATTTAACTCCGACCAGCGTAGGAAGCAATTTTGTGAAAGCGATGGGGCAAGAATCCCTGCATGGCGTGTGACCTCTGATGTAGGCTACCAGCGTTGTAAACTTTTTTGGAGCGCATAGCGAGTTTTTTCCGGTGCCGAAACATATCGATATTTCGAGGCGCGATTTGTTGAAGAGCGCGGGCGCGGTTCTGGCGGCTCCGCGAAGTGTATGGAGAGGCGCGGCAGCGCCTATTCCGGTTACTTACGTGGATGTGGCAACCGCGGCGGGAATTACATTTCAGCATGACAATGCAGCGTCTGCGGACAAATATTTGATTGAGACGATGGGTTCGGGATGCGGCTGGATTGATTACGACCAGAACGGATTGATGGATTTGTATTTAGTGAACGGGGCGGCAACCCGCTTGTACACTCCGACGCACCGGCTGCAGAGTGCGCTTTATAGGAACAATGGTGACGGAACGTTCAGCGATGTGACGGCGAAGGCGGGCGTTGGTGCGGCAGGGCTCTTTGGCATGGGTGTGGCGGTGGGGGATTACGACAACGACGGGTTTCCGGATCTTTTTGTGCTGGGGTACGCGCGCTCGATTCTTTTTCATAATAATGGCGACGGAACTTTTACGGACGTGACGGCGAAGGCGGGAGTGGAAAATTCTGGGCGGTGGGGATCGAGCGCCGCGTGGTTTGACTACGACAATGATGGGCGGCTGGATTTGGTGATCGCGAATTATGTGGATTGGGCGCCGGACAATAATTTTTGGTGCGGCGATCATGGGCCGGGGCTGCGCAGCTACTGCCATCCGGACAATTATCACGGGCAGGCGCCGACGCTTTATCACAACAATGGCGACGGGACGTTTACGGATGTTAGCGTGCGATCGGGGGTAGGCGCGAAGCCTGGGAACGGGCTGGGCGTGGTGACTTTTGATTACGATGACGACGGTTGGCAGGATATTTTCATTGCGAACGATTCGATGCCCAATTTTTTATTTCACAACAATCGCGACGGAACTTTTCGGGAAGTGGGATACATGGCGGGCGTGGCGGTGAGCATGGACGGCACCTCTGAGGCGGGGATGGGGGTAGACGCGGCCGACGCGAGCGGCAACGGGCGGATGGACTTGATTGTGACGCACCTGGATTCGCAGCTGGCGCGGTTTTATCAAAATATGGGCGGGGGAGTGTTTGATGATGCGACGCTGCGGTCGAAGATTTCGTACGCGACGTTTCATATGAGCGGGTTCGGGACGCGTTTTATGGATTACGACAATGACGGGTGGCGCGACGTTTTTATGGCTGATGGCCACATTTTGGACAACATCGAACGTTATCGCAGCGAGGTGCGGTACTCGGAGCCGAAGCTGATGTTCCGCAACACGGGGCGCGGAATTTTTGAGAATGTGAGTGAGCGGCTGGGAGCAGATTTTGTGCGTTCGCGGGTTAGCAGGGGTGCGGCGGTTGGAGATTTCGATAACGACGGGGACTTGGATGTGCTAGTGAACAATAACGGGGAGCCGGCGCAGCTCTTGCGCAATGACGGAGGCAATGCCAATCACTGGCTAGAGATTTTTCTGATCGGGACGAAATCGAATCGCGATGCAGTGGGAGCGCGGGTGAAGCTTACCGCCGGGGATTGGACGCTTTACGAGCAGCGAAAGGGTGGGATGAGCTATCAATCGGCGCAGGATCCGCGGCTGCATTTTGGATTGGGAGCGCACGCGATCGTGGATACTCTGGAGGTTGTGTGGCCGAGCGGAGCAGTGACGAAACTGGCTGCGCTCAAGAGCGACCAGATTATTTCAGTGAAGGAAGGCGAGGGGTTGGTGGAGCGGCCGTTTCCACGCTTTGTTGCCAAGGCTAGGTAATTTGGTGCGCGCGATTTATTCCACGCGATTTATTCCACGCGAGAAGGCGCGGTGGTAGCCTTGCGGTCTGGCGGGCCGGAGCGGATTTTGGCGGCTTGCGCTTCGTTGAGATTAGCGAGGATTGCCAGCATTTTCTGGGCTTGATCGAGTTGACCGCGTTGACGATAGGCGGTGGCGAGGTGTGAGTACACGGAAGTATTGGTGGGGTCCAGTCGGCGCGCGATCTCGAGGTGCGTGATGGCGTCGTCGCAGCGGCCGGCCATTAGATAGATTTTGGCGAGGGCGATTTGGGAGCGCGAGTTGTCCGGATGTAGGGCGACTGATTTTTCGAGAGCGGTCTGGGCTTCGGCGAATTCCGGTTGGCCGGGCGCGACGCCGGAACGAATCAGCGCTTCGCCCAGCAGCGTAAACAGAATGTAATTTTCGTGACCCGCGGCGATCGCTTGGCGCGCTGCGGTGATGGTCTCCGGTATTTTTCCTTCCACTAAATTTTGCTGCGCGGTTGCCATGTAGGCGATTTCTGTCGAGGGCGCGAGTTTCGCGGCCTGCGCGAAATCGTTTGCGGCGAGGTCGCCGCGTTCGAGAAGGGTCTGGAAAACTCCGCGTTCATAGAACAGGCGGGCGGAGTGCGGAAGATTTTCGATGCCGAGATTTACGACTTTTACGCCGAGCCCGTAGTTCTGGTGGTCCATACAGGCGTCGGCGACGAGCACGTAGAGTTTTTCGTTACTCGGGCTGAGGGCGGCGGCCTGCTGAAGAGCTGTAAACGCTTGCTCGGGTTGTGCGTTGCCAACGTAGGCCTGGGCCAGCAGATTGTAAACGGCGGCCGTGGGATGCGCGGCGCTAGTGAGAGCGCTGAGGAGGGCGATCGCTTTTTCGAATTCGTTGCTTGCGGTGTAACAGAGCGCGAGGTTGAAGTCTGCCGCAAATTCATTGGATACGCGTCCCTGGGCTGCGAGGAGGTGCGGAATGGCCTCGTGAAAATGGCCTTGGCGCGTGAGGTCGGTTCCGGTCTGGAGTTCTTCGTCCCCGTTGGAGGATGCGCCGGAGTCGTCTGCCGGCGGCTTAGTTTGAGATTGCTGCCTGCCTGGCGTGGTTTGCGCTGCGACCGGCGAACATGCGCAACAAGCGATTAGAAGGGCGAGAAATAGCGCGAAGGTTGGTGCGAGCGCAGCGCTGCCCGGGGTGCGGTGTCTGCTGGCGGATTGAGGGCGGCTGCTGGTCACGGGAATCGCGCTTCTGTGAGTCCGCCCTGATTCTGCCAGTAATCGAGGCGTGTGAGAAGGTGTGGCTGGCCAGAGCGCAGGTGCGTGCTTGAGCGGAATTGGACGGGCCGCGGAGGCCTAGGGGCGAGAGTGTGGGGCGGAATAGTAGAAATCCACTAGGAAGGGCAAGAAATGGCTTGACAGGATATCGAATACAATATAAAAGAAGCCCCATCGGGTGAGTGGTCCGTCCCATTGGGGTAATGGGGTTTATGAGTAAGCGTTTTCTTCATACAAAATACTTGGCATTTTCGTGCGGAGCAGCACCCCTGCCTGGCCGCGCTTGCGCTACCACCCTAGCATGCGGCGCGGCCATTTCTCCTCGTTTGCGGATTCGTTCCAGCAACCACGATGTATTTGAGATCAGTTTCGATCAGGTGAGGAACGAGCATGTCGAATAGCGGCGTCGCTCAAGTTCTTACGCGTTGCTGCGGACGTTTCCGTTCAATTTCTGCAAGTTCTGTTTGTCGCGTGTCGCGCAAGAGATCCGGCAGTGATCAAGGAGGAAATATGTCGCGCAGGTTCTCGATGGGGTTCTTTTTGAGCGTGCTGGCGTGCTTGTTTGCGGTGGTGGGGTTGGGAGTGCAACCGGCCTGGGGACAGGCCACCAGCCAAGGATCGATTAACGTCGTCGTGCTGGATCCGGACGGCAAGGTGGTACCGGACACGACGCTGACCTTGCAAGATCTCTCGACGAATGACACACGCAATGCGGTGACGTCCGGCGACGGCACCTATACCTTCGTTGGTCTGTCGCTAGGATCTTATAAGCTGACGGTGGCGAAGAAGGATTTTCAGAGCCAGGTGTTCACTGACGTCACGGTCCATGCGACGACAGTGACGGACGTCGCTGTGAATCTGAAAGTCGGGCAATCCAGCGAGACGGTGGAAGTCCGTGAAAACGAGACGCCGCTGGTCGAAAGCACTTCGAGCGTGATCAGCACAACGATTGACGTGAAACAGCTGGAGGATTTGCCACTGAACGGGCGCGACGTGAGCCAGCTCGCGTATTTGTCGGCGGGATTCAATGGTCTTCCCGGGAATGGGAACGGCACATGGAACGGATTGCCGGTGATTGCTCAAGGCAACAACGTAGACGGCGTGATTTCCAGCACGAGCCGCATGAAATTCTCCGGGAACCAGCAGCCGGCGATGCAAGCGCGCCTGGAAGACATTCAAGAAATGACGGTGCAAACCGATCAACTGGATGTGAACCAGGGGTTCGGCGCGACGAATATGCAGGTAAACTTCATCACCCGTCGCGGCACGAATCAGTATCATGGCCGTGTCTTTAACAACTATCAAAATGACGGACTTAACGCGAATAGCTGGGCGAATAACGCCGCGGGCGTGCCCAGAAACAAGCTGATCCTAAACGATTTCGGCGGCAGCATCGGCGGACCAATTCTGAAGGACAAGCTGTTCTTCTTTGCCGGCTTCGCAATGTCCAAGCAGCCAGGTTCATACAGTCAAACCAACAACGTGCTTAGTCCCGCGGCGCAAGGCGGCTTGTTCACATTTACCGGAACGGATGGAAACTCGCATTCAGTGCAATTGATGGGTACGCCAACGAGCGTCGCGGCGGCGCACGGTTTAGCGAATTCGGTGAACACCGTTGTGGCGGGAGAACAATCAAAGATTAACGGCGTTCTTTCGCTAGGGGCGCTGACTCCGGTTGCCGGCGACCCAAACGTTCAACTGCTCACGTTTAAGGTGGAAAGCCCGCAAACGTACTATTTCCCAACTGTGCGAATTGACTACAACATGTCGCAGAGCCTGCGATTCAACTTTGCTTGGAATCAAACGAAATTCAACCAACCCGGCGCGACTGCGCCATGGTTTCCGGGTACGCCATATGCTGGTTCGGAAGGCGCCAACAAGTGGAATGCATACACGGCGGCTTTCGGATTCGATTGGACGATCAAACCGACGCTGGTGAACCAATTCCGCGGTGGATTCCTCTACAACTGGTACATCTACGGAGCCGGTGTGACTCCAGCGGTCGTGGGAGTCCCAAACGTACAGTGGGATCTGCCAAGTTACAATGGGAACATGTCGGGTGACTTATTTCAACAGCCGACATCCACTTACTACCCGCTTTTCAACGCTTCCGACTCGCTGACGTGGCAACATTCGGCGCACACGTTCAATTTTGGTTTCTCGTGGTATCGCGAGCAGGACCACTATTGGAACCCGCCATCCGGGATTGCATTCACGAACCTAGGGCTGACGACGGGTGATCCAGCGCTGAATCCGATGGCCAATGCGCTATCCTCGGCATTCGCAAGCCCGACGCAACAAACTGAAGGGGAGCAGCTATACGCCATCCTATCCGGGGATATCGGGGCGACGAACGGGTATGCGGTGCGAACCGCGTTCCCGCTTAACCCAAATACCAAACAATACGAACAGTCGACCGCGCCGTTCGTGCTGGACGAATTGCAGAAGGCTTGGGGACTGTTTTTCCAAGACTCGTGGAAGATTAAGCCGAACCTCACGCTGAACTATGGGTTGCGCTGGGATTTCACGGGTGATGACCACGATTTGAAGAACGCGTACGAAAGCGTTGGACTGGATGGAGTTTGGGGACCTTCCGGCGCGGGAAACGAATTCAAGCCCGGTGTGCTGACGGGAAACCAAAACCCGTTGTTCGTGGCAAGGGGCCACCAGTACAACCCATGGTACGTAAGTCCTCAACCACAGATTGGCATTGCCTGGAGCCCGAACTTTACCGACGGGTTTATGGGTAAGCTGACGGCTCAAGGGCAAACTGTCGTCCGCGCTGGATTTGCCTTCAGGAAATACACCGAGCCGTATCAGTTCTTCTGGGACGCGGCGACGGACTACGGCGCGTTTTTCTACCAGAACAACCAGTACGTTGACAGTCTGACTCCGACCTCCGCGGGCCAATTCAAACCGGGGACTTTGCCTTTGGGGTCGCCATTCCCCCCCGCATCAGGTGCGCTCCCTTATCAGAATCTGACGCCCAGCTACACGACTACATTCCCAGAAGCGGGTTTGACGTTTGTGTATCCGTACCAGCAGATATTCAATCCAGGCATCGCACTGGGAGCGATCGATCCAAACATCAAGCAGCCGTACACAGAATCGTGGAACTTGAGCATCCAGCGTCCGATCGGCCGGAACAACGCGATTGAAATCCGGTACATCGGCAGCCACAGCGTACATCAGTGGCTGAATGTGTTCGAAGATGAAGTGAACATTTTTGGTGGCAACGGAAACCCCGGATTCCTGCCACAGTTCCAGCAGGCGCAGAAGAATTTGGCGATCAATACCGCGAACGGAAATCCCAATTCCTTTGCGAATAATGGATTAGCTGGGCAAGCCGCAACGCCAATCTTTGACGCGGCATTCACCGGTGTGCCGGCAGCGCAGGCATATGGGAACTCCACATTCATTTCAATGTTGCAAGCCGGAGCAGCTGGCGGTCTCGCCACTGCGATGGCCGGCGGACCAGGCGGGAGCCCGACGTACTTCTGCAACATCGTGACAACTTTCGCTCCCTGCGCCGCGAACGGAGGTTATACGGGTGCCGGCGGAACGCAGCCGATCAACTACTTCCAGATGAACCCACTGAACTCTGGACAAGACGTGGGATTGACAACCGCCGCGGGCTACTCGAATTACAATGGCCTGCAGCTCGACTTCCGGCAGAAGTCGTGGCACGGGATGCAATTCGATGTGAACTATACTTGGAGCCATACGCTGGGAATCAATACGCAGAATTCCTGGACGGGGGTCTTCAACCAGTTCTCGCTGCGCAACCTACGACAGAGCTACGGACCACTTCCGTTCGACATCCGAAATTCCTTCCATGCGAACGGCACGTACGACCTGCCGTTCGGTTCAGGCAAGCATTTCCTGAATCAAGCCGGGTGGACAGATAAGGTTGTGGGAGGATGGTCGGTAGGCACGATCATCACGCTCCAGAGTGGCGAGCCGTTCCAGGTGCTGGGGGTACAGTCAATCAGCGGGAACCTCTCCTCCACCTATAACGACTTCGGTGACAGCGGCGTGGTGCTCAACGGCGTGACGCAATCGCAATTGCAGAGTTCCGTCGGAGTGTACCACCAGCCCGGGCAAACATTCGTAGACCTCATCAATCCGAAGTTTCTCGCTAACGGCGGCGCGGGTGGCGGCGCTAACACAGCGTTCATCACGCCGAACACCAATCCGGGTACATTCGCATTGAATCCTTGGTTGTATGGCCCACGTTACTTCAACCAGGATATCGCGATCAGCAAGTCGCTGCCGCTGACGGAGCGTTTTCACCTTACGTTCCAAACAGAATTGCTGAACGCGTTCAATCACCCGAACTTTGGGCCGACGCCGGGTGTAAACGTCAACCAGTTTGGCTTTGGCACCGCTGGCCCGGTTTTCTTCGCCAACAGCCCTGCGAACGACGGAGCGCGCGAAATCGAGTTCCGGTTGAATCTGTTGTTCTAGTTTGTTGCGGCCAGGTCCACCCTCCATCGCGTTCGCTGGATGCCAGCTCTGGCATCCGGCGAGCGCTTCGGTTTTTTGGCTCGAGTGCTAACCGTTGCTGATACTGGGTTACCTGCAGTGTCGCTCTCCGCGTCGGTCTGGAGGAAATCACTACCGTGAAAATCAATAGGCTTGTTTGGCTGCTGGCCGGGGTGCTGTGCGTGCTGGCTGCAAAACCAAGCGGGGCACAGGAACAAAGCGCGGCGCCGACTCCGCCGATGGGATGGAACAGCTGGAATCATTTCGCGGAGCGGGTGGATGACCGCGGGGTCCGTGCTGCGGCGGATGCGCTGGTGTCGAGCGGAATGAAGGATGCGGGATACGTCTACATCAACATTGACGACACCTGGGAAGCGAGCCGCGACGCGCAGGGATTCATCCAGCCCAACCAAAAATTTCCGGACATGAAGGCGCTGGCTGAATACGTACACAGCAAGGGTTTGAAAATCGGAATTTATTCATCGCCAGCGGCGAAAACTTGCGCTGGCTATGAGGGCAGCCTGGGGCACGAGGAGCAGGACGCGCAGAGCTATGCGAAGTGGGGAATCGATTACTTGAAATACGATTGGTGCCAATCCAGCGGCACGCGCGAAGAGATGATTGCCGCCTACACGAAGATGCACGACGCGCTGAAGAAGACGGGACGCCCCATCGTGCTGAGCCTGTGCGAATACGGATGGAACAAAGTGTGGGAATGGGGACCGTCGGTCGGGGGAAATTTGTGGCGCACCACGGGTGACATCAGCGACCAATATCGCGTAATGGCGGACATCGGCTTCAGCCAGAATGGCTTGGAAAAATTTGCAGGCCCCGGACATTGGAACGACCCGGACATGTTGGAAGTGGGCAACGGCGGAATGAATGAGGATGAATACCGCACGCACATGAGCCTGTGGGCGATTCTGGCGGCGCCGTTGATTGCGGGCAACGATTTGACGAGGATGACGCCTTTCACAGTGGAGCTCTTGACGAATCGCGAAGTGATCGCCGTGGATCAAGACGCACTCGGCAAGCAGGGCTCTCGCATCGCGCAGGAAGGACCGTTTGAGATCTGGATGAAGCCGCTGGCGGATGGAAGCAAGGCGGTCGGATTATTTAATCGCCAGCGGAGCACCGAGCAGATGACGGTGAAACTCTCGCAGCTTGGCATCGATGGAGAGGCGGCGGTGCACGATCTTTGGTTGAAGCGGGACTTGGGAACGGTGAGCGGAGCGTTCAGCGCGTTTGTGCCGAGCCACGGGGTTGTGATGGTTAGAATCAAGGCGAGGTAGCGGGTTGTTTCCCATTTTTGGAAGTAACATGATTTTAGGATTCGTAGGATGCTCGGAGGCTGGCGCGGCGGTACACGGTGCTGGATTGCTTCTAACATCTTTATTTGCAGTTGGTTATGGTCTTTTGGGGATTTGTAAAATCCTTGCATAAAATTTGCAATCAGATATATTCCGTAGAGGGTCGCTATGCAGCTGACCTCCACACGATCCGAATGGAAATGAGTCAGGCAATCGCTGTCAGGGTCGAAGGCGAATCGCAGCAACTTGAGTAAACGCTTCCTCGAGAATGGCGTTGAGGTGTGAATTGGCAGGTGGCGGTAAAGTTCGGGAGGGCAATGTGAAGTTTCCCAAGGGCGTTTCCCGGCGGCGGTTCGTTTCCGGGGTGATGTCGTCGGCGGCGTTGGCGTGTCTTCCGAAAACGGCGGGAGCGTTCGCGGGGAGCGCTGCGTTCGGGGATTTGTTGTTGCAGGGCGGGCGGCCACATGGTCCCGAAGGCCGGGTGACGCTGCTGGCTGCGCCATTTCCCATGGAGCAAGTGCGTTTGCTCGACGGGCCATTTCTGGATGCCACGAAAATGAATCTGCAGTACCTGCATTCTCTTCCCGTTGATCGCCTCGTGCACAATTTTCGTGTAAACGCGGGGCTGGCGAGTTCTGCGGAGCCTTTGGGCGGATGGGAAGCTCCGGATTGCGAACTGCGCGGACATTTCACGGGACATTTTCTTTCGGCGTGCGCGCTGGGGTATGCGAGCACGGGCGATGTGGAATTGAAAACCAAGGGCGAGGCGGTGGTGGCGGAGCTGGCGAAGTGCCAGGACGCGAAGGGCAACGGCTATCTGAGCGCGTTTCCGGAGAGCTTTTTTGACCGGCTGAGCGATGGAAAAGGGGTGTGGGCGCCTTTTTATACGCTGCACAAGATCCTGGCGGGAAATTTGGACATGTACACGTACTGCCAGTCGGAACTAGCTCTGGCGGTGGCTGAGGGAATGGCGCGGTGGATGGGGCACTGGACGAACGGCATCAGTGACGATCACATGCAGAGGATTTTGAAGACCGAGTATGGCGGAACCAACGAGGCGCTGTATAACCTGAGCGCGATTACGGGGAAGTGGCAATATTTTCGGACTGCGACGCGATTCGAGCAACCGGATTACTTCGGTCCTCTGGCGGCGCACCGGGATGAGCTGAAAGGGCTGCACACGAATACGAATATTCCGAAGGTGATCGGCGCAGCGCGGCGATATGAGCTGACCGGCGATCCTTACTACCACGAGGTGTCTAAGTATTTTTGGGAAGAAGTGACGCAAGAGCGCGCGTACGTGACGGGCGGAACCAGCAACGGCGAAGGATGGGACACGGACGCGGGAAATTTGTCGAATGCGCTGAGCTTGTGGTCGGAGGAATGCTGCTGCGGATACAACATGCTGAAGCTGACACGGCATGTGCATCAGTGGACCGCGGATCCGCGGTACATGGATTACTACGAGCGAACGCTTTTCAATTCGCGGCTGGGGACGCAGAATCCGGACAACGGAATGAAAATGTATTATTTCCCGCTGCAAACGGGCTACTGGAAATTTTTTAATTCGCAGTTCAATTCGTTCTGGTGCTGCACGGGAACCGGCGTGGAAGAGTTTTCGAAATTCACCGATTCGATTTATTCGCATAACGAGCACGACGTTTTCGTGAATCTTTTTATCGCTTCCGAGGTGCGCTGGCCGGAGAAGGGGCTGACGATTCGCCAGACGACGAAATTTCCCGAACAGGAAGGCACCAGCATTGCGGTGAAAGCGGAAAAGCCTGTGCAGGCCGGCATCCATATACGAATTCCGAGTTGGGCGGTGGACGGCGGCACCGTGGAACTGAATGGAAAGGCGCTGCAGGCTTTCTCGAGCCCGGGAAGCTATCTCCGGATCACGCGAGAGTGGTCGGATGGGGACCGACTGGAATTGAAATTGCCGATGCGGTTGCATTCGGAGCCGTTGTTGGGTGATGCGACCCAGGTGGCGGCGCTCTATGGGCCGATCGTGTTGGCGGGGCGTCTCGGAGCCCAGGGGCTGACCGAAGCCATGCAATATGATCCGGATCATGGACCGACGCAATTATCTCCTCCGCATGCCGAGGCGAAGGGGAACGCGAGCATTTTCGCGAAATCGGCGGCAGAGATTCATGCGGCGGCATGGCTGGAGCCGGTGAAGGGGCAGTCGCTGACATTTCAGACTGTGGGCCAGAAGAATGCGACGATGTTGGTTCCCCTGAATCAGATATTTGGGGAACGATACGCGGTTTATTGGAAGACGAGCACGCATAGTGAGGATACGGAAGGGTAGGTTTGCCGCAGACACGCGTTTGCCATTGGTAGGATCTGCTCGCAAGCGTGATGTTGTCGATGCAGACGTTGACGGAAACGCGATGGGAGTGGATAGTACGTGGCACGCGTTATGGGAGATAGGAAGTGAGTATCCACGAAGTTGCGAAGATGGCGAAGGTATCGATTGCGACGGTGTCGCGCACCATCAATGGTGTGCCCACGGTGACGCCACAGCTTTCGCGGCGCGTGTGGAAAGTGATCGAGGAGCTGGGATATTACCCCAATACGCAGGCGCGCGCGCTGGTGTCCGGACGCAGCCGGATTTTCGGATTGATCGTTTCGGAAATCACCAATCCGTTCTTTCCTGAAATCGTACAGGGATTCGAAGACATCGCGGTTCAGAACAATTACGAGATTCTTACGACTTCCACGGTGCACGATCCCGGGCGGATGGCGCTATCGGTGCGGCGAATGATCGAGCGCCGAGTGGAAGGCGTGGCGGTCGTTACGTTCGGGATGGAAGAAGCGCTATTCGACGATTTGAAGTCGCGCAACGTGCCGCTGGTGTTTATTGACGTGGGACCGCCGCTGCCGCGGATCAGCACGATCAAGATTGATTATTTGAACGGGCTGCGGCAGGCGGTGCAGCATTTGGCAGCGTTGCGTCACGAAAAAATTGCGTTTGTTTCCGGCCCGTTGACGCTGAAGACAGCCGTGGCACGGCAACATGCGTTTATGCAGGCGATGGACGAGATCGGACTGGCTGTGAATCCGCAGCATCTGGTGGAAGGAAATCACACGATGGAAGGCGGCATCGAAGCGATGCAAAAGCTTTTTCGTGTGGCCGAGATTCCCACGGCGGTGATTTGTTCGAACGACATGACGGCGCTGGGAGTGATGCGCGAAAGTTACGCGCAGGGAGTACATGTTCCGAAAGAACTATCTGTCGTGGGGTTTGACGACATCCGCCTGGCGCAGTTCGTGATACCGCCTTTGACTACTGTGAAAATGTCGCAAACAGAAATTGCGCGACTGGCATTCAACGCGCTTCTGGCGGAGGTGCGGAGAAAAACACCTTCGCCGACGGGAAGCGACTACATGCTGCGCACCAGCCTGGTCCTACGTGATTCCACTGCCTTGGCTCCGAAAACCGCGCGGCGGCGAAAATCCAAAGTCGCCGAACCCGTCGGTGAGTGAAGCAAATGAACACTGCGATTTGAGCCGCACGCCAGGGATCATGCAAAAGAATCGCTGATCCGATGAGAATGCGCGTGTGTCCTACGGTGGCGTTGACGGGCACTGCGGTATCTGAATTTTTCTCGAGGGGATGAATGACGTCCAAGAAGATCACACTGGGCTTGATTGTCGCGAATCGTGGTTTCTTTCCGGGACATTTGGCGGAATCGGGACGCAAGGAAATGATTCAGGTGTTGGAGCAAGCCGGCATCGCCGTGGTGGCGCTGGACGCCGAGAAGAGCGGGCACGGAGCGATTGAGACCTACGAGGAAGCGCAGCGCTGCGCGGAGGTGTTTCGTGCGCACAGCGAACGCATGGATGGAGTAATCGTGACGCTGCCGAACTTCGGCGATGAGCGCGCGATTGCGGATACGCTCCGTCTTTCGCGTTTGCGTGTGCCAGTGCTGGTGCAGGCGACGCCGGATATACCGGCGAAGATGAGCATCGCTTTCCGGCGGGACAGCTTCTGCGGGAAAATGTCCGCTTGCAATAATTTGCGGCAGTACGGAATTCCTTACTCACTGACTAGCTCGCACACGGTGACGCCGGATTCGCCGGAATTCAAGAAGGACCTGGATTGGTTTGCGGGAGTTTGCCGCGTGGTGCGGGGATTGCGGGATTTGCGCGTCGGAAGCATTGGTGCGCGGCCGACGGCTTTTAATACGGTGCGCTACAGCGAAAAAATATTGGAATCGCAGGGGATTTCGGTGGAAACGCTGGATTTGTCTGAGGTGATCGGGCGGATTCAGAGAATGAAGGATTCGGAGGATGCGGCGCAGGCGAAGCTGAAGTCCATTGAGAAATATGTTTCGACCAATGATGTGCCCAAGGAAGCTTTGCTGAAAATGGCGAAGTTGGGCGTGGTGATTGATCAGTGGATGAAGCAAACGCAGGTGACGATCAGCGCGATCCAGTGCTGGACGTCGATTGAAGAAAACCTGGGCGTGGTGCCGTGCACGGTGATGAGCATGATGAGCGACGATTTAATGTCCAGCGCGTGCGAGGTGGACATTTGCGGCGTGCTCAGCATGCACGCGCTGCGCCTGGCTTCGCAGACGCCCAGCGCACTGCTGGATTGGAACAATAATTATGGCGATCATCCGGACAAGGCTGTGTGCTTTCACTGCAGCAATTTGCCGAAACATTTTCTGAAATCGGTGAAGATGGATTATCAGGCGATCATCGCGGGCACCGTGGGGAAGGAGAATACGTTTGGGACCTGCGTCGGCCTGGTGAAGTCGGGGCCGATGACGTTTGCGCGGTTTTCCACCGACGATCGCGGGGGGCATTTGCGCGGTTACGTGGGCAGCGGAAATTTCACGGACGATCCGCTGGAAACTTTTGGCGGCGCGGGAGTGGTGGAGATTCCGAAGATGCAGAAATTGCTGCGATTTATCTGCGAAAACGGGTTCGAGCATCATGTGGCGGCAAATTTTTCGTCGGTGGCGGGAATGGTGCACGAGGCCGCGGTGCGTTACATGGGCTGGGACATGCACTGGCACGAAAATTAACTTTTAGAGGCTTGGATTTTTATGGCCATCGTCGCAGGTGTGGATTTCGGGACATTAAGTGTTCGCGTTTCGATCGTGGACAGCAAGCAGGGCACGCTGGAATCCGCGCTGGCCGAATATCCATTGCATCGCAAGCGCGAGGACCCGGAGTTCGCGACGCAATCGCACGATGATCATATGCGCGCGCTGGCATTGGCGACGCGCGAGGCCCTGAAAAAGGCGGGAGTGCGCGGCGAGGACGTGGAAGCAATCGCGCTGGACACGACCGGATCTTCGGTGGTGCCGGTGGATGCCAGGATGGTCCCGTTGGATGATTATTATTTGTGGTGCGACCATCGCGCGAAGGCGGAGGCCGCGGAGATCACGGAACTGGCGAATCGCGAGGGCTTGGAAGCGATCCGCTGGTGCGGCGGCGTTTATTCGTCGGAGTGGGGATTCGCGAAACTGCTGCATTGGCTGCGCCACAATCCTGGGAAGCGCGCGAAATTCGCCAGCGCGTTCGAGCATTGCGACATGGCGGCGGCGACTTTGTGCGGCGTGACAGATCCGAGCAAGGCCAAACGCAGCATTTGCGCGATGGGGCATAAGTGGTTGTGGCATGCGGATCTGGGCGGGTTGCCTTCCGAGGAATTCCTGGTGAAATTGGATCCGCTGCTGGCCGGCGTGCGCGCGAAACTTGCGGGGCAGTACGAAACGTCGGACAAGATTGCCGGGACGTTGACTGCGGATTGGGCGGAGAAGCTGGGATTGCGCGCGGGGATTCCGATTCCGGTGGGCGCGTTCGATGCGCACTGGGATGCGATTGGCGCGGGCACGCAGGAAAAAGATGTGGCGAACGTGGTGGGGACGTCCACTTGCATTATCGGAATTTCGAGCCAGACGCAGCTGGTACCGGGAGTCTGCGGCGTGGTGACGGGCAGCGTGCATCCGGGTTACACGGGGATTGAGGCCGGGCTTTCTGCTACGGGAGATATTTTCGATGCGATCGCGCGTCGCGCGAACACTACGATTTCGCAATTGAGCTCAGGGCTGGAGAAATATCACGCGGGCCAGACGGGATTGTTGCGCATGACCTGGGACAACGGGGACCGCACGGTGCTGGTGAATCCGAACCTGCGCGGAATCACACTGGGCTGGAATTTGCAGAATACGGCGCAGGATGAACTTTTCGCGGCGATCGAAGGAACGGCTTTTCACACGCGCGTGATTCTGGACCGCATGGCGGAACATGGCACGAAGATCGAGCGCGTGATCAACGCGGGCGGGATTCCGCAAAGCAATCCAGTTTTGAATCAAGTTTATGCGAACGTGCTGGGGCGGCCGGTCCTGGTGCCAAGCAAGAAAGTGACGAGCCTGGGGTCGGCGATTTTTGCATTTCTGGCGGCGGGGACATTTCAGACGATCGAGGAAGCGCAGAAGCAGATTTGTCCTTCGCACCTCGTTTTCCATCCGCAGAAGGAGGCGCAGGGAATTTACGACGAGTTGTACGCGCTGTACCGGAGACTTTATTTTGAATTTGGCGGAGCGGCGGGAGGCGCGAGTTTTGGAGATGTGTTGCCCGCGCTGATCCGGATATCCGCGAGGCAAATGGCGCGCACGCAGACCGCGGAAAGAGCGAATTAGCTGGGCTTGAGTGGAATCCTTCCAATCTTTTCCTTCGTGGGAAATCTAAACCGTGAATTTGCGGAAACGCTTTTGCATCCGTATGCTGGATTGAAACCTGTGGGCGCAAGAACGACTGACAGGTGCATTGCGCCCAGGCGGAGCTGCGGATGATACGAATTTCTTGCGCTGCGCTGTTTTTTGATATGGACGGAGTGCTGATCGATTCCACTCCGGCGGTGGCGCGGGTGTGGACGCGCTTCGCGCTGCGGCACGGATTTGATCCCGCGGAAGTGGTGCATCGGGCACACGGGCGGCCGAGCATCATGACGGTGCGCGAGTATCTCCCGAACGGCGACCATCTTGCGGAGAACAAGGAAATCGAGCACGGCGAGATCGGGGACCTGGACGGAATTGTGCCGCTGCCGGGAGCGCGGGAATTATTGAGCGCTTTACCACGCGGGCGCTGGACGATTGTGACGTCGTGCACGCGGCGGCTGGCGGAAGTGCGATTAAAGACGAGCGGATTGCCGTGGCCGGAAGTATTCGTTACGTCGAGCGACATGACCAACGGCAAACCGGCGCCGGATCCTTATCTGAAGGGCGCGGAAGTACTGGGTTTTGCGGCGCGGGATTGCGGTGTGGTGGAGGATGCACCGGCGGGCGTGCGTTCCGGCAAAGCTGCGGGAGCGCGCGTCATCGCCTTGCGCACGACGATGCCATCGCAGGAGCTATGGCATGCGGGTGCGGATTGGGTGGTGCGCGATTGCTCCGCGATTTCGCTGGAAAGTCCCGCAACGCACGAGGGGAAACTTTCGCTGGTGCTGCGGGAGGACGGCTCGCCTGATTCGTAGCAGTGGCGCCGCCCCTCCCTGATTTGCGCTGCCAATTCGTGCGCGTCGCGCGCTAGGAATGAAGCGTAAGCACCGTTAGCGAGTGGGCCGGGAACGTCTGATGGAACGACGGGCCGGCGCCGGAAAATGCGCTGCGCTTGACGCCTACGTTTTTCGGTTCAGCGAAGGTGTTGGTGGAATCGAGGCTTGGGCCGTTTACTTCGTAGAGATCACCTGTTGCCTGCAATTGGAATCCTTCGATGGCGATTTCCGCGGTTATATCCGACGCGGGATGCCGATTGACGACGGCGAGCGTGAGCTTTTGGCCGCTGTCGTCCGTGGTCGCGGAAACGTCGAGATAGGGTGTGTCGGGCATGTCCGGGAAAGTTTCGGAGCGCACGAAAGTATCCAGAGCGACATTGCCGGAATGTTGGGCGTAGAGCTGCAGCGGGAAGTACGTTGTTTGCAGGACGATTCCCGTGGGATTGGCCATGATCGGAGCGATCACGTTTACCAGTTGCGCGAGATCCGCCATTTGCACGGTGCGGCAATGGCGATGAAAAATGTTGAGCGCGGAGGCGGCCCAGAGCGCATCGCGCAGATTGTAGATTTCTTCCAGTTTGTGATCGTCGCCGCGCTTGAACCAGGAGCGGAACCAGATGTTCCATTCATCGGCTGCGATTTTCACCCGTTCCTTTTTTTCGTTCTTGCCGGCGACGGAAGTAATCACGGCGTCGAGCACCTCAATTTCGTGTTCCAGCTTGCTGGCATCGTGAATTTCCTTGGGCGTGTCCATGCTGCCGCCGTAGTGATGGAGTGAAATATAATCCACGACGTCCACGAGGCGTTCCAGAACCTCGCGGTCCCAGTCCGCATTGTTTCCGCCGCAGGCGATGAGCTTGATGCTGGGATCGACCCACTGCATCATCTTGGCGAATTCGAGGGCGAGGTCGGCGTAAGTCGTGGCGGTTTTGTGGCCGGCTTGCCAGGATCCATAAATTTCATTCCCCAGGCCCCAATATTTCACGTTGTAGGGTTCAGGATGGCCATTTTTTCTGCGCAGATTGGCCCAAGCGGTATTCATAGTGCCGTTACAATATTCCACCCAGTCGGCGGCATCTTGCATGGTGCCGGTGCCCATGTTCACGGTGATGTAAGGCTCGGAGCCGAGCTTGCGGCAGTATTGAATGAATTCGTCGGTGCCGAAGCGGTTGGATTCTTCAGCTTGCCAGGCAGTGTCCCAGCGGCGAGGGCGGGAATCTTTCGGTCCGATGCCGTCTCGCCAATTGTATCCGGAAGAAAAATTTCCGCCGGGCCAGCGTAACAGCGGAATGTGCAGGCCGCGCGCGGCTTCCAGAACGTCTTTGCGAAAGCCGTCAGCGTCGGAGAGCGGTGAGCCTTCTTCATAAATTCCGCCGTAGATACAGCGGCCGAGATGTTCGATGAAGTTGCCGTAGATGTTGGGACTAATTTTGCCGATCTGGCGATCGAAATCGATTTTGATGCGGGCGCTTGATGCGGGCGCGGAGGTTTGCGGCGGTGTGGTGGGCGCCGTCGGCGTCGCGGATTTGCTTGAGACGAGCGCAGAGGTGATTAACGGGAAGGCGGCGGCGCCGAGCGCGGCCGCTACGCCATCTTTCAGGAAATTGCGCCGTGCAGGAAGCTTAATGGTCATCGAAGTGTCTCCGTTTTCGCCGTAGCCGACCCGTTGGGCGGGGGGGGCGGCACGAGTATCTACGGGGAAACGTTTACTCGTCAACAGGGGATTTTGCCGCGGCTGATTTCTTGCAAAGGCGGGAAAGGGGAAGCAAAGCGCGAAGAATTCAGGGAGTGTCGGTGGCGTGGTGCGCGCTACCGGGAGGTGCAGGCGAAGAGAGCCGTCTTGTCAGGCATACGTATAAAGTATATTGTGATGCTCGATTGTCCGAGGAGGTTCTGTGCGCATTCGATTTCTCGCGCTGGTTGTGATGGTAATGGCTGCCCTTCCGGGAGTTTGCGGTGCACAGACTACTCTGAAGAACGAGCAATTCCAGGTGGGCGCCTCTGATTCCGGGATTGCGAGCGTGAGGCGAGTGCACGACAAATACGACACCGAATACATCGCTCCGGGCAGGAGTTTGGGCGATCTGGTGATTCGCTACCGGCAGGCAGGGCAGAAGGAGTGGAAGCGGGCAACGGCGGCTGTGATTGAAGGCACACCTTCGGCGGGACAGTCAACCATCCATTATGTGGTGGGCGAACTGGTGCCGACCATCGCGACTTCGAGCAAGCCCTCAGCTTCCGTGGAGCCGTGGGAAGTGTGGGCCCTGAGGGATCAGATCGAGCCGGCAAATTCACGCGAGACGGGCGTGCCGAAATTTGTGTGGCGCGGGAAAAAGGGAACGGTGGAGTGGGTGGAGTACGATTTTTCGTCGCCGCAGAAGGTGTGGGCCGCCGAGGTGTATTGGGCGCAGGAAGAAAATCCGGATGAGCCGATTAAGCTGCCGAAATCCTGGCGCGTCTTGTATCGCGATGGCGAAGCCTGGAAAGAAGTGAGTGCGACGAAGGGTTATCCCGTGGCGGCGGATCGATATTCCGATGCGAGATTTGCCCCGGTGACTACCACGGCGCTGCGAATGGAAGCGCAGCTCGAAAGCGGGGCGTCTGCGGGGATCTATGAGTGGCAAGTAAACGATGAAGTGAAGAAGGTGACGCCGATCGATGATTTGCACGTGCGCGAGGAATTTCGATTGGACGGAGACGCATTGGTGTGGAGCATTTCTTTGCAGAACAATACTAATCATGAGTTGGAGATTGGGGATCTGGGCCTGCCGCTGAAATTCAACACCAATTATTCGTGGGACAAGACGGAGACGTACACCAAGCGCGTGTTTCCGCACTATTTTATTGGGGAGAACGGATCTTTTATTTTCTGGATGCGTCCGAATGCGGAGGGGCCGTATCTGGTGATGACGCCGCAGCAGGGCACGCCGCTGGAATATTTCGATGCGACGCGAGTGGAACGCGGCTACGCGGCTTACATCCATTCGGCTGCGAGCGGGGAAGAGTTGCACGCTAAAGGCGGAAACTGGCGTTTGCCGAACACGAACCTGGTGCTGAAACCCAAGGGAGCGGTCGGCGATTCGGCGCACTACGGATTTCGATTTCGCTGGGCTGCTGACTACGACGGCGTGCGCAACGTGTTGTATGAGGAGGGGTTGTTCGACGTGAACGTGGTTCCGGGGATGACAGTGCCGACGGATTTGACGACGCTGTTCTCATTGCACACGCGCAACAAGATCACGAAAATTGCGGCGGAGCATCCGGAGCAGACCAAAATCGAGTACGTGGGCGAGAGCGGGAAGGATCTGCACGTCTATCGGGTGCGGTTTGCTCGGCTGGGAGAAAATCAGCTGCAAGTGCAGTACGGGGAAGGACGCTATTTATCGCTGGATTTTTTCGTGACCGAGCCGTTGGAGACGCTGTTCAAGAAGCGCGCGTCCTTCATGGTGACGCATGAACAGTACGTGGATCCGAAGCTGTGGTATTACGGGTTGATTTCGCAGTGGGACATGAAACATGAAATATTGCGCAGCCCGGACGATCTGGACGGACTGCAATCGTATGCGGTGGCTTCGGACGATCCGGCGCTGGGGAAGGCGCCCTACATCGCGGGTGAAAATATTTACTACCCTTCGCAGACGGAAATTAATGCGGTGGAATTGTATATAAAGAAATTCGTTTGGGGCGGGTTGCAGCAGACCGACCAGGAGCCCTATCCCTACGCGATTTACGGGATTCCGAACTGGAAGGTGAATCGCGACAGCCCCAAGGACGACCAGACCGGAAAAAAGCATTTCTGGAGGATCTACGATTATCCGCACGTGGTGCTGCTTTACTACAACATGTACCAGGTGGCGAAAGATTATCCGAACCTGACGAAATATCTAAGCGCGGACGGATATCTGGAACGCGCGTTCGGCACCGCGAAGGCGTTCTTCACGGTGCCGATGGAAGTTCTGAAGTGGTCGCCTTATGAAACCGGAACGTACGACGAACTGGTAATTCCGGATTTGATTCAGGCGCTAGATGAAAACGGGCACAAGGACCAGGCCGAATGGTTGCGGGCGGAGTGGGAAAAGAAGGCGGAGCATTTCATCAACGGCCATCCGAATCTTTATGCTTCGGAGTATCCGTTCGATTCCACCGGGTTTGAATCAACGCACGCGTTTGCGAAATACGCGATGGCGCACGCGATGAAGCCCGGCGAGAGTGCGCCACCGGGACTGCCCGCGGGGGATATACGTAACGCGGTGAAATATCAGGACGCGGTGAGATTTTTGAACGAACAAATGGCGTTGAACCTGGCGTGCCGCGGATGGCTGGAGCCGGCGTATTACGATTTGGGCAGCGATTATCGCGGAGCGGGGAACGCGAGCTATACGTTGAGTTATATGGCGCAAATGGGCGGCTGGGCGGTGCTGGATTATGGATTGTATTTTGCGCAGGATCCTTTTCCTTACGCGCGGCTTGGTTACGCTTCGTATTTGAGTTCGTGGGCACTGCTGAATTCAGGGACGGAGGAAACCAACTACGGCTATTGGTATCCGGGAAAAAATAATGATGGTGGGGCGAGCGGGGGATTTGAGCCGCGTCCTTGGGGACATGCGTGGCTGGGAAACAAAGAAATGGGGCGCGGGCCTTGGTGGTATGACGGCGAGATTGACCTGGGATTTTTGGGAGCGTTGCGGACGGCGGCGACGGTGGTGGTGGATGATCCGATTTTCAAACTTTATGCTTATGGGGGAGAGTTGCGGCGCGATGGGAATGTGACGGAAGTGATTCCGCGCGATGGTTTGCGGGTACGTTTTCATGTGCTGCGTGGAGATGAGAGGTTGCACCTTTTGCTAAATCGCGACGGATTTGCTGAGGGGCAGGCGATTTCGTTTACGGATGGGCTGGGGGAGCTTAAATTTAGTTTGGAAAATCGTGCGGGCGCGAAGCATGAGACTGGCGTGCGGGTTAGCGGGTTGCCTGCTGGTGCCTATCAGGTTTTCGTGGCGGACCGGGGAGTGCAGAAGTTCGCTAGCGATGGAGTGGCTGAGTCGAACGTTTTGATTCCCGTGGCTGCGGCGACGGTTGCGGTGAAGATCACCCGGCTTGGGGGCGCGGCGGATTGAAACGGAGGGAGAGCTCCACACGTGGCGCACTGCGGTGCGCCGCTACAAGGTCCAAACCGGCGTTGGCGGTGCGGCTGGGAAAAAATCAGGCGTGTTGCTCGCGGTGGCGTTGGATGAATTCTTTTAGATATTCGCCGGCAGTGGTGATGTGCTTCCAAAGGGCTTTAGACGCCACTTCGGGATCTTTGGTGCGGCACGAGTCCAGGAGCTCGTGGTGGGCTTTGCCGGCGATGTGCAAATCGCGGGTGAAAACCAGGTGCAAACGCGTGTAACGGTCGCAATTGTTGTTGAGGGTCTTCAGGAAAGAGAGCATCACGGGGCGGTTTGCGGGCGCATACAGCGCGGAGTGGAAAGCCCAATTCCACTGGCCCCAGGATTTCACGTCGGCGTCATTTTCGAGTGATTCCTCAAAATGCAGGAGGATTTCTTCGGCGGCTTGAAAATCCTTTTCGGTGAAATTGGCGATGGCCTGGCGGAGCATGTAGCATTCCAGAACCGCGCGCGTTTCAAAGAGCTGCATAATTTCGTCGGGGGAGAGAGCGGAAACGACGGCGCCGCGATTGGCGACGATCGTGATCAGTCCTTCAGCGGCCAAGTGGCTGAGGGCTTCGCGGACCGGGATGCGGCTGATCTGAAATTCGGCAGCGATGGCGTCCTGGCGGAGCTGCTCGCCTTCGCGCAGTTCGCCGTGCAGAATCTTGTCGCGCAGGCGTTCCACCACGGCGGCGGCCAGGGATTGGCGCGGGATAGCATCCGATTTTCTGGGAGCGGCGTGATCGTGAGTGGGGGCCGCGATGATTTTAGATTGAGGTTTCGGCATAGTTGGTTAAGTAACCTTGTGAAACTAGATCTTAGGGCCCTGTAATCCGATTCCGAAATTCGGGGATTGGATGGCCCGCTCTTGCCCGCTATTTCGGGCCAGGATTTATCCGTGCTACGAACTGAACCGGGAAATCGCCCTCTCCGTGATCATCTATCAGGACGGCGAGCGTGTCAATTCTCCGTCCACCATGCGCCAGATGCCAAGAGAATTCTCGTTTTTCAATTCGTCCGGCAGAGCGACGTCTGGAAAATCCTGATAGCAAACGGGACGGGCAAAGCGAAAGATTGCCAGGGTGCCAACGGAAGTGGTGCGCGAATCCGTGCTGGCCGGGTAAGGACCACCATGAACGATGGCGTCGCAGAGTTCGAGGCCGGTGGGATAGCCGTTGTAAATAATTCGCCCGACCTTGTTTTCGAGGATAGCGATGAGTTCGGAAAATTCGACGATGTCCTGGTCGGTGCCGTGAACAGTGGCGGTGAGATGGCCGTGCAGGCCGCGAGCGGCTTCGAGGATTTGTTCTTTCTTTGAATAATTGATCAACAACGTTTCCGGCCCAAAAACTTCGTCGGCGAGATCGGGGCTGGCGAGGAACGATGTAATATCTGTCTGGAATAGTGAGGCGCCTGCCTGAAAGGATGAGGGTGAATCTGGAGATTTTTCCTCGGCGAGCAGGCTGACGCCTTCGTGATTCTTGCGCTTGCGAATAGCGCGATTGTAGGACGCGCTGATGCCGGAAGTCAGTAGCGTGAACTTCCCGGATTCCCCGACTTTGCCTTTCAGGACATTTACAAGTGCGTCTGTAGCCTCTCCTTCCGAGAGAAAAACGAGCCCGGGCTTGGTGCAGAATTGGCCAGCGCCGAGGGTGAAGGAGCCGTAAAGTTCGGCCGCGATTTTTTCGCCACGAGCGGCGAGCGCACCGGGAAGAATGAAAGTGGGATTGGTGCTGCCCATTTCACCGTAGAACGGAATTGGCGAGGGGCGTTTAACGGCCAAATCAAACAGCGCACGGCCGGCAGGAATGGAACCAGTGAAGCCCACGGCTTTCACCAGCGGATGTTGGACGAGCGCGGCGCCGACGGAAATTCCAGAATCGAAGAGCAAAGAAAAAACGCCTTCGGGCAAATCGCAGGCGCGCACGCTATCGCGGATGATGCGGCCCACCAGTTCGCTGGTGCCGGGATGTGCGGGATGGGCTTTGACGATTACAGGATTTCCAGCGGCGAATGCGGAGGCGGTGTCGCCACCGGCAACCGAAAACGCGAGCGGAAAATTACTGGCGCCGAAGACGACGACCGGGCCGAGTGGGCGCAGCATCGAGCGGACGTCTGGCTTGGGAACGGGTTTGCGTTGCGGATCGGAGTGATCAATGCGCGCCGTGACCCACGAGCCTTCGCGGACTACTCTGGCGAACATGCGGATTTGAGCGCAGGTGCGGCCGGTTTCTGATTGCAGACGAGCGATCGGAAGCGCGGACTCCTGATGGGCGCGCGTAACGAGCGATTCAGCTTGCGCTTCGATGCGGGAGGCAATCGTTTCCAGGAACTCCGCTCTTTTTTTGCCGGACACCTGCGCGAAAAAGGCGCTGGCTTCGGCGGCGAGCTTGACGGCGAGGTCAACTTCTTCGCCCGTTGCGGAGTGAAAGGACGGCTCGATTTTCTGGCCGGTGGCGGGTGCGTAGGCTTGGAACGCGCCATTGCCTGCGGTGCCCGCATTGCCGTCGCGAAATCCGATGATTGAAGTTCCCAAGAATTCCATTTTGCAGATCCTTTACCTTGCAGCGTGCGCGAGAGCTGAGCTCGCATTCTTTGGCCGGTTTTGAATGGCGTGACGAATTATTTTTCTTGTGGCTTCCAATTCTTCGCCAATTATCTCCAGTTTCGGAGCGCGGACGCGAGCGTTGCCGATGCCAAGTTCCTGCTGCACCAATTTTATCAGCTGGATGAACTTTGGAACCGTGTCCAGGCGCAGCAGCGGCAGGAACCAGCCATACAGTTCGAACGCCTGTGCGGATTTTCCTTCCATGCCGTAGTTGAATAAGTCCACCGATTCGCGCGGCAGTGCGTTGGCGAGGCCGGCGATCCATCCCGTGGCGCCGACTCCGATGCCTTCCAGAATGGCATCGTCCACGCCGATAAATAAAATGAGGCGCTCGCCGATGAGAGCGCGGATCGCGCTGACTCTGCGCACGTCGGTGCTCGATTCTTTTACCGAATGCAAATTCTGGTGCTCGCTCGCCAGTTCCTGAATCTGCTGGGGAAGAAAATCGGTCCCGTAAGAGACAGGGTTATTGTACAGCATGCAGGAGAGGGGCGTGGATTTCAGAACGGCGGCGATGTGGGCTTTCATTTCGCGCCAATCGCCTTTGTAAACATACGGCGGGAGAACCATGAGGCCTTCGCAGCCAGCGGATTCCGCAGCTTTTGCTTGCGCGATGGCTTCGGCGGTGGAAAGCGCGGAGATGGCAGCGACTACGGGAGCGCGACCTTTCAAGGCGTCTACGCAGTTGCGCAGAATCGCGACCTTTTCGTCGAATGACAGCGTGGCGCCTTCGCCAAGCGAGCCGAGCGCGACTACGCCGGTGCAGCCATTTTCGACGAGCCAGCGGCAGTGATGGGCCATGAATGCATGGTCAACTTTTCCATTTTGATCGAAACATGTGGTGATTGCGGGCATTACGCCTTTCCACTTCATCGGAATCCTCCATTTAATTTCGCGGTGCGGCAGAATGCGATGCAATCGCCGCCAGGCTTGAACAACGCACCGGAAAAACCGGCGGGCGGGCGGAGTCTATTTGCCAACCAAAAAGAAATTCAGCGGCGGGCGCGCAAACGCGCCCCTGACAGGGGCCCATGCCGCAACGGGCGTGCAATTTCGCAGCACGCCAGGAACTGTGTTCGCACAGTCGTTCGTGCGGGACGTCTTCGCAGCGGCATACGAGGGTGTCCGGTCGCGCGAGATTCTTCAGCTCGGGGCGCAATGGGAATGCGTCTTTTAGAATGCGCACGACTTTTTGATAGCGGGCGCGCTTCGCGAATAGATGCTTGGCGCGATCTTCCCAATTGGTCGCGGCGTATCCGGCGATTTCGCCTTCGACGAGCGCGAGCTCGAGGCCGCCTATTCCTGTCGGTTCGCCAGCGCAAAACGTTCCGGTGACCGAGGTCTGCTGATATTCATCCACTTCTACGAAACCCTGTTGCAGACGGCAGCCAGACATACGCGGCAGTTCGACGTTGGGTATCAGATGAAAACCGCACGCCAGATAATCGCATTCAATTTCGCTGGCCTGACCTTGGCGCGAAATGCGGACGCTCTCCACGCGCCGATTTCCGAAAGCGGCGACGGGCCAGCAATCGGTCCAGTGCGGGATGCCGCGAAGATCGTAGGCGAAGCGCAGCGTCTCGGGAGCCTTGCCGGGGACCAGGAGCATCTTCATGCCGAAGCTCACCATGCGTGGCCGAGTGGTTTGCTCGCAAATGCCAACCACTTTGGCGCCGCATTTGCGCGCGTATGCAGCGACTGCGAGAAGCAACGGACCAGTTCCGGCGATGACGACTCTTTTTCCGGCGATATCGAGCCCGGATTTTAGCAAGGCTTGCAATCCGCCTGCGCCCACGACGTTGGGCAAAGTCCAACCGGGGAATGGCAGGAAGAGTTCACGAGCGCCCGTCGCGAGAATCAGCTTTCCGTAGTTGATCTGAACGGCGGCATCATCGGACTCGGCCGCTAGCTCGCCCTTGGCAGCGTGAAAGACTTTTGTGCCGCGAACGATTTGCACTGCGGATTGATTCAGGCGTTGAAACCAGGGAGACGATGCGGAGTGCCTGGGAGCGTTTTGAGCGCCGCGCCAAATCTGTCCGCCGGCGGCGGGGTTGTCGTCAATTAGTCCGACGGCCTTACCGGAATCAGCGGCCGCAAGCGCCGCAGCAATTCCGGCGGGGCCTGCACCAACTACGGCGACATCAAATCGGAGATGTTTGACGCTATCCATTTGCTTCTATTTCCATATTCGCTTCGCAAAGCACCTGACAACTGCGGCGTTGCGGTTCTCCGTTAATTGCGACGCGGCATTCGAAGCAGGTGCCCATGCCGCAGAGAGGCGAGCGCGGATGGCCAGTCACCGAAGTGCGGCAAGTTGCGCCGGAAGCGAGAACCGCGACGGCGACAGTTGCGCCTGCGCGAACGGTCACGGGCTTTCCATTTACGCGAACGGAAACGGATTCAGACATGCGCCTCCGCAGCCATTTGCCGCGAAGGCAAATAAGGCTGAATGGGAATTGCGGGGCGTTGGCCGAGAATTTGCGAGCAAATTAGTTTCGCTGTGGCAAGGGAGGTGGTGATGCCCAGGCCTTCGTGACCGGCGGCGACCAGCACAGATGGATCTTCCGGCGACGGGCCGATCAGCGGGAGCTTGTCGGGAGTGGCTGGACGGAAACCGGTCCACACGCGGATCGCCGAAAGTAAATTCAGGTCCGGCATATATTCGAAAGCGCGTTGCAACATGCGCGCGAGGATTGATTCTTCCACAGCGGAATTTTCCGTGCCGTATTGACGCGAGGAGCCAATTAATATCTGGCCTGTTTTTCGAGGTTGTACGTTGAAGGCCACGGAATCAGCGGTGAGCGAGTGCGCGCTTTTCAAATAGCCAAGTTCGACGACCTGGTGATGGAGAAAACTCGGATAGCGATCGGTGATTACCAGGTGGCCTTTGCGTGGCTTGATGTTGATTCCCGAGCTGAGTCTTGGGGCGGACTGGCCGGCGGCGTTGATGATGAAACCTGCTGCGAATTCCGTACCGTCCGCGAGACGCGCGACGCCTTTTCCGATTGCGGCGACTCGCTGGCCGTGGATGACGCGAGCGCCAAGATCACGAGCTTTCTGGAGCAAAAATCCCGTGGCACAGGGCGGGTAGACGACTGAATCGCCCGGCACGCGAAGTCCACCTGCGAGCGGCGCGCGCAGGTGGGGCTCCGCATCACGAACCTGTCGCGAATCGAGAATTTCAGCGTTTACGCCGCGTTCGCGGTAATAATCAAATTTTCGACGGACTTCGGCCATTTCTTCTTCATCTGTGGCAACCCACAGCGTGCCACACGGGTCGAATTCGACGGCAGGTGGGAGTTGCTCGCGCATATCGTCCCAAAGAATTTGAGAATAACGCGTGATGGCGAACTGAGCTTCGGAATCATCCATCACTACGATGTGGCCCATGGCTGCGCCGGTCGAGCCGCTACTGGGGAAACCTTCGTCCACCACCAGAACACGCAAGCCCTCGGCGGCGAGCTCCGAAGCGCATGCGGCGCCCACGATGCCGGCGCCGACAATCACAACTTCGGCCGACTTGTTCACGGGTAAATGCCATTACGAAAGGGATCGCGCGGATCGAGAATCACATCCGCCTCCGACGTAATGAATGCGGAACCTTTGATAATGGGTAGTATCTGGCCGTCTGCAGCAAGGCGAACTTGTCCTTCAAAAACGCTGCCTACGATACTTTCCTGGCGCCACACTTCGCCGGGCTTCAATTTTCCATCGGCGTAGAGGCAGGCGAGCTTGGCGCTGGTGCCGGTGCCGCAGGGCGAACGGTCGTAGGCTTTTCCAGGGCAGAGAACGAAATTCTGGCTTTGAATTCCTGGCTTGCGCGATGGGCGAAACAGTTCAACGTGATCGATCTCTTTGCCGTCCGTGCCCTTGATTCCGCTGTTGGCCAAAGCCTGGCGAATGGCCCAGGCAAATTCGGTCAGCTTTTCAATGTTCGCGGTGTTGAGTTCCACCGGAGTGTTGTCCACCAGGAAGAACCAATTGCCGCCCCACGCGACGTCGCCCGTGACCGCGCCGTAGCCGGGCACCTGGACTGTAACTTTTGCGGTCGTTCGCGTACTGGCGACGTTTACGACTGTGACTTCGCCCGTTTCGTGAAACGTGGCGGTGACTGTGCCGACCGGCGTTTCGATGCGATGATCGCCGTAACTGATTTTCCCCAAGTACGCCAACGTGGTGACCAATCCGATTGTGCCGTGCACACACATGCCGAGATATCCGACGTTGTTGAAGAAGATTACGCCGGCGGCGCTGGAGGGATCGGAAGGCTTGCAGAGTATTCCGCCGACAACTACTTCGGAGCCGCGCGGTTCGTTGGCCAACGCGCTGCGGAGATAATCGTGGTCCAGACGAAAGCGTTCGAGTTGCTCGGCTACGGAGCCGCGGCCGAGGTCGGGACCGCCGCTGACAATAATTCTGGTGGGCTCGCCACCCGTGTGGGAATCAACGATGTGGATGCGTTCGACGGCGTCGAACATGTTCGCAGGGGTATTTTCAACACGTGGTTTGGTGAGACTCATGAGCAGACTATCCGATCCTCACTCGGCAAACATGTATCAAACGTGCATTATTGCGTTTCAAGCCGGAGATTTGCGAGCGAAATTGCAAAAACGCCGCTGCGTACGACGCGGGGACGCAGCTGGATAGGGACCGGGAGGACGTCGATGGCATCCGGAAAATGGAATGGAGCGGCGTAAGTGCAGTAGAACCGGGATGTAGGGAAATGGGCATTGACTGAGCCGCCTGCATATAATATACATCGTGCCGAAGTTAGGCAACTGAAAACATGAGCCAGGCTGAAAACGTTTACCGTGAGCGCGCCGGTCGGCGTCCTATGTTGCGTTTTCCCATGTGCTTTCCGCAGGTTACGGGAAGATGCGGATGTGGCGCTTGCTTAGGCTGAATCATCGCGGCGCGTTCTTTTTTTTTCGCAGGGCGCCCGGTTGCAACGAGCGGCGTAGCACCAATTTCCGGCTGAAGCCGGGTCTCAGTATCTTGCGCCGTGGCGCAGGAGCCGTCGTCACCCCGATAGCTCCGGTTGCCAGCAAGGAGGATGTAGGGAAGGGCGGGGCTTCCCCGGCCCCCCTTCCCGAAATCCTTGGGGTCTATCGCGGCAAAGCCTGGTCAGAGTTCCGGGGGCGATTCGTTCGTGGAACGGGCGCAAGCGGGCGACGACTTGAAAAGTCGCCTTGAATGCTAACGAAGCAAGGTTATGCGTGAATGCTGTTCGGTGGAGGGACAAAGAATGAAGCGCGACACTGGGAAGTGCATCCTGGCGGTGATGTTATTCATTTTTTCTCCGGCGCTGGTTCGCGCGCAAGGCACACTTGCGGACTATCAGCGCGCCGAGAAATTTCTTCCCGGAAATGCGCGGCATCAGATTTTCGTGGCGGACGTGATGCCGCACTGGGTCGAGAAGACCAGTCGGTTCTGGTACAGGAAGGTTGGGCCGAGCGGAACGGAATTTCTCCTGGTGGACTCGGCGCAGAATACCAGCGCACCGGCGTTCGATCAGGTGAAGCTCGCGGTGTCTTTGTCGCGCGCGGCAAAGAGGGAATTTTCAGCGACGCAACTTCCGTTTGATAGCTTCGATTTCGCGAAGGACGGGCAGTCCATTAATTTTCAACTGGAAGGCGCGGCTTGGACGTGCGGCCTGGAGAAATACGAGTGCAAGAAGTCCAGCGATGCGCAGGCGGGGCCCTATGAGGAATTTTCTCCCAACAATGCTTGGGCCGCCTATGTGAAGGATCACAATCTTTACTTGCGCGACGTTTCGACAGGGGCCGTGCAACAACTGACCAGAGACGGCGAGCCGGGATGGGATTACGCGACGCCGATACCTTCGCTGCGACCGATGGTGGCGCAGGGAACGGACGACGTGAAACAGCGTCCGGCGGTTTTCTGGGCGCCGGATTCATCGAAGCTGGTTACTTACCGGCTGGATTCGCGAAATGCGGGCCACTTCACGACGCTGCAATTCGTGCCGCCGAATCAACTGCGGCCTAAAGCGTACGACGTCGTGTATCCATTGCCGGGAGAATCGCTGCCGACGGCTGATCCGATCATTTTTGATGTTCCGTCCGGGAAACGAACGGAGATAAAGACCGCGCCTTTGGAAATACGCTTTCAGGGCGGGCCGGGTTTCGAGTGGTACCCGGACAGCAAGAGTATTTATTACGATTACAGCGAGCGCGGAGAAAAAGCGATCGAGCTGAGGCAGGTGGATCCCGCCACAGGCGTGCAACGCATGTTGATCCGCGAACCATCGGAGCGCTACGTGGATCCGGGCGAGACTTTTTCTCGATTTGCGCACGATAGTGGCGAGATCGTGTGGTCTTCGGAACGCGACGGCTGGAATCATTTGTATCTGTACAGCGAAAAGACCGGGCAATTGATCAATCAGCTGACGCAGGGTCCGTGGGTGGTGCGGCAGATACTCTCCGTGGATGAAAAGGCGCGGCGAGTTTATTTTCTGGGCTGCGGACGCGAGAAGGACGAAGACCCCTATTTGACGCATATTTATAGCGTGGGATTTGACGGCAAGGGGCTGACGCTGTTGACGCCAGAAAATGCGAATCACACGGCGAGCTTGTCTCCTGATGGAGCGTTCTTCGTGGACAGCTATTCGCGCGCGGATCTGCCGGGGAAAGCCGTACTGCGCAGGACCAAAGATGGATCGGAAGTGCGTGTGCTGGAAGAGTCCGACGCTGCCGAGCTGCTGAAGACGGGCTGGAAATATCCCGAAACTTTTCAAGGCAAGGCGGCGGACGGGTCAACCGATTTGTATGGTTTGATCTGGCGGCCTTCCAATTTCGATCCTACGAAGAAATATCCGATCGTCGAGCAGGTTTACACGGGGCCGCAGGGATTTTTTGTTCCGAAATCGTTCGGGCAGGCGAACCGGATCGGCTTGCAATCCGTTGCGGAATTGGGGTTTGTGGTGGTGATGGTGGATGGGCGCGGGACCACGGGGCGCTCACGCGCGTTTCATGAATATTCGTACAGAAATTTGGGCGGATCGTTTGAAGATCACGTGGCGATGATCAAGCAGATGGCGGCGCGCTATCCGTATATGGATGTCGAGCGGGTGGGGATATGGGGAACTTCGGCCGGCGGTTATGGTGCGGCGCATGCGATGCTGGTATTTCCTGAATTCTACAAAGTGGGCGTGACGATTTCTGGCGATCACGACGCGCGGCTGGACAAAGCGTGGTGGAACGAGTTGTATCAGGGATATCCGGTGCTGGAGGATTACATCGCGCAATCCAATGTGACGATGGCGGGGAAGCTGCAAGGGCATCTGCTGATCGTGCATGGCGATATTGATGACAACGTGCATCCGGTGGAGAGCATGCGCTTCGTGGATGCATTGATGAAGGCTAATAAGAATTTCGATATGCTGCTGGTGCCGAATATGTATCACGGGGAGGGTGGCAATCCTTATTTGGTGCGGCGGCGGTGGGACTATTTTGTAGAGTATTTGTTAGGGGTGAAGCCGCCGAGCGGTTTTGAACTGCACGAGGATCGCGAGGAACCGGCGCGCGGCCGTTGACAGCGTTCGCTATCTTCGTGGCGGTGCTGATTTATTCAGCGCCGCCCCAAATGTCTCCTACCTTGTAGCCGCTGGGAAAGGGATCGTCGGAGTCGAGGACGTATTGCGTGATTCCGGTGATCCATGCGCTTCCGCTTATGGTCGGAACTACGGCGGGGTGCGGGCCGACGCGCGTTTGCGCGATCAGGCGGCCAGTGAAGGTGGTGCCGAGGATTCCTTCGTGCACAAAATCCCGATGCAGCGGCAACTGGCCTTTGGCGTGGAGCACGGCCATTTTTGCGCAGGTTCCGGTGCCGCAGGGCGAACGATCGAGCGCGCCGGTCCAGGAGGAGGGGCGGTTCCAATCGAGCTTGCCGGTGGAAACGATCACGGTGTTCTTGCGATCGGAGCGCGGATGGTCCGCGGGTGCGGAAAGTTGGGCGATAGTGATGCCCGCGATAGCGGAATTTTCGGGATGGACTGCGGGCAGCTGTTCGCTCGCCGCGGCTTTAATCATTTCGCCGACGCGGACGATGTCGCGCGCTTCGTCGGGAGTGAGGTGAAAGCCCAGAGGCGCGGCGTCGGCGATGACGTAGAACATTCCGCCGTAGGCGACGTCGACTTTTATAGTGCCGAGGCTGGGAACTTCGACCGAGGCATCGAGGTGCACGGCGAATGCCGGAACATTTTGCAATGTGACGCGCTTCACTTTTTGATTGTCGATTTCCGCTTCGACCTCGATGAGGCCGGCGGGGGTATCGAGCTTGAGCTTCATGATGCGCTCGCGGATGGGAATCATCCCGGTCTCGAGCAGGACGGTGACGACGCAAATTGTGTTGGTGCCGGACATAGGCGGATATTCGGTTTGCTCCATGATCACGAATCCAGCCGCGGCCTCGGGATTTGTGGATGGCAGGATGAGATTGCAATTGGAAGCAGGATAGCCGCGCGGTTCGCGCAGCATTAATTTGCGGAGATCGTCCGCGCGCGTTTCGAGATATTTCATTTTTTCGAACATGGTGGCGCCGGGGACGTCCAGCACGCCGCCTACGATTACGCGGCCAGGTTCGCCGCAAGCGTGCGCGTCCACTGCAGAAATCATGCGAGCGAATTGCACGAGATTACCCCTCCACGAATTTGTTCGGCGATTCCGATGAACTGCGGCCGCGCGCCGCTCGATCGCGCGCTGACCGAGTGGGCTACTGCGGCAGCTCCTGGTCGGGCATTTTACGGTCTTGGGCAGAGCGCGCTATCAGAAAATAGACCGGAACGCCGAGGATTACGATTATGAGGCCCGGCCAGGTGGTGGCGGGGCGATAGGTGAATAGCACGATCAGGATCGCCGCCGCGCCGATGATATAGAGCCCGGTGAGCCAAGGATAGCCGAAGGCACGATAGGGCCGATCGGCATTGGGTTTCTTGATGCGCAGGCGAAAGACGCCGGCGATGGTGAGAATGTAAAAAATCAGCGCGGCGGAAATAATGTAATCGAGCAGATCGCTGTAGAGATTGCCGTACGCTTGCGTGGCGGGATTGTAGGTGCGCGGAAGAACCAGGAACGCGGCCCACAGGCCTTGAATGAGCAGTGCCCATGCCGGCACGCGCGCGGAGTTCAAGGAACCAGCGGATTGAAAAAATAAACCGTCGCGCGCCATAGCGTAGTAGGTGCGCGCTCCGGCGAGAGTCAGCGCGTTCACGGTGCCAACCGTGGAAACCATGATGGCGGCGGCCATCAGCGCAGCTCCCAGCGTGGGGAAAATTGTTTGCAACATGGCGGTGGCGACGCGATCCGAGGGCGCGTGCTGGATCGCTTCGAGCGGAAGGGTGACGAGGTAGGCGACGTTGGCTAACAGATACAGCGTGATCACGATGCTGGTGCCGATGGCCAGCGAGAGCGGGAGATTGCGGCGGGGATTTTTCACTTCTCCAGCGGTGAAAGTAATGTCGTGCCAGGAATCAGCAGAGAACAGGGAGCCGGTCTGCGCGACGCAGATAGCCACGAACAGGCCGAAGGCGGTGGTGGCGCTGAGTCCGGCGGTCAGCGGCGAGACGCCGCGAGCGGTCCAGGCGTTAGCGAAATTTTCGTGAACGGCGGCGGCGTTCCAACCGAGAGTGAGTCCTAGCGCGATCAGGATCAGCAGGGCGATCGTCTTGCCGACGGTAAAAACATTTTGCACGACTTTGCCGTATTGCAGGCCGCGGCTGTTCGTCCAAGTGAGAACTGCAATGACTCCGATAGCGACGAGCTGTGCGGACGAAAGCGAGAACGCATACCCGCTGGAAACGTGGATGGGCGCGATCAAGTAATGAGATTCCGAAACGGATGGAAAGAGAACGCCGGAAAAACGCGCGAAGGCGATGGCGACTGCGGCGATGGTGCCTGTCTGGATGACGGTGCAGAGCGTCCAGCCGTAGAGAAATCCCCAGAGCGGTGAGAATGCTTCGCGCAAATAAATGTACATGCCGCCGGCGCGCGGCATCATGGCGGCGAGCTCACCGTAGGACAGCGCTCCGGCGATGGTGAGCACGCCCGCGAAGAGCCAGGCGACCAGAAGCCATCCGGCGCTGCCGATTTGGCGCGACATGTCGGCAGAGACGATGAAAATTCCTGAGCCGATCATTACGCCGACGACTACCATTACGGAATCGAACAGGCCTAGACCGCGCGCGAAGGTTGGGTCTGGTGGAGGGACGGCGGGGGTAGTGACGGGAGCGTTTGTAGTCATTAATATCCTTGTGATTCTGGTCGTGCAGCCAGCGCAGAGGCACTTGGCGCGCTACTGCGAGAGACACTTAGCAAGTACATGGAGACAAGAAGCTTGCTGGTAGAGATACTCTGAGCGAACGAAATCGCTTGACGCGTGGATAATATATACAAGACTATACCTCCGTGTCGACATCATCCTCTAAGTCTAGCGAGCCGAACGCACTTATAAAGGATGCGAACTCCGCCGCGACGAAATCCTCGCGCATCTCGCGCCGAGAATTCGGGCTCGATGCCGCGGTGGCTGCGGTTGGGGCGCTCTCACTTTCGGTTTCGCCGACGGGATTAGTGGCCGAGCGGCGCGACCGGGACAACATATCACCGACGATGGCAGCAGGCGAGCAGGAAACCGCAGCGCCGCAGCTGACCGCTGAGCAAAGCCGGGACGTGGAAGCGAAGCTCGCCAACATCATTCGGAAATATGGCGAGCGATTGTCCGAGGAGCAGAGGAAACACCTGCGCAGGATTCTGGCTTACAACGAAACGATGCTCGCGCCTATCCGTGCGTACGCGCTGCAGAATGGGGACCCGCCGGTGACGGTGTTGAAACTTTCCAGCGAAAAAAAGAATGAGTGATGAGCGGAGTACGGGCGATTCAGCGACGCTGCGTTCGCCGATTCACCGCCTGCGGCTGTTCGCGGTGCTCGAGAGGACGAATTAATTCGTGCTGAGCGAAGACATACTTTATCTTTCGGTGCGCGAGCTCGGCGAGCGGATTCGCGGCGGAAAACTCTCGCCCGTGGAGCTGGCGGAAAGTTTTCTGGCGCGCAGCGAATCGCTGGGGCCGAGATTGAATGCTTACGCGACGATCACGCGAGAGCTGGCATTGCAGCAGGCGCACGCGGCGGAGAAGGAAATTGCTGCCGGACATTATCGCGGACCGTTGCACGGCGTACCGTACGCAGCGAAGGATCTGGTGGCGGTGGAAGGGTACTCGACTACGTGGGGCGCGCGGCCGCTGGCGAAGCAGTCGTTCAATTACAACGCGACGGTGATTGAAAAACTGAATCGCGCGGGTGCTGTGCTGATCGGAAAAGCTGCAATGATTGAACTGGCTGGCGGGTTGGGATATTCCGCCGGCGACGCGTCGTTGACGGGACCTTGCAAAAATCCGTGGAACACGAAGTACTGGACGTGCGGATCGTCGAGCGGCTCGGGCGCGATTGTGTCGGCGGCAATGGCGCCCTGGGCGATTGGGTCGGACACGCGCGGCTCGATCATATGTCCTACCTCGTGGTGCGGAATTTCCGGGATGCGGCCGAGTTTTGGGCGCGTGAGCCGTCATGGCGCGATGGCGATTGCGTGGACGATGGATAAGCTGGGGCCGATGGCGCGCACGGCGGACGATTGTGGACTGGTGCTGTCTGTTCTTGCGGGGCATGATCCTTTGGACTTCGACTCCTTGCCTGCTGGCATTTCGGATTTTGCATATCCTGATACGGCGAGAGAAGCCGCGAAGCCGATTCGTATTGGCCGATTGACGAATGTGTGGAATCGGCAAGAGGCGGGATTGGAATCGGCGGTGGATGGGGCTCTGAAAGTGCTGGAGAAAAACGGAGCGACGATTACGGATGTGGAGATGCCGGACGGGCCTTACGAAGAGGCGGCGGAGCTGACGATTCTGATGGAATCCGCCTCGGCGTTTCAGGAGCTGATTGTTTCGGGGCGTTGCGCGGAGCTGATTGACCCAGTCGGGAAGATCAATGGATACGCGAGCCAGGAATTTTCCGTGGGCGATTACCTACAAGTGCAGCGCGTGCGGACTTTCTTGCAGGCGCAGGTGGGAAAGCTATTCGAGCGATTCGACGTGCTGGCGACGGCGGGTGAATCGTCGGCGGCAGCGCCTTTGAGCGCGCCTCCGGAGGAAGATTCCGCCGGGCCCATTGAACGGCGCGCGCCGGACGGAGTTTCGAGCTTGTGCGGATTGCCGGCGATCGGCGTGCCCTGCGGGTTGAGTAAGGATAAACTTCCATTCGGGATGCAATTCATCGGACGCGCGCTCGACGATCACGCGGTGATTGCGGCGGCGCACCTGTTTCAGAGTCATTCGGACTGGCATAAGATGCGCCCGCCGATCAGTTAGGATCAAAGCCTTCAAGGGGTTCTCGTGACAATTCATTGCGCTAAAGTGCGGCGACGTGGGGTGCGGAGTGTGCGCGCTGCGGAGAGAAATTTCGCGAGTGGCGCGGTTTGCAGCGTTCTGGCGCTGCTGATTGTCGTTTCTTGTGGCGCGTTGATTCGGGCGGATGAAATCAAGCCGTCAACGCGGGCTCAATCGGGGCCGTTGGAACAGTTGGGGGCGGATTTCTGGAGCTGGCGGGCGCGTTATCAACCGTTTTCGACTGACGATATTCCGCGGCTCGAGCATCCGGTTGGCGAACGCGATTGGTCGGCGGGTTCGATTGCAAAGCAGCGGAAGCAGCTGGAAGAATTTGAAGCGCAGTGGAAAAAGTTGGACCGCGCGGGCTGGACGACGAGCGAAAAAGTGGACGATCGGCTGATGGGCTCGGCGCTGGCGCGTGTGCGTTGGGAACTGGACCTGAACCGCCGCTGGGAGCGCGATCCGACTTTTTATTTGGATCAGACGCTCACGGCGTTGCTGGAAGCGCTGGTGGAACCTCCTCCCCTTGATGCGGCGCGAAGCCGCGAAATCGTGGCGCGCATGCAGGACATGCCGAGAATTCTGAGTGATGGCGAGGTGAATCTGCACGCTGTGCGTCCGTTCGCACAGCTGGCGATCAATTCGCTGCAGCAAATACGGCCAGAGCTGCTGGAGGTGGAGCGCGAAGTCGCGCCGATGCTGCAGCGCGGAGCGTTGCAATCCGGAAATGTCTCCGCAGAATTCCAGGCGGCGACGGAAAAAGCGATTGTAGCGCTGGAAGCCTATCGCGCGTGGCTGCAGGAGCGGTTGCAGAAGATGCCGGAAAACGCGGCCGTAGGACGCAAGAACTACGAATTTTTTCTAAGCCACGTGGCGCTGATTCCTTATACGCCGGAGCAGCTGCTAGCGATCAGCCGGCAAGAGTGGGAACGCGCCGTGACCTTCGAACAACTGGAAAAGCAGCGGAATCAGGGGCTGCCGGAATTGAAGATTGCTGCGAACATTGACGAGCAAATTCGCACCAGCGAGCGCGACGAGCAGGCGATTCGCGATTTTCTGGAGAAGAAGGGGATTCTGACGGTTTCGCCGGAGATGGGGCACTATACGATTCGGTTGATGCCGGGATACGTGAACGCGCTTTCCGGATTCGGTGAGACGGACGATTTTCTGCACGCGACCGGGGTGCGTTGGGCGAACGAGCCCGCGCCGACGCTGGGATATTTCTGGCTCGCGACGGCGAAGGATCCGCGTCCGGATATGGTGCACGAGGGTGTGCCGGGACATTATTTCCAGATGGCGTGGTCGCGGATGCACGACGACCCGATTCGGCGCCACTACTATGATTCCGGGCCGAACGAGGGCTTGGGATTCTACGTCGAGGAAATGATGCTGCAGGCGGGGCTGTTCGACGATAGCCCGCGCTCGCGCGAAATTATTTACAATTTCATGCGACTGCGCGCGTTGCGCGTGGAAGTGGATGTAAAACTGGCGCTGGGATTATTTACGATCGGGCAGGCCGCGGAGTATCTGGCGCATTACGTGCCAATGGACCAGAAAACCGCGGAGGAAGAGGCTGCGGGATTCGCTGTCGGGCCGGGCCAGGCGATCAGCTATCAGATTGGCAAGGTCCAGATCATGCGTTTTCTGGCCGACGCGCGATTGCAGCAGGGCGATGCGTTCAACTTGCGCGCGTTCGACGACTATTTGTGGAAGAACGGCAATGTGCCGATCGTTTTGCTGCGTTGGGAGTACTTGGGCTTAGACGATGATCTGCAAACCGCGGACCAGGCTGGGACGGTTGCGACTGCGCCCAGCGCGAAATAAATTCCGCGGAACCCAGCCACTAATTAAATCCTGCGACTTCCCACCGGTGCAGGGTATCCAGCACCAGCGCTTTCACTTTGGCTACGACCTTCGCGTAATACTCATCCGCTTTGGCTTGCGTGCGATCTTTCGGAATTCCCTGGCCGGGCGTGTATTGCAGCATGGTCGCGGGAAAGGGAACAGCCGACCAGGCGTCCGGCGGGACCGGCAGAGCTTCCGCCATTTCGTTTCCTGCAAACAGCTCCCAGTGAACTTGTTTTGGATTGATCGCCTGAACCATGGCGGTCTCGTCGTTGGTGGCGTGGCCGCCGTCTTCACCGAATACTTGATGGGTGATGTCGTTCGCCAGAATCCACCAGTTGACGACGAGCGTGTTGACCTTGTATTCCAGCGCGATGTCCTGCGCGAGTTGCTGGAGGATGGGAATTTGCGGGCCGTGACCGTTGAGGATGACGATGTTCTTGAAACCGTTGTTCACCAGGCCCACCAGCACCGCGCGGACGTACACGCGGAACGGTTCCTCGGGAATGCGCAGGCTGCCGGGATAGGGCGCGAGGATATCGGTGACGCCGTACGGAATGTGCGGGGCGATGAGCGCGTTGACATCGGCGGCGATGGAGTGAGCGATACCGACTGGCACGGTGTTGTCGGCGCCGTTGTTAATGAAGCCATGGGCTTCGAGCGTACCGACGGTGAGGATGACGGTCTTGATTTTGGCGGGGACGAGCTGACGAAATTCCTGCCAGTTTAGGTCGTCCATGGAGCGGGAAGATGGTTGTTGCGCGCGGATGGCGCCGGGGAACAACGCGAGGAAGAGAATTCCAATGATGATCGATCGCGATAGCATGCGGTTCTCCTTCGAGAAAAACTGAGCGGCGAACGGCGATAGTATATTGTATTGATTATCCAGCACAAGGTCGCCGATACTGTGGGCGGGCTGGAGTGGTCGCACGGCGCGGTGCATGCGACAGCAAAAGTGAGCAAACGTTTACTTCGGCTTGGATATACTCGGCGGTTGGGGCGTCGCGGCTTCGATTTGAGTTGAATGTCGGTTTGGCGACTGCGGAAATCCGGACCTCCTGCCGCGAGGTCTGGTGAAAATTAGTCGGGGAGACTGGGATGAATAAGAGGAAGGACATTTCGCGTCGGCGGTTTGTGGCTTCGGCGGCAGCGGCGGGTGCGGCGTTTTTATTGCCGACGAAGGATTTATTTGCCGGCCTGGATGGCGATGCGCGCGGCAACGATGGGTTGGGCCAGCAGTCTGCGGCGCCCGTGCTGCTCGACAAACCCTCGTGGAAAGATCAAGGCATCGAAAATCTGAGCAGGTCTCCCTATGCGAAGCTGAAAAATATTCCGGTTCATGCGGTGACGATCGAGAGCGGATTCTGGGAGAAGCGGCGCGTGATCAATGTGGAGAAGAGCATTCCCAGCATGCACGATTTGCTGGAAGCGAACGGACGCATGAATAATTTTCGCCGGCTGATCGGCAAGAGCACCGCGGCGCAAAGCGGGCCGGTTTATTCCGACTCCGATATTTATAAATGGGCGGAGGCGGTGGGGTTCACGCTGCAGTCGGGAGCGTATCCGGAGCTGCGCGCTGCGGCGCAGAAATTTATTGATGATGTAGTGGCGGCGCAGCAGCCGAACGGTTACTTGAACACCTACTACGTGGGGGACAAAGCGGCGCTGAGCATGACGGTGCAAACGCAAACGACCGGCCACGAACTTTACAACATGGGACATTATTTGCAGGGCGCGATTGCATTCTATCGTGGCACGGGCGATCCCAAGATGCTCGATGCAGGCATTCGCTTCGTTGACGATTTCCTGCTGCCGACTTACGGTCCAGCGCCGCTGAAGCCAATTGTCTCCGGACATCCGGAAATTGAGATGGCGTTGATCGAGCTGTATCGCACCACGGGCGACAAGCGGCAGCTGGAGCTGGCAGGATACATTTTGTCAGGCGACGACCGGGCGCAGCTGGACGCGCGGCGCACGGTCTATATGTTCAGCGGCACTCCGTTCACTGCGCGAACCAAACTGGAAGGGCATGCGGTGCGCGCGATGTACGCTTGTTGCGGCGCGACGGACTATTACATGGAGACGGGCGAGGCGACTTATCTGAAAACGCTGAACAATTTGTGGAACGACATGACCAGCACGAAAATGTACGTCACGGGAGGCGTGGGATCGCGCGCGGCGGGCGAAGCTTTCGGCGATGCTTACGAATTGCCGAATGCGCGCGCCTATGGCGAAAGCTGTGCGGCTATCGGGAACATGATGTGGAACTGGCGGATGCTGGCGGTGACGGGAGACGCGAAATTCACGGATGTGATCGAGCGGGCGCTGTACAACGGAATCAACTCGGGGATGTCGCTGGACGGGACGCTTTATTGCTATCGAAATCCGCTGGCGTTCGATCCCTCAACTGGCGACAAGATTCGCAATACCTGGTACGACACGACGTGCTGCCCGCCAAACCTGGAGCGGACGTTTGCCGCTCTGCCGGGATATTTTTATAGCACGAGCAACGACGGGGTTTACGTGCATCTGTACGACAATTCGGAACTCGACTGGCACCTGGAAAACGGGACGGGTCTGAAGATTACGCAGAAAACGAATTATCCGTGGGATGGCGGCGTGGAAATCGGCGTAACGCCGGCAGAAGCTTCCGAATTTACGTTTTATGTGCGGATTCCGGGATGGGCTGATCGCACGCAAGTTTCTGTGAATGGCAAACCCTTGGCAGGCGCGAAACCCGGTGCATATTTGGCGATAAGCCGGAACTGGGCGGCGGGCGACGTGGTGCATTTGAAGATGGAAATGGTGCCGCGCGTGATCGAAGCGAATCCTCACGTGGTGGAAGATGCCGGACGCGTGGCCGTGCAGCGCGGTCCGCTGGTGTATTGCATGGAGCAACTCGATCAACCCAGCGGCGTGAAGCTCGACGACGTGGCGCTGGATCTGGGACGCAAGACGACGGGCGAATTCCGCAGCGAGTTCAAGCCAGATTTGCTGGGCGGCGTGGTGGTGCTGGAGCATCCGGGCGCGAGCTTGGAGTTCGGACGTGCGCATGAGGCTTTGTATTCCACCTACACGCCGGACACGCCGAAGAACAAGCCAGTGGCGCTCACGTTTATTCCGTACTACGCGTGGGCGAACCGCGAGGCGACTCCGATGCAGGTCTGGACGCCGCTGCTGAAAGTTTGATTCGTAAGGTCGGTTCGATAGAGCGCCGAAAATCGGAAAGAGGATAGGAATGATTCGTAGATCCCTGTTCTGGTGGTGTGTTTTGGCTGGGTTATTAATTGCCGTTTCTGATTCTTTCGCATATCCTTTTCCGCCGAGTCCCGCTGACACTCATGCTGTCGCTGCTGATCTTCGCGTCCAGAGTTTGGATTTTAGCGCGCAGAGCGTGGTGATGCTCGAGGGGCCAAGCCAAAAAGAGGTGAAGGTCGCGCAGCGCGGGAAATTCGAGGCGTGGACGCTAATGGCAGTGGTGCGTGAACCGCAGGGCGGCGCCGCGGTCTTCGAAAACGTGGAAGAGCGGAAGGGCGACATTGTTTATGTGGGGCTGCAGGGCGTAATTGTGACGCTGCCTAAGAGTTTGGAGCCGACGAGCGTCGCGCAACGCTCGCTGTATCGCGGAAGAACGATGGATGAGATTGGCAAGGCGCGCGCGGACGTGCTGGGAGCGGAGCTACTGGCAGGAAATCGCGATCCGAGTTATGCCGACGTGGCGGCGGCGCTGCCTCCTCTGCGCGTGCCTACGTTTGTGGGCACGCGACATTCCGACGAGAAGCCGACTTACGACTACGGCGGATTCAGCGATGAGATTTACGTGGATGCCGGAAAGATTTTCACGGAGATACAGGACGCGCGGAACAAACAGGATGTGTGGGAAGGCCTCGTCGGCGGATGGCTGCCCGTGGTGCGTTTCGTTTTTCCAGCGGGCGAGCAAAGATACTGGGAGGAAACGATTTTTGCGGATGAGGAGGCGGGACATTTCTGGACTCAGCCCGTGTGGTACCGGGTCTTGCTGGTGGATGGCGGCCAATTAAAGGAGGCGCACTATTTTTATCATCATCTGCCATTTCCGCCGCGCGGAGAGCCGGCTGCCGCGGATTTTTATCAGGCGCTGCTGTACGTGCATGAGGTGTGGAAGCGCGATCTGGACCCACCGATGAAGGTGGACGTGCCGGACGCGCGCATTGTGGATTTTTGCAAGCGGTCACTATCGCTGGAAATGATCACGCGTGTGGAAGACCATCCGAAATACGGATATCCGCCGCTGGGCGGAATCAATGTGTTCGGTGGATATGGGTACAACAATGTGGACACGTTCCAGGATACGTTCAATGCGGACGTGACCGCATTTTTGGAATGGGGACTTTTCGATATTGCCGGGCGGTACATTGATGACTACTTCACGAATTCGGTGCGCGCCGATGGTTCAATTGATACGCGCGGGCCGGAGATCGGGCAATACGGCAAGATGCTGGAAGTGGTGGCGCGGTATTACAGCTATTCGAAAGATGAAGCGCTGCTGCGGAAGCATCAGGAGAAAATTCAGGCGATCGTGGATCTGTTTTATTCGCTGCGGAAGGAGTCGAAGCAGGTTCCGGCCAGCGATATTTCCTACGGCATCGTGCGCGGCTGGTCGGAACACGACAGCAGCCTGAAAGTGCATCCCTACCGGTTCATGCAGCCGCATTTTTCGAATAATGCGGAGGCGGCGCGGGGATTTCACGATCTGGGACAGGTGTGGATCGAAATAGCGCGCAAGCATTCTGATGAAAAGCTGGAATTACAGGGGCGCGGGATGCTGCAAGAATCCGAAGAGATGAAGAAGGATCTGAACGCGGCGATGGAAAAATCCGTGGACCGCAAGCAGACGCCTGCTTATTTGCCGGCGGTGGCCGGAGACGTGCCAACGTACGGAAAAGGGCGAGCCTATTCCGAGATGCTGGATTCCGGCGAGCTGACGGCGGAGCAAGCGGACATTATTGTGAAGAACCTGGCGGCGAATGGCGGCTCGATGTTCGGGCTGCTGCGCTACGGCGTGAACGTTGATGGGTTTCTGGATTTCGGGCCGGCCTATGCGCGGCTGCAATTCGATTGGGTGCGCGAATTCTTGCTGCTGTATTACGCTCACATGGCGCACATCTACTCGCCGGGAACCTGGACTTCGGTGGAGAGTTCGAAAATTGATGGGACACTCGGCGGGCCTTACTGCACGCCGGCGCAGGTTACGATTCCGACGCTTACGAAGTGGATGCTGGTGTTTGAAGACCCGGACGCCGCCGTGGTGTGGCTGGCGCGGGCGACTCCGCGGGAGTGGTTGGGGCAGGGAAAGAAAATCGCGGTGACGGATGCGCCGACGCGCTTCGGAAAAATATCGTACGACCTGCGCTCGGATGTGCAGCACGATAAAGTTTCCGCGGTGATTCATGCACCGGAAGATCGTGCGGAGACGATCAAACTTCGTTGCCGTGTTCCGAACGGGAAGAAAATGCGCGTGGTTGCGATCAACGGAGAGAAGTGGTCGGACTTTTCTGCAGAGCAGGAATTGGTAACAATTCCACCGCGAATCAAAGGCGAAATCACGGTGGAGATTTCTTATTGATTACATCGCGGCGCGGCGTTGCTGCGCGCTTGCGGAGTTCAGACGCTTCCGGGCGGGGCGTGCAACGCTTGTGAGGTTTGCGCTCTACTTTCAAAACGCCCAAGGAGTCCGGCACGTCCTGCATCTCGGCGCGCTCTCCGCTGCAAACCTGGCCGTCCAGCGACTAAGGCGCGCGAATGGCTTGTTCCACGGATTGTACGCGAAGCTCCCATTTCGCCACGTCGGTCTCGAGAAGAGCGGCTCTGAATAGCATGCGCCAGTTATTCTCGAACATAGGGCTCTCCCGCGCGGACGCATGCTATGTTTGCGTGCAGGCGCGCTTCAGCGCGCTAGCGTACCGAGACGGTTGAGTTCCTTTTCCCACTTTTCCGTTTGTTGTTTGATGGAGGCGTAACATTCGCAGGCGGCAGCTTCCAGACCGCTGCGATCGTCAATCCGGACGCTGCCGCGATTGTAGGTGATGAAACCGGCTTTCTGCAGGATGCCGGCGGCGACGGTGACGCTGGCGCGGCGCGTGCCGAGCATGTGCGCTAGAAATTCCTGGGTAAGGGGCACGACGTCTCCGCCGAGCCGATCCTGGCTCATCAGCAGCCAGCGCGCGAGGCGTTCGTCAACTTCATGAATGCGGTTGCAGGCAGCCACGTGGGTGGCCTGCATGCCCAGGGTCTGCGCGTAACGGTTCAATTTTTTTTCCAGCGCCGGAGAGCGCGACAGAAGTTCTTTGAAGTCTGCTGCGGTCAGCTGATAAGCGCTGCCCGCGACTTGCATGATGACTTGCGTGGGGCTAGTGCTGAGGCCCACGACGAGCGGGAGGCCGATGAATCCTTCTGCGCCCGCCAAACCAACTTCGACGCTTTTTCCATCGGTCATGACACTGAGCACCGAAGCGAGGCCGCTATTGATGAAATAGGCATGCGTGAGAGGTTCACCGGCTTCATGCAGGACGAAGTGAGTAGGGAGTTCCACGAACTCTAGCTTCTTGACAGCTGCGCTCAATTCATAGGCGGGCAGGCCGAGCAGGATCAAATTCAAAATGTTATTGCGGTCGCCATCGGTGCCCATGGGGCTGGCGCTGACACGATGAGGTAATTTTGGAGTAGCCATGAGGCTCCTGCGCGCGACGAAATGCGTCTGATTTCGCAAGGAGCCGCAGATTTTGGAAAGGCGACGGCAGGATGCTAGTGAGACTAGCTTGACCATACTCGTTAAGTGCGCCGATAGCTACCTAAAACGGCGTGCAGCGCGGGGTGCGTGGGTTTACTGCGCACCTGTGCTAAAGGAAGCAGACAACGCCTGAGGAGCAGATTCGCGGCCTGGAGCGAACGCGCAGATTGGCGGAAATGGTGCGATCTATAGAGGCCGCCGCTGACCGCCTACAAGGCGAGATCGCCATCGTCAAGCGAGAAGTCGAGGACGAGAAGAGGCGTCTTGCATAGGCCAGCCTATGATCCGCCCCTGCGTGCTCGGCTCGGGGTCGCGAAAAGAGGAGAAACGCATGGCAGCGGGCGACGCATCGCCACAACAAACGCTCCGCTTCGCGTTCAGCTCGTCATCTGTGCATGTCGTAACCTTCTAAGGTGGGAATCCGTCCGCCATCCATTTGGCGAATAATTCAATGCGAGATTGCGGCCAAGGACCTTCGCCATTCGGGGGTGGGGGCGGCATTACCGCCCCGCCGATTCCCCGGATGCGATCGTAAATGGCGGCAGCGTGTTTTTTGACGTCATCGTAGCTTCCCAGGTTGAACGCCTTGATCATGCCTCGAATGTCCCGTTCTGTGAAGAGCGGGCGAATGTCCGTTTGAAAGCTCGTCGTTTTCGTCATTGTGCCTCGCAGTCATTTGATGGTACGGATGTCCCAGTGTTCTTCGTGAATCTAGAACTTCCTGCCTCTTGACGTCAAGGTATAGGCTTTTATTTCAAGGCTCAACCGACGAACCCAAGGAAACGTTCATCCGCCCAGGTCTGAACTCAATAATCGCAAGCCCAGATTCTCAGGCAGTTGTATGCTTTGCGATTGGCTGCAGTTCCCGCAGGAGACCGGTCTCCACGTCGAAAATAAGACCGCGCACAGGGACTTCTTTGGCGATCCACGGATGTGATCTGACCTTCTTGATCTGCTCCCGGGTATTTTCCTCGGGGTCCTCATAGGAGAAGAAGCGCATTGGAGCCAGTGAAGCATCACCGGTAGTAGCGCTCAACTTCGCGTTCAGCTGGTCATCTGTGAATGCCGTGAACCCGCAGCCGGTGTGGTTGAGAAGCAGTATCTCTGTGGTTCCGAGTATGCGGTTGGAAACAACAAGTTCCCCGAGGACATCTTCCGTTACCGCGGGTCCGCCGGTTCGGATAACGTCTATATCGGCTTGCGGCAGACCCAAGATTCCAGGGAGGTCCGAGAGACGAGGATCCATGCAAGTTAACACTACGATTTTGGGGGCCGGACGCTTCCCCTGCGTTGGATCGTAGGTTTTTGCATAGTTGCCGTTTGCTTCCAATGCCTTATCAATGATGCTCATCTTTAGCCTCCTTAGTGGCTGATCCAGTCTGGCGTCATCGCAATGGCAGAGTTACCCGAGAACGCGCGTTCATCGCGGTATCGAGTCTCCCGATCCTCGATGTACATGCGCCATCAAAACATGACCGCGACAAGGAAGCTATTGGACGAAGGTATCGTCGATACCTTCGTATGCCGAACAGGGGATTCGGGGGGAGCCTGCCGCGCAGGTGGCGGTCGGTAACGATAGCAGCGTCGGCCATGCCGCAATCGAGTCAATGTTATCTGGTACCGCCAGCGACCGTTGCTAAACCCCTCAAGAGCTAATACCAAGGTCCAATAGACGTCCTTCATTGAATGCCGCATTATTTTGTTATGAAGTCCCATAAGGACATGAGGGGAAACGAGCCTCCGCTTCTATGCATTGTTGATGATGATGAGTCCATGCGCGCGTCGCTGCCTGAGCTAATCCAGGAGTTCGGCTTTGCGGCTCGAGCCTTTTCGTCAGCGGAAGAGTTTCTCTCATCCGGTTCTGTCGGTGAGACCAGCTGTTTGATCCTGGACATCGCTATGCCGGGCATGAGTGGACCGGAACTTTACCAGGAGCTAAAGCGTCGTGGAGAAGAGATCCCGGTCATATTCATCACCGGTCAAAAAGACGAGCTGATTCGTGCTCGGGTGTTTGAGCAAGGCGCAGCGGGGTTTCTGCACAAACCATTCAGTGACGCGGCGCTGCTTGCGGCTATCAAGACCGCGCTGCACGTCGGCTGAGGGGCCATCGGCGGAATCCTCTAGGGGGATATAATGGGTGCGGCGCACACACTTAGTTATCCAGTAGGGGCATTGCCAATGGCGAGTGCCGTCCCCATCGTGTTCATTGTTGACGATGACGTGTCCGTCCGCGAATCGCTGGAGCTATTGGTCCGGGACGAGAACTGGAAGCCGGAGACGTTCGCGTCCGCACAAGAATTCCTCGACCACCCCAGACTACGTGTCCCGAGCTGTCTCGTCCTTGACCTTTCACTTCCGGACCTGAACGGTCTTGAATTACAGAAACAGCTTGCAGTGGAACACATCGGCATGCCAATCATTTTCATCACCGGACATGGCGATGTGCCGCAGTCAGTGCAAGCGATGAAAGCCGGCGCTCTGGAATTCCTAACCAAGCCCGTCAATAACGACGCTCTGGTAAGCGCCATCCGAAACGCGATCCAACGAAGCATTTTCGCCCTTGCTCAGAACGCGGAGATTCAGGAGCTGCGGGACCGCTGCGACTCACTTACTCCCCGAGAACAGCAGGTGATGACTTTAGTCGTCGCTGGGCTGCTGAATAAACAAGTTGGCGGCGAGCTCGGTATCAGTGAAATCACGGTGAAGGCACGGCGCCCGACTGGCCATCTTCGATGTGACCGACCCGGCCCACGTCAAGGCAGAGGGCTCGGCGCTGGTTGACGCTCCCGGCTCGTTCGAATTTGTCTCCGCCCTTGGATCCGACGCAGTGCTGGTGCGGTTTCGGAACGGCCAGGGAGAGGCGGTATTGAACTTGCGCAAAGCGAAGACTCCGACTCTTAACATGATTCGAGGTCTGAGCTCCCAAGGGGCGATGGAGCTTTTGGGTGACACTGTGCTCGTCGTTGATGATCGTCCAAGCAGGCAATCGTACCTGACCGATACAGACTATCAAGTTGTTGATATCTCAAATCCGTTCCGCCCCAATGCCCTTCCTGACATAAAGCAGGTTCTTGAAAAGATTACGAATTACGAGACGGGCACGACGTTCCTGCTCGCAGCAGACGGCTAGTACCTTATAAGGCGGCCGGCCGCGGAAGAGGAATTCAGGAACCGCGAGCAGCAGATGAGGCACACACCTTAAGAATTGGGTGCAAGGATCGCTTCCGGAAGACGCGCTGGAGGAAATCAATCGCATTCAGGCCAGGCAGAGTCCGAGGGAAGTGGCGAAAACCGGCATTCCGGGGTTCATTCCGAAAGGAGGATGAAGATGGGAGCCAAACCGCAGCCCGAGCAATCTATGCAGGAGCAACAAATCCGTGCGGCGCTCGATCAGCATTGGGCGGCGTCCGATGCCAACGATTTCGAAACGGAGCACCGCATCTACCTGGAGGACGCGGTGCTGGAGTACCCGCAGTCAGGCGAGCGAACCCGCGGTCGAAGCAACATACAGAACCAGCGCGCCAGTCAGCCGAGCAAAAAGCGGTTTTCCATCCGACGAATCATTGGCAGCGGTGAGCTTTGGGTCACCGAGTTCATCCTTACGTATGATGACAAGCCGTCCTACACCGTGAGCGTCATGGAGTTCCGGGGTGACAAGGTTGCCCGGGAAACACAGTACTTTGCGGATCCATTCCTGGCTCCTGCATTCCGTGCTCAATGGGTCGAACGGATGGACACATAATCTCGAGGCGCCAGAAGTCGCCAACGACACCGCCATTTACGGTTTGCAGCATGATTGTCGAAAGCAGAGATCAACGCCAGAGACCCGCAAAGTCCTGATCGATGCGGTTTCCGGAAAAGTCGAACTGTATGATTCGGGGGATCGTTACAGTACATCCTCCGATGGAGGGATAAGAGATGGATTGGAAACGGCTCATCCGGTTTGCGCTGTTGGGTAGCAGTGGTTTGGAACAATATGCCATCTTGCTGATACGCGTTTCGATCGGGCTGTTCTTCGCCATTTCCGGGGCAAACAAATTGTTTGTCGCCGGCGGCACCAAACCTGTTTACGAAACGCTCGTTAAGGCCAAAATCCCGTTTCCCCAGCTGACGGCTTATTTCGTGTCGGGTGTCGAGTTTGTTGCCGGATCCTCGTTGACCGTGGGGTTTCTCTCGAGCCCGGCCAGCGCGGCTCTATTGATCGATATGATTGTCGCTACCCTCACCAACGCACTTTCCACCATGCCTAAAGGACTCTCGCCTCTCAACTGGCTCGACGATTTCCTCTATCTTCCAGAAGTCCTGTACGTGCTCTTCTTTATCTGGCTGATCTGCTCTGGTCCGGGAACGTTCAGTGTCGATTACTGGCTCGCCGGCAAATTACTAAGGTGATCAAACGTCCTTTCGGCGATAGGAAGATTCACGCGGGAGCAATCGTAACGGTATGGCTCGGCTGCTATCAGTGAACGTTGGGCTTCCGCGCGACATCGCGTGGAAAAACCGCACCGTACACACCGGGGTCTGGAAGAATCCGGTGGCTGGTCGCTGTCGTGTCGGCCGGTTGAATCTGGAGGGAGATGGGCAAGGCGACCTGGCCGGGCACGGGGGTGAGCATCGAGCCGTCTTCGTTTATCAGATTGAATCGTATCTGTACTGGCAAAAGCAGCTGAAGAGGAGCGATTTCGTCTACGGACAGTTCGGTGAGAACTTTACGATCGAAGGATTGGCTGATGATGTTGTTTGCATCGGCGATCGCTTTCAGATCGGCACCGCACTTTTCGAGGTCACTCAACCCCGCGTAACATGCTTTCGCGTCGGCATTCGGATGAACGAACCCCGGATGGCGTCGTTGCTGACTTCTAGCGGTCGGCCAGGGTTCTATTTCCGCGTACTCCGTGAAGGTGAGCTGGCTGCCGGTGACGATATTGTGAAGGTGGGAGGACCAGCGGAGCGGATGACCGTCGCTGAGATCAACGCGCTCCTCTATTTGCCCAATCATGCGCGCGATCGTCTGGAGCGCGCGTTACGGATCGAAGCGCTTCCGCCCGGATGGCGTGGCTCGTTTGAAGCGCTGCTCCAGGGCCAACAAAACGGGGAGGCAACCGGAAACGCGGGATTGGCGCCTGCCGCAGCCGCTCATCCGGCCTCGTCAGGATTTCAGTCGCTCTTTGTCGCTTCAATTGATCGTGAGTCCGCGGACGTCCTCTCGTTTGACATGCAAAGCGCTGACAGTCACCAGCTTCCCATGGCCCTGCCAGGTCAGTACGTGGTCGTGCGTCTGAAGCCCGCCGCCGGCGGCCCGACGCTTTTTCGCAGCTACTCGCTCTCGGGCCCGCTCTCAACGGAGCGCTATCGAATCAGTGTGAAGATCGAGCCAGATGGAGCGGCTGGAAACTATTTGCGGGAACATCTTCATGTGGGTGACCGTCTAGACGTCAGCTCGCCGCGCGGAAGTTTTGTCTTGCAGCCGGGAGAGCGACCGATCGTAATGCTCAGTGCGGGGATCGGCGTGACACCTGTTCTGGCGATGCTGCAGGCACTTGCGGCGGCGCATTCGACACGCCAAGTCATGTGGTTGCACACAGCGCGTGATGGGCAGCATCATCCGTTTGCCGGCGAAGTGCGCCGCCTCATGCGCGTGCTAACGAATGGCCGCAGCTACATCTGTTACACCAGACCGGACTCAAGCGACAAAACGGGCGAGGATTTCAACGCGACGGGTCGCTTCTCGCGATTGGTCTTCGATGAACTCGGACTGCCACCAGACGCTGATGTCTACCTTTGTGGGCCAACCCGATTCATGGCGGACATGAAAGAGGCGCTCAAGGCCGCAGCTGTTGCGCCAGAGCGCATTCACATTGAGATCTTCAACGGCAGCGAGTCCATGACTCCTGGCGTTGTCGGCGCAATGCCGCGAGCTCCGCATCCGCCTAGCGCGGATGCAAACATTGGCCTGTTGATATCGTTCGCGCGCAGCGGCATTTCCGCACACTGGGACGCGTCGCGGTACGGGAGCATCCTGGAAATGGCCGAGGCGTGTGATGTCCCGGTTCGTTGGGCATGTCGAACCGGTGTATGTCACAGCTGTGAGAGCGGTTTGGTTTCGGGGGCGGTCGTCTACGAACCGGAGCCACTCGACAAGCCGGCTGATGGCAACCTTCTCGTCTGCTGTTCACAGCCGAATAGCGATGTCGTCATCGATTTATGAAGCAGCCAGGATAGTCAGCCCACGGGAAGAAAAACTTCGACGCCGAGGTCTCGCCGATACCTTCGTCCGATTGTCTTGCATTAGCACCCCGGGACTAATTGCGAACGTCAATTCCATCGAAACTTCCGGCGGGGAGTGCACCTGCCCGAGACGGTAACCACGGTCAAAGCCCGTACGTCCATGCTCGACGCTATCTGCGGAAGGACTTCGAAGGGAATCACCCAGCTCGTTGTCACGACCTCGATTCGTATTTGAAAGTAAGGACGGTGAGGTAGCGGTTATGAGTAGCAAAGACGAATCTGGTTGGATTGGTTATGAAAGTGACAGGCTCGCGAAAGGCTTTCAAAGGATATGTTGCCTAACGATACTGCTGCTTTTCTGCGGAGCACCCGATATATTCGCGCAAACGACAACCGCGGCGTCCGACAACGCCCCGGTTCTCCAGCGCCGGAAGTATCTGTTCAGTGATCGGGGCGGCGAAAGAACCGCTCTCGCCGAGAAGGGCGTAACCTTCGACTTCTTCTATGTCGCCGACCTGCAGGCGAATCCCATCGGCGGCTTGACGCAAACCCAGGTGGGATGGGGGCGTATTCGCGGAACGATGGACGTCGCCTTCGCGAAGCTAACTGGCTGGAATGGCTTGACCTTTCATGTGACCGGGCTCTGGCAGTTTGGCGGCAATCTTGGCGCGGATATCGGCGTTCTTGCCAATCCGAGCGGGTTGGTTGGCGCGCACACCACACGGCTGGACTCTTTTTGGTTATAGCAGGCGCTTTTCCATAATCACCTTTTCATCCGCGCGGGTCAATTTGCCGGTCTCGATTTCTACGGCGAGCCGGAATACGGGGCTTCATACCTGATCGAACCACTCGACTATGCCTACGGCAACCTGTTCGCCAACACCTTCGAATCATTCAATCCTGCAGGAACGCCCGCCACCGAAATTCGCGTCGTTCCGTGGCGCACTTTTTACATCAAGTCTGCGGTTCTCCCTGGCAACCGGAATCCTTACCAGCAGTAGTCCAGCGGTTTCCATTTCGCGATCCGCGATAGCCCGGATTGGGTATTTGAGACTGGCTTCACGCACGATATGTCGGACCCGTCAGGGCACTCGCTCCATCCAGGTGACTTCTCCGCCGGCTGAAGACCGGCGGCTTCTCAAACCACGCATGAGCTAACAGCCTCTACGTTTTGGTTTGAAGGGCTTATCCTAGCCCTTTGAAGAATGACTTGAGCCGATACAAAATCTCTTGGCGCGACTAATCCGCATTCTGTGCAAACATGCTCTCGATCTGAGAGAAGTTTTCGCACCGTTGCACCGCAGAGACAGGTTTGGCTTGTGCCTGATGGGTTGACCTTAATCAAAGTGCGACCGGCACTTTCAGCCTTGTACGCAATCTTGGAGAAGAAGGAAGCCCATCCGACATCATGTACAGACTTGGCGAGCATTCCGCTCGCCAAGCCTTTGACATTCCAATCTTCGATGGCAATTGTTCCGAAATTCCGTATCAGCTTGAAAGACTGTTTGTGCTGGAACTCATTTCGCAACCGCTGTATCCGACTGTGAATATTTTGGAGTGCAAGGATTGCTTTACGCCTTCGATGTGAACGTTTGTTGACGCTCCGTGCGACCTTGCGTTGCGCTCTGCGAACACGTTTTTGCGCTACACGATACCAGCGCGGATTCGGGATGGACTCTCCGTGGGAGAGAACTGCGAATGAGTCCAGACCAACATCTATTCCGACGGCATTATCCAACGGAGGAAGCGGCTTCTTCGCGCACTCCACGGAGAAGCAGGCATACCACGCTTTCCCTTCACGCTTCACGGAGACGGTCTTGATTTCGCCGACGATGGGGCGGTGCAATAGGATCTTGATTTCAGCGATGCCTTGCACGCGGAGATGCGTCTTACGCTGCTCTGGTTTGAGAAGCCTGTTGCCGTCACCGTGGCTTGGAAAAGTGATGCTGTCGTACCGACGTGAAGATTTAAATCTCGGGAACCCCGGCTTCTCTCCGTGTTTTATTCGCCGAAAGAAAGCCTGAAACGCTTTATCCAAACGCTTTAGAACGTCCTGGGCACAGTGATAGTTTGGAAGTGCAAGGTTGCCAGCGTCTCGAATCTCTTTCAACTGGTTCGCCTGCGTGTAGTAATTGAGTGCTTCCCCGTGGGTACGATATGCATCTCGACGTTCTTGGAGCGCGGCGTTATACAACCGGCACGCTTCGGACAACTGCATCCTCAGCATCTCTTGCTGGGTTGCTGCGGGATACAGCCGATATTTGAACGTCTTTCGCATCAGCGTCCTTTTTGATTCTCCATGTACTTCTTGACGGTTGATTCTGATACGTGGCCGACTGTGCCCGCGTAATATGAGCGCGACCACAGTGTAGGGAGCCTGGATTTCAAGTGCGGAAACTCTTCTCGAAGAATACGAGATGACGCACCTTTGAGCCTATTCACTATCTCCGCTACACACCGCGTCGGGTCCGATGATACGAAGAGATGCACATGGTCCGGCATCACTTCCATCACTTCGATGAGCACGCCGTATTGTGCTGCCGTCGCGAACAACACGTTCTTGAGCCTTGCCTCAACATCACCGACAAGAACCTTGCGTCTATATTTCGGGCACCAGACGATGTGATACTTGAGGCTGAATACTGCTCCAGCGTTCTGGCTGTACCTACGGTCCGTCGCTCCGATTAGCATGTTATGAGTCTGCCAGATAACTATTCTTGTGTCAGGATGCTTGTCAGGTACACGGGCTTACCTGTCGCCTGAAGGCGACAGGTAAGCCCGGTTTCTTATCGAAAAACATATCCCGGCAATTACAAGTTTGGCGCCGCCTGTAACGGCGGCAAGTTCACGAATGCGGCGCGAGTTCAAAGCAGAGGCAATTACTTGGTCTACGGGGCAGCGAACCAGGCGCTGTACAGAACGGATGCCGGTTCAAACCGCGGTCTCGATGCCACGATTGGCTTTGACTGGAGCCCGAACGACGTCAATCGTGAGAACAGCCAGATCACCGCCGGCGCGCGTTACAACCGACCAATCTCCAGCCGGCCACAAGATGGCGTTGACTTGGGATTTGTCTACACGCATATCGGCGATCCGTTTCAAACGGTCGGCATTCCTTCCGGATTGCCGCGTCTTGGATCGGAGAAGGCCCTCGAACGGAACTACGCCCTCTGGTTCAGACCGTACTTGCTTTGGCAGCCGGTTTTCCAATATTACTGGGACGTCGGCGCGAACTGCCCCATTCCAAACGCCGCCATCTTCGGGTTCCGAGTAAGAGTGGACTTTTGATTTCGACAAGGAAGGATGCAACCTATGAAACAGCGAGCCGAAGAACTACAGGGAATCGCGGGAAAGGCCTTCGACGTTTGCGTGATCGGCGGCGGGGCCACTGGCGCAGGATGTGCACTCGACGCCCAGCTTCGTGGGCTTCGCACCGTCATGCTCGATGCTGGAGATTTTGCGGGCGCTACCTCGAGCGCGGCCACAAAGATCATTCATGGCGGCGTGCGCTATCTCGAAGAAGCCATCAAGGACGTCGATCCCAAGGAATACCACGTTGTGGTGCGCGCTCTCCAGGAGCGAATTCGCATGCTCCATAACGCGCCGTATCTTACGCGAACGCTCCAGTTTATGGTTCCCAGCTACGATTGGTTCAACGTCGCATATCTCGACATCGGCCTCAAGATTTACGACTGGCTTGCTGGCTCCGGCCGCATTTCTCCCAGCAAATATGTCTCGCGCAAAGAAACGCTCGAGCGCATGCCAGAATTAAAGCAGGAAGGATTGATCGGAGCGGTGGAGTATGCGGATGGCCAATTCGATGACTCGAGATATGCAATGGCCCTCGTGCAGACCTTTTCGCACGCAGGCGGAAACGCACTGAACCACGCGCGCGTGACGGCCTTTGAGCGCACCCCTGGCGGGAAGCTCTCGGGCGTTTCGGTAACGGACCAGCGCAGCGGCAAGACGTTTTCGGTGCAAGCCAAAGTCTTCGTAAACGCAACCGGCCCCTTCACCGATGCGATTCGAACGATGGCAACCGCGTCAGTGCCCAAGCGCATGCGCCTCAGCAAGGGCGCTCACATCTTGCTGCCGCTCGATGTTTTCCCCACGCACGACGCGATGTTGATTCCGAAAACAGACGATGGCCGCGTCCTTTTTGCCGTGCCCTGGGGCGGGCGTCTTCTCGTCGGTACAACCGAGCAGGAAGTTTCGCCGGAGGACGAATTTCTGGTCAGCCGCGAAGATGTAAGCTTCATGCTCGGCCAGCTGAACAAATATCTCGAACACCCGGTGTCTGCCTCGCAAATCGTGGCCGGGTTCGCAGGGGCGCGCCCGCTGGTCAGCGCAGGCGAGGGCGGGGACACGAAGAAAATTGCACGCGACGACGTAATCGAAATCGACGCAGCGAGCGGCTTGATCAGCATCATGGGAGGGAAGTGGACCACCCATCGCGCAATGGCTGAGGACACCATCAACGCCGCACAAAAAGCCTTTGGCGTGCCTGTAACGGAGAGCCCCACCAGGTCGCATGTGCTCTACGGCGGAGACGGGTTTACCGATGATCTTTGGGAAAAGCTCGCGGCCGCTTTTCCCATCTCGAAAGAGACCGCTCACCACCTCGCCTCAAGATTCGGGACCACAGCGTGGAAGGTTTTGGAACTCACCAAGGAGAATCGCAATCTCTCCGAGCCAATCCTGGCCGGCAGTCCACCCATTCGGGCCGAGGTCATCTATTCCATTCGTGATGAGCTCGCGGCCACCCTGGAAGACATTCTCGCCCGCAGGCTCGGCATACAGTTCTTCTCATGGAGAGAGGCCATCCGCTCGGCGGCACCCGTGGCTTCGCTGATGACTCAAGAGCTGCAATGGTCAAGCGAACAAGCCAAATCGGAAACCGCGAAGTACGTCGGCAAAATCAACAGATTCTTGGAGCACGCAGGGCTCGAACCGGAAACAGTCTCGGACACTTCCGCGAGCCACGCACCGGCTAATTGAATTTAAAGGAGAACTGCCATGACCGCGTACTTAGGGGCGATCGATCAAGGAACAACGAGCACGAGGTTCATCGTGTTTGATCGCACCGGAAGAATTGTTTCGGTCGCGCAAAAAGAGCACGAGCAGATTTATCCGAAGCCGGGATGGGTGGAACACGATCCGGAAGAAATTTGGCGGCGTACCCAGGAAGTGATCGGCGAGGCCATGAAACAAAGAGGTTTTCGACCGAAGGATTTGGCCGGCATCGGGATTACCAATCAGCGCGAGACCACAATCATGTGGAACCGCAAGACAGGAAGAGCCGTTTACAACGCCATCGTCTGGCAGGACACGCGCGTCGAGGAGTATGTCGCGGAATTTACTGGTGACGGGGGGCAGGACCGCTTTCGAGCAAAGACCGGTCTGCCCCTGGCGGCTTACTTTAGCGGACTCAAGATTCGCTGGATTCTGAACAGCATCAAGGGCGCGCGGGAAATCGCGGAATCAGGTGACCTGCTTTTCGGTAACATCGATTCCTATCTGGTCTGGAAGCTAACCGGCGGACCGAACGGCGGCATCCACATCACGGACGTGACCAATGCCAGCCGCACGCAGTTGATCGACTTGCATACGCTGAATTGGGATGAAGAGCAGCTCAAATTATTCGGTATTCCGAAAGCGGTTCTGCCGCGAATCGTTTCCAGCAGCGAAGTGTACGGCAAGGTGACCACCATTCCCGCCGTGGAAGGAGTGCCTGTCGCGGGAATTCTTGGCGATCAGCAGGCGGCGCTGGTCGGTCAAACCTGTTTCAATATCGGCGAAGCGAAGAACACCTACGGCACAGGCTGCTTCCTGCTGATGAACACCGGCGCCACGCCGGTGCTGTCCAAATACGGCCTGATCACGACGGTTGCCTTCAAGCTGGGTGACAAGCCCGCGCAGTACGCACTGGAAGGAAGTATCGCCGTTAGCGGTGCGCTCGTGCAGTGGATGCGCGACAACCTCGGCCTGATCGAGAAAAGTGCCGATATCGAGACTTTGGCCCGCACGGTAACGGATAACGGTGGCATTTATTTTGTTCCCGCGTTCTCCGGTCTCTACGCTCCCTATTGGAAGACGAGTGCTCGCGGTGTGATCGCCGGCCTCACGCGCTACGCCAACAAGGGCCACCTCGCGCGCGCGGTTCTCGAGGCCACGGCTTACCAGACCCGCGAAGTCGTCGAAGCGATGGAGATGGACTCCAAAGTCCACCTCGATGAGCTTCGCGTCGACGGCGGAATGGTCGAGGACGACCTCTTGATGCAATTCCAGGCCGACATTCTCAATCGCAATGTCATTCGCCCGCTAACCATAGAAACCACGGCGCTGGGGTCGGCCTACGCCGCCGGATTGGCGGTCGGGTACTACAAAGATCTCGAAGAACTCCGCTCCAACTGGGGGGTGGACCACACATGGAAGCCACAGATGGAAGACGCGGAGCGCAAACGTCTTTACAGGGATTGGAAGAAGGCCGTAACGCGGTCGTTTGATTGGGTGGCCTCAAGTTCTTTCATGGAGGCAGAACGATCATGACTTCACCGGTTTTTGGAGAGTTTATCGGAACCATGGTGCTGATTGTGCTCGGTGACGGCGTAGTTGCCGGCGTGCTTCTGAAACGATCCAAGGCAGAAGGCAGCGGCTGGATGGCGATCACGACGGGCTGGTTTCTCGCGGTCGTTGGAGGAGTATTTGCCGCCGTCGCCTGTGGCAGCAAGGACGCGTTCATCAATCCTGCGTTCACGCTCGGAATGGCAATCGTTTCAGGAAGCTACTCCAAGGTCCTACCTTACGCCGGGGCTCAACTGGCGGGCGCGTTTGTCGGCGCAATTCTGGTTTGGGTGCATTATCTGCCCCATTGGAGGGAAACTCCGGATGCCTCTTTCAAATTGGGTGTGTTTTGCACCGGACCCGCAATTCGAAATTTTGGCGCGAACCTGATCAGCGAAATTATCGGCACGTTTTTTTTGGTCTTTGTCACTGCTGCGATCTTCTCCAAGACCGTATCGAAGGATGGCGTCGCTGCCGGTCTGGGCCCCTACCTGGCAGGGGTCGTGGTCTGGGCCATTGGTCTCTCGCTTGGTGGAACGACCGGTTATGCAATTAATCCAGCGCGCGACCTTGGTCCGCGCATCGCCCATGCGGTTCTTCCGATCGCAGGTAAAGGAAGCTCCGATTGGGGCTATGCGGGCATTCCTGTGGTTGGTCCTGTTATCGGCGCGAGCCTCGCAGGCCTTGTAGTGCGCATATTGCAGTTCTGAGCGACTACGACTCTCCAACGGCCAACCATCCGAATCATCGCAGATCCGCCAAAGCAATGGGTAGTCGGCGAAACACAAATCCAGCGAGGAGCCAAGTCACGAAAAGGTGAAATTCGCAAAGCACCTGCTCGTGCCGACTCACGGTTTCCGGTGTAAATGCGCCGCCTTCACTTCGATCGATCTCGCTGAAAGATTCGTCAACTGAATACGAAGGGTCTTGGGACGCTAAGTGATACGAAAGTATCGCCAATACCATCGTCCAATTGTTCCCGCTCTGAGATTCCGGTCACTGGTGTAAACTCTCTCATCCGCCGTGGTACAGAAACTCGGGCTGGTCACTTTTGGTGCTTGGCTCTTAACTATATTCGTTGGTGCAGGCTTCTTCCGAGACGAAAGCAGCTAGGGGATATTCACGCGTCACAGCACTTACCGCAACGGGCGTTTCATATTTGTGGAGATGATGCGATGCGCAATCTAATTGCTGGAACTTTGATTGTGTCCGCTCTCGTCGCGGCCGACCGACTTGGTGTAACGTCTGGCGGCGGACCGGATGTGCTGAACACAGCGGGCATCGAGCGAAGCGGCGCGGGAACGGCGCTCTTTGACGGCGTCACGCTGAAAGGGTGGAATGGCGACCCTGCGATCTGGTCGGTCAAGAACGGAGCGATACACGGCGTCTCGGAGACGGGCAGCCAGTTGATTTTGAGCGACGGCGAGTATTCGGACTTTAGGCTCATACTAAAATCGAGGCTGCTCAGCGCGAACAACCACTTGGGTGTGTGTTTCTGGGGTGAACGCAAGGCGGATTGGGGATATGGAGAATGCATTTTAGTGATTCCTCCCACCGGACACTTCTGGGACTATCATCCCGGCATGAGCGACGATCCAGCATACGAGAAGTTCGCGCATCCCGATCTCGATCCACATGTCTGGCACAAGACTGAAATCCTGGCGCGACGAAGGACCGGAATCGTGCGAGTGGCTGTGAATGGGGTGGAGGTGACACGGTACACGGACAAAAACTCGGCGCGTCTAAAAAAGGGGCCCGTCGGTTTGCAGATCCACTCGGGCGCTTCCGAGGTGGAGTACAAAGACATTGACATCGAGGTTGACCCGGAAGAGGATCGATTGGTCACCGTGAGGGCTGCGAACGATCATGAGTGAGCGATTTTGGCTAGCTAGATGCAGTTGCGGGTGACGATGCCCCGCGATTTGCCTTTCCATCTTTTTTTGCTCCGCACGTTTTGCATGTTTGCCGCTCTGACGGGTGTGATGCCCTGTGTTCACGCGCATCCTGCCCAAGCCTCGGCGCCAACCCAAGCAAACGCAGCGACAGCGCGACCGGTTCCGACTCCATCGCAGGCGGATACTCTGCTCGGGGCCTACGGGCCGTACCGCGCGAACAACGATTTGGTCTACTACCACCTCGATGTGCGCGTTGACCCAGAGAGAAAGTTCATCAGTGGCAAGAATACGATTCGCTTCCGAATGCTGAAAAACGACACGCGCGTTCAAATCGACCTGCACCCAACCCTTAGCGTCGACAAAATTCTCCTCGGCACGACCTTGCTGAAGTACGAACGCGATTTCAGTGCGGTGTTCATCGAATTTCCGCGAGTGCTGGCCAGAGGTCATGTTTACACGATCGTTTTCTTTTACTCGGGAACTCCTCTGGAACTGGGCTGGGACCGCGGCGACAAGAAGAGCCTGGGCGGCGGCATCGGCTTCAGCAAAGACACTTCAGGGCACGACTGGATTAATACCGTGTGCGAGGGCGTAGGGTCGAGCACGTGGTGGCCAAGCAAAGACCAGTGGCGGGACGAGGTCGAGAATATGGACATCAGCGTGGCCATTCCCCACTCACTGGTGGATGTGTCCAACGGAGAATTTCAGGGGAAGACCGATCTCGGCGATGGTTACACTCGCTGGGACTGGCATGTCCACTATCCAATCAACAACTATGACGTGTCGCTGAATATCGGCAACTACATTCACTATTCCGATCGGTTCGGAGATACTCCGCTAGACTTCTACGTCCTGCCCGAGGATCTCGATAAAGCGAGAAAGCAATTCGTGCAGGTGAAGGGAATGCTAGACGCATACCAGCACTACTTCGGCGAGTATCCGTTTAAGAAGGATGGGTACAAATTGATTGAGGCCCCTACCACGGGCATGGAGCACCAAAGCGCGGTCACCTATGGCAATCACTTTGAAAACGGCTATCTTGGGCGCGACTGGACAGGCGTCGGCATCAGCCCAAAATTCGACTTCATCATCATCCACGAAAGCGCGCACGAGTGGTTCGGCAATGCTATTACCGCAGCCGACCGCTCCGACATGTGGATCCACGAAGCCTGGGCCACCTACCTCGAAAGCCTTTACGTCGAATACAGATGGGGCAAAGCCGACGGCATCAAGTATCTCAACGGCTACAAGACGAAAGTGAAAAACGACCTGTCGATTATCGCCGCGCGCGACGTTAATGCGACCCCGCCCGTCGATCAATATTTTAAGGGCACGCTTTTTATCAACACGCTGCGCAGCATCGTCAACGACGATGACCGCTGGTGGAAACTTCTCCACGATTTCTACGAGCATTTCCAGTACAAGAATATTATGACCGAGGACGTGGTCGCCTACTTCAATCGGAACACGGGCTTGGACTTCACTCCGATATTCAATCAATACCTCCGCCATGCAGCGATTCCCACACTCGATTTGAAGTTTGACGAGTCCGCTGGCACGGTTGCTTATCGCTGGAAGGTGGACGAACCGGGCTTTGTAATGCCGGTGCGTGTTGGGCGAAAAGATAGCTGGCAGATCATCGAAGGAACGACCGAATGGAAGGCGATGAGCACGTCTCTAGGAAAGGATGATTTCGATGTTGCGACCGACCTGTACTACGTCAATGTCGCCAAGCAGTAGCTGAAATATCCCAGGCGAAGCATTGTGGCGAATTCGCCGCTAGTGTCCAACAAGGAGCGTAATCGGACCATTACCCGCTGCGCTAATCAGATGGAAGGACTTGGGCAACTAGCTCCGAGTCGCCGACAATTCGCAGTTAATCTCTGCTCCAGTGTACGATTGGCGATTCGAGCGTCCAAAATCATGTACCGACCGCTAGTCTTCTCGCATCGAAGAGCGTTAGGAGGAAATGTTATGAAAGCTGCAGTCGTTCCCGCTGTCAGCAGTTCGTGGGAGATCAAAGACGTTCCGCAGCCTCAACCCGGACCTAATCAGGTATTGGTGAAAATGCACGCGAGCGGTATCTGCTACACCGACGTACATCTGACGCTCGGACACTCCCCCGGACCATTTCCCCGAATCTTAGGCCACGAGCCGGTGGGCGAGATCGTTGCGGTGGCTCCCGATGTCGCCACGCGGAAGGTGGGCGACCGCGTGGGTACGGCATGGATTCAATCCACGTGCGGCCGCTGCGAATGGTGCCAGCGTGGTCGCCGAATGTTCTGTCCTTACATGAAGGGCACGGGAATTGAGGCGCAAGGTGGGCACGCCGAGTACATGCTGATGAATAGCGATGCAACGTATCTGATTCCCGACAAAGTTTCCTACGAGCAAGCCGCGCCGATCTTCTGCGCGGGTTACACGGTCTATGGCGGGCTGCGCTGGGCTGATCCTCAGCCCCATGAGCGCGTGGCCGTGCTCGGGATCGGCGGGCTCGGGCACTTGGCCGTGCAATACGCGAAGGTCGCAGGTTTCGAGACTATCGCAGTTTCGCATTCCCCGGATAAAGACAAGCTGATCCGCGCTCTCGGAGCGGATGAAATTGTCCGCGACGGAAAGAGCCTTGCGGCATTAGGGGGCGCAGATGTGATCCTCAGTACGTCCAATTCGGCCAAGGCGATGGTCGACAGCATACAGGGATTACGACCTGACGGCCGGCTCGTTACCATGGGTGCCGACTCGGAGCCAATTTCGTTATCGCTGATAGAACTCATCTCGAAGCGCATTCGAATAATTGGCAGCCAGCAAAACGGCCCCGAATATCTCTACGAAGCTCTTGATTTCGTGGCGCAAGGAAAAGTTAAAACGATTGTCGAGACGTATCCATTGGCAGAGGCACGGAGCGCCTACGAGCGCGTTGCGGAAGGCAAGGTCCGGTTCCGCGCTGTGCTCACAATGTAATCGCCGATCGGAGCCGTCGGATTCGGTTTCGAGCGGATGACGCAGACCAAGCAAGATATTGTTGACCTGCCGGGCGCATGGCTGCGAGGTACGCTCTCACGCAAACTGGACATTCAATGCCGGCTTTTCGGCGCGTCACTGGCCTTCTACAAGGAATCAGGCTTTTTGAACACCCAGAATCATTTCCTCATGGAGCAAGTCAACAAGTTTTTCGCTGATACTGCTGAAGATACCAGTGGGCCGGATGCTTTCGCTGGCGCCGGACCAGAGACGGAAGAAGCTGAAGAGAGTATTGGGGCGAGCGACGGAGTTTGAACCCGCAGCCCTCGGCGCCACAGACGGCCGCTCTTGCCTATGAGTATGTGTTCTAAAAGGGTTCGTGGTGACGTGCACGGCCTGATTTGGCTCATTTGGGCGCATTTGGCTTTGCACTGTGCAAAAGATTGTGCAAAAAAATGCCCAATCGGCATCAACCCCGAGCACGTGAACACTTATTTAGATGCGCAAAAAAACGAGTATCGAGGAGACCGCGGGACGTTGATCGCTGTGCGTGCGAGGGACACAGGAAGCGGATCTGAACGCAAAACGTATAACCGTAGTCGTCTTGCGGCTGGCTATATCCCCATACGATTAAATGATCGATCAGGTCCTCAACCGTCGAAAGGGCAAACTCCGGACGTAATCGACGCCCCGATTTCGCCGGTCCCGTCGCATGGGTATGTCCGCGTACCAAACGGATTTTGTTCGCTGGGTGATATTCCAAGTCGGTCCAGCCACTAGCGTTTCGCTGTCGCGGGTTCTCAAGGCGCGTCTTGATAATTTGCAGACTCGCGAACAGATCGCGGCCCGACGCAGCAGCTCCAAGGCGGTCAGCTGCAATTCCTTCCACGATGTTCTTGGCCTTCGTTACAACTTCACGGCAGCCATTGGAGGTGACCGTTTAGCGAGATCGTTGAATTGATCGGCTACCTCGCGTGCGACGGACGCTGTTAGGCCGGAAAAATCTGAGCGGCCCCGGTATTTTTGATCCACTCCGAAGGTTAGTTTCCGGCAAAATCTGAACCTGAAAAGGAGGATTTGCCGTGAAGCAGAAACGATTCAACGTCGAACAGATCGTGGCAGTTGTTGAAGCAGGCAGAAGCGGGGGTTCCCTTGGCCGAATTGATCCGGCGGGTGGGGATTTCCGAACAGACCTTCTACCGATGGAAGAAGCAATACGTCGGGCTGGAGGTGGACCAGGTTCGTCAGCTTAAACAACTCCAGGAAGAGAACACTCGGCTGAAACAGCTGGTCGCCGATCTGACGCTGGACAAGGCGATGTTGCAGGATGTTCTATCAAAAAAATTCTAGAGCCCTCGCGGCGCCGGCAGGTGGTCGAGTACCTGCACGGCAGCTACCGGGTGAGCGAGCGGCGTGCCTGCAGGGTCGCCCGGTTGAATCGAGGGACATTTCGATATCGCAGGTCACAAAGATCCACGGACCGCACTTCGGATGCGCATCCGGGAAATCGCGCAAACGCGAGTGCGGTACGGATATCGGAAGATCCGCGTGCTACTGAACCGCGAGGGCTGGAAAGTGGGCAAATACCTGGTAGAACGACTCTATCGGGAAGAGGGATTAACGCTGCACCAGCGGCGGAAACGGCGGCGCCGGGTAGCGGAACATCGGCGTGAACGTTTTCATCCAACGGGGCCGAATCAGGTGTGGTCGATGGACTTTGTGGCGGATCAGCTAGCGGACGGAAGAAGGTTCCGTTCGCTGACGGTCGTGGATATCTACACTCGGGAATGCTTGGCGATCGAGTCAGAACAGAGGTTGAAGGGCGAAGATGTGGTGCTGGTGCTGAACCGAATTAAAATCCAACGCGGAGTTCCGAAGTTTGCTGTACTGTGACAATGGGAGCGAGTTTTCCAGTCAGGCGATGGATCTGTGGGCCTATCAGAACGGAGTGCGAATGGCGTTTTCCCGACCAGGGAAACCAACCGACAATGCTTTCGTGGAATCATTCAACGGAACGTTTCGGGCAGAATGCCTGAATGCGCATTGGTTCACGTCGTTGACGGAAGCCCAGCAGATCGTGGAGACTTGGCGTGCGGGAATACAACGAGAGTCGGCCTCACAGGGCTCTCGGGGAGAAGACGCCCAACGAATTCGCCAATGAAATCGCGGCTAGCCGCGATTTCATTGGGATGCAAACAGCCGAAAACTCACCCTAGGGTTGGTACAAAAAAGCCGGGCCGGTCAGTCGAGTGAACTCTCTCACTCCCGCTGGTATAAAAACCCCGGTCACGTCAGCCAATCTCCGTGTTGCTAGGTACTCGATATTTAGCTGAAGGAAATTGACGGTAACGATTCGTCCAGTCGCCTAAAACTCTCGCGATTTCTGTCACCGTCAGATATCTCAACGGGGCGAATTCCTCGACTCGTTGTACGACTTGCATAAGTCCTACCAGCGTTGCGTACTCCGCGCTGTTTATCTTATTGTTGACGACCACTCCGCCGCCCTCGATGATGGCGTATGTTGGAGTGTCAGCCTCGCCGTTAGAGTATCCTGCGAAACGGGACAAAGGAACGGAGAACGGCACCATCGGGATTCTCGGTCCTAAAAAAATCGCCTGACATGGATAAAGCACGCCCCCTCTTAGAATCATCCGAGAAACTGGATCAGTGCCCAGCGCATGCAACGCGGGGATATCCGGAAAGCGCCAGTGAGAGCGACCAGAGAGCGCTGCCAATAGGTCGGCATCAGGCTCGGGCGACGGCCGAGGAATGATTGCTAAGCGTCGTTCTACGTCATCGAGAAGCGCTGCAGCGCCTTCACAATTATTTCCGCAGATGACCAAACCGTGATTCCCCAGAATAAAAACGTTTGTCTCCGGAGCCGCGGAGACAAGCTTCTCAATTTTCTTGGCCAGCGGAATGCCTGAAGATATATACGGAACCCATTGCCAATCTAGACCGGCAAGTCGATCCCTGAGCTGGCTAGGCCCATCCCTGCGTACTGCCCAAGCAATTGTATTGACAGAATGTACGTGCAGTACAACTCGGTGCTGCAAGACGGCATGCATCGCCGTCTCAATTGAGGGGCGCAACTGGTCACTCGATGTATAGACTTGCGCGATTTCCACCTTGCTCCGCGAGAATTCTTTGACTACCGCGAGTTCGATCGGAACAAAAGTATCTTCTTGCTTTGCGTTCGCCAACCATTTGCCGGAGGCTTTAATCCATAGAACTCCATCGAGCTTTAGCGATATGTTCCCATTATTGCCTTGTACCAATTGAGGGTCACGACCGACCCGCGTGGATAAATTGAGAAGGGAAGCAATCTCGACTCTCTGAGGACGGAGTGACAGCTTTGGTTGGGTGGCGAGGTTCTCAAATCGACTTCTTCCGAACTGCACCATCGCGTTACCTTTATTCGCCGGTAGCCAATTTGTTACGTCGCGGCCCGGCAACAAAGAAACTGGCCTTACTAGCTGAGGACTTTGAGGCTTCGCCCGCCCGGCATCAGGTCCTTCTGATACTGATCGAGAAGACCTTCTCCATGGCGACTAAACTCTTTGGGCAGGTCGCCATTATCGGCCCGCAGGTGCTTTAGGTAGTTCGGCCGCAGGGAGGCAATCAGTTCCCGGCGGCCCTTAGTTACAAGCGGCTTGCCAACGTGGATCTTGCCAATGCACTCAAGAACCCTTTCCGGCGCCACTCCCGCGAACATCATCAGTGGCCAGGTGAAATCTGGCCCGTTCAGTTTGCGCAGACGGTAGAGCCACATGAATACTGCCCCGGCGCGCCAAGCCAGGGGGCCCCACCAGCTATACTGCCCGGGGCGCAAGTTATGCTTCCAACACTTCATCATCAGCTGCCATTGCAGAGGGCTGAGCTGGCGGGTGAGAGTGACGCCGGTTTGGTGCTCCATCCGAGTGTCGTGCAACGGAGTGAAAATTGACGGCACCAGAAACGCAAATAGGCCGCGGCGGTCCATCTCGTACACCAGATCGAGCGTCTCTCGCACGTCCTGATCGGATTCGCCCGGATTTCCAATCATGAGCGTCATCATGGGGAACCAGTTGTTCTTGTTGGCAACGCGCAGGCCTTCGAGGACAATGCTGGGCCAGTCGTCGATGGAGAATGGAATGCCTTTGCTGGGCATGATCTGCCGCGCCATGCGTACCGACCCGGTCTCGAGCCCGATAAGCGGGACCAGGGCTTTCCCTTCCGGGTGGGTGCTAAGCCGGGGCAGATGAATCGGACTCTTCGGAAGCAACACTTCCGAAAGCTGACGGATTAACTCCGGATCCACCACGAAAGGCGCCATTGTGCAGTGGCTCAGCAGATGCTGCTCCACACCTGGCGTGTTGACAATCTCGGTATACAGGTCCACTAGTGCTTCGCGGTTGGGAAAGAAGAATGGCGTGTCCGTGTGCACCTGGCCCCAGATGAACATGTCCTCCGTGGCGAGGGAAACCAGTTTGTTGCCCTCTCGCACATTGGCACGCACCGCGTCCATGATCCGCCCCTTGGGCAAATCAATCTGCGGATTCAAGTCGGGCACGCAGAACTGGCACCTGCGACCGCACCCGGTAGTCATCTCCACCACCCCAAAAGTGGTGCGCTTGTCGGGAAACAGGATAGCGTCGCGCGAGGTGGGGTGAGCCAATTTGATTTCTCGTGGCAGCGCTTCTCCCGTAATAGCTTTCTGGAATAGCGCCAATGTGTCGCTGGACTCGCTGCGCCCTTCTGCGACGCAGTCCACGCCCAGCTCCTCGAAAGCGTTGTTTTGCGCGATCTGCCAACCGCCTGACCCGCCCACTATCACTCGAAAATTCTTACGATACGGGCTGGACTTGATCCTATTGAACATCACGCGGGTGTAAATCGAATTCAACGGCTCTTTTGACGAGCCATAAATCGAAGTGTATACGCCTGCCGCAAACGTCACGCCTAGCGGGTTGTGAGTGGAAACGGCAACCACGCGAGTGTTGGGTCCTACGAATTTGTCCAGGTCGTCGGGGAAGCAAGCCACCACCTCGTCCGCCGTGAATTCGCGCAGCAGGGACTTCTCCAACACACGCACACCGGCAGGCATGTAGCGTGCCGTGCCATCCTGATTGCACTCCACCTCGCGCCACTTCGGATACTTTCTATTCAGAACAAACTCGAGCCACTGTGGTATCGAGGCCAGCGCCATTTGAATGAAGAAACCGGCGTGGTCAATCGTTTCCGTCAACGGCGCAGTCAGAACGATGAGCTTGCCGCCGCCAGCGGGGGCATGGCGTGCTAATCCGACTATGTTCTCTGAAGCTCGATTGAAGTGCGAATTTTTCTTCTCGACGGCAGGTTGCATGAAAAGGAAACCTCGTAGTCAGAAGTCAACTTGCAGCACATGCGCGCCCGCTTATGCGCTCAAGTGCGTTTCATCCGGAAATTCGGATTTGGACCTCTGGCTCGCGCATCGTACGCTTCCCCTGCCCTGGACACAACGAATTCGCTACGAATTCGCTACCGAGCAGCCCTCCACCGAGAGTATGGCAAACATGGCCCGCAGGCCAATCGCATCTGAAACGGGCCTCCAGCTCCCCATTTGGTCGCGCAATCGGAAACTCGAAGTCCGGAGTGACATTTACGGCGCTCATCCGGCAAGTGCTCGTTGCCTACTCGAAGAAGGGCCTCACTTCGTCTGTTAGTACTCGCAGCTTGATCTCCAACTTTTCTGCCGTTTCGGGTGTTGCCGGAACATCCACGGGGGGCACGCCTTCCTCTGGAGTACCGACCCGTCCTTCGCGGGCCAGCAACGCCCATCGCTTCATGCCGTCGATGTACATGTCGAAGGCCTCCATCGCTGACTTGCAATCTTCCAAGGGCAGATACGCGGGTGGAATGGCTCCCACAATGATCCAGATCCATTCGTTCACATCGGGACGCGCAGGGGCAATGTTAAACAGGAATATCGCGAGGATCTTCGCCACTCCGCCGCCGAAATAGGCGCTAACGATTGAATCACACCAAGAGAACGAAAGTACATATCTCTCAGCCTCATCCAACATTTGTCGAAGGACCGCGGCGTCCCCGCCATCATCGCCCGCGATCCGTTCGACGGGCACAACATTGGAGACCGGGACGGCCTCGTTAGTTCCCGAATCTTGTCCCGAGGGCAGCTGCATGAGCCTGTTTTCTAACAATCCAGGTCGTAAAGCAAGGCGGTTCGCGAGGATTCCCGATTGAAGTGCCTGATAAGTTCGCGTTACCGAACAAGTCCCGTACTAGAACTTCCGATGTCCGATGAATGCTGCGTTTATCAGGTATGTGGACTATTTTCAAGTGCGCCGTGATTTACGCACAATCTCAAACGTGATGAAGCGGACCACATCTACCGTTCGGCCGCCATTCCTTCGCCAGCGTGACGCCTTCTTGTTAGACTCCTGCCAACTTCCCACAACAGGCCTTCTGACTCGGACTGACTTTTGGTTAACCCGTTATCAGGCATTGTTATACAACCACTTGGCAGCTGACAACCGTCCCCGGCAGGTACCTAGGGCTGCGATGCCGCACGCCTCGAGCGATTCGGTGTCAACTTCGGAAAAACGAACTCTTGAAGGACACCGGCGAGAGACGTCTCACCAAGTCTGATTAGCGCCGAGGAGACCACGAACCCGGATCCGCGACGATCGTTCGCGGGAAGGTAGAGAGCTTCCAGTCCGGCACCAGCAAAGCTTCCGATGACATTCGAGTAATTCGGCTGCCAGTGCCCATTGTCCCCTTTGCACCAAACCGAGCCGGCAACGGCATAGAGAATCCTGGATCGCTTGCTGCCGCTTCCTTTGTAGAAGTAGCGTGGATCCTGCTTGAGAAGCGAAGGCATTACCGCGCCTCCGATAAACGTTGCGGCAAAAACATTGGCGTAACTTGCGCCGTAGCGCTTTGCATATCCTTGCGCTCCCTGTCCGTACGCGCTCCAACGATCTCCAGCCTGGTCAATCCCCGCCAGGACCCCAACCCCGATAAGCGTGATCGGGTCGCTAGCTGATTTCCACGCAAGCTCAAACTTGTGTTTCGCCGTGAGAGGAGCAGCATTCGGTTCGTAGCTGACATAGAAGTTCGGGATCACCCCGAACACCCGCTGCTTTTCTTGGTCCTTGATCTGCACGTCTGCCAGTTCCTCCTGCGTGAGTCCCTCAACGTGCACCTCTGTTACCTGAGTGGGGATGACCAACATAAACAGGGGAGTGGCGTAGGCTTCTCCAGATTGGATAGTCCCGGAGAACTCCTGCGACGTGAGGTCCGGCGATGAAATTGTCAGATGAAAGGGGCCCGGGGCGACATTGGAAAACGCGAATAGCCCGTCCTCGTCCGACGTTACCTCCGGGCCCGAAGATTGGCCTTCGTACGTAAGCTTCACCGCGGCTCCGGCAATGCTGGCTCCGGATTGGTCAACAACCTTGCCGCTGATGCTGCCCGCTTGGTGCTCAGCGCGTTGCTGCCCACCGACGGAAGCCCGTGTCCCCTGTGAGTCAGCAAGTGTACTCTTCGCTGTTTTGTCCATCGGAGGCTGTTGAGACCATGCGGGAAAGCCGGAAAGCAGCACTGGCAGGCTCAGCCAAATCAGCTTTCCGAGACCAAGAATCAAGCTCTCTTTCGTAGCACCCACGGGCATTTCCTGCTTTCGCCATTCGATTCTATGTCGGTCGTCTGATTTGATGCAAATGGTAGCGCGCGAGTCGCACCGCTGAGGTTGGCAATAAAGTGAGGCGGCTCATTAAGTTACAAAGAGGAGACCCGTACGGGCATAGTTGCCAGGAATCTCTGCCTCAAAAAGACCCTCCGCGAGTGACACGGAAGAACGGGGGAAATAAAAACTAGGTTGTTCCGAGCATGCGGCTTGGACAGCCGGGAAGATGAGAGGTTGAGTTCAAGCGATAAGTTTCGTCGATCGTTCACGATTAGCGCCGAAGTGCTGAATCAATCCGATCAGTTCCCGGATGGGTTGGCTATACGGAAGTTATCCCGAAACCGCGTTCGAGAAAGTAATCGAAGCAACCCGTCGCGCCCGTTGCCGCGAATATGCAAAGCAGCACGGCTTGCACGTCCTTCGTGTTTTCACTGATGCCGGGAAGACTGGCCGGAACGTAAATCGCAAAGCCTTCAAAGAACTGCTGGCGAATTGTCGAAAGCGTCGGGACGAATTGTCTGGCTGCATCTACTATGACGTTTCGCGCTGGGCTCGTGATGTCGCCGGCTGGGCAACCACGGTTCACACCCTGGAAGAGCTTGGCATCCAGTTCCATTCAGTCCTTGAACGCATTGACAGCAGCGCATCTGGCAAGTTCGTGGGCAACATTCACGCGGCGCAAAGCCAGCATTTCAATGACTTGCTTTCCGAAAAGATGCAGAGCGTTATTCGAACGCGCGTTGAGCGCGGCTTATTTCCGTGGAAAGCTCCATTCGGTTTCATCAATCTGGTGAAGGGAAGGGACGCGAGGCCGGAGAACGGCGCGAACATCGCGCCAGACCCGCAGCGTGTGCCACTCATCAAGGCCGCGTTTGAAATGATTGCCGGTGGTCTTCACTCCGCTGAATCCGTCCGCAAGCACATCAACTTGCCTGGCCTGCGCACCACCAGTGGCGCGCCAGTGCCGGAAGAAACGTTCAGGCGAATCCTGCGAAACGAATTGTATGGCGGTGTCGTGGTTTGGGCGAATTGCGCGTGCCGGGCCTGCACGAACCCATCGTGAGTCAATCAACCTTCGACACAGCGCAGGAAGTTCTTTCGGGCCGCAAGCCCGAACGAACACCGATACAAAAGACGCGGGATGATTTTCCGCTCCGTCAGTTCGTATCTTGTGCGTTGTGCGGGCGCAAGCTGACTGGGGGATTGGTGACCGGCAAACGAAAACGTTACGGAGTCTACTTCTGCTACACCAAGGGATGCCGGGCCATCAGCATCAGGAAGCGGAGCACGCGAGGCAAACCTTGGATGAGGATTTCTGTTTGCGAGCGATGGATGGAAGCGTAGTTGCTCTACTTCTGCGCGGCGTGATACCCGGAAGGCTGCATCGCAGGGCTTTCCGCTCTTGGTATCGGGGTCCTGTCCTAACGTGCTAACGCGCGAATAGATGGAAACTCTCAATTTTCCTCCTCAAAGACCCGTTTTTCGCCCGAACCCCATTTTTTGGGTTTGGGGCCCCTGGATAGCACCCATTTGCTCCACGTTGCGAGGCGCAGGGTGGGCGCAACGCTCCGACCCGCCGCATCGCGGGCGGGCCATTGGCCTCCGCGCCCCGTAGCGCTGGGAGCCGGGTTCCGGGGGCATTGCTCCTCTATTACGATGTATATATAGAACTACTCCGTAAATAGTACGAGCCTTGCCGCTGTTTTCGAGCGTCTCCCGCGATCGTTGTAGGATTATGGCGATCGAAGCGGAGATCAGATTGAGAGGTCTACCTCGCAGCCTACGCCGGCTGAGTTCGGTCACCTGGCGGGACTGGATCGCCGGCCCTCGCCCGGTAGGGAAAACGCGTTCCGGGGAAACGGCCTCTCTCTTGGACTCGATTTGGACAGCGAATGTCAATTGAAAGCCACGCAAACAAACGGCGAAGGCCACATTCCGGCAAGCAGACTTACCAGGAGTTCGGCCATCACATTGAACAGAATGAGTGCAATCTCTAGTTCTGCTGTCCGCCACCGTGGTTCTGGCCGCAGAGTCTGCAACGTGTGGGAGGCTCAGTATTGTCCACGCGATGCCGCACAGGTTTGAGTGTCTTGAGGTAGTCAAAGATCGCGGTCACGTCTTCGTCCGTCATGCCCGCGTAATCGTGCCACGGCATGATCTGGTTTAGCGGGCGAGCCTTGACGTTGCCCGTCTGAAAGGCCTGCTTGAAGATCTCTGCGTCGTAGTAAGAGATCCCGGACGGGTCGGGAGTGATGTTAGCGCTAGCGACTCGGCCCCACGGCCCATCGAAGATGAGCCCTCCGGCGAAATCCATTCCGGGCAGCGGCTGTCCGTGTGAATCCTGCGGCGTATGGCAGTCACGGCACGCCGCAATCGTGACCAGGTACGCGCCGCGCTTTTCGGAGTTCGAGAGATCCGGCGGCGGCACCGGCGCGTCCAGGGGCGGGGGCACGGTGCGGATCAGATAGTTCACCGGGAAAACGAGCTTGGTCTCCGGTAACTGGCGGTGTATTGGGGGCAGGGCGCGCAGATAAACGATGATGGACGCTGTGTCTTCGTCGGAAAGAGTCCGAAAGCTCAGATATGGCATTAGCGGAAACAGGGCTCTGCCGTCGTGCCCGATCCCTTCGCGGATCGCGCGTGCAACTGTATCGTCGCTCCACGAGCCGATGCCGGTCTCGGTATCCGGAGTGAGGTTCGGAGCGACTACCTGTCCAGGCAGGCCCTTCAAGAAGGTCATGTCCTGGCCAGCCCCCAAGCGGTTGGGTAGGACCGGGGCGGCACGGTCCGTCCAGTAACGGTCCGAGTGGCACTCCATGCAGGCCATCACATGGTTAACCAGATAATCGCCTCGCACCAACCGCTCAGGCGTGCTCTCAAATGTGCGCGTCGTCAGCGGCCGTGTCCGCGGCCCAATGATTGGGCGCCAGCCGATGGTGAACGTGATGCCGCCGACAAGAATCACAACCAGAGTGGCAAGAACCCAGGCAACAATCTTTCCAACTGTTTTCATTGGCCGGCTCTCCACCGGAATTTGCGACTCGGAGTCAGTGGGATATTGTGAGACGAGTCGCTACGCCTTCGCTTGGCGCGATCGTTCTCAGGCCCGATCGATCTCTTGCCTCAGTGCGTCAGTGTCGGCCTGCAGCTGGGCCTTCCTGACCGTCCTTGTCCTTGTAAGCATAACTGAGCAGCAAACGCAGGAACAGCCGGTCGAACACGAAGCAGCCGTGGCAACGGCTGTCCCCGACCTCCGGGGCACTGATGCAGACCAGACGGCGCACGCCATTGCGCGTCATCGCCATGACCAGGGCGCCTGTTGCGACGGTCAGCAGGCTGACCTCGCGGAACGGGCTCAGGCCGGTGCCCAACGAGCGAGAGGCATCGCAGCCGTTCAAACGGAATGGCCTTTCGCCTTGACGGCCTGCTGAGCAGCCGCGAATACATCGCGTGCGGACGTCGTACCCGCTACGTGCTCCGTACCCGTGATTCCGAGGTCCATCCATCCCGCGTTCACGCTCTCAAACATTTCTTCGGCAGGTCCTGTGTGGCCCTTCGGGACGCCGAACTGCTCGAACGCTTCTGCCCACGCTGCACGCGGGACCGCAAAGGCTTTTACGTCGCGTTTTAGGACTTCACCCAATTGTTTCGCCACTTCATCCGCGCTTACCATCGAACCGAGCTCGATAACGCGATGCCCTGACCACGCCGGCCCGGTCAGAAGCTTTGCTACCTCGGAGCCGATGTCGTTTGTCGCGACCATTGTTGATTTCCGGTTTGTGGGATTGTAGAAGACCGGTAGTGTTCCGCCTTGGGCGGCCTGTAAGCCGAAAAGAAAGTTTTCCAAAAAGCCGCCTGCGCGCACAAATGCGACCGGAGATGCCAGGCTGCGAAAACCTTGCTCCAAAAGCGATAAGGCCGTGACCATCCCCAGCCCGCTTGTTCTATTCGCGCCCATCGACGAAAGCGCTACCACCCGCGGCGGCACTGCCTCAGTCAGCGCCTCGACAAAGTTCGCAATCACGTCCTTTGCTTCTTTGTAATCAGGCGAGGGTGCCCATACAGCCGGCAACATAACAAACGCGCCCTCAACACCTTTGAGCGCCGCCGCTATGGCTGTCGCATCGTTCCAGTCTCCATCCACCAACTCCACGCGTTGGTCTGCCCACTTCGCCGCTTTCTCGCGATTGCGCACAAGCGCCCGCACCTGTTTGCCTTGCTTCAGCAGATGCCGCGCGGTGGCGCCCCCAACTTTTCCAGTAATGCCCATGACTAAATACATGCTCGTTTCTCCTTGTTGTTTTCGTGCTCGCGCAACTTGGTAACGACCCGTGATCCGATGAATCCACTGCCGCCGATCACTACGATTTTCGGGATTGCCTCCATAGTTAGACCGAGGCTTTTCAGGTTTCGGCTGGGGAAAGTCTTGTGAGCTGAGGAGGGCCCGGTGGTGATGTAAGGTTGAACCTAGATTACGCGCGCTTATCGAACGTGATCAGGGCATGTAGCTGGACGATACGCGGCCCCCTACCCTTTTTAAGTACGCCCTTGCGTCGGCGAAGTCAACAGTGAGCCGGGCAGATTTGATGTGCACACTTTGCGGGAAGGGAGGCGCCAAGTTTGAAGCGTGAGACGGACGTTATCCCGTTCAAACTCGCCCAACCGCTTTGGTTTATTAGCTGACTCCCGATAAGAGATGCCAGCTCAATCGGTTGATCCAACACCGTGTAATGCGTTGGCTCGGCAATGCTACCCAAGGGCTCTCAGCGAAGGCGGCGTACGAAGTAGAGCTCGATGCCGGACAGCGGAGCGCCGACCTCGTGCATAGCACCGCCTGTTGCCAGTGACCCGAGATCAATCGCGAACAATCCGGTGCTGTTGATCAAGTCCATCACTCGCTGTTTGGCTTCGGCGTCGTCGCTGGATGTGAAGATTACCGTGCGAGGTTTGTTCGGCGAGAAGTCCTGTATCCAGGCCATTGGCATGTTGCTGATCGATTTTACGAGCCTCGCGCCAACCGCCATCTCGGCGACTATTTCGCTCGATGTGCGCCCCTTTAGCGCGGCGCGCGATCTGGTGACACCCGCGAGGCTGATATCGGGTGTGGGATCCATATGCGCGTTCGTCGCATCGATCAGGATTCGGCCACGCCAATCTATATCTTTCAGCGCTTCACGGACGTTCACCCAATGTACAGCGAGAATAACGAGGTCGCACTCGGCCGCCTGCTGCTTCGCCCCGGCGATGGCGCCTGGACCGAGATCGGCGACAAACTTAGCCAGTGTCTCCGGACCCCTGGAATTGGATACGACTACGGTATGACCAGCGGTTATCAAATGGCGGCCGAATGTGCCCGTTACGTTCCCGGCACCTACAAATCCTACTTTCATTGAGCAATCTCCTTTTTTGAGCTGGAGTTGTCCGCGTTGATCTGCATTCTTTGCTTCTAGTTCATGGGTCGCCTTAAACGTAGCCGCCCGTGACCTCGATGCGCCCCACATTAGGTCGATGCGTAAGGGCAGTCAGAAGTTACAACGGACCAAGGCAGTTCGCAGCCAAGTCCCGATTTATCGCGTACTCGGAAACTTGAATCCACATGTACGGTTAGCGTGTTGTGCAGCCAACCGGGATAACTCCCGGATTACTCGTCATTTATCTCTGACGTCCCAGGTGGCGGAAGCAGTCTTTCGCCCGCACACTCGCGTTTGGGCTTTGGCTCCCATCACGGGGTATCAGCGGGCGATCTCCACAAGCCCTACAAGGCGATCATATGTGATGGTAGGCCTGGATTCGGAATGAGGCGGTAAACTGCTCGCCCGGCGCAATCACGCGCAGAGCCGCGAACGCCGGTAGTAGCTGCGACCTGTTAATTTTGGAAGATGCAGCCATCGACCAAAATATGAGCACGGATAATCGTGTCGCCAAATCCGTTGCTCAATATGATGATTTAGCTCCGTTGGATGAAGCAGGCGGCTATACCACTTTCACGGGCACGCGCTGGCACGAAGCCGACATTCCAGCCTCCATGAAGGAACATTCCGAGGCGCTGGAAGCAGAAGACGGCGAGCAACATTTGGTTTGGCTAGAAATTCCCGTGTTTAAGAAGAAAGAGAACCAACCAAACCAGACCGAAATTGATCTGCGGGATGCGAAAAACCAACTCGCACCTGAGGATGTCGTTCTAACGTGGGAAAAGAAATGGAATGCCGCAAAAATATTCCAGATGTATTGGAAAAATCCTGATTCTTTCTTGAAGCAATATTTGCTTCGCATTCCCACTCAGGCGTTACCTGCCAGTTCCACGGCAGTCCAGAACCCGACACCCGAGCTAATACGCTCTCTGTTTATCGTTGCAAATCCTCCGAGCGACAAAGAGACATGCGTAATGAATGCCGACCTTTCAAGTGTAAGCGAGGAAGGGGACGATCCATGCGCCATCGTATCCGGGATCTGGAATCCGAGCCTTCATCATTTGACCGTCACCGGCATCATTTTGGAAAAATTCATTGAAGAAAAAGTCTTCTTGGCAAAAGTAACCAGCTTGCACTCACATTGCCTTATTCAAAGTTGGAATGAAATTCGCTTCCGCGCTGAAAATGTCCGCGAAGCCCTTGCGTTATGGCAAGCCAAGTTCGCGGCTTTGAAAATGAAGGTGGATTTTCAATATCCAAGTTTTGAGCGTGGCGCTCGTGAGCTACGCATTGGGAAGCTGTTCACGGCCCTATACGCCAATCAAATCCACTTCGATCACGCCCTCCGAGCTTACGTGGAAACCATCATCAGCCAATTTTGTTCCTATAATCCTCGCCAAAAACAAAAGCATGTAGATCTATTGGACAGTACGGCGCAGTTGACTCCATAATTCGCTATGAGCGACCGTTACGATCGAGTCCGCGATGATGTTGTATTTCGGACGGAAGTGGCGCGGAGAATGGGCACCGGTTTCGAGATTCCGAAAGCTCTGACGCCGAAGCCTCCGAAAACGAAAAAGCCAGACCCGGAGATTTTGATTTCGGCGTTATCGGGCGTTAGACGGAATTAGCTACAGGGCTAAGCTATTGAGAGAACTGGGGTGAGCGACGGGGTTTGAACCCGCGACCCTCGGTGCCACAGACCGATGCTCTACCAGCTGAGCTACGCTCACCACACTGGATTACAGACAGTTTAACACTACGCCGCCTGTTTGCAATCGCTTGCTATGTTTGCAATCGAAGGCAATTTGGCGATTTCATTCGCGTGGAATTCAGGTCTGGCGTGCCTGATTATCCGGACAACTGAAACTGCTTCAAAAACCACACCTACGATAATCCGTTGCGTCGCGAAAGCGAACTGAATAGCACTGCCAAGCCGAGGAGTCCTGCGAAAATTTGCAATATGGTTTTCGATCGATTTGTCTGCATCATTTGTCTCCCGCCGGTGCGGCAAGTCGGTAGCTCGTGCTGCGTCCGCCTTCTTCGTTTTGAACAAGCACCCCAGCTTTGATTAATTCTTGAATGTCGCGAAGGGCGGTCCGCCGCGAACTCTTGGTCATTTTGGCCCACTTCTCCGCTGTCAATTTGCCGTCGATCCCACTGAACAATTTATCCACGATTTTCTTTTGCCGATCATTCAGAATCACAGGCCGGCCTTTCAGTCGGCCAAAAAACGATTCTTTTTCCAGAGCGCTATCGGTTATCAGATTAGACTTTTCAATCGCACGGTCGAGGCATTTCAGGAACCACACAAACCACTCCGTGATGTCCATGGAGTCTTTTTGCGTACTCTCCAAGACACGGTAGTACTCCGCTCGCTCTTCGAGGATCTGGGATGACATGCTGTAAAAGCGTTGTTGGCTATTGTCTGATCGGGCGAGGCACAGTTCCGAGATCGCGCGAGTTATGCGGCCGTTGCCATCCTCGAAGGGATGAATCGTGACGAACCATAGGTGCGCGATCGCTGCTTTCAGAAGAGGATCCGGTTGGCTGTCGCCATTGATCCACTTGAAGAACGTCGTCATTTCGGCTTCAACTCGATCGGCAGGAGGCGCCTCAAAATGAATTTTTTCCTTTCCCACCCGGTGTCCGGAGGCAACATGCATCGGAGCGTCGCGCCACGAGGCAACCCGAATTCTGTGCAAGCCGCTATAGCCGGTAGGGAACAGAGAATTGTGCCAACCGAATAGCCGCGTGTCATTCAACGGCGCTTCGTAATTCTGAGTCGCATCCAACATCATTTCGACAGCGCCTTCCACGTTGCTATCTTCCTTTCCGCGGATGCCGCCGGCTTCGAGCCCCAGCCGACATGCGATCGACGAACGAACGCTTTCAGGATTCAGGGCCACACCTTCTATCGCGCTCGATTTGATCGTTTCTTCCGTCAAAGCTTTCAAAGTCGCATCCCAGCGGGAGGACATCCCGTATCCGTGCATTTTGCCCAGGAGTTCGCCTTGGCGAAGACGAACAGCGGACAGAATGCCGGCAACAGCCTGCACGTCCCAAGTGAACTGCGGCCAGCCTGCCTGTTCGTGGATGTATATTTTCGCCATAATCTCGCCATATTCTTGCCACTAATCTAGCCATATTCTAGCCATTAATCTCGCCATTGTCAAGATGCTCCTCTGCACGGGGGCCGCCCCAGCGCTAGCGGGGGACCCGACAACGCGCGCATCGAAGCCTCGCTGGCAAGGCGACTCTGGCCGCGACGCTATCTGCAGGGATATCTCGCCTAAGACGTTTGTAAGACAGTGCCTTTCTAATTGGGGGAGTAACAAGATGCCGGAAGAAACCGAAATCTTACAAAGCCATCGTGATCGTGTTCCTGTTCCACCTGTCAGAAAACTTGTCAAATTCCGCAGTCGTCTTAATAATTCTAGCCGCAGGCCACACGACTTCCAGCCATTGGCCAATCCAGTTGCCGCGAAAGCGATAGACAGTCCCAGACTGACCCGGACGCGCAGACATGGATTTGATTCTCCTCGCCCGCTGTCCACAACGCTAACGAAGGACATTATCGCTTCCTGCGTTTTCACGCAATGGAGTCAAGGTATTGGAACTCGACGGCGCAGCCAACGACGGGTCCGATTCTTTGGCATGGATCGCCACAACGGAAGTTGTGTCCTCTCCTCCTAACGTCTCCCGGTTGTGAAGCCAGGGAACTTTCCAAGTCGGTCGCGTCTCCGACCACAGCGAACCGATCTCGCCATGTTCTAAAAGCAATCCGCTAGAGTCATTCCCTCAATTCAGCCCGGTCGCCCGACCCGTTCGATCGAACCAAATCCACACGAAAAGGAACAACACGCAAATGTCGACCGCATATGAAATCGTCACTGAATCCATCATCAAGCAACTGGAATCGGGTGTGGCGCCCTGGCGAAAACCCTGGCGCACCGAGACGCCCGCAAACCTTGTTAGCAAGAAGGACTATCGAGGAATCAACATCTTCCTTCTCGCCTCGCTGGGTTACGGCTCCCGGTACTGGATTACCTATCGTCAAGCCCAGGCACTGGGCGGAACCGTAAGGAGCGGCCAACACGGGTCCAAGGCTGTGTTCTGGAAGATCGGCGAATACCGAAGGGAGAACCAGGAGGCAGAGGAAACAGACAATCACAAGTCGATTCTGTTGCGCTACTACACCGTCTTCAATCTGGAGCAGTGTGAGGGAATTAGGTCTCCCGATCCACCCCGAGTGATCAATCCGATCGAGCAATGCGACAGCATTGTCAGAGTCATGCCAAATCCGCCCGGATTCGCGCAGGACGCACGGGCCTGCTACTGGCCTTTGACCGATACGGTCGGCATGCCGGCCCGGTCCGCATTCCATGCTGCCGAAGAGTATTACTCCGCGCTCTTCCACGAAATGACGCACTCGACTGGACACCCTTCTCGCATGGGCCGCGAAGGGATCATGAACCACAACCCATTTGGCAGTGAGGATTATTCGAAAGAGGAACTGGTTGCCGAGATGGGTGCAGCGATGCTCTGCGGTGTTGCGGGCATCGAATCTCGGACGCTCGGCAACTCCGCGGCGTACCTGCAGACCTGGATTAACAAACTGAAATCGGACTCCCGCTTGATTGTTTCCGCCGCATCGCAAGCGCAGAAAGCGGCGGACTACATTCTCGGCAGAACCGCAGCAGAAACCGAATCCGATTCAAGAGAAGAAGAAGAAACCGAGACCCGTTGACTGACTGTCGCTGCTGAACGACTACGCGCCGAAGTTGAACCCCCGGCAATTCGAATCCCGAAAATCCAAGGAAGGAACCGATGACAAATCTAGCCGTAATTCCCGTGGCCATTCGGAAACGTCCCATCCGTACCAAGCGCGGTCGAAGGATCATTCTCACGCCACAGGAAATGCTCGACCTGCTCAAGGCCGCGCGAAAACGTTCGACTCGCGATTGGGCCATGATCCTGCTGGCAAACAGGCACGGCCTGCGTGCTTCAGAAGTCTGCGGGATCAAACTCGCCGATGTGGATTTGAAATGTGGTTCTATTTCCATCCGTCGTCTGAAGGGATCGCTCCACACGATACAGCCGCTTTACCGGCATCGCGGGCAGCCACAGCTTGACGAGACGGCTGCACTCAGGGCGTGGCTGCGCAAGCGGCCGGTTGCTGGTTCGGACTATCTGTTCACCAGCCAGAAAGGAGGGAAACTTGGGCGAACGCAATTCTTTCGCAACTTTCAGACGGTTGCCACAAGCGCTGGCCTGCCGATCGAAAAGCGGCATCCGCATGTGCTGAAGCACTCACTTGCTTCGCACCTCGTTGCTGGAAACGCGAACCTGGCCCTCGTTCGACAGGCCTTGGGGAGTGACTTCTCCGCCGGCTGAAGACCGGCGGCTTCTCAAACCACGCATGAGCTAACAGCCTCTACGTTTTGGTTTGAAGGGCTTATCCTAGCCCTTTGGAGAATGACTTGAGCCGATACAAAATCTCTTGGCGCGACTAATCCGCATTCTGTGCAAACATGCTCTCGATCTGAGAGAAGTTTTCGCACCGTTGCACCGCAGAGACAGGTTTGGCTTGTGCCTGATGGGTTGACCTTAATCAAAGTGCGACCGGCACTTTCAGCCTTGTACGCAATCTTGGAGAAGAAGGAAGCCCATCCGACATCATGTACAGACTTGGCGAGCATTCCGCTCGCCAAGCCTTTGACATTCCAATCTTCGATGGCAATTGTTCCGAAATTCCGTATCAGCTTGAAAGACTGTTTGTGCTGGAACTCATTTCGCAACCGCTGTATCCGACTGTGAATATTTTGGAGTGCAAGGATTGCTTTACGCCTTCGATGTGAACGTTTGTTGACGCTCCGTGCGACCTTGCGTTGCGCTCTGCGAACACGTTTTTGCGCTACACGATACCAGCGCGGATTCGGGATGGACTCTCCGTGGGAGAGAACTGCGAATGAGTCCAGACCAACATCTATTCCGACGGCATTATCCAACGGAGGAAGCGGCTTCTTCGCGCACTCCACGGAGAAGCAGGCATACCACGCTTTCCCTTCACGCTTCACGGAGACGGTCTTGATTTCGCCGACGATGGGGCGGTGCAATAGGATCTTGATTTCAGCGATGCCTTGCACGCGGAGATGCGTCTTACGCTGCTCTGGTTTGAGAAGCCTGTTGCCGTCACCGTGGCTTGGAAAAGTGATGCTGTCGTACCGACGTGAAGATTTAAATCTCGGGAACCCCGGCTTCTCTCCGTGTTTTATTCGCCGAAAGAAAGCCTGAAACGCTTTATCCAAACGCTTTAGAACGTCCTGGGCACAGTGATAGTTTGGAAGTGCAAGGTTGCCAGCGTCTCGAATCTCTTTCAACTGGTTCGCCTGCGTGTAGTAATTGAGTGCTTCCCCGTGGGTACGATATGCATCTCGACGTTCTTGGAGCGCGGCGTTATACAACCGGCACGCTTCGGACAACTGCATCCTCAGCATCTCTTGCTGGGTTGCTGCGGGATACAGCCGATATTTGAACGTCTTTCGCATCAGCGTCCTTTTTGATTCTCCATGTACTTCTTGACGGTTGATTCTGATACGTGGCCGACTGTGCCCGCGTAATATGAGCGCGACCACAGTGTAGGGAGCCTGGATTTCAAGTGCGGAAACTCTTCTCGAAGAATACGAGATGACGCACCTTTGAGCCTATTCACTATCTCCGCTACACACCGCGTCGGGTCCGATGATACGAAGAGATGCCCATGGTCCGGCATCACTTCCATCACTTCGATGAGCACGCCGTATTGTGCTGCCGTCGCGAACAACACGTTCTTGAGCCTTGCCTCAACATCACCGACAAGAACCTTGCGTCTATATTTCGGGCACCAGACGATGTGATACTTGAGGCTGAATACTGCTCCAGTGTTCTGGCTGTACCTACGGTCCGTCGCTCCGATTAGCATGTTATGAGTCTGCCAGATAACTATTCTTGTGTCAGGATGCTTGTCAGGTACACGGGCTTACCTGTCGCCTGAAGGCGACAGGTAAGCCCGGTTTCTTATCGGTCCATCTCGAGCACGATGCAATATATAGGTACAAGCGATAAGCAAGCGGCAGAGGCTCTACAGAGAGGGCTAATGGACCTGTTTTGAGGGAGTTAGGTTGAGGTAAGAAAACACCTGTTCTGCTGCGTTTCAGCTGCGATGCCGTGGCGATTCAAACGACTCAGGGCCGCAAGACCGAAGGAGACAAATGACCGTAATGTTGCATTTCGGCCCTCGCCTGCCAAAGCAATGTCTGCTGCTCGGATCTAGCAGTAAAGGAGGTCAACATGTTGCCATCGGTATTCTTCAACGTGCTCCGTGGTTTGTATAGACTGACGCTGTCCAAGGATCCTAAGGATGTAGAGGAACAGAAAGACATCGAGGCATATGTCACGACGAAATCAGAAGCGCTTTCTGAATCGTGGAAGCGTGGTGATTTCGAGCCAGAGGCAATACAGAAGAGATTCGTTGACAATCTCACTGCATCAAGACTTGGCAGAGAGCTCTGCATTGCTGTGCTCATCATTCTGGCTGCGTTCCGTGTTGTCGCGCAGTTCTTGAAATAAGAAGTGCTCAATGCTTGAACCCATTTATGGCTGGCCATTGTGGTGATCCTACCCATCTAGCGCAAAGGGCAGGTAGTCCTGGTTCAATGGATTGCCGCAAGAAGCGCTCCCAATGCGCTTCGCTGGTATAAGACCGGCACTGGTCTGATTCGCGGGGATTGGAGTATCGCGCAGTTGCTCACATTTGCCGTGCTTGCCCTACCATTTCTATCAGAACTTGTCGCGCTTCCGCCGGATTACTTACCTCCCGCAAGAATTCGATGCGGGCATTGCGCGTGCCATCTTGGGTTTTGACGCGTACGTGAAAGCCGAGACGGTCTACCGAAGTCATTGAGATTTCTCGAGACTCGATTCCTGCCAATACCCGGGCAAGCAGGACGAGCGCATCTCCATGATCGGTATTCATGTGCTGGATGATGTCGGTTGCAGTGTCAGCCAGAGGATCGGTTTGCGCACCGTAATACTCCGAGGCAGAGATCCAGCCCATCACCCCGAAGCCACCCACGTAGTAAACGTCCACCACGCCCATCCGGTAAAACGAAAAGTCGTCAAAGTCCACCCAGTATCTGCTGTTGGCATGACGCGCCAGGTAGAGTTTCCGTGCTTCAGTCAGTTCCGATTCCGGTACGGGCTGAATATTTCCTAGCAACGTGACCCTGGACGCTCCCAACGGATCGCCGATCGAGTCGGGTTGGGTCACTCACACACTGGAACGCGGGTCTGCTTGCACATTCTGAGTGTGCATGGCCATTGTGCTGATGAGAAAGACAGGATTCGCCCGGTGGTCCAATCCATAGGGCATCACGGATCCGAAGGGAAACCCTTGCGGTTTAAGTGAAAGTGTCGAGAGACTCCCGACTCGTCCCAGATACAGCAGAGTTCGCGCTCGTTCGGCAAACGTAGGCTCAGCGACCGCAGGTTGGTTACTCGCCGCGCCCGAGCCTGCGTGTTTCCCTGCCGCCAGTGACGACATTCCTGTTCTCCTCAGTGGATTCGGTACATGATCCGGGATTCTCTGGTGTCCCAGGTCCTTCGAACAAGCTAGCACGTTGCTGCTTGAGCTGTCCGTTTTTAAGCGAACGTGCCGAGGATGCCAGGTTTGGATAGCCGCGTTTGCATGATTGGGTTGTGATGGCAGATGATTGAGGTTCCTCGCACAAAAATGAAAGAGTCGTAAACGCGAATGACTAGATCAGAGAAAAGGAGAATCTCCACAAGGGCTCCTGGTGGACAACGAATCCAAATGTCCGGTCAGTGAGAAGCGGAAGTACGCAAGCGAAGGTGAAGCTCCGGCGACAGCCGCTCACCAAATCGCCACCGCCAATGCGCCACAGCAACTTCGTGCCGATCTATGCTCCTGGTGTGACGCTTGGCATCTGACGAAAAATACAGGATGAGCTGGAAAGGATCGCAGGTAAACGACAAAATCGTTCCAGAAGCGGACTTGGATAATCGGGGAACTAACGCTAATTGTTCGGCGTTTTACCAGGCGTTGGGTCCGATACCCGGAAAAGCTTCCTCTTGAAACTGATCAGTGAACACTCAGCGACTCGTAATTACTGATTTTGTGACCAGCGGGGTTGCGTGCCTGACTCCTCGACTGTCGCCGTCCGTTTTTCACATTCGATCCGGTTCTGCTTACGTGAAGAATTCCCGCAGGACTGGGAATTGCTTGGGATTCGAAAAGTGAAGCTGAAAATAGCTTCAACGTCTCGCTAAGACGTTGAACCTATTTCGAAATAGCCCTATTTTGAAATAGGTTCTCGCGCGATAAATCCGTGATACGTTCGCTGGAAGTGTCGAGGAATCATCACGATTGAGGAACGCAGCGAAGCCACAGACCGATGCTCTACCAGCTGAGCTACGCTCACCGCCGTGGGATGCCAGTAGTTTACACCATCTGAAGCGAGCTGCAATGGCATCGGTGTGTTCGTGAGATTTCGTTCTGGAGTGGGAATTGGGGTTGCGCCTGCGGACGCGATTATTCTGCAAGATTGAGGAAACGTTTTCTAGGGGGGACTACGTCTAAAATGCGAGGAATATTCGCGGGCTAGTGTACGTATAGAATGAGTAGGAGTGGCCCGGGCTTTGCTGGTGCTCTTGTCGCGGTGGTTGTAGTGCAGTCCGCGCGGAAGAGCCGGGAGTTTTGGGGGAACGTGCAATGGGTTTGATGTGTGCGATGCGAACGATGACGATACCTTTTGCAGGGGCTGCGATAGGCGCGCTGGCGATTGCGGCGCTGGCTTTTCCATGCAACGCGAGCGTGGTCGCGGGCGGCGGATTGGCGGCAGAGCGGGCTGCAATTCAGCCGGCCTGGACGCGGCCGACTCCGGAGCAGCAGACCTCGAGTCAGGCGCCGGCTCAGACTCCTCTCACACAGAAAGTTGGCGCGCTGAAAACCATTAATGGAAATGCGTTGGTGATTACGGCGGATGATGGGGCAGAAGTGAACGTGACGGTCGCGAGCAACGCAAAAATCGTGCAGGTGGCGCCGGGGGAAAAGGATTTGAAAGCCGCGGCGCCGATTGCTTTGACGGATTTACAGGTGGGCGATCGAGTTCTGGTGCGCGGGCGCGCGTCGGACGACACGAAGACGATGACAGCCGTCGGTGTGATCGCGATGAAGCGCACGGACCTGGAAGCGAAAAAGACGCAGGACCGCGACGATTGGCAGAAGCGCGGCATCGGCGGCTTGGTGAGCGCTGTGGATCCGGCGACCGGCACGATCACAATTTCCACCGGGTCCGGAGCCACTGCGAAAACCGTGGCGATTCACACTGCGAAAAGCACCGCGTTGCGCCGCTATGCGCCGGATTCGGTGCAGTTCGATGACGCCAAGCCCGCGCCGCTGGATCAGATCAAGCCGGGCGATCAAGTGCGCGCGCGAGGCACGAAGAGCGCGGACGGATCGGAATTTGCGGCGGACGAAATAGTTTCCGGAACTTTCCGAAATTTGGCTGGAATTATTACTGCGATTGACGCGAGCGCACAGACGATTAGTTTGACGGACCTGATCAGCAGGAAGCCGGTGGTTGTGAAAATCACGGCGCAATCGCAGTTGCGCAAAATTCCCGCGCAGATGGCGCAGATGATTGCGCTCCGGTTGAAGGGAGCAGGTGCCGGAGCGGGCGCAGCTGGCGGTGGCGCCGCGGGTGCAGGTGGAGCAGGTTCTCCGGCAGGTGGGGGCGCAGCCGGTGGCGTGACTCCGAATGGCAGTCAGCGGCAGGGTGGCGCGGGCGCGTCGGGAAACGGAGCGCCGGGAAATGGTGCGGCGGGCGGCGGGCGCGGCGACTTCCAACAAATTGTGAACCGTCTGCCGGCCAGCACGCTTGCCGATTTTCAGAAAGGTGACGCCGTAATGGTGGTGTCCACGCAGGGCACCGACGCGGGCGGTGTTACTGCCATCACGATGCTGGGAGGCGTGGAAGCCATTCTGGCCGCTGCGCCTGCCGGAAACGCAGCGCAAGCAATGACGCTCTCACCGTGGAGCCTGGGCGGTGGCGCACCCGGCGGTGATGCCTCAGGTGGAATTCAATAATTCATAATCAGCTCATCGATTCATAGTCTTTCAGGAGACGGAATGAAAGCCCGGGTCTTTTTATACTCACCGTCCATCGCACTGTTCATCGCGTTAGTGTTCCTCAGTGCCGACGTCACATTTGCGCACACTCCCCTACCGACCACCCCACAGACTGCGGTGCAGGCCTCAGCGCAGACCGGCACCGGAACAATCCGCGGGCAAGTTACGGACCCTTCGGCCGCGGCGGTGGTGGGCGCGTCCATCATAGCGACGGCGCCGGATGGAACAAGTCTGGCAGCGAGCACGAACCGGGACGGAGTTTTCGAATTGAAAGGCGTGGCGCCGGGAAAGTACACGGTGGAAGTGATCGCGCCCGGGTTCGCCCTGTACAAGAATGATGCCGTGCAAGTGGCAGCGGGCCAGATTCAACAACTCAACGCGACGCTGACGATCGAATCAGAGCAGCAACAGGTGACGGTGACCGGCGAGGCCGGCGCGGTGGACGTAAGCCCGACGAACAATGCAGGCGCGATTGTGATCAATGGCGCGGCGCTGGATGCGCTGCCGGACGATCCCGACGAGTTGCAGACGGACTTGACGGCGCTCGCGGGGCCTTCGGCGGGACCTAACGGCGGACAATTTTATATTGACGGGTTCACGGCCGGGCAGCTGCCGCCCAAATCCGCGATTCGCGAAATCCGCATCAATCAGAATCCGTTCTCGGCGCAGTACGACAAAGTGGGTTACGGCCGCATTGAGATTTTCACCAAGCCCGGCACGGACAAATGGCACGGCGGATTTTCGGTGAATGGAAACGATTCGGCGTTGAACACGCGGAACCCGTTTTTCAATTCGAGCGAAGCGTCGGGCACGCCATATCCCAGTTACTACTCGGTGCAATACAGCGGAAATATCGGCGGGCCACTGAGCAAGAAGGCTTCGTTCTTTTTCACGGAGGATATTCGCGACATTCACGACCTGGGCATCGTGAACGCACAGGTGGTGGACCCGACCACATTTGCGGTGACACCGTTCAGCGCGGCAGTGCCCAATCCCAGAACGCGCTACAACATCGGCCCGCGCCTGGATTACGCGCTGACGAAGAACAACACGCTGACAGTACGCTATCAATATTACCGGGATAGCGAGAACAACGAAGGCGTTGGCGGCTTCGCGCTGCCGTCGCAGGGCTACAATTCGCTGAGCACCGAGCAGACACTGCAAGTGGGCGACACGCAGATTTTTGGCACGAAAGTAGTAAACGAAACGCGCTTCCAATATTTGCGCGAGGAAAGCACGCAGACGCCGCAGAGCAACGCGCCCACCGTCGTAGTTCCGCTGGCATTCACCGGAGGCGGGTACAGCGGCGGGCTGATCAACGACAATACCAACGAATACGAATTTCAGAATTATACTTCGGTGCAGTACACCAAGCATTTTTTGAAATTTGGGGTGCGGCTGCGCGGCTCAACCGACGGGAATAGTTCGACCGGAGGATTCAACGGAACCTACGTGTTTCCCTCCACCGACGCGTACATCGCCACCTTGCAAGGAATTCCTTCTGCGAACCAGTTCACGGTGACGGCGAACCCGACGAACACCACGCTCGCCGCGAATCCGTTCGTGCACGTGTCGCAGGTGGATGCGGGCTTATACGTGGAAGACGATTGGCGTATACGGCCGAACATTACCTTGAGCTACGGGTTGCGCTTTGAATCCCAGAACAATATCAGCAATCACGCGGATTGGGCGCCGCGGTTGGGATTTGCGTGGGGAATTGGCGGCGGAGGAAAGACGGCGCCCAAGACGATTGTGCGAGCCGGTTTCGGAGTTTTTTACGATCGCTTCACATTGCCCTATGTGTTGGAAGAAGACCGTTTGAGCGGGACGAACCTGGCGGAGTATGTGGTACCCAGCCCGACCTTTTTCAATCCCAACGTTTCTGTGCCACCGCTACTTACGCCGGGTCCGACGGAGTTGTTCACCTCGTATCGGCCGAATCCGAATTTGCACGCGCCTTACGTGGCGCAGACCGCGGTCAGCGTGGAACGGCAATTGACGAAAGCTGCGAACCTGAGTGTTTCGTACCTGAACTCCGTGGGCAACGACCAATTGTTGACAAACAATATCAACGCACCGAACAATCTTGCCACTAACTATCCTTATTATCTGAATCCGGCTGCCGCCACGCGCTTGGTGCCCTTCGAGAATATCTATCAATACGAATCGGGAGCGATCTTCCGACAGAATCAATTGTTCGTGCAAAGCCGAGTGCAGGCAGGACAGAAGCTGGCGCTGTTTGCATACTACGTGCTGAATTATGCGAACAGCGACACTTCGGGCGCGAACAGTTTTCCTTCGAATCCCGCGAATATCATGCAGGATTACGGCCGCGCGTCGTTTGATGCGCGGAACCGGTTTTTTCTAGGCGGATCCATAGGCCTGCCATGGGGACTACGCCTCAGCCCTTTCATGATTGCCAGTTCCGGATCGCCGTACAACGTGACTTTGAGCCAGGATTTGATCGGAAGCTCGCAATTGAACCAGCGGCCGTCGCTTTCAACCGCTCCGCCGGGCGGCGCGATCGTTGCTGTTCCGGGATTCGGCACTTTCAATACGTTGCCGGGCGCGAATGCGGTGCCGATTCCTGTAAATGATTTTACCGGGCCGAACCATTTCACGCTGAACCTGCGTTTGACGAAGACGTTTAATTTCGGGCCGGAAAATAAAGGCGGAGGCGGTGGGGGCGGCGGAGGCGGAGGCGGTGGTGGGGGACGCGGGGGCGGAGGACGCGGAGGCGGCGCGAATCCGTTCGGCGGCGGTGGAGGACCGGGAGGATTCGGCGGCAATACCGCGACGAAGCGCTACAGCATTACGCTGAGCGTCAACGCGCGCAACGTGTTCAACGATGTGAACCTTATGAATCCGAGCGCGGTTTTGAATCCGCCGGCGGTCGCCGGCGGCAGCGCGTCGTTCAACACGACGTTTTTCGGAGTGTCCAATCAATTGGCTGGCGGGCCATTTTCTTCTGGCGCGGCGAACCGGCAGATTTATTTACAGGCCGGGTTTTCGTTTTGAGAAGCGGCGCCGCTGCGAAAGCTACGACGGGAGCTTCGCGGGCATCACAGCTTAGCTTTGGACATGACCAGTTTCTCGACGACCGGGACTGGCAGCGGGCCTTGGTCGAGAGCGAGGTCGTGAAATTGAAGCAAGTTGAAATTTTTGCCTGCCGCAGCCTGATATTTTTCGCGCAGCGCGAACCATTCGCGAATGCCGACGTAGTAGGTGGGCAGCTGCGTCGAGCTTAGTTTAGCGCGTTGCAATTTTCCGTCTGCTTCAGCCTGCGTTTGAAACGATTCCTTAGTCATTAAATCCATGGCTTCCTGGTCGCTCATGTTCATTGCGTGCATCTTGATGTCCAGAATCGCGTTCGAAATCACGCGCAGGCGAATTTTGCGCATCACCATGCGGAAGCGCGGATCGTTGTCGAGGAAGCCCTGGTCCATCATTACTTGCGCGATGTATTCCGCCCAGCCTTCGACGTACGCGCCATTGGCATAGAGCGAGCGCAGCAGCCGCCGGCGTTCGGGCTGAATATTATTGAGGTGCTCGAACTGGATGTAATGCCCAGGCAGGGCTTCGTGGATGCTCAGCCATTGCAAAGTGAAATTGTTGTACTCGCGCAGCTTCGATTCGACTTTGGCTTCCGGCATCTGCGGATCAATGGGAGTGACCCAGTATTGCGCTTCGGCCTGCGGCTCCAGCGGCGGCGCGCTGTGGAATCCGGCGACGGAGTAGATGCCGCGCTCGAAAGGCGGCGTGGGTATCACTCTCAGGTTATCGCGCGAGCTCAGAGAGACGATTTGCTTCTCGCGAATGAATTCGCTGATGCCGGCGAGGTCCGCTTGGATAGTTGATTGCAGCTGATCGCGGCTGGGATGGTGGTCTGATATTTTTTGCAGCACTTCCTGGATGATCAGATTTTGGCGCTCGTATTCACCCAGGTTCGAGTGATCGTTGTGGTTCGGATACATCCGCGCGTGCAAGGGAATCGCGATCTGCAGCATTTCGGCGCGCACGGATTTCATGTCTTGCTCGGCGCTGGCCAGCACTTCGGCGGGCGTGGCCGGCGTTTCCATCACCAGCGCAAATTTTAGATCGTAAAGCTCCTTGCCCAGGCGCCAAGTCAGATTCGAGGGCTGCTTCGCGAGCGAGTTCTGCAGCCACGCCGAGAAGTCATGCAAGGATTGGACGGCGGGCGGGGCCACCGCGTCGTATTCGGCTTTGCGCGGCGAGCCGGTGGGGATTTCCGCGCCGACCATGTGTTCGATCAGATCAATGTTGCCGGCATTTTCTTCGACGGCAGTGGAAATCCATATGGGATCGGAGTCTGATAAGTAGGACTGCACCTGCGCGAGCAGGCGTGGAATTTGGCCGACGCGCGCGAGGACGTGACCGAGGCGAACGTCGTGCGGCGCGTAATTCTGCGTCAACGGAAGGAACAGCGCGTTGCCGATCAGTTCCACGACGACGGTGGGATTGTGCTTGTAGCTCTGAATGCGATCAAGTTCGAGCAGGTTGAGGCCGATTTGATCGTCCACGAGTTGCCAATCGGCTGCGTCTTCTGGATCGAGGGCCGAAGGAGGCGTCTCCTTGTGGAACCGCTGGCGCCAGTCTGCGTAGAAAGCGCGCTGCTGCGCGATGGATTCTAGGCTGAGATCGTCGAGGATGGCGTCAAGAGCGATGGTCTTGTTTGTCCTGGCGTCCAGATGCGAGTGGTAACCCGCGGCCGAAGCGCTCGAAGGAGAAAGCGCGAGCGAATCTTTCATGAACTGGTCGCTGAGCGCGGCGAACTTTTGCGCCGCCGCCGCGCCAGCATCATCGGACGGCTGTTGCTTCTGCTGCGAGTTTGAAGGTTGCGAGATCATCATCGTCCAGAGAAGTGCGCAGGCAAACGTGAAGCATCGCCTTGGCATGGGGAGTCCTTTCAATCGCGCGCGCGCATTCAGCTCGGCCGGCGGAAGGGAATGGGAACGTTGCGTTTGCGCTTGCCGGAGGATCGTTGCATCCGTTCGCGTGCCTGGTCGGCCCAGGGGCCGTTGGGGGCGTAGCGCAGGTAGAGCGCCCATTGTTCGTGGGCGGCTTTGCGTTCACCGCGTTTTTCGTAGGCGAGCGCGAGATTGAAATGGACATCCGCGTGAGCGGGCATGGCGCGCGCAGCGCGGCGCAAATGTTCCACGGCTTCGTCGAGTTCGCCGAGTTCTTCCAGCGTGCAACCCAGGTTGTAACGCGAGATTCCGTTGAAAGGATCAATCTGCACGGCGGCGAGGAAGCAATTGCGCGCGTCAGTGAGCTGGCCCAGCTGGTAGTAAGCGACGCCTAGATTGATGTGCGCCTCGATCCAATTCGGCGCGAGATCCACCACGCGCTGATAATTTTCGATCGCCTGGGGCAAGGTTTCGGCGCGCGATTCGCAATCGAGCGCGGACTGGAAGAAATCTTCGGGAGTGGGGCCGACCATGGCGCGCAATTTCGCCGGCTGCGGAGCGAGGTCAAACGGGAATGCCCACTGGCGCAGAAAAGGATTGAAGGGGCGCTCTGAACCGGGCGGAACCACGTGCACTTCGCGGCCGAATTCGACCAGGCGGAGTTCCTGAATCGGCACGGGCGTCGCGCCAAATTGCGATTCCATCAACGTGACGGCGCGGCGGACACGGTTGGCGGGGACGCGATTTTGCGTGATGCGTTGGATCGAGCGAAGGGCTACAAGGTCGCCGAAACTGTAAAATCGCTCGCCCCAGCGGGCTTCGGGACGCACTAAGCGGAGGCGTTCCCAGTAACGAAGACGGTTCGGCTCAAGACCCAGAATGCGCCCAACTTCTTTCCGCGTATATCGCTGCGCCAATCCGGTCGTCCCCCCGCTCGCCCTGGTGGTGCTTACTGCGAATGATTATGCACCTGGTGTCAACTCTTGCCTATGGTACTCAGCTGTGGATAACTTCGCGCGGGCGCCAGCTTGCAGCAAGACGTTCGTGCGAGGCGATAACCAGAAGAGGACACGCAGTTGCGCGGCGTGTGGGGCTTGTTAGACTTTGATAGGCAGTTGCCCGCCACGATGCCTCTTGATACCGCCGAACGATTGTATCTGGACCGCCAGGTCACCCTGGCTCGAGCCATTTTTGTGGCCCTGGCGCTGGTGGACTTGATCGAAATGTCAGTGGCGGGGTCACGGACAGCCGCTGCGATATTTCTGGCGGTGTATTTGTTGCTGGCGCTGGCGGTGTTGGGGTACGAGCGGCTATCGAGCGAAACGAACGTCACGATTCCGCTGGTGGCGGACTTCGTGGCGCTGGCGGTGTTTCTTTTTCTGACGCCGACGGTATCCGCGTGGTGGTTCTTGTTCCTGTTTGTGGTTTTCGCGCTGGCGACGCAAGGGAATACGCGGTTGATGCTGGCGCTGGTGACTGTCGCAACCGCCGGAATCATATTTCGCGTGGCGCTGATGGAATTGTCCGGCTGGCGCGGGTCGTGGCACTGGCTGACGATCGGACTGGGCACGGTGATCTCGGGGCTGGGGATGGGATTTCTGGGCGCGCGCGAACGCGAACACCTGGAGCGTCAGCAATTTCTGGAAAAAGTCTCGCGCTTGCTGCAGTTTGACCGGGGATTGACGGAGTCGGTGCGCCAGGCGCTGGGCGAAATTTCCCTGGCGTTCGAATGCGAGCAGGCGTGCCTGGCGATTCGCGATGAAGAACTGGAGCGGCTGTTCGTCTGGAAGATTCATCCGAACGACAGGGAATTGGGTGGCCCGGAAACGTTGCCGCTTTCCCGCTCGGACACATTTCTGACGGATTCGTTCGAAAGTTCGTTCTGCTGGGAGTTCAACGACGGCGCGGGATCTGGGTATGGCTGGGACCGTCGCAGCGGGCAAGTGTTTCGCAACCTTCCCGCGCCACCGATTTCCACGCGCGAGGAATTTGGCGCACGCACACTGCTGGCGGTGACGATTGAAGCGGGCGGAAGGCCAACCGGACGCGTGTTGCTGATTAATCCGACTGGACCGAATGGAATCAATGGAGCGATCGGGCTGGACGGGCCCCAGGGGGGGCGGCGCCGGTTCACCAAGGGCGAGCTGCGGTGGTTCGAACAGATCATCCGGCACGTGGGACCACCGCTCGAGAACGTCTTTTTAATGAGGCATTTACGGGCGCGTGCGGTGGAATCGGAACGCAGCCGTATTTCGCGCGATCTGCACGACGGCATCCTGCAGACGCTGCTGAGCCTGAATATCCAGCTGGACGTGCTGCGCCACAAGTTCCCCTGGACGCCGGAGCAGGCGGGCAAAGAGTTGGAAACATTGCAAAAAACCGTGCAACAGGAAAGCGGAGAATTGCGTAGGATGGTTACAGACCTTCGGCCCCTGCGCGTGGAAAGCGCGGACATGCGGGAACTGATGCTGGGTTTTGCGGAGCGTTTCCGCAATGAAGCGGCGATGGCGGTGGATTTATTTATCGAGGACCGGAATTTGCGCTTGCCAGACCGGATTTGCAGGGAGCTTTTCCAGATATATCGTGAGTCACTCAACAACATAAAAAAGCATGCGAAGGCGAGTCACGTCGTGGTAAAACTAGGGCAAGATGAGGCGAAGGTGTCACTCGTTGTGGATGACAATGGGCGGGGCTTCAGCTTCTCCGGCAGATATAGCAGCGAGGAGCTGGATCGGTTGCGACTCGGGCCAATTTCGATCAAGGAAAGAACACGGGGCGTGGGCGGGACGCTAACGGTGGAGTCGAATCCCGGGCACGGGGCGCGTCTGACGGTAGAAATCCCACTGAATTAACTGAAGATGACGAAAGCAAAACAGGTGATTCGCATCCTGGTCGCGGACGACCATGCGATTTTCCGTGATGGGTTGCGCAAACTATTGGAAGCCGCCGACGAGATTCAAATCGTCGGAGAGGCGTCTAATGGCGTGGAATGCATCAAGATGCTCACCAAGCTGAAGCCGGATATCCTGCTGCTGGATCTTCGCATGCCTGAAAAAGATGGCTTGGGCGTGCTGGAAGAGGTGAATTTCGATTCGCTGCCGACGCGCGTGATCGTGCTGACCGCGGCGGAAGATGACCGCGACGTGGTGCGCGCGATGCGCCTGGGCGCGCGCGGCGTGGTACTGAAGCAATCGGCGAGCGACCTGCTGGTGAAGAGCATCCGCAAGGTATCCGACGGCGAAATCTGGCTGGATAATCGGATGACCGCGGAAGTGATCGACGCGTTCAAGAAATCCGCGGAATCGGGGCAGCGGCGGGAAAAGCCACTCTTGAGCGACCGCGAGAAGGAAATCGTGCAGCTGGTGGCGCAGGGTTTCCGCAACCGCGAGATCGGCGAAAAGCTTTTTATCAGCGAGCAGACGGTGAAAAATCATCTGCATAATATTTTCGACAAGCTGGGAGTTTCTGACCGTTTGGAACTGGCGTTGTACGCCATTCATCACCGGTTGATAGATCAGACGTAATCTGCAGGAGCGGCTGCGCTGCGCGCCGCCGCTCCTGTTCTTTTTCCTGCTCCTCCTCTTGCTCATGCGATCCGCAGTTTCGAACCCTCCGTAATTTTTTCGCCTCGCAACCCATTCCGCGTGAAAAGCGTCTAGAATATTCTTCGGTTGAATTGTTCAAGATGAGTGCGACAAGTCCGAGCATAGGGAACCAGGAATCTCCGCGCGGCCTGTCGCGTGAGTTGGTGCTGTTGCTTTGCGTGTTGGCGCTAGTGGTGATGTTGGCGCTGACGGCGTTGTTCTCGCGTCTATACCACAAGAAAATACATACGCTGGCGGATGCCATGTTCGCGCAAGGCGAAGCGGACGAGCAGGCCGGACGAGTGAATGCGGCGCTGACGGATTACCGCAACGCGCTGGCCTACAATCCCACGAACACACTGTTTCAATTTCATCTGGCGAAGGCCCTGGCTGCCGCGGTGCGTGGAGACGAAGCCCGTTCCTACCTGCTGAATCTGCTTTCTGAATCTCCGGGCAGCGGAGAAGTGAACCTGGAATTGGCGCGCATCGCCAGGAACAATAATTCGATGGCGGATGCGATGCGGTTTTACCAGGGTGCGATCTATGGGGAGTGGGATTCCGATCCCATAGGTATGCGCTGGCAGGTGCGCCGGGAACTTTGCGAATTCCTGTTGAATCGCGGGGCGGTAAAGCAGGCGGCGCCGGAAGCGATCGCGCTGGCGCAGAACACGCCTGCGAACGATGCGCCGCGGCTGAAAATAGTGGCACAGCTGCTGCTACGCGCGCAGCAATGGAATCACGCGCTGGAGGCGTGTCGCACTGTGCTGGCTGCTAACCGGAGCGATCAAGAATGCCTGGCGGGCGGGGCGCTGGCCGCATTCCAGCTGGATGAATACGTAACCGCGATGGAATATTTCGACCAGTTGCCGCGCGAAAGGCGCGAACAGCCGGATCTGATCCAGCTGTTCGAAATGACGGGGCGAATACTTGCGGCGGATCCATTCTTGTCCGGACTTTCCGCTGCGGTGCGGGCACAGCGCGCAGCGCATGCGCTGGCCCTGGCGCAGGAGCGCGCGGAAACTTGCGCGCGCCAAACCGGTCAATCGCTGGATCAGACTCCGCCACGGACAGACCTACAGCGCGTCTATCAGCCGACGAAAGACTTGCAGCAGGACTGGACCCCGCGATATCTGGAGCGATTTCCAGATCGTCTGGACGCAGCCATGGCATATGTGTTCGGCGTGGAAAATGCCGCAGCTGCAGCGTGCGGGGAAGCGCAAGGTGATGATCGCGCGCTATGGCTGCTGGGCCGCAGCCGGTCGGTGGTGAATCATTGAGTGAGGCGCCCGCGGTTCCGGTGACATCCCCGCCCGAAGTGGTCGCGCCCGCTGCTGTTGGCGCGCCAGACGAGCGGGGACATTTGCGCGCACGTTGGGAATCGTGGATGCACGCGGTTTTCACGCTGCGCGAAGACCGTTTCTTCCTGCTGCTCGCTGTGCTCATCGGAATTTTTTCTGGACTGGCAGTGGTCTGCTTCCGGCTGGCGATTGAATGGACGCAAATGACGCTGCTGGGCCCGTCGTTGTCTCCATCGTTTCCACGTGTTGTGCTCGCCCCAGCCATTGCAGGTATTGCCGTGGCGCTGCTGGCCATTCATGTGTTTCCGCGCGTGCGCGGCAGCGGGGTGAACCAGGTCAAATCAGCGATGTACATTTCAAATGGTTACGTGCCGTTCACCGGCGTGATCGGAAAATTTGTCACTTGCGCGCTGGCCATAGGCAGCGGGCAGTCGCTCGGACCCGAAGATCCCTCGCTGCTGATGGGCGCCGGAATCGCTTCGCTGATCGGCCGAAGTTTACGGCTGTCGCAGGAAAAAGTGCGGTTGATCGCGCCGGTGGGCACCGCGGCAGGCCTGGCTGCGGCATTCAACGCGCCGATTTCGGCGGTGCTCTTCGTGATCGAAGAAGTGATCGGAACCTGGAGCGCAGGAGTGCTGGGGGCGATCGTGCTGGCGGCCGTCTCCAGCGTCGTGACCATGCGCGCGTTCCTGGGGCCGGACTCGCTGTTCCGCGTCCCGCCATTTCGTCTGGCAGGGCCGGGCGAAGTTCTGGCATACGCGGCGCTGGGCGTGGCCGGGGGCGCGGCCTCGTTGGTGCTGCTGAAATGGATCGTCTATGCGCGGCCCAAGATGCAGGCACTTCCGCAGTGGACGCAATATTTTCAGCCGGCCGCCGCCGGATTGCTGATTGGATTGATCGGCATACGCTTCCCGCAGGTGATGGGCGCGGGGTACGCCGTCGTGGACCAGGCCATGCACGGGCAATTTGTGTGGCAATTACTCTTGCTGCTGGCCGCATTAAAGCTGCTCGCTACGGGATTGTCGTTTCTGAGTGGGACGCCGGGCGGCCTATTTGCGCCTACGATTTTTATCGGGGCGATGTTGGGCGGCGCAGTAGGTTCCATCGAGCATCATTTTTTCCCCGCGCTAACGGCGACGATCGGTACATTCGCGCTGGTAGGAATCGGGACGTTGTTCGCGGGATTTCTGCGGACCCCGATCACTTCCGTGTTCATGGTTATCGAACTCTCCGGGAATTACACAGCGATTCTGCCGGTAATTATTTCCACGATGATCGCGTACGGGATGTCGCGAGCGTACCAGAAAGTTCCATTGTTCGATCTATTGGCCCGCCAGGACGGTTTGGTGCTGCCCTCAATTGAGGAGCGGCGCGAGATGACGTCCTTCGTGGTGGAAGATGCGATGCGGACGGACGGAGTGCTGGTGGCCGAGCCGGGTGAGCACATTGTGGAAGTAGCCAAGCGCGCGGAGGCCAGCCCGCAGGCGGCGTTGCTGCTGCGCATGCGTCCGGGAGAATGGTGGCTGCTGGACCGCGAGGACGTAATGCGCCTGGCGCCGGACGCCGCGCGCACGACGACGCCTATCCACGCGAAATCCAAGGGCCCTGTTCCATACCTGTTCCGCGATCAGAGCCTCGCCGAAGCTCTGCAGGTAATGGGCGATTGGCCGGTGCTGCCAGTGGCTAGCCGCGCAGACTTGGCGAAGCTGGAAGGCATCCTTACGCTCGCCGATACATTGCACGCATTCCGCAAAGCTCCAAAGGAGGAACAATAATAGGACCCTCCAGCAATCCCTTATTTTTCTGTAAGTTAGAACTGATAGGACTAGTACTTGTGTACCAATTTGGGCTATCAGAATTGAGGCTTTAGCTCTATTGGTTCTCCGGCGCAGCGGCCCTATTCTACATGCGTACTTAGGGAGGTAGTGTCCTGTGGCTTTAAAAGAGCGACGTGCAACGCGGCGATTTCTGATGCGGCTTCCGCTGACCGTTCGCTGGACTGACGAGAGCGTCGTTGGCGAAGCTGCCACGGAATCGCGGGAAGTGAGTTCCCGCGGTCTCTACTTTCACTTGCCCAAAGGGTTGAGGAGCGGCGCACCGGTCGAAATCGTCATGACCTTGCCGCATGAACTGACTCAAGCGGGTCCCGTGCGCGTCCGCTGTTTGGGACGTGTATTGCGGACCAGTCCCGAAAATTCGGGCGAAGTGGGAGTGGCAGCAGCGATCGAACGATACGAGTTCATGCGCAGCAGCGAATCAGCAGCATAACAAGTTTCTTACCCAGACCCTGCGGAGATGGGTGAGAATGCCGGGAGGCTCGGGTCCCTCAGCCTAGTCCTCCCGGTTCCTTTTTTGTTTGACGTTCTAGCTTCTTGGAGCGGTTGCCAGCCCACGTCTGCATTTTCCTGCCACGCCATCCTTGATCCCCAGATTGGAAAACCGGCCCATGAAATCCGTCGAGCGAAATCTCAATTAATCGAACTCACGACGCGGCGAAGATTGGTTCGCGCCGACGCGGCCTGCCACGATTTCAGCTTGCGCATAATTTTCGCCGCGAATAGGCGCGCCGGCCAGGCGGCGCAGCATCGCCAGTTGTCCCACATGCGTGAAGGAATCGGCGATCGCACCCTGGAAGAGTTTCTCCGGCGGGCAAGAGAGCTCGGCATCCGAAGCGAGATAATCATCGAATGCTTTTAGCGAGGTGAAGAAGCGCTCGGTGCCCTGGTCCCAAGTGAGCGGCTTGGAATCGTGCCAATCCTGTTTGCCGTTCGCCTGCGTGAGCGCCCAATCGAGCAAATCCCCCAGATGGGCAAGGATTTGGCCACAGGCGCGCGTGGTGTCGCCGGCTCGGTATTCGGCGAAACCCGGTGGAGCGCCTCGCAGCACTTTTCCGCCGCGATAGGCAAGCGTGGCAACGGCGTGGCGCAGAAGCTGACGGCCGGAGCCTGAAACTGGGCGTTCAAGCGTCGAGTCCATAGTGCATGGATTATAGGACAAATTGCCTTACTGTGGCATTAACCGTGCTTTGCCACGCGCTTGATACGGATAGACCGCCGGAGGGGCGCAACCTATACTGTTTCAATGCCTTCGGCCACTGCACGTCCTGCGATGGACCATCCCGCTTCGGAACTGCTCGAGGCGTTGCGGCGTTATTGGGGCTACAGTTCGTTTCGTCCGATGCAGGAGCGCATTGTGCGCAGCTTGTTGGGTGGGCAGGATGCTTGCGTCGTGATGCCTACCGGCGGCGGAAAATCGCTATGCTACCAGCTGCCGGCGGCGCTGCTGGCGGATCGCACCGTAGTGGTGGTTTCGCCGTTGATCGCTCTGATGCAGGACCAAGTGGCGCAACTGGGCCAGATGGGAATTTCGGCGGCGCTGTTGAATAGCACGCTTGCTGCCACCGAGCAGTCCGAGATTTTGCGCGAAGCGATCGCTGCTCGCTATCGCCTGCTGTATCTCTCGCCGGAACGCCTGGCGCGAACGGATACCATCGAGTGGCTGCAGCGCGTGCCGGTTTCGCTATTTGCGATTGACGAAGCGCACTGCATTTCGGAATGGGGGCATGAGTTCCGTCCTGAATACCGCCAGCTGAGCTCGCTGCGGCGGCATTTTCCCGATCGGCCGATTGCAGCATTTACGGCGAGCGCCACGCGGCAAGTAAGGCACGACATTATCGAGCAGCTGGCGTTGCGCGAGCCGCACAAATACATTGCGAGCTTCCACCGCGCGAACCTTCGTTACGTGGTGAAGGAATGCAGTGCGCAAATGCAGTCCTATTTGTTAGTCCGCGCGCTGCGAAATTATTCCGGCAGCAATGTGATCATTTATGCGCCGACGATTAAGCGCGTGGAAGAGTCCGTAGAGTTTCTGGCGGCGCAGGGAATTGCCGCGATCGGCTATCACGGCAAAATGGACAACGCGACACGCCGGCGCAATCAGGAAAAGTGGATGTCCGACGAGGTTCCGGTGCTGGTGGGTACAGTGGCCTTCGGACTGGGCATCAATAAGGCTGCGGTGCGCGCGGTGATTCACCTTTCGCTGCCGAAATCCATCGAACAATATTACCAGGAGGCCGGACGCGCGGGGCGCGATGGTCTGCCCGCTGATTGTGTGCTGCTGTGGCAGAAAAGAGACGTTGGGCTGCTGACGCATTTCATGGAGCAGCTCACCGACCCGCAGGAACGAGAACGAGGCTGGCAGCGTTACCACATCATTCGCAATTTTGTGGAATCCACCGGATGCCGCCATCGGCAGATCTGCCTGCATTTTGGCGAAAGCCCGAAGTGGGCAACCTGTGGAGCTTGCGACGTATGCGGCTACGAAATCGAATGGCTGAAAGCGCCGTTACCAGCGCCAAAGTCGAAGCGGCGCGGCAAGTCTTCGAAGTCTGCGGCGGTTGCGCACGGGGAGTCATTTGCCGCGTCGGCATCAATCACCTTCAGGCGCGGTCCGCGTCCGGGCCGGCAGAGTGATTTGTCTGTGAGCGCATCGGCCGATGACAGCGCGCGCGGCAGTGGCTGGTGGGGCTCGGCGGGGAAGCGCCATGGTCCGGGCGCTAGCGCGAAAATCGCATCCGGAATTGATCCGCAGCTTCGCGAATATATGCGCGAATGGCGCCGGGTCATCTCCAGGAAGATGAACATCGCAGCCTTTATCATCATGCACGATACTTCGCTCGATCATTTGTGCCAGGTGCAGCCGCGTTCACTGGCGGATATCCGTAAGGTTTCGGGATTCGGCGAACGTAAAACAGAAATGTACGGGCCGGCAATTCTGGAAGCGCTGGAACAGTATCGCAATGGCGCAAGAGTTGTGGCGGAGCCATTGGACGATTGATGCGGATCACTGACGCGAGCGACTGCGGCGAATGATTCAGTCGCTGGATTTCCCGGAAGGGAATCGCGCAGCCGTGCGTCCCGCGAAAATTGCGGAATTGTGCGCTGTGGAAGCCGCGGGCTTCAGCGCAGGGCCGGCGGAGCCGAAGGTGATCTGCTCGCGGGTCTTGGCCATCGGCGCATTGTCGAGGAACTTCACGGCGTTGCCATCTCGTTCGATTCCCAGCTCTGTCCACAGCGCGGGTAGATCCACATTGTAAGGCTGGTCCTTCATTTTGGCGTAAAGATTTTGCAGCACCGGCACGCCAGCGGCTTGATCGCCGATCGTAAGCGCTTTTTCCAGTTCCCAGTCGTAGCGAATATCGCCGCCGGCGTTCAATATTCCACGCAGAGCATCTTGCAGCCCTTTTCTATTTCCGGTTTCGCGATGAATCTCGATGTCCGCTAAAAAACAGAACAGCGCGCCGCCCCAATATGTTCGTCCCCATGTGTGCGTGTGGTCCAGCCCCTGGTCTCCGGCGGCGGGAAGCCCTTGATGTAGGTCGCGCACGACTTCAAGCCACATTTGATTCGCTTCGAAATGGCCAGCGCGTACACGCGCGATGGGTTCCACATACGTGGCAATGCCCTCTTCGATCCAATGATGATTTTCAGCAACGGAAGGGAAAGACAAATGAACCATCTCGTGCGTCAGCATCCAATCGCTCGCGAGATCGGAAAACTGCGCGTCCTTGCCCACATGAATGGAGATGAAGCCGCCGTTGTCGCGGCCAAAAGTTTTGCCGCTGCGCACTCCTTTGCCATCGGACGGCACGATGCGCAGCAGAAGCTGCGGAACAGGAAAGCGCCCGTAATACGCGCTGACGGACTCTGCGGCCCAGCGCACCCACTTTATCAAATCTTCTTTACTGGCCTGCATCGAGCCGGACTCGATGTTGACGTCAATGCGCGAGTTGCCAATGAGAATCGTGGAGGTCATTTCGTCAGCAGGGAAAGCGGTGGCGGCGAGCCAGATGATTGCTACGGCCAGGAGGGCCGGACAGAAAATCCTGACGAGCCGCGAACTGCTTCGAGCTCGAACTGGTCGCACCGAGCCGCCGTCCATGCTCTATTGTGCGGCCGGACGGGGCTCAAGCCAAGGACGAACCTGCGTCGCCACGCAGCGATTTTCGCACGCCTCGATCGAGCAAATGATCCAGCGAAATCTTGCCAGCGCCAAAAATCAGGATCAGCAAGCCCACGAATAGGTAAATGAACGAAGCGGCATTTTGGAATTTGTCGGGATCTGAGATGAAAGCCAGTAGCGCCACATGATCCGCTGTCCAATACGCCGTGCACATGTCGATCACCAGGCCGAGGGCCGCGATTCGCGACAGCAAGCCCAGCGCCAGCAGAATTCCGCAGACGAATTCGAATGAGGAGACGAAAGTAGCCGTGGCGTGCGGCGCAGGCAATCCGAGGTTGCTGAAAAAATCAGTTACATGCGACAGGTTGTGCAATTTTGCCCAGCCATTCTGCGAAAGCTGCCAGCCCCAGTACACGCGAATGAGCAATAAAAATGGGGACTGCAGGCTCGAGACCACTTTCACAAATCCGTCGTACAGGCGCAGAATCTGACTGCCAGCTTTGCTCATGGAGTGCGGCGCTCTCTTCCGGCCGTCGCCTACTTGCGCGGCGCGGCCTTTTCATTTTTCGGGGACTTTTCCAGGTGGCAGAACCAACCGAGCGCCGACCAGGTGTGAAACCATTTTTCAACATGCGCGGCGCGGTCAGCCACAGCGATGGGCGAGCTGCGCCATGCCGACGCAATGGCAGCGTGCAACGTTTTCCCGGCGTGCAGAGCGGATAGGATAGCGAACTCTTCACCGTCAAGGCGGCGGAAATAAACGTCCTCGTCCAGCCGATGCACAGCCAAAAAAATAGGGCTGGGCTTCAGCTTCGCCACGGCGCTGACGCGTTTGCGTTTGTGCCGCTCATTGAAAGTATTGCTCGCGACGTCCAAATCATCGGAATCCTTGCGTACTTCCAGTAGCAATTCATCCACCGGATAGCGCAGCGCCAGCAGGCTGACGTAAGGCTGCAAGCGCAGACGCAGCTGGGCGGGATTCACGCCGGCGAGATCTTCGGGCTTGAGTGACGGCTCCCGCAAGCCGTCGAACGCTTCGATATCGGCCCATTCCAGGCGAGCCATATCCACGGCAAGATTCTGGCGCTCGCCGGCCCGGCTCGGATGTTTTTGTAGCCAGCTCACCAGATGCGAACCAAGATTTCGCAGTGTGAACGATTGCGATGGGCAATCGATCAGATACGCCTTGGCCATCGCGTCGAAGCGGCGGCCTCCCAACACGGCGCGCACGCCCGGAAAATCTTCGGCGAAAGCAGACAGCACGCGGAACCAGTATTGGCGATTGTAAATTTCCAGGCGCTCGAACGAAGTCAGCCGATCGTTGGGCTTGATGATTTGCGAAGCCACGGCGTGCATCGAGCGGCCATCCGGCGCCACCGGACGCATGCGTTCGGAGCTCGTCAGTGGGGTCATGACAGCGCGCGCCATGCGGCGTTGCAGATTGAGGAGTTTCATACGGCGGCCGCGAGTGAGGCGCTGGCGAGGAAGCGATTGGCCTTCAGCGCTTCGTCGTGCACTTCGTCGAACGAAGGGATGCTGTCGTCCCATTCCAGCAGCGTGGCAGTGTGGCCGAGGCGTTCGATGGCGCGCGCGTACAGCTTCCAAACCGGATCGATCACGGGATGATCGTGGGTATCGAGGATGTACTTGCGATATTTCGAATGCCCGGCGATATGGATTTGCGCGACGCGTTCCGCGGGCACGCTATTGACGTAAGTGAACGGGTCGAAGCTGTGATTCTGCGACGAAACATAAATATTGTTCACGTCCAGCAGAATGCCGCAGTCGGCGCGCTCGGCGACTTCGTTCAGAAATTCCCATTCGGTCATTTCAGAAACGTGAAATTCGGCGTAGCTGCTGACGTTTTCGACCGCCACAGGGATCTCAATGAAATCGCGCACTTCGCGGATCTTCTGCGCGGTGATCCGCGCCGCTTCGAAAGTGTAGGGCATCGGCAGCAGGTCGTGCGTGTAGCGGCCATCCACGCTGCCCCAGCAGAGATGGTCGGAAAGCCAGGGGGTCTTGGTGCGCTGCACCAGAGTTTTCAGCCGCCGCAGATGCTCGCGGTTGGGCCGTTCGGCCGATCCGAAGTACATCGAGACGCCGTGCTGCACCACTCTGTACTGCTCCAAAATTTGATCGAGGATGCGCAGCGGGCGTCCGCCATCCACCATGAAATTTTCGGAAATGATTTCGAACCAGTCCACCACCGGCTTGCGCGTGAGGATGTGGTGGTAATGCGGCGAGCGCAGACCGATCCCGATCCCATAATCCGTGTGGCCGTTAAACCGATTGGCAGGCATTTCCCACTCCGCTGGCTAACGCGAAAAATGACGCGAAAAGATGATGCGGAAAAGCATTGAGGGCCGATCGCTGGGCGCCGGCCCTCAATACCAGACCGATGCTGCTTGCTGCGATCGCCGCTGCGGCGAGTGTTACTCGGGCATCTTCGAGCCGTCGGTTGCGCAGCCGCCCTTGCCCTTGCAAGAGTTCTTGCCTTTGCAGCCGTTGTCGCTCGATTTACATCCGCCTTTGCCCTTGCAGGAGTTCTGACCCTTGCAAGAGTGCTTTTCCTTCACCTTCTTGTCGGCAGGCGCCTGATCAGACTGGGTCGCGGAATGCATGCCGGAGAGAAGGTTGGACGCCTGGATCGTTGTGGTGGTACCGGCGAGCAAACCTGCAAGCGCTGCGCCAGCAATAAGAGCCTTCTTTGACTTTGTCATTTTCCCGAATTACCTCCTGTGAGTTTGGACTACAACCACACCTGCTGTTACTACGTTGTGAAAGGTGGTTTTGGATTGCCGCTAACGGTTATCCCCGACTGGGTTGGTTCCAAGCCCCCGGCGGTAACCCGGGGATGCGCCCGCAGCATAACGCCGGGAGCGTGGCCTGACAACTCTTCTTTTGCGGACGCGCCAGGATGTCCGAATTCGCTCGCTGGGTAGCGGCCTCGTGCACCCAAATCCCGCAAGCGAACGTCGGGAGAGCCGCATCGGACCACCAGCAAGTGTTGGACTACGCTTAAGCGGATTGGTTATCGTGCGTTGGGCGTTTAAATTGCAACATGAATCGCATTCCGCTTGCGCGAATCTGATGTAAACACGCGCCGCCTCTTTGCGATTGACGGCGAAGGTGAACTTGGGTAAGGTGTTATTGGTATGCTGAATTGTTGCCAGATGCGGTGTTGTCCATGCGCTTGTTGCGCATGTTGTATGGCGCACCGGTCTGGCGATAGGAGATTTGGAACTTAAGTCTTAATCCAACTTTAAGTTTCCAAGCCCCACCCGCCAGAAACACTGGTTGGTGGGTTTTTTGTTTTTAAGGGCATTTTTTATGAGCGAGAAGAAGGAAACCAAAGCGCAACGCGTCGAGCGGCTCAAGCGAGCCAAGAATGCGTGGGAGTGCATTGAGGAAATCCGCGAATTCGCGCGGCAGGGGCACGCCTCGATTCCGCCGGAATGGCTCGGGACCTATTTTCGTTCGTGGGGCATTTACACGCAGGGCGACGGGCACGGCGTAATCGGCGGCACGAACGGTGAAGGGAAGGCCACGCCGTACTTCATGGTGCGTATCCGGATTCCCAACGGGATTTTGCGCGGCGAGCAATTGCGCGCCGTCGCCGATATCGCGCAGCAGCATGCACGCGACGTCGCAGACATTACCGTACGGCAGAATATGCAGTTGCATTGGGTGACGATCGAAGCGCTGCCGGAAATATTCGACCGCCTGCATTCAGCGGGACTGACGACCACGGGCGCGTGCGGCGACGTGACGCGCAACATTACCGGATGCCCGCTGGCCGGCGTGGATGCCGACGAAATCCACGATGCTTCGCGCGTGGTGCTGGAATTGAATCGCCAATTCGTCGGGAATCCCGAATTTTACAATCTGCCGCGAAAATTCAAAGTTTCCATTACCGGCTGCCATCTGTGGTGCTCGTATCCTGAAATTAATGACGTGGCTTTGACCGCGACCACGCGCCGCAGAGGTGGCGCGGTCGAGACGGGATTCTCGCTGCGCGTAGGCGGCGGACTTTCCACCGATCCGCATCTGGCGATGCGTTTGAACGCATTCGTGGCCGAGCACCAGGCGGCACAGGTGGTCCGCGGTGTTGCTGAAATTTTCCGCGACAGCGAAGTGCTGCGCGAGAACCGCGAGCGGGCGCGATTGAAGTTTCTGTTTTTGAAGCACGGCTGGACGGCGGAATCGTTTCTCGCGGAATTGCAGCAGCGCCTTGGATTCAAACTGGATTCCGCCGAACCCGAGCATGTGCCAGAAGACGCATATCGCGATCACGTGGGGATTCACGCGCAGAAGCAGCCTGGATTTTCCTACGTGGGCGCGTCCGTACTGCGAGGGCGGATCAGCGCCGATCAATTGCGCATCGCCGCGGAACTTGCCGAGCGGTACGCGGGTGGCGAAATCCGAACCACGATCATGCAAAACCTGGTGCTGGTGAACGTGCCGAGCGAACACGCTGACAAAGTGGCGCGCGCGTTGGATGCGGCGGGCTTGCCGGTGGCGGCTTCCGCGTTTGCGCGCGGGACCATCGCTTGCACGGGATCGGAATTTTGCAAATTGGCGCTGACGGAAACGAAAAGCTTCGCGCGCTGGCTGGTGGAGGAACTCGAAGATCGCATTCCTGGATTTGACGAGCAACTTAAGCTGCACATCGCCGGCTGCCCCAATAGTTGCGGCCAGCATTGGATCGCGGACATCGGCCTCGAGGGCAAGAAAATCAAAGTGCGCGACGAGATGGTGGACGCTTACTACTTCTGCGTGGGTGGCGCCGTGGGCAAGTTTGCCGCGATTGCTCGCCCGGTGGGTTACCGTTGCGCCGCGACCGAAGTGGCGGACGCCATCGAACGGTTGCTGCGAAGTTTTGACGAAGAGCGCAACTCCGGCGAAAATTTGCGGCAATTTTTTGCGCGCCATACGAACGACGAGATCCGCATGCTCCTGGCGGGGCAAATTGCGGAGGCCGTGGCACGGGACGTTTCGGTGGGTCCGGTGCCACACGGGATTGAGGGATAGGCGATGCCGCTGTTTCCCATTTCGCTGAAATTGCGCGGACGCCTTTGCGTGGTCGTGGGCGGAGGCGTGATCGCGGAATCGAAGATACAGAGCTTGCTCGCGGCGGAGGCGCATGTCGTGGTTGTCGCGCCGGAAGCAACGGAAACTGTTGCGGCGTGGGCGCGCGCAGGCCAGATCGAATGGCAGAAGAGGAATTTTGCCACGGAAGATTTGTGCGGCGCGTTTCTGGTGGTGGCGGGAACCTCTTCGCCGCAAGTGAACCACGAAGTGTTTCGACAATGCGAGACCGAAGGGATTTTGTGCAACGTGGTGGATGATCCGGAATTCTGCCATTTCTATTATCCGGCGGTGGTGCGGCGCGGGGCGTTGCAGATTGCAATTTCCACCGAAGGGCAGAGTCCGGCGCTGGCGCAGCGATTGCGCAAGGGACTCGAAGCGCAGTTCGGTCCGGAGTACGAACAGTGGCTGGAGTGGCTGGGCGCGGCGCGCAAATTCCTGCGCAGCGCAGGCAAAGATCCCGAAGAGACGAAGCGACTCTTGCACCAGCTGGCGAGCGAGGAAATGTTCGAGAAGTTTCTGCGCGCGGGCGAGCAGGGAACTGATCGGCAGGAGCCATTCATGAAGGGCAAAGTTTATCTGGTGGGTGGCGGTCCGGGAGATCCCGAGCTGCTCACGCTGAAGGCGGTCAAAGTTCTGAGCCGCGCGGACATTGTGCTGCATGACGCGCTGGTGAGCCGGGAAGTACTGGCGCTCGCAGCCCAGGGCGCGGAGCTAATTGACGTTGGCAAGCGCTGCGGGCGGAAATTGCTGACGCAGGAAGAAATCAACGCGCTGATGATTTCCTACGCTCAGTCGCATCCGGTCGTCGTGCGATTGAAGGGCGGGGATCCGCTGCTTTTTGGCCGCGCAGGCGAAGAAATCTCGGCGTTGCGTGAAGCGGGCGTCGAATACGAAATCGTTCCGGGCATCACGGCAGGATTCGGCGCTGCGGCTGCCGCAGGGTTTTCGCTCACGGACCGGCGCGTTGCTTCGCAGGTGCTTTTCACCACAATCCAACGCGACACGGACAACCGTTCGATTCAGTGGGGCGGAATTTCCAGCACCACAACTCTGGTGCTCTACATGCCGGGAACCGACTACGCTCGCGTGATGCAGCAGTTGCGCGATGCAGGCTGGCCGGACGATATGCCGTGCGCGATTGTGTCGCATGCTACCGGCAAGGATCAGGAGGTTCGTTCGACGGTTCTGGCGAAGCTGGCTGATGGTGCCACGCTGCCGGCGCCTTCGATCATGGTTGTTGGGCGCGTGGTAGGAGAAGTGGCGGAAGAGCTCAGCCGGGCATATCGCATTGGGCCGGGAACTGCCGAGAGAATTTCGCTGCCCATGGTGATTTGAAGTCGCGCAACATCCCCAACAGAAAATGGCAGCACGCCGTTCCAGTCTCGTCGCCGGAACCTACCAGCGATGCCGCAGAGCCGCAGCGAATCTCGCATCGTACATATGATGTATAGCGGCCATCGCTTCCGGACTGAGCGGCGGCAGGCCGGAAGCGCGGCAATTGTCAGTGACCTGGTCGGGGCGTTTGCCGCCCGGGATAGCGCAGGTAACCGCTCCAAACATCAGAATCCACCGCAGCGCGAACTGGCTCATGGTTACACTGGGAGGCAGCAGCGCGCGAAGTTCTTCCACCGCTTCCAGGCCAGCGTTGTAGTCCACGCCTGAAAAAGTCTCGCCGACGTCAAACGCTTCTCCGTGCCGGTTGAAATTGCGATGATCGTCCGCTTCGAAAGTGGAATCGGGGCGAAGTTTGCCGGTCAGCAGGCCGCTGGCGAGCGGCACGCGCGCCAGAATCCCCACTTTCTTTCGCTGCGCTTCCAGAAAGAATTCGTCCGCGGGCCGCTGGCGAAAACAATTGAAAATGATTTGCACGCTTTGGACGTTGGGATACTCGATGGCTTTCAGCGCTTCGTCAACTGTCTCGACGCTAACGCCGTAATAGCGCAGCTTACCGGCTTTCACCATGCGATCGAGAATTTCAAAAGCTTCGGGCTGAAAATAAAGCGCGGTCGGTGGGCAGTGGAGCTGCAGCAGGTCAAGCGTGTCCGTCGCGAGATTGCGCAGGCTGGCTTCCACCCACGCCGTAAGATTCGCCGCGCCGTATCCCTCCACGGTCTGCTTAGGCAGGCGGCGGCCAGCTTTGGTGGCGACGATGATGTCCTTCTTGTAGTTTTTCTTCAGGTTGGCGATCAGGCGCTCGCTGCGTCCATCGCCATAGACATCGGCAGTGTCGAAAAAATTTACGCCGCAATCAACGGCCGTGCGCAGGGCGGCCGTGGCTTCTTCGTCGGAGACATGGCCCCAGGAGCCGCCGATGGCCCACGCGCCAAAGCTGACTTCGGAAACCATCCAACCGGTGCGGCCCAGCGCGCGATATTCCACGATTAATCTGTCTCCGGGTAAGCCTGTCGGTCGAGGCTTAAGACTCGACCAGGTGATAGAGCCTGTAATCCTCGTTCATAATCGTAGCAAAGGGACGAAGCGTCAAGCTGCTGTTGTCCGTCTTCACAATCCAATCTTCTGACGATTGCGCCGCCACGGTGGCCGCGAGCATTTGCTTGCGCGTGATGTGTTCGGGAATATTTCCTACGCCAAACAGCGCGATGGGGCCGCGGAGCAGCGCCACCGTGTCCGGGTTCTTAGTGTCAACGGCTTCGACGGTGATCGGCATTTCCATTTCCATCTCGATGCGGTCGCCGTCTTTCCAGGTGCGCTGCAGGGCGAGAAACTTTCCGGGCGTGACGTCGCCCTGAGTCCTGCTGCCGTTCACGCCCACAGTAGTCTTCGCGCCAGCCCAGCCGGGTATTCGCACATTCACGGTAAACGTCTCCGGCCGCGCGAGCTTAAATTCCAGCTGCGTGGTATTCGCCTGAGGGAACTTCGTCGTTTGCGTGAGCGTGACCGGCGTGCCGTTCTGCGGCCAGGAAACTGTGGACGGCAGAAACAGGTTCACATAGATGCCGTCCTTGCTGCGGAAGTAGGAACTGATGCCGTAGTCCGCCGTCAGCTGCGGGAACGTCCCGGAGCAACAGGGCCATTTGTCCTTGTAATGAACTTTCTTTGCGGCGTTGTTGTAATCGGAGTAGTAGAAGGACGTGCCATCGGGCAGGATCGGCCAGGCGCCGGCAATCGTGTTGTAGAGGATTCGTTCCATGCTGTCGCCGTAGCGCGAGTCTCCGGTGACGCGCAGCAAATAACGCGTGATTTTGAAATGGCCGTAAACGCCGCAGGGAGTTTCGAAGCTGGAGTGGGTCAAGCCCAGGCTCTGCCAGAGTCCATCGCTTCCGGGCTGGACAAAAGCTTCGTCCGGTCCCCAGCCGCCGGTGACGTAGCTCTGTTCGCGCACCATGCGAAAACCATTGCTCGCGGCGCGCAAGTATTTTTCGTCGCCGAGCACCAGATAGGCCTGCATCGCGGAGCTGAGCGCGTTCACGTGGCTATAGGCGTGCTCACCCGGAAGGTCATTCGTGCCTTCCGCGAGAGGATCAAAGTATTCCTTCTCGATGAAGCGGACGGCGAGGTCCTTGTAACGCGGATCGCCGCTGCGTTGATACGCGAGGAACAGATTTTCCGGCAGCGTGTAGGTTTCATCGAAGGTGTAGGCAATGTCCTTGTGGAAACGCTGGCGCTGTTCCGGGCGGCTCAGCGCTTTTTCCGGCAGATGCGGCAGTACGGCTTGCGTGCTGCTCCAGAGCACGTCGAGCGCGGAGGTATCTCCCGCGAACTCGTGCGCGTCAATCAGGCCGCAGCAGGTTTTGTCGAAAGTGTACGCGGGCAGGCGATAGTCCACATAGAATTTTCCGGCGGGATCTACCGTCGCGCCGTAGCCGCGAACCAGGCGCTGCACTTTCTCCTGCGTGGGCTTGGAGCCAGTGACGGCGTAAGCGCGCGCGAGTCCGGAAAGATATTGCCCGAAACTGTGTCCGGGGATGAAAGCGTGGAAATTGTCCATCGCGCTGAAATCGTCGGCGTCGTCGTACCAGCCGCCCATGTCCGGGCCGATCGCGGTGAGGCCTTCGCGCTTGCGGAACGGCTTGAGGAGCGCGTCTTCATCCAGATGCAGATACAAATCGTGATTCTGGTCGAATTGGCGGCGGAACGGGCTATCTAGCAATTGCACCTGGGCGTATCCAAAAGTCGAGAGTTGCGGCGTGATGGCCACCTGCGCGGTGGGCGCCGGAGATTTCGCCCACGTGGGAATGGAGCGCGCGGCAAGCGCAGCACCCGTGGTAACCGCAGCGTTCTTAATGAATTGCCGCCTCGAAGTCCGTTTCATGATGTGGTCTCCCCTGGATTGCGGTGCCGCAGTTCGCCTGAGGCCTGTCCCGTTGTGCCTCAGGATCGGGCTGGATGCACAGTATCGAGAAAGCGTTTACCTATCGCTTATACTGCCCGCGAAAGCAGGTTGTCAAGCGGGCGGCTCGTAGTGCGTTTCTCTTCGTGATCATCACGGCGCGATAAGTTTGGATGAAAGTCGAACTGTTACGCCGAAAACTGAGCTACTGCTTCGGCGGCTCGGCAGCGTCCGGCGCCTGCTCGCCTTGGATGTAAAGCTTGTACCGGTTCGTGGAAGCCTCCTGTTGTTGCGATTGCGTGCGCAGCTCCGCCAGGCGTTTCACCAACGCCGGAACCTCGCCCTTCGGATCGTTTATTTTTCGCAATGCCAGTAGCAGGTGGTACACGGCGATCTGGTCGCTGGGATTTTCGCGCAGAACCATGCGGCACTGTTCAATGGCGCGCTCATTCTGGCCGGACTGTAGATAAAGATTGCCGAGCACATTGCGCGCGAGCGGGAAGTCCGGCTGGAGTTGCACGGCGCGTGACGCCGCCTGCACAGCTTCGTTGAATTGCGGGCTGCCCACCGCGGGGCCGCCTTGTGAAATGATTTCAGCTTTCAAATAGTGGAGGAACGCATCGTTGGGATGCGCTTTCAGTTCTGTCGCCACGGTCTGCAGAGCCTGGTCGAGATTGCTGGACTGCATTTGTGCGAGGCCTGCGGCGACGGCTGCGGATGCCTGGCTCGGATCGAGCCGGTTCGCGGTCGCAAAATCAGACTGCCCCTTTTCGAATTGACCCATTTGAATGTAGAGAATGCCGCGCGCGATATACAGCGGCGCGGCTTTGGGCAACTGCGCGAGGCCGGCATCAACCATTTCGACGCCCACCTGAAACGATTCGTGCTTGTAGGACAGCGCGGCAAAATCCACGTAGTACTTCACCTTGTGAGGATTGGCCACGATGGCCTGCCGCAGCAGACTTACCGCGCGAGGCGTGTCGCCGGTTTCTTCATACGCTGCCGATGCCAGGTCCAGAACATCAGGGTCTGGTTCGCTCGCTTGGAGCAACGGCTGAAGAGTCTCGATGGCGTCGGTACTGTGCTGAGCGGTGAATTGCGCGACGGCCAGATTGTACCGGGCGTGCGGATCGCTCGGCAGAAGCGCCAGGAGTTGCTGGAAAACGGGGACTGCTTGGTTCGGCTTTTGCAAATCCATCCAGCACGCGCCGTACTCTTCCAGCGCGGTGGGCTGCGCAGAAAGCACCGAAGCGCTTTTCTGAAAATGCTCAATTGCCGAGGCGCAATCGTGTTTCTTGTATGCGAGTGCGGCGAGCATCGCATGCGTGGTCGGTTCGTCGGGGCGAACTTTCAAGATGCGATTGAGCAGCGGGACCGCTCGAGTGCTTCCGGCTTTGTATTCCAATTCGGCGGCGCCTTCGAGCGCGGCCAGATAGTCCGGCGAGATCGCGAGGGCTTTGTTGTAAGCGATTAACGCCTCGCGATTGCGGCCGAGCTGCGTGAGAGCGATGCCTTCGAGCGCCCACAGCCTCACATCCTTCGGCCACGCCTGCAGTTGAGTGTGAACCAGGGTCAGGGCCTGTTCGTTGTCGTGCGCCTGCAGTGCAGCTTGGATCGCGCTGATGCTGCTGGCATCGGCGCCCGTTTGGGCCACGGCCGCGACGGCGCAAATCGCGACAAGAAAAAGCGCGACGGCCCGTCGCAGGAAAATCGCAACGAAGGGTCTGCGTCGCGCGGTATGGCGGCGAAAATTATCGGAAAGCGATCGGTGCGGGATACTTCTCGCGTTGATGCCGTTTACCATGCGATTCGTAGCAGCGACAAACCCTGCCGAGGCAACTCAAAATGCAAACGCGCGGCGCCCCCAGCGATTGCAATCCATGCCGGGGACGTCAGCAGCTGCAATTGTCCGGCATCCTGCAACTGTTGATATTGGACGGACGAGGGCGATTGCGGAGAGCCCATCTCTTTCCACGTCGTGAACGAGTTACTGTGATGCGCGTCAATCCGAAAATGTTCGCTCAAGGCTCGCTTCGCGTCTGGCGGCAGGCCCTCGATGGTCAAGTCAATCGGCGCAGCGGCAGCCGGAAGCTCCTCATCGTGATAATTCCAAATCAGGATCTGTATTTCGCGATCGCCGCGCGCGGCGATCGCCTGGATGTCCGGTTGACCGCGCACGCCGTTGAGCACCACGTCGTCGCTGGGCAGCGCCGCAGAACTGGTAACCTGCACGCGCTCGCCGCCCAACATTCCAAACATTCGGAACGCATTCAGCACGGGCTTATCTATTCCATTGGACGCCAGCTCGCGGAAGCCGGCGAAATATGGCTGGTCTTCGAATTCAAATGACCACGTGACCGCGCCCAGGAAATTCACGTGCTCGCGGCTCGCCAGCTCGTAGATGGTGTGCATCGCCTCGGCCGTGTACGACGCGAAGAGCTCTCCATTGCGGTAGGCATTCTGCGGATTTTCTTGCGCGGAACACGCGGCGCATCCTTCCGGATCCGATTCGCCCAGTAGGATAGGCGTTTGCCGCCATTCCGGGAAAGACCCGACGATTTGAAAACCGCTCTTGATGGAATTGAGCTGCCGCGCGATGCCCATCTGCACGTGATCGCCCAGCCATTTCGGTGAACCCTTGGGATGAAAACTGACGAACAGCAGGGGCGAGCCGATTTCGCCGGTCGCATAATTGGTCTGATGCGCGCAGTGATCGAGAAACTTGCGCAGGAATTCGGCTGCGTGCGGATTCCCCGCACCCGTGCTGTCCGGGCCACCGATGCGCGCATCCGGAAACGCGCGCAGCAGCGCGTCAGCGGTGAAATCGTAAAGCTTGAAATATTCTTCGGGCGTGCCCTTCCAGTATTCGATGTCCGGTTCGTTCCATACTTCCCACAGCCACGTTTTTAGTTCCGCGTTGCCGTAACGCTCGCGCAGGTGGCGCACGAATTGGAATACCAGCTCAGACCATTTCGCATAATCGCGCGGCGGGTAGGCCCAACCGGTATAAATCGCACCGATCGCAACTTTCGGAAAATCGTGGCGATACGGTTCGGGATGCGCGGAGAGCGCCTCAGGCATAAAACCAATTTCGACGATTGGCTTGATTCCGGCTGCGTGAAACGTATCGAAGATGTGATCAATGATCGTCCAACTGTAGACAGGATTGCCGTTTTTGTCTTCGGTGTACGCGTTGGTCGAGCCCCACTTCAGCGAAGCGGAGCCGTCGCCGGTGGTAAGCAGATTGTGAACGCGGACGTAAACCGGCACGGAACTGAGCGCCGCCAATTCGCCCAGAAGTTTTTTTCCGTTCGGCGCATAGGTGTAGTTAGGCTCATCGTATCCGAAATAATTCCAGATCGGGCGGAGCGTGCCGGCGGACTGATCCGCGCGCACGTGGATTGTGACGCTCTGCGGAGCTTGCTGTGCGCAGGAAAGGGAAGGCCACAGCAAGCACAGCACTACCGCCGGAAAAATGCAGGCGAGGATTTTTTTCATCGGGCACCGTGATCCGCCGCGAGCGCCGCTAGCACCGTGCGCGCAGCAACTATGATAGCGCCGTTCCTAAGACGCACGGTTTCGCCGCTTGCCTGGTAATCTCACCGGCCACATGGAGCGCTGCACCACTTTTTCCGGCAACCTATTTTTGTACGGTGAACTTGTAGATCGAAGTCGAGTGAAGCGTCTGCCCCGGCTTCAACTCCGTCGAAGGGAAATTCGCGTGATTCGGCGAATCCGGAAAATGCTGCGTCTCCAGGCAGAACGCGGAGCGGTAGGCATACACTTTTCCGTCCTTGCCGTGCACCGTGCCGTCCAGAAAGTTCCCGCTGTAGAACTGGATACCGGGCTCGGTGGTAGAAACTTCCAGAACCCGCCCACTCTGCGCGTCGTACGCGCGCGCTGCCAGGGACATAGTGCCCGCCGATCTCTTGTCCAGCACCCAATTGTGGTCGTAGCCCTTGCCGAATTTCAATTGCTGATCGTCCTGATTGATGCGCGCGCCAATCGCCGTTGGCTGCAGAAAATCGAACGGAGTGTTATGCACGTCCTGCAGTTTGCCGGTGGGGATGAGCGTCGCATCCACCGGAGTAAACTGGCTGGCGAACAAAGTGAGCTGATGCTGCAAAATGTCGCCGTTGCCTTGTCCGGCAAGATTGAAATACGAGTGGTTGGTCAGATTGAGTACGGTGTCTTTGTCCGTCGTCGCGGTGTAATCAATCCTCACCGCATTCTCATTCGCGAGCAAGGTGTAGACGACCTTCACCGTGAGCGTGCCGGGATAGCCTTCCTCCCCATCCTTACTAACGTAAGTAAGCTCCAGAGCTTCTCCCGCGTCGCCCGAGACATCCTTCGCCGTCCATACACGCTTGTTGAAACCGCGCATGCCGCCGTGTAGCGAATTCTCGCCGTCATTCAGCGGCAGCGTGTAGGCGACGCCGTCCAGAGTAAATTTGCCGTGCGCGATGCGATTGCCGTAGCGGCCGATGGTGCCGCCGAAATATGCTTTGCCAGTCTCGTAGTCCGCAGGATTGTCGTAACCCAGCACCACATCGCCCAACTTTCCGTCGCGGTCCGGAACCTTCAGCGAGACCAGCGTGCCGCCGAAATTGCTGATCGTGACGGTCATGCCACTTTTGTTCGTCAGGGTATACAAGTCCACGCTCTGCCCATCCTGTATTTTGCCGAATGCCTGCTTTTGCATTTTCGATTTCGCCTCTGCGGTGGAATAGGGCAGCATCGTCAGGGCGCCCACATAAAGCAGCGCTGCGACCATCGCGGGAATCATTGCGTTCCTTCTCGCCATCATAGTCTCCTAAGACTTCTTGCTACGGACCACACTAGCGCCATTCGGCGGCAAACAATTCGTAGAATGCGCAGTCTGTGACCCGAGCATTACGGTGCGGCTGGTGGGGAGGTTTGGCCTGGCAGGGGCAACAGCAGCCAAGCGTAGAGGTCGTCTCCAGGAATTGGGTCGTATGCAAATCGGCCACGGATTCAAATTTGTTTGGTAAACGTTTTCCTTCGCTTTATACTGCGCGCCGCTGCGGGTGTCAAGCGGACGCCCCATTACGCCCCAACCCGGATATAATGCGAAAGTACACACTCGACTGATGAAATTCACGCGCCGCTCATTCTTTCAACTATCGCTGGGTTTTTCGCTGGGCGCGTCGGCTTCCCGCATCTTCGGTCAGGGCATGTCGTCCCACGCCACCAAGGCGCAGCCCCGCTCCGCGCCTTCCGGCCGCCCTTTTTACGCGCATTTTACGGATATTGCCGCTGCCGCTGGGCTAGTCGCGCCTACGGTCTACGGGTACCCGGACCATAAGGACTACATCCTGGAGGCTGTAGGGTGCGGCTGTGCCTTCCTGGACTATGACAACGACGGCTGGATGGACATTTTTGTGCTGAGCGGCACGCGCATGAGTGCCACGCCTGCCGGAGCGACGAATCGGCTTTACAAGAACAATCGGGACGGCACGTTCACCGACGTGACCGAGAAGGCGGGCTTGCACGAGCTAGGCTGGGCGTCAGGAGTCTGCGTCGGCGATTACAATAATGACGGCTTCGAGGACCTGTTTTGCACATATTTTGGACAGAACAAGCTGTATCGCAATAACGGCGACGGCACGTTTACCGACGTCACTAAGCAGGCCGGCTTATTAAGTGATACGCCACGTTTTGGCGCCGGTTGCAGTTTCCTGGATTATAACCGCGACGGCAATCTGGATCTGTTCGTCTCCAACTACGTGCAATTTGACCTGAAGCGCGTTCCCAAGCCCGGGCAGAATAGCAATTGCACCTGGAAGGGAGTGGATGTGGAGTGCGGGCCGCGCGGCCTGCCCCACGGCGTACACTCCTTGTATCGCAACAATGGCGACGGAACTTTCACCGACGTAAGCGTGCAAGCTGGAATTTCCACGCTGCGCGGGAGCTATGGCATGACGGTGGTTTCCGCTGATTTCGACGAGGATGGCTGGCCCGATATCTTCCTGGCCTGCGATTCCACGCCCAGCCTGCTTTTCATGAACAATCACGACGGAACTTTCCGCGAAGAAGGTGTGATTCGCGGGGTGGCGCTCAGCGAAGACGGCGAGGAACAAGCGGGAATGGGCGTAGGAGTGGGCGATTACGATCTCGACGGCCACCTGGACTTGTTCAAAACGCATTTCAGCGAGGATACCAACGGCCTTTATCACAACGATGGCAAAGCCAATTTTGTGGACGTCACCCGCGTGGCGCGGATCGGCGTGGAAAACCGCTACGTGGGCTGGGGCGCGGGCATCGTGGACCTGGACAACGATGGCTTCCCCGATATTTTCATGGTCACGGGTAGCGTGTACCCGGAGCTTGAGAAAACCATGCCGCAATTCCCCAACAAGACGCCGCGCGTGGTGTTCCGCAACCTCGGCAACGGCACGTTCGAAGAGCTACTCGATGGAGCAGGCCCAGGGGTGGCAACCCCGCATTGCAGCCGGGGATGCGCGTTTGGTGATTTTGACAATGATGGCGACCTCGACGTCCTGATCGTTAACCTGAACGAGCCGCCGTCTCTATTGCGCAATGATCTGCGCGGCTCAAACCACTGGCTGAAGCTAAAGTTGGTGGGCACAAAATCGAACCGCAGCGCCATTGGAGCGCGGGTGGTGGTGCGCTACGGGAAGAAATCGCAAGCGCAAGAGGTCATGAGCCAATCTAGCTTCTACTCCAGTAACGACTCCAGGCTGCACTTCGGCCTGGGGGCCGAAAAGACGGCCGACGTCGTCATTCGCTGGCCCAGCGGGGCGCGCGACGAGCTGAAGGGCGTCGCCGCCGACCAATTAATAGTGGTGAAAGAGGGAACAGGGATAGTTTCCGGGCAAGGTTGGTCCAAGCCCGTCGGACAGCCTGGGTAAAGGGTCTGCTGCCGCAGGCGCCAGTTCCGGCAATGCCACAAGCATTGAAAACAGCCACGGCCAGGCACAGCCAGATGTCGATGTAACCTAAAAATACTATTGCATCCAAATTTGTTCTTGACACGATTTGAGAAACGGATGTAAATTCTGCGCAACACTTAAGTAAACGTTTTCTCTGACAGTGGTGGGGCTACTTGCATTTTCTTTCTCGGGTGGGCGTCTCGCTAACGCAGCCGGGCCGAGTGCTGATGCTCAGCCGTGCGGTTTGTGAGATGTACCGTCCGAGTGGATCAAATTCTTGAGAATGCTAGGTGGGGGGGATTTGAATGAGATTTACGACTGCATTGCGTTGCTGCTTCGTGTTTGTTTTTGTGGCTCTGTCTGCCAGCGTTTCCTTCGCACAATTTAGCGGCAGCGTGACCGGTGTGGTGCAAGACGCCACCGGCGCGGCCGTGCCGAAAGCCAACGTCGTGTTGGTACAAGTCGGCACCCAAGTGACTCGCGCCGCGGTAACCGATGCGAGCGGCGCATTCAACTTTGTCAGCCTTGCGCCAGCGGTCTATGAAGTGAGCGCTGAAGCAGGCGGATTTGCCAAGACGGTTGAGAGGATCACGCTCGAGACCAACCAAACTCTCAGCGTGACCTTGTCGCTGTCGTTGAAATCGGTTACTTCTTCTGTGGAAGTCACCGAGCAAACGCCTATCCTGAATCCGGCCGAGCAGCGCAACCAGTTGACGCTGGAACATCAGGCTGTCGATGAGCTTCCGGTAGCGGGACGCAGCGTCGTTGGCTTGGCTACCCTGGCACCGGGCGTCACCGGTTTGGGTACCAGCGCGTCGAACGCCCCCGGTTCGGGCGTGGACAACTACTCGACGGAAACCGTCGTGGACGCCAGCGCCAACGGCCAAGGTCAGATGTCCAACATGTGGGTGGTGGATGGCCTCGACGTCACCAGTGGAATCCGCCAGGGCGTTTTGAACCTGACCCCCAATCCCGATTCCGTCCAGGAAATGGGCATTCAGGTGAACACATTCTCTTCCGAATACACACGGGCCAGCGGCTTGCAGACGGTCATGGTCACCAAGTCTGGTACCGACCAGTTCCACGGTTTCGCAGCCGACTATTACTACAACCGAACCATGTTCGCCTTGACCCAGGCCCAGAAAGGGAACAACTATCTGCCGTTTCACGGCAACAACATGTCGTTCGGGATCGGTGGTCCGATCATCCCGCATCACCAGCTTTTCTTTTTCTTCGACGTTGAGCCGTTGCGCTCGGCCAATTCTACGATTGCCAGCGGACAGACGTTCGCCGATCCTGCATTCGTAAATTTCGCCTCGACCAATTTCCCGACCACCGTCGGCACAGGATTGTTGCAGACTTTTGTGCCCACAAACCTGACGGCCACCAGCCTCTCGCTTACTGCCGGACAATACTTTTTTCCGGCGTCAGCCACGAATCCTGTTGCCGGCTGCCCGGCTGGCCAAACCACAATTCCTGTAGGAGCCGCGTCATTGCCTTGCACGCTTCCCTTCATTGACACCGGTAGCTTGAGCGCCAAGGCGGTGCGGAACGGAACGCAGTATTTCGGCCGCGTGGACAAGTATTTCAGCAAAGATCGTATTTACGGCAGCTTCTATCGTACGGTTCTCAGCTACGGCGCCCCGGGGCCGATTCCGCAGTTCTCTGCGGCGAACAACCAAAACTGGGAATACGCGGTGCAGGCGAACTGGACGCACACGTTCAACGCCAATACGTTGAATGAAGGTATTTTCGGTGTGAGCCGCGTCGAAGGCACTTTGGGCAGCGGCGCGCAGGTCTACACTGTGCCGAACGTCACCACCGGCGGAATTAACGTCGGATTCGGCGCCGGTTTCGCGCAAGGCGACTTTATCCAGAAGAACTATCACTGGCGCGACGTTCTCACCCACGTACAGGGCTCGCACACTTTGAAATTCGGTTACGAAGGCTGGTACGGTGAGGACATCGAGCCGTTCCAGGGGCCTTACTCCACTCCTACCTTCAGCTTTCAAGACTTGACAACTCTGATTCAAGACCAGCCCATCCACGAAATCGGCGCCATGTACAATCCCGTTACCGGGAACCCCGTATTGTGGTCGTGGAATGCGGTGTCCCGCACCTGGGGCGTGTTCGCGATGGATACGTGGAAGGTAAAATCAAATCTGACCTTGACGCTCGGCGTTCGCTACGACGATTCGGGCAACCCCTGGTCCAACAGCGCGACGACCGTTTTCGGAAACTTCTACCTCGGGCCCGGTCAGACTTTCCAGGACCAGGTCGCTAATGGCTTCGCAAAACAGACCCACAACGCACTCAACCACTCTGTCAACGATCTAGTCAGTCCGCGCATCGCAGTGGCGTGGGATCCGAACGGCAAAGGTCAGTGGGCAGTCCGTGGCGGGTTCGGGATCTACAACAACTGGCTGACCTCGGCGAACGTTCAAGAAGAATTCCGCGGCAATCCTCCGGGACCCGTGCAGCCGACGTTTCTGCCGGGTGGTGTGCCAGGGGTTTCGGATCCTCTGATCTTCGGGCTTGGCAACAGCAATAAGCCGCCGTTCGGCTTTCCAACTCCCGGATTCACGGCAGGGTTGGACAGCAAGGGCGGGATTGCAGGCCTGAACTTTGCGATCGGAGGCATCAACCCCAATTTGAAATCGCCTCAGGCTGCTATCTGGACAGCTACCGTCGAGCGGAGTTTTGCCAGGTACTTCGCGGCCAGCGTGGGCTATACCGGATCGCACAGCTATAACCTGCTCAGTGGGAGCGACCAAGAGGGCGCGGTGAGCTACGGCGTGAATATCAATTCTTTCGCGGGAGATCTGGTGACGAACGAGACGCTCACCCCGACTCGGCTCAACCCTAGCTTCGGCGCGATCAACTACGGGACCAACGACCGCTACGGAAACTACCAGGCGTTTGTTGCCGACGTTCGTGGCCGGTTCTCGCACGGGTTCTTTGATGCTTCCTATACACACTCCTCTTCCAAAGACGATGCGGGTAACTATCCAACGGCGCTGAATCCGGGCCAGTATTACGGGCCGTCTCCCTGGGATGCTCCGAACCGTTTCTCGCTGGTGGGTAACTATCAAATTCAAGGCTTGAACGGCGGCAAAGACTTGGTCGGACATTTGACCGGTGGGTGGGGAGTCACCGGCACCGTCATCCTCCAAAGTGGCTATCCGTTCACAGTTATCAATACCAACGCTTTTGCTCCCGTTTGCGAGTTTGGCCCAACTGGGTGCCCGTCATTTGCCAATCCTATTACCGGCTTGGCCCCGAACAGCGGAGATTACAATGCCGACGGGAGTAACCGGGATTATCCGAACGTCGCCAGCTACCAGCAAGGTAACTCTCGTGCAGCGTTCCTGAATGGCGTGTTTGCCAATCCGGCGACGCAGTTCACGACACCGACCCTGGGAACCGAAGGCAATGAGAGGCAGAACGGATTCCGCGGGCCGAACTTTGCCGAGACGGACATGGCCATCTACAAGGACAACCGCTTCAAAGAGAGATTTAATTTCCAGATCCGGTTTGAGTTCTACAACCTGTTCAACCGCGTAAATCTGCAGACTATGGACACCAACAACCTGGACGCCAATTTCGGCAAGGCTACAGGACAGCTGCTGCCACGGTGGTGGCAGATCGGCGGCAGATTTACTTTCTAGTTTGTCCACCCTGAAAAAGAGCCTGCGGCCTCCCCCAAGGACGCAGGCTCTTTTCGTTTTGGGCCTGTGTTTCGCATGACCCAGCGCGTAGCCCCGGCGCACTCCCGCTAACACCCGCAACTTCAACCTGCAAAAAGTTGGAACTCTCCGGTTCCGGCAACTGAATCCTCCTATGGCAGCAGTGTGGGTCGATTTGTGTCCGGCGATTAACGGGGCAATTCAAGGTGAGCAAGCCAATGGGTGATTCGTTCATGTCCAGTGCACGACCAACAATCGAAAGAGCGCGCGCACGGGTGGCCAACGTCGCAACGTCGAAGCCATTCGGAGGCAGAAAACTCGCCTTGCATTCTTCTGCAGCTCTCCTACTGGCAGCTGCGCCGCTGCTCAGCCAGCAGCAAGGCCCCACCATCTCCGTGCACGTCAAGCTGGTGACGATGTTCGCCACGGTGCGCGATAAACATGGCGCTCTGATTCGCAACCTCACCAAAGATGATTTCGCGCTGCAGCAGGACGGCCATCCGCAAACAATTACCTATTTCGCGCCGGACTCCGATCTTCCGCTCACCCTGGGCTTGCTGGTGGATACCAGCATGAGCCAGCGCCGCGTCCTCGACCAGGAGCGCGACGCCAGCCACGCTTTCCTCGATCACATGCTTCGCGAAGACAAGGACAAGGCGTTCGTAATTCACTTCGATCGCGAAGTGGAACTTCTGCAAGACCTCACCTCCTCGCGCCAGAAGCTGGAAGCGTCGCTCGATCAGCTAGGCAGGCCGCAGTTCTCGCAAGCAGGCGGTGGAGGTGGCGGCTCCTCAGGAAGTGATCCGGACAGCGGCGGCGGAAGTGGTGGCGGAGGCGGACGCGGCTCACGCGGCTACGGCGGAGGCGGCACGTTGCTGTACGACGCAGTCTTCTTGGCATCGGATGAGCTGATGAAAAAGCAGCAGGGCCGCAAAGCCCTGATCATTCTTTCCGACGGCGTAGATCGCGGCAGCAAAGAGACGTTGCGCGACGCCATCGAAACCGCCGAGCGCGCCGACACTTTGGTTTATTCCATCCTCTTTGCCGACAAGGAAGGATACGGAAACGGCGGTGGCTACGGCGGCGGGCATATGGGCGGCGGAGGAATGGGTGGAGGCGGCATGGGAGGCGGTGGGCATCACCGCTATCCTCAGGAATCACGCCCCGATGGAAAAAAAGTTCTGCAGCAATTGTCCAAGGAAACCGGAGGCCGCTTCTTCGAGGTCACCAAGAAGGAGACCATGGATCAGATTTACGCGGAGATTGACGAAGAGCTGCGTAATCAATATGCGCTGGGCTACACCCCCGACAAAACCGACGCTGCTGTGGGATATCACAAGATCCAACTGACGACCAAGCAGAAGGACGCGACGGTGCAAACACGCGAAGGCTTTTACTTGGATCGCTAGCTGATCGCCAGCCGGTCCTTGGTCACGCGCTCAGGGACTGGGCGCAGCCGCAGGCGGCGTCTGTTGCAACGCCAAGTACGCTCGGCCGAACGCCGAATGCTGCGTTCCAGGCGCAATGGCCACCACCTGCACGGTGTATCGCCCGGTCGGCAGCTTCTGCAGCGGCAAACTGATGCGGAACGACACCGTATGCGTTTTCGCATCCACCTGTGCCGGCGCGATCAGCGGGGTGGCGTTCATTTGAATTCCATTACGCAAGAACACGAGGCCGGCCCGCAGCGAATTCGGATCAAACGTCGCGTTCTTATCCGCTTTCTCCGGATAGTACGCCTGCAGAAAGACGTAAAGCGTCTGCCCTTGCGTGAAATAGTTGGTGACGCTGGGAATAATCCGCTGTCCTTCCATGTCCAGCGGCGAACTTGTGATTTTCGCGCGGACGCCTTGCCCCTTGGTCGCCACCTCGGATGATTTTTCGACCGGAACCAGCTGGCTTGATAACACAACGGAACTGAGCGTCACCTTTTCCGGCTGCGCTGCCGGCACCGCCAGATTCTGCTCGAACGTCCCGATCTTTCCCGATTCATTTTCGCGCGCCACAAATTTCAACCGGTAATTACCCGGCCCGAGAACCATTCCGCCCTGGTACAGCAGATTGCTGTGCCGCACCTGCTCGAAATGTTCGGCCTCCAGATTCACCGTAATCGTATCGCGCAGTTGCGCGACAATCTGGCCCCCCGGCACTGCGCGCACTTCCACCGCAAAATCGAATTCCGCGTGCTGCTTACTATGTTTTTGCGCCCAATCCAACGCGCTGGAAGCAATCTTCGCCGCGATGGGAATGTAGCTTTGCGTCGCGCTCAGCCGGAAAATTCCGGTCTCGACGGCCACCGGGAGCTCGACGACCGGATGGTCGGAATTAATCGCATCGGCGAGCTGCTGGTCGCGATCCTCTTTCTCCAGATGCTGGAAATCGCGCGGCGCATAATATCCATCGCGATAGCGCAGGTGCGCGCCGGGCACATTGACCTTCACGCGAATCGCTCTCCAGCGCCCATCGTGCTTTACATCAGCGCCTAGATTGTAACCGACCAAGTAATATCCGCCGTTGTCCTTCTGTATGGCGGGGAACGCATCGCTCAGATCGCCCAAATCGAAAAACGATTTTCCGCCCGTGTCCGTAGAAAGTGTCGCCAGAGTGTCGCGCGAATCTTCGCGCTGGTCGGTCTGATGAAAGACGGACGCTCCGCTGAACATCGCAGTGCCTGTCGCGGCGTTCGTCGTCGTGTCGCCGCCAGGCGGCGCGGCCAGCAGTCCGCGCGAATCAATCGAATAAATCGAAACGTCGGCGCGATTCGCGGCGTCCGTCGCGGCGCGCAGTTGCGTGCGATTTTCTTCGCCCGTCTGCGTGATTCCGCCCGTGAATTCCACCATCGCTTTGCGTCCGGGAATTCCACCCAGCACATCCGCCAGACCTTCGACGGCCGCGAGTTTCTGGTCGGTATTGAACACGTTGAATTCAGTCTCATCCGGCGTGTACGCCGCCCCGGTATATTCCTGGACGTCATATTCTCCATTGGCCGCCGCGGCGTAAAGCGGGCTCGCCAGGTTCGCCGAATTGTCCGGCGTCAGTTGCGCGATCGCCTTGCCAAGAACCGCGCGATCGTTCGTGAAATTGGCGAGCACGTTCAGCCGTGTCGAGAAAACCACGATCGCGACCACGTCCGCCTTGGTCATCTGCTGCTTCACGAATTTGTCGGCCGCGTCGTGCGCGCGTATCAGATCGTCCGTCTGCATCGAAGTCAGGTCGAAGAACAGCACGATCAGGCGGCGGTCGCGCAGCGCATCGCTGATGGCGTCCGCGGAAGGCGACTTCGGCCCTTCATTATCAACCGAGACGACGATCGGCTTTTCATCCTCAGCTGTTGCGGTTTCGATTGCTTCGATGTCGGCATATGAAAAAGACGTGATCGTCTGCGGCTTGCCTTCGTCCGTCACCGTAAATTGATTCGCGGATAGATCCTTGATCGGTTTGCCGGACTTGTCCGTGACTTCCACGTCAATGCGCACCAGGTCGGACGAACTGCGCAGCACCGAGGACGGTTGGTGAGAGGCCTGCTGCGCTGGCGTTTGCTGAGCGCGCGCTGGCGCTGGTCCGGGCGTCGCAACCACGACCGGCGCGGACGGGCTGCCGGGTTGTTGCTGCGCCTGCGGAGCCTGAGCAGCATGACCGGCCTGAGCGGCAACAGGTCCCACAGCCAGCGCGGCCACCATCCACAACGTCGCGATTTTGTAAGCAATCTCTCGCATCAGAAATTAAACCGCGCCATCACGTCCATCGTACGCATGGACCCAGCGCTCGTCACCCGCCCAAATGACGACGAACCCGTTGTGGCCGAAACCCCGGAGAACGCGGGCGTATTCGTCAGATTCTGGACTTCCCAACGAATATCCAAATGATGCCGTTCGCGCGGTCCAAAGCGAAAAGATTTTGCCAGCGACATATTCCAGTTGAATTTGCACGGCCCCTCGATCGCGCCGCGGTGCGCGTTGCCATATTGCCCGGTGGGCGGTGTGGCGAAAGCAGCAGTATTGAAAAACGAAAGCGGCGAGCCGCCGCAGATCCCCAAATCAGGATTTTCCACTTGATCCGGGCGCAGCGAAAAATTGGCGCCGGTGCCGTTATCCGATGCCGTGCCGCCCAGATAGGCCGTAACCGGCGTACCGGTTTGCCACGTCACAATATTCTGCAGCCGCCAGTTGCTCAGCACGTGTTCAGCCCAGCCATGCGTCGCCAAGCGATGATGTTCACCGAACGGAAGCTCGTACAAATTCAAGAAACGTAATTGGTGCCGCACGTCAAAAGATGAAAGCCCGCGCTCCGCAGCGTAGTTGCCGTCCTGTTGCACCACGATGCCCGAGCTGCCGCCGATGCTGCTGGCGTTGTCGAGTGATTTTGCAAAAGTGTAGAACGCTTGAAACGAAACACCGCGCGTGAAGCGATGCACCAGGCGCACCTGCAGCGCGTTGTAAATCGAATTCGCGCCGGATTGATCGTAGTAGAAACTATTGGCGTTGGGAATTTGTAGTGAGTCTTGCGTGTCCAGGGGACTGGTGCCCAGCGGCGCGCGGTTCGGAGCGCGCAACAAGTCGAGGTCCGTGCCTTTGGTCCCCGTGTAAGTCAAATCCAGGATCCAGTTTTGCGAGAATGAAGTTTCCGTGCCCAGCGTCCAGATTTGCGCGTAGCCATCCTTGTAAAAAGGATTCACTCCTCCACGATTGGAAACAATCGAGCTGGTATTGGGGAAACCATTCTCCAGAGTCAGCACTTGCGTGCCGGAAGTAATCAAATTTTCCGAGGTGGCGAAGGGCGGCTCGTACGACAGATATTTCTGGGCCAGCGTATTGTAAATTGCCACGTTGTAGAAAATTGAGTAACCGCCGCGGATCACCGTTTTCGGTTTGATCCCGCGCGGCAGCCAGGCGAAGCCAATGCGCGGCGCCCAATTCCCGTAATCGCCATGGACCAGCGCGCGCGGGTATGGGCCGTCGAAAGTCCCAACGCCGCCTGGAGTCACCACGTCCACCGCGGTGGCCGTGGAGTTCATATCCAGATTCGCGATTTGGTCATATTTGTCTACCGGTGGCGTCGCGGTTTCGTAACGCAGTCCGTAGAGCAGCGAAAATTGCTTGGTCATCCGCCAATCGTCCTGCGCGTAGCCGATAAAATCCCAGCTGCGCAAATAAATGTTCGGCCCGAATTGCACGGTGGTGCTGTAAGGCAGGCCAAGCAGAAAATCCGCTAGTTGATAGAAAGGCTCGGTCTGCGGCGTGGCGGGGACCGGTTGGCCCGTCGCGGTCAGTTGCGACGTCATCACGCCGGTAAAATTAAATGACCCGCGCGGCAGCGGATTGGATTCGGAATTCAGCTGGATGCGGCGCATCTCTCCACCGAATGTAAAAGTGTGCTTCCCGTGAACCCACTTCCAACTGTCGCTCAAGCGCAATGTCTGGTTGCGCACCAGCGACGGCACCGGATCGTTCAGCGCTGAAAAGCTGGTGAAATTGATCGCAGGAATGCCGTAGGTGAGCGGCTCGGTGGAGACGCCGGTAATTCCCAGATCCCCCGCCACATTGTTCACGAATGAATTGTCGCTCAACACCTGCGCACGGCTGCGGCTCCAATTCAGCTGCGTGGTTTCCACCAAGTGCGAAGTCCAATTGTGCGCGAGGCCCAGCGTTACAGACTGGTTCAGCGTGGACGAATTGCCAGCGGTATTCAAAAAGTTGCCAAACGTATTCTGCCGTTGGGAATTCAGGTTGTATCCGCCGTTCAGGCTGAATTTGGAATTGATGGTGTGCAGCACGTGCAGGTTCAATGTGTCGCTGTTCACCGGCACCGTGGTCTGCAACACATAATTCTGCACGGTGCCGGGAAGATTCGGCAGTGGATAGAAAGCCAGCAGGCCGGCCGCGGCTGAATTAATCGTAGGAACCTGGCAACCGTTGCCCAACGGCGTTCGCGGTCCGGTGAAATTCGAAAAGGGATCGAAGAGCGTAATTCCCAGGCCACAGAAATTACCGGTGCGTTCGGCTGCCGTGGGCACCGTCGAATATGTGTCCAGCGCGCTCGATTGCGTTTCGTGCTGGTAGTTGACGAAGAAAAACGTCTTGTCGCTGCCATTATAAATGTGCGGAATTTTCAGTGGCCCGCCTAGATTGCCGCCGAAGCGTTCGTCGTAATGGCTCGGCTTGGGCACCGAGTTGCCCGTAATCGAATACGGTTTCGCGTCCCAAACGGAATTTTCGTAGTGATCGTAGAAACTGAAGCGAATGCGATTCACCGCCTGCCGATTTAATCTGCCGCGCCCGCCAAACATTCCGCCTCCGCCACCTCCTCCTCCGCCACCAGGAGCTCCGCCAAACATCCCACCGCCTGCGCCGCCGGCAGCACCACCGCCACCACCGGGTCCAGCAAATCCGCCCGCGCCGCCAGGTCCTCCACCGGGTCCACCGCCGCCGGGGCCTCCGCGCCCGCCACCCGGACCCTGGCCACCTTCTCCCGTAGGATTGCCCGGTACCAATCCGTTCTGGCCAAATCCGCCGGGGCCATTTCCGGAGAGGCCCTGGCCAACCGTTCCCTGCAATAAAAATGAGTCGGAAGTTGCGCTGGAACCGATGCCGGCGGGCAGCTCGGCCGCGATTTGCGCACCTTCATTCGCGGGCGCGTTGTTTGCGCCGGTCGCGCCGCCCGCGCCTTCATCGGTGAGATCAGTCTGTTCGAAACCGCCGCCCGCCAGTCCCGCGTGAATCGCATTGGTGACGCCCGCGGGCATTTGGCCTCTGCCGCCGCCACCTCCGCGCCCGCCGCCCGCCTTCGCGTCCGCATTTCCGCCCGCACCGGCATTGGAGTTCGCGGCGCCTCCCGACGACCGCGGATTTCGCGGCGCGCGCGTCGCTTCGGGCTTCGCCGTCAGCTCAGCCAAAGTTGCGACGCGCAGCACAATCGGAATCGGCCCGGGCGGCACCACAGGAATCTCCACCACCAGCGAGGCATTCGCAAATCCCAACTGGCTTGCTTCCACGCGATAAGACCCCGCCGGAATTTGAGGAAATTCGAATTTGCCGGATTCGTCCGTCCAGCTCAACCAGGCTTTATTCGTCTCCGTATTTACCAGATGCACCGTCGCGGCGGGCACCGGCGTGCCTTCGGGCGTGTGCACCACTCCACTAACCAGCTGCGGCGGACCGGCAGGCTGCTGTGCCCCAATTAAATGCCCGCTGGCGAGCCAAAACAGCAGCAGCGCAAACACGTTCCCTTGGTGGCGGTTAAAAATGACGTTCCCTCGAGCCGATAACTTTACGCGAAGTGCAGGTAAGATACCGCAATTGAAATGGGCAAATCGTGGCACTTCTCATGAAATCTGAATGTCCGCGCCGCTAACTAATTCAGATTCAATGGCGCGAGAGTTCCAGAATTCCGCTGGGCGACGCCCGGCGCAAACGCCCGCAACCACGGCGAAAGAGAAGAAAGGGAACTACTTCCGCAAAATTGCGGAACTTTTGCCGGCCAAAATCGGAACTACGGAAAAGGTAGGGTGGCACAGCAGCCGGGGAGCAACATCAGTCAAGAATTTGCAAACGCTGCTGGCAACCTTTGCGAATTCCAGTTGCATCTGTTCGGTAAAAATGGCGGGGAAAATCGGGTGATGGGACAGCAATTGATAAACAAGAGGTTAACGAACAGTTATACTTCCGCAATGGCCGTCCTGGCTTGCGCCGCCGCGCTGCTATTCGGCTGCGTGAACCGACCGGCGCACGCCCAAGGCGTGCAAACCGTGCTGCACGCGCGCGGCAGGGTATTTCCCGACGTCGGTCGTGGCGCGGAAGCCATCGAGCGCGATCCGGCTGGTCATTATTATGTGCTGGCTGCCCCGGCCAGCGTCATCTGGATATATAGCCCAGACGGAAAACGCATCGGCCAAATTCCCAGCGCCCAGGCCGCGGACGACGCAACTATCAAATTCGCGGTGGACTTCGATCGCGACGCCGCCTCCGGCCGTATTTTTGTCGCCGATCGCGGCGCGAACGCGGTGAAGATTTTCACGCCGGAGGGCGCGCTGGAAGCCAGCGTCCCGGTGAACGCGCCGATGTCTGTGGTGGCGCTGGCGAACGGCGAATTCGCAGTGGTCACGCTGCGCAGCGACCACCTGGTGCGCGTGATGAACGAGCATGGCAAATTGCTGCGCAGCTTCGGCAACATTTCCGATGCCGTCAGCGATCCCCTCCAGCTGACGGCGCCCGCCGTTAGCGCTTCCGCGGATTCCGCCGCCGGTTATGCCGCGGGTTATTCCACCAGCGCCCCGCCCTCCTACGCCATGGATATCGGAAAACTCTACGGCGGCGCGCCGGGCGATATTTATTTCGCGTTCACTCTGCTGAAAGATCCCAAATTCCGAAAATACGATCGCTTCGGCTACGCCGGCTACGAAGCCGAAGTCTCCGCGAAGGCATTGATTCCGGATATCAGCCACGATAACTCCCAGGTGCAGCTGGGCATGCGCGTTTCAGGAATGGCCGGACCGGGTGAAGCCTTCTCGTTCGGCAGCATGTACTCGGTAGGGAACGGCGCCGCGGGGTTCGCGATGAACGGCGGGCATGGCGCGGGGGGCCGCCGCGCGGCGGCTCGACGCCACCTGGTGGCACGGGCGGGGCCACGCCTGGCAGTGCAGCGGGTTCCGGCGCACCGGCAGGCAGCGGCAGCAGCGATGCCGGCGCGACAAACGGCAGTGCCACCGGCGGCACGACGAGCAGCGCGTCGGGATCAGCGGACGGCTCCGACCTTAGCGGCTCATTATCGGCTAACAGCAATAACAGCTCGTCGACCAGCTCCACCTCCAGCAGCACTCCAGACTTTAACGCGTTGCTTGGCGTGGGGGGACCGGGTGGAGGCTTCGGGGCGCCAGGAATTTTTGGCCCCGGAGCCTTTCCCGGGTTCGGCGGCGGATATGAACATCATATGCTGGGCGCCGATGGAGCGGGCGGCGCGGGAGCAGCAGACGCGGCGGGCGCAGCAGACGCAAGCGGCCACGGTGCAGCAGGCGCAGCTGGTCCTGGTGCAGCGGGAGGTTTTCCCGGCGGCCATGCGACTGGTGGACCTGCGGCAGGCGGCGGAGTGAACAGTCCCGGTGCCGGCCACGGCGAATACGGCGAGCATTACGGCCACGGCTTTCGGCAGGAGGGCCTGAACAGCTTTGCCGGAGTCGTAAAGTTCACCGAACGCGAGCCGAATACCACGGTGACACCGGTGATTCGCGCATTGGGCGTGGATCGCGCGAGCCAGCAAGTGTGGGCCGCCATCGGCGACATGCTGCTGCGCTTCGATCGCGATGGAAATTTGCTGGATACCTACCGCGTGGCAACCACGCAAGGCGCCGCGCTGCAACCCGTGGGAATTCTGGTGGAGCCTGAGCGCATCCTGCTGGTTTCCGATCCCGCGGGGATTTACGAGTTTGCGCGTCCCGATAAACTGCCGGCCCCCAAGCAAACAATCCGGTAAAGCTGAGCCCGCGACGCCGTAATATTTCATGAGCGAACCGCCGCGTTCAGCTGAGTATTGCTTCCGGTATGCCGTTGTTCAATAAATTGGCGAACTGCTCGGCGAACACGGCTCGGCTGAAATAGTAGCCCTGCGCCTCGTCGCATTGATGAGCCTGCAGAAATGTCAGTTCTTCTTGCGTTTCCACTCCCTCGGCCACCGCGCGCAGCTTCAGGCTGCGGCCCATGCTGATCACTGCCGTCACGATGGTGGTTTCGTCCGGAGCAGTTGTGATCTGGCGGATGAATGAGTGGTCAAACTTCAGCGCGTCAATCGGAAATTTGCGCTGGTAACTCAGGCTGGAATAACCCGTGCCGAAATCGTCCACCGCCAGCTGTATTCCGCTACCACGCAAAAGTTTCAGAATGGACTGCATGGACTCGGCGCGTTTCATCAGGACGCTTTCGGTGAGCTCCAGTTACAGCGCAGTGGGATCCAGGCCCGTCTCCTGCAAGATCCGGAATACGCCGCGGCGGGCCTCAGCTATGCGCACACCTACGGCTGAGCAGTAAATCGATCCGAGCGCACCGCGTTCCACGGAGCATGTTGGCCGTGTAGTCCGTAGAGGCCGGACATTGTGTTTCCGTCGATCCTTCCGCGGAACGTGAGCACGTCATGAGTATGGGTGCTGAATTCGATGTGATGAACATTCACAAATCCTTCAATTCCACCAGACTGATGCGGGCCTTTGAAATGTCCGGAAAGCTGCGTGCCGAATTGCTGGATTTGTACGTACTTTGTGGAACCGCCGGGCTGGTCAATGTTCTGCGCGTATATTGTCCAGTTTCCTGACGCGTTGTCCGGCCCCGGTTCCGATGGCTGCTGCTGGGCGTCCTGCCTGGCATTGGCAAAGTCTGCCGCCAAGCGAAGCTCCACATCGGCCTGCGCCAAGAAATTCGTGGCGTTTTGCGCGTGACCGCCCAGTTGATCATTATTAGCGCTCTGGGCCATATCGATTCGCTGGTATGCATCCACGATATCGCCTTGCGCCGCGGCAAGGTTTCCGTGCCCGTTCGGATCGATGTTCACCACAGGGGCTTGCGGAGCTTGCGCATCTTGCGCGCCGGGCAACGGGCTGGCGATCATCGCCCCCAGCATCAAGCCGCTCGTTATTATTTTTCTTAGGTTCCTGTTGTTGGCCCTCGCCGCCTTTTCTAATCCCACACCGCAATGACGATTCGGCCGTCATCTCCGATCACCAGCGTCAAACGATTCGGATCAGAATCGAGCTTGCCGATTCCTTCTGTCGGTTTCACCACATGCAACATCTTCGGCAGACTTTCTTCGTGTCTTGATTTCGGCCAGGTCGCGGCGTGCTCCTGCGAAATGCCCTGTCGCTTCTTTCGCGTTGCCCGAAAGTTGCAATGCGTAATCCAGCAGAGATTGACTCTGCGCCAGCAGCGCGCGCAAGCCGAGCTTTTCACTCTGATTCAGCGTGCCGTTTAGCGCAGCCCGCGCCTTCGCATACAAATCTCGAACCATTCCGCCCTCTTTCGTCTTTCCCGTCGCGCTATCGGAATACAGGTCGCCGCGCAGCCACCGAGCCGCGCCCGGTTCCAAGAGTGAAAGCAAGACGGCATACTTGAGGATTGTTTTTCCATCCGCGTGGCCTCGGAGCTCGCGCTGCGGTCACACGCCTGCGCTCACATTACGTGCTATCGTAGACGAAGGAGTCAAACGCGCAGGAAAGTACCATATTGCGCGAATGGGCAGGGAAGGTGCATTCTTTCGTTCGCGGATTGCTGTTTGCTATTGCCCTGCTGGCCGGCCCAAGTGTTTAGTCGCGATTCGATTTGTCCCCGGCAATAATCAGCTACCCTGGTAGCACGAACGCCTTTTCGGACGAGACCGGGGAAATAGAGGGAACGATGAAAGGTGTAGTTCTGGCAGGTGGGACTGGCAGCCGCTTGAACCCGTTGACGCGCGTAACCAACAAGCATCTTCTACCGATCTACGACAAGCCCATGATCTACTACCCTATTCAGACCCTCGTGAATGCCGGGATTGAGGAAATTCTGCTAGTCACTGGCGGCAAAAACGCCGGAGATTTCTTGCGTCTGCTCGGTAATGGCCGTGATTTCGGCCTGAAGCACTTGAATTACACCTACCAGGAAGGTGAAGGCGGAATTGCGGAGGCCCTCGGCCTGGCGGAATTTTTTGCCGGCGACGATTCGATATGCGTGATTCTGGGTGACAACATCATCGAGAACAATGTTCGCCGCGCCGTCGAATCTTTCAAAGCACAGAAAGTTGGTGCAAAAATTCTGCTCAAGGAAGTTGACGACGCCCAGAGATTTGGCGTCGCCGAAATTCGCGGCCAGCATGTCGTGGGCATCGAGGAGAAACCCAAAGCGCCCAAATCGAGCTTTGCCGTCGTCGGCATTTACCTCTATGACAAAAGCGTATTTGAAAAAATTCGCCGCCTGAAACCCTCCGGCCGCGGCGAACTGGAAATCACCGATGTGAACAACTTCTACATCGACGAAGACAAGCTCTCTTACGAAGTGCTTGATGGATGGTGGACCGACGCCGGCACATTCGAATCTCTGCTCCGTGCCAATACGCTTGTCGCCGAAACCGGCGCGAACAAAATGAATCGTTCCTCCGGCGCCGGACGCCGGGAAGTGGTCCGATGAAGATCTTTGTCACCGGCGGCGCGGGTTTCATCGGATCGAATTTCATCAATCATGTTCTTGGCCTGCCCCAGGACTACACCGTCGTTAACTATGACAAGCTAACCTACGCTGGAAACCTCGCCAACCTGGAATCCGTCGCGGACAATCCGCGATACACTTTCATTAAGGGCGATATTTGCGATCCTGCGGCCGTCGAAGCCGCCATGGCCGGGTGCCAGACAGTGGTTCATTTCGCCGCCGAGTCGCACGTGGATCGTAGTATCTATGAACCGGCGCCCGTGATTGAAACGAACGTCACCGGCACCTTCGTACTTCTGCAGATCGCGCGCAAGCTTGATATCAAGAAATTCGTTCACGTCTCGACCGACGAAGTTTATGGCGATATGGCGCCGAGCGCGTTTGCCGACGAAAATTCTCCGCTGCAGCCGAGCAGCCCCTACTCCGCCTCGAAAGCCAGCTCGGACCTGATCGTCAGATCCTACGTTCGCACTTTCGCCTTCCCGGCTGTCATCACGCGTGCCTCCAACAATTACGGGCCTTTCCAGTTTCCGGAAAAATTTCTGCCACTCATGATTACCAACGCGCTAGACGGCAAGCCTGTCCCAATTTACGGTGACGGCAAACAAGAGCGCGACTGGCTCCACGTCACGGACCATTGCCGCGGAATTCTGGCGGTTCTCGAACGCGGACGGATCGGCGAGGTTTACAACATTGGCGGCCTGGACGTGCTTGAAAATCTCGACATGGCGCGCCGTTTGCTCCGCGCCGCCGGCAAAAGCGAATCGCTACTTTCCCATGTGAAAGACCGCCCCGGCCACGATCGCCGTTATGCTCTCACCTGCCACAAAATCGAGCGGGAACTCGGCTGGAAGCCCTCCGTGCCCCTGGAAGCCGGTTTGCGCCAGACGATTGATTGGTACCGCGCCAACACGAAATGGATGGCTGGGGTGCGCGGCGGCGAGTACCGCAGCTACTACCAGAAATATTACGAGAATCGGGACTCGTCCCTGCACGCGATTGCGCAGTCGGGACGAAAGGCTCCCAGTTAGCAGGCTGTCGGAATATTCCGGCCGCTACAGCCTGTGACCAAGTTCTGCTAAAGTCATCGAGCTGCGTGCTGCGTCATTCTGCATCGCGATTCATACGGGAGTCCAAATTCAGTGCAGCGAATTGAAACCTCTCTCCCGGGCGTGTGGGAGCTTCGTCCCAAGGTTTTTCGCGACGCTCGCGGTTTCGTCATGGAAACCTACCATCTCACCGCAATTTGCGGAATTGGGTATCCTCGACGTGTTTGTGCAGGACAACCATTCTCGTTCCCTAAAGGACACTTTGCGCGGACTGCACTATCAGACGCACCATTCGCAAGCCAAGCTTTGCCGCGTCGTCGAGGGCGAAGCCCTCGATGTGGCCGTGGACATTCGCGCCGGCTCGCCGCATTTTGGCAAATGGGCTAGCGTTCGCCTTTCCGCGAACGACCATAACCAAATTTATATCCCGGCAGGATTTGCGCACGGATTCCTGGCGCTAACCGACACCGTCCAGTTTCTCTACAAGTGCAGCGACTTTTATGATCCTGGCGACGAGCACGGCATTCTTTGGAACGATCCCGACATCAATATCGAGTGGGGAGTCACGGCTCCGCTGGTTTCTGACAAGGATGCGAAAAACTCCAAGCTCGCTGATGTTCGGCGCGATCTGCTTCCTCGTTACTCATCGAAATGAAAGCGAAGATTCTTTTGACCGGCAAGCATGGCCAACTCGGTGATGACCTTCAACATTTATTGCCTCGCCTGGGCGATGTCGTCGCCACCGATCGCCGGCAGCTCGATCTTTCGCGTCCGGACAAAATCCGCAAGCTGATTCGGGACGTCCATCCGTCGCTGATTGTGAATGCCGCCGCCTATACCGCTGTGGACCAGGCTGAAAAAGACGAACCGCTAGCGCGAGCGATTAATTCGGAAGCTCCGGCGATCATGGCCGAAGAAGCGAAGAAAATCGGGGCGGCCATTGTCCACTACTCGACCGACTACGTTTTCGACGGCGCTAAGAATTTTCCTTACGATGAGAACGACCCGCCGAACCCCATCAGTGTCTACGGAAGGACAAAGCTTGCAGGCGAACAAGCCGTCCGCGATTCAGGCGTTGACCACCTGATTTTTCGCACCGCTTGGGTCTACTCCACGCGCGGCAAGAATTTCCTCCTCACGATGCTGCGCCTGGCGACGCAGCGCGAAGAACTCCGGATTGTCCGTGATCAGGTCGGCGCTCCCACCTGGAGCCGCGAAATCGCCGGCGCCACAGTTAAGGCTCTACAGCAGATTTGTGATCCAACTGCTGGAACAGCAACGTGGCCAGAGCGGAACGGTACGTATCATATGACGGCAGGGGGCGAATCAAACTGGTACGAGTTTACGCAGGCGATCCTACGGGAGGCGGCGCAATCACCGCACTCCACCGCTTGGTTTCAAGCCGCGACAAACGGAGAAGAACTGATAACGCGCAGAGTGATTCCCATCACTACGGCCGAATATCCCACGCCGGCGCGCCGTCCCGCCTACTCCGTTCTCTCCAATGCAAAACTAAATCGAGTCTTCGGAATCCACTCGCCAGATTGGAGACAGCAATTGAACGAGGTTTTCTCTCGCAATCCCTTGCACACACCCTAAGCGGCGCGATTCTTGCCGTCTGCAACAAATAATGCTGTAGCGGATGCATCGTCGCCGTGTAGGATGCAGGTGACGCCCGCCAGATTACCGCCCAGCCTCCGTTCTCATTGTTACGCGATAAGTACTCGACCAGGGAACCGGACGCTGCGCGAGCCGTTCGTAATCGCAAGCGTCGTCTTCTGCATCATTAACTCGGGGACCAGACTGCGCCCACCCTCATGGGCTTGCGCAGGACCCCTCGCTTCGTTCTCCAGCAGCGTCGGTCGCATAAATCCGGCAACTCTGTGTGCCCACTCCGCGCGTGCCTCCACGCCGAATTTGCTCAACAACGAAGACACATGGAATTTCACGGATCGGCCCGGCTGCCTCGCGGCTTCTTCCGGTAACGCAAGCTTGACCGACTAATCGCAAGAGTCCCAGCCAGCAACGTGGCCGTGTAGCCTTGCCAGTTCACACGCCTGGGAGTGAACGGCACCGCAGCTCAGTCCCGCACGACTTTCTTGGGGATTTCGATCTGCAGCGACTTCCGCCCCAGCCTCCGATCGGGTTGCCGGATGCGGCGGTCCTTCTCGGTTTCGGCCGCGGCAACGCTTCTCCCTCCAGTGCTGCTTTCGTTCCCTGTTCCGCTTCACCCTTTCAGCGATAGAACAGATTCGGCGGGATCCCGCACCGCGGCATGTGTCAGACGGGTTCCCTCTCTTGATGCCTCCCTGCACGATCTGCCACTCGGCTTCAGGGGATCGGCCTACGCGCGGTTTCCGGCCCATCTTGCTTCCCGGTTTGGAGGCCCTGATTCTACCCAAGCAGGTTGTCCAGTTTTGGAGGAGCGCACTACATTAGGGCGGTCGCTGCCTCGCGAATGCGGAGCGAATCGCCGTGCGATTTAGCGGATTTCGCTGGAGTATTCGCAGTCAGGTGTCATCAAATCGCGGACTGGAAACCGAGCCCCGAGTGGCCAGCCCCAAACGCGAATTGTGGATTTCGGAATCTAATTAGTCGGGAGAATCTCGAACCTGTAGGTGGGAACAAATTTACCCTGTGGGTCTAGCCACACCTGCTCGACGACTGGCCCAAATGCTCGCCATCCAGTACCACAATTGACCAGTGCAATGAGGTACCGATCCAGTACTTTTTTGATTACACCGTGGTACCCGGTCCGTACATTCTCGTGGACCTGTTTGGTGCGCGAATCTGAATCCTAATTGAACCTACCGCCTGTTAGCGGGCGTTTCTATACTGCTGTCCCTGTATTGGTGTTGTTGCGGAGGGCGTTGATGAATCCCATCCGAGTGTTAGTGGCAAATCGGCCGCGGTTGATGCGTGAACTGGTGATGGCCACGATTGCGGATCAGCCCGACATCGAAATTGTCGGCGAGATTCAGCAAGAGGCTGAATTGGAGCATGCCGTGGAAGAAACGCGTCCGGACTTTCTGATCGTTGCATTGGAACGATCCAATAGTCTTCCGAATGTTTGCGAGTCGATCTTGCGAAATCATCCTCAAATGCGAGTGATTGCGATTGCGGCGGATCGCAACAGCTCGATGTTTTACTGGACGTCGCTCTCCATCGAGTCGAATCAAATCGAAGCCTCCGAAGCGGGGGTGTTGAGCGCCATTCGCGGAAAGATGCAGACGTTGGATAAGGTGCAGTGATGGCCATGAACCACGCAACAGGAGTGAAGAACGCGAGAGCGATCCGAATTCCAGGGAGGCGTGCGCGCGGAGTTATCTGCGTGCTGGTCGCTATGGGGTTGGGATGCAGCGCGATGCGCGCGCAAAATCAGCGCCCGGCTCCAACGGTGGGCTCGGATCTGGGGCGCGACAATTTGAGCCGGGTGGCAGCGTCGGCGGCGGAGTTAAAGTCGGTTCTGCTTACGGAAGTTGGACTGATGGTCGAGTTGAAACGCTGGGTGGCGAAGGACGCGACAGACCACGGCCAAATCATCAGCGATTCGGACCTCACGAACGACGCTTTATTTGATCGCTTGGAGTCGGATGTGCAGTTTCGTTCGGTCGCGACAGCTATCGTTCAGAAGTACGGATTTCTTGTACCAAGACTTAATCCGGAATCCGAACTCGGCAGGCAGCAGGAACTTCTGGTCCAAGAGCGCGCGAAATGGATGGCGCAACATCAAGAAGAGGAACGTGCAGCAGCGCACCAGAAAGCGCTACAAAAGAGTCTGCAGACCACGAGCGCTTGCGACCCGCAGTTGGATGTGGACTGTGCGAATGCACAGCCCAATTCGCCCGCCGATAATGAAGGATCGCAAGGACGGCAGGGCCCGCCGATGCAGTCGCCCCAGCCAGTGTCTCCTCAGCAATCGTTTCCTCCCAGCTTCCCGAGCGGCGGCGAAAACCCTCTAGAGCGCGGGCTGTTGATGCAGACCAGCGGAGATCCGCTAAACAATTATCCAACGGACCAGCTAGGAGATCGCTCTGACGGCATGCAGTTGTTCGGTGGAATGGGTTCGAACCTATCCGGGTCTGGGGCTGGATCAGGGGCCGGATCAGGGGCCGGATCTGGATCCGCATCGGGAGGTTCTTTTTCGCAACTCTTCGGTGGCGGCGATAACCAACCGGGTGCTTCTGACTCCGGCGGAGGATCGCTGCCCAACAGATACGGCGCGGATATGAGCAGCGGCGGAATGGGAATGGACTCCGCCAGCGCCGCGCTGGCGATGGCAAGCCTGGGTTCTTCCGGCCGCGACATGAATGGTCCTCCGTCTTCGGGCATGTCACCGGTTGTTCCAGTGCAATCGTCTAGCCGAAGGTCTCGGCAGAACGCCCTGATACAACCAGCTGAGATGGCGCGCAAGCAGAGTCCGTACGCAGACATTCCGTCACTTTATGACATGTACTTGCAAGCGGTGCCGCGCCCAGCAACGCCGCGGCGGTTTGGATCCGAGGTTTTCGATAACGGAACTCGAGACCCGCAGTTCATTCCGATGGATCTTCCGGTCGGTCCGGATTATGTGGTGGGACCAGGCGATGGACTTTCAGTTGATTTGTGGGGCGGCGTCTCACAGAGATTTTTCCGAACGGTGGATCGGGAAGGCCGGATCAGCCTGCCCGAAGCGGGGCCGGTTCTGGTGAGCGGCAGAAATTTGGCAGACGTGCAGCAAGATTTGCAACGGATTTTGCGAACGGAGTATCGCGATGTGTCTGCCGAGGTTTCGCTGGCGCGGCTGCGAACGATTCGAATCTATGAAGTGGGAGATGTGGCGAACCCGGGCGCGTACGACATCAGTTCGCTTTCGACGCCGTTGAACGCGCTATTCGCCGCGGGCGGGCCCACGCCGAAGGGATCGCTGCGAATCGTGAAGCATTATCGCGGCAAACAATTGGTGGAGGAGGTGGATCTTTACGATCTGCTGCTGCACGGGGTGAAGAGCGACATGGCGCGACTGGATAACGGCGATACCGTGCTGGTGCCGCCAGTGGGCCCGCAAGTGACGGTGGAAGGAATGGTGCGGCGGCCTGCTGTTTACGAATTGAAGGATGAAAAGAATCTAGCAGCGGTGCTCGAACTGTCCGGCGGGCTGCTGCCGACCGCCGCGCTGCGACACATCGAAGTGCAACGGCTGGTGGTGCACGAGAAACAGACCATGCTGAGCCTGGATATTCCCGATGCGGGCGACTCCGCGGAAGTAACTAAGAAGCTGGAGGCGTTTGAAATTAAAGACGGGGATCGCATCAGGATTTTTCCGATCGCTTCATACAACCAGGACGCGATCTATCTGGATGGCCACGTGCTTCGTCCCGGGCGTTACTCGTATCGCGAGAATATGCGCGTGACAGATGTGATCGCGACGTACAAGGACCTGCTCCCCGAGCCTTCCTTGAGCTACGCGGAGATTATTCGCTTGAACCCGCCTGATTTTCATCCGACGGTTGAGAGTTTTGATCTGGCGGAGTCCCTGGCCAATCCCGCGCAGGCGCCGCTGCTGCATCCGATGGATACCGTACGCATCTACAGCCGCTTTGATTTCGAGAATCCTCCGATTGTCTCGGTGTGGGGAGATGTGCGCGCGCCGGGAACTTATCGCACGTCCGGTCAAATACGGTTGGGCGATGCGGTTCATCTGGCGGGCGGGCTGGGGCCTGACGCGCAGAAAGAAGACGCGCAGGTTTTCCGATATTTGCCGAACGGCAAATTCAAAATTTTCAGCGTGAATCTCAGCCAGGCGCTCGCGGGAGATCCGACCGAAAATATTGTGCTGCAGCCGCGCGATCGTTTGTTGATTCACCGCAGTCCGGACGCGATGGATCCGGCGACTGTTTACATTCAAGGCCAAGTGACGAGGCCCGGGCGCTACCCGCTGACGACGAATATGACCATCGCGGACTTGATCCAAGTGGGCGGCGGGCTAAAGCCAAGTGCGGATACGAACACCGCGGACCTGACACATTTTCAATATGCCAATCAATCCGCACTAACGGCGCAGCACGAAACAATTTCGATTTCCAGCGCGCTTTCCAAGGGGCCAGAGGCCGCGATTGCGATTCACAACGGAGACGTGCTAACCGTTCGGGAGCTGCCGGGTTGGAGTGACCTGGGAGCCTCGATTAGCGTGAAGGGCGAAGTGAAAAATCCTGGAACATACGGAATTCGTCCCGGCGAAAAGCTAAGTTCGATTCTGGAGAGAGCCGGAGGTTTCCAACCTGACGCTTACGCCTATGGCGCGGTGCTACGCCGGGTGCAAGTGCGCGAGATCGAGGCCAAAGATCAGAACCAGATGATTCTGCGTGTGAAAGATGAACAGTCCAATCTGCAACTGCTGCCGGAAACCGATCCGGATAAGAAGAGAGCGAAAGACCTGGCATTGCAACAGTGGCAGACCGCGCTGGAACAATTAAGCTCCAATCCACCTACGGGCCGAGTGGCCATACGGATTTCAGCAGACATCCATCAATGGCAGAACACGACCGCGGATGTGGACGTGAGAGCCGGAGATTCGATCGAAATTCCGAAAAAGCCAAGCTACGTGATGGTAACCGGGCAGATTTATAACCCGACGGCTGTTTCCTATCGTCCGGGAAAGAGTGCGAATTGGTATCTGGGCCAATCCGGCGGGCCCACGCAATTAGCCAACAAGAAAGCAATTTTTGTGATTCGCGCCGATGGCTCGGTCCTGGGCGCTAACCAAGGACTGTGGGGTGGGGATTCTCTGAGTGCGGAATTGCGACCTGGCGACACGGTAGTCGTTCCTGAGAAGGCTATCGGCGGCGGTGTGCAGTGGCAGACGGTGTTCTTGGCCGCGCAGGTGGCGTCGTCCATCGCCAGCACGGCATTCATCGCCGCGCACTATTAGGTCCAGAGATCCAAGAATGACACGAGGATGGTGCAGATACGTGTTGAGTTCCTTTTTACTGATCGCACCGGCGGCTGGCACGATCTGTTTCGCTCAATCTGCGCCGCAGGAAGCCGCTGCGAGCAAGCCAGCGAAGGCGGCTGACACGCAGACGGTTCCGGACGCAGGCTTGCAAGACAGCGCCGCCGATTCGCAGGCGGATGCGGCGAACGCTGCGCCGATTACTGCACCGAACATCGCGCCGGGGATCACAGCGAGCGCGGCAAACACAGCGAGCGCTGCGACGGATTCTACGTCCGATTCTACAAAGGACTTCACGACGCGTTCGACGCCGGGCTTCTCGGCGGATTTCACGCAGGATTACAGCACTGCGATAAGTCCGCACCTCATCCCGCGATTTGCGAAGGATCAAGTAAGGATATGGACGGCACCGGCGCATTTGCGTCTGGTGGATGTGGATTGGCTCTTGCCGCTGGGCGTTGCGACCGGCGTATCGCTGGCGACTGACACGGAAGTCAGCAAACACCTGTCGAATTCTCCGAGCCGGCTGAAGAACGCCAACACGTTCTCGAATTATGGAATCGCTTCGATGGCCGCGGCCAGCGGAGGGATCTATCTGTGGGGCCACTTTACGCACGACGATCACAGACGAGAAACCGGATTTCTGGCGCTGGAGGCGGCGGCGAACAGCCTGGCAGTGACGGAGGCGCTGAAGTTCGCGTTTGGAAGGGAACGGCCGCTACAGAGCAATTACCAGGGAAAGTTTTGGAAGGGCGACGATTCATTTCCCAGCGAACACGCCACGGCCGCATGGGCAATTGCCAGCGTGATCGCGCATGAATATCCCAGCCCGTACGTGAGTCTTCTAGCTTACGGAATGGCGGCGGCAGTGAGCGCGGCGCGCGTAGATGCCAAGCAACATTTTCCGACGGACATTTTGATCGGAAGTGCGATCGGATGGTTTGTGGGGCAAGAAGTGTACCGCCACCATCACGATCCCGAACTCGGCGGCGGAGATTGGCAAACTTACGCGGAATCGAGCGACACGAGTCCCGGGAGACGAATCCCGCCCACCGGGTCGCCCTTTGTGGAGCTCAATAGTTGGATATATCCGGCGATCGAACGGCTCGCGGCGCTGGGCTACATTCGTCTGGCATTTGTGGGGCAGCGACCGTGGACCCGGATTGAATGCGCGCATCTGGTGGAAGAGGCCAGCGACCGCATCGCATTCGCGGGCGAGGCGAAGTCGGGAGAAGCGGCGAAACTTTATTACTCGTTGGAAAAGGAATTCGCGAGCGATCTGGAAACAGCGGCGGGCGGCGCGGGTGCAAGCGACAAAACAGCGCGGCTCGAATCGCTCTATTCCGTTACGACGGGCATTAACGGCCTGCCTCTGAACGATAGCCGTCATTTCGGGCAGACCATCGTTAACAACTATGGCCGCCCGTACCAGGAAGGGATTAACACATATGATGGATTCTCCGGCTACGGCGGATGGGGGGTCTTCACACTGTATGTGCGCGGCGAATATCAGCATGCGCCGTCGGCGCCGGGATTTTCCCAGTCCACACAGAACCTGATCGCAACGCTGGATAATACCCCAGTGCAGCCGGCTGCCCCGATTCCCGCGACCAATCAATTTCGCCTCTTGGATACATACATCTCAGCGAAGGTTGCGGATTGGAATTTTGCGTTCGGGAAACAGAGCCTGTGGTGGGGGCCTGGAGAGGGCAGCGTTCTGATTTTCAGCGACAACGCCGAGCCAATTTATATGTTTCGCGCCAGTCGCGTGACGCCCTTTGTCCTTCCCTGGATTTTTCATTATTTGGGACCGATAAAAACGGATTTCTTTGTGGGTAAGCTTTCGGGAAACGATTTTCCGCCGCGGCCGCTGATCCACGGCGAGGTCATCAGCCTGAAACCGACGCCGAATCTGGAGCTGGGATTTTCCAGGACGGCCGAGTTCGGGGGAGTAGGGCGGGCGATCACCCCCGTGGCTGTTTGGAACAGTTACACGGACTATTTCAAGTCGTCAGTGCTGTACGCACCGAACGAAAGTCCCGGAAAACGCAACGGCGGGTTTTATTTTACCTACCGGCTGCCATTTGTGCGCGATTGGCTGTCTATTTATTCCGATTCGATTTCGGATGACGACCCTTCGCCGCTCGCTTCTCCGCGGCGCGCCGGGATTGATACGGGGATATATTTGACGCACTTCCCGAAAATACCAAAGCTGGACTTGCGGGTGGAGAGCACCAACACGAACTCCGTGTCGTCGAGCCGCAACGGCCAGTACATCTACTACGACACTTTTTACAAAGACTTGTACACCAACAAAGGCAACATAATCGGCAGCTGGATCGGCAGAGAAGGCACGGGCATACAGGCGTGGAGCAACTACTGGTTTACCCCGAAGAGCTCGCTACAATTCGGTTACCGGCACGCAACCGTCGCGCCAGACTTCATTCCGCAGGGTGAGAGCGTAAACGACGAGTGGGTAAAAGCAAACTTTTGGATACGAGGAGTTATGAACGTGCAGGCGTTGGTGCAACACGAGACGTGGCTGGCGCCGGTGCTGGCTTCCACGCGACAGACGAATTGGACATCGTCGGTAGGGATCAGTTATCAGCCGCGGAATTTCGAATTGCCGCTGCACTTGACGCGGCAGACGCGCGGCAGCGCTCAAGCCGATGGGGTTTCAGCTCCATGAATGCAACTGGAATCAGGAGAGAGTGGAATTGATGCAGACATCGCCCAAGTCGCACGAGGTGATGGAGGAGACGCCTTACGCTACGGCGCCGTTCGCTCCGGAGTCGAACGAGAGCTTGGCCGGCGAGCAAATTTTGCCAAGAATGCGTTTGTTGTGGGGCCTGCGCCGGTTTCTCGGGCGTTGCGCGGTGGTTGGGCTTTTCGTCACGACGCTTATCGCGTTCCTAATACCCAGCCAATACGAATCCACCGCGCGCCTGATGCCTCCCGACTCGCAGTCAGGCAGCGGATTGGCTTTCATGGCGATGCTCGGCGGCGGCGGCCAGAATGGAAGCTCTGGTGGGCTGAGTTCCCTTGCAAGCGACCTGCTGGGAGCGAAGACGACGGGAGCGATGTTCATAGCCGTGATGCACAGCCGCACGGCGGAAGATAGCATCATCCAACAATTCGATCTGAAGAAAGTGTATTGGACGCGCCTGGAGAAAACAGCGCGAAAAAAACTGGAAAGCAACACCGAAATAACCGAAGAACGCAAGAGTGGAGTCATCACGGTGGTTGTGACCGATCACGATGCAAAGCGCGCGGCGGCCATGGCCGGCGCGTACATAGCGCAGCTGGACATTCTCACAGCGAAACTGAATACATCGGCCGCGCATCGCGAGCGTGTATTCCTGGAAGATCGACTTGATAAAATCAAGGTCGAACTGGAATCAGCGGAAAAAGATTTCAGCCGGTTTGCGAGCAAGAACGCTACGTTTGACATCTCTGCTCAGGGCAAGGCGATGCTGGAAGGTGCCGCATCATTGCAAGGCCAGCTGATTGGCGCGGAGTCGCAACTGGAAGGGTTAAGGCAGATCTATTCCGACAACAACATTCGGGTGCGCTCGACGCAGGCTCGCATTGCCGAGCTGCGCAATCAACTGCAGAAGATGGGAGGCACGTCCAACGGAACTGCCCCTGCCAACGATCAAAGCACCACGGACAACGCGTATCCAACTTTGCGTCAATTGCCAATTTTGGGAGTGCCGTACGCCGATAAATTCCGCCAGCTGAAGGTGGACGAAGCTGTTTACGAGACGCTTACGAAGCAGTTTGAATTGGCAAAAGTGCAAGAGGCAAAGGAAATTCCGTCTGTGAAAGTATTGGATCAACCAGACGTGCCGGAACGCAAGTCCTTTCCGCCGCGGACGCTGATCATAATAGCGGGAACGGCCTGCTCCGTGCTGTTGGGAGCGGCTTGGCTATTGGGGACCGCGCGTTGGCGCCAGATTGATCCGCGCGATCCCGGGATGAGATTCGCGCAGGAAGTTTTTGGAACGATGAGAGCGGGGATGCCGTGGGTGAGCGCGAACGGCTCGAATGGGAATGCGGCCGCGAATGAGCATTCAGGCAAGAATGGCAAGCAGCCGGAGGAACAAAGCAAGACAGCGTCCGCGTAACATCGAAATCTTGTCTACATTATAGAAGTTATTAGGGTTAGGTCACATTTTCCCTGTAAGTGACGGAGCGAAGCTGTGTTCTTCAGAGGCCAAGAGAATACGCTGAGTGATGCGGGAGCTGGCTCGATCCAGTCTGGATTTGCGGCGCCTCTTGATCGCGGACTGCTGCATCCGGAAGCCACGCTCCAGTGGTACGCCGCGTGCACCCGCTCCAACCACGAAAGACGCGTTGCTGAGCAACTCGCGGAGCGCGGCGTCGAAAACTTCCTGCCGCAATACGATTCTGTGCGCAGGTGGAAGGACCGCAAGGTGCATCTGAAGATGCCGCTATTTCCTGGATATGTTTTTGTGCACCTGGCGCTGCAAAATCGGCTGAGTGTGCTGCAAGTTCCTGGGGTGGCGCGTCTGGTGGGTTTTGCCGGGAGGCCATCGCCGGTGCCAGAAGAAGAGTTCGCGAAGATTCGGGGATTCCTGAAGCAGGGATTGCGCGCCGAGCCCCATCCGTACTTGAAGGCGGGGCGGCGTGTTCGGGTGCGGAGCGGTCCTCTGCAAGGGATGGAGGGAATTGTTTTGCGGCGGAAGAATGGCTGCCGCTTGGTCATCTCGCTAGAGCTGATCCAGCGGGCGATTGCCGTGGACGTTAGCTCGACGGATGTGGAGGCGGTGTGAACGAAGTGGCCCTCCGGCTTCGCCCGGGAAATGGGAGAGCAAAGCAGATCCACCACGGGTCGGGATGACATTTCTGGTATTGAAAAGAAACAGGTTACGGCAAAAAATAGCCAGGAATGAAGGCGGACGGGAAGAATCGAGGGCAGTTTCGCGCAATCGCAAATGGCTGAGACCTCTACTATCGGGAATCTGCACCTGACCAGCGGGCGCCTGCTGGCGCGCAATACGGTCTGGAACCTGATCGGCAACGGCGCGCCGCTGATCGTGGCGGTTTTCTCCATCCCCATCCTGATTCATGGCTTGGGTAAAGACCGCTTTGGGGTCCTGACCCTGGCGTGGGCCCTTATCGGCTATGCGAGCCTGTTTGACATCGGACTGGGACGAGCGCTCACGCAACTGGTTGCGAAGAAGCTAGGGAGCGGAGAAGACCACGAGATTCCCGCGCTAGTCTGGACATCCCTATTATTAATGTTGGCCTTGGGATTGGCGGGTGCCGCGGTCATCATCGCGATTTCGCCCTGGCTGGTGCACCATGCGCTCAAAGTTCCCGAAACGCTCCAATCGGAGGTTGTCACCTCCTTCCGTCTGCTGGGGTTATCGGTGCCGGTGGTAATCTTGACCGCTGGGCTTCGGGGTCTGTTGGAGGCGCACCAGCGGTTTAAGCTGGTGAATGCATTGCGCATTCCTATTGGTGTGTTTACTTTTGTTGGTCCGCTGCTGGTTTTGCCTTTTTCGCGGAGCCTCGTGCCGGTTGTGGGGATTCTTGTCGCGGTACGCCTGATCGGTTGGCTGGCGCACTTATTGATTTGCTTTCGGGTTGTGCCGGAGTTACGCCAGCGGGTGGCGTGGCATGGTCCTTCCGCGGGGCCGTTGCTGCGATTCGGTGGTTGGATGACGGTAACCAATATTGTGGGGCCCGTCATGGTTACGCTAGATCGTTTTATTATTGGTGCGTTGGTTTCCGTGACTGCCGTGGCTTATTACGCAACTCCGTACGAGGTCGTATCCAAGCTCCTGCTAATTCCGGCTTCAGTCGTCGTTGTGATGTTTCCCGCCTTCTCCACCAGTTTTGTCAAAAATCAGAGAAAGGCTGCATCGCTCTACGGCCGTAGCGTGAAGTACATTCTTCTTGTGCTATTCCCGATCGTCTTGCTTATTTTGGCGCTCGCACAGAACGGATTGACGATTTGGCTTGGCGCTGATTTTGCGCAGCACAGTACACGTGTTGTCCAGTGGCTTGGGCTGGGTGTGCTGGCGAATAGCCTGGCGCTTGTCCCGTTTTCTTTTGTGCAGGGAATTGGCCGCCCGGACCTTACCGCAAAATTGCACCTGTTGGAGCTGCCAATCTATTTAGGAATGCTTTTCTGGCTAATTCGTGCGGACGGCATCGAGGGTGCAGCTATTGCTTGGAGCGCGCGGACGGTCTTCGACGCGTTGGCGCTTTTCGTGATTGCGAGGAGATATCTACCTAAGGGTTCGCCGATGTCCATGAGAACGAGAGGGCTCCTGGCGGCAGGCTTGGGTACGCTACTTCTGGCAGTTGTGCCTCAGAACCTGCTGCTCAAGACAGGCTTCCTGCTTGTGGCTATTCTGGCTTTTATCTATGTAGCGTGGTTCCTGATTCTGACGCCTGAAGAGAGATCGCTTGCTCAGGATTATCGCTGATGAATTCTGGCGATGATTCCACCGGTGCAGTTGGTTCCGGACCGTTTGGGCACTCGAAGGCTAGCTCCCGCTACGAGAGCGGAGTCGTTAAGACTTGGGGTGAATACGATAGGAACCGCTTTTTATTGGATTGGGTCGGAGTCGGGAAACGCGTACTGGAGGTTGGATGTTCGACGGGATATATGTCGCGGGAGTTGGCGGAAAGAGGCTGTTGCGTAATTGGGATTGAGGTGGACCCCATTGCGGCGGAGCGAGCGCGTGCTTACTGTCAAGCAGTGTATGTCTTAAACGTGGATGCGCCTGACTGGATTGAAGGTTTCCCCGAAAGAGGCTTCGACGTCATTCTTCTCGCGGATGTGCTGGAGCACTTGGTGATGCCAAACGAGACACTGCTCCTGTTGCGTGGGGTTCTAAACTCTGACGGTGCATTGGTCATTTCGCTGCCGAATATAGTTCATTGGATTACGCGATTAAAGATCCTATTCGGTCAGTTCAATTATGAGCCTTGGGGTACTTTAGACCACACTCATTTAAGATTCTTTACGACGAAGACAGCGCGTGCATTGATCGAGGCTGCGGGCTATCGCATTACGCGGTTTCATTCGGTCATCGGTGGAAGTCTGGCTGGCCATGCCCGGCCGGTGTGGCAGTGGCTCGCGCACACTGCACCAGGCCTTTTCGCCTACCAATTGTTGTTCGAAGCCAAAAGGTTCGAGTAGCAAATGACCAAGCGTGACAGCTGCACGCCAATGAAATCGGACCGGGGTGAGTGCCGGCCGTGTTAGGAGAGCGATTATGAGCGTGGTTTCGAATTCGGGTGCGAATTTAGACCCGCTGGATCCGCTCATGTCTAACTGGAACGCCATGGCCGAGCTGGATCCGCTCTGGGCGATTCTTTCCGACCCGGAGAAAAAGTTTGGCAGATGGAATCTGGAAGAATTCTTCAATGATGGTGACCGGGAGGCGAAGCGTGTCGTAGGTATGTGCAAGGCAAATAGAGTCGACGTGCGATACGGAAAGATGCTGGATTTTGGCTGCGGAGTAGGAAGGATGACCCGGGCGCTTTCGCGGTTTTTCTCCACGTGCGTTGGGATCGATGTTTCAATGAAAATGGTGGAACTTGCCAGGCAATTCAACTCTGACCGGCAGCATTGCGAATTTGTTGCCAGTGCCAGTGCCACCCTGCCGTTTGCGGATGCGACGTTTGACTTTGTCTTCTCCGTTCTGGTGCTTCAGCATCTTCCAAAGAAAAGCTTGATTCTTGGCTACATTTCCGAGTTCGTTCGGGTTGCAAAGCAGGGTGGTGTCATATTGTTTCAACTCACGAACGAGGTTCCTTTTCGCCAACGGATTCAGGGGAGAAGGCGGCTTTGGTCCGTACTCACTTTACTGGGTTTTCCCCAAGGTCAGCTGTTCAAGATGTTCGGACTGACGCCGATACGAATGAACGGCATTTCCAGGGACATAGTCGAAAGGTTCATTGAAGGTCAAGGGGCACGAGTGGAAGCGGTGGAACGATACGATCCAAGCGAGGGGCGATACCACAGCTACTACTATTTCGTAATGAAGGGGCCTCGGCCTTCGGAGGGCCCAGATGCGTAGCCACGACCTCGCGATTGCCTACCGAATCTATCCGAACGTGGCGAAGCCTGCCATCGGACTTCCATTCAGCGAGGACAAACTCAGACTTTCCGAGATCTGCCTGCGGTCGTTCAAGGAGTCGCTGGGAAATCTTCGGGTCAAACTCTGGGCGGTGCTCGACGGGTGCCCTGAGGAGTACACCACACTTTTTCAGAAATATTTCGATGCTGGAGACTTGGTTCTTGTTCCCCTCCCGGCAGTGGGCAATCAAGCGACATTCGCGAAGCAAATCGAGATTTTGCTACGGCAAGAGGATAGCGACCTGATTTATTTTGCGGAGGACGATTACTTCTATCTGCCAGAACAGTTCCCGCTGATGCTGCGGTTTCTGCGCGATGGGCAAGGGGTGGATTTCGTCACTCCGTATGATCATCCGGATTGTTATCAGCTAGATTTGCATCACGAGCCCAAGTGGGTGACGGTCTTCGGCGGGCATCACTGGCGCACAGCAGCGTCGACCTGTCTGACCTTCCTCACTCGGAAGAGCACGCTGGCCAGGTACGAGAGCACACTAAGGACTTATTCTCGCGGGAACAACGACTGCGCAGTGTGGTTGAGCCTCACGAAGCGGCGAGTGTTTAACCCTCTGGCTCCCCTGCGGTTTTTTGCCAAAGGTGAATTCTACTGGAAGATATTTGTGCAAGCATGGTTTTTCTGCTGGCGGCAAATCGTGTTTGGTAGGCCGGCGAGGCTATGGGTGCCGTTACCCGGTCTCGCGACGCACTTGGCCGCGGGCCTTATCTCGCCTTGCGTCGATTTTCTTGCACTGATGAGGGCGGAAGGGTTGGAACGTCAATGCAGTATGGATGATGTTCCTGGGATTTTACGTGAAGCTTTCGATTCTCCTCGTCAGCTATAACAGCAGGCATTATCTGGCCGACTGTTTAGAATCTATAAGGCGATTTGCGCCTCCGGGAACGGAGGTGATCATGGCCGACAATGGTTCTTCCGATGATTCGGTCGACTTTGTTGCCCGTGAGTATCCTTGGGTGCGGATCGTCCGCAATAAACGGAATCTCGGCTTTTCCGTGGCGAACAACTTGGCGGGAAAACAGGCTTTAGGCAAATTTATATTACTGCTGAACATAGACACTGTGTTGGTTGAGCCGATTGGTCCGGCGGTCGACTGGCTCGATGGACACCCTGAATACGCCGTTCTCACCATCAGTATGCTAAGTGGGGAACGCATACCCAGTGCCTGCACAGGAAAGTTTCCCTCGCCGCTGCGGCTGATGCTTTTGCGCAACATGCTCATGGCGCCGCAGCAATTCGGCGACAAATACGCCTACGAAGTTGATTGGGTTCAGGGATCTTTTTTGCTCATACGGCGCGAACAGTGGTCGGGCTTGGGTGGATTGGATGAGAATTACTTCATGTACGTCGAAGACGTAGACCTTTGCAAAAGGGTCTGGGATCGTGGCTTGAAGTGCGCCTATCTTCCTCAGATCCGGTATATACACTTCGGCGGCTATAGTGCGGCGCGCTTTTCAGAGCAAGTGAGAGGTCTGAGTACCTATATAAGCCATCACATGAGCGGGATGCGGAGACTACTTTCCTGGGGCATCTTGTGTAGTGGGTGTTTGGCAAGGGCCATTTTTTTTCGAACAAGGGTGCTGCTCGTGGGGGATGAAAAGACCCGGACGATGTCGAGAGCCTCCTGGCTAGCGTTCAAGGGTTTGCTCCACATGGGGTTGTCGGTTTGAAAGCCGAACAGGGAGCGGGAACTTGAATGGAGTAAGCATAAGCGCGCCAAGCGTGCCGAGGATGGCCGTCCGTACGGCTGCGCGTGTTCACTCTTTTGAGAAATTCCTGCCCATTGCTGTGCTTTATTTTTTCCTTAACAGTGTAGGCCTGCCCACGGGCTTGTTTTACACCACTATATTGTCACCGTTGTTTTTTCTCTGGCTGTTCCGGCACAAGCAGCGGTGGATAACACTCAAATTTTTCGCGTGTCTAACGCCTTTCCTCGTCGCGCACACCATCATCGGGATTGAGTCCCCTTTTTACTACGTACGCTCGACGCTGTTGCTATGGACAGTCTGCGTCACGGTCTATGCGATTGGTCTGGCGCTTCTGAAATGTGAGAGTCTAGCGCGCCTGTTCGAGCAGTTGATTGTTCTGAATTTCTGCGCAGCAATGATCGCTCTCGTCCTGTTGTTCACGTCGTACCGGGGGACCGTGTGGGACAACACTGACATCGACGACTTGAGCGATGTTTTGCGTCTCAGGCTCTTGACTTCCGAGCCCTCGGTGTACGCCCTCCTCATGATGCCTTTATTGGTTTTTGTAATTCTGCGTTTGCTGCAGAATCCAGGAAAACGGAATTTGCTCTATGCAGTCTTGATCCTGATTCCATTTTTATTGTGTCAATCGTTTGGTGGCCTGACGATAAGCGTCGCGGGCGTCGGCATCGCAGTCCTGGTTAGATTTCGCCAGCTGCTCAAACAACGTAGGGCATTGTTGATCCTCGCAGCAATGGTTGCGTTGGTCGCAGGGCTTGTGTATGTACCCAACCCCATCTCGGACCGGCTTTTTCTGGTTGCCGCAGGCGAGGATTCCTCTACCGATTCCCGAACGGTTTCTTCGTTTATCGTTGCTTACAGCGTGGCTGAGCCGAAAAGCCTGTTATGGGGAGCAGGATTGGGGCAAGCGAAGCTGGCGGACGTGTCCGATCTCGGTTTGGCTTTTACCATTGGTGTAATCCCGAACGCGGTTGCCGGCGGATTTGCAGAACTAGGAATTATCGGGATGCTCATCAAGTTTGCGTTGGAGTTCTACCTTTTCTTCCGTACTCGCGTGTACGCAAATTCCTTCAGGCTGGCGATGTTTGTAATGGTATTTATCATACAACTTACGGGCAGTTACATCACGAATGTTCAGGAATATCTGATGTGGTTTATGGCGTTTGGTCCGTTTTTCCCGGAAATGGATCTCAAAAGGGGTGCTCGTTTGAAAATTTCGCATGCATGAGTGCCGCAGCGGAAGAAATGAGCTAACAAAACTGGTGCTTTATTCAACGTCCTCGCATAGGCCTTGATCTGCATGTAGTCGATGGAATTTACCAGGGGTCGCGAACACATTGTCTGGAGCTTTTTTCCCGGGTTGTAGCCGCTACAACCGAGTGCGACTTCGTCGCGCTGGTCGCGGACCCTCAGAGATTGCTGGAGTTTAGCGCACGCTTTAACTCTCCTAATGTCGCGTTGGTTGCGATGCCGCATGCACCGGCGGCGATCAGGCTACTTTGGCAATTGCCCCATTTGGCGAGACAACACCGAATGGATCTGCTTCACACGCAGTACATCGCGCCGCCCTTTTCACCGTGCGCGACTGCAGTGACTGTTCACGACATTCTATTTGAATCGCACCCGGAGTACTTTGACAGATTATTTGTGCTCCGGTCACATTTGCTGGTGCGCCGTTCCGTGCGCAAGAGTGTTGATATTTTCACCGTCAGCGATTTCTCTCGGAGGCAAATTGCCGAAACTTTTCGCATCAGCCCCAGCGCAGTACACACAATCCACAACGGGGTGGATGGCGCGAGGTTCTTTCCGGGTTCGGAAGGAAGGGAGTTTGTAGAGAATTTGGCGTTGGAGGCGGGCCAGTATTTTCTGACTGTCGGACGTTTGGAGCCTCGTAAAAATCACGCGAATCTTTTGCGTGCGTGGGCCAGACTGAGGAAGCCGCGGCCCCGCCTGGCGGTCGTGGGCCAGCGACATTTCGGTTACGACGAAGCGCTCAATTTAATTCACACGCTGCAGCTGGGAGGAGACGTAGTAGTTCTTGAAGACATCGCTGATGGACAGCTGCCCGCTCTTTATCGCAATGCAAAGGCATTCATCTATTGCAGCTGGGCTGAAGGCTTCGGCATGCCGATACTCGAAGCTATGTCTTCGGGCATTCCGGTTATCTCGTCTGTCACTACGGCATTGTCCGAGATATGTGCTGATGCTGCGTTGTTGGTGTATCCGGAGAATATCGATGAAATTGGCAATGCAATCCGTGAATTGGATCAAAGGCCTGATGTGCGCCAGGATTTGGTTCTCCGTGGGTTGCGCAGAGTGACAGATTTCAACTGGAATAGCTCTGCTGAAATCGTGGGTAAAGCGTATCTTGAGCATTTTGGACTGGTGATGAATGGTTCCTGCTGCGAAGGTAAACCGTGAAGACCTTTGAATCGAAGATTGGCGACAACCACTGGGACGTATTTCTCGCAACGGAGCGTGCGTTTCACGATGATTACGCGAAGCGTTTAGATTGGTCGCATCCCGTTACCGGGATGCTGAGCTATGAATTCGATTACGAGGATAAAGCTGAAGTGTATTTCAGAAATCTGTTGGGGGACGTGAGAGATAAAGTGATCCTGGATATAGGTTCTGGCCATGGAAGTTGCGCGCTAAGTCTCGCCAAGCGTGGCGCGCATGTGACCAGCATTGACATATCGCCGGAACTTATCGAGGGATGCCGAAAGCGCGCGCGCGTGAACGGCCTAGTTGCAGAGTTCGAAGTGATGAACGCGTGTGCCCTGGAATTCTCCAATGCGTATTTCGACATGGTTGTCGCGGCCAGGACCGTCCATCACCTTCCCGATATTGCTGAGTTCTACAGGGAAGCCCATCGTGTTCTAAAGGCGGGTGGTGTCTTGTGCCTGTTGGAGCCGCAAAAGTATAACCCCTTCGTTGAATTCGGCCGTAAATTCATCAAAAGCGGTCCGGAGTGTAGGACGTCGACCGAACATCCTCTGATCCCAAACGATCTTCGCTTGATAAAGGCCGTATTCGGAAACATCCAAACGAAGGAATTTGAGTTTCTAACGTCCGCCTGTCTTGCATTTAAGGTGCTGGGGATGGGCTGGCTGCATCGAGCATCTACCCGGCTGATGCGACCGCTAGACGGTCTGATCCGGCTTGTACCGATATTCCGCCTGCTTTACTGGCAGGTCGTAGTTATGGCGCGGAAGGTGTAGCAGCTCGAAATGAAGATGAGATTAGCAATCTTGGGAGCGCGAGGGATACCCGCACACTATGGCGGGTTCGAAACGTTTGCGGAGCAGCTCGCGGTGAGGCTGGTTGAGCGGGGGCACGAAGTGACTGTATTTTGTGAAGCCGCCGTGGGAGCGAATGAGGAGTACAAGGGCGTAAAGCTTCGGCACGTGCCAACTCGTGATCTCGGTCCGCTGGTAACAGTGGCGTACGACGCGGCATGTTTATGGCATGCGCGATCGAGCTTCGACGTGATCTACATGCTTGGTTACGGTTCCTCGGCGCTTTGCTGGCTGCCGCGAATCTGGGGAACTAAAGTATGGATCAACATGGATGGACTGGAGTGGGCGCGCGGGAAGTGGGGCGGGATCGCGCGATGGTACCTGCGGTTGTCTGAGGCGATGGCTATGTGGACGCCGGACCGGATTATCGCCGATGCAGCGGCCATTAAGGAGAACTTGCAATCGCGTTATCGCAGACTGCCTCCTTGCGATGTGATTCCCTACGGATGCGAAATTGTCAGTGAGGCTCGTCCTGAGGATTTGAAGAGTTTCGGGTTGGAGCCGGGATCCTACTATCTAGTGGTCTGCCGGTTTGAACCGGAGAACCTCATCCGGGAAATAGTGGAAGGCTTCTTGGAGTCCAATACGCAAGCACGGCTTGTGCTTGTGGGCGACCACACGCGCAAGAGCGTATACGTGCAGTCGCTGGGCAAATACAAGAGTGATCGACTTCTCTTTACCGGAACGGTTTACGACGCGGCAAGAATTCACGCGCTGCGGTACTTCTGCCGCGCTTATCTGCATGGGCATAGCGTGGGAGGCACGAATCCGTCCCTGCTGGAAGCGATGGGATGCGGCAATGTTGTAATTGCGAATGACAACCCATTTAATCGAGAGGTGCTTGGCGGTTCAGCTCTCTTCTTCTCCACTCCGGAAGAGGTCAGCGCTGGTCTCCATGGTGTGGATTCTGGCAAGGTGGACATAGTAAAAATGAAGGCCCGCGTCGTTGAGCGCGTGAAACAATATTACAGTTGGAGCCGAATCACCGATTATTACTGCGAATTAATCTCACTGGCCAGCTCCAAGTCTCAAGGCCGGGGCGAGGTGATTCACGGTGCGCCTGTTCTAGTCAATGAAGCGGATCTGGACGTAGTAAGCAGTGGCTGAGTTGAACCCCCTGTAACGACCCGATCTGTTCAGAGCCTTCTGCCTACAATGCAGGCCGAAACCGGTCACAGCTACGCTTTGTCAGTCGAGCAAACTCTGAACATGAATCCCACGAGCTGTGCTCGATAAAGTGGTTTATTATAACATACGTTATATTATGTATAGGTAATAGAAGGCGAACGTTAAGCCGGAGCACGCCAGAAATATCAGTAATTCATCAGTGGAATCAGCTGCTGCGTGTTTGTCGTATTGCTGGCTATCTTCGAGTTGCGCAAAGATGCGCGCCGGGGTGAACTTTGATTGCTAGCGGCTATCTGCTTTGTCTCCTAATCAGCGTTGCATTCTCGCTCGTGCTTACCCGTGGGGTGCGCGACTACGCTACAAGGCGTGGATGGGTTGCCACGCCCGAGCTGGACCGGCACGTGCATACGACGTCGGTCCCCAGGCTCGGGGGCGTCGCCATTTTCGGCTCATTCATGGCGGTGGCGGGCCTTGCGGCGTTACTGCCGAAATCGACAGCGCTCGCGCTCGCTTTGCCTGCGCGCACGGCCTTCAGCATTTTTGGATCCGCTCTGATCATATTTCTGCTTGGCCTATATGACGACCTGCGTGTTGTGGGCCCGTATTGGAAGTTTGGGATTCAAGCCGTTGCGGCAGCGCTGCTTTACTCAGGAGGTGTGGGAGTTCATCAACTCGATCTGCTTTCTGCCGGACATTCGCTGAGAGCCGTCGTAGGCCTGCCGCTGACGGTACTCTGGGTCCTGCTGATCACGAATGCATTTAACTTGATTGATGGGCTCGACGGTTTAGCCGCAGGCTCCGCATTCTTTTCCACGATCGTGGTGTTCGTTACCTCGCTACTGGTGCCCAATGCGACGGTGACGTTGCTTACGATTGCACTGGCCGGCGTCATTCTTGGTTTCCTACGATTCAACTTTCACCCCGCTTCAATCTTCTGGGCGATTCCGGCAGCATGTTTATCGGATTCATGCTGGCCGCGCTGGCCCTCGCCGGGTCGGAAAAGGCGCCGACGATGATTGCGGTTGCAATTCCCGTTGTTGCATTTGGATTCCCGATACTCGATGTCCTGCTGGCAGTCTCACGCCGTTTTCTGGGTGGCAAACCATTGTTCGCGGGAGACCGCGACCACATCCACCACAAACTGTTGAAGCGGGGTTTGTCGCAGCGGGGCGCAGTGTTGGTTCTCTATGGAGTCACTACAGTTTTTGCATTACTGAGTCTGGCACTGCTGCATGGCGCAGCCATGATCGCCTTGGTTCTCGCGGTGATCGGAATCGGCATTACTGTCGGTGTGCAGTACCTCGGCTATGCGGAGTTTTCGGAGTTGCAAGGCGCGCTGCGGAGAACCGCCGAACGGAAGCGCGCCATCGCCAACAATGTTGAAGTGCGGCATGCGGTTGAAGCGCTAAATGCCTGCAAGGACTTCCGCTTGTTATGCGGGATTCTCAAGCACACCCTGGAAGCGATCGGGTTCGATGGATTTCGCCTGTGGTGTGATCTTCCGGAGACAATTACAGATGCTCCTCTCGCGCAGCCAGAACGTACGGCCGACGGCACAATGGAGTTGCACTGGGATGATACCGGTAACAACGAGTCTATATGGGAGCTGAGGTTGGATCTATACAGCGAGCCTCACCATCGGTTGGGCCACATTTCTTTGTTGCGCACACGTTTTGATAATCCGCTGTTCGTAGACTTTAACCTCTTGAGCCGCGAATTCCGGACAGCGCTATCCAACGCCGTGCTCCGATCCACGAACGGCCATGCGTCCGCGGCGCTCGTTTCAAGGCCCGGCACAAGAGCCCCTGCCGTGAAGGCGACGTCGGCGGCTGGCTCAGATTGAGCAATGGCGTGCCGTCGTCGGCACTCGCCTCATTGCAGTCCGCGATCAACGCGCGCGTATCGATCATCAATCAAACACCTCGCGCGCCGCGGCAATGCCCCAAAACACAGCTGGCCACTCATTTTCTTCGTGACCGTCTTCTCCGCACAACTGCACACCCAGCGCCTGGGCTGATACGCGTCAATTACGCCGAGGCGACCTCCAACACCAACTTTATCCAGTATCCGATGAACAGAGTCCTTCACGGTTTGCTCGGAGAGAAAAAGCTTGGTGGCGATTTCCTTGCCCGTCATGCTGCGTTCAATCTATGGGGTAACCGCTGTACTCATCGAGTCGGCCCCACTTGTCGGCGGGTCCGGCTGGTCGCTCCCACCTGCTCTGCGACGCGAAATAATCGAAGAACACGCGGGCGTATTGGGCCCGAAGCCATGCGGTTGTGCCCATTGGATAAGGGCAGGCTGAGAATTTTGCTCGGCCGTCGGCTCCATCTGCGACTCCAACCAACACCAACCCTCCGGTTGTATTTGCAATACAAGCGCATGCCTCTGCGATTGTCTCGGCCAGTTCTCGCTCGTCTCGACACCAGCCTTCTATCTCCAGCTGTTCTGATTCAACCTCGTTGGTCGCGCAAACTAGCAGGTCCGAAATGATTTTATGTATGGGAGTAGCATCGAAAGGAGCCTCCTTGCCAGGTGTTGGGAACCGGAGTGGGATGGATGAAATTTGTGCAGATATTATCAGACCATTTCGGTTACGCGGCAATTGGCCAGTCAGGTCCGACGACCAGCACGAGCGATAGGCGAAATAACGTTGGCCTTGAGCCGCTCCTGCGGGAAGTCTTTGGAGTTTAGCGTAACAATGAAGTTTGCGTTGCGCTCCTCGCTACAGCGGCAGAACGGATCATCTTTGGGGTCCGGCGAAATCTCATTAGAGGCGCGGACATAAACCACTTCGGCCCGCTCGCGAATAAGATTAATTACGGTGCCGATCAGGTTCGGACGAACGCCCAGGCGCTTCAAAACTTCCTTGTACTCGTCCAGAATCTCCTCTGTGACGAACCATACGAAGTCGCCCTTCTCGGCCCACCGATAAAGCAAGTCGGCGCTGGGATTCTTGCCCCGAACATAGGTTGTTCGGAAGCCCGAAATACCCCCAACAAGTACGCTCGTGTCGACAACTCCGCGACGCTTTCGATTCCTACCTTTCAGCCGCAACGGTGATCTCCGGCGTTCGTCTTTCCTTGCGATAGGTGCGAACCGTCCGCAAGATTTCCTGATTGGAGACTCCGCCGATGTCTTTTGCCGCCTCTGTCAGAGATTCGAGAAACTCCTTCTTCCACCCCCGCCGTTTGCGGCCTCGTGGCAGATCCCTGTATAGGTCGACTCGCGCCATTCGCTTTCGAAGCTGTTCTCCGAGCGAACGGAACGGGACTCCGACCTTGATCGGGTCCTCTTCTGCCGACAGCTGGCACGTAAAGACGATGTATTTCGGATTCTCAGACTTGAGTTCTTTTTCCGATGCCAAGAATACATTCATTAGCTTGGACAGAACGCTCGTGCGTGTGCCAAGGGATTCTTTCAGGCAAAATGCGACCCTGGCTACCAGTAGCGTGTTCGCATCGAAGATGTAAGTTCCCTCTGATCTTCGCGGTCTCACGACTCCGAATTGGACGAGGTTCTGTAGCTCCTTCGGTTCAATTTGCAGGACAGCACTCGCCTGTTTGAGCTTTAATCCTTGCTTTTGCATGCTCTCTCCATTACCGTCTAAATATTAGCCTGTATTATGTGTTCGGTCAACCATTGCCTAGGACGGTCTAGCCGATCGTAGCGAAGGGTGCGATACTCCCTTCGTGACTCCTAGCTGTCAGGTTGAGACTGCTATCGGTGGCCCGAATTTTGCACTTGACAATAACAGGTAGGGTGCCTGATATTATATGACGACTCACTCGACGCTCCAAGTTGCCGGACTGCTCGGCATTACTTCGGACACTCTGCACCGCTGGATTCGAGAAGGAAAAGTAGAAGCACCCTCGATCCGATCACTCGGCGGAATGCGAGTTCGTATATGGTCGGAAAAGCAAGTGGAGGCTGTCAGGAAGTACAAAGGCGAGCATTATCGTAGGAAACCGAACCGCAAGCAGCGAACCAAGTCGAGCAAAAAATGAGGAAACGGGGCGCGCCGGTGTATCAAGCACCGAACGCACCCCTGACCAAGTCGCACGGTTGAGGTGCAACGATGGCTGCAACTGAAGTTAGCGCGTTCCATTTCTGCACGCAAGCAGTGTCCGGCGTGCATCCATCTAGCATAAAACTATCCTTCCTGTTCGAGCACTCCCCTCCGCCGTAGTAGCTCGCCCAGCCGCTTTCTCCGTTTGACTCGTCTTCCAAGTACCCCGGGATACGTGTGTCCCGGCAGTTCGCCAACCGTTCTGCGTCCCCCCTTTGTCGCGGGAGGAAAGGAAGACATCGAATGCAAAAGGCCCATCTGTACGAAGCAATTCTACTGGTGAACCGGGGAATCGACGTGGCGGTTCAGGGCCTAGAACGCCTCAAGCGTGCCAAGTATTCAGGTTTAGACGCCGCGTGCTTCGACGAAAAATTGACGCTCTTCGAGATTCATCGCGCTTCGCTCAACAGCTATCTCTGCAACAACGTCGGGAGGAATGAGGACCTGAGATGCGGCCCTATTCGAGAGAAGCACCGCGAATTCGAGAAAAACATTCTGGACGAGGTTCAAGTCTATCGGGACCTGCGGGCCGTGGAGGAGCGCCGGCGGATCGAGGGCAAACCTCCCAAAGTGCGGTTCTTTACCGAGGCGGAACAGCGGGAATGGGAGCGGCAGTACCCGAAACCGCCGAGGAGGCTGGCGGTGAAGTGCCCGAGGACAGGGGGGCCGGCCGTGAAACTCAACCTGCTGCAGGAACTCCTGGATCTGAATCAGGCATTCGAGAACGTAATCCGCGGGCTCGAACGAATGGAAAAAGTGAGCTATTCGACAAGGACCAGCTCCAATATTCCCGCGCGGAAGTTGAGAGCGCCCGAGTCGACGCCAACCGCGAGTTCTTCGACAAGTTCGGAGAGATCGTCGAGAAGGACGCTGAGTGGGCCTACAAATTCTGCCGGGACCTACGACCAGAAAAACAAAGACCCGTTTGATCTCTACCTCGAAATCAAGGAACGCGAGGAAGCCCGCAGGAAGAAAGGACTGCCTCCCCGCGCCGTGCTGCTCCCCGATTGGGATAAGGACGATGAGCAACGGTACGACGAGAGGCGGACTGAGAAACGGGTGGAGCGCACAACCGAAGAAAGGGTGTGGCGAGGCCAAAACCAAGGTCTGGCGAAGACGGCGGGTCAAACCCAAAAGGGCGTTGCTGGGACGCCAAAAAGGAGAAGGTGACCGATGACCATGCGCAAATCATCCGTGAAGCCAGACGCGCGGCGAGCTGCGCCAGGCAGACAATACCCCGGCGTGAGAGGAAAGATTGTGGATTGGGCCGAGCACGCATTCGAGGAAGGAATGCTCTATGTGCGCGTGCGATTTACGGACAAGACCGAGTTGTGTTGGGTTCTCCAGACCGCCCAGGTGATCCTGGAAGCTGACCTGAGCGACTGGAAAACCGGCGACTGCAAGCAACTGGCAGTGTTCGTGGAGAACGAAAGCGACTTCGGTTAACGGTCGTTGAGATTCTGTGCTGGCCCCGAACGCGATTCAAGGCATTCAGCGAACACATGTACGAATTCTGCGTCCACGGGGTTCACTCGGCCACCTCAGCTTCCGCAATGCGTCTCAAACGCTTGGGAAAACCAACTTCCGAAGCGTCCCAGTCGGAAAGGCGCGAGAATTCTCTCGCCAACCAATCGTTAGCCCTTAGCAAACTCGCATAATTATCGCCGAGGTTCCTCTCACTTCGCTCGCCATCGAAGCGTTCAAGAGTCAGATGGCAATTTCGGGTGAAGGACTGTTTCTGTTTCCGAGCATCCGGAATACGAGCGGGCACCAAACGGCGCTCAAGACCGTTTGGCAAAAGACTCTTCGACGGGCAAAGATTCCTTACTTTCGGATCTACGATCTTCGTTCCACTTATGCCACACGGCTGAGTGCCGGAGGCGTAGCCGATGAGTGCGTGACTCAGATGCTTCGCCAGAGCGACGCGCAAGTTTTCAAGAAGTATTCGCAGATGAAGTTGCAGATGAAACACGAAGCACTGGTAAAGCTCAACCGTCGAGCCAACGAAATGGCATCGTCGGTCGCTGATGCGCTGATGGCAGCGCCAATGTGCACAGTCAGGGTGCAATAATCCATTTGTGCACAGTTCGTGCACAGTCGGGGGCAAAAACAATGATACGGATTAGGAGCGGGGTTGGGACGTGCTTTAGAATGAATAAAGCAGTCACTGTCGGGGCGTAGCGCAGCCTGGTAGCGCGCCTGCCTTGGGCGCAGGAGGTCTCCGGTTCAAATCCGGACGCCCCGACCAAAATCTTCAATGAGTTGTAGACTGCACGCCGCAAAAATCAGCATTTAGCGCAGCAGCGGTGACCGGACCGAGTTTTTGTACCACGGTGAGTGAGAGGGTTTACATCACTTGAAGGTCCCCCCATTTTAGGTCCAGCTAAGGAGTGAAAATACCGGGTCTTGCAGAACCAGCAAGGGCGGGGCTAGCCCCGCCCTTGCTGGCGAATTCGCGAGGCGGCACGTCTTCCAGCGCGGAGTGAGGACGAGCCTCATTGTAGTGCCGCCGCCAAGCCTCCACGATCTGCTGGGTTTCCGTCAACGACATGAACCAATGCGCATCCAGGCATTCTGCCCGAAACGTTCCGTTGAATGATTCCACGAAAGCATTGTCGGTTGGTTTCCCTGGTCGGGAAAAAGCCATGCGCACTCCGTTCTGATAGGCCCACAGATCCATCGCCTGACTGGAAAACTCACTCCCATTGTCACAGTACAGAAACTTCGGAACTCCGCGTTGGATTTTGATGCGGTTCAGCACCAGCACCACCTCTTCGCCCTTCAACCTCTGTTCTGATTCGATCGCCAAGCATTCCCGAGTGTAGATATCCATCACCGTCAGCGAACGGAACCTTCTTCCCTCCGCTAGCTGATCCGCCACAAAGTCCATCGACCATACCTGATTCGGCCCGGTGGGATGAAAACGTTCGCGCCGATGTTCCGCTACCCGGCGGCGCCGCTTCCGCCGTTGCTGCAGCGTTAATCCCTCTTCCCGATAGAGTCGTTCTACCAGGTATTTGCCCACTTTCCAGCCCTCCCGGTTCAGTAACACGCGGATCTTGCGCTACCCGTACCGCACTCGTGTCTGAGCGATTTCCCGGATGCGCATCCGCAGTGCAGTCCGTGGATCTTTATGCGTGCGATAGCGAAACGTTCCTCGATTGAACCGGGTGACCCTGCACGCACGCCTCTCGCTCACCCGGTAGCCGCCGTGCAGGTACTCGACCACCTGTCGGCGCCGCGAGGGCTCTAGATTTTTTTGATAGAACATCCTGCAACATCGCCTTGTCCAGGGTCAGATCGGCTACCAGCTGTTTCAGCCGAGCGTTCTCTTCTTGGAGCTGTTTAAGTTGGCGAACCTGATCCACCTCTAGCCCGACGTATTGCTTCTTCCATCGGTAGAAAGTCTGTTCGGAGATCCCCACCCGCCGGATCAATTCGGCCAAGGGAACCCCCGCTTCTGCCTGCTTCACAACTGCCACAATCTGCTCAACGTTGAAACGTTTCTGCTTCACGGCAAATCCTCCTTTTCAGGTTCAGATTTTGCCGGAAACTAACCTTCGGAGTGGATCAAAAAACCCGGTCAGGTCACTTGCTATACTGCACGACCATCCGGAGGCTGCAACCCGATGAATGAGCCACAACCAGATCACATTCTGCAAGTGGGCCTAGGTTTCTGGGCGTCAAAAGCGCTGTTGAGCGCTGTGGAAATGGAACTGTTCACGGAACTGGCCAAACATCCCGAGGATCTCGAAACCCTGCAGGGGCGGTTAGGCCTCCATCCGCGGTCGGCCCGCGATTTTTTCGATGCACTCGTGGCCCTGCAGTTTCTCGAACGCCGTGATGGTAGCTACTACAACACGCCATCCACAGATTTCTTCCTAGACAAACGCAAGCCGTCCTCCATCGGCAACGTTCTCGAGATGGCCAATCACCGGCTGTCTCCGTTTTGGGGACGCCTTACGACAGCGTTGCGGACTGGGCTCCAGCAAAACGACACTAAAGACGGCGGCCCCGACCATTTCGCGACACTTTATGCTGACCCAGCGCGTTTGAAACAGTTCCTCCAGGCCATGACCGGCGTGAGCCATGGAAGTAATATGGCAATCGCCCGCAAGTTTCCCTGGAGCAAGTATCGGACTGCCGTGGATATCGGGACCGCCCAGGGCGACCTGATCACTCAGGTAGCGCTGGCAAATCCGCATATTGAGGGAACCGGATTTGATCTACCTGAGGTGGAGCCTATCTTCGAAGATTATGTGGCAGCCAACGGACTTTCGAGTCGTGTGAAATTTTCGCCCGGCAGTTTCTTGAACCAGCCTTTGCCAAAAGCCAACGTCGTGATGATGGGCCACATTCTGCACGACTGGAACCTGGAAGAAAAGCGCATGCTGGTCCGGAAAGCCTATGAAGCGCTGCCGGAGGGCGGCGCCTACGTCGTCTACGAAAGCATTATCGACGATGATCGCTCGACGGACGCATTTGGCCTAATGATGAGCCTGAATATGCTCATCGAAACCCCTGGCGGGTTTGACTATACCGGGGCTGACTGCGCTCGGGGGATGAAAGAAGTGGGATTCCGCGAAACCCGAGTTGAGCATCTGATCGGCCCCGATTCGATGGTCATCGGTGTCAAGTAGCGAACCTTCCGGCGTGTGCCTGTCCCGTACAGATGACGGGCTAACCGGAAGTTATTTCGAGTCGAAAGGCTCGTTGGGACATTCTCGCTTGCTAAGTCCTGGTTTGTCGCGTCCATTTGAAGTAGAGCTTCACTTGTACGATTAGAGCGGTGGTTTCAATGGGTCGACGCAACACTAAGCGTGAACCCCTCTGGCATTGAAAACAACAGCCAAAACCGCTCGCTAGAGTTAGACCAGCAGGAACGCGGCTCTGGCTAGCTTTTGGCCGTGAGTAGCCTAAGAGATAGTGCTGCCGCGGAAGCATTGCCGAATCAATGCGCTGGATAGTGTTGCATCGACCGGTTGAGCTGGCAGCGTTAATCAGGACTGATCAACTTTGATTCGCAGCCCGGCCTCACTTCCTTGTTTAGAACCGGGTTTGCCGACCCACATCACGCGGCACGGCACCGTATCAGAAGTTTGCTCGTCCAAAATCAGCTCGACAGATTGTCCTTGTCTGAGGCGGCAGGCTCCTACTATCTTGAAACCATGCTGCGAGTCATCGAGGACGAGGCATGGAATCCTCTGCGCTTGCCGCCCATGCTTGACGATCAGACTGGCGCGCCTTTTCAGGGCGGTTCGCTTCAATCGTCGGCGCTCGGATATGTGGCGGCTGCGCACTTCTGTCCCTCCGTGTTCCTTGATAGTAACGCTGAATCTACGCCTCCGCATATCGAGTGGCCACACACGTTCGTTTCAGTACCCACTTTCCGGTAAGCGCTGGGTCTGCGAAGCGGCCTAGGCACAATGGCGTGCCATCGTGGTGCGATTTTTAAGTGGTCGGCTTGGGTCAGTCTCCAGTCACAAGGTGTCCATGGCCAGTCTAGGAGCTTGAGAGCTTGAGTCCCACAATACCCGCAACTATGAGGGCAACACTGATTATCCGAGGCAGGCTCGCCGACTCTCCAAGCAGCACAATCCCGAGTACGACGGTACCGACAGCACCCACCCCAACCCAGACGCTGTAGGCTGTGCCGACTGGAAGTGTCTTCATAGCGATGCCAAGTAGTCCAAGGCTAATGATCATCGCTAGAACTGTCCAGACGCTAGGCCACAGTCGTGTGAAGCCTACGGTGTATTTCAGCCCGATGGCCCATCCAACCTCAAAAAATCCGGCAACAACGAGGATAGCCCAATTCATCGCTTCCTCCTTTTCGATGTCCCAAAGAGTATCAGCTATCCTTGTTCGGTCGCGTCACCGGAGATGTGAAGCAGCACTTCACTTGATTTCGAGGCCTTCAATTGCGATGCAAGGTTGGCCCGTGTATCAAATTTTACTGAGGCAACGGCGATTTATTGACACCCATCTGGCCCTCAGGTAGTTTATTTTTAGTTAGGTCATCGAATGTGAAGCCCTTGCGGTCACTTTGGTTACTACTCCTATTCGGACAGTTTTCGTTTGCCCAGTCAACATTCACTAAACCCTCCGAGGCATACGAATTCGCCCGTCGGCCATTGACCGAGTGGGAGGCGGCATTGCAGGCGCACAAGCAGCCAGCCACTCGGTTAGCTCCCACTCGCGAAGTGTGGCACCGTTTCAAGGCGTTGTGTCCTTCGTTCACGCTGGAGGGCGTCTCCGGCGAGGAACTCTACTGGCTGGCAAAACTCTGCGAGCAAGATCACGCCAAAGCGCTGCTGGCGGTGGAGCGCTACCTATCCGGCGGAAACGAAGTGGTGCACGGGCCCGATGCACGCCTGCTTCTGGCCACACTCCAGATGCGCACCACAGGAAACTGGGAAGCGGCATGGAAAACGATCCAAACTATCCTGCGAGATGACCCGATTCAGCCAGTAGAGTCACAGATCGATGTGGTAATTGATGATGAGGCGGATACTGATCCGCAAGAGGCGCTCGAATGGTCGAAGGAACGCTACGCGCTCCTGCTCGATCGCAGCCCAGCTGAAAAGCCTGGCGTGCCACATGTATCTGCTGGTTGCGTGTTGAGCGCCGGATCCGATCTCGTACACCGATACTATATGGCCGGACAGACCGGGCAGGCTGTGAAGCTGCTGGACGAAATGAACAGCTTCGCGAATTCCCGCCCCGACGCGGCAATGGGTTGGGGTTTGGAAGACCTACATTGGGCAAATCTCGAGATGCAGCCCGCGCCTCCGCTGACGGTCTTGAAAATGCTGGGGCGGAACCCCCTTTCCGATCTGATCCAGCCAGGCCGCGTGGAGATGATTTCTTTTTTCTTTTTGGGATGCTTTCCTTGTATTCAGGAACTCCCCGACTTGAACGCTCTGCAAAAGCGGTACGGAAGGAAAAAACTCCTCGTTACAGATGTCACCACTTACAAAGTGAATTGGTATCCCACTTCTTTCACTGATTCCCAAATCGAAGATTCTCTTGAGAAGGTCCGCCTGGAAAAGGCGCCCAGGATCGGAGTCGTGATCACCTCAGACGAAACACTCGCAACTTACGGCATACATGGCTTCCCGGTAGTGGCCCTCGTGGACAAGTTGGGCAGACTCCGCTATTTCGGACGCGACCTAAATTTCAAAGAAAATGATTCGGTAGGCCTGCTGATCCAAAAATTAATCGAAGAATGACTACAACAGGAACGAGTAGCTTGAGTTGTGGATGAATGCGAATCCAAGCTCATAACTCCTGGTTTGTCGTTATCGGACAAGAGGTTTTGCTGCGATCTTAATTCCGGTAAGCGCGCTACTCAGGGTCTAGAGCGAATTTGCGGTGCTTAATCCTTCAATCTGAAAGAAGCGGCAGTATTTGTTTTGCTAGCGTCAAAACTTTTGCGCGAAATTCATCGGTGACACTTAGATGCGCATCCGGCTCAATTCCGTCCATCCTAAAAAGGGGTCGAAGTTCCTGAACCGCGGCGTTGTTGCCGCACCATAGCGCGTACAGGCCACGGTATGCCTGATACGAGTCAGCATTGCCGTCTACCAAGCCCTGGAGCAAATCCCTGGCTGCTCGTCTGCTGGCGAGCCTGCGAAGTTCGATTTTTGACATTGGGCTCACGGCGCTCAATTCTGATGCGGAATCTAGCACGAAATAGCTCTAGTGCCCGATTAGCAGTTTGTTGAAACACTCGTCTGAAGGAAGAAGGTCAAGGAGGCGAGCGAATGCGCGGAGACGATAATCAGCAAGAAGGAATGTTCAGCTACGTTTCGCCAGAGAAGCGAGTGCCGGCGAACCATCCGTTGCGACCGATCCGCAAGATAGTCGATGAGATCCGGAAGGAAATGTCCCCGCAGTTTGCGAAGTTGTACTCCGACGTAGGGAGGCCATCGATAGCACCAGAACGGCTGTTTCGGTCCCTGCTGTTGCAGATCTTCTATTCGGTGCGCAGCGAACGCATGCTGATCGAGCAACTACAGTACAACCTGCTGTTCCGATGGTTCGTGGGGATGGAGATGGACGAGGCGGTGTGGAATCACGGGGTGTACAGCAAGAATCGGGAGCGGTTGCTGAAGGAAGAGGTCGCCGAGACGTTTTTCCAGCGGGTGCTGGCGAGAGCCAGGCCGTTTATGTCGGATGAACATTTCACGGTGGACGGAACGTTGATCGAAGCCTGGGCCAGCCATAAGAGCTTCCGACCAAAGGATCGGAACGGGCCAGCCCCCCGGACCGGGAGGAGAGGTCGATTTTAAAGGGGAGAAGCGAAAGAACCAGACCCATGAATCCAGCACCGATCCCGATGCCCGATTGTGGACGAAGTCGCGGGGAAGCCAGGCGAAGCTGAGTTATATGGGGCAGGTATTGATGGAAAATCGGAACGGACTCTTGCTGCAGACGTTTCTGAGCGAGGCGAACGGCAGAGCGGAGAGGGATGCGGCGCTGCTGATGGCCGAAGCCCTGCCGCCAGGAAAGCGAGTGACCATGGGAGGGGACAAGGCGTAGGACACGCAGGAATTCGTAAGGGAACTCCGGGGGATGAACATCACCCCACAGGTGGCGCAGAACAGGAGCAATCGCAGAAGTGCGGTGGATGAGCGGACCACGCGGCAGGGGGATACGAGGTGAGTCAGCGGAAGAGAAAACGAGTGGAGCAATCGTTCGGGTGGATGAAGATGGTAGGGATGCTAAGAAACGTGAAGTTGCGAGGAATCGAGCAGGTAGGGTGGCTGTTTACCTTCACCGGAGCCGCCTACAACTTGAGCCGATTGCGAAACCTGATGGCCAGAGCATGAAGGAAGTTTCGATTCGGATCGACTGAGCAGATAGAACAACCCAAGGCACTCCTTCACAAATCAGCGAAACCACAAAACTTCAGAACGAAAAGCTCGAAAAATCGAATTATTCAACAAGCTGTTAATGCTCAAACCGGACAAGTGAAGTTTTGCTTCAAATGGACGGTAACGCGGGTGGTCTCAATGGGTCGACGCAACACTCAGCTCGAACCCACCTTGCATTGAAAACAAAAGCTACAAACGCTGGTTAGGTTAGCTCAGCCGGAACGTTACCCTGGCTAAGTTTCGGCCGAGTCAGCCAGCCAGATCGGTTCTTGAGGGGGAGGTATTGGCCGATCAACTGATTAGATGGTGTTGCATCGACCGGTTGAGCCGGCACGACTTATCAGGCAGGTGAAATTCAATCTGTATACACAAGCGCGTTTCACAGGACTAATGTTGAGTTCGGTAAACATTGGTCGCTGAGCGCATTGGCCTGAAGGCAACAGTTGAGCCCAGGGTCACTTAGCCGGAAATGAGGCTATTCGTCCAGGCGGCGAGAGGCCCCGTTCTTACTAAGCATCCGCCGCCAGCCTTAGCTGTATCTCGCGCATGACGACCATCAAAACTTCAACTTATTATTTCGCCTGCGCTAGCCCCGCAATTACTGCGGCGACTTTTTCGAGGATCTGATTCCAGCCCTCTAGTTGCCCGCTGTTTTTCGCCTCTTCCATGGTTTCATTTCCAATCATGGTGAGTTTCGTCTGGCCGTTTCCAAAATCCTCAAAAATAACCACGTCGCGCGCATCGTCTATGGCCTCATGTTCAATTCCATACTGCGCAGGCTCAACCTTGTTTCCCTTCGAGTCGGCAAAGTACAGGGAGTAAACGATCTTCTCGTGCAGAACAATTTCGTGGTATTCCCCACCATTCCAGCCCTCCTGCCCATCCGGCGATTTCATGCAGCAGAGAAATTTTCCTCCTACGCGAAAATCAATCTTGCAAAAAGGCGCTGTAAAACCCTTCGGCCCCCACCACTGCATCACATATTGCGGGTCTGTCCACGCCTTCCAAACCAATGCGCGTGGAGCATCGAAAACTCTGGTGACAACCATCCGCTCTTTCTCGTTAACCGTGTTTTTTGTCATTTCTGACCTCCGCTTTCTTCATTTGATTCACAACCACATCCAACTTGTCGAGACTCTCTTCCCAGAATCGGCGATAGCTAATTGCCCAGTCGCTGACTTTCTTTATCGCCTCTGGCCTAAGCCTGCACACGCTCTCTCTTCCACGCTTCCTTTTGATCACAATCCGCGCCCGCACCAGGTAGGCAATATGTTTTGAAATCATCTGCTGCGAGAGTGCAAACGGTTCCGTCAATCCATGCACGGAGGCAGGCCCATGGGAGAGTCGTTCGATCATCGCCCGGCGGGTTGGATCAGACAGAGCCGCAAATGTTGTATCTAGCTTATCCACCACCATATGGTAGTGAATTATCCGTCGATGTCAAGTGTGGATTTTGGAGTTCCCGATTTCTGTTTCCTGATCCGAGAAGTCTTAGCGTTGAAAAGGAGATAGCGACTCCATCTTGGCCCCGAGTCTTGCAGGAGACATCGCGAGATGTGGCCTGAAGCGTAGACAGGGGCATCGGTGGGCCGGGTATTGAGCTTCGAAAAACACAAAACCAGGATGCCGACTCTCTCCTGATGGAGGAAGGCACCACGATGGTTCGCGATAATCGCGAGTGAGCCATCGGTCCTGCGTAGTCTTAGACCCCGCGCACGCTGAGAAACAACCTGCACGAGAACCGGGAGACCTCTGGAGTGCCTCGGCCCGCAAGGGAAGGAGGCCGGTCTGCGAAGGCGCAAAGCCACAAGGCAGACGCGCAGGCTCTGGAGGAGTCGGACCGCACCATACTATCGATGAACCAGACGAACCAAGAAGAGCAATCTTCGGCGGAGCCTGGGGAGAAAAGGGTGCGGGCCAAGGAGAACATCGTTTCCTGCAACACTCGCCCGACACAGCGCGGGGCAATCGAGTGTGCCAGGGCTGGAGCGGTGTACGAAGAGCAACCCTCCTCGTCACTCATCCCAGGTGGGAGCCGTATGCGGGAAAACCGCTGGTACGGTTCTGTGCGGGGGGCGATCAGCGATGGTCGTCCCTACCGCAACACTTAGCCGCGGGTGGGTGCCAGAGGAATTGAATTTCATCTGAACAGGCTTCGAGAAGGTCTTGCACGTCACTACTGAACGCATTCTGTTCATCACTTTCGCACTAACCGGAGGCACGATGCCTAAGGGTTTCCCCCGAGACGCTCTGCAGTGTTTGCTGTATTAACAGGTCCCGTACGTCACTGTAGGGTTTCCTACATTGGACATGGCTCGGTCTTCCAGCCTGGTCATGCACACGTCGCGCGACTACTGATTGCCGATGACAACGCGGTAGGCCACCTAACGGAACTACAAGACAGTTCGTTCCGAGTTCTCAGCGAGTCATTATGGTGTCGAAACGGGTTCTAGTGGCGGATGACAGCGACACCGTTCGCAGGGTCCTTCGTACATATCTCACCCAGCAGGACCTTGATGTCTGCGGCGAGGCAGCCGATGGCGAAGATGCCATCGAACAAGCCCGGAAACTCAAACCCGATTTGATTCTCCTGGATGCGGCAATGCCCCGAACGAATGGTATCGTTGCGGCATCCGTCCTGAAAGAGATGATGCCGAACGTCCTGATCGTTCTATTCACCATGTACAGCGAAGCGATTGCCAGAGCATTTCCTGACAAGGGGCTTGCAGTTGACGCCGTGGTTGCCAAAGCGGAAGGCATGAGCAGACTGGCAGAGTGTGTGCAAAACTTACTGCGTTCGTGACCCGACTTGGACGGCGACCTAACGATAAGGCAAAAAGTAGATCGCGCTGGCAACGATGCTGATTGACCGGGTCACGCCCAGTACACCCCCGAAAACCACATGCACGGTGAGGGCGTTAGTCAGGATCTAGCGCTCCAGCTTTGAATTTAAGGCGGGGTAGAAGGCAGACAAAATCAGCAACCTCGGAAAACAAAATGCAAAGAATGATTCGACCTTCCGCAACCCATCCGAATTGATGAGAATTATGAGACTGGTGAACACATGAATTAGGTCAGCGTCCCATTTTGCAATGAAACGGTTGACACAGAGAAGCAATTCGGTTTAGTTATGCAGTTGCTAACAGCGGGCCAAGGGCATGCACCCGATTGGAGAACCCCTAGTGTAAAGAGTAGAACGGCGATGCTAAGAACGATTTTGGGCGCGCTTCTTCCAATGGTCGTGACGTTTCTGCTCGGTCTCATGGCCGCTTGGCACCACGATTTTGGCCAGAAGGAAGCCTCAATCCTGAATCGGATGGTGCTGCTTTACGCGGTGCCATTGGCGCTTTTTGCCGGTACAGTTACGTCCTCGCGCGCGGAACTGAGCCAGGATCTCCCGCTAGTAATGGCGTTGTGCGTTGGCACGATTGCATTTTACGGCGCGATTTTTTTGCTAGCCCGTCTTGCTTTTCGTATGCCGATGGGCATCAGCGCGTTGTGCGCGCTCACGGCTTCCGCGCCGGCAGTGCCTTTTGTGGGTCCAGCGGTTCTCGGCGATCTGTTGGGACATCCCAATGCCGCCATTCCGATTGCGGTAGACAGTCTCATCATCAATCTCACGGTCGTGCCAGTCACGATTCTTTTTCTCGCATTAGATACAACTGGGAAAGAATCGAACGGAACTAGGTCAGAACTACAAGGCGAGGATAGTTCGGCACCGCCCCGCACATCGCCTCTCGCGTTTCTCTCGGCCAAAATCAAGGAGACAGTGAGGGAACCGATGGTCTGGGCTCCTGTTCTCGCTTTCGTTATCGTGCTGATCGGCTTCCGCATTCCTGAGCTCCTCGTCCATTCGCTTTACATGCTGGGACACGCATCCGGCGGTGTCGCCATATTCGCCTGCGGGATCGTGCTTGCATCCGGCAGAATCATGTTCAACTGGCGTGTCTTGTTCTTCGTATTTCTGAAAAACATCGGACAGCCCGGGTTGGTTCTGGGTGGCTTGCGATGGCTCGGCTATGGCAATCCTACCGTAAGCGACGCGGTGCTGACGACGGCCATCCCAGCCATGCCCATTGTCGTCATGTTGGCCCTCCAATATCGCGTCGCTGAGGCGGAAGCTGCCTCTGCTGTGTTCCTGAGCGTGATCGGCTCGGTGATCACGATGGGAATTTTCATCGCCCTGACATCCTAAGCAAATCAACTCGGAAAATAAGAATGGAGGATTCCACTGATGACTCAAGTCGAAAGTCTCGCGAAGTATGCAGCCCGCGCTACTTTTGCCGACCTCTCGGCCGAATCGCGCAAGCAATTGCCAATCCATATTCTTGACTCGCTGGGCTGCTGCATCGCCGCCCTGGGAGCCGGTCCGATCCAAGCCTGCCGCGAGCAGGTCACGGAGTTCGGTGGCACAGGCCCGTCCCCGCTAATTGGTGGCGGGCAGGCTAACCCGATCTACGCTGCGTTCTGGCACACAGTACTCGTGCGCTATGTCGATTTCATGGACAACTTCCTTGCGCAGACCGAGACGTGCCATACGGCAGATAACTTTGGAGTGGCGTTGACCATCGCCGAGTATGTGGGCGGCAGCGGAAAAGACCTGATGCTCGGGGTGGCGCTGGGCTACACGGTTCAGTCACGGTTCGTCGATCACGCCGATTTCATGACCAGTGGCTTCGACCACACCTCGCAACTGGCCTTTTCGCACAACGCTGCTGCCGGCCGCCTGATGGGGTTAAGCGAGCAGCAGATTGCGCACGCCATCGCGATGGCAGCGGTTAGTGATGCGTCCTTCGCTGTGGTTCGGGCCAAGCCTCTGTCCCAGTGGAAGGGCCTCGCCTCGGCACAATCTGCGCTCGGCGCTATGAACACGTTGTTCCTGGCTCGACGCGGCGTCGAGGGACCGTTGCAAGTAATCGAGGGCCCGATGGGCATCGACCATCTGCTGAGGATGAAGATCAATATCGACTGGAACAAGGAGGGATATGAGGGTGTTGTGGAGAGCACCATCAAAAAGTACAACTCCATGATCCACACGCAGTCGGCTGTCTATTGCATGGTCGAACTGGTTAAGCAGAACAAAATCGACCCCGCCAAGGTGGTCTCGATTGAGGCCGATGTGTTCCAACTCGCCTACGATTTCGCCGGCGGCGGCCTTTATGGCACGGACAAAGTCATCCGGACTAAAGAACAAGCGGATCACAGCCTGCCGTACCTGCTTGCGGTGTCCCTCCTTGATGGCGACGTACAACCAGCGCAATTCAAGCCGGACCGCATCGTGAAGTCGGACGTACAGGCACTACTGAAAAAGGTTTCCGTCCGGCCGAACCATGAATACACGGAAGAATATCCCGCGAAAATGCCAGCCAAGATCACCGTCCGGCTACAAGACGGGAAAGTGATCGGGCACGAGGTTCAGGACTATCCGGGCCTCGCTTCTCGTCCGTTCACATGGATGGACTCTGTCGAGAAGTTCGATAGGCTCGTCGCTGGCCGCGCTGACAAGGGACTGTCCGAGGAGATCAAGGACGCCGTGCGGTCACTCGAAAGCATCCAGGTTAGGGACTTAATGCTGCTACTCGGTCGCGTCAGAGCAGCTGCTTCGGCCGCATAACCGGAGATTATCTGACAAACCCGTAATATAGATCGCCAAAAAAAGGAGAAATCCAGATGGCTATTACACCCGATCGCGTTCGCAATATCTTCAAGGGACTTGAAAACGGCGACGGCGCTGCCTTCTTCGAACATGTAGCCGACAATGTGGACTGGATTGTAGAGGGGACACACCCGCTTGCCGGTCACTACCTTAGCAAGGAGGCCTTCATAGAAGGAACATTCGCCAAACTGGGGCAGGTTCTTCCGCAGGGCGCCCAGCTCCACGTGGAGAATCTGATCGTCAATGATGATGAGGCGGCGGTCGAGCTTCATTCTCTAGCGACTGCCAAAAACGGGATGCGTTTCGACAATCGCTACTGCTGGGTAGTGTATTTCCGGGATGGAGTGATCGTACGCGTTCGCGCGTACCTCGACTCGGCCATGGTCGCCCGATTGTTCGAGGAGAACCCGATAGCAGGCTCGGCTGGAAAGGTATAGCTTTGGGTGAACCAGCCGTCCATCAAATCACCTTCAACCTGGAACGAAAGATATAGCCGAAATTCCGGCTCAAGTGCTTGGTAAGTCGCGTAACCGGACCATGAGGCCAGTTTCCGATTAGGGCTTGAGCAAAAATTGATTCGATACGACTAAACCTGGTAATTTTGTCCGGTGGATAAGCTCACATTTTTCTTCAGAGTTCTTTCTTATCTCGTATGTCTGTATGTGGGCATACACTCGCTCCTTGAAGCATTCTTTCCCTCTCTTCGCGATCCTGATTTCAACCGCTGGGAGGTCGATGAGGGTAGCGGGTCTTCCGTCCAAATTATGGGATGGAAAAAAATGCTCACGCCGCCACGTGTCATAGTCTAGGGATACATGCCCGACCGGGCGGCGTGCGCGGCAGCCATCGTCGTGGGAGTTATTTGCGTATTGATAGGGACGTTCGGCATTCGGCATGTTACTGGCTTTCCAGAGTTTTTGTCGGACTTGTTCAACAGATATTAGATGCTTCTCGGAGATTCCTCAAAGCGTCGCGATACCGGAAGAGTTCCGTACTAGAACTTCAACTGTACGATTAGAGCGGTGATCTCAATAGGTCGATGCAACACCATCTGATATGAGTCTGCTTTCTAAAGGTGGTGTTTATATGAAGCCAGGGAAACGGTTTGGGCTGTCTGCGATTGAGAAGAGCGACATCTGGAGGCGATGGAAGGCGGGAGAGACGCTGCATGCGATTGGGCGCGCCTTTGACAAGCCACCTAGCTCGATTCGCTGTTTGTTGTTGCCTCGCGGAGGGATTCCTCCCGCAGTGCGCCGTCGCTCCCGTCTAGCCCTCATGCGGTCGGAGCGAGAGGACATCTCGCGAGGGATCGCATCCGGTTCATCGATTCGTGAGATAGCTAGACATCTGGATCGAGCAGCCTCGACGGTGGGCCGGGAGGTTACACGCCACGGTGGCCGTCCCGCCTATCGAGCCCATGAGGCGGATGACCAAGCCTGGGAGTCGGCCTTGCGGCCCAAGCGGTGCCTTCTTGCCGTGCACCGGAGGTTGCGAGAGGTCGTTGCGAGTAAACTGATCCTGGAATGGTCGCCGGAGCAGATTTCCGGATGGCTGAAGACCGAGTATCCCAAGGATGAGAGGATGCGCGTGTCTCACGAAACCATTTACCGCAGCTTGTTCATTCAAGCGCGTGGCGTGCTGAAAAAAGAGCTGCTGGATCACCTGCGAACCAAGCGGCGCATGCGCCGCTCGCAGCACTGTCGTATCTTCAAAGACTCGCGCGGTCAAATCGCAGATGCCATCTCGATTCGGGAAAGACCCGCTGAAGTCGAGGACCGCGCTGTCCCTGGTCATTGGGAGGGCGATCTGCTAAGCGGTTCACGGAACAGTCACATCGTGACTTTAGTGGAACGTCATTCACGCTTTGCCATGCTGATCAAAGTGCCCAGCAAGGATACAGCAGTGGTGGTTACGGCATTGAGTCGGCATATTCGTAAACTCCCCGCTACTCTGCGGCGCTCGCTGACGTGGGATCGCGGACTGGAGATGGCCAAACACAAGGACTTTACGGTAGCTACGGATGTGCAGGTCTACTTCTGCGATCCGCAAAGTCCTTGGCAGCGCGGCTCGAACGAAAACACGAACGGGCTATTACGACAATACTTTCCGCGAGGAACTGACCTGTCTGGCTACTCTCAAGCGCAGCTCGACCAGGTCGCGTTGCGCTTGAATCAACGTCCAAGAAAGACCCTGGGATTTCAGACTCCCGCGAGTAAACTTCAAGCAAGTGTTGCGTCGACCATCTGAGCTGGCAGCGTTTACCAGGAGTTGCGGTCAGTGAAGAAGGATTGACTGATAGCCCGGCTGTTGCATCTAACTGTGCCAGAGCTCTAAAGAGTGATGGTGGAATGAAAGATCTCTCCCTGCCGCTATCGTTTAATGCCGTAATCGCTCTAGCATCGCTCCTCTCCGTATGGGGCGTTGCTCGACAGCCGATTAAAGCAGCTTCCCCTTATGAGAATCTTGATGCCTACGGCGTATATTCCGCTGTGCTTTCGATGGGCGGCCAGTGGGACGACTCGAAATCTCTTGTAATTCTTAAGAAACTGCCCCCGAAGGAGTGGCCCATCGGCTCTCCGCGGGATGCCCTCCATGGGGATGACGAATTCCTCGGAAACTTCGAACGCATATTTAAGGCGTTTGAACAAACGAATAAGGAATCGCTATTTTTGGAAAATCGCTTTGCTATTCGCAAGCCATATCGGCTTGTCGGGTCGTCAGAACTTGAGGCAGCGTTTCGTAGCACAGTACCGAGCGTTCGTGGTGATGGATGGGAAGGATTCCGGCAAAACTTTCCCAACTCCACCGGTTATCTAATCTTTTCTGCGGTCGGATTTAACCCTAAAAAGACAATCGCGATTGTTTTTGTGGACTACCGGTGCGGCGGATTGTGTGGTTCAGCGCGCTATTACGTATTGCAAAAGCGGAACGGAGATTGGGTTAGCTATAGCCCGAAAGGTCTTCAATCTGAGACGCGTGGAAATTCGTGACGCAAGACCGTTTCCTTTGAGTCGCGTCCGAATCATCCAGACCGACATCTTCGTTGGCCGTTCAAGCACAAGTGCCTGGTTAGTCGTAATCGGACATTGAGAATTGGGGGACCCGCCTCTGCCCGATGACGGCGCTTATCTGGTCGTCCATCGTTTATTGCGCGTTCACCCACGCGTCTGACCCGGTCACCTTCACGGCCACGTCACTAATCCAAAGGTGGAGCGGCTTGCCATCGGCAGTACCGCGGTGCTCCGTTGAGATGTCCAGACCACCAGCCTTTTTGTAGGCTGCCCACGTCGCGGTCACGACGCTTGGCTTGACAGGCCCGCCGCGGTGATACACAAATTGCACGACGCGGTTGTCTTTGCCGATGTAGAGGTCCCATGTGTCGCCGGGCGTGTAACCGCCTCCGCCATACTTCACTGGGACCAGCGTCGCTGAGCCGGCGCCTATGGGAAGTTTTTTCATTCCTTCATCAGTGACAGTGGCGCTAGTGTCCCAGTAAGCATGCAAGGGGAACAACAGCCAATAGTTGTCGTTATTGAAGGCCGGATCGATTTCCTTCTGCACGTTCTCAGGCTGGCTGCTTAGCTCAGAACGCAGGTAGGTAGCCGTCACCGGCTTACCGTCTTTGTCTTTCCCCTCATAGGAAACCTTGTTAGTCTTGGGCTCCCAAGTCCAGGTGCGGGAGACATCCACTCCGGGAAACTGTGCATGCCATGTGTAACGGATCGCTGTGATGTTGTCCCACGAATCAAGTCCATAGGCTTTGGCAACCTGTCCGAGAATTGGCGGACGGCTTTGTGCTCGGGAAGTTGCGACAACGACTATCGCCCCTAACACTAGAAGACCGATCATCGTTACGCGGTTCACTTTCCTCATGAGGTTCGCTCCTTTATGAATTGAACTGATTCGGGGTTGGATGATCGGCAGAAGCCTCGGGATACAGGAAAAAATTTCAGCAAAATAATGATCGCCCGCGCAAGCCAGTCGCACCCCCTAGCAGATTCGCCGCAGATTATACATCACAGCGCCGGCGAACCTCCTCTTGCACGCTGATGCGGCCACACGCGCTAAGTCTTACAAGCTTGCAGACCGCGCTCGCAAAGAACGGGCGCTCAGCCAGTTGAATATCACGCTGCTGCCGCGGGTCGCGTGAACCTGCGAAACACGATGATGACACTTGCTGCCGCCATGGATCCAAATTCTAGAAACATGATCCAGTCAGGAACGTACCACTGACCGCCCAAAGTGCGCAGATGCCAGACGTAGAAAGTCGGGATGATGCTGATGGTCCAGATGACGAGCGGCACCGTCGAGACGGATCGCACGAACGGCAGCAGCCACAGAAGGTACCAAGGGTACACGACGGGTGCGCATAGCAACGATGCGGCCATCGGCCATGCAAATGTCTCGGGCGAGTACTCATCGTGCCGCCTTCGCAGCCACACAGAGATAGCTAGCCCAAGCAGGACTGCCAAACCAGCCACGGCTTGCGGACTGACGGTGCGCACCAGCGTCGCGAAGACTGGATCATTGAAGCGAAACCGCTGCACGAACACACCGAGCGATCCCGTGGGAGCCGCTCCGCGATGCAAAAAGGGCACGTACAGCAGCCCGACGATCAAAACCGCCAACAATCCATCTCGAACGCGCACACGCCGCCAATACAGCGGCGTCAACACGATGGGCAAAAACTTCACAGCGACGGCCAGTCCGAATGCGACGGCGGCAAAGCTTCGCCAGCGTCGTTGCAGCGCTGCAGCAGAGAGCAACAACAGCAAGACTCCAAGGATGTCAACGTGCCCGCTTTGAGCCACGCACGTGACCAGCAGAGGATTCCAGGCATACACGAGGACCCAATGTTCCCCCTGTCCCAGGCGACGCAGTTCGGCGAGCAACAATAGAGCGATCGCAACTTCGCACGCTGCGAAGGCGACTTTGAACGCGAAGATTGATTCGTGGATCGCGGTCACAGCCCGGAAGAAAAGCTGAGCGCCCGCCGGATATGGGCTCGGCACTTCCGGGTTGTTCAGTGTGCGAGTTTCGGGTGTGTGCAATCCGCTGACCGCAGGGTCGCTGGGAACCAAAATATAAGGGTCGTAGCCAACCCGCTGCACCCGGCCATCCCAGAGGTAGCGATGCACATCGTCATCCGATCCCGGCGGCATCAGCAGAAATGGAACATGCCACAACGCAGCCGCCACCAGCCCAACCAGGACGACGCGGCGCGGGAATCTCTGCGTGGCGAAAATCTCACGCACGGCGAGCAAGTACGCGATGCCAGCAATAGCCAGTGTAATGAGATAGGAAGTGGAGCCGACGCCGCCCGGCATTCGGGTGCAGGGTACAAGCGTCACAAACATGACAGCGGCCAGGCCGTACACCCTGTGGGATGGCGTGAGCTTCACAGGTCTTCCGTGCCCGCTCGCAGCTGTGCCACCGCTTGTCGCCACTCTTTCAACCAGACCGCAGTTCGCGGCGCCCTAGCGGGCACGAGCCGCAGCTCCGCGGCAAGCCGAGTTACGTCGCCCTCGACGTCAATGTCGTAAAAGGGATCCGTGAAGCCAACGGAGAGCTGCAGTCTGCGAGCGCGCACCAGCAGCGCCTCCAGTGCGCTCTCGGTGCCCATGCCGTCGCCATCGAAAAGTGTTCGATGAGCGGCCTTGGCCCCTACCAGATAATATCCGCCATCATTTGTCGGTCCCACAACCACGTCGTGATCGGCGAGCCTTTCAAACGCGCTCCAAAGGATCGAAGCCGGCAGATGCGGGCTGTCGCTGTTAAAGGCCACGACGCGTTGCGGGCCACTTGCTGTGAAGTGCGCAAACACTGACGTGAGTCCTGCCGCAAGGCCGTCCCCTTTTTGCGCGACCACGCGCACCGCGCCGTGCGTCAACTGGGTCAGCGCTTCCACATCCGACGCCGGGCACATGATCGCAACCTCCACTTTGTCCAACGAGCGCGCCAGAGTCATCGTGTCGTCCAAAAGGCAGCGATAGAGCTCGGTGATCGCTTCCACTGGAAGTCTCTGCGCTAGACGTGTTTTGACCAAGCCCGGCCTCGGCGCTTTGGCCATGATAACCAACGTGCATGCATCATTTCGGTGAGGAGGAGATTGCATCTGCTTGGCTCCGCGGATGTTCATGGCGAATGCTGCGGGACGGGCCGTCTCCGCCAGAAATAGTAACGCGCGATCAGCGTGAGTATGTACCAGCCTGCGCCAATCGTGCCCCTCACCGTCCCGCTGATTTTAGAAGTTCCAATCCGCGGGTAATAGCTCACGGGAACCTCTACAATGCGGAAACCGGCCCTGGCGCCTTTCAGAATCATCTCAACCGCCCACCCATACGTGGCTTGTTCCAGGTCTAGCGCGCGAAGCGCGTCAAATCGCGCTGCGCGGAATGGTCCCAGATCACTGATTTGCGCGCGGTAGAGCAGCCGTATTAAGGCAGCGGCCAGGCGATTGCCAAACACTTGATGCCAAGGAAGAGCTGGGTGGTTTTGTTCCACCACGACGCGCGATCCTAATGTGATGTCCGCGCGGCCTTCAATGATCGGAGCGAGCAACAGCGGAAGTTCAGAGGGGCGATCGCTGTAATCGCCGTCCAAAAATACCACGATGTCTGGATTCTGCACATTGGCGATACCGGTAAGGCAGGCGCGGCCGTATCCGCGACGAGATTCACGCAGCACGCGGGCTCCCATCTTTGCAGCGATCTCGGGAGTCCCATCGGTCGAATTGCTATCCACCACCAACACTTCCGTGACGATCTCCGCCGGAAGATCGGCTAACACGCGCCCAATGGACTGCGCTTCGTTGTGCGTGGGAATGACGACCGAAACTCGTACCGGATCTAGGCTCAACTCAAAACCACGGAGAAGACGGCCAGCGCCGCGCCAGCACGGCGTCGACGCCCCATGTTCGACCGGCGCATCCCACCAGAATTGCGAGCGCCGCCAACACAGAAACAAGTAGCTCCCAAATCCAGCTCGTGCCGAGTTCCGACATCCACAGGCTCGCGAGTAGTAGAAACGCGACGAACGCAACGGGGCGCGTGAGCAGGCCCAGGACTAGCAAAATCCCGAGCGAGATCTCTGTCAGCCCTTGCATCGGAGCTGCAATCGCGGCGTGACTCGCAGCTACACCCATAAATGCCTTCCAGGCAGCCGGAGCCTTATCATGTTGAATATAATAGTTGATCAATCCGGCGTAGCCGCTCGGCGTATACAGCCCTTTGCCGTGATTCTCGAAGAAGACCCAGACGAACATTGCGCCAATCGTTAGCCGCATGATCGCCAACCCGAAGCGGGCTTGCGGCTGCGGAACTTCTTCGGAGTTGTTGCGTAGTGAATTAGAGTTGCTGGTCATAAATTTTCTCTCCGTCTACGTAGGTCGAATTTTCTTTCTCGTGCTGCGGTGCAACTGGCCCTTTCACTGGTGGCGAAATGAAAAACTAATCGCGCGCAATCACGATCGTCGTGCATGCGCTTTCCATCTTGGGAAGTTCGCGCGCGGCAGCCATGCGAATCTCTAACTTTTCTACCTGTCCCTTGACGACGGGACAATAGAAGTCCGGCTGATCCAGTGCATTCTGCAGTCGCCGCCGACCAGCACATCCTCCGTAACAACTCTCGAGATACGCGCACGAGCGGCAAGACTCCGGCACGCTGCGCGCGTCTACAAAAGGTGAAGTCTGCACAACTGCCGAGCCCAGCGTGCACAAAAGCGAGAGGGGCTCGCCAGCTCCCGGCCAGTACACGCATGGTTGCGTGGTGGCTCTGGGCGTAATCCGCACAGTGCTCACTCCGCATCCGCCGGTCCTGGGAGGCAGGCCGGCCATGGCGCGAACCAAGGGCTCGCCGATGGCAATCACGTCGGTCTCTGCAAACAACGCTCGAAAACCGTGCCAATACTCGTCATAACTCAACGCATAGACGTCAGAACGCACGGCTTGATAAACATTGACGCGCAACGGCGACTCGTAGCGCTTCACCGCGTGCGCCACTGCAGCCAGTCGCAAGTAGTTCGACTTCATCATTACCGCGATGAAATTGACGGGGATTCCAAGCTGGACACAGCGCGCTGCTTGCGCATGAATCAAGGCCCAATTTCCGCTGCTACGCTGGGCGTCCTGGTCGGCTTCGGTGGGGTAATCCAGGGAGAACTCGATATCGTGAAAGGCACGGAGCTCGTCGTCAGTGAGCATGGCAGCGCTGTGGCCGTTCGATGTGATGGTGAGTTTCACCGGTAGAGAGCGAAGGTAGGACAAAATCTCGCGGAATTGCGGGTGCATTCCGTTCTCGCCCGTTCCGAGATTCACGGAACGGACGGGGAGGCTTTCCATCACAGATCTAACTTGCTCGAGGCTAAGCCGATCGGTCCGCGCCGGGTCGCGGTAGCAGAATGAACAGGCCAAGTTGCACTCGTTGGTTAGTCCGAGTCCCAGAGCAAATGCTGCTGTCGCCGTGGGACGGACCATTGGAGGAGTGTCTAAAGCGGAGTGAAGGCTTGGCTGCGTCACGACACCGTTACCTCGTTGGAGGATGCGGGGGAACGACGAGCGATCAGCTGGATGTAGCGCGCAATCGCGAAGAATTCTTGCCGACCTCCTAACGCCGATTCCAACTCGAAGATTTGCGAGTATGTTTCTTCCGTTGGATTCTGCTGGGCCAAGTAGTCGAAAAATATTCGGACGCCACGTTCAGCGACAATTTCCAATCCGGCGCGCGCAAGCATTTCGCGAACATCCGCGGGGGCAAATAGGCGCATGCGGTTGCCATAGAGGGTATCCACCAGCGTTTCCGCGGTGAGATTGGCATTTGCAAGTTTCCAGTCTCCTGATTTAACGGCGTCCTTCAGTACTTCTCCTGCGCGATTGCGCACCAGCAGAGAAAACACGCCATTTTTTCGAAGGACGTGCGCGATATCGCGAACAGTCGTGGAGGGAACCTCAGAATACTCGAGCAGGTTGTGGCAAATGACGACGTCAAAAGACTCCGCAGCGAAGAGTTCACGCAATTGCTTGGTCTCGGCATGGCAAAAGGAAATTCGCCGCGTCACCTTGCAGGCGTCCGCATCGTGGCGTGCAATCTGGAGCATCTGTTCCGAACTGTCGAGCAGCACGACCTCATGGCCCAGCACAGCGAGCTGCACACTCGCAGAACCCGTGCCGCCGCCCACATCGAGCGCCCGGTGTTTCGCTGCATCGCGCGGCAGGAAACGTCGCAAGTTCTCCCATGCCAGCTCGGAGCGCAGCCTGCCCGCCGGCATCTTCAAATAAGCCGCGTATTTTTCGGCGTCTTGGAACCGCAAAGCATCCCGTAATCCGATCTCAGAATTCAAGGATCCGCCTCGCACGTTGCCTGCCGAGCGAGTCGAGTGTACGCTATCCTTCGGCCAGCGGGTAAGAGCAGAATTACCGATTCAAAGGGTGAGATATGAAGCGACGCGATTTTCTGCGATGCACAGGAATTTTTTCAGCAAGCCTCGCGTTCGCGAAACCGGGGCGAATTTTTACGAACGACTCCACGCATGACCTCACGAATGACCAGTGGCGCACGTTCGAAGTCACCACCCGCGCCGAAGTCCTCAAACCTTCCGGTGCCACGCGCATTTGGCTCCCCGCGCCGCTGATCAGCGAATCTCCCTTTCAGAAAACGCTCTCCGCTACGTTCCAGCCGGAGAGCGGCGGCACAGCGAAAATGATCGAAACCAAGCCTGACTCGCTCGGCATCATCGCCGCAGAATATCCATCTGGCGTCAAGCCAGTCCTCACCTTCACCTCTCGGATCACGACCAAGTACTACGTTGTGGATCTCTCCGCGCCGGGTAATGCGCCGAAAATGGATCGCGCGGATTTGCAACATTTCTTGCAGCCGACGAAACTCCTGCCTACCGATGGCGTCGTGCAAAACCACTGCGACAGAAATCACCGCCGGCGCGAAAACGGACGTCGAAAAAGCACGCGCCATTTACGAATGGATCGTTGACAACACTTTTCGCAATCCAAAAACACGCGGCTGCGGCGTCGGCGACATTCGTTTCATGCTGGAGTCTCGGGATCTCAGCGGCAAGTGCGCGGATCTGAATGCGCTCTACGTGGGCCTCGCGCGTGCTGCCGGTCTTCCGGCGCGCGATGTGTACGGCATCCGCGTCGGCAAATCAGAATTGGGATACAAGAGCCTGGGCGCTTCGTCCGAGACCGTGACAAAATCGCAACACTGCCGCGCCGAAGTTTACCTCACCGACTTTGGCTGGGTGCCGGTTGATCCAGCCGATGTGCGCAAAGTCGTGCTCGAAGAACCACCCGGGGATCGTCCTCTCGATGACGATATGGTGAAGAGCGCCCGGGCGCGGCTATTCGGGTCGTGGGAAATGAACTGGATGGCGTATAACTTCGCACATGACGTCGCTCTGCCCGGATCGAACGGCGCACCGGTCGGCTTCCTGATGTATCCGCAGGCGGAAACTGCCGACGGCCGGCTCGACAGCCTTGACCCTGACAGCTTCAAGTACGGGATCACCTCCAAGGAAATCAGCTCCGCGAGCGACTGACGGAAACGGACGTAGAAGTGGCGATCACGTTACGGCAAAGTTTTTGTTGCTGCCGAGGCATCACCAAGCCCGAGCGCGCGGAGAATATCTAACCCAAATGCGTGGTCCATCTCGCACTCCGATGCTCTGGGGCCTTGGCTGGACCCTCGCTGGAAACTATATTAAAAGATGGGTAGCCGTAGAGAATCTCCTCTGGTGTCGCTCCTTGGCTCAACATATCGGCAATCAGTTCGACCGGAATGCGCGTCCCACGATACGTGTCGCTTTCGCCTCTCGTTCGCTATGGTGAAAATTCAGGGGACTCCATGCATGCGGAGCCATATTTCGGCACGTCCTGCCACTACCAAATATTTTTCTAACTCATTTGTTTTCAAAACAAAGATTGAAAAGGAAGGACTTCTTTGAGATCGTACGCTTGCCTTGGGCGCGGGAGGTCTGGAGTTCAAATCTCCACGCCCCGACCAATCTTTTCAATACGCTAGTGGCCTTGTGCCTCGTTGCACTCGCTCCACTGTAGTGACTTTTGTAGTGACTCCCTGAGTTCTAGTCGCCAGTTCAATCGCATTCGCAATCTTGAACTATTCGAACTTCGCCGTGGTCTCACGTTTGTGTTCTTCGGCGGGATGAACATAGCGCATCTGCCACTGACCCGGTTTGCTGCAGGCCACGATGGCAGCTCCTTTAAACAGATTCTTCAGGTCATGATTGCAGTTGCGGTTCAGTCCGCCAAGGGAGCTCTGTTTCTTTGCTCGTTCGAGCTGTTCGTTGACCCTAAGGTAATCGGCGCTGCTCTGCGTCTCGATGCCCAATCCACCATAGCTCCACAGCTGCCGCTTGCTGCGATCCGGCCCAACTTGATATCGGAATTAAAGATCGGTTCGGCAATCTCGTGAAGCCGCGCGAATAGTTCCTCGTTCCTGTTTTCGTGGTGAACGGTGGGGTTGAGCGCATAAGAAACGCCACAATCACGGAGTGTGGGTATGATCCGAAGGTTGCGCGTTTGGTAAGGGCGACCTCCGGAGGATGTAATTTTCAAATCGAATGGACGGGTCAGAGCCCTTTCGAGTGAGGCAGACCTGTGTCGTAGGAAATCCAGGATAGATGAATGCGCCCCGGATCGTTTCTGCGTCCTTCTCTGAGACCCTGCAGGCGCGAACCGTGTCGTACCAATGGCCGACCGGTGTTTTCGTATCTGCAATGATTTTCTCGGCCTCGTCTTTCTGCAATAAAAAGCGGGCGTGCTGGGAAGGAATATTTTTCGCGTTCGCGAACTGGCCTTGATCTCCACGCACCAGCGCCAGATCGCGGCAATCGTCGTTGACGGAAGCCCAGCAGATCGTAGAGACTTGGCGCAGGGAGTACGACGAGAGTCGGACTCACAGGGCTCTCGGGGAGAGTTGATCGCGCAAACCAGGAAAAAATTCGCAACCAGATTACGATCGTGGCACAGATCAGTTGGCAGGAGCTACAAGTCAAATGGCGACCAGGCAAATCAGCGCGCAGCGATTTAGCGTCACTTCCTCCCAATCGTTTCAAGAAGTCGTCTTACGGCTGGAAGCGGCTGTCGGCCGGCCGGATCTGGGCGCATTTCGAAAAGATATCTCCGCGGCAAAATCGTATCCCGAAGTAGAGAGCGTCGTGAACAAGGCCACCGGCCCTTCCGGATTCATGGAGTTCGCGCGCTTTGACCTCGGTGAAATCTTGCGTAAAGAAAGCGGAACAGCATCGCCAAAAATTCTCCGTCTCGTCATCGGTAATCCGCTCATCATGAAGAAGATGGTCGAGCGCGTTCCAGACGCCGGTTCGTATGCGCCGGTAACGATCCTGCTCGACGAGCGACCGGACGGAGTGCATCTTTCTTACGATAGAATGGCGAGTTTCTTGAATTCCTACGGCAGCCCGGAAGCCGTGAAAGTCGCGCAGGATCTGGACGCCAAAGTCGAGGCGCTGCTCACCTCTGCTGCCGCCTGACGCCCAGGCCACAAACCTCGCCATCGCTCGCCAGCGCGTGCGGTTGCAAAGATCAACCATCAGACGGCGACTCAGGAGAAATGCATCCGAACTCTTGCGGCGAAAATTGCGTCCTTCGGGAGAAAAAAGTCATGCAGAAGCTGTCGCTTGGGATAGCCGCCATGGTTTTGCTCTTGTTCCCCGTTAGCGTGCGCTGTGCTCCGGCAAAGCCTGCGTTGGAGGTACTGGTGCTCGGTTCCGGCGGTCCGCGGCCGTTCGGCAGGGCAGCCACCAGTTTCATCGTCCTGCTCGATGGCACAGCGCGGATCTTGGTGGATGCCGGGCCGGGAGCATTCCTGCGCATCGGGGAATTAAATCTAGACCTGGATAACGTGGATACGGTGCTGCTGACGCATTTGCACATTGACCACAGCGGAGACCTCGCCGCTTTTTTCAACGCGCGCTCTCTCAGCGCCGATGGACCAATCTTCTATTACATTTTTGGCCCGGACGGCGCCGGACTATTTCCCAAGACCTCGCGATTCGTGGATTTGCTGGTGAGTAAAGGCGGCGCGTTCGAGTATCAAAAGACGTTTGGCGCCGACGAAACCTTCGCGGTTCACGATTTAGCGATCAGCCTGGATTCCCCAAGCACTAGAATTGTGGATAAAGATGGTTTGCTCATCGAAGAAATTGCCACACATCACGGCGATTGTCCCTCGGTGGCCTACCGCATTTCGTATAAGGACCACGTGCTGGTTTTTTCTGGAGACATGGACGCGTCCGCGCTGCCCAACCTGGAGCAATTGGCGAAGAATGCCGACTTGCTGATTTTCAATTGCGCTGTGCTGGACCCTCCGAATTCGCCTTCGCAGCTTTACGACCTGCATACTCCACCAAAGAAAATTGGCGAAGCCGCGCACCAAGGCGGAGTGAAGAGTTTGCTGCTGAGCCATACCGCGCCCGACGTCGAGAGCCAGGAAGACGCGGTGCGCAAATCGATTCGTGCGTCCTATGCCGGGCCAGTTGCGTTCGCGACTGATAAGTTGCGCGTGCCAGTGGGGAAGTAAGCGGCAAGTTCGACCATTATCGCTCGCCACGAGGCGTGTAAACTGAAATTCACAAAAGCGCCCACGCGGACTAGTGCTACCCAGGCCACAAGACAAAGATTCAACGCCGCTACTGGCAGCGCCGAAGATTTACTCCCGAGTGATCACCCGTGGCACACTCCACTTCTCCGGCCGCATCCGATTTTTCGATACCTTTGCCTCAAACATTCGATGAAGTAAGAGAAGTTTCATCCTGTATTATTCCGCCATTAATAAGGTCGCGTAGCAGGGGTAGAGCGCCGAAGTCTTTTGGCCAGAGCGCAACGCAGGCCGCAGCTTCGCAATCAACAGCTGCGAATGCAGCTCTTAACTAGGGGTCTCCGCATTTTTACCTGATGGCAGACCACGGTCAGCGCACGGGTGTAGGTAGTCAGCGATTCGGATCGAAATTGGGGGCAACGAGGATGTTTGGCGCTTTGCGCCGATCGTGCAGAGAAAGCGTCTCGGATTGAGACGATTCCTCCGAGTTTTACTCGACGCAATTGGCTGAACGCAATCAAGTTCGAAGTGCTCGACTCGTACCATTACTGCCGGGTTAATCGCGAATGACGAGAAGGTGAAAATTGTTGTACTAATTGTGGAAATCCTGATCCCTCAAATTTCGGGGGTCTTTGCGATCTGAATGATTAATAAGGACTTAGATTTTTCCCAATATGGCATGTGACTTGCGAACTGGGTAGTACCCGCCCATGTAGATTTGTATTGGTGTCCGAACAGCTTGAGTTGTTGACGAAGACTGGTGAGGAAAACGAATGGCTACCATCAAAGCATTGAGCTTGGCGATTCTTCTTACAGCGGCTCCTTTGAGCCTGTGGGGTCAACAGAACAACACCGTTACGGCCGCCGCGGTATCGGCGTCTGGTGCCGCTACTACTCGTCCTGACGACGACCGGCCCGCGCTGCAACAGCGCAATCCGCGGTATCAGGTGATGAGAGATGACGTCCTCAATATCTCATTTCCCATTTCGCCGGAGCTGAACCAGACCGTCACGGTTCAGCCGGACGGCTACATCACGCTGGTCAATGTCGGCAGTCTGTTCATCCAGGGCATGACCGTGCCGGAAGTTACCGAAGCACTGACGAAGGCTTACGCGAAGGTTCTCCACGATCCCATCATCAATGTGGATCTGAAGGATTTTCAGAAACCCTTCTTCGTGGTCACCGGCCAAGTGGCCAAGCCTGGTCAATACGACTTGCGCTACGACACCACCGTCTCGGAAGCCATCGCGATTTCCGGCGGCCTATTACCCACGGCAAAGACCCAGCTCTTGATCTACCACCGCGTTTCTCCCGGATGGATGGAAGTGAAGAAATACAACCTGCACGACTTCCTCAACGGCAAGAACGTCAATGAAGATGCCGAAGTGAGGCCGGGCGACATGATCTTCATTCCCGAAAAAGCCATCACCAACTTTAGGAAATACGTTCCTTACACAATCGGCTTGTACGCTACCCCCGCGCCGGCCTGGTTCTAGGCCGAAAGCGGCTTGCAGCTGAATTTGTTTGGGATGGATGCGAAGCAGCGAAATCTGCTTAAGAACTTTTGCATGAGAAGGGGAGCCTGACCATGATCGAACGTGATAATCGTTTGCGCCAAATGGAAACCAGCCGTTACGCAACTTTGCGTGATTGGGCCTCAGTGGGCTTTCGTCGCCGCCGCTTGATCGCCACGTCATTTTGCGGGCTGCTCATCGGCACCATTTTGTTCTCCGTCTTCTGGGCCGCGCGTTACTACGAATCGGAGATGCAGATATTCGTGGCGCAAGACCGCACCGATCCTCAGGTGAGCTCCGCTCCCAGCGCGGCGGTGCAAAGCAATCAGGCCATCACGGCCGACGTGATGAACTCGGAAATGGCGCTCCTGCAGGCACCGGACATCCTTCGTCAGGTGGTGGTGAACTGCGGCCTCGAGAAGAAATCCAGCGTCACGGACATTCTTCTCCCCAGCGATCCAGCCCGGCGCAACGCCATAAAAGTTCAAAAGCAGGCGGCAATTCTCGCGAAGAAGCTCAATGTGGAAGTGCTGAAGCAAGCCGACGTGATTGACGTCACGTACGGCCGCGTGGGAGCACCGGAAGTTCCCGCCTGCGTTCTGAGCAACCTCAGCGTTCTGTACATGCAAAAACACGTTGAGACTCACCGTCCCACCGGCTCGTCCACTGTATTCGCAAGCGAAGTCGAAAAGTATCACACCGCGCTGATGAGCTCCGAACAACAACTCAAGGATTTTGGAGCATCAGAAGGCGTCGTTGCGCCCGATGTCGAGCGGACGCTGGTAGCCACACAGTTGGTGAATACTCAAGGCCTTCTCAATGCCGCCAAGGCAGCCGCCGCGGCCGATCAACATCGCATCCTGGAAGTGGAGGACCAGCTCAAGTCCATGCCGGCTCGCAGAGAGACGATTGACACCGACCAGGATGCCGGAACGCTGCTACAACAGCTTAATTCCGCGCTCTTGACGGCCCAGATGAAGCGCAGCCAACTCGTTATGAAATATAGTCCCGACTATCCGTTGGTCAAAGAAGCGGACGAAGAAGTGGCGGAAGCCAAGGCTGCTATCGCCGATGCCCAACGCAACCACATCATGAGCCACACCACGGACCAGGACACTACTTACGAACTGCTGCGCCAGGATTTGGCCAAGACCAAAGCCGATCTAGCCACTCAGCAAGCCAGCGCCGCAGCCTTGGGTCAATCAATTCACGATTTGACAACCCAAACCGTCTCGCTCGATCAGAAAGCCATCAAGCAGCAGGATCTCCTGCGCGAAGCGAAAGCGAACGAAGACAGTTATTTGCTCTATCTCGCCAAGCGTGAACAGGAACGCAGTTCCGACGCGATGGACCGCAGCCACGTCGCCAACGTATCCGTGGCCGTGCCGCCGGTCGTTCCGGTTCTGCCTGCTCACAGTCCCTTCATGATTTTCATCTTGGGGCTTCTGTTCTCCGTTTTCGTGAGCCTCAGCCTGGCGTTTATTGCCGAGTACTTTGACCCGTCGTTCCAAACTCCGTCGGATGTGGACGGCGTTCTGCGCGTTCCGGTGCTCGCATCCATTCCGCGGCAGGCGGCCTAGGCGAGTGAGCATGGTTCTCGATTTCTATAAACTCGCGGAGCAGCCGTTCGGCGTGACCCCGGACTCCAGGTTCCTGTACCTCGGACCGAAGCACCGGGAAGCGCTGGCTTCGCTTGTTTATGGCACGGAATGCAATCGAGGATTCCTGGCATTGATCGCCAAGCCGGGAATGGGCAAGACTTCCTTGCTCTACCATTACCTCTCTTATCTCCGTGACAAAGCGCGTACCGCTTTCGTCTTCCGCACCGACTGCGATTCGCGCGAGTTCATTCGCCACCTGCTCATCGATCTCGGCATTGATGTCGCCGGGATGGATTTGCCGGCCATGCATGAAGCCTTGAACAAGCTGCTCACCGAAGAAATGCGCGCGGGCCGCCGCTTCGTTCTGGTAATTGACGAGGCCCAGAACTTGGAGGAGAAAGTCCTGGAGTCGATCCGGTTGCTCTCCAATTTCGAGACTCCCTGGATGAAATTGATGCAGATCGTGCTGGCTGGCCAGCCGCAGCTCGCTGACCGCTTGGCTAGTCCCTCGATGGCACAGCTTCGCCAGCGCGTTTCCATGGTCATCCGCATCGAGCCGTTCACGCATCAGGAAGTGAATGCTTACATTGATCATCGCTTGTGGATCGCGGGATGCGATAAACCCGCGTTCTTCACCGTCGGCGCGCGCAAGTTGATCGCCGATCACAGCGAAGGCATTCCGCGCAATATCAATAATCTGTGCTTCAACGCAATGTCGCTGGCCTGCGCCCTGAAACGCAAAGCGATTGACCGCGATGTTGTGCGCGACGTGATTGCAGATCTGGATCTGGAACCGTTGTGCGAGAGCAAGGTTGTGGCGCGGAAATCAGAGAAGTCAGAGAAGAAACCGGAACGCGTGCCGCTCAGCTTGTCTTCCGCTACGCAAAAGCAGTCAATCATCGCTGGATGGATCCCCAAAGTCGCCATGTCCGGTTTCGTTTTGCTGGCTGTGGGCTTGTTCCTCTTCAGCGTGGGCCGCGGCGCATCGCACTCCGCGGCTTCTCCGGCGGAAGTCGCAACGGTCTCGGCCGCTGCGCCACCGGCGCCGGCTCCAGATCCGGCCTCAGCTCCGGCTCCGGTTGTCGTTTCAAACGTTTCACTCATGCCCGCCGACGAAGCCAGCCACATCGCAACACAAGCTTCCGAGGACGTGCGGGTGAAGCCAGGTCAAACCATCTATCAAATTAGTGTGGACAAATACGGCAAGTACGACGGCAAGGTCCTGGAAGAACTAAGGGGACTGAACCCGTGGTTGAACGATCCCGACCGCATTCGGACGGGTCAGAAGATTCGCATACCAGCAACGGCAACACTATCTACAGACGGGCAGCGCGCGGCCGAGCAGGCTTCGAATGCTGCACCCGCAGAGGCAGGAAAACAATGAGCAAAAACTTTGAATTGATGCAACAGACGGGACGCGGTCCGGTTATGACTCCGACTCCGAGCCAGATTCCACAAAAGCCGTTGTCCGTGTCGCACGCAAACGGCAATGGCCATCGCAATGGCCACGGCAACGGCGCGGGGCTGAATCTGGACGAACTCGCCCAGGAAGAAACCCTGAAGCTCGTGCAGCGCGTCTTCTTGCTGCAGGCGGGCGAAGTGCCGCGCACCGTAATTTTCGCGGGCATCGATCACGGCAATGGTTGCAGCCGGGTCTGCGCGCGTAGCGCGCAGGTGCTTGCCGCGAATGTCCCGGGCAAAGTCTGCATCGTTGATGCCAACCTGCGCTCTCCTTCGCTGCCCGAATATTTCGGCATGACCAATCACCACGGTCTCACCGATTCCTTGCTCCAGGACGGGCCCATCATGAGTTTCGCCAAACCGACCGGCACCCGCAACCTCTGGTTGCTTTCCTGCGGCTCGCTGGCCTCGGACTCCGCCAACCTGCTGAATTCCGACCGTCTGAAGACACGTCTCGCGGAGATGCGGAAGGAATTCGACTTCGTCCTGATTGACACGCCGGCGCTCAGCCAGTACGCCGACGCGGTTTCTTTGGGGCGCCTCTCGGACGGAATGGTTTTTGTCCTGGAAGCGAATTCCACTCGCCGCGAATCAGCGATCAAGGTAATGGAGAACCTGCGCGCCAGCAACGTTCAGATTCTGGGCGCGGTTTTGAACAAGCGGGACTATCCCATCCCAGAGTCCGTGTATCACCGGCTGTAGCAAATGAGTCCTTACAGGAGCTCGCACTGCTTAAGCTCTCACTCCAACGGAAGGTCCGGCCCCTTCGGAGTGGCGGTCACGAAGCCGTAACCGCAATCGCTGGGCTCAGTAGACCGGAAGCAGTCCTGGTGCTAAGTGCAGTGCAGATTCAAATGTGACTCTGATGGCGGAGCTACGTCCGCGCCAGAGGATTTTAAATTGCTATCACAATTGATACGGGGTCCATTCGAGTGAATCATTCTACGCGGCGGCTTCTAAGAGATGCGATGAAGTTGCTGGACCTGGGACTGCTGGTGATGTCCCTGGGGCTTACTACAATGCTGATTGTGTCACATCATGGCACGCTCACGTTCACTCAATTCCTGAGTCTCAGAATCAAGATCGGAAATTTTGTCCTCTTTGCGTTGGTCCTCCTCATCTGGCACTCCATACTTTTGCTCTGCGGCTTGTATCAGTCCCGGCGCATGTCCACTCGCCGCTCCGAAGCAGTGGATACGTTCAAGGCCACCGGCATGGCCAGCGCGTGCCTGATGGTGGCAGGCGCGCTATTCAGCAAGAATACCGTGACGCCCGCGTTCATCGGGCTTTTCTGGATGTTCAGCTCCGGCAGCATCCTTTCCGTGCGCCTCATCATTCGATACTTTTTGTCCAGGGCTCGCCGCCACGGCAAAAACGTGCGCTTCATGTTGATTCTGGGAACCAACGCGAGAGCGATTGAATTCGCGCGGCGTATCGAATCGCGTCCTGACCTAGGCTATCGAATTTTGGGATTTGTGGACGACGAATGGAGTGGCGCCACCGTCGTGCGTGACGCGGGCTACCCCGTTTGCTGCGATTTCGCAGGCCTTGCGGAATTTCTGCGCCGCAACGTTGTGGATGAAGTCGCCACCTATCTCCCGCTGCGCTCTTTTTACGAGCACGCCGCGCAAGTCGCCGCGCTTTGCGATCTGCACGGCATCCTGATTCGCTTTGATACCGACATCTTCAATCTCAACTTTTCCCGCACGCGCACCGAGGATTTCGACGGCAGCCTTCAGATTGCTCCCTACGGCAGCGAATACGAAGCGTTGCCCATGGTCCTCAAGCGTATCCTAGATATCGTGATTTCATTCGTGCTCCTGATTTTGCTGGCTCCGGTGTTCATTGTCGCCGCCCTGCTCGTGAAGCTTTCCTCGCCAGGCCCCGTCTTCTTTTCCCAGGAAAGAGTCGGATTCAACAAGAGACGGTTTCTCACTTATAAGTTTCGCACCATGATCCCGAATGCCGAGCAGATGATGGCCCAGATAGAGCATCTCAACGAAGTCAGCGGCCCCGTTTTCAAAATCAAAAATGATCCGCGCCTCAGCCCGGTTGGCAAACTTCTCCGTCGCACCAGCATTGACGAACTGCCGCAGCTGTTCAATGTCTTGAAGGGCGATATGAGCTTGGTCGGTCCCCGGCCCATGGCCGTGCGCGATTACGAAGGCTTCAGCGAAGACTGGCAGCGCCGCCGTTTCAGCGTGCGCCCCGGCATCACCTGCTTGTGGCAAGTGAACGGACGCAGCTCCATTTCCTTCCAGCAATGGATGGAGCTGGATATGCAATATATCGAGCAGTGGTCCATTTGGCTCGACCTTAAAATCCTCGCCAGAACCATACCTGCTGTGATGCGCGGCACAGGAGCGGCGTGATCGAGCATGATTTTGCAGCCCAGCCTGCTGTTCCGTCATTAGCCTGCAGTTCCGGACATATGTTGAATCCATCGCTCGAAATGGATAAAGGCAGTGCGCTCCCGCCTATGTCCCCGGAAGCTTCGGATACGGCTGACTTTTTGCGCGCGCTTTTCCGCCTGCTGAACGAACATGGCGTGCGCTATTGCGTGCTGCATTCGTGGGAGTCGCTGCCCTTCGAATTGCCGAGTGATTTGGATGTGGCCATTCATCCGCAGGACCGGATCAAGCTCCCGATTGTATTTCGGCGGCTGCAGGAAGCTGGCTACCTGCTCACCCAATGCTTCAACTACTCAGTCGACGCGTTCTATTTCGTCTTCTGCTGGTTCGATGGCCTCTCTCTGCGTTCCGTACCGCTGGATTTCATTTTCGAGCACTGGCGCAGTGGACTTGCGGTCCTATCCGTCGAGGAACTCATCGCGCATCGCGAACGCTACGGAGATATGTGGATCCCGTCGCGTCCCCATCAGTTCGCGTACCTCCTGGCCAAAAAAACCTGGAAAGGAAAAATATCCGAAACCCAGGCTCAACGCCTGAAATTCCTGGTGGAAACTCTAGGACGGCCCGAAGCGGAAGCGATCGCCGGCAGAATATTTTTGGGGGAATGGAATCGTCGGGTAATCTCCGCCTGTCTCGAAGGCTCACTTCCTGGCACGCTGGGACGAGCGCGCAATCTTCCCTGGCTCACCGCCGCGCTCCGCCATCCGCTGCGTTTTGCCGCTCACGCGTTGCAACAGGCCAACAGGCTCGCGCGCCGCTGGCTCTACCCCACCGGCCTTCTTATTGCCGTACTCGGGCCCGATGGCTCCGGCAAGGACACTGTTATTAACGGGATGAGCACGGAAATTCGCCGCGGCTTTCGCCGAGTGGTGTTTTACCATTGGCGCCCTCACCTTCTTCTCCCGCGAAAATCCACTCCTCCGGTTACCGATCCCCACGCGGCGCTTCCTCGGGGCGCGATTGTTTCCGGCGTGTATCTGATGGGTTTTGTTCTCGACTATTGGATCGGCTATGCGCTGCGCATTCGCCATTTGCTCACGCGCGGCACCCTGGTGGTCTTCGACCGCTATTTTTACGATGTGATCGTGGATCCCAAACGCGCCCGTTTCGGAGGTCCCGCGTGGTTCGCGCAGTTCTTGGCGCGATTGGTGCCCCGTCCTGATATCACGCTGGTGCTCGATGCCGATGAGCATGTGATGTACGCCCGCAAGGGCGAATTATCGGTACCGGAGTTGCATCGGCAGCGCGTCGCGTATCGCGATCTCACCGTTGGCATGAGAGTGAAAAAAACCGTTTTGACCGATCGCGACGTCGCCCACAGCGTTGCGGACGCCACCGCAGCCGTCGTCAGTTTCTTGCACAATCGGTTCGAGCGCAGAGACGAGGAGTGGCTTCGCGAGCCCGCATTGACCGACGTCCGCGGATAAAGGCGTCTTGATCGAGACAAACCAATACACCGAGATCGTCAAGCACGCGTTGGGCGTGCTCTTTGGTGGAGGCTCGCCCGATTCGCTGGTCTTCTCGCACCAGGTGCCAAAACACTCCGCCTCCTCCGGTATTGTAATAGCGGATAGCTCCTCGGATATTTCCCGCTCACTTTCTGCCGGCGGATTTCGTTTCTCTCACCGCTTTGCCTTGCTGCCTTCGCGCGAACGCACGCGCTGGCTCGTTCCTCGCAATGAGGACTGCCAGATCGTCAACGGCTTGGAAATGTATCCGTCGTTCTCGATCCGAGCTACGGTCTATAAATCATTCGCGTCGCGCATGGCCGCGATGGGTTGGCCCGGGCTGGACAGGAAATTCTCTGTGGGTCGCATCACAACAGAGATTTCCAATCGAAAAATTGGTCGAAGATGTTACCGGCGAACCGCGTCCCCAGTTTTCCCTCTCGCTCGGCACCGCTGTCTCCAGCCGCAAACTCACCGTGCAGGTCATGCGCCGCAATGGAGAAATACTCGGTTACATCAAGCTACCTCTCACTGAAAAAGCCAATGCTAGAATTCGCGCTGAAGCCGCAACACTGGAAAAGCTCAACGCCGATCCCCGCCTGCGCGCCCGCGTTCCGGCTGTCCTTTACGCATCGAAATGGGGCACGGGCCATCTCCTTTTCCAGTCGCCGATCATGGGCGATCCGGGCCCGTCGCGCCTGACGGTCTACCACCAGCAAGCCCTCAACGAAATGCATTCAGCGCACTCCGACGTGAAACCCGGTATGTGGCTCGTCCGCGAAACCTCGGAAAAGATTCACGCTGCCGGAAAAAAGCTGGGGCCGAAGTGGGATCTGCTCGCCGAGGAAGCGTTGCGCGCCGCCGCCCAGGAGCTTTCCGAAACGAATGTGCGCTGCGGATTGAGTCACGGAGATTTCACCCCCTGGAATACGCGCATTCGCGAAGCCATGCTCTGCCTCGTAGATTGGGAAATGGCTTCCTGGGAAGCCCCGATTCTCTGGGATACTTTTCATTTCCTGGCGCAAACGAAATCCTTGCTGCAGCAAGGCGATGGCCCCGAGGGTCTCGCGGATTTCACGAATCAGAAACGCGCGCTCTACGTATTGTATCTGGTCTCCTCGGCCTTGCACCTTGCGGAAGAGGCATCGCAGTCATTTGCTGTTTCATTTCGCGAGGCGCAACTTCGCGAGCAACTCCGCGCGTTGTCCGGCAATCTCCCGAACGGGGCCTCGTTCGCGGCTCGAGGAGGAAGCGTTGGCATCTGAGCGCCAAAACGCTTCGTGTGACACATGAGCGAGCTAGCTCAACACGACGGCCTTCGTCCGCGCGTTCTCCTCTCTGCGTACGCCTGTGAACCGGTCAAAGGTTCCGAGCCGGGCGTGGGCTGGAACTGGGCCCGGCAGCTCTCGCAATTCGCCGAAGTGTGGGTGCTCACCCGCGCTAATAATCGCAGTTCGATTGAAGCTGCTGTAGCCGAACACCCGCTACCGCATGTGCAATTCGTTTACTACGACCTTCCGCGCTGGATGTCTTTCTGGAAGAGACGCTCGCGGGGCGTCCACGCGTACTACTATCTCTGGCAGGTCGGCGCGTATTTTGTTGCCAGGAACCTGCATCGAGACGTTTCGTTTCAACTGGTCCATCACGCCACGTTCGCGAGCTGTTGGTTCCCAAGTTTCATGGCGTTTCTGCCCCCCCCATTTGTGTGGGGGCCTGTTGGTGGGGCAGAGTCCACCCCAGGCTCGTTCTGGAATTCATTCAGCAGCCGCGGAAAGGTGTACGAGATCCTGCGAGATTTGAGCAGTTGGAGGGGCCAGTGTGACCCATTCGTGCGTGCTACTGCGCGCCGCGCGGCATTCGCGCTCGCCACCACCCCCGAAACCGAGAAGCAGTTGCGTGCCCTGGGTTGTGCGCATACCGGTGTGCTGTCTCTTGCGGCAATCGGCGATGAAGAAATCCGAATGCTCGCGCAGATCCCAGTACGCACTTCCGGTCCCTTCCGCGTTTTCAGCACTGGCAGACTGCTGCACTGGAAGGGATTCCACCTGGGAATCGCGGCTTTTGCTCGCTTCCATCACACAAATCCGGAAAGCGAATATTGGCTGATCGGTGACGGGCCAGAGCGGCAGCGGCTGGAAAAGCTAGCGTGCGACTTGTCTGTCGCAGAGCACGTTCACTTTTGCGGAGAGTTGCCGCGCGCAGAAGCGCTGCAAAAGATCGCCGCATGCGACGTCATGGTCCAACCTTCTCTTCATGATTCCAGCGGTTGGGCCAGCATCGAAGCAATGGCTGCCGGGCGCGCGGTCATTTGCCTGGATGCCGGCGGCCTGGCTTTACAAGTTGACGAAGGGAACGGCGTAAAGATTCCCGCCGTCTCGCCCTCACAGGCGGTGGACGCCATCGCCGTCGCTCTCGAAAGTCTGGCGCGCAATCTCGAACTACGCCTCCAGTACGGGCGCGCCGGCCGCGCCCGGGTCGCCGATGAATTCAATTGGGCGCGCAAAGCGCAGGAAATTCGTCGTTTCTATGATCACGTGCTCGCCAGGAGTCCGCTGATCGTGCCGCGCGCCGGCGACTTACAACGCCACGCGAACGAAGCCTAGGTGCCCGCCTACCGCGGGGCACCCTTTAGGAGCAAATGAACATGACTAAGATGCGCTGGGTTATGGGAACTGACAGGCTTCGCGCTGCTCAGCGTGATAGCTCTGTACGCCATGGCCCCGTTTCGCAGCAATTTGATGATTCTCCTGGTTTTCGCCGTGCCGTTCGTGCTCGTGTACGTAGTTCCGTTCGCTGCTCGCGCTTTAATGGATAACGCCGCTGAGCGCGAAATCCTTTACCTGGTGGCATTGGCTGATTTTGATTTCGTTCGTCAGCGGGCTCACATTCCGGCTGCGCGAAGTGCAGGAAATTCTTTAACCCAATCTGCTTGACGCCGCGGCGATGGTAAAAGTTATCCTCGTCGGCGTGATCGGCGTGCTGCTTCTGGCTCGTCTGTTCACAGGAAAAAGCCCATGGTTGCGCTCGCAATTTCGCGGTCTCTTGGGTTTGCTGATGGTGTTTACGCTGATTTCTCTGGTTTCTGCCTTCTGGTCGGTCAAGCCTTCCTGGACGCTATATAAATCTCTCGAATACGCCGTTATGCTGGCGTTGTATTCCTCCATCGTGGTTTACGCCTCGCGTGTTGAAGAGTACGAATCCGTCCTGAATTGATCTACGCACTACTCACCTTCTTGTTGGTGACTGCGTGGGTTGGAGCAGTGATCGACCCTGCCGACGCATTCAACGTGGGGGCGGGGGGGCTGTTTCTGATTCCTCAGCTCAACGGAGTGTTCCCGGTGTTAGCGGCCAATGGCGTCGGAACGATGGGGGCAATCCTGGCGTTGGTTGCCATTAGTCGTCTCATGATGCCGGTCGGGGAGAAAACGTATCGCAGTTGGTACGTGGCGCTTGCGGGGTTTGGCATCGTGACAATGATCCTCGCCGATTGCAGGTCCGCGACGTTCGGCTTTTTGTCGGCATATTGGTATTGCTTTTCTTTACGCGGCATCTTGTTGCCGGAACTTTTGTTCTTAGCATCCGGGGCTGTGCTCGCGCTGTTATCTGGCGCCGGAAAGAACATCATGTTGTACTTGGCGCGCGGACAGCACGCGAAGGAACTCGAAGGACTCAGTGGACGCGTGGAATTCTGGCGATTCGCCTGGCAGAAATTCCTGGAGCGGCCGTTCACCGGATGGGGCGGTTTTGCAGGCGGTCGCTTTTTGATCCTTCCTGCGGAGATTACCGGCCCGAGTCAACCCATGCCTTCCGATCTCCATAGCAACATCATGGAGCCGCTTGTTGATACCGGAATATTCGGGCTTCTCTTCATCCTTCTCGCGCTCTTTGGTGTGTGGTGGTATCTCTACAAGGGCTACCGTAGCCCGCGGCTAAATGCCAGCGAGGCGCGTTTTGCGGCGGAATGTATGGTCGTTCTCGCATTATTGTCCATTCGCTTTACCGTCAGCGATTTCACGACGATCTATCCCGGCCTGCCGTTCCTGGCGCTCCTCTGCTATGCCGAGTTTGTTCGGCGGCGATTAAAGTTCGGTGATACGTCGCAGGATATTCGTCAACAGGACACCTGATGGAGGCCCGCTTCCACCCCGGATATTCCGTGTCGGCTTTACAGGAATGATCGCAATCCTTGTCGCGTCGTCGGCAGAGTCATAACGCTGAAAAGACAAGCCGGTCGGGGCGAACCCGCTCGCTCCGCTGGTACAGACCGCCAGACCGATTCGGCAGTCGGCGACGAGCCACTTCGCACCCTCAGCATCACTGCGAATAGCGCTAGGATGACATCGGGAATCTCGGTACAATGCGCACTCCTCTCGCGCGCATTCATGCCATTCCGATTCCATAAAGCGCGCTGCTCGACCCTCGTTCCCGTATTCTTCGGCGAGTACCACAAAGACTACGGAACAAAGGAAGCGAGGATGTCAGTTTGAAAATCTTGCTGGCTCATACTTTTTTTCAGCAATTCGGCGGACAGGATTCGGTGGCGCTCTCCGAACGTGAAATGCTCGAGCGCCGCGGCCATCAAGTGATTTTTTATTCGCGTAGGAATGATGAGATCAAGGATTTCGGTGTCGCCGACAAGGTTCGCTTCGTGCCCGATACCGTATATTCGCGGAGAACCGCGCGCGATCTTCGTTCTTTGGTTTCGGGGAATCGGCCCGATCTGGCTTACATCCACAATATTTATCCGCTGATTTCGCCGTCTATCTATCACGTGCTGCATGGCATGGGCATCCCGGTGATCCAGTGCGTGCACGATTTTCGGCCGCTATGCGCGAATGGTTTGTTCTATACCGAAGGGCAATGCTGCGAACGCTGCAAGAACGGCAATTACTTGCACGGTGTCGTGCATCGCTGCTACCGAGATAGTTATTTGGTCAGCGGGCTTTATGCTCTCACGCTTGGTGTTAATCGCTTCGCAAATATGTTGGATAAAATCTCTGCATTCATTTGCCTCAACGAATTCTACCGCAACAAGTTCTTGGAAGCCGGCGTGCCAGGTGACAAACTGTTCGTCCGCCCTAACTCGATCGATGCTTTGCCCGTGATTCCCGGCCTAGCCCCGGACGCGCGACAGTACGCCGCTTACTTCGGGCGTTTATCGCCCGAGAAGGGATTGCGGACGCTGCTGCAAGCCTTCGAACAGGCCGCGCCGGCTCGATTGAAAATTGCGGGTTCTGGACCGCTGGAAGCCGAACTGAAGCAATCCATTCGCGACAAGAAACTCGACAACGTCGAATTGGTTGGATTCCTCGAGGGCGCCGAAAAGATGCGCTTCCTCAGCGGCGCGCTTTTCACTGTGATTCCTTCGGAATGGCATGAAAATTTCCCGGTCGTCGCGCTGGAATGTTTTGCTGCGGGAAAATCAATTCTCGCCTCCCGCATGGGCGGACTTCCCTCTATCATCTCAGAAGGCGAAACAGGGCTGCTGTTCACGGCCGGTAACGCCGGCGAAATCGCGGAGAAAGTCCGCTACATGTTTTCTCATCCGCTCGACGCCGACCGCATGGGCCGGCGCGCCAGGGAAATCGTGGAAACAAAATATTCACGCGAGCGAAGTTATCAGGAGCTCCTGGACATTTTCCAGAAGGTCCTGGCGGCTTGAACACCCGCTCCTGCTCCCGGTCACGCGGATTTCAGCTTTTGCGCTGCGGAGCTGATGTTGTTCATCATCCCGTCACCCGGCTCGATACTAATAACGTTCTCACGCATGCGCTAAACTAAACGATGAGCACAACCACCACAACAGCCATGGAAACGGCTCCCAAACGTCCCTGGTACAAGGTCGTGGGCGTTCGCGTGGACGCTTTGGAGATGCGCGACGTGATCGCGCAACTTCAGGAGTGGATCGCGAGCGGTTCGCGAGGGAATTACGTCGCCGTTACCGGTATGCACGGCGTCAGCGAAGTTCTTCGCGACCCGAGCTTGCGTCAGGTGATCAATCAAGCCGGTATGGTGGTTCCAGACGGCATGCCCCTCGTTTGGCTTTCGCGCTGGCACAATATCCCCATCCGCCGTCGCGTCACGGGATCCGAATTGATGCAAGCGTTTTGCGAGCAGACCGGTTCGCGCTATCGCCATTTTTTTTACGGCGGCGCGCCCGCTGTTGCCGAAGATCTCGCGCAAAAACTGAATCAACGCTTTGGGATCACCGTGGCTGGCACCTACACTCCGCCCTTTCGTCCGCTCACAGATCAGGAAGAGATCGAGGTAGCAACACGAGTGCAAGATGCGGCGCCGGACGTTCTATGGGTCGGCCTGAGCACTCCCAAGCAGGAACGCTGGATGTACGCGCATCGCCTTTCTTTGGCCGTTCCGGTGATGCTCGGCGTCGGGGCCGCGTTCGATATGCATTCCGATCGGCTCACGCGCGCGCCCATCTGGTTGCAGGAACTCGGCCTCGAATGGTTCTACCGCCTCCTCGCGGAACCTCGCCGGCTTTGGAGGCGATATCTCGTAATGATCCCAACTGCAGTCTGGAGCGTGTTGCTCGAGTTGATGCACGTCGTTCGATATGAGTAGGCGATGGCAACGCTACGCAATTGTGATGCTGACCAGTTTAGTCGCTCTAGCACTCGCGTATAGATTCCGTCTTCGAATCGAACATTTTCATCCGCATATCCGTTTTCGCACGCTGCAGACGATCACGATCTCGCCGGCTGAATTGGAAATTCCCCACGGAGCTCGCAACAGGTTTACGGCATTGGCGCACTACCGCGACGGCAGCGCCGAGGAGTCCCCCGCGAACGTCCATTGGGTCTCATCGAACCCTGGCGTCGCGCAAGTCAGCCCAGAGGGAATGATCCTCGCCGAAGGTGTCGGAACCGCGACCGTACAAGCGAACCTCAACAACACTAGCGCGACAGTAAACGTTTCTGTCGTAGCGGCAGCTCCTGTCGCGCTGGCCATTTTCCCGGCAAACGAGCGTATTCCAGTAGCAGGAACTGTTCAGTACAAAGTAATCTGCACCAGTTCCGACGATTCGGTCACGGATGTTACGCGCACAGCCACTTGGAGTCTGTCCAATTCATCCGCTGTCGATCTAAGTCCCTCGGGTCTGGTTCGCGCCAAGGCAGCAGGCCGCACAATCGTGCACGTCCAGCTCACAACTCCACGGGGAAAAATCGAAACGGAAAGCCTGTTGACAGTCACTTCCTCAGCGCACGCATTCGACGGCGTGTTTACGTATCGTTTCGACGATAGCGGGATGGGGCAGAACCGTTACGAAACCCTGTTGACCCCCAAAACCGTAAACGCGCGAACCTTCGGCGAGCTCTTTGCCGCCCCGGTGGACGGATACGTTTTCGCCGAACCACTTTACGTGCCCAATGTTTCCATCCAGGGCCAAAATGCTCACAATGTCGTTTACGCCGCGACTGAAAACAACACGATCTACGCATTGGACGCCGATAGCGGAGTCGAGCTGTTGCGCAAGAACCTCGGACCAGCTGTCCCCGAAAAAGAACTGCCCTGTAAAGAAATGGGGCCAACCATCGGGATCACAGGAACGCCGGTCATTGACCCCGGAACGCAAACGCTATACGTAGCGGCTAGGACCTATGAGGATGGAGCCAACTACTTCCGGCTACACGCCCTCGATATCACCACTGGAAATGAGAGAGGAGGAAGTCCGGTTCTAGTTACGGCGACGATCCCTGGCCACGGTGGCGGAAGTCACAATGGAGTGGTGACGTTCGACGCTTCGACCCAATTGCAACGCCCGGGTCTCTTAATTGTGCGCGGTCAAGTGGTCGTGACCTTCGGGTCGCTGTGTGATCGCGGTCACTTTCACGGCTGGGTTTTCCTCTACGATGCGTCCACGCTCAGGCAAACGGGAGTTTTTCTTACGACTCCGGACGGCCATCACGGCGGTATTTGGCAAGCTGGCGGAACACCGACGGTAGACTCGGCGGGAAACATCTATGCGATTTCAGGGGACGGCGAGTTCGATGTGAATCAGCAGGGTGTCGACTATGGCGACACCATATTCAAGCTGCGCTTCGACGATCCCGGCACTCTGGCGCCGGCCGATTATTTCACTCCATACAATCAGAGCGAGATGGAAGTGCTAAACGGCGATTTGGGTAGCACCGGATCCATGCTCTTGCCCGATCAACTGGGTCAGCACCCGCACCTGCTATTCGGTGTGGCGAAAAGCGGCGAGATTTATCTCCTAAATCGGGACAACATGGGACATTTCCAGCCCACAAGTAATAGCCAGATCGTGCAGAATCTTCCCCATCTCTTTCCCGATAAAGTTCACGCGTCGGCCGGATATTGGCAAAATACTACGGGAGCATGGGTGTACATCAGTTCGGTTGAAGGGAAGTTGCAGGCTCTCGCCCTGTCTCGCGGCCAATTATCTTCAACGCCCGCATCCGAAACCTCGATGACCTTTACTTATCCTGGAGTCACGCCCGTCATCTCCTCGCACGGCGACTCGGATGGAATTGTCTGGGCCCTCGAGAATTACTCGGTATTCTCCACGCCTTCTCCGCTACCGATCTTGGCAACGAGTTGTACAATTCCAATCAAGCCCAGAACGGACGCGACCACACGGAACACGGCGTTCAATTCTACGTACCCACCGTCGCAAATGGGAAAGTCTATTTCGGCTCACGCACTCATGTTTACGCGTTCGGCCTGTTACATTAGCCTCTCGCATCCTGGCATCGTGATTCATGGCCGCTTCAAGCGTGCCAACTATCAATCGTTCCGGGGGACGCCCAACAGGCGAACGCGTTCGATATTGAATTCGGGGAGAGAAACCATGCAGGACTTAAAGCCGCAAAGCTACTGTTCTCGCTGGGACTTCATTCTCGCGCGTTGCAAAAATCGAAACGTGCTCCATCTCGGTTTCATCGGTGAAACGGATGCCTCACTGGACAAGAAAGTGGAGGCCATCCGCGATGAACAGACACTGCACTCGCAACTTGTGAAGGTTTCTTCGGCACTCGCGGGCATTGACCGCGACGAGCGCGCGATCGGAATGATTCGCTCCAAGGTCGGATGGGATAATCTTCATGTTGCGGACGTTGAACACTTGGAGCGCCTTGATCTAAACGGGACCTTCGATATCGTCCTCTTTGGCAATTTGGTTGAACACTTGAGCTGCCCCGGGCTCGCTTTGAATGGCATTCGCCGTTTCATGAATGAAAAAAGTGAAATGATCATCTCGACCCCGAATGCATTCGCGCTGCTTTCCAACATCCGTTTCACGCTCGGCCGTTTCCGGGAAGGGGAGGAGCATGTAACCGGCTATTCCAAATTTACACTGCAAGCGCTGCTCGACCGGCACGGGTTTAAGATGACTGAGCTGTTCACGTGTTACGACAAACCACCGCTCGCGTGGAAGCAAAAGTTGTGGTTTGCACTCGGTGTTCCGTTTTTCAAGGTGGTGCCCGAACGCGGTGGCACGCTATTGGCGGTGTCTCGAAAGGCTGCATGATTTGGCTCGCACGCTATGAACGGCCCAAGCGGGCGCTCGAGACGCAAGCCATGCCGCTGCGCAGGAATTCATACGAAACAGCGAATTCTTCGCTGATGTCACGCTGCGGCTCTGCCATTTTCAGGTTTTGAATCGTTCCAGGGGAGGCTAAATTGCAGAATCATAATCGTGTCGTCGTAACCGGCGCCGGCGGATTCATCGGCGGCCACCTGGTCGCCGACGTTCCGCGCAGGGTATACAAGCATTCGCGCCGTGGACATCAAGCCGCTCGACGAGTGGTACCAGCGATTCAACGATGTCGAAAATCTCTGCGCTCGACCTCGAACGACAAGGAGAACTGCGAAATCGCCGCCAAGGGCGCGGACGAGATCTACAATCTCGCCGCGAATATGGGCGGCATGGGCTTCATCGAGAACAACAAGGCGCTGTGCATGCTGTCCGTGCTGATCAATACGCACATGCTGCAGGCCGCGCTCAAGCACGGCTGCCAGAAGTATTTTCTATTCCTCGTCCGCCTGCGTTTACAACGGCGACAAGCAGAAGACTTTCGAAGCGCCCTCGCTGAAGGAAGAAGACGCCTATCCCGCGCATGCCCGAAGACGGCTACGGCTGGGAGAAACTTGTTCACCGAGCGCATGTGCCGCCATTTCCGCGAAGATTTCGGCCTCTACACCCGCGTGGCGCGCTTTCACAACGTTTACGGCCCGTGGGGCACATGGTACGGCGGCCGCGAAAAGGCTCCCGCCGCGATTTGCCGCAAAGTGATCGAAGCCAAGGTCAGCGGCAAGCACGAGATCGAAATCTGGGGCGCCGGCGATCCAGACCCGCAGCTTCATGTACATCGACGATTGCATCAAGGGCATCCAGATGATCACGGACTCGCAACATTCTCGAGCCGATCAACCTGGGTTCTAGCGAAGCGGTCACCATCAATCAGCTGGTGGACATCGTCGAAGACATCGCGGGCATCAAGCTGAAGCGAAATTACGACCTGAGCGCTCCCAAGGGCGTCAACGGCCGCAACAGCGACAACACGCTGCATCCAGAAATATCTGGGTTGGGAGCCGGACACCACGCTGCGCGCCGGCCTGGAGAAAACCTACGCCTGGATCTACGACCAATACATAGCCCGTGAAAAAGGCGAACCCGGCGTCGTCCGGGAAACTTCCGCCACACGCTAGGCGCGACCTCGCGAGGATCGGAACTCCCGCGAAAGAATGTTTTAGTTACTTGCACATACGTTAAGATCGCGATGCGCCCGCACGCTTCGCGCACGGGGCGTTCTTGTCTACAATACCTGCTTGCGGACGCGTAATCGAAGGACCAGACAGTCCAACGGTGGAATTGTCTGTATCCGGGCCCGCGCGTTTGTCGAAACGCGATCTTGTTCTCCTGCCGCTGCTCAGCCTGCTCACCGTTCTGGTTCTGTTTGGAATGTCCGAGGTTCTCACCCGTTTGCTCTGGCCCGCGGAGTACAGCCACGCTTGTATCGTTTCCGATCCACTCGAGGGCTACCGCTTCAAACCAAATTGCAGCGTCCGCGGCAAAATTGCGGAGGGCCCCTGGATAACCTATCACTACAACGAATGTGGTTATCGCAGCGAAAGCTCTTGCGGTGCCAAGCCGCCGGGCACCATTCGCATCGCAATCTTGGGTTCTTCGATGAGCCAGGCGCTGCACGTCTCCTATGACGACGCTTTTTTCTCCCGTGCAGCCGTCAGCTTAGGCCGCCTTTGCGCACGCCGCATTGACGTGCAAAACCTAGGTGTACCGGGTTCAAGTCCTGCCTATGCCGATCGTCATGTTCAGGAAGCGTTGGCGCTAAATCCTGATGTTGTTCTCTATCTGGTAGTTCCGTATGACCTGAACCAACAGGTGCTGCCGAAAGGATTGTCCGAGCCTGCTGGGCTTGCGCTCGCCGCATCCTCAACTGCAATTCAGCCCGCTGAAAGTCCGCTGAATCGCCTCGAACACCTGGTAATTCAAAGTCGCACGTTGCTAGTCGCCCAGCACTTCGTTTTTCAAAACACAGAAACTTATATCCGCGCGTACCTGATGTATGGCGACAAAGCCGATTATCTTCGCCGGCCTTTCACTCCCGCTTGGCAACGGCGCTTCGCGGACCTTGACGTCACCATCGGCGATATCGCGGATAGACTCCATCACGCAGGAGTGCCGCTCGTCATCCTTGCCGTGCCATCGCGCGCTCAGGCGGCGCTGCTCGGCTCCTCTCAGCTGCCCGCGCATGTGGATCCTTTCGCGTTTGGCCGCGCGATTCAGGCGATCGCTTCCAGACACGGCTCCGGCTACGTGGATCTGATGGGCCCCATCAGCAGCATCCCCAACGCGGAAAATCTATACTACCCTGTGGACGGCCACGTAACCGCAGAAGGGCACAAGGTGATTGCCCAGGCGCTCTTACAGAAACTGCAGGATGGCAGCGTCCCGGCTTTCTCTCACTGTGCTCCGCCGCAAAGCGCGGAACGGAGACCATAACTCTGGCTACCGCATCACTGCAATTTCTCGCCTACGCCTTAGCTGTCGCTATGGTGTTCAACCTCAGGTCGTCCGTGGCCTGGAGGCAGTGCGTTTTGCTGGCCGCCAGTGTCGGATTCCTCGCATTCTTTTCCCATCGCCCCGCGGCATTTTTCCCGCTGGCGGCTTTTCTGCTCTTCGGATTCCTCAGTCTGCGCCTGATGCAGGCCGGCGCCACCCGCTTGTTTGTTCCCCTTCTGATTGTCGCCATCGTCTCGTTTATTTGGTTGAAGAAATACGCGTTTATCCCTTCCTCGCTGTTCCTCCACGCAACCTACGTGACGCTGGGACTGTCGTACATTTTTTTTCGCGTGCTGCATTTGGTCATAGATGCGCGTACGCCTCATTCCACTCTGTCCCGAAAAATCAGCTTCGTTTCTTACCTGAACTACACCTTGAACTTCACCACCATGGTCGCCGGCCCCATCCAGCGCTACAACCAATTCGCTTCCATGCATCTCGCTCCAGAGCCATTGCCGTTGGACATTTTAATTGCCGCTCCAGCTCTGGAGCGAATCATTGTCGGCTTCTTCAAAGTGAACGTGCTCTCGCTTTTCATGCTAATGATTCAGACCACCTTCCTGAATTCTCTCACTACAGCCCACACCATTAACGCGCGCCTGTTCACGGCCGCCACCATCGTCGCCATCTATCCGCTCTACATCTATTGCAACTTTTCCGGATACATTGATATCGTCATTGGCATCGCGCGCTTTCTCCGTCTCCAGCTGCCGGAAAACTTCAACCGCCCTTTTTCTTCCCAAAACTACCTCATTTTTTGGAGCCGCTGGCACATCACCCTCTCTAGTTGGCTCCAGACTTACGTCTTCTTCCCCTTGATGCTCAAGTCCGTCCGCCGTTGGCCATCCCCAGCCCTCCAGCCGTTCCTCAGTGTCTTTGCGCTCTTTGTCACCTTTCTCTTGGTTGGTGTGTGGCATGGCCAGACGTCTGCATTCGTTTTTTTTGGCGTCCTCTTGGGGCTGGGCGTGAGTGTTACGAAGTTGTATCAGGTGCTGATGGCGAAGTGCATTGGCCCCGAACGCTATGCCGCGCTAGGCCGAAATTGGCTTTACAACACTGCGGCCCGTGGCCTCACCTACTCCTGGGGCGCGCTCACGTTGCTCTGGTTCTGGTCGAACTCGACGCAGCTCGCATCCCTGGCCCGTTTCCTCGGCCCCCGACAAATTGCGCTCGTATGGATCGCAATTTTTCTTGGGTCTTCTTGTGCTCTTGCTCTTTGGGAAGCGGCTCGTGAATGGCTGCTCGCCTTACAGTTTGAAAATGAGCCCGCATTGTCGTCTCGTTACGTCCGAACCGTTTGGGCCACCGTGCTGCTCGTTATCTCGATAGCGACAATTACGCTTTTGAATGCACCACCCCCTGACATCGTTTACAAAACGTTTTGAAATGCTTTGGATTGGCAGTCGACGTGTGAGTTCTACAATGCTTCCACGGCTTCGCGGTCACCCATCGCACGCTACGAACGGGATGGGCAGGCGCTCGAGACGCAAGCCGTGCCGCCGCGCAGAGATTCAAACGAAACAGCGAACTATTCGATAATGTCACGCTACGGCTCTCGCATTTTCAAGCTGTGAATCGTTCCCGGGGGGAGGCTACTTTGCAGAATCACAATGCTGTCGCCGTAGCTGGAGCAGGCGGATTCATCGGCGGCCACCTGGTCGCTACGCCGCGCAGTCAAGGGTATTCACGCATCCGCCGATAATTGGCCCGTGAGAGAGGCGAACCTGAGGTCGTGCGAGAGCCTTCTACGTCGGCGTAATCCTAAAAGCAGCACAAGGTTGCCGCGACGCTACAACAAATCCTGCGCGGAATCAGTCCTCGGCAAGTAAATCCAAGGGCTTGGTTTAGCGAATAAAAGGGTCGCCCGCGGCGCCGCCGTCGCGTGCGTGATCTAGATGGCCGCACCGCGAACGCCGTTTCGTCTATCGTTCCAGCCCGGGCGAAGAACCTCGGTCTAGCGTCCCAAGGTCAACTGAGCCGCAGTAGTCCGATTCCCATGGAGTTGGGGCCTCGCTGGTGGATGATCTCCGTGCTTTGATGCGACACTCTCACCTCGTCCCAGAAACTGCTCACTCCAGAAGTTCCGCTGGAAGAAATCCCAGCAACGTCATGAAACGCCACGAGCCCGCCCTTTCGTACCAATGGCGAGTACATCTCGAAGTCCCGCTTGACGCCATCATAAGAATGATCTCCATCAACAAAAAGGAGATCCAATTTCCTGCCCGCAAGGATTTCGGATATTCGCAAGACCGTCTTTGGATCGTGCGAGTTTTCCCGGAGTAGATGCAGCTTTTGGCCGGCGCGAGTGAAGCGATTAAAAATCGGCGCCTGAGCGGAACGAACCAGCGGACCCAATGTCGTCGTTGGCAGATCCACGCTGATAATAGTTGCATCCGGCGCGGCGAGCCTGGCGATAACGAACAATGTGCCACCGCGATATGTCCCGATCTCCAGGACCGCACTCGGCCGCACATCGGCTATGACGTGCGCAAATTCCAGAAACTCGGATCGAAGCTGTTGCGGGCAGATCGCGGGATGGCCAAGAGAAAAATCAACGAGCGCTTCAGGTGGTAGGGAGTCCTTCAATTTACTGAGCCGCAAGAGGAGAGGGGGCACGGAAAGCCCTCCCAGAATCACCCTTGCAATGGCGCGGGCACGTTTCCGAGGCCGTCTTGGTTGAGCGGACGAATCGCTCATCTTGGTTTCTCCCGGTGACGGTTTGACAAAGGATTTCTGAAAGCGCTTATCATTTCGAGCCTTTGCCGTGTCGTTCTAATGTATACAGGTTACGTGGTTAATGGAATGGCAATGATTGCTAACTTGAGGAGAGCCGTCATGGCATTATGCGTAAACGCACCTACTGCGCAGACTGATTCCGTTATGAGCTGGCGATCCGCAGCGGACTCGGGTTTCGGTTCGGCTCGGCTGCGACGGCCTTCGAAGGTGTCAGTCAGGTGGCCGGATATCGAATCTGAACCTTCAGGATCGCTGCTAAGTTAGAAGATGGCAAACCAGCACGAAGATCGATCATGGGAGCAAATATCTCGACCGACGCAAATTCCAAGTTGAACGGTGTCCTCGAACAGCCGCGAACGAGCCTTCGCAGCCGCATCTTGCGCAACCAATGGCTAGTGGGGGATCAGGCGCTCGTAAGCGCGATGAACTTCCTCACCTCGGCGGTTCTCGCCAGAATGTTGGGCGTTCACGAGTTCGGCGTCTTCAGCGTCTTCTACATCATCTTGCAGTATCTCAACAGTATTCAGCTGGCCTTGATCGTCAGTCCGATGATGACCTTGGCTCCTCAGATCAGCGGCAAATCCGAACGCGCTGCCTTCCTCAAAGGAATGGGCGGCTATCAATACGCGTTTTCGGCGGCCTGCTGCGCATTCACGCTCTTAGTAGCGGTCGTCGAAAAATTTCATCTCGCATCCGCAAAAATTGACCCAGGCGTGCTGCTCCCTTTTGCGTTGTCAATATTCTGTTTTCAGGTGCAGGACTGGCTGCGCCGCTTTTGGTATGTCGAGGAAAGAGGCAGAGCCGTCTTTGTTAATGACGTCATCAGCTACGTCGGCCAAGTTGCCGTGCTGCTCGTCCTCTGGCGGATTCACGCTGCCACAGTGCGTTACGCCTATTACGCTGTCGCCTTAACGTCGCTTGCCGCTTTTCTAGTGGGTGCCGCGAGCGAAGACGTCTGGGCCGGTCTCCGGCAAATCAAATCAGTCGTGAGAGAAACTTGGGCGTTCGGGCGAAGCTTACTGGTGGCCAGCCAATTCCAATGGGTGGGCTCGCAAGGAATCCTGATCATTGTTGCCGCAATCTCCGGCGTAAACGCGGCCGGCGGGATTCGCGCTGTCATGGCGCTGCTTGGCCCCGTGAACGTTCTCTATCAATTGTTGGACAACGTGATTCCCGTCCGTGCGGCGCGCGAGTTTGCCGCATCAGGAAGAGCAGGCCTGCTCGCCTATCTGCGCCGTGTAGGCATTTTTCTTTCCGTGATGGTAGGCGTGCCTGTGCTGGTAATTAGTTTGGCCGCGAAGCCGATCATGGCAATCGCGTTTGGGAAAGCATTTGAAGGATTTGCGCACCTTGTTTTCTGGCAGGCGGTCTACGTCCTGCTCGCGCTACTCTACAAAGGCTTGCAGTATTATCACCGCACGATGGGAACGGTCGGCGTCTTGGCCCGCTCCGCGCTGATTGTTTCCATCGTCAGCGTCGCGTCTTGCATCGTGCTAGCGCGCCAGTTCGGTGCCACCGGTGGCATGATCGCGCTCGTGGTAGGCCAGGTGCTGAACGTCTCGATACCCCTCCGAGCGCTCGTGTACAGCAAACCGAAGCAAACCGAGGCATAAAAAGATTCCAGCCGCGGAAACCCTCAATCACTTTCCTCAAGTCGCTTCCAGCGGTCTGTGCGCTACCAGCAGTCACATTGTGTGATCAGTTTTTTTCTCACGTCTCTCACATTCCCGTCTTGCCGCCTCGCTTCATCACTCTTCCGTTATACCAATATCAATCGCTCAACTGATGTCGCGCATCGCCCCATTCAGCCGCACCGTAATCCAGTTCAACTGATGAATTCGCCAAATATTACTGTGAACCCAACAATAGAATCGGGCTGTCCGATATCGCAATTGATGTTGAATTGCTGAGATCGTGTTCACGCCCGTCCAACGTTTTGTAACTGCGACTTTGCCAACCCGGATCAATATCGAGCTGCGCTGATTTACCTTCCGTCCAAGCAATAAATTCGAAACCTCCATTCGCAAGCTTCAGCTGGCAAAGCCAGCTGCCTGCGTTGTTTCTATCGCATGAAACGAGTTGCGTTCCCACCAACCAGCGCTGCACGGTAGCGTATGCGACTGCCGGAGCCTTTGCATCGCCGTTAAATTGTGTCAGTCCCATGTATCCGTGCCGCCAGCAATACCAAGAAATCCTGTCGAGTCCTGCGGCCCAGCCCAAGATATAGGTTCGAGCTACATAGGCTGCAGCCAACTCGGGTTCGAGCGGCCTTCCCATCCAGCTGGGTGCCGGCTGCGGATTCTGATCGTCATTGAGCACATACCAGCCAACCTCTGTGGCCCATATCGGCTTTTGCAAACCCGTCTGCACCATCGCAGCTTTCACGGCGCGAATTTGCGCCAGCATGTCTTCCGGAGCGCGTGGCGAAGTCTCGCCAGAAAGCGGAATCCCGTAGGGATGATAGCCGACCACGTCGCAATCCTTCATGACTCCCGCCCGGGCAAACGAGTCCAGATTACGCGCGACCCGCGCAGGAACAGGATCGCCGCTCGATAGCGCAGACGAAACGACCACGATCGTAGGATCAACAGACTTAAGCGTTTGATAAGCCACCTGGTTCAACGTAATCAGCCCCGCAGGCTCGCGCAAAAAGGCACGATTGGTTTCGGGCTCGTTCCAGAGTTCGTAAAAATGAATTTGGCCTTTGTATCGGATAGCCATCGTGCGCACATAATTGGCCCACTCCGAAAGATCCTCCGGCTTCGCAATCTGCATGTCTTTATTGGAAGCCTCGTCCGCGCTCGCTGCCCATTTAGGAATTCCCTCAACCACAGCAAGGATTTCAACGCCATGTTTGCGTGCTTCCTGGACGTCGTGATCGGAGCGTGCAAAGTCCCATTGATCCTTCGTCGGCTCCAAGTCCTGCCATTTAAAATGAAAATTTCTCCAGGACGCGAACGGAAATGCGGGCCATCCTGAGTGCTCGCTGATTCCCAAAATATTCAAGTTGAACAAGGTGCTTGGCACGTTGCCGCGATCCGCCGCGGAAATGTGCACGCTCTGTTCGCTGCGGACTTGAGGCAAGAAGAGAAGTAATCCTATCATTATCGACAATTGCCCAACTCGTGCAAGATTCATGTGCACCCCCATTAATCGGTTGTCGCTCAGCTCAAACCTTGCGCTTACTCATAGCCAACAACCTCCTCGCGCCAATTATATCGCAATTAATATTGACAAGATTATGCACGCTGAGCGTAAATTCGGTCCCCACACATTCTTATTGTAATGCGGCGCGCGAGATGGTTTTAGGGTATGCGTGAAGAAATTGAAGCTACGCCAGTATTGGCGGAAGCGACTTGAAAGCTGCCTGCCTCATCGTTGCCAAAGCCCTGCCATTGATCCCAGCTATAGGCGGCATAAGCGTTCTTGCCGGAGTTGTCCATCCAGGTGAAATACAAGCCACTTGAATCGGTGAGGCTGTAGTTATCGTTCGTAAAATGGTTATTCCAACTCGTGTAAACCGAGTTGTCGAAAGACGCGATTTTCACAATCCCGGCAGCGCTGTTCGCGATTGCGCTGAAGGTGTTGTCGTGCACGTCCAAATTTTGCAGCAGGTACGTCTGCCCGGTGTGCGGACCGTGAGTGCTGTTACCCCGGACACCCAGTATTCCGGCGATGCCGTTCGTAGAGCCGGTGAACGTGTTGCCGTAAATTTGCACGTTCGAGGAGTTCAGAATTGCGATCGAACTATGATCCCAAAGACTTCCGTTCCCAGACGCCGGAATCGCCGTGGTTTCATCCTCGAACAGGTTGTAGCGGATGACCGCGTCCCAACTGATTTCGTGCTGCAGTCCCGCATTCATGTTGTTTCTTGTGTGGTTATATTCATAAAGGACGTTTGCACTGTCGCCGTCGGTGTGGAGACCTGGGCCATAATTATCGTGCGCATAGTTGTCGCGAACCACCAGGTTGGTGGCGTATTCGAATTTGGCGCCGCCGCCGTTCAAAAAATCTGCCCAGTTATTGAACGCAAGTTCATTGCCCTGCACATTCATCGCGGTGCTGGCGAATCCGCCCTCTAGTCCAAAATCGCCGTTATCGTGGGAATAGTTTCCCAATACGTTTCCGCTGGAGTAGATTCCGTCTCCATGATTCAGCCGCACTTCATTTCCTTGAATCGTCCAGGTCGCTCGTCCTTGTACGGCGCCTAAACTATTTCCGGCGAACTTCTCAATCGTCAGTCCCTGTATTACGACGCCGTCCGCCCCGGCGCCATTCGCAAGAAACGGAAGGCTACAGACAATCGCCTCCAGGGAATGTGCGGTCGGGTTATCCGCGATGTAGATCTGTTTGCTTCCATAATCGCGATAAAACGTTCCGGACACCACGTCGGACAAGCCCATCACCCGGTTCAATGGCTTGTTGTCTAGAAAGACGGCATCGGCGAATTGACATGCTATGGATGTGCTATCCGCGCACACGTCGCTGGTTTGTTCAATCAGCTGAGGCTGGTTCGCGGCCACCCAATAGTTGCCGGATTGCGTCCAGGACGTCACCAATTGTGATCCATTCAGCACAGCTCCAAGCGACAATCCCAGAAACACGTCATTGCTCTTGGGCAGCATGTACGTCGTCATCCGGTACGTTCCCGCGGTAAAACAAAACGTTGTACCCTCCGGATTGGCGCTCACGATCTGCGCCAGATTGTCGCCGGGATTAATCATGGCGTTACACGCTGCTCCCGTTCCGGCGAGCGTTACCGACGCCGGCGAATTCCCGGCAGTGCTGTTAATCGTGACATTGCCGCTCGCGGGCCCAGCCGCATTAGGCGCGAACGTCGCGTTCAGCGTCAAGCTCTGCCCGCCACTCAATGTTACCGGCGCTGCGCTACCAGTTACCGCGAACGGTCCGGAGACGGATATCGAGTTCACTGTGATTGATGTGGTGTTGTTGTTCGAAACTTTTATGGACTGGCCAGCACTCGCGCTACTCACCGGCTCGGTTCCAAACTCAAGCTCGCTGGTGAAACAGTCAAGCTTGCTAGCGCGGGGGACGAGATTCCGGTTCCTGCGAGGGTTATAACGGAAGGTGAATTTCCCGCAGTGCTGCTGACGCTCAGGTTTCCGCTGGCTGCACCAGACGCACTGGGTTTGAAGACCACGTTGAACGTGACGCTCTCACCCGGATTCAACGTCGTTGGCACGCTGTTGCCAAGAGACGCGAACGGGCCGGAGACCGCGATGGCGCTGATTGTGACGGCTCCGGTGCCGCTGTTCGAAACTGACACGCTTTGCGCAGGACTCGAATTGTTGACGGTCACGTTTCCAAAAGTCAAAGAGGTCACAGACACAGCTAGTTCGAGATCGGCCGAAGGCCGCGTCACCTTCGTACTGACATACCCGCTGCAGGCGGAGAGCGCCACCAAAAGAAACAACTGAATAAGAAAGCAGGCGGCAGCGCGGCAATTGATGTCCCGGGACGGCTGGTCTGTTTTTCGAAAATTGTGCAAGGCAAGCGAATCCGGCTTTTTGGGTGAGCAGAGACGCCTGTTGCCGCTTTCATTTCCGAGAATTTCCAACTCAGAACCTCCGTCAAGAGTGGGTGCGTGCTTTGAGTCCTGCGTCGCAGGATTCCATTCAGTACATTGCGGATTTGACCTGCCCTTTACTATGGGCTGCGCATTTCCTGCGAACAACTGGTCGTGCGTACAAGTTCAGTACTGGACCGCTCGGACAGGCGCATGGCCCGTGCGAAAGTTTGAGAACAGTGAATCTTCCGCGCCAGAAACGCACCGACCAAAAAACCCCGCAACCACCGGAGGATATTTGAACATCTTGCAATGAATAGCTTCGCGAGCAGTGTCGCAGCGAGGGCGTGATCGAGGCGGAGGGCGCAGAGACCGGTGGGGCGGATTTCGCAATTTGCGTCGCGGCGGGAAAGTTCACACGAAAGCAAAAGGGAAGGGTCGGGAAGAGTCCATTCCCGCGAAGCGCGACTTCTCGCTATTACCTATGCCCATTTCGCGGGAGGCAGCCGCTGAACAGAACCAGCCAGTCAAGTCCTCAGCAAACTGATCTGCAATTTCTCGTACCCGTGCTCGCGCGCCCACAAATCCAAAGGTATCGTCGCCAATTCATCCACCACCGGCTCGGCCAATCCCGGCTTCGTCAAATCAATGCTCTTGAAATACGTATGGCAAGTGTCGCAGACGTCTACGCGCACATGCGCAATCTCCGGCGCGGAATAAAAAGCCATCTGCGGCTCTCGCTCTTCTCCGCACGCCGGGCAATAGACTCGTCGAAACGCCCACTCATGCGCGCATAACATGCAAATCGGCGACTTTTTCGCTCCGTCTCCCTCGCTTCGTAGTACACCCACTATCGGTCTCCCGCCGCACAAGGGGCAAGTCGAAGGCGCTCCATCCACAATCGTGCTCACGCGCTGATCCGCAAGATACTCGCGTAAGGCTGGAGAAAGATCGACGCCAGCAATTGCTCCTGAGGCTGAATCGCACTCGCAGCGCCTTCCCCCTCCTGGTCCATCGCCCACTTGAATCCGCAGGGATGGTTCTCGGCGGGATTCTCGCCCATGATCAACATCATGTCGGTATTCTTGATGTCGATCCAGCCGTTGGTCATCGCCCCGCGTCCGAATGTTGGTCCCAAACTTGAGACCGTGGGGCCGTGTCAAACACGGGCTTGGTTTTCTAAATACACCAAGCCCAGACTCCTCATTGTTTTCACTACCAAATAGTTAAACTCGTTCGTATCCGTGCACCCGCCGATGAACGAAATCCCCTCGCAACGGTTCGCCGTCAAACCCTTTGCGTCCTTCTCCACAAAGGTCGCGTCGCGCGTTTTCTTGGTCCACTGCGCAATCTCTTGCAACGCCTGATCCCACGAAATGTCCTGCCACTCCGTCGCGCCCGGCCTCCGCACTTGCGGTTTCACCAGCCGCCGCGGATTCAGCATGTCCTGCTCGAGCGAGGATCCCTTCGGACACAGCGTGCCGCGGTTCGTCGGGTGATCCGGATCGCCTTCCACGTGGATCACCTGCGGCGTCACGTTTTTGGCCTTGTCCCCGATCGTGTAAATCAGCACGCCGCAGCCTACCGCGCAATAAGGACACGTCGACCGTGTCTCCGCCGCGCGTGCAATTTTCAATTCTTTCAGCTGGGCGTAAGCCGGTTTCAGGTCAAACCCGAAGATGGTGGCGGCGACCCCGCCGACTGCGGCTACCTTGAAGAAATCTCTGCGGGACGTCTGCATTCGCGGTCCTCCGCATTCGGCTGGGATTTGCCTATGGCCGAACGCCTATTTCCATGTCTTTGGTGAATATCTTGTCAAGCCGCGTTCATGTGGCATTGGCGTGTTTCTCGGTCGCGTGCGTACAATAGTAATCTTCACTCTGGCCGCGCTGAATACAGCCGTTAAGGTGATGTAAAATTTCAGCGCGCATAAATCCAAAGCTTGGACGCATCAGAGTTCAACTTGGTGACATGCCAGCTGCTCTTAATTTTAGGCAGCTGTTTCTTCATCTGCGGTTGCATCTGAGACGCCTCATTACCTAAAGGAAACGGATGCGTTGGAAAATCATGCAGGCTGGCGAGCCGGTCCTCCGCGAACAGGCCCGCCTCCTCACGGCTGAAGAAATCCGCAGCGAAGAAACGCAGCGCCTCATTCACGAAATGCGCGACGTAATGCGTGACGCTCCCGGCGTAGGCCTCGCCGCTCCCCAAATAGGCCTTCCGCTGCAACTCGCTGTCATTGAAGACCGCGAAGATTTGCTTAAATCCTTATCCGCCGAAGACCTCGCCGAACGCGAGCGCCGCCCCGTCCCTTTTCATGTAATCATCAATCCGGTAATCGCTTACTCCAGCGACGAAATGAAAAAGTTCTACGAAGGCTGCCTCAGCCTCCCCGGTTTTTCCGCCGTCGTCCCTCGTGCCCGCACCATCCGTGTCCAATATCTCGACGAGCGCGCCGAACCACAATTCGTCCAAACCTCCGGCTGGTACGCCCGCATCCTCCAGCACGAAATCGATCACCTCCGCGGCGCCCTCTACATCGACCGCATGGTAACCCGCACCTTCACCACCCTGGACAACTGGACCCGCCTCCACAAAGGCAAACCCGTCCTCCAATCTCTAACCGACGCTCCGAAAGAAACGTAGCGCCGGCGTCTCGCAGACTCTTTGCAGTCGAATTTGTAGTACCCGCTCGGTTCTCGCCGTGCAGCCTTCAGGATGTGCGGGAGGAATTTCGCGACGGAAGCATCACATCACCGTTGTCGTTGAATTTGTAGCGGCCAGCCCACGCTTGCGAGTTTTGCGCTAGTATCTTTCGATGTCAGTTGAACTTCAAACCAAACGTCTCCTGCTACGCCCGCTGCGGCTGGCCGACGCCGACCAAACACAAATGCTGTTTCCGCAATGGGACATCGTGAAGTACCTTACCGCACAAGTTCAATGGCCTTATCCGCCCGGTCGAGCGTTCATTTACTACCGCGACGAAGCACTTCCGAATATCGCGCGCGGCGAAGAGTGGCAGTGGACATTGCGATTGAAGGAATCACCAGAGTCGCACATTGGAGTAATTGGCCTATACAAAGGAGAATCGGACAACCGCGGATATTGGCTCGGGCTTCCATGGCAGGGACGCGGCCTCATGACCGAGGCCGTTGTCGCAGTGAACGATTACTGGTTTGATGTTCTCGGCTTCTCCGTTCTGCGCGCGCCAAAGGCCATCGCGAACATCCCCTCGCGACGCATCTCGGAGAAGACCGGTATGCGCGTCATCGCGACCGATGAGCGCGACTACGTATCCGGCCGACTCATGGCCGAAATATGGGAGATCACTGTCGAGGAATGGCGCGCTAAGAGAGTTGAGTTTTGAGCGAATAGGGAATCGACGCGAGTCAAACGCCTGATGCATGCTCCTATCCACCACCCAACCCACCACCCAACCGCCCTGTTCATAGCAAGTTAAAAGGTCCGGTTTTTGTAGTAAGTGAGTTGTCCGGTTTGACTGTTAATCACCCGCCGCCGTCGCGGCTGTGGGGAAGTGGGAATCCCGCGCTTTGGGCGGGATTTCCAAGCGCGGTGGAAAAGTCTGCTTTACGACTTTTCCACGGCGCGGCTTCTCCACAGCCTTTTGCCGATCGCTATCCATCCAAGGCAGACCCTCGGCGTTGTAGCACCCCACGCCATGCGGCCCATAGCGCAGGCTCAGCGTTCCATCCAGGTGCTGCTGCACGGTCACCGTGCAACCCGCCAGCGTGGCTCGCCAGCGTACCGGCTGGATCTGCAAAGACAGATTTTGAAAGCTCACCGTGTTGTCCTGGTTCACCGTGCGTTCAAACTGCAACGAAAAGATCCCTTCCAAGTCTCGCTGCCCACACACCGTAAAGGCACTGCCCGCCTGCGTCGCTGGCACCCGGAACCGCAGGTTGAATGCCGCGATGTACTCTTCCTGCAGAAAAGCGTTCGCCGCCTGCACTGTCGTGATGGCCCGCAAGCGCAACTCTTGCGGCAGCCGTCCCTGCCAAGTCCCGAAATTACGCTCGCTGCGTCCGCGCGCCTGCGGCGAGTAGGCCGGAATCATCCGCACTCCCAACTCGCGTAGCGCCCGTCCTACCTGCGTCACACGCGCCTGGTCTACCTTCTGGCCCGCCTTGGGCGTCAGCCAAAAATGGCTGCCCCGGTCGCTATACAAGGCGCAGAACAATCCCTGCTGCTCGATCACCTCGCGCAAAGCGGCCATTACCGTCTGCGTCGATTCCTCCTGCACCAGTTGCGCGTAGTAAATCTCACTGGTGGCATCATCCAGAATCACGATCAGATCGTGCCAGCGCTCGTCTCCCAACCAACGGTGCCGGCTGCCGTCGATGTGCAGCAGCATCCCCGGCAAGGGTCGTCGCAGTCGTCGTTTGCGGTGCGTTCCGCGCTTGCGCCCACGGGCCACCATCCCCGCTCCTTGCAGAATCCCTTTCACCCAGCTGTAGCTGAGCCGGATCTGATGCTCGGCCCTCAGCTTCTCGTGAAAGTGCTGCACATTCAGATCGAAATAACGCTCTCGGTACAGCTCCAGCACCCGCTCCACGGTTGCTACTGCCACGCGCTTGGGCGAGGGCTTTCCTCGCCTGCGGTCGAACAACCCGCGGAATCCAAACTCCTCATACCGCTCCCGCCAGCGCCGCATATGCCGGTCGCTGATGCCCAGGATCTCGGCCGCTTGCCACCAGCTGATCTTCTTCGCCATCGCCTGCAACATCACTTCCTGTACTTTCATCGCCCGCTCCATGGCGGCTTCTGTGTAGGAGTTCATGCTCGGCATGGTCTCCTACCACCGCCCGAAAAGCGGACATATCACTTGCTATCTCAACCGGACATATCATGTGCTACTGACACACCACCCAACCGCCCTTGACACCCTCCGCCCCCTCTGCTACGTTGAGTCGTTCTTGATAGAGGAGCGGAAGCCACCAGTAGCCAAGCCGCATTTTCCGAGACGCTTCGGAGGCTTGAGCCAAAAGGGCGCACGTACTAAATTCCGCCGAAGTCGTCGCCGGAAGCTCACTCCGCGACGGTTGGGGGGTCAGGCTAACACCTGCCCACTGTCATCCGTTGAAAAACGGATGGAGCGCTATTGGGAAGGAAGCCGCCTCCAGTCACTCGCGGCCCTTCTTTTCATCCCTCCATTCTTTTTTCACCAAAGGACCCAAGAACGCCGCGGCGATTCGCCCGCAAATATTTTCACAACGGTGAAATATTGAATCTGTTCGAACTAACCCGCGTGCTGGTGGACATCGAGTCCGTCACGAACAACGAGGAAGCCGTCGCGTCATTCCTCCTCCGCCTCCTCTCGGATCTTACTGCTCGCAGCGGCGGCATTGTCGAACGCTGCCCGGTAGAAGCCAATCGCTTCAATGTATTAGCCCACTGGGGCATCCCGCTCGTCACCCTCTCCACACACATGGACACCGTGCCGCCCTTCTTCGCATCCCGCGAAGATCCTGAATTCATCTGGGGACGCGGCTCCGCCGACGCCAAAGGCGTCATCGCCAGCATGATCGTCGCTGCTGAAAAATTGCTAGCCGAAGGCGCACGCAATTTCGGCCTCCTCTTCGTTGTCGGCGAAGAACGCAATAGTTCCGGCGCGCTAGCTGCAGCCCGCGATCCACGCGGCTCGCGTTTCCTCATCAACGGCGAACCCACCGACAACAAGCTCGTTCTAGCCGCGAAAGGCATCCTGCGCTATGAAATCGAAGCCTCCGGCCGCCTGGCCCATTCCGCGTACCCCGAACTCGGCGAATCCGCCATAGACAAACTTCTCGACGCCCTGCACGAAATTCGCAAAATTCCTCTGTCCCAAGACGAATTCATGGGCCGCACCACCCTGAACATTGGCATAATCTCTGGCGGCCGCGCCCCCAACGTAATTGCCGACTCAGCCCGCGCCGAAATTTGCTTCCGCACGGTGGATGACGCGAACACGCTGCGCCCAGCCGTCACACGCGCCGTCGCCGGCCGCGCCGCAGCCAAAGAAGCCTTCGCCGTCTCGCCGATGCGCTTCACCCGCTTCGATGGCCTGGAATCCACCGTCGTCTCCTACACCACCGACGTGCCCGCATTCGCCAACGCCTGGGGCCAACCGTTCCTGATCGGGCCCGGCAGCATTCACGTAGCCCACACACTCGAAGAACGCGTCCCCAAAAAAGAACTGCTCGAAGCCACCGAAATTTACAAAAAAATGGTCACGCAACTTCTCACTCGCGCCGCCGAGGCTCCACGCCCATGAACCTCGCCATCATCGGACACGGCAAAATGGGTCGCCTAATCGAGCAACTCGCTCCCGCATACGGTTTCACCGTCACGCAGCGCCTGAACAGCACAAACAATCGCGACACCAGCGGAATCACAAGTAGCAATTTCGCTGGCGTGGACGTCGCGGTAGATTTTTCCACAGCCGTCGCCGCGCCGCAAAACATCGCCCGTCTCGCCGCGCTGAATATCAACGCCGTAGTCGGCAGCACCGGCTGGACGCAACAGCTGCCGCAAGTTCAAGCGAGGGTGCGCGACAGCGGCATTGGCCTAGTCTGGAGCCCCAATTATTCAGTAGGCGTCAATATTTTCCTGCAACTAGCGTCAGAAGCCTCTCGCCGCATCGCCACCTACAAAGAATACGGCGCATGGGCCTGGGAAATTCACCACGCCGCAAAGAAAGACGCACCCAGCGGCACCTTGCTAAGAGTAGTAGACGAAATGCAGCGCGCCGATCCCGGAAGGGAAGTCTCGGTAAGCTCCAATCGCGCCGGCGCCCACCCCGGCACGCACGAAATCGGCTTCGATTCTGCCGCCGACTCGCTCACGATCCGCCACACAGCCCGCAACCGCGAAGGTTTCGCCCGCGGTGCACTGCTAGCGGCAAGGTGGGTGGTAGGCAAACAAGGCTGGTTCGAGTTCGGCGACGTGCTGTTCGCTCAAGACTCAGCGCAAGCGGCGGAAGCGCTGATCAAGAAGGCCGGGGCGTCGGCCCCACCGTAATTTGCTGAATCTTTGTAGGTCGGGGGTTTAGCCACGACATTGACATGAGCCAAACGAATGCGGCTTTAGCCGCTGCAGTACCGATTTTGCGGCTGCCACTTGAAATTCAGAACGCAACGAGCAGCACGAGCACGAACATGCACCAAAGGAGCAAAAATGTTCACAGGATGCGGCACAGCACTGGTAACCCCATTTCGCCAAAATCTCTCCCTCGATGAACCTGCGCTCAGACGCCTGGTCCGCCGCCAGATCGAAGCAGGCATCGACTTCCTTGTTCCCTGCGGCACCACCGGCGAAAATCCCACCCTAACCCGCGCCGAACATCTCCGCATAGTCGAAATCACAGTAGAAGAATCGCGCGGCCAAGTCCCAGTCCTGGCCGGCGCCGGCGGCTACAACACCAGCGAAGTAATCGAACTAGCCAAAGACCTCGAATTCCTCCGCGCGGACGGCATCCTCTCCGTCACTCCGTACTACAACAAGCCCACGCAAGAGGGTCTCTATCAACATTACAAAGCCATCGCCGCCGCAATCTCGATCCCTATAATCGTCTACAGCGTCCAAGGTCGCACCGGCGTCAACGTCGAGCCAGCAACGCTAAAGCGCCTGGCACAAATCGAAAATATTGCCGGCGTAAAAGAAGCCTCCGGCAACATCGGCCAAATTGCTTCCATCGTCAGCCAAGCCCCCGAAGGCTTCTCCGTCCTCTCCGGTGACGACGCCATCGCTCTCCCTGTGATTGCCTTAGGTGGCCATGGCGTAATTTCCGTAGTAGCCAACGAAATCCCACAAGAAATGGGCGCCCTGGTCCACGCCTGCCTCGACGGCAATTTCATCAAAGCCCGCGAACTACAAAAAATTTATCTCCCGCTGATGGAAATGAATTTCATCGAATCCAATCCCGGCCCCGCCAAAGCGGCCATGGCCGAAATGGGCCTGCTAGAGCCAGTCTGGCGCCTCCCGCTCGTGTCGCCGAAAATCGAAAACCGCGAAAAAATCCGCCGCGTTCTAGAATCCACCGGACTCCTGGGGAAGGTGCATGCTGCGGCAGGAAATTGAGCAGCTCTTCGACCATCCGCCGGCAATATATCTCCCCGCGCACGCAGCGCTGTTCCAGTCTTTCAAAGACGCGCTGAACACGGGCGAAGTCCGCGCCGCCGAACCAGACAAAAAATTCGCATCAGGCTGGCGCGTCAACGCCTGGGTGAAAAAAGGCATTCTCCTCGGATTTCGCATCGGCGCCATCGCGGACATGTCCATCGATCCGCTGCGCCAGCCCTTCTTCGACAAGTCCACCTACCCGGTCAAGCACTTCACCTCCGCCAGCGGCGTGCGCATCGTCCCCGGCGGCTCCAGCATTCGCGACGGCGCGTACATCGGTAAAGGCGTCACCTGCATGCCGCCAATGTTCATCAACGCCGGCGCCTACGTCGGCGACCAGACCATGATAGATTCCCACGCGCTGGTGGGCAGCTGCGCGCAACTCGGAAAAAGCTGCCACATTTCCGCCTCCTCGCAAATCGGCGGCGTACTCGAACCCGTAGGCGCAATGCCCGTAATCATCGAAGACGAAGTTTTAGTAGGAGGGAACTGCGGCGTCTACGAAGGCACCATCGTCAAACGTGGCGCCGTCCTTGGCACCGGCGTAATCCTGAATCACTCCACTCCGGTTTATGATGTAGTGCGCGGCGAAGTCTACATCGCCGCTGAAGATCGCCCGCTGATCATCCCGGAAAAAGCAGTAGTGGTGCCCGGCACGCGTCCAATCAATCGCGGCCAGGGAAAAGATTGGGGCCTGTCGCTCTATGCCCCGGTAATCGTAAAATATCGCAATGCAAAAACCGACCTGCGCACGCAACTCGAAGATTTGCTCCGCTAACGCCAACGGCCGAAGGCACCCTTGACCACAAAACCAGCAACACCACACAAAAAACGAATCGTCCTAATCGATCCCACCCAATACACGCCGCATTTCACCTATCGTCACGGCGCGCTCGAATGTGAGAACGTCCCGCTCTCCCGCATCGCCGAAAAATGCGGCACCCCCGCGTACATCTACAGCAGCGCCAGCATCCTCGACGCCTACCGCCGCTTCACTACCGCCTTTCGCGCCCTCCCGCACTCAATCTGTTACGCCGTAAAAGCAAATTCCAACCTGTCAATTCTAAAGTTGCTGGCGACCGCCGGCAGCAGTTTCGACATCGTCTCCGGCGGCGAACTCCATCGTCTCCGCCACATCGGCGTCCCCGGCCGCCGCATCGTTTTTTCCGGCGTCGGCAAGACAAAAGAAGAAATCCGCGAAGCCCTCCAGGCCGGCATCTTCCTCTTCAACGTCGAATCCGAATCCGAACTCGACGCGCTAGCCGCCGAAGCCGCGCGCCTAAAACGCCGTGCCCCCGCAGCCCTCCGCGTAAATCCGGACGTCCAAGCCGGGGCCCACGCCCACATCTCCACCGGCCGTCATCGCCACAAATTCGGCATTGATTGGGACCACGCCCGCCGCCTCTATCTCGACAAATCCCGGGCGCACCACATTTCCTGGCAAGGAATCAGCGCGCACATCGGTTCCCAAATCCTCGGCCTCGCTCCCTTTCGTCGCGCTGTAATCCGCGTCTCGTCCCTGGTACGCGAACTGGCAAACGCCGGCACGCATTTATCCTTTTTGGATTTAGGCGGCGGCGTAGGCATCCGCTACACCTACGAAACTCCGCCCGACTTAAACGCCTACGCCCGCGCCATCCTGCCGCACATTCGCGGGCTGGGGTGTCGCCTACTTTTAGAACCCGGTCGCGCCATCGTAGGCCCCGCAGGCGTCCTGCTCACGCGCGTCCTGCACATCAAACGCAACCGCGAAAAACTTTTCCTCGTGGTAGACGCCGCCATGAACGATTTCATCCGCCCGGCGCTCTACCAAGCGATTCACCCCATCACGTCAGCCATCCGCAACAAGCACATCAAAATCACAAAAGCAGACATCGTTGGCCCCGTCTGCGAGACAGGCGACTGCTTCCTTGAGGATTGGCCAATGGGGTTACCGCAACCGGGAGATCTGCTGGTCCTCTGGGGTGCCAGCCCCTACGGATTCGCGCAGTCGTCAAACTACAATTCGCGCCCGAAAGCCGCCGAAATTCTGGTAAACAAAAAACAGTTCAAAGTAGTCCGCAAACGCGAGTCCCGCAGCGACCTGATCCGCGGCGAATAACCACGCGACAATGCGCAGCCGGCGCGATGAAACCACGAACAGCCGCTAAGCCCCTCGCCCATTCTGATGCGCCCAAGCCTCTTCATTAGCCCGCAAACGCCGCTGCGTCTCTCTTGCCTGCTGTTTCGTCCGAGATTTCGCCCGCGCCCGACCATCCTGATCGAAGCCTTGAAAATCGCCCCCACCGGAATGAATCCGCCCAGCTTGTGCGCCGCCACTGACGCCAATCCCATCGAAGCCACGCATCCGCACGAACCACAATCCGGCGTCCCACCAAACTGGCACGGCGTGATCTCCGAAGTCAGGTCCGCCGACAGCGTGCGAGTAGTCTGCGCGAAAACACAGTCCTGCGGCGAATGCGGCGGCGAGGAAAACTGCCGAATCAAAGCCTCCGGCATATCCAGCTTCGGATACTGTTTCCGCAAAACCAGCATGTCCGCAATCGCCTGCGCGCGCTCAGCCGCCGTCAACATCTCCGGCAAATCATCTCCCACCTGCGGCGTGAACAAACTGAACCACACCTTCTTGACCTCCGGCCGCGGCGTCCAGAAATCCAGAAACTCCGCTAGATAACCGCGACGCTTCATCATCTGCCCCGTCACCGTGCAATGCAGCGTCACGCTCTGTCTCGCAATATTTTTCAGGATGCGCTCATAGGTCGCCGGCGCCCGCCGCACATCGTGTTCAGGCTGCAATCCGTCAATCGAAACGGCCACATGCAGCAGCGGCATATCCGCCCAACCAGGTCCCAGCGTGCGAAACGCGCTGGTCACAACTTGCACATGAATTCCGCGCTCAAATAATTGCGGCAGCAGCAATTCCAACTCGCGATAACGCACCAACGGATCGCCGCCTACGATGGAAAGATGCAGTGGCTTCAGCCGGTCCACAATTTCCAGCACGCCATCCACCAGCGCTTGCCCCTTGTGGTCAATCAGCTGCCGCAGAGTTTGCCCGCCGCCCAGATGCCCATCTTCGTACGCATAGCAGCCCGGGCACCGCAATGGGCATTCGCGCGTGATCTCGATCGAAAGGGAAGGATGATCGCCCCTGAGGATCTTGCCCCAAGCCTGAATAATTTCCGAAGTGTACATCGAGGTTGATCCTTTCCTGCCGTGCCTCGAGCGTGTGGCCCTGCTATGGTGTGCTGATTGTTTGCGCCGCGTGCTCGCGGTCGCTGAAGGATGTCTGCGAGTGGAAATACAGTGGGCCTTTCGTAGTCCCAATCTCACCCTAATCCCAAACCAGTGCGCACCCAACTTTATTCGGATGCGTTCCCTTAATTAACTGTTGTCCCTATCCCCGTGTAGCGCCTGTTGGCAATTATAGAACGTTCTATTGTCTGCCGGTAGGAATCTTACGGGCGGCCGCGTCCGCGCAAATGCCTGCGCCGTCTCGCAGGAAGCTACTCCGTGTAAAGCAGCAGCAACACGCCCAGCGCAATCATCAAGAGCGGCCAGAGTTTGTCGAATAACGGGCGCAATTTCCCGCTGCTATCGGCCACGCCTTTCGCCACCGCCACTCCCGCGCCCACTCCTGCAAACCGCAAATGCTGATGTTGCACACGCACCATCGTCTGCATCGCATCCGGTCCGTGCATGCCTCCGTGATGATGGAACAGCAACATGATCGCGCCCCCCAGCGCCAGTACCGGGAATAGCCATGCGGTCCACGCCGCTCGCAATCGCCCGCTCGTGCGCAGTATTTCCACCACTCCCAGCGCCAGCAGGATGGCTGCGAAAGTTTTGTGCTGCAGCACTTCCGGGTTGTGTGTCAGCGCGTAGTAAAAACTCTGGTATCCGAACGGCCAGATTTCCGTATCGCTGAAGACCAGCAAGAAAAATCCGGCAAACAGCAAGCATGCCGCCCATGCATAATTTGCCGCGGGCCAACGGCGCGTCAATCGGTCTTGCGCCAGAAAAAACAAAGCCGCCAAAATCAACATCGCCCCTGCCAGGTGATGATTAAATTCGCTCTCGCGCTTATCCGCCGCTTGCTTCGCGCGAACTTCCGGCGTCGGCTCCGCCACCGCCGCGCCGTGCTGCATCTCGGGCATATCCGGCATGTCCGCCATGTCATGCATGTCGCCCATCCCATTCATCTCGGGCGGAGCAGGAATATTCGGGTGCTGCGTCCATGCAGGTGGAAACAAGAACACTGCCATGGTGACAACTAGCAGCAGAGTTCCCGCGATCCACCAGGCTCGTTCGCGCCCGCTCACAGCTAGGTTCACACAACCCCCTTTGTACTGGAATCCCGCGACAAAACTATTTCAAATCGTCTTGTCCTTCGAATAGCACAATCGCTCCAGTTTGCACTCCACGCACTTCGGTTTGCGCGCGTTGCACACCCGCCGTCCGTGCCATATCAATTGATGCGAAAATAGTATCCACCGGTCCTGTGGAATAACCTGCATCAAATCCTGCTCGATCTTTTTCGGGTCCGTGTGCTTCGTCAGGTCCAATCGTTCCGAAAGCCGCTGCACATGCGTATCCACCACCACCCCAGCCGCGATCCCAAATCCCGACCCCAGCACCACGTTCGCCGTCTTACGCGCCACTCCCGGCAGCGTCAGCAACTCCTCCATCGTTTGTGGCACTTTCCCGCCAAATTCCTCCACGATTTTCTTGCTCGCGCCCATGATGGATTTCGTCTTGTTGCGGAAAAACCCAGTCGGGCGAATTTCCTGCTCCAGCGCCCGCGGATCGGCATAGGCCAGCGCCCGCGCATCGGGATACTTCGGAAATAAGACTTTGGTTACGATGTTGACGGTCACGTCCGTGCACTGCGCCGATAAAATCGTCGCAATCAGCAGCTCAAACGGGTTCTCATGGACCAGCTCGCAGCTCGCTTTCGGATACGCCGCGTCCAACCCTTGCAGAATCGCGCCCACTCGCGCGGGATTCGCTCCGCGCCCCAGCGCCAATCCCCTTGCCCCCTTCCGCCCACCACTCGCAACAGCAGCGCGCGTCGTTTTTGCCGCAGAACCCACAGACTTTCCTGCGCCGGCGATTTTCTGCTTCTCGTTTTTCTTTTTTGATCTGACCATCAGGCCGAAGAATATATCACAGCTAGTGCGCCGCTTGCGCAGACGCGCCTACTTCTCGGTCCGCACGCCTTTCCAGAATGCCATGTGGTTCTTAATTTCCGCTGCCGCCGCGCTAGGTTCCGGGTAATACCAAGCCGCATCCGGATTTCGTTCTCCGTCTACTTCCAGGTGACGATAGCTCGCGGTCCCTTTCCAGGGACACTCCGTCTGCGTCTCACTCAGCCGCAAATATTCCTGCTTCACCGAATCGTTCGGAAAATACACATTGCCTTCCATCATCACGGTGCGGTCGCTCTCCGCAATCACCGCCCCATTCCAGATCGCCTTGGCCAAACAAGTCCCTTCTGCGTGTAATCTGATTGTCAGCTAGATCGCGATCGTGGGCGTAAGCGTGAGAACTTGGCAAATGGTTGTAGCTGTTTCTAGTCACTAATCACTAGCCACTGCCTCATTCCCAGACTGCCTATACCGCAAAAAATAAATTCTGTGCAAACGGCCACTCCGCGTCAAACCACTGCTGCTCGCAACGGAAACCCGTCCGCTCGCCCATCTGCACCACTTCCTGCGGATTATACTTGTGCGAACTCTCCGTCCAGATCGTTTCGCCCTCGCCCAAATAAAATCGCTGCCCCGCCGCCTGAATCGTCACTCGTTGCCAGGCCTTCGACCGCAAATGCATTTCCACCCGCCGCTCGCATTCGTCGTATCGCGCCACGTGGTCGAATTGCCCCAGATCGAAATCCGCGCCAAACTCCCGGTTAATTCGCGCCAGTAAATTCATATTGAATGCTGCCGTCACTCCCGCCGGATCGTCGTAAGCCAGCAGCAATTGCTCATTCGGCTTCTCCAGGTCCGTCGCCAGCAACAAAGCGTCGCCCTTGCTCAAAATCTTCCGCACTTCGCGCAAAAATTGATCGCCCGCCGGCCGGTCGAAGTTCCCAATCGTGCTGCCCAGAAACAGCACCAGGATGCGCTCGCCTTCGCGCCGCCGCGCCGCCACTTCCTGCAATCCTTCCAGATACGCGCTCTCGAATCCCACGATACTCACGCGATCCATCTGTCCGATTTCCTGTTGACAGCGCGAAAGCGCACTCCCCGAAATATCAATCGGATAATAGTTCACCCTCTGCCGCTTGGAGAGCGCCTGCAGCAGTAATCGTGTTTTTTGTCCGCTGCCGCTACCGAACTCAGCCACTAACACCGGCGTTGGCAGCAGCGACACAATTTCGTGCGAATCTCGCTGCAGCAATCGCATGCCCGCCCGGCTCAACCCATATTCCGGCAGCAAACAAATCACATCAAACAGCGCCGAGCCTACCTCATCATACAAATATTTCGAAGGCAGCTCTTTCTGTCCCGCGTTGCTCAACCCCACCACCACATCACTCGAAAATTCCGCCGCTAAGCGCCGCAGCCGGCGAAACACTCGCCCTTGTCATGCGTGGTGCGGATGACATTGTTTATTCCTCCACACAGCGGAAGCTACTGTAGATATAAGGATAATGAGGTTGAAACCAGTTCCGGTACGAACGCCGCAGCATGCAGGCATCCGTGCGCGGCGAGCCGCCCTTCATCACATAATGTTTTCCATCGAAAAAATCCGCCGAATACCCGCGATAAAAATCAAACGGCTCAAATCCCGGCAGCGGCCCGAACGTCGTGGACGTCCACTCCCACCCGTTCCCCAGTAAATCGTAAACTCCAAACGCGCTCGCCCCTTCGGGATGCGTGTCCACTCCCGTCGGATCCCAGCGGTCCTGATTGAAATTTCCGCGCCAGAATTCGGCCGGCTCATCGCCCCACGGATACGCTCGCTCGCGTCCTTCCGGTGTGCCATAAGCAGCCCGTTGCCACTGCTCCTCTGTGGGAAGTTTTCTTTCGGCCCATTTCGCGTACGCCGCCGCTTCCGCATAGCTCACATACACCGGCCACGAAGCCGGCAAGGGAATCGAGCCGAACATTCCGCGATATTCCCATCTCGTCGCAGCGTCTTCCGCCGGCTGTGCGCTCAGGCGCTTCCAAAAATGCGGATGCTCCAGCTTCTGCTTACGCACCCACTCCCAATCTTCCGCGCGCCAATATTTTCCGCTCTGGTATCCGCCCGCACGCACGAACTTCAAATATTCCCCGTTCGTCACCGGAAACACACTGATCGAAAAACTCGGCACCAGCACCCGCTGCATTCCGAATTCGTTGTCCCAGCCGAACGCCAGACTATCCCGCGGCTGCCCCAGCGTCGCGATCCCCGAAGGAATCGTCACCAACTTTGCGTCCGGCGAGGGCCGCTCGTCTGCCGCGGGCCCTGCCTGCGGAATTTTCTTCTCGATCGCCAAATTGTGCAGCAAATACGCCAGCGTCTCCGCATGCATCAATCGGTGTTCGATGGCCACATTCAGCAGCGTGCCAATTTCCGGTGACGCCGTCAGCGCTCGCGCCACGCTCGGATCGCGCAATCGTTCATCCAATCGCGTCCGTACCTGCCGGTTGTACTTCTCCACCTGCCCGATCTCCGGCCACTCGCTCGGCTGGTCCTTCGGCAATCCACCGCCCACCGGATCAATCCCGAACGCAAATAGCTCGTCAAAAGGAGAGTCTTCCAATCCTAGCCCCAGCGCAGGGCTCAGCAAATTCCGGTCGAAGGCCTCCAGATGGCCAAGATAAAAAATCAAACGGTGCCGCTCCGGAATCGGCCGTTCGTAATACGAGTTCGGTGGAAGCAACGCAAAAAAAGCGTCTGTGCTCGCGCGCGCATTCTCCAGTCGCACGAGCAATGATGGTTCTAGCTTTGTCAATACTCGGGAAGCCGTCAAGGTTCACCTCGAAGAGGGGGGACTTCCTTTCTACCTCTTCCGTCGGTCTCGCGGCAAGCTATTTCGCAGGCAGAGAATTGGATGCCCCGGCGCTTCCGGAGGGTGCAATATTGCCGGCGGAAATCATATACAGTAACTTCCTGAAAGATTTGCCGCGATGACTGTAGTCGTTCTTTTCGTCCCGCGTCAGTTCCGCATACGTGCGCCCCAGCTCTTCTGACAAGAAGACCGGATCGTACCCAAATCCGCCCGCCCCGCGAGCTTCCGACGTGATCACTCCGTGCGCCAGGTCAGACACCACCGCAATCGCCCGCCCCTGTTGCGCAACAGCCGTCACGCACACAAACCGCCCCCGCCGTTCCGCGCCAACCTTGCCGCGCATTTCCCGCAACAATTTCTCCACCCGGTCCGCATCCGACGCCCCCGGCCCCGCATACCGCGCCGAATGCACTCCCGGCGCGCCGCCCAGCGCCGGTACTACTAGTCCCGAATCATCCGCCAGCACCATCTCAGGCGTGAACCGGCTGTAATGCAAAACCTTCCCCGCGGAATTCTCAGCAAACGTCGGAGCCGACTCGTCGAAAGAAGGGAACTCGTCAAAACGCGGCAACAATTCCACAGTGACGCCAGAATCGCGCGCCAATTCCAGATACTCGCGCAACTTTCCGGGATTCGAAGACGCCAGAAACAGCTTCGTCACCTTCATCCGCTCGCGCTGCTGCATCCCGCGTTATTTGCTGCGCGCCAGAATTTAATCTGCACAATTCCTGCTGCGCGGCCACCAGCTCCGTATCCCGCCCGCAGCCAGCTTCAACAAATCCTGCAGCTCGATGTCCGTATACGGCCGCCCCTCGGCGCTCGCCTGCACTTCCACAAACTCTCCGCTGCCCGTCATCACCACATTCATATCCACCTGCGCGCGCGAATCCTCTTCATACGCCAAATCCAGCAGCAATTCATCCTCCACAATCCCCACGCTCGTCGCCGCCAAAAAATCAATCAGCGGCACTTTCCTCAAAATTCCCGCCGCCACCATCCGCTCCAGCGAAAGCGCCAGCGCCACAAACGCCCCCGTCACCGAAGCCGTCCGCGTTCCGCCGTCCGCCTGAATCACGTCGCAATCCAGCCACACCGTTCGCTCGCCCAGCGCTTTCAAATCCGTCACCGCGCGCAACGTCCTCCCGATCATCCGCTGAATTTCCAGCGTCCGTCCCGATTGCTTCCCGCGGCTCGATTCCCGCGGCGTGCGATTCTCCGTCGAACGCGGCAGCATGCCGTATTCGCCCGTCACCCATCCGCGCCCCTTGCCCTTCAAAACGACGGCACCCCATCTTCCACCGTCGCCGTCACAATCACCCGCGTGTCGCCCGCCTCAATCAGCGCGCTCCCCTCCGCATGTGGAATAAAATCCGGCGTAATCTTCACCGGCCGCAATTGGTCGGCCGAACGTCCATCAACTCGCAAGTAAGAATCTCCCTTCAGAGTCTGCAATGGATCCCACAGGAAATCAGAGCACTAAGTGTGACGACTACCCACCAAACTGTCAACAATTGCGAGGATGCAACAGCGGGCTAACGCACGAAGAGATATCTCCAAAACCCATTGGCACAGCAGCGTCCCGAACTCTACGGCAACGCCACCACGCCCTTCACATAATTCGGCGCATTCATCCCGCCCGCCAACGCCCCCTGCACATCTCCCAGCGATTCAAAGCGATGCGTAATAAACGGCGCCACAGAAATCTCCCCCCGCTCAATCAAGCGCAGAGCCCGCGCATAAGTCGAAGGCCGCCATCTTTCTCGAATCCGCCGACGCTCCCACCGGCGTAACCAGCGTCGGCTCCTTGAACATCACATTATTCAGCAAGCTAAGTTCAAATCCCGCGTGACCATGTCCATACAGCAGCACCGTAGCCTGCTTCCGTATCAACGAAGAAATCGCTGCATGCTCCACCGAAGTCATCAGCCGGTCATACTCGCTGCGCTCCTGCTCCAGCCGCCGGGCCAGTTCGAGCCGCATCGCGTCCATGGTCCAGCCGCGGAAGTTCTCGTTGATGAAATGCGCCGCAGCATCCAGGTCCGATTGCGAGAGGTCAAGCCTCAACACGCGGTCACGCACCACTCCCGACTTCGTCACCACCACCGCCAAAACTTTCTGGTCGCCCAGCCGCGAAAAGTAAACATGTTCCAGGGCATTCTTCGGACCGCTCATCGCCACCGCAACCCCAACATTGTGTGAGATCAGCGACAACACATGCGACGTGCGCTCCATGAATTCCTGTACATCGGAAATCCCATGCAGCGAATCCTGGATCATCGTCTCATCTTCGTGCGAGAGCCGCGTCTTCCCCGACAATTGCTCAACGTAGTAGCGATAAGCGTCCGAGCTGGGCACTCGTCCCGCCGAAGTATGCGGCTGCTCCAGAAACCCAGCGTCGGCAAGGTCAGCCATCACATTGCGGATGGTCGCCGGACTCAAACCCTCACGATTGGAACGCGCAAGCGTCCGCGACCCCACCGGCTCCCCGGTGACGATAAACGTCTCCACCAGGGCGGTGAGGATCTCACGCTCCCGCTCTCCAATTGGTGATCCGGCTGGCATATCCATAAATTAGTGATATCCCGTGACACTACTCGTGAGGTGCTGTTCATAGCTAAGTATTTCTTTTACATTAACTTAGCCAGAAACCGCTGCTAGATACTCTATATAGATTCTAGGAAGATGTGCCGGGCATGTCAAGGTTTAGCGCTCTTGACTCAAGAATGCTAAATCGGCGACACAAGTTAGGGCAATCATTACAGTTATTTAGGAATTTTAGGGGATCTCGGGCTGGGCCAGCTGTCATTGAATCTGGATCACGCTTTCGCAGGCATTCGCTTTGATCTCGGCGACCCGTTCCACAACCTTGTGGGCAAATTCATACAGCGACTTGGCATGGGGAGAATCTTCGCCATCGAGAACAGTAGGATGGCCACTGTCTCCAGACTTGCGAATGTCGGGATCAAGCTGAATATTTCCCAGAAAATGCTACCTCAAACTTCTGTGCTGTCTTCTCCGCTCCGCCGCGGGAAAAAATATCAATCTCATGATCGCAGTGCGGACACACGAAGTAACTCATGTTCTCGACCATGCCTACGAGATCGACCTTCATCTGGCGGAACATTTCGATGGCCTTGCGCGCATCCTGTAACGAAACATCGGACGGTGTTGAAACCACAATCGCGCCGGTCAGCGGCACCGTCTGAATCAACGAAAGCGCCACGTCGCCCGTACCCGGAGGCAAATCGACCACCAGATAGTCGAGTTTTCCCCACTCCACCGATCCCAGGAATTGCTTGATAATGGAATGCAGCATGGGCCCGCGCCAGATCACCGGCTTATCTCCTGGATTGAGCAACCCAACCGAAATAACTTTGAGTCCGTGCACTTCCAGCGGCTGAATTCTGTTCTCGCCAGCCATTTTCGGCTGCGCATTCGTACCCAGCATCAGTGGCACGTTGGGCCCGTAAATATCGGCATCGAGCAATCCGACTTTGTGGCCCATCTTTGCCAGCGCCAGCGCCAGGTTGACCGCGAGTGTGGTCTTCCCCACTCCGCCCTTGCCGGAACCGACGGCAATAATCGTATCCACGCCAGGTAACGGCTGCGGCGTGGGGGCTTGTTGTCCGGGATGATGGGCGTGAGAACTCAAGCGGGCACCTTCAGATCGGAAAAATGAATGCGTACTCTGCAATTATACAGAGGAGTTCACCACTCCATATTTCGGCATCCTCTAGTTGGGATAGCCATCCCCGGCCTTGACCACCCGTATCTGGTGATCAGTAAAGGTCACATTCTCGTCTGGCAATTTCACTTTCGGCATGTGGCAGCTTGCGCAATCCGACTTGGCGACCGGACAAAACTTCGGCGCACCCGCGGCCACAGCCGCACCTGTCTGCGCTGACGTCGTATGGCAAGCCAGACATTTCGAGTCGTAGTAAGCCTTGTCCCGAACCACATCCTGGTGCGGATCGTGGCAGGCCAGGCAGCCAATGCGAGGATCGGCTCCGTCATAACATCTGCTGTTCGCCAGCCGGTACGGCTGGAAGCGGACATTCACCGCGCCTCGCCAGTGATTTCTCACCACCGTTTCCCAGGTACGATGGCACTGGCCGCAAAAGTTCGAGATGTCTTCGCTGGAGAGTTTGCTCAACTTCGGCGGCGCTGAATCCATGTCCCCGCGAACGGCGTCCAGCAGGTGATTGCTGGCACCCTCATGGCAATGCTCGCAAGTCACCCCCGGTTGGAATGACTCCAGATTCACTTTGCCGTTTAACACTGAGTTGGTGGCATGGCAACCGAAGCAGTCTTTCAGGTCACCCAGCGTCAGCGGACGTCCCACCGCCTCTTCCAGGTTGTGCGGCGTCAAACTTTCATCGCCGATGGTTATATCCAAGCCGCCGCTGGCCGGATAATAGCTCACCAGGCTTTCGTAATACTTCCCTTCCCGTTGCACAATCCAGGCCTGTACGCCTGCCCCAAAGCTCCAGTGCGCCGGCAGCGAAATCGTACGCGTTCCATCCGTAACGCTATACGTAGTATGACCGTCATGGGTTTCAACCGTGTAGGAATACGCACCCTTGTGAAAGGTTAGTTTCGGATGCGCCTTAAGCATGGCATTCGCATCCTCGAGTATGAGGGCTTGCCCCATGGGCGTCTGCGGCTGGGAAACCGATTGCGCATGATGACAGCCCGCGCATGCAGCTCCGGCGATAGCCGGACTCCCTTGTGCGTGCAGAGATCCCGCAGCGATCAAGAGCCACGCGAGCGGCAATAAACTACGGGTGCGCAATCGTCGAAGCCTCACCTTTCGTCGCCTCAAGACATTGCTGGCGCTCACGTCGCGCATCCTTTTTGCGTCCTGACTTGGAATACGCCCGTACCAATGCCAGATGGACTTCAAGATTGCCTGGGTCGAGCTTCAATGCGGTCTCCAAATGTTCTGTACCGCTGTTCACCTCTCCCGTTTCCACCAACGCTCGGCCCAGTGCAAGCTGCGCACTCGGCGACGCAGGCGCTTCTGCCACGGCCTTCTGCGCATAACCCAGCGCTTCGGAAGAATCGTTCTGCAGCAGAAAATACCAGGCCAGCATCATGTGCGCGGTTGCATTTGCGGGGACCACTTCTAATTCGCGTTTGAATTCCAGCACAGCCCGGTCCGGATCCTTCGCGAACAGCAGATAGCCATAAAGATAATGTGCGTTGGCGGCCGTCGGAAATCGCTGAAACAGGCTTTGAAATTCCTGCTGCGACTTCTCCTCATCCCCTGCCATAAAATGCAGCGCCGCAGCGCCGGCTGCGACAAATAGATCGCGCTGGCCGACATCGACATCTCTCGGCAGCAATGGCGTGCGCAATCCCGCCAGGCCAACTCCCATCAACATTTCCGGATCATTCATGCCGTCGTGAGAAAAGAAAGCATAGGCACGCAATGCCTCTTCAAAATCTCCGTTCAAGAGTAAGCAGCAGGGCTTCATGCAATCGAAGAATCTCTTCGTTGCGCGATTTATTCGCCGCACCCAGAGCCAATCCATGTTGAATGTCACGCAGCGATTGCTGGAAATCGGCGGTTTCAAATTCGCACAATCCTCGCAACGCCAAAGCCGGACCGGAATCGGGGGAAAGTGCAATGAAGTGTGTCAACGCATCCTGGGCCGCGGGATACGCGCCCGTCCCATACTGCATGACGCCTAGAAACCACCAACCATCCGGCCATTCCGGTTTGAGTAGGACGGCTTGTCCGTACAATTGGATTGCGGTGGGAATATCGTTCTGATCGCGAGCAGCGGCTGCCCTGGAAACCACATCGTCAAAACTGGAAGGACTCTCTTGCGCAGATGCAAACGTAGCCAGACAAATCAAAGCCAGAACAAGAACTAGACACGCGAGCAACCAGCCCGAACGGCTTCGTCCTGGTTGCGTGCTGTTGCTTTCTGGGATGGACGCACTCGTCACTGCACCTGTAGCGAACCCAACAAATTTGTAGAAAAATACTTCGGCCACTTCGTACAGAAGTATACAAAAAGGCCAGGGGAACTGGAAAACTACCGAGGGTGCCTCGTCCTTGTCCTTCTGTCTTTTGGAGGGAAAGGGCGTGGATTTTTCATCCCGTCACCGACATCCCTTAGCCGTCGAAGCACGCTTTCCTAGACACTCTCTCCAATGCGTCTCAAATTGTGGACCGCCAACACGACCGCCAGCGCCGTTAAAAACAGAAATACGCCAAGGCACCTGTACCACTCCGGATAAAGCTGCTCTTGGGAAGCAAATGACATCGTCAGGAAGAAAACCGGATTCAAATACAGAGGCGCTTTCACCGCGAAAGGAATATCCATCCACGAACCCTTGTTCTGCCGGGTTGAAACCGCGATCCCAAAGATGATCCCTGTCACCACCGTCAAAACGATAATGCTGGCGTAACTGACGGCTGTTGCATGCACGCTGCGCCGAAATACCGAAGACCAATACAGTCCCAGGGCGCTCATGGCCCCGACAATGACAATCGTGGTAACCGTGGCCATGCCCACTTCCCATACTCCCACTCCACCGAATGCAAAGGCCAGACTTAACACAGGCATTCCGATCACAATCAGCAACAACACAAACAGCAAAGCCGCCACAAACTTTCCCCACCAGATCTGGAAAGGACTCAGCAGCGAAGTCAACAGCCCGGCCAGGGTCCGCTGTTCCTTTTCAAGGGTGAGCGCGCCCGCGCTAAAAACCGGTGCGAGCAGAAGCAGAAGGACCAGCTGCGTATAAGCGGCCGTCAGGAACATGGCAACCCCTATTTCCGCACCCTGCAGCGTGGGAAGGAACTCAACCTGCGCATGCGAGAACGGCGAGGGTGGATACTGCCTTCACTGTATCTCGTGGTATTAGGCGCGGTGGCTGTGCTCGCCTACTGGGGCGGAGAGGCTATAGCCTACCGTTTCCCAAAACGGCAGCCTTCTTCTAACTCCAACACCCAAAACCACTTCATACATTCCCGTACATACACTTCCGCTAGTACAAAATGTTCCCCGGGGAACACATCTCAATATCCGCCACCCTCCAACTGGACCTTGCCGCGAAACATGCGATAGATGAACACGAAATATCCCAGAGCCAGCACCGCGCCGATGCTCCACCAGGTGATGCCCACCACCAGCCCATGATGTCCGGCGGCGCTGTTGTAGATGGTCAGGCTATAGTCGGGATTGGTGCTCGCGGGAAGCACGATGGGATACAAGCGCGAAGACGGCGCCCACCAGCATGCTGGCGATGTAGAGAATGGAACCGACGAAGGCGAGCTTGTCTTTGTTGTTACCATCCCGGCCCTTGGGCGCGGCCCAGATGATGAGCACCAGGCCGGCCACCACGGCGATGGGCACGAGCATGCCGATGGGATGCTCTCCGTAGTTATGCATCAGACGTGGACGCACAAAATAAGTGGCCACCAGGCTGATGCAGGTCAGAAAAAATTGTAGCGGCCATAAGAGCAGGGCCATGCCGCGCGCGCGCTTGCTCAGGTCACCTTCCGTTTTGATGGCGACATAGAGCGCGCCATGCACGGTCAGCGTGACCAGCGCGATCACTCCCGCCATGATGGTGTACCAGTCGAGAATGCCGGTATGGGCGCTCGAGCCTGAAGTTGGTCCAGAGCGGCTCGAAGAAGTAGCCGTCGGGACCGAGCGGCACGCCGCGCACCACATTGCCCAGAGCCGCGCCGAAAAAAATCGCCAGCAGCGTGCTCGATCCGCAGAAGATGAAATCGAAAAATGCCTCGCCAGACCGGGTTGTCAACGTGGGCGCGGAATTCAATGCCGATGCCGCGCAGAATCAGCAGCCACAGCACGATCATCAGCGGAAGATAAAATCCGCTGAAGCTCGAGGCATAGAGTCGCGGGAAGGCGAAGTAGAGCGTGCCGCCGGCGGCGAGCAGCCAGACTTCATTGCCGTCCCAGACCGGGCCGATGGCGCGCAGCACGTGGCGGCGCTCCTCGCTGCGTCTTGGCGGCGAAGAGATAGATCACGCCCGCGCCCAGATCGAATCCGTCGAGCACGACATAGGCCGTGATCATGACGGCGACAATCAAGAACCAAAGAGCTCCCAGTATCATCCTAGTTGCCTCCGGCGCGGGATCGATAGCTCGATGCTGGACCGCGCCGACGGGCCGTGTTCAATTTCGCGCTGGACCAGGAACAGAAACAGAATCCCAAGCACCATGTACATGCCCATGAATCCGAGCAGGGTGAACATGCCGTTGCCGGCGGAGACCAGCTTCGAATATCCGTCGGCGGTGCGCATCAGTCCATAGACCAGCCAGGGCTGGCGGCCGAGTTCGGCGGTCATCCATCCGGCGGTGTTGGCGATGTAAGGGAAAGGGCGCTGAGAGCATGAGAATCCAGAGCATCCAGCGCGCATTGAAAAGTTTGCCGCGCCACAGCAGAAAGACCGACGACGACCATGATGGCGATGAAGAACGTCCCGAGGCCGACCATGATGTGATAGCTGTAGTAGAGCAGCGGAATGTTGTCCGGCCAGTCGTCCTGCGGGAAGGCGTCGAGCCCGCGCACCTGCGCGCTTCCCAGCGGCGGTAAGTCAGAAAGCTGAGCATCTCCGGAACTGAGAGCGGGTTGTCGATTGTTGCGCTGCTGCATCGTCAGGCTGGCCGATGATCACCAGCGGCGCGCCGGGCTGGCTGTGGAACAAGCCTTCCATCGCAGCCAGGGTGACGGGTTGATTTTGCGTGACCATGCTTGCCTTGCCCGTCGCCGGTGGGAAAAAGTTGCAGGATGCTGAACGACGCAGCCGGCGATCACGCCGGACTTTGACGAAGATGCGCGCCATGCTCGTCGTACTTGTCGCCAGAGCAGATAGAACGCGCCGACCGACGCCATGACGAAACGCGCCGGTGATTGCCGCGCCGCTCATGTTGTGCGCGTATTGCCAGCAGGCCCAGGGATTCAGCACGAAATCCCAGAAGCTCGCGAGTTGCAGGCTGCCATCGGCGGCCATGAAATAGCCGACGGGATGCTGCATCCAGGCATCGGTGGCGATGATGAAATAGCCGGAGAGCCACGAACCCAGAAACACAGCGACTGCCGACCACCAGTGGCGCGCGGGCTCAGCCGTTTTTCGCCGTAGAGAAATAATCCCAGGAATGCCGACTCGAGAAAGAAAGCGAACATGCCTTCCATGGCCAGCGTCTGGCCGATGACGCCTCCGGCGAAACGCGAAAAGTGCGACCAGTTGGTGCCGAACTGAAATTCCATGGGAATGCCAGTCACAACGCCAAGCACGAAATTGATGCCGAAGATGCTCGCCCAGAAGCGCGCGGCCTGATCGTAGATCTCGTATCCTTATTGCGGCCGCAAGGGCGAGCGTCTTGAGCACGACGATCAGCGGCGCGAGCCCCATGGTGAGTTGCGGGAAGAGATAGTGAAACGTGACGGTGAAGGCGAAGTGCAGGCGATGAACGAGAAGTGCGCTGTCCATTTTAAGAGCTCTGAGCTCTCGAGCTTCAGGTCTAGGCTCGCATTAGGTTCAGCATCTCAGGCGGTAAGACGCGATTATGATGTAATCCGTCGCAGCGCTATCGCGCTGTGCCCTCATGAAACGATTCCGATAAGCGCAGCTAGCGCTTACTGCGGCGTTCGAGTTCCGCACGGCGGATTTCGCGGCGGCGCCCGGCATCTTCGTAGCGCCGCTTCTGCTCTTCTGTCTCGGGGATAACGGGCGGCACGGGCAGATGACGTGCCCGCTGCCGTCGACGGCAACGAATGTCAGATACGCGGAGCTGACATGCCGGCTTTCGTCCGGAAGATAATTCTCCACCCAGACCTTGACGCCCACTTCCATGGAAGTATGAAAGACGCGATTGACCGACGAGCGCAGAATGACCAGATCGCCGACGCGCACGGGCACCAAGAAATCCATGTGATCGATGGAGGCGGTGACCACATAGTTGCGCGAGTGGCGATGCGCGGCCATGGCGCCGGCCAGGTCGATCCAGTGCATGAGGCGTCCGCCGAGCAGCGCGTTCAGAGGGTTGGCGTCATTCGGCAGAACAATTTCGGCCATCTCGGATTGCGAATCGCCGGACGGGCCGGGGCATCATCAGTTCATCTTTATGGTTCATGCGTTTATTCTCGTGGGGAAAGGTTGAGTTCGGCGTTGCAAATAAGATTGCAGAAAACATTCGGCCATTTTTTGGATGGCGGATCGGCGTGCGATGAAGTCCAGATGGCGAGTGAGAATCGTATTCCAGCGTGCCATGGCCAGCGGGACGATGATTCAGTTCATGCACAAACCACAAGGAAAGCTGCGAGCCGAGATCACGCGCCACGGAAAAGCGAACGGCGTCGGAGGTGCGATCCTTGGGAAGACGCGAGCAATTTGACGCGTATCCGAGATTGCAGTTCCTCAGTTCATCCGGCGAGGGGTCTGCATTTTCATGGCCGGAGCGGAGCAATGGCCGCTCCATCCGCCGCCGAAGGGCAGCCGCGAAGGATGAGGCCAGGCGCCGTCTTCGATCTTCTCGATCGGCATGAAAAATGGGCAGGCCAGAGCATTCTCCTCGGCAAGAAATTCAGGAAGGGCAATTGTAATCGAAGCCAACGCTCCTGCAGCCCTGCAATGGAAGACATCGGAGCGCGCGGGTTGTACGATGAATCTGCGATGGCAGGTGACGACTCGACCATGGATCGTATTGCCATGCTTAACGAAATTCTCACGCAAAATCCCAAGGATGCGTTCGCCCGCTATGGCCTGGCCATGGAGTATTCGAAGCGGGCGAGTCGAACGCGCGCTCGAGGAGTTTGGCAATTGCTGATCGAGCACCATCCGGACTACACGGCCGGATATTTCATGGCGGCGCAGACTCTGGTGAAGGCCAGCGCATTGAGGAAGCGAAGAAAATGCTGAGGATGGTATCGCGTCGGCTGAGCGCACCGGAAACGGCCATGCACAGTCGGAGATGGAAGGCATGCTGGCGGAGTTGGGATAGTTCGACGCGAGCTCGGAACAACCTGGCGTGAGCACGTTCGATAGGCACATTTTACGCCGCTGGCGCTGTCCACTACTTTGCCTGGTGCCATTTTCCATCCATCCACTAGCCTGGAAATAATTGGTAGAGCTTGATCACCGGAGTGCATGGTCCAGGGCACGATCACTTCCCGTTTTTCTTTTAGATAACCATCAGAACGGCGCGCGCGACGCGTTCGGCGCTGATGCCTCGAACCGACCGGCCGCACCCGCTTCGGTTCCCTGCCCTTGAAGGCATTCGCGCCGAAATCTGTGCGCACATAGCCGGGGCAAACCGTCAGCACATTGATGCCGTCTTCCTCAGTTCGACGCGTGCGGCTTTGCCGATCGCATTCATGGCAAATTTGGTCGCGCTGTAGACGCGCATGAAACGGAAGAGGGATGATGCCCGGCAACGCTCGAAATATTGATGATCGCGCCCGAACCTTGCTGCTTCATGACGGGAATCACGGCCTGCATGGCATGCAACGGTCCCGAAGAAATTGGTGTCAAACATTTCGCGGCAGGCCGCCATGTCCATCTGCGCGACCGAATCGAGCAGGCCATGGCCGGCGTTGTTGACCCAGACGTCGATGCGCTGGAAGTGATGCAAGCGTGAGGCCGACGACGCGATCGATTTCTTCGCGATTGCGAACATCGCAGGCGAGGGCCAGGGTACGATCGGCGTGGCCGATGCGCGCCGCGGGCGGCTTCGGCGCGGCCGGCATCGCGCGACAGCAGCACCACACTGGCGCCTGATCGACGAAAAGTTTGGCGATGGCTTCGCCGATCCCCATCGAAGCGCCGGTCACGACCACGACTTTGCCGGACAAGTTCCATGCTTGCCTGAGGCTCATGCCGTGCTTCTAATCTGACGGGCGGAGCAAGTCAAGATCGCGGCGTACAATCGAGCTACGCGTGCACGTGATCGCTGCAAGTTCCTGGAGGTCGTGCGTGAGTCTTCTTCCTTGTTCCCGCTCGACCTGGTTCTCTTCCCGGCACTCCCCTGCCGCTTCACATTTTTGAGCCACGTTAAAAGAGATGATCGCCGAGTGCCTGGACCGAAACAAACCGTTCGGCATGGTGCGGGCAAAAGAGGAAGGAATCGCGGAAATCGGCTGCACGGCGGAGATCATCACCGTCACCAAGAAATATCCTGACGGGCGCATGGATATTCTACTGCAGGGCCGCGAGCGGTTTGAGGTGATGCAGGTCAACCAGGAGCGGCTTCCTGCAGGCCGAAGTGTTTCTACGTGCCGGATGAACCGGCCAGCGCTCCCCGAAGAGAAATCGCCAGGCAATGAAGCTCCACGACGAGATCCTGGGGCTGGCCGGAGCGCAGTGCCGAACGTCCGAGCGACGATCGAGAACAGCAGCTTTCGTTTCACCTGGCGGGATCGCTTCCGCTCGATCTGGACTTCAAACAAACTCTTGCTGGAAATGAAATCTGAGGACGAGCGCCTGCGAGCGGTCATTTGCTTATTTCGAAGCCATTCTTGCCGAATCTGCGCCGGCCGTCGCGCGTACGCCAGAAGGCCGGCGGAAACGGCCACGTCACACTAATCAGGAATCAGTTCCGACGGAGCCTGTGTCAATCGAACGCAGTTCGGCTACTCAACGGCGTATAATCACTCGCAAGTGTTGTTCTTCTGGGGGTTTTCCGTCATGAGTTTCCCGCGCACTCTCGGCGAATTGCGCCAGAGTCCTTTTACCGAACAACATCTCGCATCCGGCGGGTAAAAGATGAGCTGCGAGAGAACCTGATGTCGCGGCTGCGCCAGGGCGAGCCCGATATTTCCGGGCATCGTCGGATACGACGATACGGTGGTGCCGCAGATCGTAAACGCGATTCTCTCGCGTCATAATTTCATTCTGCTCGGCCTGCGCGGACAGGCGAAGAGCCGCATCCTGCGCGCGCTGACCACGTTGCTCGATCCGCAGATGCCATACATCGCCGGTTGCGAAATCCACGACAATCCCTACGCTCCGATCTGCCGCCGCTGCCGCGAACTAGATCGCCAAAGCATGGAGACGCCACGCCGATTGCCTGGCTGACTCCCGAACATCGTACGTAGAAAAGCTGGCAACGCCCGATGTCACCATCGCGGACCTGATCGGCGACATCGATCCCATCAAAGCGGCGCGCGGCGGACACGAACTGACCAGCGAGTTGACCGTGCACTACGGATTGCTGCCGCGCGCCAATCGCGGAATTTTTGCAATCAACGAATTGCCCGATCTGGCAGGCAAAATTCAGGTGGGCCTGTTCAACATCATGCAGGAAGGCGACGTGCAGATTAAGGGATATCCCATCCGCCTGCCGCTCGATGTGGCGATGGTGTTCAGCGCCAATCCCGAGGACTACACGGCGCGCGGCAAGATCATTACGCCGCTGAAGGATCGCATCGGATCGGAGATTCGCACGCACTATCCGGCGACCGTCGAAGAAGGGATCGCGATCACCGCGCAGGAAGCCTGGACTCAAGCGCGAATGGGCACGAAGCTGCATGATTCCGAAGTATGTGCGGGAAGTGATCGAGCGGATCGCATTCGCGGCGCGCGAGGACAAGAAGATCGACAAGCGGTCCGGCGTAAGCCAGCGGCTGCCAATCTCATGCATGGAGAACGTGGTGTCGAATGCCGAGCGGCGCGCCATTGCGGCATGACGAGAAGCTGGTCGTGCCACGCATCAGCGATATCTACGCAGCCATGCCGGCGATCACCGGCAAACTCGAACTGGAGTATGAAGGCGAGATGAAGGGCGCGGATCATGTGGGCCGCGAGTTGATTCGCGCCGCGGTCGCCAAGACCTACGATGAATATTTCAACGGCGTCGACATGCAGCAGATCGTGCAGTGGTTCGATCTGGGAGGCGAGATTCAGCTGGCGGACGCAACCGTTGCCGACTGAGTGCTGCAAGCTTTGCGCGGCATTCAGGGACTGATGGAGAAGCTGACGAAGCTGAATGTAGGCCGAAGAGACAGCGCGGAACTGCAGGTGTCGGCGGCGGAGTTCGTGCTCGAAGGCCTGTACGCGCACAAGCGAATCGGACGCAACGAGGAGCGGTTGTTTACCGCGGGAGAGAAGGCACCCAAAGTGCTGACAAGCCATTCGAGCGTGAGGAAGCGCCGTTTCGCGGGAGAAGGCCGTTCAACTAGTCGTTGGTCGTGCGTCGTTGGTCGTTGGCCATTCGACGGACGCCGCGCCACGAAACTTGAAACCCACAAGGATTCAAGCCAACGACCAAGGGCCAACGACCAACGACGGTTTTATGAAACGCATCCGCTACAGCAAATACGTTCCTGATCCGGCTGGCGAGATGAGCATGGAGGATCTGCTCGGCGCGCTCTCTGATTATTTGCTGCAGAGCGGATTCGACAATTTCATGTACGGGGATTTGCCCGATGGCGAGCAGACGCTGGACGATTTGCGCCGCGCCATCGAGCAGGCGCTGATGGAGGGCGATATGTTCGACGAAGAAATGCGCGAGCGGTTGCAGCAGATGCAGATGGACGGGCGCTGGAAGAACTGATCGAGAAATTGATCGAGCGCATGCAGCAGGAAGACTACATCAGCATCGATGATCCGCACGATCCTTCGAAGCAGTCGAGCGTAGGCGGACAAGTCGGCGAGGCGCAGCAGCAGGCGAAGTTTGAAATCACCGACAAGAGCCTCGATTTTCTCGGATTCAAAGCCCTGCGCGATCTGATGGGATCGCTGGGCAAATCAAGTTTTGGACGCCATGACACGCGCGACATGGCGACCGGCATCGAAGCCAGCGGAGCGTCGCGGCAATATGAATTCGGCGACACGCTGAATCTCGATATCACGGCGACTCTCTCCACCGCCATTCAGCGCGAAGGCTTGGGGCTTCCGCTGAATATCGAATACTCCGACCTGCAGGTGCATCAGTGCGAATATCAGTCTTCATGCGCGACCGTGCTGATGCTCGACTGTTCGCATTCGATGATTCTGTATGGCGAAGACCGCTTCACTCCGGCAAAGAAAGTTGCGATGGCGCTGTCGCAACTGATTCGGACGCAATATCCCGGCGATTCGCTGTCGCTGATGCTGTTTCACGATTCAGCCGAAGAAGTCCCGCTCTCGCAACTGGCGCGGGTGAAGGTCGGGCCGTATTACACGAACACGCGCGAGGGGCTGCGGATGGCGCAGCGCATTCTGCAGCGCCAGCGAAAAGACATGAAGCAGATCGTGATGATCACCGACGGCAAGCCGTCGGCGCTGACCCTCGAAGACGGGCGCATTTACAAGAATGCATTTGGGCTCGATCCGCTGGTGGTGAGCCAGACGCTCGAAGAAGTTTCAAAGTGCAAACGGGCGGGCGTGCTGATCAATACTTTTATGCTGGCGTCGGACTACGGGCTGGTGCAATTCGTCCAGAAAGTCACGGAGATGTGCCGCGGCAAAGCCTATTTCACGACTCCTTACACGCTCGGCCAGTATCTGCTGATGGATTACATGTCGCGGAAGACCAAGACCATTCACTGACGACGCAGCAGTTTCAGTTTCCTGCTGTGCCTCCCGTCTTGATCGTATGATACGATGCGGCAATCTTCTCGAATGTCGGCACTGCATCGTTGAACAATGGCTCCAACGTAAAGAAACTCAAACGTACCATGCGCCCCTCGTAGGGTAGAACGTAAACCATAAACTTGAGCATGGTGTTGTTATCCGCATTCCTCGCCCTAAAAATCACCCGGGTACCGGTTCTGCCGTCCAGCGATGCTTCCGTCTCAGCTAATTTTTCGTAGTCCTTGAACTTATTCTGTACTTGCGTTTCAACCAGCACTCGATAGGTAGCAAGGCTTCCGGCAAAATCCTCCGGGGTAACGAGAAAGAAGAGCGTTGAATCCGGGGATTTCAGGGCCGCCACAATGTCCTTGCTTAAGCGCAGCTCCGCCGAAATGGTCCAACCCGCTGGCACCGTGGCTTCAAAGTTAGCGGTATGGTTCCGGTAGGTTGTGCCTTCGAGGGACTCATCTACGTGCGCCACGGTACCTTCCGCCTTCTCATCGGCCTTTTTAGGGAGCTGGTTTTCCGGGAAAGTAATGGTTAGCACGTCAGATCGAGGAACTTTTATGTCGCCATAAGCTGTCTTGATTTGAAAGATGTCGCCAGTGATTCCCGTCAACTTGCCTTCGATCTTGTTTCCATTCTTTAATTGAATCTCCTCGGCTGAGAGTGAAGCAGCCGCCAGAGCACTGGCCACCAGCAAAACGCAACCGATTCTTCGCATATTCCGCTCCAGACTTTTTCTCGCGTCAAGCCACGCGACCTACGATGTCCCCGGCAGAGAAGCGGCTAGACCGCGCCGTCGTCGGCCTTTTTTACCGCCAACTCGGCTCCCTGAAATCCAATGGCTGAATGCTGGCCATCACAAAAAGGCTTGTTCTTGCTGCCACCGCAGCGACAGAGAGAAAATGCAGGTTTGCCGGTGAGGTCGAATTTATTGCCCTCGGCATCGATTAGTTCGATGGAACCTTCTGCACCTTCTACGCGATAGGGGCCGTTCTTCTTGATCGTGATCTTTATGGACATGGACGCCTCCGTGGCGAATTTTCAGTAATGAAGATATCAGAGCGGATGGCAGGCTACTAGTGAGGGACAACGTTTGAGTCTTTATGTGCGGGCGCTTCGGTTAACAAGGTAGGGGTCCTTCGACTTGCAGACGTTCACTTCGTGAACGTCTGACTGCGCTCAGGATGACAATGTGGGTGGTTTGGCTGAGAGCTGATGGCTGACAGCTCTTATGCCGCTGCCGCTTCTTGCTGCAGCAGGCTCTGATAGAGCTGCATGTATTCATCGATCATGCGTCTGGCAGTAAAGTGTTCGCGGGCGCGCTGGAAAGCACGGTTGGCGTAGGAGCGGCACATTTCCGGATCGTCGCTCAGGCGTTGGATCATGTCGGCAAGACTACTGGCGTCGTTGGCGCGGAAGTAAAGTGCGGTGTCGCCCCAAATTTCGCGGAAGGATGGAATGTCGTTAGCAATAATGGCGCAGCGCGAAAACGCAGCTTCGAGCGAGGCCATGCCGAAAGGTTCGTAACGAGAGGTGGCCGCATAGATGGCGGCACGGCTATAGAGAGTGCGCAATTGAGCTTCGGTCTGCGGGCCTCGCAGCGCAATGTGAATATTGTCCAAATCAAGTTTCACATCGGCGCGGATGGGAACTTTGGGCTGCGGTACCGGCGAGTCGGCACCGACGATGCAGACTGGCAGTGGATGCGTGTGATGAGTGAGCAACGAGACCTGCTTCCCAGCGTCCCAGATGCGGCCAACTGCGAGCACGGAATGGTCTTTATCAACGTAAGGATTGAAATAGATGGGATTGCGGCCGCTGTGAATCACCGCTTCGCGCACCGGCTGGGCGTAGGTGGCATGGATTGTCTCCAGCATCCACGTAGTAGGAGCGACAACGACACTAGCTTTCCGGAGTCCTTCGGTTACAACGGCGCGATACCAGTCCAGCCAGCGGCTAGGCTTGGGTTCCCGGCCATGCACTGACTTCCACCAGCTAATCATGTCGCCATGAGCTACGACGACGCGCGGCGCCGAGACTGGAAGGTTTCCGTAACACAACTGGTTTAAGTGCAGCACATCGGGCTTGAGTTCTTTTACGAGAGCAGTCAGATACGCCGACGAGTCACTAAGGTCCTGCTCGCCTTCCTGCATCCAGTCAAGACGAAACGCGGTGGGGCGATATTCCAAACCGTGCAGGTTCTCCATCCAGGAGATTTGCTGCGGCAGTGGAATTTCTCCAAAGCTGACGAGAGTGACCCGAACTCCGCGAGTGACCAGTCCGGTTACAAGTTCGCGGGTGTATGTCCACACACCGCTCATCGTGTCAGCTGTAACTAAAACGTGCACGCGAACTCCAGGGAGATGCTGTCCGAGCTATTCTAGTGCGAGTCGGTCTCCCGATTGAAGGATTTCTTTAATTTTGACCGGCATTTTGGCTGGCAGGGATGCACAGTTTTGCACAAATCCGGCAATGAGTTGAACGGAGAGTGATCACGGTACAATCAAGTCATGCTGCGAATGATGTGCATCACGGCGCACCCTGACGATGAAGCCGGCGGATTTGGCGGGGCGCTACGCCTATATCGTGAGCGGGGAGTGGAAACCAGCGTGGTCTGTCTTACGGCGGGACAGGCGGCGACCCACCGAGGCGGAGCCGCGAGTGATCGGGAACTGGGGGCCATGCGACGCAAAGAGTTTGCCGCGGCCTGCGAGATCCTAAAAGTTTCGCGCGGAATCGTACTGGATTATCCCGATGGCCAGCTCTATCTTCAAGACCTATATAAGGTGGTTTGCGATCTCACCAAACTGGTGCGTGAGTTTCGTCCACAAGTGATGCTGACTTTTGGTCCGGAAGGCGGGGTGACTGGTCATCCCGATCACTCGATGGCTTCGATTTTTGCGAACCTGGCTTTCCATTGGGCAGGACGCGATAATCGCTATCCCGACCAGCTGAAAGAGGGTCTCACCCCGCATCGCACCCAGAAACTGTACTATGCGACGGCGAATTTTGTGCTGCCCAACCGGCAACCGATCACCCTGCCGCCGGCCACAGCCATCCTGGAAATAGGCGATTACTTGGAATTTAAGATCGCGGCATTTAAAGCCCACACCAGCCAGTCGCCGTTGTTCCCTCTTCTCGAAAACAACGTTCGCCAACGCGGCGCACGGGAGATGTTTCATCTGGCGGCATCGATGATTCCCGGGCCGATGGTGCAGGAGACAGATTTGTTTGCGGGCGTAAAAGAAGATTGATGCATCCGCAGGGACAGCCGAGGCGGCTCTCCCTGCGTGCTTCGTGACAATTCCATCAGCGTGGCTTGACGATATCGCTCAGCATGTCTGGCTTGGAGTCGTCACGCGCGAGGTGGGGATATTTCTCGCCACCGTGATAGTCCAGTTTGTAGGTCTTGAAATACTCGGTATTCTCGACCAGCAACTCCAACGGTGCGGTGCCGGTTTTCCCTGCCAGCAAGGCATCTCGTAGCACGTCAGTGGAAAAACTTCGTCCATCGACCGCAATGACTTTCATGCCAGGACCGATTCCAGCAAGCGCGGCTGGAGCGCCTTCGATGGTATCGACGATGCCTCCATCTTCTTTCAGAAGCAATCCGATTGAGTACGATGCGTCCATTTCCTTGTGGTCGTCTTCCGACGCTTTCGTCATCTCTGAGCGCGTGTCGTTGTAAATGACCTTCCAACCGCTGCCCTCTACACCACCCAGTGGCGCACTGGCGTTATGGGTTGTGAGGCGCTCTGTCCAAAAGCCACGCCAATCGTAAGGCGCAACCTGATTCAACGTATTGACCACGTCATCAAACGTGTATCCCTTGACCACGGGCGGCCCGCTGGGAGCACCATGGAACAGATGGCAGAAGTCGTCAATCGATTTCTGGCCGTGGGTTTGCTGGCGGATGATGGTGTCAACCCAGAGCCAATTCAGCACGTCTTCATCGTAGAAATCGGTCCCGCGGCGCCAGGATGACCACGCGTTGGGAGAGAAGTAAAGATCTGCCGCCGCATCCGCGGTATCCTGCAAGTTTCGCCAGGTGCGGCCGGGCTCGTGGTCCAACCGTCCAGCAATGCTGGCAACATCTTCGCGGAAATCGGCAGGCGTCCACAAGCCGCTGCGCGCCGTGAGCACATCTCCCAAATAGGAAGTCAGACCCTCGTAGACCCAAAGTAAATCATCCTGCATGGGCTTCTGGTAATCCGGAGTGGCCAAATCAGCCGGACGGCGATACTTGCCATTCCACGAGTGCACATACTCGTGTGGCAGTAAGCCGGAGGCCAGCATACGGAGCTTGTCATCAACCAAACCTCGCTCCTCAATGCGGCTGTCGTCGGACTCATGGTGCTCCAGTCCAAAGTGTGCGACGTGATCACTCAAAGTGAAGAGGAAGTGGTAATCGCGATAGTGATGTGCACCAAACAATTTTCCGGCCTGTGCTTCCAGATTGCGATAGTGCTCCCATACTTCAGGCGGAGCTTCGAGCGCAGCGGCGCTGTCGGCGGCGATATCCATTTCCGCGGGCGGGGTTTGTCCTGCATTCAGGGGGACGACTTTTAGGAATTGCGCGGCGAGTACCGGGCCATCGACCAGCATGGTGAGCGAAATGGGAGCAAAATTTATTTCATCCGCGGATTGCGATGTGATGGGAAGCGAGGTTCCAAACTTCCAGCCAGTCGGCAGACGCAGACTGGCAACGTAGGTAAGGTCGTCAGATGGCCAGCCTTTGGGATAGAGCAGAAGCTGGTTCCAACTGATAATGGTAAGAGTGGCTGTTGCCGAAGAACCGGCCGAAAATCCGGCCTCGAAGGTAGCCGGAGAAACAAAATCGAGGGACGCATTTACCTCGCTGACCCCGGCGGGAACTTCCACATTAATGGTGAAGTTGTCGGTAAGATCGCGGCGCCATTTTAAGATCTGGCCATTCCCCATGAACTTCAGTCCCGTTAGATCGTCGATGGGCCCATCCGGGGCGTGCTCGCCCGGAATCCATTTCGGATAGTAGAGAGTCAGCGTGCCGGGCTGAGCGGGAATCGTGAGTTTGGCGTGGAATATTTTTCGCGGCGCCTCGCTGGCGTCCACTGCGATCTTCACAGTTGGCGCATTGGTCTGGGAAAAAACTGCGCAGGATAATGACAGAAAAAATGCCAAAATGCCAAACCTAAATCGATTCATCAATCCCCCTCGTACGGTATGTCGCGAACGTATGACTATACCAGCGGTCGGTTTCCGGGTACAACCTAGTATCGATTTTGACTCTTTAAGATGTGCGAAATCTGGAACACGGATCTAAGTTCGGGCAGGCGATGACGGGGATGGAAGATTCCTCTATGATGACTGCGATGCAACATCGCGGCAAATTCATCACTTTCGAAGGACTCGACGGTTGCGGCAAAAGTACGCAGCTGAAAAAACTTGCGGCGGCCTTGCGTTCTCAAGGATTGTCCGTGGTGATGACGCGTGAACCAGGTGGAACTCCGACCGCCGAAAAAATCCGTCAACTAGTTTTGGATACTCGTACGGACGGCCTGGCACCTCTCGCTGAACTGGCTCTTATGTTTGCGGCGCGCGCCCAACATATTAAAGAGGTGATTCAACCGGCCGTGGCGGAAGGCCGGATCGTACTCTGCGACCGATTTACGGATTCGACCGAGGCTTACCAGGGTGGTGGCCGCAAACTTGGCACGGCGCCGGTGCTGGCGTTACACCGAATTCTGTGCGGCAATCTGCAGCCGGAACTTACCATCCTGATGGATTCGGACGTGACTGCAAGCCTGGAACGGGCACGCCGCCGTAATAAAACTCATGCTGCGAGCCATGGCCGCGGGAAAAGTGACGAGAACCGTTTCGAGCAGGAGAGCCGGGCATTTTTCGGACGAGTCCATAACGGATATTTGACTATCGCGAAGCGAGAACGGCAAAGAGTGGCGCTGGTGAATGCGCGGGGCACACCCGAAGCAACGCATAAGCAGATCGCGGAGATTGTCAGGAAGAAGTTGAGGCTGGGGAAATAAGCATTCAACACTTGGCAATTAGCATTTAGCCCTGATGGGTTCTGCTAAACTTCCAACCCCTATAGGGCCAAGTGCTAAGTGCCAATTGCTAAGTGCTTATGGGCTTTTCTGATTTTCACGGCAATTCGGAAGTCGTCAATCGCCTGCGCGATATGCTGCGCCGCGAACATTTTCCTCAAGCGGTGATTCTGGCTGGGCCGAGCGGTTCGGGGAAATACACGTTGTCACTGATGCTGGCTACGGCCATGAACTGTCTTGATCCGATCGAGACCGATGGGCTTCCCGATTTCTGTGGCACGTGTTCGAACTGCCTTCGCATCACGCAGTCCGAAGATCTCGATGCTCGTTTTGCCGAAGCCGTTGAAGCGCGTGAAAATCTGCGCGAGACTGACAAAAAAGAAACTCGCCTTTTTATTCAGACCCACCCCGATGTGCTCATCATCCCGCCCGACCCGCCGCAGATGATGATCAAGATGGACCAGGTGCGGCGCGTGATCGAGACCATCTATTACCGTCCCGGAGATGCGAAAGAACGCGTTTATATTTTTACCGACTCGGCATTTATGAAAGAAGCCGCGAATTCACTACTGAAAGTTTTAGAAGAGCCGCCTGAGTTTGCCACGATTTTTCTGCTGACCGAAAATCCTGGCGAATTGCTCCCGACTCTCCGCTCGCGGTCGATGATTGTTACGCTGGCAGCTTTATCGGTTGAAGAAATTGAAAACTATTTGGCGAAGCGTCGTCCCGAGTGGACATCGAAGCAGCGGGCGCTGGTAGCGCGTCTGGCAGAAGGCGCAATCGGACGTGCAGTCACGTTCGATCTGCCGGCTTATACGGCGGCCCGTGCGCATGCGTTGACCATTCTGAATTCGGCGCTAAGAACTGGAGACCATAGTGAGCTATTCAAAATCACGGAAACTTATCGGGCCGGGGCTGATGGGCGCGCAAAAATAGAAAACCTGCTGCGCACGCTTTATTCTTTGTTACAAGATTTGACGTTCATTAATTCCGGCACGCCGGAATTTGTCCGCAATACCGACATCCAGCCGGAATTGCAGAAGTTGGGGGAATCCGCCGATTTCGAATGGATTACCTACGCCGCCGATCGTCTGGCTGACGTCGAACGAGGCATGCGCCGGAATCTCTTGCGGTCGCTTTCGCTGGATGCGTTTGCGACGGCGCTGGAAAAATAGTAAGAAGCATTAGCACTGAGCATTTGGCACTTAGCCAGCACTGACCTCGAATGGCTAAATGCCAAGTGCCAGATGCTAAACGCTTTGTCCACTCCCCAGAGTCTTCCCTCGAACCCGCATTTTCAGGATTGTCATGTTTCCGGCTCCTGTGCTACGGTTTAGTCAAAGTTCACGCCTTCCATCCGCAACAAGTTGCGCCAGGTTGTGGTCTCTAGGAAACGTGCTGAAGGTGGTTTCATGAAAGATGCAGTCGATTCGCTGCCAGCCGAACGCTCGTCCGAAACAGAAGGTTTTGCCAACCGCAAGCTCATCCGTCCGGCGCTGAACCGGACCGAGCACACTCCCCAGGCCCATTCTCCGCAAAATACGGGAGAACGCCGGGAACGTCCGGCACATAGCGATCGCGGCGGCCATGAACGATCCAATGGCGGTGGAGGCAAGAAGCCGGCCCCACCGGAGCAGACCAACGCCGAGAATTTTTATTATCAGAAGCAGATGCAGTCGAAGACGCCGATGGTTATCGTGCTGCGCGACGGCGAACAAATTCACGGAGTCATTGAGTGGTATGACAAGTCGTGCCTCAAGGTAAACCGCAATAGCGGAGCCAACCTGCTGATTTATAAACCTGCAATTAAGTACATGTATAAAGAGGGCGAGAATAGCGGGAAGTAGTACCAATCCCAAATTTTTCTTCGGTGACAAATGTCACATGATCCCGGTGACACGTTCCACTAGTCGTCTACCGTTCCCCGCCCGCATGATAGATTCCAGTAAAATGCAGCACCGGGAGGCTTCCCATGAAGGCCATCTCCAGCTGTGGCAGTAGGTTGTGGGCAGTTTATTTTTTATTGTTAGCATTCGTCGCCGTTCTTTTCACCACGGCCTCCGCCAATGCTGCCGAAACCTTCCGAGATATTCGAGTCCAGGACACAAACGCAACCCGGCCACAACTGATTTTCGCCTGTGATCGCCAGACCAAAGAGCTTGCGTCGTTGTTCACTCCGGAGTTGATCGCGGATCTGCAAGACTTGCATGCTGGCGTTGCCCTATCCACGGAAGATCTCTCTCCGGAACGTGCACAAGTTGTCCGCCAGCTAAACGCAGCCGGAATTCCGATGACGGCCTGGATCGCATTGCCGAAAGAGCAGGGCTACTACGTAAACGTGAGCAATGCTCCGCAAACTGCGGCCCGCTTTGCGGAATTCGACAAATGGACAATCGACAATGGCCTGCGTTGGGAGGCGGTCGGCCTCGACATCGAGCCTACTTTGAATGAGTACGGTGCACTCCTAACGCACAAGGGCCAACTGATTTCCCTGGCGCTGCGGCGGGCCCTCGATTCTGGACGAGTTCAGCGCGCACAGGAAGCCTATGCCGCGCTCATCCGCCAGATGCAGTCACGCGGGTATAAAGTGCAAACCTATCAACTCGCTTTCATTGTGGATGAGCGCAATGTCCACACCACTTTGCTGGAACGAATTTTCGGCCTGGTGAATGTCCGCGGCGACCAGGAAGTTCTAATGCTCTACACCAGTCTTACCCGCCAAATGGGTGCGGCAACCATCTGGCACTATGGGCCGGAGGCTCAGACCATTGCAGTGGGCAGTACGGCAGCCAGCGGAGATCCAGCGATGGACGCCAAATATCCACCACTGAACTGGGAAGAATTCTCTCGTGACTTGATCGTCGCCCACCACTTCTCGACGGTGATCGGCGTGTACAGCCTGGAAGGCTGCGTGCGCCAGGGATTCATGCCCAAGCTGAAGACCATGGACTGGACCCAGGCGGTCGTGATTCCCGCCGCTTCTCTAAAGAAATCCGCGCAGTCTTCGAAAGGGATACATGCCACCCTCTGGCTGGCCTCGCACTTACTGTATTTCATCGTTGGGTTTCTTTTGCTGGCTATCTGGCTTGTAAGGGTGATCGTCCGCTGGCGGAGAAAGAAGAGGAAGACAAGATTGGAGCAATTCTCAACAACCTAATCAGGGTGCCCCAGCCTTCCGCGGTTTTTGCGGAGGCTGGGGAAACCTCATCGGAACTTCATCATGTGCAGAGAAGCCCCGCCCTCCCACAAGAAGCGCGGGAAGTACAGGGCACCCTCGTTGTTTGGCTGAAAGCTGACGGCTGATAGCTGAGAGCTTTCTACAATTTCGGCAGCACAATTCCCGTCTGTGATTGATACTTCCCTTTCCTGTCCGCATAGCTGACTTCGCAGACTTCATCGGATTGGAAGAACAAGATCTGGCACAGGCCTTCATTGGCGTAGATCTTTGCCGGCAGCGGCGTGGTGTTGGAAATTTCCAGAGTCACAAAGCCTTCCCACTCCGGCTCGAACGGGGTGACATTCACGATGATGCCGCAGCGGGCATAAGTCGATTTGCCCACGCAAATGGTCAGCACTTCACGCGGAATCTTGAAATATTCGACCGAGCGGGCGAGCGCGAAAGAGTTGGGCGGGACAATGCAAACGTCGGAACGCACAGTGACAAACGAACGTTCATCAAAATTCTTGGGGTCAACCACGGTGGAATTCACGTTGGTAAAGATTTTGAACTCGTCGGCGACCCGCAGGTCGTATCCATAGGAAGAAAGCCCGTAGGAAATTACGCCTTCGCGTACCTGCTTCTCGGAAAAGGGGTTAATCATCTCGTTTTCGAGGGCTTTTTTGCGGATCCAGCGGTCACTTTTAAGCATGAGGCTCCTTGGTAATACAGCTATCAGCTCTCAGCTGTCGGCTCTCAGGAAAATCCCTACGCGGACAGTTATGTCTATTTCTGATGGCTGAAAGTTGATACTGCGGGTGCCGTCATCTTACGGGATACACGCTGCCGTTGACAATCTCGGATATCTCCCTTAGCATCAAGCACTTGGTGGACTTTATGCACAAACTCCACCGCCGGGAGATTGCCTGTGATTAAGCTCGACATCATCAATGAAGTGGTGAATAAAACCGGAATCACCAAAACCAAGGCTGAATTGGCCGTGGAAACCGTCTTCGAAAGCATGAAGCGGTCGCTCTCCAAGGGTGATCGTATTGAGCTGCGGGGATTTGGCGTGTTTAACGTGCGTCCGCGCAAGACTGGAATCGGACGCAATCCGCGCACCGGCGCCGAAGTTTCCATTCCGCCGGGAAAAGCCGTTCGCTTCAAGCCAGGCAAGGAGTTACAGTCGATCGACTGAGCGAAAACCCCTCTCTGCGGTGAAGAACCGGGCGCTCTGACGCTCATCTGTGCTCCGATAACGTAAAGACCAGCGGAGTTTATTGTCCCTGAAGTGATTAGTGATTGATGTCTGAAAATATCCCACCCAGTTCTTCGATGTCTGTTTCCTCGACCACCGAATATTACCGTCCGATGGAAGTGTTTGTAGTCAAGGAGCCTAAACAGCGCTATTGGCTGTATATCCTGTTGCTGCTGATCACGATCTTCACGACTTTGGTCGTGGGGGCACGAATGCAGTTCAACTTTGAGCACAACCTGCCGAACTTCACGGCGGGCAATGAGTATTTGCCTTTCTTTCCTATTGAGTGGATATTGGCAGCGCCCCGGCGCTTGATTCTCGGTATTCCCTTCTCGGCCACGCTGCTGCTCATTCTGCTGGCACACGAGATGGGACACTACTTCCTCTGCCGCTATTACGGAGTGCGCGCCACGCTTCCCTTTTTCATTCCCGCGCCTACTTTGATCGGAACCTTGGGAGCGGTGATCCGCATCAAGTCGCCCATCCGTTCGCGGGCCGCGTTGTTCGACATTGGAATTGCTGGGCCGATCGCGGGATTCATCGTGGCGGTGGTTACGCTTGTAGTTGCCCTGATTCTTTCGAAACCTGCAATTGCGAGCATGGGCCGGCCCACCCTGCAGTTGGGTTATCCCTTGATCTTCCACATCGTTCACCGCTTGTTGGCGGCTCTGGCTCCAGCCTCGATAGCGTCGAATCCGCTCATCCGTACCTCTCTT
>CAVYDD010000002.1:0-1077296 GCA_963767225.1 uncultured Acidobacteriota bacterium
TACAATTCTAAACGATTCTGTCGGTTGGTAAGTCCTGTAAACCCAGCAGATACGAACAGGTTGGGGGTTCGATTCCCACCCGCGCCTCCAATTCTCCCCCTTTGCTTTCAGTCAGTTAACAACTGCAGGTTCCCCGCGTAACTTCCGCGTACCCTTCCCACATCTTGACACACTGTTTTTTTTATTTTGGCATCAGGCAGAACCGTGAGAATCGCAAGAACCTTCAGGTTCGAGGTATCCGAACTTCACGCCGTACGTCCGCTAAAATCCGTTTGTCCGGTAAGGGCAGCATTAATCAGGCATTAACCACAAAATAAGCATCATTGCACTCCCACGAGACCTTTGATTGCGCCGAATAGTTTCTCGGAGCTGTAGCCAACACTTTTGCGGAAGACGAGATCCACATTGCGAATGTCGGAAATATTTGTTGATGGGTCACCGGTAACGACGACCAAGTCCGCCTGCTTGCCTTTTGCGATTGTACCGATTCGATCGCTTTGGCCGAGCGCCTCGGCGCCATTTTGTGTTGCGATGTGAATCGCTTCCACTGGTGTAAAGCCTGCCTTCACGAGTAATTCGATTTCGCGCTGATCGGCATAGCCCGCCAGCGTTCCGCCATCGCCGGTAGGATCGGCGCCCGCGAGCAAGAGGCCACCCGCGGCGGCGAAGTCGCGCTCGAATTGCATTTCTTTGGGCATCAGGTGATGCATAACAATTTTCGGCAGGACGAACGTTCGTAGAATTCTGTATATGAGAGCACTCTTGAAGCAAAGCGCGCGCATCTCGCGGCCCTCAAGGGCAGACATGGGCTGCGCGTCGTCGGTGAAATCAGCGAAGACGGCCATCGTCGAGGTGACTGCGACGTGCCGCTCCACGAGGTGATGAATCATCCGCTGCACTTCCGGGCTTTCGATGTCCAGGCGATCGTTGATATCTTTTCCAGCGGCGCGATCCGAAGGGCAAATTCCAGGCTGCTTTTCGGGGAAAAATTCCGTATCGACTCCGATGCCGTGCTCAAGACCATCGATTCCCATGTCGGCCGCTTCCGTGAATCCCACGGAGCACAAATGCCCCGTAATTTTCAGGCCCTTACTGTGCGCTTCGTCGATGGCGGCCTTGAGTTCTTCCGGCGTCAGATGTATGTACGCTTTGAAAGATGTCATGCCTTCGGCGGCGCCTTCGTCCACCGCGCGACGTGCTTCGTCCGCACCGGCGATCGCATGCATCTGCGAAAAAGTGAGCGGGTTCGATTCCAGGTATGGCGCAGTCAAAAACATGTCCGGACCGGGGCGCCGGCCAGAGTCGATGGCGCTCTTGATCGCGAGATCGGCTTGCGGAAACAAGCTTCCGGTCGTACGCAACGTGGTCACGCCCGCGGCCAGATACATCAGCGGAAACGAGACAGGCTGCTCAACGACCAGAATCTTCTTTGGCGTGCTATCAGGCGAAATGGTGAAGAGATGTTCGTGAAGCATCACGAGGCCGGGGAAAACGGTCTTGCCAGAAAGATCAATGACACGCGCACTCGCCGGAACCTGAATCGACGACGAAGGACCAACATCGTCGATCATTCCATTTTCAAGGATCAACGTTTGGTCGTCTCGCGCTGGCGACGCGGTGCCATCGATTACGCGTGCGTGGGTGAGTGCGATGACCGGTGCGCTTTCGACTATGAAAGCCGAGAGCGGCTGTTTCGCCTGGCGGAGATAGTAAGCGCGCGAAACGTGAATGCCTAACCACGTGAATGCCACCAGGAAAATCACCAGAAGACAAAAACGGAAGAACCACTTCCGAATCGTTCGGAGCGCGCTCATCAATCGAACCTCCATTGCGAGGCATTCTACTACCCGCTTCGCTTACGCTTGCAAGGATTCATTGGCTCGGTGATTCATCGGGCTGACCCTCGAAGCGGATCCTAAGCCCTAATAAGTCGGTTACCGTACATCTGTAACAATGTCGGCCCTGTCAAACTGTTTTTGAACACCCTTCTTTCTTTTCATGTAAAAGAGTTGTTCTCTTTCGTTTATTTCGGTTTCTTGCCTTCCTGCATCGACAGACCACGGCTCGTTCGTAATCTAGCGGTCGGTTTCAGTCCGACGCATACATCTCTTCGATCCGTACTTCGAGCCGCGGTAGGGACGCGAGTTGCCCAGCGCCCCCCGCACAGATCCGCACGTGCAGTTTTCCTGCATGCGGCTCTTACCGCGGATGCTTGGCGTCGAAGCGCAGGTAGGGATAACTAGCGGCTTTGTTACCAGCGAGAATTTGTTCGTCTGATCCAAAGAATTCCTCTACTCGCGTGCGACTGCTGACGATTGGGAATTGAATCCGAGAGCAAGCTTCTTCGCCGAAGAAGTGGGCGGAAGGAGTCGTGCGGAGTTCAAAATGAAGATCATTTCGGAAGAAACGTGTATGAACGCTGCGAGGAGCGGATTGAGAAATCCAAAGGCAGCCAAGCCGACACCGATGCTGTCCACAACCAGAGTTCCGACGAAGTTCTGCATGATAGTGCGGTGGCATCGCCGAGCGATTGTGAGGGTCTCCACCAGCTTTGACAGATCATTGCCGATCAAGACGACGTTCGCGCTTTCTCGCGCGACATCTGTGCCGGCACCCATCGCGACGCCTACAGTTGCCTTCATCAGGGCAGGAGCGTCATTGACTCCATCGCCTACCATGACGACGCTATGCCCTTCGCGCGTGAGGCGACTGACAAATTCCAGCTTGTCCTCCGGCAACAATTCAGCGGCGATCTCGTCCACACCGAGTTTCCTTCCGATGTCTTCGGCCACACGGCGAGAATCCCCGGTGAGAAGGACCGTCTTGAATCCCATCGATTTGAGACCTTGTATCGCATCTGTTGCTTCGGGCCGAAGCATATCGGCAACGGTGAGGGTTCCGAGAAAGTCGCCTTCGCGGGCCACGAATACCTCCGAATCCGTCTGCGTAGTTGTGCCGACTGGCAGGACAACCCGATGCCCTTCGAGGAAGAGGCGATTGCCTACGATGATTTCCATACCGTCTCGGACCGCAACGATTCCCTTACCGGGGGTGTACTCGAACATTTCCGGCTCTTCGACTGGAATGCCCATCTCTGACGCTTTCTTCCAAATTGCTTTAGCCACCGGATGTTCGGACCGTGATTCGGCGGTGATTGAGGCTTGCAACAAGGTAGCAACCGCGATGCCCGGGGCGGGACGAACGTCAACGACCGCGGGAGTGCCAAACGTAAGAGTGCCCGTCTTATCCAGAAGAATTGTGTCGATGGTCGCGAGCGATTCCAGATAGAGGCCGCCTTTGATGATGGAACCAAGTTGGGCGGACCGTCCAATTCCGCCCAGAATCGCCAAGGGTGTCCCCGCCGCAATCCCGCAGGCGCCCGCAACGATGACGACGGAAATCGTGGAGCGCACATCGTGGGTGACGAGGAATGTAAGGACTGCGGCCCCGAGAGCAAAGTAAACCAAATAGCCTGCAAGACGGTCCGCGATTCCTTGAATGGGAGCACGCGATTTTTCCGCGCGCTCCACGGCGTTAATGATCTTGCCGAACGTAGTGTCGCGCCCCATCCTGTCAACCCGGATTTCTAGCGCCCCGGACTGATTAATCGTTCCGGCATATACCGCCGACCCCTTGGTCTTCTCCACAGGCATCGATTCGCCAGTGATCGTTGCCTGGTCGACGAACGAGTGGCCTCCAGCTACAAGCCCATCCACCGGAATTCGAGCCCCGGGCTTCACGAGGACGATGTCGCCAACTGCGATTTCTTTGGTCTTAACATTTTGCCATTTGTCGTTCCTGCGTAGGGTCGCAGTCGTGGGTAGCAGACCAACCGAGTGGCGGATTGCGGTGCGCCCACGGCTTACCGTGAGTCTTTCCAGAATTTCGGCAACGAGCACAAACAGAGTGATAACGAGTGCAGTGAAGATTTCCCGGATCGCGAGCGCAGCCACGATGGCGATGGCCATCGAAAGTTCCATCGTCATCCGTCGCTGGACGATGTTCTCGTACGCTTCATGGAATATCGGGAATCCACCAACGAGTGTGCAGATTACGCCGACGCCTGCTATGTAGGGATTCCGCGCTCCACCGAGAAACCAAATGGCCGCAGCGGCGGCGGCGACAAACAGCACACGGTTGATTTCTCGCCAATCCAAGGGATGTTCGTGCTCATGGCTATCTTCGTGGCCAGGACGTTCTAACGACTGTAGTTCTTCGACTTCTTTCTCATTCCCGGCAACTTCCCTTTGTTTCAGTTGCGCTTGATTCATGACGGACCACCATTTCGGCAAGATTGTGACGATTGGCCAATTACTTTAGATACCTTCGAACCACGTCGATGAGTTCTTCGGCTGCTTCCGCCTGCGGAGAGTTCTTGCCGGACTTCGGATCAAGCACATGGAACCGGACGTGACCCTCCAGCACTTCCGCCATGAGTCCGTTCAATGCGCCTCTGCAAGCAGCCATGAGTTGCAGCACGCTGGAACACTCCTGATCGGCGTCGAGTGCTCGCTCGATGGCTTCCACCTGTCCGCGAATCCTGCGAACACGGCCCAGAAGCCTCGCCTTGTTTTTTGTCGTGTGAGCCATTCGATGCCCTCCGTCTTTACAATAATAGTATACTATAGTACAGTATGGTAAGGACGGGGGGCATTGAATGTTATCGGTTCCGAAGCTGCAAAGGGATGTGCCACGACCGCGACTCCGGTCGCCGCAACCGAGTTCTTGAATTTCGGGGTCAGTTACTTTCGCCTGTTCGAGGATTCAACAACTTGTGCAAGTTCAACCTCGCTGTGAGTTCGATTCCCACGCGCGCCTCCAACACTTCAGCCCTTCCTAAAAATCCGCCGGACGGCATGATCGTTTTTCCTGTCGCTTTGACGCTCGCCGCATAAAGAAGAAAATCACACGGGGGCTTGCAACTTGGCGTTAGTCACTATAATGTTAGGGCCACTAACACAATATAGCTCTCGCACCACACCCCGGTGCACTTTGCAGGAGGAACAGCATCATGCCCCGCGCAAAAGTTTCCGCCAGACAGCCATCCGCGGCAGCGCCCGCAAACACCGACGATAGTGGCGGCGATTCCACCGGTAAGCGCAGCGGCCATGCCGGCTCGCGCAAAGAACCAGTCGGTGGCCTGCGCGAACGCAAGAAAGCGCGCCTGCGCCAGCAGATCATCGAAACGGCCCTGCATCTTTTTCGCCAGCGCGGCTACGAAAAAACGCGCATTGACGATATCGTGCAAACCCTGGAAATCAGCCAGCCCACTTTCTTCCGCTATTTCCCCAGTAAAGAAGCAGTCTTGCGCGAAGTCGGCCGCCGCGCTTTTGCCAGACAGGCTGAAAGCCTGAAGTCTGAACTCTCCACCAAAGCCACTACCGAGCAACGCCTGCGCCGCTTTTACGAAACCCTTGGCAACGTAACCGAGGTCGGCCGCCCGCTTTGGCAAGCCGTCATCCTCGCCGGTGCCATGGACCCGGTGCGCTCGCCGGAACTCCGCGGAGCGGAAGCGGCCACCGTCAGCCTTCTCCGTGAAATCATCGCGGAGGGCCAAAAAAATGGCGAAGTGACCCGCGATTTTCCGGTGGTGCACCTGGCCGAATTCATGGAAGGACTTTTCAATACCGTCGTTCGCCAGTGGGCCGTTGATCTTACGGGCCCGCACAAACTCACCGAGCGCGTGCGCAACGCCGTAGAGTTTTTCTTGAGGGGCGCCCGGCCGTAATCGCGAATCGCTTCTAGCAGGTGTTGCGATCGCATTCACCCGTGTCTTTGCGGCGAAAATCCAAATCCGAGGTTCGCTGAGGCACACCAGATGAAAGCCGCCGTCCTGCGCGAATTCAAATCACTGCTGAGCATCGAAGATATCGCGCAACCGCAACCGGGCGCCCATGAAGTATTGATCGAGGTCGAAGCCTGCGGCGTGTGCCATTCCGACTTGCATCTGGCCGATGCCGATTGGCCGCAGCTTGCGCGCATCATCAAAAAGTCTCTGGTCCTGGGACACGAAATTGCCGGCCGCGTCGTGGAAAAAGGCGCCTCTGTCGAAAATCTGCAAGTCGGCGATCGCGTCGGCGTTCCCTGGCTGCACTGGAGTTGCGGTGAATGCGAATTCTGCCGCGAGGGCAACGAGAATCTTTGCGTCAAACAGCAAATCACCGGCGTAACCGTGGACGGCGGATTTGCAGAATTCGTCAAAGCCCCCGCCAGCCACGCACTAAAAATTCCCGCGCAGTTGTCCTCGAGCGACGCCGCGCCTCTTTTCTGCGCGGGCGTCACGGTCTACCGCGCCCTGCAGCACGCAAAAATCCAGCCCGGCCAGCGTTTGGCGGTCTTTGGTGTCGGCGGCCTGGGTCAACTCGCCGTGCAAATCGGCGTCGGGCTGGGAGCATCCGTCATTGCGATTGATGTCTCGGACCAAAAACTCGCGCAAGCAAAAGCTTTTGGCGCGTCCGAAACTCTGAACGCGGCCACTGCAAATGTCGCGAAGGAATTGCGCCGCGCAGGCGGCGTGCACGCCGCAATCGTAACTTCCGCCGCAAAAGCCGCCTACGATACCGCGTTTGTCAGCGTCCGGCCCACCGGAATTCTCCTCGTCGTCGGCCTACCCGCGGAATCCATCTGCTTCCCGCCCATTTCGATGGCCGCATCAGAAGTGCGCATCCATGCATCCTCCGTCGGCACGCGCCAGGATCTGCGCGCAGTCCTGGCCATGGCCGCCGCTGGAAAAATCCACTCCCAAGTCACCACCCGTCCCCTGACCCAAGTCAACGAAGCCATGGCTGAATTGCGCAACGGCAATGTCTCCGGCCGCATCGTCCTCACCCCGCGGTAGTCGTCTCCCACCGAACTTGACCCTTGTAGCCTATAGGATACAAGGGTCATTAGTGGAAGTTCGCCGAACACCAGCTTCCTCGGACTGGCTGGCGCGGCTTCCGGACCACCGTGCCACAGCCAAAATTGCCGCTCGGATGAATCGCATGGCACTTGCCAATCCCGGCGCTGTTCGGCCTGTCCGTGAGGGTGTTAGCGAGCTTCGAATACATTACGGCCCCGGTTATCGCGTTTATCGCGCAACGCGCGGCAAGATCTTAGTCGTGCTGTTGTGTGGTGGCGACGAAAGCACCCAGACGAAAGACATCAAACCGCAAAGATTCTTGCGGCCAAACTTGAGGATTGAACATGCCCCAGAAGAAAACAAAAGCTGCCGCAACCCGAACGCGCCCCTACGATTCCGCGGAGTATCTGGACAGCGACGAAGCGATCCACGCCGCGATGGAGGACGCTCTGGAAACACACGATCCGGCGTTCATCGCCGAGGCGCTTGGCACCATCGCGCGCGTCCGCGGCATGTCGCGAATAGCCAAGAAAGCCGGACTATCCCGCGAAAGCCTCTACAAAGCTCTCAGCACGGAGGGCAACCCCGAATTTGGCACCGTGATTCGTGTGATGCACGCACTTGGACTGAAGTTTTCAATCACGGCCACAGACCCCCGCTAAACTCTCGATAGGTTTCGCGGCCCGGCGCGGCGGCTGTACTTCCGCGAAGTAACTGTGGGTGTAGACTCAACGAACTTTCTTCAGGTTGAACTCTCAGTATTCGGATTCATCCCATCCGGCTTTCCAGCAGTCCCCGCCCTGCCCCACTCCGCGCCTCCATCAGAAACTCTGATACGCCAGATCAGCTTTCCTGTTGACGTTAGTAACTATGATGTGATACCTACACTCACAATTCTCTGGGATTGGGTGGGACGGGGGTCACGTGTCTGTGAAATTGTGGAAGCTATCACCCTTGGTCGCCTCCGGCGAAAATCCGCCTGACGCGCCTTTTCACGGTCGCGACTCTATATCACCCCTGCGCCAATTCCCAGCCGCTGAAATCCCGCAACTGTCCCACACATCAGGAGGAGCCATGAGAGTACTGATCTCATTTACATGTGCCGTGGTGCTGGCGGCGTGTCTATTGCTGGCGATTCCAGTCGCGCACGCCCAAGGTGTGGGCGCTTCCGGAAGTGTCAGCGGAACGGTCACCGATCCCACCGGCGCCGTCGTCCCCAAAGGCACCATCACGGCCCAGGACGTCTCCAGAGGTATTCGCGTTACGTCCGATGTGGATACGAACGGACAGTATCGCTTCTCCAATCTGCCTCCAGGCACCTACGACTTCACCGCACAGATCGCCGGATTCCAATCGCAAATCCAGAAAGGGGTCACCATCTCCGTCGGACAAGCGGCCATCCTGGATTTCCATCTGCAGGTAGCGACCACCTCCTCTGTTGTTGAAGTCTCCGCCGCGCCACCTGTCGTGGAAACGGAACGTGGCAGTCAGTCCAATACCATCACGCAACAATATATCGAGGACCTCCCGATTGACCGCCGCGACTACCTCAACTTCACCTTGCTCCTCCCGGGAGTAGCCGATTCCACTCGCCTCGCGGACGACCAGGATTTTCGCGTCAAGCAGACTCCACAGAGCGGTCTTTCGTTTTACGGCAGCAATGGTCGCGGCAACAGCGTCACCGTTGACGGCGGTGAGACGGGCGACGATGCCGGCGGCGTGCGCCTCACCGTGAGCCAGGACGCGGTCCAAGAGTTCCAGGTGAATCGCAGCAACTACGCCGCGGATTTGGGCGGCGCCACCGGTGCGTCCGTCAACATCGTCACCAAATCTGGCAGCAACCAGGTGCACGGCACCGCGTACAGTTATTTCCGCAACAGCGGCATGGATGCGCGCGATCCCTTCGCCTTCACTCAGGCGCTGGCCCCCGGCGCCATCTTTGATCCCGCCACAAATTCTGTGGGTTTACCCATCAAGAATTCGCTTGCGCGCTATCAATTCGGCGGAGCCGTCGGCGCCCCGATCCACAAGGACAAAACTTTCGTCTTCTTTTCATTCGAAGGCTTGCGCCAGAATTCGGAAAATGCCGTTCCGCTGCTGACGAACACGAATGAGTTTCTGCCTACCGCCGGTCAGAACGCCATTTTCAACGGACTTGTTGCACAGGGCTCCACGCCCGTGCCCTGCATCAACAATCCTAACGGCACTATAACTACGCTGGGCGCCGCTCAGTGCGCCGGTGCTCTGCAGCTCGCTTTGACTACGAGCCAGCTCACCGGCCTCACCCCGGGACAAACCGCGCTCAACACCTACTGGATCAATCAGCTGGAATCCAACGGCGGCCTGTTTGATTACACCACTCGCCAGTACCTGTTCTCCGCCCGTCTGGATCATCACTTCAGCGAAGCGGACTCCATTACTCTCGCCTTCCGCTACGGCCACGACTTGGAGGAGAACCCGGACGTGCAATCCCTCACCGGCTTCTCTGCCGGCAGTGACGTCCACAACTACGACAATAATCTTCAGGCTTCCTGGTATCACGTTTTCAGTCCGCGCACCGAGAACGAGTTCCGCTTCCAGTGGGATTACGACAGCTTCAACGTAATTCCCAATGAGCCGGGACAGGTAGGCGTGCAGATCGCCGGCTTCGCGAACAACCTCGGCACCAACATATTCCTGCCCAATCTGACGATCCTCCGCCGTTACGAATTTGCGGACAACGTCACCCTCGTCCGTGGCGCGCACACCATCAAATTCGGTGCTAACGAAATTCTGCGCGGCAACCACTCCGAATCCCACACTTTCCTTCCGGGTCGCTTCGTCTTCGGACCGCTTCCCGGTGTGGCCCTCAGCCCCTGCCTCGCAAACCCCAACGGTCCCATCACCGGGGATCCAAACACGGCGGGCTGCAATCTACCGGGCGCATTGACCCCAGCGGGGATCAATTCGCTGCAAGCGGCCTCGCTGGGAGCGCCGCAGGTATATCAACAAGGTTTTGGCAACGCGGATTATCCCGCCTATACCCGGCCATTAACGGGACTCTATTTGCAGGACTCCTGGAAAATCGGTCCCAATTTCACGCTGAACTACGGCCTGCGTTACGAGATCGACTCGCAGTATCTCCCGTTGAATACCTACTACGGCGATGTCGCCCCACGTATCTCGTTCGCCTGGGATCCATTCAAAGATCATAAGACGGTAGTCCGCGGCGGATTTGGTATGTTCTACGGACCAGTCGACGCCCAGATTCCCCAAGTGGACTTGAGTCTCGGCGTCTTGAACAAAAACCGCAGCACAGTCGAAAATCAGCACAATACTTCCCAGGTTCCCGATCAAGTCAACAACGCCGTCGGAACTTGCGGCATTGGCGTCACCGCACTCGGTCCCCCAGGCGTCATTTTTCCCGGCACTGGTGCCAGCCCTTGCAACCGCTTCATATCCATTTACGTGGATCCACTCAGCGCGACTCCACTTCCATTTCTACAAAACTCTGCGACCGTTTTTCAGACCCTGTTCGCCAATAACCTCGTCCAATGCACCACGCCGACGCCCGGACAGAATGCTTGCATCACGCCGCAATCCCTGGGCCCAACCACCGCGGGCGGAGTCTTCCCGGAACCGTTGGGTTCCGGTATCTTCGTTCAGAATAGCGGCCAGCTCGCTCCATTGACCGTTCTGTTCAGCAACCCGCCCAACTACAGGCCGCCTTACTCCGAGCAAGCCTCTCTCGGAATTGAACGGGAGATCACCCCAGGCTTCTCCATTTCTGTCAGCTTTATTTATTCCCACACCCTCCACCTTCCCGTCGCGATTGATACCAATCTGCTGGCAAGCACGCCGATGAGTACCGTCACGTTGGCGAACGGCAAGTCGGTTTCCTATCGCAACTGGAACACCAGCCCGGCTGGCGACCCGCTAGGCGGCACCGAAGGCCTTCCATGCGCGCCGAACCCGTTCGCTTGCTTTGTAAATCCGCTAATCATTCAAAACAACCAGTACACCTCGGCCTCGTCCGGCCTCTACGAGGGCGGCATTATCGAAGTCCACAAACGCTTCAACAACAATTTCGCTTTCTTCGGAAATTACACCTACAGCAAAGCCTTTGACACCGGCACCGATTTCAATACCGACTTCGGCCCGCAAGATCCCACCGATTTGGCCGCGGAACGCGCCCTCTCCGAATTTGATGAACGCAACAAAGTGGTTCTGGCCGGCGTGATCAACAGCCCCTGGAAAAATGCCTTCCTCTCCGGCTTTCAACTTTCGCCAGTTTTCCAGTACCACAGCGGTCATCCTTTCAATCTGCTGGCAGGCGGACAGGTCAATGGCAACAATCACATCACCAATGAACGCCCCATCGGCGATCCTCGCGACACCGGCCTCGGCCCCAACTATGTCGATTTCGACGCGCGCTTGACCTGGCAGCACAAACTCGGCGAGCGCGCCAGTCTGATTTTGACTGCTGAAGGTTTCAACATCGCCAATCACACCAACTACGCCAGCGTGAACAACGAGGTCAACCCGCTTTTCGGCTTCGAGCCCGGGTTCACCACCTTCAACGTGCATGGCAGCGCCGCACTCTCCCCCAGCACGCCTCTCGGCTTCACTTCGGCGTTGCCCAAACGGGAGATTCAGCTGGGCTGCAGATTTAATTTCTGATTGCGCGGCAAAAAATCGCCGGCGGTCCCCGCTACAGCCGCCGGCGCTGGCTCCGAATTTCCTCCGGCGAATAATTCCGCCGGAGCCACGGCCTTTGGGACTTCGCTGCGATAGGAGGAGTTGCAATGTGGCAACAAATCAAATCCACCGGACTTTTCGTCGCTATCACCGCAGTTCTCATTCTTTCCACCGCAGATACCTCGCGCGCACAAGCCAGCCTTACCGCGAAAACGGGCCCTCTCGGCGACGGCGCGACCTACCTGATGGAAGTTCCCTCCAATTGGAATGGAACCCTGTTTCTCTATAGCCACGGCTACGTCACGCCAGGCAGCCCCAATCCCGCCGCCGATGTCGGCGATCCCGCCACCCGCGCATTTCTCCTCGCCAATGGATTTGCGCTCGCCGGCTCGTCGTATGCCACCACGGGCTGGGCCATTCACGAAGCTCTCACGGATCAAATCGCCACGCTGGATTTGTTCGACTCCATGTTCGGCCATCCCTCCGCCACTATCGCTTGGGGACATTCCCTCGGCGGCATCATCACCGCGGGCTTGATCCAGAGACATCCCAAGCGCTTCACCGCTGCGCAGCCGATGTGCGGCGTGTTGGCGGGCGGCGTGGCCACGTGGAACACTGCGCTCGACGCGGAATTTGCTTTCCAGACGCTGCTCGCACCCAACGCAGGCCTGCAGGTCGTCAACATCACCAATCCCGACGCGAATTTGACGCGGGCCGAAGAAATTCTCGCCGGCGCCCAAGCTACTCCTCAGGGCCGCGCGCGTATCGCGCTCGGCGCGGCTCTCAGCGATGTTCCCGGCTGGTTCACTCCTACTTCGCCGGAACCTGCTCCCACCGATTTCGTCAGCCAGGAAGCGAACCAGTTTCTCTGGGATCAGCAGATTGACTTCCCGTTCGTATTTGCTTTCCGCGCGGAACTCGAAGCACGCGCCGGCGGCAATGTCTCTTGGAACACCGGCGTTGACTACCGCCGCCAGCTGGAAAAATCCGTTGACCGCGCTGAAGTTCGGGCGCTCTATGAAGCCGCCGGGCTCAATCTCGAAGCGGATCTCGAAGCTCTGAATCACGCCGCGCGCATCAAGGCCAATCCCGAAGCGGTGGACTACTTGAAGAAAAATATTATTTTCGATGGCCAGATTGATATTCCCGTGCTCACCATGCACACCAAGGGTGACGGCCTCGTCGTCGTGCAAAATGAAACCGCTTACAAGGACGTCGTGGACCTTGTGGGCGAGAACAGCCGCCTGCGTCAAACTTTCGTGGATCGCGCCGGGCACTGCGCCTTCACACCCGCGGAAACGATTGCCGCGGTCGAAACGCTCCTGCAACGACTGGAGACCGGCCATTGGCCAAGCATCGCAGCGAATCTCTTGAATGGTGACGCCGCAGCCCTCGGACCCGATTTCAATATCTTTGAGGTGGGCACCGCCATCGTTCCCACTCCGCCGGCGTTCATTGACTACACGCCCGCGCCGTATCTGCGTCCCTTCGACGCCTTCGCGCACCCATGCTTTTTCGACTTCGGCAACGGTGACTGCAGCCAAGGCTTCTCGTTTGGCCAAACGTACTAGGTAGTTCGTAAGCAGGCGTAGGCTGGGCACCAGGTCGGGAATCTTTGTGGGTCGTGGCCTTAGAGTCGGTGTCAGAGCTCGGGAATCTTTGTGGGTCGTGGCTTTAGCTTTAGCCACGACATAAACCGCGCAGAATCCGAGCGGCTTCAGGCGCTGCAGTTCCGATTTGCGGATGGCACGCAGTCTCGATTGCGCTATGCCGCTGCATGTAGCGTTAGCTTCTAACATATGATATAAACACACGCTATTCTGAGCGAAAAAATGAACCCAGGCCCAAAACTCGCAACGTGAACACCTCCAAAATCTTCGACCTCACCGGCCGCGTCGCGATCATCACCGGCGGTTCGGTCGGCCTCGGTCGCCAGATGGCCGAAGGCTTGGCTGAAATGGGCGCCAGCCTGATTCTTTGCGCACGCAAGAAAGAGCGCTGCCTGCGGACAGCGAGCGAACTACAAGCCGCCGGCGCCCAAGTTCTAGCGCTAGCCTGCGACGTGAAGGATCCGACCAGCATTCAAAACGTAGCCGACGAGACGCTCTCAAAGTTCGGCCGCATAGACATCCTCATCAACAATGCCGGCACTTCCTGGGGTGCGCCCGTCGAAGCCATGACGCTCGAACAATGGAATAAAGTAATCGAAACCAACCTAACGGGAACTTTTCTGTTTTCGCAAACGGTGGGCCGCGCCATGATCGCGCAACGCCGCGGCAAAATTATCAATATCGCATCCGTAGCGGGACTGCGCGGCTCGTCCCCGAAGTTTTCCGCGATTGGCTACAGCGCCAGCAAAGGCGGCGTCATCATTTTCACTAAAGACCTCGCCTGCAAATGGGGCATGCACAATATTCAGGTGAACGCGATCGCCCCCGGCTGGTTCCCTACCGACCTGTCCGAAAAAGTCATCGAACGAAACAAGGAATCGCTCCTGGCGGGCATACCCCTGGGCCGATTCGGCGGGCCGCAAGATTTGAAAGGCGCCGCAATTTTTCTCGCTTCCTCTGCATCCGATTTTGTTACCGGGCAAATACTGGCAGTTGATGGAGGTCAATCCGCCTGATTCAGGCGAGCGCGCTATGAATATTCCACTTACGCCCCTGCGTTTTCTGCGTTACGCGGCGCAACAATATCCTCACCGCACCGCGGTCGTCTGCAATGACGATAGATACACCTACGCGCAAATGGCCAACCGCGTCAGCCGTCTCGCGGGAGGGCTGCGCCAGGCCGGCATACAGCCCGGTGACCGCGTCGCCTTCCTCAGCAGCAATTGCCATCGCTTGCTCGAAGCGTATTACGGCGTTCTGGAAGCCGGCGCGGTTCTTCTGCCGTTGAATATTCGCCTCACCCCCGGCGAGCTCGGCTACATCCTCAACGACTCCGGCGCCACCGCCCTCTTCGTCGAAAAACAATTCCTTCCAGTGGCTGAAGCCTTCCGCAACGATATTCCCTCGGTAAAGTTATTCTGCCAGCTCGATGGCGCTCCCGCAGCGCCCTGGCTCGCCCCGCAAAATTACGATCAGCTTCTGGACGCCGCCCCGCCGCATTTCGCGGACATTTCCTCCGTTGATGAAAACTCCCTGTCCGAACTTTTCTATACCAGCGGCACCAGCGCCAATCCCAAAGGCGTAATGCTCACGCACCGCAACGTGTACCTGCACGCGGTGCACGTCTGCCTGGGATTGCAGATCGAAAGAGGCGCCGTCGAACTTCACACCATTCCACTTTTCCATGCGAATGGCTGGGGTGTCGCGCATTTCCTTACAATGCTCGGCGGCACGCACGTGATGATCCAGCGCTTCGATCCCAAAGAAGTTTTCCGCCTCATCGAAAAAGAAGGCGTGCACACCTGCAGCCTCGTTCCGATCATGGCTACGGCGCTGGTGAACTGTCCGGAGCGCCGCAACTACAATCTCAGCACTTTGCGCCGCATCGTCATCGGCGGCGCGGCCTCCTCGCCCACGTTAATTCGTGAAGTGGAAGAAAAACTCTCGTGCGAGTGTTTCTCAGGCTACGGCCTCACGGAAACGTCGCCCACTCTTTCCGTTTCGCCCATGAAATCTGGCATGGACTGGCAAGGCGAGCAGCGTTTCACCGGCCAGGCCATGACTGGCTACGCAATTCCCGGCGTGGACCTGCGCGTTGTGGATCCGACTGACAAGGAGGTGCCGCACGACGGTCAATCCATCGGCGAAATCATCGCGCGTGGCGACGGCGTAATGGAAGGCTACTGGCGCCAGCCGGAAGCTTCCGCCGAAGCTCTCCGCGGCGGCTGGTTCCACACCGGAGACATGGCCACCCTGAACGAAGACGGCTACGCGCTCATCGTTGACCGTAAGAAAGACATCATCGTCAGCGGCGGCGAAAATATTTCTTCTCTCGAACTCGAAAAAGCCATCCTCGCGCATCCCGCCCTCCTGGAAGTCGGCGTAATTCCCGTCCCCGACGCCAAGTGGGGCGAAGTCCCCAAAGCCCTGGTGGTTTTGAAACCGGGCGCCGCCACCACCGAATCCGAACTCATCGAATTCTGCCGCGCGCGCTTGGCGCACTATAAATGTCCGCGCTCGTTCGAATTCGTGGAGAGCCTACCCAAGACCGGCACGGGCAAAATTCTAAAAAAAGATATCCGCAAGAAATATTGGCAGGGTCAAGACACGATGCGTCAGGGATTTGTCGTGCCACCGCCGCCCAAAGCAAAATCCGGCGCCTGAGTTAGATATTAACGGCCGGACAGTGCCCGGGCGCTGTTTGTTTCGCGAAGTTTTGTTTTGCAATGACCGCAGCTTTCGGCGCGCGCCGAGCGCCACACAACGCGAAGGAGTCTGATGCATGGACCTGAACCTGACCGCCGAGGAATTGCAGTTTCGCGACGAGCTTCGCTCCTGGCTCGCCGCAAACGTCCCGAAAGATTGGAACGAGTGGCGCGAAAAACCCATCGAAGAATCCTTCCCTTACCTGCGCGCCTGGCAACGCAAACTGCAGGAAGGCCGCTGGGCCGCCGTTTCCTGGCCCAAGGAATACGCAGGCCGCAGCGCCACGCTGATGCAGCAAGCGATTTTCTGGGAAGAAATGGCGCGCGTCGAAGCACCGCCGATGGCCAATTCTCTCGGCCTCGGTCTCATCGGCCCCACCATTATCGCCTACGGCACCGAAGCGCAGAAGCAACGCTACATCCCGAAAATTCTTAGCGCCGAAGAAATCTGGTGCCAGGGTTTTTCCGAACCGAATGCCGGCTCCGATCTCGCCGGCCTGCAAACGCAAGCAGTGCTCCGCGGCGATCACTACGTCGTGAACGGCCAGAAAGTCTGGACCAGTTACGGCTGGGTCGGCGACTGGTGCGAACTCGTCGTGCGCACGGACGCGACTGCCGCGAAACACAAAGGCCTGACCGTCCTCCTCGTGGACATGAAATCTCCCGGCGTTGAAGTTCGTCCGCTTCGCCAAATGACCGGCGAATCCGAATTCAACGAGCTTTTCTTCCGCGATGTACGCGTGCCCGCCGAAAACGTCCTGGGCAAGGTGAACGACGGATGGAGCGTCGCCATGAGCACGCTCATGTATGAACGCGGCTCTTACGGCGCGCGCCTGCATCTGATTTTCAAACGCTACATCACGCGCCTCATCGAACTAGCGCACAACATCCAGCGCAACGGACGCCCCGCCGCGCAGGATCCCATCATTCGCCACAAGCTCGCACAATGCAGCGCCGAAATCGAAATCATGCGCTTCAATCAGATGCGCGCCTTCAGCCGCCTCACCGCCACCGGCGTTCCCGGCCCCGAGGGCAGCATCCAGAAAATTTTCTGGAGCGAGCTCAATCAGCGCCTGCAGCAGATCGCGCAGGAAATTTTCGGGCCATACGGCCAGCTCCTTGCCGGCGATCCACACGCCATTGACAACGGCTTGTGGTCCTACGCCTACCTGCGCACGCGCGGCAACACCATCGAAGCCGGTACTTCCGAGGTGCAACGCAACATCATCGGCCACTTTGTTCTCGGCCTGCCCAGAAGTTATTAGGCCAAAAACTCAGAAGGGGAACCTCCATGCAATTCGGCTTGAGCGAAAGTCAAGAATTTCTGAAAGACAGCGCGCGCAAATTCTTCGCCGGCGAATGTCCCAGCGCGGAAATGCGTCGCCTGATGCAGACCGACACCGCCCACGACGCCGCGCTCTGGTCCAAACTCACCGACCAGGGCTACACCGGCATCATTTTTCCCGAAGCCTACGGCGGCGTCGGCCTCGGCAAGGTCGAACTAATGCTCCTAATGGAAGAAACCGGTCGCGCGCTCCTGCCCGGTCCTTTTTTCTCCACAGTCGTGCTGGCTGGTTCGGTTCTCGACGCCGTCGCCCCACCCGCGCACAAACAAAAATATCTCGCGCCCATCTGTCGCGGAGAAGCTCGCTCCACCGTCGCCATCCTCGAATCCAATGCTAGCTGGAATCCGCGCGACGTTCAGCTAACCGCCGCCAACGGTAAGCTCATCGGCGAAAAATATTTCGTCTCCGATGCCGCCGTCGCCGATTTCATCATCGTCATCGCGCGCAACGGCGTGTTCGTCGTGAACGCCAAAGCCCCCGGCCTGAACATTTCTCCCATGACGGCGATGGACCTCACGCGCAAACTCTACGTCGTCGAATTCAACAACACGCCCGCGGAAGAAATCGGCGCCACAACTGCACTCGCGCGCGCTTTCGACATCGCCACCGCCGCGCTCGCCGCCGAACTGGTAGGTGGCATGCAACGCACCCTCGACATCACCGTCGAATACGCCAAGACCCGCAAACAGTTCGGCAAACCCATCGGCACGTTCCAAGCCATACAGCACCAATGCGCGGATATGTATCTGGAAACCGAAAGTTCGCGCTCCGCGGTGTACTATGCCGGTTGGGCGCTGGAAGAAAATTCTCCGGACGCCTCAACCGCCGTTTCCATTGCTAAAATGTACGCGAGCGACGCCGCACGCACCGTGGGCAATCGCGGTATCCAGATTCACGGCGGCATGGGCTTCACCTGGGAAAACGATGTGCACCTGTACTACCGTAGGGCCAAAGGTTCGGAAACGGCATTCGGCGACGCCACTTTTCATCGCGAGCGCATCGCCTCCGCCGTAATCGATTCCGGTACCCTCTCCGCGAAAAGCGCATAAATTTACAAACCAAGGACGCTCTCCATGAACGATCTCGTGCAACTCACAAAAGAAGACGACGTCGCCGTCATCACCATCAATAATCCTCCGGTCAACGCGCTAAGCCCCGGCGTCCCAGAAGGCATCTCCGCAGCGCTCGATCAAATCGCGCAGGACGCCAACATCAAAGCCGTCGTGCTGATCGGCGGCGGCCGCACCTTCATCGCCGGCGCGGACATTAAAGAATTCGGCAAAATGACTTCCGGCAAGCCGCGCGGCGCGGGCCTGCTTCCGTTTCTCCTGAAACTCGAAGACAACAGCAAGCCTCTCGTCGTCGCCATTCACGGCACAGCTTTTGGCGGCGGCCTCGAAGTCGCCATGGCCTGCCACTATCGCGTTGCCGTTTCCACCGCGCAAGTCGGCCAGCCCGAAGTAAAACTCGGCATTATTCCCGGGGCCGCCGGCACACAACGCCTTCCCCGACTGGCAGGCGTAGCGAAAGCGGTGGAAATGTGCACCGCTGGCAATCCTGTAAAAGCCGCGGACGCTCTGCAGTTCGGCATCGTTGATCGCATCATCGAAGGCGATCTACTCGCCGGCGCGATTGCGTTTGCGCGCGAAGTCGCCGCCAAGCCAGCACCCAAAACACGCGAGCGCCATGAAAAACTCGGCACCGCCGTCGACAACGCGCCGATATTTTCCGCCGCGCGCGATACCGTCGCCAAGAAGCAGCGTGGTCTGCTCGCGCCCGTGGCCGCCATCACCGCCATCGAAGCCGCGACAACGTTGCCGTTCGCCGAAGGCTGCCAGGTCGAACAAAAACTTTTCACCGAGTGCCTCTTCTCCGACCAGTCCAAAGCCCTAATCCACGTTTTCTTCAGCGAACGCGAAGTCGGAAAAATTCCCGACGTACCCAAAGAAACTCCGCTCATCCCCATAAAATCCGCTGCGGTCGTCGGCGCCGGCACCATGGGCGGCGGCATCGCGATGGTTCTCGCCAACGCGGGTATTCCGGTGCTGCTAAAAGACGCGGACCAGCCCGCGCTCGATCGCGGCCTCGCCACCATCCAGTCGAATTACGCAAATTCGGCAAAACGCGGCCGCTTCACTCCGCAAGATGCCGAAGCACGCTTCAAACGCATCACGCCCACGCTCTCCTACGACGATTTCGTAAAAGCAGATCTCGTCATCGAAGCCGTCTTCGAAGGCATGGCGCTAAAAAAAGAAGTTTTCAAAGAACTCGACCGCGTCTGCAAACCCGGCGCCATCCTCGCCAGCAATACTTCCACGCTCAACATTGACGAAATCGCTTCCGCCACTTCGCGGCCCACGTTCGTCATCGGCACGCACTTCTTCAGCCCCGCAAATGTGATGCGCTTGCTCGAAATCGTCCGCGGCAAAGCCACCTCCAGAGAGGTGATCGCCACCTGCATGCAACTTTCGAAATCGCTCGGCAAAATCGGAGTGCTTGTCGGCAACTGCCGCGGCTTTGTCGGCAATCGCATGTTCGGTCCGTACCGCCGCGAAGCTCAGTTTCTCGTAGAAGAAGGCGCCAGCGTCGCGGCCGTGGATAAAGCTCTCGCCGATTTCGGCATGGCCATGGGGCCGCTCGCCACAGGAGATCTCGCCGGCCTCGATGTCGGCTGGCGCATCCGCAAGGAATATCGTCACCTGGAAAAACCGGGCAGCCGCCAGCCCTTCGTCGAAGACAATCTCTGCGAGCTCGGCCGGTTCGGCCAAAAAACTGGCGCCGGTTGGTACAAATATGACGAACAGCGCCGCGCCATGCCCGATCCGGAACTGGATAAACTGATCCGCAAGTGGGTAACGAAAGCAGGAATCGCGCAGCGTGAAATTTCCGACGCGGAGATCGTGGATCGCTGCCTCTACGCTCTCGTCAACGAAGGCGCGCGCATTCTCGAAGAAGGCTTCGCCCTGCGCGCTTCAGATATAGACATTATTTATCTTAATGGCTACGGCTTCCCCGCATATCGCGGCGGCCCCATGTGGTATGCGGACTCGGTCGGCCTAAAAGAAGTTCAGGCGCGCATCTCCGAATTCCATCGCCAGCACGGCGAAATCTGGCAACCAGCCCCGCTGCTAGAGCGCCTGGCGGAGCAAGGCAAAACCTTTGCGCGATTCGGCAAAGAAGAAGGCGCCGCCGTCTAGCTACCGCGCGCGAATTGTATATCCACGCTGCGCGCTATCCGAGTCTGGACCTGCGCGCTTATCGCCATCACAATACTCTCGGTAGCCTTACCTGGAACGAACAAAGAACCTGACTATGGGCATCCTCTATCTGGTACGCCACGCGCAAGCATCCTTCCTCCAGCCGAACTACGACAAATTGTCCGCGCTCGGCGAAACGCAATCACATCTTCTCGGCGAACACTGGGCGCAGCGCAAAATCATTTTCGACCGCGTCGCCCTCGGCCCCTGCGCACGCCACACAGACACCGTAAAGTTCGTAAGCGCGGCCTACCACCAAGCCGGCCTGAATTTCCCCGAGCCTCAAACGCTCCCGGAATTCGACGAATATCATGCGGAAGAAGTCCTCCGCGGCACTCTCCCCGCATTGCTGGAAAAAGACCAAAAAATCCGCGATCTCCACGCCGCATTTCAGGCCGCCACCAACCACAGCGAACAGCGCGCGACTTTTCAAAAATTATTCTCAGCGGTCATCGGCGACTGGGTCCGCGGCGTAATCAGCCTGAAAGGCGTCGAAGCCTGGCAAGAATTCTGCGCCAGGGTAAATTCCGGCCTCGAAAAATTCCTTTCCGCCGAAAAACGCGGTGAAAAGTTAGCGATTTTCACGTCCGGCGGCCCCATCGCCGTAGCCACGCAACGCGCTTTGCATCTTTCGGCCGAAAGCACACTGCAAATGACCTGGATGTCGCGCAATTCATCCTGGAGCGAATTTCTTTACAGCTCCGATCGCTTCACGCTCAGCAGTTTTAATATCCACGAACACATCACGGATCCCGCAATGCTCACATATCGCTAGGGAGATTTTTCGATGAGCGATTTCCTCGACCATCCGACCAACCTCCGGCCCGGTGAAGAACTCAACCTAGCCGCGCTCGATCCCTATCTGCGCAACCACTTTCCCAACGAAGCGGGCGCTCTCAATGTTCGCCAATTCCCCGCCGGCCATTCCAACCTCACCTACTCGCTTCAACTCGGCGCCAAAGAATTAGTCCTCCGCCGCCCTCCCTTCGGCAGCAAAGTAAAATCCGCTCACGACATGAGCCGAGAGTTTCGTGTCCTCTCCAAACTCCACGCCGTCTACTCTCCCGCTCCCGAAGTCCTTCTCTATTGCGACGACGATTCCATCATCGGCGCGCCCTTCTACCTGATGCAGCCAGTACACGGCATCATTCTTCGCAGAAAGCTCCCGCACGGAATGGATTTTTCCGCGGAAAAAGCGCGCCGCCTCAGCGCATCCTTTATAGACAATCTCGTCCACCTGCATCGCGTGCCTTACGCGGCCGCGGGCCTCGTCGATCTCGGCAAGCCGGAGGGATATCTCGAACGCCAGGTGCGCGGCTGGACAGAGCGCTACCACGGCTCCAAAACGCACGATTATCTTGAAGTGGAAAAAATCTCAACGTGGATGCAGCAGCATCTGCCGCCCACCGCAGCCGTGTCACTGATCCACAACGACTACAAATACGATAACGTCGTCCTGGACCCAAGCGATATCACCAAAATCGTCGGCGTCCTCGATTGGGAGATGTGCACCATCGGCGACTCACTCACCGATCTCGGTACCGTCCTGGCATATTGGGTGGACAAAACGGATCCGCGGGAAATCCAAGAAAGTCGTTGGGGACCTACGACCGAGGACGGAAGTTTCACGCGCGCGGAAATCGTGCAGCGCTACGCGCAAAAAACCGGCTGCGATGTTTCCCACATCGCCTTTTATCTAGCTTTCGCGCGCTTCAAATTAGCCGTAATCGTCCAGCAAATTTATTTCCGCTACCATCAAGGCCTAACCAAAGACGCCCGCTTCGCCGCCATGCCTGCAACAATCCAAATGCTGCTGCGCGCCTCTCTGCACACAGCCCAATCCGGCCAAATCTAGTGAATAATTTAGCTTGGCCTTTGTGAATCGCTCCCGCAGAGCGGGACTAGGTGTAGTACCGAACAATCCACTCCGCCACGCAACCAGGCTTCTCCGCTCCCTCAATCTCCACCGCCACGCTGTAAATCACTTCCAGCGAATCCGAGATTTCCTTACAAGCCAGCAATCCCACGCGCCCGCGAATCCTCGATTCCGCCGGCACCGCCGCTGGAAACCGCACGCGGTTCAACCCGTAATTCACGGCCAGCCGCAAGCCGCTCTCCATCTGCATCACCCCGTGCACAAAATGCGCGATCAACGAAAGCGTCAAAAATCCATGAGCGATCGTCCCGCCATATGGCGACTCGCGGCGAGCCCGCGCACTGTCCAGATGAATCCACTGCCGGTCTTCGGTAGCCAGCGCAAACTGCTCGATGCGCTCCTGCGTAAGGCGAAACCAATCCGTCACGCCAATTTCCCGACCCACGAATTCTTTCAGCGCCAGCGGATTTTTCAAAACTAGCGGCATTGAAGATTTTCCCCGTCCCGGTGTCGCGCTTCTTCCGCGCGTGTGTTCGTCTTCACTACAATTTACTTCCCCGCCGAACTCCCGCCCGGCTTCCCACCCTTCGCCAGTTCCCACTTCGCGATCGATTCAATGTGCACTTCATCCGGCCCATCAGCCAACCGCAAAGTCCGCACCATCGCCCAAGCGCTAGCCAAAAAAGTATCCTGCGAAACTCCGGCGCCTCCGTGTGCCTGTATCGCGCGGTCCAGCACGCGGAGCGCCACATTCGGCGCCACCACCTTGATCATCGCAATCTCCGCGCGCGCCGCCTTGTTTCCCACCGTATCCATCATGTGCGCTGCCTTCAACGTAAGCAGCCGCGCCTGTTCGATCTCCATACGCGATTCCGCAATCCCCGCGCGAATCGTTCCCTGCTCCGCCAGCGCTTTCCCGAACGCCACTCTCGTCTGCACACGCTGGCACATCGTTTCCAGCGCACGCTCTGCCACTCCGATACAACGCATGCAATGATGAATTCGCCCTGGCCCCAGGCGCCCCTGCGCGATTTCAAATCCGCGACCCTCGCCCAGCAGTATGTTCGCGGACGGCACGCGCACATTTTCGAAATGAATCTCCGCGTGCCCGTGCGGCGCATGGTCGTAGCCAAAAACCTTTAGCATCCGCACGATCTTCACTCCCGGCGCATCCAGCGGCACCAGAATCATGGACTGCTGTTTGTGCGCCGCCGCCGTGGGGTCGCTCTTGCCCATGAAAATCGCAATTTTGCAGCGCGGATCCCCCGCACCCGATGACCACCACTTGCGCCCGTTGATAAGGTACTGATCTCCACTGCGCGCGATGCTCGCCGCGATGTTGGTCGCATCCGAAGACGCCACGTCCGGCTCCGTCATCGAAAAACACGATCGAATTTCCCCCGCCAGCAGCGGCTTCAGCCATTTTCCCTTCTGCTCCGCCGTGCCATAACGCGCCAGCACCTCCATATTTCCCGTATCCGGCGCCGAACAATTGAAAACTTCCGGCGCCATGTGACTGCGCCCCATGATTTCGCACAGCGGCGCGTATTCCAGATTGCTCAACCCTGCGCCACTCGGATCCGCGGGCAAAAATAAATTCCACAATCCCTCGCTGCGCGCCTTTCCCTTCAATTCCTCAACCACCCGCGTCGGCTTCCACGGTTCGCCCGCTGTCTCCTCCTCGAACCGCTTCTCGTTCGGATACACGTGTGCATCCATAAAGCTCTGTAATCGCTGTTGCAGCTCTTTCGTCTTTGCGCTGGGCTCGAAGTCCATAGGCCTCTGCTATTTTCCTGTGAAAACCGGCGCGCGCTTTTCCACAAAATGCGCCACGCCCTCCTTGAAGTCCTCGCACTGCAAACTCACCAGCATTTCCCTCTCGGAAATGTCAAACGCCTCTCCCAGCGTCTGGAACATCGCGTCATACACTTGCCGCTTCATCACGCGCAATGATCGCGGGCTCACATTCGATGCCAGCTCCACCGCATACTCCCGCACCTTTTCCTGGAACACGTCCAGCGGATACACTTGATTAGCCAAGCCCATCCGAAATGCCTCCGCGGCATCAATCAATCGCGCAGAAAAAAGCAAATCCAGCGCGTTCGCGTGCCCCACTAGCCGCGGCAGCATCCACGCCATGCCATATTCCGCAATCAATCCACGCCGCGCAAACGCCGTGCTAAATCGCGCCGCGTCCGAAGCAAATCGCAAATCACAATACAATGCAATCACCAATCCGAGGCCCACGGCCGGACCATTGATCGCCGCAATTACTGGTTTGCTCAGCGCCGGAAAATACGAATATTTTTTCTGGAAATCCACACGTGCGCCGCCTTCGCCCGAGCCGGCCCCCGCACCCGCCTGCAGTGCCTGCTCCCGCTGCGCCGCATCCAACCCCTTGGTCGCCACCGCGCTCAGCAGTGACATGTCCGCGCCTGCACAGAATCCGCGCCCCGCGCCCGTCAGCATGATCACGCGAACATTTTCATCGCGCTCCGCATCCAGCATCGCGGCACGCACTTCTTGCTCCATCACCGCGGTCCAGGCGTTTAATTTGTCGGGACGGTTTAGTGTAATCGTGGCCACCCGCCTGGCCACCTCGTAGAGCGTTTCTTGGTTTGGCATGGTGAGCCGGATTATATACAATGGCGGCCGTGTTAGTAACATTCATCTGTGTGCAACTATCTCATTCTATGATTCACTCCGCTCACGGCACCGCAGCCAACTTCTGTTCCCCGAGGCCCCATGCCCTACGTTGAAAATCAGACCGCCAAGATCTATTGGGACGACCAGGGTGAGGGCGATCCTCTGCTGCTCATCATGGGCCTCAGCTACGCATCGAACATGTGGCATCGCACCCGCCCGTTTCTCGCGCAAAGTTTTCGCACCATCGCTTTCGATAACCGCGGCATCGGCCGCAGCGACGTGCCCCCGGGCGTCTACCCCATCGCGCTGATGGCCTCCGATGCCGCCGCCGTTCTTGATGCTGCGGGCGTCACCAGCGCGCACATATTCGGCGTCTCCATGGGCGGCATGATCGCGCAGGAATTCGCGCTGCAATATCCGCAGCGCGTGCGCTCGCTGATTTTGGGTTGCACGAATGCCGGTGGAGCACACGCCGTGCGCGCCGCCGCAGAGGTTCTGCAAATTCTCACGCGCCAGGGCATGACTCCGCAGGAATCGAGCGAAGCCATAATCCCGTTCATTTACGACGCGGCGACTCCGCGCGCGCGGATTGATGAAGACATGGCCCTCCGCATGAAGTGGTATCCCACGCCGCAGGGATATATCGGCCAGTTGCAAGGGATTATCCAGTGGGAAGCCTACAACCGCATCGCGCAGATCACCGCGCCGACCCTCATCCTTCACGGCGAAACCGATCAACTGATTCCCGTCGCCAATGCTCCGCTCATCGCCGAACGCATCGCCGGAGCAAAACTCGCGTTGATCCCGCGAGCCAGTCACATTTTCGAAACCGACCAGCCCGGCGTATCCATTCGCCTCATCAGCGGATTTCTAGCTGCGCAGCAATCTCGCGCACACCACTCCCAGCCCAATTTGTGACTCAGCAGGTTTTACGCCGCGGGATTTGATTCTGCTGACTTCGGCTCGGCGCCGATCAAGGGGACGTGCTTGCTGCAACACATCACAAAAACGCTAAGGCCGCTGCCCCGGCGCCTTTCCAGTCCCAGCATTGGTAATCCCCGTGCAATTCGCCGTCGCTACTACATGCGCCGCCGCCGCCGGCGACGAGCAGGTCTGTGTCTTGCTCACCGAACGAATCACCACGGCCGCCACCGTCACTGCGACTGCCGCGCCAACGCCCACCGCCGTCGCGCCCGCAACTCCCAGACCGCCTGCTGCTCCGCCGGCTCCTCCTCCCACACTCGTCGTGCTGCTCATTTCCGTCACCGTCATGGGCGTCGCCGGCACCGGCGGCGTAGGAGCCGCGTTGAATTGCACGCTCGAAGATTCGCCCGCGCCTACAATCACGCACGGCCCCAGCACCCCGCCCGGCTTCAACGCGCAGAACTTTACTTTGCCCTCATACACCACGATCCGCGTCGTCTCGCCCTGCGAATCCAGCGCAAAATCAGTTCCCACGACGCCTGCTACTCCGGTCGGCGTGCGAATTTGAAAATTGGCGTTGGGTTTCACCTGTTTCACGGCTTTCGCGCGCACGCGCCCGTAATTCAGATCAAGTTCCGTCTGCTGCGCTCCGCCATCATGTTTCGTCACCGTCAAATTCGAATCCGAGCCCACGCTAAGCACCGAGCCGTCATCGAGCGCCACACGCGCGCGCGCCAGATGCCCCGTGTTAATCACGTCACCCCAGTAAACCGCCTCCGAAGTGGAAGCCGGAGTCTGCTGTGGCCCGCGAATCACGTTGACGACGGGCAGCACCGCGGTGAGTTTCCCGGCATGTTGCGCCTGCGTGGCTTGTCCCGTTTGGGCCGCAACGTCCATGGGAACCGCTAGCATCAAACAAGCCAGCAGCGCGACAAAACAAGTAAAAGGATGGCGGGCGTTCATGTTTCTCGTTCCTCCCCGGGCAATTCTCTGCTCCCAAGCCTCAGAGTAGAGTTTCCCGGTGCATGGAAATCCTTAAGGAAAATACCAATCGCGGGGGTCGGGCAGGAAATTACCATAACTCGCCCAAGCCTCATAGCAATATTCTGGGCAGCAGCAAGGGGCGCCACGTCAATCACGCCTGCGTCGTCCGCCGCGCGACCGTGACGCCCTGCCACACTAAAACCGCGTTTTTTTACGGCTTCCGTTCGCGCGCCGCGATTGACGCCATCATCGCGCGCATCGCTTCGTTGCTGCCCGGCGCATTCTTCTCGCGCCAAGCATCCATCCGCTTCACATGCTCCTCCAGTCGCGCAAACGCATGCGGGTTCTTGAACATCTCGCGCCACCCCGCCACGATCGGTTTCAAGCGTTCCCACACCATCCATTGCTCGCCCGTGCTCTCGAAGAAAAATTCTTCGTCAATCAGCCCGCGATTCACGATGTTCGCCGCCGTATCCCAATAACTGAGCACCATGCGCATGAACGCATTTTCCTGCGAATTCGGCGGGGCCACATTCATCACGTCTTCCAGCGACGTTGGCTTGAAATTCCTCACGTACCAGTCTCGCGCCTCACGCAAACGCGGCTCACGCCGGATGTCGTACAGCCGCAGCATCAGATTCACCTGCTCGTGCGTCACTTGTCCCATTACATCCTCCTGGATTGTAGTTCGAACCGCTCGGTTGAAGTTTTTCGTCTGCAGCTACTCGTCCAACTTTACTCGTCGCTCTGCGGCACTTCGCCCTGCAGCATCACCTGATGCGTGTGTCTCAGCGGAATCTTCGCTTGCTCGAATCCCAATTTGATTCGGCGCCGCAACTCGCGCGCCACATCTTCCTTGCGGTTCAGTATCGTCCGCGCTTGCAGCCGAATCACCGTGCCATCCAAGGAAAGTGCTTCGATCCCCAGCACCCGCGGCCCGTCAATCAACGCCGCGGACCAATCCGCATCATTGCGAAAATCCCCCGCAATTTTTTCTAGCGTCGCCAGCGCGCGTCCCACCAGCTCCGCCGCCGGAACCGTCACGTCCACAAACGCCTGCGACCAGTCGCGGCTCAGGTTCGCCACCTGACCCACCAAACTGTTTGGCACCGTCACCACCGCGCCCGCCGGATTCCGTATCACCGTGCGCCGCAAAGTCAGGTGTTCGACGCGGCCCGTCTCGCCATTCACCTGAATCAAATCCCCCACCACATACTGATCCTCGAACACAATGAAAAATCCGTTAATGAAATCTTTCAGCAGACTCTGTGCGCCGAATGCAATCGCAATGCTCGCCACACCGGCCGTCGCCATCGCCGGAGCAATATCGAATCCCAATACTTCAAACGCCATCAGCACCGCGATCAACCCAATAATCGCCGCGCCAATGCTGTACAGCAGTCCGGCCATCGTGCGCGTCTGCTGTTCGCGCATCTGTCCGGCGCGCGTCTGCGCCTTGGACAACTGCACCAGCCGCGCTGTCACCGCCTTCAGCGCGCGCGTCAGCAGGATCGCAAACAGCAGAATGACCAGCAGGCGCAAGCCGGTCTTTCCTGCAATTTCCATCCACCGTGAGAACGAATCAGTCATAAGATAGAGGGAGGGGAATTATACCACCCGGCGAGCTGCCCCCTGCGGCGCGGCCAGCCGAATCCCCGCAGCACATTCCGCGAACGGGAGCACGCATTATGGACCCGAAAAAGCGTAATTTCATCACCCAACTATTTTCCTGGGCGCTGGCTACCCCATTTGCGCTCCTGGCCGTCCGTGCCTTCGCGCAAAATCCCAGCCCTAAGCTGCCTAAAGGCGACACGCCGGTGTACGACGGCCGCAACGATCCGTTCGGCGACAATGCCGCCAAGCCTGACCCCAAACAGATTCTGAAGCAAAATAAAGAGCAAATCCACGATGACGTCGAAAAGCTCTACACCCTCGCCAGCGAATTGAAAGACGAAGTCGAGAAAACCGATTCCGCCAACGTGCTCTCCCTGACGATTGTCGGAAAGTCCGAACAAGTCGAAAGGCTGGCGAAACAGATCAAAAACCTGGCCCGCGGCTAACTCGGCCTTCCTAGCGGCGCACTTTGATCCGCCATCTGCACCGTCAGTGCTTTTGCCTTCGCTCGTGCTCTTGGTCTTGACTCTGTAGCGGCCGCCTGCTTTTCAGGAGGGCGCCGTTGAAATTGCTTTTGAGTTTGCGACCCGCCCAATTGCTCCGCAACGAGGCCGCGCCAAGACTCGCCCGCCTAGTGTATGATTTCCAGTTTCAGGAAGGCGCGCCAGGCCGCGTGCAGCTTCGGGAATTCTCTTTCCGCGCTCACCGTAGGCTTTTTCCTGCAACCGCAGCAGCAATTCACACGTTCCAACATGGAGGAAGTTTCATGATCGTGGGCGTTCCGCGAGAAAGCTATCCGGGTGAACGGCGCGTCGCCCTCGTGCCCTCCGTCGTCCCCGCGCTGGTGAAAGGCGGCCTCGAAGTCATCGTCGAAGCTGGCGCCGGAATGGAAGCAGGCTACCCTGACGCCACCTATACCGCCAAAGGCGCAAAAATCGTTCCCGATCGCGCCGAAGTTTTTCGCAATGCCGATATCGTCGCGCAAGTTCTCTGCTACGGCTCGAACGACAAAACCGGCGACGCCGACCTGCCATTACTCCACAAAGATCAAGTCCTGTTAGGATTTCTCCGCCCGCTCGGCGGTCTATCCACAATTGAGCAAATCGCCCAGCGCAACGTCACCGCGTTTTCCGTCGAGCTGATGCCGCGCACCACCCGCGCGCAAAGTATGGACGTGCTTTCTTCCATGGCCACCATCTGCGGATACAAGGCACTCGTCATCGCCGCGGACACTCTGCCCCGAATTTTCCCGATGCTCACCACCGCCGCCGGAACGATCACCCCAGCCCGCGTATTCGTGATCGGCGCTGGCGTCGCCGGATTGCAAGCCGTCGCCACCGCGCGGCGTCTCGGCGCCGTAGCCTCAGCCTACGACATGCGCCCCGCCGCAAAAGAACAAGTGCAAAGCCTCGGCGGCCGTTTCGTCGAATTGCCCATCGAAGCCAAAGATGCAGAAGACGCGCGCGGCTACGCCCGTGCCCAAGGCGAAGAATTCTACCGCCGCCAGCGCGAACTCCTCGGCAAGGTAGTCGCCGAAAGTGACGTTGTCATCACCGCCGCGGTAGTCCCCGGAGCGAAATCGCCCCTGCTCGTCACAGCGGACATGGTGAAAAGCATGTCGCCCGGCTCCGTGATCGTGGACCTCGCCTCCGAGCGCGGCGGAAATTGCGAACTCACGCAGCCCGGCGAAAAAATCGTCGCCCACGGCGTCACCATCATCGGCTGGTACAATCTCGCCAGCACAGTTCCCTACCATGCCAGCCAGATGTATGCGCGCAATATCACCGCCTTTCTTCTGTACATCGTAAAAGACGGAAAGCTCCGCCTCGACGCCACCGATGAAATCATCAAAGACACGCTGCTCACCACCGGCGGTGAAATCGTCAATCCGCGCCTGCGCGAATTTTACAAACTGCCACCCTTAGTCACCGCGTCTCAGGAGAGTAAGTAATCATGAAGATGGATTTACTCACCAGCCTTTACGTTTTCATGCTCGCGGCTTTCATAGGTTTTGAAGTCATCCGCCAAATCTCTCCGTTGCTGCACACTCCGCTCATGTCCCTCACCAACGCCCTCGACGCCATCGCCGTTGTCGGCGCCATCATCCTCACCGGCGAACATCGCAGCACGCTTTCCACTATCCTCGGCGCGCTCGCCATCGTTGCGGCCACCAGCAACGTAGTCGGCGGCTTCCTCATCACCGATCGCATGCTCAAAATGTTCAAGACCAGCGGGCCCAAAAAATAATGACCGCCTGGCTCGGAACCGACACCTTCATAGAAATCATCTACTTGGTCGCCACGGCGCTCTTCATCCTGGCTTTGGTGTGGATGCGCACGCCCGCCACTGCCCGCCGCGGAGTGCGCGCCGGCGAAATCGGCATGTTGCTTGCCATCGGCGGCACGCTGCTCAATCACAACCTCATTGAATACAAATGGATCGCCATCGCCCTGGTACTCGGCTCGATCATCGGCGTGCCCCTCGGCATGGTGCACATGACCGCCGTGCCTCAGCGCACCGCGCTCAGTCACGCTTTTGGCGCTTTCTGCGTCACGCTGGTGGGCACCGCGGAATTTTACTTGCGCGCTCCCAACGTGCCGCCGTTCATGATGTCCGTCCTCTCCATGGAAGTAATTCTAGGCGCGCTAACCTTCACCGGCAGCCTGATGGCCGCGGGAAAATTGCAAGAAATCCTCCCGCAGCGCCCCATCACATATAAAGGTCAGAACCTCGTCAACCTCTGTCTGCTCGGCGTTGCCATCGGCATCGCCGCGTACCTCGTCCACGATCCCAGCCACGTTCATCTCTTTCCGCTGATGCTCATAATTCCGCTGATCTTCGGCGTGCTGATGATTATCCCCATCGGCGGTGCTGATATGCCCACGGTGATTTCCCTGCTGAACTCCTACGCCGGCCTCTCCGCCGCAGCCATGGGTTTCGTCCTCGATAGCAAACTCCTGATCATCGCCGGCGCGCTCGACGGCGCCTCCGGCTTCATCCTCTCCGTGAACATGTCCAAAGCGATGAACCGCTCCTTCAGTAACGTGCTCTTCGGCGCGTTCGGACAAGAGCAAGTCGCCAGCGCCACCGCGCAACAAGCGCGCCCCGTGCGCAGCGCCTCCGCCGAAGAAGCCGCCGCAATCCTCGGTGCCGCCAGCAAAGTCATCATTGTTCCCGGCTACGGCATGGCCGTCGCGCAAGCGCAACACAAAGTCCGCGAGCTTTACGACGCGCTCAGCAAACGCGGCGTGGATGTAAAATTCGCCATCCATCCCGTCGCTGGCCGCATGCCCGGACACATGAATGTCCTCCTCGCCGAAGCAGACATTCCCTACGACAAACTTCTGGACATGGAAGAAGTGAACGACGAATTTCCGCAAGCCGACGTGGCTCTGGTGATCGGCGCGAACGACGTCACCAATCCCGCCGCACGCAACGAATCTTCCAGCCCAATCTACGGCATGCCCATTCTCGACGTGGACAAAGCCCGCACCGTAATGGTCATCAAACGCAGCATGAGCCCAGGCTTCGCCGGAATTGACAACCCTCTCTACTACCTCGATAAAACCCTGATGCTCTTCGGCGACGCCAAATCCTTCGTAGGCGCAATCGTCCGCGAACTAGGCGGCGGCCACAACTAGCGCCACCGTCTCGTGCGCCACGCTTTGCCCGCTCCAATCCATTGCGAGCCCACAACGGAACGTAATACAATCATTGCACTCAATCTAATTTCCGATTGCGCCCGTAGCTCAGATGGATAGAGCGTGTGCCTCCGAAGCACAAGGTCGACGGTTCGAATCCGCCCGGGCGCGCCACTTCTTGTCGGGGTCCAGCCCGGACACATGGGTGACACAACGTACCTAAGACATAGGTAACACTTTTGGGCCGAACGGATTTTCGAGCGGTTCGAGCACCCGAGTCTTCAGATCGAAGTATCCCAGCTCATGGGTTTCACCAAAGATGCCGCGCCCCATAGTGTTCGAAGGATGCGGCCTAACTTATGATCGGCATATTTTCTGCCTGAGCCGGAGCAATGAGCATTCGGTCAAATGGATCCGTGTGAGGACCAGGCAGAATCCAGAGCGAATTCCATGTTCTGCGGAAATGGCTAGTTGTTGAAATCCTTCGCATTCAATTACCTCGGAAAAATCCGCCGCCAAGTCAGCAGCAGTGGGAAGGTTTCCCATTCTGACCTTGATCGCGATTTCCCAGGCCGACGCGGCGCTTGCGATCAGCGTATTTTAGGCGTCCGCAATCATTTTTCGAGCCGCCCGCGTAAGCGCTGGGTCGTCTGAGAGCCACCAGCGCAAAGCACGCGTATCGAGCAGCGCTCGCAATTCGACTACTCCCAGCCTGATAGCTCGCTCTTCGGCAGCGGCTCAAAAAACTCTGGTCCCACTTGCAATTTGCCTTTGAACGACCCTGGCTGGCGTTTCCCCTTAACCTCTCCAACGGGATCCAGCCGCGCAACGGGTTTTGACCCGCGCGCAATGATCACTTCCTCGCCTGCGGAAGCTTTCTTTATTAGCCGAGATAGGTTTGTCTTGGCTCGATGAATCGTGACGACACTCACCGCAGCTCCTTAGCTAACCTGTCTTAGCTCACAGGAGTTTTTCGCGCAATCTCTCTCGGCTCCCTTCTTGACAGCTTCGCACTGGCTAGAAGGCGCAGTTTTAAGCGGTTTCACTTTTCCGCTGCGAACCCCTTGCGACTCGCCGATTTTCCCGGCCCGAAGATTCCGTCCAGCATAGCAGGACCTTCGACGTGGCATTACACCTCTCCGGCTAGTGCTTTTGCCACTAATGGACTGTCAAAACTGACAATTGCCAGGGCTTACCAGCCTTGAGTAACGTGCCTTGGCAAGGGGTAACAGAAACAAGCATTTAGCGCGAATTGCGCCTCGGCTCGGAGACAGGCGACCCTGGTCACTTTGGGCGATGAAGCCAAATTGACGCGCATCATCACGCCGTGCGAACCGAGCCGCACCAGTACAGAATTTCTTCGGCACGTCCGCAAGTGCCTCACACAACCTCGGATCGGCTCGGGGGCTGACCATGAAATCGAACCAGCAGTTCTTCGCGATTCTCCTCAGGACCAGTCTGGTTCTTGCGCCATTGAAATTGGAGGGCTGCAAAGTCTCCGAAAAAGCGCCGAAGAACCCGCAAGCCCGCGACATCGTCTCGAAAGTATGAGAGTGATTTTTCTCCCGGTGCCGCGAATGGCAAGACTCCTCTAGGAGGATCGTGAAATGGAAAACCGACTGGCCGTCTACCCCGCGGAACCAACGCACCTTGTCCATCGCGCATCTTTCGCCATAGCGCTGTTGCTGCTCTTGCTGGCTAGCACAGCCAGCGCGCAACAGAAACCAAACATCCTCGTAATTTTTGGCGATGACATCGGCCAGGCGAATATCAGCCGTTATACCCACGGTGTAGTTGGCTACACGACGCCAAACATTGATCGGATCGGCGCAGAAGGCATGACCTTCACCGACTACTACGCCGAGAACAGCTGCACCGCCGGCCGTTCGTCCTTCATCACCGGGCAATCGCCCATGCGCACGGGACTCACCAAAGTCGGAGCCCCGGGAGCGCCAGTCGGCCTGCAGGCGCGCGACATAACCATCGCACAAGCGCTCCAAGGTCTTGGGTATGCCACCGGCCAGTTCGGCAAGAATCACCTCGGCGATCGCGACGAATACCTCCCGACCAATCACGGCTTTGACGAGTTCTTCGGCAACCTCTATCACTTGAATGCGGAGCAAGAGCCGGAGATGCCCTATTGGCCGAAAGATGACCCGACATTCCTCAAGGTTTACCACGTGCGCGGTGTGCTCCACAGCTGGGCGCAGCCTGACGGCACACAGAAGATTGAAGACACCGGTGCCCTCACCATGAAGCGCATGGAAACAATTGACGACGAAACTTCAAATGCCGCCATGACTTTCATTGACAAGCAGGCCAAAGGCGGAAAGCCCTTCTTCGTTTGGATGAATTTCACTCGCATGCACATCTTCACGCACATCCGCCCGGAGTATCACGAGAAGAGCGGCATGCCTGGAAATGATTACGCCGATGGAATGTGGGAACACGATCAGGATGTTGGGAAGCTGCTCAAGCAACTCGACGACCTGGGCATCACGAAGGACACGATCGTGATTTATACCACCGACAATGGCCCGAACATGTTCAGCTGGCCTGACGCGGCAATGACTCCCTTCCGTAGCGAGAAAGATTCGAACTGGGAAGGCGCCTTCCGCGTGCCGGCAGTGGTTCGCTGGCCCGGTCACATTAAGGCAGATGTTTGGTCCAACGAGATTGTATCGGGACTGGATTGGTTTCCCACACTTCTCGCCGCAGCGGGCGATCCGAACCTGAAGGAACAGCTCTTGAAAGGCTGGGCACCAACACCGGGTGGACATCAGTTCAAAGTTCACCTTGATGGATACAACATTCTCCCCTACCTGGAGGGCCAAGCGGAACACACACCGCGCAGGGACTTTTTCTATTTCGACGACGACGGCCAACTGGTAGCCATGCGGCACGACAACTGGAAATTTGTCTACTGCGAGCAGCGCGCACCCGGCAACTTGAATATCTGGATGAATCCCTTTACATGCCTGCGAGTTCCCAAGATCTACAACCTTCGCATGGACCCGTACGAGCGTGCAGACATCACTTCGGATCAGTACAACGATTGGTTGGTCCACAACGTTTACTTAAATGTGCAGGGCGTCATCCTCTCTGAGGAATTCATCGAAACTTTCAAGGAATATCCAGCCAGCCAAGCTCCTGCAAGTTTTACCGTAGACCCCGAGGCGATTCTAAAGATGCTGAAATATCAGCAATCACAAATGCACAAAGATTGAGCGCACGATCGGGCACAAGAAATCGGCTCGCATTCGAATAACGAACGGTGGCTGGGGGCGCGGTTCTCTGATCGCGCCCTCATGCATCAAAGTTGCGCGGCACCGCCCAAGAGTAGTCCGTTTTCCTGCGACGCCGAGGAAGCAGCAAGCGGCGCGTGCTTGGTCCGGAGAATTGCAAATGTACAACACCGAAATGGCGGCTGGGCTCCGAACATCTTCGCGGGCAACGCTTCTGGCTTAGCCACAAGGAGAGAGCGAATGGAACGGCCCAGAGTAAACGTTATTCTGTCGTCGACATTCGCGGCACTGCTCCAGCTCTCCTGCGGTTCGGCACAACAGAAATCATCAGCCGGCCCGAGCGCGCTCACGCCGGAGGAAACCTGGCAGCTTGCCCAAGACGCCTACATCTACGGCTTCCCGATCACGACCAACTATCAGACAATGTACAAACAGGCGCTCGACCCTGGCAGTCCCGACTATCGCGCATCCTTTAACGTTTTGACCAACTCCGCGAACGTCGCCACGCCGGACGACAAATTCGTCGTGACACCCAACTCCGATACTCCCTATTCGTATCTCTGGATGGATCTGCGCGCGGAACCCATCGTCGTCACCATGCCTAAGATTGATAAGAACCGCTACTACTCGGCGCAGCTCATAGACCTCTACACCTTCAATTTCGCCTACCTCGGCACACGTAGCTCGGGGAACGACGGAGGCGCCTTCATGGTCGCCGGTCCGAATTGGAAAGGTGACACGCCAAAAGAAGTGAAAGCGGTACTCCAGTCAGAAACCGAGTTTGCTTACGTGCTCTTCCGCACCCAGTTGTTCAATCCCGCCGATTTGGCCAACGTGAAAAAGATTCAGCTGGGCTACAAAGTGGAGCCACTCAGCAAATTCTTGGCACAGCCCGCACCGAACGCCGCACCTGCCGTCAGTTGGCCAAGGCCGGCCGACAACATGCTTACGTCGCCCGCGCTCTTCCCCTACGTGAATTTTATGCTGCAATTCTGCCCGACCAATCCCTCCGAATCTGCTTTGATGGCCCGCTTCGCCAAGCTCAATATCGGCGCGGGCAAGACTTTTGATTTCGCCAAGCTTTCTCCGGAGCAGCAGAAAGCGGTCAACGACGGCATCGCCGACGCCGGGAACGATTGGAACGCTCTGATGAAACAAATCAACGCGGATGAAGTTTCCAGCGCGGACATGTTCGGCCCCCGCGCATTCCAGAAAGGCAATTATCTCTATCGCTACGCCGGCGCTAAGCTCGGCCTCTACGGCAATTCAGGTGAAGAAGCGATTTATTTCGCCTATTTCGTTGACGCCAACCACGCGCCGCTCGACGCTTCCAAGATCAACTACGAGTTGAACTTTCCCAAGGGAAAATTGCCGCCCGCGCAGGCCTTCTGGTCCCTCACCATGTACGACGGCAAAAGCCAGTTTCTGGTCGCCAACCCGTTGAAGCGCTACCTGGTGAACTCCACCATGCTGAAATCGTTCAAATACGGCAGCGCTGGTTCCCTTACTTTCTACGTCCAGAAATCCTCGCCCGGCGTCGCCAAGGAATCCAACTGGCTGCCCGCGCCAGACGGACCGTTCTACGCAGTCCTCCGCCTCTATATGCCCGCTCCCGAAGTCGTGAATAGAACGTGGAAAAAACCAGCGATGCAACCGGCAGGCAGGAAATAGACCCATGGTCCACTCATCGCAGCAACGGATCGCACGAGAAGCCCACCGGCGCGGCATTTTCGATGCCGCCGGACGGAAAAAATTCGCCGCGCTGGCGTTGGCGGCCTCTATCCTGCTCGTCCACTTGGTGGCTGGATCAGTCGCGTCGGCCCAAACAAATACGCCTCCCGCCAGTCCGCCCAATCAAGGCGTGTCAGCGCCAGCCCTGCAAGCCCCGCCTTGGACCGGTGATCTCGATGGGATGCTGAAGCGCCGCTACATCCGCGCGCTCGTTGCCTACTCCAAGACTCAATACTACGTCGTCAAAGGCGTCCAGCATGGCAGCTCCTACGAATTCCTCAAAGCTTTCGAGGACGCCATCAACAAGAAATACCCTCAGAAACAAAAGAACATCCGCATCCATGTAGTCTTCGTCCCAGTGTCCAGGGACAAGATGTTCTCGCGCCTGGCCGAGGGCCGCGGCGATCTCGCCGTCGGTGCGCTCACCATCACTCCGGATCGCCTGAAGCTGGTGGATTTTTCCGATCCGCTGGTTGCAGGCGCGAAGGCCATAGCCGTTACGGGACCTGATTCTCCCGCACTCACTACCTTGGAGGATTTGGCCGGCAAGGAAGTATTCACTCGGCCCAGCTCCAGTTACTGGGAACAACTCCAGACGCTAAATGCAAAGTTTAAAAGCGAAGGCAAACCCCTGGTGATCCTCCGCGCCGCTCCGGAGGACCTCGAAGACGAAGACATTCTAGAGATGTTGAACTCCGGCCTGATCCAGGTGGCCGTCACCCACGCCTATCTCCCCAAGCTTTGGGCGCAGATTTTTCCGAAAATACGGCCGCAGGAGGATATTGTCATCAGCGACAACGAATCCATCGCCTGGGCTATGCGAAAAAACAGTCCCCAGTTGAGGTCCGCTGTAAATAGTTTTGTCGCCACTCACAAACGCGGCACCGTCTTTGGAAATACCGTGATCCAAAAATACGCAATCAACACGCAAATGCTTAAAAGCGCCACATCGCCCGCCGACCTGCAAAGATTCGAACAGACCGTTGCTCTCTTTCGCAAATATGGCGCGCAATATAACCTCGATTACCTCCTCATGATGGCCGAAGGCTTCCAGGAGTCCTCTCTCAATCAGGAAGCCAAGAGCAAAGTCGGCGCCGTCGGCATCATGCAGTTGATGCCCGCCACCGGAGAGCAGATGAAAGTCGGCGACATCGCTCAAACCGAAGCCAATATCCATGCCGGCGTGAAGTACATCCGCTTCATGGTTGACAAATATTTCGCGAACGAGCCCATGACGGACACCGACAAACTGCTGTTCGCTTTCGCTTCCTACAACGCTGGTCCGGGGCGCGTTCACGCTTTGCGCGTGGAAGCAGCGCAAAAAAGTTTCGATCCCAACGTGTGGTTTGACAACGTGGAAGTCATCGCCGCCTCTCGCATCGGCGTGGAGACCGTCACCTACGTCGCGAATATTTACAAATATTACCTCGCCTACAAACTGGTCGCGTTGCGGCAGGAGGAACGAAGTAAGGCTTTGCAGCAATTGCAATCGAAGCCTGGCAGTTGATTTCGCGCGTGCGTTGGTTGGATCAAGCGGGCATCAGCTTCGGTCGCTCCTGGAGCGAGTACAAGGCTCATGTCCGTGATGCGTAGGTTGCCGGTAACCAGGAGGAAGATCCAATGTCACTCAGTTGTCGCCTTGTACTCGCAGCCGTACTATTGGGCTTGATGCAGATGCTTGGTGGCACGGCATGCTTTGGCAAGGTGAGTCGCCACGACACGATAATTATGAAGAATGGTGACCGATTCACGGGCGAAGTAAAGAGACTGGAACAGGGAGTGCTCTATATTGAGACGGACTATTTCTCCGGGTCAGTAGGCGTGGACTGGCTGCAAGTCGCAAAAGTCGAAAGCACGGCTACCTACCAGGTCGTGTTGAGCGGAGGAAAAAGGCTGACGGGAACGATTTCAAAAGTGGCGGCCGAAGCAGCATCGGACAAGGATTTCACGGTGCGTGCGGTGGGGAATGATGTGCCGGTATCAGGAACCGATGTGGTCCAGATCGAATCGCAGAAACCAACCTTTTGGCGCCAACTGAAGGGCAGCATTAACTTCGGATACAACTTCACCAGCGGCAACAATCAGTCCTCCCTCAGCTCGGACGCGAACGCGGTGTACTCCGCTCAGCGCTGGGCGGCTGGTGGGTCCTTCACTTCATCCTACAGCGGCCAGACGGGCGGCACGACGACCAATACCTGGGAGACGCAGCTATTTGGGGAGCGCTTTCTTAACCGCGATTCATACCTTATCGGATTGTCTGATTTTCTTCACAGTTCGCAACAAGATCTCACGCTGCGCACCACGCTGGGCGGAGGATATGGCCGATACTTGAAGCGCACGAACCAAAACGAGCTTCGCTGGTTGATTGGCCTCGACTACTCAAAAGCCAGCTATCAATCCGGATTGGCGCAGCCGGTGCAGAACAACGCTGAACTGCTGCTCGGCGCGGATTATCAACTCTTTCACTTCGATCGCTACACCCTGCAGTCTCAAGTGTTGGTTTTTCCGGGATTGTCTGATTGGGGCCGCGTTCGCTTCACGACGAATAATATGCTTAGCATAAAGCTGTCCAACAATTTCTATTGGAATTTCTCGTTCTGGGACAACTTCGACAGTCGTCCGCCTCTAAACGCACAGAGGAACGCGACTGGTTTGAGCACCGGCTTGGGCTGGAAATTTTGATGTTCCGATAAGAAACCGGGCGCGGACTGTCGCCTTCAGGCGACAGGTAAGCCCGTGTACCTGACAAGCATCCTGACACAAGAATAGTTATCTGGCAGACTCATAACATGCTAATCGGAGCGACGGACCGTAGGTACAGCCAGAACGCTGGAGCAGTATTCAGCCTCAAGTATCACATCGTCTGGTGCCCGAAATATAGACGCAAGGTTCTTGTCGGTGATGTTGAGGCAAGGCTCAAGAACGTGTTGTTCGCGACGGCAGCACAATACGGCGTGCTCATCGAAGTGATGGAAGTGATGCCGGACCATGTGCATCTCTTCGTATCATCGGACCCGACGCGGTGTGTAGCGGAGATAGTGAATAGGCTCAAAGGTGCGTCATCTCGTATTCTTCGAGAAGAGTTTCCGCACTTGAAATCCAGGCTCCCTACACTGTGGTCGCGCTCATATTACGCGGGCACAGTCGGCCACGTATCAGAATCAACCGTCAAGAAGTACATGGAGAATCAAAAAGGACGCTGATGCGAAAGACGTTCAAATATCGGCTGTATCCCGCAGCAACCCAGCAAGAGATGCTGAGGATGCAGTTGTCCGAAGCGTGCCGGTTGTATAACGCCGCGCTCCAAGAACGTCGAGATGCATATCGTACCCACGGGGAAGCACTCAATTACTACACGCAGGCGAACCAGTTGAAAGAGATTCGAGACGCTGGCAACCTTGCACTTCCAAACTATCACTGTGCCCAGGACGTTCTAAAGCGTTTGGATAAAGCGTTTCAGGCTTTCTTTCGGCGAATAAAACACGGAGAGAAGCCGGGGTTCCCGAGATTTAAATCTTCACGTCGGTACGACAGCATCACTTTTCCAAGCCACGGTGACGGCAACAGGCTTCTCAAACCAGAGCAGCGTAAGACGCATCTCCGCGTGCAAGGCATCGCTGAAATCAAGATCCTATTGCACCGCCCCATCGTCGGCGAAATCAAGACCGTCTCCGTGAAGCGTGAAGGGAAAGCGTGGTATGCCTGCTTCTCCGTGGAGTGCGCGAAGAAGCCGCTTCCTCCGTTGGATAATGCCGTCGGAATAGATGTTGGTCTGGACTCATTCGCAGTTCTCTCCCACGGAGAGTCCATCCCGAATCCGCGCTGGTATCGTGTAGCGCAAAAACGTGTTCGCAGAGCGCAACGCAAGGTCGCACGGAGCGTCAACAAACGTTCACATCGAAGGCGTAAAGCAATCCTTGCACTCCAAAATATTCACAGTCGGATACAGCGGTTGCGAAATGAGTTCCAGCACAAACAGTCTTTCAAGCTGATACGGAATTTCGGAACAATTGCCATCGAAGATTGGAATGTCAAAGGCTTGGCGAGCGGAATGCTCGCGAAGTCTGTACATGATGTCGGATGGGCTTCCTTCTTCTCCAAGATTGCGTACAAGGCTGAAAGTGCCGGTCGCACTTTGATTAAGGTCAACCCATCAGGCACAAGCCAAACCTGTCTCTGCGGTGCAACGGTGCGAAAACTTCTCTCAGATCGAGAGCATGTTTGCACAGAATGCGGATTAGTCGCGCCAAGAGATTTTGTATCGGCTCAAGTCATTCTTCAAAGGGCTAGGATAAGCCCTTCAAACCAAAACGTAGAGGCTGTTAGCTCATGCGTGGTTTGAGAAGCCGCCGGTCTTCAGCCGGCGGAGAAGTCACCAACGCAGATTGCTCTTAAGGCAAAACCACAACTCGCAGGCTCGTTTCCCGGAGCGCGCGATTGACAAGAACGGAGGATGAAATGACAATGTGCCATATTCGATCAGCTGCTCTCTGCCTTTTAGTGTCAGCGCTGTTTACGCCACAGGCTCGAGCGCAGGCCCCTGCGGGAGTACCTGTCTTTAAGGTTACGCCCCAAGACAGCTCGATTAAGTTCTTCGTGAAATCGTCAGTAGCCCTGGAAGGTAATTTTAAAAAATGGGACGCCACTTTAACCTATACCTCTACCGATTACAAAACAGGCGTCTTGGATGTGGAGATTTATGCCGCCAGTGTGGATACCGGAAGCGGTATGAAGGACGGCAAGCTCAAGAGCAAAGATTTCTTCAACGTGGAGCAGGATCCATTGATCACCTTTAAGTCAACAGGCGTCAAGGAGACTGGCCCCACTACGTTTGAGGTGGACGGCAACTTTACGATTCGCGGCGTGACGAAACCCGAGAAGCTCATCCTGGAAGTTACTGGCAAGGGCACAGGCTCAGGCACGATTTCTGGAACAATGGCCTTCGACCGCAAAGACTACGGGATGAACAGCGGCATACCCTTCATCAAGATAGCCGACCGCGTCGAAGTAACCGTGAACCTAAAGGTGAAACGAGTTAGCGGGCCTCCGTTGGCCTTCAACCAATAGCGAGCCTAGTTTTGCGATTTCGGCGGAATCTTTTTTGTGACGCGTCTTGCGCCACAGGTTGCCGCGTCCCGCGTGACCACCGGCCAGTTCGCGAGGGCGTACGGTTCGAACGATGAGTGAGCATACAGATACCGTTGAATTAGACGATTTTTCGCTCGTGTCGGGCGGTTTTTTGTTCCAACTGCTTCGCAAGACTCGGCTATGCGGGGATTCCCTGGAACTTCTCTGGCGCCGAACGTTTATGCTCTCGGCCATCGCTTGCTTGCCACTGCTAATCTTATCGGTCCTCGCAGGAACCGCGCTAGGCGGCGCTCTCAGGGTCCCATTCCTCTACGACTTTGATACGAACATTCGATTCCTGATTGCACTCCCGATACTAATCGCTGCCGAGATCACCGTTCATTCTAATATCTCGCCGTCTTTGCAACGGTTCGTGACCCGCGGCATCGTACCTGAAGAGGATTTGCCGGCATTCCGTTCGGCGATCAACTCAGCTCTGCGCATCCGTAACTCGTTTGCCGTAGAGATCGCTCTGATCATCTTCGTGTACACGGCTGGACACTGGCGTTGGCAGAGCCGCATCGCGTTGGGGAAGCGACCTGGTATGCGACTCCCCGAGGTACACATTTGCGCCTCCCTGCGGCTGGTTACTGGTATGCCTTCTGTAGCATCCCGATTTTTCAATTCATCATGACGTGATGGTATTTCCGGCTCTTCGTCTGGTTTTGGCTCCTCCGGCGTATCTCGCTGCTGAATTTGCGGCTGGGGCCGGCGCATCCAGACCGCGCCGGCGGCCTGAGCTTCTCGGGTACGGCTTCCTATTCCTTCGCACCCATCCTGTTCGCGCAGGGGGCAGTCATCGCTGGAGTGTTCGCGGATCGAGTTGTTATCGAAAGACAGCCTTTCCTTGGGTTCAAGGTGACTGCCGCGGCTCTGGCGATTTTTTGGGTCTTGGCCCTGCTCGCTCCACTCACTATGTTCACGCCGCATTTGTGCCGCGCGAAACGCACGGGCCGCAGCGAATATGGTTCATTAGCCAGCAAATATCCGGCCGCCTTCAGGGCGAAGTGGATCGTCGGCCCCCTCCGAAGGGCGAACAATTGCTTGGCACCTCCGACATTCAATCACTCGCAGACATGGAAAATAGCTACGACGCCGTGCGTCACATGTGCCTGGTGCCATTTGGACTATCAGAAGTCACTGCGCTGGCCGCCCTCACGCTAGCTCCCCTACTTCCGTTGACGCTAACCGTCTATTCGCTCGATCAGCTCGTCAGTTGCGCTCTCAAAATGATGTTCTAACAGGATTCCGAACAGCTTATCGTCGAAGTCCGGCCGGAAATCCAAGCTGTGTTAATCCTGCCCCGCAATCTCCGGGAAAAGCAGCAAGATCACATCCTTGAGCACGTCATATCGCCGATAACTGTTCCCCTCTGGAACTTTCCTCGCCTTCGGTGTAGATTTCTTCCCGTAGGACCGCGGGCGAAGGCCGTAAACTGGTATAACAACGACCATGCACCTGGCTGGCAAATTAGCCGAAGCCGATCTGCACGACGCGCCGAAAGACGCCCCCGCGAATACGCACAACTCTGCGCAGAGCCTGCGTGCCCCAGTCAGAATCGCGCTTCGCGTGATCTCGGTCCCCATCGCTCTGGCAAGCATCGTCGCCGTAGCGCTGGTCGGCGTGCCATCCCTTGGCTTCTACGGCGCAGCCGCGCTTCTCGAGAAGATCCGCCCGCTACGCGACGCCTATCAATCTCTCTCCCGCACTTACGACCAGCTCCTCGATCGCCTCGGCCAAAAGGTTTTGCGTGACCCGCGAGACACTCCCGCGTTGCGGCTCATGGTCTCCGTCACCCTCACCGCCGTGCCCCTTTTCCTGGTGCAACTCGTTCTGGGGAAACCCCGGCTCTGGCTCGCCGTCGCTTTCTATCTTTCGCTGTACGGTCTCAAGTTCCAGCGCTTCGTCCGGATGTTCAGCGCGAAACATCTGGAAGCGCACCGCCGCCAAGGCTACTTCACGGACAAGTACCACAAGGTCTTCGGTCGCTACGTCGAATTCTTCCTCGGCTTCCTCTATGGCAACGTTCCAGAACTCGATCGCACCGTTCATGTCCGCCTCCACCACAAAGAAAATAGTGGACCCGACGACACCACCTCCACGATCGCCTACGATCGCACCAGCAAAATGGATTTCCTTTGGTATCTTTCAAACAACATTTGGACGGTCGTCGGCCTTATCCCCTACGCTTACTTTAAAGCCAGAGGCGAAGATGAGAACCGCCGCCGAATGTTGTGGGGAATCATCCTGTACGCTGCTTATTTCGCGGCGGCCTTTATTTACGACTGGAGAATCGGCATCGTCTACGTTCTGGTTCCTCTTCTCGCCATGAACTTCATCATGGCCATGACCGCCTGGGTGCAGCACGCTTTCTACGACGAAGAACGCCCCGAAGATTATTTCGCGAATACCGTCACCGTGTATGACGAAGTGAATTTTATGAACGAGGGTTATCACCTCTGCCATCATCACCGCAGCGGCCTGCACTGGACCGAAATGCCCGCCCATCTCGAGCGCATCAGCGGCAAAATGAGAGAGTCCGGCTCCGTGGTCTTCCGCGATTTGGATTTTATGGAGCTGTTCCTTGAGTTGACTGTCCTGCGCAGAATGAACGTCCTCGCCGAGAAGCTCGTCCCCTGGGAACCCATGGATCACGAGCAAAGGCTCGCTCTGCTGGAAAAAAGAACTAAGCCCGTAAGAACCATCTCCGCCTGAAACCCGGGCTTTGTGACGCGCCACTAGCCTAGGCCTGTGCTGCGATGTCCGCAACAAAACTACAAAGGCTTCTTGCCCACCCCGCAAATCCATCCTTTCGCGCGTTCTTCAGAAATCTGAATATCATCGAAGCCCGCCGCCGCAAATAATTCCCGCTGTTCTGCAACGCTCAGGTTCGCAGATCGCACCAGCTTCATCGCCGGCCCATGCAGCCAATCGTTCGCGCCCTTCCGATAGCTTTCTGCAATTACGACCAGCGTCCCACCCGGTTTCAGCACGCGCAGGACTTCCCGCATATCGTTCACCAGGTCGGGCCAGTAGTACTGCGTCTCCACTGCCGTCACCAGATCGAATTTCTCCGCCGCAAATGGCAGTCGCGACACCGAAGCCCGCGTGATTTGCGCGCGCCCTGCCTGAATCAATTGCGCATTCATCGCGCTCGACGCAGCCACGCTGCCCGCGGCATAATCCACACCATATACCGTGCCCTGGGCGGCCAACGCTGCCAACTTCTCGATCGTTCGCCCGCCCCCGCATCCCACATCCAGAATCGTGAAGTCCTCTCCGATCACCACGTGCTTCAGCCCCCAGTCGGTAACCCCCGAATGGGACATATTCATCATCCACAGAAAAAGCCTGCCCACCCATTTCGTGGGCTTGCGCACCTGATTCACCAGGTAAACCGCCAGCCCAGCCACGAAGATGTAATACAGCGTTCGTTCGATCGCGTGTTTGGATAGCAATAGCAAGGGTCGCCTCCAGGATCGCAGACTCGCTTGATTTAAATGTCACTTTTACAGGAAAAGCGTCAAAATACCCGCTCGATATTCGGTTCTTACAAAACGAATTGCAGCTAATATAGCAGCGTGCGCCGCGTCGGCATCCGCAATCCTTTACTCCGTGTAACCGCTCACGCGCCGCAGCCGTCCCTTGAATGCATTTCCGGGAGCCTTCGAAATGAAGAAATTGCTTTTGCTCGCGCTGGCCACGACGTTCGCTACCGCAGCCTTCGCACAAGACGCGCCACAAAAGGTAGAAGTTGCCGCGGATTTTTCCTACCTTCGCGCCCCGGCAGGTGGCTTCGTCCCGAGTGCCTCCCTGAACGGCGGCGGTGTGTCCCTCGCTTACTACTTCTTCAAACACGTCGGCCTAAAAGCCGAGTTTCAGGACTACGGCAGCTACTCGCAGGTTGTTACGGTTCCCGCCAGCACCCAGGGCTGCAATAGCCTCTCGGATTGCCAGCTGCCCGTCAGCGGCAGCGTCTACACTTACACCGTCGGCCCGGTCTTGCGCTTCCGTATAAAACGCTTCGAGCCTTTCGCGGAAATTATGTTTGGAGGCGCTCACAACAATATCTACACGAACATCTATAACAGCTGCACCAACCAGGGAGAATGCATCAACCTCAGCAAATTGCCGAACCACAATGCCTTCGACTTCGTAATCGGCGGCGGCCTCGATATCCCCTTCCGCGAACATGTTTCTTTCCGCATCCCGCAGGTTGATTACGTTCGCACCGGCTTCGGCAATAGCACCGTAATCGGCAACAGTACCCAGGGCAATCTCCGCATCCAAGGCGGAGTTGTCTTCAGGTTCTAGCCGCGCCGCAAATCCACCAGCTCAGGCAATCTTCGCCCGCTGCCGTGCCTGCAAAATCAAATCGGCCATCACTTCGCGATACTGATCGAAAGTATCGTCCACCACTGTGATCGTTGGCACGATCAAAGTCTCCGCCGGCACAATTTTCGGATCGAACCGCGCAAACCCCGACTCATGCAATCCACTGCTTCCCCGCCCTGGCGCCGGATGGCTCAGGTGCTGAAAGGCCCGCGCATATTTGGTGTAAGCCGGCCGGTACGCCGATTCGCTCTGCACGTGAAAAACCGGAATGAACGATAGCAACGCATCGTAGTGCATTTCACCGAACACCATCACGTTCGGATATTTCTCACGCAAGTCTGCCACCAGCCGCCGCGTGCCCTCGTGCGAATCCGCCTTCGTGTTGTTTTCCCAACCGCCCACAATATCCAGGAAATAAGCATCCAACCCAAAGCGGTCAATCACCTCGAGAAATCCGCGCGAACAGCCAGTCCCGCCAGGAGTCCACGCCCACATTCATATACGGGCTCCAACCCTCCATGTGCCGATCGTTGTCCCAATCCACCCAGTTCAAATCAAAATGGTCTCCATCAATCTGCGACATGCTCGCATCCGCGAACTGCGCAAATTCCGGATGATGATTGTTCGCGCAATTCGTCCCGAACATCGGCATGAAGTGGAAGCCCATCTTCTGCCCTTCCTTAATCAGCCGCAGGAATCCGTCGTCCCCTCCCATTCGCGGATCGGTTTTATACAGCGGATAATTCCAGTAGAACCGCCCATCCCACGCCGGCAACAACACAAAAACATTGCGCGCGGGAATCTGCGTTGCGATCCATTGCAGAATTTTCAGCATTTTCGCGTAATCGTTGAAGATGTATCCCGTCCAATGCATGCCGTGCAAATTGATCGCCAGCGCCGCATCGCGATACCACGGCGCCACATCCGTGCGCGTCTCCCAGTTCGGCACCTGGAACGCTTTCTCCACATGCGCAAAATGCGGCGCGCACGCGCCCTCCATACTGTTCGCGCGTCCCGCGCACCACAGCGGGCTCTCCAGCTTCCCACTCTTCACCCAGCCCGCCTGCTCGTACACCATCTCCACCCGATAACCTTTTTCCCCCGGCTGAAAATAAAACCGATTCGCTCGCACGCTGTCGCATCGCGCCGAAAGATAAAAGTACTCGCCAGCGCCGCTCTGAATCACCGCCAGCGGCGTGTTCAACATGCGCGCCATGCCGCGCTCCAGAAACAGCGCTCCAGCCCCAAACGGATACCCCAGCAAAACTTCATCGTCGTGCGGCTCAAAAAATCCAATCCCTCCCGCCGAAATTTTTCCGCGCGGCACCCCCCGCACAATCGTCACCAGCGATTTGATCGGCTGCTCCATCTCGGCCATGGCGCTCCATTCCACCCCACCGCCACTTTGACGAATCCGCGCGCGCACCGTCCCCGGAGCCTTCAGTTGCCCGCCCGCAGACACAAGCTGCGAGCTCGTGACCTCGATCCCGTCGGCAGTCGGCGTCACCGTCATAGACTCTCGGTCCAATCCATAGGTGTTCTCAAACGTGTGCAGCCGGAACGAAATTCGTAATCCCCCGAATTCCACTGACGGCTCGGGAAAGTCGTAGCTGAACTTCATGAAACTCCAGCCCCGCGGCGGAATAATCACCTCGCTGGTGCAACTCAAAGGCAGGATCCCGCCAGAATCCGCAGCCGCGATGGGTGCTGCGGCCGCCACATCACTCGCCGGAGCCTCCGTACTCGCAACCACAGCCCCCGCCCGCGCGGGCACTCCGGTCAACGCCACGCAACCCGCACCCGCCGCCCCCACCAACAATTCACGCCGTGAAATGCTCTTGCCCATGATGGTCCTCACTTCTAATGTCCGAAGCGCTCGCCGCCACCCTGCGGAACGCGGCGCATTGTACACCGAAAGCTCCCGCGTCAATCAGAACCGGCGCGCACGTCCGCTGTTGGCGGGGCCTGCCTGGAATTTCGGCCACGCGCTGTTCAGCAATCCGCCGTGCGCTCCAGAAAACGCCGTGATCTTGCCTGCCCGCCCCGCAACGTAAACGGTTCCGTCCGGCGCGATCGTCGGCGACGACGCCACGCTTCCGCCGATCACGGCGCGCGCCAGCAATTTGCCTTCGCCAGACACAGCGAAGAGTCCAGCGTCGTTCACCAGGAAGATTGTTTCGTCCTGCGCCAGCACCGGCGTGGCCGAAAACGCCCCGCTCTCCGCATCAAATGCCCATTTCAGCGTGCCATCCGGCCGCACCGCGTACAAATTGCCATCGCCGCTCGCAAAATAAATCGTGCCGTCCACGGCGATCACCGGAGAGCCGTGATTCACCGAATGCGTCTTCGTTTTGAATTCCCACTTCCAGTGCCCATCCGCGGTGAGCGCAACCAGGCGCGAGTCCACCGCGCAGCCATAGATCGTGCCGTCATCTCCCACTGCCATCGCCGAGTCCAGCCAGAAATTTCCTGGTGGAATATGTCCGGCGGTTTTGGTGATCATATCCGCGGACAACGGAGGATTCATCACCGGATATTCCCATTGCGTTTTTCCGGCTGAATCCACTACGTCCATTCTTCCGTTTCCGGAATAAACCACGCGCCCATCGCCAAGAATACTGACAGAACCACCCTGCTGATAGCCGATCCCTACCGGCCAATCGAATGTTCCGTAGGTCAATCGCACGGCGCGGAGCTGGCCGCGCCACGGAGTGTAAAGATGGGTCTGGTCAATGGCCGCCGTGAATGAGCCCATCCGTTTATCCGCGTAAGGCCCACCTCCCGCCATCCATTGCTGCGTACCCGTACGATTGACGGCGAAAATAATTTGCTCTTCATTCGTGACGTAGATCGTGTCGTCGGCACCCAGCACCGGCGCCACCTGCATCGGCCCCGCGTTGAATTTCCATCGCAAATTCCCCGCCGCGTCCACCGCGTACAAGTACCCATCTTCACTGGCTGCGTACACCGTGCCGTCATCGCCCAGCGCCAGCGCCGCGATCACGGGCCCGGTTTGCGCGAACTGCCATTTCTCCGCAATTGCCGGCCCCTTTGGGCGGACAGTCTTCACCGCACCGGCGAATCGTGACGAATATAAATGCAATCGGAAGGTGTCCACAACGACGCCGCCAACAAGAATCGCGACGCCAACAATCACCATCCAGCGAATCACCCTTCTGAAATTTTGGTACTGCTCTCGGCTCATCGTGTCGCCCCCGCGCAATTCCCTCCGTTTCCCCATTCAACTTTTTGCGATTTTAGTGTACTAGTAGAATTGGAAGATAATTTGAATCGTAACCGAAGCGTTACGACATCATCCGGCGCCCGGTCTCTGTGTCCGCATTTATGCAGGACCAGCAAACGGATCCATGTGCCCAGCAGCAGCGCCGGCATCCCATGGACCAACGACAAGGAGCAACAATTCGATGGCGAAAGGCAACAACATCGGCATTTTGACAGGCGGCGGCGACGTACCCGGCCTCAATTCCGTGATCAAATCCGTGGTCTACCGCGCCACCGAGATGGGTCGTACTGTCACTGGCATCCGCAAAGGCTGGAAAGGCCTCACCGACTTGAATCTCGCCGACACCGGCGAAGAGCGCCTCGAACGTCAGCTCACCCGCGAAAATACGCGCACCATTGACCGCAGCGGCGGCACTTGGCTGCACACTTCCCGCACCAATCCGCGCAAGCTCGCGGCCAACAAAGTTCCCGCGCACATTTCCGCCGACCAGCTAAAGAAACTTTCCTTCGATGGAAAATTCTACGACTTCACTCCCATCGCCATCGAAAATCTTGAGCGCCTGGGCATTGATTGCCTTATCGCCATCGGCGGCGACGATACGCTCAGCTTCGCCTCCGTCCTCTCCAGCCATGGTTTTCCCGTGATCGGCATTCCCAAAACGATGGACAACGATGTCCACGGCACCGAATACTGCATCGGCTTCTCCACCGCCATTACCCGCGCCAAAGATGCCATCAACCGCCAGCGCACCACGCTCGGTTCTCACGAACGCATCGGCGTCTTCCGCATTTTCGGCCGCGATGCCGGTTTCACTGCGCTCTACACTTCGTACATCACTTCGGCCCGCTGCCTGATTCCCGAAGTTCCTTTCGATCTGGACCGCGTCGCCAAAATCCTGATGGAGGATAAGCACAATAATTCCAGCAATTATTCCCTCGTGATCGTTTCGGAAGGCGCTACCTGGACCAACCGCGTGGTGGACGAATACGGCGAAGCTGACGCCTACGGCCATCGCAAGAAGGTAGACATCGGCCACGCCCTCGCCGAGGACCTACATCGCCGCACCGGCGAAGAAACCATCGAGAGCGACCTCACCTACGATTTGCGCAGTGGCGAACCCGACGCCATTGATCAAATCGTCGCCATCACCTATGCAAATATCGCGCTCGATTTAATTCGCGACGGGGTCACCGGCAAAATGGTAGGCGTACAAAATGGCTGTTACGCCTCCGCACCACTGCCCGCGTCCTCAGCCGGCGCCCGCAGAGTGGACGTCGCTGCCCTCTACAGCACCGAGCGCTATCGTCCCAACTACACGGCCAAACTAGGCGCACCCCTGCTCTTCGGCCACACCTAAAATTCTCAAACCGAGCCGAGTCTTAGTTCCGTCGCCGTGCGCAGCGTCCGAAATCTTCCGGGCGCTGCACATCGCGCCATCCTCTTACTGCAGTGGAATGCGATACAGGTTTCGTCGTGTGGTATTCACCGTGTAAGCGTACAACGAAGTGCTAACTGCCGAGTCCACCTGATGCGGAATCACCACCACCGGCTTCAGCTTCTTCAGCAACTCTCCGTCCAGCCCTACTTCGGTCGGCAGCTCCGCGAGCCCGCCCGCTTGCCGCAGTCGCAGCACGTAGGTGTTCGGATCCGACGTAACGAAAAAGTGCATGTACATCGATTCGCCCCGCACATCCCAGACCGGTATGCAGAAATTCAGGCAAACCTTTGCGGGATCGCCGCCCGTCAACGGAAATGCCGTAATCGCCGCCGGATTCTCGTCACTCCAGCCTCCCGCCTGCACCAGCGCCCACTTCCCGTTCGGCGACACATTGATCAAATCGAAAATATGCGCAGGGCTCACTTTGTGGCGGCCGCTCCCATCCGCGTGCACGCGCTCCAGAAAGTTCGACTCCCCCTCGATCGCGCGAAACAGCAAATCTCCGTCCGGCAGACAATGGACGCTATCGTCGATCGTCGTGGACGGGATCTGGCGCGGCGATGAGCGCCGGTTCAGAGGCGACACCCACAGTTTCGAGTGGCCGTTCTCATCGGCACGGGAAAATGCCAGTTCTTTTCCGTCCGCGCAGACATCGTAGTCGTGCATCGTATAACCGGGCAGCGCCCGGTCCGTCGCGCCGCTGGCAACGTCCCGCACCCACAATTCGTAGCCCTGGGTTTGGCCGTTATCCATCAAGTAGTACAGTTTCTTTCCATCCGCTGAAAAAAGGGGCACACCTGCATAACCTTCCGACGAAATTTGGTGCTCGCCGTTCCCATCGTGAATCCAAACCGTCCCGGTCTCCGTCCCCACCGAAGTGATCAGCGACTTCCCGTCCGCCGCCATCGCGATGCCCTCTTCCGCGGTCGGCCCAGACGTCACCTGCTCCGGCGTCCCGCCCGGAAATCGTTGTCGCCAGATATGAAAATTCCCTGCGGTGCTCAATGTCAGGTACACCCACTTCCCGTCCGGCGACCACGCCCCCGAAGTACAAATACTTTTCGGCGGTCCCACATCCTGCCCCGCCCCGCCTCCCTCGTAAGGCATTACTTGGCACGGTGTGAAATTCGTCTGGCTATTCATTTCCACCACCAGCATTGACTTCCCATCCGGTGAAAGATACGCGTGGTGTGCCATGCTCCGTTCGCCCGGCGGCGCGTAAACTTCCCGGCTCTGCCCGCGCCCCAGATCCGTGCTCACCACGATCATGTGAATTCCCTGTTTGATCTCGGAGAACAGCAGGCGCTTCCCGCCGTCAATCCAGGTTAACGACGACGCGTTCGGCAGCATCACCTGCGCCTCGCCGCCCAACACCGGCACCACCCAGGTGTCGAACGGAATCGCGGTCCCGTACGCAACCATCGATCCATCCGGCGAAAATTCCGGCGTCATCTTCGCCATCGCATCGTGTGTCAACGCCACCGGCGCGCCGTCCGGCAGCATTTTGACGTAAACCTGCCCCGGCCCGAAAAATGTGTCGGCTCCGCGAATGAATGCCAGCATGCGTCCATCCGGCGAGAGCGCCGGATACACCGCCGAGTCCGTGAAAAACGTAATCTGCTGCCAAGCGGTGCGTGGCGGAGCCGCAAGCCGCGCCGTGCGATACCACCAGATTGCTCCGCCCGCAACCGCTAGCAACACCGCAATTGCTACCAGCGAATAAATCAGCCGCCTTCGACCGCGCGCTTTCCCTGCTGCCGCCGATCCCATCATCGGCGCGGTATTGCCCGATTCCGAATCGCGCTTCAGCCGTCGCAGATCACTCCGCATCTCCCCCGCCGACTGGTAGCGCAGCTCGCGATCCTTCTCCAGCGCCTTGTGTATAACATCCTCAAACTTCGGCATCACTTGCGGATTCAGCCGGCTCGGCGTCACCGGCGCGCGATTCAGAATCGCATCAAAAATCACCCCCGTGGTGTCGCCCGGGAAAGGCGGCTTCCCCGTCGTCATCTCGTACAGCACCGCGCCAAACGAAAATAAATCGCTGCGCCCATCCAACTGCTCCCCGCGCACTTGCTCCGGCGACATGTACGTCACTGTCCCCGCCACCGATCCTGCCGAGCTATGCACCGGTTCTACGTTCCGCGCCGCCAGACTCTGCGTGTGCTCCGCTGCTTCTCCCGCCGCGCTGGCCACCTTCGCCAGGCCAAAATCCAGCACCTTCGCTTGTCCCGCGCTCGTCACAAATATGTTCGCCGGCTTGATGTCGCGGTGAATAATTCCCTTCGAATGGGCCGCGTCCAGCGCGCTGGCCACCTGAATCGCAAATTCCAGCAGCTCCCCGGACGAAAAACCGCCGCGCGCGATCCGCTCCTTCAGCGTGCGCCCCTCCAGGAACTCCATGGCCATAAACGGACGGCCATCGTCCTCGCCAATCTCATAAATTGTGCAGATATTTGGATGATTCAGCGCCGAGGCTGCCCGCGCTTCGCGCCGCAGTCGCTCAATCGATTGGGAATCGCCTGCAGAATCCGCGGAGAGGAATTTCAAAGCCACAAATCGCTGCAACTGCAAATCTTCAGCCTTGTAAACAACGCCCATCCCGCCGCTACCCAGCTGCTCCACCACACGATAGTGCGAAATCGTCCGCCCAATCATCGCGGCATTATACGACGCGCCCGATGAACAGTCGCGCCCGCTCTGTACTTTGCATCCACACCCGCACCGTCCCGCGTCGCGGCCAAACCGCCGGGAAAATGTCGGCGCCGCTTTCACGGCGCGATCCATCCGGCGTTGAACGTTGCAACCGTCTCTGGACGTTGCAGCCGCGGCTGGCTCATGCAGCAGGCTGCATCCGCAAATCGTTTGTAATAGAACGAACGATCGTGCTATTATCTGCAGAACAAGATGAAGACGCGCGCCCCACTATCCGCTCCCCCGCGGCAGCCCTCCGCTGCAGCAACGAATCATCCATCGCGCCGTCTCCGTGGCCTCAAAACCCACCACGCCATCCTCCGCAAAGCCGTCAATATCGCTTCGCTCGAAGGACTCGAGGGCCTCACCATCGGCAAGCTCGCCTCTACCCTGCGCATCAGTAAGAGCGGCCTCTTCGCCCACTTCGGCTCCAAAGAAGATCTGCAATGCGCCGTCGTGGACGAAGCCCGCGACATCTTCGTCGAAAAAGTCGTCCGCCCCGCCGCGCATCTTCGCGGCCTCCGCCTACTTCGCGCGCTCTGCGAAAATTGGCTCTCCTACGGCGAACGGAAAACCTTCCCCGGCGGCTGCTTTTTCTCCGCCGCATCGCTCGAGTTCGACGACAGGCCCGGCCCCGTGCGTGATCGCATCATGGGCCTGATGAAAAAATGGCTGGGAAATCTGGAACACGCCGCGCGCGACGCGCAATGCGCCGGCGAAATCCGCAAGGATGTGGACGTGCGCCAGCTCGCCTTCGAGATTCAGGCGCTCGCCATGGGCGGCAATTGGAGTTCGCGCCTGTTCCGCGATCAAACTGCTTTCAGTTCAGCCAAAGCTGCAATTCTGCGCCGCATTGACCAAGTCACAGTTTCCAAGCAATCGAGGAACTGATGCGCATCAACTCCGGTTTGCTCTTCGGCGTTTTCGCAAGCGCGATCCTCTCGCTCGCGGCTCAGCCGCAACGCGCAACCGGGCAAACCGCCACCGCCGCCGAAATCCCCCTGCAACGCTGCGATCGCCTCCCCGTAGTAATTGTTCAAGTAAACGACGCCGACAAGCGTTTCCTGATAGACACCGCCGCCACATCAATGCTCAACGAAAAATCTTTTGCCTCAGGCCACTCCAAGGAAATTCGCGTGCAATCCTGGAATCAAACCACAGCCCTCAGTGCCCGCGTAGTTTCCATCAACGAAATAAAACTCGGCAGCCACATTCTGCGCAACGTCACCCTCCCCGCGATTGACTTGACCGCTCTTGCCAAAGCCTGCGGCGCCCCGCTCGATGGAGTCCTCGGCGTGGACCTCCTCGAGCAACTGGGAGTAACCATTGACCTCCAGCGCCGCGTCGCGCGCCTCGGCATCCCCGCGCCCAGCGCCTCGGAAGTTTCCGCCATCGCGGAGATGGAGCAGGCCATGCATTCCTGCTCCGAAGCCTTCAACAACGCCGACGCCGCCAAACTCGCCGCTTGCTTCGATCCCGACTTCGTCCTCAGTTCCTCAGCCGGAGAACTCCGCGGACGCGAGCAAGCCACCAATCATCTCCAGCAAACCTATTTTGCCCTGACTCCGCACCCCCGTTTTTCGATGACGATGAAAGATCAACGCGCCGTCGGCAACGTAGTTTGGACCCTCTACGACTACACCATCGAATCCGCGAACATCCACACCACCGGCCGCGGCATGATGCTCTGCCGCAAATCCGAAAATCACTGGTACATTCTCAGCATGCATGAATCGCCGCTTGATTCCGCTTCGATCCGCGCGCGGTAAATGAGCCCGTAGAAGAAAATCAATGAGAAAAAGGGGAGTGCCCCGGCTCGTGCGAGCCGGAGCACTGTGGGGTAGGCTTACTCGTGATCTTCTTCGTTCAATTCCGCCGCAAGCGGCGTCAGCGTGCCGAACAATCCGTCCGCGTATCCGTTGATGCCCGCCGCGAAAAATAGCGCCGGACCCGCCGAAGGACTCGCTGTGCTGCCCGCTTCGTTGCTGCCGCGGTTGTCGAATTCCAGTCCCCACAATCCGCTGATAGCAATCGGCGCGCCGCTAGCGTCGAGCAAATTCCCGACGCACTGTCCGGTCACAGTATTAAACGCCGCGATCGTTCCTCCGAACCTATTGCCAATCAGCAAATCGTGGCTGAAGAATCCGAAATCCTGCGGAGCAAGTGCCACTCCCCAGGGAGCCTGCAGCCACGGACCGTCTTCCAGACGCAGCACCAGACTGCCGCCCGCGCTGAATACGTCCACGAACCCACACTGCTCGCCGCAGCTTTCATCCGCAGCGGTCTTGGTGGAATTCTGCTTCGCGTACGTCACCAGCACGGTTGCGCCCACCGCCTGTACATTGTAAGGAGCGAAATCGCGCGGAATGCGCTCGTCGTTAAACGCTTCTTCGGAAGTTCTCAGGCGCTTGTAGTTCTTGTCGAACACCTCGATGCGGTTCTGGCTGAAATTGGCGGCCAGCAGGAAATGATCGCCATCTTTTTCCACCCAGGTCAGACCCATGAACACCGCGCCATTCTGCGATTCATCCACTTTGTTGACGGCCAGTGACTGTCCAACCCCTGCGCTGTTTGGCGTCACCGGCGTGAACGGCGGACCCCAAGCAGAAATCGTGCCGTTCTTGGTCGAGAAGATGAACGCTGCAGGATTGTTCGCGGCCAAAGCAAAATCACTCGTGCCATTGAAAACCATTCCCGTCGGAGTCGATGGACCCTTTACTCCCGCCGCATTAGGAACTGTCACGATCAGCGGCGTAACGGCGCCGCCTCCCGTGTACAAAGTCGAAGTGCCCGTGCCCCCGTTATTCACCCACCAAGGACTGGACGCCCCGCGCGCCAAGCCCCAGCCGTTTTTCAGATTCGGGTCAATCGTTACCGATGTTCCATCGGCGTTGTCCGGCTGCGCAATGTCAGATACCAAATTCTCCTGCGTGTAGCGCTGCCCCAGCGTGCTCAGCGGAACAACCGCCAGCACCCCAGCCGCCAGGAACGCTTTCGCTACTCTTGCCGAAATTCTCATTGCCCGTGCCTGCTTAGAAGATAGACCGCTAGGAATTCGGCTGCAACGGCGTCTGCACCGAACCATGACGAAGCGCATCTGCCGAACGGCTGGGGATCCTGCATACGCCGTGCGCAGGCTACTACGCCTCGAGGCTCTGCCTTGTTTTGCCGCGGTCACAAGCTGGTAAAGAAATTGTCCCCGCCGCAGCGCGAAGAATTAACAACTTTAAATCGTACGTTGACGACCGCCCTTCACCGAGCCGAACGACATTTTCGGGGCCTTCCGATTCGATCCGGAAGAATCATACTTCGACGGTATTCCTGAGGCGCTGTTTCGCCGATGAGTGCTGCACAGCGTTCCTGGCGCAATTGCCGAGATCTGCGCAAGGTGGAGAGAAGAAAATGAAGGCCGAGAAATTCAGCTCATCGCTCGCGGACCCAGCGCCGCGTCGAACGCCGATGACTGGCACCAGTGCAGGGTCGGCAACCTGGCCTGGAGCCGGTGCGACTACACTATCGAATACGCAGACATTCACACTGGCGGCCGCGGCAGCATGCTCTGCCGCAAATCCGAAAATCACTCTGCATTTTCAGCATGCATGAATAACCGCTCGATTCCGCTTCCATCCGCGCTGCCTGAAAATAGCCTATCCTCAGATCTTCTTGAGCCGATTCGCTTTATTTCCGCCCCTCCCATCGCATCCTCACTGCTTCTTCACAAGAAGTCTACAAATTAGAGCCGTCCCCGTTGCAACCCACTCCTGGCCAACTGTCATCATCCCCGGCGGGCAGGTCAACGTTTCCTCATACTCGATTCAGATCATCGCGCACTGGCCCGGCACAAAGGAGAACTTTGCATGTAACTCCGCACCGTCGCTCTTACTGCAGGTGTGGTCGTCGCGCAGCTAATCGTTCCCGGCTTGACCCGCGCACAGTATCAAGTCACCCATTTGGTCTCGAACCAGGCAAACACCGCCAGCGCTACGGATCCTCTCCCGGCGAATGCCCGGGTACTCAGTCACGGGCCCGGCAGTCCTTGGTGGATTAGCGATGCAAACTCCGCCTGGTCCACGCTCTCCGGCAAGAACGGAACCAAGGCGCCTCTGAACGTTTTGATTCCCGCCGCTGGCGGAAATGGTCCCGGATCCCCCCACGGGGACCGTTTTCAACGGCAATTCATCGGAGTGCAAAATTAAAGGAGGCCAGGCGATCTTCATGCTCGCCACTCTCGATGGCACCATCGGCGGCTGGGCGCTTTCGGTGAACCCCAACGCCGCCATGACTGCCGTCAGCACTTCGGGCGCGTCCCACACCGGTTTGACAATCTCCACTAATCCGACCAATAACGTTTTGCTCGCCGCCGACAACGCCAGCAACCGGATTGAAATCTATGACGACAACTTCAACGCTCCTGAAGTCCGTTACCGACCCCTCGGTTCCCGCTGGCTTCTCGGTCTTCGGCATTCAGGATTTCGGCGGTCTCGGCTACGTCTCATTCGCAGCCAACTCCGGCGCTATCGGTGGTTACATTGATAACTTCGCCGAAGCCGGAACCCTCTTGAAGCACCTCGCGCACCGTGGCAATTTGAATCAACCGTGGGGTTTCGCTATCGCCCCACACCATTTCGGTGTGTTAAGCAACACTTTGCTGATCTCGAACAACGTCAATACCAGCGCCAGCAACGCCTATGATCCCGTCACCGGCCAATTTGTCGGGATCCTGCGCGACGATCGCAGAGAAGTGATTCACTTTGACCAGCTCTGGGGAGTTGCGTTTGGAGACGGTGCCGGCTCGAACGGCAACACCGATCGGCTCTGCTGCACCGCGGGTCCTGACAATAATTTCGCCGGATTGTTCGGCGTTTTTAACGCCCAGTAAGGAAAACCTGTCAGCAAAAAACAACCACGCGAAGGGCCGCCTTCCCCGAGGCGGCCCTCCCCCCTTTACCGAGGAACCCTGCGCCGGGCGCCACCCGATTTCCACACCTTTCCGAATAGGTAGGGCGCGAGCAAGCCTTCAAGCGCGCAGCGAATCCATGCGGCCAGCGGGCCTTTGCGATAAACCGCCCAGTCGAGCATCGCCCCGCCATTCACTTGCTGCACCAGGCGCGCGAGCGCCGCAGTGTCGCAAGGCTTCAGCTCGCGCGCGGCGATGGCTTCGTGCAACAGCTTTCTGGTTTCCTCCCGCGTGGTCACGAACTGCTGCAGCAGCACCGCATGAAATTCCGGATCGCTCAGATCAATTTGCAGGTAGGCAAGAAAGTTAGCCATGGACTCGGGCGTCGCGGCAAATCCGCTGAACTCCACAAATAATTCAACGAGTGTTTTCAGCGGCGATCCGTATTTCGCGCGCGCTGCGGCGAATTGTCCGGAGACGTCCGCCGTCCACGCTTTGCAGTTGGCCAGTAGCAATTCGCGCTTGGTGCCGAAGCGCTGGATGATCGTGGCCGGAACTACACCGGCTTCTTTGGCTACGTCGGCAAGAGTGAGATCCACCGGGCTGCGGCGCTGCATCACTCGCGCCAGGGCAGCCAGGATTTCTGCGTCGGAAGTTTGGCGTGGGCGAGGCGACATTTTTAGTGCGGCCGCTCAGCGCGCGGCCGCGATAAGAATAACTGAATAGCCGTTTATTATCCACTTGACATTACTGAATGGCCGTTTATTATCGAGATGCCGCCTCAGCGGCGCCTGCCGCATCGCGTCCTATTCCCGATGCCAGCCCGCAAGCGCGAGAGGAAAGGAGGGGAAGATGAACGTCGAGCAATTCAGAACCTCGCTTGCGGATGCCGCGCCGCACCCGGGTTTGCCTGCCCCGCTCGCCGCGCTTTGGTGGGACGCCAAAGGCGATTGGGCCCAGGCTCACGGACTGGTTGACGAACTGGAAACCGTGGATGGCATGGCGGTCCATGCTTATCTGCACCGCAAAGAAGGCTCCGCCTCTAACGCCGATTACTGGTATCAACGCGCTGGCCGCAGCTTTCAGCGCCCCGGGCTCGACGCCGAGTGGACCGCGCTGGTCGAAGGCCTGCTTTCCAAAGCCGCGAAGGCATGAGGAGCACCTAATAACGTGCCAAAGAAAATCCCACCAACAGTCCCCGGAAAAACTCTCTCTGGCAAAGTCGCCCTCGTCGCTGGGGCTACGCGCGGCGCGGGCCGCGGAATCGCTATCGCGCTAGGCGAGGCGGGCGCCACCGTTTATTGCACGGGCCGCAGTACCAGAAAAAACACCCACGATAAACCGCCCACGCCCGGCCGCCCTGAAACGATTGAAGAAACCGCAGAACTCGTCACCGCCGCAGGCGGGCGCGGCATTGCCGCAAGGGTTGACCACACCGAACCTGCCGAAGTGCGCAAGCTGGTGGCTCGGATCAAGCGGCGGCACAAGGGTCTGGACATCCTCGTCAACGACGTGTGGGGCGGCGACGCGCTCACCCAATTCGGCAAGCCCTTCTGGGAGGTAAACCTCGATAACGGCCTGCACATGTTGAAGCAGGCCATCCATTCGCACATCATCACTTCGCACTATGCCGTACCGCTGATGTTCGGCCGCCGCGCCGCTATCATTTTCGAAATCACCGATGGCGACGCGTTCTACTACCGCGGCAACATATTCTACGACCTCGTGAAAATTTCCGTAATTCGCTTGGCCTTCGCCATGGCCCGCGAACTGCGCAAACGCGACATCGTTTCCGTAGCGCTCACCCCAGGTTTCCTGCGCTCCGAATCAGTGCTCGACCATTTCGGTGTCAGCGAAGCGAATTGGAAGGACGCGGGCCAAAAAAAGAAAGAAAACTCACGCGCCAATTCAACAGACCAGAACGACAGCGCCGACGATTTCTTGATTTCCGAATCCCCGCGCTTCATTGGACGCGCGGTGGTGGCCCTCGCCGCGGACCCGCGCGTGAAAAGGAAAAGCGGACGCGTCTGCAGTTCTTGGGCGCTCGCTCGCGAATACGGCTTCACCGACCTCGACGGCTCTCAACCGCACTGGGGCAACCACGCCAAAAAGAAATACGGAAAATACAAAATCTGCGACGATCAGTTCTATTCCTACTGGGTCCCCGGTCTCGTCGAGCTGATTTTCCCCGACTGGTTCTGATCCCCGCGCGAGCCAGGATTCGCGTCGCGCGTTATCCTCCTGCAGCCAATCGCTAGGGCCTTTCCTGTACAGCGATTTTCCCAGCAGCGTGTCGAAATTCCCTTCCATCCGCGCCGCATAACCATCCCGCGGTCTGCCGCAACTCGTTGAATCCTATTTACTTTCTTTTTTACTGGCCCGTTTGGCACCGAGGTTGCACCTCTGATCGCGGGTGACACATTCACCGCAGGAGGGCAGTAGCATGAAACAGTCACATTTTCACTTGAAGACCTGGCTCGCGGTATCCGCTCTGACCGGTTTCTTATGCCTTGGCACGCCCGCAATCGCACAATCTGCGTCCGCTCAGGATAATCCAGCTCTTCAACGCGACGACGCTACCCGCCAGGAACTCGCAAACTTCAATCAGTTCTTGGACAGCCATCCCGAGCTTTCGGCCCAGCTTCGCAAAGATCCTTCGCTGGTAAACAACGATGACTTCGTCAAGCAGCATCCTTCCCTGCAGAGCTACCTGCAGGATCATCCGGCCGTACAACAACAGATCAAGGATGATCCGAACGCTTTCATGCGCGAGGAGTCCCGTTACGATCGCCGACAAGACGATCGCGATCGTGATCGTGACATCCACCGCCAGGAATTGGCGCGCTTCGATCAATTCCTGGACACTCACCGCGAAACCGCCGAGCAACTTCGCAAAGATCCCTCGCTGGTGGATAACGAAGAATTCGTGAAGAACCATCCCGCACTGCAATCCTATCTGCGGGAACATCCGGAACTTCGCGCGCAGCTAAAGCAGGATCCGAACGCTTTCATGCGCCAGGAAGAGCGTTCCGATAGCCGCGAAGTCGATCGCGACCGCGGCATTAACCGCGCGGGCACTAACCGTGAGGAAGTGGCGCGCTTTGATCAGTTCCTCGACAGCCATCGCGAAACCGCCGAACAGCTGCGCAAGGATCCTTCCTTAGTAGACAACCAGGAGTACGTGCGGAACCATCCTGAGCTGCAGGCCTATCTCCAGGACCATCCGGGAATTCGCGACCAGATCAAACAAGACCCGAATGCGTTCATGCACGAAGAAGCTCGTTATGATCGCCGTGAAGACGATCGCGATCGCGTCAACCGCGAGGAACTGGCGCACTTCGATCAATTCCTCGATAGCCACCGCGAAACAGCCGAGCAGCTTCGCAAGGATCCTTCGCTCGTAGATAACGAAGAATTCGTGCACAACCATCCCGCGCTGCAGACTTATCTGCGAGACCATCCGGAACTTCGCGAGCAGATCAAATCGAATCCGAACGCCTTCATGCAGCAGGAAGCGCGTTATGCTCGCAATGATAATCGCGAAACTGGCATGAATCGCGACGCCACCGGCCATCGCCAAGCCGCCAGCTTCGGCGAATTCCTGGGTGGCCATTCGGAGATCTCGCAGCGCCTGTCCGAAGATCCCACCCTGGTCAAGAACCAGGAGTACATGGAAAACCATCCCGAACTTCAGCAGTATCTAACCGCTCATCCTGAAGTGAAACAGCAACTCATGGCGAATCCTCAGAGCTTCGTCAAGTCCGCGCAGCAGTTCAGCACCACCAGCAACACTGCGCCGGCTGTGAAGACTCCGGTGCCGGATCCCGCCAAACCGAAGCAGTAAGCAACGACGCCTCGAGGATGGGAAGGCCGCGCAACCGGCCTTCCCGTTCGCGGGCCGTTTTTTATACCTGCGCGGCCGCATGCCACGCGCGATTCAGCCCGCTATCGAACTACCGGCGGGTCAGTGTTAGATGGCGAATCCCGTTTAGGAGGAACCATGAACGCTAAGACCGCTAAGACAGCACTAGTTCTAACGATCATCCTGCTGGCCGCGATTCCCCTCAACGCCGGCGGTAATAAAAAAAAGGATCCCGAAAGGGCCATGCTCGAGAGAATGGAAGCGGTTCCTTGCGGAGCCAAAGAAAAAGGCTTGACGGGCTTGGGCACCGTGTGGGCGTCGGCGGGCATCACTCACGTGAACTCCGATGAAAAGCTTTGCCCGCAGTACGAGGTCGTTACCGACGATATGGAATATCACATCCGTCCCACGGACACCAAGCATCCCATCGTTTTGCCGGTCGGCAAAGAAATCGTCTTCAAGATCAAGAAAGACCGCATGTATCTGAGAGTTGCCGACGGTGATAACAAAATGCTCACCTACGCGGTCGTCGCGGAGAAACCGACAAATTCAGATGCCGACGCGCAAAACTCTGCACCCAAGCCGGACCGGCCTTAATGCGCAAGCAATTCTCCCCGCAGGGGCACGGCATGCCGTGCCCGCTGCGCGAGATTCGACCGCGTCACCTATTCCGCGCTTCTCGCAATAGATACAACTGCCCAAGAAATTTTGGACAGGTAGTACCAGTTAGGTACACGTCTGTCCTTTCGAACAGCTGTTTCCGTTTCACCTTCGTGTTGGCGTCAATTGAAAATGAAAAAATGAAACCGTTCTCAAACACGAGCCGTTCGTGCCGATCACCGCGCTGCTACCCGCGCCGTGTCTGTCCCGACCTGTTCTGGGTCCATCCCTCCGCCTGACTCAAGAGACCTACCCCATGCCGAGCCCAGGTCGGAACGGCCAGCGCGCGGCTACGCTCTCGTCACTCGCCCCCGGGGCCGCTCCTCACTTCTAATCGACGCCACGGCGATTACAAACGGCCGTAACTCCCAGAAAACAAACAACGGCGACCATTTCTAATCTGCTATTTTTAGCCCGGGGAGCTCGCCTCTTACCCTGTGGGAACTACCAATCCCTGCGTAGTAATCGCGTAGTCGGGGCCCTCAAACCGCTACTCACCAGTCGCACATCGCGATTCACTCCGTTTGCGCACGCGCCGAACCTCTGCGAAACTAGATCCATGCGAAAACTACCCAACCTTGCGACATGCGTATTGGCAAGCACCCTCATCTTCGCTGGGACTGCAGCAGCACAGCAGTCTTCGGCGACAAATCCATCGACGACTCCGCCAGCGGCTAGCGCGCCGGCCGCGACGGACAATTCCACTCCGCCGGCAAAGCCTGCGACGACTGCAAAACCCGCCGCGGCTTCTGCCACCAAGACGCAGACTGGCGCTTCGTCGCAAACTGCAACAAAGCCAGCGAGTTCGGGACAAGGTTCTACCGCTGCGAAGACTCCGGCGGGCGCGGCGGCGCAGCATCACACGGCGCCGACTCCTTTGGTGTTGAAGACTGACAAAGATAAGCAGAGTTACGCGATTGGAATGAACATTGGCAAGAGCATCCATCGCGACGGCGTAGACGTGGATCCTAATATTCTGCTGCGCGGAATGAAGGATGCCCTGGCGGGCGGCAAGACGGTGCTGACGGACGACGAAGCCAAGACAGTGATGACGAATCTGCAGGCCGAAATGCACAAGCAGCAAGCGGAAAAAGCGCAGCTCACCGCAGAGGCCAACAAAAAAGCAGGCGACGCGTTTTTGGCGACAAACAAAACGAAAGAAGGCGTAGTGACGCTGCCCAGCGGCCTGCAATACAAAATCCTGACGCAAGGCACGGGCCCGAAGCCCACGGCGAGCGATACGGTAGTGTGCCATTACAAAGGCACGCTGCTGGACAACACCGAATTCGACAGCTCGTATTCACGCAATCAGCCTCTGACGATTCCGGTGGGCGGAGTGATCAAGGGCTGGACCGAAGCGCTTCAATTGATGCCGGTCGGATCGAAGTGGCAATTATTTATTCCGTCGGATCTGGCGTACGGGCCGACCGCGAAAGGGCCCATCGGAGCCAGTTCCACTCTGATTTTCGAAGTGGAGTTGCTTTCGATTCAAGAGAAGAAAGAACCGGCCAAGTAACTAACGGGAAGAGGTGTGAAGCCTTGGTAGCGGCGGTCCCGCTTCGCGGGACCGCCAGCGGTTCATGCCGCACCATCGATGGCGCAGTGCAGTGCGCCGCTACAAATTCAACGGCACACGTGCCGAGCGAACGGCGAGGCTAGGCAGGGACCGTTGCTTCGCGCAGGAAGCGGGCGGCTTCTTCAGGCGGAGTGGGATTGATGTAGAAGCCGGTGCCCCATTCGAAGCCGGCGACTTTGGTTAGCTTGGGCATCATTTCGATGTGCCAGTGGTAGTGGTCGTTGATTTCTTCGCCTATGGGCGAGGTATGGATCACGTAATTGTAGGATGGGAACGCGAGCGCGGCGTCCAGGCGGGCCAGAAAATCGTGCAGTAGGCGCGCAAGATGCGCGTAGTACGGCGCCGGCATATTTTCGAACGAAGAACTGTGCTGGCGCGGCAGGATCCAGGTCTCGAAAGGAAAGCGCGGAGCGTAGGGCGCGAGGGCGATGAAATGGTCGCTCTCGAGAATCATGCGCGAACCGGTTTCGATTTCCTGGCGGATCATGTCGCAGAAAATGCAGCGCTCTTTTTGTTCGTAGTAAAGCTTGGAACTGTCCACTTCTTCGCGCACGCGCTTGGGCACGATGGGCAGCGCGATCAGCTGCGAGTGAGTGTGCTCGACGGTGGCGCCGGCCGGCTCGCCATGATTTTTGAAAAGTAGAATGTAACGGAAGCGCCGATCGTTTTTCAGATCGAGCATGCGGTCGCGGTAAGCCCACAGAACTTCTTCCACGCCTTTTTCGTTGATCAGCGCGAGCGTTTTCTGGTGGTCCGGAGATTCGATGATCACTTCGTGCGCGCCGACTCCATTCATGCGATCGAAAAGGCCTTCGCCTTCGCGGTCCAGCCCTCCTTCGATCCCCAGCGCCGGAAACTTGTTGGGTACCACGCGGACCGTCCAGCCAGGAGTGTCTTTGCCGCCGCCGTTGCGCCCGTAGGCCAGAATTTCCTTGGGCGTCTTGCCTTCATTGCCGGGGCAGAACGGGCAAATCGCCGGGTTGCCTTTGATGTGCACACTCTCGCGCACGAAATCCATGGGCCGCTTGCCGCGGTCGGTGGAGATGATGACCCAGCGCCCGGTGATGGGATCCTTGCGAAGCTCCGGCAAAACTTCCTCCTCGTTATTGCGCCCGATTATTCTACTACGGCCAATGCGCGCTGGAGCGGGTTGCTGAGAATTCAAAGACAAAGTCAAAGCGAAAGGCTGGCGGTTCCGCTCTGCGGGACCGCCGCTACCAATTCAAAGGCAGCCGTAACGGCGCGCAGTCAATGATGGCCGGCGTTGCATGCGCCTTTGTGCAGGCGGACGACGGGCTTTTTGTCGCGACGCGTTTCGCCGGCCGGCACGCCGAAGCGGCAGGCGGCTTTTTCGCTGTGGCGCGCGCGCAGAAACTGGCCAGCGATGCGCGAAATGTTGCGGCGCTTTTCCCAGTTCACGGCTTCTTCGGGCGTGGGCCGCACAGGCTGAGACGATTGCAGGGATGATGGCGTCTCGACGACGGTGCGAGTTTTCACTTCTAGGAACGCAAGCGTCGCGCCGTCGTATCCGACCATAGCAATTTCGCCTTTGATTCGGCGCGAAGTGAAATTGCGCGCGACGAGAATGTAGCCGTGGCGCAGGTTCCAGTAAGCGTAGGTTTCTCCGCGGACTCCGGTTTGGCGCGCGATTTTTGGCGGAATCGGCGGCGACGCGGGACGGCGAGATTGCAGGGGCGTTGCGCCCAGGCCTTTGCGGGCGGCGAAGTTCACAATCGCGACTATGAAACGCGCTAACACTGGCGGAAAACCTACTTCACGACTTCGAGTTCCCATTCGACGGTTTTGCCGCGAATGACGAAGCACAAATAATACTCCCAGAATTTGCGAAACCAGCGGAAATGATTCACGAGGAACTGAAAGCCGAGGGCGCGCCAAATGCGAAGTAACGTGACGTGGACGCTACGCTCGCGAAATTGCGCGGGAGCGTAGTAATCGTATTCGGCCGGCTTCTCGCTGAAAAACCAGAGCGAAAAACTGGAGAGATGCCAGCGGTGCGCGGGGCTGCAGTAGGACGCGTGATCGGTGTAGTGCGGAGTCATGATCACGACGCGGGCGCCGGGCTTGGCGACGCGATGCGCTTCCGCGAGCACGCGAAAAATGTCGTCCACTTCTTCGATCATGTGGATCAGGCGGACTTCGTCGAAGAAGCTGTCAGCGAAAGGCGTGCGCGTCCAGTCGCAGAGCACGTCTGCCTGGCCTGCCGGACTCATATCAATGCCGATGGAGCCAGGATATTTTTTTCTGCCGCAGCCGACGTCGAGGATGCGCGGTTGCGGATTCACTTGATGACCTCGAAGGTGAACTCCATCAATTTTCCGCGGATTACGAAGCTGAGGTAATGCTCCCAGAATTGGCGGAAGAAGCGGCTGCGGTTCACCAGGAATTCGAAGCCTAGCGCGCGCCAGAGTTTCAGGAGACGCAGGTTGAGCTTGACCTCGCGCATGCGGACTTTGGTGTACCACATATCGCGGCCGTGCATGCCGCCGGGATAGAAATAGAGAAACGAGTAGGTATTCAGGTGCCAGCGATGGGTGGGGTCGCGGAAGGAGCTAAAATCGGTGTAATGCGGCGTGGCAATGAAAATAGTGCCGCCCGGTTTGGTGACGCGATGAAATTCTTCCATGGTGGCGATGATGTCCGCGACGTGTTCAATGATGTGCTCGGCGCGGAGGTGATCGAAGGAATTATCGCGGAAGGGCAAGCCGCCGTGATCCAGATGGCAGAGAACATCGGCGGCGGTGGATGGATTCATATCGAGGCCGATGGAGCCGGGGTATTTTGTTGGTCCACAGCCTACGTCGAGAATGCGCGGCAAAGCAGCTCCTGCGGAAGAATTTGCAATCAATTTTCAGTTTCTCACGAATGCGAAAAAGGACGCGGAAAACAAAATAGCACAGGCCTGCTGAAGCGGGCCTGTGCTACTTGCACGACGATTGTGCGGCGGTGCATCGCCGCGTGCTTACATCGAGCGTTCGATTTCTGTGATGCAGCCGTCCACGGTGCGGACTGCGAATTCGGCCTGCTCTTCGTCAATCAGGAGCGGGGGACAAAAGCGCAACGTGGTGTCGCCGGAGCCTAGTATCAGCAGACCTTTGTGAAATGCCATTTGCACGAGGCGATTGCGCAGGTCGGGGGCGCGCTCTTTGGTTTTTTGATCGCGGACGATTTCGATGCCGATCATGAGGCCTTTGCCGCGAACTTCGCCGACGATTTTGTGGCGCGAGGTCCAATCGGCGGTGAGGCCGCGGATGAATTCGCCCATTTGCGCAGCGTTGGCGATGTAGTTCCGCTCGAGCAGGCCGATGGTGGCAAGCGACGCAGCGATGCAAACCGGATTGCCGCCGAAAGTGGAAGCGTGCGCGCCGGGAGTCCAATTCATTACGCTAGCGCGGGCGATGATGGCGCTGAGCGGCATGCCGGAGGCAATTCCCTTCGCGGTGCAGATAATGTCTGGCTCGATGCCCGAGTGATCGGACGCCCACCACTTGCCGGTGCGACCCATGCCGGATTGCACTTCATCGGCGACGAGCATGATGCCGTGCTTGCGGCAGATGCGTTGCAGACCTTGCAGGAATTCCGCGGGCGCAGGCAGGTAACCGCCTTCACCCTGAACCGGCTCAATGAAAATTCCCGCGACCTCGTCGGGATCCACGCGGCGGCGGAAGAGTTCGTTTTCGAGATACGAGAGGCAATCGGCGGAAGCATGTTCGGGACGAATTCCGTAAGTTCCACGATAGGTGTCTGGATAGGGCATATGGAAGACGCCGGAGAGAAGCGTGCCGAAACCCTTGCGCTGAACGGCGCGGCTGGCGGTGAGTGAAAGCGCGCCCATGGTGCGTCCGTGAAAAGCGCCGTGAAAGGCGATCAGTTTGTCGCGCTTGGTGTGAAATTTCACCAGCTTGATGGCGGCTTCGATGGCCTCGGCGCCGGAATTACCGAAGTAGACGCGCTTGGCCTCTTTGCCTGGGGCGATGGAAGCTAGTTTTTCGGCGAGCTCCACCATGCTGGGATAGTAGAAATCGGTGCCGGACATGTGGATCAATTCCGCGGCCTGCTTCTGGATCGCGGCGACAACTTCGGGATGGCAGTGGCCGGTGGCAACCACAGCGATGCCGGCGGCGAAATCGAGGAAGGTGTTGCCGTCAACGTCTTCCACGGTTGCGCCGCGGCCGACTTTCGCGACGAGCGGATAATCGCGGGTATAGGATGGCGAGACGACGTGATGGTCGCGCTCGACGAGTTTCTTGGCTTTGGGGCCGGGCAATTCGGTAACCAGGTGCGGCAACCGTGAATCAACTTTGGTGTCTGTCACATGCATTACATCCTCCAGAAATGAATTTTGGAATCAGCGCGCACACCGGTTCCCGCCGGGGGCAAGCGAAAAACGAAAGTGGGAGGGGGCTTACTTAATCAACGCCGTAGAGATTCGGGCGCTCGTGAGAGGGCTGGCTATGCAGCGAGAGGTCGTGTTTTGCGGAGACGATCATTTGTACTTCCAACGGACAGAGCCGTCACGCGTGTCCTCCACGATGATACCAGAGTTCAGGAGTTCCTGGCGTATTTCATCGGAACGTTTGAAGTCGCGGCGTTTTTTGGCGGCGTTGCGTTCGGCGATGACTTGCTCGATTTTTTCTGGAGTCCAGCGGAATTGTTCGGGACCCAAGCCAAGTTCACGAAGTTTTTCATCGTCATCATCGGCAAGGACGGCGAGGACGGCGTCAAATTTTTCCATGGTGGCGAGGACGATGGGCGCATCCTGTTGAAGGAATTCGCCGCGATCCATGGCGGTGTTCACGTCACGGACCAGGTCGAAGATGGCGGCGAGCGAGAAGGCGGTGTTCAAATCGTCCGCGAGGCCGGCATCGAAATCGGCGAGGGCATTTTCGGCGCGTTTCGAGATTTGTGGATTGGAGCCGGCGGCGAACTGTTCGGTTTTCAGGCGCGCAACGAAGTTGCGTAGGCGCGCCACGGAATTGGCAGCCTGCGTCAAGCTGTCGGCCGTGAAATTCAGCTGGCGGCGATAAGGAACCGAGAGCAGCAGATAGCGGAGGGAAGACGGCTTGGTGCCTTTGGCGAAGAGATCGCGCAGCGTGAAGAAATTGCCGAGGGATTTCGACATCTTTTCGCCGTCAACGATTAAGTGCTCTGCGTGCAGCCAGATTTTCACGAAGGGCTTGCCGGTGGCGGGCTCGCTTTCTGCGATTTCGTTTTCGTGATGGGGGAAGGCGAGGTCAATGCCGCCGGTGTGAATGTCGAGGGTTTCGCCGAGATATTTCATGGCCATGGCGGCGCATTCGATATGCCAGCCGGGACGGCCGGGACCGATGCTTGTTTCCCAGAAATGCTCGCCGGGTTTGGGAGCTTTCCACAACGCGAAATCGCGAGCGTCGTCTTTTTCGTAGCGATCGTTATCCACGCGGGCGCCGGCTTTCATTCCGCCGAGATCAATTTTGGAGAGCTTGCCATATTCCGGAAATTTGGCGATGCGGTAGTAAATGGAACCTTCGCTTGGGTAGGTGAGGCCTTTTTCTTGCAGGCGGGAGATGAGCGCGACCATATCTTCGATATGGTCGGTGGCGCGAACGGTCTCCTCGGGCTGTTGGAGATGCAGCGCGTTCATATCTTCGAAGAAGGCCCGCACGTATTTTTCTGTGTATTCGCGGATCGAGACGCCGGCAGCAGCGGCGTTCTGGATGATGCGATCGTCAACATCGGTGAGGTTCATGACCTGCAGAACGCGCAGGCCGCGGGAGAGGAGGAAGCGGCGCAGTACGTCCTGGAAGACAAAAGTACGAAAATTGCCGATATGCGCATAATCGTAGACCGTGGGGCCACAACTGTAGATGCGGACCTGCCCCTGGTGGAGGGGTTGGAGGGTCTCGAGGCGACCCGAAAGCGTATTGTGGAGGCGTATGTCTGTCATTTTCAGCGCTATGGCAAGAGGACGATTGTAGCTGAGGGGCGGGTTTGGGGCAAAGGGCGGAATGGAAATGCGATTGCAGAAAGGCAATAGAGGCGTACGAGCGTAGGCTAGTTGTGCCGGACGCGCGGCTACGGGAGCTTTGTTTCAAGTGGGTTCAGGGACCCACAGAGGATCATTGGTACCTACGGTACGTTCGTACCATTTTCAAAAAGATGTGCTCAGATAGTCTATAGGGAGAAATGAGGGCGCGCAGCCGGGAATCGGCGCGTGGTTGGAATGGGGAACATATGAGAAAAACACTTTTGCTGGTGGGGATTTTGATTTTTGCCGGTACGGCGCGAGCGCAGATAGGCGGGTCGATCAACAACCTGGGAAGCATAGGCGGTGGGGGAAGCTTAAACGGCGCGGCCGGGATGAACGCGGGAGCGTTGACGCCGATATCGGTTCCTAGCGCGCCGACGGCGGCCGCCGACAACCTAGTGAATCAAAATTCGAAGAACCCGGGGCAATTTGTGCCTTCGACGTTTACCAGTTACGGCGAGGCGGTGGAGTTGGGGAAGCTGGAAGCGGCGATGAAGCCGATGACGCTGGCAGCAGCAGCGCGGCTGGCGCAAGAGCAGAAGAACAAGGCGAGTAAGAAGAACGTGATCGTGGTGGAGAAAAACGACGACGGGAAATTGGTGATCGCGCCGGCGGCGAAGCAGTAGCTGGCGCGCGAACGGGCGAGGCTGCGCGGGGGCGCGCAAAAAAGCAGATTCATTACCCGGGTGCGCGGGTTTGGGATGACTAAGCATTTTTTGCGTGCGGCGCTAGGGGAGAAGTTGGACGCGGCGGCTGGCGATGGTGCAGTCGCCTTCGGTGAAGGGAGTGGCGGTTAGCGGGCGAGATTTCAGCAGGAACATGCCCTCGAGGGGAAGGGCGTAGGTTACGTCGAGGACATAAACTTCCACGGGCTTTCCCACCGGCAAAGTAAAGGTGATTTCCACGCCCTTCGCCGGCATCGCGTAAAAATCATAGGAGTACCAGCCGTTTTGAGATTGGCGAAATTTTTCAGTTTGCGGCTGTACAGGCTCGTCTGCCGCTTGAACGGAATCGATGCGCGAGTTGGGAGGAAACATGGCCAGCGCTTCGGAGGCGCCACGTTCGGAACGAAGCAGGGTGCGATAACGGCGTTTTGCTGGGAGGTCTGCGGATTCGAGGATCGTGAAGGTCGGCGGGGCCAGTTCGACGTGCGGGGCGGCGGCGAAAAATGCGGGGTCCGGGATCCATGGGAAGGCGCCGGATTCTTGTGCGCGGAAATTGGTGGCGAGGCGAATGGGTTCGGGTAAGTGGCCAGAGGCGGGATAGACGACCCATTGCGAATTGCCGGAGTCCGCTTCCTGAACGTATTGCAGGTTGACGTGCTCGGGAGCTTTTGCGGAAAACGCGGGGACGACGATGGCGGCGAAGGAGGCGAGCAGCATGGTGGCGCCGGCAAGCCAGGGCAGCGCGAGGAGGGAGAGGCCGCGGGCACGTTGCACGTCGGCGAAGAGCGGCGCTAGCGGGCTCAGGAGCACAGCGACCAGAATGGCGATCACAGGCAGCGCGCGGCCGCCAAAACCTTGATAGAGCATTAGCGCCAGGGGAAAGCCGACAACCACGGAAACGGCCAAAGGGAGAATCGCCGCCAAGGGTGCAGACTGCAGGCGGAAAAGGAGCAGCAATCCGGCGAGCGCCGCAGCGCATGTGGCAGCGAGAAAGACATAGCTGACGCCGGGCATTCGTGCGGCGAGGGTGATGGAAAGTACGGCCCACCAGATCCAGGTGCCGGACCACAAGCCGAAAAATCCACCGCGCGAGGCAAAGCGCAGCGCAGCCACAGACAGCAGGGCGATCGCGAGAGACCAGAAAGCGGCCTGCGCGGGGTTAGGATGCGCCGTCCAGAAGACGGGCATGGCCCCGGCTTTGCGCAAAATGTAGCTGAGAAGAAACGCGAAAATGGCGACGGTGAGAATGGAGACAGGCCAGGCGAGTAGTCCCCAGAGAAATTCCGGAGCGGTGAGGCGTTTTTTGTAGAAGAGCCAGGCGATTTCCAGCAACAGGAGAAATGCGGCGGACAGGGCGATGGCAAGTGTGCGAGCTGCGGGCCAACAGACAGTCCAAGTGCCGAGCAGAGCAAAATAGACAGCTTCGGATTTGGGAGGATTGGAGATGTCGGAGTTGGCGAAGGCTTGGAGAGAACTGAGGGCGTTGTCGCCGTGATGCTGCAGCGTGGCGGGATCGGCATTTTCGAAATTGTCGAGCGGCGTGTGGTGGTGGACGACGCCGCGGATGTTGGCGAAGTTTAGGCCTTGATATCCGGCGGCTTTGAAGACGGTGAAATCGGTATCGTTGGGGATTTGTTTGTAGGCGGTGTAGAAAACGGAGCTCGTAACGGGATGCGCGGCGTGCAGCGCGAAGAGACGCACGGCCCACTCGTTGGCGTCACCGGATTCGAACATGAGGCTGGGGCCGGAGGTGCCGCGACTGTCAATGTTGACGACGATGCGAACATCTTTGGCCCAGGGATGTTGATTGACGAAGACGCGCGCGCCGAGGAGGCCGGCTTCTTCGCCGTCGTCAATTAAAAAGATGATGGAGTGACGCGGGTGCGGAAGCGATTTGCAGATGCGGGCGATTGCGAGGACGGTGGCGGCGCCCGCGCCGTCGTCGAATGCGCCAGGACCAGCGGGAACTGAATCGTAATGTGCGGCTAGCAGAACTGCGGGGCCTGCTGGCTCTGTGCCATCGAGACGCGCGAGGACATTTTGGACCGTGCCACAGTCGCCTTGTTCGTCGCAGGCGAAGCCGGTTTGTACTGTTGGCAAGTAGCCGGCGTTTGAGAATTCATCAAGGACGCGGCCGCGCACTACGTCATTTTGCACGCTGCCGGTGGGATGCGGGACGCCGTCGCCCACGAGGCGATTGAGAATTTCGCGCGCGCGCGCTGCGGAAAATTCGGTGGAGGGGGCGCTGGCGGGCTTGGGCGAGGGCGGGCGCAAGCCTTCGAACGAAAGAAAAAAGATAGCTGCGAGAATGAGTAGTACGGCGAACGCGTGATTGGAAGTAGGTCCGGGATCCTGCGGCAAGCGCGCCTCCTGCTGGCAGGATGCTAAGTTGAGGATGGTTGTAAGTCAATGTGGAAGAAAGTGATGGGGACGGGTGACGAGCGCCTGGGGATCGGTAGTCGGCCGCTCGGCGGGCGGGGTCTGGGGAAAAAGACGGTGGCCAGAGGGGAGTGGCCAGTGGCGGGAACCGGTTCCGGACTGTGCGTACTTCTGGGTGGGGGCGTTTGGCGATTGAGCACAACAGGATGTGCAGAATCTGGAAAAGCGGGCTTTACACTGATGGCGGCGCGTGCTACTTTTTATTCCCGTAACCGCCGTCCCGGAAGCGCCAGGCGGAAGGGCCCTTGATTATTGACCCTCCAGCGTTTTTGTCTCGAAAACCCTCCGAAATAAGATTGATCAATTGAAGCTCCTTCAGCCGTATAGGCAGGGGGAGTAAACTGTGCGAGGAAACTGGTGCTGAAACTACGCAAGGTCGAATTATTTGGGTTTAAGTCCTTCTGCGAGAAGACTCCGATCACTTTTAGTGGCACAGGGATCACTTGCATCGTGGGGCCGAACGGGTGCGGGAAGTCGAACGTGGTAGATGCGATCTCCTGGGTGCTGGGAGAGCAGAGCCACCGGATGCTGCGCGCGGAGCGCATGTCTGACTGCATTTTCAATGGTACGGCGAAGCGGCCGCCGATGGGACTGTCGGAGGTGATGCTGACGCTCGTGGACCCGGAATTGGCGAACGCCGTGGCGGCGGTGATGGACGCGCCGGAGGCCGAAGCGCCGGTGGCGGTGGAAGCGGCCGGCCCTGTGATTGTGGAGGACCAGCCGCAGCCGGAAACGAAGATTGTGGATGGATTTATTGAGATGGTTGACGGCGAGACGGCTGCCCCAGGAACAGTCTCTATGGAGACTGTTCCTGCGCCCGATGAAAAGGGGAAGCCTTGGAAGAAACGCGGCGCGGAGAAACCTGCGATTACGATGAAGACGGGCGAGATTGTGGTGGGGCGGCGCTTGTATCGCTCCGGGCAGAGCGAATATTTGATCAATGGGCGCGTGTCGCGGCTGCGCGACGTGCAGGAACTTTTCATGGGGATGGGATTGGGCCCGGACAGCTACGCGATCATCGAGCAGGGACGCATCGGGCAGATTCTGAATTCAAAGCCGATGGACCGGCGGGCGATTATCGAAGAAGCCGCGGGAATCACGATGTACAAGACGAAGCGGCGACTGGCGGAAGCGAAACTGGAAGCTTCGAAGGTAAATCTGTCGCGGGTGCACGACATTCTGGTGGAAGTGGAGAAGCAGCTGGCTTCGCTGAAGCGGCAGGCATCGAAGGCGCGGCGTTACGCGGAACTGCGCGAGCAGATGCGCGGCTTGTTGCGCAGCGTGCTGGCGAGCAAGGCGGAGCACCTGGATCAGGAAGCGGTGCGGCTGGAAAAATTGTTGCGCGAGATGGGTACGGCGGAAGAGGGCGAGGCGCGGTCGGTACATGAGTTGGAGAGCGAGCAGGAACGACTGAGCGCGCGGACTTACGAGTTGGACGCGGAGTTGCGGCAAATTCAGAATTTGCTGGGACAGTCGGCGCTCGATCTGGATCGCGCGGAAAACCGGATTACTTTCAATCGCGAGCAGACGGCGCAGATTGATGCCCGCGTGGCGCGGTTGGTGGTGGAGACGGAAGTGGCGGAGCGGCAAGTGGGTGATATGACCACGCGCATGACGGCGCATCGCGAAGCGGTTTTGGCGCTGCGTGAGCAGACGGCGAGCGTGGAAGCTTCATTGCGCGGGACGACGGAACAATCTTCGGCGAGTATGATCGAGCAGCAACAGCTGGACGCGCGCATGGAAGAATTGCGGCAGATTGCCGGACGATTGGTGGAGGAATCAGCGCGAGAGCAGGCGGAAACGGTGCAGGCGGAAGAGGCGGCAGCGCGACACACTGCTGCGGAAGAGCAGCGGACTGCGGCGATGCGCGCGGTGGAGACCGAGTGCAGTGCGCTGGCTGGCAAAGTTGCGGCGGCGGAACAGACTTTTACTTTGGCGCAAGCGAGCGCGCTGCAATTGGGAGTGATGGTGCGCGAGACGCAGGGGCGATTGGTGGAATTGCGTCGCGGGCAGCAGGAAACCGGGCAACAGCTGGAACGCATGCGCGAAGGGCTTTCGGCGGAGCGCGCGCGGCACGCTTCGATCGAGCAGATTTTGAGCGAGCGGGCCTATACCGCTGATGCGGTGCAACAACTTTTCAACGTGAGCGGCGAACGCAGCGCGGATACGGCCGGCGGCGCATTTCGCGCAGTGGGATTGCTGGCGGACTACGCCGAGGTGCAGGAGAAGTACGAGGGCGCGATCGAACAATTCTTGCGCGATGAATTGGAGTATGTCGTGGTGGAATCGTTCGATCAGGCGCGCGCGGGGATTTCACTGCTGCGCGATGAAATGGGCGGACGCGCGACGTTCTTTGTGGACTCGTTGAACAAATTGAATCTTGCCGCGCCGGAAGCGGATGCTTCCCTGCCCATGCCGGACGGCGTGCTGGCGCGGCTGGACCGGCTGGTGGAATTCCGCGAGCCGCTGGGACCTGCGGCAAAATATTTTCTGACGAAGCTGCGCACGGCTTATGTGGTGGAGACATCGGCGCTGGCCGAGCAGATGGCCAATGAAAATCCGCACAGTTATTTTCTGACTCCTGAAGGAACTTGCTATCACGGGCGAATGGTTTCCGGAGGGCGGGCTGGTGAAGCAGGGCCGCTGGCGTTGAAGCGTGAATTGCGACAGCACGAAGCGGAAGCGATGCGGCTGGAACGGACGGTGAACCAGCAACAGACGGAGATGACGCGGCTGGAGCAGGCGATCGCGAGCGGTGAGGAGCAGGTGGCTTCGGCAATTGCCCGGCAGCTGGAAGCGGAGAAATCGCTCGTAGCAGCGACGCACCAGCGGGATCAGGCGCGGTCTGAATTGCGGAGGATCGAACAGCAATTCGCTACCGAGCGCGACGAAATTGCGCGGCTGCATGCGGACGCCGAAGCTGCGCGGCAACGTGCGGCGGATGCGCGGCGCGAACACGCGCAGGCGGTGCAATCGCGAGAAGCGGCGGAAGCGGAGAGCGCAGAAGTTTCCGGACGGCAGGCGCGCTTGCGGCAGGATTTTCAGACGTTGCAGGAAGAGGTGGTGGCGCGGCGCGAAGAATTGGCGACGATGTCCGAACGGCTTTCCAGCGCAGAGTCAGCCGAGCAACATTTGATCGCGGAATTGACCACGGCGGGCGAACGGATGGCTTCGTTGCAGCAACAGCACGCAGCGATGGTTCTGGAAAAGACGGAGCTGGAGGGTTCCTGCGAAGAGCTGGGTGTGCAGGTTACGGAGTTGCGCCAGGAAAAGACACGGCTGGAAGAATTGAAAGCGGCGCTGGAAACGGAGTGGGAAGGGGCGCGCACGCGAGCGGCGCAACTGGACGAGACGGTACGCGGCAAGCGGCAATCTTTGGATGAATTGCGGGCGGAACGCAATCAGCGGCAAATCGAGAAGGCGCGCAACGATGCGGATCGCGATTATCTGCGGCAGACATGCATGGCGGAATTGAACGCGCAGCCGGAAGAATTGATGGCGCAGGAAGCGCAACTGCTGGCGGGTGAGGAGTTGATCGCGGCGGAAACAAATTACAACGAGATGAAGGCGCGCGTGGACGCGATGGGTCCCGTGAACATGATGGCGCTGGAAGAATTCAAGGAATGTGAGGAGCGCGATACTTTCTTGCGGCGGGAGCGGGATGATCTGGTGTCGTCCATACAGAATACGCAGCTGACGATTAACGAGCTGGATCAAGTGTCGCGGCAGAAATTCGAAGAGGCGTTTAATTTTATCAATGCGCATTTCGCGATTGCGTTCCAATCGCTATTTGGCGGCGGGCACGGCGAAATGAGATTGGGCGAGCCGGATAGTTCCGGCGAGGCGGGGATTGATATCGTGGCGCAGCCTCCCGGCAAGCGGCTGCAGAATATTTTGCTGCTTTCGGGCGGAGAGAAGGCGCTGACGGCTTTGGCGCTGTTGATTGCGGTATTCAAGTACCAGCCCAGCCCGTTCTGCATTTTGGACGAGGTGGACGCGCCACTGGACGAGGCGAACGTCGGGCGATTTAACAAGATGCTAGCGGATATGTGCGGGCAGACGCAGTTTATTGTGGTGACGCACAATCGCAAGACGATGGAGATGGGCTCGGTGATGTACGGCGTGACGATGCAGGAGCCGGGCGTATCGAAATTGGTTTCTGTGAAGTGGGAAGAGAGCGCGGCGGCGGTGGCGCCGAAGAGCGCAAGTAATGCGGCGTAGACGGGCGTTCGATATTCTTTGAAGCGGTTACTGCAGTACCATTTCCTCATTTGCGGACTCGGGCGCGCGATCGTTTGGTTCCATGCGTCGAACGGCCCCCAAAGTCAACTACCGAAGATATTTTTGTTCAAGAAGTCGTTGCGAAACTTGCCCTGCGGGTCGTGCTTCATGGCCAGCTCGACGAAGTCGGGCAATCTCTTGTACAGACCTTGTAGGACTGGCGGGGATGTGGTGAAAAGCTTGGCCCAGTGGGGCTTGGCGTCAAATGAGGCCAATTCCCTTTCAATGACAGGCAGCAACTTGCTGACCGCGGGCCAGTCGGGCTTCCATGTGAAGTGGATGGTGACGGAGTCCTGTTGATAGCAAGGGCTCATCCATAAGTTATCGGCTGCGATGGCGCGGATTTCGGTAATCAGCAAAGACCGTCCTACCTGATCGCGCAGGCGTTCGATCGCTAAAATCGCTTCAACGGCATGTCTCCGCGGAATAAAAAACTCCGATTGCAGCTCTTTGCCGGCGCTGGGCGTGAAGCCCATGCGGAAGTGCGGCAGGCGCTCGTACCAAGGGCCCAGAACACCCATCTGCTCGGTGCAATTTTCCGCCGAGAGGTCGGCAATGGGATGCAGGTTCTTTGTCGCCAGTTTTGCGCCAAAAAACTCCGGCGCAGCGTGAAATTCCACGCCTTGTTCGACGCGACTCTTGATCCAGACTTCGTTGACGCGCCGGTTTTGCCAGTCGGTGAAAAGGCTCACGCTGTAAGCGCTGGATTCGATGGCATCAAAATGATCCTGCAAAGAGCTGAAGGGCAGGTTCTCGTAAACGTACTGGCGCATCATGTAGGAGGGCTGAACGTCGAGGGTGACGCTGGTGATCACACCAAGGGCGCCGAGACCGACGACGGCGCCGTTGAATGTTTCGCCATCGCCTGCGCGCGACAGCTTCAGGACGTCGCCCGATGCCGTGACGATTTCGAGCGCGGATACGGCGGTAGAGAGATTGCCGTTCTTCACGCCCGAGCCGTGAGTCGCCGTCATGCACGCGCCGACTACCGAAATATGCGGCAGGGATGCAAGATTGTGCAGGGCGAATCCGTGGGAGTCGAGATATGGCGCGAGCTGGCCGTATGTAGTGCCGCCGGCCACCGTGACGGTGTGCGCCGCCGGATCAATCCTCGCGCCTTCGTTCGTCGGGTGCAGTGAGAGGAAGCAGTCTTTGCTGTCGGCAATGTGGTTGAAAGAATGGCGGGTGCCGAGGACCTTGAGCTTGGTTTCGCTTTTTACGTATTCGCGAACTTGTTGCAGCGAAGTGGTGGGGTACAGGCGCTCGGTGCCGTATTCGATATTGCCCGCCCAATTCTTGAGTTTCTCCGCGGCGGCCCACACGAACGCTCGCGAGGCCGAGGGGACAGCCATGGCCGCGATGAGGAGTTTCATAAAGGTTCTTTTATTCATGGCACGGGTTCCCGGTGCCGGGCTCGATCTGCCGAGCTAATCCTACTACCTTCTTCGAGCTGGAAAAAGCCGGGTTAAGTTCCCGCAATATTTTCTTAACGGTTGACATGGCTGGACGCTGCGCTAGAATGTGCGGCGCTGCATAGAGGAACATCACTTGGCATCCCCACAAATGACACCCGTAGTATCACAGACGAATTTTCCCGGATTGAAGCTACGCGGACGCGGCAAGGTGCGCGACATATATGAGGTCGGCGACAAGTTGCTGATTGTGGCGACGGACCGGCTTTCGGCGTTTGACGTGGTGTTGCCGACGCCGATTCCGGACAAGGGGAAGGTGCTGACGCAGCTTTCGCTTTTCTGGTTTGAGAAGCTAGCGGGCCTCGTGCCCAATCATATTATTTCGGCGAAGGATTTTGGCGGCGAGCTGGCGCCTTACGCGGCAGCGCTCGAGGGACGCGCGATGCTGGTGCGTAAGACGGAGCCTGCGCCGATTGAATGCGTGGTGCGCGGATATATTTCGGGGTCGGGATGGAAGGATTATCAGAAGACGGGAGCGATTTGCGGGATCAAGCTGCCGGCGGGGATGCGCGAGTCTGACCGGTTGCTGGAGCCGATTTTTACGCCTTCGACGAAGGCGACGACGGGGCACGACGAAAACATTTCTTTCGATCAGACGGTGGAGACGGTGGGGCGGCCGCTGGCGGAGAAATTGCGCGATACGAGTTTGGCGATTTACCGCAGCGCTGTGGAACATGCCGCGAGCCGCGGGATTATTATTGCCGACACGAAATTCGAATTTGGGCTGATCGGCGAGGAATTGATCTGGATTGACGAGGCGCTGACGCCGGATTCTTCGCGCTTCTGGCCGGCGGATGAATATGTGCCGGGGCGCACCCAGCCTTCTTTTGATAAGCAGTACGTGCGCGATTATCTAGAAAAGATTGGATGGAACAAGCAAGCCCCGGGTCCGGCGCTTCCCGCGGACGTGGTGGCGGCCACACAGGGGAAATACCGGGAAGCCTACCAGCGAATTACCGGCCACGAATTAGACTAAAAGAAATTGCAGTGGGCGGCGGGCGCGACGGTTGGTGCGTTGCGGATGCTGGCGCGCGACGTATTCTTGTTGGCGATTCTCCCAGTGCTCATGCGGAGCGTGTGATCGTGAAAGAACAACTGGAATCTCTAATTGGGATGATGGTGGAGCGGGGGATTCTGCTGGAAGAGGCGGTTACGGAGTTCGAGAAGAAGTTTATCAAGCGGGTGCTGGAGCGCCAGGATGGGAATCAGTCGCGAGCCGCGAAGGTGCTGGGGATTCACCGGAATACTTTGAGTCGCAAGGTCGGGGAGTATAAGTTGGATCACGCGGGGCATAAGCGAGGGTAGCGGTTCCTGCGAACGCAGCTGAGGTGCATTTCGATATGAATGAAAATAGCCGGAACATTTCTGCTCCGGCTATTTTTTGTGAATGCTTGTTCTTGCTTTTTACTGTTTGGGCGGCACTTTGTGGTGCTTGCCGGCGTCGGCTTTCTCCGGGATTGTGGTGGGGTCAACTTTTACTTGATCCCAGTGCAGGAGGAAGGGCGACGGATCGTAACTGACGATCGCGCCGGAGAAGCGAACGCCATCGTCCTTGGCCAGGCGGCTGACGTCTGGCTGCGGACTTTCCTGGGCAGCGTTGGGCGTGCCGGCAGGAGGAGCGGCGGTCCAGACTTTCACGTCCATATTCGCGGTGGTGGCGTTTTGCACTTCGGTCTCGTCGGCGCCGGTAAAGACCTCTAAGTTCACGAAACCTGTTCCCGGCTTCACTTCGATGATTTTGCCGACGACTCCCGGAAATTGCGCGCCGCAGATTGCGAGCCAGGTCTGTTTGGCTTTATCTCCGCCGCCACTGAGGTCGGTCAAAACGGTTAGAATGGTGCTAGAAGCCGCGATTTTCTGAAGATCGGCGGTCGCGGGAATCGTGTACGTTGCAGGACGATCGCCGGAAGTGCCGGCAAGCGTGAGCAACTCGCTGAGCTGCGCGTCCACCGAGCTATCGCAACCGGGTTGTTCGTAAACCAGGATTGCTTTGCGCAGATAGTCTTTGATTTTGTCGGCATCGGGAACGCCCAGGTTGATGGAGCGGGCCAGGGCCCAGAAACCATCCACGGATTGCGGCGGCGCCTCGCCCAAGTAGGCGAGACCTTCACGGTAGAAGGAGATGGCATCCTTAGGATTGTCAGCAGTGGCTTCCTTGAAAGCCCCAATCGCGGCAGGATAATCTTTCAACTGGAGATCGGCAAAACCGGCGGCGGCGTCGAAGAAAGCGATTCCGGGCTTTTTCTGTTCGGCGAATTGCTCGTCGGTTAATTTGGAGTCGGCGGGCTTGGGATATTTGCCGAGGAGATCGGCGCCTTCTTTGGCGGCATCGCGTTCTTTCACCAGCTGATCGTGAGCGTCGGGGGCTTTGGCGTTAAAGGGAACGGATTGAAAAGCCTGGACGCGAGTCTGGAGCGTCTGCAGGCGCGTGCCAGCATCGAGCTTATCGCCCATGGCGAGCAGTTTGTCGCAGTACTCGAGCACTTTGGGATAATTTTTCAGCTCGGCGTAGGTGGAGGAGTAGAGCTGGTACACGTAGGTCATCAGCGTGGAGCTGGGAAACTTGGTGACGAAATCGTCGAGAAGCTTGATGCGATTTTGCGCGTTGGTTTCGGCGCGGGCAGCCTGGAACGCGTTGTACTCCGGAATGGTATAGGAAGTTTTTCCCTGGTCTTGTTGCGCTGACCGAGCAGCAGCTGGTCGCGCAGGAATACACAGCAGAACGAGAGCAGTGAATAGAATTCCCTTCGTAGCAAAGCGCATTCGTATCATCTCTTCCCTGCCTCCTGGACCAGTTTTGGTACGGTTGAACAGTATCGCCTAGGGTTACAACCCCTGAAGGATAACGAGCTAAACGAAACCGGGATTATAGGGAAACCTACGCATGCGTGCAAGGTGAATCCATCTTGCGGAGCCGATTCGCGTCCCAGTTCCAGCTGGGTGAATGTTCTCACGTGAATGATAAGATGGCAAATGGACGTGAATTGTCGCCTCGCGGGAGACACGGATATGAATAACGGAAAACCGTTGGAAGGGAAATTGGCAATTGTTACAGGTGCGAGCCGCGGGATTGGTTTGGCGGTGGCGCGCCGATTGGGAACGCTGGGCGCTAAAGTGAGCTTGTGCGCGCGGGACGCGCGGCGGTTGGAAAGCGCGGCGGACGAGGTGCGTGCTGGTGGTGCGGCGGGAGTGTTTGCAGCCGCGGTGGATGTGACGCATGGCGACCAAATTGTGGCCTTTGTGCAAAACACCGAGAAAACGCTGGGCCCCGTGGAAATTCTGGTGAACAACGCGGGGATCGGATATTTCGGCCCCACGCACGAAGCCCCGGAAGCGAATTGGGACACTGTGTTAGACACCAATCTGAAGGCTGTGTTCCTGGCGAGCAAGGCGGTGGCGCCGGGAATGATCCAGCGGCGGAGCGGGCATATCATCAATATCGCGTCGCTGGCGGGGAAGAATGCATTTGCGGGGGGCGGGATTTATTGCGCATCGAAATGGGGCCTGCTGGGATTGACGGAGTGCATGGCTGAGGACTTGCGGGGGTATGGGATACGGGTGAGCGCGGTTTGTCCCGGCAGCGTGGCTACGGATTTTTCGCCGCATGGGAAGAAGGACATCAGCAAGATGTTACAGGCAGAGGATATAGCGCATGTGGTGGAGATGATTGTTACGCAAGCGGCGCAGAGTTTTATTAGTGAGGTTTTGTTGCGGCCCACGCAGAAGCCGTAGTACGCAGTTGGTGAGTCGCCTCTAGCACCGGTAGCTCAAAGCAAACCGACGGCTGCCCGGTCCCGCGTCGCGGGACGGCCGCCAGCCTTCGATCCCGCACTGCGGGATCTCAGGATGAATCGCGCTGCCGCGCGATTCACAGAATAAATGACAAAGCGAATGTTTTGAGGGGTTTACGCCAGGCGTGAATCTTCAGGGCGGAGGGTGCATCAAATCGTTTAAGCTTCAACGATTTGAGCTTGAAGCACAATGCCGACACACTTCCAAGGCGATGCGGAGACCAGCAGGGCGCTCAGCGCCTACATCAACCTGATCCGCGCAACCGATTCGACGGTCACAAAGACTACCGCTCACCTGGAAGGGCTGGGAGTGACCACGGGGCAGTTCGCGGTGCTGGAAGCGCTGCTGCACCTGGGTCCGATGTGCCAGCACACGCTGGGCCAAAAGCTTTTGCGCAGCGGCGGAAATGTGACGTTGGTGGTGGACAACCTGGAACGGCACGGATGGGTGCGGCGGGAACGGCAGGTGAAGGATCGCCGCATGATTCAGATCCATCTGACGCCGAAAGGTCGACGGCTGATCACGCGGGTATTTCCCGAGCACGCGAAAGTGGTGGCGAAAATAATGAGCCAATTGAGCGCCGCGGAGCAGGAACAATTGCGCAAGATTGCGCGCAAGCTGGGCCGGGGCGCGGATGAATTGTGCACAGAAAGAATGAAGAAGGAGAAGGAAAATGATCACGATCAGACCAAGTAATGAACGCGGCCACAATCAGATTTCGTGGCTGGATTCACGATTCTCGTTTTCGTTCGATCAGTACTACGATCCGCGACACATGGAATTCCGTTCGCTGCGCGTATTGAACGAGGACGTGGTGGCGCCGGGACAGGGATTCGGGATGCATCCGCATCGCGACATGGAAATCCTGACGTGGATTCTGGATGGAGCGATTGAGCATCGCGACAGCATGGGCACGGGCGCGGTGATACGTCCTGGGGAATTGCAGCACATGACGGCCGGGACGGGGGTGATGCACAGCGAATTCAATCCTTCGCCGAAGGATCCGACGCACCTGCTGCAGATATGGATTACCCCGGATCGTAAGGGCCTGAAACCGGCCTATGAGCAGCTGGCATTCCCGGACCAGGACTTGCGCGGCAAGTTTCATCACGTGGCCGGACCGGAAGCGCCGGTGTCGATTCACCAGGATGCGGACCTTTTCATCACGCGCTTGGATAAGGGCCAGCAAACCAAGCATGCGCTGAAGGCGGGGCGCCATGCGTGGGTGCAACTGGCGAAGGGCGTAGTGAAATTGAATGGAGTGGAATTGCAAGCGGGCGACGGTGCGGCCATTGCCAAGGAAGACGAAGTGCGGGTGGAGGCGAAGGAAGCATCCGAAGTGCTGTTGTTTGATTTGGCGTGAAAATTAAATTCGAAAAGGAGATGTGCGAATGAATTCAGCGAACGATCTAACCACGTTGGCCGGGCGAATTCTGATCGCCGTGATATTCCTGATCAGCGGATTTTTTAAGGTGGGCGCTTATGCGCAAATTGTGGGTTATGCGGCGGCGGTGCACCTGCCCGCGCCCGGCGTGGCGATTGCGCTGGCGGCCGCTGTGGAACTGGCTTGCGGGCTGGCGATTTTGGCGGGTTTTAAAACGCGGGCCGCGGCTTGGTTGTTGTTCCTGTACTTGTTGCCCGTGAGCTATGTCTTTCACAACTTCTGGGCGGTGCAGGGGCAGGAGCAACAGACGCAGATGGTGAACTTTTTGAAGAATATGGCGATCATGGGCGGGTTGTTAGTGCTCTCGGTGAATGGAGCTGGAGCCTATTCGGCGGATGCGAAGTTGGCGAAGAAAGGCTGAGGCAACAGCAAGGGATCACCGCAGAAGGGCAGAGAACGGCGAGCGCAATGGCAACGAAACGGCAGGGCAAAGGTGAGGTATGAAAACGCGAGGTTGGTGGTGCGGAATCTAGGCCCCCGCCCTTCAAAAATCGAAGGGTGGAGCACCCGCTCCCGATGATTGCAACGCGAGGTATGTCACTGGAATTGGATTAGCTTAGTACGGATGGGCGAACGCTATCTTAAGGGAGGAATTATGAGTGCATTGAAAAAGACAGCTACGACCAGCGCACCGATCCACAGTTTGATTGGGGAACGGTGGAGCCCGCGGGCGTTTGCGGACCGGGCGCCGGAGCCGGAGAAATTGCGCAGTTTGTTTGAGGCGGCGCGCTGGGCGGCGTCTTCTTACAACGGGCAACCTTGGAATTTTATTGTGGCGACGAAGCATGATCCGGAAAATTACAAGAAGGTGCTGGATTGTTTTGTCGAGTTCAACCAAGGCTGGGCGAAGAGCGCACCGGTGCTGGCAGTGAGCGTGGCGAAGTTAAAGTTCGATCATAACGGCGAGAAGAATTCGCATGCGTTTTATGACGTGGGACAGGCGACGGCGACTTTGGCGTTACAGGCCGAGGCATTGGGGCTGGCGGTGCATCAGATGGCTGGGATTTTGCCGGAGAAGGCACGGGAAATTTTCGGGATTCCTGAGGGGTATGAGGCGGTGGCGGGAATTGCGATCGGCTATCCGGGCGAGGCGCATACTTTGCCGGATCACTTGAAGAAGCCGGAATTGGCGCCGCGGGAGCGGAAGGCGCTGGATTCGTTTGTGTTTACGGGTAAGTGGGGGAAGGTTTCGCCGATTGTGGGGAGCAGATCCTAAAGCCGACGCGCGGGGCTGCGGCGAGCCCCGCGCGCGCGGATTCTTGACTGCTAGATTTTTGGCAGGACGATTCCCTGCTGGGATTGGTATTTGCCTTTTTTGTCTTTGTAGGAGACTTCGCACTGCTCGTCGGATTCGAAGAAGATTACTTGGCAGAGGCCTTCGTTGCCGTAGATTTTGGCGGGCAGCGGAGTGGTGTTGCTGATTTCCAGGGTGACGAAGCCTTCCCATTCGGGTTCGAAGGGCGTGACATTGACGATGATGCCGCAGCGGGCGTAGGTGGACTTGCCCACGCAGAGGGTGAGCACGTTGCGCGGAATGCGGAAATATTCGACAGAGCGGCCGAGCGCGAAGGAATTGGGCGGGACGATGCAGACGTCGCCCTGGAATTCGACGAATGATTTCGAGTCGAAGCGCTTGGGATCCACGATCGAGGAATTCACGTTGGTGAAGATGCGGAATTCATCGGCGACGCGCATGTCGTAGCCGTAGGAAGAGACGCCGTAGCTGATGACGCCGTCGCGGACCTGGCGGTCTTCGTAGGGCTCGATCATTTTGTGTTCCTGCGCCATCTTGCGAATCCATTTATCTGACTTCACTGACATTCGGGCCTCCGGAAATTTTCGTGAAGCGTTCTGCGCCAAGTGCAACGGCGAAATTCGTACTGCAGCGGCTCAAGCCGCACGGCAGTGTCATGGCTTGCGTCGTGGCTGAAGCCACGACCTAGAATGCAACGGCAAAGGCTGGCGTTTTAAAGACCGCCGCTACAAATTCCATGGCGCGGCCAGGGCGCTCAAGCTCTGACCGCTCTGACACCAAGCCACGCGCGCGCGAGTCGGGCAGTGTATTACAGGGGACGGCGCTTGACAACCTGCAACCCCCTGTCTAGCATAGGTTTCCGCCCTTCGGGAGGAACGTGTGATCAAGCTCGACATCGTAAACGCAATCGTACAGAAGACTAATATTACTCGAACCAAGGCCGAGCAGGCGGTGGAAACCGTCTTCGAGGCGATGAAGAACGCGCTGGGCCGCGGAGAACGGATTGAGTTGCGGCGCTTCGGCGTGTTCAATGTGAAACCGCGGAAGACGGGCATCGGCCGCAATCCGCGCACCGGGCAACAGGTGAGCATCCCTCCGGGCAAAGCGGTGCGCTTCAAACCCGGCAAGGAATTGCAGTCGCTGCCGGCCGCTGCCGCGGCGCCAAAGCCCTGAATCGCCTGCGGCGCTTGAGCAGCGCGGTAGCCGTTTGGCGCGCTGGGGCATCCAACCTCCATGGGCAATAGCACCGGCAACGGGCATGGCCGCGTCCCGCTGGAAATCCTCGACCGAAATTATCCAGAGATTATTGACTTGCCGCCGCCGCGGATGCGCGCGCGACGGCGGCCGATTTGGCCTGCGATTGTTTTTTTCTGTTTGACGCTGCTGATGACGCTTTCGGCGGGGGCGCAAATTGCGACTTCGTTTGCGGCTAATGTTGAGCCGTTTTCTGGGAATGAAAGTTTGTTTGCGATTCCGCTGCTTCCCTTTCAACATCCCGCGATGCTGCTGTTGGGAATTCCGTTTTCGCTGACGCTGCTGGGATTTTTCCTGGCGCACGAGATGGGCCACTATCTTGCGTGCAAGTATTACGGAGTTGATTGCAGCTATCCATTTTTCCTGCCTTCGCCTTTTCCGTTTGGCACATTTGGCGCGGTGATATTAATTCGCGCGCCGTTTACGACACGGCGGGCACTTTTTGATATTGGCATCGCGGGGCCGATCCTAGGATTCATTGCGGCGGTGCCGCTGACTGCGTACGGCATTGCGATGTCGAAAGTAGTTCCAGGCGTGCAGGACGATGGCGGGTTGCTATACGGATTTCCCGGGCTGATGAGAATTTTTATGGCGATGTTTCATCCGGGGACCGAAGCGAAATCTTTATTGTTTCACCCGGTGGCTCTGGCTGCGTGGATCGGGTTGCTCGCGACGGCTTTGAATCTGCTGCCGGTGTGGCAGCTGGATGGCGGGCACATCCTCTACAGTCTGGCGCCGGAGCGGCACCAACGGCTTTCGCTGACGGCGGCGGTGGCGTTGGTATTTATGGGGGTCGGGTACTGGCACGTGTGGGCGTTCTGGGGAATTGTGTTGCTGATATTGTCGCTGCGCTTTCCGCATCCGGCGCCGTTTGACCGGTGGGAGGCACTGGACGCATCGCGGAAACTTTTGGCTTGCTTGGCGCTGATTATTTTTCTCTTGTGCTTTACTTTGTGGCCTACGAACAATTTGTGGTGAGTTGCGGTGGATTAGAGCAAAAGATTAGCGCGGAGGACCCAGAGAAAAACGGAGAGCAAACAGACAACCTTCGGCTGCCGTTATCCTCGCATTGTTGAACCACTGCAAATCCCTTCTGGTGTAGAAATTCACAACTTTTCTGGAGGCGGTTAGAACAGACTGGCGGGGTCCACGTCTACGATTATGGCCGTTCCGGGGATTTCTTTTTTGGCGCAGAAATCCAGGGCGCCGTTTAGGGCTTGGGAGAGGGCGGAGCGTTGCGGGGACTTCAGCAGAAATTGGAAGCGATATTCTTGGCGCAGGCGGGCGAGCGGGGCGGCGGCGGGGCCTAGGATTTTTACGCCGCGATTTTCGAAGGGCGCGAAATAGGCGGCGAGGGCGCGGGACCAGCGGATGGCGTTTTCGATTTTCTTATCGCGCACCAGGATGCTGGCTAGCGCGGTGAACGGGGGGTAGTGCAGCATGCGGCGGAAATGGGCCTCTTTTTCGTAGAACGAGAGATAGTCTTGTTTTGCGGCGTGTTGGATTGCGTAGTGCTCGGGATAGTGCGTTTCGACTAGGACTTCGCCGGAGAGTTCGCCGCGGCCGGCCCGGCCGGCTACCTGGGTGAGCAATTGGAACGTACGTTCGGCGGCGCGAAAATCAGGACGGCCTAGGGCGAGATCGGCGGCTACGACTCCTACTAATGTGACCCGCTGAAAATCGTGGCCTTTGGCGACCATTTGCGTGCCCACGAGGACGTCTACTTCGCCTTTTGCGAAGGCGCCGAGTACTTGCTGGAATTCGCGCTTGGTGCGGACGGTGTCGCGGTCGAGGCGAGCGATTTTCGCGATGGGGAAAGTTTCGCGGAGATATTCTTCGACGCGTTCGGCACCATCGCCGACGAAATACATGTATTCGGCGTGGCATTTCGGGCATTGCTTCGGCGGGCGAAGTGAGTAGCCGCAGTAATGGCATTCGAGGCGCTGGCGATTTTTGTGATAGGTGAGCGCGATGCTGCAATTCTGGCATTGCACGAAGGCGCCGCAGCTGCGGCAGAGGGAGGACCAGGAGTAGCCGCGGCGATTGATCAGGACCATGGCCTGGGTTTTTTCTTCGAGGCGTAATGCGATTGCGGCTCGCAACGATTCGGAAATGGGCGCCGCGTTGTGGGTGCGGCGAAATTCTTCGCGCAGGTCAACGATGCGGACTTCGGCTAGGGGACGATCGGCGACGCGGGCGGTGAGTTCGAGCAGATGATATTTTCCGTCGCGCGCGTTGTGGTAGGTTTCGAGCGAAGGAGTTGCGGAGCCTAGCAGGGCTACGGCACCTTCGAGGCGCGCGCGGTAAACGGCGGCGTCGCGTCCGTGATAGCGCGGCGTTTCTTCCTGTTTGTAGCTGATTTCCTGTTCCTCGTCCACGATTATGAGGCCGAGATTTTGGAGCGGCGCGAAGACGGCGGAGCGCGTGCCGACAACGACGCGGGCTTCGCCGTGACGGACGCGCCACCATTCGCGGGCGCGTTCGCTATCGGGCAGGGCGCTGTGCAGAATGGCGACTTGTTCGCCGAAGCGGGCGCGGACGAGGCGGCCGACCCAGAGGGTTAGCGCGATTTCGGGGACCAAGACGATAGCGGTTTTGCCGCGGGAGAGGGCGGCTTCGATTGCGCCGAGATACACTTCGGTCTTGCCGCTGCCGGTGACGCCGTGCAGGAGGGCTGCTGTGAATTTTTCTGAAACGAGCCAGCGCCAGATTTCTGCGAGGGCAAGTTTTTGTTCGTGATTCAGGATGTTTGTGGGCGGAGTGAAATCTGTGTCCCAGGGATCTTCGTCGGTGGTTAGCGGTTCTTCCCAGGTTTGCAGGCGTGCTGATTTTTCCAGGCGGCCGATTACGGCGCGGGAGACTCGCGCTTGCGCTAGCAGAGGATTCAGCGGCAGAGGGCCGCGCGTGGTGGTGAGGAGTTCGCGGATTTTTTCTTCGGTGGCGTTGGCAGGGAGAGCTTCGTTTGCGGTGTTCCACGCTACGATTTTTTGGGTGCGGATTTTGCGGCGGCGGGTGCTTTCGCGGGCTGCGAGATGGCCCCGGCGGAGGAATTTTTCTGCGGCCGTTGTGCCTCCGGGGACGCGGGCTAGGCGAGTTTCGGTGAGCGCGCGTTCGGGGGCGTCGGCTTTTTGTTTTTCGAAGAGGCGGAAAAATTTTAGCTCGGAGGCTTCCACGTCGGTGTTTTCTTCGTCAGCGGCGAGGTCTTGGAGGTAGGCACGGCCTTCGGCGGTTAGCCAGAATTCGCGATGCTGGCGCAATTCGATTTCTGGCGGGAGCATGGCGCGGAAGGCTTCGCCGATGGGGGCCAGGTAGTAGCGGCTGATCCATTGGCCTAGTTCGATGAGCTTGGGAGGAAGCGCGGGGACGCGGTCGAGAAGCTCGGCGATTTCCTTGATGCGTTTGGTTTCGGGGGCGCGGGTGGAGACGGCCACGCCGACGCCGATCATGGCGCGATTGCGGAATGGGACCAGGACGCGGCGGCCGACTAGTTCTTCGCCGTTGTAGGAAGTGGGCACGGCGTAGCTGAACGCCGAGCGCAGTGGGACGGGGAGCGCAACTTCCAGGTAGCGTTGGGTCATTGGTTCAGTGGGATAGTGTAACAGCAGAGCGAATTCATGGTTTGGCACGCTAATGACTACTGCGCTGCCTGCGACCTTGGTGGCATCCGGCCGCGCAAAGAACGTCGATTCGGATTCCACGGAGAACTTGAAATGCAAGACGCTTGGTCGGAAGGGAAATTCGCAACGATGAAAATGTTTGCTTGGATCGCTCTTGCCGGCGTGGTTCTTGCGAGCCTCTGCTTTCCAGCCGTGAGTGCAAGCGCAAAGGGTGCCAATCTGGTTGCTGGAATTCTGCTCGTCGTGCCCCTGTTGGTTTTTGTGGCCCTGATGACGATCTGGCATCGGAAGTACCGCTATCGCGGCGAACATCCTGATCTACGGGGCGCTATTCTGCTCATTGAAACTTCGGGCTGGATGAAGATTGTGTATTGGTTCCGTCATATTCTTCCTGATTGGCGCGGAACAGGAGGATATTCGTCGCCCAATCAAACTCCGATTCTCTGAACTACAAACTCACCAGCACGATGCCGATGAAGATTAGAACTATGCCGAGCCATTGGGAGCGCTCTAGGCGTTCGCGGAGGAAGATCCAGGCTAGTAGGACGGTGAAGGCGCCGTAGAGGGAGGCCAGGACGCTGACTACGGAGACTTGGCCGGTGCTCAGGCCGGCGTTGTTGGCGACGAATGCGGCGGTGTCGAGGATGCCAACGGCGAGGAGCAGCCACCAGACGCTGCCGCGGGGGAGGCGAAGAGTTTGGCCTGTAGGGGCGGCGGCGAGTGAGAGCGCGAGTAGCGCTGTGAGGCGCATGACCCAGACCGAGACGGCGCTCCCTACCGCTGGGACTACGTGAAATCCTAGAAACCAGAAGAGAACGCCGAAACCTAGGGCGGCGCAGATGGCCCAGCCTACGCCCGTTGATAGGTGCGCGCGGGAGGTCTTGGTTTCGGCATCCGACGTTGCGGTCGCGTGTTGCGGATTTTTTTCTGTTTGCATGGATTTTGATTGCGCGAAGGAAGTGGCGGCCAGGATTACGCCTAGCAGGGTGATGGCGAGTCCTGTGGAGCGGATTGCGTGGATGCGTTCGCCGCTGATGAGCGCCAGCGCAACGGTTAGCGCGGGGTAGCTGGAGGAGACGGGGCCGACGATGCTCAAGGTGCCGTGTTCGAAGGAATGGTAGAGCGAGAGCGACGCGAGCATGTTCAGCAGGCCTGCGGCTACGGCCATGGCCCAGGGTTGCCAGCCTGGGGCTATCCCGTGTGAAAAGCCGCCGGTGGATTTCAGATAGACGCTGAGGGCGAGGAAACCGAAAAACTGCATGAAGAACAGAGTGCGGTAGGCGCCGACCTGGCGCGAGGCGAAGCGGGCGGCGAAATCCGCGGCACCCCAGGAGACGGCGCCGGTTAGGCCGAGGACTATGGCTAGCGAAATATTCATCGCGCGGAACGGCTAGCGTTTTTTTGCTTGCAGGCCGAGGACCGCCATGACTTTTTGCAGGTCCTTCCAGACTTCGGGCTTGGCGCCGGGATTGCGTAGCAGGTAGGCGGGATGATAGGTGGGCATTAGTTTTGCGCCGCGGAAGTCGAACCATTCGCCGCGCAATTTGGAGATGCCTTGGGCGGTTTGCAGGAGGGTTTGCGCGGAGCAACTCCCGAGGGTGCAGATCACTTTTGGTTTGATCGCGTCAATCTGGCGCATCAGAAATGGAGAGCAGGTGGTGATTTCGTCTTTTTCGGGGAGGCGATTCTCCGGGGGGCGGCATTTCACTACGTTCGCGATGTAGACGTCTTCGCGCCGGAGGCCCATCGCTTTGATCATGTCAGTGAGAAGTTTTCCGGCGCGGCCGACGAAAGGTTCGCCGCTGAGATCTTCGTCGCGGCCCGGGCCCTCGCCGACGAACATCAGGTCTGCGTCGGGATTGCCAGTGCCGAAGACGATCTTGGTGCGGCCTTTGTGGAGTTTGCAGCGAATGCAGTCGCCGATGTCTTCGCGGATGCGGGGGAGCGTGTCGCCGTCGATGCGGTCGATCGCTTCAAAGAGCGATGGCGCGGTGGCGGGCGAAAAGATTGTGGTCGCGGACGTGGTGGGCGGAGTTTTCATCACTGTGGCAGCCGGCGATTTCTGCGAAGCGGACTGCGGCGCAACATTAATGGGAGCCGCCGGGGCGCGACTGGGGGCGGCGGCCATTGCCGCGGGAACTGCGGCGGAGCTGGCGCTGGAGCTTGGGGCGTTGCGCCGCTCAAGCGGCGCAGCGGCGGATCCGACGATTGCGTGCAACGGCGGGCGGTCGCGATAGAAGGGGCCGAGGCCTAGATCTTCGCCGTAGCGCAGCCAATCCTCCACTTGTTCTTCGAAACGGGCATCGTCACGGACTTCGCTGCGAGTGCCCACAGTTGCGCGCTTGGCCGGATCCATCGAATCCTCCAATTGAGAACGTCCCGCTTGAGAATCTACTTGGATTGTTTCTGAATATCCAGTACCTGGTCGAGGATGCGATTGGCTACGTCGAATTTATTGAGTTGGGGGAGCGGGAGCTCGCGGCCGTCGCGGAGAAACAGGGTGACGATGTTGGTGTCGGTATCGAAGCCTGCGCCGGCCTGGGTGACGTCGTTGGCGACGATCATGTCGGCGGCTTTACGCTGGAGCTTGGCGCGCGCGTTTTCTGCGACGTTATTTGTTTCGGCGGCGAAGCCTACGAGGATGCGATTGGCTTTTTCGCAGCCTAGTTCGGCGAGAATATCGGGCGTGGGTTCCAGTTCAAGGATGAAAGTGCCATCGCCTCGTTTGATTTTCTTATCTTGCGCCGCGGTGGGACGGTAATCGGAGACGGCGGCGGCCATGATAGCTACGTTGGCTTCGCGGGCGCGTTCGACGACGGAGCGATGCATTTGTTCCGTGGAGCGCACGGGAACCCAGTCCACACCTTCTGGAATTTTCAAATCGGTGGGGCCGCTGACTAGAATCACGCGCGCGCCGCGACGGTGGGCGGCTTCGGCGAGAGCGTAGCCCATTTTGCCGGAGGAGCGATTGGTGAGGAAACGGACTGGGTCAATATCTTCGCACGTGGGACCGGCGGTTACGAGGACCGTCTGGCCAGCGAAGTCGTGGCGCAGGCCGAGGACTTCGCAAACTTTTTTGACGATGGATTCGGTGGCTGCTAGGCGGCCGGCGCCGGTCATGCCGCAGGCCAGGTAGCCTTCATCGGGATCGACGACGTGGACGCCGCGGGCGCGCAGGGTTGCTAGATTTTGTTGCGTCACGGGATGTTCCCACATGTTGACGTTCATCGCGGGGGCGACCACTACGGGCGCTTTGGTGGCGACATAGAGAGTGGAGAGAAAATCTTCGGCTATCCCGTGCGTGAATTTTCCGAGGATGTCGGCGGTGGCGGGGGCGACGAGCAGCAAGTCAACGCGCTGGGCCACGGCTATGTGTTCGATGGCGCTTTCGACGTTGGCGGGGGCTGAGCCTGCGGCAGCGAAAATGTCAGTGATTACTTTTTGCCCAGTTAGCGCGGCGAAGGTTAGCGGGGTGATGAATTCCTGGGCGGCGCGGGTCATTACGACCTGGACGTCGAGTTTTTCTTGTTGCAGGCGGCGGACTAGCTCGGCGGCTTTGTAGGCCGCTACGCCGCCGGTTACGCCTAGGGCGATCTTCATGGACGTTTGTGCCCGCCTAAGGGATTGTTGCGTGATGCAAACTCAAAAGCAAAGTCAACGGCGGAACTTCAGCGGCTAAAGCAGCACCGCTCTTGAAATTCCAATGTCGTGGCTAAAGCCACGACCCACAAAGATCGATCCGTGTTCGAGCGTGATCGGAGCGCATGGCTGGTTCAACCTTCGCTCGTCACTTCTTCTTTTTCTCGTTGATGTCTTCGGCTTGTTCGTTGAGGTGCGGGGCGTCGTATTCGAGCAGGCCCTTTTGCAGTTCTTCTTCGGCGATGCGCGTGGTTTTGCGCGACCGGGGGTTATCCACCATAGGGCGGCCGCCGATCAACAATTGGCGAGCGCGACGCGCGACGACTACGACGTAGGCAAATTGGCTATCTGGTGCATCCTTGAGATGAGCCATGTGAAGATCAGCCTCCAAAAGACTTCAGGATTTCGCGAATTCGTTCTTCGTTCGGCGCCACTCGGCAACGCGAGCCCAGAGCGATGGCCTGCACTTCCCTGCCCGCGCGCTGGAGGTCATCGTTGATGATGGCGAAATCATAGCTGCTGTAGTTCAACATTTCCTGGCGGGCCCGTTCGAGCCGCCGGTGAATCTCGTCTTCGGAATCCTGCCCGCGCGCCCGAATGCGCCGTTCGAGTTCCGCGCGCGAAGGAGGCAAAACAAAAACGGCCACCGCGCCCGGAAGTTTGCGCTTCACCTGCAAAGCACCCTGGACATCAATTTCCAGGACCAGATCTTTTTTCTCCGCCAGCGCTCTTTCCAACCACTTGCGCGGAGTGCCGTACCAGTTCTTGCCGAACACCTGAGCGTATTCCAGGAATTCACCGCGCTCCACCAACTGCTGGAACTCACCCTCAGTGACAAAATTGTACCACTTGCCATCGCTCTCCGTCTTGCGCGGCGACCGAGTAGTACACGAAACAGACAGCAGGGTGCCCGGGACCTCCAGAATCTTTTCCACCAGAGTGGATTTTCCGGAACCCGAGGGGCCGGAGACGATTAGCACCAGCGGGTCGGGTTGGCTCATTCGATGTTCTGCACCTGTTCGCGCAATTTTTCGATCTCGGACTTAATTTCGAGGCCGAGGCGCGTGATGTCCAGACCGGCGGCGTCGTTGCCCGGCGTTTTGGAAAGCAGTGTGTTGGATTCGCGCTGCATCTCCTGGAGCAGGAAGTCGAGTTTCTTGCCGACGTCGGAAGCGCCCGTGAGCAACGACTCAAATTGTTGCACGTGACTGCGCAGGCGCGCCAGTTCCTCGGAGACATCGCTACGCTCGGCGGCGATGGAGGCTTCCTGGGCCAGGCGCGCGGGATCGAGCGGAGTTTCGCCCAGCAATTCCTGCAAGCGAGCGGCGAGTCGTTTGGCGAATGCTGGGCGCGCGCCTTCTGCGAGCGCTTCGAGTTGCGCGGTGAGCGCGGCGATGTGGCGCAGGCGCGCGGACATTTCCTCGCGCAGGTGACTGGCTTCCTGTTCGCGCATGCGATCGAGTTTATCGAGCGCTTCGTTGAGGCAGCGGGTTACTACGGCTTCGAGGCGTTCGATTTCGCCTTCGCCGGAAGTGGCGGCCGCGCCGATGACGCCGGGCAAGCGCAGGATGGAGGCGAGGTCGGGTTCGGTTTGAATGCCAAATTCCTGGCGGAGCGAATTGACCGCTTTGAGATACGCAGCAGCCACACCGTGATTCACGCCGACGGCTGCGGGGCCGGCGAGTTCGTAATGCAGAGTGAAATCGAGATGGCCGCGACGAACGCGTTCGCGGAGGATCTGGCGGATGCGCGGCTCGAGCGGCTCGAAGCCTTCGGGAATGCGCAGATGCAAATCCAGGAAACGATGATTCACGGCGCGAATGGTGACGCGCAGGCTCCAGCCGCTTTCGATGGCGCGGGCTTGCGCGTAGCCCGTCATGGACTTCAGGCCGGTGGCTTGCGGCTTGGGGGGATTCACGGAGATTGATTGTGAGCCGCTGCTGGTCATTTTTACAAGGGGCCTGCCGCGCGCGACGCAGGTTCGGCATCGCGAAATTGCATTTCGTACAAACGAGCGTAGAGGCCGCGGCGCTCCAGCAATTCCTCGTGAGTACCGCGCTCGCGAATTGTGCCTCCTTCGAGGACAGCAATCAAGTCCGCGCGGCGAATCGTGGAGAGGCGATGAGCGATGACGAAGACGGTGCGGCCGGTCATGAGATTGTTGAGCGCACTTTGCACGAGCATTTCGGATTCGGAGTCTAATTCGGAGGTGGCTTCGTCGAGGATAAGGATGGGCGCGTCTTTAAGCAGGGCGCGGGCGATGGCGAGGCGCTGGCGCTGGCCGCCGGAGAGGCGCTGGCCGCGGTCGCCGATGAGAGTTTGGTAGCCCTTGGGCATTTGCATGATGAAATCGTGGGCCATGGCGGCTTGGGCGGCGGCGAAAACTTTTTCTTCCGCGCAGATCGGGACGGCCGTAACAGAGATTGCTCCAGATCGTGTCGTTGAAGAGGATGGTTTCTTGCGTGACGATGGCCATTTGGCCGCGCAGGGAGCGCAGGGTGACGCCGCGGAGGTCGTGGCCGTCAATCCGGACTGCACCGGAAGTGGGAGTGTAAAAACGCGGCAGGAGATTGACTAACGTGGTTTTTCCCGCACCGCTGGAGCCGACGATTGCTATGACTGCGCCTGCGGGAACTTTCAGGGCGATGTTGCTGAGCGTGGGCGAGTCGGCGTCGTCGTAGCGGAAGGTGGCGTTTTCAAATTCCACGGAATGCGAGAACGGAGGCAGCGCGGTGGCGCCTGGCGCGTCGAGTTTTTCTTCGGGAAGATCGAGGAGTTTAAAGACTTGAGAGGAGGTGCCGAGCGCCTGGACGAAAAGTTGATAGATGCTGCCGAGGCGCTTGATGGGTTCGTAGGCTTTGAAGAGCGCGAAGGTGAAGGCGCCGAAGGAACCGATGGTCATGCGGCCGACTTTAATTTCACCGCGCGCGTAGAGCAGGATCATGGCGATGACGACGGCGCCGAGGACGTCCATGATGGGCCCGGTGGCGGCCATGGCGCGGATCCAACGCATATTTTCGCGGAGCAGTTTGCGCGCGGCTTCCCGGAATTTACGAATTTCGAAACCTTCCATGCCGAAGGCTTTTACGACGCGATTGCCGCTGATGGTTTCCTGGAGAATCTGGCTGAGGTCGGCGAGGCGGCTGCGGCTGGTTTCGGTGGAGCGGCGGATGCGGCGGGTTAGTTTCGCGACGGGCCAAACGACGAGTGGGACGAGGACGGCGGAACCGATGGCCATGCGCCAGTCGATCACCAGGAGGACGGCTACGAAAATGACCAGGTTGAAAATCTGGCGAAAGAAATCAGCGAGGTAGTCGGAAAAGGCAGTGCGCATCTGCTCGATATCGGCGATAACCGCAGACATGACGCGACCGACGGGATTGTGGTGAAAAAATCCGACGGGCTGCTGGACGATTTTGACGTACACGCTATTGCGGAGGTTGGTGACGCCCGCGAGGCCGACGTATTGGATCAGGGTGCTGCCAAAGTATTCGGCGATCGCCTTCACGAGGAAAATGAATAGCAGCGAGAGGGCGAAGACGGACCAGACGTGGTGGACGCGGGAGGGAACGAAATCGTTCAAGTACACGATGTGATCGGTGCCGGGAACCTGAAACAGGACGAGCTTCTGGAGCGTGGAGAGCGGATTCAGGACCACGTCGAGAGCGGGCTTGATGGCGAATGCGACCAGACCTTCGGCGACACCCATGACGGCCAGGAGCAGAATGCCGCCAGCCAGCGGCAGCGTGAAAGGAGCGAGATAGCGCAGGAGGCGCCGGAGCTCTTCGCGCTGAGTGAGGTTTGCGGTGCTATTTATTTTTTCAGAATCCAAATGGCAGACCTTTGGCCGCGCGCACGCGGCTTTGCACGTTCAAGTAGTGGATTTGTCTATGTCGCGATGCACGACTTTGGCCGAATAGCCTTTGCGTTTCAGGTCGCGACGAATGACTTCAGCGAGCGCGACGGAACGATGCCTGCCCCCCGTGCAGCCGAGCGCGACCGTAAGATAGCTCTTGCCTTCGGCAATATAGTGCGGAATCAGATATAGCAACAGGCTCTCGATGCGGCGCAGGAATTCATCCGTTTGCGAGAAGGAACGGATGTAGCGCGCGACCCGCGGGTCCTTGCCGCTGAATGGACGCAGGCGCGGAACGAAATGCGGGTTGGGCAAAAAGCGAACGTCGAAGACCAAGTCCGCGTCCGCGGGAATGCCGTAGCGAAAGCCGAAGCTGACGACCGATACGAGCAGCGGGCGGCGGCCGGGATTTTGGAAACGATCCAGGATGAACTGGCGCAGCTCGTGCACGTTGAATTTCGAGGTGTCAATAATTACGTCGGCGAGGCGGCGGATGGGCGCCATGCGGCGTCGCTCGAGGCGAATGCCTTCGGCAATGGAATGATCCTGGCTGAGCGGGTGCGGACGGCGCGTTTCGCTGAAGCGGCGGAGCAGAACTTCGTCGCTGGCTTCGACGAAGACCAGAGTGGCAGGATGTTCGGACGCGAGCTTGCGGTAAATTCTGGGGAGCTTTTCGATTTGCTCGCCTTCGCGGGCGTCAACGAGGAGCGCGGCGCGTTCAATTTCGCCGACGCCTTCGACGTAGAGTTCGCTGAAGGTGGAGATCAGGCCGACCGGCAGATTATCCACGCAATAAAAGCCGAGATCTTCGAAAGTGTTGAGTACGGAACCTTTTCCGGAACCGGAGAGGCCGGTGAGAATTACGAGCTGGCGGGCATCGCGACTGCGAATTCTTGGGGTGCGGCGGCGCGTCACGGCGGGTTTTTAACCCTTGACCCGTCGGCGATGGGTGCTGGGAATGCGGAGGTCTTCGCGATATTTGGCGACGGTGCGGCGCGTGACTTGAATGCCCTCTTCGCTGAGGCGTTTGGTGATTTGCTCGTCGGTGAGAGGGCGCGCGGTGTCTTCATCGTCAATCATTTTTTTGACGCGGCGCTTCAGCGAGAGCAGAGACATCTCGCTGCCCTGCGGACCGTTCACGGATTCGCTGAAAAAATAACGCAGTTCGAGGACTCCTTGCGGCGTGTGGACATATTTATTGGCGACGGCGCGGCTGACGGTGGAAGGATGCACGCCGACTTCTTCGGCGACTTCCTTGATCATCATGGGCTTCAGGTGATCGGCGCCGTAATCGAGGAAATCGCCTTGGCGGCGCAGGATGGATTGGCAGACGCGTTGAATGGTGTGCTTGCGCTGCTCGATATTTTTCATCAGCTGGATGGCGGCGGTGAAGCGTTCCTTGACGTAGTTGCGCACGTCGCGGTCGGCCGCATCGCGGGCGAGCAGGCGGCGATACATGGGATTGAGGCGGAGCTGCGGTAAGTCGTCCTCGTTCATGAGGGCTTGCCACTCGCCGTCAACTTTGCGGAATTGTACGTCGGGCTCGACGAGGCGCGGCTCGGTGTGGTTGTAACGCAGGCCGGGCTTGGGATCGAGCTGCTTGATGACGTCCACGGCGCGTTTCACGAGTTCGACAGGACGATTCAGCGCGCGAGCGACTTCCTTGAGTTGGTTATTTTGCAGCAGCTTCAAGTGTTCGGCGATGATCTGCTGCGCCAGAGTATTCTGCGGATCAATCAGCTTCAGCTGCATCAGCAGGCACTCCTGCAAATCGCGCGCGCCTACTCCGGGAGGATCGAATTCCTGGACCATGGCCAGGGCTTCTTCGACGTCTTCCATGGAATAGTTCCCGGACTGCGCGAGTTCCTCGAGAGTGGCGGTGAGGTAGCCGTTCTCATCGAGGTTGCCAACGATGCCTTCGGCGATCTTGCGCACGGTTTCGGTGCAGATGCTGACGCTGAGTTGCCAGGCCAGATGGTCCGCCAGATTCTGCGCGGAGGAAAGGAATTTATCGAAGGAGGGACGTTCGATGTCTTCGCGTTCGCTGCTGCCGGCGCGTTCGGAGCCAGCATCCAGATACTGCGTGAAGAAAGAGCCGAAATCGAATTCGTCGAAAGGATTAGCGGCTTCGGTTTCGGGGACTTTTTCGGTTTCTTTCTTGAGGAAGGCTTCGTCGGTGTAACTGTCGGTGGCCGCCGCGCCCTCTTCGGTGACTTCGTCGAGGACGGGATTGGCCATGATTTCCTGATTGATCATCTCGCGCAGCTCGAGGCGATTGAGCGCGAGGACGCTGACCATCTGCACGAGGCCCGGCGTGAGAATCTGCTTCTGAGCCACGCGCAAGCTGAGTTTGGGTGCGAGCCAGTTCATAGCAATCAGTTCAGCCGGAATCCTTCACCGAGATACACGCGGCGGACTTCGGGATCGTTCGAAAGTTCCTCCGGAGTCCCCGCTCTAAAAATTTTGCCATCATTAATGATGTAAGCGCGATTGGTGACGGCCAAGGTGTCGCGGACGTTATGGTCCGTCACGAGCACGCCGATGCCCGCCGCGCTTAAATCGGCGATTATTTTCTGGATGTCCACTACCGTAAGCGGGTCAATTCCCGCGAACGGCTCATCCAGCAGTACAAAAGACGGCGAAAGCACTAAAGAGCGCGCAATTTCCAGACGGCGGCGTTCTCCGCCGGATAAAACGTACGCTCGACTGTAACGCACACCCTCAAGACCCATCTGCGCCAGGAGTTCTTCGACCCTGTCGCGGCGCTGTTCGGAGGTTAACGGCAGGGTTTCGAGGACCGCGAGCAGGTTCTCTTCCACCGTCATTTTCCGAAAAACCGAAGGCTCTTGAGGAAGGTAGCTGATGCCGCTGCGGGCCCGGAGGTACATGGGTAGGTCCGTGATGTCCTCGCCGTCGAGAATTACACGCCCGTAGTCCGGACGCGCGAGGCCGACCAGGATATAGAACGTCGTGGTCTTTCCGGCGCCGTTCGGCCCGAGCAACCCAACCACTTCCCCCTGTTGAATCTCCAAGCTAATTTTATCGACGACCTTCCGCCCTCGATAAGACTTGCTGAGATCAGCAGCCTGGAGTTTCAACATGCCGGTTCATTTCTCAACCCGGTGCTTGGTTAGCGTGCGCGAACCATCTTGCGAATCGATTAAAATCGTATCATTCGCTACAAAGAAGGTCAACGAATGGCCGGTAGTTGTGTCGCTGGAAGCATCAATGATGGTGGGTTGGCCGCCGGAAAGGACGAATTTTCCGTCGGAAGCAGTGTATTCGGCCTGGTCGGCGGTGCCACGGCGGTCGCCTTGGCGAACTGTCACACCTCCCAGGGCCAGGGCATGGTCGAGCTGGCGGCCCTCGGCAGGGGTGGCTGCAGGCGGTTGGGCTGGCTTTGCGGCCGCTGAGGATGGCTTGGCTGTCGCTGACGCGGGCGTCAGGAAAACGTCCAGGGTTCGGGATTGCATGGAGCCTTGCTGGGAGTCGGCGGTGACTCCGAGTTCCAGATGGGCTTTGCCGGTGTCGCCCCAATAGGTCAGCATGGGGGCGCGAATCTGCCAGAGAGTAGGACCGGAAGGGGTGGCGGAGATCGCTCTGGTAGATGGGGCGGGCGACGAGTTCGCGGGAGCCTGCGCGGGCGAGGCGGCTTGGGCGAAATTTGCGACGACATTGCCAGTGGCTTGGAGTTTTTTTCGTCGCGCCAGACTTCGATCTGGTTCGCTTCGAGCACGGAATCGCCCTGCCAGAGCCGGGCATGGCCGACGTAGGTGACGTGGCCTGAAGTGGTGGAACCCGTGAGAGTGGCGGCGGAAATATGGCCGGGGCCGGAACCCATGCTCATCGCGGAATTCTGCGCACCGGGGAAGTAGGTGGAAAGCACGCCGCCGGACGCGCGTATGTCGCCCGATTTCTGGTTGATGGCGACGCTGGTGGCGCTGGTACGGCTCATGGAGTCGGTAAGAACTGGCGAGCCGTCGAGCAAGATCATCTCCGTGGAGCGCACGATGTTGGCGCGGTCGGCGGAGGCTTGACGATCGGCTTGCTGGAAATGCACGTCGCCGGTTTCGTCGAGCTGCTGCCATTCGCCGTCGGGAGAAAATTTTGCGGCGAGTTCCGCGGCTTTGAGGATTTGCGGAGGCGCGTTGCCGATTTTCCTGGAGACGGTGGCGCCGCCGTGGCCGAGCAGAGTATCGAGGCGTCCGGTGGGCGCGAATTGCGCGACGAATCTTTTGGCGTGAAGAGTGGTAGTTTCGTCGGCTGACTTGGTTTCGATGGTGCCGGGAGCAAGAGTAGTGACGGTCTGGATGACCGGCTGGACTTCGTGCTGGTCGTTGTGCTGCGAGGGTCGTTGGCCGGGTGTGAAAGTGGCGAGTAGTGATTCGGTTTCGATGGAGCGCGATTCCGCGCCCATGCGGGAAGTGCCTTTCACGTTGCCGGTCGCCGTCATTTCGCGCAGAAGATTGTGCTGTGACGTCATAGTGAGCACGACGTTCGCGGCTGTGAAGTGGTCGGCTGCGCCCGCGGCTTCGCGGCTGCCCTCGACATTGCCGTCGGCGACGATGCGCTCGATCCAGCCGTCGGGGTTCGCGAAGAGATCAAATTGCGTGGCGGTGGAGGTGGATTTTCCGCGCGGGTCGGTGGAAGTTACTTGCGGATGTCCGGTGGCAATGGCGTGGCGAGCGCGGAATTCCGTGTCGAGCTCGATGGAAATTCTATCGGCGGAGATGGTGCGGCCGCCCTGGCGCACGTTTGCCGGAGCGTCCAGCTGGACCATGCGATCGTTACGGCTGATTTCCATGCTGCCGCCCGTGGCGGTGACGGGCAGGCCGCCACTTTTGTCAGACGCTGCGAGGTCGAGCTGTACGTTGTGAGTTAGCCGAACGATTTCTTTTTGTGAACTGTAAATCATGCCGTCGGAATGGCCTTCACCCTGCGGGAAATGGAATTGCACCGGCGCGGTGGTGGTCGCGTCGCCGGATTCGCGATTGAAGGAGAGATTGCGCGTGGTGACTTGCAGAGTTTTGTCGGCGGGTTTTCCGGAATCGCCGGCGGGGGTGGAGCTGGCGAGGTCAATCTTGACGTCCCCTTCGCAGACGACGTTTCCGGTGGCAGGCTCGTAGTTGCATTCGCGGGTGTGAATGTTGTCGTTGCGGCTGCCGTCGTGGCCGTAGAGGGTGATCCAGACGTCTTGTAACAAGGCGCGATCCTGGTCCTTGTATTGGGTGGCGTGAGAAGCGCGGATGGTGAACAGGGCGCGGCCCTGGTCGGTGCCCACATAGGAAAATTCGGCGGATTGCTTCTGCACGGAATCGGGGATGGAAGGAGGCGCGTCTTTGCGGGCGCGCGCGGCGCGAATGGCGCGCTGAGCATAGACGCCAGCAACGACGAGGACGATGGCAGCCGCAGTCCATGCCGCCCAACGTGCGTAGCGCGCTGACTCCTGATTGCGCAGAGCGATGTCTCCCTGATGCGTGGAATAGTTTATTAGACGACGAGTATAGGTGAGAGGTTTGCTGCTAGCAAACTGGGGTGCGCGTTTAGGGAGCACGTGCCGCGATTCGAACCGTCGGTGACATACTCACTCGGGAGAAACTATCGCAGCGCACAAGAGGGACGAATCGAGGGAGAATGGGTTATTCGATTTCAGGGGTGGACGAACCAGGATGATTACACGGGCCGTTGACTCGAAGCCTCCGGTAACTCGGCCGCGCTCGACCGTCAGAGACCAGTTGCGCGCCCAGGGCGCCCGATCCCTCGTGAGGAGAATTGCGGGACTGATTCTATTGTGCGCGCTGCCGCTGTATTGCCAGAGCAACCGGGGAGAATTGCGGCTGAAGGTGATTGATCCCTCAGGGCTGGGCGTGAAGACGACCGTGTTGATTGTCAGCGAGGCAAATCAGTATCGAATTTCCCTTGTAACCACGGAGCAGGGGACGCTGGAGGTGCAGCGGCTGCCATTTGGCGTGTATCAGCTGGAAATTGCGCAGCACGGGTTCGTGGCAGCGTCCGAGACTGTAGAGATTCGATCGTCCATTCCCACCGAGCATACGATTCAGCTGAAGTTGCCGTCGGTGAATCAATCCGTGACCGTAAATGCACCCGACACCTTGATTGATCCGGACCAAGCGGGGGCAGTGAGCCAGATCGGTTCGGACACGATAGAGCACCGGCTGAGTTCGCTGCCGGGGCGATCGTTGCAGGACCTGGTGAATTCGCAGCCAGGGTGGCTCTATGAAGGTAATGCGGTGCTGCACCCGCGCGGATCGGAATACCAGACGCAGTTCGTGGTGGATGGTGTGCCGCTGCAAGACAATCGTTCGCCCAGTTTCGGCAATGAAATTGAGGCGGACGACGTGCAATCCATGAGCATCTACACGGCGGGGATTCCCGCAGAATATGGCCGGAAGATGGGCGGAGTCGTCGAGGTCAACACGATTCAGGATTCCGACCCGGGCCTGCACGGGCAGGTGATTCTATCCGGCGGGAGCTTCGACACCGGGGGCGCTTTTGCCAGCGCACAGTATGTGTGGGGCAAGAATACGCTGAGCGGGAGCACCAGCGGCGCGATGACGGGCCATTACCTGAACCCCGTCGTTGCGGAGAATTTTTCGAACACGGGCAAGACTGGCGATTTTTCACTACGGTACGCGCGCCAGCTCACTCCGCACGACCGCTTGAGCCTGAGCGTGCGCCACGAACTGGCGCGCTACGACATCCCCAACGAATTGATACAGCAGGAACCGCATCTGACGCCTCTGGATCCCACGCTGCCCCCGGCACCGCAGCGCCAGAATGCAGACAATTTTGAAACCATGGGCATCGTGACCTACCAGCACATTTTTTCTTCCAACGTGCTCGCCGATTTTTACGGCATGGCGCGCGGCGACTCGAACGATTTTTATTCCAACGCTTATTCGACGCCCATTCTGATTTCGCAGCACAATTGGTTTCGCGAAGGATATTTCAGGGGCGTGGTGACCGCGGTTCACGGACGGCACGAATGGAAGTTCGGCGTGGAGTCCGACAACACGTATCTGAACGAGAATTTCCGGTACCTCATTACCGATCCGACGCAGTTCGACGGCGACACTCCGCTGACCTTTAGTTTCGCGGCGAATCGCCCGGACCTGGAACAGTCCGCGTTCGTGCAGGATCAGATGCATCTGGGAAACTGGACAATCAACGCCGGGATTCGTTGGGACCATTATCAGTTGCTGTTAAACCGGCAAGCTGTGGATCCGCGTATTTCGATTGCGCGTTATTTTCCCTCGGCTGGCCTGGTCGTGCATTTCTCCTATGACAGAGTATTTCAGACGCCCTCTAACGAGAACATTCTGCTTTCCAGTTCGACGGCAGCCACAAAGCTGAATCCTGTTTCCCTGCAGTTACCCGTGGAGCCCTCCGAGGGAAATTACTACGAAGCAGGCGTGGCAAAGGATTTTTACGGAAAAGTTAAGCTCGACGCCAACTATTTTCGGCGGCTGGTGAACAATTACGCGGATGACGATCAGATTCAGAACACCACCATCAGCTATCCGATTGCATTCCGCAAGTCCATCATTTACGGAGCGGAAGCAAAGCTGATGGTGCCTGATTGGCACGGCTTCTCGGGATTTGCGAGCTATTCCTACATCCTCGGCCAGGCCTGGTTTCCGGTGACGGGCGGACTATTTCTGGGCGACGACGCGGAGATACCGACCACGGGCCATGTCCCGGATTCGCAGGACCAGCGCAACACCGTTCGCGGCCGCGTACGCTATCAGATCGCTCCGCGCTTTTGGCTGGCCGCCGGGATTCAGTACGATACAGGCCTCCCGTTTGATTTTCAGTGCCCGGACGGCGAGACGCAGCAGCAGTGCGTCTCGGGAGTGACCGCGCAATACGGTCCACAAGTCGTGGCTCGCGTTAACTTCGCTACCGGGCGCATCTATCCGTCCTTTCAGGTGAATGTGTCGGCGGGCGCGAAAGTCTACAAATCGGAGCGATGCAACGTACAGCTGCAGGCTGATGGGCAAAACCTCACGAACGTCCTGGATGTGATTGATTTCGGCGGGCTGTTTTCAGGCAATGCGATTGGACCTTCGCGCAGTTTTGCGCTGCGGCTTACGACCACGTTCTAGCGCGAGGCTTGCGGGCGTGGGTGCTGGCGGGTACTACTTGTCTTGGGCTAAGAGGCCTACGCCGGAGGCGGCTACGCTGTCTCTGGTGGTGTTTTTTACCAGGTACATGGCTTCGTCGGCCAGGTGCAACAGTTCAGCTTTGGTGCGGGAATCGCTGGGGTAGGCTGCTACGCCGACACTCGCGGTTACGTGGGCGTTGATGCCGGTGTCTTTTAGCCAGACGGCTTCGCGGATTAATTTGTGGAGACGGCGAGCTACGCCCAGCGCGTTTTCTTTGGAAGTTTGCGGCAGCAGGACTACGAATTCGTCGCCGCCGTAGCGGAAGGCGAGGTCAATCAGGCGGCATTTATCTTTTATGGCTTGGCCGATTTCAGCTAAGAGCTTCGAACCCATCAGGTGGCCGTGCGTGTCGTTGACGCTCTTGAAATGATCGAGGTCAATGAAGATCAGGGAGAACTCGAACGCGTAACGGTGCGAACGGTAGATTTCAGTGTCCAGCATGAAGTTCAGATGGCGCGCGTTGTAGAGGCTGGTGCAATCGTCGGTGATCGTGAGTTCGTGAATGCGCTGGACATGGCGCGCGTTTTCGATGGCGATGGCCGCGTAATCGGCAAGGGCTTCGAGCAGAGCCAGGTCGCGCGCGCTGAAACCTTCCGGGCCGATGCTATTGATCAGTTCGATGACGCCGAGGCATTGATCGCGGAAACGCACGGGGACTGCGACGATGGAACGCGTTTCCATTTTCGTTTTCGCGTCCACTTGACCGAAGAAACGCGAATCCTTGGTGGTATCGCGCACTACTACAGCTTCGCCGGTCTGCGCTACCCAGCCTGCGAGGCCTTGGCCGACCTTAATGCGAACGTCCTTCAGCGATTCCGCGCCTTTGCCGGTGGCGATCTGGAAGTAAAGCTCATCCTTATCCTGGTCCATCAAGAGGAGCGACCAGGTATCGGGCCGCAGAACCTCATTGATTTTTTCCATTATGGTGCGCAGGACCTGATCGAGCTGCAGGGACGATGTGAGGGCTTTGCCTAGCTCGTGGAATACCGTGACCTCGTTGGAAGACTCGATGGACATGTCCACACCCGGAGTTCTGCGCCGTTCGACGCCAGCAAAGGGCCGCGCGTCGGTGGCTCGTCGCATGGAATCTTCAGCAACGCCTTTCGTCGGTTCGTTGGAGTCTGAGGTCAACGTTGACATTATAGTGAACGGTTTCGGTACACTGCAACGACCTTCGCGGCAAAATTGACGAAAGGGCAACAGGTTACCCTTACGATGAGTTATCGGCCAGCATTGACACTCCCATCAGCGACGCCTATATTTTCTGTAGTTGCGGATTCCAGCGGATGCCTTCAAAACCTTTCGGCGAACACCTTAAACGCGAGCGAGAAATGCGGGGCGTCACACTGGAAGAAATTTCAGTGGCTACGCGTATTGCTCCGCGCTTCCTGGCGGCGCTGGAAAACGAACAGTGGGAGCTGCTGCCGGGCGGCGTGTTTAATCGCGGCTTTATACGTTCGGTGGCGCGTTATCTAGGGCTGGATGAAGACAGCCTGGTGGCGGAATACGCGCTGGAAACCAGAGGGCGGTCTGATCCGGGTGTGGTAGCGGACCCGCCGGAGGAGCCGGATCGCAACTGGGCGCGGGTGCTTGTGGTGGTGCTCCTGGTCTTAGTGGTGCTGGCCGGTGGTTGGGCGGCGGTCCACTTTTTGGGACCGAAGATTGCGGCGCGTTTGCACAAGCATTCTGGTGAACCTGTGAATTCAGCGCCGGCTGCTGGTGGCGGTAGTGACGCGTCCGCATCGGGAACAGCGCCGCCGCTGGATTTGAAGCTGGAAGCGGCGCTTGCTGCCGATGTAAAAGTAGTGGCGGACGGCAAGCCGGTTTTCCAGGGACACATGGATGCGCGGCAGGTTTATCGGTTCACGGCGATGGAATCGCTGCAGGTATCTTCGAGCGATTCGAGCTCGATTGTGCTGGAGCTGAACGGGCAGGCGATTGCGTCGGGCGGGCAGCCTGGGCAGCCGGGATCGGTGACGCTGACGCAGAAAGATCTGCAGCCCGCGGCAGGAGACCCCCATTAGCGCTGAGATACGAGCCGCGGTTCGTTCGGGCCACGCGCGGCCGGAACAAAAGCTGGCGTTGTGCGCGGGAAGTATTTCGCTGGCGCCGGAAGATCGCGCTGAGTTGCTGGCGGTGCTGACGATGGACCGCGATCCTGCTGTTGCGGAGCGGGCGAAAAGCTGCCTGCTGACGCAGTCGCTGGAATCGCTGCAGGTGGCGCTGGCGCGTTCTGATGCGGACTTGAAACTTTTTGAATATTGCGCGGACAACATGAGCGGCAGGCCGGAAGTGGCGGATCGCATGGCAGCGAACCCGGCTTGCCCCGCGGAATTTGTGACGCGCGTATCGGCGGATTTGACGAGCGTGGGAATTCAAACGCTTCTGGACAATCTGGACCGGCTGAGTTCGTATCCCGCGCTGGGAATTGCGCTGGCGTATTCCGAAGCGGCAACTCCCGATCAGAAAGAGCTGCTGGCGGAAATTGAGACGAATGCCTTTCTGGACGAAAAAGCGATCGAGGAGGCTGCGGCGGAAGCCGAGCCGGACGTCAAGAAGCGGGTATCGCTGCTGCAGCGGATGGCCAAGATGAATATCGTGCAGCGGATTCAGCTAGCGGTGAAAGGCGGGCGCGAGGAACGCATGCTTTTGATACGCGACCCCAACAAGATCGTGCAGCGTGGCGTGCTGCAGTCGCCGCGGTTGACGGACCTGGAGATTGAAAATTTCGCGGCAATGACGAATGTGTCGCAGGAAGTGCTGCGGATTATTTCGAAGAATCGGAATTTTATGAAGAGTTACGTGGTGGTGAAGAATTTGACGAAGAATCCCAAAGCGCCTCTGGACGTGAGTTTGCACCTGCTGCCGCATTTGACGCCTACCGACCTGAAACAGCTGGCCGCGAATAAGAATGTGCCGGAGACTTTGCGTTCGAGCGCGCAGAAGCTGCAGCGGCAGCGGAATTCGGCGCGGCCGCCCAGCTAAGGGCTAAAAAGAGAAATCTGAAAATAGAAAATGGATGGCGGCGCCAGGTCGCTAGCGCGAATGTCAGCGCGAGACGTTTTATTTTGCCGCGGGTTTTGTCAGGGATTCGGCTACCTGTTTTTGGTAGTCGCGTGCCTTGGCTAGGATTTCGGGTTCGTGCAGCGTCAACATTTGGCGATCTTCCATTACGATTTTCCCCGCGATGACCACCGTTCGTACGTCGTTTGCTTTCAACGCGTAGACCAGCTGCGAATAGACGTTGTACATGGGCGTGGCGTGCGGCGCAGAAGTGTCCACGAGAATTAAGTCCGCTTTTTTGCCGGGTTCGAGCGAGCCGATTTGTTTTTCGAGGTGCAGGGCGCGGGCACCGGTGATCGTGGCTAGGGCCACGACCTGCTCGGCCGGAAGGGCGCGCGAATCCATGCGGGCAAGCTTCTGAAGTTTGGGCGCTAGATCCATTTCCTCGAACATGTCGAGATTGTTGTTGCTGGCGGCTCCGTCGGTGGCGAGGCCGATGGCTTCGCCCGCCGCCAACATTTCTACGATGGGCATCACGCCCGCCGCTGTTTTCATATTGCTGGAAGGATTGTAAACGCAGCCGACGCCGAAATGCGCGAGGGTGGCGATGTCTGCTTGGTCCACGAGGATGCAGTGCGCGCCGATTACGTCCGGGCCGAGAACGCCGGCGCGTGAAAGATAGGCGACGGGCGTGAGGCCGTATTTATTGCGGCTTTGCTCGAGCTCGAAGGGCGCTTCAGCGATGTGAATCAGGATTGGAGCGCTGTTGCGGCGGGCGAGGGCTACGGCGTCTTGTAGAGTTTTTTCGGAGCAGGCGTACATGGAGTGCGGGGCGACGGCGGCGATGATCAGCGGATCGCCTTTCCAGTGGTCGAGAAATTTCTGAGTGTAGGCGAAAGCTTGCGGCAGGGTTTTATTGTCGGGCGCGGGAAAATCAACAATGGTTTCGCCGAGGACGCCGCGCATTCCTGCTTCTTTGGTGACGCGCGCGACTTCGTCTTCGAAGTAATACATGTCCGCGTAGGTAGTGACGCCGCCTCGCAGCATTTCCAGGATCGCGAGGCGCGTGCCCCAGGCGGCGAAATCGTCGGTGACGTTGCGCGCTTCGGCGGGAAAGATGTAGGCGTGCAACCAGTCGTCGAGAGATAGATCTTCGGCGATGCCGCGGAACAAGCTCATGGCGGCGTGGGTGTGGCCGTTGATGAGACCGGGCATTACGAGCATGCCGCGCGCGTTGATGATTTTTGCCGCGGAGTATTTGGTTTCCAGTGCGGCGCGAGGACCGACGGCTACGATGGAATCGGCACGCACAGCTATGGCGCCGTCATCGAGGACGTGGCGCTGGGCATCCATGGTGATTACTGCGCCGCCGGTAATGAGCAGGTCCACTTTTTCTTGGGCGGGGGTGGGAGAAGCTGCAGAGAGACAAAGGAGAAAGGCGAACGCACCACAGATGAAGGCAGATGAACACTGCGGAAAGCCAGTGATAAAACCTAGGGATTGACGGTTGCGGAAGGTGAGCTCGGGCTTTGCGGTCATGTCAGCCTTTTTACAAGAATGAAGCGTCGAATGCGCGCGGCAGAAGCTTGGCGGACGTTTCCTGTTCTACTTTTCCTTTTAGGTTCGCTAGCAGGACGGGGACGTCGCCGCAAAATTCCCAGATGATTTGGCGGCAGGAGCCGCAGGGTGGGGTGAGGCGGTCCACATCAGTGACCACTGCGATGGCGTCGAAGCCGCGTTCGCCTTCGGAGACGGCTTTGAAGATGGCGACGCGTTCGGCGCAGCAGGTGAGGCCTAGCGTGGCGTTTTCGATATTGCAGCCGGTGAAGATGCGGCCGGATTTGGCGCGGACGGCGGCGCCTACGCGGAAATTGGAGATGGGGGCGCAGGCGTTCTGGAATGCTTGCGTTGCTGCGGTGAGTAGCGCGTTATATTCGCTCATTTATGTTTTGCTGTCCTCTACTTTACTTTCCTTCGCTTCGCATCGGCGGCGATGCGCGACAGTACGGCGCGCAGCAGAGCGATGAACTGGCTTTTCACTCGCTCGCCGGTTTCCATTACTTCCTGGTGGTCGAGCACTTGATCGAGAATGCCGGCGGCCATATTGGTGACGCAGGAAATTCCGAGCACGCGAATTCCCATGTGGCGCGCGGCTATAGTTTCCGGGACGGTGGACATGCCAACCAAATCGGCTCCAATCGTACGCAAGTAACGAATTTCAGCGGGCGTTTCGTAGTTTGGTCCGGCGAGCGCGGCGTACACGCCTTCGGGGGCGGCGATGCCGAGCCGCTTGGCTTCGGCGAGCGCGATTTCGCGGTAGGACTTCCAGTAGGCTTGGGTCATGTCAGGAAAGCGTGGGCCGAAGCGGTCGTCGTTCGGACCGATCAACGGATTGCTGCCCTGTAGATTGATGTGATCTCTGATTACTACGAGCGCGCCTTGCATGTATTTCGTATTAATGCCGCCGGCGGCGTTGGTGAGGATGGCGGAGCGAATGCCCAGACGGCCGAGGACGCGCATCGGGAACGCGACCTGCTGGGCGGTGTAGCCTTCGTAGAAATGGACGCGGCCCTGCATGGCGGCGACGGCGATATTTTCAATTTTGCCGATTACCAGGCGTCCTGCGTGACCGATGGCGGTGGAGCGCGGGAAGCCGGGTATTTTTTCGTAGCCGATGCGCGTGGATTCTTGCAGTTCGTCGGCGAAGGCACCGAGCCCGGAGCCCAGGACCAGGGCGATTTTCGGGCGCAGGCGGGTCTTGGCAAGGATGAATTTCGCGGCGTGGTCGGCTCGTGCAAATTCGGAGTCCCGCGTTGAGGATTTTGTGCGGGCCGCGCTCATCGCATCATTATCCCGACGATCGAGGCGGACATGAGATTGGCCATGGTGCCGGTGAGCATGGCGCGAATGCCCAGGCGCGCGAGGTCTGCTTTTTTATTGGGCGCGAGGGCGCCGATGCCGCCGATTTGAATTCCGATGGAACTGAAATTCGCGAAACCGCAGAGCGCGAACGTGGCGATGGTGAAGGAGCGCGGATCGAGCGCGTCCTTCATGGGGCCGAGGCGCTGGAAGGCGACGAGCTCGTTCGTCACCATGCGCAGGCCGAGGAGATTTCCGACAGCGTGACAGTCTTGCCAGGGAATTCCGATGACCCAGGCGATCGGCGAGAAGAGATAGCCGAAAATTAGTTCGACGCTGGAGGGAAACCAGGTGATGCCGAGCTGCGCGAGTCCGTTGTGTACTGCGCCGAAAACGCCATCTACGAGATAAATCAGCGCGATGAATGTGATGAGCATGGCGCCAACGTTGAGGGCGAGGCTGAGGCCGTCGACGGTGCCGCGGGCGAGCGCGCCGAGTGCGTTAGTGTCGCGTTCCAAGGGTGCGATTTCCACTTTGCCGGAAGTTACCGGAACTTCGGTTTCAGGCACCATCATTTTGGAGAGCAGTATTGTGCCCGGGGCGGTCATGATCACGGCGGCGAGGACGTGTTTGGCTTCGACGCCGTAGGCGATGTAGGCGGCCATCATACCGCCGGAAACGTGGGCCATGCCGCTGGTCATGATGGTCATTAGTTCGGACTGCGTCACTTCCGGGAGAAAGGGGCGGATGGTCAGGGGCGCTTCCGTCTGGCCCATGAAAATGCTGGCAGCGACGTTCAGGGATTCCGCGCCGCTTGCGCCCATAAGGCGGGTCATTACGCGCGCGGCTTGCTTGATGATCAATTGCATCACGCCGTAGTAATAGAACAGCGCGAAAACGGCGGCGATGAAGATGATCGTCGGCAGCACCTGGAAGGCGAAGAAGAAGCCCATGGGCGAGCCTTTTTTTCCGAGGTCGCCGAAGACGAATTGGGAGCCGAAGAAAGCGAAATCCAGAACCCAGTTTACGGCGGCGCCGGCTTTCTGGAAGATCCACTGGCCGTAGGTCCAATTGATAACGAGGTAGGCGAAAACGATTTGCAGGCCGAGACCCCAGGCGACGGTCTTCCCGCGGATGGCGCGGCGATTGGTCGAAAACAGGAACGCAAAACCCATCATGGTGAGCATTCCCAATACGCCTACCAGGCGGTGCATGCGCAGGAGCCTCCTTTGCAGCCGTGCAGGGTCACAGGAATTCTGCCGCGCCGATGATTTTGCGCACCAGCGGCCCATCTGGCGGAGCTTGGTCGCCGATTTCGAAACTTTCGGATAGGAGGCGCATGGCTGGGAGGAGGCGCGTGTCCAAGTTGTAATGCGCTGTGCAGAGGTTTTCGCCTGCCTTTACCGCGTCGCCGATCTTTTTTTCGAGTACCAGGCCCACTGCCGGATCAACCGAGTCTTCTTTCTTTTCTCTTCCGCCGCCGAGGAGCATGCTGGCGACGCCGATTTGTTCGCAATGAATTGCGGCGACGTAGCCTGCGCGGCGCGCATCCACTCGCGCGGTGTGCTTGGCGTGCGGCAGACGGCTGGGATCTTCAACCACGCGCGGATCGCCTCCTTGCAAGCGAATCACTTCGCGGAATGTATCACGCGCGCGTCCGGAAGCAATCATTTCCGCAGCGAGTGAGCGGCCGGCGGCGACGGATTTTGAGGCGCCGCCCAGGACGAACATCCAGGCGGAAAGTTCGAGGCACAGTTCGCGCAAATCGTCCGGGCCTGTTCCATTGAGGATTTCGACGCATTCCTCGACTTCGAGGGAGTTCCCGATTTTGCGGCCGAGCGGTTGCTCCATGTCGGTTATGAGCGCGACGACTTTTTTGCCCATGCGCACGCCGGTTTCGACCATCAGTTCGGCGAGATATTCCGCGTCTTTTTGCTTCTTCATGAACGCGCCGTCGCCGGTTTTCACGTCGAGCACCAGCGCGTCGATTCCCTCGGCCATTTTTTTGCTCATGATGGAGGCGGTGATGAGGTAGGGACTTTCGACAGTGGCAGTCACGTCGCGCAGGGCGTAGAGTTTTTTATCGGCGGGGGCGATTTCGGGCGTTTGGCCGATCAGGGCGCAATGAGCGAGTGCTAGTGTGCGGCGGAAGTGATCGAGCCGCAGATTGACGTCGAAGCCGGGGATGGATTCCAGTTTATCGAGAGTGCCGCCGGTGTGGCCGAGGCCGCGGCCGCTGATCATCGGGACGTAGAGGCCGGCCGCGGCGACGATGGGAGCGATGACCAGTGAAGTTTTATCGCCGACGCCGCCGGTGGAGTGCTTGTCCACTTTGGGCGCGGGAAGATCCGACCAATCGAGCACTTCGCCGGAATTGAGCATGGATTCGGTGAGCGCGGCGAGTTCAGAGCGGGTCATGCCGCGCCAGAGGACGGCCATGAGGAAAGCGGCCAATTGATAATCCGGGATGCGATCATGGGTGGCGCCATCAATGAGGAATGCGATTTCTTCGCGGGAAAGTTCCGCGGCGTCGCGTTTCTTGCGGATGATGTCAACGGCGCGCATGAAGGAGAGTGGGCCACGCTAGCATCGCGGTGCGTGAGGCGTCAATCATTGCGCGTGGTGGGCAGCGTGTCTTATCGGGAACCTTGGTAGTGGCGGTGTTTGGGCCGCCTGCGATTTTTGGCGACACACCGGCGGCGCGGCAAGCCGCCGCACTCCACAAGAGAACGCAGCAAGTCGCAACGATGGAGCCCCGCTACAACTTGTTGTTCGCGCGGGCGGCGATTTCGGCCATCATTTGCTGCATTTCGGCGTGGATGTGCCCGTTGGTTACCAGCAGGTCCGGGCCGCCGGGGTGATAGGGGCCGCCGCGGAGATCGGTAACTTTGCCGCCTGCTTCGGAGACGATGAGGATGCCGGCGGCGGTGTCCCACGATTTCAGGCCGAATTCCCAGAAGGCTTCGAAGCGGCCGCAGGCGACCGAACAAAGATCGAGGGCGGCTGATCCGTCGCGGCGGACGCCGTGCGAATGCAGCGTGAAATGCCAGTAATAGTGGATGTTCAAGTTGTCGCCACGCTTGTGCGTGGGGAAACCGGTGGCGACGAGGCTGACGGCCATGCGCTCGGCATTGGAAACGTGAATCGGTTTCGCGTTTAGAAACGCTCCCTGGCCGCGGGCGGCGGAAAAAAGCTCATCCGCGACGGAATTGAAGACCACGCCCACCAGCGGGACGCCATCTTCGAGCAGCGCGATGGAAACCGCGAAGCACGGATAGCCGTGGGCGAAATTCGTCGTGCCATCGAGTGGGTCTACGTGCCATTCGTAACGCGAAGCGGAGGTTGCGCCGCCGGACCCTTCTTCGGCGACGATGCGATGATCCGGAAACTCGCGGCGCAAGCGGCCGACTACGATGGCTTCGGAGCGCTTATCGGTTTCGGTGACCAGGTCCACGTCACCTTTATAGGTGATCTTCTGCGGGCGGCTGTGTTCGGTGAGCAGCACGCCGCCCGCTTCGCGGGCGGCAGCGATGGCGACATCGAGAAATTGGTTCATTGGATTATGGCGCCACTCCGGCGGTGAAATATTCCTTGCGATATCGCACGGTGTCTCCGCTGTTCACGGTGACCACCACGTGCCGGTCGCTGCCGGGTGGCGGAGTGGGACTGGGATAGTAGCCAAGCAGATATTGGGTGCGCAGCTCGCGATTGATGCGGTCGAAGATTTCGCCCAACTCGCTGAGATTGGTCGGATAGTACATCGCGCCACCGACGCTGTCTGTGATGGTGGAGATGGCGTGCTCGCCCGCGGTGTTCCACCCTGCGTCGGATTTCATCGGGCGCACCACGACAGTATAGAGCAGGATGTTCGAGCCGATCGCTGCGCGGCGGGCGTCTTCAAATTTCGAGACGCTCGTGGTTTCGCCGGCGTCGGTGATGATTACGAGCGCGCGGCGGCGTTCGGCGCCCTGGCGACGAACGGATTGCGAGCCGAGCACTACTGCGTCGTAGAGCGATGTGCCCATGTCCGCGCCCATTTCGACGCGATGGATCGCGCCTTCGAGAACTTTGGAATCATCGGAAAAATTGCTGAGCTGAACGACGTCGCTGGTGAACGAAAAAACTGCGAGGCGATCGTTGGGACGGACGACTTCTTGAACGAAATGCTCGGCGGCGTCGCGTTCAATTTTCAGTTCGATGGCTGCGGACCCGCTGGTGTCTATCATTAGCGCCAGATCGAGCGGGCGATTGGTTTGCGGTTCGAAGCGCACGATTTTTTGCGCGATTCCCTCTTCCGTAAGCTGGAACGCGCTTTGGGCGAGACCGATGACCGGCTCACCTTTGTCGTCGGTGACGCTGGCGAGAATGCTGACGAGGTCCGTCTGCACGCGGATCGGGCCTTTTTGGCGCTGCTGCTGTTGTTGTTGCGGAGGCGGATGGGACGCACGTGCATGCGCGAATGTGCCGACACCCGCGAGCGCGACAGTGCAAAGCGTGGCGATGGCTGGTTTCATCTAAGACGTAGATTCATCGAACGCAGAATTGGCTTCCCGGGGCAAAGCCTCACCTTCGGCCCAGACGGCGCCGCCGGCGAAGAATTCCTTTTTCCAGACGGGCACGGTGCGCTTCAGTGTGTCGATGGCGTAACGGCAGGCATCGAAAGCCGCGGCGCGATGTGGCGCGCTGACGGCGATGAACACGCTGGTGTCGCCGACTTCCAGACGGCCGAGGCGATGAACGATCGCGAGACGATGAATTCCAAATTGAGTGTGAATGTACGCGGCAATTTCGCGCAGCTTGGCGTAGGCCATAGGTTCGTAGGCTTCGTATTCTAGATACAGCGTGCGCTGGCCTTTGAAATTGTTGCGGACGAAGCCGTCGAAGATTACTGCTGCGCCATCTTCGAAGGCTTTGAGGTTGCGCAAAATTTCGCGCGGCTGGATGGGTTCGCGGACCAGAAGAATGATGTCGTCGCCGATGGCGGTTTGCTGGCCGCCGCTGACGGGTGGGAGGAACGCGACTTCGTCGCCCGCCGCGAGCGATGAGCGCCATTCGGCATATTCCTGGTTTACGGAGGCGGCGATCGAAGGGCGAAATTCAGCGAGGCGCGGGAAGCGGCGAGCGTAACGCTCGTAGAGGTCTTCGACGCGCGCGCCTTCGGACAGCTCGGCATCTTCTTGCGAGACGCCGGCGATGTCTTTCAGTTGGCCGAAAAATAGGACGCGAACGCGCATCTTCTATATTCTACCGTGGCAAGGCGTGCAACGCGAATTCGCTGCTGCTCCGACCGAACGCATCGCGTTGGCGCAGGCGGAGGGGCTAGCGAGTGCCACACAAAATCTTCACGGGACCGAACGGCCTGCGCGCGGGATGGCGGCTGCTGATTTACGGCGCGCTGGTGATCGCGCTCGGTTACCTGGCGAATAAAATCGCGGATACCGCTTTGCACGGGTGGCAGCCAGACCCCGGGAATCCGACGAACGGGATCGGTTTCTTTCTGGTTGCTGCGAGCGTGCTGTTGCTGGCCGCATCGGTCCTGGCGAGGATCGAAGGACGCAGCCTCGCCGATTACGGCTTGCCTTGGCGAAAAGCGTTCTGCGGACATTTCTGGCAAGCGTGGGCGATCGGATTCGTTTCTTTGACGGTGCTGTTGGCTGTCCTGTGGCTCGCGAGGTCTTTCTCCCTGGGATCGCTGCAACTGCACGGCGCGGAAATCTTGAAGAACGCTGTGCTGTGGGCTGCGGCGATGACTTTGGCGCCGCTATTCGAGGAATTTTTCTACCGCGGCTATTTGCAGTTTACATTGACCAGCGGCATCGGGTTCTGGCCCGCGGCGATGATCACTTCAGCGTTGATGGGCGCTGCGCACACACTGAATCCCGGGTGGAGGGTGGTCGGTGTGGTCGCGACGACTGGCTATGGGCTGGTGGCGTGTCTTCTGTTGCGGCGAACGGGCGATTTGTGGGTGCCGATCGGGCTGCACGCGGGATGGAACTGGAGCGAAATGTATTTTTACGGGGTGCCGAGCGGCGGCTTTACCAGTCAGGCGCCGCTGTTTCGGGGCAGCTTACACGGTCCTGTGTGGCTGACGGGGATGCCGTACGGAGTGGAGGCAAGCTGGCTGAATGTGGCGCTGCTGGTGATTTGGTGGTGCCTGTTTGCGGCGTGGCTGCGCGGAGTGAAATATCCGAAATCTGCGGCGAGAGAAGGGCCGTAGTGGGCGAGTCGGCCGCGCTTAGTCTTTGTCGGGCGGCGCGGCGAGCGGCAGGAGCACGTTGGTTTCGATACCCGAGGCCTGGCCTTGGCCGTGAAAGACGCGTTGTGTCGCCTTTACGAAGTCGGACGGTTTCGCGTCGGGTATGTTCAAGTAAGTCTGCGGATTGCGATCGGTGAGTGGGAACCAGGAACTTTGGACTTGCACCATGATGCGATGGCCACGGCGAAAAGTGTGATTCACGTCCTGCATCGCGAAGTTCACTTCCTCTACTTTGCCCGGGACGAACGGCTCGGGAGTTTCAAAACTGTGGCGGAATTTTCCGCGGAAAGGTTCTCCGCGGACCAGTTGCTCGTATCCGCCCATGGTGAAGGGCGGCGCCGGCACATCCGTCAGCTGCTTCGCTTTCGCTTCAGAGCTTGGCTCGTCCAATTTGCTGGGCGGATAATCCGGCGGATATACATCAATCAGCTTCACGTCCCAATCGGAATCGGTGCCGCTGGTGGAAACAAACAGGCGCGGGGACACGGGTCCCACGATCGTCACGTCCTCTGGGAGCGGCTCCGTCTGGTAGGTGAGCACGTCGGTCCTGGACGTGGCGAAGCGCTGGTCGGAGACCATGTATTCCTGCGGCACCGTCTGCGCGACGTAGTTTACGAACGGCACGGGCTTGGCCGGATCACTTACGTATTCGTCGTGGGCAGGTGTTGGCTCCTGCGGCGGATCAAAGGACAAAACACCGTCCGCGTGAAAATATAGAGTCTTGGTATGTGTGTTCTTCGGAGGCCACGAGGCATATTGGCGCCACACGTTGGTGCCAGTCTCGAAAACATAGGCTTTCGGCAATTTCGCATTGCCGTTTCCTTTCAGGTGTAGCTCGAAAAACGGGAACAAAATGTTTTTGCGATAGTAGTCTCCGGTGTTTGCCGCGAAACTCGCGCGGCCCAAGTGGTCTCCATCGTAGCGCGCCCATCCGCCGTGCACCCAAGGGCCCACCACCAGCGCGTTGAAGATTTCGGGGTCGTCGCGGTCAATCGCGTGAAATAAGGTGAAGGGGCCTTGCAAATCTTCGGCGTCGAACCAGCCGCCGACTGTGAGTACGGCGCAGTGAATGTTCTTGGTGTGCGCGGCGAGATTGCGCGACTTCCAGTAGTCGTCATAGGTATCGTGGTGCACCTGATCGAGCCAGAGCGCTTGCTGGGGACCGAGCATGTTGCTCAGGTTTCCGAGCGTTCCCGCTTTGAGAAAAAATTCGTAGCCATCGGGCGTACCGAAATCGAAAGATGGGCGCGTTTTCGGGGGCGGCTGCGGATTCTCCTGCGGCCGGAAAGAAGCATAAAAACCGAAATTTGCGGCGAGCATGAACGCCCCGCCGTGGTAGGCGTCATCGCCTTTGAAGAGATCCGTCATGGGCGCCTGTGGCGACGCGGCCTTCAGTGCCGGATGGGAATCGATCATGCTGGCCGAAGTGTAAAATCCCGGATAGGAAATGCCCCAGATACCAGCCTTGCCATTGTTGTTTGGCACGTTTTTCAACAGCCATTCGATGGTGTCGTACAGATCGCTGCTGTCGTCCACGTCTTTGTTCGATTTCTTATTGTCAATGTGCGGGCGCATTTCGACGAAGGTGCCTTCGGACATGTAGCGCCCGCGGACGTCTTGCATCACGAAAATGTAGCCAGCTTTGTCGAAGTCAGGCGACGGGCCGAGTTGCGCGCGATATTGATCAACGCCGTAGGGCGCAACGCTGTATGGCGTGCGGTTGATCAGGAACGGATACGCTTGCGAGCTGTCTTTCGGGACGTAGACGGCGGTGAACAGGTGGACTCCGTCCCGCATGGCGATGCGGTATTCGTATTTCGTGTAGTGCTCTTTGACGTCGAAATCCGGCGAATCTGGCTTCGCCTGCGCGACCAGGCTGCCCGCGCACAGCAATAAACCCACAACTAGAATGGCAATTCTGCGACCGAACATCGTTTCCCTCCAGCACGACGCACGCGAATCAGAAACCTTTGCTCCTCAGACCGTACTCATCCGGCGGCCAGCGAACTTTTTTGCAAATAGTGAAGCGGAAAATTGTGTGGCCGAGAAGAATTGAGGAAGCCCGCATTGCGCGCACATATTAGGTGGCGTGCGATGGCAAGTCAACGAGGATACGAGGATAAACGAGATAAAGCAGGAGATTGTGCGGATGTACCTGGAAAAGTATCCCAGCTCGACAACCGAAGAGCAATCGCAGTAGTCAGTTTTCCGAACAGCGATCGCGGCTTCAACCATCCCAGCCGATGATCCCGCGAATCAGGAACCGTATGATTTCCAAAGCTCGCAAACGAGACACGCGTCCGGCGCGGCAGCATGCGTTCAGCTATTGCGCTGGAAGCGGCCAAGCGAGCGATTTCGTCTAGGTGGGCGGAGGCGCGGTGGAGGGCAGCGGCTAGGCTAGCGGCTTCGCGGGCGAAGGTGGCTGGGTCTTGGCGGTCTAGCGCTTCGTTTGCGCCGGGGAGGACTTCGGCGGCGTATCCGGCGTAGGTGCCCGGGGCGTAGATGGTGTGCTTGTACCAGGTGCGGCCGGACAGGCCTTCTGGAGCTAGCAGGGCTTGTTCGACGCTTACCAGTTCGCGATTCAATTCATTTTGCTGGGCGGCGTTGCGCGATGCGTTCGCCGGTTGCTGCATGGCCTGCGCCGCGCGAGCGGCGGAGGCTGTTAGTTGCGCGGCGGCGCCTGAAACTGCCGGCACGTCGGAGGCGCCGATTCCCTGCTTGGCGGCGCGAGTAGCGAGGTCGTTTGCGGCGCGCGAAATTTCGGCGGCGTAGGCGGAGTAATCGAACGGCAACGTGTCGGATTCATCCAGCCGCAGCGCCAGCGTGCCGAGAATTTTCGCCAGCGCGACGTGAAATTCAAACGTGGGATCGCCGAATTTTTTCATCCAGTAGAAATCGTCGTACATCGAGTGGTACACGCCGTAGTCGCCGATGAATCCGGCGTCGAGCGAAGGAATGCCGGCGTGGTCGAAGAACGGGCAGAAATCCGAGCCCGCGCCCAAGGCTTCGATGGGAGCTTCGCCTGGCGCTGTGAATTTCGCGCTCGGAGGGCGCGCGATGCCGTTGGGCTCCTCCTGCTGGCGCGTGGCGCGATCGAGCCAGACGTTGTAAATGCTGCGCACATCGCGCGGGTCCTGCACTTCGCGGGCAGCTTCGCGCACGAGCTGCTTGAGCGATGGCGTCGCGGAAGCGGTGAAATTGGGCCCGGCGACTCCGACGTCCGTATTCAGGTAGGCGACGGCTTTCGATTGCAGCTCGGCGCGATTCGCTTCCACCCATTCGGTCGAGCCCATTAGGCCGGGCTCTTCACCGTCCCATTCGCACATGACGATGGTGCGCCGCGGCTTCCATCCTGCGCGGACGAGTTCGCCGAAAGCGCGCGCGGTTTCCAGCATGGCCGCGGTGCCGCTGCCAGGATCTACAGCGCCATAAACCCACGCGTCGTGATGATTACCGAGGACCACCCACTCGCCGTCGTTTGCGCCACGGAGTTTTGCGATCACATCGTAAAGCGTGCGCTGCTGATAATCCATCACCAGCTTCATGTGGGCGACGGCAGCGCCGGGCCCGACGTGATAGGTGAAAGGCAAGCCGCCTTGCCATTGACGCGGAACGTGCGCGCCGCCGAGATTTTCCAGGATCACGGAGGCGTCCTGCGAATTAATGGGGATGGTAGGAATGCGCGGAAGATTTGTGGCGTCGGCAGGGGCGAGGCGCTTGGTATTCGCGGTGGAAGCTTCGCCCGGCGTAAGCGGGTCGCCTGGATAAATTTCCGTGTATTCGACGGAGCCGCGCTGGATGCCGCTCATGGGGCGCCACGGGCCGTTAGGAAATACATCGCCCGCAACGTAGCCATCGTCTTCAGGATCGGAATAAATAATCAGGCCGAGGGCTTTGTGCTCTTCGGCAAGTTTTGTCTTGATGCCGCGATAGCATCCGCCATAGCGCGCGATGGCGATTTTTCCAGCGACGCTGATTCCCAGCTTTTCCAGCTCGCGATAATCCGCCTGCATGCCGTAATTCACGTAGACGACTCGCGCGGTGACGTCTCCGGAGGGCGAGAAGGTATTGAAGCCGGCGACGATATTTTTGTTCGAGGTGTCGGGATCGACCTGGAATGACTGCTCGGGAGTGGCCAGAGTTTTTTTGTCGGGCGCGGTCAGTTCCAGCTGCACTTCGCGCGGCTGTGCGAGCCACACGCTGTAACTGACGATTTCGGCGTCGAAACCGTAGCTGCGATATTCGTCGCGCAGCCATTCCGCCACGCGGTGGCTGGCTTCGGTGCCGGCCATGTGCGGTTCGCTGGTGATGTGGCGCAAATCGCTTTCGGCGCGGGCGGGATCGGGGATTGCGCGCATCTGCTGCTCGAGGGCGCGTTCGGCGGCGACGCGCGCGGGCGCGAACCCGCGGATGCCGGGATTGTCCTGCGTGCCGCGGGAAATTGCTGCGGGAAACACGAAAATGCTGGCAAGAATGATTGCGGTACGCGCTCGACCGGTCGTGACTACCATTCACACCTCGTGGGAGAATTGCAGATTCTATACTACAAGGCTGCGGACGTCCTCGATTCGTTGCGAAGTGTTTCGCGCGAATGGTGAACGTTACGCGCGGCGCGACGGAATATACTTAGTCGCTGGTGTTCGCTTGACGGCGCTGGCGGCGCGCCGTAGGTTAGTTGCACTAGCGGTGGACACTGGCTGGTTCACGGGGATGTGTGATGAAAGTTCTGATTTCGGGCGGTTCAGGGTTGGTGGGTGGTGCGCTTACTGGCGCGCTGCGTAGCGATGGTCACTCTGTCTGCCATCTGGTGCGTCCGGGTGGCACGGCCGCGCCCGGAGACGTGCAGTGGAATCCTCTGAACGCGCTGGTGGACGTGCCGGCGATGGAAGGTTTCGACGCCGTGGTGAATTTGAGCGGCGCGAGCATCGCGGGCGGGCGCTGGACGCCGAAACGCAAAACGATTCTGCGTGGGAGCCGCGTGGATTCCACGCGTGTGCTGGTAGATGCGCTGTCACACCTGAAGCAGCCGCCGCGCGTGTTTGTTTGCGCTTCGGCGACAGGTTATTACGGAAACCGCGGCGATGAGGTGCTGACAGAAACCAGCGGCTACGGCAACGATTTCCTGGCCATCGTGTGCCGCGCGTGGGAAGGCGAGGCGGCTCGGGCGGCGAGTTCCGGCATGCGCACGGTGATCGCGCGGTTTGGAGTGATTCTTTCGGCCGAGGGTGGCGCGTTGCCGGCCATGTTGACGCCATTTAGATTCGGCGCGGGCGGGCGGCTGGGGAGCGGGAAGCAGTGGATGTCCTGGATCGCGATGGAAGATGCGGTGCGGGTGCTGCGCGCGGCAATTGATGATGCACGGTGGAACGGTCCGGTGAATGTGGTGTCGCCGGAGCCTGCGCGCAACGGCGATTTCACGCGGGTGCTGGCGAGCGTGCTGCATCGGCCGGCAATTATTCCCGCGCCGGCATTCGCGCTGCGTTTGGCGCTGGGCGAAATGGCGGATGCGTTGCTGTTGAGCAGCCAGCGCGTGTTGCCCGGGTGCTTGCAGCAGTACGGTTTCGCGTTTCGCTTTGAGAATTTAGAAGCAGCACTGCACGCGGTGCTGGCGAGGGCTTAGAGCCGCACTTTCTGATGCTCTCAACGTTGTTTTCACTCCGGGCGCGGACGATTGCTGCGAACGATACGCTGCGCCGAATCGTTGAGCTACTTCACAGCGTTCAGAGTTACCTCGACCTTAAATACGTGCCCTGTTAGAGGATCCGTTGCAACGGTCCCTTCGGTAGGCTGCCCTTCGCGCAGAATCATTCCCACGTCTCCGCGATATTGCCGAACAAGCGGCTGATTGCTTGGAGGCGCTTCTCCGTCTGACCATTCCTTGCCTACAATCTTGCCATCCTGATCGCGGGCGGTAACATACAACGAAGATCGGTCCACCTTTAAATCCACTCGATATTTCCCGTCATCAGCCTGCGCCACCCGAGCATCAATGTTCGTACCCACATCTATATACTGTATTTCGCTCGCGCCGGTTTTCGCATCGGCGGTAGTCACAGGAACCTTGACGCCAATCCGCACGGTGGAATACGCCCCGCCCGGTTTGACGCCCGGTACGAGGAGAGGAATGGTGTAGGAAAGATTGGCGATTTTTTTCGTGCCGTCATATTCGGACAGAACAACCTGCAACTTGACTGGCATCGGCGTCTCTGCCGTCGCATTATCCGGCGCCTCCGGTGCTTTAGTCCCCTGAGCGCGAACCAGGAGCGGCGCGCACAGCACAAGCAATACGCAGGTGGCGAGCGAGCGTGTAATTTTCATCAAGAACCTCCTATGATTCATTTGTTGTGGCTCTCTATAGATGAAGACGCCGGCCGAGCGGCTTTCGTTCAAAACTGCATTGAGTTTCCAGGTTTTTCCGAGGCATCGGCTAGTTCAGGAATTTCCAGTGGCGTTATTTCGATGGGCTTTACTTCCAGAGGCTTCTCATACTCTTGCTGCGCGGCCAAAAGCTGATTGCCATTCACGCGACCGGAATTAATTGCGGCGCTCAATTGCGCTGCGGCAGCGAGCTGGCCCTTCGGCACGATGATCTCCGGAAATACCGCCGCGGTACTGCGCGTGCGCACGCTACGGTTGGCATCCCGCCCGCTTGTGGTCGGTTCCGCATGCTTTGGAATCGCGGCAAACGGCGCAACCATTTCGGATGGCACAGGAATAGTTTTCAGATCGGAGGCGCCGCTCGGGTTCCCCACGCCGTGACGTGGGATGTGCGCGACCATGATCGCCAGAACAACGGCAAGCGCGAGTGCGCCCGCCGCGATCGGAGCCCACGCCGCCCACGGCGAACGCAGCGGCCCAGATTCCTGGGCGATACGCCGCCGCAGGTGCGCGGCGAACTGCTGCGAAGGCTCACCGGCGACGAGCGCTGCAACGCCGCGATTTACGAACTGGTGCACCGCGCGCGCGTGGCAGAGCGCTTCGCGGCACGCCGTGCATTCCACGGCGTGCGCGAGCAGCTCGGTCTCGCGTTCGCCGCAAAGCTCGCCGAGCGCTGCCTCGGTCATCCAGCCGGAGTATTCTTCACAAGACATTGCAAACTCTCCGCCAATTTCTTCCGCGCCAGAAATAATCGCGACTTCACAGTGCCCTCGGGCAGGCCGGCCAGTTTGGCGACCTCGCGCGTGTTGTAACCCTCGATGGCCGCCAGGACCATCACGATCCGGAGTTTCTGTGGAAGCGCATCGAGCGCCTGGGCCACCTGGCGTTCGAACTCGCGCGACGAGACGAGATTTTCGACGTTGGCCTCGCGCTGGCCTGCCTCAAGCACACGCGTTGCTTCGTGCTCGTGGCGTTCGCGTCGCCCCTTTGCGCGAAGGCGGTCGAGCGCCAGCCGAAAAGCCATGCGCACCAGCCATCCGCGAAAGCGTTCGCGGTCGCGCAGGCGATGGAAATTGCGATAGGCGCGCAGCATGGCTTCCTGCGCCACGTCTTCGGCTTCCGCGCTGTTGTGCAAGACGCCAAGCGCGACGCGATAAGCCAGCTTGGGACAATCTGCTAAGCGCTGCTCGAATTCGCGCGCGAGCGATTCGTCACGGCTCACCGCGCTTCCCGGAAAACTGGCCGCCAGTGCATCCATCACTGCCTCATCTAGCCAGACGCCGGTGGTGTGATTTCGGTTCACTGGTTTTCAAGCGGGCTGCGCATGACGAATTACAAATCCAAGCGTTCCAGCAGCGATGGGAGGTTAGACGCGTCCACAGTTAGTTCGGGGCGGGTGGCGGCGAAGTCTGGAACTTCGTCGAGGGCTTGGAAGAGGCGCATTTTGGCCACAGCGTATTCTTCCGTGCCGGTCAGGGCGCGGCCGGTTTGTTTGGTCCATTGCTCGAGGGCGTCGCGGCGGACGAAGATGCGTATGGGGAACATGGTTTTGCGGTCGGCGGAAACGTAATAGATGAATTCGTTTCCTTTGGCGGCGTCGCGCTGGGATGGACGCACATCCTGAAATTGATATTGATAGACGTAGCCGTTTTCGGCTGAGTAGCTCTTGATGCGCCGCACGGTTTCGGGCTTGGACATGGGCGCATTATTCGGCTGGGGCGGGCTGGTGTCAACCGTTCTGCTGCGTCAGACGTAGTGGCCGCCTAAGCAGAGACGCGCGCGCAAGCATGGCCGCACGTGCTCTCCCGAATCGGAATGGGGCGATGGGTTTCTGTACCATTGCGGGACCGGTCGTTTCCGTGCATTTTGCGATTTGTGTGTTCAAGGCGGTTTGATCCGGGGAAACGAGCTGCGCAGTGCGGTTAACCATTTCGGATTGCGGGGTTTGGGGATGGATTGCCGCTCCCGCTCGCAGGTTGTTGCGATGACATTGCGATTACCGGGCATGCGTCGCTTTGGCACAACGCGTGCGATTGTGCTGAGCCGCCATGAAAATCTTCGGCACAAGCGGGCTGCGGGGCTTCATGTCGCAATGCGTCGGGTCGCTATGCTTAACGCCACGATGGAGCGCGGGCGCGAGCGGTACGCCATTTTCTGAAGTGTTTCGTAGGCTACTGCACGCCTTGGCGGTTTTCGTGTTGATGGCTATTACGCTGGGCGGTCGCGGTTATGCGGGGACGCCGCCGTTGCCTAGCATAACCGTGTTGCTGGATTTCTGCCGCGCCTACGGCGCTGGTTGCGTGAAGAGGCGGCAGGTTCGGCGCAAAAAAAAGCGGCTCCCGGGAGGTGCGGGAGCCGCTTCTTGCGCTGCGGGAACGATAACTTTTACTGGGTTGGCAGAATTTCCTGCGAGAACCCGATGGTGTTGACCGAGCGCAACGACGGAGTGCGCGGCGGCAGACATGCGGGGCCCAGAGTAAAGTTGGTGTCAAAGGTGTAGTCACGCGGGCTGGGCGGACTGTATACGCCGGTGCCCTTATACGTGCCGACCGCTTGCCGGTTGTAATAGAAGCTGACCATTGATCCTCGGTAGTGGCATACCACTCCCCAGTTTTCCAGGAAGCGAAGGAAGTTGTGCACACCGCCGTCCGTTCCGAAGTCCTGCGCTTGTCCGTTAATGGAGGGGAACGGAATGCCTTTACCGGAAATAATCGCAGCGCGGTAAGCAGTCGGCACCGCATTGCGGTTACCCGTGTTGAAGGGGAAGGCGAAGGAGTTCACGTCGTTCCAGTTGTTGGAAAGGAACGTGACCGCGTCGCCTTCGACGGCAGCCGCTACGCTGGTGCCGCCCCAGGTTCCATCGTCCACCGGCGCGTTGTAATCGCCCTGGATGTAAACCGGGTTTTCGGAAACGATGCTAAGGCCATCGGTTCCGCTGCAGGAGGCTCCGATGTTGAGCGTGGCGCCGTTGACGATTTTCAGAGCGCGGCGGAAGAAGACCGGTGGATTTATCCGCGCTTCCTGAAAGTTGCCGTAGGTAACGTCCGGACGATTGGCATTGCCTCCGGCGCAATTGGCGTTGGCAAACAAGCCGCCGGAGTACGTCGTCGCTGCGGGTTTGTAGGTGACACCCGTCAAGTTTCCGGTGACCGGGTTTGCGCCGGTCCACAGGTTGGGACCCGCCGTGGGCGTCATGCCGGCTAAGTTCGCAATGGGCAGCACGTAGTTCGTCCCAACAATCGTGCCCGGAGCCGTTTCGACGCCGCCATAGTTGCGGAGAAGTCCGTCGCCTTCGAAATCTTCGCCAGGGTCGAGCACGGTGTTCGAGCAGCCGTTGGCCGGGTCGTTCGGATTGATGATGTCGTTATACCCGAAGGAACCCGTTTTGATGTTGGGGGCGACGCTGGTGTCGACCTTTTCACCGCGGCGGTCTGAGAAGTAAAGGGTGTATCCGGTGTTGTTGTCGAGGCCCAGGCCAGCCTGGTTGGCCGTGAACCAGGCCACCAGGTTTGCGGCATCCAACTCTACGTAGTTCATCACACCTTCTGCGGCAATGTACGGAGTGGTGGTGGCGGCTGCGGGTGCGCGGTCAACACCTTCACGAGTGTCGTACAGCACGTTCGGCCAGTAATCGTAGGAGGGACTCGTGAGGGTGGGGTTTCCGCACGGAGCTCCGACGGTTCCGGTGGAAGGGTTATCTCGAACGCGAGCCAAACGAATGATTGCGTTCGGGCTGGGGTTTAGGCAGTTAACAGGGACGACGCCACCGCCGCTCGGACCCTGCGCAGCAACTTGAGCTGCTGGCAAACCCAAGAGATTGGGGGAGGTAACGGCGGCGCTAAACGTCGGATTGATGTTCTTGCCAGTGAGGCCCTTCCCCAATATTGTTTTCGTGACGTCAGCCCAGGCGCCGCCAGGATTCACTTGATATTCGATCTTGATGCATCCCGTGATGATCGGATATCCACCCTTCACCCAGTATCCGGGGCTGAGTTGAGCGTTTGAGTTGCTACTTGGAATGTATGTGTTCGTGGTGTTTCCTGACGTTGGCAACGGATAGTTACCGGCATACCAAGCGCCGGGAGCTGCAGTGAATCCGAACGGCGACTGCGGCAAAGTAGCAGGAGGAGTAAATGCCAGGGTCGCGAGGTCGATCGGATCTGTTCCAATAGTGACGGTATCCAGGACCATCATATCGGCATTGTGGCAGGCGTTCGCTGAGCCTGGCACGGTAGCTGGATTTGTAGTCGGATAATCGTCAATTAAGATTCGCAAGGTTGCCTGAGAAAAAAGGCGCTGAGCGAATGTGGCGGGTAAGGCGCCGAGTTCGCCCTGGACCGGGCGGCGAATCAATGAAATGGGCGTGATTCCACCCAGCGCGGTGGAAGTGAGGCTCAACGGCAGCACGTGGTTCTGAAGTTGGCCGTTGTAAGCCGGAATCACCGTTCCGCTCCAGGTGGGATTGTTCACGCTGGTGCTGACGTTGCCGTAAACGCTGTTGCCCGTCACGCTGCCTTCGCCGATGCCCAGTTGGCGCCACGAAGCATTGGTGTACGGTGCGCCTCCCGGCTCATTGGCCATCGTAGGATCGGGGGCGAGCGCTATCGAAGCGTCGCCGCCGTAAGTGGCACCAGCGCCAGTGACCACGAAGCCGTTTTCCAGATTGGTACGGACGACTTCGCCTACCACCGTTACCTTGTCACCCAGGAAAGTGGGACCTTGGTTCGGAGTCAACCACAGATTTCCATTGGTGTGGGTGCGGCCGCCGAAACCGAACGGAGGGCCGTTGAAGAACGAAAGATCGGAATCGGAATAAATGCCGAACTGAAATACGGGAATGGCGACCACCTGCACTTGGCGGGTGAGTTTCACTTCCGCGCCCGTGGACGAATTCTGCGCCGCGACCGTCATGGTGAACGGCGTGATCAAGCCCTGCATGCCGGCGTAGGGACTGGGCGGCAGAATCGAGGCGTTGGTCGTCGCGGGATTGCCGAATGCGTCCGGAATGAAGGTGAGGTTGTAGGTGGAAGCGCCGGACGAATTCACATAGGTAATGCCGCTGAGCCCGACAGGAGGAGCCGAGGCGATGGTTGCCACGTTCGCCGCAGTGAGCGAACCGGAAGTAGCAAACACCTGGGCCACGTCGGTGGTCATTTTTTCCATGCCGGCTTCGGCGCCGTAGAAGGCGAGCTCGCGGCTGGAGTTATTGCCGCCGAGGCGCTGGTCGGTCATCACCATCCAGCTCATGCCGACTACGATGGCTGAAATCAGCAGCAGAACAAACAGCGAGGTTATTAGCGCGACACCCTTTTCTCGTTCCATTCTCACAGCGGTTCTCCTTGGAAATCTTTGAAACCCAGGCGCCTGGTGATTTGCGGAAGCTCCTACGGCGCAGTGGACGACGCAGACGTCTGGAACTGGTTGGTGAACGAAAGGCTGCGAATGCTCACCTGCGTGCTCAAGTTGTTGCGCAAGAATGTGGGCGTCGATTGGGCCGTGTAGGTATTTTCGGACCTGCCCGCCAGAAAGACATTGACCGCGCGAATCTGCGCCGGCGTATCCGGCGCAACTGGAGTGGCGGCATTGCCGGGACCGTTGGGGTAGGTGCCAACGGCATCGGTAGAGCTAGTGATGTCGTAGCTGAAGCCCAGGTTCTCGATATCGTCGGCGATCGCCTGCGGCGGATTCACGGGATTGCCCGCGGGATAATTCGGATAATTTACCTGGCGAATCAGTTGCGGATCCGTCGCGGTGGCCACGTTAACGTAGTAAGTGACCATCCAAATCCGCGTGACCGTGGTGGGCGGAAAGACTCCAGGGGTGGTGGCCAATTGCGCGACCGTGCCGTTCGCCAGGCCGGTTTGATTCAGGCCGGCGGGATCGCCGCCCGTGAAATTGATGGTTTGGCCGGCGACGCTGGTGACATATTCGAGAGCGGTTCCGTTCTGGTTGTGAAACATGATCAAATTGCCGGCGGTGATGGGATTGGTTACGCCCGGCATTGTGAAACAGGCCGGAGCGAGCGAGACCGAGGAACCGGTGGCGGAAATCGTTCCAGCGCAAACCGGAGTGGACGGCGCGGCCTGTACCACCGGATAGCTGTAGAGATAGTGTCCCGCCGCATCCACCAGGACGTTGTCCGCATAGATAATGTTGATGATGTCGGTGTTAGTTCCGGTGAGCACCACGCCGGTGGCAGGATTAATGGACGTGGCCAACTGCCCCACCAGGGATCCTGGAGTGATGGCCGGCAGCGTAATGAAATTGTTCGGAAATATTGTTGCAGTGCCGGGGCGATTCACCGCCGAGGTGGCGGTGTAGGGGAGGCTGATGCCGCCCTGAGGAATTCCCTCCCCCGCCTGCATCAGGTCGCGGACCATGAAGTGCATACCAGCGCGCAGGTTTTCCTGGGTGTTAGCTTCGTAGGCGACCATGTTGGTCACATGCTCGGCTTGCATCAGCGCGTCGGTGGCGATAGCCACAACGGAAACTACGATGCTCATGGAGACCATCAACTCGATCAGAGTAAATCCTCTTTGGCGCTTCATCCTTGCTCCTCGCGGTTCTGGTCCTAGTTAGCTGAAATGTAAGTGGTGAGCGAATAGGTGCGATTGAAACGGCCCGTTTTATAGTTCACGGTGATCAGCACCTGATTAAGGCTGTTGGTGTATCCCGCCACCGGAGTAATGGTGATGGTGCGCGTAAAGTTGCCGAGCGATTGCTTCACGTCGTCCGGGGTGCCCAATTTTCCGTCCGGTCCGGGATAGACGATGTAAGCCGGAGTTCCGCCGGCATCGGCAACCGTACCGACCAACCCGTCGGCTCCAGGCACCAGCAACGGCTGCGGCGTCGACAGAAAAAGTCCGGCGGGATTGCCCGCGCTGTTGTTGGAAAGCTGCTGAAACGTTGCGTTATTCGTATATTTCGCGGTGTAGATTGCTTCGGCGGCTTCTTCCGCCTTCTGTTGCGCGACGAAAGCGTCTTGCGAGCCCTGCATGTAGGCCAGCGAATCCGCCAGCATGGCCGCCAATCCCAAAACGCCGACACCCAGAACCACGAGGGAAATCATCGTCTCTAAGAGCGTGAAGCCCTTTGCTGCTTGCCGGTTTCTCGCTTGCCACATTTTCCTCAGCTCCTTCAGAACCTGGCCCATATCACACCCGTTCCCTTCCAGCCGCGTACACGGCCAGTGCCGCCGAGAACTGTAACTGCCCGAGCCGTCGTGGTTTTGCCGGGTTGACCGATGAACACCGTTCCATTAATCGGTTGGAATGTCGCGCCGTCCACCAGTTCGCCATCGCTTTGGAACAGCATTCCGCCGACCGGTCCGTTGTTGAGGCCCTCGAACACGACGGCTGCGCCGTTGCCAAAAGCGTCCGGCGTATCTGGCGCCGTGGTGAACACAAAATATTGGGCCGGGGATTCGATGGGGACAGTGCTCAAAACCGGATTTACGCCTCCGGCGCCGGCGGTGAGATCGTTTCTTACTTGCAAGACGACTTGATACTGCGTGATGCCACCTACGACGACGGTGGGAAAGGTGACCTGCACGTAGCGGCGGTTGGTGATTGCATACTCGCGCGCCTGGCGCAGTTGGGCGACCACTTCCTTCATCGCGGCGTCGAAACGCGCGTCTTGCAGGGTGGGCAAATAGGCGATGAGCGCCATCGCGGAGATGATCAGGATCAGCATGACTACCACGCTCATTTCAACCAGCGAAAATCCACGTTCGCTGCTTGCTTCGCGTTTGCCGCAGCTCAAAATCGTAGTGCGTTCTTTCACGCTTACACCCTCGAATCGCCCTGGAGATGGCGGGCGAGCCACAGAATTCGATAGATGCATTGCAGTTCCCAGGCCACGCCGGAGGGAAGACTAAACCTATTTGGCAGAGCGAGTTAGAGGAGAGACAGGTAGGCAACGAATTCCATTTCGACCTGGGCGGGGTAGAAACGTTACATTTCTGGTGATGGGCTACCACAAAGCGTAGGGGCAGAATTCAGTTGCAGGATCGACGACTTCACGGCAATAGAGTGCGTTAATCCGGCGCCGGAACGGCGCGCGGCGGCTGCGTGGCGCTTGCGATTAGTCGCGGCTGCGCAGCTTCGAGAGCAGGCGCAGAATTTCCAGGTACAGCCAGATCAACGTGACCATCAGCCCGAAGCCCGCGTACCACTCCATATATTTTGGCGCGCCGGCGGCCACTCCACTTTCGATGAAGTCGAAATCCAGCACCAGATTCAGAGCGGCGACGACCACGACAAATCCGCTGAAGGCGATCCCAATCGGTCCAGAGCCGTTGATTGTGGCGAAGTGGATGCCGAAAAATCCCAGCACGATTGTAGCGAGATAGAAAAGCATGATTCCGCCCGTTGCCGCCACCACGCCCAGCTTAAACTTCTCCGTGACCGGAATCAGTCCCGAGCGATAGGCCAGCAGCAAGATCGCGAGCGTGCCGAACGTCAAGCTCACTGCTTGAATCGCGATGCCGTGAAAGCGCACATCGTACATGGCGGAGATGCCGCCCAGCAGCAGGCCTTCGAGCAGCGCGTAAATTGGCGCGGTGATTGGTGCCCAGGTCTTTTTGAAAATTGTCACGAGCGCAAAAATGAATCCGCCGATTCCGCCGATGGCCAGCAGTGGCAGCACCGCCTGGGGATTCTGTGAATGCGTATAAATATTCCAGGTCCAGGCCGCCGTCGCGATCACGCAAATCAGCAGTACGCCGGTCTTGTTCACGGTGCCCTGCAGCGTCATGGCCTCGCCGAGCCCGACGCCCTCGCCTTGAAATGCCTTGGCGTTCAGAGCCGGGTTCGACGTCCTCATTAAATCCGCCACTGTGAATCTCCTTTACGCATGCTGCGCGCACGAACACCATCGCGCTTGCGAAATTACGTCCGCTGCGTTTGGTCCCCAAGCACTGAGCCAATTTTACCTCATTTCGGGCTTCTTCATGCGTGGTGGATGCGGCGCGAGGCTGGGCACAAATAAAAAACCCTGGACCGGCTTTCCGCCGGCCCAGGGATTTGTTTAGATCTAGATTATCGGCTTAGTGCCCGCCGGTGATGGCGATCGCGTCGTCCACGTGATGGTGCGCGCGATCAATGTGCGAGATCACGCGATCCCGCAGCCCGCGTGCTTGGGGATTATCTTCTTCCTTTTCGATATCGTGATGAGCCTTGTCCAGAAGCTCGCGGGCATCATGCAAGCGCCCGACCCAGGGCTTGTGAGCGTCCACGGGAGCGCGGTCTGCGATGTTCTTGCCGTCGTCCATTGCAGCGCGTTTGATTTCGTCAATGGCGTGGTCGATTTCTGCAATCGCGGCACTCTCTTCTGCGTGCAAAGCGCCACCGTCGGGGCGTTGCAGGTGTGCCCGCGCATCGCGCAGGTCGGAAAGGGCGTGCAGGTAGGCTGGATGCCTGCCTTGCGCGCGGACGTTTTGCGACGTGAAGGGGAGCAGGAAAGCGATCGCCGCAGCGATCACAGCAATTCTAGTAAGAGTTTTCATTCGGATTATCACCTCGTGTGGAATTGGAACGGCTTTTGCAGGAATAGGACGGGAGCTTTACCCTGCAATCCAGTAGAACACGCCGTCGCCGCTTTTGTTGTGCGCCCGCGGGAGGCTGTTTCGAGAAAGCCAACGCAGGGGACGGACTGCGGCGGCTCGACCGGCGGCACCATACAATCTTCAGCTGACGTCCTGGTTGGATTATTCGAGTGTCCGGACGGCAATCCTATGCAGTTGGGTGAGGAGTTCCTGCGGCTCGCGTTCTTCGCGGTGCGCAAGAATGTGCGTTGTGACTATCACAGCGGGCACGACAAGAATGATTGTTACCGCGACCCACATCAGCGCGGCTGCGCACTGCTGGTCTGCGAGGGGCGACCACGCGAAAACTCGCGGCGCTGAAAGATACGACCAGTAGACGACGCGATCACAGAAAACCAGAAATGCGGAGAGCGCGTCACACGGGAGCGTGGCGCAGAACAGGTACAGGGGGATGGACCAGCGAGGCCAGCGTGCGGCGCTGGGCCAAGGTTGAATCACCGGCCACCAGAATAGAAGGCCGCTGGCTAGAAAAGTAGCATGCTCCAATTCATGCAGCCAGTTCTGGCGCAACGCAAGCTCGAAAACCGCAGGGATATGCCAGCCGATGAGAGCAAACGTCGCAGCAAGCCAGCACAATGCGGGACTTGAAACGAAATGTCCGAGCCGTTTCACTGAACTCCTGCGCAGAATTGGATTCACGACTCCGCGAGCGAGGGACTGCGGGAGGCCGTGAAGCAATGGCAATTGCGGCGCGCCCAGCAGAATCAGCGGCGGCGCGACGGACATCAGCAACAGATGCTGCACCATGTGAACCGTGAGCAAGACATCGTCAAACGCATTCAGAGGGGAACCCATCGCGATCCACAAGCAGATGATTCCAACGAAAAAAGCGACAAACCGCCAGAGCGGCAGCAATTTCGGGAACGCGGAGCGCAAGCGAAACCACCCTCTCGCGTAAATCAGGGCGGTGAGACACAGAGCCACGTCAAGTCCCAGGGGATTGGACCACGATTGCAAGATGGCATGGGCGTCAGGATTCATAAAAAGTTACGGGCGACCGGAACTGGGCGTGGCCGTGTCCGGCGGCTGCGCGATGGCCCGCGCAGCGTCGCGTGCCGGAGATTGTCCCGCGGGATGCAGTGTTTCGAGAAACGCGACGAGAGCGGTGGTCTCCGCAGGGCTCAGATTCTTGCCATAGGCTGGCATATTTCCGCCACCTTGAATCACCTGACGAATGAGTTGATCTTGTGTTAGTCGAACCGCCACAGCGTCGAGAGTCGGCCCGCGCTTCCCGCCTTGATTATCGAGCGAGTGGCAGTTGTGGCATTGCTTGAGCTGGAACACCAGCGCGCCTTGCCGCTCAAGAGCAGTGCGGTGGCTTAGAAATTCAGTGGGAATCGGGATGGCGCTCCAGGCATCCATCACCGGGCTCCACGGCGCGAAGGCAGCGAGACGCGTGAACGTTCCCATAGCGACGGCCACCAACAAGATCGTGAGAACCGCGACCGGCCTGCGCCGCCAGCTTTTTTCGCCTTCGCCAAAAAGGAATGGCAAGAATAGGAGCCCAAGAATTACGACGACAGGTCCAATTAGCAACGCGGGGGTTTCCATGGAAGGCGGCAAGAGCGAGAGCACGGCGTAGAGCCACAGAAAAAAGAAATCAGGGCGTGGTGCGGTTTGGATGATTGTGGGATCGGGTGGACCGGAAGGGCCGAACGGACCGAAATAGACGGCGCAGGCAGCGACGGAAAGTAAAATGATGCCGCCAAAGAAAAGGTCTTTGTAAACCGCGCCGGGGACGAAGGGGATACCGTCCGATTTCGTCAGCGCGTGATAGTCCTTTATATAGGTGGCCTTGCGCACCACTCGGCCGGGCATCGGCCACTCGTTGATGCCCAGTTTGATGACCATCAAAAGGTGAACGGCCACAAACGAGATGAGAAGCCCGGGAATTATAAAAACGTGAAGCGCGAAAAAACGCGAAAGGGTTGCCCCTGCGATGATGGGGCCTCCCAGCATCAAGTTGACGATCGGCGGCCCCAGGAGAGGGACGCGGCTGGCAATGGACGCGCCAATTCCCAATCCCCAATACGCGTCCTGATCGAATCTGAGAACCTGGCCCGTGAACGCCATCCCTAGCGTGACGAGCAAGAGAAACACACCCACGATCCAGGTCAATTCGCGGGGATATTTGTAGGCGCCGAATAAGAATACCTGGACCATGTGAATCAGAACGATCGCCACCATGAAATCCGAACCCCATCCGTGCAGAGCGCGTAGGAACCATCCCAGTGCGACCTGGTGATTCAGAGTTTGCAGGCTGTTCCAGGCTTCTCCGGCCGAAGGCACGTAAATCAGCGCCAGCATGATGCCGGTAACGATTTGCAGCATGAACACAACGAAGGCGGCGCTGCCGAAAACGTAAAACCAACTGGCGGTTTCGCGCGGAACGGAATGTTCGGCGGTTTCCCGGATGACGTCGCCCACTTGCAGGCGCGCGTCGAACCAATCGCCGATCGTCTTGATCAGACGCATGGACGTATCTCTCGCACAATATTCGAAGCTTGGCCGGGCGTGGGCATCTCGCCGGCTTTGATCAGAAGTTTTCCGCCGTCAATCCTGTGGTGGTATTCGAACAGTCCACGATCGGGCGGACCAGAAGCGCGCGCGCCATCCTGATAGTAAACACCGCCGTGGCAAGGGCACATGAACAGGCTCGATTGCGGGAACCAGCGCACCGGACAACCGAGATGCGCGCAGTTGATGGCAAAGACCTGAAAATTCTGGCCATCCACGTTGCGGACCCAACAAGCGATGTCTGCAGTATCGCCATCCCACGGGTTCACAACCGGATTTCGATACGTAGCCAGGCGAGTCTGCCCGGAAGGAAACTCATCGAGATTGCCGAGGGGGACCCACGCGTCATAAGCGCCCTTTTTTTCGCGTGCGATGGGAGAAAGCAGATAGCGAACGATCGGCACAGCCAAAGCCAAAGCGATCAGTCCGTTGAAAAAGATTCCGAGCTTCATAAAAAGTGCGCGCCTGGTCAGTCCGTCTGGCAGCGTCATCGAACAGCTCCCGTCACATTTGCGGTATTGGAATACGGTTGGCCGGGGAATTTCGCCCGCAGGGAAGCCAGCCACGCCACGACATCGGATACATCCTGTGCAGACATCGGCCTGCCGGGAACATTGCCGCGCCAATCCGGGGCTCCGAGGTCGGGGCGTCCCACAATTACAATCGTGCGGAGCTCTTGATCGTTGAGCAGGGCGAGGAACGATCCATCCACGATGGAGCTGGCCTTTTGTCCGCCGCGGCCTCCGGCACCGTGGCAGGACGAGCAAAATTCCGCGTAGGCGACAGAACCGCGCGACCCATCGCCTGGCTCGGAAGACGAGTACGGTGGCGGATTCGTACCACGCAAGACATCCGGCTGGGCCCAGCGCTCGCGAATTCCATGGACGATCGCATCAATCTGTTTATCCGTTAGCATGCCGCCGGCGCTTTGCGCGAACGCCGGCATGGAAGTTCCTGAAATTCCATCCGCGGTAGCGTGACGCACGACCGTATCGTCCGCAATCGCCAAGTACACAGGATCGGCAAGAGCGATTGCAGCTCCGCCCTTCCCATTGTCGCCGTGGCATCCCGCGCAGTTCTGGCCGTAGAGCACATTGAAGTCGGTGATTTCACTGGGAACGACGGGTGTGTCGCCCGCCGCCGGACGCCCGGGTGCAGTGGCGCATCCGCACAAAAGCGCAGAAAGTCCCGCGACCGCGACGACTGTCTGCCGGAAGTTCATCGCGGTTCGTCCTGCTCTGGGCGTTCTTTCATCATGCCCGGTGCTTCTACACCGGCGCGCACCAGGAACGGCACTAGCTGTTGCGTGGGAACACGCTGCTGACGCACGACGACCAATCCAGCGACAATCCCGAAAGCGAATTGTGAAGCCACGAACCACGGCCAGCTGATGAGTTGGTCCAAGAGCGGATTCAAAAGTTCCAAGACGCTATGCAGCAATCCCGTCCAGAGAATGGGCGCTACCACGCCGCCCAGAAGAATGGGGCGATGCGGAATCATCGGCAGCATGGCGCCGTAGAGCAGTCCTACTAGCAGTGAAGTAATCAGATGAATACCCACCGCCAGTAGGAAGCTGTCTAGATGGAACGCTTTTAGCGAGGCGATGCTGAAGTGCACCGATTGCGTGTAGGCGGTTGCGGCCAGGAGGTTGATCGGATACCAGATGCTTCCTTCCTTCAGAACACCGAACAGACACGCGAGCGCTGCCATGGCCACGCTGCCGGCCAGACCGCCTTTGATGCCCGCGGAGACCGGATAAGTTTCCAGTGGCAGCAGAGCGCGAGGCAGATCGGGCGCGACCGGCAGCCTCGCAACTTCGGGGCGAGCGGTGGAAACTACGGCCGCTTCCACTTTTACTGCAATCGTCTCTTCCTGTTCTTGCGGCAAGACATCGCGGAACCAGCCGATGCTAGCAGCAACGAACAGAATTGCTCCGAGTATGCTTAGCGAGGCGCTAGTGAGTAATCCCGCCAAGAGCAGAGTGATCCCAAAGGCCAGGACGATGGGCCAAGCCGTCGGCGCCGGCAGATGGATGGTACTTCGCGTGGCTTCCGGTGTTTGCGATCTTGATTCGGCAGGACTCATGTGATGGCAACTTTTCCTTAGCGGCCGATAACGTAGACCACAGTGAACACAATCACCCAGACCACATCCACGAAATGCCAATACAGCGAAAAAACTTCTGCGCGCTCACTGTGTTCCGGCCCCACTTTCCCTAACAGCGTAAGAATCATCGTCAGGGCAATTGCCAGCAGGCCGACCGTGACGTGAAACCCGTGCAGGCCGACCAGCGAGTAGTACGTGGTGCCGAAGAGATTTGTGCTGACCGTCAGACCTTTGTCGTAAATCAAGTGATGCCACTCTCGGGCTGTGCTGCCCAGAAAAATCGTACCGAGCGTCATGGTTACGAGCCACCACAATCCAAACGCTACGATCTTTTCTTGGCGCAGAGCTCGCACGGCCAGATGAATCGTCAGGCTGCTCGAGAGCAGGCAGATCGTGCTGAAAATCGGAAGCTCCAGGACGTCCGTGGGCGTCGGGCCGGAAGCGCTTTTCCCGAGGTAAAAAATGTAGGCGACCACAAAAATCGTGAAGATTGCGGATTCCGCGGCGATCAGGGCGAACATTCCCACGCGCCCGCGCGACGGCAGAACCCATTCGGGCTCCGCCGTAGTTCGTGTGAATGCCGTGCTACTCAATGAAGTTCTCCTGACTATTCATATTTCCAATCCGGATCTTCGGGGTGCTTCAGGTCCCAAAGCGGGCGCCGGCTGTGCACCACGGGTGTCGCGGCAAAGTTGTAGTCGGGAGGCGGCGAACTGGTGGACCACTCGAGCGTCCACGCATCCCAGGGATCCTTCCCCGCCGATTCGCCTTTCCAGTGTGACCAGAGAAGGTTGACAACAAACGCCAAGACTCCGGCAATCTGAAAAAACACGCCGATGGTGACGATCAAGTTCCATATTTCCCATCCGCGGCCCGGCTCGTAGGTGTAAATCCGGCGCGGCATTCCCAAGATGCCGGGGATGTGCATGAAATCAAAAGTCAGGTGGAACCCGATTATGAATAGCCAGAAGTGCCATCTGCCAAGCGTCTCGCTGTACATCTTGCCGCTCACTTTCGGATACCAGTAATAAAACGCTCCGAAAGTGGTGAAGAGAATTGCGCCGACAATGACGTAGTGAAAATGCGCAATCACGAAATAGGAGTTGCCGAGCTGCCAGTCGAACGGAGAAGCGGCCAACATGATTCCGGTTAAACCCGCAATCAGGAACTGGAACAGAAAGCCGATGCAAAACAGCATGGGGACCTTGAAATGAATCTTCCCGCCCCACATCGTGCCGAGCCAATTGAAGATCTTGATCCCGGTAGGAACGGCAATGATCATGGAGGTGACGGTGAAGAAGGTGTTGCCATAGGAGCTCATCCCGATCGTGAACATGTGGTGAGCCCACACGCTGAAGCTGATGAACCCGATGCAGATGGTCGCCGCGACCATCACGGGATAACCAAAGATCGGCTTGCGCGAGAACACCGGAATAATTTCGGAAGCGAACGCGAAGGCCGGGACGACCAGGATGTAAACTTCGGGATGGCCGAAAATCCAGAAGAAGTGCATCCAGAGGGCGGCGGAGCCTCCGGCCTGCGTGTCAAAGAAGTGCCCGCCGAGATAGCGGTCAATCGAAAGCATAATCTGCGCCGCTGTGAGCGGCGAGACCGCCAAGACGAGCATCCCGGCCATGATTAAGTTGAGCCACACAAGCAGCGGCATTTTGCCCAGGGTCATACCCGGGCAGCGCATGCACAAAATGGTAGCTATGAAATTCACCGCCGTGCCGATGCTGCCGACGCCCGAAACCAGCAGCGCCAGCGTCCAGAAATCGGTGCTGTGCCCGGGCGAGAATGCTCTCGCAGTAAGCGGCGCATAGGCAAACCATCCGACGTCCGGCGCGTTGCCGGCACCGTACAGCCCATTGCCACCGATGAAGCTGAAATAGAGCAGCACGCCTCCGAACGAGGTTATCCAGAAACTGAAGGCGTTCAGTCGTGGAAAGGCCATATCGCGCGCGCCAATCATCAGCGGAATCAGATAAGTGCCGAAGCCAAAGAGGATGGGCATGACCACGAAGAAAATCATGGTGGTGCCATGCATCGTAAACATGCGGTTGAAAACTTCAGGCGAAACAAAGTGATTGTGCGGAACGATGAGCTGAATCCGCATGATGGTCGCTTCGATGCCGCCGAGTATGAGGAAGACCAGCCCGTAGACGATGTAGAGAATGCCCAGCTTTTTGTGGTCTACCGTGACAACCCAATCGTGGAGCCGCTCACCGATTGGCCGCGCGTCACGGCCGACTGTGCTGAGGGCGATGGATTCTGACGACATCGCTGTTTCCTCGTCCTTACCGCAGCGTCAACAGATACGCCGTAAGCGCGTCCATATCTTTTTCGTTTAACTGCATCGCGGGCATCAAAGCGCCGGGCTTGATCGAGTCGGGACTTTGGATCCACGCTCGCAGACTCTCGCGATTGTTGGATGCAGCGCCCGAGGCGATGGTGTCACGGCTCATCAAATGGGTGAGGTCCGGACCAAAATGTCCATCTGCGATGGTCCCGGAAATGGCGTGGCAGTTCACGCAGGCGGTCGACTCGAAGATGCGGCGGCCTTCCGCAACTACGTCATTGCTCACGGCCGGCTTCTTTTGCTCCCCGACCCATTGGCGGAATTGCTCCGGCGTATCCACGTAGACTCGCAGCAGCATTTTGGCGTGCTGCGTGCCGCAATATTGAGCGCACTGACCAAGATAGAGTCCCGTCTGCTCGGGATCGATCCAGGTGTGATTCACGCGATTAGGAATCAGGTCCGTCTTTCCTGCAAGGCGCGGCACCCAGAAGCTGTGATCGGTGTCGGCGGACAGCAGAGTAAGAAACGTGGGCGTTGGACTCGACGAGTTGCTGACCGGAACATGCAGCTCGTTGGCGGTAACGACTCCCAGAGCCGGATAGCGAAATTCCCACCAAAATTGATGGCCGATGGCGATGACTTCAATCGCTCCTCCAGGTTTCGGGGCGTCCTGGACGGAATGGATTACGCGCGCCGTGGCGAGGAAAAGCACTAGTACGATGAGTATTGGAATCACTGTCCAGGCTAGCTCGACCTGGTTGCTGCCATAAACTTGCGGAGGCTCGCGGCCATCGTCGTTAACGCGCTTGCGGAATTTCGCGACGGCATATACCAGCAGGCTGAAAACCACCGCAAAGATTGCGCTGGTGATCGCCAGGACCAGCAATGACAAATGAAATATGGAGTGTGCGGGCGTTGACTGCGGTGCGAAGATGTTGGGAATCTGCGCGGGGTCCGACGGAGCAGCGAAGCAAAATGGGGCAGCGAGCGATGCGCCCGCGAGCCACACAGCGATTGCCGCTACGTTTCTCCGCTGGCTGCGAGTTTGCCCGTTGCGATTCATTAGCTTCGAGCCGATGTCCCTCCGCTCGTCCCGGCGAACTTCTCGCCTCCCGAAGGCGCTGCGACTCATTCTATTAACATGCTCTCGCGGTCCAGTTCAAGTTCTTCTATCGAGCGACAGGCGGACTCCCCCAAAACACTGTCGCGACACGATGATCGAATCCACGGGATTGGATGCACTAAGTCAAGCGAGAGGGTTCATTTCGTCTTCGAGAATTCAAGACTAGCAAGCGCGAGAGGTCTTGTCTTCAGCTATTGGCTGTGTTTGGTTTCACTTCGAAAGTCATGGTAGCGCTAACGGGAATCGAACCCGTATTTCAGCCTTGAAAGGGCCGCGTGCTAACCGTTGCACCATAGCGCCACAGAGGAAGTGTTGCCAGACGTACTTAGATTATCAGAGATACGGGTGGAATTCACAAGCATGCAGAATCAGGGAGCGGGCCAGATCCCGGCAGCGCGGCGCGCTCGTGAAGAGCGGAGCCCGCACCGAGGCGAGAACTCCGCGGCCGTTGTGATAGCCTCTCTGCATCACGACGACGTGGCTTGATTTCTTGTTCGGCTGAAACTTTCGGGGGTAGAGCGCATGAGCTACGTAGAATCGAACCTGGTTCCCGGCGAGACCGTGATTTACCAGACGCGGCTGCATTGGATCGTGATGCTGGGGCACGTTTTCGTGGGCTGCTTGCTGCTCGGCCTGCCGGGAGTGTTTCTGCTTTATTACGCATTCAGCCAGCACTTAATGGACGCCAACACTTTGCGTCTCGCGGAAGGCGGCGGTGTGGCGTTGCTGGTGTGCGGCGCTGTGGTGTTATTGATGGGCATGGTGCGGCGCAACGCCACGGAAATGGCAGTGACCAACCGGCGCGTGGTGATCAAGACGGGCCTGATGAGCCGCAAGACCATCGAAATGCTGCTGAATAAAGTGGAGAGCATCGAAGTGAGCGAGACGACGTTGGGCAGGATGCTGGGTTATGGAACGATTGTGGTGATCGGGACGGGCGGGACGTCCGATCCATTTCGTCAGGTCGGGCATCCACTGGAATTTCGCAGCCACGTGCAGCAACAGATCGAGAAGCTGCGCTAGGAATTACATAGCGCCGCCGGGGATAGCTTGGAATTACGCTGCATCTCCCGCTAAGAGCGTCTCTGCGGCCTTCTTCGCGGGCGTCGTCGTGATTACCACCACACTGATTAAAACAAATACGGTTCCCAGTATCGTTCGCGCGCTTAGCGCTTCGCCGCCCAGAAAATATCCCACCAGCACGGCCACAATCGGATTCACATATGCGTAGGTTCCTACTTTTGTGGGCGATTCATGATGAATCAGCCACACGTACGCGGTGAAACCGATGATCGATCCCGCGACAATCAAGTAGAGCAGCGCGAACCACACTCCGCGCGAAACCAACCCCGGATGAAAATTTCGAAATTCGCCAAACGCGCCCGCGGCGATGGTGAGCAGAATCCCGCCGGCGAGCATTTGTGCTCCAGAACTCATCACTTTGGAACTCGGCAGCGGCAGCTTGCGCGCCAGCACGGACGCGGCCGACCAGCTGATGGCTGCACAAATCAGCGCCATCGCGCCCCACTTATCAATCGCCGCGCCGCCCAGGTTCAGCGCGCGGCTCATCAACACTCCAACCCCGCCAAGCCCGATCAAAAGCGCCAGCGCCAGGCGAATCGTGAGCCGCTGCGTGCGCAGGAAAATAATTTCGGAGAGCGCCATAAATACTGGAATGGTCGCCAGCATAACGGCGGCGATGCCGGAAGGCACGCGCTGCTCGGCCCAGAACAGGAGCCCGTAATCGAAAAGGAAAATCACGAGGCCGAGTAGGGAAGCAGATCGCCATTGGCGTGCGGTCGGTGCGCGTTCGCCGCGCGCGAGCACCCAAGCAAAAAGTACCAGACCCGCCACCGAAAAGCGCATCGCCGCCAGGATCAAAGGCGGAACTTCGCGGACTCCCACACGAACCGCCAGGTATGTGGAACCCCACACGAAATAAATGATCGCGAAGGCTAGCACGGTCTTCCACGTCGGGCGATGGTTGATGTCTTCCATAAGGGGATCTGCAAATGCGAAAATCGCGGAGTCGGACTGTTTCTAATTTCCGCGCTGCTAGCGCCAGCCTTCACGCTCGCGCAGCGAGGTGATGTGTGCCACGTGATGTCTGCCGTGCCACGCATACAGCGCGAGCGAATCGTCGAGCGACATGGGTTTCTCCCATTCGGGGTGGCGAAACTGGCGCGACCACTCCGTCGGGCCCAGTGTGCGTAGCAGCAGCACCCAGCGCTTGTGCAGGTTTTCGAGCAACGCGAGCGACGGTTCGATGGGCGCGCCTTGCACGTCTCCCAGCTCGGCGAATTTTGCTTCATTGTAGGGTTTGATCAGCGGCAACTCTTCGGTGAGCGCGAGCTTGAAACGCGTGTAGGCATTCATGTGGCTGTCTGGAACGTGATGCACCACTTGGCGCACGGTCCATCCCTCGGGACGATAGCGCGTGTCCAGTTGTTCAGGCCGCAGACCTTTCACAGCTTCGTTCATTCGCGCCGGCGTTGCGGCGATGGCTTCAATGCACTCGCGACGTTGGGCGTCCGTCAGTGGTGCCGTTGGGCGCTGAAACTTTCCTACGGGAAATCGTAGATCTGATTCCATGATGGTGCCTCCCGACCGGCAAGTTCAGAGTGCCAAGTTCAGCGTCGCGGACAAAAATATATCACGCCCGCGCAATTTGACCGATTGGATGCAGGCAATCGGCACATCGCTGCGATGGACAATTTGGACTACTGCGGAAGCACGTTTGCAAGCGTACGCGGAAGCCGGTGGGAAAGTGCGGACGAAAGATTATGGAAACGAGGCCTGGGCAGAAACTGGATTACTGGTTGTCTTGAAATTCCTCGTGCCAAGCCATTTGAATGGCTTCGAGCTTTCCTTCGTTCGATAATTTCGGATCGCCGGTAAAGCCGGGAAGCTCGACGATCCATTTGTGCATGTCGGTGAAGCGCACCGTCAGCGGGTCTACGCCGGGATGTTTTTCTGCCAGCTGGATCCCGATTTCCTCGGCGTTGTCCCAATCAAACGTGTTCGGCATTCCGTCCCGCTCCTGGATGTAAAGTTTTCGCGCTGGTCGCAAGCTACGCCCGCAGCACCGCGTCGCGAATTTCTAGTGCTCGGCTTCCTTCGCGTAATTCTTGTTCCACTCCGGAATTTCCACGACGATGTCCTTGGTTCCATCCGGCACGCACTGACAGCCCAGGCGCGACTTCGGCGTCACACCGGGCGCCTCGTCCAGCTGGTCCAGCTCCGCGTCGGTGGCTTCGTTGCAACTGTCAAGACCCTCGTGCACGATCACATGGCATGTGGAGCATGCGCAGACGCCGCCGCAAGCGTGGTCCAAGCCAAGGTGATAGCCCTGCGAAATATCCAGAATGCTGCCGGGTAGGCCGTCGTGACCGTAGGGAATTTTTTCCGGATCAATTTCGACGGTCTTCCCTTCCCTGACAAACGTCACCTTATACTTCTTCGTCGCGGGCGTGAACTTCGTTTCTTCAATATATGGATTCTTGCCGCCCATGCTTTGCTGCTCCTCTCTCAACGCGCTCATCACGAATTCAGAACGGTCGAGCGCCGAACTCCAAAATATCATCGCGAGCCAAACCCGCCGATCGCTCGCTTGTTTGCTTGCGCGTCTATACGTCGTCCAGCCGCTTGCCTTCCCATGCCGTTTGCAGCGCGCCATTCATCAGCACTTCGGCCAGATGCGCCGTGGCTGCGTTAATCTCGTCAATCCGGGTGCGCATCAATTTGTAATCGCTGCCCGCCAGCGCCGCGCGCAAGTGCGCTTCCGAATCGGTGATGGCTTTTCGCTCGGCAGCTGAAATTTCTCGCGAGCGCGGATCCGCGAGGGCCTTGTCCGTCGCCGCAAGGATGGTCTCGGCTTCGGTGCGCGCTTCGATTACCTGGCGCTCGGCAAAATCCTGCTCGGCGAATTCGATGGATTCCTCGAGCATGCGTTCAATCTCGGTGTCCGAAAGGCCGTAGCTGGGCTGCACCTCGACGGTGTGCTGCTCGTTGGTGCGCAAATCGCGCGCCGCCACTTGCAGAATGCCGTTGGCGTCAATCAGGAATTTCACTTCGATACGCGCCAGGCCCGCAGGCCCTGGCGGCGTCTGCAACTGGAAACGCGCGAGCGACCGGCAATCCTTCGCCAGTTCGCGCTCGCCCTGCAGAACGTGGACGTCAATCGCCGTCTGATTCTCGACTCCGGTAGTAAAAAGCTCTTGCGCGCTCGCGGGAATCGTGGAATTGCGCGGAATAATTTTAGCGATCACGCCGCCCATGGTCTCGATGCCCAGCGACAACGGCGTCACGTCCAGCAAGAGCATTGTCTTCACGCCGGTCTGGAGAATATCCGCCTGCACGGCCGCGCCGAGTGCCACGACTTCGTCGGGATCCAGTTCGCAATGCGGCGCGCGCTGAAAATAATCGCCGACCGTCTTGCGCACCAGCGGAATGCGCGTGGAGCCGCCGACCAGCACCACTTCGTCCAGTTCTTTCGGCGCGAGCTTGGCATCGGCCAGCGCCATCTTCACGGGCGCCATGGTGCGCGCGATGATCGGACGAATCAGCTCGTCGAATTCCGCGCGCGTAATTTCGCGGATGTACATGCCCTTGGCTTCCAGCGGATATCGCACGATAGTTTTTTCCGCCGAGGAAAGCTCGTGCTTGGCGCGAATCAGACTCTTGCGCAACGTCTGGATGGCTTCGCCACGATGATCGAGCTCCCCGTCGAATTTATCGCGGATTTCGCGGCGCGCCAGATCCAGCAGCGTGTTGTCAATGTCGTCGCCGCCCAAGTGCGTATCGCCGTTGGTCGCGAGTACCTGATAGATGTCGCCCTCATTTGTGCTGATCAGCTTCAGCAGCGAAATGTCGAACGTGCCGCCGCCGAAATCGTATACAGCCACGTGCCCGCGCTTCTGTTTGTGCAACCCGTAAGCGAGCGCAGCGGCCGTCGGTTCATTCACCAGGCGCAACACTTCGAGTCCAGCGAGGCGCCCGGCATCCTTGGTGGCCTGGCGCTGCGCATCGTTGAAATATGCCGGCACGGTGATGACCGCGCGATCCACCGGCTCCTTGAAATACGCCTCGGCCCAGGATGTCAGCTCGCGCAGAATGTACGCGGAAATCTCCGGCGCGGTAAAACTCTTGTCGCCCAGGCGCACGCGAATCACGTTGTCGCTGCCGGGATCAATGCGAAACGGAAAAATCTTCAGCTCTTCCTGCACGTCGGCGACCCCGCGACCCATCAGGCGTTTCACGGAATAAATGGTGCGTCCGGGCTGGGTGAGCAGCTTCGCGCGCGCCGGCTCGCCCACAATCACTTTGCCGTCCCGGTCCACGCTCACAACCGACGGGCACAGAGTCGAGCCGTAAGGCCCGGGAATACACTTCGGCGAGCCCGTTTGCGCGTCCATGTAGGCGATCAGGCTGAATGTGGTGCCGAGATCAATTCCAACCACGCGTCCCATTTCTCGTTAGCTCCCCAGTTCCTTCTGCACGCCCGCCACTAAATTACGAATGTAGGCACGCCGGTTCAAAACTTCGTTCATGCGCCCCAACAAAGCCTGTTTCTTCGATTCATCGCCGCCGAAATCAACCACGGCATCCCACTCGCGCCCCAGCCCTGCAAGTTCCGCATCCACGTCGTCGAGGTCTTCCTGAAAATTTTGTTGCGCTGCTTCCAACCGAACCTGCAAGGCCGCCACGTCGCCACCTGCAGCGCGCGCAGCGCGCAACTCATCGAGCGATTCGTTCAGCTCGAAAACTTCCTCAAGCAGTTCCGGCGGCGCCTGCTGCTTGGTGGTGCCTTCCTTGCGCACCCCGAGGTGTTCCAGCAAATATTCGATGCGCGCGATCGGCTCGCGCAGCGTGCGGTACGCATCGTTCAACTGCGAAGAGCGCTCCAGCGACAAATTGCGTTCCAACTCGCTGGCACGCACGAAATTATCCGGGTGCAGCTTCCAACTGAGCATGTGGAACTGGCCTTCGAGCGAGGCTGGCTCGATGGTCAGCTTCTGCGGCAATCCGAAAAACGCAAAGTAACTGGCACCCGCGGGCAACGGTTGCACTTTTCCGCAAACCGCGCAAAAATGCGCCCCCGTGACCGCCGCGCGGCAATTCCAGCAACTGGTAACCGGTATGCCCTCGGCCTGCGCATCTTGGGATCGTATGACGCTCATGGGTCTGGTCTCGTCCGGGCGCGCCCCCGAGGGAAGAAGAGCGCGATTGGCACAGGAGAGAAATATCTCTGCGTAAAACGCTTACGGCCTGCTGCCCAACTCAAGCGGTAAACGAGCTACCGCATCCGCAACTCCGCGCCGCCTGCGGATTCTGGAAGACGAAGCCCTGCTTCATCAGGTCCTCGTGATAATCCAGCGTGGTGTCGTGAAGGTAGAGATAGCTCTTGGGATCCACGAAAATGCGCGCGCCGTTTTCTTCGAACACCTTATCGCGGTTGCGCGCCTCGGTATCCAGCCGCATCGCGTAGCTGAGCCCCGAACACCCGCCCCCCTGCACGCCCACGCGAAGTCCGCCGGACTCGGCCGGAACGCCTTCTTTTTGCAGCAGCTCGCGGATTTTTACCGCAGCTTTTTCCGATACGTGAATCATGGTCGTTGGCCCGTTTGCGTCCAAAGCCGCGCACGAATCGCCGTGCGCGGCGCAGCAGCAAACAGATTGCTACTTAGTGGTGCGCCGTGGCGGCTTCTGCGGGCTTCACGTCCGCTTCACCCTGCTTCTTCTTCCAGTCGCCGAGCGCGGCTTTGATCGCGTCTTCAGCCAGCACCGAACAGTGAATCTTCACCGGGGGCAGCGCCAGTTCACGGACGATGTCCGTGTTCTTGATGGCCAGCGCTTCCTCGACGGTCTTGCCCTTCACCCATTCGGTGGCCAGGGAAGAACTCGCGATCGCCGAACCGCAACCGAAGGTCTTGAACTTAGCCTCTTCGATCACGCGCGTTTGCGGATTCACTTTCATTTGCAGCTTCATCACGTCGCCGCATTCCGGCGCGCCCACCAGACCCGTACCCACGTTCGGATCGGCCTTGTCTAGCGAGCCGACGTTGCGCGGATTGTTGTAATGTTCGATTACCTTATCGCTATACGCCATTAGTTGATTCTCCTCTTCATGGTAACGCTGCTATCCAGCCCTTCCTCCGCAATCACTCGATCCGACAAAGTCACGTGCGCGATGGATGCCGAACGTCCGGCGCAAACTTCCTCCAGCGTCCGTACCACCACTTCTTCACGCAACTTCAGAAACTCCAAGAACCCTGCCAATTCTTCCAGGTCACGAAAGCGCCGCGAATTGCACGCGCCGCCGTCTACGTTAGGAGCGAAAAATACGTCAAATACCGGGGTGTTGCCGCTGAACGTACGATGTACGCCGACTGTGCCTTCGTAGATCACGTTCCCCCCTTTTGAGACGATTTTTATTCCGCTGCCACCTGCCATTTCAGCTTGCTGACGTCCACTCCCTCTTTGGCCATTTCATACAGAGGTGAAAGTTCACGCAAACGCGATACGGTTTCCACAACGCGATCCGCTACGTAGTCCACTTCTTCTTCCGTGTTGAAGCGTCCCAGGCCGAAACGGATGGAAGTGTGTGCCAGATCTTCGCCCACGCCCAGGGCCTTCAGCACGTAGCTGGGTTCTAAAGTCGCCGAAGTGCAAGCCGAGCCGCTGGACACCGCGATGTCGTTGATGCCCATCAGCAGCGATTCGCCTTCGACGTACGCGAAGCTGATGTTGATGTTGTGCGGCAGACGATGCTCCATCGAGCCGTTGATGAACGTCTCATCCAGCCGCGACATAATTGACTCTCTCAGACGTTCGCGCAGCTTGAAAAGTTTCTCGCTTTCCGCCGCCATCTCCTGGCCGCAGAGTTCGCAAGCCTTGCCCAGGCCGACGATTCCCGGAACGTTGAGCGTGCCGGAACGCATGCCGCGCTCGTGTCCGCCACCATCAATTTGCGCTGCCAACTGCACGCGTGGATTCTTGCGGCGCACGTACAGCGCGCCCACGCCCTTCGGCCCATAAATTTTGTGCGCGGAGATGGACATGAGGTCAATTCCATCCTTCTGCGCGTCCACGGGAATCTTACCCACGGCCTGCACGCCATCCACGTGGAAGAAGACGCCTTTCTCTTTCGCGATCTTGCCGATTTCCGCGATGGGCTGCACTACGCCGATCTCGTTGTTCGCGTACATGATCGAAATCAGAATCGTCTTCGGTGTGATCGCCTTGCGCAGCTCATCCAGACTGATGCGGCCGTCCTTGTGCACGGCCAGGTAGGTCACTTCGTAGCCGTATTTCTCCAGGCGCTTACAGGTATCCAGCGTCGCCTTGTGCTCGGTGACCTGCGTGATAATGTGATTGCCCTTCTCGCGATACATTTCGGCGACGCCCTTGATCGCCAGGTTCGTCGATTCCGTGGCGCCGCTGGTGAACACAATCTCTTTGGGCGTGGCGTTGATCAGCTTGGCGATTTGCGCGCGCGAATTTTCCACGGCCTCTTCCGCCTTCCAGCCGTATTCATGATTGCGGCTCGCGGCGTTGCCGTACTTGTCCGTAAAATACGGAACCATCGCTTCGACGACGCGCGGGTCCACCTGCGTGGTCGCATGATTATCAAAATAAATTGGAAGCTTGATCGCCATTCTCTGTCTCCTCAATCCCCGTTCAGTGTTTGTTCCCGCCAGCCCAAGTAACTCTGCCCCCAAACCTGTTTCCGACTCTCTCTGCGAATTCTGCGTCTCTGCTCTCGGCTATGGCCCTTAGCCTCATACTCGCAACTCGACCATCTCCGAAAGCGGCGCCTGATCCGTCATCTGCGAAATCGTAACCCTGCCGAGCACTTCCAAAATGCTGTCGTTCACTCGCCGCAAGGGCTCGCGAATCGAGCAGGTAGTCGTCACATCGCACGCCCCGCGCGAAGTCACGCAGGAAGTAATGAACAGCGGCCCGTCAATCGCCTTGATCACATCCAATGCCGAGATCAGCGAAGCGTCCCGCGCCAGGGTGTAACCTCCGCTCGAACCGTGCCGCGCCGCCACCAACCCAACCTTCGCCAGTTTCTGCAGCACTTTCGCCATCAGCGGCGTGGACATCTTGTACAGCTCCGCGATGTCTCCCGCACTGCACGACCCGTGGCCGCCATGCATAGCCAAATGCTTGAGCGCAATCAGTCCGTAATCAGCTTTCTTCGATAACTTCATCATAGATGCATATGCGACTGATACGGTCGCATATTGATTTTACGGCCTGCCCATAAAGAAAGTCAAGCAACGTGATGACCCACAACTCCAACCAGCGCAATATCTTAAACAACGACCAGTTTAGTCGTAGTCGTCAAGGTTTGCGGGCCGAACGGGGTAAATCCCGACCCTAATTGCGGTTTCAGCTCGCTGAACGGCTGGAGGGAGCCAGGGCGGGTCCGGCTTCGGGCGCAAAAGGCGTCCTGGCAGCCCGCAAAAACCCGGAAGGGGGCGCCTTGTAGTCCAATTTCACACCCATTTACTGCGTTGACGGACGCGTGGCCACGATTTTTCTGCCCGCGGCAAAGGAATTTCTAGGTTAGAATCGCGTAGCGAATGGATTCAAGCGCCTCCAGACCCGTCACCGCAATTTATCCCGGTTCGTTTGATCCGGTCACCAATGGCCATTTGGATCTGATTACCCGCGCGTCTAATATTTTTGACAAGCTGGTTGTAGCCGTCGCGCACAATCTGGAGAAGGATCCGCTGTTCACCGAAAAAGAGCGCGTGGAGATGCTGGAGACTGCGACGTTCAAGTGGGTGAATGTGGAGATTGATGTGTTCGATGGGTTGCTGATGGACTACGCGCGCGCGAAAAAAGCCGGCGTGATTGTGCGCGGCATCCGCGCCGTCTCCGACTACGAATACGAACTGCAGATGGCCATGATGAACCGCAAGATCGAGCCGGACATCGAAACGGTTTTCATGCTGCCGGCGGAGCAGTACAGCTATCTAAGCTCGCGGCTGGTGAAAGAGCTGGCGCGGCTGGGCGGCCCAATCAAGGATTTTGTTCCGCCCATCGTGCAGGAGCGGCTGGGCGCTAAATTCAAGTAGAATTATTAGTTGGGCTGCGCGCTGCGGACCAGGCCCTGCGGCGCGTTCGCGACTCTTATCAACCTGGGAGCGTGTGATGGAACTGGCCACGGAAAAGAATATGGAAACGGAAAAAACCATTCAGCTTGCGGATCGTGTGAATCGCATCAGCATCTCGCCGACCATGGTGGTGCTGCAGGAAGCCGAGAAACTGAAAGCGCAGGGGATTGACGTCGCGGACTTCGGGCCCGGCGAGCCGGATTTTCCCACGCCCGAGCCCATCAAGCGCGCCATCGTAGAGGCGCTCGAGGACAATCGCACGAAGTACACGCCGGTGGCGGGCATTGCTCCGCTGCGCCAGGCCATTTGTGATTGGCACGCCGCGCAATTGGGATCTGCCTATCAACCGTCAGAATGCGTTGTGAACGTCGGCGGCAAGCACGCGATTTTCAATGCGATTTGTTCGCTGATCAATCCGGGCGACGAAGTGATTATCGGGGCTCCGTACTGGGTCAGCTATCCGGATATGGTGAAGTACGCCGGTGGCACGCCTGTCTTCGTCCAGACGCTTCCGAATGATGCGTTTATCTTGCGCGCTTCCCAAGTAGAAGCAGCAACTACGCCGAAGACCAAAATCGTCATTGCTAATTCGCCGAACAATCCCACTGGCTCGGTGATTCCGCCGATGGAATTCGCCCGCTTGCAGGATTTTTGCAACCGGCACAATATCTGGCTGCTTTCCGACGAATGTTATTCGCACTTCGTTTACAAGGACGCCAAGCCGTTTTCCGCCGCCAGTATTCCCGGACCGAAGGATCGCTTGATCGTTGCTGGCTCGTTTTCGAAGACGTTCGCCATGACGGGCTTGCGACTCGGTTACATTCTGGCGCCGAAGCCGCTGGTGGACGCGATCGCCAAGCTGCAGAGCCAGTCCACTTCCAATCCCACTTCGATCATTCAGTACGCCGGGCTTGCAGCCATGCGCGGCTCGATGGATTCGGTGACAGCCATGCTGGAGGAATATGCGCGGCGCCGCGAGCACATTCTCGCGGGCCTGCGCGCAATTCCCGGAGTCACTTGCACGCCGCCAATGGGCGCGTTCTACGTGTTCCCGAATGTTGCGGCGCACTTCAGTCCGCAAATGCCGGACACTACTGCGGTCGCCAAACAACTGCTCGAGCGCGAACACGTCGCGGTCACTCCTGGCGAAGCGTTTGGCGCGCCCGGATTTTTGCGCTTGTCGTACGCCACCTCGATGGAGCGGATCGACGAAGGTTTGCGCCGCTTGGCGCGCTTCTTCGGTAAGGCGGCGTGATTTCAGCCCACCCTGCTTTGTGCCCTGCGCGGCTGGAGCCGATTTACAGCGCACGCCCGTGGGGCGCACGCACTCTTGCGCCGTTATTTCCCGAAAAATCCAATCTGGCTGAACCTTTGGGCGAAGCTTGGTTGACGGGTATGGAATGCCGGTTCGCGTCGGGTCCTTTTGCCGAGCAAAAACTCGGCGATGTGTGGCCCACTTTGCCTTCCGCGTGGACCGGGACGAAAATCAATGCAGCTGACGGCTCGTTTCCTCTGCTCGTAAAGTTCATTTTTGCGGAAGAAAAACTTTCCGTGCAGGTTCATCCGGACGATGAATACGCTGCGCGCCATGAACAGGCCGCCGGGGGACGCGGCAAGACGGAAATGTGGTACGCGATTCACGCGCGAACGGGTGCCGAGGTGCTGGCTGGGCTGAAACCCGACGTTACGCCGGAAATATTCAAACGCGCCATCGCGGATGGTTCCGCGGAAGATTGCCTGCAGCACGTTCCGATGCGCGCGGGAGAAGCCATTTTTGTTCCGGCCGGCACGGCGCACACTATTGGCGCCGGATTGGTCCTCTGCGAAGTTCAGGAATATTCGGACCTTACTTATCGCGTGTTTGACTACAACCGCCGCGATGCGCAGGGTCGTTCGCGCGAACTGCACATTGAAAAAGCGCTGCAGGTGATGCGTTTCGGCGAACAGCGCGGCGGAAAAATCGAACCGGCACGGATTGTGCGCGGCGGCGTGACGGAGGCATTTTTTATCGCCTGCCGCTATTTCGCCGCAGAAAAATGGGAATTCGCAGCGGGCATTGCCGCGGCTACCTCGCCAGAACATTTTGACCTGCTGATTTTTCTGGAGGGCCACGGCGCGATCCAATACGGCAGCGAATCCGTCGAATACGCCCCTGCGCAAACTTGGCTTTTCCCCGCGGCGCTGGGAACGTATCATTTGGCTTCGCGCGAACGAACATCGCTGCTCCGCGCCTACGTTCCCGTGCCCTTCGACAACATCACGCGCACGCTGGCCGCTCGCGGCGTCAGCGATGCCGCGATGTCACATTTGGTGTATCCGTGAAAATGCGCACGAAACTCGAACGCGAATCGCTCCCCGCATGCGCCGTGTTGCTCGCCGGCGGACGAGGCACGCGTTTCTGGCCGCGCAGCCGCACGCGCACGCCCAAGCAGCTGCTGAATATCACCGGCGGCGAGACCATGCTGCGCGGAACGGTCTCGCGCCTGGAACCGATTTTCGCGCGGCGCGATTTCTGGGTGGTCACAAATATCGAACAGGCTGCTGCCGTGCGCAGCCAGCTAGGAGGCTTGTCCGCCGCACACATTCTTGCCGAACCTGTCGGCCGGAACACCACCGCCGCCATCGCTCTCGCCGCGATTCACCTTTTGCACGAGCACGAGGACGCGCTGATGACCGTCCTGCCGTCGGACAGCTGCGTCGCCGACGCTGCGCGCTATCGCCAGCTCGTTCGAGCCGCGCTGGATTTGGCGCGCACTCCCGGCAATTTGGTTGTTTTCGGCGTTCCGCCGACGCGCCCCGAAACAGGTTACGGCTACATCGAAGCCGGGAAAGTCAGCGCACGGCGTCACGGCATCCGCGCTTTAGCCGTGCGCCGCTTCGCGGAAAAACCCGCCTTGCCAATGGCGCGCCGCTACGTCGCCTCCGGAAAATATTTCTGGAACGCGGGAATATTTTTCTGGCGCGTCTCCACATTTCTGGAATGCTTGCGGCGCTTTCTCCCCGCCACGCACTCCGCGCTGATGCGGCTCGCCGAAACCATCGGCACGCGAAAATACGCCGCAGCGCTGCGTCACATCTACCCCACGCTCGAAAATATTTCTGTGGACTACGCCATCATGGAGCCCGCCACAAGCGCCGGCGCCACCGCGCGTGTCTCGGTGATCCCCGCCAAAGTGGGCTGGAGCGACATCGGCTCATGGAACGCGGTGTACGATTTGCTTGCGTCGCAGCGCGGCGCAAACGTTTCCGCAGGGCCGTCGTTCACACTGGACGCCAGCGGCAATTATTTCTGGACGCCCGGGAAATTTGTCGCCGCCGTCGGCGTGCATAATCTGGTCCTGGTGGAGACAGACGACGCTATCCTTGTCTGCCCGCGCGAACGCGCACAAGACGTAGGAAAAATCGTTAAGTATCTCGAGCAGCAAAAACTCGCGCGCCTGCTTTAGCGCACGCCATTTTGGCGCCCGGTGTAAACCACTTTATTACCTGCCGCAGCTTCCCGCGGGAAATTCCTTCGCTTATACTGGCTTACCGTGAGCGACATACAATTTGGCACCGACGGCTGGCGCGCCATCATCGCCGAAGATTTCACCTTCGAGAACGTGCGGACCGTGGTGCACGCAATTGCGCGTTACGCGGTGCGCGCGGAAAAACCAGGCGCCGGCATTCTGGTCGGCTACGACACCCGCTTCGGCTCGGAACGTTTCGCGCGCGACGCCGCGGAGACAGTTTCCGCTGCCGGCATCCCCGTATGGCTAGCAGCGGAAGCCGCTCCCACGCCCGCACTCTCGCTGCTGGTGAAACTTCGCGACGCCGCCGGCGGAATCCAGATCACCGCGAGCCACAATCCCTTTCACTGGAATGGCGTGAAATACAAAGCGAGCTACGGCAGCTCCGCATCGCCCGCGATCGTCGCGCAGATTGAGACTGAGCTTGCGAAAGTTTTGCGCGACGGCGTTCCGGCTCTTGCGCCGCGAAAAGATCTGATCCATTCGCTCGACCTGCGGGCGCCGTATCTGGAAACGCTGGACGCGCTGGTGGATTGGGATCGGCTGCGCGCCGCGAAATTCAGCTTCGTCATCGATCCCATGCATGGCGCCGGGCGCGGCCTGCTGCGTGATCTTTTTCGCCGCCACGAAATCGCCTGCGAGGAAATCCGCGGCTCGCGCGATCCGCTTTTCGGCGGCGTAAATCCCGAACCGATCGAGCCGCACATCGCCGCGCTGCAAAGAGCTGTGGTGCGCGGCAAATTCGACGCCGGCTTCGCGCTCGATGGTGACGCCGACCGCATCGGCGCAGTGGATCGCGACGGCGCATTCATCAACCCGCACCAGATCTTCGCAATCCTGCTGTGGCACCTCGCCGGCACGCGCAAACTCGAGGGCGCGGTGGCCAAGACTTTTTCCACCACCAAAATGATCGACAAGATCGCAGCGAAATTCGGCCGCCAGGTCTGGGAAACTCCCGTCGGCTTCAAATATATCTGCGATCGTATGTTGGAATGCGACATCCTGCTGGGCGGCGAAGAAAGCGGCGGCATTGGCACCAAGCTGCACCTGCCGGAGCGCGACGCCACCGTCAACGCGCTGCTCCTGGCCGAAGTGATGGCCTGGCACGGCAAAAGCCTCGGCGAACTGGTGGCGCTGCTGCACGCGGAATTCGGCGAACACCACTACGGCCGCGTGGACCTGCACGTGAAAAACGGCCAGAAGGAAAATGCCATCTTTCATTTTTCCGCCGCGCAATTCCAACGCCTGCTCGATTGGCCCATCACCCGCCGCGAAAACCTCGACGGCATAAAAGTGTATCTGGACGACATCGGGTGGCTGATGCTGCGCGCTTCCGGCACCGAAAACATGCTGCGGATTTATTCCGAGACCACGCGCCCGGAAACGACGAAGCGAGTTCTCGACACCGTCGTAGCGCTCGTGCAAAAAATGTGATCCACACGTAACGGGCTTTCCGGGGCGGTGGCCCGCTGCAAATGCAAAAAGGAGAATGGCGATGGAATCAGTAAATCTGAACGACAAACTGTCCCGCGTAAACGAATACTGGAGCCCCACGATCATCGGCGAGCTGAACGATACCTACGTCAAGATCGTAAAATTCACCGGCGAATTCGTTTGGCACCATCACGACAACGAAGATGAAATGTTTCTGGTCGTCCAAGGCCGTCTGCGCATGCGTTTTCGCGACCGCGACGTTACCGTGCTGCCGGGTGAATTCATCATCGTCCCCAAGGGCGTCGAGCACATGCCCGTGGCGGAGGAAGAAGTTCACGTGGTGTTGATCGAACCGAAAACAACTCTGAACACGGGGAACGTTCGCAATGAACGCACCCGTGTCGAACTGCAACGCCTCTAGAGCGAAACAATTTTTCATTCTTCACTGAATCGCTGCCCGCCGCGCAGAGCGGCCACGGTTTATTTCCGGAACGCAGCGGCGGAAAGCGTTATCATTCATCTCGCGTACGCGCCCGCCGCCGGGCCGAGCCAGAAAGTGGAATCAAATGAATCGCCGACTCTACACGCTCGATGTTTTCACCACCAAGCGCTTCGCAGGCAATCCGCTGGCGGTCGTCACCGATGGCGACGGTATTCCCACCGCGAAAATGCAGGCCATCGCGCGCGAGCTGAATCTTTCGGAAACTGTTTTTATCCAGAGGCCCACGAATAATCGCGCGCTCGCGCGTCTGCGCATTTTCACCACTACGCGCGAACTGCCACTCGCCGGTCATCCGGTAATCGGCGCGTGGTTTTTGCTCGCTGAACTCGGCGTCGTCCCCGCCTCCGAAGGCAGCGTGCACATTCTGCAGCAGACCGGCGCCGGAATTCTTCCCGTAGAGTTGGCTTTTCACAACGGGCGGCCCGTGCGCGTCACCATGACGCAACGGCCGGCGCGTTTCACGCGTGCAACATTCTCGCGCGCCACGCTCGCTGCGGCGCTCGGCCTGAAACCCAGCGACCTGGCGCCGTCGCTGCCGATCGAATTTGCTTCCACGGGAATTTCCAACCTGATGGTTCCGGTGAGCCGCCGCACGGTGCTCGTGAAAATTCAGATGAATATGCCGGCTCTGGCACACCTGGTTTCGCCGCACGGCACTATGGCGTATTGCTTTGCGGTCGGCGGCCGCGGACGCGCCTACGCGCGCGGCATGGTTCCCTGGGGAACGATCGAAGATCCTGCGACGGGTTCAGCGGGCGGCTCGCTTGGCGCGTACCTGGTGCATCACGGCCAATTAAAAGCCGGCGAACAATTGCAAATCACGCAAGGCGTGGAAATGGGCCGCCCCAGCGAGATTCTGGTGGACGTGGCGGCTGACAAGGGAAAACTCACGCCGAAAGTCAGCGGCTCGGCAGTGCGGATCTTCGAAGGTCACATTGAAGCGTAGTTAGTTGATCACTTCTTTGCCGGACGCGGTTCCTCGACGCTCTTGCTCGCGGCATCCAGAACGCCGTTCAAGAACGCCGGAGAATCCGCCGAGGAAAATTTCTTCGCGAGCTCCAAAGCTTCGTCTATCACCACCTTCACCGGGGCGGTGCCGAAGCGCAATTCGTAAATCGCCAGGCGCAGGATGCTGCGGTCCACCGCCGCCAGGCGCTCGAGTTTCCAGTTTTCGGAAAGCTTTTCGACTGCTTTGTCGCTGGCGTCCGCGGCGGCAACGGCGCCTTCGAACAATTGATTGGCAAATTTGCGAGTGGAATCGGCAGCGCGCGCCTGCTTCCAGAAATTTTGCTCCACCAGGGACGGCTTGCGCCGAGTCATGTCCCACTCGAAAAGCATTTGCAGCGCGAACTCGCGTGATTTGCGGCGCAGCGTCATGCTAACGGCGCCGCCCGCGACGCGACGCGATTTTCGAACCGCCGCCGGACGCTGCGCCGGAATTGCCAGCGATCTTGCGCACCAGCTGCGCCATTTCCACAGCCGCGAGACCTGCCTCATAACCCTTATTACCGGATTTCAGCCCGGCACGATCAATGGCCTGTTCCAAAGTGTCGCAAGTCAGTACGCAAAAAATAAGCGGCACACCGGTATCGAGTTGCGCGAGCTGAATGCCGCGCGCAGTTTCAGACACCACCACGTCGTAGTGAGATGTCTCGCCGCGCAAAACGCAACCAATACAAATGATGGAATCGAAGCGGCCGCTCGCCGCCAGTTTTTTCGCAACGATGGGAAGCTCAAACGATCCGGGCACGCGCACGATCTGAATCTGCTCTTCTGTGGCACCAGCTTGCTGCAGCGCATCGAGTGCCCCGGCCAGCAGTCGGTCCGTAATAAAGTTATTGAACTGGCTTGCGACCAGGCCGATTCGCAGCCCTGCCGCGTTCAAAACACCCCGCACATTCGCCGGCTTCAACTTTTCCGCCATTCTTCACCGCCCCTCGAATTTCGGCGGCCGCTTCTCCAGAAACGCGCGCGTGCCTTCGCGCATATCCTGCGTCGCACAACACAATCCGAAAAGCGTGGCCTCCAGATACAAGCCTTCTTCCTGCGGCATTTCCATTCCGCGCTCCACGGCCTCCATGGCGTACTTCACGGCCAGCGGTGCGTTCGCGATGATTTTCTTGGCGATGGCCTCCGCCGTCGCCAGCAATTCTCCGGGTTCCACCACGCGATTCACCAGCCCGACGCGCCAAGCCTCTTCGGCCGAAATCATTTCGCCCGTCAGGATCAATTCATGAGCCACGCCTTTGCCGCACAAGCGCGGCAGCCGCTGCGAGCCGCCGTAACCGGGAATAATTCCCAGCTTCACTTCCGGCTGCCCCAGCTTTGCGTTACGGCTGGCGACTCGCAGCGTGCAGGCCAGCGCGACTTCGCATCCGCCGCCCAGCGCGAATCCATTGATCGCCGCGATCGCGGGTTTCCCCAAGGTCTCGAGGCGATGAATAATTTCCTGGCCGTACAAAGTAAATTCCCGGCCGTTCACCGGAGTCTGCTGCGAAAGTTCGTTGATGTCCGCGCCGGCGATGAACGCTTTCTCGCCCGCGCCAGTGAGAATCAGCACGCGGACGTCGTCGTCCGCGCGCATTTTCTTCAGGCAATCGCCCAGCTCGTCCATGGTCTTGCGGTTCAGTGCGTTCAATACATTCGGACGGTTAAAGGTGATGCGCGCGATCTTGTCGCTCACCTCGAACAGTAAATTATCGTAGGCCATATCTTCCTTGCTGTAAGTTTCCGGATTTTAACACTGGTATGGTACCCGAATCGGCCGTGGTTTGCCGCGTTATGCAGGCGCGCTTAAGAAACCGATTCGAGAATCACCGCAATTCCCTGCCCGCCGCCGATGCACGCGCTGGCGACGCCATAGCGCGCGCCGCGTCGGCGCAATTCCATCAGCAAACTCAGCACCAGCCGCGTTCCGGTGGCTGCCAGAGGATGCCCCAGAGCGATCGCGCCGCCATTCACATTGGTCTTGTCGCGATTCAGTCCCAGCTTTTTTTCCACCGCCAGATATTGCGCCGCGAATGCTTCGTTTACTTCCACCAAATCCATTTGTTCGAGTTTCAGGCCCGCCAGCGCTAGCGCTTTCTGGATCGCCGGCACCGGGCCGATTCCCATGACTGGCGGCGGCACGCCCGCCGTCGCCCAGCCGACGATACGGCCCAATGGTTTCCAGCCGCGTTCTTTCGCAATCTTCGCGTGCGTCACTACCACAGCCGCGGCGCCGTCCACAATTCCGCTGGCATTTCCGGCGGTCACGATGCCGTCTTTGCGAAACGCCGGCTGCAGCGATTCCAGCACTTCGATCGTCGTTTCCGGGCGACGGTGATCGTCCTCCATCACCATTGTCGTCTTCTTTCCCTGCTTCACTTCCACCGGCACAATTTCTTCTTTGAAATGCCCCGCGCGGAATGCAGCCTCCGCGGCCCGCTGGCTGCGCAGCGCGTATTCATCGGACGCGCGGCGCGTAATTCCCTGTTCAGCCGCCAGATTTTCCGCCGTCTCAGACATGCTGAAGCCGCAGTACGTATCGAAAAGCCCGGACATCAGCGAGTCTTCCAGCTTGCCTTCGCCCAGCCGAAAGCCCGCGCGCGCCCCGCGAATCACGTGCGGAGCCTGCGACATATTTTCCATTCCGCCGGCGAGAACCACGCGCGCTTCGCCCAGCAGAATCCGTTGCGCCGCTTGGGTAATGGATTCCATGCCGGAGCCGCACAGACGATTCACCGTGACTGCCGGCGTTTCAATCGGCAATCCGGCCTTCAGGCCCACGTGGCGCGCGCCGTAGAGCGCGTCGGCGCTGGTCTGCATCACGTTGCCGAAAACCACGTGGTCGAAATCCGCAGGTTCGGCACCGGCGCGGCGAATCGCTTCCTTGCTGGCGGCTGCGCCCAGGTCAATCGCCGTTGTCGAATCGAACGCGCCCATGTAGCGGGCCATCGGCGTGCGTGCTCCGTGCAAAATCACAGCATCAGTGATGAACATTTGTCCTCGGGATGATTCAGGATTAGGGTGTGGAAAGCGCTACGAGGGTGTCGCCGCCGCGTTGCCGCGCGTCGTCGAGGCCCGCTTCGGCGCGATTGATCCATTCGGTGACGCGATCTTCGGTTTCGTCGCCGGGGCGCGAAGAGGCTTCCGCCACCACGGCGCTGATCGTCAAATCCGGCGTACCCCACGACGGCCGCGCCGACGCCGCCAGCGACCGCAATTTTTCTCCCAGCGCGCGCGCATGGTCGAGCGAAGTGTCGGGCAGAATAAACGCCAGCGACCAGGCAGTATATTTCACAGCCACATCCGTCTGGCGAATCGCGGAGGAAAGCGCGCGGGCTAGTTGCTCGATGTAATGATCCACTGCGGCGTCTCCGTGCTGGCGCAGCAGCTCGCCGCCGCGGTCTACGTGCACCACGATCAGTGAAATCGCGGTGTTTTGTGCGCGCGCACGGTTGGATTCCACCAGCAGGCAATCAATATAAGCTCCGCGGTTCAGCAGACCGGTCTTTTCATCGGCAACCGCCAGCGAACGAACCAGCGAACGCAGTCGCGTGTGATTTACGGACATCACCAGCTGGTCGCCTACCGCCTGCAGAAAATAACTTTCATTCGGTTTCCACATTCGGCCGCGCGCGTCGCCGATCAACAGCGCGCCGGAAGGGGCTTGCGTTTCCTTGTCGGTCAGCATCACGCCGAGCGCCGATTCCAGTCCCAATTCGCGCAAGGACGGCAAGCGGGCCGCCTGCAATTCCACTCCGCCCATGGAATCGGGCGTCACTTGCGTCACCATCCCTACGATGCTGGAAATTTTTTGCGGACCGACTGCGGCGAATCCCGGCGCGGCATATTCCGCAGTCGCTTGCGCGCCTTCACCGGGAGCGCCCACCGCAACCAGACAACGGCTGACGCGCAAATGCTTGCCGATTTCCGCTGCGGTCGTCAGCAACACCTCGCGCGGCGTTGGCTGCCGGTACATCAAGCGATTGATTTCCGCGATGGCCGCCAGGTCTCGGTGCGTTTCCGCCGCTGTCGGCGCAGACGCCGTTCCGTAAGCTTCCAGTTGTTGCGCCGGCTGCAACGGTGGAGGAGCTTCTACCACCGCGGGCGCGGGAGCCGCGGCCCGCGCCGGCGGCTTGCGGGCGCCGCCCTTCGGCCACCAGTTCGCGCGTTCGTACAACGCGCGCAGCCGCTCGTTCTTATCCTCTTCGCCGGGAAAAAGTTCCGCGATGCGCTCCAGCCGTTCCACCGCCTTGCTCTGCAACGAATACTGCAAGAAAATTTCTACCTGCACCACCAGATCTTCCAGCGCCTGCTGCGCGCGCACTTCTTCGGGCACGCCCGGCGCGTTTTCCGAAGGCTCGCGCCCCGCGCCCGTAAAACCGTCGGTGCGCGTTGATACCGTCGCCGCTTTCGCCGCGCGCGCTAAAATATTCTGCAGGAAACCGGGATCAGCTTTGCCTTCCAGCTTCGCGATGCGCTCGTGATTCCGGTAATCGTACGGGTCAATATCCACCAGACGATCGAGCGATTCACAGGCTTCCTTTAGCCGGCCCGCGACCAGATACAGATCGAACAACTTCACCAGCGAATCGAAATATTTCGTCTCGCGGTTCAGTTCTTCGTAAAGCTTGGCTACCACTTCCGCCAGCGCCAGCGAATGCGGAAAACTGGTCGCTAGCCGGTCCAGGTTGGCTGACAGCTCCACTTCCTTGCGCACAGCGCGCATGATTTCTTTGGTCTGCACCAGCAGCGCGGCGGCTTTGGGATCCTGCCCCGCGCGAATGTACGCGGCCGCCAGCTCGAATAATTTTACGAAGCCCTCCGGCTTCTGCGCGTAATACGACTGGAAGACGTCCTTCGCGGCGTCCAGACGCCCGGTGCGCAGCAACGCTTCGCCGTAAAGCGCCAGGAACGCGCCATCGCGCTCGGTGGCGGCAAAAGGCTCGAGCAACATCACGCCGCCCTCGGCATCGCCCTTGCGCAGTTTTGCTTCGCCAAACAGCAGCGCGCCCGCCCGGTCCTGCGGCGCTAGTACGTGCGCCCGGCCGAAATATTCCAGCGCCGCGTCCAGCGCGCCCACCGACAGGGTCAATTGCCCCGCGCGCACGTAACTGCGCGCCGCCATATCCGCGTGCCGCAACTTCTCCGCCATTTCGCCCAGCACGATATGCCGCTGCGGGTTTTCCGGGTCCAGCACCGCCATGCTCTCGTAACAGGCCAGGGCTTCGATGCCACGCTGTTCTTTGACGTACAGTTCCGCGGCATTGCCGAATTGTTCGATGGCTTCCGAAGTACGGTTCTGTTTCTGCAGCAGGGTGGCGAAACGCATCAAACGGTCAGCAGGCTGCGGAAACGTGCGCAGAAAACGAATGAAAACCGCGGAGGCCTTGGCGCCGTCGCCGCTTTCGACCAGGCGATCGAATTGAATGCCGTAATATTCGGCGGCGAGCTGCGGCTCGTTCAGGCGGGTGTAAATGTCCGCCAGCGCCTGCAGCGCTTCCTGATGCGCAGGAGCTTCTTCGAGCACCGCCTGGTATTCGCTGACGGCTTCGCGAAGCTTGTTCTTTTCCAAGCTCTTGCGCGCCCGGTCGAGATGTTTGTTGATGTCCTGGGCCATGGGAAAACGCGCGTTCCTCGGGTTTTGCGGGCTTGCTGGGGAAGTCCGCCCGCGAGTTATTCCGCGAGATCATCGCGGGTCCCGATTTTTTCGCGCGGGTCGAACATCCACTATATACCGGACGCCAAGCCGCCCTCAAAATGAATTCAACCCAGCGTGCTCAGAAGCACCACAAAAGACTGCAGATTGGGAGAGGACGGTTGGAAGATTCGCAAAATGAGAATATCCGGCTGCTGCGCGGTCTGGATACCGCCGTATTCTTACGCCCGCGCACCCACGCGCGCCTGGTTGGGTAATTCCTTCACCTTCTCGCGCATAGATTTCAGCGATAACCCGCTGCGGACCAGGCCCACAAAACCGAGGAAGATAAACGGAATCGTCAGCGCCAGGAACGCGAAAAACGAAAAACCCTTGGCTGTAGGCGTTTCCACGTTAAAAACACTCAATCCTAAGACGCAAAAAAGCTGGTAAGAGCCGAAGTTGGCCGGGGCATTCGGCAACGATACGCCCAGATTTATGATCAATAGCACCACGATCGCGGCCAGAAACGGCAGCTGCAAGTTATAAGCCTTCATCATCGCCCAAAGCCCCAGCACTTGGCAGGCCGGCATGAGCAACGACGCGAACACTGCCGCGTAAAAAGTCGGCGCTGTTCCCATAGCGTGCAATCCCAGCAGCGCGCGCATTAATTTTCCTGGCATGCGCCGTCCGGTGTAGTACTCCGGATCCTGCGAAAGTTTCACTTCCAAGTAGTAAATAATTATCACTACGATCGCGAGCAACACCAGCGTGATGATTCCCAGCGTATCGGCCACCTTGCGGAATCGCTGCGGCAAATCCACCAGCAGCGAAACTACCGCTAGCGACGCCGTCGCAATCACCAGATCTACCAGCCGCTCGACGCCCACCGAACCCAGCACCCGCCCCAGCCTGATATCTTCGGCATCCGACACGATATAGCTGCGCAACAATTCGCCCGGCCGCAGTGGAAACACCAGATTGGCGAACAGCCCCGCGTACACCGCGCGGATCGTGTGCGTCAGCTTCACTTTGCCAAACGGGCTGAGCAGCCATTTCCAGCGCAACGCCTGCACGCCGTAGCTCAGCACGTCGAATCCCATCCCGATCGCCACCCACTTCCAATCCACGCGCGAGAGTTCGCGTAGCCATTGCATCAAATGAAAATCGTGCAGCACCCAAATCAGGCAGGCGGTGGCCAGCGCGTAGCCGAGAATCCTCAGCGCTCTGGACCTTTTTTGTACGACGACGATCTGGGCCGTAGTATTCAATGAGCAGCTTCCGCCGCGCGCGTGTAGTGGAACTCGGAGGAATTGAAGTGTGATGGCATCTGCAGATTCAACCGCAAGTCTCCCGCCCCGGCCATGTTGCAGCCGTTCTGTTGACTCGAATGCTAAGGTCGCGCAGCCGCCAAACCGGCTACAGCCTACGATATCAGCTTTCTACAGGCAATCCGAGACTAGCGGCGAAGGTGCTAGGACACCAAGGGGGCGCTGACTCCGGGCCACGTGGTCGACTTTCGACTCTCAACTTTCCACTCGCGCGTTTCGCGTTTCCCCATGTTCTGTGGCAAACTCGATGGTTTGAAAGGCGCGACGCCCGCGCGCAGAGCGAGCTTCGCTCCCGCCTGCGCCGCGCATTCGCACAGAGAGCCATGGATCCCCAGTACATCCGCAATTTCTGCATCATTGCGCACATCGACCACGGCAAATCCACGCTGGCCGACCGCCTGCTGGAGCTCACCGGCGCGCTCACCCAGCGCGAAATGCATTCGCAGGTACTCGATTCCATGGACCTGGAACGCGAACGTGGCATCACCATCAAAGCCAAGAGCATTCGCCTGCATTACAACGCGCGCGACGGCCACGAATACCGCCTGAACCTGATTGACACGCCCGGCCATGTGGATTTTTCCTACGAAGTTTCCCGCGCGCTTTCCGCATGCGAGGGCGCGTTGCTGGTGGTGGATGCAAGCCAGGGCGTCGAAGCGCAGACGGTCGCGAACGCGTTTCTCGCCTCGCGCCACAACCTCACCATTCTCCCGGTGATCAATAAAATTGACCTGCCGGCCGCGCGCATCGATTTCGCCAAGGAACAAATCGAGAACGTTCTGGCGATTTCGGCCGACGAAGCTCTGCCGATCAGCGCGAAAAGCGGCTTGGGCGTGGAAGAAGTCCTGGAAGCGATCGTGCGCCTGGTCCCTGCGCCGCAAGGTTCCTCCGACGCTCCTTTGCGCGCACTGATTTTCGATTCGTGGTTCGATTCCTACCGCGGCGCAGTGGTGCTAGTGCGCGTGATGGAAGGCCGTCTGACGCCGCAGATGAAAATTCGCCTTACGTCAAGCAATGAAGTGTACGAAGTGGAAAACCTCGGCGTGCTTACGCCCAAGCCGGTCGTGTTGCAGGAACTCGCCGCCGGAGACGTCGGCTTCATCATCGCCAATATCAAACGCGTGGCTGATGCGCGGGTAGGTGACACTGTCGTCGAAGACGGCCATCCTGCGCCCCCTTTGCCGGGATTTGAAGCGATCAAGCCGATGGTTTTCGCCGGACTTTTCCCGGTGAACGCGAGCGACTACGAGATGCTGCGCGATGCGCTGGGGAAATTGCAGCTCAATGATGCGGCTTTCTTCTACGAGCCGGAAAATTCCGTCGCGCTGGGCTTCGGCTTTCGCTGCGGCTTTCTCGGCTTGCTGCACATGGAAATCGTGCAGGAACGCCTGGAGCGGGAATTCAATATCGGACTGATCACCACCGCGCCCAGCGTGCAGTACCGTATCACCACCACCGCGAACGAAGTGATGGAAGTGGATAACCCCACCAAATTTCCGCCGCCCGCTTCGATTCAGAAAATCGAAGAGCCCATGCTCACTGCCATGATCATCACTTCCGAAGAATCGGTCGGCGGGGTGCTGCAATTGTGCGAAGAAAAACGCGGCACGCAGAAGAAATTTGAATATCTCTCACCCACGCGCATCATGCTCACTTACGAAATGCCGCTGAACGAAATCGTTCTGGATTTTTACGACCGGCTGAAAAGCGTTTCGCGCGGCTACGCTTCGCTCGATTACCATTTGTCCGGCTATCACGAATCGGATCTTGTGAAACTCGACGTGCTGGTGGGCGGCGAGCCGGTGGACGCGCTCACGGTGATCTGCCACCGCGATCAATCCTACGAACGCGGGCGTGATTTAGTCTCGCGGCTCCGCAAACTTATCCCGCGCCAGATGTTCGAAATCGCCATACAGGCCGCCATCGGCAGCCGGGTCATCGCCCGCGAAACGATTAGCCCCATCCGCAAGAACGTGATCGCCAAATGCTACGGCGGTGACATTTCCCGCAAACGCAAGCTCCTCGAAAAACAAAAAGAAGGCAAGAAGCGCATGAAACGCGTCGGCCGCGTGGACATCCCCCAGGAAGCTTTTCTAGCCGTCCTAAAGGTTTCCGGCAGCGCCGCCGATGAGGAATAACGTATCAAGAAAACGCGAATTCCGCGCAACGCCAAAGGCAAGAAGATGGGCGACGCTCTAAGCGCCGCGCAGATCAATGGGCCGACCGCTGGTGCGGAGGAACTCGACGCAATTCGGGCGTACGATTCTGCCAAAGCATCCGGCGAAGCACCGATTCCCTACGAGCAGATGCTGCGAAGAATCGAACGATCACCAGGGTGAGCGATTCAGAACCGCGACTCGCGCATCGCAAAACGTCGCGAAGCGTCAGGCTTCGGATTTTTCCTTACTGCGCACAGTAGCGCCCACTTCACCACGCGCCAGCCGGACTGATATATCTTCGCCGAGCGCCACCTGATCGGGCGAACGCAGCACTTTTCCCGAGGCATCGTACGCAATCGCGTAACCACGTTCCAAAATCTTTAGTGGGCTTCGCTCAGCAAGCGTCAGCGCGGCGGCTTGGAGCATTCGCCGCTTCGCGATCAGCAAACGATCAATTCGAACCTGCAGGTCGGCGGAATCTCGCTCCCATCGCCGCCGCAAATATCCCACACGCGCGCGCCAATCGAGCGCTGCGAAGCGCACTTGCGCCGTCGCAAATCCGCGCCGCTTCCGCGCCACCAACCGCTCCAGCGCAGCCCGAAGCAAAGTACGCTGCTGCTCGATCCGCCGCGCCAGCACCCCTGCACGCCCGCGAAGATCAAACGACGCAATATGCGCGTTCGCTTCGCTCCATCGCTGCCGCGCCATCGCCAGGCGCAGCCGTAAACCAATTGCCAGCGAATTAGCCATTTCATCCAGCTGTTGCCGCCGGTTGCGCAACACCAATTCCAGCTGCCGGAATCCGCGATGCGTCTGCAGATCCCGCACGCGATGCCGCCACTGCGAAAGCCGGTAGCGCACGTGATGCGCGATTTGCCGTCGATATTCAGCGATGTGCCGCTCGAATTCTTCGCGCGACTTCACCACGATTTCCGCTGCCGCCGAAGGAGTAGGCGCGCGCAAATCCGCTACAAAATCCGCAATCGTGAAATCCGTCTCGTGCCCCACGCCGGTAATCACTGGAATCCGCGACGCGAAAATCGCCCGCGCCACAATTTCCTCATTGAACGCCCACAAGTCTTCGAGCGAGCCGCCGCCGCGCGTCAGAATCAACACGTCCACTGTTTTCGTCTGGTTGAAATGAAGCAGCGCCTCCACAATTTCCGCCGCCGCGCCCGCACCCTGTACCTTCACCGGATACAAAGTCACTTGAGCGTTGGGAAATCTGCGTTTCAGCACGCGCAAAATGTCGCGTATGGCCGCGCCGGTCGGCGACGTCACCACTCCGATGCAGCGCGGCAGCACGGGCAGCGGCTTCTTGCGCGCCGCGGCAAATAATCCTTCCAGTTCCAGCTTCTTCTTCAACTGCTCGAACGCCAGTTGCAACGCGCCCAGTCCCACCGGCTCGATCAAGGTCACGTAGATCTGATATTCGCCGCGCGCGTCGTACACGCTCAGCGCCCCGCGCACCGTGATGTGCAGCCCATCCTCCGGCTTGAACTTCATTCCGCGCATCTGGTCGCGAAAACAAACGCAGCGAATCTGGGACTTCGCATCCTTTAAAGTGAAATAACAATGCCCGGACTGCGCCATGTGGCAATTCGAGACTTCGCCTTCGACCCATACTTCGGGCAGCGCCGATTCCAGCAGCTCGCGAATGCGCGCCGTCAGCTCGCTGACCTTCCAGGTCCGCCGCTCCGGCATCAAGTTGAAAAGCGAAGATTGGCTCATGGCTCTATCTGCGGAAATGATGCACCACCCACATCAGCAAGCTCAAAATCACGCTGAGCAGAATGCAAGTCACCACCGGAAAATAAAAACTTCCATTCCGATCCTGATAAACAATATCGCCCGGCAAACGCCCCGGCCTGAACGGCAGCTTCCCAGCAAGCACCAGCAGCGCCCCCACGCCAGCCAGCACAATTCCCAGCACTATCAAAAGCTTCCCGGCCTCGCGTAATGTGTCCATAGCACCGCGTTTAGCGTTCCATTCTAACCCGAACCTCCACCCCAGGCGTCATTTCGCACCGGCTCCTCAGCGCGCACGCGATATTCTGGGTAAGACGTCGTGTGGGCACAGTCTGTTTCGTCTGCATGAATAATTGTCCGAGAGCGCCGCAACTTGCTTGACCAAACCATATTTCCTCTATATTGTATATCTAATGCTGAGCCGCAACTACCTTGGCGAATTTGAACATATTGTCGTCTTAGCACTGCTGCGTCTCGACGATCAGGCGTATGGGGTCACGGTTAGGCGGGAGATCCAGAGCCGCATCAACCGTGAGGTATCGATCGGCGCCATTTACGCCACGCTCGATCGACTCGAAGCGAAGGGTTACGTGAAATCCCGATTGGGCGATCCCACGCCGGAGCGGGGCGGACGTTCGAAGCGCTTCTTCCGTGTGACGGCGAAAGGAGTGTCGGCAGTGAATCGTACACACCGTGCACTGCAAAGCATGACCGAAGGGCTGTCTGTTGTCGGGAGCTACTCATAATGCTCCGAGCGTCGGTCGTCCACCCGCCGCGCATTGCCGCGTGGCTCATCGACCTGTTCACTCCCTATGAACAGGCAGAATCGATTCCCGGAGACCTCCTGGAGGAATTCTCCGAGCTCGCGATGAAAGCGGGAGTGCCATCCGCGTCCCGTTGGTATTGGCGACAGAGCGTGAAAACAATCGCTCCGCTCATCGGCTCCGCCTTCCGTGTCGCACCGCAGCAGCTGCTGGCTGCGGTTCTCGTGGGATTTTTGCTGCTGCGGCTTGGCATTCGTTTGCCGGGGGCGGTGGTAATAGCAGTTTTGCGCGCGCAACGGCCGTACTCCACCGCGCATTACGAGTCTTACGTGCTCTGGATAACATACGGGTTCGACGTGGTGCGACTCATGCTGTCGATATCGGTCGGTTGTATCGTAGCGGTGGTAGCCAAGGGCAGGGAGATCGTCGCTGCGATGACGCTGGGCCTCGTCTCCGGCGCACTGTACGCAGCAAGTTCTGTGGTGTGGATCACCAGCCATGGTCTGGATCAGAATCGCTTCTTGCTGCCACTACTATTCATCAACCTTTCCGGTTTGATCGCAAGTGTCTGTGGCGCGTTAATCGTGAGAACGAGCAGATCCGCGATTTTACGTCACCGTTCGCGTGCGTGAGGCGCGGCGAAGGAGGCCACTACCGATGCGGCGTCGCGTGTTCGCAGGAGTCGCATTGCTAACAGGGTTGGTGGCCACGGCGCCGGCACGGCCCGCAAGAAAACCGATGGATATCACGCCCGCCAATCTGCGGAAGACCGCGCCCGACTTTGCCCTTGCCAATCCTAAAGGTGCCTCGATCAGACTTTCCGGTTACAAAGACAGGGTGGTGCTGCTCGATTTCTGGGCCACCTGGTGCACGGGGTGCAAGGTCGAAATTCCTTGGTACATGGAGTTCCAGAAGAAGTACAAGGACCGGGGGCTCTCCGTTGTTGGCGTCGCGATGGATGCTGACGGTTGGAAATCGGTAAAGCCATTTCTTGAAAAAACACCCGTGAACTACACCATCGTGGTTGGCAACTCGGATTTGGCAAGCATCTACGGTGTCGATAAGAAACCGGGCGCGGACTGTGGCCTTCAGGCGACAGGTAAGCCCGTGTACCTGACAAGCATCCTGACACAAGAATAGTTATCTGGCAGACTCATAACATGCTAATCGGAGCGACGGACCGTAGGTACAGCCAGAACGCTGGAGCAGTATTCAGCCTCAAGTATCACATCGTCTGGTGCCCGAAATATAGACGCAAGGTTCTTGTCGGTGATGTTGAGGCAAGGCTCAAGAACGTGTTGTTCGCGACGGCAGCACAATACGGCGTGCTCATCGAAGTGATGGAAGTGATGCCGGACCATGTGCATCTCTTCGTATCATCGGACCCGACGCGGTGTGTAGCGGAGATAGTGAATAGGCTCAAAGGTGCGTCATCTCGTATTCTTCGAGAAGAGTTTCCGCACTTGAAATCCAGGCTCCCTACACTGTGGTCGCGCTCATATTACGCGGGCACAGTCGGCCACGTATCAGAATCAACCGTCAAGAAGTACATGGAGAATCAAAAAGGACGCTGATGCGAAAGACGTTCAAATATCGGCTGTATCCCGCAGCAACCCAGCAAGAGATGCTGAGGATGCAGTTGTCCGAAGCGTGCCGGTTGTATAACGCCGCGCTCCAAGAACGTCGAGATGCATATCGTACCCACGGGGAAGCACTCAATTACTACACGCAGGCGAACCAGTTGAAAGAGATTCGAGACGCTGGCAACCTTGCACTTCCAAACTATCACTGTGCCCAGGACGTTCTAAAGCGTTTGGATAAAGCGTTTCAGGCTTTCTTTCGGCGAATAAAACACGGAGAGAAGCCGGGGTTCCCGAGATTTAAATCTTCACGTCGGTACGACAGCATCACTTTTCCAAGCCACGGTGACGGCAACAGGCTTCTCAAACCAGAGCAGCGTAAGACGCATCTCCGCGTGCAAGGCATCGCTGAAATCAAGATCCTATTGCACCGCCCCATCGTCGGCGAAATCAAGACCGTCTCCGTGAAGCGTGAAGGGAAAGCGTGGTATGCCTGCTTCTCCGTGGAGTGCGCGAAGAAGCCGCTTCCTCCGTTGGATAATGCCGTCGGAATAGATGTTGGTCTGGACTCATTCGCAGTTCTCTCCCACGGAGAGTCCATCCCGAATCCGCGCTGGTATCGTGTAGCGCAAAAACGTGTTCGCAGAGCGCAACGCAAGGTCGCACGGAGCGTCAACAAACGTTCACATCGAAGGCGTAAAGCAATCCTTGCACTCCAAAATATTCACAGTCGGATACAGCGGTTGCGAAATGAGTTCCAGCACAAACAGTCTTTCAAGCTGATACGGAATTTCGGAACAATTGCCATCGAAGATTGGAATGTCAAAGGCTTGGCGAGCGGAATGCTCGCCAAGTCTGTACATGATGTCGGATGGGCTTCCTTCTTCTCCAAGATTGCGTACAAGGCTGAAAGTGCCGGTCGCACTTTGATTAAGGTCAACCCATCAGGCACAAGCCAAACCTGTCTCTGCGGTGCAACGGTGCGAAAACTTCTCTCAGATCGAGAGCATGTTTGCACAGAATGCGGATTAGTCGCGCCAAGAGATTTTGTATCGGCTCAAGTCATTCTTCAAAGGGCTAGGATAAGCCCTTCAAACCAAAACGTAGAGGCTGTTAGCTCATGCGTGGTTTGAGAAGCCGCCGGTCTTCAGCCGGCGGAGAAGTCACCGTGACGGTAAAATCGCCGCTTCGCACCTAGGCATGGTAGACAAGGACGCGTTCGAGCGCGAGATTCAGATTGTCCTTCATGATGGCAGAAAGGCTCCGGCCAAGTGAATTGGACTTTGCTGCGCTCGGCAGGGAATGGGGCTGGGCAGTCACCCCGAGGGCCTGAAGCGAGCCGTCGCAACGATCGCGGCGGGTGGGCTGCGCGGACACTGACCCCCGCACACAATCGTTGACAATCGCGCGAACCTTAATATAGTTATCCCACTCGTTCGCAGCATGCACAGCTTAGGCGGCCAGTACTGCCTGCACGCTGCACAGCGCGTACAATCCGATCGCCCCAATGCCTTACCTAGCCACAACCGTCATTTCACATTCAACGATTCCACCAGAGAAGGAGCCAGAGGAGAAACTCGCATGAGAAAAGCAATTCTGCTGCTCTGCGCTGCCGTTATCTTCGCGCCAGCCGTTTTTGCACAAGCGCTGTCCCAAGCCGATCGCGAAAAAGGCGTTATATATCTCGAACAAACCCGCGACGCCATCGTCGCCGACACCAAAAACCTCACACCGGCGCAGTGGAATTTCAAAGCCGCGCCGGATAAATGGTCCGTGGCCCTTACGCTCGAGCACATCGCGCTCGCTGAGGACGATCTCTTTCAACTGGTCACCGACAAAGTAATGAAATCGCCCGCCGGCGCGCCCGATCGCGACATTGCCAAAATGGACGCCATGGTCATCGCGATGGTCCCGGACCGCAGCACCAAGCGCCAGGCTCCGCCGGAACTCGTCCCTAACGGACGATGGACTCCCGCCGAAACTCTCGATCATTTCCTCAAAAGCCGCGCGCGCACCATCGAATTCATGCGCGCGACTCCCGACCTGCGGCAACATGTGATGGATAGCCCGCTAGGCCCGATGGATGCGTACGAGTGGTTGCTTTTCATCGCCGCGCACAGCGAGCGCCACACCAAACAAATTCTGGAAGTGGAAGCTTCGCCAAACTTTCCGAAAAATTAACGTTGCTGTGGGGAGAAGCGGAATGCGCAGCGGCGGCGCGCCGCCGGCTCTTTGCAGTTGACTTTGTGAATCACCCCGCTGGGCGATTCACCCCCCGATTCGGCGGCGCCGAATCGAAGGGTCGCGGCGGCGTCGCGAGAAACCAGCTCAGACCAGCTCAGCGCCGCAAAAGAAATACCCAATCTCGTAAGCGGCCGTATCCTGCGCGTCCGAACCGTGCGTGCAATTAAACTGAATGCTCTCGCCCAGCTCCTTGCGGATCGTGCCCGCGGCAGCTTTCGCAGGATCCGTCGCGCCCATTGTCTCGCGCCATTTCGCAATCCCATTTTCCGCCTCGAGCACCATCACCACGGCCTTGCCCGAGCTCATGAAATCCGTCAACTCGCCAAAAAATCCTCGCTCGCGATGCACCGCGTAAAATCCCTCGGCCTGTTTCTTGGTCAAACGCAATGATTTGATGGCAACGATCCTAAATTTCGCCGCATGCACGCGGCTAAGGATGTCCGCAGTCAGCCCGCGCCCCACTGCATCCGGTTTAACAATCGCCAAAGTTCTCTCGACAGCCATTCGATTCGTCTCCTAAAATTAAAGTAGCGCGCCAGTCGCCAGCCCGTGTGCCCTGAGCTACTTCTTTTTCTTCGCGGCCTTCTTCGATTTTCCAGCCACCTTCTTCTTCGCAGCAGCGGGCTTCGCCTTCGCTTTCGACTTGCCCAGGACGGTTGCAATCGTGTGTCCGATCTCCGCAGGACTCTGCACGGTGCGAATCCCCGCCGCGCGCATCGCTTTGTATTTTTCCGCCGCAGTGCCCTGCCCGCCGCTGATGATCGCCCCGGCATGTCCCATGCGGCGCCCCGGAGGCGCAGTCTGCCCCGCGATGAATCCCACTACCGGCTTGCGCACGTGCTTCTTGATATACTCCGCCGCCACTTCCTCGGCATTGCCGCCGATCTCGCCGATCATCACGATCGCGTGCGTGTCGCGATCTTCGTTGAACATCTTGATCGCATCCAGAAAACTCGTCCCGATGATCGGATCGCCGCCAATACCAATACAAGTGGACTGTCCGATCCCCAGACGCGTCAGCTGATCCACCGCCTCGTACGTCAAAGTTCCGCTGCGGCTGACAACGCCCACGTACCCTTGCTTGTGAATCGAGCCTGGCATAATTCCGATCTTGCATTTCCCCGGCGAAATAATTCCGGGGCAATTCGGCCCGATCAATCGCGTCCGCGAATTTTTCAACGCCGCCGCCACGCGCACCATGTCCAAAGTCGGCACACCCTCGGTAATGCAAATCACCAGCGGCAAACCGGCGTCCATCGCTTCCAGAATCGCGTCCGCGGCAAACGGCGGCGGCACAAAAATCACCGACACGTTCGCTTTCGTAGCCTTCACCGCTTCCTCCACGGTATTGAACACCGGCACCTGCAGATGTTCAGTTCCGCCCTTCCCCGGGGTAACCCCCGCCACCACCTTCGTCCCGTAATCCAGCATTTGCTGCGCGTGAAAACTTCCCTCGCGCCCCGTAATTCCCTGCACGATCAGCCGCGTATTCTTATCAACCAGCACGCTCATCGTGCCCCTCCCGCAAGTTTAACTGCTTTTTCAGCGCCATCTTTCATTCCATCTGCCACCGCAAAATTAAATCCGGAGTTGCGCAAAATTTCCTTGCCCTGCTGTACGTTCGTGCCTTCCATGCGCACTACCACCGGAACTTTGAATTTCAGCTCTTTCGCTGCGCCCACCACGCCGCTCGCCAGCACGTCGCAGCGCAAAATCCCGCCGAAAATATTCACGAAAACCGCGCGCACGTTCGGGTCGCTCAGCAAAATGCGAAACGCGTTCTTCACCTGCTCTTCCGAAGCGCCGCCGCCCACGTCCAGAAAATTCGCCGGGCTCCCGCCGCTCAGCTTGATGATGTCCATCGTCGCCATCGCCAGCCCCGCGCCGTTCACCATGCAGGCGATGTCGCCATCCAGCTTGATGTAATTTAATTTGAACTTCGAAGCTTCCACTTCCAGCGGCGTTTCCTCTTCCAGGTCGCGCAAATCCTTGAATTCCGGATGGCGGTAGAGCGCATTGTCATCCAATGTCACTTTCGCATCCAGCGCCACCAATTTTCCATCACCTGTCACCACGCACGGATTAATTTCGATCATCGAAGCATCCGTCTCGAGGAAGGCGCGATACAACGCCTGAAAAAACGGCACGGCCGCGCCAACCTGCTCCGGCGTCAGACCCAATCCAAACGCCAGCTTGCGCGCCTGATACGGCTGAAACCCGGTAGCCGGATCAATCGCTTCGCGCAAAATCGCTTCCGGATGATCCTTCGCCACTTCCTCGATTTCCATCCCGCCCGCCGCGCTAGCCATGAAAATCGGCAAGCCCAAAGCGCGATCCACCAAAATCCCCAGATAAAGTTCGCGCTTGATGTCCAGCCCCTCTTCGATCAATAACCGCCGCACGATCCGCCCCTCTTCACCCGTCTGTGGCGTCACCAATTTCATTCCCAAAATTTGCCCTGCCAGCGTCGCGGCATCGTCCGGAGATTTCGCCAGCTTCACTCCGCCGGCCTTGCCGCGCCCGCCCGCGTGAATTTGCGCTTTCACCACCACTATAGAAGTTCCCAGCCGCTGCGCCACCGCGCGCGCTTCATCTTTCTTAAACACAACTTCTCCGCGCGGCACCGGCACGCCAAATTTCGCAAGGATACCCTTGGCCTGATATTCGTGGATCTTCATTCCGGCTCCATCGGCTTCCTGAAGGTCGCCTTGAATAGTGCTAAGATTCGAGGACAAATAAAGCGACTTAGTTTACTTGGAAGATGCGGCACGGGCAAGCAGCTGCCTGGCGCGAAAATTCGCGGCTGCGCATTCGCCGCAGCGCCAAGAACAGAAAAATGGTCCACGAAGCGCTAGACAAAGTAATCCGGGGAGAAGATCTCTCGCGGGCGGAGACCGAAACCGTGATGGAGCAATTCTATTCCGGTCAGGTCACCCCCATTCAGATGGCCGCGCTGTGGACTGCGTGGTCGATGAAGGGCATGACTAAGGAAGAGACGAGTGCCTTGGAAGAAGCAAGATCGAGGCACGCGCCAGAAACGGCCTCCGCCACCGGGGGAACTGCGAAGGCAATCGAATTCGGCCATCCGGAATTGTGTCCGAGGCTTCTTGTTGCGGCCATGATGGTGACTCGCGGGGACGATTTGTCGCGAGAAGAAGCTCGAGGCGCGATGGAAGACATTCTCTCCGGACATGCCCCCGACGTCCGCATCGCCGCCTTCCTAGCGGCGTTGCGGTTCAAAGGCGAAACGGTTGACGAAGTTGTCGGCTTCGCTCTCGCGATGCGCCGCCACGCCACACCAATTTTTCCCGCCGGACGCGAACATCCCCACGAAGTGATCGTGGACACCTGCGGCACCGGTGGCGACGCGCGCGGCACGTTCAACATCTCCACCGCCGTCGCCTTCGTAGTCGCAGGCGCGGGAGTGCGCGTTGCGAAACACGGCAATCGTTCCACCGGTTCGCGCTGCGGCTCCGCCGACGTGCTCGAGGCCCTCAGCGTAAAAATCGAGCTCCCGCCCGAAGGAGTCGCCGCAGCCATCGAACAAATCGGCATCGGCTTCCTCTACGCGCCCGCGATGCACGCCGCCACGCGCTACGCCATTCCTGCGCGACGTGAGCTGCGTGTGCGCACAGTTTTCAATCTGCTCGGCCCGCTTACGAATCCCGCCGGAGCCTCCGCACAAATCGTCGGCGTGTACGACGCGAGCCTCACCGAACTCGTCGCTCAAGCCCTCGGCGAATTAGGTGTGCAACGCGCGCTGGTGGTGCACGGCGCCGATGGCCTGGATGAGATTTCCCTCAGCGGAGAAACTTCCATCGCCGAATTGCGCGATGGCGCGGTACGCAGCTACACCGTCGTGCCCGAAGATTTCGGCCTGCGCCGCGCGCCGCTGGAAGCGATTCGCGGTGGCGACGCACAACACAACGCCGAAATCATTCACAAAATTCTAGGCAGCGCGTCCCTCCGCCACGAGCACGGCCCGCACCGCGATATCGTGCTGGCGAACGCAGCCGGCGCGCTGGTCGCCGCAAGCCGCGCCACGGATTTTCTCGACGGCGTGCGCTTGGCCACCGAGTCCATTGACTCCGGCGCTGCCCGCGCCAAACTCGAAGCGCTCGTGGCGTTTTCACAATCCGCCGCAGACCATCACCGCCAGTCCGCGACCTGATTGCGTTCCTATTGGAATCAGTTGACGGCGTGGACGCCCACGCCTGATGGGTCCGGCGACAGCGAAGAATCAAGATCAAGAAGAAGCTTACCAGCCGCAGTGTTCGCCGGCGGATAGCAATTGCCGTCTGAATTGTAAGTCGCGCTGCACAGCTCGGTAAGATTGCGCCGCCGCGGCGATTGCGCAAACTGCCAGACAAGCGCACCAGAATATCCACTTTGTGACGGCGCCGGAGGATTCTTCAAATAGGCGCAGCCCGGTGAGGGAGGACATGCGTCGTTGTAGATGAAGTAGGCCGCCACCGGCGCGCGCTCGTGAATGTCATCGGCAGTCGTGATGGTCTGCCCTTTCCCTTCCTTCACTTTCATTCCCGAGCAATACACTCCTGCTTTGAAATCAGCAGACGCCACACGCGCACTCCAGCCCTGAATGTATTCGATTTGTACTGGATACATTCGCCCGCCCTCTTCGATATCCAAAAAAATCACAATGCCCTTGCCTGCAGAAAATCCCTCGCGTTGCGCCGCCGCGACCGCTGCGTCCGCGTCATGCGTTCCCAGTTCGCGAGCAACTACCGGCGGTTGCAGTTCCTTTGCAACGCGGCCGTTGAAGAGGATCAAAAATCCGAACTTGTTTTTCAGCAGCTCAGCGCGCTTCCCGGCCCACGAATTCGTCTTCGCGCCAGGGGGTGCGTTCAGCCAGTAGCCGGAAAACGTGAAGGTTCGTCGCAGCTCGAGCAACGCGCCATCGCCGGGATAGTCGTTGACATCGAAACCAAGGAAAGTTAGCCGCGGGTTTTCTATTTTCGATTGCGGCAGCTCGCCGGTACCTGCGGCCGGCGCGAACAGAAGAACGAACGTGAATACCACGTAGAGGGGAAGAATTGTGGCGATTGCGGCCCGCTTTCTCCGCGTCTCGTGCACTTCGCACCGTGGCATCGAATCAAACGCTCAAGAAATTCTTCAGCAAATCGAATCCCGCGCCGGTCAGCACCGATTCGGGATGGAACTGCACGCCTTCCACCCGCAACTTGCGATGCCGAAAACCCATGATCGTCCCATCTTCGGTCTCCGCCGATATTTCCAACTCGCGCGGCAGCGATTTGCGCTCGACGATCAGCGAATGATAACGCGTGGCGATGAACGATTGTGGCAACCCGTGAAAAATGGTCCGCCCATCGTGTTCGATCTCGCTGGTCTTCCCATGCATCAGCTTCGGCGCGCGAATCACCCGCCCGCCAAACGCCGCGCCTATCGCCTGATGCCCCAGGCAAACGCCCAAAATCGGAATCTTCCCCGCAAATCTCTGAATCAACGGCACGCTAATCCCCGCTTCCTTCGGCGTGCATGGCCCGGGCGAAATCACGATGCGCTCCGGCGCTATTTCTTCAATTTCATCCAGCGTGATCTCGTCGTTGCGGCGCACATCAAGCTGCTGCCCCATCTGGCCAAGGTACTGCGCCAAGTTATAGGTAAACGAATCGTAGTTGTCGAGCAGCAGAATCATAGCGCGCTGCTATTCTAGCGTCTTCGCGGAGATTATCGAAGCCGATCGTACGGGTCCGGCGCCCTCACCCGAGAGCCAGATTATTTAGATGCGGCGCGGACTTTCACGACTACGGCGGGCAGCCCCTGGGTCTGCAGCGCGGATAGCGATTCCGTCCAGGATTGCACGAAGCGGCCGGTCGCCCATTCGGCCATCACGATCTTCGTAGCCGGCAGTTCCAGAAGTTTCGCTCCGAGTTTGTTTCCGGAAAAATCAAACAACCCAACTGCGACGGTTTGACTTTCGTCGGAAACTGGATCGTTCTTCGTGGATTGAATTGCCAGCAGCACGGACGCGCCGGGCGCGACGTGTGCGTCCGAAATCCCTGGCAGCTGTTTTTCTAGCGCGGCCCAAGGCATAGGAAGCGGAACGGCATGAGTGAGCGTTCGCGGCACCACAACCTTGGGAGCGCCTGACGCCGCACACACGCGCCCGACTTGGGCGAAAGCGTGCGTGCGCCATTCGCCGTCAACGTGTTTTAGCGACCAGCCGGTTTGCTGCATGTCCTCGTCGCGGTTGTCGGCGATGCAGGAATCTCCCTCGGGCTGGCCGCCCGAAACCGCGTGAATCCAGGCGCGATGACCCGCAGCGCCGAAAACAACATCGAATGGAATCTGTTGCTGCGCCGGCCCAACGAAGGGAAATGCATCCTCTGGACTTTGCACCCAGATTTCTTTGTAATCGTTGCCGCCTTGAGGCGGGCAGATTTCCGATACGCCCTGAAAATACGAAACGGATATCAGGTCAGGAAGGACGCTTTCGAACCAGCGATTGGCCCAGCCGCATTCCGATGGCGCATTTGCATCGGGCGGGTGTTCACTGTCGGGTTCAGGCACGAACTCAGGATTGTAGGAATCGACGAAGAGGCGCTTGGCGGTTTGCGCATCACAAGCCGGATGATCCAATTCAACGAGAGGCGCCTGGCCCACCGGGACAGCGTAGGGAATATCCGCGGTGCTGATGTTGCCGTGGTCGTTCGCGTCGCCTTTTGCTGCGGGAGTGAACTGGCAAGTATGTTCGATGCCGATGCGCCAGAAGCCAGATTTTCGCGGGACAATGATGTCAGGCAGCGTAGCAGCGACGCGCGCGCCCGCAGCGTCGCGGACGACCCACAGTGTTTCGTAGCGCGCCATGGATACGTCGCCGAATGCATCCCTATTGCGCTCGTGGGCAACGCGAGCCAGCAAGAGTCCGACGGTGGACCCGCCTGGCGTTGCGGCGGAAGCCTGCTGGGCGCGCGCTGGCGTGACAGCGAAAGGCAACAAGAAAAAACAACCGACTAGAATTTTTCGCCGGAGCATGTGGCATCGTAACCTAGTACGGCTGGAGAGAACGCTGGAGATGCCGACGATATGGCCAATCGTACCGCACGACCGGTGCGCGGCTTTGCTGTAGGTCACTCCGCGCGACTGCCGTTCCCGCCGCGATGCGCAATCTCCAGCGCCGTCACCAGCGCCCGTGCTTTGTTCACCGTTTCTTGATATTCGCGTTCCGGAACGGAATCGGCCACCACGCCGCCCCCCGCCTGCATGTAAGCGCGACCGCCTGTGGCCACCATCGTGCGCAGCGCGATGCACGAATCAATGTTGCCCGAAAAATCCAGGTACATCACCGCGCCAGCGTAAATTCCGCGCCGCGTCGGCTCCAGCTCGTCAATAATCTGCATCGCGCGAATTTTTGGCGCGCCCGATAAAGTGCCCGCGGGAAAACAAGCCATCAGCGCGTCAAAGCAATCCACATCCGCGCGCAACTGCCCGCGCAGGCTGGAAACCAGATGCATTACGTGGGAATAGCGTTCGACGAACATCAGCCGCTCGACTTTCACCGAGCCGTACTCGCACACTCTGCCCAAATCGTTACGGCCCAGATCCACCAGCATGATGTGTTCGGCGCGTTCCTTGGGATCGGCGAGCAGTTTCGCTTCGAGCGCCCGATCTTCCGCTTCGTTGCGCCCGCGCGGCACCGTTCCGGCGATCGGACGGTAGGAAACGTTGCGGCCTTGTACCTTCACCAGCATTTCCGGCGAGCTGCCGACGACCGCAAGTTCGTCGAGTTTCAAATAATAAAGATACGGTGACGGATTCACTACGCGCAGCGCGCGATAAATTTCGAACGGATCGGCGCCGGTGCGCGCCGAAAATCGCTGGCTGGGCACCACCTGAAAAATGTCGCCGGCGCGAATATAGCTTTTGGCCTTGCGCACCGCGGCCATGTACTGCGCTTTCGTGAAATTCGATTCCACGCGCAGCGCGCCGCCCCGCCGCGTGCGGCGCTGCCGCGGCAGCGGACTTTCCAATTTGCGGCGCGTGCGGCGAATTTCGCGCACCGCGGCGTCGTACTTTGCGCGCAGACTTCCCGGACCTTCCGTGAACACGTTGCGAATAACCCATACGCGATGGCGCACGTGATCGAATGCCACCAGGCCCCGGTAGAACATCATCACGCTATCGTCCAGATTCAGATCGTCGCGCCCGCTCGCCGGAACCTTTTCGATCAGACGCACCATGTCATAGGCGAAATACCCGATCGCCCCGCCAATCAGAGGCGGCAAGCCAGGCACGCGCACCGGCTGATACCGTTCGGTGAGCTGACGCAAATACTCAATCGGATCAGCCTCGAAATCCTTGCACTTGCCACCCGTTTCCAGGCTGCATTTCCGCCCGCGCGAACGAAAAACCTCCTGCGGATTCGCCCCGGCAAACGTATAGCGCGCAATATTCTCGCCGCCTTCCACACTTTCCAGCAGAAACGAATATTTCGCGTGGTGCGCCAGGCGTAGATGCGCGCCCACCGGCGTCAACAGATCGGCTGTGAACGTCTCGTACACCGGCAGCAGGTTTCCCTGACGCGCCAGTTTCGTGAATGTCTTGAAGTCCGGCTGAATCATGGTCTGACCATTTTCTCTTCGCGCGCAAGGGCGCGCAACACCGCGCGGCGCATCACTTCCACCGGCGCGCGCTCGCCCGTCCATATTTCCCATTGTGCGGTTCCCTGCGCGACAAACATCTCCACGCCCGAGACCGTTTCGATGCCGCGCAGCGCCGCGAGTTGCATCAGCTGGGTCAAGCGAGGCCGGTAAATCAGATCGAACACCAGCCGGCAATTCAGTTCGCGCGCCGCGAGCGGCGAACGGCCTTCGGCTGGATGCATTCCCACCGGCGTCGCGTTGATGATCGCATCAAAAAATTCGCCCTGCAGCCGCAAACGCTCTACGAACTGGCCGCCCACCGCTCGCGCCAGCGCTTTCGCCGCCTGCGTCCGTCGCGCACATACGCAGACCGACGCTCCCGCTTCCGCCAACGCGAACGCCACTGCGCGCGCCGCGCCTCCCGCACCGAATAGCAAAGCTCGGCTGCCCCGCAACGGAATGCGGCGCTCGAGTGCGCGCAGCACGCCCACATAATCCGTGTTGTAGCCGTACAATTTTCCGCCGCCGCGCACCACCACCGTATTCACCGCACCAATCGCCGCCGCGATCGGATCGCAATCGTCCAGGTGCCGCAGGATCGCCTGCTTGTGCGGCAGCGTGACGCTGAAGCCTGCGATCCCCAGCGGTTCGACGCTGCCAAGGAAATCCGGCAGATCGTGCACCAGGAACGGCAGAAACACCGCATCCATTTTGCGCGCCTGAAAACCGGCGTTCTGCAGTACCGGGGACAACGAATGCCCGATGGGATCGCCGATCACTCCGTACACGCGCGTCTTCCGGCGCAACCGATCCGCCCGGTACAAATTTATCATGGCATCCAGCGTCACCTGACCGGGAGCGGTCGCGTTCTGCAGCGGCGCATACGCGATCGCGCTACCCTCGCGCAGCGCGAGCACCCTAGCCGCCGTTACCGCGTCTCCCATCGGCACGGCAATGACGTCTTGTCGCCCGCGCACCAGCCGCAATACCTGGATGCTGCGGCCCAGCGAATCGCAATGAGCCGCAATTTTGATCGCCTCAGGCTTCCCGCGACCCAAATCAGCCGCAACCCGTCGCAAATTTTTAGGCGAACGGCGGAAAAAATGCGCCGACGCAATCCGCCGCCCTTCGCCCAGCAGCACCTCCAGCAATGCGGGCGGACACTGCGCAGAACTTTCGATCTCCAGATCGTACCAGGTGCATCCCGAGCGCAGCGCCGAGGCCAGGTGCACCAGTTGCTGTGCAATCGTGCCGCGAAATTTCCCTCCTGCCTCGCGGCGCCGGCAAGTCGCGATCAGCGTGGCACGCGGGCGCATTTTTTCCAGCCGCGCGAGAAACCCGTCCACTTCGTCTTCGTCGGTAAGCCAATCCAAACGCAATTCGACGGTCCGCGTAACGCGCAGAGCCTGCAAGAGCTGCTTCCACATGCCAGCGGCGTCAGTGGCAGCCACCACCGCGCAGATTTTGTCCTTGGCGATCATCGCAAGTGTCTTGGATTGGGCCGTATTCGGATCACTGACGCGGGCGTCTGTTCTCGCGAAATCGGGGGCACCCTGTCCTATCGTACAGGTACTACAGGGCTTGTACCATGTGGTGCACAATGTGTAAAGCGGGTCGGACCATTGTCTTGACGGGTTCCAGTACGTCCATTACAGTCGCTACATCGGGCTAAATGTGGGCCAGCGCCTGTTCCGCGGCGCGCGATATTCAAAGGAGCATGCATTATGCGTGGGAACATTGTCCTTGCAAGTCTGATTTTGAGCCTTTCGGGCGTTGCCGCTTCGGCACAGAGCCCCGCCGCTTCCGCCCCTATCTATAAGGACGTCTATTGCTCCGGGACCATCACCAACGAGTCCGTCCCGCAAGACTCCTACGTAATCACGGGCGAGGGCTCCAACTACAAGATTACCTTCCAGGACGGCGACTATGTGTATCTGAACAAAGGCGCCAGCCAGGGTGTGAAGGTCGGCGATGAATTCTCGGTGATCCGTTCGGTCTTCGACCCCACGGAAGTCGAGTGGTCCAAGTGGCAGTTCGCCATTATCCGCAAGCTAGGCACATGGTGGGAAGACGAGGGCCGCGTCCGAGTGGTTGTCGCCCAACCCGACACCTCTATCGCTCAAGTGGAACACGCCTGTAATTATGTGCAGCGCGGCGATATTCTCCTGCCGTTCAAGGAGCGCCCCACGCCGCCTCTGAAGTCCGAGACCAACTTCGACCGCTTTGCGCCTTTCAGCGGCAAAGCCACCGCCATGGTGATGATCGGCAAGATGTTTCAGGTGGAATTAGGCACCAACGATGTATTCTTTGTGAACCTGGGCAGCCAGCAGGGCGTTCGCGTCGGCGACTATTTCCGCATCTTCCGCTACACCGGCACCGAGCACGAGCTTGCGTACGAAACGAGGCGGGCCGCGTTCGACAACGACAAAGAAGCCAATGTCTTCGGCCGGCAATACGGCTTCGGGAGTTCCCCGGAGAAGTGGAAGTGGGACAACACCCCGCGCGAAGTCATCGGCGAGGGCATCGTACTCAGGACCGGCACCAATTCGGCGACGGTCTTGACCACCTTCAGCTTGCGCGAGTTTTACGTCGGCGATTACGTGGAGCTTGAGTAGGCATCTGGCGGCCCGCGCACTGCGCTGCGTCATTACGCTGCACTAGACGGACCGTGCGCTCTGCGGCGGTGACGGGAAGGCTGCTTCGCTGAAGACCTCTGCGGTGAACGCCTGGATGCGCGTCGCAGGATCTTTCCAGGCATCGCGTTCCAGGCCGGCCTTCACGCAGGTTTCCTCCAAGAAGCGTTGCGCACCCCAATTGAATTGACTGGCTACCTGCGGCAGTAGCACTCCGCGCTGCATTCCCCTACTGACTAACAGGCCATGCTTGCCTGGTTCGATCGCCTCCAGCGCCACATCCTGCAGCAGCGAAAGGACCGAAACCTCGATGTCGATCTCGCTCAGCTCTGCGCTGGTGACAGGGTCGAAGCGCGAGTCGTCTAGCGCGGCGGCACGGGCGCAGTGCGCTACTACTGCGGCTAGCGCGTCGCGGCCGGGAAGCTGGCCGACACAGCCGCGGAGGCGATTGCGGCGATGGAGCGTTACGAAGGCGCCTGATGGTTGTTGCAAGAATTCTTCGTTGGGAAATTCGTGCGGCGGGGGTTTATTGGCCACGCCTAGAGTCAGGGCGCTCCGGGCGATCTGCAACAGCAAGTGCTTCTCGCGTTCAGCGAGTGAGGACATCCTGCGGCTTTTCTTCCTGCTTCACGAGCAGGGCGCCGCGCTGGCGCTGCTGCACGCGAAAATTAATTTGCGCCCAGAACATCTGGAAGTAATGCCCTGCTGACGCCACCGCGCTAATCACTACCAGCCACAGCAGCACGGTACCCACCAGTTTCAGCGCGGGATGATTCGCCGTGAGGATCACCGTGCATCCCGCGAGCACCTGCAAAATCATTTTCACCTTGCCCAGCGGCGAGGCGGGAATGATTAAGCCTTCCACTGAGGCAATCTCACGCAGGCCCATCACCATGAATTCGCGTCCGATGATGATCACCACCATCCAGGCCTGCATCAGTCCCATTTCCACCAGCGAAATAAACGCGGCGGAAATCAGCAGCTTATCTGCGATGGGATCGAGCAGAATTCCCAGCGTGGTGATTTCCTTGCGCGAACGCGCCAGGTAGCCGTCCATCACATCCGTGGCCGCGGCGGCCAACAGAATCAGTACGCCCAGCACTTCGAAGTGGACAGGCAATCCCCAGAAATCAAAATTGGGCTGGCGGGTGAGCAGCACAACGACCAGCAGCGGAATGAAAAAGATCCGCAGGGTAGTCAGGCTGTTAGGCAAATTCATGAAGTCCCCGGAAAAACCCCTGGCTCGTGGGCCGCGAGCATTCCAAAGGTCGTTTCACTATAGTCCCGCATTCCGGGGGAGTCAACGGCGGCGGCGCAAAGTGTGAGGAAAAGTGCGAAGGTGCCGTAAATACGTAGTGTTGCATAGAAAGGCAAATCCCTATGCGAGTAACGTTTAGATGACATGCCGCCCCAGACCTGTGCATATTCCATATGAGCGTAACAATCGCAGAGGCGGGCGAAGGGGCGGGTAAGTTTGCCTTTGGGTTCGCTATAAGTGCTGTGTTTGCAATGGAGTACAGGCTCAGTACCAGATTGCAGTATTTAAAATGTTGATTTTGTTGGGCTTTTTTGCGGTTCGGAGGGGTTGCTTTATCCACAGTGATATCCACAGGAGCGTTGTGCAAGTTGAGTATTACGCGGTGCAAAACTTCCGGCGGCCGGCACGGAGTTCGGCGATTGGAGGTTTCTGGGGGGGTGGTGTGCGGCACCCGGGCGGGCAAATTCGAGCCGTCCATTTCCTGCGCGCAAGAATCATCTGCTGCGGCGAAAAACGCCGAAAAACCACCGATTAGACCCGGTCGCTGTGGTTTGTTTTCAGTCATTTGCGTCGATTTCTAATAATTGGTAACTACCGATAAGAATTGTCCGAAGCGCCTGGAGAAAAAATGAAAATGGAGATGAGGGTGGTAGCGCTGGGCGCCCGTTTGCGTGTCGGATCCGTTTCTGCGTTTTCATATTTTAGTTTCCGCTCGAGTGTAGCGCGCAGGCGCCGCAAAAACTGCTAGACGGAGGGTCGGACGAGGTCCAGAAAAAGTCCAGAGCCAGTACGAGCTGTACGAAATCTGACCCAGACCTGTACGCCTCGTGAGGGACAGGTTCGGTACTGGTTTTTGCGGCGCAGGCGAGTGTTTCGGATTCTACGTTATTGCTGAATCCTCCAGGTCTCGTCTAGAACCGTCACATCAAGTGGATCCGCCAAGAGGCTGGTAACGTGTGCCGTCAATTCGGTCAAACCACCCGCCTTAGCAAGCACGGCATCAATGCGAAACAGGGACGTCAGATTCCTTTCGATATCCTGGGCGTACATGGTTACTAGAACGATCCGAATTTTGGGCAGCGCATATCTCAGAATTCCTGCTACTTCGATGCCATTTAGACCAGGCATCCGCACGTCCAAGATAATCAAATCAGGCGATAGCTCTTTGGCCTTGGAAACCGCATCGGTGCCATCCGTCGCTTCGCCGCAGATTGCGAAGTCGGTGTCCCGCTCCAATGCCTGACGGATCATAGTTCGCACGAGTTCACTGTCGTCGGCGATAAGAATTGTCTTGGGTTTGTTCAAAACCGAAGCGCCCGACACCGCGTGTGTGGCCAAGTGAGTCTGCTCCGATGATACATAAACATTATAGTGCATCGGGGAATACGGTAATCCGTGTAGGGGTGTGTTCGAAGGTGCGTGCCCACTCGTTTGTGCGCAGCGATTCCTCTTGTCTCATGTGAATGCGCTTGGCCTGCAGTGCAAGCGGACAACACCACCGCGTGAGTTGTTGTAGGAGATGGTCGACCGCTTGCCTTCGCCTTTGCGCTTCCCGGTGCGGCACCCGGAGATTTAAAGACGTTCGTTTGGATTGTATGGACGGGTTGGCGACGCGCCTGGTTGCGCACGTAGATGGCGCGGGGGCGGATCGTGCCGGACGGGGTGGCGCAAAGTCGAAAGCTCGCGGCGAATGCGCCGCGAAAGGTGTGCCGCTTCGCAGCATTGATTTTGTCGGAACCAAAGTTGCGACCTACAAAGACCGGGATGTGGAGAGCTATGCGGGTCGGCCAGCCGTAGTTACAGGCCGCGCTTTCCGGCTACGTCCTCGGCTAGAAACTGCTTGTAGAGGCCGTGCCGGACAAGGTAGTTCGTCTCGCGGTTCGCCCTCTCGGCAACGGCTCCGGAAGCCACATTGAAGTACTTCTCGCGATTCGGGGGATCAACATCTCTACATTGCATCATCTCGTCAACCCAGCTACCAAGGGTCTCGTAAGTTATGGCGATCGTGCCGCCTTGAGCTTCCAGCGTCGGAAGCCATATTGCGGCGTCTGATTGGCACTGCGCTGCATTTGGGGCACGGGCCGCCTGTTGAGCAGTTCCGCGCATCGTCGAGAAGAGAAGCATCACAGCAAGAATCACAACGCAGATTTTGTTCACAATTCCTCCGGACCGAATCACAGGCCGCGTGCGGCGGCACTACTATGCGCACTGAAAGTGCTGCAAGGCAAGCCGTTCTCGGTCGTATGCCAACCGCCCACAAAACGAAAAGTGGTGGGTTTCGTGATTCGGATTTATAATTTGTTTCAAGGTTGTCTGCTAAGACAGCTGCCAGCCCTTAGGGTCCGTTGGGGGAGATAAGGCCACTGGCGCCAACCAGCCAGCGCATCCCCTACAATCGAAACCTGAAACGAGCAAAATTCCTGGCGTTCTTGATCAAGGATAAGGGCGCTCCCGTTCTATTGCCGGCGAGCTGACAGCCCGCAAAACCACTCACGCAAAGTCGGAACCAGACGCGCTGCTCCGAGGTCCGTCTGGGACCGCGTCTGCGGCGCCCGCAGCCCAGACACAGATCGAGCACAACCTCAAGATTCTGTCACAAACCAATGAGACCGGGCGGTGCGTGATGCCGAGGCCGGAAATCAAGGAGGCAATCATGAAAATCGTAGTGATCGGCGGCACTGGACAAATTGGAGCAATGCTCGTCACTAAGATTCGCGAGCAGGGGCACGAGGCGCTGGCGGCGTCACCTAAAACTGGCGTCAACTCTGTAACCGGCGAGGGACTGGCGGAAGCCATGAAAGATGCAGCGGTGGTCGTTGACGTCTCGAACGCTCCCTCGTGGGCAGACGCAGAGGTGATGAAGTTTTTTGAGACATCCACCCGTAACCTCCTTGCGCAGGAGAGGGCAGCGAGCGTGGGACATCACGTGGCGCTATCTGTCGTAGGATCTGAGCGGATGCTCGAAAGCGGCTACTTTCGAGCAAAAATCGCGCAGGAAAATTTGATCAAGGGTTCGTCCATCCCGTATTCGATTGTTCGTGCTACGCAGTTCTTCGAGTTCGTCAGGGGTATTGCGGATTATTCCACGGATGGTAACAAGGTGCGCCTGCCACCTGCGCTCATCCAGCCTATGGCGGCCGATGATGTGGCCAGTGCGGTGGGCCGGATCGCTATGGCCTCACCCGTGAATGGCACCGTTGAAGTAGGCGGGCCAGAAAAATTTCGACTCGATGAACTCGTACGGCGAGCTTTAGCCGCATGGAACGATTCGCGCGAGGTTGTGGCTGACCCGCACGCTCGCTACTACGGCATCGAGGTGAAGGAGCGAACACTCATTCCCGGCGGTGACGCGCAGCTCGCCGAGACGCGATTCGAAACCTGGCTTACTCGGCCTGCTGCGAAAGCGGCGGCGACCCACTCGTAGAACTGTCGCAGAGAGGCCGGTTTGCGTGAGCCGGCCCCATTCAAACGAATCGTTTACCTATGACGGCTGCGAAACCAGATTTGACGGCGGGTGGCCCACTGGCTTTCGCCAATCCCCGGTTTTCCGAGCTGGACGCTGTAACTGCTCACAACGGGATAGACGCTCGTGCCAAGCACTCGTATGATCAAACCCTGATTCGATGGAGTACACGGGGACCATGTCCCTGGGGAGTGACTGCACACGGTAGCTCGGACGGGCCTTTGCGGTTTGACTGCCTGGAAGGTGCCCTTGCCGCCGGCCGCCGTCGCGATGCTCGGGACGCATTGGCCAGGAGTTCGGGCAAGGCGGAGCACGCAGTTGTGGTAGCTGCGGTCAGACGAAAATTCCCCAAAATAAAAATAGCGAAGAAGAAATAGCGTCGCGCGGGACGCAGCCTGCGTCGAGCGGAATGCCAAGCGCTGCAGCACGCTCGAAACAGGGCGCTGGCGCACAAGTTCGCGCGCCGGATGAAGTGCGACGAGCCAGTTTCAGCAACGCCACATCAAAATCCGCACCCTCGCCTGCGACCAGAGTGCGTCACCCTCAAGATCTAAAAGCGTTCGCTTGGTCATTGTGCAAGCGTGTGCCACCCGCCAATTTGAAATCCACCTGGTGCGGCCCGCAGTTAAATCGCATTGTGAAATCGATGGACGGTGTCGAGTGTATTCGTTTGCAGCGCATAGCGTTGGTGATATGTCCGTCCACGGGCTGCACTTTACTTTCGGACCGGAACCCCCAATTCAAGCGCCTAGCCATTTGCATGAGATTTAATTTGTTTCCGTTCGACGGCTGGCCGGCCCACCGGCCGGAGGAGTCTGGTCCTTCGGAATGAGCGGTTGGGCACCGCCTGCTTCCACTCTCCGCCAACCCGGCTAGCCCGAATTCGGCGTGGCACCCAATGTCTGAATGCGGCGTTCCGGTTCGCGGTGGCGGCACCAGCGCGCGCGTTTTCTCCGTCGAAGTGAATCCCGGTTACGCACTTTTGACAATCTTCATACCAAGTCGTGACAACCTCCCGCTTTCCCTCAGACAAACTTGCAGCCGAACGCGACCGCACCGAACTACTTCACTGTTATCTCTCGTCGCGCAGGGGGAATTATGCAGCGCTGGTTTACGCTCTTCGCGGTTCTTGTCGCTTTCGGTCTAAATTCCAATTGCGGCGGCTATAAAAGTCCCGTGAGCGGCGGCGGGATGACTTCCGCGACGATTACCGACCCTATCTCATCGGTGGGAGCAGGCGCCAGCTACACCTTCAGCGCGTCCACGCCGAGCAACAACGGCTACACCGCCGGAATCATGTGGACCATTACCGGAGCTGGCACTTTGTCCACCCCCATGAATTCCGGCTTCACCAGCTCGGTCGTTTACACCGCTCCCGCAACGGTGCCCAGCCCGAACTCCGTCACGATTATGGCCACGCCTTCCGACACCGCCCTTACCGCCGCTACCAATAGCTTTACGATTGGCACGACCGGTGCCCCTCCCACGCCCTATGTCAGCATGCTCGCGGGCCATTACGCCTTTGAGCTTTCAGGATTTGACGCCAACGGCGAAGCTACCAGCATCATCGGCAGCATCGCGCCGGATGGATCCGGAAAAATCACCACGGGCTCGCTCGATCTGAATCGCGGCAGCGCCGTCACTGCGCGCAGCTCCTCCCTCAACGGCACCTACACGCTCGACCGCAAATTCAACGGCACAATCACGCTTTCCGCTAACGTTTCCGCCAGTGCACAAACATTCTTATTTTCTGTTTCGCTCGCGCCCGACGGCAAGTCCGGAATTCTCACAGCCGGCGAGTCGGGTGGTTTCCAAATGAACGGCACGCTACGGCAGCAGGACGCCTCGGCATTCTCGCTTGAAAAGATTGCGGGCGAATTTGCGTTCAAGCTCGAATCGAATCCCGCGGAACGCGTGGCCACTGTCGGCAGGTTTTCGATTGCCGCCAACGCGAACATCGCGGGCCTCGTCGATTCCAGCAAATCCGCCGCGGGCCCGATGTTGACGTCCGCAGCCGTCCTCGGCCGCGTCACCGCGGCGCCTGACGCATTCGGTCGCGGCACGCTCACCCTGGCAATGGCCGGCGAAACTTCTCAGCTCGTCTACTACCTCGTTTCCAGCAAAGCGCTGCTCCTCATGGAAACTATTTCCGGCAACCCCGACAATAACCGCCAAGTGGGCACAGCGGAACTTCAGGTGCTTCCCTTTGCGCCGTCCACGGTCAATGCTTCCAGCGTCTTCCGCGCTGTAGGCTTTGACCAAATAGCATCTACACCCGGTCCTGTTACTGTCACCGGCAAACTCTCGATTGCCAATCTCTCGCACGCGACAATTGACTGGGACGCGACAGGCGCAGCTTTGTCATTCTCACAAACAGCTCTCCGCAGCGAATTGGTCGCCTTCGAGCCAGCAACGGGCCGCGGGATGATTGCAATCACCAACGGCTACTCGAACAATTTTGCCGATTCCGTCGTTTTCTATCTCGCGGAGTCCGGCAAGGGCTTCCTGCTGGACACCACGGCCGGCAGATTCAATCGTGCCATCGCGGGCGAACTTCGGCCGGCTACCGGCGTCTCGTCTCCGGATTCGCAATAGGCAGCTGGTGCACCTTTCGGCTCAGCCGGAACGAACATCTTCGATATTCAAGATACGCCACGCACCAAACCATCGGCATGGGTAACCGATAGCGCTGCTGGAACACGATTCAGTAGGCTTTGCGCCAGGCCTGAGCGAAACATTCCGAACATTCTGAAGATTGTCATCAACCGCGCTCCGGTGTTGACGCAGTGGGCTCCCACCGTTGCCGAGCGACTGGGATTCGATCGGGACCACGCGCCTTGAAGCGTACGGGTAGCGAGAGCCGCGAGAAGAAGTTGACAGTTGAGAGTTAAGAGCTAAACCGAGCCTCGCGCGGTCATGCGACAGTTCCCCCTTATCATTTCTTGCGGCACGCGACTCTGCGCGAGGCTGGCGCGCGACGACACAGCTTCCTGCACGGGCCTTCGGATCGCGGTAGGCAGGTGAGCGTGCGGAACCCCGAAGAATCTAGAGGCGATCCATTCGATGGAGTGTAGGGGTGTGCCCGCCGCAGGTTGAAACCACTAAAAGCAATGGTTTGGGAGGTGAGGGAGGGTCGGAGCTGGATGGGGGACAAGAAAGACTTGACAACATATATTGTATTTTATATACATTGCACAACTCTTGGGCACTGACTGCTGAGCTCGGTGCTTTTTGATGTTCTTGGGCTGTAGTTAGCGGCTTTGCAGACACGCCGGGGGAATCTGTCGAATCCGGAGGGCGTGATGTGTAAATTACGCTGGGTGGTCGCTTCACTCTCGATCGTCGCTATCTTCCTCGTAAACCCAAATCCAGTGCCAGCTCAGGTGCGGACTACCGGGCAATTGTCCGGCACGGTGCTGGATTCCTCGGGCGCAGTGATTCCTGGCGCCACCGTGACGGCCTCTTCGGCCTCCACCGGCTTCAGCCAAGTGGTGACAGCGAACGAATCCGGCGCGTATGTGTTTCCCGCGATCCAGCCGGGCACCTATCAATTGAAAGCATCGGCGAAGGGCTTCAGCGATGCGGAAATTAACAACGTGGTGGTAAGCGCCGCGCATACTACGGATCTGCAAGTGCAGCTGAAGATAGGAACCTCGACCGAGACAGTACGAGTGTCGACGACCGGAGAGGTTCTGGAAACGACGAGCAATACGCTTTCTTCGACGATCAGTCCGAGCGACATTCAGAACCTGCCGTTGTCTGGGCGAGACGTGCTGCCGTTTGCGCAACTGGTGCCGGGCGCACAGAGCGGCGGCGACCAGCGATTCACCACCTACAACGCGCTGCCCAACGCGGCCGTCAGCATCACGGTGGACGGAGTGGACGACAATTTCCAGCGGTATCGCAGCTCGACGACCGGTTTCTACACCGCGGCTCCGCTGCGATTGGGCGCGTTTGATGAAGTGACGGTCTCGACGGACAGCCTGACGGCGGATGCGGGCTCGGAAGGTTCGGTGCAGCTGCGATTTGTGACGAAGCGCGGGACAAATCAGTTCCATGGCTCGGCGTTCTGGCAGGCGCAGAACAGCGCGTTCAACGCGAACACCTACACGAATAACGCACTGGGAATTGCGCGGCCGCCGTTCCACCTGAATGATTACGGCGGCAGCTTGGGCGGGCCGATCTGGAAGGACAAAATTTTCTTTTTCTTTAACTATGAGGAGGAAGACAATCCGTTTTCGAGCACGACTTCGCTGCTGATTCCAACCCAAACGGCGCAGACGGGCGTGTTTAATTATATTGGAACGGACAATGCGCCACACACGGTGAACTTGCTGAACCTTGCAACTGCGAACGGATTTCCGGGGGCGCCCGATCCGACTGTGAGCGGCATATTTACGCAAATCAACGGCTTCTCGCAGAATCAGACGCTGACGCCGGTGGCGGGCCTGCCTTACATGACGCAATTCAGCTTTTCGCAGAAGCAGAGCAATACGAACAGGTATCCGACGGCACGATTGGATTACCAGGCCACGCCGAAAATAGCGATACATGGGTCTTGGGACTTGTATTGGCGGAAAATCGCCAACACGGAACCTTACCCGGGAGACCCGCATGTAAACAACGGTTTCAAGTCCACCTATTACACGGGCATGTTGGGATTCGATTGGACGATCTCGCCGCGCGTGGTGAACCAATTCAATTTTGGAGTTTTGAGCACGGTGGAGGAATTCAATCCGGGGAACAACTTTAATGAGTTCGAGAGCCAGGGAAACATCCAGGTGATCGCGCCGCAACTGGCTGCGGGGCAAGGGGCGTTGTTCCAACCGATCATTCCGAGTTTTATTTTTCCGCTGCCGCGGAACAATCCGTTGTGGACGTTTTATGACAACGTGACATGGACTCGCGGCAATCACACGTTTACGTTCGGAGGCGATCTGAGAATTTCGACAATGCGTGAACTGGAGTCCGATTCGCCGCCTTCCTACAACTTGGGATTGAGCAGCTTGGACCCGGCGCTCAGCATGTTCACGCCGGCGAATTTTCCGGCGATCAATACGGCAACGGACCTGCTGAACGCCGAAGCATTTTACGCGACGATTGTGGGGCGGCTTAACAACGTGCAGGGTGCGAACTACGTGGATGGGACCACGAAGCAGTACCAAGTGGCGGGGTCGGTGAACTATCGCGAGAAGCAAACCGTGGGCGGAATTTACATGCAGGATGCGTTCCGCATCACACCGCACTTCGCGCTGAACTACGGTTTCCGCTGGCAGTTTTCGGGAGCGATTTACAATACAAATAATTTCAACGCCAATCCGACCATCGCGGCCCTGTTCGGTCCGTCCACGAAAGAATTCCAACCAGGCCAGCTGAATGGCGATCTGAATCCTCAGATCAGCCTCAGGCCCGCGCCTTACACGGGTGACTATAAGCAGCCGGCGCCGAACATTGGATTTGCGTGGAATCCCGTGTGGAACCAAGGCTTTCTCGGCAAGCTTTCTGGCAACGGAAATCTGGTGATCCGCGGCGGAGCCAGGGTTAGCCATTACGATGAAGGCTGGGTGACTTTCGAACAGGCCACGATCTTTGGGAATCCCGGCGCGCAGCAGACGGTGTTCCTGAATCCGGGGTTTGCCTCAGGCCAGTACACGCCGGGATCTTTGAGCCTGGCTTCTACGATCACACCCAACGGACTTCCTGCGACGTTTGATTTTCCGTTTCCGATGTCGTTGTTCACTTTTGGAAGCCAGCCCTTTGGCACCGTGGACCCCAACATACGATCGCCTTACGTGGAGAGCTGGAACGTGGGCGTGCAGCGAAAACTCCCGGGTGGCACGGTTTTGGAAGTGAACTACGTGGGGAACCATTCCGTGCACATGTGGCAGAACTACGACTTGAACGAGGTGAATATTTTCGAGAATGGTTTCTTGAACGAATTCAAGAACGCGCAAACAAACCTGGCGATCAACGGTGGTTCCTCCTTCGGGGACAATACCGGAAGGCCGGGTCTGGTACCTTTGCCGATTTTTGAGGCTGCGTTTGGCGGCACGGGGTCTGCGCAACCGTCTTCGTCGCTGTTGAACTCCAGCTTCACAAACCCGAATTTCATTGCCCTGGTGCAGCAAGGGCAGGCCGGGGCATTGGGTTACCAGTTGGCGTCCACGGCGAGCTATCTGTGCAATATGGTTGGCGGAACCGCGTTTTCGCCGTGCGGCGGGTATGCAGGTGGACAGTACCCGATAAACTTCTTTCAGTTGAATCCATACGCGGCCGGCGTGCCTTTGATAACGCTCTCCGATCCAGGCAGCGAATCCTACAACGGACTGCAAATTAACGTGAAGCACCCGGTTGGACATGGGCTGATGCTGATGGCGAACTACGCTTACAGCCACTCGTTCACGAACCGCTATATTGGGGATTACTTTACCGCGGACGCAGAGCTGGGAAATTACACGACCCTGCGTGATCCTCGCCTGAACCGCGTGCCTTCGCCGTACGATCTGCGCAATGCGTTCCGCGTGTACGCAACGTATGATCTGCCGTTTGGCACAGGGCAACAGTTCAAGACGGGCAGCTCGATCGTCAATCACATCATCGGCAACTGGACGGTAGGAACGATCGTGACGGCGCAATCCGGCCGGAACTTTAAGTTCTTAGGCGGCTTCAACAGTTTCAACTACTACAGCTCGTTCTTCAACATACCAGACGCGTCGGACTCCGGGGTGGTTCTCAACGGGGTCACGCGGAGCCAACTGCAAAACAACGTCGGTGTGTTTAAGGGACCCACACCGGGGGAGCCGGTGGTTTTCCTGAATCCGAACCTCTTTGCGGGTGGGAATCAACCCGTACTGTCGGAGACAACGCCAGGCCAGCTGGGAAGCTTCATGTTTCTGACGGGCCCGATGTTTGTCAACACCGACATCTCGATAATCAAGGCGATTCCGATCCACGAACGGGTGAGATTCAACATCTACGCCGAGATGATAAACGCGTTCAACCACACAAACTGGAACGTCACCGATAATTTTTCGGGCAGCACAAACAATCCAGCGCAATACGTGAACGTCACTAGTTCGACGTACACGGGCGCGAGTATCGCAAACCCCGGCAACGGAGCGGGCGGAGCGCGGAGCATACAGTTCCGTTTGCAATTGATGTTCTAGGCGCGGACGCGAATGGCTTGTCCTGGGGAGCTTCCCTTTAGAGTGAAAGGCCAAAAGTTAAGAGTGGAAACTCACCCGAGCCCTCGTGGAGCGGGAGTATTGAATATTTCAACGCGAGGTTGAGAAATTAGCCGGCTTCGCGGGACGGCTGGGGCTAAGCGGCGGTTCACGGGGTTCGCGCTTGGCGGCCAGTGTTGCAAAAACAGGCGCATGGCGTTTTAGGGTTGGCTGGCCTTGCATTGGCGCGCTGGTTGCATTTACGGGGGTGTGCTGCGAAGCAGAACGCAAGAGGGCAAGAAGCGAGAACGTGAGGAGAGGAGCGATTCCGCTGAAAGCGAGAAAAGCGAAAGCATCCAAGCGCAGCAAGAAATTGAACGCCGGCTCGGGATTGAAGAGCGTAAAGCCATTACTGAATCCACAGCCGCTTCCGCCGAAACCCCGCCCGACGTAAGCGCATCGCCACACACCCGACAGCGCGCGATCCAAGCCCATCGGAACTAGCCCCGGAGGAACGGATTTTCCTTCTTCCGGGGTTTCCTTTTTTGTGGCAAGCTCCCGCCGCACCGATGGACTGCGCCAGTACCTGGTCCATCTCTGCATTGAAAAGGAGCGCCGATGAACACGATGCGAGTTGTGCTGGCGGCCCTGGGAGCGTTCGTTGCGTATTTTGTGGCGGGAGGCGTCATGTTTGTGACGATGCCGTGGATGAAGACGGAGTTCAAGAAGTATCCGGCGGTGTACCGGTCGCACGAAGCAATCATGCGCGTGATGCCGGCGGGGATGGCGGCGATGTTTGTTTCGATGGTGGTGCTGGCGGTGCTTTACGCGATGACTTACCGCGGCGGAGCGGGAGTGGTCGAGGGCGCGCGGTTTGGCGCGATGATTGGAGTGTTTGCGATGGGGGCTTTTACTGTGCACAACTTTGTTAACCTGAATATTGGATGGAAGCTGACGGTGGAGCAGTCGCTGGCTTACTTTGTGGAGTGGGTGGCGGTGGGGATTGTGATTGGGGCGATTTACCGCCCGGCTTGAGGGCGGGCGGTGGGAGTGGAACGTCGAAGCGAAGCGAGATCCGTCGTCCGCTCCGGCGAGCTCAGGATGACGGCATGGCGGCGCGACGATGAGCTGCGGCGACTATTCGTAGCGCAGCGCGACGAGAGGATCTACTTGCGCCGCACGGCGCGCGGGTAGCAGGCACGCGATCAGACCGACGGTGAAAATGACGGCGACAACCGCCGAAAAGGTCCACGGGTCGGTGCGTGAGACGCCCCAGATTTGGCTGGCAAGGAAGCGCGTGAGGGCCAAACTGGCGATCAGGCCGGTGACAGCGCCGACGGCAATCAGGAGCAGCCCTTGGCGCAAGACCATGCGCAATATGTCGCGCTGCTGAGCGCCCAGGGCCATGCGAATGCCGATTTCGCGCGTCTGCAGAGAAACCGTGTAGGCCATCACGCTGAAAATGCCTATCACGACGAGCAAGAGGCCGATACTCGCGAATGCGCCGAGCGTTGCCAAACCAAACTCTGGCCCCGCATAATCGTAGCGCTGCAAGCGCGTTGCGATGGACTCTGCGTGCGAGACGGCGATGTTGTGGTCCACCGCCGAAATTTGCTGCCGGATGTTGGGCAGCAGGGAGTCCGGATTCACAGCGGTGCGGACCAGGATGGCGCGGTCGCCGATTCCCAAGGTTGTGTGCGGGACGTATGCCTCCGCCATCGGCGGCTCCTGCAAACCGCGATTTTTGATGTCGGGAACCACACCAATAATGTCAAAGTAGGTGTCCTTCAACTCCGGCAGCTCATCCAGCGCGTTAAACTTAATCTTTTGCTGTAAAGGATCGTCGTTGGCGAAATATTTGCGGGAGAAGGTCGCGCTGACGACCGCAACGTGACGACCGGAGGCGACGTCGCTTTCCTCGAAGAGCCTGCCGCGCAGCACGGGAAGCCCGAGAGTTTGAAAGTAACCTGTGCTGCACACGTCCATGGCGGCAGTCCAGCGCTCGGAATGCGTCTTTCCGGGCACCGTCAAGTCGCTGATGATGCCGCTGCCCGGGGGAGCCGCGATGGTTACAGTGCTAGCGACCACGCCGGGCAGCGAATTGAGGCGTGCGAAGACCTGCTGAAAGAGATTGTTCTTCTGCTGCGCCGTGTCGTAAACGCCTTTCGGAAGATTGAGCTCCGCGACGAGAATGTTGCGCGGATTGAAACCGAGGTCCACATGATCGAGCGCGAAGAAAGTTCGCATCATGAGGCCTGCGCCGACGAGCAGGACGATTGAGAACGCCACTTCCGCAATCACCAATGCAGCGCGAAGTTTGCCGTGGCGGAGGCTCCCGCCGGCGCCTTTGCCCGAGGCGGACAGCCGGGATTGCAATTCGCCGCGCATGACGTGGAGCGCGGGCGCCAGTCCGCACAGGACCGTAGTGAGGACCGTCACACCCAGCGAAAACAACAGAACTTTGACGTTCAATTTAATCACCGCTTCCTGCGGAAGCGTGCCGTAAGGAATCAGCGGCACCAGCTTCTGGATTCCGACGTAAGCGAAAACGCATCCAGCCAGGCAGCCTGCGGTCGCCAGAACGAAACTTTCCACGAGCAACTGCCGAATCAGGCGGCTGCGGCTGGCGCCGATGGATGCGCGAATGGCGATTTCACGATCGCGTGCGGTGGCGCGGGCGAGCAGCAGATTCGCGACGTTGCTGCACGCAATAAACAGCAGCAGGCCGACCGCGCCAGCCAGCGGATAAATCAGATCCTTGAAGGGGCTCAACACCCTGTCCGCCAAAGTTCTTGCGATAACTTTGAATTGCTTCGGATAATCTTGGGGATAGATTGTGGAGAGTTGGTGGGCGACCACGTCAAGGTCAGCCGCTGCAGCCGCGAGCGTGACTCCTTTCTTCAGGCGTCCCACGGGCCACACGTAGACGTTCTTGAGATTGGAGTCGCCGGCAATCTGGTTGAGGTCCATCGGGAACGGAATCCAGATGTCCGGCCAGCCCCAGCGGAATCGCGGCGGCATGATGCCGACCAGAGTTCTGGGAGTCCCGTTCAGCGTAAAACTCTTGCCAACTATTTGCGGATCGCCATGGAAACGCTCCTGCCAGATCTTGTAACTCATCATGAAGACCGGAGTAGCGCCGGCCCTGGCATCTTCAGCGGTGGCCAGGCGGCCCAGCGCTGGATTCGTGCCCATGAAAGTGAACAGGTTCGCGGTGGTGTACCAGGTGCTGAACTGCTCGCTGCCATCGCCGGAATTGTAAAGAACCGTCCCGCCGCCGAAACCGCCGAATCCTCCAGTCATATCTTCGAGCACGTTATTTCGCTGACGATAGTCCAAGAACTCTGGCATGGACATAGCTTCGCGACCGTCTTCCCCCGATTGGCTTAGGTCATGGATCGCGAAGCTGACAATCTTGTCCGGATTCTCGTAGCCGAAGGTGTTGAAAATCACTCCGTATACGGCGCTGAAAATGATGGTGGCCGAACCGATGCCAAGAGCCAGGGCGAGAACGGCGAGGAGCGCGAACCGGCGATCCTTTTTCAGGCCGCGGATTCCGTAGCGAAGGTCCTGCCAAAGCCAGTCTAGCCGGCCCATGAGGTTTCTCCTGATTTACGGAGAACCGAGTAGTAGCACTGAGATTGGCGGCGCGCAACTGATTTGGGGGACGCGGGGTCGGTTCACCGTTGAGAGTTGAAAGTGAAAAGTTGAAAGTTAAAGCGATGAGAGATCCTTCAACCGCGGTCGCGGGTTCAGGATGACGGCTTCGTTGCGGTTGGGAGTGCGAGCGCGAGGCTGGCGATTTACTTCGCGGCGCGGGGACAGACGAAGACGATTTGCGAGATGGCTGGGGGCTCGAGGAGTTCGGCGCGAAGGTTGCGGGGGGCGTAGCGGGTGGCTTCCTGGGCTAGGCGCGCGATTTGGGCGGGGGTGAGGGCGATGGAGTAGAGGTCGGCGCGCCGGGTGTAGGAATATTCGCGGTAACGCGGGTGAGGGTGGGCTTCCGCGGCGAAATTCATCAGGACTTGCCAGAAGGTAGGTTTGTTGCGCAGGGCGCGCGTGATTATTTGCAGCGGGCTGGATTTTGCAGCCGATTCTCTTGTGATGCTGAGCGAATGGCGCGGGGGAGAGCCGCTGGATTCCAGGATTACTTCTGCGCAATCGCCGGGGCGGAAGGGGCGGGCCGAGTCAGCGTCGGGATATTTGGCTAGAATTTCGGCGAGGGCGGCGGAATCCGGATCGAAGGGCGGCCACCAGTAACGGAAGGAATGGAAGACGATGGTGCCGGCGCGCAGGATTTGCCGCACGCGTGTGGAATCTTTTCCGGCTACCTGGACGATCATGTCGACTAGTTCAGGCGCGCGGAAGGTCTGGCGGACCAGCGGACGCATGCTGAGGTATTCGGCTTCTTCTTCGGTGTATTTTACGGCGATGGTTTCGGGCAGCGGCACGGGACCAACCTGGGTGAGACGTCGGCGCCGTGGCCGGCGCGCTTCGCGGCGGCGGACCGGCGGCGGCTTTGTTGCGTTGCTGCGAAATTATCTCAAAGCTTTCCCGCGGCTTTTTCCGTCAGACGCTCGCGAACCTTGTCGCTGAGCACTTTGCCGTCAATGGATTTGCCTTCGAGTTTGGCGCGTGCGGCTTTCACGACGGCGCCCATTTGTTTCAGGGAATCGGCGCCGGATTCGGTGATGGCTTCTTCGACGGCGCGCTGCATTTCGCTGTCGCTGGGAGCGGCGGGCAAATATTTTTCGATGATGGCGATCTCTTTGGCTTCTTTGTCCGCCAGATCTTTGCGGCCGCCCTGTGTGAACTGTTCGACGGATTCTTTGCGCTGCTTGATGAGCGTTTGCAGAATTTGCAGCGATTCGAGATCGTCGAGCGGGCGCATTTTGTCAATTTCTTTGAGCTTCAGAGCACTTTTGACCATGCGCAGGACGCTGAGGCGCAGCTCGTCTTTCTCTTTCATGGCCGCGGTTAGATCGCCCTGAATTTTTTCGATGTATCCCATTGGTTGTCCCCCGAAGTGCAGCCAGAATACCACACGGATTGTCTTAGCGCGCGGGGCCGCGTTTGCATCTGGATTTGCATGTGATGCGCACGATTTGAATTTGCGTGATAGGGATAACGGATTTGACTCTGCGGGGGGCAGCCATTACGCTCCTAAAATGAAAATCGTGGTGGCGGATAAAATCAGCGAGCGCGGGATCGAATTGTTGCGCGCGACAGGTTGGGAAATTGTGTTGCCGACGGCGGCGGCGCTGCCGAGCGAGATTACGCATGCCGATGGGTTGATCGTGCGCAGCGCGACGAAGGTGACGAGCGCACTGCTGGATGGCGCCGAGAAATTGCGCGTGGTGGGACGCGCGGGCGTGGGCGTGGACAATGTGGACATGGACGCTGCGACCCATCGCGGCGTGTTGGTGATGAACACACCGGGCGGGAACGCGGTGAGCGTCGCGGAACATACGTTCGCGTTGCTGCTGGCGTTGGCGCGCGGAGTGGCGCAGGCGAACGCGGCGATACATGCGGGGCGTTGGGAGAAGACTTCGTCGGGAATGGAATTGCGCGGGAAGACACTGGGGCTGGTGGGGCTGGGACGAGTCGGTTCGGAAGTGGCGCGGCGGGCGCGTGCGTTAGAAATGAAAGTGCTGGCATATGACCCGTATGTGACGCCGGCGGCGGCGCGCGAATTGGAAGTGGAATTGATTTCGTTTGAGGATTTGCTCAAGCGCGCGGACGTGATTTCTTTGCACACGGCGCTGAGTGCGGCGACGGAGAAAATTATTAATGCAAAGGCGCTCGAGCAGATGAAGAAGGGCGCGCGGCTGGTCAATTGCGCGCGCGGCGAATTGATTGACGAAGCGGCGCTGGCGGAGGCCTTGCGTTCCGGGCAATTGTCCGGCGCGGCAGTGGATACGTTTGCGACGGAGCCGCCGAAGAATTCTCCGTTGCTTGGATTGCCGAATTTGATTGCGACGCCGCACATTGCGGGTTCGACGGCGGAGGCGCAGGAAGAGGTGGGCACGTTGATCGCGCTGCAGGTTCGCGATTACCTTGCGGAAGGATTGATTCGTAACGCGGTGAATATGCCGGCGCTTTCGGCGGAGCAGTATCGGCGTTTGCGGCCGTATTTGGAATTGGGTGAGCGGCTGGGAGCTTTTGTGGCGCAGGCCGCGGCGTCGGCGAGTTTCAGCCGGATACGCATTCGCTATGCGGGCGAGCCGGCGGAGTTGGGTTCGCATGTAATACGCAGCGCGGTGCTGATTGGAATGCTGAATTCGGTGCTCGACGAAAAAGTGAATTTGGTGAATGCGTCGCAGGCGGCCGCGGCGCGGGGGCTGATTGTGGAAGAGACTACGCGGCGGCGTGAACGGGGATTTCCGAACACGTTGGAAGTGGCGGCGGAAAATGGCGGTCACACGCTGACGGTGGAAGGGACCGTGGCGCAGGATGGTTCGCCGCGAATTCTGCTGCTGGACGGGATTGAACTGGAAGCGCCGCTGGAAGGCACTTTGCTGCTGACGCGGAATCGTGACGTTCCGGGTGTGATCGGAAAAATCGGGACGGCGCTGGGAAATTTGGGCGTGAACATTGCTACGTTCGCGTTGGGCAGGCGGCAGCCGGTGCACGGCGCGGAGGCGGTGGCGCTGGTGCGGCTGGATGGCGTGGTGGATTCGTCCGTACTGCAAACGATTCGCGCGATTCCTTCCATCACGGAAGCGAAATTGGTGCGGCTGGCGGAAGCGACTAAGCTGAATTCGCAGACGGCATAGCTGGCGCTGGATATTTTTATGCTCGAGACGGCGCGGATGCGGCTTTTACCCTGGCAGCCGGGCGATTGGCTGCTGTTGCGTCCTATCGGAACAGATCCCCAGGTGATGCGATACATTTCCGACGGCGAGCCTTGGCCGGACCAACGCATTCGCGAATTTGTTGGGCGGCAGGTTGGCCACTTCGACCGGCTCGGCTATTGCCTCTGGAAACTTCTGCTGAAAGAATCGTCGGAGGTGATTGGTTTTTGCGGATTGCAGCCGCTGGATGGCACCGCGGAGACCGAAATCGGCTGGTGGCTGGCGCGGGATTCGTGGGGACAAGGACTGGCGACGGAAGCGGCGCGCACCGTGCTGCAGGATGGATTCGAGCGGGCGGGGCTCGCGAGAATTGTGGCGGTGGCGCTGGCGGCGAATCGGGCTTCGCTTCATGTGATGGAAAAGTTGGGAATGAAGTACGAACGGGAAATGATTCACCGCGGATTCGACGTAGTGCTTTACGCGGTGAATCGTCCCGTACAGTGATTTCGTGATCTTTTGCGGCGAGTATGTTTGCGGGAGCTGCGCTCCCGCTCGGAAGCTGTGTTACTCTAGTTTGGTTCACGCGTGAGGGTTATGCTGCTTGCGCGTACACGGTCGGGGCGTAGCGCAGCCTGGCTAGCGCGCCTGGTTCGGGACCAGGAGGTCGAAGGTTCAAATCCTTTCGCCCCGACCACTTTATTTCCCGCTCTCTTATGGACTTAGAGTGCAATTGCCTGTTGTTCTGCAACACGTAAAACTTGTCCGACTTGTCCAACAACTTGTCCAACGATCTGTGACTGGTCTTCGGCTTCGGGAACAGAAAGCGTGAAGCCAAAACCTACCTTTGCCGCACACTCTTGCCGCCACACAACGTTTTCGAGCAACTGCTTACCGTAACGCCCTGACATTTCCCCGTTTGCGTGTCCCATCCAATAATCAATGAGCAAGGTGCGCGCCTCACTCCTTTGAAGGATGGACCCACGGAATCGGCGAAACGGATGAAACCCTGCCGACTCGCGTCCCATCTTTTTCAGAATGGCATGCAGGCTGTCCCGCGTTATATTTCGCGGAGACAAAGGCAGGCCGTTGGCGGTCCCAAATAGAAAGCCACTTTTCCGATTGCCGCTGAAATCCTTCACTAACGCAGCCAGCGCAGGAGCCAAGTCAATATCTCGAACTCCTGAGTCCGTTTTTGGGTACGGTTCGATCCCGTTCCCCTTTTTTCTGCGTGACCAACCTGCCTGCGGGGGTCGTCCGCAGTTGAAGACGTTCTGGCGCAAAATACAAATCCGCACATAAGTGTTTTTGCGGTGTGGGAACCGATTCTTCCAACGGACTATTCCAGTCCCGGCACGGCTGTCTTGGCGCGGCTGTCTGACCCAAGAGTTACGCAGTACTGGGATAAGAACCATTTGTTTGCAGAAAAACTGGGGCACACGGTTGAGGCTGACGCAGGTCAACCTCAGCCGAAATGCTGCATCCGCCAAGGAATTCAGTGGGATGAAGTCGCCGTTTACCCTCTAGATGCACACTGGGATGAACAGCTTCCGCGTGCCGTCTTTTTAAATGGCCCAGTAGTGCGTTCGCTTGATTTCTCGAAAGTAGTCACGGACCTACTTTCCGAGTGAGCCTCCACCTACCGCGCCAAAGCCCAGGGGTGCTCGTTTTCGAAGTCAGAAAGGAAATTCAAGCTATGACAAAGCAACTGGAAGCTTGCTGTAGCTCGCCAGCGGCGATGTGCTACTGGTTCGTAGTCTCGCTGATTACGCGGGGAGTGCTGAGCCTCATAGGAATCTATTGGCGTCCTCTCCATGCCTCGTCAGCAGCGGCGTGCCTTTTCGCCATGGCTATCGGATGCTTCGCCAACTGGACCAGGAATCGTTCCTTTCAATGCGCGATCATTTGGCCATTGCGCTAACCCACGCGGCGTGCTGCCGAATTGGCAAGCGCCCACGCGCCGCACCTGTATCAGATCGGTGATAGTCGACGGTCTCGAGAACAGACAGCGTACAATTGGGTCTGCTTGGTCGCCAGACGGAAGCGCTCTTGAAAGCAGGCTAGGATCATGCCCGATATAGTCGATTGGCAGCTACCGCCGCGGCGCCATCGCCGGCTGTTTTTCCTCGTTCCGGCCATCCTTGCGATCGTCATTTTCAGCAGCCGGACGGCGTTATCGTATTACGTTGACGCCCTGTGGTTCGGTTCGCTCGGTTACGCGGACGTATTCCGGAAGACTCTCACTCTTGAATGGATATTCTGTGCGGCATTTTTTGCTGTCACATTTCTTTTTCTGTACGGATGGTTCCTTGCGCTGAGGAGAGCTTACGAATCCGATTTGCCGGAAGACTACAGGATCGTCATCGGCGGCCAGCCGTTGCAGCTACCAGTTGCGCGCATCCTGCACCTCCTCGGTCTGGTGGTCTCCCTCCTCATCGCCATCGTGACTGGGGCCAGCATGATGACTGAATGGCCTACCTTCGCGCTTTCTTGGTACGCAACACGCGCGACCGGTGGCGCTGTGGATCCGATCTTCGGCAAGCAGATCAGCTTCTATCTGTTCGCTCTGCCCGCATGGCAGCTCATCACGGGCTGGCTGCTAACGCTAGCCGTAATTGCATGTGTCATCGCCGTTTTCTTCATTTTCGTTACTGGCAGCACACGAATGCTTTCGGGGCGAAGAGGCATGTACACCTCCCGGCCGTGGCGCGGGTTCTCCATTGCGTTTGGGTTCCTTTTGCTGATGCTCGCGATGCGGGCGTATATCGCTCGATTCGAGCGACTGTTCGACGAACATACGATCTTTGGCGGTGTCACCTACACCGATGCGCACGTCATGCTTCCTGGAATGCTCGCAGTCTGTGCCGCGCTTGTTCTTGGTGCTGCGATTGCAACCATCAACGTCTTGGCGGCGCCGCGCGCGCGCTGGCTGGTGGCAGCAGTCGCTCCAGCCGCGGTCTGTTATCTTGCGCTTCAGATCGTTGGCTGGTACGTCAGCAGCTTTATCGTGAAGCCCAACGAACTGGTTCGCGAGCGACCCTACATTGCCTACAATATTGACTTGACGCGGCAGGCCTACGGACTAGACCGCCTTGCGCAGCGCGAATTTCCCGCTGAGACGACCGTCGAGGCGGCCGATCCGGCAAACAATCAGGCTACGCTGCAGAACATCCGGCTGTGGGACTGGCGCGCACTGCAGGACACACTGCGTCAGATTCAGGAAATTCGAACCTACTACGACTTTCCCGATATCGATATCGATCGCTATGAAATCAACGGCCCAACGCGTCAGGTGATGCTTGCCGCACGCGAGCTCAACGTCGATAAGCTCCCGGAGAGCAGTCGCAATTGGATCAACGAGAAACTTATTTATACGCACGGCTACGGTATCACCATGAACCCTGTGAATGGGTTCACTCCGGAAGGGCTGCCGACACTGATCCTAAGTAACATGCCCATTCAGAGCACGGTGCCGAGCATCGTTGTAAAGCGTCCGGAGATCTATTTCGGCGAGCTCACCAATACCGACGTGTACGTGAAGACGCGGCAACAGGAATTCAACTACCCACAGGGTCAGACCAACAGCCTGACGTCCTACGAGGGCAACGGCGGCATCCTCCTCGGAGGTTTCCTTCGCCGACTCCTCATCGCGTCTGACCGAGGTGACTTGACGAAGCTCCCGTTTAGTGACGATATCAACCGGGAGAGCCGGCTGCTGATGCGTCGCAACGTGCGCGATCGTGTGGCAGCGCTCGCGCCATTCCTCACGTACGAGTCGGATCCGTACATCGTCGTCGGCGACGATGGTCGGCTGTCGTGGATTATGGACGCGTTTACGACCTCCGACAGCTATCCCTACTCCCGCCATTATGCACTCGGCGACACGCTCGTTAACTACATGCGGAACAGCATTAAGGTGGTCATCGACGCCTACGACGGCACCACAACGTTCTATGATTTTGACCAAGAGGATCCAATCATCAAGGCCTATCGGCGGGTCTTTCCTGCTCTGTTCCGGGACGCAGCCACTATGCCGCCAGCGCTGCGCAAACACGTTCGCTATCCCGAACTGTTGCTTAAGCTGCAGGCGGCTGTGTACGGCCTCTATCACATGACCGATCCGCAAGTTTTCTACAACCGCGAGGACCTGTGGACGGTCGCTTCAGAAGTCGGCATGGACGAGTCTGGTCAGCAGAAGACGCAGCCGATGGAGCCGAACTTCGTGCTGATGAAACTGCCGGACGAAACTGCCGTCGAGTTTGTGGAGATTCTACCGTTCACGCCGGCGAACCGGAACAATCTGATCGGCTGGATAGCTGGACGCAGCGACGGCGAAAAATACGGTACATCGGTGGTCTACGACTTCCCGAAAACGAAACTCGTCGACGGCCCTCTGCAAATCGAAGCGCGGATCGATCAGAACGCACAGCTATCGGGGCAATTGACGTTGTGGAATCAGCAAGGTTCCCACGTGCGTCGAGGCACGCTGCTGGTTATTCCGTGCGGGCACGCGCTGTTGTATGCCGAACCAATTTACCTCCAGGCTGAACGTAGTCCGATGCCGGAGTTGCGTCTGGTGGTGCTTGCGCTGCAAGACCGGCTCGCTTATGGACCGACATTCGACTCGGCGATGAGGGCCCTCTTTGGGGGAGAGGTCTCGTCGCTTAGCGGCACGACTGCTCCAGCGGGACCGGAACGAGGCGCAGCAGCGCCAGCTGCCGCGACCAAGCCTGGGAGAGACGTGAACGCGCTCATCAAGGGAGCGGCCAAAGATCTCGCCGACTACCAGCGACTAACTGCAGAAGGCAAGCTCGGTGAGGCCGGACAGAAGCTTGAACAGTTAAAGCGTAAGCTCGAGGAGCTGAACGCGCGTCAAAAGTGACTGTTTTCGCTGGCGTCTTTTCTACTACCGGTCTACCCGCCTCTACGGGCAAAGTGGGTAGCGAGAAATGTCTTAAGACTCCGGTCATTTCCAAATAAGGGGCAGGCCGGAATTTATCTATTCGTGCGTCGGATTAGTACCAACAAACGTGCTTGTATCACGTGAGCTGGCCAACTTCCTGGTGGGCTACGCGGAAGTTACCCGTTGGGTGAATGCTGAACGGCGCGTGCTTTTGCCGTGCTGTCATAAAAACGCAATGCTAATCGCGACGAATGGCGGCAAAATGCGAACGAAAGCTGACTAGAGAAGGAGAAAATGATTCGTTCCGTTTCATCGCAACTTGCTGAATTCCTTCGATTAACACCAACTCCGGCAAGTTCTGATTAAATTGGCTGTTCGGCTGGAAGTAGAGAGTAGCCGAAATTCTTCCTGGCTTCGATCATCGCCGAGTTCGGCGATGAGGCCTTCCTCTAACCGGCAAATCAGGCAGTCGCAGTAAGACGCGGTCGTCATTGAATGCTCCGGCGTCGCAGGTCCTTCCGTGTTTGCGATCGAAAGAGGGAATGGCCTTTGTCTCAGTTTTCGCATGGGGTTCTGGTATTGCGCCGGTGGGGGGCGACGCTTGGCGTTTTCGAGAATCGTGCCGTGACGTTCTTCGGTGGCTACCGATTCCCTCCGCACGTGAGGTCCGAAGATTGCCCAGCGTGCAGTGATCAAATGGTGCTACGCCGAGGGGTTGATACAGAAGATTTTCGCAATCTGTCCGGAATTACGACCATCACAGAAAAAGAGCCCCCGCAGAAAGCTGAGGCTCGGTCGGACGCGCATTAATAAATAACCGTCTCCGTTTCACGCGCTTTCCCGAAGCGTGAGCGCCGCGGTCCCAGCTGCGAGATCCGATTCAACGGAGAAACATGAACCATGAATCGCGCGAACTAACATCGTTCGTTTTGACGGATTTATCTAAGCCCGATGCCGAGAATAGCGGCGGAATGCTCAGCGACATCTTCGGAATGCAGCAACGAACCATTCCACTGGCCTATAACCTCTTGTAGGCCTTTCGGCCCCATGCGCTTCTGCGATACTCTTCAAGCGGTTCGAATCGGCGCCTTTGGCGCAGCGCTCATCCGAATTCGCTTTTTTCTTGACAAATGCCGCATGTGCGGCACAATAGATATGAAGAAATATTCGGTATCAGAAGCGGCGGAGATTCTGGAAGTTGATCGCAGGACGCTGCAACGTTGGGTTAGTCGAAGGGCGATACCGGCACCGACTGCCGGAATCGTGAACGGTCGCCTTGTCAAATTCTGGACAGAACTTGAGATGGCCGTCTTGAAGGAAAATAAGATTACGCATTACGCTGGTAAGGGCTTCGACAGAAGGACAGGTAAGAAGGCCAAACAAAGAGAGTCGTAAAAAAGCGGGACGCGCTGGTGTTTGCGCACCGAGCGCGCCCCTAACCAAGGTCGCACGTCTAAGGTGCAACGATGGCTACAGCAGAATTTATCCATTTCTCATTTGTAGCGCAACTCGCGCCCCGCCCATTGTTTCCGGCTCTATCCCCTGCTGAGCCCGTCTTAGGATCTCCTCCTTAGCTGTCTCGCGATTGTGTGTTTGTCGGGTCTGTTAACGCTTATGACCCACTCGCTAGCCGTGCGCCCCAATCTTTCCAGCGACTGTCGGATTGCGGAACTCCCGGCGCCGAACGACGGAGGAGATTCAAATGCAAAAGGCACATCTGTATGAAGCAATTTTGTTAGTGAATCGAGGCGTTGACGAGGCCGTTCGTGGCCTGGAACGTCTCAAGCGGGCCAAAAATTCGCAGCTCGATCCGTCGTGCTTCGATGAAGAGCTCGTGCTTTTCGAGGAACATCGTGCGCGGGTCAATTCCTATTTCTGCAGCGCCCTCCAGCGCGCTGAGCAGCAGGATTCCTTCCGCTTTGAAGGCCGGTGCCGCGAATACGACAAGGACGCCTTGGACGCCGTGCAGGTCTATCGGGACGTGCGTGTTGTGGAGGATCGCCGTCGTGTCGAGGGAAAACCGCCCAAGGTACGGTTCTTCACCCAGGAGGAGCAACGGGAATGGGAACGGCAATATCCACAGCCGCCGGGTGATGGCGAAAGCGAATCGCAGCGTAGCCGAGGAGACCAGCCATGAAGCTCGCCCTCTTCCGAGAACTCGTGGACTTGAACCGCGCATTTGCAGAGGTAATCCGCGGACTTGAGCGAATGGAGAAAGTGCGCCACTTCCAACGTGACCTCATCCGGTACGCCCGCGCCGATGTCGAGACCGCCCGTGTAGACGCCAACCGGGAATTCTTCGATAACTTTGAGGCCCTGGTAGAGGACGATGCGTCGTGGGCCTACAAGTTCCAGCGCGAATACACGCACAAAGGCAAAGACCCGGATGACATCTATTTCGACATCAAGGATTGCGAAGAGAGGCGCAAGAAGAAGGGATTGCCGCCGCGGATAGTGATCCTCCCTGGATGGGATATGTCCGATGAGGAGCGCTACGACGAAGAGCAGGTGGCAAAGAAGAAACGGGCCGCGAGGAAAAAAGCGGGTGCGATCAATAGACGCAGGGTCAGCCCTGCAAAAGGTAAAAAGCGGGCGAAGACTGTCGTTGCGGCTGCGTCCAAAGGAGGCGCCGAGCGATGAGCAAGAAGAAGCCAGCGGGGACCCCAAACAAGGATCTGCCCGCGCCTGGGAAGCAGTATCCCGGCGTCCACGGCAAGATCGTGGCATGGGCCGAACACGTCTTCGAGGAAGGAATGCTCTACCTGCGCGTGCGATTTACGGACAAGACTGAGTTGTGTTGGGTCCTCCAGACCGCCCACGTCATCCTGGAAGCTGACCTGAGCGACTGGAAAACCGGCGACTGCAAGCAACTGGCAGTGTTCGTAGAGAACGAAAGCGATTGGGAATAACGGTTGTGGGGAATCAGTGCAAGCACCCACGATCGAAAGGCAAAAAGGTGTTGTCCGGACACGGCAATCGGGAAGAGAGGAACCCGGCCCAGCCGCTCCAGCAGTACGGTTCGCCAAGACGCTGAGAAGCAATCTTCAGCGGGGATATCAAAAGCTTCCACACGTTGTCGGAAAACCCTTCGCGCTTGCGATTGCGGATTTTCATGCACCAAGCTCGATGGTTTGGAGCCGAGAGGCGTTGCCTTCTTATCTATACGGATTCCATGCCAAAGTTGAAGTCGGTCCTGACGGCCCCCGAGCGGTGGGAACTCTCGTGGACAAATTGCTGGGCCCGGATCAGATCCCCGCAGGATTGTTTCGAGATCCCGCGATGTCCTACTTGTCCGCCACCTCTTTTTGTACTTTAATTCGTCATACGTTGTTCGACGTCCTGCGGTGCGTCGCCACTCGCGGGGGAGTAAGAACACGTTTCCACCGATTGTAGATCGGTTCTCGGAAGTAGGATATCGGCGCTGTTAGCGTTCCCTCATCTCATCGGGAAATACCATATTCAGTGCTGGCCTTGAGTATGGTATAAGGAGACCTTATGGAGACAGCGCGCAAAATCACCGTGGAAGTGCCTCTCGACCTTCTCGAGAAGGCGCAACGAGCCAGCGGTACGGGCGTCACCCAGACCGTCCGCGCCGGGCTGCAGCTAGTTGCGGCATCGCGTACGTACGCTCGCCTGCGACGCCTACGTGGCAAGGTTCGCTTCACGCGGACGTTGGCAGAATTGAAGGCGGACCGGTGATTGCCGCTGATACGAGCACATGGATTGCCTTTCTAGAAGGCAGCGCAGGCCAAGATGTAATGTTACTCGACAGGGCCCTCGAGGACCGGCAGCTAGTTATGGTGCCGGTTGTACTCACCGAACTTCTGAGTGATCCCAAGCTCCCTTCAAGTGTTGCCGAGATGCTTTCAGAGGTACCTTCCATCGAGATCGCATCCGGCTACTGGCAAAGGGCCGGAGGATTGCGAGGAAAGGTGCTGGCGCGACGTCGCAAGGCGCGTCTCGGTGATGCGCTGATCGCCCAGAGCTGTATCGACGGAGATGTTCCTCTTCTCACGCGGGACCGGGACTTCAAGGCGTTCGCCGAAGCTGCAGGCCTCGATCTCGTCCTTGGGTTCGGAACGAACTGATTCAAGTCATCCCCGAGATCGGCGAATCATGTCGCGTCTGGTTTTTTCACTGTTTGGGTGTAGCTTTGGGTGCAAGCAAACGGGAGAGAATGGCTCCCAGTTTCTTGTAAGCGACACCAGATAGGGCATTTAGTTTTTGGACCCCATCGGCTGTTAACCGAAGGGTTGTGGGTCGAACGGTTTTCGAATCACTCCCAAGGTTCTCGCCCACATCCAACGGCGACTTGTCCTGACTTGTCCATCAGAGAGCGGCCCGAAAACCAATAAGTGACGCCAGGACAGCGACCTATGTGATTTTTTCCACTGGTTCGGGACCAGGAGGTCGAAGGATCAAATCCTTTCGCCTCGACCATTCCTTTCATGTATTTACGGAACGTTGCTTGCCGTGAAATTGGGTCCACTTGGGTCCAACATCGGTTGAAAAATTCCAACTTCCGCCGCTACACGCTCTCGAATTTTAGGTCTGAAATGCGTGTAATCGGCTTTCCCTTCGAGTGCGGAAATCGAAACCAACCGGTCCCTCAGAACTGGCAACCATTCTCGATTGGGGGCTTGGGGTTTTGATATCAATCGGTCAGATTTCCCGACCTGTTTCGGAAGCCAGCGTGGAATAAAGCCCCCTTTTGTGTCGGCTTGTTCTGGGCTGTTGACGAACCAGTCGCCGGAGCTGGTTGCGAGTATGTTTACCTGATCGGTTGCGGAGCACCCTCTACGAGTCCTGTCGTTTCCGCGCTTCTACAATCCTTTCCGGAATTCTCGGACCGTTGGTAAAAGCAGGTCGCATGGTGGGGTGGAAATCCCGCCGGTTACCTGCTGGCACTCCCTGGACCCGGGACGCGGAGTTTGAAGCAATTACTGCGTATTTTCAGCCTCCGACGGAGGATGAAAACTTCCATGTCTTCCGGCATGAGCGTGTTTAGCGCATCGGAAGCTTGGGGTACTGGGCTGGATCTTGCCGATTACTAGCCATTTCAGGAGTTGACCCGCCAGTGACGCCGAGTGGTATTTCGTCGCGATTCTTGCGTCGCTGATCTGCGAAGAATAAAGACAATCTAATTAGGGATTCAACTGCCATTGTTTACGGAGAAAGTCTCTCACGGCCTTCACTGCTTCCTCTCGGCCGTGGCGGTCATAGCCGACGGTGGCGCCGCGGGTTACGCAATCGTCGTTCCAAGAGAACGTCTTCCCGGCATCTAAATTGAGTACAATTCCCGGTTCTCTTTCTTCGCGTCGGCACTTGGTGGGGAGAATTGCGTCGGGCAATGGGAGGATGGACGGATATAAGGGATTATCGAAGGAATGACGAGCTCCCTCATAAACTATGAGTTGGACATCTTTCCCTGCACGCTTTAGTCGGTCAACGTAGTGGCGTGTTGGTTCAATGGGAACGTAATCGTCGGCGGAGCCATGAAAGAACCGGATCGGATGCTCACTGACGTTTTCGTCTTCAACGAAGGGAATGTCACAGCGAGTGTAGAAAGGAATATAAGAGGCGAACTCCCGGCCTGATGGTCCCCACAGAGTCTGAAAGCGCTTCATGCTGGAATATAGTGCTGCAAAGCCGCCCTTGGAAAAACCCATGACAGCGATTCGCTCGGGGTCGACTCTTGGGTGCTGAGAGAGCGACTCCAGAGCTCTGTAAGCATCAACGACCATGGAAAAGTTGGAGAGCTGCGACTGGTCGGCAATCGTTTGTTTGATGCCGCGCCCTGTAAATGAATCCAGGATCAGGGCAGGAACGCCAATCGTATTGCAAACGCATCTGCCGGAAACTGGGATTCTCGGTACTTTCTCGCTAAACAGACAGCTCAGGCCGCTACGTGCTAGCTTGCTCCTAGGGCCCGGAACACAAGATAATGTCGGCTTACGTGCCGAATCTGCTTAGGAGAACAGTAATGTCCTCACTGGCTGCAGGGAAACATGCTGGCTCGGGCGCGGCGAGTAACCAACCGGAAGTGGCTGAACCTACGTTTGCCGAACGAGCACACACTTTGGTGTATCTGGGCCGAGTTGGGAGTCTCTCGACACTTTCACGTAAACAGCAAGGGTTTCCCTTCGGATCCGTGATGCCCTATGGATTGGACAACCGCGCGAATCCTGTTTTCCTCATCAGCACGATGGCTATGCACACTCAAAATATGCAGGCAGACCCGCGTTCCAGCCTGTTAGTGACCCAGCCCGATACCATCGGCGATCCGTTGGGAGCGTCACGGGTCACGTTGCTAGGAAATATTCTGCCCGTACCTGTGCCGGACGTGGCTGAGGCACGGAAACTCTACCTGGCCCGTTATGCCAACAGCAAACACTGGGTAGACTTTGACGACTTCTCGTTTTACCGGATGGACGTGGTGGACGTTTACTACGTGGGCGGCTTCGGGGTGATGGGCTGGATCTCTGCCTCGGAGTATTACGGTGCGCAAACCGATCCTCTGGCTGACACTGCAACCGACATCATCCAGCACATGAATACAGATCACGGGGATGCGCTCGTCCTGCTTGCCCGGGCATTTGCTGGAATCGAGTCTCAGGAAGTGGCGATGAGTTCGGTCGACCGACTCGGTTTTCACGTACGCTTGAAAATGCACGATGGCACGCGTGGTGCCCGCATCGCATTCTTGCGGGAGGTAGCCAGCCCGGCGGAAGCCCGGCAAGTTCTAGTGGAAATGGCAGCGCAAGCACGGCGAATGTGAGCGGTCGTACGACGCTCTAACGTCTGGTAAACATCAATCGAACAAATGCGGGGCGCGTACCAAGACGGCCTGTGGGAGGCCGAAGACGAAATTGCCGGCGAGGACCCATTATAGGTGGCTGGATTCGGAATCGAACCAAACGGCAGTTTCAGCTGAAGTGAACCGAAATCATCCGGTCGTTGCAGACGCGTCTCGAATGGCCACCGCTGGGGGCCCCGGTCACCCCGGCGATCTGCATGCGCCAGTCACATCTTGCTGGAACGAATATACGAACGCATTCCAGATTCGATACGAGTGGATCCACGCCTCCGTTCAAATCATTAACACGTACAGTGGTAGTGGTGCTGCTTACGCCTCCATGACTCATCACAAATTACCTGATCGATTGGCAAAAGGTAGAATCGCGTCTAGCGTCCTCGAGCCACTGGTTCCTGGCAGGTGCCGAAAAGTCGTTGATAGATCTCCGTTATGCGAATCTCTAAATCCAAGTTCGTGGCAGGAGTTCAGTGCCTGAAACGGCTCTACCTACAGGTACATCAGCCCGGTCTTGCGTCCGAATTAGATGAAGCAAGTAGAGCGGTGATCGAGCAGGGCCGGCAAGTAGGCCTTGCCGCACAGAAAGCATTTCCCGGCGGGGTTACTGTGGAAGCGGTACCGACAGAACTCGCCAAAGCGATCAAGACTACTCGTGAACTTGTGGCCATGTCCAAAGTCCCGGCCATTTTTGAAGCCACCTTTCAACACGACGGCGTTCTTGTCCGAACAGACGTACTGAAGCGGAATGGACGGTCCGGCCACTGCTTGATAGAGGTTAAATCTGCAACCGAGATGAAACCGCACTACGCATATGACATCGCTATCCAGCGGCACGTGCTAACGGGCGCAGATGTTGAAATCAAGCAGGCCAGCCTGATGCATCTGAATCGCGAATACGTCTTCGACGGCACGGAGCACGACGTTTCTCAACTCTTCGTCATAGCCGAGCTAAAACCGAAAGATTCCGTCAGCGAAGTCGAAATCTCCCACCGCCTCAAGGAACAGTTTCGAATTCTGAACCGAAATAAGGCGCCCGACATAAAACCGGGCAAGCACTGCGAGCATCCCGTCCTCTGCGAATTCTATGACCATTGCAACCCGGAGTTGCCCGCAGATCACGTAAGTCACTTGCCCAGGATCGCAGCCAACAAGATGGAGGAACTCACCGCGGCGGGAATCACCTTGATCAAACAGATTCCGGACACGTTTCCCTTGTCGGAGCGACAACGACGGGCCGTGGATTGCGTGAAAAGCGGCAAGCCCTTCGTCAGCCCAGAACTCGCAGATGAACTTGATGGCCTGAAGTATCCGCTTTGTTTCATGGATTTCGAGACTGTCTTTCCGGCGCTTCCCCGGTTTACGAAGATGGGCCCGTACGACCACATCCCTTTTCAATGGTCCGTGCATCGGCAAGAAAAACCGGGCGGCCCCTTGAAGCACTTTGACTTTCTGGCGGAAAACGAGTCTGACCCACGGCTTGCTTTCGTAGCGTCGCTCTTCAAGGCGATCACTGGAGCTGGAAATATCGTGGTCTACAACCAAAGCTTTGAATCATCGCGCTTGGACGATCTCGCTCGCTCGTGGCCAGCATATGCGTCGGACATTAAGAAAATCAAAGCGAAAATTTGGGACCTGCTCGTAGTTATACGACGCAATGTCTACCACCCTGCGTTTGCCGGCTCTTTTTCGCTAAAGTTCGTCCTGCCCGCATTCGTGCCGGAAATGACTTACGAGACTTTGGAAGTCGCAGAAGGAACGGCAGCAGGATTGGCATGGGCACGGCTGATTCAGCCAGCGACGCCCCTAGTGGAGAAACGTCGGCTAAGAAAGGCGCTACTCGAATACTGCAACCAAGACACTCTCGCCCTGGCCAAACTCTTTGACGTGTTGTGGAAGTCTGCGCAAGTGGCCAGACGGCGTCCAATTGACGCCGCTCCCGTCCGAACCTAGCCGGCGTGTCTGCTGGTCACTCGGATCGAATGGCCTGGCTAACTCGGCTCGGGTGGCGGACGCGCGTGAAGTAATTACTGGCCCCTTCTGCCTTCGGCGCGGTTCGCACCTATCGCAAGGAAAGACGAACGCCGGAGATCACCGTTGCGACCGAAAGGTAGGAATCGAAAGCGTCGCGGAGTTGTCGACACAAGCGTACTTGTTGGGGGTATTTCGACTGGCGGACGGTGCACGCTTTGTTGGATTGTGCGACAAGATCGGTCGAGGCATTGATCTCATTTTCGAAGGTCTGCTCTCCGAAGGTCTTGCTTTTCCCGAATTCGACAGTGGTGACAATCTCTTTACGGCTAGGATTCCGTTAGCGGGTCGTGCGGAATTCAAGGAATTCCTACGAAAGCGCTCGCAGGCGCTCTGATTAAGCGGTCACTGGCTTGATTCCGGAACTCAGCTTGATGCCGTAACGACCGGCCAGCCAAGCGCGAACGGGCTCGTCGAAGTACTTCAGAGCTATCCAAGCCACAAAGGTCACAAATGGAATGAGCAAGAAAATCCATATCAGCTTCACATCCATGCTCGGATGCCTCGTCGACGAGTAGCCTTCCAGGACATATACGAACGGAATGTGAGTGATATAGAGGGGATAGGAAAGTCGGCCGCTGAACTTACAGAGCCTGATCATGCCTGTGCCTGCATTCGAGTGCGCCCCGCAAAGGATGAGGAGCGGGAACCAGAAGAGCACGCAAGCCGCGTCATAAAGGCCGTTTAACGACAGACCACTCACTTCCGAGAACTGAGGCATCTGAAAGCACACCACAAGAACAATCGAAAGTAGAAGCAGTCCAATCTTGGGGAACCGAAGGCGGTCATGAATTCGATAAAGCCAGAGACCCATCACGAAGGAGACCGTGAGGCGTAGCGGCGCCATCCAGATCTCCGGATAACCCCAACCTCCATCCAGCGATCCTTTCGTATTCGCGGTCCAAATGAGGAGCAGCCCTGACAATCCAAAGATGATCGCCAGAGTGATTGTGCGCAGCCTGCGAAGAATCAGAGCATAGGCGATGTTCCCGAGGTACTCCTGCATCAGTGACCAGGCAGGCCCATTGAGTGCCTGAGTCTCGTGTAATCTCCCCCCAACCGGAGGTGACGGCAGCAGGAGCAATGAGGCGATATAGGCGAGCAGCAGCATCGGAGCGGCAGTATGATTCATCGCCTTGCTGAAGGGATCGAAGATGTAACCCAGTAGGCCCAGAGTGGCTCCGATCAGAACCAGAGGGTGAAGCCGGATGAGACGGATGCGGAAGAATTGAAGCGTCGTCATCCGTGTCCAGCGATCGTCGTATGCATAGGCGACCACAAAGCCGGACAGCCCGAAGAAAAAGTCGACCGCCAAATAGGCGTGGTGCATTAAGTGCAGAGGAGGCCTAAAGCCAAATGGGTAGTTGAATCCGTGAAAGAGCACGATCAGAAAGGCCGCGGTTCCTCTCAAACCATCCAGCACTTCAAAGTGTTCTTTTCCACTACTCGTACGGTCGATAGTAGTGGCAACATTCATCGGAGGGTTCTCCACAATTCGGACTCCGCGCTTTTCTCTATGCGCGTTTTAGAGCGACGGATGCCTCAGCGAACCACAAGACTTGCGGTCAGAGGCGTGTTGTCCGAAGAACTCCCCGCCAGCACTTGATATTCGCCCGGGGGCAGGTTCCAAGCGTTCTTCGCTTCATCAAAGGTCTTCAACACCCGGTCATCGATCGCAACCGTTATGGTCTGAGATTCGCCAGGAGCAAGCGTGATTCGCTTCCACCCGACAAGCCGTTTGAAGGATTCGTCGGAACCCGTCGGAAGCCGCCCATAGACCTGAGCAATCTCGGTGCCGGTTCGCTTGCCGGTGTTCTTGACAGTGAAGCGCGCAGTTTTGGCGGTTGAATCGACAGACAGGCCGGAGTATGCGTAGGCGGTGTAAGACAAACCGAAGCCGAAGGGAAACAGTGGCTTCTTATTCTGTGCTTCGTACCACTTGTAGCCAACCGCAGGCCCCTCATCGTAGTGGACAGCGTAAGCGCGAGCCGACGCATTCGCTGTAGGCGCAGCGTTGTCGGCAACATCTCCCGCGCGTACCTGGCTCTCGGATGGAATCTTAGGCGCATCAGGATGCGGAAGATCCGCTTCGCTTTTGGGGAAAGACAGCGGGAGCTTGCCCGTCGGATTGACGTCTCCCACGAGCACGTTTGCTAGCGCCTTGTGTCCTGAACTTCCGGCGTACCAAGCCTCGACTACGCCCGCTACTTTGTCGATCCAGGGCATCGTGACGGCGGTGCCAGTTTCGAGCACGACGATGGTGTGAGGATTCGCGGCCGCCACCTGCTCGATCAATGCATCCTGGTTATTCGGAAGCGAAAGACTCGGTACGTCCATGTCTTCTGCCAGCCACTGATATGCAAAGACAATCGCAAGGTCAGCAGACTTGGCGAGGTTCGCAGCCGATTTCGGATCTGTTCCCGGATCGAAATCAATCTTTGCGTTCGGCAGCTTGGTCTGAAGCGCCTTTAAGGGAGAGGTTGGGAACCAAACGGGCTTCTGCCAGATCGTCGCGCCTTTGCCAGGAGGCATGATGGCATTGCCGCCGGGAGGATCGACTTGCGCCGATCCTCCACCGGAGATCATCCCGACGTCGGCATGCCCGCCAATAATCGCAATGGTGTGGACCTTGGATGGATCAATCGGAAGCACCGTCGGGCTGTTCTTCAGCAGAACGATGCTCTTTTCCTCCAGTCGCTGGGAGGCTTCCAATCCTTTCTCGACATCCACCACGCCCGTCTGCGGCGGATCGTCTACTATTCCCGATAGAAACTCGGCATACAGAACTCGGCGTGCATGGTCGTCAATTTCCGACAGCGGAACTTTGCCGGCTTCCACTGCTTGTTTCAGCTTTGCACCAAAGAAGTCGGCCATAGGCTGTTCCTGGTCAAGACCTGCTGCGGATGCCTTTGCCGTACTGTGTGTTCCACCCCAGTCGGAAATGACAAATCCCTTGAAGCCCCATTCATTCTCGAGCACATCGCGCAGCGTGTAGGAGTTCTCACAACCGAAGTCGCCATTGATCCGGTTGTAGGAACACATCACTGCGCCGGGATTCGCGATGGAAATGGCGATATGAAATGCGAGCAAATCAGATTCCTGCATCGCCCGCTTCGAGATGACGGCGTTCACAAAGAAACGCCCCGTTTCCTGATCATTCATCACATAGTGCTTGATGTCGCCGATCACGTGTTGCGCCTGTTCACACTTCATAAGGTTGCCGACGACAGTGCCCGAGAGGAGTGGATCTTCACCCGCATACTCGAAGCTGCGTCCATTTCGTGGCTCGCGGGCTAAATCTACCCCGCCTCCCAACGTCATGTTGAACCCTTGCGCTCGGAGTTCCTGGCCAATCACACTGCCGAAGTCGCAAGCGGAGTCTTGATCCCAACTTGCCGCCGCGCCTAAGCTCGAAGGCATAGCTGTCGAATACCTTCCGTTCGCCCCGCTGTCTCTCACTCCATAGCCCGCATCGGAAATTACCAGGGGAGGAATACCCAAGCGCTTGACGCCCTCAACGTATCCCGCTCCGCCGTTGGTAAGGTGTGACAGGGGCATCTGCCACTGGGGCGCGTGAGCCATCCCGTTCCCGTGCAATAAAGCCAGCTTCTCGTCGAGAGTGAGCTGCTTGAGAACCATATCGGCACGTTCTTCTGGGGAGAGTTTGGGATTCATCCACGGCCGGTCTGCGACCTGTGCGGCGGCTACCGAGGTTGCGATGATCGTTGCCAAGGCTGCGATGCCGGCGCAAAGGAGGTAAAAACCAAACTTGCGATTCTGCATTTGTCTCCCGACGGGACTCGTTTGGACCCTTCGATCCCGTTTTGAAGTATGAATTTGGCTTTGCTGGTGTGAAGCTCCTGCAGGTAGCATCGCTGCTGGCTCTGTCGTTCCGCTTGGCATGATCTTCGTCTCGTTGTGGCCACGCATGCAGAGTGATCCCCCGGTTCAAAGTGAGCTTGCGTTGAGTGCATAGACCTTGCTTCGAGTCGCAATCGCTGATCTCGCGGGGTGATTCTAAGTCAAACCCCGTCCATATCGAAGACAATGGTTTGTGTTCGCGTCATAGGCTTTATCCTGCCCGCTCGTTCAGTGAGAATTTTCTGTCGTCGCATGTTTGCCGAAGATCGGCACACACGCCAGCAGGGCTGCCAGAAACCAGAACGCGTTGTGCAAGCCGATTCCCTTGGACAAGAAGCCAATGGCGGCTGGTCCCGTCAGCATTCCCGCGTAACCCGCCGTAGTGAGGGCGGCAACGGCCAATCCCTTTGGCATTTGGTGTTGCGTACCCGCAAGTCTGAACAAGATAGGTACGATGTTTGCGGCTCCGAGGCCCACAAAGCCAAAACTGACAAGCCCGATCCATGCGACCGGTGCGAGAAGGAGGCCGCACAACCCTAGAAGCGCTATCATCCCACCCAGTGTCAGCACAGAGCGGTTCCCGAATCGCGCTACGATGCCATCGCCGACGAAACGGCTGAACGTCATCGCGATGGAGAAGAGCATGTATCCCAGCCCTCCGTGCGCAGCAGAGACCAGGTGTTCGCCGACAAGCAAAAGCGCACTCCAGTCGAGCAGAGCCCCCTCAACCAAGAATGAGATTGCCGCGAAGATAGCGATGACGAGCACCACCCCTCTCGGGATTGCAAACAGAGGCTGCTTAGTTCTTTCTGGATTCGAGAGCATGCGCGGAAGAGCCACAACAATCAGTGAAATAAGAATAATGGAGCAGAGAATTGTGCTTGGGCTGAGTGCGATGCCTCGAGAGAGAAGAGCTGTCACGATTCCCGACCCCAGAAATCCACCGACACTGAAGAGTGCGTGAAATCCAGACATCAATGGCTTCTCCGCGACACGCTCAACATCGACCCCATGCAGGTTCATGGCAACATCTAACGATCCCAGAGAAGCCCCGAAGGCGAACAGCGCGACTGCAAGGGCGATCGGCGACGATACGATGCTCAAGAGCGGCAAGGTGAGTGCCAGTCCTATTCCACCTGAGAGTACGACCGGCTTGCTACTGAAGCGCGCACTTAGGTTCGCAGCAAGCGGCATCGCAACGATGGAACCGGCGCCCAAGAGCAAAAGAACCAACCCCAGGGTGTCGTCGCCGAGATGGCAGCGAGTCTTTGCGAAAGGCACTAAGGGAGCCCAGCAAGCTACGCCGAAACCTGCGGCAACGAACGCCAGCCTGGTCGATAGCTTCGCGCGCGATAGATACAAACCCTCTGTCATGAAAATTCCCGCTCTCGGTTGTGTCGAACGGGACGCAACCTACGGTTGCCCAATGATGACTTTGGGGCCGGCACTGGAAAAGGTCGAGACAATCTCCTGCGATGTACCAGACTCAAGAACGACATAGTCAAGGACTGCCAGTGCGGCCACCTGAAACGGCGCCCGAGTCTCAACTTTGTCCATAGTGACAAGCGCTGCGGTGCGATCACTTCTCGCAATGAGTGTGCGTTTGAATTCGGCATCTGCCATGTGGAACGCGCCAATTCCAACAGATACGGAAACGGCGCAAGCTCCGAGGAAACAGAGATCCAAGCTCAAGCGTTCGGCTGCGCGGATCGCAGACAGCCCGATGGCCGCGCCGGTTTCACGATCGATCTCTCCTCCCAGTACAATCACTTTGAAATTCTTTCGATCGAGGAGGGCGCTTGCGATTGAGATCGAATTTGTGGCGATTGTAAGAGAGCGATCGGGCGGCATCTCTCTGGCCAAGGCCAAGTTGGTACTGCCGCTGTCGAGGAACACCGTCGAAGCTTCAGAGACTAAGGTCAGGGCGGCCAAGGCTAAAGCGCGTTTTTCTTTCGAGTCATTCAAGAGTCTGTGTTCCAACGGGACTCCATCCGGCGATATCGGCAGCCCGCCACCGTAAACCCGCTTGCACTTTCCCTCGGCGGCTAACGCGCGTAGATCTCGACGGATGGCGTCCTCGGACACCAGGAACTCCTTCGCGAGGGCAGTGGCATGGACGGGAAGGCCGCGCAGCAGTCGACTTTCAATCTCGTTTTTTCTTATCGCCCCTGATGAACCATGCATAAACAAGAAAATACCATGCACGATCAAGAAACACAATATGGCTCGGGGTTTCCTGTAAGCGACACCAGACGCGGCACTTAGATTATTGTCCACCTCGGCTGCTAACCGAGTGGCTATGGGGCTGCCGTTTTCGAATCAATTCCGCAAGGTTCTCCCAGCATTCGTTGGTGGCTTGTCCCGGCTTGTCCATCAGAGCTCGGCCCGAAAACCAATAAGTGACGCCAGGACAACGGCTTATGTGATTTTGTCCGCTGGTTCGGGACCAGGAGGTCGAAGGTTCAAATCCTTTCGCCCCGACCACCTCCGCTTATTTTCGCCGGATTCCTGATTCGTCCACTCGCAGCGTTTATCCTTGCGGGTCAGCTACTTTGAGAATGAGTTTTCCCGTATTCTCGCCCTTGAAGAGCTTCAGCAACGATTCGGGGAATGTTTCGAAGCCCTCTACGATGTCCTCGCGCGATTTGAGTTTGCCCGCAGCCATCCAGGCCGCCATCTCCTGTCCGGCCTGAGCGTAACGATCAGCGTAGTCAAATACGACCATACCTTTCATGCTGGCGCGATTAACGAGAAGCGAGAGGTAGTTCGAGGGTCCCTTGATTGGTGTGGTGTTGCAGTATTGGGAGATTGCGCCGCAGATGACCACTCGCGCGCCGCGCGCGAGTTGCGCAAGCGCCGCGTCAAGAATGTCGCCGCCCACGTTGTCGAAATAAATGTTAATGCCATCTGGGCAATGCTGGCGCAGAGACTTGCGGAGATCCGCCGACTTGTAGTCTATCGCGGCGTCGAAGCCCAGCTCCTTTACGATGTAGTTGCACTTCTCGGCCCCGCCGGCGATGCCTACCACGTTGCACCCTTTTATTTTGGCGATCTGTCCAACGACCGTTCCTACCGCACCAGCCGCGCCTGAGACAACCACGGTCTCGCCGGGCTTTGGCTGGCCGATATCGAGCAAGCCAAAATATGCGGTCATCCCGGGCATGCCCAGCGTGCCTAGAAAGACGGGCAGCGGAATCGCGCCCGCATTTATCTTGGTAATGCCGCTGCCGTTCGAAATTGCGAATTTCTGAACGCCGAAAGCTCCGTAAACGTAATCGCCGACGGCATACTTGGAATTTTTCGACGCGGTTACGCGCCCGAGCGCCCCAGCTCTCATAACCGCTCCGATTTCTACCGGAGCAATGTAGGATTTCCCTTCGTTCATCCAGCCGCGCATAGCGGGATCGAGTGAAATATACAAAATCTGGATGAGCAACTCACCTTCCGCGGGTTCGCGAACCGGCTCTTGCTTGTACGCCCAATCGGTTCGTTTGGGCATTCCGACCGGCCGGGCAGCCAGCTCGAATTTGTGATTCCATTTGCTCATAGGTGATCCTTGCAGTGCTGCTGATCAGGGCAGAGCAGCAAGTTAACTGACTGCTGATAGTCGCTTTCAGATGACGGTGACTAACGCGACGGGCATTGTATATAATCGGCGGCACTGTGCCAAGTCAGGGGATTCCAGGGGCCGGGAGGTCCAAATGGCCGGAGCACCCGCAAATGTACTGAACATTCCGCGGCCGCCTGTGTTTGCCACCGCGGGCGAAGAGCGTTTGCATCGGAAACGAATGCTGGCTGCCGCATTCCGTCTTTTTTCGCGTTTCGGATTCGATGAAGGAGTGGCGGGACACATCACCGCACGCGATCCGGAGCAACTGGACCACTTCTGGGTGAACCCATTCGGGATGCACTTCAGCCAAATTCGCGCGTCTGACTTAATTCTGGTGAATCATCGCGGCGAAGTGGTGGAAGGAAATTATCCGGTTAACGCAGCGGCGTTTGCGATCCACTCTCAGGTACACGCCGCACGTCCGGACGTGATCGCGGCGGCGCATGCGCATTCGATGTACGGGAAATCCTGGGCGTCGCTGGGGCGGCTGCTCGACCCTATCACGCAGGATGCCTGTGCGTTTTATGAGGACCACGGACTATTTGCGGAGTTCACCGGCGTCGTCTATGAGACGTCGGAGGGCGAGCGCATTGCGCAGGCTTTAGGACAACGCAAAGCTGCAATTCTGCGCAATCACGGACTGATCACGGTTGGCCATTGCGTGGAGGAAGCGGCGTGGTGGTTCATCACTATGGACCGCAGTTGCCAGGCGCAGCTGCTCGCAGAGGCGGCGGGCGTGCCGGTAAAGATCGATCATGCCACCGCAGTCGCAACCAGGGAGCAGGTGGGAAGCCACCTCGCGGGGTGGTTTCAGTTTCAGCCGTTGCTTGCACGCATGGTTCAAGACGAACCTAATCTGCTCGAATAGTTTCCTTGCTGCTGGAGACGAACTAAATTAGCCCGCGACTCGCGGCGCTTCATGCTGCAACGACGCCGGACACCAGAAGAACCCAACCATGCCGATGCCATCACCAGAACAATTCGACGTACTGATAGTGGGCGCCGGCATATCAGGTATTGATGCGGCTTACCATTTGCAGACCGCCTTGCCCAAAAAAACCTACGCGATTCTGGAGGCGCGCGACGCAATCGGCGGAACTTGGGATCTGTTCCGCTATCCAGGCGTGCGCTCCGATTCTGATATGTACACCTTGGGATTCCCTTTTCGGCCCTGGCAGGCGGACGAGGCGATCGCAGGTGGACCTGCCATCTGGAATTATATCCGCGAGACCGCAGCGCACTATGGCATCGACCGCCACATCAGGCTGGCGCATCGGATGATTCGAGCTTCGTGGTCTTCAGCCGATGCGCGCTGGACGGTGGAGGCGCAGCGGAAAGATCGAGGGATCGTGCGACTGGTTTGCCGCTTCCTTTACATGTGCAGCGGTTATTACAGCTACGAAAAAGGCTTCCGCCCGGAGTTTCCGGGTATGAATCGGTTTCAAGGGCTGTTCGTGCATCCGCAGGAGTGGCCCAAGGCTCTGGATTACACGGGCAAGCGAGTGATTGTTATTGGAAGCGGGGCCACGGCGGTGACGCTGGTTCCGGCGCTGGCCAAGAATGCCGCGCACGTGACGATGCTGCAGCGCTCTCCCAGCTATGTGGTTACCCGTCCCACCAAGGACGCACTGGCAATCTGGATGTATCGGCATTTGCCAAAAGGGTTTGCCGCGAGACTCACCAAATGGAAGAACGTGCTGTACAGCATCACGATGTTTTATCTGGCCCGCACCAAACCAGAAACGATCAAGGGTTTGATCCTCAAGGGAATCAGGCAGCAGCTTCATCCCGATTACGACGTGAAGCGGCACTTTACGCCGCGCTATAACCCATGGGATCAGCGCATATGCCTGGTGCCAGACGGCGACTTGTTTGCCGCGGTCCGCTCCGGCCGAGTCGAGATCGTCACCGACACGATTGCGGAAGTTGTGGAGTCCGGCATTCGTTTAAGCTCCGGCACTACTTTGCCGGCGGATATCATCGTTTCAGCGACAGGTCTTGTCGTGCAGCTGATGGGCGGCGCTGAAATTCTGGTTGACGGTGTGCCGGCCAAATTTAACGAGAAGCTGGTATACAAGGGCGCCCTGTTCAGCGGTATCCCGAATTTCGCGCTCGCCTTTGGGTATACGAATAATTCGTGGACGTTGCGGTGTGATATCACGGCGCGTTTTGTGTGCCGGTTGCTTAAATATATGGATCGCAAGGGATTTTCGATTTGTGTACCGAATCTTCCGGCCCCTTCCGTTAACCCCGAGCCTTTGCTCGATTTTAGTTCAGGGTACGTTCGCCGGGCCGACGGCGTGCTGCCCAGACAGGGACAGAAAGCGCCCTGGAGAGTGCCCCAGAATTATGTGAAAGACCTCGTCTCCTTTACGTTTGGGTCGGTCGACGACGGGACCATGAATTTTTTTCGAATGTCGGAGGCTGACGATGGCGCCCGCGTGAGTGACGTTCACTCCAGGGCTACGATCTGATCTAAGATTATGACGAGCGCAATGAACCTTGAGAACCGCACGGCGGTGATTACCGGCGCTGCAAGCGGCATCGGTCGTGCCATCGCCGTATCGCTGGCTCGCCGCGGCTGCAACCTCGCGCTCGCGGACGTGAATGACTCGGGATTATCAGAAACGGCGCGCATGGCACAACTGGCTCATACGGATCCGATAAACCAGCCTGGTCCGCGGAGTGAGCTGCGCATCACCCAACATCGTCTTGACGTTGCAGACCGGCGTGCCGTGGCGGCGTTTCCACAAGCTGTGATCGTCGCACATCCCGGCGTGGACATCCTCGTCAACAATGCCGGCGTGGCCGTCGGCGGCACATTCGAAGCCGTCAGCGAGGAAGATTTCGAGTGGCTGTTCGAAATTAATTTCTGGGGAGTGGTGCGGATGACCCGCGCGTTTCTGCCTCTGCTGCGAAAAAGCGACGACGCACGCGTGGTGAACCTTTCCAGCATATACGGACTGATCTCGCCGCCCGGTGAAACGTCTTACTCGGCAAGCAAATTCGCCGTGCGCGGATTTTCGAATTCACTCCGGCACGAACTCGCGGGCTCGAAAGTCGGTGTTACGGTTGTTCATCCGGGGGGCGTGGCAACTTCGATTGCCGATAACGCTCGCGTACCCAAGGACATGCCCCCGCAAGAAATCGCTCGGCGCAAAGCACTCGCCAACAAAGCGCTGACGATGCCGCCCGCAGCTGCCGGTGAAGCTATCGCGAAGGGTATCGAGCGCCGCTCGCCGCGTGTACTGGTCGGCAACGACGCAAAGTTCCTGGCATTGCTGGAACGCGTGGCGCCGGTTTCGTACTGGAAAATCTTCAGCCGCTTGATTCCCAGGTTGTGATGCCCCCTTCCTACGGTCCGGCTTTGGCGATTCGCTGTGCTACGATTCCTGCCCGGAGGCTTTCATGAAGATGTTTCTGCTGGGCGCACTTTTTGCGTCGTCGATTATTTTTGCCGTTCATTCCCAGCCATTCACGCAAACGCAGCGGATTCCATTATTCGAAAACGATGACGTGAAGGTGTGGAAGTCCGTCATTTATCCGGACGCGCCGCTGGCCATGCACCGGCATGAGCATCCGCGCGTGATCGTAGCGATGACGGGTGGGACCATGAAGATCGTCGAACAGAACGGACCCGCTGAGTCTCATGTGTGGGAAACCGGCAAAGCTTACTGGCTGGCCGCGAACCCGCCGAACACGATGCATGCCGACGTCAACGCCGGTGATACGCCGATTGAGGTTGTGGTGGTGGAGTTGAAAAAAGAAAACTAGTCAGGGGCTTCTCTTGGCAAGAGGATTTTGGAAATACTCGATGTGACCGCGGTTTTGCAGGCCCGGCGATTGACCCACTCTCCCGTAGCACTCAGACCACCTTCCTGGAAACGTCCTGCACGGCATGATTCGTATTTCTAATCGGTTATATAGCTCCGGTTGCGAATGGCGGAGGAGGGCTCAGCCAGGAAGGCGCAGTGGGGCATTCTGTGGGCAAACCGGGGCGCGGCGACTGGCGAGAGCGCTACGCACGAGCGCAGAAATCGGAGCTAAATTGGCGGAGGCGTGTGAGAAGAGGGAAAGAAGCGCAGAAACTGAATGATTTTACGGACGATCCGAAGGATACATATTTATGGACTTGGCTCCGCGCGCCCCGCGAGCGCGAGCGCCTGCAACGCTGCCGCGAAACATCTTGACAAAGGATGGAGGCTACACTATAAGCCTGTTCAAGGAATAACCGGTTAGACTGTTTTGACGCTTTCGCTCGCAAGAACGGAGCAGGAATCGCAGGGGGCCAAGCCGAAGATTCGCCGGCTGGCAGGGTCCGATTCGACCGAGCGTTAGCAAATCTTGGGGGTGGGGAATGCGAAGCACACGATTTGGAAAATTTGTGGCTGTAATGATTTTCGCATTGGCGCTGTTCACTTGCGGACGGTTGCTGGCCGGTGTGACTGCCAGTATTTCGGGAACGGTCACTGATCCTAGCGGCGCCGTGGTTTCGGGCGCGAGCGTGACCGCGACCAACGTGGATACGGGCGTGGTCACCACGCTGACCACTAACGCGCAGGGGTATTATTCCTTCCAATCGCTGCCGCTGGGCAATTACACCATCAGCGTGCAGCAAAGCGGATTCAAAGGTTACGCGCAGACGGGACTGGTGCTGGATGTGAACTCAGCGCTCACGATTGACGTGAAACTGGCGGTTGGCGCGACGACCGAGAAAGTGGAAGTAATGAGCGATGCTTTGCACGTGGATACCGAGAGCACGCAGATGGGCGAGGTGATCACCGGCAAGACGATGACGGACGTGCCGCTGGTGAGCCGGAGTTATACCGATTTGCTGGGTTTGCAGCCTGGAGTGGCACAGACAGCGTCACAGATGAGCGGCGCGTACGCGGGACCATTTATATCTGCAGGATTTGCGGCTCCGTTGGTTTCTGGCGACTTGAATTCCGGCGCGGTGTCCGTGAACGGCATGCGCGAATCGGAGAACGGCTTCATCCTGAATGGAGTGCTGGTTCAGGAGTTGGGATTTTCCGGCGCGGGAGCGATTCCCAATCTCGATTCGATCTATGAGTTTAAGATCCTGACGAACAATCCGGATGCGGAGTACGGTAACTACAGCGGCGGCCTGATTAATGTGGTCACCAAGTCCGGCACGAACGCCTACCACGGAAATCTTTTTGAGTTCGTGCGCAATACCGATTTCGACGCTGCGAACTACTTCGATCAGGGCCAACGGGGCGCGTATCACCAGAACCAATTCGGCGGCACATTCGGCGGCCCGATCAAGCGCGACAAAATATTCTTCTTCGCTGATTATCAAGGAAACCGACTGATTCAGGGACAGACCCAACGCATTACCGGGGCCCCGACCGCGGCGCTGGAAGGCGGAGACCTTTCGTCGGTGGTGGGCAGCCTAGTGGATGCCAAGGGCAATCCAACCACGGTGCAGAGCGGAACGGATCCGGGCAACTGGGCGTCGGTATTGACCAATCAACTGGGATACGCGGTTACGCCAGGTGAGCGGTATTATTTTCCGGGATGCACAACCACCGCGCAATGCGTTCTGCCTAATGCGACGCTGTCACCCACGGTTTTCAATCCAATCTCGGCAAACTTGCTGCCGTTCATATTGCCCTCGAATGGGGTGAACAGTCAGGGCGTGCCGACCTTTACCACGAATGCGGGAGCAATAGATCTCAGCGACAACAAATTCAGTGCGCGAGGGGACGCCAACACCGGTTTTGGGCTTCTGACAGCGTATTTTTACTGGGACAAATTCAACCAGAACAGTCCCTATTGGCCCGGAAACGCACCGGTTTATCCGGGGTTCAACGTAGCTGGGAACGGACAGACGTATAGCGTCGATCTGGGGGCCACCAAAACGTTCAGCTCCGCATCGGTAAACGAATTTCGCCTGGGGTATTTTCGCCTGGATACCTTGTTCAACCAACCTCAGGGCGGAAAGGGAGTGACGCTTTCGAGCCTGGGATTTGCGTCGGGCGCGGCGGGTGCTCCCGGTATTGTGCCTCTGGTGCCTGCCCTGGAAGGTGTTCCGGAAATTGATTTCAACGATTTCGTGATCGGAGTGCCGAGCCGTCCGAACGGCCTGATCGATAACATCTATCAGATCGTGGACAATTACAGCCGGATTGTGGGCACCCACACGCTGAAGTTTGGTGGACAGTACCACTACGACCAGCTGGAAGAAGACCTGATTGATAACGTTTCCAACGGGAACTTCTTCTTTGGGAGCAATTTCAACGGCCAGGCTAGCGAAACCGGCAGCGATTTTGTGGACTTTCTGCTGGGCGCGCCGAGTCAATACGTGCAGGGCCAGTCGTATCCTTCCTACGGCCGCAATTTTTATCTGGGCTTCTATGGCCAGGATAGCTGGCGCGTGAAATCGAACTTAACGTTCAACTATGGGCTGCGATACGACGTCAGCGCGCCATGGAAAGAAAAGTACAACCAGATTCAAACTTTGATTCCCGGCGAACAATCCGTCGTTTTCCCCGGTTCACCGACGGGGTGGGTGTTCCCCGGAGATCCGGGTGTTCCGAGCACGCTGGCGCCCACCCGTTGGAACAACTTTGCTCCGCGGTTGGGATTGGCCTATTCGTTCGGAGACTACGACGGATTGCTGGGCAAGATTCTGGGCAAACCCGGGAGCACCAGCATCCGCGCGGGTTGGGGTATTTTCTACAGCACATTTGAAGGCGCAACGGACTTCAATGAAATCGGTGACGCGCCATTCGGAAACTTTACGGGCCAGAGCCAGCCGACGTTTGCGGCTCCGTTTACGAATCGTTCCGCCGGTTCGTCCATTACAAACTTTTTTCCCGTAACTCAACCGCCGCTGCATTTTTCTGCGAGTCATCCTGCGAGCGGACCCCCCTACGACAACTTAACCGAATTCTTTAACGCCTTCGGAACGATCGGCAGCTCGCCGGCTTTTAACAACCACAACCGCCTGCCGTATGCGGAAGAATATGAACTCTCCATCGAACATCAGATCTCACGGGCGGATTTGCTGACAGTGAGTTTTGTGGGTACGCAAGCTCACCGGCTGCTTGCTTCGGAATCCGCGAATCCGGGAAGTCCGTCGCTGTGCCTCCAACTTGCGGCCGAGGGCGCGATTGCGGTGGGGACGGCGAATACCACATGCAGCCCCGGGAACGAAAATCTGGTTTACGCTCTCCCGGGCGGTGGATTTCAGCCCGGCACGCGACTGAATTTCCCCGGTACAACGCTCCCAGGCGGGACGCCGATCGTTCCGTTCGGCAACGATTCGTATTTCATCACCGCCGGTTCTTCTTCTTACAATTCCCTGCAAGTTAGCTACAAGCACACGACGGGGCGTCTGCAGACCCTGGTTGGTTATACGCTCAGCAAATCGTTCGACGATTCCTCGGGGTATGGCGAGCAGATCAATCCGATTAACCACCGGCTGAGCCGCGGGTTATCCGCTTTTGACAGCACGAACAACTTCGTGGTGAGCTACAACTACACGCTGCCCATTGATAAGTTGGCCGGCCCGACCCAGCTGACACACGGATGGGCCATCAGCGGAATTACAAAATTTGCCACTGGGCTGCCCGTCACACTGGTCGAAACAGACGACCAATCGCTGCTCGGCACTGCCTTCGGCGGACCGATTACTTTGCCGGTGGACACGCCCAATCAGATTGCGCCGCTGGTGAAGGAGAATCCACGTAATACGGGCGGCCAGTACTTCTCGATATCATCGTTTGGGCCCTCCGATTTGGGCACGGAGGGTGATGCGAGACGGCGGTTTTTCCACGGGCCGGGGATTAACCAATGGGATTTTGCGCTGCTTAAAGACACGAAGATCACGGAGCGGTTCGATCTGCAGTTCCGTGCTGAATTTTTTAACATCTTCAATCACACTCAGTTCTTAACACCGAGCGGGATCACCGGTTTCACTGCACTCCCACCCCCGGCGGTTGGCTTCGTGCCTTCCTCTTCTTCGTTCGGGCAAGTTGCTGGAACTCTGCCGGCACGCGTTGGGCAGCTTTCGTTGAAGTTGAATTTCTAGGCGGAACTGGCGAAGACGCAGATCGAAAGACGGCACCCTGTGTAGACCGGACGGATTACATCCGTCCGGTCTCTGCTTCAGAAGTAGACGAGCGTCCACGCGGGAATGCGGGGACCGCAAAGAGTAACCATTTATGCCGGCCCCAGGCGTTCTGGCAGCGACGTTAGTGAAACCCGGGAAGTACGAGATACGCGAATACCCTCTGCCGGAACCCGCTGCTGGTTGTGTGCTGATTCGCATGGAAATGTCCGGGATTTGCGGCACGGACAAGCATACGTTTCAGGGTTACACCACGCAGTACGGCGGCCGCGCGCTGGAATTTCCGATTATTCAGGGACATGAAAACGTCGGAACGATTGCCGCGATCGGCGGGAATGGAAAGTACGCGGACTTCGAGGGCGTGGCGCTGCGCGAGGGAGATCGCGTGGTGGTCGGCGCGAACGTGGCGTGTGGGGAGTGCTATTACTGTCGGCACGATTTTCCGTACTACTGCTGCGAGAAGACGACGGATTATGGCAATAATTTGAGCGCGAAGAATCCGCCTTACCTGTTTGGCGGATGGTCGCAGTACATGTACGTGGTGCCGGGAAGTTTTCTGGTGAAAGTGCCGGACGATTTGCCTTCGGAAGTGGCGGTGCTGACGGAAATTTTCGCGGTGTCAGTGGGATTGGATCGCGCGAAACAGATGTCCGCGTTTCCGAATGAATCATTTCGGTTTGACGATACGGTGGTGGTGCTGGGCGTGGGTCCTTTGGGGATGTGTTTTCTGATGAAGGCGCGCATGCTGGGCGCAGGGACAATTATCGCGCTGGATAAGTCGGAGTACCGGTTGAATTTTGCGAAGCGGCTGGGCGCGGACTTCGCGGTGAATGCCGGGAGGATGCCGCAGCTGGAGCGCCTGCGGATGCTGAAAGATTTGACGCACGGGCGCGGCGCGGACATGGTTATCGAATGCGCCGGAGTGCCGCAAGCGGTGCCGGAAGCGTTGGAGATGTTGCGCGTCGGTGGATTGCTGGTGGAGGCGGGTAATTTTTCGGATTTGGGCGAGGTGCCGATCAGTCCGCACCGCCATATTTGCGCGAAAAATGCGCGGATTCTGGGCGTCGGCGGCGAAGAGCCGGCAGCTTACGGGCCGAGCATGCGGCAGATGGCGCGTTACATGAAGAATTATCCGCTGCGGGAATTTGTGACGCACCGGTATGGATTGCGAGATGTGGATGCAGCGATGCAGAAGTCGGTGGAAGCGGAATCGATGAAAGTGGTGCTGGAGCCGTGGCGGTAGCGGCGCAAGGAAATTTAATTTGACGGGAGAGAGGAAAGCATGAGCCCAATCAGCGAACGATTTCTATTTGCTTCGGCGCCGGATAGCTGGGGAGTGCTGGATTATCCCGGGCCCTCCTGGGAGCAATCGTACGAAAAGATGTTGGATGAAATGGTGGAAGCGGGATACACGGGATCGGAGCTGGGACCGTATGGATTTTTTCCCACCGATCCGAAAATTCTGCAGCCGCAGTTGGAAAAGCGCAGGTTGAAGCTGCTCGCTTCGTTTGTACCCGTGAAAATGACGGATCCGGCGGCGAGCCAGGCGGTGATGGAGAGAATTCGCAAGGTAGGCGATTTGCTGGCGACTTTGAAGGCGCCGTTCCTGGTGATCGCGGACGACCAATCGCCGGAGCGTAACGCGTTTTCCGGACGCGCTTACGACAAAGACTGCCCCACGCTGAGCGCCGAGCAGTGGAAGCACATCGGGAAAATTGTGGCGGACGCCGAGAACGTGGCGAACGAATTTGGACTGGACCTGGTGTTTCATCCGCACGTTGCGACTTACGTGGAAACGCCGGAAGAGTGCGAGCGATTTTACGACGCGACGTCGCACACGAATGTGGGCTTGTGCCTGGATACGGGGCACTGCGTTTACGGCTACGGCGATTCCGTGAAAGAGGCAGAGAAATATAAGAGCAAGCTGCGCTTCGTGCATATTAAGGATTGCAACACGGCGGTGCTGGAAGAGGCGCGGCGGAACAAGTGGATGTTTGAGGAAGCCATCGAGCACAAGGTCTTCACCGTGATTGGCCAAGGCAACATTGATTTTCCGGCGTTTTTCCGGACACTGGTGAAGAACGGGTATTCGGGATGGTCGGTGGTGGAGCAGGACGTGAAATTCGGCGCTACGCCGATTCCGCCGGCGCAGAGTGTGGCAGCGAGTTTGCGATATTTGCGCGGAGTTGTGAATGATCTGGGAGTGGCAGCGGGAGCGCGTTAGGCGCTGCCTGGGCGATTTATATTTGCGGCGGTTTTGTCGTGATTAAAAGGCCAAGTTCCTTGGGGAGAAGTGAGGATGCGTAAGCTGGGAGTTGGCGTGCTAGGCGTTGGAGAGATGGGCAAGCGGCACGCGGAGAATCTGCGGCGGTTGGTTCCGGAGGCGCGTCTGGTGGCCATTGCAGACGCGTCGGCGGAACGCGCGCGAGTTGTGGCGGAAGAACTGGAGATCGAGAATTGGTACAGCAGCCTGGATGCGATGCTGGAGCGCAAGGATCTGGACGCTGTGCTGATCGCGACGCCGGACAAATTTCACGCGCAGGCAGTGGAGGCGGCGGTGCGCGCGGGGAAAGACGTGCTGTGCGAGAAGCCGCTGGCGTTGAATTTGGCGGATGCACGCGCGGCGATTGATGCAGCGGCCCAATCAGGGAGGCGATTGCAGGTGGGTTTCATGCGTCGCTACGACCCCGCTTATGCGGCGGCGATGAAACGAATTGCAGCCGGCGAAATTGGCGTTCCGGTGATTTTCAAATCACTGGGACGCGACAAGGAAGCCGGTCCGATCGCGGCTTATGAGTCGCGCATCAACGGGATGCTTTTTTACACGAATACAATTCACGATTTCGATTTGGCGCGCTGGATGATGCAGGACGAAGTCAGCGCGGTGCATGCGTTCGCGACAACGGCGATTCGGCCGGAACTGGCGAAGTTCGGAGACGTGGTGGCAAGCGTGGTGAATCTGACGTACCGGCGCGGTGCGATTGGAAATGTGGAGTCGCATTCGCAGGCGGTTTACGGATATGACGTGCGCACGGAGATTGTTGGATCGAAAGGTTCGATCTTTGTTGGAAGCCTGCAACATGCGCCGGCCGTCTTTCTGTCGGCCAGGGGCGGCGAGCGGAGTTTGGCCGATCATTTTCTGACGCGGTTCGCGGATGCATATCTGGCCGAGGTGCGGGATTTTGTGCACAACATGCTGCACGATGTAGCGCCGCGCGTAACGGGCGCCGACGGGCTGAAGGCGCTGGCAATCGCGGTGGCGGCTGAAAAATCGCAGCAGCAGGCGAAACCAATCGAGGTGGCGCTTGCGGACGTGCGGGCCGCATCGTGACGCGCGCCTCCCAGCAATAAAAGATACGGTGAATGGACGGAAAACATGACGCGCAGCGCTGAAACTGTTTACAAGAGCCCCCTGCATAAAATGACGCAGACCACTCCAACCTGTTTGTGGAACGACTCCGCGTCCATCGAAGAACTGGCCTATTCGATCGACCATGGCGCAGTGGGCGCGACGTGCAATCCCGTGATTGTGGTGGGCGTGCTGAAAAAGGAGATGAGTTTCTGGAAAGGGCGCATGCAGGAATTGATCAAAGAGCTGCCTACCGCGACTGAAGATGAGATTGCATGGCAGGTGGTACGCGAAATTTCCATCCGCGGCGCCGCATTGCTGAAGCCGATATTTGATGCGCAGCACGGCAAGAACGGCCGGCTTTCGATTCAGACGGACCCGCGACTTTTTCGCGACAGCCAAGCGATTGTGAAGCAGGCGATGGAATTCAGCCAGCTCGCGCCGAACATGATCGTAAAAATTCCGGTGACGCGTGCAGGAATTCCGGCGATCGAAGAGGCTACATATCGCGGGGTGAGCATCAACGCGACTGTGTCGTTCACTTTGCCGCAGTGCATCGCCGTGGCGGAAGCGGTGGAGCGCGGGCTAGGGCGGCGCACGAAGGAAGGCAAGGAAATCGCGAGCATGGGGCCGGTGTGCACGTTGATGGTGGGGCGTCTGGACGACTGGCTGAAGATCGTGATGGAAAAAGAAAATATCGCGATCGATCCCGGATATCTGGAATGGGCGGGAGTGGCGGTGCTAAAGAAGGCGTACCGCATATTTCGCGAGAGAGGTTATCGCATCCGGCTGCTTTCGGCGGCATTTCGCAATCCTATGCACGCGAGCGAATTTATTGGCGGCGACATGGTGATTTCACCGCCCTGTCCGTGGCAGGTGCGATTCAATGCGAGCGATATCGAAGTGCGTTCGCGGATTGATGAGCCGGTGCGCCCGGAAATCGTGGCGGAACTTTCCAGGAAATTCGCGGATTTCCGGCGTGCGAACACCGAAGGCGGACTTTCGATTGAGGAATTCGATTCTTTCGCGCCGACGCGACGGACTTTGCGGCAGTTTGTTACGGCGTGCCACGATTTGGATTCGATGGTGCGCGATATTTTGATTCCGAATCCGGAAGCGTAATGAGGTGGCGCGCCGGCGACTGGGACCGCGCAGTCGTAGAAAACATCAGCTAAATCCAATTTGGGAACAGGAGATTGGCACGTGGGAAAACTGGCGATTACTGGCGGTGAACCCGTACGAAAGACGCCTTTCACGCCGTGGCCTGTCGCCACGAAGGAGGAATTCTCGGCGCTAGAGGACGCGTTCACCAGCTTGAAATGGGGCGGCCAGCCGTTTCCGGGCAAGTATGCGGATTCATTCGCAAAAAAATTCGCCGCATTCCAGACCGCGAAATACGGGCAGTGCGTGAGCACCGGGACGGTGGCGATCGAGGCCTGCCTGAAAGCGATTCAGATTCGTCCCGGGGACGAAGTAATTGTGCCGGCCTATACGTGGGAAGGAACTGTAGGGCCGGTGCTGTTGCTAAACGCTGTTCCGGTGTTCGTGGACGTGGACCCGGATACATATTGTCTGGACACGAAGCTGATCGAGCAGGTGATTACGCCGAAGACGAAGGCGATTTTGCCCGTGCATTTAGGGATGCGTTTCGCGGATATGGACGAAATCTTGCGCATCGCTAAGAAACACAATTTAAAGGTGATCGAAGATTGTGCGCACGCGCATGGCGCGATGTGGAAGGGACAAGGCGCCGGTTCGATGGGAGATTTGGGAGCGTTCAGTTTCCAGTCCAGCAAGCTGATCACGTCGGGTGAAGGCGGGGCGGTGATCACGAACACGCTGGAGTATATGGAGCTGGTGCAGAGCTACATCAACGCGGGACGCGCGAGCCTGACCGACCAATATCATCACCGCATCATCGGATTCAATCATCGGCTGAGTGAGTTGCAGGCCGCCGTGCTGGGACCGCAATTGGAACGGCTGCCGCAGCAGGCTGCGACGCGCGAAACAAACGTGAAGCATTTTGAATCGCGCTTGCAGAAAATGGCAGCCATCAAAATGCTGAAGCCCGACCCGCGGATTACGCGGCTGGCGCCTTACGGCTTCATGTTCAAATATTATTCGGACAGGGCGAATGACATTCCGCGCGCCGCGTTTGTGGGTGCGCTGCAACTGGAAGGCATTCCGTGCGATGGGCTTTTCTACGAGCCTGTGTACAAGAGTTCGCTGTTTCCTTTGAAGCCGGAGGACTTCCCTGCTCTGAGCTGGGGGCGCGAGAATCCTCTGGATCTGCGGAACATGTATTCGTGTCCGGAGGCGGACCGCGCGGCTTATCACGAAGCGGTGTGGTTTCCGCATCAGTTGTTTGTGGGCAGCGTAGCGGACGTGGATTCCATTGCCGATGCGATCGAGAAAGTGCTGGGCGCGAGCGAAGAATTGCGTGGATTGGATCACAAGGCGATTCGAAATCAGAGATTGGGGCGCGCGGATCGCGAGAGTTAGACGGAGCAGCAGGACAAAAGCATCCAGCGTGGGCGCTTCACGTTCTCGGGAGATTTCCAATCGATGGGTGAAGGTAAAAAGGTTGGGTTCGCGGTGGTGGGTCTGGGAGCCATCGCGCAAGGGCTGGTCCTGCCGAGCTTCGCGAAATGCAAGAACGCAAAACTGGTGGCGGTGGTCAGCCGAGATAAAGATAAGGCCGCGCGAGTTGCGCGCAAATTCAAAGCCGACGCGCACTACAGCAACGAAGAATACGCGGCATGCCTCGCGAATCTTGAAGTAGACGCCGTTTTCGTGGCGACTCCGAATGGCCTGCATGAGTGTTTCACGGTGCAGGCAGCGCAAGCCGGCAAACACGTGTTGTGCGAGAAACCTTTGGCTGCCACCGCCGAGCAGGCCGCGCGAATGGTGGAAGCTAGCCGGCGAAACCGCGTGCTGTTGATGACTGCGTACCGGAAATATTTCGAGCCCAGCACTCTTTACTTGAAGCGATTGATTCAGAATGGCGAGCTGGGCCGCATCGACGTGATACACACGGCATTCAGTGAGTTATATTCCCCGGGCAAGTCGCTGGCTTGGCTGGCGGATTCGAATCTAGCGGGCGGCGGGCCGCTGATGGATTTGGGCGTGTATTGCGTGAACACGACGCGCTGGCTGGTGGAAGAAGATCCGGTGGAAGTGAGCGCACAGAGCTGGGCGCGCGACACGGTGACGTTCTGGGACGTGGAGGACGGGATTTCGTTCCGCTTGCAGTTCCCGAGTGGGCTGGTGGTACAGGGGAGTTCGTCGTACGGGGCGGTTTTGTCATCCATTATATATGTGCAGGGAACGAAGGGCTGGGCTTCGCTAACTCCTGCATTTCCATTCGATGAAGTGCGGCGGCTCACCGGAAAAATCGGGAAGCGGGCGATGCAGCGCACGTTTCCGATCGTTGATGAGTTCGGATTGGAGATAGAGGAATTCGCTTCAGCGATTCAGCACCGGCGCCCGGTGGAAGCCGACGGCGTGCAGGGGCATCGGGATATGCTAATTCTCGAGTCAATTTATAACTCGGCAAGAAAACAGCGGCCGCTTGTCATAAACTACTGAGGGTTGTGGAACGCAGGTTTTTTGTACCAGGCTGAGACGGATGGCTTCGGCGAAAAAAGCGGGGCGAAAAAAATCGGGCAAGACGGCGAGCATCTATGATGTTGCGAAATTGTCGCGCGTCTCCGTGTTTACCGTTTCCGCAGTGGTAAATCACAAGAGCCACGTGGGCGAAAAGCTCCGCAAGCGCGTGGAAGCGGCGATCCGCAAGCTGAACTATCGGCCTAACCTGATTGCGCGAAGCTTGGCGAATCAGCGGACGCATACCATTGGAATGATCGTGCCGGATATTGCCAACCCCTTTTTCCCGATGGTGGTGCGCGGTGCGGAGGACGCAGCGCAGAGGCATGGCTACAATTTGCTGCTGTGCAACAGCGACGACAGCCTTGCGAAAGAAGAGAAGTCGGTGGAGTTGCTGCTCTCAAAGCGCGTGGACGGAATTTTGCTGACGAAGGCTGCGGAGGATTTTCGTCCTTCCCTGCGCCAGATGATCAAAGAAGTGAACATCCCTTTCGTGCTGGTGATGCGCACTTATCCTAAGCTGACGAAAGACGCCGTGATTACGGATGATTATCAGGGAGCGTACGACGCGGTGTGTCACTTGGCGCGCTCTGGTCGGCGACGCATCGGGTTGATCGGCGGGCCGCGCAAGGTGAGCAATGCGCAAGCGCGCTGGGAAGGTTTCCGCGACGCGTTGAAAGCAGAAGGACTGACTTACGAACCAGCGCTGGACATTGAAGGAGATTATCGGATTGAATCTGGATTCCGCGCCGGGCACGCTTTGCTTTCGCACCGGCCGGACGGGATTTACGTGGCGAACCATTTGATGACCGTGGGATTGCTGAAAGCGGCGGAAGAAATGGGTTTGCGATGCCCGGAGGATTTCGGGCTGGTGAGCTTTGACGATTATCCTTGGCTGGGGGTTTTTCGGCCGCGGCTCACGACCGTGGAATTACCCAAGCACCAGCTGGGGATTGAGGCCGCGGAACTGTTGATCCGGCGCATTTCGGGCGATCGCAGCAAGGCCACAGTGAAGAAATTGCCGCCGGAATTGCGCATTCGCGAATCTTGCGGATTTGCGTTGCATGTGTCGCGCGGGCCATCGTCGGAATCCGATACCGGGGGTGCGGGAACGGCCCTGGTTCGAGACCTGCGTTAGTGCGCTTTTTTCGAGGCATCGATTAAGTTTCGCTGAAGTCTATTAATTTTGGCCTGCGCGTGAATCCCCGTGTTTTGTAACCGCCGTAGAGAATCCCCACAATCAGCCAGGCCAGACCGGCATATTTCGTCCAGGTTTGCAGGCTGATCAGCAACCCAAAGCAAAAAACGAAGCCGAAGCCGGGGACGAATGCGTCCACGAAGAAGTTGCGGTGCCCTATGGCTTCGCGCGAAAACCAGAAATGGCGGAAGGCCGCGAGGTTCACGCCCATGAACGCGAGTAGCGCGCCGAAAGTAACTATTTCCGCGGCGTGTTCCCACGGAATGGTGATCACGCCGATGTAGGCGAGGACGCCGACGATCCAGACGTTGTAAACGGGATTACTTTTCTTGGGGCTGAGGTAGCCGAAGATTTTTTTCGGCAGCACATCGTCACGGCCCATGCTGTAAAGCAGGCGCGATGCGCCGACGTGTCCGGCCAGGCCGCAGGCGATGCTGGAAACGAGCAGCATCACTCCGTACGCAGCGAACAAGGCGGGACCGCTGGCCATTCTGGCGACGTCCATGAACGCCGTTTCTGGATTTAGCAGCGTGGTGTAGTCCGGCCAGACGCGCTGCGCGAGATAGACCTGCAGTCCGCTGAAAAGTCCCGTGAAGATGACGACGAGGACGGAGGCGAGCAGGACGTTGCGTTTGGGATTGTGCACTTCTTCCGCGAGGATGGAGACGCCATCAAAGCCGATGAACACCAGAGCGGCGAGCGAGGTGCCGGCGGCAACGGCGCGGATATTAAATGTGGCCGGATTGTAAATTGGATGCATCGAGAAGAGTCCGGTGAAGTGCTGGTGCAACACGATGAAGCGGAAAGATTCGACGAGGAACACGGTGGTGACCAGCAACATGAAGCCGAGCAGAACTTCGTTGGTGCGCGCGGTGAATTTGATTCCCTGCACGGTGAGGATGGTGATGAAGCCGACGGTGACCGCCGCCAGAATCGCCAAGGGGACGCGCGGCGTCATGCGCTGAATGGCGAGTACGGCGTAGAGGGCGTTCTGGATGGGCTGAAAGAGGTACTCCAGAAACATAGCCCAGCCGACGACGAAGCCGAAGTGCGGATTCAGTTCGCGGCTGATGTAGGTGTACACCGAACCAGCGGAAGGATAGACGCTGGCCATGCGGCCAAAGCTGATCGCGGTGACGGACATCGCGACCATCGCGATCAGAAGCGTGGCTACGGTGTGACCGTGAGAGAGCACCTGGCCTTCGCCGAAAAGCGGTACGGCGGCGATGGGCGAGGTGAGGATGATGCCGTAGTAGATGAGGTCCCAGAGACCCAAGGCACGCTTGAGATGAGGTTTCCTGGGTGCTGCGGTTTGCGCTGTGCCCCCTTCTGCGGTTGTTTGCACCCTTGCCTCTCTGCGTCCCGAGTTTCAAAGGAAACTTTTGCAACGGTTGAGCGAATGCGACCGCGGTGAAAATGTTCGTTACCGAAAAAACTAAAAGAAAAAACGTTCCTGCTTGCGTGCTTCTTCGTAGCTGCGGCGTGCAGCCTTGACTGCGTCGCGTTCGGAAACTTCGGCGATGGGCACGTCCCACCAGGATTCGTAGCCGGGGACTCTTTGGTCGTAGGAAGTTTCGATGACGACTACCGACGTGCGCTTTTGTTCGCGTGCGGCGACCAGGGCGGCTTTCAGTTCTTCCGCGGTTTTCGCGCGCGCGATCCAGGCGCCGAGGCTGGCGGCGTTCGCTGCAAAATCGACAGGAAGCACATCGCCATCGTACTTATCGCCACGACGAAAGCGGTAGTTCGTGCCCATGCCTTCGTTGCCGCAGGCGCGGCTGAGGCCGCCGATGCTGGAGAAACCGTGATTATCGAGAAGCACGATGTTGATCTTGAAGCCTTCCTGAAGCGAGGTGACGATTTCCTGGGCCATCATCAGATAGGAGCCATCGCCGACGAGCACGTACACCTCGCGCGCGGGATCGGCCATTTTCGCGCCGAGGCCGCCAGCGATTTCGTAGCCCATGCAGGAAAATCCGTATTCCATGTGATAGCCGCCGGGTTGGCGAGTGCGCCAGAGTTTGTGCAAGTCGCCGGGCAAGCTGCCGGCCGCGCAGATCACGATGTCGGAGGGCTTTGTGAAATTGTTGACGAGGCCGATGACTTCGCCCTGCGTGATCGGCGGCGGCTGGTGGATTCGATAGATGCGATCCACTTCGTTTTCCCAGAGGGCGCGAAATTCGCTGATCTGGGCGCGGAAACTTTCTTCAACCGAGAATTTGCCGAGAGCTTGCTGCAATTCGGTAATTGTCAGACGCGCGTCGCCGGTGAGCGGCAGCGCGGCGTGTTTATAGGCATCGAATTCGGCAACATTAATATTGATGAAGCGCACGGCGGGATTTTGGAACGCGGTTTTTGAGGCGCTGGTGAAATCGCTATAGCGCGTGCCGATGCCGAGGATCAGGTCCGCTTCGCGCGCGACAATGTTGGCACCCGGCGTGCCGGTGACTCCCACCGCACCGAGCTGCTGCGGATGGTCGAAGGGCAGCGAGCCTTTGCCTGCTTGGGTTTCGCAAACCGGAACGCCCGTGGCTTGCGCGAATTGCGCGAGGGCTTCTGTGGCTTGCGAGTAGAGGACGCCTCCGCCGGCGACGACTAATGGCCTCTTCGCGGCACGAATCCATTCGGCGGCACGCTGCAGGAGTTCCCGATCGCAGCGATTGCGCGGAATTATCCACACTTTCTTCGCAAAAAACATTTCCGGGAAATCGAAGGCTTCCGCCTGGACATCCTGCGGAAAGGCGATGGTGACGGCGCCGGTTTCCGCGGGAGAGGTGAGGACGCGCATAGCTTCAGGAAGCGAGGTCAACACCTGTTCGGGCCGCTGCATGCGGTCCCAGTAGCGCGAGACTGGTTTCAAGCAATCATTTACGGAAATGTCCTGGGTTGCGGGCCATTCGAGTTGTTGCAATACAGGAGCGACGTTGCGACGCGCGAAAATATCACCGGGCAATAGCAGCACCGGTAAGCGATTTACGGTCGCTGTGGCCGCGCCAGTGATCATGTTCGTTGCGCCGGGTCCGATGGAAGAAGTGCAGGCCAACGCGCGCAAGCGGAAACTTGTTTTGGCAAAAGCCGTGGCAGCGTGGACCATGGCTTGCTCGTTGCGAAAAAGGTAGTAACGCAATCCGCGATCTTGTTCGAGCGCCTGGCCAAGGCCGGCGACGTTGCCATGACCGAAAATTCCCAGGCAGCCTTCGAAGAAGCGCTGTTGCTTGCCGTCGCGCTCGGAGTACTGGTTCTTGAGGAACGCTATGGTAGCTTGAGCCGCGGTGAGACGAACGGTCATTCGGCGATGCCCCTTCTGAATGTTGTGATGCCCCGGAGTCGCTTATGGCACAATTCTCGCCTTTGCACTAGAGAAAGAAAAGCTCGAGATGCGGCGATTTGGTTGGGCGCTGCGGCGACGCTGCAGCTCGCCGGGTTGGCAGCTGCAAATGGCAAACAATCGGACCCGCGATCTACGGCGTAAAGAAGGCGAAACGAGCGACGGTATTCTAAGCGATTATAATAAATAGCCGCTGTCGCGGTCTGGTGAGGAAAAGCGTCCCTCCGCGAAACTTCACTTGCTGGGTTTGTGGGTTCGCCATCGCTCGGGCCGCAGGACATCCGCATGGGTTTCCTCTTCCGGCGCGACTATTCCCTCACGAGCGGCAAACGAGGGTCGGTATCCTTCCAGGTGGAACGGATCCAGACATGTTGGGGATCTTCGGTGACGGCCAAGGCCCGAGCGGAGCCCGCGAGAAAATTAAGGTAATAAACGTCGTAGCCCGGCCCGGCGACGACCGGATGAAATCCGCTGTGCACCAGCACGGTGTCTCCGTCTCGTACTTTTAAGGTTTGATCGGCGCCGTGCTGGCCGGAGTAAAGATGTTGCATGGCGAATCCATCCGGCTCGCGCAGGCGATAGTAATAAATTTCATCCAGATCCACTTCGGCAGGCGGGTTGTGCACGTCGTGCTTGTGCGGAGGATAGCTCGACCAATTCCCGCCGGGTGTATAAACTTCAATCACCATAAGCTTATCCGCTGGAAAAGCAGGCGTGATGATATCCACAATTTGGCGCGAAGCGTTGCCGCCGCCGCGGAGGCCGCTGACGACATCGCTCGGCGTAATCAACCTGGGGTTCAGGCGAGCTTCAGAGGGGGCGCGGCATTCCGCGATTTCACAAGCTGTTTCCGCGGTGAAAACGGCCTGGTTTCCGGTGGGTAGATAGAGCGCGTACGGCAAACCGTCAAAAACATTTTTTCGCTTTCCGATTCGCGTGGCACCTTGGCCCCAATCCAGCTGACAGTTTCCGCCCAGCAGAACAAACGCCGCTTCTTCGTGATCGGTGCACGCGCGATAGACTTCACCCGGCTGCAAACGGCGGACGGAGAGACTCATCCATTCCCATCCGGCTTGCTGGCGCGACAAAGACAGGAGTTCGCCCGCGGCCTGCTCGGGCAAGTTTTTGGAATGGACGAGAAAGCTAGTTTCGCTCAAGTTTTCTACTCCGCGGCGCACAGCCACTACTTACGCCCCTCGGGCATTGTATTTGTCTAACCGCTTTGAGACTATGGCAAAGGAACGCCCGGTTGTCAATTGTGAGCATGAACGGGCCGGGCGTCGGGCACTAGAGAGGGATATACGACATGGCTAGCGTTCGCGAACTGAAGCATTACTACCGGGGAGAATGGAGTGGCAGCAAGTCTGCGGAGTACCGCGAGGTGGTGAATCCCGCGACGGGAGAAAAACTGGCGCGCGCGCCGATGGCGACGAAGGAAGACGTGGGCGCAGCCGTCGCAGCCGCGGCAGCCGCTTATCCGGCGTGGCGCCGGACGCCTCCCGAGGACCGGATTCAATATTTGTTCAAGCTAAAGCAGCTGCTGGAAGACCACGTAGAGGAACTGGCGCAAATCTGCACGCAGGAAAACGGGAAGACGGTGGGCGAATCGCGCGCGGAATTGCGGCGAGCGATTGAGAACGTGGAAGTCGCCTGCGGAATTCCCACGTTGATGCAGGGATATAACCTCGAGGACGTTGCGTCCGGCATTGACGAGATGATGATACGGCAGCCGCTGGGAGTGACGGCGGCGATCACTCCGTTCAATTTTCCGGCGATGATTCCCTTCTGGTTTCTGCCGTACGCGATCGCTTGCGGAAATACTTTCATTTTGAAGGCGTCGGAAAAAGTTCCGCTGACGATGCAGCGTGCCTTCGAGTTGATGGAAGCGCTGCAATTGCCCTCGGGAGTGCTGAATTTGATTCACGGCGACAAGACAGCGGTGGACGCGCTGCTGGAAAATCCCGAAGTGCGCGCGATCAGTTTTGTGGGCTCATCGCCGGTGGCGAAATATATTTACGCGCAGGCAGCGAAATTTGGAAAAAGAGTGCAGTGCCAGGGCGGCGCGAAAAATCACGTGCTGATTCTGCCGGACGCGGACCTGGAAACTACGACGCGCATTGTGAGTGAAAGCGCGTTCGGTTGCGCCGGGCAGCGCTGCCTGGCCGTTTCGGTGGCAGTGACGGTGGGAGACGCGCGCAACGAGTTTACGCAGCAAATTGCTAAGGTTGCCGACGCGATCCGCGTGGGGAATGGCCTGGATCAGGGTGTGCAGATGGGCCCGGTGATCACTGCAGAAAGCAAAAAGCGGATCGAAGGGTTGATCGCAGCCGGCGTGAATGATGGCGCAAAGGTTTTGCTCGATGGCCGTGCTGGAAACGGCTCGGCGTCGGCGGGCGGCAATTTCCTGAAACCGACGCTGCTGGATGGCGTTCCGGCTGCGAGCGCGCTTTCGACCACGGAAATTTTCGGGCCGGTGCTGAGCCTGGTGCATGCCAATACGCTGGAAGAAGGGATCGAGACGCTTTCGCGCAGCCCATTTGGAAATATGGCTTCGATTTTCACCAGCAGCGGCGCCGCGGCCAGGAAGTTCCGCTATGAAGTGCCGGCGGGCAACATCGGAATCAATATCGGAGTGGCGGCCCCGATGGCTTATTTTCCATTCAGCGGCTGGCGCGACAGTTTTCTGGGTGTGCTGCACGGGCAGGGGCGCGATGCCGTGGAGTTTTATACGGATAAGAAAGTTGTGGTGGAGCGCTGGCCGAAGGAATGGTCGCGAAAGTTTTGAGTCTTGGTTCCGCCATCGGTGATCGCCGCGCCACCGATGGCGCACTGCAGTACGCCGCTACTAAGTCCGAGACTCGGCCTTCCTGCTCTTTTTCACAAACTATTCAGAGTTCGACGATTCAATTCACTCGACAGAACCCGGCGCAACAACCGCCAGAGTGCCGAGAATCTGCATGGTTGCGGCGGCCAACACCGAGCTGGGCTGAACGGCCAATGTTTCCCTGGCTATGATCGTCTACGTTTCGTTCGGGACGCGCAGAAACGCGGCGGCGACGAGTGGATCAAACAGGGTGCCCAAACCGCGCTCCACTGCGATCATCGCGCGCGATTGATGCGACGACACGTTGCCATTGTGGCCGGGACGATCGCATTGCTGAAAAATCGTTGGCGATGTTCGAATCGCTTTGCGGGTGTCACAATTCTGTAACACTGACGCACAAGACTCGTTTACAGGACTTCGCAGTCTTTACGAAAACGTAGTAGGCTCTTGCGTGCGCAAATGAACAATCAGGAAACACAAAAACTGCGGAACTTGCTGACGCAAAGGCAGTGGGGTCCGGCGATCGAGCTGCTGCGAAAGGCCGACCCTGGCTCGGCCGCGGATTTCTTTCTCGGCGAGCCCTACGACGAACAGCGAGCGCTGTTTCACGCGATGCCCATGGACATGGCGGCGTCGCTGATTGTCCACCTGCCGTATTACCACGCCTACGTGCTGCTGCATTCGCTGGCGTCGCAGGAAATGCGCGCCGTGGTGGAAGCGATGAGTCCGGGCGAGCGCAATCATTTTCTGGACGCGCTCCCGGAAGAAGCGTGGCAGTGCTTGATGGACGAGCTGGCGCAAGCGGGGACGGGTGCAGCGTACTGCGCGGTGCCCGGCGCAGAGACCGGCGCAGTAACCACGGAGTTTGCGCCGCCTGCCGTGGACACCGAGCCGATTATTCAGGCGCGGCAAATCGAAAAAAGTTACCTACAGCCTGACGGGCGACAAATTCAGGTGATTGCTCCCGTGGATTTTTCTGTGGAGCCGAATACTATCATCTGTCTGCTGGGTCCTTCGGGTTCGGGAAAATCCACGCTGCTGCGAATACTTTCGGGACTTGCGGCGCCGACGGCGGGAGAAGTTTTGTGGCACGGGCAGCCAATGCATGGGTGCCGCCCAAATGTAGCGATCGTGTTCCAAAGTTTCGCGCTATTCCCGTGGCTTACAGTGCTGGAAAACGTGGAAGCGCCCTTGCTCGCGCGGGGCATCACGCATTTCGAGCGGCATCGCAAGGCGCTGCGGGCGTTGGCTTCGGTGGGGTTGCACGGATTCGAATCCGCGTATCCCAAGGAATTGTCGGGTGGAATGAAACAGCGAGTCGGCTTCGCGCGGGCACTGGCCGTCGAGCCGGAAATCTTGTTCATGGACGAGCCATTTTCCGCGCTGGACGTGCTGACGGCGGAAAACCTGCGCGGCGAGCTGCTGGAACTGTGGCTGGCAAAGAAAGTTCCCACAAAAAGCATTTTCATCGTTACGCACAATATCGAAGAAGCAGTGCTGCTGGCGGATCGCATCATCGTACTGGGACGCAATCCCGCGAAAATTCGCGCGGATTTTCGCGTGCCGCTGCAACACCCGCGCGACCGCAAGTCCGCGGCGTTCGTTCTGTATGTGGACTACATCTACAAAGTAATGACGCAGCCGCAGCTGGAGCTGGCGCCTCCATCGAAGACCGAGCACAAGGAGAAAGCGGCGGCGCAAATGCTGCCGCATTCGCGGCCGGGCGGGATCGGCGGCTTGCTGGAACTGCTGAACGATCGCGGCGGCGAGGAAGACATGTACCACATCTCCGAGGAATTGCTGCTGGAAGTGGACGACTTGCTGCCAATTCTGGATGCCGCGACGCTGCTGGGATTCGCAACGGTGCACGAAGGCGATGTGCGCATCACGGAGAATGGACGCGCCTTCGCGCAGGCGGACATTCCCACGCGAAAAATTTTGTTCCGGGAAGCTGTACTGGCGCACGTTTCCCTGTTGCAACAGATTCGATCCACGCTGGAGAAGAAATCGAATCACACGATGCCGGTGGAATTTTTCCGCGACTTGCTGGACGAACGCTTCGCGCAAGTGGAAGTGGAACAGCAGATTGAGACCGCGCTGAACTGGGGCCGCTACGCGGAGCTTTTCACCTATGACGTGGAGGACGACACCGTGCATCTGCACCAACCGGAACATCACGGCGAAAATTCCCCGGAAAGCGCTGCCCTGCACTGATGGCCGGCGAAACACAGAAAACCTCAGGCGGCACTCTGACCTGGGGGACGATTCCAGCCAACGTGCCATCCCTGCTGCGCGACCTGCCGATCCTGCTGGCGGCACTGGCTTTTTTTTACGCCATACTTTCCATGACGCGTTACTGGCTGACCCCGGCCGGCGCACCGATGGAAATCCATCTGGAGCCAAGCGCGCTGCCGCGCTACGCGATGTTTTCCGTGCTGCGCATCGCGGCAGCGTACCTGGTGAGTCTCGCATTCACATTGGTATATGGATATGTCGCGGCCTACAACGCGCGTGCGGAAAAGTTCATGGTTCCGCTGCTGGATACGCTGCAGTCCATTCCGGTGCTCAGTTTTCTGCCCGGCGTGATGGTGGCGATGGTGGCGCTTTTTCCCACGAAGCAACTGGGCGTCGAGCTGGGCTCCATCCTGCTGATTTTTACAGGGCAAGTGTGGAACATGACGTTCAGTTTTTATTCTTCACTGAAGAGCATTCCGCGCGAAATGCGGGAAGTGGCGGAAATTTACCGCTGGAGCTGGTGGCAGCGGTTCACGCAAATGGAGCTGCCTTATTCAATCATCGGGCTGGTATGGAATTCGATGATGTCTGTGGCGGGCGGCTGGTTTTTTCTGATGGCCTGCGAGATGTTCACGCTGGGAGATCGCGATTTGCGGCTGCCGGGACTGGGATCCTACTTGCAGACCGCCGCGAATGCGGGTAATACGCGCGCGATCTGGTGGGGCATGGCCGTGATGATCGGAATCATCGTGGTGATAGACCAGTTGGTGTGGCGGCCGGTGATCGCGTGGGCGGAGAAATTCAAATTCGAGCAGGTGGAATCCACGGATGCGCCCCACTCAGCGGTTCTGGACTTGCTGCGCAGCTCGAGAATTTTGCCATTCTTCTCGCGGCTGACGCTGCGGCCAGCGCGCGAATTCCTGAGTTTACATTTTGCGCGCAGCCATGCCGCGGCGGGCGTGGGACGAGCGGCGCGCGGCGCATATCAGTGGCTCACGCGTCTGCTGCTGGCTGCGCTGCTCGCTGGGATCGTGTACGAATCTGCACAAATGGTGAAGCTGCTCACGCACCTGACCGGCGAGGAATTGCGCAGCCTATTTCTGGGAGCGGGCGCGACCTTGCTGCGCGTGACCTTCACTTTATTTCTCGCCGCACTGTGGACGATTCCGGTAGGAATCCTGATCGGGCTGAAGCCGAAGCTGTCGGCAGTCGCGCAGCCGATCGCGCAGGTGGCGGCATCTGTGCCAGCCACCGCGCTTTTTCCAATAATTTTGCTGGTGCTGATACGCGCGGGCGGCGGATTGGGAATCGGCTCGATCATGCTGCTGCTGTTGGGCACCCAGTGGTACATCCTGTTCAACGTGATCGCCGGGGCCATCGCGATTCCCACCGATCTGAAAGAGGTGTGCTCGGTTTTTCGTTTTGGCCGCACGGAGCGCTGGCGGGAGTTGCTGCTGCCGGGAATTTTCCCGTTCTTGATCACGGGATTTGTGACGGCGTCGGGCGGGGCGTGGAACGCCAGCATCGTCGCCGAATATTTCAAATTTCGCGGGCATACCTACCTGACCACGGGATTGGGCGCCGTGATCAGCAACGCGACGGACACGGGAAATACGCCCGTGTTGCTGGCGGCGACGATTCTGATGGCGGCGATGGTGGTGACGATTAACCGGCTGGTGTGGCGGCGGCTGTATCAGCTGGCATCCACACGCTTCCGGCTCGAAAACTGAGCGGTTTAGCGCGGCGACTGGCGCAGGCGCTAATAAGTATCGAGCGGCGCGCAAATTAACGCTTCACGGCCCACAACAATCCAATCCCTCCGAAAATAAACTCGCGCGCATCTACCCGGTGATATCCCGTGCGCTGCAGCAGCGAAGAGTATTCCTTAACAGAGACGAAGCTGCGGATCGAATCCGGAATGTAAGTGTAAGTGCGTGGCCTGCCGTGCAGCAGCGTGCCCCAGAAGGCGCCCTGTACATATAGAAATCCCAAGTACAACTGACGGAACACGCGATTCGTCGGGAGAAAAAAATCGAGACTGACCATCACGCCGCCCGGCTTCGTGATGCGTTCGATTTCGCGCACCGCAGCGCTGAGATTCGGAAAATTTCGCAGGCCGTAGCCGATGAAGACGCAATCGAAGGAAGCCGATGCAAAGGGCAGCATCGTGGCATCGGCGCACACCGCTTCCTCCAGACCATTTCGGCGCCCGACGCGCAACATTCCCTCCGATAGGTCCACGGCTACCGAGCGCGCGGCGGGCAAACGCTCGCGCACGAGCCGGGAAAAATCGCCGGTGCCCGACGCGAGATCAAGGACCAACGCATTTTGCGGAAGCGAAGCGCGCAACACGCCGAGGCGTTTCCAGCGGCCGTCCATACCATAGGAAATGACGCGCGTGATGAAATCGTACTTGGGCGCGATCTTATTAAACATTTCGCGCATCAAGCGCGTGTCTTGGCGTTCGGCGGGAATTGTCATGGTCGTTGCGAATATTATACGGTTTGGCACTGGCTGAGGCGGGGTTATTTCAGTGCGCGTCCGGCGCGAAATTCATAGCGCGCTGGAGCTGCGTCAGCAGGCTGCTTTGCGCGACGGCCGCGGCCTTCGCGCCCATCTTGCTTTCCACTTGGTGGCGCGCGGCTTGCACAGTGGCTAGGTCAGGGCTAGCGGTGCCATTCAACAAATTTTCCGCGTGCCGGAAGGAAGCGTAAACCAATTCGTCCGGCACATTCTGGTGGCGCAGAAATTGCCCGTAGTTGAACCAGTCCAGCGCCTCGGCTGCCGCATCTCCGCTCTGGGCATCGAGCGCCAGGCCTCGCTGGTAGGACTGCGCGGCCGCAGCGGCGTCGCCATTTTTGGATTGCAGCTCGGCGCGATGAACGAGCGCCAGGCTTTCCAGTTTCGTGTCGCTCGCTTGTTGCGCTCGCGCGATGGCCAAATCATATTGCGTTAGGGCGGCGGCAGACTGATTAATGCGCGCTTCGTCGTCAGCGAATTGAACGGTTGCTGCGAGTATCTGCTGCTGGGTGAAGGCCGGCGCGTCCTGCGCGGACGACGGATTCGCGACGGCGGCAAATTGCAGAAATAGATTCCAATGGCGCGCGGCAGCTGCCGGTTCGCCGCGCTGATCGAATGCTTCCGCCAGGTAGAGGTGCGCATTCGGCTGATTGGGATTTATGTCCACTGATTTTTGCCACGAATCCACGGCTGCTTCGGGATGGCCCAGGCGCGCGGCGAGCAAACCGTAGTTAGTGAGCGCATCGGTATCGCGCGGAAAGCGCTCCAACATTTTCTGATAGTGCGCGTAGGCATCGGCGTAGCGGCCGTCTGCAATCAGGGCGCGGGCGGCGACTTGCTGCAGCGTGATGCTGCTGGGATTGATGGCGACGGCGCGAGTAAGCGCGGCGACGGCCTGATCGCGCTGGCCGCGCATCGTTTCGGCTCGGGCGATGCGCTCTTCGACAAAGCTATCGTAGGGATTAATTTGGGAGGCGCGCAGAAGAGCGGGAAGATTTCCTTCGTCAGTGCGCAACGCAAAATGGAATTGGTCGAAGCCGCCCCAGAGGAACAGGAGCGTGGCGAGGGAAATGCGGAATGCCGACGCAGACAGGATGCGCACGGCGACCGCGCGGGCCGAGTTCGCCGCAGGTCGCGCCGATGCTTCGGCTGCGGGAGCTGACGGCTTGCCGCCCTGATCAACGAGAAGCGCTGCCACTCGTTTGTCGCGGAGTTTCCATAACTTGGCGTCCAAAATGAAATGATGAATATTCACGAGCGAGGCGAAAATCAGGAAGCTGGTGGTGAAATCGTAATGGAACAAGTAGCTCACCAGCCACGGGCCGGGAATGAAAAGCGCGATACCTCCGGCGATGAGCGTGGCGAAATACGCGGCTAGGTGCCAACTTTTCTGGCCGGCGGCGCGGGCTTCGCGGCGTTGGTAGTAACTAGTGATCCAGATGTATTGCGCGGAATGCAGCAATGCCAGAATTCCGCTGCTATAGCGCGTCTGCGGCACCTGCGAAACGGAATTCAGCTCGAGCAGCGTGGGCAGCACGAACCAGAGGAATTGCGTGAAGGCGAGAGTGAGTGGCGCAGCCAACGCGCGTGCACCCATCGCGCGAATCAGCCGCCGGAACCCGAAAAACGTGCAGACCATGAATGCGATGCCAAACACCAGGCGCAAAGGAAACGTGAATTTCGGCGGCAAGCCGAGCGAGAGAATCAACGGATCGGTAGAACCGCCGGTTTCAAAGCTCGCGAGCAGCATTAGGTACGAAGCTACGAACGCGCCGCGCCAGCAGCGTCTTTCACCCGCCGTGATTTCCGCGCCGCTGCGTCGCGCGAACATCATTAGTAGGCCGTAGTTCTGCCCGGAGTAATGCCAGGGGCTCCAGCAAATATAAAGCGTAAAGAGCCAGGGGAAAAAGCGCGGCGACGCGTGCATCACGATGCCGGTGAGCACCAGCAGCAGAGTGACATGCAGTGTGACGAACTTGTATTTTTCGAAATCCGCGCGCGTGTGGTATGCACGGTAGATCGTCGCCATGAAATGCGGATAATTGAAGACAATGGCGAGCAGATAAAATGCCATGGCCCAGGCGTGAGTGTGCGCCGGCGTCATTAACAGCGCGACGGCGAGAAGCGGAGCTGACCACGCGCCGCAACCTACGAGCAAGTCGAGCCAGGGACGGTAAATCCACGGCCTCGAGGATATGGGCGCGCCGACCGGAGGCGCTGTTTGCGGTGCGGCGATCGGTTCTTCTGCTGCTACAGTCAAGCTTGATACCTCGCGTTCGTGTATCCTGCGCGCGGAACGGACACAGGTTTTCTACACGCTGCTGTAAGCGCCCAGTCTACTGCGAATGCACAGGCGGCTTACGGCGGCGTCACACTGCTATGTTGAAAGCGTAACTTCCGATAGATATGTGGGTGCTTTAATGGCCGCGGGAGAAGATCGCGAGGCGCCGAGATTCCCGTTATGCACGAGGGACGAAGTGTGGCTTAATCATTGCGGAGATTTTACCGGTGCAGGCCACGCGATCAGAAGCGCTTGCGGTGTCGGCAGGCACGCTTGATTTTGCTTCCACAGTACACGAGGGTCTCGCGTTGCGGGCCCCCACTACGAAAACTTTTGCTTCGTATGCGACCGAAAGAAGGGCGCGGGAATCATATCGTAAGAAAGGAGTGCAAAAATGCAATTGGGAATGATTGGACTGGGAAGGATGGGCGCCAACATGGTCCGGCGCTTGATGAAGGCAGGGCATGAATGCGTGGTGTTTGATATGTCGCCGGCGAGCGTGCAAGCGCTAGCGAAAGAAGGCGCGACGGGCGGGAGTTCGCTCGACGATTTCATCGCCAAGCTGAAACAGCCGCGCGCGATCTGGCTGATGGTGCCGGCGGCCGTGGTGGATAGCACGCTCGCGCAACTGACGCCCAAGCTGCAGAAAGACGACATTATTATTGATGGCGGAAATTCTTATTACATTGACGATATCCGCCGCGGCAAAGAACTTGCCCCTAAGGGAATTCATTACGTGGATGTGGGCACCAGCGGCGGTGTGTGGGGGCTGGAACGCGGCTATTGCATGATGATCGGCGGCGAGCAGGCGACCGTGAAGCGGCTGGATCCGATCTTCAAAACGCTGGCACCCGGACGCGGCGACATCGCGCGCACACCAGGTCGCGAGAAAGTGCCCGGCACCGCCGAAGATGGCTACTTGCACTGCGGACCTTCTGGCGCGGGGCACTTCGTAAAGATGGTGCACAACGGAATCGAATACGGCGTAATGGCCGCATACGCCGAGGGCTTGAATATTCTGCATCACGCCAACGTGGGGAAAGTAAAACAGACGGAGGACGCAGAGACTACGCCGCTGCGATCGCCGGAACACTATATGTATGACATTAATTTACCGGACGTGACGGAAGTGTGGCGGCGCGGCAGCGTGATCGCATCGTGGCTGCTGGACTTGACGGCGATTGCGCTGCTCAAGTCTCCCGCGCTGGACGATTTTTCCGGCCGCGTCTCGGATTCTGGCGAGGGCCGCTGGACGATTCAGGCGGCGATCGAGGAAGGCACTCCGGCGCCAGTGCTCACCAGTGCGCTGTTCGAGCGGTTCACATCACGCGGCGAGTCGGATTTTGCCAACAAGTTGCTCTCCGCGATGCGTTTTGAATTTGGCGGGCATCACGAGAAGAAATCATAAGGACGAACGATGGCTGACACAAACACTCAGAATCCGGACGTGAAGAGCACCATTGCCGGCCCGAAAGTGCCGTCGGATGCGTTGGTGTTTTTTGGCGCGACGGGCGATCTGGCGCACAAGAAAATCTTTCCGGCGCTGCAATCCATGATTAAGCGTGGAAACCTGAATGTGCCGGTGATTGGCGTCGCGAAGGCTGGCTGGACAATCGAGCAGCTTCGCGAACGCGCGCGCGATGGAATTGCCACATTCGGTGGCGGCGTGGATGAAGCGGCTTTCGCGAAGCTGGTGGGGTTGCTGAAATATATTGATGGCGATTATCAGGATCCGAAAACTTTCGAGCAGTTGCACGCGGCGCTCAATGGCGCCGAGCACCCCACGCACTACTTGGCCATTCCTCCCAGCCTGTTCGCCACCGTGGTGGAAGCGCTGGGAAAATCGGGCTGCGCCACCAATGCGCGGGTCATCATCGAAAAACCGTTTGGCCACGATTTGGAATCCGCGCAGCGGCTGAACGCGATTCTGCAATCCGTGTTCCCGGAATCCGGAATTTTCCGCATTGACCACTATCTGGGCAAGGAAGCGGTGGAAAATTTGCTGTTGTTCCGCTTCGCCAATGCTTTTCTGGAGCCGATCTGGAATCGCAACTACATTCACAGCGTTGAAATCACCATGGCGGAATCTTTCGGTGTGCAGGGACGCGGAAGGTTTTACGACGAAACGGGCGCGATTCGCGACGTCATTCAAAATCACTTGCTGCAAGTGGTCGGTTTTTTGGCAATGGAACCGCCGACAAACATGTATCCGGAATCGTTGCGCGACGAACAAGTGAAAATTTTCCGCATGATTCCGCCGATCAATCCCACCAATCTGGTGCGTGGACAATTCACCGGTTATCACCAGGAACCGGGCGTCGCGCAAAATTCAGAAGTGGAAACGTACGCTGCCGTTTGCCTGGAAGTGGATTCCTGGCGCTGGGCGGGTGTGCCGTTCCTGATTCGCGCGGGCAAATGTCTGGCGGTGACGGCTACGGAAGTGTTCGTGAAACTGCGCCAGCCGCCGCTGACGAAATTGCCGCCGGGATCGAATTATTTTCGCTTCCGATTAGGGCCTGATTTGTCGTTGAGCCTCGGCGCGCGGGTCAAACGTCCGGGTCCGAGACTGCAGACGATGGAGACGGAGCTATCGGCGGTCTCGTCTGAGGAAACGGGCGAGATGGAAGCGTACGAGCGGCTGCTTACCGATGCGATGAAGGGCGATTCACTGCTGTTCGTGCGGCAGGACGCGGTGGAAGCAGCGTGGGCGATTGTCGAACCGATCTTGGGCGATATTGTTCCCGTGCAACCCTATCAGCCCGGAACATGGGGACCTGTCGAGGCAAATCACTTGGCGGCTGGAATCGGTGGTTGGCACGATCCGGCGGGCAAGGCTACTGATAGCTAAACCCACATCGGAAATTGTGCTGGGGTAATCTTGTGGGCTGCACTTTCAGCATCAGGCAGGATTTTGGGCGGCGTGCGATTTTCCCCACGCAAACGCAAACACTCCGATCGCAAGCAAAAGCGCAGTAAGCCCCACAATTTTCACGACGGCCAATAGTTTGTGCGGCTCGTCGTCCGCAGGAATCACCGAGAACGCGATCGTCACGAGCGTCGTCGTAAATCCCAGCACCCCGAGCGCGAGTGCCGCAGGCCTGCCGCCGGGAATGCGCATCACTTCGGGTCCGGCAGGCTCCCGCTGCAAACGAATCAGCGACGCAAACACAAAAAGATAAGGAATGAAGTAAGTGATGATGCCCATGCTCACCAGAACTTCGTAAGCGCCGTACACGCTCGTTCCCGCCTGACCTAGCACAATGAAAATTACGCCGCAAAAAGCTTGCACCAGCAGCGCCACGTGCGGCGTGCCCCATTTCGGATGGACGCGCGCGAATGCCGACGGCAAATAGCGATCGAGTCCCGCCACAAAAGGAAGCCGCGCCGAAACCGCCAGCCAAGCGCCGAGCGCGCCGAGGTTGCTGATGGTAATCAGCAGCGCCGCGAGCGGACCGATTCCGGAAAAACCGACGCGCTCCGCGGATTGCGAAATTGCCTGCATGATGCCCTGCAATCCGCTCACCTGGCTGGCCGGCAAAGCGATCAGCACGGCAATGGTGCCAAGAATGTAGCCGCTGGTGACGAACGCGCCGCCGGCGAGCAGACCGCGTGGAAGATTTCGGCGCGCATCCTTCACTTCGTCGCCAAGAAAAGATGCGGATTCCGAGCCGCCGAGCGCGAACACAATCGTGGCCATGAACAGCACATCGCGGAAGTGCATGTGCGGAGTCATGCTGGCGGCGGTGAATTTTGTAGCGGAGCCGAATCGGTGCCAGGCAGTGGCGGCGATGGCGAAAAGAATCGCTATCGGCAGCCAGGTTCCGATGGCGCCCAGATTGTGCAGCCACTTGCCGACGGAAAGTCCGATGACGTTCAGAAACGTGCCGAGCGCCAGCCCCAGCAGCGCGAATAGCAGGAAATACGTCTTGCTGCTCGAAAGTGATTGCCAGCTCGCTGGTCCTATATATAGGGCGTTGCTGGCGGCGAAATAAAGCACGGCCGGATAGTAAGGCAGATTGCTGGCCCAGTAGGTCCAGCCAGTCATGAACCCGGGAAATTCGCCAAACGCGCGCTTGGACCAGACGTACATGCCGCCTTCCTGCGGATAGCGCGAGGAAAGCTCCATCACGGAAAGCGCGAGGGGAAGATAGAACGCGCACCAGGCGATCAGCCAGATGACTACGGCGCTGGCGCCAACCGTTGCGGCCGTAGCGATCCAACGCAAACTGATGCCGGTGACGATGTAGAACAGCACCAGATCCCGAAAGCCCATGGCGCGATGGGGGCGATTTGGGCCGGGGCTGGGCGTTTCACTCATGAGCGGAAATCTCCGCGTGGCGTGGGCATGAGGCGCACATCATGCGCCGAGTGCGCGCCGAAAAGCGAGTGCGATTCGCGGTGCGGCATGGGTCACTGCGCTGTGGAATCGTCGCGCGGCGATTTTCTACGAGCCCGCTTTGGCTTTCTGGTCGTGGCCGTAATATTCGTAGGCGGACATCGGTTTCTCGCCACCTTTAGTCCAGACGCGCTCGTCGGCCGGAAGTTTACCCAGCGCGCGCCCCATTTCGCGTATGTGCGTGGCGACGGCGCCACAGCACGCGCCGATGTAGTTGATGCCGAGCCCGCGCGCTTTCACAGCGTATTCGGCCATCTCGCGGCGCGTGAGTTGATAGGGCTCGAGCTGATCCGGAAACGCCGACAAGCTAGTGAAATCGCGATGCGTGTGCGTGGTGCGATACGCGACGGGCTGGCAAGCGATGTAGCCGGGCACGGCTTTGCGCATTTCAGCCATCAGCGGCAGGGTGTGCTCGGGACTGCGCAGGCAATTGATGCCGACGACGTCCGCGCCGGCATCGGCGAGAGCGCGTGCGACGTCCGCAGCCGTCTTGCCGTCCGTGGTGATGTCCTCATTTTCGAAGCAGACGGTGACCATCACGGGCAATTTGGTTTTTTGGGCCTGTTCGACGGCCAGCAACGCTTCGCCGAGAAACGAAAATGTCTCGCCGATGATGAAGTCTACGCCTTCGGCGACTTGCACGTCGAGTTGTTCGTCGAAAGTTTTGCGCACGCGGTCGGCGGCGGCTTTGTCATTAGGCTCGTACATCCATGTGAGGCTCAGATTTCCGGCGACGAGGCAGCGATCGCCGGCGGCCTGCTTGGCGATGCGCACGGCGGCGCGATTTAATTCTTCCACGCGCTCACCCATGCCGACCGTCGCGAGTTTGTCGCGGCTGGCGTAGAACGTCAGCGCTTGCAGGACTTCGGCGCCGGCGTCACGAAATTCGCGATGCAGCTCGAGCAAGGATTCAGGATTGTTCAGCGCAACCTCGGGCGTGAACGGGCCTGCGCGCACGCGGCCGCGTTTTTCAAGCTCTAGCAGGTAGCCGCCGTCGCCCAGAACTACGCCTTCGGATAATTTCTCGAGGATCCCTTTTTTAATGGTGCTGGGCATTGTTGCTCCTTGTGAGCTGCGTTGTTGCGCGGCTCCTATGAAAACCTAACGTCACCTCGGGGCAATCGTTCGTTACGCATGTGCCGATTTCACTTTGCCGCGTCTGCTGTCGCGCAACACTTGATGCGCGGCGTTGTATCCCGGCGCACCGGTGACGCCTCCCCCCGGATGCGCGCCCGCGCCGCAAAGATAGAGTCCGGCGATGGGCGTGCGATACTGCGCCCAGCCCGCCACGGGGCGCATAAAAAAAAGCTGCTCGAGCGAAAGATCGCCGTGAAAAATATTTCCTTCGGTCAGGCCGTAGGTGCGTTCCAGATCCAGCGGAGTGAGTACTTGGCGCGTGATGATGGAATTCGGCACGTTGGGCGCGTACTCCGCGATTTTTTTCACCACACGGTCGCCGAGAAGCTCCCGCTTTTCGTCCCAGGTTCCGTGGCGCAGTTTGTAAGGGACGTATTGAATAAAAGTAGTCATCACGTGCTTGCCGGCCGGCGCGAGTGTGGAATCCACGTTGGAGGCGACGACGCAATCCACCCACAGCTCTTCCGGAATCTCGCCGAACTTGGCGATGTCGTAGCAGCGTTCGGCGAATTCCAGTGACGGAACCAGCGTGAAGAGCGAACGCTGCGATGCGGGCCATTCACGCGGCATGCCGGTCACGCGCGGCTCTTCGCTGAGCACGAAATTTACTTTGGCGCACGGGCCGTCCATCTTGATGCCGGCTATTGCGTAGCGAAAATCGGCGGGCAGCTCGCGCTCTTCCACCAGGCCGAGGAACGTGCGTTTGGGATCCGCGTTCGAAAGCACGAAGCGTGCGGAAATTTCCTTGCCGTCCTCGAGGACGACGCCGCGCGCGCGGCCCCCGCGCACATTCACCTTCGCAACGGGCGCGGCGGTGAGAATTTCCCCGCCCCGTTTGCGGCAGGCGGAAGCGAGCGCTTGGGTGATCGCGCCCATGCCGCCAATCGCGTGGCCGTAGAAGCCTTGAATTTCTCCATCGCCACCACTCAGCAAATGGAAGAGCAGTCCCAATGCGGAGCCGGCGTCGTACGGACCGCCGTGCTTGCCGTAAACATTGTTCGCCAGAAACATCGTCTTCATTTTTTCGGATTCGTAGTGACGATTCAGAAAATCGCCAAGACTTCCAGTGAGGAACGAAACCAGCTGCGCGGCTTCATCGCCCTTCATGCCGCGGAATCTTTTTCCGACGCGCAGAAGTTCCAGCCAGCCCGCGGCTCCGCGACTTGTGGGATCCGGCGGCGGCTCCAGGAAAAACGGCTGAAGATAGCGCGCCAGTTTTTTCAGTTGCTCGTCCACGCGCACGAAAGTCTCCGCATCGCGCGGCGAAAGCTTGCGGAATTCCGCGAGGGCGCGCTCCCGGTCGGCCCACCACGGCACCACTTGGCCATCCAGAAACGGAACCAGCAAGCCGGGATCGCACGGCACCATTTTCAAACCGTGCGCGCCGAGATCGAGATCGCGAATAATCGTGGGCCGCAACATGCTCGCAATATAGGAAGTGGTGGAAGCGCGGCAGCCCGGCGCGATTTCTTCGGTGACGCAGCAGCCACCGACAATTTCGCGGCGCTCCACGACGAGCGTCGAAAATCCGGCGCGCGCAAGATAGGCGGCAGCCGTCAGGCCGTTATGGCCCGCGCCGATGACGATCGCATCATAAGACTTGCGTTGCGGAGGCATCTAGGATTAGTATGACCGCCAGTCAAGACAGTATGGACTGGAAATAGATAGCATAACTGGAGAAATAAACCAATGACTGCGTCAAGCCATGACCTGCGGTCACACCAGCGTGTAAAAGGACCTCGCAGCGTGCTCAATCCCGACGTGCGCACGCCTACTCCGGGGCCGCGCCTAGAAGCCAAGCGCGCGCGCATTGTGGACGCGGCGCTGCGCCATTTTGCGGAGCACGGTTATCATGCGGCGCGCATCGAGGATCTTTCCGCGCAGCTGGGTGTCGCGAAAGGTTCGATTTTTCAATATTTCGGCAGCAAGGGCGGATTGTTCCTGGAAGCTTACAAGAAAGCGGTGCGTTCCTTCCCGGCGTATCTGGATTGCCCGTCGCAGATTCGCGAAAAAGGATTTTTCGAAATCCTGCGCTACTGGCTGCTGCGCACCGAACGCCTGGTGCGTGAAGATTGGATTCCCTATCGCGTGGCGCTGCTGGGAAATTACGGAGTGGATCTGGCGCTGAAGCGGGAGATCAACCGTTTTCTGCTCGCGGAGGATCCTTACGGCAGCACAGCGTTCGTGCGGCTGGGAATTGCGCGCGGCGAAGTGCGCTCTGATATTGACGCGCCGCTGACTGTCTCGATTCTGGATTGGACCATGGAACGGTTTCAGGACGCGCTGCTGACGGAGGAGCTCGATCCTGGACTTTTTCCGCATCCTGCTGATCCGGCGAAGAATCAGGCGCGCATTAATCAATTTTTATTGGTGCTGCGTGGCGCGATTGGGATTTGAACTTGGTGCGCGATGGTTTCCGCCCGTGATTACGGAACTTCTGGAGGAGAGAATTGCATGGAAGCAACGCTGAAGGAAATTCTCGCTTCCTATAACGCCGCTGCTGCGCTTCAGGATGCGTACACGATCCCCGCGCCGTGGTACACCGACTCGCGGATCGCACAGCTGGAATTGCAAAACGTATTTTCGCGCACATGGCAATCGGTGGGACGCACGGCGCAGGTGGAAAAGCAGGGACAGTACGTGACCGCGACGGTCGCGGGCGAGCCGATCGTCGCAGTGCGCGGCAGCGACGGAAAACTGCGCGCGTTCTACAACGTCTGCCGGCACCACGCCATGACCGTGATGAACGAACCGTGCGGACAGGCGCAGCACCTGCGCTGCCCGTATCACGGTTGGACGTACAATCTGGAAGGCGAGCTGCGCGGGATGACGGAGTTCGAAGGAGTCTGCAATTTTGATCGCGCGCAGAACGGGCTGGTGCCGGTTCGCGTGGAGACCTGGGAGAATTTCATTTTCGTGAATCTGGATCCGCATGCCGCTCCGCTGCGCGATTTCCTGGGCGCGCTCGTGGGCCTGGCGACGCCGCTGCATTTCGGCGGACTCAAATTCGTCGAACGCCGCAGCTATGTACAGCAGTGCAACTGGAAAGTGTACGTCGATAATTTTTTGGACGGCGGCTATCACGTGCCGCACATGCACAAGGGGCTAAACAGCGTCCTCGATTACACCAACTATACGATTGAAAACGTGGATCGTTGCTGCGTGCAGTCCAGCCCAGTGGCCGTGGACAACAGCTCGGAAGCCAGCGCCGCGGCCACGCGCAAAGGCGACCGCGCGTATTATTTCTGGCAGTATCCGAATTTCATGCTGAATTGGTATGAGGGGTATCTCGATACCAACCTCGTGATTCCGCTGGGCGTGGATCGCTGCGAGGTGATTTTCGATTTTTATTTTGGCGATACCAGCGAAGCGCAGATGCCGTACATCCGCGAGAGCATGGGCGTCAGCGAGCGCGTGCAGCAGGAAGACATCGTGATTTGCGACGGCGTGCAGCGCGGCCTGAGTTCGCGCGCGTATCAGGCGGGACGGCTATCCGTGCGACGCGAGGCGGGCGAACATTTGTTCCACCGTTTGCTCGCAGCAGACCTAAAGGATACTCGCGCGGCAGCCGCGCGATAATTTCAATTGGGTTCGGCCCGCGCTGCGAAGGCCGGTCTGCGACCCGCCCTTACGTAAAATTAAATTAATCGAAGATGACGGTCTTATTGCCGTAGAGCAGGATGCGGTTTTCGATGTGCCAGCGCACGGCGCGCGAGAGCACCACCTTTTCCAGGTCGCGGCCCTTTTGAATTAGATCCTCGGTGGTATCGCGGTGCGATATGCGCACGACGTCCTGCTCGATAATCGGCCCATCGTCGAGAACTTCGGTAACGTAATGGCTCGTTGCGCCAATCAGCTTCACACCGCGATCGAAAGCTTGCTGATGCGGCTTGCCGCCAATGAACGCGGGAAGAAACGAATGATGAATATTAATGATGTGGTGCGGCGGGTATTGGCGGATGAAGTCCGAAGATAGCACCTGCATGTAACGCGCCAGAACAATGAGATCAATTCCATAAGGTTGCAGAAGCTCAAGCTGCCGGCATTCGGCTTGCGCTTTATTTTCCTTCGTGACCGGAATCACGTGCAGCGCAACGCCGTAGAAGTCGGCCCAGCGCTGCACGTCCGCGTGGTTGCTGATGATCAGAGGAATTTCGCAGGCCAGTTCCCCGCCGCGCTGGCGATAGAGCAAATCCACCAGGCAATGATCGTAACGCGAAACGAAAATCGCGATTTTCGGGCGGTAGCTGGAAAGCGCCACGCGCCACCGCATGCCGAAGCGATCGGCGATGGGCTGAAAATGTTTTGCGAACTCGCGCATGTCCAGCGTGAAGCCCGCCAGATCCCATTCCACGCGCATCAGGAAAAGATTGCGTTCGGCGTCCTGATGCTCGTCCGCGTGCAGCGTGTTGCCATTGCCGCGATAAATAAAATCGTGGATCGCGGCGTTCAGCCCCTTTTGATCGGGGCAGCTTACCAAAAGAATCGCGGTGTTCTTCACCGGGCGCTCCGGCGGATGTGGGCGCTATTGATGGTCACGAGGAATCGTTTCATCCCAGGTTTTGTCGCGCAACGGCTTTCCATTTTCGGTCAGATGACGCTCACAATGATAATAGAAATTCTGCGCGTCACTACGCAGATTGAGGACGACGGTCCAAACCAGTGTGCGGCCGGGTAGTTCGATCGTGGTGGACCCTTCGCCGTGCACATCGCTCACCGCAGGCTTGGCGTCTGCGACCACGTAACTCATCTGTTCGTAATCTTTCAATTTGCCCCAGGGATATTCGCTGGAATCGTTGCCGCTCCAGGTGACGCGCGTGGAACCGGCCAGCACATCGCGCGTTACGGTCCAATGCTGCGGCGGCCAAGTGTCGCCTGCGGTGGTCACGCCGACGAGCGGCGCTTCTTTTTCAGGTGCGGTGAAATGCGGACGCGCTGGCGGCTGCAAGCGGAACCAGAGGAAGTTCCAAGCGCGAGGTGTTCGGTCCGCCGAGCCACAAAGAAGTGGTCATCGAATACGGCGTAGGCCAAATCATCGGCCACAATGCATTCGAAATCGCCAAGCGAATGCGATGCCCCGGCGGAAAAACCCAGCTGGTCAAGTGAAGTTCGATGGGAGACTCATATTTGCGATCGGGTTCGAGGTCGCTGGGATTCGCCGCGGACTCGCGCTGCGCGCCACTTTGTCCCGCGCCTGTGATCAGCGTCACGGTGCCGTCGGGTGCGACATCTGAGAGGCGCACGAACCAATCGGCCAGCGGCGCGCTGGATGAAAGCTGCAAGAAAGCTCTCGGCCAGCCGAGCAGCGCGGTTTCTTGCGCGAGCGGAGCAGAATCGTAAACGAGGCTATAGGCATCAATGGGCCGTTGGTCCGCGGTGAGATCGCCCCACCAAAAGCCGGCTTCGCTGCCGATAGACGGAACATATTGCAACCGATGGCCGACCGCGAACGAAGCAGTCGGAGCCGCATCGCCCAAAGAATAATTCGGCTGGAGAAAAAATGTACGCGTGCTCGTATTTGCAGGCGGCCAGGTTTTTTCCGCGCGCCACTCGCCCGGAATTTCCGCGATGTTCGGGTCCGGCGGATACCAGTGGCGCATGTAAACTTCAAAGCGTGGCTCGTCCATAATTCCGTTTTGAATCCCTTTCAACCAGTAATCCCACCAGCGCACCGCTTCCACGCGCCATTCGATCGAAGGGCCCGGCTCGGCTTCGTGCGGGAAAGTGTGATTCCACGGGCCGATCAGCGCTTTGATCGGCGCTTTCGCATGTTCGAAGAAGCGCGGAATGCTGTCGCGATAGCCGTCCAGAAATCCGCCGATCATGAACGACGGAACTCTGTATTCATCGTAATGATTTGGCGCGACCGAGGCGCGGCGCCAGAATTCGCTGTCTCGCTGATGATGAAGGTAGAGAAAAGCCCAAGGCTTGGCGTCGAAACGCGCAGCGAGAGAGTTTTCGTCGGTGGGAAAATCCGGCGCGCGCGTGAGACCGAGCTGCAAATCCATGCCCAGCTCGAATTCGTCCAGGTGCATCAGGTTGTCAATGTAATGGATGTCGTCGTGAAATAATTCTTCGGTGGCGCACATGGCAATGATGGCTTTCAGCGCAGGCGGATGCAGCCGCCCCATTTGAATGGAGTTGAATCCACCCCAGGAAATCCCCGTCATGCCGACATTGCCGTTGGACCACGGCTGCTTCGCGAGCCACGCGATTACTTCCAGGCCGTCCTGCTGCTCCTGGTCGGAATACTCGCGGTCTGGTGGCGCGCCTTCGCTCGCGCCGGTGCCGCGAATATCCACGCGCGCCGTGACGTAGCCGCGGCGCACGAAATAGGAATGCAAGTCCCAGTCGCGCGCAAGCGTCCAATCGTCTTTGCGGTAAGGCAAATATTCGAGGATTGCGGGAAATTTCTCGCGGGGATGCGCGCTAGCAAGAGGATCGTCCGGCATGTAGAGATTTACGGCTAGGCGCACGCCGTCTTTCATCGGAATCCACGCCTGAACAATTTTGATGGTGGCGTATCGCGGTGGATAAGCAGAATTTTGGTTCGGGGCCACAGATGGATCGGACAATTTCGTCGCGATGCGGGGTGCCGTTGGTTCGGGTTGATCAGGATTTAGAGTTATTGAGTCAATGAACGCACCGACAACCATCTTGAAATCGAGTTCTACTTCCGGACTCTGCCGCACCAGGAACTGCTTTTTATCAATCCGCTTGAAGCCGGGTTGATTGACTTGCACATCATAGGAACCCGGTTCCAGCTTTACCGCGTAGGAACCATCCCTATCGGTTTCTGTGCTGCATGAAACATTGCCACGGGAGAAACGTAGCAAAGCTCCGACGATCCTCGCATCGCCTGCGTCCGTGACAACCCCGCGGACGATCGTGCCGCCTTGAGCAGCTGGTGTTTGAGGTGTTGCGCTGGCGCAGCGTGCAGCGACGAGGCTCGACCGCAAGAACATCGCTGCCAACACCGCGAATAGTGCCACGAAGACAAATTTCGGCGCGTTCTTCACTTTGCGGTTTCCTCTTCGCGTGCAAGGCTACCACACGTGACGAACTCAGCTAGCGGCGGGGATGTGCGCGGGCTGAACGACTGGTGCGGTTATTTGACTGTGGGTCGAGCGAAGGAACTACCGACACGCGCGATCAAGGCTTGACGACGGATTCCAGCAGCTTGGTCCAGTGCGAGAGATGTTCGAGCGACGGCGCGTGAGTGTGGTCGAGCTCAAGCGGAGTGATGGAGATGGCTCCATCGCGAATGGCGGCCAGATCGGTGTCCGGATCAATGTCCTCGATGCGTTGTTGTTCGTGCAGCCAGAAATATTTGCGGCCGCGCGGGTCGGTGCCGGGCTGTAGCAGGTTGCGAGTGATCTTTGAGGATTGGCGCGTGAAACGCACGGAGCCGTTCCAGGCTTGCGGCACGTTCACATTCAGCAGGATTCCCGGCGGCAGGCCTTCGGTCAGCATAAGCGGAACCAAAATGCGCGCGAACTGCGCGGCGGGCTTGAAATCGAACTCCTTGCCACGATACGCGACAGAAATCGCGATGGACGGAACGCGATTGATCGCCCCTTCCATGGCCGCGCCCACCGTTCCGGAATAATAGATGTTCTCGCCCATATTTCCGCCGCGATTAATTCCGGAGACAACCAGGTCGGGCTTCTCTTTTAGGATAGCGTTGAAGGCCAGAATCACAGCGTCCGCAGGCGTGCCTTCAATGGAGTATTCGTTGGGCGCAAGCTGATCCATATAGATCGGCTGGCGGAGCGTGAGCGATTGTGCGGCGGCGCTACGTTCGCGCGAAGGCGCAACAACGGTGAGCGTGGCTTCGTCTTTCAGCGCATCCACCAGCGCGCGCAGGCCGGGAGCGTGGATGCCGTCGTCGTTAGTAATCAGAATATGAGGCATGAAATTTCGCTGCGGATGAAACGCCTTCCGAAAAATTCGTCACGGCTGAACAGCGGAGAGGAAGATGGTCGGGACGACTGGATTTGAACCAGCGACCTCACGCACCCCAAGCGTGCGCGCTACCAGGCTGCGCTACGTCCCGACCGCTTGCACCGTGTGTAGCGTATCACTCGCGTTCGAGAAGGGTCAAGACGGCGAGGAGTTCTTCGTGTAAATCGAGAAGGAATTTACGCTGTTGGCGCGCAGGCGCCTCGCGGCGTGACGCCGAAGCGGGAGCGTGCGCGGCAGAGCGGCTGGCGGCAGCATTTCCAACGGCGGCGCTGCTGCTACTGCCTGAATCATCGCTGGGTTCGTGGCCGCGCTCTTCGAAATGCTTGCGCGCGCCAGCGATTGTAAAACCTTCTTCGTAGAGCAGGCGCTTGATTTCGAAAACGGTCTCGATGTCTTCGCGGCGGTAGAGGCGATGGCCGCTGGGACTCTTCACCGGTTGCAGCATGGGAAATTCCGTTTCCCAATAGCGCAGGACGAAGGCCTTAGTAGCCGTCAAGCGGCTAACCTCGCCGATGCGGAATAGGCTCTTCTCCTCCCTTTCATCCATGGGCGAAGCATCCGGTGCTGGAAAAGCGCTAGCCATCTCAATTTGTATCGTAGGCCGATTTCTAGCGGTGTCAACCCCTGCAATTTGGTCAGGGCTCATGTTTTGCGTGGGTCTTTGCGTTCGCGGTGGCGCGAGCCGCGTTTTTTCAGGCGTTGCGTGAAGCGTATGGGGGTGCCGAGGAAGCCGAATTCCTTGCGCAGCTCGTTCTCCAGGAACCGCTGATAGCTGAAATGCAGCGGCTTGAGCTGATTGGTGAACAGCACAAAAGTGGGCGGCGCGGTGCTGGCCTGCGTGATGTAGAAAATCTTCACTTCGCGGCTGGCTGGGGAGGTGCCGCGCGTCAGGTCCACTTTCGCGACCCAGCGATTCAGCTCGCCGGTGGAAATGCGTTTGTTGCGAGCTGCGACGACTTTGTCAATCAAGTTGTAGAGGCGGTCTATATTTTCTCCGGTCTTGGCTGAAAGAAAAACCACCGGCGCGTAAGAAAGAAATTTCAGCCGGGCGCGAACCAGCGGCTCGTAATCCTGCACCAGCTTGTTGGCGTTGAAGGCCACGAATTTCCCGCCGCGTTTCTTTTTCTCCGACGACAAATCCTGCGCGGCTTCCAGCGCCAGGTCCCATTTGTTCATCACGATGATCACAGACCGGCCGGACTGCTCGGCGTAGCTGGCGATGGTGGCGTCGTGCGAAGTGATACCCTGCGCGGAATCGGCGACGAGCAAAGCGATGTCCGCGCGCTCCAGGTGCTGGCGCGCCATGATGACACTTAATTTTTCGGCGATCAGCTTCGTCTTGCCTTTGCGGCGAATTCCAGCGGTGTCGAGGAAGCGATAGGCTTTGCCGTTGCGCTCGACGACGGTATCCACGGCATCGCGTGTGGTGCCGGGTTCGGCGGAAACAATGGAGCGTTCCGCGCCGACGAGTTGATTCAGCAGCGTGGACTTTCCGACGTTGGGCCGGCCGATGATGGCGATATTGACGTGCGGCGCTTCGGGCTCCAGCTCGCCTTTGGGAATTTCTTCGGTTATGGCGTCCAGAAGCACGTCCACACCGAATCCGTGTTCGGCGGAGATGGGGAAAACTTCGTCGCCTAATTCGTAAAACGGCGCGGAAAAATCCACAGCTTGCTGCGGCGTGTCCACTTTATTGACGGCGAGAAGGGGCGGCTTGCCGGCGCGGCGCAGCAATTGCGCAAGTTCCTGATCGAGCGGCGTGGGGCCGACGCGGCCGTCAACAATTTGGATTACGCGCGCCGCGTTTTTAATCGCCACGCTTGCCTGGCGCAAAATTTCACCGGGGATGCCGGCCTTGTCTTCGGGAACGATACCGCCAGTGTCCACCACTTCGAAGTTGCGGCCTTCCCAGTGGGCGGTGCCGTAGATGCGGTCGCGGGTAATGCCGGGCTCGTTGGTGACGATGGAGCGGCGCGTGCCGGTAAGGCGATTGAACAGCGTGGACTTACCCACGTTGGGGCGACCGACGATTACGATGGATGGAAGATTGGCTGTCATTTGCAAGGCGCGCCGCTCGGCAGGCTAACCACTCTATCATCTCTCGTGTAATATCTTAAGGTTCAGTGCGCGCAGCCACTCCTGGTTGCGCCACCTCACCCCATGCCGAAAAAAGCTGCTGCTGCGACAAAATCCGAGGATGTGACGATCGAGAGGATCTTTGGGACTGGCGGCTTGCTGAAGAGCCGGCACCCGGGATACGAATTTCGCTCGTCGCAGCTGGCCATGGCAGAAATTGTGGATGAGGCTTTTCAGAAGCATCAGCATGCGATCATCGAGGCCGGGACCGGCACGGGCAAGACTTTGGCGTATCTGATTCCCGCGATTCGCAGCGGGCGGCGCGTGGTGATTTCGACGGCCACGAAATCCTTGCAGGAGCAATTGTTTAACAAGGATGTGCCGTTCCTACAGAAACATTTTGCGCCGAATCTGAAGGCGGCGCTGATGAAGGGCCGCAACAATTTTTTGTGCCGGCAGAAAGTGCACCAGTTCGAGGGGCAGGCTCCGCTGAAAGGCATTGACGAAGTGGACTGGTTCGCGCAAATCCGTGACTGGGAAAAGCTGACGGAGACCGGCGACCGTTCGGAGCTGACTTTTTTGCCGGACGACGCGGAATTGTGGCACCGCATTGACGCGCGCAGCGAGCTTTGCACCGGGCAGAAATGTCCGGAATTCGCGCGCTGCTTCCTGACGGCGATGAAACAGCGCGCGCAGGAAGCGGACCTGATCATCGTGAACCACCATTTATTTTTCGCGGACTTGGCCATTCGCCGGGATGATTTCGGCTCGATTCTGCCGGAATACTCGGCGGTGGTGTTCGACGAAGCGCACGAGATCGAAGCTGTGGCCAGCGATTATTTCGGGCGGCGTGTATCGAGCTACCAATTCGAAGAGCTGGTGCGCGACACCGAAGCCATGCTGCGGCTGCTGAAAATTGAAGCCTCAACATTACGCAAGCATCTGCTGCGCGTACGCGAACGCGCGCGCGCATTTTTCGAGGATTTTCCGGAGCGCGAAGGGCGCTACCCGTTCGGGCCTGCGGAACGCAAGTCGTTTCTGGAAAAGAATCACGAAGCCTTCGAGGATTTGGCCGCTGCAGTGAAACGCATCGAAACGGAACTATCGGCGCTGAATCCCAAGCCGGAAGAAGTGGTGACTCTGGCGCGGCGCGGCGCGGACCTGCGGCGCGAATTCGAGTTCCTGCTGGAGAGCGAGGAAAAAAGCTACGTCTATTGGTACGAACGGCGGGGTAAGGGCATCGTGCTGACGGCGACGCCGATTGACGTGAGCGAAATCCTGCGCGAAAAACTTTTCGACCAATTCGACACCGTGGTGCTGACCTCCGCGACGCTGGCAGTCGGCGGGCGCTTCGATTTTCTAAAGCAGCGGCTGGGACTGCAGCCCGCGAAAGAAAAAGTGCTGCCGCAGGAATTCGATTTCCACGACCAGGCGCTGCTCTACATTCCCTCCGACATGCCGGACGTGCGCCACGAATCGTTTGCGAGGCGCGCGGCGCAGGAAATCACCAAGCTGCTGGAAATTTCCAAGGGCCGCGCTTTCTGCCTTTTCACCAGTTACGCGCAGATGCGTGGCGTCTACGAACTCGTCTCAGGGCGCGTAGGGTTCCCCCTGCTGTTGCAAGGCACGGCGCCGAAATCAATTCTGCTGGAGCGCTTCCGCTCGACGCCGAACGCCGTGCTCTTTGCCACCGCAAGCTTTTGGCAGGGCGTGGACGTGCCCGGCACGCAGCTTTCCTGCGTGATCATTGACAAGCTGCCGTTCGCGGTGCCTAGCGATCCGATCGTCGCCGCACGCGTGCGCGCTTTGCAGGAAGACGGCCGCAATCCGTTCGCGGAATATCAAGTGCCGGAAGCGGTGCTGGCGCTGAAGCAGGGATTCGGCAGGCTGATCCGCTCGAAGACCGACCGCGGGATTCTCGCCATCCTCGATAACCGCATCTCGCGAATGCAGTATGGTAGAATTTTTCTCGAATCCCTGCCTGATTACACAACCACGCAGGATATCGCGGAGGTCGCGCGATTCATGGAAAACCATCCGGACTAAGGAAGGCCGATGTACGAAGTGAGTGTGGACGAGACCTTTGCCGCGGCGCACAATCTGCGTAACTACAAGGGAAAATGCGAGGATTTGCACGGGCACAATTATAAAGTGCGCGTGACGCTGGCCGGCGCGGAACTGGACGCGACGGGGCTGCTGTATGATTTCGTGCACTTGAAGCAGGTGATTCAGGGCGTGATTCGTTCGCTGGACCATAAATATTTGAACGAGCTGAAACCGTTTGACGTGCTGAATCCTTCCGCCGAAAATATCGCGCGACACATTTACGAGCAAACCGCGCAGCAGATGCACGCGACGCCGAACGGCGCGGCGGTTTCGAGTATTACCGTATGGGAATCGGATTTGACCGCGGCGACGTACCGGCCTTAAGGATACGGCGGCCATAACGGACCGGCCGAAGCAGCGTGGGCAGCGCCCACGGCGTTGAGGGCGAACGCCCGGCAAGGAACGCAGCGAACATGAACCGGGCATTCTTGATCATCGCGATTCCTGCTTTCCTGGTTTCCATCTTCTGGCTGACGCTCGGTTGGGGCTGGCACACCGCAGTCATCGGCGGCTGCCTGGAAATTGCCATCGGCGTGGGAGTCGTGGTTTACGCCGCGCGGCGGGCGAACGCGCCGCAAAGCCCTGGGCCAGGCGGCCCACAAACTGGCTGCTGAAATTTCCGAAAACGCGATGGCCAACCCAGAAAAATTGTAAAATCCGCGAACGGAATATGCGATAGTGGCCGGTTGCGCGGGGCATATTTTCTCGGCGCAACGGTCTGGCGCTCGCGCGAATACGCGGGTTGACCAATAATAAGCTGCGGCAATTCACTGGTGGAGGAGCTATGTACATGCGAAAAATGATTTCCATCCTGGGAGCCTGGGTGCTGGTGGCGATGTTGGCCGCGACGGCGCTGGCGCAGGGCACAGGCAGACTCAACGGCGAAGTTTTGGACCAGAACGGAAAGCCGTATGCGGACCAGACGGTGACGATCAAACTTCCTGACACAGGCCAGACCTTCACCGTGAAGACGGATAAGAACGGAAAGTTCGTGCAGCTGGGAATGCGCAGCGGAATCTACGTGATCACTCTGGTCAGCCTCAACTACTCCGAAAAATATCAGGTGACCGACGGACAAGAAAATAATTACAAGCTGGACCTGAAGCAAGTAGCGGCCGCAACGGCCGCGGCGCATCCGGAAGAAACCAAGAAGAAAGAAGAAACAGAAGATAAATTCAAGATGATGAAGCAGCATTTCGACGCCGGCGTGGCGGCGCTGGGCGCGGCCAACGATCTACGGCCGCAAATCAAGGCGGCACCTGCGGATCAGAAGGCGTCGCTGCAAGCGCAGCGCAATACCGACTGTACGACCGCGGCGACCGAATTCTCGCAAGCCGTGCAAAACCTGGGTGAAAAAGAGGTCAACAACCGCGCGATGATTCTGGGCAACCTGGGATCGGCGAACGAATGCGCCGGCAAGTATCAAGATGCTGCGGATGCATTTCAAAAGGCCATTGATACGAAACCGGTCGCCGGCTATTACGTCGGGCTGGCCACTAACCTGGCGAACGTGGGAGCGGCATCCACGGATCCGAAAGATGCCCAAGCCAAATTCGCCGACGCCAGCGGCGCCTGCGACAAAGTGACAGCGCTCGATCCCGCGTCTGCCGCCACCTGCTGGAAAAATCTGGGGATCGTGCTCAGCAACAAAGGACGCATGAAGGAAGCCGTCGCGCCGTTGCAGAAAGCTTCCCAGGCCGATCCCAAGGACCAGATTACCTGGTACATGCTGGGAAGCGCGCTGACTGCGACGATTGACACCAAGCAGGAAGGCGAAAAGATGACGTACATCATTCCGCCGGGGACTGCCGAGGCCTATCAGAAGTGTATTGATACTGGGGCGGATAATGCCACGGGCAAGCTTTGCAAGGACGCGCTCGAGGGATTGAAAGCGATGAGCGGCGGGCAGGACACGTCCGTGGGGAAAAAGAAGAAGTCGTAGGGGATTTTTTGGCAGGTACTTGGCAGGTCGGCGGCTGTGGTCACCCGCAGCCGCCGCGTGCGCTTTCCCCTTTGCGGAATTCCCATTTTGACGCGCTTTCTTTTCTCGATTCACCTCGCGAGGAGTGCTATTCTTTCGCTCATCGCTTCGCGCCGTGCGTCTCGCAGCGCCGCGCACAGAGCGTTGAACTACGCGTCACGGAAACCCGCAGGGGAACCCGGTGGAGAAGTGGACTTGAACCAGCCCAGTACAGAACGGCGCCGCAGCGAACGAGTTTCGGAATCTTTGCCTTTAATTGTGCGCGGGATTGACCTGCTTGGCCAGCCTTTCGAAGAACGCACCACCACGCTCGCCTTCAATCTTCATGGATGCCGCTACACTTCCAAGCACCATCTGCCGCGCAATACCTGGGTGACGCTGGATCTTCCTCAGGCAGTGGCTCAGGGAGTGGCGCAGCGCGTGGCGCAGGGAAACGCGGGGACGAATATAAGCGAGGACTCGACCGCAAATTCGCGCACGACGTTGCGAGCGCGCGTTGCATGGGTGCAGCGGCCGCATTCAATTCGCGATTTCTTTCAGGTTGCGGTAGAGCTGGAAAGCCCCGCGAATATCTGGGGCACCGAGGCCGCTGAATGCAATAGCGAAGCCGCGGCCGTGCCTGAATCCGTATCGTCATCTGCAAGATCGATCCCACGTTTCAGCGAACAGCCGGCGGCAGACAACGCAGCGGGGAATCTCGGGAATTTTATGGACCATTTCAAGACGGAAGCAAGCACGGAACCTGGGATTGATTCGCGCGAAACTCATGCGGTGCCCGAGCCCGCGCAGGAGCTCGCGCTGGAAACGGCGCAACAGAGCGACGTTGCCGCTCCGGCGGCCGATAATCCCCTGCTGCGGGAACTGCGCGCGGAGCTGGATTGTCAGGCCAAGGACGCGGTACTGGCCGCAGCCGAACAGGCCCGCGAAGAAGTGTTGCAGACCGCAGCCGCCAGCGTGCGCGAGCGCAACAGCAGCGCCGAGGAACTTTTCGCGAAATGGAAGCGCGAAATCGAAAGGCTGCAGGCCGTCGCGCGCGAGGAATTTTTCGAGCAAGTGGCTGCGAAGCAGGATCAGGCGCTCAGCGCCTTGCAATCACGATTCGACGAAAAATTCGGCCAGGCCCGCGAACTGCTGGGCGAGATCACTCGGCAGGCGGAAGCGCTGCGCGCCGAGAGTGGCAACGCGCAGGAAGCCACCAGCCAGGTGGCGCGAGTGCTGCTGCAACTGGAAGCAGCTGATGCGGCGCGCACCACAAAAACGGTGGAGCCCTCGCACAAAGAAGTCGCGGCACAGGAGAGCGCCGTAGCGATGTGGCGGCAGCGCCTGGAATCGGAAATGACGGTGGCGCAGGGCCAGTGGAACGAGCTGTTGCAATCGTCGCTCGATAATAATCTGCATCGAATGGTTGATCAGCTTTCGGAACGTTCGCAGGAAGTGCTGCGCAACGCCGAGCAGAAAATGACGGAGCGGCTGGCCGAACTGCGCCAGCCATTCGGGCAAGCTGCTGCCGAGGCGCGCGAAACATTCTCGGGGATTCAGTCTGCGCTGGAGCAGGAAGTGTTGAAGGCGCGCAGCTCGCTGGCGGAAGTAAAGCAAGTGGCCAGCCGCACGGAAGAATTTTCCGCACAACTGGAAGCCGCCAGTCACGATACGGTGAACGAACTGCATCGGCGCCTGGAAAGAATTCTGGACGCGCAGACGGCGGAAATGAATCGCCGCATGGAGAACCTCTCCGCGGACGTTGCGCAGCGGGCGATTCCGGTGCTGGATTCGCTCAACCACCGGTTCCAGGAGCGCGCCGTCGCCGAAGCTGAAGCCAAACTCGCGCCGCATCTGGAGCGCGTTCCCGCGCTCTTGCACGAACTGGCCGCGCGCGAAGTGCAGCTGGAAGATAGCTTGCGGCTGCACCGTGAACGTTTGCGCCAGGTCTCTGAAAATAATCAGCGCGAGGTTGCCACGCAGGTCGCCGCGACTCTGGCGAGCTTGCACACCGACTTTGAAGCCGCGCGCAAGGATGCGCTGGCGAAATGGTCCGAGGAACTAGACGCGAGCGGAGTGCGCGCGTCGCACGCGGCGGCGGAATCCATCGGGCACACATCCGAATGGCTGCAGCAGGAAGCGCGGGCGCGTCTGCAGGCGCTCGTAGAGCAATCCTTTGTGACTGCTGAGGCGGGTTTCGGACAACGGAGCTCGGAAGCGGCACAGAGATTCGAAGTGCAGCTCGCGGCGCAATCCGCGGCGCACTTGGGACAAATTCGGGCGCAGGTGGAAGGCATCGCCGGCGAAGTGACGGCGCGCACGCGCACGGACCTTGATCGCGCGGCCGAGGCTGCAGCGGCTTCGTTCGGCCAGTTGCTGCACGAAGTAACCGAACGCGAGACGACGCAGTTCGCCGCCACCACCGCGACCACGCGGCGCGAGCGGGCTGGGGAATTTGACCACGCCACGCAGCAGCTTCTGCATCAACTGGACACGAACGCGTTTTCGTCCGTCGAGCGTTTTCGCTCACAGATGGCATCGCAGTGGGACGCCAGCGTCGGCGAAGGGCGCGCGGCGCTGGGCCAGGAATTTGCGTCGGCTCTCGAGGGTTTTCGCACCGAGCGCGACGCGCACCAGAACGACTGGACCGCGCAGCTGGAGCGGGTGAGCGGCGATGCTGCTGCAAAGTTTCAAGATCGCTTGCAGACCACCGCCGATTCCTGGGTGATGGCTTCGGTGCGGCGGCTCAACGAGCACGGCCAGAACGGAATCGAATCGCTGCTGCGCTCCGCCGACCAGGCACTGCGCGATTCCTGCTCCAAAGTTTTCGATGGCCTGGCGCAAATGTTGCGCGAACGCGCCGCCAACGTCGCCGGCGCCGGTGGAGTGGCCGGATTTACGCAAGCCGCCAATCGCGACACACCCGAATCGCCGAATCCCCGCAGCGAAGCGCTGTAACTCCACCACAAACACTTCCGAATCGCGGTTCTCGCCGGAGCGTTCTAATTTTCGTGCGCTGCGGTCTTTCCCGCGACGCTTTCCAGCCGGACTAGACACTTGACAAGATAATCGGCCAGAGAAATACTATGTCCGTTTTCGTACTACTATGTCTACCAACGACCGACAGGCTGTTAACGATCTCCCACCACTGTCTCCAGCGTTCTTCCACATCCTGCTGTCACTCGGCGAAGGCGAGCGACACGGCTACGCCCTGAAACGCGCAATATCCCTCCGCACGAACGGCAAGCTGAAACTCGGCCCCGGCATGCTCTACGGATCCATCAACAAGATGCTGACCTTAGGACTCATTGAGGAGTCCGACGACCGGCCCGATGCGCATCTGGACGACGAGCGGCGCCGCTACTACCGGATCACCAGTTACGGCCGCAAGGTGGCGCAAGCCGAAGCAGCGCGCATGCGCGAGCTTGCGCAATTGGCAACGGCAACGTTTGGATTGCCAAAACATGCCTAGCATGCCTCTCTCGCTGAAGCTGTACCGCTGTCTGCTGAAACTCTATCCAGCTGGCTTCCGCGACGATTATGCCGGACCGATGGAACGCGAATTTCGCGACGAACTTGCAGAATCAAGCAGCGGCTTCGCGCTGGCAAAACTTTGGCTGCGCCTGCTGACTGATTTGGCGGTATCCATCCCGCTGCAGTTTTCGCGTGAAATATTTCAGGATGCCCGGCACACACTCCGCCTTTGGGCAAACCGTCCGGGACAAACGGGGTTTGCAATCCTCGCATTAGCCATCGGCATTGGCGCAAACATCGGCGTTTTCAGCGTGGTGAATGCGCTGCTGTTGCGCTCCTTGCCTTTCCACGACCCCAGCCGTCTGGTCTCACTGGGAACTTTTTTTCCGCCGCACGGCAGCGCAAGAGAATTTCATGAATGGAGGCAGCAACAAGGCACGTATCTCGCCGACGCAGCACTGATCGAGCAATTCAACGTTAACCTGGGCGCAGCGCAAAACCCGGTGCGAGCCCATCTTTCCTACACGTCCTGGAATTTCTTCGCGGTCCTCGGGGCACAGCCGGCGCTGGGTCGATGGTTCCACGATGGCGAGGATGCGCCAGGGAAAAATGCCGTCGCAGTCATCAGCTACGGACTCTGGCAACAGCTCTTTGCAGGCGACCTGCGAGCGATTGGTTCGACGCTTCGCATGAATGGAACCCCACTCACCGTAGTTGGAGTAGCGCCTGCCGGGTTTAACTATCCGAACAACAGCGACGTTTGGTACGCCGCAAATTATTCGCCGGGAAATAACGGCTGGCAGACGATCGCGCGGTTGCAACCCAGCGTCACGTGGCCGCGAGCCCGCGCGGCATTCGCGGTGGAAGCGGATCACCTCTGGCCGCGGCGAGACGAGCTTGGTAATTCCGAGCATTATCCGCGGATGGCTTCCCTGCAAGCCGAACTCGCGGGTCCGGTGAAGAACGCGTCACTGATGTTGATGGCCGGCGTGGTGCTGATTCTGCTCATCGCGTGCTCCAACGTTGCGAATCTCTTGCTCGCGCGCACCGCGGACCGCGCCACGGAACTTTCCATACGCTCGGCGCTGGGTGCCAGCCGCGCTAGAATCGTGCAGCAGTTGCTGACGGAATGTCTGCTGCTTGCTTTCGTTGCCTCCATCGCCGGGCTGCTCGTCGCGTTGTGGACGACTTCGCTAGCAACAAAGGTTCAGCCGGCGCCACTATCCACGCAGTCTTATTCAATCCTCGACGGACGCGTGCTCTGTTTCGCGGCCGCGGCGGCCATTGCCAGCAGCGTGTTCTTTGGGGCTGTGCCTTCATGGTATGCGGGACGCGCTCAACCATTCGGAGCGCGCACGTCCAGCAGCACTCGCGGCGCACGACTAATTCGCCAAGCGTTGGTCGCCGGACAGGTGATGCTGACGATCATCCTGCTGGCGGCTTCGGTTTCGGTGGGACACGCATTCGTTAACGTGATGAAAACCGACCGCGGCTTCGCCGCGAAGGGCCTGGTCACGGTGAGCGTGTCACTGGAAGGGACAACGCGTGGGGTCGCAGGGCACCAACTTCCCTATTTCGAGGAAACTCTCGATCGCATTCGACGGCTCCCCGGCGTTCGTAGCGCCAGCGAAACAGAATTCCTTCCGCTCGACGCCACGGGCTTTGTGGGAGGGCCGTTTGGATTCGACGGGCGCGCAGCCAAACACAATTCCACGATGGTCCCGGTATTCTCCGACTATTTCGAAACGATGGGAGGACGAATTCTCTACGGGCGCGAGTTCACGGATGCGGAAATTCGTTCGGATGCCCAGGTTGTTGTCGTCAACGAACGATTCGCGCAGGAATTTGGTTCGGCGCCAGACGCTCTGGAGCACCAGGTCACCATCGGGAAAAACACGCCGCGGAAAATAATCGGCGTCGTCACAGGAATGGACTACATGACTGACACGATGGACACCGCGCACTCCAATCAAATCTTTGTGCCCGCGCATTCGCCAGGCGGCTTCGTTTCGACATTCGTGGCGCGCGTGGATGGCCGGGCCGAAGATGCGCTGCCTGCCATTCGCGATACGATTCGCGCCGTGGATATGCAGGTTCCGGTGTTCGAAGTGAAAACGATGGAGCAGCGCATGGCAAACGCCGTCGCGCGCCCGAAATTTTACCGCACCGCAGTTCTGTTCTTCGCGGCGTTTGCGTTATTCCTGGCGGTGATTGGAATTTACGCCGTCGTTTCCTACACCGTCGCGCTGCGGACACATGAAATGGGCGTGCGCCTGGCGCTCGGCGCCACGCCCGTCGAGCTTCGCGGAACCGTGCTCTGGCAAGGATTACGTACTGTTGCAGCAGGAGCGATTCTCGGAATCGTCGGCGCGAGGCTCACGGGACGTTTTCTGGAAAGCCTCGTCGAGGGTGCGAAGTCCGTGGATCCTGCCACTATCATTTTGTCGTTTCTATTGATCGCACTGATCGCGTCGGCAAGCATTTGGGCCGGCACCCGCCGCATCGCCCGGCTGGACATCCTCGATATTCTGCGTATCGAATAGTGTCAACCCCCGTTGAACTTCCATCCGGGCTCAGTGCCCGCGAGCGCGTCTGTGTCGTAACTGCGTTGTGCCGCAGTGAATGCTCACCACTTGCGCTGCGTCACCGGACATGTCGTTACGGAAAGTCGCGACATGTCCGGTTCGTACGCTGGTTTTACATCCCGGATCCGATGTAACCGTCTTCCGCAGTGACCAGGCCCATGTTCGGCATTTCAGTTTTTACTTTCACTGGCTCGAGAGTCGGCTTCTTTGCACTCTTAGCCAGAAAGGTCAGCCCGTATTGGTTCTTCAGGTTTCTGCTTACATCCTGCAGATACGGAGTGATGTCCACTGGAGCGCCGAATGAGAGGTAGTAGGTTTCGCCGCCGGTTTTCTGTGACAGCAGATCCAGACCGGTCTGTGCCAGATCCGTGCGCAGCAACCCACGGCCGGCGCGGCCCGCTCCCGGCGAATAAATTGAATACACGATGAATCCGCCTCGTTGCGCTTGTTCGAAAGCGGCGTCGAGGTAGGGGTTCGTGTATGGATCATTGGAGAATCCGCCACCGAGAGGATCGATTCCGCTGGTGATCATCAAGATTTCGCGACGATCTTTGGTCTCGGGCCATTTCTTCATCAGCTCCGACAGCGCGAGATAAGGGCTGGTGTACCCCGCCCCAGCGCCGAGCGGTAAGCGCAATGACTTTTCGGCCAAGGTACGGTCGGTCGTCAAGTTTTGGGCCGTGAAGACCGTGCCGTTACGCATATAACCGATGGCGATAGCAGTGGTGGCCGGCTGCGTCTCGATGAATTTATTGATGCTGCTGTACTGCAAGGCGAGGGTGGACCTGGAAGTGTCGTCGATCAAAATGTAGAGCTGCAGCCCGGCGCGATCTCCTTGCAGCGGGATCCAGCTTGCCACCGTGTCAAGGTGTCCTTTCTGATACACCTTCACGTCGTCTGGTGCCAGTGCGGGAATTTGTGTACCGTGGTGCGGCTTTACCGTTACTACCATATGCACGGGCACGTCGGTCGAGGAGACTGCTTGCTGAGCCGATGCTGGCGCGGGTCCGGAGATTACGCCGAAAACTAATGCAAACATCGCTCCCATAGCTACCGATGATTTTCTTATCAAGTTGGCCATCTTTAGGTTTCCCATTTGTTTCATCCCTTCTCTCGAACTCTGAGAGTTTCGGCTGGCTTGACGTCGCTCTAGTCGCAGCATTGATTTCGCCAGCCGCGTGACCGCATTTCGCCACTATCAATAAGACGTCGCGGTGGCGAGGATGGGTGCGCTCCGATACTTCTCTAAGTACCAGACTTTACACGACTTGCCAAAATCGCATTTTCGCGCGCGCAGTGTGTCAACGCGTTCAGCCGATCTGAAGCGCAATCGCAGAAGAGTTGATAAGATAGCTGAAGAGCTCCACTCAGCCGCCATGCTTGCTGTCAGCGACAATCTTGTGCAGTGCTTCAGCGCTCTGCGCGAGCATAAGCTGCGCGCTTCACTTACAGCTCTTGGACTGACCATGGGCGTGGCCACGCTCATCACCGTCATGACCATCGTGCAGGGCGCCAACCAGTATGTGGAACAGAAGATCGCCAACCTGGGCACCAACGTATTCCAAATCGCGCGCACGCCTTTCGCGGTGACCGACTTCACCATCATCATCAAATCGCTTAAGTACCGGAAAATAGAAGTAGAGGACATGGCCGCGATTGCCGCCGAATGCAGTGCGTGTGAAGAAGTCGGCGGCAGTGCCAGCGCCAGCGTTCACGCACGAGCGGGCGACAAAGAGCTGCAGGACGTAAATCTCTATGGCAATTCGCCAAACATGGCGGAGATTGACTCGCGCGCGGTGGAATTTGGCCGCTACTTCACGGCATCCGAAGCCGAGCACAAGGCCAACGTCTGTTTGATTGGAGACACACTGGTCCGGGAATTGTTTCTCGGCGTCGATCCCATCGGCAGATCTGTTCGTATCGGCAACGATGAATTCCTGGTGATCGGGGTGATGGAAAAGATCGGCAGTGTCCTTGGGCAAGACCAGGACAACTTCGTCATCATTCCGCTGCCGGTGTTCCTTCGTGTGCAGGGAATGCACTCCAGCATCACGATCAACGTCAAGACCAACGCGCAGAACTTTGAGATGGCGCAGGACCAGGCCCATTTGATTCTGCGTTCGAGGCGCCATCTGCTTGGCAATCGGGAAGATGATTTTTTCATCGGCACCAAAGAAAGTTACATGGCCCTGTGGCGCAGCATCAGTTCGGCGTTCTTTGCGGTGTTCATCATGGTCAGCGCGATTTCAGTGGTCATCGGCGGAATCGTGATCATGAACGTGATGCTCGTGAGCGTAACCCTGCGGCGGCGTGAAATTGGCGTCCGGCGGGCCGTGGGCGCGACCAAGCACGACATCCTGCGGCAGTTCATAGTGGAAAGCGTGATGCAATGCATTGTGGGAGGCCTCGCCGGCGTGACTCTGGGATTTCTGGTCGCGCTGGCACTGCGAACCTATACGCCGTTCCCTGCCTCCGTACAGACCTGGGTGGCGGTAATGGGTGTCTTCCTCAGTTCCGCGGTCGGACTATTCTTCGGAATCTATCCGGCGCTGCGCGCTTCACAGCTCGATCCGGTAGTGGCCTTGAGGTCCGACTGATGGCGCTCATGACGCTCGCGCAGGCCAAGGAAAACTTTCTCGCCGCAATGGACACGTTGCGCTCTGCGAAAGTGCGCTCGGCGCTCACCGTGCTCGGCATTGTCATCGGCGTGTCTTCCGTGATCTCCATGGCGGCAATCATTCAAGGACTGAACAAGTTCGTGCAGGACAAGGTGGAATCGCTCGGCTCGCGCACCTACTTTCTCACAAGATTTCCGCCCGCGATGGACCCGTCGCGCATGCCAGAACGCATCCGCACTCGCCGATATATTGAATACGGCTATGCCGAATACATCCGCCAGGCCGCTCCCGATGTGCAGATCGTTACTACCATCGGCACGCGCGGCTTTTTCTTCGGAGATAGCAATCTGATCACCAGCGGCGATCACAGCGTCGAGAAGGTCATTGTGCGCGGCGCTGAGCCGGAGTACACGGAGGCAATTCCGCTGTTTGCCGTCGAGCGAGGCCGCTTCATCAGCAGCTATGACCAGGAGCACGCGCGACCCGTCGTGGTGCTGGGTGCCGCCATTAGCGAATCGCTCTTCCCCAATACGGACGCGTTGGGCAAGACGGTGCGCATCAATGGCGGCTTGTACGAAGTCATCGGCGTTTTCGAGCACGACCAGGGATTGTTCCTCGGTCCGGGAGTGGACATCTTCGCCATCATCCCGCTGAGTAATTTCAAAAAGGAATACCCGGGGTCTAAAGAATTGGTGATGGCGTTCACGGTTCCGAAGAATGCAAATATCGAAGTGGCGCAGGGCGAAGTAATTCAGGCGATGCGCCGGTTGCGCCACGTTCCAGCCGATAAGGAAAATGATTTCGAACTGAGCTCGCCGGACTTTCTGAGCAATCTGTGGAATCAGCTCACGGGCGCGCTCGTGATCCTCACAACGGTCATTAGCTCCATCGGCTTGCTGGTCGGCGGCATCGGCGTCATGAACATCATGCTCATCTCCGTGACGGAGCGCACGCAAGAAATCGGCGTGCGCAAGGCAATCGGCGCCCGGCGCGCGGATATACGTTTGCAATTCCTGCTGGAAGCCGTGGTTCTCACCTTGGTTGGCGGCACAATCGGGATCTTGATCGGTGCCGGAGTATCCACACTAGTGCGAGCTCTGGTGCCTTCGATTCCCGCGACGGTATCATATATGTGGGTGGCGATTGGTTTCGCAATCTCCGCCGCTGTAGGTGTTTTCTTCGGATACTATCCGGCAAGCATGGCGGCCAACCTCGACCCCATCGATTGCTTGCGATACGAGTAGACCTCCCGACGCTTCAGCGCAACGGCCGCCCTGAGCGCTGATTCCCTTTTTCCCGACGGCGTCCGGCGTGCCTCGGTAGCTGCGCAATTGACTTGTTCCACGGCCATGCACGGAAACAGCGCCAAGCTCAGGACCTGCCTGTGAGGATCTTGACATTCGACGGGGAGCGCCCTAGCATCACCTAGAATGTCTACTGAAGAGGAGTTGCAAACGGCGGAGCGGGAGGGCGAACCATGATGCGACGCAAGCGCGCGCTCGACGATCTCGAGCAGGACATCCGCGAGCACCTCGAGCAGGAAACGCAGGACAACATCGCGCGCGGCATGTCGCCGCAAGAAGCGCGTTATGCGGCGATGCGGAAATTTGGCAATGTCGCGCGCGTGCAGGAAGAGGCGCGCGCAGTGTGGAGTTTCGTTTGGTGCGAGCAGCTGCTGCAAGATATTCGCTACGGACTGCGGCTCCTGCGCAGAAGTCCTCTGTTTGCCCTCGCGGCCATCCTCACGCTGGCCATCGGAATTGGCGCGAACACGGCGATCTTCACCGTCGTGCATGCGGTTTTGCTGCGCGGGCTTCCCTACCCCGATGCGAACCGCCTGGCCATCATCTGGACGGGACTGGGCGACGAACACCGCGCGCCCGCTTCGGAATATGAACTGGTGCAATTGCGCGAACGCACCAACCTGTTCGACCAGATCGGCGGAATCTGGGTTAGGAATTCCGTCGTGCCTGGGGAAGGCCAGCCCGAGCAAGTGAAGCTTGGCCTGGTGACCGCGAATTTTCTTCCTCTGCTGTGCAGCGCGCCCGCACAGGGGCGCCTCTTTACCGCGGAAGATGTTCTAGCGAACGCGCCAGACACCATGATCATTTCCTTCGGTCTGTGGCAACGCAGGTTTGGCGGTGATCCCGCGATTATCGGCCGCACGTTGCGGGTCGGCGATGGCTCGGTGACCGTCGTGGGGGTTCTGCCGCAGGATTTCCGCCTGATTTTTCCTGACGACTCCAGTGTGCCGACCAATGTGGATCTGTTCGAGCCGCTCGGATTCAACTCCGCACAGCCGGACGGTTCGAACTACCTACGCACCATCGGGCGTCTGCGCCCCGGGGCAAATTTCTCGCAAGCACAATCCGAGTTCGACGGAATTGCCGCGCAACTTCGGCGTACGGTGCCCGTCTTTGATGACGAGAAGCTTTCGCTGCAAGTGGCGCCGCTGCAGGATGACGACGCGCGCAACGTCCGCCGGACTTTGTTGCTGCTCTTCGACGGCGTAGGTCTTGTACTGCTGATCGCGTGCGCCAATGTTGCCAACTTGCTGCTGGCGCGCTCCAGCTATCGCATGCGCGAAACGACCATCCGCGCCGCCATCGGTGCGGCGCGCAGCCGCATCTTGCGGCAGTTGCTTACCGAAAGCGTCGTGCTCGGAATCTGCGGCGGAACTGCAGCCCTCGCAGTCGGATGGCTCGTGCTAAAGGGAATGCTCGCGCTCCGCCCCGAATCGCTTCTGCGGCTTGGCCCGATTGAGCTGAACCCGGCCGTGTTTGCCTACACTCTGGCGATCTCGATTCTCACTGGCATCGCTTTCGGTCTGGCGCCGGCATTCACCGCCAGCCGCGTGGACCTGCTGGACGGGCTCAAGAACAGCGCGCGCATCGCCGGCGCGGGCAGCAAATTGCCGCGCGAGGTTCTGATCGCCGCCGAAGTCGCGCTCAGCTTCCTGCTACTCGCCGGGACCGGACTACTGGTCCGTTCGTTCCTCGCATTGCTCGATGTGAATCCCGGATTCCAGCCCAAAAACGTGCTTAGCTTCACCACTTCGCCCGGCGATTATAATTTTGTCCACCAACTGCAGCAGCATCTGCTGACGATTCCGGGCGTGGAATCCGCGTCGCTGGTTTCCCACCTGCCGCTCGATGACAGCTACCCGAATTGGTACGACGTCTACTATCCCGAAGGCGCCGCGCCCTCGGAGCAATCGAACGCGCTCGCCGACGACCGCTCGATTCTGCCGGGATATTTCCACACGATCGGGGCTACGCTGATTTCAGGCCGCGACTTCACCGACGCGGACGATGCCGCGCACCAGCATGTCGCCATTATTGATAATGCGCTCGCGATACAAACCTGGCCCGGCCAGGATCCACTGGGACGCAAACTAAACATTTCCGATTCGCCAAAAGGGCCGTACCAATTCGAACGTGATTGGGTCGTCGTCGTGGGAGTCGTCAAGCACGTGCAATATCACTCGCTCACGACGATGGTGCGTCCGCAAATTTATGTTCCTTTTTCGCTGGCGCCGCGCCCGGTCTCGTTTGTGGTCCGCGCCGGGATGCCACTCGCTGATCTAGCGGCGCCGATTCGCGAGCAAGTCGCAAGGGTGGATAAGAACGCGCCGGTCGCGCGGCTAATCGCTCTCGACGAACTTGTGAATCAAGCGCGCGCGCAAAACCGCTTCGTAGCTTTTCTGGCAGCCGCTCTGGCCACAACCGCGCTGTTGCTGGCCTGCGTTGGTATCGCGGGCGTCACAGCGTTTTCAATTGCGCAACGCACCCACGAAATCGGCATTCGCATGGCGCTAGGTGCGAGTCCCGGCAAGATTCTGCGCATGATTCTTGGCCAAGGTCTCGGTCCCGTAATTGCCGGACTGCTGGCCGGACTGGCTTCGTCCCTCGCGCTCATGCCGCTGCTGCAATCGCTGCTGTTCGGCGTGCCGCCCGACGATCCGCTCACGTTTGGCGCGATCTCCGCATTCCTGTTCGTCGTCGGAACGCTCGCGTGTTATTTGCCGGCGCTGCGCGCGACCAGAATCGAACCAAGCACGGCGCTGCGCTACGAGTAGCCGCGGCGCAGATCAGCGCCCGCCACGCCGCGTTACCGGAAGGTTTCCGGACACATGCTCCCTATGTGCACTACCGTATTGATCGGGACCGGCGAATTAGCGTTTGGTTCCTGGCGCCGGAAATCCGTCAGTCGGTGTAAGTCTGCGGTTGGATGCAATGTTGGTATTCCCCACACATTTAGTGATCGAGTTGGCTCACACGCGGATCAATTCGCCTACAATCGATAATATCGACGTAACAATTATGCGTTTTGACGCGACTGAATTTCTCACTCTTGGCTCGGTAGCGGCCTTCGCTATGTGGGTGTGGAGGTTTTCCTCGATCCTGCGGAAGACTCCGCGAGATATGCGTGCGGCCGCACTGAGAGGATCGGCGCGGGCGATGGGCAGCGAATTCTGGGAGCGAGGGAACCCCTATCAGAATGAACTCGCTGAGGAGTTCACGATTGATCCAAACTCCGTCGTTCACACCTTGCAGTGGCCGAATAAGTACGTCCAGATTTTCTCGTTTCAAGAAGTACGCTCCGGCGCCAAAGGCCGAACTTATTACCTCTACTGGGTAGGCTATCGGTTTGGCGAACGTTCGTTTCCCAGGTTCGATTTGAGACCGACTCGCACAGTGTCTTTCCTGCGTCGTGGATGGTGGAGGAAAGTGTCTCTGCCCGGCCAGGTCGAGTTCGAAAGCCGATACGCCTTGACAGGAGAGAATAGCGCCCTCATCGAACAATTCTTTACACCTGGCCGCTGCGTAGCAATCCTGGCTCGGGAGTGGCCTCGAGGGGTCAGCTTGAAAGCTGGCGGCCATTGGTTGTTGGTCCATCGCGAATCATTCTTACGCGCCGCCAGCGAGTCCGATTCCGAAACCAGCGTATCGAAAGAAATACAAGAAGTGTCGTCGCTGGTGACGGGAATGCTGCCACTCGCTGAAGCCCTGACTGATTTACAACTGGTTGGGCAAGCGCCGCGATATGTTGGTCTTTCTCAGAACAGTTCGAACAGTGGACGACCTTGGTGGGACCGATTGGCAATTCTGCTTTTGGCTGTCGCCATCGCCATTTCAATTTTATTGTCGGTCTTCTTTCTCGGGGCGTGGTGGGAAAAGTTTGACAAAACGATTCTGAGAACAGAAGCGAGGCGGTACCTATTCGCTGCTCTCTTCATTTCTGTCCTATTCGCAATTGGTGAATGGCTGGTGCGCTCTTACCAGGGGTCGAAAAAGCGAGCAGCAACTCGACTGGAGGCTCAATACTCCGACTTTCTGAACTAACCGTGGCATGGCCTTCAAGGAGAAAGTCCAAGGGCGCGAACGGCGGACGTTCACGCCCTTGGAACACAACCTAATCTTACCAGCCGAATTGCAAGCCCCTAAACTCCTGGGGCACGAATACGGTGCCGTCTAGGTCGGCGTCGCTGAAGCCAAAGACGAAGAACTGGTTGGGATTTGGTATCGGCTTTCCATTCACATCGTTGACGACCTGGACAAAGTCGTTGTCGTTGCCGATCCAAAGGGTGTGCAGCGTCTTGTTCCCTTCTTTGACGTCAGGGCCGAACGCAACACCTTCGATCTTGGAGGGAATTTCATCCAGCGCGATACCGCTAGCGCTGAGCGTCACAACGATATCGAGGAACAGCGTCTTGGGAACAGCGTTCCTGGTGGCGGTGGTGCCATCCATGGAGCTGATGTCCGTGGCGTCCGCGAGGTCAATCTTGAAAAGCTGTTTCGTCTTGGCGTTGCTGCTGTTGCCGGGCGGTACGTTGGCCTCGCGTCCGGTGCCGTCACGCTCGTCAACCAGAAATTCGTGATTATCGAGTGCTACGATTTCGCTGACCCCCGACCCGCTGCTGAGGTTGTAGCCGAATTGATGAGTGACGCGGCCGGAAGGGATGTCAATGGTGACGATGCGCAACAGCTTGGTGGCGCCTTCGTTCGCGTCTTGAATTAAGGAGTTCTGCATGATTCCCACCAGCGTGCGACCGTCGGGCGTAATGGCCAGACCCTCCATGCCTTTATTGGCCACTCTACCGCTCGTGTTGCTGGAGATTTCGACCGCGCCCATCGCCGACAGCGTGGTCACGTAGAAGTTCGCGGGCAACTCGAACGAGCGGATGCGCACGCCGAGCAGCCGATCGAATTGATAAATATAAGGACCGTACTCGTCGGAAATGAAAACGCTCAGGCCGTCGTTGGAGAGGCGCATGCCTTCGGAGTCGAGGCGGGCATCGTTGGGATCGCCGGAGTTATGGTTCGGATCGAAGTTGTCCGAACGTCCTGTAAAGAAGTGCTGGAAGAAGTTGTTGAGGCGCGGCGCGCCAGAGCCGACGACACCATCCCCGGCGCCGTAAACGAGCGGAGAAACGCTCCAGAGCAGGGTTGTGGCGCGCAGTGTAGGAATAAGGGTAAACGGCAGGCCCGTTCCGGATTTGTTTGGCTGCAGGTCCATGCTAATCGTGTGGAAGCGGTTAATGTAGCTGGCCGTGTCGTCAATGTTCGAGTCAAAAGATATGGCGTTAGGACCACGATCGGGCAGGGCCAGAAAAGTATTGCCGGAGGCGTAGCAAATCGCGGAACCGAAGCCGCCCAGCGAGTTGGCCGGCGCGCCGTTCTCGAGCGTGTAGGTAAGACCGGAAAGATCGGCGAATGAACCGGCGCGAGACTGGTCGAGGGTGCCTGTGGCGAGAAGTTTGATTTGAGCTTGGGAGTGCGGTGCGGCGAAGAGTGCAAAAGCGAAAGCGATCAATGCAACACGGAAGGCAATTTTTTTCACGGACTAGTGACCTCCTGGGGGTTTTGTGGCGAGGCTCATGGTCGGACCGAAACGAAGATACTAGGTGAATGCTCGATGAAATCTGGATGAACGGAATTTTCTGTGGAAATTTCTCAAGCTTCGAAGACTCGGAGCAAGGCTGGCTCTGCGAAATTCCGCCGTGGGAACGCTGGCGTGTTATTCGCAGGCGCTGCGCGCGGCCAGCATCGGGCGAGCACCGCGTTGCGCCACAAATACCGACTAGCCGGGGTCTTTACTTTTTTCCGACAACTTCCAGCACCGAGGCGGCGACGTAATTGACTTGCCCGGCGGTCATGCTGGGAAATAGCGGCAGGCTCAACACTCGTTCGCAGGCGCGCTCGGCGTGGGGAAATGTACCGGCGGGACAGCCTAGCGACGAGTATGCGGGCTGCAGGTGAATGGGCTTTGGGTAATGCACGGCGGTGTCAATGCCGCGCGCAGCGAGCTGCGCGATGACGGACGTGCGGTTCTTTACGTAAATCACGAACTGGTGATAGACGCCTTCATCGCGCGGATCGTCATGCGGCATTTGCAGACACGCACCTTCGAGCATCCGACGATATTCCGCGGCGATTTCACGGCGCTTTTGCGTCCAGGCGTGCAGGCGGCGCAACTTGATGCGCAGCACCGCGCCCTGAAATCCCTGCATGCGATAATTGTAGCCGGGAAATTCATGGTCGTAACGCGCGGTCTGCCCGTGCGAACGTGCGGCGCACGCGAATTTTGCAATGGCGTCGTTGTTGGTCGTGAGCGCGCCGCCCTCTCCATAAGCTCCCAAATTTTTTGTGGGATAAAAACTGAACGCAGCCGCGAGGCCCAGCGACCCGACGCGCTGAGCGCGATAGCGCGCGGCATGTGCTTGCGCCGCATCTTCCAGGACGCGTAGGTGATGTCGCGCGGCAATTTCGCGGATGGGATCCATGTCCGCGGGACGACCATAGAGATGCACCGGCAGAATCGCGCGCGTGCGCGGCGTGATACGTCGCTCGATGAGCCGCGGATCCAGATTCGCCGTGGCGGGGTCAATGTCCACGAACACCGGACGCGCGCCGCAATAAGTGATAGCCTCGGCCGTCGCCAGAAAAGAGTTGGGCGTTGTGATTACGTCGTCGCCCGATTGCACGCCCAGCGCCAGCAGGCCCAGATGCAGCGCGGCCGTTCCGCTGCTCAGCGCGACGCAGTGCTTGACGCCGCAGAAATCGGCGAACTCGCGTTCGAAGGCCTCGACCTCCGGGCCCTGCACGAACGATGAATTGCGGCAGACACGATCGAGCGCCGGAAGAATCTCATCGCGCAGTTCCGCATACTCGGATTGCAGGTCCAGCAGCGGAACTTTCTTCACACAGGCCTCTTCACCCATGCAAAAACTGTACTGCACACAGCGCCGCGCCACAAGCCGGCCGGAATATCTGGAGGCTCAGATATGCGTGAGCGTGCCAGTGCAGCACTTTCCAACAAATCGGTGCGCTCTGTCCTCTGGATTGGTCCGGTACCACAGGTCAATGCATACAGTAACTGCTACTTCAATTGGCGCGCTAACACCTCGTACTGCGGCGCGCTACTAGCCTATTAAACGGATAACGCTAGTGGCGACTCATCCGCGACGACATGCTCATTTGGGCGCCACAGTTATTCTCTCTTGGCCTTCGATTATGGTGATATAGCAATCGAGGGGTAGTGCTGTGAAGCGCTGCACCAGGTTGCTGGGTTGGGGCCAGTGGACTTCGATCCAGTCAAACCTGGTTCGCGGGCCAATACCCAGGACCATGCGCGGATCGTGCGAGGAAAGATAGCTGCCGCCGCCGACTTTCAAGTGGCTGCGTCTTAGATCGCCAGACTGATAGGTAAGGCTTGCGCCAACGGCATCAATGTTAGCTTTCTTGCCGACGAGGCGGACACCCAGCCAGTGGTGCTTCGCGCCGACGTTGTTGCGCAACAGTACTGGCGCGGCGTTGTTGACCGCGACGAGTACGTCCAGGGCGCCATCATTGTCGAAATCGCCTATCGCCATTCCTCTTGCAGCTAGAGGCTGCGAAAAAATCGGGTCCGCTATGCGCGCTCACGTTTTCAAATCCCTTGCCGGTGTTGTGAAATAAAAGCATGGGTTCGAGATACTTGACGGTTTCGGTCCGTTTGTCCACGGTGTCATCCGGATGGCCGTTGCAGAGGAGCAAGTCGAGGTTACCGTCGTTGTCGTAGTCGAAAAACTTCAATCCCCAACCGCTGAGTAGGCGGGTGGTGGAACCGATTCCAGTCGGCAGAGCCACGTCCGCGAAGCTTTCGTTCTTATTGTTGTGATAGAGAGAGAACATTTCCTGGTCCACATTCGCGACAAATAAATCAACCCAGCCATCCTGATCATAGTCGGCTGCATCGACTCCCATGCCCGAGCGAGCGCGCCCATAGGAACTGTAACCGACGCCGGCCAACAGCCCGTCTTCTTCAAATTTGCCGCCGCCGCGATTGACAAAAAGGAAATTGGGCACCGTGTCGTTGGCCACGAACAAATCCATCAGGCCGTCGTTATTGATGTCCGCGGCAACGACGCCCCAAGCCTTAGCCAGGGAGTTCGCAACGCCCGTTTTCTTGCTGACATCCGTGAATCTGCCGTCTCCGTTATTATGAAAGAGCCAACAAGGCATCGGATCGTAAACGCTGGGAATGCAGTAAAAGCGCATCCCTGTCGTGCGGTCACCGCACCATTTATTTTTTGCTTTGTCGAAATCCACAAAACGGCACACAAACAGATCGAGTTTCCCATCGTTGTCGTAATCGAACCACACCGCGCTGGTTCCCCAACCGGGCGCTGACACCCCGGCGCTAGGAGTGACGTCGGTGAACGTGCCATTTCCATTGTTGTGGTAAAGGATGCTGTGCGGATATTGCGTGACATAGATATCCGGGAAGCCGTCACCATCATAATCGCCGATCGCCACGCCCATGCCATAGGCGTCCCCAGGGACTCCAGCCCTTTCAGTGACATCGGTAAATGTGCCGTCCCGGTTGTTGTGATAGAGAGCATTGCGCAGAGCCGGATGGGGGTCGTAGAAGTCGCAACGTCCGCTATTTACCAGATAAACGTCCATCCAGCCGTCATTGTCATAATCAAGAAAGGCGCAGCCAGCACCGACAGTCTCCGGCAAGTACATTTCTGGCGAACGCCCGTTAGAGTGAACAAACGAAATCCCGCTAGCGGACGGCGAGATTTCTTCGAAAGCCGGCGAGGTGTTTGCCGTCAGCAAACCGCTGGTGTCCGCGCACAGAATGCCCGCACGAGCCAGTACACCACTGAATCCGGTGCCTCCGAGTGCTCGAAGAAACCTTCGGCGTGAATAATGATCCAGCCGATTTCCTGACCGTTCGCTCATTCGCCGTTTCCGGAACTGCATGGATTTCTAATTTCGTACATTAATGGAGTTACTGGGAGTTCCCGCGCAGTTGAATTGTGCTCCTCGCAAAACATGCCAAACTGCCCATTTGTCGCGCAGTTTTCGTTTGAGACGAGTAAGAATATCAGTTAGCCTAAGTACTTCTGAAGAGGAATCGAGTGCTGAGAACAAGCGTTGCCCTGATTCTGCTTCTCACGTTCGCTGCACGCTCAGCTCAAGCTCGACCGCAACAGCCGCTTTCCGGTCCCGCCCCGTCGCAAGCGTATTCTCCATCGTTGCCGCGAAACCCGGGACAGGCAGGTTACGTCGGAGACGATGTCTGCGGCTCGTGCCACCACGGCAAACTCGAAACATTTCAGCTTACGGCGCATCACCGCACCTCCCAGCTCCCCACCGCTGACTCCATTGCCGGGAAGTTCATGCCACCCGAAAACGTCATGAAGACGATCGACTCTGCACTTTCTTTCAGAATGGACGCCAAGAATGGCGTTTTTTATCAAACGGTCGTTATCGGGGAACCGCCGCATGCCAAAGAACATTCGGAAGCGTTTGGCGTCGTGGTTGGATCCGGAGGAAAAGGACAGACCTATCTGTATTGGAAAGGAGATCAGCTTTTTCAGCTCCCTGTTTCTTACTGGACGGAACTGGGCCACTGGGTCAATAGTCCGGGATATCTGGACGGCACGGCAGATTTTGATCGGCCGATAATTCCCCGATGCGTCGAATGCCACGCCGCCCACTTTGAATCGCTCGCTCCTTCTCGCCTGATGAATCGTTATGACCGGAACGATTTTGTTCTGGGAATATCCTGCGAACGCTGCCATGGCCCGGGTTTGGCACATGTGGAGCGGCAGCGCTCTCACACCGCTGCATCCGCAGGCGAAGCGATCGCGAATCCGGCGCGGTTTTCTCGCGACAGGCAGATTGACGTTTGCGGCCAATGTCATGGCGGTCTTGGAGAAGAAATCGCTCCGGCGTTTTCCTTCCAGCCTGGTGAGCCACTCGCAAACTTCATCAAGCTTCCCCAGCTCGCTCCCAACGCTACGGTGGACGTTCACGGGAACCAGGTGGCCCTTCTCGAAAGGAGCCGCTGCTTCCAATCGTCCTCGAACATGTCTTGTTCGACTTGCCACGATGAGCATACACCGGAACGAATCGCAGCAAGTTATTCAAGCCGGTGCCTCACATGCCATCAGCCTGAACGCTGCGGAATGTACGCAAAGCTCGGTGCGGAAATCGTCAGCAACTGTATTGATTGCCACATGCCCGTACAGCAATCGAATACCATCGTTTCCGGCGTGAACGGAACCGCAGTAAACGCCAAGGTGCGCAATCATTGGATCAAGGTTTACGGCGAACCTCCCGGCCACTGAGTTCCAAGATCTATCCGAACGGGTTTCATTGCGGCGAATTCGGGTCCTGTCCCCTCTGCGCTTGTCGTGCCTTTTCATCGAGCTCACGTTGAATGGCCATCTCCCGTGATGCATCCTCCTTGCGTCCGGATCGGGCGTAGGCGATTGCGAGCTGATAGTGACCGGCCGGGTCCTTCGGCTGCATTTGCACGTATTTTTCCAATGGAGGGATGGCATCGGAAAATTTCTGCGCGGAGTTGAACGACATCCCGTATCCCAGAAAAGCCTCGGCAAATCCTGCGTCGAGTTCCGTCGCCTTGGAAAAATGTGCAATCGCTTCATCCCATTGCTGCGCCTGCCGTGCCAATTCACCGAGCACATATTCTGCGCCGGCGTTTCTGGGATCGATCTCCAGTTCAGCATCGAACTCTTTCTTCGCATCGTTGGCAGTCGTGGGCGTTGCCGGCTGAGAGAGTATGATTCGTCCAATGCGATAGTGAATTCCAGGTACCTGGGGATTCTGCTGCAGGATCTTGCGATATTCCGCCTCCGCCTCGTCCCATTTGCCTTGCATCTCAAGCGACTCGGCATCGAGCTGCAGCGCTTGATAAGAACCGGGCGCCGTCATCGCCAGCTGTTGGGATGCGCGCGTGGCCAAATCCGAGTAAGCATGGATAGTGACGTATAGAACGTCAGGATCGCGTGGAAATTCGCGGTTCAACATTTGCACAGCAGCGACAGCCGCATCTGATTGGTTGAGACTCATCGCGCAACGCACCGTGGCCAACCCCATCCTGCGTTTGAGGTCTTTATCTGAAGAAGCTACCGATGCTTTCTTCAAGATCGGCAGCGCTTCTTTGCACCGGCCTTTTTCCGCAAGATCTAAGCCCTGTTGCGCGGAAGACTCCGCTGCGGGCGCTTTCTGCGACGCCTGTTGGCCTGCAGCGAGGCCAGCGACGCATGCGCACAGCACTGTCCAGGTTATAGTCGCGTGGAAAAATCGCTTCATAAAGTTAAATGGGGCAGGCGGATTTCGCGCCTGCCCCATTGTAACCGGGTGGGGGGACCCTAGAAATAGAACTTAAACCCGAACTGAATATTGCGTTGTCCTTGTGAGGCGTTAATCTGCCCCATACCCGAGCCAACGGTGAAAGCGCCGATTCCGCCAGCAAAGTCCAGAATCGGATGATTGAAGGCGTTAATGAAATCGGTTCGGAACTGAAGGCTTTTCGACTCACCGAAGAGCCAATTCTTCTGAATGCTCAAGTCCGTCTCTGAGAAGCGCGGACCTCGCAGATCACCCACTCCGCAGGTTCCGAACGAATTCGTTGCTGGCACTGCAAACGAGCTGGGGCTAAACCACTGCATAAAATAGGCTCCCGGGGCGCCCTCCAGCTGCTTCGGGTAGGAGGCCGGAGCTGTGCAGTCAGGGCGTTCATTCGCGAACAGAGGGCCACTACCTGAGGTACCAGAGGGATCACTGAAACCGATCGAAGTCGTCAGTGCGTTTCCGGTGTGCCAGTTGACTAGCCCGCTCACCGTCCAATTGCCAACCACGGCGTTGAGCACTGGATTCAGATTGTTGCCAAACTTCTTGCCGCGACCGAAAGGAAGCTGATAGGTAGCATAGGCGGCGAGGATATTGGTCTCATCGAAATAGCACGGACCGTAATCGGCTTTCCCGTCGTAAATGTTCTGCCAGCCAGGCAGACCCATGGAGGTTTGCGAACCATTGCCGCCCCATGCGCCGGTGCCATAAAATCCGGGAGAATTGCTCATGCATTTAGAGTAGGTGTAAGCCACCTGACCATCCAGCCCATTCCCCATGCGTTTTTGTAGTACGGCCTGGAGTGAATTATAGGTCTGGATAGCATTCGAGAAAGTCCCACCAATATAGGCGCTATTCACGACGTTGTTACCAAGAAACAGGTCGGTGCCGACGGTGCCGACTTCGCCAGGCTTGGCAAGGCTCCCATCAGGAAGCAGGAGTTGTTTCTGTTGCAAGGCGATGAAATTGTACAGACCGGTGCCGTGCTGGCCGACATAACCAAGTTGCGCGGTCAAGGAGTTGGTGAATTGGTGCTGCACTGTCAGGTTCCACTGCTGGACTCGCGCAGGCCGGAGGTTTGGGGGAAAAACTTTGATATTTTTCCCCGTAAAGCAGGCCAGTGTGTAGGGCGTCGCGCAAGGAGCCGTGCCGGGCGTAAAGCCCTGGTCGATCGTGGGCTCAGTATTGGAGCTCGCCTGCGTCGCTGGCCAATCGAAGGTCAATAATTGATTGGCTCCGCCGCCCTCCATGTATGTCGAGATACCATAACCGGCGCGGATGACGGTCTTGCCGCCGAGAAATTCCGGCGACCATGCCAGACCAATCCGAGGCAACCAATCGCCGATCCCCAAGTAATTGTTATACAGGGCCCTGCTCGCGCCATTTTGACCTGCTACTGCGAGGTCGCCAGTAAAGAGTCCGAAATTCACCATTCGGTTGTCGATTTCATAGAACGGAGTGTGATCTTCAAAGCGCAAGCCGATGTTGATCGTCAGTGTGGAGGTGACACGCCAATCATCTTGGGCAAATGCGCCGTAAATGTTGCCACGGCGGCCAAACTCCGCGACGCCAGCATCACGGCCCCCGCCAGCAACAAGTCCTAGCCAAAAGTCCGCCTGTCCCGCACCGGTACTCGGCGTCGTACCGCCAACAGTGCCGCCGATATTGAAAGTTCCCAAGGTGCCCAGGTTTCCTGGGTAGCTATAGTTCAGTCGTTCGCGCCAGTACTGGAATCCGACCTTGAAGGTGTGTCGGCCATGATTAATGATTACGTTATCTTCCAGCTGTCCCGTCCCAGTGTGGAAGTTCTGGATATTGTCGCTCGTTCCTAAGCCTAACCCTCCCATGCCAGTGATGACCAACGCCGGGAGTCCGGGCGCGAAGGTGTTGCCGCCGGTGATGCCGATCTGGTCCGCAATGTTGCCGAGAGACCCCGTATTGGCCGCCGAATTGAAGACCACATGACTGTAGCCAATGCGAAATTCGTTCAAGACGGCAGGGCTGAAGCTATGGGTCCAGTTGACAACCGCATTCTGTATAGGCTCGCTGTTGAGGGTGCCTGGGTTCCCAAGCGTAAAGGCGTTGATACTCGGGTTGTTTACATACATTTGAGAGTAGCGACCAAAAATATGGTCCTTGCTAGACACGTTATAGTCGATCTTAAGATCGCCCTGATTGCCGTTGAACTGGCTACTGCCGTTTGCGGTGTAGTTGGTCGTATTGGTTACATCTACTGAATTTGCCAAGGCCGCCTTGTAGGCCGCCAGGTTGAAAAAGTTCTGCGCCACACTGTTAATCGTTAAGCCCGCCGTTGCTAGATTGTTATTTGGAATTGGCTTGCCGACATTGGGACCGCTTGGATAGAAGACCTGTATGCCCGTGCCTCCGCTGCAGATCCCAGCCGCACTGAAAGCGCCGCCGTTATCAGTGCACAGCTGTCCAAAATCACCCGTGACTTCTCGGGAAGTGAAAATTTGGTACTGATTAGGCGAAGGGGGAGTATCTTGGCGCAGACCTTCATAGTCGGCGAAAAAAAACAGCTTGTCTCTGACGATGGGGCCACCGATGGTGCCGCCGAACTGATTGTAACGAAGCTTGGTTTTATCTTGCGCGCCATTCGGGCCTGTTGAACCCGGTATAAAGGGACCACCCGTTGTCAGTCCCGCGGACCAGGAATTAGCGTTGAGTGCGTCGTTACGCAGGAATTCAAATACGTTGCCGTGGAAGTGGTTGGTTCCGGACTTGATACTGGCGCTGATGATACCGCCCTCATAGTTACCAAACTCCGCCGATGCGTTCTGCGTGATGATGTTCAAATCCTGGATCGCGTCCGGGCTGGGAGTGAACCCAACCTCATTGTTGTTGTCCTCCGTGTTGACCAAGCCATCGAGAAGGACTTCATTGGCCTGCTCACGATTGCCATTTATCATCGGCCTGCCTTCGCCCGGCATGGTTTGAGGCTGATAAAGTGTCTGAGGATTGGGGTTTGTCACTCCTGGCGTAAGCAGCACGAGTTGCAGATAATTGCGGGAACTGAGCGGCAAAGACGTGGCGGTGTTGGCATCGATGAGTGAGCTGACCACCGCGCTCTGAGTTTGCAGAATGGGGGCTTCGCCGGTAACCTCAATGGTCTGGGACACCTGTCCGACCGTCATCTGCACGTCAATTCGCGCGGCCTGGTTAAGTATCAGTGTAAATGGCGGATGAACCGCTGTTTGGAACCCTTTGGCCTCGACCTTCAACCCGTAAATCCCAACCGGAACGCGCGCGAAATTGTACGAACCGGCGTCATTGGTCATCGCCGTCCAGGGCGTCCCACGCTCGGTGTCGGTGGCGGTGACTGTGGCGCCAACCACAGCGGCACCCGAAGGATCCGTGACGAAACCGGTGATGGACGCCGTGGTCTCTTGCGCCCTGGCAGGCGCTGCGGCGGCGAGGAAGGCGGCGATTAACGCGAGGTAGAGAAGCAACGCGAATTTTGCGAACCGGGAATTCCTGTTCACGAAAGCCTCCTGCTGAAACTGTGTGTGGCGAAGCGGCATATGTCCCCCATGCACCCGAAAAACTATGGGAAGAGCTATATAGCTGAATTTTTCTGTTGTCAAGAGAAAAATGTAGTTGTATAAGCATTCGGAGAGGATTTCTGGTTACGCTCTATAGCGGATGTTTTCGCTCTATAGCACCTCATTTGTACTTATGAGACAGTTCCAGGCACCTGATAATCTCGCGGGGGGCCTAACCTGCTAGACTCTCAGCACTTTCCGGAGCTTTCATGACAATGATCGGCCGTAACGGGGAGCCCACTTATAAGCGCATCCAGAACGTGATCCGGAAGCGCATCGAATCCGGCCAGCTGAGACCAGGGGATGCGGTAGCTTCCGAAAGAGAGCTGGCCAAGTTACACAAAGTCAGCCTGATGACGGCGCGTCACGCGCTGGCGGACCTCGCGCGCGAAGGCATGGTTGAGCGTCGCCACGGCTCGGGCACATATGTGGCGCCCCCGAAAATACACTTCAACAAGCTGATGAGTTATACCGAGCAAATGGCCAGCCGCGGATTGGTGGGCAGGTCGAAGACTATTTCGTCAGGCGTGCTGGACTCGGAGCACGAAATCGCGGCACGGCTTTCGTTGCCGTCGACGAGCAACTTGTTCATGCTGGAACGCGTGCGACAAGCGGGCGATGAACCTTTTGCGCTGGAAACGTGTTACTTGTCGGTGGACGAATTTCCCGCGCTAGCGGGTGGGACGCTGGAGCGTGGCTCGCTGTTTGTGACACTTGAGCATGAATATGGAGTGGAACTGGCCTACGCCGACGAAGAAATTGACGCGACCGCGGCGGATTTGAAAACGGCGGAGCTGCTGACGGTGCCACGCGGATCCCCGCTGCTGCGAATTCGCCAGCTGATTTACACGACGAAGGGAAGAGCCTGCATGTACGTGCTGGGTCTGTACCGCTCGGGGCGACACACACTGGTGATTCGCAGATTTCGCTGATCGTGTGCGCGGCGGTATTTCGGTCTGTCGCAAACAGAATTGCGATGTCTGTTTTGTGAATTGGGACGAAAAACAACTTCTTATGTTTCTTGCGGGCCTGACACCACTCGTTCGGGCGAGCCGTGGCCGTGGCTCAATTCGCGCGACATTTGCCAGACGCACAGCGCCGCCAGCGTCGTGAGGCAAATTCCCAGGCTCCATTTTTCCAGCAGCAATTTGCCAACGCCGAATAGCGCGCTGTACACCATCACCGTGCCCAGAATCCAGCACCACAGGTTGCGTCCGAGGTCGTGCGTCGCGGGAATTTCCGGAGCCAGCACAGAAATTGCCTTCCAACCCGTCACGTCCGGGCGAACCTTGCGATAGAACGAGAGCAAGATGCTGTTCGGTTCCGGCGCCGTGAGCATGGTGACCACAATCCACACCATCGTCGTGAGGAACGTAGTGGTCAGCACGTTTTTCGCAAACAGCACCGTCGCCGACCCGGTGTAAAACGTCGGGCGGCCAATCAGAGCGTTCCACAATCCCTCCGAATTCAGCGCCAAAGTCAAAAGCAGCGCGGTGATCATCGAAGAAATTTCGCTCCATGCATTGATGCGCCACCAATACCAGCGCAGCAAATAAACGCTGCCCGTTCCCGCCCCGACCTCCAGCACCGCCTGCCATCCGGAACGAATCGAAGCGAGTTGCGCGGAAACGTAGCCGCTGGCGATGACTAGCAGCACCGTGACGACCTGCGACGCGCGCACGTAGTGGCGTTCGGAAGCGTGGCGCACGAGGAAGCGACGGTAGAAATCTTCGACAACGTACGAAGTGCCCCAGTTCAACTGCGTCGCGATCGTGGACATGAACGCGGCGAGAAAACCTGCGACGATGATGCCGCGCAACGCGTGCGGCACATGGTCGTTGACGATCATCATGTAACTGGTTTCTGGATGCGCCAGGCCCGGGTAGAGCACGATGGCCGCAAGCGCGGTGAGAATCCATGGCCACGGCCGCAGCGCATAATGCGCCACGTTGAACCACAGCACGGAAAGCAATCCCTGACGCTCGTCGCGCGCGCTGAAAATCCGCTGCGCGATGTATCCGCCGCCACCGGGCTCCGCTCCCGGATACCAGAAGGCCCACCACTGCACCCCGAGATACACGCAGAAAGTAATTACCGGCAGCGTCCACAGCGTTTCGCTGGCGAAGCCCTGGGAAAAATCGGGAAGAAACCCGAGCGGATCGGCGCCGCCATTCTTGGCGCGCAGCGCTCCGATCTGCGCAATCATCGAGGTCATCCCGCCGGTGGCTTTCACCGCGTACCAGGCGATGGCGATCACGATGCCCATCTTCAGAATGAACTGAAAAAGATCGGTCCACAGCACGCCGGAAAGTCCGCCGAGCGAAACATAGAAACCGGTGAACGGAATCAGGAAAAAAATGCAGATAATCAGCGCGTAGCCGTCCGTGCCGGAAAACACTGGGCCAAAAATTCCAGTTAGCCCGGCCGACAGGCTCTGCAAGAAATGCCATTGGCTGATAGTGACGCCGAGCGTGGTGCCCACGATATTGATCATGGCTTTGGTCACCCAGCCCAGAATCAGGCAGTTCATCAGCACTCCGAGGTAAATCGCGCGAAAGCCGCGCAGAAATGCCGCAGGCTTGCCGGAGTAACGCATCTCCGCGAATTGCACGTCGGTCATCAGACCGGACCGCCGCCAAAACCGCGCGAACAAAAATACCGTCATCATTCCGGACAGCAGGAACGCCCACCAGATCCAGTTTCCCGAAATTCCTTGCGTGTAAATCAGTCCCGCGACCAGCAGGGGCGTGTCCGCAGCGAAGGTCGTGGCCACCATCGAGGTGCCCGCCAGCCACCAGGAGACGGTGCGTCCGGATACAAAATAATCTTCAGAGCTTCTACCAGACGAGCGGCGGAAATAAAGTCCCAGGAGAAGCGTGATCAGGAGATAAGCAATAATCGCGGACCAATCCAATAAAGTGAATCTCATGGCGGGGCGGATTTATGGCACACTTCGCTCGGTGGAGGCAATGGGAAATCGCGGTCAGCATATGACATAACATTCTTGCGGCAGAGTTCGCCGGCAGCGACACGGCAAATCTGGGAGTGAAATACGCGTTTTGGGAAGCGACGTCGTCGGAATGACACCAGGAGGAACTGCAGATTCTTTTGGCGATCGACGGGTTGGAGCGACAAAGCCCCGAGAGGAACTTGGACAGTGTTAAGGATTTTAGAACTCGTGAATTAAGGTCGATTTTCTATATCTTAAGCAGCTACGGAACGGCCGCACTCTCTCAGCCATGCGGAGACTTGCGTAATCGGTAAAGCTGCACAAGTGCGAAGACGAGCGTCACCAGCGCGAACCAAGCGAACCAGTCGCCCAGCAGTACATAGAGCGTGATATCGTGCGCCGCCGGTACATCCGCTACCAATGTTACAAAACCTGCAGACTCGCTCCGGGCCTCCGCCAAAATGCGGCCACGATCATCGCTCACTGTGAGGTAGCCCTGCTTTGCCGCGCGCGTGATGCTGAAGCCATTTTCCACGCCACGCATCACCGCCATGTGTCCATGCCACCAGCCGTCCAGAACAAAATCCCACGCGGGCACCAGCATCAGTCCCGCGCCCGCCTCGCCGTACTGACGCGAGAGCGGCGTAAAATCCATGTCTTTACAAATGGCCACGCCCCAGGTTCCATAAGGCTCCCGCATGAGCGTGAGCGTCGTGCCAGGTCTTAAGTTGGATTCAAAGGCCGGTAGCATGTGGTGCTTGTCGTAGGTTAGCAGTGGAGCCCCAGCCGCGTACACGCGCGCCCGGTTGTACTTCACTGGCGGTGATACCTCGATCAGACCCACGACGATCGTGGATTTAGTCTTATCTGTCAGAGATTGGAAGATTGCGTCGATGCCCTTGGTATCGGGATCCACGACCACTCCCAGTTTTTCCGGCAGCACGATGACTTGCGCCCCCCGGGCGGCCAGCCCTTCCGCTGCGGCGGCATACTCATGGAACAAACGCTCGGTTTTCCTGCCCTCATCCGCCACATCCACGTTGGCTGGCTCATCCGACGCGATAAGTCCCGCCCTTACTCGTTGGCCCGACACTGGCAGCGCGAGGCGCACCGCGCCGAAGATCAGCACTAGCGCAATCACACCCAGCCCCGCACCAACAATGCGCAACGCCTGCATCGGCGCCGTATGACGTAGATGCAGGCCGATGGCGAGGGTTGCAGGAAATAGCAGCAGCAGAAAGCTCATCCCCCAGGGGCCCGTAACGGAGGCAAGCTGCAGGAACGGCAGGAAATTCAGCTGTGAATAGGAGAGGCTGCCGGCCGTACCGTGGGGCGAACTGAGGTTGAGTAGGTATTCGAACGAGACCCATGTCGCTGGGAATGCCAACAGCGCGCTCCAGCAAGCGCTCCGCCGTAGCAGCCCGCGGAAAAGCAACACCGCCGCCGTGAACACCAGCGCTGCGATCGAGAAGATGCGCAGCCACGCCGAAGGCGGCGCATTCAGCGCGCGGAAGTAATGCCACATATTAAGACTGCCGACTAGCCAAGAGAGAAATGCCGAGAGAGCTGCGCCCCACCAGGAACTCCGCGAAGCGAAGAGCAATACTGGGAGCGGCGCGAACCATAGCAGCGGCCACCAGGGGTTTAGGCCGTTGCCGAACCAGACCAATATCGCTGTGGATCCCGCAGCAAGGAACGCGACGCCGATACGCTGGTATTCAGTTGCGGATGCCATGGATGTACCTCCTGAAGGACCGGCGGTAGAAAGCGCGAAAGCGGGCAGGAGTCACGCCCATACGTCCACCCAAATAGAGCATGATGAGGCCATGAGACAGAGCGCCCATTTCGAAGACGATCTCCCAGACGTTATCGTCGCGGAAATAGCCGCGTTCCATCCCTTTCCGTACCGCCTCCGCCATCAGGTTGGCGGTGGGGGAACCGCCGGCTTTGAAATCCCGTGGATAGCGGCGAGCGCCTTCGCGCGGCTTGAGGAACATGAGCTCGAAGAGCCGGGGATTCTGGAGGGCGTGCTCCAGGTAGATCTCCCCCATCTTCGTGAGTCGCTGCTCAATGCTACTGGAGAAGCGTTTGCTGGTCAGCCGAGCAGCTAACTCTTCGAAACCCTCGTCCGCCAAGGCGTTCAGGAGAGCTGTCCGGTCCCGATAGTGGCGATAGATCGCCATGGGCGTGATACCGACAGCCTTAGCCACCCGGCGCATGGTCACGGCCTCGGCCCCTTCCTTGTCCAACAGGCGGCGACCGGCGATGGCGATCCGTCGAGCAGTAGGACTAGCGATCACATATACAGTGTATACCATGTAGGTCTACGACGTATACTAGAAAAAGAAAACTGAGATTTCGGAGACCGGTGTCATGTCACTGGTATCAGCCTGGGTCTCAACGGTTCGCGCCTCCAGCGGAAAACATTGCTCTGAGTGGCCATTGGGGGCGTATGGCCGGCTAACCGGAAGTATCCGGGTTCCAGGGTGCGGATTAGTCCTGAGAAGTCGGCATCTCGTCCGGAAATCAAGCGCTGACGAGATGCGCGATTCTCGTTGCCGATGTGCTCAGCCAGCCTAATGGAGGCTTGAGCAAGCTCCAGGTCGTGCAAGGCCGGCCCGAGCGCAAACGATTTTTACGGTTCCAGTGACCGCTAGCTCCGGTGTGATGCAGCACACGGCCCCTGGCAACTGGCACGGCCCAGTAAGTCAGCGGCGCGGAACCTGCCACCGTTGACTGCACGGACGAAGCGCGGGAAGTACTTGAACACGCCAACCATATGGCGCGATGAGGTGTAGTCGTGGAGAACCGCATAAGCGTCCCAATCCTTTGTTGCAATCGCTTACTGAGAGAATCTGTGATGGGCATCCTTAACAAGAGAACGGACTTTCAGGTGATTGGCTCGCATGCGCTCGCGTCCAATTCCCGATCGGAAGTCGCAGATGCCCAAGCAGACGTCGTAGTTCTGGATTCCTTGCCGCTGCCGGCCGAAGATACAATCTTCGCACCTAACCGGGGCAACAGCTGACTGCACGAGTGGGTTTTGGTCGCTATGGAAGATGATTAAAAACGTTTCCTCACCGCCATTCGACTTGGCGCCCTAGGCTACGTTCTTAAGGAAACATCCGCAGTGGAGGTGCTGACTGCCATTCGTGCGATTGCGCAAGGAGAAGCCGTCTGTCCTTAGCGATATGCGCGGATGCTGTTCGATTGTTTCGCGCAGCACGCTAAGGCGCTGCCCAACAGTCAAACTCGCGCCGATCTGGGACTAACGCGACGCGAGCAGCAACTGGTCCCGCTGATCGATCCTGGAATGACCAATAAGGATATCGCCGGTCAGCTAAACCTCTCCGAACAAACCGTAAAGAACCACATCCATCGGATTTTGCGGAAAGTCGGAGCGGAAGATCGCCTCGGCATAATCGAAGCGTTTCAAACTCGGACTCTGGGCCTGTAACCTTGCACAGAACGCTGCGAAGAGCTACGTGGCGCGGGCATAAAAACTCAGATGTGCGTGAGTGTGCCGGTAACTTTCGTGCGACGCAGTGCCCAGGCAAGCACCATAAACGATAACGGGATCAGAATCGCGGCGATCGGCCAAAGTCTTCCTTTCTCCGATCGCGAAATCAGGCATAATCAGCGCAATCTGCGCACGATGAACGAATAGCGCACTGAAATGCGTAAGAGAATTAAACATTTCGGTCCATTCCTCGCCGTCATGACGGCAATGTTGGTGTGCTCGGGCTGCAGGGACAGGCGCGAAATAACCTATCAGATTGTGCTGCCTGACGACTACATCGGTTGGGTGCGAATTGATTTTGGAGCAAGGTCACCCCTGAAGACCGATTCGAAAGACACGGTGACCTTCCGGGTCGGTGATGATGGAAGGGCATGGACCGACGCCGCGATGGTTAACACGACACCAACCCATTACGAGTTTTTCTATCAAACTTCGAGAGGACTCCGACCTATCCCGGAAGAGCTCGTGGATCACGAATTCGATGCCGGAGGGATGAAGGCTAGTTCGGACGATCCCCGGGGCGGCGAAGCGTGGTATTTCTTCGTTGGTTCCAAGATCTATCGCGATTCGCACCCGGTAAAGGACTACCTGTCACACGTTCGGCCGCTGCCAACTCCGGGGCGGATGACGGACCGCTTGCCAAACTAGCCGCGGAATCGAAAACATGCAGTCGACATGGACGGATAATGCTGCCAGCTCAACCCGTCGCTGCAACACCCTCTAGTGCGTTGATTCGGCAATGCCTCTTCGGGAGAACTGTCTGTTTGGATGTACTCGGCCAAAACCTAGCCAGGGCAATGCTCCGGCCGGTCTAGTCCTAGCGAGCGCTGTTGGTGTTTGTTTTCAATGCAGGGTGGGTTCGAGCTTCGTGTTGCTTCGACCCAGTGAAACCACCCGACTAATCGGGCACAATGCCGGAGATCTCGCTTCATTAAGTGTGTCACCAAGGTAAAATTGTTAATGTGCGTCCGATTCTCGCGTTAGTCATCTTCTTTTTTGGGCTACCCGCTCTCGATCACTCGGATTCATCCGCGGCGCTGCAAGAGTCGCGCACTGCGCCCCGACATTGCGACGTGAATCTGCTGCCTGCCCAAGTTCAGAATCGAATTAAAGCAGATTTTAGCAGTTTGAAGCTGCAGGGATCTGAGAACTTAGTCAGCGAGCACGGTCGGGTTGGGCAGGCAAAAAAGCATCGGGATGTCCGGGAATTGCGGTGAGTTTTTTCCAAAGTCTAAAGCAAGACTCGTTTGCTGGCCTGCTCGTCCCCTCCGGCCATCCGGACGCCGCGCATAGGTTTGTAGTCTATAATCCGCAGCTCGACGGTTCGACCTACGAAGTATTGATCGTTGAAAAATCCGACGATAATGGCGCGTTGAACTTTTTTCTGCAGGAAGTCCCCGTCGTTAAATTCTTCGACGAAACGTCTGAAAAGAAATATCAGGTGCGGATGGTGTCGGCACCGGCAAATTGGTGCGCGTGAAGTGAAGCCGAAACCGCCAAAGAAAAAGTATGAGACGCCAGTGCTCACACGACACGGGACGGTGGAGCAACTGACGACGGCCGGAGGAACCCGCGGTCGTCCCGACGGTGGACAGTTTCCACGCGGCAGAACGCACCTGTAAGGAGGCACACCCTGTGGATCTTCTTTCGACGCATGAAAATGCGCGAAATGATTCGCAGAATTCCAAAACGACGAAATGAATGCTTCCGTCGCACGAGAAGGTGATACCGATGAATTGATCGCGAGGAAGGCAGAGGAGAGCATTCGTCTTGCGTTCTTCCGCTGTACCTCACGCCTCCATATGGCAGCAGCTGCGGCGAAGTACAGCGACAGCGATGCCAAGACCTGCGTATGTCGAATCAAAAGAAAACCACATCTGAATTGGCAGCCGAAGCGCCTGGTGGAACGCGATAGCCTTCTACTGGCGGAACTCGTGAAATGCTCGCTGCCGCGACGAGATTCGGTAAATTCTTCAAGGCTGCAGTTTCCAATACTGCCGGAAAGGTAGACCATAACTTAGTCAGTTTTCTGAATTCCGCCGCGAAGCGAGCAAGAATTTCGGAGCACGTGTCTATCACCAGTTCGTGATTTACGTGAAAAACCGCACAGCAGTAATCGCGCAACTTTCGGCGCGCGGCATTGACACCGCCGTGCATTACCCAAAGCCCATTCAATGCTTCCAGCGTGCGGTTCTGCCGAGCTTCTTCGACGCTGGAACTCCAGAATTTCTGCTTTGAGCACTGACCCATGCCCAAGCGGCGAGCGAAACGTCAATTACACGCTATGTAGGTAATCTGTGTGTTTCCTCCAAGAAACGCGACGGTGGATCGACCAACGCTTTGCGCGATCCGGCGAGGGTGTTCGAGATTTCAAACGTCCCGCACGCCCGCGAGTTCGTTAGTTCGGAACGAATCGAAAGGCGCAAGTGCCAACTGGCGCTCCATTCGGAGTAGTGATCTTAGAACGAGTCGAAATCGTGTGTCATAACAGTGACTAACAGCCTGAGCACAAGTACTGAGGTTCAAATTGAATGCCACCTACGCGTTGCTACAATTCCTGACGTGAGAGTCCAAGCATGTTGACGCAACTGCGCGAACGAAGCCGTTGGCTAATGCAACATGCTTCCGATGTTACGTCTCAATTCGGAGAGGACGGCATTATCTCCGCGGCGCTGGATTTGCTTCCCGACAAGAACGGCTGGTGTATCGAATTTGGCGCTTGGGACGGGCGGCTAAATAGCAATACGTATAACTTGATCACCTCGCGTGAATATCGCGGGCTATTGATTGAGCCCGATGCGAAACGCTTCGGCGACCTCCAGCGCACCCACGGTGGCGGGAGAAATATTCTTTTGAACGCTCCCGTCGGTTTCGGCGAAACCGATTCCCTCGATGCTTTGCTTCCTCCGGCCGTCCCGAAGGATGTGGACCTGCTTTCGATCGATATCGATGGCAATGACTACCACACTTGGGCTGCCGTCAAGTCCTTGCGTCCAAAGTTGGTAATCATCGAGTTCAATCCCACGATCGCCACAGGAATTCGGTTCGTTCAGGAGAAGCGTCAAGGAATAAACCAAGGCAGCAGCGCCGCATCCGTCGTGGACCTTGGCCGTGCAAAAGGCTACGAGCTGGTCGCCATGACCAGGATCAATCTACTGTTCGTTGATTCGTTGTACTATCCACTTTTTCACATTCCGGACAATTCTCTGGACGTTATGCGCGCGGACGAATCCGACGTGCCGCACATCTTCGTGGGTTACGACGGAAGGGTATTTCTTTCACAGCGAGGATGCTTCGGCAGCATTTCTCTAATGTGGCACGGGCTGACGCTCCGAGAATCGGCGGTACAGCGCCTTCCGCATCTTTTGCAAGCGTATCCAGACAACTATAGCCGAGCACAGCAGATGTTGTTCCGTTGGGTTCGGCTATTCGATTATTCCGTTCTTCGCTGTTACCTGGGTAATCTTAGACGCCGGCTTTTGGTTCGCACAGGAATGCGAACTGTGGATCTGAATGAGCGTGCCGCCAGCGCTCATAGCCAGCTAAAAACCGCTACCTCCAAGGGCTAGGAAGTCATTACCAAGCCCATGGTTTGGTCGCCGCGTTCACTATTCTCACTTGATAGCCTTAATCGCCTGAATGGGAGGGCAGCATTGTTTCGGCCACTTAACTTCCGCTGGTTTCACTTTCTGCCGATTTTTCACTTCTGCGTCTGCTTGATCAGCTACGTCGGGCTGCTGCTGCCCAACGTTCAGAACCTGGGGAAACTGCTTGCGTTAATTGTGCTAGTTGACCTTCCCATTTCGCTACCCGCGTATTTTCTTGGTTGGAAATACCCAGCACCCGCCCTAGTCTGGGTTCTTATAGCGGGTACTTTCTGGTGGTACGTCTTGGGAGGTGGAGTAAAGTTTTTGAGTGATTCTTTGCGTGGACTGAGACCAACGGTTCTCTTTGCAGTCGACCAGAGCCACAAAAAATTATAGTTCGCGCCCCGGTCCGGGCCGTTGTCCAGTTGAATAACCGAGCGCTATCGCCCCAAACCTCAAGCTCGCCTCCCTTCGAATCACACCGATCTGCTAATTTCGGAGCGCTTGCGGAGACTTGCATGGTCGAATTCCGCCCCTGCCAACGTCATCCCTCGTGGTTCCCGTCAAGGTTTCTTCGTTACCAATTTCTAATTAGTCGCGTAATCGAAAAATTGAAAATCCACGAGGCTAGTTACCGCGATAAGTCATGGATTGGTCAAATCCCGTCTGGATGTCGCCCGGAAAAATTCGATTTTCAAATCTTCGATTAGGGGGTCGCGGTAACCGCTCGCATTCGGAATAGAGTACCGCGATAGATAAAACCGCGGTTCGGCGGACTTCAGGGGCAAAGACAACATTTCGGTGGTCGTCGATCTATAAGACACGGCCACCCCTTTACTATCTCGAGTCATCGTTAGACTGAGCTGATTCGGTGTTTAATAACGCACTGCACGGCAGTGCTTTCGATCTGCAACAGATCCATCGCGCAGTATTTATGCGAGGCAACGTTCGTGCAAACGGTGATGCTTACGCAGAGACCAATTCAGGTGCCAGGTTCATATCTCGACCGGCGAAAAGTGTCACGCGAAACTGCAGCGAAGACTGCATGCGGTCTTTCGGGAATGCCGGGTCGGGACATGAAGCCGCAGAAGGCGTTTTCCACTTCCAGGAAAACTTAGGGCGTGGCGTCGAGCATTGATGTGTTTCGGATGTTGAATTCTAAGGCGTTACCGTAGGCGAGCTTGGAGGCCCGATTGCACCAACCCGACGCAGAGCTATGTAATGCCCGATCTTGGAATCAGGCAACGAGGTGGAAAGATGAGACAGTTTCTGCGCGGTATTGCAGCATTTGTATTCTTGTTCTGCATTTCCGTTGGCACCGCTAAAGCTGATGGAAATCAGGAATTGAATTATGTCCTCACCGGACCCGCCTCCGATCCCATTTGCGTCACATTTATACTTCCTGTGAATCCGACAATCGCGCCTGGGAATGTTGACCCGGACGGCACTTTTTTTATGGTGGCGCCCATCGATATGACGGTGAACGGAATCTCGAATCCTGGCGATATGCTCGCTATCTACAGCCTCAGTGGGCAAGGCGGGCTGGCCGACGAGGACGGGTTTTTCAGCTTGATGAATCCGCCAGATGTTAACAATGTTCTGTTCTCGGGCGACCTAGCAACGCCGACGATGTCTGTCATCCCGTCAGCCATCCCGCTCGAAGATTTCTTTAGTCAGCTCCCGGGATATACGCTCACCGCTACACCGGTCCTCACACCGGAACCGGGCTCGCTATTACTGGTTGCAGCAGGACTTCTTCCGCTGTTCCTGATGCGCCGCCGTGGCAGTGTTCCCGAATAGCTCGTACCCGTCGCGAGCCCCACGCGCTTTCGCTTCCTTGAAACGTCGCATGCATTGGCGCGTTCTCAGGGCTTCCGACGGTTCCCGACAAGATTCTAGATATGCGTGAGTGTGCCGGTGATTTTGGTGCGCCGCAGCGCCCAGGCAAAGATTAGGAACGAGATCGGGATCAGAATCGCGGCGAAAAGTAGCAGCGCCGCGAGCGAAGGCCACAACTCCCGCCAACTAGCACCGGCCAGCAATGCAGCGCGCATTCCTTCAAGCGAGTAGGTAACAGGAATTAAGCGCGCTAGGAATCGCAAAGGTACAGGCAGCACGCTTACGGGATACATCATCCCGCCCACCAGACCGGAGACTCCCAGCACGAACCACTTCGCGGGGTTTCCGCGTTTGAAGAGCATCGAATAACCGGCCGAAATGATTCCTAGTCCTACAAACGCAAGAATTGAGGCAAGGAGAATAGCGACGGCTCCGGCCCAATTCGCCGCCCGCGGCCTGAAATCGAACAGTAGCCCGCCCCATGCGAAATAGACGCCCGTTCTTAGCGCGAGAGCCGAAAAGGGATACACTGCCGAGCCGGCCAGGATAATCGGAAGCGAGGTTTGCGTGACCAGCAACGCTTCCAGCGTGCGATTCTGCCGTGCTTCTTCAATACTAGAATCGAATGCGGTAAGCGACACACTGAGATAGTCAAAAAACGCGAAGCCCACAAGGGCGAATGTAAAGTAATTGCCGCCGGCGGGTAGTGCGCGGGTTAGCTCCGGGCTCTGCACGAAGCGAGACAAGTAGTAAAAGGTGGCGACCCCAAACAGAGCTTCGAGCGTTTCGAGCAGCAGCGCACCGCGATATCCACGAGCGATCGCAAAGTCGCGCGCAAAAAAAGCGGCAAGCTTCCGGATGGTAAACGCGAATCTCATGACCGAAAATCGACCGGCGGTGGACGGCGCACCAGACGCGCGAGGGCGTCTTCCAGGGTTGCGGCGCCCGTCGATGAGCATAATCCCTGTGGAGAATCGAAAGCCAATACGCGGCCGACATCCAGCACTAGGATGCGATCGGCAATCTCCGAGACCTCGCTCAGGGTGTGCGACGCGAATAACAGCGTGGTGCCGTTTTGGCGCACCAGAACGTCCTTCAGCAACCGCCGGAAATCCGCAGCTGCCAGGCTATCCAGACTACGCGTGGGTTCATCGAGCAGCAGCACCGCGGGCTGATGTAGGAGTGCGCGAGCCAGGCCCACGCGATGGGTCATACCGGTAGAGAGAGTGCGGACTTGACGATCAAGTTCCCCGGCGATGCCCATACGTTCCGCCGTGAGTGCAATGCGCTCGCGAGTCTCGGCGCGGGACATATTGTTCATGGCGCCGAAAAAGCTCAAATTTTCGCGGGCGCTCAAACGAGTGTAGAAGCCCTCGTCACCACCGGTGTGATAACCGAACTGGCATCGCGCTTGCGAGGGGTGACGCCCGACGTCAAATCCGGAAATGGACGCGCGGCCTCGAGTGGGCAGTACTAGAGTGGCGAGAATGCGAAGCAATGTGGACTTCCCTGCTCCGTTTGACCCAACGATTGCCACAGCCTCTCCGGCCTGGACCGCAAAGGAAATTCCCCCTAGCGCTCGCTGGCTAGGACGGGCAAGTGGATCAGCCAGCGCACGCCACCCGAAACGTGCAGGTGGGAAATATTTTTCTAGCGATTCCACATAAACGGCCGGTCCGCGCATCACGATCGTTTATAACCGATCTGGCCATGGCGAAGCCAGTTCGCTCATTGCGGTTCTGGGCCAACGCCGGTAGAATGAGATGCAGTAACCAACCCAGCCCGACACACTAGGAGCGGCCGCAAATGGACGCACCTCTCTCCTTTGACTCGATTGTTGTCGCCACGTCTGAACAGGTTTCCTGTCCTCTCGGTGAGGAAGCGGCGATTTTGAACCTGAAGAATAGCGTCTATTACGGAATGAATCCGGTGGGTGCCCGCATTTGGGCATTATTGAAGCAGCCGAAAAGCGTTGCGGACCTCCGAACCGTACTGCTCGAGGAATACGAAGTAAATCAGGAGCGCTGCGGAAAAGATTTGCTTGACCTCCTGCAGTCCCTATATTGCCAAGGACTGATTGAAGTTCGTGGCGCAGCAGCCAGTCCGTGATTTTGGCGATTTCAACTCAGCGACCGGTTTTCAGAAAGCGCTGCATGGTTTGCGAGCCCTCAGGTGCTCGAAGGCGATGACGAAGTCATGACGGAACGGTGGCAACGCTTCTGGAATCTGAGTGGTTATGAACGCGGCATCGTGCTGGAAACGATGGCGGCTCTGCCGGCGAGTTGGCTAGGACTGCGGTTGGTCGGCTATCGACGTTGGCACACTATTCTCGCGCGGCTAGTTCCGTCCGCAGACCAAACGGCACATCCCTCATCCGCGATTCAGAAGCAGACCGCTCAGTTGATCGCGCGAATGTCAACAACAGCGGCGAGGAATCTTTTCTTCGGCACAAACTGTCTGGAGCAGTCACTAGCTCTGTGGTGGGTGCTGCATCGTCGCGGAATCGCCGCGGAGTTGCGGATTGGAGCCCGCAAGCGATGCGAGCGTTTTGAAGCGCACGCATGGATAGAAGTGGATTCTGTGGTCCTGAACGAGGCTAGCGAAGAGCATCACCACTTCGTTCCGTTTGACGGTCCGATTTCTGCTCAGGAGGCTCGCTCCGATTGAGTGGCATCGTCGGCATTTACGATCGCAGCGGGGCGCCGGTCGATCGGGCGCTGCTGGAGGCTCTTGCTCATTTTCTTCGCTACCGCGGTCCGGACGGGCGCGAAACGTGGTCGAGCGGAAATATCGGTTTGGGACACGCCATGCTACGCACCACGCACGAGTCGCAATCCGAGCGGCAGCCGGCAAGCTTGGATGGCCAACTTTGGATTACCGCGGATGCACGGATCGACTGTCGCGAGGAATTGGCAGCGAAACTGGAACAACATTACGCCTGCGGCCCGGTTCGCGCGCCGACGGACTCCGATTTAATATTACGCTCCTACGCCGCGTGGGGCGCCGAGTGCGTGCAGCATTTGCGCGGGGATTTCGCTTTCGCGATATGGGACGCGCGCAACAGACTGTTGTTTTGCGCGCGCGATCATTTTGGTGTAAAGCCTTTCTACTACGCTGAATTGGGAAAACTTTTTCTCTTCAGCAACACGCTCAATTGCTTGCGCCAGCATCCGGACGTTTCGGAGGATTTGAACGAGACGGCGATCGGCGACTTTCTGTTATTCGGGATGAATCCCGACATTTCCACGACAACCTTTTGCGATATCCGGCGTCTACCCGCGGCCCACGCGATGACCGTTTCCTCCACCGGTCTGCGAATTCAGCGCTACTGGTCGGTACCGACCGAAGGGCGCATCCGCTACAAGCGTGTAGAACATTACGTCGAGCATTTTCAGACCCTGATGCAAGCGGCGGTGGCAGATCGCACGCGTGCGGATCGCGTAGGAATCCTACTCAGCGGTGGCCTGGATTCGGGAACGGTAGCAGCCGCCGCGCGCGAGCTGTCGAAAGGTGCGGATGGGGCGCGGGATTTGCGCGCGTATACCGTTGTGTACCAATCGCTATTCCGTGATGAAGAAGGCGCGTATGCACAGAAGACCGCCGATTTTCTCAGTATTCCAATTGTGTTCATTCCGATGGATCACGTGCAACCCTTCGAACGTTTGACAGATCCGGAGCTGAATATTCCGGAACCCGTGGATGATCCCTGTTTCGCGGGGCTTTTCGATCAGTTCGGAACGATTTCCAAGGAATGCCGCATCGTGCTTTCTGGCGAAGGCAACGACAGCTTGATGCACTTCGCGATGTGGCCGTACGTAAAGGATATGGCGCGACACAGACAGTGGCGACAACTAATAACGGAAAGTTTTCTTTACGCTTGGGTCCGACCTTCTGTCATTCCTGGGATTTGGCGGCGAGCAAAAAAAATGATCACGCGAGACTCAATGCCTCCGGTATACCCCCGGTGGCTCGCGCCTGAATTTGCTCGACGATTGAATCTTGAGGAACGAGTGCGAGAATTAACCCGGCATACTCCGGCTTCTCCGGCGCATCCTGTGCTCGTCGAAGGCCATGACTCTCTTTCTCAACACTGGTCCCACATGTTTGAACTGGAAAATGCGGGTGTAACGCGCTGCCCAGTTGAGGTACGCCATCCGTTTTTCGATCTGCGGATGGTCGATTTCCTTCTTTCGCTTCCGCCCTTCCCGTTGTTTTTTGAAAAAAGGCTTCTACGGAAGGCGTCCGCGGGACGATTGCCCGAGAGCATTCGCACGCGGCGCAAGAGTCCGCTGGCCACTGACCCGTTGCTCGAACATTTTCGACAACGGAAGCGAAATTGGGTTGATCGGCGAGGTTGGAGCGAAGAGATTGGGTCCTACATTGACACTTCTGCACTTGAAACGCTCCGAGCGGGAAGCTCGGCGGCGCAGGTTCAGATTGATGTTCGCCCTCTGTGTCTGAACTTTTGGTTGCAGTCAGCGCGCGGAGTAAAGTATAACGTCTGTGCGGAGGTTCGCAATGGTTAAGCCCGCAAAACGGGTCCCTAAGAAGCCCTATTCATCTCCTATCATAATTAAGTACGGGACTGTGCAGGAACTCACGCAACATAAGCTGGGCAGTTTCGGCAATGACAATGGAAGAAAGCCGTTCAATCGAACCCGTTTTTAAAGTATTGCGTCTGAAGTGGGAGCTCCACCCGTTGACATCAATGCTTATTTACTGTAAACGGCCAGGGAGGACATCATCGCGGTAGGCTTATCGCCTGTGCCGGAAGCAGAATAGCGCCCGCAACTGCAGGAGCTGAATCGGATCCCTTGACTGAGCTGGGTTTTACTTACGCCGTTTTCGGCCTAGCGCTTCGTTCCAAACAGCAAATCCCTGAATTAACTCCAGCGAAACTGCCGATTGCGGATCCTGTTATAGACGTACACCTAAATCTTTCACCCCTCGGCGCCGAAATACAACCGTCAGATTCTGAAGTACTGGTCTATGTTAGCCCTTACACCGATGAAGCGGGCGATCCAGCTCTCAAAATGTGGAAAATCGGGACGGGAGCATTTAGCCGGCTTGCATACTCGGACGGGACACAGTTCTGGCTGAATCAAGAAGGAACTCAGCTGTGGACAACTTGGCCAGAGAATTTGACCGTCGAAGATACCGCGACGTACCTACTGGGTCCGGTTCTCGGTCTATTATTGCGGCTGCGAGGTGTGACATGTTTGCATGCGAGCGCTGTCGCTTTCGGAGAACATGCCGTCGCTTTTGTAGGCTGTGAGGGCGCGGGAAAATCGACGACTGCAGCGGCGTTAGCACTTCGGGGTCACTCTGTGCTATCCGATGATGTGGTGGCGTTAGCAGAACGCGACGGATTGTTTTACGTTCATCCGGCTTATCCCTACCTCTGCCTCTGGCCCGAATCTGTGCAATCCATCTACGGTTCCGCGGACTCACTTCCGCGATTCAGCGCCAACTACGAAAAACGCCGCCTATCACTTGAGAAGCAGGAGTTACGCTTCGAAGAACGCTGTTTGCCCTTGTCCGCGATCTATATTCTAGGGGAACGCCGTGGCGATCCCGCGCCACTGGTGCAGGAGATCGCGCCACGAGAGGCGTTTTTGTCGCTAGTAGCCAACACGTTCGCGACGAGCATTCTTGATAGTCGGATGCGCGCAAAAGAATTTGAAACTCTAGGGCGTCTACTGCCAAGAGTGATGGTCCGCCGGCTCTGCGCCCACTATGATGCCGCACGACTTCAAGAGCTTTGTGATCTCCTTGCCGGCGAAGCCCAAAAAATAAATGGGTAATAGCCCGTTCGCTCGCGGTGTATCGCCCGTGGCAGTTGCTTCTGAGTGAGTGGCTATTTGAGTACCCAGCCCGACACGATCGGCCTTCTCGCCCGATGAAGCTGTGCTAGAATTCCGGGTCAAATGACGTTTACCCCCTTCACGACTCGCCGCCCCAGCCGACGGGTTACCTTGCGCTCAAGAAACTTGGACTTTACGATTGCTTCCCAAGCGAGCGCGGTCGAAATTCCTTTTAGCTCACGAGGCATCATTCGACAAAGTGGAAACTGAGGAGATCGTCTATGCAAACGAAGGCGAAGGCAGTAAAAATCGCAGCTTGCGTGGCAATTGCATCGGCCATATTCACTCTTTGTGTGGTCGCTATCGTTCAACGAGAGCGATCGGCAGCGCACAGCCTGAAGGCACAGCCGACCGCCAATGCTGTCACTTCGCTCGTGCCGAGCGGTGCGCCGGCGAGACTTGATCGAACGAGCGTTTACGGCAAGCTGCCCCTAGCGTTTGAGGCCAATCAGGGGCAGGCGCCCTCTGACGTTCGCTTCCTGTCGCGGGGTTCGGGGTACTCTCTTTTTCTGACCGGAGAAGAAGCGGTTTTAGCTCTGCGTCAACCCGGGTCGAGCGCCTCCCATCGTCTTGATCGCACTAAATCCGGCAAGTTCCGTAATCAAACGCGTAGTGCTGAGAAACTCGCCGTTCTGCGCATGCGCCTCGATGGCAGCAATCCCAATTCCACCGTGGCCGGTCTGAATCGAACCCCGACTCGAATTAACTATTTCATCGGAAATGATCCGCAAAAGTGGCATACGGATATCCCCGCGTATGAGCGAGTAAGATATCAAGCGGTTTATCCGGGCATAGACCTGCTCTTCTACGGTAACCAGCGGCGACTGGAATACGATTTCTCGGTCGCTCCGGGAGCCGACGCGAAAGCGATTGTCCTCGACATAGAAGGCGCAAACAAGTTTAAGATCGACGCGCGCGGAAATCTGCTGCTAACTGTGGCGGGGGGCGAAGTTGAGTTGCAGAAGCCAGTCATCTATCAGGAATTCAACGGCGGACGACGCGAGATCGCTGGAAACTATGCAATCACGAACGATCACGAGATTCGATTTTCAATTCCGAACTATGACTCTACCCGGACATTAACGATCGATCCCGTTTTGAACTATGTAACCTATCTCGGCGGCACTGGAAGCGATGAAGCCTTTGGTATTGCGCTCGATGCATCCCAAGATGCTTACGTCGCAGGCGTCACCACTTCGACCGACTTTCCTCAAGTCAATGCGGAGCCTGCAACCCCTCCTGCGGATATTGCTACCAATGGAACAGCGTTTATCTCGGAACTAAATCCCACTGGAACGCAACTTCTCTATTCGACGTATCTGGGCGGAACTGGCGAAACGAACACAGGAGACGCGGCGCTGGCGATTGCGGTGGACGGCTCGGGTAATATCTATGTAACTGGATTTACCGGTTCGCCGGATTTTCCCACGACCACGACGGGACTGATTCCGACTGCACCCGGAAACAGCAGCGGACTGGGAACCGGCTTCATTACTAAGCTGATACCCGCGAATACTGGCACGGCACAACTCGGATACTCCAGCTACCTCGGCGGAAGTACGCAAGATCAAGGAAACGGGATTGCTGTCGACTCTAGCGGAAATGCGTATGTAGCAGGATTGACTCTTTCCACCGATTTCCCTACGACGCCGAACGCGATATCGACTGCGTTACTGAACCCGAACGGAAGCGCTTTTCTGACGGAAATTAACACGCTGGCAACTACCGGGCCTGCCTCCAAGGTGTATTCGACATACTTCGGCGGGACGCTCGGCGCAGGAAACGCATTTTTGTTCGGCGATAACGCGATGGGCGTGACAGTCGACTCCAGTTCCAACGCCTACATTGTCGGGAACAACTACGTCCAGCGACTTCCCCACCACAGCACACTTTGTCAGTTCCTGTCTGACTGACACGAACGGAATTGCATTCGTTTCTGTCATCAACACCGCCACTCCGGCGATGACGTTTTCGACCTGCCTAGGGGGGGCGACGACTCAGACGCAGGGCGTCGGAATCGCGCTGGGCCCGAACAGTATCGTGTATGTAACAGGCGAAAATTCCTCGACTGACTTTCCGGTCACGGCGAATTCGATACCCGCGGCTGCAGGGGTAACCAATGGCGTGGCATTTGTTTCCTTGCTCAACACCGGTAGCGCAACACCGAACCAGTATTCAACTTTCTTGGGAGGGAATGGTGGCGATGCCGGCTTCGGAATCGCCGCGGACGCGACGGGTATCGCCTACGTCACCGGCGGGACGGGGTCCCCTAATTTCCCTGTCACGCAGGGCGCGATTCTCCGGACACTTAAGAACTTGAATGGCACGGGCTTCGTTGCCAAAATCAGTCCCTCCGGCAATGGAAAAGCTGACTTGCTCTACTCTAGCTACTTCGGAGGGAGCGGGAATGGTACGGTCAACGATGTCAGTAACGGTATCGCCCTCTCTCCAACGAACAACGCCTACATCGCGGGTCAGACTTCGTCTTCGGATTTACCAGTCACTCAAGGCGTATTTCAGCCTACCTTGACGAGCACGACGATGAACGCGTTTGTCGCGGAGCTGCCGCTGCTGCCGAACATTTCGGTTGCTCCTACCAGCCTCAATTTCGGATTGCAGTTAGTCGGGGCATCTTCACAGCCCCAGTTCGTTACCCTCACGAATAATACTTCGTCCCCGGTTGGCATAACCCTTCCGCCGACAACCAGCGGACCGGACTTTTCGGGAGTCGCCGGCGGTACATCGCCCTGCGCGACACCGTTAGCTGTCGCGGCATCTTGCACAATCGCGGTGACGTTCGCGCCCGCGACATCCGGAGTCAAATCTGAAACTCTGAACATCGTGGACGCTGTGGACGGTCCAACTCAACCTATCCAAGTAGCATTATCCGGTACGGGCTCGGCGAACGCGCCCAATATCTCTTTGACTCCGACCAGTCTCACTTTACCCGGCGCTCTGCTGACCACAACAAGCGGGCCCCAGTCCGTCTCGATCGGTAACAACGGCAATTTGCCCCTGAGCATTGCTTCGATCGCCACGGGCACGACAGCATTTGCGGAAACCGCGAATACGGCTGCTTGCAACAATGGCACTTTCCCAATTGTGATAGCTCCCGGTGGAACTCCTTGCGCGGTCAGCGTAACTTTCACTCCTTCGGCAACGACAACGCCCGGACCGGTTTCAGACACGCTTACCATTAAGCAAACACTCGGCAACGTTAATACCGTCCCGCTAAGTGCAACGGCATGGGACTTCTCGGTATCCGCTGCAGCTATCAGCGTGGCCAAGGGCGCGACGGGATCGTTCCCAGTAGTCGTCACAGGACTGGGCGGCTTCACCGGAGCGGTGGCTTTCACTTGCACCCCCGGAATGCTGATTACTTCGTGCTCGGTGCCCACCACCAACGCCGCTCCGGCCCCCGGCGCGACGGCGAGCGGTTCCATCACGGCGATGACTTTCATCGTGCCACCGCAATCCATGAAGGTGCCACCGTCCGCGTTGCTGCGGCAGGTGCTCTTCATCATGATGGCGATCGGCCTGCTGTTCATGCTTCCCGAAGTCCGGCGATTCCGCACGCGCCTGGGCATGTTGGGAGCCATGATGGTGTTCGTGCTCGTGGCAGGTTGCAGTGGCGGAGGCGGTGGGGGTTCCAAGTCCTCAACCCTGACGATTACGCCGTCCTCGGGAGGCGTCACCAAGACAGCTATCACGGTGAACGTAACCATCACGCAATAAGAGACAACTCAACCGCAAATCAGGCCGCGCGGCCTCTCGTACAGGCCGCGTGGCCTTTTTTTGTGCAGTCGCTTTCGCGCAGTGGCTCTCTTGGCGTAAAAAAACTGAAGCAGTGTGGCTCTTGCAGCAAACACTTCATCAGATGATTTGCGCCCGGCACTACACTTTGCGGGCCTTTCCATCTATCCTAGTGAGCCGCCGCGTGCCAACGTATTACCGGCCGCCCGCATCTGAAAGCTCGCACAGTGAAACATACGGAACACCAAGCCATTTCTGGAGGACGCGGTTGATGAAAAAAGTAGCGGGGATTTTGTTTCTGTTGGCATTCTTCAGCCTGCGTGTCTCGGGGCAAGAGGTGTCGTTGTTCGGTCCTTTGCCGGTTGCTTCCACGCCCGTCAGTCCCATGCCGTAAATCCCGAGCCGGTGGACCTGAAGCCCCAACTTCCTCATATCCCGAAACCGCACGTGGAGAAGCCTTCCCGCTCGAATTTCGAACTGGGCGGCGGATATATGTACAGGTCGTTGTATGAGGCCAGTGGCCACCGGCTTAAACATGAATGGATTTTCGATGTACGCGGACTATCGCATTTTCCGCTGGCTGAGCCTGGGGCGCCGATCTCTCCGGGGCCTACAACCTGAACAGCGTGAATGGGAATACGCAGATCTATACCTTGTTGTTCGGCGCGCGAATTTATCCTCTCGGCCACCGTCACAAGATCACTCCCTTCGGCGAAGTGCTCGTCGGCCCGGCCTATTCCGGTTACGACCTGGAAAGCCAGGGCGGTTTTAATTCGTTTGCTCATTGGGGCTGGGCGTCCGCATGGATGGGGAGGCGGCGGCTTCGACGTGAAATTCAAGAAGCGCTGGAGCATTCGCTTGATCGAGTTTGACTACGAACATACCAATTTCTACCAGATTAATGCCGGCAACTACGGCGGTACGGCCCAGGGAAATTATCGTGTTTCCGTTGGGATGATTTATCGCTTTGGCGTCAAGTAGTAGCCGCTCTGGAACTTCACAGGAATCCGAAGATTCAACGGATTGAAATACACAAGGCAACGCCGGCGGGCGCACCCTGCGGTGAATCCTCGGAGTGTTCGGATTTGAATTTAACCTTGCGAAAACACCGATAATCATAGGACATTACGGCACTGTGCAGCCACCAGTTCAGGAACTACCGGTTCGCCCGATTGTTCTCGCTTTTGCTCTGGCAACCAGCGCGCTGCTTTCCTACCAGGCCGTGCGCATCTGGATCGCTGATCGACTCGTTCATTCAACACAACTTGGCGCCATTGCCAGGGGCGCCGCGTTGGAACCAGGAAACGCCGCAGCTTGGGACCTGCTGGGCCGCCATCGGCAGCTGGACCTCTCTAACCCCGATTCGATCGAGGCGCTCTCCTACTACAAGCGGGCCGTTCAGGATGATCCTCTGTCTGCAGCTTTTTGGATGAATCTCGCTGGAGCCTATGAAGCGAACGGAGATTTAACGGGCGCGCAGAATGCATTTGAGCAGGCGCGCTCGGTGTATCCGCTGTCCGCCGAAGTTGCGTGGAATTATGGAAATTTTCTTTTGCGTTTGGGCCATGACTCCTCGGCATACGCCGAGATTCGCCGTGCGGTGCAATCGGACCCACGTATGGCGACGCTTGCCGTTTCGCGTGTGTGGCGCGCAAACCATGACGTAAGCGTTTTGCTGGATCAGGCTCTCCCCCCGGAGGTGGACCCATACATTCAAGCGCTGAATTTTTTTGTCTCGATTCACCAGACCGATGCAGCACTTTCGGTGTGGCATCGACTTCTACTGCTGGGCAAAATCATTCCCCTGCCACAGTCGTTTCTTTTCCTTGATGAGCTTATTTTGGCCGATCGTTCTGTGGATGCTAAACGTGTGTGGGTCGAGGCACTCACCGCTGCCGGACTTGCTCCCGACGAGCCACTAAATCATTCGTTGGTGTGGAACGGCTCATTTTCGCGCGATTTCGACAACGGAGGCCTGGGCTGGCGGTGGGCTCCCGCCGCTGGAGCGTCCATCGATTTTGACTCCGCTCCTGCTTCGTACGGCGTGCGCGCCGTGCGGCTGGATTTTGGTGGTGGGAGCAATTCAGAAATCACCGAACCGATGCAATATGTTCCGGTCGAACCCAGCCGCACGTATCGTTTTCACGCGTACATGCGCACTGAACAGATCACCACGGAAAGCGGGATGCGCTTTTCCATTTTTGACCCGAATCACAACGAAGTGAACGCCCAGACAGAGAACTTTACGGGCTCGCGTCCCTGGTCTGCAACGGAGATGGACGTGACAGCCGGCCCAGATACACACTTTCTGTTGGTTCGACTGCTGCGCTCGCCCAGCCGTTTGTTTGAAAATAAGTTGAGCGGCACGGTTTGGATCGCCGACGTTTCGTTGGTTCCCACCGATGCCCGGGGAAAGTCTTCCCAATGAAGGCGATACGTGCCGGCTTGCTACTTCTGTTTGCGTTTTCCGTCCTGGCTTTTGGGACGGTCGAGGTCTGGTCGGAATCGCTTCTAGAGATCGGAGCTTCGTTGCTCCTGATTATTTGGGTTGCGGCCGTACATAAAGACAACCGAGCGGTGATTTATTGGAGTCCTCTGAACTGGCCTCTGCTTGGACTCATCGGAATTGGCATCGCTCAACTTGTTTTTCGCGTGACGGCGAATCCATTCCTGACGCGGATCGAATTGCTTCGATTCGTCGCCTACTTCATCATTTTCTTCCTGGTCGCACAGGCATTCCGAGAGCGAGCGGATTTGATGAAGCTGGCTTGGTTCTTGATTTTTCTGGGGTTCTCGGTCTCGTTGTTCGGAATCATCCAGCATTTCACTTCCGAAGGAACGATTTACTGGTTTCGTCCTCTTGCCGAAGGGGGCAATGTCTTCGGGCCTTACGTGAACCGCAACCATTTTGCGGGCTTTGTTGAGCTCATCGCACCCGTCGGCCTCGCGTTGCTTGTGTTTCGTGGCTTGCGTCGAGACCTTTTCGCAATGGTCAGCTTGCTGACAGTCGTTCCCGTGGGAGCCCTGATTCTCTCGGGATCGCGAGGAGGGATGACGAGCTTCGCGGTTGAGGTGGGGGTGCTCGTGCTCTGGCACGGACCCGGAGAGGGCCGCAAGGTGCCAGGTTGGCCGCAATCGCGATTGTAGTTCTGGCCGCATGCGTTTTGATCGCCTGGTTGGGCGCGGGGACGGAAATCGAAAGACTTTCTCGAACGCGAGCTGGTGATGTGTCCGTCAGCCGCCGCGCCTCTATGTTTCGCGGCGCGGCACACATTTTCTTTGATCATCCGCTCAAAGGCGCAGGGTTAGGTACGATTATCGACGTCTATCCGCGGTATGAGACCGTTTATGACGGGCACGTCGTGAATCACATTCACAATGATTACATCGAGGGGCTGGCCGAAACGGGGCTTTTGGGCGGATTCTGCGGTATGACATTTCTCTGGCTGCTGTACCGCGAATCGCGAAAAGCCTTCCTGTCCGAACAAGGTCATTTTTCGCGCGCGCTCCACGCCGGCGCCATTGCTGCGGTTTGCGGTCTACTCATTCACAGTTTCGTCGATTTCAATCTCCACATCCCCTCGAACGCTCTGCTCTTTTTGCTGCAGGCCTACATTGCCACGTCCGTTCCATTGCCGCAGGAGGAGTCCCTTACGCGCCAGCGTATCCGAACACGCGAACTTCCTCCGCTTACGGCATAGACCTGATTAGTCTGTCTGCAAGGCAGCGTTGATGCCCGTATCTGGGGTTTCGCTTTCCGATTTGGCGGCTGCGCGAAACGAAAACAGGGAGAAATGCGCGTGATCCACTCACGTCGTTGAACCTGCTGTTGACAGACGCGGTCTGCGCTAGGCATAGTATTTGAGGGGTTTATCCGTCTTATGAGTACAACTGTCCGCTGGGCTTTGGACTGGCTTTGGAAGCCCGTCTTAATGGCTAGTCTATGTATGATGTCCAGCTCACCGGCAATCTTCGGTCAGGGCAAAGACGAAACCACGCAGCAGACAAACGAGAAAATCCAGAAGCTCGCTAGTCTGGGAGATTTGACACCTACGGACATCCCGATCGGGCCCGGGGACTTGCTCCATATTGACGTCTTTGACGTGCCAGAACTCTCCCGGGATGTGCGTGTTACGACGATGGGTGACATTAGTTTTCCCCTTATCCACAAAAGGATTAGAGCGGCCGGGGTCACGCCGTTTCAATTAGAACAAGATATCCAGGACCTCCTCTTCCAGAATGGATTGGTTAAAGATCCGCAAGTTTCGGTCTTCATTAAGGAGCAAAATAGTCAGCCCGCGACGATCATTGGAGCGGTAGCGCGTCAGATGACGTATCAAGTCAACCGGCCAATCAGCCTTCTCGAGCTAATCGCAGACGCGGGGGGCATCACAGACGCCGCCGGAACAGTCATATTAATTACGCGACCGACTGAAACGGAAACCGTAAGACCGATTTCGGACGCATCGAGCCGGAAGTTCCTCCACTGCCAGCGGCTCGGGCTCCAGCTCGAGAACGATCCGGATTCAATTGCAAGACTTGCTAAGCTCGGAAAACACAGCGTTTAACATTCCGATCTATGGCGGAGACGTTGTCAACATCCCCGCTGCGGGTATTGTCTACGTGATGGGCGGCGGCGTATTGCAGCAAGGTGGGTACGTCGTCCAGAGTCACGGCGAACAGCTGACGGTCCTGAAAGCAGTGGCGCTTGCTCACGGCCTCGGCGGTTACGCCAAGCCTGACAATGCTGTGATTTATCGCGTAAGTCCGACTACAGGCGAGCGCGAGGCAATTCCGGTTCAGATCAGGCAGATCGAAAAAAATAAGACTCAAGATGTAGCGATGAAATCGAACGATATTTTATATGTACCGGACAGTCTGGCTTTAAAGATCGCGGTCAGAAGTGCTGAGGCGGCGGCTCAGATCGCCGCGGGAGTCTTGGTTTACCGATCGGCATCGCAACCGTAAGGCAAGCTAGATCGAAACGAGTAGATCCAAAGGTGAGGCCCGCTAGCTACATGGAAGAAGCATCCAGATTCGTTGCTCGCGACCGAAAAGCCGGAGAATCTTTGGCGGTGATCCCTGTCCCGTCTCCTGCAGCTTGGGAGCAGCCGCGAAGGGAGCCTCACCTCCTGGATTACTTGATTATCCTTCGCAAGCATCAATGGCTGATCCTCACATTTCTACTAACCGTCGTGACGGTGGTTACGATTGCGTCATTCAAAATGAAACCTGTTTACGAAGCTGCAGCACGTGTCGAAGTGGATAAAGAATCCCAGAACACGCTTCCATTTCAGGGCGTGAACTACGACGAATACGTCGACATGGACAATTACATCTCGACGCAAACGGAAATCTTGCAGAGTGAAACTCTCGCATTGCAGACAATCAAAACCCTCAATCTGGATCACCATCCCGACTTCGCGGCGTCCTCAGACCCATTCGCATTACCGCACGGCGGCCCAGGCTTTAGGCGTCCTGCTATCCTCGGTGCATTTCTGGGGCGACTTCACGTCAAGCGCATTCCCAACAGCCGTCTGGTTGAGGTGCAGTTTGAATCCGAAGACCCCCAACTTGCCGCTGTCGTTGCCAACACGCACGTGCAAAATTACATAGAACAGAACTTTCGTAGTAAGTATGACGCAACGACGCAAGCGTCGAAGTTTCTCGCCGGCGAGCTCGAAGAACTGCGAATCAAAGTTGAATCATCCGAAAATGCCCGCATCACCTACGAGAGGCAGAATCAGATCTGGCAGATTGATGAGAAGCAGAACATAACTACCCAAACCATGGGAGATCTGAATAAAGCCGTCACGGATGCCCAAACGACGCTGGCAGCAAAAGAAGCTCTGTACCGCATGGCCATCTCCGGAAATGTGGATTTGCTCCCCGAAGTTCGCAACAGCCCGGTTATTCAAGACCTGATGAAGCGCCGAGCCGCTCTCGACGACTCGTATGCCGAGGCATTGAACCAATATGGTCCAAACTTTCCCAAAGTTCTGCGACTCGCCGCCCAGAAGAAGGAAACCGATGATGAGATGGCGCGCGCGCTGAAGACGATGGCGAGCAGCATCGAAGAGGACTTCAAGACGGCGCGTCAACACCTCGAGCTTTTGCAAGAAGCACTCGATCGGCAAAAGGTTCAAGCCAACGATCTGGCCGAAAAACTTGTTCAGTATCATATCCTCGAGCATGACGCCGAATCTTACAAGCTGCTCTATGATGGCCTTTTGCAAAAACTGAAGGAAGCGGGGATTACGGCGGGATTACGGTCAAGCAATATTCGCGTTGTAGATCCAGCGCTGGTTCCTACCAGCCCCTCGCGCCCGCAGAAAGCGCGTAACATTCTACTGAGTTTTCTAGTAGGCCTGGTAGGTGGAATCGGACTGGCGATTTTCCGGGAATATCTCGACAATACTGTAAAGTCACCCGATGATGTCGAGTCTCTCACAGGTCTTCCGTCACTCGTTGTGGTTCCTTCCCTGCCCGGCTCGGTGGGCGAACGCCGTGGCGCCCTTTCCCGACCTGCAAAAGAAACTTCGTCGCCCAGTGTATCCGGACCACGGGTCGAGCTGATTTCCTATACCACACCGAAATCACAAATATCGGAAGCCTTCCGTTCGCTGCGCACTTCGTTGCTACTCTCGCAGGCAGAGCACCCCCCTCAAGTGATCTTAGTAACCAGCGCCTTGCCCCGCGAAGGTAAGACGACGTCCGCCGTGAACCTAGCAGTGACGCTGGCGCAGCTCGGAGATCGCACACTTCTGATAGACGCGGACCTTCGCAAGCCGGGGATCCGGCGCGCCTTGAATCTGGCGATCGGTAAAGAGGCAGGGTTGAGTTCTTATCTGGCGGGCGTGTCGAGCCTCGATGAAGCGATCTTCCCTCATCCCACAATCAATAATCTCGCGGCGCTGACGACAGGTCCCGTTCCGCCGAACCCGGCGGACCTGCTTTCGTCGCACCGGATGCGCGAAGCGATCGCGGATTTGCGCCTCCGCTATAAATTCATCGTGATCGATTCTCCCCCCGTCATGGCTGCCACGGATGCGGTGATTCTGTCCGCTATCACCGATGGTGTACTGCTGGTGGTCCGGAGTGGCGAAACACCGAAAGAAGCATTTACGCGGACGTGCGATCTGTTGAAGGCTGTGAAATGCCGCCTGCTCGGCGTCGTGCTCAACGCGGTGGATTCGAGCGCGCCCGATTATTACTACTCATATCGATATTATCCGTACGCTTACGGATACGGTTACGGTGAAGAAGTCGGCAAGCAAGTCTCGATTCTCATCGGGGTCGGATACGTCAGAAAATCCTTCAACTCTAGGGAGCAATCGTGCGATATCTGATAACGGGCGGGGCAGGGTTCATCGGATCGCATTTGTCGGAGGCGCTGCTCGAGCGCGGAGAGGAAGTCTTCATCCTGGATGATCTTTCGACCGGAAGTGTCGAGAATATACGTCATCTGAAAGCCAATGAGCGGTTTCATTATTTCTTCGACTCAATTCAGAACAAACAGCTGCTGGCCGAGCTAGTGGACGAATCCGACGTAATGTTCCATCTTGCCGCAGCGGTCGGCGTTCGCCTGATTGTCGAAAGTCCCGTGCGAACGCTCGAGACCAACGTTCACGGCACCCAATTCGTTCTCGACGCCGCCTCGAAGAAGAAGAAGCTGGTCTTCATGGCTTCAACTTCCGAAGTGTACGGCAAGAGCGACAAAGTTCCGTTCCAGGAAGACGCGGATCTGGTCCTGGGCCCGACGACAAAGGCCGCTGGAGCTACGCGGCCTCGAAGGCGCTGGATGAATTTCTGGCGCTCTCGTACTGGAAAGAAAAAAAACTGCCGGTCATCGATCGCCCGGTTCTTCAATACCGTCGGACCGCGTCAGACCGGCCGCTACGGCATGGTTCTGCCGAATTTCGTGCAGCAAGCACTGACGGTAAGCCGATCACAGTTTATGGCACGGGCAAGCAGTCGCGGTGCTTTTGCGATGTCCGCGACAGCGTCGAAGCAATGTTGCGCCTGATCGCCACGGAGCGAGCGATCGGCGAGGTCGTCAATATAGGAACCGACCAAGAGATCACGATCGAAGGGCTAGCCCATGTCGTAAAGACAGCGACCGGAAGCGACTCACCAATCATTTTCATTCCGTACGAACAGGCCTACGAGCCAGGATTCGAAGACATGGCGCGGCGCGTTCCATCCCTTGAAAAGCTTGAGCGACTTACCGGCTTCCGGCCTGCCACTCCCCTGCTCGAAATCGTGGATCGTGTGATCGCCCATTGCCGGAGGCGTAAAGACGCCAGCCTTGCGGCCCCGCGAATCGTCTGGCGGTTACGGCTGCCTCTGATTAGGGAGATTTGATTCTAGCTTCCTGCTGTCGATCATTATTCGATCAGGCGTTATATGCGCTGGGCGTTCCGCAATTTAGCACTCGAATCCTCGGGCCGACCCGTGAGTTGTTTCGCCGTAATCCTTGAAGAGTTTCGACACTCGCATGACTGACGACACCACAAAGACCATCTTCCAACCGCTGAATAGCCGGCGGGAAAACGCAGGTCGGTCGCGGCGCGTTGTGAGCGATTCCTATCTTGTCGATGGAATGGATGGAAAACTGACCAGTACGAGCCTCGCGGTAATCGTGCCTGCCTATAACGAGCAATATCTGGTTGAGACGAGCCTCGGCCGGCTGAAAGTATTGCGCGAGTCACCTTTATTAAGCGTAGTGCAAGTGATTGTTGTCGACGATGGATCGAAAGATGGAACGGCACAAGCCATTGCCACTTTCGCGCTGCGGTAGAAGCGGACGGTGACGACGAAAAACTCCATTGGGTTTGGCTACGACATGACAAGAACCAAGGCAAAGGCGCTGCAATCCGCACCGGATTATCACGGGTCAATACGGAGCTGGTCGTCATTCACGATGCCGACCTCGAATACCATCCTCGGGATCTGTTGCAGATGGTTGAGCTGTTCTTGTGCGAAGATGCAGATGCCGTGTTTGGATCGCGCTTCATGTCCGGTGGATATAAACGTGCCCTGTTCTTTCGTCATGCGCTTGGCAATAGACTACTTACATTTTTGTGCGACGTGGTTTCCGACCTCAATCTGACGGACATGGAGACTTGTTACAAGATGGCTCGCGCTGACCTGCTGAAAAGTATTCCGCTCGAGAGCTCTACGTTCGATGTTGAACCTGAACTTGCGATCAAACTTGCCAAGCGCGGCGCCAGGATTTTCGAAGTTCCCATTAGCTATTCGGGCCGCACCTACCGAGAGGGAAAGAAAATTGGCTGGACGGACGGCGTACGCGCCCTTTGGGCGATCCTTCGCTATGGGGCTTCAAGCCGCATTTACAGCGAGGATTCCCATGGCGGAGAGATTCTGGAGAGACTGAATCGCGCTCCGCGCTTTACGCGGTGGATGGCAGACGTCGTTAGACCGCACGTAGGTGACCGGGTGCTTGAAATTGGCGCGGGAATCGGCAACATGTCTACTCATCTCATGCCGCGGTCGCTGTATTGGGCGACGGATGTGAATCCCTATTATCTAGGCTATTTGGAAACGCTCCGTTCTACGCGCCCCTATATGCGAGTCGGCTATACCGATGGCATGAAGGCGGAGTCATATCCGACGGATCAGAATTTCGACACGGTTGTGTGCCTAAACGTGATTGAGCACGTACAGGATGACGTTGGGGCGCTGCGAAACATCCACGACGCATTGTCAGCGGACGGAAGGGCCGTTGTCCTGGTTCCTTTTGGCCCCCAGCTCTACGGAAGTCTGGATGAAGTGCTCGGGCATTATCGGCGGTACACAGAGGGGCAGCTTACCGAGGTCGCCCAGCGAGCCGGGTTTCAGATTGAGCGGATATTGAAATTCAATCGTCCCGGCGTGCCAGCGTGGTGGCTCAACGGAAAGATACTGCGACGGCAGAACCTTCGGTATGGGTCAGATTCGGCTGCTCAACCTGCTAACGCCAATCCTTCGACGTATGGATTCATGGCTACCGCTTCCACCGCTTTCCATCATCGCGATATTGCGGAAGCAAGGAGATCGAGCCGCAGAGCTCCCGTTGACCGTGAAAGCGGTTTCATGAACGAAATGGCGCGTTCCCGGGACATTACCAGGTGCTGAATATGAATCGAGGATGAACGGTATTGGCTAGACTGAGTAGGTACGACAAAATTCTGTTGGCCATTTTCGTATTTACGCTGCCGCTGGTTAACCCGTGGGTGCGCGGAGACGGCGTAGGATACTACGCGTTCGGCCGGTCGCTCCTGATCGACCACAATCTGGATTTCGGCAAAGATTGGCTCGCGGCGAATACGAGCTTCCGTATGGGCCGGACGGATGCAAATGGAACAATCTACCCTGGCCAATACACCTCGACCGGTCACCTTGACAATCATTTCTCGATTGGGCCGTCTGTCCTCTGGTCACCTTTTCTACTCGCCACGCACGTCACTGTCTTGGCTTATGATGCGGTCTGGTGGCACCATTGCCGCGGACGGCTATTCCAAGCCTTACGTTTTAGCCATGGCTCTGGGAACGGCGCTGTATGGCTTTCTAGCGATTTGGATTTCATTCCGGCTCGCTCGAAAGTATCTTCCTGAACGATGGGCATTTCTGGCGGCTGTGGGCATATGGTTTGCCAGTTCTCTTCCTGTTTACACGTACTTCAATCCCTCCTGGTCTCACGCTCATTCCGCATTCATGGTGGCACTCTTCGTCTGGTATTGGGACCGTACCCGCACCGCGCGCACAGTCATGCAATGGGTGCTTCTGGGGTTGATCGCCGGGCTTATGATGGATGTCTATTATCCGAATGCGATTTTACTTTTGTTTCCGATACTGGAATCGCTGAGTCATTTTCGGAAGGATTCATCCGGCGCGCAGCCTGTTCCGTTCAGCCGCATATTTCTGGATAACGCGGTCCTTGCCGGAGCAGCACTGTTTGCATTTCTTCCAACGTTCATCACCAAGAAAATTATTTACGGAAGTTATCTAGATTTTGGCTACACGGAACAATGGTTTTGGAGTTCGCCGGCGTTGCTTAAGGTCTGTTTTTCGGCAGATCATGGACTGTTCAGCTGGACTCCAATCGTGATGCTGGCGGCTGTTGGAATGATTATGGTTCGACACTACGATCGATATTTGGCGTTGTACTCAGTAACCGCATTCGCGACATACCTTTACGTAATTGGTTGCTACCAAGACTGGGATGGCCTCTCATCATTCGGAAACCGATTCTTTGTGTCTCTGACCGCTCTTTTCGTTCTGGGGCTTGCGGCGTTCTTCGACTATTTTGCGCGCGTTTGGAGCGAACGTCGAATCAGGATCGTGGCTCCCGCCGCTACAGCCATCCTGATTATTTGGAATCTGGGGTTAATCTTTCAGTGGGGGACGCATCTGGTCCCGGCGCGTGGTCCTATTTCCTGGCGCGACGCGGCCTACAACCAAGTCGCGGTGGTCCCGATATTAGCAACCCGAACTTTGAGCGCTTACTTCCTGGGACGCAAGCAGTTGATGGGTCACATCGAGGAAGAGGACACGAAGCAACTCAAGTCGCGCCCATCGGAAGGATCGGAGTGATACTTACTTCCGCCGGTACCGAAGCCGTGGGCATCGCCCGCCCTCCCTTGCTGCGTATAACACCTCCGAGCCGCTGGTGGGTGCTTCCTGTTCGCGAGCTATGGGATTATCGCGAACTGACTTATTTTTTCGTCTGGCGAGACATCAAAGTGCGTTATAAGCAGACCGCCATTGGCGCTATGTGGGCCATCTTGCAACCGTTGCTTACAATGCTGGTCTTCAGCCTCTTCTTTGGGAAGCTGGCGCATATACCTTCTCAGGGGCTTCCCTATCCGATTTTCTATTACAGTGCGTTGCTTCCCTGGCTCTACTTCGCGGGCGCGCTGCAGAATTCCACTGCTAGCATTGTCGAAAACCAGCGCCTCGTCACAAAAGTTTACTTTCCGCGCTTGGCACTACCACTTTCGTCCGTGCTGTCAGGCCTGGTGGATTTCGGGATCTCCTTCTTTATGTTCATTGCGATGATGTTCTACTACCGAATCCATGTGGGGTGGCCTATCCTGCTGGTTCCGTTTTTTTTGCTACTTGCGGTCCTCACGGCGCTCGGCGTTGGGCTCTGGCTCGCGGCGTTAAATGCGATCTATCGGGACGTGCGCTATGTAGTGCCGTTTCTCGTTCAATTCTGGATGTTCGCATCGCCGGTCGTCTACCCGAGTTCGCTCGTCCCTGCGAAATGGCGCTGGGCCTATGGACTCAACCCGATGACGGGTGTGATTGAAGGATTCCGATGGTCACTCGCTGGCCGTGGAACCCCTCCGGGACGGCTAGTCGTCATTTCCTCCGCTGTGGTCCTCGCGATTCTGCTAAGCGGAGTAGCGTATTTCCAGAAAATGGAAACGACAATTGCAGATGTGGTCTGAAGTCAAAACGGACTAAAAGATGAGCGAATCCAGCATTCACGTCGAAGGGCTCGGCAAGCGCTATCGAGTTGGAGAACGCGAACGTTATCTAGCGTTGCGCGATGTGCTTACCCGCGCGTTCACATCGCCATTCAAACGAACCGGAAGGCGCCCTCCTGACTTGCTCTGGGCGCTCCGGGACGTCAGCTTTGACATCGCCCAAGGCGAGGTTGTTGGACTGATTGGCCGAAATGGCGCTGGGAAAAGCACACTCCTCAAGCTTTTGGCTCGGATTACTCGACCCACCGAGGGTTGGGCCGAAATCCAGGGGCGAGTGGGGAGCCTGCTCGAAGTCGGCACAGGTTTCCATCCGGAGCTGACGGGACGCGAAAATGTGTTCCTAAGCGGTGCAATCCTTGGAATGAGGAAACGCGAAATTGCCGGGAAATTTGACGAAATCGTCGCCTTCGCAGAAGTCGAACGGTTTCTCGATACTCCGCTCAAACATTATAGTAGCGGTATGCAGACTCGCCTGGCTTTCGCCGTCGCCGCGCACCTAGAACCTGAAATTCTACTAGTCGATGAGGTTCTTGCCGTCGGCGACCTGCAATTCCAAAAGAAATGCCTGGGTAAGATGGGAGAAGTCGCCAAGACCGGCCGCACGATCGTTTTCGTTAGTCACCAGATGAATCAGATTCGCCGCCTTTGCCCGAGGGTTCTGTGGATCGACGCAGGCGCAATCCGTACGGACGGCGCGGCACACGATGTGCTCGCAGGGTATGAATTAGCCATGTACGACGGGAACCGCTCCAAAGGACTGCAGCGGCATACCAACAGCAAGGCCCAGTTCCTACGCTGGGAAATCGCGGGCGCGTCACACGGCCAGGGTCAAGTCCTTTCGACCGTCGGCCCGGTCACGGTGAATTTTTGGGTCGAGCTGGCCCAGCCCGTGAGCAGTGGCGAGCACGGTATCGCCCTCTTCAACGCCGAGCGTCAGCTCATGTGGGCGCGCGCCGCGCAGAGTTTAAATCTCAATCCGGGTGTGCATGTCTTCTCTCACTCTTTTCCAATGCTTCCTTTACGTCCGGGGGCTTACCAGTGGCAGGTGAGCCTGTGGGATAATTCCGACGCCCTTGATCTCTGGGACTGCCTACCCGACATGACGGTTGCGACCGAAGTGTACCAGCATCATATGGATCGTTGGAACGGAGTCTTGAATATTCCAACCGAGTTTGCGCATCGACCCGAGGAGGAAACCGTAATTGAGCGCACCTCGCATATTTGACCAGAAACACTACGACAGGCTGAACTCCTCCCGCGCGACCCTGGTTTCGGCGCTCATGTCCGAACTGAAACATTCGCTTCGCTTGAAAACGGCACTCGATGTGGGGTGCGGGCTGGGATATTTTTCTGGCCTGCTGCGATCGCTGGGGCTTGAGGTTACCGCCGTCGATGGCCGCTCGGAAAATGCGGAAGAGGGAGCCCTCCGCAACCCCGGTGTGAAATTTCACACTTACAACGCCGAGGATCCGGCAATTCGCACCCTTGGACAAATGGATCTCGTTCTCTGCTTCGGCTTGCTCTATCACTTGGAGAATCCACTACTAGCGATTCGCCATCTACAGGCGATGACGGGTCGACTGCTTCTCATCGAGGCCGTTGTCTTCCCCGGGAACGAGCCCATAATGGGCCTCGTCGATGAGGCATCAAGCGAAGACCAGGGATTGAATCACTTCGCCTTTTACCCGACGGAGTCGTGTTTAGAGAAAATGTTGTTCTGCGCTGGCTTTCCGTTTGTCTATCGATTCGCAAGGATGCCCGATCATTCTGAATATCGTTCGAGTGCAAATTCACGGCAAGTACGAACCATGCTTGCGGCGTCGCCATCGCTAATTTCCTCCAAGTTCCTATTGCCTGTCGTCGAACCGCGCATTCCGGTTCAGCCGTGGGATTCCAGCTGTGGTTCCACTAAATCGACCACTCTCAGTGAGTTTAAACGCTTCTTGAGCAAACCGTTATCCCAAAAAGTAAAGGCCATAAGAAGGTTAATCAAAGCTCAGCGATAACCGATATTCAATGCGCGGGGGAGAATCGAAAGCTCTAAAACGATGGAACGCTATCTTATGCCGGTTTACCTTCCAAAACGAATCCATGAGGGTTTGCGTCGACTCAAACATTTTCTGATCGCGCCTTGCAAAATCACAAACGAAGGTCACCCTGATCTTTCCGGCGACAGAGATATTGAATGGTCCTATATCGCATCCCGATTGCCGACCGGAGCGGGGCGTGTCCTCGATTTTGGCTGTGGATACGGCAATATGAGCATTCACGCGATACAAAAGGGCTATCGCGTTCTCGCACTCGATTTGGAGACTAATCTGTTTCCGTGGTCCCACCCAAACATCGAAATGGCCTGTGGTGATCTCCTACAGATCGACCTGCCTAACGGCGCTTTCGATTTCATTTTAAATTGCTCTACCGTGGAGCATGTGGGCCTTAGGGGGCGCTATGGGGTAACCTTTGAGGAGAGCGACGGTGATCTCGCAGCCATGCGGAAATTGCGCACCCTTTTGAAGGTCTCGGGGAGAATGCTTATGACGATACCCTGCGGTCAAGACGCTTCAATCACCCCTTGGCACCGGGTTTATGAAAAGAAAGATTACCGAAGCTGCTAAACGGTTACGGAATCGAGGAACAGAACTACTGGGTGAAGCGAGCTGACAATCGCTGGTATCCCGCGCAGAAGGACTCTGCTTTGGCCTACGTTCCCACAAGCCATCCGACAATCGCGGTAGCATGTTCGTATGCCCTGGGCTGTTTCGTTCTACGTCCCGAGTGAGGATTCTAAGATTCGGGCTCGTTTCGCTACATCAATGCGGGATGGGATAATAGTATGTGTTCTACCGTGTACATGAAGACCATTCTGATTACCGGAAGCAGCGGTCTGATTGGCTCGCAGGCGGTCGAGCATTTTGACCGTCAGGGTCTGCACGTTATCGGTGTTGACAACAACATGCGCCAGCAATTCTTCGGCCCCCAAGGGGATACGAGCTGGAACCTCGCACGGCTCAAAACGTCTACCTTACATTTCGAGCATCATGACTTGGACGTCCGCGATCGCGTGGGAATCTTCGCTTTGTTCAAGGAACATCGATTCGACGCAATCCTGCACTGTGCGGCACAGCCATCGCATGACAAGGCCAAGGAAATTCCGCTTGTCGATTTCGAAGTGAATGCGCTCGGAACTGCGAACGTTCTCGAAGCGATGCGGCAGTTCTGCCCTGATGCCCGGCTGGTCTTCCTGAGTACAAACAAAGTCTACGGCGATGTCCCCAACGAGAAATCTTTGCAAGAGCTACCGACACGGTACGATTATGCCGATGCCGAGGATTGGGGAGGAATCAACGAGGAATGTCGAATCGATCGTACAACGCATTCTGTTTTTGGCGCCTCCAAAGTAGCGGCGGATGTGCTGGCCCAGGAGTACGGAAGGTATTTTGGGCTAAATGTGGGCGTCTTTCGAGGCGGTTGCCTCACTGGTCCCAATCACTCTGGCGTCGAGCTCCACGGCTTCCTTTCCTATCTCGTAAAAGTGGCTATCTCGGGCGAGGTTTACAGAGTTTTTGGCTACAAAGGCAAACAGGTCCGCGATAATATCCATAGTTTTGATGTGGTCCGTGCTGCTGAGGAGTTTTTTCTGAACCCTCGGGCGGGCGAGGTCTACAACATTGGAGGCGGAAGAGAAAATAGTATCTCCATCATGGAAGCATTTGACCGGATTGAACAAATGACAGGAAAACCCGTAAGGTGGGAGTACCACGAAGAAGCCAGAAAAGGAGATCACATATGCTACATCACCGATCTTCGCAAGTTGCGTTCTCACTTCCCTAGCTGGAGCTTAAGCTACAGCCTAGAAAAAATTCTCGAAGAGATCGTGAACTCAGAGGAAACGCACATCAGGACTGGCCGGATCGCCTAAACGTTATGATCACCATATTCTCCACTCCCAAACCCTTTCGCGGACACATCGGAATCATTCAGCGTAATGCTCTGAAGAGCTGGAAACTGTTGCATCCCGATGTGGAAATCATACTTTTTGGCGACGAGGAGGGTTCTGCTGAGGCCTGTTTAGAACTTGGCTTGCGCCACCAACCAAGGGTGAAGCGCCACGACAGCGGCATGAAATATGCTGACTACATCTTCGGACGTGCGCAGGAGATCGCAAGTCACGACTACCTTTGTTATTCTAACTGCGACATCGTCCTCCTTCCCGACTTTCGCGAGGCGGTTCGGGCGACGATGGCTTGGCGAAGACAGTTTCTTCTGGTTTCACGGCGGTGGGATACCGACATCGGGGAACCGTTGGATTTCAAGCAGGAAAATTGGGCGGCGGGACTTCATGAGTTGTCAATACGCACAGGACGTCGCCAGAGCCCCGCGTATGTCGACTACTTCGTCTTCTCCCGAGGGTTGTACAAAGACATGCCCCCGTTGGTAATTGGACGATGGTATTGGGACTGGTGGTTGGTTTGGAAAGCACTGGATTGTGGAGTCCCGGTTATCGATTCTACCCAATTCGTGACCGCGATACATCAGAACCATGACTACGGATACCACTCCCAAGGATTGCAAGGAACAGCGACAGACGAGGTTGCGCGCCGGAATTTCCGGTTGGCGGGAGACGGAAAAAATCTTCGCAATATTGCGGACGCCACACACGAATTGACACGAACTGGGAGAATTTGCAGGACTTGGTTCCGAAAACCGCGATTCCAGATCCAGAGATTCGTTACTCATCTGCCGTCGATGTTGTGGTACTCAGTACTGGGTGCCTCGTATTCCGCGCGTCACGCAGTCGGGTTGGACCGCAAGGGGATTGCGCATCTCCGCTCTAGATTCAAGCCGGGAGAAATCCAGAGTAAGGCTTGTGAATGACGAGTCCACTCATTTCAGTCGTGATCGACACCTACAACCAAGAGCGCTACATCGAGCAAGCCATCAGGAGCGTCTTGGAGCAGGATTTACCCGCCGGGGAAATGGAAATTCTGGTGGTGGACGACGGTTCGACTGATAGCACTTTGTCTATCGTTCAGCAATTTGCGCCTCGCGTTCGCTGCATACGGAAGCAAAATGGAGGACAGGCATCTGCGTTTAACGCCGCCATTCCAGAAGTACAAGGTCCAATCGTAGCATTCCTAGACGGCGATGACTGGTGGGCATGTGGGAAACTTCGCGCAGTGCTCGAGTGCTTTGAACAAAACCCGGGAGTCGCTGCGGTGGGACACGGATACTTCGAGGTTCATGAAGACAATCCACCAGATGAAATGTTTGTGCCGGAGAAAACGTGCCGACTTGATCTCTCTAGTACAGACGCAGCGCGTCTCGCCGATTGTGGGCGCACACTGCTCGGAACAAGCAGGCTAGCGGTTCGGAGAGAAGTTCTCGAACGAATCGGCCCGATCCCGCTAGAGCTCACCTTCTGTGCAGATAACCCTATACTTACCCTCGCATTGGCACTCGGCGGGGCAATCGTACTTGAAGAAACTCTTTGCTATTATCGGCTGCATTCACAAAATCTCTTTGCGAACGAGTCCACAGGCGAGAGCAAGCTACGAAGAAAATCCGAGATACTTGCGTTCCTTCTCAAATATCTTCCACCAAAGCTCGCTGAGCTGGGAGTACGGCAGGAAGTCATCTCAGCATTCCTGGAGTCGGACCAAGTGGAATTCAATCGTCTCCAACTATATTTTGGCGATGGAGGACGTTGGAAGAATTTTAAGACAGAGAAACAGTCCTTCCGCGGAGCTTATAAAAGCGCGACGCCTGGTTACGTGCTATTCCGGGGTCTGGTGGGCGTCCTGACGATGCTCCTTTCTCCTCCTCAATTCTATCGGCTACGAGACTGGTACGCGCGATGGAATCTGTTACGCTTGCGAAGAGTCTTCGGAAGCGCAGAACCAAGCGTTTCGCCAGGTTTGTTCCAGAGGCGGCCGGTTGTTCCTAACCAAAAAGGCCCCCTTTAGAGTAGGTAACAGCAAATCGGAGATCGGGTGCACGAAGCTATAGTCCTGTCAACATGGTCATGGGACACGTTTAACGTTCCAGAACGAATTTCACTCGCACTCGCACATCGGGGATCACGGGTCCTCTATTGCGAGATCCCTATATCGCGTCTTCGGCGTCGAGGTCGACTTTTCAGCGAACTTCACCCCGGCGTGTACGGTTTCGGCCCTGAGTATATTGGAGCGAAATTAAATTACCTTCCGTTGGTCAGAGATTGGCAATGGAAGAAAATCGCCCAGCAGATCCTCAAGCATACGCGGGCGCTTTGCTTGAAGAGCCCGGTATTTATATTCTCTCACGTCGACCGCATGACGGCCCTCTGTAGGGAGATGCGGGCCGCTGGCTTCCCACTGGTCCATATCTGCATGGATTATCCGGAACCCTATCAGTACGAGTTAATCGAGTTGTCGGATCAAACCCTAGTCATCCCGAAATCTGTTTTTCAAGAGCTCAGAGCGAAGTATGGCGATAAAATTCAATGGATCCCTCAATCCATTCATTTAGCGACTGCCGATGCGACCCGAAAATGAATCACCCAAGGAGCCTCCACAACTCGCTGGCAGTGCCGCGTCCGCGACTGGGCTACCTTGGACCGATCTTTGCCCGCTTGAATCTTCCAGTGCTTCGCGAATTCCTCACTCAAAATCAAAACTGGCATTTTGTGTATTTCGGCGAATCGAACGACTTGCAACTCGCGAATGCCCACGCCATGGCTTGGCAGTCTCCGAAAGAATTACCGGCACTTCGTCGCCTCCTTCGACATGGGCATGATGCCGTATGATTGTGGAGATAATAAGAATCTCCATTGCTCGCCGTTGAAGCTATATGACTATTTTCTGGCGGGGTTGCCAGTCGTCGCTACTCCAATACTTGGCCTTTCGGAATGTCATGGATTTGATTTACTCGGGAACGACCGCGCAGGAACTATCCGATGCCGTCGTTCGCGCGCTGAGAAGAACCTGCCGACAGCCCGAAGCGTCAGCTTCGAATGCAGGTGGCTCGAGCCCATTCGACCGAAGCGCAAGGTCAGCGACTCGAAGAAGTACTGGCACTCCTCAATGAGAACTGGGAGAAAAATGCGGTGATCAGCCTCGGCATTAACTACTCTCAGATGCACGATTCTTCAGCGTGTATTACGCGGGAAGGGAAAGTTCTCTTTGCGGTGGCCGAAGAGCGATTGAGCCGAGTGAAAGCACGATTCGCGTTTCCCTGCTCTTGCGATCTCCGCATGCCTCGATTGGGCCCGCCTCCGAGCATCCGAACTCGATTTCGTATGCTTTGGTTGGCCGCTAGCTGCGGCGGCTCTGAAGCATGACTTGAAATGCATGGCGACCGGGTCCGTGCCCCTAACTTATGTGGATATCGTCAGTACATTGCGTCGGAACCTGGGTTTCACTCGATCCGGCTGCGGCGAGAACGAATTCCGCCGCTGTTTTGGACCTATCAGGCGCGCAATTTCGACATGTTGACCACCATCTGGCGCACGCAATCAGCGCGTACGCATACTCCGGGTTCGACGACGCCGCGGTGCTGGTCCTCGACGGGCGCGGGGCTTGGGAAGCGACATCGCTATGGCACGGGCGTGACGGAGTGCTCGAACACGTGTGGACGATTCCGTGGCCGAATTCGCTCGGACTCTTTTATGCGCAATTTACCCATTATCTGGGGTTTCAACCATATAGCGATGAATGGAAGGTGATGGGGCTCGCCCCATACGGCGAGCCAGGAATCAGTCTGCGCGACTTCATCATTCCTGATGACAATCCGTATAGGGTTTCGGCTCGTCTGCTGTTGGGCAGCAATTCGGCGCCTATCTCCGGAATTATCTCTCAATTTGGTCCCCAACGCGTTCCCGAATCCGAAATCGGAGCGCGAGACAAGAATCTTGCATTCGCCGTTCAGGACGCTTGCGAAGAGGCAATGATGACGCTGGCGCGCTTGGCGGTAGAAAAAACGGGCTGCCGAAATCTTTGTCTCGCAGGAGGAGTTGCACTCAACTCAAAAGCCAACGGAAAAATAGCCGCGTCCGGACTTGTGGATCAGATCTTTGTCCAGCCGGCTGCAAGTGACGACGGAGTTTGCCTCGGTGCGGCTCTTGCTCCGTACATGGACAATAGCGGAAAATTGCCTGTGCACAAGATGCGGCGCGCCGATTTGGGGCCGGAAAGTTCGGACGAACAGATAGAGAAAACCCTCACCACATACAGACTACGGGCGACTCGCGTATCTGATCCGGCCGAGGTCGCAGCAGATATGCTAGCGACAGGAAAAATCCTAGGGTGGTTTCAGGGTCGCATGGAATTTGGTCCGCGCGCACTAGGCAACCGTTCGATTCTCGCCGATCCGCGAAACGCGGATATGAACGCGAACGTGAACAACGCGGTTAAATTTCGTGAGTGGTGGCGTCCGTTTGCGCCGTCTCTTCTCGCCGAAGTCGCTGGAGAATATCTGGAGTCCGCAACTGACTCCCCTTTATGGTCCTAACAGCGCAGGTGAGGTCCGAGAAGCGCAGCGTAATACCCTCAGTTACTCACATCGACGGCAGCGCCCGACCGCAAACCGTCGAGCGCGATGTCAACCCACTTTATTGGCGATTGATTCACACATTTGGTCAGCGAACCGGCGTACCCGTGGTTATGAATACCTCCTTCAATCTGCGCGGAGAGCCAATCGTTTGCACGCCCGACCGATGCGGTCCGGACATTTTTTAGCTCAGGTCTAGACGTTCTGGTGATTGGGAACTTCGTGGTGGAGAAATAGCTTGGCGCGAACGAGTACGTGGATAGCCAAATTGTTGCTGTACTGCCCTGCACCGTTTCGCTTGCTACGCGGGATACCGGTTCTCGGTTATTTCCTGCATCTCCTGAGCCATCGGATGCTGGGCGCGGAAGTAAAAGTGTGGACGCAGGTTGCAGCAGGGCCCGCGCAGGGCATTTGGCTCGAACTAAACCCTCGAACGGGCCGAAGCTATATGCAAGGCGAGGCCGAGATGGGGGTGCAGTCAATTTTGGTGGAGCGTCTCCAACCTGGGATGATTTTCTACGATCTTGGCGCTAATATCGGACTTTTCACGCTGCTGGCGGCGCGACTTGTGGGCACGAACGGAAAAGTCTTCAGCTTTGAGCCTGACAATGAAACAGCCTCACGTCTCCGGCGCAACGTTACACGCAACGGATTCACGAATATCACAATAATCGAGGCAGGAGTGTGGTCATCGAGTGGGAAACTCAGTTTTGTTGCTGCTGATCTATCATCCCCTGACCGCGGCATTGGAAAATTTGTGGTCGGAGCGAATGGTGCAGTCCGGAACGCCGACTCCTTGTGTATCTCTGGACGACTTTGTGCGAGACCATCCTGTGCCCGATGCGATCAAGTGCGATGTCGAGGGCGCGGAGATCGAGGTTCTGCGCGGAGCGGAGCAGTTGTTGCGTACCCGCCATCCCTGGATTATTTGCGAGTTGCACTCTGAAACCAAAGATCGAGATTCTCGTGAATTGTTGCGACTCCTCGGCTACGCTCTGAAATCGGTTGACGTCAACCACGTCTTTGCGTTGCCTTCAACCTACGCCCAGACGCTTACTGCGCTACAGGAGTGCATGGGTCCGGATTGCACTTAAGTTTCAGTCGGGCCGGAACGATTGCGCTTATAACTCAATCGGTGAGAGTAACTCCTAAATCGATGAACGGAAATCGCATATTGATGCAATCGGTGCTCGACAGGAGCTACGAAAAAAACCTGTGTCGGGTATGACGTCCATTTCAGACGAGAGCACGCAACCGTTAACATGGGTCGCCTTGCTTGGCCAACGCGACACGCCCACAGACGGCGTCGAGGACTACTGCGTGTTTCTAGCGCGAGCGCTCGCGCCAGGAGGCGTGCATCTGCACCACGTACGTGTGCAATGGATTACACAGGGATGGATCGGCGCGTTTAGGCAACTTGTCAGTGAATCCGCTGCGTGGCGGGGTAAATGGGTTCTTTTGCAGTACACGGCGCTCAGTTGGTCACGCCGAGGCTTTCCATTCGCAGCACTCCTCGTAGTGGCTATACTTCGACGGAGTGGTGCTCGGGTTGCGGTCGTGTTTCACGAACCGCATCGCCAAGGAGGGTTGCGATGGCCGGATCGGATTCGCGGCGCCTGCCAGGATTGGGTTATTCAAAAAATGTACCGGTGGACGGCCAAGAGCATCTTTACAGTACCTATCGATACGATTACCTGGCTACCAAGAGATGAAGACAAGGCAGCGTTTATTCCCATCGGTGCTAATATTCCGGAGCCAGCTCATCGCCTTCGCACGCTCCCCCTCAAGGACAAAGAAAAAACCGTAATCGTGTTCGGGGTGACGGGTGCCCCGGAGATGGCACGTGAGGTCGCAGACATTGCCGGAATTATGCACGAGACGAGCAAGACGCTCAAGAAACTACGTCTTGTAGTTGTAGGACGAGGATCAATTGAAGCTCGGGAGCAACTCGCTAGTGCTCTGGTTTGTGCAAGGTAGAGCTTATGGTGCGTGGAGTCTTACCAGCGGAAGAGATCCGCAATGAGTTTGAGCGGGCAGACGCACTTTTTTTTATCCGCGGTACTATCACGCCCCAGCGCGGGAGCGCAATTGCGGGAATAGCTTGCGGAATTCCGATCGTGGGGTGTAGACCTGAGAAAATCAGCGCTCCCTTCCAGGAAGCGGGCGTGGAATGGTCGTCTGCGAGGGATCCTAATTCTTTAGCTCGAGGACTTGTGCGGGTTCTCAGTGATCCGCATCTATGGGCTGAGCTGCGTCGGCGGAACCTTGAGATTCAAAGGAATTGCTTTTCATGGAGCCGGATCGCGGAGCGCTATCGGATGATCTTGATCCGAATGACACGACGACTTCGCTGCTTTTTGTAAGCTCTCATCCTGTGCAATACTCGACGCCTATATTCCGCCTTCTAGCTCAAGACTCGGGCGTAGATATTCACGTAGCGTACTGCAGCCTGCAAGGTACCGAGCGCGGATATCGATCCCGATTTCGGAGTTCCAGTGAAATGGGACATTCCACTGTTGGAGGGTTATCCTTGGACACAGTCTGCCGAATCGCTCATGGGCTCCTAAATTAGGATCTTTCTTCGGCCTTTTCAATCCAGGAATCTGGCGGCTTATTTCTCGAGGCAACTTTGACGCTGTCGTCTTGTATACGGGATATATGTGCGCGACTTTCTGGATTGCACTGGTGGCCGCCAAATGGAAGCGCATAAGTGTCCTTTTTGGTACTGATGCGCATGATCTCAACTCTCTCAAAAAGAATCCATGGAAGCAGTGGGTGAAAGGATGGCTGTGGCCGCTGCCTCTTTCGACTTGCAACGCGGAGTGATCGTCGTATCGAGTGGCGGTGTCGCATTAATGCGTTCTTTAGGAATTCCTGAAAACCGAATTGTATTTGCCCCTTTCTGCGTGGACAACAAGTGGTGGGTTGAGCAGTCGGATAAGGTGGATCGTTGGGTCGTTCGTTCACAGTGGAACGTACCTAACAATGCGGCTGTCGTACTGTTTTGCGCTAAACTGCAGCCATGGAAGCGACCCCTGGACTTATTGCGCGCGTTCGCAGAAGATTCCGGACCTGAATGCATATCTGATATTCGCTGGAGACGGAACGCTTCGACCCTCATCGAATCTGAAGCAAGGTCGCTCGGAGTTGTCGAGAGGGTCCGTTTTCTTGGATTTGTGAACCAATCTGGATTGCCAGCGACATATGTAGCGGCCGATATTCTTGTCTTGCCTTCGGAGTATGATGCCATTCGGACTCGTGGTCAATGAAGCCATGTTGTGCCATTGCCCTGTAATCGTAAGCGATCGGGTAGGCGCTAAGTTTGACTTGGTCAGAGAGGGCAAGACCGGCTACGTCTATCCCTGCGGCGATACCGACGCACTAGGTGAATTACTCCGACATGCACTGAATGATCGTTCCCGTCTGCGCCAGATGGGAATAGTGTGCCGGGAGAGAATGTCCACATGGTCTCCTGCTGAGTACGCCGCCGGGCTAGTAAATTTCGTGAGTGAAACACCTCCGGTTCAAGATGGAGGGACTGATACGTAGCAGTAGTTCCCGTGCAAACGCGGTGTACGCTTTATGGGTTGCGCCCACGACGCGAGGGCGGAAAACCCCGATCACTCTTGACGAAGCGAATGGTGTTTCGCTTCCAACCAAGATGCTAGCTGCAACGCGATCACGTTAGCCAGCATGCCAGAATCCTTGATACGCTCAAATTTCTTCCGCTGCTTAAACGTGCAGCGTCTCCACTGCGCTTGACATGGTCTTCGAGTAATGCGGTGATGTAGTCTCCGGAGCTAATGAAACAGAAGAGGTCGCAATGAGTGTGCCTCGTTACTCGCCGCAGGCGTCGCGACGGCAAAGGCTTTCGAATCTTGAGCCCCGAGCTGTCAGCCCGTCAGCTTCGGCTCATTTTGATCTAATCCGGGGATTAGCGGCGTGGGCGGTGATGTGGGGCCATCTGCGGGCGCTTTTCTTCGTAGACTTCCAGCACATTGAACATAGCGGCGCGTTTTTGGGATGCCTGTATTTCGTCAGCGGATTCGGGCACGAGGCGGTAATGGTTTTTTTCGTTTTGAGCGGGTTCTTTATATCTTCGGCTGTGTTGAGTCGACAGGCATCCGGGAAGTGGTCCTGGCGTGATTACGCAATTGATCGCTTGTCTCGTCTGTATGTCGTACTGATCCCGGCCCTTGTATTCGGATGGATTTGGGATAAAGCCGGCATTTCCATCTTTGCTTCCACCGGCATCTACTCTAGGCCGATCGAAGGTTTCGGCGCTGCTATTGCGCAGAACCACCTCGCGCCAGGAGTCTTTCTCGGCAACTTATTTTTTCTGCAGACCATCTTGTGCCCCACGTTCGGGTCCAACAGTCCACTGTGGAGTCTAGCCAACGAATTTTGGTACTACGTGTTATTTCCAATGGCTTTGGCTGCCGGAATAGCGTGGAGAGCGAATTCGACGCTGCGCGCGATCGTATTTACGTTACTGGCTGTCTTTTTGGCGATTTTTCTGGGGTCGGGACTACTGATTGGATTCTTGATTTGGTTGACCGGAACCATGCTCGTGCTGGCATATTCGAACCGCGGATTTTCGCGCAAAGGATGGTTAATTCTCTACTTTTTTGCCTCTTCCCTGGCGCTGTTAGCTTGTCTATTAGGAGCGCGAACCGGGTATTCGATGGTACTCGGAAGCGACCTGGCGGTCGGAATCGCTTTCAGCCTGTTCCTTTTCGGCATCCTGCAAACGAATATTGGAACCGGACGAAGTTTCTACTCACGAACCGCGCACACGATGGCGGGATTCTCATACAGCCTGTATGTATTACATTTCCCTTTACTACTCTTCCTTCGAGCCTGGGTAGCGCCTCCGCAGAGATGGCAGCCGGACGTGACTCATCTCGGTTACGGCGCAATCGTCGGCGCAGTCACGATTAGTTTTGCTTGGTTCGTGTCCACGGTCACCGAAAAGAAGACCGGCGTTGCGCGGCATTGGATGAGAAATGTGATCCCACCCCTCGATGGCCAATCGAGCTGACTCACGTTCCGGCATTCGGTCCAGAGATCGTCTCGCTGCTATACATACGGGTCGGTGTTCGTCCAGACACCGTACGTGTCTCAAGTTTGCGAAACCCCTCAAGGTGAAAAGAAGTTGTTTAGTCCCCGCATCCCGGCGATGAGGAACCAGACCCTAATCGGAATCACCTCGTTTGTTATCGGCTTGTGGCTCGCGTGGGAAGTCGCTGAGAAGATCGTCAGCGACGACATGCAGTCGATCATTTTTGTTGCACTCGGAATTTTGGCGTGTTTTATCGTCATTAAAACATTACGGAACTGGCGGACTGCATTCTATTTATTCTTCGTCTGGATGATGTTTGAGGACCTTTTCCGAAAGTACTTGGGCAATAATTTAGCGCTTTTTTTCGGCAAGGACATTCTGCTCGCATTCGTGTACGTTGCGTTCTACCTCGAACTCAAGCGCGGCCGTGAAAAAACGTTTCGGCCGCCGTTCCTATTTGCGCTGAGTCTCTTCGTTTGGCTCGGAGTGCTACAAGTATTTAATCCAAACTCGCCTCACATCCTTTATGGCCTGCTCGGTTTCAAAGTGTATTTCTTTTACGTCCCTCTGATGTTCGTGGGGTATTCGCTTATACGCACAGATAGGGACTTGAGAAAATTTTTGGTAGTCAATGCAGTCTTGGCAATCTTAATCTCCACACTGGGAATCGTACAGGCGATTTTAGGCAATACCTTCCTAAATCCAGCAACTTTGGCTCCTGACTTACAGGACCTAGGAAATCTCTACAAGGTCAGTCCGCTGTCAGGTCGCATCCTTTCTCTTCCAGACTCTGTATTTGTGAGCTCTGGCCGTTTCGACGAGTATTTGATCTGGGCGTTTATCCTCGTAGTGGGGACAGCGGCTTATTTCTTGCTACACACAAACAGCCATCGGAAGCTTGTTTTTGCAGCGGTCGCCGCACTGGGGGTCGCAACCCTGTTAAGCGGCTCGCGAAGCGCAGTCGTTAGCGTTGTGGTGAGCGCCCTAGTACTTTCAGCGGCATTTCTGTGGGGGGTACCCTCGCGTTGGAGGCAACGGCGCCGGTTGATACAGACAATGCGGCGTTCTTTTATTGTTGTCGCTCTCGCTCTTGTGGTACTCCTATTGTTTTTTCCCGAAGATGCGGGCTCGCGCATTGCTTTCTACGCAGAGACCCTCAATCCGAGCAGTTCCGCGTATGAAGGTGCGAATCGTAGCTGGGATTACCCCATAGACAACCTACTCTACGCCTTCAAAGATCCTAATTGGCTGCTCGGAAACGGTATCGGAACCGCCTCTCTCGGCGGGCAGTACGTCGCACGGGTCGTCGGCGCGCGTCCACTCAATATATCGGTCGAAGAGGGGTACGGTCAACTGATCGTCGAGATGGGCGTTGCGGCCCCTTTTGTGTGGATTCTCTGGACCGCGTCGCTCTTGTTTTGTTCCTGGAAAGTGGTGCGAAGTCTGGTTGACACGCGCTTTTTTCCCGTCGCGTTCGCAATTATGTGGTACGCATTCGTGCTCCTCTATGCGTTCACCTATACAGGTCTCGCAGCGTACCAAAATTATATCTCCAATGTATATCTATGGGTGCTTATTGGCATTCTCTTTAGATTACCGGATGTGTCGGTCAACCCACCGATGTACGCCCTAACTTCGCCTCAAGAATCGGGTAGGAGTGGGTTCCGGTTTTGAAGAATCGATGGCTGTACTTGCCCGCTGGCTATCCGAGCGCTCGATCAAGCTGCTATGGCCGATTCGCGGATCTGCAAAGTGTCTTGCACAATGCACTACAGGCAGCGTCACAGCCGTGAATAGTACTACGCAAAAACTTCGGCTCGCCGTTATCTCACCGTTTCTCGACAAGCGTCACGGCGGCGAACGAATCATGCTCGAATGGATCTTGCATTTACCGCTGGAATTCGAGCTCCACGTCTACAGCCAGTGGGTCGAGGATGTTGATCTTTCTACGATCACATGGCATCGTATCCCGAAATTGCCGGGCCCACACCTTTTTAACTTCTTGTGGTGGGTTGCGGCAAATCGCCTGTGCATCTTATGGGACCGTATCGTTCATGGCTGGCAGCACGACCTGGTCTTCGGCTCCGGAGCAAACTCCCTCGGCGCAGACGTAATGTGCGTTCACATCGTCTTTGCCGAGTATGTCCGTCGAGTTGAATCGGGAATGAGATTGTCTCAAAACCCGTTTTCGGACTGGCCGCGTCTGCTTCACCGCAAGCTATACTACGGCGTGGCTAATTGGATGGAACGCCGAGCCTGCATAGATCCACGAACGACTCTCATCGCTTATTCAAGAAAGACCGCCCAAGAACTTAGTCGGTTCTATAATCGGCATGACCCAATCCCCGTGCTTCACCCCGGGTTGGATCATGCTCTGTTTAACCCGGTGACCCGCAAGGCGCTTCGGCAAGAAGCTCGAGGTAAGCTGGAACTGTTGGACGATCAGCTTGCCGTGATTCTTGTCGGCAATGACTGGCGCAACAAGGGCGTTCTTACCCTTCTGGAAGCGCTCGAGCGATTGCGCGACCTACCAATCAAATTATTGATCGTCAGCCGTGAAGATCCGTCTCTGTGCTTGAGATTCGTGAAAGAAAAACAACTGGAGAGCCAGGTTCATTTTTTGGCACCCCGCAGGGATATTGAATTCTACTATGCCGCTGCCGATGCATATGCCGGGCCGTCGCTTCAGGATTCGTACGCGATGCCGCCGGCGGAAGCGATGGCTTGCGGCTTGCCGGTAATTGTATCTGCATCGGCTGGTGTCTCCGAAATCGTGACGGATGGATCAGATGGGTTAATCCTTCGGGATCCAACGGATTCAACTGCGCTCGCGGCGATGATCCGGCTACTCTGTGAAGATGAATCATTGCGGACTCGACTAGGCAAGAAGGCCGCCGAGACTGCGCTACAGTACACATGGGAGCACAATGGCGTTGAGCTGTCGTCAATTTTCGAAGAGGTACTGCTTAGGAAATCGCGTCGCGCGGCGCGTACAGCGGGGCAGGAACTGTGAGATCACGTGATATTGCTAATCATTCCAAGCCTGAATACCTTCCGAAGGAATATTGGGAGGCTCTTGCGAAAGACTCTAACTCTCTCGATGCGTCTGGATTGGCGCCCGTCTTACATCCCGACTCTCCCCCCTGGTTCAATCAAGTGGTCGACGCCTTGCAGTTCCGAGCAGTCAGGCGTGCGATTGCAGTCGCGGCTCTTCCTGATCACGCACGAATTCTCGATGTAGGTTGCGGCACGGGTCGCTGGCTCCGCCGCTACCAGCAACTCGGGTACAGTGCGACCGGTGTGGATGCAACTTTCGGAATGCTGCGAGTAGCGCGCGAATGTGGAACTACTGCTCCGCTCACTGCAGGCGAAGCCTATCGACTACCATTTCCCGATGCGAAGTTCGATTCTGTTTCAGATATCACGGTGATCCAACATATTCCCGTTTCGCTTCAATCGCAGGCTATCAGTGAAATGATGCGCGTTATCCGTCCCGGCGGCCACCTGATCTTGATGGAACTTATTGGAGGAGCGGGTCAACACATTTTTCCCAGAAAACCGTGGGATTGGATTGAACAAGCTGCGCTATGCGGCGCGAAGTTGGTTGGCTGGTTTGGTCAGGAATACTTCCTGCTCGACCGGCTTCTCGTTCGAGTCGCGCAAGCAGTGACACGAACGAAAGGAATTCCTTCGAATACATTTTCACCGAAATACTCATTACAACGTTCGACGATGATGCGCCGTATTTACTGGCGGCTTAGGCATGTTACGGTTCCGATCTCAGCTTGGATCGAGCCCCTGACCGATCGAATCTGTCCGGCTCGCTTCGCCACTCACGGCGTCTTCGTTTTCCGAAAATGATCGTGCGAGAACTGATGCCAGCATCGGTGAGAGTCATTGGTCTGTTCTCCGAATTGCTCGGCTTCGGTGGCATCCAGGAGGCCGGGCGGATGACGGTAGCTGCTTTAGGAGAAACCGCTCTCCAGCGCAACTGGTCGACCGATTTTCTGAGCCTTAATGATCCACCCGGCGCCCGCTACTTCGAGGCTGATAATCGTACAATCTCGGTTTATGGTTTTGCTCGCGGAAAGATCCATTTTCTTCTTTCCGGAGCAAACAGGGCGCGGCGTTTGGCAACGCAGCGCTCCAGCATCGTACTCGCCGGCCATCCGAATCTTTCAGTCGTGTCGAGCGTGATGCATGCGATACATCCACGCCTAAAGACGATTGTTATGGCACACGGCATTGAGGTTTGGAAGCCTCTGGGACTGCTTCGGCGTCGAGCGCTCCTAGGAGCAAGCGTTGTCCTCGCTCCCAGCAGAGATACCGCGCAGAAGCTTATTGAGGTGCAAGGCGTTCGCCCCGAAAAAATACGGAGACTGCCTTGGCCGTTGAACCCGAGATTTTTTCAATTGGCCGATGCACAACCCAGTTCACCCTTGCCTGCAGGATATCCAGCGCAGGGCCGGGTCATTCTGACGGTGGGCCGATGGGCCGCGTCTGAGCAATACAAAGGCGCGGATGAGTTAATCCGTTGCATCTCACATCTTGTTACAATCGTTCCCGGTTTGCACTTGGTGGCTGTTGGAGCAGGCGACGATTTGCCCCGTCTTCAACGACTTGTCGCCAGTCACAATGTTGTCGACCGAGTGCATTTTCTTGAAAACCTTTCGCGCGAGGAGATCGCGGCTTGTTATGCAAGAGCGGAACTCTTCGCACTGCCCAGCACGGGCGAGGGATTTGGACTCGTGTTTCTGGAAGCGATGGCGTTCTCGAAGCCTGTTATCGCTGCCGCCTGCGGAGGTACGACCGATATAATCGAGGATGGTGTTAACGGCCTACTTGTTCCGCCCGGTGATGTCGGCGCGCTAGGACAGGCTCTCGGCCGATTGCTCGGCGACGAATCGCTTCGTGTTCGGCTAGGCCAGCGCGGCGCCGAGATCGTTCGACAAGAATTTCAATTTGCTAAATTCCAGTCCGCGCTGGAAAAGATTCTCTGTGAATGTACTTAGGGGCTAGTTTGGAAGCGAATTGGTTGGACGTCTGTTTAGAATCATTAGCTCCGGAGGATAAAAGATTTGACTAGTCTCAGGGTGGGCGTGATCGGCTCGGGATTCATCGCGAAGCAGAAACATTTGCCAGCTTGGAAGAAGATCGAGAAGATTGCCCAGGTTGTCGCTCTATGCGATCCAAATGTTCCACAGGCAGAAGCACTCGCGCGCGTGCACAGGATTCCTAAGGTCTACAGCGATTTTCAGCAAATGCTTGAGCTCGAACACCTGGATGCAGTGGACATCTGTTCTCCGCCGCGCACTCACGCCGACTTGGCGGTCCGATCGCTCCGGGCAGGCGCACACGCACTCATCGAGAAACCAATGGCGATTAACACTGACGAGTGCGACCGCGTCGTCGCTGCCGCCCTCGCGAGCGGACGCAAAATTTGCGTCGCCCATTCGGACCTGTTTTATCCATCGTTCCTCAAAGCCCGTGAAATCGTAACAGCTGGGACGATTGGTGAGTTCCGCGGCATGCGCATCTTTCTTTCGACGCCTGTTGACTACATCACATCCAAACCGGACCACTGGGCGCACAAACTCCCCGGCGGTGTCATAGGTGAAACAGGGCCGCATGTGATTTATATGGCTCTGGCATTCATAAATCCTATTCGCGCTGTCCGGATTGACGCTCGTAAGCAATTGGCGCACTTTCCGTGGTCACCCTATGAGGACTATCGTCTCGATCTGATAGGCGACAAAGCCTCCTGCAGCGTCGCATTGACATACGCTACCAATCGTTGGGCTGTTCAACTCGATCTGTGGGGCAGCGAGGGCCACATAAAATTTGACCTCGAAACCCAGACCCTCATCGTACATGGCCGTACGGATTTAAAGCCCGTTACGCTGGGACTCTCTGCTCTTAAAGAAGCAGGACAGATGCTGGGCGATACTATCGGTACTGGCTTTAGCTACGTAACGGGTACTTTCGAAAACACCCACGAACGCCTAATCCGAGAATTCGTCGACAGTATTCGGAACGGTTCTCCCACACCTGTCCCTGCCGACGAGGGACGAGAAGCAGTTCGTGTAATGGACCTGCTCGTTAACCAGCTGCCGCGCTCGACTTCCTAAGCATATGTGCGGAATCTCTGGCATCGCGACTAAGAACTTCGCACCAGCCGAACTCAGGAGCTCGATCAAGCGGATGGCCCAAGCGATCCGCCATCGCGGCCCGGACGGGCTCGAGTTCCGATGCTTTTCTCCGCCCTTAGTTTCGCGAGCCGTAGGTATTGCCCACAATCGACTTGCCATAATTGACGTTTCTCCTGCGGGGAGCGAGCCCATGGCCAACGAAGACGGCACTGTCTGGCTCGTCTTCAATGGCGAAATATATAATTTCCAGGAACTGCGCTCACAGTTGGAATCGCGCGGACATCGGTTTCAGTCCCACTCAGACGCCGAGGTCATCGTTCATCTGTATGAGGAAGCGGGCCCGGATTGTGTGAAACAACTCGATGGCATTTTTGCCTTTTGTATCCTCGATCTGAGACGAGATCTTCTATTTCTCGCCCGCGATCCCATTGGCGTGAAGCCTTTGTATTATTCAAGCACTCCAGATCACTTCCTTTTTGCATCGGAAATCAAAGCGCTTCTGGCTTCGTCGGTCATCACGCCAGCTCCAAACTGGCAGGCTATATCCAATTTTTTTACTTACCTTTACATCCCGGGTCCCCACACCGCGTTCGATGGGGTCGAGCAGCTTCCGCCAGCCCATAGTCTTACCCTTCTTCTTGGGGATAACTCGATCTCACTTTCGCGTTACTGGGAACTGTCCCGCCGCGAAGATTTAGAATCAATCACGTACGAAGAGCTGGAAGCCCAGTTGAAGCAAACCCTCGCGGCAGCGGTCAAACGGCAGCTCGTCAGTGACGTTCCCCTCGGAGTATTTCTCAGTGGCGGAATCGATTCGACAATCGTCACCGGACTCGCGAAGAGAGTAAAGAAGGACATTCAGACATATACACTGGCGGTCGCGGGAGACGAATACCGCTTCTATGATGAAGCGAAAAAAGCTCTTGCAGTCAGCCGTCACCTAGACACTGAACATCGCGAACTCCGCCTCGAATTCCCAGATCTGCTCGAAATGCTTGATCTCGTTGAATACTTCGACCAGCCGTTCGCTAATCCGACTTGCTATCTGATGCATGAACTGTCACAAAAAGCCCGAGAGCACATCACGGTCGCTCTATGCGGCGCGGGCGGCGACGAGTTATTTGCGGGCTACCCGCGATCTTCCGCTGTCCGGCTCGCTCGCCGTATCGGCCGGATCCCTCGTCCGCTTCTGCGCATCGGTGCGAATGCGCTCTCGCTTCTGCGCGATTCCCATCAAACGCCTTATCTCCGGCGCGCCCGGAAATTCCTGGGAGGCCTAGATTCCGATTTCTTCGTGCAATACGCAAACTGGACATACTTCATGAACGAAAATGCGAAGCGCCACCTCCTCACCGGGGGTTTGCGCGACGCTCCCACGCGACTCAGCTCGCGTTCCTCTGTAGACGTCCTGCGTGCCGCCTATGCACGATCGACCCTGAATGAAGAAGACAATCGCATTCTAGAAATGGATTTGAAGACCTTTTTAGCCGATAACATTCTCGACTATACCGACCGAATGAGCATGGCCACGGCGCTTGAAGTGCGCGTTCCACTTCTCGACACCGCTTTCGTCGAGATAACTCTGAATGCGCCGTTCGTATACAAAATTCGAAACGGTGGATCGAAGGCCGCGCTGGTTGACGCGTTCAAGGAATTCTTTCCGCCCGAAGCTCGAAATGCCCCGAAGCGAGGCTTTAATGCACCTCTCGCGCTGTGGGCGGGGAAGCTTTTCGATCCTTACTTCGACGCCAGCCTCAACGCTGCTCACCCGCTTCGAAAAAAACTAGGCGAGGACGTCGGCGCAGCCTGGAACGATGGAATCCTCGATTTGAATTTTGTTCAGCAACTGCGGCGTCAGCATCGTGATGGAAGGCGCGATAATGCCCACGAGCTATTTGCATGCATTATCTTCGACGTATGGTGGCGAAAATACATAAAGAAATCGCAGCCGATCGTCCACTGGCGCGCGGGATGGTGCTAGCGGTGCACATTCTCAACGTGGCACAAACCTATTTCCCCTACATGGCCGAGGGCGGCCGGCCCACAAAAGTCCGCGCGCTGTCGCGGAAGCTCGTCGAGCATGGTCACCGCGTAACTGTCCTCACGACGAATCTGGGAATGTCGGAATGGTCCAACGTAACATCTCTTCCTCAGCACACGGGAATGGGCCTTCAATTGACAGAAGATGGGGTCGTAGCTATTTACTTGCCCACTTTGGCGCGTTACCGGGTTCTGACGATAAACTCGCATGTGTCGCGATTCTGCCACAGCCGTCTCGCCGGTTTTGACATTGTTCACTTTTACGGCCTTTACGATTTGCTCGGGCCGCTAGTTAGTTATTTCTGTAGGCAAAATGGTATTCCCTACGTGATCGAGCCGATGGGCATGTACCGTCCAAGAGACCGAAGCATTCGCATGAAAAACGCGTGGCATCGGACGGTCGGCAATGCCTTCTGGCGAGATGCAGACAAGGTCATTGCCACCTCGGAGCTTGAAGAACGGGAGCTAATGGAAGATGGCGTACCGCGAGATAAGATCGGGATGCGTTACAACGGTACCGAAAGCGATCTCACCACGAGCGCTCCGGCACGCGGCGGCTTCCGGTCCAAGTGGAACATATCCGCGGAGGAGCCGCTGATCCTTTTCTTAAGCCGCCTCATCCCTCGCAAGGGAGCCGAACCGCTGATTGAAGCGTTTGCGCAAGCGTGTCCCAATTCTGGCCGTCTTGTGATCGTAGGACCCGAGGGCGAACCCGGCTACCGCGCGAAGCTCGAAAAATGCGCACGGGACTCCGGAGTCGTAGCGCGCGTGCTATTTACCGGCCCTTTGTACCAGGACCAAAAACGTTCGGTTTTGGCGGATGCCGACATCTTCGCTCTTCCCTCACAATACGAAAATTTCGCCAATGTGGTTGCAGACGCGATTGCCTGCGGCGTTCCGGTGATCATTTCGCCTTTTTGTGGTATCCGCTCACTGGTCGACGGTCGTGCCGGCTTGGTAGTCGCTCCGGAAAAGAAAGCTTTGGCGGCCGCGCTGGAACGCTTGCTCCACGATAAACTACTTTATGCGCGCCTTAGAGACGGCTGCCGTGAGGTCTCGTCTCGATTGAACTGGGATCTGTTGACAGAACAGATGGAAGGCTACTACAAAGGAGTTTTGGTCGGGAGGGGAATTGTCCGCTGAACGCGAGACATTTTACGACCAGCACCCCTTCGACTGGGCGTCTGGTGACGGCGCGGCAAAAATCCGATCCGTAGTTTCGCGCCCGCTTGTTGAGTTCATCGAGACGCTTGATTCAAGTTCTCTTATCCTTGATATCGGCTGTGGTCCGGGTCGAGTTCTCGGGTTTTTAGTCCAGCGCGGTTTACGTTGCATCGGTATTGACCGCAGCCGTGTCTCGATCAAGCTTGCAACTAGCCGGTACGGCCGTCCGGGCGCCGTCGCAGACAACTTGAAACTTCCGCTCGCCGACGGAATTGCCGACGTCGTCATTTCCGATGGAGTAATTCATCACACGGAAGATCCCTACGCCGCCTTCGCAGAGAATTTGCGAATACTGAAACTCGGAGGTCGCATGTACCTGGGAGTCTACAAGGCCTCCGGACGATATCCCTTTCTTTATAAGTATCCTGGTGGGTTGGTTCGCCGCGGTCTTCGCTCTCGTTGGTCCCGGCCAATCGTCGCTGCGTTCTTTCGGGTCCCCTACTTCCTGGTTCATTTCTTTCGCTCGAAAGGGAAACGCACTTGGGCAGGAGCTACAAATCTTTTCTATGATTATTTCGCGACACCCCGCGTCGCATTCCTCTCGCGTCAAGTTGTGGAAGAATGGTGTGCGGAACAGCGAGTTTACATCGCGCGTTATGATGAAAATCGCGGGCAAAATGTTCATTCTTTTCTGGTGCACAAGTTGCCTGCGCCTCTCGAGAGTTGAGACGGCACTTGCGTTGAATCCCGAATCCATTTTCCTTGCGCTGCTCCATGTAGTGTGAGTGGGAAGAAGTGAAGAGGAGAAGATTTCTATTTTCACAGGCTGTGTGTTCGACAGTGAGGATCGTGTCGCAGGGCAGAGTTGGAGGATGCTGGTATGATGAGCTGAGGTCGAGACGATGAGCCCGCATGACGGTACATTTTTGAAACCAGAGGCCTACGCCTCCTTAGACCAGCAGCGAACCGATGACGAGCTAGGCGTTCTCGATCGAAGTTATTCGGCGAGGACTCTCGCCCGTGCTCTGGCGCGAAAGGTACGACGGAAGCTCTTCGGTCGGCCACAGCAAATCGAACCGGCATTTCGCTTTGGCTACGTGGTTTTCGACCGTTCGGATCTGGATGGCGGAGGGTCGAGTTTTGGTCAGGATTATATTCGAGTTCTGACGGAGATCGGCTTGGAGGGGTCCGGTCGGTTATTCGAGTTCTGCGCCGGACCTGGATACATCGGCTACTCGCTTCTGGCCCGTGGATTTTGCAAACGGCTCACGCTCGCCGATGTAAATCCTGTCGCTGTTCAAGCAGCGAAGAAAACCGCGGATTTCAACAATATCGCGCACCAGGTTACGGTTTATCTGTCTAATGGTCTCGACCAAATTCCCGACACTGAAAAGTGGGATCTTGTCGTGGGCAACCCACCCCATTTCCTCGATTGGAACAAAGAACTGCGGTGCGAGGATCCTGAGTGGCAACTTCACAAGGCGTTCTACTCGCAGGTGCGACGCTTTTTGAATCCAGGCGCGCGGGTGATGCTTCAGGAAAACACGCTCGGCTCAAGCGCCGAAATTTTCGCTCCGATGATTCGAGCCGGCGGCGGCAAGCATATCCGAACGCTTCCCGGACCAGATATCGGTGACGGAGGAAAAATGTATTATATCTTAAGTGAATGGGACTAGAGTGCCTCCCATGAACGCTTCGACTCTGCCGATCTTGATTTTCTTGTAGGATTTTGCTCGCCACACAGTTTCGTTTCCGTCGAAGCCGAGCACGACGTGGACGGATCCGATTCCCAGTCCTCTCCGGTACAGGATTCCAGGTATTGCTTGCAACTCAAATCGCAAACATTCTTTCCGATCTGGTTGGAGAGCCGCGCCCGTGTGCGACTGGTGATAATTTAGTACGTCAGCGTACAGAATTTTGCCGCCGACCGTTTTCCAATTCCAGATGACCGCCGATCACCTTCAGAACACCGGGGTGGGCGCCCAAAGTAGCGAGGTCTGTGGGGTGGATGCTCAATTGCGAATCCTATTGGATCGCCTGAGGGGCGGATTCTGGAGGTGGAAGTCAAATTTTATTGGAACTTCTTGGCCGCAATGTGTTAATCAGATACAGCGCTTCTGGTGTGTGCTCCAGAAATCCAGTACGAGGGGAATGCTCAATGATACGGAAATTGTCGATGTACCTTTGTCTCTTGCCGCTTTTTCTAGTCGTGGGCTGTAGCAATGGGTCCGGCTCGATGACAGCGTCCATTTCACCGAGCGCAACCGCACTAGGGCTCGGCCAGTCAATCCAATTTCAAGCAACGTTGCCCGGCAGTAGTCAGAACATCGTTTGGTCCGTGAACGGAGTCTCCGGGGGAAATACCGCTGTTGGCACGATCGACGCAACGGGACACTATACGGCTCCTTCGGATGTCCAGAGCATTGCGGTAATGGTTACAGCGTCCTCCGGAGCCGCCTCATCCTCCACTGTTTCAGCGCAGGTATTTGTTGTCGCGCCGGGATCTGTGGTACCTACTCAAAATCCTCAGGTAGCGCTCTATACGATTACGCCTCCTGCCGCCGCCGGTGTTACCGTCCAGTTCGGTCCTACCATCAACTATGGACTGTCAACGTGGACTCAAGCGGCTCCTGCAGGGGGAGGACCGATGAGCACGCTGGTTGCTGGCATGCTCGCCAATAGTACCTACCATATGCAAGCTACGCTACAGTTCGGCTCAGGAGTAACCTTTACCGATAGCGATCACATGTTCAACACGGGAACTCTACCGGCGGGTAACATTCCTTCGCTAACCGCTGCGACAACGCAGGGTATGACGCCCCAGAGCGGCGTGGAATTATTGGATCTCTTGAGCATAGGCGCGATGACGAACAAGATTGGAGTGTTGGCAACGGACCTGAGCGGCAATGTGCTCTGGGGCTACGATCCGGGACTTGGTGCTGGTGTTCTACCTAACCCTATCAAGCTGATGCCGAACGGACATTTCCTAATCAATTTCGCCGGCGCAACCCCGGACGGAACAGACTCCGTTTTGCAGGAAGTAGATTTGACAGGGCAGGTGCTTTGGCAGATGACCGCAGCCCAACTCAATCAGGCCCTTTCAGCGGCAACTTGTGCGGGATGTAATATCACCGTTATCGGTACACACCACGATTTCGCGTTGCTGCCGAACGGCCATCTGGTCGTTATAGCCGCCACTGAACAGGTGGTGTCCGGAGTGCCTGTAGTCGGAGATGTATTAATTGACCTTGACCAAAATCACAAGCCCGTGTGGCTCTGGAACGAATTCGATCACTTGGATATTAACCGCCGTCCCTATCTGTATCCAGATTGGACGCACACGAATGCGATAATTTATTCAGCCGACGATGGCAATCTGATTATTTCCATTCGGCATCAAAACTGGCTGGTGAAAGTGGACTACGCAAATGGAATGGGAGCAGGGGACATTTTATGGCACTTGGGCTACCAAGGTGATTTCACGCTGTTAAATGCGGACGGTTCGACAGACGCGAACGCCATCGACTGGTTCTTCGCTCAACACGGACCGGCTTTCACGACTTCGAACACAACCGGCAAATTCTCGCTGGTTCTCTTCGACAATGGAGACGACCGCGGTGTCACCGTCGTCGCAGGTGGAACCTGCGGGGTAACGGGACAACCCGCATGCTTTAGCACGGTTCCTGTCCTAAACCTTGACGAGACAGCTATGACGGCAACTCTGGCATTCAATCCGACGACGCCGGATTACTCGTTTTTCGGAGGCAACGCAGAGGTGCTTAAGAACGGAAACGTGGAGTATGACGAATGCGGAGCGACGCCCCTTCCGAACAATAACGCCGCTATTTTTGAGGTGACACAGACTTCGACACCTCAAACGGTGTGGGAGTTGCAGGTGACCGGACAATATGCGTACCGTGGAATGCGATTGCCGAGCCTCTATCCCGGCGTGCAATGGTAAGACTCACTGAAAGTAAGGTCTGTACTGTGTTGACAGCGGAACCGTCAAGAGTGGATAGTTTCCTGGTCAGAAGGGTTTCGAAAGGAAGCGAATCGAAAATACAATTATGATTCAATCCACGGAGTAATTTCGCTCAAAAAGGAGAAGTAGATATGATCAGAAAAAATCTATTCGCCACCAGCCTTTTTTGTGTAGTACTGGTCTGCGGCGGAGTAGTTATTGCCCAAGCACCCGCAACAAACATAAGTCCCAGCAAACACCCAAATCTCGCGGAAGCACAGCATCACATGGTAGAGGCGTATAACAAGATCGACGCGGCTCAAACGGACAATAAGGAGGAGCTGGGTGGGCATGCCGAAAAGGCAAAACAATTGCTTGCCCAGGCAAGCCAGGAGCTCAAAGAAGCCGCGGAGTATGCCGATCAGCATCATCACTAGTCTATTGAGGCATCGAAGTTCGGCAGCGGGCTGCGTTGCCATCAGAATGCCTTGGGAAGGGTGGCATTTTGGTCTTGATCGCGCTAGCCGTTCTTCGGCTTGCTGAAATCCGAACCGAATATGCGAGTGGAGCGCGCGCTCCGATGCAGACCCACGCTCCAGCGGTTCTATACGGTGAGGCGAGCGACAAGATGCCAAGCGCTACGCGAGGAGTTATCACAAGGGCGATATTCAGATCGGCTTGCAAGTCAACTAGCCCGGCTATCGTTCTTTTTCACCGAGGATCGCCACGACCATTGCGAAGAGAGCCAGCTCTATAGGGCTATCAGAATTCCGCCAGCGGCGTCGCCGAGCGAATTTCGGAAACCTATATGGTGCACCTGCAAGCAATCTGAGATCCCACATTTTTGGCATCGCCACACTGTCGCGGGCGATGCGCTCATTCCTCGTCCTATTGCGTGAAACGACAGCATTCTGCGCGCCCAAAGCCCAACCGAAGTAGAATACTAGTATCGCTTTAATAAATTCTGGGCGGGGGACCGTTGTTTATCCTAAGACAGATTTTGATCATGATGGCACTCATTTCAACTCTGCGGGGAAATGTCACCTGGGCCCAGCAGCCTGGCGTCGATCAGGTAGTCGACCGGATTGTGCAACGTGAGAACGAGGAAGTTAGAACCTTGCAGCAGTACCATCCGATCATAGAGACGTATGTGCAGGATATGCGTGCAGGCCAAGAACTCGGCACGCCGCCGATCACGGATCACTACTTTCTCGGTCGAATGATGCTCAATGAAGGTTCGGTGCAACGCCCGTCGGAAGTCGATAAAAAAGAAAGGTCTAAGTCAGTGAAGCAGGAAGGGCTCAGCAGGCTTTTCAATAAGGAGACTATCGCAGATGGTTTTCTGAGTTTGATCTACGTCGATTCGAACGGCTTCGACCGTCAACATTACCGCTTTGATTATGTACGACGTGAGTTTCTCGGTGAAGTTCGCTGCTTCGTCTTTGACGTATCGCCATCCGAAGAAAAAGGCGGTGACCATTTCCTGGGCAGGATCTGGGTCGAAGATCAAGACTATACGATCGCGCGTTTTAACGGCACCAACTCTTCTGCGGAACACTCCAAGGCGTATCGATTGCATTTTGATAGTTGGCGCATGAATGTGGCGCCACGCGTTTGGGTGCCGGCCTACATCTACAGCGCCGAAACGGATGCGAGCAATAAGCTCTCGAATAACATTCTTTTCCAAGCTCAAACCCTGTTCTGGGGATATCGCCCAAACAACTCAACTGCAGAATACGGCTCCGCCGCGGAGAGCCAAGCGGTCCCGGGACATGAGAACGAAGAAGTCGGACTCGACCGTCTCCAAGCGGCGGGCCTGTTAGCTCCGACTGGACCTGTTGACAAAGTTCTTTACACGATCGCGAACAATCTTGCGGTCAGCAATAACCTGGACATCGAGCCGGACGTCGCCTGTCGGGTGCTACTGACCACGACGCTCGAATCATTCACCATCGGCCACACGATTTTAGTCAGTCGTGGATTGCTCGACGTGTTGCCCGATGAGGCCAGTTTGGCGATGATACTCGCGCATGAGGTAGCGCATATATTGTCGGGACAGACACTTTCAGACCAGTGGGCCATGAGAGATTGGAGCGTATTTATGGTCAAGGATCGCTTCAATCATTTCGGCTTTCCGATCAATGCCGGCGCCGAAGAAAAAACAAACGCGAAAGCAGTTCAGCTCTTGCAAGGGTCACCGTACAAGGACAAGCTGGGGAATTCGGTCCTGTTCATGCAGATGATTGGTTCGCAAGCCCCATCTCTGCCGAGCTTGATTAGCCCGCATGTCAGAAGTCAGGCAGCAATCGCAAATCGCCTGTCGGTGGTCGCACCCTCTGCCGCGAGCAAAGAACAGTCAATTACCGTACTTCCTATGGGCTCCCGCATCGAACTGAATCCTTGGACGAGCCAGATCGACCTGGTGAAAAGTAAACCAAACGCGCCCGTTTCGACTCGAAAACGCCAAGACCTTCTCATCAATCCCTCCATGCTTCATCTGGTTCGCCAAACAGCAAGCGGGCCGGCACAACAGCAAAAATCTGTTCCAAACGATCCGAGCCAGCCCAGGCAGTAACGTAGCTGAGATGATTCTGTGGGGCGGGAATGAAATTCGCGCGGGCCTTTCGAACTAGGCCGTGTAGGAACCCGTGCTTTCCAGAAGCTGCCCACGACAGGAAAAACGCAGAGTGATGATCAGGTTCCCAATCGAAGTGGCCAGGGTTGGCTTTCAATCGCTCCAGTGCGGCGCAGGTCTCTGACCAGTTAGGACTTGGCCGTCGAGAAGGTTCTCGATCTTCGGACCCCTCTTGTGCTATCCAGGTTGGCGACAAGAATAGTTCCCGGTGGTTAAGTTTTCCAGCGCGGCGCGGCCGGCCCAGCCCCCGTCGCGTGTCCGAAAGCATAGGCGTCAGCATCCCGCAGCTTGTGCGCTGTACCAGCTTCAACAACCACTACCGCTACGAGAAGCTCTGTGATGTCGCCGACTCCAGACGATCAAGCCTGAGGCGCGCGGAGTGTTCAAATCCAAAGGATGCCTTGACCCGTTTACCGTTGGCAACGTCGCTGGTCCTCTTCTCCCGATACTAGACTCCTTTCGCTTTCGACTTTTTCCGGCGGACTGGCTTTATCGGCCTCGTCCAATCCCGTTGCAATTTGTTCTTTCGTTTGATTGACCAATTCCTTACCGCGCTCGGCCAAATCATCAGCGCGCTCCCTTAGTTCTCGCGCCTTCTTCCGAGCGTGCTTGTTCCCCTCCTTAACCTTCTTCGATAGGTATTCGCGAGTTCCTTCACCGGATTTGGGCGCGAAGACGATACCCATCAGCGACCCAATAGCCAGTCCTGCGAGGAAATAGCCTGCGGTCGAATGGATCTTCTCGGTCATGGCTGACCTCCGAGTTCAGAAGTTACGGCAAGTTCCTGGTTGGAATGGATTTGATAAGCGGACTGATCTCCAGACCCAGATTGTACCGGAACGGCTGGCGCGGCGTCCGAATTGTTTCGTTAAGCGGAAGAGCTGATTTTCAGGTAGGAAATTTTTTCGTCCGGCTCTCCAGCAGTCATGTTTGCGGAGATTCTAGCGCCGTGGCGAATACGCTCATCTCCAAGGACTCGCCCGAGCCGATGAATTCCAATCCCGTTCCAAATCGCCCCTGGCCTAAAGCGTCACAATAGGCGACGCGGGCCACGGACGTAAAGTGACCAGATGGCAAGGCAAGCAGAAGGGTGTCGTCGATCATCCATTCGCTCGTCGAGATGACGCGAACGCCACGCGGACTGACGTTTTCCGTGATTGCCCTTTCCACTCCCAATTTGTCGTGTCTACCAACGAGCATCGCAGTCACCTTCATGTCGACTCGGTTTTCGGCCCGTTCCACCATGAACTGTTGTTTCATTGGGCTGCCCTCCAGGACAGAACTGCATCGGCGTCAACCGCAGGGCGCGAGCCCTTAAGTCAAGGCCGCCGCGCTTTTGTATTCATAGTAGTCAAGTTCCGCTTCGCAGGGTATGAAAGTAAGGAGTATTGCCGCGAAAATGACAACCACAGGCGCGATTCGGCTAGGCTCAGGTTGGGTTGGGATCCACCCTGTCACGGTTGGCGAATGCCGGACTCAAGCCGGAATCATTTCCGACCGCCACTCCCGCGGGGTTCTCCAACATGGTACCCTGCGAAACAATGTGGTGTAGCTTGGCGGTGGAGGAAGCCATGCGTCCAGACCGAGCGGAATTCTCGTGGGATGCGGCCAAGTCGGAGTGGATGATTCGAATCGAAACTGGCGAAGAAGTGATTCGCCGTCATTGCGACGCACCCAAGCATGCAGACGACCAGACTCTTCGCTCGACAGCTCAGAAAACCGTGGAGGACGAAGGCTCCGAACTGGACCTCACGTCCATTAACATCGGTCGTTAGCCGGCCTTCGATTTGATCATGCTGTAGCGTTTCCGAAGCAGAATGCGCGCAGTTGGAATGAACGAAACTCGTACATGATAGCCTTCGACTGTTTATAATTATTGTCGGGATCTAGGGAACGGAACTCACGCCTTGGCACGGGCACCAGTGGCAACGAAGTCGCTCGCGAGAACTTCCTGCTCCGTGATATGCGGCAAACCCTCACTGCAAGCGAGAAAGCGCGAGATTGCCTGCGTGAGAAATAAATTGTTTTCGCTGGCGCGCATGGCTTCTAAGGAATCCCACAGAGCGACCAAACTCACTTCCGGTGAAGTCGACCTACCGGACGCCAAAGCAAGGGCACCGCGGTAACCGCCTTGTTGGCGTGCTAAATCGACAACAGAAACGAAAATCTCCTGGAATTCTTGCATCTTACCTGGGGAAAGATGGAGTTGCCAAACACGAGCATTCATGGCGTCCTCCGCTTTGAGCAAGCTAACTACACTGACGGGCATTCTACACTAACTCCGAAACCTCAAAGCAGAAGCGACGGTTCGGCGGAAACTGGCAATCGCTTGTGCCGCACTGCCACTACTTGGAAAAGGAATGCACTCCGGCGCCTGGGGAGAAACGCGGACCTCGCGGCTAATCCTGCGGGTTGCGTCCGAAAGTGATGGTTGAGTGCTCCGCGGACTATCAAACAGGTTCGCGCTCTGCCTTCCCTTCCATGCATTGCCGAGTACAGGGCGAGTGAAATCCGACGGGATCGAGAGATTCCACTGAGGTGATCTCGGACAGTGCCGGGATCGCACATCCCCCCGCTAGTCTGGGAGCCGGAATACAAGCCTGACATCGTCATGGATTTGAATGCGATGTCCATCAAAAAGAGTTGGACCATAGCGCCACTGACGAACGGCCATTACGGCAGCTTCGACAAGCAAAGGCGGCCCACTCACCGGCTCGACGCTCAGGACTTTCCCATCGTCGCCGATCACCGCATGCAGCTGAACCGTGCCTTCAATCCGTTGCTGCATGGCATCCAGGGGGTAAGAGGGGGTGACACGTTTGAGCAGCCGACCGGCTAGTAAATTCTTTGCAGATTGTGTTTCGCGGGTTGACACCGGAAGGCATCGGGACCGAACGGCGAGAGCTGATCGCGATTGAGGAAGTACTGCTCACCGCTTCTTCCGGCAAAGTTAGAGAGGAAGGCGGGGATGCTTCCTGTGCCGTGCTGCCCGACAGTTCACTTGGGGCCGGCTGCAAAATCTCGGTATCTGCGGAAATTCGAGGGTCTAAATGCGGCGCAGGAACTTTGCTAACAGGATCCTTGAGCGGGAGTTGATTGCTGCGCCCGGGAGCACGGCGTCAGCGGTCATTGGGGGAGCTGCTGCGTCTTTTGGCCGGTTCGCGATTTTGGTTCATCTCTTCGGTGTTCGCGGCGGGCTTCGGAGGAGGTAGCGATTCCACGATGCTCTGGACGCGAATGGTTCCAGTGAGCCCGTCGAACGTGCCGGTAACCAAGACATCTTTGCCCACGAGCTTTGCGGCTTTCTCTTGGTCGTCTAAATGGTACCAGGCATTATTGTCGTCGTCTCGCAACACATAGCGCACTCCGTTTTGCGAGACGATTTTCCCATTGAAGGTCGCTGCCTGGGCCTGCTTCTGCGTTAACGAGTCTTGCGAGACTTTGGCTTGTGTTGTATGACGAGTCACAAGCGCCCCGCAGAGCAGAAGCGACATCGCCGCCTCGACAGTAGCCGTCCTTCTCATGCGTCACCTCGAGATCGAGTAGGAGCTGGAGCAGCCCGCGCGGCACCGATCTCTAGCCCTATCAAGGTTGCATTTCCGCAGATGAATGGCCGGGGACAACACGCTACGGGAGCCATTTGTAAAAGTAAATGGCCCGTGTTCCCCAATTCCAACACGACACTCCAAGTCCTTCGAACACGGTGTTATAGAGCTTGAAACGGAGCGACCGAGTATCTCAACAAACGCCCTAAATAACAGGCCGTTGACTTCTGGCTTGTCGGCGCCGACCTGCAATCCTGAGTACCTGCAGGGTCACGCGCGTGGGCAGTGAAAGGATGTTCCGGTATAGAAAAATTAATCCCTTCGCCTCAGCATACCCTGTTTGGCCGTTTCAAGTTTGACTTCAAGGGCAGCGGCCTTTTCCATAGCCTCACGCAGTGCTCTGCGCCATTCGTCCGGGGAGTAGGGCGGTTCGCCCCGGTCGCGGCAGCCCACTGCAATGCCGAAGGCCACCCCGGCAGAGAAAATCTCAACTATTTCCGGGTCTGCGATAACCCATGCTTCGCTGAGGCGACCCTCCGCTTTCCAACTTTCTGTCATTCTTGCCTGCTCAGTTTTCATTTCTGAGAAGCTGCGTCTGTCCGCCATCTCCACACCTCCTGAGTCTTGGAGTCAGTTTGGGAGGAATCGGCCCGCACGCCCACCCTAAGACAGGGCGCGTTTGTTCAATCAGTACCGCGCGTAATAAGCTCGCCGGTGGCGTGACTTTAATTGGCGCATACGCCGGACTGCCGTAGTAGAGTTCGGGGCAAAGAAAAACAGAAGTGAGGGAGTGTTGTGCGAAAACTAACGCAGACTGTAATTGCGCTGCTCTTGGTAACAGGCGTTTTGACGCAGGCTCGAGAAGGAGATCCGACATCGACGCAAGTGGACATCGTAGTGCAAGCACAGCGGAAAGCACAAAAGATCCCGGGGGTGAGTCTGGCCGTGTGCCGCGACGGAAAGATCGTGAAGGCAAGCGGGTACGGCGTTGCGAATGTGGAGTGGGACACTCCGGTTACACCAGAGACGATCTTTCAGACAGGTTCGGTCGGGAAACAATTCACGGCCACGGCAGTCATGATGCTGGTAGAGGAAGGAAAGCTCGGACTAGATGACAAGATCGCGAAGTTCATTCCGGAGGCGCCGGTGACGTGGAATGACGTTACCGTCCGCAGCGTGCTGACACATACGTCAGGAATTGCGGATTACGGAGGCGAGGAAGACACGATGGGCAAGGGGGTGATCGATTTCCGGAAGGATTATTCGGAGGAAGAACTAGTCCAAGCATTTGCGAAGATGCCAAGAGATTTTCCGACCGGGGAGAAGTGGGGCTACAGCAATACCGGGTATGTGCTGTTAGGAATGATTATTCATCGAGTCACGGGCAAGTTTTACGGAGATTTTCTGCAGGATCGGATCTTCAAGCCTCTGGGCATGACCTCGACACGAATTATCAGTGAAGCGGATATTGTGCCGCACCGCAGCAGCGGCTACAGGCTGGTAAACGGCGAGCTGAAGAATCAGGAATGGGTATCGCCGACGCTGAATACGACGGCGGACGGAGCGTTATATACGAACGTGCTGGACCTAGCGAAGTGGGACTCGGCGCTATACACGACCAAACTGATCAAGAGATCGAGTTTAGATGCGATGTGGACTCCGGCCAAACTGACAAGTGGTAAGACGTATCCGTACGGATTTGGCTGGGACTTGGCAAGCAAACAGGGTCATCGCGCGGTGTCACACGACGGGGCCTGGCAGGGTTTTACGATGAGCATGTCGCGGTATTTGGATGACCGGCTAACTGTGATCGTGATGACAAACCTCGATTCGGACAATTCGACGCCCGAAAAGATCGCCGACGAAGTGGCCAGGATTTATCTGAAATAGACCGCGACCACCCGTTGCGCGATTTTCTATGAGCCAATCATGCTCCCATCCAGATCGTAGAACTCAAGCGGCGGATGACGGTCGCCATCGAGTGTCATCATCCGACGCAGATGTGCTCCCGGAGCGCTCTACTCCGGCTGAATCAGACTCCTTGCAAATACCTGGAAGTGTCCATGCTCGGGGCAATAGAGCTCAATTTCCCAATCAGAAGGCCGAATCACAGGTTCGTCGGCAATAGCATTCGTGTCGCCGCCATATGCGCACTTCCGACCGCACACAGGACACGTTTGGTAAGACCTTCCGTAGATGTGAACTACATCTGACATTGGGCGGATTATATCGCTGACTAGGAGTTTGTTGAAAAAGGCTTCTGAAATCGCCGTTGCGAGCGCAGCAAGGAATTCCTCATCGCTAAAAGCCAACAAAAAAAGTGATTCCATGTCGCAGCGCACCTCGAAATGACGACCCGAAAGAGTTTTTCAACAAACTGTTAGTCGGACTAAGCGCCCCGATATCTTTCTATGGTCCATTTAGTGGAGTATTATTGTTCAGCGACGGCGCGAGGAAGGGCCATGGCTGAAAAATGGGATGTCTCTAGTTGGGACTCGCGGCTTGGACCAAGAGCAAAACAATTTCACGGCTGTTTTGAAACTAGATTCGGTGCGGACCGCTATATCGAGACAGACTCTCGGGAACATCCGGACAGGACGTACCGGCTCGAAGAATGCCAACATTCGAGGCATGATAAGGCGGCGCGCGCGTAATGTCCTCTAACTGAGCACACGTCACGGTCGGAGTTTTTGCGTGGCGTGACTCGGTGGGAGTTGCGAAGGGGAGAGGGGGGCGCAAGCGGTGCCCAGCCCTAAAATTGTCTTAAGGTTTCCCGACAGGCGCCAGCCTCTCCGTAGCGGGATACTCTCTCAAGCACATATTTCAGGCAACACCCGAATTGTCAAATGTTTGTAACGGACTTCCGTTGCACGACCTGTCATTTCTGCCAGTTGCAATCCAGGAATGGATTCGTCGGGCGACTACACAGGAAGTAGTTGAGTTTAGGAGTCTGTTGCCGATGCTTGCCCGCTTTATCGAGACCGGGAAGATCTCAATCCGAGTTCGACCGGTCGCGGATGTGAAAGACTGGCTCAACAATTATCAATCATTCGAGAAAACCTCGGTTGTCACGATTGGCGCGGTCAGCGTTGGGCTGGTAGGGACTGAATTGCAGTTGGATTGTGGACTCGACGATTACGCGGCCTAAGTGAGAAAATGCGAATATTGAAAGGCAAGACCTTTGCCACGATTGTTCCGTCTGAGGCTCGTATGTCTGAACTCAAATTCGGATCCTGGAAGGAAATATTGCAAAAGGCTATTGAGGAAAGGGACCGCGACAAACAGGCGCAGCTTGTGCAGCAGGCGGACCTTGCTATCTTTCATCGTCAGCAGCAATTGTTTAACTGCGACCGGCACCGCGAAGAATTAAGCGCCTTGAACGCCGCTAATGAGGCGTTACGGGTCATTAAGCACGCGGCACGCGAACTCCAAAAATCTGGATGGCCCAGATATCGCGCCAAGTCCGCGTGACGGCGGCTGCAGAGGGCTAGACTGTTGCTCATCAACCCTTCACTCGATAAACCTATGCTGCAATAGACGACGTCGGCCAAGATCCGCGCCATGGCCACGGACAAAGAAAAACTGGCGCGATTAGCGGCCTGCACGAAATTTGTTTTCTGGGCCTTTGCATCGCAGTTCCAGTATTGGTGGTTGCAGGCATCTGATGTGAATTTCAGCGACGAGTACAAATCGGACCTGTTAATGCCGTAGGAAACATGAGCAGATTTCTCTTACTGGCAATCGCGTACTGGGGGCTGTCTATAGGCGTCTCGCTCCAAGTCCCGCAGAGCGCCCCGTTCACTATCCATGTCACGAAGATTCAACGTGTCAACGGGGGCTGCGCCGTTGACGCCGAGTCTACTAGTATCCGGTTCAAGCTACGCTCATCAGTTCCCGCAGCATGTGCGATGCTCAAGGCAGGGGAAAGCTACGAGGCTTTCAGGGCCATCACAACGACTGATCCGAAAGATGAAACCAAAGACTCATCCAGCCTTGTCATCGCCAACAACGCAAAAAACAGCCGCCGGCCAAACGCAGTTTTCGCGATTGATTCTGAGGAATCAATCCCGCAGAAATTAGAAACTGGCTGGACACACCCGCTCGGTAGCACCCCTTTGAAAAGAGCTGATTGGGCCGCGACGCATCATATGCAAGAGTTGGTTGGATTCAGATATCTGTCGGTTCCATTTAGGTGGGGGAATGTTTGATCTCTACAACAATGCGTACGGGAATTACGCGTCGGATCCCTATCGACAGGTGCGTATCGAGACTTATGGCCAGGACTTCGGCCAAACCAGTTGGGTAACAACCGAGGAGTCGCTGGAAATTCCGCAACTGCTTGATTTGAGGCGTGATTCCTCGGTATTGGAGATCGGATGCGGTTCGGGGGGATATGCAGTGTACCTTGCGGGAACGGTGGGCTGCCAGATCGTAGGGCTGGACACCAATGAATCCGGAATTCGCAATGCGCACCAACTTGCACAGGCGGGGGGTCTTGCTTCGCAGGCGCGTTTCGAGCAGCGTGACGCTTCCAAGAATCTTTCCTTCCACGAAGCGACCTTTGACGCCGTGTTCTCGAATGACGTTCTGTGCCATATTCCAGGGAGAATCGACGTGCTGGCCGAAATGCTTCGCGTACTGAAGCCGGGTGGGCAGATGCTGTTCAGTGACGCTCTTGTGATTGGGGGAATGATTTCCCACGAAGAAATTGCCACGCGCAGCTCGATCGGCTTTTACGTCTATAGTCCGCCGGGAGAGAATGAGCGGCTGATGAAGCGAGCGGGGTATTGCCAGATCCGTTCCACAGACAAGACTGAGAACGCGGCTCGGATCGCGAAGAAGCGGCATGATGCGCGAGAGAAATGGCAAGAGGAGCTGATTGCGGCGGAAGGAAAAGCCAACTTCGACGGACTACAAAAGTTTCTGTCCTGCGTTCACACCTTGACGAGCGAAAGGCGGCTGTTGAGATATTTGTATGTTGCGAGTAAGGCATCCTGAGTTGATCGCATGGGTTCGCAGGCCGCGCTCCGTTCATGTGCCCCGACTGTGGAGTGATCCAGCGCGTCGGTCCCACAAGCGCTGAGCCGATCCGACCGATTAGGCGGCAGCCTTCTTAGCCTCTGTCCTGACCTTAGCCCAGCGCTCTTTCATCGCTTTTGAGATCTTTGCTCTGCCCATGGCCGACAACACGTGCTTCTTCGCACGAGTGATGTCTCAGCTTGCCGTATTGCCCAGAGCCTTGGCGGCCGATTGCAAAGCAATCAAATCACTCTGCAACTTAACTAACTGCTTTTCCACCTGTTTCTGTTCGCGTCTGATTGCTGCCAATATGCTCATGGATCCTCCGCGAGCAATCTACATGAGAGATCGCCTTAAACCAATCCCGTGTCCTGGGGAGGCCTCATTCAGTTTGCAAGTAGTACGTGGGAATCAGATGTCCGGCTACGCCGTTAATCCCCCTGGTGTCGATTGCAGAGTATCGAGGCCATGACGGAGCGAGTCGCCGATCGCCAGAGCCTTCCACGCACCCTTCTCGCGTATCGGTGTAGTGGAATTTTCGACCAGCACGCCAGCCTCCAGGGTTTACAGCGACTGCAAGAACTCGATGATGGCCTTTTGGTCTTCGCTCTTCAATTTTTCAAATTGTTCGCTTACATGCCTGGCCTCGCCGCCGTGTCGCACGATAGCGTCGCGAAACGTCAACGACGCGCCGTCGTGCATCAGTCGCGGACGCAAACGGACTCCCCACAAGGGCGCGGTACGTATCTTGTTTCGACTGCTCTCGAAATCCTGTTTCGCAAGATAACCCGACATCAATTGGTAGACTTTGTTTCCGTAGTGCTCCCGCGTCGCCTGCAGGATTCCGTCGCCCGTACCGATGTCATGCATCAAGAAGTCTCCATACGGATGAAAAGTCACTGATCCGAGCGCGGCGGGAATCGTAAAAATTCCGCCATTGATTTTTGTTCCGGCGGGAGCCGTGGTCAAGGATTCGACGTGGCATGTCGCGCAGCCGATCTTGTCAAACAGGCCGGCGCCCTTCTTTGCAACCGCGCTGTTCGCGAGCTCGAATCAAGCGCTGGCGCTTTCGTCGCTCGAATAAACCGAGCGAAATGATCAATGTCGGCAGAGGCCGTCCGGTCCCGGCGTATCATTCGGCTCCGGAGCAGTGTTGCAGAGCTTGGTGACTTCATCCGGTTGCAGGCGGTTCGTGATGCCCATCTCATTCAGGTACGCGTCGGCAGAGAACGATAAGAGGCTGGCATGCTGGTCCTTCCAGCCGAATCGGCCTACGCTCATCTGTCCCGGCGCTTCGACGATCGGGACCTCTAGCACCTGGCCGCAGATTTTCCGATGCGAAGATTTGCATTGTTGCTGAGCGAGATCGATAAGCGTTTGATCGGCGACCGCCTCGACGAAACCATCGCCCAATAGATTCAGAGAAAGTCGGAACGTCCGGATCGTTTCTGTCTCCGGGACTCGCTCTTGAATCTCGTTGTTAGGAAAGGCAGCGTTTGGGCAAATTGCGCGGTCATTTACTAGAGACCGGCCGGTGATGACCTCGGCTCCATGAGCAATCGGGATTTCGGGATTGCGAAAGTGTCCGTCCGGCCCTTGATGGCCGACTCGTAACTCCGTGACCTGGGAGGCGGCACCTGAAACCGGATTCTGGTGGCATTCGCGGCAGGATTGCGCGTTATAGAGCGGTCCCAGGCCATCGCCTAGCTGCTCGACTTCCTCGAATGTTTTTTGATCGGCCTGATGAGTCGTATCGTCCGTGACGCCGTTGCTTTTGTTGTCAAATCCAGCGGGAGCTTCGGTTAACTGGGGGGCGGAAGTGACGAGGATAAGAGCCAGAACGCCCGACGAACTTAGGAGTCGCATGGCTTATTCCCTTCCTTAGGACGGCCTCGTGACGGGCACCGTTGCACGCAGGACTTGTTACCACTCGCTCAGGAACTACACAGGCTCATTTCTGCCGCAAATTTGTGACGCTCTGCCCGAGTCGAAACGACGGGCCATCCTTAGTGGTGAATACTCCCTTTTCAGGTTATTCCCAAATTTAAGATCAAATATCGTGCCTAAAGCATGACGTCCGTGGGAGATATCTGAGTAGTGGTCGGAAATCCACATCGCCCGTTGCTTCGTGAAGTCAGAAAATCACGCGTATCGAGGGTCTCACCTCGGAATCTTGTACAGAGCGTACCAAAACTTCGAGCACGCATCGATTTGCGGATTTTGTGGCGACTTTGCTTTGCATAGCTGCCTGTACATCCGGCTCGCTGGCGGCTTCGATCCGTTTTTTCTTTTTACGCTCCGGCGCGCATTGCCTTGTCTTTGCTACTCGCGGCGAGTAGAACCAGTTCCGCGATTAGCGCGCGCACGGCAGGAGGTAGTTGCGCCGAGAAACAGTTGGCGCCGACATAATCCATAAAGTTTCGCCACGCTTCGTTGCTGACTGAGAGTAACACTCGTTCATTGTCACCCATTTCCGTTTCTCCCGTTTTGTTCTTACACTTCGTTCGACGTTTTTATTGCTACGGGCACCCGCACCTGCAAGCTACTCTTGTTTTCGGCGAAGTCAAGGCTTGGGCGGAAACTGCAGCAGGTGGGCGACGGGAGAGTGCGTCGTGGCATTCATCTTTGCATTCGGTATCGCTCTCATGTGGGTGGCACCGCTACTACGTCGCTACCACAAGGCTTCATCGGCGCTTGTGGCAGGCGCGTCCATCGTACTTGCGCTCACCGTGTTTGAGCTGATACATCCCGACGCAAAGATCGGTCAGGCGGCACTCGAGTCCGATCGACGATTTTATCTGATCGTGCTCGCTGTTGAATTGCCGGTGCTTGTGTTTGCATCGATATCAACGCTGTATTTCAAGTATGCCTTTTGGCTCGGATGGTCGGTCAATCTTGTCTTCACTCTGTGGCTCGCAGCAGTTCTGGTCTGGCTGGAATTTTTCTGGCATTGGTGAATTGATTCTTACAATTTAGCGCGCGCTGCAACGCAAGTTCGCGCGCAAAACAGCATGACACTTGTAGGACACGGCGCCGTGTCAGGGCAAATTTGCTGCAGAGGTTTCGCGCGTGTCTCTGAGCACAATTCTCTAAGTGGACGGGCTACTCGGCTGGTTGGTCTTCCAGCCAACCTACGGTTCAGGCGAATCGGTAGGGTTGTCTGTGTAGCCCGCAGCAATGCGTCCGCAATCGAATGGCCACGGGAGTCTCGCCAGCACTTTCTCGTAAGCGCCCAGATCTAAAGCGTATGAGTTGCCTATGCTGTTCGAGTAGGGAGTTTTTCTCAATTGATTCAACAAGTTCTTGCCGAAAATGTGAAAAGTCGTCTCGCAACTGCGCGTTATCCAAGAACTCCGCTTCCGCGTTCTACTACGGCTAGTACGCCGCTCGATACAGCCGCATCCCGATGGCCCGGAGACCTGAGCGCGACTACATCAGTCCAACTTCGCGTCGTGCTCCTAACTGCGCGTGAGCCCCACAGCCCAACACTGAAGTACTGGCTTTTTTGTGCGAGCGTGTTTTAGCGCCGCGAGGCAAAGTGATAGAAATGAATCGTGAACGCCGCCGTGAACCACGGTATCTGTTCCTTGCCGAGACCGAAGTGACGAATATGTCCTCTGATGCGAAGCGTTCCTCCCAAACCAGTGAACTCAGTGTCAGCGGATGCTTCATTGATACGCGGGATTCCGCGCCGGCAGGCACGGAGCTTCGGATCAGAATCTCTCCAAGAAATACTACATTCACCGCGTGCGGTTGCGTCCTATCTGTCATTCCCGACACCGGGATCAGTATCGCTTTCACGAGCATTGAGCCCAACCAGCTGCCCATTTTGGAGAAGTGGCTCCCAGCTGCGAATTGAAAATGTCTCTGAGCAGATTCATAGCGCCTGCCCTACCCTTCCCCACCCGTGACTGGTATGAAATCACCGCTCCGTCTTCCTTGCCTCTGCATATTAATTGCACTAGCCTGACTTGCGATGGCAAGAGTATGCGCGAAATCGAGCCTGAAGGTTTGCCTCCTATCACCGCACCCGATGTTCATCGACGGGTTCCGCCGTTTCCTTTCGGACTCGGGCTTCCAGATCGTCGCCCGGCAGCTTGAGCCCATGCTTGCTCCCGATCTGCGATACCTCGAGGTTCCTCGCGCAAGCGTCTACGTCATCGACGCATACGCGCAGCGACAGGCCACGGCGGCGCTCCTGGGCAATATCCTTGAACATAATTCCGGCGCGGGTTTGCTCGTGGTTGGCGACAATTTGAACGAAGCCGAAAGCTTCACGCTCCTCCGTCAGGGTATAAAGGGAATCCTGAATTACACGGATGCGCGCGAGCAACTCCCCAACGCGCTTCGTCGGGTAGCGTCGGGTGGTTTCTGGGTGCCTCGCCAGATGCTATCGCGCTTCGTAGATTTCATTCTGGGCGCTGCGCAACCGCAACACATGCGTATGAATTCTCCGACCGAGCTGAGCCGGCGAGAACAGGAAGTGCTTGTTGGCCTGCGCGAGAAACTAGCAAATAAGGAGGTGGCGGATCGACTGCACATCTCCGAGCGCACCGTTAAATTTCACGTCTCCAATTTGTTCGCGAAATTCGGTGTGAGAAGCCGGGCAGACTTGATTCTCCTCTGCTGCCGGCAAGACGGTGCGGGAATGTAGTCCACTAGAAATTAAAGACGCTCACCAGAACCAGGTGAATCCTAGGCTGAACGCAAGTCTATGCCCCTCCACTGTAGCTTTTCCATCTGAGAAGCCAAGAAATCGCTCATTTTGTGCATGGCCCCTTGAAATCTCGAGCTGTACACTCAGGACACCAAAAAATCCCCCAACTGCGGCTTCCTGCACATCGGGAACGTCATTCCAGTAAACAAGCCCCCAATTGCCCACAGGGCGCGCCCACGGGCGATCTGAAAGCCGTCGTGACCGTGGATTTTGCGATATTCCGTTGCAGCTCGACGCTCCTCCTCGTTACACCGTGATAATCGCAACCGCAGTGACAAGCTCCTAGCTCTGATCGTCGTGGACTCTGGACGGTCGTCGACGTCTACCAGGACATTGCCCCTTACCCCATCGTCACGCACGAATTCGGCGTCGTTGCCGAAACAGCACCGCCCTTGCCGGTTGAAGTGAGCAGCGAGGACCGGCTTGACGAAGAGGCCCAGCGGGAGGAACTTTGGTGCATGGGAATCGCGGAGCAAAAGTGTGAAAGCGCGCTTGTCATTTGGCGAATGGTTCAAGGCGAGGGAGTTCGCTGTGGAGCGAAAGCGGACAACGGGCTATCGCGTCGCTACCACTGGCAACACCTACCGCTCATCGGCGCAGTGAGTTGCAAGCAATGTACGCCAAGTTCGAAGCGGAGATCGAACAACTGGACAAGCAAGTCCTCGAGCAAGCACGCCAACGACCCGCCGCCGGGATGCTGATGACTCATCCCGGTGTAGGACCGATCACGGCCCTGGCGACCGATGTCTTTCTGAGCGATCCGAAACGGTTTCGCGACGGCAAGGCTCTGGCCAGCTATATCGGGACCATTCCCAGGGAAAACTCCAGCGGGGGGAGACAGCGGATAGGAGGTTTGAGCAAGCAAGGGAATCCGCTGTTGCGCTTTCTCTGGTGTGAGGCGGCGGCACACGCGGTGCGCGGGATCCGGAATTGCAGCGGTTCTACCGGCGAAAATTAGTGCAGCTGGGACTGGGGAAAGCCCGAGTTGCCGCCGCGCGAAAGCTGAGGCCGGCTTCCTGATCCAAAAAGAGATTTGCTGACAGCTCGGTGAAAAATAGTAGCAGTCTGCGATTAGAAAACTTCGCTGACACTGGTCGATTGCAACTCTCAGAGGTGAAAGTCTGAAGGCCCGTAAGGTCGATAGCGTAGAATCTCGTGATAGCCGATGCTGCAGAAGTCGTCTCCTTCAACGAGGTCCCTCTACACTTGAAGTTAGCGCTTCGTGGCGTCGGACTAGATACAGTGCAACTCCGCTCGATACGACGAATGCGACCACAAGAAGCTGACCGGGATAGGCTCTCCATTCGCGCATCGTTGCTGCTACCACCAGGAATGCGCCTGCGAAAAAAGTGACGCACACCCCCGTCATTCCCCACCTTCCACCGGGAATACAGAAGGAACGCGGAGCGTTCGGACGGCGTACGCGCAGAAGAATCAGCGCGAAAAACTCCAACACCAATGCTGGCGTGTAGAGCAAGCAGGTAATCACGGCCAAGCTTCCGAATGGAAGCGCCGCAAATACCGCCGTGATTCCGCAAAAAATCAGAATAGCTACCCTTGGAACTCCGGTGTCTGGCGAAACCTGCGAAATCAGTCGCGGCAGCCAGCCATCGCGCGCCATCACGAAAGGCAGGCGTGAGACGTAGAGCAGTTGCGCATTGAATAGCGCCCACATCGAAACAACTCCCGCAGCAGCCACCAACGCGCCTAACCACGGACCCCCGATCAATCGCGAAAGCACAGGCCATCCTGCATCCGTATTCCATATCTCTGGACTGGTGGTGACGCTCAAGCCCGCGAGCATAGGAAGCAGATAACAGAGCACCAGCGCCAACAGCGCTCCTCCCAGCGCGAGCGGGTAGTTGCGTTGTGGCCGGTCAACTTCCGCTGCGAAGGTTGAAACATTGTCCCATCCCGAAAAGTTGAACGAAATTATCGACAAGCCCAGAAGCAACGCACTGGGGTTGCGCGCGGTGAGGTCGCGCGTAACGATGCCCATCACGGCGTGCGCCGAAGGACCACGCGCCAGCCACGTGATGACCATCAGCGCGAATGTAGCCAGCACAAAACCGGCGCCAATCTTTGACGATTGGCCCACATCGCGAGCGCCGCGTAAATTCACTGCCATCGCTGACGAGATGAACAGCGCCGCCATCGCCCATCGAATAAGCGCCAGCAGACCTGGGTGCGACACGGCCGCGCCGGGCGCAAGCCATGGAATAAAGAAAGAAACGTAGCTCACGAATAGGACCGGAAAGCTCGCCATCAACCCGATCGAATATCCCATCGTCCACCACGCCTCTTGCACTCCCCAGAACTGGCCCATCGTTTCACGGACCCAGATGTAGTAACCACCCTCCTCCGGCATCAGCGTCGAAAGTTCTGCCACCATCAGCGCCATCGGCAGGCTCCAAAGAAACGGCGCGATAAGAATCAATATCACCGCCCAGCCGGGTCCGACCGCAGCTGGCAGCGGCTCGAGTCCGAACGGCCCGCCGCACGTTGTGAAAAACGCGACGGACATCAGTCCGAACAGCGTTAGGCGGCGCTCCGGCGATAGGTGAACGCGATCCATTCCACTCAGTCCGGGGTCCTTGTCGACACTCGGGTGCAGAACCAAAGTCAATTCAGGCGCGGAGCATACCGCAGGTGCCAAGGCGGTTCAACGCAGCGCAGGTTCAGCCCCTGATAAACGCCGTGATCGGAAATGTGAACTGATATTCTAATGATTGCATAACAACGCCGGCTCCTTAGACCCGAGTACACTGTGGTTTGTCGAAGACCATTGGCTCGGAAGAAAGAAGCCGACATCATTATTGCGAAGTTGTACTCGGAAGTGGGGCGCCCATCGATCGCACCAGAACGGCTGTTTCGGTCCCTGCTGTTACAGATCTTCTACTCGGTGCGCAGCGAACGAATGTTGATCGAGCAACTGCAGTACAACCTGCTGTTCCGCTGGTTTGTAGGAATGGAGATGGACGAGGTGGTGTGGAATCACGCGGTGTACAGCAAGAATCGGGAGCGGTTGCTGAAGGAAGAGGTCGCGGAGTCGTTTTTCCAGCGGGTGGTGGAACGGGCCAAGCCGTTTATGTCCGATGAACATTTCACGGTGGATGGAACGCTAATTGAGGCCTGGGCCAGCCACAAGAGTTTCCGGCCCAAGGACGGAACGGGCCAGCCCCCCGGACCGGGAGGAGAGGTCGATTTTAAAGGGGAGAAGCGAAAGAACCAGACCCATGAATCGAGCACCGATCCCGATGCCCGACTGTGGACGAAGTCCCGAGGAAGCCAGGCGAAGCTGAGTTATATGGGGCATGTATTGATGGAAAACCGCAACGGACTCTTGCTGCAGACCTTTCTGAGCGAGGCGCACGGAAGAGCGGAGAGGGATGCGGCGCTGCTGATGGCCCAAGCTCTGCCGCCAGGAAAGCGAGTAACCATGGGAGGGGACAAGGCCTACGACACGCAGGAATTCGTAAGGGAACTTCGGGGGATGAACATCACCCCGCATGTGGCGCAGAATACGAGCAATCGCAGGAGCACGATAGACGAGCGGACCACACGGCATGGGGGGTACGAGGTGAGTCAGCGGAAGAGAAAACGAGTGGAGCAATCGTTCGGGTGGATGAAGATGGTGGGGATGCTAAAGAAAGTGAAGTTGCGAGGAATCGACAAGGTGGGATGGCTGTTTACTTTCACGGGAGCCGCCTACAACTTGTGCCGATTGCGAAACCTGATGGCCACAACGTGACGGGTGGTTTCGACGAGCCGGCTCGGTAGATAGAAAAACCCAAAACACTCCCTTACAACTCAGCAAAAACTTTTATAGGCGTGGATTATCACCCGAGCGATCAGGAAGCGCCCTGGGAACTGCAATTTGCCCAGCGATTCTGAGAGATTCTTCCGCGAAGAAATACTGAACCATCGCAGCATCAATTGTGTCTTGTCTCGTGGAGATATTCGCGCGGGCCTCAAATTGGCCGTCGGATCGCGCCCTCCGGATACCTTCAAAGATCACGACGAAATCCCAATCAATTTCACGGTACCCGACCGATGGGACATAGAACACAAGTTGACCTTGCCAGCGAAAATGAATCGGCGTCCTAAACTTACTACAGCTCCCACCAGCCACACAGGGCGCCCGCCCTTTTCTCGTGGTGTCATCGTCCCGAATCGACCCGTTGCCGCGTCACCGGAAACGACGAAGAGTCGCAAGAAAGAGACGGCAATTACCGCTGCTCACTCGAGGACTTTGCTCGCTTCCCATCCAAAACAGGATGCCGGAATGCCGATTGCACGTAAGATACGCGAGCACGAATTTCTCGGAGGCGATGCGGACCGACGCGGACGCGATTTCGGGACTCGACAATACGCACGGACGTGCGGAAATATGGAATTGATGATTTCACAGGAGCATTGTTCGACGCGCGACGAACTGAGGTCGTTAGATTCCTGGTTACTTCGGGATATACTCTCAGCTCTCAGCCCCGTTTGCGTCGATGTCTTCGTCGACCGGAAGCACTTCGAGTTATTGAAACCTGGACCGAAAGGGGAATTACTTCCGTGTGCGGAATTTGTGGTGTTATCGGATTGGACTCGAAGCAGAATGGCGAGGCCGTAGTCCGCCGCATGCTCAATGCGATCGTTCATCGCGGTCCCGATGAAGAAGGTTTTCTCGCCGCCCCGCCCGTTGTCGTTGGCGCGCGGCGCCTCAGCATCATCGATCTTCCCGGCGGCTCTCAGCCCATCTGGAACGAAACCGGCACGCTCGCCGTCGTCTTCAACGGAGAAATTTACAATTTCCGCGAATTGCGCAAGGAACTCGAATCCAAGGGCCACATTTTCCTCACCCGCTCCGATACCGAAGTAATCGTCCACGCCTACGAACAATGGGGGGAACAATCCGCCGCCAGACTGCGCGGCATGTTCGCGCTCGCCATCGTCGAAATGCCGCAGGGCCGCGGCGGCGCCGGCAGCTTCCGTGTTTCTTGCGCGCGATCCTTTGGGCATCAAGCCGCTCTATTACGCAATGGGCGGCGGAGGCCTGCTGTTTGCCTCCGAAGTGCGCGCGCTTCTAGCCAGCGGCTGCATTTCTCCGCAGCTTTCCGCTGCCGCGATTCCTTCGTACTTGTTGTTTGGTTCCGTCTGCGAACCGATGACGATGATCGAAGGCGTCCTCTCCCTGCCGCCAGGACATTTCGTAAAAATCCGCGCGAACGACCCGCGCCGCGTCCCCGAGCCAAAACTCTACTGGGATTTCGTCAAGGAATTTTATCAGGACGAGGAAGCCGAAACCGGAACTGCCTACCAGGAGGATTTTTCCTCCGCCGCCACCACCGTTCGTTCGCTGCTGGAAGATTCCGTCCGCAGCCATCTCGTCGCGGACGTTCCCGTCGGCGTGTTTCTCAGCGGCGGCCTGGATTCCACCGCCATCGCCGCGCTCGCCAGCCACGTGCAAAAAGGCATTCATACTTTTACCGTCGCATTCCCCGACGCCGAATTCAGCGAAGCCCAAATCGCGCGCAACACCGCGCAGCGCCTGGGGACCGACCATCGCGAGATGACCCTTTCCAGCTCCGAAATGGAGGCGCGCCTCGATGAAGCCGTCGAGCTCCTTCGATCAGCCCAGCATGGATGGCATCAACACCTATTTTGTTTCCTGGGCGGCGCGTCAGGCAGGATTGAAAGTCGCGCTCTCCGGCCTCGGCAGCGATGAACTTTTCGGCGGGTACAGTTCTTTTCGCGCCACCGCGCAAGTAACGCGCCTCAGCACCATGGCTCGCTTCTTGCCCAAGCTGGCTCGCGAACTTGCCACCTCCGGCATCAAGCGCTCAAAAGTCTATCGCGGTTCGCCCGACGCATTTCGCAAAGCCTTTTCCGCGTGGCTCGATCCCGATTTGCTTCCGTCGCCATATTTTTTCACGCGCGCGCTTTTCACGCCGCAAACCGTCGTCAATCGCCTGGGTGACGACTCCGCCGTGTGGGACGCCATGCTCTGGTCGCGCTGGCTTAGCGAAGCCACGCGCCAATCGCGCCCGATGGACCGCTTTCACGCGCGTCTCCTGGCTCGAACTGCGCTCGTACCTCGTCAATACTCTGTTGCGCGACACCGACGCCATGAGCATGCATCACTCTCTCGAAGTCCGCGTGCCTTTCCTCGACGCCCCGCTCGTGGAATATGTTCTCGAACTCCCCGAAGCGCTGAAGCGCAATCCTGCGCGCCCGAAAGCATTGCTCTTCGAGGCCATGAAAGATTTGCTGCCCGACGAAATTGTCAAACAGACCAAACGCACTTTCACATTTCCCGTGGGAAACCTGGTTGCGTGGAAAATTAGGTGAACGCGTCGCAGTCCAATTAGGTGATTGGTCGCCCGCACTGGAATCCCGCCTCGATGGCCGCTTCGCCCAAGCCGTCTGGAAAGATTTCCTCCGCGGCCGCACCACTTGGTCGCGCCCCTGGAGCCTCTACGTCCTGAACGAATGGGCCAAACGCAATCTCCGCGTCCCGGAATCATCCGCCGAACCTAGCAAGAACGCCGCAACAGCTCACGTCGCCTAAACCCGAAACTCGCCTTCGTAGCAAATGCAATCTTGTCTGTACTCGTGCTGTTGGCCGTTACTGAACTGGAGTTGCGCGCCGGAAATCCAACCGCACGCCGCTTTCAACTTTGATACTCTTCGATAGGTCGTCCGTCGTTCATCTTTTCGTATCGTGCACAGCCGTTAATTCATCGAGGTCCTGCGTTTGCCCGACAATCTCAAAAGCCAAAGTGCCGCCGCGCCAGTCGGCCAGAACGCCAAGCGCGACGAATTGCTTCTCCTCATCAATTCACTCAATCCCATCATCACCGTCGAAACCACGGAAGAAGAACGCCTCGAAGGCCTGCTGCGCTCCATCGCCGTCCAGCTCGTCGTGCCCCTCTACCGTTGGAGCGTCACCACCGGCCTCTCGCAAACTCACCGGCGCGCCGCTCTACGGCACCGACCAGCCCGAACAAGCGCTCGCCAATATCGCGCTCATCGAAGATGACGCCATCTTTCTGCTCCGCGATTTTGCGCGCTATTGCGACAACGACCGCATCAGCCGCCGCCTCCGCGATCTCGCGGACAAGTTCCGCACCGCGCGCCGTTCCATCGTCATCGCCGCAGCCTCCATCGAATTGCCGCCCGAACTGAAAGGTGATTCAGTTCCCTTTAATTTGGGCTTGCCCGACGCCACAGAACTTGCCCACTGCGTGAATCAGGTTTTGACCGAGACCAGCCGCGATCGTCGCGTCCTCATGACCCTGGACGCTCCCGCCATCGCGCAGCTCGCGCAAAATCTGGTTGGCTTGACGAAAGATGAAGCCACGCGAACTCTTCGCCGCTGCTTGCTCGCGCGCGGCTAAGCCGATGCCGCGCTTCTCGATGCGGTGCTGGACGCCAAACGTGCCGCACTCCAGGCCGACGGTGTCCTGGAACCGAGTTCGCCGCGACACCACGTTCACCGATGTCGCGGGACTCAAGCGTTTGCGCGAGTGGGTTGATAAACGCCGCAGTGCGTTGACTCCGGAAGGTCAGCGCTTCGGCCTCGTGCCGCCGAAAGGCGTACTGATTACCGGCGTGCAAGGATGCGGCAAGAGCATGGCCGCGCGCGCCATCGCCGGAGAGTGGGGCATCGAACTCGTGCGCCTCGACGCTGGCTCGCTTTACGATAAGTACGTCGGCGAAAGCGAAAAACGCCTGCACAAAGCGCTCGAGCTCGCGCAGAAACTCGCGCCCGTCGTGATGTGGATTGACGAAATCGAAAAAGCCTTTGCCTCCGCGGGTTCCAGCGGTGACGCGGACGCGGGCCTTTCCCAGCGTCTGCTGGCCACTCTTCTCACTTGGATGCAAGACCATCACGAGCAACGTCTTCCTCGCTGCGACTTCCAACAATATTTCCAGTCTGCCGCCCGAGATGCTCCGCAAAGGGCCGCTTCGATGAAATTTTCTTCGTGGATTTGCCGGACGCGGAAGTGCGCGCCGCTCTCTTCGCCATTCACATTAAAAAACGCGGCCGCGATGCCGCCACATTCGATCTGCAAAAACTCGCCGCCGCTACCGACGGCTTCTCCGGCGCCGAAATCGAGCAAGCCATCGCCGCCGGCCTCTACACCGCATTCAACCAAAAACAACAACTCTCCACCGAAATCCTCCTGGCCGAAGTTCGCAACACCCAACCCCTGAGCGTCACCCGCGCCGAAGACATCCAATCCATAAGAGCCTGGGCCAAATCCCGCGCCGTCCCCGCCGACTGAAAACATCCGTGAATCGCTCTCGCAGCGCGGGAGCATTCCATCCTGACATCCCGCGGCGCGAGATCGAAAGGTAGGTAGCGCCGGTTCTTGCCGGACCGGGAGTCGAAGTAGGCGTTCAATGGGCGTCTTGGACAAGGCCGCCTCTAAACCCGCTCCCTGCAAAAACCGAGGAGAGCGCCACCCGGAAACCCAACCGCGCTCGAATGGGTCGTGTGGAAGGGTGAGCCACCGTCCCGTCCGTATTTCAACAGGGTGCGAATGCGAAACGCCTTATATACGCTTCGGTTTACATCCGAGAACTGGGAAAGTTCACGTACTTTTTCACGTAAGATCGTGACTTAACCTCCTTGTTTTCAATCGTATAAAAACAATCCAAATTGGCTGTTTCGTTGCAATTCCTGCGCCGGGCACTGGGACGAATGTGTTTCTACGAAATGCCGCGCGCATGCGGATTTACGTGGATGCCCTCGCCCAAAATCACGCTGACACAGGAGCTACGAAGATGAGATTAAAGCATCTCCACCGCGTCGTGACGCTATTGGCCGTGCTTTGGGCCCTGTTGCTGACTTGCTCCGGACTGGCTGCGCAAACCCAGACCACCGGCGACCTTGCCGGCGTGGTTACCGACGCGAGCGGCGCCGTCGTTCCTGCCGCGAAGGTCGTTCTGAAAAGCAACGATCGCGGCGGTTCGCAAGACCTCACCACAAACAAAGACGGCGTCTATCGCTTCTTTTTGCTGGCTCCCGGCAGCTACACCGTGTCCGTCACCGCGGCGGGATTTCAGTCGTCGCAGCAAGTGGTGGAAATCAATCTGGGTCAAATCGCCACGGCAGATGTACATCTGTCGGTGGGTTCAGCGAGCACGACGGTGACAGTCTCCGAACAAGCTCCGCTGGTTGATTCCGAGAACGGAAACGTATCCAGCACCTTGTCCGAAAAACAAATTCAAGAGATGCCGAATTCCGGAAACGACATCACGTTTAACGCGCAATTGGCAGCCGGTTCCGTCTCCAACACCGCAGGCGGCGGCCTCGGCAATTTTTCGAGCTTCGGAATTTCCGCAACCGCCAACCTTTTTACGCTGAACGGCATGGACGACAACGATCCGTTCCTCAGCCTTAACAACTCCGGCGCGACGAACCTCACACTCGGAAACAACGAAGTGCAGGAAGTATCCGTGACCACCAACGGCTATTCCGGGGAATACGGAACGCTGGCCGGCGCAAACGTGGCATTCGTCACCAAGAGCGGCACCAACCAGTGGCACGGCAAGGACACCTACTATTGGAACGGTCGCGCGCTCAATGCGAACAGCTGGTTCAACAATGCCGGCGGGCTTCCGCGTTCGTTCGTGAACGCCAATCAATGGGGCGCCGATATCGGCGGACCGATTGTGAAGAACAAGGTCTTCGGATATTTCAACACCGAGGGTTTGTATCTCTTTATTCCGGCGGGCGGCAGCACCATTTCGATTCCCAGCCCGCAGTTTGCCGCTGCGACTCAGGCTTTCATTAACTCAGCCTATGGCGCCTCCTCTCCCACCGGCGCGTTCTACAACAATATATTTTCGCTCTATGGCGGAACCCCGGGCGGGCCCGGAACGCCGGCTGTGCCATCCACAACCGTGAACCCCCAGACTGGCACGCTGCTGGGCGGGGGATGCGACGCTTCGGTGGCGGATATTGACGCAGCCATGGGAACCACACATTTTGCGGGAACTCCAACGACGCCAGGAACGCCCTGCGCCAATCAACTCACTTCAGTGGCGAGCAATATGACGCACGATTGGCTGGTCGCCGGCCGCGTCGATTGGAATATCGGAAACAACGATCGAATGTTCACGCGCATCCAAAAAGAACACGGCTTGCAAGCCTCGGTTACCGATCCGATCAATCCCATCTTCAACGCGCAAAGCGATCAACCCGAATATCAAGGACAGTATCAATGGACCCACGCGTTCGCCGGCAGCGCAGTCAATCAGTTCATCGCCTCCGGTCAGTGGTATTCAGCCGTGTTTAACAATGTCGATCGCACCGCCACTCTCGCTGAGTTCCCCACGCTTCTGAATTTTGGCAACGGAGCCTTTCAGACGCTCGGCGGATTTTTCGGCTTGGGCAATAACTTGCCGCAAGGACGAAACGTCACGCAATATCAACTGGCCGACGACTTCTCCAAAACGATCGGCGCGCACACGCTCAAGATTGGTCTGAAGTTCCGCCGCAACGACGTCACTGATTTCGATCTCGGCTTGTTCACTGACGGAGTCGTCACGCCTTCCAACTTGGGTGCATTCTTCTTCGGAGGTCTTGATTCTGGAGCCATCGGAGGCGTCAGCAACCTTGCGCAGGCCTTCACCCAATCCACGAAATTTCCCGCCGCGCTTTACAATCTAGGCGGGTACGTGGAGGACGACTGGAAGATAAAGAGCAATTTGACGCCTTACTCTGGCGCTGCGCCTGGAACATAATTCCAATCCCATCTGCACGATAAATTGCTTCGCAGCTCCAATTCAGCCCATTCCTCTCGCTCGATCACGATGTGGACACTCCCTACAATGCCGCGATCCAAACCGGACGAAGACAAGCGTTGCCTTACCTAACCACCGTCGCCCCACAACCGCGCTTTGGTTTTGCCTACACCCCGCATATCTTTGGCATGCACGGGGAAACTGTGATTCGCGGCGGCATTGGCATCTTCTACGACGCCTTTCCGGGCATCGTAGTGGACAACTTCGCCCAGAATGCTCCGGCGTTCAACGCGTTTTCAATCAATTCGTCCCTGGCTACGCCGAACCTCGCTCCCGGCGAAGTCAACAACCTCTTCACCGCAACCGCCGCCTCCAACGCCGCGTTCCTTGCGGGTTTCAGCAACGGCGCTACGTTCCCCGAAATCGCTGCTTCGGTTCCGGGATTTTCTCCACCAGCATTGTTTTCAGCGTCGCAAAAACCGCTCAATCCCCAATACCAAAAGTGGAGCCTGGAAGTGGAACGCAGTTTTGGCCAGAACATGTCGTTGGACATCGAGTATGTCGGCAATCACGGCGTCCACGAGTTGTTCTTTGACAATGGCTTGAATGCAGCCGTACCGCTCGGCACCCAGGGATTCTTGAATGGCTTCAACGGTTTGCCAGTCACGCCACTCGACCAGCGTTTCGGGACTGTCACACAAACTATTTCGGGCGGCGTTTCCAACTACAACGGTTTGGCGATGACTTTCACGCGTCGCTGGGGCAGCGGCGTCGTCCAAGTTAATTATGTTTATAGCCACGCGCTCGACGACTACTCCAACGGTGGAAATCCCGGCGTGCCGTTCGTTAGCGCCGCGTTCGGAGCCACCAATAGCGCCATCTCGTTTCCGGAGAATCCGTTCAATCCTCGCGAATTCAATTACGGCAATGCCGACTATGACGTGCGGCACTACCTCAGCGCCAACTACGTCTGGACTTTGCCGATTCGCAGATTGCTCCGCGATCATGGCTGGCGCCCGCTTACCGATGGATGGCAGGTTTCCGGAACTGTGTTCGCCCGCAGCGGATTGCCCTTCACGCCAGTTGACCTCAGCACCAGCGGAGCTCTGCTAGGCCAGGACTATCCCGGTACGATATTCGCAAACCAGGTCTCCTCGACCAATGTGTACGTCACTTGCCCGGCGGGTCAACCGCAACGAAAGATCTGTCTCAACCCAAATGACTTCAGCACGTCGCCGTCGGGCTTCGGCAACGTAACGCGTAACCAGCTCCGCGGTCCCGACTACTTCAACAGTGATTTCACGCTCATGAAGCAGACCAAAATTCCGGGCTGGGAGAAAGGGCAAATTGGATTCGGGGCGCAGTTCTACAACATATTTAACCACCCCAATTTCCAAGCTCCGGTCGCGGACGTCAGCAACCCGAACTTCTTCGGCAGCGTCGTGGCCACCGTCAATCCGCCGACCACGGCGTTCGGATCGGGATTGGGTGCCAATGCATCGCCGCGAATAATTCAGGCCAAACTGCAGTTCAGCTTCTAGGGCCCAGCATCGCAGCACGCTCAAACAAAAGGGGCGGTCCCGCGAGGCGAGACCGCCCCTCAAGCAAACGTCGCTTCGCGTGAAACGACCGGCTGAAGTCCAAACCTGAGCGCAAAAGCTTCTGATTGGGATGTAACCAATTCGCACTGCGCTGGCTTTCCTGGGCCGGCGTCTTTTCGGCAAAGCCTTGCAGTATCCGCTGCTCCCTATGGGGAACTTCCCGGAGCGCATACGGGAGCACAAACTTTACCGCGAAGCGAGCTCCGCGCTATCGCGTACCTGAAATCGTCCCCATCCCTGAGCACTTCGCACGGCCGTCTCTCCCCATAATCTGAGCTCGATTAATCTTCGCAAGAACTCTCAGCATCGGTTGAAAAATGACTTATGGATTTGAAATCGAACCTGTTAACTGAAGGCCCGCTCGTTCGAATCTGGCCTGCGAGCCAACCCTGCATATCCCATTCCGGGATGTGCTATCTTGCGAAGCAGGGCAGCTGCTGTGTTGAAAATAAATCGTAGCGGAAGCGCTGCGTGCTGCCGATGGAAGGAAGCGCTCATGGATCTGCAACTCGCGGGCAAAAAAGTATTGGTAACGGGCTCCACTGCCGGGATCGGTTTCGCGACGGCTACCGCATTCGCGGCCGAAGGCGCGTCGGTCATCGTGAACGGCAGAACGCCGGAGCGCGTGGATGCCGCCATCGCTAAAATCCGCAAAGCGCATCCCAAGGCGGATGTGTCGGGCATAGCGAGCGACGTTTCGAACGCAGCAGGTTGCGCGAAACTGACCAAGTCACTTCCCAGAGTCGATGTTCTCGTCAACAACATGGGGATTTTCGAACCGAAGCCCTTCGAACAGATTCCGGATGAGGATTGGTTCCGTTTCTTCGAGGCCAATGTGATGAGCGGTGTGCGGCTTTCGCGCCATTATCTTTCGGGGATGCGCGAGAAGAATTGGGGACGAATTCTGTTCGTCTCCTCCGAGTCTGCCGTGCAGACTCCCGTCGAGATGGTTCACTACGGCATGACCAAGACGGCGCAAGTTGCCGTGGCGCGGGGTATTGCCGAAGCCGTCGCAGCGACTGGGATCACCGTGAATAGCGTTCTGGCAGGGCCTACCCGCTCCGAAGGAGTGGAAACTTTTATCGCGCAAATGGGAGCGGGCGGTGACTCCGCAGCCTTCGAAGCGGAATTTTTCAAATCCGTTCGACCCGCGTCTCTGCTGAAGAGATTCGAAACCGTCGCAGAAGTCGCCAACATGATCGTATATCTAGCCAGTCCGCTGGCCTCGGCCACCACCGGCTCCGCCCTCCGCGTAGACGGCGGCGTCGTGCGCGCGATCCTTTAGTCCCGCTTGAATTCCGAAGCCATCATGAGGGGCGAAGGGGTTCGCTACCCGGCCCGCGAATAATTCAGGCCAAACTGCCCGTTCCAGCGCACAGCATCGCAGCACGTGTGCACCCTAAAGGGGGGTCCCGCGACGCGGACCGCCCTTTTTGCGTTCATCCTGACTTGGTTGCGAACTTTGCGAGCTGGGCGAGCCAGCCGCCCGAAACCTGGAAAGCTGGGTATAATCCCGCAACATGACTCTGACAGCGGGAACAAGGTTAGGACCGTACGAAATTATGGCGCCACTCGGCGCAGGCGGAATGGGCGAGGTGTATCGCGCGAAGGATACAAGGCTGGGGCGCGATGTGGCCATCAAGGTGTTGCCGGCTCGGTTCTCGTCCAGCCCGGAGTTGCGGGATCGATTTGAGCGCGAGGCGCGCGCGATTTCCTCGCTGAACCATGCGCGAATCTGCACCCTGCATGACGTGGGCCACCAGGACGGTGTGGACTTTCTGGTGATGGAGTATTTAGCGGGAGAATCGCTCGCGGAGAAATTGCGCCAAGGGTCGCTGCCGCCACGAGAGACGCTGAAAATTGGGATGGAAGTGTGCGAAGCGCTGGATGTGGCGCACCGCGCGGGAATTGTGCACCGTGATCTGAAGCCCGCAAACATCATGCTGACGAAAAGCGGCGCGAAGCTGATGGATTTTGGGTTGGCGAAGGCCAGCGCGGCGGGCGGCGGCGCGAGTAGGAGCGCGCCGCTGCTTTCGGCCGCGGAAACGATCAGCGGGCCGAGTCCGGTCTCGCCGTTGACGGGCGCGGGACAAGTGATTGGAACGATTCAATACATGTCGCCGGAACAGATAGAAGGCAAGGAGGCGGACGCGCGCTCCGATGTGTTCGCATTGGGTGCGGTGTTTTATGAAATGGCGACGGGGCAGCGGCCGTTTGAGGGGAAAAGCCAGATCAGCGTGGCCAGCGCAATCCTAGAAAAAGACCCAGCGCCGATTCGGCAACTGCAGCCCTTGACGCCGCCGGCGTTCGAGCGCGTGGTGAGCACGTGCCTGCAGAAAAACCCGGAGGACCGTTTCCAATCTGTACGCGACATAAGATTGGAGTTGCAGTGGATTGCCGAAAATCCAATCGCGGAAATGCCGCTTGCGGAAACCACGACCAGCGAGGAGTCAGCAGCGAAGAAATCGCTGCGCCTTTTGCCCTGGGCGCTTCTCGGGGCGCTAGCGGTTGCCACGGCAGCAGGCGCGTGGCTCTACCACCGGAACGTAGACCGCACAGCAATCCCCACGTACCAGCAGTTAACGTTTGAGCGCGGATTTGTGTATGCCGCCCGATTTGCGCCGGACGAACGGTCGGTAGTGTACAGCGCAAGCTGGGATGGCCAGCCATTGCAGATTTATTTGACGCATCCAGGCAGCCCGGAGTCACGCGCGCTGAATCTGCTGAATTCCACCTTGTTTGCGGGTTCGGCGAAAGACCTGGCCATCTCGATAAGAAACCGGGCGCGGACTGTGGCCTTCAGGCGACAGGTAAGCCCGTGTACCTGACAAGCATCCTGACACAAGAATAGTTATCTGGCAGACTCATAACATGCTAATCGGAGCGACGGACCGTAGGTACAGCCAGAACGCTGGAGCAGTATTCAGCCTCAAGTATCACATCGTCTGGTGCCCGAAATATAGACGCAAGGTTCTTGTCGGTGATGTTGAGGCAAGGCTCAAGAACGTGTTGTTCGCGACGGCAGCACAATACGGCGTGCTCATCGAAGTGATGGAAGTGATGCCGGACCATGTGCATCTCTTCGTATCATCGGACCCGACGCGGTGTGTAGCGGAGATAGTGAATAGGCTCAAAGGTGCGTCATCTCGTATTCTTCGAGAAGAGTTTCCGCACTTGAAATCCAGGCTCCCTACACTGTGGTCGCGCTCATATTACGCGGGCACAGTCGGCCACGTATCAGAATCAACCGTCAAGAAGTACATGGAGAATCAAAAAGGACGCTGATGCGAAAGACGTTCAAATATCGGCTGTATCCCGCAGCAACCCAGCAAGAGATGCTGAGGATGCAGTTGTCCGAAGCGTGCCGGTTGTATAACGCCGCGCTCCAAGAACGTCGAGATGCATATCGTACCCACGGGGAAGCACTCAATTACTACACGCAGGCGAACCAGTTGAAAGAGATTCGAGACGCTGGCAACCTTGCACTTCCAAACTATCACTGTGCCCAGGACGTTCTAAAGCGTTTGGATAAAGCGTTTCAGGCTTTCTTTCGGCGAATAAAACACGGAGAGAAGCCGGGGTTCCCGAGATTTAAATCTTCACGTCGGTACGACAGCATCACTTTTCCAAGCCACGGTGACGGCAACAGGCTTCTCAAACCAGAGCAGCGTAAGACGCATCTCCGCGTGCAAGGCATCGCTGAAATCAAGATCCTATTGCACCGCCCCATCGTCGGCGAAATCAAGACCGTCTCCGTGAAGCGTGAAGGGAAAGCGTGGTATGCCTGCTTCTCCGTGGAGTGCGCGAAGAAGCCGCTTCCTCCGTTGGATAATGCCGTCGGAATAGATGTTGGTCTGGACTCATTCGCAGTTCTCTCCCACGGAGAGTCCATCCCGAATCCGCGCTGGTATCGTGTAGCGCAAAAACGTGTTCGCAGAGCGCAACGCAAGGTCGCACGGAGCGTCAACAAACGTTCACATCGAAGGCGTAAAGCAATCCTTGCACTCCAAAATATTCACAGTCGGATACAGCGGTTGCGAAATGAGTTCCAGCACAAACAGTCTTTCAAGCTGATACGGAATTTCGGAACAATTGCCATCGAAGATTTGAATGTCAAAGGCTTGGCGAGCGGAATGCTCGCGAAGTCTGTACATGATGTCGGATGGGCTTCCTTCTTCTCCAAGATTGCGTACAAGGCTGAAAGTGCCGGTCGCACTTTGATTAAGGTCAACCCATCAGGCACAAGCCAAACCTGTCTCTGCGGTGCAACGGTGCGAAAACTTCTCTCAGATCGAGAGCATGTTTGCACAGAATGCGGATTAGTCGCGCCAAGAGATTTTGTATCGGCTCAAGTCATTCTTCAAAGGGCTAGGATAAGCCCTTCAAACCAAAACGTAGAGGCTGTTAGCTCATGCGTGGTTTGAGAAGCCGCCGGTCTTCAGCCGGCGGAGAAGTCACATCTGGAGGAGCGCCGCGAGAGATCGCAGAAGAAGTGGTAGCGGCCGATTGGGTGTCGGATGGCAGCGCGATGGCGATTGTCCGCCATACCGAGGGAAAGTATCGCGTCGAATATCCGCGGGGAAAAGTGATTTACGAAAGTTACAAACCGCTGGGATTTGTGCGGATCGCACCGGATGGAAAGTCGCTGGCGATTGCAGAGTCGGTTGGCGAGTGGGGAGATGCGGGTCAGGTGTTCGTGCTGGATCGAAACGGCAAGCAGATAACACATTCGCAAACGTATGTGAGCCTGGAAGGAGTCGCGTGGCCGCCTTCCGGCGAAGAAGTGTGGCTAGCGGGAACCACAGACACGGGATGGGCCGACGCGATCTATGCTCTGCGCATGAACGGGCAGGAACGCATCGTGCTGCGCTTGCCGGGAATGGTGCGCTTGCACGACATTTCGCGTGACGGGGGAGTCTTGTTGTCGAGAGACGTTTGGAGATCGGACGTGATGTATCGCGGCGCTAGTGAAAAATCCGAACGAAAGCTTTCGTGGTTGGACTACGCACAACTACGGGACATCACCGACGACGGGAAGATGGTGTCGATCGCGGACTGGGGACAGGCGGCAGGCACTTCCGGACTCGCGTTTGTGCGCAAGACCGACGGATCTCCCGCAGTGAAGCTGGGAGCCTGGGACGAGCCGGTCATTTCGCCGGATGGAACACGCGTCTTGGCTGTGGAAAGCTCCGTAGTCGGAAAGTGGAACCTATCGGTGGTGCCCATCGGGGTGGGAGAGATTCAGAAATTTGAAGTGGACGGAATCCAGGACTTGCAGTCGTTGGGATGGCTCCCGGACGGGAAGAGTATTTATTATGGCGCGGATGACGGACATGGATTTCGCATGTACGTGCGAGACCTTGCGGGAGGAACGCCGCGAGCGGTGACGCCGGTGATTTCGGTCAAGTCATATTACTCTGAAACGCATTTGGTGTCGCCGGACGGGCGGTTTCTGTTCGTGCGCGATACCAGCGGTAAGGCGAAGCTGTATCCCGTGGCCGGGGGAGAGCCTCAAGACGTCGCGGGATGGATGCCCGATGATGTCTGGATCACCTGGGCCAAAGATGGCAAGGAAGCGTACGTCTTTCATGATGAAAAAACATCGGCAACCGTCTACCGCTGGGACGTGACCAGCGGTAAACGAGAGCTCGTCGGGAAATTGGCCCCGACGGATCCAGCGGGTGTGACATCCATTTCAAATGTTGCGTATACGCCGGACGGGAAAGCCTACGCCTACTCGGACACACAGGAGTTGTCGGAACTGTTCATAGTGGGGAGCGTGAAGTGAAGGGGATCATTCGCTGCGAAGCGAAACCGTCGGGTCCACGCGGGTGGCGCGCTGGGCCGGGATGAAGCTTGCCAGTAATGCGACCGAGACGAGTAGCGAGGGAACGGCAATAAAGGTCAAAGGGTCTAGCGGGCTAACGCCGAACAAAAGGCCGCGCATCATCTGTGTGCATACAAGACTGCCAAGCAGGCCGATGACCACGCCCGGAATTGCGAGTCTCATGCCTCGGCCTATCACCAGGCGCAATATGGCGCGCGGCATAGCTCCCAGCGCCAGCCGAATGCCAATCTCCCGCGTTCCTTGATTCACCACATAGGAAACGATGCCATAAATTCCAATCATGGCGAGCGCAACGGCGAGGCCGGCAAACAGACTGAGCAACAACATCGCAAATCGCCGCCGCGCTAGAGACTCCTGCACTCGCTTTTCCATCGCCTCGACGTGGAAAATTGGCAGATCGCCGTCCACGCTCTGAATCTGCTCGCGTGCGGCCGAATACAACGCGGCAGGATCGCCGCTGGTGCGAACGACCACGTTCATCTCGCTGGTTACGAATTGCGTCTGAGGATAATAAATGGCGATCCGCGAATCGGAGTCGAGTGTGTATTGTTTAATGCGCCCGACCACGCCTACTACAGTGATCCAGGGTTCTTTGTCCGTGATGCCACCGTTGTGCAGCCGCTTTCCCAGCGGACTCTGATTCGGCCACAATTCCTTGGCCATATATTCGTCCACAATTCCCACGGGGGGACTGGTTTTGGTATCCGACTCATTGAAGAAACGGCCCTCGCGCAGCGGGATTTGCATCGCTTCAAAGTAATGCCCGGTTATGACGCGAATGTCCGCGTTGATGAAATTCTCACCCGGTGGCGGAATCCTGCCTTCCACAGTTATCGGCCCCCAAGCGAACATTTGGCTTAATGGCAAGGAAGTGATGGCGCCGACATAGGTGACACCCGGGAGTCGGGCCAGCTGCTCCATGGTTTGTTTGTATGTGGACAATACCGCCTGGGCTTGGCGATACCTGTCGCCCGTCATCGTGAGTTCCATCGTCAGTACATTCTTCGGGTTGAATCCGGGAGAAACGCTTTGCAAGTTCGCGAAGCTCCGCACCAACAGGGTTGCTCCAATCAATAGCAATACCGAAAGCGCCAGTTCGGAAATAACCAGCGATTTGCGCAGGCTCTTTCCGCGTCCCCACATGGCGCCCGCACCCGCGGAGCCTCGCCCTCCTTCCTTGAGTGTGGAATGCAAATCAATGTGCGAAACGCGCAACGCCGGAGCCAAACCGAAGATCGTACCGGCAACCAGAGAGATGAATAGCGTAAACAGGAGAACTCGTCCATCAATGCTGATATCGTCCAGGCGCGGAACGCTTCCCGGCCCGAGTATTCGAACCCATTTCAGGCTAGCCAGCGCCAGCAAAACTCCCAATGCCCCACCGCACAACGAAAGCAGAAGGCTCTCGGTAAGCAGCTGCCGCGCGATACGCCCGCGGTTCGCCCCGATCGCCATGCGCACTGCAATTTCCTTTTGCCGTCCCAGCGCCCGCGATAACTGGAGATTTGCCACGTTGGCGCAAGCGATCAGAAGGACAAAAGCCACCGCGAAAAGCAGGATAAACAACGCGCCTCGGCTGTCACCCACCACTTGTTCAGACAGCGGAACGATGCCGAACGTCAGGCCGCCATTCGGTGGGTAATTCGCAGGATGGTCTTGCCGCAGGCGCGCAGTAATCGTATCCATTTCGGCCTGCGCTTGCTGCGGCGTTACGCCTTTCTTCAGCTTGCCGATGATGTTGTAGTCTTCGTGATCCCGGTTTTGCGCTGCATCCGGCGCAAGCGGAAGCGGAAGAAGGATCTCCGCTTGTTCTGCGCCGCCCAGGGTTGGTAATACTTCGCGTGGCAAGGAAAAGCTGCGCGGCAGAATGCCAATCACCTGATACGCTGCTCCGTTGATCGTCAGCGATTTCCCTAGCACATGAGGATCCGAGCCATAGCGCCTGACCCACATGCCATATCCCAGAATTGCCGTTCCCGCGCTGCCCTTTGCGTCTTCGCTGGAAACAAACAGACGGCCCCGGGCTGGCTCCACTCCGAGCATGGGTAAAAGATTTGAAGACACGTGGATCGTGCCCACGCGCTCCGGTTTCCCGTCGCCGGTTAGGTTTTCGTTGCCACCAATGGCGATGGCCACGTCTTCGAAACCGTGATGCTCTGTTTTGATGTCGAAGTATTGCGCCGTCGAAAACCAGTCCTCCGTGATTCCCAAGCCCGGCGACCGATTCCACAAAATCACCAGTCTGTCCGCGCCCTTGTAAGGGAGCGGGCGAAGCAACAGCGTGTTCACGATACTGAAGATCGCAGTGTTCGCGCTGATGCCAATCGCCAGCGAAAGCAACGCGACGGCTGTAAACCCGGGAGATTTTGCAAGTCCCCGAAGGCCATAGCGAATGTCCTGGAGTAGAGCTCCCATATCCTCTCACGTCAAAATCTGTTTTGGCCTCGTCCCACGCAGGCACGCGCCTCACAACTTTTTCAAAGCTTGCACGATTGCATCATTATGAAAGAACTTCTGTCCTTTTCCTACAGATAGAAACCGTCGCGCAGTTCCCGAACTCGAAACCATTTGTGGAGTGGCGTCACCGCACTCTCTACAGGCTGAAGTATGGGTTACTGGGAGCGAGGCCTTTTGGAAATTCTGAAGAACTGGGTGAGGTCCATGGCGGTGTGGAGGAGCTGGCCGGGGAGTAAGGAGCGGGAGGCTGAGAAGATTAGGCCGAAGCCTACGCCGCCAATGGAGGTGCCGATTACCCCTTTGCGCCCCCGGGTAGAGACGGGCGAAGCCGAAGAAGATGGAGGATATGAGCAGGCCGACCCAGACGGATTGGGTTGCGGAGGCGGCGATGTGGAGGAGATACCCGCGATAGAGGAACTCCTCGCAGAAGCCGGCGGTAAAGGCGAGGGGAATCGCGACGAGGCGCTCGGCGGGCGTGGTGGGGATGAGTTTGCGGATATTTTCGATTTGCTTGGCGTATTGTTCGGGCGTTATTTTGCGCTTTTGGTGTTTGTTGAGAAAGATGACCGCGACGACGAGGATGACGACGCCGACGATGGGGAGGATGTTGCGGGGATAGACGCCGAGATTCTGGCCGAATTGCGGGAGGGTGAGAGTCCAGAGGGCGAGAATGTTCCAGAGGTAGACGCGGAGCACGGTTTGGAGGCGGGCATAGACGAAAGCGTCGGCGAGTGGGAAGAGGATGGTGAGGACGAAAGTGAAGAGGAGGATGGCGGGCTGGTGGAGTAGGGCGGACATTGGAGCGAGTCGAGGGGCGGCGGGAAATCAGTGTCAATTGCGGGCCTTTCTCAAGCAACAGGCCTCTGCATGTTTTTTCCAATTTATTCCTGAGACAGCGCGGCAAATATCCGCCACAATATTCCTGATGGTTATCCTGGGCATCAACGCGTACCACGCCAACGCCTCCGCCGCGATTATCGCGGACGGGCGGCTGCTCGCGGCTGTCGAGGAAGAACGCCTCAATCGCGTGAAATATGCGGCCGGCCTTCCCGTGCGCGCGATCCAATATTGCCTGGATCAGGCCGGTGTAAGACTTTCCGAAGTGGACCACATCGCCATCCCGCGCAGTCCCTGGGCGCGCCTGGGCACCAAATTGCGTTTCGCGATGCGCATGCCGAAATTCGCACTCGATCGCGCGCGCGTGATGAAACGATTCGCTGGAATTCACGAAGATCTCGCCGCGGCGTTTGAAACTCCGGCGGAAAAAATCCGCGCGCAATTTCATCGCATCGAGCATCACACTGCGCATCTCGCCAGCGCCTATTTCGTCTCGCCCTTCGAACGCTCCGCCGTTCTTTCCGCCGACGGCCTCGGCGATTTCGCCAGCTCCATGTGGGCGCTCGGCGAAGGTCCGCGCCTGAAGCCGCTCGGCGAAATCACTTTTCCGCATTCGCTGGGCATGTACTATACCGCGCTAACGCAGTACATCGGCTTCTGGAAATTCGGCGACGAATACAAAGTGATGGGCCTGGCAGCGTATGGCCAGCCGGAATTCCTGGATGAATTTCGCCGCATCGTTTACGTGGATGCGCCGCTTTCGTTCCGCCTCGGCCTGGAATATTTCACGCATCAGTCGCAGGGCGCGGACATGACCTGGCGCGATGCCGATCGCACTCCCGTTCTCGGTCGCCTTTTTTCTGCGTATCTGGAAAAACGCCTCGGTCCCACGCGCCAACCCGATCAACCGCTCGAGCAGCGCCACCACAATCTCGCCGCCAGCATGCAGGCAGCGCTCGAAGAAGTACTCGCCGCACATTGGAGCGCTCTCGCCGAGAAAACCGGCGAAAAATCTTTGTGTCTTGCCGGCGGAGTGGCGTTCAACTGTGTCGCCAACGGAAAAATATTCGATCACTCTCCGTTCGAGCGCGTTTACGTCCAACCGGCAGCCGGCGATGCTGGACTTTCCGTCGGCGCCGCGTTCGCTGTGAATCACCAAGTGCTCGGACGGCCGCGCGAATTTGTGATGGACCACGCGGGATGGGGCCCGCAATTTGCGCCGCAAGAAATCCGCGCCGCCGTAGAAACATTCGCCCGCAGCGGCAACGACGTACAAATTGTGCAGCACCTCGTGGAAGGCGAGCTGCTCCGCACCACCGCGCGCCACATCGCCGAAGGCAAAGTTCTCGGCTGGTTCCAAGGTCGCGTCGAATGGGGCCCGCGCGCGCTCGGACAGCGCAGCATTCTCGCTGATCCGCGCCGCCCCGAAATGAAAGACGTTCTGAACCGCCGCATCAAGCACCGCGAAACTTTCCGCCCCTTCGCGCCCTCCATTCTCGAGGAAGCCACTGGCGACTATTTCGAAAAAACTCATCCTTCGCCCTTCATGACCTTCGCTTACAACGTGCGCCCGGAAAAACGCGCCGTGATTCCCGCCCCCACTCATGTGGACGGGACCGCACGCCTGCAAACAGTCAGCCGCAGCTCGAATCCGCTCTACTGGAAATTAATTCGTGCGTTCGGAGATCTCACCGGCGTTCCCGTCGTCTTGAACACATCGTTCAACGACAACGAGCCCATCGTCTGCCGCCCCGAAGAAGCTCTGGACTGTTTTCAGCGTACGCAGATGGATGTGTTGGTGATGGGCAATTTCGTGCTGGAGAAAAAATCCGTAGCTGCGGGCAATGGAGAATCCGCCGCGCGCGGCACGACGCGCGCAAAATAAATCGCCCGCATGCACATCCTGCTCCTGAACGAATACTATCCGCCCGACACTTCGGCCACCGCGAAAATGGCTGCACAAGTCGCCGAAGCGTTGGCGCAGCGCCACCAGGTTACGGTAGTTGCCGGCCGTCCCTCCTACGATCCCGACGCGCGCTACCCGTATGCCCTGCTCCGCCGCACGTTCCAGAAGAAGGTCACAGTCGAGTGCGTCGGCTCAACCGCATACCCCCGCCACCAAATGCCGCGCCGCGTATCGAATTATCTTACTTATCTCGCGCTGGCAGTGCCGCGGGCGCTGGCGCTTCGTCCGGATGTGATTCTGGCAATGACGGACCCTCCTGTGGCGGGCATCGCTGGGGCGTTCATCGCTCGGCTCGCGGGGCGGCCGTTCGTTTACAACATCCGCGACCTTGTATCCGGACATGGCTGTGGGCGGCGACATTGTGCGTGCCGGCAAATGGGTGGCGCGATGGGAAGCGCTGCATCGGTGGGCGCTAAAGCAGGCGACGCGCGTGATTGTTCTGGGTGACGACATGCGCGATCGCATCTTGGCTAAGGGCGTTGCGGCGGAACGCGTTGTGGTGGTGCGCGATGGCGACGACGCCCGCAGCCTCGCGCCGCGCAGATGCCTGAGCGCAACGATCCTGTCGTGCAGGAAATTCGGCATGGATTTCCGTTTGTGGTGCTGCATGCGGGGAATTTGGGATTTTACGGGGCTTGGGACACTTTGCTTGCGGCGGCGAAAATTTTGAGCAACGAAAATACTGGTTTCGTGTTCATAGGGGATGGCGCGAACCGGGCTGCGCTGGAATCCTCAGCCCGCGATTTGCCGAATGTAAAATTTGCGCCGTTTCGGCCGGTCGCGCAAATCGCGCACGTGATGATGGCCGGCGACTTGCACATCATCACAGTGAAACGCGGCCTCGAGGGCGTCGTCGTACCCAGCAAATTGTATTCGACTCTCGCTGCGGGGCGTCCAATCATTGGCGGTTGCGCCGCCGGAATCGGACGCGGCGCGTATTGTCGTCGAATCCGGGTGCGGCTTGGCTGCGGATCCCGACGATCCCGCCGCCGTCGTTGCTGCGATCCGCGAACTCCGTGCGCAGCCAGCGCGCCTGGCCGAAATGGAGCGTCGCGCACGGGAAACGGCGGCCAAATATGCTAGAGTTAATGAGCTTGAACGTTTCATCGCCATCATAGAGTCGGTAGGCAGTGCCCAGCCCCATGAGTGAGCCGCTACTGCAATGTCGCAACATGCTGAACTGATCGCCTTCGCCGTCGCGCTGCTCGCATCGCTGTGCCTCACCGTGCCCATTCGCCATCTGGCGCTGCGCTACGGGATGGTGGATAAACCCGGGCCGCGCAAAGTTCATCTGAATCCCATCCCGCTGCTCGGCGGCATCGCCATTTATCTGGGCTTCGTTCTCGCCGTGTTGCTCACGCGGCATGACGCGCCGTTGCAGCAAATCATCGCTATCCTGGCCGGCGCCACGCTGCTGGCGATCGTCGGTTTTCTTGACGATGGCGGCCTGCTGCATCATCAGGTAAAACTTTTCATCGGCATGCCGCTCGCCGCCGTTTTTCTGATTGCTTCGGGCATTCGCGCGCAACTTTTTTCGCAATTCATTCCCGGGCTTGGCGGATCTGATGCTCGATTGGTGCCTCACAATTTTTTGGGTGGTCGGAATCACCGCCGCGTTCAGCATTCTGGATCACATGGACGGCCTGTGCACCGGGATCGCCGCGGTGGCTGCCGGCTTCTTCACGATTTCCGCATATGCCAACGGACAGACCATGGTGTCCACTCTCGCCGCCGCCACGCTGGGCGCCGCGCTCGGTTTTCTGCGCTGGAATTTCAATCCCGCGAAAATTTTTATGGGCGACGGCGGCGCCATGCTTCTGGGTTTCCTGATGGCCACGCTCGGGCTGAAAATTCGTCCCGACGGCGCGCTGTTCCCGCACACATGGCTGGTTCCCGTGCTGATTCTCGGCGTGCCGATTTTTGACACCACGCTCGTCTCCATTTCGCGCGCGCGCCGCGGGCTGCTGCCCTTCACTTCTCCTGGCAAGGACCACACCGCGCACCGGTTGTCGAATCTGGGGCTGGGGCATCGCGGCGCTGTGCTGGTGATGTACGCGCTCGCAATACTTCTCGGCTGCCTGGGGCTGGCCGTACCCAATCTTTCCGCTACTAAGGTTTACGCGCTGGCTGCGCTGCTCGTAGTTGGCGCGCTTGCCGCTGTGTTCATCCTCGAGGCTCTCCCCTTCGAACGGCAAGTCAAGCTCCACAAGCCTACCTCTGCATCCTAGAATTTCTGGACTAGCATAGGCAATCCTGTCTGTGCGCCTTGCTGCAGACTTCACGAGACTCCGCGCGCACTAATTCGACACCGAAGAGCAAAGGCAACAGTGTGCCTGCGCCACGAAATGGCCGAAAAACCACCGAGTAGAGAATGTTTTCTCGTTTGTTGTGAGTGGGTTAGCTCGATTTCTAATAATGGACGACTACCGATTAGAAATGCGTGATTGGTGAGTTGTGACTGGTCATCAGTGAACCGCGAAGCGTGATACGGCCTTGGGAATCGTGGTTGGTGGGGTGTGGAGGAGCCACCAAATTGCGACAAAAACCAGCGATTGATTCGGAGCGCTGGTGTCAGTTTTCAGCGGGTTGCATTGAAAAACGCGTTTTTTTGTAGCACGGCTAGCGAGAGAGGTTACTTCTCCATTGCTCAGCACAGCGACTCTCAAAGCGGCAGGATTGGATCAGCGGAGAAATATCCGGAAGGCTCGTGAGGCAACGACGGAGCTTATGGGTCATTGGTCGAACAATGACAACCCTCGTTTCAGAGGAGTGTTAAACCGCGTTGGTCGAACCGGATGGTGCGAGATTCCTGAATCCCTCATCCTTTTTGCGAATGTAGCACAAAGCGATCCGAAGGAAACCAGGACTGGCGGCACGCCAGCGAGCATTGAGAAGGTTGGGACTGATCCGATTGTGGGTGCCTGGGACAGGTTTCTGCAGGCACCTTTCGCCGAAGTAGAACCATATGACAACTGCCTAAGCGGCAAAGCGGCGTTGGAAACACGTTAGGGCGTTAAGGGACTGGAATCTGAAAGGGTTATGGTCACTACGGACGATACTGAGTCGCGCGGGTTTATGTTTAAGTACGAGAAGTTCTTCGGCGGACAGGAGAAGTCAAAAACAGACATCGAGAACGAGCGCGAAGGGAAAGAAAGTGGTATTGACCGAGCACCAAGGCTCGTCTACGTGACTTGTAGCCGAACTGAAAGCAGCCTCGCCATAGTTGCATACTCCACCGACCCAGAGAAAGTCGGAGGATTTGTGCTTCGTGAAGGCTGCTTTGAAGAGAACGAAGTTCAAATCGGCATTTAAACCCGGCTCTTTTGGCAGAACAGAAATTGAGGACGGCCGCAACTTCCGGGAAGCAAACGGTGCATTCCCTTTTCCTTCCTGTAACAAGTCATTTTTGCGTCGCGCATCGAGGGTGGATGATTTAGCTGCGGGGTTACGGGGATTGGTGGCGGGAGGCGGCTTCGATGGCTTTTTCTAGGTCGCTGCCTATGCGGGATTTGGCAATGTAGGCGCGGACGCCGGTTTGTGCGGCGTAGCGGGCCAGGTCGAGGGATTCAAAGTGGGTGACGATCAGGATTTCGGCGTCGGGGGAGTCGCGGCGGATGATTTCGGCGGCGGAGAGGCCGTCCATGGCGGGCATGGAGATATCGAGGAGGATGACGTCGGGCTTTAGCTCGGCGGCTTTTTTTACGGCCTCATTGCCGTCTTCGGCTTCGCCGCAGACGGTCCAATCGGCGTGATATTGGAGGAGCAATTTCAAGGCCGGCCCTACGGTGGGGCTATCGTCTGCAATCAGGATTCGAACTTCCGCCATGGGACTTGTGCGCTCCATTCGCATTGTGAGGTACTGGCTCAGTACTCTATCGAGGGCGTGGGGAAATGCACATCGGGTGTTCTGTGTAGTACTTGCGGGCGGGAGCGTAGGCAAAATCGAAGAGAGATCCCTCTGACGGCACCTGGGCGCGGGTTTCGCCGTGGTGGGCGAAAGTTGGAGGCTGCTTGGAGCTGATGTGCTTTGGCGCGCGTCGGATGGTGGGATATACTTCTACGCCGGTTGGTGGCTGGAGAATTTTAAGGGTCGCGTGCGGCATGCATTGCGCGCGAGATGCGTCTGTGCGGCTGTAGATTATTTGCGTTCCTATGTTTGGCAATTCTATTTAGTCATAAGGCTGAGTGCACACGCACATTATGGCGCTCGATTCACGCGGAACCGAAAATACATCCACGCCCAAAACTCAGGCGCTGAGCGGAACGCTTTCGCGAGGTTCGGCCCAGAACACTGCGCGGAACGTTGCAGTGGTGGGCGGATCGGCGGCGGGACTGCTGACGGCATCGGTGCTGGCGCGGCAGGGCGTGGCGGTGCGCGTGTATGAGCGCATCGAGACGCTGGAGCCGGCCGAGCGCACGTTGATCGTAACGAACCGGATGCGCACGCTGCTGGGGCGCGCGGCGGAAGGATGCATCGTCAACGAAATTCGGCGCTTTGAACTTTTTACGGATGGGCGGTCGGCGACTTTTGAATTGCAGCAGCCGGATTTGATTATTGAGCGGCGCGCGTTGATACAAGGGTTGGCGGACGAGGCGCGGCGGGCGGGCGCGGGGCTGGAACTGGGGCGGCGATTCCACGCGCTGCATTCGAATGGGCGCGGGCTAGTGCTGGAAGTGGAGCGTTGCACGGACGGCAGCCGCGAGGAAATTCACGCGGACACGATTATTGGTGGCGATGGTGCCGCTAGCCGGGTGGCGCGGGCGGCGGGGTGGTCGCCGTTGGAAACCGCGCCGCTGGTGCAGGCGATTGTGCCGCTGCCGAAAGATATGGCGCCGGATACCGCGCGGGTGTGGTTCGTGCCGCAGGACACTCCTTATTTTTATTGGTTGATTCCGGAATCGGCGACGCGCGGGGCTTTGGGATTGATTGGGGAGACGGGGCCGGAGACGCGGAAGTTACTGGAAAATTTTCTGGAGAAGCGCGGGTTGACGCCGGTGGAATTTCAGGGGGCGCGCATTCCCGTTTATACGGGGTGGGTGCCGGTGCGGCGGCGGGTGGGGCATGGATCGGTTTATTTAGTGGGGGATGCGGCGGCGCAGGTGAAGGTGACTACTGTCGGGGGGATTGTTACCGGATTTCGCGGGGCTTTGGGCGTGGCTGAGGCGATTTTGCATGGCGGGTCGAGCAGCGTACTGCGGAAATTGCGGCGCGAGCTGGATTTGCACTTGCTGCTCAGGCGTTCGTTGCACGATTTTCAGCAGGATGATTACAGCAAGTTGGTGGATTTGCTGAATGATCCAGCGAAGCAGTCTTTGAGTGAATATTCGCGCGACGAGGCTTGGAAAATTTTGTGGCGCGTTTGTTTGAGCCAGCCGCGATTGATTCTGATGGGGCTGCGCGGGTTGTTGACGCATGGGCAGTCGTTGCGTTCGTCGCGCAGGTTGCGCGCGTAGGGTTGTGTGCCGGCGCTGGCTGGTTTCGTGAATTTTTTGTGCTGGTTACTTCGGTGTGTTTTTCTTCTGTGTGGTTTTCTTCGGTGCGTTCTGAACAATTCCGCTGCGATTTTTTTGTGCGAAGGCTTCTAGCATGTACATTCTGGGATTGTCTGCGATGGGGCATGATTCGGCGGCGGCGCTGCTGGGGGATTCCGGGATAGTTGCGGCGATGGAGGAAAGCAAGCTGTCGCGTTCGCGGGCGATCGGAGGGATTCCGCGCGAGGCGATTCGCTATTGCCTGGAGCGCGCCGGTATCGGTTGGCGCGAGGTGGCGCATGTGGCTATTGCTAGCCGGCCTTGGCGGGCTTGGCAGAGGCAGGCTGCGTTTCGCGCGCGGTTGGCGCCGCTTGCGCCGGTTTCCAGCGGCTATTTCGTGAACAAGGCGTCTGGAGAGTTGGGGCGCGAGTTGAATAATGTGCGGATCGTGCGGCAGATGGCCGGTGCGCCGGACGGGCGGGTGGAGTCACTCGACCATCATCTGTGCCACGGGGCTAGCGCGTTTTATGCTTCAGCGTTTGAGCGGGCGCTGGTGGTGTCGCTGGACGAAAAGGGCGACGGGCGGGCGGGGTTCGTCGGGATCGGTGAAGGAACCGGGTTGCGCGAAGTTTCGACGCTGGCTTTGCCGCATTCGCTGGCGTGGGTGTATTCGCAGGTGACGAAACTTTTGGGATTTCGTCCGCATGCGGATGAGCACAAGACGCAGTGGTTGAGTATTTATGGTGAGAATGGCGGTGAGCGGGGCGGCGCGGCGCTGCGGGTGCTGCGGAGTTCACGGAATTATTTCTGGAGATGCTGCGGCGTGAGGCGCATGGCGCCGCGCATTTGAACGCGAAATATTTCCGGCATGGATATGCGGGGGAGCTTTCGTTTACGCATGAGTTTTATCGGCGTGCGGGGATTGCGCAGGAGCCAGCGGAGGATGCGCCGGAAACGCGGTTGGCGGAGGCGTTGCGCGCGAAAATCGCGGCTGGGTTGCAGCGGGCTTGCGAGATTATTTTGTGCGAATGGCTGGCGCGAGTTGCGCCAAGAATATAAGGAGCGGTCGTTGTGTCTGGCGGGCGGATTATTTTTGAATCCGTTGCTGGTGGCGGCGATTGAGGCAGCGCGGGATTTGAAAATGTTTTTGTGCAGCCCGCCGCGGGGAATGAGGGCACGGCTTTGGGAGCGGCGTGGCTGGTTTGGCATCAGCAGCTGGGGCGCGCGCGAATGGCGGCGATGCCCGGACCTTATTGGGGGCCGGCGTATGGCAACGGAGAAATCAAGAAGGTGCTGGAGAATTGCAAGGCCGCGTATCATTGGTGCGATTCGGACGAGCGGAAGCTGGGCGAAGCGGTGCGACTGTTGCAGGCGGGGAAAATCGTGGCGTGGTTTCAGGGGGCGGCGGAATTCGGGCCACGCGCGCTGGGGAATCGCAGTTTGCTGGCTTCGCCGTGGGCGCCTTACGCTAAGGAAAATTTGAACGATTATGTGAAGCATCGCGAATCGTTCCGGCCGTTTGCGCTGGCGATTCCTGAGGAGCGTTGCGCGGAATATTTCGAGTGTTCGGCGAATGGGCGGTTCCTGACCACGATGGCGAGAGCGAACGAGGCTGGGCGGAAATTGTTGGCTCCGCTGCCGCCGGGATTTTTGCTGCAGGACAATTTGGTGCGCTTGCAGGTGGTGCACGCGGAGGACAATCCGCTTTTCTGGAAATTGCTGAATCGCGCGGGGGAGAATGCACCGGCGCCGATTTTGGTGAATACGTCGTTTAATTTATTTGGCGAGCCGTTGGTGGTTACGCCGCGGGATGCGGTGCGGAGTTATTTTTGTTCGGGGGCGGATGCTTTGGTGGCTGGGAATTTTCTATTGGAGAAGCGGTAGGGTGCGAGTAGTGAGTCAAGGCTCATTGCGTCAGCGGTTAATGCCGGACTGATTTTAGTTTATTTGCGGCACGACTGAGGAGTCTGTGTGGGGGGCGCAAAATCGGAGCTTCCGCGGCTAAAGCCGCGCGGATTTTGCACGGTTTAGGTCGTGGCTAAAGCCACGACTCACAAAGATTCGCGATTTCTCACGCACACTTTGCAGCGGTGCGTCTGACGCGCAGTACTGGTCCTAAGGAAGCGATGGCGAATCTGATAATTCTTCTCGCGCGACTCTTGCCGGCGTCATCGCCGGCGCGGGAATCTTTGTTCTGGCGATTTTGGCTTTGCTGGCGGTTTTTGGCGTGGTGGTGTTTCGCAATCGTGGGGCACTGGCTGGTGCGCGAGGATGCGTTGGGCAAGGCTGATGTGATTGTGGTTCTGAGCGGCGGGCTGCCGTTTCGCGCGGAGGCTGCGGCTGGCGTTTTCAAGTCCGGGTACGCGCCGGCGGTGTGGGTGAGCCGGCCGGAGGGACCGCAGGAGGAATTGGCGGCGCTGGGAATTCATTTTGTGGGCGAGGAAGAATATAACCGCGAGATTCTGGTGCAGCAGGGCGTACCGGATGCCGCGATACGGATTTTTCCCGACACAATTGTTAATACCCAGGACGAAGTGGAGGAGATTTCGCGGGAAATGCGGCGGGACGAGAAGCACACGGTCATTATCGTCACTTCGCCGCAGCATACGCGCCGCGTGAAGGCGTTGTGGAGAAAATTGGTGGGCGACGATCCGCGCGTGATCGTGCGGGCGGCGTGGGGAGATCCGTTTGATGCCGACCATTGGTGGCGAACTACGAGCGGATGTGTTGGCGGTGGTGCGCGAATCCATGGGGCTGCTGAATGTTTGGACGGGATTGCCGGTGAAGCCGCATTTGCAGTAGTCGGCGGCGAGTGTGGATGAGATTCTGGGCAGGGTTGAGAGCGGTTGTTGGAGGGGGGTTCGAACTTGAAGATTTCGGTGATTGGCGCGGGTTATGTAGGGCTGGTGACGGGCGGATGTTTGGCGGGACTGGGTCATGAAGTCGTGTGCACCGATAGTGATGCGGAAAAATTGAAGACGCTGGAATCCGGACGGCTGCCGATTTACGAGCCGGGGCTGGATGTGGTGATCGCGCAGGCGCGCAAGGAAGGGCGGTTGAGTTTTCGCATGGATGCCGCGGAAACGATTCGCTTTGGCGACGCGATTTTTATTTGCGTGGGGACGCCGCCGCTTCCGAATGGCAGCGCTGACCTGAGTGCGATTGACCACGTGGCGCGGCTGGTGGCGACTGAAGCGCGCACACCGAAGCTGGTGATCGAAAAAAGCACGGTGCCGGCACAGACCGGGCAGGAATTGAAACGCGCGCTGGCCGTGTATGGGCGCAAGTCCGGCGTGGCGTTTCGCGTGGCTTCGAATCCGGAATTTCTGCGGGAAGGAACGGCCGTCGAAGATTTTCTGCATCCGGACCGGATCGTGGTGGGCGTTGAGGACGAGGTAGCGGAGAAGCAATTGAAGGAGATTTACCGGCCGGTGCTGGAGCGGAGTTTTAAGTGTCCTGTGCATAGCGGGAAGTGTCCGGACGTGCCGCTGCCGGCGTGGCTGGTGACGACGATCAACAGCGCGGAGCTGATCAAGCATGCGTCGAATTCGTTTTTGGCGGTGAAGATTTCTTACGCGAATATGGTGGCGGATCTGGCGGAGAAATTGGGCGCGGATATTGAAGAAGTGATGCGGGCGGTGGGGATGGATCCGCGGATTGGGCCGAGTTTTTTGCACGCGGGAATTGGATTCGGCGGATTTTGTTTGCCCAAGGATTTGCAGGCGTTTGTGCATCTGGCGGAAAAGTCTGGTGTGGATTTTTCGATGCTGAAGGAAGCGGAGAACATCAACAAGCGGCGTATTGATCGTTTTATGGAGAAGATTCGGCGGGCGCTGTGGGTGGTGAAGGGCAAGCAGATTGGCGTGCTGGGATTGGCGTTCAAGCCGAATACGGATGACATTCGTTTTGCGCCGGCGATTGACTTGATTAACGAGTTGCTGAAGGAGGGCGCGGTCGTTCGCGCCTACGATCCGGAGGCTATGGAAAAGGCGCGGCCCGTGTTGCCGAAGATTCAGTATGGAAGGTCGGCTTACGAAGCGGCGGAGGGCGCGGAGGCTTTGTTGATCGCGACGGAGTGGGGGCAGTTCCGCAAGTTGGATTGGGAGCGCGTGCACGAATCGATGGTGCGGCCTTTGATTCTGGATGGGCGGAATTTGCTTTCGGCGAAAGAGATGAAAGGGTATGGGTTTGAGTACTATTCGATGGGAAGGCCGGATTAGTCTTGGTGCCCTTCGGCGTGTGGTCACTATATATTGCCGGTGGTTTTGCGAGTCGTAGCGACAGCTGTATCGCACCTACGGCGCTCCGGAAGTTTCCTTGCAACTTTTTCTGCCGCGCCTACGGCGCTGGCGCCGCGCGCCTATGACGGAAATTAGCGCGTGAGACAGAATCTCCCCGGCGGTGCAGGGCGGGAATGGTGGCAGATAGCGAAGAGAGAGCCATCACCCGCTGTCGCGGGTTCAGGATGACGACGCTAGGGCGGTGAATGGCTCAGGTTATTTTGCTGGAGTGGATTGGGCTAGTTTTTCGCGGAAATATTCATAGGTACGTTGCAGGCCTTCTTCCAGGGTTACCTGAGGCTCCCAATTCAGGATGCGTTTGGCTTTGGTGATGTCCGGGCAGCGTTGTTTGGGGTCGTCTTGGGGCAGCGGGTGAAAGACGATGGGAGTGGTGGCGCCGACTAGTTTGCGGACGCGTTCGGCGAATTCCAGGATTGTGATTTCCTGGGGATTGCCGATGTTGGTGGGCTCGTGCTCGTTCGATTCGAGGAGCTTGTAGATTCCGGCTAGCAGGTCGGAGACGTAGCAGAAGCTGCGGGTTTGCTTGCCGTCGCCGTAGACGGTGATGGGCTCGCCGACGAGCGCCTGGTAGAGAAAATTGGGGAGCGCGCGGCCGTCGTTGAGCCGCATGCGTGGGCCGTAGGTATTAAAGATGCGGACGATGCGGGTGTCGAGGCCGTGATAGCGGTGATAGGCCATGGTCATGGCTTCGGCGTAGCGCTTGGATTCGTCATAGACGCCGCGCGGGCCTACGGGATTTACGTGGCCCCAGTAACTTTCGGGCTGCGGGCTGACTTGCGGATCGCCGTAGCATTCGGAAGTGGAAGCGAGGAGGTAGCGGGCGTTTTTGGCCATGGCGAGGCCTAGAGAATTGTGAGTGCCCAGGGCGCCGACTTTCAGGGTTTGGATGGGATATTTCAGATAGTCGGGCGGGCTGGCGGGCGAGGCGAAATGCAGGACGGCGTCGAGCGGGCCGGGAACTTCGATGTAGCGGGAGACGTCCTGGCGGGCGAAACGAAATTTAGGATGGGGCAGCAGATGGGCTACGTTCGACTCGCTGCCGGTTACCAGATTATCGAGGCAGAGAACTTCCCAGCCTTTTTCGAGTAGTAGTTCGCAGAGATGCGAACCTAGAAATCCCGCTCCGCCGGTGATTGCTGCGCGCAATTGGTGGCTCCTTGATCGCGGTGGGGATGGGTCGCGATTGTGTGTGGGTTTTATTATCTATGAAATGGGGCGTGGGGGGAATACGCGTTGCTGAATTTGATTTACGGCGGAGGCTCAGAGAACGACGGAGAATAATCTGAGAACGGCAACGGCAATTACCGCAGCGGCGCAGAGGAAGTAGAGAAAAGCCAAAGCGAGCCGGCGACCAGGCTGCGGTCGCAGCGAGTAGGGGCGCAGCAAGCAGCGCCCTAGGGATGCAAGAGCTGACGATCCCGCTCTGCAGGACCGCCTCTGCGAAGACTGTTTCTTGCGCGCGCGGACGCTCAGTGCGACGCGGCGGGACTACGGCGGCGCTGGGGAATGCTGTGGTGTGATCCAGGACGATGCGCCAGCCTTCGGGAAATTTTCGGAAGTCGAGGGAGAAGACGCCGGAGGGTTGGTCGGATTCGCGGACGAGGTGGAATTTACCGACTACGTAGGCGGCGTCGGACAGGTGAGATGAACTCCGAGATCGGAGAAGGAGACGGTGCCCATGGATTTGCGATCGGGATAGGAGTGGTGGTAACGGTCGAGGACGGATTGCCAGCCGTGGGCAATGCCGTTGACGCCGAGAAATTCGGTTTGCTCGGAGTTCCAGTAGCTGGTCATGAAGGTGTCGATGTCGCCGCGATTCCATGCGGCGGTTTGCATGTCGAGGACGGCGCGGATAGCGGCTTCGTCGGAGGGAATTGCAGGGGATGCGACGGAGGAGCGCGAGACTGCGGCTGCGCAGATTAGTACGGCTACTGCGGCTAGAAGTGCGATGCGAGATTTTGCGGGCATTTTGTGTTCCTCCTGAGTTGAACGGATGTGGATTTGTTTGTGCAACGAGCCGGCGAGACGCCGGCGCTACGAAATTCTTGCGCGGGACAGGCTATCAGTGAATGCGGCGGCGCTACAACCTGGGAGATTCGGCTTGACGGCGGGCTATGGCGATTTGTACAGGGAGGTTACATCGATTGGTACCGACGTTCTATTGCGCGCGGACGGAGGGGAACGGCAAACTGGGTGAGGTCGAACATGTTTATCTCAGCCTTCATTCTCGTGATCTGCTTCGCAGCGATGGTTCAGTTCGCCGTGTTCAGTTGGCGGGCTGGGCTGCTGCGGACGATAGCCACCGAGCCGATCGGTGACCAGGCGGAAGTGACGGCCGAGATATCGCGTAACCTGCTGAATGGAAAGGACTTCGCTGACGTCGCCAGTTTGCAGGGACTTTGCCCCGATTTGAAGAACGGGCGGGTGAACCTGCGGTCTGTGCGGGTTTACTACAGCTTCCTGAAGGCTATGAACCGGCTGGGCGACCTGATCGTGGCGCCGGGCGCGGATGGCTTCGGGGGCTGGACTGACCGCGAAATGGCATCTGTGCACGCAATACACTGCCGCGGTGTTGGCGCAACGTCTGCGCAGCAACCAAGAGCTGGCGGCGGAAGTTCGGTCTTACTAGTCCTCGTACGGTTCCCTCTTTTGTAGTCTGTCGCACCAGCCCTGGTTACTTCCCGCTCGTTCTGTCCCTTCAGCCAGTTGCCTGATACGCCATTCGGGGCGGGTATTTCGCATCGGCTGCGCGGCTTTTCATGCCTAAATAATGTGGGTGATTCCTACAGTGAAGATGTGTGTGCCGACCGAAGGAGGCGCCATGAAGAGCCGCGCCAGATTTTCTAGTTTGCTTGCATTCATAGTGTTGGCCATGATCCAGCTCTCCGCCTGTTCCGGCACGCCTTCCACGTTCAACCAGGTGACGATTTCTCCGAGCGGAACGATGTTTCTGGGGCAGGGCGGGACGATTCCGTTGATCAGCGCGACCGTATTGAATGATACGAAGCTGAACGGCGGCGTAGACATTTACGCTGCTGCCTGTGGGGACCGGGACGCTGACGCAGCTGAGCTTCTGCGTACGGCGAGCTACGTGGCGCCGGGAACGGTGACGTCTGAGACGATCGTGACGATCACGGCTACGTCGGTAGATTTTTCGAAGCAGTCAGCGACGCTGACGGTGAAGATCGAGCCGCCGCCGATGATTACGACGACTTCCCTGCCGGATGCGACTTTGAATGCACCCTACACCGCGCCTATCACGGCGACGGGCGGAGTGCCGCCGCTGGCGTGGACTTTGTCGTCTGGTACATTGCCGGCTGGATTGGCTTTGGGTAAGAGCACGACGGACACGGTGAACATTACTGGGAAGGCTACGACGGCGGGAGCATCCACGATCACTGTGACCGTGACCGATGCTACCGGGGCTTCGAATACTTCGGTGCAATTTCAAATTGTGGTGAGCAGTTTGGCGTTCACGACGACTTCGCCGCTGCCAGCTGGGACGGTGGGCACACCATACGTTGGCGTGGAATTCGCGGCCACCGGCGGGACGTCGCCTTACACATTTTCATGTGGCGAATGGATCGAATTTGCCGACCGGGATTCACGCTCTCCGACGGAAACTTGGCGGGCCTGCCGACGACGGTTGGACAACTACAGTTTCGGCATCAGCGTGACGGACAGCGGAAGTCCGGCGGCGGTGATCACGAACACGTTCACGTTGGTGGTGAATCCGGTGCAGGACTTGACGCTGCTTACAGGGTCTTACGCGTTCAGCTTCAGCGGATACAATGCTTCTGGATTCGTGGCTGCGGCCGGGTCATTTATCGCGGACGGCAACGGCACGATCACGTCGGGTGAAGCGGATATCACGACGCAGCAAGGGAATACGCTTTACAAGAACATCACCGGCACGTACACGTTGGGACAGGATGGCCGCGGGACGATCACGTTCACTAGCATCACAGGGTCGCCGACTTTTGCATTTGCGATTGATACGGGCGGCTCGGGACATGGGCGGCTGATTGAGTTTGACGCTGCGCCGATTATTACGCGCGGATCGGGGCGGCTGGAGTCGCAGAGCGTTTCCACTTGCGTGGTCACGCGGAACGGGCACGAATACTTATTCCGGCACATTTGCATTCGGCGGCGCGGGTTCGGCAAGCACGCTGGCTAGCAGGTGGCGCAGGGCCGGTGGCATTCGCTGGAACCTTTACGGCCATACCACCAGTTACGCCGGCGACGCAGGGAAGCCTGGGAAGCGGCGAAATGGATTCGAACGCGCCGAACAATGTGCAGTTCGGCAGCGGCGGGAACACGGTGACGGGCACCTACCAATCGGGACCGGATGCGACGCACTGCATGATGGCGCTTTCGACGACAGGATTGGCGAATCTGGATTACGACGTGTATCCGATTTCGTTCGACGAGGCGTTCCTTATCGAAACCGACAACAATAGCCAGACCTCTCCATACGTGACGATTGCGGATTTGAAGCAGCAATTTGGGCAGCCGTTCTTCACTGGTTCGATGAGCGGAGCGTTGGCTGGCGGAGTGAGCGGGCAGGTACTAGCGGGCAGCTATGTGCCGTACGCGTCGGTGATGCAATTGGTGCCAGCGGGGGCCAGCTTCGAGTTTGCGCTCACAGACAACGAAGCGGGAATAGTCAGCAACCTCGCTCCGCAAAATGTCACCTACACCGCCGATCAATTTGGGCGCGTGGATACGGGCGGGTTGACGGTGAATGGAGTGTTTGAGCCGATTTTCTATCTGGTCAGCGACAATGAAGCGTTCGTCGTGAGCATGCTGAACGGCGGGCCGATCTCCGGGCATTTGGATCCGCAGACGCCCAGTTCGTTCACGCTGGCGAGCATCAATGGAACGCTGGTGGAAGGGACTTCGGCGCCGGCGGTGAGCGCGAATCAGAATTTTTCGGGATTCCTGACGTTCAATGGTTCGGTGACGCCCGCAACGATTAACGGGGTGCAGGATGTAAGCACCTCAGCGGCGAATACGTCCGCAGAATCCGTGACGGGTACCTATGTTCTTTCTGCCACGGGCGCGACGGACGGGAGCGGGACGGTTACCTTGACATCGCCGGCTGCTTTCACTGGGGCGTTTTACATTGTGTCGCCGACGAAGATGGTGATGATCACGACTACTCACGGCGATGCGAATCCGGTGCTGGTGATTGTGGGGCATTGATGCGATTAGCGGAGTCGTGGCGGCAAGCTCCAAAGCTGCGTCGCACCTACGGCGCTCCGTATTTTTGTTGCGACGATTTTGCCGCAGCGACGGCGCTAGTGTGGTGCAACGGGAATAGAGCGGAATGACAGTTCCCTACGCCCAACGCATCCGTACTCCGCCGGTGGCGTAGCCTGTACCCGCGGCGTGGGTGTGGAGCAACGAAAAAACCCTCGCGACAGCTTAGCTTAATACGCCCAGCGCATCAGGACTGCGCCGGTAGTGTAGCCGGCGCCTACGGCGATCAGCAGGACGAGGTCGCCTTTGCGGAGGCGCTTTTGTTCTACGGCGTCCATCATGCCGAGGGGGATGGTGCCGCCGGTGGTGTTTCCGAAGCGGTCGATATTTACGAGAACTTTTGAGTCGTCCACGCCGAGACGTTCCTGCATTCCGCGAATGATGCGCAGATTGGCCTGATGCGGGCACTACCAGCGCGAGATCTTTGCTGGTTAGTCCGTTGCGTTCGAGAATTTCCACGGCGAGTTCACTCATGCGGCGCACGGCGTATTTGAATACCTGCGCGCCTTCCTGATGGACGAAGTGCATGCGGTTGTCTATGGTCTGCTGCGATGCAGGATGCAGGGAGCCGCCTCCGGGCATGTAGAGGTTGCAGCCGCCAGAGCCGTCCACATCGTGCACGAAATCGAGAATGCCTTCGGAGTCGGAGGTTGCGGGTTCGATGAGGACAGCGCCGGCGCCATCGCCGAACAGGACGCAGGTGGCGCGGTCGGTGTAATCGAGAATGGAAGTCATCACGTCACTGCCAATGACGAGAACTTTTTTGTGTGCGCCGCTGGCGACAAATTGCGCGCCGACGGTGAGGGCATAGAGAAAGCCGGAACACGCGGCGGAGAGATCGAATCCCCAGGCATTTTTCGCGCCGAGGTGATCCTGAATTAGGCAGGCAGTGGCGGGAAAAAGCATATCGGGAGTGACAGTGGCGACGATGATGAGGCCGATTTCGTCGGGGCTGACGCCGCGGGCGGCGAGAACTTTGCGCGCAGCTTCAGCGCCAAGATGAGACGACGCCACACCGGGGTCGGCGTAATGCCGCTCACGAATTCCGGTGCGGGTACGAATCCATTCATCGCTGGTGTCCACTCGTTTTTCGAGATCGAGATTGGTGACCACGCGCGGCGGAACATATCCAGCGACTCCGGTGATTTTTGCGGCGATGCGTCGGCCCATCCAGTTCCCCCAAGAAGAACAGAAATAACAGATTTAAAATGAGTAGCTCGCGATTGTATGCAATTGGACGCGGCTGTGACAAGGGATTGTAGTCGTCGGAGTTGGGTCAGTTTAAGGTTACGGCGTTATCTCAAACGACGCCGACCGTTGCAAGAGATTTCATTCGTATTTTTTCTGCGCACGAATGCACCTTTGCCACGGCACGCGAATCGCGTCTCTGGGGCTGCGTTGTTTCGCTTGTGTCACCCCAACCATCTCGGACCGTTGCCGCTTCATCGATTTGGTGTTGCCCACCGAACATCGCTTCGGCCACGATCGGCCATGATGAGCTACGCGAACTCCCCGTAAGAAGGCGGGGCGCCTAATCAATCAGACGGTGAATCCTCGCACCATAACGCGCTCCAGGCATCCCCGCCCCGCACAGGCATCCCCGCTTCGCTGCTGCATCTGTCCACGACGACAGAACTGGTGGTAATCAATTTGCGCTCGCAACATGCGCCCGCCTCTTGCCTGCTGGGTGGTTACGCCCAAGCGGCTGATCTCTGAATTGTTTTTGCTTGAAACGATCGCGGCTTCCCGTGCACTACCATGGGAATGGTGGCACGGCCGAGTCGCTTGCAATTTAAAAAGGAGCTGGAGCAGAATACTGCCACTGGCCATTTTCTCCTCCAGTTAGATTCACCTCGGATTGCAGCGACTGCGCTCTTTGGGAGGTATAATGAAACGCTCCCTATTGCTAGTCATCTCGATGTTCGCTCTATCCGCGCTGTGTGCCTGCGGCGGCGGTGCAATGGGCGGAAATGTACAGCCCCTGACGATTACTTCCGCTGCGCCGCCCAGCGGAGGCGCGCAAACCGCGTATGGCGTCAGCAAGAGTGGGTTTTCGCTCGCCGCCTCCGGAGGAGTCCCTCCGTATACATGGAGCTGGGCAGCCGCCGCGGGTTCTGCTTTGCCTCCCGGCCTGAGCTTGGGCGCTTCTGGGTTGATTTCCGGCACGCCCACCTCCGCCGGCAGCTATAACGTGCAGGCCACAGTAAAAGATTCGGCGTCGCCTCCGTCGCAACAGACTGCGAATTACACGATCAGCATCAGCGGTTCGACCATCACGATTACTTCCTCGGCTCCGCCGAGCGGCACGTTTGCAATCGTGTATGCCGGGCGAGTAGGCCCGCTGTGTATGCCGGGCACACCGAGTTGTTTCTGCATTTTTATGCCGTTGCGCCCGGCATGTCATATCGCGTTGCACGGGTTCCAACTGACCGTGGCAGGGGGCTTGCAGCCGTACAGCTGGAGCTGGGCGGCTGCGCCGGGCTCGGCATTGCCGCCGGGTCTCACGCTGTCATCCGCAGGACTACTGGACGGCGTACCAACAAAGAACGGTTCATACGGAGTTGTGATTACGGTTTCCGATTCGTCGATGCCGAGGCTACAGAATGAGGCGAATTACACCATTTTGATTGCTCCGCCTCCGCCTCCGCAAATCAGCGCCGTGAACTCGCCATCCGCGGTTGTAAATGTGGCGTACAGCTTTACTTTTACTGCCAGCGGCGGCGAGCCCCCGCTGCTTTGGAGCGAAACCGGGGCACTTCCGCCGGGGTTGTCATTCAGTCCTGGCGGCGTGCTTTCAGGCAAACCGACCGCTACCGGCGGATTCCCCGTTACGGTAATGGTGCAGGACGCGGCTGGCCAAAACGCGATGCCACAGAATTTTACGGCGCAGGTGACAGCGCACGGTTTCGCGATGGCGGGCACTATGAGCTCAGCACGCGTTTCTCATACGGCCACGCTGCTGAAGGACGGAACGGTGCTTGTTGCCGGCGGCCAGGACAGCAGCGGAGCTCCCGTCGCAAACTCAGAAGTTTACACTCCGTCAAACGGGAGCTTTGCAGTCTCGGGAGCTCTGGGATCGGCGCGCTATTTTCATGCGTCCGTGCTGCTGGGCACGGGGAAGGTTCTGGTGGCGGGAGGCGATGACATCAGCGGTAGCGCGATCTCCGCGGCGGAGCTTTACGATCCGGGCGCCAAAACCTTCACCTCGGTTGGCAATATGGAAAGCGCTCGCGATTCTTTCACGGCTACAGTCCTCGGCGACGGAAAAGTGCTGTTGGCGGGAGGAGGCAACACGAACGGAGTGCAAGCCACGGCCGAGCTTTACGACCCGTCCACTGAGAGTTTCTCTCCGACCGGCACTATGAACAGTCCGCGCGCGGCCCACACGGCGACGGTACTGAGCAGCGGCAAGGTGCTGCTGACAGGCGGAGTGGACAGCAACGGCAACGTTCTGGGCACTGCTGAATTGTATGACCCCGTTACCGGTATGTTCAGTCTGACTGCGGGCAACATGACCGACCAACGTTACACACACACTGCGACTCTCCTCGGCAACGGCAAGGTGCTGTTAACGGGCGGCACCGACGCCACGAATAGCGCTGTCGCGTCGGCGGAGTTATACGATCCAAACACCGGCTCCTTTGCGGCGACGGGTAGCATGAGCAGTGCGCGCTCGGCACATCGGGCGAACTTGCTCAGCGACGGAACCGTGCTGCTGGAAGGCGGAACTGACGAGAATGGGACTCCTCTGGTGGCTGCGGAGCTCTATACTCCCGGCACCGGGGTATTCGCTTCCACGGGAAGTTTGCAGTCTCCGCGTTTTCGCCACACTGCGACGTTGCTCAACAGCGGCACCGTGCTGGTAACTGGCGGCGCCAACAGCACAGAGGTACTTGCGACAGCCGAGCTGTACCAGTAGAACTCTACTTCTCCGGTAACTGCTGCCAGCTCAACCGGTCGGCGCAACACCTTCTAGCCAGTCGATACGACCGTATTTCTGCCAGAGAGTTTTGATCTATGGGCAGTACGGCAGCGGCTTTAGGCCCGCCGGCACGTCGGGACAGGTTTGCTTGAACGGCGGAACCGCCACGACGGCGGTGGTGTGCACGATTGAGCCCGATTTGCCAGTGATCGTGTAGATGCGAGACCCACTTCCGGCTGCGCAAGGAGACGAACGGAGCGTGAGGTGGCTGGTCGTGAAAGTCGCCGTGGGACTAAAGGACGAGCCCGGAGCGTCTGCAAGGGAGAGCGAAACCTCACCGCTGAATCCGTAGATCGGCGTCACGGTGACAGTGACGGAGGCCGTGCAAGCGCCGGCAGATAGATAGTTATCGAACGGTGAAACGGAGAGGGAGAAATCCGGCGGGGGCGCGTTCGCTGCGACGGTGAGCGTCAATGGTTGCAGTTGCGTTCGCACGTTGATTTCATTTTGCTGCCACGCCACTACGCTGAACGAGGCAGCTCCCGCACCGGGCGGCGTGCCGCTCAAAATGCCGGTGCTTGGGTCCAAGGTGAGCCATACGGGCAGGCCCGAGCCACTCCACAGGAAGTCTGATCCACCGGTGGCAACTAGTGCTTGATGGTAGGGCAAATTCACATAGGCCTGCGGAAGAGAGGTAGTGGTGATAAAAGGCCCCGGTGGCGGAGGTTGGAACGAGCCGTAGGACAAGGTGAAACCGTCGTGATCAGCATCCGGATCGGAGGGAATGGAGACGACGTTTGAATACTGGCTTATTTCCCACTGCTGGTCGGTTTTGAAATTCGGCGAGGCGCTGTTGAGGTAGTCCTCGCCGTCGAAGGTGACCGAACCGTAGTCCGCCAACTTTTGCACCGAGCAGCTGAACCAGCCGCAGTAGGTGGGCGCCTCCTCGATCCATTCCGCGGAATTGACAGGGCCCGCGTAGGAGACCTTCGTCGTATAAAACCAGTTTTGCGTCTCGTTGTTCATGTAGATGTACCAGTCGGCGGCAACACCGGGAGTAGGCAGGCCCTGACCTCCGTACATGACGAATGCGTCGATTCTGTCTCCCGGTGAAACGGGCTTCGGGATCGTAACGGCGTCGGCGGGAACCACCTGGTACCACGCGTAGTAGCTGGGGCCGCCCCCGAAAAGCCCCAAGAATCCGTTGGAATAGAATTGCGCGGTTCCCGTCTGAATCAGGGTGTTCGACCCGTCGCCATCTATGCCCACCCACGTGGCGGAATATTGGCCGGCGTCGCCATAAACCGTGGGGACTGTCCATGATCCAACGGCTGAGGCAAAAGGACCTCCGGGCGCTACGTAGCCCGACCAACTGTTGTTGGACACCATAAACTGCACAGGAGCCGCGGGCAGCGCAAGCCCCTTGACGGTGATCGTTGCAGTTCCGGGGACGTCCGCTTGGAGGAAGCCGAGCGTATCCAGGGGAAGATGGACGATCCCTTCATGGAATTTGAATATTCCCGGAGGGCTTACTTCGAATCCGAGCGCGCCGGTGCTGCGAGGAAATCGCAGTGCGATGTAATTTCCTTTGGCGACTTCAAAAGTCTGGCCGGAATGTTGTTTTTCGAGTGTCATGAACAGGCTGCCGTTGACCCGCTCGATTTTCGGCTGGCCGACTGCAACGCTTTTGCTGGCTGCGGCCTGAGGCTCGGTTGTGACGTGCACGGTAAAAGTGGCGACGGTGTCAGCCGATTGCTTTTGCGCAGCGGCGCCCGGGCAAACGGCCAAAGCTGATAACAGGATCAGCAAGGTGCAGAGGATTTTCACGGAATTCTCCTTTCGACGGTGGAGGAGCGTTGGTCTGGAGGATGCGTAGGCGATGCGCACACGAGGACGCTGCTCCGAATCGAACGAAAGTGTCTGAGTGTGAGCTCGGAGACAGTGGCGGACAATCTCCCCGCGATTTGCGGCGGATTATATTCCTGGAGATGCGGGAATGCGAGGGATTTGTGGGCGCGGGAAGGATGAGTCGCATAACCAACCGTTAAAGCAGCAGTACACTTTTTGGATGAGTGCATTGACCAAGAGTGGACGCGCGCTTGCTGCTGATAGTAATCCATTCGCTGCCGGACTGTATTAACATGCACACGGACTTGCTGTTCGCGCTGGTTCTTTGTGAGAAGCGGACAACGGTAAGGAGAAAGATTATGAAGTGCAGAATGAGGGGAGCAGCGGGATTGGCGGCGGCGTTTGTTGCGGGCATGGTGGTGGCGACGGCGTTGGTTGGGGGGATGGACGGGGCGGGGTCGACGGCGCAGGGACAGCAAGTTAAGGTGGAAAGGGTTATCACCCCGACGGTTACAGATGAAGACATCGCTTTGCTGCGGAAAGATCTGCGCGCCATGAAAATGCAAGTGATCGGGCAGAATATGTCGCTGTCGGAGGAGGAGGGCCAGAAGTTCTGGCCGATCTACAACCACTATGTGAAGGACTTGCAAGTAGTGAACGACCAGAAGTATGCGCTGCTGAAGCAGTACGCGGAGATGTGGGCAACAATGTCAGACCAGGATGCAATGATCTATGTGCGGCACTGGCTGGAGGTAGACGGGCAGGTGCAGGCGCTGCGCTTGAAATATGTACCGACCGTGAGCCAGGTATTGCCGGGAAGGAAGGCGGCTACATTTTTTCAGCTGGACCGGCGGCTGAACATGCTCATCGATCTGCAATTGTTTGGGCAGATTCCGTTGGCGCATGTGAAGGAGGATGCGGGAAGCGATACCGTACATCCGTAAGCAGATGAACTCTCCAGGCCAGCTCCCGAATAGTCGAGCTACCGTACACATGGTATCGCGGAATTTCACGAGCCGGAGGCCGCCGACGCCTCATCTGTCGATCCGAGGCGTCCAACCTGGCAGCCAAGCCTGGTTTCCCCATCGCCCGGTTTGTGAAAGCCACGTTCAAACAGGGTGCAAATGCGGGCTTGTGCTGCGGGGCGGGCCAGTGAAGCAATAAAGGCGTCCCACCCCGGTGCGATTTCCGCGCCAGGAGGCAAACGGTAGAGGTTGACCAGGCGTTTCGTCTCGGCAATTGCCTGTTTGTCGAAAGGCGCGATTCTGGTGGCAAGTCGATCGACAAACGCATCTAGTTCCGCGTCAGACAACGAGCGGTTGACACAGCCTTACAACTCCGCCCGATCGCCGTTGATATCATCCGCTCCCCATAACGCTTCCAAGACTCTCCCCCGGCCGATCAACCGGGGTAAACGAGCCATAGGTCCTCTACCGGGTACCAAGCCTGCTCCGACTTCCCATTGCGACAGGATTGCCTTTGCACGGCTGGCAAAGCGCATGTCGCTCGCCAGGGGCGAGCTCGCTGCCGACAACCGTTGCACGTCCACGAATCGATGAAATGGAGAAGACGGGCGCCCGGCTGATGCGAGCGAGCATGTCAGGCAATGCCTGCAATCCCGTGCGGCCAACGGGAAACTTTGCGGAATCTTCGGGCTTGGCCAGGAAATCGTAGTGAGTGAGGAAAAATCCCTCGACGGCACTCTCAAATATTACCACCTTGACGTGGTCATCGTTTTCGAGCGACGCGACAACCTCTTCGAGCTAAGGAATATTCGCCGGACCAAATATGTTGCGGGGCGGAAGATCAATCGTGACTCGCCAATACGCATCCGAATACCTAAGCAAACGGATTTTGCCGCCATTGTGTGTATCGCTCATGAAAAGTTCTCCTTGCTCGAATGCGCGTTTCGCACAGTTGCGATTAAGTCTGGAACGCGAAGGCGAAATAATTGGACGATGGCATCGCCGATACATTGGTAGGGCAAAATTTCAGGCTAGCTCCCGGTGAGTCGAGTTACGGTACATGTGGTTTTGCGAAATTTCGCTTCTGCGTTAAGGGCGCCCTTTATAATGCGATTATCAGGTGTTGGCCGTCTAGATATAGGCGGTCTGATTCGGCTTGGCTCCCGAGCCGCAGCCGGAAACATTGCAAGGCGACCATTGGAATTCCCCCTTGATCTCGGCAGTGAATATTGCCGATGCGCTGGACGCTGCTCCAAGCGGGAAAGGGACGCCAGCGAAGTCTCGCTGCATTGCAGAACGAAGTTGTCAGGTGTATTTTATGATTGGCGCAGAGGCAAAAGTACGAGCTCCAGGATCCTGTGTACTGGGGGCAAAATGACGCAACTTCCGAGCATCCGGTATTCACTCCGGATTTTACGCAAACACGCGAAGCTTGCCTCCATTGCTGTTTTTTCCCTGGCGATTGGCCTGGCTGCCGCGTCCGCGGGGCTCAGCACATTCCATGCCCTGCTGCTGCGGCCCCCTGCGGTTGTTGATCCAAACCGGCTGTTGACACTTTACACAGTCACGCCGACTGAACCGTTCAGCCAAGTTTCCTATCCGGACTACCGATATTATCGCGAAAACAATGGCGTGTTCTCCGGCCTCTGCGCGATTCCGTTCAGCATCGGCGTGCAGACGATCATCTTCGAAAGACGCGAGAAAAGTGGCCTTATCAACGCTGTGTCCGACAATTACTTCTCCGTTCTCGGGGTTCAACCTTTCCTGGGGCGCTGGTTTGCCGCAGGCGACGACGACAAAGTGACGACGTCCGCCGTGCTGAGCTACGGCTACTGGCAATGGCTCGGGGCAGACCCGAACATTATCGGCAAAACCGTCAAGATAAATAGCGTTCCGCTTACTATTGTCGGAGTGGCGCCGCGGCGTTTTGTGGGAACCATCCTGAGCGATGTTCCCGACCTTTGGCATCCGCTTTCCGCAACGGCCGCTATCTCTCACCAGACTTATGACTGGCTCGCAGATCGCACCAGTCACTCTTTGAGCTTGATCGGGCGTGTCAAGCCCGGTGTCACGCGCCAGCAGGCCCTGGCGGAGATGCAGGAATTATCGCGACAGCTTGCCGTCGCTTATCCGCAAACCAACAAGAACCGTCTTGCCGCGCTGACGGAAACGAGCATGCTTCCGCCGAACGCAATGTCCAGCGCGAAGTTGATGGGCGGACTCATGATGGCGGTTGTTGCACTCGTGCTGTTCGCCGCCTGCGCCAACGTGGCCAACCTGCTACTGGCGCTGGCCGGCGCGCGACGCCAAGAAATCTTGATACGTGCCGCGCTGGGGGCGACTCGCATGAGTCTGGTTCGCCAGCTTCTTGTCGACAGCTTAGTGATTTCGGTACTGGGAGGAGTGGCCGGCTTTGTATTTGCTTCTTATGGCCTCAGCCGCTTGATCGACTTCAAGCCATTTTTTCCCGGGATCGGCGTAATCCCCATTACTTTGGATTTCCGGCCTGACCTCACGGTTGTTTCGGTGATGGTCGCAGTCGTTTTCCTGGTGGGACTGTCTACAGGTTTGTTGCCTGCCCTGCACGCTTCTACGCCTAATCTCGCAGCTTCGCTGAATGGAGAGGTCGCCATCGGCGGAACGCGCAAGGGCCGCATGCGAAGTTTTCTCGTGGTGTTGCAGGTCACTGCTTGCACCGTGGTACTGATTGGAGTCGGTCTTTGCCTGAAGAGCCTGCATAATCTGCAGCAGGTAAAGGTTGGATATTCCGCTCGCAACGTCGCGCTTTACGCAATCGACGACCTACAAGCCAACGGTTACTCAGAACAACAGGGTCGTGCGCTATTTGAGCGGCTTCGCGAGGATGTAAGTCAGGTGCCCGGTATCGAGTCCATCAGCCTTGGGAACACTATCCCGTTTTCAGGCGGAATTAACACCGACCAGGTGCAAATCACAGGTGTCCCTGATGACAACGAACACGGGGTGACTATTGGCTCCGGTGTTGTGGACGACCGCTATTTCTCCACACTGGGAATCCCAATTCTCGCAGGACGCACGTTCGCCGCTTCGGACACGGCGAAATCCCCGGAAGTCATCGTCGTCAACCAAACGATGGCGACAAAATATTGGCCAAATCAAAACCCGGTTGGCAAAACAGTCCATATTGAAACTGGCAACCGCCAGGCCACCGTGGTCGGGGTCGTGGGAGACATCAAGTATTCGGACATTGACGAGGCGCCGCAGCCCTTCATGTACAACTGCCTTACCCAAACTTATCAGTCAGGTATGTATCTGCTGGTTCGCACCAAGGGTGATCCGTCGCAGCGCATGGGAACGATTTTGGAGAATGTGCGCAAATCGGCCCCGGAACTAGGCGTTATGAGCTTCACAATTGAACAATGGCATCAATTCGCTTTGTACGTCCCACACCTGGCGGTGGTTTGTACCAGCGCATTTGGACTGCTGGCATTTGTGCTGGCCGCCGTAGGACTTTATGGTGCGGTCTTCTATTCGGTTAGTGAACGAACGCGGGAGATGGGAATTCGCGTGGCGCTTGGCGCGTTGCCGCGGGACTTGTGGAAATTGATCCTGCACCAGACCAGCGCCATGACCATGATCGGAATCTTCCTCGGAATCGCTGGTGGGATCGGTGCAAGCCTGCTGGCGAGATCCCTGCTTTATCAGATACAGCCCATCGAATGGTTCGTCTTTTTCGGAGCGGCATTTACGATGCTCGCGATGACCGTCGTTATTGCCTATTCAGCCGCACGTCCCTGGATGCGGGTGGATCCGATGCAGTCTGTTCGCCACGTGTAGGGCGTTCAGCAACTTCCGGTTTTATCTCCGCACAATTGTAACTTCCCTACCCCAGCGCCCGTGTGGCTCCTGCTAAGCCCTGACTGCGTCTTCGACGCGTCGCTAGTGCCAGGAACTTCTCCCGGGCGATTGTTTGATTTGCATGGACTTATCCGCAAGTTCCTGGAGAGCACATAACCGTCGGCCAGAGGCAGCAGTACACTTTTTGGATGAGTGCGTTAATCGGGGAGTATGACGAGCAAGCGGCTGGTACGAGCGGGGTAGTCTAAATTATTTTAAGGACGGGCGGGGAGCACGCCAGCGACGGGCGAGCGCGGGAATGATGACGCCGCCGAGATTGGCCAGATTAGCGTCGGGGAACGGGGCGCGATCGGCGCGAGGGTTCAGCGATCGGATGAGGGCTTTCAGGAATCGGCCGAATGCGTCAAGTTTTTCGCGGAAACTGAAGTGTAGGGAGCGGCCATTGGCGCGGACGACGAGAAGGGTTACATCGTCGGCTGCCAGATTTTGCGGGAATCGTTCGCCGATATCCCGAAGGAGCGATGGGATAAGTTTCTCCGCAGGGACGTCTCCGAGCAAATTCACGATGCGCAGCAGACCTTCTTCGCCGAGCATTTCTCCATCGGCGTCGCACGATTCCATGAGTGCATCGGTGTAGCTGACGAGGCAGTCGCCGGGATCGAGTTCGACGTCAAGCTGCTCGTAATCGGCGATCTGAAACATGCCGAGCGGAATGTTGCTCAGGGCCTTCTTCTCCGGATGGTCGTAGCCGTGACCGAGAAGGGACCAGCGGCCTTCCGTTGCGCGAAACAGGAGAGGGCGTGGATGGCCAGCGTTGCAAAGGGAGAGGCGGCGCGTGGGCGCGAAAAAAGTGGTAAGAACAGCGGTGGCAAAACTGCCGTGGCGGGAAAGCGCAGTGAACTGCTGGTTGAGAAGGCGAACGACTTCTTTCTGGTCCAGGCGATTGACGAAGCGGCGCATGAGCGTGCGCAGGTCGGCTGCGGTGGAGGCGACGGATTGGCCGTGGCCGGAGACGTCGGCGAGCAGCAGACGGCTGATGCGGCCAGAGGCGCAGCTGGATACGTAGTAGACATCGCCGCCGCGCTGGGCCTCGCCGAACGGTTTGCTGTAGACCCACACATCGAGACCTCCCAGTTCAACACCGCTGGAGGTAAGTTGGCTGCCACCCCAGACCTCCATACACTGCATGTGCCGCGGGGGAGATTCCGTCATGGAAACATTATAACGGTTGGGCGGAAATTGACTCGAATCAATGTATTCATCAGAGGTGGCGCAATCGGAAATATGAAGCAGCAGTTCATTTTTCCGCTCGATGCGTTTAACAGGACCTGGCTTCTTGCAAAAAGTGTGCTCGCTTTCGGCCCGACGAGGGATTTGCTTTGCCTCGGAATTACCTCTGATCATAATAATCGCATATGGTAACATGCGTCTCTTCCTAGGAGGCCGCTATGCTACGCGCGACCCTCGTGATCCTTCTTGCAGTCTTCTGTCCCGCATTGCTTTATTCGCAGACAAGCGCTGAGGACGGCGGAACTCGGCAAGTCCAGGCACAGGACGGTGGAACCCGGCAAGTGCTTGAAAGCATCGTCATTCCTCCCAAGGCAAACGCACCCTTCCTTGCGACTCTGCACACAGACTGGGTGCGCGGATCACCCGAGAGCGGCACCATTACGCTGGTGAACGCGCGACGCATCGCTCGCGACGCCTCCGGCCGCATTTACCAGGAGCGCTGGATTTTGGTGCCAAAAAGCGGAAACCTGAAATCGCGAATGAACGCCATACAGATTTCCGACCCGAGCGCGCATACTCTCTACACCTGCATGCTCCTGGTCACGCCGAAAGTTTGCACCTTAACTCACTATTCGCCTACCACCGCGACTGTTTACAACGTTACCGGCGTACCCGCCGGGCCCTTGCCGAATGATGCTGGATACGTGACCCGCGAAGATATTGGTCATCAGGTAATCCTCGGCGTGGATACGGCCGGTACGCGCGAGACCGTGACTTACAATCCCGGAGTCATTGGAAACGATCAGAAAATCAACCTCACCCGTGAGTACTGGTATGCCGATGAGCTCGGGATCAACCTGCTCTCCAAGCGCACGGACCCGAGCTTCGGCACGCAGCTCTTTACGATCACTGAGATAACGCTATCCGAGCCCGACGCAGAGCTTTTCGAGTTGCCCAAGGACTTCAAGGTTGTGGATCATCGCCAGTCCGACCCTCCCGCCGTTAACTAAGTTCTTTCTCCGGCCAGAAGAGGCGCATCCGTGCAAATGACAGCAAATTTTGAAACGTGGCACCTCGGGGACGGAAACTATCCGCCGCTCCGCAACGGTCAACTGGTAAATCTTTCTTTTGAGTTCATGCCGTATTCTTTGTCGAAATCCACCGAGCCGAAGGCCAGCAAGTTTGAGCAAGTGAAAGACGCTGAGTACAGCTTCGCTGGAACTGTGTTGAAGCTTTACGGCGAACCGCCGAAGGGCAAGCTCGTTGTGGTTCAAGCCGTGGACTTCCGGTTTTACATCAATAGCTTCCCGGCGCACAGCCCTGTTCTCAAAGAGGGCGATTGGTGCGAAGGTTTTGGCCGCTTGCTTCTTGACCACTATATTTGGGTGGAGTTCCTTTCTAATTACAAAGACCCTCCGGACCTGTTTGACTCGCTACGGCTGACCAGCATTCGTGCGGTGAAAATCCCTGATTCGTTCATCACTCGAACAGCTAATGCACAGGCCGGACCAGCGTCGCTCGGTCGAGACGATTATTCCAACGAAGACACTAAGGAAGTTGAAAGGATGGAAGACTCCCGCGAAGATTGGTCCTTTTCTCTAGTCGCTTTTGATGATTCCGCTGTAGCGACAGTTAAGCTTCCTCGAACATTTCACAGGTGAGCGATTGGAGAGTTGAAACTGCGCGCGCTTTCAGTTGGCGGCGAAAATCAACGAAGCGCCGATCGTGTGTAAATCTCACGATTAATAAGGCTCGGGTGCGAATCAAACAGGATCGGAAAAGCCTAATGATCGCGCCAGGTCGGACTGGTCAATTCGATCCGCCAGACAGGGCCACCGGCAGAGAGCGGACCCTCCGACTTGACGAAGGACGGGGCATCGCCGCCGAGAATCCAGACGTGGGTGTCTGGGGGCTGCTTGCCGACAAGCGGCGCGACGACTCCGGCGACGCCTCCGATATCCACCTTTACGACATAACGCGTAGCTTTGCGGGCGGAACCTCCTGCCGAGAACGAGTCCTCGCCCTCGGGAGAGATCAAGAGTTTCACGAGCCTTGGTTTTGGCGCGGCTGCCACCATCGAAAGCGTTGTCAGCGGAACATCGGGCCGGATGTTCTTCAGCAGCGTAAGAATCATGCCGTTCGAGACGTTGGCGGGAAGTTTGAGCCGGTCGGTCGCGGTCTTCTGTTTGCCGCTGTCGTCCGCATAGCGGACCGTGACCTGGCCCGTTAAACCGTCAACCGAGACATCCATCGGTTGTTTGAATGCGGGGCCGTTTTGCACCAGGTGATCGCTTACCAGCCGGAAAGTATGGCGCTGAGAAAAGACGACGCTTTCTTCGTTTACCGAGCCGTCCTTGAAGTGCAGAACCATATGGCTGGTCACCCGATCGCCATGGCCGACCTGCGTCACATCACCCTCGGCGAGGACGTCGCCTTCCAGCGTGCGTAGCACAAGGAACCCGTGGACCAAGCCCTCCGCGTATAGCACCGCCACCGGCGACTGCGACAGTACTGGGGACGGGAGCACTAGAGAGGACGTTAGCAGGCCGGCGAGCGCCAAAGACCGGATAAGTTTTAGCATCAGAGCATCATACACTCACGAACGTCCTCCAGTGGTCGCGTAACCGAGCCTTTGAAACAAAACTTCACTCCTCAAGTTACGACGCTTTGCTGGCATTGGGCTGAGCAGAGGGCCGCTGCGAAGCAAACTGCGCAAGTTGCTTGAGGACGATGCACGGGTCGGGGATTCATCCTGTTACTTCTGCCAATTGAATCAGAGCTGCACGACGAGTAATTTCGCGGCCGGAACACTGGGATCTGACCGCATTGGAGGAATAGAGATGAAAGACGATCTGCTGCGCAACGTTTTCCGCGGGCTGTTGCTATTCTCTGCATTTCTTGCGATTTGTACCGGTGCCGCCGCGCAGAATAACCAGGAGAAGGGCGTGATCAATGGACGAAGTGGCGCCACGATGACGCTCCAGACGCAGGATTCCGGGACTGTGACCGTAGTGCTGACGGCGGACACGCAGGTGCAGGAACCGGAGGGATTGTTCCGCAAGAAGCATCTAAGCATGACGGCTCTGGTCCCGGGCCTGTCGGTGGACGTGAAAGGATTCGTGAACGATAAGAACCAGCTGGTCGCGGACACCGTCACATTTCACGGCTCCGACCTGCAGACCGCCGAAGACATACAGGCCGGCCTGACTCCCACGGAACAGCAAGTTCAACAAAACCAGAAACAAATACAGGTGCAAGAACAACAAATTCAGCAGCAACAGGCGGAGCTGAAGGCACAGCAAGCGGCGAGCGCCCAACACGCGGCGGAAATTGCGGCGAACAAGGCGGCGATCGCGGCGGCCAACAAGCGCTTCGGCGAATTGGGCGACTACAACATTCTGGGCGAGGTGACGGTTCTGTTCGGGAACGATCAGGTGACTATTGAGGAGCAATACAAGCCGCAACTGCTGAAGCTTGCGCAGCAGGCCAAGGGCATCACCGCTTACATCATTCAGGTGAAGGGATATGCATCAAAGGTGGGCAGCGCCGCGTTGAACGAAAGGTTGAGCACGGAGCGCGCCGAGAACGTGACGGATTTCCTGGAACAACAGGGGCAAGTTCCGCTGACTAATATCCTGGCGCCCGGCGCGATGGGGACCAGCAGGCAGGTGGCCCCCGATACGACAGCGGAGGGGCAAGCCGAGAACCGTCGCGTGGTGGTTCGGATATTGCAGAACAAGGGGATTGCGGGTACGTGAGCTGGCCGAGGCGGCAAGAGCGAGGCGATCCTTGCCGGTCCGCGCTTCAGCAAACCGAGAAAAAGTATCCTCCCATCCGATGTCTGTTCCGGGTTGAGACGTTTAATGCAGCGAGAGGGGAGTCGCTTTCCTGGTCCGGGTGGCACGGCGCGTGGAAAATAACAGGAAGTACAAAATCCCCTGGGCCTGAATTGACATTTCCGTTATATCAAGTTCGTTATATAACGCGATCTCTATCGCGACGAACCTTTCGGAGTAGAGTTGTCCCAGACCGTGTATGCCTTCGACTCCACAACCATCGATTTATGCCTGACGCTTTTTCCGTGGGGAAAATTCCGCCGCCACAAGAGCGCCGTGAAACTGCACACCCTGCTGGATCTGCGAGGCAGCATTCCGACCAATGTTTATGTGACGGGGGGCCAAGTCAACGATGTCAACCTTCTGGACCAGTTGCTTCTCGAAGCCGGGTCGTTTTACTTGCTCGATCGCGGTTATGTGGACTTTGCTCGCCTGTATATCTTTACCCAAGCTTGCGCCTTCTTCATCACGCGCGCCAGGAAAGATCTGCAGTTCTACCGTCGCTATTCGCGCCCTGTCGAACGATCCGCAGGGCTGCGCTGCGACCAAACCATTCTGCTGACCGGAGTTCGCACTGCCAAGCGCTATCCCGATCCCTTGCGGCGCATCCACTATTTCGATGTCGAGAAGGACTTACGACTCACCTTCCTGACCAACAAATATACAATAACTTGTCATTTATGGCGAGACATTAAGAACAGTGGCGCGACGGCTTGCGTCAGCAGGGTTATTCGTACCTGAGCGCGACCATGGGATCGACTTTTGTGGCGCGTCGCGCGGGAACGTAGCAGGCTAGGAATGCGACGGCGGCCAAGGCTAGCGCGACGGCGACGTATGTGATCGGATCGCTGGGCTTGACGCCGTAGAGAAACGTGGTGATCAAGCGCGCGAGACCGAGCGCTAAAGCCGCTCCGACTACCACTCCGATACATGTCAGCTTCAGTCCCATCTTGGTGACCAACTTCAGGACGTCGGACGGTTGCGCGCCGAGCGCGATGCGGATTCCGATTTCGTGGGTGCGCTCGTTCACCGAATAGGACATCACGCCGTAAATGCCGACGGCGGCCAGCAGGATCGCCACACTCGCGAAAATTCCCAGCAGTTGCATGTAGAAACGCCAGTCGCCGAGCGAAGCGCCCAATACTTCTTGCATGGACCTGACGTTGCTGATGGGCTGATCGGGATCAATGTTAGCGATGGCCTGCTTCACACTCGCGACGAGGCCTGCCTGACGTCCTAGCGACGTGCGCAAAACCAGATTCTCATGCAAATGCGCGCGCGTTGCTCCGCCGGGAAAAATGGCCGGTTGCTGCAGGTAGGGAGCGTAAACGAATGGGGGCGTATCTCTGCCCAGGCCGCGATGTTTTACGTCTCCCACTATGCCGACGATCTGGCGTGGCCGAGGCTGATCCACCGGGTAAGGATCGTAGCGCAGCAGAATTTGCTGCCCGATGGGGTCCTCGTTGGGAAAGTATTTGCGAGCGAACGTTTGATTGACGACGATCACCCAAGGAGTGTTTTCGGTGTCGTGCTCGTCGAGATAGCGTCCCTTCACCAGCGGAATTTTCATCGTGCTGAATATGCCGGAACTTACCTCGCTGTATCCGGCGTTGGGCCGGTCATCGGGAGGGGGCGCCGGATGACCCAGGATTGAAAATGTGTAGTCTTCCGCGCAGCAGCGCATGGGTAACGCGCCGATGAGCGCTGCGGACTCGACGCCGGGCAGCACGCGAACGCTATCGAGAAGACGCGTATAAAAATTTGTAGCCGTGGGCAGAGTTTTCTCCATGTCGCCGCCCGGCACGCGTTCCAGATACTTGCCGCCTTCGGGAAGTTGCAAGTCCATGGTGAGCAGGCGGTTGTAATCGAATCCTGGATTTACTCGCTTCAAATGCAGGATGGTGTTGATCATCAGGCCCGCGCCGACGAGCAACACCATAGCCAGCGCCACTTCGGAAATCACCAAGGAGTGACGCGCGAGGCGGCTGGACGCAGAATCGTTTTGCGTTCGCTTTCGCGCAACACTGCATTGAGATCGGGGCGAGAGGCGCGCAGAGCGGGAGCTAGTCCAAAAAGAATGGCAGTGAGCAGCGAAATTCCCAGCGTGAACAGGAGCACGCGCCCGTCCAACGTGATCAACTCCGCGTTCGGGAAATCTCCTCCGGCCAGCGCGAGGAACACTCGGATGCCGACGACCGTCAACACTGTGCCCAGCACGCCACCGATGACGGCGAGCAAGACACTTTCCGTGAGCAACTGCTGCAGCAGTCGGCGGCGTTCGGCGCCGAGAGACATGCGCAATGCATATTCTTTGCGGCGGGTTTCGGTGCGGAACTGCATCAGGTTGGCGACGTTGACGCAAGCGATCAACAGCACAAACGCAACGGCGCCGAGAAGCGGGTAAAGCGCGCTGCCGGCGCCGCGGTAGAGATCCTCGTGCAAAGGGAAAACCTTCGCACCCAGACCCTTATTCGTTGCCGGATAATCCTGTTCCATGCGTCGCGCAATCACGTCCATATCCGCCTGCGCTTGCGCGAGCGTCACGCCTGGTTTCAGGCGCGCGACCGGCATGAGCCAGTGATCGAATCGCGCATTGTAGCGGGCGTTAGCGGGATTGATCGGCTGCCAGAGATCAATCGGGAACCCATAGAAGGGAGCGAATCCCGGAGGCATCACTCCTACGATCGTGGAAACGACGCCCTCGATATTAAGAGTCTTTCCCAACACGCGCGGGTCGCCGTTGTACTCGCGCTTCCAGAACGGAGTGCTGATGACGACGGCTTGCGAGAGGTCTTGCTGCTCGTCCTCGTGAAAAATCCGTCCGAGCATCGGCTTGGCACCCAGCTGGGCGAAAAAGTTGGGCGTGACGTATTGCGTGTGCAGAGGCCGCGGCTCACCGAGACCGGAAACGATTGCCTGGTCCGTGAAACTGCTGAGCGAAATATCTTCGAAGACGTGGTTCTGTTTCTTCCAGTCCACGTTTTCGGCAATGGGCGGCGCCTGCAGGGAATCGGGGTGGGCTTGGTCGGCCTGCCAAATCACGACGAGGCTTTGCGGTTGCGGATAAGGCAGAGGGCGGTACAGGAGAGCGTTCATCACGCTGAAAATCGTGCTGTTGGCGGCGATTCCCAAGGCGAGGGAGAGGACGACTACGGCGAGAAAGCCGGGACTTTTGCGCAGGCCGCGCGCCGCGAATTTTACGTCAGCCCAGAGAGTATCGAAAAACTGAGGGGTTCTCATGTCCGCGTTACCTCCTCGGACCTGGCGGGAATTCGCCGAGGACCGCGCCGGGTTTTACGGAACTTCGGAGGGCCGAATCGCTTACTTTTACTGCGGATCACCGTTCTGCACTTGTTCTGACGCACGGGAAGCGGAATGGTAGCTTCCGCACCGCTTCATAGTCTCATACGAGCCCGGGAGCCCGAAAGTTCCACGGTTCCTGGGTAGCTCTAGGAAGGCTGAGGAAGAATTTCGAAGCGGTAGCTGATTTCGGCGGTTTTGCGGAGCATGGCGGCTACGGAGCAGTATTTGTTTTGGCTTAGTTCAATGGCGTCACGGACTGCTTTTTCTTCTAGTTGGCCGGATAGGCGGTAGACCATCGCGATTTTGGTCCAGACCGACGGCGGGTCTTTGGCGCGCTCGCCGGAAATTTCGATTTCGAGGGTGGCGAGTTTCTGGCGCTTTTTTTCCAAGATCAGGACGACGTCCACGGCAGTGCAGGACCCTAGCGCGCCTAGAAGCATCTCCATGGGGCTGGCGGCGGAAGTGCTTTTGCCGTCGAATGGTACGGCGCGGCCGGATGGCATGGTCGCTAGGAATTCCTCCTGGCCTACCCACTTTACTGTTGCTGTCGGCATGGTGTGCTCCTGCGAAATCGGTTGGTGCGATTTGCGAAATAAACTTTAGCGGGGATTGAGTGGCGCGTCCAGTGCGCCGCCCAGAGACTTGTGGGCGCGCTTTCCGCCGCAGGTGGAGTGGGCTGGTGAAAGTGTCTGGGGCGAGGCAAGCCTCGCCTAACGCAATTCGCGATTGGGTTGAGTTTGTGGCGAAAGCGGGGCAAGCCGCCGCATTCCAAACTGACCTCGCCGAGGTTGACGTCGTGGTTTTCTGGTGTGTTACCCTCGTCGCGCGGTGCGGGGGATTGCGCGCCATGCGATGGGAGTGGCGGCGGATCATAATTTTTGCGATTTTCGTCGGCGTGCTTTGCGGCGCGCGCGCTTCGTGCGCGCAAAGCAAGGCGGGTCGCGCTGGCGATGCTGTGTCTTTGAACAATCAAGGGCTGGAACGCTACAAGAAGGGAAAAGTGGACGAAGCGATCGCGCTATTCCGGCAGGCCTTGGAATTGAACCCGAATTTTCCGGAGGCGTTGAGCAATCTGGGGCTGGCGCTGGACAGCCAAGGGGAAGGACGAGGAAGCGATTGCGGATTTCGATAAGGCGCTTGCGATCAAGCCCGGCGACGCGGTGACGGAAAGCAATCTGGGGCTCGCGCTGTATCACGAGAAAAAATATTACGATTCGATTTCCGCTTACCGCAAAGCGCTGGCGCTGAATCCGCAATTTCCCCAGGCGTACAACGGCATGGGCGCGGCGCTTTTTGCCTCAGGAAATGCCGCGGATGCCATCGCGGCTTATCGCCGGGCGCTGGAGCTGATGCCGCGTTATGTGGACGCGCTGAACAATCTGGCGGCGGCGCTGGATTCCACGAAGCAGTGGAATGAAGCGATCCCGATTTACCAGCAAGCGATGGCATTGGAGCCGCATTCGCTGGATCTGCAAACGAATTATGCGACGGCGCTCGCGAAATGCCGGTCGCGACGAAGAAGCTATCGCGCAATACCGGGAGATTGTGGCGGAACATCACGACGACGCGCACGCATGGTTCGCGCTGGGGCATCTGCTGTACCAGCAGGGCCAGTTGGGTGAGGCCGCTACGAGTTTGGAAAAAAGTTTGGCGCTGAAACCGGAGCAGGCTGACGCGGATTTTAATCTGGCGCTTGCGTATCAGGGACAGGGGAAGCTGGACTTAGCCATCGCCACGTATCAGAAAGGGCTGGCGCTGCAGCCTAGCGACCGACACGCGATTTATAACTTGGGCTATGCTTATTTGCTGGCGAGCGATCCGGCGAAGGCTGCGGAATATTTTCAGAAGGCTTTGGACCAGCAGGAGGATTTTCCGGAAGCGGAGATTGCACTGGGCACGGCAAGAATGCAGCTGGGCGATCTGAGCGGGGCGCAGACGGCCTTTGTGAAAGTAATTGCGGAGCATCCGGATAATGCGGATGCGCGATTCAATCTGGGGAATGTGCTTTTCAACAAGGGACAGTATCCAGACGCGGCGGACAGTTATCGCGAGGCCAACCGGCTGAACCCGAATCTAGCGCACGCGCACTACAATTTGGGAATGGCGTTATTGCGATTGAAAGATCCGGATGGGGCGCAGGTGGAATTTAAAGAGGCGATGCGCTTGGATCCGAAGCTCACTCCGCCGAAATGATTTGTGCATCGCGGGTTCGCACTGAAAAACGCGTGGTTCTTATTTTTCATCGCGCCTACGGGGAGCGTCCGTAAACATTGCGTGGTAAATCAGATGTGTGGCTGAGTCAATCGACTGGTTGAGTTCAGCCTTGGGCAAGTGGGCGGCTTGCGCGAGGAGGCTCCAGAAAAAAGTGTCCATCGCGCGGGCGAGGCTGGGAATGTCCACTGGGCGGCGCGCGCCGGGAAGCGTTTGCAGGAATTGAAAGACGCGCATGACGCGGGCAGTGGTCCACTTTTGAATCTCGCGCTGTTTTTTTAGCAGCGACGGATCGGAGAGCGCGGCTTCCTGCCAGGCACGGTAGGCGCCGAGATAGCGGAGATCGTGCGCGAAGGCGCGGGAGAGCAATTCGCGAATGCCGGCGCGGAGGTCGGTCGCGGCTTGCGGCTGGAAATTCAGGTGGCTTAATTTTTCGAGCAGCTCGTCCATCAGCGCCAGGAGCAGCTGGCGTTTCGAGCGGAAATGCTGGTAGAAGGTGCCGACCGCGAGCTCCGCGCGCCGGGCGATCTGGCCAACGGAAGTGTTTTCGTAGCCTTTTTCGCCGAACAATGCGAGGCCTGCGATTTTCAGACGCGCGCTTTTTTCGAGGCTGCGTTTTTGCAGCGGCGCGGCGGGAAGATTTTCTCCGGTGAGCAGGTTGGGGCGCGCGTTTACGATTTTCGCCATGGGGCAATGAGCGCTCCGACGAGGGCGCCGGCGCAGCACCACAGCAGCCATCCGCCGAATACTCCGGCCACTTGCGGAGACATGTTGGGAAACAGCTCGGGAAAGAACACGCAGGAGAAAGGATCGAGCAGCAAGGTGGGCAGCGCGATCGAGACGGCGCCGGCAACGAATTGTTCGCGCGGAAGATGGGCGGCGATGCAGAGGCGGCGCACAAGCCAGGCCATCAGCGGAAAGCTCGCGACGAACAGGATGAACGTGCCGAAGTGGGTCCGCGGGGCGCAGCAGGTGTTGGCCGGCGATGCGCAAGGCGAAGCTGGCTGCGAGCCAGATCACGAGGCCCGAGCGTAGAAGGCGCATGTGCATAATATGAACCCGAATTCATATTCGCATATTGCGCTCTTGCGCGCAAGCAGCAAATTGCGAGCTTCCCTTCCCGGACGCGCGGGTGCGGAATGTGTTAAATCTTGATTGCCGCCAGAGAAGATCAGAGCAACGGGGGACACTGACATGGCGAATAAGACCGCGAAGATTGTGCGCTTTCATACTTTGGGCGGGCCGGAGGTATTGAAGATCGAGGAAGAAGCGATTCCGGTGCCGGGCAAGGGCGAAGTTCTGCTGCAGTGTGAAGGCCATTGGGTTGAATCGCGCCGAAGTAATGTTCCGCGAGGGGCATTATCTGGAGACGCCGGTGCTGCCCTCGAAGCTGGGCTACGAGGCGGCGGGAGTGGTGGAGGCCGTGGGGCCTGACGTGGACAAAAGTTGGATCGGAAAAAAAGCCAGCACGACGCCGGGTTTTCTGATGACGAATTATGGAGTGTATGGAGAGGTGGCGCTGGTTCCGGCGAGCGCGCTGGCGGTTTATCCGGAGAAGTTGACGCCGGAAGAGGGGACGTCTATCTGGATGCAGTATTTGACGGCTTACGGAGCGTTGATTACGAATGCGCGGATCGGCAAAGGCGATTTCGTGATTATCACGGCGGCGAGCAGCAGCGTGGGAATTGCGGCGATCGAAATGGTGAGGGCCGAAGGCGCGGTGAGCATTGCGACCACGCGAACGTCGAAGAAGAACAGTGTGCTGACGGAAGTGGGGGCGGCGCACGTGATTGCAACGGACGAAGAGGATTTTCTGGTGCGCGTGAAACAAATCACGGGCGGCAAAGGGCGCGCGGGTGATTTTTGATCCGATCGGAGGCAAGGGCATCGCGGCGTTCGCGGAGGCTGCGGCGTATCAAGGAATTATCTTCGAATATGGAGCGCTTGCGCCGGAGCCGACGCCGTTTCCTTTGTTCACCGCACTGAGCAAGGGGCTGACGGTTCGCGGGTATACATTGCGCGAAATACTCTCTGAGCCGCAGCTGAAGGCCGAGGCGGTAAAGTACGTCTTCGATCGCGTGAGGGCGGGCGATTTTAAGCCGCGCATTGATCGCGTGTTTCCGTTTCGCGCAAATTGTGGAGGCGCACCGTTACATGGAATCGAACCAGCAGATTGGCAAGATTGTCATAAAGGTCTGAGGACTACCTAGCATCCGCAGCTAAACCCAGGAAAAGCCATAAGGTCGTAAGTTCGGTTGACGCGCTGCAGTCAGAAAGGCGCCGGGGTGTGCGACTCAGGCTCTCCTTGACAGTCGAGGAGAGTGCTGCTACTTTCTCTCCTAGACGTACCAGGAGAGCGAGTGGCGAAACCGATCGATCTGCTGCAAGGCACGCTGGACATGCTGATCCTGAAGGCCGTATCGCTGGGACCTTTGCACGGCTACGGAGTTCTGTTGCGCATCCAGCAAATTTCCAAAGACCGGCTGGAGATTCAGCAGGGTTCGCTGTATCCGGCGCTTTATCGCCTGGAACATCAGGGCTGGATCGCAAGCGAATGGGGCGCATCGGAAAATAAGCGCAAGGCGAAATATTACCGGCTGACGGCTGCGGGCACGCGCCGATTCCAGGCGGAAACCGAAAAGTGGAATCAAATGGCGGATGTGATCGCGGGAATTCTGAGCACGACGCCGGAGGAAGTATGACGCTGGGGAGCCGGCTGCGGACGATACTGCAGCGCTCTCGTATGGAAAGCGAAATGGACGCGGAGTTGCGGTTCCACATGGAAGCTTACGCTGAAGATCTGATGCGCAGGGGTGTGCCACCTCAGGAAGCGTTGCGGCTGGCGCGGCTGGAGTTTGGTGGAGTGGAGCGCACGAAGGAAGAATGCCGCGAAGCGCGGGGTGTGCACTTCGCGGAGACTTTGTTGCAGGATTTGCGTTTCGGCATGCGCACGATGCTGCGGACTCCGGGCTTTACGGTGACTGCGGTGCTCGCACTGGCGCTGGGCATCGGCGCGAACACCGCCATCTTCAGCGTGGTGAACGCCGTGTTGTTGCGGCCGCTGCCGTTTGACCAACCGGAGCGCCTGCTGCAGGTGTGGCATACTCCGCCGCAAAAAAGTTTCCCCGGCTTGCCGACGTTCACCGTGTCGCCCGCGAATTTCCTCGATTGGCGCAAAGACAACCACTCCTTCGTGGGCATGTCGGCCTATGGATTCGGCCGCTACACGCTTACCGGCTCGGGGCATCCCGAGGCAATTCGCATGGTTGCGGCGACTGTCGGCTTGTTTTCGATTTTGCATGCCCATCCGCTGGTGGGGCGCGGATTTGTTGATGGCGAAGATGAGCCGGGCCACGAGCACGAAGTGATGTTGAGCTACGGATTTTGGCACAGCCACTTCGCGGGAAATCCCGACATCGTCGGCAAAGATATTCAGCTCAATGGACAGGCGTTCACGGTAGTGGCGGTGATGGGCCCTGCGTTCGAGTTCCCGATTTCCAGCGACCCGGATCAGCGGACGCAGATGTGGAAGCCGCTGGCGTGGAGCGCGCAGGATCGCGCCAATCGCGACAACCACAACTACGCGGTGATCGCTCGCCTGAAGGATGGCGTGACTTTGCATCAGGCGCAGGCCGAATTGGATGCCATTTCGAACGCATTGGCACAGGCGTATCCCGACAGCAACAAGGGCTGGGGAGCGATCGCGATTCCGCTGCGCGATGATCTGGTGGGCGAGGTGCGGCCCGCCTTGCTGATTTTGCTCGGAGCCGTTGCGCTGGTGCTGTTGATCGCGTGCGCAAACGTCGCAAATCTGATGCTGGCCCGGGCGCTTTCGCGGCGGAAGGAAGTCGCGGTCCGCACGGCGCTAGGCGCCACTCGCCGCCGCTTGTTGCGGCAAGCACTTTCGGAAACGCTGCTGCTGGCGTTAACGGGAGGAGCGCTGGGAGTGGTATTCGCGCATTACGGCGTAATCCTGGTTGTGAAATTCCTGGCGCAGCGGCTGCCACGAGCCAACGAAATTGCTCTGGACTCCTCGGTCCTGGCGTTCACGCTGGGGATTTCGCTGCTCACTGGATTGGCTGCAGGTCTGCTGCCGGCGTTGCGCATGGCTAAAGCAGATTTGAATCAGGCGCTGAAGCAGGGCCTGGGCCGCACCGCTGCGGATTCTGGCGGAAACCGCACGCGCAACGCGCTGGTGGTTTCGGAAGTGGCGCTTTCGCTGATCCTGCTGATTGGCGCCGGTCTTTTGATTCGCAGCTTGTGGGAGTTGCACCATGTGAATCCCGGGTTCGATTCCAGTCACGTAGTAACTATGGCGGTCTCGGTTCCCACCGGCAAATTTCCGGAGCGGACACAGCAGATCAGTTACTTCGGGCGCGTTCTCGATCGCGTTCGCGCATTGCCGGGCGTGCAATCCGCTGGACTGATTGACAGCCTGCCGCTGAGCGATGACGGATCGCACCAGCCATTTTCCATGGAGGGCCGGCCGCCTGCGCCCATGGCCGAATTGCCCGAAGTGGATGTCCGCCTGATCAGCCCAGGATACATGGGCGCGATGCATATACCGCTTTTGAGCGGACGTGATGTTGATGAGTCCGATGTTGCTGGGCGGCCCGGGGCGGTGCTGATCAGCGAATCCATGGCCAAATCTTTCTGGCCGAATCAGGACCCCATCGGCAAGCGGCTGACACTTTATTTTTTTCCGGAGCTGCCGCGCGTCATAGTAGGGGTGGTGGCCGACGTGAAGATGAATGCCATGAACGAAACGCAGCCCGCGCCCACTCTGTATTTCCCCGTGACTCAAATTTCCGTGCCCAGAGGCGCAAACTGGAGGTCATTCGGAATGATTCTGGTCGCGCGCACGAATGCAACGCCGTTGAGCGTGGTTCCGGCGATCACCGATTCGATCCGCGAAATCGATCCGGAGGTGCCGCTGCTGAATATTCGCACGCTGGACGATTCGGTCTCCCTGTCTTTGTCACCGGAGCGTTTCACCATGCTGCTGCTGGGAGCGTTCGCCGGTTTGGCATTGCTGCTGGCGGTGGTGGGGATTTACAGCGTGATGAGTTATTCGGTTTCGCGGCGCAGGAACGAGATTGGAATTCGTGTGGCGCTGGGGGCGAGCCGCAGCGATGTGCTGCTGTTGATCGCGCGGCAGGCTTTGCTGCTGGCGCTGATCGGCTCGGTCATAGGTATCGTTGGGGCGCTGTCGCTCTCGCGGCTGATGGCTAGCCAGTTGTACGGCGTGCGGCCGACGGATCCGGTGACATTCATCACGGTGGCTGCCCTGCTGATGATTGTGTCGCTTGCGGCGAGTTACATTCCCGCGCGGCGGGCGATGCGTGTGGATCCCATGGTGGCGTTGCGGTACGAATGATTCGCGGCGGCGCGCTGGCGTTTTAGGCGGACGATGCCACTCGCTTTACGGTGGCCAGGCCTTCGATGATGCGATCGAGATTGCGCTCGTTGCCGACGGCCAATCGGACGTAGCGAAGCGCGGCAGGTCCGCCGTTGCCGTAACGCGCGCCGGAACCGATTAGCACACCGTTGGCTTCGCATGCCGAACAGAAAGCGGCGGCGTCGGTTCGTGCCGGCAGTTCAATCCAGGAGTGAAAACCGTTACGATGCGCGCGGATTTTTAGGCCGGCGAGAGTGCTGGAGATCAGCGTTTGCCTTTCATGGCCGAGCGCTTGTTTTTCGGCGATGAGCCGCGCGACAGTGCCATCCAGAATGAGCGACGTGAGAGCTTCGGCGAACAAGAGCGAGATGCCGCGGTTGACCGGCGCGACCAAATCTTCTGCGTTTGCGGCCAGGCGCTCTGGGATCAGCAAATAGGCAACTCTGAGATCCGGAGAGATTGGCTTCGAGAAGCTGAAAATATAAAAGCTGAATTCGGGGACGACGAAGGAGATTGGAGCCGGTCCGTCTCGGTTCCAGGAAACGATAGGCGTCGTCTTCGATGAGAAATAGTTCGTGCTGGCGAATCATATTGGCTAGTGCGAGCCTTCTGGCGGGCGACATGACGGTGCCGAGAGGATTGTGAACTGTCGGCATCAGATACACAGCTTTAATGCCATGCACAGTGGCGGCTTCGGCGAGCGTTTCCGGGAGCATGCCGTCGTCGTCACCGGCGCAGGCGATTAATTTGCTGCGGCGCTCTGCAGCCATCGCTCGGAAATGCGGGTAGGTGATTTCGTCAACCGCGATTGCCGCACCGTCGAGAGAGGCGCTTGCGAATGCGATGGATATTCCGGCATGGCCGCCCGCGCACAGGAAGACGCGGCTCGGTGGGAATGGTGAAATTTTCCCGCGATAAGAATGATGCCGCGACCTTGCGATGTTCGGTGGTGCCGGCAAAAGGTTTTCCGACCGCGGCGCAACGGGTTTCGCTTCCTGTTTGCGCAGTGCCGCTGAAATCAACGCGGCTTCCGCGCCCAGCAAGGGATAGTTGAATTGAAAATCGATCACAGCGAAAAGACCTCCTCGCGGCGAACTCCATCCAGCGGAAAACGCGCTGGCTTTATGCAATATATCACGTACAAACGAAGGTAGTCGCCAACGTCCATTCCGACAGCATACGATTGACAGAGGCAAATTGGACGTATGAGCTGCGTACTGGAACATCGCGCTGGAAGCGATAAGGCCAGGCGAAAAAAAAGGAATCCGCGGGTGCGTGCGGCCGTCTAAGTTGTTTATGACAATGAGAAAAGTAAGACTTGGTTCGCAGGGCGCCGTCGTATCCCGCATGGGGCTTGGCTGCATGGGTATGAGCGATTTCTATGGCGAGCGGAATGATGTGGAGTCCGCCGCGACGATTCTGCGGGCGCTGGACTTGGGCGTCACTTTCTTGGATACGGCGGACATGTACGGGATTGGCGATAACGAGGAGTTGATTGGCAATACGATTCGCGGGCGGCGCGACGAGGTGTTTCTGGCGACGAAGTTTGCGAACATTCGCACCAAGGCGGACCCGAATCGCTGGTCCATCAGCGGGAAGCCGGAGTATGTGCGGGCGGCGTGCGATGCGTCGCTGAAGCGGCTGGGCGTGGATCACATTGATTTGTACTACCAGCATCGCGTGGACCCGCAGACGCCGATCGAAGAGACGGTGGGCGCGATGGCGGAATTGGTGACGGCGGGAAAAGTGAAGTATCTGGGATTGTCGGAGGCGTCGCCGGCGACGATTCGGCGCGCGCACAAAGTGCATCCAATTACGGCGCTGCAGACGGAGTATTCGCTGTGGGAGCGGCATGTGGAGGCTGAGATTTTACCGACGGCGCGCGAATTGGGGATTGGTTTCGTGCCGTACAGCCCGCTGGGACGCGGTTTCCTCACCGGTACAATCACGAAGAGAAGCGATTTGGTTGAGACCGACGCACGCGCGGTGCGCATGCCGCGATTCGCCGACGAGAACTTCGAAAAGAACCAGGTATTGGTGGAGCGCGTGCGGGCGATTGCCGAGCGCAAGGGCCTGAAGCCTGGCCAACTGGCGCTGGCCTGGGTGCTGGCGAAGGGCGAAGACCTGGTGCCGATCCCGGGAACGAAGCGCAGGAAATATCTGGAAGAGAATGCGGCAGCGGCGGACAGCAAGCTGAGTCCGGCGGACGTGGCGGAGCTGGAAGCTGCGGTGCCGCACACGGAAATCGCAGGCGAACGTTACGCAACGCCCGCCATGAACGCAATTGATCGCTGAAGTTTGCGCACTTCGCCCCACTCCAATCCAAGCTCCTGCGGCGCTTTTATGGTTCGGGATCCATTTCAATATCCGGCGGCTCGGACGCGTGCGTGTCACTCGCTGCAACTGCCGTCGTATTTTCGCCTTTGTCCAAGGCTTGTGTATCGAAAGTGTAGGCGATCTGGTTGGCGGTGAGGATGAAGAGGTGTTTGCCATCGGCACTGAATGCGCACATTGCGATGTGATAAGGAAAGCTCAGTTGCGTGCGCTTGTCGAATGACTTCAGGTCGTAGACGTCGAGCTGTCCGCTTTGGTTTTCTACCACCGCGAGACCTGCCGCCGTGGATAGTGCCGAGTGCGAACCGAAGAAGATGGCTTTCTGCTCGCCGGTTGATAATGCATACGCGCGGGTGCGATTTTCGTTGTCCGTCACCAGAACCCAGTCACCCTCCGCGAAAGTTGCTGTGACCTTGAACGAGCCCTTGCCTGTGTCAATGAGGAGTTGGCCGCGCAACTTTCCCGTAGCGGCATCGAGCACCTCGAGCTAGATAGGCGCCTTGATGATCTCGCATGCCAGCAAAGCGAGATTGCAGCGCGGCAGTGTCCTTGATTTCATCCTTGGCCGCGGCCGCTTCGACTCTCCATTGGAGGACCATCAGAGCAGTCGGTTGAGTGACCGCGATGAAGGGTGCTTCCTTGGGAAAAGTCCGCGACCAGAGCGTATGTCCATCGCGAACATCCTGGACGTCCAGAGTAATATCGCGCGCTAAGGAATTGGCCTTTCCGGCTGACTTCCGCAGAATCAAGAATTGTCCGGATTGCCAAGCGGCCGCTTTCTCTTCGATGGGCGTTCCGGCGGCCATGGCTTTCGCGCGTCAGGTCGGCGCGAGCGATGGTCCTTTCTTGCGGATCGTCCTTGGGGAAATCGGCGTAGAAGGCATGGTCACCATCAAAATAAGCGCCGCGAAAACCGCGCGTGTAATAGAGGCGCTTCGAAGAAGAAAGATCCCAGACGGCTCCGCGGCTGGTTCCAGAAACGGCAAGCCATCGGAGGTCGGGAGAGACGGCCAAAGCTCGCAGCGCACCCAGAGAGCTCTTCGGAAGTTCGGCCTCACCTTTGGGTTTGTGGGTGGAAAGATCAAAGATTGCGACTTCGCCGGACGACCCGCTGCGTGAGAACGTCGCCATCAAAAACGTCAATTGCGGATGATTTCTTGGAACCGATCACGAAGTTCTGTGACTTCAAGTCCAGGACGCCCACCTGCGCGTCCTTGACGGGCTTCAGGATGACGTACTCGCCTCGAGTAGGAGCTTCCATATCCTGGCGCGGGTTTATGGGAATTCGTTCCAGCACCTTCCCTGTAGAAAACTCGATTAGCGCGGAATTTTTCGGATCTGAATGGTTTTGAACGATCACGCGGTCGGGGCCGAGAAATGCGAAGGTTTCTTTGAGCATATCGCCCAACGCCCCGTGCAGCGGGATTTGGGTGTGAGTCGTGACGTCAACTGCAATGGCCTTGCGCGAACCCGTCGCAGCGAAGTAATGGTCGTCGGGGGAAAACGCCATGTGAATCCATCTTGCGTCGCTCGATTCCGCCAGAATTAGGGTCACTTGGCGGAAGTATTCGCCTAGGGGCCCGTACAGGTCGGGTTCAAAGTAAGCTTTTTTTGTAAGGAGAACGTTTCCACTTTGCACCTCAAGCAACGAAAAATCGAGCTGGTGGCTGACGCACGCGAGCAGTTTGCCGTCGTGAGAAAGGGAACTCTGCGTGCATCCCTCGGGCAGCGCCATCTCATGAACGTTGGTTCTTTCCTGATCATCAATGCTCCATTCTTCGACGCGAAGGCCACGTGTCAGCATCAGGATTTTTTGAGAATCGGGCGAGAATTGCGCTTCATGGGCTTCGCCGCCAGCCGATCCGGAAAAGAAAAGTAAAAGGATCGTTGGCGAATACGAATATGCTGGCGTCGTCCTGAGCCAGCGAATATTCGCCATTGGGACTGAATTTCAGATTCCTGATGTCCGTTCGTAAGGGCGGATTCAGGGGCTTTTTTGATACAGCACCGACCAGATGTTCCCGATGGCCGAGCACAGAATAGGCGATGACCTCGGATTGCCAAGCGAGAAACTCGGCGGACGGAGCGGCGGGGGCGATTTCGCGACAAGACGCCGGGAGTAAACTCTCGGACTTGTGGATCTCGCGCAGGCGCTTCTCACCGGGCTTTGTTACTTGAAACAGATCGCTCAGGAGGTTGCCCGTCTTTCCTTGCGTCAGTGCGAGGCGGTCATAAAATTCCACGAAGGCCTGCGGTGAAAATCCAGCGGCGGCCGCGGCATACAGGGCCACGCGATCCGCCTCGTACTGATGGGGTTCTTCCTCCCGTTGCTGTCTCTCCGCGGTCTTCACTAGCACACCGCGGTCGCGCGCGATGGTGTCCAGCATGCGGTTGAATTTGTCGAAAATATCTTTCCGGTCGCCAACGGAATTGACGCCCAAGATGTCATGAAACGTGCGCGTCATTTCAATGGCGTTTTGATGGGTGAGAATGTGACCCATTTCGTGGCCGAGCATGCCGGCGAGTTCGTCGTCATTGCGAAGGAAAGCGACCATTTTGCGCGTGACATAAATGCGCCCCGCACCGACGCTGAAGGAGTTCACGATCGGGGAATTAATAAGGATGACGCGAAACTTCAATTGCGTGGGAGGGAGTTGCGCGAGGATGCGATTGGCAATGACGTTCAGGTGATCGGCGAGTTCGTCGTCATGGATGACGCGAAAGTTTTTTTCCAGCCATTCGGCTTCGACGTCACCCAAATCCAGTTCCTGCTGCGCGTTGAAAATATTGGGGCCGGTCGGCAGCGCTGAGCGCCGGAGGAGGCGGGCATTTCTCTTGCGCGCGCACCACGCCGGTAGAGAGGATTGCTGCAATCGAGAGAAGTGCGATGGGGCTGGATCTTCATTCGCGCGGCATTGCATATATCACAGCGAGCAGAGATTACGAAAGCGTACATTAACGAGGAGTTGCTGTATCTGCAGCAGGCGGGATTATTGCAGCTTGGCGTATTCGGATTTGGCGGCTACGAGGATGGGGACGTTGGGGTCGGCGTCTTTCCATAGCGCGAAGAAATCCTGGTAGGCTACGCGGGCTTTGGCTGAGTCACCTTCGTACGGCGTAGGCCCGCGCCAGGCCGAGCTTCGCTAGCGCGGCGGTGATCGAATTGAGGGCTACGCCGGGATGGTCCACGATCTTTTGAAATTCGGCGGCGGCTTCGCTGCCTTTGTGCAGCGCGAGGTAGGCGCGGCCGCGCTGGTAGGTGCTGAGCATGGCCCTTTGGCTGGCGAGGTCGAACGGAATGACTGGCTGGAGAATCTCGACGGCCTTGGCGGGATTGTTGCGGCCGATCTCGAGCGCTGCGCGAATGACGGGGAGATCGAACGAATTCAGCATGGTGTTGGACAGGGTTATCTTTCGCAAGTTCTGCGACGATGGATTCGGCGCGGGCCACGTCGCCAGCGCGCGCTAACGCATACGCGGCGTCTGTGCGCGCGCGCAACGACGCTGAGTTATTCGCCAGCGCGGCGGCGGCGTCCCGGCGCGCGCCAGCTTCGTCGCCCACTTCGGCTTCTGCCATAGAGAGCCCGGCCAGCCACACTGCCGCCGGCTCGTTCTGATGCAAAGCTTCGTAGGCACTGCGGGCACGTTCCGTCAAACCACGCGCTTTTTCCATGCGTCCGGCATATGCTTCTGTTGCCGCCGCCAAAGCCGAACGAGTACGCGGCACTTTCCGGGCCTTTGGAAGCGATAATGCGAAAGCTCACGATCCATGGCGGACGAATCGTTCTGCACAAACGCCAGGAAATAGAGAATCCGGTGAAGGTTCGGCACGTCCAGCTTGGCCGCCAAGGCTTGATCAATCGTGGCCTTAGCCTCATCGAACCGCCCCAAGCCGATATAGGTTGCGCCTGAGAGCGACGAAGGCGATGCTTTCCTCGGGGTTCAGTTGGTGCGCTTGGCGAGCGACAGGCAGAGCCTTCTCCCACTGGCCCATCAAAGCGTAGGAGACACCCAGATTGTTGAACGGAATCGAATCGCGCGGGTAGGTTTGCGTCCAGAGCTGATAGACCTGATTGGCCTGCTCGACGTCGCCGGTCACGTTGTCGTAGTAGTGCGAATCAATGTAGAACTTTTCGGCCTCGCTGGCGCGGTCGCGCAGAGCATAAGCCTTCTTGGTGTACTCGACGCCCACGCCGCGTGTTCGCCTTGATTTATTTCCACCTGGCCCAGCGTGGCGTAGGCAATGGCGAAATTGGGATCGAGCGCGACCGCTTGCTTGAAGAAAGGCGCGGCGGGTTCCTCGCCCTGGGTGGCGCGCGTCTTGCGTTCCCAGGCTGTAGGCTTTCAGCGCTTCCAGCGAAGAGGTGGTGGCTTCCTCGATGGGCGTGTTGAATTTCTGAATGGAGGCGAGGGATTCGCCGAGCTTTCGTCGAATATCTTCGGCCGCGTTGCCGAGCGCGCCGAGTACGTGATCCTTGTCGGAGGCTTCGGTTGTTGCGGTGGCCAGCGTTTCGCCGGATGCGCAGTTAAGCGCGTTGAGAATTAAATTGTAGGTGTTGCCGATTTGCGCGATGGAGCCTTCGAGCACTGCGGCGCTTTGCGTGCGCTGGCAGATTTGGCGCGCGAGTTCGTTGGTGACGCGCGCGGTGGCAGGCTGGCCCATGTATTGGAGGGTTTGTTGCATTTGGCGATCGGAGAGGATGTGCAGGAAAGGAGACTGCGCTAGCTGCGCGGCGAGGCCCTGGCGCAGCGCGCCGTCGAAGACTGCGTCGCCAGTGGTATTCGTGAAATCGGCGAGGACGATGGAACCTTGGCCGGTGAGTTTCGGGCCGCGATGCGTGAAGAAATATGCAGCAGCGGCGAGCACGACGACGATTGCGGCCGCGGCGGCTATGAGTGGCAAGCGGCTGCGTGGTGCGACGTTCGGCGGCGGCGCGGTTGCTACTGCGACGGAAGCGGAAGTTGGCGCGCCTGCTATTGCTGTGGCTGACGTAACCGTTGCCGCTGCCGGTTGCGCTGTAGTTATCGGCGCTGCGCTGGTTCCGCCGGAGGGCGTCATCGCGGCAATCGCGTGGCCGCTCGAAGGAGTTGATTGTGCGGCGGTTTCGCCGAACGCTCCCGAATTTTGTTGCGGCATAACGGCCTGCACTGACGGAACGACGCCGGAAACGCGGCTGGAACCGGAGTCTCGCTTGAGGCGCGCGAGATCCGTGCGCAGTTCCGCGGCATGCTGATAACGCATGCGGCGATCTTTTTCGAGCGCCTTGGAAATAGCTTCTTCCAGCCGCGGCGGAATGTCTGGATTGAGGCGCACCGCGGGCAGCGGCGGTTTTTCCAGGATGGCGTTGAAGACCACCGCAGTCGTCGCGCCGCGGAAAGGGACCGCGCCGGTGGCCATTTCATAGAGCACGGCGCCAAAACTGAAAAGATCGCTGCGCACGTCGAGCGTTTCTCCGCGCGCCTGCTCCGGCGACATGTACGCCACCGTGCCGACTGCCGTGCCAGCGCTGGTGAGGTCCGCTTCCCGCACCGACGGCGAGTCTACCGTAAGGTCTGAAGGATTCGTGGTACGCGTGGCATCGGACGCCGCCAGAATTTGCTTGGCCAGGCCAAAATCGAGAATTTTCGCGTGGCCGCGGTCGGTGATGAATAAATTCGCGGGCTTGATGTCGCGATGGACGATGCCTTTGGCGTGCGCGGCGTCCAGCGCGTCGGCAATTTCGATGCCAAGATCGAGCAGCATCTCCATTTCCAGCGGACGGCCGGAAATGCGGTGCTTCAGCGTCATGCCTTCCAGGAATTCCATGGCGATGAAGGGATGGCCATCCTGCTGGCCGATTTCGTAGATGGTGCAGATGTTGGGATGATTCAACGCGGAAGCAGCGCGAGCTTCACGGCGGAAGCGCTCGAGGGCTTGCGGGTCACGCGCGACGTCTTCAGGGAGAAATTTCAAAGCGACGAAGCGGCCGAGTTCGGTGTCTTCGGCTTTGTAAACGACGCCCATGCCACCGCCGCCCAATTTTTCCAGGATGCGGTAGTGAGTGATGGTGCGGCCGATGGGCGACTGGGGTTCCGTCATCAGTGGCGGACATCTTAGGATGCGAGCGAAGGCAAGTCAACGAAGAGACGCGAAGAGACGCGGTGACGATGGAAGCGGACATTTCTAATTTGCGAAAACCCGGACATTTCTACTTTGCGTTGACACGAAGAGACACGAAGAGACGCAAAGAGATGAAGAGACCGCCTGGGGGCTGCCCGGATCAACTGAATGGCGGGCCGCATCTGCCTGCGCGAATTTTCCCGCGCAACAGGCCAATGGTTTTCTGCAAAAGTTTGCCGGGCTGTTCCGGCGCGGCGTGCGCTAGAATCTCCCCGGTCTTGATTCGATATTTCTCGAGAATCAAATTGTTGTGGAATTTCATCAAAGGGCCGAGGTGCTTGATGCAAACATCCAAACCGTTGACGGGTTTATTTGCGATTTTTGTGATGCTTGCCGCGATTTATGTGGGCAGTTCACTGGCGCCGGCGCGAGAGCGATTCAACTTCGCTGCGGCGGCTGAGCTTCAAGGCCAAGCATGCCCGAGCGATGACAGTGGATTGAAGTTACCTGCTGGCTTTTGCGCAACGGTCTTCGCTGACGGCATCGGTCACGCCCGTCACATGGTAGTGGCGCCGAGCGGAGTGGTTTACGTGAACACCTGGTCGGGCCAGTATTACGGCAACGACGCGCCGCATGCAGGCGGTTTCCTGGTAGCCCTGCAAGACAAGGGCGGCACGGGGAAGGCCGATGTGACTGAGCGCTTTGGTGACACTGTGCAAAGTGGCGGACATGGCGGCACGGGCATCGGGTTGTACAAGGAAGCGATTTACGCGGAGATCAACGATCGGATCGTGCGATATTCCTTGCCCGGCGGCGCGATTGTGCCGAGTGGCGCTGCCGACACGATCGTCTCGAGATTGCCGCTGGGCGGCGACCATCCGATGCATCCGTTCATCATCAATGCCGAAGGATCGATGTTCGTGGATGTGGCCACGGCGACCAATTCTTGCCAACTGAAAAATCGGACACTCAAATCGCCCGGCGTTGACCCGTGCACGGAACTGGAGACGCGCGGCGGCATCTGGCGCTACGACGCGAATAAGACAAACCAAACTTTTTCACCCGCCGAGCGCTTCGCTACAGGAATTCGCAATGGCGAGGGTTTTGCCATCGACGCAAGCGGGCGAATGTTTGGCACGCAGCACGGACGTGATCAGCTGCGCATGAATTGGCCCGACCTGTATAAACCGGACCAGGAGGCGACGTTGCCGGCAGAGGAATTGTTGCTGCTGAAGCAAGGCGGCGACTATGGCTGGCCCGAGTGCTACTACGACGCATTCGTGCAAAAGTTGGTCCTGGCACCGGAGTATGGCGGCGACGGCGGTAAAAAGATCGGCGTATGCGCGGACAAGATTGCGCCGGTTGCGGCATATCCCGCGCACTGGGCTCCGAATGCGCTGGTGCTGTATAACAAGACGCAATTTCCGGCGCGCTACCATGACGGCGTGTTCATCGCGTTCCACGGATCGTGGGATCGCGCGCCATATCCGCAAGGCGGATACAACGTGGTTTTTCAGGCGCTCGCCGGGGACAAAACATCCGGGCAGTGCGAAGTATTCGCGGATGGATTCGCCGGAGAGAAGAAGTCGCCGGCGCAAGCCACGCATCGTCCTTCTGGCTTGGCGGTGGGACCGGACGGCGCGTTGTACGTTTCCGATGATGTGCGCGGTCGGATTTACCGGATTGTGTATCTTGGCAGCGCAGAAGGTGGCGCCGCGAACGTGACGCCGTGTCCGAGCTTGAGCGCTCCGGCCGGTGCTCCCGTTGTAGCAGCCGCGAAGCCGCCTGAGGGCACGCATCCGGATGCTGGTGCTGCCGCATCGGCAAAAGGCAATGCCGCGGTGCCCCAAGGCGCGACGCCTGCAATGGTCGCGCTAGGTAGGCGGATATATCACGGCCAAGTGGGCGGAGCGGCTTGCACGGGCTGCCATGGTGATAACGGCGAGGGTACGCCTCTGGGACCTCCGCTCGCGGGCAAGAACAAGAAATGGTTGTGGAGCGACGGGAGCTTCGCTGGAATCACGAAGACCATCACCGACGGTGTGTCGCAGCCAAAAAACTATCGCAGTGCGATGCCGCCGATGGGTGGGGCGCAACTTACGCCGGAGCAAGTGAAAGCGCTGGGAGCGTATGTGTGGAGCATGAGCCATCGCGCGCCGGCCAATACGAATTAATGGCCGAATTAATGGCCCGAGTCCGGTGCCATGACCCGAGTCGTGTTGGCCTATAACTGGCGCAGAAAGTCGAGCATCGCTTTGTTGACCTCAGTGGGTCGTTCTTGCTGCGTCCAGTGGCCGCAACCCGGGAGCATCAGTGTTCCGCAAAGTCGTGGTACAAAGTACTGGAGACTAGCAATTATCTGATTCATGCCGGGGAAGCCGACCACCAGATCGTGGTCGCCGGCAATATAGAGCGCAGGCACGTTGACGCGAGCGTCCGCGAATGCGGCCAGTAGTTCCCAGCCGCGGTCCATGTTGCGATACCAATTCAAGCCGCCGCGAAATCCGGTGCGCGTGAATTCTTCCACGTAATAAGCAACGTCCGCGTCCGTGAGCCACGCCGGAAGCGATGCGGGCTCCATCATGCGCGAAAGAAAGCCGCCGTCGCGCGGCACCATGCCCACCCCATGACCGGCCGCGTTTTCCCGGCGCGGCGAGTCGCCCGAAGCGGAATAGAGCAAAGTGCGGATGCTGCGCGAAACATCGCGCTCGAGTTCCGCCTCTGCAACACCGGGAGTCTGAAAATAGAGTTGGTAGAAAATTGCGTCGTCCGTTTGCGGCATCAGGCTAGTAGGACGCACGGGCGATCGCGGCCAGAACGGCACGCTCAATCCGATCACCGCCGAAAAACGATCCGGACGCAAAAGCGCGGCATGCCACGCGACGGGCGCTCCCCAGTCGTGGCCGGCAATCACGGCAGTGTCAGCGCCGAGAACATCCAACAGACCGACCATATCGCCAACCAAGTGAAGCAGCGTGTATTGCTCGATGGCCTCCGGGCAATCGGTCTGGCCGTAGCCGCGCATGTCTGGCGCGACCGCGCGAAAGCCAGCTTCCGCGAGCGCGTGAAGTTGGTGCCGCCAGGAATACCACGATTCAGGGAATCCATGACACAAGAGCACCAGCGGACCAGAGCCGCATTCGGCGAGGTGCATGCGAATTCCGTTTGTTTCAATGAAGCGATGCTTGAGTTCGGCCATGATGTGAACTGCGGCCGAGCATAACCCAACACAGGCGAGAGATGTATTGCTTTCGATCCACAGGCCGCGGCGGCGCGAACGGCCACGATTGGGACCAACTTCGCCAGCTCACTGGGCGTCTGCTGTGGATTTTCCGAGCGGACTGTCCGGTTGGGGCCATCGCCGGAAAGCGAGCCACGGTCGGGGGTACAGTCCTCTTTACACTGGTGAACGCACACCGTATGCTGTGCCGCAGGCTTCAGCGTTGTGCGCATTTGTACGCGTTGGTCTGTGCTTGGAGGGCTGTGATGATCCTCGCATTGGTTGCCATTGTTGTGCTGCTGGTGGTGTTTGTCATTGGAATGTACAACGGGCTGGTGCGGCTGAAGGTGCAATGCGACAATGCGTGGTCTGACATTGATGTGCAGCTGAAGCGCCGCTACGATCTGATTCCCAACCTGGTAGAAACCGTGAAGGGTTACGCCGCGCACGAGAAGGGCACGCTCGAAGGAGTGGTCGCGGCGCGCAATCAGGCGATGAACACGCAAGGACCTGCAGCGAAGGCCGAAGCGGAAGGCGTGCTGACCAGCGCGCTGCGCCAGGTGTTCGCGCTGGCCGAAGCGTATCCGCAATTGAAAGCGGTGGAAAGTTTCACGCAGCTGCAGCAGTCGCTGAGCCAGATTGAGGACAGCGTGCAGAATGCGCGGCGGTATTACAACGCGGTGGTGCGCGATCTGAACACCAAGATCGTGCAGTTCCCTTCCAATATCATAGCGGGAATCTTCAACATCACGCCGCGGCAATTTTTTGAGATCAGCGCGCCGGCGGAGCGCGATGTGCCGAAAGTCAGTTTTGGCGCGACCACGTAACCGCCGCGCGCGACGCTAAATGCTCAGACGTCATTTTCGCCTCATCGTTGCCATATTGCTGCTCGCACTTTTCGCCGCCATGCCGGCGAACGCGCGAACCCTCGTCTTCAAGCACTTTGACGCGCAGATTCAGGTGCGCGCCGACGGCACAATTGACGTCACGGAAGTGATGGAAGCGCAGTTTACCGGCGCCTGGCACGGAATCTACCGCACCATTCCCGTGGAATACACCGATCCGGAGGCATTGAACTACACGCTGCTGCTGGATGAAATCAGCGCGACGGATAGCGATGGGCAGAAACTGAAGCTGGAACAAAACCGCGAAGGGCGCTACATCAAATTCAAAATTTATGTGCCGGCGGCGGAAGATGCCACGCGCACAATTCTGCTTCACTATCGCGTGTTGGACGCGCTGCGATTTTTTCAGGACCACGACGAGCTGTATTGGAACGTGACGGGCAACGAATGGGAAAACTCGATCGAGCTGGTGACTGCGCATATTGAACTGCCCGCGGGCGTCACCGGACTGCACGCCACCGCATACACCGGCGTGAATAATTCGCGCACGGAGGATGCGCGCGTCGAGATCAGCGACAACATCGTGGACATCCGAAGTACGCGGCGGCTGGGCTATCGCCAGGGGCTGACCGCGGTGGTGGGGTTCGACAAGGGATGGGTGCATCCCCCGTCCGGATCCATGAAATTGATGCGGTTCCTGCAGAGTAATTCGCCGTTACTGATTCCGCTGATCGCATTTTTCGTGATGCTCTGGCTGTGGTGGACGCGCGGGCGCGACCCGCAACGCCAGGCAATTTCGGTGCAGTACGAGCCGCCGGACAAATTGACGCCGGGCGAATGCGGCACGCTGGTGGACAACGAAGCCGCGATGCGCGACATCACGGCAACGCTGGTGGATTTAGCCGTGAAGGGTTACTTGATCATCGAACAAAAAGAGGAAAGTCACCTGCTGGGCCTGACGCACAGCAAGGATTACATTCTTCATATGAAGAAGCCGCCGGCAGAATGGGCCGCGGCGCGTTCACACGAGCAGGAAATGCTTGCGGCGCTGTTTGATGTTGGCGCGAGCCCGGACGTGGCGCTTTCCGATTTGCAGAATCATTTCTATACCCGTTTGCCGGCGATTCGCGACCGCATTTTTAGCGCGCTGATGCGCGACGGATATTACCTGCATCGCCCGGACACCGTGAAGCAAGGCTACATAGGAGCGGGACTGGTGATGGGCGGCCTGCTGGTGTTCGGAGGCGCGGGATATTTTGCGAATGCCACCGGCATTGCGGCGGGGAGCTGGATTGTCGCGGGCATCGCCAGCGGCTTGGTCATCTGTATTTTTGGGTGGTTCATGTCTGCGCGGACGATCGCTGGGGCGCGCGCGCTGGAAAAAGTACTCGGCTTCGAGGAATTCCTGGGCCGCGTGGAAAAAGATCAGATCGAGCGGCTGGAGAAAACGCCGGAACTTTTTGAAAAATATCTGCCGTATGCGATGGCTCTGAAGGTTGAGAAAAAATGGGTGCAGGCGTTTTCCGGAATCGCCTTGCAGCCGCCGCAGTGGTATCAGGGCTACTACGGCGGCAACTTCACGGCTTTTTATCTGGTCAACGACCTTCATATGATGTCCATGCAAGCGGGGAGCGTGATGGCATCGGCGCCGCGCAGTTCTGGCGGCTCGGGATTTGGCGGTGGCGGCGGCTCCGGCGGCGGATTCGGCGGAGGCGGTGGCGGTGGGTTCTAGATTTATTTCTGCGTGGCTTGCGTGGCCTGTTTTGTGGGGCGGGAGGAGCTTCTCCACTTGCGGATCCAGCCGTGCTCGCGAAGCCCCTCGTCTTCGAGCTGGCGCGTCCAGGCCCCCAACAGGCTCGCGCGATTAAAATAGCCGACCATCTGCCGCGGATTCTCGCGGCTGACGACCGGCAGCCGGCCGATTTTGTGCTGTAACATGCGGTGCATCGCGTCGTGTACGAGTTCGTCCGGATAGGCGACGACGGGCTCGTGTGATCCAGCCTCGCCTACCGTCATCGTTCCTCGCGGGTCCTGTTCGAGAGCGCGCAATAAATCTCCCTGCGTTACCACGCCGACGAGTTGGCCGTCGGGCGAGACGATCGGCAAACCTTGGGTCAGGTTATAGGCCGGTTCGCCGCGGCCCATGCGCGCCGCCAATTCCGACACCGTCATTTCCTGCGCGATGGGGACGACATCCTTGTGCATCACTTCGCTTACGCGCACGACTGTCATGGCACCTACTTCAAATTCGTTCGGAACTTGCAATCCTCGGCGCGATAGCTTTTCCGTCATGATTGAGCTGGGCAAATAGCGCAGAGCGATCATGTCCGCGATTACGCAGGCGAGCATCAGCGGAAGAATGGCGTTGTAATCACGCGTGATTTCGAAGGCAAAGACGATAAAGGCGAACGTCGCACGCGAAGCCGAACCGAAAACCGCGGCCATCGCCACCAACGCGAACGCCCCCGGCGATAAATGCGCGCTGGGAAAAATCATGTTCACCACCATCGCAAAAATGCCGCCGAGCGCCGCGCTGGACATGAACATCGGGGCCAGCAGCCCGCCCGAAGTGCCGGAGCCGAGCGAGATGACCAACGCGAGTGCCTTAAAAACGGCGACGAGGAGCAAAAGTTTCAGCGCGAGATTATTGTTCAGAATATCGGAAATAGTGTCGTAGCCCACACCCAGCACGCGCGGTACAAAAAATCCGATGATGCCCAGGCCGAGCGCGCCAAGCGCCGGATGCCAGAGGTCGTTAATGGGCAGCCGCGCGAATTGGTCTTCCACCCAGTACAGAAGCTTCGTGAAGCCGATGGCCGCGATGCCACTGATCACGCCGAGCAGCAAATAAAACGGCAGCCCGTGCAGAACATCGAAATTGACGTTGCCCATGGTGAACATCGAATGCTGCCCGAGCAGAACGGCACGCACGCTGGTGGCCAAAGTGCACGCGATGACTAGAGGAATGAACGAGCGCGCGCGAAACTCAAAGAGCAGCAGCTCGATCGCGAGTATCACGCCAGCAATCGGCGTATTGAATGTGGCCGCCATGCCGGCGCCCGCGCCGCAGGCCAGCAGGACTTTGCGCTCCACAGCCGTCGTGGAAATGAACTGCCCCACGAGCGAGCCGACCGCGCCGCCGGTTTGAATGATGGGCCCTTCGGCGCCGAAGGGGCCGCCCGTGCCGATGGCGATCGCAGCCGAAAGAGGCTTCAGAATCGCAACTTTTGCTTCGATGCGGCTGCGTGAGGTGAGCACGGCTTCCATCGCTTCCGGAATTCCGTGGCCTTTGATTTTTTCCGAACCGTATTTCGCCATGAAGCCAATGATCAGGCCGCCGATCACCGGTGTGACGATGATCCAGGGTCCGATCTGCGTATGTTCCGGACTGCGAAAATGAAACGACCATTCGTGGTAATAGGCCAGGTTGGTGAACAGGCCGATCAGGTCGTACAAAATGTAGGCAATGATTCCCGCCAGAATCCCGACCACGCCGGCGAGCAAGGATACGAATTCGAGCCGAAAGCCGGCGGACTGCTGCGGCTGCGGAAGCTTTTCGTCGTCAGTGGATGAGTTCGCCAATCTTTGCTCCTAGCGTGGCGCTGGGCGCAGCGGCCGTTCGTAGTTTAGCTCTGGCGCTGGCGTTGCTTTGGCTGCTTATTCCTTGGGCGGCGTATGCGATTGCGCCGTTTGTGATGCGCGTTTCCAGATGCGCGGACGGCGGTTGCGTGCGGATCGAGGGCAGCCGCCATTGCCGCGAGCAGCCTGGGCCGGGCCGATTTCAATTCCTCATGGTGCGGATCAGTCAGTTGTTTGAGCAGCGTTTCTCCGCGGCGTGAGAGGGTCAATACCACTTCGCGACGGTCCGCCGCACTGCGCGCGCGCCGCAGCAGGCCTTTCGCTTCTAGGCGATTCACCAGCTCTACTGCGCTGTGATGTTGAATCAATAGACGCTCGGCCAGCACCCCGATAGTGGCGACGCGGTGCGCGGGCAGGCCTTTGATCGCGAGCAGCGCCTGATGCTGCTGCGGCTCCATGCCCGCGGCGTGCACCAGGCGTTCGCTGAAATTCAAGAAGCGGCGAATTTCGAAGCGGAAATCCGCGAGCGCTTGATAATCAACGGTCTGTGACGACCTTTTCATACAAGAGACATTATATCGTATTACGATACTTATGCGCAAACCGATATTGCGAAGATATGTTCCATGATGGGATACTTGTTACAGCTGCTTGCAAAAGGCTTTTTGCGTCTTCACGTGGGCATACCCGTGGCGCTCGTAGAATGCGTGCGCCCGGTCGCGGATTACATTGGAGCGCAGGCCGATAGCGCGGCACCCGTTCTCGCGCGCCCATTGCTCGGCGCGCACCAGCAAATGGTCGCCGACACGCCGCGAACGGAAGCGTTCATCCACCACCAGGCCGCTGACCTCGGCGCGCGCGTCGGCTTCCACGGTTCGATAGACGAACACGGCAATCCAGCCGGCGATTTCGCCGGTTTCCAGGTCGGCCACGAATACTGCGGCTTCTGCTGAGGATTTGATTCCCTGCAGCCGGCGCTCTATTTCTTCCGGCGTGGAGGGATAGCTCAGCTGTCCGGCCAACTCGGCTATGCGCGCGTGGTCGAGCGCCTGCGCCGGGCGAATGTTTCCTAGGAATGCGACGGACGCGGGCTTCATTCGTTGCGCCTCTTGCTCATTGCAGGGCTTTCTTTAGCACGGCAATTTGCCCGGCGTGATAGAGATCGTGCTGAATCGCGCCATGCAGCATCACATAGAGGGAGTGATCTTTGCCCGGAACGATTTCGTCCAGCTTGTCTTCCGCAAGCTTTCGCACGACGGCGCGAAAACGTGCGCGGCAATCGCGCAAATGCGCAAGCGAGCGTTGCCAGGTCATTTCCGTCGCTTCCCACACGGGCGGCCAATCCATTTCTGTGCTCACTGCGACTGCCGTACCTTCGGCGCGCTGCCGCACGATCGAATTCCACGCGGCGATATGATTTACCAGTTCCCAGATGGAGTGCGCGCCGCGTACGGGATGCTGCGAAGCATCTTCCCCCGAGATTCCGTCGAGGAGAGATTCCAGGGACGGGCCGTGCCAAGCGTCGCCCGCAAAAGCGCGGTCCATTTGATCCAGGATACGATTGATTTCGCTCATTATGATTCCCCCTGGAAAAGCGTAAGACAGTGCGGGTCACGGCGCAAGTTGAACCGCCACGATCGAATTTTCATTCAGCCAAGAACTTCCTGCGCCGCTGGCAGACACGCGGCGTTCGCTTAGAAAAGTTTGTCGGAATCGAGGAGTATGGTCACCGGTCCGTCGTTCACAATCTCGACCGACATGTGCGTCTGAAACACTCCGGTTGCGACGCGCATTCCCAGCGCCTGCAAGGCGCGCACAAATTCTTCATACCGCGCTTTGCTTTGCTCGGGTGGCGCGGCATGAATAAAGCTGGGGCGGCGCTGGCCGCGCGCATCGCCGTAGAGCGTGAATTGCGAAACGGCGAGGACTGCGCCACCCACATCGAGCAGTGACCGATTCATTTTTCCCTGGTCATCGTTGAAGATGCGCAGGTTCACGATTTTCTCGGCCATGGATGCGGCCGTAGCTGCGGTGTCCTCGCGGCCCACGGCGACGAGGACCGCGAGGCCCGAGGCGATTTCTCCCGCGACGTCGCCGTCCACGAGGACTCGTGCGCGAGTTACGCGCTGTAGCACGGCGCGCATAGGCTCCTTTCGCTTGCTCTTGCGCCCACGTGGTTAATTCCCGCCCGCCGCCGGCGTTGCGGGTTTGCGTGGCAGCAGGTCCGGCAACTGTGCGACGTTGTAGGCCCACACGGCCATCACCTGCGCGCCTTCGACGAGGTCGGGTTCGCGCGCCTGGTCAAAAGTATCGGCCTGAGAGTGGTGCGTTTCGAAATATTGCGCCGGATCCTGCACGCAGAAAAATCCGGGCACGCCGGCTTCCTCGAACGATGCGTGATCGCTGCCGGTCATCCATCGCTCGCTTAGCTCGAGCAATCCCAGCGAGTGCAACGGCGCAACCACTTTATCCATTATTTCGCGGTCCTGATAATTGCGCATCAGGCTGATGCTGATCACGCGGCCAGTGCCGACGTCGTGAATCAACGCGGCGGAAAATTTGGGCAATTCATCCTTGTGCGCCGTGACGTAGGCGCGCGAGCCGTTCAAGCCCTGCTCCTCACCGGAGAACAGAACGAAGCGGATAGTGCGCTTGGGCTGCAGGCCGGATTTCTGCAGCGCTCGCGCAGCTTCCATTACAATCGTTGAGCCTGTGCCGTTGTCCGTGGTCCCGGTGCCGAGATCCCAGGAGTCCAGATGCGCGCCGAGCAGCACGATTTCATCGGGCTTCTCGCTGCCGCGAATTTCCGCGACGGTGTTGTAGACTTCAACCGGTTGGTCGCCTATGGAATTTTTCAGGTCGAGCTCCACTTGCACCGGCCCGCGCTGCAGCAGCCGCCAGATCGTTCCGTAGCTCTCTGATGAAACGAACGCAGCCGGGAGCGGCGCGATGTCGTAATTGCGTCCGCCCAGCCCCGTCATGTTTAGTAGTCCATCGGGCTTGCCGGAATCGGTGAGTGTTGCCAGCACGCCTTCGCTCTTGAAAAATTCGCTGCGCGCTCGGATGAATTCGCGGTACCCGGGACCCGGCGTAATTTGCGCGCCGGGGCGATGCGGCGCCACCAGGACAATCGGATCGCCGTAGGGAATGGTCACGGGATTGGGCGCGGGCTGGTCTGGTGGCGGCAGCAACGCAGGCTCTGCTGAAATCACAATCGCGCCCTTCAGCTTCCCTTTATATTGCGCGAGATCCTCCACCGCGTGCGCCTGGACGTACCTGACGGGCCCGCGCACCGCCCCGTTTGTGGAAGGCGCCCAAGCATACGACGCAAGCGACAGCGGATGCATGGACGGACTGAGGATGCGGCCGCTTGCGGCGACGCGTTCCCAGGTGTGGGCGATGGTCCACGATTCCAGATGCGGATACGCGACGCCGTAGTCCGCGAATTTCTGCCGCGTCCAGTCGTTGGCCTTCTTCAGATTTTCCGAACCGGTCAGGCGCTGGCCAATCATGTCTGAAATGTATTCGAGGTTGGACATGATCTGGTTGCGGTCGCGTACCTCGGCCATAATTCTGTCGTCGGCTTCGGCGTTCGGATCTTTCGCCGCAGCCACTGGCTGTTGTGCGCGGATCGCAGCCCAGGCGCCCGCCGTCGCGCAAATCACCGCTACAGCAACAATAGGAACGCTGCGAACTTTCATTTGACTCTCCTAGGAAGGATTGCCGCGGTGCCGTGTCGCCAAAGACCGATGATTCTATGCGCCGCGCACCTCGAAAACAATGTGCAGAAAATCGCGATTACTAGACGCGCGGGAAGCGCAGAGCGTTTCGCTGCTACCTTTCTCTGCGCTGTGAAAGTGTGCTAGAAACGGAAGCACTACTTGCGAAAGGCGGAAGATTGAAACTCGCACTGATCGGAACGCATGGAGTGGGCAAGACGACGCTGGCGTATGAAATCTGTTCGCTGCTGAAGAAGGCCCATTACAACGTGGAGCTGGTGACCGAAGTGGCGCGGCAATCGCCGTTTCCAGTGAACGCCGCGACGACCATCGAAGGCCAGCTGTGGATTTTGCACGCGCAAATTGCCGCGGAACTGGATGCGGGGCGGCGCGCACCGCACGTGATTGCCGATCGCGCGGTGCTCGATAATTATTGTTACCTGGTGAATAAATTTGGGCGCCAGCCGCAGCTGGAATCCTGGCTCGCGTGGTGGATGGATACTTATTCGATTCTGATCGGCGTGCCGCCCATCGAAGCGGATATTCCCTCGGACGGATTTCGCTCCGAGGATCGCGCGTTTCAGCAGCGCATCCATAACCAGCTGATCGAATTGCTGGCGTCGGCTCCGTTCAACAATCTGCGTGCTCCGGTTTTCTGGCTCGATCCGGCCGAGCGGCGCGGCTGGGCCGAATATATTTTCGCCGCAGCTGCGCCTTTTCTCGCGCCGTCGGCCGCGGCGCGCGCGGGCGAAGGTGCGTCCCGCTGATAAACCCGGACGACGCTATGGACCTTTTTCCGCGCGATAAGAAACCGGGCGCGGACTGTCGCCTTCAGGCGACAGGTAAGCCCGTGTACCTGACAAGCATCCTGACACAAGAATAGTTATCTGGCAGACTCATAACATGCTAATCGGAGCGACGGACCGTAGGTACAGCCAGAACGCTGGAGCAGTATTCAGCCTCAAGTATCACATCGTCTGGTGCCCGAAATATAGACGCAAGGTTCTTGTCGGTGATGTTGAGGCAAGGCTCAAGAACGTGTTGTTCGCGACGGCAGCACAATACGGCGTGCTCATCGAAGTGATGGAAGTGATGCCGGACCATGTGCATCTCTTCGTATCATCGGACCCGAGGCGGTGTGTAGCGGAGATAGTGAATAGGCTCAAAGGTGCGTCATCTCGTATTCTTCGAGAAGAGTTTCCGCACTTGAAATCCAGGCTCCCTACACTGTGGTCGCGCTCATATTACGCGGGCACAGTCGGCCACGTATCAGAATCAACCGTCAAGAAGTACATGGAGAATCAAAAAGGACGCTGATGCGAAAGACGTTCAAATATCGGCTGTATCCCGCAGCAACCCAGCAAGAGATGCTGAGGATGCAGTTGTCCGAAGCGTGCCGGTTGTATAACGCCGCGCTCCAAGAACGTCGAGATGCATATCGTACCCACGGGGAAGCACTCAATTACTACACGCAGGCGAACCAGTTGAAAGAGATTCGAGACGCTGGCAACCTTGCACTTCCAAACTATCACTGTGCCCAGGACGTTCTAAAGCGTTTGGATAAAGCGTTTCAGGCTTTCTTTCGGCGAATAAAACACGGAGAGAAGCCGGGGTTCCCGAGATTTAAATCTTCACGTCGGTACGACAGCATCACTTTTCCAAGCCACGGTGACGGCAACAGGCTTCTCAAACCAGAGCAGCGTAAGACGCATCTCCGCGTGCAAGGCATCGCTGAAATCAAGATCCTATTGCACCGCCCCATCGTCGGCGAAATCAAGACCGTCTCCGTGAAGCGTGAAGGGAAAGCGTGGTATGCCTGCTTCTCCGTGGAGTGCGCGAAGAAGCCGCTTCCTCCGTTGGATAATGCCGGCGGAATAGATGTTGGTCTGGACTCATTCGCAGTTCTCTCCCACGGAGAGTCCATCCCGAATCCGCGCTGGTATCGTGTAGCGCAAAAACGTGTTCGCAGAGCGCAACGCAAGGTCGCACGGAGCGTCAACAAACGTTCACATCGAAGGCGTAAAGCAATCCTTGCACTCCAAAATATTCACAGTCGGATACAGCGGTTGCGAAATGAGTTCCAGCACAAACAGTCTTTCAAGCTGATACGGAATTTCGGAACAATTGCCATCGAAGATTTGAATGTCAAAGGCTTGGCGAGCGGAATGCTCGCCAAGTCTGTACATGATGTCGGATGGGCTTCCTTCTTCTCCAAGATTGCGTACAAGGCTGAAAGTGCCGGTCGCACTTTGATTAAGGTCAACCCATCAGGCACAAGCCAAACCTGTCTCTGCGGTGCAACGGTGCGAAAACTTCTCTCAGATCGAGAGCATGTTTGCACAGAATGCGGATTAGTCGCGCCAAGAGATTTTGTATCGGCTCAAGTCATTCTCCAAAGGGCTAGGATAAGCCCTTCAAACCAAAACGTAGAGGCTGTTAGCTCATGCGTGGTTTGAGAAGCCGCCGGTCTTCAGCCGGCGGAGAAGTCACGGAATCTGAAACGCGCCCTCGATTCAGGCGAGCCTAAACCGGAAGAAAAACGGGACGATGTGACTGACCAATTGACCCAAATTCTTCATTGCGACTCTCTAGACCTCGTCGAACTCGTCATGCCTGCAGAAGAAAGGGGCAGAAGCATCAGAACGGTGGGCGAACTGCTTAGGTCGCTCGATACTAACGGCGGGGACGACACGTCGGCCAGCTCTACAAAGCGATGAGCAAACCTCAGAAGGAGAACCGCCCGGCGCCAAAAATTTGGCTTACGCGCGGCGTGCTCGGCATTGGGCTGGCGAGCCTTTTCTCCGACTGGGGCCACGAAGCGGCGACGGCGATTCTGCCTGCGTTTCTCGCGAGCCTGGGCGCACCGCCATTTGCGCTGGGTGTGATCGAGGGAGTATCGGATGGGCTTTCGAGCTTCGCGAAATTGGCGGGCGGATGGATTGCGGACCGCCCGCGGCTGCGCAAGCCGACTGGGATCATCGGATATTTTGCCACGGGGCTTTCGACGTTCGCTTACGCCTTTGCGCAAAGCTGGCCGGCGATACTGGTTATGCGCGCGCTTGGATGGGCGGGGCGCGGCAGCCGCGGACCATCGCGCGACACTTTGCTGGCGGATTGCGTCGCGCCGGAACAGCAGGGCCGCGCATTTGGATTTGAACGCGCGATGGATACTATTGGCGCAGTGCTCGGCCCGTTGTGCGCGATGGCATTGCTGGGAGCGCTGGGAGCGCGCGGAGTTTTGCGTTGGACTCTGCTGCCCGGGCTGGCCGCGGGATTGGCGTTCGCCTTTCTCGCGCCAAGGGGAATTCCGGACGAAGGCCACCGCGCGCCGAGCTTTGCATCCAGCTTCGCGCAACTTCCGAAAGCGTATTGGCACTTTCTCGCTGGCGTTTTTGCGCACGGCATCGGCGATTTTGCGCCCACGCTTTTGATCCTGCGCGCAGGACAAATTCTGACACCGCGTTACGGCTTTGCGCGCGCTTCGGCCATCGCCGTGGGACTCTACACTTTTTATAATTTCGTGGATGCGGCCGCGTCTTACCCGGCTGGGGCGCTTGCCGATCGCATCGGCAAACGCGGGCTACTGGCCGTTGGCTATCTGTTCGCAGTGCTGGCGTTCGCGGGATTTATTTTCGAGCCGCCCACGATTGCGACGCTCGCGATTTTATTTGGACTGGCGGGAATTCACGGCGCGGTCCAGCAGTCTGTGGAAAAATCGCTCGCAGCGGAACTTTTACCTGCGGCCAACCGCGGTTCGGGATTCGGCGTGCTGGCCACTGTGAATGGAGTGGGCGACTTGATCTCCAGCGTCGCGGTGGGCGTGCTGTGGTCGAGCGTGAGCCCTAACGCGGGGTTTATTTATGCGGGTGCGTTCACGCTGCTCGGGGCAATTCTGATTTATTTTTATACGGGGCGTCGTTAGCGCTGGGTTTTGCGGCGGGGGCGCAGCGTGCGTTTGCGGCTGCGCTGCTTCGCGACCTTGCGCGACTTTCTTGGTTTCGGCGGAGCAGGCTGGCATTGCGGGCAGAAATGGCTGCTGCGGCCTGCGACAATGATGCGGCGGATGATCGTGCCACAGCGAAAGCATTTCTTGCCGTCGAGCTGGTAGGCGCGATGTTTCTGCTGAAACTCTCCGCGCCCGCCATCCAGATCCACGTAGTCGGAAATAGACGATCCACGCAGGCGGATTGCTTCGCGCAAAATGTGCTGTACGGCGCGATGCAGGCGGCGCAGTTCCTCGTCTTGCAGCTGGGTGCCGATTCTTTCCGGATGGATTTTTGCGCGCCACAGGCTTTCATCGGCATAGATGTTGCCAATTCCTCGTACCACGCTCTGATTGAGCAGGACTGCCTTGACGCGCGATTTGCGCGCTTGAATTCGCGCGCGGAATTCTTGTTCGCTGATTTCCAGCGGCTCGAGGCCCAGCCCGCCGAGGACGCGTTCGTGCGCGCCATTCGCCAGCAGCGCCATGCGTCCAAACCTGCGCACATCGTTGTAGCGAAGTTCGCGGCCATCGTCGAGAGACAGGAACACGTGGGTGTGCAACTCGACGGGCGCCTCCGGCCGGCAGACGCTGATCTTGCCGGTCATGCCGAGATGAATCAGCAGCGAACTTTCTTCGGCGGGAGTTTTTCGCGGTTCGAGGTCCAGCAGCAGGTATTTTCCCAGGCGCCGGATGCGCGCAAACGTGCCGCCGGGCAAATCCTGCTCCAGTACCGCGGGATCGTCAATGAAATCCGTTTTGGCCAGCCGCACGCTGAGAACCCGCCGACCGGGCAGGACTGCACGCAGTCCGCGGGCTACGGTTTCGACTTCGGGTAGTTCCGGCATTCGGAGCCTCACAAGAAAGGTAACACAGTCGAGGAATAGTCTCGCGGCGCAGATGCGTTCGTCCGGCGAGGCGGGCCTGGTGTGTTAGACTTCCGCCGCTTCCGCAAAGACAAGAAAGGGAGGAATCGAGAATGCGTAAATTGGTGCTCGCGGTGTGTTTGCTGCTGGCCCTTCCCGCGTGGGCGCAGACGGTCGCCATTCGCGCCGGGAACCTGATTGATCCCGCGACGGGCGCGGTCGCAAAAAATCAGATCATTTTGGTGAAGGAAAAGAAAATCGTGGAGGTCGGCGCGAATGTAACGATTCCCAAGGAGAGCGCCGTCATTGATCTTTCGAATGAATGGGTGATGCCCGGTGTGATGGACGCGCACACGCATGTGACGCAGAGCGTGAAATATTTCCGCGAGCTCGATCACAACTATCTGGTGGAACCCACGGGCCTGCGCGCGTTGCGCGGGCTCTACGAGTCGCAGATATTGCTGCATGCGGGGATCACCACGGTGCGCGACGTGGGCAATGACGCGAACTTCGCGGCCGTGGACCTGCGCAAAGCGATTGATGCGGGATGGTTCGTGGGCCCTACGCTGCAAACGGCCGGCAAAATCATCGCGCCCTACGGAGGACAAAGCCGCGGCATCCCGCAGGAAATGGGCCCGTTCTGGCGATTTGAGTATTACGACGCGGATAACCCCGAGGAAATCCGCAAGGCCGTCCGCGAAAATATTTTTTACGGCGCGGACTTGATCAAGCTGGTCGCTGACAACAGTGATTACCATTATTCGCTGGAAGAAATTCGCGCGGCCGTGGATGAAGCGCACCACGCAGGGCGTCCGGTGGCCGTACACGTGCTGGGCGGAGAGGCGGCGGACAATGTAATCGCGGGCGGGGTAGATTCCATCGAACATGGATTCTTTCTGACTGACGACCAGTTGCGGCGGATGAAAGAAAAGGGAATTTTTCTTTCGAGCACGGACTTCCCTGCCGTCCATTTTGAGGCGGGCGAATTCGCGGGCGGCGAAAAAATAGGCGCTGCGATTATTGACCGGCTGCAACGCGCCTATAAGGTCGGTGTGAAGCTTGCCTTCTCGACCGACATCGTTACGGATTACAAGGACGAAAACCGCGCGCAAATGACCTGGGATTATCTGGCTGTATGGCGCGCGGCAGGCGTACCGAATGCGGAAATTCTGAGGTGCATGACGACTAACGACGCCGAGCTGCTTCGAATTCAAAAGGAGCGTGGCGCAATTGCAGCCGGGCTATTCGCGGATATCATCGCCATGCCGTCGAATCCGCTTGACGACATCGAGTCATTGCGGAAAGTGGATTTTGTGATGAAGAACGGCGCGGTGGTGCGAAAGCCGCGCTAGTTATTTCGGCGGGAGGATTGCGAACACGCGGACGGGTCCGCCGGAGCCGCCTTCGAGTTTGATGGGCGCGGAAATCAGGAATGCGCCGGCTTCGGGCAATTGGTCCATGTTTGCGAGGTTTTCCAGCTGGTACAGCCCGGCGGGTAGCGTCACGCGATGGACTTCAAAATCTTTCGACGGGCCATAATCAATGCTGAGGGTGTCAATTCCCAGGGCCACGGCGCCGCGCTCGATCAGAAGCCTCGCGGCCTCGACTGAAAATCCCGGAAAGTGCATCACGCCGCCCGAGTCCATGTTTCGGTAGCGCGCCTGGTCTGGCCAGCGAGAGGTCCATCCGGTGCGCAGCAGCACCACGGCTCCGGTAGGAACGCGTCCGTGCAGCGCTTCCCATTTTTCCACACGCATCACGCGCAGACGATAGTCCGGATCTTTGCCGACCTCTTCGCGCACGTCAATCACGACGGCGGGCGCAAACAGATGCTCCACCGGAATTTGATCGAGGAACTCCTTGCCTCCGGGAAAGTGCGCGGGCGCATCCAGGTGCGTGCCGTAGTGTTCCAGCGTCCAGAAGCTGCGCGCGAAGTAGCCATCCTTCTCCGGCGTCGCTTCTACTTTGGCTTCGAAGGTGCGGTCGCCTCCGGGCCATGCAGGCAGCTTGCCGTTGATCGCGTAGGTCATGTCCACCACGCGCGTGCTGCCGTCGGAAACTCCGCGCAACCAGGCCTGCGGCGATATCGCCCTTTTATTTTGCGGCACCTGAGCAGACGCCGCGCACAAGCGCACCAAGCCAAAGATCACAACGGCGCAGGCCAGCGCAGCACTGGAAATAATCACAAATCGTTTCTGCATGGAAAATTCCTCCTTGGGCCAATGCGAGAGTGGCTGAACTTCATATTTCGAACAGCGCGTTGTGATTTCTGAGGCCGGTCCATTGTCCGCCGCGGCAGACTCAGGGTAACGGGATGCCAGGGGAAGCGACGATGCCCGCCATGCGCAGAATTTCGGAGTACTCTTCGTCGGTCAACGGGCAGACGGTGAGGCGCGTGTTCTTGAGAAACTTGATTTTGCGCAGCAATTTATTCTCGCGCAGCTCGGCGAGCGTCACCTGGCGCGGCAGGCGCTCGATGGCGCGCAGGTCCATCACCATTTTCTTCGGATCGTTTTCGTGCGGGTCCGGATACGGGTCGCGGCTCACTTCCGCCAAAGCATAAAGCGCGTGCTCGGGCTTGCCGTGGTACGCCAGTGCGCGGTCGCCTTTGTGGATCTGCTTGAGCTGGCGAATGGCGTCCGGACGATGGCCGGCGTGGCGCCACATTTCCTTGCCCTTCACGAAAAGGGTGTCCCAATGGTAGACGCGCGGGTCTACAGCCAGCAGCCAGCGCCTTGGTTTGTGGGGAGGTTGCGTCATCCGTCAAAAAGTGTCGGGCGAACTATACACGGAAGAAGCTAACAATGGCGAACTTTGTACTGGGAATTTTGCGAAAAGTATTAGAGGGGACAATCGGACTCAGGCGAGCGTAGCAGAAGTTAAGGCTAAGTCTTTTTTTAACCTATATCTACATAGATGTCGTCGCCTCGCATCTCAACGGCATAGCACTGTACGCCTACCGTCGGGTTGGTGGTTAGCTTCCCGGTCGTTACGTCGTATTTCCAACCGTGCCACGGACATACGACGACCTGGCCCTCGAGCTCGCCTTCGCCCAGCGGGCCGCCGCGATGCAGGCATACGTTATTGATTGCAAACAGCTTACCGTCAACGTTGGCGAGCGCGATGTTCTTACCGTCTATATCGAATTCGCGGATCGTTCCGGGAGGTATTTCGTCCTTCTTCGCTGTACGCAGAAAGGGCATCGCGTGATTTTCTCCAAGCTGGCTGTCAGGCGGCGATTTTCGGCGATATGGGCCGCCGCCGCTCGCGGTTCTTAATTCCCTACCGAGGTGCGGGTGACTGGGCGACCATTACTCCCTCTTTGAACCCTTCAACCATTTCCGGTTTCAAGCGCACCGCCGTGGGGCGCTTCGCCAAGGACATCTGGTCAATCTTGTCCTGCAACTTCAGCAGCGCGTAGAACAGGCCTTCGGGACGCGGCGGACATCCGATCACGTACACGTCCACCGGTACGATGCGGTCCACGCCCTGCAGCACGGAATATACGTTGAACGGGCCGCCGACACTAGAGCACGCGCCCATCGAAATGCACCACTTGGGATCCGGCATCTGGTCCCAGACACGCTTCAGCACCGGAGACATTTTCAGCGTTACCGTGCCGGCGACGATCATCAGGTCCGCCTGGCGCGGCGAAGGACGAAACACTTCGGCGCCGAATCGCGCGATATCAAAGCGCGAAGTGGTGGAAGCGATCATTTCGATTGCGCAACAGGCGAGTCCGAAGGTCAGGGGCCAGATAGCGCTCTTGCGCGCCCAATTAAAAACGTAGTCAACGGTGGAAAGTACATAACTGCGTTCGAAGCGATTATCCAGAACCCCCATCACGTCTCCCGGACCCCACAAACTCGGCGAGTATAGCGATGGGCGTCGCGCGAGTCAAACGAGTGTTACGAGTGTTCCTTTACTTGGTTCCGTGGACAAGTAGAGCGCCGATGGCGCGGAAGTCGGCTAGCTCTTTGGCGTCACGGAACCAGCGGCCGGTGTACTCCGCGGGATTGGGAGTGGGGTCGGGGATCAGGCGATGCGCGACCTCGATGAATCCGGCATCGTGGAACAGTTTTTCCCACTCGGCGGCGGAAAGCAGTTTCGTGGGCACCGCTAATTTTTCGCCCCATTGGTGGCAGTAGGGATTGTCGCGATAGTAGTTGATGAGAATCCACGCGGAGCCGGCTTCGGCTAGCACACGGTGAATTTCGCGCAGGCCCTTGAGGGGATCAGGCCAGTAATATGACGACTCCACGGAAATCACGCGCGTGAAAAAATTGGCTTCCCAGGGAATTTCGTCTACCGAGCCGACTACGAACACGAGATTTTCGTGATTCACGCTGCCTTCGCGCGCGTGATGGATCATCTCGTCGGAAATATCCATGCCGACCACGCGCCCCTGCGGCACGCGCTGCGCCAGAATGCGCGAGAGCCATCCGGCACCGCAGCCGGCGTCCAGTACGTTGTGGTCAGGCTCGATCTGCATCAGGCCGAGCGCCGGCTTGGTGATGGGCCAATGATCGTGCTCCATCGTTTCGCCCTTGCCTGCATCGGCCCAGCGATTGAATTCTTCGCGTAGGTTTTCGTCTGTCGGAGATTTCGTCACTCAATCACTCGGGACCTGAAGATTACAAATGCTTGCCGCACGCCCAGCAATATTGCGCGCCCACGGGTTGCAGCGTGCCGCAGGAGGCGTGATAGCGCATCGCGGCTCCGGCCGGCACCAGCACGGTGTGCACGCGCGAGTCCGAGGCGCAGGCCCACAGCAGGGCGACGATCCATCCAATGCCTGTCCAGCCCGCCAGGAGATTCAAAATGAAAATCCCCGTGGCATCGCGTTTGTTATGACCGATGATCGCCGGCAAAAAGTACAGCAAAGCCGCGATCAGAAGAAACGCCATGTCCTCACCTCTGCATCGTGCAATTAGGACGGGGCGAGATACTGCGCTCCACATCCTACAATTCGATACGAATCAACGGCTCATCCGGTTCCCTGGATTTTTCACTCGCCGCACCGCGCACCCAGGCGTGAGCGCCGGCACCGGCTGGCGCAACCGTCTCCGCCGATCAGGAAGTCGCGGCGCTCTTCGTTTGCGGCTGCACTTTCGCCAAGAGCTGAGTGAATTTCTGCTCGCGCTCTTTTTGATCGAGGCCCTGGTAGGCTTCGGCGATTTGCGTGGTGTTCATCGAACAGAATTTCGGGCCGCACATCGAACAGAACTTCGCTTCCTTATAGAAATCGTCGGGCAAAGTTTCGTCGTGCATCTTGCGCGCGGTTTCCGGATCGAGTGACAGCTCGAATTGCTTGTTCCAGTCGAATAGAAAGCGCGCGTAGCTGAGCGCATCATCGCGATCGCGCGCGCCGGGACGATGCCGCGCCACGTCCGCCGCATGCGCCGCGATTTTGTAGGCAATCACGCCCTGGCGCACGTCGTCCGCATTCGGCAGTCCCAGATGTTCCTTCGGCGTCACATAGCAGAGCATCGAAGCGCCGTGCCAGCCGATCATCGCCGCGCCAATCGCGCTGGTGATGTGGTCGTAGCCCGGCGCGATATCGGTGACGAGCGGCCCGAGGGTGTAAAACGGCGCTTCGTAACACATTTCATTTTCTTTTTTCACCTGCAGCTCGATCTGGTCCATTGGAATGTGCCCCGGGCCTTCGATCATCACCTGCACGTCGTATTCCCAGGCCTTCTTGGTGAGCTCGCCCAGAACTTTCAATTCCGCGAATTGCGCTTCGTCGCTGGCATCAGCCAGGCATCCCGGCCGCAAACCATCGCCAAGTGAAAAACTCACATCGTGCTTCCGGAAAATTTTGCAGATGGAGTCGAAATTCTCGTAGAGGAAATTCTGTTTCTTGTGGTAGCTCATCCACTGCCCGAGCAGCGCGCCGCCGCGGCTGACAATGCCCGTGATCCGATTGCGCACCAGCGGCAGAAATTCGCGCAGCACGCCCGCGTGAATCGTCATGTAATCCACGCCCTGCTCGGCTTGCTCTTCGATCACTTGCAGCAGCAGCTCGATGGACAAATCCTCGGGCCGCCGCACGCGCGAGAGCGCTTCGTAAATCGGCACGGTGCCGATGGGCACCGGCGACGCGTTGATGATCGCTTTGCGGATCATGGGAATATCGCCGCCGGTGGAAAGGTCCATGACCGTGTCTGAGCCGAAGTGCACGGAGCGATGCAGCTTCTCGAGTTCTTCGTCCACATTCGATGTGGTGGCGGAATTTCCGATGTTGGCGTTGATCTTGCAGAAGAACGCGACGCCGATGCCCATCGGTTCCAGATTTCGATGATTAATATTGGCGGGGATGATCGCGCGGCCGCGCGCCACTTCATCGCGCACCAGCTCCGGTGTAATTTTTTCGCGCTTGGCGACGTACTCCATCTCTTCGGTTACGACGCCCAGGCGCGCGTAGTGCATCTGCGAGAAGTTACGCACGCCGCCATCCATCGCCGCAGCGCGCTTTTCGATCCATGCATCCCTCATTGCCATAAAGCCCCCGTGTACACCAAACCCGAAACAGCATTCCCACCGAATGCAGCATTATTACACTGGGTTGGATGCACGGCAACTTGCGAAGGACGCCTGCGAACGCGCTCGGATCAGGGTGTGGCTGTGGTAGCTGCGACTTCGCCTAGCAGCGCCTGCAGTTTCAAGGGATCGGTGACAGGCGGATGGCACGTGGTTTCGACGCAGACGAGCGCTTGCGGCTTCGCAGCGTCCAGATGCGGCAGAGTTTCTCGCAGCGTGGGCGCGAGCGAGGCTGCAGCCAGCGTCTCGGGCGTGATGCGCAACACTGCTTTGCCGAAGCGATAAATTTCGTTCGCGGTTTTTTCCAGTTCAGCGGATTTCGGATCGCCTGTCGCGCCCAGCACAACTACCTGCAAAGGGTGGCGCGCGTGCAGGAGCGCTGCCAGTCCGTACGTCGCGGCGAATAATCCGTATTGCGGGACGAGTCCGACGAAAGCCTCGAGCGTCTTTTCCGCCCACTCGCGATAGAGTTTTTCGCCGGTGAAAGCGTAGAGGCGATCGAGCACGACCACTGCCACGGAATTTGCGCCCGGTGTGGGCGAATCCTGCAGCGGTTTGCGCCGTACGTCCAGGCCGCCCATCGGCGCGGCGTCTTTCGCGCGATCGAAAAAGCCGCCGCCATCGGGATCGCCGAAACGTTCGACGGCCAGACGCACCGCGCGTGCTGCGATATCGAAATAGCGCCGGTCGAGCGTGGCTTCGTACGCATCAAACAGCGCGGCGGCTGCGAAAATCTGATCGTCGAGCGAGCCTTCGAGGCGTGGGCCTCCCGCACGATGGCGGAAACCCTTCGCTTCGTCCCACGCCTCAGCAAGGATGCGTTCCAACGTCTGCAACGCGAATTTGCGGCAATCGTCGCGGCCTAGCACACGCGCAGCTTCTAGATATGCCGAGACAAACATCGCGTTCCAGGCCACATAAATCGTGGTGTCGATGGCTGGCGTGGGATGCCGCTGCAGGCGCGCGGCCAGCATCTTTCCTTTCGCGCGCGCGAGAAGCAACGAGACGTCTTCCGCGGTCGTTTTCAGTGATTGGGCAATCTCTTCTCGGCTCGTCGCCACCCACAGAACATTTTTTGCCGGGTTGTGATGCATTTCTCCGCGCGGGCCAACGTCGTAACGCATCTCGATCGCGCGGGATTCTTCCGGCGTCAGCACGGCGCGGACTTCCGCCAGCGTCCAGGTAAAATAATCGCCGTCGTCGTCCAACGTTTGATCGGCATCCTGGCTGCCGTAGAAGCCGCCGCGCTCGCGATCGGACAAAACTGCGCCGACCCACTCGATGATTCCCACGGCCGTTTCGCGGAACAGCGGTTGGCGCGTGACCTGATAACCATGGAGAAAATTCTTTAGCAGTTCGGAATTGTCGTAAGTCATTTTCTCGAAGTGCGGCACGCACCAGCGCTCATCCACTGCATAGCGGTGAAAACCGCCAGCGAGCTGATCGTAAACGCCGCCTTCGGCCATGCCCGTCAGCGAGCGTTCGACCACTTGCAGCAATCGAGGATCGCGCGACGATTGGTAACGCTCCAGCAACAGGTCAATCGCACTCGCGTGCGGGAATTTCGGCGCGCTACCGAATCCGCCGTGGGCTTCGTCGAAAAGATGCAGCGCGGATTCGATGACGGAATCCACCACGCCCGCATCGAATTCGCCATGCGCCGTGTGAAATACTTCAGCCTTCGCTACAGCCTCTTCCAACGCTTTCGCGGAACTGTCCACTTCCGCGCGACGCGTCTTGAACGCTTCGGCAATGCCCAGCAAGATGCGTTTGAATCCCGGCCGGCCCATTGCGTCTTCCGGGGGAAAATATGTGCCGCCGAAAAATGGCTTTCCGTCGGGTGTGAGGAACGCCGTCAACGGCCAGCCGCCCTGCCCGGAAATTGCGCTGATCGCCGATTGATAGCGCGCGTCCACGTCTGGCCGCTCGTCGCGATCCACCTTCACCGGAACGTAAAATTGATTGATCATCGCCGCGATTTCCGGATTTTCGTAACTCTCGCGGTCAATCACATGGCACCAGTGGCACCACACCGCGCCGATATCCAGCAAAATCGGTTTGCCTTCCGCGCGCGCGTGCGCAAAAGCTTCCTCGCCCCATTCTTGCCAATCCACCGGCTGATGCGCGGCCGAACGCAGATAAGGGCTAGCGGAATCCTTCAGGCGGTTTTCAGTGGTGTCAGTCACGTTTCACTCTCTACACTTTCCACCCTAACACACGCCCCGTGCTGGCACACCTGTCTCGAACTCTGGGTGGCGCATCAGTTCCCGGTAACCCGACTGCGCGGAATTCCACTGTTTCCGGGTCGTTCCTTGACAGCACTTTAGGAGCCGCTAGACTGTTGATCGCCAAGGAGACTCCTCCATGAAACGCATCCTCGCAGCCATTTATTTATTGACGGTCACGACCGGAGCAGCTCAGGTCCCGGCCCAAGTCCACCCCTACCGAGATGGCACGCCCGGGGTGACTGGCTACCGCTCAGAGGTGATGGCCTTAGTGATGATCCAGGAGAATGAGTTCATCCGGCTCGCTGAGGCGATTCCGGCCGAGAAGTACACTTGGCGTCCCGGACCCGGCGTTCTTTCGGTCGCCGAAGTCCTCCTTCATGTCAGCGCCGCCAACTACAACATGTACAAATTCGTGGGTGCGCCATCGCCCCCTGAGGTCGACGTGCAAGGGCTACAGCAATCCACCACCGACAAAGCAAAAGTTATCGCGATCCTGAAAGAATCGTACGCGCACGCCAAGAAAGCAATCCTGGACATGCCCGACGCTAACCTCGACAAGACTCTGGACTGGTCCGGTGGAAAGATCACGCAGCGCGGCGTTCTGCTTTACATCGTGCCGCACATCGCCGAGCACCTGGGACAATTGATCGCCTACGCGCGCATCAACGGAGTCGTTCCTCCGTGGACGGCAGACGCTACGAAATAAGCGAGCAAGGCAGAGTCGCCGCCACAACCGGCCTCGCATACGACGCTGGGCTACACTTCTTTCTCGCAGGCTCTATGAGGAGGCCCTAGTGCTTGTTCCGCAAATCGATTCCGCCGTTCCGACTTATTTTCAATCTACGCCCCTCGAGCCGAGCCGCTACGATCTTCAAGGATTTTTCTTCTGGCTCTGTTGTTGTTGCTGCAATTGCACTGCTGCCTTGTCCGATTCCTCTACTGCCTTGCGAAACTGTTCCACCGCAGTGACATCCGGAGCGTTCAATCCATCTTTCACCGTGCACCTCCAGACTGCAGGACTATCCAAGGGATACTCCCTTCTTCCTTGAAACACATTGAAGGAGTCGTCCCGCGGTCCCACTTCAACTCCTGTGTGCGGCTTGGCACTCTGTGTTTCCGTCCCCGTCAGAGTTGGCTGCTGCGTCAGGTCTGGCGGATGCCCTACTTGCACTGAACCGTGTATGTCGTTGTCCGTGGTCTCGACGGTTGCAGGACGCGAATCAATTGGTCCGCCACTGATCGCGGGAGTCGCGATCTTTCCCGATCCCTTTCGAACGGCGACCACAAGGTCAGCCTGGGATGCATCATGGACTATCTGATATCGCCCCCATTTCATGAACGCCTTCTCCACGTTCGCCTGCGCATTCAGGTTTGCATCGGGACCATGGAGGGGTTCACCTGCGCCGGGTAGGATCACCACCATCACCGTCTGTGCCTTCAGGACAAAGCCAGGCAGATACACCTTTTTTTTGGCGCCGGCCAGCCCTGCCGCTGCGACCACCAGCGCGAGCATCGCCGCCGCCCTTCGGACTGTTATGGCCATAGCTAGCTCCCTGCACCATGCTTTCGCAGAGTGTACTCCCGTCAGCGCGATGGATTGAAACCACGTCATAAGGGAACAGCAATACACATCAGACGCGCCTGGTCGCGTGCGGTTACATGCCCACGCGATGTAAGCGTACAGTGCGCTTGACTCCAGATTGACGCGACACCGGACATTTGCAGTCGCGCTTTATTTGTTTGGTGACATGGCTAATCAGCTGTCAGATCAGCGATCGTCAGTTGCGCGTCAGGAGTTCTCCAGCTTGTTGCGGATCTATCTTGTGACCCGCAAGAGAAATTGCTGTGGAGAGTGCTGGGTCTCTTCCCGCCGCTAAATCCTCAGGCGTGGGGAGCAACTTGAGGTCGGGCATCACACCGGTGCCGTCTAGATTCTTCCCGTCCTTCATGATGACTGCACCCGTGCTGACCATCTCGCCATATTCCAGCACGTCCCCTGCCAGCCTCGGCGCCACCCGCGTGGATCCCGCCAGAAACCCCTCGCGAAAAAAGGGTACTGTAACCATTATCCTTCCGGATGTTTGGTCACCACTAACAATACCGCGTTTCTCAAGCTGGACTACGAGGGCGAAGACCTCTGCTTCGGAGTCCGCTTCAGTGTCCACGAGAACTGTTGACATTCCGCTGAATGCGTATTTCCGTACCGATTTCGCGCTTTTTGGATTGCGATTGCCTCGGCTCATCACGTCGCAAGTGAGCACTTCGTGGTCAAACGTCCGTGCCAAAAGCCACTGCAGGCCTGTGAACTGCCCACCGTGATTCCCTCGCAGATCGAGAATCAGCCCTCAATTCTTCCGGGATTTCTCCAAAATCGACGGCGTCGTGATACCTAAGCGAGGAAGAGCCTCGGTCGATGCAACCATCATGCCAACGCCGTTTGTAAATGTGGGCTGCTTCCAGACGATGACGTCGCCGAGTTCGTAACTCCGCGGCCTCGCGTAACGGAATTCGCTCTGCGCTTTGCGCAACTTCCAATTAACGTCGAAACCGCTGTCGCGTGTGCTGTCGTCGTCCAAACGGGCTGGCCGCTAGTGAATTTCGGCGTGGGTCGTCAACTCCTTGACGCTTGTTTCTCCCCGGGACAAGACCGTTAGATGCATCTCGGCTCTCGGCGCAATTAGGAAGAGCGATCTTCGCAACTCCTGAAATTCGCTCCGCGCTTCTGGCTGAATCTGCAAACGAAATACAATTTGGAAGTCGCAGAGTATGAAAACCTCGCGAAGATTGAACGCGATGTACGGCCGATTGAAATGACAACGAGGTAGGAACCCGCGGAGCTGCGAAATTACTGGACTGGATTGTTGTAGCCCGCGTCGCGGGGGTCGATGGGCTTGCGGCCGGAAAATCCTTCGTCCTGGCGGTGGTAGAAACGGATGCGATCTTCGCCCAGCTTCCAGCAGAGATAGACTTCCTCGTCGTCAATGCGCGCAGGAAAATCGAGCAGGCCCACTTCCAGATCCTTCACTACGCAACCGGTTTCCTGAATCTGGTCGAGCGCGGATTGCACGGATTCTTCCAGGCGATTGCGTTCCAGGCGGGTCTTGGCGGCGCTTTCATAGGCCACGGCCAGGCCGCCGGAGCGCTGGATGCGTTCGGCGAGCGAATTGATCTGCTCGTCCACGTCAATCATCTTGCGGCGCGATTCCATCGCTTCAATCAGCAGCGGCTCTAGTTGCGAACGCAAGCGCTCCGCTTCGGTCAGCGAGAAATATTTGGACTCTTCATCCGCCATGCTGTGTTGCTCCCAAGCTTGCCGCCCAATCAGCCGCCAATATAGACCATCGTGCGTGAGGGCGGAACAAAATCCGGCTCGTTGATGCGGTGACTTTTTTCCTTCGTCTGCACCATGGCCACAATCGCGTCGCCGATTTCGCGGTCGCCCATGCCACTGCGCAGCAAACTTTTCACATCGTGATCTTCCTTGCTGAAGAGGCAGGTGCGCAATTTTCCATCGGCGGTCAGCCGGATGCGGGAGCAATGTCCGCAGAAGGGCTGCGTCACCGGCGCGATCAATCCGATTTCACCGCCGCCGTCCGCGAAACGGTATTTCCGCGCGGTCTCGCTGCGTTCGTGAACCACGGCGATCAGCGGCCAGCGCGCGGAGATGCGCCGATACACTTCCGCCGCGGGCACCACCATGTCGCGCGTCCATGCACGATCGGCGTCCAGTGGCATGAATTCGATGAAGCGCATGACGATGTCTTTCTCGCGCGCGAATTCCGCGAAGGCTTCCACTTCGTCGTCGTTCAGGCCGCGCACCAGGACGGCGTTCACCTTCACAGGACACAGCGGAGATGCTTGCGCCGCTTCGATTCCCGCCAGCACTTGGTCGAATGTCTTGGTGCGCGTTACTTTCTGGAATTTATCGCGATTCAGCGAGTCCAGGCTGATGTTGATGCGATTGAGGCCTGCCGCCACCAGCTGATCGCAACGCTCGGCGAGCAAGTGGCCGTTGGTGGTCATCGAAAGATCCTGCACGCCGATGGCTTTCAGGCGCGCCACGAAATCTTCCACGCCCGGACGCACCAGCGGCTCGCCGCCCGTCACGCGCACTTTGCGGATGCCCATACCGACCAGAATGCGCACCAGCCGCTCGTATTCATCCCATTCCAGCAGAGCGTGCTCCGCCATGTGATTCTCGGGGTCCGCTGACCGGCAATACACGCAGCGAAAATTGCAACGGTCCGTGACCGAAACCCGCAGGTCGGTGATGGGGCGCCCGAATTTGTCGGTCAATGGCATTCGTAATTTAGATGCAGCCCAGAATAAAATCGCCCAATCCGATTTCGGAATTGGGCGAAGATGCCAGCGGCGCAGCGCACTGTCAAATCGCGCCCGCTGGATGCTCTCCTTTCCATGTCCGGGAGGAGCCGGCGTTTCCGCCCGATCCCTCATCTCCTAAAAATACCAGGAGGTTCGCCCCCGCGCCTTAGGTTATCTCTCCGTTAGGCTGAGTGGGTCGGAGATATCTCAGGTGATGATACGCCTGCGGCCACGGTGGAGCAATCCATCGCAAACGTTCGAGGCCCTGTAGGCTCCTGTCTTAAAGGTTGGTCATGGGTCGGACCACGAATCGTGTATTTCCTGTCCGGGAAATTTCAGCGCGCCTCCCCATTGAAGGATGTGGAAACACCGCTGCGCAATAGAGTTCAGATCGTGGACATGTCCGTTAAAATTCGACTACTGTGAGATGGCACGACAGTACGGCATATGTTCTTGGATTCATCCTATTGAGTATCGCTGTCAGCACCAGGGCCCAGGAGACGCAAAAGAGTGGTTCTTTCGGCAATCCAATTCGTGTCAGTGTGGACCGTGTAACGGTAGGGGTAACAGTGATCGGCCCTCGGGGCAATTTCATCACAGGTCTTCGGCGCGAGGATTTCCATATCTATGACAATGGCGCCGCGCAAGAGGTAACGGGATTCTTTCCGATTGAAGAACCAGCCCAAGTGGTCCTGCTTATGGAAAGCGGTCCGGCTGCGATTTTCGTAAGACCAAGCGCTATCCAAGCCGCTGAAGCATTCTTAGGCAGCATCGCCTCTACTGACCGAGTCGCAGTTGTCTCCTACTCGAAAATCCCAAGCCTGGAATTGGATTTCACCACGGACAAATCGCAAGCCAAAGAAGCGCTCCGTAATTTGAATTTCATGAGTGGTTTTGCCCGATTGAATTTGCTTTCTAGCGTCCTGGGCACGATGGACTGGCTTAGCACGCTGCCTGGAAAAAAGACCATCGTTCTTGTCTCAACTGGCCTTAACGATTCAACTCCAACCGACTGGCAGGCCATTGAACGACATTTAGATGTTTCCGAAATTCATATCTTGGCGATCTCGATCGCGGGTGCACTCCGCAATCCCGTTAGTGAGAAGAAACTTTCCGCCCATGATCACGATGAACGGAACTACGTCAAGTCCGGATTCGATCAAGCTGACCAATTGCTGCGTCAGCTTGCCGGAGCTACCGGTGGGCGCGTCTACTTCCCGAAGAACTCAAAGGAATTCAACGACGCATATAGCGAGATCGCACAATTCATCCGCAACGAATATCGGCTCGAATTCGTTCCCCGCTCAGCGGATGGCCAGCTGCATTCTTTGAAAGTTAAAGTAAGGCCGCCTTGGTATCATGTCAACTATCGGCAGGCCTATCTCGCCCCAGGTCCAGCTTCCTGAGATCTCGCGATACGCGCGCCGGGCCGCAAACACACGCCCTCATTGCAGAAGGGTAGGCATGGTGGAACTGTTGATCGTCGTCGCGCCTGGCACGGTTCAACAGCCTGCTTCTTTTGATCCCTAACTGTATCAAGAAGTCCCTGGTTAGGCTGTGTCTCAGGGACACACCCGCGGGCGCGACGGTCGCGATCCCGGAGCTCAATCGCGCTCGAAGGTGATAAGTGCGGAGCTTGCCGCCAGCAGTTCGATGACCCAAATGTCGATCTCTCCGCGCAGTATTTCCTCGCGTATGCCAGACCATGCTCCGCCCGCACCTCCCGGCGCTCCCCCGAGCGTTGTGTCAGCGGTGCCGTCCAGTCGCGGCACAACCAAACGGAGTACACGAACTTCATTCGTACGCTGTCCCACTTCGATCTCCAGGCGAACGCCACGATCTGCATTCTTATTGCAAGCCACAACTTTGATTACACCGCTATTGCCGCGCAACGCGTAAGCGGTCAATAGCGGAGACGCTCCTGACGATGCGAGCTGACTCACCACAAGCTGCCCTGCTCCGGCCTGCGCGAAAAGCAACATGCCGTACTAGCTCGGTCGCGCCAGGAATCCGGCTTCGGGCGTTCCGGCAATCGCGGTGTACCAGCTGTAGCCGCCCCCGTGAAAATTAATTCCCGCGCCACGCTCTGACGCCAGTTGAACCATCAGGTCAGCACTCCCCGGCGCCGAAGCGAACGTATCGCCCACCCCCGGTTTGCCGCCCTAATAGCAGGAGTTCGTCTCCGCGAGCCGGATGGGCAAGCCGGACTCCTTCGCCGTCTGCTGCATCGCCGCGAGTTCCGCCTGAAGCTTCGGACTCGGTCGGAGCAGGCGTTCGATCGTCGTGGAAGGATCTGTCGGCGAACGTTCCGCTTAGTAATGGTGCGTGAGGAACGCCACGTCATTCTTGAATTGCTTTGCGAAAGGCGCGAGCCATTCGTTATTGTCCGCCGTATCCGGTCCCGCGAATGGCGCATTCGGGACGCGCGTCCGTATGCCCTGGTAAAAGCACCGCCATTCGCCCGCAAATTGCGCGAAGTCTTAATCTGCTTTGCGAATTCCGTTGCGGTAGAATCCGGCTCGTTGCACATTTGAAAAGCAATTAACTTCGGTCCGGCCACATCCATAACGAAGGCTGCCTCGTTCGCCGCGTTCTCCGCAGTGCCGGTGCCCATGTTCAAGCCGCAAATCGGGTTCCAACCGCTGGCATCGAGGAAATCACGCAAGTTGCGAATACATCGCTGCGAATCCCACCACAGGTCCGCCGTACGGGCAATGGCCATCTGCGCGGCGGCCCGGTGCACAACCGGAAAGTGGCACGCACGCACCGCGCTTCTCCGCGCGGCGAATATGATAAAGTTGCGGACCGATGCGCATCTTCGTACTGGGAGTGGGCGGCGCCGGCTCCTTGCTTGCTCAGTTGCTTGTGCGCCAGGGACACACGGTCTGGTGCGGCGATCGCGACCCGGAGCGCGCGCGGAAATTTCTCGGCAAGAAGAGCGCGATTGAAGTAGTAGAATCGAACGCGCGCAATCTGTGGTCCATCGTGCGGGCGGCGCGCGGCTGCAACCTGCTGGTGAACGCTTCCCCCGCTGTTTTCAACGAAATTATTCTGCGCTCCGCGCTGCGTCTGCGCGCGCATTACCTGGATTTGAATTCGCACCTGAATCGCAATCCGTTCAAGCCTGAACAATTCCGATTTCGCAAACGCTTTGAGGCGAAAAATCGCGCGGCGCTGATCTGCACGGGCGCGGCGCCGGGGCTCACCAATCTTCTTGCCAAGCGGGGCTGCGAGTTGCTGGACAGTGTGGAATCCGTGCAGATTCGGCTGTACGAAAGCACCGAGAGCAAGGACCCGGTCTCCACCTGGTCGCCGGAGGTGATGTACGACGAAGCGATTTCCAGCCCGCGCGTGTATCGCCGCGGGCGCTTTTCGCTGGCGAAGCGCTTCGCTGACCGTGAAAAATTCCGTTTCCCGCCGCCCATCGGGGAGACCACCGTGTACCTGGCCGCGCAGGATGAAGTCTGCATGCTGCCCTACGTGGTTCCCATGCTTGATATGGACGCCAAAATCGGCGGCAACGATTTCGACCGCTTGTTTCGCTGGTACCGCCAGGGACGCCTGCACCGCTCGCAGGGAATCGTGCGCAAGCGCTTTCCGAAAACTTTGACGCCCAAGGGCGTGGCGGGATTGATTCGCCGCGGCGTGCTGGAAAATGCGCGCTTCGCCGCTGCGGTGCTGGTGCGCGGATTGAAAGATGATCAACCGCTACTGCTGCGCTACGACGCGAGCTTTCCTACTCTGTTTCAGATTCGCCAGCGGGGATTAATTTCCACGCCCATTGCCTATGCGACCGCGCACCTGGCTGCAATCTTTATCCGGCATTTTCCGCGCGATATGGCCGGCGTGTTCGGCCCGTCGGAGCTGCCCATCGAAACGCGCCGCGCGATTCTCGCCGAAGCGCGCTCGCGCGATTTTCGCGTCGCATTCAAAATGACACGCCTCAAGAAAACCGAAGATGACGAATTTTAGTCGGGCCAATTTTCGTTAAGGCAACGCATGGCGGAGCCGCGCGGCGCGGGCGCCCTCCCCCCGCGGCTTGCTACGTCCACGAAAAAATTCCCGATGAGCTTGTATGGTATCCTTGCGAAACCCGGCCTATCTGCCGCCAATCGCGGCACTACAATTTCGGCACGCGCAACCAACTTCCCTTCGCAGTCCATGAGGTATTCACATGCGTTGGACACCCGGCGGCACCAGCGGCGACATCGAAGATGACCGCAATTCCAGCGGTGGTGGTGGTGGTGGTTTCCCGGCGGCATCCACATCGGCATCGGCGGCCTGCTCGTCCTGTTGGTATTGAGCTTTATTTTCAAGCGGGACCTGATTTCGCCCTTCCTCAATTCGGGAGCGGCGGACCCGTCTGCCTCTGTCGCGCGTCCACCCGATCCCGCGCGCGACGCCTCCGAACAAAAAGAAGTTCAATTCGTATCCTTTGTTCTCGATGACGTGCAAAGCACCTGGCCCAAGCTGGTTCCGCAATACCGTCACGCCAAGCTGGTTCTGTTTCGCAATAACCTGGATTCCGCCTGCGGCCTCGCGCAAACTGCCACCGGCCCGTTCTACTGCCCGGGCGATGAAAAGGTATATATCGATCTGGCGTTTTTTGACGAACTGAAAAATCGCTTTGGCGCTTCCGGTGAGTTCGCGCAAGCCTACGTGATCGCGCACGAACTTGGCCATCACGTGCAGAAGATTCTTGGCAGCGAGAGCAAAATTCGCATGGCGCAGCAACGCAATCCGCAGCTGGCCAATGACCTCTCGGTCCGCCTGGAACTGCAAGCGGACTGCTACGCAGGGGTCTGGGGTAATTCGACGGAACAGCGAAATATCCTGGAAGAAGGCGACGTGGAATCCGGCTTGCAAGCCGCCGCCGCCGTCGGCGACGACCACATTCAAAAAATGACGACCGGCGAAGTGATGCCGGAGAAATTCACCCACGGCACTTCGGCGCAGCGCGTGCAGTGGTTCAAGCAAGGACTGACCACCGGCCGCGTGGATGCGTGCGACACATTTGCGTCAACGCCGTAACCCGGCAGAATTCACTCGCAGTCGATGGCAGAGGCCCGCTGAAGCAAATCTGAGCAGCGTACCGAGTGCGGGAACTTGCCGCGCCTGCCTTTCAGCGGCGGAGCCATTCGTCCGATCAATAGGGGGTCGTCAGCCGCTTCAATAAGCCGAAATCGGTCAGGCCGTTCACTACGAACTGTACGGCCAGAGCCACCAGCAGCAGACCCATCAGCCGCATCAGGATGCGAATCCCAGTCTCGCCGAGATATTTGCGCACGCCGTCTGCGCCCGACAAGATCATGAATGAAAGGAACGACGTCAACAGAATCGTCGCGTAAATTACCGCGTGCTGCCACAGCGAGTGCGATTCGCCCACCAGCACCATCACCGTGGAAATAGCGCCGGGGCCAGCAAGCATTGGCATTCCCAGCGGAATGATGCTGGCATCCTGTTTTTCGGCGCCTTCCTGCTGCTCCTCGGCCGTGGCTTTCGTACCGGACTGCTTGGCCTGCAGCATGTCCAGGCCAATCCCCATGAGAATAATTCCGCCGGCGATCTTGAACGCCGGCAGCGTGATGCCAAACATTTTGAAAATCAGGCTGCCGGCCAGCGCGAACGAGCACAGCACGATTGCACAAGTGAAGGCCGAACGCCGCGCCACGGCCTTCCGTTCCGATGCGGGTGAATTCGCCGTAACCGCTAGAAATAGAGGAATGACGGCGAACGGGTCTACTAGAAAAAATACCGAGGTAACCGCCAGCAGCGCGAATTCGAGAACGACTTTGATCGAGTCAGCCATGGATTTCAGCGCTCAACCGCCGCGCCCGGGCACGATATCATTCTCGCACAAACCCAGGCTGCGGAAAAATTCACGAGACACGCTCGCTGCATCGACAGCAGTGTTATCGCGCTTTTCAAGTATGATGGCGGCAAGCCGAGGCCATCGCTGTGACACAGACAAAATCGCTAGCCGGTATTTCGCTCCTGTTCCTGGTATCTAACCTTTTTGCTCCGCAATTGACCGGCCAGCAGCAACCTCCGGATTTCATTCTTCTGAATGGAAAAATCTTCACCAGTGACACCGCGCAGCCTTACGTCCAGGCCCTGGCGATCAGCGGTGAACGCATCCTCGCCACCGGCGATTCCGCGAAAATAAAAGCGCTCGCCGGACCGCACACGCGGCAGCTCGACCTCGCGGGGCGTACGGTCATTCCTGGCATCAATGACGCGCACGACCACATTGAGCTCGATCCGCCGCACGTGGTGCGCCTGAACTTGAATACCCCGGACCCGACATGGAACCAGTTGAAGGATGCGATCGCCGCGGCCGCCGCCAAAGCGCCGAAGGGAACATTCATTTTCGCGGACATCGGGCCCCTTGTTTATCACGATACAGCCGTCGCGAGAAACGCCCTCGACCAGCTCGCGCCCGAACATCCTGTCATCCTCACCACGCTCACAGGTCACGCCGCGATTCTGAATAGTCTCGCGCTCGCGCAGTGCGGCATTCGCGAGGACTGGCCCGATCCCTTGGGTGGGCGTTACGAACGCTCGGCGGACGGCAAGCTCACGGGAGTCCTCCGCGAATACGCCGTGCTGCAATTAACCCGTAGGCTCGCCCTGATGCCCAGCGACGCGGAGGCTATCACTCAATTACGCGACCTATTTGTGCAGTGTGTAAAGTTCGGCATCACTTCGCTGCAGGACATGTCCGATGCGCTTCCCCCCGACCGCGCCGTGAAACTTTTCGAGGCGACGCCAACTCCCATCCGCATTCGCATCATGCGCATGCCAGGGACGACGCCGGCCGGACGCGATACGCTCGAAGGTTTGTCGGTGCCGCGCCACCCGAGCCCGCTGATCACGGTCAGCGGCACGAAATGGATGCTCGATGGCGTCCCGCTCGAGAACACTTTTACTCCGCGCGAGAACCCGTCTGTGCCAGCAGGGCAATCACTCGACTACGGCGCGCGTCATCTTCCGCTCACCTTCTCCGAAAAGGAAATGCAGGCGATGCTGAGGGAGTCGCTGGCCGATGGCGATCAGATGATGTTTCACGTCAGCGGCTACCTCTCGACGGCAGCGATGCTGAACGCGATGCAGGCCACGGGCGGACAGCGGGTGTGGGACGGCAAACGTGTGCGCTTCGAGCATGGCGATGGCCTGTTCCCGGATTTGATTCCTCTCGCGAAGGAGTTCGGCATCGTCGTAGTACAGAATCCCACGCATTTCGACACCGGACTACTCTTCGGTCCGACGAGGGTGACGTACAAAGAAGTCCAGCCATTCTTCTCGCTGCTTGCCGCGGGCATTCCGCTAGCACTGGGCTCCGATGGCCCGCTAAATCCGTACCTTAATATCATGCTGGCGACGATGGATCCGGGCCGGCCCACCGAGGCGATCACTCGCGAGCAGGCCGTCACCTCCTACACCTTGACTTCCGCCTACGCCGAATTCGCCGAGAAGGACAAGGGCAGCCTTGTGCCAGGCAAGCTCGCCGACTTGGCCGTGCTCTCACAAGACATTTTCCAAGTGCCTGCTTCGGATTTGCCTAAGACCGAGTCGGTGCTGACCATGGTCGGAGGGAAAATCGTGTTGGACTCTGGAACACTCGCGCACTAGCCAGGGCAGCTGGTCATTCGTAGCGCAATGCCACCATCGGATCCACGCGCATCGCGCGCCGTGCAGGAACGTAGCACGCCGCCAGCGCGACGAATGTCAGCAGCGACGCTACTCCGGCGAAGGTGAGCGGATCGTTCGCGCTTACTCCGTAGAGCTGGCTGGCCATTAGCCGCGTCAATCCAAGCGCTGCGGCCAAACCGATCGCCACGCCCAGCAGAACTACGCGCATTCCATGCCCCAGCACGAGGCGCAGCACGTCACCGCGCTGCGCACCGAGCGCCATGCGAATGCCGATTTCCTGCGTGCGCTGGCCTGTGACGTAGGAAATTACCCCGAAAATTCCCACCGCGGACAGCACCAGCGCGAGCGCAGCAAACACGCCCAACAGGATCATGGTGAAGCGTTGTGCCGCAATCGAATCGGAAACGACTTTGGTCATCGGCTGAAATTCGTACAGCACCTGGCGGCTATCGAATTGTTGCGACGCGGCGCGCAGCGATTCGCTGACGGCCTGCGGCGTTCCAGCGGCGCGCACCACGAATGTGCAGGAGCGGCCGACGAGCGGCAGCACGCGATCGGGCAGCTGCGAAATCGCAAAATACATCTGGCCGCGCTGGTCGAGAATTCCTGTCGCGCCCAGACCCGCGTGCTTCACGTGGCCCACCACGCCGACAATTTCGGCGCCTTCGACGTCGAGGATTGCGATGTTGATCCGTTGTCCGATGGGATTCTCGCCGGGAAAAGTGGAGTGCGCGAATCCCTCGTCAACTACCACGACGAATGGCGCGGTCTCCGTATCCTGCGCGCTGAGGAATCGGCCGCGCTGGAGCGGAATCCCCATCACTTTCAGATAATCGGGAGCGGTGGCGTACCATTGCGCGCGTGTCATTTCCTTCGCGGAGGAGGGTTTCGGCTGTCCGGTAATCCAGAACCCGACTAGCGAATCGCCTGTGAGCGGCAGCGCGCCGACCAACGGCGACGCGGCGGAGACGCCCGGAACATCTTCAAACCGCGCGGTGATCTCGCGATAAGTTTCTCGAATGTGCGCGGGCGTGGTGACGCGCGCAGCCGAGGGTGACACGCCGAACTCCATCACGTGTTGTGGATCAAAACCAGGATTCACGTTTGCGAGTCCCAGCAGGCTGCGGACCATCAGTCCCGCGCCGGCCAACAGCACGACGGCCAGCGCCATTTCAACTGCGACAAAAACATTTTGCGTGCGCAGACGAGTTCCGCTGGAACCGCGTCCTCCCTCTTTCAGGCTCTCGTGCAAATCAGGCTGCGAAGTTTTCAGCGCCGGCACCACGCCGAACGCAACGCCCACGAGAATCGAAACGGCCAGTGTGAAGAGCAGCACGCGGCCATCGAGACCGATTTCGTCGGTGCGCGGCAGGGCCTCGGGAATCACCGCAAGCGCCGCTTTCGTGCCCCACGCGGCAATCAGCAGACCCAGCGCGCCACCCGCGGACGCGATTAACAAACTTTCCGTAATCAATTGCCGTACGATTCGCGGCCGCGTCGCGCCCAGTGCCACCCGAATCGCAAATTCACGCGCCCGCGCCGCCGAACGAGCCAGAAGCAAGTTCGCAACGTTCGCGCACGCAATTAGCAGCACGAATCCGACGGCGCCCAGTAACATGAAAAGCGTCGGGCCGATGTCGCCGATGATGTCGTCCTTCAGTGGATTTACAAAGATGCTGGTGCCTTTGTTCGCGTCCGGATATTCCGCGGCAAGATTTCGCGCCACCGAATCCATATCGGCGCGAGCCTGCGCCAGCGTCACTCCGGGCTTCATTCTGGCGATTCCAACTGTGCCCAGGCTGGCGCGCCGATCGCGGAAAGGCTCCTCGTTGAATTGGCCGAGCGGCGTGAACACATCCGCAGTGGTGTAAATCGGCGATTTTTCCGGCACCACGCCGACGATCGTGCAGGTCCTCCCGTCCACCGTGATGGTCTTGCCCAGAACGTCGGCCGACGAGCCAAATTTGCGATTCCATAGTCCGTCGCCAATCAGCGCCACATAGCCAGCACCGACTTGATCCTCCTCAGTCCGGAATGACCGGCCCAATAAAGGTTTCACTCCGAGCAGATCGAAAAAGTCAGCGGAAATCTTTACGCCGTCCACACGTTCGGGTTCGCCCGCGCCGGTGACGATCATGTTGTCCTGCAGGTATGCGCCGACGGAGGAAAACGCCGTGCTCTGCTTCTGCCAGTCGAGAAAATTCAAATACGGAATCGAGCTATGCTGTCCGGGCGTGCGGTCCCACCACAATCCCACCAACTGATTTGCTTGCGGGTACGGCAATGGATTCAGAAGTACGCCGTTGACGACCGAGAAGAGCGCGGTATTCACGCCGATGCCAAGTGCCAGCGTCAGAATCGCGACCGCCGTGAAACCCGGAGACTTGCGCAGCGTCCGCGCGCCATAACGCAGATCCTGCAGCAGATTCTCCAACCACGTCCACGCCCATTGATCGTGCGTCACGTCCTGTATCACTCCCGCGTTGCCGAGTTCGCGCTGCGCCGCTGCGCCGGCCTGCGCGGCAGATTCGCCACGCGCCTCGCGATCGCGCGCGGCCATCCGCAAATGTGCGGTGATTTCTTCATTCAGTTCGTTCTTACGCCGCTCACGCCCGCCCCACAGGAATTTCATACTTGGGTTCCCTCGCCGACGCTCGCGCTGCAGCCGACGCCGTCATTCATAGCGCAAAGCCACCATGGGTTCCACGCGCATCGCGCGCCGCGCGGGAATGAAGCAGGCCACGAGCGCTACCAACATCAGCAAGGCCGCCACCGCGCCGTACGTTAAAGGATCGGTCGCATGCACGCCGAACAATAATCCACTCATCAGCCGAGTTAACATGAGCCCGCCGACAATTCCGATCGCCACTCCTGCCAGCGCCAACTTCGCGCCCTGCCCCACCACCAGCAGCAGCACTTCCTGCCGTCGCGCGCCCAACGCCATCCGAATGCCGATTTCCCGCGTACGCTGCGCGACGGAATAGGAAATTACGCCGTAAATTCCGACCGCGCCCAGCAATAGCGCCAGCGCCGCAAACACCGCAAAAAGCGCGGAGGTGGAGCGCGGTTCAGCCATCGCTTCCCCCACCCAGCTTTTCAGCGGGCCGATCTGGCTCACCGGCACGTCGTGATTGAGGCTCGCGACGGTGTTCTTCAGTTCGCCGGCGATTTGCACCTGGTCTCCGGCTGTTTCGATCACCAGCGTCATTTCCGCGGGCGGCGCGTCGGCGCCACTGCCGCGAATTGCGTGCGCACCGTACGGCGTATAGATGACGCCGTCAATCCAGTCAGCGGAGTTCTGCGTAATCGTGAATTCCCGCACATCGCCCACCACTCCTACCACCGTTCGCCACTGCTGCTCCCACTTCGGACGAAAATGTTCGCCCACTGCATCCTGTCCCGGCCAGAAATGCTCGGCGGTGGTTTTGCTGACGATCACCACGGCTTGCGCGTTCGCCCGGAATCCGCTTCGGTAAACGCGCGCCCTCGCAGCACGGGGATATTCATGATCTGCAGATAGTCCGGCGTGACGATTTTTTCCCAGAACATCGGGACTTTCGCGCCGTCCGGAATGGGGTGAGCTTCCATCACGCCGGGAAATATTTCCGCACCGCCGCCGAGCGGCAAACCATTCACCGCCGCCACATTCTTGACTCCCGGCAACGCGCGCGTGCGGTCCAGCAATTCGTCGTAGAAAGCCAGGCAGCGGCCTGGAACCGCGCAGAACAATTCATTGGGAGTGATTCGCGCCGTGACCACGCGCTCGGAACGAAATCCCGGACTGGTCCCGGAAAGTATCCATAAACTCTTCACCAGCAGGCCCGCCGCGATTACCAGGATCATCGAAATGGCTACTTCGCCCACGACTAACATCTTGCTCGCGCGATGATTTCCGCCGCTCGCATTGCGCTGGCCGCCGGATTTCAGCGTCGCGGTCATGTCCACCTTCGAAGCGCCGAGCGCAGGAACCAAACCAAAAATGATGCCGGTCAAAATCGCCAGCACCGCCGTGAATGCCAATACTCGCCCGTCCAGCGCGACATCCGCGAGCCGCGGCGTGTCCGGAGGCAGCATAGCTTTCAGAATCGAGAACCCACCCAGCGCAACGCCCATTCCCAACGCGCCGCCCAGCAGCGCGAGCAGCACGCTCTCAGTGATCAGTTGTCGCAGAATCCGCCAGCGGCTCGCTCCCAGTGCCACGCGCACGGCAACTTCTCTCTCTCGCGTGGTGGCGCGCGCCAGCAGCAGGTTCGCCACGTTCGCGCAGGCGATCAGCAGCAACAAACTCACCGCGCCTAGCAAAATCAGCAGCTTTCCCCGAGCATCGCCAACGATCGCTTCCTGCAGCGATATGATCGTCGAGTTCACAAACGAATTGTCTGGCATCCGCCAGGCGTACGCCGCCAGCACGATTGGCCGCATCGTTTTCAATTCGGCGCGCGCCTGCTCCAACGTCGCGCCCGGACGCAGCCGCCCTATCAGCTGCATATAACTGTCGCCCCAATAATTACCGGTGTCTCGCGGGTCCAGATGCAGCGGAACCCACAGTTCCGTTTTGGGCGATGGAAGGCGAAAATCCGCCGGCATCACGCCCAGGATCTCGCGGTCTTCTCCTTCCAGCGTGATCCACCTGCCGACAATATTCGGGTCCGCCTGAAATCGCTGCTCCCATAGCGCGCGGCTCAGAATAACGACGCGATCCTTGTCCGGCTGGTCTTCTCCGTCGTGAAAAGTTCTACCCATCGCGGGTTGCGCGCCGAGCATGGAAAAGAAATCCGCAGACACCGAATTTCCGATCAGGCGCACGGGATCGCCCGAACCGGTCAAATTGAATTCCTTGTTGTCGGAAACTCCCACCAGCTGCATCGTGCGGCTTTGCTGGCGCATCACCACCAGCGGGCCCTTGGGATAATATTGCGTGGTTCCGACTAGCCTTTCGGGCTGCGCGTACGGCAAGGGCCGCAGCAGAACTCCGTTTACGAGGCTGAAAATCGCGGTGTTGGCACCGATGCCGAGCGCGAGCGTCAGCACTGCGATTATCGTGAAGCTCGGAGTTTTCCGAAGCGTCCGCGCGCCGTAGCGCAAGTCTTGCAACAAATCTTCGAGCCACGTCCATTCCCACTGGTCGTGCGTCACATCTTGAATCACTCCGGCGTTGCCCAGTTCACGCCGCGCTGCGGCGCCCGCCTGGCCGCGAGATTCACCGCGCGCCTCGCGATCCCGCGCGGCCATCTGCAAATGACTGGCGATTTCTTCGTTCAATTCTTGCTTGCGTTTGTCACCATCGCCCCATGGGAATTTCATGCTTCGCTCTCCTCGCCGGCGGGCCCCAGAATCCCCGCAATCGCCTGCGAAATCTGCGCCCAGCGCGAACGTTCCGACGCCAGCTTCTTCTTCCCCGCCGCACTCAGCCGGTACACGCGCACGCGCTGATTGTTTTCTGAAATTTTCCAGTCCGCCGCGATCAATCTCTGCCGCTCGAGCCGGTGCAGTGCCGGATAGAGCGAGCCCGTATCCACCTGCAGGATGTCGCCGGAATTTGCGCGAATCGCCAACGCGATCCCGTAGCCGTGCTGCGCTCCCCAGCGCAACGTCTGCAAGATCAGCAGGTCGAGCGTCCCCTGCAGCAGTTCGATCCGGTTTTGGTACCGTTGTTTCATGGTTTCCCTTGGGTGTAGCGCGTCTGCATCCTGGCTGTAGACACACTACACCCTGCCGCGGTGCAATTGCTGTGCCGATTGCTCTGCAGTGAAACTGGTTGCAGCCAAAGCCCTTAATCGAATTGCGCGCATCGGTCGCGGCCGAGCCGCTGCCCGATTCTGGGACGCCCCGTCGCCAAACCGAACGCTGCCTCGCCGCTCACTTGCCCCGCACTCGGCACGGCCCGCCTATTGATGTAGAATCCCCGCGGCGAATTTAGCCTGAAAGCAGGAGGGACCATGACGTTGCGAAGTTCGTTGCGCGCAGTGCTGCAGGGAATCATGATGTTCGCACTAACCGTGGGCGCGCTACACGCGCAGCAGGCCTCTACCTATCGCTTCGCAGTCTCGTTCCCCAGCGCTCAAAGCGCCGAACCGCTCGACGGCCGCCTGCTGCTGATTCTCTCCACGGATCCCTCCGAGGAACCACGCCTGCAAATCAGCAATTCCGTGCGCACCCAAATGATCTTCGGCCTCGATGTGGACGCGCTCAAGTCCGTCCAATCGGTCACGCTCGATGACGCAGCGTTCGGATATCCCGTGCGCTATTTGCACGAAGTTCCTCCAGGAGACTATTTCGTCCAGGTGGTTATGCACAAATACGAAACGTTTCACCGCGCGGACGGCCATACCGTAAAACTTCCCATGGATCGCGGCGAAGGCCAGCACTGGCAACTCGCGCCCGGCAACCTTTATTCCACGCCGCGAAAAATCACGCTGCGAGCCGGCGGCGAGCCCATCTCCATCGTGCTCGACCAGGTCATCCCAGCCGATCCCCGACCCGAAAGACACTCCCTACATCCGCCACATCAAAATTCAGAGCGCGCTGCTCACGAAATTCTGGGGCCGCCCGATGTTCCTCAGCGCGAACGTCCTGGTCCCCGAGGGATTCGACGCGCACCCCAACGCGCATTTTCCGCTGATGATTTTCGAAGATCACTTCAATGACGACTTCCACAATCTCCGCACCACTCCGCCCGACCCGGATCTGAAACCCGATTACAGCGAACGCTTCCACATTTCCGGTTACAACAGAATCCAGCAGGAAGAAGGCTACAAATTCTATCAGCAGTGGATTGCGCCGAAATTTCCGCGTTTCCTGGTCGCGCAGATCAATCACGCCAATCCTTATTACGATGATTCCTACGCCGTGAATTCCGCGAACCTGGGGCCCTACGGCGACGCCATCGAAACCGAGCTGATTCCCGCGATCGAAAAAACTTTCCGCGGCATCGGCCAGGGCTGGGCGCGCTTCGTTTACGGCGGTTCCACCGGCGGTTGGGAATCGCTCGCCGTGCAGATGTTTTATCCGGACCATTACAATGGCGCGTTCGTCGCCTGCCCTGATCCGGTGGATTTCCGCGCCTTCACCAACATCAATTTGTATTCCGATAAGAATATGTTCTTCGTCACAGGCCCGCATATGCGCGTGGAGCAGCCCGGCGAACGCGATTATCTGGGCCGCACGCTCACCAGCACGAAGCAGATCAATCAATACGAACTGGCGCTGGGCTCGCACGGACGCTCCGGCGAACAATTCGATATTTGGCAGGCGGTGTACGGCCCGGTGGGCAGCGACGGATACCCGCAGACCATTTTTAATAAGGAAACCGGCGAAATCGATCCCGCGACCGCGGCCTACTGGAAGGAACATTACGACCTGAGCGCAATCCTGCAGAAAAATTGGGCCACGCTCGGACCAAAACTCGCCGGCAAAATTCACGTGTACGTCGGCAGCGCGGACACTTATTTCCTGAACGACGCGGTGTACTACCTCGAAGACGTTTTGAACGCCACCACGAATCCTCCGTATGGCGGCGAAGTAAAATACGGAGACCGCGCCGAACATTGCTGGAACGGCGATCCCAACTTGCCGAATTTCCTTTCACGCCTGCACTACAACACGATGTATCTGCCGAAAATTCTCGAACGCATCGAGAAAATCCGCGCCCGCTGGCGCAGATCTAACGTCCTGGCGCTATTAGCAAGCGGCTGGCGAGCAGCGCTGGCTCATCTATTGCGAATGGACAATGGTGAGCTGTTGATTACAGAAGCTGCCGCGGCCTTCGGTGCTTCCGGTGCAGACGACTTTTGCGCTTTTGCTGCAAGCTGACGCGGCCGCGGCGGGTGCGGTCTTCCTGGTTTCCCACGCCTTACGAAGCTTCTCCCGTTGCGCGAGCACGTAGGTCTTGGCCTCGTCAAAGCTGCGGTACACGCGCCGTCCCTTGATCATGTTGCACGAACGGCAGCAGGCCACCAGGTTGCGTTCATCCTTCTTGCCTTTGCGCGCGCGCGGAATCACGAAATCAACCGACATCGCCAAAGCATTTTCGAAACTGGCCGCTCCATCGAGGCCACAATACTGGCAACGATACTGATCGCGTTCCAAAATGCGCAGGCCCTCTTCCTTGGTAACCGGCCTTTCCACTAACCGCAGGGTCATCAGGTCCAATGGCATGGATCACCTCCTGAATCGGAAATCTTTCGGCGAGATGAGAAAAGTGGATTTCCGACGTCGTTGCCCAGACCATACGGCAGCGCGTGTGCCAGTGTCAAGATTATGAAGCAGATTATGAAGCAGGAGAAAGCGCGCAGCGAACCGCACCGGGCAATCGTGCATCCGAAAAGCACATCTATGGTTTCCGCGTTTATCAGGAGTTTCAGTCGATTCCATGCCGCTGCCAGAATGATCGGGGACTTTTATAATCGCGCCACGGAGGAATCCGTGAATCGAAGCTCGGGGCGTCTCTTGGTGGTCAGCATAGCTTTGGGGACTTTCTGGGCGCACCGCTCGTGGGCTTGTTCGTGTGTCTCCCTGCCTAACACTGCGGGCACTTGCCGTGATTTGAAAGCAACGGGCCCCAGCTTTGTCGCAACCGTCATTGATATTGAAAATCCTCCAGACGAACCGCGAGGTGCTGACCAAAGCGGTTTGTCCCGCTACCGATTTCGAGTGGACGAAAACAGCAGTGGATTCGAGGAGAAGGAGATTGATGTTTACTCAGGGCGAGGTGGTGGGGACTGCAGATACCATTTTCGATGGGGGCGATCCTACTACGTGACGCCGTACAAAGGAACGGTGGACGAAAGGGCTTTCTACGGGGCTGAGCCTGGAAGGTTAATGGCCGGGATATGTGCGGAAACTCAGCCAGCGGCCAGCGCAGCTACTCGGTTTGCGGAACTGCGAGCGCGAAAACGCGGATCGGTCGTCGAGGGTGTTCTGCGAACGAAGGAACAGCCGAATGACTATAATCGCGAGATGCCCAGTGTTACCGTGGAACTGCGGGGTAAGGACACTTCGCTCTCGACGCAGACGGACACAGACGGTATGTACCGTTTTACTGGGATTCCCTCGGGAACGTATCAGCTCGCAGCAAAATTGCCGCCGGACTTTCCTCGCCTAGCGAACACGGCGAGCGATGCTCCCCCGTCGATTACGATTTCCGACCAAGCGTGCTCTGCAAAAGATATTTATGCGCTGCCGGCCGCCCGAGTCGTACCGTGATTACGCAGGGACACAGCTCTCTCAGAACTACTAACTCCTGATTCATCGCGTTACGTGACATGCCCGATTTGCGCGTCGATCGAAACTTCGGCGCTCGATGACCCGTCCGAGACACCGCACGCTACGGCCGTTTTCATGCTCGTCAAATCTGAGGGAGAAAGTCCCGCATAGCGTGGCCGATCGGGTCCGAATGCGCCCGCAGCCGCGTCAATTGTTGACGTAATCTGTCAACATCGAGTCCGGCAGACTGGCACACCAGCGGAAAATCGGAACGGTCCTGGAACAAATATTCTTCGGCGATTCGTTTGTAGCGCAGAGGTCCGGAAATCCACTCCTGAATCGTGCTCACGACTACCGCTTGCCACAGTCGCTTTTCTACTTGTGCATCTTGTTCGGTCGTTGCGGTCGTAAAGAGGTTTGTTGGCATTTGGTTCCCCCAGGGTCCCCGTGGTGAATTACGTGTTGCGAATCCCTGCAGAGCATTGCGTCGGCCAAGCCGCGAAGCAAAATCAGCGCACTTGTGGATTTGTGCTCTATTGGTCATGGGCGAACGTCCGGGAAACACAGGACTTATTTCTCACGGCAAAAATTACAGCAAAAACCCGATTCCCTCTCGCGCGCGCCCAGCAAACCCCCGAGGAATTTCTCCTTTGTGAGGGCAAGATTTTCACCGTGCCCGTACGTTCCCCTCTTGACGCGTGTCTGTGACAAGCGCCGTTTTTCGTCAGGGCAGGGCTTCAGCCGTGCCGCAAGCGCCGCAAACCAGAGCGGCCATAGCCTCTAATGCCACGAATCTGAAGAGAATCCAGCGATCAGTGAACAGAGGCGAGGTAACGGTCGAAGAATGCCTGAGTTGCCAGTGCGAGCCGTCTATGCACCTCAGGCTCGAAAAACATGTGATCGCTGTCCAGTCGCAAGAATTGCACCGTGGCACCGGCTTTCGTGAGTGCGTCATTCAGCTCTTCAGCCTGACTGATGGGGACCATGTCATCCCGCGTGCCGTGGATGATCAGAATCGGCGCGTTGGATTTCGCGACGTGAAAAAGCGGAGAAGCATCGCGCCACACGTCCGGATGCGTGGCGAAATCGGCGCCCAGAAAACTGGCCAGGAATTGCTTGGCATCATTGTCCATGCCGTTGGTGAAATCGGTAGGACCGCTGGCATCCACCACTGCCTGCACCTTGCTCGAATATTTCGCGAGCGCAAGATCGGAATTGTCGCGCGTCTCCATCATGCCGAGCAGCGTGGCGATTTGAGCGCCGGACGAATGGCCGTACGCGCCGACGCGATGGGGATCAACGTTGTATTTCGCGGAATTAGCGCGCACCCAGCGCACCGAGCGCTGCACATCATCCAATTGTGCCGGCCAGCGAGTCGCCTCGTCATGAAACAGCCGGTAATCAACTGTGACCGAAACAAAACCAGCCAGCGCCAGAAACTGCGCGAGCGCGCGCATCGTGGATTTGTCAAAGCTGGTCCAACCGCCGCCGTGTACCAGCACCACAGCAGGTCGAGGTTTCCCGCGGTTGTTAGCGGGCTCGAACACATCAAGGAGGAGAGTCTCGCCACCGGCGGCACCGTAGGTAATGTCGCTGTGGACTGGACCAGCGGCACTTGTGCCAGGAGCCGGCGCGGGAGCCGCAGAAGAAGTTTGCTGCGCACGCAACGGCTGAACCGCCGCAGCAATTAAAACCGCAAACGCGAAAAGGATTTTCCGCATGCGGCAAATTATAACGCGAGGCCCCACCCTCCAGAAATCGAAGGGTGGAGCGTCCGCGCATTGGCTATCTCCCGGGGAAAATGGAAAACGATGAGCCGATCCGAATGCGGATGAGCCGCTCGTTTAGAAGCTGAATACGACGCCGGCCTGTATGCGGAAATTGCTCTGATTGTTATTGCCACCTGTGAACGAATTGCCGAAACGCGTTAAGACGTAGTCGGCCTCCGCTGCGCGGACAGCGATGGATCTATTGATCGGGATGTCCAGGCCCCCACCAATAATGAAATCAAACGCATTGTTCGAGGGAGAATTGATGCAACCTCCGCCCACATTGCAAATGTTTACGTATGCATTGGAATGGGCGCCGCCGAACATCGCCTCAACGAACGGCTGGAAGTGCGGGGTGCGGATTTTAATCTCGGGACCTACGTTGTAAGTGAAAAGGTTGCCGGAGACGGGAGCGCCACCGGGAAAGGTCCTAGTAGTGCTGCCGTAGCCCTCGAATTCGGCTTTGATCCCAATCAGGCTGGTCAGAAAATACGTCAAAGCTCCGCCGCCACCGTTGAGAGAAAAAGCTCCGAGTCCGGAGATGTTGTTGTTTTGCGGGTTGAAGCGCATGTACGAATAGTTCCCGGAAATTTCCACTTTGGGACTATCTTGCGCGAAAGTTGTGGTTCCAAACAGCAGAAAAAGCCCAAGAAGTGTTGCGCCTGCAATTCTCAAGTGGATCTCCTTTTAATTTAGACGATTCAGGTGCTGCCTGACGTCAGCTGAGCTCAACCTCGCACGCGCCCCACCCTGCGTTTCGTCCAGCACGAGGAGTTAAACCTCGCCTGAGCGCTATTACCTTGAGCCGCACTGCACTCACCTGTCTGTTTGTTGATACTTAAAACGGCGAAGGCTTCCAATTGTCAGAAGTAACACCCACGCGGATCGCAAACTGATCGATCAGCGCGGCCGGCCTTCTCTGTTCATAGCAAGTTAAAAGGTCCGGTTTTTGTAGTAAGTGAGTTGTCCGGTTTGACTGTTAATCACCCGCCGCCGTCGCGGCTGTGGGGAAGTGGGAATCCCGCGCTTTGGGCGGGATTTCCAAGCGCGGTGGAAAAGTCTGCTTTACGACTTTTCCACGGCGCGGCTTCTCCACAGCCTTTGGCCGATCGCTATCCATCCAAGGCAGACCCTCGGCGTTGTAGCACCCCACGCCATGCGGCCCATAGCGCAGGCTCAGCGTTCCATCCAGGTGCTGCTGCACGGTCACCGTGCAACCCGCCAGCGTGGCTCGCCAGCGTACCGGCTGGATCTGCAAAGACAGATTTTGAAAGCTCACCGTGTTGTCCTGGTTCACCGTGCGTTCAAACTGCAACGAAAAGATCCCTTCCAAGTCTCGCTGCCCACACACCGTAAAGGCACTGCCCGCCTGCGTCGCTGGCACCCGGAACCGCAGGTTGAATGCCGCGATGTACTCTTCCTGCAGAAAAGCGTTCGCCGCCTGCACTGTCGTGATGGCCCGCAAGCGCAACTCTTGCGGCAGCCGTCCCTGCCAAGTCCCGAAATTACGCTCGCTGCGTCCGCGCGCCTGCGGCGAGTAGGCCGGAATCATCCGCACTCCCAACTCGCGTAGCGCCCGTCCTACCTGCGTCACACGCGCCTGGTCTACCTTCTGGCCCGCCTTGGGCGTCAGCCAAAAATGGCTGCCCCGGTCGCTATACAAGGCGCAGAACAATCCCTGCTGCTCGATCACCTCGCGCAAAGCGGCCATTACCGTCTGCGTCGATTCCTCCTGCACCAGTTGCGCGTAGTAAATCTCACTGGTGGCATCATCCAGAATCACGATCAGATCGTGCCAGCGCTCGTCTCCCAACCAACGGTGCCGGCTGCCGTCGATGTGCAGCAGCATCCCCGGCAAGGGTCGTCGCAGTCGTCGTTTGCGGTGCGTTCCGCCGCGGCCGGCCTTCTCTTGCCTGAATGTTGCGCTGCTGCTACACTATCGCGGCAAGAGCTAGCCTGCTGCTCCTGCCACACCCACTGAAGAAGGTTTATCCATGTCTGGACACTCTAAATGGGCCACGATCAAGCATAAGAAGGCGGCTACGGACGCCAAGCGTGGCAAAATTTTCACCAAAATTATTCGTGAATTGACGATCGCTGCGCGCACCGGCGGCGCCGACCCGATCACCAATCCGCGCCTGCGCACCGCGATTCTTTCCGCGAAGAGCGAAAATATGCCCAACGACAATATCGAGCGCGCCATCCAGCGCGGCACCGGCACGCTCGAGGGCGAAACGCTCGACGAAGTCACTTTCGAGGGCTACGGCCCCGGCGGCGTCGGCGTGCTGGTGCAGGTAGTCACCAACAATCGCAACCGCATCGTCAGCGAAGTGCGCCATATGTTTTCCAAAAACGGCGGCAACATGGCGGAAAACGGCGCAGTCGGCTGGATGTTCCACCGCAAGGGCGACATCATCGTCCCCAAGGAAGCCGCGGACGAAGAAAAAATGATGAGCATCGTGCTGGACGCCGGCGCGGAAGATCTGCGCGACGACGGCTCGGCCTGGGAAGTCACCACGCCGCCCGAAGCATTTGAAAAAGTGCGCGAAGCGCTCCTCGCCGCCGGCGTCACTCCGGCCACGGCGGAAATCGCCTTCGTCCCGCAAAATTACGTGAAGCTCAGCGGCGCGCAAGCGCAGCAAATGATGCGCATGGTCGAAACCCTGGAAGATCACGACGACGTGCAGCACGTCTACGCCAATTTCGACATCGACGAAAAAGAAATGCAAGCCGCCATCGCCAGCTAGCCGCGAGTCAGGCCATTGCGAAGCGCGGCGGCCTGCTCGTCCCGAGGCCGCGACGGATTCGCAGCCGAAGGCCGTCGCTTTCTCTCTCAGTCCTGGTTTCCATCCAGCCAAAATGCGGGTAGCGACTCAGTTTCCGATTACGGCGTGACGCGTCGAAGTGGATTATTTGCCGCTAGAAAATCAACTTTGCGGCAAGCTGCATGTTGAACGGTTCGCCGGGACCTATGCCCGGACCGCCGAAGAAATCGCCAGTGGTATCGGTCACGAACCCGTTGGATCCTACAGATCCACCTCCGGTCGCGAGGTTAATCCTGTTGAAGAGATTAAACATTTCCGCGCGAAGCTGTAATTTGAACCGCTCCGTGATCGGGATGTTCTTGAAAACTGAAAGGTCTACATCCGCGAAGCCGGGGCCGTAATATTTATTTCGCGAGAGGTCGCCGTTAGGATTGTTTGGGAGACAGGTCGGCGAAGGCACACAGAACGCCGCTGGGTTGACCCATTGCTCACCGGTGGGGCTGAAAGTGTGCGAAACGCCGCTATACGGATCAGCGACCAGGTTTAAACCAGGGCGCTGGTTCCCGGACACACCAGGCCCTGGAAAATTGAACGGCTGTCCGGAGTGGAACGAAATTAATCCATTCAACTGCCAGCCGTGGGTAAGGATTTCAGGCCCGTGGGAAGAACCGGGGATATCGTAAGTCCAATAGCCGGTGAAGTTGTTGCGAGTGTCGAAGTCGCTGTTCCCATACTCTTGTTGCAAGTTGAAGCTGTTGAGTGGAATCACGCCACGGAACTCAGTTGCATTGTCCAGGGCATGTGCCCAGGTGTAGGCCAATTGGGAAGTAACGCCGTGCCACGACCTTATCTGCAAGACGCTCTGCAGCGCGTTGTAGTCTGAAGTGACATCGCTGTCCAGCTGATTGATCGAGCCGACGTTGGGATACTGGGCAAGAAACGCGCCGTCCTGATTGAGGTTTTGGGTTACCGCCCGCTTGCGTCCTTGGCGCCAACGTAGCCCACCTGCAACACTGCGACCCTTCCGAAACTCTGTTCCACTTGCAGGCTGTAGTTGAAGTAGTAGGGTGTACGAAAATTCTGGCTGACGGAGAAAACATTATAGATATTGGCGCCAGTTAATGGATTCGGAACGCCGCAGCCTGCTTCCAGCGTGTAGTTCAGACCAACGCAAGTGACCACTCCCGGAAAGATAGATTGACCGCCCTGCTGCACCGTCAGCCAGTTGTAGGCATTTCGGCTGTAGTTGTCGACGGCGTGCGGACCTGCTGGATTGTCTTCCAAACCGTCAGCCGCGGCATTTGGCGGACGATTGTCCAGAAACGGACTTATCGCGGTTGGCTCGTAGAACACGCCGATGCCACCCCGAATCACGAAAGCATCCTTGTCCGTCGGCTGATACGCAAAGCCGAATCTTGGCGCGAAATTGTTTCTGTCCGGCGGGTAGATGGAACCGAGGCGGGCTCCCTGGATGAGCAGGCCGTGCCCGGGAATAAAAACTGCGAGATCATGATCGCTACCATGCAGGGGCCCGGCGTATTCGTAGCGAAGGCCGAAATTCAGGGTCAGTCTTGGCATAACTTGCCAGGCATCCTGCGCGAACAAGGCGAACGAATTGACCAAAACGTGCCGTTGTGCGTCGCCGACGGCAATTGAAGAAGTGCTCACATCGCCAGCGAGAAAGTCCGCAAGAGCCAGAGTATCTGCGCACATTGCATTTGTTGCGGAGCACGTCCCTGCCCACGGGCCTTGGGTACCGTCGAATGCGAAACTCCCTAGTGACCGGCGGAAATAGAACTCGTCCACGCGCCCTTGCCGCACTTCGCCTCCGAAGCGGAGTTGATGTCTGCCGGTAACGTAGGAAACGATGTCGGTCAGATGGCCAGTGACGCCGGTGCGGCCCTCAGGAGGAGTGATCCCAACCTGATCGAACCCGGAAATGACAATATTGGGAGCGCCAAGAATCGGCTGCCCGTTCTTCAGTGCGTCCGGGCTTAAGAAAAGACCCAAGGCCTTGGTATTGAAAGTGTTATTGGCATCGTGAAATGTTTGATGGAAATAGCTGACTCCAAAGAGCGCCTGATTCGTCAACGTTGGCGTGAATTGTGAGTCCAACACCGCGGAATAATTCTCTACGCGTATGGGAGCGGTTTCAAAATAGTAGCCGAGATTGGGGCTCGCCTCGACTAGCACCAAAGCTGCCCCAGGAGGCTGGATTTGCTCGCCCTGTCCCCAGAACCCATGTAACGACAAATGCTGCCTGGTGTTGAGATTGTGATCCAGCTTCAGAACGCCGTTGTAGCTGTTTCCTGTCGCTGGGTCATTCGCGAAGAAATTGCTGATTGTACCGAGAAGAGCGTTGATCGAACTCGGCCACAGCGTCGAATACAGAGTCGTGGAGAGTGGGCTTTGCGGGACGTTGTATGTTGCCAGCAGAGCCTGCGCATTCTGTATCCAGGCAGCCGACGGTTCTGTCGCCAAACCGGTGAGTCCGAAAATGTAGTTCTGGGTTTCGAAGCCGAGAAAAAAGAATGTTTTGTTCTTGATGATCGGCCCGCCCAAAGTGAATCCATAATTTTCATTGCGCAGCCTCGGCGCTTTGGGAAACTGCGGGGTGGGCATGAAGAACGGCGAGTGGGCTGCAAAGAACTCATTGCAGTTGTAATAGTATGCTGTGCCATGTAGTTGATTGGTCCCGGATTTGAGACTCACGTTTACCGTACCCCCCGCGTCGCGCCCGTTTTCCGCGTTGGGTTCCGTCTGCACAGCGAACTCGGCCATGGCATCGATGGGCATCACAACTCCTGCGATGCCCGAGACGCCGCCTTGGTTGATCGCGGGAATGTTGTACCAAAAATCGTTGTCATCCGTGCCGTCAACCGGCCAGTCGACTCCGTTGTTGCGTGCGCCGTTAAATTCTCGCCGTACTGCCACTTTCTGCCGCAGCTAATGAGGCGAACGTATCATCCACGAACTGACGATAACTTCTGATCGGTCTGGCAACCGGACAACTTCTCGGAAAGGATTTCCTTCCGGCCCATTAGCTGACCGACCGATTCGCGCCAGGCAAGCGACTGTGCCTGAACATTCTCATGCGGATTCATGGTCGCGGATCCGGAAATTGACCCAATCCCTAAAGGTACCGAAGCTGGCTTCGCCGAAAAAAACGCGGCGAGCTTCCGCGCTTGAGAGTTTTCTCGCCCTCTAGACTGAACCGGGTTCGTCAACTCCGCTAGTTCTGTTCGCGTCGCCCACCCCCGAAAAAACACTACACTCCGTCACTCTCGCGCACTACACTTGTGCGGACTCAGATGATTCGCCAAGCACCCATCACGGCAACTGCGAAAGTCGCGCGCCTCTGCGTGCTCGGCGTTGATCCCGCCGTTGCCGGCGCCACCGGCTATGGTGTCGTCGAATTCATTGGCTCGTCGCCGCGCCTGCTGCGTTTCGGCGCGCTGAAGCTTCCCGCGCGCGCCACCTTTGCCGCGCGGCTGCGCGAAATTCACGAATTGATCGCGCAACTCGTAGCGGAATTCGCGCCGGACGCTGTCGCCGTAGAATCCGTCTTCACCGCGCTGAACATGCGCACTGCGCTGAAGCTTGCCGAAGTTCGCGGCGTGGTGCTGCTGGCCGCCGCGCAAGCCTCGATCCCCGCGCATAGCTATTCGCCGCGCGAAGTGAAAGCCAGCCTCGCCGGCTACGGCGCCGCATCCAAACAGCAAATGCAGCAGATGGTAACTTCCGCGCTGGGATTAACCGAATACCCCGAGCCGGCCGACGCCGCCGACGCACTGGCCGTCGCGCTCTGCCACGCGTACAGTTTCCGCGCGCGCCAACGGATGCTCGCCTCCATCACCGCAATTCCTGGCGTGATCCGGCCGCGTCCGCTACCTGATGCAACGAAAACCAACCTGCGAAACCAAATCCGCGCGGCGCGCCTCTCTGGGCTGTGATGCGAGAATTCATGATTCGCTGCGCACAGCGCCACAGCTCCAGCATGTTCGCTCGCACCTCGCTGGTTCTTTTTGCGCTTGCCGTCTGCGCCGCGGATATATCCGCCGCGATGCCCGCCCGACTGCCGCGCTCGAGTGCGCCGCACCGCGCGTACAACGGTACGGGCCTTCCCGCGGAAAGCGCCACCCCCCAAATCACCTTCCGCAAAGTCTTCAAGACCAGCTACCCTGAGTTCGTCGAAATCAAAATCAATCAAGCCGGTGCAGGCACCTATGACATCCGCCAGCTCGATGAAGACGCGAATCCGCAGCCATTCGAAGTGAGCGCGCCGCTCGCGCAACGCATTTTCGCGCTGGCCTCCAAACTGAATAATTTTCAAAATGTGGATTTGGACGTCCACCGGCGGCTCGCCAACCTGGGCGCAAAATCCCTGGTGTACGAAAAGGGCGGGGAAAAACACGAAGCCGATTTCAATTACACGCTCGACGACACCGCGACGCAGCTCGTCAACATTTTCGAAGGTCTAGCCCGCCAGACCACGGACCTTGCCGACCTGGTTCGCACCATGCGCTACGACCACTTGGGCGTCAACGACGTGATGCAGCAAATCGAACGCGATTACAACAGCAAGCTGCTCCCCGAGCCTGAACGCCTGCTCCCCACCCTCGATCAGCTGGCCGCCGACGAAAAATTCATAGACCTGGCCCGCACGCGCGCCCGCAATCTCGCTACGCGCATCCGTTCCTCGCATTAGACAGGCAGCCGCGACAGCGCGCCGTCAGCCGCCACAGCACTTTTTGCGCTTGCACGCTCGGAAATCTGTCCCATGGTACAACTTGACACTTCTTATAACTCCGTTTACTCTCCGTGCCGTCCCCGCCGTCCCAAAACGGGAATCAAGGTGAACGAAACCATGCGACCCCAGCCCGCGCGTTTCCTGCGCATTCTTGTGTTTTTTGCTTTCTGTTCGCTGCTGATGCTGCTTCCGCTCCGCACGTTCGCGCAAACCGCGCCGGTGCCGTCGCGCATCACGCAAGCCGTGGACGAAGCGAACTGCACCGTTCTGAAGGGCAACACCTATTATCTGGCCAGCGCTGCATACGATCGCGGCGCGGCCCCCGCCAGCTTGCCCATGAGCCGCATGCTCCTGGTGCTGCAGCGCAGCCCCAGCCAGCAAGCCGCACTCGAACAATTGCTCGACCAGCAGCAGGATCGCTCCTCGCCGAACTACCAGCAGTGGCTAATGCCTCAGCAATTCGGCCAGCAGTTCGGCCCGTCGGACCAGGACATCCAGACAATCACGACTTGGCTGCAATCCCACGGATTCCAGGTTGCGCCAATATCCAACGGCCGCACCGTAATCGAATTTTCCGGCACCGCCGGCCAAGTCCAGGAGGCCTTCCACACCGCGATCCACAAATATTCGGTCCCCACAGCAGCCGGCACACTCGAAGACCACTGGGCCAACTCCACCGACCCTTCGATTCCCACGGCGCTCGCCTCTGTCGTTACTGGGGTCGCGACGATGCACAATTTCCTGAAGCGGCCTCAGCACGTGCTGTCACAAGACAAATTTCGCGTAGAACGCAAGCCGGGAAGGCAGCCGGAATTCACCGGGACGACCAGCTCAGGCGCCACGGTGCACGCCGTCGGGCCCGGCGATCTGGCTGTCATCTATAATGCCAACCCGTTGCATACCGCCAGTCCCAACATAAACGGCAGCGGCTCGACCGTCGCCGTCGTTGCGCGCTCTGACATTACCCTTCAAGACCTCAACGATTTCCGCTCCAACTTCGGAGTCAACAGTCCCGCCATTCAAATTGTTGTCAACGGCGCGGACCCCGGCAATCTCGGGGGCGGTGAACAAGTAGAAGCAACCCTGGACGCCAGTTATGCCACTGCGCTGGCGCAGCAGGCCAATGAAAATTTCGTCGTTTCCGCGAGCACCAACACAACCGACGGCGTGGACCTCTCGGAGGTCTACATCATTGACAATAATCTCGGTGACGTGATGACTGAAAGCTTCGGCGGCTGCGAAGAAGGCGTAACCGCAACGGAATCCGCCAATATTTCCAATCTCGCCGAGCAAGCCGCCGCGCAAGGCATCACCTATATGGTTTCTTCAGGCGACAACGGCTCAGCAGGTTGCGATAATCCCAGCAACCCCGTCGCCACTCAGGGCGTTTCCGTCAACATCCTCGCGTCCACGCCTTACACCGTCGCGGTCGGCGGCACGATGTTCAACGACACCGCAACTCCGACCACGTATTGGAATCCTACAGACACTTCCGCCCTGGTTTCCGCGAAATCTTACATCCCGGAAAATGTCTGGAACGAAAGCTGTAGCGTGGCTGCCTGCGGAACGCAGGACGCGAACCTGTTTGCCAGCAGCGGCGGCGTCAGCACCATATTCCCAATGCCCGCCTGGCAGTCCGGAGTCGCCGGAATCCTCACTTCACCGGCTTTCCGGAATCTGCCAGACGTCTCGCTGACCGCCGCCGGACACGACCCCTACCTGATATGTCTAGCAGGCTCCTGCGAAGCAGGCGAGTTCGAGGGGGTGGGCGGCACCTCGGCATCCGTGCAGGCCTTCGGCGGAATCATGGCGTTGGTTCGTCAAAAAATAGGCGCGAGGGTCGGCCAGGCCGATTACGTTTTCTACAAGCTCGCCGCTAGCGAGACACTGGCGAATTGCAACGGCTCGAAGGCGTCTCCGGTCCCCAACTCGAACTGCATCTTTTACGACACAACCGTCGGCAACAACATCGTTCCCGGCATCACCAACGGAGATTACACCAGCACGGTCGGCTACGATCGCACCACCGGTCTCGGCTCCGTCAACATCACCAATCTCGTCAACCAGTGGAGCTCCGTCACATTTGCGCCCAGCGTCACTACTCTCTCCGTGAATCCGTCGACCTTCACCCACGGCACCGCCGCCAACATCAGTATTACCGTCGCTCCGAAAACCGGCACACCTTCGTTCAACAATGAAGATGTCGAACTCATCGCCAGTTCCGGCAACGTGATCAACGACTACGCCCTCTCCAGCACTGGGTCCGCGTCGGCCTCTGTCAACAGCCTCAGCGGCGGAACCTACTCTCTAACAGCGCACTACCCCGGAGATGGAACGCTCGGCTCGAGCAGTTCGGCCGCCGTGAACCTGACCATCTCTCCTGAAACCAGCACAACGGTCGCCGCAGCACTCAATGGAAGTCCCACGGGTCCGCCGTTTACAAGCGGCACTTATGGCACACCGACATTCCTCAGCGGCACCGTCACCGGTCAGTCCGGAGTGGGCACTCCCACTGGAACGCTTACCTTTGCTGCGGACGGAACCAGTGTGGCAACAGCAAGTGTGGGCGCTGCCGGCACAGGGGTGTCATCCAGCGCGATACTGGCACTCGCGGTTGGTTCCCACACGGTGTCGGCCTCCTACGCCGGTGACGCCGATTTCAAGCCCAGCACTTCCGCCAGCCTGAGCCTGACGATCACGAAGGGCCCCACGACCGTCCAATTCCAGCCACCTCCCACCACAGGCGTCGGCTCGACGATTCTGCTAAGCATCATCGTGTTCACAAACAGCACCGGAAACGCACCGACCGGCACGGTGACCTTTTTCTCCGGAAATAATCAAATTGGCACTTCGCCGGTGGGCGCTGCCGGTATCGGCGTCAACGGTGTTATTTCGAACGCATCGATCTCGGTACAGGAATCGCAGCTCGGGCAAATGACTCTTACGGCTCAATACTCGGGAGACTCAAATTACACAGGTTCGACTTCGCCGGCGGCGACCATCAACGTCCTGCGCACCACAACGACGACCGTAAACGCCTCTTCGCCCAGCGTGCAATCGGGGCAGAACGTAACTTTCACTGCGCAAATTGTATCGAATCAAACTGGCGGCCCTGCCATCGGTGGGACCATTCAGTTTTATTTTGGGGGCGGACTTCCCGTAGGCCCACCGGCGACAGTGACCAATGGACAGGCACAGGTCACCACCAATGGCCTGCCGTCCGGCCCGTCCGGTTTATCCGCGATTTATAACGGCGACACGAATTACGAAGGCTCAGCGAGTCCGTCAATTCCATTCACAGTTACTCCCGCTCCAGACTTCAGCGCTTCGTTTGCGCCTGCGGCCGTGAACGTCAGCGCGCCCGGCGCGAGCGCCACGACGACCGTCACCGTCACGGGAAGTAACGGTTACAACGGTGTCATCAATTTCTCAGCAGCCTCTTGCACCGGTTTGCCATTCGAAAGTACGTGCAGCTTCAGCCCCGCCACCGTCACCGGCAGCGGCGCTACCGTGCTGACAGTTTCGACGACGGCTCCCAGCGCGCTCGTTCCCCTCAGTCGCCACATTGACACCGGCGGCTGGCGCACCGCTGCTGGTGCGATCCGCGTCCTGCTCCTATGCGCCGCGCTCTTCGCGCTGGCCATTCAGGCGCGCCGACGCCGCTGGAATTTCGCCGGCGTTGTGCTGATGTTCACTCTATTAATTGGGATTGCGGCGTGCGGCGGCGGTGGCGGCGGAGTCACGCCACCTCCTACGAATCCGGGCACGCCCGTGGGCAACAACAAATCCGTAACCGTGACGGCCACCAGCGGAACCATCACGCACACGTTCACGTTCACGCTCAACGTCAGCTAAGGACGCAAGCTCTTCGTCCGATCAATTTATGTGGAGTCCGGCGGCTTGTGAATCGCTCCCGCAGTGCGACATCGAAGGGCCGCCGCATTGTGCTTTCGTAGCGGCGCGATTTGGTGCGCCATGGGAGTTGCACTCGCACTCGCTGGCGGGCTGATCTTCGCTACTAAGACTCGCCGCTCAGCGCACGATTAGGCCTGCATACCCAACCACTTCTTTGCGCTCGCCAGTAATATCGCCCGACGTCGCATAGCGCACTAGCTCCGCGCGCTCCGCGCCTAGGTCTCGCATCGCCACCAGCATCGCCGTCGTAGCCGCGTAGCCGCACATCGTAATCCGCTCTCCGCGCACCCTGTCGTACAGCCCCCGCGGATCCAGCGCCAGAATGCGCTCAATCGCCCGGCCGTCTTTCGCGCGCGTGAGCGCATCGCTTTCGTAATGATTCATGTCCGTACTGGCAATCACCAGCACGCGCTCGTTCTGCGCCGCCACCACTTTCGCCACCGCGTGGCCCAGTTCCTCCAGCAACGGATAGCGATCCGCCCCCAGCACCACCGGCACAAACCGAAAATCTGGCGCCAGGCGCTGCAGAAACGGTATCTGCACTTCCAGCGAATGTTCGTGCTCGTGCGCAACCGAATCTTCGCGCAAACGCGGGCACGCCTGCATCAGCTCCGCGGCCAGCTCCGCGTTAATCGCCGCATCTCCGAAAGGTGTTCGCCAGCTTCCCTGCGACAAAATTGCCATCGCTTCGCCGCGCGGATAATGCCGCGGCCCCAACAAAATGCAGCGCGCGGGAATTTCCAGCGAAGAATAGACGGCCCCTGCGACGTGTCCTGAATACATGTAGCCGGCATGAGGAACCACGCAACCGCGCGCCACAATTCTTACCGCGCTTGCGGCCAGCGGCGCGAATTCGGCAATCTGGCGCGCAAGCTCCTGCGGTTCGGATGGGTAGAAGCGTCCAGCAACAGCAGGAGGGCGAATCATTTCGTGACGTCGGCTAGTCCTGAGAAGCTGCGGGTGGCAGAATCGAAGGCCCTCTCGCCGGCTCTTTTCTCGCGTGTGACTCTACTGAAAACTTAAAGCGCAATACGGGGAATCAAATCGGTTTGGAAGGCCTGCCTTTAATGTTGAGCGCCTCGCTGCTGCCGGGTATCCACAAAATCCTCACCTGATCCCCGCTCTGATATCCGCCTTCCTCCTGCACCCGCTCGATTTTATCTTTGGCTCTGTCGGAGAACGTGAAGGTGTGGACCTGCATCGGATTGCCCGCTTCGCGCACGATCAGCGTGCGCCGGTCAGAGTGGATCACCTCCGCCCGAAGCCATACGGCTTTCGCGGGTTTCTGCTTCACCACCACGGGCGTGTTGGTTTCGGTGGAAATCGGCGTGCGTGCCGGCTCGACAACCTGCGCGCGCGCGGGCGGCGCAGCCACAGCCAGCGCGGCAGCGGCAGAGAAAAGCGCGACAGCGATAAATTTATAGTTCTTCATCGAAGGATATCTTCAGAGACTTCAGGAATTTGATGTCTTGCGCGGTGATCTCCACCCGCGGCTCAATCGTTTCTTCTTCCATGATTTCATCGTCCACGCGAATGTGCAGCGATTCCAGGAAACGGCGGTCCTGCGTGGTCATCTTCGCGTCCTGCGCGGACCTGCGGGCCAGCCCAATCGTCGCGTCCAGCTTCAGCACAATGTCGAACCCCGCCGAGCGCACTCCTGAAATCGCTTCCGCGATCCGGTTGGAATCAGACACCGTATCATTGATGGCGTGTCCCAGCTCTCGCAGCAACTGCTTCATGCGATCGTCGAGTTGCAAGGGCATCACCTCCCGTAAGAGCACCCTTCTATCCCAATTCTAGGTCCGCCGCCAGCGCGAAACAAGGCCCAGCTGCGCAAAGTGAGCTAATCCAGTTAACCGTACTCCGGTTCAGCCGCCCGCCAATCGCTCCGGCGCCTCCGCGCAATCTGTACTAGAATTGTTCCATGGCCGAGGGCTTCTACCCCACGCTCTGGAGCTCCACCAAGATCACCCTGCGCGTGGTGTGGCGCGCCGTCCGCCAGCTCTTTCATGAAACCACCGGAGCGATCTTCGCCCTCTTCGCGCTCTACGGCGGCATCTCCGCTTGGCGCCAATGGCACACCCGCCCCGCGGCGTGGCTGATGGGCTTTACCATCGTTTACGCCGTCACTATGGTGTGTTTTGCATTCACGTCGTTCCGCCGCGCCCGGCGCGTGCGCTGAGGCGAACAAATGACAGCCCACGACGCGAAAAAATCCGCCGCTGTCTCCGAACGTCGCGCTGCGTCTCCCTCCGGCCTGCCCATCGAAGCCGTCGTTACTGCGGACGACCTGCGCGATTGGGATGCCGAACGCGACCTCGGCTATCCCGGCCAATTCCCTTTCACCCGCGGCGTCTACCCCACCATGTATCGCGGGCGCTTGTGGACCACCCGCCAGTACGCAGGCTTCGGTAGCGCCGTCGAATCGAACCAACGCTATCGTTACTTGCTCGCGCAAGGCGTGAAAGGCCTCTCCGTCGCATTCGATCTGCCCACGCAGCTCGGCATGGATTCCGATCACACTCTCGCCCTGGGAGAAGTCGGAAAAGTCGGGGTCGCCATTGATTCGCTCGAAGACATGCAAACGCTCTTCGACGGCATTCCGCTGGAAACTGTTTCGACCTCGATGACCATCAATTCCACTGCCGCGATTCTGCTGGCGCTGTACGTCGCCGTCGCCAAACAACAAGGCGCGAATCTGCAGCGCCTAGCCGGCACCGTGCAGAACGATATCCTCAAGGAATATATCGCGCGCGGCACTTACATTTATCCGCTGCGCCCCGCTATGCGCATCGTCACCGATATTTTCGCGTGGTGCCGCCACGAACTGCCCAATTGGAACGCGATTTCCATTTCCGGTTATCACATCCGCGAAGCGGGCTCCACCGACGTGCAGGAGGTCGCCTTCACTCTTGCGAATGGTATCGCTTACGTCGAAGCCGCCATCAGCGCAGGCCTCGCCGTGGACCAATTCGCGCCGCAACTTTCCTTTTTCTTTAATTCCCACAACGAGTTGCTGATGCAAGTCGCGAAATTTCGGGCCGCGCGACGCTTCTGGGCGCGCACCATGCGCGAACGCTTCGGCGCGCGCGATCCACGCTCGTTGATGCTGCGTTTCCACGCGCAAACTGCCGGTTCTTCGCTCACCGCGCAGCAGCCGGAAAATAATTTGGTGCGAGTCGCACTGCAATCTCTGGCCGCTGTGCTCGGCGGATGCCAGTCCCTGCACGCCAATGCGCTCGACGAAGCTCTCGCTTTGCCGACCGAACAATCCGCGCTACTGGCGCTGCGTACCCAGCAAATCATCGCGCAGGAAACGGGAGTCGTGAACACGATTGATCCGGTGGCAGGTGCCTACGCGATTGAAAAGCTCACGGACGAAATCGAAGCTGGCGCGCGGGAATATATCTCCAAGATTGATGCGATGGGAGGAGTGCTGAGCGCCGTCGAAACCGGTTACATCCAACAGGAAATTCAGAAGTCCGCATTCGAATACCAGAATGCCGTGGACAGCGGCGAGCAAGTCGTCGTCGGCGTAAATCGTTTTCAGACCGAGGACGAAAAACCTATCCCCACCCTGCGCATTGACCCCGAAATCGAACGCACACAGATCGCGCGGCTCAACGCACTGCGCGCTCGCCGCGATATGCCGAAAGCCCAGGCCGCGCTCGTCGAAATCGAGCGCCGCGCCCGCAGCGGCGAAAATCTAATGCCCGCCATTCTCACCGCAGTCGAAGCGTACGCCACCGTAGGCGAAATCTCCGACGCCCTCCGCCGCGCCTTCGGCGAATACCAGGAATCCGTCGTTATTTGAGTCGCGCGCTACAAATCATTACGGCTTCTGATAGCTGATCCGATAAACCGCACCCGCGTAGTCGTCGGAAACCAGCAGCGCCCCATCCGGCATCACCAACACATCCCCGGGCCGGCCCCAATGCATGCGACCCAGCAGCCAGCCCTGCGCGAACGGCTCGTACTTCACGGCCCGATCACCGTCCAGCACTACGCGGCTCACGCGATAACCGATCGGAGTGCTGCGATTCCACGAACCATGCTCAGCGACAAAAATTCCGCCACGGTATTCCTCCGGAAACATCGCGCCATTATAAAAACGCATCCCTATCGCAGCCACGTGCGCCGGCAAACTCCAAGCGGGCGGCACAAACTCCGCGCACGAATGCTCGCGGCCAAACTCCGGATCCGGAGTATCTTTTCCGTGGCAATAAGGAAACCCGAAATTCATTCCCATGCGCGGCGCATAATTCAATTCGTCGGGTGGAATATCGTCCCCCATGTTGTCGCGCCCGTTGTCGGTGAACCACATCCCCTGCGACGACAGCTGCCAATCGAATCCCACCGAATTGCGCACGCCCAACGCATACACTTCCATGCCCGATCCGTCCGGCCGCATCCTCAATATGCTCGCAACGCGCTTGTCCGCGGATTGGCACACATTGCAAGGCGCGCCTACTCCCACATACAGCCATCCGTCCGGCCCAAAGCGAATGTATCTCCATTCATGCTGCTTGCTCAAAGGCAGGTCCGTACTCACCACTACAGGCGCCGGAGGATTGTTGAGTCGCGCTTCGATTGCGTCATAACGCAATACGCGGCTCACTTCGGCCACGTACAGCGAGCCATCGTGAAAAGCCACGCCGTTCGGTTCATACAGGCCGCGCGCAATCGTAATCGCTTTGCCGGCCTTCTCGTGGCGCCCGTTGTCCGTCAGCGCGTAAACATTTCCCGCGCGCTTCGAGCCCACAAAAACAGTGCCGCCTGTTCCTTGCGTCAAAGAACGCGCATTCGGCAGGTCCGTCGCATAAAGTTCAATTTTGAATCCCGGCGGCAACTGGATTCGCCGCACCAGAATTTCCAGCAGCGGCGCTGGAACCCGCCCCGTCCACCGGCAATATCCCGCCGCGCCGACTAACACCAGCAGCACGACCGCCACAGGCGCAAAGATCCAGCGCTTCCGCGGCGTCTTGCTCATGTCTCACTCCTAAATCGCTCCCAACGCCAGCTGCAGCATAAACTCGTTCACGACCGCGCCGCGCGAGGATGGTTCGGCCGAAACGACCGCCCGGCGGCATTTTCCACCAACGTCTCAAACGCCGCAACGCACGCGTGCCGCAGCTCGCGCGAAATCCGCTCCGGCACTCCCTTGGTAAGCAGCAGCGTCGCCGTTCCATGCAGCAAAGCCGCCAGCGCCAGCGCCAAGCCCGCGCGCTCCCCAGGTGTCCCGCCCAATCGGTCCGCCAGACTTTTCTTCAGCAAGTCAAACGACGGTCGCGGCTCTTTTTTCGCCAAACGCACGGCCCAGTCCGCATGGATCAATTCATACTCATTGGAATGTCTAAGCGCGAACTCGAAATACCGCAAGCAAAACTCTTCCGCGGAGTGCGCCCGCCGCATGTAAGAAAACATAATCTCTTGCGCCCGCTTGCGGAGGAGTTCCAGAATATCTTTCTTGTCACGGAATCGCTGATAGACGGTGGGCGTGGTCGTTCGAGCAGTCCGCGCCACCGCGCGCATGGTCAGCGCTCTTTCTCCGCCCTTGCTCCACAATTGATAAGCAGCATCCAGAATGCGGCCTTCCAGACGAGCATCGGCTGTTCGCGGCATCTTCGCTTTTGGCTCCTCACACTTCTGGCCATCGAATACGAAAATAACCTTTACAATGTATAACAAACGTTGTATAAATAATACAGGCGCGCAGTATACCCCCGTTTCTTTCCCTGGTGCAGTAAAAAATCCGAAGTGCGCTACGAGGTACGATGCACAGATTTGAATACGCCGTCACCACCAAAGCCACGCCTGCCCTGACCTGGGAGATATACACCAACTGGAAAATGTGGCACACCTTCGCCAATATCTACGGCCGCATGCACTGGCAACATGGCGAGCCCTGGAGTATCGGAAGCCGGATGGAAATCGAAATCCTGAAGCCGGTCAAGGTGGTCGTGGATCATTTGATTGTCAATTGCCGGCACGGCCGCGAGCTCGGCTGGATTGATCGAGCCCTGGGCATCACCATGCACCAGTGGGTGGAATTCGTCGAGCACCCTTCCGGCGGCACGCACGTTCGCACCTGGGGAGAAATCAAGCCCGCTCGCATCGCGGTGGCCGGACGCACTGCGGAATACTTGGTAGGAGTGTTTACCGCAACGTGGTACGAAAATTTTCGCTCGATGTGCGATGAGTTCGCTGAAGTCGGAGTCTGACCCTAAATCGCGCTACGGCGCGATTTATTCTGAAACCCGCATCGCGGGATCCAAACGTCGCGCACCGTTCGCCGCAGACTCCGCGACGGCAAACGCCAACTAGCCCGACGCAGCCGCGGATGAAGCTGCCTTCTTTTCGCCGCCCGCATCCGCCATGGCATTCGCGCGCAGTACCAGCACGGGGCAGGTCGCCTGTTTCACCACTTTTTCCGCCACCGAGCCAAACGCGATTTTGTGCCAGCCGGTCATGCCGTGCGTTGCGATGATAACCATGTCCGCACGCTCGTGCTCGGCGATGCGCACCAACTCCATGCCGACATCATTCGCTGTTCCCATTTCCGTGCGGACTTTCACATCTTTCTGCGCGAGCGTGGCGGCCAGATCAGCCAGCCGTTTCGCCGCCGCATCCCTCAAGCTCTGGTCGTACTCGCCTTCCTTCAGGATGGAGACATTTTCCGGTAAGTCCGGAATCGCGGGCAGCACGTGAACCAGCAGCAACTCGGCGCCGAAGCGCGAGGCGAAGTCCGCGGCCACGTCTAGCGCGGCGTGCGAAGAGTCGCTGAAATCGATCGGGGAAAGAAACAGTTTCGGTGGCGACATGGCGTGGTTTCCTTTGTGCCGGTGTCCGGGGCGATGGCAAGGGCAGTGGCGCCATCGTACCAAACCAATTTTCTGCCATGTTACGCCTCGGTTGCTGCCATGTTAATTTAACGGACTCGCCGCCCGTCGCCGGCGCGCTGCCCTAGCCACCTACTTCAGCGCGTCGGCACCAGCCTTCGCGCACTGCGCATCCTGCGCGCTGGTCGCGCCGGAAACTCCGATCGCACCCACGATTTTGCCATCCATCATCAGCGGAATGCCGCCGGCCACCGGCACCGCGCCCTGCACTCGCAGCACCCCCATTCCGTCTCCGCCGGCTGCCAGCCGTTCTTGAAATGCTTGCGTCGGCCGCTTGAACAGGGCCGCGGAGCGCGCCTTATCCATCGCAACGTTCACGCTGCCCAGTTGGGTGTTGTCCATCTTCTCGAAGTAAACCAGGTTCCCTGCCGGATCCACGATCGCCACAGCCATGTTCCAATTGTTCTTTGCCGCCTCCGCCAGTGGAGGGGCCGCTGCCTTTTTCGCATTCTCCAAGCTGATCGGCGGCCCATAGGGATTTGGCGCCTGCGCCAGCGCGCTAGCCAGCTCTCCCACGGCAAACAGAACCGCTACTAGAATTTTCGTCACCGCTTGCTGCGACATGTTCGCTCCTCCTGTTTGGCGTTCAGCCAAAAACTCTCGCCCTGCAACGCTCGTGCATTTATCACGCAACTTCCACACGCAATTTCCCGCATGCCGTGCGTGATTGGCCGAGCGCCGTCCGCAAGCTTGTTAATCGCTTAGGCATCAAATTGCAAGTTCAATTGCGAGCCCAAGTTTTCGCCACCAGCGATTCCCTGCGGGGCTCGTCTGCGTATCGCGGGATGCCGTAGAATAGGCGCTCATGGATTCCCCGGCCCTCATGGACAATCTTCGCGTCGTGCTGGTGGCAACGCGCAACCCTTTGAATATTGGCGCCGTCGCCCGCGCCATGAGCAATTTCGGCTGCACGCATCTGCGTCTGGTGAATCCCTATGATCCAGCGTATCGCGAGGCGGTTTCTGCCGTCGGCGCCGCTCCGCTCCTTGCGAGTGCCCAGCAGTTTTCCACTGTGGCAGGAGCGGTGGCGGATTGCGCGCTCGTCGTCGGCACCACAGCCGCCGGACGCCGCGAATTGCATCATTCACTGTGCACGCTCGAGGCTGGCGCGCGCGTCATTCTGCAACGCCTCGCGCGCAAACCCGCCGTACGCGGAAAAACAAATCGCGTGGCGCTCCTGTTCGGCTCGGAAAAAACCGGATTGTCTAACGAAGATTTGAGCCACTGTCACTGGCTTCTGCGCATTCCCACCCGCGCAGAGCATCGCTCGATGAACCTGGGCCAGGCCGTCGCGGTCTGCCTCTACGAACTGGTCCGCGACGCGAAGGCCGCGGCCAAATTCAGGCAGGCGCTGGAAAAAGCAACACCTGCCGCCGCCGGCGAAGTCGAACGCTTCACCGCAGTTCTCAACGAAGCCCTCCGTTCCAGCGGCTTCCTCGACCGCCGCACCGTCGCCGACGCCAACGAACGCATTCGCCGCCTCGTCCGCCGCCTCAACCTCCCCAGCCGCGACGCCGACATTTGGACCGGCATAATGCGCCAAATCGTCTGGAAGCTCCGCGCTACAGAAAATCCGCCGCCACTCTCGCGAAAGAAATCCCCAAACTGAGCTGTTGTGCAAGACGATTTCGTCCCCACTCACCTCCGCGCTTTTCACTTCTTGGCGGATTCATGTATTCTGCTGGGCCTATGCTGGATTTGGGATATGTGCGGGAGCATTTAGATTTGATTGAGAAGATGGCGCGGGAGCGCAGCATCACGCTCGACCTGCAGCCTTTTCGCGTTTTGGATACAGACCGGAGGATGGTGATCACTTCGGCGGAGCGGCTGAAGGCGGAGCGCAACAAGGCCAGTGAAGAAATTGCGCGGATGAAGAAGTCGGGCGAGGATGCTTCCGCGCTCCTGGCTTTAATGAAGCAAGTTTCCGACAAGATCAAGCGCGACGACGAGACCATTACCGATCTCGACGAGCGGCTGCGGCAATTTTTGCTGACCGTGCCGAATATTCCCCATGCCAGCGTGCCGGTGGGAAAATCAGCGGCGGAGAATGTGGAGGTGCGGCGTTGGGGCGCGCCACCCGCTTTTGATTTCAAACCGAAGGCGCACTGGGAATTGGGCGAAGGCGCGGGGATCCTCGATTTCGACGCGGCGGTGAAAATCGCAGGGTCGCGGTTTGCGGTGTACAAGGGGCTGGGCGCGCGGCTGGAACGGGCGCTGGCGAATTTTTTCCTGGACGTGCACACGCGCGAGCACGGCTACACGGAAGTTCTGCCGCCGTTTCTGGTGAACACCGCTTCGCTGACCGGCGTGGGCCAGCTGCCGAAATTCGCGGCGGACATGTTTCATGTGGAAGGTACGGACCTGTGGCTGACGCCGACTTCGGAAGTGGAATTGACCAGTCTGTATCGCGACACGACGCTGGAGGCCGACGCGCTGCCGATCCGAGTGTGCGCGTGGACGGCGTGTTTCCGTTCCGAAGCCGGCGCGGCGGGACGCGACACGCGCGGGCTGAAGCGCCAGCACCAATTTCAGAAAGTGGAAATGTTCGAATTCACGCGGCCAGAGCAAAGCTACGACGAGCTAGAAGCGCTGGTCGCGAACGCCGAAGCGATTTTGCAGCGGCTGGGGCTGCATTATCGCGTGATGCTGCTGTGCACCGCCGACATGGGATTCGCGTCGGCGAAAACGTACGATATCGAAGTGTGGCTGCCTTCGGCTGGCGAGTTCATGGAGATTTCTTCGTGCTCGAATACGGAAGCGTTTCAGGCGCGGCGGTCGGGGATTCGTTTTAAGCCGCCGGGCGGGAAGAAATCGGAGTTTGTGCACACGCTGAACGGCTCGGGGCTAGCCGTAGGGCGCACATGGATCGCGCTGCTGGAAAATTTTCAACGCCCCGATGGGTCGGTCCTCATCCCGGACGCGCTGCGCAGTTACATGGGCGTGGACGTCATTCCTAGCGCCGCGAAAATCTAAAATTTCTCTCGTGCGGAATCTTGCGCGCGACGGATTAGGTGGTTGGGCCGACCAGGACCATTGGGCCTGTAGGTTGCGGCATTCCGCCGGCGGGTTCGAGCGAGACAGCGAACGCTTTGGCGGTGACGCCTGCGGGAAGCTTCTTCATCATGTGGCTCATTTCGCCGTGCTGGGGGTTGAAGACGCCGGCGCTGATGGGCGCGCCGTTCATGGGCACCAGCCACAACTGGTAACTTTTGTCGGCCGGAGCGGCAGGCAGCCAGCCGTCATAGGTCATCATTCCTTCCTTCGCGTTATAGAGCACGCGCGCGTGGCCTTCACCATGGGTATCGGGCACGCCTTTCTGCGACCAGAGCGGAACGACGAGCGTCTCGCGCGCAGCGATCAGATCGGCCTGATGGCGCGTCTCGGCGAGTTCCTGCTTCTGCTGCGCGATAGTGTCGCGCAGATCGGCGAGCTGGCGGTTGAGTTGTTCGTTATGCAGCCACAGCAGAACGGTGGCGAGTGCGAAGGCCGTCGCGACTGGCAGCAGCGCGGCCCACCAGCGCGCGAAGATTCCGCCGTCTGCGGCTGGCTCCTGCTTTACGCGCGCGACGCCGCCGCCGGGACCTTCGGCGGAAGCGATCACCTGGCGCATGAGGGATTCTTTCACGCCGGGCGACGGAGCTACTGGCGGCGCGGCGAAGGCGAGGATTGCCATGCGTCCGCGCGCTGCGGCAAGTTTTTCGGCGCAGTCCGCACAGGAAGCGACGTGCGATTCGAACGCTTGGCGTTCGGCGTCGTCCAGGGCGCCTAGCGCGTAGAGATCGAAATCTTCCAGCCGAGTTGGATGTTCGCTGCTCATGAATGCAGATCCCGTTTCAGAGTTTCTACCGCCGAGCGCAGGCGCGTCTTCACCGTGCCGAGCGGGTCGCCGGTGCGCTGCGCGATTTCGCTGTGCGTCAAGCCTTCGAAGTATGCCAGCTCGATGGCGGCGCGCTGCTCTTTCGGCAGATTGTCCAGCGCGCTTTTTACTTTGACCATCAATTGCTGTTGCGCGACGGAACTTTCCAGATTGGAGGCGACCACGACTGTGTTTTCGCTGAGTTCGTCGCCGCTGGCGGGATTGTGGCGCCGCAAGCGGGAGATGGCACGATTGCGGGCGATTACCAGCAGCCAGCCGGACAGCGAGCCGCGCGACGAGTCAAATTGCGCAGCGTTGCGCCACAGCTGATAGAAAATGTCCTGCAGAATTTCCTCGGCTGCCTGGGAGTCGCGCAAAATCCGGTTCAGGACAGAGGAGAGCATGCCGGAGTAACGGTCGTAGAGCGCGGCGAGCGCTGACTCGTCACGCTGAACGATTCGGTCAATGAGCGACGCGTCCGTGGCCTTCAACTCCGCTCGCTTCTCCGCCGTCACCAAGTAAATGCTTCTCCTAATAGATACGCGCGCGAAGGGTTTCCGGATTGCGACGCCGACAGGAGACGCCAAGTCGCACCGCGTAGTTGCGCTGCCGTGGAGGGAGGGTAACTTGTTGGTAAGGCGGGGTCAACGTGGTTCTGGCGGGAATTTGGGGGCGATGTGAGTGCCGGAATAACGCGGCTCGTACTGAGATGACCATGCGTGTAAGTATTTTCTGTACATACGTTTACGGGGGATTTTGTCGTGGTTACGCGGGCGAATTGCGGTGAACACCGATGCGGCATTTCCTGTGCTCTGGTTGGTTTCCATTGACATCCAGCACGGCTTGACTAAACTTCGATTCGCGCAAGACTTACGGCCCTTACCACCAATAGCTCGCCACGTCAGGAAGGAAAATCGAATGGCAACCGTTGCCAAACCTGCTAGCACGCAGCCCATCCCGCGGATCGCACCGCGGGAGGACCTAAACCCGTATCGCATCTCGCAAATTCAGTTCGACATCGCGGCGGAGTATCTGAAGCTGGATCCGGGACTGCGCCAGATCCTGCGCACGCCGAAGCGCGTGCTGGAAGTTTCCATCCCGACGAAGATGGACAACGGGCAGATCAAGGTGTTCACCGGCTTTCGCGTGCAGCATAACGTGGCGCGGGGACCGGCGAAGGGCGGCATTCGCTATCATCCGGCGGTGACGCTGGACGAAGTGAAGGCGCTCGCGATGTGGATGACGTGGAAAACCGCGACGGTGAATATTCCGTACGGCGGGGCGAAGGGCGGCGTGATCTGCGACCCGAAGCGGATGAGCAAGTCCGAGCTGGAGCGCATGACGCGGCGGTTCGCGGCGGAAATTCTGCCGATCATCGGGCCGGAGCAGGATATTCCTGCGCCGGATGTGTACACGGATTCGCAGACGATGGCGTGGATCATGGATACGTATTCCGTGACCAAGGGGCATTCTTCACTGGGAGTGGTGACGGGCAAACCGATTTCGATCGGCGGGTCGGAAGGCCGGAATGAGGCAACGGCGCGCGGGTGTGTGATCGTCGTGGAAGAAGCTTGCAAGGTGAAGAAACTCTCGCTGCGCGGGGCGAGCGTCGCGATCCAAGGGTTTGGGAATGCGGGATCGATCGCGGCCAAATTGTTTTCCGAGAAGAAGGCGCGGGTGATTGCGATCAGCGATTCGCGCGGAGGCGTTTTCAATTCGCGCGGGATCGATCCGCTGAAGGCGATGCGCTACAAGGAACGCTCCGGAACCGTGGTGGGGATGCCGGGCACTTCGCGCATTTCGAATGATGATTTGCTGACGATGAAGTGCGACATCCTGGTGCCGGCGGCTTTGGAAAATTCGATTACGTTGAACAATGCGGACCAGATCAAGGCGAAAATTGTGGCGGAAGCGGCGAATGGGCCGACGACGCCTCATGCGGACGAAGTTCTGGCGCGCAAGGGCACTTTGGTAATTCCGGACGTGCTGGCGAATGCGGGCGGCGTTACGGTGAGCTATTTCGAATGGGTGCAGGACTTGCAGAGTTTCTTCTGGTCGGAAGCGGAAGTGAACGCGAAACTGGATCTGGTGATGCGGCGCGCGTTTCATGAAGTGCACGAGACGGCACGGAAACATCGCGCTCATCTGCGCACTGGAGCGTACGTGCTGGCGGTGGGGCGAGTTGCGGATGCCACGCTGGTGCGCGGACTTTTTCCGTGATATTGGCGCGCGGCTAAGTATTCACTTATTTTTTCCTACCTGATTTTCGCTGGGTTGATGGCCCGCCGAACTTGTCTGGCAATTTTCAAATATTGTTGTTGCGCGATGCATGAGAAGGCGCGTACATTTTTGTTAGCCGGTGCGCCAATGCGAAAAATGGCGGCGCCGGCGTAGTTGTCTGCAGCGACCTCGCGCGGAGGCACTCGCAATTGAGTAATCACAACGGTCACACGGGCCACACGCCACCCATCCTTCTGACGATTGCGGGATTTGATCCTTCTTGCGGCGCGGGCACGGCCGCAGACCTGAAAACTTTCGCGGCCCACAATTGTTACGGCGTGGCGGCGGTGACAGCGCTCACCGTGCAATCGACGCAAGGAGTTGTATCGGTGCACGCAACGCCATCGGCCACGATGCGCGCGCAACTGGATACGCTGGTGGAAGATATTGAGATCGCGGGCGTGAAAATCGGAATGCTCGCGAACCGCGCGAATGCTTCCGTGGTGACGGAATTTCTGGACAAGCACAAATTCGCGCATGTAGTGCTGGACCCTGTGTTTCGTCCGACCGCGGGGAATGCGGAATTGCTGGATACGTCAGGACTGAAATTCGTGCGCGACGAATTGCTGAAGCGCGTGAGCGTGATCACTCCCAACATTCCCGAAGCGGAATTTCTGACCGGGCTGGAAGTGAAAGACCTGGCAGGTATGAAGGTGGCTGGGCTCAAGCTGGTGGAAATGGGCGCGCGTGCAGTGGTGGTTACCGGCGGACATCTGGATAAGCCAATTGACGTGCTGTGCATCGGCACGGAGGTGGAAACTTTCGGCGGCGATCACGTGAAAAGCCCGAACACCCATGGGTCGGGCTGCACCTATTCGTCAGCAATCGTGGCGCAGCTGGCCAGCGGCCAGCAATTGCGCGAAGCAGTGATTCTGGCGAAAGCTTACGTCACGAAGGCGATCGAGAAATCCTACGCGATCGGCAAGGGCGCCGGTCCGCTGAATCAACTTTTTAGATTTCATCAGGAACAGCCGCTGCGCGGAGTTCACGAAGTGCCGCAGCACGGCATGCACCCCGCAGCAGAACCCGCCGCGCACTAGACCGATTGCGCGACGTAGTATCCAGCGAAATGCACTTCGAATCCCCGATCTACTGCGGCCGTTGACCGCAAACTTTGCGGATTCGGCCTCCCATGAAAGCGGACATTTCTACTTTGCACAATCCGGACATTCTCATTTTGCAGCGACAGATTCGTTCGATTCGTTCGATTCGTTGACATACCTTCCGGCTCAACCTAGGATAAGCGCCAAATGCCAGGCTCCTCGTCTCTGCTTGGCCAGACAATCTTGCACCCGAGAATTGCAGGAATGCTCGGCGGAGGCGAAATCCATTCATGGCTGCGGAGAAAAACGGGGATATGAAGCGGAATGCAAAATTAATCTTGGTGGTGCTGTTGCTGGTTTACGTCGGGTTCGTGGCAACAACAGGCAAGGTTTCGGCCGGCTCGCATTTTGTGCCACCCGACGTCACTGCGGCGGGCGACATTCCCTACCCTATTGACAACATTGCGTCCGGGCTTGTGTCACTCGCGGTGAATGTGAGCGCGGGAGGTCAGGCTCAGAACGTGGACGTGGTGCGCGGCATCTCGGGTCTGAGCGGCGTAGCGACGAACGCCGTGAGTACATGGAGTTTCTCGCCCGGCAAGCTCGACGGGGCCGCAGTCCCTTCCACAATCAATGTCCAAGTGATCTTCAACCCGGGGGCGCTGCCAAGCCAGAATTTACCGCTGCAGCCTGGGGCACTGGTTTCGCCGCCGCTTCCTGCGGGATACATGCCGCCTCAGATGGCTCAAGCGTCGTACGCTGTTTATCCTCCAAACAGCGTGGGTACGGGGACGGTAGTGCTGACCGTGATGATAAACAAGTTCAGCGAAGTGAAAGAAGTAACACCGATTCGCTCTGTGCCGTCTTTGACGGAGGCGGCAATCGCTGCGGTGAAGAATTGGACGGTCAATCCAGCGACGCTCAACGAAAAAAAATTGAACGCGAAGGTGGTTGTCGCGTTTGTGTTCCGTTCGCCGAGTAGTTCGACGCCGTAGGCTTTGTTGGCGGTTGACCTCGCGAACTTCCTCAAAACAGAGTGTTGCTGTCGGCATTGCTTCGGATTTGCTTTCCAAGAAATGCTGCGCTGTAATGTCCGCGGTTATGAAAGCCTGGAAACTTTTTCTTTTGCTGTGTGGCGTGGCGCTGGCAGCGATCGGCTTTTACGGATTGCGGCTCCTGAGGCATGGCCTGAGCACTGCCGGTGAACCGACCTATCTCGAGACGGTCGTGGCACGCACGGCGCGCAACCTGGCCATTCCGCGAGCGGCTAGCCTGGAAGCAAATCCATTCGAAGTGACGCCGGAAATTTTGCAAGCCGCGCGTGAAAGTTTCGTCGATCGTTGCGCGGTGTGCCACGGACCGGACGGCTCCGGACAAACGCAGGACGGCCGCAACCTCTATCCCAAAGCGCCGGACCTGCGTTCGCGCGAAACGCAGAACTTGACGGATGGAGAAATCCGCTACATCATCCGCAACGGTGTGCGGCTGACCGGAATGCCGGGGTGGGCGAAACCGCACGACGAGCAGAGCGACGACAGCTGGAAGCTGGTCTTGTTTATCCGCAGCCTGCGGCCATTGAGCAAGCAAGAGCAGCACGAGCAGGCGTCCACCGCACAGTCTGCGCACTACGCTGGTTCGCAATCCTGCCAGAAGTGCCACGCGCAAATCTACGAACGCTGGCGCAAGACGCCGATGGCGAACGTGGTGCGCAATCCGCGCGAACATCCTGACGCGATTATTCCTGATCTTGCGACGAATACCGTGGCCAAATTTACGCAGGACGATGTCGCCCTGGTTTACGGAAGTGTCTGGAAACAGCGTTACTTTACGAAAAGGGGAGACGACTACTACCCGGAGCCGGCGCAATGGGACGTGACACATCGCGTGTGGCGGCCTTATTTCGTGGCGAAGGGGACAGACTGGTGGGAGCCGTTTTATCCGCCGGACAATATGCAGCGGCCTACCGGTCCTACATGTGATGGATGCCATTCGGTGGATTACAATGTCCACACCAAACAGGTGGCAGAGTGGAACGTGGGATGCGAGAAGTGCCACGGCCCGGGCAGCGAGCACGCGGAGCATCCGTCGCGCGGAAACATTCTGAATCCGGCGCGCTTCGATTACGTGCAGGCGAGCGACAGCTGCGTCCAGTGCCATTCGCAAGGCCGGCCGGTGACGAGTCCGATGGAAGGGAAGTACTACGACTGGCCCGTTGGGTATCGCGTGGGTTTACAACTGCAAGATTTCTGGCAACTAGAGGAACACAAGCTGGGTGAGACGACGTTCACGCACTACCCCGACGGCACCGCGCACAAGAACCGCATGCAAGGCAATGATTTCGTGCAGAGTGTGATGTACCGGCGCGGAGTGACCTGCTTCAGCTGCCACGATGCGCACGGTACGGACAATTACGCGCAATTGAGAAAACCCGCGGACGAACTCTGCCTGGATTGTCACGGCCCGCTTTCCTTAAACGGCCCGCGTACGGGAACCCCGGAAGAACATACACATCACAGGAAAGGATCTGCCGGAAGCAGTTGCGTCGCTTGCCATATGCCGAAAATCCAGACGACTATTGCGGACGTGAAGGTGAGCGCCCACACGTTTGCGTTCATCACCCCCGCGATGACCGACGAATACAAGATCCCGAATCCTTGCACGACATGCCACGCGGATAAGACAACCGCTTGGGCCAGGGAAGCGATGCGGCATTGGCCGGAACGCTCACCTTGGCGCACGCAATGAGGACTGTGGCAGAGGATGCGCGCTGCAGCAGAAACCCCCGCGCATTAGAGGCCGAAGATTTAACGCGGAGAAAACCTGGAGCAAATCGCCCGCCCGAAGGCGGCCGCTACAAATTCAAAGGCAACGGGGCTGGCGAGAGGCTGGCGCTACGAAAACCAAAGAGCAGAGGCAAGCTTGCCTATGCTACCGGCGGGCGTCAGTGGGTGGATTCGAAGGCGCGGAAGCGGCGTTCTAGTTCCCATTGTTGCTGGGCTTTTTCGCTGGATTTGAGGAAGGCGGCGCAATTGGCTGAGGGTTTTTCGGCGCCGAGGAATTCCACGGAGCAGGCTGTAACCGGGCGAGTGAACACATCCGGCTCGCGCCAGAGGCTGGGGCCCGGTAGAAAATCGTGTTCGAGACCGGTGCGGACCAGTTGTTTGAGGTCCGCGTAGGTGAGCGCGTAAGTTTCGACGGCGCGGACATATTCGTGCGTTAGATCAATGCGCGAAACGCCTTCGTCGTCTGTAGAGAGCGCGACTGGCACGCCGAATTTGCGATATGTGGGAAACGGATGATTCTTGCCGCTGATGCCGAGGATCAGATCGTTACTGCTGAGATTAATTTCCACCATCACGTGCTTCGCAGCCATCTCCTTCAGCAGATCATAAGGACGTTCCTCGTACAGGATGTCCACACCATGGCCGATGCGCTCGGCGTGACCAACTTCTACCGCCTGGCGAACGTGAAAGGAAAGCCCTTCGTAGGTGACGAGGCCCGGAGCGAGTTCGCCGGCATGCAGCGTGATGTGAACTTTGGGGTACGCACCGTGCAGAAAGCCGACCATGCGCATTTGCAGAGCGTAGTCGGACATGGAGACGTAGCCGTCTTCGGGCATCACGAGATTTATGCCGACGACGCGCGGGTCTGCCGAGGCCGCCTCGAACCCTAGCAGAGTCTGCGCGAAAACCTGCTCGGGCGGAAATCCGCGGAGAACCTGGTAGATGTAACGCAACTGCACGGCACAAGCGGGCGCTGGATTCGGTTCGCCGCAGCGTTCAGCCCGGTGGCGGGCGGATTCGGCTTGGTCCAGATTCGCGCGGACTACGGCGATGTCATCACGCAGGCCTTTTGCCAGGAGCTGGTCGCGGAAATCGTTGAAGCTGCGATTGGCTTGCCAGCCGAGTTCTTTGGCGATCGTGGCGGTGTGGTCGAATGGCGGCGTGAGCATCAGTTCCATGTACTGTTCGTTTTGCGCGGCGGCGCGGGCGGCCACCTCGTCGAGGAATTCGCCGGTGTGGACGTGCGAAATGCCGTGGAATTTGGCGAAGGAGTCGAAGAAGTGATCGTGGCCGCTGACGCCTGTGGAGGGGACGAAGCTGCGCATCGAGAATGCGTCAATGAGCGCGTCGTAGAGATGCTGATCCTGATAGGCGCGAGCGGCGGGGAGATTGCCGTCACCGCAGACTGGTTGCGGCGGCAGGCTGTCGGTCATAGCGCGCGACTGAAAAAATGCATGTGTGGCGAGATCCAAGCAGAGATTGTCTTCGGCGGCGAAGCGAATCCAGGATTCGGCGTAGACCGCGCCGGAGAGGTGGTTGTGCAGATCCGCGCCCTTGGGCATGCGGGCGAGGAATGCGTAGAGGTTCAGCGGATCGGTGCGGGCGAGATCGAGCAAGCGTGCGGTGCGGGTTTCGGCCGTGGCGGCGGTGGATGGCGAAGTGGTGGCGGCTTTCTGCGCGATTGCGGACGTCGCTGCTAGCAGCAGAATGGCGAGGAGCGCGAAACGAGGTGGCCGAATACCAGCAGTATGATGCTTTTCCATTTTGCAGGCCCTCAGGATGAATTTCTTATGACGAAGAATGTATCACAGGGAGTTTGCCCGATAGCACCACAGTCCGCGCGGCCAAATTGTTGGTCCTTTCCTGATTAACCTGTTTCACATTCAAACCGATTATCTCCGAGAAGACCGCAAACCCCGGGCTGCTCCCCCAGGGCTTGCTGACTGGCCATATTTGCGCTGGGGCAAGCGGCGCCTTGGGGTGGAACCGGACGGCGGGTGTCGAATTGGTACACGCCTCGAGCGTGCAAATGGAAGCAAAGGCCTGTAACTGGCGGATGCGACGGTAGTAATGGGGAAATTGGTACTTCCCGGCTATTGCGGTGGACGGGTGCGGACGGCACCATATAGAAATAGCCGGGCCGAAGCGGGGCCGCCGGACATGGGACCGGTGCGCCAGCATTTGCGCGGCAACGGCAGCATTCCAACGCCGGGGGGCACAGCGGCAATGCAACAAATTCCACTCAATGGTGTGAAGAGTCATGGCTGATTCTGTCGGACACGATCAAGCGACGGTGCTGGAAGTCCCGGTAACGATCCAAGGGGCGAAGCACGTTGACGGATCGGAGCAGCGCCAGATATTTACGGAGACAACCAAGACGACGATCGTCTTCGGCAACGGCGCGGTGGTGAATCTGAGTGCAAAAGTGGCGCAGGGGCAGTGCGTTTTTCTGCGCAACGAACAGACCGGGCGAGAAATTCTGTGCAAGGTGCTGGAGTGGCGGCAGGTGGCGGAGTCCGGTTACGCGGACTTGGAATTTACCACGCGCGAGCCGAAATTCTGGGACGCTCCGGCTGCATCCGCTCCAGTGGTGGTGCCCGCAGTTGTGCCCGCGCCTCCTGTCGCGGTAGTCGCGCCGAGGAGTGTCGAGGCGCTGGATATGCTTCCGGCATCGGCGCCTGCTCCTACTAGCGCGCCGATCGTGGAGGCTAGCGCTGGCGCGCCCACCAGTGAAGGCAATGCTGCCGCGTCCACGGAAAATGCCGCGGCTGGAGCGGGAGAACCTCCCACGCATCATACAGCGGAGGAGGCGGAGGACGCGGAAGAGGCGTTGGCTGAGTCTGAAAGCGATGCGGAAAACGAGGCGGAGCGCAACGACGCCAAAGACGCGGAGCTGCTGGCGAAGCTGATCGCCACCGACCCCAAGCGAAAGCCGAAGCGCGAATCCGTTCGCGCGGAAACCAACGAATCTGAATTCGCTGCGATATCCGATGGTGCGGCGGGGCACGGCGAGGCGAGCGCGGACGCCACGGGTGAGCGCGAGACGGAAGCCGCAGGCGGGTTTAAAGCAACGCTTGTTGCACAGCTGACGCCGCTGGGTCACAAGCTGCACCGACTTACGTACGGGAAGGGCGCGATGGGCGTGGGAATCGCCGCGTCGCTTTTGATTGTGGTGGCGCTGGGATTTGCTTGGCATTCGCATCACGCTGCGACGCTCAGAAAAAATCGCGCGGCGGCGGCAATTGCTCAGACGAAAAAGAACGCGATGGTTGCGACGGCGCCGTCAATGCCGGCGAGGGCAGCGGCGGGCAAGTCCGGAGTCGAGACAGAAGCGCCGGCGCATGGCAACAACTCCGGAGCGACGCCTACGCAAGCGGCGCAGAAGATTCAGCAGCAGACTGGCGCGCCTGGTGTGGGTGTTGTGGTTGCGCACAATGTGTCCGCGTCTGGTGCGAGTTCCGGAACATCCTCGAGCACACCATCCGTGCTACCTTCGGCCGAAGCGTCATACGCGCCGAAGCTTGAAGCACACGAGACCGTGGCGGGCGCCACCGAGCAGGAAACGCCGGAGCAGGCGAAACGTCGCCACGCAAAAAGCGGCGAGACGATTCCGGCGCGAATTGTGGCGCAACCTCCACCGGCGATTCCGCGCTGGGCGAAGGGGCTGGACACCGATGGTGTGGTAAAAGTTGACGCGTTGATTGATGAAAAGGGAAACTTGCGGTCAACCAAAGCTTTGTCTGGTCCGCGCGTGCTGCAACATGAAGCGGAACGAGCCGTGGCGCTGTGGATATTTGAACCTGCGCTGACGGACGGGAAACCCACCGCTACGCATATGGTCCTCACTGTTCAATTCCAAAGATAACAACGCAGCAATTTGGCAGGAGCGCGCGAATTACTAGGCGGTGGCGCCGAGTTCGCGGCGATAGACGATTTGGCCCCCTACAATAGTGGCTACCGGAGCGCCGCGGAAGGTGCGGCCGTCGAAGGGCGTGTTGCGGGATTTGCTGGGGGATTCGGCTGCGCGGTAGGTCCAGGGGTGTTCGGTGGAAAAAATCGTGAGATCGGCAGGGCCGCCCACGGCAATTTTTCTTTCGATGCCGAGGACGCGCGCGGGTCCGGTGGTGAAAAGTTCGACGACGCGCGCGAGCGGAATCTTTCCGGAGTGGAACAGTTCACCGAGCGTAAGCGCGAGCGCAGTTTCGAATCCGATGATGCCGAAGGGCGCGCGATCGAATTCCACATCTTTGCTGGCGGCGTGATGCGGGGCGTGGTCGGTGGCGATGGCGTCCACGCTGCCGTCGGCGATGCCGGCGATCAGCGCGGTGCGGTCTGCGCGCGAGGCGAGCGGCGGATTCATTTTGTAGTTCGTGTCGTAGCGGACGTCTTCGTCGCTGAGAGTGAAATGATGCGGCGTGACTTCGCACGTGACGCGCATGCCTAATTTTTTAGCGTGACGGACATATTCGAGCGCGCCGGTGGTGGACATGTGCGCGATGTGCAGGCGCGCGCGTGTGAGACCGGCGAGCTCGACGTCGCGTCCGGCACAGATGGATTCGGATTCCGCGGGAATGCCTTTCAAGCCGAGGCGAATGGAGCGCGGGCCTTCGCGCATCACACCGCCGGCGAAGAGCGAGGGATCTTCGCAGTGGTCAATTACCGGTAGATCGAGCGAGTTGCAGTAATCCATTACCTGGCGCATCAGACGCGCGGTGGCGACGGGCTTGCCATCGTCACTGACCGCGACGATTCCGGCAGCTTTCATCGCGGCGATTTCCGCGAGCGCTTCGCCTTTGCTGCCCACCGAAGCCGCGCCGATTGGCCAGACGTGCGCGGCTCCAGCTGCGGCGGCGCGTTCGACGATGGAGCGCGTGACCGAGGCGTTGTCGTTCACCGGTTGCGTATTCGGCATGCTGCACACGGCCGTGAATCCGCCGCGCGCGGCCGAGCACGTGCCGGTCTCGATGGTTTCAGACATTTCCTGGCCGGGTTCGCGCAGATGGCAGTGCAGATCAATGAATCCGGGAGCGACGATCAGGCCGGAGGCGTCGAAAACTTCGGCACCGCCTGAGGTGAGATCGGGTCCGACGCGGACGACGCGCGCGCCGTGCAGCAGCAAGTCGTGGCGTGCGTCGGTATTGCTCGCGGGATCGAGCAGGCGACCGTTCCTGATGAGCAACAGGTGGTTGTTAGTGGTTGGCATAGTTGGGCCTCATTGCGCTTTCTCGGGAACTTTGGCTGGTGGCGGTGGTTCCACGGCGGCGCCGCCGACGAGATGGTAGAGCAGGGCCATGCGGATGGCGAGGCCGTTGGTCACTTGTTCGAGAACGCAGGACTGCGGGCCGTCGGCCACCGCACCGTCAATTTCCAGGCCGCGAATCATGGGACCGGGGTGCAGCACCAACGCACCGGGCCGCGCGAGTTGCAGCCGCTGCGGCGTGAGTTGGTAGCGCAGGATATATTCCTCAGCGGCGAGCGCTGGCTCGTGCAGGCGCTCGGTTTGCACGCGCAGGGCGATGACTACGTCAGCGCCATCGAGCGCTTCTTCGATGCGCGTGACGCGGCGGACGTTGGGCGCGAGAGTTTCCAGTTCGCGCGGCACCCACATCGCAGGGCCGCACAGCGTAGTGCGCACGCCAAATTTGCTGAGCAAGTGAATATTGGAGCGTGCCACGCGGCTGTGCAGCACGTCACCGAGTATGGTGAGGTTCCAGCCCTCGAGCTGGCCTTTGCGGTCACGGATCGTGAGTGCGTCGAGCAGGGCTTGAGTGGGATGTTCGTGGGTGCCATCGCCGGCGTTGACGATGGGAACGCCGAGGCGGTCGGCGACAAATTCCGGCGCGCCCGAAGAACTGTGGCGGATGACGATGCCGTCGGGGCGCATGGCTTCGAGCGTACGCACGGTGTCCAGCAGCGATTCGCCCTTCTTCAAACTCGAAGATTCGGCCTGGAGGTTCATAGTGTCTGCGCCGAGGCGAGCGGCGGCGGTGGCGAAACTGATGCGCGTGCGGGTGGAATTCTCGAAGAAGGCCAGCGCGACGGTCTTGCCGCGCAGAGTGGCTAATTTTTTCAGGGGGTGACGCTGAAATTCCTGGAAAGGTTTGGCCTGATCGAGAATAAAAGAAATTTGTTCGCGGGTGAGGTCTTCAATTCCGAGCAGGTGTTCCAGGCGCTGCAGCACTTTTTCCCTTTAGTTACGGTTGTTTCCGGACTCCGCGAGGATTGCCAGGTCTCAGGGAACGCGGTCCACCAGCACCACGCGTTCATCGCCATCAATTTCCTTCAAATGTACTTCCACGATTTCGCTGTCGCTGGTTTGGACTGAATTGCCGATAAACGTAGCCTCGATGGGCATTTCGCGATGGCCACGGTCAATCAGCACGCACAGGCGGATGCGCTTGGGGCGGCCCAGATCGAAGAGCCCGTTCATGGCGGCGCGAATGGTGCGGCCGGTGTAGAGCACGTCGTCTACGATCACGAGGTCGCGATCATCCACGCTGAAACTGATTTCGTTTGAGTGCACGACAGGTTGCGGGCCGACGGTGGAGAGATCGTCGCGGTACAGAGTGATGTCAATCGTGCCGACCGGGATTTCGACGCCGGAGAAATCTTTGACGGTTTTCGCGAGGCGCTCGGATAGAGGGGCGCCGCGGCGGCGCACGCCAATCAGCGCGAGGTCCTTCGTGCCGCCGCTCTTTTCCACGATTTCATGGGCTAAACGCTGGAGGGTGCGGCTGATTTCTTCCGCGGAGAGGAGCTGTCTTTTTTCTACGACGCGCATTTGGCGCCTCATCCTAACATAGACCGCGGGAAGTTCGCAGGGGAGGAATGTCGCCAATGTCGTCGGAACCCCGATCCACGGAATCGCGGTCATCGCCGGATGGCAGGACTGGGCCGGACTCGGACTTGCCTCCGGCGCTCCGTAAACGACGTATAATCATAGAGCGGAGGACCATTCCTATGACACTTCAACTCCTTGCGGTGTTAGCGTTGGGTCTGATGTGCGGAAGCGAATTAAACGTAGCAGCGTTCGCCCATCCCACGCTGGATCGGCAACCAACGGAGGTGCATATACCGGTTCGCTCATCGTTCGCCGCACTACTTGGTCACGTAATGCCGTTCTGGATGGCGGGCTCAACGCTATTGAATCTTCTATTGCTGCTCCCTTTCAGCCATCTGAATAGATTCGCGTGGAGGTTCGCTGCGGTTGCCCTGGCGATACAAGTTCTCGCAGTCGTGTTCTCGTTAATCGCTCCGGTGCCAATCAACAATCGAATTGCAAAATGGACGCCAGCGTCGGTTCCCAGCGATTGGAAAGCGCAGGAGCATCGTTGGAACGTGTACCACTGGTTCAGAACGTCTGGACTGGTGGTGGCGTTTGCGGTTCTAGTGCTAAGCGTCGGCGTTCGCTGACGAAAATGCGGATCGGTGACAGCGAACGGGCACGGCGCTTTTTGTCCGCGAATGCAGATGAGCGTGCCGCAGCGAAATGTTGACCCGCGTGATAGACTGAGCTTATTGTGAGTTCGCCGGCGCCGGCACGCAGCCCTCAACGGCCCGCTTCAGTCGACCTGCGGGTCGCCATCGGTACCCTTACCCTAAAGAACCCGATCATCGCCGCCAGCGGTACTTTTGCGTATGGAGTGGAGTTCGCGCATCTGGTGGACTTGAACCGGCTGGGCGGAATTGTGGTGAAGGGCCTTTCAGCACAACCTATGGAAGGTGCGTCAGCACCCCGGATCTGCGAGACGGCCAGCGGCATGGTGAATGCCGTCGGCCTGCAGAACATCGGGGTGCGCGCGTTTGTCGCCGACAAGTTGCCACTGTTGCGCCGATACAACACTGCCGTGATTGCCAACGTCTTCGGCCAAACCATCGCGGATTACGTGGAGGTGATCCGGGTCCTGGAGGACGCTGAGGGGCTGGCCGGCTACGAGCTGAACATCTCCTGCCCCAACGTGGAGCGCGGTGGCATTGAATATAGTACTGACCCCTCCCTCACAAGTGCCGTCGTGGCGGCCGCGCGGGCGGCGGCCAAGCGTCCTCTCTGGGTTAAACTCTCACCGAACGTTAATATGATTGGAGTTAGCGCAAAGGTATCGGAAGCAGAAGGAGCGGACGCTCTAGTAATCGCGAACACCTACCCTGCACTGTGTATAGATGCCCACAATCGGAGGTCCCGTCTCGGTAGTACGACGGGAGGGTTGTCGGGCGCGGCTATAAAACCTATAACCATGAGGCTGGTTTACGAGGCTTGCCGGGTTGTAAAGATCCCGGTGATCGGACTCGGCGGCATTGAAAAACCGGCAGATATCGCTGAGTACGTGCTGGCAGGCGCCTCGGCGGTGGAAGTAGGTACGGCGCACTTTGTCGACCCACGGGCTTCGGAACGGCTCGTAAGCGGTTTGGAAATGTGGTGCCGGGAAGAAAATACATTTGAAATCAGCAAGTTACGGGGCGTTCTACAGCATTAAACTGGTTGTCACTGTCCCCCCGAACAGGTAGAATTTAGGCTGATTTCGAACAAGGTTAGGTGATCATGAAGGCCAAGATATTAGTGGTTCTGCAGTCGGTGTTCTTAGGATTGGGTCTGCTCGCGGTTACTGTGCCCGTGAATCCAGCGGCGCCGGGAAAACCGGGCAACCCTTCTTCCGCAGAGGCCGCGCTCGGCATCACTCCGGCTGTACCGAACCCCCTAAACAAGACCAGTCACCAGGAGCAGCCGCTAGCCGTTTGGGAATGCACCACTAGCTGGTACGGAGACGATTTCGACGGCTTGCCGACCGCCAACGGCGAGACCTATGATATGTATGCGGATACTGCCGCCCACCCCACGCTTCCGCTGGGGTCCATCGTGCGCGTTGTAAACATGCGGAACCACCGCAGCCAGGTGGTCCGGATCAACGACCGCGGACCTTACGTGGAAGGCCGCGAATTAGATGTTTCCTACGAAGTGGCACGTAAGTTAGGATTCGACCAGCACGGGCTCGCTAAAGTCCGGCTGGAGCTCCTAAAGGTGCCAGCACGCCCCGCAACAGCCCATCCCGGAAACTGATCGTCGCTCTAGACCTGGACCAGCTTGGCCCAGCGACTGCTTTGGCGCGGAAACTGCGCGAAGCAGCCGGGATGTTCAAAGTAGGAGGCCAACTCTTTACGGCGGAGGGTCCGCGAGCGGTTAAAAGACTCGCGGATCTGGGCTTCGACATCTTCCTCGACCTGAAATTCCACGACATTCCGAATACTGTCGCTCATGCCGTGGCTGCTGCTGCGCTCCTGCCGCGCGTGCGTTTGATGACTTTGCACGCTTCGGGCGGGCTGGCGATGATGCGTGCGGCGCGCGAGGCTGCTGGGACTAAGAAAAGCCGTCCGGCGCTGCTTGCAGTGACGGTGCTGACGAGTTTCGATGAGCCGGCGCTGCGGGAGATCGGGATCCAGGGGTCGCTTGCGTCGCAGGTAGTGGCGCTGGCGCGTCTGGCGAAGACGGCAGGGATGGATGGGGCGGTTTGTTCGGCGCTGGAAGCTCCCGCGGTGCGGCGGGCGCTTGGGCCGGATTTCAAGATCTTGGTGCCGGGGGTGCGTCCGGCTTCAGCTGCCGCGAACGATCAGTCTCGCGTGGCGACTCCGGGAGACGCGGTTCGGGCGGGGGCTGATTACCTGGTGGTGGGGCGGCCGATTACGGCGGCGAAGGATCCGCGCGCGGCCGCGCTACAGATTGTGTCGGAGATTGCTGGGGCGGAACGCCAGAAGGCTGTGGCGTAGAGGTTCGACGCGAGCGCATCAGAAGGTCCTCGAGTTGGCCCGTTGCCGATTACCTCGCTTATCGGGTAGGAGCTGCGTAACTTCGAGTGGCATCGTCAGCGTCTAAAAGTTGTGACAAGCTTAGACTGAACCGGCCCGAGTTTCCGGTGTTTGGGTGAAGGGATGTTTCCATGATCCGACGTGAATTTCTGCGCGGGATAATCTTCGGCGGCACGGCGCTTGCCGCGTCGCGCGCGACCGGCAAAGTGATTGGCGCGCCTGTGGGCGATGATGGAGCGGCGCTCGCGCGTCGCCCGCTGAATCCGCGCGGCGCGGACGTGCCGAGCAAGACTGCACTTCCCGCGTTGAGCGCCAGTCCGTTTCCCCTTCAAGATGTAAGAATTCTCGATCCGGATTTGCTGCGGATGCGCGAGCAAACACTTGCGTACATGCTGGCGCTTGATTCTGACCGCTTGCTGCACAATTTCCGCGTGACCGCGCATCTGCCGACGTCTGCTGAGCCGCTTTACAATCGCGAATCCCCGGCCAACGGGTGGCGCGGGCATTATGTGGGGCATTTCCTTTCCGCGAGCGGGCAGATGTACGCCACGACGGGCGATGTGCGCATCAAGGCGAAGGCAGACGCGATGGTGGCCGAACTCGCAATATGCCAGAAGGCGCTCGGCGACAAGGGCTATCTTTCGGCGTTCCCCGAATCGGGCTTCGACGACCTGGAAGCAGGGCGTCCTGCGGCGGTCCTATGGTACGCGCTGCATAAGATCATGGCTGGATTGCTCGATATGTACCAGCTTTGCCAGAACGCGCAGGCGTTGCAGGTACTCGAAGGCATGGCGGCGTGGACCGACTGGCGCACGGACCGCATCCCCGAAGAACAGATGCAGCGCACGTTGCAAACCGAATTCGGTGGGATGAACGAAGTCTTGGCGAACCTCTCCGTGGTCACTCGAAACCCACGTTTCCTGGTGGTCGCGAAACGATTCGATCATCACGAGGTGATGGATCCCGCCGCGCAAGGGCGCGACACGCTCACCGGGTTGCACGCCAATACGCAGATTCCCAAATTCATTGGAGCTGCGCGCGAATTCGAGTTGACCGGCGACCCGTACTACCACGATGCCGCGCTGTTTTTCTGGCTGCAGGTGGCGCTGCATCGCAGCTACGTCACGGGCGGCGACAGTATCAACGAACATTTCAAGACGCCGCCAGACGTGCTAGTCCCCGCGCTGACGGACCTGACACAGGAAACCTGCAACACCTACAACATGTTGAAGCTGACCAACCATTTGTTTACCTGGCAGCCCGAGCCGCGGTATGCCGATTACTACGAGCGCGCATTTCTGAATCACATTCTTGCTACGCCTAACCCAGCCGAGGGCTCGCCGCTTTACTACCTGGGAATGCAATCGGGCCAGTGGAAAGTTCACTTCGTGCCGCACGAGGGATTCTTCTGTTGCTGCGGCTCGGGGCTGGAAAATTTCTCAAAACTTGGCGAGGGATTCTATTTTCACGATGCGCGGACGCTGTGGGTGAACCAGTTCTTCGCCTCTGAAGTGAACTGGAAGGAAAAAGGCGTGGTCATCCGGCAGGAAACACGTTTTCCTGAGGAAGCCGGGACGCGTCTGCTGATCCAGGCGAAGTCGCCCACGGAATTTAGTTTGAACGTGCGGATTCCTTGGTGGGCCGACGATGCCAGCGTGACGATTAATGGCAAGCGCTTCCGGCCGGGGGAGAAGCTGGTGCCCTCCCGCTACGCGAAACTCGAGCGCGAGTGGAAGAATGGCGACGTGGTGCAAGTGCTGCTGCCGATGCGCCTGCATCTGCAGCCGCTTCCCGATGACGCGAATCTCGCGGCGATTATGTATGGTCCGGTGGTGCTCGCGGGCGAACTCGGCAGCGAGAATCTCGATCCCAAGCGCATTTATTCCGAGGACAAAATTCTGCACGGCGGCTTTCCCGCGATTGCCGTGCCGGAACTCGCGGGCGACCGCAGTGCGCTAGAGAAATGGATCCAGCCGGCCGGTGCGAATAATAAGACTGAGAATGACAAGCCGCTGACGTTTCGCACAGTGGGAGCGGGCCGTCCTGCAGATGTCACTCTCAGCCCCTTCTACCGTTTGTTCGACCAGCGCTACTGCGTTTACTGGCGGTTCCGCACCACCGCTGATGCCTGAGTATACGCGCAACTCATCATTGTCCTTCGCCTCACCCCTTATGATTTCCGGTGACGAGTTTCCCTTAATTGATCGGCGTGGCATTGCTCAGATCGAGCGACATCGAGTTTTGGCCGGCTTTGAGTTGCACGGCCTGGCCCCAATTGAACGCCTGGTTGTTGTAGCGAGTGGAGATCATCAGGTAGTAGGTTCCGGCAGGCACGCCGGGAAAGGTTCCATTGCCGTTGGCGTCGGCGCGGACAGCTGAGGCGGCGTCGGCTTTAATCGCGTCCGTGACCTTTTGACAATCCGGCGTCTTGCTGGTGCAAACGCTGGCGACATATTTGTACACCGACATGCCTGCCGGGACAGACACTCCACCTTTCGCGATTGCGTCTGCGTAGCTGTGGCGCAGCAGAACGTAAGGGCGCCCGCCGAGGGGATTCGCGGCGCCGGGTTGCGCGGCAAATTTCGAGGCGATGGAGAGAACTGCGTTGCCCAACGGGGCGTCCGGTGTAGAAAGGCTGCCGCCTAGATTGTCTGGCGCTCCGCGACGATTTCCGGTGGAGGCATTCGTTGTCGCAGTCAAGCCGCCACTCGCGGGAATTGTCGCGCTCGGAGTCAGTACGGCAAGGTTGCAAGTCTGCTCCATGGGAGCGAAGGTAAAGTCGCCTTCGTCGTTTTGGCCGGTAACGGTGCGTCCGTGCACTTGATACGCGCCGGAGGTGCCGGGATCGAGCGAGCCGTCAGAATTGAACGTGAGAGTCAGCGGGTGATCGGCTGCAGTGACGTGGATCACGGCCTTGGTTCCTTCCGCAACGACGCTATAAAGATAGGCGCGGGCGGCATCCGGGCCGCAGCCCAGAACCGCGGACTCCGGGAAGAACTGAACGCTGAATCCCGTGGAAGCCGCATAGATGCCATGCATTCGGATGCCGGGCGGAGTCGGCGGCCCTTTGTCGCCGCCAAACATCGTCTTCAGAAGATCGGTTTGCATGGTCTGCACGCCAACCCCGGCTCCTCTCGAAGAGAGGTTCAATGCGGGGCAGGTGGCTGTTTTGGACGCGAAGGTCGTGTGACCTCCGCCGGAATTGGCATGACCGTAGTAGCGCTGGCCGCCGCTGTAGAGTTCTGAGGTGGAAGCCGCCTGTTGATTCGAGAGGGACATTCCATACTTATCTGTGTATCCGCTGCTGGCGTTGGGATCTGGTCCGTCACTGGTGTAGCCGCTGGCGACAACTCCATCTATCGTCGCAGGGCCTGGTCCGACGATGGTGCCATCGGCTTTGAGCGTGAGGACCAGCGGCTTCGGGGTGGTGTCAATGACAAGCGCGGTGCGATCGTTCTTGAACTCGAGTTTGTAATTGTGTTGATCGGGCGAGAGGAAGGCACAGTTCACCAGGACGCCGCCGTCAATGAAGTCCAGGCGCCATTTGCCGGGGCCTTCAAACACGCCGGCCATGTTCGGGCCGGGCGGCGGTTCCTTAGCGAGGGACGGAAGGACCTGGCCGACCATCTGGCTGAAGGCGCCGAGAAGTGAATTGCCGGTGCAGGTTGCGGGAAGGCGCCCCGACGTGACGCAGCGTGTGATGGCGCGTTCTTCGGGAGTCTTGGGCTTTTGTGGCTGTCCGTAGGTAACGGGCTGGGTGGCGGCATTGAGCTGTGCGGTGGCTTTTTGGGCGTTGGCGTTGTAGAGATCGTCTTGCTTCTTCTGAAAAGCCTTCGCTGCGGCAAGCTGTTTCGCGGTGGGCTGCTGGCAGGTAGGCAGAAGTTTTTTCAGAGCGCCCCGGGTCATGGAGGTGTAGGTGTTGAGGCCGGTGGAGGTGAGATGGTCGGGATGCGCGACCATGCAGGTGGAGGTGTCAGAGGTGTCGCGAATATTGCAGCCTTCGATGTAGATGTGCTCGCCATCGCAAACGTAAGTCACGCCGATGGTGATGTTCTGCGCGTTGCAGAGAGCGGCGGCGAAGAGCGTCAGCATCAACGCCGCGCAAATTTTCAGCGTTAGATGGGTGTTGGCCACACCGTCGTCTGTACGCGGAAGGCTCATATCAACTCCCAGCCGATCGCCGCGCGAGTGCTGCGGGACCAACGCAGTCGCGCCGCCAGATTTCGCCGACGATTCATGCGGACTTGCAATTGTGGATATTCATTAAGCTATGCGTAAAAGAGCGAGGAAAACCGTCATGGGTTAGTATTTGAGCGAGTGGCGGCGGAGAGCTTTAGGTGAGCGGGACGCGTTTCATTCGGGCAGGTCGCGGGAACTGGATTCGCGCTTCGTCGTTCGCGCTCCTTGCTATTGACAAAGCAGCGCCTTCGGTTCAAGTTCTCACACGGCAATTTCTGAGATTTTCTGGCACAAGAGGGGAGTTCTGCATGCGAATCGCGTCCAAGTGCGTAGCTGGCTGGTTGGCTGTAGCGGGCCTGACGTGTGCGCCGGTAATATGCGGGCAAGAAGTGGGCGCGCCGGCCACGCCGCCGAAGGCGAAGACGGTGGAAATCACGCCGACAAACATTCAGGCGCACGTGGGAGACAAGATCAAGTTCTCCGCGGTGGCGAAGGACGATGCCGGAAAGACGATTGATGTGAAGCCCACGATCTGGATCGCGCTGCCGCCGGACATCGCTGGAGCGGATGACGATGGCAATGTGATTTTCCGCGCGGCGGGCCAAGTGACGGTCGGAGCGGTGGTGGCGGGCAAGCCGGGATTTGCGACCGTGTCGGTGGGAACTCCCCCGCCCGTAGCGGTGGAAGTGACGCCTTTGAAGCAGGCGCTGGTGGTGGGCGGCTCCGCTGTGTTGACGGCGACGGCGCGGTCGGCGAATGGCGATCCGCGAACGGACGTGGCGATTCATTGGACCTCGAAGGCGCCGGCAATCGCGACCGTGGATGATTCCGGCCTGGTGAAGGCGTTGGCTCCCGGCACAGTTGCACTGATGGCGACGGCTGGACCGGCGCGGGGCGAGATTACCGTGCAGGTGGTGACGGACACGTTGCAAAAAATATCGCTGGAGCCGAAAGCGACGAATGCGAAGACTGGCGACGTGGTGCATTTCACGGCGAAGCCGATCGCGGCGAAAGGCGCGGCTGCATCCGCGAAAGAATTGCTAACGAGTTGGAGCGTCAACGGGCCGCAGGGCGAGATTTATGAGGACGGCGCGTTCGTCGCCAATTTGCCCGGCACCTACGAAGTGACTGCAGCGATCGGCGGGCACACGGCGAGCGCTTCTATTGTGGTGGCGCCGCGCAACGTGCAGCGCGGCCTGGACGTGGTGGCGCACATCCCGACGAAGAATGCCGAGGGCGCGGTAGTGCAAACCACGGAAGAATGGGTCGTTGGCAATCATTTGTACGTAGCGACGATGGGAGACCGTCTGTACGCCTACGATATCTCCGATGCGGCGCATCCCAAGGCGCTCGACAGCCTGAAGGCGGATGCGCGGCTTTACAACGATGTGAGCACCACACCGGATGAAAAGGTGGGAGTGTTCACGCGCGAGGGCGCATCGAACCGCAAGAACGGAATCGTGTTCTTTGACGCTTCGGACCCGGCGCACTTGAAAGTGCTGTCGGAATACACCGAGACGGTGACGGGCGGAGTGCACAGCGCGTTCATCAACGGACATTATGCGTACATCACGGACGACGCCACAGGCTCGCTGCGCATTATTGATTTTGCGGACGCGGCGCACCCGAAAGAGGTGGCGCGCTGGCAGACGGAAAAATCGCAGGAGCAAATGATCGCGTCGCCGCTGGGCGAAGGCATGATCAGCGTAGGCCGCTATCTGCATGATTTGTACGTGAAGGATGGACTGGCTTACCTGGCGTACTGGCGCGATGGGCTTGTGATTCTGGACGTCGGAAATGGAATCAAGGGTGGCAGCCCGGAGAATCCGAAGCTGGTGTCGCAATACAAATTCAATCATTACGAATTGTACGGAGACGGCTGGCTGGCGGGTTCGCACACGGCGTTTCGCTACAAGAATTATGTATTTGTGGGCGACGAAGTGTTTCCCGGATATTTCGAAATCAGCACGAAGGAACGCATTCCGGTGCGGGGAATCCTGCACGTGATGGACGTGTCCGACATCGAGCACCCGCGCGAGGTGGCCAACTACGAGGTTCCCGAAGGCGGGATGCACAACGTGTGGCCGGACAACGACATCTTGTACCTGGGCGATTACGCGGGCGGCGGACGCGCGGTGGATATTTCAGGCGAGTTGCGCGGCAATTTGTACGAGCAAGGCCGCGAGATCGCGAGCTTCTTCCCTGGCGATCAGGCGGGATATCGTGCGAATCTGCCGTTCACCTGGGGCGCGCAGCCGGCCAATGGATTGATTTTCTTCAACGACATCAACAGCGGGATTTGGATCGTCAAGCTGGGCAAGCCGAAATTCCAAGGGTCCACGACCGCGCCTCAATTGCGAGACGAGGGGGCGAAGGCGGCGAGCCCGTTCTAAGCGGTTGTGTGTTAGCGGAATGCGCCGCTGGTTAGTGCGCCGCGTCATTTGGCGTATATCCCGTGACGCCCAGTTGCCAGAACAGGAACGAGAGTTCGTCAGCTAGTTCGATGTCGCGTTGGGATTTGGTTGAGCCGATGCCGTGGCCAGCGTCGTAGTCCACGCGCAACAGGATAGGCTTGCCGCTGCTGGTTGCGGCTTGCAGGCGCGCCGTCATCTTCGCGGCTTCCCAAGGCGCGACGCGCGGGTCGTTCACGCCAGTAGTGAGAAGCACCGCAGGATAGGGCGTATTGGCTTTAACATGCTGATACGCGTCCATCGCAAATAGCCCTTTGAATCCGTCCGCCTCGGTAACCGTCCCAAACTCAGGAATATTTGCTGGACCGCTGGCCTGGGTTTCGGCGCGCAGCGCGTTCGTATCGCCGACGCGAATCAGCGCGGCTCCGAACAGCTCGGGGCGTTCGGTAATGGCGCGGCCGATGGTAATTCCTCCGGCGCTGGTTCCCTCGCCTGCCAAGTGGGCGGCGGAAGTATATTTGTGTTCGATCAGGTATTCTCCGCCGGCGAGAAAATCGTCAATGGTGTGCTGCTTGGTCAGTTTTTGTCCGGCCAGGTGCCAGTCCTCGCCATATTCACCGCCGCCACGCACGTGCGCGAAGGCGCGCACGCCGCCACGCTCCAGAAACGCGAGAATTGTTGGATCGAAGTAGGGATCGTAGTTGATGCCGTAGGCGCCATAGCCCGTGAGCCATGTGGGATGCGAGCCATCGAGAGCCATGCCGCGCTTGTGGATGATCGAAAGTGGAATCATGGTGCCATCGGCGCTTTTGGCTTTTACTTCTTCGGACTCGACTTGGGAGTAATCAACCGGCGAGGGCGGAACGAGTGCCGTATCGGTGAGCTTGTCGCTCTTGGCGTCCAGCGAATACCACAGCGGTGATCTGGTCCAGGAAGTGAGTTCCAGCCAGGCGCCGGATTCAGTGGGATTGGTGACCAGCGATTGAATCGCGCCATAGAAGGGCAGCTCGATCGGCTGAATGCTGCCGTTGCTGTACGGCAGGCGACGCAGACGGCCGATGCCGCCAGCGAGATCCTGGATGTAGAGTGCGTCGCCAGCGGCGCTGATGCCAGTGATGACCACTTCGCCTGCAGGCACCACGACTGTGGCGTGAGCCAGATCGGGAGCGCCGAGACTGGTGCGCAAAACCTTGAAGCGCGATGCGTTCTTGTGGGAGATCAGATAAATCTCCCCGGCGTGTACATCCATGCCGGTGACGTCATCGGACTGGTCCGCGACTTTCTTCCATCCAGTCTTCGCGCCGGGATTGGCGTCGAACGGTATGGCATAAACATCAAACTCACGTTTCACGCCGTGGATGAGCAGCCCAACCAAAAACCCCGGCGCGCCCGGCGACAAGGCTATTGCAGGAAAATCGTTCTCGTCCACCTTCACGGCGGGATTCGCACCGTAACCGAAGACCAGTGGCTCGGTCTCCGGATCGCCTCCGAGAGTGTGACGGTACACTTTCAGCTTCTGATAGATCGCAGTGGGAGGCGAGTCGGGAGCGAGCTTCTGCTGGCGCGTGTAAAAGAAAGTTTTGCCGTCGGGCAGCCAGCTGGGGGAAGCAAACTGGGCGCGATCAATGGTATCGGGCAACACTTTGCCGGTGGAGCTTTGCAAAACATGTAGGACGCTTTCTTCCGAGCCGCCCAGTGAAATTCCGTAGGCGACGTAAACGCCATCGAGGGAGGGCTGGAAATAATCAATGGAGTAGTGTTTGCCGTCGGCGGTGGTCATTTTTTCAGTATCCACCAGCAGGCGTTCGGGCGAACCTAGAGTGTCGCGGACGAAGAGCTTGTGATTGTCCGAACCCGGCTCCGTCTTGTAATAAAAATAATGGCCGCCCCAGACTTGCAGCGCGGAAACGGTGTTGCCGGCATTGTCGAGCGATTTGATGCGAGCAAGCAATTCATCGCGGCCGGGAATGCGGGCGAGCACGGAGCGCGTGTAGTCGTTCTGAGCTCTCATCCAGGCGACGACTTCGGGGTCGGAGGTGTTCTCCAGCCAGCGGTAGGGATCGACCACGTTCGTGCCAAAGTAATTGTCAATCACGGCGCGCACGGGAGTCTTCGGCAATTCCGATTGCGCGGAGGCCACCGTCGGGATGAGTAACGCAAGCAGAACTGCAACGCCGGTGATTCGTCGCATAAAGTTGTCCTTGGCAGTCAGAAGATAACTAGTGCGTAAGACAATAGCTTGTAACAGCGGCTACGCTCAAGTTTTTGTTGCAGCCGAGGTCAAGAGTCCCGCTTCACGCGCGGCGCTTTGTCATTCATAGCGCAGCGCCACCATTGGATCGAGTTGCATGGCGCGCCGCGCTGGAATATAGCAGGCGGCGAGCGCGACGAACGTCAGCAAGAGAGTGACGCCGACAAAAGTGACAGCGTCCAGGGCGCTCACGCCGAAAAGCAGGCTGGACATCAGACGCGTGAGCGCCAACGCCGCGGCGATGCCGAGCGCGACGCCGATCCCGACCAGCCGCAAGCCCTGGGAAATTACCAGCGCGAAGACGTTGCGCGGATGGGCGCCCAGCGCCCTGCGAATGCCGATTTCGTGCGATCGCTGCGAAACGCTGTAGGCCATCACACCGTAAATTCCCACCGCCGCGAGGCCCAATGCAAGTATCGCGAACACGGCAAGCAGCGCGACGATGGACCTGCGCCATGCGAGCGAGCTTTCGAGATAATCCTGCAAAGGCTGCACGGTGCCAACGGCCTGATCCGGGTCGAGCGCACGGATTTCGTTCACGACGCTTTTTGCCATCGCGGTGGGTTCCGGACCTGCGCGCGCCAGCAGCGTAAGTGCTGCGTTCCCTTCCTGCGCGGCGGAGAAAAAAACCTCGGTGCGCTGCGGCATGTCCGGCCCGTCTTCCTTCACGTCGCCTACCACGCCTACGATTTCGCGATACTGCGTCTTATCCTGCGGAAAACCTTGCTTGATGCGTTTGCCGAGCGCACTTTCGTTCGGCCACCATTTCCGGGCCATGGATTCGTTGATGATGGCGACGGCGATGGAATCAGCCTTGTCCGTTTCGTTGAAGTATCTGCCCGCGAGCAGTGGAATCTGCATGGTGCGGAAAAAATTCGCGTCCGCGACATTGAACAGCGAGCTGGGCAAATCCGATTGCGCCGGCACCGGGCGGCCTTCGACGATATAAACCGAGCTCCAGCATTCGCCGATGAAGGGCGTGCACAAAACGGCCCCGGCCGATTGCACTCCGGGAATCTGTTGGACGCGCGCGACGGCCTGCTGGAAGAATGCGACCCGCGATTCATTGGTGGCATATTTCGCGCCGGTCAAGAACACGTCCGCGGCGAGCACGTGATCCGGATTCGCGCCCAGCCTTACGTCCAGCACGCGCAGAATGCTGCGTACCACCAAGCCGGAAGCGACCAGCAGCACGATCGCGAGCGCCACTTCGGAAACCAAAAGGATCGAGCGCAGCCGCTGCCGCGAGCGCGTGGATGTGACGTTGATGCCTGTTTCCTTCAGCGAGCCGCCGAGATCAAAGCGCAACGCATGGAACGCGGGCGCCAGACCGAACAGAATACCCGAGCCGATGGAAACACCGAACATGAACAGCAGCACGCGCAAATCAATTTGCGTATCGGCGAGCCGCGGAACATCGGCCGGAGCAAAACGCAGCAGCGGTCCAATCGCCCAATTGGCTACCAGCAGGCCCAATCCGCCGCCCGCGACGGAGAACATCAAACTCTCGGTCAAGAGCTGGCGGATTAGTCGCATTTTCCCCGCGCCGAGCGTGGCGCGAATCGCAAATTCTTTCTGGCGCGCGGCCGCTCGCGACAAAAACAAGTTGGCAACGTTCGCGCACGCGATCAGGAGCACCAGCCCCACGGCACCGAGCAACAGGAGCAGAGCTTGCCGCGTGTCGTGAAACAGATATTGCTCGAATGGCGTGAGGGTCGCGCTGACGCCCGCGTTCGAGACGGGATATTGCTTCTCGAGAGCGCTCATGATGGCGTTGAGTTCCGTTTGCGCCTGTTGCGCGGACGATCCAGGGTGGAGGCGCGCGATGCAGCGGATGCCCTGATGATTTCCGCGTGTGCCCATTCCGTGGCTACGCGCAAAAAGGCCGAGCGGCAAATACAAACGCGCGCCTGGAAAATATTGCAGCTCGGCGGGCAACACTCCGATCACCGTGTAAGAAGTGCCATCGAGCACCAGCGATTTACCGAGAACATTCGGATCGCTGCCCAGATTCACGCGCCAAAAATTTTCGGTAAGCAATACGACGGGCGCAGCGTCGAATCTATCCTCTGCGTCGGTGAACGCGCGGCCGATCCGCGGCGCCACCCCCAGCAATGAAAAAAACGTAGGCGAGACTTGCGCGGCAGGCACGCGGGACGCCGGGCCCAGCCCCGTGAGTGTGAAATTGTCCTGGCGCGTGGCCGCGACGGCTTCGAACGCGGAAATGCGGTCGCGCCAATCCACGAAATTGGCCCACGCAACGCTCATCTCGCCTTCCTGCTGCTGATTTTCGACGATCGTGACCAGTCGCGTGGGATCGGGATACGGCAGGCGCTTCAGCAGCACTGCATCCACCACACTGAAGATCGCGGTATTCGCGCCGATGCCCAGCGCCAGAGTGAGCACGGCAATGGCAGTGAAGACAGGATTTCTTGCGAACATGCGCAGGCCGAATTTTATGTCTTGCCAAAGAGTGAGCACGCGACTTCTCCTAATATCTCCTGAGGCGGAATGCGTGCCTATTCGTAGCGCAGCGCGACCATTGGGTCGAGTTTCATGGCGCGGCGCGCGGGCGCATAGCAAGCCCAAAAGCCGATGGCCGCGAGCAACAGCGTGGCCGTCAAGTACGTGAGCGCGTCGGTGGGACTCACGCCCACCAGAATCGTGGCCAGCGAACGCGTGAGCGCCCACGCCAGCACAGTGCCGGACAGGACGCCCACTATTACCAGCGCCAATCCTTGCTGCAGGACCAGGCGCAGGATATCGCTGCGTCCCGCGCCGAGCGCCATGCGGATGCCGATCTCGTGGGTGCGCTGGCTCGCCGCGAACGAAACAACTCCATAGACGCCCACCACGGCCAGTGCGAGTCCAAGAAAGCCCATGGCTGCGGCCAGGATCGCGCCGATCTGGAAGATGAAATACCCGTTGCCTCCGCCGAGCGACTGCCGCATGGTCTCGACGTCGGTGACCGGCATGTCTGGATCGAGTGCGCGAACTTCGTTCTGCATCTGCGCGATCATGCTCTCGGGCGGCAACGAAGAGCGCACCTGCAAGGTTCGGTACGGGGTGTAACTCTGCGCGAGCGGAACAAAGAAATAGGGTTTGTAGTCCCAGCCGATGAACACGTATTTCCCATCGGCGGCCAATCCCACAACCTCGACGAAGGGCCCGGTCGTGCTCGTCAGACTGAAACGCTTTCCGATGGGGTCTTGGTTAGGCCAGAATTGCTGCGCCATCGTCTGATTTATGACGGCGACGAGCGGTGCTTTGTCATTATCAGTTTCCCCGAATACACGCCCGCGCAGCAGCGGAACTCGCATGGTATCGAAATAAGATTCGTCCACATGGTTGTAAATCACGATCGGAGCAGGCTGGCCGGGCGTGGGAGGTTGTCCTTCGACATAGATCATGCTCCCGTCTTGCACATTGCCCATGGGCACACTGAACGCCAGACTCGCCGATTGCACCCCGGGCATTACGCGAACTCTGGCTTCGAGGTCGTGATAGAACGTCTTGGTGCGCGCCTCGTCGTAGCCCACTTCGCGCGGGTCCAAGGTCAGATTCAAAACGTGGTCGGCGTCGAACCCCATATAGGCGTGCTGGGCGCGCACGAGGCTGCGCACGAATAGTCCAGCGACAATCAAGAGCACTAAAGAGCCTGCCACCTGAGCCACCACCAACACGCTGCGCAGACGGTGGCGACTTACTCCTGCCGTATCGCTTCTGCCGCTGCTCTGCAGCACACTGTTCACGTCGGTGCGGCCCGCGCGCAGAGCCGGCCACAAACCGACGATCGCGCCGGTAAAGAGAGCGACTGTCATCGCGTATGCAAATACCCGCCAATCAAAACCGAAATCCACGCGAATGGGAAGTCTTCCAGCGGGGACGAGCGTGCCAAACGCAGCACTGGCCCAGACTCCCAGGGTCAGTCCACCAACCCCGCCGAAGAGCGAAAGCATCATGCTCTCGGTGAGTAGCTGACGGATCAGCCGCCAGCGGTTCGCGCCCATAGCGGCGCGGATGGCCATTTCACGCTGCCGCATGGTCGCGCGCACCAACAGAATATTCGCCACGTTCATGCAGGCCAGCAGCAGCACCAGTGCCGCCAGCGCAAGAAATATGGCGGCAATGAACGGAACAATATTGTTTGGAAATGGTTGCGGCCGCGCCAAACGTTCCGGAACCACGCGGATCGTCATTCCCTTGTCTGTCGCAGGATATTGCTCCGCCAGCCGCGCCGTCACTACGTTGAGCGAACTTTGCGCTTGCTGCAGGCTTACGCCTGGCTTCAGCCTCGCGAGCACGGCCAACCCGCGGCCGCTGCGGTCAGCCCAGAACGGGGCCGTAGCCTGAACCGGCTGCATGTTCAGCGGGATGTAGCCGTCCAAATTCAAGGCGAAGTTAGTGCCCTGAAATCCCTTGGGCGTCACCCCAATAATTGTGGCCTGCTGGCCGTCGATCAACGCTTGCTTGCCCACAACTCCAGCATCGCCGCCAAACCTTTTTTGCCAAAAGTCGTAGCCCAGCACGATGTAAGGATCCTTGCCTCCTGCTTCGCCCTCTGTGGGTAGGAACAAGCGCCCGAGTGCCGGCTGCACGCCCAAGCTCGAAAAATAATTTCCGGTCACGTAGCCATACACGAATTGATTCGCTTTGCCGGCGTAACTGAGCCCTCCGAAATTGATTTGCAAAGCAAATACATCGGAAAATGCATCCACCTGTTTGCGAAGATCAACAAGTTGCGGGTAGGAAAGCGTGAAGATTCCCAGCGTGTCGCCCTGCGCCTGCCCGGCGAGCACCATGATTTGTTCGGGCGATTTCACGGGCAGAGGCCGCAGCAGAATTCCGTTAACGATGCCGAAGATCGCGGTGTTGGCGCCAATACCCAAGGCGAGCGTGAGGATTACGATGATCGTCAGCATCGGCGATTTCCCGAGCATCCTGAAGGCGTAACGGACGTCTTGCCAGAGCGTGGCCATGAAGGTGTCCTCCCCTCGCGTTCGATGTACATAAGCACGTCTTCAACCCTCGGCCGATAGTTGCGATCTGCATGTTGGGAAGCGACTTACGGCTCGCGAGCGGGGCCATTCAGCCTCTGCGATGAGCGATTCCGAAACGCGGCGTGGCGAAAACGGACACTTGATTTGGTAGCTAATCCGGACGTCTGTGGCGCCAACCAGGTGATATCAACTGCCTTGCGATTTGACCGCGCGCTGTTTCCTCCGCTAGCATGACTGCGTCTGCGCGCACGCCATGGAAGCAATCAAACACGTAATAGTCGGGACCGCTGGGCACATTGACCACGGCAAATCATCGCTCGTGGAAGCTCTGACTGGCACGAATCCCGACCGGCTGGAGGAAGAAAAGCGCCGGGGCATTACGCTGGATTTGGGATTTGCGTTTCTGGATTTGGACGGAGTGCGTCTGGGGTTGGTGGATGTGCCAGGACACGAGCGGTTCGTGCGCAACATGCTGGCCGGAGCGGGCGGGATTGACCTGGTGCTGCTGGTGATCGCGGCGGACGAGGGGATCAAGCCGCAGACGCGCGAGCATTTCGAAATTTGCCGTTTGCTGGGAATTGCGCGCGGAATTATCGCGATCACGAAATCCGATCTAGTGGATGCCGAGTCGCTGGGACTGCTGCGCCTCGAGATCGAAGAATTCGTGCGCGGAGCGTTTTTGGAAGGCGCGCCGATTGTGCCGGTAAGCGCGCGCAGCGGTGCGGGGCTGGAAGAGTTAAAGACCGTGCTGCGCGGCACGGCGCAAGCTGTGTCGGCAAAGGACGCGACGCAACATTTTCGTCTGCCGATTGACCGTTCGTTTGCGATGAAGGGATTTGGCACCGTAGTCACGGGGACGCTGATTTCCGGCGCGTTGAAAGTGGAAGACGAAGTGGAGCTTTACCCGGCGCGAAAACGGTTGCGCGTTCGTGGCCTGCATTCCGGGGGAAAACAGATCGAGCGCGCCGTGGCGGGTCAGCGAACCGCGGTAAACCTGGCGGGAATCGAGCATGAGGAAATCACGCGCGGGATGGTGCTGGGGCCGGCGGGGATTTTTGAAGCGACGCAGCGTGTGGATGCGCGCGTCACGCAGCTTGCTTCCGCGCCGCGGCTGAAAAATCGCGCGCGGGTACATTTTCATCAGGGCACGGCAGAAGCGATTGCGGAAGTGATTTTGCTGAATGATGGCAACGAGCTGGCGGAAGGCGAATCTGCGTTCGCGCAATTGCGGTTCGATAAGCCGTTGCTGCTGCTTCCGGGAGATCGCTTCATCCTGCGGCGGTTTTCGCCGGTTGTGACGATTGGCGGTGGTTCGGTGCTGGACGCGCGCGCGCCGCGACACAAACGCAAAGATGCGACGGTCCTGCCGTTTCTAGGCGTGCTGGAAAACGGCAAGCGGGAAGATGTTCTTTGTGCGCTGGTAGGAGCGACACCGCAAGGGCTGAGGCTTGCGGAGATAGTGGCGTGGACGGGATGGATCGAATCGGAAACGCGCGCCGCGGCCGAAAAATTGGCGGCCGCGAAACGCATGAGAATAGTGGGAAGCGCGCCAATCGTGCTGGTGCCGGCGCAGGCCGTCACAGATTGCGCCGCGGCGATTCGCAAGGCCGTCGAAGCTTTTCATCGCGCGAATCCGCTGCTGCCGGGGATTCCGAAACAAGAATTGCGCGGCAAGACGGGGCGAGCTCGAGTGGAAATGTTTGAAGCCGCGCTGGGCGATCTGGTAGCGGCACGAGCCGTGGTGACGGCTGGCGATCTGGTGAGCCAAACCGGACGCGAGATCTCGCTTTCGGCCGAAGAAACGCGCGCAAAGGAATTGATCGAGCACGAGTTCGAAAGCGCGGGGCTGAATGTGCCGGGGTTTGCCAGTGTGCTGGCGAAGCTGCCGGTAGACGCGCCGCGCGCGCAGAAACTTCTGCAAATTCTGCTGCGCGAAAAAGTGCTGGTGAAGATCTCCAGCGACCTGGTGTTTCACCGCAGCACGCTGCTGAAGCTGCGCGAAATGCTAGCAACCTATCGCAAGGAACACGGCGCGCGGCTGCCAATCACTGCATTCAAGGAACTTACGGGCATCACGCGCAAATATGCCATCCCACTGCTGGAGCACCTTGACCGGGAACAGGTTACGCGGCGGGCGGGTGACGAGCGTGTTATACTTTGAAGGACTGGGGTCTGAAAGGCGCATTCGAAGCGGCCGCGGGGTCGCGAGCTGCGATTTGGCATCCAGAAAAGTCTGGAAGGCAGGTGATTCATGGAAGCATTAAGCCCGTTTCATTTGATTATTATTCTCGCGGTGATCGTGCTGCTCTTCGGCGGCAAGAAAATCCCCGAAGTGATGCGCGGACTGGGCGAAGGCATCCGCAACTTTAAGGATGGCATGAATTCCCCGCATCCGACTTCGCCGAGCGCGAATCCGCCGGCGAATCCTCCGGCTGCTGCACCGACGGTCCCGCCGACGCCGGCTGCAACGGAAGAGAAGAAGTAACGGCGCGGCTGAGCTGCGCGAGATTCGAGGTGTGAGATTATTTGACGGCGGTCCGGCTTCGCGGGACCGCCGTTTGCTTTTTGGGGCGCAAGGGCTACGTTGTGCCGTCTTCCTTCCAGCCGAACGATTGCAGCGTGGTCCAGAGGCGCGAGAGCGGCAGGCCCAGCACGTTGAAATAGCAGCCTTCGACGCGCGTGGCAAATCTTCCGGCGATGCCCTGAATGCCGTATGCGCCTGCTTTATCGAATGGCTCGCCGGTCTGGATATAATCTTCGATTTCCTCTGCCGACATTTTCAGGAATTCCACGCGCGTTTTTTCCACGTGCAGAGCTTCTTTGGCGTCGGGAATGTTTATCACGCAGAGCGCGGTGAGGACTTCGTGAGTCTTGCCGTTGAATAACCGTAGCATGCCGCGTGCGTCTTCCGCATTTTTGGGCTTGCCGAGAATTTGGGCTTCCGCGAGAACGATCGTGTCCGCAGCAATCACGATGGCGCGTTCACCTGCCGCGCGCGCTGGATCGGCGACGGCATGCGCCTTGGCCTGGGCGACGCGGCGCACGTAATCCTCGGCGGCTTCGTGCGGCTGGCGCGTTTCGTCCACGTCCGCGGGGCGCACTTCAAACACGAATCCGGCGTTACGGAGCACCTCCGCACGGCGCGGCGAAGAAGATGCCAGGACTAATTTCATCGCGGGCCTTTGGTTTTGCCCGCCGGCTCTACGGTGCGCAGCAGCGGCTCGCAGGTGGCTACAGCTTCGGCTTTCGGCCAGCCAAACAGCCGCGCGAGCTGCATGGGCGATGAATTCGGATGCCATTCGCAGAATTTCGCTGCCAGTTTTCCCCGGGCGCCCTCTGACGAGATATTTTTAGCCGCCGCGGTCTGCTTCGGAAAAGCGCGGCACGTTAATTCGTAGCGCCCGGAGGCCCAAGCGTTGGTTTCCTGCTCGGTGCCGAAATGAACCACGATCAACATGCACTGCAATTCCAGAATCGCGCGCTTAAAGCGAATGTTGCCCGACTTGGTGTCCATTTTGCACGCATTGCGCAACTCCAGAGTTGCGAGCGGTCCGTGCTCTTCCAGTCCTTCCCAGATGATCCGCGCGTCGTTACGAATACGGCCCTCGGAATAAAACCGCTCGCAGTCACCAGGCATGACAGCGGAGTCACACATGGCCAGAAAATGCGGTAGGAGCTGCAGCGAAATCAACGTGCCGCGCCCGCGAAAATATTTGGCATAGAAGGCGCGGCGGCGGCGGGGCAGCTCGTCTTTCCATCGCCAGACCATACTCGAGTATTGATCCCACTTCCATTGGCCGCGCAGACCGCGCCGCGTGACGGCGTAGTAGAGAGACGGCAGAGGGGTATTTTTCACCGGAAATAGCATGCAATAGCCGGTGGCATCTATGAACTTGACCGCTTCGGCTAGCGTGAGAACGCGCCTCGGCCAGCGGATTTCGTTTTCAAGCCTGGCGTGCTGGCGCATGTCCTCGACAAAAAAGCTAACACAAGTTTGCGCCCGCCATCAGCACCAATCGTGCCGCCTGACTCGCGGGGCGACCCCGCCGGCGACTGGACCGCGACGAACCGCCGCGAGGCCTGTACGTTCGTACAGGTTGCAACTGTGCAACGGGGCCGTGGCGGATTGTACGCAGCCCAGCGTGTACGGCGTGGCGGCCGGTTGCGAGATAGTCTAGGCTCGTAGAGCGGATTGTATGCCGCAGGTTTGCTTCGCGATCGGATGGCAGCGGGATTCAAGGCTTGGCAGCGGAACTCCTGCAAAAAAGCGAGAGAAGCGAAAATGGGTTTCCTGTTCTACGCGAGTTTTGTGAGATTTGTGCTGGAAGGCGGCTACGGCCAGGTGCTGGCGGAGCGCGCACGCCTGTGGATGAAGGCTGCCGGCATCGTGCCACCTGAGCAATAGAAGCATCTTAGAATCCCCGACGAACGCGGGGTTGCTGGAAACCGAGGACCTAACCGATGCAGACGACCAGAGAAGCGCGCGGGGGACGGGGAGTAGATGTGCGCACGCCGGAAATGCTGGGCACTCTCGCGACGCACGCGCCGCGGATCGAAGAATTTCAGTTTGTGAAATTCCGCGTGGAAGGCGAAGTGGCCCATCTGCGCCTGGATCGCCCGGACCAGAATCTGCTGAACGAGCGGATGCTGATGGAAATCGCGGCGGGGATCAATTCCGTCAGCGAAAAGCGGCAAGTGAAGTTGGTGTTGCTGGACTCGGCGGGCAAGACGTTTTCAGGCGGAATCGAGCTGGGCGAATATACACAGCGGCGCGTGTTCCAGTTGCTGGACGCTTTTCACAGCGCGTTTGCGGCGATGATGGATACCTCGAAACCGGTGATCGTGGTGTTGAATGGGCCGGCGTATGGCGGCGGCGCAGAGCTGGCAGCGCTGGGCGACCTGGTGATCGCGACGCCCAACGCGCGATTTGCGCAGCCGGAAATTAAACTGGGAGCATTCCCTCCGTTGGCTGCGGCCGTGCTGCCCTATATTTTGGGCCCGAAGATGGCTATGGAGCTGGTGCTGACGGGCGAAGCGATGTCCGCGGAACGCGCGCGCGAAGTGGGCTTGGTGAATTTTCTGGTGCCGGAAGACAAGCTGGTGGACAAGGTGAACGAGATTATCGGGCGCGTGACGGCGCAGTCCGGTCCGGTGCTGACTATGGCGAAGAAAGCAATTTTGGGCAGCCTGGGATTGCCGCTGCGCGACGGCGTGCGCAATTCTATGAAAGTTTTCCTGAACGAGCTGGCCGACCTGGAAGATTCGCAGGAAGGTTTGCGCGCGCTGGTGGAAAAACGCGCCCCGAAGTGGAAGAACCGTTAGTCGGGCGCAGAAATAATTATTTGAGTTTTTGCTAGATCGCTCGGACCGTGAGTTCCTGTAGCGTTTCCACGAGCCAACTGCGAATTTCCTGCTCGGTCCGGCCCCTTTGGCCCGCAACACTGACATCGTCGTGCGGCGTGCCGTACTCGAGCATACCGCGCGGATATCCGGCCCGGAATTCACACGCGCTCAAATTCGCGAGTGCATTGCAGCGGGTCTACCCCCAGTCCGCAAGATTTCCCGGGCACGACCGTCTGCCAGACGTCGGGCGGCTTGATCAAAGCTGAAGCGCACTTTTTGCATTTCTTCCATCGTTTTTGGAAGGATTTCCATTACCTCGAAGATGGTCGGACGCTCCCTTGCTGCTCGCCGGCGAATTGCGGGGCCGTCGAGCCCGGATTCCAGAGCGTCCGAAGCGAGGCGCGGCATCTCATCGGAGAATATGAAATCCAGTGCCAGTGGCGCTTCTGTGAGTTGACGGTCAAACACCAGCGTTGGATTGTATGCCAAGTAAGGCTAGTTCAAAGGCCGACATCGGTGTCACATCGGTGTCACGTCGTTGACAGCAAAAGCGCGGGCGCTTACACTCGCCGAGGACAACTTAGCTGGCTCGGGGTAGCCTTGCGGGCGCAATGATGGCGCTCGCAGGTAGAAATTGAAATCGGTCGGCAGTGATTTCAATTTTTAGGGAAGGCCGTGAAAATCGGCCACGGTCCCGCCACTGTAATCGGCTGCTGCTGGAAATCGCGCTGTTTTTTTTGCAGCGTGCCCGGCGGAATAGCCGAAAGTCAGGGAACCTACCCGAACTAGTCGAAGCTGACACTCTCCGCGCGAGAGAGTGTGGCGAGACGCCTCGCTCTATTCGCGAGGCTTTTTTATTGCACGGGACAATTTCTTGACTGCGACCAAAACACGACAACGGTTTTTTGCCTTCACGCTAACGTTCGCCTGCGCTGTGTTTGCATGCGGCATAACAGACGCCCGCGCCGCCGCAACGCAGTCACAACAGAATACGACGACGCCCACAGATCCCGTGGCGCAAACAGCGGCCAACAAGCGGGCCGTGAAACAAGTGACGGATGAAACCGGCCGGCGCATGGCAATCCCGCTGAATGTGCAGCGTGTGGTGAGTCTGGCGCCGAACCTGACGGAAACAATTTATGCACTGGGCCTGCAGGGGAAGCTCGCGGGCGACACGACGTATTGCGACATTCCGCCCGCCGCGAAAGATAAACCGCATGTCGGCGCGCCGCAGGATCCGAGTCTGGAAGCGATCGTGGCGCTGCACCCTGACCTGGTGCTGGCGACAACGTCCATCAATCGAGCCCAAACTGCAGACGCGCTGCTGAAGATCGGGGTGCCGGTGTACACCAGCGATCCGCACACCATCGCCGGAATGCTCAGTTCCACCGCGATGATCGCGGACCTGCTGGACGCGAGCCAACAGGGCGCGAAGCTGGTGGCGGAATTGCAGCAACGCCTGGATGCGTTGCACGCGGCGTGGCAAGACCGGCCGATGGCGCACGTGCTGTTCGTGGTGTGGGAAGATCCGCTGATTTCGATCGGGCAAAATACTTTTATCGCGGATGCGCTGCGCTGGGCGGGCGCGGAATCCATTATCGTGGCCGATCAAAATTGGCCGCAGGTGAGCATGGAAGAAGTAGTGCGCTTGCAGCCGGAGTACATCGTGCTTACGTCCGACCATCTGGCAGCGGAAACCCACGAGCACGTCAACAATCTGCGCGACCGGCCCACGTGGAGGGAATTGCGCGCGGTGAAAATGGGGCACGTGGTGATGGCCAGCGACGAATTCACGCGGCCTTCGCCAGGACTCGTGGATGCGATCGAATCACTGGCGCACGAATTGCATCCGGAAGCTTTCTCGCCGAAAGTAGAAAGCAGAAAAGTGAATATGGAAAACGGAGCGCGTTTTTATGCCGCGATACCGGCGGCAGAATCTTGGCGAGGGTGCGGCACATGCGCCCGCTGACCCCCCGACGCATCCTGGCGATTTGCGGGATGCTGGCAGCAATACTTTTTGTAGTGGTGGTGATTTCGCTGCGCGTGGGAGCCTATCCCATCAGCATGTGGGACATCGCGATGACCCTGTATAACGGCGCGCTGGGCCGCGGGGACACCTCGGAATTCAGCCAGGTGATTTTCGGATTGCGCCTGCCGCGCATTGCTTTGGGAATTCTGGTGGGCGCCTCGCTTTCCACTTCTGGCGCGGGATTTCAGGCGCTGCTGCGCAATCCGCTCGCCGATCCTTACGTGCTGGGAGTTTCCAGCGGCGCGGCCCTTGGCGCGATGCTCAGCTTGATCATCGCGCCGCACATGGTGGGCGCGATTCAACTGGCAGCGTTCATTGGAGCGGCAGCGACCATCGCAGCGGTTTATTTTCTGGGCCGGCGCGGCGGGCAACTGGACAGCGCGACGCTGCTGCTGGCGGGAATTGTGGCCGCTTCGTTTCTTTCCGCGATCATTATTTTTCTGCTGACCCTGGTGAATGGCCCGGGGCTGCGCAGCATGACGTTCTGGCTGATGGGCGATCTGACGGCGCCTCCGCCAACGCAGAATGTAGTGGGCTGGTTCAGTTTCCTCTATTTTGTCTTTGTGGTGGCGGCGGGCGCGATGTACACCACTTCCTCCGATCTGAATCTGATTCTCACCGGCGAGCAGGAAGCCGGGCACCTCGGCGTGAACGTGACGCGCGTAAAGCTGGTGGTGTATGTGGCCGCGTCAGTGCTCACGGGCCTTGCAGTTTCGGTGAGCGGCACGATCGGATATGTGGGCCTGCTGGTGCCGCACTTAATGCGCATGTTTTTCGGGACGGACTACCGGCTACTGATTCCGACGTCTGCAATCGGAGGCGCGATTGTGATCGTGCTGGCGGATACGCTGGGACGCACAATCGTCGCGCCGACGGAATTGCCGGTGGGCGCGATGACGGCGCTGGCTGGCGCGCCCGTATTTATTTACCTGATGCGCAGGAGAATTCGATGAACGCCGGTGCGGAAAACGGGGCTACTGTCGCGCGCCAGCCGGTGCCGTTCGCGCCTCCGAACCGCGTGCGTCTGAAAGTCGAGCAGGCCAGCTATGCTTATTCGGCGACAGACCGCTCGGCGCCCAAATTCACGCTGGGGCCGGTGAGTTTCGAAGCGCAGCAGCGCGAGTTGGTGGCGATTCTGGGGCCGAACGCCAGCGGCAAATCGACGCTGCTGAAATTACTGGCAGGATTGATCAAGCCTTTGTCCGGGCGTGTGGAAGTGGACGGCACCGAAGTGAGTGAGCTGGAATTGCGCACGCGCGCGCAGCAGATCGCGCTGGTGTCGCAGGAAAGCGAGCTACTTTTTCCGCTGCGCGTGTGGGAATACGTGCTGCAGGGGCGCTATCCCTACGGCAAAAGATTGCGCTTTGAATCCGACGAAGACTGCCTGATGGCGGGAAACGCACTGGCGCAGGTGGGTGCCGATGCCTTGCGCGACCGCTGGATGGAGCAGCTTTCCGGCGGTGAGAAACAGCGCGTGATTCTGGCGCGCGCGCTGGCGCAGCAGCCTTCTCTGCTGCTGCTCGATGAGCCTACGCAGCATCTGGACATCGGTGGCAAAGTGGAATTGCTGCGCCGTCTGCGCCGGCTGGCCGATGAAAATCGCTACACCGTGGTGGTGGTGACACACGAATTGAATTTGGCCGCGGAATTTTCCGACCGCATCGCCTTGCTGCACAAAGGCAAATGCCTGCGCATCGGAGAGCCCGCAGAAGTGTACCAGCAGGACGTGCTGGAAGAAGTGTTCGAAGCGCCGCTAGAAGTGGAGATGCGCTCGAGCGGGCGTCCGCGCGTGATTCTGCGCGGAAGCCACTAGCGAATTCCCGGTAAGAAGCGGCGCGCGTGGAGTCTTCACCGCGTCGTCCACAATCACCAGAGACTCCGCGCACGGGAAGACGGTGAAAAACCGTCGCCGCCGCGCGACTGTAAGGCGGAATTTTTCAGCGCGCACCACTGTCGGAAGCAACGAATCGCATCAAGGCCGCGATTCCGAGCGAATGATGGGAAGGCCGCGCTGCTGCCGGGATTTCATCTTCGTTCATCGCGATGAAATCGCGGCAAGCCGCCGAGCCAGGAGACCGGCGGAGTCTCAATCCGGATACGTAGACGCCTGAGGAGGCGCGCGCGTCATTTGGACAACCTTCAACTCCCGCGCGAGAGGGAGAGGGGGAAAAATGAGACTACGCTCCGCCGTTTTGTATTTCGCTTCCGTATTTTTGCTTTTGGCCTGCAGTGCCCACGCACAAACTCCTAATACGTCCGCGGGCCGTTCCCCGACCACGCCTGGTTCCGCGCCCGGCTCCACGCGTGACCAGCAGGACGCCGCGATTTCCGGTACGGTTTTCGATCCGGCCGGGCAAGCCGTGCCTGGGGCTCACGTCACGCTTCTTTACGCGATGGCCCAATTGGAGACGCGCGACACCAATGCACAAGGCCAGTACAGCTTCACGCGTTTGCGCGTGGGAATATACCAAATCCTGGCCACGATTTCGGGATTCGATCAGCTACCGGTGGATATTGACTTGGCGGCCGGTGAAAAACGCGTCAGCGATCTGCATTTGCAGTTGAGCGCGTTGCGCGACAAAGTGGTCGTCTCCGCTGCGCCTGGCGGTGCGCTAACTTCGCAAATTGCGTCCTCGGTGAGCGTTGTCTCCGCGGACGAAATTGACGCTCGCGGCGCGCAGGTTGCTGTGGACGTGCTGCGGGGCCTGCCCGGTGTCGAAATCAATCAGTCCGGAGGCCGTGGCACGGTTACCAGCGCGTTCATTCGCGGCGGAAATTCAAACTACAACCTGGTGATGATTGACGGAATTGAATTGAACGATTTCGGCGGCGGGTTCGATCTATCACCGCTGCCGGCGGAGGGAGTGGAGCAAATCGAAGTAATACGCGGTCCGGAGAGTGCGCTTTACGGATCGAACGCCATGTCCGGAGTGATCAACATCGAAACGATTCACGGAGATGGCCCGCCGCATTTTTCGTTTTTGGGCGAAGCCGGCAGCTTGTACACCTGGCGAGTGGCTACTACCGGAGCGGGACTGAACAAGGGGTTCAGTTGGGCGTACAGCCTGTCCCGTTTGCAAACCCGAGGACAAATTCGAAACGACGGTTACCGCGATCAGAGCTCCACGGTGAGCCTGGGCTATTCGCGCTCGCCACGTCGCAAATTCAACGTGAATTTCTTCGGCTACAACGGCGTGGTAGGGCTCCCGGGCCCCTGGGGCTCGGACCCGGACCTATTATTTCCCGGGCGCGATCCCGCCACTCACCAGAACCAGAATCTTTTTGGCTACCAGGCGCAAGAAGTCGAACAGTTCTCTGCGCGCTTCCAACAGGTCACGACGGTGAGCGTTTCCACGGACCGCATCACATTCTTTTCGCCGTCGGAAGGCAATTCGTTCACCAACAATCTGCGCGTCGTGGCCAATACCAGAAGCGAGATCGCGGTTTCTTCCAAGGATACGCTGGTAGCAGGATTCGAATACGACCGCGACCAGTTCAAGAATCTATTTGTTGAAGGGACCGACGACTTACCGTTTGTGCTGGGTCGCAATAGCTATGCGTTCTTTGCCGAAAACCGCTGGACTCCCTCCGATCGCTGGTTCATCAATTTGGGAGTGCGCGTGGACGACATTCAAACCGATTCCGTTCCGGCCAACAACGACACAGGCCAGCCCGGGATTCCCACGAATACTCTCGCCAAGGTCACTCCGCGGATTTCCGCCGCGTATCTCGTTCGAGAATCGGATGCCGACGGATTTTTTGGCGCGACGCGCCTGCACGCCAGTTTTGGAACCGGCTTCCGTGCGCCAGATGGATTCGAACTCGCGTTTACAAATAATCCGGCGCTCAAGCCCGAGCAAAGCATCAGCTACGACGCGGGTGTCGAACAACGAATGGCGCGCGACCGCGCCACTCTCGACGTGACTTACTTCTATAACAAGTTCACGGATCAAATCGTGACCACCGGCAATTTGCCCACCAATTTCGATTCAGAAAACATCGGAAAGTCGCAAGCTTGGGGCCTGGAAACAACCATTCGCATCCACCCGATACCGTGGTTGGAGTTTTCAGGTTCGTACACCTGGATGAATACCGCGATCCTGGCGCTGGACGGCTTTACGGAACCGATAGATCCCTTCGCGGTCGGAGAACCACTGCTTCGCCGCCCGCGCAACGCCGCCGGATTCAATGCCACTTGGACGAAGAAGCGATTGATGCTCAACCTGAACGGAACGATTCGCGGCGCGGTGCTTGATGTCGAGCCGAATGATGGAACGTTCGCTTGCGAGCTGGGGCTTACGTGCCTCTTCAGAAATCACGGATATGAGCTGCTGAACGCGGGCTTCGCCTACCAGCTGCCCCAGGGCATCGAAATCTACGGGCGACTGAATAATTTTCTGAATCAGAGATACGAGGAGGCACTTGGCTTTCCGTCGTTGCGCCTAAATTTCATGGCCGGATTCAAGGTGGACCTGCCTCCGGGCGGCCACCACGAGGAGTAAATGGCAAAACCGTGAAGATTGGACGGGACAGGCCCGCCGCGTCGCTTTCGCGCGGCGGGCCGCGCCCCAAACGGCTGCTCGGCTGGTCCGAAAGCAGGTTTTTCCCCAGAACGACCCCAACGATTGTGACGGATGCTATAATTCTGGATTCGCGGCACGCTTGGCGCCGCGCTGTGCACCGCATAACATGACCCGAGACACTCAGGAAGCAAATCGCGTGACGCCCGAGATCATGGCAAAGTATCAGGCCGTCATCGGCCTGGAAGTGCACGCGCAACTAAAGACGCGCACGAAGGCGTTCTGCGGCTGCTCGACGCGCTTTGGCGACGCGCCGAATTCCAATACTTGCCCAGTGTGTCTGGGATTGCCGGGAGCTCTGCCGGTGCTGAATCGCCGAGCGCGCGAACTTGCAATTCGCGCAGCGCTGGCGCTGCAATGTAAGATTCAAGAGCGCTCCGTCTTCGCGCGCAAGAATTATTTCTACCCTGACCTGCCCAAGGGCTACCAGATTTCACAGTACGAGTTGCCGTTGGCCTTGGCGGGCTCGCTGGAAATTGAAGCGGAGGGCGCGGCCAAGCGCATCGGCATCACGCGCGTGCACATGGAGGAAGACGCAGCCAAGAATCTGCATGAAGGCTTCGCGGATTCCGACCGCTGGAGCTACATTGATTACAACCGCTGCGGCACCCCGCTGATAGAAATCGTCTCCGAGCCTGATATTCGCACCCCCGCTGAAGCGTATTCATATTTGACGACCCTGAAGCAGATGCTGGAGTACACGCAAGTGAGTGATTGCAACATGGAAGAAGGCTCGCTGCGCTGCGACGCGAACGTGAGCGTCCGGCTGCACGGCGCGCCGAAATTGGGAACGAAGGTGGAAGCCAAGAACCTGAATTCGTTCCGCTATCTGGCGCACGCGCTGGAGTACGAAATCGAGCGGCAAATCGGCGTGCTGGAGGCCGGCGGTACCGTGACGCAAGAAACGCGGCTGTGGAATGTGGCCGGGGGACGCACCGAGGCGATGCGCTCGAAGGAATTTGCGCACGACTACCGCTATTTCCCGGATCCGGATCTGCTGCCACTGACGGCTTCGGCGGCGCTGGTGGATCAAGTTCGAGCTACGATGCCTGAATTGCCGGACGCTAAACGCGGGCGGTTCGTGAGCGAACATGGAATCGCCGCGTACGACGCGGGCGTGCTGACGGCCACGCGCGCGCTGGCCGATTATTTCGAAGCCGTTACGCGCGCGGGCGCTCCGGCGCGCGCTGCGGCGAGCTGGATTAGGGTGGAACTGCTGCGGCGATTGAAGGATGCCGGGACGGAGATCGGGGATTGTCCTGTGGCGCCGGCGGCGCTGGCGGAATTACTCGCGATCGTCGAGCGCGGCGACATTACCGTGGCAAGCGGCAAGAAAGTGTTCGCCACCATGTTCGATACCGGCAAGAAGGCCGCCGAGATCATCGCGTCCGAAGGCATGGCGCAAATTTCCGATACTGGCGCGATTGAAACGATTGCGCGCGCAGTGATTGCGAAGAGCCCGGACAATTTGGCGAAGTACCGTGCGGGGAGCGAAGGCGTCTTTAAATTTTTTGTGGGCCAGGTGATGAAGGAAACGCGCGGGCAGGCCAACCCGCAAATCGTGAATGAAATTCTGAAGCGCGTGCTGGCGGAGGCGTAGGATCAGCGGCGCGCTCGCGTGGCGCAACGACGTCTCAAAACTGCACCATGAAGCATCGTCTCGAAGCAATGCGATGAACTGGCGGAAGGAGAAACACCGTGCTGAAGGAAGGCGATCAGGCACCGCATTTTGAAGTTCTGGCGGACGACGGGCGAAAAGTGACGCTCGCCGACTACCGCGGCAGGAATCTGATTCTGTATTTTTATCCGAAAGCAAATACGCCGGGCTGCATTCATGAAGCGAACGGCTTCCGCAACATGATCGCCGATTTTCAGGCGCAAAACACGGAGATCGCCGGAGTCAGCGCAGACGACGTGGAGGCGCAAGCGAAATTCAGCAAAAAGCTGAACTTGAATTTCCCGCTGCTGGCGGACACGGAATTCGAAGTGATCGAAGCGTACGGCGCGCGGCGGATGAAGAGCTTTCTGGGCAAGACATTCATGGGAATCGTGCGGACCACTTTCTGGATCGGGCCGGACGGTAAAATCCAGAAGATCTGGAATGGTGTGGTCCCCCGAGGCCACGCAGCCGAAGTGCTGACCGCTCTGCGCGGCGGCGAGCCGAGCGGCGAGCGCGACGATGCCGAATCGGAGAACGCGCCCACAGGTAAATCGTAAGCAAAACTCTGCTGCGCGCACCGGCGGAATTTTAGTTCACAGCGGGTGCGGAGAAACCAGATGCTCAAGGTTGGCGACCAGGCTCCGAACTTTCAGGTGACCGACGACGGCGGCGCGACCGTCTCGTTGCGGGATTATCGCGACAAAAACCTGATCCTCTATTTTTATCCCAAAGCGAACACTCCGGGTTGAATCAACGAAGCGTCCGAGTTCCGTGACGCCCTCCAGCAGTTCGCGGAACTCAACGCCGCGATCATCGGCTGCAGCGGCGATTCCGTGGAAGCGCAGAAAAAATTCAAGGTGAAGCACAAGCTGACTTTTCCACTGCTGGCCGACACAGAATTTGAAGTGATCGAGCCGTACGGCGCGCGCCGCATGAAAAGCTTCCTGGGAAAATCGTTTCTGGGAATTGTACGGATGACGTATTGGATCGGTCCAGACGGAAAAATCCGCGCCGTCTGGGACAAAGTGACGCCCAAAGGGCACGCCGCAGAAGTGTTGACAGTATTGCGCGCCGAATAATTTTCCGGGGAGGAGATCGCCCCTCCCCGGAAACCGCGTGCACAAGCGCGCGATCATTTGTGTTGGTAAGCTGAGATTTTACCGAGGTAGTCGCGCTGCGCATCGCTAACCGTGAAGTTTTAGATCATTTCCCCTCCTGCAAGGTTCTCGTGCATCGTGGCTGCCAATCGCGCCTAGGCCCGGTCGATCGCTTCGGCGCTGGGATACACCACGGCGAGGCCCGTGCCTGTCAGTCGTAATCATGTTTGGAATGTGCTGCGGTTGCTGAAATATTGGTGTTGCGAAGTTTCATTTTGGTGCGCAGCGCTGTTACGAGAACGGGCTAAATCGTGACGCGGAAAGTATTGCGTTCGGACTCGATCAGGGCATTATCAATCAGGCGCGTATCTCCCACTGTGGCGGCTAGCAGGATGTAGCATGTGCCGCGCAGGTTTGCGATTGGCTCGAGCGTTTCGTTGTCTACAATTTCGGCGTAGTCGAGCGCAACGCGCGGTTCTGTGGTGAGGACGCGGCGGAGAGCGGCCAGCAAACGGCCCGCATCGCGTTCACCTTTGGCGATTTCGTCGCGCACCGCTGCGAGTGAGCGTGAGAGCGCGGCGGCGGCGCGGCGCTCTTCTGCTTTCAGATATACATTGCGCGAAGAAAGCGCCAGGCCATCGGCTTCGCGCACGATCGGACATACCATGACGCTGGTATCGAGATTCAAGTCCGTGGCCATTTGGCGGATCAGGCGCGCCTGCTGCGCATCTTTGCGGCCGAAATAAGCGAAGCGCGGCTGCACGATTTCGAAAAGTTTCAGCACCACGGTGGTGACGCCGCGAAAATGTCCGGGGCGCGAACCGCCCTCAAGCCCGTCACTCAGTCCTTCCACCACCACCGAAGTGCGAAACCCCGGCGGATACATTTCCTGCGGCGAGGGCGCGAAAAGATAATCTACGCCCAGAGCTTCCAGCGCGGCGCGGTCCGCTTCGAGCGTACGCGGATATTTATTTAGATCTTCCGCGGGGCCAAACTGTTTGGGATTAACGAATAGCGATACCACCACCGGCGCGCATTCACGCTGCGCTGCGCGAATCAGCGAAAAATGGCCTTCGTGCAGCGCTCCCATGGTGGGGACAAGCCCCAGAACGCGTTCCTGCGCGCGCGACTCGTGCGCAATTTGCTTCATCCATTCGATGGTGTGGATGGTTTCCATGGGAGTAGGCGGGTGTGCGCGCTCAAGCGAACTGCAAGAGAGATTTTTGCGCGTGGCAGCAGCCGGCGCCCGTCATGCTTTGGCAGACGCCTGCGCGGCGCGCTCGCGATAGAACGTAATCAGATCCGTGCCAATGGCTTTCGCGCCCAATTGCCGGAGCAGAGTGGTTATCTGGCCGCGATGGTACGTGCCATGGTTCGCCAGGTGCTGCAGCATCTGCCAAAGCGGCGCCGCTTGCGGCACTCCAGCCGTCGTAGTGTGATGCACCACGCGCTGCACATCTTCCGGCGTGAGCGACGCGATGTAATCCCGTAAGTCGCTGTCAATTTCCGTCCAGCGCGCGCGCACGGAATCCACATTGGGAAATTCCGACGTCGGCGCGTAGGAATTCGGCGAGCGGCCGTGCCAGCGTTCCAGCCACAGCCATTCCACCAGCATCAGGTGCACCAGCGTATCGCGCACGGAGAGAAAGCTGGAGCCCATGTCGCGCGTGAATTGCTCCGGGCTGAGCGCTGTGCAGCCATCGAGCGTGCGATGGTTGGCCCAGGAGTTGAAATCGTAGAGCTGGCGAAAATCTTCCGCGTTCATTGCAAGCGCTCCCGATGATTTGCTTTGGCGCCGAGTGCCGGGTGGCCGACGGCTCGCGTCAGGTCCGCAGGCGCGTTAGCAATTGTTCGCGCACCTGCGCGGGCGAGTGAAACGATTCCGCATCCGACGGGAAATCGCCGTGGCGGACGTCCTCGCAATAGCTACTGACCGCGCGAGAAATTTCCGCAGCCAGATTTACGTACTGCCGCGCGAACTTCGGCTTGTGGCCGGGCGTGAGTCCCACCAGATCGTGAAACACCAGCACCTGGCCGTCGCACTCCGGGCCGGCGCCGATGCCAATCGTGGGGATGTGCAGTTTTTCGGTGATGCGTGCGGCGAGATCGCGCGGCACGGATTCCAGCACCACGGAGAATGCTCCGGCGGCTTCCACGGCGCGCGCGTCGCGTTCGAGCTGGCGAACGGCGTCGGCCGTCTTGCCCTGCACGTGAAATCCGCCCAGCGCGTGAATGGATTGCGGCGTGAGGCCCACGTGGCCCATTACCGGGATTTCGGATTCGACGAGGCGCGCGATCAATTCAATGCGGCGTTCGCCGCCCTCCACTTTCACCGCTTCCGCGCCGCCTTCCTTCACCAACCGCACAGCGTTGCGCACGGATTCGTCGAGCGAAACGTGAAAGCTGCCGTACGGCATATCGGCGACCAGCAGCGCGCGCCGCGTGCCCCGCCGTACCGCGCGCGTGTGATGCACCATTTCGTCGAGCGTCACCGGCAGCGTGTTCTCGTAACCGAGCACCACCATGCCCAGCGAATCGCCAACGAGAATGATGTCGACGCCAGCCTCATCGAGCAGCAGCGCAGCGGAATAATCGTAGGCAGTGAGGCAGGTAATTTTTTGCTTGGTTTCGAAATGACCTGCGAGGGAACGCGTCTTGCGGGAGAGTATGTCAGGCACGGTTACTTTACCGTTGCCCGCACGCGGTGCAACACTCATTTGGTCCTCCGGTGCCGCTCCTGGAAATCGGGATGCAGCCCTTGATGAAGTTTTATGATAGCAGAACGCCGGCGGTTTCCGCAAAAGTATTGTACGGAGGGTGCAAAACTGCCGTGTGCAAACTGGCTATCGTAGCACTGGCGGTCGCCTGTGGCGAGCCGCGTGGCATGCACACACGACCACGGAAAGGTACGGTAGAAACCGCGGCTGCGCCGCTTTCCGCAGAAAGCGGCGCAGCCCTCGGGTAATCATTCGCGCCTGCAGATTAGTGGTCGTGGTCGTGCGTGTCCCAGTCATGCTCCGTGCGCCACTTATGCGCATCTTCGTCCCACCACTTGTGCTCGGCGTTCCAGCAGCGCTCGCGTTGCGCCGCCAGCTCCTCGCGCCAGTGAGCGGCTTCCTTGCTTTCCGGGCCATGATGAGCGATGGCCTCGTGCAGGTTATGGTCAATTTTCTCGGTATTCTTCTGGCAGTCGTCGGCGCGGACCGGCGTCGACGAAAATGCCAGAAAACCAGCCAGTGCCACCATCGCCGTCGCGACCTTTGCGGCGTTGCCAATCTTTAAACAATTTTCCATGAGCGTTGCTTCCTCCCTATTGGATTGACTCAGTTCGTTCCGATTACGAACTCCTCTGCGGCCATCGAATCACGTCCGTCCCTACCCATACAGCGCCCGACAAGAAACACTACGACGCGGCAAGAAGATTTCCCATCAGGTATTCGCCTTAAGAAGGATTACTGCTAAAGCTGTGGCGGAAAATGCAACAGCGCGAGCGAGCGGAGTGTCCGAAGTTTGCGCTTCCTGCTTCCTGCTTCAGGCTTCGCGTTTCACGCTGGATGCCGCTGGCACGGGCACGGGAGGGTGTTGCTCGACGCCGCGCCATCCTACCGGTCGGCCCTGCACGGCTTCTTTCAGCGCTCGGAACAAAACCACGTACATCATTTGCCGGTAATAAAAACGCTGTAGGATGAGCGGTGCGAGCAGAGTCCAATCCTCGTGCCTTTCCAGCGCGAAGGCGACGACGCAAGTGAAGAGGTCAATCAACATGAACAGCGCGAAAAAGATCAGGGAGCGCTCGACATCCTGCAGCGTCCACAATTGCGGCAGTTGCGCGATACGCAATTGCGCCAGTCCCCACAGCGCGATCGAAAGCAGGAAGAGCAGATCAATCAGTGGAGAAACGAGCGGCAAAATAATCTGGAACATCACAATATTGGGGATGGCGATCCAACCCAGCGTGCCGTAGCGCGGCTTGCCTACCGCGTCGCGATGCTTCCAGACGGCCTGCATCGTGCCAAAAGTCCAACGGAAGCGCTGGCGAATCAGCGCCTCAACGGTTTCCGGGACTTCCGTGCGGCCGATGGCGTCTTCATCGTAAAGAATCTTCCAGCCATTACGGCGAATCGTGAGCGTGAGGTCCGTATCCTCGGCCACGGTGTCGCCGGAAAATCCATGATTCGCACGCAACAGCTCGGTGCGCCACGCGCCCACGGCACCGGGCACCACCGGAATGCAATTCAGCAGATCGAACGCGCGCTTTTCCAGATTCTGGCTCGTGATGTATTCCAAAGCCTGCCATCGAGTGAGCCAGCGATTGCGGTTCACGACTTTCACGTTGCCGGCAACGGCACCCACCTTCGGATCTGCGAAATGGCGCACGAGCCGAGGAATTGCTTCGGGGTCCACGATGGTATCGCCGTCAATCGAAACGATAATTTCGCCGGTGGCTTCGGCGAGGCCATGATTCAGCGCCGCGGGCTTGCCACGATTGGGCTGACTGATGAGGCGCGCACGCGGTTCGCGCGAGAAATTTGCATTGACCAGCTCGGCGGTGCGATCCGTGGAACCATCGTTCACCACTAAAATTTCCAGCTTGGGATAATCGCAAGCGAGCGCGGACTGCACCGTATTGACGATGGCGGCTTCTTCGTTGTACGCAGGAATCAAGACGGTGACGTTGGGTTTGTACTCAGGATGATCGGCGGGCGCTGGCCGCAATTTTTCGATGAGCGCCAGCAAACCGATAATCAGCGCGCGGCCGCTGACCAGCAGAATCCCGGCCATGAAAATGAACGCAATTCCGGTGCGGAACCAGCGAAACACTTCAAAAATAAATGCGTCGGCGCGAACCAGCAGCCATTCCTGGTGCGAAAGCGGCGGCATCACCTGCGCGCGCGATTGCCCCAGCAAATCGGAAACGGAAACGAATTCGTCGCCCTTCGCGCGCAGGCCATCAATGATCTTTGGCAGCGCGGCCACGGTGTTGGCGCGATTTCCCCCGCCATCGTGCATCAGGATGATGTTGCCCCGGCCGAGCGTTGCGTCGTGCAGCACGCGCTGCACGATTAACTCCGTAGACGGCGGAGCTCCACCATTTGGTTCGCCCCAATCGTGCGGGTCAATCTGCGCGCCCACAATGATGTAGCCCATGGCTTGCGGAATCGGCAGCATCTGAATTTCGCTGGCAGTTTCCGGCTGATGATCAATGCCATATGGCGGACGGAAAAGCAGCGTCTTCACACCCAGATTGCTTTCGATCAGCAGCTCCGTCAGGTTCAGTTCGATCTGCAGTTGCGATTTCGAAATGGTTTCGAAATCCGGATGCGTGAAAGTGTGATTGCCGATTTCATTGCCGAGCTGGTAGGCGCGCTTGACCAGTTGCGGATTCTGATTGGCAGACTCGCCGATAGCGAAAAACGCCGCGGGTGCATGTTTCTGCTCGAGAATATCGAGAATTTTCGGCGTCCACTCCACATCCGGGCCGTCGTCGAACGTCAGCGCGACTTTGTGCGGGGCCGCGCCCATCTGCTCGATGCGCCAGGAAAGCGGATAACTCTGGTAGGACTCGTCATCGAAGACGTCGCTCGAGGCATCGTAATCAAACGTGCGGCGTCCGCTCTGCGGCGTCGCGGTGATGCGCCAGATATCGCCCGCGCCCTCCAGAATCAAATCGTAGCCCGGCGGAACTTCCTCGAGTTTGGCGCGAATCGCATCGGTGGAATGCGTGGCATCCCAGATGGACCAGATTGAAGGATCTTCCATGCCCAGGCGCCACAGGGCTGTGCCGCGCACGCCGGCGCGTTCAGCGGCGCGCAGCTCGTTGTAGGCGGTGATGCCGTCGAGCATCCAGACGTTGTGAATCTGATTTTGCTCGTCTTCGTAAGAGTAGTGCGGGTTCAGTGAGTCGGGATCGAATGTGACGTCTGATTCCGATTCGACGGCGGTGATGATTCCTTGCTGGAACGTAAGAGGCTGCGCGATGGGACGCGGAACTTTTTTGGATTTTGCCGGCCAGTCGTAGCCGTAGTTCGCGATGCCCATTACGATTTTGTCGGCCGGCACAATCTTCACGATGTTTTCGATATTGCGTTCAAAGAAATCCTGCGGTGCGATCGGCCCGGCGTCCGAGGTCGGGTAATGCAGGTCATAATTCATCAAGATGATGGCATCGGCCTGTGTCGCCAAATACCTGTAGTCATAGCTCCAATCCGCGGCGGGGACCCCAACCATAATTTTTAAGTTTGCCGCGTGCATCGCGATCGCCAGATCGTGAATAAATCGCGAGAAATCAGGTTGGCTGGTTTGCGGCACGCCCTCGAAATCAACCACGATGCCGGACTGGCGCTGCGCACTGGCAAAATCCGAAAGCGATTTCGATAAGCGTTCGCGCGCCGCGGAATTCGCCAACATTTCCGCTAATTCTTTGGTGACCCAGGTTTTCCCGTCGTAGTTGTTGACCATGGACATGATCGGCAACTCGATCGTGCCGGCCTGCATCCACGACGAAAGCTTGGGGTCCTGCTCGATATCCAGGCGGCCATCCGCCGAAGAGGCATGCAGCGCTTCGGGGATCAATAAATCAATATCGTGGTAATGCAGCTTCAGCGAAGCGAGGCTGGTGGGATCGTCGGCCACGTAAAAGGCGGCGCGCAACGGATCGTAATTCTGCGGCAGTTTGCCCAGCGTCGCGACTTTATGTTTCCGGCCTCGCGGCGCTGTTTTGGATTTCAGTTTCGCGGGCAGGGCGTGAATATTCCAGTGCGTCGCCGCCGAAAGGATGTCCGGCAGCTCCGGCTTGCGAAAAACGTTGACCACGAAGATGACCAGGATGAGCGTGAAAAGTCCGCCCGTAATTTCCAGCACGCGCCTCGTGCGGCGCCAGCGGCGGCGTTCCTGGTCGTAGAAAATTGGCTTGCGTTCAGGCATTCGGACAATCCAAGCTAGCTGGCCCTTGAGACGGTGTCAATGACTCCAACCAATAAGATGCGCGCAAACGTGGCCGCAGCGGTATCTGCTGGACTGGCACTGCGGGTATACCTGGTACTGAAATTTCCGGTCGCGGATACGGGCGACGGTCCATTTTACATCGAGTTGGCGTGGAATTGGCTGAAGAACGGCGTGTACGGGTTTGCGGTGCACGGGCAGCTTACGCCCGTGGATATGCGCGTCCCAGGGTATCCGGCATTTCTCGCCGCGGTCTTTGCGGTGGCGGGGCAATCGACGCGCGCTGCGATGTTGGCGCAAGTGGTGGTGGACCTGGCGACGTGCTTTGTGATCGCGCTGATCGCGGCGCGGCTGGCGCCGGAGGAGTCGCGGCAGCGCGTGGCGCTCGCGGGATTGTGGCTGGCGGCGCTGTGCCCGTTCACGGCGAATTACTCGGCGGTGCTGCTCACCGAAACGCTGGTGATATTTCTGACAGCGCTGGCGATTCTGGTGCTGCTGCAGACCGATGTCGGCGGCGCGACTGTGCCGCGGGCTTCAGCGATTCTCGCGAATCCGTGGCTGCTTGCAGGAATCGTAGTGGGATTTGGCACGCTGGTGCGGCCGGAAACTCCGCTGGTGCTGTTTGCGGCGGGATTGCTGCTGCTGGCGAAATGGTGGCGGCCTGCGGATCGGATGAAGCTGGTTCGCGCTGGACTGCTGATGGCGCTGGGACTGCTGATTCCGCTGGTACCGTGGGCCGCGCGCAATTGGCGCACGTTGCACGACGTGCAGTTCCTCGCGCCACGCTACAGCGAGTTGCCGGGTGAATATACTCCGCTGGGATTCACGGCGTGGACGAACACCTGGATGTGGCGCTTCCGCGACGTGTACCTGACGCAATGGAAAGTGAACGAAGAAGAGATCGCGATTGATGAGCTTCCGGCGTATGCGTTCGATTCTCAGGACGAGAAAGAGCGCATGGCGGACTTGCTCGATGAATACAACGAAGCGCTGACGATCGATCCTCCGCTGGACCAGGAATTCCGCGAGATAGCGCGCGAACGCACGGAGCGGCATCCTTTGCGGACCTATGTGAAGATTCCGCTGCTGCGCACTTTCACGTTGTGGTTCACGCCGCGCGTCGAGCTGCTGCCTTCGTCGGGGCACCTGTGGCCGCTCCGCGAAGAGTGGCAGGACGATCGGCCGGATTTTCTGGTGACGCTGGGGCTGAGCGTCGTGAACATCATCTATATCGCGTTGGCGCTCGCCGGTACGTGGCTGGCGCGGCGGCGTCCCGGATGGGCGCTGCTGATCTTGCTCTGCATCGTGCGCACGCTATTTTTCGTGAAGTTCGTGGAAACGCCGGAGCCTCGCTACGTGCTAGAATGTTTTCCCGCAGTGGTCGCACTTGCTGCGCAAGTTTGGTCTCGCGGTTCCGCGCAGGCTCCTTCGCAATGACGACCTAGGAACTCCGACGACTGTCTCGGTGTCTAATAGACGCAAGAGGCTGATCATTACAGAATGAGATGCATACCATTCCGATACATTTTTCCGATTGCAAGTTTTGCCGTCGCGGCACTGCTGTTGCTTATTCCCAGCTGGCAGGACTCCTGCGCTAGAGACAGAGGCGAAGACGGAATCGGGTGGGGAGAAGTAGATTTTGCTTCGCCACCGCTGGTGACAGAATTCGTCAAAGCAATGTATTTACCGGCCATCGCGGTGGCAGCCCCCATACTGATTTCGGGAGTTTATCTCAATCAGGTCTATCCAATTTATGGCAGGGAGATTGGAATCTTCTGCCTGGGGGTCGCCGCGCTCGCTGGCTTTCTGCAATGGTACTGGATTGGCTGGTTGCTGGAAGGGCAGATGGGCTATCGATTGGCTCCCGCGAACCGCGTATTCAGCAAACGGAAGCGAATCATGAATTCTCTAACGATAGCAATGACGGCGTCCCTCGGTCTTCTTGGAGCGTTCATAGCCTTTGAGCCTGGGGGGATGAATATCGGGGTAACCGGTATTTTATGGGCGTCTTTCTGCGTGCTTGGATTAATTCGCTGGAGGCGGAATCAAGTCGACTCGTTCCCGCAAACGATGGAACTTCTGCTGCGCTAGCTTTCTTCGACCGGCTCGGGATGAATCGTCAGGCGGAAAATTTGCGGGAAGCGTTCTTTCACGCGGTCTTCCAGGGCCGCGGTGATGTCATGGACCTCGGTGATGGGCAGGCTGCCGTCCATGGCGCAGTGGCAGGAGACCAGGATCTTGTGATCCACGCTGCGCACGTGCACTTCGTGGCAGTCAGTGAGCTCGTGATATTCCGACTGCAGTGAATTCAGAAATTCCTGCACGGTGCGCGAAAGTTCTTTCATCTCCTCAGCGCCGCCAATTCTCACGCCCAGCGGCTCGATGTGAATATTCACCAGCGCTCGCGGATCGGTTTCCTTCAGTATGTCCTCCTCCAGTTCGGAGGCGCGGCGGTGCGCTTCGCGCAGGCTGGCGCCTTCGTCCACTTCCAGATGCAGCTCGATGAAGAGGCGATGATCGAACTGGTGCGCGGAAAGCTCATGTACAGCGAGGCCGCGGCGCTGCGCGATGGCGCGAATGGTTTCGAAGAGATTTTCGTCGGTCTTGGCGCGCGGCTCCACGTGCACCACCACGTCCGCCGGAACAATCTGCGCGATGCGTTTTTCCACGGCATTGCTGGCGGCGTGCGCCTGCTCCAAGCTGGCGGTGCGCGGCACGCTGATGGTCACGTCCACGAAATAGCGCTGGCCGGCGCGGCGCACGCGCACGCGTTCGGACTGCAGAACGCCCTCGGTCTTGTCCACAGCGGATTCGATGCGTTCGCGCAAGCCATGCGGCGCAACGTCCAGCAGCGCGTCGGCAGTGCGTTTCCCCAACCGTGAGCCAATCCAGATAATCACGCCTGCGACGCCGAGCGCTGCGACCGCGTCCAGCATGTCCAGCCAGGCAATTCCGTAGCGCGCGCCAAACCAGGCGCCGGAAATGCCCAGAATGACGACGAAGGTGCTCCAGACGTCGGTGGAAAAATGCAGTGCGTCTGCTTCCAGCGCTTCGCTGGGATATTTCTGAGCGACGCGATTCAAAGCGCGCGCGCGGACGAAATCGATGCCCATGCACAAGGCCAGGATCAAGATCGCCTGCAAGCTGGGACGCATGTGCGCGGTGTGGAAGAGCAGACGCTGAAAAGCCTCCCAGATGATGTACACAGCGGTGAAAAGCAGCAGCGCGGTCTCGACGAATGCGGAAAAGCTTTCCACTTTGCCGTGGCCGTAGAGGTGATCCGCGTCGGCGGGCTTATCCGCCACACGCACCGAAAGAAACGTGATGACCGCGGCCACCAGATCCAGAATGGAATGCAGCGCTTCCGACAAAACGCCCAAGCTGCCGGTGCGCACCACTAGAAATATCTTGAGCGAAACCAGCAGAACAGCCGAGCCCACCGAAGCCAGCGCCGCCAGATTTTTCTCCCGGGTTGCGCGATCGAGCGCGTCAGAAGCCATCGCGGGATTATACGCTGTGACGCTGATTTGGCCGCGCATCGAACCATGCATTTCTGCAGATCACGATGCGGCGATTTGCGGAGAACTAGGACCGCTGCGGCGGCTTCCAAGGTTCGAGCCAAAAATCGAGATGAAGCCATAAGCTGTAGGCGAAAGGCATCAACAGGAACGAGAGCGGGACGCCGAAGAGCACCCAGAGCGCGAAGCGAGCGTTGTCGGAGACAGTTTTCAAGTCGGGCAGCAGAAGGGAGACGAGAAATAGGGGGATGACGATTCCGAGCGTGAGGCCATACGTGATGATCATCCCCCCGATGTAATAGCCTTGCTCGCGGAAGAAAGAAAGGCCGCACCGCGAACACTCCGGAAAGATTTTATTGGGCCAGCGAGCGAGCAGGCGTCCCTGCTGACAGTACGGGCAGCGCATGCGGAACGCGTCGCGAATGACAATGCGAAAGGGCAGAGGGCGTGCTTTGTGCATCTTGGCCAGCCGGGCTGCGACAGTATACCGCCATCCCCGACGCCGAGCATCCGGCTGTGGTGTTTCTTAAATAGTCCGCTGGCGCGTGCCGGTAATCACTTCAACTTTCTGGTATTTCTGGTATTTCACGTATTGTCCTTTCAGTTTCACTCAACCTAGCCTCGGGCTTTAGCAGCCGACGACGCATTGGCGCGGTGCTGACGAGGAATAACATGGCGACGAATTCTATCAGTCGATTCCAGGTCAACACGGCTGACGAAGTCCTCAACGATTTACGCGACCGGCTGATGCATACCCGCTGGACGTATCAGATCGCGGGATCCGAGTGGGACCCGGGAACGGACATTACGTACCTGAAGAATCTCGTCGCCTATTGGCAGAACACCTACGACTGGCGAAAACAAGAGGCGGCTCTCAACCAATTCGCTCACTGCAAAACAGCGGCGGATGGGGTCGGCATTCATTTTATTCACGAGCGCGGGAAGAGGCCGCGTCCGTTTCCGCTGATTCTAACGCACGGCTATCCCGATTCGTTTTGTCGCTTCGCGAAAATAATTCCCATGCTTACCGACCCCGAGTCCTTCGGCGGACGCGCCGAGGATTCCTTCGACGTCGTAGTGCCCGATCTGCCTGGATACGGTTTCTCAGATAAGCCCGGAAATAGCGGTATGGTTTTTCGAGCGAACGACCTTTGGGCCCAGTTGATGACCGACAAACTGGGCTACCAAAAATTTGGAGCGCATGGAGGCGACTGGGGCAGCACAGTCACCGAACAATCGGCACGCAGCCAAACGGACTCCGTGGTGGCCATTCACCTGACCGCCGTTCCTCTCGGACACTTTTTCCAAAAACGCGACAAGCTATCTCCAGACGAAGAAAAGTTGTGCAAAGAGAATGAACAGTGGATGCACAAGGAAGCAGCTTAAGCGTTGATTCAGTCCACCAAGCCGCAAAGCCTTGCGCAGGGGCTGAACGATTCGCCCGCCGGACTGGCCGCATGGCTCGTCGAAAAGTTCCGCACGTGGAGCGATTGCAATGGTGAGGTCGAATCGCGATTCACCAAGGACGAGTTGTTGAACCACATCATGATCTACTGGATTACCCAAGCAATCGGCCCATCTTTCCTCTTCTACTATGATTATGCCAACGCGGGCGCACTCACGTGGATAAAAGTAGGGGTCAAGAAACTGGCAGGGTCATCGAAAGTGCCGGCGGCCTTTGCACTTTTTCCGAAAGATATCAGCCGCGCGCCGCGCGAATCGGTGGAGCGCTGTTTTAACGTGAAACGGTGGACCGAAATGCCACGCGGAGGCCATTTCGCCGCCATCGAAGAACCTCAATTGCTCGCAGAAGCGCTTCGTGCCTGCTTCCGGCCATTCCGCACTCCGCAGCGTTTCCCCGTTACCCCACATATCCCGTAGCGCGACCTGCCCTCGATGCATACAGCTACGAAATGAGCTCTTGGCGAAGAATCCTTTCGCGGCAACGTCATCTGTTCACAGTGTGAGGACGGCGGAATTTCTCGTTCGCTAAGAGGATTAACGAGTGGTATCGTCAAGCGGAAGAAGGTAACGATAAGAGTCATGTCCAACCTCGCTCGCAAGCTTGGCGTTCCCCCCAAGGTGAGGGATCGGTTTGCAAAGAGACCGCGCCCGTTGTTGCGGTTTGCAATTTCATTTCTGTTTTTTGGACTTGTCTACGGCGGGACGGCGGCGCGGGCATATGCTGAAAATCCGCCGGATGGCCTGCTTGGACCCGGCTTAACTTTTGCGATCGCCGACTTCGACGGCGACCGTCGTCCAGATTTCGCCAGAGTTCAGGCTGGACAAAACAGGCCTGGCAATTCCGACTACTCGATTCAAATATTCCTTTCGGAGGTCGGACGACAATCGATTCAGCTTGTTGCGCCGGTGGGCGGCCTCCTGATCGAAGCGCGGGACGTCGATGGAGATGACGCGATCGACCTGGTTGTCTCCACCGCATGGCGCAATCAACCGGTGGCCATATTTCTTAACGACGGCCACGGCAGTTTTTCAAGAGCGCAAGTCGCTGCATTTCCTGGAGCATTCAACTCATGCGAGACAAATTTAGTTTCCGCGTCGAATGTGGCGACCGATGCTCTTGGCATATCGCCACCACCGGGCGCTGGCGTTTGCCCGGTCGAAAAGGATGCAGATTTTGACCAATCGCCAGCAAGTTTGATCTTCATTTTGAGTGCAGGATTTCCTCTTGATTGCTTCCTGACGTCGCACTCCGGACGTGCTCCTCCTTCAGAAGTTCACCACTCCTGATTGCTTCCCCGTATCGGGGAAGAACTAGGGAAGCTTCCGCATAAGCAAGACAATCGCGCGACAGTTTGTGCTCTGTCGCGCGGTGACCAATTTCAGACCTCACTTCTCGCTGGCACGGGATGCCGCTGAGAAAGAACTGGAGGAATGGGATGCCATTAGATGACCTCTCGGAGACGTTGAAAGACCTGGCGATCAAGATCCGCTTGGTGCAAATCCCTTTGGGCGAGGAACAAAGAGTCCGCGAGTTGGTGAAAGAACTGAAATCACTTCTGGACGTCGTTAGGCCGACCGAGCCAAAGCCGATTCTATGAGTTTGCGGCCACACTCCGGTCCGTCAGCCTGAATCACATGCCCGACGATTCTGCTAAAAAGGAAAGCGCGTATTGGCGTGCGTACGGAGGTACACCATTGAAGGAACTAATAGAGGCGATTGCAATGGGGCTGGTGGACAACTCAGACGATGTTCACGTCCGTGTGGTCGAAGGCAAACAAGTGACCGTGTTCGAGTTGCGGGTCCATCCCGACGATCTCGGAAAAGTAATTGGGCGACAGGGACGCACGGCTCAATCGATCCGCACTCTACTGGGCGCGATGGGAATGAAAGAGCGGAAACGGTTCGTGCTGGAAATCCTTGAGTAGTGCCGCCTACAAACCAATCCTCCGCAACAAAGGTGATGTCATGAGAAAGGTCGCAGTTATCTTCGCACTTGTTGCCTCGTTGACGATTACCGCCCTGGCGAGGAAGCACGATTCAGCAGCCAAAACCTACGACAAACAGGGGACCGCGATTGCCGTGCCGACTCACTACGTGTACACCCAGCGCGTCGATTCCATCGGCGGGCACTACGAGTGGGCTTGTGACGCTGATGCGGGAAAGCTGAGTTGCACGGACAACCCCGTCTCTTACCTGACGTATGTCAGGTTAGCGCCGGATGGTCCGATGTATTTCGCTTCGCGGTTTATCGACAAACAGCATGACGCATTCGCGCCAGCGGTGCTTGAGAGCCTCGTTCGAGAGACGAATACCCACTTCAACTATCGGGACTACATCACCACGGCGGAGGGCTTAGGCGTCATCTGCGTTCCGTACACGACCACCGACAAAAAGGGAAAAGCGAAGTCCGAAGAGACCTGCTACACCATTGACAATAAAAATCCCCGCCAGATGCGCCCGTGAGCAGAAAGAAGCTACGCCACGCATCCCGTAGCGCGACCTGCCGAGAGTTGGCCGACTCGCCCAGGGCTTGTTCGTTCCTCGATCTCCCGACTTTCGGAATCCACCTTCCCACGGTTTGTTTGTACGCCGAGTAGCTGCTACCGAAACGCCTTTTCAGGCCGGGTTGCTCGATGCGTATCGCGACGAAGTGAAATATCAGAAATAGAAGCGCTGAAAATAGTAAAATTTGAACGGAGCGCAACCACAGCCCAACCCCCACAAACAGAGCCGTTGCCCCGAATGACATCGGATTTCTAATGTAGCGAAAAGGTCCAATCGCGACGAACTCGCGTGGAAACGTGCGGATCCCTGCAGATTCAAAGATTCCAACATTCGCCAGAATTCCAGCGCACCACAAAACCAAACCGCTTCCCAATGCGATCATGAGTGATCCCGGAATCCTCAGGACGTAAGGCAGTCCGAAACCGAAAACACGATCCAGCAACCTCAAATGTAAAACACACCAAAGCACAAACAATATGGCGAACCTCACCCGGACGAGCATCCAGCCGACGGTTATCCATCTGGAGACTGAGCTTTTCACGCGCAAAGTGTCTCATAGCTCAAGTCGTAGAAAGCGAGCAATGCGCGGCATGGCGCAGACCCTTGCTACTCCGCGGGCAGCGAATGATGCTTATGCATAACGCGCCACCGACCAGCATTTTTTCGCAGACACGCGGTCAATCGAAATTCTAGCTCTTCCCGCTTGCGGTTCCGGCCGACGCCCGCGCGCCCTCCAATGGCCGAGGCGAACGCCATGTCTTTCCCCGCAGTGATCTCTACGTCTCGAAAGTCAAACGCGACTGGCTGCTCGGACCGGGACAAGAACTTTTTCCCAGCTCGCCATGTAGGCTTCCAGCCCACGCGACACCAATGGAGCCGGCACATCGAACAGCAAGATCTCGGAGTCATGGTCGGCTCGAATCCCCTCCTTATTCCCTTCGTGAACGGCTTCAGCCTATCTCTCAATAACCGCTCGAATATCTGCAACGTCCTTGGACGACGGCTCGTGTAGTTTGTTTTTTTGATCAGAGCTTCTCTCATAGGCTAGCAGACGTAAAACATCCCGCGTGGTAAGCGCGCCCGCCGTTACGAATCCGGGTCCAAGCCTTTGCGCTTGCTCTTGTTCGAAAGCGCTTCACGCATGGATGCAAGCTGCCCAACGGTTTTCGCGCAACTCAAAATGGCGTTAGGATGTGATTTGGAGGCAATATGCCCGTCACGCAAACGCTTTCACCCGCTCGGGAGCTTGTCGCCACCAATACCGCTCATTTTCCGAATGAGAGTGCGGAATACCGCAGCGCCAGAAATGAGCTTCTGGTGGAAGAAATAGAACTGCGCCGCCACGTCGAGCGCGTCGCAGCGCAGCGGCGCGCGCTACCTCATGGTGGCGAGGTCCCGCATGACTTCGCGCTCAACTCTGAGACTGGTCCGATTCGCTTCTCCAGCCTGTTCGGCGACAAACACACACTGATGGTTTACAGCATGATGTACGGTCCAGAGCGCAAAGCGCCGTGTCCGATGTGCACATCGTTTTTGAGTTCATGGAATGGCACTGCTGTCAATTTGCGCGAGCGGTCAGCGATCGCCGTAACGGCACGCTCGCCCATCGATCGGCTGCTGGATTACAAGAAACAGCGGGGCTTCACGAATCTTCCGTTTGTCTCCGACATGTCCGGCGACTACACCCGCACCTATGTCCATCCGGACGACGCCGACGTGCCCGGCTTTGGCGTTTTCACCCGACATAACGGAAAGATTTTCCACTACTACAGCGGCGAAATGAGCGGTGCGATGGCCGACCCCGGCCAAGACCCGCGCGGTGCTCCAGACTTCGACCCTCTTTGGCTGATGCTGGATTTGACGCCGGAAGGTCGCGGTACCGACTGGTACCCGAAGCTCCAGTACAACCGCAAATAGGCCGAGATTTCCTTTCGCAGATCGTGTTGATTAACGCGCGCACCGAAAACTAGACTGGACGGGTTCGCCGATTCGTTGCCCTCACGCCGCGCGCCGGGCCGCGGCCAGGTCAAAGCGATCCAGGTTCATCACTTTGGTCCAAGCTGCAACGAAGTCCTGGACGAACTTCGTGTGCGCGTCCGAGCTTCCGTACACCTCTGACAAAGCCCGAAGTTGTGCGTTCGAACCGAAGATCAGATCGGCTCGCGTTGCCGTCCAACGCACTTCGCCGGTCTTACGATCGCGTCCTTCGAACGTGTTGTTCGCATCGGAGACGGCTTTCCACGCCGTATTCATATCCAGCAGCTTGATGAAGAAGTCGTTGGTTAACGTCTCCGGCTTCTTGCTGAACACGCCAAACTTGGTCTGCCCGAAGTTGGTATTCAGCACGCGCATTCCACCAATAAGCACCGTCAGCTCCGGCGCTGTGAGCGTCAGCAGTTGTGCCTTATCCAGAAGCTCCACTTCGGCTGATGCCTCGGAGTTGCGATTGAAGTAAGAGCGGAAGCCGTCGGCGACCGGCTCAAGCACCGCGAAAGATTGCACGTCGGTCTGCTCCTGCGAAGCGTCCGTGCGCCCTGGTGCGAACGGAACGCTCACGGTGACGCCCGCATTTTTCGCGGCCAGCTCCACACCAGCACAACCGGCCAGCACGATCAAATCGGCCAGCGAGATTTTCTTGCCGCCGGATTGCGAGCCGTTGAAGTCACTCTGAATTTTTTCCAGCACCTTCAGCACTTTCTGCAGCTGTTCGGGCTGATTGACCTTCCAATCTTTCTGCGGGCTAAGACGTATGCGCGCGCCGTTTGCGCCACCCCGCTTATCGGACCCGCGGTAGGTGGACGCGGACGCCCAAGCGGTCGAAACCAATTGCGAAACCGTGAGCCCCGACGCCAAAATTTTCGCCTTCAGTGCAGCGACATCCTTGGCATCAACCAATGCATGATTTACTGCCGGGATGGGGTCCTGCCAGAGCAATTCTTCCTTCGGAACTTCCGGTCCAAGGTAGCGCGCTCGTGGTCCCATGTCGCGATGCGTCAGCTTGAACCACGCCCGCGCGAACGCATCGGCAAACAAAGCTGGATTCTCGTAGAAGCGCCGCGAGATTTTTTCGTAGACGGGATCAAAGCGCAAAGAGAGATCGGTGGTGAGCATCGCCGGCTCGTGACGCTTCGATGGATCATGTGCGTCCGGGACCGAACCAGCGTCTGCATTGCCTTTCGGCTTCCACTGGTGCGCGCCGCCCGGGCTCTTGGTAAGTTCCCACTCGTACTTGAACAAGTGTTCGAAAAAACTGTTACTCCATTTCGTTGGCGTGCTGCTCCAGGTGACTTCCAGGCCGCTCGTGATCGCGTCACCAGCGATACCAGTGGCGTACGCACTCGACCAGCCCAGGCCCTGCTCCTCAATCGGCGAGCCCTCCGGCTCTTTACCCAGGTGGGCGCCGGGACCGGCTCCGTGGGTTTTCCCAAAGGTGTGACCACCTGCGATCAAAGCGACGGTTTCTTCGTCGTTCATCGCCATGCGCCCGAAAGTCTCGCGGATATCCTTCGCTGCCGCCATAAAATCCGGCTTGCCTTCTGGTCCCTCGGGGTTCACATAAATCAACCCCATCGTCGTAGCACCCAGCGGGTTTGCCAGATCGCGATCACCCGAATATCGTTTCTCCGTCCCCATCCACGTCGTTTCCAGTCCCCAGTTGACGTCCAGGTCCGGTTCCCACACGTCCGGGCGTCCGCCGGCAAACCCGAAAGTCTTGAAGCCCATCGTTTCCAGCGCGACGTTGCCCGCCAGGATCATCAGATCGGCCCAGGAAATTTTCTTGCCATATTTTTGTTTGATTGGCCACAGCAGCCGCCGCGCTCGATCCAGGTTCACATTGTCCGGCCAGCTGTTCAGTGGCGCGAAACGCTGCTGACCTCGCCCGCCGCCTCCACGACCGTCGCCAATGCGGTAGGTTCCGGCGCTGTGCCACGCCATGCGAATAAATAGCGGACCGTAGTGACCGAAGTCGGCCGGCCACCAATCCTGCGAATCCGTCATCAACGCCGCAAGATCCTGCTTCAGCGCGTTGTAGTCCAGGCTCTTGAACTCTTCCGCGTAATTAAAATTCTTGCCCATCGGATCGGACAGCGAGGAGTGCTGAGCCAGCAGATTCAGATTCAATTGGTTCGGCCACCACTCACGGTTTGTTGGGTTTGCGCTGCTGCCATGATGGAACGGGCACTTCGCTTCGGAAGCCATGCGTACTCTCCTTCAGACATTTAAATTCAGCCGAATAAGTCCGTCGAAATCCATGCTGCGATTTCGACGAACTTAAATTAACATCTAAAGGGGAGATAGTTCCAATACCAAACTCCCATTTTAGGTATAGGCATACCCTATGGAATTTCACCAGCTGCGTTATGTTTGCGCCATCGCGGACACCGGCAACTTCAGCCGCGCTGCCGAGCGCTGCCAGATTGCCCAGCCCTCGCTCTCACAGCAGGTGCTAAAACTCGAGGAAGAACTGGGTACCAAGCTCTTCGACCGCCTCGGTCGCAGCATTCGCCTCACCGAGGCCGGGCGCGCTTTCATTCCTCGCGCGCGCACGATTTTGGAGCAGATGGAGGCAGCGCGATCCAGTGCGACCGATCAGAGTACGGACCTTCGCGGCAGTGTCGCCGTCGGTGTGATTCCAACTGTCGCGCCCTATCTGATACCAAGTTATGCAGCCCGTTTCGCTAAGCGATACCCCGACGCGAAGCTGCGCATCGTTGAAGAAACGACTTCCGTCTTGGTAGAAGGTTTGCGTGACCTGTCGATCGATGTGGCGATTCTGGCACTCCCGCTACGCCACAAGGAACTGGAGTTATTCCCCATCCGAACCGAGCCGCTCTTCGCGGCGTTGAGCAAAGACCATCCGCGAGCCTCCGCAAAATCGCTCGCCCTAAAAGACCTCCGCGGAGAATCGTTCGTTATGTTGCGCGACGGCCACTGTTTCCGCGATCTCAGTATTGACACCTGCACACGCGCCCGCATTACTCCCCATATTGCGTTTGAAAGCGGACAGTTCAGCAGTCTCCTGGGAATGGTCGCGGCCGGTGTCGGCGTCTCGCTCGTCCCTGAAATGGCCATTGACCGCAACGTTGCCTGCCGTTACGTGCGCATCAATGACCCTCAGGCTACTCGAACGATCGTCACCGCTGTGCTGCGCGGACGCAGTTTTAACCGCGTGCAGCAGGCCTTTGTAACTGGTATGGGAGGCAAAGCCACGCTGGCGACCTGCGGAAAATCGTCTCCCGCGAGTGGCTCCGCTCGAGGTTAAAGAAGCTTTGCGCCTTGCGACGATTGTCAGGTCCGAATTCTGCTATCGAGCTCCCGTGAGGCTCTTCAGTTTGGCGTACGCTCGACGATATTCGAGCTCGGCCCGAAACATGTCTGCTTCCATTCTTGCCTGCGCCGATGCAACATCCGGGTCGCCTGATTTGTAGCTCGCGTTTACCACGCCGGCCGAGGACACCATACGGCGCGCCAATTGATAGAGTTGACGCGAACGGTCCAGTTCGAAATAGCTGCTCTTCACTCCCGCCGCCACCTTGGCCTTCGTCAGTTGCACCGCAATGTCGGCCATCTCGGCTTGCGCCTTGACCTCTTTCACCCCATGCTCGCGCTTGAACCCATCAAAAAGGGTGTACGTGGCTATGACACCGATATAGCTGAAATCCTTGGGCAGAAGAAGGTTGCTGATCGCGTTTTGGTTGGAGTAACCACCGGCGATTGCGACCGTTGGAACGTACTGCAATTTTGTGAGTGTTAAACCCGCGTGCGCCTTCACCGCGGTTTGCTCTGCCTCGATCACCTCCGGATTTGCGGCGGTCGCTTTCTCGGTGGCTTCAATCAGCGATGCCTCTTCTACCAGCGGTTCGGGCGGTACGAGTTCCAACGTTGTTCCTTCCGGCAGACGAAGCATGTTAATGAGTGACGCGGTCAGCTCCTTCACCTTGCCGCTCGACAGCATGACTGCCTTTTGGGCCCCGAGCATCTCCGTCTCTTGTTCCGGCGATGTGATCGGCGTCCCCGAATTGCTAGCCGTCAGCCATTTGGTCTGGACCTTCTTCGCGTCTGCTTCCGCGCTGGCCAGTTCCCGTTCGGCAACCAGCAAATCGAAGTAATTCTTTTCTACCTGGGCAGCTACTTCCGCCACCGGCAAGCCTGCTTTTGCTTTGGCGATATTTTCGTCCGCTCGCGCGATTTTCACGAGTTGGTAGACGGAAAGAAGCGGTGTCACCGGTTGAACCGCAGCGACGTTGAAAATCGTCTGATTCTTGGCGAAAACGTTCACGGCTATTTCCACGGGGGGCATTCCAGGGAGAGGACGTTGCACCGACAGCACCTGGCCCGTCTCCTTGTTGAGGTGAAGGTTGGCAAATTGCGTGCCGACGTTCGGAAAGTAAAGCCCCTGCACCCCTAGCCGGTGCTCTTTTGCGACTTCTACGCTTAACTGGCCGAGCCGGATCATTGGATTGTTCGCAGCCGCTGCCGCCTCCTGTGCTTCTTCTAGCGTGATGCGGCGCACTCCTGCTGCCGCATTGTCCGTGTTCGCCGCAGTCGCGGCTCCGCCGCTATGGCCCTGCGTGCTACGACTGCTCGTCGATGGCACCGCATTGTCGGCTTTGACTCCGGGAACCAGCGGGAATGTGACCCTCAATGGCATTGCAATCGCGGTCGGCGGCGACAGTTCCGGAACGGCCGTCACGGTAGATTGGCTTTGAGCCGCCACGACTCCGCTCAGCAGCAGCCAGAATGCCAGGGCAACCAAACTTTGGCGGCAGCTCGCCCGCGAGATGCGTACGCACATTAGAAGCATGTTGTCTCTCCTTTTGCACTCATGGAAATGAACGCGTTGGTCCCAAGAATGCTTCAAGCGGTTGCGATGTTGTCTCAGGCAGCGGGGAATGGATATTGTCAAAACATACAGATTCACTGCGTATATCGCGCGAGGCCCTTGCGAGCCGCTCGCCCTATATACGCAGCCACCGAGCAGGGAAACCTGAAAATGGAGGAGAGCGCGGAGCACGCCCAGACCGAAAGCACGATCAGCTAGCTGTTGACGTTCATCGGAATTATCGCGGACTACCGAAGAAGAGGTCCGGTTATGCGACTTCGAAAATGAGTTCGACCTCGACCGGGGTGCCGAGCGGAAGGCTGGCGACGCCATACACCATGCGGCTCGGGTTCTTTTCTTTTCCGAAGACGTCTTGCAGCAACTGCGAAGCGCCGTCCGCGACTTTCGGCTGCTCGCGGAAATCTCCTGCAGTCGCCACCGCCACGCCGAGGCGGACGACCCGCCTCACTTTGTCGAGCGATCCCAAATACTCATGCGCGACAGCAAGGCCGTTGAGCGCCGCGAGATGAGCGGATTGGCGCCCCGCTTCCACGTCCAACTCCGCTCCAACACGCCCGATGAATTTTGCCGCGCGCCCTTCGGTCGGTAGCATCCCGGTGAGAAAAAGCAGATTGCCGGTTTGCACCGCCTCGGCATAAACGCCGAATGGTTCAGGCGGAGTGGGAAGCGTGATGCCGAGTTCCTTCAGGCGCTGCTCGGCACCGGCAGGGCGGGACCCTTTGCGCGCCAGCGGTTTGTTTGTCGATTTTTTTCTCATTGCACTCTCTCCCCTTGGATTGGTATCTCGGCTGCGGCGTTTACTTGGTCGCGGCAGCGGTGGCGTTTAGGATGATGTGCAATGGAGCGACCTGCGCGGGCTTGGCATAGCGGTTTACCAGGAATCGCTGGCCGTCCTTGGTTGCATCGTAGGAGAACTGATCGGTGGAAGAAACCTGGGCACGCAACTGCGCCCGGAACAATGGCGTGGGGTTGCCGGCGGCGAAAGATCTCTCACTGCTGACCGGCACCGCCGTCAGTGTGCTCCCCGCCCCGATGTAGAAAATTTCTTTGCCATCGCCGCGCCAACGAGGTTCGGTGCCGCCGCCTCGGGAAACCTGCCACTTCCCTGCGGCCGTGGGAAAGGTGGTGACGTAAATCTCCCAGTCGCCCGACTCATTCGACGCATAGGCTACCCACTTGCCATCCGGAGAAATCTGGCCGTTTGTGTCACTCGACTTGGTCGCGAGAAATGGCGTGATTTTGCCACCCGCGGAGGAAAGCAGCACCAGCTGGGATCCTCCCGCGGCGGGCTGCAAGGTGCAGAGGAGTTGCTTATCGTCGAGCGACCAGGAGTTCGCATCGATGTCATCGGACGTGCGCGCACTCTCTTTGACAGAGACGATGGCCTTAGCGGGCTGCAAACCTTGCGTCTGTTTCAGCAGAATATTTGTATCGCTCGCTTGCAAAGAGCGATAGGCGATCAAGGAACCGTCACGCGACCATACACCGCCCACGTCTTCGGCCGCATCAAAAGTAAAACGCGAATTGGTGTCGCGTTTTAGATCGTTCAGCCAAATATTGACGCTGTTCGCTTTGGCGTCCGCGACGTCTATGGCCAGCCGGGTATCGTCGGGCGACAAGGTGGGGTTGGAGAAAACTCCTACATCGCCGACGCGGCTCAGTTCTTTCCCGGCGCGGTCGTACCAGGTCAAGGCCGAGAGCGCGGCCCCGACCGTCGGGTTGTAAACGATGGTGCCATTCTCTGCCACCGAGAACGCGCCCCAGAAGATGGACGGCTAGAAACCGACCTGATCGGCAATGACCACGGAATCGCCAGCTACCGTTCCTTTGTCGGCGTCCAGGGGGACCGCGCGCAGCGACTTCTTGCCATCTAGATAAAACAAGTAACCGTTTGCGTAGCCTGGGTTCGAAAGGGCTAAAGGCGCCACCCGTTTCGCCGGGCCCGAGAGTGCAGTGAGGTAGACCCCTCTGTTATCGTCGTCCGCGCCGTTGTTCGTGAAAGTCAGGGCGACGAAAAGCAGGTGTTCGCCGTCGGGCAAAAAGACTGGCCAGCGGTGCGAAACTATTTTTGCGCCGTCGAATATCTTTTCGGTGAGTGAAGCGAGATTGCTGCCATCCGCATTGATTTTCCATAACCACCCGGACGCCTGGGGCGAGAAGACAATGACGCCGCGACGTCCCCAGGCGCCGCCCCGGCCGCTGCTGGCAGTGGCCAGCACTTGCGGAGCTCCGCCGGAAACAGCGACTTTTTTTAATTTGCCATCGGCGAAAAATCCCACATAGGCGTTATCGGGCGACCAGAACGGATAACTGGCGCCTTCGGTGCCCGGCAGAACGGTTATTCCCAAAGAACCCACGCGCTGCACGCTCACCATGTTGGCGCCGGAGACTGGATCCGGCGAGACAAACGCCAGCATGCGGCCATCGGCGGAAAGCGCCAAATGACTCATCTCATTTTGGAGAGGGATGGAGAATTCGAGATGCTCTGCTGGCGCGGGCTGCGGACGGAAAAAATAAGCAAGAGCGCCGGCAACGAGAAGCGTGCAGACGGCGGAGGCCAGGATGATGCGCACGGTTCTGCGGCGGGACGAGGATACTTCGAGTTCCGGCGCTGTTTGCGAGGGCTGCGCGAACTGCGACTGCGAAATTCCGCTCGATTCGCGCGTCCACTCGAGTTGCAGCTTCAGGTCGTGGGCGTTCTGCGGGCGTTCATCGGAGTCTTTCGCAATGCACGCTTTGACGATGTGCTCGAGCGCCGGCGGCGACATCGGCTGCAATTCGCGCATGGGCCTAGGCTCTTCCTTCAGGATTGCGGCGATCAGGCTGGCGTGGCTCTTGGCCTCGAAGGCCTTCCTACCGGTGGCCATTTCATAGAGCATGGTGCCGAAGGAAAAAATGTCGCTGCGCGCGTCGGCTGGTTTTCCTTCCAGTTGTTCGGGCGACATGTATTGGATGGTGCCGACGATCGAGCCCTGCCTGGTGAGCGGGCGGCTCATGGTGGGTGAAGAGTCCGGGTCACCCTGCAGGATTTTCTCGTCCTTCGCGAGGCCGAAATCGAGGAGCTTCGCGCCGGTCTTAGTGAGCATCACGTTGGCGGGTTTCAGGTCGCGATGGACGATTCCTTGGCGATGGGCCTTATCCAAAGCATCAGCGATCTGCGATGCGTAGCGCAGCAGTTCGGAGGTTGTGAGCGAGCCCTTCGCAATTCGTGCGGCCAGCGACTCGCCCTCCAGATATTCCATCACTAGGTACTCGATGCCGTCTTGATTGCCGATGTCGTAGAGCACGCAGATGTGCGGATGGCTGAGGCTGGAAACGGCGCGCGCCTCACGCTCAAATCGCTGGCGAACTTCCGGCTTGTCGGATAAGCCTTGGGTGAGGATTTTGAGGGCGACCGTGCGGTTCAGCCGCGTATCGCGCGCGCGATACACTTCGCCCATGCCGCCTGCGCCCAGGAGTGATTCAATTTGGTAAGGACCGAGTTTGGTACCGAGAGTGAGGGCCATTTGTCCGCGCGATTATACTCCGGCGCATCAATTTGTGGCCGAGACTCATATCAACGAGCGGATTCGGCGTGGTACGAAGATGTGCCGTCAGGCAGCGAATCAGGAACTTCCGATGCGCATGCGCGCTGCGGGTTGAATTTTTCAAGCGATGTTGAATTATTCAGCATGATTTTTCGGCCGACACGGAGGCGTCGAGTGCATTCAGACGTGGCATCCTGCACAATTCGCACGGGATGAGCAGCGGTGTGGTTGGGCTGGACATTTGGAAACGGTTTTGCATATAACGTCGTAACCGCCGGTGGCGGCAATCCGAACAAAGGGGAAATACCATGGCTGCGAAAAAAAAGGCATCAAAGAAGCTCAGGAAGACCAAGAAGCTGGAAGCAACCAAGCCGCTGTTGACCATCACAAAACATGTCGATAAATCCAGCCCGGTCCTATACTAGAGCGAACGGGGCAGTCCTTGCGTACCGCGCCAGCGCGCGACTAACGCATTCAGCGCCGGCGCCGTGAGTCCTGCCGCTCAGAAAGCGACCAGGGATCCCTGCCTGCGGCGGGCAGGCTTCACCCGCTCTCGCGGGTTCAGGTTGACGCACGAAAGATGGAGGACGGGCAAGACTGCCTGTGCCGCGATTTACTTCAGCGGCGGAGCTGGGACCAGCGGGAGGCGGCGAGGTTCGCCGTGGAAGCCGCGGAATTCGATTTCATCGAGCAGTAACGACGGAGTGACTACCGTGCTGGGGATGCCGCCTTGGGCTCCGCCGAAGGCGCCCAGCGCGGTGCCGGCGAAGCCACCGGCGGTATTTTGCATGTAGGAGAACACGGTTTCATCGTCGCCGATGCCCAGAATATTGCGGATGGCGCGCAGCTGCAGGCCTTCGATGTGCCCGCCGCGAACCATTTCCTCGTGGCCGTCGGAAACGTAAACGCGATAGACGACCAGCGGAATGCGTTCGCCGCTGGCTACACCGCCCGCGATACCACCGAGAAAATCACTGAAATCTTCCTGACGAATGGAGGAAAGCGCGGGATTATCCATGCGCTTCACTTCTAGGCACCATTCGTGGCCGTCATCGCGGCAAGCATCAAGAAATTTCTTTTTCAGGGCGGCGGGGTTTAGGCCGCCATTGGCCTGCAGGAAAAGATTGCTGGCGAGCGGGCGCGTGTCTGAAAGCAGCGCGGAGCGCGCGTGGCCGTTGGAAGTGGAAAAATCGGGACCAGGGCGGCGCGACATCAGCAAGTTTTTCAGCGAGCCATTTTCAACCACTTGCACGCGCTGGGCCTTCACGCCTTCGTCATCAATTTCGTAATTTCCCAGCAGCGGCTGGCCGTTGTATTCCTTCAGCGTGGGATCGTCCACCAGCGAGACGTTCGCGGGAAGCACGCGCGTATTCACGCGGCCGGACCATTCGCTGCGCCCACCCATGCGTTCCATGATTTCATCGAAAGCGGGCATCGTGGAAAGCGGCGGACGCGCGCCGGAGAGTGAGGACGCGAGAGCCTGCGCGAGAAGCGGGCCGGCGGCCGGTGGGTCGAACAGCACCGGGCCGGTGAAGTCCTGCATCAAGGGGCTTTGGCGCATGGTCATCAATTCAGTGCCGGTCTGCGCGAGCGAGTTGGAGACGGCGGCAGGATCGGGCAGGTCCGCGGGCTTGGCGACGTACACAGCGTAATAATCATGCAGAGACATGCCGTCGTCGGCGGTGGTATCCAGAGCCGCTTCGATGGCGGCGAGGCTGCGCGCGGTGCGTATGGTGGTGCCTTCGCTGTTCATCAGATAGTAGGTGACGTAAATCATGTAGTAGTTCACGCGCGTCCCGCTCAGGTGCGGAAAATTCGTCAGCGCGGCCGACGCCGTGCGCGATTCCTCTTCCCAATTCCGCGAAGTCCAGTCCGGTTCGGCGTGCGCGTCAATCTTTACTAGCGGCGCGGCCTGCGAAAAGTCGTCAATTTCAGGCGGTTTGGTGAGGCTGCGCAGAAAAGATTGCTTCAGCGACATTTGCGTGACGGCTTGCTTGTAAGCCTGGTCCGTTGCGAGCCACAAATCCTGGCGCAGCGAATTGTAATCGCGGTCAATGCCGACTTCGCCGGTGGAACCCAAGAAACCCTGGAAGCCGTCTTCACTGATGAAGTTCGAGCTGTCCAAGTGATAGTCGCCGACGCGAACATCCACGCTCATAAAGCGATTGCGCGTGGTGGAGGTAGAAATCAGCGCGCCGAAGGTGGAAGTCACAGCACGCACGTCCAGATCCATCAGGCGATACTCAAGGTAAAAAGGTTTTTCCACGCCGGGGAGCTGCAGGCGGGTGCGCGCGCGTTCCATTTCATCGTGCATGGCGTGCAGAGTTTTATCGCTTTCGGATTCCGGGACGGCTGCCTGCAGCGCCGCCGCGGCTGATGACACAGTCGCGGCTGCGGGTGCCGGCAAAGCGGGCACGGTATTTTTTGCGTTCGTAGTGGTGGCGGCGGAAAGCGGCAGAGCACAGGCCGCGAGCAATGCAATCGTTACGAAGGTCCTCACTGGGCTTGCCCCTTTGCTTGCGGATCATGAGCCGGCGGCGGCAGGATCGGCGGCTTGTCGGTGGAAGTTTCTTTCTTCTGCACTTCCATTTCTGAAATCAAAATGGCGGGCGCCACGGCAGAAACGGGCACCGAGCCGGACTCCGCGCCGCAGTAACCATTGAAAATATCCGGCGTGTCACCGGTAGCGACGATTTTGGTCAGCGAGACCAGCGGCGTACCGACGATATCCACGCCGCGCACCAGCTGGTCGGGGCGGCCGTCGGGGAACACTTTGTATACCACCAGCGGCAGAACTTGAAACGCCTGGGGCTGCTGGCGCCCGGTGAAAGTGAAGCCGCCGGCGATGTCGTCAATCAGCAAGCCGAAGGGCTTGTTTTGCTGCTTCACCAACGCGATAAGCTGCTGGCGAAGTTCGTCGTTCGTCACGGTATGCGAGCTGGAAACGATCAAATTTCCCTGCCGAGCCACGGGAACATAACCCAATTGGCGGCGGCCGTGTCCATTCGATTGCGGAATGGTCACAAGCGGCGAGCGCGACATCAGGAAAGTTTTCAGCACGCCGTGATCCACCAGCTGCACGTTTTCCGAAGGCATACCCTCGTCATCAAACGCATAATTTCCCAGTAGCATTTGGCCCCCGAGCGCTGCTTCCGTGGGATCGTCCTTGATCGAAATGAAAGACGGCAAGATCTGTTCGCCGACTTTGCTGGTAAACGTCTGGCCCTCGTTGATGTCCTTCTGACGGAAACCTTCCGCGCGATGCCCGAAAACTTCGTGGAAGAATACGGCGGCGGCGCGTCCGGTAAGCAGTGCCGGTCCTGCATAGGGATCCACGAGCGGAGCCTTATCGAGCGCTTCGGTCTCCTGGATCATGATTTGAATGCGGTCGAAAACGATTTTATCGGACGGAGCGTCCTTGGGATCGAGCCAATCGAAATTGGCGTAGCGATTGATGTCCATGCCGTCGGGCGCTTTGCTTTGCACGTACAGCTCGAGCCGGTAATGGACCTGGCCGAAAGCCAGCTTGGTGCCCTCGGTGTTCACTTGATACTGATTCATGCCCAGCGCGGTAAAAGTCGCGATGGAATTCAGCACTTCCGGCGACTTGCTGAACGCTGCCGTATATTTCCGCACGCGCTCTTCCCAAGGCTTGCGGTCCACTTTAATTTCCACGCGCGTGGCGATGGAGGTGTGCGGCGCTTCGCGCGAAAAATCCGGCGCGCTGCCTTCGGCGGTTTGCACTTGCACTTCCTGGCTGGTTCTTACTTTGATGAGCGCTTGCGTGGCCGCGCGATATTGCCGGTCAGTCTCGCGCCAAATTTGACGCCGCAGCACCGGGATGTCGTCGTCTACGGTGACGGTCATGCCCGGGCTGGTCCAGCTGGGCTGGCGGTCGGCGAGCTTGTGCGTGTCGTCCAGTTGGTAGGTGCCGACGCGCGTCTGCACTTCCAGCCAACGCGCGCGCGTCTCTCCGCTGGTAAGCAACGCGCCATTGGAGCCGGACACTTCGGAATATTGGCGGTCCGCGACTGTGTAACTGATGAAGTAGTCCGCAGGATCGCCCTTGGACATCGCGGCCATCGAGCGGTCGAGCTCGTCCTGCATGGCCGTGAGCACCGCGGGCACGGGGGCCTGTGTGGGTTTCGCGGCTGCCAGTGTGGCAGCAAAGGCCGCGGCGAAAATCGTGATACCGGTAACGAGGACTCGTGTTCTATGTGTGGTTTTCATCGTTGCGCAAAGTCTAACAGTTTAAGATAGGATGCCTTTGAATCCAAAGTGAAAAGCCTGGTGCGGGTGAGGTCCGAGGCAGCAGTGCAGCATCGAAAAGTAAGCGTGTGATAGATTCACTGGATATTGAGACGCATTCGGCAGAAGGAGACTTAGATGCGTGCGATGGTGGTAAAGAGGTACGGACCTCCGGAAGTTTTTGAATCGCGCGAAGTCCCGGACCCGCAACCGAAGCCCGGCGAAGTGGTGATTCGCGTAAAGGCCGTGGGTGTGAATTTTGCCGACCTGCTGCAACGCATGGGAATTTATCCCGGCACGCCCAAGCCGCCGTTCGTCCCGGGGTTCGAAGTTTCCGGCGTGGTGGAGAAAGTTGCCGAAGGGGGCAAGGCCAGCGACGGCGAGCCCTTGCACGTAGGCGATGCCGTAGCGGCGCTTCCCCAGTTCAACGCCTACGCGGAGTGGGTGGCCGTGCCGGCGGGGCGCGCCTATCGCCTGCCCGCAGGGATGCCCTTCGACGACGCTGCTTCGATTCCGGTAAACTACCTCACCGCCTATCACTCGATGTTCGCCATGGGCAATCTGCAGCCCGGCGACCGCATCCTGATTCATGGCGCGGCAGGCGGCGTGGGCATCGCGGCGGTGCAACTGGCGCGAGCACGCGGCCTGGAAATCTACGGCACGGCCGGCCCCGCGAAACAGGAATACTTGCGCAAGATCGGCGTGGACCACGCGATTGACTACGAGAAAAGCAATTTTGTGGACGTCGTGCACAAATTCGCGCCCGATGGAATTGAAATGGTGATGGACGCGATCGGCGGAAAATCTTTCGCCGACAGTTACAAATGTCTGGGCCCCACCGGCAGGCTGGTGGTGTACGGCTTTTCCGCCGCGGCCGGTGCGGACGGAAAAAAGAATGCGATTCGGGGCCTGCGGGCGTTGCTGCAGACGCCGCGATTTCAGCCGCTGCAGCTGATGGCCCGGAATATTTCGATCATCGGCGTGAATCTGGGACGCATGCCCGCGCGCGGTTCGCTGCTGCGCGGAGAGCTGGACGAAATTTTCAAGATGTACACCGCCGGGAAAGTGAAGCCGGTGATCGGCAAGACGTTTCCGCTGGGCGATGCCGCATCTGCGCACAAATACATTCATGCGCGGAAAAATATCGGCAAGGTGATCTTGACGGTGAAGTGAGCGGCGCTGAATCATTTCGGCGCAGGAGCAGGCGTGGGAGCGGGAGCTGGCGCCGGAGTGGGGGCCGCAGCGGGCGCTGGCGCCGCTGGTTTCGCGAATAGCGTGTCGTCCAGTTTCGGATTTACCCGCACGGTAAGCACCGTGGATTCGAATAATTTTGCGCCGTCGCGATACGTATCCGTTGCAAATGCGAACTGGCGGCCTTCCACCTTGCGATAGTCGCTCCAATGCTGCTCGTTGTCGCTGGGGCCGCGGTCGGTAGCGGACTGATAGCGCGCCGCCGCCAGCAAATGCGTGGCGGGATCGAAATACAATTTCACCGCACCGAACGCGCCGTTGACGGCGACGCCCAGCATCCTTTTGCCGCCGATTTCCTCTTCGCCGATGGCCTGCCCGGTAATTTTTCCGGCGAGGGCTTGTTGATAGAGCCCCCAGCCACCGCCAAAGAGAGTAATGCCGCGCTTGAATTCTGCGATCATGTCCGTGGTGTCGCGAATCCCGTCTGGAAATTTCAACCAAGACGATGTCCCGTCGCAGACTTGCACGATCATCGTGGGACCCAGGCTCACTTCGCCATACGAACGATCCGGATAGGAAACTTGCCAGGTCACGCCGAGCTGCCGGTCGCCCCGCGGATTGTGCAGGGTGCCACTCTCGGAGAATCCCAAGGTCGCGACCGACTGTAGCGCATCGCCGCCCGCAGCCTGCGCGGCCGCCAGCAGGATCTGCTTGCCCTGCTCGAGAGATTCCGGCGTGGCTGTGGGCGCCGCAACGGAAACGACAGCCTGCTTCGACCCTCGCAGCGTCGGCGAAAGCACGTCCACTTCACCAAATGGAATCTCGGTGATTTCGGCGCCGGCAAAGTCCTTCTTCAGCGCATCACGAAACGCGCTGACGTTGCCGACTAGCACGATATCCAGGTCGCCGGCGGTGAAATATTTTCGCGCCGTCGCCCGCACTTCTTGCAGCGAAGTGGCGCGAATTTTTATGGGGTAGGTCTGATTGTAATCCGCGGGCAGGTCGAACGCCGCTACGGTGAGGACACGGTCGGCCACTTGCTCGGCGGTTTCCGACTCGATGGGGTACACGCCCGCCAGATAATCGCGCGCGAAATCCAATTCCTTCTGCGAAATTTTCCCCTGCGACATTCCGGCCAGCAAATTCATCACCAGCTTCGTCGCGTCCACAGTAGCTTCGGTACGCGTGTAGGTCTCAACCGCGAGCGAACCAGTGAAGCGATGCGGACTAAAAGCGGATGAAGCTCCGTAGGTGAGGCCCTTCTTGATGCGCACTTCGGTATTCAGTCGGCTATTGTAGCTGCCACCGAAAATATGATTGGTCACATCCAGCGGCAGAAAATCCGGATCGGCACGGCGAATCGCGATTCTGCCGATGCGAATCTGTGTTTGCACGGCGTCCGGCTTGTCAATCAGCCATACGTGACTGCTCGTCGCGGCCGCAGGAGCTTGCGGCGGAGTGGCTGCGGCGACGTCAATTTTCGGCCAACCGCCGAAATATTTTTCAGCGACGGCGAAGGCGTCTTCCGGGGTGATGTCTCCCGCAAAACCAAGCAGCGCTTGATTCGGCGCGTAGTTCGCGTCGTGAAATTTCACGAAATCTTCCGGCTGGAATTTTTTCACCGTGGCCGGAGTGCCGGCTTCGGGCAAGCCGTAAGGCGAAGAGCCATACAAGGTCCGCGCAAACGCCAGCGTCGCCAAATAATTCGGATCGGAATACTGCACTTCCAGGTCAGAAAGCAGTTGCTGGCGTTGCCGGTCGAGTTCCTCGGTGCGAAACGCCGGATGCAGCACAACATCGGAAAGCAGATCCATTCCCACGCCCAAGTCTTTTTTCACCACGTCGAGCGTTACGGTCGTCGCATCGCGGCCGGCCTTCGCTTCCAACGTGCCCCCCACAAAATCAATCGCTTCGGCAATTTCCTTGGCCGAGCGCTTCGCGGTTCCCTGCGTCAACAGGCCAGCCGTCATTCCCGCCACGCCCGGCATTCCCGCGGGGTCTTGAATGCTGCCCGCGGAAAGGATCACCAGCCGCGCGGCGACGGCCGGCTCGCGGTGATCGGCGACCACGAAAACGCGCAAACCATTGGGCAGCGTCTTGATCGCAGCTTTGGGAAATTCAAATGGACGCGGCGCGCCCGCTGCTGGCATTTCCGGCGCGAGCTTCACGCCCGGCGGCACGATACCGGAAGCCTTTTGAGGTCCCGGTGACGAGGCGGGTTCAGTTTCGCTGCGCGAAACCGGCGGCGCAGAGGCTTGCGGCTGTGCAATTGCCACTGGCGCAAACACCGCTGTAGCCGCGGCCGCAAATATGCTTCCTGCAATCAGAAATAGTGACTGGCTCATAACCCGCTGCATCGTTACTCCTGAGAATGTTTTTCGCATAGCGCGTGGCGTCATCGTTGCGCGGGCGCTCCAGGCGCACCAGGCGCCGCTGGCGTGACGATCAACACGGTCGCGTGCGCGGGTTGAAAATAATCTTTCGCCACGCGCTGGATGTCCGCGGCGGAAGCGCTGAGGTAATGATCCAGCTCCGTATTCGCGAGGCCAGGATCTTTTCCGATGACCGCGGCGGACGCCAGCGCCACCGCCTTTTCTTCATCCGTATCGCGGCCCAGCACGTACCCGGCAATTTCCTGATTTTTGGCTTTTTCGAGTTCGCGCGCTTCCACCGGCGCCGCTTTCAATCCGTCCAGCACGCCCACCAGAGATTTTTCGCCTTCTTCCGCGGTGTGGCCCTGATTCATGATGGCGTAGGCCCAGAAAAGATTCGGATCCTCCGAAAAAGCGCCAAATCCCGCGGCCTGCACCGCGATTTGTTCCTTGTACACCAACGTCTGGTACAGACGACTGCTCTCGCCTCCCGCCAAAATATTCGAAGCCAGGTCCAGCGGATACGCGTCCGGCGAATAGCGCGCGGGGATTTTGTAACCGATCACCACAGCGGGAAGCGGCGTATTGGAATACGATTTCTTCGCGACGCGCTCTGCACTCTGCGGCGGTTCGGGATTGTTCAGCCGGGGAATCGGTTTCGCGGAGGCCGGGATGCCGTCGAAATACTTGTTGGTCCACCCGAGGGCCTGCGCGGAATCAAAATCTCCCACGATCACTAGCGTCGCGTTATTTGGCTTGTAGAACGTGTTGAAAAAATCGCGCACGTCCTGGATCGTGGCTTTGTCCAGATCTTCCATACTGCCGATGGGCGTGTGATGGTAACCGTGCACGGTGAAGGCAGCGGCGCGCAAATCTTCCTGCAGATATCCGTAGGGCTGGTTCTCGATGCGCACGCGGCGCTCTTCTTTCACTACTTCACGCTCGGATTTAAAATTTTCGTCACTGACGTTCAGGCTGCCCATGCGATCAGCTTCGAGCCACAACACGCGCTCCAGATAATTGCTGGGGAAGGTCTCGAAGAAATTCGTGGTGTCGTCGCCCGTCTCGGCATTGTCGAATCCGCCCACGGCTTCGATCATGCGCGAGTGTTCTTCTGCCGGCACGTGCGCCGAGCCTTTGAACATCAAGTGCTCGAAAAGGTGCGCGAAGCCGGTGCGGCCGGGTCTTTCGTCCTTCCCGCCCACGTGATACCACACTTGCAGATTGATGATGGGCACTTCGTGGTCTTCCAGCAGGATCACTTGCAAGCCGTTCGGCAGAGTGTGCGCGGTATAGTTCAGCTTCGGCGGACGCACTTGCTCGGTATTTTCCTGCGCAGCATTTTCCTGCGCAAAGGCAGGCGCGCTGCTTAGTGCGGCGCACAGGCCGCCGGAAATCGCCAGAGCGGCAAGCGATCGTAGACTCATACCGAATCCATGCGCTATGGTCATTCTCAATTGCTCCCGTCGAGGGAATTTACCGTGCGAAGCCTGGCTGGCCAGTAGCGAACGGTTAGTATCAACGACCCCGCGCATGGGAGTCAAACCCCCGGGGACCAGCCGTTTCGCGTTGACGCAGTGGTTTCGCGTTGAATCGTGTGGCGCTTGCTGTGATTCAGGCGGCCTGCGAAATCCGGGGCATCCAGAGGCGTCCGCTCGCACTTCGTCGCGCACTTCTTCTCGCACTCCGGTTAGACGCACGAGCTGGCGAAAGGACGTTCTCCCTAAACCGGAAGTTAGGAGTGATATCAGACGTACGAAGTGGCGACGGGAGGTTCTCCCTAGGCCGGAAGCCACGAGTGATATCGGGCGTGCGGAGTAGCAAAAAGGTTACATGCTGTTGCCAGCCACTTTGCGGCAATGTAAGCTGATTTTCGACATAGAAAATCGAGGCGCCCCGACGTGGCTGCGCTGCCCGAGGGAACCGAGGTGAATGATGAGAGGCTTGGCAGGTCTTCTAGTCGTCGCGCTCTTCGCAGGACTGTTGTACAAATATTATTTTGCGAGTCTGCAAGTCGCGGGAAGTGCGACTCCTGCGGACGTCATCGACATCGTAGGCGTAAAAAACGATTTGCTCGGCATCGCGACGGCCGAGCGCGCGTATTCGGCCGAACACGGCACCTATGCTTCCCTGGATGAGCTCATTTCCAGCGATGCACTGATCATGAAGAGCACCAGCCACAACGGATACACGTTTTCCGTGGCAACGGGAGACCAGACATTTCGCGCCATCGCGCACTGCCCCGCCACGACCAGTCCAGGCTGCACTGACCTTGAGATTGACGAATCCATGGAAGTGCGAGCGGCACCGTCAAGCGATCCGCTCGTCCCGACAGCTCCAACCGACTCCACTAGTCCGTAGGCGCTGCGTCCCGAGCCTGCGGGGCCCGCCCTTACAACTGCCGGAGCGACTCAATCAAGCAACAGTCCGCAAAGTCCCCGGATTTTTCACGGGGAACATTTTCGCTGCGCCATGCGTATCTTCAACCGAAGCTGAAAATGAATCGGGGCCGTGCAGCATTCGCGTCATGGAATTCAAGAAAGGAGAAATAAAATGGAGCCAATCGGTCTCGTCGCCGTCGTGTGTGCATTCTCAGTTCCGCTGGCCGCGATTTATGCCTGGTACCGCATGCGAAAATTGCGCACGGAGGAACGCCTGGCCGCCATTGCTAAGGGAGTTTCCGTGCCAATGGCCGACGAACTGCCACCGCACGCGCGTTCGCGCAAATCAGCAATTCTGCTCACCGCAGGAGGCCTGGGTTACCTGCTCACCTTCCTGCTGCTGGCGCGCTACGAAGCGGACGCAGCGCAAGCGGCGGTGTTCGGCGTGATTCCGATTTGCGTCGGCATCGGTTACTTCATTGACGCCGTGTTGGTGCGGCGCGAGATGCATCCTTCGGCGTAAGTAGGCGCCGGTGGATCGCATGCCACCGAGGCAGGGCGGGACGAATTGGGGGGACGCGCACCGAAGCTTACGCGGCGCACGCCGACGCGCAGCCGCGCGCGTCAATTCGCATTAGGGCGTGCGCTTTTGGTCCGCGACCGTCACGCCAGCCTCGGCGTAATCCGTCGGCGGCAGATCTACGAACGTCACCTGAATATTTTCGCGCTTGGCGCGCCCGTCTTCGATCAGCGCCAGCGTTATGCGCTCCGCCAATATGCGTTTCTGCTCGGTAGTGCGCCCGGCAACCCAGGTCACCTGTACATAAGGCATCGCAAGCCTCCTCATAACTCGCATACATTCTACCGGCACATCGCAGGAAGGAAAAACGAGGAAGTTTTATAGCGGCGCGATACCGATGGCACGCCGAAGTGCGCCGCTACCAACGCGGAGTACGGTCCCTTGCCTTACGCAGCGCGTGGCGGTGAGGAAGGCAGCTTCGTTCCACACTGCGGACAATTCGCCCAGCCCAGTTCCACGCCGCGCCCGCAATTCGGGCAGGTGGGCAGCAACGATGTGCCGCAGTGCGGGCAGAACGTGTATCCGGATTTTAGAACCTGCGAACACCCGGGGCAAGGCTTCATCAGCGGACCGCGCAAGATGAAATACAGGATCAGCCCGATCGCGTCCGGAATGAAAATCGCCAGCAGAGTCCACATCACGTAACGCATGCCGCGGCGCTTTGCATCCGCATACACGTAGCCGATCAGCAGCACGTAGATCGCGGGCACGATTCCGATAGCGACGATCATCAAAAGCTTCCCAATTTCCGGTGTGCGCGCCAGACCGCTGTCATGTCCGAACAGCACAAACATGCAGAACGCCACCGCCAGCGCGAAGTAAACAAATACCGCGATCAAACGCGCCGAGCCTGGAATCACCTTGAATTCCTGTTTGAATCGGCTCATGCCAATCTCCTTTCGCGCCGCTGCTGCATGGAGAGCAGCACTGCCGCCGCGCCCCCTGCCAGCCAAACGGTGGTCGTAAACACGCCGAACACAATCCAGGCGTGGTTGAATCTTGGGTCCAGCATTCCCAGCACGCCGCCGGTGAACAAGCGCACCAGCGGCCAGCTGAGCAAGGTCAAAATCCACGCGAACACCAGCAAGCCGATGATTACGGTGCGATTCCAGCGGTGCTCGATTTCTTCGGTCAGCCGAATCTGCGCCTGTGCTCGCGCGCGCTCCACCACGATCGAACGCGGCTGCGGCGTCGGCAAACGGCGAAGGCCGCTCGCCAACAGTTTCCATTTTTCCAGCTCTGCGCCGCACGAATCGCAAGTTTGCAGATGATCCAGCAGTTGCGTTTCTTCGCTGGGCTCCAGCACGTCCGCCGCAGCCAGCGCCAGCAACGCCCGGAGTTTTTCGTGATCGTTCATTGCCAGCTCTCTCCGGGATAATTTGCTTCCAAAATTCCGCGCAAGCGTTCCAGCGCGCGCCGTAAACGCGTCTTCACCGTGGAAAGCGGAGCGCCCAGCACTTCGGCGATTTCCTCGATCTTCATCTCTTCCTCAAAACGCAGCGTCAGCACTTCGCGCTGCACTACCGGCAGCATTTCCAGCACCACTCCCAGGCGTTGCGAGCGTTCGCGCTGGAGAATTCCTTCGATCGGCGGCTGATCCCGCGACGGCAAACGCGTCGCCCCGGTTTCTCCTTGTGCGGCGTCGCCAATTGGCTCGTCCAGGCTCTGGGGACGCACGCGGCGCAGGTGGTCAATCGCTAGATTGCGCGCCAGCGTGAAAAGCCACGCTTCAAAACTGCGCCGCGGATCGTATTGCTGAATTTTCTCCGCCACGCGCAGCCAGGTTTGCTGGAACAAATCTTCGGCCTCGGCCGGCTGGCGCACCATGCGCAACAGATAACGATAGAGGCGATTCTGATAACGCGTCAGAAGCGTCGAAAGCGCCTCGAGATCGCCGCGTCGAAGTTGCGCTACGTCGCTTTCCGGTGCCACCCGCCCCTCCCAGTACCTTGCTGCCGCTGCGCCGCGGCCCGCTATGCCGCGTATCATCGCACTGTAAGCTGTTATGCCGCCCGTCATATCCATACTACGGATGAGGAGCTGAAAAAGACTCAGCTCTGCGGGGACCCGGCAAGCCTTGTGCTATAAATGATTTAGCGTGCGACACCCGCTGCCTGCGGTCAAACAAAGCAATCGAGGTCCAGTCGGATGAAACTGGTGTTCATTTATGGTTTGCCCGCAACCGGCAAGCTGACCGTTGCACGGGAACTGGCGGCCATGACCGGCTACAAACTTTTCCACAATCATTTGGTCGTGGATCTGCTGCTCCCCGTCTTCGAGTTCGGCAGCCCACCTTTCGTCGATTTGCGCGAAGATATCTGGTTGTCCGTCTTCGTCTACGCTTGCCGCAGCCGCGCGGCGGGTCTGATTTTCACATTCGCTCCCGAATCTACTGTGCGTCCCGGTTTCATTCAGCAAGCATTGCGCAGCGTCGCTGCTGAACACGGAGAAATTGAGTTTGTCGAACTCACATGCCCGCTCGCAGAGCTCAAGCGACGCTTAGGCGATGCTGCGCGGCTGCAGTATCAGAAGCTGACTTCGGTTTCCCTGTTCGAGCAATTGCAGGCGGCCGGAAACTTCGACGCGTCGCACATGCCGAAACCCAGACTGTCCATTGATACCGGCGTCTTCAGCCCGGCAGAAGCGGCGGCGCAGATTGTGCAGACGCTCGGTCTTGGTGCATCGCCGTAGACCGGCACGTCAACTTTCCCAATGCCCTTACCACGGCGCACAAAGGAATTCAGCGCGTTGAGTGCTTCACCGTCTGGCGATATCCATTTTGGAATTTCACCCAATCCTGCATTTGTGGACGAAGATGTGCGCGTGTGTGTGCGCGGGCTGCCTGCTTCAGCGCTGGTTTCGATTCATGCTGCGACCGAAGATGACCATGGGCGCCGCTGGACTTCACAGGCGCATTTTCGCGCGAGTTCCGCGGGCGTGGTTGATGCTTCGGTGCACGAGTCGCTGCAAGGCAGCTATCGCGGCGTCGCACCGTTGGGGCTTTTTTGGTCCATGGAATCTGCCGCGGCGAGCGCGGACGGCAGCTCGAGTTTCGCGAAGAGCACCCCGTCGCCGGATCGCGTGGATTTCGAAGCGCAGCTCGATGGCCGAGTGGTCGCGCGCGCCAGCCTCGCTCGCAATTTTCTGGCGCCAGGCACTGTATCGCGTGATCTGAAAATCCCGAACGAAGCGGGCAGCGCAGATGCAGGTGTCGGCCCCGGCGTAACAACCGTCGGGCGATTATTTATTCCACCGAGCCGCGGACCGCACCCCGTAGTGATCGTTCTAAGCGGCTCTGGCGGAGGATTCGACCTGGACAAAGCCGCCGTCCTCTCGCGCCACGGCTTCGCCACTCTCGCACTCGCATATTTCGGCGCGCCGCCGCTGCCCGCATGGCTGCATCGCATCCCGCTGGAATATTTCGAGGCGGCGCTAGCGTGGCTATCCGCACAACCCGAAATAGATTCGCAGCGCAGCGGGATTCTAGGCATATCGCGCGGCGCGGAATTGGCCCTGCTGCTGGGTTCGACGTTTCCGCAGATTCGCGCGGTGATCGCGTACGCCCCGAGCAGCGTGGCGTGGGCCGCCAGCGGTCGCGACAAGGCCAGCGGTGAGTTAATTCCCAGCTGGACGTGGCGCGGGAAGCCGGTGCCGTTCGCGCCTCTGCCGCTGCGTGGATTCATGTGGCGTTCGGCGTTTCCAGTGGTGGCACTGAAGCGTCCCGTCATGTTTCGCAATTTATTTCGCGCCGGATTGCGTAATCGCGACGCAGTGGAGCGCGCCGCAATCGCCGTGGAAAATATTCGCGGCCCGCTGCTACTGATTTCCGGCGGTGATGATCATCTATGGCCCGCCGCCGAAATGAGCGAAGTGATCGTCGCGCGCCTCAAGCTCCACGGCAGCACCCACGCGGCAGAACATTTGCATTTCCCGCACGCCGGCCACATGTTGCGCTATCCCTACCTGCCCGTCACCGCCCGCGATTCGCGCAATAAGCATCTCCGCGGCGCGCGTTTCTCCTTCGGCGGCGCGCCCGCAGCCGACGCCGAGGCGCAAACGCAAGCCTGGCGCCGCGCGATCGCCTTCCTGCGCGCCAGTTTGTAATCCGCTGCCGACCGCGGCCGCCCGCTTCGCCCACCGATGCCCCGCGCTCTCCGTGCAGGACAAGCCTCGCACCGCATGTGTTAGAATGGGCTTCTAGTGCTGAAGGTCCTACAGAATCTGCTCGACCTGCAGAGCGTGGACACGCGCCTACAAATTGTCCGGGCGCGCCTGGCGGCATTGCCCAAGAAAACCGCGGAAGTAGAGGGCCGCGTCGCCGCCGCCCAAGCGGAGTGGGACAAGAGCAAGACCGCGCAGCTCTCTACCGTAAAAGACCGCAAGAAATACGAGCTGGACGTGGAACAGTGGAAAGACCGCGTCCGCAAGTACAAAGATCAAACTTCCCAGGTCAAGACCAACGAAGCGTACAAAGCCCTGCAGCACGAAGTGCAGAACGCCGAAGACGAAATCTCCAAAGCGGAAGACCGCCTGCTCGAGCAAATGGTGGCCGGCGAAGAATATGACCGCAGAATTAAAGCCGCGGAAAAATCGCTTAAAGAAGTGGAAGAAACCGCTCGCGGCGAACGGGCTGAAATCGAAAAAGAAAAAGCTGCAGCGGAAAAGGAATTGGCCGAAGGAAACGCCGAACGCGCCCGCGCCACGGCCGAAATTCCCGAAGACATGATGGACCACTACGATCGCATCATGAAGAAGCACGACAACGTGGCTCTCGCCGAAGTGCGCGACGAAAAATGCAGCGCCTGCGGCATGCGCATTCGCCCGCACGTGTTTCAGGAGATGCGCCGCTCGACAAGCCACGAGATGTTTCATTGCGAGACCTGCACGCGCATCCTCTATTACCTCGAACCCGCAGCTTCGGCGGCCGCCGCCGGACCGCCAGGCGATCCGTCCGGCCCTACGCCCTCCCACAGTGAAAATTAAAACAAAATTGGCAGGAGTACGGCACGCCGAGAGCAGCTTGCCCGCAAAGAATTCCCCGCAACACGCGGCGGGCCTGTGAATCCCACAAGAAAAGTTCCTCCACCAGGCAGCGCGCGCTTGTTCGCGGACTCGCATGCGCCAACGCCTCCCGCAGGAGTGCATATCGCAAATATTGATGGCGCATCCCGCGGCAATCCCGGACCCGCTTCCTACGCCGTGGTGCTGCGCGATCCCCAAGGAAAAATTGCCCTCGAGCTCGCGAAAAATATCGGCCGCGAAACCAACAACGTAGCCGAATATTTCGCGTTGCTCGCCGCTCTGGATTACGCCGCCAGCCACAATATCGCCGCGCTGCGCGTGCGCAGCGATTCCGAACTGCTGGTGCGCCAGATGCAAGGCCGCTACAAAGTAAAAAGCCCGGACCTGAAGCCGCTGCACGAACGCGCTACGAAACTCAGCCGCCAGTTGCAATATTTCGCGATCGAGCACGTCCGCCGCGAACTGAATCGCGATGCTGACGCGCTCGCCAACGTCGCTCTCGATTCCGCAGGCGTCCCCAAATTCGAAGACCGCAAATCACGCCTGGTAAAGGAAACCGCGCCCGCTACCACGCGCCCGACTCAAGCGCCAGCGATGCCGCGCCCCAATCCGCCCCGCACCCTCCGCGCCCGATTCGCCCAAGGGGTCTTCGTCCCCGCCGATCCGGTAGACCTACCCGAAGGCAGCGAAGTCACCCTCGACATCCGTATGTCATTGAAACAATAGACTTTACAAAGAGAACCACTACAATTCCCATAGCGGAATTGTTCCGATCCGTGGTACTGACGCTCTATTGTTCCGCCTCCCCTCAACCCGTAGCCTCACTACTTCCAGGGGTAACCAGTGAGTTCATTGCTCGACAAGCTTCCCACCATCCTCGTCCTTTTCGTCCTCGTTGGGATTTTTCTATCGCTGCGCAAGCACGCGCCATCGGCGCGAATCCGCCTGTGGACGTACGCCTGGGCACTAATTTTCCTGCACTTCTTTATTCAGGCTTTCGAAACGCACGCCGGCACGCTCGAAAACATTCTGGAGTCGATTGACATCGGGTCGCTGGAACTTTCCGGCGTGGTCTTCGTGGTTTCCATGACGCTGGCCGTAGAAGATCGTAAGAGCTGCCTCAAGATGCTCGCGGTTCTCGCCGTGCCTACTGCATTCCACGCCGTCGCCGCGGTTTTCGACTGGCACGTTTACGCACTGATGGCCCTCGCGCTGGGAACGATTTTCTTCGGCGGCGCGGCTTTCGCTCTGCGAAACTTTCCGCGCACCAAGCCTTACGCCATCGGCATCGCGGTGATCCTGGCCATCACCGGAATCTGGACGATGCACGACCAGCTTCACGGCAGCGCCGACCTGGGCATCAACGCGATCCTCACACTCACATTTGCCCTTTGCGGCGTTCTGTACTGGAAGCGTTTTCCGCGGCGCTCTCCGGGCGTGATCACCGTTACCGGAGGATTTGTCGCCTGGGGCGCGGTGTTCCCCGCCGGCGCGCTGCTCGCGCACCATGCGCCGAAGCTACAGGTTAATCCCGAGCTATGGAATGTGCCGAAGTTTTTCGTGGCATTCGGAATAATTCTCACACTGATCGAAGATAAATCCGGCGTGATCGAACGCTCGAACGAACGCGAGCGCGCCGCGAACAGACTTTTGTTGCAACTTTCGCAAATCACCTCACGCCTGCTGGCCGGCAGCGACCCCGCCGACTTGTGCGCAGAAATTACCGCCGCGGTAACCGGAGCCACCAGCTTTCCGCGTGCTGCGTTGTTCCTCGCGCGCGACGATCGTTCCCTGCGCCTGGGCGGCTCGACCGGATTTTCGCCGACGGAAAAATTGCGCTTCGAAGAACGCAGCAATGCGTGGACGATCGAAAAAGTTAAGGACCTCTGCAAGCAAGGCACGCAGCTGGGAAATAATTCCTTCCTGGTTCGGTCCACGGAAAAGGCCGGAGATTCACGCGGCGTAGTGGCGGAGCATGAAGTGCTCGTCCCGCTGGTTTCCTGGCGCGGCTCGCACCTGGGCTGCCTGTGCTTGAGCGCTGCGCCCACCACCGAAGACGGTGCCACCAACGAGAGCGCCGAAATTATGAAGCTCGAGGTGCTGGCGTCCGACCTCGCGGTGACTATCGAAAATTCACGCCTGCATCATCAACTGGTGCGTTCGGAAAAATTAGCCGCGCTGGGCCAATTGGTGGCTGGCGTCGCGCACGAATTAAATAATCCGCTCACGGGCATCTTGGGCTACGCGGATCTGCTGAGCGAGGAAGTGGAAGGCCAGAAGGCCGCGAAACGCGTGGAGAAACTGGGCGCCGAAGCCCGCCGCATGAAGCGCATCGTAGACGGTTTACTCCGTTTTGCGCGCCAGAATAATCCCGCGGCGCGTGCCGCTGATTTCGAAGTCGCGCTGCACGACGTGATCCAGCTCCGCGAATTTCACATTCGCAAACTCGGCATCCGTATGGCTCTGCACCTCGAGCCCCAACTACCGCGCATTTCGATCGGCGAGGACGAACTCAAGCAGGTTCTGCTGAATATTCTGAACAACGCGATTGACGCGGTGGAAGAAAGCGCACAGCGTTCCATTTCGATAACCGTCACGCGCCAGGGCGACCGCGTCTTCATCCGCTTCGACGATTCCGGCCCCGGCTTCAGCGATCTGAATCGCGCCTTCGATCCATTCTTCACCACCAAGCCGGTCGGCAAAGGCACCGGCCTCGGCCTCAGCATCTGTTACGGGATAATCCAGGAAGCCGGCGGCGAAATCATCCTCAGCAACAAGCAGCCGTTCGGCGCCAGCATCAGCCTGGAATTCCTCGCCAGCGTAGCCGAACCCGCCGTGATCCTCACCGCGTAACCGTTCACAAAACGTCGGCTCCAACCAACAGCGAGCATGGAAAGTTGCTCAGTTTGACCTGTGAATGAATAGCAGGGCAAGAAGTGCGACAAGTATCAAACCCAGCAGGGCACAAACGGTGAGCAGTTGCCACTGCTTAGGTTTTGTCCACATATCGGCGTGGCCTGCTCTCCACGACCCCGCGCGGGTAGATTCCACATTTCAAACACCCAGATAGAAAAAAGCAGGAAGAGCAACACAGGCCTTCGCAACGATGACCCAATCATCGCGCGTCATTGTCGTCGGATGCTGGAATCCGCGACCACAAGCGCAGGCGGCTCGCCAGCTCTCTTGCATTTGACGTTGTCGCGGGTCCTCTACTGCTTCCACGAATACGAACGATACAGCGTATCGCGTTGCGCGGGGATGTAACCTGCGTCGGAAATGATCCGACGCAGCTCCGCTTCATTGGTGCGGTTGCGCACACCGGCGGCGTAGACCACGTTTTCTTCAATCAGGATGCTACCCACGTCGTCTGCGCCAAACTGCAAGCCCACCTGGCATATTTTGATTCCCGGCGTGAGCCAGCTGGACTGAATGTGATCAACATTGTCGAGGTACAGACGGCTGATCGCCAGCGTCTTCAAATAATCGAATGCCGTCGCTTCGGGAATTTTCTTTCCCAGCGGCGTATTTTCCGGCGCGAAAATCCAGGGAATGAATGCCGTGAAGCCGCCGGTATCTTCCTGAATCCGCCGGATGGTCTCCAGATGATTCACGCGGTGGCGATATTCCTCGCCGCAGCCAAACATCATGGTGGCCGTGGTGCGCATGCCCAGCGCGTGCGCGTCGCGGTGCATGCTCACCCATTCGTCGGACCGGCACTTCAATCGCGAAATCTTCGCGCGAATTTCATCGTCCAGAATTTCCGCTCCGCCGCCGGGAATCGAATCCAGTCCTGCGTCGCGCAACCGTGCAATCGTATCGCGCACCGATATTCCGGAAACTTCCGCGATGCAGCCGATTTCCGGCGCGGAAAAGCAGTGCAAATGTATCTGCGGATATTTCTGCTTGATCGAGCGCAGCATATTTTCGTAAAACTCGATGCGCAGGTCCGGATGCAAGCCGCCTTGCATCAGCACGCCCGTGCCGCCCAGCTCGATCATCTCTTCGATTTTTTCGTAAATGGATTCCAGCGGCAGGATGTAGCCGTCTTTCGCGCCCAGAGGCCTGTAGAACGCGCAGAACGAGCAATACTCAGTGCAGAAATTCGTGTAATTAATGTTGCGATCAATCTGATAAGTCGCCACGCGCGGGTCCGTCTTCGCGCGACGCACTTCGTTCGCGGCCATGCCAATCCCGATCAGGTCATCGGAATTGAAAAGTTCCAGCGCTTCTTCTTGCGTGATGCCCATTTCTGCTTTCGTCTCCCGGCTTTTCTCGAATCAAGTATACAGGATCGCCGGCCCGCGCGAATCTATCACGCTCCGTGGTGAGCCGTGGATGAGGACGCAGAAGCAGCCCGGGAAGCCGCAAATTCCAGCGGTCGCTGGCGCGGAATTAGTCCCGCAGCCGCCGCTTTTTCGTAATAGAGATTCAGCCCTGCCAGATATTCCGGCTCGAGGCCAAAATGAATATTGTCGGCGAGGTAGCGCTCCAGCGCCCGCGGCGGCATGTCCAACTTAATCGCCGCAGCTTCGGAAATTTCGCGCAGCCGCTCCAGGCCGTACGCTTTCGACGCCTGAAAATCCGCTACCACTTCCGGCGTAATTGCGTCGCGACGCCCCGCCCAAATCGCCAGCACGCACGGCTTGCCGGTCATTTCGCTCCACTGATACGCCACGTCGTAAACAAAAATCGTCTCGAAGCCGGGCACCGGCATATCTTCCGGATCGCCCTTGCAGCAATCGCCGCCGCTCGCAACTTTGGTGGAGAGCGCTTCCATCTTCAGCGCGATGCGCAACGCCGGATCGCCAATCACCAGCGCTGCGTCGGCATTTTTCAGCATTTCGGAAGCGTCCGGCGCGGTTTCCACAAATTCCGGCGCGATGTTCCAGTGTTCCGCTGCCAAAATCCGCACCAGCGCCTGCGAACTGCGCGAGCTGGCGTCGAGCGCGATGCGTTTGGCGCGCTGGATCGGCCTCTTCGATACCAAGAGGATGCTGCGCACTTCGCCTTTCGCCGCCACCGCCATTCCCGGCAACGCCACCACGTTGGCTATGCGCTGGTACTCAATCGAAGGGATGATCGCCACGTCCGCCGCCCCGCTGCGCAACGCATCCGCGCACTGCGACGGCCACGTAAACGACAAATCGTACTTCCCCGCCAGCGGCCCGTCCGTAAATCCCCACACCAGCGGCGCCGTATTCAAATACTCAACAATCGAAATGCGAAGTTTGCTCATTCAGCGTCTCGCAACATACGAATGGCCAATATAACATAAACACTATGGCGGCTCCGCAATGCCGCATTGCCCCACAAGCAGGCGGCAAGCGCAGCAGCGATTTCTCCTTGTCTTTCGAATGAATCTCCAAGTAGTGCATAACCCTGCCGTTTGCCGCGGTCTGGTGCAGTCTCGCCCAGGTCGGCAACGCGCGCGTTGGCTCACTCGCAAGCGTCTGTGCGTTAGGCTAGCCGAGACGCGGAGAATCACCTTTCATTTTCGCTTTTCTATTTTCCGCCGCGCAGAAATCGCACAATCTCATCTTCGGTGGGAATTTCCATCTCATGCTTCACCGCGCCGCCCGAGAACATTTTCATGCCGTCTCCCTCACCTTTCCCCTGGACTTCGAAGGAAGCAAACGCATACGGCAATCCCTCCGACCCCAATTCCGAATTGGCGTTGCAGATCTGAAAATGCAAATGCGGCTCGGATGAATTTCCAGTATTGCCGAGCAGCCCGAGCACCTGCCCGCGCTTAACTTTGTCTCCTACGTTCACGCGCAGCGAACCTGGCTGCATATGCGCGTAAAACGCGAACAACCCATTCCCGATTTCCATGATCACGTGATTTCCGCCAACCGTCTCCAGCGTGATCGGCACGGCCAGCGATTTCGCTCCCGGCGTATTCTGCGGGATGCCATCGCCCACCTGCGTCACCACGCCGTCCGCCACCGCGTGAATTTCCGTTCCGTACGCGCGATAATTTTTGTTGTCGCTGGGATCGCCCTTGTACGTCTTGCCGTCCGGATACACCTGCACCCAGTCAATCGCGAAGCGCTGCGAAATATACGCATGGCCATTGACGGGAATCAGCGCGCGGCGATGCAGCGAAGTATTCGACGGCCCATTGCCCGCCACCCAGTCTTCCCCCACCAGCGGCGACGAGATCACCAGCGCCGGATTCTTATCAACGGTCGTCGGCGGCGTCACGATCGAAAGCGCCTCCGGGTAGTCGCCAACCTTCGCGCTGATGCGCTCGGCAATCGTCGCCGGAATATCCTCGAGCTTGTCGAACGTGACCCACAAAAAAACCGCGCCGAACTCTCCGGGCGCGAGCTTAGAAACTTTTTCTGCGTTGGACAGCCCCGGGTGAATAAACATTCCGTCCAGGTCCGAGCCGGAAAAAGTCGCCAGCGTTTTCTGCGCCGAATCCGCGGAAACCACTTCGATCCGCGTGAACGCGTATTCCCACTTGTCCATATTCGAAATGTGCAGCTCATACGCCAGATACCACTTCCCATCCGCCTTGAACGCCGTCGGCGCAATCGGAGTCACGGCATCGAATCCCAGCAACAGAGGCTTCGGCGTGTGCTCAGCCTTGGGAACTGCCTGCGCCGACGTCGAATCTCCGTTCGACGTCCCATCCGACGCCCTGCCCAACGTCCCACCAGAAGTCTCGCCAGATTCCTCGCTGCGCGTAAAATCAAGCGCCTGCGCCGCTGTGCCCGATTGCGTCCAACTCCCAGAAATATCGCGGCCGTTTTTCTTCAGCTGGCCTTCATACACGCCACCCATACGCGGCACTTCGAACCGCACCGCGCTGCCGTGCAGCGTCACCTTGCTCAACGCCAGAACCGCGTGCTGGTCCACGCTGTTCATCGTCCCATTCAGCTCGCCGCCGCTGGACTTCGTAATCGTCACCAGCAAATGCAACTGCCCACCCAGCACCCCGGCCCACGCCCCTTCGATGCCGTTCGCAGAATCGGCGGCCTGCCCCAGCGACGCGCCCGGGAAAAACGAAGAACCAAGCGCAGCAACAAACAGCAAAACGATCGTGGACAGGATTTTCATGTAAGTCCTTGGATCCGCAAAAACTTTAGGTGTGGTTCTTCCCTGTATGCCGGTACCGCTAGTGCGATGTGCTCACGCGTCGCGATTCCATCCGCGCAATCGTGCCCTTTGGCCCCACACCCCACGCATACGCAGAACCGACAACCAGCGCGTTGAGATTCAGCGAATCGGTATGCTTCCAGTGCGCGCCGCCGTCATCGCTGATGTCTTCCCCGCTCGGTCCCACAGCGACCAAAGATTTCTCATCAACCCGCGCGACCGCCGAACGAAACCCGCCCGGCTGCTGCTCGGCCAATTTCCAGGTCTTGCCTTGATCCACCGAAAAAGCCGCCGCGCGGTTTGGATTGCCGACCTCCTTGTAATCACCGCCCACCACGACCAGCGTTGCATCTCGCACAGCAATCGAAAACATTCCCGACGAAGCACTTCCGCTGACAATCGGCGTGCTGTTCACCACCCACGTGCTGCCAGCATCGCTTGAATGAAATAAGCGCGCCGCGGGGCCGCCGGTAACAAAATAGATGTCAAGATGCCCGACAATCGCCAGGCAAGTTCCGCTAGCCGCGAAAGCGCCTTCATTAGGCAAAGCAGCGAGCATCTGATCGGGGGGCAACTGCTTCCAATTCTCTCCGTCCGCGGTATGCATGATCACGAACTTTCCATCAATCGGATCGCCGACAGCGAAACATTCAACCTCCGAAACACACACCAGCGCATCCAGAAAGAACTCCTTGCGCTTGTCCGCGTACTGCAATTTCCAAGTCGCGCCGCCGTCCGTCGTCTTGTAAATCCGCGAATTGCCTGCGTCCCCGATGGACATCACGTAAGCCTTCCGTGCATCAAATGCCTGAATGCTGCGGAAGTCCAGCGTCTCGCCGCCCTCGACCGGCAGACGTTGCCACGTCTTCCCCGCGTCCTTCGATTGCAGGATCACGCCATGGGAACCCGAAGCCCAGACCACGGGCGTAGCAACGCCGTTTGCATCCGTAAACACACCCAGGCTCACCCCGCGCAAATTCGTATCAATTCCGCTGGTCTGCACGGTCCACCACGCACGATCTTTTATGGCGGCATGAACGAAAATCGCTGCTGCGAGTATGACAAAAAGCGGAGCAAGAAACGGTATTAGGCGACGTCGCATGTCGCGCATTCTAACAGCAGTCTAGCCGGAAGTGCGTGACTATAGAGCCGGCGAGGGCGCTGTCGCGACCGGGCAACACAAGAAATCGATTCGTCGCGCCTACTCCCTAATTCTCCGGCAAGACCGGCAGCACCACGCTACTCACCGTAGCCGGATCGTCCCGCAGCTTGATATACAGCAGAGTTCCGTTGGGCCGCGGCACGCTCAGCGTGCTGCCTGCATATCCCGCCGCCACCGGTGCCGTATTCGTGAACTTCTCATTCGACGCCACCGAGTCGATCAGAAATAAATTCGTCCCGCTCAATTTGCACTGTTGGTCCGGCCCGTCCGGGCAGCGAATTTCCTTCAGCACAGGCAAGCGGACCACATTCACCAGCGGCTGCCAGTCTCCTTTGGCATTGTCCGCGCCCACCGCGCGAAATTGCAGCGGCCCAAACGCCGAAGGCCCGAAAATTTTCAGTGGATCCAGAGTCGCCAGCACGCTCTGGGCATCCTGCAGCACCAGGCTGCCGTCCGCCACGCTCAGCACCGCGTCAAAAGCATTGTCCGCGGTAGCAACCTCGATCTTTTCCGTGCGCGGAAATTTCTCCGGCACTTCGCTTTTCACAAAGAACAGCAGCCGTCCCTCCAGCGGCAATTCATCCTGATTTCCCAGCCGTATTGCCGACGGCGTGGGCCCAGCCTGCACGCTCTTATTCAGCAAAGTTACCTTGGGCCGCGGCGCTTCCACGCTGGTCTGCAGGTCCAATACCCGCCCGTCCTTCAGCCCCACGTGCGCCACTAATTTTTCCGCAGGCTGCAAGTTCGCGGCCGGCGCCGCGGTCGAAATTGCCAGCCTCAATTCATCTTTTTGCTGCACGCGCGATAATTTCGCCGGAACGAAATCGACTCCGTTCAATTCGAAACTCGAAACTTCATCCAGCCGCGTTCCGTCCAGCACGCCCTGCTTATCTCCCGCGTTGATGGTGAAGCGATCCAGATGCGCCGCTTCGGAATAAGAATGCAATGGCAGCTCGTCCGGCGCACTCAACCCAAATTGCTTTATCGCCAGCGTCACTTCCCCGGCGCTTATATCTTTCAGCGGAACCGTCACCTCCAGCTCCTCGGGTTTGCTGACCTTCCAAGTCGCCTTCAAATCCTTGCCGTCATGGTCCTTCACCGTCACCTTCTCCACGCACGGCGCGCATTCTGAATTCACGTGCAGCAAGTCGTCCCGTCCCACGATCAACGCCGCTTCATCCGCCGGCGGCACTGTCCACTTCTCCGCGTGCGCCAACCGCAAAAGAAATCGCGGCCCCTCGAACTGCGCAAATCCCCAACGCCCGCGTAGGGTTCCGGTGACGTCTGGGCCCAGTTTTCCCGCCGACGCGCCGAGGGCGTGCGCGTCAATCACGAAGCCGCCTCGTCCCGCTTCGGCTTTTGAAGGCAGATCCACGTGATTTCCCGCCTGGTCTTCCACGTGCAGCGTGAAGTCATGCGCAATGTTGGTCGAAAAAACCAGCGGCGCGCCCTCTGTCGGCAACACCAATGGCGATTTCTCCAAGCAGAAAACTTGTTTCGGATCCACCGGCCGCAGCGGCGGCATTTGCGCTGCTTCCACTGCCGGCAGCCCAACCACGATCACCGATTTCGGATTGCGAAACGATGGCGGATTATTCAGCTTCAGATTCAGCCGGTCGTCTTTGGGCAGAGCCAGCGCCGGGATGTATTGATACTCAGCGGTGTGAAGGCTGTTCAAGATGCGCGCCATGTCTATCACCGCTCCCACGTACGCGCTGTAATATCCCGTTCCGGCCATCGGCGTGGCGCTGGCTTGCACCATCAAATCCGAAGACGGGCCGGAAGTGAGCGCGGTGACCATGGACTGGCTGTGCCCGTCGTCTAAAATCAGCTGATCGCTACTTTGCGTAAGGCACGGCGTTTGCTGCTCGGTGGGCTTGTCGAAACATTGCTTATCAACTTTGATGTTCAGCGTGCGCGCCAACAGCTCCGAGCGTTCCTTCAGCTCCGCGGGATCCGCGTCCGACGTTGCCTGCACGTCGTCCAAATACGCTTCCAACCTCGAACGATCCAGGCTGGCCTGATTCAAGTCCTGCGACGCCCTTACAAACGCGCCCGGCCGGCCGCGCACGGTGTTGCGCAACGTGTTGAAATCGCCGCCCGTCTCCGGCGCTAGAAACAACAACGCCTGCTGCGCGTCCTGCGGAACGGTCACCACGGTCCCTTCTTGGCGCGCTGGCTTGTTCCAGGTTTCCACTCGTGTGAACCAAGTTTCCGGCGGCGGATTCGTTGACCCGCGCAAGAACGCCACCACCAGCAGGTAATGCACGGATTGCGTGTCGGGAAGATCGGGATGAATCCACAGCCGGTCGCCCGGCTGCAAATTGGCCGCCTGCGAAATCGGCAACGTCTTGCCGACGCGAGTCACGCGCAATTCTACGGGCGGGCCGGCCAGATCGAATGCTGCGCCATCTGCGTGCGCGAATCCAGCGTGCACCACCATCAGCAGCACGAAACACCACACGCTGAGCAATGCCACGCGCAGGAGAGAGCCTGGCTGGAGGCGATTAGCGGCATTTTTATGTATCTCGATTTTCTTCTTTATCATCGCGTTCGTGCTCCTCTGTGACTAGAAAATAGTCGGCCATAGCTATGAATGCCCGATATTCAGAATGATTGCGCGCGTATTGCCGGTGCGGTTCGGCCTGGAATTTCGAAAAGCGTTCTAACCTCGCACAGCAAGCATCCAAGTAATCAGAACTGCGTGGTAACGGCTGGGGGTAATGCACAAATTTATCGCTGTGGGCGGGCGCAAGTCAACGAAACGGAATTCTCCGCCGTACGCCATTCAGCACATCTTCAATCACTGAAGACTATTGCGTGCCAATCCTTCCGCGGATTACCGTCACGGACGCAGCAGGCAAATCGAACGAGGTGTCCCGATGCGCATTTTCGGCGGCATGTTTGATCGGTCCATCGGGGTCGGCGAACCCCTTCGTATTCACCACCACGGGACGCTCCGCCGCGTGCTCGTCGTGCGCCATGAACCGCGTCTCCGCCGGCTGCCAATGATATTGCTCCCGCCCGAAAGTAGAAATTTGTATGGGTCCGACGAACGATGCCGCGGCACGCGCAGTTTGGTCCTGAAAAGAAATTCGCACCGAGTGCGCATTCTGCTGATCGCGGTTCACGACCAGCAACGACCACTGCCCATCCGGACGCTGCAATGCATAAGCCGTCACCAGCGCATGGCCCGCGCCATCTTCCACATCGCCTTTCGCCGCAAACACGCGATGTTCCGCGCTTCCCGGCTGCACCCACTCCAGATTAATCAGCTGCGCCACAAAAAACTGCGCCAGCGGCTGCTGAATTTTGTATTCCGCATCCACTGTGAACATTCCAAACGTTCCCGGAGAATCATTGCATCCGTGCTCCATCTGCAGCGGCAAATAGTGGAAGTAATACATGCCGCTGCCGCCCGCATTCAGGAACGAGCCCACGTAATCCGCCAACCATAGCCCGGAAAACAGGTCCATGTAGGTCTCGCTCGCCGCCGATGAAAGATTTCCTTCGGTGATAAACGTCGGAATATTCGCCGGCACGCCATCTTCGCGCCAGACCTGCATGATGTGATTCACCAGCTCCGGTTCGTCGTACAGACTGCCCCAGGGAATCCTGCACGGGTCGTACGGATAATGTTCAAACGAAAAAAACGCCAGATCTCCGAGCCGCTGGTGCTGCTTCAAATAATTCACGAAGCGCGCGGTCCACGAAACGTTGCCGCTAGCGTCTGGCCACACCTCAATATCCCGATTCACACCCTGAAACGAAGGCCCGCCCAGCTTCAAAGCAGGATTCACGCGATGCAGCGCCGTCGCCCACTGCACGTAAAGCGCAGCATAATCTTCTGGCAGCATGTATTGCCCGTCCGCTTCTTCGCCCATCTCCACATAAGAAACCGGATAACCGCGTTTCTGCAGGTAAGCCATCTCGGCCGCGGCGTTGTCGGGCGTATCGTAAAGCAACGCCACGGGAATCATCGCCGGAAGCCCGCGCGTCACGCCGCTAGTAAAAAACAAATCAAATCCCACCTGCGCTTGCTTCGTCGAACGCAAATCGGAAGGTTCGTGCCAGGGATCCACCGAAGAACAATACGTCGTGGTTTGTTCCTGGTCCGCAGTGTGCCGCACCACGTCGTGAAATTTCCCGTCTGCTGTGATTGTCCCGAGGTACAGCTCGTAAATCGCATATCCCACGCAGTTCCGTGGATCGCTCGCTCCCGGTGAATCGCACGTGTTGGACGATTCCGTCATCAGGATGCGCAAAAAACGCACGGGCAATGGAGTCGAGCTGAGTTGCACGGTAGCCGAACCGCCTTGACCATTCGTGATCACTCCACCGGGAAAGGTTTGCCAAACGCCGCGGGTCACTGCTTTGATAGGATCTTCGCCTGTCCAATATTGAACAATGTACTGTACCGCGTGCGGCTCAGCCCACTGAATCTGAATGCTCGTAATCTGCTGTATCTGCGCCAGGTCCACCACAATCCATTGCGGATGCAGCGCATCGCTTTCACCCGTAAATCTCTGCGTCAGATATGGATTGCTCTTCCAGTAGCTGGCCGCATCTCCATCGGTCAGCCGCGAAAATCCGGAATTATCCGTCCCGTCGTTGCGCGTGAATCCGCGATGCGGCAGCGCATAGCCGTACGAATAACGCAAAAATTCCGCAGGATTCGCCGAGCCGGTAAAATATCCCTTGCCGCTCGCCTCGCTCCAAGTTCCCTGCGGATTCCAGTGCCACGCTTCCACCGCCAGTTCCGTGTTCTGACGAAAACTCACCGGCTGCCAGCCCGAACTCAGCGCGCGATCCAGCGCCGGCTGCACTAGATCCTTGTCAATTGCCTCCTGCGCGATGCGGTCCACGCCCGCGCCCAACGCCTGATTCGGTGCAAAATGATTCGTCGCGTGTGCCGGCGTGATATCCACCTGAATGGTTTGCGCCGCGCTCGCAAACGTCACCGAAACAATTCCAAGGAAAACTGCCAGCACAGAAATTGTGGTCTTCAAAGCGCGCCTCCTGCGCATTTTGCAGCTCGTACGTGCAGCGCCGAGTCTACAAGATTCACTCGTTCCGCACCTAATCCCGGCGCGCGATTCGTACGCGGTGCCGCAAGCGCACGAGTCGCGTCGCTGGAGCACGGATAAGCATATAGTTACCTTAACAGGTTCTGTACTACACGCCTACGCTGGCCGCAACTTCGATGGCCCCCGACCAATACTTGGGATGGCTAGCCCTCGCCTGGACGCCCGCTCTGGAGGCGCGCATGGCCAGGAAGCTACTCCGCACGATGGGCAGCCCCGAAGCCATTTTCAACGCCTCGCTTCTGAACCGGAATCCCACCGCCTCCGGCAGCCGTCGGGCAGGCAATCCACACCCGCCAGCCGATGAGCGCCGCCGAGGAACTGGCCCAGGCCCAGTCCGCCGGAATCCGCCTGCTCACTTGGGGGCGAGCCGCAGTACCCCCGAGCGCCTGCGCGAGATTTATGACCCGCCACCCCTCCGGTATGTCCTTGGAAACACTTAGCTTCTGAATCGCCACCTGATTTCATCGTCGGTTTGCGTCGTCCGTACCTCCAGGGGAATCAAATAGCAGAGAAGCTGTCCAGGGACCTTACTGATTGAGGCTTGGTAATGGCTGGCGGGCCTGGCACGCGGCATTGGTTCGTGCGCTCACAGGCGCCACAATCGGCGTCCTGGGTTGCGGGATTGACGTGATTTACCCCACGGAGAACAAGAAGAATTTCGAGGAAGTGGAACAGCGATCATCTCCGAATTCGCGCCGGGCATCTTCCCGGGCCCAGAGAACTTCCCCATTCGGAACCGTATCATTTCGGGAATGGCTGTAGGCGTCGCGGCGATCGAAGCCGCCCTATACTCCGGCTCCCGGATCACGGCTCGTCTGGCGATGGAATTTGGGCGCGAAGTATGCGGAGTCCCCGGCAACGCCACTCAGCCCACCAGCTTCGGCCCCAATCAGCTCATCAAGCAAGACGCCAAGCTGGTAACCAGATGGGAAGACGTGATCGAGGAGCTGTCCACTCCCATCCCCGCCGAGCTCTTGCAGGTCGAAACGGCCTCCAGCGAAGAACGGGCCCTTCTCGTCGAGAGAGACTTGGCCCCGGCAGAGGGCACTTCGTACCACCTGCTTGCCGAGGACGAATCCCGAGACATAGATGATTTCATCGAGCTCTCAGGGCTCACGTCCTCCGCCGTGCTGGCGGCCCGATTTGACCTGGAGCTTAAAGGCGTGATACGTCAATTGCCAGGGAAGCGATTCCTCAAAGTCCTGTTGTAATCAGCCGGGACAATGCAGCTGGGATGGAACGTCGCCTCGAAGTAGAGAACCGCGGCGCATAAAAACGCTTGTATATAATGATAAGAAGTCCGCAAGATAGCCTGAAGCATCCAATGTGGTCACGAGGGAATAAACGACAGCATGGCAAGATCACTGGTAATCGTCGAATCGCCTGCGAAGGCGAAAACAATAAACAAGTATCTGGGCCGGAATTACCTGGTTAAGGCTTCCTATGGCCATGTGATGGACTTGCCCAAGAAAACGATCGGTATTCTTCTGCCCGGTCAAGAAAACGGCAAAAAGAAGAAGAAGCGCAAGGCCAAAGCTGGCGCCAGCGAAAAGAAGGTCGCCAAGCCGGTAGTCGTCACGGCCGAGAACATCTTCGAGCCGACCTACGAAGTAATCCCCGGCAAGATTAAGGTCATCCACGATCTGCAGAAGGCTGCCCGTGGAGCGGACGCCATCTACCTGGCGGGCGACCCGGACCGCGAAGGCGAAGCCATCTGCGCGCACCTGGCCGAAATCCTGGGCAAGCCCAAAAAGTACGCGGATTTGGTGGTGCACGAGGTAAAGGCAGGCGACGAAAAGGCTCCCAAGCCCGCCGCCAAGAAAGAACTTCCCAAGACCAATGGCGCGCCGCCGAAAATCTACCGCGTGATGTTCAACGAAATCACGCAGAAAGCCATCAAGGCCGCGTTCGAGCATCCTTCCGAGGTAAACGAAAATCTAGTGGACGCTCAACAGGCCCGCCGCGTGCTCGATCGCATCGTCGGCTACAAAGTTTCGCCGCTGCTCTGGAACAAAGTCCGCCGCGGCCTTTCCGCCGGACGCGTGCAGACCGTCGCCCTGCGCCTGATCGTCGAGCGCGAGCAGGAAATCCGCGCCTTCATCCCCAAAGAGTACTGGACCATCCACGCCCTGCTCGACTCCGGCACGCCGCCCCTCTTCGAAGCCAAGCTCAGCAAGTTCAAGGGCGAGGATATCGAAGTTCTGAATCAGGAGGCTGCGGACAAAGTAGTCGCCGCCGTGCAGAAGGCCAAATGGCAAGTCGCCTCTGTCGCGCAAAAAGAGAAGCGCCGCAACGCGCCTCCTCCGTTCACCACTTCCAAGCTGCAGCAGGCTGCTTACAATCGCCTGCGCTTCACCGCCAAGCGCACCATGTCCCTCGCGCAAAAGCTCTACGAAGGCATCGAGCTAGGCAACGAAGGCTCCGTGGCGCTGATCACCTATATGCGCACCGATTCCGTCCGCGTCTCCAATGACGCGCTCGATCAAGTTCGCGCCATGATTCCAGAACGCTTCGGCCCAAGCTACCTGCCGGAAAAACCCAATTTTTACAAATCGAAGAAAGACGCGCAGGAAGCTCACGAAGCCGTGCGTCCCACCGATGTGCTGCGCGCGCCTGAGGACGTCCGCCCGTACCTGGAAGACGATCTCTTCAAGCTTTATCAGCTGATCTGGCAACGTTTCGTCGCGTCGCAAATGCTTCCCGCGATTTTCGACCAGACCACTATTGATATTTCCGCCGCTGATTACACTTTCCGCGCCACCGGCTCGGTACAGAAATTCGATGGCTACCTGCGCGTTTATCAGACTCCGGTGGCAGGCGCCGATCGCGAGGATGACGAGAAGGACGATGAAGGCGAGGGCCGCTCGCTGCCGCAGGTCCGCGAAGGCCAAACCTTGCGCCTCGATCAAATGCGTCCGGACCAGCATTTCACCGAGCCGCCGCCGCGCTACAACGACGCCACGCTCGTTAAAGAACTGGAAGAAAAAGGCATCGGCCGTCCCTCCACCTACGCCGCCATCATTTCCACCATCGTCGAGCGCGAATACGTCACCAAAGATCAGGGCCGTTTTTCGCCCACCATGCTCGGCGAACGCGTCAGCGTCCTGCTGGTGAAAAGCTTCGAGGATATTTTCGATGTGGGCTTCACTGCGCGCCTCGAGGAAGAACTCGACGAAATCGAAGAAGGCAAACTTCCCTGGCGGCAGGCCGTGAAGGAATTCTGGGATCCCTTCGTCGTGGACCTCGATAAAGCCGACGAGCAGATGCTTTCCTATAAAGCCGGCATCCCCACCGGACTGAAGTGCGAAAAATGCGGCGAGGGTGAACTCCTTGAGCGCATTTCCCGCCACGGATTTTTCCTCGGCTGCAATCGCTACCCCGATTGCGATTACATCAAGGATCTTTCGCCCGAGCTGCCCGCGGAAGCGGATGGCGTCGCCAAAATCGAATACTGCGATAACTGCGGCAAGGAAATGGTCATCAAGCGCGGACGTTTCGGTGTGTTTCTCGCGTGCAAGGGTTATCCGGATTGCAAAACCACGCGCCGCTTGGTGAGCGGCACGCGCATCGCGCGCCAGCCCGATGTCCCGCTCGACGAAAAGTGCCCGCTCGACGACGCGCAACTCCTGCGCCGCCAGGGCCGCTTCGGCGATTTCGTCGGCTGTACCAATTATCCGAAGTGCAAGTACACGCGCCCCATCACTCTCGGCATCAAATGCCCGAAGTGCAACGAAGGCGAGTTTGTGCGCCGCGGAATTTCGCGCGGACGCGGTGCCGGCCGCATCTTCTACGGCTGCAGCCGCTATCCCGATTGCGATTTCACCACGCCGCACGAACCAATCAACGAGCCGTGCCCGAAATGCGCCGCGCCATTCATCGTCGAAAAACATACCAAGCAGGGAAATTTCCGCACCTGCATCCAGGAAGGCTGCGATTGGGAAATTGAAGCGCCCGCGTTGGCCGAAGGCGCAAGCGCGGCCACCGCTGCAGCGCCGCCAGTCTCAACGTCCGCGTCGCCCGCTGCCAATTTCGTTCATCCGCAGGAACCGGCAACAGTGGGCGCCCGCGACAAATCCTGACCCGTGACGCAGCCACTCGTGGCTGCGCGCGTAATCCGAAGACGCGCTGGCGTCCCGCCCGCTCACTGGTCTTTCGTCGTGATCCTGATTCCGCGGAAGCGGGAGAACGATCTCTGTTGGCCTTCTACGGCAACTACTCGCTTGCAAATTTCGTCTCCGCTGGCGCCGCGTCAGCTTCCGCCGCGCTCCGCCGCCCCTCCATCGCCCACACCAACGCCCCCAACGCCACAATTACCGGAAAGCATTCAATCACGTACCGCGGCTCCACGGTCTGCAGCTGCGTCATCGCCACCGTCCGCATTGCCACAAACAAAACTAAAAATGTCGTCGCCAATTGCGCGCGGCATCGCCACCATCCAACCCCCGCCAGCCCCAAATCCACCAAGCCCAAAATCCCAAATCCAAAAGTAATTCCAAAATCCGCCGGATTCCCGCGCCATTTCGCCCCGACCGGCCACAACTTCCCCGAATAGGGCAGCAATTCAATCCGCGGCGTAAACCACATCGCCGCAATTCGCCGCGCCGGCACAAAAACATAAGTGCGCAGCGGCTCCCGCGCCGTCCGCTCCGCCGCCAAATTCGCAAATTCGTGATCCAGCATCGGCGTCATCTTCAGATCGCGGTTGTATCGCGCAAGCAGCTCCGCCGCGCGCGCCCGCTCTGCGTCAGAATCAAATGCAGCGCTCGGCACGATGGCAATATCAATCGGCTGCTTCCCCAGCGTCCACGTCACCAGATAAGCCTCGCCAATTCGCGTCATCCACGTCTGGGTCCACGCAAAATAACCGCGCGGAATAAAATCCCCGTAAGTCTGCGCGTAACGCGGCCCCAGAAATTCCACGCGTCCAAATGCCCGTGCATTCCGCGCCGCCCAGGGCAGCAACGGCAGCAGCAAACCAGCACACATCCAACATGTCGCAAGAATCAACTTCGGCCAATTCGCCCGCCGCCACCAACGCACGCACAGCACCATCCCGGCCGCGGCCAAAACCAGTGGCGTCTCCGGCCGCACCAAAGTTCCCAACCCTACAATAATTCCCAGCAGCAAAAACCACCCCGCGAACAGCAACGTCGGCCTTCGCGCCGCCACAAATCGCCCGCCGCGTCCGCCGGCAAATCCAACCTCGGCTCAGTCAAGAAATAAACAAACACCATCGCCGCGGCAGTCGTAAAAAAAGTAGCCAGTGTTTCCGTAAGCACCACCGCCGAATAATTTGCGGTAAAAGGACACAGCGCGGCCATCCACAGCGCCACAGTCCCCACAATCGCGCGTCGCGAAACCGGAGCCAGCCGCGCCGCAATCAGTGCAGCCATCACGCAGGTCGCAAGATCCACGAACGCCTGCGCCACCATCACCACGCCGTGCTCCTCGCTCCGTCGCAAAATAAATCGCCGCCAGAAATGCTGGATACCCCGGCACGCGCATGTCCACCGCCGTCAGCGCGCCGCGCACGTACAGGCCGTACACACCGCGATCCAGCCAATTCCGCGCCAGCTCTTCGTAGAATTTCGTGTCCCCGGAATAAAATGGAAAGCGCCAAATGAAGAACAAACGCAGCGCCAGCCCCGCCGCCAATGCCGCGCCGAGTTGTATGGAGGAAAAAGGGCGAGCGCTCATCAGATCGAATACCGCAAGCAATTGTACGTGGAATCAGCGTGCAAACGGGCGAACCAACGAAACATCAAGCCCACGCGCGCGCAGTCAACTCCGTCGCGCTGCGCCGCTCGAATCGTTACCTTCATATTGCGAAACAAGTTTACGCGGTGCAGTATTCCGCCAAGCCGCCGCCAGCGCCCGCCGCACGCTCGCCTTCTTCGCGGCTTTCAAACGCACATAGGTAGCCCCGCGCCTTCCCCACAGTCCATTCACGGGCGTAAACACCTCAGGCTCCGCGCGCACCAAATCCTTCTGCTGGTCCGGAAAAAGTTTCACCATCCCCACGCCGGATTCCGGATACCCCAGCGTCGCGAAAATTTTTCCGCCCACGCGAAAATCCGGATGATCCATGTGCGCGCCCTCCTTCGCTTCCGGAAAACCCAGCGCCATCCGCCGAAAATCCGCGGCCGTCATCGCCTCAGCTCCACGCGCGCCAACCCGCATCGCATCATCCGCGCTAGCTTACCCGAACCAGCCCGCCGTCGCTCATCATCATTTGCGAACATCCAGGCAACTGAACGTCCAGGCTTCGCCCTATTTCCTCGTCGCGGGGTGTAAACTACCTCGGCCCAGTGAAGAATTCCACGAGGCTGCCGATATCCGACGTGCGGTTTCGCAAAAAGGAAGTTCATGGGCTGGCGCAAATTGTTTTTTTCACGAAGGGTTCGTGAAAGCCGGGAGCCGTCTCCCGCAGCAGCGGTGCCAAAGCCGAACAGGCGCCGCGATCATCGCGTCGCTGCATTTCTTCCGGTCTTCATCTACGCGCACTCCCATGATGAGCCTTTCGCCGAACTCGCCGTCACACTGAACGTCAGCGCCAGCGGTGGATTGCTCTCGCTCTCGCGCGAACTCGCGCCGTCGCAGGAATTATTGGTAGCCAACACACAGACCGACGCAGAGCTCCGCTGCCGCATCGCCCGCGTAATAAAAACCCAAGCTGGCCACACGCTCGTCGGCTTCGAATTCCTCCATCCCGCGCCGCATTTCTGGTCCATCGAATTCACATCCTAGCGCCGCGTGCGCGCGATCTACCTCAAAACAGTGTCACGCCGCAGAAAACTCAGCTCCGCGCCGCACTTCCCAAATGCCGGGCCATTTCTTCCAGCGCTTTCGCAAACTCCGCAGGCCGTAGCGCCGGCAATCCCAGGCACTTTTTCCCGGCGTCAACGGCGGGCAACCAGAAGCAACTGGTTGCGACGGGCAAGCAAAGGAACGCGGTAACCGCCAGGCCGGTCAAAATCCGCAGCAGCGCAACGCCGGTCCCGTCGGAGAGATGCATGTCGCTGAGCACCACATCTACCCGCATCGAATCCAACAACTCGCGGGCCGTCCGCAAATTGCCGGCAAAGTGGCAACGGAATCCCCAGCGCCGCAACCAGTTTGTCAGGTGGTTGGGCGTCTGAAAACTCCCTCCCACCAGCAGCACGTCCCTCCCGGACAATGTCTTCTCTTAGTCCTCACACCGCTGCACTTCGCTCGTAATTGCGTGGATGCGAACAACGGTCATGGATGGACGGGGTTCCTAATTCGAAATTCGCGCTGGGGAGCGTGACGAGGTTTTGGAATGTGAATAGTTGTGGAAAACGGGGCCGGCAAGCCGTCAAGCCGGTTTCTGAAACGAACAGCAATCTTTCAGCAGCGTCAAATTCCTCACGCCGCCCAATTTCTGAACCTTAATTGAATCCATGGCCAGCGTAGCAAGCTTCATAGCGCGCACTTCAGTCGCCGTAATCCGCGGGGTTTTCCAGCTGCTGCCGCCGAAAAACGATTGCGAACTCCGCCTCACGGATCAGCCGCGCCAAAATTTCCCTGTCCGGCTCATCCACCGCCCTGATAAAAGCTTCCTGCCAAAGCACCGGCCTAAGCTCGCGCATACGATCCCTCCTGCGGCATAAGAGTTGGAGGTAGAGATGAAAACGGGCCGTAGTACTCCGCCACAATTCACATCAAGAGCAACCATCGCCGACACAAATTTGGATGCCCCGCCAAGCAAACGGTTACAGCGAATAATTTATATTCCTGGACCTCATCGCTTCAGGCTCGGACAACTCGGCGAGGATGCCCTGCTGGGTTGAAGACGTCCACGTTCGCACGACGAACTACACGTGCGCTAAACTTACAGCCGGTGACGCTGACGATCGTAGGGTTGTACGATCCTGCGTCGCAGAAAGGTACAGCTGCCGGAGCATTTTCGGCCAGGTAGTACTGGTTCTGGCCTATTTCTATAGCGCATCTGTACTGTCGAGCAGCTGTATCGGCGCCGCCGTGCTAACCTCGGATGGAAACCAAAATATGAAACTGCCATCACCGTCGCGCAATTCGAATCGGCGCCTAGCGCCGTTACTCGCTGGTGCGTCACTTCTTCGCGCCATTCAACGGTCGCGAGCCACGGATCAGGAATCACGGAGCTGCCTTCGCGAACCACGCACTACGCGTTGTGAGTCACCACCGAGCGCTACTCACCAATCACACAACTCCTAATCGGCTCCGCCACGATTAGAAACTCCCAGAACTCCTCTACAATCAGCGTAAGGTGCGATTCCAATCGGCCGAGAATCGCATGTTTGCGTGCGCGTTTTGCCCGCGTGCTGTGCTCCAGGAATCAAGCAACCACACCTCATCACTCACCCCTGTCTAATCGCCACCAAGATGTTAGGAATCCATCTAACTCGCTCACAACAAACGAGAAAGCCTTACATCATCGCTACTTTTCTTCACCGTTTGCAGCATGCTCGGCAGCTCGCCGCTTACCCATCACCAATCACGGCCCACAAATCACGAGCCACACAAGCTCCGACTCACGGTATAATCATGCTTTCCTACGCGCCGCGGGCCAGTCTAACCAAAAGCCCCACAGCGCAGCCAGCCGCAGGCAACCCGGCGCGGCACGAAACCGGCTTCGGCCTGCGGTCATCTAATATTGCGGCACTGATATTGCGTACTAAAAAGGACAACGCATGAGCCCGCTCGGCAAGAAAATTGTTTTGGGAATTTCAGTCCTGGTGGTCGCCTACGCCGCCACCGGATACGTGCTCGGCCGCTCTCCCGACGACAAAGCGTTTCGCGCGCTCACCGTCTATAGCGAAGTCCTGGAACACATCCAGCGCGATTACGTGGACGATCCCAACATGCACGCCGTTACCAACGGCTCACTGCACGGCTTGCTCGATTCACTCGACCCGCAATCGGCCTATCTGAGCCCACTTGAATACAAAGATTTCAAGGAAAAGAGTGCGAGCAATCCGCCGGCAGAAACGGGCCTCGCGCTCACCCGCCGCTTCGGTTATATCGGCGTAATCGGCGTGCTGCCCGATAGCCCGGGCGCGAAGATCGGACTCCGCATCGGCGACATCCTCGAAAAAATTGCCGGATTCACCACCGGCCAGATGGCGATTGACCAGGCGCAGCTGCTGCTGAAAGGCAATCCGGGAACCACCGTGCAGCTTTCCGTGATTCGCCGCGGCAAAGCCGAACCGCAGGAAATGAATATCACTCTGGCGAAGCTCACCGCGCCTAAGCTCGTGGAAGACCGGCTGAACGGCGACGTCGCTTATCTTCGCGTGCCGGAATTTACTCCAGGAGTTTCCAAGCAGATCCGCGAGAAGCTGGTGCAATTCCAGAAAGCCGGCGCGAAAAAACTGATTCTCGATGTGCGCGATTCCAGCGTCGGCGACGACCAGGAAGGAATCCTTACCGCGCAGCTTTTCCTTTCTTCCGGCAACATCGCCACGTTGAAAGGGCAGACGGTCACGCCCGTCGTCTCTGCCGCCGATGCCACGAAAGTGGTGTGGACCGAACCCGTCGCCGTGCTGATCGGCAACGGCACCGCAGGGCCCGCCGAAATTCTGGCCGCGGCAATCGCGGACAATAAGCGCGGCAGCACGGTGGGCGAACGCACCTATGGCACAGCTTCGCAGCAGAAGTTGATCGAAATGGACGACGGCTCCGCGCTGATTCTCACCGTCGCGAATTATTTCACGCCCAGCAATAAGGACATTCCCACCGAGGGTGTGCCGCCCACCGCGGAAGTGCATCCCTCGATTGACGATCTTATGGCGCAGGCGGACCTCACGCAGCCTGCCGCGCAGCCCAGCTCTTCTCCGGATGATCCCGTCGTGAAGAAGGCCATCGAAATTTTGCAGGGCGCCCCTGCGGCCGAGAAGAAAGCAGCCAAGCTGGTATACGGCTGGCAGCAACTGGCCGCCTAAATTTGAATTCGCGTGGCGCTGTGCGGATTTTCGCCCCATGCGCCGCCATCATTCTTCTGTTTCTCGCCGGCTGCGGCAAAAAAACTCTCTCGAAATCCGAGTTGCGCACGATCACGGGCGAAATTGTCAGCGCTGCGCAGAAAATCAACGGCCACAAATCCGAAATCGCCATTCGCCCTGAGCTCCAGCTCGCGAAGCACGGCAGCTCGAGCGCTCTTGCTGCGGACAACATCTACATCTCTCTAAGCGATACCTCGCAGACCGCTGCGTTCGCACAAGCTCTGCAAGCCATCGCGCGCCAGCACGATCTCTCCATCACCGAAACCGCATCCAGCGGCGTGATCCGCTTCGACTGCGCGTTTCACGGCATGCGCACGCACACTGTTCACGTCGTCACGCCGTTGGCCGCGCGCGCTGCCACGCATCCACCTGCGCCAACGCGGCAATCCACGAATGCCGGAAGCCCGCGCCTCGCCATCATCATTGACGATCTGGGCTACGAACGCTCCGCCGCCGATGCCGTGCTCGCACTTGGCTTTCCTTTAACCGTTTCCGTGCTGCCGCATCTGCCACTCTCCAGCGAACTCGCCGAAGAAGCACAGCGCCGCGGCGATCAGGTGATGCTGCATCTCCCTATGGAGTCCGAAGCAGACGGCGCCAAGCCGGAAGACATCGAGCTGCGCGTGGGAATGAGCGCCGCGCAAGTGGACGCAACTCTCGCGGGAATGCTGGAAACCGTTCCGTACGCAGCCGGCGTGAACAACCATCAGGGCTCGCGCGCCACCGCCGATCCGTCGTTAATGCAGGCGCTGATGCCCGCTCTCCGTCAACGAGGACTCTTCTTCGTAGATAGCCGCACCGACGCGAAGACGGTAGCCTACGACATGGCCGAACGCGCCGGCGTTCCCGCTGCATCACGCAAAGTCTTCCTCGACGACACCGCCTCGCGCGAAGCAATCCTGAAACAGCTAGATCTCGCCGCCCGCGATGCGCAGCGCGACGGATTCAGCATCGCCATCGGCCACCCGCGGCCCGCCACCATCGCCGCTCTAGCCCAAGGAGTCCCGCCCCTGGAAGCCCGCGGCATCCATTTGGTTTTCGCCTCCGAACTGGTTCGCTGAGGCGTGGCGATGCGAGACACAATATTGGCACCTGAATCGTGATGCAATTGGAACTAGGTCGGCGCTTCGACGCGCCCTCGCGCGGATTCTAGTAATCGCCACCGATTTCGTCAAACATCGGCGTAGTGCGCACCAGCCGCGCCTTCGTGCCGTCGTGCACCGCAAACTGCATCGGGCGTCCGTCGATATGCTTGCCCCAGAGGCTGCTCGCGCCGTATTCCCCGTTCTTGTTTACCGCATAAAACTGAATGTGGAATTTCTTCAGCCGGTCGGGAAACGGTTTGTAGTTGCGCACCACGCGATGCATCGCTTCCATGCACGCATCGGTGGGTGACGATCCTCGGCGCATCATTTCCACAATGGTGTGGCCGCCGGCGATCTTGATATCTTCCTCGCCGCGGCCGGTGGAACCAGCGGCGCCAACTTCGTTATCCACAAAAAGTCCCGCGCCGATCACCGGCGAATCGCCCACGCGGCCTGCAATCTTCCAGGCCAGCCCCGAAGTCGTGGTGGTTCCGGAAACATCGCCCTTTGCGTTCACTGCCAGGCAATTGATGGTTCCCGTCGGCGGATGCATCACCACATCTTCAATGTGAGCGCGCCACGCCAATTTTTCCGGCGTGTCCAGAAGCTGTGCGAGTTTTTCTTTCCATTCCGGGCTGTCGAGCCCCGGCCGCCAATTTTCGGAAATGGATGCTTTCCAGGCGAGCCAGGCGATTCGTGACCGCTCCGTCAGCAGATTCATCGGCGCAAAGCCTTCGTCTTCCGCAAAGTGCTGCGCGCCCGAACCCACGATGAAAATGTGATTGGTTTTTTCCATCACAGTCTTGGCAACAAGCGAAGGATTCTTGATTCTCTGAATAGACCCGACGGCTCCAGCGCGGCGCGTCGGCCCATGCATTACGCTGGCATCCAGTTCGACGACGCCATCTTCGTTGGGCAAACCGCCGTAGCCCACGGAATCATCGTTCGGGTCATCTTCCACCTTGGTCACCACCGCCAGGGCCGCGTCCAGCGTGTCGCCACCAGTTTTGAGCAATTCCATTCCGTCATCGAGGTGCTGCAAACCGTTGGCGGAAGAAATAATCAACGGGCGAGCACCCTGCGCTGCCGCCGCGGAGTCCACCGCGTCACCAGAAATCGCGATCATTTTGCGCGGCGGATCGGCGGCTCCGAAAAGCCTGCGCGTGCTCGCCACGATTCCGCCCGCCAGCGTTGCCAGGAAAAAACGTCTACGAGTCCATTTGTCCATTGGCCATCCTCTCGATGCGAACGCGCAAGGTCAACCGTGATTCATGAAGCGGCGCCTCAATTCATGCTTGGTCTTAGGGCTGGAAACCGACGCTGCGCCACAGCTCCGCGCAGTTGTACATCGTGCCGTTGGTAACGACGAATTCCACTTTGCGAATATTGTGAATCGATTCGAGCGGATTGCCGTCGAGAACAATCACGTCGGCGCGCTTGCCCGCCTCCACTGTGCCGACTTCCTTATCGAGTCCCATCACGCGGGCGGGCACAATGGTGGCGGCCTGAATCGCCTCCATCGCGGTGAACCCGGCCTGCACGTACAGCTCGATTTCGCGGTGCAGGCTGTGCCCCGGAACTGTCTGGTCGGTTCCGGCCACAATGGGCACGCCTGCCTTATGCAATGCGCCAACAGCTGCAACTTCTTTCGCAAAAATTTGTTCGTTGATTTCCGCGCGGGGTGATGGCGGCCCGACGTCGGTTAGAATGGCCTGCAATTCCGGCGCGACCTTTACGACTGCTGGCTCGATGCTGGCCGCAGGTTTAGCGGTGCTGGCGCTGGAATACTCGAAAGTCGCGAGAGTGGGATCCAGCACTGTTCCGTGCTGCACCAGAAACGCGATTGCTTTCTGCGCATCGGGTGAATTCAGATCCAAATTCGCTCGCGCCTTGGCGCGATCGAGCCGACTGGCATCCGCGGGGAGCGGCGGAACCATGATGTCCACAACGTAGGTGATGTGATTGATTTGGTCCTGGCCCGCTACAACCGTTTGATACGCGTTCAGACCGATCGGCACATGCCCGGTGACGGTCATGCCGAGACGGTGGGCCTCATCGGCGACAGCTTTGATTTCCTCGAGCTTCACGGAGCTATAAATCTTCATCTGTTGAAAGCCCGCGTCGTGATATCTGTCCGTCCACATTTTTGCCTGCTCGGGCGTGTCCACGCGCGCTACCCCAATCGCGCTCGGTCCACTGCCATCCACAATCCCGGCAAGCAGTAAACGCGGGCCCAGTCCGCGACCGTTGGCTATGGCATCGCGCACGGCGGTGATGAATTCAAACTCATTGCCGCAATCGCGCACGGTGGTTGCGCCAGCCGCGAGATAAATCGGGCCCCACTCGACCTGTTCGAAATGGGAGTGCATATCCCACAGGCCGGGAAGAATGGTTTTTCCGCGCGCATCCACTTCTTGGGTGCCGCTGGGAATCTTGACGCGCGACTTCGGTCCGGCATCCACAATCTTGCCATTTTCAATCACGACAACCGAATCGGGCACTGGCTCGCGCCCGGTACCATCAATCAGGGTGCCGCCGACGAGCGCGATTTTTTCGGCTCGGCTGCCGGAAATGCCTTTGGAAATATCGGCGAGCGCGGCCATGCCGTCCGAGCCGGCGAGGCCGACAAATGTTCCCAGGCCTGTTTCGTAACCCTCGCGAATCGCTTCGAAATGATCGAACTCCGCGTCTGTAGTGACGGCAGCGACAAGATTGCGGTTCGCGTCAAACCAAAGCGTTTCGCGGCCCCAGATTAGCCCTGCGACGGTGAAGCGATCGAACTTCTGCGGCTTGCCATCAATGCTGACAGTATCGCCGCCGCGCGGTTCGATTTTTACCTGGCCTCGCGGCAAAGTGGCGAGTTGCGCGGGCGTGCCATGCGTGGCCCAGTAGCGCACCAGGAGCATCTGCATGGTAGTTGGCGCGTAGCCCGCGATGGTGAAAAATTGCGCAGGCCGGGCAGTTTCGGTCCATTTGTCGCGATCACGCAGGCGGATTTTTTCGGTTTGTACTTCGACGGTGTCATCAATGTCCGTCAAGCGAGAATTCTTGCCTTTGATTTCGAACGACTGAGGAGTCCAATCGCTCGCTGAGCGAAATGTAGCCGTGAGCGGCACGGCCGTGCCGCGATCGGTGAACTTGAAGTCAACTTTTGCGTTCAGCGAATTACCGTCACGCGTGATCTGGTAGGTTTCCTCGCCGATGGGCTGTTCAGTTTTGTGCAGGATGAATTTTCCCTGCTCCACGGGGGTCGGATTTGCGGGCGCGGATTGCTGCTGCTTCGCTGCGGGTGCGGGAGATTGCGCGAAAGCCGTCCAAGGAACTGGCCTGGTCAGGGCCAGCGCAACAAGGGTTGTGCATAGCGCGCCGCCCAGCGGTCTGATTCGCCGCAAACGGATTGATTCCATGTCACTCCTCGAAATTCACGACGCAGCATAACTGCCTGCAAGCCGACTCGCAAGCGAGACTGGATGCAGGCCCGCCGTATGAACAGAAGCCACCACCTGCGAAGATTATCAAGTGCGATATTCGCCGGAATGGTTCTTAGGGGCGATTCTCCACATCGCTCAGTATTCAGCCAGCCTCGTTCCAGGTCCGCATAAAGCCCAGCAATTCAAGCACTTCCAGACACCTTGGGGGCCGTGCGGACCGGAGTCGTCCACCCCTGCTTGCTAAAATCTTTGCCTGTCATTCCGGCCAGTAAAAGGGAGTAGCCCAAAAGCTGTACGTACGTTCTATTTCCAGGTTTGCAGCCGATAGGTACTGTGTGGTCAGTCACCCTGCTGGTGCCCACAGGGGAAGGAAGGAGCCTATGTCCCACTGGATCGGAACGACATCCCCTTCAGATGCCGGAATGAACGATTTCAAAGAGTGCCTGAAAAACCTGCGCGACGGGCAGTCCGAAGAAGCGCTGCAACACGCCCGGCGCGCGCTTGGCATTGCTCCGAAAAATCCATTTTATCTTTCCTACACCGGGCTGCTGGCCGCGCTGGCTGAAAAACGATTCGGCGATGCGGAATCGCTGTGCCGCGAAGCGCTGGGCATGAAGCACAATCACGCCCAGCTGTATCTGAACCTGGCGGAAGTTTACTACCAGGCCGGACGCACCTCGGACGCGATCACCACCCTGGAAAAAGGGCTGGTGTCGGCGGGCAGAGATTTCCGTATCCGGCGCGCGCTGGAAAAAATCGGCGTGCGGCGCATGCCGGTGCTCACTTTCCTGCATCGCAGCCATCCGGTGAATCGCACGTTGGGAAAATTGCGCCATCGGCTGACGGGCACGCACAAAGCCGCCTAGCTTGATCGTTTGATCCGGCGTTGTGGATGTTTTTCGCTGTTTTTTGGATTTGAGTTCCTCCCGTGCGCAGTGCGGGGCGGGTAGCCTGGCGGGGCCGCCCGTCCCGTCCCCCTTTTCTTGGTTTGGCAAATTCCGATTTACTGATCACGGAGTACGGGAAGCGCGCCTTTCAGCCCTGGCCGAGCGGCAGGAAATATTGTGTGCCTTTCACGGGTTGGCGCAGGCGGCGGAGCAGTTCTTGCAGGTCCTGGTTGCGTTCCACGAAATCAATTTCTGAAGTATCCACCACCAGCAGGTTTGCGCCGGAATAGCGGAAGAAAAAGTGTTCGTAGGCATTGGCGACGGCTTCCACATATTCCGGGGAGATTTGCGTTTCCGCGGGATCGGCTTTTTTCGAGACGCGCTTGCGCAGGACTTCGGGTTTGGCTTGCAGATAGATCACCAGATCGGGCGCTGGAACTGACGGCGCGAGCATTTCGAAATAGCGCTCATAGAGTTTCAGCTCTTCGTTGTCCAGATTCAGGTAGGCGAAGATTTTGTCCTTCTCGAACAGGAAATCGCTGACGATGGGCGCGGGATTGGTTTCGGGGAGAGTATCCAGCAGTCGGCGATGGCGCTCGTAGAGAAAATACATTTGGGCGCGGAAGGCGGAGCCTGGTTTTTCATCGTAGAAATCGGTGAGGAAGGGATTGTCGTCGGCGTCGAAAATGCGGCGGGCGTGCAGTTGTTCGGCCAGAACTTTGGCCAGGGTGGATTTTCCGACGCGAATTGGTCCTTCGATGACGATATGGCGGGGCGGCTTAAAGACTGGGTCGCTCACGGCGCGAGATTATAGCAAAGAGTGGGCGACCCCCACGGATGTACGTTGTCGATACAACGGCCTAGGGTCTGCTCCCACCTACCAGCTCTTTGCGATCGCGGTGATGATGCGCGCCAGGGAATCCACGTCGCGCGTGTCAATCACTTCCGCCGGGGAATGCGAATAACGCAGGGGCCAGCCCAGCGCGATGTCCACCGAACCGTAGCGCACGAAGGCGGAGCCATCATTGCCGCCGCCGGTCACGCCGTACTGGATGGGAATTTGATTTGTACGCGCGAGTTTGATGAGCCGCTCGACCAGATCTGTCGGCACGATATTGGAATTGTCCACGGCGCGAATCACGAAACCTTTGCCGATTTCCGCGTCGCCGAAGCGCTTCGATTCGACGGGCGAGTCCGCGCTGACAAAAGTGTCCACGGCGAAAACAAAATCGGGTACGTGACCTTCGAGGGCGAGACGCTGGGCCACTTTCGCCGCACCTATCAGCCCTTCTTCTTCGCCGGTGGACCACACGAACGTGACGTCGCGATCTTTCAGCGGAGCGCCAAGCGCCCACACGGCGGAAATCAGCGCTGTGTCTCCGACACGATCGTCGAAGCTGCGTCCATTGGCGCGCGTGCCGAGCAGCGGGCGGTAGGCTTTCGGAATCGTGATGGTATCGCCGAGATTGATGCCGAGCTTGGCGACTTCTTCGGGGGTGCGCGCGCCGACATCCACGCGGACGGGATTTGTCGAGCCTGGCGCTCCTGCGTCTGTCGGCCACTTAAAATTCGCCGTGTCCCAGCCGTTGGGCAGCTCGACGATCGCGTCGAGATCGCCCTTCGCAGTGTGCACCAGTGAGGGATGGCCTGCGAAAAAGCTGAGATCGCCGCCGCCGCGCCATTCGACTTCAAGGCGGCCGTCCTTGGAAATGGAATTCACGGTAAAGCCGATTTCGTCCATGTGGGCTACGACGAGGATGCGCGGCGTTTTTGAGCCGGCGGGAGCGGTGCCGAGATGAAGGATCAAATTCTCGGCGTCATCGGTTTCGGGCTTGGCCCATGGCGGAAGCAGGCGCTCGACGGATGCGCGCACTGGTCCTTCGTGATAGCTGACGCCATACGCTTCCACCAGATTGACGAAGCATCTCGGGTGTTACGGCAAACGCAGATGATCGGCAAAGCCACCTGGGTCTCGCGTTTTGCTTACGGCTGAACGCCCGGATGGTGAACCTTCCATATAAAGATCCAGGAAAGCTTCGTCAGGTTAAGCAGGTCACTGCGAATCTATCGTTTCCGCTGGGGTGTCCGTCCACGAAGTAGCGATTGCCAGGTGCGTCCATTTCGGGGGTAACTGCGGCATGGGCAAATAGCTTTTGGGAAGAATATTTGCGGAGTAGTCGGATGCCAAGGGAACTTTGTTCGCGTCGGCGAGCTGCTTTAGTTCGGTTGCAAATGCCGGGAGCGAGCCGTCCGTTTGCGGCACGCCGACTAGCACGCCTCCGCCGGGTTCACGGCGCGGCGCGCGATGCAGGGTCTCCATTTCCGGAATCGGCCCGCCGGGGAGCAAGCGGCCAACATAAATCATTTCGTCGGCTTGGATTTGGGTGAGAATCCGCTGCAGGCCGTGGGCACCGGTGCGTTGCTGCACGACAAATGCGACGGTAGAGGTGCCTTTGATCTTCGTAAGATCGCTAGTGCTCAGAAATAGCGAGAACGCGGCGCACCAAAGCGATCCCCGATGGACGCGCCTGCCAGCTTGCTTCCATGGTTGAGTTCGGCAGGCCGCGGTTAAGGGCAATGGGATTGAGAACATCGACGCCAGCTCTGCGGGCCTCGGCCTCAGAACTGGCGCCGATATCCACATAAAAGTTCTCGATGTCTGTCGCTTTCGGTGGATTGATTCTGCCGGGTTGCAGATGCACGGAAAGGCCCTGCGACAACGCCGTCAATCCATTTGCCAGCGGCCGTTTCGATTCGCACGGGCTGCGCGGAATACATTTCGTTGAACAGGGGCGGCAAGCCGCCTTGCGGCAGGCGCTGCACGCGCAAGTAGCCGTCGGGCGTGATTTCGCTGACGACGAAGCCGGGCTCGTCAATCGGGGTCACGATCAGCCGATGCGGCGCGCCGCTACCAATGGTTACAATGACGTCGCCGAGGTTGTCCTTCAGCGGGCGAAGAGCCTTCAGTCTTTCGCGAATCTTGTCTGCCAGCTGAAATTCGTATCCGGAGACGGCGGGCGTCTCGACAAGATCCTCAACCTCATTCCGGAGCGATCCGTAAGTACCGGTGGGTATTTGCGATTGCCCAACGGCGGAAGACGAATGAAGAAGGAAATTGGGAATTAGGAGCCAAAAAAGAAGGACGAAGCGACGATCCATTCTGAGTTCCTCTCGGTGGTACGACGTTTCGCGCGCAGTGCGAATGTAGCGCAGCGTCAGCTGTTGCACAAATTCAATTCTTCTTTACGCGCTGCAAAGTTCTGCAATCATTGCTTCGCGGCGTTGCAGGGCGATGGCGTCCAGGCGATTGAGGACCAAGGAATAAATCACGATCGCTATTCCGGCTAGCACGAGGAAGATGATGGCTGCGAGCCAGACGTGATGGTACGCACGCGCGGCCAGAATCGCTAGCGCGCACAGGCCTAGCACGACCGCTTGAATTCCGAGGCTTGCTAGCGCGGTTACCTGCGAGGCGCGCTGACGGCCCAGGGTGGAGAGATCAACTTTTTTTGGCGTGTACACGGAGAACAGATTCCCCGCCGTCAGATTCACCACCAGCGCGAAGAAAACGCCCGTGATCGTCGCGAGCAGGATATCGAAGGAAGGCGGATGATACAGCAAGCATGCTCCGGCCCAGACCAAAACCATTTCGACAATGAGAACGAGAGAGTGCGTGAGGTTTTTTCCCACCAGGATTTCGCGGAAGCGTACGGGCGAAACAAAATAAAACTGGATGCCGCCGGCGTCTGCGCCGAAACTGTTGTAAACCAGGTTCGTCAGAATTAGCAGTGTGTAAGCGGCGCCAACCGGAAACGCCAGATCCGAAGAGTGGCCCAGCAGGCCTCCTCGGGCGCTGTCTGTTTTTCCCGACGAAAACCGGAAAATCAAAAGCACGACCACAGGCATCACCAGCGTGAAAAGCATGGGGCCGCTGCGCGAAAGATAATGTATTTCTTTTTCGAGCACGGCGGAAACCGCGCCGGAGACTCCGGGGACGTTCCAGCCGAGCTGAATTTTTTGTTTGCCCGCGGGCGCGACGGTTCGCGCCCCCGCTTCACTCAAGTTTTCGCCGCGATATTGCGCGCGCAAGCGCAGATTCAACAGCCACAGAACCGCCAGCGTATAAGCGCACAGCAAGGCGATCGATCCAAACGCCAACGCATATTCGGCGCGCAGCGAGTGCGCGATGGACTGCGCTGCCAGGCCCGGCGGCAGCAGACGCTCGACGGGCAGAGTCTCGACAAAGACACGCGACACCGCGGGCTGCGACCGGTTGCCAAAATGGCGGATGAGCGGTCCGATAAACTGAAAGCCGATGACCATAAAAAGAAAAAACACGCCGAAGATTTCGCGAGTCTTTCGTTGCGCGAGCCAGCGTTCCACCCAGGTGAAGAACATCCGGGCAAGCAGAATATTGAAAATCCGAAGAGCAGCAGAACCGGCGCGGCGATGACGAAAAGCGGCGGCGAAGCCCAGGCAATGCCGATGCACATGCCCAACAGCCACAGGCTGCCCATGGCGGTGGAAGGATCGAGCGAACCGTAGGCGATGCGAATCAGAAAATAAGCTGGAAAGGTGAGCGGGAAGCGCAACAGGTTGGATGAATCTAGATTTTCGGTGAAGGCGCTGGCCATCACCGGAAAAAGTTGCCAGAACAGGAATACGGGCCAGAGCAGCAAGGGGAGCCAATCCACTCTTCCGCTCGAAACGAAATACCACGCGGTGAAGCCCAGGCCGACGGACCCTATGATCCCGCCCATGCCAAAACCGAGAAACATGAATCCGCGCGCGACAACTTCCATGCGTCCGCGGATGGTGCGCAGGGAATTGACGAAAAGCTGCCAGCGCACGCGGGCGATGGCGGCAAACTGGCCGCGCCTTTCGGGAGAAAGGTCAGCCCAGCCACGAAAGTTCCTGATCAGCGCGGCGCGTGCCGCCTACAATGCGCAGGAAAATCTGTTCAAGCGTGAGTTTTTCGCCAGGTGCGGGAACGGGCGCGCCAATCTCATGCGGCGCACCAGCGGCGGTGAGCGCGGCAGCCGCTTGCGCCTCCACACCCGCGCGAAGTTCTTCCAGAGAACCCTGCGCGACGAGCTGGCCGCGATGAATGATGGCCACGTGGCTGCAGAGGCGCTCGACAATTTCCAGCACGTGCGAAGTGAGGAAGATGGTGGCGCCGCGAGCGATCATATTCTGCAGCATGGATTTCAGCGTGTTGGAAGCAATCGCGTCCACGCCCTCGAACGGCTCGTCGAGGAAAAGAATTTTCGGGCCGTGGATCACCGCGGCGGCCAGCGCGAGTTTTTTCTGCATTCCATGAGAATAATCCGTCACCAGGGCCTTGGGCTGATCCACCAACTGCATGAAGTCGAGCAATTCCGCGGTGCGTTTCGCGGCTGTCGCGCGGTCGAGCCCGTACATGCGCCCGACGAAGTTCAAATATTCGGAGCCGGTGAGCCGGCCGAACAGGGCCATGCCTTCGGGCACAACGCCGATCTGGCGTTTCACTGCGACGGAATCCTGCGTCAGATCAATGCCGAGAATCTGCATGCGCCCCGAAGAGGGGGCCAGCAAGCCAGTGAGCATTTTGATAGTGGTGGATTTTCCCGCGCCATTGGGACCGAGGAATCCAAAGAATTGCCCGGGCGCCACGCGAAGGTTTACGTCTTGCACCGCGACCAGATCGCCAAAGCGGCGCGTGAGATGCTCGGTGGAAATCGCCGGGCGTGGCCGAGCGTGGCGGATGTGCTCATGGAATTTCAGACTCTAGCACATCGCGCAATGCGCGAGAGCTGACGAATCTAGACGCGAGCGTTGACGATGGAGCCGCGGGAGCGGAATGTAGACGTCTGCGGAAAAACCGCGAGAATCGCCGGCAGTTCCAGGCGGAACGTGCAGCCGCCTTCGGGTCGGTTGAATCCCGTGATTCGCCCGCCGTGCTCTTCCATCACGCCGTAGCAGATGCTGAGGCCGAGCCCAGTGCCTTTGCCCACTTCCTTGGTGGTGTAGAACGGGTCGAACACTTTTTCGGGCTCTTTCATGCCCGGTCCGGTGTCTGAGAATTCGATGACAACGTTGCCGCGTTCGCGCAAAGTGCGAATGAGCAACACGCCGCCGCCGGCCGATTCCATGGCATCCACGGCATTGCTGATTAAATGATAGAAAACCTGCAGCAATTGATTCGGATCGCCGCGCACGGCCGGAAGAATGCTGCGATTTTCCAGTTCGATGCGGATATTTTTCCCGCGCAAATCGAGATTGCGCAGCTGCACCGCGCCGGTAAGGACGCTATTCAGGTCCAGCAATTGTTTTTCGGCGGGAACCTGCCGCGCAAAGCTGAGCAAATTGTTGACGAGGTCCTTGGTGCGGCGCGCTTGCTCGCGAATTTTGTCCCCGAGCGAATGCGCGCGGGTATTGGCGGCGTTTTCGATGGTCAGCACGTCCGCATAGCCCAGAATCGCGGTGAGCGGATTATTGATTTCGTGCGCGGCACCCGCGGCAAGTTGGCCGAGCGACGCCAATTTCTCGGATTGCACGAAATGCGTTTGCAGCCGCTTGACGTTTTCCAGCGATTCCCACAGTTCGTGCACCAGCCCGGTGCGCTCCTGATACACCAGATACTGGCGGAGAAATACCAGAGCGGCTCCGACGAAAATCGCCCCGAGCGTAACGATCAGACGAAACCTCTTCACAGACTCCGGCGCGGTGCTTGCAAACTCGCTCCAAGCGGCTAGCAGCGGCGCAGCCAGCACGCCCCACATCGCCAGACGAGCCGGCCACTGAGTATCGCGCTGCACAGGAGGCTGCTGCACTTCCGGCTCGAACGACAAATCGTGCGCGATAATTCCCACCGATCCCAGCCAGACGAAGGAAGCCAGCATGGGCAAACGGATCAAGCCGCCGAAGCCAGGCAGCAGATGACGCATGGCCATTACGGACAACGTCATTCCCGTGACATAGAGAGAGGTTGCGCCAAAAAGATGGCCGTACACGGTGCGCCACGAACCGCGCGTGCGCAGGAACAGGAGACCAAAGCCCACTGCCACGACCAAATTCTCGATCAGATAGCTGGTGAAGTCGTGGGAATGAAATAATTCGGGATTTGGTGACACCACTTTCCACGGCATCGCCGCAAAAATATACACGTAGAGCCACAAGATCCCCAGAAGGACCAGATCGATCAAGCCGAAGCGCAGGGTTTCGCGCATCTTTCTGGCGTGAGGCATCAGCGCCAGGGAGGCTATGAATGGGACGGTGTGCAGAAAAAAGAGCAGGTCAGCGATAAATGGAACTTGGGTTTCCTGGTGGAGGCTAAACTGGGTGTAAACCAGCACCAGGATTCCCGCGAGCCAAAAAGTGCAGCCCAGCGCGAGGAGCATCCAGAATCCATTTTGCCGCCGGTAGGGAGACGCCGCGTTCCACAACAGGCACGTATTGGCGAACAACGGTAGTATGCACGCGAGGAAATAACTGAGCCCGGCGACGGTGGAGTCGCGAGAGGCCAGCAACATGATCGCCACGTAACCGCCGACAAAAAACACCCAAGCGCAAGTAATCAGTAACGCGAGACGAGAAACCTTCATCGAAGGGGCACCAGAATAAATTTTAGCGCAGGCTTGCAGGATTCGGCGGGCAACTTCCAAAATCCATACGAAAGCGTTACGTAAGCGCAGCGATCCACGAAGCTGGCAACAAGAACACACGGACTGTACGGACGGCCAGGCGAAGTGTTTGCGGTGATAAAGTGCCGTGGCTACAGTGTGGCGCGGACCGTATCTACCCGGAATCATTGATGTTGTGGATTCTGCGACCGGCGTATAACCCTTGGAGCACTGGCGGCGCGCTGGCGTCTCAGTTTTCAGAGAATCGAGTGTCCGAATCACCGGTAAAAGCGGAAACAAGCCAAGGCCACCCGGGCCGCCCCGGGAAGCACGTGCATTTTCTTCTTCGCCTCGGCCCGGGGTTGATTACCGGCGCAGCCGATGATGACCCGAGCGGCATCGCAACGTACTCACAGGTGGGCGCGCAATTCGGCATGGCCATGCTTTGGACCATGCTGTTTTCGTTCCCGTTAATGTCCGCGATGCAGGAAATCTGCGCGCGGCTGGGGCGAATCACGGGAGCGGGCATCGCAGAAAACTTGCGCAAGAACTATCCGAAGCCTGTTCTGTACGGCCTGGTTTTGCTGCTATGCGCGGCGAATATTTTCAATCTTGGCGCGGACGTTACGGCCATGGGCGCGGCGGCGCAGCTGGTCTTCGGAGGATCGCTGAACGCGTATGTGCTGGTGTTCGGGCTGCTGTCACTTTTCTTGGTGGTCTTCGTGCCGTACAAAAAATATGTTCACTATCTGAAGTGGCTCACGCTGGCGCTGTTCGCGTATGTGGCGACGGCGTTCGTGGTGCACATCCCCTGGAAAATCGCGCTGCGCTCGACGGTAGTCCCTGCGATCTCCTGGACGGCCGACTACTGGATGGCGCTGGTGGCGGTGCTGGGCACCACCATCAGCCCCTATTTATTTTTCTGGCAAACGTCGGAAGAAGCCGAAGACGTACGCATGAGCAAGCAAGAATCCGCGCTGAAGCGACGGCCGGAACAAGCGCTCGCGCAATTCCACCGGATCGGGCTGGATACATGGATCGGCATGGGATTTTCGAACCTGGTGGCATTCTTCATTATTCTCACCACGGCCGTGACACTGCATGCCGCGGGCGCCGGCAAGGGCATCGAGACGTCTGCGGATGCTGCCAAAGCATTGCAGCCACTGGCCGGACATTTCGCGTTCCTGCTTTTTGCGCTGGGAATCATCGGGACGGGCCTGCTAGCCGTACCGGTGCTGGCGGGGTCTGCGGCATATGCCGTAGCGGAATCGTTTCGCTGGCGGGCCAGCCTGGAATGCAGGCCGCGCCAGGCGCCACGATTTTACGCGGTGCTCGCGGCGGCTACGATTATCGGAATCGCTTTGAATTTTTTGGACATGAACCCGATACGCGCGCTGTACTGGTCCGCGGTGATCAATGGCGTGGTGGCGGTTCCGCTGATGGTGATGCTGATGATCATGTCCGCGAACGCTGCCATCGTGAAGGAGTTTTCACTCCCGATGCATCTGCGGATCGTCGGCTGGACTGCTACGGTGGTGATGCTGCTGGCGTCGCTCGCGTTTATAGCGAGCGGAATCCATAAATTGCTTTGACGCCAGCTTAATCGTGCGCCGAGTTGTTCTCCCCGCGCATTTGCTCGACGAGACGAGTGTGCTTCTCCGCACGTTCCCGATATACCGCACCCATCAGCTGCCATCCTTCTTTCTCGCCCTCCGGTAAACGAGCGGCGGTGTGTTCGCAGGTGACAGCCGCCTGTTCCCACCATTTGACATTTTCTTCGAGGATTTCAAGAATTCCCTGCATTGCAATGTCCATGCGCTTCTCCCAAGGTGCAGTCGTCACCGATTTTTGGCCTTGATCGTTTCCTGTTGCTGCTAGGTGCATAGCCAGCTCCCTTTTTCTGCTTAAGTTCTGCCGCCCCACGGCGGGTGGATGTTCTGCTGCCGCTATTCAGAGATTGGGTTGCGGGACTTGGTCCCGCTCGGCGTCTTGCTTGCGGGTTTGCTGGTGGCTCGCTTGTTGCTGGCTGCATCGCCGGCCACTTCGTGTTCGAGCGGCGGAGCTTGTTGCGCGAGTATTTTTTCGACAACCGTTTTAGGAACTTGTTCGAAGTACGTAGCGATTCCTCTCATGACCGAGCCTCCTTCCCTGCACAGCACCGTAACAGCGTGTCAAACATACGGGGAGAATCTTTTGCCGGTCTCGCGTGAGAGGAGTGCGTCGTTTAGCGGGATTTTGCGGGGGATAGCGTGATTGTCGTGGAGGATAGCGCGAGCGTTGCCAGCGCGGGCAACGGAGGGATAATTGTACGCTACGTACTTTAGTAAATCTCTCTCCCGGCTTTAGCAAATCTCTCTTGACACGCATAGCTGCGTTTGCTTAGGATAGCGATTCGTTAGTTATACGTTAGCTTTAGAAGGAGGTGTTATGAGCGCGAGCTCGACCCGTAGCTCACTTCAAAACCGTGGCGCAGTTGGATGTTCCGAACTCGCGGAACGGAAAGCACAAGAAGATCGTTACTCTGATACTTCGCGACTTGGACCAGCTGAAGGAGGGCGCGGCCATCAAAATTCCATTGGCGGATCTGGGCGACTCGAAAGAAAACGTCCGTTCGGCGCTAAACCGCGCGACGCGCAAGAGCAGCCGAAGCGTGGCTACAGCCACGGACGAGACTTTCTTGTACGTTTGGAATTCTCACAAGGCTTAAGCGGCCGAAACATACGGAGAGATCGCCGAACGGCTGCTGGCCGCCTGCGGCGCAGCTACAGCAGAAGACTTGCGAACGCTGCGATCAAGAGTGGATTCGAGCAAGGTCCTGATAGTATTCAACAGAAATTGCGGACCCTCATCCTTCAGAATCCAACGGTCCACGACACCCATGGTTTCGTCGGGCAATTGCGAGAGCCCGGACAAAATGATCATCGGAACGGATGGGTTTATTCGCTTGAGTTCGCGCGCGGTGGCGATTCCGTTCTTTCCGGGCATCCAATAGTCCAGCAGCACCAGATCGAAAGGCTCGCCCTGAAATAGCTGGAGGCCCTCGTCGCCAGAACGCGCGGTCTGTACTTGATGCCCCGCGGTTTCCAAGACGCGCTTGCGAATATTGAGCGCGGCCGATTCATCGTCAATGCAAAGTATCTTCGCCATTTTTGCCGCGCCGCGTTCAGAGCTGATTGAGTTCACGCTCGTTCAGGATGGCGCCAGCGATTATCAGACGGCAAAACCCATCCCGTCCGTGGGAATAAAAACGGCGAACGAGGTGAGCGTGCGGCCTTGCCATTTGGAGCAGCGAAAGCGAATCGTGCCGTCGAGTTTCTGAACGATTCCGCGGCTAACCCACAGACCGAGTCCGGTGCCTTTTTCCGCTTTGGTCGTGAAAAATGGCTCGAAGATCTTGTGCCGGTGCTTCGCGGGAATCCCGATGCCGGTGTCCGTAACGCTTACCCGAATGCCCGGCCGCACACCGCCGGCCGACCACTGCGAACCGTAGCGCAGGCTGACGCGAAGCACGCCGCCCGCAGGCATGGCCTGCAGAGCGTTCGCGATGAGATTGATGAAAATCTGCCGGAGCTCTACTGGAAATGCCACTACCAGACCATCGGCGTCAAGGTTCCGTTCAACGGTGACGCGGTTGGTCTGTATCTGCCGGCGAAATGCTTCCAGCACGTCGTCGAGGATCAGGCGCAGCGAAATGGTAACCGGGCTCTCGGAGTCGCGGCAGAACGCCATCGTCTGCCTGGCGATATGACGCACACGCTCCATTTCTTGGTTCGCGACGCGCGCCAGTTCACGAGCGTCCGCATCCAGCGACGGGTGGTCGCGTAGAAGATAAAAAACGTTCGTCACGGTCTCCAGCGGATTGTTGATTTCATGCGCGATGCCCGCGGCCACGCGGCCCATCGCCGCTTGCTTCTCCGCGGTGCGCAGCACCTGTTCCAGGCGCTTTTGTTCGGTCACATCGCGAACGAAACAGCGCGTATGCACGAATTTTCCATTTTCCCACAGGCCGTTGGAATTGATCACGACCTGCTTGACGGAACCATCCTTGCAGCGAAGTTCCGCTGGATAATCGTAGATGTCCTCCCGGCGCATCAACTTCGCCCAGAACTCTGCAAAAACATGCTGGTGGACGTGGAAGGCGCCAAGCGGGTGTCCGATATATTCCTGAGGCGCATAGCCCAGCAGTTTCAGCAATGCTTTGTTCGTCCACAAGATGGTCTGATCCGGACCGACCTGCTGCACGCCTTCCACTGCGTTTTCCAGAATATCGGCCAGCTCGGATTCCCTGCTCTGCAGGGACTTCTGAATATTTTTGCGCTCTGCTTTTTCGGTCTCCAGCGCGCGCGCTTTTTGCTGCAGCTGCGAAATATTGCGCAGGCGTTCCGCTTCGGTGGCAAGGTCCGTATAGCTCTCGCCGGGAATCACGCCGGAGTGCTCCGCGCAGATTTTCAGGAACGGCTCGCCATCTTCTTCGCGGGCGAAGCTTCCGATGGGATAAGCGCAGCGGAGCGAAAAATCGTGAGTTTGACCCAATTCGTTCCAGAGTTGTTCCAGTCGGAGAGCAGCTTCGGGTTTTCCCTGCGCCCAGAGCAGACTGACCATTTCGCCGAACGCGACCACGCGCGAATTCCCGTCGTGCGATGCCGCTGTGGCGCGAGCGACGTACCCGCCGATTAATTCAGTGAAGAGCGCGGCGTCCGGCCAGCCATCCACAGTGAATTTCGCCAAGGTCTCTGCGGCATCCAGGAGGGTAAAGCGGCCTTGCCACAGTGCCGTCATCGTATCCAAACCGCCGGCCTGCAATTCCAGCGTCAGCGCGTCGCGGTGAGCCCTGGTCGCGATCACGATGGCGGAACGTCCAGTCACCAAGGCGGCGGCGACCAGTCGCGTGAGCCCAGTGATCAGCGATTGATCTTCCGTGTAGAACTGAACAGTGTGTCCGCAGGGTTCGTGGTCGTGCTCCTGCGCAGGCGCGCCTGGCACAGAATGCGATGGGTTGGATTCAAAAGCGTTCACCGTACTCATCAACATGCTCCTCGAGAAAAGTCCCGCTACAGGTGGCAAAGGTGGTCATTGACAGTCGCCTTCCAGACGGATATGGACGGCACCATCCTTCGATTGTTTCAGGTAGGCGAGGACTAAAAAATACCGTGAATGCTGTAGGCGCTGGATGCGATGCGCTGCGATTTACCGGGAAAGTGACTCGAGCGTGAGACACGAGTCATCCAGCAGGGGCTTTTCCGCCCATTCTGAGGACAATCCCGCCGGTGGAGGCGTCGCGAATGAAGTACTCGGCGGGCGCAGCGCTGATCAACGCGTCGAGGCTTTTCTTGCCGTCATCGAGCGTGGCGACCTGCTTGATCCATAACGGAGTACCATCGTCGAGCGTGCGGAAGATGTCGAAACCTAAATCCATGTGCACCTCTGGCCAATCGTGTCGGAGCAAGAGTTCGCTGCCTCTACGGCAAGGGGCTGGACGCACAACTCACCCGGAGCTAATGTACAGGCTTGCGCCGAAGTTGTATGTTCAACCTTAGACAGCGCCACACTTGCATTGTAATAGAAGATAACGGCTGCACAATTGCCTGGAGCAAGACCCGGCTTCATACTCTGCACGAGGGGATACGCCTCATCGAATCGAAGCGCCTGCAAACGATAAGGACGAAATGAAACGCAAGAAACCTGCGGACAAGGCCCGAATTCTTTTTCCAGCCGGGCTGCCGGCATCGAACCCTGTGCACTATGACGCGGGCGAAACGATCTTCTCGCAAGGCGATGAGTGCACCGATGTTCGCTACATCGAAGAAGGCGTTGTGAAGCTGACGCTGGTTTCGAATCGAGGCCGGGGAGGAATCCTCGGTTTTTTGGGGCGCGGCGACTTTTTTGGCGAGAATTGCCTGAACGGCCAAGCTTTTTATTCCACATCGGCAGTGGCGTTGGTGCCCGGTTCGGTGATGGTGATCAATCGAAAAAAGATGCTGAGGATTATCAACGAGGAGCCGGCGGTCTGTTCTCGTTTCATCAATTATCTGCTGGCTCGGAATCACCGGATTGAAGCGGATTTGATCGATCACCTGTTCAATTCCAGCGAAAAGCGGCTGGCGCGCACGCTCTTGCTCCTGGCCGACTATGACGCAGGAAACGCGGACGTGACTATCATGTCCAGAATCAACCAGGACACCCTAGGGGAGATGGTCGGGACTACGCGCCCACGTGTGAATTTCTTCATGAATAAATTCCGTAAGCTCGGCTACATCCACTACGACAAGAATGGCCGGCTGGAAGTGTACCAGTCGCTGGCAAAAGTACTGCACGACTAAGGGTGCGACTTACAGCGCAATGGGTTCGTGGCGCGCAGGCCGCAGGGTCCCAGCATTCCCAGCGAGAACCCTGCGTTGCGGTTCTCGCTGGTGGCGTACCCAGCTTCTAGCTCTAGTTTGTAGAGCTCGCCTTCTGATTCTTCACTTGCAGTTCGTTCACCACCTGCTGCACGTTGGGAACCGCGGCCGCTACTTTTTCCACGTAGGCGCGCTTGGACTGAGAGTTCACTTCGCCAGTTAACGTAACGACGCCACTTTTGACATCATATTTCACGTGTTTGTTTAGCTGGTTCTGAATCAGGGCAGCGTCCAGATTTTTCTCGATGCCTTGATCCACATCCGAATTTATGGCCTTGGCATCGCTGGCAGCGGCTGGAGGGACTACGGCGATCTGGTCCGCCACTACTTGTCCCGCAGCGATGGACTTGGCGATCGTCTCCGCCTGCGACTTGTCCATATCAGATGGCACATCGCCCGCAAGAGTCACCACACCCTTTTCCCGGTCCTGGCTTACTTTGACGTCTTTCAAGCCGGCCTGATCCAGCGATTTCCGGATGGCGTCGGAAACATCCGGAGACTTCGCGGGCTCGGAGGAGCATCCCGCGAGGCTGCCGACGGCAAGCAACATGAACAATGAAATGTAAGATGTGAGCTGTCGCATGTGCATTCTCCTTTGCAATGAGTTCTGCTACTTTGCAGATTTCTTTGGTGTTTTTGTGGTGAGGCGCGTCGCTGCATGGCTCCGCTTAGAGGCAGCAGTGGCGGAAACGCGCCGCGTGGCGCGGGAAACAGGGCTGTGTTTGCGCACGCGTTTACCGCCGGCGGGGCGGCGACGCGCCGGGCGGGTTGCTTCATCCACCTTTGCGGCGACAGCGCCCAGCGTGGAGCCGATCGAACGGGCCACGGTAGTGAGAAAATCGTCGTGTTTCGCAATATGCTTACGTTCCGTAGTTTTCATGTGTTCTCCCTATTGGACTGGTCTGGCGATTTGTATTTCGGTTTGCCGATCGAATTGAACGACTGTACAAAATTTTCATCCTTTCTTCTGCGCAGATGTCGGAGGATCTTTCACTACCGGCACGTCTTCACCCAGAGCCGTTGCCAAGGCGATCTGATGGTCTTGTTCGTCCATGAGAATTTCGCGGATGTGTTCGGCCATCGCGTACTCACCCAATTGCTCGCACTGGCGGACCCTGACGCGATAGTTGCGGATGGTTTCGCCTTCGTTGATCAGATCGAACCGCAACATTTCCCGGGCTTTTTCCGAGGTGCGGACGGGCTTCGGCTGCACCGCAGGCATTCCTCCGAGATAGTCAATCTGGTTCGAGATCAGCAGCGCATGGCTGAGCTCTTCCGCCGCGTGCTTCTCCAATTCGGCGGCGATATTCATGAACTCGGCGCCCTTCAACACCTGGGAGTACACGACGTAGGAAATGATCGCCTGATACTCCCGGGCCAAATCTTCGTTCAGTAGCTCGATCAATTCATTGCGACTTACTTTGGAACCTTCCTGCGGCGCTGCTTCAGCCTCCATCGTGTGCTCCTGTTTTTGCTTTTAGCGTCAACGCGAAAATGAGCGGAGACGAAATTGCTGTTGACGCGGATGAGAATTGTATTGCTGCGCACCCGGTACGGCCTATGCCGACGAGTTTTTCGTTTCGCGATAGGCGCGTTCACCAACTTCGGCTGCCTGGCGCACCTGGCCCTTGATCTGGTCGATGCCATCCTGCGCACGCTGCGCGACTTTGTGGCCGGCAGCAATTGCGCCGTCCCAATGTTCCTGTGCGCTTTCCACCAGGTACTCGCGAGTGTCGTTGCCGGAGCGGGGCGCAAAAAGCACGCCCAGCGCCGCGCCCACACCCACACCTACTGCGAATGCAGAGATTGATTCCGTCCAATTGTGTTTTGCCGTCATAATGCCCTCCTTGTTCTAGTGAGTTCTGACGCTACGGATCCGGATTTCCAATCTGGTTCTTTCGTGCCGAAAAAACTGAGAGGGAGGCGCCGACCCGCGGGCTTCCTCCCCGAGAAGCTATTCCCTACCGCCGGAAGCGGTGTGGCGCGCGCGCTCATCATCGGCTTTGAATTCAGCGGAAGATTCCCCGGTGGAGGAAATATCCTCGGCGTTAGTGATCTTCATGATGTCTTTGGCGCGTTGGACTGCTTCGGAAGTATCGCAGTGCACGGAGAGCAGGATGCCGCCCTTCTGCACGCGTCCTTCGTAGCGCTTGGCTTCATATTCGGGAATACCGAGGCCGATCAGCGCGCCGGTGAAGCCACCGACCGCGCCACCCACACCAACGCCGGCGAGAGCCGCCATAATCGGTCCGGCTGCGATGAGCGGCCCGACGCCCGGAATGGCCAACGCGCCGATTCCAGCAAGCAAGCCCAGCGCGCCGCCCAGAACCGCGCCGGACCCTGCGCCGGTCGCCGCGCCTTCCGGCGCTTTGGTAGCTTTTTCAGTGCCAATGTGCCGTGACCCCAGATTTTCCGGAAGGAGCGCGGAAATATCGCTAGGCGAAAATCCGGCGCGTACCAGAGTGTCGGTTGCATGATCCGCGCCGGACAAGGTGGAGTAAATTCCGAAAACTGCCGTCTTTTTTCCTGCCATTGTGATTCTCCTTTTGCGAACTAGAGTTTGAACTTGTCACGCACGTCGCTCATTACTGATTTGCCGGCGCCACCTCGAGCTGGTTCGTGACGTTTTCCGCGCCAACCACGGCCGCAGCCTTCGCTGCGATGCCGGCCTTTTCATCTTCCGTGCGGACCGGACCTTTCAGCGTGACTTTGCCGTCCTGAGTGATGATTTTAATGTTGTGCGCGTAGGTGGAGAGTGCTTTGTCCTTGTAGATGGAGCTACGAATTTGCTTCGTGGTGTTGCGGTCCGCCGGGTTCATCTTCTGTTGCTCGGCCGTCACTGCGCCCTTGCTGGCGTCGCCCTGATTGCTCTTGGAATTGTCTGGAGCAGGTTGCTGGTCCTGTTGCACAACGCCGGCAGCCAGGGAAGCGCTCAAGAAAACTGTGGCGCCCAGGAGCGACAGGCATTTGCCGATTTTTGATGCGGGATTCATTTTGCGATCTCCTTTTCGATTCGATTTCAGCGTAGTTTCTAACCCCCATCCAGAGCCGCAAAATGTGTTGCGACTCTGTTACACGCAGACTAGTGGGAATCAAGCGGCGCAGCTATACCGCGATGCGCGTAGATTTAGGGGGAGCTTGCGGTACAGCGGTAGATGACAACGAGCGAAGCAACCACCCATAACCGCCAAAAATCGCTCCCGGCCGCAGCTGCGATCCGCAGCGGACAGCTGAGGCACCACGGGCCTACAGCAAACTCTGCCCAGCTCTAGTCGAATGAGTGTATGGTCTGTTCGGACCCGAACGCGTAAAAGGAATCAGGTCGCGGAGCTTCCGCGGAGTTTGCAGCGAGGCGCCTCAATCCAATCGCATTGGCGCATTTATACAAAGGAGGCGTTACGCTGCGTTGGGCCTTCGTGTGCTTCGCGGCGGCGCTGATGGCGCGGTGTTGGGATTCCTCGGAATTGCCGCTGCTGCTGTATCGATCGCCAAGATTCTGTTTTTCGTTTTCCTGGTTCCTTTTCGGCGTCGCTCGTCGACGGACTATTGCATCGAGCGTGAACGTTCATTGCTGCTACCGAATCACGAAGTGAGGAGATTTCATGAAGACCGCAACGCTGCTAGGGTTCGTGCTCATTATCCTGGGCGTGCTCGCGCTCGCCTATCAAGGCATCAACTACACCACGCACAAGAAAGTACTGGACGTTGGGCCCATTCAAGCCACTAAAACGGAACACAACACGATTCCGCTGCCTCCGATTGTGGGTGGTCTCGCGCTGATTGGCGGGATCGTACTGGTGGCGGCGGGCAGCAAGGAATCCTAGCAAGGAAGCTTGGCGACGTTTCCTGCGGCCGGCCCTTAGATGCTCGGATTCTGGGCCAGATCGTTCCGCCAGATTTTCCCGCAACGTCTAGTTGTTCGTGATTCCCCGCCTAACACAGGCTCGCTCGCGATTCCAGAACGCTCGCTGTATCCACCGTGGAACCGCGAAGGCGCGCCGCATGCGCCCGCTCCGAAAGTGTCGCTTGCAGGATGCGCTCCAGGTCGGCCTTGCGACAGGGATGGCAGATAAAATCAAACGCACGGATATGCAGCGAGGCCAGATAGTCCCTGTATTCGTTCGGGCAGGCCGGTTCGCAGACGATGATCGCGGGAATTTCCAGCGGCCGGCCTTTCAGCAAGCGCACGACGTCGCGATAGGTGCCATCAATCAGCCAAAATCCGCAGAAGCACGCCGCCACATTTTCCCTGGCGAGCAGCGCACGCACTTCGCCGAGGCCCTTCGCCCAAAGCGTGCGCAACGGATGCATCTGTAGCAGATCTCGCATGCTGCTGCTGATGATGGGGTCAACCGTCGCGACCAACACGGTCGGTGCAGCGGCGTCCGACTGGAATTGTTCGTTCGAATCGCGATGCAAGACGCTCGAGAGATTCTTGGTTGCCGAGGTCGTCAGGTCCATGGCTGGGTTCTCTTCTGTTTTGGCGCGCGAAGAGAACAAAAAGCCGGCCAGCCCTCAAGAGCCGGCACGAAATTTGCAACCTTTCGTTCGCTTCCGCAGCGGCATAATCACGGATTGCACGCAATTCAACACTACTGGCAAGGCGTTATGCTCTTGGACGGAGTTGCTGTAGGGAATGCACGATTGAGAGTAAAGAGAAATCAACCTGCGGCCGTAATTTCACGCGCGTGTGAATTCAAGTCTGCGCAACTTTACTGCGCAATGGGCACCGGAACCACGTCGGTTTGCAGCGCGCAGCAGAATCAGAATACGATACAACTACGCTTCGACGATTTGATTCCTCACCGCGTAGCGAACCAGTTCGCTCACGGTGTGCAGCTGCAGCTTACGCATAATATTGGCGCGGTGCGTTTCGGCAGTCTTCACACTGATGTTAAGCGACGACGCGACTTCCTTGCTGCTCTTCCCTTCCGCGAGCAGCTGAACAATCTCCCGTTCGCGAGAAGTCAGCCGGTCACGCAGCGCGGTGGGAAGCTCCGTACGCATCCTGCCTTCTTTAAAGCTTGAAAGCATCACCTCCGTCGCGCGAGGCGTCAGGAACGGTTTGTGGTTCGCCAGCGTTTCGACGGCGACGATCAGGTCACGGTCCGAATCCGACTTAACGATGTACCCGCGCACGCCGGCTTCCAGAATGTCTCGAATCAACTGATCGGAATAATGCACCGAAAGAATCAGAATTTCCGTGCTCGGAGATTCCTTGCGAATTCTGCGCGCTGCGTCCACGCCATTCAGGTCCGGCATGCTGATATCCAGGATCGCGATATCCGGCTTCAGTTCCTGCGCTTTGGAGACAGCCTCGCGCCCCGTGTGCGCTTCTCCACAGATTTCCCATCCTGCGTGTGATTGCAGCATCCCTTTAATGCCACGCCGCATAAGATCGTGATCGTCCGCAATCAGGATACGAAGCACTTTCATTTCTCTCTCCCGCAAGAAGGGGTCGGTATCGCGCTAAACTTAGGATACTCCCAAGAACGGCTTTCCCGTAGTGGGACGAGGCCCATTGCTAATCCGTTTCATCGCGACCAAGGCTGTTCCTGCTTTGTCGTCCAGCAACCGAACTGCCTTGCGGTGGCGTTGCTCCGCCTCGTTTATGAGAATAGTCGCATCCCGGGGCCCGCACGTCTCGAGGCGGAGCAAACGACCGATCAATTCGTTTATGAAATGGAATGAATTCCACCCAGCTTGAGCTAGCACAAGCCGCGGTCAAAGTATGGTATCTCCGCCGATTCGTCTATCGGAGTCATCCTGTAGTCTGCGTAGGTAGATTCCTGTAGACCCGCAGCGTGAAGTATCACACTCATAAGGACTTAGCGAATCTGCAGAGGCGATTTCACCTTAGGGCAGCTTGATTGGCGGGCATCGTTCCGGCGGGGACCGCTCTCAACTGATTGACGTTGCGCACAACCTTGGCCCACTCCTTCTTGTCCTTCTTGGTGGCGAAAGGCGCGCTCAGATCTCCATAGTAATTCAGCAGCGCAGTTCTTAACTCCGGCGAAAGTGCAGCGAAATTGTTCTTCTGCAAGCGATCCAGCAGATCCGCGTAGGTCTTGTCCGCCAGCGGATACTGGCCGGGCGTGGTAACCGTGCCAGTGTCAAAATTGCCGTTCACCAGAGCAGTTTGGCGCGCGTTCCGCTGCTGATTTGCCAGCTGCAGGTAGTTCTGCAGCGCATTGTCGAAGCTGGCGACGAATAATTTTTCAGCGTCGGGAGTAGGAATCTTGAACGCGAGATCGCGAAACGGCCCGATCTTGGGAATCAGTTGGAGCAAGAAACCGAGCAGCTTGGTGCCGAATCCAGGCTTTTCATATTTGCCGGGCCATTGCTTGTCATAAGTAGAGCGCGAGATGCGATAGAGAAACGCGGTGCGGGTGATTCCCGGCGAGCCCTTTTGAATCTCGTCCTTCTTCGTCTGCCAGGCGATTTTCGTGGCCTCCGGTATCAACTGGCTGACGCCTCTGCGGTAGGAAGAAATCGCCAAGTCATAATTGGAAAGCACCGAATCCAGGTCCAAGGAATAAGTTTCCTGAAATGCGCGCGCGAGCAGATCCTTGGGCACTTGGAAACCGATGCGGTCGCGATAGGCGTCCGAGGCGTATCTTCCTTTGGCGACCTGCAGAACGTCGAATCCGAATTCGGTCTTCAAATGCGCGAGGGGATCTTCATCGTAGGTCACACTATCGCCATACTTGCGGCGAAGTTTCGGATAGAGCAGCGGCACAGCGAGGTTCGTGCCGGTGCGATGGCCCTCATTGTCCGCTGCGTAGTGCGCCAGGGCACCCAGCGCGAACGCATACTCGTTCAGATCCCGCGAATCTCGCAGCAGCGCGGCGACAAAATCTCCACTTCGTACGTAGTGAACCAGATCGCTGAATAATTTATTGCCGAAAGGATAGTAGCCCATGTCCTGGATGACGCAGCCGCCGTACGCATATCCATGCGCGGTCCTCAGATCGTCGCGAGTCGCTTGGGGAAAACGCTCCAGCAGCAGCGGTTTGATGGCTTGGTCCCACGCAGAATCCACGATCGCTTCATGAGCCAGAACGGAGTAGGCGCCGGAAGGAGGAGGTGAGACAAGCAGGAGAATCATGCAACATACGATCGTTCGGGTCTTTATGACGTGGCTGAAATTCGTGCGATAGGAGGGCATTTGCAGGGTTGCGCGGGCACCCTTCGTTAGTAGCTCCAACTGGACGCCGGCGCCTTGCCTGCGTCACTGGCTGGTTCTGTTACGGACAGGCTCACAACGATTGTGGTTCCGCCTGGGCGCGACTTGATTTGCAGCCAGCCGCCCAGCTGCCTAACGCGTTCGCGCATTCCGCGGATACCGACGCCGAGTTGCCCGCCGCTGCTATTGAGTGTCGCGAGAATGGCATCCGGTATCCCTTTGCCGTTGTCCGCCACTTCCAGGCGCACCACACCGGAGCGCACCTCAATCTGAACGCTGGCGGTGTCGCTGCCGGAGTGGCGATAAATGTTTGTTAGGCTTTCCTGCACGATTCGAAACAGGGTTCTTTCCACGATTTCGGAGAGGCGATCTGGACCGAGCGAGACATTCAAATCCACTTTCACTTTGCTGCGTTGCATAAAACCTTCCACGTACCATTCCAATGCGGAGCGCAATCCCGCGTAATCGAGCGTCGGAGGATACAGAAGATAGGAGAGTGTGCGAGTTTCATCCGAGGCTTTCTGGGAGAGCACGATGGCTTCGCGAATCATGTCAGCGGCGGCTGGATCCAGCTGGCCAAATTTCGCGCTCACCGCAGAGAGGTGAATCACCAACGCGGCCAGACTTTGACCCGTGCTGTCGTGCAATTCGCGGGCGATGCGACGGCGCTCTTCATCCTGCAATTGCAGCAAGCGCGCGGAAAGGTTGCGCAGTGCTTCTTCGGCTTCCTTGCGCGGCGTAATGTCACGATTGATTTCCAGAATGCCCATCGCGCGGCCCTGCGCATCGCGCTGCAGGACCTGACGGCTGGCGACCGCGATCCGCTTCCCTTCCCGAGTCCAGTGGATCAGCTCGCCTTCCCATGAGCCAACGCTGTATAGCTTTTCATATACTTGATCCAGCGGTTCGGGAAATATCGTTTTCAGGAATGTATGCGTCATATTGCCACAGGCCTCCGCGGCGGACCAACCATAAGTCTCCTGCGCGCCGCGATTCCAGAACAAGATGACGCTGTCCACATCGCGCACGATGATGGCGTCGTGAGCGAGCTCCAGTAATTCGGAATGAAGTTTTCCGCTGCTGGCGCGGAGCGCGCGACGTCGTCTTGGCCTGTTCTTCGCAGCGGATTTAGTGGGCATTGCTCAGGCTACCTTGTGCCGCGTATGAATTGTAATGAAATCGTTCAGAGCTGGGCTGCAGACGCGTGCCGTCACCGGGCGGCCAGGGAGCTGCCGGTGCTTAACCCTTGCTCCCAATAAGGACGATGCTGTGCGCATCGCAAAGGCTACTCGCTCTGCGGTAGATTCTTGCCCTGAAAAAATGGCTTGTGCTCGCCCATCGCTTCCACAGCCGTCACCAGCCAATTGGCATGCGATTTCAATAGATAGCCGCTCGCGCCGGCCATCTGGGCTTGCCGCACCATTTGCGTCGAATCGTGTTGCGTAAATATCAGGACCTCGGCAGCCGGGAGAACCTTCTTGATCTCTGGCGTGGCTTGCAGCCCGTTCATCTCTGGCATGGTAATGTCCATAATAACGATGTCGGGCCGCAGTTCTCGCGCCTTGCCAACGGCTTCGGCGCCGTCAGCGGCCTCACCGACAACCTGCCATTCCTTGCGTGTGGCTAGCAGCCTTCCCAAGGCTGTGCGCACCGCTTTTTCGTCGTCCACGATCAAGATTCGAAGGGCCACTAAGCCTATGCCTCGCACATTCTAGCCAATGACCGCGAAACCGCAATCAGGCTTCGCTCGATCCGCGGAGGCAAATGCGCGCCTCGCGTTGCGACGAGCAACCTTACCACCTTACCGAGCGCTGACCTCAAACCGCTGCTCGTGATTGCGAAATATGTACAACACCTCCCCACTATTTACATATCCTCTGGTCAGCGACCAAAACGCCGCAAGGATGAGGCCGTAACCACCTTGTTTAAAACGGTTTGCGCGGCTCGGCCGCCCGGCCATTGGCCGCCGAATTGCACTTCGCGCATATACGTTTTCTCCCTTAGAGGCAGTTTGCCTGGAACCAGAGACGGAGGAATATGAACGAGACTTACGATATCTTTAATGATCTTGCGGACGCCGGGCCGATTTGGATCGAAGCTGTTCACGGTTTGGAAAATGCACAGGCGCGCGTCTCAGAACTGCTGCAAGCGCATCCCGGAAACTACTTCATCTACGATGCGCTGGCCGCCAAGGTAATCTCCTCGGTCATGAAATCGGCGCAGATGCAAACGCCAGTGACGCTGGCTGGCCGCTCGCGTCAACAGTAGCCGCTACAAACGGCCCATGAGAAACAGGATTAAAAGAACCACCAGCACCAGGCCGATGCCACCGCTGGGGTAATAACCCCATTCGCGGCTGTGCGGCCAGGTCGGCAGACTACCAAGGAGCGCCAGAAGTAGAACGATTGTCAGAATGAGCAGCAGCATCTTCTTCTCCTTTTGATTCTGGTCGGAGGGCGCGGCAATCGCCCGCACTCCTCTGAGCCGGCTCGAGGCATCAATTCGCGCTGCCAGCCTTGGCTGTCTTGTGTCGCGGCGTAGCCTCTTGGTCTTCCGCTCCCGCGCCTGTACCAAAAGCCTCGGAATTAATTTCTTCCGAAAGTTCCGTGAGCTTTTGATCGGTTTCCTTTTCTTCATCGAGGGTCTGCTGCAGCAATGCAGCTGCTTCGCTTTCGCCCATCAACGTAGCGTAGGCGTGCACCGCGCCATAAGCGGCGATTTCGTAATGCTCCACGCGCTGCGCCGCGGAAATCAGGGCTGCATCCATCAGTGCTCCCTCGAAATCCTCGGACATCATTTCTCCGCCTTCCGCCACGATGCCCGCCATACCCTTGCATTTCTTGCCCTTCACCGGTTCGCCGAGTGCGGTCAAGATTTGTTCGAGCCGCGTGGCATGGCCTCGGGTTTGTTCCAGATGTTCCTCGAATCCTTTGCAGAGCTCGTCGGAATTCGCGGCTTTCGCCATTTTCGGGATGGCTTTAATCAGCTGTTGCTCGGAACTGTAGAGATCTCGCAATTCGTCCACGTAGAGGCCTTTTAGATTATTTTGAGTCATGGGAACCCCCCCGTTTCTGGTTTGGTCGTTTCAGCGACCGGATTTTCGCAAGCGCATGACGAGATTAGGCTTCTGTTGCGGTCTTAGCTATCAAGCAATCCCTGTAGCCTTCGTTCCGGGTTGCAGTAGGTTCCTGTACGCGAACCTGCCGAAGCAACGCACGCGGTGGGAAACCGTTCGAATAGAGCCCACCTCTGCGGACGAGCCGGGGAGGAAATTAAAGTCAGCTCTGCGTTTCGCGTCAATTGCAGACGGCCGCGAATCACGAAACGTAAGGCGAAATGACCGGCGCAGTTACGGGTTGCGCTGTATTCCTGGCGGCCGGCTTTGTCTTCACCATGGTTAAGCAGTTGGATATTCAAATCAGGAGGCTCAAAATGAACTGGGATCAAATCGAAGGCAAGTGGAAGCAGTCCGTGGGCAAGGTGAAAGAAAAGTGGGGCAAACTGACCGACGACGATCTGACCGCCATCAACGGCCAGCGCGACCAATTGATCGGAAAAATTCAGGAGCGCTACGGGATCGCCAAGGACGTGGCGCAGAAACAGGTGGATGAATTTACGCGTGCTTACAAAACGGATGTCGTCGTGCCCAGCACCGCGAAGAAAGCGAAAGCGTAAGCGGTTCGTCGCAATAATTCCACGAACCGAAAAAGAGGAGGCGCGTAATGGCAAGGTACGGAAAAGCCGCCGGCAAAAGTGTGAAAAGCGCCATGCACCGCGAAAAGCGCGGCACGCTTCGTTCGGGCAAAGGGGGCAAGGGCGGCAAAGTGACCAGCCGCAAACAAGCGATCGCTATCGGACTTTCCGAGGCGCGCAAGAAAGGCGCCAAGGTTCCACGGAAAAAGTCTTAGCGCAATTCGTCAGTCGAACGTGCAAAGTCCCCATTGAACCTCGTCGTATCGTTGACCGTCGTTCCACGTCGTTGACCAGCAGAGCCGCGCAACACGCGGCTCTGCTGGCCGGTGACGACCGCCGGAAATGAACGACCGCGAATCGTCCCGACCCCTGATCTCGTGCTCGAGGAAATTCCATTACTTATTTTCTCAGCGCATTTATTTTCCCAGGATAGGATCGCGAGGACTGCTCGAACTTCATTGCGAAAAAATGCAGCGAGAGCACTCGCCGGTTGGCGCACACTCTCGCTGCCAGGTACTCCGGGACATAGCGGAGCTTATTTGGGCTTGCCCTGCGCGGCGGCATGCGTAGCCGGTGGCGCTTGCCTCTGCTGCAATTGTTGTTGCTGCTGGGTGTGTTTTTGCGCCAGTTGCTGAGTCTGTTGCTGATGCCGCTGCTCCACTTGTTGTGTTCTGTCATCATTGGCTTTTTGTTTCGCCAATTGTTGGTGCTCCTTGTCTTGCTGTTGCTGAAGTTTTTGCCGCTCCTTGTCCTGCTGCGCGGCCAGCTTGTCCTGCTGTTGCTGATATTTCTGGTCGAGCTTGGCGTTTCCTGTGTTGGGAGCAGCAGCGCGCGCGGCAGGCGGGAGTTCTTTCGGGTGAATCGCAGGGTTGGCGTGATTCGCGTTTTCCGCGCCGCGATCGTTAAATTCTCCCGGCCGCGCAGTCGCAGCGATTGGGGGCTTGCCATGATTGGCGGAAGCGCGCAGCGCCGGGTTCTCACGCGCGGCGTTCACGTGCGCCGTTTGTGCGGCGACGGGTCCGATGTGCCGCTCGTGTGCCGCTGCTTCTTCCTGCCGCGTCGGGCGATCGTTGATTCCGCCATGGCCGTTATAGCTGACGCGTACATCGTTTCTCACATCCACCTTCGTTTCGTACACGTTGCGAATCACAGTCACGTTTACGTTGGTCACTGCGCGGTTGTAGAAGAAATGGCCGTTGTCCCAGCGCCCGCCCTCAAAACCGTGGCCGAAGTATCCGAAGCCATAGTTGACGCCGCCGTAGAAACCTACTGTCGGTCCCCAATAGCCGGCATACCAGACAAAACCGCCGCCGCCCCAGCCCCAGTAGCCAGGCGTCCAGAAATATCCAACCTCTGGAGCTTCCACCCACGTCCCGGGCACCCAGTAATAACCGTCGTCGCCCCAAGCCCAATATCCGGGCGTCCAGATGTAGCCGTCGCCGGGGCAAATCGGCTGCTCGTACACGGGTAGCGCCGGAGGAGCGATGGTGATCGCTACACCGATTTGCGCGAAAGAAGCAGAAGAAAGAAATAACATCGCGACTGCGAGTAGGAAGGGACGAATGAATCGGCTACGCATTAGAGATCATCTCCTCATGAACGTCTCCGCCGGTTGCGCGGTGGCAGTTTCCCCGGTCGGCTATGCCAAGTAAGCGGTAAATAATAATAATGGGGCCGCTGTAAGATGCCAAACTTCCCGTACCGGGTGTGAATATATTTACGTACCGGATTCTCAGCTATAGGGTTATGCCTGTAAAAGCGTGAAAAGTATTTCGTAGCCGTGTCGCCGCAAATAATGAGGCATTCTTCTGTTGCGCGGCTTATGCGTAAGAACTTATTCGCTGCAAGAATATTCCTTACACAAATAGGAACTCGCGAGCATCGAATGCGGGGCGGCCAGAACTCTCAGTACGCGTTTTGCGGAACGGGATCGGCGGTCGGCGCAAGCTTCAGCTCTGCGATGAATTCTCCCAGGGTGCTGAACGTTTGCGAGCCGCTGCTGAGGCCGAGGCGGCGGCTGATCTTCGAGGAGTCGCCTGAAAAATGCCACAAGCCGACAAGGATCCGTAAATCCGGGTGCTGCGCGCGCAGTTTGGCGTAGAGCGAACGCACGTGCGGCACGGCAAAAGGTGGAAGCGCCGAGATGCAGACCACATCCGGTTGCGCGGCTTTTATCTGCGCCAGCATTTCGCCTGCGGTGTCCGCGGAGATGCATTGCGCTCGATGCCCCGCGCGCTCGAGTACTTGCGCCAGCATGGTACCGACGAGTTCGTCGGATTCATCTCGCGCCGGCAGGCACACAACGTCTAGCGACGGCGTAACGTGCGCGCGCGCCAGATGAGTTTGATAGCGACCCGGCGATTCCGCAGCCTCGCCGGTTTCTTGAACGGTGTCACCGCTGTCATTGCGAGGTTCCCACAATTCTTCGACCAACTCCCTGGTGCTCTGGCAGATGAATTTCTGGCTGGCATCGTCGAGACGATCTTGCTGGCGGTCGTGTTCCGCCAAACAGAGCGCCGGAATTAACACTGAGTCGTAGAGTGCTTCCAGCGTCATCCCTTCCAGCTGCTTCTCCAGAACGCTGCGCGCATCGTCGTGATCCATCGCCAAGAGGCGCTGGTAGAAACGAGAGGAGGGCGTCAGAACAGGTTCATCCCCCAGAAGAATGTGCAGGAACCTGAGCCGGGGAACATGGCGCCCGGCAACCAACAGACAGACCGTCAAGGGAGTCGAGAGAACCAATCCGATGGGTCCCCAGATGGCCGTCCAGAAAATCGCCGCGACCAAAATCGCCAGCGAAGAAATCCCGGTGTGAATTCCGTAAAGCATCGGTTCGATGAAATTGGACACGATCAATTCGCTCACGATGAAAAGCACGAGGGTGAGCAGCGGCTGCGTCCAGCCATGAAACACAGCCAAGCTAAGCAGCAGGGGCATAATTGCGCCGAGCGGCGGGCCGATGTAAGGCAAAAAGCGCAGCACGCCGGCGAGGACGCCCCACAGCAACGCGCCGGGCACGCCGATGAAATGCAGGCACAGACCAATGAAAATTCCGTAGCAGGCATTCACGACGAACTGCACAAACAAATATTTGCTGACGCGCGCGCTGGCGTCGTCCAGAGTTTGCGTCACCAAATGAAGATGCCCTTCGCCCGCCAGCGAAATCAGGCGATTGCGCAAATCCTCGCGGCGAATCAGCATGAAAATCGTGAACACCAGCACGATCACAGCGCTGCCCAGCAGTCCCAGAACGCTCTGCACCGACTCCAACGGCAGCGCGGGAGCCTTGTACCACTTCCACCGGCACCGGCCGAGTCGGAGAAGCGGAGCGCGCAACCGGAGACTGCGCCCCTGCCGCGCTGGGAGGATGCGATGCGATGGGACTGGCGGCGAGATCCTTGCTGATTTCCGTGAGCGTCTCCGACGCGCTGTCCAGCGATTGATTCGCGGGCCAATGCAGAGAGCCCAGCCGCGCCTTGATGTTGGACTTATAAGCCGGAAGTTGATTCGCGACCTCGCCGAGTTGCTTGGCGACCATCCAACCAACGGCGCCACCAGCGCCAACGGTCAGCAGCACCACCAAAATCGTAGCCGGAATCCGTCGAAGGCGGATACGCTCCAGGATTCTCACCACCGGCGTCAAAATAAAGGTGAAGAGCAGCGCCAGAGCAAACGGAATCAGCACGACCCGCGCGAAATACAGCGCGGCGATTGCCGCGACAGCGACAACCACCGCGAGCAAATGGAATAGATCGCGCGCCAAGTAAGACCGCGTCGCGACTCCGCTGGCTGGGTCTGGAAATTTCACGTTCGGCTGACGAGCCCCATAACCAAAGAGACCAGGAACAACACCAGGAAGAGATAGAACAGCAGCTTCGCAATTCCCGCGGCGGCTATCATGATCCCGGCGAAGCCAAATATCCCGGCGACGATTGCCACAACCAAAAAGATTAGAGCCCAGCGCAACATGGCGTCCTCCTCATCGCAGATTTTGCGAGTAAGTCTGTAAATCCGCGGGCACAAAGGTATGCCGCGCGCCGCCTGAACGCCATCAACGGAACCCCCTAGATACCTGAGGGAATTGCGGTATGCAGAAGCAGCCGCAACCAAAAGAATCCACAGGATTTCCACCGTCAGGCAATCGCGCGCCATCCCCTAGGGTTTCCACTGTATTGAATAGAACCGCCGAAAACGTAAAGTGGGACAGGCGCAATTGTTGCTCTCTGACAAGCCCGCAACTCGCGGGTTTTGTTCTTGGCGATGGGAGCGTGGCCGCCAACTATCACTGGATATTGGATATTCCGGGAGGCTTGCGATGTATACCTATCTTTGCTGCAGGTGCACGAAATGCGCCGCGCGGATTGTGTTGGAAGAATGGGCGGAGTCCATGTTTCTGCTGCACAGACCGGTGCGGCCGCGACCGCGATATCAGAGGTGCCCATTTTGCGACTCCGCTTTCGCCCCGGACCGCTATTACGTAACGGAAAGCGGCGCGCCGCTCGCGGTATCCGGACGGACCATGGAAATGCCCGACCCATTGCACGCCTTCAAGAAGACAGCGTGAGACCGTCGAAAAACTCCTGAAAGATTCTCCGCCGAATTAATCCGCTAGTCTGTCTCCTCCAAGAAAGGGGCTGCCGCCGAGAATCGGTAGCCCCTTCCCCCCATTTCAGCACTCTTTATATATTTCCAGTGGCTCGAATCTTGAGACACATTCACAGGAAAATCTTGCACATACAGCAATTTCCCATGCAGCTTAGGAATTAGCCCGTATTCCGCCGCGCCGCATTCTCCCGCAGAATGGGCGGCGAAGGGGAGGAATGGGAGTCGGGTGCCTTGCGAGAGCAGGGCATGAGGGCTGGGCCGGTTTCCAACCTCTCCTCGCCAAATCTTTTCGCAGCCAGGCCAGCTGTCGCTGCAGGAGCAATCGCGATGCCCGCGACGGACGATCAGGAAGCCCTGGAACGCGCGCGAGGACGCACGCCAGGGGAAGTCTCCCTCGACGCAGGCAGGCGAATTCGTGCGTGAGGAAATCGATCACGTGCGGGACGGCAAGCACGGCGCCGCCAATGTGACGCAGACGATTGCCATCGGACTGTCGAAAGCTCGCCGCGCGGGCGTGATTTTGCCGCCGCCGGCCAAAGGGCCTGCGAAAATTCGCGCGCAGGCGCAACGCGATTTGGGTAAAGGCAAATCGCCGCATCGTACAGTCTCGAGCAAACGGTCGCGCGCGACGTTGCGGGCTTTGCAGCAGCAAAGCACCCGCTCGGCGTCTCCGCGCGCACTCTCTGAGCAGGCGCGCGCCAGTGCCCGCAAGCGGGGACCAACTGCCCGCCACCATGCCGCGGAGAAAGCGTTGCATACGAAAGGTAGGGCAGGCCTGCGCGCGGCCGCGCGCAAGGCAGCACGCACGCGACAGCGCAAGCGCGCTGCCTGATCCCCACGTCCATGCCCCCAGCTCGCAAGAAAATCAAAACCCGCGGCGCACTGATGGACGTGCTGCTCGTTCTGAATGCCCTCATTCTACTTTTCAGCCATTGGGCCGGGCCGCGCAAGTGAACCGCGCCAACGCGGGCGTTGCGGGGGATCTACTCGACCTAGCATGTCAAAACCCGGGAGGGTGCGAATGATCGTTCCCTGGAAAATTGTGATTGCTTCAGCGGACGTGGAAGAGCGGCGGGCGATGTGTAATATCTTGGCGAAGCAGGGGCTGGAACCAATCGGCGCCTCGAGCCTCCGCGAATGCGAAGAAATCCTGGCCCAGCAAGACGTGGGTCTGATTTTCTGCGCTCGCTCGCTCGCTGATGGGGATTACCGTGGTTTGCTGGTTGCCCCGCGGCGCGAGGGACGGAAAACCCGAATCGTAATTGTGAATCCTCTCACCGATGGGGATGCATATCTGGAGGCGATGCGGCTGGGCGCTTTCGATGTGATTGCGGCTCCCTGCCGTCCCACGGACGTGGAATGGATGATCATCCAGGCGCTGCGCGAAGAACACGCGCAGAGAAGGCAGATGGCGCTGGTACAGCATAGTGGGAGAGGGTTTCAGAGCGCGAGCGTTTCCAGGTCAGCGTGAACGCTACATCGCGAATGCGCGCCACGACAAAGGGATTGGTGGGCGCGTAGCTGGAGATAGAACGTCCGCTAGATTACCCCTGCGCAAGTTCTGATTCGAGTCGCTGCAGAAACCGAGCCACTTCGCCCGGATCCCGTACATAATATCTCGCATGGCTTTTTTGCGCCGTTCCCACGCGGACGGTGATCTGATCGGCTAACGCGCAAAACGCGCTTTCATCCGTGCCATCGTCGCCAATATAAATCGCCGGCGTACCGGGCGGGAATTCGGCGAGCAAATCGCGCACAGCACCGCCCTTGCCGCGAATTTCATTGGGGATGACTTCCCACACCATCGCGCCGTCCAATACTCGCAGTGTATCGCGCAACGGCGCCACCACGTCCAACAGACAGGATTTTGCGGAGCGCGCGACCGGGGCAGTGGCTCCGCGATAGTGCACTGCAAAGCTCATGCCTTTATCTTCGATGCGCATGCCGCGCATCGCGGCCATTCGTGTGCGCGCTCCGCGTTGCGCACTCGCGAGAATTCTGGCCGCCACCTTACTGATTTTCGTGGGCTTTCCCTGCTCTTCGGCTCCATGCAGCCCGATGAAATGCAGCGTCTCGACTCCGATGCGTGTTTGCAGGTCCTGGCAACGCCGTCCGCTGACAATCGCAACGAACAACCTGGGATTTTGCGCCAGCCGCTCCAGCATGCGCTTCGTGCGCTGTGGCACGCGTACCTCCCAGGGGTTTCGCTGCAGCTTTACCAGCGTGCCGTCGAAATCCAGCAGCAGGGCGCAAATCTCAGCGTTGCGAATTCGAGTCGCGATTTCGCCCCACGCCCGAAACAGATAGCGCGGCCCATGAACACCCATATTGGCATGCGCCGCACCCGCAACGCCATGCGTACGCGAACGCTCAGTGCTGCGGTTCTTTTTCGCGCTGATCTGCAAGGCGTGGTTGAAGGCCGCGGGAGTTCCGTTCATGCCGTGCGCCCTAGTTCGGGCTGAGCTTCCTCGATCCGGATTTCAGAGAGTTCTGTGATCAGACTGCCCGCCCATGCGAATACATTATGACGCATCACATTGCTGCGCATCAGCCTCATGCGCGTTTGCCGTTCCACCGTGTCCATCTCCAGCGCCACGCGAATCGCTTCCGCCAGCTGTTCCACGTCGTACGGGTTCACGATGATGGCGTCGCGCAATTCACGGGCCGCCCCGGTGAACTGGCTCAGGATCAGCGCTCCTTCTTCGTCATCACGCGCCGCGATGAATTCCTTGGCCACCAGGTTCATTCCGTCGTGCAGGGAGGTGACCATTAGCAGATCAGCCGCGCGGTAATACGGAAGAATTTCTTCATGGCTGTGATGGCGTGTGAGCAGCGCGATAGGTTTCCATTCCGCGGTCTGCCAGCGCGCATTGATCCGTGCGGCTTCGGCTTCCAGCTCCGCCAGGAAATCGTGATAGCGCTCGATTTCGGTACGGCTGGGCGCGCCGATCTGCACAAACGTGAATTTCTCGCGATAGGCCGGCCATTTCTCCAGAAAGCGTTCCACGCCGCGCAGCCGTTCGAGCAGGCCCTTGGTGTAGTCCACGCGGTCCACACCGAGTCCGATAAAGTTTGCCTTGATGCCCAGCTTGCTGAGCAGCTCGCTGCGCAGCACGTATGGCGACACCGCAGGCTCCAGAGCTCGTTGTGACTCGCGAAAATCCACGCTGATCGGGAACGGCTTGACGAAGGTAATGTGTCCGCCCCGCTTCACCGCAAATCGTTCCCACTCAATTTGCGATTCCATGGCGGCGTCCACCGTCTCCAGAAAATTATCGCAGTGCGCCTGTATCTGGAATCCGATCAAGTCCGCGCCCAGCAAACCGCTGACCAGTTCACGTTGCCACGGACAGATGCCGAAAGCTTCGGGATTCGGCCACGGGATGTGCCAGAAGATCGCCACGCGCGCGTCCGGTCGCGCTTCCTTCACCATGCGCGGCAGCAATGCGAAGTGATAATCCTGCACGAGCACCAGTGGATGCTCGACGCCCTCGATTTCCTGCAGCACTGCTTCGGCGAACTGGCGGTTCGCCTCCTGATAGGCTTGCCAATCCGAAGCGCGAAAAATCGGCCGAGTATGCGCGATGTGGCACAGCGGCCATAAGCCTTCGTTGGAGAATCCATAGTAGTGCCCTTTCTCCACTTCTTTCGACAGCCACACGCGGCGCAGAGTGTAGTCCGGCTTGTCTGGTGGAACGCGGATGTGGTCTTGATCGTCCACAGTCTCGCGGTCTGCGTCGCCGGAACCCGACGCAATCCAGATTCCGTCGCAGGCCCGCAAGATCGGTTCCAATGCGGTTACCAAGCCGCTCGCGGGAACCAGCAGCTCGATGCCCTTCCCCTTGTGCACGTGCATGTAAGGCTCGCGGTTGGATACAACCACCAGCGATCCCTGCGAGGCTTTGCCCTGAATGCTGACGCGCAGACGCTCCGCGGTCCACACGGACTCGCCCGATTCGCGCAGGCGCGCTTCCTCTTCGGCGGCAGAGCGCGCGTCTGCCAGACTACGGGTGAGATTCATCACTTCATTCGTGAACGGAGCGAGAAAACTTTCTTTCGGGCCCGGCGGACTGGGCAGCACTCGGCCGCGGCGAATGTCTTTCATCCATTGAGCGGTGCGCGAAATCGGCAGCACGATCGTCCAGCGAATGATCAGCACGGTGATCAAGACGATCAGCAGCACCTCCGCGATCACGTGCCAAAAAGTTGCACGCCACATGCGCGCGCTCTGGGTTTCGATGTAACCCACGTCGTGAAATATCGCCAGCACGCCCGTGATAGACGTTTTGTCGCGCAGCGGCATGTAGTACACATGCATCGGCTCGGTACCGATAGTTACAAATTGGCTCAGGCCGCCCCCGCTCGCAATCACGCGGTCCAGGGGTACGGGAGGAGGCGCGAAGCGGCTCTGCAGATTGGAACTTTCCGCGAGCACTTGCCCGCGGTTATCGTAGACCACGACGCCCGCCAGTTGTTCACGATTCCCAAAGCGCTCCACGATGCGGCGCAGTTGCTCGCGCGAGCCTTTTTCCAAGGCCGGTTCAACGATTTCCTCCAGGCTCTCGGACAGAATTTCGGCGCGGTGCACCAGGTCCGTTCGCAAGCCGCGCTTCTCGGCGCGAACTTCATTTTTGGACACAAAAAAAGTAACGATGGTGATGCCTGCGGCCAGGAACAAAATCAGACGTAAGCTGAGCTTCACGTTAACCTCTCGCTGGATCCAACGATGTCCAGGCAAGCTCCCCCATCACAAAAACAGCACGAATGCTGCCAGTCGGCCGCGGCTTTTGTTGTTCACAATAGAACACTTACGCCGGCCGGCCAGAGCCACGCTGTGAAGATTATTCATGGGCCGGTAGAATCTGCTGGCAAGCAGCTCCAATGGTCGCGCACCCAGGCGCCAAACCGAATCCAGCAATCACCTGATTTTTGACCCGACCTGAATCGTCATAATACCAAGATGCACCGCGGCTTGCACAAGGATGTGTGCTAGAAGGGAGAGATGTCTCACGCGCCGAATTCACGTCAGATGGTTAGGGAAGCAATCTGGATCTGCGGACGGTGCTTGCTGGCTTTAGCTCTTTTCCTGTTCCCGGTGGCCTGGCTCGGTGCGACGCATGATGCGACGTATACTAATTCTGGATATCGCGAACACTACATGAACAAAGAATTTCAACGCTACGACGACGTCCAGCAATACATCTCGGTAAGCTGGGACCATCTCACTCGCTCGCTCGACAAGTGTAAAACTTACGAGGACCAGAAAATCGGCGACGAGCCGTATCTGTATTTCCCGGCGGACTTCCAGAGCTTGCCCGCCTTTCAGGAATTGGTGAAGGACTGCAGAGTCCGCGTCGAGCGCTTGCCCGAGATCATCACCACTCCAGACAATGTGCACCTGAACAAAATCTCGAAGGCGGGGTTGTTGTATCTTCCACACGCCTATGTCGTGCCCGGCGGGCAATTCAATGAGATGTACGGCTGGGATAGTTACTTCATTGTTCTGGGTCTGCTGCGGGCCCATCGCCTGGAACTCGCCAAGGGCATGGTGGAAAACTTCTTCTACGAAATCGAACATTACGGTTCGATCCTGAACGCAAACCGCACTTACTATCTGACGCGCTCGCAGCCTCCGTTCCTTACCTCCATGATCTTGGCGGTGTATGACGCGGAGGACCCTTCCGCACAGCAGAAAGATGCTGCCTGGCTCGAGAAAGCTTACGATTTCGCCTTGACGGACTACGGGCAATGGACTCACCCGCCTCATTTGGCAGGCGACACCGGCCTGTCTCGTTACTTCGATCACGGGGAAGGCCCCGTGCCAGAAATCATCGGCGATCCTAGCGATTATTATCGCGGCGCCGCGCAATATTTCCTGCTTCTGAACGGAGCGAAAGATCCTCATCTGGTGCTGGTGGACAAGGATCATCCTGTCGAATCTCTCGTCGGGCCGCTCTTCCCTGTCTTCGTCCACAATGGAAACGCCGAGCAAAACTCGCAAGACCATCCGGCGAATGCGGATGCCCCGGTTGATCAGGTCACGTTGACCGCGGATTTCTACAAAGGCGACCGCAGCATGCGCGAATCGGGATTCGATGTTTCGTTTCGCTTTGGCCCGTTCAGCGCCGAGACTCACCATTACGCGCCCGTCTGCTTGAATAGTCTGTTGTATAAGACCGAAAAAGATTTCGAGCGCATGAGTATTCTGCTGGGTCGGCCAGGGGAAGCCGCGCGATGGAAGGCACGGGCGACCGAGCGCCGGGAATTAATTCAGAAATACCTTTGGGACCCGAAGGAAGGGCTCTACTTCGATTACAACTTCATGACTCACACGCTTTCCACGTACGAATACGCCACCACTTATTATCCGCTTTGGGCCGGCTTGGCGTCGCCAGAACAGGCCCAGGCGGTGGTGAAGAATCTTTCGCTCTTTGAACAGCCTGGCGGCCTGGCCATGAGCCGCGTGGAATCCCAGGCGCAGTGGGACTACCCCTATGGTTGGGCGCCCATTCAATTGCTGGCGGTGGACGGAATGCGCCGCTACGGCTTCGATGCAGATGCCGACCGCGTTGCTTATAGTTTTCTGAGCATGGTGATCGAAGATTACACGACTGACAGATACATTCGCGAAAAGTACAACGTCGTCAAACGCACTTCTATCACTCGCATCGTGAAGGGTTACAGTCAGAATGTGATTGGATTTGGCTGGACGAACGGAGTCTTCCTGGAATTGCTGCACGAACTGCCGCCCCCGCTGCTCGATCGCCTGAAGAGAGAGTAAGACGAAAGTCCCCCATGCCAGACCCGGTCCCAGAATTGTGCCGGTACCTGAAAGACTCCAGCGATGGTCTGCACATACAGTAGTGGTGTGCTGCATCGGCTGCGGAACTTTTTAGGAGGGGGGACGGGAGGATGGGGGGAACATCCTCCCGGCGTGGTATTGGCGTGTTGCCTGGGGAACCTGCGTGCAATATGAACCTTTCATCGCTGGCTCTCCATACACTAACAAACGTATTTTTGACCCTCCACGGCCCTGACGCCACCCGGATACGCCACAAATTGCGCAAGACGATTCAGCCCGGGAGCTTTCCCGAGCTGCCGAATTCTTCAGCGCCCGGCTCGGCATCGGTCGGCCCCAGTAGGGCCTCAATCATCCCGACCATCGGAAACGCATCGGTCTTTGAAACTACGGACCGAATTCCGACTGCACGGGCGTGTTTCTCCAAATCGGAACTGGCATGTTGTGTGAACAAGACGATCGGCACAGCCGGAGCGATCGCGGACATGCGCCGCGCCGTTTCTATCCCATTGATGCCCGGCATTTGAAAGTCCAGAATCACGATGTTGGGATGCACTTCTTTGAATAGTTCGACGGCACTCACTCCATCGGCCGCCTCGCCGCATACTTCCCAGTCCGGATTGGCTTGCAACACCGTGCGCAGCGATTTCCGCACCAGTTCGCTATCGTCCACGATGAGGAATCGAGTGCGCATCAGGGTTTCGCCGTGCCCTCCGCCAGCGCGCGCAACTTCTCCCGCGCGAAGGTTTTCGCTCGCACGCCGCCGGCCACCGAAATCATAGGCTCTTTGCCATCGTCTTGGAGACGGGAACGGCCGCTATAACCGTCGTGCCCTTTTCGCTCGATTGAATATCGAGTGTGCCGCCAAGCTCGCGCAATCGTTCACGCATCCCGCTCAATCCCACGCCGTGACTTGATCCCGGCGACACTGGCACTCCGTTCGTGCGCGGCATGCCCTTGCCTTCGTCGCACACTTGCACGGTAAGCAGCTTTTCCTGCGACGGCGCAATCTTGATCCACGCTGTTTTGCTTCCTGAATGCCGATACACGTTCGTGAGGCACTCCTGCACGATTCGAAAAACCGATATTTCCACATTGGGAGGCAGGCGGCCGATTTCCGGTGACAACTCGACGGTGACCTTCACGCTGCTGCGCTCCGCAAAACCTTCCGCGAACATTTTGATGGCGGGTAGAAGACCGATTTCATCGAGCAGCGGCGGATGCAGCAGGTGCGAGATCGTGCGAGTTTCCTTGGAAAGTTGTTCCACCAGCTGGTTATTCTGCTGCAAGACGTCGCCAACCTCGGGTCCAAGTTTTTTCGTTTGCTGCGCCAGCAAACCATTATTCATGGAGAGCGCCGCGATCAAAGGCCCGATGCCATCATGCAAATCGCGAGCGATGCGGCGGCGTTCTTCATCTTGCATCTGCATCAGCCGGGCGGAGAGCGCACGAAGATCGCGATTAAGCATCTCCAGCTGGTGTGTTTTGCGATCCAGATCCGCGAAGACCCGCACCTTCGCGCGCAACAATTCAGGCACTACCGGCACGGAAATATAATCCACTGCGCCGCGTTGGTAGGCGTTAAGCCGGTCCAGGTCCGTCAGGTGCACCGCGGAGATAAAAATAATGGCGATCTTCTGAAAACGCGGGTGCTGCCGGATCATGTCCGCCAGCTGGAATCCATCCAGGTCCGGCATGCTTACGTCCATCAGCACCATGGCGATATCGGTCTTCAGTAAATGGTCCAGCGCCTCTTTGCCGGAGCGCGCTTTGATCAAATTTTCTCCCAACTCATTGAGAATGGCTTCGTAGGTGATCAGCTTGCCCGGCTGATCGTCCACCATCAGGATGTTTACTTTTTCCTGCTCGCGCATTTTCTTCCTCTCGCTTCAGGCTGCTCGTCTCCAACCGATGTTGAGCTTCCCTCCACGATCGCATTGCAGCCGCAGCAAACCGGCTATCACGCTAGCGATGGAACCACATCCGCAACGCCGAGAGCAGCTGTTCCGTGTTCACCGGTTTCGCCAGATATTCGGAAGCTCCCGCTTCCAGACATTTTTCGCGATCTCCTTTCATGGCTTTAGCTGTCAAAGCAATGATCGGCAAGCGCCGGAAAGATGGATTGCGGCGAATGATCTGCATCGTCTCATAGCCATCCATGTCCGGCATCATGATGTCCATCAGCACGATCGCCACATCCGGAGTGGACTCCAGCGTGTTGATCGCTTCGCGCCCGGTGCCGGCGGTCAGCACCGTCATTCCGCGGCGCTCCAGCACGCTGCTGAGCGCAAAAATATTCCGCACGTCATCATCGACCACCAGCACCTTTTTCCCAACCAGCGCGTCGTCCGAATGATGCAACATATCCAGCATCCTCTGTTTTTCCGGCGGCAGGTCGGTAACGACGCGATGCACGAACAGCGCAGTCTCATCCAGCAGCCGCTCCGGAGATTCCACGCCTTTCACGACCACGCTGCGCGCCAGCAAATGCAGACGCGCTTCTTCTTCCGGCGACAAGTCTTTCCCCGTAAACACCACGACTGGCAAATCGCTCAGCGAAGGAGTGTCGCGGAAGCGTTCCAATATTTCAAATCCAGACATGTCCGGAAGCCTCAGGTCGAGCACCACGCAATCGAACGTCTGCTCGTCAATCGCCGCGAGCGCTTGCGAGCCAGTCGAGGCAATTTCCACATCGATATCATCGTAACCCAGCAATTCGCGGATGCTCAGTTGCTCGGCGGGATTGTCTTCCACCACCAGTAAACGCTTGCGCCGCGGCGCGGTGTATTCCTTCATGCGCGCGAATGCCGTTTTCAGCTGTTCGGATGTGGCAGGCTTGATCAGATAAGAAAACGCCCCGCGCTGCAAACCATGCTGCCGGTCTTCATCGAGCGTCAACATTTGAACCGGGATGTGTCGCGTGCGTGGATCCTGCTTGAAGTGATTCAGAACCGTCCAGCCCAGCATGTCCGGCAGGAAAACATCCAAGGAAATGGCTGCCGGTTGGAACTCATGAGCCAACGCCAGCGCTTCCGCTCCGCGCGTGGCGACAAGAACTTTGAATCCATTGTCGCGTGCCAGGTCGCAGAGCATGGTCGCAAAGTACGGATCGTCTTCCACGATCAGCAGAATGGCATCTTCCGGTCGCAAGTTTTCGCGGTCGTCCGCGATGGCGATTTGCTCAATCGCGCGTTTGGACGCGGCCGCAGCTATCGGCGCCCCCTGCGCGGGCATCGCCGAAGATTTCGATTCCGCGCCGCCGACGCCCGTGGAAGGACCCACGTACGTTTGCGGCAAATACAGCGTAAACGTGCTGCCTTCGTCCGGCGTACTGCGTAATTGGATTTCACCGCCCAGCAGGCCAGCCAATTCGCGACTGATCGCCAGGCCCAGTCCCGTGCCGCCATATTTGCGGCTGGTGCTGGCGTCGGCTTGTTGGAACGCCTCAAAAATAATGCGCTGCTTCTCGGGCGGAATGCCGATGCCGGTATCGGTGACCTCGAACGCAACCACCGAAGCTGACCTGCCGAGAACCGGGTGGCCTTCGGTCCAGCCGCTTTCGGCGGCGAACACAGACATGCGCACGCCGCCCTTCTCCGTGAATTTAAATGCGTTGGAGAGCAGATTCTTCAGCACCTGCTGCAGACGCTTCGAATCGGTCACCAGGCTGCGCGTCAATTTAGGATCGGAGTGAACTTCAAAATTGAGATGACGGTTCTCTGCTTCGTGGCGGAACGGGCGAGCGATCATGTCCAGTAAGCTGGCGAAGAATACTTCCTCCGCTTGCACCGAAACCGTGCCGGATTCGATCTTCGAGAGGTCCAGAATATCCGTGATCAGGTTCAGCAGGTCCGTGCCGGCGCCGTGAATGGTGCGCGCGAACTCCACCTGCTTGTTCGTCAAATTGCTATCGGGATTGTCAGCAAGCTGCTGGCCCAGCACCAGAATGCTATTGAGCGGCGTGCGCAGCTCGTGAGACATGTTGGCCAGAAACTCCGACTTGTACTTGGAGGTAAGCGCCAGCTCTTTGGCTTTTTCTTCCACGGCACGGCGCGCTTGTTCGATTTCCTGGTTCTTGCGTTCCACTTCTACGTTCTGTTCGGCCAGCTGCTGGGCTTTCTGCGCCAGTTGTTCGTTGGTCTGCTGCAATTCGGTCTGCTGCGTTTGCAGTTCGGTGGCCAATTGCTGCGATTGCTTCAGCAAGCCTTCCGTCTGCATCGTCGCCTCAATACTGTTGAGCACGATGCCGATGCTGGAGGTCAGCTGATCCAGAAACGCCAGATGCGAAGCGGTGAATACGGTGAGCGACGCCAGTTCGATCACCGCTTTCACGCGGTCCTCGAAAAGAATCGGCAGCACAATCACGCTGCGCGGCACGGCTTGGAATAATCCGGAGCGTATCGGCACGGCATTGGTCGGCACATCGGTAATCAACATGCGCTGCTTTTCCGCGGCGCACTGCCCCACGAGGCCGGTCCCTACATGGAGACGGCTCGGATGCCCAGCTTGATCGCTATCGGCAAACGCCGAGAGCAGCACCATGGTTCCTGATTCTTCCGACTCCATTTGATAAATCACGCCTTGCTGCGCGCTCACCAGCGGAGCCAACTCCGATAACAGGCTGCGTCCCACCGTCGTCAAATCGCGCTGCCCTTGCAACATTCCCGTAAACCGCGCCAGGTTTGTTTTCAGCCAGTCCTGTTCGTTGTTGCGATCCGTTGTGAGCCGGAGGTTGTTGATCATGGTGTTGATGTAATCTTTCAGCTCGGCAACTTCGCCGCTCGCCTCCACTTGAATCGAACGCGTCAGGTCGCCTTTCGTCACCGCAGTGGTTACTTCCGCGATAGCGCGCACCTGGTTGGTAAGGTTGTCAGCGAGCAGGTTCACGTTTCCGGTCAAGTCCTTCCAAGTTCCGGCGGCCCCCGGCACGTTGGCTTGACCACCCAGGCGGCCTTCCACTCCCACTTCGCGCGCGACAGTGGTCACCTGATCCGCAAACGTCGCGAGCGTGTCCGTCATGTTGTTGATGGTGTCGGCCAGCGCGGCGACTTCACCTTTGGCGTTCACCGTAAGTTTCTTCGTCAACTCGCCGTTCGCCACGGCGGTCACCACTTTCACAATTCCGCGCACTTGCTCGGTGAGGTTCGCGGCCATTACGTTTACGTTGTCCGTCAAATCCTTCCACGTGCCGGCCACGCCGGGCACTTGCGCTTGGCCGCCCAGCTTGCCGTCGGTGCCGACTTCGCGCGCCACGCGCGTCACTTCCGCGGCAAACGCGTTCAGCTGGTCCACCATCGTGTTGATCGTGTTCTTCAATTCCAGAATTTCGCCCTTCACGTCCACGGTGATTTTGCGCGAGAGGTCGCCGCGCGCCACGGCCGTGGTCACTTCGGCGATGTTGCGCACTTGGCCGGTCAAGTTGCCGGCCATGGCGTTCACCGAGTCGGTGAGGTCCTTCCACGTTCCCGCCACGCCGGTGACGTTCGCCTGGCCTCCCAGCCGACCTTCGCTACCGACTTCGCGTGCCACGCGCGTTACTTCTGCGGCGAACGAACGCAACTGTTCCACCATCGTGTTCAGCGTTTCTTTCAGCTGCAAAATCTCGCCGCGCACATCCACCGTGATCTTGCGTGAGAGGTCGCCGCTCGCGATGGCCGTGGCAACTTCCGCGATGTTGCGTACCTGACCCGTCAAGTTGCTGGCCATGAAATTCACGTTGTCCGTCAGGTCTTTCCATGTGCCGCCCACTCCCGGCACTTCCGCTTGGCCGCCCAATTTTCCTTCCGTGCCCACTTCGCGCGCCACGCGCGTCACTTCGCCCGCGAACGCGTTCAGTTGGTCCACCATCGTGTTAATGGTGTTCTTCAATTCCAGAATTTCACCCTTCACGTCCACGGTGATCTTGCGCGAGAGGTCGCCGCGCGCGACGGCCGTGGTCACTTCGGCGATGTTGCGCACCTGGCCCGTCAAGTTGCCGGCCATTGAGTTCACCGAGTCGGTAAGGTCTTTCCAGGTTCCCGCGACTCCAGGCACGTTTGCCTGGCCGCCCAACCGCCCTTCGCTGCCCACTTCGCGCGCCACGCGCGTCACTTCGCCCGCAAACGCGTTCAGCTGGTCTACCATCGTGTTGATGGTTTCTTTCAGCAGCAGAATTTCGCCGCTCACGTTCACGGTGATCTTCTTCGAAAGGTCGCCGCTCGCGATGGCCGTCGCAACTTCGGCGATGTTGCGCACCTGGCCCGTCAAGTTGCTGGCCATCGAGTTCACCGAGTCGGTAAGGTCTTTCCAGGTGCCGGCGACGCCGGGCACCTGTGCTTGGCCGCCGAGCTTGCCGTCCGTGCCGACTTCGCGCGCCACGCGCGTCACTTCGGAAGCGAATGACCGCAACTGGTCCACCATCGTGTTCAGCGTGTCTTTGAGCTCGAGGATTTCGCCCTTCACGTCCACGGTGATCTTGCGTGACAAGTCGCCGCGCGCGACGGCCGTGGCAACTTCCGCGATGTTGCGTACCTGGCCCGTCAAGTTGCTGGCCATGAAGTTCACGTTGTCCGTCAGGTCCTTCCACGTTCCCGCGCCGGGCACTTGAGCCTGACCGCCCAACTTGCCTTCGGTGCCGACTTCGCGCGCCACGCGCGTCACTTCGCCCGCGAACGCGTTCAGTTGGTCCACCATCGTGTTAATGGTGTTCTTCAGTTCCAGGATTTCACCCTTCACGTCCACCGTGATCTTGCGCGACAAGTCGCCGCGCGCGACGGCCGTCGTCACTTCGGCGATGTTGCGCACCTGTGCCGTCAGGTTTCCAGCCATTGAGTTCACCGAGTCGGTAAGGTCTTTCCAGGTTCCCGCGACGCCCGGTACGTTCGCCTGACCGCCCAAGCGTCCTTCGCTGCCGACCTCGCGCGCCACGCGCGTTACTTCGCCTGCGAACCGGTTCAACTGGTCCACCATCGTGTTCAGCGTTTCTTTCAGCTGCAGAATTTCTCCGCGCACGTCCACCGTGATCTTGCGCGACAAGTCGCCGCTTGCAATCGCCGTCGCAACTTCGGCAATGTTGCGCACCTGGCCCGTCAAGTTGCTGGCCATGAAATTCACGTTGTCCGTCAGGTCCTTCCACGTGCCGCCTACTCCAGGCACTTGCGCCTGGCCGCCCAATTTTCCTTCCGTGCCCACTTCGCGCGCCACGCGCGTCACTTCGCCCGCGAACGCGTTCAGCTGGTCCACCATCGTATTGATCGTGTCTTTCAGCTCGAGAATTTCGCCCTTCACGTCCACGGTGATCTTGCGCGACAAGTCGCCGCGCGCCACCGCCGTCGTAACTTCGGCAATGTTGCGCACTTGCGCAGTGAGGTTTCCAGCCATGGCGTTTACCGAGTCGGTGAGGTCTTTCCACGTTCCCGCCACGCCGGGCACAATCGCTTGGCCGCCCAGTTTTCCGTCCGTGCCCACTTCGCGCGCCACGCGCGTCACTTCCGACGCAAACGAGCGCAACTGGTCCACCATCGTATTGATGGCTTCCTTCAGCTGCAAAATTTCGCCGCGTACGTCCACCGTGATTTTGCGCGAGAGGTCGCCACTCGCCACTGCCGTGGCCACTTCAGCAATGTTGCGCACTTGGCCGGTCAGGTTGCTGGCCATCGAGTTCACCGAATCGGTGAGGTCCTTCCAGGTGCCGGCGACGCCAGGCACCTGTGCTTGGCCGCCCAGTTTTCCGTCCGTGCCCACTTCGCGTGCCACGCGCGTCACTTCAGCCGTGAAAACGCCGAGTTGTTGAATCATGGTGTTGACGATCGTGGCCGAGCGCAGAAATTCGCCTTCGAGTGGCCGGCCGTCAACGTCGAGCTGCACGGTCTGGGTCAGATTGCCCTTCGCCACTGCGGCGATGGCGCGCGTCACTTCGGTCGTCGGCCGCAGCAAATCATCCACCAAAGTATTCACAGAAACTTCCATCTCTCCCCACGCGGCCTTGGGCAAATGAAATCGCATACGCTCTCGCGTGCGGCCTTCTTTGCCCACCACTTGTCCGACGCGTTTCAACTCCTTCGCCATCTGCTGGTTGGCGGTGACGATGTCGTTGAACGTGTCGGCGATTTTTCCAGCCAGTCCGGTCCAGTTCCCCGGCAGCCGCACCGAGAAATCTCCGTCGCGCATGGTCTGAAGGCTCGCCAGGATTACGCTCAGATCCGCAGAAACCGGCTCGGTTTCCACAGCGGTCCGCCCGTTGTTTTTCGCGTTGGACCGGGGGTCGGCGAGTGTGGTGGTTGTTTTATTGGGCTCGGCTCGTTTCATTACTCTTCTCCGCTAGGCACGGTCAACTGGCGCCGCCGACTTCCGCGCTCTCGGCGCAACTGGCCGACATCTGATTTTGAATTGAGTACGCAAGGCGAATGGTCTTGAGAAATGGGCGCACAACATCACCACAGGGATGGTTTTAGCGCCACTTCCCCGAACAGAACTTCATACCATAAAGCCGTTATGCGCCATCTACAGTAAACAATGTATATGGGGCAAAGTGGACGCATCTGTAAACCAGGGGCGAACGTCCGCTTCCGGCGCAAACTCCTGATCGGAGACGGTTTGCATCCCGTGGCCATCGCTGGGCGAGCCATCTTAGGCCAACCTAACAGCGGTGACCTGTGGATTTACACGAATGCGTGTATTTCCGCGCAGCGCATTCGCGGCTATAACGTTCTTCTGGGGGACGGCCATGGATCTCAGGATAATGGTTGTCGAGGATTCAGAAACCACGCGGCGCATCATTCGCGCCATCCTGGAAACACGGGAATGGAGAATCTGCGGCGAAGCGAAGAACGGCCAAGCGGCCATAAGGCAATTTCGGAAACTGCGACCCGACGTCGTAATTCTGGATCTCACCATGCCCGAGCTCAGCGGGATTGAAGTCGCAGCCCGCTTGTCGAAGATCGATCCCCTGGTACCTCTGATTCTGTTTACCATTTCCGAAGTGGAGCAGCTCTACGAGGCCGCCAGCGGCGCGGGAATCTATGCCGTGGTATCCAAGGCGCGCGCCTGGGACTTAATCGGCACGATTGAAGCCGCCATTGCACACCTCAGCGACCTCGGTCAGCCCATTCAATAAATAGCTTGGAAGTTCCAGGATGACTCACGGCGAAACAGAAGCAACCAGCGCAAAGGTTGCCTACTCTCAGTGGAATACTCTCCACACTTTGCTGCGATCGTTAGCGTAAACAGGCCAAGAAACACCGGCGATCTGATGTTCCTGAGTACGACACTCTGACACAACAAAATTCCTTCCGAGCGCTGGCCGCGCTCGGAAGGAATCAGGTGAAACTTATTTGTGGTTCGCCTACTGGCCCTGCAGAATCACGTGCTTGGGGGTACGGGCGTCGAGCGTCGCTATCAGGTTGTGGGCTGAGGGGGGTACCGTCGTGTCGTGACGCAGTACGATGTCCTTGGCGGAGATCTTCTCACCGTAGATGCGCTCGTTGGCGTCGTTGTCTGGGCGGATGGTCGAACCCTCCAGGGAGACGCCGGCGAATATGCCGCGTGCGCGGGAGTAGCTTAGTATCTCGGCGCGGAGGGAGACGTCGGTCTCGGCTGAGGCGTCGCGGCCTACTGGGCCCGCGGCTACTGAAGCGTCGCCGCCCAGCTTCACCTTGCTGCTTAGGATGCCGTTGGCGCCACGGTCATTCATTACCAGCAGGACGAAGTCTGTAGCTTGTCCGCCGATCTGGAAACCTACGCTGCCGCCTTCCAGGGCCATCATCGAGGGTGCGCCCCAGGGACCGGTGAAGTTCGGGCCTCGGCGGCAGGTCATGGCGCCGCGACCGTAGCTGGCGCCGACTACGAATGCTGCCTTCAGCACCGTGGGGAAAACGACTACGCAGTCGGCCTTATCGAGCAGGTCTTGAGGAATGTCGTCTGGAACATTCAGGATTTCGTGCAGGACTGTGCCAGAAGTCTCCAGGCGATTCTGATCCTTCGCGGTGTCGTCTGCCCAACCGCTGACTGCTAACAACAACAGTGCGCTCATGGCGCATGCGAACATTAGCTTCTTCATCTCAATCTCCTAGGACGCATGAATTTGTATGCGCTAGTAGAGACTAGGCTGAAGGCGTTTTTCGAGCTATACGTCGAAAGCTGTAATGGCGGGTGATTTTTCCGGTACATCTAAGGTGTGCAATTTCAATTGGATGAGCGCGAGCGATTGCTGGCGGGTTAGTCTTTTGCGAAGGGCTTGGGGACAAGCAGGAATTGCATGCCGAAGTAGCCTACGAAGTGGGGTTGTTCGTTCGTGGCGGGTTGGACGCCGCGGCCGGCCATCAGTAGCAAAATAAATGGGGGGTGTATTTTCTAGCGCAGGCCGCCTGCAAGGGTTTGCCGTCCGCCGGAGGCATGCAAAGTTCCTGCCGCGTAAAATTCGGCGTTAACTTCGAGTTTTTCGGTCTGGTCGTGGCCTACTACTACGCCGACTAGCCAACCATCGTTTCCTGTGCGGACGTAGCGGACTTCGATGTTTGGATTTTGCACGGTGGTTAGCGCGAAACGGTCGTCGCGAAATTCTCGAAAGAGCCTCATATTAATTCTCCTGGCCCACGGCGGCATTCATGGACCGAAAATACAGCTGTACATGAGGGTAGCCGCGGAAAAAAGTGGGTGTACTTTCGGGCAGGAGAGGGTCAGTGCTGGTACTCACTGGCCGAAATAATTTGAGGGGTGTGGAAGGGTGGGCCACCCGCCCTACAATCTGAAACGGAGAACACCATGTCCAACAGCATCTCGATCTTGCTGCTTCGTAATCTGAGCGACGTGTTTGGCGAAAATGATCCCGTGCGTCGTCGCGCTGCCATCGATGAGATCTTTCACGAAGACGCAGTTTTCTATGACCCAAAAGGCGGTATATTTCGTGGCCGTGACGAGATTGATCGTATTGCTGGAGTGCTAAAAGCAACACATCCAGATTTCGAATATCAGCCCCTCTCCCCTCCCGAGGAATTAGGTGATGCCGGACGGGTTCGATGGGTATCTGGCACTCCCGGCAAACCACCAGCTTACGCGGGAACCGATTTCATCGTCGCCCGGAACGGTCGCATTGCTTCGCTCTATCTCTTTTTCGACAATCTTGCTTAAGGCAAAAGGGCGGGTGGCCCGCCTGCCCGAAATGATTTCGGGGGTGTAGTTCGCCGTGGTGGGCGGTGGTGGAGCGTCGAAACCCGCAGCCTTCGAAAAACGAAGGGATGCGGATCCCGCACAGCGGGCCCTCTTGCGGCGAGCAGGATCCCAGAATAAAACCGAACAGAGATCGTTCACCCGCTGTCGCGGGTTCAGAATGACGATGAAAGACTAAGGCCACGTCAACGGCACAGCATTCGGAGGTACTAGAGCGCATTGCGCACGATGGGAGCGACCTGATTGCCGAGGATTTCTATGGCGCGCAACATTTTCTGGTGAGGGAGAGTCGAGACGCCCATCTGGAAAGTGATGCGAGAGATGCCACCGAGAGCTTCGGTTACGTAAAGGATTTTTCTTGCCACCGTTGCAGCGTCACCGATGAGGAGGGCGCCGGTGGGGCCGCGCTGCGCGTCGAATTGGGCGCGGGTGGTGGCGGGCCAGCCGCGTTCTTTGCCGATTTCGGTGAAGGTGTGGGCATAACCTGGGAAGAAAGTTTCGGCGGCTTCGGCGGTGGAGTCTGCGAGAAAGCCGATGGAGTGGAGGCCGACGGTGAGCTGCTGGGGGGCATGTCCGGCGCGACGACCGGCTTCGCGGTAGAGATCAACGAGGGGGCGGAAACGGATGGGCTCGCCGCCGATGATGGCGACCATGAGTGGAAGTCCGAGCATGCCGGCGCGGACGAAGGATTCGGGAGTACCGCCTACACCGACCCATATGGGGAGGGGATTCTGGAGCGGGCGAGGGTAGATGGATTGGCCGGTGAGGGGGGGCCGGTGATTACCGGACCAGTGGACTTCTGTGCCGGCGCGGATTTTGAGGAGGAGATCGAGTTTTTCGGCGAAGAGTTCGTCGTAATCTTCGAGGCGCAGGCCGAACAGAGGGTAGGACTCGATGAAGGAGCCGCGACCGGCGACGATTTCGGCGCGGCCGCGGGAGATTAGGTCGAGCGTCGAGAATTCCTGGAAGACACGGACGGGATCGGCGGCGCTGAGAACTGTGACAGCGCTGCTGAGGCGGATTTGGTGCGTGCGCGCAGCGGCTGCCGAGAGGATTACGACGGGAGCGGAGTCCAGGAATTCGGGGCGGTGATGTTCACCGATGCCGAAGACGTCCAGGCCTACTTGATCGGCTAGCTGGATTTCTTCCAGGAGGTGGTGCATGCGGTTTACGGGGGTGAGGGTGAGACCGGTGGCGGGATCGGAGATGGCTGCGGCAAAACTGTCTATGCCGATTTGCATGTGGGCTCCTTTGGAGAACTTTAGTTTCTCATACGGAGGATAGGGAAGCTGGCGCAGCTTACGAGTTGCTCGCCGCACTTGCTGGCCACGGCAGCGGCGGAAAATGTCTTTTTGTCGGTCATTTGTGATAGAAGTTTTGCAGGCTTCGAGCATGCAAATCTTTTCAAGGCGAGGGATCTAATGAGTGCGGTTCCGACAACGGCAGACCATGTACTTGCGGCGCTTCCACCACAAAAACTTTTTATCGGTGGCGAGTGGGTGGAGAGCGATGGCGCAGAGCTTCTGGAAGTTCACAGCCCGGCTACGGGCAAGCTTCTGGCGAAGGTGCCGCACGCTTCGGCCAAAGATGTGAACCGCGCGGTGGAAGCGGCGCGGAGGGCCGGGGACGCGTGGAGGCTGACGGCGCCTTTCGAGCGGGCGGCGGCTTGTCATCGGATTGCCGACCGGATACTTGCGCACAGGGAACAGATTGCGGCGATCATCTCACTGGAACAGGGCAAGCCGTACTTCGCTGAGGCACTGCCCGAGGTGGATGAAACCGCGGAAAATTTCCGGATCGCGGCGGAGGATGTGAAGCGTCTGGAAACCCCGATAATTCCCGCGCGCGATCCGAACAAGCGGCTTTTTACTTTTAAGGTGGCGATTGGTACGTGGGGAATTATTACGCCTTGGAATTTTCCTACCGTGATTCCGTCGGAATATTTTGGTCCGGGGATTGCGGCGGGAAATACGATCGTGTTCAAGCCGGCCGAGCAGACGCCGCTGGCTGGTTTATTTCTGGCGCAGTGTACGGCGGAAGCGGATTTGCCGCCGGGCGTTTTCAATCTGGTGACGGGGTTGGGACCAACCACTGGCGACGCTCTCGTCGCGCATCCTGGGATCGATGGCATCGGCATCACCGGTGAGACGCATACTGGCGACACCATCCAGCGGCGGGCCGGAGTAAAGAAACTTCTGATGGAGCTTGGAGGCAACGGACCGCAAATCGTCCTGGAGGATGCGGACCTGGCGCGCGCGGCGAAGGCGGCGGCGTTCGGCGCGTATTTCAATGCCGGACAAGTATGCTGCGCGACGGAGCGGGTGCTGGTGCATCGCCGGGTTCACAAGGACTTCCTCGAGCTGGTGGTGCAGGAGGCAAAACTTGTGCGGGTGGGCGATCCGTTTCAGGAAGGTGTGCACATGGGGCCCATGAATAATCTTCCGGTGATCGAAAAAACGGAACGTCACCTGGCGGATGCGGTGCAGAAAGGAGCGCGCGTCGTCGTTGGGGGCAAGCGCCTGGCGAAACAGGCGACGGATTACTTTTTTGAACCGACGGTGATCGATAATGTGAGTCCCGAGATGTTGCTCAATAACGAAGAGACCTTTGGACCGGTGGTTCCCGTAATCACGGTAGACGGTTATGAAAAGGCCATCGAAATTGCCAACGCCACCGGCTACGGCCTGCAAATGGCGATTTTTACGCAAGACATCGACAAGGCTTTTTATTTTGCGGACCGGCTGCGCAGCGGCAACGTGGTTATTAATGACACCACGGATTATTGGGAAGCGCATGAACCGTTTGGAGGAGGCGGCGGCACCAAGAGCGGCTACGGGCGGCTCGGTGGCCGGTTTACTTTTGATGACATGACGCATCTCAAGACTGTGGCGCTGCACATCAACAACTTGAGTCCGAAACACTAGCCGCGGAATCTCACGGCGGTTTCGGCCAGCGATAGGCGGGCGCCGTCTCTAGCTCGCGAGCAAGACGCTGGCAATCAAGGCAAACACGATACCGGCGCCCTGACGCGGCGTCAGTTTTTCGTGGAGAAAGGCAACGCTTAGTAGAATCGTGACGAGCGGATACAGGGCTGACAGCGTAACGACGGTCGATGCTTTGCCCTGCTCCAGGGCTGCAAAGAATGTCAAAAATCCAACGAAGGCGAGAAACCCGCCCAGTGCGGCCCAGCTGAATCCCGGCAGCGACCATTCAAAGTGAAATTTTTCCATGAATAACACGACAACGGCGAATGCCAGCACTCCTGCGGTCTGAAACAAGAGCGCTTGCCTCGGTTTCGAATAGTTTGCAGCGAGTTTGCTGAAGACGCCCCACAAGCCCCAGGTGACTACGGTTAACACGGAATACAGATACCAGGTTTTCAAGATCGCCTCCCGTATCGGTTAGTACGCTCGACCGAACCAGTACCTGAAACAAATTCCAATTACGACTTGCGCTGCTCTTGCTACAGCGCTTGCGGGTCATGCGCGGATGCACGGCCGGCCCAAATCCAGGCGTAGCGGCTGCAGAGAGCGCCGCATGTTGAAAATGCTAAGCAGGCCGACGAATCCTCCCGCCGCCACGGGCGTAATCATCCCGTGGAACAAATCTTGAATCATGGGCGATGCCTGCTCGATGATTCCGATGCCGGCCGTGACGTTCAGGCACAGAATTATCCATAGCAAATAGAACTGCGGCGTGCACACTGCGTCCACGTCGTGCGTGGTAATCAGGGCTTGCGGTTTGACCGGGGCCGTCCAATTTTCCGGCTTCCAGCCCTCGCGCGGGACGCGAATCATGAACACTCCGTGCATCATGAAGACGAAATAGAGCACGCCCATCACGATGAAAATCGGCCCTACTCCGACGCCGGTCGGCGACTTGAAATGGTGCCTGAGCTTGATCGCCAGCGGTGAGCCGATCATCGCTCCGCCGCCGAAGCCCATGATCGCCATACCGGTGGCGAGGCCTGGGCGGTCCGGGAACCATTCAATGAGTATCGAGACCGGTGAAATGTAGCACAGCCCGAGTCCGACGCCGCCGACTACGCCGTAGCCGAAGTAAAGCAGCCAGAGCTGGTGCGAGACAACTGCGAAGTATGCGATGAAAAATCCCAGGCCGAAGCAGCAAGCAGCGACGAACATCGCTTTGCGCGGACCCGCGGTTTCGAGCCCTTTTCCAAATAACGCTGCCGATAGGCCCTGCATCACGATCGCAAGGGAGAAAATCCATGCCACCTGTGGCTGGGTCCAATCGTCCGGCCCAGGTTTGGAGATGCCGATTAATTGAGGGAGCGGGATCTTGAAAACGCTAAAGGAGCACACCTGACCGATTGCCAGGTGTATCGCGAGCGCAGCAGGTGGTACGAGCCAGCGGCTATAGGGTGCGCAAAAGATTATTCGCGGTCGAGGAAGGAGAGCAGGGCCATTGCTGGACTCCTTGAATGCGAAGGTGGCAATTGGCCGCGAACGCAAAGCGCTGCGGCTCGCGCTGCACTCAAGGCTGGACGAGAAGTCCCTGGGCGTTCCCAAAATACATCGCCCGCACACACAAATCAAGCAGTAACGAATATGTTAGACGGCTTCAGTCGCAGATAATCGTAGGTAGCGGCAGTTGATGGCGACGGGCTGCGGCGTATTCTAAGTTATGTCCCGGTCAAACGGCGAGTGGCAATTGGGTAGGCTTTGCTGAGACTGTTCCATTGCGCTCGAGCTCGAGGAGCTGCGCTTTCATCTGCAGGCCGCCGCCGAATCCAACCAAGTCGCCGGATGCTCCGATTACTCGATGGCAAGGAACCACGATGGGGATGGGGTTCCTGCCGTTGGCCGCGCCGACGGCTCTCATGGCGTTCGGATTGCCGAGTTGGCGCGCGAGTTGGCCGTAGCTGCGCGTTTCGCCAAAGGGGATCGTCAGCAGTGCGTGCCATACGTTGATCTGGAATTTGGTTCCAATCAGCTGGAGCTTCAGAGAAAACGACTTTCTGTTGCCTTGGAAGTATTCATTTAGTTGGCGTTCCGTCTCAAGCAGGATTGGATGATTGTCATCTTCGACGAGCGTGCCTGCCGGAACGCGCTTCGGTCTGTTGTTATTCCAGCGAATGGCTGCGAGGCCCTGGTCGGCGGCAATCAACTTCAAATCTCCGACCGGTGACGGGATTATCCTATACGCGCAATTCAGTCCTTCGAAGTTCGGCTGCATTGTATTGCTCTCCCTGACCGCTCCAACGATTTTGCCGTCCAGAAGCCTTGCGAATAATAAGATGCATCCAGTGGCGCGCCCGGATGCGACCCAATGCCGCTGCTCCTCCACTAAAATTGGGAACAGGGAGCACGCCTTGGAGTGGCTGGCGGAGGGGGTGGGATTCGAACCCACGAGACCCTTTCGGGCCTAACGGTTTTCAAGACCGCCGGAGTCAACCGCTTTCCTACCCCTCCGCTTTTGATCGCTTGCTCCATCCTAACTTACGGCGTATTTGATGACAATCGGCGCGCACCTTCACGTGCTGCACGTCGCGCGCCGTGAGCGGCGCGGCGGCTCCCGCGCGAATCCCGCGTTCACGCGTGCAACAAGAATGATAAGATTTCAGCGTAATTATTCGCAGTCGCTCGCTGCGCGATCACAGGGGCAGCCAGCGCGGGAGGGTTCCGCGATGTTTCGAAGAGACCTGATTCTGGCAGTGGCTGCCAGTGTTGCCTTGGCTGGATTCGGTGCCGCTCCTCTGCGCGCTCAGAATTCTTCTGCGCAGCAATCCCAGCCCGCTCCCAATCCAGCGGCGAAGTTTCTGAAAACCGAAGTGCCCGCTTATCACGCCGAGCCGCCCAAAGGCGCGCTTCCTGACACGTTGGATCCGGCGCAATTCCGGGACGCGCAAACTCGAAATATCTACACGCTCGCGGCGAAGGTGAAACCGGTGCTGTATCAGGAACCATGCTATTGCGGCTGCGACAAAGAAGTGGGACACAAGAGCCTGCTGGATTGCTTCACCGATACTCACGGCGCCCATTGCATCCTATGCAAGAAAGAAGGAGCCTTCACCTACAGCGAAACGCAGCAAGGCAAAACCGCCGCGGAGATACGCAAAGAAATCATAGACGGAAAATGGAAAGAAGTAGACCTTGCAGCCTACGATACTCTTCCTGCTGCGAAGTAGCTGCCATACCGTCCGAACCTGTTCGTCTCGCCGTGACGCGCGGGCGCACGGAAGACTTTCAACCCCGCTCTGCCAAGACTTTTCTTTCGCGCAACTTCTTACAGCGTAGCGTCCAGAGAGAGATTCTCGACCAGGGCATCAAGCTCTGATTGAGCCTGGTCGCGCTTCGCTTGCAAGTCTGCCGACTCACGCTGGAGATATCTTTGAGCTAACAAACGGTCGGAAAGATGTATGTGACGTCAAACTGCTTCAGGGGGTAATCGATTTGTAAAGCAGTAATGACCGGGAGTCATATATGGTTCTCGTTGATCGGGGCGGCAGTTCGCACACATACTCCGACCTGCCTTCTTGCGTGATAGAACAACCTTGCGGATCGCCGGAATCACAGCGGTAAAGTAAAACGTCAACCGTAAGGAAGGAAACTGCTTAGCGCGAGGGCTGGGCGGACGGGCGCGTGGGCCAATCTTGCGGAGCGAAATCGACACCCCAGAAATGAGGGCTCGGTGAAAGGAATTCAACACCGACACGTGTGCCCTTTTCGGACGTATCGCCGAGATAGACCACTCGGCATTCTTGTTCTTCTTCGGTGACGGGATTGATCAGCACGATTTCGGCGCCGAGCGTGAGCGTTTCTTGCAGATAAAGCAGGCCGCCATGCGCATTAATGACGATGGTCTGGCTATTCTCGCGGAATTTCTTGCCATCGCTATTTTTGGCCGTCGCGCGCACGGGAATTCGCGTGAAGACGCGGGAACTGCGGCGGGCCGTGCTGTTTTGCGGTTCGCTCATGGTTATCTGATATGCTGCATCGGGCCAGACACTGAGTCAACCATGCGCAGCTGGAAAGTTTCCAAAAACGCAGGGCGCAAAAAGCTTGCTGAAATCGCACAAGGTTCCGTAGAATCGCAAAACTTGTCTGGCGCCATAGCAGCGATGCGCATTCATGCCGCGCCGTGGAATTGGCTGGCGCGGGCGTTACCATTTTATGAATTGGGGGCCCCCTGGAAATGAACCTTATTGAGTACATCGAATCAAGGCGTGATGAACACCTGAACGAGCTGAAAGAATTTCTGCGCATTCCCAGCGTCAGCACCAATACCGAACATAAAGCCGATATCGAGCGCGCCGCGCACTGGGTGGCGGAAAAATTGCGCGCCGCCGGTCTGGAAAACGTGGAAATCACGCCGACTAAGATGCATCCTTTGGTTTACGGCGAATGCTTGCACGCGCCCGGAAAGCCCACGATCCTTTTTTACGGTCATTACGACGTGCAACCCGCAGAGCCACTGGATCTCTGGACTTCCCCGGCCTTCGAGCCCACCGTCCGCGACGGTAAGCTCTTCGGCCGTGGCACCGCCGACGACAAGGGCCAGGTGCACATTCATATTAAGGCGCTGGAAGCGCTGAAAAACCTGACGGGCAAGTTGCCGCTGAACGTCAAGGTGATGATCGAAGGCGAAGAAGAAGTCGGCAGCGTCAGCCTGTGGGATTTTGTGCAGCGCAATCGCGAACGATTAAAGGCCGACGCGCTGGTCGTGTCAGATACTTCCATGCTGGCCAAGGGTGTGCCGTCCATCACCTATGGATTGCGCGGACTGAATTATTACCAGGTAGAGGTTGCGGGTCCGGCGCAGGACTTGCACTCCGGAGTTTTCGGCGGCGCGGTGCCGAACCCGATTACGATTCTTGCGGAAATGATCTCGAAGCTGCACGACAAGAATTTTCGCGTCACCGTTCCCGGATTTTATGCTGATGTTGCTCCTGTCTCTCGCCAGGAACGGAAGGCGCTCAATTCTCTACCGTGGAAAGAAAAAGAGTTCCGCAAGACGGTGGGAGCGCCCGCGCTCGACGGCGAAAAAGGATTTACGATTGTCGAGCGGCTATGGATTCGGCCCACGCTGGAACTCAATGGCATCTGGGGCGGGTATCTTGGCGAAGGCGCGAAAACTGTAATTCCCGCGAAAGCGCATGCAAAACTTTCGACGCGACTGGTTCCCAATCAGGATCCCGCGAAAATCGCGAGGCTCGTCGAGCGGCACGTCCGCAGATTGCTGCCGAAGTCCGTCACTTGTAAATTCCAGGTGCTGAGTACGGGCAAACCTTGGGTGGCGCCGTACACGCATCCGATTTTTCAGACGGCGATTCACGCGCTCGAATCCGGCTTCGGCAAGAAAGCTGTTTTTATTCGCGAAGGCGGTTCCATTCCTTTCGTCACGCAGATGCACGACACATTTAAAGTTCCCTGCGTGCTGCTGGGCTTCGGACTGCCCGACGAAAATGCGCACGCTCCCGATGAACACATCGCTCTGGAAAATTATTTCGGCGGAATCAAAGCCGTCGCGCTCTTCTACCAGCAACTGGCCGCGCAGTAAAAATTTTGTGGACAAATGGCGTACGAAGGAAAGGCCCGTTTTATCGGGCTTTTTTGAAGGTTTGACTTGCGTTCGGCGGCTACTGTCGCTATAGTCCCCAAGGCGTCCTGCACCGCAGGGTCGCCGAGCAATTTAAACTGAGGAGGAAAACGCAACTCGATGGCAAATCCGCTGAGCAAGTCCAAGATTATTGCGCACATCACTGAGAAGGTAAGCACGCCGGAAAAGCCGATTTCCAAGAAGCAGACCGTGGCTTTCTTCGACGAATTGTTCAAGTTGGCTGTGAAAGAAGCCAAGAGCGCGGGAAAGTTTGTGATTCCCGGCATCGGCCGCGCCGTCAAGGCGCATCGCAAGGCGCGTCTGGGGCGCAATCCAGCCACAGGCGAGACGATCAAGATCAAGGCCAAGACCGTTGTGCGTTTGCGCGCAGCGAAAGCATTCAAAGACGCCGTCCTGAAGTAGTCCTTCCGGCGCAGGGATTGACGACGAACCCCCAGGCATGCCCGGTCCGGCCAACGGAACGGAGGTTTGGGGGTTTTGTCTTTTCATCAGCCCTGTTTCTGCTGGATAAACTGTTTAATTCCCTAAACATACAGTAAATCATGGCCATAGACGAGGAGCACATGACCTCGCAGTATTGGGACGCAGCTCAGGCGCGTGAGTACCACGAGTTTCGGTACCACTTTCCCGAAAAGACTCTCGCTGGCAAGACGGTTGTGGTCGCCGGCGGCTCTGGCGGCTTGGGCGCTGCCACCGTTGCGCTGCTCGCACAGCAGGGCGTGCACCTCGTCGTCGGCTACCGCGCCAATTGCGAGCGCGCGGAAGCCCTGCGGGACACCATGAAATCCGCGTTTGGCTGCACCGTTTCCCTCGTCGCCGGCGACATCGCGTTGGCCGAAGTCCGTCAAGCGTATCTTGCCGCCGCAGAAAAATTGGGCGCGCCGCTTGCGGGCGTGGCCATCTTTTCCGGCGACCCCGCGCGCGTTGCCTTCGAGAGTCTTAATCGTGAAACTCTGCTCACCTCGCTGGAATCAAACTACGTGGGGCCAATTTTGCTGGCAAAAGAGCTTGGTGCGGCGATGGAGAGCGGCGCGGAGGGCGGCAGCGTGGTGCTGCTCGCGACCATGCAGGCGCTCGCGGTGTTTCCGTCCAGCTTGAACTATGCAGCGCCGAAAGCAGCGCTGGTCCATGCCGCGCGCATCCTGGCGCAGCAATGGAATCATGTACGCGTGAATGTGGTCGCTCCCGGAGCCACCACGGTCGGCATGGCCACTGCCAGCGTGCAAACCGGAAAATATGACCGGCGCCTTGCCAGCGGGGCGGTGTCTCGCTTCGGGCGGCCGGAAGACGTCGCGCGCGCGGTGCGATTTTTTCTTGAGCCGGACAATTACATCACTGGTCAGGTGATTGCCGTTGATGGCGGGCTAACGCTGCGGCGCGATCGCGCTTAGTCGGGCCGCCGCCGTATCCTGGAAAAGGAAAATGTTCGAACACTCAGGCCTGTTAACCGATCTGTACGAGCTGACTATGGCGGCGGGTTATCTGCAGACTCGCTTCGAGGCTCGCGCGACGTTCGAATTGTTTGTCCGGCATCTTCCGCCGCACCGGAATTATTTGGTGGCCGCCGGCCTCGAGCAAGCGCTCGATTTTCTGGAGAACGTACGCTTTTCGGCTGACGAAACTGAGTACCTGCGCCAGCATCCCGTCTTCCGCAATATCCGCGGCGATTTTTTCGACTATCTTGCGAAATTTCGCTTTACCGGCGACGTGTGGGCCATGCCCGAAGGCTCTCTGGTATTTCCCGGCGAGCCGATGTTGCGTGTTGTGGCGCCGATTATCGAAGGGCAGATCATGGAGACGTATTTTCTTTCGACGCTCAGCTACCAGACGATGATCGCCAGCAAAGCGGCGCGCGTTGTTACTGCGGCGAAAGGCCGTCAGGTCGTTGAATTCGGCGCGCGACGTGCTCACGGCAGCCAAGCCAGTCTGCTCGCGGCGCGCGCCTCAGCTATCGGCGGATGCCAGGGCACATCCAACGTGCTCGCCGGCCAGCGATACGGGATGGAAACGTATGGCACGCAAGCGCATTCCTGGGTGATGGCGCACGAAGACGAGACGGAAGCTTTCGCGCAATTTCTGGACGCGTTTCCCGAACATGCGGTGCTGCTGCTCGATACTTACGACGTGCATTCCGCCGTGAAACGCATTATCGCCATGAATCGCAAGCCCGCTGGAGTGCGGCTCGATAGCGGCGATCTGGCGAAAGACAGCCAGTGGGTGCGTCGCCAGTTGGATCGCGTGGGATGGAACGACGTGAAAATTTTCGCGTCGGGAGATCTCGACGAAACGCGTATCGCCTCACTGCTCGCGAAACACGCCGCGATTGACGCGTTCGGCGTGGGCACTGCGCTCGCGACGCCGGGTGACGCGCCGCACCTGAATTTGATTTACAAGTTGGTCGAGGTGGAGCGCGGCGGAATCGTTCGCGAAGCTGCAAAACTGAGCGCAGCAAAAGTCACCTATCCCGGCCGCAAGCAGGTGTTTCGCTACTCCGCGCCGTCCGGTGAATATCACCACGACCGAATCGCGCTGGAGGGCGAGCCGGCGGATGGCGGTGAGCCGATGCTCGTGGAAGTGATGCGCGATGGGCGTCGCGTCGCGCCAGCGCAGCCCGTCGCTGGTTTGCGGGCGCGTTGCCTTGCCGGCCTGGCGCGGCTTCCGAAAGCTTATCGGCAGATCAATCGCACCGCGGTGTACCCGGTGCGCTACACCCGGCGCCTGGAAGCCCTACTCGAAAGGCTACGCCGCCGCATCCGGCGCTCCGCGCTAAAATAGCGGCGAGACGCAGACGTTTTCGCAGGCGCGAGCGGTCGCAACGGCACGATGCAACCTGCGTTTCAGAACTGTGCGCGGTGAACAATGCCAACCGATCGCCAAGAACAAGCTTGGGCGCTGCTGCAGGAAGCTTATCGCGCGCAGATGGAAGGCGATTACGACCACGCCGTCGAACTATACAAGAATTCTCTGAAGCTTTTTCCTACCGCTGAAGCGCACACATTTCTAGGCTGGACGTACCATTTTCAAGGGAAAATCGCGGACGCGATCGCGGAATGTAAACTGGCCATCGCGGTGGATCCAGAATTCGGCAATCCGTACAACGACATCGGCTCGTACCTGATCCAGCTTGAAAAGTACGATGAAGCAATTCCGTGGCTGGAACGCGCCGTCGCCGCTCCGCGCTACGAGCCGCGTCACTTTCCGTATTTCAATCTGGGCCGTGCTTATGTCGCCAAAGGCATGCTGGCGCGCGCGCGTGAATGTTTCAACGAGTCGCTGCGCATCGAACCGCGCTACACCCTGGCGCGCCAAGCCGTGGAAAGCCTGCGCCGCATGGTCAATTAGGAATTCTCCGCGACTGCCGCGGGCGCTCCTGGCTTCAACGTCCGATCGTAAATCCACAGCAGCAGCGCGGTCGTGACGCCGACTGCCGTCACAGCCCACCAGATGCGCTCCGGGCGTTGCTGCACCTCGCCGAAGTGATGAATCAGCATGCCTCCGAACCAGCCGCCGAACAGCGAACCGATTCCGATCGGCAAAAACGCGAAACCCATGTAGGTGCCCTGCTGCCCCGGCGGAGCGAGCCGCGAAATATATTCGTAGTAGCGCGGGGATTGCACGATTTCGCCGATGGAAACGGCGAAGAGCGTGACAATCACCATGGGCACCGTCGGATGCACGATGAGAATGACCCACGCCAGCGCGGAAATCAGCGTCCCGATGGTGATCGCGCGGAATGCCGGAATCTTGCGCGTGAGCAGACTGACGATCATCTGCAGCGCAATTACCGTCAACGGCCCGGTCACCAGCATCAGCTCCGTATCCGTCTTTGGGTTGATGTAATTGTGGACGTAGAGCGGGAGAATGATGAATTCCTGCCAGTACACGATCCAGTATCCGGAAAAAATCAGCAGGAACAACATGAACTTCGGATTTCTCAGCACGGTGGCAAAATTTCGCGCCGCTTCGCCCAGGCTCGCCGCTTGCGCCTCATTCGAACGCCGTGGCTCTTTGAAAAACAGCACCACGCCGATGAACATGAGAAACACGCTCAACGCCGCGACCCGAAACACGTTCTCAACGCTCAGATGATGGTGCACGTAGGAGGCGACGTACGGGCCTGCCGCTCCGCCGATATTCACCAGCGTGTAATAGATCGAATAGCCGATGGACCGCACGTTTTCTTTCGAGGCGCGCGCGGTGGTACCGACAACGCACGGTTTTACCAGCGCGATCCCCAGCGCCGGGAGCATGAGCACCACCGTAACCAACACGACCAGCGGAACTGCAGCGCGCACGGGCGCAATCCAGCTCGATCCCAGCGATCCCAAAATGAAATACGAGCAACTTAGAATGAAGTAGGCGAGTGAAAGGGATCTGCGGAATCCGAGGCGATCCGCCAGCGTCCCGCCGAACGCTGCAAGAAACCACACGAGACCGCCGAACAGTCCGGTCAGGCTTCCGGCCTGCTCCACGGGAAAATTCAGCGTCTCGTGCAGATACCGCGCGAGCGACGCAAACGCCGCGTAATAGGAGAGCCGCTCGAAAAGCTCGCTGATGTTCGCGACCCAGAACGGCCGCTCGAATCCTGTGCGAATTTCCTCGAACCGCTGTGAAAAGCTCAATGCGTCTCCCCGGCTTCGCGCAGCCCTGTAGAGTTCATGTCCCAACTGAAAAATCGGTACTTCAGCGGCTAAATCCGCGCCGAATCTGAGCAGTCCATGTGGTGGCTGCAGCCACGACATACAAAGATTATCGGGTCGCGCCCCAGACTCGGTAGCCGCCGCGATTGTAACGGAAGCAACGCCGCCGCGCCCTCGATTTTTGCTTCCCCAAGGCGTGTGCTAAAATCGCAGGTTTGGCGGCCTGCTGCACATCCGCCTGTACACGATGCCGATATCTACCATGAAAGCTTTGCGCAAGATGCGTCCCCAGCGCGGAGCGCAACTGGAATCCGTTCCCATTCCCACGCCGGGCCCGATCGAAGTTCTGGTGCGCGTTCGCGCCGCTTCCATCTGCGGCACCGATCTGCATATTTACGGCTGGGACCGTTGGTCCGCATCGCGCATTCATCCGCCGATGACGTTCGGCCACGAATTCTGCGGCCACGTGGAAAAAGTCGGGTCCGAAGTCACCTCCGTGAAGCCCGGCGATTTTGTGAGCGCGGAAATGCACGTGAATTGCGGCCATTGCCGTCCTTGTCGCATGGGCCAGCCGCACGTCTGCCAGAACGTGAAAATCATTGGCATCGATGCTGACGGCTGCTTCGCTGAATTCGTAATCATTCCCATCCGCAATATCTGGAAAATCGATCCTGCGATTCCCGAGCATTACGCCGCGATTCTGGATCCGCTGGGAAATGCCGTGCACACCGTGCTGGCTGGCGAGATCGCCGCGCAAAACGTGGTGGTCACCGGTGCCGGGCCGATTGGCTTGATGGCTATTAACGTCGCGCGTGCCTGCGGCGCAGCGATGATTTTTGCCACCGAAGTGAATCCACACCGGCGCGAGCTGGCGATAAAAATGGGCGCGGACGTAGCGCTTGATCCCGCGGAGGGCAATGTCGTCGCACGTGTCCGCGAGGCTACCGAAGGAGCGGGCGCCGACGTGCTGCTTGAAATGAGCGGGCATCCCGCCGCCATTCATCAGGGCTTCGAGATGCTGCGCCCGGGCGGGCGAGCTTCGCTGCTGGGGATTCCCAAGGATCCGGTGACTTTCGATTTGGTGAACGACGTGATCTTCAAAGGCGCTACCGTTCAAGGGATTTATGGCCGCAAAATGTTCGAGACCTGGGTGCAGATGACCGAGCTCTTGCAACACAAGCGCCTGAATCTAGAACCGCTTTTCAAAGAGCGCGTGCCGCTCGAGAAATTCGAACAAGCCTTCTCGCTGCTGGAATCGGGCCTGGCCGGGAAAATCCTGTTTTATCCTAACGGCGCCGGGAAATAGCGCGCCACCAATCCTGCGGAGGAATCATGAGCACCGCTACACGTCCCCAGCTTCAGTATTTGCATGACGCGATCGAAGACCTGAAAGCCAAGCATCTGTACTTCAATCTGAAAATTCTGGAAGGCGAGCAGAAGCCGGTTGCGAATTTCGACGGCAAGGAAGTCATCAACCTCAGCTCGAATAATTACCTGGGCCTCACAACCCATCCCAAGCTTCGCCGGGCCGCCCTTGACGCGACGCGCACATTCGGCGTCGGCTCCGGCGCCGTGCGCACCATCGCCGGGACTATGAAGATGCACCTGGACCTGGAAGCGCAAATCGCGAGCTTCAAGAAAGTGGAAGCTTGTGTGGTGTTCCAATCGGGATTCGCGGCCAACGCCGGTACCGTCTCGGCGATTCTCGGCAAAGACGATCTGGTCGTTTCCGACGAGCTGAATCACGCGTCCATCATTGACGGCTGCCGCCTTTCGCGCGCCTCCGTCAAAGTGTTCAAGCACAAGGACGCCGCCGACTGCGAACGCGTACTGCAGGAAACGAAGGACTGGAACGGCAAAAAACTGCTGATCAGCGACGGTGTTTTTTCCATGGACGGCGACATTGCGAATCTCCCTGCGCTCTGCGACCTGGCCGAAAAATATAATTGCATCATGATGGTGGACGACGCGCATTCCTCGGGCGTGCTGGGCAACCGCGGACGAGGCACGATTGACCATTTGAATTGCCACGGGCGCGTGGATATTCAGGTGGGCACGTTGAGCAAAGCAATCGGCTCGATCGGCGGTTATGTCTGCGGCTCGCGCGACCTGATTGATTTTCTGCACCAGCGCGCGCGGCCATTCCTTTTTTCCACGTCGCATCCGCCGTCGGTGACGGCCACCTGCCAGGCCGCATTCGAGCTGCTCAATTCCGAAGCAGGCGAGAAACTCATCAAGAAGCTTTGGGCCAACACAAAATTTTTCAAGCGCAAACTAAAGAAGCTAGGATTCAACACGGGTAAGAGCGAGACGCCGATCACGCCCATCCTGGTGGGCGAAGCGGCCAAAGCATTTCAATTTTCGCGGGAATTATTCGCGGAAGGAGTTTTTGCCGGCGCGATCGGCTTTCCTACTGTCCCGGAAGGCAAAGCGCGCCTGCGAACGATCGTCACCGCCACCCACAAACGCGCCGACCTGGAACGCGCCGCTGAGATCATTGGTCGCGTAGGCAAGAAACTGGAAGTGGTCTCCTAGCGCCTACGCCGGCGCTAGCTACCGCCGCCGCGCGAACTTCACACCGCCACGGCTGCAGCAGCCAACTGCGGCCGCGTGTTCTTGTAAATCGCCAGCGCCACTGCGCCCATTCCCCATATCACCACCACGAACGAAATCCATCCGCCAAGATATGGCAGCATCCCCAGCGCGCGCAAAATCGCCAAACCCAGCGCCAGACGTCCCAGCGCTGCTCCTGCGCCGACGCCTCCGCCCAGAATTTTTTCTCCCAGCCACGCGCCAACGAACACCTGCGCGGCATAAATGGCGATCGCCCAGAACATCATCGCGGAAATTCCCACTCCCAATCCCACCACAGTGATGCACACGATCACCGCGGCGATGGGTATCGCGAACAAGAACAGCACGCCGAATCCGATTGCCGGCGCGGCCTTTTCGCAGGCTTTCACCGCGTCAAAAAAGAAGCCGGGCACTATGAACAGCAGGACGAGCCCGAACAAGAAGCTCGCGCCCCACTTCAAAATCTGATGCAAATAGTAACGCCCCGAACTATAGCTGGTTTCCGACCCGCGCTTGGCGAGGGTCCAATCCAGCTGGCTGCCCATCTTCGCCCCGTTTGAAACATCCGGAGGCTGTCGCAGCAGCGCCGTGGTCTTCCCGGCGATCTCGGCCCGCGATCCGATCGTCAAATGTCCGCCGCGAATTTTCGCGTTGCGCCCAAGCTGCCCGTTGATGTCCACATCTCCCGAGTATGCGAGCAAGTCGCCCACAAGCTTCCCGTTCACTTCCAGGTGACCGGACCCCGCCGTCAACGTGCCATTCACTTTAGCATCCTGATCCAGATTCACATCGCCGGCCCAGGCCATCACATTGCGCGCAACCGTGCCATAAAGCTGCAGGTTCTGCACAAACGCGCGCACGTTTCCATCCACGGCTCCATTCACACGCAATTCCTGGCTGAACGCGATTACGTCGCCCTTGATGTGTCCGTTCACCGTGACGCTGCGGGAAAACGCGATGAGATCGCCCTCTACGTCGCCATCAATTCGCGTGGAATCCGCCGAGACAATCAAGTCCGTGTGCACCACTTCTCCCGCCGGTAGCGTGTAATTCGGGTCGCCGCGCCTCTGCTCCGCGGCTCCGGCAGAAGGGGGCAGCACCACCATGAGGGCCAGCGCGCCCATCACCACCGCCAGCGCTGTGGTGCGACGCAGGTGACGCCGCAGCAGCCACATCACGACCAGCCCCAGTGTCCCAATCGCCAGAAATTCCATCAGGCTTCGCATCGCGTCCCATCCTTTCCAGAATGCACCGCTGAAAAAAAGCATGGTCAGAAGATTTCCTTGCGTGAAGCCCGCCTGCGCTGCCTGCGCGCGCCACGGTTCGATGAACCCGCTCCACACCGTGTAGGCTCCGCCCGCGCTCAAGCCCAGCGCCGAAATCCAGCCCCACGGCGCGCCGCCGTGTTCGGGCGCTTGCACAAGACGCGCGGGAACTGATTCGTCGTCCGCTTCCAGCGATCCGCGCAGCCATACGCTTTCTGTCTGCAACGCGCGCAGCAGCCCGCGGCATTCCGCGCATCCTGCTGCGTGCGTGCGAACTCCCTCCGCGTGGTCGGCATCGAGCTGCCCTTCGAGATACAGCAGGCACGTCATTTCATCGAAATGGCTCATGCTCTTCCCCCGGCAGCCGCGCCATGCAATCCGCCGCCGCTTTCCGCCAGCACTTCGCGCAGTTGATGACGCGCGCGCAGCAATAACACACCCACGAACGCTCGCCGCACTCCGAGAGTGTCCGCAATTTCGTCGTAGCTCATGTCCGAGTAATAGCGCAGCACCAACGCCATGCGCGCGCGGTCCGGTAATTTCGCAAGGCCGGCGCGAACGTGTTTGCTGTCGTGATCGATTTGCAATTGTTCGAGCTGGCTGGGATCAGGATGTTCCAGCGGCAGCGTCTCCAGGTCTCCGGTTTCCAGATCCTGGCGAATGCGCCTGCGCCGCAACGTGTCCCAACAATGATTGCTGGCCACTTTATAAAGCCACGCCGTAAAGGGTCGCGACGAATCGTACAGCCCGAGTTTTTGGCGTACCTTCATGAATATTTCCGTGGTGGCGTCTTCCGCATCTTCGCGCGTGGGCAAAGCCCGGCGGCAAAACCGGAATATCGCCGGAGCATACTGGCCATACAGGTCGCCCCAGGCGTCCGAATCGCCCGCCCGGACCTGCGCTAGCAAATCCGCTAGTTCCGCGGTGCTCATCTCGCCGATGCTCTTGCGTCGCTCCATAGATGAATACGCACAATCCTAGCGAAATATTTCAAACCAGTGGCATATCAGTCGCTTACACCCTGGCAGAGGCCGCCAGCCGCGCGAGGGCGATCTTGTCTGTGCGTCTTTGCCTGGCTGCTACATCGTGCTCAAGCTGCAAGGGCCGGGCCACACGACGCCGCGCCCGTCCGAGGCACGGATCCTACGCGTCCGCCTTACTACACACATTCTAATACACTTACGCTATCGCCCGCTGCAAAAGGAAAGCGGCCCGGCAGCCCCAAGCTTAGCAGGCCACCGAGCCGCTCGATGCTCTTCAAAACGTGAGCAGCAACTAGAACAAAAACTTCACGGCGAACTGGATGCTACGCGCGCCGCCGCCGCCCAAAACAGGGTTGCCCAGGCCGACGTCCGAAGTCGCCGTTATCGGATAGACGCCGCAACTCAGCCCGGCCGAAATAGTCGGGGTTCCGGCGCCGCATGCCCCGGGCGCGCCGTTGCTAATGCCGTTGGGTGCGGCGTCGGCAAAGAAGGCTGGAAGCAACGGACTGGCAAAAGCGGGGTGATTGAAAATATTGTAAAAGTCCGCCCGGAATTGCACCTGCAATCGCTCGTTGATGGAGGTCATCTTGCTGATGGCAAGGTCCAGGTCGCGGTAGTTAGGTCCGAGAAGAGAATTGCGGCCCTCGTTGCCAAAATGGCGGGTTCCCACCGCGCAATCCTCGCTCGAAGTCCCGCCGCCTGTCGGGAGGCTGCATGGAGTCGCAAAGGAATTGAGATTCAGAAACTCTGCAGGATTGTGGTAGTTGTATTGGACGGGAGCTACCGTATCGGGGCGGCCGAACCCTTCGCCGCTACCATCAAAGTCGCCCACAAAATCATAATTCAGCGAGAACGGATGGCCGCTCATTACTGTCGCCACTCCGCTCAACATCCACCCTGATCCAAACTTTCCAAGCGATTTTGCGGCTGGTACATTATACGTTGACGTGAGTACGAAGCGGTTGCGCGCATCAAAATTGGAGTTGCCCTTGTTTCCTGCCGGATTGGTGCTGTCGTTCGGCTGCGAAGCATTGGGGACGTAGTCCTGGCCGTCGCTAGCCGTATCAATCGAATGCGACCACGTGTAGGCCACCTGGTTAGTGAAACCATGCCAATTCCGCTGCGTGAACGAAATCTGCAGTGAGTTGTAGCTTGAATTCGCGCTGGTCTGCAGTTGATTGACGTAGAATGGCGCGTTTGGCGCCAAAGAACTCAGGGGGGTGGTAAAACCGACAATCGGTGCGCCCGCGCATTGCGCAGCTCCACGTTCGATTGTAGTCGTGGTTCCACAGAACTCATCAATCTGTGTTATTTGCGTGTGGCTGGGCTGGTTGATGTCGATGAAGTGGAAAAGCTTTCGGCCGGCCGATCCGACGTAGCCCACTTGCAAAACAGTGTTGTGCGCAAGCTCCTGTTGGATATTGAAGTTGTAATTGTAGACGTAGGGAGTGCGCAGGTTCTGAGCGACGGTGAACGCGTCGGTGCTTGAGGCGCTGCCTGCGGTCACCGAAGACGGCTGAAAAATGGGCACGTTCGGCTGAATAATCGCATCGCCGGTGAGCGGGCCCGCAATTCCTGGAGGCAGCGCGGAATTCAAATCGAACGTAATGAAGACAGGATTGGGACCGATCGGATTGTAAGCGGGTCCTGTATTGAACGTGTTGTAGGCAAGCTCGCCGGTGAAGAAATCCTGCGAGAAAGCGTCATAAAAAACGCCAAAGCCTGCGCGCACCACCGTCTTGCCCTTGCCGAACACGTCGTAGGCGAAGCTGACACGCGGGCTGAAATTATTCAAATCCTTGGGATACAGCTGACCGGGCCGGACGAGACCGACAGCCGGGTCATAAATACTGAGCTGGTCGCCATCGGTGCCGATCACACCAAAGTAATCCCAGCGAAGACCGAGGTTCACCGTCAGCCGGCTGTTCAGGTGAAAGCCATCCTGGATGTAAAACGCGAGAAAGTTCTGGTGGGCGGTTCGTGAGGTGTTGCCGAAGTTTTCGTTCCCGCCAGCGAGCCCACCTCCCAGGAACTCAGCAAGGCTGTTGAAATTGAGCTCGCTGCGCGCCAGGAGATCGTTGAACGAGTTTACGGTCGTCCGGCGATACTCGCCGCCAAACTTGACGTCATGCCGGTTTATCTTCCACGAAAAATTGTCGAAAAGTTGATAGTTGCTGTCCACGCGATCGCGGGGATTGGAAAACCCGGAGGAGCCAAGCTTCGCCAGACCGTTCACGTCAATCGTGGGTAGACCAAAATCGCGGGGCAGCGCCGTGTTCGGACCAAGTAAATCGAGTGTATTGATGTCCAGCGAAACGTTGGGATCGCCGAAAATCGAGGCATCTTGGGGGTAGAATCCGTTGCGATAACGGTTCCATCCGAATCGCAATTCGTTCAGCTTCTCTGCCGAAATTGTTCTCACCCAACTTAAGGACACCAACTGCGTGCGGATCGGCGCGTTCGTGTTCGTATTCGGCAGGTTATTCCCTCCTCCCACGCCGAGCGGAAAGCTCTGATGGCTGTTTCCGAAAAAGTAGCGCCCGGAAATCTGATTATTCGTGTTCGCGGAGTAATCAATCTTCGCGATCGCGCTGTCCAGATTGTTCGATGCGGGGCCGCCAATCGCTGATGTTGTGGGCCAGACATTGTTGAAGCCGGAACAATGACCATTGGTATTGCACAAGTTGTAGAGCTTCAAAATCGAGGGATTTATCACGTTGGAGTTCGCGTCAACGCAAGCAATCACTGTGCTCGTGCATGGGACGGTGCCGCCCAAAGACGCGATCGCTTGTGTGTAATCGTTGGGGTCATTGCGAATTCCATCATTTAATGTGGGTACGCTGTTGAGCGAAGTGATGGCCATTCCTTCGCGCTGCCCTTCATACGACGCGTAAAAGAACAGTTTGTCCTTGACGATCGGACCGCCTAGCGCTCCTCCAAACTGGTTATTCCGGAAGGCGTCTTTTGGCTGGTCCACGGCGTTGAAGTAGTTCCGCGCGTTCAGCACCGCATTGCGAAAATCCTCGAACGCTGCCCCGTGCAACTGGTTCGTCCCGCTCTTGGTTACGATATTTACTACCGCGCCGGAATTCCGGCCGTACTCCGCGCCAAAATTCGACTCAATGCTCATTTCCTGAATGGAGTCTTCCGGCAAAATCGTGCCCGGCACTCCGAAAACCCCGCCTTGATTAATAGCCGGCAGGTTGCGGTAGCCGTCGTTCATATCCGTGCCGTCCAGCAGATAGTTGTTCGCGCGTCCGCGGCTGCCGTTCGAACTGAAAAGCCCATACGAACCAGGCGAATCGCCCCCGCCGTTGGGCTCACCGGCCGTACCGGGCACCATGATGAGCATCTTGGTGTAGTCGCGGCCATTGATCGGCAGATCCTCCACCTGTTGGCTCTGGAAGCTACCGCCCAGCGTATCCGTCGAGGTCTCCACCACCGGCACTTCTTCGCCCGACACCACGATTTCCTGATTCACCTGGCCGGGCTTCATGGTGGCGTCCACGCGCCGTACAGCGCCAATGTCCACCGTGACGCCGTTGGTGGCTACTTTCTGAAAGCCGCTCATCTCCACGACCACGTTATAGTTCCCGATGGGTAATTCGGGGATCAGGTAGCTGCCATCTGTGCCGCTGATCGTGATCCGGTCAATTCCCGTGTCCACGTTGTGGATCGTCACCGTCGCGCCCACGAGCGCGGCGCCGGTGCTGTCGGTGACCGTACCTTGAATTGTTCCGCGAAATGTCTGCGCCCATCCTGGCGCTGGGGCGAGCATCATTAATACAATCGCGCACACGATCGCAACGACCACACTCCTGCGGCTGGAAATTTTCATGGTTTTCTCCTGGGCAGGCTCATACGGCGGGCGGGGCAGGCTTGTCCTATCAAAAATGCGGATGAGCGCGATAAATCGTGCGGACAGCTCCCCCAGCCCCACGAATCCACCCCTCGAAATTGCTTTTATACCTATAAGCCTCAGAGCGAGAGGGAGTCAAGCAAGTTATCTGGCGGGAAACGCTTCGAGGTTCGAAGCGCTCGGCTTAAGCGTGCTCTGGAACGCGGCGCGCTGCATGCGCATCTGGTCGTTTGAGGTATGGCGGGGTATTGCGGCGTGTTTCGGATGCGGTGCTTGACGATCGCTCCCCGGTTTGCGTGCCAGGGCCTCAGTTCTGGGCTAGCGGCGCCGTGCCGTTCACCGTATCCAGGTGAAACTGCACCAGCACGGTGTTGGCGATCTTGTCGAGCGGCAGGTTATGCGTCATGCCAAAATCCCGCCGGTTGAACGAAAAACTTCCGTCGACCCATTCATGCCCGTCGTCCTGCCGCAGAAACGCAATCGAAACCGAAACCGGCTGGGTGATTTCGCGTATCGTGAGCTCTCCGTCCATGTGAAATTTCGGGGCAGCGCCGTCTGCGGTAATCGTCTTGGATGCGAATCGAATTTTTGGATGCTCCTGCACCGAGAAGAAATTCTTACCCTTCAGTTCTTTATCCCGCAACCCGCTTCCGGTGGTTACGCTCGCGGCGTCGATCTCCAGCACCAGGGACGCATCTGCAAATTGGTCCGCGGGCATTTTCATATTTGCTTCCCAGTTGTGAAACACTCCGACGACCTTCGCAAACGTAGAGCTGGAGTGAAATTCGATCTTGCTGCTGGTTTTCACCACGTAGCGGCTCTGCTCGTCCTGCAGCGGTGAAGCCATGGTGACCGTGGCGCAAATCAAAAGTACGCACATTCCTAGTGCGCGAATCATGAAAGCTCCTCTGCGAAAAATTCAGTCCACCCTGTGCGACGTCCGTCAAATATATGCGAACACCCGCGAATCACCAACAATCCCATCCGCGCGGCCCGCTGTAGGCGATTGCTGCTGAGTGGCCCTCTTCTCCACGTCTGCTATACTTTCCTTCCCGCGCAGCACGCGCGGGAAAGCCAGCATGCCTCCCACAGACCGCAAGCGCCTGTTCCTGATCGACGCGATGGGCTACATCTTCCGCGCCTATTTCGCCCCCATGGACCGGCTGCAGACTTCCTCCGGCATTCCCACCAAGGTGCCTTACCTTTTCGCTACGATGATGCGGCGGCTGCTTTCGAATAAGGATCGCCTGCCGGAGTATGTCGCGGTCGCCTTCGACACGAGCGCACCCACTTTCCGCGACGAGCTATTCGCGGCTTACAAAGCGCAACGGCCGCCCATGCCCGACGATCTTTCGATTCAAATTCCCTTTGTGCGCCGCTATTGCGCAGCGATGCGCCTGCCGATTCTGGAATATCCGGGATATGAAGCCGACGACGTCATCGGCACTCTGGCGCGTCTTGCTTCGAAGAAAGATCTCGACGTCTTTATCGTCACCAGCGACAAAGACTTGCTGCAGCTCGTCACGGCGAACGTCCTGGTGCTGAATCCCACCAAGGCTGACTTGTTGATTGACGAGAAAAAAGTCGAAGAGTTGATGGGCGTGCCGCCATCCAAGGTGGCGGACGTGATGGCTCTGATGGGGGATTCCATTGACAACATTCCGGGCGCGCGCGACCCCAATGAGAAGGTCGCACCCGGCGAACGGCGCAAGCCGGGGATCGGCGAAGTGGGCGCGCGGCAGTTGATCCAACAATTCGGCAGCGCTGAAGAGACTTTGAAACGCGCGGCTGAAGTAAAACGCGCGAGCTACCGGGAAGCCCTGGAAAAATGCGGCGAGTTCGTCATTCTCAGCAAAAAACTCGCGACGATTCCGACCGACGCGCCCGTGGCTCTCGATTTGGACACGATGAAAGTCGGTGAGCCGGATACCGCCGCTTTGCGTGAGCTTTACTCCGAGCTGGGATTTACTTCTCTGCTGCGTGAACTGGCTCCGCTCGCCGACGCCCAGCAGACCGATTACGCTCCTATCGAGCAGCCGTCAGCATTTAAGAAATATCTTGCTGCGATTCCGCAAGGCGACGAAGCCGCTGCATGGCTGGCGCTCGATGCTCAGGATCCAGACGAAGAAGGATTTGGCGCCCGCGTCCTGGCGGTCGAAGTCGCCACGAAGTCCGGGCGAGCGCGCATCGTTGCCAACGACGTGAAGGACAAGACCCTTTCCGCCATGCAGGATTGGCTCGGCGATACCCAACACCCGAAAGTCGTGCACGACCCGAAATTATTTCAATTGCTAGCGGCTCGCGCGGGCCTTCGTGAAGACCCAGCTGCGGCGGCACCGAAACGCACCAAAAAATCTGCGGCTCTAGCACCGGCGCACTCCGTCGCCGGTATCCGCCACGCCACCATGCTTTATTCCTACCTGCTGCGCCCCACTACTGCGAATCACGAATTCGCCGAAGTCGTTCTACGCCATCTGAATCGCACGCTTTCCGGCGCACCGGGCGAACGCGCCGATTTCCTGCTGCGTGTCGCTCCGGTGCTCCGCGCCGAAGTGGAAGCGCAAGGCCTCCTGGACCTCTACGAAAAAATTGATTTGCCGCTAGCCGGGGTTCTGGCGCGCATGGAAGCCGCCGGCGTGCGTGTGGATCCCGTGGAGATGGATCGTATCTCCACCACCACGCTGGAGGAAATCGGCAAACTGGAAAAAACGATCTACGGTCACGCCGGCGTCCCGTTCAATATCAACTCGCCGCAACAGCTCGCAGAGATTCTTTTCGACAAACTGAAACTGCAGTCTCCGCGGCGCAGCCGCGCCAAGTCCCGTTCCACCGCCGCCGATATCCTCGAAGAGCTGGCCGCCGTACACGAGCTGCCGAGGAAAATCATCGAGTACCGCGAGCTGGCCAAGCTCAAATCCACCTATTCCGACGTGCTGCCGCGCCTGATCCATCCGGTCTCTGGGCGCCTGCACACACGCTTCTCGCAGACCGGCACCGCGACGGGACGCCTGAGTTCGTCGAATCCCAATCTGCAAAACATTCCCATACGCACGGAGCTGGGCCGCGAAATTCGCGCAGCCTTCGTCGCCGCGCCCGGATGCCGGCTTCTTTCAGCGGATTACTCGCAGATTGAACTGCGCATTCTTGCCCATCTCTCGGGCGATCCAGTGCTGGTCGAAGCTTTTCGTCGCGGGGAAGACGTCCACTCGCGCACCGCGCAGGAAGTTTTCGACGTTGCGCCCTTCGCGCAAACGCGCGAGCATCGCCGCGTCGCGAAAGTCATCAATTTCGGCGTGATTTACGGCCTTTCCGCGTTCGGATTGGCCCAGCAGCTCGGCATTGACCAGAAAGAAGCCGCGCAATTTATCGCCAAATATTTCGAGCGCTACCGCGGCGTGAAGGATTTCCTGGAACGCCAGATCGCCGAAACGCGTCAGTCCGGCGTGACGCGCACCCTGTTCGGCCGCGTGCGCCAGATCCCCGAAATCAATTCGCCGCAACCCAACATGCGGAATTTTGCCGAACGCACCGCCATGAACACGCCCATGCAAGGCGCCGCCGCGGATCTGATCAAGCTCGCCATGATCGAACTCGATCGCCGTCTGCCGGCGGAAAATTTCCAATCGCAAATGATCCTACAGGTTCACGACGAACTGCTCTTCGAAGGCCCCGAGGAAGAAATTCTCAGCCTCACCCGGCTTGCCAAAGAAGTAATGGAAGGCATCCACAAGCTGAGCGTCCCGCTGGTGGCCGACACCAAAGTCGGTCGCAACTGGCGCGACATGAAGTGACGATGCGCCAAGCATCGTGTTATGTTTCTGCCTTGGAATTGAAACGAACGACGAGGTGAAACAATGAGCCACCCTAACCACCCCGAAGGTTTCCTCCGCCTGGTAGCGGACGCAAAAAAACGCATCAAGGAAGAAGACGTCCAGGCCACGAAGAAAAAACTCGACGCCGGCGAAAAAATGATCCTGGTGGACACCCGCGAAGAAAGCGAATGGGCCCGCGGACATATTCCCAACGCGCTGCACCTCGGCAAAGGCATCATCGAGCGCGACATCGAACGCGCCGTCCCCGATAAATCCGCCACCATCGTCCTATATTGCGGCGGCGGCTTTCGCTCGGCGCTCGCGGCCGATAATCTGCAAAAAATGGGCTACACGAACGTGATTTCCATGGACGGCGGCTGGCGGGGATGGACTGAAGCCGGCTTCCCCGTCATTAAGGATTAAACCGATCGAAATTATCGCAGTGAGTGAATTAGCGGGAAGAATTTGGCTGGGGCGGTCGGACTCGTTCTATGTGGCCGTGTTGATGCTGCTTAACTTGTCCATTTTCCGTGGTAGGATGCTCTGCTGGATTGGTTTGTGAAGATCTGCGGGAAACAAGTCCGCAAACGGGGAGAGATCCTGCTCGATGTCGATTCCACCGACGATCCCACTCATGGACAGCAGCAGCTCAGCTTCTTTAATGGTGCTTATGGCCAGCACATGTATCACCCTTTGCTGATCTTTGAGCGACACACGGGTTGTTTGCTCGCCGCCCGCTTGCGACCAGGAAGAGTCGGTAGTCACGCCCGTATCCTACCCTTGCTGTTGCGCCTCGTTCCGCGCCTGCAGCGTGAATTTCCTGGCGTCCGCATCCAGTTACGTGCTGACGCAGGTTTCGCCACGCCACTGCTTTATGAATTTTGCGAGTTTTTCGGCCTGCAGTACGCCATCGGGATAGGCAAAAACGCACGGTTGCAAAGTGCTGCGCAGCCCCTGCAGCGTCGTCTGGCCAGGCGTTATCGTCGCAGCGGCCAGCCGCAGCGCTCCTTTTCCAGCTTTCGCTATCGCGCGCACCCCTGGTCTCATCAGCGGCGCATCGTCTACAAAGCTGAACACAGCGCTGCCGGTACCAACCTGCGTTTCCTGGTCACCAACTTGCCCGGCCGCAGCCGTTCTGTTTTTTCCTTCTATAACGATCGCGGGGAATGTGAGAACCGCATCGAAGAGTTCAAGAACGGTTTTGCTGCCGACCGCTTGAGCTGTCACCGCTTTCGAGCCAATGCCTTCCGCTTGTTGCTACACAGTTTCGCCTATAACCTGGTCAACCTATTTCGCCTGCAATTGCCTTTGTCCATGCGCTCCGCGCAAATCGAAACTCTGCGCACCCAGTTGTTCAAGATCGGTGCGCGCATCCGTGAAACAGCTCGTTGTATCCGCATTCACCTGGCGAGCGGCTGGCCTTTTCAAGAGCTCTTCCAAGCCGCCTCGTTCTGCAACTCTTCTTAGTTGGTTCGGGCCGTTCGACAACATACTCGGGGAAGGGCCAGGCGGAGCTGTCTCAAAAAACAGTCCGCGGAGTCAAGGGGCGGCCCGACAGACCTACATGAGCATCGCCAACAGAGCGCAATACTTATTTGCGTCCCTAGAAAGCTTCCTGCGCCAAGATCTTGGCCTCTGATGAATTAACCAGGCTAGTACCGCTGTTAGCGGCCATTCCGCAGGACTCCGCGACAAATCCCTTACCAATACCTTCCCGCGGCCCCAGCCAACAATTCGTTCCGGTCCACTAGGTCGAAGGCCGGGTCGCCGCAGCCGTCTTTACGCAATTGAAGTGCCTGGTTCAGTTGGGACCGGAATCTGTTCCGTCAAAGAAGCAGAGCGAGGTGGATACGGGAAGATTGAACGGAAATTGAGCCACCAGGCGCGGAGCGGGTGCGTCGCGCGTCCTCGCTAGAGCAACGTCGTTCGACGCGACTATGATGGTGGAGCGCATGAAAGGTGGTTGCGCGCCGCCGCTCTCACTTGGGTCGCTTTGTGTTACGGCCGTCTTTCAACAACACGGACTTGGCATCCGCGCTGTATACCTGGCAAGTGGCTGCGTAACTTCCGGGCCGCGTGGGAATCTCGGAGAACGAAATATCTTCACGCACTTGTCTTGTAGGCGAGCGCAGAATCATTTGGCAGCTTCGATTGGCCCCGGCGTAAATAATGTAAGCTGCAGTGGTCACGCCGTCGGTCAAGGAATGAATTCTTGTTAGGTTCAGACCGGGCATGAAAAATTTCCGATTCGCTTCCGCTGCCGTATCTCCCGGTGGGCCATCCTCTACCATCCGAACAGCACAACTCGGAAGCATCCCTTTGCCCGAAGTTCCAACGGATAAATCGTAGTCCGCGAGCGAACCCAACACTGGCATCGGGCCAAGCAAACAAAACGCATCTCCGCCGGTTATTCGTTCGAGCGATGTATTCGCTGTCGCAGAAATGCCTGTTCCGATAGGAATCGGATTCCTGGCGCCAGACATTGTGTCGTCGTGCTGCCCATGGTAGGCAAACGTAGCACTGGATTCCAGGCGCGCTATCGCATCGCTTTGGGTTGGATAACTCTTGCAATCAGCATGCAGGCCACGTCCGAGCAGATCGACCTGCTTATGAGTTTAGGTTCGGCCACCTTATTACGTAGATGGCAGTACATTCCCGTAGCCTTTCTGTTCGTCCCCCCTGACGCTAGCCGGATACGTCGGTCTTTCAGCAAGAGAAACCAACGCTGCCGCTGGACTCATGAATTTCATGCGCGACATTGGCCAAAGTGTTGGGACATCCTCCGCCACTACGCTGATAGCTCAGCGCAGCCAGAATCATCAATCCGTCTCAGCGCAATACGCAGCTTCCGGCCGATTTCGCAACGCTCTCGCGGCTCTGGCGATGAGCCTGACTCGTATCGCCTTGAGCGCGCATACCGCTCAACAACAGGCACCAGGCCGCCCGTACGCTTTGGTCCAGGCCCAAGCCGCGGTTCTCTGTTAGGTGGACGCGTATTGGCGGCTTTCGATGTGCTCGGCGCTTACGTATCTCAGCTCGTTCCTTCTGAAAAAGAATGAACCAGGCAAGAGCGGCAAGGTCTCCGCGCACTAGGATTCATGGTGCAGACGCACGCACGTTGGGAGTACATCCCTAACGCATAAAACAACACACTTTTAAAGTGTCCTGCCTTGCTTCGAAGATCGCGTTGCGCGTTTGTCCAGCGCTGGTCCTGAGGTCAACGCCATTCCGCGCCAATCGTTCGTCACTACTTTTCGCGCTTCGTTTGCAGGTTTTCTCGAGACATGTTCGAGATATATCGGGGACAAAAACTTTACATCGATTTCTGTTACTCGGCGGCGCATCACCGCGTCCAAACTTGGTACGCGTTTTGAAGACGATTCCGGCAAGTTTCACTTTGACGGAATAAAAACTTGGAAGCGGCGGTTAATTCAAGTGCACGGAAATAAATTGCGACCAATGGGCGGCGCAATACTACGAAAAGGAGCTGTTATGAACAGAGTCACTAGAGTAACGAGTTTTGCCTGCATCTTGTTTGTGCTTGCATTCCTGACTGTTCTGCCTGCAGCACACGCAGATCAGGCGAACCAGGAAACCACAGTTAGCTTCAGCCAGCCGGTTCAGATTCCGGGACGCGTGCTGCCTGCTGGAACGTACGTGTTCGTGCTCCCAGAGGAGATTCACGACCATTTTCAAGTCCGCATCTTCAACGCCGATCGCACCATGTTGCTGGCGACGCTTCTCACGGTTAGTGCCGAGCGTATAAAGCCAGCCGACAGCACGGTGTTTGGTTTCGCGGAGCGTGGATCCGCGCAGCCGGCGGCAATCGTGACCTGGTTCTATCCGGGTGAAACGACCGGGCATGAATTCCTCTACCCGAAGCCGGTGGGGAAGGAACTTGCAAGCGCCAAGCAGGTCACCATCTTCGCGGGGAAATAACGTCGTTACGGTGTCAGGCATCAACTGGTCGGCGGTGAGGCTCAAGCGCCGCCGGCCGAGTTGGCGCCAGCGATTTCGAACACGAGGATTGCTTCTAAACGGCTCGCGTACTTGACAAGCAGGATGCGGCGACGAACAGGCAAAGATTTGCAGGAAACTAAAGTGAGCGCACCAGAGCAAGCCGGAGTACGAGAAATGACTGACGAAAATGCCGTGAGACGGGCGCAACAAGGCGACGCCGTCGCGTTTGAACGCATTTATCGGATGCACAGCCGCAAAGTTTACACCCTGTGCCTTCGCATGGTGGGAGACAGGACGGACGCGGAAGATCTGACCCAGGAAGTCTTTCTGCAGTTGTTCCGGAAGATAAACACATTTCGCGGTGAATCGGCCTTTTCCACCTGGTTGCATCGCATGTCCGTCAATATCGTCCTGATGCGATTCCGCAAGAAGAACGTGGCGGACCAATCGTTGGAGACGATTACGAATACCGAGGAGGGATCCAGCGCTGCGGCCAAGGAATTTGGCGGACCCGATCTGCGACTGAATGGCGCCGTTGACCGCATCACACTGGAAAGCGCGATCAACGAATTGCCGCCCGGATACAAAGCGATGTTTATTCTGCACGACGTGCAGGGATACAGCCACGACGAGATTGCCGAATTGTTTGGCTGCACCGCGGGTAATTCAAAATCGCAGGTGCACAAGGCGCGAACACGGCTGCGCGAGCTGCTGCAACGGGGAGTCGAGGCCGGCGGCCTTCGCCTCCGTAAATCCGACCCCGGATCGGTTGCTGTGGATCGCCTGAAATACGTTTTTGATTTTGTCAACGCTTGAACGATTGGCATTTCTTACAACATGAAGCGCCCATGAGATTCGGGCTTGGGGGAGGGCCAAGCGCAGGAGATCGGTTTCCCATAATACGAAACGCAGGGCCTCTCATTTTCTCGTCGCGAATTACTCCGACCTCAAAAGCGTGACACCTGTGGCGCGACCATCTTTCGGTTTCCACAAAATAAATTCATGCGGTTCGGGAATATTTGTGGCGGCAGCGCGGTCTGGACATTGGCACCAGTCCGAAGGGGAGCGGAGCAGGCGCGTGCCGATAAAAGCACCCCGCACATAACGAAATGGGCGGTCGTAAGCGCCAGCGCTTTGGTAGCAGCAACGTGCGTGGCAAGAAAAGGTTTCAAAAACATTTATATTTATCTTTTGGGAGTGAACTGAAATTGTACAACTCACTCGGAAGACGATGCGTCGAAAGCACGTGAGCCGCTCGGAGTTTTACGGGCCCCGGGACGTTGCCCGGCCCCAGAATCCTGAGTAGTCAGTCAGGTGGCGGAAACAAAAACGGTAATTTTGCGGTAGGCACGGGTGTGCTCGTGCGCAGGCCCAGGTCTGCCTAAAAAAGGACGTCTGAGCTTGCGGCGAAGAGTGTGGGAAGAAACACAATTTATGGGGGAGGGTGAGAAACAATGAATCTCAAAAGATGGGCGTTAGTGAGTCTTGCGTTGCTATGGGCGGCGATGTTTTGCGCGCCGCAAGTGCCAGCGCAAACTCAGACCACCGGTGAAATCACCGGAGTCGTGACCGATCCATCAGGCGCGGTGGTGGCGGCCGCAAAGGTCATGCTTGCAGATAATGCAAAAGGTTCCACGCAGACCACTGTGACCAACAAGGATGGCATCTATCATTTCCAACTCTTGAACCCGAGCAACTATACCGTCTCTGTGACGTCCCCCGGTTTCCAGGAAACGAAAAAGATATTGACTGTCGCGCTCGGACAGGTCACCAGCGGCGATATACAGCTCATGATCGGCCCTGCCTCGCAGATTGTAAACGTGATCGGCGAAGCTGAGCCCCTGTTGCAAACAGAAAATGGAAACGTTGCGACTACTTTTAACCAGCAGCAGCTGAGCGACACGCCGAACCCGGGCAATGACCTGACCGCTATTGTTCAGACAGCTCCGGGCGTGGTTATGAATACCGCCGGTGGTTTGGGCAACTTCTCCGATCATGGCGTGGGTGCCGCGTCGAACCTGTTCACTCTCGACGGCATGGATGACAACGATCCCTTCCTCAACTTAAACAACTCCGGCGCCACCAACCTGCTTCTGGGCGCGAACGACGTGCAAGAGAGCACCATCGTAAGCAGCGGCTATTCGGGAGAGTACGGCAGCCTGGCAGGAGCCACGGTCAGTTACGTCACAAAGTCCGGCAGCAATGATTTTCACGGCAATGCGGTGTACTACTGGAATGGCAGCGCGTTCAACGCGAACGATTGGTTCTTGAATAATGCGGGCGATCCAAAGAACTTCAGCAACGCCAACCAGTGGGCTGCTTCCATCGGCGGGCCGATCAAGAAGGATAAGTTGTTCTTCTTTTTCAATACCGAAGGCCTACGAGTAATCATTCCCGTAAGCACGGCAGTCGCGTTTCCCAGCCAGGCGTTCCAGACCGCAAGCATTGCTAATTTAGAAAACAACCGGGGTTTCAGCGCCAATTCCGCAACCGTCAATTTTTACCAAAACCTGTTCAATCTCTACAATAGCGCCCGGGGCGCAAACAAAGCCGTTCCCGGCGCCGGGCCTTTGTCCACCGACCCGCTGGGTTGCAACGGCTTCACGGGGCTGGGACCCGGGGTCGCGTGCTCGTCGTTCTTTCAGGCGGCGGATAACAACCTCACGACCGAAGCGCAGTATTCCGGCCGCGTGGATTTCAACGCTACGGCAAACGACCGCGTTTTTCTGCGCGTTCTTTATGACAAAGGCAATCAAGCGTCTGACACAGACCCCATCAGTCCACTTTTCAACATCACCAGCGTCCAGCCGCAGTGGCAGGGCCAATTGAATGAAACGCATACGTTCGGCTCGAGCATGGTGAATCAGTTCATTCTATCGGGGCAGTGGTACAGCGCGGTGTTCAACAACCCTGATCGTACCGCAACGCTTGCGGCGTTTCCCACGACCATACTCTTCGCCAATGCCAACATTCCGTGGTTCAACATTGGCGGAGCTGGCGCCGGTGGCGCGGGGGATGCGTTCTTCCCACAGGGACGAAACGTCACGCAGTATCAGATCGGCGATGACTTTTCGAAGACGTTGGGCAATCACACTCTGAAAGTGGGAACCAAGTTCCTGCGCTATGACGTGAGCGATCAGGATTTCGGCGTTTTCACGAGCGGCCTGGTGACGCCCAATTCGGTTGCGGCGTTCTTTAATGGCGGCGTGGACCCGGCGACTGGCACCAGTTCGGTGCTGCAGCAAAGCTTCCCCACAGCATTGTCGCAGCCGATTGCTCTGTACACGCTGGCCTTCTACGGGGAAGACGACTGGAAAATTAAATCGAACCTCACGCTCACCTTTGCTCTGCGGATCGAGCACGAGTCCAACCCCGTCTGCCAGACCAACTGCTTTAACCGCCTGAACGAACCGTTTCTTTTGGCCGACAACAACGTCAACACGCCGTACAGCACCGATGTGTTGCAGGGACTGCATCAGGAACTGCAAGGTCTGAGCTCGATTCTCTGGCAGCCTCGCTTCGGTTTCGCGTGGTCGCCGTTTGGCTCGCACAGCACGGTGGTCCGCGGAGGAGTCGGTCTTTTCAACGACGCCTTCCCCGCGGTGTTCACCGACAACTTTGCGTCCAACGCGCCGGGAGTCAACACCTTCTTCGTGCAAGGAAGCAACATCGCTCCCGGCGAAACGCTCAACGGCGGCAACATTTTCGCCCAAGCAGCCGCCAACAACGTTGGCTTGATCAACGGCTTCAAGAACCAGCAGACGCTCGCGCAAATCCAGGCGAACGTTCCAAACTTCGCGCCACCCAGCCTGTTTAGCGCCAACCAGACGACCAAGATTGCCCAATTCCAGAAATGGAGTTTGGAAGTCCAGCAGGCAATCGGCAAGAACAGTTCCCTCGACGTCGCCTATAACGGAAACCACAGCATTCACGACCTGGTAGATCGCAACGGCGTAAACGGATTCTGCAGTCCGGGCGCCGTCGGGACCGCTTGCGCCACTGTTCCGGCGTTCACCGGACTTCCGGCCACTCCGTTCGACCCGCGGTTCGGCACCGTGAGCCTGCTCGACACCGGCGGCATATCGAACTACGAAGGCGTCACTTTTTCGTTCAAGCACAACATCAATGGCGGCTGGGGCAAGGGCGTGTTCCAGGCCAACTACACCTACAGCCACGCCTTTGACGATGTGTCCAACGCCGGAAACCCGAACGTCTTCTTTGCTTTGACTTCCGTTACGTCCGCCATAAACCCGTTCAACACGCAACAGAACTACGGTCCGTCCGACTATGACGTCCGCCATTATTTCAGCTCGAGCTACGTGTGGGAATTGCCCCTTCGTCGCGCTTTGTTCGGCCATGGATGGGCACCACTGGTAGATGGCTGGCAGGTGTCCGGCACAATATTCGTTCGCAGCGGACTACCTTACTCCGTGGTGGACGGAGGGCTGGACGGTCTTCTGTCTGCGCAGGGGTACGGCGGTTCGGTGCTTCCGCAGTTTCTCGGCGGAGCAATGGCTAGCTGCGGACAAGGCGCAGCAACCGGTGTGATGCCCTGCCTTACCACCGCGCAGTTCGTTCCTTCGACGACGGAGGCGAACTTTATCGGCGGCCTGCGCAACAAGTTCCGGGGCCCCGGCTACTGGAACACCGACTTTACGGTGCAGAAGCAGACGCAAATTCCTCACTGGGAAAAGGGTCAATTCGGGCTGGCCTTTCAGTTCTTTAACCTGTTCAACCACCCGAATTTCAGTCAACCGAACAACGATTTGACTGGAGCGCTCGGATCCATCTCCTCGACCGTCAGCGAACCGACCAGCATTCTCGGTTCGGGGCTCGGTGGAGATGCTTCCGTCCGCATCATTCAAATAAAAGCCTCCGTGACGTTTTAGTTTTCGCCACGGCGGAACTGCGGCCCGTTCCCAGCAGCGGGCCGCAGACTCCGCGCATCACGAACTTGCTGGCGTGTTTTGTGGGTGAGCCGCGCAAGCGTGGCCGCCAGTCGGTTGCAGTCCGGTAGGAGGTCTTTGTGCCAATTGCGCGACTCTTTGAGCTTCACGAACAAGCGTGGTTCCCGCAATTTCTGCGGGAGCAATTCGTAGACTCGCTGCAGATGATTTTGGAGGTGACGAATACGTATCAACCAATCGCATCCATGCTGCGGAAACGGTTGGAAGAGTGCGGTTCCGAGCGTGTGGTGGATTTGTGTTCCGGGGCGGGCGGACCGTGGCCATCCCTGGTACGCGATTTTGAAATCCACGGAGCCGTGGCGCCGGAAGTTCTGCTGACGGACAAGTATCCGAGCACCGCAAAACTGCAGGATGTGGAATCTTCGACTGCGAATCGCATTCATTTTCTCAGCGACTCGGTTGATGCAACGCGGATTCCAGAATACCTGCGGGGATTCAGGACGCTGTTCTCCTCCTTCCACCATTTGAATCCCGCCGAGGCGCGCGGCCTGCTGCAGGATAGCGTCAACAGGCGACAGGCCATCGGTGTGTTTGAGGCACCCGCGCGCAACACGCTGACGTTGCTATCTCTATTGTTGATCCCCATTGCCACGTGGCTATTCGTCCCGGTTCGGCGCCCCTTCCGTTGGTCGCGGCTTCTATGGACATATTTGATTCCGGTGATTCCTTTCGTGCTCTTTTTCGATGGCGTGATTTCTTGCTTGCGGGCGTACTCGGTCCGGGAGCTGCAAGAGATGACCAGCGCAATTGAGTCCAGCGGATACCGCTGGGAGATCGGAGAAAAGGCTGGAGGATTGTTGCCCGTCCAAATTACGTACTTAATTGGCTGCCCGCAGAATCTATCCGCCGACGCAGCCGATTGAACCCCGCGATGCGAACGACCTTAGGAAAGAACGCTTGCTCCTTTGTGGACATCCTGCGAGAGAAAAAATACGAGGCTGAACTCGAGGCTCCGGCAAGCGGGGACACGGTGACAGAATTGGACCGGAATAATACGCAGCGCCGCCGCGAGGGTGGCAGCAATATGCCCCGGACGTTGAGCGAAGCCGAGATGCGTTGGATCGTGGAAGCCGGAGGTGGGAGATATGTTGGGGTAATGCACAAGATTCCCGGGAAAGTGGAGTCCATTGTGCTATTCACTTCGGCACAAACAAGATCAACATTGGGACTGCCGAGTTCGCGCTTGACGGTCGAGGCGGTACGCGAGCGACTGGCCGAGTCCGATGCGGCTTTCAACCAGGCTGGTTCGGAATGACCGTTGCCATCGACGCTGCGGTCATTCTCGAGCACAGGTTTGGCCCCCTTTCTGTTTCCGTATCGGTGTCAAAAAAGCGCGTGTTATAGGCCGTGACGCGAAACGGCTGGAACAATTCACACAGAAGGGTGCGGAAGCATTCGTTGCTGAAGTTTCCTAGCGGCGCTGGATTCCAGCTTGGCGACTTGTTCAGGGTCTGCGAGATTTTTCCCAGGTTCGATAACGCGACGTATCGGGTGTTGGCTTCGGATGTACGCCTAAGTGGACCGAGAAGTCTCGGAAGGGTTTTCAACCAGCGGCGCAGAATCTACGGAAACTTGGCTGAGTTGGCTAACGATTTCGGCTAACCAATTTTCAAGTATTGACCTCTGATCGGGTGTCATCTCGATGAAAGCCAGGCCCATACCGAATCGAGAGTCGCAGTAGACTACCTTGGCCTTCGTCTGGAAGACGCCCTGATCTCTGAGAATCCGCAAAGCGACCAGCGCGCCCTCAGGGAACGGATTGAGCGCGTCAACATAGCAGCCGCCAACCCCCAGTTCCGAGATGCGGGCACAGAGCAGAGCCCCGGTGCGCAGCTCAGTCACCTCTACGGAAGCCACGAGCGCACAGCGTCGTACGGAACGCTGCTTGGCGGTTCGCAACGGTTTGTTTCTTTGGCTCATCGAGCATAGTTCCTGGTCTGAGCTCGGCCTGGTTCGGGCTGAGGAAAGACCACGCCCCAGAAACCTGGCGACGGTCGCAGAAACTCTATGGCCACCAGCCTCGCCCGGCTTCCGCCCGATACCATCGGCCCCAAATAGACGATCCTAGCGTCTGTGGTTTCTCCGGTAGCCTTATTGACTGTCACTAGTTGTTGGTTTCGATTCACGGGCGCTTGGAGAGCAATCAGGCCGCCCCAGAGGCTTATCTTCAAAGCATGTGCTTCCTCCACGAGAAACCGTTTACTTGTGTCCGGCTCGTAGATTCTCAGTGGAACACGCAGCGTTACGCGACTGCTGCGTCTGATTGGCGCCCCGTTCTTGCTTAGCATGGACGTGCTCCTTTGGTGGGTCACGGGTCGGGATGTACCGGTAGGATCGACCAGAGTTCGGCAACTTGCAATGGTACCTCAGGACATTGGCCTTTAGCGGCGCGCTCCAAACGCCCGATTGGGAAGCTCCGCGAATGCTTGCGGGGGCGCACCTGCAACGGACAGGTGTTCAGCAAATTTCTAGGTCAGATTTGGCCGCATGCAAGTTGGCTAGTTGGTCGTGAAGTTTTTGCGCCTCAGGAACGGCGGTAAGAATTGCAGCTTTCAGGCTACAGTACAGCGCCCGATGCGCCGTGTTTATTTGCTCCGTAGCGTCGGAGTTTCTTCCCCATTTTACGCGGTCACCAATAGCCAGTATGATTCGGTTCGCTCGGAGCGGAGTCATATCTCTCTGCAGGTCGTGTTTGACTTTGACCCATTCTTGAAGAGCGCCTAGGTGCTGAATTACGGCGTCCTTTTCCAAGTCACTCATTGCGCGGTTACTGATAATTTCAAGCATCGCCTGTTCGAGTGGTTTATCTATGGCCTCTTCGACATTGATTATTGCTTTTGATTCTGAAAGAACAGCTTCAAGTTTGAGTGTGTAATCGCTAATTTTACGATGGACCACTGCAAGCTGCCCGCCTGCGGCTTGTGCCGCCTCCGTAGCGGACTTCCCTTGTTGAAGCGCGGTCTGGTAAACCCGGTAGTTTCCGGTTGCCAGGTTCCAAATAGCTTCGTCCACCATGGCCTTGGCAGAATTTCCATAAGTAAGGTCGCGGACAGGCGAGATGACTGATGGGTGTGGTATTGCCGCTTCAACCCTCGTATCAGCAATACTGCACGCGGCATGCGCTGAAGCAGAGCCGATCGGCTTTGTGGCAGCGACCTGCGGGATTGGGGTTTGATTCTCGCTTTTTGTCGAATTGTCGCTTTGGTCCGATTGGGCCGTTATGATTCGGACGTCCGGGCAACGTTCGCGAGAGCGACCCAGCTGTTTCGCGTGACTTTCACACGCGTAAATTGGCTCACTCCCGCCGTCCTCCCAGCAAGTTATAACGGGAGTACCGTAGTCGCAGTCGAGTCGGTAATGCGTAGAAAGGAGCTCCGCAGGCTTTCCCGCCTGGAGCCGCCAATCGGCGCGGCTTGTGCAATGGCGCTTCGGCACACGGTAATTGTAGCGAACTCATAACGTCGGATGGCGTGAGCGGTGAGTCCCCGTGACGCAACGTGTAACCCCACTGCATCGTGACTCCACCAATTTTGCCGCGGCTCTTCCCAGAAATGCTGTTCTGGAGCAGCAGGTATACGGCGCATGATTGCATAACGGTGTCGGCCCCCCTCGACTCGAGTGGGCTTTTGTTGCTTGGCTCGGAAAGACGGAGCCGGAATTCGGTTTGCAGGCGGGACAGCTCGGGAATGGGACCGCCTCACGCATTATGGCATTCCAATGCCGCTGCAGAGACATATCTTGAAGTGAGGAAAGGAAATGACACTCAAGCGTGGAGGATGATCATGTTGAAGAAAAGCGGGGTTGGGCTGGCAATGATATTCATTGGAGTGTTGAGCCCATGCGGTGCCATGCAAAGCATCGCGGTCGCGCAACAGACAGCAGCGCCGAATCCGCAGGCCAATGTGGCACTGGGAGAGGGCGAGGTCAAGAAGTTGCTTCCCCTCATGAATTCCGACAACGATGGCCAGGTCTCGAAGCGAGAGTTCATGAGTTTTATGGAAGCCGAATTCGACAGGCTGGATCAGAAAAGAGAGGGGAAGCTGGACGTCAAAGAGCTAGCGCAACCGCCGCCGACAAGAGGATTCCACAAGTAAAGGGCCGGTTGAATCGCTGCGAAGGCCGAAACGGGTACTCGGTTCGATCTGCCTGCTCAGGAATCTTTCAGCGTATGATGCTGGTTGCATAGGACGGAGCCGCCGCAATCGCTCAGTGCGACGTAACGCGAACTTCGGAAGTAGAAACGAAGAGCGCGCAGGTCCAGATAACTGATCAAGCGGAGGCGACGGAGACACTGGAAGACGATCCCGGACTACTTCCGCACAGACGCGGTACTCGCGGTAAGAGAAATAATAGAGGGAGAGGATCAAAGCTGGTTCATCTGTGGCTGACTCTGTCCGATGTTACGAACCCTGCACCAACGACACTCGGCTACGGCCCTTCGCAGAGCCGCGGAAGGGGAAAGTTGGCGCACCATCCTCATCGCGCTTTTTTTCCAACATCGTCATCGGCATCGCGAAGTTGATTGGCGGACTGGTTTCCGGCTCTACCGGCATGCTTGCCGAGGCGGCCCACTCCGCCGCAGACTCAGTGAACGAAATCTTTCTCGCGATCGGCATTTATCGTGACCGCAGACCTGCCGACCCCACGCATCCTTTTGGTCATGGACGCGAGCGATTCCTCTGGGCTTTCATGGCGGCCATCGCGTCATTCTTGATTGGAGGTTGTCTGTCCGTCGCGATGGCCATTCTTCAGCTGAAGGCACGCCACCCGCTGTCTGGCGGTCTTACTGCGTGGGTCGTCCTGGCCGTTGCGTTCACCGCGGACGGAACTTCCTGGCTGCAGGGCATGCGCCAGGCGCGCCGCCAAGCAAAAGAATATAGGCTGAGCGTATGGCGTTACTTCCTTGTTTCCAGCGATCCCGTCGTGCGCGCGGTTCTCGTGGAGGATAGCGCTGCCCTCATCGGCCTTTTTGTTGCTGCAACCGGTCTTTTCCTCAGTGAGATTCTCAGAACGAGCGTGCCGGATTCGCTTGCGTCGCTAGTCATCGGGCTACTGCTCGCGGTCACGGCGTTCGGATTGGCGCGTCCGTTCGCGGATTTCCTCGTGGGGCGGTCGGTTCCTCCGCCCCTGTTCGAGCAGTTGCAAGTAATCGTCCAGGAGGACCAAGCAGTGGAACGAATCCTGTCGCTTCGTGCAATTTACTCGGGACCCGAGGAGGTCATCGTTGCGGCTAAGGTTCATCCATCGGCAAACATGAATATCGAGAAACTCACGCGAGCGATGGATGATCTCGATCAAAAAATCCGTTTCGCGCTGCCATTTGTTGCAGACGTATTCATCGATATCACGGCGAGCCGCACTGAATAGAATTCTCGGACTCGGGTGATAATCCGACAATGTCCGTTCTTCCATCAAACTACGCCGCCGCGTTTACGAATTCCTTATGGATTGTTCAGGACTTCTTGACGACCGTTTCGCTATCGTGATCGACGGAATGTGGCGATAAGCCCACCAGCGCGCCGTAGGACTAGATTTCATGGCGGTGATCGTTCTTGCGGGTTTGATCGTGGAGCTGGCAGCGCCAAGAAAGGAGCTGCAATGCTAAATGATCTGTACATAAAGCGGAATGTAGCGAAGCCCTGCGGACTATGTGGTCGTATCATAGACTTATTCGAACTTCCCGGGAGGCCAGAGAAGTTCTGCTTGGAATGCAGCGCCGACCTGGCAACGGTCATCCAGTTAAGTACTGAAATCGGTGCCGCGACACGGTCGGGAGAAAGTATTGACGCGTTGGAATCGGAACTTTCAGAAATGAGTCGCCGAATGCTGGAACGTTCCCAATCTGCCGATCCGAGTGACGTCTAGATGCAGCGCGCATGCCAAGCCAGCCTGCGCGGGGACGCACAAGAAAGGCGCAACAGGAGCCTCTCCGGTGGAACCATGAGCCCGCAGCTAGGGGCGAGAAGAGCAATCCGCGGAGTCGCGAGTCAAAATTAAACCACCGAGGGAATCCTGAATACGCGGTCGAAGGCCACGCTGGGCGATGATCGTGATCTTTCGCCATCCGAACTTTGCACCGATCATTGAGAGCGCCGGGCTGCCGACGGCTGGCGTGAGGGAGCATTCATGTGGTCTGGGTCGGATGTGCTTACCGTGAAAGTTTCAGGTTACGGTGACGCCGAGCGAACCAATCCATCACTTGTCGAAGCCTCTGGTCGCCGGCGGTTGCGTTAGTTCTTTGGCGCCCAGGTTCCCCCCCTTTTTTCTGATCCAGCCTGGCGAATTCGGCTTCCATAAAACTCATGAGCTCTTGCTTAAAGACCTGATTAACGCGGCGGTCTCTCGTCAGCCACCAGCGATGGCGCCGACGATGAGGAGGGGCTCCGTTCCCGAGACAACCGCCTCAGGCAGTGGGCTGTCCGGATGTTCATGGGAGAGGTCCTCGCCACAAGCGAAGAAGCGCAGGAACGGCCGACGCGTTTGCGTGACGTGGTCGCGGATCGTCCCGCTCAGCATCGGGTAGCGACTCTCGAGCGCGTCTACGACGGAGCGCTGCGTGACGGGCGCCTGAAGGTCGAGTTCCACTTCGCCCCTGATGCGCGCGAGCCCGCGGAGGTGCGGAGGGAGAACGACGCGAATCATGAGAGTGTCTGGACCTCAACCGAAAGCACGGCTGGAAGATCACGCACAATGGGCGACCACGTGTCCCCGGCATCGGCGGACGCGTAGACTTGCCCACCGGTGGTGCCGAAATAGATGCCGCATTTATCAAGTGAGTCCACGGCCATGGCGTCGCGGAGTACGTTAACGTAGCAGTTGGCTTGAGGCAGACCCTTGGTGAGCGCCTCCCACTGGTTTCCGCCGTTGCGACTGCGGTAAACGCGCAGCTTGCCATCCGGTACGAAGTGCTCTCCGTCGCTCTTGATGGGCACCACGTAAATAGTTTCCGGCTCGTGCGCGTGAACATCGATCACGAAGCCAAAATCGCTGGGAAGATTTCCGCTGACTTCCTGCCACGAGTCTCCCGCGTTTTCACTGCGCATGACGTCCCAATGTTTCTGCATGAACAAGACGCCGGGACGAGCGGGGTGCATGGCGATATGATGAACGCAGTGGCCGATTTCGGCATTCGGGTCCGGAATGTAGGGAGAGTGGAGGCCACGGTTGATCGGCCGCCACGTCGTTCCGCCATCGTCCGTACGGAACGCGCCCGCCGCCGAGATCGCGATGAACATCCGCTTCGGGTTCTGCGGAACCAAGATAATCGTGTGCAAACACAAACCGCCGGCGCCGGGTTGCCACATGGGCCCCGTGCCGTGGCCGCGGAGTCCCGCAACTTCCTGCCACGTCTGAGCGCCATCTGTGGTGCGGAACAATGCGGCGTCTTCCACTCCGGCATAGACCTCGTCCGGATCGGTGAGCGACGGCTCGAGGTGCCAGACGCGCTTGAACTCCCAGGGATGCTGCGTGCCGTCATACCACTGGTGAGTGGTGAGGGGCTTACCAGTGGCAGGAGAAGTGTCATAGACGAATTTATTGCTCGTCCCTGCAGGCGGGGCATCCGGCTTCGGCATCACCTCCCCTCCGGGAGTTTCCCAAGTCCTGCCGCCGTCATTGGAACGCTGGATCACTTGTCCGAACCAGCCGCTCGACTGCGACGCATACAGGCGATTTGGGTCAACAGGCGAGCCCTTGAGGTGGTAGATCTCCCACCCGGCAAAATAAGGGCCGCTGACATCCCAGTGTTCGCGCTTGCTGTCCGACGTCAGGATGAACGCACCCTTCCTTGTTCCCACCAGTACCCTCACGTTGCTCATCTATCTGTCTCCTGCGCTTCGACAAAAGCAGTCATGACTGTCCGGGTTGTGTTCGATTGAGCTGGGCGCAAATCGTCTCGACGTTGGTAGTCAAGGCATCTCCGGAAAACTCCAGACTGGCTATCGCACGCTGAGCGGCGTGCTGATGGCCGGCACCGCATGCATCGGCGACAACGACCGGAATGTATCCAAGGTCGGACCCATGACGGACCGTCGGTTCGATTCCAATCTCCATGGCAATCCCCACAATTATGAAGGCATTGATCCCGCAATCGCGCAAGGCCATATTCAATGGAGTGCCCTCAAATGCTGACATCGCGATTTTGTCGAAAATTGCTTCGCTGGGCAGGGGAGCCAATTCAGGAATCAAATTAAATGCTGGCGAATCCCGCAGGAACGGAGACTTGATTTGGTCAACTGAACTTACCCGTTGCCATGCCATCGCCATACGGAGTTGGAAAATTCCCATCAATTCCCTTGGGAGGGACATGTGCCGGGTGAAGAACACTCGAATTCCCGCTTTTCGAGCTGCCTCCAATACCTGTGTTACTCGTGCAGTGATCTCGCGGCCATTTTTAATCTGACTTACTATTCCCACCTGCATGTCATAAACCAAAAGCGCTATCCGCTTGGGATCACAAACTTCCCCGAGCGCGCGGGGAATATCCAACCCAAATGCGTGCTCCATCTCGCACTCCAACGATTTGGGCCCTTAGCTGGACCCTCTCCGAAAACTATATTATCGAAGTCCCTAAATGCCAACAGGACGTGGGTGCCTTCTGATCACCCTTGCTGGAAGTGCCTGAGCGGGCTGCGGGCGATCATTCCGGTAAAATGTGCTCGAAATGCTCAACGCGATCCTGACAGCTCGCTCAACGGAGGAGCCGATCGTGCGATTGCTCGATAAATTGTTACGAAGTTGCTGCAGCACAAGCGTCGCGGTTCTCATCACTTGACGGTCCAAGATGCCCGATAAACGCTGCCAGCTCAACCGGTCGACGCAACACTTTCTTGAAGTTTACTCGCAAGAGTTTGAAATCCTGATTAGTTCCATAAAAGGAGTCAAGAAAAAAACGGTTCTCCTGCGGCCGGAGTTTTTCTTGCCGTCCAGCCCGCTCCATGGAGCAGGATTGTTCCGACTTTCCGTTCCGTGAGCTCAGGACGCTAGGCGATTCTCCTAGCGCTTTTGGGTTTCTCTACCAGCGGTTTTCATCGCTTCTGCACGAGGAAGGCCATCCGTTCCGAGACGAACAAGCAGTAGGGTTGTCAGTTGGCAAGCATGGTTCCATGGGGGACTCGTGGCCCAGAGCTTTTTCGGGCCATCCGAGGGGGATTAGGGCCTGAGAAAGCAGTCTAAGGCGAAGAGCTATATGCGCCGCAGTCCTAGTCGCGTCTACTCGTAATGGCCGCAAAGGTACCCAAGAAACACCTAGCGCGTTGCGTGCAGAATTCGAGCGAGCTCCAAAAAGGAATCGCCACCTTGATGGCTTAAGCTGGCCCAACCACAAGAGCGAACTTAGCTTCCGTAAGGCTCAAAACCTACCTGTCCTTTCTCTGTACTCTCGTACAGTTGTTCGCTTGGACCAAAGTACTAGACTATCGCCAAGGTTCCTGAGCCAGGGCAACTTGGGGGGTGAAATGAAGCTCACAGCGCGATTCTTTTTGTTGATAGCCGGCGTGTCGGGCGTTTCGATTCTGACGGGGTCTGCGTCGGCTAATCCCGCGGCCCTTAAGTGTAATTCGCAACGGGACCAGATCTGGGTCTATGATTCCTTGAATAGCTTCGGCGTCGAGGCGAAACTTAAGTGCGGGGGCAACGTCGAAATTATTGAGCGTGTCAAGGACTACGTAAAGATTCGTGCTCAAAATGGAGTGGAGGGCTACATCCCCGAGGCCTCTGTCGCCGATCTTCCACTGCTTGAAGTTCGCCAAGACCCGGCTCTTGACGTTGGCCTGGTCGCGAAGCAAGCCCAGGCAAGGGAGATCGCAAACGCAACTGCCAAAGCGGCTGCAGATGCGGCGTCTATCGTTCCGCCGGATTCGGCGCGGTTCGCAGGTCCGCCGTCAGCCGGTTCGGCGAACGAAGCTCCGGGGAAAAGCACCAGCGACAAAAAGTTACCTGCAGGCGGTTCCATGCTACCCGTCGCCGCGTTAGGCGAAATGAATCTTCCACGCGCTTCTCCGCCAGCCGGCGATACCTCATCAAGGGCGATTTCTGCTGCTTCGACGGCGGCAACCAGCGATTCCGACGAAATTTCCGATTCACAGCCGGAGAATCCAAGCGCGGACTTCGCCTGCCAGAACTACTTTTCTGCATACGGTCTGACGCCCAGCCAGACGAAATGGATCGCCCAAAACAGGAAAAAACTGTTCTCGAATGTCTGTCCGGCGCCCGATCCTTCGAAAGTGGATTTCGTGATTATCTTTACGCATGACGTCGATTTTTTTAGCGCCACGATGCCCGAGCCGGTTCACAAGATCAATGGCTTTTCGGATTTCACGCCCATGGCCATGATCGACTCTGCGCTCATGTCTGAATCCGATGCTGACAAAGCGCACCGTCAATATGTCTGGATATTCCAATTCGCGAAAGGCGCTTTCGATCCTGCGAGTTTTTCCCCGCGCCGGAAATATCAATTTTCGAAGATGGAAACAAACTCGCTGGGTTCGAAGGCCGGAATCAAGGCGGTCGAGGACGCTTTCCAATTTGTCACGGCAGCGAGCCACTGAATTTGAGCAGAGATAGCCGGCTCTGCTTCCTCATAGGCCGAAACTCGCGCATCCATTGTTAGAGTTCCGGCCCTCTCCTGTCTTCATCGAGAGCGCGTCGAACGAGGGAATCCGGGAAACGGACTGCAAATTCCCCGTTCTGGGCCGACTAACAATAAATTGCTATGGATGTGAAGCCAAGTTCGCAGCCTTCGTCCTCTGCGGTTTTGGCCGCGGCCAAGCGAACTTGTCGGCATTCTGCGGTGTTCGGAACACTTGCGGCGCTGGGTCTGGATTAGGGAGAGTGGTCCATTTACTTTTACAAATGGCTCCCGTAGCGTGTTGTCCCCGGCCATTCATCTGCGGAAATGCAACCTTGATAGGGCTAGAGATCGGTGCCGCGCGGGCTGCTCCAGCTCCTACTCGATCTCGAGGTGACGCATGAGAAGGACGGCTACTGTCGAGGCGGCGATGTCGCTTCTGCTCTGCGGGGCGCTTGTGACTCGTCATACAACACAAGCCAAAGTCTCGCAAGACTCGTTAACGCAGAAGCAGGCCCAGGCAGCGACCTTCAATGGGAAAATCGTCTCGCAAAACGGAGTGCGCTATGTGTTGCGAGACGACGACAATAATGCCTGGTACCATTTAGACGACCAAGAGAAAGCCGGAAAGCTCGTGGGCAAAGATGTCTTGGTTACCGGCACGTTCGACGGGCTCACTGGAACCATTCGCGTCCAGAGCATCGTGGAATCGCTACCTCATCCGAAGCCCGCCGCGAACACCGAAGAGATGAACCAAAATCGCGAACCGGCCAAGGACGCAGCAACTCCCCCAACAACCGCTGACGCCGCTGCTCCCGGTGCGCGGCAATCAACTTCCGTCCAGGAACCTGTTAGCAAAGTGCCTGCGCCGCATTTAGACCCTCGAATTTCCGCAGAGACCGAGGTTTTGCCCGAGCCCCAAGGTGAGCTGTCGGGCGGCACGGCACGGGAAGCACCACCGCCTTCCTCTCTAACTTTGCCGGAAGAGGCGGTGAGCAGTACTTCCTCAATCGCGATCAGCTCTCGCCGTTCGGTCCCGATGCCTTCCGGTGTCAACCCGGAAACACAATCTGCAAAGAATTTACTAGCCGGTCGGCTGCTCAAACGTGTCACCCCCTCTTACCCCCTGAATGCCATGCAGCAACGGATTGAAGGCACGGTTCAGCTGCATGCGGTGATCGGCGACGATGGGAAAGTCCTGAGCGTCGAGCCGGTGAGTGGGCCGCCTTTGCTTGTCGAAGCTGCCGTAATGGCCGTTCGTCAGTGGCGCTATGGTCCGACTCTTTTCGATGGACATCGCATTCAAGTCCATGACGATGTCAGGCTTGTATTCCGGCTCCCAGACTAGCTGCGGGATTTGCGATCGGCGATGGTTCCCAGGCCTAAGGCGATCTTCGTTATACAAGAATTGAACAGAGACAGAGTCGCCCGCACCAAACGACTGCGGTTCGAAACAAACTTTTCAGCGTTGTCAAATCGAATGCTGGCTAACGACGAATGCTAACGGACGTGGGGTCCAGTTCGTAGCCTTCGTCCGCTACGGTTTTCTGAACTGCCGAGCGAAGAGCCTGATCGTCTGCATTCTTCGGAACCTCGCAATGACGACGAATCACTTCTTCGCCAGTTTCGATTCTGATCAGCCACTTCGACTTCGCCGCATCCCACAAGACTTCCACACGGTCTGGACGCATGGCTTCCTCCACCTACAAGCTACACCACAATGTGTTGCAGGGTAAGCGTCCCTATGAAATAGCACGTCACTCCTCCGATTACCGCTTCCAGCTCAACCGGTCGATGCAACTCCATTCAGTCCATTGATTCGGCAATGCTCCCGCGGGAGGACCCTCTGTTTAGGTGTACTCGGCCAAAAACTGGCCAGGGCGGCATTCCGGCTGGTCTGACCCAAGCGAGCGATTTTGGCTCTTGTTTTCAATGCAAGAGGGGTCCGAGATTAGTGTTGCGTCGACCCATTCAAATTACCGCGTTATATTTCCGAGTAGAAGAGAGGTCGGTGCCGCGAACCAGGGAGCGATCTCCGCGCTGGCGCAGGCGCAGCAGCATCCGCCGCACCTGGCGGTCGCTTACTTGCACCCGCTCGGCGGCTGCCAGCTGCGTCAGTTGCTTCTGCTGTACCTCGTGCATCACTCTCAATCGGTCCCGTTCTCGTTGGCTCAAAGCGATTCGCTCCGTTTGCGTGGCCCCCGGCCCTTAGAAGAGCGGACATTTCTACTTTGCACAATCCGGACATTCTCATATTGCAGCGACACCTCCTCTCTCCTCGTTGACTTGCTTCTTGCTCCCACCTAAGATGTGCCTAGATGCTGGACGCGCCTTTTCCGATTGGCCAGACCTTTTCCCACTACCACATCATTGAAAAGCTCGGCGGCGGAGGCATGGGTGTCGTTTACAAGGCCGAAGACTCGCGCCTGAAGCGCTTCGTTGCGCTGAAATTTCTGCCGCTGGATGTCGCCGGCGATCCGCAAGCTCTGGCGCGATTCCAGCGTGAAGCGCAAGCGGCCTCCGCCCTGAATCACCCCAACATATGCACGATTTACGATATCGGCGAGCAGGACGGCCAGGCCTTCATTGCCATGGAATTCCTTGATGGGCAGACGCTCAAGCACCGTATCAACGGCCGCCCCGTGGATATCGAAGACCTCCTCACTCTCGGCATCGAAATCGCGGACGCGCTCGATGCTGCGCACGCCGAACACATCGTCCACCGCGACATCAAGCCCGCCAATCTTTTCGTCACCAAGCGCGGCCACGCCAAAATTCTTGACTTTGGGCTGGCCAAGGTGACTTTCACTGCCGCGGGCTCTTCCGCCTCCAAAATATCCGTGGACTCCACCGAGGGCGCCACCTTGGACGTCTCCGCCGAACATCTCACCAGCCCCGGCAGCACCATGGGCACGGTCGCCTACATGTCGCCCGAGCAGGTCCGCGGCAAGGAACTGGATTGCCGCTCCGACCTTTTCTCCTTCGGCGCGGTGATTTACGAAATGACCACCGGCGCGCTGCCTTTCCGCGGCGAAACTTCCGGCGTGATTTTCAAGGCGATCCTGGATGGCGCGGTGGCGGCCCCGGTGCGACTGAATCCGGAAACGCCGGCGGAGCTGGAGCGCATCATTAACAAGGCGCTGGAGAAGGACCGTAATCTGCGCTACCAGTCCGCCGCCGACATTCGCGCGGACCTCGCGCGGCTGAAGCGCGAACAGGATTCCGGGCGCTCGACGCGCGTCAGCGACGCGTCCGGCAGCGTATCCGCAGCGGCCCGCGATGAAAGCGCCACGAGCACCGCATCGCCAGCGCAAACAGCCTCCGGTTCCGCTACGGTGCCTGCTGCGCATGGCGGCGCTTCGCGCAAACTCTGGAGCGGCGGCGCCGTCGCTGCAGCGCTCGCTCTGGCCGTCGGCGGCTATTACTTCTTGCACGGACACCCGCCGGCCGAAAGAAGCACATCAATCGCCGTGCTGCCGTTCGTCAACGCCACCTCTGACGCGAACAACGAATACCTCAGCGACGGCCTAACCGAAAGCCTGATCGGCACGCTTTCGCAGCTGCCCGACGTCAAAGTGATGGCGCGCAGCACCGTGTTCCGCTTCAAGAACAGCCAAGACGATCCGCAAAAAATCGGCAAGGACCTGAACGTCGGGTCGCTACTGATAGGCCGCGTCACGCAGCATGGCGACACGGTGGCAGTGCAAGCGGACCTGGTCAACGCCGCGGACGGCTCGGAAATTTGGGGCAAGCACTACGAACGCAAGATGGCTGACATCACGCAGGTGCAAAGCGACATTACGCGCGACGTGGCCAAGAAATTACAAGTAAACACGACAGGCAACACCCAGGCAAAAATGGGCAGCGCCGGAACAACGAACCCCGAGGCCTATCGTTTCTACCTCGAAGCGCAGCAGCAGCTGTACGGCCGCACGAACCCGGGAATCCTCAAGAGCGTCGAGTTGTTCCGCCAGGCGGTGGCCGCCGATCCGAATTACGCGATGGCGTGGGCAGGGCTTGCGAATAGCTATGTGGTCGCGGCGGGCTACGGGCGCTTGATTCCGCCGGAGCAATCTTTGCCGCTGGCGGATCAGGCGTCTCTAAAAGCCGTCGAGCTGGACGATGCCAGCTCCGACGCGCATGTGGCGCGTGGCAACGCGTTGGCGACGGCCTGGAAATGGAACGCTGTGGAGCCGGAGTTTCGCCGAGCGATCGAACTGAATCCAAACAACGCTAACGCGCACTATTTTTACGCCTTCAATTATCTGATGCCGACCAATCATCTCGACGAAGCTCTGGAGCAGTTCCGCCTCGCGCTGGATCTGGATCCGTTCGCAGCGATCGTGAAGACGAACTACGCTCTCACGCTGATGGACGCTCACAAGTATCCCGAAGCCCGAGAGCAGTTCGATCAGATCTTCGAGCGCGATCCCAATTTCGGGCCGGCGCTGTTCTATCTATCTCAGATGGAGGCCACACAGGGCCAGTGGGCCGAGGCAGTCAGCGCGTTGCAGAAAACGGGGGTGGCGCAGGCGACATCGGGGCGTTCGCGGAGCCCGGACGCACAAGGTTACGTCGAAATCATGGAAGCTGCCAGCAACGGAAAGCTGCCCGCGAACGCAGCCGTCGCCTACGCACTTGCGGGAAATCGCGACAAGGCGTTCGAGAATCTGGAAAAAGCCTACACGGACTGGGACGGAGAGCTCACCGCCATCATCCGCTTCCCCGCCTTCGACCACCTGAAGTCCGACCCGCGCTGGCCCGCGCTACTGCACAAGCTCGGTCTCCCGCTATAGTTTCGTCCCGCCCACCCCAGGTCGCGCTCATGACCGATGGCACAATGCGCCATACGGTTTTCAGCTGTGACGCATTTTCCATTTTTCTGCAGTGAAATTCACGTGTCTGGTTCGTCGCGTTACCGTACAACTGGTCTTTCCCGGATTTCACTTCTTCGATAAACGCAGTGTTAATCAGACTTAGTATTACTCGCATCATTGCGTAGATCTCAATTGGGCGGAGTCAACGCTTGAACCCCTGTAGGCGCTTATAGCAAAATTAGCTGGGAATCCTAAAGCTCCAAATGCTTTCCCATATTCCCTACAGGGATAACGGAGCGAGGTTCCGATGCCCAACGAACCAACGCCGTCCCACGGCGTCATGGAAGGCCAGGGCGCTTACAATAAGTATGCAAAATTGCCAGCGGGCGGCGCCGCCTTGGCCCTGCCACTATTGGAGAGGGCCGCTTCCGATGTCGCACTCGGGACAGACGATCAACCGCTCGTCATCGCCGATTATGGATCGTCGCAAGGGAAAAATTCGCTGGTTCCGATGCAGCTCGCACTTAGAGTCCTGCGCCAGCGCGTCGCTACAACTCGCCCAATTTTCGTGTTTCACATCGACCAACCATCGAATGACTTCAATACGCTCTTCGAAATTCTGGCAGCTGACCCAGACAGATATGCTCTGAATGATCCGAACCTGTACCCAGGCGCGATCGGGAGATCGTTCTACGAGAACGTGCTCCCTCCGGGTTCGGTCCATCTGGGGTGGAGCTCGTATGCCGCTGTGTGGCTATCCCGCATTCCGACCTCGATTCCAGACCATTTCATTTCTCTTCGCAGCACAGACGCCGTCCGCGCAGAGTTCGCTCGCCAGGGTGCGCAGGACTGGGAAGCCTTTCTGTCGTTGCGTGCAACGGAATTGAGCACTGGCGGGCGCCTGGTCGTCGTGCTTCCGGCACTCGCCGATGATGGACTATCAGGATTTGAAAATATTATGGACCAGGCGAATGCGGTACTCGCCGAGATGGTCAGCGACGGTGCGATTACTGCCGAGGAACGGACGCGAATGGCGCTTAGGGCGTACCCGCGACGGAAAAGCAGTCTGCTGGCTCCATTCGCGCACGACGGACATTTCCAGCATCTGACCGTGGAAGAATTTGAGATGTCTGTTCTCCAAGATGCTGCCTGGATCGACTTCGAAAGGGATGGAAATAAGCAGACCTTGGCGGCCAAGCACGCACTGTTCTTCCGCTCGGTCTTCATGCCTTCACTGGCATCGGCGCTCACCAGCGTCCGCGCCGGCGACGTCGCTGCGCTTCGCAATTTCGGGGACCGATTGGAGGCTGGCCTCAGGTCGCGTGTGGCGATCCAACCCAGAGCCATGCATTCATTTGTGCAGACCATCGTTCTCGTCAAGCGGGCTTGACGAACTTTCGCAGAAAGCGCATCCACAAATCCCTTCACACAAGAAACTGGGAACGAGCACAAGGAGTGGTTCAGGACATCGAGGCGGCTGGAACCCTGCTGGAAGAGGTGGTAACAACACAATCCGCGTGGATTCGTTCATCCCTGACGCCGAGGCTCGCGAACGAAAGAAGGCCACCGTTGCAAAATACAAACTCCTGTTCACTCGGCTTCGAGATTGGGCGGCCACCGATGGTCTCAAGTACATCGCCGATTTTACGCTGGAGGATTTGCGGCGATTTCGCAGCGGCCGGGCGTATCGGTACTTCACGCTCCGCGATCGGACGGCAATTGGAATTAGCGCTTGTTCCCGCACGGTAACATTCTGGCCGTTTGGGCGGCATTTCCGATAAACATTCCCGTACGGTAACATCTTGTTGATTCTGGGCCGGAAAGCAGATAATATTCCCGTACGGTAACATTTGGACGGAGGCCACTTGAAATACACGACCCAGCAGATCGGCCAGCTCATCCGCGACACGCGCAAGAAACTCGGTGTGACGCAGAGAGCCCTCGCGCTGACCTCGGGAACGGGGCTGCGCTTCGTGATTGACCTCGAAAAAGGCAAGGAAACCTGCGAGATCGGAAAAGCGCTGACGATCCTGCACACGCTGGGGATCAAGCTCAGCCTGAGGCCGCCGGCGCCGGCAAAGGAAGAGTAGCGCATGGCAAGAACGCTCGATGTTTACCTCCACGACGAACTCACCGGCCAGCTCGTCCAGGATGACGGCGGCCAGATGGCCTTCAACTATGCGGAGAGCTGGCTGAACGAGCCCGGTGCGACGGCGCTGTCGCAATCGCTACCCCTAAGGAAAGAGCGCTTCTCGCGCAATGAATGCCGGGGCTTCTTCGGCGGAATCCTGCCCGAAGAGACCAAACGCGAAATCATCGCCCGGAATCTCGGCATCAGCGCGCGCAACGATCACGCCATGCTGGAGCAGATCGGCGGCGAGTGCGCGGGGGCCGTCACTTTTATTTCGGCGGGCGAAAAACTGCCGGAACAACATTACGGCTATCGCAAGCTCTCTCCGGACGAACTTGCGGCAATTCTCAGGGAACTTCCGAAACGCCCGCTTCTGGCGGGCGATGAGGGAATACGTCTTTCGCTTGCAGGAGCACAAGACAAAGTCGCCGTCCGCATCGAAGGCAATGACATTTCTCTGCCGCTCGGCGGCGCACCCAGTACGCATATTCTCAAACCCGCGGTCGAACGATTCAACGGCGTCGTCTTCAACGAAGCGCTGTGCATGAAGCTGGCCGCAGCCGCCGGGCTTCCGGCGGCCAGGGCCGAGGCGCGAAGCGTCGACAGCGTCGATTATCTGCTGGTAGAGCGCTATGACCGGACACATCGGCAGACGGCCGGCGGCGGGGCGCCCGCGCTCGACCGGCTCCACCAGGAGGATTTCTGCCAGGCGCAGGGCATCGTCTCTGAAACGAAATACCAGAAAGAGGGCGGTCCGTCCCTCAAACAATGTTTCAGCCTGTTGCGTCAAGTCTCAGGCGCACCCGTCGTCGATCTCGCGCGCTTCCTGGACGCCGTCATCTACAACTACTTTGTCGGCAACAACGACGCGCACGGCAAGAACTTTTCTCTGCTCTATCACGGCGTTGGCACCGGGAACGTAGAGATCAGGCTGGCTCCCCTATACGACATTGTCAGCACCGTCTACTACCCGGAACTGAGTCAAAACATGGCCATGAAAATCGGAGGCGAATATTCCTCGGAAAAAGTCCTGCCAAAAAATTTCGAGCAGCTGGCGGATGAGGCGGCCCTCGGCAAGCCTTTGGTGAAACAGCGCGTTCCCGAACTGGCCGAGATTGTCATCGCCGCTCTCGGAAAAATGGACCTTGGACATCCCGTCGCCGCGGCGGTCGCTGCCCTGATACGGGCGCGTTGTGAAAAGACGCGGAATAGTTTTCGGCACTAACGCAGAACGTGGATAAGGTCGTGCGCAACAAAACCGAGGCAACAAGCTGTGCCCATCGTGCCGCGCGCTGGTTGACGAGTTGGCAGACGATGTGGATCGCCGCGCCTTCGAATATCAACATCGCAATTGAGGCAGTATGTCGGAGCTTTCGGAGGTTTTGATTGATGTTTGGAGTCAAGTCCTGGTTCACGATTCGAAGGTCATGAAAGTCGGGCCGGAAACCTTTCCGGTCATCAGGAGCAAGAAGAAGAGGTTTCGACAGGTGTACTTTGTGTTCGATGGAATGTCGATTACGGGTCTTGAGCAAAATCCTGATACGAATGGTCTTGGCATTCCTCAAACTCTCGAGAGACCACACCGCACGCAATGAAGGCTTTGTCGCAGGCTCGCATAGCTGAACCTGGCACTCGTTCACACACTGTTTCGCGTACCGATTTGGAGCCGCGAGGCGTTGGGATCACGCGATCAAGCCACCCAAAACAAAAAAGCCCGTGAGTAGAACCTGTTCCACGCCACTGGTAGACCGTCCTCCTCCTACAAGTACGCGCGGAGGCTACGTCTTTGTGAGTCCGAGCATCTTTGCGAGCTGCGCGTCGAGCATCCTTGAAGTAAGAAGTCTGGGCACGGTCCAGTTCTTGAAGCGTTGCGGAACGACCGCGTAGCGTGCCTTCGGTTTCGCCGTGCTGAGTGCCACGTGGACAGCCTCGCCCAGACGCTCAGGGGATAAGCCGTTATTACGTGCTTCGGCGATGATGAACTTCTGGAAGTTCTGCACCGCCTCCCAATACTCGGTCTGTTTGAACTCACTCAGATCTTCTTTTTCGCCCTTGTCGTACATCGCCGTATTCACGGTGCCCGGTCCAATGATTATGACGTCGATGCCAAATAACATCAGTTCTCGCCGCAGCGCGTCCGACATTCCTTCGAGACCAGATTTGGAGGAGCTATAAGCACCGAGAAGCGGGATAGCAACTTTTGCGACGGTAGAGCTAACGTTCACGATGCGGCCGGCGGCGCCCTGTCTCTTCTTATCCGTTCCCAACAGGGGAGCGAAGGCTTGGATTACGACAAGCGGGGAGATCATGTTGACTTCCAACTGCCGCCTGTACTCGCTGGGCCGTAGATAAAGCAGTGGCCCACTCACCACGATTCCTGCGTTGTTGACCAGGCCAACCAGATTCCTGTCGCCTATCATGGAGCCGACTTTCTGGGCTGCTTGATGTACAGCGTCGGCGTCCGTAATGTCCATCAGGAGAGGCACGAAGCCGTTAGCGAACTCTTTTTGCAAACGATCGGCGTCAGCCTGCTTGCGTACAGAACCGAACACGCGAAATCCCTTTGCAATAAGCACCTTCGTGGTTCCCCAACCAATTCCGGTGGAAACTCCGGTGACTACGACATCTTTGCTGTTCGGCATCGAATATCTCCTAAGATGGTCACTGTCCATCTTCAATATGTTCACTGTACACCTTCCCTTTGACAGGTGTCAAGGTGTACAGTGTTCCGTATGCCGTATCCTTCGAAAACAGACCGTCAAACCATCCTTTCAGCTACCGTCAGGGATCTGGCCCATGGGGGCATCCGCGAGTTATCCCTACGGAAGATCGCTGCATCCCTCGGCCTCGCGCCCAATGCAATCTACCGTTACTTTTCCGATCGCTCAGCCCTGGAAGATGCGCTAGCAAACGAAGCTGCCCGGCAACTGGAACTGGCGCTGAGGAAGGCAGCTAGCGGGCGCGAACCCGTTCCCGCAATCCGCAAAATGTCATCTGCTTACATAAAGTTCGCAAGGGAGAACCGTCACCTCTACGAGGTGATGATGAGTCTCCAAGCGCCAGGGCACGATGCGACCTCACACCTAAGCCTCTGGGCGTTTACTGTCGAGCAGGTGAAACGAATCGCCGGGCCGGCCCGCGCTGCGGAGGCGTCCGTCGCGCTTTGGGCGTTCTTACACGGAGCCGTGGCGTTAGAAGCTGCTCGAGTGCTCGGCGAGCGCAAACCTGCAAGCGGAATTGAATTCGGGCTCGACGCGTGGTTAATGGCTGTTTCTACGTCTGCGCAGCCAGAGGCGCTTCGAATCAAGCTCACCAAAAAGAAGGCCAACAAGAAAGTGTCTGCGGGTGAAAGTTCGGTGTGAAGCCGGAAGTGAGGATTCAGGTTGGCGGCGATTCTGGACGGAACGGGCAACCTCGAAAGTGAAATCCAGGCAGAGTCTTTAGCGGTGGCTTGATTTGAACGGACGACCTTCTCTGCCCGCTCGTCTTGCCCAAATGCTTCAGGGGCCAAACGAACCACATGTCGCAATCAAGATAGGTAACGAGAAGTCCTAGTCGGCTTGTAGGAAGTGACCTCCGTGCTTGAGATCGACTTTCGATGGATTGCGGGCAACTCACAAGTAAATCCAGATGCCTGGTAATCGCGCTTACCGAAGAAGTGAAGTTCTAGTACGGAAGCCGTGAAAAAACTCATTTGCCTTGTTTTTTGCACATTTTTTGGACAAGGAAAACGTCTAGCGATGTCCGAATAATCGCTCACAGCGCTTCTAATTGAGAAAAGTTTCCAAAGCTATTTCTCGGGTTGGGTTTTTTCACAGCTTCTACGGGACATGTCCGGTCACGCGACAAATCAGGAGTTAAGCCTCGGCAGTGAGGTGAACACCTTTACTGTTGCACGTTAGCGTTATCGATGGACACTACCGCGCATGCTTCCGTGTTTTGAGCCGCATGCTTGCAGTTCTCCAGAGCCTTCTTACGCGCCTCGTCTACCGTCATCTGTGCGGCGGAGACGCCGAATGAGTGCTGAGATGTGGCGAAGGCTTTGTGCGGCCCAAGCAGCAAGTAACTCTGAAAATCGTGCAGCCCCTCTTCGCTCAGTCCGGCGGGAGGCGGAACGTTGGGCGGGGTAATCTCAGGCAGCGGTTCTGCCAGCGTCACCAAATTTTGTGCCTTAAGAAAGTTATCAACCGTAGAGGACCAAGCCTCAACGTGACGGAAAAGCGAGTGCCCGTCTTCTCCGATGGGAGGCGCAAGTACGAACTGGTCCTGACCTCCCTGTGAACGAAACGCTGCGTCGAACTTTTGCGCCAACTCGGGCCAGAAAAACTTGTCATTCTGCGCGTAGATCCAGAGCATCGGCGTCCGCGAATGTTTCCCGAAATCGCGGTATGCGCGCAGCAGATCACCAGAATTGCACACATCGTGTTCCGCTTGAGAACCTCGCCCTCCTGCAAAGCTAATCGCAGCCACCAGGCCAGGAGGAGCCTTGGCGGTGAGGGCGACAGTTGCGAATCCTCCAGTTGAAACACCCATCGCGATAATGTGCGTGGCATCTACCTCTGGTAGATTGCGCGCATAATCAATGGCAATGCGCAGGTCCTCGGCTGAGTAATCTCCAGCCCTCTCGTAATCGGTTTGTGGGCAGCGTCCGCCGTGGCGACCATCCTGCTCGCCGCCGGATCCTCCGTAGCCGCGACGCACAACAACAAGAGCGATCCATCCTCGGCGGGCAAACCATAGCGCTTGAGGAAGCTCCTGCCAGGGCGTCACCCGGGCGTGCTCCTCCGACTTGCGGGAGGATCCGTGCGTTATGACGATCAGGGGATGCTTCCCTGGCAGTTCCGCGTAAACCAGCAGCGCATCGAGACCACCAGGGGATGCCGATACCCATGGAATCTTGATCTCGCGTTCAACGTAGCGCTGCGCGCTTGCGCCAAAGAATGCCGTCAGCAAGACCAAAAGGCCGAAGTGGAACAAGTGTGACTGACTTTGCACAGAAGAACATTACAACGGATATCCGGGCAGTTGGCGTGAATTACTCGGTTCGCAGCTGGAAGGCGAACCAGAGTTTACACTGATTAGCGCTGTTACCGCCAACGTGGGTTCCAGCACCCAAGTTACCGGTAACGCGACGAAGATGTCCGGTTGCGCGACTCTTTGGCAATATTCACATGACATCGTGCGCTTAGTTTTATGGACGCTACAAGAGACTTCCAATTGTTGCGGTAATGTCGTATACCAGCGTTCAAATGGCGGGCGGCATTTCTCTGCTGCGTGGTTGTTGATGAGGAATCCATGTTTGCAGCCAAAGGTCGTCCAACTTGGAACGAACTAGCGTGGTGGACCAAAGCAGCTTTGATAATTGGGCCGATTGCGGGCGCTCTCGTTGTCTTGCTGCACTTTCTCAATCGCTGAAGATGGGCGCTAAGCATCCGTGAGCGATTGGTGAACCACACGTCCTACGAATCTGCGATGGCCGTGTCTTGTACGGTAATGCCCTGATCACCGCCGAAACCGGACATCTCGAACAATGTCGGCCCTGTCAAACAATTTTTGAGCAGACCCCTCCCATCACTTAAAAGGGTTTTTTCTTCCGCTTGCTGGGTGGTCTTTCTTGTCGGCCTTGATGACTTCGGCTCGTTCGTAATCTAGCGGTCGGCTTCCGTCCGACCCATACATCTCTTCGATCATAAACTTCAGACCATGATTAGTAATTCGGACTCCCTCTCGCGAGGGAGCGGGATGCCCATTCAAGTCGCCGGCGTCTTACTGCGCGCCATGTCCGGTACCGAGCTGTCCCGCGTGCGAACCGAATTCCGGCTCCGTCTTCCCGAGCGTATCAACAAAAGCCCACTCGAGTCGAGGGGGCCGACATTGTTATGCAATCAAATGAATGTACGCGGGAGAGAGAGGAATCGATTTCCTACATTCAAATCGCTTACATGTGAGGTACACGCCGGGGACACGGAAGCGTCGAGCAAGGCAACTACTTTTTATTCAAGGGGAAGGATTGGCTGGGGCGGTTGGACTCGAACCAACACCGTCCTCATTAACAGTGAGGTGTCCTACCAATTGGACCACGCCCCAGCCGTTCCTAGATTGTAAACGGGAATGGAATTTTTCTTCCCACGCATTTTTGAATGGATTGGATTTCGCAGAGGATAGAGGACGCAGCAACCACAACCGCCCCAGCAGAATGAAGACTCCCCGCGGTCTTAGGCCCGTATAAAATTTATGAATTTGACGGGAGAGGCCGAGGGAAGGAAGCCGGCCCAGCCCTCAATCCCCTAAAGGGATCCTCGGCTTTCCTTCCCTCTGACAGCGATATTCATCGCACGCGGTTAACCAAACTCAAGCTGTTGAAAACACAGGCTTTCAGACTTTCGCCCCCGGGTAAAAAATCCAAGGCCCAGGGCAAATTTTCCCCCCTAGGGGGACCGTCGTCTCAGGTCGGTTCGATTTATTTTCGTGCGTGGGCCGCTGCTTGACCGCGCCGTGCCCGTCTTGCTATGTTGATAGATTACACTGGGCGCATTTTACCCAGTGTATGACGCTGCATCCTGTAGGGAGCATTCCATCCCAACATGGGCCTGAAAAAAATCGTTATCCGGGGAGCCCGGCAGCACAACCTGAAGAATATTCATCTGGAAATCCCCCGCAATACGCTGACGGTGATCACGGGGCTTTCTGGTTCGGGCAAATCCTCGCTCGCTTTCGATACTCTGTACGCCGAAGGCCAGCGCCGTTACGTGGAATCTCTTTCAGCGTACGCGCGCCAGTTCCTCGATCAGATGGAAAGGCCTGACGTTGATTCCGTCGAAGGCCTTTCGCCTTCCATCGCGATCGAACAGAAAACCACCACGCGCTCGCCGCGGTCCACCGTTGGCACCATCACGGAAATTTACGATTACCTGCGCGTTGTTTACAGCGCCATTGGTTCGCCGCACTGCCCGAACTGCGGCAAGCCCATTACGCGCCAGTCCACCGAACAGATTGTGCAGTCAGTTCTGGCGCTGAAGCCGGACGACCGCATCATGGTGCTTGCGCCAGTGGTTCGCGGGCGCAAGGGCGAATACAAGAAGGAACTGGAAAAATACGCGAAGGAAGGCTACGTCCGCGCGCGCGTGGATGGCGACCTGGTCAATCTCGATGAACCGATTCCGCTTGATCGCCGCAAGAATCACACCATCGAAATCGTCGTGGACCGCCTGCTGCTGAAAAATGGTATCGCGCAGCGCCTGGAGCAATCTGTTGAAACCGCGCTGAAACTCACCGGCGGCCTAGTCACCATTGTAATCGTCGGTGGTGAAGAGCACGTCTATTCCGAGAAACTTGCGTGTCCCGACTGCGGGATCTCCGTTCCGCAACTCGAACCGCGTTCCTTCAGCTTCAATTCGCCCTACGGCGCTTGCCCCGAATGCCACGGCCTGGGTTCGAAGTACGACTTCGATCCTTCCAAAGTGATTGTGGATTGGACCAAGCCCCTGTTCGAAGGCGGCCTGGGCCCCGGTTCCGGCTCCACCTACTTACAGCGCACGCTGCGACTGGCCGCCGTGGCCTACAAATTCGATCTGGACACGCCCTTCGAACAACTTTCGCGCAAGACACAGAATCTGATTCTCCACGGCAATCCCGCCGACGGCAAAAACGCCAAGGAATTCAACTTCCCGGGCCTGCTGGCGCACCTGGAATCCAATCTCGAAGAATCGAAGTCCGACAATTACCGCGAGTGGCTCACACAGTACATGTCACCCGCCCCGTGTACCGCGTGCAGCGAGCGTCGCCTGCGCCCCGAAAGCCTTGCTGTGAAAATTGCGGGCCTCTCGATCGCCGATTTCACCGAGCTGCCGCTCACCGCCGCGCGCGCCGCCGTGGATAAAATCCGCGCCAAGCTCACGCTGCGCCAGCACAAAATTGCTGGCCGTCCGCTCACCGAAATCGCAGAGCGGCTGGAATTTCTTCTCAACGTCGGCCTCGGCTACCTCACGCTGGACCGTTCGGCCGCCACACTTTCCGGCGGCGAAGCCCAGCGCATCCGCCTCGCGACTCAAATCGGATCGCGCCTGCGCGGCGTGCTCTACGTGCTCGATGAACCTTCCATTGGCTTGCACGCGCGCGACAATGGCCGCCTGCTCAATACTCTGGAAACCTTGCGCGACCTGGGCAACACGGTTCTGGTCGTAGAGCACGACGAAGAAACCATTCGCCGCGCGAATTACGTGGTTGACCTGGGCCCCGGCGCCGGAAAAGCGGGTGGATATCTGGTCGCGGCCGGCGCGCCTGCAGAAATCGCCGCCAATACCGCATCGCTCACCGGCCAATATCTTTCAGGCCAAATGAAAATCGCCGTGCCCGAAACGCGCCGCAGCCCCAACGGAAAATCCATCGCGATTCTCGGCGCTCACGGCCACAACCTGAAAAATATTGATGTCACGCTGCCCCTCGGCCTCATGACCGTCGTCACTGGCGTTTCCGGCTCCGGAAAATCCACGCTCATCAACGATATTCTCTACCGCGCGCTCGCCGCGAAACTTTATCGCTCGATGGAAAAACCCGGCGCGCATCGCGCCATTACCGGCGTCGAGCACATTGACAAGGTCGTGCAGATTGACCAGGCGCCGATCGGGCGCACGCCGCGCTCCAATCCCGCCACCTACACCGGCGTTTTCGCGCCCATCCGCGAACTTTACGCCATGCTTCCGGAGTCCCGCGAGCGCGGCTACCGGCCCGGGCGTTTCAGCTTCAATGTAAAAGGCGGACGCTGCGAGGCCTGCCAGGGTGACGGCCAGCGCCGCATCGAAATGAATTTCCTGCCCGACGTGTACGTGACTTGCGAAGTTTGCCGCGGCAAACGGTACAACGCCGAAACCCTCGCGGTGCGTTACAAAGGCCTTTCCATTTCCGATCTCCTCGATCTGCCGATCGAAGAAGCTCTAAGAGTCTTGGAAAATATCCCGGCCATTCAGATAAAACTCCAGACGCTGGTGGACGTCGGCCTCGGCTACGTGCAGCTCGGCCAATCCGCCACCACCATTTCTGGTGGTGAGGCGCAGCGCACTAAACTCGCGCGCGAGCTCTCCAAGCGCCAGACGGGCCGCACGCTTTACATTCTCGACGAGCCCACGACCGGGCTGCATTTTGACGACGTCAAAAAACTTCTTGATGTGCTCAATCGCCTGGTTACTCTCGGCAACACGGTCCTAATCATCGAACATAATCTCGACGTCATCAAACAAGCCGACTGGATCATTGATCTCGGGCCGGAAGGCGGCGAAGAAGGTGGGCGCATCGTCGCGCAAGGTTCACCCGAACAAGTGGCGCGCGTGAAAAAATCCTACACCGGACAAATTCTCGCCCGCGCGCTGAACGGCAACGGCACGAGTTCCCATGGCGCCAATGGCGGTAACAAAAGACACCTGACCGAACAATAGCAGACGCAAAGCATTTCGGGCTCGCGCTTTTTCGCGCCGCCGCAAATGAAGTATAGTGAACCCAGGATGAGCGACATCGCTCTCGAATGACATTGGACGATAACAATCTTCCGCAGTCGCACGCCGCGCGCTCTCCAGAGCCGACGCCTGAGCCGCCCAGCACCCGTTTCGAGGCGTCCGTCACACCCGGTTACCTGGGCCCCGCCCTGCGGCACGTCCCGGACGATCTGCGTGTCCCATGGGGCTGGTGGGATTTGCTATTGCTCGTGGTAATCGGCTTCGTCGGACTTGTGCTGTCGAGCGTGCTGGTGCTCACTGCTTTCATGGCTACGGGCATCACCATGGCCCAGATCAAACATTCCATCGTGGATCAAAGCCTGCTTTCGATCATCGCCACGTGCTTGGTCTCCGTGGTTCTGCTCGCGTATCTTGCCGCCCAAATGCGCTTGCGTTTCAACTTGCCTGCCTGGCGCACGCTCGGCTGGCGGAGTCTCCGGACCGGCCAGACGCCGCACAGTGCTGCGTATCTCGGATTGATACTCTCGGGTTTTTTGCTTTCGCTGGTAGTCGCTGCTTCGTCGTCATTCTTCACCGCCAAGACCAAGCTGCCCATCGAACAGTTCCTGCAAGATCGCCGCACCGCAATCCTGCTCCTCACTATGAGCGTCACGCTCGCCCCTCTGTTCGAAGAAACGATTTTTCGCGGATACATCTATCCCGTCGCTGCGCGGAGCTTCGGCGTGCCGGTCGGCATTCTTTTCACGGGCACGATATTCGGCCTGTTGCATTCCGCGCAATTGGGCAACAGTTGGCCACAGGTCGGCTTGCTGATTTTTGTCGGGATCGTTTTCACGTATGCCCGCGCCAGAACCGGCACCGTCCTCGCCAGCTATTTGCTCCACGTCAGCTACAATTCATTTTTGTTGCTGAGCTTTCTGGTGGCATCGCACGGTTTCCGACATTTCCCCGCCGCGCCGTGATCGAGGCCGCCTCGGCCTCCGCCAAGACCCTGCAAGAAGCCCCGAAAATCAGCTACAATAGAAATTTGTGCGCAGCATCGGGCACAGACCAGTAACGGAGACGAACGCGTTGCATACAGTTGAACCCATTCGGTGGACTGCGGCAGGCGTCGTCATGCTTGATCAGCTGAGGCTGCCGTCAGAGGTGGTGCATCACACCTACACGGATTACCGCGACGTCGCAAAAGCCATCAAAACAATGATCATTCGCGGTGCGCCGGCGATTGGGGTGGCCGCGGCCATGGGCATCGCGCTGGGCGTGCAGCATTGCGAAGCCAAAACGCTGGAAGATCTGCGTGCGGAATTGCCCATCATCTGTGAAACCCTCGCGCACACGCGTCCTACCGCCGTGGATCTGTTCTGGGCTATCGCACGCATGAAGCGTCGCTTCGAGGAACTGGCGCTCGCCGCATCGCGGAATGGCGCGGCCGACCTGGAAGCAATTCGCGCTGCAATGGTGCAGGAAGCGCTGCTGGTGCACGAAGAGCGTCGCGCCGGTGATCGCTGCATCGGAAAATTTGGCGCCGCGCTCATGCCGAAATCGGGCCGCGTAATGACTCAATGCAACGCCGGCGCGCTGGCCACGGGCGGAATCGGCACCGCGCTGGGTGTGATCCGCGTGGCCGTCGAAGCGGGCAACCAGATCGAAGTTCTGGTTCCGGAGACGCGCCCGTATCTTCAGGGATCGCGCTTAACCGCATGGGAACTCCACGAAGAAGGCATTCCGCTGACGCTTATCACCGATAACATGGTCGGCCACTTTTTGAGGAGCGGCGGAGTGGGCGCGGTAGTAGTGGGCGCTGACCGCATCGCCGCCAACGGCGACACCGCCAACAAAATCGGCACCTACGGAATCGCAGTCCTGGCCAAGGAGAATAATGTTCCGTTCTACGTCGCGGCCCCCGTCTCCACCATTGATCTCTCGCTTCCCACAGGTGATGGAATTCCGATCGAAGAGCGCTCGCCAGCAGAGGTGACGCACGCAGCAGGCGTCCGCACCGCGCCGGACGTCCGCGCCGCGCACATCGCCTTCGATGTAACCCCCCACCGCTACATCACTGCCATCATCACCGAACACGGCATTGCGCGTGCCCCGTTCGCGCCAGCGCTGAAGGACCTCGTCCAGCGATAAGGCGGCGGGCGAGAAATTGCAGGCTTTGCTGCGCGTGCCTGTTCAGCGCGAGTAGTCCGCCAAATCCTCGCCGCAACTTCAAAAGCATGCGCCGCCGCTGCATGGAAGTGGTATGATTTGTCTCAACCAGCTGGGTGAAGAGTCCTATGACGCGACTCGCTCCATTTGCTCTCAGTCTTTGCTGTTTTGTGCTGCTCCCCCATCAGACGTTGGCACAGCGCGGCGTGGCGGGTTCCACCAACACCGTTACTGTCACCGGCACTGTTTTTTCCGAATCCCACAATCAACGGGTTACGCAGGCGTCCGTGCGCTTGTGCGACAGCGGCGGCAACCAGGTGGCGGAAACGGTTGCAAATGACTCCGGAGAATTCTTTTTTCGATATATTAATCGCTCGACTTATATTCTCTCGATCAGCGCTAACGGCTTTCAATCACAGGACATCCATGTGGACTTGAGCTTTGGGTCCGACCGCGGGATGTCCGTGTACCTAAAGCCTCTCCCCGACGCTTCCCCCGCGCCAGCCTCCGCATCGAGAGTTTCCACCCACGAGATGTCCATGCCGGAGAAGGCACGCGACTTGCTTACATCCGGCGAGAAAAAGATCTACCAGAACAAGAATCCTCAGGGCGGCCTGCAAGACCTGCAGCAAGCGATCGCAATCGCTCCCGGCTACTACGAAGCGTATTACCAGACGGCGATGGCCTACGTGTCCCTGGGCAACTCTGTCGAAGCGGAAAAGGCGTTTCGCCAGTCAATCGATATTAGCGGGAGCAAATATGGTGAGGCGGCGGTCGGCCTTGGTGCTCTGCTGGTAAATTCGGGAAATCCGGCAGAAGGCGAAAGGGAAATCCGCCGCGGCATCGAATTGAGCCCTAACTTCTGGCTGGGATACTACGAACTGGGCAGGGTTTTGCTCAATCAAAAGAATTTCGCCGACGCAGGGAAAGCCGCTGAGCAGGCCCGCTCACTGGCTCCGGCTTCCCCGCTGGTTTACCGGCTGCTCTCGAACGTGCATCTAAACGAAAAGAATTACCCCGCGCTTTTGCAGGATCTCGACGCCTATATCAAGCTCGATCCTGATAGTCCGGCTGGCGTGCGCGCCAAAGAACTCCGCACACAGGTTGCGCAGAAGATCGGAGATGGGAAGCCAGCTGCGGCGGGAGACTCGACAACGAAGTAGCGGCAGTCTTAGACGGCCGTAACCATTCACCGCAGGCCTCACCTTCCAATCAATCACCGAAGCTCCGAAACCGCCCCGCCATCGCGTCCCGCACGCAATTTCACGCCGTCGTAGCTCGACCCGGAAATGTGCCAGCCAATCGGCATAGGCGGAGCGGTCGCCCGCTCGCTCCTTCCACACACCGGACATGCAGCTCCGCATCCGGCGGTTCGGCGGGTTAGACTGACCATGAGCCGTGTGCTCGGGAAGCCCGAGCGAGGCGAAGTAAGCGTTGGACAGAGCCATTTTCTTTCACTCGTCGTAGCGCCTGCTTGCAGTTTTCTCGCTCGCAGACTTCTTCCATCCGCTGCTCGGTAGTCGGACTTTCTGCTCTACGCTCCGCCAACTCCGATTCGGTCCCTCCCGCGAAGGCCCTCGGGGCTGCACTCCTACTCTCCCCCGGGAAGGCCAGACGATACTGGTTTTTCTGCCGCTTGTCGGTGGTTGAGTCGCGCCGCGCACTCATCGCTCCCTTTATCCCGTTGCGGGGTCGGCTCGGCCTTCACTGCTTGCGCACTTACCACGCCTCTGCTGGCTTCTGCCACCGGGTCAGAAACGATTTCCCGTTCCTCAGTCTGGAATTCCAGACCGGTAGCAGATCTCCCGAGGTAAGTTCGACCGCCCCCGACGCGCAACCGCTGGATTTGTATTCAGCGCCCTTGATGGATTAGGGCTTCGCTGCCATTGCCCAGCTCGCCCGAACACTGCCTGCCTCATATCCAGTTCTTGTTCATTGGCTCGCCTGTTTGCTCCGCGCTTCTTTCAGACTTCGCATCACGGTTCGGCCCTTGCGCTTCGCTAACCCTTCTCCTCCATCAGGATGGGTAGAGGACTTTCACCTCCAAGCGACCGAACATGCTCGGCACACTAAAAAAGGGCGGCCCCGAAGGGCCGCCCTTTTTGCTGCAAACTCCGGAACGGGAGCTTAGAAGATGAACTTGCCCTGAATCTGGCAAATCCTCTGGTCCGTGGCTGCCGCTGCGAACGCTCCGTAAGGAGACGTCGGCATGGTAGAGGTGAAGATGGTGTTTCCGAACGGGCCCACTGCGCCGCTGGTGTTCGCCGACGCCGTGCCGTAGTTCAGGTGGTTCAGCACGTTATACGCGTTGAACCCGAGTTGGAACTTGAAGCGTTCGGTCAGATCGAACGTCTTGCGGATGCTGAAATCCATCCCGAAGAAGCCCGGCCCTTCGAAGGCGTTCCGCCCCAAACCGCCCGTGAAATTGGTCGATGGAGCGAGGCTGTTGGCGCCGGATCCGAAACAAGTGAATCCGGTGACCAAGCCGACTGCGCAGGGGTTGCTGTTCGAGAAATTCCGCTGCGTGAATGTCGAGGACGGTTGCGCGATGATTGTAGCACCCGCCAGGTTGTCGGTTTGGAAGGCCTGCAAGGTGCCTCCGTCGAGAATGCTGAACGGGAAGCCCGTGTGAAAGAAGACATTTCCCGAAATCTGCCAACCAGCAAGCGCCAGATTCGTCAGATGATTTTCCGACTTGAACGGCAGCGCATAAATGTAATTTGCGCTGATGTTGTGGCGGATATCGTTATCCGAGGAGGAGTATCCGGCATTGGGGTTGAACGGATTGACCTGGTTGAGGACGCTGTTGATGACGCTGAACGGGTTGATGCCGCCATTCGAATTGGCATCGAGCGAGTGGGAGTACGAATAATTGAAGCGTCCCGATAGCCCGTGCCAATCATTCTCCATAATCGAGACAGTGATGCCATTGTAGTTGGAATGGCCGGCATTCGTCAGTTGCAGAACGTTAGCGACACGCGGATCGGGCGCGACGGACGGCAGGCCTGAATTAACAAAGCCCGCTCCGGTAGGTCCGGTCCCGGAGCAGTTAACCGGGTCGCAGTAGGAATTCAGGAACGGGTTCTCCATCAGTTCGTCATAGCCGTGATTGCCGACGTAGTTGACGGACACCGAGGTGCTGCGAGTAAGAGCACGCTGAATTTCGAAATTCCATTCAACGTACTTCGGGTTCAGAATCTTGCCCGCGGTATCAGCCACGTTCGGAACGATCAGCTGACCCGTCGCCGGCGAAATGCAACCGCCGTTGATTCCGCTGGCGGCAGCTGCGTAGGTATTCAGGTTTCCACCGTTAGTAAAGTTCGACCCGAAAACGTCGTTGCACTGTTGCACGACGTTGACGCCGCTGGTGGGGAAGGCCGTTGACCCGTTTGGCTGCAGGTCAAACGCCAAGGTGCCCGCCGCCACGTTCCACGGATTCACGACTGGGAAGTTTGTGGTGTAGTTGCCCAGGATTTCGCCGGGATAAAGGTCGGTAAAGAGACCAACGCCGCCGCGGATTACAGTTTTGTCGCCGAGCGGGGTCCAGGCAAATCCAAATCGGGGTTCAAATACAACCGACTCGACGTCCGGCAGAATTTTCTTCAAACCCGTCTGGAAAGAACCGCCCGGGAATGCCGCATTGTACGGGACATCCGCGCCATGTGACATGCTGCTGAACGGCGAAACCGGTAGGGTGGCGCAATTATGCTGGCAAACGCCGCCCGAATTACGATCCGCCCGCATGGTCATGGTGAGTTTCAACTTCGAGCTGACCCGCCATTCATCCTGGAAATACAAACCAAAACTGTAGAAGGCAAGTGGTTGGCGCGGTGTGGCGGTGAAGTTGTAAAGAATATTTCCGCCGATCCCGGGCACGAACACCTGGTCGTTGGCAAAGCCCACGAGCGAGGTGTTGATTCCAGGATACTGCGTCTGGGTTTCAGCGGCATAGTCGCTAACGTCGTCCCGACGGAAGTTCACTCCCATCTTGAAAGTGGAATTTCCTTTCGTGACGGAGAGGTCGTCGATAACCTGCCACTGCGTTACGTGCCGCCCTTGAGGATATGCGAAGCCGGCCGCAAAGCCACCGGGGTTTCCCGAACCGGTGCCCAGCGCCGTGGTAGAGGAACCATCAACGAACGCGAGGTTGCCTGGAAACAGGGCCAGAGCCGCAGCCGGATCCGGATTGCCGAAGACCGCCGCGTAGTACAGCACCGACCCGATGAAGTTGTTCACCACGTTCGGGCTGAAAAGGTGCGTGTAGTTCAATTGGCCTTCATTTTGAGGCTGGACGCTATTGTCATTGAATACCGGATTGACCGAGTCCGTGTAGGTCGGCTGCACACCGCGGTCGAACTTCACCCGACCGAAAATCTTGTCGCGGTCGCTAAACGAATAATCCACGCGTCCGCTGAGCAACCATTCATGGTTACCGTTCGAAACGGACTGCGTATAGCTCGCCGTGCAACCGCCGCCTCCGGAGCCATCCGCCGCCGTTGGCTGAAACGCCAGTGGAAGCGGGAGGCCGGTAACTGGATCGGAAATCAAATTCGTTGTCGGACTGTAGTTGAAACCTGCGCAGCCCCCGAGCGGACCATTGGGATTGTTGACGGCGTCGAACGCCGTTCCGAGGTTGACAGCAGCCTTGTTAATTCCCGGCGCGGCGTTGTACAGCCCGAAAGCATTCGTGTAGAAGCCTTGTGTCGCTGTGTCCTGAGGCACGTTGCCCAACACGTAGCTCTGAAACGCGGGCGTCATCAGGGTCACATCGTGCACCGATCCGAAAATGTAACGAATGCCCTCAGTGTTCACGAAGAAGAAAGCCTTGTCCTTCTTGATCGGACCACCGAAAGCAGCTGCCCACTGGTTATTATTTGCGAACGGTCGCGTATTCGGTTGGCCCGAGGCTCGTTCACCTAGCTTGTTGAACGGATCGTTTGCGGTCAATTCCCGGCCAGTCCAGTAATAAACCAGGTCGCCGTGATAAGAGTTGCCGCCGGACTTCGTTGAATAGTCAACCTGTGCGCCCGCCTGCCGGCCGTACTGGCCCGTATATCCGTTGGCGACGATGGCGACTTCTTGCATTTCGTTGCCGCCGAGCAGCAGGTTGCTGGCGCCGGTGTTGTTCAGGTTCAGGAAGGGATCGTTGTAGTCATTACCGTTCACCGTAAACAGGTTTGCATCGGCCGGCAGACCAAACGCGCTGAAGTTCCCGTAGCCGCCAACCGTGGAGTTGTTCGCCACGATGCCCGGCGCGGAGTTCGCGATGTAAGTAACGTCGCCACCAGGATTCGGTGTTTCCGTCATCTGGCGAGCGTCGAAGGTCGTCGTGATGTTCGCGTCTTCGGTCTGCAGCTGCGCGGCTTGCGTCGTCACTTCAACCGTGGTGCTCACGCTTCCGGTTTCCAGCTTGACGTTCACCGCAACAATCTGCCCCAAGACTACATCAACGCCCGTTACGGACGTCTTAAACCCTTGCTGCGTGATTGTCAGGGTGTAGCGTCCGGGCTTCAACAGCGAAAACCCGTAAACGCCGCTGGCGGATGACGTAACGGCCTGCGCCTCCCCAGTCGTCGCACTGGTCAACGTTACCTTCGCGCCGACGATCACTGCGCCGGATTGGTCACTGACCGAGCCGGTGATTCCGCCGGTCACCACGCTTTGCGCGGCAGCCATGAACGGCAGCAACAACGCAAGCAGTGCAAGAATACAAAGCGGCTGCTTCAATCGCATTTTTCTCTCCTCGTTTCGTCTTACTTTGGAAATGGTTGGGGTGGAAATTTTTATCGCGATGCAAAGTAACGACTTCAAATCCGTAATTGCCCCCACCCTCCCAACGCAAGAGAATTGCCATCTCTGAATTAATATTAAGTGCTTTATGTGGAACAAGATGGAGGAACTACGTATTTCGCTAGGGACTGGCTGTCTACGTGTTTTGGAATATTGGTACTAAATCCCATTTTTCGGATGCCAGCGACCGCTGCTTGTGTGGGAGCAGAAAGAGCCGACGCGGGAGTTCCCGATGGCGCCGCGACAGGCCACCTGAATGTGGACCGAATAATTGGTCATGTTGACGAGGATTTTCCCCACGACACAGCGTTGCTGACCACGCGAGATAAAGCTATTCGAGGATTCTAGAGGGCCCTGAACTCCTAGCGATGCGAGCTTGTCATTGTTCTATTGCTCTGGAGCCTTGAACACTAACTGCGTTCCCTTCTTCAACTTAACGTCGCCAACAGAGGATTGCACGGCCGAATACTGCTTTTGGTTTTCCACCGATGACGCCAGGCTCATTCCTCGTATCCCGTATACACCGACGTTTGTGGCCATGAGCTCGCCCCCGTTGCCTACGCTCTTGTCTGAGCCCGCGACAGCCGAGTTGATGTTGGTCGCCGCCATTCCTCGCCCGTCCTGTAACGAATCCGTAGAAACAGTAGGCGCCGGGGCCAGGGCTTGAATTTTCACGTTAAGCGTCGCCGGAGATCCGCCCTTCGGCGCGACTTGATCGAAAACGATAACGATCATCGAAGGGGAGCTACTGCTAAACGCCTGCACCTGGGTGACATGACCGGTCAGGACCGACCCTCTCTTCAGCAATACATCGCGTCCGACTTTGAGGTCCCGGGTAGCTTCGGCCTGCACCATGTCTCCTGGCTTATTCCTGCTCGCGTCCAAATCCGTGTTGAGCTTCGCAACAATGCCCTGACTGCTCGGAATATTCATAGACGGAAGCGCCGGGCTCGACGGCGTGCTGGTCTGCGCGACGTCCAATGACGCCAAGACCAACGCCGCCAGCAGCAACACTCCGATGCGTATCATTGCAATTCCTCCTGAGGCGTTTGCGCGAAAAAATGTGGGCGCGCGTCCGCCGTTATGTTTGACGCGCGAGCTTAGCAATTGGGTACAGAGAGAGGAAGCAGCTAGATAAACGAGCTCCTTGGCCTACTGCGCGTCGGTAACTTTGCCTTTCATGAACGTTACTTTAAGGTCCTTATACACATAGATCTGTTTGGGGCCAAGGTTAAGGATCTTGTCCGGCTGCCCGAGTATCGCAGTTACCTGGTCCGGCGTCTGGCCAATTTCCACGGTCGCTGGCGGAGCGGCCGGCGCCGCGGGTGCAGCTGCGGGAGCGTCCGCCGCAGCCGGAGCGTCCGCTGCCGCGGGCTGCTGATTCGCCTCGCCTGCTGCCGCCTGCTGTTGGTTTCCGCTGTCGTCCGACTTCGCAGAATCGTCGGCGTCCACCTTCAAGACTTCCGCGACAGTAGCTAGCACCTGATCCGTGCCGGGCGTGGTGCCTTTTGGATAAACAAATTTGAGCAACGAGTAGTAGCGAACGTCCTGATAAGGATCGCTGAAGAGTGTGAACACGACGCCGTCGGCCTGCACGGCGATACCCGTCACCCAAAATTTCTCTCCGGTCACAAATTGCCGCCCCTGCACGGTCTGTGGCGGCGGATGCCCGATCATGCTGCCAAAACTCTGCATTTTTTGATGCACGCCATAGGCGCCCTCGGAGAGCCTGCCACCGCTGTAGGTGTTCTGCGGCGGTATTTGCGTCGAGGTGGGGTACATCAGCAGCTTATCTTTCTGCAGGATCAATACCGCGCCCGCGGTGACGATGTCGCTCTTGTCATCTGTTGGTTTCGTGATTTTGTACTTTGCTTCCAGTTGGCTCTGCAGCGAACCCTGCGCTCCCGCCGTGAACCATGGAAAAATTCCCGCGACCGCCAGGACGGCAATTTGCATCCGAATCGGAAGTCTGGCCTTCATTGATAACTTCTCCTTGGGCATGGCAAGCCCTGCGGTGTTGATCGGAAATTGTGAGTCCCGGGGTCTGCGTTCTTATTTTTCAGGAGCTGAATCGCGAGCGTCAGTGGCTTTCGCCACCGACGCTCCGATCCTGTTTGGCGGCTCACGGCATTGCGTTGTTGGTACCGTAACCGCCAGCGTTACTTTGTATTAGTCGTTGCCCTGACCGCTCGGCGCCGCGGCCTGGTCCGATTGCACGTCCTGTTCGGCCTTATCCGCATCCGATTGCTGCGCTGCCAGTTCGTCTTTCACCGAAGTATCTGGCTTCACCTGGCCATCGGGATTCGACTTAGTCTTGGTGTCAGGAGCTGGCGGCAAACCGTTCTTGCCTTGGTTGTCGGCCAGCGTTTTGAGTCCTGAATCCAGCTGTTCGCGGAAGTGGTTGTGCATTTCCTGCAGGTCGTCAACGGACACCGCGACTTGCGAACCCGACGCGCAGTCGGATTTCTGGCTCGCGCTGACCAGCACCTTTACGTTCTTGTTCGCGTCCGGAGTGTCGTCAATTCGTGTCACCACATCTCCGGCCGATAGCGAGCAGTCCGCCCCGTCCGGCCCCGTCTCGTTCAGCACGTCGCTGACGATGAACGTCCGGTGATTCGGATCTAGCGCCGCCGGGACCTCTTCGGGCTGGTTTGCATCGGCGGAGGTATCTGCCGCCGGTGCGGCCGCTGCTGCCGCGGGCTGGGGTGCCTGCGCCGCTGCTTGTTCCGCAGCCAGCTGGGCCTTCACTTCGTCCGCGATCGCCTGCTTCACTTCCGGCGTGAGCGCCACCGCGCCGCCGCCGGAACCCTGTGCGCTGGCATCGGCTTGCCCTTGCGCCGCTGCGGCATTCGCATTCGCCGCTGCCTGCGCTTCGTACGCCGCCTGCAGGTTCTGGCTGATTACGTAGTCCGTCATCCACAATGCAGCGGTCGCATAGGCCGGATAGGGATTGAAGTAGTAGCCGTAGTATCCGTACCACGGCGCTCCGCCCCAGCCCCAGGAGTAAACCACCGGCGCAGCCCAGGGATTGTAGGCCCAGCCGTAGAATGCTGGACCGTAGTAATAGGCTGGCACATAGCCGTAGTAGTAGCCTCCATGGTAGTAGCCACCGCGGTATCCATACGCGTAGTAGTGGCCACCGCGGTAGTAAGTTCGACCCATGTACCGGTGCCCGTCGCGTCCCCGGTAGCCGCGCTCGCCGTAGCCGTATCCGTGCCGACCGGTGTTCACCAGCCGGCCGCCGCCCCGACGCTCTGACACGACCCTGGTGCTTCCGTGGGCGCCGCGAGTGATCGTTGCCCCATGCGCGGTATGGATGGAAGTAACATGTCCATTAGATACTCGCGCCGTATTGCCGCTCTTAGTGGTGACGGTTTTCGCAGGTGCTGCGTGGGCGGTCGTTCCGCCCTTGCCGGCCGTGTTCGTCGCGCCCTTGCCGCCAGCAGCCGTGGTGCCCTTACCGCCTGCCGTGGTCGTCGCCGCGCCCTTACCACCAGCCGTAGTTGTCGCCGCGCCCTTACCGCCTGCCGTGGTCGTCGTCGCTCCTTTGCCAGCAGTGGTCGTCGTCGCACCCTTGTTCGCCGTCGTAGTGGTAGCGCCTTTATTGGCCGTGGTAGTTGTGGTGCCTTTGTTGGCCGTGGTGGTCGTCGTTCCCTTGTTCGCCGTGGTAGTTGTTGTGCCCTTATTGGCGGTAGTCGTCGTAGCGCCGTGATTGGCGGTGGTGGTCGTCGTGCCATGGTTGGCTGTCGTCGCGCCGTGGTTGGCCGTGGTGGTCGTCGTGCCATGGTTGGCTGTCGTCGCGCCGTGGTTGGCCGTGGTGGTTGTCGTGCCATGGTTCGCCGTGGTTGTCGTCGCGCCATGGCTGGCAGTCGTCGTGGAGCCGTGGTTGGCCGTCGAGGCGCCGCCGCCACTGGGGTGCGAGGCAGGGGCCGACGGATGCGCCGCCGGAGCGGCCTTTGGCGCTGGGGCTGACGCTCCTTTGTTTTTCTGGCCCCTAGCCAAGCCGGGGACCGTGATCAGGAGGCTCAGTATCAACAGCCATCTTGCTACGATGCTAATGCTGGGCCGAGTCGATTTCATCGTAACTCTCCTCTAGACGTGAAATTCCGTATTTGGCTCTACTGCCGACAACGCGCGCTCTCTGGGAGTTACCTAACGCGTTCCCTCTAAAGCGTCCCCACTTCTTGCCTCACCAAATCGGCCGCACTGAACGTCGTCGGTCGCATTCTGCGACTGTTTCAAGCATCGCGCCAGCCGGTGCCGGACGAACTCGGTATTACCAAGAAACTAAAGGACTTGCCATTCGCGACCCGCCAAGCCGATTCGGCACGGAGCGGTCTTCCAACTCGCATTGCGCAAAAGCATCAGAAAAACCGTCACGTCGCGCGAGATTTCCGCGACGCGCGTCGATTCCAGCCAGGGGGCCCTTTGAAAAGCTCGGCACGATATCGCAAGCGTCGGCCGCAGTCGGAATGGCATGGCGTGGGAAATCGGCCGCTCACATCGACCGTGCTGTAAATGGTACGAAGCTGAAAGCATTGTTCCGGAGCCGCCGAGAACACCCTGCCGCGCCGTGAAAGAAAATCGGAACAACGCCTGTACATTTACGAGCGATCAAGCACAAAACGTGCAGACGTTCCTTCCCAGAACTTCCGCTTCGGATAATGTGCCGTTGTGCAAGAACATAGGCCCGCCGCGCGGCTGTGTCAAGCGCGGAAAATCGCGCAGTTGCTACTGGCTTGCGGCAAGTCGCCGGCGAATCGTACCGAACGTCGCCATGACGCGATCGCGTTCAGCATGCTCTTTCACGCGGGCGCAAATGTCGTAGAATGTCCGCAGCTTTCGCGCTACCGCTAGCATTCGCTCTCAGACCGGCAGAGGCCAAATGACTGACGACGTCACTGGCGCACGTAAAGGCGACTACCTCATCCTCGGCACACTCGGCGCCGGAGGAATGGGCAAGGTATACAAAGTCCGCAATACGCTTTCCGACCGCGTGGAAGCTATGAAAGTTCTGTTGCCCGATCTTTCCGAGCAGCAGGAACTCGCGGATCGTTTCTTGCGCGAGATTAAAGTGCTCGCCAGTCTGCACCATCCTAATATCGCGGAGCTGCGCACCGCGCTTACCATCGGCAATCAACTCGTGATGATCATGGAGTACGTCGAAGGTACAACGCTGGCTTCGCGCCTGCAGCAAGGTGACATGCGCTACGCCGATGCGCTCGCTTGCTTCGATCAAGTGCTCGCAGCGCTCTCGTGCGCGCACTCACAACGCATCGTGCATCGCGACATCAAGCCTGCCAACATCATGCTCGCGCCTTATGGCATCGTTAAGCTGATGGACTTCGGCATCGCGCGCTCCGGCAACGATATGGGCCTCACGATGACCGGCACGACGCTTGGCTCCGTCGCTTACATGTCGCCGGAGCAAGTTCGCTGCGAACCGCTTGACGGCCGCTCCGATCTTTATTCCGTTGGCGTTTCGTTGTACGAGACGATCACAGGACAGCGCCCGTACGTGAGCGACAACAACTTCGAAGTGATGCAAGCACATCTGCAAGTGCCGCCGACCGCGCCGATTGACTTGAAGGCGGATATTCCGCCTGGCCTGAACCAGCTGATCCTGATGGCCATGGCCAAGAATCCGGCGCAGCGTTTCCAGACTGCCGACGCGATGCGCGGGGCGCTGCGCTGCGTCGCGCCTGTTCTGGGCGAACCGACTCCCTTCGCGCCAGAGATTCCGGAGTCTACGCTTGACATGTCGGCCCAGCAGACTCCTTACCCCGCGAGGCCCAGCACTCCGCGTTCCGTGACGGCGCGGCCCGTGGCGCAGCAGCCGATCACCGCTCGGCCTGTCACTGCTAGACCACTGACTGCTCGGCCCGTCACTGCGCAGCCCGTTTCGGCGCCGCCGTTTGCGCCCGCTCCTTCCTCAGTGCCGCTCGCGCCGACGATTCCGCTCTCAGGCTCGGCGCATCAGTATCCGCAGCCACAAGTGCCAGCGGCAGCGGTTGCTGTCGCAGCCGGGCCGGCGCAAGCGCCGGCGAGTGCCGGCAATCATCGCGGACTGTATGTCGCTCTGAGTGCTGTGGCCGTGCTGGTGGTGTTGGTTGCTGCGGGATTCGGTGCGAAACGCTGGATGGATTCGCGGCCGTCCGAGAACTCCACCACGGCGCCCGCGGACAATCCGCCTTCCGCTGCGCAAACGCGCGCAGCGGATGTGCCCGTTGCGCCGGTGCTGCCCGCGATGCCAACCGTTCCTGCGGCGGATCCGGCGCCGAGTAAACCGGTTGTGGTTGCGAGCGCGAAGCCGCACGCTACCGCACCGCCAGCTGTGCAGAATCCCTCGTCGCAGCAGCAGACGCCGCAACCGGTTGTGCCGCCGCCCGCTGCGCCTGCCGTGCAGCAGCCTTCAGCCATGCAGCCGGACCATCGCGCAGCGGAGCAGTCGGCGCGGAAGACTGTGGCATCCGTTGCGCAACTGGCAGCGCTGGAGCATGAGGAGTTCGACGAGCTTGAGGCGCGCGACAACAAAGTGAACGCGCGCATTGCGGCGCTGCCGCAGCAGCCGGGCATGGACGTCGCGGTGCCACAGCGGATGGCGCGCAATGAATTGGTGCTCGCGCAACGAGCGCTGCAACAGGGCGACGTGCAAAACGCGCAGAAATATATGGAACAAGCGGACGCGGATATAAGCAAGATCGAGAAGCTTCTCGGCCACTAAGTTCGCTTCGGCAAGCCGTCCGCTACTGCTTGGAAACGTTGGTGAAATATAGATCCGTCGCCACCTCGAATTCGTTCTTCTTCAGCGGCGTTTTCATCGTTTGCCAATAGGTTGTTGGTTGAATGATCTGCCAGTCGGTTTGCTTTCCTACGCGAATGGGCATGGCGAAATCCGGCTCGTCCGCTTGCCAGCGATAGTCCACCGTGCCGTCCGCTTCGTTGAATTTCAGCTCGAGGGTGGGAATCGCGGTGTGGCGCAGGTACTGATCGAAGAGCGGCGTTAGATTCATTCCGGTTTGCTGATTGAAATACGCCACCACGTCCTCGGTCATGATGTTCTGATATTTGAAGTGTTGGTAAAAATCGTGGATCAGTGCAAACCAGCGAGCGTCGTCGTTGATCACGCTGCGCAGCGTGTTCAGAAATAGCGCGCCCTTGAAATACATATCCTGCGGCGGAGTGGCGGCGACGCCGCGCTCCGCAACGATCGGCTCGCGATTCTGCACTTTGGGTTTGTAACCGTTGACGTACTTGATCGCGTCTTCGTGACCGAAAGTGTATTCGACGTAGAGAACTTCCAGATAGGTCGTCCAGCCTTCGTGGATCCACATGTCCGAGCGGTCCGCCGCCGAGACGCTGTTGCCGAACCATTCGTGGCCGCTTTCGTGAATGATAATGAAATCGAATTTCGGACTCACGCCGACGCCAGTCCAGTCGCGACCGAGGTAGCCGTTGGTGAAGTGATTGCCGTAGGTGACCGCGCTCTGGTGCTCCATGCCGGAGTACGGCACTTGAACGAGTTTGTAGCCGTCTTTCTGGAAGGGATACTCGCCGAAATAATGCTGGTAGGCCTCGATCATACCTTTGGCCTGCGCGAATTGTTTCTTGGCCTTGTCCAGGTCTTCGGGTAGCACGTAAAAATCCAGCGCCAGGTCGCCGAGCTGATCTGAAAAGTGCACGTAGTCGCCGATGTTCAGCGATACGTCGTAATTGTTGATGGGGTATTGCACCAGCCAGTCCCAACGCGTGTAGCCGTCGCCCAGGTCCGTCTTGCTTGCGAACTTTCCGTTGGAAACGTCTACCAGTCCGTTGGGGATTGCGACGCTGATCTGCATGTTCTCGACTTCGTCGCGCCACTGGTCTTTGTTCGGCCACCAGACGCTGGCGCCGATGTCTTCGCAGGCGGTGTAAATCCAAGGGCGGCCGGCGGGATCTTTTCCGAACGTGAAACCGCCGAAGCGAGCGGTCTGCAGCGGATGTCCGGAGTAATAAAAATCAATCGTGTATTCCTGCCCGGCGTGCAGCGTTTCCGGGAAATCCACGAACACGGCACCGGAATCGCGTTCGTATTTCAGTTGCGTCGTGCCGAGAAGAATTTTGTCCACGTCGAGCGCGGGGTGAAGATCGAGCTGGATGCGCGTGCCGTCGGCCAGCATCTTAAAACGGATCGAGTTCTTGCCGCTGATGAACTGTTTTTCCGGATCAACGCGAATATCGAGATGGTAGGAGAGCAGATCGTTGTTGACGCGATACGGTCCGTAGGCGCCGCGCAAAATGTTCGCGCGCGTGGGAGCGGCTGGCGTCGGCGGCGTTGGAGACGGGGCCGTGTGTTGCGCCGTTGCGGGAGCGGCAGCTTGCGGGCTCGCCTGACCCCAGACTGCAGCAGCCCCAACCATCAGAAACACAGCAAGTTGCGCCAAGCGTTTGCAGAAATTCGATCCGCACATCCGGTTAGGTCTCCTGTGGGACTGAGTGCCAACTCCCCGTAGGAAAATAACACGGCGGGAATTTCCGTACCAGCAGGAGGAAAAGCGGAGGGCAACGAGCAACGTAGCAGGGATCCTCGTCGCCTCGACGGCGGACGAAATACGTGCAAGTACGACGCTATTCTTCGTGAAGGCTGACGCTCTCGCGCCGAATCGCGATCCAACGGATCGTGACTACGCCAAGCGCAGCGATGGCGGCGCACCATATGGCGGGCCAGATCAGCATGTTCAGCCAGAATCCGCGATACATCCAAGGCCCGGCGAGACTTTCCCAGAACGGCCGCAGTTCACGGAAGAGTTGCTCTCCACTTTCGAACTGGTTGAGGTGACGGATATAAGGATAGTAGGCGCCATATAGGCAGAGGCTCGCAAGAAGCAACGACGGCGGAGCAATGGCGGCCAGCGATGCGAAGTTATTGAGCAGGCTGCTGGCATTCTCTGTCCAGCGCAGCGCGACCACCGCTGGTAGCCAAGCAAGAGTGGCGACTGCTAGAGCAACGACCAGAACACCAAAAAACAATACAAGAGAAGCGGCGCGGCTTGCGGAAACGTCTGCTGAACGGAACTCGCGAGCCTTGAATCGGAGCGCGTCATGCAGGTCGCCCAGGCTCGGTTCCAGCAGGGCGGCTTCTTCCGCGCGTCCCTGCAAACGCTGCAACGCGACGATGTGTTCGTACGATTGCTGGCGAATTCCCAGCGCGATCAGGTGCTCGATCCCGGGAGCGCCTTGCTGCATGTGGACGCCGAACTGCGCGGCGGTTTGATATGGTGCGGCCGCGTCTTGCAAGCGACCGGCTTTTTCGGCGGTCTCCCCCAAATCGATCACCAAGTATTCCGCGTAGGTCCTGACCGCTTGCAAATTTGGAATTGGCCGCGAGCCCACTGCCTTAATCAATAGGTCGGGGCGATCCCATCCCTGCTGCTGGAGGACGGTGCGGTCCAGCTCGAAACGCTGGGAAGCGTAGCTGTCGTATTTGGGAGCAGCAAAAGCTTTTTGCATGGATCGGCGGAAGTCCGAATCCACAGCGAGCACGCGAGGCGGCAGCAGCGCGGCGCCGTGGAGTTCCCATGCGCCGCCGAACGAGCTAGGGTCGAAGAATTGGTCCGCTTCGAGCAGATAAGGAAAGGCATTGTCGCGGTCCCACGCTTCGAGCCGCGCAATCCAAGGTGCGGAATCGAGCGCGGGCGCATGGGCTTGGGCGAAGCGTGCGGAAATCCAGCTGAGATGCGGGTCGAGGGCGATTGCTTTTTCAGCAGCGCCGGCGGCTAGGTTGATGTCGGGATGATGCAGCGCGACGAAGGCCAGAGCGCGGGAATCGCCCTGGGCGATGGCTCGGCTTTCGATGTGATCGAGCGTGCGCGCAGAAAATACCCGATCGCTCCACGAGCTTCCAAGGGGAATGGACAGCGTAGCAAGCGCTTGGCGGAAACCGAAAAGCGTGAACAAAGCCAAAGCAAGAATGAGCGCAGTCCAAACCCATGGCCGCCGCGGCGAGAGAATCCCGCTTTGTTGCCAGACCGGAAGCTCCGCAGCTTGTACGGCGTGGAAAACATTTTTTCGCAAGTCTTCCCAGTCTTTGAACTGGGCGAGACTGTGCTGCAGCGCTTCGGAATCGCTGGCGCCACCGGCCAGGGCTTCGGTGTAGGCGCCTTCGAGTTGCTGCGCGAGCTCTTCGATGATTTCTTCCCGGCGGCCAGGCTCCAGAGGCAGGGGCGAAAGGCGGACGCGGACCAGCTCTTTCCAATCATGCATAGCGCACCTCCACGATGCGATTGACAGCGCGGGAAAAAGAGCGCCAGCGGATGCGCTGGTTGGCGAGGGTCTTGCGCCCGCTTGCGGTGAGGCGATAGAAACGGCGGCGGCGCCCGCCGGCGGGCTCCCACGCCCCCTTCACCCAGCCGCGACGTTCGAGGCGGTAGAGTAGAGGGTAAAGAGACGCGACGTGGAAACGGACGACGCCTTCGGAGCGTTCGGCAATGAGTTTGCCGATTTCATAGCCGTGGCGGGGCTGGTGCTCGAGCAGCGCCAGAATCAGTAATTCCGCGTTGCCTTTCTTAAGTTCTCGGTCCGGCGTCGATGCCATATATGGCTATGATATATATAGCGTCCGAACAGGGTCAAGCGCAAAAGTGTCGGCGCGTTGCGGCAAGGCGCCGTATGACACTGTGAACATCACCGAGCAGCCGGACTTCAGCTTCGGGCAATCGTGGCCCGGCCCGGTGTGCTTGCCGATTTCCGCGTACGTCGATTCGACGCAGCGGTGGATGCGGTTCGGGCAGATCCATATGAAGTTCACCGGATTCGTGCAGGAAGTGACGCCGCACGAGGTGGCGCACCAGTGGTTCGGGCACGGGGTGGGGTGGGCTGGGCTGCGTATCACGATCAGTGGCTCTCCGAAGGACTTGCGGAATTTGCGGCAGGATTATTTCTGCAGCAAGCCGCGGGCCCGAAGTGGCAGAAGGACTACATTGATTTCTGGGAGCGCCAGCGCGTGCGCATTCTGGAGAAAAATAATTTCGGCGTTTCGCCGAATGCTGCCGGGCCTTTGTGGCTGGGACTGAGGCTGATTGCGCCGCGCTCGTTGCAAGCGTATCAGGGCGTCACCTATTCCAAGGGCGCGTACGTGTTGCTGATGCTGCGGTCGCTGCTGTACGACGAGCACCCGACGGGCGACAAACACGAGCAAGCTTTCATAGACATGATGCACGACTTCATGGAGAGCTACCGCGACACGCCGGCTTCCACCGAAACGTTCAAGGCCATCGTCGAAAAGCACATGACGAAGCAGATGGACATTCAGCAGAACGGGCGGCTGGATTGGTTTTTCGACCAATGGGTGTATGGCAGGCAGGTGCCGCGCTACAAGTTCACCTACGAAATGAAGCGGGGGGAGGGCGGCAAAATCAAAATCCACGCGGACGGCGGATTTTATTCTGGACCGCCAGCCGAAGAAGGTGGCGCTGAATGCTTACAAGGATATTCTGGAACGCTGAAGTCTTTTGCGCCGAGTTGCGAAAATTCGAGGAAGCGGCACTCTTGACACCGAGAAAAACTTACATCCGCCACAGCGAAAGCACCCTGCCAAAGATTGCGTAGCCGACGGTTTCATGTATTACAGGGGGAAAGGGCGGGCTTGGGGGGACCCGCCCTCTTGGTGGCTTCAGGCTCCGCTAAAAAAGCAGCTTCAAGGCGAATTGAATCTGCCGCGCCGAACCGAAGTCGCCCACGGGGAACCGCGTGTTGAGAATTTTGCCGAACGCGGCGCTGGTTACCGTGTTGGTGGGGTTGCCAAAGTTGGGATGGTTGAAAACGTCGAACATCTCGGTGCGGAATTGCAGATTGAGCCGTTCTGTGATTTTCGTGTTCTTGACGATGGAGAAGTCGGTGTTGACGAAGTCCGGACCGGGAAGCGAATCGCGTCCGGCGCTTCCGGGATGGCAACTACCGGGGACGATGGGATAGGTGTTGTTCCCCGGGGCTCCCGGAGTCGTGTTGCTCGGGGTGCCGCTAAATGTGCAAGGGACCTCGTAGGTGGGATTCGTCACCGTGGCGCAGTCCGGAACCGCAGGCGCACCGCCCGTGGGCGGTGTGCTGAACGGTTCGCATAGCAGCCTGTTGCTATAGAATTGTGCAGGATTTCCAGTGCCGGAGACGGCTCGGAGTTGATCTGGCCGTACGTTGAGTGAAGAGCCTGGCGCCGGACCAATAATCAAAAGCGGCGTAATGGGATTGCCGTTCTGAGCCATGCTCACTATGCCGAGTTGCCATCCGGCGACAAGGCGATTGGCTTTGAAGGGCAGCTGGTAGAAGCCGCTGACGACGACGCGGTTGCGCGTGTCGAATTCCGATGAAGCGTAATCGCCACGCGGATTGTAAACGTTCTGAACGGGAACGGCATCGCCGGAACTGACCGAGCTGTAATCGAGCGAATGCGAATAGGTATAAGCAGCGAGAAACTCGAAGCCATGGGATAGATGTTTATTGAGCGTGATCCAAAGCGCGTTGTAATTGGAGTTTCCCGGACTGAAGATTCGAGTGATATTGCCGACGGCGCACGGAGGATTGGGAGCGGCGCACTGCGCGGGCAGCACGGGGCTGGTGAGGGGAAGCGTGGTGTACGGACGCGTGGCGTCGTAGAAACCATTTGTCACGAACGGTTGATTGAAGTTGCCGGTCATCTGCAGGTGCGTGGCCTTCAGACCTACGTACGCAACTTCCAGACCGAGTGAAGCGGTGAGTTCGCGTTGGACGGTGAGATTCCAATCCTGCGCGTACATGTTGTCGAAATTCGAAGCAATCGCGCTAGGACCAAGGCTGAGGCCGACGATGGAGGCGGAAGGATTCTCCAGGGTAATCGCGTTCGTCGCGGAGCTGACGCTGATGGGTAGAGCGAACGGCGGATTGCCGCTGAGAGGGCTGACGATATTGGTGGTGGGATCCTGGCTCAAGATGGCATAGGCGGCGCGAATGGAAGTCTTGCCGTTCTTGAAGGGGTCCCAGGCGAAACCGATGCGAGGTTCGAAGATCTTGTTGTTGGTGTGGAACGGATGGGGAGCTGGAATGAGGGTGCCGGTAGCAAGGTCGAAATTCGTGAAGCGAGCGTCGGCCGCGGATGGAGTGGAATCCCACTCGTAGCGCAGGCCGAAATTGATGGTGAAGTTGGGCCGCCACTTGAAGCTATCCTGCGCGAAAACTCCGTAGGACGGCTGGAGGATGCGGTCATTTCCGGCTCCGACCAAGACGGTGAAGGCGGAGGCCTCGTCTGCGAGGAAATCGGCCATGGTGGGATAGGTGAAGCTGCCGACGTTCTCGGCGATGTTGTTGTTGTAAGCGCGCCGGATCTCTCCGCCAAACGCCATGGAATGACGATCCTTCAGCCAGCTGAGCGTATCGTTGAGGACGACGGTAGTGTCGCCGCGGCCTTGCGGCTCGGCGGTGGGGCCACCGAAATTCATGTCCCCGGAGACGTTGATATTCGGAATGCCGACGCCCACGGGCGCACCGGGAGGAAGCGTTATATGGAACGTTGCGGGATCTAAAGGTGTGGGAGTGAAGATGAGGTGAATGCGGTTGTAGCCGAGCCGCACGGTATTGGTGAGTGATGGACTGAAGACGTGGTCCTCGCCGATGGTCATGAGTTGCCGGAAACCGTCGCGCGTATCGCCGAAGCCCGGAATATTGGCCGGGGCAGCGCCGCCCTGCGTGGGTTCCTGGCGGAGGTCCTTCTGCATGACGTAATAGAAATGCAGCCGGTCGCTTTGGCGCAGCTCGATGTCCAAGTCGCCAGAACCCTGGTTCAGGCTGACGTTGGCGAGAGTCGCGCCGCTAAAACCAGTAAAGTTCGCGGCGATTCCGGTGGTATCAGTGCCTGGAATATTCGCCGCGGGGATGAGAGTTAAAAGGCTGAGAACTGCCGGCGAGGTTACCGTAGCGATCTGGTTCTGGCTGGGAACGATGGCGCCCAGAGTCAGGGCCTGATGCTGGCGGATGCCTTCGTAGGCGACGAAGAAGAAGATCTTGTTTTTCTTAATGGGGCCGCCGACGTCGCCGCCGAACTCGTTGTGTTGGAAGGGAGCCTGCGGCGTACCGACCTCGTTGAAATAGTTGCGAGCATCCAGCGCGTTATTGCGGAAAAACTCGAATGCTTCACCGTGGTACTCGTTCGTGCCGGAGCGCGTGGCGATATTGACGATGGCACCGGCATTGCGGCCATACTGCGCGGGGAAAGTGGAGTTATCCACTTTGAATTCTTCCAGCGTGTCAATCGGCGGCTGGAAGGTCACTTGATTCTGCACCGGATCGTTCAAGTTGATGCCGTTCACCAGCCAGTTGGTAGTGTCTTCGCGCTGGCCGGCAGTATTGATGGCGAACGAGCCTTGCCCGCGCAGCGGAGCGGTAAGAAAGCCATTGGCCGGGGGAGTGACGGTGCCGGGCGTGAGCAAGTTCAAATCCACAAAGTGGCGTCCATTCAATGGGATTTCCTGCACGGTTTTTGAATTGATGACTTGTCCGACGCCAGTGGTGGAAGTCTCGATCAAGGGAGCTTCGGTGGTCACTTGGACCTGTTGTGAGACCGAGCCTATGGTTAATTGCAGGTCCTTGGTCACGGAAGTAGCGACATCCAGCCTCAGATCCGAGACTACCAGCGTCTGAAATCCCGGTTGCGTAACGGTGATTCGATAATTGCCGGGGGGCAGCGAGGGAAAGACATACAGCCCCGCGCTATTGGTTTGCGTGTTCCATTCTCGCGAGGTTTCCTGGTTCCTCAGGATAACTTTTGCTGAGGGCACGGCAGCGCCGGAAGCGTCCGCTACCGTACCATTGAGCAGCGCGGTGGACTGAGCATGCGCGGCCGGGCAGATCGAGGCTGACAGGATAAACAGCAGGATAATCGTAACGATTAAGGCGCTGGCAAAGGGACAGCGGGATGGCTGGCTGATCATTGCTCCTCCAGGTTGAGAGACGAACCGGGATCGAGCGGGCGTCCGGGAATCAGCGAAACCTGTGACACCGATGCCGATGAGCCGTGCCGCAGCTGATTACGCCGGGAAACTCGCCCAACATCGTCTGCTCTACCGACTAGACGTACACACACCCATAGAGGCGCACTGGGGATGCGCCTGACTCACTGAGATTTCGCAGGCAATTTCATCGCCATGATTGGTCGAACGTAGCGCTGCTGCTGAGTCACTGCATTATTACCAGCTAAAGAAAACCGGCTCAGTCAGAAATCCTTGCGAGCTGCCAGCGCATACAAATATTCACAGGAGCATTCCAAACTTTAGAGCCTACGAAGATTTCCACATGCCGGCAGAAATGCGCGTGGGCAACCTCGGGTAAGCAACTCGCAGTTCGCGTGGCGCCGGACAGCGAACTACGCTAAGGCATTGCATGTCACCGCATACGGTGTTCCCCTGATGGCTCCCTGATTTCGCATGGGCAATACTGCGCCAGCTTAGGAAGCCCGCGAGCGAAAGATTCGCGCGGCGTTCAGAGCAGGAGCTTTGTAGCGCGGGCGGTGGCGCCCCAAGCGAGGCACGAGATGCGAACGATCCTGCTGATTATTCTGGTCCTGCTGATTCTGGGTGCGTTGCCTACTTGGCCGTATAGCGCGGGTTGGGGCTATTATCCCAGCGGCGGATTGGGGTTACTGCTAGTGATCCTATTGATTCTGGCGGTGCTGGGTAAATTGTGAGGGCGGGCGCATGAGTGTGAATCGTTCCACGGGTGTGACGGTCGCCGCGGTGCTGACGTTTTCCGGTGCCATGATTCTGGCGTTGGCGTCGTGCAGTTTTTTTGTGGTTGGCGTGATGGTGGCGACGGGAGACGAAAGAACCGCGCCAGTGTCTCGGGCGATCACGGGAATGGCGCTGGGCGGCGGTTTCATGCTGCTGATTCTGGCGGGAGCTGCCGGGTGGGTGGCGCTGAACGCCCTAGAGTTGCGCGAATGGGCGCGGACGGTTTCATTTGTAGGGATCCCCTCAAGCATCGGACGAAAATTGCGCGGTGTGTCTGTCGCGATGTCCGCTAGCGTGGAACGAAGTTTGCGTGCCGGGTCTGCGGCAGCACGTCACTGCGGGGAATTTCTGCGGCGGCGCGCGCACGAATTTCCGTGGGCGCTGCACCGCTAACTAGAAACTCGATCCGCAAACTGCGTTCCTGCTTTCGATTCATTCCCAGCTTCTGATCTCGCTAACTAATCCGCTTCGCTGGCAGCCGGCTGCGGGCCGTGCTCCACGCCGTTGCGCTGCTTTCCCAGCAAGCGTAGGCGCAGGCGATCGAACTCCAGGTAGACGACTGGCGTGGTGTAGAGCGTGAGCATCTGACTGAGGATCAATCCGCCGACAATCGTGATGCCCAGAGGCCGGCGCAATTCGTAACCGGTGCCGGTACCGAGCGCCAGCGGCAGAGCGCCCAACAGCGCGGCCATAGTGGTCATCAGGATCGGACGGAAGCGCAACATACATGCTTCGAAGATTGCGTCGCGTGTGCTTTTTCCTTCCTCGCGCTCCGCCTGCAAAGCGAAGTCGATCATCATGATCGCGTTTTTCTTCACGATTCCGATGAGCAGCACGATGCCGATGATGGAGATGATGTTCAGGTCTTGTTTGAAGAACATCAATGCGAGCATCGCGCCCACGCTGGCGGACGGCAGAGTGGAAATGATCGTCAATGGATGGACCAGGCTTTCATACAAAATGCCGAGGACAATGTAAACGGCGAGCAGGGCCGTCACGATCAGCAGAGGCTCGGTGCCGAGGGATTGTTGATAGGCCTCCAGTGTGCCGGCGTAAAAACCCTGCAGCGAAGAGGGCGCGCCGAGTTGCTTCTGCATCTGGTTGATGGCGGCTGTGGCTTGGCTCATGGACACGTTGGGCGCGAGGTTGAAGGATACGGTGACGGAGGGGAACAGGCCAGTGTGATTGATGGAGAGTGGCGTGGTGTTGGCTTGGCCCTTGGCTACGGCGAACAACGGGATTTCGCCGCCGCCGGAGCTGTGAAGATAGATGTCCTTCAGGCTTTCGGGACTTTGCCAATACTGCGGCGCGACTTCCAGCACGACGTAGTACTGATTCAGCTGTGTGTAAATAATCGAGACTTCCGATTGGCCGAACGCGCTGTACAACGCGGAGTCGAGCGATTGCACGGTAAGGCCGAGCTTTGCGGCGGTGATGCGATCGTAGTTCAGCAGCTCGTCGAGGCCGCCATTTTGCTGGTCGGAGCTGACGTCCTGCAGGCCGGGGAGTTTCTGCATTGCGGCCAAGAGAATCGGCGCCCACTTCGAAAGGTCCTGCACGTTGTCTGATTGGATCGTGTATTGATAGAGCGCGTTGCCGGAGCGGCCGCCGATGCGCAGATCCTGCACAGCCTGCAAGTAGGCTGAGGCGATGGGCAAGGCGTTTAATTTAGGACGCAGGCGGTTAATGATCTCGGCGGCGCTGACTTTGCGCTCCGCCAGCGGCTTTAGCGCGACGAAGGAGGAGCCGGTATTGGTGGCGCCACCTCCTCCGCTGAATGCAATTACGTTTGCGACGGCGGGATCGTTCTTGATGACCGCGCCAATCTGCTGGATGGAACTGTTCATCGCCGCGAAAGAAGCGTCTTGTGGGCCGCGCACTGCGCCGGAAAGCGCGCCGGTATCCTGCTGCGGGAAAAAGCCCTTGGGGATCTTGATGATCAGGACGACGTTGAGCGCGATGGTGATGAACAGCACGATCATGGTGAGCGCCGGATTATCGAGCACCCACGTGAGGGTGCGGCGGTACAAAGAAAGCATCCCGTCGAAGAACCTCTCGCTGGCGTTGTAGATGCGGCCGTGTTTTGCATGGCGCTCGTCGCGCAATAGGTAGGCGCACATCATCGGAGTGGTGGTGAGTGAAATGATCATGGAGACGAGGATGGCCGTCGAAAGCGTGACGGCAAATTCGCGGAACAAGCGGCCAACGATTCCGCCCATCAGCAGCAGCGGAATAAAAACGGCGATGAGCGAAATGCTGATGGAGAACACGGTGAAGCCGATTTCTTCCGCGCCCTTCAGCGCTGCGGCAAAGGGCGTCAGGCCGGCTTCCAGATAACGCGCGACATTTTCCATTACCACGATGGCGTCATCCACTACGAATCCTGTGGAGATGGTGAGCGCCATCAGCGAAAGGTTGTCAATGCTGAAGCCGAATAGGTACATCACCGCGCAGGTGCCGATCAGCGAGACCGGTACGGCCACGGCGGGAATCAATATGGCGCGGGCGTTGCGGAGAAAGACGAAGACCACCAGGATCACCAGGACGATGGAAATCAGCAGCGTCCTTTCGACGTCGCTGACGGAAGCGCGAATGGTGGTGGTGCGGTCCAGAACCATGGTGATTTTAATGCCCAGCGGAATGGATGATTCGATGAACGGAAGTTGTTCGACTACGCGATCCACGGTGGCGATGATGTTGGCGCCGGGCTGGCGAAAGATGATGACGGTGATGGCGCGCTTGCCGTTCAAATAGCCGGCGGCGCGGACGTTCTGTACCGAGTCAATCACTTGCGCGACATCGGACAGGCGCACAGCGGCGCCATTTTTATAACCGACGATGATCGGCTTGTAATCGTCCGCTTTGGAAATCTGGTCGTTGGCAAGGATATCCGCGGTCACGAGGCCGTCGGAAAGTTGGCCTTTCGCCAGGTCGGAATTTTGCAAGCTGAGCACGGATTGCAAATTCGAGAGCGTTAGTCCGTAGCTGGCCAATTGCGTGGGATTTGCCTCCACACGCACCGAGGGCAACGCGCCGCCTCCGACGCTGACCTGGCCGACGCCCTGAATCTGCGACAGCTTCTGCATGATGACGGTGGAGGCCACGTCATACACTTTTTCGGGACCGTATTTGTCCGAAGTGAGGCCGAGAATCATGATCGGCGCATCGGCGGGATTGACTTTGCGATAGGTGGGGTTGGAAGGCAGGTTGGCGGGCAAATAAGTGCGGGCGGCGTTGATGGCGGACTCGACGTCGCGCGCGGCGCCATCAATATCGCGACTGAGGTCAAACTGAATCGTGATGGAGGTGCTGCCGAGCGTGCTGGTGGAAGTCATCTCCGTAACGCCGGCGATATGGCCGAATTGGCGCTCGAGAGGAGTGGCAACGGAGGAGGCCATAATTTCGGCGCTGCCTCCGGGCAAGCCTGAGCTGACTGAAATAGTTGGAAAATCAACTTCGGGCAGCGGCGCAACCGGCAGCACCTCGAACGCAACCGCCCCGGCAAGCGCAATCGCCACGGTGAGCAGCGTTGTGGCCACTGGCCGGTGAATGAACGGCGCGGAAATGTTCATGCGGGGCCTGGGGCTTCTGCATCGGGCGCGCCTGGGGCGTGTGCGCTGGGCGCTGCGCCGCCAGACGTTTCCTGCTTTTGCGATTTCGGAGAAAAACGCTGCGCCAGATTGTCGAAGAAAATGTAGATGACCGGCGTGGTGTAGAGCGTCAGCGCCTGGCTCAGCAGCAGCCCGCCAACCATCGCAATGCCCAGCGGCCTACGCAGCTCCGAACCGAAGCCGGTACCGAGCGCCAGTGGCAGGCCAGCGAGCAGCGCGGCCATCGTGGTCATCATGATGGGCCGGAAACGCAGCAGGCACGCTTCGTAAATCGCGTCGGTGGAATTCTTGCCGCCCTTGCGTTCTGCTTCCAGCGCGAAATCCACCATCATGATGCCGTTCTTTTTTACGATGCCGATCAGCAGCACGATGCCGATGATCGCCACCACGCTCAAATCCTGGTGAAATAAAATCAGCGCGAGGAAGGCTCCGACGCCAGCGGAAGGTAGCGTGGAGAGAATCGTGATCGGATGCACGAAGCTCTCATACAAAACACCCAGCACGATGTAGACCGTAACCAGCGCCGCAAGGATCAGTAGTGGCTCGTTAGCCAGCGAATTTGTAAAGGACGCCGCGGTGCCCTGAAAGCCCGCTTGCAGGCTGGGCGGCATGTGCATGTCCTTCTGCGCTTTGTCGATCGCAGTGATCGCTTCGCCGAGCGCGGCATTCGGCGCGAGATTGAAGGAGGCAGTGATCGCCGGAAATTGGCCCTGGTGGGTAATCACCAGCGGCTCCATGGTGTTCTGGAAATGCGAGAAAGCGCTCAGGGGAACTGCGTTGCTCATGGACGAACGGGCGGAGCCGGCGGAGTTCGCTCCGCCGCTGGTCGTGGAGGAAGAATTTGGTGAAAGCGCGTTCGCAGGAGGAGCGAGCGTATTCGCCGACGGAGTGTAGAGCGCTGAACCGGTGAGCGCGTTCGAACCCGCGGAAGAAGAACTGGAGGACGCGAAGGAGGAAACGGTCCCGGCGCCGCTCGTGCCATTGGACGCGTTGGACTGAATATATATATGGTTCAGCTTGTGGGGGTCTTTCTGAAACTGCGGCTGGCTTTCCAGCACCACGTGGTATTGATTCACCTGCGTGTACATGGTGCTGATTTGCCGCTGGCCGAACGCGTCGTACAGAGTGTTATCAATGGTTGCCGGCGCAATGCCTAATCGCCCGGCGGTGATGCGGTCAATCACCAGAGTTACGGCGAGGCCTCCCGGTTGCTGATCGGTTGCGAGGTCTTCCAGTTCCGGCAAATCTTTCAGCTTGTCCATGAAGCGGCTGGTCCAGAGGTTCAGTTCGTTGGCGTCGGAATCTTCCAGCGTGTATTGGTATTGCGTGCGGCTCACGCGATCATCAACGGTAATGTTCTGCACCGGCTCCATGAACAGTTCGATTCCCTGCACTTTGTCTAATCTTGTCTTGAGCCTGCGGATCAGATTGGAGGCGCTGATCTTGCGCTGGTCGAGCGGTTTGAGGTTGATGGACATGCGGCCGCTGTTGGTGGTGACGTTCGTGCCATCCGCGCCGATAAACGACGAGATGCTTTCCACAGCGGGATCTTCCATAACAGCTTGGGCAAGTTCTTGCTGTTTTTCGGCCATGGCTTGCGAACTGATGGATGCCGGTGCCTGCGAGATGCCTTGGATCACGCCCGTGTCCTGCACCGGGAAAAAGCCCTTGGGGATAACGATGTAAAGAAAAACTGTCAGCAGCAGCGTGCCGACCGCGACGAGCAGCGTAATCGTCTGGTAGCGCAGCACGAATTTGAGCGTGCGCCCGTAAAACGCGATCATATTTTCGAAAACACGTTCGGAGGCTTTGTAGAAGCGCCCCTGCTGATCTTCCGGCGTGTGCCGCAGGATTCGCGCGCTCATCATCGGAGTAAGCGTCAGAGAAACCACCGCCGAAAGGACGATGGTGACCGCGAGCGTCACCGCAAATTCGCGGAAGAGGCGGCCGACCACGTCGCCCATGAATAACAGCGGAATCAGCACGGCGATCAGCGAAACGGTGAGCGAGAGAATGGTGAAGCCGATTTGTTCGGCGCCTTTGAGCGCCGCTTCCAGGGGCGGATCGCCCGCTTCGATGTAGCGCGAAATGTTTTCGATCATTACGATGGCATCGTCTACGACGAAACCGGTGGAGATGGTAAGCGCCATCAGCGACAAATTATCCAGGCTATAACCAAGCAGGTACATCGCGGCTAAAGTTCCGACGAGTGACAGCGGCACAGCCACCGCCGGGATGATGGTGGCGTATAGACTGCGCAGGAAAAGAAAAATGACCAGGACGACCAGGCCGATGGTCAGAAGCAATTCAAATTCGACGTCGGAGACAGACGCTTCGATGGCCGTCGTAAGATCAGTGAGCGTGGTAACCTGAATTCCCGTGGGCAGGTTGGCTTCCAGCTGCGGAATCAGTGCCTTGATGCTTTTCACCACGCTGATGGTGTTTGCGCCAGGCTGGCGTTGCACATTCAGGATTACTGCAGGCGTCTGATTCATCCACGCGGCCTGCGAATTATTTTCCACGCCGTTCACGATGGCGGCTACGTCGGGGAGCATCACCGGCGCGCCGTTGCGGTAAGCGACCACAACGTTTCTGTAGTCCGTGTTGGTCACCAGCTGATCGTTGGCATCAATCTGATAGTCCTGCCTGGGGCCGTCGAAGTTTCCTTTGGCGGCGTTCACGCTGGCGGAGGTCAGCGCGCTACGCAGGTCCTCCAGGTTGATGCCGTAGGATGACAGCGCGGTGGGGTTCGCCTGAATGCGCACCGCTGGTTTCTGTCCGCCGCTGATTGTCACCAAGCCGACGCCACTGAGCTGCGAAATTTTCGGCGCAAGGCGCGTGTCCACCAGGTCTTCCACCTGCGGAAGCGGCATCGAGTTGGAAGTAATCGCCAGGGTCAGCACGGGAGCGTCGGCTGGATTCGTTTTGCTGTAAGTAGGCGGTGCGGGGAGGATCGATGGCAGCAGGCTTTGCGACGCGTTGATTGCGGACTGCACTTCCTCTTCGGCGACATCAATACTTAGCGTGAGATTAAATTGCAGCACGATTACCGAAGTGCCGCCGGAGCTGGAGGAAGTCATCTGGCTCAGCCCCTGCAGTTCGCCGAATTGGCGCTCGAGCGGGGCCGTCACCGCGGTCGCCACTACCGTGGGGCTTGCTCCGGGATAAAACGTGAGGATCTGAATAGTGGGATAGTCAACTTGCGGCAATGCGGAGACGGGGAGCTGCGTGTAACCGACGATGCCAACCAGCAGGATTGCGGCCATCAACAAAGAGGTGGCTACGGGCCGCAAAATAAACGGACGGGAAGGACTCACGGAGCGCTGCTCCCGGTGGCGCCATTCGTGTTAGCAGTCGCGGGCTTGTTTGAGACCAAGACCGCGATATTGTCCTGCAACTTATCGAAGCTGCTGTTCGCGACTACGTCGCCGCGGTTGATACCGTCAACCTGCGTTACGCCGCCGTTGGTCACTCCCACTTTTACGCTGCGCATGTGCGCGACACTGTCCTGGATCACATACACGAATGACGCCTGGCCATTCTGCTGAATTGCTGATGATGGAACGAGCGTCACGCCCTGCAGCGTATTCACCAGCAGACGCGTGTTCACGAACTGGTTGGGGAAGAGCGCGTCATTGGTATTGGGGAAAAGCGCGCGGCCTTTCACCGTGCCGGTGGTGGTGTCAATCTGATTGTCGAGCGTGAGCAACTGGCCACCGGCGATTTTCGTTTGCGCGGTGCGATCGTAGGCGTCCACGCTGAGTCTTGCGCTGGCGCGCAAGCGGGCTTGCACGGGGTCCAAGCTGTCTTCAGGAATCGTAAAAATTACGGTGATGGGCTCGAGCTGCGTGAGCACCGCGAGGGTGAGCGTTCCCGCGGACTGCACTACGTTGCCGGGATCCACGAGGCGCAGACCGACGCGGCCGGCGATGGGCGCGGTGATGTGGCAGTAATCCACCTGCACTTGATTGAATTGAACTGTGCCTTCGTCATTCTTTACGGTGCCTTCGTCCTGGTGCACCAGTTTTTCCTGGTCATCCAGAATTTGTTTGGCGATCGCGTTTTTCGCCCATGCTTCCTTGTAACGCGCCAGATCCATCTGCGCCTGCGCCAGAAGATTCTGGTCGCGTTCGAGCGCGCCTTCGGCTTCCATCAGCATTGCGCGGTACGTGCGCGAATCAATGTCAATCAGCGGGTCGCCCTTCGCTACGCGCTGACCTTCCGTATAGTGGACGCCAATAATTATTCCGGTGACCTGCGCGGTAATCGAAGAGGTGTAGACCGGAGTGACGGTGCCGATGGAATCCAGATAAACGCCGATGTCGCCTTTTTGCACCGTGGTTGTGGTGATGGTGATGCCGGCGGAACGAACCTTCTTGGCCGCGGCTGTTTTGGCGTCTTCGTGGTGGCGGAAAATCAGCAGGACCACAATCAGCACCAGCACCAGCACCAGCAGTGACAAGAGCCACCAAACGATCTGCGGTACCTTACGCCGAGGTTGTGGCGAATCCGAAGCGGCTGGGACGGCAGACTTTTGATATTCAGGGATGGATGCGGAGGTGTTTTTTAGCTCGGCAATAAGAATCTCCTGATTACACCTGGAAGCGCCTAGATGGTACTGCCCCGGAGCGGTTCCCCAAAATACAATAAATCTGGAAGTGGGCACGCTAGTTCAGGGCATGCGCGTGAGTGATTCCTGTGGATTGCTAGAGCATTTTGACCACCACATTGTGCGGGTTTGGCGCGGGATTTGTGATATCGAGCGTGGGCGCTCTTGCGGATCGAAATCCGGGAGCGCGTGAACGAGTGAAGCGAATTTGTAGGCTATCGCGTGGAGCGGCGCGCCCAAGGGGACGATTTTAGAACTTTTCTCGGCGACTTTCTGGCGGCATTGCCACCAAGTGACCCTTACTTTTTGAGCCGACAACCCATCTAGTTTAATCTAGATTTATCTTGCAACCATGTCAAGATTTCCCTAAAATGACTTTCAGAGGGTCAGTTCGAGATGGCTAAGGAAACTGTCAAGATTGGTCCGGCGATCGACGCCAAGCTGTACAAGGAACTCGTGGCCGTCGCCAGGGAAAACGGGCAGTCCCAGCGACATCTTCTGGAGAAGGCTATCGAACACTACATCCACAACGTCGTTCCTTCCCAACACTTAGTACGGCCGGAAGTAATGGATGCGTACCGCCGCTCGAACGAGAAGTTCCGAGAACTTTATGAGAAGCTGGCGAAGTGAGTTAAGTGCCAGAGCGTATCTACCTCACCGTCGCCGAAGTTCTCACAATCCACAAAGAGCAAATCGATCAGTACGGTGGGATCGATGGTATTCGAGACAGAGGTCTGCTGGAATCCGCGGTATTCCGACCTCAGACTGGCTATTACAACAGCGTGGCCGAGGAATCTGCGGCTCTCATTGAATCTCTGGCGAACAACCACCCGTTTCTCGACGGAAACAAGCGCGTAGCCTTTGCGGCCGCACACACGTTTCTGCTTGTTAATAGATTCGACTTGGCCGTCGATCCTATCTCTGCTTTCGAATTCGTGATGCGTTCGATCTCCAGCGGAGAATTCCGATTCGCTCAAATACTTAAATGGATCAACGATCACATCATCGAACTCTAGGAGATCATCTGGTTTCCGAGATTCGGATAGACGCGCGGATTGGACCCCAGAGGAAACTGGCGCGCCCGGAGAGATTCGAACTCCCGACCCTCTGGTTCGAAGACAAGAGTACTATTCGGCGCAAAATCTTACGACTCAACGTTTGGTCTGACAACAAAGTATTTACTTCCGAGAAGAGCATGTGTGCAGATGTGTCCGGATACGTTCGCCTGATCATAGGGTCGCTACAAAAATCGCTACAGTGCATCGGACCTCCCATTCATTCCTAAACTGGTCGAACAATTGGGTTGCGGACCACTGGGCGCGGCTGTACAGATTGAAGTAGAGGGCGCGCTGACAAATGGAAAAAGAACAACTGGCAATCGCGATTTACGCACGTGTTTCGACGAAGAATGGCCAAGACCCAGAAATGCAACTCGCAGACCTTCGAGAGTATACGCGCAACCGACGTTGGAAAATCGCGGGCGAGTACGTAGACGAAGGAATCTCCGGAGCGTCAGATTCTCGACCAGAACTCAACCGATTGATGGCGGACGCTAACCGTCGCCGTTTCGATGTGGTGGCGGTTTGGAAGTTCGATCGATTCGCTCGATCGGTCTCTCATCTGTTGAGAGCACTAGAGAAGGCCGCTATCGACCGATACTTCGCAGAGCGCAATTTGTACTTTCAACAAAATCCAAAAAGAGCTCGCAAAAAGATATGGGGAAGGGAGCGTGCTAACAGCACGTTCCAGGAATCGCAAAATTGCAAGAATCCAGCTTATCGATGAAGAGCTAAGTGAACTCGAATGCCTGATTTGGAGCGGTGAGCGGTAAAGTGCCGCGAAGCATCCTAAAGCGAGCGACGAGTGAGCCTGTAAGCCGGATTCGCCTGTGAACGTGCAGACCTGCAAGAAGTTACTGTAATGCACGACTTTCCGCTTCCATCAAGAGCGTCACCAATGTCACCTTTGTCGCATTCCACTGCACACTTTTTGCACACTCTGTCGATTCGACGGACGCATTCCAGGTAAATAACGCGGTACGCAGCCGCGTAACGCGCGCCATCGACGCGATAGAACGTCGCGTAATCGGAAATTGAGAGTCTGTCTCCCGTCGGGCATTAGAACGAAGCCGCCCGGCAGCTGCGTCCAAACGCCGTAACGGGTAACGTGGATATTCCTAGTTTCCGGTTACGCGAATCGGGCACTAGGGTAATTGCGAGGGAAAATTCGCGATCAACTACTGCAATTTCGCGTACTCCGCTTTCACTTCCTTCAGGATGGGGATGTGGGGGCGGCGTCTTTCCACAGCGTGAGAAAATCTTTCTAAGCGGCGAGCGCCCGAACGCGGGCTGCATCGGCATCCGCTTCCTGTGACGTTTTCGCTTGCAGAGCATTGGCACGCGCCACGCCCAGATGCGCTAGCGCTCCCGTCCAGCAATTCCATACGATCCCGCTGTGGTCGAGAATTCCCAAACACTTAGGGAAATCCCTAGTTCCAATACGCTCGGGACGGAGTAACTCTTGGGGCGTAGGACTCCCCACCCGCGGTAGAGTGTCGCGTGGGACGCAGTGTTGTCCAGGGCTGGGAACGCTGCATCCCGCGCGCCGCCCGCACAGGCAATCGGCATGGATGTGCACAAGGAAAGCTAGCGAAGCGGCGGGTGCTCTCAAGAGTGCAGTTCGTAGGGTTGATGGAGTTGAGTCGGCCAGAGTAGAGGGATCTGCCGATACACAGTACGAGTTCCAGATGTGGCCCATGGTACAGACCCTCTAGTGTCGAATTACAAGACCAGCACGACGCGCATTCCACATCTGGGAGGAGCTCTCCTATGAGACTTAAGACGCCCGCAAGCGCATCCAGCGCCAAGCATAACCCCGAGGAAGAAGGGAAACATTTCCTCACGATGGCGGTGCAAACCCTACAGGATTTATACAAGCGATTAGTCCAGAAACTCGATTTGGCCAACCTGACTAGCACGACGAAACGCAATCTGAAAGTCGCTGGAATCGTCCTCCTGGGGTTGTTGGTTGTTTTGGTTGCATTGCCCTTTCTTATTAATGTCAACCGCTTCCGTCCGAAGATTGAATCGGAAGTAACGAATGCATTGGGGCGTCCGATGACGCTAGGAAATCTGAGCCTATCCATCCTGACTGGAACGGTTGGCGTGGATAACATCAACATCGCTGACGATCCGGCCTTCAGCAGGTCACCGTTCATCACGGCAAAGTCGGTGAAAGTTGGGGTCGAGTTAATGCCGCTGATCTTCTCCAAGCGGTTAAACGTGACCGGCATCGTCTTAGATGAGCCACAGATTACGCTGCTCAAATCGGCTAGTGGTACCTGGAATCTCTCGAGCCTGGGCGGAGGGAGCGCGAAGAAGTCGCCCGAACCCGCGAATTCCGGAGCGTCCCAGGCCGTATCCATCGCCAAGTTGGAGATTAAGGATGGAAAACTGACGATCGGAAAAGCGGACTCCACGGCCAAGCCCCAGGTGTACGACAACCTCAATATTCAAATGACGAATTTTTCTTCCACCTCGCAATTCCCGTTTCAATTGATGCTCAACTTGCCTGGAGGCGGCAGTGCCAACGTATCGGGCAACGCGGGCCCCATCAATCCGCAGGACGCGGCCAAGACTCCCTTCGATGTGACCATGAATGTGAAAGACATGGACATCGCAGCGTCCGGATTCGTTGATCCAGCCAGTGGCATTGGCGGCTCGGTTGATTTTAATGGATCCGTAAACTCAAGTGGCAGCCAGGTCAAGGCAGCTGGCAGCCTTAGCTGTGAAAAGCTCAAGCTCTCGCCGAACGGTTCTCCTGCTCCGAAAGTTGTGTCAGTGAAATACGCCGTCGACACAGACCTCGACCGACAGGCCGGAACCGTCACTCAAGGCGACATCGCGATCGGCAAGGCCACCGCTCGGCTGACGGGTGGATTTCAGACCCAAGGGGAGGCTCAAGTACTGAGTCTGAAACTCAGCGCCCCAGATATGTCGGTCGACGAACTAGAGTCGATGCTTCCCGCTCTTGGCATCGTGCTCCCCTCAGGATCGAAGTTAGAAGGAGGAACACTTTCGGCCGACTTGGCCGTCAGTGGTCCGCTCAACAAACTTGTGATCGTCGGCCCCGTCCGGATGTCGAACACGAAGCTGGCCGGTTTCGATATGGGCTCGAAATTAGGAGCCTTATCAGCCTTTAGTGGAAAATCTCCCTCGAGTCCCGACACAACGATTCAGATTGCCAGCTTGAATGCGCGCATCGCGCCTGAGATGACCAGGGCCGACGCCATCAATGTGACGATTCCCTCGCTAGGCGTGCTGACTGGAGCCGGCACAATCAGCCCTGCCGGGGCGCTGGATTTCAGCATGGTTGCCGACCTTCAGACAGCTAGGTCCGAAGCACGAGCGGACCGGACTGGCCGTGGGGGCGACAGAGGAGGCGTGCCCTTCAAGATTCAAGGGACGACATCGAACCCAACGTTTGTTCCAGAGATAGGGAGCGTGGCCGGTGGCGCTGCAAAAGGTGCGATACAGAAATCTGCCACTGAAAAGACCGGCGGCATCCTCGGCAGGAAGAAGCCGAAGTAGCGCAGGCATCGGGTGCCTGTGATGCAGGAAATACCTCTACAGTCATTTTCACTCAGTTCCGACGAGCTTAATTCTGACAGTTCCTGCGGGCCGAAAATCGTGATACCGTTCGCGACCATCGAGGCGATTTTGCCCTAGCTATGCGGAGCCAGATCTAAATGACGGCGGGAGTCGCTTTGATCCAAGCCCCAAGAAATAGTGGGTCAAACATTTACAAGAAAAATGAGGAGATCCTTCAATGAACAAGAACCTGTTAATGGCTCTACTCCTGGCTGGAATCTGGGCACTTGCACCTGCAAGCCTGCGGGCTCAATCGAACACTGGCTCGCAAACGCAATCAGCCGGGGCCCAGAATAACAGTCGGATCACGGACCAGGACATCGAACTTTTGCGGAAAGATCTCCGGGCGCAGAAGAAGCAACTCGTAGCCGCAAACTTGAAGCTCACCGTCGATCAGGCCACCAAATTTTGGCCAGTGTACGACCAATACATCGCGGATCAGACGAAAATCCACGATCAGAAGTATGCTTTGATTCAAGAATTTGCCACATCCTGGGGGTCTATAACAGACGATCAAGCAGTAGATCTGACGAAGAAAGTGCTCGCTGTGGACGAGCAGGTGACGGCCCTGAGAACCAAATACGTTCCTGACTTTCTGAAAGTGCTGCCCGGCAAGCAGGTCGCGACTTTCTTTCAAATCGATCGCCGGATTCAAATGATGGTCGACCTGCAATTGATGTCGCAGCTGCCCCTGGTCCAATCTCAATAGCAAGGCCCGGGTTCTCGACAGCTATCTGGACGCGGGCGTAAGATGCACGCGAAATGAAACTTGCAAAAAAGCCCGGTCGAATTCGCGCAACAGGCCGGTGTGTCTACTCGGTTTTCGCGTTCCTTGTAGTCTTCTCCGCGATCGCGTGCCACACCTCAGGCGACCCGCCGCAAAAGCCAAGCCCGGTGACGCCACAAAGGGCCGCGCTGATTCCGGAGACTGCAGAAGCGGTGGGCGCCGCGCTGCGTCCTCTCGTCGCTTCCAGCAAACTTGCGAGCCTCCGCTGGCCTGATTTCCGTGAGGTCAGTGGAGATACCGCGAAATTCTATGCAAGCCGCGGGTACGCACCCGCCTGGGTTGACGGAGCGGGGCCTACCGCACAAGCGAAACTTGTCGTTTCAATCTTGCAAAACGCGGCTCAGAAGGGTTTGGACGCCGAAGACTACGATGCTTCGCGGTGGCAAACCCGCCAGGATGCCCTCGTCGGCAAGCCAACACCAGACGAGGTTGCACGATTTGATCTAGCCCTATCGGTGTGCCTGCTGCGATACGTCTCGGCACTGAACGTTGGACGCATCAACCCGCGGCACCTCAAATTTGACCTCGACTTGAATCACAGGAAAACGGACTTGCCGGGGTTTCTTTCGCAAATCTCTCAAGCTTCCGACATCGCGCCGCTCCTGGACGAGGTGGAACCACAGGAAGACGGATACTCGCGAACCTCTCAGGCTCTGCGGACATATCTTTCACTCGTGCAGCAAGATCCTTCCGAGAAACTTCCGGTCCCAGAGAAACCAGTGCCAGTGGGCGACACCTATTCGGGAATGGCGCTGCTGGTAACCAAGCTCAAACTCGTGGGAGATCTGCCCGAGAACGCAACGCTACAACAGGGATCAGTGAAATACGAAGGTGATGTCGTTGAGGCTGTGAAGCGTTTTCAGCTTCGTCATGCACTGGCGGTGACCGGAAGTCTGGGACCGGAAACCGTCCGGCAGCTAAACGTGCCAATCGCAGATCGCGTTCGCCAGCTTCAGTTCGCACTTGAACGCTGGCGCTGGCTTCCTCACGACGTCGCTACACCTTTAATCGCCGTAAACGTGCCGGCCTTTCGCCTTTACGGGTTCGATGAGCCGCACCACATCGGTCTAAAGATGAATGTAGTGGTCGGCAAAGCCATGCGCTCGGAAACTCCCGCATTTATCGGGAACATGACCTACTTGGTTTTTCGGCCTGACTGGGGCGTACCTTCCGTCATTGTGCGCAAGGAAATTCTTCCGCCATTGCGGAAAGATCCGTCTTACCTCTCCAAAAATGGATACGACCTCTTCGACAGCCGCGGTAAAGTCCTAGATTCTGTACGCGTGACGCCAGAACAGATTCAACTTCTGCTTGAGGGAAAATTATCGGTCCGTCAGCGTCCCGGGCCAAAGAACGCCCTAGGCAGCGTTAAATTCATGTTTCCCAATACCTATCTGGTTTACCTGCATGACACGCCCAAAACCGAATTGTTCTCCCAGTCGCGCCGTGACTTTAGCTACGGCTGCATTCGTGTTCAAGACCCACCGGCGCTGGCTGCGTGGGTGCTGAAGTCGAAGCCGGAGTGGACTCCGGAGCGCATCCAAGCTGCCATGAATGGAGAGAAGAGCGTTCAAGTGAACTTGAGCTCCCCGATTCCCGTTTTGATTCTGTACGGCACAGCAAGAGTGGATGAAGACGGCCTCGTGGATTTCTACGACGACATCTATGGGCACGATGCCAAACTAGCACGAGCGCTGACCAAGGGATACCCCTATTGAACCAATCATGCGCTTATGATCGGAGATAGCTAGTGATAATCCCTGTTCGCAACATCCGTCCGAGTGCCAGTGTCCGATTACCTCGCGTTAGTCAGCGGTCGGATTCTCCCTAATCTCGACGGGCCTGCTCTGATGGCCAGCTGATGGCAAGTTCATTGTGCCCATCCCAGGAGAAAGCGTAAGATGCACGCGGCTGAGGACTATCGGAAATCTCAGTTAACATCCGATACGGACTCGCTTTTATCCCTCCCCACCGAAAAGGAGTGTCTTCGATGAAACCACTGAGGCTCACGCTCCCGATTTGCGCGATTGGACTGCTTGTGCTTACTGCGACGGCTGTCGCACAGGATGCGGACAAGGAAAAATTGATTGCGATAGAAAAAGCATTCGCTGCGAACCCCAATCCAGGCCCGCAATCTGCGGCGGTTGCGAAACAATATCTATATGATGGGCCCCTTAACCAACTTACTCCGACGGGTCGAGTTGGAACCCTACCCAAAGCCAGGGTCGTTGAACTTTCCGCAAAGCCCGACCCCACGGACCCCAACGTAAAGACTTCGCTGACAGTCTCCGATTTCCACGTGGACATTTACGGAAGCACAGCTTTGGTCAGCTATAAGCAGACCAATACCGACACAGGTCACAAGGACCCAGCCCTAGATTTCAACTTTCACGTGGGTTGTTTGGACACGTTCGTGAAGAACAATGACGCATGGTATTGGATCGGCGGCGGGTGTTCCTCCGAAACCCCAATACCCCAGTTGGTATGGGAGGCGATCGAGAGAGCAATTGCGCAGGAGCCCAAAGACATACAGCAAGCGTACCACTGAGAAAGTGGGGCTTTTGATCGGGTGTGCTGGCAGTCAGGGGAGGAATCCCTGGTCCGACTCTTCAAAGAAACCGTTGCACGATATAGCAGAGATCATGTTGGACACTGGTATGCGGCCCGATGAGGTTTTTCGGATCACGATTGAGAACATCGATTTCAAGCAACAGTCCATTTTCAATCCGTTTGGCAAGACCAAAGCAGCGCGCCGAACGATCCCGATGACCGATGATGTTTCTTCTCTATTGAAACGCCGCGTGAAGGAGGCTGAACGCCTGACTCTCCATTCTTGTTTTCATCGCGGCTCGACGTTCAGAAACGAATAGGCAGCGTAAAGAAGGCACATCGGGCAGCTGCCACTAGGGCAAATATCAAGGGCCACTTCCGACTGTACGACCTAAGGCACACGTTCGCGACGAGGGCGGCCGCCGGGGACATGAGCCTTCCCACCCTCGCGGCGATCTTGGGGCATTCTAGTATTCAGATGACGATGCGATACGTTCATCCTGCTGCCGAGGAAAAACGGCAAGCGATGCAGAAATTTGAAAAGTTCCGTGCAGAAGGAATCACCAACGCCGCAAGGGCGGTAAAGACCCAAACAGTCGCTACCAAAGTCGCTACAATCGAGCGAGTGAACTGATGCGGATGATTTGCAAGTTATTGAAAAGAGTGGCGCGCCCGGAGAGATTCGAACTCCCGACCCTCTGGTTCGAAGCCAGATGCTCTATCCAGCTGAGCTACGGGCGCGTGCCGCCATCTTACCAAAATTTGCGGGCGGAGCGGCGTGGTGTGAGATTCCGTTCGCGGTGAAGGAAAGGGTCCGTGACGGTGTGGTTGGGATCGGCGGCCAGGAGGAGAATCGCTGCCGCGGGCACAGTCAGGCTTGGGTGGGCTTGGGACGACGGCGTGCTACGGGAATGCGAACGAAAGCCAGGCAGATGGCGGAAGGCAGAAGAAAGCGGAAGACGGCGGAAAAATGGTGGGCCTGGGTAGACTTGAACTACCGACCTCACCCTTATCAGGGGTGCGCTCTAGCCACCTGAGCTACAGGCCCAATTTACTGGCAGGGAATATCTTACGCGATTTGCGGCGTTCGTCAAACAACGGTGGTGCGAGCGTTGCGCGGCTGGCGGGGGTTATCCAATCAGCGCGCGCCTCTGCTGACCTGCACTCCTGGCCGGACAGGCGCGCCTCACCGGCAGGGCAATCATAAGAAAACCGTAATCCCTCGCTCGGATTTTGGGCGGTGAACCGCTCGTGCCAGCTCAGACACTTCCCATTTTGCGAACGGAGCGCGTCCGCGAGCGAAGAAAATTCCGCAGACACTGAGACTTCCCGGTGCGCGCGCCAGACAACCTGAAAATCGCAATATTGGCCGGCGGACTGGGGACGCGCCTGGCGGAAGAGACCGAGCGTACCGAAGTGCTGCAATTGCTGGCGAATTGCCGGCCCAAGCTCGCGGCGGGTGCTGCTTCCTGATTGATTGTGCAGCGCCCACGCAGATTACAGGGGAGTAGTCAGATCGCTTTTCGACTCGTAACTACGAGGATGGCTTGTCAGGCACGGGAGCTGTGGCCAGAAAATCTTCGCGGAAGCGCGCGGAATAGGAATCGCGCAATTGCGCAATGCGTTCGGGCTGGGCCGCGCGCAGAATAAATCCCGCATGATATTTTTTCGCGATTCGCTGCACGATTTCCGGATCATTGTAGGCGGAAGTGTCCGGAGTTTCCTGGCGCGCCAGCGAAAGAACCACGCCGGCATAATCGCGGCGGCGCTTCGGCAGCACGTAGGGCGTCTTGCTGGGATTTGTTTCGATGCGCCCCCATTCGCGCCACAGATTGACGCCCGTGGCGGCTTCCACCACATCGGAAATGTAAGCACCGCCTACGCGCGAGGCAATTTCGATGAAGTAGAATTTTCCATCCGCATGGGAGCGCAGGAATTCAGCGTGCGTGACACCGCGCACCAGGCGCAACGCCTTGATCAGTTCGCGATTGACCTTCTTCAGCAGCTTCACTTCAGGCGCGGTGCGCAAAAGCGTGCGCGTGGTGAACACGCCTCCCTGGTGAGAAGTATCGAGCGGCGGCGAGCCGTACGCGTGGGCCTCGGCGAACACCACTTTGCTTTCGGAAACGATGCTGTCCACGTGGAAGACGTCGCCGGGCACAAACTGCTCGAGCAAGTAATGCGATTGCTCGTCGCCCAATTGATCGAGCAGCGGCCAAAGATCAGCGGCCGCGTGAATTTTCTTCATGCCGATGCCGGAAGCTTGCGAGCGCGGTTTCAGCAGCCACGGCGGATTCACGCGCGTCATGAATTCCTGCAGGCTGGCGTGATTGAGCACGTGAATAAATTCCGGGACGTTGATGCCGTCCTCTTGCGCGCGACCGCGCATCGCCAATTTGTCACGAAAATGGCGCACGGTGCTGAGGCCCATGCCGGGGATGCGCAGGTGTTCGCGCAGCGCGGCGGCGTTTTCCATGTCGAATTCATCGAGTGCGACGATGCGGTCAATCGGTTGCCAGCGCGCCATGTAACTTACCGTGTTGATGATCGCCCAGCTGGGCAGGTCCGGGGGCATGTAGAACATTTCGTCAATGGATTCGCGTGGCCAGTCGCCGTCGCGGAATTTTTCCACTGTGAGCAGCAGCACGCGGCAGCCCTGGTCTTTGCAGGCGCGCAGGAATTCCTGGCCTTTTTCGTAGGAGGTGATGCAGAGAATCGTCAACGGGCGCGCTTGCGACACCTGTGCCCTCCGAACTCCTGGCTCGCGACGGCCGAGCCCGACTGCGCCGTGAGCGCGGATTATACTGCGGGTTCCCCGGCGGGAAATAAGAATTGCAGAAAGGGGCCGACGCGCTCGGCCCACGCGGCTTCGTTGTGCTGCGCGCCGTCAATCACTTCGAAGTGCAGGTCGCGGCCATCCTGCCAGCCTCGCTTGAACAACGTATCGCGCAGAGCGGTGACGTTCGCCACCGTGTGCGCATCTTCCTTCGTGCCGACGTCGAGCCAGATGCGCGGGCGAGCCGCGAGCGGCGCGTGGGCCGCAAAATCAAGAATGGCGCGGCGGTTCCACCACACCGACGGAGAAAGCACCGCGAGCTTGCCGAAAACTTGCGGATATTTGAGGCCGAGGTAGATCGTCAGTAGGCCGCCGAGCGACGAGCCGCCCAGGCCGATGTTCGCCGCTTCTCCGAGCGCGCGGTATTTCGACTCGATGAATGGTTTCAATTCCTCCACCAGCAAACGGCCGTATTTATCGGCCTTGCCGCCGCCCAGTTTTTTGTCGCGCGTGGGCGTGTATTCGTTGATGCGCTGTTTTCCGGTGTTGTAAATGCCCACGATGATCAGTGGCTGAATCGCACCGTTCGCAATCAATGCGTCGGCAGTTTCGCCCACGCGCCAGTACATGCCGGGAATAAAAGAGGTCGCCGGATCAAACAGATTTTGGCCGTCTTCCAGATAAAGTACGGGAAAACGCAGGTCGGGGCGTTTTTGATAAATGCCTGGGAGATAAACGATTACATCGCGCTTCCTGCGCAGAAAGCGCGAGGAAAAGCTTTCGTGTTTCTGCAATTGCCCGGGGCCAGCGGCGGCAAGTTCGGCAGTTAGTTCTGGAGCAAAGGGCAAATGCTGTTCCTCCGGTCGCTGCGCCGACAATGGGACAAGGTAGATTCCCGGCCCACGATGCAGGCTGGCAGTGACATTTCAATTGTAGTTTGGCGGCAAACACTTAGGATAGCAGAGTTGAAATTCCAGCGAGGATTCTTTCCATTTCGCCATCGCGCAAACGCCGTATAATATCGCGCGCTCTAGGCAATCGCCGGCGTTCGCGGCGGCCGCCTGTGCGCAGGAGCAACATGAAAAGGGACTATCACCGCTGGTATTCGCACAGGCTGGGAATGGAATTGGGCGTGGTTGTGTACGGGCACTGGGGCCCTCCGCTGCTGGGATTTCCGACGAGCGCGGGCGACGAGTGGGAACTCGAGGGGCAAGGCCTGATCGGAAGCCTCGCGCCGCTGATTGACGCCGGGCGGGTGAAATTTTTCAGCGTGAATTCGGTGAACTGGGCGGGGCTTTACAACAAGGAAGCGCATCCGTTTCATCGCAGCTACGTGCAATCGCAATTCGATGCCTACGTGCGCGAGGAAGTAGTTCCCTTTATCTGGGACAATTGCCAGTCGCCGGGTCTTGCGATTTCCACGATGGGCGCTTCGTTCGGCGCCTACCATGCGGCGAATACCTTGTTCAAGCATCCGGACGTGATTCGGCGCTGCTTCGCGCTTTCGGGCGTTTACGATATTCGCGGATTCATGAGCGGGATGTACGACGACAACACTTATTTCAACAATCCGGTGGATTATTTGGCGAATTTATCGGATCCGTGGATTTTCGGGCAGCTGGCGCAGTGCGACATACATATCGCGACCGGCAACGGCCCCTGGGAGAACAGCGGGCCGTCTTATCGGCTCTCCAAGATTTTGGCGGGTAAGGGGATTCGGCACTCGCTCGACGATTGGGGGTCGCAGGGCGGGCATGATTGGCCCTTCTGGAAGCATCAGATGTGGGAATACATTACGAGATTGTTTTGAAGCCTTCGAACGCAGATGAGTCGACGCTACTCGGCGGAAAGATTTAATACAGAGGACGCAGAGAAAATCCTCGAGAACGATCCCGAACTACGCCAGACCCAGACGCGCTAGCATGTAGCGGCCTTTCTCGATTACTTGGTCTTCGTCAATCCACACGTCACAGCGTCGCGCCAGCACATCCACATGCGTGCGCGAACTCCACGCGGCGTGAGTTTGACTGCCATATGGATCTCCGAACGCTAGATGCACGCCGGGAAGTTTTTCATCCTGCAGCAGCACGCCGATCATATCTGAAAGACTGAGGTTGGTCCCGAAGGCCAACTCGCCGACGCGGTCGCTGTTTTCATCGGTATGGCAATAGCTCCAGAATTCTTCTTCCAAATCCTTACGGGCGCAGGTGGCTTTCTGCAAACGACCGGCCTGAATTTCCAGCACCAGTGGCGTGCGCTGCAAGTCGCCATACTTTCCACAAAAATGGTCGCCGGCGGTGCCGTCGCAGACGAACGTGCCGTCCACTTTCGCGGGCGTAGTGAAAACTTCTCCCGCGGGCAGATTCGACCAGTAACGGCGGCTGATCAGGCCGCTGGTCTTCACCCAATCCAGCGCCGCATCGAAAGTGGCGACAAGAGAAGTGCCGGCTTCGGTGCGCACGGTGAGCGAGCGCGCGGAATGCATGCGCTGCAGAAGTCTTTCGCTAAGGCGATCCACCATGTTGTAATCCGCGCGCATGCCCTGCTGCATGATTTCCGGCGTCACGCCGATCATGTGCGCGTAGCGAATGTGGCGGCGCTCGACGACTCCCACGATGTCTTTGCGCGCGCCGAGTTCGCCGGTCATCGGTTGCATGCACAAGATCCCGGCGTCGGCGCGGCCCAGGGCGTCAAGAACCTGCTGCGGAGCTCGTTTCAGCGGGCGCGGAGCGAGATCCTCGAGCAGAAAACCTTCGCAAACGGCGTTGCGTTCCTTCAGCGCGGCGGCGAGGCTGGCTGCCACGGCCTGGCTGGGAACATCAGCGATCAGCGCGACGCGTTCGCCGCGCTGAATCGCGAGGCAAATTTCAATCGCGTTGCGCGCGCCGGGCAGCAACTCTGGTTGTGCGGGTCCAAAATCCACCACGGTATTGTAATGAGGGTCAACGAGTTTTGCCATTGGATTGCATTGGTGCAATCAGACGGTTTCTGATAGCGGCGATTTTCAGCGGTCCAACTGCAATGCAACACGTGTACAGGGCTGGCGTGATGTTAGGATTACAACACAATGTGGCGCTGGAGACGAAAAACAACGAGCGATGGATTCCCGGAGGGATTCAGGGTTCAGGCGGTCGGAGTTGCAGCCGCAAAAGCTATCTCCCAGCCTCCGCCTTCTGAGATTGTCACCTACTTTCGGGAACATCCGGAGGCTGCCAGAGCATTGCCGATGGAGTCTTGCGACAAGCGGTTCAGTCCATCATCTTTCATCACTGAGAAAGGTAGCGGATTATTCCGCGTTGGTTGGTATGCAACGGATTTGGGATAGGAGTGCATTAAGGATTTCGCCAATTAGGCGGATGCAGCTAGGGATTATCTCTTGTTCTTGCTAGGCAAAAACCGATGGACGCCCTCCACCTCGTAGCAGCTCTGCTGGGGCTACGATTTTGATTCGACAACGAAGCTTGGGACTTGGCCGCCGCCGGAGGTGACATTGGCGAGGCCAGTGGAGCTGAGGCGCGTGAGGCAGCCGGCCATTTTCCCGCGGAAGACGTAGGGGGCGAAGTCCACGAGCATGTCGCGCATCTGCACGCCGTTTTCCGTTTGCATGGGGAAAACTTCGCGGCGGATAGCGATGCGTTCCTGCACGACCCAGGCGCTCGCGCGATCTAGCAGCGCGAGCTGCAATGCGGCGTCCCACTCGCGCTCGTCATTTTCCCAGCCGAGTTGCACTCCCGTGCCGCCGTACTCGTCGTTGGGCTTCAGCACGAAATTTTCGCGGCGGCGGCGCACGTATTCGAGCAGGCCGAAAGACTCTCCGTCGCGCGTGGTTTTAATGTCGGCGAGCAGGCGCGTCCAGGGAATGTGTCGACGGATCAGTTCGCGCTCGGAAGCGCTGAAGCGCGCGGAGTTTTGCTCGTCGGTGAGCACGGCGAAAAACGCCTTCTTGTGCGGAATTTTGCAGGTGAAGGCGTTCGCGACGCAAACAGCGCCGGCGGTGTAGGCGTCTACCAGTGCCGCGCACTCGGCGCTGCGCGCGACGATGTCGCTGATCAGCACACGGCGATAGACGAGATCAATGCGCTTGCCGTGAGCCATCAGCCGGCCCTCGGCGAAAACCAGCTCGCGAGGATCGGCTAACACGGTCGTGACGCCTTCTTTCTGGAAGCGCGCCTGAATGATTTCGAATTCGCTCCAGGTAGGTACTTCGCGCCAGTCCACGATGGCGATCACCGGGGGCGAAGCTGTGCCGCCCCATTCGCGATAGCTTTCCAGCAGTGCGGCCAGGATCAATTGCATGAGCGGAAATTTGCGCACGGTGTAATGTTCCGCGAATCGCTGCATCACCGGAAGCGTGAGAAACACATTCGCAAGAGTTTCCGCGTAGCCCAGACCCGCGGGAGATTCTGCATTGTATTCAGCGAATTGCAGCGAATTCGGCAGCAGGAAAGCATCGAGGCGCGATGCCGTGCTGGAGGTGGTATAGCGCGGATTGATGCGCGCCAGGCGTTCCTCTTCAGGGCTTAGCGCGGATTGCGCCAGCAGGTGCGGATCGGCGAGCGATTGCTGCACAACGCGTTCACCGAGCACTGCGATGGCTTCGGCGACGCTGCGAACCCGCTCTTGGTCTTCGGCAGTAAGAAAAAATGGACGCAGGAACGGACAGTGAATGCGCTCGCCGAAAGTGAGCCGTTCGGCGCGCATCCGCGCGTTCAGCTCGCCAAGGAATGCGGGGGCCAGCTCGACGTCTGGCCGCAGCAACCGATGCCACACCTGTGCAGGAGATTCAGCGGCACCGGGCTGCGAATGAGAAACAGGAGCCGAACCGCTCATGCAGTCTTCGCTCCCGCCGTTTTCTTCGCCGGCGTGCCGATAAAGCCGGCAGCGGCACCGATTCCCAACATTTCTTCCCAGCGCGGCCAGGGATAAGTGGGGTCGGCGTGCAGCGCGCGGTCAATCACCAGGCGCGCCATGCGGTCCACCACATGCGTGAAATAAAATTCGGTGATGCGGTCGCGTTCGAAATCGGGCGCAGGATTCAAGAAATCAATCGCGTAGGGAACGCCATCTTTGATCGCGAATTCGATGGTGTTCATCTCGTAGCCTAGCGCCTGATTGATGGTTTGCGCATCACGAACCACGCGCGCGCCCACTTCCGGCGAAAGATAACTGTGCTCGACGAGGTAACGGCGTTCCCCGGGATCGTACACCACGGGAAGAATATCCATTTTGCCAAACGTGAAGCAGCGCACGTACTGGGTGAAATCAATATTTTCCTGCAAAGTCATGCACGTGGAACCGGTGCCGTCGTACGCGGCGATCAGCTCTTCGCGATTGTGGACTTTATAGACCAGCTTCCATCCGCCGCCGGAGTAAGGCTTCAGAAACGCGGGCCGGCCGACGTGATCGAGGAGCGCGTCCCAATCGATCGGATACGTGAGATTGCGCAGCGATTCGGAATTGATGTCCACGGTGGGGGGATAGGATTTCTGCGGTAGCACCACCGTTTTCGGTATGGCGAGGCCAAGTTTTGCGGCGACTGCATAGTTGAAGAATTTATCGTCGGCGGTCCACCAGAAGGGATTGTTGATCACGTATGTGCCTTGCAGCACGGCGTGCTTCAGGTACGCGCGATAATATTCCACTTCGTGCGAGATGCGATCCAAGATCACTTTGTATTGCGCCAGCTCGCCCATCACGGTGCCGCCGAGCTTCACGAATTCGGCGGTGATGCCGTCTTTCTTGCCCAGCTCGTTCACTTTGTCAATGAAGGCCGGCGGGAAGCTGAATTCGCGGCCGCAGAGCAGTCCGATTTTCATGGTTTACGATTCCTTTCCTATGCATGCACAGCTATTACAAATGCCAGTTCCAGGCACTAGCGCTAAGACGATTGCGGCGCACCGGCGGCCGAGCTGGCGGGCAGCGAAACTCCTTCGCGAGTTCCGGCTACGATGTGGCGAACGACGGCCTGCAGGTCGCCGGTTTCTTTGTACACCCGCAACTGCCGCTCCGCACCGGTGCCGTTGCGAAAGATGCCGCGGATCGGCTCAAGCGCAGCGCGGCTGCCGAGTTCGTCGAGTACATCGTCCACAAATTCGAATAACTCTTCGATTAGCACAGCCATCGGCACTTCCGCCTGCTTGCCGAAATCAATCAGCTTGCCTTCGATGCCCCAGCGCGCTGCGCGCCATTTATTTTCTTCGATCAGCGCGCGGTGGTACATGCGGAAGCCCATGTTGCGCGTGTACAGTCGATGCAGCTTCACGACGATGGCCTGCGTGAGCGCGGCGATGGCGATAGCCTCGTCCACCCGCGTCACCACGTCGAAGATGCGAAACTCCAGCGTACCGAATGTGGGGTGCGGGCGCACATCCCACCAGATTTTCTTGGCGTTGTCTATGCAATGCAGGCGGACGAGCAGCTCTACGTAATCCTCATACTGATTCCAGGAATTCAAATGGTCAGGAATTCCGGTGCGCGGAAAGCGGCGGAAGACCGTGGTGCGAAACGATTTCAAGCCGGTATCGCGGCCCATCCAGAAGGGCGAGCTGGTGGAAAGCGCCAACAAGTGCGGCAGAAAGTAGCGCGCCATGTTCATCAGGTCAATCATGGTGGTGCGATCGGGCACGGCCACGTGCACGTGCATGCCGAAAATCAGCAGCGAGCGCGCCAGCTGGCCCATTTCCTCGACGATATTCTCGTATCGCTCGCCGGGAGAAATTACCTGGTCAATCCAGGAAGAAAACGGATGCGTTCCGGCGGCTGCCACTTGCAGGCCGCGGCTCTCGGCGGCGCGCACCAGTTCGCCGCGCGTTCGGCGCATGTCGGCATCCAGCTCGTGCACGTCCGCGCAAATTTTCGTGCCGATCTCGATTATGGATTGATGCATCTCGCGCTTCACCTGCTCGCCGAGACCGGGCGAGGAAGCTTCCATCAATTCGCTGACGTGCGAACGCAGTTCACCCGACGCAGGATCTACGATCTGGAATTCTTCTTCGACACCAATCGTGAACCGGTGACTCATGAAAGGCCCCTTCCGGTCGGGGATGCGAGGACGTCGCCGGGGTATCATACTCCACTTGGGGCGCATTGCGCTTCGTGGGACGAAAAACCAAAAGCTTCAACCCGGGCGGCGCAGAGCCCCGCCCGCAGAGGACGGAGAGAAAGCTTCAGCGCGGCTTACTGCGGGCAGGCGGCGCCGTTGTCCACCCAGACCTTCATGCATCGCCGCCACAAATTCCGGACGACGAAGCGGCGGCAGTGTGCGTCCATCGCCCGGATTCCAACCCCACCCGACCAGATCATCCGGCGAAACGTGCCCGACAGTTTGCGCGAGATTGCGATTGCCATTTTTCGCCCGATTCTTCCGCTAGCGGCAAAATTGGCCGGCGGTTTCACCCTGGATCACCGTCTTCATGTTGGCAGGCGGCAGCGACCATTTCGGGTTTCCCGGCGGCATATTGGCGCCCGGTAGATTCGCCCCTGGATGGCAGGTGTTGCACTTCATCCCGTAAACGCCCTTGCCGTCGGAGCCGCGCTTCACATCCCGGATCTATGCGTGTCCATCATCGCCCTGCAGCGGCGCATCGCCGGAGGGATGGCAATTGCGGCAGCGCGGAGAAGCAACAACTGTCCAGGCGCGAATGTCCGCAAGTCCGCGCACGATTCAGCTGAACAGGAAAGATCCGGTCGCTAAAGTTTGTTCAAGCCGTCGAGCGCGGCGACTTTGTAAGCTTCGGCCAAAGTCGGGTAGTTGAACACGGTGTCGCGGAAATATTCGATGGAGCCGCCATAATACAGCACCGCCTGCCCGATATGAATAATCTCGGTGGAGCGCTGGCCGATCACGTGCACGCCGAGCAGCTTGCGCGTATTGCGGTCGAAGAGCAGTTTCAACATGCCGCTTTCATCGCCCAGCATCATGCTTTTGGCCAGCTCGTTGTATTTTGCGATTCCTACTTCGTAGGGAACTTTGTTCGCCGTAAGAGTCTCTTCGGTCTGCCCTACCATGGAAATTTCCGGAATCGTGTAGATGCCGTACGGAAAAAGTTCGGGCATGTGCTCAGAGGGCGCGCCGAACATGTGGCAACTCGCCAACCGTCCCTGCTCCATGGAAGTGCTGGCCAGCGCGGGAAAACCGATGATGTCGCCAGCCGCGTAAATGTGCGCCACGTTCGTCTGGTAGTGCGCGTTCACTTTAATCTTGCCGCGTTCGCCGGAATCCAGCCCCGCGGCTTCGATGCGCAGCTGGTCGCCGTTCGCCTGGCGGCCGACGGCATACAGCAAAGCATCCGCCTGAACTTTCTTGCCGCTTTCGAGTTCGGCGAACACGCGGTCGCGCTGCGGGTCAATGCCCACACGCGTAACTTTCTCGCCCAGGCGGAACGTGGTGCCCATCTGCCGCAGATGGTAAGCGAGCGACTCGATAATTTCGCGGTCCACAAAATCCAGCAGCGTAGGCCGCTGATCAATCAAAGTGACTTCCGTGCCGAGCGCCGCGAGGAAAGATGCGTATTCCAGTCCGACGACGCCGGCGCCGACCACTATTAATTCGCGCGGCAGACCTTCCAGAACGGTGAGCCGATCCGTATCGACGATGCGTTTATCGTCAAAAGGAATCTCCGGATTGCGCGCCGGGCGCGTGCCACAGGCGATCAGAATATGCTCGCCGTGGATGACGTTTCTTTCGCTGTCACCCTGAATTTCGATGGTGTGCGGGTCGGTGAACTGCGCGGTGCCCTGAAAAATCTGTACGCCGTTGCGCTTCAACTGCGCGCGAATTACTTCGGTCTCACGCGAAATTATGGTCCGCACGCGGAAGGAAAGGTCCTGCACCGAAATGTCGTTCTTGCCGCGGTAATTATCGCCGTAAAAGGCTTTCACGGCGTTGCCGGTCAGTTGAAAAATGGCTTCGCGGACGCTCTTGCTGGGAATGGTTCCGGTGTGCACGCAGACGCCGCCGATCATCAGCGTGCGATCGATCACGGCAACGCGCTTGCGCAGCTTCGCGGCACAAATGGCGCCCTTCTGGCCGGCCGGGCCGCTGCCGATCACGATCAGGTCAAAATTGGTCTCAGGCATTCGCTCACCGCTAATTATTGCCGAACAGTCTTGAAAATGGAATCGCGCGCAACATTACCGCTGCGATCGAGCTAGAAGCGTATTGGCTGCGCGTGCAAAGCGCCAATCAAAGTTCCAGTTTCTTTGGCATGGAGGGGACCGAAGTGCGCACCAGCATGATTTTTGCCGCCGAATCTTTAGGGAAATATGAACGAGACTAGGATACTGAAAAATGGAGGCGCGCGCCATGCGGTGTGGACGAAGAGGTACACAGGCAAGGCTGGTGCAGGAAGATTGGGCGAACCTGGAAACTAAGTGCGCGACGGCACGGCGTCCGACGAATCCCGGAATTTTTGCGTGGCGTAGCCCACGATCAATCCCACCATTCCGCCGGGCAGCATAATTTCGAAATAATATTTTCCCTGCATGTGCGCGATGAAAAATGCGAACAACAAGCCGACGCCCAGGCCAAACAGCACGCCCAGCGCGAGCGATTGCACTTTGCGCGCGAATATGCCGATCAAAAGACCCGCCAGCAGGCCTTTGCACGTGGAGCCAATCACGATGCCCATCAACTGCGGGCGCGCCTCTGGCGTGAACCAGGAAGTCAGTCCATCGAAAATCCCCAGAATGCCGCCCAGGATCAATCCGTACTTGATTTTGTTCATCGCACGCCTCCAGAACGAGTGTGTGCTGCCCGCTACAGCGTTTACTCCTGCACCTTACGCGAGCGCGATCAAATCAATTTCGACGCGGAAATCGCGTGGCAGTCGCGCCACCTCCACCGTGGTGCGCGCCGGCGGATCTTTGGGGAAATAGCGCGCGTACACTTCGTTTACCGCGGCGAAATCGTTCATGTCCTTCAGGAACACGCCCAGGCGCACGGCACGATCGAGCGACGAGCCGGCCGCCTGCACGATGGCCTGCAAATTTTCCATGATGCATTCGGCTTGCTGCGCCGCATCGCCAGTCAATGCGTTTCCCGTCTTGGGATCGAACGCCGTCTGCCCGGAAACGAATATGAATCCGTTGGCTTTGATGGCCTGCGAATACGGACCAATGGCTTTGGGTCCTTTTTTGGTGAAAATCACTTCCCTCACAAATCCTCCTTGGTGCAGAAAATGGAAATGTGAAATGGAACGGCAAATCGCGATGTGCTAGCTCATTCACTCGTGTTTGCCGGCCGCCCCATTTTCCATTTTCTCTTTTCCATTTTCATTTTCTATTTTTCCGCTGCGTAACGATTGCGAAAATCCTGTGGCATTCCCGTGCTGTACAACCACACGCGGAACGGCTCGGCCAGATTCTTGCCGGTGGTTTGCTCCAGCGCCGCGCGCAGGTCGCTGAAGCCTACTTCCTTGCCGCGGAGCAATGCAACCACTTGCGCCAGGCCGCTGCGCACCGGCGCTTCGCCATAGGTGTCCTCGAGCGCAACGAAAAATAGCGCCGCCTTGGCTGCAGCGATGCGCCGCCTCGGGAAAGGATCGTAGAGCATGGTGGTGATGACCGATTGTTCGGAATTTGGCGTTCCGGCGTACTTCTGGACGCCTCTCTCATAGGCATCCACAAATTCCCGGATGCGCCGCCGTCGCGCGGCCTGGCCGCCGCTGGATTCGTCCACCACGATCGTGGCGTAATTTGGAAGCCCTTCGCCGATTCCCACCGCGGCATCCGGTACGGGATACATCTCCACACCGAACCAGCTGTGCGCCAGGGCTTGATTGATTTCCTGCGTCAGTTCCTCGTTCTGGAAACCCAGCGCCAGCGCGCTGGAATTCACCAGCGCACCGCCGGGAAAAGATGCCGCCGCGCTCTGATTTTCTTCTCCGGAGCGCCCGCGCACTTCCGGGCTTTCCACAATATGGGGCCCGGGAATATTCTTATCGAGCGGGCCGAAATCTTTTTGCAGTGCGGACCATGCTGCGGCGATGCGCTGGGCTGCCGCTGCGGGATCGCCCTGAAGCGGCTGCAGCGTCCAGAAAGACACGTAAGCTGTCTCTGTAGATTTTCCTCTGGAAGATGAATCCGCATAACGCCCCGCCACGATGTAGGCAGGCACATCATACTTGCGCAGTTCGAACCGGTATTCGGTGTCACCGCCCGTTTTTTTTCGCCCTGCAGGCGTGCCGGCAGCTAAGACCAGAAAATTGTCCGGCACACGCACGGTGTAAAACGTTTTCGCAGGGCGCGCCGGATAAGGAGCCAGGACGCGGTTCGGCGGCTGCGGCAAAGGAATCCATCCGCGCGAGCCGAGATGAAAATTGTCGGCGCCCAGTGTAATACGCGCGCCCTGCTCGGCCGGCGCTACCAAGCTGTAGTCAATCTGCAAACTGCGTTGTTCCTTGCGCGCCCACGGCGGATTGCACGGCAGCCGCAGCGTGTCCGGCTGCTCCTGCTGATATTCCGCCGGAAGTTTTTCGGGCGTCACTTCACGGCCATTCCATTGGACGTGCAGCCCGGTGCGTCCGTAGATTTTCTCGTCCGGAAAAATGACGTCAACGAACGCCAAGTCACTAAGGCCGATATTTTGCAGGGTGTAGCTCGTGCGAATCCGCAATTCCGGCGGTGGGCCAGCGCTGAAACTAACTTCGCGCGATTCCTTCAGGATTTGATAACCGGGAGCCAGCGGCACAGCGCAGCTGCTGGCGCAAAGCAAAATGACCACAACCGAAAGCAATGCATAAAGCGAACGCGGCGCGACGCGATTCAAGATGCAAGGATTCTAGCTGTGGGGGCGGAAAATAGAAAAGAGAAAATGGAAAAGCGCCTCGATTCTCGCGCGCGCGGTGGGAAGTCGAGTGCCGTGACTCCGGAGTCTAGGAGGCCGTAAAACGGCGCAGGATCTCAGCGTCGGTGGAACCATGACGGCGCAGCACGATGATTTCGGGCGCTTCGGAATCGGGAATTCCACGGCGCACGAGTTCCAGCAAAGTGGCATTGTCAATTCGCAGATTGCGCAGCGTGCCCAGTGACGCGCCGGAAAGCGCCGGCGTTCCCGAAGCGTGATGGCGCGCCACTTCCAGAACGATGGCGTCAGAAAGTCCGGCCAGATGCATGGCTTGCAGCTCGCCATAACCCAAGCCCAGCTGGTCCATGCCCGCCAGCGCCAGGATGCTGCCTTCGCTCACGCCCGACTGATGCAACGACGCGACAGCATCACCGGCCGCAAACGATTCGCCGCGGCCGTGAAAAATCTGCAGCAACGAGACGCAATCCGCATCGCTCAGCCCGGACTGGCGAACTTTCGCGATTTCACCCACCTCTGCGGATGTGATGTGCAGCGCTTTCAATTCCTTGATGACGCTGTAGCCCATCCCGGCGTTATCGAGCGGTTTGGTATCGAGAGGTCTGAGACTTTCGCAGGCCAACTGAAACCAGAGGACGGCACAAATAAAACACGCTGTGAACGAGCTCCTGCGGCTTACAACGCGGCCCAATCCGCGGGCGGAACCGATTGCCTGGACGGTTCCCATTGCTTCAATTGTACAGAGCGAATGGCCGCGCGTAACGGCGTGACGCGGAATGATTACGGGTTTTTGACCGCAGGACCTTGCGCGGGAGCAGAGAAGCGCGGCGGGGACTCATCGCGTGATGAAAATTAAACGTTGTAAACGCGCTCGATATCGAACACGCCGGGAATGCGCTTGACGCCAGAGAGAATCCGTTCCAATTGCTTGCGATCTTGCACATCGAGCGCGACTTCGATGCGCGCGTGCAAATCCTGGCCGCCGCTTTCAAAAGTGCGGATGTTCGCACCGTTGTCGCTGATCACCGTGGTAATACTGGCCAGCATCCCGGGGCGATCCTCGGTAAGAATCCGCAGGCGAACAGGAAAAGTGGCTTGCGTCTGCCCCGCCCACTCGACGGCGATGCGCCGATCGGCATCGTAAAGCAGATTCTGCACGTTGGGACAACTTTTTCCGTGCACGGCGATCCCGCGCCCGCGCGTGACGTAGCCGATCACGTCGTCTCCCGGAATCGGATTGCAGCATTTCGAGCGATAAACCATCAGATCATCATGCCCGCGAACCAGAATCGCGCCGTCATTCATCCCCAGCATGCGCTTGACGGTGTCCACGATCTTCGGCTGCTTCTCTTCGGAGGGATCCGTGAGCGGCTGGCCGCTGGCTTTCGCGAGGACCTGCCGCGCCGACCATTTTCCGTAGCCCAGGTCGGCGTAGAGATCGTCAATACGCCCGCAACCGTATTCGGAAGCGACGCGCTGCCATACCTCCGGCGTAATTTTTTTCAGCGTGATGTCCGCTTGGCGCGCTTCCTTTTCCAGCAGACGCTTGCCGACGTCCTTCGCTTGCTCGCGTTCATGCAAATTGATCCACTGGCGGATTTTGCTGCGCGCGCGCGAAGTGTGCACGAAGGAAAGCCAATCGCGCGAAGGTTCGTGGCCTTTTTGCGTAATGATTTCGATCACGTCGCCATTGGCGACGGAATGGCGCAACGGCACGATTGCGCCGTTCACTTTTGCGCCGGTACACTGATGCCCTACTTCGGTGTGCACGGCGTAGGCGAAATCAATCAGCGTGGCGCCGCGCGGCAGCACGACCACGCGGCCCATCGGCGTGAAGGTGTAAACCTCTTCGGGATAAAGATCCACGCGCAGCGTGGAAAGAAATTCGCTGGGCTCCTGCATTTCCTGCACCCACTCGATCAGTTGGCGCATCCAGACGATGCGCTGGTCATCGGCGCTGGAAGTTTCCGTGCGGCCGTCTTTGTATTTCCAGTGCGCGGCCACACCTTGTTCAGCGATGCGGTGCATGTCCTGCGTGCGAATTTGTACCTCGAACGCTTGGCCGCCGTGAATTACCGTGGTATGCAGCGATTGGTACAGGTTGGGCCGCGGCATGGCGATGTAATCTTTGAAGCGGCCCGGCACCGGCGGCCAAATCTGGTGGATTACGCCGAGCGTCGCGTAGCAATTTTTTACGGTGTCGGTAATCACGCGAATCGCAAGCAAGTCGAACACCTGGTCGAGCGTGCGCTGCTGCTTCTGGCTTTTCAGATGCAGCGAATAGAAACGTTTCACGCGCGCCTGTACTTCGGCGGGAATGCCGGTCTCCACCATTTTGTCGCGGATGGAATCCTGCACTTCCGACAAGAATTTATCGAACACCTTCTGCTTGTTGGCGAGCTTTTTTTGCAATTCGAAAAACGCCTCGGGTTCCAGGTAACGGAAGGAAAGATCCTCGAGCTCTCCACGAATCAAGCCCATGCCCAGTCGATTCGCGACAGGTGCGTAAATATCAATTGTTTCGCGTGCGATGCGCTGCTGTTTTTCCGAATCAAGGTATTCCAGCGTGCGCATATTGTGCAGGCGGTCGGCGAGCTTAATCACTACCACGCGCACATCGTTCACCATGGCCAGCAGCATCTTGCGGACGTTTTCCGCCTGGCGCGCTTCGGGCGCGAGCAGATCCAGGCGGCTGATCTTGGTTGCTCCTTCCACCAGACGCGCTACGTCGGCGCCAAAATGTTCGGAGATTGTTTCCAGCGGAATTTTTGTATCTTCGACGACGTCGTGCAGCAGCGCGGCGCAGAGCGAGGTCACATCGAGCTTCATGTCCGCAAGGATGTGCGCCACTTCCACGGGATGGGAGAGAAACGGCTCGCCGGAGAGGCGCGTCTGCGTCTTGTGCTGCTCGGCCGCGAAATCATAGGCGCGGCGCAGTAGATCGAGATCGTCGCCGGGACGATTGCGGCGGACCTTGTCCGTTAGTTCCACAAAGCGCAGATCCACTGTACGGCGGGCAGCTTGCGAGATGGCAGGTTTACTAGCCGGGTCCATATACTATTGTATTCTCAGAGGCCACCCCACTGCGAGCCCTTCCTGCAGCAGCTAGCGGACCAGCTTCCGAGTGAGCGATGCCACCAAGTTGACTGCCAAGATGCGAATCCACCACAGCTCAGTTCCGTGCAATTGCAAGAGATGCTACGTTGAATTGAGAGCAACAGCGTCGCGAGCGTGCGACGAACTAAGGGGGCGCAACCGCATGAAACGATTACACGCAATCACAGCGCTCATATCTCTGGGAGTGGTCTCGGTAACAACCCAGACGCCGAAATCGCAGGGAAAGCCGACCGAGCAGGTTGTCGTCCATTTCGAAAAGCTCGTAGCGAACGGTGCCTTCCTGACTCCACAAGGCTGGAAAATGGCCGGCGCACTTTTCGCTCAGTGGGGTCCGTTTCCTCGCGCCAGTGAGATCGCACTTACGACAGTCGGAGGATCGGTCGGTGAAACCAGGGTGAGCGATGATCAGGCACAGGTAGAGACAAAATGGACGGATGACTTGGGTACGATTGATTCTACTCTACGATTCAAACCACCTGAAATCCGTTCCGACATGACCAGCTATGTGTTTCGCCTCGTTTACACCAACAAGCATCGCGACATCGGAGCAAACGGCAAAACGATACGGGAAGCAACCGGTCCCTGGGAATGGAAAATTGACGGGCCCGTTATCGCGCGCTGGGCCACGGTGGACCGCGCAATCGAATATGTCGCACAGATGCGCGACACCTCGGACGATCCAATCATCAGGAAAAATGCCGACAAGACTGTCGCCGCTCTAAAGCGGCTCCGGCCGGACTGTGGCAATGCCAGCGCATGTTAACGGACCCATTATTTTTGCGGGGACGGCTCGGGGATTGCCGCGCCGTCTTTTCGGGGATCGGAGGCTCCGTAGTTCACTCCGGTAGAAATGTCGCGCTGCACAGCCTGTCCGCCTCCCATGGTGGATGAGTAGGCACCGTGAAGATTAATTTTATGGCCGCGCGCGGCAAGGGCGTCACGAACGGCGAGCGGAATGCGATCCTCCAAGTCCACATCGCAGCCTGCGAAAGTTACTTTCCTGAACCGCGCGGCCTCCAAGGCTTCTTGAATATTCATTCCGAAGTCCACAACGTTGGAAACGAATTGCGCGTGCGCTTGCGCCTGGTTGAAGCCGCCCATGATTCCGAATGCAATCCGTTCCTGTCCATTGCTCATGAAACCCGGAATGATCGTATGCAGAGGCCGCTTGTGACCGGCCAGCTTATTGGGGGAATTGGGGTCAAGGCTGAACAGCCCTCCGCGATTTTGCAGGGCAAAACCGGTGCCGTCCGCCACCAGGCCCGACCCGAACCCTGCATAATTGCTTTGAATGAGGGATACCATGTTGCCGTCGCTGTCGGTGACGGTCAAATAGGTTGTGTCGCCGCTGGTCGCAAGCTGCGGCTCGCCGGGCGGTACGTTGCAATTCGCCTTGGCCATATCCACTAACTTCGCGCGCTGCGCGGCGTAGTCCTCGGAGAGCATGCCCTGAACGGGAACTGGGCTGAACTTTGGATCCGCGACGTAGCGGTACATATCGGCATAAGCCAGCTTCTTCGCTTCGATCATGGCGTGCAATGCGTCGGTGGAGTTATGACCGAACTGCGCGAGAGAAAATCTTTCCATGATGTTCAGCATTTCCAGCGCGGCGATTCCCTGCCCGTTCGGCGGAATCTCATAGACGCTCCACCCGTGATAGGTGGTCGAAATCGGCTCCACCCATTCGCTGGAATAATCGGCCAAGTCCTCCGGCACCATGGTGCCGCCAAGCCTGGTGGAGAGCTCCAGGATCTTTTTCGCAGGTTCGCCCTTGTAATAGGCATCTCTGCCGCCGGACGTGAGCAATTCCAGCGAGCGCGCGAGATCGCGATTGCGAAAAATCTCTCCCACACGCGGCGAGCGGCCATCAGGCAGGTAGGTTGCCGCGGCATTCTGGTCCTGCTTCAGCAGATCCACCTCGTCCGCCCAATACGCCGCATCCCATTCGGGCACAGGAAAACCTTCGCGAGCGTAGTAAATCGCGGGGGTAAGAACTTCGGAGAATTTCTTGGTGCCGAAACGCGCGAGCAGTTTTGACCAGCCATCAACGGCGCCTGGGACTGTGACCGACTGGATGCCTTCCTGCGGCATTGCAGTAACGCCTTTGGATTTGAGAAATTCGATGGAAAGCCCCGCAGGAGCCCAACCGCTGGCATTCAGTCCATAAAGCTTCCCGCTCTTCGCGTCATAAATAATCGCAAAAAGGTCGCCGCCGATGCCATTCATCATGGGCTCAACCACGCCCATCACCGCATTGGTTGCGACTGCCGCGTCCACGGCGTTGCCACCGTGGGCCAGCACAGTCGCTCCAGCCTGGGCAGCCAACGGATTTTCCGCCGCTACCACTCCCCGGCGTGAAATAACCATGGAGCGACCCTGCGTGCGGTCCTGAGCACGGCCTTGTAAGGCACATACCATCAGCGCCAGCGGAAGTAAGCTTACGCAAAGCGTCACGCGGACGAACTCTGTCATGTGTCTCCTGGGTCAAGCAGCCGCTGTAATCGAAGCTCCGGGTCGCCCTTGGAGCGAAAGTCTCCGTGCGTATCCGACGGAAGCCTAGTGCGAGCAGGGAACGATGTCAAACCCGGAAAAATGGATGCGATACCAAAAAACTGATCCCTCACACCCTGCGCACACGACGTTGACACACAGCCGCCGCAGAAGTACCGTGACTGACGGAACGCGGAGCCGGAAAATTGAATCCACCAGAATTTAAAATTGATGCGACGCCGCAGCCGGAAGGAATTTCCGCGCGCATCCGCCTGTTCGACCAGAGCCTGACATTTTTTCTGGCCGTTCTGATTCTGATAATCTTCGTGGTCTTCCCGCTGGCAGGGTTGGGCTGGCTCGGGAAATTCATCGTGGATCTGGTGCTCTCGATTCTGCTGCTCTCGGGCGCCGTGACCAGCACGCGCAGCCGTACGCTCACGGTGCTGGTGGTTTTACTGACGATCGCGGGCTTGGTGGTGCACTGGAGCGGGGTGTACGTGCCGAAGTTCAGCCACCCCGTGCTGGAACCCATTCTGCTGTTTTGTTGCCTGTTGGCGTTTGCCGTGATCACGCTGATTCAAGTGTTCAGTCCCGGCGCGATCAATTTGCATCGCGTGCTCGGAGCCATCGCGGCCTATCTGCTGATAGGCCTGATGTGGTCGTACGCCTACTTTCTGGCGGACATGATCATTCCCGGCTCAATCCATCCCACGGCGAGTACGCAGGAAATGGTGTCCCCCATGGCGCGCTACGTGTATTTCAGTTTTACCACCCTGACTACGTTGGGATATGGCGACATCGTCCCCTTGCATCCCATCGCGCGCACGCTGGCAGTTTGCGAAGGGCTCATCGGCCAGCTCTATCCCGCCGTGCTGATCGCCGGCCTGCTGGGCATGGCGCTGCAGCCGCAAAAACTACCTGAGAGCAAACCGTGATCGAGCCTCAACGCTCGTAACACCAGAACCCGGCGCAGCTTAAACCTCTGTCATTTACCTTTCTCGACGAGATAGCCCTTCTGAATCCAATCCGTATTGAAATCGTTCGCAAGAATCAGCACGCGCAGATTCGTAAAACCCATATCGCGCATCGCGGTGAACGCCGGCCGGAGATTGGGGCAATGCGCCAGCGGGCAGCAGCCGCAATACAACACCACATTCGTGGCCTTGGGAATGGTTTTCGCCCAAGTCTTCAGTTCGGCCAACCCCTGGTCGCTCGAAGCAGAGCCGTGAAACACGGCGTGGGGAATGTGCGCACCCTGATAAAGCGGACGAAACCCAACGCACACTACGGCGGGCTCGTTGGGGTGAGCCGGTGCGGCGAGTTCCTTCACCAAATCAGCCGGCTGCACCGTTTGCGAGGCAGACCAGGGATCGTCGGCGTCTTCGGCGTGAGACGACAGGCTCGCGACACGCGTGGCGCGAGAATTCGAAACGAACATAGCCAGGAATAGAGCGCAAGCTAGCGCCGTCACCATGCCGCGAATCATTTTCACTTGGGTGGTTCCCTCCCGTCGCTTTGTGGACGCGCTCCGCGACGCTGCGACAAGCCCGCGTAGCGGCGGTCTTCAGTGCGTCGCTACAACAGCGATGCTAAATAGAAAAACCGGCGGGTGGAAAACCCGCCGGCTGGGAATGCCCCCACTCGAAGACGCGAAAGCGATAGCGCTTAAGACGCCGGCTGCGGTGCCTCCATTTTTTTCTGCTTGATGGCTTTTACCTTGTCCACCAGATCGTTCGCGAGCTTCACATCGGCGTCGTGAGCCTCTGGAGTGGTTTCCATGTCCGCCTTCTGCCGGTAGAGCAGGTTCAGGTAGGCCATTGCATCGTCGTAATCTTCGCGGAGCTGAACGGCTTTCTGCAGGCTGGCGATGCCCTCATCAACGATACTGCCGTATTTCTGTTGGAACTGCGCGGCGAGCGCGGGAGGCATGGGATCGGTATCCGAAACTGACTTCCGGGCGGTCTTGTTGTATTCCTCGCGCAAATCCCGGTTGCCGCGGAACGCCAGCGACCAGTCAATCACGCCCACCCAATAGTACGGCTCCGGATCGTCCGGCTTGAGTTGGATGTGCTGCTGGTGGAAGCTCTTCGATTCCTCCATCATCTTGGGATCGAACGGAGGTCCGCCGGCCATGTTGTAAAGAGTCGAGCCCAGACCATCAATTGCGGAAAGACTCTTGGGGTCCGCCGCCAGAATTTCTCTGAATTCCTGCGCGGCCTGCTGGCCGTTGCGAATATTTTCAGGGGAAGGAGCGCCGGGAATGTACTGCGCGGAGTAAGCGGTGGCCAAATAAAGCCGCGCGTTGGTCAGTCCTGGATCCAAATCTTTCGCGGTCTTGAAATCTTCAATGGCCAGGTCGGTCTGCCCGGCCTTATAGGCTTGCACGCCCTTGTTGAGCTTGTCGCGAGCCCGCAACTTGTCGCAACCACCACCCACGGCGACCGCGGCCACTACCACGGCGAGTAGAATAACTGTGTGAGGCTTCCGCTGCATCCCTTGCTCTCCTTGATGAAGGCTGCGCCGAATTCAAAACACTACGTATCCGCTACCATTCACAGAACATCGCGAAACCAGGAACAAATGCAGCTACTGCCCTGCTTGGATGTTCGCCGTGATCAGGCCGACGTTTTCTATGCCGGCGCCACGCATGATATCAATCGCGCGAGCAACATCTGCGAACTGAACCGAATCATCGCCCTTTACGAAGGCCGCTTTTTCGGCGCGCTGCTTGAAGATATTCTCCAGGCGCGGCCCCAGCCCATCCCAGGAAATTTTATCCTGATTGATCAGCAGATTTCTGCTGGAAGTGACCTGAATAATTATCGCCGCGAGCGGCACGTCTTTATCCGGACGCTCCGTGGGCTGTGCAAGTTGCGGTATGCGGGCATCCAGACCCTGCGATACCGTGGGCGTAATCAGCATAAAAATGATGATCAGGACGAGCAAAACATCAATCAGAGGAACAATGTTCGGCTCAGACAACGAACCCTTTCGCTTACCTACCGTCGTTCCCACGCAGCACCCCCGACCACCGAAGCCATCGGAAACTGCAGCCGAATGAAAATTACTGCCCTGCTTCGATCTTCGCGGTAATCAGGCCGACGTTGTCAATCCCCGCGCCGCGCATGATATCAATCGCGCGTGCCACTTGGGCAAATTCCACGGCGTCGTCGCCCTTCACGAAAGCCACTTTCTCGGCTCGCTGCTTGAAAATGTCTTCCAGGCGCGGGCCCAGTGCATCCCAGGTCGTATCGTCCTGGTTGATCATCACTTTGCCGTTGGAGGTGACTTGCACAACGATGGTCTTCGCCAGCAGCGCGTCATCCTGCTTCTGGTTCGGAGGAGTCGGCTGCGGCACCAGGGCATCGAGACCCTGGGGAATCGTGGGCGTAATCACCATGAAAATGATGATCAGCACCAACAGTACGTCAATTAGAGGCACGATGTTCGGTTCCGACATCGAACCTTTACTGCTACCTACTGCCATTCCCATGGGAAAACTCCTTGTATTCTACGAGCTGAACCTCGCGCCTGATGCTAATCGCCCGGCGGAGGTGCGGGAGGAGCTGCTCCACCCTTGGCTTTGATCTTTTCCGTAAGCAGGCCGAGATGATCCACGCCGGCAGCACGGACTTCGTCAACAGCCTTGACTACGTCGCCGTACTTCGCGCGTGAGTCCGAGCGCACGAATACGGTCTTGTCCAGGCGGTTGGCGATCAGGTCCTTGATCCTGGTAGTGATGTCGTCCAGGGTGACCTGCGTGCTGCCCAGATACATCTTGCCGTCACGCGTGACGGCCAAAATGATGGCGTCGTCCTTGTCGGCATCCTGCAGGTCCCGGGCGTTGTTCACCTTGGCCATATCCACAGAAACGCCCTTCTGCAACATCGGCGTCACCACCATGAAAATAATCAGCAACACCAACATGATGTCCGCCATCGGAATCACGTTCGGCGCGGCCATCACCGGCGGTGCTTTGGGCTTGTAGGCCATGGCTTACTTCTTCCCGCCGCGGCGTGTGATGAAGTAGTTGATCAGCTCCATCGAGGAGTTGTCCATCTCCACGTCGAAGGCTTCCACTTTATTTGTAAAGTAATTGAACGCCCACACCGCCGGGACCGCGACGACCAAGCCCAGCGCCGTGGTGACCAACGCTTCAGCAATACCGCCGGCGACCGCCGATAGACCGGTGGCCTTCGATGCGGAAATGCCTTTGAACGCGTTGATGATGCCCATCACCGTGCCGAACAGTCCGACGAACGGAGCCGTGGAGCCGATGGTGGCGAGGCCGGAAAGACCGCGCTTCATTTCGGCGTGCACGATGGCGACGGAACGTTCCAGACCGCGGTTCGCCGCTTCGATCACTTCTTCATCGCCCACCTGCGCCGAAGCTGCCTGGAATTCAGACAAGCCGGTCGCGACTACCTTGGCGATATGGCTCTTCTTGTTGCGCTCGGCGATGGAGATCGCTTCGTCGAGCTTGTTGTCTTTCAGCGCGCCCGCCACTTGCTGCACGAAAATCCGCGACTGCTTGCGTGCGGCGCTGTACATCAACGCGCGGTCAATCATGATGCCGATCGACCAGGCGGACATAATGAATAGAATGGCTACGACGGATTTGGCAGGGATACCCATGTTGTGCCACATGCTAACCAGGTCCCAGCCCACTTCACCCGTTGGCTGCTGAAACATTACCACACCGGCAAAAAGTAAATTCGCAAGCATTATCTGATCCTCCGTTCCTGTGAAACGACCAAGGCAGCAAGTTTCTGCCGGTCGGATTTTATTTCCGCCCCAGCCCCGCGAAGAGCTTGAAGCAAGCCTTGCTTAACCGCCCAAAGTAAAGACGACCGAAATTGTTGTGTCTACTTCCACCGGTTCACCGTTGAGCAAGGTGGGACTGTAGCGCCACTGACGCACCGCATCCATCGCATTCTTCATCAGCAGCGGAGGACCCGAGACATAATCCAGATTCTGGATCGTGCCGTCCTTGGCGATCACGGCGTGCAGAATCACCGTGCCGGAAATGTGCGCCGTCTTGGCAATCGGCGGGTACAGCGGAGTGACCTGGCGAACCAGTTTGGCCGCTGCCACGTTGCCACCGACACGGATGCGCGAAGGAGTCGCCTTCGGCGGGGGAGGCATGCCGCCGCCCGAACCGCCGATGATGCCGCCCAGCACGCCGCCGGCCTGACCGCCCGGCACACCGCCAGGGACGCCGCCGACCACGCCAACCGCGCCAACATCCGGCGGCATTTCTTCTTCCTTAATCATTTCCACTTTCTTCGGAACCACCGTCGGCGCCATCATCTGACCGTTGTGAATCAGGCGCACCACCGGCTTCACGATTCTCTGAATCGCCGCGGCAGGAGGAGGAGGCGGCGGCGGTGGTGGCGGAGGCACCAGGAAAGTGGTGAGCAAAGTTTTGGGCAAAGCTTCGGTGTAGATGAGCGGAATCAAAATCAAGATGCCCAGCAAACAAGCTTGAATGATGGCCGAAAGAGCCACCGTCCAAGAGTTGTTCGTCCTTTTCGGATTGGCACTGGAGACAACTAGATCGTCAAACATGGCACCCTACCTCCTAGCAGCTGCCACCACGCGCTTATCGGCTGCGGATCCGGCGCGAACGGCAGTTCCCTGACCGCGATATTTGTTCCAAACCACTACAATGGGCGCGGCAATACCGAAACTGGAGTATGTTCCTACCACAACTCCTACCACCATGGCAAAAGAGAAAGCACGAAGGACCTGCCCGCCCATGAGGAAAAGTACCAGGACGGTTAGGAACGTTAATCCACTGGTCAATATCGTACGTGAAAGAGTCTGATTAATGGCCTTATTCACGACATCTGGAAATGCTTCACGCCGCATCAACCGCTGGTCCTCACGCACGCGATCGAAGATCACGATCGTGTCGTTCATCGAGTAGCCTACCAGCGTCAGCAACGCCGCGATCACCGTCAGCGAAATCTCGAAGTGGAAGAGCGAGAAGAAACCCAGGGTGATGAGCACATCGTGGAACACGGCGATAACCGCCGCGGCTCCGTAAACCCATTCAAACCGGAAGGCAATATATATCAACATACCGGCCAGCGCGTATAAAGTCGCGCGAATCGCCTGCAGGCGAAGTTCCGCGCCGACCTTGGGGCCGACAATCTCTACGTCGCGAATTGTAAAATTGCCGAGCACGAATCCGTTGTTCAAAGTGCCGAGCACCGCAGGCGTCACTCCGTCCACGGCTTTCAGCTGGTCGAAGCTGGTAACGATGCCGCTGTGATCGGCGTCACGCGCGGCGAGCAAACGCTGCGCCAGCTGATTGTAACGATCGCCGGCCGCCGCTCCGAGCGCGAGCGGATCTTTTACAGTAAGCGCCTCGGACAGCTGTTCCTTGGTCACGGAATTAAAATCCGGCTTGCCGCCCGCATCCGACGTGCCGAAGGTCTTGTGCAGCACGTTCACGATCGATTCCCTGCCGGCATCCAGTGTGGCTTCATCGCTCTGGCCTTTTTGCTCCAAGCCGATCACCACATCGTTCTGTGAGCCGCCGCCCAACACGTTGTCACTGATCGTCTGGATGGTGCTGTCATTCAGCCCGGCGGAAGAAAGGCCCTTGCGAATCTGATCGAGCGGCGCGGGTCCAGCGAACCGCACATAAACCAGCGTGCCACCCTTGAAATCAATGCCGTAGCGCATCCCGCCATTCTTCAGAATCGAAGCCCAGCCCACCGCGAGCAGGATCAACGACAGGGCCACGAAGTACTTCGCCTTCCCCATCCAATCAACGTTAACGCCCTTGAAAAATTCCATTCCGATACCTATCCACCTTTGTTTGACACCGGACCGGTTGCGTTAGTTCCCTGCGGCCGGCCTGGTTAATCTGGTGTTGGCAGGGCAGGCTGTAAGTCCCGTCCCTGCACTATAAGTGCTTCCTAACCGCCGGAATCAGACAATCTATGACGCGCCCCGCGCCAATCTAGAACAATTGCACCTGCTCAGCGCCCAGCTAAATACCCTGAATGCCCGATTAAATACTAAGTTCCGCCTGACGATCCTTGCGGTCCAAATGCCAATCGAAAATCGCCCGCGAGACAAAAATCGAAGTAAACACGTTCGCCAACAATCCAATGATCAAAGTGATCGCAAAGCCTTGCACCGGTCCGGTCCCAAACAGCAAGAGGAAAGCTGCGGAAACCAGCGTCGTCACGTGCGTATCAATGATCGTCCGGAACGCGTTGTGGAAACCCAAATCCACGGCCGTCGCCGGAGCTTTGCCGTTGCGCAATTCCTCGCGTATGCGTTCGAATACCAGCACGTTGGAATCAACGCCCATGCCGATCGTCAGCACCACACCGGCAATTCCAGGCAGCGTCAGCACCGCTCCCGCAATTGCCATGAACGCGACCAGGATAATCAAGTTCAGAATCAGGGCCACGACTGCATTGACACCGCTGAGCCGATAATAGATCACCAAAAAGATCATCACCACGATCAAGCTTCCGATAGAAGCCCGCACGCCGGCGCGTATCGAATCCGCTCCCAGCGACGGGCCTACCGTGCGCTCTTCCAAATATTTAATGGAAGCAGGCAGAGCGCCGGCGCGCAAGACGAGCGCCAGGTCCTGCGCCGACTCCTCGGTGAAATTTCCCTCGATCACGCCGGAATCATCAATGCGACCGTTGACCACTGGCGCGCTGTACACCTGATGATCCAGCACAATCGCCATGCGTCCCTTGGGTGACAACTGCGATTGCTGTTCCGTGAAAGGCCCAAAGCGCGCCGCTGCCGACGTGGAAAGCTGGAAGCGCACTTCAAACTGCCCGGGATTATTTCCGTTCGGCGCAGGACTCGCTCCGCGCAAGTCTTGCCCGGTGACGATCGGCGCGCGATCCAGTATGTAATAGACTGTCTGCACGGGAACGCCGCTCTGCGCTTCGGATTTGCCGGGGACAATCACGGTTCCCGGAGGCAACACGCCGCCCTTCGCGGAAAGCGCCGCCACTTCCGAAGGATACGTTTGATCGTCGGCCACGCGGTTGAGCGTCAGCTGTCCGCCCGCTTGAATCACCGCCCTGGCACGGTTCGGGTCGCCTTCGCCCGGAAGCTGCACGAGGATTTCGTTGTCACCCCGGCCTGTGGGCGCGATGGTCGGCTCGGTCAGGCCCAGCGCATTGATACGCCGCGTGATCGTCTCCTGAGCCTGGCTCATGGTGTCGCGGCGCAGATCGGCCACGACGGTGGGCCGCATGGTCAGCAGGTAACCATTCACCACGCCTGCGGCGGGCGCTGAAGCCCAATCCGTGAATTGCGTCGAGATTAGATCGCGAAACGCGCCGGAGGTGGTGGGGTCAACGTTATCCACCTCAATGTGCGTGTCATCCACACGGCGGATATCTCCCACGATGATGTTCTTCTCGTGGACCTGTTTGGTGAGCTGATCCACCGCCTGATCGCAGCGCTGGCCGATCGCTTCATCCACCTGGACCTGCAGCACCAAGTGGCTGCCGCCCTTCAAATCCAGGCCCAGCTTAATGCGATCCGCCAGGTTCGCCTTCACCTGCGTCAGCGACGTGGGAAACGTGGGCAATCCCAAAAGACCATACAAGCAAATCAAAATGACGATCAGTATAAGAATGAACTTCCATCTGAGCTGGGGATTCATGCGGGCTGCCTAACTCTCCTTCGGTGGTTCTGACTGCAGTCCCGCAATCGCGTTGCGGGCTACCTTCATCTTCACTTGCTCGGCGATGCGCAGCTGCACCGTGTCGTCTTCAAGGCCGACAATCGTGCCATAGATTCCGCCGTTGGTGATGACTTTATCTCCGTTTTTCAGAGCCGACAGCATTGCAGTGACTTTCTTCTGGCGGCGCTGCGCCGGCAGAATCATCAAAAAATAGAAAATCACCATGATCAGGATCAACGGCAGGAATAGCGCTATCCCGCCCGGTTGCGCCTGCGCCACCAGGCTCAGAGCAAGGTTCGCTGAAGCCAATATGGAAATTGTCACGATCATTACGCCTTTCCCTTCTTCGCCGGCACTTCGGCTCAGCAGGGCCATTCCGCCAGGACGGACAAGCTTGCCGGGGACGGCAAGCCGGGAACTCGTTCACCGAAGACGTTGCTCCGCCCTGCGACCGCGCCCACCAACCACTTGGGTTTGTCTTATTTCAGACGAGCCTGAAGGTCAGAGCGGAACTTTTCGAGCTTCCCAAAACGGATAGCGTCGCGAATTTTGCGCATTATGTCAAGGTAAAAGTGGATGTTGTGGTGGGTGTTCAAAATTATCGCGAGGAATTCTCCGCTCGTTGCTAAGTGCCTTAGATAGGCGCGTGAGTAACGCCGGCACACCGCGCATTCGCAGGATTCGTCAATCGGGCGTGGATCGTTCGCGTACTTCGCGTTTTTAATCAGCATGCGCCCCTGCGACGTGTACAAGCAGCCGTGCCGCGCGCTGCGTGTCGGCAGCACGCAATCCATCATGTCCACGCCCTGCGCCACGTAATCCGGAATTTGCTCGGGTTTGCCCACGCCCATCAGGTAACGCGGACGCTCCGCCGGCAGTCGCGATGCCGCCACCTGCGCCATTTCGCAAGTGCTCGCGTGCGGCTCGCCCACAGCCAATCCTCCGATCGCGTAGCCCGGAAAATCCAGCGTAACCAACGCATCGGCGCTCTCGCGCCGCAGTGCCGCGTGCGTCCCGCCCTGCACGATGCCGAAAAGCATCTGCCGCGCAGCGTCTCCGTGCTGCGCGAAATAATCGCGTGAGCGTTGGGCCCAATCCAGCGTGCGTTTCGCTGCATCACGCGCGCGTTGCTCCGGCGCGGGCGCCTCGATACATTCATCGAGCACCATCACGATGTCCGCGCCCAGCGCAATTTCGATCTCCAGCGCTTTTTCCGGCGAAAGAAAATGTTCGGAACCGTCCAGATGCGAACGAAACGTAACACCCTGGTCGGTGACTTTGCGCAATTCGCTGAGGCTGAAAATCTGAAATCCGCCAGAATCGGTGAGAATCGCGCGCGGCCACGCCATGAATTTGTGCAACCCGCCCATCTGGCGGATCAATTCATGCCCGGGACGCAAATACAAATGATAGGTATTCGAAAGCAGGATTTGTGCGCCGAGGTCTTCCAGATCCTGCTGCGTCTGGCCCTTCACCGTGGCAGCCGTGCCCACCGTCATGAACGCCGGCGTATCGATCTCGCCGTGCGGCGTGGTCAGCCTGCCGAGGCGTGCGCCCGTCGGGTCGGTCGCCAGCACCTCGAACTTGAATCCTTCGTGCTGTGGCTCCATCCGAACGAGTGTATCAGGAGAAAGCTGCGACCAGCCCCACCTTCACGATCACATAAATAAGCCACACGCCCAGCACCGTACCCAGCGCCTTGCCGAACGAAAGCTTTTTGGGATCCGCCGCGCTGAACCCGAACGCCATCAGAATCATGTTCCAGAAAACGAACAGATCGAACGCGGTCAGCAGCGTCACCAGCCACTTCGCAGAATCATCCGCAAGAAATGCTCCGCCGTTGGACGCGACCAGATGATCCAAATCCACAGTGGACGGATCTTTCAGGAAAATGATCAGAATCCCCAGCAGCGCGCCGATGATTCCCGGCACCCAGGCGTACGAGACGATGCCGAGCGACGGCACAAATCCGATTTTTGTCCCGTAGATGAGGTTGAAGGCGAGCATCAGCACCGCCCCCACCACCACGGCGGCGATAAACGGTCCCAGAACCACCGCCACGTAAGCGACGATCGGGGCCACCTTCGCCTGCGTATAAATTGCTTTCTCGCGCTCTTCTGCCGTCATCGATTCCATCCGTTTTTGCGCGCGCGAATTCTGCTGGTTTTGGCGGATCACGAGGTCGCGCCAGCCCACTCGCTGCCCAAAGGTGAAGACAACTCCGACGGAAACCACGGCGATCAAGATCAGCGGCAAAATCCACGTGGGCTTGCGCACGATCGCTGCAAACGTCGGCTTCGGGCTGAACAGCACGCCGATAATCCGCCCGAAAGAACTGTCAGAACCTGTAGTTGCGGGGGAGGGAGTCTCGGCGCTGGCCATGCTGGTTTCCTCCGGGCGCAATCGAAGTGATCGCCGCTGCCGTTCTCTCTGCAAATACGGCTGGCCGCGGCGAAAGTTTCAGTCTGGAGCCACTGTTTAGCACACAGCGCGGAAGATTGTCACCAACCGGAGCGCGCCTGTAACGCCAACACAAAAGGATGCGCGCAAAATCAGGAAGCGGGAATTTCCGGCACAGCCGCAAGCAGCGCCTGCGTGTAAGGATGCTGCGGCGCCTGCAACACCTGTTCCGCGGAGCCGATCTCCACAATCCGCCCCGTCTGCATAACCGCCACGCGCGAAGCCAGCTGCGCCACCACCGGCAAACTATGCGAAATCAGCATCAAAGTAAGCGAAAATTCACGCTGCAACCGCGCGAGTAATTCCAAAATCTGCGCGCCCACCGAAACGTCCAGCGCCGATACCGGTTCATCCGCAATCACCAATTCCGGCCGCAAAATCAACGCCCGCGCGATTCCGATGCGCTGCCGCTGCCCGCCGGAGAATTCGTGCGGATAACGCGTCATGGCGTCGCGACCCAATCCCACAGCCTCCAGAATTTCCGCCGTGCGCGCGCCGCGTTCTTCGCCCGAAAGCCGCGGCTCGTGAATCGCCAGCGGCTCGCCCACGATGCGGCCCACGCGCATCCGCGGATTCAGTGAAGCGATGGGATCCTGAAACACCATTTGCATCCGCCGCCGCAGCGAACGCAGCGTCGCGCCGCGCGCGCCCAACCAATCCTGGCCACGAAAATTAATTTCACCGGAATCGGGTTCCACCAGCCGCATGATCATGCGCGCCAGCGTCGTCTTGCCGCACCCCGATTCTCCGACGATCCCCAGCGTCTCGCCGCGCTCCAGCGCTAAGCTCACGCCATCCACCGCCAGCGCGCGCCGCGCCGATTGCGTGAACGCTCCGGTGGAAACGGAATACGATTTGCTCAGCGCGCGCGCCTCGAGAAGAATTTCGCCCGGCATTCCTAAATTTTCTCGGCGGCGATTTGGATTCCGGTATTGACCATGTACAGGCAGGGCTCCGCGCCGGGCTGGCAGACGTCTGCGGGCTCAAAACGCGGATGAAAATTCGCTCCGTCGTCCGCCATCGAAGAAACCATCAGGCGCCGCGCCTCGCTATATTCCGCATGGCTCGGTTTCCAGCCCGCCACGTGCATCCAGTGCTCGAACGTGCGCGCATGCTCGCGGGTTTCCGTGGCCGTAATGCGCAGACCGGCGGCCTCCATCAAATCCTGGAACTCGGCCAGCGTCAGCGAACGGCAGTGCGAAGGGTCGCGGATCCATTCGATGTGGTGATTCAGCGCGCGCACTTTCGGATCCTCGGGCACGATGATGTCAATCAATCCCACGCGTCCGCCGCGTTTCACGACCCGCGCCATTTCACGAATCACTCGCGCCGGATCGGAAATGTGGTGCAGGCTGTAACTCGTCACCGCCAAATCCAGCGCGCCATCCGCAAACGGCAAAGTCTGCGCGTCACCAATTGCAAAACCGAGCTTGCCGAGCAATCCTTCTTGCGCGGCTTTCTGCCGCGCGCGCATCAGAATCGCCGGCGTCAAATCGTAAGCGCACATCCAGCGCACGTGCTTTGCGAATCGCAACGCCAACGTGCCTGGGCCGCAAGCGAGATCCACCGCGACGTCCGTGCGCCCTGCCGCAACCAATCGCGCCAGCAATTCAGCTTCGGCCACCCGCTCCGCCACCGCGTAATCGCCGAAAACTTCGGCCGTCTTCGTAAACCGCTCGCGCACCAGCGCTTTCAATTCGTGATCGCTCACGCGCGCATGATTCGGCGGCCCGTTCGGCGATTCGTTCGTCGCGCTCATGGAACGAGAATACACCTCGCCTGGTGATTTTTGTTTACCGCGCGCAATTCCGGAACCGCCGCGTCGCACTCCGCCACGCGATGAGCACAGCGCGGCGCGAACGCGCAGCCCGGTGGCAGAGCATCCAGCGACGGAACCGTGCCCGGAATCGGCACCAATTTTTCGCGCGCCAATTGCGGCGCCGCGCGTAGCAATCCCTCTGTGTAAGGATGCCGCGGCGCGCGCAGAACTTCCGCCGCCGGCCCTTCTTCCACGATGCGTCCCGCGTACATCACCGCGACGCGCCCAGCAATTTGCGCCACGACTCCCAGATCGTGCGTGATGAAAAGCATCGAGAGCTGCAGCTCGCGCCGCAATTTACCGAGCAGCTCCAGAATTTGTTTCTGCACCGTCACGTCCAACGCTGTAGTCGGCTCATCCGCGATTAACACGCCAGGCCCCGCGGCCAGCGCCATCGCAATCATCACCCGCTGGCGCAATCCGCCTGAAAGTTGGTGCGGATATTGCCGCGCGCGTCGCGCCGGATCATTCAGCGCCGCGCGTTCCAAAGCTTCCAGCGCGCGCCGATGAATTTCACTTTCGACCGCACGCGGCTCATGTACGCGGATCGCTTCTTCCACCTGCGCGCCAATGCGCAGCACGGGATTCAGCGCCGTCATCGGCTCCTGAAAAATCATCGCGATCTCGCGCCCGCGCAGCTCCCGCATTTCGTTCTGCGAAATCGCCAACAAATTTTCACGCGTTGCGTTTCGCGCGCCGCCGTTCTTACTGCCGCCGTTACCGCCGCGCAAATTCAACCACGCCTCACCGGTGTGCCGCGCCCCGTGCGGCTCCAGCCCCATCAGCGCCAGCGACAACATCGTCTTGCCCGAGCCCGATTCGCCGACGATCCCCAGCGTCTCGCCCTCCCCCAGCGTGAACGAAACGTCGTTCACCGGCCGCACCCAGCCCTCCGGCGTCGGCAGTTCCACCGTCAGTCCACGCACCTCGAGGCTTGTCGCCATGGAAACATGATAGCCGTACGCGCTGGGCGCGGCGAAAAATTACGCTGCCATTTTACATGGTTGCACCGCCCTGTCCTCTCTGCCATGGCGCCACCCGGTTCGCGGGCGATAAACCCTATTGCCCCAATTGCGGCTGGAATCGCGACGCTGCCATGGTCAACGTCCGGTCGAGCGTCGCTTCTATCCCCATCGGCATTTTGCTGATGGCCGGTTTCGTTTTTTTCATGGTCCGTTTTTGGCATTTCCGCAATCCGTATCAAATCGCAATCTTCATCGTCTTCCCCGCTATCGGGATTCTCATCAACTACATCGTCTCGCGGCGAAGCCTCGCGAGGCTGCAGGCGCTTTCCGTGCCGGCGATGCGCGCCGCATCGGTGCCTACCAATTCTTTCGCTCCGTCACCCGTGGCCACTGCAAACTCCGGCGCTGCCATCGAACCCAGCGCGCAACAACAGGCGCTGCTCAGGACTTCACGCCCGCGCGAAATCCGCATGTCGAACCGCGGACGCTTTCGTTCGTCGGTGGCGTTGTTGGGGGTTCTGGGTTTTGCCGCAATCTTCGGCCTGCATCTGTATGCGATTTGGATGCGCAACAATTCCTTCGCGGCCTTCACACCCGGGGACTGGGTCATCGCCGCCATCGTCGCGTTTCTGCTGCTTCTTCCTTACACGATGTGGCGCTCCCAAGTACGCGAATGCGATTTGCTGGAGAATGGCGAAGTCGCTCTGGCGACGGTGCTGAGGCAGTGGAAAGGCGACAAAAGCCCATCGTCCATCGAATACGAATTCAAGGACTTTCAAGGCGAAAGCCGCAAGGGTATCGGCTTTGACTACACGCAAAAACTCTTTGCAGGCATGCCCGTGGCCGTTTTCTACGAGCGCGATAATCCCAAGCGCCAAATTCCAGCCTGCGCCACATACCACGAAGTCGTCAGGTAATCTGAACGGTGCCTGCTGCCATACGAAAGCTCAACGCTTCGCGACAGGAATGCAAAAATGCAAAGCGGTGTGCTTGAGCGAAAAGCTGCACCCTTTATCAGGGGTAAGCCCGGCGGATTTTCCTGCGGTGATCACGTCAATTTCGCGGATGTGTTCGTGGCCTTTTGGGTATGCCATCCCAATCGCGCCGTTTTTCTGAATCGCGCGCGCAAGCGAACTCAGGCTCGCCAGGTCCGCGCTCGCCTCAGCAGAAAAGAAGATCAGGTCGGCTCCGTTCAGTCGCTTGCCACGGGAATATTCCGGAACGCGCGCGCTGAGGCCCGTCGGGAATTCGGTACTTTCCACTCCCAGCACCGCGATCTTCTGCCCCGGCTTCACTCCCAGTCTGTCAATCAGCGACCGGCGCAAATAGTCACGCTCCGTCGCCCGCAATTTCGCTGAAGTTTTCCGCGTCACAGGCACGTTTCGCCCGGCAGTCATTTTTCAATCGTCACGGGCTCGCCGAACTTCGCGCCCAGCGCCTGCAGATATTCTTCCTGCGTCCGCGAATAGCCAAGCAGGTAGCGCGCTGCCACGCGGAAAATGGGATTGTAGATTTCGCCCTCTTCCGTAATGCGCACCAGCGAGCTGCCGTCCTTCGTAGACGAGATTTCATAAGTCCACGTCCCGCCAAAAGGCAGCTTCGGATCGGCAATGCGCACCACCAAAGCTCGCGGCGGCACCATCACCATCACTTGGTACGGAATCGATCCACCGTGATTGTCATACTCGCGCCACGATGGCTTCCCGTTCACTGGCGCAACCATCTCCACGCGCGTCAGGTCCTTGCGCCACGTAGGAAATTTCGCGTAGTCCGTGATGGCTTGCCAAATCGCGTCGGGCGGCTGGTGGAATTGCGCAGCCCGAGTGGAGATGTGCTGCTGCGGCAGGAATGCGCCGATCGCGACCACCACCAGGATGATCAGCACCACTAGCGCGACGAGCACAAAAATTCCGGCACGGATCGTGCGCATCACAATTTTTCCCGTCGTCACGGCCTCAAATTCCACCCAGCGGCGCCTCCCCGTGCGCGCGCTGCAAAAGCGCTTATTGAAGTCACTAGGTTAGTCATTGTCATGACAGTGCGCGCTCCTCCATCCAGTCGACGTAGAGCAGACGCTCCGCAAACAGCCATGCGCCGTCCATCTTCACGAACGCGTCCGAGTACCGCAGAGCCGCAATCATCAGCCGCCGCTTTCCGCCGTCGGTCGTGAGGTGATGGGCCAAGGTGTAGGCCTCTCCCGTGGCTCGGTTGCCAGTCAGAGTGAAGATTGTGCTCTGGCCGACGAAGTGCATCGTGGCGGCGTACTTGTTCAGGTCCGCGAAGACCGGAGCGAGCGACTCGCGCGAGTGCAGCTCCTGTGAAGGCTTTGCGTCCTTGGCGTTCATATACACGACGAAGTGGGTGTCCGCGGTAAACAGTGCCATCTGACCTTTCGCATCGCGACGATCAGCGCAGTGTGCGTATGCCTCGACGAGTTCGCGGATCGCGAGGCGATCCGCGGCTTCCTCGGGTGAGATGGTTACGGACTTGCTCATTAGCAGGCCTCCTTCGTCAATTGCTTCCGACGCCGCTAAAGCGGCCACTCGAGGATGGCCCGGGTTTCGCATTATACTTCGGTTTACCCAGGCCAACGATTGGCAGATAATTCGCTGCTACTGCGCGCGATCCAGGCAAGGAGGCATGCAGCCATGTTCCCCGGCTTAAAAGCGGCGCTGAATTATCATCCGATGTTCGTCCATTTTCCCATCGTGCTGTGGCTCGCGGCGCTGCTGTTCGAAATCTTCGCCGTCTGGCGCGCCAGCGACGAATTGCAGCGCACGGCTTCGCGCCTGCTCTATCTCGGCACCTTCGCGGCGATCATCACCGTGATGACGGGCCTCGCGGCGCAAAATTCCGTAGCGCCCGGCACAGCGCAGCGCGCCGTGGGAATTCATGAAACGCTGATGCTCACCGCCACCAGCCTGGCGATCGCGCTGTGCAGCTTCGCATTTTTCATGCGCAAGGATTTCCCGCTGCATCTGCGCAAGTTGCTGCTGCTCGGCCTGGTGGTGCTCGGCGTGCTCCTCACCATCGGCGCCGACCGCGGTGCGCAGCTCGTCTATGAATACGGTTCGGCCGTGAATTGGTCTACTGCACAGCAGCAGAATTAATTGCAGCAGTCACGAAAATGAAAAAACCGCGCGAAGCAAAACGCATGAGCGACGCAGCAGTGAAGGAAAGAACCGGAATGACGTGGCCACAGTGGTTCAAAATCCTGGACAAGGCCGGCGCCAAGAAGATGCGCCACCAGGAAATCTCCGCCTACCTTAACACCGAACACAAAGTGGGCCCCTGGTGGTCGCAGATGATTGCCGTTCCCTACGAACACGAGCGCGGCCTGCGCGAAAAATTTCAAAAGTGCGACGGCGAATTCGCAGCCTCCGGCAGCCGCACCCTTCGCGTGCCCCTCAGCAAACCCTACGACGCGTGGACCGACGAAAAACTTCGCCAACGCTGGCTTCCCGACGTAAAAATCGAAATCACCACCGCGACAAAAAATAAATCTATACGCGCGAAATGGAAGGGCGGCGAGAGCCGCCTCAGCGTAAATTTCTACGCCAAAGGGGCCGGAAAGTGCCAGGTAGCCGTGGACCACATGAAGCTCGCAAGCTCGAAAGAGTGCGCCAAGATGAAGACGTACTGGTTTGAAGCGCTGCATCGCCTACAGGAAATGCTAGAGCCCTGAGCAACCGCGACGAGTCGCGCCTGCGTATTTTTCTCTAGTTGAAACAAGACGAGCCTCGCACAAATCGCAACAAGGAGATCGGGATGCTAACTCTGTGCATTCGCTATACGCTGGATATCAGCAAACTGGCTGATTTCGAAGAATACGCGCGCCGATTCCCAGAGCCTATCGAGCGCTGCGGCGGAAAGCTCGTGGGGTACTATTTGCCGACAAAAATCGCCGGACCGACGAATTTCGCTCTGGCGCTGATAGATTTTCCCAGCCTGGCTGCATACGAAAAATACCGGGACAACTTGCTGGCCGACGCAGATGCAGTGGAAAACGTTCGCCGGATGGAAAAATCAGGGTGCGTTTTGATCGAGGACCGCTCGATACTGCGGCAAGTGCCGCAAAAATAGCCGCCGTGCCAGGGACCGTGCCAACGGGGGCGGTGCCAGATCCGCCCCCGCGACAGGGCGCTTAGTAATCGTTGGCGGAGCCTTCCAGAAACGCGCGCAGCTTACGCGAACGCGAAGGATGGCGTAACTTCCGCAGCGCTTTCGCCTCAATCTGCCGGATACGTTCGCGTGTCACAGCAAACGATTGGCCCACCTCTTCCAACGTGTGCTCGCTGCCATCATCCAAACCAAACCGCATCTTGATGACCTTCTCTTCGCGCGGCGTCAACGTTTTCAGAACCGAAGAGGTCTGCTCTTTCAAGCTGAGGTTGATCACCGCGTCCGAAGGCGAAACCACCGCCTTGTCCTCGATGAAGTCCCCCAAATGCGAATCCTCTTCCTCGCCGATCGGAGTCTCCAGCGAAATCGGCTCCTGCGCAATTTTCAAAATCTTGCGCACCTTCGCGACCGGAATATCCATGCGCTTGGCGATTTCTTCCGAAGTGGGCTCGCGCCCCAGTTCCTGCACCAGCTGACGCTGCGTGCGCACCAGCTTGTTGATCGTCTCGATCATGTGCACCGGGATGCGGATCGTGCGAGCCTGATCGGCGATCGCACGCGTGATGGCCTGGCGAATCCACCAGGTAGCGTAGGTGGAAAACTTGTAGCCGCGGCGCCATTCGAATTTATCCACGGCTTTCATCAGGCCGATATTGCCTTCCTGAATCAGGTCAAGGAACTGCAACCCGCGGTTCGTATATTTCTTCGCAATGGAAACCACCAAGCGCAAGTTCGCTTCGATTAATTCCTTCTTCGCCTGTTCCGCTTCGGCTTCGCCGCGAAGAATCACCTGTAGCCCGCGCTTCAGCTCCGTCGGGCTCACTTCGCTAGCTAATTCGATTTCCGCCAGCTCCTGTTTGCGCGAACGCAAATCCTTGCGCGCTTCCGCCTGCACGTCCGCCTTCGAAGCATCCACGCGCCGCTCGAGCTTCACGATTTCGCGCTCGAGGAAATGCACGCGCTCCACAGTCTGCCGAATTTTTTCGATCAACCGCTTCTTCTCGAGCGGATTGAACTCCAGCTCGCGCATGCGATTCGACATCTCCACGCGCGTGCGAGCCAGCGCGTAGCGGGCGCGCAGGTACGGGCGCTTCTTCGACTTCGCCATGTTGCCCAGCTTCGCTGCCTGCTTCAGCGCCAGCAAATAAAGCTTCGCCACACGGTCAATCTGCTTCAGCGTTTCCTTGGTCTTGGCTTCAATTTTTTCTTCGGTAAGTTCTTCGTCATCGAATTGAACGATTTCCTTGATCGATCGCGATCCGTTACGCAGATCCTCGCCCACCTGCAGAAGTTCTTTCAGAATCAAAGGAGCGCGCGTGATCGTCTTCAGCACCAGCAGCTGTCCGCGTTCGATGCGCTTGGCGATTGCTACTTCGCCTTCCCGCGTAAGCAGCGGCACAGTGCCCATTTCGCGCAAATACATGCGCACCGGATCGTTTGTCTTTTCCAGCGATCCCGGAGTCAGATCCAGTTCGCCATCTTCGGAAGCAACGGCTTCGGTATCTTTCGCCGGCTCAGGGGAATCGCTGGCATCGGCCGCGGCCAGCGCTACTTTCGCGCTCGCCAGGTCTTCATACACATCAATTCCGTAACGCTCAAACGTCGAGAGCAAATCGTCAATTTCTTCCGAGGAGTGCACCTCGGGCGGCAAAATATCGTTCACCTCGTCGTAGAGCAAGTAACCACGTTCCTTGCCCATCGCGATGAGTTGCCGTACCTGATCGTATTTTTCTTCTAAGGCTACCGTCACACTTCCTCCCTCGCAGAGGTCAGGCGATGCGCGCAAACAGGTCCGCAAAATGCAAAGCCGCCGTGGTGAGACACCCCGGCGCACTGCAAATTAGCTGCATTTAAACGGTTTTTTAGAACGAACTTTCGAACCCGTCGCCGATTCCGCGCCCGTGCCGCCACGCCCGCGCCTGCCCTTGTACACCCATATGATGCGCGAAACGTGCCGCCCGTTTCCTCCAAAACCCTACGAATATACAATACCACCCACGCTAACGTCAACGATGCGCCGTAAGTTACTGCTCGGGAAGGATTTTGCCCGGTTCCGGCTCCCGCTCGCGCGATAGCAGCCGCAGCAGTTCCATCCGACGAATCACCAATCTTTTCAGCTCATCCGCCGCTGGGTTCGCTTCGATCTGCCTCTGCAAATCCGTCAGTTCCTGCGCTACCGGCCGGTGGCGCAGAAAACCCAAGCAGCTTTCCGCGTCTTCCCAGGTGCCTTCCGGCAGCGTCTCAAAAAGAATTTCGAAGAACAGCCGACGGTCTTTGTCATCCAGCGTAGCGGCTACAGCACCGGCATCCAGTTTTTGGCCCGACGCGATGGCGACGATCAGCGCTTCCAAAATGTTTCGCGTCTCCAGGCCGCGATGCAGATCCGCGGACGCAATTTCGTGCGCCAGCTTCTCGCGAAATTCCACGGCTTCGAACAGCATGCGGATCAGCTGACGCTCGGCGCGTTTCACCGCGGGCGTCAGCAGCTCGGCCCTGGGCTTCACTTCGCTGCGCCGTTCGTCCGCCGCGCGACGCAACGCCGCGCGCAGCACCGGCTCATCCACGCGCAATTCCGAAGCGATGCGCGTGGCCCATTCCGAACGCAACAGCCGGTTCGGCAGCCGCTGCACGTAAGGCATCAGAAAATTCAGCGCCGCCACTTTTCCGGCAGCGGTTGTCCGGTCCATCAGCCGCGCGCGCCCGATTAGATAATCCAGATACGGCGGCGCCTGCGTCAGCAATTTTTTGTAAGCCTCGACGCCCTGTTCCTGGATGAATTTGTCGGGATCGGCGCCGCCCGGCAGCGCCAGCACGCGCACATCGAATTCTTTTTCAAGCAACAGCACCAGTGATCTTTCGGTCGCAGCTTGCCCAGCCGTGTCCGGATCGTAGTTCACCACGATGCGTCGGGTGAATCGCGAAAGCAGTTTCGTTTGCGGCTCCGCCAGGCTCGTGCCGCAACTAGCGACCACGTTGCCCACGCCCGCGCGCGCCACCGCAATCGCATCCATGTATCCTTCTACCAGAACCGCGAAATCACTCTGCCGCAGCGCTTCTTTCGCGCGATCCAGGTGATACAGCACCCCGCTTTTGGAATAAATCGGCGTCTCCGGCGAATTCATATACTTCGGCAGGTCATCGCCCATCGCGCGCCCGCCAAATGCAATTACCTTCCCCGCTTCATTCGAAATGGGAAACATGATGCGCCGGCGAAACCGATCGTAGAAACGCCCGCTCTGATCGCGCCCTACCAGTCCGCAAACTTCCAGTATATTGTCCGGATATTTTTGTTTCAGAAAACGCGCCAAAGCATCGCCCGCTGAGGGCGCGAGCCCCAAACCGAACCGCGTCACCGCCTCGCGATTCAGCCCGCGGTCTTCCAGATACGCGTATGCCACTTTACCTTCCGTCGTCTGCAGCAGCTGCCGCGCAAAGAATGCCGCTGCCTCCCGGTGCATTTCCACCAGCCCGGAACGCTGCTGATTTTCCTTGCGCTCCTCTGGCGAACGCTCGCGCGGCTTCGGAATCGCAATCCCGCATTTTTCCGCGACGGTGCGCACCGCTTCCGGGAACGGCGCCTTCTCCAATTCCATCACGAATTGAAAAACGTCGCCGCCCTTCCCGCAGCCGAAGCAGTAATACATCTGCTTCACCGCGCTCACGCTGAACGAAGGAGTTTTCTCCTGATGAAACGGACACAACCCGCTGAAATTCTGCCCGCTCTTCTTCAAACGGACATATTCGCCAATCACGCGAACAATGTCCGCCTGCTGCTTCACCCGATCCGCAAATGATCCCGCTTCCGCCATTTGTTCTGGAGACTTATTACTCTACACCCGTTTGTTTTCACCAGCTCAAGCGCGCAGTGCGGCGATCGTGATGGCTTCTCCGCCACGGTCGGCGGCTTCGTGATGGATGCTTTCCACCAAAGGATGCGCGGACAAGAATGTGCCAAGCCCGCGCCGTAACGCTCCCATGCCATGACCGTGAATGATCCGCACCGACGGCTTCCCCGCCAGCGCAGCTTCATCTATAAACTTGTCCACGCGATTCGTGGCTTCTTCGACCGTGCAGCCAATCACATTGATCTCGTCGCCGACCGGCTCATCGCTCGGTTGCGCGTGTACCGTGACCCCAACTGATCGCCCCGCTCCGACCGAACTAGATTTCGCCGCCTGCGCGTCGTCCGCAATCGCCAGCACATCACTGAGCGGAATGCGCATTCGCAGCGGACCCGCCTCAATCTCCGCGTTGCGCCCATCGTGACGCCGAAAGACCACCGGCTGCTTGAAATTTTTCACGACGATACGCTGTCCGGAAGAAAGCAATTCCGGCGCGATCGGTGTCCCCGCCACCGCTGCTGCAACGCCCAGATCCGCTTGCGACCCAGCCAAAGTTTCCACCACCGCCGCATTCGCGTCCGCCCGCGCATCCGCCCCAATTTTTCCTAGCCGCTTGCCCGACTGCTTTTCGATCTGCGCGCGCAAAGTGCGGTCGTGAATATCACCAGTGAGCCGCGCCACTTCTGCTTCCAGCCGCTTCTGCGTCTCCTGAAAATTTCGCTCCAGCTCTGCGATGCGCTTCTTCTGCCGCTCCACCCACTCCGTCTGCAGCAATCTCCGTTCGCCTTCCAGCTGCGCCAATTCCTCGCGTGACTGCCGCTTAATCTGCTCCATCTCATCGCGGCTGCGATGCAGATAAGCGATCAAATCGCGCGCCTCACGTGATTCAGGGGTCAAGCTCGCGCGCGCCTGTTCGACGACCCGCGCCGGCAAGCCGAGCCGACGCGCAATTTCAATCCCGCTGGAAGTTCCCGGAACGCCCACCAGCAAACGATATGTCGGCCGCAGATTCTCTGCGTCGAATTCCATCGCCGCGTTCACGATGCCCGGCGTAGTCGAAGCGTAAGATTTCAGCCGGTCGTGATGCGTCGTAGCAATCGTCAGCGAGTGCCGCGCGCGAAATTCCTCTAGCAGCGCCACAGCTAGCGCCGCGCCTTCTTCCGGCGCCGTGCCCGTGCCCATCTCGTCCACCAGAATCAACGAACGCTCCGTCGCCACCCCCAGCATCGCATTCAAATTCATGATGTGCGCGGAAAATGTCGAAAGATCCGCGGCGATGGACTGCTCGTCTCCAATATCCCCCAGCACGTGATCGAAAATCGGCATCTCCGCGCGTTCCGCAGCCACTGGAATTCCCGACTGCGCGGAAAGCGCGGCCAACCCCACCGATTTCAACGCCACGGTCTTGCCGCCGGTGTTCGGCCCGCTGATCACCATTACCGTTTCATCGCCGCCCAGCTCGAGCGAAAGCGGCACAGCCTTCCGCCCCAGCGGGCGCAGCTTCGCTTCCAGCACCGGATTCCGCGCGGAATCCAAACGCAGCGTATTGCCCGCCTGAAATACCGGCATCACGCAATCAATCTCCCGCGCAAATCGTGCACGCGCAAAAACACGAATCCAGATGCGCAATCTGCTCCGCCGCCGCGGCCAGCGGACCGCGATCCGCGCGCAACCGCTCCGTAAGCTCCGTCAGAATCCGCGCAATCTCTATCAGCTCTTCTTCGCAAAGCTGCACCAGACGATTATTCAGATCAATCGCTTCCAGCGGCTCGACGAACACCGTCTGCCCCGTCGCACTCGCGCCATGCACCACGCCGGGCACGCCGCGCCGATCCGACGAGCGCACCGGAATCACAAACCGATCGTTGCGCAGCGTGACGTAATCCTCGCTGCCCGCTGCGCCGCCCGTATCGCCTCGCGCGCGCAAAATACTTTCCAAGGAACGTCGAATCGTCTCGCGCCCCTGCGCCATGCCCGTCCGAATGCGCCGCAGCTGCGGCGAGGCGTCGTCGCTGATTTCGCCATTGGGCAGAATTGCGCGGCGAATCGCCGTCGCCAGATGCCGAAAATCTCCTAGCGCCGCCGAACGCGCCGCCAGCTGCGGATATTTTGCCGCGTCCGCTTTAAATACCTGGCGCAGCGAACTCGCAATCTCCAGCAACGAACTCGCATCCAGAAATTCGGCAACGGAAAGCACCGCGGCGGGAACGACCAGACGCGCGAGCCACTGCTCGGGATCGGCGAACGAGCCAAAGCCCAGCTCGGACCCAGCGCGCAAATAACCGGCCGCTTCGCCCACCAGCACGAACTCCGCGTCGAGCGCTGCAACATCATTCTGAAAAGCCAACGCCTCGATCGCGCGGCGCCCGGGCGCACAAGTGGTGTAGCCGCCGACAATCTCTTTCAATTGGTCGAATTCCAGAACTTGAGCAGCTGAGCGCGACACGCATCCCTCAATGCGAAAATACTTAGATCTTATTATTGTAGCCCCGTTGCCTGTGGGGATCAGCGCGCCAACGCCGGGCTCGCACCGACCGCGTCGCGCAGGACTTTATTTCTTTGCCTTATGCGGCGCCTGCGGAGGCGAACCGAGAAGCTCAACCATCGCGACAGCGATCGCATCCGATCACGACCGTAGCGTCGCGCCCGCGCTGCGGGTTGTTGTTGCCGAAGATCGAAAAAACCAATCGTTCGCCGTCCAACGTAGTAGCAAAACCAGAAATCGCTCGCACGTGATCCAGAGCCCCCGTCTTCGCCTCGATCCGACTGGCCGCGGCCGTGCCCTTCAGACGGGTTTCCAGCGTTCCATCCACTCCGGCAATCGGAAAGGTGGAGATGTAATCCGCGCCCCACGGTTGCGCGCGTCGTAACGCAAAAGTTGCACCATGGCCCGCGGCGTCACCAGATCATCGCGCGAAAGCCCGGAGCCATCCGTAAAAACCACGTCGCCGTCGGCGACTCCCACCGCCTTCAGAAAATCCTGCTCCGCCCAAATCCCCGCATCCGTCACCCCAAATCCTTTTTTCTCGTGCGCCACGGCCCGCAACAATAATTCCGCGTGCAGGTTCTGGCTCACTTTATTCGTCACGCGCACAATCTCGAACAGCGGCGGAGAAATATGCTCCGCGAAAACAATCGTATCCGGAGCGCGCGGCACCGCTGCCGGTCCCAGCACCACCGGCGCGTCGGGATAAATTTCCGGCGGCGGCGCGTGATGCACGCGAACTGTGCCCGTGACACTGCAAGCCGCGCGCTTCGAAAATCTGCTTCAGCGCCAGCGCCGGTCGTTTCCGCCGGATCGGGCATCGCCAGGTCAAGTTTCATCGGCGCGTGTCCCAACGGAATAGATCCACGCAGCAACATAAATTCCGGTCCCGGCTGCCGCACCACGCCAAATTCCGGCTTGGCGTCGGCCGCTAAGGTCGTAAGTTCACGGCCGAACGTGCCCATTGCCGCAGCCGGTTCAACAGTCGACACTGGCGGGATCGCCCACGTGACTGCCGGGGCTAACTTCGACCGAAATGGAATTGTCGTTGAACGCAATCGCGCTTACCGGCGCGCCAAACGTGAAGTAAAGATCGCCCACGCTCCATCCCGCCGGATACGGATCGTAAGGATAGTAGCTGTCGTCCGCGACGATATCGCCGTCAATTTCTTTCAGGCCTTTGGCGATAGCGTCATCCGCCATCTGCGCCAGAACTTTTTCCGCCGGCCCGTCGTGCTCCACTTTTCCCGCGTAAGGAAATTTGCGATTGGAAAGATCCGGATCCCCGCGCCCCACAAATACCAGATCGCCCAGCAAGTGCCCGTCGTCTCCGAACCGCCCCGCTGATTCCAGCGTAGTGCGAAATTGAAACGTCGTACCAAGTGTCGCAAGCGCCAGCGAAGTTGTAACAATCTTGGCGTTCGACGCGGGAGTGAAGAACCGATCAGCGTTTAGCTCGTACAGAATTTCGCCCGTGTCGCGATCCGTCACCAGAATGCCCCACAGCGCTTTCTGCGCATGCGCTTCACCCAGCGCAGCGTCCACCCGCGCACGAAATCGCACGACATCCGCGCGCGGTTTTGCACCGTGCCCGCCGCCGCCCGACGCTTTCCTCGTGGGCGCAGGCGCGACCGTCGAAATCGGCGAAGCTTGTTGTCCGGCGACGACAACAGCCAAGACGCCAAGAATAAACGGTGCCATCCCCAGCAAACCCGCCGCAAAAAAATACCGGCAGCGCACACACCGGAACAATTGCCATCGAATTTTCAAAGCAATCCCTATCGTCAATTCGTAAATCCAAAAAGCGTTCAAATTATATGACAACCTTCGCGCCCGCGCGGCACACTCCGCAGAAAGGTTGCGATTCGCGAACAATATCCCTATGATTGTGGTCCACCCATAGGAGGGTACAGCGAATGAAAAGCAAATTTCTTTCAGCCCTGCTTCTTGCTGCGTTGATCGGTCTCCCCGCCGTATTCATCCCCGCGCCGTCGCGCGCTGACGACACCACCACCGATCAAGACCGGATCAAAACTGCCGGCACAGTTCTGAAGGAAATTATGGATATTCCGGACAACATTCCCCAGAGCCTGATTGACAAGGCGGACTGCGTCATCGTTTACCCACCGTGCTCAAAGCCGCTTTCATCGTCGGCGCCAGCTACGGCCGTGGCGTGATGACTTGCCGCAGCGGCCCGACTTTCCACGGACCTTGGAGCGCGCCGTCCATGATGGCCCTCGAAGGCGCTAGTTTTGGATTTCAAGTCGGCGGCCAGGCCACCGACTTCGTCATCCTGGTAATGAATACTGCTGGCGCCAACGCGATTCTCGCCAGCAAAGTCAAGCTGGGCGGCGATGCCTCGGTCTGCTGCCGGTCCCGTTGGGCGTAACGCCTCGGCGGAAACCGACGTGACCATGCGCGCCGAGATGCTGACCTACTCGCGTGCCCGCGGCGCTGTTTGCGGGAATTTCGCTGTCTGGCTCCACGGTGCGCCCGGACAACGACGCCAACGAACGCATTTACGGCAAGAAAGTCTCCGCGCGCGACATTGTGCTGCACGGCGCAGTTCGCCCCACGCCGGACGCCAAGCTCATGCTGGACGTTCTGCGCGAGCACAGCCCCAAGAACTTGTCGAAGTAAGCGGTTCAGCTTCGGCATTGTTTCCGCGCCGGAGGCCCGGGCCTCCGGCGCATTTTCCTGCGCGTGATTTCTCTTGCCGCCGGCCCTCGCCGTAAATCACATTCCCGCCATCTGACCGAAGTCCAATATTGACTATTCGGTCGGATTTGCCCTATAGTCAGTTATGGTGTACTCGTGAAAACCGCTCGCTCTATCCTCTGCTCCGCTGCCCGGCAAAACCGCGCCTCGCGCCGGCCGCCGCGAACGCCATCGCACAGAAACCCGCGATCGCCTCTACCGCGCCGCTCTCGCCCTCTTCGCCGAACGCGGCTTCCTGGAAACTACCGTGGAGGACATCACCGAAGCAGCCGATGTAGGAAAAGGGACCTTTTTCAATTATTTCCCCACCAAGGAACATATCCTGGCCGAATTCGGCGGCGAGCGCACCGCCGCCGTGGAACGCGCCCTGCAGCAAGCGCGCGTGACGAAAGGGCCCGTGCTGGACGTATTTCGCGAACTCGTAGGAGACGCCGTGGGCCAGGCCGATAAAAGCCCCGCCTTGCTGCGCGCGATTTTCGCCGCGCACGCTTCCTGCACTTCCGTCCGCGAAGAACTCGTAAAACGAGGCCAACTGGGCCGCCGCATCCTGGCGCAGATTTTCTTGCTGGCGCAGGAACGCGGCGAAATCCGGCGCGACATCCCTGCAATGGACCTGGCGCGCATGACCCAGCGAATCTTCATGGGTGTCACCATGAGCTGGGCCATCAAGCCCGAATCCACACTGCGCAAAACCTCCGAAGAAATTTGGGACTTCATCCAGCCGAACTTGTCACCCGCCGAAACGCGAACCATGCGCAAGCGGCCGCGGAGATGGAAAGTGTGAGCAACCTCATCCAATCTTGTGACACCTGATGGAATCTTCGCAGAGTCGTCGAAACGCTCTGCTTCATCCAATTCACAATGTCCGGGGCAGGAGGAATCCTTGATAGCTCGACCGGTGCGATTCATGATTGGTACGATTTTGCTCTTATTCGCGGCTGCTGCAGACTCGCGCGCAGGCTGTCGCCGGTCCTGTGACCTGCCTCACCGGCCTCTACTTCTACTTCGAGCAGCACGAGCGCGCCAGCCGCTCCTCCAGCGCAAAGCTCGTTTCAAGGCAGCGTGCCGGGAAAACTGGAACCGGGCGTGCTCCCGATTTCTCTGCAAGGGGCGATTGATCGCGGTTTGAAGACTAATCTGGGACTGCTGCTTTCGGATCAGGATGTCGGTTCGGCAAGAGGCGCGCGCTGGAAAAAATTAAGCTCGCTGCTCCCGAACATTACCACCACTAGTTATGCGGACGGTTCGCAGGTGGACCTCGCGGAATTTGGATTTAACTCGATTCCCGGCGTGAAAATTCCAACGTATCATCGGGCCCTTCGGCTATTACGATTCGCGCGCATACTTGACTCAATCCCTGCTGGATCTAAATGCCATCAATAATACTCATGCGGCGACGCAAAGTTTGAAAGCCGCAGAGTACACCGCGAAAGACGCCCGCGACCTTGTGGTCCTCGCCGTCGGCTACAATTATTTGCAAGCCATCGCCTACGCTTCGCGCATCGAATCCGTCTCCGCGCAGGTGAACACCGCGCAGGCCCTCTACAATCAGGCATCCGACCAGGTGAACGCCGGCACTTCGCCCGCGATTGACGGCCTGCGCGCTCAAGTGGAATTGAAAACACGCCAGCAGCAGCTCATCCAGGCCAAAAATGATTTCGCGATCCAGAAACTCACTCTGGCGCGGGTCATCGGCCTGGCCGCCGGCCAGCAATACGAGCTGACCGACAAATCGCCCTACGAACCCTTCACCGCGATGAACCTGGACGAGGCCCTGCAGCGCGCCTACGCTGCGCGATCCGATTTTATGGCCGCTAGCGCCACGCTGCGTGCCGCGGAATACACGAAAAAAGCCGCGCACGCCGGAATACTACCCGTCCATTTCTTTCAGCGGGGATTACGGCATCGCCGGCACCTACTCCACTCTCGCCACGCACGGCGTCTTTGACGTCCGTGCCACGCTGAGCATCCCCATTTTTCAGGGCGGCAAAGTGCACGGCGAAGAACTCCAAGCCGACGCGCAGCTCGAACAGGCGCGCCAGCAGCTGGAAAATATTCGCGGCGCAGATCGACCAGGACGTTCGCACCGCCTTCCTGAATTTGGAGTCTTCCGCGGAGCAAGTGCAAGTCGCGAAAAGCAACATTGATCTGGCGCAGCAGACTCTGGACCAGTCGCGCGACCGCTTCGCAGCGGGCGTAGCGGACACGGTGGAAGTTGTGCAGGCGCAGGAGCAGGTGGCCACGCGAACGACAGTTATATTTCCAGTCTCTATAGCTACAACTACGCGAAAATTTCCCTGGCACGCGCGCTGGGCCTCGCGGAAGCTAGCGTAAAAGAATACTTCAAAGGAAAATAACCCATGGCCCAGCAGACAGAAGTCTCGGCAAATCCTCCCGCGGCGGAAAAGCAGCTCCCCTCCGAAACTCATTCGGCACCCCGCCGCCCGCGCGCTCTGAAAGTTATTTCGAACTGCATCCGCGCGCGCCCATGTATCTCGCGATCACTGCGCTGGTATTGCTGGTCGGCGGCTATTTCGCCTATCGCTATTTTTCGATGTACGAATCCACCGACGACGCCGAAGTGGACGGCCACCTGATGCCGCTCAGCGCGCGCATCTCCGGCTACGTAATCAAAGTCAACGTGGACGACAACCAGTACGTGGACGCCGGAACCGTTCTCGCCGAAATTGATCCGCGCGATTATCAAGTCGCGCTCGATCAGGCCAACGCCCAGCTCGCCGATGCTCAAGCCACCGCGCAAGCTCTGAATATTAACGTGCCCATCGCCTCCGTCAATTCCGATAGCCAGGTTTCTTCCACCGCAGCGGACGTCGAAAACGCGCGCGCAGGAATTTCCGTCGCCCAGGATCAATTTAGCGCCGCCAAATCTCAACTTGATCAGGCTCAGGCCAACGACGTGAAAGCGCAAAACGATTTGATTCGTTACAAACAGCTCGTGGACAAGCAGGAAATTTCCCAGCAACTGTACGATCAGGCTGTCGCCGCGGGCAAAGCGAACAGCGCCGCGGTTGCATCCGCCCACTCCTCGGCCACTGCCGCGGAGCAGCAAGTGACCCAAGCGCGCAGCAGGCTTGCGCAAGCCGAAGCAAATTACCGCAACGCGCAGACCGGCCCGCGGCAAGTGGCTTCCACGCGCGCTCGGGCACTTTCCGCCGACGCCACCGTGCTACAAAAGCAAGCCGCAGTGGAACAGGCCCAGTTAAATCTTAAATATACAAAAATCATCGCTCCGGTGAATGGCGTGGTCAGCAAAAACGCTGAAGTCGGAATGAACGTGCAACCCGGCCAGCAACTTTTCTCCATCGTCCCGCTCGACGAAGTCTGGGTCACCGCCAATTACAAGGAAACGCAGCTGAAATACATGCGCCCCGGCCAAGCCGCTGAAATTAAGGTGGACGCCAACGGCCGCACCTACAAAGGCCACGTGGACAGCATCGCCGGCTCCAGCGGCGCGCGCACTAGCCTGCTGCCGCCCGAAAATGCCACGGGCAACTACGTAAAGGTAGTGCAGCGCATCCCGGTAAAGATGGTTCTCGAAAAAGGCGAGAACGGCGATCACCAACTGCGTCTGGGAATGTCCGTCGAACCTAAAGTAAAAGTGAAATAACTTGAGCTGCCGCCGCCATCCCGCTCGATTCCGCCTGGCGCCCGCGCCCGGTCATCAATCCCTGGATCATCGCGCTGACGGTCACGCTCGCGACGTTCATGGAAGTCCTCGACACCAGCGTCGCCAACGTCGCCCTGCCGCACATCGCCGGCAGCCTTTCCGCCGGCCAGGATGAAAGCACCTGGGTACTTACTTCCTATCTCGTTTCCAATGCCATCATTCTCCCGATGAGCGGATGGTTCTCGCAGCTGATCGGCCGCAAGCGTTTTTACATGTCCTGCGTCGCGCTCTTCACCATCAGCTCGTTTCTCTGCGGACTCGCGCCGAATCTCAGCACGTTAATTATTTTTCGCGTGCTGCAGGGAATCGGCGGCGGTGGCCTGCAGCCGAGCGAACAGGCAATCCTCGCCGACACTTTCGAACCGCGAAAACGCGGCATGGCCTTCGCCGTTTACGGCATGGCGGTAGTGCTCGCTCCGGCCATCGGTCCCACGCTCGGCGGATGGATCACCGACAATTTCAACTGGCGCTGGATTTTCTTCATCAATATTCCCGTCGGCATCATTTCGCTGATTCTTACCAACATGCTCATCAGCGATCCGCCCTACATGAAGCAGGAAAAACGCAAAGGCTTCCGCATCGATTACATTGGCCTCGGCCTGCTCGCCCTCGGCTTGGGCGCCATGCAAGTCGTCCTCGATAAAGGCCAGCGCGACGATTGGTTCGGCTCGCACTTCATCGTCATCATGACCGTCATCTGCGTGGTCGCGCTCATCGCCGTCGGCATTTGGGAGTGGCATCACAAAGATCCCATAATCGATCTCCATCTTTTCAAAGACCGTTCCTTCGGCATCGGCAACATGCTGATGTTCATGGTCGGCTTCGCGCTGCTCTCCAGCACCGTACTTTTGCCGCAATTTTCGCAGGACTTATTGGGCTACACGGCGCAAAGGGCGGGCCTCGCCTTGATGCCAGGTGGAATCGCAATCATTTTGTGCATGCCGTTCGTCGGCTATTTGCTGGGGCACACGGACGCTCGCCGCCTACTTTTATTCGGCCTCGCCATGGTTTCTTTTTCCCTGTTTCACATGACGAATTTCGACACCGCAATTGATTTCCGCACCTTGGCGACCGCGCGCGTATTCCAGGCCATGGGCCTCGCCTTTCTTTTCGTGCCTATCAATACCGCCGCTTACTCCTTTATCCCGCCCGGAAAAAACAACGCGGCCTCCGGCCTGATCAACCTCGCGCGCAATATCGGCGGCAGCGTCGGCATCTCGTTCGTCACCACCATGCTCGCGCGGCGCGCGCAAGTGCATCAGTCGAATCTCACAGCCCGGCTCAATTCTGGAAACGGCCAGTTCCAATCCGGTCTGGCGAACATCACGCACATGCTCATCCTCCGCGGCTCCAGTCCCGCAGAAGCAGCCCGCCAAGCCTACGGAATGATGGCCTTTAATTTGGACCGCCAAGCCACCATGCTCGCTTACATTGACAATTTCTGGATTCTGGGCTGTCTGCGTCGCCGCCATGATTCCCTTCGTTTTCCTCATGAAGAAAGTAAAGCATGGCGGCTCGATGGCGGTACACTAGACCCCCAGGGGCGCTAGTGATGTCCGTGAAAATCATTACCCTCGAACGGGAATACGGCAGCGGCGGCACGCTCATCGCCCGCTCGCTCGCGGAACGCCTCGGCTGGAAACTTTGGGACGAGGAAATCACTGCCGAAATCGCCCGCGCCGCCCAGGTGGACCACCGCGAGGCGCAGCGCTGTGACGAACGCGTGGATCCTTTCCTTTATCGCTTGTTCAAAGTTTATGCGCGCGGCAGTTACGAGCGCGCGCTCGGAATCGGCGGCTCCCGGATCTTCGACACCGATTGCATGGTCGAAATGCTGCAAAAAGTAATTGAAGACGTCGCTTCGCGCGGCAACTGTGTCATCGTCGGCCGCGGTTCTCCTTACTTTCTGCGCAACCGCCCCGACGCCTTCCACGTTTTTATCTACGCTTCCGACGAAGAAAAAATCCGCCGCATCAAATCCATCGGCAAAACGGAGAAAGAAGCGCAGCAACTCGTCGCCGAAGTAGATCGCGACCGCGCCGAATTCATTCGCCACTATTTCGGCAAGCAATGGCCGCACCGCCCGCTTTACAACATCATGGTCAATTCGAAATTCGGCGATGAATTCGTAATCGAGACCATCCTGCAAAATGTGGAAGCTCTGGAAACGCATCAAGCCCTACGCGACGTCACCGCCTAACGCCCCGCAGAGGCCTTGCAACGCGCCGGCACGAATTCCAGCGCTCTGCAAAACCAGTGAATGATTATTGCTTCGCACGTGATTTGCGATACGATCCTCGCCGATATGGCTAAGCCAAAAGGGAAGAAATCCGCTCGGCGCACTGCCGTCAAGCGTAAGTCCACACGCGGCAAAATGGCCGCTTTTTCAAGCGCAGTAGTCACTCTGCTTGTGCAGTTGCGCGCGAAGCAAGGCCAGCATCTTATGCTGCAGTCAGAAATTCGTGCACTAATTGCGCCCACACGAAAAGAGGAAGGCTGCCTGCGCTACGAGCTTCACCGTTCGCTCGAGGATCCGAATCTCTTCCTTCTCCACGAAGTCTGGGCCAGCCGCCAGCATCACCAGGCCCACTATCAAACTCCGCACTTCCTCCGCTGGGACGCGCGCAAAGACTCCTTGCTGGCCTCCCGCGACGCCAGCTTTTGGCGACAGATTGATGATTGAGCGTTGGGGAAGGGCCACGTCTTCCCGGGATTCAACAGCCGTACCATAAAGCCCCCGAACCCAAAGAGCTGATCTTTCTGGAAGGCGCGGCGCACGCTCCCTATTTATTGCAAACGGATCAAGCCGAGCGAATGATGCGCGAAATCCTCCGCTTCCTTTCGACGAGGTGGGCTACATCGTGCCCTTTGCAAGACCAAACCCGCAGCGAAGTGGTTGAAGTTTACCGTCGTAATCGGAAATTTTAACTCCGGGCGCTTTTCCTCAGGCCCCAAAGCGAGAAGATCAATGAAGATCCTTGCCATCTTTTGCTGGCTGGCGTACCTGTCGAGCGCCGCTGTTGCCAGCGCGCAGTCTGTTTCACCGCAGCGCATTGATGATCTTCCACGTCACGGCATAATCGGCCTCGTCATCGTGTCCGCAGATCCCGCCAGGCCTGCAAATCCACCAACGAATCCTCTTATTGTCAAAACAGTAGTCTCAGGTGGCGCGGGCGAGGCAGCTCAGATTCAACCTGGCGACGTCTTGAATGCGTTGGATGGCCAATCACTCAGCAGCCCTGAAGAATTCGCGCGGAAGATTAGCCGTCATTTAGCAGGCGATTCGGTCACAGTCGAACTAACACGCACAGGGCTGAAAATCAGAGCAGAAGTCGTCTTGAAACCGCGGGCGCTCGAGACCAGCGCCGACCTAGACGTTTTGTATCGCTCGGTCACGGCCGCAGGCTCACGACGTCGAACGATCGTAACGCGCCCAAAGCCTGAAGGCCGTTACCCGGCTGTCTTGCTCATAGGTGGACTGGGGTGTTACTCGCTCGACGGTGCGCTCAACGAAGGCAGCGGATACGGACCGATTCTTTCAGGGCTAGCAAACAAAGGTTTCGTCACCATGCGCGTCGAAAAAACGGGTGAAGGCGACAGCGAAGGCCCAGCCTGCACGGACCCGAAGGCCTCTGCCGAACTCGAGGCGGCCGGCTATGTCGCCGCCCTCGCCGCTCTCAGAAGCTACGATTTTGTGGACGCCGGAAAAGTATTTGTGTTCGCCCACAGCTTAGGACCGCTGCTTGCTGCCCTCGCGCTGCCGAATCAAGCTATTCGCGGCGTCGTGGCCGCGGAGACCATTGGTCGCAGCTGGTTCGAATACGGACTGGAAAACGTGCGCCGTCAGAGCTCCCTTCTCGGCGAGCCTCTTGACCAGGTTGACCGCGAAGTCCGCGCGCACGCAATTTGCGCGTATCACTTCTTCCTGCAACATGAGCCCGCCGAGGAAGTCGTGAAACTTGGCGAACAGTGCAACGAAATGATTCAAAGCTACGCCGGAATGTCTGCGCCGTACATGCAGCAGATCGGCGACATCAGCCTGGCCAGTCAGTGGAAACTGATTGACGCTCCGGTTCTGGTGATTTATGGCACTTCCGACCCAGCCACCAGCGCGGATGAGAGCCGATACTTGGCCGACATCATTAACAGTCTTCATCCCGGGCGCGCCACCTACGCGGAGATCCCCGGGATGGGTCACGATTTCGGCCACTACTTTTCGCAGGCCGACTTCCTCAACCGCCGCAAAAATCCCGAACCTCATCCATTTGACGACGATATGCTCACGACCGTCCTCGCATGGTTGGAGCAGCACGCACGAACGTAGCATCCGCAATGGCGTGCGCAGAAAGCGCGCTACTTCGTCTCGCCGGGCTTGAATTGCGGATTGTAGATAATGCCGAGCACGTTCCCGAACGGATCGCGCACTTCGCCCACCAGCATTCCGCCGCCTACATCCTGCACGTCTTCCACCGGTGTCGCGCCCAGTTCGATTAACCGCTTGTAGGCCGCGTGCGCGTCTTCGACTCCCCAGTACGCAACACCCGCGGCTGCCCGTCTCGTCTCCGCTCTCGGCGCCGGCACCAGCCCAAGGTCATATCCCCCAACGTTGTATCCCACGTAAAACGCCGGCTGATCAAAATATGGCTCCATGCCCAGTGCTTTGCTGTACCACTCCTTCGCCTTGGCCATGTCCTGCACTTCGTATTTCGCGGTGCGCAATCCCAAGAACATCGTGTGCTCCTTCGCAGCGCCCTGCCTATATCCAGGCACCGACGTCGCGGCCGACACATCCACTCGCCCAGCCAAATAGGCAAAAAGGCATAGCAAAGCCACAGCCATCGTGATGGTCGAAACGTGCTTCAACTTCACGCCGCGCACAGGCTTAGCTTCCACCGGTGCGACACTCGCGGCTGCCGTCGGCGCCGAAGCGGATTTCCTGCGGCGACGACTAGCCGGCCTTGCCGTGGAGCTTACGCGGGGCATGTTTCTCCTCCCTGGTTCAGTCCCAGCTGCAACTGCGGCGATTTCCACGATCGGTTTGAGCCCCGGTCCGGACGCGATCCCAATCCATACTTCCGGCGCAAATTCTCCACTCGTGCGGTGATTTCCTTGCGATAAGCGTCCGGCGCATTCCCATGCCGCCCATACCAAGCGCGATACTGCCGCGAAAGCTTCGGAAATTTCGCATCCAGAAAGGGTAAAAAGTGTTTCAGCGAAGCTGGCATCAAGAACAACACATTCCCTGCGAGCCACTGCGCCCGAGCATCGCGTGCGCCGCGCGCCAGAGCGTCCAGATCCTCCGCGCGATCCGTGATTCCCGGCACGATCGGCATCGCCAACACACCCGCAGCAATTCCAGCCTCGCGCAAAGCCCGCACAGCTTCCAAGCGCAAATCCGGCCGCGGCGCTCGCGGTTCCAGCAATCGCGCCAAGCGCGTGCGCAGCGTCGTAATGCTCAAGTTCACCGCAAGCGTCGAACGCTGCGCAATCCGCTTCAGCACATCAATATCCCGCATCACTTGGTTCGACTTCGTCGTGATGGAAACGCTCAGCCCGTCGCGCTCCGCCATCTGCTCCAGGATTGCCCGCGTAGCTCCGTACTCACGTTCCGCCGGCTGATAAGGATCCGTAGCCGTTCCGATGGCAATGTGCTCGCCCCAAATCTTCGCGTTCGCCAAATCGCGTCCGGCCAAGGGTCCGGCATCCTGCTTTACGTAAATCTTCGACTCGAATTCGTTGCCGTCCAGCTCCATATATTCGTGGGTATAGCGCGCATAGCAGTAGTGGCATCCGAACTCGCAACCGCGATAGGGATTCACCGTCCAGCGAAAGGGCACCCGCTCTGAATCGCAGTGATTCAGAATCGAGCGGACAGGTAGCAGGAAATACTCCGTCCCGCGCTTGGCATCTGCGCAGGGGGAGGAAGCGGCGAGGCGTGCAATGCCGACCAGTTCCGTAGCGGGCTTCGTTCTCTGGCTAGGTGCCAGAGGGGGCGCGGAAGCTTCGCACGGTGACTCACATGTGCCGTGGCGAGCGGCTGTGGGGAAAAGGGTGAGACTGGTCTGCTTCGCACGCTTCCGAGGACGTTGGAGCGTCGCTGGTGTCGCACGAAGAATGGGAAAAGTGGCCATTGATTGCCTCGCCGCACGGCAGACAATATATTCGCCTTTTGTTCGCTATGTCAAGCACTATTCTTCGCTTTCTTTTCGCCTGTACGTCCAGGCAGGCTTCGCCCTGGAAACCCGGCATTCGACCAGATGCCCCCGCCATCCCGGCCCGCTATACTCGTGCAGATACCCGGTATTCCTGGCGGGAATTGCATTGGCAGAAGTCGGCATCCTGATCATTGACGACGATGTCGTCAGTCAGCGCGCGCTGAAAAACGTCCTCGATTCAGAGGGTTGGCGCGTGCGTATCGTCCCGCTCGCCTCGGCGGCAATGCTCGAACTCGCCAGCGGCCAGTGGAGCCTGGTAATCGTTAATATAGCGATGACCGATGTCCGCGGCCCACTCTTCAATATCCTCAAGGACCTGGCACAAGGCGAAGCCGACGCGCTCGAAGGCGCCGAAGTGGACGCCGCCCGCCCCAAAGGCATCCGCGTGCTCTTCCTCGTGCCACTGTTGGCAGCTCGTGATGCTCAGCCAATCCTGGAAAAGGAAGGCCTGCCTTATCTGCTCAAACCCTACCATCTGCACGACTTCCTGGAAAAAGTCGGCGAACTCCTGGTCGAAGCAGGGGCCCTAGCCGACCCGATCCGCAGCATGGGCGATTTTTCCCCTAGCAACAGAAAACGCCGCGGCCTGCGCTCCGCGCAACGCGGCAAGCGCAGTTCCATGTTCGCCTCCCGCGACGATTACCAGATGTCCGAAGAAGAGCTGCTGGAATGGGAACGCACCGAAGAAGAAGACCGCAAGAAGCGCGAAAAAGAACTCAAAGACCGCGAACATCTGTAGTTTGCGCGACCTCTACCCGAAATCTACCCAGGCTTCCGTAAGACTACGCATCGTCGCCGCCGAATCCGGTCCATCGCCTCTCAGAAATCCTGCAAGGAATCACCTCATGCCCGTTCTCACTGTGAAAGCTCGCGCGCGAGGCGTCACTCGCGCAATCACCGAAGGAGAACGCCATGCATCCCAGCCACAAACTCATCTGGATTCCCAGTTTGGTAATTCTCGCAGCCCTGGTCGCCGTGATTCTCTGGACTCTTAACATCTCGCCAAGCGTCTTAGCTGAACCTGTACCCGTGCCCGGCCCCGATTCATCCACCGGTTGGCGCGTCGGTGAACCCATCACGTACGAAACGCTGACGGTCTTCCCCGTGCTGTCCTCGCAAGAAGCGTACACGGCCGACTTCGAAACCCTCGATACAGCGCTCGCCTCTGGTGAAGTCATTGTCGCCGAACAAGGCGAATACATGCGCCGTTCGCGAAATGGCGGTGCCGAATCCAGCCCCGCAATTTCCAGCGGCCCGCAGGTTAACGAGCTCGTCCTGGTGAATCGCGGCAAGAAACCCTTGCTGCTGCTCGCCGGAGAAGTGGTTTCAGGCGGCAAGCAAGATCGCATCATCGGTAAGGACCGTATCATCCCAGTTGGCGCCAAGCCGCTGCCCCTCGACGTATTTTGCGTCGAGCACAGCCGCTGGACCAACGGCGGTGACACATTCGCCGCCGGGAAAACCATGGTTCATCCCACGGTTCGCGCGGAAGCCGCCGTCTCCCAGGACCAGAGTAAAGTCTGGGCCGCGGTCCGCGGCGATACCGCGGCAGCCCGGGCGCAGGCGAGCATGTCCGAGAGCCTCCAAGTAGCTGCGCCGGCTATTTCTTCGCAACAACTTTCCCACGTGATGGCTTCCGCTGCGCCCACCGAAGGCTATCGCAATATTTATCAATCGGCCGCGGTCGGACCTTCCGTCGAAAATTTCGCGCGGGAAGTCGAAAAGCGTTTCAAACGCTCCACTTCCGGTTTGAAAGGCGAGCACGTTGTCGGCGTGATCGCAGCCTTCGGCGGTGAAGTCGCATGGAGCGATATCTTCGCATCCTCGCAACTTTTCGACGCGTACTGGTCAAAACTGTTGCGCAGTTATGCAGTCGAAGCGCTAACGCGTCCGGGAGCCCGCGAAAAAGTATCCTTCGAAGACGCGCGCGACTTCCTACGCCCCGCCACGGGTCACGTCCGCGAAGAGACCGAGCCTGGCGTCTATCGCTGGCAGGAACGCAGCCAAGGCCGGGAAACAGAAATCCAACTGGAAGCGCTGGAAACGAAGCCGCCGCTAACGCTCCACTGGCTGAAAGTCCTGCGGACGAGCTAGCAGCGCCATCGAGGGAAACCCGTGGCAAAGCTGATGGCTCAGCTTTGCCACGGGCGGACCTCGCTGCGGTCGGGCGTGGCCGCGAGCAATTCCGCGACGGACTTTTTTAGGACGGGATGCAGCGCACCAGGAGCAATCTCCGCCAAAGGCACCAACACAAATCTCCGCCCCGCCATGCGCGGATGTGGAATCTCAAGCTCCGCCTCGCGCACCACAAGCGGCCCCAAGAACAAAATATCCATGTCAATAATCCGCGGCCCCTTCGGCGCGACTCGCTCCCGTCCCATAGACTGCTCGATAGCAAGCAGCGCCCGCATCAATTCGTCCGGCTCCAGATCCGTCTCCACCTCCACCACGCAATTCAAGAACCAGCCCTGCGCCAAAAAGTCCACCGGCTCCGCTTCATACAACGCAGATCTCTTCACCACGCGCACGCCATGGGCCGGCAACAGAGCAATCGCCCGCGCAATATTCTCCGCCCGCCCCCCCATATTTGATCCGAGTGATAGGTAGATTCCGGTCATGACCGCAAAGGCATTCTAGCCCGAAGCAGAGTTCTTTCACGCCGAGACGCAGAGTTCGCAGAGAAGCACACCTCCTGCGCAGGAATGAGGCTTACTGAGTTGGATTGTTCTGCCACTAAAAAAGCGCAGGCTGCCGCCGCGGTTCATCCAATCCAAAATGTTTGTAAGCCAGCGCCGTAGCCACGCGCCCGCGCTGTGTGCGATCCAGCAAGCCAAGCTGCATCAAGTAAGGTTCGTAAATCTCCTCGATCGCATCCTCTTCTTCGCTCAACGACGCAGCGATCGTGCTCAAACCCACCGGCCCGCCCGAATATTTCTGAATAATCGTGAGCAGCAAATTGCGGTCCACTTCATCCAGCCCATGGTCGTCCACGCCCAGCATCGCCAGCGCATCGCGCGCCACTCCAATATCAATATGTCCCTGCGCGCGCACCTCCGCGAAATCCCGCACACGCCGCAGCAATCTATTCGCCACGCGCGGCGTCCCCCGGCTGCGGCGTGCAATTTCCGCCGCTCCCGCTTCGTCCATGCTTATTCCCAGAATCCTCGCCGACCTCTGCACAATCAGCAGCAAATCCTCCGACGAATAAAATTCCAGCCGATGCACGATGCCAAAACGCGAACGCAGCGGCGCCATGATCAGCCCCGCGCGTGTCGTTGCGCCGATCAGCGTGAACTTATTCAATTGGTAGGGATGCACGCGAGCCCCAGGCCCCTGCCCGATAATCAAATCCACGCGAAAATCCTCCATCGCCGGATACAGAATTTCCTCCAGCGACGGCTGCAAGCGGTGAATTTCATCCAGAAAGAAAAAATCCTGCGTCTCGAGCGACGTCAGCACCGCGGTCAAATCGCCTTTCTTCTCCAGCAGCGGCCCCGAACTGACCTTGATCGCCGAACCCATCTCATTCGCCAGAATTTGCGCCAGCGTCGTCTTACCCAAACCAGGCGGCCCGTACAACAAAACGTGGTCCAGCGCCTCTCCTCGCGTGCGCGCGGCTTCCACGGCAATCTGCAGATTTTCCTTCACGCGATTCTGCCCGATGTAATCCGCAAGCTGTTTCGGGCGAATGCTCGCCTCCACGCGCGTGTCCTCATCGAACGCTTTCCCCGAAATAATTCGTTCCCGGCCGTCCGTCATCTTCCCCGCCACCTGATTTTCTCCGCCGCCCAGCGACGACGCCGTCGCCGCAGCGCGTTCACGAGCAGCAGCCGCTGCGGCAGCGCCGTCGCGCTCACTCTTCGTCATTCGCCCTGCCCCGCGCGCTGCGATTTCTTCATCGCCGCGCCGCCCAGCACCTGCAACGACGCGCGCAACAGCGTCTCGAAATCATTTCCCACCGTCGTCCGCGATTGCGCGATGGCCTTCTCCACTGCTCTCTGATCGTACCCGAGATTCTCCAGCGCCGACGCCACATCCGCTTCCAGCTGCGAACGCGTCGCCGGCTTCCCTGCTTGCGGCACGTCCACCGCTGCCAGTTTATCGCGCAATTCCACCACCATGCGTTCGGCCGTCTTGCGTCCCACGCCGGGAATGCGCACCAGTTGCGCCAGATCGCCCTGGCGAATTGCCGGCACCAGCTCGTCCAGGCTCATACCCGAAAGAATTTTCAACGCCAGTGAAGGCCCTACGCCGGAAGCGGAAATCAGCAGCTCGAAACACTGCTTTTCGCGCGCCGTGAAAAATCCGTACAGCGCCAGCTGGTCTTCGCGCACATGCGTGTGAATCAACAGCGTAGTTTCCGAGTGCATCGCGCCCAGGCTGGTGAACGTGGAAAGCGGAATGATCACTTGATATCCCACTCCGCCGACGTCCAGCAGTACCAGGTTGGGGCGCTTATCAATCAGCTTGCCGCGGAGCGATCCAATCATGTTCAGCGATTATTGATTAGGGGCGCGGGAGTGTCAACGCGGCAACAGCCAAATTGTACTGTTCCGCACGAAACATTTTTACACCCACTTGCGTACCAATATTCGGATGCGGGGATTTTTCCGCTCCGTCGCGCCCTGCGCACACTGTCCGCTTTCGCACGAACACTGTTCGCTTCCGGAGTGTTCCTTCCATTTATTTCTCTCGCGTGTTTTTTTCGAAAAACATTTTGCATTTTGCTTTCACTGCGCTCACCTCCGCGTCTAAGCACGTGCGAGGGGCAAACACTTTTTCAGGAGGAACAAAACATGTCGCGTCGTTCAATGAATCGAGTAATGACAGTGTTCGCAGCGCTGGCGCTGCTAGTGGCGATCGCCGCTCAAAGCGCTCCAGCGAAAGACACCAAAGCAGGCGTTACCACCGTCATGAGCTTGCTGAAACCCGCCACCTTCGCCGGTAAGGAATTGAAGCCGGGAGATTACGCCGTATCCGCCGATGAGACCCACGTGCAGATTTCGATGAACGGAAAAGTCGTCGCCGAAGCCCCCGTGCAGTGGAAGGACGAAACCGCCAAGGCCAGGTATTCGGCATTCGTCAGCGAAGGCAACAAAATTACAGAAATCCACTTCGGAGGGAAAACACGATTCGTTACTATCGCCGAGTAGCGGTCCGCCGCAACAACCCGGCGGGAAGCGGTCGCCCATGCGATCGTTGCCCGCCGGCTTTTGTTATTGGACGATCGGCACGTTAATCACTCCACCACACCATCCGCGTTTTAATGCTGCATTGAGGCGTTCACCGAAGTTTTCGTTTGCCACCGTCATAACAGCCATGATATCCGTAGTTCTGCGAATGAACTTTCAACTTCAGCTTCGGCCTGCGGCCGTTCGCGCACAACGCAACGCGCGCGCACTCGCGCTCCCGTCGCTTTGCTGTCCCGCATTGCACCGGAACCACGCGCCTCTGATACCCGCCGCCATTGCGCGGATTATTCCTATTATCAGGAGCGGATAACGGCCGGCACTCAGCTTCCAGTTTCACACGCCACAGGCCGTTACCCGCAAAGGGCAACGGCCTTTACGTTTTTTAGGGGGCAACAAAATGAATTCCAGCGCCAAACAAACGAAAGGGCCTGCCAGCAGCAATGTCACGCTGAAAACAATTCAGCAAGCCGCCAAGCGCATTCGCAATTCGATCTACGTCTCGCCCTTCATGCGCTCCGAAACTTTTTCGCAGCTGACCGGCAACTCGCTTTTTCTGAAACTGGAAAATTTGCAGATGACCGGCTCCTTCAAAGAACGCGGCGCACTAAATAAAATTCTTGTGCTCACTCCCGACGAACGCCGTCGCGGCGTCATCGCAGCCTCCGCCGGCAATCACGCGCAAGCCGTCGCTTATCACGCCACCAAACGCGGCATCGCTTCGCAAATCGTGATGCCGCTCACTACGCCGCTCGTAAAAGTTTCCGCGACGCGCGGCCACGGCGCCGAAGTAATCCTGTTCGGCGCGAATTACGATGAAGCCTGCCAGGAAGCCCTACGCCGCTGCGCCGAACAATCCCTCACTTTCATTCATCCCTTCGACGATGAAGCCGTAATCTCCGGCCAAGGCACCCTAGGCGTTGAAATGCTCGAGCAGGTGCGCGACCTGCACGCGGTGGTAATCCCCATCGGTGGCGGCGGGCTGATCGCCGGAGTAGCCTGCGCCGTGAAGGAAATAAATCCCAAGATCAAAGTGATCGGCGTGCAAACCTCGAAGTTGCCATCCATGAAAGCAGCGGTCGAACAGAACGCAATGGTCACGTTACCGGCTGAAAAAACGATCGCCGATGGTATCGCGGTCCGCTCCGCCGGAGTGCTCACCCTGCCGCTGGTCCAAAAATACGTGGACGAAATCGTCACGGTCGACGAAGAAGAAATCGCCAACGCCATCCTGCTGCTGCTCGAAAAAGAGAAAACGCTAACCGAAGGCGCAGGAGCCGTAGCCGCTGCAGCCGTCCTGAATCGCAAGACCGCGCTAGCCGGAAAAAAAGTTGGCGTGCTGATTTCCGCCGGAAATATTGACGTCACCCTGCTCGCGCGCATCATCGAGCGCGGCCTCGTGAAAGACGGCCGCCTGGTGCGCCTCCGCATTCATCTACCCGACCATCCCGGCGCGCTGGTACGCCTCTCCACAGTAATCGCCGAGCACAAAGTAAATATCGTGGAAACCAGCTTTAATCGTTCGTACTACGGGGTAGTTCTAGGGGATACAGCGATAGACATCACAATGGAAACCCGCGGCCCAGAACACATCGCGGAACTGAAAGCCGCGCTCGACGCCGCCGGCTACTCCCACGAGCGCGTGCAATAAATCGCGACCAGCCTGAAAACTACTGCCTTGCGCGGTCGTTCTTCACGGCCTCTTCCACCAACGCCTCAAGCTCGCGCCGCGTCAAAGTAATCCGCTCGGTATTCGCCGCAGTCTCGGAAGTAACCGGAAATTCCGGACCAGCATTAGGCGCCGTCTGCAATCCATAACGCGCCCGAGCCGCCACCAGCTTCTGCACATCGTTGCTGGAGAGCAGCACTTGCTTGCCAAGCATCTCCGTCACCAACGCCACGCGCGCGAAATGTTCGGTCGTTTCCATGCGGAAGAACGCCGTCATCAAATCCTGCCCGTAAGTGACGACTCCGTGATTCGCCAGCAAGATCGCGTCGTAACCATCCACGAATGGCGCGATACTGTCCGCCAATTCCGGAGTTCCCGGCGTGCCGTAAGGCGCCACCGGAACGCAGCCCAGCGAAAGAATCAATTCGCACAGCAGCGCTTTGTTCAGCGGCACACCCGCCGCGGCATAACCAGTCGCCGCCGGAGGATGCGCGTGGCACACCGCATTCACGTCCGTGCGGTGCTGATAAATCATCAAGTGCATCGGCAATTCAGAAGAAGGATTGCGCCGGCCCGAAACCTTTTTCCCTTCCAGGTCCGTGATGACCATATCTTCCGGCGTCATCATGCCCTTACAAATTCCCGTTGGCGACGTCAGAATGTGCTGCGTGTCCAACCGCACCGACAAATTCCCGTCCATGGACGCCACGTATCCGCGGTCATAGATCCAACGCCCCACGGCGCACATGTCGCGCCGGTGCTCGTCTTCACTCTTCAGTGCTCCGGGCAAAATCGATTCAGGAAACACGTTTCCTCCTCGACGAACTCCGGGCCGCCAACCAACGAGCCTGGTAGCCTGGCTAGGCGTAAATTCCGCGTAGCTTCAACGCCCGGGCTACCCGGTCAATCGCGACGATATAAGCCGCGATCCGGTTGTTCACCCCATGCGTTTCGGCGTACCTTACCACCTGTTCGAAGCTTTGGTCCATCACATCTTGCAATCTTTCGTTAACTTCGCTTTCCCGCCAGAAGAACCCCTGGCGGTCCTGTACCCATTCAAAATAGCTCACCGTCACCCCTCCGGCGTTCCCCAGGATGTCCGGAATGATGAAAATACCCTTATCCTCGATGATTTTGTCCGCATGCGACGTGGTAGGACCATTTGCTCCCTCGCACAATATCTTGCATTCCACGCGGTTAGCATTGCCTGAAGTGATCTGATTCTCGGTCGCGGCAGGCACCAGGATGTCCGTGGGATGGAAGAGCACTTCCTGCGCCGTCTGCTTGTCGCCGCCCCCCGGAAATTCCGGCAATGGCTTCCGCTGACCGTACACCCAGTCCACTAGTTTCGGCACGTCGAATCCCTTTTCGTTGTACAGCCCGCCGTGGATATCCGCGACCCCTATAATCTTGTAGCCCGCCTCGTGCATCAGAATCGCGGCCTGCGACCCGACGTTCCCGAAGCCTTGAATGATCACGCGGCAGCCCTCGCGCTTCATGCCCAGCTTCCGCAGCGCGTTGTTGCAGCACATCATCAGCCCGCGCCCGGTAGCTTCCTTGCGGCCTTGCGAACCGCCCAGCTCCAGCGGCTTGCCCGTCACCACCGCTGTAGTGGCCTGCCGCACGTGCATCGAGTAGGTGTCCATCACCCAGGCCATCGTCTGTTCATTCGTGCCAATGTCCGGCGCCGGCACGTCGCGCTCCGGCCCGAACCATTCGCTCAATTCCGCGGTGTAACGCCGCGTGATGCGTTCCAGCTCGTTCTTGGAAAGCTTCGTGGGATCGCAAATCACGCCGCCCTTCGCCCCACCGAACGGAATGTTCACCACCGCGCATTTCCACGTCATCCACGCAGCCAGCGCGCGCACTTCATCAATCGAAACGTCCGGCGCAAACCGAATCCCGCCCTTGCCTGGACCGCGAATCGAAGAGTGCAACACGCGATACCCTGTGAAAACTTCCATCTTCCCGTTGTCACGCGCGATCGGAATGTAAACCGTGATTTCCTTGCTGGGATATTTCAGATAGCTGTAAATCCCCTCTTCCAAATTCAGTTTCTTCGCCGCAATCTCAAACCGCGCTTCCGCGGACTTGTACACATTCAATTCATCAGAAGTAACCGCCGACATGAACCCCTCCAAAAATTGCGCAACAATTCGCCCAGCCACAAGCAAACTTAATCATACAACCGGCGAAGTAAATGGATTACCTATGAAAGACGGGCAAGCCCCGCGCTCCGTTCCACTATCTCCCTGCGCGCACCCAGTCCCAACAGCGGCGGCCAGTATACGAACCTGCCGCCACCCGCGCAACAAGAGCATTTTAAGAGAAATGGTTCCGTTTCCGGCAGGCGCAAATGTCACCGATACCTGCGCCAGCTTGCGGCCACCACCACTTCCGTCAACTCGATTTGTGTTGGAGTAGGCCTGAGCCGAAGAACATCCAGGAAATCCCAAAAACCTCTAGCGCTAAATACTGAATCGAAGCAGGCTATCCGGAATAAACCGTTGGTGCGCCCTCCACGCGCGAGACATCTCGCCGTTTTCGAGCCCCGTTCCGGACCACATCGTGCGGCGTATTTTTTCATTTTCGGGGGGGCGCTGGTCAACCGCAGTCAGAATGACCTCCCCGACAATCCAGATGCCCGCCGAGCAAGCGAACAAAAAATACGGGTAGATGGAGAAGCGAATATCCATTGATATCCGGGTCCTTTTCAGGACCGAGCCCAATTCTAATCAGCTCTGGGCGCTCAGCCGCCCCTGCCACAGGAATAAGCTGGTGTAGCTTGCCGCCCGCGCAAAATAGGAGTGTCGACAGGGGGATGGGCGCCAGCTATTCCACCGGCGCGAAGCGCGATCCCGTCTCGGCCGACAATAATGTGAAAACACAAGGTTGGTTGGCAGCCGCACACGCCAGAGTGCTAAGGCGGGGTAACTTCTTGAGTGTCGTATCGGGGAAGGATTGCGGCATGGCCGCAGCTCGCACTGCGTCATTCAGCGTCGCCAGCGGATCGTCGGAGTTAGTGGCTGCGAGATCCGCAACTTTCGAATTCGGAGCAATAATTACCGTGTACTGCGCGATGCCCTGCGCGCCGCCAGGGTTCGCTATGCTCACTGTCCGAATCGGTGACTTCTTGTTGTGAGACTGCGCCAACCCATCGTCCACTTGCGTATAACCTCCCAGAATATCCGCGAGCCTTTTGCGAGTTTCCTTGGCGTCGTCGCTCAAGGCCTGGTTCGCGGGGACCCCTTGCAGCGACGCCAGGTAGGTCTGAATCGCGTCGTCCTTGCGGCCTTGCGCTTCGTAGAGGCGACCAAGATGCATGCCGATGGTCTGATCGTCTGCGACTTGCCATGCTGCGAACAGATACCGTTCGGCAGCCTCCATTTTGCCCTGCTGAAACTGAATCCAGCCCATCGTGTCCCAGTAATGACTGAGCTTCATGACCAACGCCCACGACTGTGATTGCACGTTTGACAACGACGTTTCGTTGAGCTCTTTCTCAACGACGCCGATAGAGAGTTGCGACCAGTTCTCGGCAACATCCAATGACGATTGATGCTCAGCGAGCCCATACGCGACGCTGTTCAACATGTTCTCGCTGTCATCCAGCTTGAGCAGCGTGCGAAAGGTTTCCACTGCCAGATCGTCCTGGTGGGTTTCCAGGTATGCTCGACCCAGCGCGAGATGGGCCGCCGCATACTTCGGGAACTGGACTGTGGACCGTTCCAAGACCGGCACCGCTCGCTCGGGCAGATGGAGCGCGAGGTAAGCTGTTCCCAAGCGGAAAAGAGCGTCTCCGTCCTTTGGCGCTACCGCGATACGCTGCACGAGCAAATCTTCTTCCAGTTCATATTTCTTTTCGGTATGCAGCGCCCAGGCCATATTCAGATAAGCGAGATGATCGTCAGGAGCAAGCTCCAGGTATTTTCGAAATGCGGCCTCGGCGTCCGCATACTGCCGCGCGTACATGCGAGCGCGGCCCAGCTCTCGCCAAGCCTCCGGATATTGCGGATCCAGCTTCACAGCTGATCCAAAAGCTTCAAGCGCGTTGGCCCAATTCTTGCGTTTCGCTTCTTCTTGCCCGCGCTTGTACAGCTCCAGTGTTCCGGTTGCCGGAACGTGCGGGGGAACAACCGCAGCCGCGTGCGTAGCGTCGGCCGGCTGGGGCTTTGCTGATGCGGGCGCGGCTGCAGCAGCCGAGGAGTTGGAATATGTCGCAGCATCCGCCTTGGGTACAACACTGCTGGCTACTTTGATGGTGCTATCGGTTTTCGGCGTAGGTGGAACGGCCGTCGCTTCGACAATTTTTTCCACGAAAGCCGCGTACTCTTCGGCTTCATTCGCCGGGACTGTTGGAACCCTCAAGTCCAGTGACATGGACGCATGAAAGGTGTTGCCTTGCCACGAATTGCTGGATGCGTATTCCGCGAAGTCCTGTGTGATTCGAAATTCCTTCGGGGCCGGAAAGTCGGACGCGACCAAAACGCCGAAGCCCAGATTCACGTTTAGAGAATAAGACCTCGGGCCTTTGAGATCGGTTGGCAATTGCTCAGGCTTGTGATTGGAATCCAGCTTCGCATTCGCTCCAGGCAGCAGAGTCAGAAGATGCCACTGGGCAATCGGCCGCAAGGTGAGGGCATCCCCCAGTTGCGCCGGCGTCGCACCTTTGGGATTCACGTACATCATTTTGCCGGTAACGCGGAACTGAGCTTTCACCGGCTGAGAAGTGTCCCCGGCGTTGAGAACTTTGAAATCGGAATAGTGCACCGAATCGTAAAGAAACTTGTTTGTTCTGGCCAGCACGCTGTCAGCCGACTTGTCGAGTTGTTCTTGCGAGAGATGATTGTTGAGCAAGCGGATGAGAACTTCCAAATCACCTCGGGTCTCGAATTCGACCGTGGAATCCAGCTTTCCGTCTGGGTCAACCGTTCCGCTAACACCAATCCGATACTCCACTGTGAACGGAAATTCCTGCGGCGTCTGACGAAGGCGAGCCGTATGCGCTTCGGAAACTACCAGCGCTTCTTTGCCGCGCAACTGAGGCGCCAAATAACCGAAAGGCCCGACGCCAACGGTGCTATCGAGCCAGGTATCCTTGCCCGCGACCCGCAAGAAGGTGTAGGCGTGGTCGAATTGCAGCGGATTGGGAACCTCTGGATCGACGTCCACAATCGAACTGGCCAACACCGCGTACGCGTGCAGCCCTTCGGCTTCCAGCATGGCTTCCAGAAGCGTCGTCTTGTCCTTGCAATCCCCGTAGCGATTTGAGAGTACTTCGGCCGCAGGGTGGGGCTGGTAGCGGCCGACTCCGAACGACAAACTCACGTAGCGGACATTTTGCGATACCCAGTAGTAGAGAGCTTGCGCTTTGGCTTCCTCACTCTGCTGTCCGCGCGCGATTTCATCAGCCTTCGCGCTAATCTCGGGCGTAGGAATGCGCCGGTCGCGTTCCAGCTCCGCGTACCAGTCGGCTACCTCAGCCCAATTCTGGAAAGTGGAGAACAGCACGCGCGGCACAGCAGCTGGACGCTCGCCTCCTAGCAACCTGATGACGTCGAACTTGAAATCCTTGAAAATATCCACCGGCGGCGGCGTTTTCAGATTCGATGTCGCCCAGTGATAGCACCGGCGGTCTCCTTCGAGATGGTCGTAAGTCTCAATCCCTTCGGAGCTTTTGATTCTTACCGTTCGGTTCGCTGGCACGTTCAAATCGAGCTGTTCGTCCAGGGCGATCGCTCTTTGTTCGAAATACCAGATTTGCCAAAACTGCCCATGCAGCAGAGAATTCGCGTTCGTTACCACGTCATATTCAATCACATCGCCCACCGCCAGGCCTGGCACGGTCACGTGCTTTTGGCGCGCATCGGTGTACATCGGCGCTTCTCGCGCCACAGGGGCGCTTAAATCCTGCACGGTTTCAGGTCCGGCGGCGACAACATTACCGTCTGACTTGAGAACTCGCACGCTGCGGATCTCCACCTGCTCGTTAACGGAGTTGTACTGGAAAATAAGTTGACCGGCGGAGTTCAAACCTGCAGGTGTTTGCACGCGAAGCCGTGCGCGGACTTCGCGGGTGCCGGAACCATCGCTCTCATAACGCATCGAAGCGTGTAGGTACTCGTAGACAAAAGGTTCCTGCGCGAAATCCTGCTTGGCACTCGAGTCCGATTTGTTGCCGACGGCTGGTGCGGTCGAAGACTGAGCGATAACGTAGTGCGGAACGGCCAGCACGAAAAGCAGAACCACCATGGTGCGCCGCGAGGGGTATGGAGTCCGATGCACGGTACCGGAGAATAACCTAGAGTTGGTGCTTACGCCATACGGTCCGCGGAGTTCTGTGCCGTCTGCATCATTGCCGCATCTGGCGCTTCACAAATTCTTCCAGCAGCAGGCGCGTCAGTCGCGCCTGATCGTGGCGCACTACTCGATTGTGGTGCAGCAACTCGCCGGTGATGTAGCGCAGCCCCATACGCCGCAGCTCACCTAGGGATTGCTGTACGGGTTCGGCGCCTTGCGCGCGGTAGCGCCGCAGCAGGCGCTCCGGCACCGGCTTGCGATTCACTACCACGTAATCGAACAGGCCCTTGCGGCTGTGCTCGTAGATCGCGCGCACGTGGTCCGCCACTGAATAGTGCTGCGTTTCGCCCGGTTGCGTCATCAGGTTCGCGATGTAAACGCACACCGCGCGCGAATGCAGGATCGTTTCGCTCACTTGCTCCACCAGCAAGTTCGGAATGATGCTGGTGTAAAGCGAGCCGGGTCCCACCAGCACCAAATCAGCTTCGCGAATCGCTTCCAGCACTTCCGGCAGCGGATGCACGCGCCGCGGCACCAGGTGTACGCGATGGATTTTCTTGCGCGAACGAGAAATGTTGGTCTCGCCGCGCACGATGCTGCCATCTTCGAGCTCGGCCTCCAAAGTCACGTTCTGCGCAGTCGAGGGAAAAATGCGACCGCGGATCGCCAGCACCTGCGAGGAGACGCGCACCGCCCGCGGAAAATCTCCCGTCACATTGCTAAGCGCCGTCAGAAACAAGTTGCCGAAGCTATGCCCCGCGAGGCCGCGCCCCGCCGGAAAACGATACTGAAACAATTTCCCCAGCAGAGGCTCGTCCTTCGAAAGCGCCACCATACAATTGCGTATGTCGCCGGGAGGCAGCACGCGATATTCGCGGCGCAATCGCCCGGAACTGCCGCCATCATCTGTGACCGTGACCACGGCAGCAAGATCGGCAATCGGCAGCGGCGTGCGTTCTTTCTTGCGCGTGGCCACATATTCCTTCAGCCCGCGCAACACCGTGGAAAGTCCGGTGCCACCGCCGAGCGCCACAATGCGCACCGGAACCGTTCGTAGGTGCGAGGCCCTTTTCACCGCACGATTCTCACCACGTGATTTTCACCAGCCATTGGCACGAGAAAGTTTCCACGAAGATTTGCAACGGAGAGTTTCACGCCGCGAATTTCCAAGAGGAGTTCGGAACGGATTTCCTGATGACGAATTCCCTAACCGCGAATTCGGTGAAAAAGACGCGCAACTCAGCCCGCCGAACCGTCTCGCTCCGGGTAGAGCAGTTCCGTGAAGCGGGGATCTTCCTGCAGAAACGCGAAATCTTCGTCGTTGCGCGCGTGATAGCGATTTTCCGGGCGCAGCTGTATCGCGACTTTCAGATTCTGCATCGCCGATTCCGCTTCGCCTGTAAGGCAATCGAGCGCAGCCATCGCATACACAATGTGATCCGCTTTCGGCGCCGATTTGCGCGCGCGGTCCAGATGTTCGCGAGCTTCATCCCAGCGTCCCAGGTTCATCAGCGCCACACCCTGGGTGTAATGCTCCTCGGCCGATTTCAGTGCCGGAACGGGAGGCCGCGAAATGCGTTGTTCGCATATCTTGATGTGCATCTGGGCGCGGTCGCCGAGTTCCTTGCTGGGGCCCTCCAGCACGCGCTCCAGCGACTGCTTAGCGCGCTGGAACTTCTGCTGCTGGAAGTACTTTAGGGCTTCTTCGTAGAATTTCAGCTGCGCCTGCTTGGCGGGAGCGTCCGGATCCGGAGGTAGCACCACGGCTTTCGCCTTCGCGCTACGCTTTATCGTCTTCTTTTTCAGCAGTTTATGGCTCTTGTGGGCGGCTTGTGTAGCCCGGATCGCGCGACGTTTCACGGTCACTCTCCGCGAAAAACTATAGGGAACATAGCAAAGTCGCGCTGACACGTCAATGCGGCGATGGACCTGTGAAATTTGGAAGAGCCGATGTAACCCGGTTCTGGGAGCATTAAAGGGTCGCGGGGCGGCCGGCGAAAGCTCCGCTCCATTGCCGCAGGCGTTTTTCCGGAGTTTGCCATCCGCAAGCTTCCTGCACTCGATTGCGATTTGCCGGAACCAGTGCGATTATCGGCACTCGTGATTCGCAGCTGGGGAGCTCTTTTTCATGCCCTATTATTTCGAGTTCGACCCGAAAAACCGAATACTTCGAGGCCGCTTCGAAGGCCGGGTCACAGACGAACTTCTGAAAGAATTCTATGGCCTCGCCGGGGGATATTTCGAGCGAACTGGCGCGCGTGCGGGGATTACGGACCTGTCGGGCGTGACTTCCTTCGAGGTGTCTCCCCAATTGATTCGGGAATTGGCAAGCGGGCCGCCGGCGATTCTCGATCAGGAGTTTCCGCGCTTCATCGTTGCGTCGTCACCTCAGATCTACGGGACGGCGCGCATGTTCGAGTTGGCAGGGCAGGATACCCGGCCCAATCTGCACGTGGTTCACACCATGAAGGAAGTCTGCGTGATTCTTGGCGTCCCGGATCCTAGGTTCGAGCCGATTCCAGACTAAACGTTCATCGCGAAATCGGGCTCGCGAAATCAGGAATTCACGGCGCGTTTCGCGGCGCGATGCCGCAGCTTCCCCAGGCTCTTGTTCAAGACGTGGTCGCGCTTCAAAAATGGCAGCACGGGCGCCTGGCGCTTTTCGACTCTGCTGCGGGCTTTGGTCAGACGAGCGGTGGGCCCGAAATTTTCGATGGCTCGCTCCAGGGTGGCGATTGCGCTGGCGCGTCTGCCAGCAGCCACATAGACTTCCGCCAAATTCAGGTGAAATTGCGGCTCCTTGCCCTTCAGTTGCAGCGCGGTCTCGCAGAGATGGGTCGCTTCATTCCACTTCTTTTCCGCGCGGGCCACCGCCAGACCAAAAAACGAAAGATAGTAGGGGTTCTGGCTTTCGATTTCGACGGCGTTGCGCAGGTGGGGGAGAGCGTCCTTCGGATAACCGTTCTTCAGCAGTTCGACTCCGTCCTTGAACTGGACCAGTGCCTCACTTTCTTTCATGCTTGCACCTCCGATGGTTCCCGGTCGGCTGGAGGGGCCGGGAGGTTTCGATCGCGGCCTCGCAAATCGGCTGGCATTCAGGAATAGGTTAGAGAAATCCAACGACAAAAACTACTGGCCAGACGGACAGGTGCCGGGCTGGGCACAATTCAGAACCCCGGCGGGCGCTCGCCAACCACATTGAAGCTGCGCTCCAGCGCGAGGCCTGCGCGCGCCACCGTTCCTTCGTCGAAGAGGCGTCCGATGAGGGTGACGCCGTGGGGCACGCGGCGCGGCGGCGAAAATTTCGGCAGCGGATTTTGCGGATCCGGCGCCCAGTCACTGCGCGCTTGCGAAACCTGCGACGAAGCCGGCGCGCAAGGTCAGCGAAGGATGTCCGGTGAAATTGGTGATGGTCAGCATCTCGTCGCGCAGCGACGGCACCAGCAGCAGATCCACTTCGGAGAAGACGCGCGCCATTTCGATGGCCACTTTGCGCCGGAGCCGGTCGGCCTGCACGAAATCCACGGCCGAGAGGAAACGCGCCTGGCGGAAAGAATTGGGCCACGCGTCGGGCACCTGCATTTTGAGCTGATCCAATCCGTGCATCAGCGTGAGTTCTTCGAAGGCCGCGCCCGCTTCGGCGAACAGGATCAATGCCAGCGAATCGTACGGCCAGTCGGGAATGGTCACTTCGACTGGCACCATGCCGAGTTTTTTCACCGTCTCCAGCGCCGCGCGATCCACGTCGGTCGCCGGGCCTTGCCTTCATCCACGCGGGAAAATAGCCCACGCGCAGGCCTTGCACGCTCCGCGCCCGCATCGAAATCGAGCTTGCTCGGGCACGCTGGCCAGATCGCCAGCGTCGGGACCGGTGATCGCCTGCAGCACCAGCATCGCGTCTTCGACGCTGCGCGTCATGGGGCCGAGCTTGTCGAGCGACCAGCAGAGCGTCATCGCGCCGGTGCGCGGCACGCGGCCGTAAGTGGGCCGCAGTCCGGTGACGCCGCAGCGCATGCTGGGGCTGACGATGCTGCCGCCCGTCTCGCTGCCGATCGAAAAACCCACCAGGCCCGCGGCGGTCGCAGCGCCGGGCCCCGCGCTCGATCCGGACGCGCCTTCTTCGAGCAGCCACGGATTCATGGTCTGGCCGCCGAACCAAATGTCGTTGAGCGCCAGCGCGCCCAGGCTCAGCTTCGCGACCAGCACTGCGCCGGCGTCGTGCAGACGCTGCACCACCGCCGAGTTTCTCGTCGGAACGCGGTTCGCGAAACGGCTCGGCGCCGTAGGTCGTCGGGAATGCCCGCGGTATCGAGCAGGTCTTTGCCGCCCCAGGGAATGCCGTGCAGCGGGCCGCGATATCTTCCGCGGCGATTTCGATGTCGGCTTGCTTTGGCCTGCGTCAGCGCGAGGTCGCGCGTCAGCGTGATGACGCAGCGCAGCTTGGGGTCGAAGCGCTGCAGGCGGTCGCAGATAGATACTGGTGAGCACGCTCGGAAGTGATTTGCTTCGCTTCGATCCAGCGCGAGAGCTGTGTCACGGACGCGAAGGCGATGTCTTCGTCGTGCTTCGGCAATGAGCCCGCATCGTTCTTGCTGCGAATAAATAGATCGCGCTCGGGGCCTGCTTTCATGCCCGGCAGTACGGGATCCCAGCGCGAAGCGGGTGAAAGAGTTGATTCGAGGGTAACCTTGCGCGGCCCGGTGCGCCGTTCGTAAAGCGCCGCCATGGAATTGCGCCAGTTGCCTGCTGCTTGCGCGCGGTCTGCATCGGTCATTTCCACGCGCACCAGTTTCTCGGCTTCGGCAAAAGTTTCGCCCGAGACCACAGGCCCAACCGGCGGAGCAGTGCCGAATGCAGATGGCGTGCCCGGCGGCGGATTCACGGCTTGTTGGGCTGGTGATGACGTTGCGGGCGACGTGGCAGATTGCGGCGCTGCAGATTGCGCGGTCGCAGGCTTTTTATCTTGCGCGTGCAACACCACCGCCGCTCCGAACAATCCCGCCGATGCGTCCGCTAGAAATTCCCTGCGCGACTTCGCCATGCTGCCTCCGCTGCGAGCTTTTGTATGTTTTGTGCTCCACAGTTCTAACATCACCATGGTGCGGATGGCAAAAACCTCGCATCGTAGTTTCAGGTGGCGGTCGGGTGATGCGAGCGGTTTGCTGTGGCGTCTGGCGCGAATCTTGGCAAAAAATAGTTGATTAGAAATGGGCTCGGTGGTTTGTTTTCAGTCGGTTGCAGCGCCTGCCAATCGCCAGAGCGTCGCTTAGAATCGTGGCTATTTCTACGATCGAGCGAGTGAATACTACACCTTGATCGGGTTGCCCGGGGCGAGGGTGGGAGCATTTCGGCGCGGTCGCCGAGCACACCGAGAAGATTTCCTGCCGGCGATGCTGCTGCCATATCGCCGTCGCCGTCGCGCCATTTTTAAAAATCCTTCATTTTTCTCAGCCCTGCTCAACGCCAACACTCGAGAGCCGAAAACACAGTGGTACGCAGGAACAGAACTGGGACAGAACTGGTACCACCTGTCCGAAACCATTGCAGAGCCGTTCCGTTTCTGCATCTTAAAGTCCAGGGCTACGATGAACACCGGGCAACACTATTCATGAGCCATCTGCGCGAGCGCGCCTCGCAACCGTTCCTGGAGTAAGCGACGTTGCGCTGGCGGAATGCGCTCCGCTAAGCCAGGACCGAAACGGTCCCGACGACTTCACAGTTCTAGGCCGGCGCGACAAAGTCCTGATTGAATACAACCACGTTTCACCCGAATATTTTTCTGCCGTGGGCATCCCCATAGTTCGGGGTCGCGACTTTAGAACGGGGGAGACGTACGACTCGCCGGCGATTATCGTCACTGAATCTACAGCGCGACGCCTCTGGCCCCACGAAGACCCGCTAGGCAAGGCATTGCGCAACGATGCGGGGCGAGAATATTCGGTAATCGGCGTGGCCAAAGACGCCCAAGTCTCGCATCTCGGTGAACTCACCACAAGTTACCTCTATTTTCCAGCCGAGCCAGGGGACAACTTGCGCGCCTACTTGCTGGTCCGCTTCGCGGGAGGTTTCTCCACAACCTCCAAAGAAATTCTTGATGCGGTGCAATCGCTCGACGGTGAGGTTCCCGTGCGCGTGACCAAACTTGAAGATTACCTCGATGTCTGGCGGACGCCTTCGCGCACTGTCGCCGCCCTTTCGGGAGCACTGGGAGCGCTTGCCTTGCTGCTTGCCTCGAGCGGAATATATGGAATGGCGTCCTATAGCGTTAGCCGACGTGTGCGTGAGATCGGAATCCGCATTGCACTCGGTGCGGACGGTAGCGCTATCCGGAACCTGGTGCTTCGCCAAGCGATGCGTCCCGTACTAATGGGCGGGTTCGTCGGTATGATCGTGTGCGCCGCAGTGGCTAGGGTGCTCTCTAGCATGTTATTCGGGCCAAGCGCGCATGGCCCTATGGTTTTCATTTCTGTTCCTTTGTTTCTCATGATTGTGGCCCTGGTAGCCAGCTACATTCCGGCGCGGCGCGCGATGCGTGTCGATCCGATGGTCGCGTTGCGCTACGAATAGTGCGCGTCGATTGTTCGCTCCAGGCCTGCTGCCTCGTCGGGTTAGCGTAGGTAGTTGATGGCTACTGCTGGGGTGATGGTGGCGGGGAAGTTGTGGCCGAGGGCGATGATGCGGGTGCCGACGAGGACGCCGATGGTAGGCTTCCAATTGTATTCGAGGGCTGGGGCGAAGCCGATGGCGTCGCTTGAGCCTGAGTTCAGCTGGATGTTGGGTGGAGATTGCTCGGGGTCGTTGCCGGTGATGCGGGTGTTGTTGGTGTGGCGATAGGTGGCGTCGAGCGCGAGGACCCAATTGCGCGTGAGGCTGTATTCCCAGGCGGCGTCGAGGAAGGTGGAGGCGCCGGGCTTGGCGTGGCCCTGGAATCCTGGGCTGGTGTTGTAGACGCTGACGCCTGCTACGTTGGCGTAGGTCGAGAGCGAGTGCGTGGCGTTCAGGCGCATGCGCAGGATGCGACCGTTGGGCATCCAGATATAGGTTTGGGAATTGACGGCTAGGGTCGTGGTGTAGGAGCCGGCGCCGAGGCCGTTGCTGGGGCGGGCGCCTAGTTGATCGTATTTTCCGCTGGGCAACGTTTCCTGCACCATGAAAGAGATTGTCGGAAGCTTATGCTCTTCGTGGAATTGCGTGAGGCGGTATTGCGCTAGCACGGAGACGTCGCCGAGGCCGACGCCGGAGCTGCTGCGTCCGTCGCTCACTTGGTTGTAACCGAAGGTGGGGATGAGTCCGACTGTGAGTCTATTGGTTAGTCCGTATTCGATGTAGGTGAGCGAGCCGAGGCCGTTGGTGCCGGGGCTGATGTCGTCGTAGAGGTAGGGCTCGAGCAGGAAGTGTCCGCGGGGGAGTGTGGCGGCGTTGTTCGCCAGCATGGGGCCCGTCCACCAGGCGTCGCTGAGTTGTTGACGGTTGTCTGACGATTGCGGTGTGGTTTCTTGGGTGGGCTGTGCGGGGGTGGCTGCGTCTGCGCCTGGATTATTTTTTCCTTGTGATGCGCGCTGTCGATCGGGGACGCGCGTGTCCACCGCGATCCAGTTTACTTCCCAGGTTTTGCCGCCGTCGTCGGAGAAGGCTTGCTCGAAGCGATAGGAATTCGCGGTGATGTCCTCGAAAACATTGCGCACGAGGATGGCGCGATCGTTGAAGGATTCCTGATCGTAGAATTCGCCGCGGCCATTTTTGAGTTCGCCGACGATGGGGACGCTCATCGTGCCTTGCGCGCTGTTGGCAAAATTCAGGCTCCATTGATGGGCTTGCGGATTGTAGAGGCGCAGGGAGAGGCCTTCGATGTGGCCGGTGGGGCCGTCAACTTCCAGTTCGACGAGGTTGGCGCGGCCATTCCAGATTTTGCGGATGACGGAGGTGCCATCGTACTCGATCCAGGTCGTTGAGCCGGTTAACGGATGTTGCAGGCGTTTTAGGTGTGTGTGCCAGGTGCCGATTTCGAAATCGAAATCGTGTTGACCGTCGCGGTCGGCGGCGGGTGCGGCGTTTGTTGGCGATGCGTTGGGATTTTGTTGGGCGAGTGTTTGTCGAGGCTGAAAGATTAGCGCCAGGGCGCAGAGCAAAAAATAAGCGCGAAGATTTTTTGGTGCGTTCATTCCATCCTCTTTATCTCCATCAGTCTAGTGATGCTCAGCTGCAGCCGCTATCCGGTTCTCGCGCGCCCCGGAACTTAGTGCGTTTTGTCGGCGGAGTCGCCTACGCGCGTCTGGTCGGTGATCCAGTTCACTTCCCAGGTTTGGCCGCCGTCTGCGGAGAACGATTGCTCGAAGTGAGGCGTGTCCGTGTTGAGTTTCGTCCAATCAAAGCGAATGAAGACGGTTTTGCCGTTGATCGTGTCCTGCGCGTAAAAGTCGCCGTGTCCATTCTTGAATTTGCCGATCTGGGGCGGGTCGGGCGTGCCATTTTTGCTGGTGGCCCAATTCAGGCTCCACTGATGGTTCTGGGGATTGTAGAGGCGGACGACCAAGCCCTCGATGTGGCCCGTGGGATCATCGGCCTCGAACGTGTCCAACTGCGCGCGGCCGCCCCAAATTCTATAACAGGTGCCGGTGGCGGGAAATTCGTTCCAGGTGGTGGAGCCGGTGAGCGGATGCACGAGGCGCTGCACGCGATAATTCCATGTGCCAAACAGGCCGTCAAAACCGTGCTGTCCATCCGGATCAGGGGCAGCGGTTTGCGAGGCTGCGGAAGTCGCCGCGGCAGGCTCGGGTGCCGCATACGGTTTGATCGATTCATCGCTGACGCGGGTTTGATCTGTGATCCAGTTCACTTCCCAGGTTTTGCCGCCGTCTGCGGAGAAAGATTGCTCGAAGTGCGCGGAATTCGGCGTGACGCCGGACCAAGCGTAGCGAATCAAGATCATGCGGCCATTGAAAGTATCCTGGCTGTAAAAGTCGCCGACCCCATTCTTGAATTCTCCAACCTGCGGCGGGCCGGCGAAGGTGCCATCCTTGCCGTTGGCCCAATAGAGATTCCACTGCTGAGCTTGCGGATTGTAGAGGCGCAGCGTGAGGCCTTCGACGTGGCCGGAAGGGCTGTCCGCTTCGAATTCATCGAGATTCGCGCGGCCATCCCAGATTTTTCGGGCGACGACGGAACCGTCGAATTCCACCCAGGTGGTGGAGCCGGTCAGTGGATGCTGCAGGCGCTTCAGGTGAATTTTCCAGGAGCCGATCTCGAAGTCAAAATCGTGCTGGCCATCGCGCGGGGTGGCGGCTTGCAGCGCTGGCGGCGCGGCGGCGGGTATGGCGGGAGATGATTGTGCGAAGATTGGAGCCGATGGCAACAGGCAGGCCAGCGCGCACAAGGCGCACAGTGAGTACAGCAGAAAATGAATTGCGATACGCGGCGGTGCAATCATTAAGTCCTCCCCAACAGAGATCTTTTTCACAGATCCTTGCGATAAATGATGAAGCCGGATTTCTCCGCGACTTTATCGTAGAGCTTCATGGCGGTTGCGTTGGTTTCGTGGGTTTGCCAATACACGCGGCCGCAACCGGCTTGCGCGGCGCGGCGATAGACTTCTGCGATGAGCGCGCGGCCGACGCCCTGGCCTCTGGCTGATTCGACGGTGAACAAGTCCTGAAGATAGCAATTGGAGCACAGGCCAGTCGAGCTGCGATGAAAGAGGTAGTGCACCAGGCCAATTAATCTATTGCTGCGTTGGGCGACCATTGCGTGGATCGGCTCGTAGCCATCGAAGAAACGCGACCAGGTGAGATCGGTGATTTCGTCAGGCAGCGCGCTCTGGCCTGCGCGGCCGTAGAAGGCGTTGTAACCGTCCCAAAGCGATTTCCATCCCGCGAAATCCGTTCGCTTGACGTCTCGTACCGCGATTTTGCCCGTCATGACTTTTCTCTGGTGAGCGTGGCGACGAAGTTGGGCTCCCAGGTCTTTCCGCCGTCGTCGGAAAAGGATTGTTCGACGTGGTGCGAGTCGGGAGTGATGTCTGACCAGACCATGCGCACCAGGATGGTTCGGCCGTTGTACGGTTCCTGATCGTAGAACTCGCCGCGGCCATTTTTGAATTCGCCGCTGGCGGGCTGGGCTAGCGTGCCGTCTTTGCTGTTCGAAAAAATCTGGCTCCACTGATGGGCTTCGGGATTGTAGAGAAACAGGGTGAGGCCTTCGAAGTGGCCGGCTGCGCCGTCGGCTTCAATTTCTTCCAGTTCGGCGCGGCCGTCCCAGACTTTGCGGACGACGACGGTGCCTTGCATTTCAGTCCAGGCGGTCGAGCCGGTGAGCGGATGCTGCAGACGCCGGATGTGCGTGTGCCAGGTGCCGAGGTTGAAGTCGAAATCATGCTGGCCGTCGCGCGGCGTGGCGGCTTGCTGGGGCGCTGGCGCCAGTGGCACGGCTCGCATGATTGGCGGCAGGGTTTGCAGTAGGCAGCCGAGCGCGCAGAGTGCGAAATAACTTCCGATACTCCAGAGCAGTTTCATTTTCTTCTCCCGATATTGGATCCTCAAGCGGCGGCTTGGATGCGTCGCGCTGGCGGCGGCTGCGAACTGCGCGCTGTGCCGCTATAAGATTGACGCGGCTTGTGGTATTTTGCTACGGCCACTTCTTATGCAATTCGTGATACCACTATCGAGGCGGGGCGAGCCACTGTTCCGGCAGGTGTACGCTGGACTGCGCCAAGCCATCCTCTCGGGAACTTTCCGCGCTGCCGACCAGCTGCCTTCGACGCGCGAGCTGGCTGACGAGCTGGGAATTTCGCGGACCGTAGTGCTGCTGGCTTACGATCAGCTCATTGCGGAAGGATTTGCGGCCGGGCGCGGTGGTTCCGGGACTTATGTATCAGCGGGATTGAGCAGCGGCGGCAGCCGGCCGAAAAAAAATGAGCGTGCGGCGAAGTTGCAGCTTTCGCGCTACGGATCCACTGCAGACGCTGTCGGCTCGAGTGTGGATTTTCCCGGCCGGCGCTCGATTCCGCTGCGCTACGATTTTGCGTATGGCGGACGAGGCGACGTGGAAACTTTTCCGTATCAGATGTGGCGGCGGATTTTGCTGCGGCACGCGCGGAAGGCACCGGTTCGGCAGTTGGACTATGGCGCGGCGGGGGGCAGTTTGGCGTTGCGCGAGGCGATTTCGGTGCATTTGCGGCGGTCGCGCGCGGTGCTTGGCGATGCGTCGCAGGTGATTGTGGTGAACGGGTCGCAGCAGGCGCTGGACTTGATTGCGCGCGTGTTGATCGAGCGCGGCGACCCCGTGGCCGTCGAGGATCCGCAATATCAGGGCACGCGCGAAGTGTTGCGTGCGGCGGGGGCGCGGTCGCTGCCCGTGCCGGTGGATCACGCCGGCTTGCGTCCGGATGCCTTGCCGAAAAATGCGCGCGTGGCGTTCGTCACGCCTTCGCACCAGTTTCCCACTGGCGCGATTTTGCCGCTGGCACGGCGGCTGGCGCTGCTGGATTGGGCGCGGCGCAAAGCTGCGGTGGTGGTGGAGGATGATTACGACGGTGAATTCCGTTACGACGGGCAACCGCTGGAGTCCTTGCAGGGGTTGGACAGCGAAGGGCGGGTCATTTATGTGGGGACATTTTCGCGGACGATTTTTTCGGCGCTGCGCATTGGGTATTTGATCGCGCCGAAGTCGCTGGTGGCGGCGTTCACTGCGGCGAAGTGGTTGTGCGACCGGCATACGGCGACGCTGGAACAGGAAACGCTTGCGGAATTCATTTCCACTGGAATGTACGAGCGGCATTTGCGGCGGGTACGGCGGAGGAACACGGCACATCGCGCGGCGTTGCTGGACGCCATTCGCGAACATCTGGGCGATCGCGTGGAAGTGGCTGGCGATGGCGCCGGCACGCACGTGGTGCTGTGGCCCACGGGCCAGCGCGTCGCAGAAGACGAGGTGATTCAGCGCGCCGCTTCGCGCGGAGTGGGCGTGTACGGAATTTCCGGATATTACCTGGCGCGGCCTTCGCGCACCGGCTTAATGCTCGGCTACTCGCACATGAACGAGCCAGGAATTCGCGAAGGTATCCGGCGGTTGGCTGAAGCGTTCTAGGCTGTGCCAGCCGTGAGGCGCCAGCAGCATCCCGCTAGTTGGCTTGGCACCGAGCGTGGTTCCGCGCAAAACTCGGTGCGTTTTATTCACCCGGGGGTGTCGAATTCGCTTGTCCTGCTTCGACGTCTAGATAGAGGACATGACGATGCGGCAGACTTTTTTTGGACGTTCTAGATCGATTGCGGGGATGGCACTTATTGGGATTGGGCTTTTTATTTTGTTCGGGAATCTGGCTGACGCGGCCGCGCGATTGAGCGGGCTTCTAGGTGTGAGCGCTGACACGACCCAGACGTTCGGCGAATTGACGGTTGTTGGTTTGGCTGCCTCGCACGCGCTTCCGTGCTACCTCTTCGATCGCGCGGGGTTCGCGCGGGGCGTCTGCAAGTTATTGATATCCTTGTGGCCGCTGTTGCTCGTAATCGCCGGAACGTTCTTGGCGGGGACGGCTTCGCGAACGGAGTCCAGGAATTTCCGAAAAAGAATACACGGCTTGTCGATCTAACGACTCTTCGTTCGACACGTCAGTAGAGGCAGGGTCACTGCGGTCACTTCCATACGGTTAGGGATCCGGTGCCAATCCAGACCAAGGGAGAATTCAATGCGAGCTATGGTGTTGGTGAAAGCAAACAAGGATTCCGAGGCGGGCGCGATGCCCAGCCAGAAGCTGCTGGACGAGATGGGGAAATTCAACCAGGAACTGATACAGGCGGGCGTGATGCTCGCCGGCGATGGATTGCATCCGAGCTCAAAGGGCAAGCGGGTGAAGTTTTCCGGGCAGCAGCGCACGGTGTTTGACGGCCCCTTCACCGAGACGAAGGAACTGGTTGCCGGCTACTGGATTTGGCAGGTGCGGTCCATGGACGAGGCGGTGGAATGGCTAAAGCGCGCGCCGTTTGACCGGGAGACGGAGGTGGAAATTCGGCCGGTGTTGGAAGCAGCTGATTTTGCGCGGTGAGGAAGTGGCGCGCCGCGAGTTTGAGGGAAATAATTCGAGCTGTCGAATTCATGAAGAGTCGTTCGACGTTTAGGTAGCGGCCAGGATCACAGAGCCGAGCTTAGCCGGGAACTCGACACGAAATTCGAAACAGACAAGGAGAAACAATGATGCGATTCATGATGATCGTGAAGCATAAAGAAGGACAAGGCATGCCGCCCAAAGAGTTGATGGATGCTATCGGCAAACTCACGGAAGAAGCGGTGAAAAACGGCACGCTGCTGGGAAACGGCGGGCTGCTCCCGACCACGGCAGGGGCCAGCGTGCGGCTTTCGGGAGGGCGCGTCACCGTAACGGACGGGCCCTTCACAGAGGCCAGGGAAATTATCGGCGGGTACGCGCTGTTCGAGCTGAAATCGAAGGAGGAGGCGGTGGAAGGAGCGCGGCATTTCATGGAGCTGCACAAGAAACACTGGCCGGGATGGGAGGGCGAGACGGAAGTTCGCGAGATGATGATGATGCAGGACTGCGCTGCCAAATCGTAATCGCGCTCTCTGGCGCCGATGGCCGCGAACTCGCGGTCGCCGGATCCCGCCTGACGCCGTAGCAAATCAAAACTGAAGGAGAAATCACCATGAAATTCTTGAGCATCTATAAGACGGCCGAGCGAGGCGCTCCCCCTGCAGAGGCGGAAATCGCGGCGATGGGCAAGTTGATCGAGAGCGGGATGAAAGCCGGCTGGCTGGTCTCGACCGAAGGCTGCCTGCCGAGCGCACTGGGCGCACGCGTACGCTTTTCGGCTGGGCAGCTGACAGTCACCGATGGACCTTTCACCGAAGCCAGGGAATTGGTGGGCGGGTTCGCCATCCTGCGGACCGACTCGAAAGAAGAGGCGATCGAATTGGCCAAACAATTCCTTCCGGTAGCTGGTGAAGGTGAGTGCGAGCTGCGGCAACTCTACGAAGCGGGAGAGGCAGCGTGCGGCCGCAGCGCGGCTGGTGCTTAGGCGCGGTTCGGGCATCCTCGGGCAACCTTGCCAGAACGGAATGAAGATGATGTGATGGGTAGCTGTGACGGCTACCGACACTCATCGCGCGATTGACGCGGTCTGGAGGATCGAATCGCCGCGGCTGATCGCCGCTCTTACGCGGATGGTGCGCGACGTGGGCATTGCAGAGGACCTGGCGCAGGACGCATTGCTCGCCGCGCTGGAACAGTGGCCGCAGTCGGGCGTGCCGGATAATCCCGGCGCATGGCTGATGACCGCGGCCAAGCGTCGCGCCATTGATCATTTCCGTCGCAACACGCGGCTGGAGCGCAAGCGCGAAGAGCTCGGCCGCGAGATGGAAGAGAAAGAAATGGCCGTGCCGGATTTTGCAGCTGCTCTCGATGACCATGTCGGCGACGATCTCCTCCGTCTGGTCTTCATCTCTTGCCATCCGGTGCTCCCCAGCGAGGCGCGAGTGGCGCTTACGCTGCGCTTGCTGGGAGGCCTCACCACCGAGGAAATCGCGCGCGCGTTTCTGGTTCCGGAGCCGACGGTAGCGCAACGCATTGTACGGGCGAAACGCACGCTCGCCGAAAAACGCGTGCCGTTTGAGGTGCCGCGCGGCGAAGAACTTGCGGCGCGGCTGTCGTCGGTGCTCGCGGTGATCTATCTCATCTTCAATGAGGGTTACGCAGCGACGGCCGGGGACGATTGGTTGCGGCCTGCGCTGTGCGAAGAAGCGCTGCGGCTGGGGCGCGTGCTGGCGGGGCTTGCGGCGCAGGAGCCGGAGGTGCACGGCCTGGTCGCGCTGATGGAAATACAGGCGTCGCGGGCGGCGGCGCGGGTGGATGAATCGGGCGCACCGATATTGCTGTTTGATCAAAATCGCGCGGAGTGGGATCAACTATTGATTCGTCGCGGACTCGCGTCGCTGGCGCAGGCCCGGGCACTGGTTCCTGCTGCGCAAGGGCCATACGTGTTGCAGGCGGAGATTGCGGCATGCCACGCGCGAGCGCGCACGCCGGAAGAGACGGACTGGGCGCGCATCGTCGCGCTGTACGAAGCGCTGGGGCAGATCGCGCCGTCTCCGGTGATTGATTTGAATCGCGCCGTCGCGGTTTCGATGGCGGTGGGCCCGGCGGCGGGCTTGGAGCTGGTGGACGCGCTGACTGCGGAGGGAGCGCTCGAGAATTATCATCTGCTGCCGAGCGTGCGGGGCGACCTGCTCCGGAAACTTGGCCGGCTGGAGGAAGCCCGCGCGCAGTTCGAACGCGCGGCAGCGCTGACGCGCAATGCGCGAGAGCGTGCGCTGCTGCTGGCGCGCGCGGAAGCGTGCGGCGTTCGCGCACATTGAACCGAACTGACGTGGCGGCGAACGCGACGCAGTAATTGGTAGAGACTGCTCGGGCGGCTGGCCTGCTGGTTGGTCGGGATGTCGGTGCCCGGTGGGAACACTATGATTTCAACTTCGCCTCGGGCGGATTTAAGGGCGGACGCGATGGTTGCTGCGGGCGCTGTGACGGTGGCGGGCTCTGCCATGGCATCTATCTTCTTGTCCATGCCAGCATTTTTAGTCGTGAGTCGTCGAAGCCATAGTTGGCTACGAGGTAGGCGCGGATTACTGCGGCGCGGGCTTGGGTTAGGGCTAGGTCTTTCTGCGCGTCGCCGGTCAGGCCGGAGTAGACGACTACTCCTGCTGCGCCGAATTCGTTTCCTGCCGGAAATTTTCCCGCGGCGCCGAGTGAACGTCCGTTCTTCAGCTTGGCGGCGTCAATCTTGTCGAACAAACTTTTCGGATCGTAGGCGAACGTCCTCAGCGGCGTGCCATCTGGCTAGTTGGGGATTTGGTTTTTGGCCAGCTCGGCGGAGTCTTCGTAGCCGCGCTTTTTGCTATAGCCACGCAGCAGGAAATTTTGTTTTAGGGCTTCCCTATTTTCCTGGAAGTCGGCGATGCCCGCCTGCGCGTGGACCGTCGCCACTATTGGGATTGTTGCCATACGACGTGCGATAAACCGAAGAATCGTGCGGAGCGGGCGTTGGACGGCGTGCGGAAGTGTGCGGCACCCGCCCGGGAACCACTCTCAGCCTGGCACCGGACAGGGTTCGAGCGCGCTTACGGTTGACCGGCGCTGCGAACCTCCGGAACGGTGGCCATATTTCCGGCCGCGGTTGACGCGCCCAGCCCGCTTCTGCTCATCGTTACACCCATGTTTTTCAAATGCAGCAGAGCGGAGCGGCGCACTTCGTCGGCACTGAGACGACCTAGAATTTCGTCTTCGAGATCCCGTGCGCCGGTGGCGTCAGGATCAACAGCCACATCGAATCCCCGGACTAATGCCTCGCGAGCGGAAGTGGAAAGGCACATATGCGTATAAAAACCAACAAGCAGCACGCTCGGGGCGCCTACCGAGCGCAACCAGTCCTCTAGGCCGGTCCCGGTGAACGCGCCATAGACAACCTTTTCAAAGCGTTTCTCGGGACCGAAACCAGGTTCGGGGCCAAGTCCGGGCGACGGTTCCGCACCCCAAGTTCCGGGAACAAACGCGCGGGATTCCGTCGGCTTGTTGTAATGGATGATCCAGGCGATTGGCTGGCGCAACTGCCGGGCCTGTTGTATTCGAAAGCGAATGTGTTCCAGCGCGTCCGCGTGGTTCGGGACGGGTCTGAGGCCGGTCGCGGAGAATTCGTTCTGCACGTCAACGACGATAAGAGCTTGCATGGATGTATCCTCCTGCGAAATATATTAGAGCGATCCATTCGATGCTACAATGAAAATCGAACGTTTTTAATGAATACCGAAATATTTTCGGTACAGCGGGGTTTTCGTGAACCTAGACAAAAAAGATTTCGCCCTGATCGCTGCCCTGCAACAGAACGCTTCCCGGCGTCTGGAAGACTTGGCCAAGATGGTGCATCTTGCTCCGTCTTCGGTTCACGACCGGCTGCAAAAACTGGAACGCGTGGGAATTATTCGTCAGTGGACGATTAAGCTGGATGCTCCCGCCCTGGGACTGGGCGTACTGGCGTTCGTCGGGATGAGTGCAACGAAGCCGTGCTCGGAGCTGGTGGACGCGTTGCGAGCGATCCCAGCGATCGAGGAATGTCACTCGGTGGCCGGGGAACTTAGCATGCTGCTCAAAGTCCGCGTGGCCAGCACCGCCGCGCTTCTGGAACTATCGGACCGCTTACGCGCGATTCCTGGTGTGGAGCAGACGGAAACGACGATCGTATTAAAAACGCAGATCGACCGGCCCATCACTCTGAATCGACCGGAGGCGCTCGCTGCGCCTGCGCGTTAGAAAACTGTGTGCGCCCGAAGGGTGGAAAACCACGTGAAGACCGGATGCGCGCGAGACGGGACTGCTATTTACGAGTCGAAAAGGTCAAAGAAACCGACTCGGCTGTAGTGGCCGATAGCGGAGCGTCTAAACCCGCACCCTTCGACAAGCGAAGGGTGCGGGACCCGGAACCTCCGATGCGCACTTCGAGCAGTGTTGAAGAGTCGGTCGCCCGTCTAAGTTGCGGCTTTCGCACCGACGAGGTTCAGAAGTGCCTGAGCCGTCGAAGTCGACGATGCGGGATTCTGCCCCGTGATCAGACGGCCATCCACGACGAAAAAAGGCTGCCAGTTCGCTAACTTTTCAAAGGTAGCTCCGAGCCGCATGAGTTCATCTTCGACGAGGAATGGCACAACCTTTGTGAGACCCACCTCTTCTTCTTCTCCGTTGGTAAAGCCAGTTACGCGCTTTCCCTTTACAAGTGGCGCTCCCTGGTAGGTGACATGGCGGAGCACACCAGGCGAGTGACAGACCAAACAGATTGGCTTGCCCGAATTGTAGAACGACTCGATCAAAGCAATCGACACTGGGCTCTCCGCCAGGTCCCACATTGGGCCATGCCCCCCAACATAAAACACGGTGTCATAGTCCTCCGCTCTCGCATCCGCAAGCTTGATTGTGTTCCTAAGAGCTTCTTGCGCTTTCCGATCCTGCTTGAAGCGAGCCATCGCAGGGGTCTGATTTTCTGGCAAGTCACTCTTCGGGTCAATCGGAGGCTGTCCGCCTTTCGGCGAGGCGAGCGTCAGATTGACACCGGCATCTCTGAAAACGAAGTAAGGCGCGGCGAATTCTTCGAGCCAGAAGCCGGTTTTACGGCCGGTGTTGCCGAGTTGATCGTGCGACGTTAGTACCAGCAAGATTTTCATGTGATTCTCCTTTGTCATTTGCGGTGCAATTTGTGGAGGTGAAAGTGCCAGCGAAGCGGATTGACTCTGAGCGGACTTTTGAACGGTCCGGGTGGCAGCAACCTATTTCAGCGCCGCTTCCACGATCGAAGTGTCCTGCTCGACCGTGCCGCCGCTCACCCCTATACCGGCGATCACTGCACCCTCTGTTTTGACCGGCACGCCGCCGCCCATAGCACAGTATTTACCGCCCGAAACCGTCGCGAGCGGAAAAAGTGGCTGTCCCGGTTGCGTCATCGGAAGAAGCTCGGCCGTCCGTATCCCAACAAGCGCGGAGGTATAGGCTTTCCGCTCGGATATTTCCATCGAAAAGGCCAGCGCACCATTCATGCGGTGTAAAAGCACGATATTTCCGTGAATGTCCATGACGCAAACCGAAACCGGTACTCTGGCTTTCGTCGCCTCTGCCTCCACACGATCCGCAAGATCCTTCGCGAGCGCTAGCAAATCCATTAGTGATCTCCTTCATTCGATATAGAACCACGAGTGCGTGTGCTGGAATATTCTCGCTCGAACCGCCGAGCGCCTAGCGCCTAGCGCCCAAGATTTCCCACAAAGAATCCCAAGCGATTTTCTGCATCACCCGGCTTGTGAAACCCCTGTTCGAACAGCTTCTTCATTTTTTGTTGCGTGGCCGGCCGCGCGATGGAGTCAATGCAAGCATCCCACCCCGCTGCAATTTCGACGTCGGGAGGCAAGCTTGCAGCGTTTACAAGGCGCTTGGTATTGCTGATCGCCCACTTTTCGAACGAGCCGATCCGAGTGGCGAGCGCATCAACAAAGGCGTCCAGCTCGGAGTCCGGGAACGACCGATTCACATAGCCGTAGAGTTCAGCCAGATCGCCTCGGATGTCCTCCGAACTCAGGAGCACCTCCAGCGCGCGTCCCCTTCCCATGAGCCGCGGCATTCGCGCCATGGGTCCCCCGCCGGCTACCATGCCGACACCCACTTCCCATTGCGACAGGATGGCTTTTTCGCGGCTTGCGAAGCTCATGTCGCATGCCAGCGCAAGCTCACTCCCGTTTCCAGTCGCCCGTCCTCGGATCAGCGCGATGGACACCACAGGTGCTCGAGTCAGCCGCACCAGGATGTCCGGCCACGCCTCCAGGCCGGTGGGACCTTGAGGTATGCTGGTGAGATCCTCGAGTTTTGCGAGGAAGTCGGAATGATTGAGAAAGAAACCGTCCACAGCACTTTCAAAAACCACGACCCTGACCTTCTCGTCGCTTTCAATCTCGGTCATGATTTTCTGGAACTGCAGAACAAATTCCGGACCCATGAGGTTGAGCGGCGGGTGGTCGAGAATCACCCGCCAATGGGATGGCGATTTACGAGTGAGATGGATCTGCTCAGTCTTTGCTGCCTCGGGCTTAGCTGTCGAATTCATCGGGGGCTCCTTTTCCAGACCAAACGTGTTCTTTCTTGATCGCAGCTGCTAAGCATTTCTGCCTGCCGCTAGCTGCGATTAAGCCAGAAATGAAAACGCAGTGGAATTGGACCTTGGTATTGGTGAGCCAGCTTCCGACTCAGTCTGTCGCCCGCGCCGCGCGACTCTGCGAGGCACGAATCGTTTTGCTATAGTTGGCTGGCGGAGCAGCGCGGCCCTCCCCCGGGGACCCGGCCGTGCGATATCATATAGGAGACGTACATGGCCCTCGATAAAGACGGCAAAAACGACGAATCCCTCCTCGGCAACATCGATAAGAAACCGGGCTTACCTGTCGCCTTCAGGCGACAGGTAAGCCCGTGTACCTGACAAGCATCCTGACACAAGAATAGTTATCTGGCAGACTCATAACATGCCAATCGGAGCGACGGACCGTAGGTACAGCCAGAACGCTGGAGCAGTATTCAGCCTCAAGTATCACATCGTCTGGTGCCCGAAATATAGACGCAAGGTTCTTGTCGGTGATGTTGAGGCAAGGCTCAAGAACGTGTTGTTCGCGACGGCAGCACAATACGGCGTGCTCATCGAAGTGATGGAAGTGATGCCGGACCATGGGCATCTCTTCGTATCATCGGACCCGACGCGGTGTGTAGCGGAGATAGTGAATAGGCTCAAAGGTGCGTCATCTCGTATTCTTCGAGAAGAGTTTCCGCACTTGAAATCCAGGCTCCCTACACTGTGGTCGCGCTCATATTACGCGGGCACAGTCGGCCACGTATCAGAATCAACCGTCAAGAAGTACATGGAGAATCAAAAAGGACGCTGATGCGAAAGACGTTCAAATATCGGCTGTATCCCGCAGCAACCCAGCAAGAGATGCTGAGGATGCAGTTGTCCGAAGCGTGCCGGTTGTATAACGCCGCGCTCCAAGAACGTCGAGATGCATATCGTACCCACGGGGAAGCACTCAATTACTACACGCAGGCGAACCAGTTGAAAGAGATTCGAGACGCTGGCAACCTTGCACTTCCAAACTATCACTGTGCCCAGGACGTTCTAAAGCGTTTGGATAAAGCGTTTCAGGCTTTCTTTCGGCGAATAAAACACGGAGAGAAGCCGGGGTTCCCGAGATTTAAATCTTCACGTCGGTACGACAGCATCACTTTTCCAAGCCACGGTGACGGCAACAGGCTTCTCAAACCAGAGCAGCGTAAGACGCATCTCCGCGTGCAAGGCATCGCTGAAATCAAGATCCTATTGCACCGCCCCATCGTCGGCGAAATCAAGACCGTCTCCGTGAAGCGTGAAGGGAAAGCGTGGTATGCCTGCTTCTCCGTGGAGTGCGCGAAGAAGCCGCTTCCTCCGTTGGATAATGCCGTCGGAATAGATGTTGGTCTGGACTCATTCGCAGTTCTCTCCCACGGAGAGTCCATCCCGAATCCGCGCTGGTATCGTGTAGCGCAAAAACGTGTTCGCAGAGCGCAACGCAAGGTCGCACGGAGCGTCAACAAACGTTCACATCGAAGGCGTAAAGCAATCCTTGCACTCCAAAATATTCACAGTCGGATACAGCGGTTGCGAAATGAGTTCCAGCACAAACAGTCTTTCAAGCTGATACGGAATTTCGGAACAATTGCCATCGAAGATTTGAATGTCAAAGGCTTGGCGAGCGGAATGCTCGCCAAGTCTGTACATGATGTCGGATGGGCTTCCTTCTTCTCCAAGATTGCGTACAAGGCTGAAAGTGCCGGTCGCACTTTGATTAAGGTCAACCCATCAGGCACAAGCCAAACCTGTCTCTGCGGTGCAACGGTGCGAAAACTTCTCTCAGATCGAGAGCATGTTTGCACAGAATGCGGATTAGTCGCGCCAAGAGATTTTGTATCGGCTCAAGTCATTCTTCAAAGGGCTAGGATAAGCCCTTCAAACCAAAACGTAGAGGCTGTTAGCTCATGCGTGGTTTGAGAAGCCGCCGGTCTTCAGCCGGCGGAGAAGTCACCGCTTAGTGAAGGAAGAAGAGCAACTCTACGGTAACAGTGAAATCACCAGTGAAGATCGCGCCCGTCTGGCCGACCTGAAAGTGCATCTCGACCAGTGCTGGGACTTGTTGCGGCAACGCCGGGCACTCCGCGAATTTGGTAAAGACCCTGATGAAGCCAAAGAGCGTCCCGCCAAGATCGTCGAGAACTACGAGCAGTAGAGAATTGTGAATCTCGCGACGGACCTGTGGCCAGCCTTCCACATCACCGTGGCGAACGCAGCAGGTTGTACGGTCGCCGCTCGCTTCGGTTTTTTGGAGGGCGCGGGTTTAGACGCGGGCCCGTTCACGACGGCGATCGAACGCTTGCTTCCACTCCCGGTTCGGAGGAGTCGGCCGGCAGCCGACAAGCCGGCACGTCAATGATCGGCGCTATCCCATTGGGCGGTTCCAGCGAGGTTGTTTCATTCCGCTGCGGAACGCTGCCCGCGACTACGCTGAGTTGCGCGCTGGCTCCGGCGACCGTCACGCTGAACGCAGTGAATCCGGGCACCGTGAGAATTACCGTCAGCGCAGGCTCTGCTGCCGCGGTTGCTGCGTCGAGGTCCACTGCATGGGGCGTTGTTGCCATGATCGCGCTGCTGGGATTGTTGCCGCCATTCGGTCGGCGTAAAAAACTCGAGCGCTCCTACCCAACGCCCGACGTGTCAACGCAAAGTAGAAATGTCCGGTTTTTCGCAAGGTAGAAATGTCCGCTTCCATGGTCTTCTCCAAGGGTGCTCTGCAGGCACATGGTATTTGGGTTTGATTGGGTTTGGAGGTTTTGGTTTTTGCTCCGCAAGTCCTGGAGGCCGTAGGCCGGAAGGACTTGCGGCGCGCGGCGCCTCCGGGCATGGGTGCAGCGGCAAGTAACGACTGCGGAAGCGCAGCCAGTAGCTGCCATCGAGGCGCTTCTCGATCTCGGCCTGTGCGCCCGCGCAGACGTCTGCGCGCCGCACGCCCCAGCGCTGGCCCTTCCAAGTCACCGTGTGGTCGGAAGCGACCCGGCGCGCCACGCGCACACTGAGAATCTGCTCCAGGTGCTGGCTGCGCTCGACACGGCGATGCGCGTCGGCGCTCTGCGCCGCAGCCACACTGAAGCGTTGCTCCCAGAATGGCCAGAAGGTAATTTCCAGAAAGCGATTGGCCTGCTCCCGCGTAGCGATTTCCGCCAGGCGCATTTCTTTCACCAAGCGGTCTTGCAGCGTGCCGAACAGCCGCTCGATACGCCCTTTGGCTTGCGGGCTCTGTGCCGCGATCCACTCGATGTCCAGCTCGGCCAGCGCTCGACCGAACTGCGTGCGGGCCGGAGTTTCCCGCAACTGTTCTTGCCACTGCGTGGGCCGCGTAGTCACGAACAGGCTGTTTTTATCGGTGTACAGCGCCAGCGGCCGACCGTAGCGCTCCAGCCAACCGCGCAGCGTGCGCAGATTTTCTTCCGTCGAATCGTGCGCGACCAAACGGCCCCACACCCGGCTGCTGGCGTCATCGATCAGGGCGATCAAGTGGCAGGCCGGCCCGCGCTCTTCCAGCCAACGAAACGGCGAGCTGTCCAGCATCACCAACTCCCCGCACGCGGAACGACGCGGGCGCCACACGTGCACCTGCGGCGATCGCCGGCGGCGGGTCTGCCACAATCCGGCGGCACTCATCCACTTCCGCAAGGTCTCGCGGCTCACCACTAACCCCTGCCGCGCCAGATGCTCACTGGCCAGGGTGGGACCGAAACCGGCATAAGCGGCCTGGCGCAATCTGGCTAGACTGCGTTCCGCGATCCGCTCAGCAATCTTGCGGTTCGAGGGACGGCCGCGCAGCCCATGCACCAGCCCGCCATCTCCGGCGCTGCGCACACGCTGCAGTAAACGCCGCACCTGACGATCGCTCAGTCGCAATCGGTGTGCGCCATCGATCTGCCGCAAATGTCCTTGTTTGATCTCGTGCAACACCTTCAACCGCTCCCGCTCCTTCGCACTCAATGCCATCCGCTCCTCTGCCATAGGGCCCCCCGGCCCTTAGAAAAGCGGACATTTCTACTTTGCACAATCCGGACATTCTCATTTTGCGGCGACATACCCAACGCCCGACGTTGACATGCGGACTTGCGGCACCTAGAATCGCGGCCACCTGGGATGGCCGTCGGTGCTGGCTGGGAGCGACGCCACGCCATTCCCAGTGGAGACTGCTCATCACGCCTGCGGCCCCAAAACCAAAAATTGCTGTGGTGGATGATGACGCGCGGATGCGCGGGTGCATCGTCGCGGCTTTGCGTTCCACTTTTGAAGTGGTGGAGGGCGCGGATTATGAAGCGGCTTACAAGCTGTTGCAGGAAGCCGGCTTGGACGTATTGCTGCTGGCTTTGCCGATGGAATCGGGCGGGCTGCACGAGTGCACGGAATTGTTGAGTCGCCTGGCGGTGGGGGACATTGACACGCTGGTGATCGTGCTGAGCACGGACCAGACCAAGAGCACCGCGCTGAAAGTGATTGACTCCGGTTGCCACGATTATTTTATTCAGCCGATTGATACCGACGTGCTGCGGCTGCTGCTGGAGCGCTCGATCGAGAAGCTGCACATCCAGCGCGAGAATCGCATCCTGCGCGAAGAAATCAGCCGCAAGAACGCGCTGGGCGATTTGATTGGCGCGACGGACGCGATGCGCCATGTGTTTGATTCGATCAAGCGCATGGCGCGCGCGACGACCAACGTGATTATTCGCGGCGAGAGCGGCGTGGGCAAGGAACTCGTGGCCAAGGCGCTGCACGAACAAAGCCCGCGGCGGAGCCGGGCATTTGTGAGCGTGAATTGCGCCGCGCTGCCGGAAGGATTGATGGAAGCCGAGCTTTTTGGGTACGAGCGCGGCGCGTTTACCGGAGCGGTGGCGACGAAGGAAGGGCGGATCGAGCTGGCGCATCAGGGCACTTTGTTCCTGGATGAAATCGCGACGCTGACGCCTTTGTTGCAGAGCAAATTGCTGCGCGTGCTGGAGGATCGTTCGCTGAACCGGCTGGGCGGGAAGAAATCCATCAAGGTGGATTTCCGGTTGGTGAGCGCGACCAACGAAGATCTAGAGGAGATGGTGCGGCAAGGGCGCTTCCGCGAGGACCTTTATTACCGGATTCACGTGGTGCCGATTTTCGTGCCGGCCTTGCGCGAACGCGCCGAAGACATTCAGGTGCTGGCGGATTATTTTGTGAGCGTTTATTCCGCCGCCAATGGATTTCCGGCCAAGCACATCGCGGACGATGCCATTGCGGCGTTGAAGCGCTATGCCTGGCCGGGAAACGTGCGCGAACTGGAGAACGCCATACAGCGCCTGGTGATCATGACGGACGGGGACACCATTACCGCGCAGGACCTGCCGGCGGAAATGACGCAGTCTGGTGGAAAGGAATATCGCAACCGCTTCCAGCTGCCCGCCGCGGGGATCAAGCTGGACAAGGAAATGGAAGCGTTTGAAAAGCGCTGGGTGCAGGAAGCGCTGGAACAAGCCAAGCACGTAAAGGCGGATGCGTCGAAACTGCTTGGAGTGGATCGCAACCGGCTGAACTACCTGTGCCGGAAGTACGATTTGTGACGGAGCATTGCAGATGAAAGCGCTCGCGGCGCCGAAGCGGCGAATCAATCCGAAATTCGCGCGCTATCGAATGCAAATCGGGCGCTCCGCGACACATCGTTACGGCGTGTTTGCATTGGAAGATATTCCCGCCAGCCGCCGGGTAATCGAATACACCGGCAAACACTTGAATCTGGAGCAGGCGTTCCGGATACACGCTCCCCAAGACAATTACATCGCGTGGATCACATCGAAATTATATGTTGACGGCAGGCGGGGCGGCAGCGGGGCCGAGTTCATGAACCATTCGTGCGCGCCCAATCTGGTGGCGCGGCGCATCGGGCGCCACTTGTACTTGTACAGCCGGCGGAAGATCCGCGCCGGCGAAGAACTGACCTGGCATTACCGTTATCCGATTAAGCTGACGCGGGTGCCGTGCCGTTGCGGCGCACGCCACTGCCGCGGGACGCTGCGGTATGTGTGGGCATGAGTTTGCGGGCTGCGCGCGCGCTGGGAAACACGCTTGCGGAACCCCGGCGGCGGAGTCGTCGGGTGAATTGCGTTGAAATTCTCAACAGTCGGTGAGGAATGCAACGGATGACGCGGTCGCAAGCGCAGGGCGGGAGCAACGGATTTGCCGAAAAGCCAACAAAAACGGAGCTTCGCGACGCGCAAAAATGCGCATGGACTTTGGCGACCGCTTTGCATATAACGATGGCGCTGCCCATTTGGGCAAATCAAGTTAGGGAGTACCACATGGCCAAGAAAACCTTGAAGAAGTCGAAGAAGATCCAACCCACCAAGCCGCTGATGGCTCATTCGTTCGCCAAGAAGTAGGTCCGATTTCTATCGCCCAGACGCGCTCCTCCACGGCGCACGTTCTGGCAATAGCGATATTTAGTGGCAAGCGGGGCCGCTGCCCGAACGGTAGCGGCCCTTTTTGCGTGTGCCGCGATTTTATCTCTGCCGGAACCTCCCTTTCTGCGTTCCCTGCTCGGGACCGGCGTGAACCAATAGAACTTGACCGCGCAGGTGTTGAAATTCTCAACAGGCGATGAATAATTCAACGTTACGGACTTGAGCTGCGGGAGCAGGGCCCATCGGGCAGGAGCCGAAGTGTCATAAATTGAGCGGCTTGCGGATGGGCGAACTGGCGGCGAAGTTTGGCGATTGCTTTGCATATACGGAGAGCGATGCCCATCAGGGCAAATCAAGCGAGGGGGAAACAAAATGGCCAAGAAAACCTTGAAGAAAGCAAAGAAGATCGAAGCGACGAAGCCGTTGATGACCACCGTAAAGCGCTAAGGCCCGTTTATCATTGTCAGGAGCGCGCCGAAGGGCACGACGCGGCCTGAGAAAAGCATCTCGAATGGCAAGCGGGCCGCTGCCGAGGTGGCAACGGCCCTTTTCGAGACGCGGCAGGTTGCTCGGGAATGATCAATTCATAGAGGGAGATTCGGTTATGGAAAAGAAATCCAAGCCAGTGAAGGGCAAGAAAACAGCGCCCGTGAAACCGCTGATGAAGCGCGCGGATTTGCCGGCCGTGAAGCCCTTAATTAAGTTCTAGGACCATTGCAAAGATTCTTCGGTTAGGCTCCTTGCCTCAATCGGAGATTGACGTAGCAACACCCCCAAGGGCCGCCGTCCCAGGAACGGCGGCCCTTTCTCCATTTCGGGACGAGTGCGGAGCGGTGTCACCAGGGTTGCTTCTACCAAGCTTGGCTGCGCGCCCAACGCCATATGGCGCGCGAGGCTTGCCAAGCCAAGGAAGCGCGCTTGCCGGAAACCTTCGCGGTTCCCGTCATCCCTTCCCGTAGCGAGCCATCCGAATTGGTAAATTCCATATCCACGGCGAAATAGTTGGTGAGTTGCTGGCCCAGGCGCTCGAGATTCTCGGTTTGGGTAACCGGGCGATCGGCGGCGGAGGCTGGATAGATTCGATCCACTTTGCCGGAGTACGTGCGATAGGGGAACGGAACGACCTTCACTCTGACCGTCGCGCCTTGCTGCACATCCTGCAAATCCCAATCGCGAACCAGGATGCGCGCTTTCATGGTGGAGCGGTTAACGATTCGGGCGAATTCGTCGCCGGCTGCCAGGAAGGCGCCGAGTTTTTGGTTGAGCTCGCCGGTAGCGACGACGCCGTCAATAGGCGCGCAGATTTCCAAGGCGGCGGCACGTTTTTCGGCGACCGCCAGTTCCTGCTGCAGGCGGGCGCGGTCGCGAACAGCGTTTGCAGCGGAGTCGTAGTCAGAGCGGTCCTGGCCGTTGCGGAGTTGGCTGCTGGCGAGGGCCAATTGGTGGCGCAGAGCTTCGGCGTCGGCTGCGATTTCAGGATTCTGCAGGACGGCGAGGAGCTGGCCCGTCTGAACGGCATCGCCTTGCTTCACATAGACAGCGTTGATTTGGCCGGGGACTCCGGCGCGGACACGAGCGGAAGCTCCGGGCTCGAGCACCAAGCCGGTGGAGACGGAGGAAGAAACCGGGGGAATCAGAAGCAGGAGTGCCAAGCCGAGTGCTCCGGCTTGCTGGGTTCGGGTCATTTTCCAGGCCATATAGTCCTCTCTCTTCTGGCGCAGCCAGGCGCGCACGGTGGGCAGAGCCTGCTGAATTCCCTTCCTCGCGAAAAAATAGATGACCAGGAGAGTGGCGAGGTAGCCCCACTCGTCGCCGAGTTTGCTGACCAAAACATTTTTCGCGAACACGATCACGACGATGAGCAAAGTATTGCTGTAGACGATCGCGGATGCGCCGAAGAGAAAATAAATGCGCCGCTGGCGCTTGCTGGCCGCGGGTAAGTCAATGTCGTGACGAAGCAAATATTTCTCGGCCCAAGCGCGGAGATAAGCAAAGGACTCCTCGCGGAGATTGTCAACGTTGAGGAATTGGGAGAGCGCGTAGTAGCCGTCGGCTTTGATTAAAGGATTGAGGTTGAGAAGCGCGCCTTGAATACCGCTGAGCAGCATCATTTTATAGGCGATGTCGTTCAGCACCGAGCCAACCGGAGAGAAATACCAGACCACGCCGGAAAGTCCGCAGAGAACCAGTTCAATCCAGATGCCCGCAAAGATGACCCACTGGCGTTGCGAACCGCGTTTGAACAGGAGGATGTCCGTGGTGTCCGTGTAGAAGGCCGGAGTGAAATAAATGAGCAGGAATCCCATCTGGTGCACTTCGCCGCCGAAATGTTTGCAGGTGAGGCCGTGGCCGAATTCGTGGATGGCGCCGAGGATCATGAGAAGAATCCAGAACATCCAGATGTCGTAGGCGCTTTTGTCGGAAAAATTGTAGAGGGCGGAAGTGTCTTGCTGGACGCGCGTCCAATCGGAGGCGAGTAAGTAGCAGGCGGCGATGAAAACGCCGATAGAAAAGACGACGAAGCCGGGCGTGAACATCCAGCCCAGGTAAGGATCGATCCTGGCGAGAGCCTTGTCCGGGTCCCAGGCTTTGAAGGACATATAGAGGACGCTGGATTGTTCGACGCGGCCTTTGCGCTCGTCGCGAATGCGTTCGAGCACGGCGAGATTTTTTTCGCCGACGGAGCGCTCCCACATGGCGGGTTCGATGCTGTCCAGGAATTCCAGGACCTCGGCTTCGCTGAGAGGAGACTCGGGATGGCGCTCGGTGAGGGCGTCGGAAATTTCAGCGGCGGTGCGCGTGCCGTCGCAAAGTGCAAGGACGCCGTATTCCGTTGCGCCATAACGGTTGTAGGAATTGGTTTCGAAATTTTTGACGACGTAACTGGTTTCGCCGGAAATGGTTTGCTCGCTGATGCGCAGGTCGGTGCGGAGTTTGGGACGGCGCAGGCCTTTGGCGAGGACGCTGGAGACTTGCAGGCTGGTGGGGCCGAAGCGCATCGAGGACTCGTCTACGGTTGCGGCGGTGGATTTGAATTTACATTTGATGGCGGGGCTGGGTGCGCTGCGGGAGCTGGCGCCAAACCATTTCGCGTGGTTGGGCCGGGCCAGAGGACTTTTACGGCCATGCCGGGACGCAGGTCGGAAATGCCAGAGCCTGTTAGTTGGGCTAGGACATCGTAGCTGTCGCTGGCGGCGTCGATGGTGGGGCTGACTTTTGTGACGCGAGCGGCGAGGGCGCGGTTGGAATCTTCGACCAGGGAAAGCTCGACGGGAGTTCCTGGCGTGGGGCGGCGGCCGGAGGATTCCGGCACCTGAAACTGAACTTGCAGCGGCGAGAGTTGGCTGATGCGAAAACATTTGTCGCCTTTGGAAATGGCCTGGCCTTCGCGGATGTAGCGGCGGACGACGACGCCGGCGAAGGGAGCGTGGATGCGGGTCTGATCTTCTTGCAATTTCAGGCGATTGATTTCGGCTTGGCCGCTTTCGACGAGGGCTTCGTAACCGTGCAGGTCGTACTCGGCGGCCTTGGCTTCGAATTCTGCGGCTTCCAGGTCCGCGTCGCTGGAAAGCCCCAGGGCGCGTAGCTGCTGCTGGCGGCGATAGGCGGCGCTTTTCGCTTTCAGTTCGGCTTCTTTGTATTTTTTGTTGTTTTCTTCTACCTGCAGATCGGAATTCGCCTTGATCAGTTCCATTTGCAGGCTGCGGTCGTCAATTTGTCCGAGGACTTCGCCGGCTTTCACGGAGCTGCCTTCATCGTAATTCAGCGACATTACCAGACCATCGCGCTGCGAGGTGATGTCCACCTGATGCTCGACGGTGAGGACGCTGAGGATGTCCCCGGCGCCTGCCCGTTTGGCCGGAACATTGGCGGGCGCAGGAGCAGTGACGGCGGGCGGCGGCGCGGGGTTGGGGCTGGAGGCCACTGAAGAATTATCGCAACCGCCGAGCGCGAGCGCGAAACCGGCGACGAAAAACAGGTTTGTACATCTGTTCATGAGCAATCCTTTTGAAATGCAGTGGCCTGGATGGGGCACAGGAGCGGGGATCATGGCAAGAAGCTCCATACTTTCTCCCATAGCCAGCGAAACGGCGCACGCAGCAGAGTGTAACCGACCGGATACCATCCGCTTTGGAACCAGCCGCCTACGGAGTGAATCCTAGCGCGGCCTACCATGCCGTCGCGGGCCATGCCGCGGGGATTATTGAAGACGGCGCGGACCACAAAGTATTGTTCGCCGGCGACGGCTTGGGTTTGCGCACCCGTGCGTTCGACCGCGCCTTCGAAAGTGGTAGTAGGAAAAGCGTTGAGCTTTAGCGCGACTTTGTTGCCGGGGTGCACGAGTTCGAGGTCCGTCTCCGAGACGCTCATTTCCGCGGCGATGCGGTCCTGGCCGACAATTTCGGCGAAACTGTCCCCGGGCTTGACCATGGATCCAGTTTTATCTTCGATTTTCGGAGTGACGACGATTCCGGCGATGGGCGCGCGCAATTGGGATTCGGCGACGCGCTGCTGTTCGAGTTGCACTTCGGCTTCGTGCAGCTCGGTGCGGATTTTGGCCTGACCCGCGGCGGAAGGATCATTGCGGAATTCTGCTTCGGCGAGTTCGCGGCGCGCTTGGGATGATGCGGCTTCGGCTTGTGCGAGCCTCACCCGGTCTTCGCCGTCATCGAGTTGGGCGAGCACTTGCCCCGCCTGCACGACGTCTCCTTCGCGAACGAAGACGTGCTGGACTACGCCGCCATCAATCGCGCCGACCATGCGGCGCTCGGCGGGGACGACGGTGGCATCGGTGCCGACGCGCATGGGCCACGGGACAAAAATCAGAAACGCGACGGCAAGGGCGGCGCGTTGCGCGTAGAGAGCCCAGCGGCTCTGTGGTATGGCCGCGAGAAGTTTCTTTTTTCGCTGCGAGAAGGGCTGGAGAAGATTGGCTAGCGGGACTTGCTGGTAGAGCTGCGCGTTGCGAATGGCGACGGTGGTCTGGCTGGCGAGAATGGCGACCGTTTCTTTATTGTTCTCGGTGAGGAAATCGGCGTCGCTGCTGAGGAGCGCTAGAACGCCGAGCCTGCCTTGATCATCGCGGAGCGGGAGCGCGTAGAATCCGTTCTCTTTGTGCTCTTCGAGGAAGGAGACGATCTGGGCATGGGCTTCCTGCGGTTCCACGTGCCAGCCATCGTCGTATAAATCCGCGGACACGGCGCCTTCCTGATCGGCGACCCACTCCAGGCGAGTGCGGAGATCGCTCATTTCGCGCGTCTTGGGGACTTCGGTTTCACCGGAGAGCGCGCCGAGGACGAAGCGACCGCGATCGAAGAATCCGATTACGCAACGATCGAAGGGAATTACCGATGCGGCCTGCTGGACGACGGTAGCTAACACGTGATCGAGGTCGAGGGTGGAAGTGATCTCCTGCGAAATTTTCAGGAGCGCATCGAGAGCGTGGACTTTGCGTTCGGCGTCGAGGAGGTTGGCGTTGTGCAGCGCGACGGCAGCTTGTTCGCTGATCGAGGAGAGGAAGAACAGGTCGTCTTCGTTGAAGGGAGTGCCGTCGGCTTTGTTGACGAGTTCGACGACGCCGAGGACGTCATTTTCTTTGCGGAGCGGGGCGCACATCCAGGAGACGATTTCGAATTCTTCGCTGGCAGCGATACGTTCTGCGAGGCCCGGTTCTTGGGATGGGTTTTCAACTAATTTTGGATTGGCCGACTGGGCAATTTCGCCGAGCAGACCCTCGGTGAGGGAAACTCGCGCGTCGTCTTCGACCGTGGGGTCTGCGCCGATTTTTTTCGCGAGGTAGAGATCCGAAGAGCCGGGATCGGCGAGCCATACCAGACAGGCGCTGGCGCCCATAATGTCGCGAATTTTTCCGGCGACTACCGGAAGGAGGACGCCGAGTTCGAGAGTGGAGGTGAAGGTGCGGCCGAGATCGTAGAGCGCCGTGAGTCGTTCGAGAGTGAACAGCTGCGCCTGGCGCTCGCCTTCGATGGCTTCCAGATTGGTGAGCGCGGAACCGGCGAGGCGGCTGGCCTCTTCGAGAAAGTGAGCGTCTTCGGCGGTGAATTCGCCGGCACGTTTATTGAGAACTTCGACGACGCCTTCGGCGCGCTGGGCGCCGGGCAAGGAAACTACGATGGCGGATTTGACGCGCGCGCGGCTGGGTTCGTCGAGGTGCTCGAAATCGTCGGCGGCGATTTCTTTGCTGCTGACGCGGCGGGTTTCGGCGGATTCGTAAACTTCGGCGAGGAGTCCTTCGCTGACAGATTCACCTTGGGGCGCGAAACGCTCACCGGCTTCGTTCCAGCGCGTGCGGCATACCAGGCCTTCGGCGCCTTTCGAGGAGGCACCGTTGGTCCAGACGAATACGGCGCGAGCGCCCAGAGTGGCGCCGACGCGCGCAGCGAAAGTTTTCAGGAGGGTATCCTGGTCGCGGCACGCCAAAGACACGCTGGCAAGTTCAAAGAGCGCGGAAAATGTTTCCATGGTTCTCCCAGGGGAAGGGGGAAATTCACTTGCTGGCGGCGGGCGTCACCCACACCGGCGACCGAAGTGAATGGGCGCAGCCTAGCAAATTGGGTGAGTGGACGTCAAGGAAGTGGCGGGGGATGGGTGATGAGTGACCAGTGGCTCGAAACAGAGATCCTTCGCCGCTGCGCTCCTCAGGATGACGGCGTCGGGAATGTTTGTGGTGCGACGCAGGACAGAATCGCGGTGCGGCGCGGGAGTCTATTGCTTGAGGCAGAGCAGCGGAGAGCGCGAGCGGTTTGAGATTGCGGAACTCACGAAACATTTTGTCGCCAGGCATCGTACCTACCAGTGCACGAGGCCAAACTGCGGTAGTTCGGTGCGTGCGCAGTTGTCCCAATTGCGAACGGTGTGCGCTGCCGGGGAGGCTTAGGCGATGGGAATGTTCGGCGATCAATTTCGGCAGGTCTTGCGACGGCTGGGGCGCGCGCCGCTGTTTACCGTTATTACTTTGATCACGCTGGGAGTGGGCGTGGGCGCGAACACGGTGATTTTCAGCGTGCTGGAAGGCGTGCTGCTGAAACCTTTGCCTTACCCTCATCCGGAGCAATTGATTGGGGTATGGCACCAGGCGCCGGGGGTGGGTATCGCCAACCTGAACATGTCGCCATCCATTTATTTTATTGATCGCGAGCAGAACACCACGTTGCAGGACATCGGAGTTTATGACAGCGATTCGTTGAGCGTGACGGGCGCGGGAGAACCAGAGCAGGTGCGCGGGCTGGATGTGAGCGATGGGACGTTACCGATGCTGGGAGTGAAGCCGGCGCTGGGGCGTTTGTTCACGAAGGAAGATGATTCGCCGGGGGCGCCGGATACCGTGCTGCTTTCTTATGGATACTGGAGGCAGAAATTCGGCGGGGCTACTTCGGTGATTGGGAAATCGATTACGGCGGATGGAAAGCCGCGGCAGATTATCGGAGTGTTGCCGCAAGGATTTAACTTTTTGGATTACGACGAGATTTCGCTGGTGGTGCCGCTCAAGTGGGACCGCAGCAAGACGAAACTGGGGAATTTCAGCTACCAGGCGATGGCGCGGTTGAAACCGGGAGTGACCATGGGGCAGGCGAGCGCGGACGTGGCGCGCATGTTGCCGATCGCGAACCGAAGTTTTCCGGCGCCGGAAGGATTTAGCATATCGCTGTTTGAGAAGGCGCAAATCGCGCCGAACCTGCGGCCGTTGAAGCAGGACGTGGTGGGCGACGTGGGCAAGGTCTTGTGGGTGTTGATGGGATCAATTGCGATGGTGCTGTTGATTGCTTGCGCGAATGTGGCGAATCTGCTGCTGGTGCGCGTGGATGGAAGAAGGCAGGAGCTGGCGATTCGGGCGGCGTTGGGCGCGGGATGGGGACGCATCGCGATGGAACTGTTGCTGGAGAGCGTGGTATTGGGATTGCTGGGGAGCCTGCTGGGACTGGCGCTGGCGTACGGGGCATTGCAGGTGCTGGTGGCGCTGGCTCCAACCGGACTGCCGCGCATTCATGAGATCGGGATTGATTTGCCGGTGCTGCTGTTTACGTTCGCGATTGCGATGTTTTCCAGCTTGCTGTTTGGATCGATTCCGATTTTCAAGTACGCGGGCGTGCATTTGAACACGGGACTGCGCGAGGGAGGGCGAGCGCTGAGCCAGAGCCGGCAGCAACATCGCGCGCGCAATGTGTTGGTGGTGGTGCAGGTGGGGTTGGCGCTTTTGCTGCTGATTTGTTCGGGGCTGATGATTCGGACGTTTCGCGCTTTGATGCACGTGCCGCCGGGATTTAGCGAGCCGGATTCGCTGCAGACTTTCCGTTTCTACGTGCCGGAGACGGAAATTCCGGATAAAGACCGCGAACGACTGGTGCGCATGGAGCAGGAAATTGGGGGGAAGCTCGGGGCGATTCCAGGCGTTTCGTCGGTGAGTTTTTCTAGCGACATTCCGATGGACGGGCGCAACTCGATGGACATTTTGTTCGCGGAGGATCGCGCGTACGCCGAAGGCGAGCTGCCGCCGGTGCGCAGGTTCAAGTTTGTGTCGCCGGGATTTTTGGCCACGATGGGGACGCCGCTGATCGCGGGACGCGACATCAGCTGGGACGATACTTATCAGAAAATTCCGGTAGCGATGATTTCTGAAAATTTCGCGAAGGAATATTGGCATGACGCGCGGAATGCGCTGGGCAAGCGAATCCGCGTGGGGAATACGGACGACTGGCGCGAGATCGTGGGCGTGGCGGGAGACGTGCACGAGCGCGGTGTGGACCAGCCGGCCGCGACTTCGGTTTACTGGCCGGTGATGATGGACCGGTTCGAGGGGGAAAAAGAAGCGCTGCATCGCGGGATTGCGTTTGTGATACGCAGCCCGCGGGCGGGGTCGCAAGCGTTTTTGAACGAGGTGCGGGAGACGGTGTGGTCGGTGGATCCGAATATTCCGCTGGCGAACGCGCACACGCTCGGGTATTTCTATACGCAGTCCATGGCGCGGACTTCGTTCACGCTGGTGATGTTGGGAGTGGCGGGAGGCATGGCGCTGCTGCTGGGGATTGTGGGGATTTACGGAGTGATTGCGTATTCGGTGTCGCAGCGCACGCGGGAGATTGGAATTCGCGTGGCGCTCGGAGCGCAGAGAAAGGCGTTGGTGGGGATGTTTGTGCGGCAGGGATTGTGGCTTACGGGGGTGGGGATTGCGTGCGGGTTGCTGACGGCGTTTGCGGTGATGCGCTTGATGTCGTCGCTGTTGTTTAACGTTAGCCCGGTGGATCCGGTTACTTACGGAGCTGTGACTTTGGGAGTGGTGGTTACGGCTTATCTGGCTTGTTATTTGCCTTCGCGGCGGGCGGCTACGGTGGATCCCGTGGATGCTTTGCGGGCGGAGTAGTGGGAACAGGTAAACGCCAATCGGGAGATGGGCGTTCCCAGGGGCGACCGCTGCATTCCTGGTCGTCGCCAAAAGCGTAAGCGCCGAAGCACTAACTTATTTGCTGACGAGTTTGTGGTGTCCCCTTGATTGACGGGCGTAATTCGGTTAGTTTTGCTGGGCTGAACGAGGGGCATCGTGAACATTGGTATTCGCAAGGCGGGGCGCGCCACGATTCTGGACCTGGACGGGGCGCTGAAACTCGGCGACGCCGAGGAAGCTTTTCGAAATCAGGTGCAGCAGCTGATTGATGCTGGATCGTTGCACGTGGCGGTGAATCTGGCGGGCGTTACGGAGCTGGATAGTTCAGGGATTGGAGCTTTGGTGCGGGCGTTCACGACTTTGAAGCGGGCTGGCGGGAAGGCTACTTATTTTGCGGCGAATAAGCGGGTAATGATGTTGTTGAAGATGGTGCGATTGGATTCGATCTTGGATTTGGCCGAGGATGAAGCGACGGCTTTGACGCGGATTTAGATTTTTTCTTCTTTGTTTGTTGGAAACTTTCCTGCTGTGAACTCCGATTTTATCGGCCTTTAGGAAGACGGCTACCTGCTAGCTGCGGGCCGAGAGGTGTGAGTGGTAAGAAAGCCAAAAGGTTTGGCACAGAGGAAAGGCGGAGGAAAATCGGAGAAAGATTAAGGCGCCACCGCAGAGACGCAGAGGACGCAGAGAAAACCTAAGAGCACAGGCGAGGTCGCCTCTGCGACGTTAGCGGCGATCCAGGGCCGGATGGCGGACGTCGCGGCCGGCTACGAAATAGATTACGTCTTCGGCTATGTTGGTGGCGTGGTCGCCGATGCGTTCCAGATTTTTGGCTACTAGGATTAGCTCGAAGGCGGCAAAGACCTGGGCGGAGTCTTCCATCATGTAAGTTAGGAGTTCGCGGAAGAGCTGGTCGCGGAGGCGGTCTACTTGGTCGTCGCGACGGAGGACGCTTTGGGCTAGCTCCTGATCACCGCGGACTAAGGCGTTGAGGCTGTCGCGCACCATGGCTTCGGCTAGTTCGCTCATGCGCGGCAAATCCACGTAGGGCTTAACCTGCGGGTGGCGGAGGATGCGCGTGGCGGATTGCGCGATGTTCACGGCCTGGTCGCCGATGCGCTCGAGGTCGCCATTGATGCGCGAGACGGCGAGAAGGAAGCGCAGGTCCGCGGCCATGGGTTGCTGGGTGGCGAGGAGGCGCTGCACGCGCTCGTCAATTTCGATTTGCATCTCGTTGATGGCGTCTTCTTCAGAGAGGACGACTTCGGCGAGATGTTCTTCGGCATCCAGCACGGCGTGGACGGCCTGATGGACGGCGCGCTCGGCGAGACTACCCATCCAGAGGAGGCGCTGTTTTAGTTCTTCGAGATCGTGATCAAAATGTCGTTCCATGGTTCCTCAGTTCTGTTGAACTCGCAGGGGCCTGACAGCTTGCAACTCGTTCGATTAACCGAACCGGCCGGTGATGTAGGCTTCTGTGCGCGGGTCGGTGGGCGTTGTGAAAAGTTTGGAGGTTTCGCTGTGCTCGATCAGGTGGCCGTCCAGCATGAAGGCCGTGAAGTCGCTGGCGCGGGCGGCTTGCTGCATGTTGTGAGTGACGATGGCCATGGTGCAGCTGTCTTTCAGCTGGAACATCAGCTCTTCGATTTTCGCGGTGGTGACGGGATCGAGAGCGGAGCAAGGCTCATCGAGCAACAGAACTTCCGGATCCACGGCTAGCGCGCGGGCGATGCAGAGGCGCTGCTGCTGTCCGCCGGAGAGGGCGAAGGCGGATTTTTTCAGGTAGTCCTTCACTTCGTCCCAGAGGGCGGCGCGACGCAGGCTATGTTCGACGAGATCATCGAGGCGGCCCTTGTACCCATTGATGCGCAGGCCGTAAGCGACGTTGTCATAGATTGATTTTGGAAATGGATTGGGTCGCTGGAAGACCATGCCTACGCGGCGGCGCAGGCCGACTACGTCGAGCGCGTGAATGTCCTGGCCATCGAGCAAGACTTCGCCTTCGACGCGCGTGTTGCGAATGGTTTCATTCATGCGGTTCAGGGTGCGTAGAAATGTGGATTTGCCGCAACCGGAAGGGCCAATGAGCGCGGTGACGCGGTTGGTAGGAATTTTCAGGCTAAGGCCGAAGACGGCCTGCTTCGGACCGTAATAAAAATTCAAATTTGAAATCGTCAAGCGCTGCTTATGCTCGATCGTTGGTGACGTTGTTTTTTCCATAGGCACCGGATCTCTGAAGACCTTCGCTGATAGCGCGGGTTGAGGTGCTCCACTCACAAAATTATCCTTCGTTACGCTTGTTGTTAAACCGCTTTGCTGCGCGCCAGGATGAAACGGGCGCCCAGATTCGAGACCAAAACCAAACCTAACAAGACCAAGCCCGCAGCCCACGCCTGCCTATGCCAATCATCGTACGGCGCAACGGCGTAGGTGTAAATCATAACCGGGAGGGAGGCGATGGGTTGCCCCCAGCCCTGGCTCCAAAAACGATTGCCGAAAGCGGTGAACAGGAGTGGAGCGGTTTCGCCCGCGACGCGCGCCAGGGCGAGCAACATGCCGGTCAGGATGCCGCCGCTGGCGGCGGGTAGGACTACCGTTGCAATTGTTTTCCATTTGCTGGCGCCGAGAGCCATGGCGGCTTCGCGCATATTGCCGGGAACGGCGCGCAGGAATTCTTCGGTGCTGCGCACGGTGATGGGAATCACCATGATGCCGAGGGCTACGCCGCCTGCTAGCGCGGAGAAATGCTTCACGGGCAGGACCACGAGCGAGTAGGCGAAGATCCCAATTACGATGGAGGGGACGCCGTTGAGCAAGTCGGTGGTGTAGCGCACGATAAATGAGAAAGTTTTTCCGCCGAACTCGGCGAGATAGACGCCGGCTAGTAAGCCTACGGGCAAGCCCATGACTGCGGCGAGGAATAATAATTTGAGGCTGCCGACGATGGCGTTGGCCATGCCGCCGCCGGTTTCGCCGACGGGTTTCGGAAGTTGGGTGAAGAAATTCAAACTGAGTGAAGCACCGCCGTTCCACAGCAGGTATCCGAGGATCAAAAATAAAACCGAGACGACAGCGAAGGCGGCGACACCGGTCAAGGTGAGCATCACGTAATTCAGCGACTTGCGCCAGAGGATGCGCAGCGAGCTCATGCGGGGCGGCCTCCGCCACGTTCGGTGGCGACGATCAGGATTCGCGCGAGACCATTCAGGATGAAGGTGATCAGAAAGAGGACGAGGCCTAGTTCGATCAGGGAGCTCAGGTACAAATCACCGGTGGCTTCGGTGAATTGATTGGCGATGGTGGAAGCAATGGTGTCGCCGGGGGAAAGCAGCGAGGCTTTGATGGCGGCGGCATTGCCAATCACCATGGTGACGGCCATGGTTTCGCCCAGCGCGCGTGCGAGAGCGAGGAATACCGAGCCCATGATGCCGGTGCGGGCCCAAGGGACGACGACTTGCCAGGTGGATTCCCAGCGCGTCGCGCCGAGGGCCATGGCGGCTTCGCGCTGTTCGCGCGGGACGGTGAGGAGAACTTCGCGCGAGACGGAAATGATGAAGGGCACGACCATGATGGCGAGCACGATTCCGGCGGTGAGAAAGCCGACACCGTAATTTGGTCCGCGGAAGAGAACGCCGATATAGGGAACGTTGCCGACGGTATTGATGAGCAGCGGGCCGAGGGTGGTGCGCATCAGCGGGACGACGATGAAGATACCGAGCAAGCCGTAGATGACGCTGGGGACCGCGGCGAGAAGATCAATCAAAAACGAAATGACGTCGCTGATATTTCGCGGGGCCAGCTCGGAGAGAAAAATGGCGCTGGCAAGGCCGAGGGGCAGCGCGAGGACGAGCGCGACGGCAGAGGTGACGATGGTGCCGTAGATGAAGGGCGCGGCGCCGAAATTATCGAAGTTCGGATCCCAGACCTTGGTCCAGAAAAAATTCCAGCCGAATGCCGTGCGCGAGAGGTGCGAATTGACCCAGAGCTCGTACACCAACATGGAGGTGAGCAGCAGAATGAGGGCGGCGAAGGTGAGAGTGAGGAGGTGAGCGATCTCATCGCCTTGACGGAGGCGGTGCAGAAACGCACGAGGTCCCGCCTGTGGGGGAACCTCGTGCGCGGTAGTGGTGGCAGCTGCGGACATTTTACCGGTTACTGAATCAGTGAGATTGCCTTAGTCTCCTTGGCGATTACGTCCTTGGGAAGCTGCGCGTAGGACAGACCTTCGTTGAACTTCTGTCCCTCGCTGAGCATCCACTTCAGGAAATTCTTGATGGCGTCGCGCTTGGCGGCGTCCTGAATTTGCGCCGGAATCAGCAGCCAAGTGAAGCTGGAGACGGGATACACCTTTGGCCCGGGCGCATTGGTGATGGAGACGCGGAAGTCGTCCGGAATGCTCTTGGCATCGGCGGCAGCCGCGGCCGTGACGCTTGCGAGGTCCGCCTTCACAAATTTTCCGGCGGCGTTCTGAACATTTCCGTAGGCAATTTTGTTCTGAACCGCGTAAATCAATTCGATATAGCCAATGGAATTGGGCGTCTGTTTCACAAGGCCAGTGACGCCTTCGTTGCCCTTGCCGCCCAAGCCCACAGGCCAATTCACAGAGGTATTCGCCTTGCCCACTTTGCTCTTCCAGTCGTCGCTGACTTTCGAGAGAAAATCGGTCCAGATGTAGGAAGTGCCGCTGCCATCGGAGCGATGGACTACTACGATATCGGCACTGGGGAGATTGACACCCGGATTCGCTTTGGCGATTTCCGGCTCGTTCCACTTAGTGATGGTTCCGAGGTAAATTCCGGCGAGAGCTTTCTGAGTGAAATTGAGTTCTCCGGAGACGCCCGCGATGTTGTAGGTGGGCACAACGGCGCCGAGAACCGTGGGGAAATGCAGAATTTTGAATTTCGATTGCGCGAGTTGATCGTCGCTCATCGGGCCATCGGACGCGCCGAAATCAACCGTGCCGGCCTGCAGCTGACGGATGCCGCCGCCCGAACCGATGGACTGGTAATTGATTTCAACGTCGGGATGAGCCGTGTGATAAACGTCGAACCACTTGGTGTAGATGGGAGTAGGAAAGGTAGCGCCAGCAGCATTGAGCTTTACCGATCCGCCCTGCGCTGCGGTCATCGCCGCGGTGAGCGCCATCGAGAGCATCATGAGCCACACAACGAGTAGGGTCTTTTTCATTTTCAGGGAATCTCCTAGCTACCATTTTTTGACTGTTATGTTACTGGCGTGTTACATCAGCACGAATTGGGGGTGAATTAAGCGCGAGCTGTCTGGGAAAGAGGAGGCGCAGCCCCGGGGGTGTGGTCGGGCCGCGCCTCGCGGGTGGTTGGGACGTGGGGTGCTGCTTCCGGCGCTACTAGGAGCAGCGCAGGAACTTGTTGACGCTAAATTCGATGGCCGCCGGTTTCCACAGAAAAAAGCGAACTGCCGGTGCGACGGCACCACGATGCACCTTCCCACCCGTTGTGATCCTAAATGGCACACTTGAATCGCAGATGACCGGGCCGTGAAATATCAATTACTCCCCCGAGGAAGCGGGTGTGTCGCCAGCATTGAGTTCCATTTGCTTGGCGCGACCGTGGCGGACTTCCAGGCCACGCACCCAGAACAAGATGTCTTCGGCGATGTTGGTGGCATGGTCGGCGATGCGCTCGAGATGGCGCGAGGCGAGAACGTAGTGGAGATTGGGAGCGGCGAGCGCGGGATTTGCGGTCATGCCAGCGAGCAAAGCTTCGAATACCTGATCGCGATATTGGTCAACGACATCGTCGCTTTCGAGCACCTGGGTGGCTAAATCCACGTTTTGATAGATGAGCGCACCCAGGCATTTCGAAACCATAGCGCGGACGGCCGTGGTCATAGGCTCGAGTTCGACGGGAATGTGGACCTCGCCCATTTGGGACAGGGAGATGGCGCGTTCGCTGAGATTGACGGCGAGATCGCCCATGCGCTCGAGATCGTTGTTTATTTTCAGGGTGGCGACGATCAGGCGAACATCGGTATCGAGCATTTCACCCTGGCGGAGCATGCGGATGGCATGCTCGTCTATCAAGATTTCCATTTCGTTGATGCGCGGCTCGGTGAGGAAAACCTCGCTGGCGAGGCGTTCGTTGCGTTCGAGCAGGGCCCAGAGGGCGCGGTTCACCGAGGCCTCGACCGTGCGGGCTTGGGAGATCAGATAGTTCACCAGCACGCTTTGAAAGATACCTTCCGCACTTGCCTTCGTGGATGCCACTTCGTGAAGCCTCCTGCAGGGTATTGGCCTGCTTTAGTACCGGCGTTTACAGGGTGGGTGGGGGAGATTGCAAGGACATAAATCGCACGTAAATAGATAAAGACATTGTAGAAGGCTCGAGGTGGTGCTGGAACGCAGGCCAGGCAAGCCTTGCCCGCCCCCCAAGCGGCGGCAGGTCGCCGCACTCCCAAATGAGGAATGCCATCCGGCGATCGCGCGGGGTTTGTGTAACCAAGAGCTAAGAGTCAAGGGGGAGAGCGAAGGAAAATTTGGAGCCTTGGCCTACGGTGCTTTCTACCCAGAGTTTGCCGCCGTGGGCTTCGACGATGTGTTTGGCGATGGAGAGGCCGAGGCCGGTGCCGCCGGCTTCGCGGGAGCGGGCGGCGTCCACGCGATAGAAGCGTTCGAAGATGCGTTCGGAGTCTGCCAGGGGGATGCCGATGCCGGTGTCTGTGACGGTGACAACGGCTTCGCGAGGTCCGGCGACAGCGGAGACCGAAATGTGGCCACCCGCAGGAGTGTATTGGATGGCGTTGTCGAGGAGATTCTGCAGCACGTCGCGGAGCAGGGCGGCATCGCCACGGACGGCGGGAAGTTGCGGGGGGACGCTGATTTCCAGAGTGATTTCCTTGCGGTTAGCTTTGAGCAGAGTGGTTTCGGTGCAGCCTTCGATCAGCTCGAGCAGGCCGACGGAGGAAAATTCGAGTTCCAATTTTCCGGCTTCGATGCGGGCGAGTTTGAGGAGATCGTTGGTGAGGCGCGCGAGACGAATGGCGTGATTGCGAATGATTTCCAGAAAGCGGCGGTTGTTTTCGGGATCGTCGAGTGCGCCGGCGAGCAGGGTTTCGGCGAATCCCTGAATGGCGGTGAGTGGAGTTTTGAATTCGTGGGAGACGTTGGCGACGAAATCCTGGCGCACACGCTCGAGGCGGCGGAGTTCGGTTACGTCGTGGAGTACGACGACGGCTCCGGAAGGTTTTTCACTGGGCGCGCGGCCCGCTGCGGGGGCGTCCAGAGCTTTTACGGGCGCGGCGGTGATGGAGAAACTCCGCGCTTGGGTGATGCCCATGGTGATGTCGTCTTGCAAGCCCTCATCGCCGCGCAAGGCGCGACGAATCAAGCCTACCAGGTCGGAATTGCGCACTACTTCGATGAGCGGGCGACCTTCAGCGCTGGCGGGGTCCTCGTTTAAGATTTCGGAAAACGCGCGGTTGTAAAAAACGAGCCGCTCCTCGGCGTCAATGACGGCGACGCCTTCGACCATGCTGCGCAGGATGGCGCTGGAGCGGTTGCGTTCGCCACTGAGCAGGCGGATTTCGCGGTCGAGGCGCGCGGCGGTCTGGTTGAGCGAATCGGCGAGGTCGGAAAGTTCATCGCGCGGGCCTTCGCGGAGCAAGGGACGGAAATCACCTTCGGCGATACGCTGCGAGAAGCGCTGCAAGCGCTGGACGCGCGCGGCAAACATGCGCGCAAAGGCGAAGGAGACCACTGCGCCGATCAGCAGGACGAGGAGAGTGGCGATGAGCAAGCGTTGGCGCAGTTCGACAAGCGAGAGGTCAATTTGCGAAAGCGGCAAGGCCAGGCGGATGACGATCGGCGCATTGCCGGCCGGGTCATAACGCTGCGCACGATAAACCAATTCGCGGCCCAGAGTGACGCTGCGATGGACGGACTGTCCGGTGCCACGCTCCAGGGCATCCTGAAACTCCAGGCGATTCGCGTGGTTTTCCATTTTGTCCGCGTCGGCTTCGGAATCAGCGAGCACGCGGCCGGAATTAGCAATGATCGTAACGCGCGCACCGCTGCGGGCGGCCCTGCTGGTCCATTCGCGAATTTCGGCTGGATCTTCGGATTGCGGAGGATTGGCGAGGGTGAGGCTGAGGAGCGAGGCCAGTTGATCGTTGGCAGAGCGTATCGCCTGGCTGCGGATGACGCGTGCGGAATAAAGCTGCACGGTGAGTAAGACGACCAGAAGCAGGGCGCCATAGGTGAGCCCGACCTTCCAGAAAAGCCTAGCTCGCACGGGTTTCGAACAGGTATCCAGCGCCACGAATTGTTTTCATGAAGACGGGGTGCTGCGGGTCTGCCTCAATTTTTTCACGCAGGCGGCGGACATAGACATCCACGCTGCGCGGAGTGACGAAGCGCTCGGTGCCCCAGACGGCATCGAGCAATTGATCGCGCGTGAAGACGCGATTGGGACGCGCTGCGAGAAAATAGAGCAGGCGAAATTCGAGCGTGCTCATGGGCACGGCCTTGCCGGTGCGGGTGACGCGGTAGGCGGCAGGGTCAATGCGGAGAGCGCCAATTTCGACGGGCTTTTCGGACGGAGTTCCCGGCTCTGCACGGCGGAGCAAGGCTTTGACACGAGCGACGAGCTCGCGAGGGCTGAACGGTTTGGTTACGTAATCGTCGGCGCCGAGTTCAAGACCCACCACGCGATCGGCTTCTTCGCCCTTGGCGGTGAGGATGAGAATTGGAATGCGGTTGAGGGTGACTTCTTTGCGGACTTCCTTGCAGATTTCCAGGCCGGAAAGTTTCGGCAGCATCAGATCGAGAACCAGGAGATCCGGCGCTGCTTTGCGGATTTGCGCGAGGCCCGTGGATCCGTCGCCGCTGGATGTGACCTGGTAGCCGTCCTTCTCCAGGTTATAGCGCACCAACTCCACGATGTCTTTATCGTCTTCGATAACCAGAATGCGTTTCATTTGGGTTATTTCTCGGTGATCGCAGACAAGATACGGGAAAGCGGGCCTCGGAAGCAAGGAATAGAGGAGTGCACGTGGATTTTTTAACACGGTATTAACAACGTGTCACAACGGTACGCTGCGTCCCGCTTGAAACATTAATTCCGCTTTCGGATTGCGGACGACTACGTGATGGGCCTGCCATTCCGCTGATTACAGGTGTGTTGGTGTGGATTCGAAGCGAGCACTTTGGCCACGCGTCTGCATGGATATTGCTGGAGCGGTTCGAGGTATGGGACCCGCCCATGTACAGTGCCGGAGGGCCGGCGTACCGGCGCGCGTGACGGGAGGTGCGAGGCGACTGCGGCAGGTGCTGGTGAACCTGGTGGGAAATGCGATCAAGTCTACGCAGCGAGGCGAGGCATTGGCGCAGGTGGAAACAAAAGAGCGCAGCAACGAGCCAGTGATACTGCATTTTCGCGTGAAGGACAGCGGCATCGGCATTCCCAAAGAAAAGCAATCGATGATTTTCGAGGCGTTCATCCGGGCGGACAGTTCGACCACGCGCAATTATGGAGGGACGCGACTGGGCCTGGCGATCAAGACGCGCCTGGTGACCCGGATGCAAGGACGGCTGTGGGTGGAGAGTGAATGGGGACAGGGCAGCACATTTCATTTCACGGTGACGATGCGGCTGGCGCCGCAAGAATCAGCGCTGTCGATCCGTGACCACCATCGCGAAGACGCAGTATGAGTTTACCGACGGCTGCCAGAAAAAGAGTTTTGATTGCGGAAGACGATCCGGTTTCACGGCGGCTACTGGAATTATTTCTGCTGAAATGGGAATTTGCGGTCTCCATCGCCATCGCGGGCAGCGCAGCGCGGCAAATGCTGGAACGGCTGGACGCGCCGCGGTTGGCGGATGCGGCGCTTGATCGCGCGAAAGAGCGTGGACGAAAGCGCGCGGAGCGGGCGCGGCCGGAAGCTTTGGTCGTCAGGGCTACGGATTTTCCGGACACAGCGGAGCAGAAAATAACGACTGGTTAGAGCGCTCGCTGGAGTATGCGGACTGGAAATTCGCAGCTGTGAAACCGGCTCGCGACCACGGTTTTCCGTGTGGCGCCGAGCGTCCCGCCTGTGGCACGATTCGCTTCCCTGCTTCGGAATGCTGCGCGTGCGACGTGCGCGATGCGCAGGAAGGATTGCGTGGAAAATATGGGGCGGCCGAATGTGTTCGTCGCCACTTCGAGGATTGAGGCATCCGCGGAGAAATTGTTTCGTTGGCATGCGGAGCCCGGGGCGCTGGAGCGGCTGACGCCGCCGTGGGAAAAGATTGAGATTATCGAACGCGCGCGCGGAGTTCGCGATGGCGACCACGGGGCGATGTGGGTTTACATTGGTCCGGTCCGCGTGCGGTGGAGTTTTGAACATCGCGAATACATTGAGGGGCGGCAATTCCGCGACGTGCAGATTGCGGGGCCGTTCCGGCGCTGGGAGCATACACATTCGTTTGTGCCTGAGGGCGCGGGGGCTTGCCGGCTCGAGGATCGGATCGAGTACGAGTTGCCGTTTGGTGAGTTCGGGAATTTTTTGGGAGGATGCATGGTGCGGAGGAGGTTGGCACGGGTGTTTGAGTACCGGCATCGCGTGACTGCGGAGGCAATGCGGAGGGCATAAAGGGACAGCGGCGCGATTAAAGGATGCGGTTGCTGCGTATGGAGGATGGAAGCGAGACCGTACGGTTGCGTATGGTGATACCGGTTGCATTTTTGCATTCGTTTGGCGAAAGCGATTCCGTGGGTGGGGGAATTTGGTGTACATTCTAAGGTGCAAGCGAACCGCGCCTAGGAATATTTTGCGCCTCGAAAGGGTCCGGTAATGAATCCGACCAAACCAGGATCGGTGGTGAGCAATGAAAGTGCCGCTGAAACGCGCCGCGAGACGCTGAGCATTACAGACAACCGCACGGGCCGGCAGATTGAAGTTCCCATCACGAACGAGACGATACGAGCGCTGGATTTGCGTCCGCTGAAAGTGCACGACGGTGATTTTGGCATGATGAGTTACGACCCGGCGTTCACGAACACGGCTTCGTGTTCGAGCAAGATTACATATATTGACGGCGATAAGGGAATTCTGCGCTACCGCGGGTACTCGATCGAAGAGCTGGCGGAAAAAAGCACGTACATCGAAACAGCCTACCTGATTCTGTATGGCGAGCTTCCCACGAAAACGCAATTGGGGAATTGGGCGTACAACATCACGCACCACACCTTCATTCACGAGAGCATCAAGAAATTTATTGACGGGTTTCACTACGACGCGCACCCGATGGGCATGCTGATTTCGACGGTGGCGGCGCTTTCGACTTTTTATCCGGATGCGAAGGACATTTTCAATCCGGATTCGCGGCGCAAGCAGACTTACCGACTGATCGGGAAGATGCCGACTTTGGCGGCGTTCGCTTACCGGCACACTTTGGGGATGCCATTTTCTTATCCGGACAACGATCTGAGCTATTGCGGGAATTTTCTGAACATGCTGTTTCGCACGACGGAGTTGAAATATCGTCCGAACCCCACGCTCGAGCGCGCGCTGGATATTTTGTTTATTTTGCACGCGGACCACGAACAGAATTGTTCTTCGACGGCGATGCGCGTGGTGGGGAGTTCGCACGTGGATCCGTATTCGGCGACGGCTGCGGCAACCGCGGCGCTTTACGGGCCGTTGCATGGCGGGGCGAACGAAGCGGTGCTGCGCATGCTGCTGGAGATCGGGTCCGTCAACAACATTCCCGCGTACATCAAGAGCGTGAAGGCCGGAGAAAAGCTGCTGATGGGATTCGGACATCGCGTTTACAAGAATTACGATCCGCGGGCGCGAATTGTGAAGCACATCGCTTATGAGGTTTTCGATGTGATGGGAAAGAATCCGCTGATCGAAATTGCGCTGGAGTGCGAGCGGATTGCGCTGGAGGATGAGTATTTTGTGAAGCGCAAGCTTTATCCGAACGTGGACTTCTATACCGGGTTGATTTACCAGTCCATGGGATTTCCGACTACGATGTTTCCGGTGTTGTTTGCGATTCCGCGGACCGCGGGGTGGATTGCGCAGTGGGAAGAGATGCTGCTGGACCCGGAGCAGAAGATTTCGCGGCCGCGGCAGGTTTATTTGGGCGCCGATTTGCGGGGGTACGTTGCGCTGGATAATCGGAAGTAATGCCCTGGCGGCGCGGGCCGCAAGGCGTTTGCTAAAAAGGCAGCGGCTAGTGAGCAGTTGCTAGCGGCCAGAGACACCGCCAAGGTTTATCGAGCTCTCATCCCAAAGCTCCGACCGACAAAATTTGGCCAGGTGCAGAGCGGGATTTTGCGGTATAGTCCGTTCCGCCTGGTGTTTTCTGCGCGTGGCTCCTCCCCGGAGCCCCCAGCGGAAAAGTGATTGCATCTGACGGGATTCTCTGGCAAAACACTCTATCGCCCCCGGGGGGCCAGTCCTGATGGACATTTCAACGCGCCAATCTGGAACTGCCACGATTGTGGATGTGGTTGGCGACATCACACTTTACAATTCGCCGCAGGTCCGGAAAGTGCTGCTGGAACTGCTGAAGGATAAGAAAGCGCCGCGCGTGATCGTGAACCTGGAGAAGGTTCGGTACATAGACAGCGCGGGAGTGGCATCGCTGGTGGAGGGATTGAAGCTTTCGCGGGATTTGAAGAGCACGTTCGCGTTGTTCGGGTTGAGCCGAACGGCGCGGGAAGTGCTTGAGCTAACTCGCCTGATCAAGGTATTTGAGGTTTATAACAACGAAGAGGAAGCATTGCGCGGCGGCAGCACCAACGTCGCACCCGCCCGATAGGAATTCGGGCGGTATTTGCGCAAGTTGTGTTATAGAGTTTCACCCATCTCGACTCACTGATGCCACTCACAGAAACTATTGGCGCGGCCACTATAGATAGTCTGGCGTACATAGGGGGCTTGGCGCGACTCCTCGGCGGCGCGCTACGGGCCGTCTTCATCCTTCCTTTTAAGGGCCAGAAATTCCACATTGGCCGGGCGGTGCATCAGGCGATGTCCGTGGGCGTGGAAGCGCTGCCGATTACTTCGCTGATTTCTTTCTTCGTGGGGACGATTCTGGCAGTGAACGCTGCGTATGAACTGCGCAAACTGGGCGCGCTGCATTTCGTGGCGAGCGGGGTGGCGATCGCAATCACGCGGGAGCTGGGGCCGTTGATGACGGCGATTGTGGTGATTGGGCGGTCGGGTTCGGCCTTCGCAGCGGAAATCGGCACGATGAAGGTGAACGAAGAGATTGATGCGATGGAGACGATGGCGCTGGAGCCGGTGCAATTTCTGGTGGCGCCGAAATTTCTGGCGATGCTGCTGATGGTGCCTTGCCTGACGTGCTGGGCGGATTTCATGGGCGTGCTGGGCGGAGGAATGTTCGGAGTTTCCAGCGCGGGATTTACGTGGGGCACCTACATTCAAGCGACGCTGGACGCGCTGGTGCAGCGCGACATTATAACCGGACTGATCAAGGCCGCGATGTTCGGACTGGTGATCACGGCGGTGGGCTGCCAGGAAGGCTTTCTGACCGGCCTCGGTTCCGAGCAGGTGGGGCGTTCGACGACATCCGCGGTAGTGAAGTCTATTTTTATGGTGGTTATGGTGGATCTGATTTTCACGACAATTTTCTACGTGACGTCGCCACGGTAAATATTGATGAGCCCTAATCCCACGTCCACGCCCAAGTCGACTGCGACGCCTTCAGCGATATCCGTGCGCAACCTGCGGGTAAAGTACGGCGAGCGCGAAATTCTGCACGGCATCAGTTTCGAGGTACCTGCGGGAGAGACGCTGGTGATTCTGGGTGGGTCCGGTTCGGGCAAGAGCACGCTGCTGCGCACGCTGGTGGGGCTGGAGCAGCCCAGTTCCGGCGAGATATGGATTCAGAATAAGGATTTCGCCTCCATATCGGACGAAGAGCGCGACGAATTATTGAAAAAGATGGGAATGTCGTTCCAGGGCGGGGCGCTGTTTGGGTCCATGACCGTAGGGGAAAATGTGGCGCTGCCCCTGCAGGAACACACCAACCTGGACGAATCGACCATAGAAATCATGGTCCGGTTGAAGTTGGACCAGGTGGGGCTTTCCGGATTCGAGAATTACATGCCGGCGCAATTGAGCGGCGGGATGAAAAAACGAGCGGCGATTGCGCGGGCGCTGGCTATGGACCCGGAGATATTGTTTTTCGACGAACCCTCGGCGGGGCTGGACCCCATAATTGCAGCAGGGATTGACGAACTGATATTGAAACTGAAGAAAGCGTTTCGCATCACGATCGTGGTGGTGACGCACGAGCTGGCGAGCGCTTTCCTGATTGCCGACCGGATGATTCTGCTGGATAAAGGCGTGATCGTAGCCAACGACACGGTGGCGGAAATGCAGAAGAGCCAGCAGCCTCGTGTGCGACAATTTCTGGACCGGGTGCCGGAGCCGGAATTGACCGGGGAGATTGATTACCTGCAAATGCTAACGGGGGATGTACCGCCGCAGCGTCAGTAGCACAGGCCTGGTGCGGGTTGGCCTGGACTGGCCAAGTAAGAAGCTCGTGATATACTCCCCCGCAATCAAGGGGCAACTGCGCGGCTCACCGCGCAGAAATGGTTGAGGACACGGATGGAATCGAAGCGCGAGCAAGCATACGTCGGACTGTTTGTGCTGGTAGTGGCGGCGTTGCTGATTGCCACGGTGTTTGCGCTCTCCGGGACGCTGGACAAAGCGGACACGCCCTACCACGCGTATTTCAAGAACGCCGGTGGATTGGGACCGGGCGCGGAAGTGCGTTACCTGAATGGCCCTCCGGTGGGACGAGTAAGCAAAGTGCAGTTTGATGCCCAAGACCCCACGCGGATGAAAGTGGATTTCACGGCAAAGCCGAATATTCCGGTGAAGACGGACAGCACGGTGGTAGTGACCAGCACCAGCCCGCTGGGTGAAAATTTCCTGGAAATTCTGGCGGGTTCGCCAGCCGCGCCGCGAGCGCAGCGCGATGCAGTGCTGAAATCGAAAGAGCCGACCAGTTTTTCGGACATTGCCGACAAGATCAACCAGCTCACACCGGCCGCCAATGAATTACTGACGAATCTGAATTCGCGGGTGGTGGAGTTGAAAGTGACCCTGGCGCGGGTAAACGACCTGCTGAATGACCAGAACCGCGACAATGTTTCCGCGAGCCTGAGTCACCTGCGGGGCATGCTGCAAGAAGACCGTCCGTTGGTGCATTCGACGCTGAATCATATTAATGATGCGACGGCCAACCTGAAGCCCGTGATCGCGAGCTTCCAAAAAACTTCGGACCAGGCGGATCAGACGCTGCAACATCTGGACGGGATGCTGACGGAGAATCGTGCGGACATCCGGCAGGCGATTATCGACCTGCGCACAGCGCTGGTGAACGTAAATTCGATCGTAGCGTCATTGAATGACACGGTGACGAGCAATTCGGAAAATCTGGACGAGATTATCGATAACTTGCGTCACGTTACGGAGAATCTGAATTCGTTTACCGAGTCCATCAAGACGCGGCCCTATTCGATACTGCGCCCGGCCGACCCCAAGCCCCATCAGCCGGGGTCAGCACCGCCGAAATAGTTGAGACTGAGGGCAGGCAACGGGAGAATTCGTTTGCAGCCACAGCCAGGCAACGACGCGAAGCAGCAACGCGAGAAGGAGCGAAGAGTGTTAAGCCGTCGCACGCAATTTAGCGCACTGCTGATGCTGACGATTCTGTTTGCTGGATGCGGCGCGGCGCGCCCCGTCAAATATTATGTGCTGGATGTGAACCCCGCGCCGGCGAATTCCGCAACGGCGCAGATACCCGTGGCACTGTTGGTGGGGCGATTGACGGCGTCGCATCTTTATCATGACGACCGATTGGTGTACGGGTCGGGCCCGGTGCAACTGGGCACGTATGAATACGATCGCTGGGCGGAACCTGCGGCGGACATGGTGCAGGACATGTTGGTGACGATTCTGCGGTCCTCGGGACAATACCGAGCAGTATCTAAGGTTACCAGCAACGTGCGCGGCCAATACGTGGTGCGCGGGCACTTGTACGCAATGTACGGCGTGGACCAGCCGGAGTTGGTGGCTCGTTTCACGATTCAACTGGAGCTGTACGATCCGATAACGCATACCACGGTATGGAGCCAGATCTATACGCACGATGAACCGGTGCAGGCGAAGACCGTGCCGGCGATCGTCGAGGCGATGGATAAGAACGTGACGGCGGGATTGCAGCAGCTTTCCGCGGGGATTACGCAGTATTTTGTTAGTCATCCGCCGCAGCAGGCTGAGCCGGGGAAGTGATTCAGCAGTCGGCCTTACGGCGGCAAGATCGTACTTCAGCGGCGCAAGTGGCAATGCTTTTTCTGCATTTATGTCGTGGCTAAGCGACGGCCTACAAAGATTATCTTCCTCTCACACGCAGTTCTCACACATTCACTCTAGCCGACCGTAAATTGAGGTTTGCTGCGTTTGCAATGGCGCAGCCATGTGCGCCGCTACGAATTCAAGAGCGTAGCGGCAAGAATCCCGTCCCGTTAGAACCGAAGGGTCGGGCATCCGCTGGCAGTGACTAACTGGGGATGCCTATCGGAGTGGGGCGAACAGAGAGGGGACGAGTGTTTCATTTTGGGTCGGTATTCAAGTTTTTTGCGATGCTTCCGATAGCACGCAGCTAGGACTCCTCGGTCGGAGGTATTCAAAACGGTCCTCTTCGATTTCAAAGGTGTTGCGACCATTGGACAGGCTTTTGCAGACGAAATATTTCGCGTCTTCGCGAAGGAACACTCCGGCATTTCAATCGTTCCAATAAATGCCAATTCAGAAGCGAGTCGAGTCATCGCGCGAGTGACCTCAAACGTCATCGAAGTATCGCAAGCCAATGAAACTGCTACCCCGTAGTCTTCCTAACCCCATCATATGCGATCTGATTTACGTCCCGCGCAGGCGTTTTTTTGGGCTTCTTCGATGACTTCTTCTTTGCCGTGCTCGCAGATTCGCACAATAAACCGCACCTGTGCATTGGGGCCAAAGTGAAAATGAGTCATTGCCCTCCGACACCGAAGAGGCTGTGCGCGTGTTTCGGGCTGACCGCGACCGGGTTAAGCCGCTGTTGCTGGACGTGGTGCTGCCGAGGCTAAACGGTCCGGAGGCATAGGCGCGGATCAGCGCCGAAAATGAGGACGTGCCGGTGATTTTTGCAACGGGCTACAGTCCCGAAATGGCACTCCTGCACAACGCGCAGGAGCGGGGATTGACGGTGCTGCAGAAACCTCATGTGCCGCGGGAGCTTGCGCGGCGTGTGTGCGAGACGTCAGATCGCGAGGCCGCGAAAGTGCATCTCGGTTAGCGCAGATGCGCCAGACGTGAGGCGTTGTGTTGGAGCAGACACGGGGATCGGTTTTTATTGGCAGTCCGTTGCATTGTGAAAATCGCCGGCCGGCAGTTGCGGGGCGCCAAATGGAGTTGACACCGTTTCTCTGGGCGTGATAAGGATTCGTACAACAGTGGATTCCGGCGGAAACGCTGGATTGCTGGGGCGTCAGGCTCTCCACACGCAAGCCGGTTCTGAGACGCTCTGGCAACAACCCCACCCACCCCGGGAGGTGGATGCTACCTGGCATCTGCCTCCCGTTTTTATTGCTGGAACTGCAGCGTAATACGTTTTGATTCATGGGGATACGGGCTTGGTAAAGTGTGTGCGGCGAGCCCACAACGTAGTCGAGGTCGTTGCGCTTGTGCAATCTTGGTACCCTGAAACCAGGAGCCTCCGAAACTGGCGACTCGCGATGCGTACTTTTCCATCCGTGGCACGATTCGCAGAACTTGCCTTAGCAACTGCGGAAAGGGTTATAATGCGGCCACTTAGCTGCGCGCCTGGGACTGGCGCAGCTGCTCGGCGCAGCCGCTCGGGGACGGGCGGACCTTCCGCCTGGTGAATGCCATGAAACAGCAGGGTCGCGAGCGCGGCCTGGGAGGCGAACATGGGCCTGCAAATTTCGACGCGAAAATTCGGCAACGTCATCATTGTGGATTTGGTGGGACGGATCATTATTGGCACGAGCAATGATTCGTTGAGCGCTGAATTGCGCAAGCTCGCCGAAGCTGGGCCGTCGGAGGTCATCGTAAATTTGGTGGCCGTCTCGCAGATGGATAGCTCGGGGATCAGCACGCTGGTACGATCTTTTGTGACGCTGGAGCGGCAGGGTGGCGGATTGAAATTGCTGAATCCCACCGGACATGTGCGCGAAGTGCTGGAGCTTACGCGGTTGATACAATCCATTCCTACGTTTACTGACGAAGGCAAGTGCGTCGCTGCCTTTCGCGGCGGTGTGGCGCACGCCTAGCAAGTGCGGATGAAACTTTCGCGTGTGGTTGCAGTTGCTTTCTGGATCGTCAGCGCAATCTCGACAGTTCGCGCTCAACTCCCTGCATTGGATCCACTGGCGGCCCGCATGGCCGAGTCCATCATAAAGTCCAAGCGAAAATCTGTGATTGTTCTCGATTTCTCCGGACCTGACGAGAAACATACTGCTTTGGGTCAGGCCCTCGCCGCAAATTTCAGCACGGCTCTCAGCAAATCAAGCAACAAATTTTCCGTTGCCTTCCGCGAAGGAATCGACGAAAGCCTTGCAAAAACGGGCGTGCCTCCATCCAGTTTCAACGACATTGGCATGGTCATGTGGGTTGCGGGTGAGTTCAAGGCGGAGTCCGCGGTTGTCGGAAAACTTACGCTGGATGGGGCTCGGTTGGGAATTGCGGTGGAATGCTACCGCGTAGATTCTGGAAAACGGATCAGCGGTTTTAAAACGACTTCCGCGATCTCAGCAGAGATGCGCGAGCTGATGAACAAAGTCGTTGCGTATCCGGATCCCAAAATTGACATGAAGGTGCCCGCGGCGGGACAGAGCGGGTACACCTATCCGAAGTGCGCGGAGTGCCCTGATGCGCCTTACGACCAATCGGCGATCGACCATCGCTATGAGGGAACGGCGTTGCTTTCCGTTATCGTAGGCGCGGATGGGCGCGCGACCGATATTGTGGTGATTAAGGCGCTGCCGTATGGTCTGACTGCCAAGGCAATCGAAGCCGTCGCAACGTGGAAGTTCAAGCCCGCGTTAGGGCCTGATGGACGTCCCGCAGCGGTTCGACAAGCGGTCGAAATAACCTTTCACCTACACTAACGAGCTGATGAACTCGTCCGCACATTGCGCCGCTCATTTCTTGAGACGACTTCTCTTGCTTGGAATTCTTGCGTGCCTTTCTCTGTATGTGATGGCTCCTAGCGCGCGTGCTCAGGATCTCTAGGACTTCAACTCCGCAGCTTCTGAGGCCGCTGGAGTAATTGACCAGGCTTCGGCGGGCTCGGCGCACACCGCCGTTCTGGTTACTGTTTTTACCGAAGCGAACGACCCCGACAGTCAGCTTGCGGTGGTTCTCGCACAGAATTTTTCTCAAGCGTTGCGAAGCCATGCAAGCAATTTCGCAGTCTTGGACCGCAGTGACATCGCGGACGCGATCAAGAATCATAAACTGCCAATTGGAGCGCTTTCGAATCGCTCAATCGTCGCTTGTTATGCGCCAGAACTAGGTGCGATGCTAATCGTGAAGGGGCGAATCGAATATACGTCCGAGAACATAGTCCTCGACCTGGACCTCGAGCCACCGGCCGAAGGCAACGGAATTGGGGGGAAGAGAATCATCACGCCTCTGACTCCTGCGATGGAAAAGCTAAAATCCGAACCTGCGGTTGGTACAGAGGCTGTTTTTGAAGAGGACAGGACGGTCTGGGTGCGAGATGAAAGATGGAAAACAACAATCCCCTCGGCCGTCGCGGGAGCGGGCGGGTATTCGTTTCCCGCGTGTATACATTGTGGGCAGGCTAAATATACCGATGCGGCCGTGAGAGCCAAAGCCGAGGGAACCGCAAAGCTTTCTGTGCTAATTGGCGCAGATGGGAAGGCGCAAAGAATTTGGGTAAAGCGGGCGCTGCCTTGCGGGTTGGATCAGCGAGCCATCGAGGCAATCAAAGACTGGGAATTTAGGCCTGCGAAAGGCCCTGACGGCAAGCCAGCGGCGGTGGTGCAGACGGTAGAGGTTACTTTCCACTTATACTAAGGTCGCTACGCGTTCTTTTTCAGTTCGGCGAGGACTAGTTTGGCTACTTCTTTCAGGGTGTCGAAGACCCCTTGGCCTGTGACGGCTACGGCTTCCAGCGTGGGCTCGTTTTTTACCAGGAGATGTTTCTGCAAATCGGCGACGGGGAGAATGTTGGGGAGGTCGCGCTTGTTGAGTTGCAGGACGTAGGGGATCGTCGTGAAGTCGAGATTGTGATCCTTCAGGTGCTCGCGCAAGTTGTCTAGCGTTTCGAGATTGGCATCGAGACGTTCTTCCTGCGAATCCGCGACGAACACTACGCCGTCGGCGCCTTTCAGGATCAAGCGGCGGCTGGCTTCGTAGAAAACCTGTCCGGGAACAGTGTAGAGATGAAAGCGCGTGCGAAAGCCGCGCACGGTGCCTAAATCGAGCGGAAGAAAATCGAAGAAAAGAGTGCGATCGGTTTCGGTGGCGAGCGAAACCATCTTTCCCTTTTGATTCGCTCCCGTGTGCTCGTAGATCCACTGCAAGTTGGCGGTCTTCCCGCCAAGGCCGGGACCGTAGTAAACAAGCTTGCAGTTAATTTCGCGAGCGGGAAAATTTATAAACGGCACAATTTCCTCAGAATAAGCGGACTCGTACTTATAGCATAGCCCCCCACCTGCGGCCAACGCGCGCCCGCAAATGATGCTTCGCAACTGATAACCCGCGGAGGCCACCTGGGAAGGGCGGGTCCCCGCCTCCTTCTGGCCGCGGGCTGGAGACTCCTCGGGCGCGCCTGGCTGGCCCGCGATGGCCGCCGTCTCGGGGTCGCGGACACGAGGCTGCGAGAGTGTGCGATTCGTGATAGTTTGGCCGTGGATTTCGCAGGTGCGGACGGGCGCGAGAAAGCATTGAATAAGGGTGACAACAAGCTGCTTTTCGCGGTGGATATGGCCGGGACGCTGCTGTTTGCGATGGAAGGGGCGACGGCGGCGATTGGCGGCAACCTGGATCTGTTGGGCGTGATGGTGCTGGCGTTCGCGACGGCGCTGGCGGGCGGGATCATCCGCGATCTGCTGATCGGAGCGACACCGCCGGCTTCGCTGCGCGACTGGCGATATTCGGCGACGGCGTTCACGGGCGGAGCGATCGTTTTCTTCCTGCATCGATACGTGCTCGGGATTCCGGGGCCAGTGATGGTGGTGCTGGACGCAGCCGCGCTGGCGCTCTTTGCGGTGGCGGGGACGGAAAAGGCGCTCGATTTCGAGGTGCATCCGTTCATTGCGATTTTGCTGGGAGGAATGACCGCGGTGGGCGGAGGAACTTTGCGCGATATTTTGCTGGCGCGGGTGCCGCTGGTGCTGCGCGCGGAAGTGTATGCGACGGCAGCGCTGGCCGGATCCGCGTTGCTGGTGATCGGCAGAAAGCTGCGGCTTTCTGCGACGCAGGCCGCTGTAGTGGGCGGAGGTTTTTGTTTTTTGCTGCGGATCATCAGCGTGTGGCAGCACTGGAATTTGCCGAAGGCCGGAAACAGCTGAGAGCGACCGGCCGGTCTGCGGCCGAGCCGTGGTTTTTTTTGCCCCCCTGTACAAACCTGTGCTAAAAGTCAGGCGAGATTTGGCGTTCCAGGAGGTATCGAATGACACTGGGAAAACGAGCGACGGCGGAATTTTTCGGAACGTTCTGGCTAGTATTCGGCGGATGTGGGAGCGCGGTAATTTCGGCGGCGTATCCGGGATTGGGCATCGGATTTCTGGGAGTGGCGCTGGCGTTCGGTCTGACGGTGGTGGTGATGGTTTTTGCGCTCGGGCATATCTCGGGAGGCCACCTGAATCCGGCAATTTCGCTGGGCTTGGTGGTGGGCAAGCGCTTTCCGGCTTCGGATTTGATCCCGTACATTGTGGCACAAGTGGTGGGCGGCATTGCTGCGGCGGGAGTGCTGTATGTGATCGCTTCAGGGAAAGAGGGATTTTCACTCGCGGGTGGATTTGCTTCCAACGGATACGGAGAGCATTCTCCGGGCGGATACTCGCTGATGGCTTGCCTGGTTACTGAGATTGTGCTGACTTTTATATTTTTGCTGGTGGTCATGGGATCCACGGATCGCCGGGCACCAGCGGGATTCGCGGCCCTAGCAATTGGGTTGTGCTTGACGGGGATCCATCTGGTGGGAATTCCGGTGACGAATCTTTCGGTGAATCCGGCGCGCAGCACGGGACCGGCTCTGTTCGTGGGCGGCTGGGCGATCAAACAACTGTGGCTCTTTTGGCTGGCGCCGTTGCTGGGAGGAGCGCTGGGCGGCGGGGTCTACCGAGCGGTGCTTGAACAATAGAATGCGCCGCGGGTTTTACAAGCGGCAGAAATAATTTTGGAAACACAGGTTCGAAAAACAGCGAGCCGCTCCGGATTTTTCCGGAGCGGCTCTTTTGGTTTAGCTCGTCCGCGCCGATGATACGGGGGCATCGCAATACGCGGAAAGCAGAGCGCCATCAATGCGCGAAGCTGACGTTGATGCCGGTCGAAAAGATTATGTCGTTGGATTTCGTTCCGACGATGGGCGGATTGGTGACGTAGCGGTCGGTGAGTGTCGACTGCCAGCCGAGCCAGTTGTTGATCTTGGTGACGGCAGCTGCGTCGAGAGCGAACCTGTATTCACCGGTGTTGCTTAGGTCCGGATAGAAGTAGAAGACTTCATTGAACGTCGTGGATTTTCCGAACTTGTGCATGAAGATTTCGCCGAGCGTGATGCCGGCGAGGTTGCGGTCCACAGCGGGAGCGGTGGTGCCGCCGCCGTAGGTTTCACGCGTGTAGTTCGCGCCGGCAAGAGCATCGAGCGTGGTGTTGGGAGTGTTGATGAGGTGAACGCCCAAGCCGCCGCTGTAAATTTGGCGGAGGTTCAGATCCTGCAGCGCGTCGTGCGCATAATCGGCACTGACGAAAAAGAAAAGACGCTGGGTGATGTTTCGATCGTACTTCGCGCCGCCGAGGATGGAGTTGGCAATTACGCCGCCGCCGGGAAGATCGTTGGTGGAGTACAGCGACGATTCGTACAACGTTAATTCGTCATGCAAGGTTTTGCGGTCGGCTGCGAATCCGGTGGTGAGGTTGGTGGTTTCGCTATTGCCGCGGGCGATGCCGAAGCCGAGGCTGGCGCCACCCTTCCAGGCTTCGAGCAGGCTGGGGTGCAGGCTCTTCTCGTAGGCGGTTTCCACATCGGAGGAGCGGATCACGGTTACCTGCGCGAGCGCTATCGGAACCGTTCCGTTACTCGCGGTGTGGACTACAAGGTTCGAGCCGTCGGTGCTGACTGTGCCGCTGACGGTCTTCTTGTCCGGGGTCACGACGTAGATGGGTTTGTCGGTTTTCAGTTCCAGGACGGCGGACCACTGGATTTTGATTTCACCGGCGAAGTCGGTTTTCAGGGTGACGTCTTTGCCGTCGGAAACCTCCACCGTTCCGGTGAGGCGATCGCCGTTTTTCAGTGCGACGGTATCCGCGCCGGCTACGGATGCCATGGCCAGTGCAACGGCGAAAATTGCCAGAAATTGTCTGCACTTCATCATTTCCCCCACCGAGATTGGATTTGGGATGTACCTGGGATCCGCAGGTGAACTGGGCGAACATATATTACGCCAGAGTGGCAATGATGTGGCGAGGTTTCGCTGGATTCCACTCCTGTTGCGCGCAACGAGCTTGTCCGCTTGAGCGACAAGGCGGTCCCAGAAGCGGGCAGCTCTGGGGTGCGCCGAGATCGCGCTGCGGCCTAACTTGTTGCATGACATGAATTTCCTTCCGCGTGGCCGCGGCCCGAGAATTGCAGAATTCTTTGGAACATTTCCCGGGGAGGTGTCTTCTGGCGACTCTGTGGCAGGACCTGGAGTATGCGTTCCGAATGCTGCGGCGGAGTCCGGGGTTCACGGCGATCGCAATTCTGACGCTGGCGCTGGGAATCGGCGCGAACACGGCCATTTTCAGCGTCGTGAGCGGGGTGCTGCTGCGCCCGCTGCCATATCCCGAGCCTGGCGAGTTGGTGCGTGTCTTCACGGTATTGCCTACACAGCCGCATTTCCCGATGGCGATAGCGGACTTCTACGATTACCGCGAGCGCAGCAAGGTCTTCGGCAGTTCGGCGCTTTATGCGGAACGCGATCTGGACCTGACGGCGAATGAGCGGCCGGAGCATCTTTCCGGCATGGCCGTGACCCATGAATATTTCCGCGTGCTGGGATTTCATCCAATTCTGGGGAGGGACTTCGAGGAGTCTGAAGAGTACAAGAAAAACAATCACGTGGTGGTATTGAGCGAACGGCTGTGGCGCACGCGATTCAACAGCGATCCGCGCATCGTGGGAAAAGGCGTGTTGCTATCTGGCGAATCGTTCACGGTGATCGGTGTGATGCCCGCGGGGATACAACATGTGGGCGGCGATTTTCATACGCCGTCACACGGAGAGACCGTGGATTTGTGGTGGCCGCTGCCACTGCTTCCGCACGATGCCGCGGGCTGCGATCGCGGTTGCCATTATTTGAATATGGTGGCTCGGCTGGCTCCGGGCGTATCCGCTACGCAAGCCGGCGCGGCAATGAATTCGGTTTCGGCACAGTTGGCGAAAGAGCATCCGGACAATGCGCACCAGATTTTGGTGGTTCCGCTGAAGGAAGAAATTGTGGGGCGCGCCCGGTTGACGCTGTTTGTGCTGCTGGGTGCCGTGGGATTTCTGCTGTTGATCGCCTGTGTGAATGTGGCGAATCTGTCGCTGGCTCGAGCGACTACGCGCCAGCGGGAGTTCGCGCTGCGATCCCTACTGGGCGCTGGGAATATCCGGATTCTGCGGCAACTGCTGACGGAAAGTTTGCTGCTGGCATTCTTGGGCTGCGGACTCGGGATCATGTTCGCAATCTGGGGAGTGGATGCGCTGATCGCGTTCGGCCCTGAAAAACTGCCGCGACTGCAGGCGGTTCACATGGATGCGCGGGTCCTGGGGTTTGCGGCGCTGATGACGGTGCTGACGTCGGTGATTTTTGGTTTGGCGCCGGCATTGGCGACGCTACGGACTGACGTTAACCAGACATTGAAGGACGGCGAACGCGGCACGACTCCGACGACGGGTCGCGGTGGCTTGCGAAATGTGCTGGTGATTGTGGAAACCTGCCTGGCGCTGGTGCTGCTGGCTGGAGCTGGGCTGCTGATGCGGACGTTTATCAATCTGCAACACGTGAACGCGGGATTTCAGGCAGAACATGTGCTGACGTTTCGCACGGATCTGCCCCACAAACGCTATCCGGACGATGCGAGTTACATTCGTTTTTACAAGAACTTGATCGGGCAGCTGAAGGCGCTGCCGGGCGCGCAGACGGCCGGCATTTCGTCCGACCTACCCTGGACGGGTTACGACGAGAATTCCAGTTTTGACATCGAAGGACGGCCGGAGAGTCCCGACGATTCGCCCGAAGCTCGTTATCACTTCGCGACGGCAGGATATTTCGAAACGATCGGCACGCCTGTGCTGAGCGGCAGATCTTTTGCGCTGACGGATGATGAAAACGCCCCGAAAGTGGTGATGATCAATGCGGCGCTGGCGCGGCGGTACTTTCCCCGCGAGGATCCGGTGGGAAAGCTACTGGAACTGTGGGGCACGAAGGGCGTGAAAATTATCGGCGTGGTGGGCGACGTGAAAGACTCGCCGGACGGGACCGCCGCCAAGCCTGCATTCTATTTTAACGATTGGCAGCATACCGATCGCGACGCGCGGGTGATTGTGCTGCGGTCGACATCCAATTTGGAACCGCTGGTGCAAGCGGTACGGACGCGGGTTGCGGGACTGGACAAAGACTTGCCGGTGACGGACATCCAGCCGCTGGAGGACGTCGGTGCGCATGCGCTTTCCAGCGCACGATTTACTTTCCTAGTGATCGGTTCGTTCGCAGGACTAGCCCTGATTTTGGCTTGTGTGGGGATATTTGGGGTGATGGCGTATTCGGTGACGCAACGCACGCATGAAATCGGAATTCGCATGGCGCTGGGGGCGCAACAACGTGACGTCTTGCGCATGGTACTGGCGCAAGGGACAAGGCTGTTGGTTGCGGGAGTGATTCTGGGCTGGATTGCGGCGTTTTCGCTGACGCGGGTGATGGCCGGATTGTTGTACGGCGTGCGCGCCGGGGATCCCTGGACGTTTACAGGGGTTTCAGCGCTGCTCGCGGTGGTCACGATTGCAGCGTGCATTTTGCCGGCGCGGCGGGCGACGAAAGTGGATCCGATCGTGGCGTTGCGCTACGAGTGAGATTGGGGTCGCGGGAGCGGAAAATTGGGGAATGCGATGGGACAGGAACTGATTTTCGAACCTTAAGGAGACGTCATGGCCGAGAGCGAACGCATTCGAGAATCATTGCAGGGGCCGCTGGACGAGGCGTATGTGAAGCAACGCGAGCACGCGGGGTGGAAATTGGTCGCGGTCGAGTGGGAGCGTGCGGCTGCGGCGCTCGCGGTTCCGGCACCGCCCGTTGCGATTTCGCCGAATCTGGAGGAGGCGCCGTTCGGGCTGCGCGTGGCAGGGGACTGCGAACACTTGGAGCAGAATCCCGCGGAAATGCAATTCCTGCTTTCAATGATGGAACTGATTATTCAGGATATTTCCCTGGTGAAAGTGGCCGAGGAACTTAACCGCAAAGGATTTCGCACGCGCAAGGGCGCGGAATGGGGTCCGGTAGCGGTATTCAATATGTTGCCGCGGCTGATCGAGCTGACGCCGCAAATCTTCAACAACGAAGAGTGGCTCGAGCGGCGCAAGCATCTTAGCCTCGTCTATTGAAACTCCTGTCCGCTGCCGGCCCAAGTGTTGCGGGTCTTGACAGACGGTGGCTCGCTTACTAGAGTTGCGGCATCTGGCGGAACTCCTGCTCTCCTGTTGATCCCACGCAAGTGCGAAGCAGGGCGGAAACCCGTCCAGCTAGGAGATTGCAATGCACAAATCGGTCTACGCTTTCGCAAGTTTTCTGGTGGTCGCCGCATTCTTGGCGGTCGGGGGTGCGCCGCAAGCTCAAGCTCCCGCAACCGCGTCGGTAACGACAGTCGTCACCGTGTTGGGGCCGAAATTCACCGCACCGCCGGCAATCAGCAAAGACGACATCGGAGTTTATGAAGGCAAGGAAAAGAGAGACGTTACCGGATGGACTCCAGCGCAAGGCGAAAAGGCCGTGCTGCAATTGGCGATTGTGATTGACGAGGCCAGCTCGACTGATCTGGGCAATCAGCTGAGCGATATCAAGTCGTTTATCGTGGGCCAACCCAAGACCACCGGCATTGGCGTCTTTTATGCAAGCAACGGCGGAGTGCAGCCCGCTTCACAGTTCAGCAACGACCACGAAGCCGTGGCGAAGACGTTGCGGCTGCCGTTTGGAAATTTCGGCGCTTATTCCAGCATTTATCTTTCGACGATGAGCTTGATCAAAGGATGGCCGCAGACCCCCGGCGTACGCCGCGAAATTCTGTTGATCGCCGACGGAATCGATCGGTTCCGCGGCGACCCGTTCAGCCCGGACATTCAGAGCACGTATGTGGCGGCGGAAAAGGCCGGCGTGATTCTGCACACGCTGTATTGCTCTGGAGTTGGCCGCGCTGGTCATAACTCGTTCCGGGTCAGTTATGGACAGAGCAACCTGGCGCAGATTACGGACAAGACCGGCGGATATTCCTTTTTCCAGGGCTTGCAGACGCCGATTGCGTTTGCGCCGTTCCTGGAGCAGCTGGACACCATTTTGAAGAATCAATATTTTCTTAGCTGGAACAGCAAGCGGCCTGCGAAGGGGAAGGGCGAGCTGCGATCGTTCCGCATCAAGACCGAGCTGCGTGACATAGATATTTCCAGCGCGGACCAGGTATGGGTGCCAGGGGCCGCTCAATAGAGGGCGTCGCACGGGTATCGTCACCAGCGGGCATCGCATGGGGCGGGGTGCAAACCCGCCCCGTTTTTTTGGGTGAGATGGAGTGGCGGGCAGGCGCGGCGCTACGGGGCGCGACATGGCACTGCGCGGCTGAAAATCGTTCTTCACTTTTTGAGTGCTTCTCGCTTAAGGTGAGCGCGAGCGGTAGTTCTCTGCGCTCGGGAGTAATATGCCCCGGACCTGGATTCTTCTGGCGATGGTGTGCGCCGCGTCTAATTTGGCAGTGGCGCAGGAACCGGTGACGACAGCGCCGCATGCGGTCGCGCGCGTTGGCGCAGCGGCGGTTTGGAACCCGCCAGCCGAGACGCTCGCCGCTATCCGCCAGAAATGCGGCGAAGCGGATGCTACGCATATTGAGAAATGTTTTTTGAACGAGATGAAGGCCGCCGGGGCGTCGCCCGAGGCACTGGCATTTGCGGAAAGCCTTGCGGGGACGATGGGCGTCGTTTACTTGCGAGCGTTTCGGCGCGCGGAGCGCGTGGACGTGGCATACCTCGAGTACGCGTTGCGCGCCAATGAACTGGAAGGTGTGCTGCTGGTGAACGGAAATCCTTCGCCGATTGATGTGGATGACGAGCGCTTTACGATGGATGCGGAGTGGCGGAAGAACGCGGCATTCGCGGCGCTCGCTGAGCAATATCCGCACATCAGCGTATGGCCTGGAGATCGCTTCGACAACAAGTTGCCTGCAGTGATATCCACCGGATGGGGAACGCAAACATTTATGGTGCAGTATTTGCTGCGTGACGGCTGCCACGCTTGCGCCGAAATTGGGACTGCTACGGTGGGTTTCACTTTTGACACGGGTGGAAACTTCCAGGCCGCCAGAGTGGCGAACGTCCTAGCGGGAGCTGCTCCGCGGGCCGACCAGATTGCACCGAAATCAGGTGGCTTCGACGTAGCGGGCGGAGTGGAGGAAATACGCGTGCTGGAGGGCAAACAGTTTTCGATAACGCTGGCCGCCAACCGCACGACTGGTTACAGCTGGCGATTGGCTGCGCCGCTGGATCCGGCGATGCTGAAGCAAATCAGCGAGGAGTATCAAGCGGCCGATTCCGGAGCTGTGGGCGCGCCCGGTGAAGAAGTGTGGACCTTTGAAGCCGTGGGAAAAGGCGCCCTGAAGCTGGACTTCGAGTACCTGCGCCCATTTGAGAAGGACATCAAGCCGGTAAAGATAGCGAAATATTCTGTGGTCATCGAATAGACCTCAATCGCTGCGATTTTTCTGATTGCGCGTAGCGGGCTTTACCGGTGCGAACTCTTTGGCTTTTCACCGTCGCGTCAAACGGCGTTCATCTGCTCGCGACACTCTTCCGCTAACCTTCACTGCTCAGTTCCACCTCAGGAGGAATCGTACATGCGCATCATTAAGACTGTGGTGTCGTCGGTTCTGGCCGCCTCACTGCTATTGTCTCCACTGCAAGTAAGCGCAGCAGGTAATGGGACCAGCAGTTCCGGCCCCACTGTAAAACACGTACTGCTCATCAGCGTTGACGGGCTTCATGCCCTGGATCTGGCTAATTATGTGAACGCACATCAAGACTCCACGCTCGCCAAGCTCAGTCGCAGCGGTATCACATACACCAATGCTTCTACGTCCACACCGTCGGACTCGTTTCCGGGACTCGCGGCGCTGGTCACGGGCGGCTCTCCCATCACAGCTGGCCTTTGGTACGACGTGACGTACAATCGCGCGCTTTCGCCACCGGCCACGACGACCTCACTGCCTATCACCGGCGGACCGAATCTGTGCCCGAACGTCGTTGGAACTCCGCTGGCGTACGACGAATCGATTGATATCGATCTGACGAAGCTGAACGGAGGCGGCGGAATCAATCCGCATTTTTTGCCGCGCGATCCGAATGACGGATGCAAGCCCGTGTACCCGCACGAATATTTGCGCGTGAACACAATCTTTGAAGTGGTGAAAGCTAACGGTGGCAGAACGGCGTGGATTGACAAGCATCCTTCCTATGAATGGACCAACGGCCCCAGCGGCAAGGGCGTGGATGATTTCTACGGACCGGAAATTAATTCGGTTCCCGTCGCGCTGCCGCAGTTTCCAGGTTGCAGCCCCGTGCCATTTCCGGATCCCGCATTTGACGACGGCTGGACGAACGACTTCCGGGATATTCAATGCTACGACTCGCTGCACGTGCAGGCGGTGATCAATCAGATTGATGGTTATTCCCATGACCGCTCGAAGAAGGTCGGCGTGCCAACGCTTTTTGGTTTTAACTTCCAGGCAGTGAGCGTCGGAGAAAAATTGAAGCAGGGGCCCGTGGTAGCCGGTGGTCCGAACGTGAACGGCGGTTACTTTGATGTTCTGGGCACACCGAACGAGGGGCTGGCGTTTGAACTGGACTTCGTCGATCAATCCCTCGGCAGGGTTGTGGCGGAGCTGAAAAAAGAGGGGATTTACGATTCCACGCTGATCATTATCGGAGCGAAGCACGGGCAGTCTCCGATGGATGTGAGCAAGCGCGTGGGGATCGGCAACGGCCAGCCGACCACTCTGCTGGGCGCGGCGGATGCGTTCGACATTTCCGACGACGGGTCATTGATCTGGTTGACCGACCAGGAACTGACTTCGAGTGTGGTGGCGAGGCTGAGCGAACCGGAAAATCAGCAAACGCTGGGGATCCAGGAGATTTTCGCGGGCCAATCCTTGAAGAATAAATGGAATGATCCGGGGAGCGATCCACGCACGCCGGACATCATTCTGAAGGTCAACACCGGCGTCATCTTCACGGGCGGCAGCAAGATCGCGGAACACGGCGGCTTGAATGAAGATGATATTCACGCTGCGCTGCTGGTTGCCTTCGCCGGAGCTACGCAAAAAACTGTGAAGAGCGCTGTACTCAACCAACAGGTCGCACCGACGATCATAAAGGCGCTGGGCATCGACCCCAACGAGCTGGAAGCGGTGAAGGAGGAACAAATCCACGTGCTGCCGTTCCTGTTCAACAGCGCTGGCCAAATCGAGTAGCAAACGTACGCGAACAGCTTCACGCAGATCAAAGCAGGTGAGCGGAGCGGCGAGCCGATATCTTGGCTCGCCGCTTTTGTTGTTTGGGCGATTCTGGTTGGAAGTGACGGCACGCTCACGGAAAAATCCGCAACGAGCATTTTGCGTGCGGAGTTTATTTCTCCGTCGGGCGCCGTGGGCAGCCAATCCAACCAAACGATCTTGCGCTCAGCGTTCTTTTGTCACCAACAGAATCAGATTAGCGCGAAAGCCTTCTGTGGAAGACGCTTTGTTCTGCACATGTGTGTGCGGGAGGAATCGGCGGCAGAGACCGCATTCCAGTCTGGGCGGGGGCTGCCGATGTGAGAGTTCGCCGCGCTATACATGCGAAATCTCTTCGGGTTGATCCTCGGCGCGTCCAGCGGCAGCGGACCATATCAAAACGGCCCATAGAGAGCGCGCAACAAAATCCGTAGCTGAGGTGATGGATGTCAATCTCAAACGTCGCGAATACGGCGCTAGGTTCTTTATTGACCGCCACGCCGAGCGCGAAGAAAGGCGGAGGGCAGGGAAAATTTCAGCAGATACAGAGTGAGTTTCAGTGGGTGGGACAGGATCTGCAGGCCGGAAATTGGACGCAGGCGCAGCAGGATTACGCGACGATCCAGCAGGATTTTCAGCAGCAACAGCAAGGATCGGGTGCGGTGCATCATCCCCACCATCACGGTGGTGGTGGCGGTGGCGGACAGCACGGGAGCCAGATTTCGTGGGCGCTGGATTCGCTTTCGACGGCGCTGCAACAGGATTTGGAGCAGTTCACCAAGGGCGGCGGAACGGGTGCGACGACTGGAACGAGTTTTTCTTCGCCACCATCCAGGGCGGCAAAAAGTCCACGCTAAAACAAAAAGCCCCGGCTCGATTCACATCGAGCCGGGGCTTGCGTTTGTCTGCAGCAAACTCGTTTGACTTAATCGGATGGTACTTGTCAGAACCCGTCGGGCTTTGAGAGCCGAACCCGGTTCACTAAGGAACCGGTGGAGAGCCGTACCTGCTACCGAAGCAGGTCGTACTCCCTTTTCTTTTAGAAAGGAGGTGATCCAGCCGCAGGTTCTCCTACGGCTACCTTGTTACGACTTCACCCCAATCATGAGTCATACCTTGAGCGCCTGCCTCCTTGCGGTTGGCTCGGCGATTTCTAGTACAGCCCACTTTCGTGATGTGACGGGCGGTGTGTACAAGGCCCGGGAACGTATTCACGGCGCCGTTCTGATGCGCCATTACTAGCGATTCCGGCTTCATGCAGTCGAGTTGCAGACTGCAATCCGAACTGAGCGCGCTTTTGTGCGATTAGCTCCCCCTCGCGGGTTTGCAACGCTCTGTAGCGCGCATTGTAACACGTGTGTAGCCCTGGACATAAAGGCCATGCTGACTTGACCTCATCCCCACCTTCCTCTCCGTTATCCGGAGCAGTCCTCATAGAGTTCTCCCTTGCGGGTAGCAACTATGAGTAAGGGTTGCGCTCGTTGCGGGACTTAACCCAACACCTCACGGCACGAGCTGACGACAGCCATGCAGCACCTCTACACAGGTCCCTTGCGGGAAGTCTCTGTTTCCAAAGATGGTCCTGTGCGGTTCAAGCCCAGGTAAGGTTCTTCGCGTTGCGTCGAATTGAACCACATGTTCCACCGCTTGTGCGGGCCCCCGTCAATTCCTTTGAGTTTCAGCCTTGCGACCGTACTCCCCAGGCGCAGGACTTAACGCGTTAGCTACGGGACGTGCCCCGTACAGGGCACACCCCAAGTCCTGATGGTTTAGGGCTAGGACTACCAGGGTATCTAATCCTGTTTGCTCCCCTAGCTTTCGTCCCTCAGCGTCAGTTGTGATCCAGCGAGCCGCCTTCGCCTCGGATGTTCCTACGGATATCTACGCATTTCACCGCTACACCCGTAATTCCACTCGCCTCTCTCACACTCTAGCATGGCAGTTTCGGAAGCAGCCTCTGGGTTAAGCCCAGAGATTTCACTCCCGACTTGCCACACCGCCTACGGACCCTTTACGCCCAGTAATTCCGAGCAACGCTGGCCCCCTACGTATTACCGCGGCTGCTGGCACGTAGTTAGCCGGGGCTTCTTATACCCGTACCGTCAAACCCTTGCGGGCATTCTTCCGGGTCGAAAGGGGTTTACACTCCGAAAAGCTTCATCCCCCACGCGGCGTTGCTGCATCAGACTTTCGTCCATTGTGCAAGATTCCCCACTGCTGCCTCCCGTAGGAGTCTGGACCGTGTCTCAGTTCCAGTGTGGCCGGCCAACCTCTCAGTCCGGCTACCGATCAATGCCTTGGTGAGCCATTACCTCGCCAACAAGCTAATCGGCCGCGGATCCCTCTTCTGGCGCCTTGCGGCTTTGAAGACAACACCATGTGGCATCGTCATGTTATGCGGTATTAGCCCAATTTTCACTGGGTTATTCCCCACCTGAAGGAAGGTTATCCACGTGTTACGCACCCGTTCGCCACGCGCCCACACCCTGTATTGCTACAGAATGCTGCGCGTTCGACTTGCATGTGTTAAGCACGCCGCCAGCGTTCGCTCTGAGCCAGGATCAAACTCTCGTTTGAAATCTGGTGTTTCCAAACGTGTGCATTGTCGATTCGCATCGAAATGCCACGAATGGGAACGAACTGTTTAAATCGCTCGGTTATCTCAAATGTGGTACGTACACCGGTACACCCGGCGCACGAACCGTAACCAAACGGGTTCTGGCATGTATCATCCGATTGTCAAAGAGCAGGTCAATCCAGGCCAGCTGGAAGGACTACAGACGAACCCCGATACTACCGAACAGGTATCGAACTGTCAAGCTGTAATGCAAAATTAAATTGGGCTTCGACCTGAGGAAATTTTCGGGCCTGTGGATTTCTTGGGCGGCTAGGTCGTCGAACGGGATACGTATTGATATGGCCAGAAACGCGTGCGGGCCGCAGAATTACCTACGTGGTTAGCGCGCCTTTGTTCTCCACACGCTTCGCTGAGAGCTCATTGATCTGTGGGAAGGATACGGGCAGAGTCAAGGCAAGTTCAGAGGGACGCGCGCCGCCATCCTGCAAGGCTTTAAACGTCATTTCTACTGCGAGAATTGTGTTGGGCGGGATTACGACGGTCGCCGCGAGGCTGCCGTTGGCAACCTGCTTCTTCCCCGTATTGACGAGTCCATCGCAGCCCAAAAACGGCAAGTTCATTACCTTATCGCGCACCGCAGCATTCGCTTGTTCCTGCAAAGCTTTTCTGGCGCCGAGGGCCATCGCATCGTTCTGCGCAACGACTGCGTCAATCGGAAGCTTGTCCGAAGTGGACAAGCGCAGCCAGGAACACACGGCATTGAACGCGCTTTCCTGAGTCCACTGGCCCTTCATGGCGATGAGCTTGATGTTGCGCGGCATGGTTTCCTGCATTCCGATTCTGCGCTGCACGGCGGCGGCAGTGTCTGACGGGCCTTGAATAAACAACGCGGCGCCCCCTTGCGGAACCAGAGCCGCAAGCTGGCGGCCCTGGATGCGACCGACTTCCAAATGATCGGAGCTCACGCAAAATACGGGCGCGCGACTGGTGCGGCGAAGGTCCGCGAGGTAATCAGCCTGCCGATTGAGCACTACCCAGGCGATCCCCGCGGCCGCGGCCGCACGGCCGACGTGAGGCAGGGCGGTACCGCTGACGGGTTCGAAGATGATTGCGCCGGGATGCTTCGCAGTATCCCCTTGAATTACGTTCAAGAGTTGCTGACTTTGATTGATGGAGTCGTTGCCGGCGTAGATGATTTCTACGTCAACGCCGAGGCGCTGCGCGGTGGCCTCCGCAGCTCGCGCTTGCTCGACTTGGAAATCGTTATCATCAGTAATAAGCGATACCAGAAAACTGAGCCTTTTCATGGCCGGCACGCCCCAAGAGAGAAGGAAACTAGGTCAAACATACAGCGAATACGACAGCTGCAAGAAAAAGAATTACGCATAGTGTTCATCTAGGAAATCTTGGATGGCCGTTCCTGCGCGGAGGCTGGAACAGCGCCGCGCAGAAGCCGCCCATCAGAACGCCGACTATGAAGCCGCGAAGCGAGAGTGGGGTAGCAAGCATCGAACGGGCGCGAACATGGGCTGAAATTCTAAACCTGAGTGAAACGCTGAAAGTTGTGCGAACATGAACTTCCGATTGCGGCGCCGAGCACTCGGCTACGTTCGAGTCCATGCAGAAAGATAAAATGAAAGTGTTATCCGTAAATGTTGCGTTGCCGCGGCTGATAACGTGGAAGGGCCAGACGTTTAACACCGGGATCTTTAAGAAACCGGTCAATGGTCCCGTAAGGATGCGGCAACTTGATTTGGACGGCGACCGTCAGGCGGACTTGTCCGTGCACGGCGGGCCGTACAAGGCGGTGTACGCGTATCCTTCGGAGCACTATGAGTTTTGGAGGAAAGAATTGCCGGGAATGGATTTGCCTTGGGGGCAGTTCGGAGAAAATCTGACCACCGAGGGTTTGACCGAGAAGGATACGCACATTGGCGACGTGCTGCGGATCGGCAAAGCGACGGTGCAGGTGACGCAACCGCGTCTACCGTGCTTCAAACTGGCGGCAAAATTTCAGCGGGATGATATCTTGAAGCGTTTCCTGCAGAGCGGCCGCTCCGGATTCTACTTTTCGGTGATCGAGGAAGGGCTGGTGGCCGCAAGTGACGCGATCGAGCGAATTCAGGACGACGAACATGGAATTGCAGTGAGCGATATCAACAAGCTTTTCAATTGCGGGACGGATCGTGCGTTGTTGCAGCGCGTGACGCAGCTGGAAGCGTTGCCGGTGGATTGGCGCGAACATTTTTCCGAGCAGTTGGCGATGCTGGAGCGCCAAACTTCGTAGTAACCAACAAATCATGCAACCGAAATCAATCCTCCACCAATCCTTTGAAGTCGGCATCTCGCTGAAAGGCGTGGGCGCGCTGTTTGAAATTGCCGGCGGCATGGTGTTGTGGTTCGTGAAGCCATCGCAGATGAACGATATCGTGCGCAGCGTGGGCGAAAACCTGCTGGCAGATGCGCCCCATCACCCGTTTGCCGTGCACGTGCTGAATGCTTCGCAGCGGTTCGCCGATAACGGCACCACGTTCGCGTCGCTGTATTTGCTCGCGCACGGAGTGGTTAAATTGGCGCTGGTGATTTGTCTGATGCTCAACAAGCTCTGGGCGTATCCGCTGACAATCGCCGTTTTCACTGCGTTCATGGTCTATCAGGTGCGCCGCTTTACGCACACACATTCGTGGGCGCTGATCTGGCTGACCGTTTTTGATGCGGTAATCGTCTATCTGACCTGGAAGGAATATCAAGAGCAGAAGGCCACGCGAAGCAAGAAAATCGACAAGCAGTAAATGAGGCTGTCAATCGAGCGGCTCGGCGTCAATACCGATGTTCTTTTCTCCGGCGGCTTTCTTTTCGTTGTACTTCTTTACCCATGCGGCGAAGCTCTTGCCAGCGGCAGTGTCGCGTCCTGTGAACGCCAGGGCAGCGATATCGCTATAGGGAATGCTGAGCTTGCCGGGCTGATCCTTGGGCATCACGCGGATGAAGCAATCGGAGAGCGCGGGACCTTTGATTTTGCGATCGAAGATGTAGCCTTCGATTTTCTGGCCGCTCTTCAGGGTGATGGTCAGGTCGCCGCGATAGTCGAAGGCTTTCTCGAGCGCTTCGTGAATTTCGGAAACCGACGCGAGCGCGGGAATCCATCCTTCCAGATTTTCGTGGACGATACCGAGGCGTTCTTCTGCCGTGGAATCAAGCGATACGGACGTGTGCGGATCTGACATGGCTATTGGAAACGGCTAGGCCTTCGGCGACACGGCGATCTGCACGAGCTGGCCGGAATTATTTCCGGAGTTTTTCGTGGCGCCCCCCATGGCATCGGGGTCTTTGTACTTACTGAAAATCGTGGCACGCACCGTATGGAGGAATCCGCCGAGCGAGCCGAACATATCGTCTACGGCGCTGGCTTCATAGCCGCTGTGCACCATGCAGTTCGCGCACTTGGGATTGCCGCTTTCGGTGCCGTAACGGTCCCAGTCGGTTTCGCGCACCAATTCCTCAAAAGTGTCGGCGTAGCCGTCTTGCAGCAGGTAACAGGGCTTCTGCCAGCCGAAAATATTGTAGGTGGGCATGCCCCAGGGAGTGCATTTGTAATTGCGCTTGCCCATCAGAAATTCCATGAACAGCGGGCTGAGATTGAAGCGCCAACGTTCACTGCGATTGCTCAAAATCTGGCGAAAAAGCTCGCGCGTCTTTTTCCTGCTGAGGAAATGTTCCTGGTCGGGGGCTTTGTCGTAGGTGTAACCGGGCGAGAGCATCATGCCTTCGACGCCCAGGTCCATCATATCGTCGAAGAAGCGGCGAACGCTTTGCGCATCGGCGCCGTCGAAGAGCGTGGTGTTGGTGGTCACGCGGAAGCCGCGCTGCAGCGCGAGCTGGATCGCTGCGACGGCTTTGTCATAAGTGCCCTCGCGGCAGACGGCGAAATCGTGCTCCTCGCGCTGGCCATCCATGTGAACGGAAAAAGACAGATATTTGCTTGGTGTGAAGAGATGCAGCTTTTCTTTGAGCAGTAGCGCGTTGGTGCAGAGGTAGATGTATTTCTTGCGCGCGACCAGGCCGTCCACGATTTCGGCGATCTGGGGATGCATCAACGGCTCGCCGCCGGGGATGCTGACCATGGGCGCGCCGCATTCCTCGACGGCGCGGAAACATTCCTCGGGGCTTAGTTGCTTCTTCAAAACGTGCGCGGGATATTGGATCTTGCCGCAGCCGGCGCAGGCGAGGTTACAGCGGAGAAGCGGCTCCAGCATCAGGACGAACGGGTAGTGCTTACGCCCTTTCAGCCTTTGGCTGATGACGTAGGAAGCCGTCGTCCACATTTGTGAAACCGGAACTGCCATCTCTCGCGTTTCCCTCGTAGCGCAAGGCAGACATCACTTTGCGCGTCCTCTATTAGAGTCTAATGTTACCGGATTCGATGCTTGCTGTGAACCCCTGGACTCACGAGGGGGTTATCTATAGGGAAGCGCCGAGTTGGGCCGCGCAAGGTGGATCGCGGCGTGGCTTTGCGGACGAGCCACAACGCGCGGTGGCCTGCGCGCACTTTGCGGGGCGAAACGCTTCGACAAGCTTCATGCTCCACGGGCGCGGGGCCTGCGCCTTTTGCCTGTGGCCGTGCATCGAATATTCGTGTAGATTTTCCTATCGTGACAACCCAAATAAAATTTGGCGTCGGCCTGGTGCAGATGGCCGTGAGTCGCAATCCGCAGGAGAATCTCGCGCGAGCGATTGCGAAGATCGAAGAGGCGGGCCGCAACGGAGCTCAGGTGGTATGTCTGCCGGAATTATTTCAATCGCAATATTTCTGCCAGCGGGAAGATACCGCGAATTTTGATTTGGCCGAAGCGGTGCCTGGTCCCACGACCGAAGCGCTGAGCCGCGTGGCGCAGCAGGCAACCGTGGTGGTGGTGGCGCCGCTATTTGAGCGGCGGGCGGCGGGCGTGTACCACAATACGGCGGCGATCATCGATGCGGACGGCAAGCTCGCGGGTGTTTATCGGAAGATGCACATTCCCGACGATCCTGCTTACTACGAGAAATTTTATTTCACCCCGGGCGATTTGGGGTTTCGCGCTTTCGCGACGCAAGCGGGGAAAATCGCCACGCTGATCTGCTGGGATCAGTGGTATCCGGAAGGAGCCCGCCTGGCGGCGTTGCACGGCGCCTGCATCCTTTTTTATCCGACGGCGATCGGGTGGCATCCCAGCGAAAAGGAATCGAATGGAGCGGCGCAACGCGATTCCTGGCGCACGGTGCAACGCGGGCACGCCATTGCCAACGGAATTTATGTGGCGGCAGTGAATCGCGTGGGCCATGAAATTCCCGCGGCGGGCGGCGACGGCTTGGAATTCTGGGGTGGATCATTCTTGTGCGACCCGCAGGGTGTGGTGATTGCGGAGGCTTCCACCGATCGCGAAGAAATTTTGTATGGCACGGTGGACCTGGCGCACCTGGAAGACGTGCGGCGCAATTGGCCATTCCTGCGCGACCGGCGCATTGATGCCTATCACGGCATCGAGCAGCGATTCCTCGACGACAAATCTTGAAACGGCCTCTTCATGCAAACCTTATGGATGAACTAACCACGCCTGCCGCGCTTGGCTATTCCATGCCTGCCGAATGGGAGAAGCACGAAGCCACGTGGATCGGCTGGCCGCACAACCGCACCGATTGGCCGGACAAGCTGGAACCGATTCAATGGGTATATGGCGAAATTGTGCGCAAGATTGCGCCAGGCGAGATCGTGCGCATTTTGGTGAATTCGGCAGCACACGAAAAGCAGGTGCGCAGCGTTTTGAAAAGAGTAGGCGTGGATTTGCAGCGCGTGCACTTTTTTCGTTTTGCTACGAACCGCGGATGGACGCGGGATTTCGGACCGCTTTTTGTGAAGCGTGTGAAGCCGCGGCGTGAAGTGGCTATCGCGCGATTCCGCTTCACTGCTTGGGCACGTTATCCCGACTGGAAGAAAGATGATGCGATTCCGGAGCAGGTGGCGCGGCGCTTGAAATATCAGATTCTGCCTGTGCGGTATGGCGGGCGCGACGTCGTGCTGGAAGGCGGAAGCATTGACGTGAACGGTTGCGCCACGGTGCTCACAACCGAAGAATGCTTGCTGGATCAAAAACGGCAGGTGCGCAATCCCGGATTCAGCAGGGCGGACACCGAAGCCGTGTTGCGCGAAGCCCTCGGCGTGAAGAATATTGTGTGGCTGGGCAAAGGTATCGCGGGCGACGACACGCACGGACACGTGGACGATCTTTGCAGATTTGTGAATCCGCGCACGGTGGTGCTGATGCGCGAGAAAAACCAGCGCGACGCGAATTACAAACCGCTCGAGGAAAACAGGGAGCGTTTGCGAACCGCGCGCCTGGAAGATGGAAGCAAGATGGAAGTGGTGGAGTTGCCCATGCCCGCCCCGCTGCATTTCGAAGGCGTCAGGCTGCCGGCTAGCTACGCGAACTTTTATATTTCGAATTCGGCCGTCCTGGTTCCCACGTTTAACGATCCAAACGACCGCATGGCGCTCGGGATTCTCAGTGAATTATTTCCGGGGCGTGCTGTGGTTGGAATTCATGCCGTGGATCTGGTGTGGGGATTTGGCACGCTTCATTGTTTGACGCAGCAGCAACCCTCGCGGTAGTTTCTGGCGCTTTTGCGATAGGGCGCGTGTGGCCTTCAACTTCGATGCTTCTGAACTGATTTGGCTACCTCCCTGCGACGAGCGCTTGCTTTGTAAATCGGTGTGCGATTCCATGGCGGTTCGGCGCACTTGTAGTATTGTTTCGGTCGAAACGGGCGGGCCGGAACGGTCCCTTCATGACAAATGACTCCTCGAACTGGCGGACTTGGACGCTCGCTGAGCGCGAGCGGCAATATTCTCCGAGCAGCTGTGTGGCTGCGATCGAACCGTTCCTGCACGCGTACGCCGCGCGCAGCCGGGATGCGGAAACGCGTTTTCGCTGCCAGAAGAATTTGCTCTGGGGCGAGCGGCGGGATGAAACATTCGATTATTTTCCCGCTGCCTCCGCTGATGCGCCTTTGCTGATCTATTTTCACGGAGGTTACTGGCAGGAGCATTCGAAGGACGAATCGCTTTTTGCAGCGCCGGATTGCGTAGCGAATGGAATTGCGTTCGCGGCAATCGATTACACATTAGCTCCTCGGGCCAACGTTGCAACGATAGTGGAGCAATGTCGGCGGGCGATTGCAGCGCTGCATCGGCGGGCGGCAACGCTGGGATTCGATGCGCGGCGTATTTATGTTTCTGGCAATTCCGCTGGTGCGCATCTTGCCGCGATGCTGCTGGTGGCCGGGTGGGAGGCGGGGTATGGGGTTGGTGACGAGGTTGTTGCCGGTGCCGTGCTACTGAGCGGCATTTACGATCTCGAGCCGTTGCGGGGCACATATATTGATGCGGCGCTGCACTTGACGGACCAAGATGTGGCTGCGTTGAGTCCGCTGCGATTGCAGGCTGGGCGGCCGGTGAGGACAATTGTTGCGTGGGGTGACAATGAGACCGCGGAATTCAAACGACAGAGCCGCACATTTGCAGCGGCGCTGGTGCATTCTGGATTTCCGGTTTCTGCGTTTGAGCTTGCAGGTACGAATCACTTCGATATTGTGTTTGGGTTGGCGGATCCCGGGAGCGTGTTGGGTAAAGCCACAATCGAAATGATTCACCGAACGAAGCACCAGGACGTGTAATCGCAGGCGGGATACGCCGCGGGACGCAGCGATGCATTCTGCGGTGGCTACGTTTTCACCTCCAGCAGGAATTTATCCGCGAAGGTGTGTACATCCGTGAACGCGTTGTAGAGGGGGACCGGCGCGACGCGGAGGGTGTCCGGTTCGCGCCAGTCGCAGATTATTCCCTGTTGGGCAAGGCGGTCGCAAACGGCGCGGCCGCCTTGTTTAATTTGCAACGAGAGTTGAGCGCCGCGTTCGGAGGGTTCAGGCGGAGTCAGGACGGAAAAGTTTTCCTTAGTGTGTTGCGCGAGCAGAAACTCAAGGTAACCCGTCAGCGCTTCGCTTTTTGCGCGAAGGCGAGCCATGGTGACCTCGTCGAAGATTTCCATCGAGGCGCGCAACGCGGCCATGGACAAAATGGAAGGATTGCTCAGTTGCCAGCCTTCGGCGCCTGGGATTGGTTGAAATTTCGACGGCATCTGGAATCGGCTGCTTTTGTCGTGGCCCCACCAGCCAGCAAACCGTGGCCAATCCCATTTTCGCGCGTGACGTTCGTGGACGAAGCAGCCCGCGATGCAGCCGGGGCCGCCGTTGAGATATTTGTAGCTGCACCAGACGGCGAAATCCACGTTCCAGTCGTGGAGCCGGAGGCGCAGGTTTCCGGCGGCGTGCGCCATGTCGAAACCTACGATGCAGCCCTGGGCGTGCGCGGCCTGGGTGATGCGCGAGCAGTCGAAGGCCTGGCCGGTGTAGTAATTCACTCCGCCCAGCATGATTAATGCGATTTGCTCGCCATTTTCCGCTAGCAACTTTTCGATGTCCTCTGTGCGAATGCTTGTTTCAGCGGGGCGCGGGGCGATTTGCAGTAGTGCTTCCGCCGAATCATAACCATGAAAGGCGATCTGCGATTGTACGGCGTATTGATCGGACGGAAAGGCGCTGGATTCAATGACGATTTTGTGGCGCGCGGGTGTGGGACGGTAAAAAGAAACCATCATCAGGTGCAGATTTACGCTGAGCGAGTTCATCACTACTATTTCGGTGGGTAACGCGCCTACCAGTCGAGCGGTTGGTGCGGCCAGGATTTCGTGATACGGCATCCAGGGATTTTTGGCGTGAAAGTGGCCCTCGACGCCGAAGCGCTCCCAGTCCTGCAGTTCCTGTTCGATATAGGCGCGCGCGGATTTCGGCTGTAGACCGAGGGAATGGCCGCTGAGATAGACGCAGTCGGAACCCGCGGCCGTCTTGGGAATGTGGAAACGATCGCGATACACGGCCAGTGGATCTGCGACGGTCATCACTTGCGCGAAATAGCGGCCGGTCTCGAAATGGACGCTGGGCACTTAGAGAGCCTCCAAAGCCGTAAGGCCACGCTGGATTAAGTGATCTGCTTTTTTCCAGTCCAGATCTTCGATGTGCGCGATGGAATCGCACAATTCCGCTAGCAGGCCATCCTGAATCTTTCCGCGCGAGAGCGCGACGGAGTACGGGACGCGATGGAACGTGACCATGGCATATTTTGGCACGAAGTGGCGCGGGTATTTGGCTTCCAGCGCCAGCTCGACTTTTTTTCTGAAGAGGAAGCGGGGATCCGCGACGCGATCGCGCATTTCGACGAAGTTTTCCAGAGCCATGTCGGCGATGGCGTCTGTATTGTGCTTGCGGGCGTGCTCGAACTCCGGAAATAGCTTCGGCCAATCTGGGCCATGGCGATCGAGCAATTCGAGAAATACGGTGCAATCTTCAAACGCGCAATTCATGCCCTGGCCGAAGAACGGGACGATGGCGTGAGCGGCGTCGCCGAGCAGCAAGACTTTGCCGTCCGCTTGCCAGGGCGCGCATTTGACTGTGACCATCGAGCCAACCGGATTCGCGGCGTAATTTTCTTGGAGCTGCGGCATTAGCGGAACAGCGTCCGCAAATCTTTCGGTGAAAAAATGTGATGCCTTTTCGCTGGTGTCGAGGGCCGCGAAACTCTCCGGGCCTTTCCGCGGCAGGAATAGGATGCACGCAAACGTGCCGTCAACATTCGGCAACGCGATGAGCATGTAAGCGCCGCGGGGCCAGATGTGCAGCGCGCCGGGTTCGAGAACGTGTTTTCCACTGCGGCCGGCAGCAATGGTCAGTTCCTTGTAACCGTACTCGAGAAATTCCTGGGAGAAATTCAGACGGCCCTGTTTCTGCATATCCTGACGGAGTGCGGAGGCAGAGCCGTCGGTGCCGATCATGATCTCGGAATCTACCGTGGTTTCGCGGCTGGATTCTTCGTTGCGAAATCGCGCCGAGCGGGTGTTCCAATCCACTCCGGTGCAGCGCTCGTTGCAATGAATAGCGACGCCTTGGGCTTCGGCGGCATTCATCAGCGCGGCGTTTAAATCCGCGCGCGAAATCGAATTGATGACCTCGGTATCGTTCTTGCCGTAGGGCTGAAAGGTCAGTTCGCCCGCGAGCGAATGCATCATGCGGCCTTTCATGGGGATGATGATGCGGCTCATCTGGTCCCAGAGGCCGGCTTCGCGCAGGGCGTGAATTCCGCGGGCGGAAACGGCGAGGTTGATGGAACGGCCGGCGCTCGCGCCTGTGCGGCGCATGTCCGGGCGCCGCTCGAAAATCTGCACGGGAAATCCGCGTTGTGCGAGAGAAATTCCGAGGAGTGAGCCGGTTAATCCCGCGCCAACCAGCGTTATCGTGTGGGAATTTTTCTGCATGATGCGGAGCGGCGCTTTGTCTGTGGCGGGATCGCGGCTCAAGCGATCATCCTTCCAGATACGTTCGCGCTTCCCACAATTCCGGGAAGAATTTCTTTTCGAGCGTGAGCTTTAAATAGGATGAACCGGCGCTGCCGCCCGTGCCCATACGGATGCCAATCGTGCGCTCGACCATCTGGATGTGACGAAGGCGCCAGCCGACAACGAGTTCATCGAATTCGGTGAGGCGCTCGCAGACGTCAATCCAGTCGCGGTGATTGCGCTCGTCGCGGTAGAGCGCGTGAATTGCTTGGGCGCGGGCTTGAAATTTTTCTTCTTCGGTCGCGGCGACGCTGGGCGGTTTTAACGTGCCCAACACTTCGAGGGCCTTGAAGAAAACGTCGCGCAAGGAATCTTCACGCAGGCGGCGGAAGAGGATGGCGTGGGTTTCCGGCGTCAGCTCGTGGTAGCGGAGCATTTTTTCGTCTTTGAGGCCGCAGAGGAATTCCAGTTCGCGAAATTGTTCGGACTGAAAGCCGCTGGCGGGGGCGAGTTTCTCTCGAAATGCGAGGAAATGTGTAGGCAACATCGTTTCGAGGATGGTGAACTGCTCAACCAGCACACGCATTATTTCGGTGCAGCGGCGCAGCAGCCGGGCGGCTTCGTATACGCCATCGCGCGAGGTGGGATTCTCGCAGGTGGCGCGCAGGTTGGCGACGACCGCGTCGAGATCGTGGAGCAATTCCTTGAACCAGAGCTCGTATGTCTGGTGCACGATGATGAAGAGCAGCTCGTCGTGGTGCTCGGGGAAGGATTCGGGATGCTGCAGGCGGAGCAGTTCCGGGACCTGGAGATAGGAGCTGTAGGTTAGTTTCTTGCCAGATAGTGCGTCGCTATCTTTGCTTGGCGAGTTCGCGGTGTCCGCGGTGGCGCGGGCTGGGCAACCGAAGGAGCCGCTTGTTTGCGTCGCCTGGTTTGTAGCTGCCACGGGTGGATCCTGCGGCAATGCGAGCCATGTTTGCGCATTTGCGCCGAGCAACTTTGTTTTCGCGTCGGCCGACAAGCGGCTCTCGCGAATCAGGGAGCCTACGCGTTCTTCGCCGAGCGGGAACGGATAGTCGGAGCCTAGCAGTACCCGATCCGAGCCCATGATTTCGACCAGAAATTCCAGAGCCCGTTCGTCAAAGACCGCGGAATCAACGTAAAACCTGCTGAGGTAATGGTTCGGAGGAAATTGTGCAGCGCCGCGCGCGAGTTCCTGCTGCTGCCAAGCGTTCTGCAGACGCCCGAGAAGAAACGCGAAGCTACCGCCGCCGTGCGCGAAGCAAATGCGTAAGCTCACCGGCAGGCGGTCTAGTGCGCCGCTGACAATCAGTACCACAAGCGACAGTTGTGTTTCCGCGGGCATGCCAACGGTCCAGGGCATCATGTATTTGGGCATGCGTTGCGCGGCCATCATGTCCCAGGGATGAACCAAGACCGCCGCGCCTTGGTCTGCGCAATGGTGGAGGAACGTCACGATTCCCGGGTCATCGAGATTTTTGTCGCCGACGTGATTGCCGATCTGCACACCAAGATGCCCTGCGCGCATACAGCGAGTAAGTTCAGCGCAGGAAGCATCAATATCCTGCAGTGGCACCTGGCAGAGCGCGCGCAAGCGGCCTTTGCCGCGAGCGCACAGCTCCAGAGCCGCGTCATTAAATAGGCGAGCGCACTCCAGCGCCGGTTGCGGTTCGCGGTTGTAGGCAAAGAGCACGGGCGTGGCGGAAACGATTTGATGAGTCACACCATCGCGATCCATTTGTTCGAGGCGGACGTTCGCGTCCCAACAAGCCGAGGTGACGTGCCGGAAGAGGCGATTGCCGATCATGATCACGGCCTTGCCGGGCTCGGTGAGTTTGATCGACGGCCAATCGGGCGTACCGAATCGCGCCGCAAGGTCGGGCCACGATTCCGGGAAGAAGTGTGTGTGAATGTCTGTGACTGGCATTTGGTTTCCGATTCGCGAACTCGACGCTATTTTTTTACCGGCTTTCCCGGGTGAACTTCGCCACAGTTGGGACAGACCCGTAATTCTTCGTTCTGATAAAACTTGTCGAAGAGCGGCGGCAGGTCAGTGACGATGCTCTTCAGGAGAACCTCGGCGCGATGAACCAAGTGATGGCACTTGCCGCAGTACCATTCGAAGGCGTCTTTGGCGCCGTCGGGACGTGGGATTTCAACTACCAGGCCGATCGTGCCGGGAGCAAGGCGCTGGGGCGAATGGCGTGTGTGCTTCGGAAGCAGAAAGATTTCTCCTTCTTTGATGGGAATCTCGATGGGCGGCTTGCCGGGCTGTTCCATCACGCGTATGAAAATGTCGCCTTGCAGCTGGTAGAAAAATTCTTCGGTGGGGTCGTCGTGATAATCCACGCGCTGGTTCGGGCCGCCGACCACGGTGACGATGATGTCGCCGTCCTCCCAAACCTGGGCATTGCCGACGGGCGGCTTTAATTTTTCGCGATTGGCGTCAATCCAACCCTGAAAATTGAAGGCTTTCATGGTTTTAATGGATGGCATTATTTTTTCCTTTCCGCTGCAACGAGTGGCTTGTAGGCGATCGCCTTCATCTCGATCAACAAATGCGGGTGGGGCAATTGATGGACGGCGACCGTCGTGCGAGCGGGACCGTTTTCGTTGAAGTACTCGTTGTAGACTTCGTTGTAGCCGGTAAAATCGTTCATGTTTACGAGGTAGCTGGAAATTTCGACCAAGTCGCTGAGATTCGCGCCGACGCTCGAAAGAATGTCGCCGATATTATGGATTACGGCGCGGGTCTGCGCGCGAATGTCGAGTTGAGTCGCGCCCAGGGCATCGGCGTCGGCGCCGGCGATCGTGTTGTCCGCACGGCGCGAACTGGTGCCGGAGACAAAGAGATAATCGCCGGCGCGTTTGATGTGCGGAAACTTGCCGCGCGGCTGCGCTTTCCCCGGAACGACTTTGCTTTCCATAGCCATCAATCACTCAACTTAACGCAGATATTGTTCAGTTCGGAATAAAAGTTCAAGGAATGTACCCCACCCTCGCGGCCAATGCCGGAGAGCCCCATTCCGCCGAAGGGCGTGCGCAGATCGCGCAGAAACCAGCAATTGATCCAGGTGATTCCGACGCGCAATTTTTCGGCGACGCGGTGGCCGCGTTTTAGATTCGAGGTCCAGACCGAACCTGCGAGGCCGTACTGCGTGTCGTTCGCCTTGGCGATGGCTTCGTCTTCGGTATCGAATGGGGCGATGTGGCAGACAGGGCCGAAGATTTCTTCCTTCACGCAGCGAGCGGATTCCGGCAGGCCTGTGAAAATCGTGGGCTGAACGTAAAAGCCGGCGTCGCGGGCGTCGTTAAATTCTGGAATGCCGCCGCCGGTGACGGTCATGGCGCCCTCTTCGCGCGCGAGGCGATAGTAAGCGAGAACTTTGTCGCGGTGGTCTTTCGAAATGAGCGGGCCCGTGGTGGTGGCCTGATCCATAGGCCATCCGATGCGCAGGGATTCCGCCTTTTGTTTGAGCGCTGAAACGAAGCGATCCAGCAGATTGCGCTCAACGTACACGCGTTCGGAGCAGAGACAAACCTGGCCGGTATTGAGGAAAACGGCATCGGCGATGCCATTCACGGTGTCGTCGAAGTCGCAGTCCGCAAAAACGATGGCCGCGTTCTTCCCGCCCAGCTCGAACGAGACCGGCTTCACCCTGGGAGCAACGGCGCGCATGATGGCTGCACCGGTGCGCGATTCGCCGGTGAAGGTGATCGCGTCCACTCCGGGATGCGCGGTGAGGAATTCCCCCGCCGAATCGGGTCCGAAGCCGTGAACCACGTTGCAGACGCCGGCGGGCACCTCGGCGGTGTGCATGACTTCCGCCAGCAACGTGGCGGTGGCGGGCGTTTCTTCGGACGGCTTCACGACCACGCAATTGCCGCAGGCGAGCGCGGGAGCCACTTTCCAGGTGAGCAGCAGGAGCGGCAGATTCCATGGCGTGATGATTCCGACAACGCCAAGAGGCTTGCGCACGGCGTAATTGAGCGCGATAACTCCATCGGGAGTTTCGCTGCGAAACGATTCAAGGCCGGCGGTCTTGATGACGTCCGCGAAGGCGCGAAAATTCGCGGCGCCGCGCGGGACGTCAATGCGTGACGCGAGCGATATGGGTTTGCCGGTGTCGGCGACTTCGGCGTGCAGAAAATCCTGGAAGCGCGCTTCGATGCCGTCGGCGATTTTATGGAGAAGCGCCGCGCGCGCGGGAACCGACAAGCGGCCCCATTCTCCGCGCAGAGCTCGCCGGGCTGCGGCGACTGCTTCATCCACTTGTTCGCGACTAGACTCGGATGCTTGCGCGATCACGGAACCATCGGCGGGATTCACGTCGGCGAACTCGCGCGGGCCGCGCACAAAATGGCCGTTGATGTAATTTTGCAGGAGTTTCACGGAGCCGTCTGCGCTGCAGTCGCGACGTAGGACAGCGGCTGAAGCGCTGTTAGCACGATACCAAAATCACGAGAACTTGGAACCCGGAAAAGCTTTTAGCGTGTAGCGCGCGAGATGGCTTCCCAACCTCAAGCCGGTCCCTACTGTTTTCCTTGAGGAGGAGGGGGTGGGGGCGGCGAATCCTGATGCAGGACCTGGCTGGGGGTGGGGATTTGCGATGCATCCCAGCCGCCGCCCAGAGCCTCGATGAGTTGCACGCTGGAGGTCATCTGCTGTATCCGCAGATCTACGTCCGTTTGTTTGTTGCTGAGAAGCGTAGTCTGTGCAGTGATGACGTTGAGGTACGGATCGATTCCTAATTTGTAACGGTCGGTGGCAATTTTCAAATTTCGTTCCGCGGAAGTCACCGCAGTGTCCTGCTGTTGAATTTCGACGGAGAGAATTCGCAGCGAGGCAAGATTGTCTTCCACTTGCTGGAACGCCGTCAGGACAGTCTGGCGGTAATTCGCGACGGTTTCGTCGTATTGCGCGCGGAATTGCAGCAGGGTGGCATGGCGCAACCCGCCGTCGTAGATGGTTTCGGAAACGCCGGGCCCTGCCGAAAAAAATCGGCTCGGCCACGTGAACCAACTCGTGAAAGTCCGCGACTCCAGGCCGATTGACGCACTGAGAGTGAGCGTCGGATAGTAAGCTGCGTAGGCTACACCAATCTGCGCGTTGGCTTGCTCCATAAGCCGCTCGTTCGCGGCGATATCAGGGCGGCGTTCGAGCAACTGCGAGGGCACGCCGAAGGGGATCGCAGGGGGATTTGATTTCAGAGGCTCGGCCGGAATCGAAAAAGTGGATGCGGGCTGGCCTACGAGCATGGCGATGGCGTGCTCGAACTGCGAACGCAAGATACCGAGGTTGGTGGCCTGGGCTTGGGTGGTTTCGAGCTGTGTTTCGGCTTGGGCAACAGCCTCGTCGGAATCTATGCCCGTCTCATAGAGAACCTTGGTCAGATCGAGCGACTGCTGGTAAGCGATCACGGTGGAATCCAGCAATTGCTTCAGGTCGTCCTGACCGCGAAGTTGGTAATAATCCACCGCGACTTCCGCCTGGGCGGTGAGGCGGATATTCTCCAGATCCGCCGCGCTGGCCTGGGCTGAAGCAGTGTTGGCCCGAACCTGATTGCGCACGCGACCCCAGAGATCGGGAACCCAGGTGGCGTCGAACGGCAAACTGTAAAATACCGAGGTCCCAGGTGTAACTGCTAAGGAAGCTGCGGCGCCTTGCCGGGACCCCGTGATTGCGGGGCCCACGGCGACCGTCGGGAAATATTGCGATCGGGCTTGCTTCACCAAAGCGCGCGCGGCCAGGTAGCTGGCCATGGCGGACTGCACGTTCTGGTTGGAAATATTCACTTGCACTTCCAGAGCGTCCAATTGCGGGTCGTGGAACGTCGCCCACCAATTTCCGTGGAGGACGTTGTCTTGCGGCTGAGCCACTTTCCAGCCGTCGGTCTTGCTGAAGTCGGCGGGAGTGAGTTCCTTATAGGCCGCGGGAGCCTGCGCGGGAGGCCGCTGATACTTGGGGCCGACGGTGCAGCCGCCAAAAATAAGCGTAGCAACGAAGACGGAAATAATTAGAACTTGCGAATTGGGGTGAGTTCTTTCCATTGTAGAAATCTCAACGTTCCATTGTGCTACCGATTTGCGCGCCGTTCTAAGCAATTGCGAAACGTGTTTCATCAGTCCGCGGGCTCCTCTACCGTACTACCCAGGGTGCGATGGTGCGTGCGGTCCCAGCGAACCCGCATGCGATCGAGATACAAATAAACGACTGGGGTGGTGTACAGAGTCAGCATCTGGCTGACGATCAAGCCGCCGATAATCGTGATGCCCAGGGGCCTGCGCAATTCCGAACCGGTGCCCGTCCCGAAGGCTAACGGCACAGCACCGCAGATCGCGGCCATGGTGGTCATCAGGATTGGGCGAAAACGCAGCAGACAGGCCTGGTAGATCGCTTCTTCGGATGTTTTATTTTCCTGGCGTTCCGCCGCCAAGGCAAAGTCAATCATCATAATGGCGTTTTTCTTGACGATACCGATGAGTAGGATGACGCCGATGAGCGCAATGACGTTGAGATCCATATGGAAAAGCAATAGCGCCAACACGGCGCCCACGCCGGCGGAGGGAAGCGTGGATAAAATCGTGATGGGATGAATGTAACTTTCATAAAGAATTCCGAGCACGATGTATACAGCCATCAACGCGGTGATGATCAGAAACGGTTGCGTGGAAAGCGAAGACTGAAAAGCTTGCAACGTTCCAGAGAACATTCCGTGGATCGTGGAGGGCACGCCCATTTGCTGCTGCATCTGGGTGATGGCAGTGGCGGCGTCGCTCAGCGCGACATTCGGGGCGAGATTGAAGGATACGGTAACCGAGGGAAATTGGCCCTGATGATTGACCGAGAGTGGCGCGATGGTCGGCACATAATGCGTGACGGCGCTGAGCGGAACTTCCTTACCGAGCGAGGGGCGGATATAGATACTGTTCAGGGATGCAGGATCCTGCCAGTACTGCGGAGCGACCTCCAGCACCACGTGATACTGGTTCAAAGGCGTGAACATCGTGGAAACCTGGGCTTGGCCGAAGGCCTCGTACAATGTGTTGTCAATCATTTGCGGGGTGATGCCCAATCGTGATGCAGTTTCGCGGTCGTAAACCAGGGATGCCTGCAAACCGCTGTTCTGCTGATCGGTGTTGACGTCGGTGAGGATGCGCATTTTGCGCATTTGCGTCAGAAGCTGCGGGCCCCAGGCAACCAGGTCATCAATGTTGTCGCTTTGAATCGTGTATTGATACTGCGCGCTGCTCTGGCGGCCGCCGATGCGCAAGTCCTGACCTGCTTGCAGGAAGACGGTCGCGCCAGGAATGGAGACAAGCTTCGGCCGCAGGCGATCGATCACCTGGCTGGCGCTGATCTTGCGCTCCTCCAGCGGCTTCAGCGCTAAATAAATGAATCCGGTGTTGACGGCGCCGCCGCCGCCGGTGAACGCCCCCACGTTCTGCACGGCCGGATCCTTCATGATGATGTCCACGAAACGCAAGGTGAGGGATTGCATGGACTGGAAAGAAATGTCTTGCGCGCCCTGGATACCGCCAAAGACGGTACCGTTATCCTGTTGCGGAAAAAATCCCTTGGGAACGATATAGAAAAGCACGACATTGAGCGAAATGGTGACAAACAAGACAAAAAGAGTGAAAGCGGAATGCTGCAGGACCCAGCGCAGCGTACGCTCATAAAATCCCAGCATGCCGCTGAAGATCTTTTCACTCGCCTGATAGGCTCGCCCATGTTTTTCTTCCCCATGAGTTTTCAGAAGCCGGGAGCACATCATGGGCGTGGTGGTCAAGGAAATGGCCAGTGACACCATGATCGCCACCGACAAAGTCACTGCGAACTCGCGGAAGAGGCGTCCGACAATTCCCCCCATCAAGAGGATGGGAATGAAGACGGCCACCAACGAAAGGCTGATGGAAAGCACGGTGAAGCCGATCTCGCTGGCGCCCTTGAGCGCGGACTCCATGGGACTCATTCCTTGCTCGAGATAGCGAGAGATATTTTCGATTACCACGATCGCATCGTCGACCACAAAGCCGGTCGCAATCGTGAGTGCCATCAACGACAGGTTGTCAATGCTGTAATTGCAGAGATACATCACGCCAAAGGTGGCGATAAGAGAAACGGGAACCGCGACGCTGGGGATCAGGGTGGCGCGTCCATTGCGCAGAAAAAGAAACACTACCAAAATGACCAGGCCGATTGAAATGGCCAGCGTGCGTTCGACGTCTTTCACCGACGCCCTGATCATGGTGGTGCGGTCCAGAACGACCGTGAAGTCCATCGCCGCAGGGATGGACGCGGCTAGGGACGGCATGGCATCGCGTATGCGATCGACGGTGTCAATGATGTTGGCGCCCGGCTGGCGAAAAATAATCAACAATACGCAAGGTTTGCCGTTCATGAATCCGGCGGCACGGATATTTTCCACGGAGTCGACCACATCCGCCACGTCGGAGAGTCTTATGGCCGCGCCGTTGTGATAGCCCACCACCAGATCCTTGTAATAGGCGGCAGTGAGCAGTTGATCATTGGCGGTGACGTCCGCCGTAATCTTTCCATCGCTGATTTGTCCTTTCGCCAAATTGGCATTCTGCTCGCTCAACATGGCCGCCACGTCCGGCAAGCCAAGCCCGAAGCTATTCAGCTGCGTGGGATTGAGCTCCACACGCACGGCGGGCAACGAACTGCCGCCCACGCTTACTTGACCCACTCCCTGAATCTGCGAAAGCCTTTGCTGAATGATGGTGGAAGCCGCGTCGTACATCGGGCCGCGATCGTAAACGTTGGACGTCAATGCCAACAGCATGATCGGTGAGTCCGCGGGATTCACCTTGCGATAGGTGGGATTGCTCGGCAGATTTGCCGGCAGATAGCTGCGCGCGGCATTGATGGCGGCCTGCACGTCACGCGCGGCGCCGTCAATATTGCGATTCAGATCGAACTGCATGGTGATGCTGGTGTTGCCCAGGAAACTGGACGACGTCATTTCCGTGATGCCGGCAATGCGCCCGAACTGCCGCTCCAAAGGCGTGGCTACCGATGAGGCCATGATTTCCGGGCTGGCACCCGGCAGAGTCGCGGCGACAGAAATCGTGGGGAAATCGATCTGCGGAAGAGCGGAAACCGGAAGCACCTGGAAAGCCACGGCACCGGCGAGCGCAATCGCCACCGTGAGCAATGTGGTAGCGACCGGCCGATGGATGAATGGCGAGGAGATACTCATGGCTAATCCGCGGGGACTGACTCCGTGCTTCCATGGCCGGCGCGCGATGCCGCAACTTTCTTGGCGAGGTCATCGAAGAAGATGTAAATCACCGGCGTGGTGTACAGCGTGAGGACCTGGCTGAGCAGCAGGCCGCCCACCATGGCGATGCCCAGAGGTTTGCGCAGTTCCGAGCCGATGCCGGTGCCCAAGGCGAGCGGCAGGCCGCCGAGAAGCGCGGCCATGGTCGTCATCATAATGGGACGAAAACGCAGCAGGCAGGCTTCGTAAATCGCGTCCTCGGAGCTCATGCCGTGCTTTCGTTCGGCTTCCAGTGCGAAGTCAATCATCATGATGCCGTTCTTTTTCACGATGCCAATGAGCAGAATAATTCCTATGAGCGCGACGACGCTGAGTTCCTGGCCGCAGATCAATAGAGCCAGAATTGCGCCCACTCCAGCGGAAGGCAACGTGGAAAGAATCGTGATGGGATGTATGTAACTTTCATAGAGGACACCCAGCACGATGTAAACAGTGACGAGCGCCGCCAGAATCAGGATTGGCTCGTTGCTCAGCGAAGCCTGAAACGACGCGGCAGTGCCTTGAAACGCGGCCTGAACACTGAGCGGCATTCCGATATCCTGCTGCGCTTTTTCGATTGCTTTGGTGGCTTCGCCTAGCGAAGCGTCGGGAGCGAGATTGAAGGAAATGGTGACCACCGGAAATTGTCCCTGATGATTTACCGATAGTGGCGCGGTTCGGGATTCGAAATGGGTGAAGGCGCTGAGCGGTACCGCGGCCCCATTGGGCGTGGCGATTGCCGTGGGGTTGGCGGAGCCCGAACTCGGACCAGACTTGGTGGCTGCGGGGCTCGGCGAGGAATTGGAGTTTCCGGAAGCGGTACTGGCAGTTACCACGCCGGAGGTCGAAGAGGTGGTCAATGAATTGGAAGCGAGCGCGGACCGCACGTAAATGTCCTGCAGCTTCGAGGGATTTTTCTGGAAGTCGGGCATGGTTTCCAGAATCACGTGATACTGATTCAGCTGGGTGTACAGCGTAGTGACCTGGCGCTGTCCAAATCCGTCGTACAGCGTTTGATCGATCGCGGACGGCGTGATGCCCATGCGCGAAGCGGTGACGCGATCGATCACGAGCGCCGCAGCCAGGCCGCCGGTTTGTTGGTCGGTGGCCACGTCGCGCAGTTCGGGAATTTGTTTCAGTTTGGCGACGAGCTTGGCGGTCCAATCGTTCAGTTCGTTCAAATCAGGATCTTCCAGTGTGTATTGATACTGCGTGCGGCTCACGCGATCTTCTACCGTCAAATCCTGCACCGGTTGCATGTAGAGCGTGATGCCATCCACTTTTTCGAGTTCCGGCTGCAGGCGGCGAATCACTTCGGAAGCGTTGATGTGCCGCTCCTCGAGCGGCTTCAGGTTAATCAGAATGCGTCCGCTATTGAGCGTGGTATTGGTGCCGTCAATTCCGATGAAAGATGAAAGGCTGTCCACGGCCGGATCCTTCAGGATGATGGCACTCAGCTGCTGCTGCCTCTGGGCCATCAAGGGGAAGGAAATGGATTCGGTGGCTTCCGAGATGCCCTGAATGATGCCGGTATCCTGCACCGGAAAGAATCCCTTGGGCACGATGACGTAAAGAATGATGGTAAGAACGAGCGTGGCAACGGCCACTATCAGTGTGGCCAGCTGGTGTTTCAAAACCCATTTCAGGGTGCGGCCGTAAAATTCAATAACGCTCTGAAAGCCACGTTCGGACAGCTTGTAGAAACGACTGTTTTGAGCTTCCGGATCATGCTTCAACAGGCGCGAGCACATCATCGGCGTTAGCGTGAGGGAAACCACGGCGGAAACAAGAATCGTGACGCTAAGCGTGATGGCAAATTCGCGGAAGAGGCGGCCGACGATATCTCCCATAAAAAGCAGCGGAATTAAGACGGCGATCAGGGATATGGTGAGCGAGACGATCGTGAAACCGATTTGTTCGGAACCCAGCAGCGAAGCGCGCAGCGGATCGTCGCCCTCTTCGATGTAGCGGACGATGTTTTCGATCATGACGATGGCATCGTCCACGACGAAGCCAGTGGAAATCGTCAGGGCCATGAGCGTAAGGTTGTTCAGGCTGTAGCCTGCGAGGTACATCACACCGAACGTGCCCACTAACGAAAGCGGAACAGCCACGCTGGGAATAATGGTGGCGCGCACGTTGCGCAGAAATAGAAATATGACCATGACCACCAGCGCCACGGTGAGCATCAACTCGAATTCCACGTCCTTCACCGAGGCACGAATCGTAACCGTGCGGTCCGTCAGCACAGTCACGTGCACGGCGGCGGGCAGATTGCTTTGCAGCAGCGGCAATAGCGCCTTGACGCGATCCACTACCTGAATGATGTTCGCGCCGGGTTGGCGCTGGATGTTGACGATCACCGCGGGAGTTTCGTTCATCCAGGCGGCTTGCCTGACGTTTTCCACGTCGTCCACCACGCGCGCGACATCTGAGAGGCGCACGGGCGAACCGTTGTGGTAGGCGACCACCACGTTCGCGAATTCCTGGCTGGTCAGCAGCTGATCGTTCGCGTTGATTTGATAATCCTGATGAGGCCCGTCGAAATTTCCGAGCGCGGAATTCAGGCTGGTGGATTGCAGCGCGGTGCGCACGTCTTCCAGGTTTATCCCGTAGGAAGAAAGCGCGGTGGGGTTCACTTGCACGCGCACTGCGGGCTTTTGGCCGCCGCTGATGCTCACCAAGCCCACTCCCGGCAATTGTGCGATTTTTTGAGCCAGGCGCGTGTCCGCGAGGTCTTCCACTTGCGAGAGCGGAATCGTTTTGGACGTCAGCGCCAGAGTCAGAATCGGCGTGTCGGCGGGATTGGTCTTGCTGTAAATAGGCGGCGTGGGAAGATCCGCGGGCAAATACGATTGGGCGGCGTTGATGCCGGCCTGCACCTCCTGCTCGGCGACGTCAATATTTAGCTCGAGCGAAAATTGCAGGACGATGACAGAGCTCCCGTCCGAGCTGGTGGACGTCATCTGGCTGAGACCAGGCACCTGACCGAACTGGCGTTCGAGCGGCGCAGTCACGGCCGAAGCCACAACGTCTGGATTCGCGCCCGGATAGAACGTCACTACCTGAATCGTTGGGTAATCTACTTCGGGCAACGCTGAGACGGGCAGCTGCGTGAACCCCACGAATCCGGCGAGCAGAATCGCGGCCATCAGGAGTGAAGTCGCGACCGGCCGGACAATAAATGGGCGAGACGGATTCACGGACGATTTCCCCCGCTGCCTGGCGCCTGGGCGCCCGAAGCGTTACTTCCTGAGCCATTGCCTCCCTGGCTCGTGTTATTTCCGTTGCCGGACGAGGCGTTCGCGGAGCCGTTGTCGCCTGTTGGCTTCTGTACGGAGACCTTTACGCCGTCCTGAAGCTTGTCGAATCCGGTGATTGCGATCACATCGCCGGACTTCAGGCCTTGCACGGCAGCGTTACCTCCATCGGTGGTACCGATCGTGACGGTCTGAATCGCGGCGGTCTGATTGGGTTTGACGACATACACGAACGCGCCTTGCGCATTGCGCTGAATCGCAGCTGTAGGCACCAGCGTCGCGTTCTGCTGCGTATCCACCAGCAGCCGCGCGTTCACGAATTGGTTCGGAAATAGGGCGGTATCAGCGTTCTCAAAGATCGCCTTCAGCTTTACGGTGCCCGTGCTGGTGTCGATTTGATTGTCCAGGGTCAAGAGCTTGCCGGAAGCCAGCTTGATTTGCTGATTGCGATCGAAAGCGTCCACAGACATTTTATTTGACTGGCGCAGCTGCTTTTGAATCTGCGGTAGATAGTCTTCGGCCACGCTAAAAATTACGGTGATCGGCTGCAACTGCGCGATCACCACCAGAGGCGTGCCGCTCGCCGCGGTGACAATATTTCCGGGATCCACCAGGCGCAGGCCGACGCGGCCATCTATGGGCGCCTTGATCGTGGCGTAGTCGACATTGGTGGTGGCGCTGGCTACGGTGCCCTGGTCGTTCTTCACCGAACCTTCGTATTGCTTCACGGTCTGCGTTTGATCGTCGAGTTGCTGCTTAGCGATGGCGTTGCGATTGAAAGCCAGCTGGTAACGGTCCAGATCGATGCGCGCTTCGCTGAGCAAAGCTTCGTCGTGCGCCAGCGTCCCTTCGGCCTGAGTTAACGCGGCTTGATAGGGGCGCGGATCAATTTGGATCAAGACCTGGCCCTTGTGAACCATTTGGCCTTCGACGTAATTGACGCTGACGATTTGTCCATCCACGCGGGTGGTGATGGTGGCGGTGTAAACGGGCGTGACGGTTCCCAGCGCGTTGATATAAATGCCGATGGGACCGGTGCTGACCGTCGCGGTGGTGATGGGGACGCTGCGATTGGCGAGGGCTGCTTTGGCTTTTGCGGCAGCTTCGCCTGCTTGCTGCTTGCGGTAGTAAATTAGCCCCCCGATGCCCAGAACCAGGATCACCAGGATCCAAATCCATGCATGACTGCGGCTTTTCGCCACGTATTCAGGCGCGGCCGGTCGCGGTTTCGCTGCGGTACCTGTGGAGGGCGCGGCTGTGGTCGTGGTGTCGCTGTGAGAACTTCCGATCTTGGGAATATTATCCGGCACTTTGCTCCCTCATTCGATGATTCAACTTTGAGCGCGCGAAACGGCCCTTCCATGCTGATGACATCGGGCAAAAGGATGTCTAATGTTACTCTGCGGTTAAGCCAGCGACGCGTGGATAGCCTCCAGGGGCGACCACCTACGGGTAAATTTAACACGCATTATGTTCCGACGAGACGGGGCCCCGTTTGGTTTCAAGCCGTTTCACACAGGTTACGGCAGTCGCCGTTTACCGGTGCTCGTTGCTGTTCGTGAATCCTCGGCGATTCATGGACTTAGAACGTTTCGTCGCTGGCGATCCGCAAGATTGGACCGCTCGATCAACCGTTGCGGCCGCGCGGCGACACGAGCCACTGCGCGGCGGCTCCCGCCAGAGCCGATTGGGAGCCGTAGCGGGCGTTCAGAATCGGCACGCGATGCGCACCAGGATTGATTGCCCAGGTCTCGAGGGTCCGCCTGATGCTAGTGCGATAGGCCGTCATCAAGCGGCCGATTCCGCCTCCGAGGACGATTACTTCCGGCTCCAGCAGGTCAATCATGTTGCCGAGCCACATGGCGAGATGGCTGGCGGCTTCTTCGAGAATTTGCTTAGCTAGTTTATCGCCGCTGCGCGCCGCTTTGGTCACGGTTTCTGCGGTCACGTTTGCGATGATTCCGTCGGCCATTTTCAGGATTCGCGAATGGTTGTTCTTCTTCTTGCTGAGAAGATTGCGAGCACGTCTGGAAATTGCGCTGCCCGAAGCGTACATTTCCACGCAGCCGCGTTTGCCGCAGCCGCACAGCGGGCCGTTGAAGTTGATGCTCGTGTGGCCGCCTTCACAGCTGCCTCCGGCTCGTCCGCGGTAAATCTCTCCTCCGCGGACGATCGCCGTGCCGATGCCGGTTCCCAAGCTTACGTAAAAGATATTTTCGTATTTGGCGCCGGCGCCCCATTTTGCTTCGGCGAGTGCTGCGGCACTGGCGTCGTTGGTTAGCCGCGTGGGCCAGCCGTAGTGTTTTTCGATCTTTCGCGCCAACGGGAAATCTTTCCAGCACGGCAAGTTCGTCGCGCTGCGCAAGACTCCTGGATCGCTTTCCACCCATCCCGGGGAGCACACGCCTATGGCGCGCACTTGGGCAGCGCGCGCTTGCAGTACTTCGCCATCCATCGCTTGCAGTACGGCACGAAATCCTTGTTCGGCGCTGCCGCGCGCAAGCATTGGGGCGCGACTGCTGTGCAGAATCTGGCCGCGTGAGTTCACCAATCCGACGGCAACTTTCGTGCCGCCGATATCGACGCCCAGGACGAGTTTGTGGGAACTTCCGGCGCGGCTGCGATTTTTCAACGATCGATATCCTTGTCGGGATTTGTGCAGCTTGGATGATACAAAAGCGCTGCAATGAAAGGCAGGCCTAAATGTCGGATCGCCGATCGGCTTTGTAACTTTCACGGTGGGTTTTTTGGTGGCTTGTACGTCCTTGATGTGAGATATTGCGCGGGTATCGTTATGTTACGAAATATAGCTTTTTACTTCTTTTTGTAACGAGGGAACTATGAACGTGGCGCTCATCGGAAAACCGGCCCGGCTGCAATCGTTTCGGAGCATCGCGGGCAGGTCGCTTGCGGTGGCCGGACTGCTGCTGTTTGCGAACGGGTGCGGAAAAGAGGCGACGGTGAGCGCTCCTCCTCCCGCCCAAGCACCGGAATCGCAAGTAAGAGTGGCCGCATCAGCCAACGGCGTGCTCGTGGATACTCCCGCGGCCGAATTTTCGATTGCGCCGAACGGTTATGTGGCTGCGAGCCTGCTGACCGGCGGCGGAAAGCTTACACTAGACGACGCGGCGGGCAGTTCCGGCGTCGCGGTGACTGCAGCCGCGAAGGAGTTGCCGGATGTGGTTTTTGACGTTGCGCATCCGCAGCTCTCCGCACCTCGCGGGCGCTTGGGAACCAGGGGAAAGCACATCGAATTAACCGGCAAGAATTCCACGGCTGCTCTGGACGAAACGCTGCTGGTAGAAGTGTACGACGAATTTCCGAGTGTGGCGCTCGTGTCTGTTTCGATTCGCAATTCAGGCAAGCAGGAAGTAAAGCTGGATTCGGTTGACCTGGATCGCCATCGTTTCAATGCTGCGCTGGCCGATCCAGCGGTGGCGCCGAACGATATGTGGTCCTTTCACGGAGCCAGCATCGAGTGGGGGCGGGAGAACGTGTTTCAGATTCCGCGGAAATTTTCGCAACAAAATCAGATGGGCTCCGTGGTGGAAGTAAAGGGAGACCTGGGACGTGTAGGCGGCGGCATACCCGTAGTCGCGTTCTGGACGAAGACGGTGGGCGAGGCGATCGGCCACGTCGAGACGCTACCCCTGGTGCTTTCAGTCCCGGTAAAAACCGAAGCCGGGGGCCATGTGGATGCCAGCGTCCACCTCACTCCGGAACAGGCGCTGCAGCCGGGCGAAAGTTATTCCAGCCCCGAGACATTCGTCGCGGTCTATTCCGGAGATTATTACCAGCCGCTGCGAATTTATTCGGATGTGATTGACAGCGAAGGCTTGAAGAGACCCACCACCAATAGCGAAGACTATGCGGTCAGCTGGTGCGGGTGGGGCTACCTTGCCAATGTAACTCCGGCGCAAATGCTGGGGACGATTCCCAAACTTAAGGAATTCGGAATTCACTGGGCTACTCTAGACGACCGCTGGTTCAACAACTACGGCGACTGGCAGCCGCGCGGCGACACTTTTCCCGACGGTGAAATGCAAAAGATGGTTCAGCAATTTCATCAGCAAGGAATCAAAGTGCAACTGTGGTGGTTGCCGCTGGCCGTGGAAGATGGCGGACCGGGATATGAATCGCATTCCTACGGCGTATCGGACGTGGTGAAAGAACATCCGGACTGGCTGATTCTGGATAAGCAGGGCAAGCCAGCGCGTATGACGCGGAATCTGGCGACGCTGTGTCCGGCCGTGCCGGAAGTGCGCGCGTACTACAAGCAACTGACCGAAAAATTCATACGCGATTGGGATTTCGACGGCCACAAGCTCGATAACATTTATAGCGTGCCGGCCTGCTACAACCCCAAGCACCATCACAAGACGCCATATGACTCTGTTTATGCCATGGGCGATATTTACAAGACGATTTTCGACACCACGCGCGCGCTGAAGCCGGATAGCGTGACGCAGAGCTGCCCGTGCGGCACGCCGCCCAGCATCGCCTGGCTGCGCTATCTCGATCAGGCGGTGACGGCAGATCCGGTAGGTTCTGTGCAAGTGCGGCAGCGCGTGAAAATGTACAAGGCGCTGATGGGTCCGAACGCCGCGGTGTACGGCGATCATGTGGAATTGACACGCATTGCGAACCCGAACGGGAATGAGAAGGATCTCGGCTCTGACTTTGCTTCGACGATCGGCACGGGCGGCGTGGTGGGCACGAAATTCGCGTGGCCGAATTACGGACCGAAGCTGGCGGACGTTTACCTGACGCCGCAAAAAGAGGGGTACTGGAAAAAGTGGATCGGTCTCTATAACGAGAACATGCTTTCGCGCGGTACCTTCCGCGATCTTTACGTTTACGGCTACGATTTTCCCGAAGGCTACGCCATCGAAAAGGACGGCGCGATGTACTACGCGTTCTTCGCGCCGACAGCGGCAGGGGGCGCTGCTAAGAGCGCGCCAATACCGTGGTCCGGAGAAATGGAACTGCGCGGACTGGCTGCGGGAAAATACCGCGTGGTGGATTACGTCAACGGCGAGGACCTGGGAGAAGTGACTGCGCCGGACGCAAAACTGAAGGCCAGCTTTACTGACCACCTGCTGATAAAAGCCACGAAGGAGTAGGAATCTGCGGCGGGCTGCAGCCGAATCAAGCGCGCTGTGAGGTTATGTGCTCGCGAAAAAACTCTTCCACCTTCAGGTGGTCCTTAAAAGCTTCGGTCCCGCCTTCGCACGTAGTCGAAAATGCCCCAGCAACATCGGCGTAATCGAGACATTCCTGCGGAGTGCCGCCTTGCAGGTAGCGATGAATGTAACCGGCGTCGAAACTGTCGCCGGCGCCGACCGGGTCCACTGACGCCACGCGCAGACCGCTGCGGCGCCACTGTTCAGAGCCGTTCCGCGCAATCGCCCCATGTAAGCCGAGTTTTACTACGACAAATTTGCACAACTGCGCGAGCCTTTCGATCGCTTGCTGCAAGTCCTCGCTGCCCGCTACCTTCTTGGCTTCGCGTTCGTTCGGGAAGAATATGTCAACGAACGGAAGCACGTCGTGGAGGTCTTTCCCCCACTTGCCTTCCGGATCATCGTTGGTGTCCAGGGATGTAGAAAGTCCTTTGCTCTTGGCTTCGCGAAATAAATCAGCGATACGAGGCCTCAGGTCGCGGTGCAGGAAGTACGACGAGAGGTGCAGGTGCCGCGCGGAAAAAATATAATCGAGATCCAGGTCGGCGTGGCTGAATTCAAACATGGTTCCCGGATACGTGAGGATAAAGCGATGGGAGGGCTGGGCGAGAATCACGGACAGACCGGTAGACGAACCGGTGGCAGGCCCTGGGGCGGCAACACGCACGCGCGTCAAATCCACGCCGGCCTCTGCGAGCCAGTCGAAAGCCATCTTGCCGAGCGAATCCGCGCCGATTTTTGACACCATGCCGACGCCTGTGCCGAGGACCGCGAGATTGTGCGCGAAAATGGCGGACGAGCTTCCCAGAGTCAGGCGGAACCTATCGACCAGCGATTCCTCTTCCGGTTTCAGTCGCGGCGGCACACCGTAGAGAATCAAGTCCGGGTTAATCTCGCCGACCACGCAGACATCCAGCGCCATTCTTTGCGCCCCTGTTATTTCGTTTCCAGCATTACCACGCGCGACAAGTTGCGCGGTTCGTCAGGATTCAAACCCTTCTTGATTCCAGTGTAAAAACCAAGCAGCTGCCCGGGAATCACGCTGCAGGCCGCGCGCGCTATTTCCGGCACATCGAGCGACAATTCCACAAAGTAATCGGCGGCGCGACGAATGATGGAATCGCCGGCGTTGCAAACGACCAAGGTGGTGCCGCCCAGTTTCTTAATTTCCTCGAGGACCGCTACTTCCGCGGCAAAACCGGATTCGCTGATGATGAAGGTGATGAGCGTCTCGGCGCTGACGATCGCTTTGGGGCCGTGCCGGAATTCCAGTGTGTGAAAGCACTGCGCGTAGGAACAGGACATCTCTTTCACTTTGAGCATGCATTCCTGCGCGATTCCGAAGAATGGGCCCTGCCCGAGAAACACATAGTCCGCGAAGGCGCGCGAGTCTGCCAGTGACTTGATGGTGCTATGGATTGCGTTCAGCCGGCTCGCGACTTGATCCGGGAGTTCCCCGAGAGACTTTAGAACGTCGCGGCGATTTCCGCGAATTGCCGCCAGTGCCTGCAACGTGATCAGCATCGAGGTAAAGGATCTCGTCATCACGGTGCTTTTTTCATCCGCTGCGGGCAGTTTGATGCAGTGTGACGCGATCTTTTCAATGGGAGTACCCGTGCCACAAGTAATCGCCACAGTTCGCGAGCGGAGTTTTGTTTCCAGATATTCGGCGGCCTGCAAGACCTCTGAAGTGTAGCCGGAACGCGTAATCAGCACGGCTTGACACGGCGCCGGAAATAATTGCGGGAACAGCGTGATTTCAGACGCGGGAAGCGCGCGGGATTTTTCCCCGGTCAAAATGGACCAACCGGCCGACGCCGCCTGGGCCAGATAAAAACTGGATCCACAGCCGATGAACACCCATTCGATATTTCGGGGGAGTTTCTCACTCAGCGATTGCAGCTCAGAGGTCTGCTGCAACGTTGCGAGGCACGATTTCCATGTGGCAGGTTCTGAAAGTATCTCCGCCATGGTGTGTGCGCCAATTCCTGTCTTCCAATCTACCAACTGTTCCTCCGCAATAGTTCAACAATGAGAAATCACACTACGACGACTTTGATGTGCGCCGCGCGCAGCCCGCGAAGGTGCCGCGCCGAAACCTTACTGTCCGTGATGGTGTGATGGACGGCCGAAGTGGGCGCGATAAACGAAAGGCTGCGCCGCCCGAATTTGCTCGAATCGCAGACGATTATCGTTGTCTTGGCATTTTCCATCATCACGCGATTCGCACGCGCTTCCAGCAAGTTGGGCGTGGTCAGCCCATACTCAACATCGAATCCATCCACGGCGAGAAACAGAAGATCGGCGGTGACGTGCCGCAACGAATCTTCCGTGAGAGGTCCCACCAGTGAAAACGAATTCCTCCGCAGCACGCCGCCCGTTAGAATGACCTCCACATCCGTGCCCGCCAGTTCGGCGGCGATGTTCACGGCATTGGTAATCACAGTGAGGTCGCGAACATGTTTGATGGCGCGCGCGATGGCCGTGGTGGTGGTGCCCGAATCCAGAATCACCACGTGGCCGGGGCGAACCAGGCGTGCGGCCGCGGTAGCGATTTTGAGTTTTTCGCGCCGGTGCAATTGCTCTTTTTCATGCAGAGTAGGATCGCGCAGCGCGGTCGCGTCTATGGGCAACGCACCGCCATGCGCGCGTTGTAGGCGGCCCATCTGATGGAGCGATTCCAAATCCTTGCGAATGGTGATGAGCGAAGTGGAGAAACGGCGCGCCAAGTCTTTGACGACAACCCGGCCGTCGCGCTGCGTCAATTCCAGGATTTTTCGCCGCCGCTCTTCCGCGAGCATGGATAAAAGCCTGCTTTCGATTTATTACTTTTTGTTACTATTTCGCACCAGAGGGTGATAGCTTGGCACAAATGCCATCCAGGAGCAAGGATTTATGCCCGGTCCAACCATCGTTTGCGTGAGCGCCAATCCGGCCATGGATCGCCGCTTGCGCATGGAATCGTTGGCGGTAGGCGAGATTAATCGCGCGCACAGCGCGCAAGGTCTTGCGGGGGGCAAGGCCGCGCACGTCGCGATGGCCACGCTAGCACTGGAAGCCAAGCCGGTGTGGGTGGGATTTCTGGGCGGAGCGATCGGCCAGGAATGCGCGCGCCAAATGGAAGCTCTGGGAATTGGCGTGCTTGCGATTCCCACGCAAGCCGCCACGCGCGTGAATCTGGAAATTATTGACGCTGCGGGCCGCGTGACGGAGATTCTCGAGCCCGGCGCGGAACCTACCGCACCGGAACGGGAAAACCTTTTGCAGACGTGTGCACGGGGACTGCGCGAGGAATGGAAAAACGCGGTGCTGGTGATTTCCGGCAGTTTGCCCGCACGCGTTGGATCCGAATTGTATGTTGCGCTGATGGAAGCTGCGCGATCCGCCGGCGCCGAAGTTTTTGTGGATACCAGCGGTGCGGCTTTGCGGGCCAGCTCGAATGCGCGTCCGGATTTTGTGAAAGTAAACCGCACGGAGGCGGAAACGCTGGCAGGACGGCCGCTCGCAACGATCGAGGAAATTGCTCATGCTGCGCGTGAGCTCATTGAACGCGGAGTGGGAAGCGCCGCGATTACCTTGGGACGCGAGGGGTTGGTCTGGATGGAGCGCAAGGGCGGACCGGTGTGGAAAGCCAAGCCGCCGCACATGAATGTAATTTCGGCTGTGGGATCCGGCGATGCGACGTTGGGAGGTTTTGCTTACGCCGCTACGCAGGGGCTCGCCGGCGAGGAGGCGTTGCGTTTGGCGGTGGCTTGCGGCGCCGCCAATTGCGTGGCGTCGGCGCCCGGCCGGATCGATCTTGCGACGGTGCGCGCGCTGCTGCCACAGATCCAGATCCAGCGACTATCTTTCTAGAAGCGTTCTCGAGGAACCTCTGCGGTGCGTGCTCGCTCGCAACCGAGTTACTTCGCGGAGTCGGCGATCCCGGGAATCCAACGCACGGCATTCTCGTGATAGATGCGGCGCAGAACCGGCTCAGGTAAGTTCAATCCCTGGATTTCGCGGCCCCTCAGCTGCAGCATTTGATCCGTCGCCAAAAATTTCCAATCTCGCGCGTAGGTATCTTGCCAGTCCTTTAAAGCGTCGGTGGTTGCGTCTTTCGCGAGGAACTCCAGGTCCGTCCCATACAGCACGCGGTCCTGATACTTGATCAGGAAATTTCGCACCTTCTCTCGCGGCTGAATCATTAGATATTCCATGCGCGCCGCAGTATCCACGGCGAAATTCGCATAGCGGTCAAAACGCTTGGCGATGTCATCCACATCGGTTTCCATGCTTCCCAGGTGCGCGCCAACGACGCGCAGTTGCGGATTTTCGGCCAGAAGGTGGTCGCGCGCGGCGAGGATGACTTCCTTGCGCGGATGATCGGGATGGAGATACATGTACCACTGTGGATTTTCCTTGTAGTAATCGAAATCCGGACTGTCTGGATCGGGCGGTTGCCAACAGGAGGAAGGCTCGGCAACGTGAGCGACGAGCGTTTTGTTTTGCGCCGCGATTTCCCGATAAATAGGCGCGAAGACCGGATCGTCGGGCATGACGTACTTTCCCTCCGTGGTCTTTATTTCCATCCCAATATTTTTCCAGATTTTCACCGCCACCGCGCCTTCGGCAAATTCCCGGTGGAGTTGCTTCACAGTATTCTGGGCAAAATCCTTCTGCTGGAACGTAAAAGGATTAAAGGTAACGCACAGCCGGGCGTGACCCGGGCTCGCTGCAACGAAACCCTTCGCGCGCGCCAGCTGAGCGGCCAATTGGCCGTAGATACCTTTGGTATCGGCGACGCAGATATCCAGCACGTGCAATTGCAGGCGCGCCATCAAATCGGTGAATGCAGGATCGGTCTTGAAAGCGTGCACGTGCGTATCCACCGGTTCCAGCAGCGCAAACGCACGGAGCGCGTCATGGTCGGCGGCGACCGATGGTTCGGTCGCTTCGGCCGCAAAAACTGGCGACGCGACATTCCGATTCGCCAGGAACACCATCGCAACCGCGGCGGCGGCGAGCGCCGAAAGTAAGAACACTTTCCTGAATTGCGCGCGCAAAGGTTCGCTCAATGCTTGGCGCCTCCTGGGCGCATGCGCCCTTTTGGCGATTCATTTCTGTCCGGCTCGACCGACGGTTCGCGTACATCGGCAATGATTAATTCCACTCCGGCTTCGCGGAGCGGACGCAGATATTGCGGGTCGGTGCCGGAATCGGTCACCAGGATGTCGATGTCCGTGGTCGGACCCACATAGGCAAAGCCCTGATTGCCGAATTTAGTGTGGTCCGCAAGAGCGATGCTCACACGCGCGGACTTCAGAATCATTTTCTTCATCTGGGCTTCCGCTTGACTGGCGGTGGAAATGCCATAGGCGGGATCGATCGCGCTGACGCCCAGGACCGCTTTGTCTACACGTATCTCCGAAAGAGCGCGCTGCGCCCAAACGCCGGAAAGATAGAACACATCTTTCTGCAGTTCGCCGCCCGTGGAAATCACCGAAACGTGCTGGCTGCGCTGAAATTCATCCACGATCGGCGGAGAATTTGTGATCACGGTGAGGCGATTGCGATGCAGTAGGCGCCGCGCGAGTTCATAAACCGTGGTGCTTCCTTCCAGAAAAACCGTCTCGCCGTCCAATATCAAGCGCTCGGCTTCCCGCGCGATTGACTGTTTTTCGGCGCGATTACTGCGACCCAGCGCTTCGTAGGATGGTTGAAAATTTGTACTCGATGTGCGCGAGACCGCGCCGCCGTGCGAACGGACCAATACTCCTTCCTTCTCCAGGGCGGCGAGGTCGCGGCGAATGGTGGCTGCCGTCACGCCGAGTGCCCGAATCAATTCGGAGGCTGTAACGGTCCGCTCGCGAGATAGCACCTCGCGGATGCGAAATCTCCGTTCCTCGGCCAGCAGACTCATCGAACTTCTCCGTCCCGTTACAGATTCCAAAAGCAGCCGATTGTGCCACAAGTCGCTGAAAAATGATCGCAAAAATACAAAATACATCATATTCGATAAAAAAAGTTGACAAATGTGCACAATAGGACTAATTACGTGAGCGATTGAGGTCTGTTTCTCGTCGTCCTGCGGCGTGGGGTGCTCCGCAGCCAACTCCAATTCGGGAAACACAGGCCCAACTTTGCGGGGGAGGGTTATCGGTGAACAAACTCGTGCGTTTTATTCTATCCGGTCGAGAAAGTGCCCAGAGCCTCCTCGAACGCCCTGGCGGCAGAATCACCCCGAGTTTGCGCGTCGTTGGCCTGGTTTTGGCTATAGGTCTCTGCTGTGGAAGCTCGTGGGCGCAGAAGGACACCGGGGTAATCGCCGGGACTGTAAAGGATGCGTCGGGAGGAGTTGTCGCAGGCGCGAAGGTCAAAGTGATTGATGCGGATCGCGGAACCGAATTCGATACCACCACGGAAGCGAATGGAGAGTACGTCGCCGGTCCGCTGAAGGTCGGCCGCTACACGGTCACGGTCGAGAAGCCTGGCTTTAAGACGGCGGTGGCAGGGCCACTACAGCTCGACGTGCAGGGCCGCATCGAAGCCAACGTGAAGCTGGAGATCGGACAGGTTTCGCAGAAGGTGGAGGTAACCGTACAGAACCCGCTACTGGAAACCGAAACCAGTACGATGGGCGAAGTGATGGATAAGACGCGCATCGAAACGCTGCCGCTGAACGGACGAAATTTCGCGCAGCTCGCCCAACTTGGAGCAGGTGTGGTTCCGAGCGAGCCGGGCTCACGCATCAGCGGAAATTTTGGATTCAGCGTGGACGGCGCGCGCTCGTTGCAAAATAACTTTCTGCTGGACGGGATTGATAACAATTCGAATTTGGGCGATGCTTTCAATGAAGCGTCCTACGTGATTCAACCGCCAGTTGACGCCATTGAGGAATTTAAAGTTCAAACCAACGACTACAGCGCCGAATTCGGAAGAGGCAACGGCGCCATTCTGAATGCCGTGATCAAATCCGGTACCAACGCTTTCCACGGGGACGTTTTCGAATATTTCCGAAACGATGTCCTCGATGCTTCGCCTTTCTTCATCGTTGATCAGAAGCCTGCCTACAAGCAGAACCAGTTTGGCGGCACGATTGGAGGCCCGATTAAGAAGGATAAGACTTTCTTCTTCGCCGATTACGAGGGATTCCGTTTGCGGCAGGGCATACCGCAAACTGCTACGATTCCAGATCAAAGCATGGTGAACGGCGACTTTTCCGAGCTGCTCACCAACACTCCCGCAATGGCGATTGACCCGAACACCGGCAATTCGACGGGCCAGGTAGCGTTGGATTGCAGCGGCAACCAGACTTTTGTGGGGGAAATCTTCAACGCCAGGCAAACACAGGTGGTTCCAGTAACGCTGGCCAATCCTAGCGGCTTGTGCGGAACGCCGATCGGCGTGGGTGCTGGAGGCATTCCTACAAACGTGTTTCCCACGGGATCTATCGACCCGCTTGCTTCGCGACTGGCAGCGCTGATTCCAGCGCCGAACTCGAGCAACCAGGCTTTCAATTACATCGCCGTGCCCACCCGCAGTGAAACTCGCAACAATTTTGACGTGCGCCTGGACCACACGATTTCGAACAAGGATTCGCTGTTCGGAAGGTTCAGCTACGAGAACCAGCCCAGTTTTATTCCATCGCCTTTCAATAACGTGCTCGACGGCGGCGGATTCTTCGACGGGAACGAGGATTTCTCCTACCGCAGCGTCGCGTTGAGCGAAACTCACGTTTTCGATTCCACGCACGTGAACGAGTTTCGTTTCGGCTACAATCGGATCAATGCGCATCGCTTTCAAAACAATTTCGATGAGAACGTCTCTGCCCAACTGGACTATCCTGGCGTTCCGTACGAGCCGGGCACGTTTAACGGCGGCCTCCCCGCTCTGACGTTCGGCGACGGCTCCGCCCCGGAACTTGGCAGCTCCACCTTTTTGCCTTCGATAGAGAAACAGAACAGCTACGTCGTCACCGACAACTTCACGTGGGTGAAAGGCCGGCATTCGATCAAGGTCGGCACCGAGCTGCGCTTCGAACAATTCACGCTGTTTCAACCCTCAGCCTCGCGGGGCACGGCCGATTTCAGCGCCGGATTCACAGACAATCCCGCCTCGCCAGGAAGCGGTGGATATGGCTTTGCCAGCTTTCTGCTGGGTATTTCCGACGGCGGCTCCATCGTGAATCTTCACAACGTTGACTATCACCGGCAAATCTATGCGGGATTTATTCAGGATGACTTCAAAGCATCTTCGCGCCTGACGCTGAATCTTGGCTTGCGCTACGAATATTATTCGCCGGTGAAGGCCGCTGGTAACGAGCAAGCCAATTTTAATTTCGATTGCGGATGCCTGATTGTGCCCAAGGGGCAAACCGCCGAGCTGACTCCCACGCTGGCCACGCAAATTTCCATTGACCGAACCGGCTCGACCGGGCTGGTCAACCCGGATTACCACAACTTTGCGCCGCGCGTCGGCTTGGCCTACAAGATCAACGACAAACTGGTGCTGCGCAGCTCTTACGGGATTTTTTATGGCGGACAGGAAAACGGGCCGTACTCCAATCCTAGCCCCGGTTTCAATCCGCCCTTTTTCGTGACGCAGTCCTTCAACCAGCCCTGCTTGACCAATTCCGCGAACCCCAATCCCGGGCAAATAGACTGTTCGATCGAGGGGTTCAACTCGCTGCAGCAAGGATTCCCCGCGAATTCCCTGGTTGATCCGAATACTCCGTTGCTTTTTTCCGTCAACCCCAAAATCACCACGCCCTTTATGCAGCAATGGTTCCTTGGTTTCCAGTACGCACTGCCGGCGAATATGGTGGCGCAGATTTCCTACGTTGGCTCTCACGGCGCCGATCTGTTCGGCATGTTTAACGGAAACCAGGCGGTTCCTACGGCGGACCCCAACAGTCCTACCGCCGGACGCCGCCCCGATCCCAATATTGATGGAGGGATTGAAACGCTGCGCTCGAATTTATTTTCAAACTACAACGGATTGCAGCTTCGCCTGGAAAAGCGTTTTTCTAACGGTTTGCAGTTTCAAGCGGCTTACACCTATAGCCACGCGCTCGATGACGCGTCTTCGGCCAGCCTGGGCTCGCAGAATCAGGGAGATTTCCGGCTGCAAACAGCGCCCTACCTCGAATACGGCAACGCCGATTTCGATGTGCGCCACAGATTCGTCGTCAATTTTGTGTATAACCTGCCTTTCGGCAACGGCCAGCACTTTGGCTCCAATCTTACCGGGATTGCCAACCAGATCATAGGAAACTGGCAGGTCACTGGAATTGTCTCGGCGCAGTCGGGCAATTGGTTCACGCCGACGGACGTTCTGGTGGACATCTCCAATTCCGACTGCGGAGGCGAGGTTTTCAATTGCGTGCGTCCCAACGTGGTGGGAAATCCGAACGGGCCGCATTGTGAGGCGGGAACGCTTTTTAATACTTGCGCGTTTGTGGCCAACACCCAGCTCGGCACTTTCGGAAACGCGGGCCGAAACATCATCCTCGGCCCGGGGCTGCAAAATTGGGACCTGTCCTTCATCAAGCAATTTCCAGTCAAAGAACAAATGCGTTTCGAGTTCCGCGCCGAGTTCTTCAATATCTGGAACCATCCGAACCTGCAGTTCGCCGATCCCACGACGACCAATGAAAACTTCTCCACCGAGCGCGGCACTTCGCAATTCGGCTTCGCTACCGCGTCTCTGTCTCCGCGGCTGGTCCAATTTGCTTTGAAGTTTTACTTCTGATGCTGGATTGGGGAACGACCCGGAGCGCCTCGAATGGGAATCTTAGACGCGTTCGGCGGGCGCTTCCTGCAGCGAGAGCACGATCGCCTGACTTCCCAGACGCGGGTGCTGGGCCGTGAGTCGCACAGTTCCCGCCTGTTCTTGGGCGCGAATCCAGACGGCTCCGCTGCCTCCGACCAGCGCGAATGGATTGTCACCGATGATTTCCGCGGGACCTTCCAGGCTCAGCACGATGGGATCGTTCGCGTAGGGGCGGATGGCACCGAACTCGTCCGTGACGCGGAAGACGACGCGTGTGGTATCGGCACCATCGGCGCTCAGCTCGGTATCGTCGGACTGCACTGAAAATTTCTGATCAACACCGCGGCCGGAATAGGTTTTCGAAACGACCTGCTGGCTTTTCAAATAGCCATCGATGCGCAGATCGCCCCATTCGTGCCGCACCTTGGTGAGATCAACGCTGAACGGCGCGTAGCGCAAATGCGCGAACTGCTCGCGATCCGGATCCGCTTCGGCAATCAAGTCCCACTGGTCTTTCGTTTTCACGTAGAGCTTCAGGTGGTCGCAGTTCGAGCAAATCATCGCGACCGTAAAACGCAAGGCTTCATCACCCGCCGCCCAATGAAATGCCGGCTCCAGCACAATTTCTTCCTCCGGGTCGCACTGCGATTTATAGAAGCCGGCGGCGGGTTTCGGTTCGCGAAACATGTCCACCACGCCGTGATAACAGATGCGATCTCCCGCGCCGAAATCAGAATGGGTGTTGTAATCGAAAGCGCACCAGCCGATGCCGCCGGCGTATTGCGGATTGGAAGCGAGCTGATCGTGCACGCGCGCATGGCGAATGGTGTGCTCGCGTTGACGCACGTTGTCGTCAATCGCCTTCACCGGGTAGGTGTGGCCGACAAACTCCGTGTTGAGGTAGCGTGGATGATTCGGAGGCTTCAGCGGCCAGCCAAAATCGTTCATGGTGAAGACGTCCTCTAGAAACTCAGACTCCTGAAAATAGCGAATGCCTCCGGTCTGGCGCGTGCGGTCCAGTTTGTGTGCCAGCGCATTCGTACGCGTGTAAAAATCGTGATTGTCCCGCGATTCATTGATGCGCACACCCCAAAGCACGATCGAGGGATGATTCCAGTCACGGCCGATCATGCGACGCACGATTGTCAACGGCGAGATCCTGCCACGCCTGATCGCCGATGTATTGCCAGCCCGGAATTTCTTCCAGCACCAGCAGTCCATATTCATCGCAGGCATCGAGGAAATGGCGCGATTGCGGGTAGTGGGAAGTGCGCACGATGTTGCAATGCAGTTGTTTGCGCAGAATATAGGCGTCCTGGCGCTGCGTACGAGCTGGCATCGCTTGCCCCACAAATGGAAAAGTCTGGTGACGATCGAGGCCGCGCAACTTGCGCACTTTTCCGTTCAGCTCGAAACCATGCTCCGTGAATTGCGCTTCGCGAAATCCGGTGCGGCGCGCTTCTTCATCCATGATACGTTCACCGTCCAGCAAACGTACACGCACGGTGTAGAGATGTGGATGCGCGATCTCCCACAGCTGAATGCCTGACAGCGGAGCGAAACTCAACGTGTAGCTCGTCGGCCCGCTCGTCGCAGCCGACGCAGGAATTTGTTGTGTGGTCTTGGCAATCGCGTTCGTGCCATCCAGGAGCACAGCCTCCAGCGTCAAGGCGTGCTGCGCAGGCTCGGGGCGCTCGATGCAGCACTCCACGTCCAGCGAGGGATGCTCGCTCAAAGCGTTTTTCGGTTGCGCGAAAATATTTTCGATGTAGGTTGCGGGCACCACGCGCAGCGCGACTTCGCGATAAATTCCGCCGAAAGTAAGGTAGTCAATGCGATTGCCGAAAGGCGGAATATCCGGGCGCTCGGAAGAATCGACATCCACCGCCAGCAGATTGTCTCCTGCAAAATTCAGATGAGGAGTCAGCTCGAAGGAAAACGGCGTGTATCCGCCCTTGTACTCGCCCAGGCGATGGCCATTGATCCAAACGGTGGAGGCGGTCATCACTCCTTCGAAATCAACGAATACACGCTGGCCGCGGGCTGCGGGCGGCAGCTTGAAGCGTCTGCGATAGAGCGACACGAATTCATAGGTCTTATCGTCGAATCCGTGCCATGGCAGCGGAACGTTTGTGTGCGGAACGACGACGCGGTCGAATTTCGAGTCGTCAAAATCAAGGTCGTGACCGCCTGCGACGAAAGCCCGGCTGTAGCGCCAACCCCGATTCATGGGCAACACCAGACGCGCCCCATTTTCCGAGCCTGAGGCTTGCCGTGCAAAGTCGCTGCGCTCGAGCGCGGCACTAGCAAGCAGCGAGGTTGCAGTCTTCATGAAATCGCGTCGGTCCATAATTTCTCCAGGCCTTAGGGCGATTGGAAATGCACCGCAAATGATTCACAAGCCGTGCGCTGTGAGGAGCTTACCTAGCCATCAGCCGCCGCACCCGTCTACTCCAGAGCCTCGCGCACGCCATCCGAGGCGCGCACGATATAGATGTCCGGCTTGCGCCCCGTCGCTCGCTCGTAACCTTGCGCGACGGCACGCTGAAATTCCTCCACCGCTCCGCTGCGCACCAGGCTGATGGTGCAACCGCCAAATCCGCCGCCCGTCATGCGCGACCCATACACGCCCGCAATCCCGCCCGCGATTCCTACGAGCAAATCCAGCTCCGTACTGCTCACTTCATAATCATCCTTCAGGCTGCGATGCGATTCGTGCATCAATCGCCCGAATGATTCCGGATCGCCGCGCTCCAGTGCCTCGCGCGCATCCTCCACCCGCCCATTTTCGCTGATCACGTGCCGGCTGCGCCGGTACACCACCTCCGGCAATAATTTCGCATAGCGCTCCAGATCTCCGAGCGACACATCGCGCAACGCCCGCACTCCCGGCATCTGCTCCGCCAATATCCGCGTCGCCGTCTCGCAATCCGCCCGCCGCGCGTTGTACTCGCCCGCCGCGTGATCGTGTTTCACCATGCTGTTGCACACCACAAATTGCGCGCCCGCAAACAACGGCAGCAGCCGGAATCCCAGCGTGCGGCAATCCAGCAGCAGCGCATAATTCGCCCGCCCGCAGCAGGCGATCATCTGGTCCATGATTCCGCAGCGCGCTCCCGCAAATTCGTTCTCCGCGCGCTGGCAAATCTTCGCCAGCTCCACCGGACTGCGCGACAGCCCCGAACTTTCCAGCAGCGCATAACCCGCCGCCACTTCCACCGATGCCGAGGACGAAAGTCCCGCGCCCATCGGAACTTTTCCTTCCACCAGCAGGTTCGCTCCCGCAATTTCCGCGCCCGAAATCCGCAAACTCGCCGCCACTCCCAGCACGTAGGCGCTCCAGTGCCGCCGCACCCGCAAATTCAAATCCTGCAAATCCATTTCCGCGCGCGCGCGCAAATTCTGCGAATACACCTGAACGCGCGAATCGTTCCGCGCGGCCGCCGCCACCCAGGTGTACAAATCCATGGCCACGGGCATCACGAATCCTTCGTTGTAATCGGTGTGCTCGCCAATCAGGTTCACGCGCCCCGGCGCGCGAAATACTCGCGCCTCCTCCCCGTACAATTTCTGAAATTGCTCGCGCAAACCCTGCGCTTCCCGCTGCCCCAGGCTCGCCGCCGACACGTGATTCCCCGCCAGTTTTTCAGTCATCGTAAGTAATTGATCCCCAACGTGAACTCTGGTAAAGACCCGCGCATTTCGAAACTCACCAATCGTGTCCCATTCAGACCCGGCTCCCATGTTAATTTTGCATCAGCGTTGCGCAACCTCTCAGAACGACACGGGGTCCGGCGGCTCGCGCAGCGGCGCATTGGATTCGTATCGGGTCAAATGCGCTTTGAGCGTATTCCTAAGAGCGTCCTTTCCCTGCTGAGTTGCGAGGGCAATGGCCTGCTGTTCCACCTCGATGGCGTTCGGGAAGCGGCCTGCTTCGGCGTAGGCGGCGGAAAGCGTGTCCAGGATCGCGGCATCTTGTCCGTGGGTGAGAGTCTGCGCGCGATCCGCGAAGGCCAGGGCGTCCGCGCCGTTGCGGATGGAGGAGTCTGGGCAAGTTGCGAGCAGGCTGGCGGCCAGGTTGAGATCGGAGACACGATCGGGATCGGCCTGCAGCGCCAGGCGCAAATGAGTGAGGGAATCCGCGAACCTGCCCTGCAGGTAGTATGCATAGCCCAGGTTCTCTTGACCGGCTGCAAAGTTCGGTCGGATGCGCACGGTGTTCAACCAGGCATCAATGGCCTCGTCCACGCGATTTCTCTTCGCGAGCTCGAGGCCGAGATTGTAGTAGGCTTCAAAAAAATCAGGATTAATCTGCGTCGCCTTGCGCAAATAGGCGATGGCGCCATCGGAATCGCCGGAGACGGACAGGGCGATGGCGATCCCGTTGTTGGCGCGGGCGTCATTCGGATCGATGTCCAGGGCTTTTTTCCACTCGGCCAGTGCAGCGGCGTTATCACCTGCCTGTTGCAACGCCAGCGCGTTATCAATGATGCGATAAAGATCAGACGCCGGTACGTCGATCGATTCCATTTGATCCGCTTTGATACTTACAAATTCCGGAAGGTTGACCGCCCGATTCGAGGCCGTGGAATTGTCAATGTAAATGGGCGGGCTGTCCTGGCCCTGCTCGTCAATGTGAGTCAGATACATCTGCGTGTAAACCGAGCGGCTCTTGGAAGAAAAAACCAGCCAACGTCCATTGGGCGAAAAACTGTGCCAGGAATTCATCAGCGAAGTGTTGCAGCGCATGCGGCGTGCGACTCCGCCATTTACAGGAACGATGTAAAGCTGGCTGTCAGGCCGCATCAACTGGCCGTTGCGGCACTTCACGAATACGATCCAGCGGCCGTCGGGTGAAACTTTCGGGAAATTGTTGCTCATGCCGTTGCTGGACGCGCCGAGAATCGGCTCGGCCTTGCCACCCATCCCGCCGTTGAAAGGAATCCGGTACAAGTTGTACTGGATTTGCACTTCGTTGGGATCGTTGGCGTGAGTGGGAAGCTGCTGACCATCGAGATAAGGGTCTTTGGCCTCGGCGCGTGCGAAGACGATGAACTTGCCGTCGGGACTCCAGACGCCATCGGTCTGCACGTAACGCGGATCATCGGCGCCAGGAAGCGGTTCCCTGCGCCCGGTAGCGCGGTTATACACGGCCAAAATGCCGCGCGTCGGAAAAAACACCTGCAGAAAACGATAATCCTTGAAATTCTGCACGAAAAAAGAACTGGGAATGTTCTGGCCCGCGCCTGCAAAAGTCGAGATAACGTATTGGCCGTCGGGCGAGACCTGGGACATAAAACCGACTCGCGATTTTCCGACGCTCATGTCGCTGTTCCAGGAAACCATGTCCTGATTGCGGATGGACATGTTCGCGCGAATCGGAACCACGGCGTACAAACCCTTGTCGTTCTTGGGGCCATCCACATCAATGCCCATGGTCTTGCCATCGGTGGAAAACGAGTGGCAGTTGGCGCAAGTATGCAGATCATGGATGAGCAGGCGGCTCTCGGGCTGGTCAATAAAACGCAGACGCCAATTAATTAGAAATAACGAGGAGGGCGCGAGAGGCTGTATGAAATTCTTGGCGCCTTCGGAAGGCATCAGCGGCACGTCGCGGTAAAAAATCGGCGCGCCTACGGGATCTTTCGAAGTGGTGATAGCGACGCGACCTTCGGAAACTGGGCTGTCTGGGGCAGCTTCGGTGGCGCCGGTGATTTCAACCGTCGCTGGATGTTCGACAGACTGTCGCTTGATGGCGGCCCAAGTGTCTGCGTCCGGAATCCAAGTGTGCGCGGCGGCCTGTTCCGGGGTCAGGGAGGGCGGCTTGTTGTTTTCAGAAATGCACCGCGGATCCATTTTGCCGATCCGGATGGGATCGCCGTGCGAGGTGACCTGAATTGGTTTCGAGCCGTCCGCAAAGTCTATGACGATGCGCCAGGTTTTTGCGGAGGCGTCCGCGTCGCGCCAAATGAATGTCGGCGGGATGATGTCCGGCGGGAAAATCGAGCCGTCTTGCGGATAATCAACCGTGATGGATCCGTTGTCGGCGGGCGCCAATGGCGCAGTGCGGCCCGAGAGTGAATCGGCTGCGTGCAATTCATCCGCGAACGCGCCGGCAACGCCACCACGCAAGGAATGATCTGGCGACTGGCGGGCCAGCAGTGGTGCCAGGAGCAAAGCTATTCCGGCAAGCGGAATTGCGAGTCGCGCGATCTGGCGGGAGTCTTTGCGGATCACCCTACTCCTCCGGCACTTCGCGGAACATCGCGATGGCTTCGATTTCGACTAGCAATTCAGGGCGGCAAAGTTTGGCCTGGACGCCGGTGGATGCGGGCAAGGGATCGAGTCTCTGTTCCTTGTAAAAGGCAGTGCGCTCTTCGTTGAACTGGGCGTAGTCGCGATCAATATCGCGCAGATAGCACGTGGTTCGGACGACGTCCTTCCAGCCAGCGCCCTCGGATGCAAGCAGCGCGGTAATATTCTGGAAAGTGCGGCGGCACTGCGCGCGGAAATCGCCGACATGAACGGTGGCTCCCTGTTCATCAATGCTGGCGGTGCCCGAAATCAGCAGCATCACCGCGCCGCCGCCCAGATCCACGCGCATGCCGCGCGAGAACGAACTGGGTTTAGCGTAATCGTATGCCTCGTTGAGGACGCGATGATTGGTGATGGCGCGCTTTGAAACCGGTTCGACAGCCGCCCTTTGCGTTGATTTTTTGGCGATGGTCATTAATATCCCCCGACATAATGTCAGTCCGAAAACACGAAACGAGTGCGCACCTGGCATGGACGCGCGCCGCAACTCTGAAAATAACGCATCCGCGGCTCAGGACGCAATTTTCACCGCCGCTTTTGCGCCACGAGCCTCGAAGGCTCAGTAGCCGGCGATGCCTTCACGAAACGCAGAGCTAGAAAGCGATCCGGATTTCGTACTCTGGCACGGCGCTAATGGCGCGCACATCTGAAATTTGTTCGGCGGATCCGAAATCGGGTCGGGCTTTGGGTGAAAAGTAGATGGGAGCGTCTTTGCGCAGAGGAAGAACATCCAAAGTGAGATTGTGACCGGCAAGCGGAGCAAAACGCTTCAGCCCGATTTCCCAGGTGTCGCCATGATAAAAGTCGTCATCCAGCAAACGCTGGCCGGCGTACAGGCGCCCGACGTCGCCCCTATAGTTGATTCGCAAAAAGACGTCACTCAGGCCCGTCATTTCATTCGCGGGCATGGTGATGCGCCACTCGGCCGCGTTTTTAAAGGCGGAGTCGTCCGGCGCGACCGCCACCGGAACTTTGCGCTGCAGCGAGCTGGTCTGGACTGGGTCCACCGGCCCGGCCTTCTGAGTTTGCGTCCATTGAATATCGAAGGTTCGCGCGTCCACATTCGCGGCGTACGAAGTAAACATCCCATCGCTGCCGGATTTTCGCAGCAGAGCATCGGCCTTCGGTTCCGCAGACAATGCGGGGAATATCGAGAAGGCAAGAGCCGCGTGATCCCGCGAGCGGAGATAGAGGGTTGAGTCGTCGAAAAAAACATCCGCGCCGGACAGAACCAGGTATTGCTTGCCGCTCAGCTGAATCTTCCAGAGCATCTCTGCTTGCTCTTGCGAAAGCATTAAGATGTGAATCGGTTTGCCCGACGACGGCTGAATCGAGATCACTTCCTGCGTACCGGGCTTCAGGCCGTCAAGGTACAGATTCCCGTTCTCGCGGACTTCGCTGCCACCGTGGGCGGTAATTTTCCCGGCCGATTTTTCGTCGAAGGCGAATTCCGGCGCCACGCCAGGAATCGCGAAGAAGATGTAGTAGTCGCCTTGCGCGTAGTCCAGCTTTGTAAGCAACTCGGCAGTGCTGTAGACCAGACGCGTCGCGCCCATCTGCAGATTAAACGGCCAGATGAAGTACGCTCCCTCAGGAACAGCCGTCGTTTGGCGTGGCAGCTGAATCGTTGCCTTTGCCAGTCGAATGCGGAAAGCGACTCCCTTGCGTTCGGGCAGCGGCAGGTTGTGCACGTAATTGTTGACGAAGAGAAATCCACTCTCACCGTCGGTGCGCACCGCACTGCGCAGTGTGTCAGAATCCGCTGCGTCTTTCGGCTTCTGCTCGGGCAGAAATGCAACCATCGGCGCCAGCTGTGGTCCGAATTCGTTGTAAAACTGGTGCAGCAATTTCAGTTTGCGGAAGGAGGGATGCATTTGTCCGTATTCCCCCAGTGGGGCTTGGAAGTCGTACGAAATTTGCGGCAGGTCGTTCGGATATCCTGTTGCGTGAGTTTCCTGCAGCGTGCTGAGCTTTCCCTGCGGATTGGCGCCACCGTGAAACATGTAATAACCGAAGAGATTAGCGCCGGATCCGACGTGCGTCACATTCACAGCCGCGATATCTGCGGGCTGCACGAGCGGACGGCGGTGATAGGAAAGCTCCATGCCGCCGCCGGCTTCCGCCAAAAAATACGGATCGTGCGCGAAGGCCTTGTCTTCCTGGCCAGCAAAGCGGGCCAAGTCCGCGGGTTTATCGTTGATGTCACGCTTCAGCGTGAAGAGAAATGCTTCGTCGGGCGGCGCTTCGCCCGGGTAGTCCTGCCAAAAACCATCGGGATATGCGCCGAACACCGGAATCACCTCTTGCGGCGGAAAATCCGCGCTGGGCCATCCGGTGACGGTGAACAGCGGAGGATCAATGCCGCTCTGCACCGCGAGTTTTTTCAGCGCGCTGATGTGTGCCGCTCCGGCATCGGGCCCGCGCTTGCCGTATTCGTTCTCCAGCTGGACGCCAATAATCGGTCCATCATCAATCCAGTACAGGCCCTGCAACTGTTTGCCAATTTCGCCGTAGAAACGCTCGACGTACGACAAATACGCAGGATCATTGGTACGCACTTTTGATTTCGCGAGCACCCAATCTGGAAATCCGCCGTTGCGTACTTCGCCGTGGTCCCACGGACCGATGCGCACGACTACATACATTCCATGTTTTCCACATAGCTCTACAAAATGCCGCAGATTTCTCTGGCCGGACCAATCGAACTGGCCCTCGATCTCCTCGTGATGAATCCAGAAGATGTATGTGGAAACCACCTGCACTCCGCCGGCTTTCATTTTCAGGATTTCTTCCTCCCAGTACGCTTCGGGGTAGCGGGCAAAGTGAAACTCGCCCATCACGGGCAGCCAGGGCTGGGAATTTTTCAAGATGTAGCGGCTGTTGACGGAGAGGGAGTTTCCGGATCTAGAGACACCACCGAGATGAAAGTAACCGGTTTCCGGAGGCGCGATGGATCGTTGCGCATCGATGTCAATGAATGAGTGGGCGGACTGTTGGAAACCGAACGCCAGGATTGCAAAAGCCGGGAGGAAAGACAGGCACACCGCGGCGCGTACTGCATGCTTAAGCTTTTTCATAGCTCCGAAATGAATGGTCCCGAGGCCTGAAGATCTGATCGCCGACTATCTAACGGCCACGCGCTGCCGGACACACTGACGGTCGTCGTGCGAACCGTGTTGCCCGCCTTGGCTTACAACTAAGAAATCGCGCTTGCCCCAAAAAATCCTGGGCAGCCCCGGGGGTGGGCCGGGGCTACCCAGCTGGGGGGTTAACAACATCAGAATGCAAATTTCAGACCAGCCTGCATGACGCGGGGCGGAATCGGACCTGAGCTGGTAATTTTACCGAAACCCGTATTCGCACAGTCTTGCGCTGACAGTACCAGGCATCCTCCGTTGGAGGGCACGGTGGCATTCGGCGCGCCGAAACTCGGAGTATTGAATGCGTTGAACATCTCCCAGCGGAATTGCAAGCTGAAACGTTCGTGAATATACCAATTCTTCGCGATCGCCGCATCCATGGTCCTGGTGGGTGGACCCTGGAACATGTTCTTTCCGCTATCTCCGAAAGTTCCCCCCGCGTTATTGGTAAACGCGAGCGGATTGAAATACTGATTCAGCCAATTCGATTTGCCGCCTTGGCGCACTTCGAAATTTGCCCCGGAAACAAGATCCGCGCGGTCTCCGCCCTGCTGGGAGCCTGAGTTATTGTTCCCATCGCCGCCGGCGATGGTGAATGGGAAGCCAGACTGGAAGGTGACGATCCCACTCACCTCCCAGCTTCCTAGCGTCTGCTTGATAAATTGGTTTTTGTCGTTCAGAGCCGGCGTGGTGTAGACCAGATTGCTTACCCAAATGAAGGGAACGTTCTCGGACGAAATCCCGCGGTTGTAGCCCAAGTCGAAGGGATTGGGAAGCTGGTTCGTCCCAAAAGAAATGTTTCCCGACGACGCGGTGTCCATGGTCTTTGACCACGTGAAGTTCGACTGCCACTGCAGTCCGTGGAACAAATGCTGTTGTGCGCTCAGTTGTAGAGCGTTATAGCTGGCCGTCCCGTTGCTGAAATTGTCGAGAATATTGAAGAAGTCAGGAAAAGTCGTGCGGCCACCGTTGGTGCACGCGCCCCCGACCACGGGACCGCAGACGCCCGGATTTTGATCGATGATGTCCGATTGGTGGTAGCTTTGGCTGCCCACATAAGCGCCGCGCACCACGATGTTGTAGGCAAATTGATGCTCCACGGAGAGATTCCAACTCTCCGTCACTCCCAGCTTGAAATTTTGCGCAAAGACCGCCGGAATGCTGAACGGCGGGGCGAAAGGGGCGTTCGAAGGCGGTTTGAAAGGCGCGAACGGCGGAAACGGACTCACAAAATTCGTTCCGGCGTTCTGCGACCAGGGATCGCTCAGCGACAGGGGCGTGTTACCGCCATCGCTAAGACCGAACGTTGGGCTGAAGGGGCTAATGTCGGCAGTGTGGTTGTACATGGAGTACTGCAACGGGGCCGTAAACATGCCGAAGGCTGCGCGAATCGAGGTTTTCGGCAAGAAGCTTGGCTGCCATGCCAGACCCACGCGCGGTTGCCAGTAAGCCTTGTAGCTGTTCGGCATCAAGCCGTCACTGATTCCTTTGTCGCCCGGAAACACCAGGCCTAGTGGCGAGTTGGGAAAAAGCGTGCTTTGCTGCCCGGGTACGAATGCGGCACCACGGCCGCCAGCGACGGCAGGAGCAGTGTTGGGATCCCAGCGCAGCCCCGCGGTAATTGTCAGATCGGGCCGTACGCGATACTGATCCTGGCCATAGAAACCGTACTGCCATCCCGAAACCACCGCGATTTCCCCCGCTCCTTGCGTGTAGGATTGCATGTAGCCCAGCAACCAGTCAGCGAGTCCGTTGCCGGTGTATTGCCCGTTGAAGCCCACGATTGGGGTCGTCGGATATTGCGTGTTCTCCGCGGCGTATTGGTGCTGCAGGTTTATCCCGGCCGAAAGAACATGCTTGCCGAAGGTATGGCTAAAATTGTCGTAAAGGCCGTAGGTGGTGCGCACTTCCTGCGAAGGCTCTGTCCACCCGCCGTTAAAGCCTCCATTACCCACCGAGAATCCCTCCATATAGCACTGGCCAGGCAGTTCGTTCACATTGATATAGCGGGACCAGCACATATTCTGCCCGCTGCTGTCTTTCACGGCCGAGGCGTTGTGGGCGGACATCTGCGTCCAGAAGACCGAGACAGTGTTCACTGTACTGGGCGAGATCGTCCAGGTGTGGCTGAGCACCTCATTGTAGAACTCCATCCGCTCCCCGAACACTTCCGACCACGGACTGGGATTGAGTACGGAAAGGATGTTGCCAGGTATGTCTTCAGAGGGCTGAACCAACGTGTCCACGAAACTGCGCAGCGTAAGTCGCTGGGTGGGAGAAATGTTGAAATCAAACCTGGCAGTGCCTTCGTTAAAGCTTTGGATTACGGCGGCCCCTGGATAGAAAACGCCTCCTGGCAAACCGTTCGCGTCGCCTCCGAGCGGAAGACCCGTGGTGGTGACGGTGACCGCCGCTGGATTAAACAGCGCCGGATTCACTTGATTTGGCTTGCCGCCGACCGTCGCGAAAGGGCATCCAACCGGTGTGTGCGCGTTCGTGGGGTTGCACAAGGTGGTGGGCACGGCACTGAAATCTCCATTTAACATCGCTGCCGTGGGTGTTTGAGTAAAGTTGGAGGAGGCTGCGCTGTTGGATCGCGTACCCTGATAATTAAGGAAGAAAAAGATCTTGTCCTTCTTGATGGGTCCGCCGCCATAGGCACCGAACTGATTGCGCCGGAGCGGATCGACGGTATGCCCGAAATAGGTGCCGGCGTTCAAGTCCTTGTTGCGCAGGAACTCAAAGGCTCCCCCGTGAAAACTATTTGATCCTGATTTGGTTTCGACGCTGACCACGGCGCCAGGCGCGAATCCATAGAGAGTGTTGAAGTTGTTAGTAATGACCCTGAACTCCTGCGTGGCGTCGGCGTTGGGAAACGGCGCGGTTAATCCCATGTAGTTGTCCATGTTGGGCACGCCGTCCAAATAATATTCGGTGCTGCCTTGGCGCCCGCCATTTGCGGAAGCTCCTGTTTCGGTCGGGAAGGAAAACCCAGCCTGGATGCCCGGCTGGCCGCCGCCTGCGAGAACGCTGGTAGTTCCTGGAGCGAGGAAGACCAATGACGACGGATCGCGACCGTTCAAAGGCAGCTGGGTAATAGCCGCTTCATTAATGGTAGTGCCAAGCTCAGGCGTAGTGGTGTTGATCAGCTCGGCGTTCTCGAAGACGGTCACGGTTTCCTGGACGCTGCCAGTCCTAAGAACGACATTCTGAGTGGAATTGACGCTCACCGACAGCTCAATGCCGGATTGCACATACCGTTCGAAGCCCTTGCCCTCGACCGTCAGCTTATAATGTCCAGGCGGCAACGGCATGATCAGATAGATCCCCTCGCCGTTGGTGGTCGCCGTCTGCGCGAGGCCGGTATCGGCGTTTGTTGCGGTGACCGTCGCTCCGGGCACTATGGCGCCCGAGTTGTCGGTAACCTGGCCGGTGAGGCTGGCACTGGTGCCCTGGCCGAAGGCTGTGGTTCCCCCAAGGAACAACAGCGCGAGGATCGAAGCAAACACCAATCGGTTCAACAAAAATCGCATGGCTAAGCCTCCACGGAATTAACCTGCCAATGTCCCACCCAGTGACCCCGCACGCCCGTGATCCTGGCAAATCAGTTTGCGTTAACGTACACGGTGATTTCGCGCATAATCGCTCCTTCCACCAACCCTTGTCAAGGATTTTCTGATGACTTTCATCAGATTTTACGATATTTGTATCTGGATGATACTAGTCGCGCCTGCGGTAGACTCAACGTGGACGTAAACGACTCACGACCCCTATGAGCGAATCAGCCAAAATTCGTGATATTGCCAAGGCTTTAGGCATCTCCATTGGCACCGTGGACCGTGCCTTACACGACCGCCGCGGCGTAAATCCGCTAACCAAGTCCCGCGTCCTGCAGATGGCCAAGACGATGGGGTACCAGCCGAATCCGGCCGCTCGCTTCCTGTCGTCGAAACGCAGGCTGCGGATTTCGGTGAACCTCCCCGCACAAATCGCTTCCTTTTGGGATACGGTCCGGGAAGGCATCGAGGAAGAAGCCCGAACCTTCGCAGCATTCGGCATTGACGTCGAGTTCCGTACATTCCCGCGCATGGGCTTCGGCGAACAAGCGGCGTTTGATGCAGCGCTGGAGTCCGAAGCCAATGGAATTATCATCGCCACCGGGCGCCCGCAGGACTTGCGCCTCTCAATTCTGAAGGCCTCCCGCGCCCGCATTCCGGTGGTCTCTGTAGTTACCGACGCTCCGGGCACGGCGCGCCTTGCGGTTGTCTCGATTGATTCACCGGCCAGCGGCGCTCTGGCGGGCGAGTTACTGAGCCGTTTGCTGCAGGGAAAAGGCAAGATTGCCGTGATCACCGGAGATGTGGCCATCATGGATCACGCGGAAAAATACAATTCGTTTCGTGGAGCCGTAAACTACGCTTTTCCTGGCATACAAGTTCTGGAGCCGGTACAGAATCACGAAGACGAAGCGGAGGCCTACGAAACAGGTCGCACGTTGCTGCGCGAACATCCGGATTTGAACGGACTATATATCAGCACAGCCAATTCTTCGCCGGTGCTCCAAGCGCTGAATGACGTCGGCAGATTAAACGATCACATGACCGTGATTACCACCGACCTGTTCCCTGCGCTGATCCCGCACATCGAATCGGGAGCGGTGGTCGCTACTCTCTACCAGCGGCCCAAAAGCCAGGGACAACTGGCATTGCGCATGCTGCACGAATTTCTGGTGGGCGGGCGCTGCCCTTCGCACCAACTGCGCCTCGCTCCGCACGTGATCATGAAAAGTAACCTCAGCTTTTTTTTGGATCGCTTATCCATGGAGTCCGACGAGATCAACGATCCGAAAACACTCAACCCCGCTGCGCCAGCGCGGAAAATACCCAAGGTTTCGAGTTAAGATTATTGGTGCAGCGGATCGCGGTTATACCAGTTCAGGTGCCGCTCGGGGCCTTTAGGAGAGCGATGGCAGACTGGGCGACATGCTTATCGGTATGCCTGTGAGATTTTTTTTCTCTTTAGAAAGAGTGCGTGTGGCATTGGGCTGCAGCGAGAGCGCTGCCTTTCGCCCCAACCGCTCGCGTGAGCTTTTTGTGCGACGAATCGCCCGGGCTGCCGTGTTCGTATTGCCGCTGGCGGGGTTCGCCCCGGCGCCCTGCTTTGCAGCGGCCTGCAGCGCTTCGGCGGCTCTCGATGCGAAGTTGCAAGCCCATCCCAGCACAGACAATTACACCGAACGCGGAATCTGGTTCGACGATCATCGCCAGTTTGGCTGCGCGGCGGAAGATTTTCGCAAGGCATTCCAGTGGAATCCGGACTCCGCGCGCCTCGCATATCTGTTGGGCCACAGCTTGTATTCCTCTGGAAACATATCGGAGGCGATCGGCGCCTTGCAAGAGTCGGTGCGGCTCGATCCCCAACTGCTCCAGGCGCATCTGCTCCTGGGCGCGGCGCTGGATCAGGCGAACCGCAGCAGGGACGCCGAAATCCAATGGCGGGCTGCGCTCGCGATTGCTCCGAAATCGACGGCGGCACTGGGCGCGCTCAGCAAGGACTTGCTCGCGAATAAAAATTACGGTGCGGAGATCGCTCTGCTCGGCCCACGCTCTCCGGCAGCGCAGTTGACGCCCGAGCTGACCCTCGATCTGGCGATGGCCTACGGCCAAACCGGAAAACTAGAAGATGCAGATGAAATTCTGCGCGCCGCCCTGCGCGCCCATCCAACTTCTCTGCCGCTCGCCGAAACGTTAGCGGCCACGCTCGTGCTGCAAGCTCGGCGGCAAGAAGCATCCGCAGTATTGCAAACCGCGATCAAGAATCACCCGGCGGATTTGAAAGTCCGGGTGCTTTATTTGTGGGTCCTGGTGCAGCAGGATGAAGCCGAAAAAGCGCAACAACTCGCAAGCAAGTTACTCGGAGAGGCTCCGCACAACTGGGAAGTTCTGTACCTAAATGGTGTCCTGGAACGACGCGCCGGCGAGTACCAGGCCGCGCGCGATCATCTGCAACAAGCCGTGGCCTTGAATCCCACCCACATCGAATCGCGGCGTAACCTCGGCAGCGTGCTGGTTCAACTGAAAGATCCGCAAGCAGCGCGCGAGCAACTGCAGAAAGCGATTGCGCTGGGAGACCAGGATCCGGCGGTGCGCTTCGAACTGGCCGCGGTGCTGCGCACCTTGGGCGAAAATCAAGAAGCTGAAAATCAGCTGCAGATTTACAAACAACAGGCTCAGGAGAAGTCCGACCTGACCCAGGCTTATGCCAAGTCCGACTTTGCCGACCAGAAACTAGCCGCGGGAGACACGCCGCAAGCGATTGCGCTCTACCGCGAAGCTCTGGCGGCAAATCCGCGGGACGCGTCGCTCGCCTACAAGTTGGCGATGGCGCTTGAGAAAACGGGCGACACGGAAAACGAACGGCTAGCTCTCGAGCAGGCGATCCAGATCGACCCCAACCTGGCGGAAGCGCAAAATCAATTGGGATATTTGGCATCGCGCGCGGGAGACGCAGTTTCCGCCGAAGAGCATTTCCGATTGGCGGTGCGCGCTTCTCCTGAATACGCGAAGGCCTGGGTGAATCTGGCCGCGACATTATATTTGCAATCCAAACTCCCGGAGGCGAAGGAGGCACTCGAGCGTGCGTTGCAGCTGGATCCGGCCAATCCGCAGGCTCAAAAATTGCTCAGCACAATGAATTCCCCGCAAACACAGAATTAAGCAGCGAGCTACGACGCGTTGCCGCAAGTCTTAGTTTAGTTCGGATACTTTTCGCCGGCTCGAACAATTCTTATGAAATGATCGGTGAACTGCGCGTGCATTTCGGGGACATCGGATTTCGGCATGTGGCAACTGGTGCAGTTCGAAGTCGCCACGGGACACGCTGCCGGGGTCGCGTCGCGGCCAGCCGATTCGCTGCCGCGCGCGGCGTGGCACGCCAAACATCGTCGGTCATAAAAGCTCCTCTCGTGAACCAAGGGCTCGTGCGGGTTATGACAAGCGCTGCAGGTCAAGCGTGCGTCTCCTTGAGTTCCCCAGCAACGGCTTTTCTCCAGGCGATACGGCTGAAAGCGGACATTAATAGGTCCGTAGGCCTCGGTGGATTCCACCACGTCCATCGTGGTCCGATGGCACGCCCCGCAAAAGTCGACGGATTCTACAGGCCTCAGATGCGCCGGATTGAGTATGGTCTTCAGCGCTTCGTCGTGCTGATCGGCATGGATCGCATGGATGTGCTCTACACCCGGCCCGTGACATTGTTCACAATGGATTCCCGGCACCGCGCGCGAAGCGTCAAATTTGGAATCCGTCGTCGAATAAGTTGTGTGGCAGGCAAAACATCGCGCTGCCGCGGAGGTCGAAAGTTGTTCGCCCAGCGCATTTTTCAGATTGCCGGCATCCACCGGCGAGTGTCCGGGGGTTCGGTCCATACCGTGCAGCGCGGCGAAACTGCTCATCTGGCTTTCGTAGAATGCGCCATCGTGATCAAGGAGGTAGGTCTGGCCGTGCACGCCCGCCCCGAAGATCCACGCGATGCTTGCGAGGACGGATTGTTTGCCGGAGCTGACGGCGAACCGCGAACCGAGTTGGCCGGAAGAAATCCGATAGAGATAAGGGCCAAGCTGCAAACTTCCGGCAACGATTTCGGGAGACGGCGCGCGCGGCGCGAGCCGAGTCGCAGCCTGGGCCATGGGCGTCGTCAATTGCGATGCAGCCTTCTTGGAATGGCATTCGCCGCAAGCGCTTGCTCCGGCGAAGGCTGCGAATGGAACTGAGCCTTTCGTCGGCCACCAGCGCTGGCTATTCACTCGATCTCGGGTGGTGTCGGGGGAATCTGCGGAGGGCGGCGATTGCCCCAGCACCGCAATCTCTGGGAGCAGATATGCCGCGAGCGCGGTGACGGCGACGATGCCAGCCGAACGCGCGCAACTAGTTGATGATCTTGCCGCCGGCTTCCATGCTGATTTATACATCGCTGTGGCCCAGCCAAATGAAAATGAAATGCGATTCAAGAATGTTTCGACGCTACCAGACCGCCGACAACTACGGAAAGTTTATTTTTCTTGTGGAGTTCTTCGGTTGCGCGAACGGCATCGCTGCGAACGCGCTCACGTCGCGCGATCGCTGTGCAACAGACCGACAGTGCTACACTGGCCGCGATGATTTCCCGGATGCCCGTTTCATGGACCCGGCGCCGCCTGCTGCAAACGATTCCGACGGCGCTGGCCTCGGCCTTCGCTCCGAAAACTTGGGGCGCCATCGCCGGACCCCGATCCACCAAACCTCAGACTCCGTTCTCCCGCTTCGTGGATGTGGCCGCAAGCGCCGGTCTAATCCACACAATGTTCTACGGTGACAGCGCCGGTGCAACCTACGTTACGGAAATCATGGGCGGCGGCTGCGCGTTCTTCGACTACGACAACGACGGCTGGATGGACATCTTTATACTAGGCGGGCGCCGCCTGGAAAATGTTCCGAAAGGCGCCAGCAACCGCCTCTACAAGAATAATCGCGATGGTACGTTCAGCGACGTCACGGAAAAAGCCGGCTTGCGCGATGCAGGCTGGGCCGTCGGCGTCTGCGTCGGAGATTACAACAACGACGGCTTCGAGGATCTCTTCGTCACCTATTACGGCCAGAATCGCCTGTATCGCAACAACGGTGATGGAACTTTTTCCGATGTCACTGCCAAAGCCAACCTGCTCGAGACGAGCGCGCACCCGCGCTACGGTTCAGGCTGCACCTTCGTGGATTACAACCGCGACGGCCGGCTGGATCTGTTCGTCGCAAATTACGCGGACATTGACCTCGCCAGTGCGCCGAAGCCCTCGTTGCAAATGCCCAACTGCCAATACGAAGGCGTGCCGGTGAACTGCGGGCCGAGCGGTCTGCCTTTGCCCACCCATCTTCTTTATCGCAACAACGGTGACGGAACGTTCACCGACGTTTCCAAAGAGTCCGGCATCGCAGCGTTGAAAGGTTCTTATGGCCTCACCGCGGCGGCATTTGATGTGGACGATGATGGTTGGCCCGATATTCTTCTCGCCTGCGATTCCACGCCCAGCCTGCTGCTGATGAACAATCGCGACGGCACGTTTCGCGAAGAAGGACTACAGCGCGGCATCGCGCTTAACAGCGAAGGCAAAGAAGTCGCCGGAATGGGCGTAGGCGTCGGCGATTACGACCTCGACGGCCGGCTGGACATCGTGAAGACGCACTTTCAAAAACAAGCCACCGGCCTTTATCGCAATTTGGGAAAAGGAGAATTTGAGGACGTCACCTCGCAGGCCGGCCTCGCCGCCGAACGCCGCTTCATCAGTTGGGGCACCTGCATGCTGGATTTGGACAACGACGGATTCCCCGACATTTTCGTGGTGACCGGCACGGTTTATCCCGAGCTGGAACCCGTGTTCGCGCAGTATCCCAGGCGCGGACCTCGGCTGGTCTTTCGCAATCTGGGTAACGGCAAATTTATGGAACTAGGCGAAGAGACTGGCCCGGGAATTTCGGCGCGCCACGTCAGCCGCGGATGCGCGTTCGGTGATTTTGACAACGATGGCGACCTGGACGTGGTAATCATGAACCAGAACGAGCCCCCATCCCTGCTGCGCAACGACGCTCCCCCGGCAAATCACTGGCTAAAGGTCCGGCTGGAGGGAACGAAGAGCAATCGCAGCGCGATTGGCGGTCGCGTCGTGGTTGGTTACGGTGGCAAGACCCAAGCGCAAGAAGTGCTGAGCCAATCCAGCTACGTCTCAGCAAATGATCCGCGCCTGCACTTCGGCCTCGGCGTCGAAAAGTCCGCGGACATCGACGTGCGCTGGCCGCTCGGCGCGACGGACACGTTCAAGGACGTCGCCGCGAACCAGCTCGTCACCATTCGCGAAGGCTCAGAATCGGCAAAGGGAACGATTCGACTGCAAAGTTTAGCTCGCGCGTAAAACCTTCCGCTCGAGGTTCATCATTCCGTTTTGGAAGCCAAGGAATTCTGCAGTATGAGCAAAACCAACACCAGCGCTGCTCCCAGCATTCCGAAAGCCCTGAAGTGGAGCACCATTGCCGCTCCCGTCCCAGCGCCCAGCACGAACGCAATCCAGATGCCGAAAAGAAGGTCTATTTTGGGATTGGGACCGCTTACGGGCGGAGAAGCCACTGCAGAAGTGCGTTTTTCGGCTGCCGTAGAAATTAGGCTGGTAAGCATCCCGGTAAGATATGTGGTGTGAACGCTGATGCCACCCGCATGACGAAAGGCACCATTTTGCAGCCCAAGCGCCAGTGACACGAATATCACAAACAATCCGACACCGTAGTTCGCATGGGATGCCACCGTCGAAGAAGCGGCCACGATCAGAATCACCTCTATCCCCATGACGGTAGGAAGTAACGGCCACGACGGCCCTGCCTTTAGCGGCCGCGCGATGAGCGTACTCAAGAGCACTCCGACCAAAAAGGTGACTATCGCCGAGAGATGCCCGAGCATCGCCCCCCAGTCCTGTGAGGCTGCCGCAATTGCTCCTAGCACCAAATTGCCGGTTACATGTCCTGTGAATGTCTTTGCGAGAACAAAGCTCGCCGCGTCGCCATATCCTCCAACAAACGCAAGCCCAAAGGAGAGCATGGCGTCAGTCTGGCGGACATCTGTAGACACACTTTCCCCCTGGCGCTTGATCCGATCGCATCCTTATATACTACGGCGATCCGACGGGAGTCTGCACCAGACAACCTCGCCGCGCGCGTCTCCGGAATTGCAGCCGATACCCGACAAGTTTGGAATGTTGCCGCCGCACAAGATTCGCACTTCCAAATTCTGCGCTCCCGTCCGACACTGTTCAGATCAGTCTGATATTCCGCTCGGCCGTCTTGATCACGTCGTCCAACCGGCCTGCCAGCACCTGCTTAGCGAGACTCAATGTGTAATTCTTTGCCGTGTGAAACGGGACGTGCGCCGGCAACGAAAGCGCGTACGGGTCCACGACGGCATCAACGACAACCGGTCCGTCCGTGTAGGCCAGAGCTTCGCTAAGAGCCTCTTTCACGTCGCCCGGTTCCTCCAGGCGGATGCCCTTCGCGCCAAACGCTTCGGCCACGCGCGCGAAATTCGGATTCTTGAAATCCACTCCATAGGGAATAATGCCGGCTTCCTGCTGCTCAATTTTCACGAAACCAAGTGATTCGTTGTTTAGGACGATGTGCACGACGCGCGTCTTGCGTTCCACCAGAGTGGGCAAATCGCCAATCTGCAGCATCGTAAAACCGCCGTCGCCACACAGCGCAATCGTCTGCCGTCCCGGGTACGCTAATTGCGCACCAAAAGCGTTAGGCGCGGCATGCGCCATCGACGCCCACGAATACGACGCAAAGAGCCGCCGATTAGCGCTGCCCTTGATGTGCCGCGCCATCCAAATGCACGCCGTTCCAGTGTCGGCGAAGAACATGGCGTCGTCGGAAGCCAGAGCGCTTAATGTCGCGGCCAGATACTCCGGACGGATCGGCTTGATCCCCGGCCCTTTGTCCACGTAATGGTTCAGTAGCTCATCGAACTCGCGCGTTTTTACACGGTGCTTGTCCAGGAAACCCGAATCATTTTTCTCCCGCACTTTCGGCAGTACGGCCGCCACCGTCGCCTGCACGTCTCCGACGAGTCCCAGATCCAGCGCTGTCCTGCGCCCCAGGTGCTTCGGATTAACATCAATCTGCACCTTCTTCACGTTGCCGTTCGGCAAAAACTCCGAAAACGGAAAATCTGTCCCTAGCAGTAGCAGAACATCCGCGCCCTGAATCGCGTCGTAGGTTCCGCCGTAGCCGAGCAGACCGGTCATGCCCGTGGCGTATGGATTATCGTGCTCCAGCCACTGCTTGCCGCGAAACGAGTAGCCCACGGGAGCTTTCAACTTCTCGGCCAGAGCCAGGACTTCGCTGCGCGCGTGCCGGCAGCCTTCGCCGCCGAAAATCGCAACCGTCTTTGCATCATTAATCAAACGTGCGAGCTTTTCCAATTCCGCGTCGACAGGACGCAAGACCGGTTTGGCAGGAATCGCGACGGAATGCTTTCCTTCCGGCGCCTCGGATGCTGCCACGTCGCCGGGAAGCGAAATCACCGTGGGACCGCGATCGCCGATGGCGGTTGTGATGGCCGTGTTGATCACCGCACGCGCCTGCTCCGGATTAACGACGCGCCCAATATACAGCGCCGCCGCGTCGAAAAACTTGTAAGGATTCAGCTCCTCAAGCGCAGCCGTATCAATCAGACTCGTTTCCACGTCGCCCGCGACCGCGATTACCGGCGCGCCCTCCTTCCGCGCGTCCATCAATCCGTTGAAAAGGTGAGTCACGCCGGGCCCAGCCGTGCCGCACACCGCAACCGGGTTTCCCGTGAAGTAGGCCTCTGCAACCGCGGCGAACGCGCCGTATTCCTCATTTCGCACATGAATGAACTCAACCTTGCCGTTGCGGCGTAGCGCGTCAATAACCGGATTCAGCGCATCTCCCACAATTCCGTAGCAGCGCTTCACTCCAGCCTTCTCCAGCATTTCCCACAACAGGTCCGCAACATTTCGCGACATAAAATGCCTCCTTATGAATTAGTACTCCGATTTCATAGGCATGGCGATGGTCTCTGCCTGAGCCGCCCCCTACCTCGATGCATAAAACACGGCAAAGGTCGCAAGCGGAAAGCTGAATCGCGCCGCAGCGCGATTCACCCGGAGAACCGCCAGTGCCGGTTCGAAGGGTCGCGTCCACCAGCCTATCACCGCAATCACCCCCCCACCCCACTGATCCGCGCCAGCACCTCAAACACCACAGCCAAATCCTGCCTCCCCAATCCCATCCCCCGCGCCGCCGTCAGAAATTCATTCGCCACCGCCGTCGTTGGCAACGCCACCCCCAGCCCCCGCCCCATCTCCAGCGCCAAGAGCATATCCTTCTGCATCATGTTCACGTCGAACCACGCTTCGGTCGGCATCTTCACCACAAACGGCCCGCGGTACTTGATCATCGGCGAAGCAATCGCGCTATTGGTCATCACCTCCACCGCCATTTCCCGCGCGATCCCGCTTTTTTCCGCCAGCAACACTCCTTCGCAGAACGCCATCATCTGCACCGCCAGACTCAAATTCATCGCAATCTTCATCGCCAGCGCCTTCCCGTTCTCGCCCACGTAAATCACTTTGTCCCCAACGTCCTCCAGAATCCCTTTCACCCGCTCAAACGTCTCCCGCCTCCCGCCCACCACCACCGCCAGCTTTCCCTCCCGGATCGTCAGCGCGCTCCCCGATACCGGCGCTTCCATCATGTCGCCGCCCTTTTCCCGCGCCTTCGCCGCCACCACGTCCCGGCTGTAGCTCGGACTCACCGTACTCATATCAATTAAAATCTTTCCCGGCCCCACCGCACTCAGGATTCCCTCCGGCCCTTCCATCACCGCCGCCAGCGCCTTTTCGTTCGTCACCATCGTGAACGTCACATCGGCCGCCGCACACACCGTGCGCGGCGAGTCGCCCACCTTCATCCCCCGCTCCATCAACCCTTGCGCTTTCCCCCGCGTCCGGTTGTACCCCGTCACGCTGTGCCCCTTCTCCAGCAGACGCCCCACCACCCCGCTCCCCATCACTCCCAAGCCCACAAATCCTAAATTAGCCATTGTCGTCCTCTGCATCGCGCCACACCGCGATTCACCCTGAGATACCACAGCACGGGGCCGAAGGGTAGCGCTCAGCCGCGCGATTTCGCTATTCCAATCGTAGGGGCACGGTATGCGGTGCCCGCTCTCCCAGCGCCGTCATTCGGAACCCGTCCCGCGAGGCGGCGCGGGTAAAGGATCTCTCGTCGTTCGAGACCCACCCAAGAACCAAAATGGGAACGACGCGCCATCAAAAAAAACCCAAGTGCTTCACCCTGCCAATGTTGCAGTATCCGCCACTCACCACAACGTGTACTGTTACGGTACAGCGTCGCCCGGTTTCCGCACCAAGTGCTAATCTGTCCTCGTGCCACGCACCGTAAATCATCCGTTGCCATCCTATACCCACTTTCCACCCGACTTGTCCGCGCACCTTCTCGGCCTCCCCGGATGGCGGCCAAGATTTCGCAGTTGGATGCTGATCGCCGTCGCCACCGGAATCCTGCTGGCACTCCTGGTATTTGCGGTTGGCAATTTAATATTTTAAGGCAGTCCCTGTGTCGCGATTCCACGCTTGACCGTGCCCGCAATCGAATCAACCGCAGTCCGGGGAAGCATCACGATTGGACGAAAACGTCGCAAACTTCGTGTCGCCCAAAACCGCTGAGAGAGGTAAGCCGAAGGCACTGTGGCAGCTGGCTGCATCCTGCAAAGCGATCGAGGGCTGTAGGATACGAACCGCCATGAAGCCCGCGAGGATTTATCTGGTCGATCTCAGTGATGAACCGGAGGTGGAGAGTTTCTTTTTCACTGCCTATGTGAACCACATATTTGAGAAGGAAGTGCCCGCCAAGTCCCGCATCCGGCCCGTGACCATGATCTCGGTCAATGAGCTGGAGGAGATTCTGCCCTGTGTATCCGAGAACTTATTCAGCTGGTATGAACCGCTGGATTTCAGGCTGAGCGGGCCGACCGGCGGCGCGTTCTCGGTGCAGCAGGCGATCTATGATCTCCTGTGGGAGAAGAATTCGTTGGCTCGCAGAAACCAGGCGATACGCAAGAGCTTTGCTGAGGTCTGGAAAATTATTGACAGTCGCTATAAGGCGCCGAAGCCTTGGGTGAAATCAACCGCGCCAGCTGCGCATGACAATATTTCGCGCGTGAAAGTCGCCGACTTTCGGCCTATTTAGCGGATCAGCTTGCGGCAGGCGGCTGCGCGGTCCGTCAGTTTCTTGGCCAGACGGTCGATCAGCGGATGGTCGAGTCCTTCTTTTTTCGTGCGCTTCGTCACTTCTGGAATGTTTTCCAGGACGGCGGCGGCGATTTCGACGATGCGAGCTGTCACCGCATCGGGATCGACGCCGACACCCTGGGCGAGTTTTTGCCACTGATATTTGCCGATATTTCTCAGGCGGTATTCATTTCCGATTTTCATGGAAGAGCGGGCCTTCTGAATGTCGATATCGGGGTAGGGCAGGATGCTCGCAATATCGTAAAGGGGAGCAAGGCGGACCTGCCCGGCCGAGGCAATCAGCAAGGCGTAATTCTTCGCATGGGCGTCTGTTCCGGCGATGAGCCAGTTGTAGTAGACGGCGTCGAGAAAGGTGGCCATATCTTCACGCGGTTTCGAGGAAAAGGTTTTTAATAAATCGATGATGTCCCGGACGCCGGGACCGCCGTCGCTTTGATACTTGCAGGTCGGCTGGATGCTTAGAGCTTGGCATGTATCCTCCTGATGGACGCGCTGCCAGACATTCCCGGCGTGGCCTCGGTCGTAGCGTTCGATGACAATGGTGATCTCATCCTTAAAGCGCGTGACTTCCGAATTTGCGACCAGGAGCCCGATGGCGCGTCCCAGCTCAAGGCGAAAATGCTCATTCTCCGCGTGCCCGTCGAAATGAGCCGTCGGCGGTTTGAGGATGTGCGTGGTCGGCGTGCGGCCGGAAGGAATGCCCCACCGGCCTTCCTTAAGGAGCAGTGCTGTTTTTGGCTGCGCGCCGGCGAGGCTGAACTGACCGGTGTCGCGCGGATTGCGCCACGCGGCGGGGTCCTCTCGCAAGAAACGAAGGCGCTGCGCGATATCACTCGGCGTCAGCCATTCGATTTCCGGAGGCTGTTTTCCCAAAATGGCGTCGAGACAGTCGGGTCGCACGAACTGCACCGCGCCCGCGCAATCCTCACCGACGCACGCGATCAGGCCGAAGGCGTTGCGGCAAGAGACCTGAAATTTCTTGCCCCATTGATCGAGGACCTTTTCGTTGTCCGGCAGCAATCCCCATAGAAACGGGTCGGTTTTTGAATTCCCGTGCTCACCGAGGGTGAGGGGCATCGAGAGGGAGAGGGGGTAGGCGTCGGCGGCGTTTCGCCACTTTTCATCGTAGACGAAAGAGACGAGTCCTTTCACGTTGCGGAAGAAACGGCCCATCTCGCGACGGTCAAGGATGGCGATCAGTTCCCTGATCTTCAATTGCGCCTCTTCCGGGCCGCGTCGACGATCGAATCGAGAATGACGGGTTGCGCCGAACGCGTGCCTTTGGTCGGTTTGTCCACGCTGAAAACGATGCCGAGCGCATCCGCGGTGCGCAGCACGAGGCCGATCTCGAGCCGCGGTTTGCCTTGCTCGACATCGACAATCCATTGCCGGCTCACCCCGACTTTCTCGGCCAGGGTCTTCTGGTCAAGACGCAGGGCTTTTCTGCGCTCGCGGATAAGAGCCCCCAGATCGATCGGTGTACGAATACGCATTTATCACCTCTATTCCCAATGTCAGCGAACGGCGACATAGGCCTCATGGGGGCGGAGCCCTAGGAAGATTTCTGATTTGCCGCCGATCCAGCTACAGGCGGTAACCGAATTTCAGCTCCTTCCGCGACCCCACAGGGTAGATGTACACGGGCCGGCAGAGCTAAACGCGGAAAACCCTGCTCCGAGCGGTGCCTTCTCGGCAAGGCACGGCCTGCTCGCCATCTCGGCCGCTCTCGCGAAATTCGAGCAACCGGCAATAAACCTTCAGGCGGATGGGGGGAGGCAGTCTACATTTTCTGTTGCTCGTACCCTTGGTTCGACTGGTGAAAGGTCAAAGCGTCTGTTCACCAGGCAGGTGCTCGCACCGAGCTGCAGACGTTCGACACTTCCTAGAATCCCGTTAATTCGATACAGCGCTCCTGCTTTGCAAGCTCGCGAAACTGCTCTAAGCCCTCTATCGCTTGTCTCCATTTTTGTTTACTTGCAATGGCTTGGGGCCAAGAGAAAAAATATGAAGCTCTTGCGAAAATTTCGCGACGAGCGTTTCGCGCTAACCACCCTGCAAAATCCCACCATCGAAGTCCGCACCTAGGCGGAACTCGTCCAGGCTGGGCAACGCGCCTACCCCAACACTCTACCTGCCGGCAGGCAGGCCTGCCGGCCGAGCAGACAAGCCAACCAATCCTGTTCGCTAACGGCGCCAATATTAAAGAATGATGCAAGTCACTCAAAACAATTATCAGCGACCCATTCTAATCGCTAATTTTTCTACTATTTCCGGCCTTCACCAGGATGGTTCCCATCATGCCGCCATCTTCATGCTCGAGCAGATGGCAATGGTAAACGAACGTCCCGACAATACGAGGATTTCTAAAATCCATCCGCAGTTTCACGCTGGGATACATGGCGCTGCTGCCATCCCAGAAGGGTACGTTCACCACGTCCCGCAGGAACGGCTCATCCACAGCCGCGCCATTCACTTCTTCCAGCAGAAAATGGATTTGGTGGATGTGAAAAGCATGCAACTCCCGCGTGCGATTCTCGACGATCCAGTCTTCTACGTCACCCACTTGTGAGGTCATATTGGGCGCGGTGGACCTAGGATCGTAGGGTGTGGCCTTCTGCCCATCCACCGTGAGCATAAACACCGTGGGACTGTTGGGATTGTTCGGGTCAGACGGCCGCTCAGAGAAGTAAAGTTTCCGCACGCGGACTGGCTTAACGTTTCCAATCCACGCGGAGGTTTGCGGAGCCAATTTCGGAGCAAGTCGCGAGGGCGAAGCAGGCAGAGTCGAGCGCGGCTCCGGAGCTTCGGCCTTCGCAATAATATTCGCCAGCGGCCGTATGGGATCGTTTTCGCCCGCGGGACCGGTATCAACATCCTGCGTGATCAGATTCCCGTAGATCCCCGCTGGCGGCCCCTGAAAGATGAAATCCGCTCTGCCTCCCGGCGGCAAGTCAATGTGCTTCGCCCCCACGATTCGGTTCGCCGCGGCGCTCTTGGTTACGCCCTGGTTGGCGTTACTCGGGTTATTGTCCGAGTAATTGTTGGGAACGCCGTCGAGAGAAACCTCTGCCAGCGGTTGCGGAACTCCATTGAAAAGTATGCGCAGATCCAGATAAGTGATGGCCGATGCGTTCAAGACTCTCCACAGCTGACGCTCGGAGGGCCGCATCATTATCAGTGCCGGAGCGTAGTCCGGGTACGGCACAACAACGAAATTGACAGAAAGATCTTTCGAAGGCTTGCCGCCACCGGTACCGGTGTTCAAAATGTCTCCGTCCGGATCGCGCAGCGGAGGCATCTGCGGCATCACGAGCGTGGCATTGGGCGCTGCGTCCGGAGTCAAAAGCTCCTGATCGCGAATCACCAGCACACGTTCCGGAAGCCCCGCCACCAACGGATTCGCGCGCTCAATTCCTTCCACAATCAGCGCACCGGACGCGCCCCCTTGCACCTGCACGTTGCTGAAGTGGTGTACATGAGGGTGATACCAATACACGCCCGGCGGCTGATCCGGAGGAATTTGCAGACGATATTCAAACGGTGGTTCCGAAGGGGAGACGAGCGTGTTCAGGACATCATCCTGATGGCAAATCGGCGGGACATACAGTCCGTGGAAGTGCAGATTCGTCGCAAGGCCGTCCATCGCGCCGTGGCCACAGCCGCCGGCACTCGGCGCGCTCGCGTCTTTGTCCTGATCGTGTCCGTGATCATGCGCGGAATGCACATTGGTATGGAGATCGTTCTTGAGACTCACGATGAGCCAATCGCCTGGATGGACGCGCAGGTTCGGCGCCTGGCTTCCGTTTCCGTCGCGATAACAGTAGTGCATTTGGCCTCGCGCGTCGCGGAAGTTTGTGTACGTCAATTCCACCTTCAATACGCCGTTTTCACTGCGCAGGTCTGCGGGCTCGGGGACAAGGCTTCCAACGGCGGGACGCGGACAAATGTCCTGCTCGATACTCTGCGCCAGCGCAGGCAGTGCAACCAGACAGAAGGCGGAAAGCGAGGCCAAAAGAAGCCGCAAGACGCGCTTCTTCCAAAACCTCTCGCCTGGCAGGCGACGGCGCACGCTGCGTAAACTGGAAGAGCTCAGAGCAAACCTATCCGTTCGGTAATTTATTGGAAGCCGCCGAAAATGCAGGAAGGGCCGGGGGGACTATTGTGCGCCCTCACGACCCTCCCTACCAGTCCGTTATCTCGTCGCGTGCGTGCTGACCTCCGCGAGCAGGTGCACGTAAGCCAACAAAAGATCGGCTTCCACGATCAGTGGCACGGCATCTCGCTGGCGAATTGGCTGGCCGCTAAATTCTGCGTTCTCCAGGAGAACGAGCATCTGGCTGGCGATCGCGTTGCGAGCGACGGTAATGTCGGCGAGTTGGCTTTCGAGCCGAATGTAAGTGGCATCGTTGGGGTCGCTGCCGTTTAAGGCCACGGTCGAGACCTTAAGACTGTCCTGACCAAGCTGGCCCAGAGGTGCGTTGATTTGTTTAAGCGCCGCGGCGAGCGCAACGAATGCAGCCCCGCTCTCGCGCACCGCAGACGGAAGAGCCGACGGCTCGATCTCTTCTGCGAGCACGCGTCCTTCGTGTTGATATTCGTCCTGCAGACCGAGCAAGGCCAGCATCGTGGGGCGATAGTCTGTCTCGTCAGCGAAGGTTGCGCTGTCCGTCCCGCGATTGCTCACGCCTGGGCCGACGAATCCGACCCAGACCGTGGTGATTTCTGGTTGGATTCCGCCGTGGTTCCAAGCGAACGCGGGCGACTCGGCAACAGCAGGCGAACCGGTCGTTTGGAAGAAATAGTCGGGATTGCCGAACATCACGAACGACGGATTTCGCTGTGGATCGGCGGTGACCATGTGCAGCAGTTTCATTTCCGTCAGGTCCGCCATCGCCGCAGTCAAGTTATCTGTCGCACCGGTGATTGGGCTAACGGCGGTGAGCTTTCCGGTGTCGCGCTCATATTGCCGCGTGATCGCAGCATTTTGTGCCGGATCGCCCCCGATGTAGAAAACCGGAGCGACATCGAAGTGAATATCGAACTCGGTGCCGGCCAGGCTGGGATCCTGGGCGTTTAGCAGGGTTGTGGTATTAACGTCAACTTCGCCCAGCTTTGCGTACGTGCACGGTATAGTCACGCCGTCGCAGTTGGACGGAGTGGGCGGTCCGCCGGCGAAGTGGTCCTGTTCTTCGCAACAAATCACGAACAAAGTATTGGACTGGTCGATGCCGTCGTTCTTGAGGCGTGTGAAGAATTTGCCGAAAGCCTCGTCGTAGGAGGCCGCCAAGGCATTGTGACATACGTCGCCGGGTCCCAGCCCGCCAGTTTCCGGATCCGTTCTGCACGCCGCCGGCGCGTTGTGGTTTACCTTCGATGGATTGTCGTGGACGTCGGAAATGTATGCAAACGTGACGGGCACGCCCTGTTCCTGCATTGTGGCCACATAGGCCAGCGTCTGCGCGGCGTTAATCCCGGAAAAGCCCGGGAACCCGATGTTCGCCGGCGTGCTGGCATCGGTGATCACGTTGCCGTCCAGATCGTTCAGGCTGGCGCTTCCTCCGTTAATGGCCGGCACGACATATTTGTGACCGTACAAGGCGTTGAATCCGGTATAGCCGCCCGGCTCCTGGGGCAGCGCGTCCGGTCCGCCGCCATTCGCACTCGAGCAGAGGGCGCTGCCTTGCGCGCAGTGGACGGCGATGCCTTCGAAATCGGCTACGGCCTGCGCCCTGAGGGCTGACGTCGTAGCGCTCTTGGCCTCGATGTTCTGAGGTGAAGTCGGATCGGGGAACACGTTGAAGATGTCACTGGTAATGTTCTCGAACTCCATGTTGGCAATGGAAACGGCGCCGAAGTTGCACCCCGCCCTGGTGTAGGCGACCCAAGGTGCCGGCGCGTTCTCTCCGTTCGCGGCTAGCATGATAGGCAGAGGATCCGCTGAAGGCGTCGCGCTGTTAACTGGGTCGGTCCAATAAGTGAAGGTGCTGTCGAATAGGTCCGGAGCTGTGCTGGTTCCGGGCAGCGGGTAGTAGCCGAAACTGTTACCGATTGGAGAGCCGTGACGGTCGCCATAAACGCCGGTGAGCGAAGTGAGGATGTCAACGGAAGTATGTGAAATCAACGGTGTGTGGCTGTTGGTCAGCAAAGTGCCGTTGCCCTTCAGAAAATTCAGCAGGTGCGGCATCTGTTCCAGGTCGGAGGGAACATTGGGATTGTCGCGCTCGAAGTGCACGTTGTCGAACTGAATGTAAACAACATGGTTGACCGTCCCGTGACTCGTACCCAGCTGGCATCCGTTATTCCCTACACTGCCGTTGCCAACGGAGAAATAGCGCGCGCTTCGACTACCGCGCAAGGAACCCCTCTTCGCGGACGCCCGGCTTATGGGAGCAGCAGAAGCTGCTGCCAAAGCTGGAGAAAATACGATGCTTAGTGATAGTAGTATGGCCAGTGCTTGCCGAATTGACCCTGCGAGGCCGGAATTCGCGTTCGCGAAATCCGGAAACACAGCTTTACCCTGCTTGTTTTTCATCTTTATCTCCTGGCGGTTTGGACGCTGCGCAAATCCATTCTGCTGGGATGAATCGCCAAGCCACTGTAGGGCTGCCGTGCGGCCTTTCGTGTAAACCAAGAGCGAATCTTCTATTAAATCTATGTGAACTTTGTAACGCAGTCCTAACGTATCGTTCCCTGGATGGGGCGCGCCCCTCGGGAACCGGTCGAGATAACGCGGTTAGCGGCCGAATGATCCCATACGTCCGGCAATGCGACGAACGACGGGTGGGCACACTCGTGAAGAGCGCACACCAATAGCAAGGAGCGACGCTCTCGCGATTCTCAGGCCAGAAAAAATGCGACCTACTGGGAATAAACGGCGGAGTGTTCTGCGCAGATTCGTTGCAAGGTAGGACGCTGCTCTTCGCTGCGAAAGCGTGCGATGTGATATCCGCACAAAGTAACGATGTTATACGCGTGAGCAAGTTCGTTCCATACCCGTTCCATCTCAACAGCTGCTTCCGCTTTGCCTTCGGCGTGCAAAACGGACGCACATTCTCCACAAACTGAGACGCGAGGAGGGTTTCCCGTAGCCGCTTGGAGGGCGGCCGCAAGGAGATCGCCCGCAGCTTTTACAAATCGAGCCGAGTCCGGTTGGCCATTCACGAGAAAAGTAGCATGCACGTCCGAGGGTTCCACGGGAAGGTAGCGTCCCTGTTCCATGGCTGCGGCAATGTCGCAACCTTCCGCCTCTAATTTCTGGCGGAGGCGATTGCGATGGGAGGGGGTCATGATAACTACCACGGCATCACCATTTGCCAGAGCCACTCCGATAAAACGAGTGCAGCGAATGAGAAAAGATTCGTCATCGCCGTAGAATTCAACCTCGTGGGCAGGGCTGAGTGCCTGATTTCCCATTAAAGGCGGGCCCGATAATTCATTGCATTCTTCGGTGCGGGGCTGAATTGGAACTTGCGGAACCAGAACGCCGGCGAAATCCTGACTGGCGAGTAGGGCGCTTACAAATCTTTTTCCCGACATCACCGCTTCCATCGCCGTGAACAGTTCGTCTTCAGCGTCGGACTTGACAACATAACCAAATCCGCCCGCGTCGAGAGCGGCCAGCGCTACATCGAAATCAAGGTTCTGGCTTACGAAAAGAATCTTGGATTCGGGGGAAAGTCCGCGAATTCTCTCGGCAGCTTTGATGCCGCTCAGTTCCGGCAGGCTCACGTCCATCAGAATTAGATCGGGATGCAGTTCGACTGCTTTCAGAACCGCTTCTGCTCCGTCGGAAGCGAATCCGACAACTTGCAAGGCGGGATTTTCCCCAAGTTTCGCAGCCAGGTAATTCCGCCATGGAACAAAATCATCGACCACGAGAATACGGAATGGAGTCCTAATGTCTATCCCCCGACCGAAAGCCCAGAACTACTCAGCACACCGTAATTCCGAATTAGTTGCAGCGGTGGAAGTATGCCATGAAGCTTCCTTTCTGTCTTTGCTGGCGAGCAACTCCAGACTTGCGCAGGAGCAACTGCGGTGAGCGGTATTCTGCCAAGTGAATCAGAAGATCCGCAGTCCAGGCAGACCAAAAGCCTCCCGAGCGGCAAACAACTGGCCGAATTTGACCGCCGCGCGGAAAAACGTGACGGGGGATTGCGGCTGGTCTCGTTGAGGACGCCGCCGGTCACCTCGCCAGTCGCGTCGTTGAGCGCAATCGCGCCGCACTCCCTGGATCTCCCTTCGCATCGAAGCTGCAGCCGTAAGCATCCGCTTTTTTGGCGGCACACTGGCCGGCCCTAAGGCTTAGCACGTAATATCCCGAGCCTACCGGCTTAGCGGCTTGGTTGCCGGCGGCGTAGACGGCCTCTAGGATGCTGCCCTTCTCGGGCTTGCCATTCGCGCAGGCGAAATGAGCCGCGCCGTCGGCGTAGGCGATGCCGCGCTGGGCATTGTCCTTGCCACAACCTAAGTGGCGGCCGATCCACTTGCGCCCAGGTAATAGTGGATCGCTGGAGTAAATACCAGAGACAGTAGCATCGAGCTTGCCAGCCCGCCGATCACAGCGATGGCCAGCGGCTTCAACATCTGGGAGCCTGCGCCAATTGCCAGCGCCAAGGGCAACATGCCGGCAATCGTGGCGAGGGCGGTCATACAGATGGGGCGCAAACGGCGGCGTCCCGCCTGGATCATCGCCTCACGCGGGGATAGACCCATGGCACGGAAGCGCTGCTCGGCGTCCAGAAGCAGGATTCCGTTCTTGGTGACGATGCCGATCACCATGATCATGCCCATGAAAGACGCGACGTTGAATGTGGTAGCGGTAACCAAAAGAGCGAGCAAACCCCCGAAGGTGGAGAGCAAGGCGGAGGCGAGAATGGCGGCAGGCGCCGAGAAAGTGCGGAACTCAAAGAGCAACACCATAAACAGCAGCAGCAACGCCAAGAACAAAACGACCGAGAGATCGTGGAAGGACTTCTGCTGCTCCTGGTAAGCGCCGCCGTATTCGAGGCGAATCGAGGAAGGCAATTGTAAATCGCGCACGGCCTTCTGCACCGCGGCAACGCCACGCCCCAAGTCCACACCTTCCAGTCGCGCCGTCACTTCTACGTCTCGCTGCAAATTTTCCCGACGGATCTCGGTCTGGCCGGGGTCGTTCGTGATTGCTGACAAAGATCCCAGCGTGGCGGTTCGGCCTGTGGAACTGGCCAGCAGCGTGCTGGTCATGCGATCGAGCGAAGCGCGGTTTTCTTCCGGAAAGCGCACGCGAATCGGGTAGACCCGGTCGTTCAGCACTACCGGCGTCGCCGCAGGCTCGCCTTCCAGAATTGCGGAGGCGTCGATGGCGATTTCCTCGGGCGTGAATCCGGCACGCGCCGACACCGCGGAATCCACTTGAAACGTGACCGCAGGTCCGCTGATGGTGTTCTCGATTCCGTCCAGCACATCCACAACGCCAGGAACTTTTCCGATGGCAGCGGCCACACGCGGGGCGGATTTCAAGAGCAACTGCGGATCCTGGGAAAACATTTTGATCACCACCGGCTCGGGCGCGCTGGTCAGATCTCCGATCATGTCCTGGAGGACCTGAACGAACTCCACGTCGGCCGCTGGTTCGGTTTGTTTGATCTTGGCGCGCACGTCGTCAATTATTTCATCGATGCCGCGATCGCGTTTCTGCTTCAGTCTTACGGTAAAGTCACCGCGGTTTGCTTCGGTAACAGCCGCCAAACCCAGTTGCAGCCCGGTACGACGCGAGGTGTTCTCAACTTCCGGGGTCGCACGGAGAATCTGCTCGATGTGCTGGAGGATGTGGTTCGACTCTGCGAGCGAACTTCCCGGCGGAGTGTAGTAGTCCAGAATGAAACCGCCTTCGTCCATTGCGGGGAGCAAGTCACTGCCCAGGAAGTGGTAGCACACTATGGAAAGCACGATGACCACCAGTGAACTGGCTACCAGGATGAGGGGCCGCTGCAACACGCCCTGCATGATTCGCTCGTAGAAACGAACCAGGCGTCCGAAAAAACCGCTGCTGGGCGCTGCTTGATGGGCGATCCGGTCCGCGCTAACGCCCTCGGCCGCGCTCATCCCAAGTCCGGATGGTTTTTCCACGCCCGATTTCTTGCGAATGAGAAATTGGCTGAGCGTGGGCGTCCAGAGCAGCGCCAACACCAGAGAGCTGAACAGCGCGACCGTCATGGTGATGGCCAGAGCGCGAAAGAAACTGCCGGTCACTCCGGTAACTGAAATCAAAGGCAAGAAGACCACGATAGGTGTGATCGTCGAACCCACCAGCGGAATCGTCATCTCGCGCAACGCTTGCTGGATGGACTGCAGACGGTCCTCGCCCGCGTCTCTGTGCAGCACGATGTTTTCGAGAATGACGATGGCATCGTCAATCACCAGGCCGACCGCAGCTGCCAATCCCCCGAGGGTCATCAGGTTGAAGCTCTGGCCCGTCATTTTGAGCACGACGCAAGTCAGCAGAAGCGTCACAGGAATCACCAGGCCCGCGACCAGAGAGGTGCCCCAGTCGCGCAGGAACAGAACCAAGATTGCCGACGAAAGCAGCACACCGAGGAGTACTGCATCGCGCACGCTAGCGATGGAATCGTGAACGATGATGGACTGGTCGTAAAACGGCTCCAGGTGCACGCCGGAGGGTAGCGTCTTTTGCAGCTCGGCGATTTCGCTGTGCACTGCGTCCGCCACGGATAGCGTGTTGCTGTCCGGCTGGCGATTGATGCTCAGGAGCACTGCGGCCTTCCCGTTCGCAGTGACCACGGTGTAAACCGGCGCGACAGACGGCGCCACCGAGGCGATGTCGCCAACGCGAATCGGCACGCCTGCGGCGGAAGTTTTCACAACGATTTGGCCGATTTGCTCCGGTGTGTGCACCTGGCCGCTCACCAGTCCCAAGACGAGTTCGTGGTCGTGCTGCAGCAAGCCCGGCGAATCAATCAGGTTGGTGCGGCGAATGGCTTCCAGGATATCCGTTACGGTAATGTTGCTGGCCAGCAATCGTGCGGGGTCCGGCGTCACCTGGAATTCCGGCACTCTGCCGCCTTGAATCAAGACAGAGGCGACTCCGTCCAGCCGATTGATGCGCGGCTTGATGTCATAAGTAGCGATTTCCCAAAGCCTGTCTTGCGGTAGCTGATCGGAGGTCAGGCTATAGCCAATAATCGGGAACGTGGCGAACGTCAGACGATGTGTCTGGATTCGCGCGGTTGGCGGAAGCTCGGCCTGCAGCCTGGCGACCACGGCATCGACGCGTTGCAGCGTCAACACCATATCGCTGTTCCAATCGAAAAAAAGGTCCACGTCGGCAGAACCGCGGCTGGTAGTAGAGACAACGCGCTGCAGCCCGGGCACCGCGTTCACCGCTTCTTCGATCGGACGCGTGATGGTCACCAGCATCTGATCGATCGGCGTGACACCGTTGTCCACTCCGATGACGATGCGCGGAAAATCCGTCTCTGGAAAAACGGAGACTGGAATAGTGAATGCGAGGTACGCCCCCACCAGCGCCAGGCTCGCGACCATAAACAGGATTGGACGCGATAGCCGCTGAAACCACGGCAACGACAAGGAAGCCACGTTTTCGCTAGAGCTATTGCGAGGAGGAGGGGCCTCCATCCCGGTCATTGCTTCTCCGCAGGCGGCTCGGCTGGTCTTGTAGTTACGATTTTTACGGCTGTTCCGTCCGGTAAGCCGTATCCGCCAGAAGTAATCACGGCGTCGCCCTCATTCACGCCCGAAACGATTTGCACTGCGTCCGTCGTGCGGATTCCGGTCTCGACGTTTCGTGCATGCGCCACTTGGTCCGCGCCAGCGACCAGAACGTACTGCACATTGTCGGCGTTTTTCTGCAAGGCCGCAGCGGGAACAACGATTGCGTCATTTACGGTACGCGCAGTGATAGCGAGGGTGACTGTCATGCCCGGCTTGAGGGCGGAATTGGGCTTGGAAGCTTCCACCCATACTTCGATGGTGGTGCTGCCGGGATCGAGCGCAGGACTGACCAGTGTGACACGTCCCTCAACATCGGGATCGTTGCCGGGCACTTTGATTTGAACCGGATCACCCGTCTTCAACAGCGCTGCTTGCGCCGCCGCGATGTGAGCTTTGGCAATCAGCCTCGAGGTGTCCATGACGGTCAGCAGCGGCTGATTAGCAGCGGCCAGTTCGCCGGGAAACAGTGGTCGGTCAGTGATCACACCGTCAATCGGACTGTGGATTTCGGAGTAGCTCAACTGCGCCTGCGCGCCGAGATATTTTCCCTTTGCCGCGGCAAGCTGGCCGGTGGCGGATTTCAGCGCCAGCCCTCGCCCGATTCGCTGCAGGTCATCAAGCTGCTTGGCAGCCTGCTGGTGCTGGCTGCGCGCCTGCGCGAGCGCGACTTCAGCCGAGTCGAGATCACGTCGCGGCAACGCTCCCTGATCGAACAATTCCTTGCGGCTGTCATACATTTTCTGCTGTGCGTCGAACGCGGCTTTGGCCGATGCGGCGTCCAGCTCCGCTTTCTGTATTTGCTCGGGCAAGCTCGCGCCGGTGGTCGAGGCGTAACCTGCTTCAGCCTGTTCGAATTCGCCCTTGCTCTGCTCCGAAGCGGCGGCGAGGTCTGCATTTTCAAGCACGGCGAGCAGCTGCCCCTGTTGCACGCGCGAGCCACGCTGCACCAAGAATGTCTTTATGGTCGAAGTGATCTTAGGGGTGATGATGGCCTGGCGCAGCGGAAACACCAGCGCTTCGGCTGCTATGCTTTCCGAGATCGGCGCGCGGCGAGCAGACGTTACTTCGACATTCACGACCGGCGCTTTGTCTTTCTCAGACGCACCACAGCCGGCCAACCACAACAGCGTGATGAACCAGGGACCGATGAGCCGAGGGCGCCAGCGCGTGGTTCGCGGGTGATGAACCTTGAGTTTCATCGCGTGGACATGACTCCGGTTAGGGTTTGAAGATTTGCCAAGGCGACCCGGTAGCGCACTGCCCCATCCTCATAGCCGTTGGCGGCCAGCGCAAACGTGGTCTGCGCGTCAACAACTTCCAGCACTGTGGCTTCGCCGCCCTTGTATCGCAGCGTCGTCAGTTTCAGGCTTTCTGCTGCAAGGTCTGCAGACCGCTGCAGCCCCGCCAGTTGGTCAAGCGCCGTCTCCGCTTCGTTGTAGAGCGATTGAATCTCCGCCAGGAGCTTGCGCTGCGCGAACGAAAGCTCGCGCGCCGACTGAGCGCGGCGGATCTGCGCCTGCTTCACGCGGCTTTGGGTGGCGCCCCAATTCCAGATCGGAATGTTGAGCGAAGCGGCTGCGGACGACCCCAGATTGGGAACGCTCCGATTATCGAAAATGCCATTGGTCGCGAATTGGGCCGCATCGATGCCATAGAAGTAGTCCAGGCTAAGCGATGGCAAATAAGCTGCGCGCTCGACGCCAACGTCATCCTTCGCCTGCTCCACCGAGGCCAGGGCGGCGCGAACGTCGGGATTTTCGTTGCTCGCCTGTTGCTGGACTTCCCCGAGCATGGGTAGCGGTATGCTCGCGTGGAGTTCGTCGGCCAATGCAAAGCGATCGCTAAAATCCGGAAAGAGCAATACCGCGAGATCCAGGCGCGCATTGAGCAACGCGAGAAGCGCTTCCTGAAGCTGGCGCCGGCGTTCTTGCGCCTGCAGTTCCGCCTTGATCACGTCCGAATGCGCCACTTCGCCGCCGCGTTCCAGGTCTTGCGTCAGCTTCAGGAATTGCTCGCCTTCATCGGCGGCCTTTTGTGCGACGTTTGCCTTACTCTGCGCCGCCAGCGCGCCGAAATAGCTTTGCACTACCGTAACGACCAGACCGCGCGAGGCAATTTCGGCGCGGGCACGCGCTAGCGCCGCGCCGGCCGATGCTCGCCGAACCTGATAGATCCCCGCTGCACCCAGAACTTCGTGCACATTTCCTTGGCTGATGTATTCGTGCACCGCGTTGTTGGCAATGTAGCGCACGCTGCCCGTTCCATTTCCCTGGGTATAAAGCATCTCGTTGTTATAAGTGAGCGTCGGCAGCAGCGCGTCTTTGGCCTGTTTGGTATCTTCGCGAGCGATCTGCGCCTCCGCGAGCGCCGCCTGGAATTGTGGGTTGTTCTGACGTGCGCGTAGCAGCGCGTCATCCAAGGTCAGGCGCAGCGTCGGATCCGCGGGCGTCGCTGACTGTTGCGGAGCCGCAGCGGTCGGCTTGGCGGATAAATTTTCCGACTGTTGGGCCCCGCGCGCAGACCACGGAAACGAAGCCGCCAACAGACAAATCCAGAGGATATTTCGCAGCTTGTTAGCCTTCACGATTCTCTCGTGACAATAGAGGCAGCAATCACGACACTCATTGCCGCCACGTCGTCAACACGCAGATTAAAGATGAGCAGATAAACGCAGGATTAACGGGAGGAGTCCGCAGGAGACAAAATTTCGCCGGATGCCGGTATGTACACCTTGAAGGCGCTGCCTGCGGCGTCAGAGCGCACCAATTCAATTCGGCCCAAGTGGGCCTCGGCAATCCAGCGCGCAATGGCAAGGCCCAAACCCGCTCCGCGGTCTTGGCCGGATCGGGAGCGGGCTTTATCGACTCGGAAAAATCGTTCAAAAATCCGGGATTGCATCGCAATGGGAATGCCCGGGCCACTGTCCGTCACGCTCAGTTCGTAACCATCCGGCGTGGAGTCGCATGTGACAGAAACATTTCCGCCCGCGGGCGTGTACTTAATTGCATTGTCCAGCAGATTCAGGATCATCCGGCGCAGCAGGTCTTCATCCGCGCGAACGCGCATTTCATGCGCCGCCACAACCGACAACGTTATGTTCTTGGCCTGAGCCAGAGCGCGCGTAGCGCGCACGCAGTCGGCTGCGAGTTCGTCCAGGTAAAAGTCGCTCCGGGTGAGTCTGTATTCCCCGGCGTCCGCGCGCGTCAAGGTAAACAGGTCCTCGACGATATTGGACAGACGCTCTGCCTCATGCTGCAGCACGGCGAGCGATTCGCGGTACTCCTCAGGCGGCCTGGAGGGTTGCGACAATGCCACCTCCGCCTCACCACGCAGGATAGAGATAGGTGTGCGCAGCTCGTGCGAAGCATCAGAAACGAACCGCCGCTGCCGCTCAAATGACCGATCCAGACGGTCCAACAATTCATTAAAAGTGCGAGCCAAGCGGCCGAGCTCGTCGTTCGCGTTCCGAACATCCAGCCGTTCGTGCAGATTTGCCGCGCTAATCCGCTCCACTTGCGCGCCCATAGCGGCAACTGGCGCGAGACTTTTTCTCGCCAGAAAATATCCGCCGATGCCTGCTAGCAGCACGCCCAACGGAATCAGCCAAGCGAACGCCAAACGAATTTGTTCCAGGAGCTCGCGCTGAGGATGGAGGGAGCGAAGAATCAAGAGCGACCAGGCGCTGCCGTCCGCGGTGAATTCCCGAGCGTAGGCCCGAAAGCCGCCTTTTTCCCCCGCGATGGTCTGGTAACTGTGATTCGATTGCGAGATCGATAGCACAAAACTGCGGAAGCCTGCAGAAGCCTGCGCGCGCGCAACCATCGTTTCCACAGATCCGCTGGAAGACGGCACGTCCCCAGAGCTAGCCACAACTTTTCCGCCTGCGTCCACGATGAAAAAAATATTGTCTCGCACCCGGTGTTCGAGCATCGTTTGCCGCGCGGCGGACTGCAGGACACCGGCATTGTCGGGGTCCCGCATTTCGTCCTGCAGCGTCACGAGAAAGGAATTGGCGAGTTCGGCCAGATCAGCGTCGGTGTGGCGATCCGCAGCCCGGGAAAACAGCAAGTAACTGGTGAGGCTGAAAAGCAGCAGTAAAATAGCCAAAACAACGGAGTACCACAGAGTCAGCCGCGCACGCAGTGTATCAAGCATGGTTCTTCCCGCTCACCGGATTCGATTTCCTCTTTCCGGGTCTTGGCACGCGACGGTCCGCGAGGTCATCGCCGAGCGCACTTTCTTCTTGAGGTCCGAAGAGGTAGCCCGCGCCGCGCCGTGTATGCAGAAGCGGCACCTTCGAATCCGCGTCAATCTTGCGCCGCAAGCGGTTGACGTAGACCTCAATCAAGTTCGAAAACGGGTCGAAGGATTCGTCCCAAACATGCTCGGCAATTGCGGCGCGCCCCACTACTTGGCCCACGTGACGCGCGAGAAATTCCATCAGCGCGTATTCCTTGGTGGTGAGCGAGATGCGGCGGCCGGCGCGCGTTACCGACTGGCTGGCGGTATTTAGGACAAGGTCCGCAACGGTGATATTCGTAGGCCGAAGTTCACCGGAACGGCGCAACAGGGCGCGGAGACGCGCGAGCAATTCGCGAAAGGCGAATGGCTTGGCCAGGTAATCGTCGGCGCCTACATCGAGACCCGTGATGCGATCCTCGACCCCGTCGAGCGCGGTGAGCATCAGAATGGGCACGCGATTGCCTGTGGCTCGAATCGCTTTGCACACGGCGAAACCGTCGGGTCCTGGAATCAGGACGTCCAGGATTATCAGATCGTAGGTGTTGATTTCCGACTGGTACAGGGCGTCATCGCCGGTGGTTGCGGTGTCTACCGCGTAGGCTTGCTCGCGCAGTCCTTTTAAGACGAAGCGCAGAACACCGGGGTCATCTTCCACAACCAGGAGGCGCATCGCGACATCATACTGCAACCGGCCAATTCTGTTTCAAACTCCGGGCGGAACTGCCTGGTTTGCCAAAACCTTCCGCCGCTTGCTATTTATCCTGCGTTTAACTTGCGTATGACATGGTTCGCACCCGGGACTGAGCTGCTCCCTTTAGTTTTTTGGAGGAATTCATGCGCAAGAAAATCGCTGGCGCTTTGCTCGCGCTGCTCCTGTGTTCCCTGATGCTTAGTGCCTATCTCCGCGCGGCTGCCCAATCCGGCGGCGCGTCCGGCTATCATCTGATCAAGAACGTGAAACTGGGCGGGGCGGGCGGCTGGGACTATCTGGAAGTGGATGCTGCGACGCATCGCTTGTTCATTTCGCGCGGCACGCACGTCATCGTGGTGGATCCCGAGCAAGGCAAAATCATCGGAGACATTCCGGATACGCAGGGTGTCCACGGCATCGCGCTCGCCGATGAATTCAACAAAGGTTTCACCACCAACGGCCGCACGTCCGATTCCACGATCTTCGACCTCAGTTCACTCAAGGTCATCGGCCACGCCAAGACAGACAAGGATACAGATGCCGTCATCTACGATCCTTTCTCCAAACGTGTCTTCACTTTTAACGGCGATGCAAACACTGCCTCGGCCATTGACGCAGCTTCCGGAACACTGGTCGGGACGTTTCCTCTCGGCGGCGGCCCGGAGTTCGGTGCCAGCGACGGCCACGGCAAAATCTTCGTGAATCTCGAGGACAAGAGCGCCCTCGTCAAATTCGACGCCAAAACGCTAAAAATCGAAAATACCTGGCCTCTGGCGCCTTGCGAGTCTCCCTCCGGCCTGGCAATTGATGCCGCGCACGAAATCCTGGTGGTGGGCTGCCACAACAAGCTCATGACCTTCGTTGACGGCAACTCCGGCAAGGTCCTCGGCACCGTTCCCATCGGCCAGGGCGTGGACGCAAACCGCTTTGACCCCGTAACCGGTTACGCGTTCGCGTCCTGCGGCGATGGGACTATCACTATCGCGCACGAAGATTCGCCCACAAAATTTTCACCGGTGGAAATGATCCAGACGCAACGCGGCGCGCGCACCATGGCCCTCGACTACGCTACCCACACCGTCTATACGGTCACTGCGGAATTCGGCGAGACCCCGGCCGCCACGCCGGAACATCCGCACCCACGTCCGGCGATTATTCCGGACACGTTTACACTCCTTGTTTACGGCAAGTGAGAGCTGATTGAGTTTGAATCGGGTTTGCACGGCTGGAAAGCGAGCGACAGCTCGAAGAACGTCTCCGTGCCAAGAGTGTTCTTCGTGGCCGTCGCTCGATGATTCGCGGCAGCGAACTTGGTAAGGGGCGTCTTTGCGCTCTACTTAGTCGGCGCCCCATCCAAAGCATGCACAATCCAGGGCACGATCACTCCCTGAAACATCACCGGATCGGGCCACACGCCTTTCTGTCGCCCCAAGTGCCCGCCATGCGGATTGATCCATCCGGTTTTGGGCACGTCTCCCGAGCTCAACAGGCGATACGTGTCGGAAATCGGTACCTGCGTATCGAGCACGCCGGACAAGATGAGCATCGGCGCAGTCGGTTGGCCGATGAGTCCCTGGGTCACCAGAGACATCTTCGGGAAAATCTCCAGTAGTTGGTCGAGATTGTTCACATTATCAAAAATGGACATCATCGCGGGCAATTGATCGAATAAATATTCGCGGTTGCCCTGCAAACCGTTCAACACGAATTCCTTCTGAAACGTGTCGTGAATCGGCGGCGATTGCACGCTGACGGCCTTCAAACGGCTTTTTTCGAGAATGGCCATCTTAGTGCCCCAATAAGCGCCCCAACTGACGCCGTGAAATTCCACTCTGGATTTATCCACTTCCGGGCGGCTGTACACGTAATCAATCACGCGCGACAGCATACGGTCTGCAGTGGGGCTGGCCTTGATCGGAGCTTGACCGGTGCCCGGACCATCCACGGCGATATATCCGATTCCGAACGGCAACACAGCTGAAAAACTTTCAGAGAGATCCTCTTTGCGGCTGTCGAGGCCGTTGATTGCAATCACCATCGGCACAGGGCCCGTGGCGTTCTTGGGAAAGCGCAGATAGCCGATGATTTCTTTGCCTTCGAAGGGGATGTGCACCACTTCCATTGGTGGGTCCCAGAATTTCGTGTGCGCACGAAATGCTTCGAGAGCTTTCTGGTAGGAGCGCTGTTTGCCGGGAGAAGACGGCACGGGCCAACGTCCGAACGAATAAACGCGCCAAGCGCGGATGTAGTCCGCGTTGGCTTTGGCGGGATCGCTCTTTTCGAGCGAGTTTGCTTGGGCCATCCACTTATCGCCGACGGCGATGAATGCTGCGGCCCATTCGTCCGGGTCGCGCGTCTTGATCGAGGCAAATGCTTCGCGCAGGTCGTCAGGGTTTTGGCCGATGCAGGGATACTGTCCGTTTTCTGCGCGGGTGATCGCTTCGGCTTTGATTTCTTCGATGGTGCGTTCGGGGCGTACCTGTTGAGCGTTTGTCGCCGGCACCGAGACAACAAGCAAAATTGCGAAAGCGGCGGCACAAATTCTGGTAATGAGGACGGTAACCGTACTTCGCATCAGCCGGGGCCCCTTTTGTGGTTTCACAGCTCAGCAGGATCGGACTGCAGTGATTTCCGAATTGAATGGGAGCCGGGAAGTACGCTGGCTCCCATTTGCCGCCGTCAGTCGCGCGAGTTAAAAGATCAGTTTCAAGCCCAACTGGATCGCCCGGCTACCACCGGAGCCAATCACTGGATTAGAGGCGGCAACGTCAGGTGTAGCGCATCCACAGCCAAATGATTGGGTGGAAGGATCGTTGTGTGCCCAGCCGTTCTGGCCGCCAAACGGATTTGCAATGTTCGGGTGGTTTAGAATATTGAAAAATTCCGCACGGAATTGGGCACTGAAGCGTTCTTGGAATTTCCACGTCTTCGCGACGGAGAAGTCCCAGTTACGGAATCCCGTGTCGCGAAAGATATTGCGGCCCATGGTGCCAAAGGTCCCGAGCGCGGGAGGCAGCATAATCGAATTGCCATTGGCGTAGCAGCCGAACGCACCGAGCGCGGTGCTATTCAAGCCCGTTGGATTGCCACCATCGAGCGTGAGAGCCTTGGCGACGCAAGCCGGATTTGACTGGCTCCCAAAATAAGGAATTCCAGTCGCCGAAGACGTGAAGTCGGAGGGGCTGCCGAAGAAATTCCAGCGGTCGTTCAGTGCACCAGTGCCGCTAACGTCGGTTCCAGCATCCATCACGCCAAAGGGTTGGGGACTGTCGAGGGTGACGATCGAGTTTAGTTCCCATCCTTTCAGCATCTGCGCATATCCATCACGGCCGGGAACCGCATAGGTGATCGTGAGCGTGCCGCGATTTCTGATGTCAAAATCGCTGCTGGCGTATTCCCGACCCGGGTGGGTGCTGTCAGATGGCAAGCCCAATCCAGCGCCGAAGTCCCAATTCGCGCCCACATTGTCGAGCGAATGCGAGTAGGTGTACCCGGCGACGAAGGTGAAATGATGATATTCGCGGCCGGTGAGTGTCGCTTGCAGGCCGTTGTAGTTCGACCTGTAGCCATTACTCATCTGGTAGATATTCTGCAAGAACGGGAATGCAAGGTTGAAAGGCCGAGCCGCCTGCTCGGCGCCGCCATCGCTCGCGCAGTTATTGAACGCGGGAGCGGAAGCCTGGCAGGTTGCGATTGCCAAGGGCGTCCAACCGGAGCCTTCAGCGGCCTGGTTAAGATCGCGGATACTAGCCAGACTTGCTCCGTGATTGCCGACGTAAGCTACCTCGAGCGAAACATTGTTGGTGATGGCGCGCTGAACGTTTAGGGTCCAGTTGTAGACGTAGGGCGAGCTGAGATTCGGATCAATGCCCATGATGGAGCACGGGCTGCCGGCGTTACAGGTCAACGGAGTGGTCGGGAAAACTGTGCCCGGACCGTTCCAGTTCAGGCCGCCCGGGCCCGGACTGAGGTTCACGGTTCCGACGGCGATCGATCCGGTTCCCTGCGTTCCGCCGGGGCCGACGCCCATTGCGCCGGTGGGGATCGTGCTGATGCCCAACGAATTGTTGAGCGCGAGGAAGGATTCCCAGTTGATCGTTTCGTAGATGATTCCGAAACCCGCGCGGATCACGGTCTTGCCGTTAGCGAATGGATCCCATGCGACGCCCAATCTCGGGCCGAAATTGTTGTAATCGGGGTGGTAGGGTTCGCTGATCTGCTGGCCCACCTGCTGGAGGCCAGCCGTCGGGCTGAAATTACCCAGCAAGTTGTTCTGTTCTTTCACGACCGTGTTGATCTCGTAGCGCAGGCCCAAATTGAAGGTGAGGGTCCTGGTAGCGTGCCAGTCATCCTGAATGAATCCGGCGATGCCCCAATTGTGGATGTGGCGGGTGGGATCGCCGACGAGCAAGGTGGCGGAGTCGGGAAATCCAGCGAAATAAGCTTCCAGAGAGGTGGCTGTGCCGAATGGAAAATCCGCCGAGTTGAATCCGAATTTGATTCTGCCGCGCGCTCCGCCATATGCCCCGCCTGAAAAAGTGTCGCGGTGAACCTCTCCGCCAAACTTGATGGCGTGCTTGCCGATAATCCTTGAAATATGGTCCACGAACTGCGTTCGCGTGTCCGGTCCTTGCACTTTGGGCCAGTTAAATCCGCCCAATTCTTGGGGGAAAATATAGAAAGGAGCGATGTTGATGCGCGGCAATCCGCCATAGAGCGGATTGGTTACTCCGGTATCCAACCCGTAGTCGCTTGCGGGTTTGGTGTGATCGTTGGTAAATGTCGGCTGGTACAGGCGGTTGTAACCGAAGCGGGCTTCGTTGACCCACTGTGAATTGGGAACATAGGTCCAGTTGACGCCAACCACTTGCGCCCGCGTATGGATTTGAGTCAGCCATGCCGTCTGGAGTTCGCTTGCATCACTCACGGTCCCGTTATTGTCGCCATAAAAATACCGCCCACTGATCGTGTTCCGGTCATTGAGGTGATAGTCCACTTTGGCAATAGCGTTGTCCGAACTGACGCTGTTGGGCAGGCCGAAGTTGATCGTGGTGGTGCCGGCCGGGTTGGTACCCAGATTCGTGGGGAAGCCGGTGCCGTTGCAGGTGACGGGGGGCCCCAGAGTGCAGCCGCCGATTTGCAGGCTGGCGGGGCTTACGGGGATTCCGCCGGCTTGCAAATCCTGGATCGCATTCACCAGACTGTTCGCGCAATCTCCCGACGCGATAAACGTGCAACCAGATCCCCCCGCAGGGGTTGGCAATCCCACGGTTGCCGGAGTCGAAATCGTTCCGACGTTCCCGACGACGTAGCGCTGGCCTTCATACCCTCCGAAGTAAAATAATTTGTCTTTGATGATTGGGCCGCCGACAGTGCCGCCGAACTGTTCCAGGTTGCGGGGCTGCTTTGTCTGATCGACTGTATTGAAGTAGTTGCGTGCGTCCAGAGGGGTGTCGCGGCCGAAAGCGAACGCGGTGCCGTGCACGGCGTTGGTGCCTGATTTCAGACCGACGTTCACTATCGCTCCGGGCTTCCAGCCATATTCGGCGGGCGGATTTTCGATCAAGTTGAATTCCTGGATGGCATCAATCGGAAGAATCGTGGCGGAATCACCCGCGATTCCTGCGCCGTTGATGATGCTCTGGCCTGAAAAAGGTTCGCTGTTGAAAAGCCCATCCACAAAATAGCCGTTGTCTTCCGCACGCAAGCCATCCGTGCTGGTGGTGGAAAATCCGCCGCCGGGGTAGCGCATGACACCGGGACGGAGCTGCAAGAGGTTCTCGTAATTGCGGCCATTGAGAGGAAGATCGGTGATTTCGGCATTGCTCAGCGTTCCACCCAGCGTCGCGGTAGTCGTATTGAGCAGCGGCACCTCTTCATTCACAACCACCGTCTGCGTGGCGTCTCCGGGCTGCAGCACTACGTCGATGCGGACGACTGTGCCTACTTCGAGCTGAACGTTGGTGCGCTCGAATCGCTTGAAGCCGGGCCTGGTGACGGTAATCCTGTAATTTCCGGGTTCAAGATTTGGCGCCAAGTACTCGCCTGCCACATCGGTCGTCAAGCTGCGGCTCACCCCCCGTTGGACGTCCGTGATTTCCACCGTCGCGCCCACGACAACGCCGCCACTTTGGTCGCTCACGCCACCGAGCAATTGACCCATCGAAGATTGGGAAAACACAGGGCCGGAAAGTACGAGCACGCTCAAGAAGATCATCAGAGCACGAGTGAATCTTTCCCAGAACGGGTGTACGCGCGAGCCCCTCAGTAGCCATTGCATATCCATGTTTTTCCCCACCCCTATGCCAAAAGGCGCTAGAACGCCCTATGTGGTATGACAGCCCTACCACCCAACGATTTGCCATGTCAAGGTAATTTTTATCGAATGAATCTGCAAATATGTGGTATGATGGCTATACCAAATGTCACCTGGCGCTCAAACCTTGTTTATTTCCACGTTTCTTTCCGCTTTTTCCACAGTTTCGTGCGAATGTTCTCCTCGCGCAGCAATTTGCGTTCGTGCCCTATCAGTCACCCGGAGGAGTGCGTCATGAGCATCGCAACCACAAATCCAGCCACCGGAGTCGTGCTGAAAACCTTCGAGGCTATCTCCGATGCGCAGCTGGAAGAAAAAATGCAGCGCGCCGTTGACGCCTTTGGCGCGTTCCGCAAGACCAGCTTCGCCAGCCGCGCGGCGTTGATGGTAAAAGCCGCGGAAATTCTGGAAACAGACAAAGAGAAATTCGCGCGGATCATGACCACGGAAATGGGAAAGACTTATCGCTCCGCGGTGGACGAGGCCGTCAAATGCGCTTGGGTGTGCCGCTACTACGCCGAGCATGCCGAGAAGTTTCTGGCGGATGAGGCGGCCGACGTTCCGGGGAGCAAGAGCTTTGTGCGCTATCTCCCGCTGGGCCCGATTCTGGCCGTGATGCCGTGGAATTTTCCTTTCTGGCAGGTTTTTCGCTTTATCGCGCCGTCGCTGATGGCGGGAAATGTGGGATTGTTGAAACACGCCTCGAACGTGCCGCAATCGGCTCTGATGATTGAAGACGTGCTACGGCGGGCGGGATTTCCGGAAGGTGTTTTCCAGACATTGCTCATCGGCTCGAACAAGGTGGCGAAGATTCTCGCCGATCCGCGGATCAAAGCCGCGACTCTGACGGGCAGCGAAGGCGCGGGCGTGCAGGTGGGCGTCGCCGCCGCGACGGATATCAAGAAAGTCGTTCTGGAGTTGGGCGGCAGCGATCCATTCATCGTGATGAAGAGCGCCAATCTGGAGCGGGCTGTCAGCGTGGGCGTAAAGGCGCGGGTGCTCAACAATGGCCAATCCTGCATCGCAGCGAAAAGATTTATCGTCGCCGAAGAAATTGCCGACGAATTCGAGCGGCTATTCGTAAAGAAAATGGAAGCACTGAAGGTGGGAGATCCGTTTGACGAGAGTACCGACGTCGGGCCGTTGTCCTCCGCGGACGCGCTGCAAGAGCTCGACGCGGACGTGCAGAAAACAATTCAAGCGGGAGCGCGATTGCTGACCGGCGGGAAACGGCTGGATCGGCCCGGGAATTATTACCTGCCCACCGTACTCGCCGACATTCCCAACGAATCTCCAGCGGCGTGCGGCGAGCTCTTCGGACCTGTTGCGTCCTTGTTCCGCGCCACCAGTGTGGAAGATGCGATTCGGATCGCGAACTCCAGTCCGTTTGGCCTCGGAGCGAGTGCATGGACAAATGACGCCGCCGAACGCGAGAAATTCATCAACGGCCTAGAATCGGGGATGGTCTTCATCAACCGCATGGTCGCATCCGACCCGCGGCTGCCTTTCGGCGGAGTGAAACGCTCCGGCCATGGGCGAGAGCTGGCGACATTCGGAATTCGCGAGTTCATGAATATAAAGACCGTTTCTATCGAAGGGGCTTAGTCGTTTGCGCATAAGAGTGTGGCGGAGCCGCTGGCAGGCGTCGGCAGCAGAAGCGAGCCGCCCTACCTTTGATTTGTAGGAACCGCATGTGGTATGTCGGTTTGACCACCGGCACGCGGTGACTTTAGGGCAGGAGGCTATATGTACAAGGTAGTGCGGACGTCGCGCCTCTACGAACAGATCGTGCAGCAAATCGAGGATTCGATCCTGAAAGGCACGCTCAAGGCCGGAGATCAGCTGCCTTCCGAGCGTGAACTGGCGTTGAAGTTTGGCGTGAGTCGCACCGCTGTGCGCGAAGCCGTCAAGGCGCTGCATGAAAAAGGCCTGGTGGAGGCATATTCCGGGCGCGGAACGTTCATTACTGACGGTACGACCGAAGCGGTCCGGCAATCCATCAACCTGATGATGCGGTTTGACCAGACGGAGGGCTCGGAAAATCTGGCGGAGGTGCGGCAGATTATAGAGCCGGAAATTGCGGCGCTGGCCGCGACGCGGATTCAGGAACCGCAGCTGGTGCTAATGCGCGAAGCGTTCACGGTGATGAACGAAGCGCTGAAAGATCCCGACGCCTACATTGAAGCGGATCTGGATTTTCATTTGGCGCTAGCTGAGGCCGCCGAGAATCCCTTGATTCTGTCGCTGCTGGATTCGATTGTGGGCTTGCTGCGCGAACAACGAATTCGCATATTTTTCGAAGACGGAGGACCGCAGCGCGGCCAGTATCATCACGCGCGAATTCTAACGGCCATCGAACGGCGCGACGCGGAAGCCTCCCGCGCGGCCATGCGCGACCATCTGCAGCAGGTCCGAGAAGATTCCCGCCCGCATCGGGGTCGCGGCGCGGTTCGCGATTCAAACTCCAGATAAGGGCGGGCACCGGAATGGCCAATTTAGGTTTTGTCGGGCTGGGCGTGATGGGCAGCGAGATGGTAAGCCGTCTGTTGAGCAAAGGACACACCGTTACGGGGTACAACCGCACGCGTGCCAAGGCGGAACGGTTGATCCGGCAAACAATGAAGTGGGGCGAGACGCCGCAGGCAGTGTGCGCCGCAGCGGACGTCACATTTTCGATGGTGACGAATGAAAAGGCCTTGGCCGCGGTGATGGAAGGACCCGACGGAATTCTGAGTGCAGTTGCGCCGGGGAAATTTCTGATCGACATGAGCACGGTGAGTCCTCACTACAGCCGCAGCGTCGCCGCCAAGGCCCGCGCAAAGGGCGCGGACATGATTGACGCGCCGGTTTCCGGCAGCGTGATCACTCTGCAGGAAGGCAAGCTGTCGGTGATGGTGGGAGGACGCCGCGAGACATTCGAGCGCCTGAAACCGATCCTGGACGACATCGGACCAAAAGTAACCTACGTTGGCGACAACGGCCTGGCGCTTGCGATGAAAATCGCGACGAACCTGAGCCTCGCGGTGCAAATGATGGCGTTTTGCGAAGGCGTGTTGCTTGCGGAAAAAAGCGGCATCGCGCGCCATGTCGCAGTGGATGTGCTTACCAACAGCGCGGTCGCGTCGCCGATGATCAAATATCGTGGCCCATTCGTTCTGACCATGCCGGCGGCAGCGTGGTTCGACGTGAACATGATGCAGAAGGACATGCTGCTTGCTCTCGAGATGGGACGCGCTCTAGACGTGCCGCTGCCGACCACGGCCGTCTCGAACCAGTTTTTGACGGCGGCACGGGGAATGGGACTCGCGAAGCAGGATTTTGCGGTGGTTTTTGAAGTGCTGGCACGAATGTCCGGAGTGGCAAAATGACAACGGTCTCTGATCCAGCCAGAACCAACGCCGGCGTGGGCGTGGAAAAGTGGCTGCGTATGTACCGGCAGATGATGGCGATCCGTTTGTTCGAAGAAAATGTCAATGAATTGTACACACGTGCGTTGATGCCCGGGCTGGCACACCTTTACATCGGCGAGGAAGCGATCGCGGTCGGAGTTTGCGAGGCCCTGCGTCCCGATGATTACGTCACCAGCACGCATCGCGGCCATGGCCACTGCCTGGCCAAAGGCGCCTCTCCGCAATTGATGTTTGCCGAACTGCTGGGAAAAGTAGCCGGATACTGCCGCGGAAAAGGCGGTTCGATGCACATCGCCGATCCCGCTACCGGTAATCTGGGAGCGAACGCGATCGTTGCGGGAAGCGTGGGCATTGCCACCGGCGCCGCACTCTCCGCCAAAACCCTGAGTACGGGACAAGTCGCTGTTTGCTTCTTCGGCGAAGGCGCGCTCGGCCAAGGCGTGCTGTACGAATGCCTGAACCTGGCACAGCTGTGGAAATTACCGGTGATTTACGTGTGCGAAAACAATCTGTACACCGAATACACGCATTTTTCAGAAATTACGGCGGGAAATATTGCTGCGCGAGCCAGCGCCTTCGGAGTGCGCGCGGAAACAGTGGATGGACAGGACGTCCGCGCGGTACACGCCGTCGCCAGCAGCCTCACCGAGCGCGCCCGTCGCGGCGAAGGGCCAGCATTTCTGCTCTGCAACACGTACCGTTACCGCGGGCATCACGTCGGCGATATCAATCGTGAATATTACCGCTCCAAGAAAGAAGAGCAGCAATGGTTGGCGGAGAGCGATCCGATCACGAATTTCGCCGCCTGGCTGAAAACACAGAAGCACGCCGACGCCGACACCCTCAGCGCGATTGATACCGAACTAAGAGCTGAGATGGATAAGGCCGTGAAATTCGCCGTCGCGGCGCCATACCCTGGCGCCGACGAAGTGGATCAGGACGTGTATGCCTGAGCCCGGAATTCGTGAAATAACTTTTGCGGAAGCCGTCCGCGAAGCGCTGGCAGAGGAAATGCGGCGCGATTCGCGAGTATTTATTATGGGCGAAGACGTGGCCGAAGCAGGCACGCCATTCAAAGTCCTCTCCGGACTTGTGGACGAATTCGGCACCTCGCGAGTTGTGGACACGCCGATTTCAGAAGCCGGATTTACCGGAGTGGGCGTGGGCGCGGCGATGACCGGTTTGCGTCCCGTCGTGGACATCATGTTCGGTGATTTCATCACGCTGACCATGGATCAGATGGCCAATCAAGCCGCGAAAGTGCATTACATGTCGGGTGGAAAGTGGAAAGTTCCCATGGTGATGCGTACCACCTTGGGCGCGGCGCGGCGCTCCGCGGCGCAACATTCGCAATCACTGCACGCCTGGTTCAGCCATATTCCCGGATTGAAAGTGGTGTTGCCCTCTACGCCGTACGACGCAAAAGGCCTGCTGAAAAGCGCGATCCGCGATGATAACCCGGTGATTTTTTTCGAAGACAAGATGAGCTTCAAGCTGAAAGGGCCGGTGCCCGAAGCCGAATACACGATCCCGCTCGGCGTCGCGGACATCAAGCGGCTGGGAACGGACATCACCCTGGTCGGCACCAGCAGCATGGTGCAGGTCGCGCTGGAAGCGGCAGCCTTGCTCGAGCAGGCCGGAATCAGTGCGGAGGTTGTGGACCCGCGAACGACTTGGCCGCTCGATGAACACACCTTGATTGAGTCCGCGAAAAAAACATCGCGCGCGATCGTGATCGATGAAGGGTACGGCCGCTATGGTGTCGCGGCGGAAATTGCGGCTACCATCGCCGAAGGCGCGTTTCATTACCTGGACGGCCCAGTGAAGCGCATGGGCGCGATGCACGTCCCCATCCCATTCTCGCCGCCACTGGAAGACCTAACAGTGCCCACCGGGAAAACAGTTTTCGGCGCAGCCATGAAACTTTGCGGCCGGTCTTGATTTCGTAGTTTCAGGAGGGATGCCATGGCGTTAGCAACGCATGGAACAATGGCGGTCGATTGGGAACAGCGCATTGACTTCAATCGGCTGCGCACGGAACGTCTCCAGCGCGTGAAGGATCTGCTGGCGAAGTCGGAAATGGGAGCGATCCTGTGCTTTGACATGAACAACGTGCGCTACATCACGTCCACGCACATCGGTTCCTGGGCACAGGACAAAATGAGCCGCTTCACGCTGCTCACGCGGAAGAGCGAGCCAATTCTCTGGGACTTCGGCTCCGCCGCCAAACATCATCAGTTGCATTGCCCCTGGCTCGGCGAACGCTCGCGCGCGGGCATTCCCCTGCTGCGCGGCGCGATGGCGCCTGAGATGGGCCGCGCCGAAGACGTCGCGAAAAAAATACGCATCGAACTCGAAGAGCATGGCTTGCTGCACGAACCTCTGGGAGTGGACATCATCGAGCCGCCGATTCTCTTTGCGCTGCAGCGCGAAGGAATCGAGATCGTGGATGGCCAGCAGCTCCTGTCCGACGCTCGCGTCATCAAGACGCGCGACGAAATCGCGCTGCTCAATACTTCGGCGATGATGGTGGATGCAGCCTACGACGAACTCTACCGCGCGATGAAGCCCGGCATGCGCGAAAATGAAGCCGTTGGGTTGGTCAGCAAGGTTCTGTACGACTTGGGTTCCGAATATGTCGAAGCGGTGAACGCTATTTCCGGCGAACGATGCAATCCACATCCGCACGTATTTTCAGACCGGGTGCTGCGTCCCGGCGATCCCGTGTACTACGACATTCTTCATTCCTACATGGGCTACCGGACTTGCTATTACCGCTGCTTCACGATCGGGTACGCATCGCACGCGATGATTGATGCCTACAAACGATGCCGCGAGTACCTGGACGCGGCGATTTCTCTGGTGCGCCCCGGCCGCACCACCGGCGAAATCGCGGCGCTGTGGCCAAAGGCGCAGGAATTTGGATTCCCCAACGAAGAAGCGGCATTCGCTCTGCAGTACGGCCACGGCATCGGCCTGGCAATCTGGGAAAAGCCGGTCATCAGCCGCTTGGTGTCGCTGGATCATCCCTACGAGATCAAGCCCGGAATGGTATTCGCACTGGAAACTTTCTGGCCTTCCACCGATGGATGGGCTGCGGCCCGCATAGAAGAGGAAATTGTGGTAACCGAAACCGGCCACGAGGTCATCACGCGTTTCCCGGCGGAACAATTGATGGTGGCGGGCGCGCACTATTTCACCGTGAACGGGCCGATGTCCACGACGCGCGAATCCGAAGCGGCGCCCAGCAAGCGCGTTAAGGAAATGGTCGAGGCCAGCGCCAAAATTGAGCGAGTCGGCGCTACGGACTAAGCACTCAGTTTTTTTCCGAGGAATCATGGCCATCAGTGTTGTTATGCCCGCACTCGAACTGACCCAGGAAACTGGCAAACTGGTTTCCTGGCGCAAAAAAGAGGGCGAGGCGGTTGCCAAGGGCGAGACTTTGCTCGAAGTCGAGACCGACAAAGCCGTCGTGGAAGTGGAAGCACTTGCGGACGGTTTTTTGGCCGGCGTGCAGGCGAAGGAAGGCGACGTCATCGCCGTAGGGCGAACGATTGCCTGGATTGTGGACCAGGGCGAATCTGCCCCCGTAGATGAGGCGCCTCCTGTTGTAGTCCCCAGCGCAACCACACCCGCAGCAAGAGCCGCAGAATCAGTTGCTCCGTCCGCAAATGCCGCGACCGCAGGTGCCAGGCTGAAGATTTCGCCTAAAGCGCGCCGCCTCGCAAAGGAACTTCATGTCAATCTCGACACAGTCCGAGGTTCAGGCGCCGACGGAGAAATTCTCGCATCGGATGTCGAGGCCGCGGCAAAATCCTTGGTGGTGGCACCGAGCGTTGTCGGACCACCCTGCGGCGCGAAAATCGAATCGTTCACCGCCATCGGCCGGTTGATGGCGGAGCGCACCACGCAAAGCTGGACCACCGTTCCGCATTTCTTCCTTGTGCGCGAGGTGGATGCCAGTCGGCTCGGTCAGACGCGCGAAAAACTGGCCGCTTCCGCGTCCACAAATTCCGGCGTCAAGGTCACGCATACCGATTTGCTTACCGCGATCGTCGCGCAGGTGTTGCTGCAGCACCCGCGCATCAACGCAAGCTGGACGCCTGCCGGAATCCAGCTGCATCCGGAAGTGAATATGGCCATCGCCGTCGCCGTAAACGACGGCGTGATCACCGCAGTGATTCCTAACGCGCACGCCGCGAGCATCACCGAAATCGCAGCGCAACGGCACGACCTCGCCGAGCGCGCCAAATCCGGCAAATCGCGCCCACAGGATTTCGCAGGCGCCACATTTACAATCAGCAACCTCGGCATGTTCCAGATTGATTCCTTCACCGCGATTATTCCACCGTCGCAAGCGGCAATCTTGGCGGTGGGCGCAATTTCCGATCGCATCGTTGCGATTGACGGCCAGCCCGTCGTCCGCAGCATGATGACGCTCACGCTTTCCTGCGATCATCGCCTGGTGGATGGCGCCCGGGGCGCGCAGTTCCTGAATGACCTGGCGCAAGCGATCGCCGAACCTCAGAAGTTCTTGCGCTGACCATGTCCTCTCTCGACGCCCCACTCCCAGCGGCCAGCGTCGCTGCGCCTCCCGCACCGCGCAGAAAACCCTTATACGCGAATCTTTGGGTTCAGGTTCTGGTCGCGATCGGCTTGGCCCTGGTGCTCGGGCATTTCAGCCCCGCAAAGGCCATTGCCATGAAGCCGCTGGGTGACGCGTTCATCCGGCTGATCAGCATGGTCATCACGTTGATCATTTTCTGCACGGTCGTCTCCGGAATTGCTGGCGTGCAGGACATGAAAAAAGTGGGCCGCGTCGGCGGAAAAGCGCTTCTATATTTCGAACTCGTCTCCACGTTTGCGCTGCTGATCGGACTCACTGTGGGCAACCTGGTGAAGCCGGGTGCGGGCCTTAACATCGATCCCGTCAGCCTCGATGGGAAAGCGATTGCGGACTATGCAGGCCAGGCGAAGGCGCAGGGCGTCACCGAATTTCTGATGCACATTATTCCCACCACGGTCGTGGACGCATTTGCCAAAGGTGACATTCTCCAGGTCTTATTGGTATCCATTCTTTTCGGATTCGCGCTCTCGGCGCTCGGTGCTCGCGCCAAGCCGATGCTGGACTTGCTCGATTCCTTGACTCGCGCGGTGTTCAAGATCGTCAACATGCTGATGAAACTGGCGCCGCTGGGCGCTTTTGGCGGAATGGCCTTCACGGTAGGCAAGTACGGACTTGCTGCGCTCGGTCCCCTGCTAAAACTGATCGCCGTCTTCTATGCAACCTGCACCGCCTTTGTGCTGATTTTTCTGGGCGCTATTGCCGCCGCTGCCGGCTTCGGAATATTCAAGTTTCTTGCTTATATCCGGGAAGAAATCCTGATCGTCGCCGCCGTAAACACATCCGAAGCCGCTTTGCCTACCCTCATGGAAAAGCTGGAACGCCTGGGATGTTCGCGGCCGCTCGTCGGCCTCGTGGTGCCTTCCGGCTATATTTTCAATACTGACGGCACCGGACTGTACATGACTCTGGCCGCGTTATTCGTCGCTCAAGCGACCAATACCCACTTGACGGCGATGCAGCAGCTCACTATTTTCGCGGTCGCCACGCTCACTTCCAAAGGCGCCAGCGGCGTCTCAGGCGCATCCTTCATAGCCCTGGTCGCAACGCTCACAGTCGTCCCCACCATTCCAGTTGCCAGCATGGCGTTGCTGCTGGGAATCGAGCGTTTCATGAGCACCGGCCGCGCCCTGGTCAACATGATTGGCAATGGCGTCGCCACCATCGTGATCGCGCGCTGGGAAAAAGAACTGGACCGGGCGACGCTCAACCGAAATCTTGTCGAGCTGCGAGGCAAAGTCATCGAATCGCAATAGTGCCACACCCCAACGGGAATCATGCCGCGCATAAAACGGATCGACGATCACGACGCTACGGAGTCAGTTCCCGAACAACAGGATTTGAAACGTTGCGGATGCGTTTGACGGCACCAGGAGTTGGTGTGTCTTAGCATCCAGCGCCATCGTCTTCGAGCCGGCGTGCGTGGGGATACGCTGCACGGCGGAGTATTGGTCCGGCGAATCCTCGTGGAATACGTCAACGGTCCCTTCTCCGGTGGAATTGAAGACCAGGCCGGTGGCGGGATCGAACGCGCTCGCGTCCACGTGGTCTCCGATCGGCAGAGTCACAATTACGTTTCCGTTGTCCGAGTTAACCACGGCCATCACTTTGCTCCGGCACCCGATAAAAAGGCGATGATTCGCGCGATCCATTGCCATGCTCGACGGGCGTTCGCAGGGCGCCAGCGGCCAGCGATTCTTCACCGTCAAGTTCCGGGCGTCAATGCGCAGGGCTACGCTCTGATCCTCCAGATTCACGAAGACATTTCCCGATCCATCGGCAGCGGCGAATTCCGGACCACCGCCGAGTTCGATCGTGCCAACGACTTTTCCGCTGGCGGCGTCAATCACCGTGGAACTGTCGCCGCCGCCGTTCATCGCGAATACGCGGTGCGTGGAAGGATCGTAAACAATGGCATCGGGTTTCTTGCCGGTGGGCACCTGCGCAATCGCGGCAAGTGTTTTCAGGTCGAAGATTGTGACGGTGGAAGTACGGCCGTTGCTGACGAACCCGCGTCCTTCTTCGTACGCGAGCGCAATACCGTGAACTCCGGGCGTGTCTGGAATGGTCGCGCTGACGCGGTTCGATGCTAGATCAATTACCTCCACCTGCGTCTCGTGCGATACGAAAACGCGCCGGCCCGGTTCGTCCACCGTCAAGTAATCCCACCCGCCAGGTCCTCCCACGGAGATCGTGCGTAGTAGATGATAGCCGGCGGCGGCGAAGCTTGCGCCCATCGTAACCAGAACGCACGCGCAAACCATCAGGTATTTTCTCAAGGAAGCCTCTCTTTTTCGGTCCAGAGCCTGCGGTCACCGACATGAACCCGAGCCGGAATCATGAAATGTCTTGCCGGCTTCGGGCAAAAACTCCCAATCGTAACCGTTCGGATGCAGCGTGAGTTTCAATACCCCGAAGGTATCCGCATTGCGAATTTCGCTGGTTGGCAAGGGTGTGGCGAAAGGGCGATGATTTTTGCCGCCAGTGCCGGCGACGAATTCGCGGATGCCGCGCGCCGCTTCGGGTTTGCCTTCGGGATTCTGTCGCGCAAAGCGCTCGTAATCGTGATCGTGTCCATTGATCACGACAGCGGCTCGCGCCTCGTACAAGTCCTGCCAGAACGTCTTCAGCTCCGGGTCGTTGCCGTGTTTCGCGCCGGAGCTGAATAGCGGTTTGTGCCAGTAAGCGAGGGTACAAGCAGCGGGATGCGCATGCAGGTCCTCGCGCAGCCATTTTTCTTGGGCGGAGCCTTGCTGGCACCCTCCGGCTTCGGCGCATTCACTATTGAGCACCACGATGTGCCAGCCTCCAAGCTCGTAGCTGTAATACCCTTTTGCCGGATCACCTGCCGAGGCGCCGAAATAATCGAAGTAGGGAGTCGCGCCGCCGGAATGAAACTCATGATTGCCGACCGAAGGTCGCGTCCGCGCTTTTTGGCGGCCCCACGTGGGATCGTAGCACCTGGCGAATTGCTCGGCCGTGCCGCCTTCGTAGGCATTATCTCCCGCCGTGAAAACAGTACCCGGAATCCCGTCCAGAAGTTTGGCCGTGGCTTCTGCGCCGGAAAGATCCGAGCAGTCGGCGATGTCACCGGCGCCGACTAGAACCACCGATGCCGCGTTCGTCTCTTGTGATGAGCCCGATCGCGGGGTGGAGCTGCCAGGTTGCCGTTCTGTGGAACCTCCTTTTCCGTCGTCGCGGCCGTAGATCTGCGGGGCGCTCGCGAGAATCGCAAGAACAAGGAGGCTCAGAAACACAACTGGTTTGCGGGCCGTAGCTAAGTTCACGTTGTGAACCTCGATGGACTTCTAGGAGTCAGGTAAATCTCGCCTCTAAGCGCATCTCGCACTGGATGGCCAGTCAATCTGTTCCATTCGCGGCTCCCTAGAACTCTAAAACCTCAGCCGCAGCATGAATTGAAGCTGTCGCGCGAGACCGGTGCCCACATTGTCGTTGAAAAAGTTGTCGTTGTTGTTGTTGTGGCCGTTAATCGTATTGATCTGGCCAAAGTTGCCGCTCCCGGCCGTGCTGCAAACGAACGGAGCGGCCGCGTTGCAATTGAAATCCAGAGTCAGATTGGACGGATCGGCGAATTGAGTGTGGTTGAAAATATTGAATGCTTGAACCCCGAACTCCAGACTGAATCTCTCCGTCAGCGGCGTTTCTTTCATCAGTTGGAAATCAAGTTGCCACACGTTCAGGGTGCGAACCAGTCCGTTGGATTCGTCCCCATAGCGGGTCAGAATGCTACTGTTCGGATCAATGGGAGGCGCCGCAAATGCGTTGGCGTTGACCAGCTGATAATTGTTCGCGGCCGTGGGAGTGACAGTGAGCGGCACACCGGGGATAACATCCGGACGCTCGCTCGGCCCCGAGTTGTTGTCGGGGATCTGATTTACGGGAATGTTCATGAAAACGGTGAGGGGATGGCCCGTGTGCCATGTACCGATTCCGCTGATCTGCCATCCGCCCACAATTTTGCCCATGGCCCCTCCCGATGAGAGGTACTTCTGCTTCGGCCCAAACGGCAATTGGTACACGGAGTTCACCACGACGTTGTGACGAATGTCATAGATGCTGGGGCCGCGCTCGCAAGGCACGCACAATGCGTTCTGTGGCGCGTTGGATTCGCCGCCCCCCACGTTTCCGTCATTGATGGAATGCGAATACGTGTAGTTGGCCTGGAATAACCAGCCATTTCTGAATCTCCGCTGCAAGGAAAGCAGGAGGCCCTGATAACTGCTGCCGCCGTCATCCTGTTTTACGTCCACGTCGCCGAAGAAGGCTTGCTGGCCCGTGGCAAGCACGTTGACAGGAAACGGATCGAGTGGGCGCGTGCAATTTGCTCCAGCCGAGCTCTGGTAAAGAGTCTGGTCGCAAAGATTTTCATAGTTGCGCGCAAACAGCCGGACTCCGTGCGTCCCAAGGTAAGAAGCTGTAGCCAAAAAGTTGGCAGGCAGCTGGGACTCGACCGTCAATCCCCACTGTTCGACGTACAAATCACGCCGGTGCCGATACAGCGCGCGCGGTTGCAGCTCCGAAGTGGAAGTAGTGCCGAAGTCCGGCGGATTTGCCAGATAGCCAGGACCGAACTGCAAGATCGGCGCTGTGCCGCCAATTCCGGAAACCAGTGCCTGACGGGTATTGTCGCTCTCCAGGGCAGCGTTCTCGTCATCGTTTTGCGCCGCACCATGATAAATACCGAAGCCGGCCCGCACCACCGTCTTGCCGCGAAAACGACCGGGTGCCCACGCCAGTCCCACCCGCGGATCCCAATTCCTGTAATTGGGGTACAGCAGGGAGGGATTTTGTGGACAGCCCGCCGGCTCACTGAAAATGGCGCGGTTCGCCGATCCCGTTCCGAAACAACTTCCCTGAAAATTCTGCAGATCGAATACGGTGGTGCTGCTATGGGCTTCATTCGGTACGCCGTAATATTCCCAACGCAAACCCATGTTCAAGGTGAGATTCGGCGTTACTTTCCATTCATCTTGGAAATACGGAAGGATGAAGGTATGTCGCAAGTAATGCAGCGACCAGCTGGACCGGTAGAACAGATTGTCGATCGTATTGTTAATCAGGCTAAGGTTGTCCGTATAGTTGATCGTGTCGTCCGCCGTAATTCCCTGATTCAGTCGCACACGGCGATATTCGATTCCGGCTTTGAAGGTGTGCCGACCGTGCGTCCAAACGACGTCATCAATATAGGAGAACGTGGTACCCACCTCATTGTCGGTGTTGCAATCGTTCAGAGCTTCAAAGTTGTCGGTACCTACGGCGAGTGGGAAATTGCAAATCTGCGGATTATGAAACGGCGAACGGTTGATTCCGAATTTGAAAGTGTTCAGCAGGGTGGGAGTAAAGGCGTGCTCCAGCGCCATAATGTAATTCGCCGGATGATTGAAGACACCTTGCTGATCAAGCGAGTTACCGAGCGGCGCCGTGGTGGCAGCAATGTCGCGCTGCGCTCTGGCATAGAACGTTGTGTTCTTCGAAAATTGATAGTCGAAGCGCGCCAGCCAGGAGTCCTCCTGAATGATCGTAGTGGGTGCGCTGTTAAATGCGTCGATTCCGGTGGTGTCGGGATTGGCAGGATCAAACGGCGCCTGATCGACAAACGCCGCGTCCGGAAATACGTGTTTGGCCGCGCAGCCCAGCCCTTCATTTTGCGCAACGGCGGACTGTCTCCACGGCCATGCTTGAACCATGCCGCACAACACTGGAGACTGGGTCAGGATGGCTGCTTGCAATCCGGGATCCGGAACGGCGGCGCTGGTGGTGGCATTTTGCAGTTGGCGCAGCCCTTCGTAGCTCAAGAAGTAGAACGCCTTGTCCTTCTTGATTGGGCCGCCGAAAGTTCCGCCGAATTGGCCAAGCCTAAAGGCTGGAATTTGGGCGGGATCGATGAACTCGCGGGCGTCAAACACTGAATTGCGCAGATAGCCGAACGCCGTGCCGTGAATTTGATTGGTTCCCGATTTCGTCACCACGTTGACCTGACCGCCTGCTTGCGAGCCGTACTCCGCGTCGTAGAGCGCCGAATCCACCCGATATTCGGCGATCGAATCTTCCGAAACTTGCAGACGCGTGGTCGATTTCTGCGCCTGCTCTTGAATTCCTGTCGCGTCCACGCCGTCAAAGGTGAAGTTGTTGTCGTCGCGCGCGCGCCCCGCAAACCGGATCGTCCGCTGATCGCCTCCGCCGTCGTCCTGCGCCCAAGGCGAAAGCAGGGTTAGCGTTGACCAGTTCCGTCCGTTGGTGGGCAGATTATCAATCTGGTCGGTTTGAATGACGATGGCGCTTTCCGCGCTACTCCTTTCGTAAGGCTCGATTTCGGCCTTGACCTCGACTCTCTCGGAGATCGCTCCAACGGACAGAACCGCGTCCAACGTGTGCGTCTCGCCGACTTGCAACTCAACTTCGTCAATTTGCTTGGTCTGGAAACCGTCGCGCGTGACGATCACGGTGTAGCTGCCGTGCGGCAGGGCAGGAATACGATAAAAGCCATGGTCGTTCGTGACTCTTTCGTATCCCAGTCCGGTTTCTAGCTCGGTGATTTGGACGCGCGCGCCGGCGATCGTTCCGCCCTTGGAATCCGTGATGGTCCCTTCCAGGGTGGCGCGGTCAGTTTGCGCTCCGGCCGGCGCCGGCAGCAGCAGCAACGCGACGAGCGCCAGAATGCCGATCGGCAGGGCCAGAACTCTGCGAGCCCAGTCTGCTTTGAGCGGTCCGAACGGAAAATCAAAGCACATAAGGTTCTCCCCTGTAGTGGTGGCGTCAGGACTTGACTGGCTCATTAGGCGCGACGGATACGTACGGGGCGTGAACGAATCTTGATGGGAACTTGAATAGAGCCTGAATTTTTTTCAGATTACGGCAGCGACGGGAAGCATCCGTCTCATGGATTCCCATGCCCTCGACGGCGGGCAGGCTTATGCGGAACAGGGAACCTGTGCCGATCTGACTTTCCGCAGTGATGGTGCCGCCGTGCATTACGACGATCCATCGGGCGATGGCGAGACCCAGCCCCGCTCCCCCGGTTTCACGCGAACGCGCGCGGTCTGTGCGATAGGAACGCTCGAAGATAAGACTTAATTCGTGCTCCGGAATGCCGATGCCCGAATCGCGGATGAGGATTTGAATTTCGTCTGCCGCAGCGAGCAATTCAATTTCGCAAAAACCGCCTTCCGGCGTGTACTTGATGGCGTTGTCGAGCAAAATCAGCAGCAAGCGATCGATCGCGACCGCGTCTGCTCTCACCCAAACTGGGCCACCCGGCGTGCGCACATCAATTTCCAGCGATTTGCCTGCAGCAAGTAAAATTGCGCGCTGCTGCGCTTTGCGGACATGGATGTCCAAATCAATGGTGCCCAGTTCCATACCCATTGCGCCGGCGTCCGCTCGCGCCAGCGTCAAAAGATTTTCCAACAGGCTCGTCGTTTCTTCCGACGTCCGCAGAATCTTCGCTAGCGCTTCCCTATACTGCTCGTTCGTTCTCGGCTTGCGCAACGTCACTTCGGCGACGGTGCGGATCACGGTGACTGGCGTGCGCAAGTCATGCGAGGCATCCGCGGTAAATTGCGTGATGCGCTGGAAGGAAGCGTCAATGCGTTCGAGCATCGCGTTTAGCGCCTCCGTCAGGCGCCGCAGTTCGTCGCGCGGCCGCGGTACTTCCAGGCGCTGCGAGAGGCTATCCACGCCAATACGTTCAGCCGTGTCAATGAGCCGCTTCACCGGCGCCAGCGATCTGCCGCTGAGCCAGTAACCCAGCAGCGAAGCCAGTACTACCAGCAGCGGCACGGTTTCTTTTTCGACGTCGCGGAAATTGTCGAGCGCGCGATCGAAGGGTTCGGTGGGCACCGCCGCGCGAATTTCGTAGCTATGCCCATCCGTCTGGAGTCTTTGCGACGCGATGCGATATTGAACGTAATTCAGGTTCGTTGTGAAGAACGTAGGCGTGTCGTTGGCGTCGGGAAGTGGGCTGGCGGCTTGCAGAAATAATGGCGAGCGGAAGATCCAATTGTGATTGGCGTCGGCCACTCCGAAGACGGCTCCGTTCGGCCACCAGCTCGCCAAATCCGCTAATTCTTTTTGGAGCTTCGCGTCGCCTCGCGGAGCGCTTCGTTCCAGCAGGCGCTGCAGGCTCTGCAGATTCCTGCTGGACGCATCGTTCACGGTAACTTCAATGCTGCGCCGAAATCCGACGTCGCTGATCCACACAAAAGCGCTGAAGGAGACCGTCAGCACCACGAAATAGAGCGCGCTGAGCTTGGTGCGGATTGTCACATTCATGAGGGTGCAGCCACTCCCATCGAGTAGCCTAGCCCGCGATGAGTTTGAATGAGTTTCCATTGCGAATCGCGTTCGATCTTTTTTCGCAAAAGACGAACGTAGGCGTCGAGCGTATTGTCTTCCACTTCGCGGCGGTTCCCCCAGACGTCGGCGATGATGGCCTGGCGCGGGACGATTTGACCTCTGTTCCTGGCCAGCACTTCCAGTAACCGAAATTCGGTCAGCGACAAATAGAGTGGAACGCCGCCGCGAAAAGCGCGCTGCGCGGCTATGTCCAGCACCAGATCTCCGGCTTCCAGTACGTTTTTGGGTTTGCTGCCACTGCGCCGCTCCAGCGCCCGCACACGCGAGAGCAATTCAAGGAACGAAAACGGCTTGGTCAGATAATCGTCGGCACCTGCATCCAGTCCCCGGACAACGTCAGCCAGCGAATCGCGAGCAGTCAACATCAACACCAGTGTTTCACGGCTGCGCAGTCGCAATTGCTCTACCACATCGAATCCGCTTAGATCGGGAAGCATCACGTCCAGCAGGACCAGATCGAAAATACCGCCTTCCGACTTTTGCAGCGCGGCTCGTCCCTCGCCGCATAGCTGCACGCAGAACTGCTCTTCCTCTAATCCGCGAACCAATGCGGACGCCAGCTCGGGCTCGTCTTCCACGACCAGTATGTTCACGGGCGATTTTGCAGGCGAGTATACGGGGCAGATTGTGACAGTAGGATGAACGGAAAGTTACGGAAACACCCCACATATCGTACATCGCGCTTAAACAACTAATTTCGCCGCTTCAAAGTTGCCGCGGCGGTGGCCTATTGACGGCCCGCCTTTGCATCACCGCTGAATTAAGAGCAAACCAAGGGTAGGTGAGATAGACGCTATCAATCATCGCCGAAGTCGTCACGGACTTGTAATGGTTGCTCGTCTTGTCGACCAGCGCGAGGAATTCCTTGTCCAAGAAGGCGGTCGCCAGTAAATATGAGACAGATTGACTCAGGGTGGATCTGCTCGTGGTCCGTGCAGACTTCCTATCAAGCTGCAAGGGAGCGGCACATAAGGAAGCCCAAAGAATGCATGGTGATCGGCGACGGCCCCCGTCGATTTGCGGTGGCCTACCGTCGCACCCATAGGCGGGCTCGATTTCGAGCGGACCCGCTTAGCATCCATGGACAGCGATGCCCCCACCGCAAAATCGAAATGAAAATTGACAGCGCGCCGGGAACAAGCTTAGAGGTCAGCGTGCGGCCTCGTGCCGGTTATGCCCTCAGCCACCATCTCGGAAAGTGCGGAGATGGTGGCCGTCGGATTTGCTCCGACGGCAGTCGGCACGATCGCGCCGTCCGCCACATAGAGATTTCGATAACCAAATACTTCACCGAACGCCTTGAGGTCGGCGCTGGTTACACCTTCCGAAGAATCGTTTGCTAGCGTGCAGCCTCCCAGAGCATGAACCGTGACGTTGTTACGGAACGGCCAATCCCAAGTGGGAAGGGGCGTTAAAACCGAAGCCTCGACCGCCCGAGCGAAGTCTTTGCCGGATTCAAGGATGGCTCGGTAGAGAGACATGCTCTCTCGGTAGGGCCAGTCGATCGAAAGTTGATGGTTTCCATCCAGCGTCATGATTCCGTTCGATTCATCGAGTCCCATGCAGAGCAACACGCAGGTGCGAAACGAGATATCGTCGCCCAGCAAATCGTCCAGAGCCCAGCCGATCGAACCAGGCGACTTTCCCGACGTGAAACGAGAGAACAAGTGGTGCAAAAAGCGACGGAGCGAAGCTAGGCGCAAAAAGCCCGGTTTGGCTCCCTCGGCAAACCAAGCGAGAATGTTCCCGTAGGAGGCGTCCTGCAGCATGAAAGCATGCTTGCGGTCGAAATCTCTAAATAGGTTGTAGTCGGTGCGCTGGGTAATCACCGGGCCGTAGTTCGGGTCCGCGGGGAATTTGCTACCCAGCAAAAAGCTCAGGAAATCGCCGTTTCCTGAAAAGCCGTGGCCGAGCTTGTCGCTGATTCTGGGGAGCGTGCGAAAATGCTCTTTGCACCGCAGAAGCATCTCGGTCGAACCGAGGGTTCCGGCCGAGACCACAACCCGGTTCGCAAATGCAGTACGTACTTCGGGCTTGTCACTTAGAAGGTCCCGGTAATAGACCTTGTACCCATGTGCTCCGTCCGCGCCTGGATCGTCCTTGCGTGCCGCATTTACGGGCACGATTTTCAAAACAAGATGTTCGGTGCGGATGACAGCTTGGTATCGATGTTCGGCGACGAAAAGGTAGTTCAGGTCGAGTGTATTCTTCGCGTGATAGTTGCAACCAATATCGCACTCGGCGCAGTAAACACACGACGTCTGCAGTGCGCCATAGCGATTCTTATCCTGCTCGCCGATCGCCAGGGGTTTTTGGAAATCGTTTCCGAAGAAAACATTGATGTCCACCAGCTCCGAATTCCTGCCGTTCTTCTCAGCCACCTCCGCGAAAAGCTGCTGCCGGATAATCCGCCGCCGCGGATCATCGTTCACGGGAATGGGTCTCGAGCCCAGTACTTCCTTGGCAACGGCATAGTATGAAAGCAAATGATTTCGCTTACAGGAACTGGGCCAGCGGTTGTCGAAGACCTCATCGGGCGGAATCATGAACACGTTCGCGTAGATCAGCGATCCCCCGCCGAGACCCGCCCCGATCACTACATCCATGTGCCGGTAGTTTCGAACGTCAAAAATTCCGTGCGATTCTTCTCCGCGCTGAATCAGTCTTTTGATGTGGCGCGGACGGCGCACTGTATCTTCGGGCATTGCCCAGAAATTGTGTGCGAAGTCGTGTGGCTTCCTCGGAAAAGACCCCATCGCGTAGCGCTTCCCGCGCTCAAGAATCAGAACCCTGCCTCGGTCCCATTTCTTGGCCAAGCGACACCCGGTGATGGCGCCGCCAAATCCGCTTCCGATGATGATCGCTTCGTAGCCAGTGTCCATAACAAAGGCCTCCAGCGAGGAAGGGTCCGTGGGAATCACCTAGTGGTTTCGATTTGCACTGCACAGGACGACGGCACGGAGAAAAAAGCGTCGGCCGCGACAGGCACTTAATCACCAGCTGCTAACATTGCGACGAGATTGGTCGAAGCCTACGCAGATTTAATATTAGTGTCAAGTACAGAGTGGGACACCTCTCTAGAAACCCGAGCACCTCGCGCGTTCCTAACCTAGAAAATCATTTGGCTTCGCTTCCGCGCGCTCGGTTGCATCAACGAAATTATAATTGCTAAACCGTTACGTAGGTAGATAATGCGATGAAACTAGGGATTCACTGCTTGTCGGGTCACGGAATCGCCATCTCGCTGGAGGTCGCAATGCCCGCAAGTTCAGTCGTCCTTGGTCTGCGAGCTTAGGCGGGCGACGGCGCTGTTTCGCTTGCTTTCAACCTCGATTCGAATGAACTGAAAACGAATGGGCTGGCCGGTTTTCCAATTCAATGCGCTCCGCCTGCCGGAGCGCGTTCCTTCCGAGAAAATCGTCTCAACGTCAGCAATCCGGTGCCTGCCAGCACCGTTTCCCAGCAGGCGCACCAAACACAAGAAAACCAGCGCGCCGAAAAAGGAAAGCGCAAAAAAGGACCGTACCGGAGGCTTAATCCGATGATATCGCCTGGTGGCATGGCGCAGGAAAGGTTCTCCCGAAAATCCCCAGATACCGCCGAACGCGCGTTGTTATAGGGTACCAAGTCCCGGATAGCCAGCCAGTCGGAAGTTGGCCGGTAACGCGGTTAAGGGAAGTTTGGGCGGATTGGTAGGGGATCGATTCTGCTGCGCTGCCTAACGGCCCATGGGACGTGTGGAACTTCGGCTGGGCGCCAGGAAAATGGGTCATTTCAGGCTGCGGTGACCCGGCGCACGGCCAAGGAGGCACACGCTGTAGTTGCGCGAATTAATTCCGAAATGCTGGCCAAGCAGAAGTAGTCGGTGCTGCTCAGCCAACGTCCGCGGATTTACGAGCAGAAGCTGCGCTCGCCTTTGCTTTTCTCGGCAACTTCCATCCCCAGCCCCTTCGGAACCGCAACCCGTTTTGCATGCAGGGCCCTGGCCCGACGATGGTCGCTAGGGCTGCGCTGCCACGGCAACGGGTTTTGTGCTGTCATCCTTCGATCCATTGCCCAATTGGCCGTACTTGTTCGTTCCCCAGCAGTAAACCTCCCCGACGGTGGTCAACCCACACGCATGCACTTGGCCGGTGGTCACCGACTTGAAAACAAGTCCTCGAGACCCAAAAACCGGTGCGGGTACACTGGCGGAAGCATCCGCTTCTGTTGCTACAACTGCGTCATCGCCCCAACCCCAGCAGTGCGCCACGCCTTCCTTTGTGACACCACAGCTAAACGTCTTTCCGGCGGAGAGATCTTCAAAGGTCAGGTCCCCTGCCACGGGTGCGGGCACAAGGCTCGGAGTATTTGTACCGTTGCCGAGTTGCCCGTGCTCGTTGTCACCCCAACAATACCCTCTGCCCTGAGCGGTCACACCGCATGCGTGTCCGTCACCGGTCGTGAGAGAAACGAAATGAAGCCCTCCGGAAACCAGGACAGGAACCGTACTATCGGTCTTCGAGCGATTGCCGAGCTGGCCTCGCGAGTCCAAGCCCCAACAATAGGCGTCGCCTGCAGCGGTGATACCGCAGCTGAACAATACGCCCGTACGCACGGTCCTAAAACTGTGCCCTCCCGTGACGGAAACTGGAGCCGTGCTAGCGGTCTTATTGCCTGTGCCGAGCTCCCCGTACGCGTTGTCGCCCCAGCAGTACGCAGCACCGTTGGTCGCCAGTCCACAGCTGTGATTAAAGCCCGCACTCACTGCGGCGAACTTGAGTCCTCCAGAGACTGGAACAGGAGACCTGCTCCCTTCACCGACGTCGCTCCCAAGCTCCCCGTCTCCATTGTCTCCCCAGCATAGGGCTGTGGCGCTTGCCGTGACCGCGCAGGTATGCCCGAAACCCGCGCTGATCGAAACAAAAAGAGATCCCCGGACGGCAGAAGGCTGCGAACTGTCGTTGGTCGTCCCGTTTCCGAGCTCGCCGTTCGAGTTGCTGCCCCAGCAGGAGGCCATGCCGTGGGAGTTGACGTAACAGGTATGCCCTGCACCCGCACTCAGAGTCTCAACATTTCCCGCCACGAAACGCAGCCGCAGTTTGACTGGGACATCCCAACCTTTGAGTATCGCAAGAATTTTGGTAATACTCAGGGCCTCACCATACGGCTGTTTGTCGCTCTTGAGCATTCCCACAATCTCAAGGCGAAAGTTCAGCAGGGCTCCTCCAGAATGCCCCGGGAAGAGCGACTTCGACTCAAACCGTAACCAGTCTCCTTCTGTCTCTACAAATCCGTCCGGAGTTACGCTCAGACTCCAACGCACATCGTTCGGGTGTCCAGCGAGAAAAACCGGATCGCCTCTGTCCAAAAGCGCGGGATCACCGGCGCGGTCAAACGGAAAAGCGTTCCCATCGATTCCATTTGCTTTGGCATCCGGTACAATGAGCACGGCTAGATCATGTCCGGGGTCGAACTGGCTTTGCAGCTTTGCTTTGATAGGTTTTCCTTGCAGTGTATAAAATTCGACGACCACTTCCTGGCCTTGCCGATCCCCATCGCGTACAACGTGATTAGCGGTGATGATGTAGACTTGGTCGTCTCCGGCGCCAACGACAATCCCTGTTCCATAGCTCACCCGGTCAGGAAATTTTGCCTCGATTCGCACGACCAAGCGCTTAATGTCTTCCCGCAGAGGATCCCGCGCCTGCGGATTTCCGATCGCACACGGGGAGAAAAAAAGCAAAAGACAAGCAAGGAGGAGACCCCGGACGCCGTTTCACCCCGACACCTTCAGCCAACGCAGCACGCCGACCATTAATCCAAAAAGATAGACCGCCGTGCCCCAAAGCAGATATAAGCCGCGTCGCGCCTTAAGCCAGTCGAGCCAGGTTGGCATAAGGCTCCTGCTGGTCTCAGTCGACCCTGCCGTCATTCCGTGAACGCGGCCGCGAAACTGAAAAACGACGCCGTCGTCTTTGAGCTCTAGCGACTCAATCTCCCCTTGCGAGTTCTCAAACCGAATCTCCTCGCCCGGGCGGACTTTGACTTCCTGCCCGTTTAACTCCTCAAAATAGATCGAGCCGGACAGAATCGTCGACACACGGCGGACCGGTAAACCGTCCGGGCCTCTGCGGTTCTCGATTCGCAGCAGAGACAAGTCCTGGATACTGCGCGGCACGGGCGAGAGTTTCTGCGGGAGAACGAGAAAGGTGAGATCCAGATTGACGTCGTTCGATTGCGGCTCAAAGATGACCGGCTTGGGACTCAAGAATGTAAGTTGGCGCTCGGTTCCGTCCTCCGGATCAACTCGCACCGGGCCAACGACATCTGCCCTCAAATCGAAACCCGTCCCATGGAGTGCCCACCGGTACTGCCCCGGAAGATCGGTTTTCTTGAACGATACGAATGTTTTCGCGGGCAGGATGAGCTCGGGAAGGCTGACTTCGCCGCGGCTCTGATTCTCGGTCGCGACCGCGAGGTTCATCCCCGACTCAAACTCGTGCCCCGAAGTCAGGTTCACCGCCTCCGAGTTGCGACCTCGGGGAAGCTGGATCGCTCTGAGTCCTGAAACACCCAACGCCGCCAGGCGCAAAGGTTCATTCAGCAATTGCCGTTCCGGGAGAACGAAGCCCAGCTCAGTTACGTTCAGGTCCAGTTCGATCTCTGTACTCTTGCGTCGGACAAACAGCAGAATGCTCACGATGACCAAAGTGAGGACAAACAGTGCAATCAGTGGCCAGCGCCTCCGGGGCGGCACGGGCTGTGCCGCATCATAAATCCCTACCAAGCTTTGCAGCCGTCGAAGTTCTTCTAACTGCTCAAGAGGAATTGAACCGCCTGAACGAATCGCTTCTGTCTGAAGAGCATTGGCCCGGGCACGGACAAGATTACGAAGTTCGTTTCGTTCTGACGCGGCCATGCGATCGCTCTCCCCCGCTGTTTGGCTCAGTACTTCCCCGCGTGGTAAAACCACATCCGTTGCGTGATGGGGCCCCCGTATCTGCTGGTGGCGCCAATCTCAAGGTAATAAATTCCTGGTGTGGTGAGGCTCGGGAGATCAACCTGGATTCCTCGTTCCGCCGGATAGTATCCCTTTCGAAGTGCGCGATCGCTGATCAAAAACGAATGTGGCTGGCCGTCGGGCCCGACTTGCGCCAGGCTGATGAAAACTTCGTTTAATTCCGAACCCGGCACAAGCACCAACTGATACTGGTGAGTTTGCTTTTGGTCCTTCTGCCGGATCCGCAGCGGCACATAAAGCGTCCGATTCTCGCCGCCAATTTTGTACTCGGTATACCCGACGACGCCAATGTCTTGCTTGCTGAGATGGAGCGCGTCGAGAACTCCCGCCGGCCAAAGATAGGTGGTCGCGTCCGCGGAAACTTTCGCATCCATCTGATAGTAAAGTTTCTCGCGTAGCCCGTAGGCTCGCAAGTGAATCGGTAACTCGGCCGGGGCTGACCATTCGACGCTCAAATCCACTCGAGGATCGAACTCCGCAAAGACTGCGGTGAAGGAAGCAATCAGTAGCGTCGTGCTGCCGGAAACTGGCTCGATGTAAATGCCCTCGCAGCGGTCGCCTCGCAGTCGATACCCCTCGGGATTTTGTCCCAGCTGCACTAGATTCGGATCACAAGGATTCTGCTGCGCGCGGAGTATTCTGGATGGGCTTCGAGCCGATAGTAGTAGCAAACCGGCAGCAAGACAAAAACACCATCGCGGATCGTTGCGCTGCATGGAGCATTCCTTTTAGAAATCCGGCACCGAAGCGGATTCCGGTATTCACGGACTTAGCGAATACTATGGCGCTTTCTTCGGAATCCTATTTTTCAACAGAACCCGGTCGGAGGCGAAAACCTCGACCTGTGTTTCGGTCTTGGAGTTTTCCGGGCGTCGGTGCTTCCAATCATCATTCTCCAGCTCCAGCTCGCAGCAACATTGGCCCGGATTAAGCCCTATGGCAAGTATTTCCTTTCCTATACGCTGAACTGCGGAACGCGCGGGGTCGCGTAAACAATCCTTCCCATTAGCGAAGTCCTGCCCGTTCTAAAGTCACGGCGCTTTTTCAAGCATCGATTAATCGTGCCTTCCGTTTCTCTGAGACCTCCGACAGATAGGCGGCGGCGTCCGAGCGGGTCTTCAGCGCGGCCACCCTGGCGATGATTTGTGGACGCTGACCTGGGGGAGAGAGTTCGATGTCTTGCCGCATTGCGGACTGAAGAATGACCGGAAGGCTCCCGTCATTCACGGAATCGGCGGGCCTGGATGGAGCAAGAGCCGTGAGACGGGGAGGCGAAGCTAACGCCTTCGCAAGCGAGTCAGCCTCGGTAAGCGCCTTGGGACTCGGCAGACTGGTCGGTGTATCGTCGCGCGCATCCCCGAGAGAGAGTAGGGATAGAACAGAGTTGGCGGCCCGGTCGCGCGCGGTCAACGGGTCCAAGCCGAACAGGTTTTCCACCGTCGCAGGAATGGAAGAATGGTCGTAAAGCCGGTGGTCGATGATGTTTTTGGGAATCCACGGTGAAATCAGGACAGCTGGAACACGCGGGCCATAGCGCTCGAAAGTAAAGCCGAATTTGTTGTGCGCGGCGTTGGGCGCTGTATCTCCGGGAGCAACGGCCTCAGGAGGCGCAACATGATCAAAGAAACCCCCATGCTCGTCCCACGTAATGATTAAAATGCTCTTTTCCCATGCAGGTGAGTTCCGCAAAGCTTCATACGTCGCCTTGATCAGCCCTTCCCCAAGCCTGATGTCGTCGAGTGGGTGCTGCGAGGTGCTTCCTTGGTAGTCGTTGAGAAGCGCGTAACTCGGTTCGATGAACACATAGTTGTACGGAAAGGTCGCTTGCAAGTCGCCTGCAAACTTTCCATAGGAGCGAATGTCATCGAGTCCAATTCCCTTCAATGCGGCTATCATCGGAAAGTCATCGCCCGCGTAGAGCCTGCGCCGGAGTCCCTTGGCGCTGATGCGATCGAAGATATCTCCATTGGGGAAAGAAAAACCTGAGGCTAGCTCCCACACAGCTATTTCTGCAGTCGTGGGGCTGTGATCCAGTCCCGCGGATGACGCCGCGTGGGCGAACATCCTGTTCGGCCAGGTAGGTCCCGGCATCGAGGCGTGCCAACCGTCACAAATCGCAAATTCCTGCGCCAGAGCGTTCAGTACAGGAAGCTGATCGCTCGAGTAGCACTTCATTATTTCCGTAACATCCCGCTGTTGATTCGCCTTGCTGCAGGCATTGGCGTACGAGGTGACGAATCCCGAATTGTCGATAGGCGGATAATCTCCGCCAGGCTTGTAAGTAGCGGCCGGGCCGCAGAGCTGACAGAGCACGTCAGCAAATTCATGCCCTGGATCCACGACCATTGCAAAATCTGCCGGGTTAGAAACTTTCGCGATGATCCCGTTAGAGGCATTGGTTTCCGTGCCCGAGAGCCCATGGACGGTCGTCACGCCCCCAGAGCCGGCGTCGTTGCCGGAAATCGCGGAAAAACCAAGGAGGTGATCAAAGGAACGGTTCTCCAGCATCAACACGAACACATGCTCAATCGGGGCGGTTGACATCAGTAACCTCGCGCCGGTCCGGATGCTACTCGCAAGCTTGCCCAGCGATCCGAGGCAGCATTTGAGTTGTCAATCTAGTCCACCTTATGCTAATTGTCTAGTACGCCAGCAAACACGACCTCGAGCATCCAGAGTCTCGATCCCTGAATTGCCAGGCGCGAAGTTTCAGCACTAAACCTCTTCGTTAACGTTGATTTGACTTGACACGGAAAGTATCTACATTATGATGTCGTCATCTGGTGAGCCATTTGCATAAGGCTCGGCCTGGTTCGTGCAAGCGCCGCGCCCTGAACCGATTCTCCGTCAATACGATCTCGAATAACGCAACAAAGTGCTTCGGAGCGTCTTCCCGGAAGGCACCAACTCGTTTCGTTCAACCGCCCCGCAACATCTTGTAGTCGGCCCTACAACAACTGAGAGGAGAAACTGATATGGGTACTTCGCGACCCGTCACCCGCGCGGCTACGACGTTCGCACAGGGGCATCCGAGGCTTGGTCCTTTGGGCGAGTTGCCGGGGCTTTGGATGGGTACGGGTTTCAATATGATTTCGCGTCCGGACTTTCAGCAGAAGCAGCCGTTTTTTCTAGAGATCAACGGCACCCAGGAAACCCTTGAATTCACTAAAATCGGTGGGCAAATTCCCAACCGCGGGTCGAAACAAGATGACCTCTTCCTGAACGGGATTCACTATCTTCAGGAAGTCTCCGACTGCGCGACACACGGAGCTCTGCACATCGAACCTGGCCTTTGGATCTTTATTCCGCCGACGATTGTTCCGAATGTGACGGAACCGACGGTTGTGCGGCAGGCCACCATCCCGCACGGCGATTCCCTGTTGGCGCAAAGTACGCTGATCTTGGAGGTAAATGGCGGTCCGACAATCGATCCGGTCAGTTCTTTCCCGTTCACCGATCCTGTGATACCCCCGCTGAACGGGTCTCCCAAGAACCCGGTCACGAATCCCGCCTACTTGGCGCTGTTTTCACAAGGCAAACTTTCGGCGTGCTGCCTTCCGGCCGGCTTCGATGTCAATGCTGTCGTCAAGGACCCGACCGAAGTGCTTCGCGCTGCGATCAAGGGACAAAACATCGTTCACACCGTCGTTATCGCGATATCGACCGCAGCCGCCGCAGGATCAACAGGCATACTCAACATTCCCTTCGTGTCCAGTAACGCTAATGCTCTGCAAATGGATGCCATCTTCTGGATTGAAATCGTGCAGCCCACCGATGGCGAGCCATTTCTGCAATTGCAGTACGTGCAGCGCGTGATTCTTGACTTTCCCCCTGCCCCAACTGCGACCAACATTCATTGGCCGCATATTTCCGTGGCTACACTGGTCAAACAATAGTTACGTGGTCTGAACCGTTTCGACAGCCCGAGGAGCTTGATGTCGAGTGACAGGGTTGTTTTTTGCTGTTGAATGCACCGCTCGATTGAAACGCTGTCCACCAGCCATCGACCGAAAGAATTCAGCTGGTCCTACAGCGCAGCGAACTGAACGTCCGCGACCTCCGTCCGAGGTCAAGGCGCAAATGGAAAGGGAGGCGTCATGAAACCAAGCACACCGAAAAAATGGGCTCCGCAGCAGACAGAAAACGTTGTTCCAATTCCCGGTAGCAACCGTTCCGCAGTCACGCAAGCTAAACTCATCGGGAAGGCCGATTACAAGAAACAGATTAAAGTAAGCATCTACGCCAGGCCGAAGCCTGCCATCGCTGGTGACAACCGGGCGAAGTTTGACGAACTGAATACGCAGCTGCCGGGCGAGCGTCAATATTTGAGCGGCGGCAACTTCGACGCCGTCTTTGGCGCCGACCCAGAAGATCTCGAGAAAATTGCCGCGTGGGCAAAATCGAACAAACTTACCGTGCTCGACAGCAGTGTCTCCAAGCGGCGCGTGCTGGTTCAGGGCACCATCGGCGCTGTTTGCAAAGCGTTCGGCACGGAACTGAACGAATATGCGCATCCAGAAAGAGGCCACTTCCGAGCGCGCGTGGGCCCGCTTCATGTCCCTGCGGATTTGTCGGGCATCGTGCAGGGAGTATTTGGAATCGATACACGACCCGTCGGGCGCCCCCGGAACAGACGCGGGAATTTTAAGCCGGTGAAAGTTGACGCCATCCCTCTAAAGGGCTCCGTGAAACGGCGCGAACTGGCCACGGCGATCCCGAACAGCCCGTTCCAGGGAACGTTCTTCCCTCCCGAGGTGGCACAGCTGTATGAATATCCTCAAAACATCGATGGTACCGGTGAAAACGTGGCCGTTTTTGCCTTCAATGGAGGCGGCAGCCCCGACCCACGAGGGGGATATTCCAAATCCGCTCTGCAGAATTATTACCAGAACGTCTTGGGGGGAACGACTCCGAAGATTACCGATGTCGTCGTTCAGGGTCCCGGCAATGATCCCGGGCCGGATACAGCGGCTTCGTCCCAGCGTGGAGATTCGACCGGTGAAGTCATGCTCGACATGTGCGTTGTCGGTTCGGTTGCACCAGGGGCGAACATCTTCATGTACTTCACCGAGTTCACCAGCCAGGGATGGGTGGACGCATTGCAGGAAGCGATTACCGACAGCAACAAGATTTCCGTGATTTCGATCAGCTATGGCAATCCGGAAGACGATCCGGACGGTGCGTGGACGGCGATGGGAGTACAGATGGTAAACCAAGCCTTCCAGGCGGCGGCCGCCAAGGGAATCACGATCTGCTGTGCCTCAGGCGATGACGGCTCGAGCGACCAAGTCCCAAGCGGTGCGCACGTCGATTTCCCGGCATCGGGTCCCTTCGCGCTCGGGGTAGGAGGAACAACGCTGGTAGCCTCGAACGGAACACTTCCCGCCATCAAATCAGAGACCGTGTGGAACGAGACCATGCAAAACGACGGCGCCACCGGCGGGGGTGTCAGCTCAGTTTTCACAAAACCCGCCTATCAAAACTCGGCGAACGTTCCTCCTTCATCGAATCCTCCCCATAAGGTCGGGCGCGGCGTACCCGACGTCGCTGCCGTCGCTGATCCGGTCACCGGCGTAGTCGTGATGCGGATCGACGGCACGCACCTCGAACCGATCGGAGGTACCAGCGCCGCGGCGCCGTTATGGGCTTCGCTCATCGCTCGACTCAATCAGGGGCTCAAAGCGCCGTGTGGCTTCCTGAATTCAATCCTCTACAGCAGCGCTCTGCGCGGAGGATTCCGAGACATCACCGTCGGAAACAATGGCGCCTATGACGCGGGACCTGGCTGGGACGCGTGCACGGGCTTAGGGAGCCCGATTGGGCAGCAATTGCTAGCCGCCCTTTCCGGCAGCAACGCACAAGCAAAGGGAGCAGGCCGCTGAATCGTAAAGCGACCATTGATTGATCCTTTCGCCATCTGTTTCCGCGAGCCGCTGCGAGACGGTCGCTGGCGCGTAGGCCTGCTCAGGTGTGTGTTCGATCGCGCACGAAAAATCGGCCGTAGCCCGTCGGTTGCAACGGTTCTACATTCTGCGTGGAGAAACGACTATGGGCGTGCTTCTTCAAGGCTTCTTCAAGACACCGCCAAATCACGCGGTTCCCTCGCCCGCTGACGGCAACTCGAACGTTGATTGGTGGTGGGACCATCTCGCACGACAGGCAAGTGATCTTCGCCAGGCGGGCTTCTCAGCGATCTGGCTGCCTCCGGTCCTGAAGACTTCCGACGGCGATAAACCCGGTTCGGACGGCTACGGTCCCTTTGACGATTACGACATTGGTTCGAAAAACCAGAAAGGGTCCGTAGCAACGCGATTCGGAAACCGTGAGCAACTGCAGCGTTGCGTGGCGATTCTGCGCGCCAATGGCTTGGACGTTTATCTCGACATGGTCGAGCATCAGCGCGTCGGCGATATAACGCCCTTTGTGTTTCGCTACCCCGGAGCGGACGGAACGGCGGAGGTAGGGCGTTTCCCCAAGAACCCTGCGAATTTCGTTCCACAAGTCCCGCGCGATCCCGCTCTGGGAGGACCCGTTGCCGATGATTTTCCGTTCGGACGGGAGCTAGCTCCCATCAACGCCCAGCCACCTCACTACGTATTCGATCACTTGATCGCAGCTGCCGACTGGTTGACCCGGGCTCTCGACATCCAAGGCTACCGAATCGACGACGTCAAGGGTCTGTCCACCGAATTTCTGCTTCCGTTTCTGACCAGTAAATCAATGAACGGAAAATTCGCAGTAGGAGAATACTTTGACGGGAATCGAGTTTTGCTGAACGGATGGATCTCCAACCCCACGGGCATGAGGGGGCGGCCCCATGCCTTCGATTTTCCCTTGAAGTTCGTCCTCACTGCGATGTGCAACACGCCCGGCGGCTTCAACATGGCGGATCTGGATCACGTTGGCTTGACCGGAATCGCTCCAATCAATGCCGTGACCTTCGTCGAAAACCATGACACCGACCTCAACGACGGAGAGAAAATTGTCATCAACAAGATGCTGGGTTATGCCTACATCCTGACCTCCGAAGGCTACCCGTGTGTTTATTATCGAGATTACAGTTCAGACCCGAGCTGCTTCGGACTTAAGCCCCTCATCGACAACCTGATCTGGATTCACGAGAACCTGGCGGCCGGACCAACCGAACAACGCTGGAAAGATTTCAACGTTTTCGCCTACGAAAGATTGGGCGGCTCGCACCTGCTCGTAGGCCTTAACAACGATCCGAATCACTCACACACAGTCACGGTGGCCACTGCATTCGGAGCCAATGTACCGCTTCACGACTACACCGGCCATTCGCCGGACGTCGTCACCGACGGCAGCGGTTCAGCGACGATCACGATTCCCAGAAATCTGAATGGCAGCAGCTATGTTTGTTACAGCCGCCAGGGCCTCGGCGGGGCAACTTTTGCAGCAGTCTCGAAACCTGTTACGCAAGATTTTGAAGCCGCCGAAGATTTGGATATCTCGCCTGCCGCAAGCGGAAAGTCCAATACCGCGAGCCGTATCTGGTGTCGTGCAAATAGCCCGCTCACTCTGACTCTCAAGGCGGACGTCTCGAACTGGACGCTCAGCACGAGCATCACGCTGGATGTTATCGCGCCCGACGGTTCCGCGCTCGCAACATCGGTGCTGCGACGGAGCGATCCTGCAGGTGCTCGCTTGACGACCGTTACCGCGCGCCAAGGCTTCCACGCTCTGCGTGTCACCGCGGCGGGTCTGCCTGCCGCGAATCCGAATCTTGCGTACACGCTGTCTGCAACCTACTCGGCTCCAGCCAAGCTCGATCTGGACAACTCGCAAGCCGCCGTCGCTCCGCCCTCAGCGGTCGATCCCTCCGCAAGCGGACAGTGGTCGGAGAGGATTTTGCTGGCAAACGTTCCCATCCATTTGCACGTGCTTCCGACAGGAAAAGTTCTGTTTTGGGGTCGACGCAATCCGCCAGGCACTGCCGACTACCCGTCGCTGAACCAGCATGAAACTCATGCGTTCCTCTGGGATCCCGCGAGTCCTTTGGCTGCTGCAAAACCGACCGCGAACCAGCCCACTGACTCTCACGGCAACTCGATTAATCTGTTTTGCGCTGGTCACACATTCCTGGCCGATGGACGGTTGCTTGTCGTGGGAGGCCATGTCTTCGACAGTCAGGGACTGAATTGCTCAACGTTTTACGATCCGTTTGCCGATAAATGGTCCCCGGGCCCCGTCATGAATAACGGCCGCTGGTATCCCACGGCTGTCACCCTTGCCGACGGAAGGGCGTTTGTTTGTTCCGGCAGTTTTCCGACCGGCCCGCTGCAACCGCCCCTAAACGCGAACACCATCAACACGATTCCCCAAGTTCTCGAGAACGGCGTTTGGAAGGACCTCACCAATTTTATTGGACTGCCGCTCTTCCCGCGATTCCACGTCGCCCCGAATGGATCCTTATTCATGTCAGGTTCGCTGGCGACGACCTACCTACTGGAAAACATCTCACCGGGCAACCCGGGAACGTGGGTTCCTGTAGCAATTCGAACTGTACAGAACGCCGACTATGCACCCTCGGTAATTTATGACGCGGGCAAAGTTGTTTTCATCGGCGGCGGTTCTACGACCAACGTTGTCGAGACCATTGATCTCAATGCTGCCAGACCCTCGTGGACGGTCGTCACCCCTATGAAGTTTCGCCGTCGCCAGCACAACGCTACTCTCTTGCCAGACGGCACCGTGCTGGTGACGGGTGGTTCGCAGGGGACCGAATTTGACGGCCTCAATCCGGGCGAACCGATTCACACTCCGGAACTTTGGGATCCATCGCGAGGAACCTGGACTCCCATGGCTCCGGAGGCGATCGACCGCTGCTACCATTCGACCGCGGTTCTTTTGCCCGATGGGCGTGTTTTCAGTGGAGGCGGCGGTGAGTACGCTCCAATCGTTGGAGTGAGCCAGTCCAATCCGCCCGTCAACAGCCACGCTGACGCCCAGCTGTTCTCCCCTCCTTATCTATTCAAGGGTGGGCGTCCGGTAATTACTATGGCGCCTGCGACGGTGATCTTCGGCCAGCCATTCGAAGTCGAAACGCCTGCTCCGAATGAAATCAGCCAAGTCACCTGGATTCGGCTTCCTTCCGTCACGCACTCCTTCGATCAGAATCAACGGATCAACTTTCTCGAGTTCAGTCAAGGTCCGGGCAAGGTTGTGGTCACAGCTCCTGCGAGCGGCAATCTTTGTCCGCCTGGCCACTACATGTTGTTTTTGTTGAACCAGAAAAAGGTTCCGTCAACGGCCGCGATCATCCAGATCGCAGCCCCCCCAGCGAAGCCGGTCGCCCGAGCCGCGACCGCAAAGACAGAAACTGCTCCTGCGAGCCACCCAGCGCCTCTGGAGCTCACCGTGCAAAAGGGTCCGCTCGAACTGGACGCCGAGATTCAGGCACACGAGCAAGGTCCCGCGATCGTGGTTGGCGTCACACCATCCTGTCCTTACGGCATCTCCGCGTGTTGGGGAGGTGCTTACGAGGCGCTCAAACGCATGGATGGAGTTCGATTGGTGAGACCCGTCCCGAACGCGAGCGATTCGACCGCCTACGTCTATCTTAACCATGACGGGCTACCGAATCTGAACGCATGGCAGAAACAGTTCGCGCATGTTGCTAACGGAACACATTTCTTACGTGGAGTCGAAGTCACGCTGCACGGCACCGTTCAGATTCACGGAGGTAAGACGCTGTCGATGGAACGCAATGACCTGCGTCCGGCTGTTTTGCTGCAGCCCATCGAGGGGCGAGACAAGATCGCATGGGACGCCGCGAAGCAGTCGCCGCAACCTCTTGGGTCCGATGAACGAGACTCATATGCCACGCTTCTGGCAAAAGTTCGAGGGGCGGGCGGTACCCTCGACGCCGTTGTCACTGGAACACTCAAAATTCTCGGTGATGCGTTCGTGCTGGAGGTTCGCAAACTGCAATAGCGCGGTCCGGTCAGCGCGGCGAGACGGCCAACGCAAGAGGGCCGATGCCGCGGGTTCCAGTCCCGCCGTTCCCGCCATCAATCCAAACGGTTAAGTGTTGATCGGCAATTCTTGTCACGGTCTATGCTGGTCCATTCAGGCCGCAACCGCTCACTGCTTAACACCATCTCGACCACCATACGCTCCGCCTCGCGCTTCCGGCCTATGCTCGCCTGTCGATGTAGATCGAGCATAATCCGACCTTTCGCGCGACGAAGAAGTTCCTGCACAACTTTCACATCCTCGTTGTTCTGAGTAAGCAGAGTTCTGTAGGCGTGAGGAAGCCAGTGATATCTATGACCAATGTGTTACGGCAGTTTCGTCTTGGTGCTCAGCTTGCTTCGGCTACGGCTAGCCCTCTGGTACGCTGTCGCCACCTGGCTCGCAGCATCCTGTCCGCTGTCGACCGCACCGTCCATGAATCCTTGCTCCTCGGCAATGTGTTCTCCAGCGAAGTAGACCGAGCCGTGATTGTTGCCGAGTACCTGACGAATTGGAAACCATTGACCGGGACGATAGAAGGCATAAGCCCCCTGTGTGTATTTGTCCTCTTGCCAAGCGTATTTCTGAATGGCTATGGGGGCGGTATCCTCACCCGGGAAAAGCTTGGCTAAGTCTGCGGCAATGAGCGATCGTAGCTCGACCGGACCTCGCGCGGCTAAATCATCCGCCTTGTCTCCGATTGCATAGCTGCAAAGAATGCCCTGCGTCCCCGGTTGCCCCAGAGAAGCTGCAAATACGAAATCGGAGGTGCCATCGGTGAAGCAAGAAAATTTCTTTCCCAAGCGCTTTTCCCAGAAGCGATTGGGGAACAACAGAACTGTCTTCATGATCCTGGCGTACTGCAAGTCCCTTGCGGCCAGACGCTGTGCGTGCGGCAGCTTCGGTACGAAGTCGATCGAGTTTAGAACCCGTGCCGGCACCGTACAGATACAATATCGGGCTTTGAATGTCTGGGTCCGGGTGGGCAGGGCACGTCTGGACACCTTGTGTTTTGGTCGTGGCGGAGAAAACAATTCGGTCCGATTATCTTCAGCAAGAACAGCCACCCATCCATCTGACTGTTCCACCCGCTTCACCTCCATGCTGGTATGAATGGCATGCAGGCCAACCCGCTCCGCCAGAGCGTTCACCAAGCGGCTATTTCCACCGACGATACGCCAATCCATTTCATCGGTGGCGTTGCTTCCAGAACCATAATATTCCGAGGCAGATGAGTACGCTCCTGAGTGCCGAATGGATTCGCCAAAATCCGTGCTATCCATCAAGTCTCTTCGCAGCAAGTCTGAATCCGAAAAGCCTAAACAGTGCAAATACGTCCACCAGTCCTGCTGGTCAAATTGCTTCTGTTTCCCAGATTTGGAATGGACCACGCTGCGCATCGCAGTTTTTAGTTTTTTTTGCATCTGCTCTTGAAACGGCCATGCCCCCACTTTTAGCGTCTTTGTGATATTGCCCAGTTCCGCAAATGAATACTCGAACTGGTGCTTGATCAGGTCCAGTTTCAGTTCCTTGCACAATTCTCTGATAGCCTCATGATCATTTCCCACCCACTCTCCACCAAGTTCGCAATATAGTTCGGGGTTTTCCCGGAAATGATGCGTGAACACGCGTCCGCCAATTCGGTCACGAGCCTCAACTATAGTCACCTCCCAGTTTTTCTTTTTGAGCCGGTAGGCGGCACTCAGGCCAGCCAAACCGGCTCCGATGATCACGCAACTTTTGCTGGGCGGCGTTTGCTTCTGTTTGCCTTCAGGCATTTAGTACTCCTTTAAATCCTTCCATCTGGCCAGACGCGGCTAAACAACTGTAGAGGTTTGAGGATGTCCTAGCTCATGCAGCCGAGTCAGGTATGGCCCGCTAGCTTGGGGCGTCCTAGGCTGACTTTTGCGCCGCGTGGTTCTTCCAATCGTCCAGGAAAACCTTTTCGTAGTATTGCGCGGCTGTCGCGTTCTCGATGATCACTCCCGCGTCGCGGTTGCTCAGGACACCTTCACCCGACCAGTTCATGCTGGAAACGATGACAACTTTATGATCGAACAGGAAACCCTTGTTGTGAACATTGTTTTGAATTTTCACGTTGTCGAGATTTATGCCGGCTGCCTGAAGGGCGTCAAGCCCGCCTTTCGTGGTCTGAAATTCACTCAAGATTATTTTCACGTCCAAACCGGCATTGATCTTGGCCGCGACCGCGTCCACCAATTCCGTAAACTTGGCATTAGCAGGATCGCTGGATGGATGGATGTACTGAAGCTGGATGTAAAGCGACTGCTTCACGGAGTGAATCAGATTCAGGATGGCCGTTTGGTAGACACCGGGATCGGGCGTCAGGAGGGGAGTGAGAGTGACGGGTTCCGTGATTGATTGCGGCGCGGCGAAGGTGAAGTTGCCTATGGTCGTCGCGGCAGTGGTTGGGTTCGGAGGCGGTTTGAGGATCGGAGAAAGATCCGCTGCGTTTTGCCTGGCTATCTGGAAGTCGTTATCCAGATACGCTTCGAAGGTTTTTGCCAGAGCTGCGGACTGAATGATGACATGCCAGTCGCGATCGCTGCTTTTCGCGGTCTTTTGGTCGGCGGGCTGAGGATTCCCGATGGGGTCGATCTCGGGCTGATTGGAATTGTTCAGATTTCCACTCGACAGCCAAACGGTTTGGCTGTCGCGCACCATCACTTTGATGTGATAGGCCGTTGGAAATATCCAGGTATCTGCTTCAGGGCTCGATCGGACGAGTGCCCAAGCCTCTGAAAAGGTTTTGCCGAGTTTTGATTGCAGAGCCTTGACGGTTTGCGGATCCGTCTGATTCGCCGTGGGATTGCGAGGAGGATCATCGAGCGTCAGTTGCACAGGCTTTCCGGTAAGTTGGGCCTGGAAAAGATTCAGAATGTGTTCTGAAGTAAAATCGTACATGCTGACTTTGAGGTGGCTCTTGGTGCCAGAGATGAATTTCTGCAACTGTGCCCAGCCCGCGTCGGGGCTTACATGGCAGATCATGGGGATCGTTCCGTTCGCCGGGCTGAGCGGAACGTTCGCCGGCTTGTAGTGGAGGGGTATTTTAGTTTGATGAGCGGCGGCAACCTTGGGAGCGATAGGCGCGACAACCTTTCCAGTGGAAGGGTCGAACTGCGGGAGGAGGCTGGTACCTCTGAATTCAGCGCGGTGATCAGCGAGTCGAGAGAATTGTTCGGGTTGATCATGACTGAATTGTTCGACTGGCGTGGCTTGACGTACGTCGACAGGCGTTCCGTCAATTCTGGAAGGCAGTTTGGGAGGCTTCTTGCCGGCCGCGGTGATAGCCACGATGGCTGGTTCTTTGCTCAGCCAGCCCGTTTTGGTGGAGCAATACCCAGGGGTGACGAAAAGGACCCCTGGCTTTTTGAACTGAGCGATGTTGCGTTTGATTTTGGGAATTAGGTAATCGAGCTGATTCACGGTTTATCCTCCGCATCGAAATTGTCAGCGATCTGCTGTAAATGCGCGCACCCGGCCCCTACCGGGTTCGGTAACGGATTCTGCAGAAGGCCGGCGGCAAGAGCGGCCAGTTCCTTGAACCGTTCGCGACAGAGTCGTCGAGCGTTTTTCGCGTGGGGCGGGAGCATCACGTGGCGTGTCAGCCCGAATCCCGGGCCGGCGGTTTTGCCCGGGTATTTGTTACCCGCGGGCATAAGCATCAGGCCTTCACCGAGCGGCAGGATGACGCGGGGCATCAGGTCAATCGCGGCGCTACAAAAAACTTTTAGTTGAGGTTCGACGCCGGCCGCATCGAATTCAAAACTCCATGCCAGCATTCGAAGCATCAGGCTATAGGCGGAGTCGAACAGAGCCGCTACCTGGACAGACAGCGGATCGTCAATGGGATTGGCGCTGGCTCCGTAGCCGGGTTGCAGCCCCGCGGAAGGGTTGGTCATCGCGGGTCTTGCGGGCGAAAAGGACGAACCTTGCGCACCGGAAGCCTGCAGATCCTTGAAAATCCCGACAAACGCTGCGAAGTGCGAATTTTCCCGGTGGTGAACCCGTCCTTCGCCCTGCTCGGTAATCTCTGCAATGGCTTGCAGAGCGGAGCCGCGGTCTTTCACCGCTACCAGATCAGGAAAGTGCACCAAGTCGGTGGTCATTTGCTGCGTGGGCGAGCCAATGAAAAGTTCTTTTTCACCGATATTGCGAATGCCTGATTCGATCAACGAGTACAACTCTCCCACCGAACCAAATTCAATATCCTCGGCGTCGTCGCCGGGAAGTCTGAGTAGCTCTTGGACATCCAGACCTGGGGGCCCCTGTTGCGGATGTTCGTACAGGATGAATCTGCGCAGACTGCGAAGCCCGAAGGGTTCCAGTTCGATGGGAACGTGCAGCGGATAGTACTTCGAGTTCTGCGGAAAATTGGGCCGGAGGTAGTAAGGCGTCCCGCCTATCGCTGTAGTCACGTTCCAGACCAGGGCGAGATGAAGCATCTCCTGCGAAGCGATGAAATAGAGCTGGGCCGCCCAGCGCCGGATTTTCTGCTGCTCATCCCAGGTGATTCCGCCTTCGGAGATGTCCCGCTTTAGGGAAAACGCGGCGTACAGATAGGAACACGCGATCCCGTGCTCAAGCTCCGCGGCTTGACAGAGAAGCTTCAGTAAGTCCGAACGCGTTCGAATCGTAGCGGCTGGGCTCATGCGTTTGTCTGCGACTTAGTCTTAACGCCAAGCTGGATGGCGATGTCCTCAGCAGTTCGAAGGGCTAGAGCTGCCAGCGACAGCGTGGGATTTGGACTGCCAACGGTAGGAAAGACAGACGCCCCGACAATAAAAAGATTCTTGTGATCGTGCGCGCGGCACTGGGCATCGACGACTGAAAGTTTCGGATCATTGCCCATCCGGCAGGTGCCCATGATGTGGCCCGCGCCATCGTAGGCTGTGGGATCAGTTCCTAAATCGAGCTCGGTCGCACCTATGAGCCGAAACATATCGGCCATGGTCTTAGTGGCTTGGGCGAGTCCCTTGAAGCTGTAGTCTGGCGGCGTGAAAGTAATCTTGGGGCGTGGCAGACCGAGCGCATCTTTCATCGTGGACAGTTCGACCCGATTGTTTGGATCCGGCGCGACTTCCACCGAACAACTCAAACGGATTTGGCGAGCGACGCGCTCGAACACGGCCGATTGCAGCTCCGCTCCAATCAATTGCTGGTTGGTCACCGAATCAATGATTTCGGCATAGGGTGCGTTCTTTCTCGACCAGCCGTCGTTGTTGAGCGAAATGCGGAAACCGGCTCGATCCTTGCGGAAATCGCCGTCGCGGAACGACTCAATTCCAGATGTGGATGGTGGTCCGCGGAATGGGAAGAGCTTTTCGGGAGCGAGTCCGAACGTGCTCTTGGACAGATGGTCCATGAGGTTACGGCCTACTTGACCGCTGGAATTGGCGATTTCGGACATTAGCAACAAGCGCGGCGTCTCGATGGCATGAGCCGCGACGACGACCACTTCCGCGGTCACGCTTTGCGCTACGCCGGCGTAGGTGAGGAAGTGAACCGTGTGAACGGAACCGTCTGCGTCCTGGTCGAGTTTTGTTGCGACGCATTGCTCCCACAGCGATGCGCCTTCCGCCTTGGCTTTCGCCACGTGTACCGATCCGTCGTACTTCGCGCCGATCGGACACAGAGGAACGCAGATCGAATTTCCGGCGCACGGTGGCCGGCCGTCGTAGATTTCAGAGTTTCGCGCCGCAGGAGTGCTTCGCACTTTGTACTCAGCGCCTTCAAAAGATTTCCCGTTGATACGTTCCGAGATCCATAGGTCCGAGTAGCTTGGCCAAATCATGCTCATCGGAAAAGATTTGCTGCGCTGCGAGCCGAACAGGCCATCCCATTCCGCCTGTGAGCCGGCGACGCCCATTTCTCGTTCTGCTTCGCAATACCACGGTTCGAGGTCGTCGTAGCTGATGGGCCAGTCAACCATTGCCGCAGGAAGGTTGGGGCCGCCGTACTGCGACCTCATTCGAAAATCGTTGCGAAGGAGGCGCGGAGTGTGGCCGAGCCAATGCCAGGTAGAGCCCCCCGTTCTGCGCTCGTAGGTGCTCTTGTAAAGTAAATGCGGCGCAGGCGGCTGCTCGTAATAGTCGGTCGGGCTGTCGGGGCTGGGCACCTTCGCGTCGGTCTCGGCCTGGACATACGGACTGTGGGGCGTCTTGGCGGCAGCGATCGCGTAAGCGCCGACCATTTGAGCGCGCGTCGGGTTGCGACTGCCGGCCTCGAGCAGCAGCACTCTGGCGCCGGCCTGCGCGAGGCGATACGCCACCAGGGCGCCCGCGACGCCTGCACCGATCACGACAATGTCGAAGTCGTGTTCGCTCACTTCGATCCTTTCGGCTCATTGTCGGGACGGTATCTCCAATGGCCAAAATAACCGCCGGAGAGTCCGGGCGGGTGAGCTGCAATGATGGTCCACGCCAGACCGCTGAAATATTCCTCTTGGGTTCCAAATCGCATGACGGGCGACGCGGATGGGTTCATGCCCAGGTTGTCCTGCACCGTGGACGTATACCAAAGCAGGATGATTTGGCAGACGGTTGGCCGAAGAGAATCGTCGGCCACAATCTGCTTTTTGACCTGCGCAACGACATCCGGCTTGTCCCTCAGTCCTTGAAAGCGTTTGAGTATCCGGCTCAGCGAGGAATTAAACGGGCTGCTGTTTAAGCGGTCCAGATATTGACGGCCGAGATCGGCATCGAGATTGTCGACGCCGGTGAGTATGCGCGACAACCCAAGGAAATCAGCGACGTCTGAAGTCCGAGCTGACGACGATAACTTTTCTGGCATCGCGGTGCTCAAGTCTGTTAGCTATTGATACTGTCAATTCCCGAGGGCGTAGTTCACAAAATCTTTAAGCTTGAAAGAAGGGTTCTGGGGCTTCCAGGTCGGATCGGAACCGAGTAAAGAGTGGTTATCGCCGAACATCAGTCCCAGGAACACTTCGGCGACGATTCGACCGCCGACCGGCCCGAGCTGGGGTGTCGTAATAGGGATTGGTTTTTGAACCGGGATTTGCACCTTCACTTTATGATTCATCGCTTCAGCCAGGATGTAGGTCCACAGCGGGCAGTTGTTAGCGAAAACGGGGGAGATCTTCTCAATGCTCACAATCGGAGGATCGCCGGGATCCTGTTTGTCCACACCCTTTCCGATGAGAATGTCCTTGTCCGCCATCGGAACCAGGCCCATGGCATGAGCAACCTGCTGCCCGGATGGAAGTTCCATCCGCCATCCACGGATGAGATTCCGGACGGGCAGGGCTGGCGGAGGCGCCGCAACGACGGACGGAATCGGAAGATTGGAAAGTGCAAACACCACCGACGTATCAATTCGATAGGCAAACTGCAGGCGAGTCTTGTTGTCTGGGTCATCTTTCTTGTCCAGGACGCCATACGGTCGCGTATCAATATCTATAAAGCGTCCCCAGTCAATTGCTCTGCCTGGTACGACCTTTCGAAAACCAGCCAGGTCGTCGTGGAATCCCGCCTTTTGGGACTCCGGGGTACTGAAAATCGGCAGCAGGTTGCCGTCATTGAGCCGATAGCCTGGCCTCACCATCGAATGTCCTAGTCTGTACGCTGCCACTGAAAACTCTACAGGCATGAACGGCCCATTCTTCCAGTGGAAGAACTTAAGGTTTTTCAGCTCATACCGCCCGTCCGTCTTCAGCGCATCCAGCACCTCGGAATGGATAATCCGAGGAAGAAAATCGTGCAGGATCACGTATTGATAGTGAAATCGCACGAGTTTCTGGATATGTGGGAAGGGCAGCGTCGGATGGTCTTTCACCATGCGATTGTGAAAGCGGTGAAACAAACCCTGCAGCTGCGAAACGATTGTATTTTCATCGTTGCGCGGATCGCCAATGAGCGCGCGCGGAGGCTCGGCAGAGTTGCGCGGCAAATCCGTGACCTGGAACTTGCTTCCGCTGAGCGCATCGCCCAAAAGAAATGTCTTACCGTCCTTGTCGTACAGGTACGGCTGATCATCCGGCCCTCGCCCATATATATTGTCGAGATCGAAAGCCGGAGTTCGAAAATCAGTCAGCGCATCGGGATCATCCTGCGCCTGCAAACTGCTCGCCGGGTCAAACGTTATATCGTGATCAATAAATTGACCGAGGTAGGTGTACAGAGCCGGAATCCCGCTCTCTTCCGGATCGGGTCCGTCGGTGGGCGGATCAAACGTCGCGGACATTCCGCTCTTGGACGGCTCAATCTGCGATCCGAGCGAGGTCAGGTTTTTTATATTTTCATGCTCGCTTGCCCCAAAAGTCGCCTTGGGAAGCGAGCGAAACATCCGTCCAAACCGCCCCTGGAATTGCGGGGACCGGCCTGTGGACATCAAACCGCGAATGGGTGTGCTGTGATGCTGAGCCATGAGAATTCCTCCGGTTTAGGATGTCGCGTATGGAATGCGAATGTGTGGCCTCACAGTCCGGCAACGGCCACTCTCAGTGACACAGTGAAATCTCGTACCACGCAGAAAGGGGCCCGACATCTGGAGAACCTGCCAACGAAGTGACGCGTTACGGCGACTTGTACTACCGCGTATAATACGTGTCAAGAGAAAAAACTACCAAACACTGACGACGAAGGTAGGTTCACTTTGGTCGCTCCGGGTGTGGGGGCTTCGACTCGAAATCAGTGGACAGGCTGAGTTCTTTCCAGGACCTTGCTTCTTCTAGGCGTGCGAGGTCGTTTTTCTCCGCCCCGTTGTACGCATCGCTGCCGAGCAACAGTCGCAATGGAGGTTTCTCTTCCTGCGTCAGTCGCACGATCGCTTGAGCCGCCTTTTTCGGATCACCGGGCTGCTTACCGTTGTAGTCGCGTTGAAACCTGGCGGTTGCTCCAACAGTCGAGTCGTAGTCGGGATTTCCTTCGCTCAGTTTGGTGGAACTGCCGGCGAAGTCCGTGCGGAAGCCACCCGGCTCAACGATGGTGACCTTGATGCCTAGCGGCGCCACTTCGCGCGACAACACTTCTGAGAAACCCTCGACACCCCATTTCGCAGCCGAATAGGGCCCACGCCCTGGAGGCCCGATCCTGCCGCCCATCGACGAAAACTGAACAAAATGACCGGCTTTCCTTTGGCGAAAGTACGGAAGAGCGGCCTTCGTCACGATGATCGTCCCGAAGAGATTCGTTTCGATTTGTGCGCGAAAATCCGACATCGGCGTGTCTTCGACGGACGAGAGATTGCCGTATCCTGCGTTGTTGATAACAACCTCCAACGAGCCAAAGGCACCGATCGCCGCCTTCACTGCGCTCGCTGCCCCGGACTCGTCGGTCACGTCCAGCGCGAAGAGCTTGATCTGGTCACCGTGGCGCTCCGATAGGTCATGTAGAGACTCGATGTCCCTAGCTGTCGCCAACACCTTATTACCCACCGCAAGGCCCGCTTCGACAATCGCGCGACCCAGACCGCGAGAACTGCCCGTCACTAACCAAACTTGCGCCATTCATCCTCCTATTATTCGCAATCGGTTCCCCCGGATATAAGAACTCATTGCGAAGTCGTAGCTATGTCGAAATCGCACGTGCCGCGCCCCGCGCAAGCAGCACGCAACTTGTGATCAGATATCCGGCGTTGGCTTCATCTATGCATTTCGGCGTGGCTTTGCGACCGCTTAAAGCGGCTTGCATATTCCCCTGCAGTAATGCCGAGAACACGTAGAAACGTTCGGCGCATGGCAAGAGGCGTCTGAAATCCACAAGCATCCGCGATCTCCTTGAGACCCATCGCGGAGCTATCGATCATTTGCTGTGCCGCCTCGACGCGCATGCGATCGACGAATTGCCCTGGATTCATTCGCGTTTCACGGAGACAAACACGGGTGAAATTGCGTGAGCTCATTCCCATTCGTTTAGCAAGTTTTTCGACGCTTAAATTCTCACGCAGATTCTCGATCATCCAAACCTGCAGTTCGCGGAGCGGCTGCGATGTTGCCGCTTGCCGCGAGAGCATATGGCTGTATTGGGACTGTCCGCCCGGACGAACCAGAAACATCACCAATATCCGCGCGATTTCGAGAGCAACCTGGTGACCGTGATCCTCTTCTACGAGTGCCAGCGCCAAATCCATACCAGCCGTAATACCTGCCGACGTGTAGATAGATCCATCACGCAAATAGATCCGATCAGGCTCCACAATGACGGAGGGATATTGCCGGGAAAGCTTGTCGCAATAGGCCCAATGGGTGACGGCCCTTTTGCCGTCAAGCAGTCCAGCGGCTGCGAGCACGAACGTTCCGGTACAGATAGCCGCCACCCGACGCGATCGAGACGCCAACCCAATGATGCGGTGGAGATATTCGTCGTCATACAGTTCGTCATTCGCCCCCGGGCCGCCCGCAACCAATAGTGTATCGATCTGAGCCGCCAGCTTTGTGAAGGGAACGGCATCCGAGATTTTGAATCCATGATTCAGTTGCAATTCCGTTGTACCTTCCGGGCAGGCCACGGCCACTTCGTACTCTGGAGCGAATTTAAACACCTCGAGCGGACCTACAAGGTCCAGCATGTCAACGGGCTGCGGACCAGTAATTACGATTCTCCTCATCTATGCCCCCCTCGATCCATTCAGCCGTGTCCGAACCTGTGTCCGATTTTGATTCATCTATGTCGTAGCGTTGAAGTCTTGTTGGAAATTAGTGTTGTCCTCGTCATCTACACACAGCCACGAAGCGGGAGTCAACGATCTCTCTGACCTTTCATAAACCACGGTCAGTCCCGATCACAGGAGCATCGGATGCGAAATACGTATCGCGCGATGGAAGTAACCTCGCCAGGCGTTTTCTCCTTAGTTGAAAGAAAGATTGCTGTCCCCAACGCCGGACAGGTGCGTATCCGCGTCGAGGCTTGCGGTGTCTGCCATTCGGATGCAGCAACTGTGGAAGGACAATTTCCCAACCTTTCCTATCCGCGCGTGCCTGGCCACGAGGTTATCGGACGAATAGAGGAAGTGGGTCCTGGCGTGACAGCGTGGAAGGTCGACCAGCGTGTCGGAGTTGGATTTTTCGGAGGTGAAGACGGAACCTGCGAGGCCTGCCGCCGTGGTGAAACCGCCTATTGCCAAAATGCAATTATGACCGGCATCACAACTGACGGCGGCTACGCGGAAACGATGATTGCGGAGGCACGTGCGCTGGCCCTGATACCGGATGCACTCAAGTCAGAAGATGCGGCCCCCCTGGTGTGTGCCGGCATAACGACCTTCAACGCGCTTCGTAACGCCGCACGTGCCGGCGACACCGTTGCCATTCAGGGAGTGGGCGGGCTTGGCCACCTTGGCGTTCAGTTTGCACGAAAAATGGGCCTGCGCACCGTGGCGATTGGTGGGGGCCCCGACAAAGAGCACCTGGCGCAGAAATTCGGAGCGCACATCTACATCGATGCCAAGGCAGAAGACGCGGCGGCAGCACTGCAAAAGCTCGGAGGCGCAGATGTCATCCTTGCGACCGCGCCAAGCGGGGCCGCAATCGGTAGCTTGCTTCCCGGCCTTAAAACTCGGGGCAAACTTGCGGTTGTCGGAGTCTCAGGTGATGCCATCCCAGTCAACGGCGTACCGCTCATCTTTGGCGGACGGTCAGTTGTTGGCAGTCTCACCGGAAGAGCGATCGAGACTCAAGACACGCTTGATTTCAGCGTACTCACAGATGTCCGTCCAATGATCGAAACACTTCCGCTTGCAAAAGCCGAGGAAGCATACAAACGAATGATGGATGGCAAGGCGCGTTTCCGAGTCGTGCTCACTATGATCGAAACAAGTTTACAAGACTGCGGCAAAACGGAGCACAAACCGAACGTCCCAGAGGGAGACTTGGATGAATTCATTCCAGGAAATCTTTAACAAACAGAAGGCGTACTTCGATTCGGACACGACCAAATCGTACCAGTGGCGTATCGACCAGCTGACACGTCTTGAGAATTTGTGCAACGAGAACTCCGAGGGTCTCGAGGCTGCAATGAGCAGTGATTTCAAGACCGCTAGCCAGGAAAAAGTCTTCGAGATCATGGCTCCCGTGGGGACCGCAGCTTTCGCGAAAGCTGAGTTGAAAGAGTGGATGAAGCCCGTAGATGTGGTCGTTCCCAAGGCTCTTCGGGAAAGCGGACACACCGCCAAAGTCTATCGAGAGCCGTATGGCGTCGCCCTGGTAATCGGACCCTTCAACGGGCCATTGACGCTGCTCTTCGATCCTGCGGTCCAGGTCATTGCGGCAGGCAATCCGTGCATCCTTAAACTCTCTGAAGGGTTGCCCGCCACGAGCAAGCTCCTGTTGGATCTTATACCGAAATATTTCGATCCTCGGGCCGTCACTGCCGTCTCGGGAAGCAAAGAAGAAGTTGCGGAACTTCTCAGGCTCCCGTTTGACTTCATCTTTTTCACCGGCAGCGTCAAGGTGGGCAAGATCGTCATGGAGGCGGCTGCCAAGAACCTGACTCCTATTCTTCTGGAGCTTGGCGGACAGAATCCCGCTTTCGTTGATCCGACCGCGAACATCCCGGATGCGGCCAAGAAAATTGTCTGGGGCGCAACAGCCTGGGGTGGGCAGTGGTGCACCTCTCCTGGCTACGCCTATGTGCACGAATCCATTGCTGAGGAGTTTGTAAGAGAATCCAAGAAGGCCGTGATCGAGTTGTACGGAACCGACCCGAAGAGCAGGTCCGACGACTACTCGCGCATCATCAGCCCGAAAGCCGTTGACCGGTTCGTATCCCTAATTGATCAGAGCAAGCTTGTGGCCGGAGGTTCTGCCGACCGCGAAGCGCGCTACCTCGATCCCACGATCTTGTATCCGGTCACGTGGGACGACCCGATCATGGAGGACGAAATCTTCGGGCCGATTCTCCCAATCCTTACGTATAAAGACATGGATGCGGCCATTCGCGAGGTGAAGAAGCATCCAAAACCCCTTTCCGGTTTCCTTTTCAGCCGTGACCAGAAGGCGATCGACCACTTCCTCTCGAGCTTGTCCTTCGGCGGTGGCGCGATTAACCAAGTGAACATTCATCTGTTCATTGAAACCATGCCTTTCGGAGGCGTCGGATTCTCGGGCATCGGCCACTACTACGGTAAGGCCGGTTTTGACGCTCTCACGCATGCGAAATCGGTTCTCATCTCGCCGCCTGACGTGGCAATCGAACATTTGTTCCCGCCCTACACCGAGGAAAAGGTCAAGGCGCTCAGCCAGTGGTTTGAATACTAGGCCACTAAGACCACAACAAAAGCGATCCCAAAAAGCACTGAGATGAAAACGAACACCGCAAAGTTCCTGACCATCGCCGAAAAGTTTTTCACCGCGTACGTCGCCCACGATGTCGACGGCATGCTCGCTCTCGGTGCAGACGGCGCAATAGCGCGATATGCGCCGTACGGTCGCGAGAGCGTTGTGCCGATTCGCGGTGGCATTGACCTCATTTGGCGTGCATTTCCGAATGCCGTGCCGAATTTTCGAGTGAAAGTGGTCGAGATGCTCCCCGCCGCAGGGAACACAGTCGTGATCCAAGACGAGATGAGCGGGCCCATACCCGCTGAAGTCCCGGCCATTGCAAAGAAGGGTCAAGACGTACACATTCCTCACTGTTACATTCTGCGGTTCGACGCCAACGGTAAAATTACGCGCCTTGACGCCTATTGGGACAACACCGTTCTGAACAGCATCCAGGCGAGCGCTGTGTGATGGAGCGACCTAGCCGCGGAGGATCGTACTATCGGCAACGCTTTTTGTGCAGCACATATCAGAGGCGTCCCTAAGGAGGGAACACCCGAAGCACTCTCGCCAACGATTCACGGTTGCGTACTGATAACTGATCTGTACACGAACTGATCGGCGGATTGAGCCAATCGCCGACCACGGACCATATGAAAGCGAGGGAGGTAGGGAATGGTTTTAGCAGGAATCAAAGTACCCGACACAGTTCTGGTTCGCGATGCGATTGATTTGTCACGGAGCGCGTCAGAGCCATTTCTCTTCAACCATGCGATGCGCTCCTGGCTATTCGGCGTATTGCTTTCAGAAAGCGCTGAACGTGCTCCGGATGCCGAGTTGTTGGCAGTAGCCACGATTCTGCATGATCTGGGCCTGACTGACCGCTTTACGGCGGAAAATCGTTTCGAGGTGGATGGCGCCAATGCGGCGCGCTCGTTTCTGAAGGGGCGAGGCATCTCGACGCAGCAGATGCAAGTTGTTTGGGATGCCATCGCGCTTCATACCACACGATCTATCGCTCTTCACAAAGAGCCCGAAGTGGCTATGACCCATTCGGGAATAACGGCGGATGTTCTGGGGGCAGGCCTTGATCGAATTCAGCAGGACAAACAAGGCGCGATCCTAGCCGAATTTCCGCGCCTGGCACTTAAAAACGGACTCAAAGAGTGCCTTTGCAACATCGCTCGTCGGAAGCCGGAGTCCACCTTTGACAACATCGTTCGGGATTTCGGCGTTCGATATGTCGAGGGGTACACATCCCCAAACTTTGCCGATGTCGTCGCGAATGCACCATTTTCCGAATAGACGACCTCCCGATCATCGGATTGCGCACACGTATCACCGCGGCTAAAGAAGGAAACAACATGAACTACCAAATTCAAGGACTTTCTATCCCTGCGGAGGTGCGCAGTTTCGCGAAGCCTTCTACGTGAACTGCTGGTACTTATTTCGCGAAGAAACATTCAAAATGTGGAAGGGCTACGGCGAGCGTGGAGTCGCCATTTGTTCGCAATACTGCCTTCTGAAATCCGCTCTAAATGCGATGGATGACCGAGCGTTTCTGGGCCTAGTTCGGCATGGGTTGCAGCTCCGCTGGAATGGGATCGACTCTGTTATGACGAAGTAAATGGAGTATGCGGACGAGCGGGAAGTCAGAGCCGTGTCGTGGATCACTGATCCACTTGCAGGGATTAACCGGCACTTCGACATCGATAACCGAGTGCACCCGCTACCTCTCACGCCTCCACCAGATCGCGTATTGAAAGGCCACAGGCGCAAGGTAGACCTGCAAGCGCTCGTGACTGAAATAATGATCTCGCCCTGGGCATCATCCGCGGCATTCGGTGAGATCAGCCGAGGGGCGAAAGACCACGCGATCCCGGTTCAACCATCGGCACTAACCCGGTCCCGAGAGCTTTTGCCTTAAGCTCCACCAACTACATCAGAAGCAACTGCGGCAACGGTTGCCACGACTAGCGACTCGCGCTGATACTGTCGCAGTCCAGCTCGCTGCGAGAGTGGTACCTCCGTGGACTATTTTGCGCTTCGGCTTGACCTAGCATATCGCTGACTGAGTTGACATGTCTCCCCAACCAAGCAACGGCGCACCACACGGCCTTAGCTGGATTCACCCGGATGGAGACGGAGGAGCGTTCGATCTCGCTGTAGTCGTTGAAACCTTCCATTGAACGCAAACTGATCTATTATTCCACTCTGGAGAAGCAGAGCACTTAAGATCACATGCGCTGACCACACTCGACTTGTCGACAAGCAAAAATCTGAGTCGTAGCCAGGCACGCGCCAATGCCCGGATCGTACCAGCGCACCCATACCAACACTATGATGTATAAAGCGGTTAATAATCCCATAGTGGTATTCTCCGCCTTAATTGTGAAAGAGTTCCTACGGAGCAATGATGCGAAAGGCTGCGGAACGCCTCATTCTCTGTCGACAAGCGGACCGCCTCGAGGAGTTTAGACGCGAGGTTGGGATGTTTGTCCTCGATCATCCGAACTGGGGGGATCCGCGATGCCAAAACAATATTCCCCACTGGTCCGGAATCGACCGCAGGGCTGAGCAGACGTTGAGAGGATGGCGCAACAAAGTTGACCTCATCTGTTTCCGTAACTCTGTGATGAGAGATCAGGCAGACAAGCAAGGACGCAAGTTGTTCTGGCTTCGCTATGTCCGTTTGGCACACGAATCCTTCGTGGCCGTTTGGCCGACAGCGCTATTGAATCTGGGTGTTCGAGTCGTGGGATTTACGTTCGTACAGGGTTTCGTTGTACTTCTGGAAGGTGCCGTTCTTCGAGAGTTCGATCAGGACGCGTATGTGGTCGTCGTCGATTTTTGTGAGGGTGTAACGGTAGTCCTTGAAATTGGGCGAGCCGTAAACGGTGCCGAGGAAAATCCATTGATTGGCGGGAGAGTCGATGCCGCGGGTGCGATCGATGCTGCCGTCAGTGTTATAGGCGTGAAGGAAAAGCTGGTGGGTGTCGGGATCGACGCCGAAGACGGCGAAATCTTTGTAGATGATTTTTCCGTCTTTATCGCGCCAGATTTCCTGCGAGGTGAGGAAGCGGCCGTCGTGGATTGCGGCGTAGTTCATTGTTTCGACGTATTTTGACGGCTGGGCAGGATCGGGCTGGGCTTGCCAGACACCGACGAGGAAGCGGAAGGCGGTGAGTGCGTCGGTGGCGGGCGTGGCGGCTTGAGGATTATTTGTTGCGCGCGCGGACGGTGCGGTGGCTCCGGCGGCGAAGGCGAGTAGCGATGTCGAGAACAGCGTGAAGGCGATAGCAGCGCGGATTGTGCGTGGTTTCATTGGAACGCTCCCTTTGTTTCAGGTGACGGTGATGATTGAGTCCAAACGCATCGTCTAATTTTTCGCGGCGCTTTTTGCCGCGTCGGGTTTCGGAATGCTGCTGCCGAAGGTTTCCTTGGCGATGCCGACGATGTACCCGTGCGTTTTTCCGGCGGCGTGTGGAACTCCGTCGGTGTTGATTTGCACGGCGATCGCGACTTTGTACTCCGGAAAATATTCCATCTCAGAAAGGTAGCCGGGGAACCAGCCGCCGTGTCCGTAGGTCCGGCCGAACTGTGTTTGACGAATCTGGACGCCGAGGCCGTAGCGATCGCCGGGGCCGGTGCGCGCGGGAACGCTATCGAGCATCACGGGCAGCATGGCGCAGGGGAAGGCTTGGCATTCATACAAGTCCTTGGCCCAGCGGGCGAGGTTCGGCGAGTTCGAGACGAAGCCGCCGCCGGCCCATTCGAATTGAGGATTTACGACGAATTTTCCGTCGCGAATGGTGCGACCTTCGAATCCGAAAGGACTGTTGGGCATGGAGTAACCGGGAATTAGTCCGGGAAGCGTGCGGCTGGTGGATGGAAACGTGTCGTTGAGTTGCAGGGGCTTCAGGATATTGTTTTCGATGAGGCCGTAGAGCGGCTGACCGGTGACTTTTTCGGCGATGTAGCAGAGCAGGATGAAATTGGTGTCGGCGTAGCTCCAGCCCCGGCCGGCGGGGAAGAGCGGGTTTTTGTCAAAGGTGAAGGCGAGGAGTTCGACGGGCGTCCAGGTTTTGTCGGGATTTTTCGCGAGGGCTGCGGTGAAGTCGGGCGACTCGGCGTGCTCGGGAATTCCGCTGCTGTGATTCATCAGCTGATGAATCGTGATGTCGTGGGCGTTGGGGAGGCGGCCGAACCACGTTTCGGTGCCGATGTATTTTTCGATTTTTGCGTCGAGATCAAGTTGGTGCCTGTAAAGCAAATTCATAATCGTCGCAGCGAAGAAAGTTTTGCCAATGCTGCCGGCGAGCATGCGGTCGGTGGGCTTTATTGGCGTGGCGGCTTCTTGGTCGGAAACTCCGATGGCGGCGTCGATCAAAGTGCCGTCGGCGAGGACGATTGCGGCGGTGCCGCCGGGGAAATTATCGGCTGCTTTGAAGTCGGCGAGTTTGCGGGCCAGCGCGTCGTGGATGGCGTTCTTTGTGGACTGTGACGCTTGCGAACCGGTCTGCTGCGCGCGTACTGGGGGCGCCAGTGCGGCGGCGCAGCCAAGAGACGAGGCCAGCGCGAGAAGAACGGCAATCCGATGGGCGAGCTTGGGCATCCGGGTAGTCCCTTTCGTGAACGCGAACGATTGCGAGAGCGCCATGCTACACGGGATTGGACGCAGGCGTGACATTTTCGCGACGGCGCGGGATGAGTGCACGCGCTTTCGTGACGGAGAATTTTATGCGCGCGGGATGGACCCAGAAAATGATGCAATCGTCCCACGGGCGGCCGGGGAGGTTGCGTTGGAAGCGAAAAAGTGAGCCGGTCTGCTATGTCATGCGTCAAACGCACAACGCTGGGAATTTACCGGAGGCATTCAGGAATGTCGCGACTGGCACTGTTGATGATTTCGATCTGCGTGATTTTGGGCTCGGCCGGGGCGCAGAGGCTTCCGCAGAATGTGACGCCGCAGAGCTACGACTTGACGTTCACGCCGGATCTGACGTCGGCGACGTTTGACGGAGCGGAAACCATTCAGGTGACGCTCGCGAGCGCGGCGAATTCGATCGTGCTAAATGCCGCCGAGTTGACCGTGCAGCAGGCGTCGCTTACGTCGAAGGGTGCGACGCAGGATGCGCAGGTGAGTTTCGATGAGGCAGCGGAACAGATAACGCTGCGCTTTCCGAATGCGGTCGCCGCGGGACCGGCGGAGATACACATCCAGTTCAAAGGAATTCTGAACGACAAGCTGCGTGGATTTTACCTGAGCGAAACGGCACGGCGGCGCTATGCGGTGACGCAGTTCGAAGCGACGGACGCGCGGCGGGCGTTTCCGAGTTTCGACGAGCCGGCGTGCAAGGCGGTGTTCAACATTTCGCTGGTGATCGATAAGAACGATACGGCGATTTCGAACGGCAAGATCATTTCGGACACGCCGGGGCCGGGCGAAGGCAAGCACACGGTGAAGTTTTCGCCGTCGCCGAAAATGTCGAGCTATCTGGTGGCGATGATCGTGGGCGATTTCCAGTGTCTGGAAGGCGCGGCGGACAATATTCCGATCCGTGTGTGTTCGGTGCCGGAGAAGAAAGATTTGGGCGCGTTCGCGTTGCTTTCCGCCGAGCACATCATTTCGTATTTCAACATCTACTACTACACGAAATATCCGTTCGAGAAGCTGGACATCATTGCGTTTCCGGATTTTTCGGCAGGCGCGATGGAGAATGCGGCGGCGATCACGTATCGCGAAGCGGAGCTGCTGATCGACGACCAAACGGCTTCACTGGATAGCCACCAACTGGTGACGGCGGTGCTGGCGCATGAAATCGCGCACATGTGGTTTGGCGATCTGGTGACGATGAAATGGTGGGACAACATCTGGCTGAACGAAGGATTCGCGACGTGGGCTGCGTGGAAGCCGATGGAAGCGTGGAAGCCGGAATGGCATTCGGAGCGCGATGAGATTTTCGAGACGACGGGAGCGCTGAGCACCGATTCGATTTTCTCGGTGCGGCCGATTCGCGCTAAAGCGGAGACTCCGGCGGAGATTTCGACGCTATTCGATGGAATCGCGTACGGCAAAGCGGCGTCGGTACTGCGAATGGTGGAAGCCTACGTCGGGCCCGACGCCTTCCGCACGGGCGTGAATTCATATCTGAAAAAACACGCTTATGGAAACGCGACGGCGGAAGATTTTTGGGGCGAGTTGGCGGCGACGTCCGGAAAGCCGGTGGACAAAATCATGGCCAGCTTTGTGGATCAGGCGGGCGCTCCGCTGGTGACGCAGAAGCTTTCGTGCGCGAACGGAAAAACGCATGTGACGCTGACGCAGCAGCGGTACTTCGCCGATTTGGCGAAGCTGGCGGCGGGATCGCAGGAGCTGTGGTTGATTCCGGTTTCATTGCGCGCGGCTGGCTCGACCACAATTCGACCGGAGCTTCTGAAGGACCGCGAGCAGACGTTCGAGCTGCCGGGTTGCGCGGCGTGGGTGGACATAAACGCTGGCGCGCGCGGCTACTACCGCGTGGAATATAGTCCGGCGTCGTTCGCGAAGATGGCATCGCAGCTGGAAACTGCGTTTTCTCCAGAGGAGCGAGTCCGATTCGTGAACGATTCGTGGGCGATGGTTCGCGTGGGTCGTCTGAATATCGCCAACTATTTGCAGGAGCTCACGTATTTGCAGGCCGACCGGAACCGCGCGGTGATCGACGCGATGATTAGCAGGCTTCCGGAAATTCGAACCAGCATCGCATCTCCCGAGGACAAACCGCGATTCGAAGCGTGGGTGAGGAATTTGCTGGAACCGATCGCGAAGGACTTGGGCCCGAGCGCCGTTGCGGGAGAGAGAGCGGAAAAGGCGGCGCTTCGGTCCGATGTGTTCGGGGCGCTGGCGGTGTACGGCAATGATCCAGACCTTGTGGGGCAGTCGAGGGCAATCGCCGAAGCGTATATGGAAAATCCCGATTCGATGGACAGCGCGATCGCGGGCAGTGCGCTGGTGATTTCTGCCAGCCACGGAGATGCGGCGCTGTATGACCGTTACCTGGAACATCTGAAGCGCGCCAAGACGCCGGACGAATACTATTCGTATTTCGGAGCGCTTTCGTCGTTTACGGATCCCGCGCTGACGAAACGGACGTTTGATTTTGCGCTGAGTCCGGCGGTGAAGAATCAGGATCTGTACATCGTGAACAATCTGCTGGTGAATTCCACTTCGCAGGCGGCGACTTGGCAAACCTACAAGTCGCTGTTCCCGGAAATCTACCAGAAAGCCGATGCGGCGCTGGGTGCGGGCGTGGTGCAAGTGGCTGGAGTGTTCTGTGACGCGCAACTGCGCGACGACTCGCAGGAATTTTTCGCTGCGCAGAAGATCCCGGGATCGGAGCGGCTGCTGAACAACGCGAAAGAGCAGGTGAACGCCTGCATTTCGTTACGGTCACTGCAGCGGGCGAATTTGTCGGCGTTTCTGGCGAGTGGTTCCGGGGCAGGGAGCGCTTCGAAGCCGGCGGGAAACTAAGGGAGGCTGTTCGTGGCGGAGGGCTGGATGAGATTTACTGGCGCGCGAGTGGCGGGCGTTTGCGCGGTCGCGGGAGTGTTGTGCGTCTCGGGGTTAGCGGCGCATGGAGGAGGCGCGGCGGGACTGGCGGATGCTCCGACGCCGCGGCTATTTGCTGATGGAGTGATATCGACGGTGGACGATGAAGTGAACGGATCGTTCAGCGCGGACGGCCAGGAATATTATTTCGGCAAATTGAATCCATACACGAATTTTCCAAATGTCGGCATCTTGTGCGTGTCGCACCTGCGCGATGGGAAATGGTCGGAGCCGGAAGTGTTGCCGTTCTCTGGGCAAAATCTGGATTTCGCGCCGCGGATGTCTCCGGACGGAACGACGATGTATTTCGGGTCAGCGCGGCCCGCGCCCGAAAAAACTGCGCGCGTGATGCGGATCTGGTCGGTGAAACGCAATGCCTCCGGATGGGACACGCCGCAGCCGCTGCCAGCGCCGGTGAACGTGGAAAATCACTGGGACTGGGCGCCGTCCGTGACGAAGGATGGCACGATTTATTTTGCGTCGGATCGAAGCGACGACGGGCATCCGCACATTTACCGCTCGCGGCTGGTGAACGGCGTGTATGCGGAGCCGGAAAAGTTGGGGCCGGCGGTGAATTCTGAATTCAGCGAGACGGATGCGTTCGTTTCCGCCGATGAGCGAGTGCTGGTGTTTGCGTCGATTGGGAATGAGCTGCCCCTGGCGACTGACCGGCCGGAAACGGTGAAGGGCGGGGGAGTGCGCTATCCGCGCGCGGATTTGTATGTGAGCGTGCGGGGCGACGGTGGCAGGGGCGACTGGAGTCCGGCGAAACATCTGGAGCACGACATCAACACGTTTGCCGATGAATCGTCGCCGTCGATTTCGCCGGACGGGAAGTATTTGTTTTTTTCGAGCGAACGAAGCCCGTTCAGCGTGCCGACGGTGCACCCGATGAGCCACGCGGAGTTTGAGAGTGCGCTGCATTCGACGCTGAATGGCCACGGCAACATTTTCTACATCAATATCGACGCGTTGGGAGTTGCGGCGCCGCAGGAGCGGAAATGAGGAGCTCGTTGAGTCCGGCTGCCGCGGCGTTAGCGTTTGCGAGCTTGGCCGTTTGCGTCTTCGTGCCGACGCTGCATCCTGCGGTGTCGCATGCGCGTAGCGCGGATGAATCTGAATTGAAGCCCGCAATGATTGGCGAAGGCGTGGTTTCAACGGCGGACGATGAGTTGGGCGGAAATTTGTCGGCGGACGGCAATACGCTGATTTTCGAAAAAAGCGCGCCGCCGCATTATCTGTACATCCTGTGCGAGTCGCACTTCAAAAGCGGAAAATGGACCGAGCCGACGATGCTCCCGTTCTCGGGGCAGTACCGCGACACGGATCCGGTGCTGTCGCCGGACGGCCAGACGATGCTGTTTGCGTCCGACCGGCCGGTGAACGGCGTGGACGAGCACCACTTCTATATATGGTCGGTAAAGAGGACGGCGACGGGGTGGGGAACGCCGGAGCTCGTGAAGGGCGGAGTGAACGACGGATTCAACCAGGTGTTTGCGTCGATGGCCAGCAACGGAAACATTTATTTCACGTCGAGCCGGAAGACGGGAGCGTACGACATTTTCCGCTCGCGGCTGCTGAACGGTGTGTACCAAGAGGCAGAAGACCTGGGGCCTTTATTCAACGATCCTAGCATTTTCAGTTTTGAGGCGACCATCGCGCCGGACGAAAGCTATCTGCTGATCGGGAGTTTCGGAAGGCAGCCGAGCTTTGGAAGTTCGGACCTTTATATCAGCTACAACCAGAACGGGACTTGGACGAAGCCGAAGAACCTGGGGCCAGCGATCAATACTCGGGCGCGGGAGTACAGTCCGCGAATTTCAGGTGACGGCAAGTGGTTACTCTTCACGAGCGAGCGGCTGGATAAGCCGAGGCCGACGACGATGACGTATTCGGATTTTGTACACTTTTCGCGAGGACTGTACAACGGGCTGGGAAATCTTTATCGCGTGCCGCTGGAGGATGTGCTGCGGACAACAAAGCCGGAGTGAGCGCTGCAACGTGATGCGCTGTGCTACAGCGTGCGCGTGAGAAGCGGAATCAGGTTGTGGCGGTAGTTGCGGCTCGCGGGGACTTCTTTGCCGTTGCTGAGCGTGACGATAAATTCTCCGCTGTTGCACGGGCGAATTTCGCGGATGCGCTCGACGTTGACGATGACCGAGCGGTGAATGCGCACGAAGGATTGGCGATCGAGTTTCGATTCGGTGGCGCCGATGGTGCCTCGAATCGAGTAGGAAGCGCCGCCCGTGTGCAGGCGGACGTAGTTCGCTTCGGCCTGGAACCAATCGATGTCGGTTGAATTCAGGAAAATAATTCTCCCACCGGTTTTAATTACGAATCTTTCGGCAGTGGCTGCTGCGGATGGGGCTTCGGTTCCTGATTCTGTTCTTGCGGCAATGGTCCGCGCGAGATGCGATTTGGCGCGCATGAGGACTTTCGCGAAGCGCTCTTCGTCGAACGGCTTCAGCAAATAATCGACGGCCTGCGCTTCAAACGCGCGGATCGCGTACATGTCGAACGCCGTGGTGAAGATTACGGCGGGCATCATTTCCGGCGGAATTTGGTTCAGGACTTCGAAGCCGTCGCCGTCGGGCATCTGAACGTCCAGAAACAAAACGTCCGGACGGAGCATGGCGATCAATTCGATGGCGCGTTGGGCGTTTTCGGCTGCGCCGGCGATTTCGATTTCCGGATCGCGGCCGAGCAGGAGCTGGAGTTTGTTGCGCGCGAGTGGTTCGTCGTCAACGATCAGCACACGGATTGGCCCTTCGATGGTCATATTTGCCCCGCGACCGCGAAGTGTCCTGCTGTTTGGAAAACTTGGATTTCATCGGCGAGAATAGGCAGCGAGATTTCGACGATTGTCCCTTCGCCGCCGGCGCCATGGCGAATGGCGATTTCAAAATCGCAGCCATAGACCTGCTCGAGGCGCTCGCGCGTATTTTTTAGTCCTAAGCCGCCGGCGCGTCCGTTCGAGTTCGTGGATTTCGGTTCGGACCATCTGCCGGTGTCGCTAACGCGGAGGCGGACGTGGCGCTTGTCTGTCCAGGTTTTCACTGTGATTTTTCCGCCGCCGATCATTTGTGAAATTCCATGTCGGATGGAATTTTCGACGATAGGTTGAAGGATCAGCGCGGGCAGGGGATAGCTTTCGCTGGCCGGATCGATATCGAATTCCAGCGCGAGGCGGTCGGAGAAGCGGGTCCGCTCGATGGCTAAATATTTCGTAATGTAATAAATCTCTTCGCGGAGCGGGATGAACTCGGACGCTTCGGAGTCGAGAGTGAAGCGCAGCAGATCGCTCATCTGGGCGATCATGCGGTCGGCGCCGTCGGCGTCGGTGTGCACGAGCGTGGAAATGGAATGCAGCGTGTTGAAAATGAAATGCGGCTGCAATTGCAGTTTCAGGGCGCGGACTTGAGCTTGCGCGAGCTGCGAGGAGAGTCGCGCGGCACGCAATTCCTGGTCGCGTAGGCGCGTGCAGAATACGGCGATGTATCCGCCGAGAAGCGTGGGCGCATAGTACTTGATGAGTCCGTTGGGAATGGTGACGGGCCAAGACTGCGAAAAAAATTGCGAGAAGCCGCCGATCTGGCCGGCCCAGGCGATGCGGTCAACGAACCAGAGGACGGCGGTGTAAACGGCGGCGAGCATGGCGAAACTAGCTAGATGAATCGCGCCGTTTTTCAGGCAGGTTTTTCTTTCGAGAGGAAATGTGGAAATGATGTAAATGACGGCGGGTGCGAGCAGAGCCCAGAGCAGGCAGATCGCGGCCTCGGATCCGAACAGCGAAAGAAATGCGAAGGGAGTTTCGCCGGTGGCGCGGCTAGCTTCGTAATCGCGGAGCGCTGCGAAGAGGGCGAGGAACACGCCCGCGGGAATGCTGAAGCGCCAGACTCGAATGCAGAAGGAAATTACGCGTTCCACGAATACCCGCCCAAACCGTGACAAATCGATCGAATAGGCTGCGATTTACTCTATTCGACGGCGGCGATGGCTCGCGGTTAGCAGTGTTTGCGGCGTTTTAGCGCGGTTATATTGCGGTTTTCGTGGCGTTAGACCGAAATTTCTTTCGAGGGTCATCACGCGGATCCCACCGCTGTCAAATGCAGCAATTTGCGCGAGCGGCTGCTCGTTCACTCAAACAAACGGGGTAGTGTTGACTCAATTTTGAGGTGATGAATGAAACGCGTAAGGCAGCTGTGCTTCTATGTTGGAGTAGGACTATTGCTTACGGCGGCGCTGGCAGCGCTAGGGATCCATGTCGAAAATATTAGAACTCGCCGGAAAGCGGAATCCGTCCTCAGCGCGGTACACCAATTGCGAGTCGCAGAATCGACCTTCTCCAGCACCCAAAATATTCTTACCGAATTCGGAGCAAAAAGATGGGCGCTTTCCCCCGCTTTCGGGTTGCCTCCGGAGAGCCGCTACGGGATATTCGTAGGTAATTCCTTGCTGTGCACGCGCAGGGCTGTAGTCGGCCTCGACGGCGAGGTCCTTCCACGCCAAATTATGTGGCGCGAGTGGCTGCTGGATTAGTGCCGCGGTCGAGAGGTCTGCGTCAATTTCCCTTTGACGCTCGCGGAGCTGTTCTTCCACTCTCTTTTGTTCGCTGATGTCGGTGACGGTAATCAACGAGTATTCCTGTCCGTCTGGGCCTTGAATGATCCGCTCACTGAAAATCACCGGGATTTTCAGCCCGTCCTTGCGAGGAAGATAAACCTCGTAGCGATTCGCGCCATACTTGTGGCCCGATTCGTGCTACCGCATAATGTGCGGAATATCGTTCGGCGGGAAAATGGCGTCGGGCATGCGGCCCTGAATCTCCTCGTGCTCGAAGTGCCCCATGCGCCTAGACTTGAGGACCGAGGTCAACGAACCTTTGCCGGTGGGGAAATCCAATACCACGCATTCAAGCTGGTTCGAGTTTTTATCGATCAACCAAAATCCGGTGAAGTCGTTTCGAAAATTAGTCCGGATGGATGCCGATGCTGAACCAAACAATTCGTTAATGTCCAACTTGGAAACGATGTGATTGTTGATCTCCAGCAACAGCCTGAGCCGATCCCGCTCTTTCCCCACTTGTCGCTGGTACAGCTCTGCGTTGTCGTCGCCAGAGCGCACTCGAAGCGATGAGCCGTCGAACCAACGGACCATTGCCGCGATCATGGCGAAACGCTCGAGGAAACAAAGACCAGAACGGCGATGCATGAGCTAAATATGAACCAACCGGCTTCAGAGTCGGCTTATATCCACCGTGCCTCTACGTCGGTGAGCAAAATGCCCTCTCCGTCACGCCCGAAGGTTTCCTTCACCTCGGCCGCATAACCCTTGAGCCGTGTGATGTCGCCATCCGTCCCTCTACGCGTCACCAGCAGGCAGTACGCAATCTCCGGATGGTCACGCCGCGAGCAGAAAGCTCTCCAAGCAATTGCGTCACTCCCGGAGAAGCTTCACTCTCGCCCGGGACGATTACCGCCCATTCCAGGTTCTCGCGAAACTCGTTTGACCTAATCTGCCACGGACCGAAAGACGAGGATTTCGCCTCACCGATTTGGATGACGGACCAGTGCCACACCAACGGCAATGCGGTGGCTTCGTCTGGTACCGGCCCGGACAGAATGAAGTGGTTGTTTCCGTGGACCAGGATGCCGACCATGAGTTTTCAAGCCTCCAGGCGCGGATCAGGAACGGGGTAACCAATCGCGAAATGGTAGACGACTTGTCCTAGCTCAGGAGACAGGTCCAGATATCGGTTCACTCGGTCATCAAAAAACGCTCCGATGCCCGTCGCTCGCAGGCCAAGTGCCTCGGAAGCAAGATACATTCGTTGACCAATAGCACCCGCCTCGAAATGCACGTATCGATATCCACGATCTCCGTAACTGCGGGCAGCACTCTCAAAATCGCCGATCATGGAGAATGCCACACAAGCGTTACCCGCCAGGTCTTGTCCCAAACTGAGAGCTGCCGCTACGAGGCGTTGGTCCCCTTCCTTGATTATCTCTAGCTCTGCTTGCTCCGGCCAGTAGCGGTAAACACCCGGCGTCAAGCCTTCGACCCGGTGGACGTAAAGATACAAGTGGACGAAACGAGCTGTGGCGAAATCGGCGAAGAGGCGCTCTTGTGCGGGGGAGAGAACAGTCGCAAGTTGCGAGAAGGAGATCGACTCGCCCCCACCCCTGAAGTCAAGAGCGGAACGCCGGGCACGAACGACGTCGCCGAAACTACGGCTGGTGGAGACAAGAGGCGGCAGGCTGATTTCTCCTCGCCCGGGCGTCATCGACTGGCAAAGAAAGGGGCTGGTGGCTTGGGTGCTGAGCTTCGTAGCAGCGTGAATTCGTTCAATCAGTGGATAAGCTTCTTGCTTCTCTGACAACCGGTTGGGCTGACCTCTAAACAAAATCGTCCCGACGGGATCGAGCATCCTCACGGGAATGGATGGGCCGTGAAGTCCGACGATTAACATAGGCCACTCATCCTCATGCAGGAGACAGCGATCCGCGACTCGGTCATCTGAGAAATGGCCAAACGCAAAACTTTGGCATCCGATTGATCGAGCGGCAAGCGTGAGCGCCTGCCAGGCATGTCCGACGTCGTGCAAGCAATACCGATAGGCACGGTCCCGGTACTTCCATGCTTCGCGCCAGGCAATGCTGGTCAGAACGAAAATGAGCGGGGCGGAGGAGTCGACAAGTTTCCTGCCAAAATCTCCGATGGCGCGTTGTTCTGCAGTGTGGGATGAGGGACGGTAATGATAGAGGCCATCGGGCCAGTCGGCCAATCCTTGCGAGGAGAAGTGAAATTCGGTCGGATGGAGGTTGCCGGAAGAGGGATTGACGCGCAGAGCGTAGACAGCTCCGGTGGAGGGGACTCGTTTGGACGCGCTAATGGACGCGGAATAGAACATCAACTGCGAAAGAAATTCCGCACCGTCTCGGGCCAGAGTATTTCCTGTTTTACCCTCGAGCACTTCGAGCGCTGAAATCTGTGGAGCGGGCGGATCGGCCGGCAAATCCAGGATGGGGACGCCCTCATAATGCCGAAATGGATCGGGCATATTGGCCCAATCAAGATAGTGCTGAGTACGCCGCAGCGATTCGACACTATGCTTCGTCAATTCATGGTACTCGCGCCAGCCCATGCAACGTAGGTCCTCAGGACACTGTACTGGCAAAGCAGGCATTCGGGTAGGGGCACGAAAGAGAGAGACTTTGGCTCTACTGCGATCGAAGGGGCGCAACAGAGTACAATCGATCGGGCGAACACCAGTTATGACATCTGTAGGATCAGCAGAGGTATTCTCAAATCAAAAGAGGAGCAATCTGAACATGGGATACGGTAGCCGCGACAAACCAGAACGCAATTCTGGACGAGCTGGATTCGTGGATGCCCGACTCGAAGAGCTTCGGCGTCGCTGGGAAAATGCGACAGACGAGCGTGAGAAAAATGAGGTGTCCGAACAAATCCGCGAGTGGCAATCATTTAAGCCAGAACGATCCGCACCCTCCCGAGGTAGAGGATAGGACTCCCTGTTGCAAGTTCAGGTGGGTAGGCAAGATGTTGCCAATCGAAACCAACAGCAGAAGGATTTTCCCTTTCTCAATTGTGGCTCGCACTGACCGCCGTCTCGACAGCGTCTGTCACCGCGTTGGGAGCGTCCAATTGGATGTGGTGTCCGCTGTTAGGCACATCGATTAGCTTTCCTCTCCTGGATAGCTCCGAGATGCCTGACCACGATCCTTATCGTGTGGTGCCTCGATTTGCTAGGGAGGCGAGGAAACTCAGGTCCTGCAGGTTCAGGTACGGCGGGCTTTCTTCCTGACAAGCTTTGTTCTTACCCCTAATTTCTTGGCCTTCTTAATTTACTCGCGCTCCTCCCAGTCAATGCGAGCTTCTCCAGGTCGCTCCTTCGGGAATCGACTGACATACTTTCTCATCGCGATCCCCCGGCCAACTCTGAGAAGTTCAATTCAAACTAACAGCCGACTTTAACGGTTTCCGTAGTACGGCCTCTGTTCGCCACCGCGCTAACCACCCCGAGTGCTCCCCGTTCAATTCTGGCGACCGAGTGGATGGTCTCGTCGAATCTGTTCGGAGTCGTTAAAGCTTCTACTGTGCTCGGTTTGCGAAGCACGAACGCCTTAAACGCAGACTATTCTGAATGCACTGTCGCAATTCCATTGACAATAGGGCAGCGGAAGCACAGTGTGATTATGGACCTGGGATTCTTCAGTTCACCTGAACGCAACGGAAGTTACCTGAACCACCCCTCGCCAAGATAACCAGCAAGAGCTTCAAGGAGATTTATGAATACTATTACACGTCGGGACCAATCCCGTGGTTTGACGCTACAGGACGAAGTCAATCGTCTATTTGAGGACAACAATGCTCGCGACCGTTCGGGTCACGCCGATCTGGCAATGTGGGCACCAGCCGTAGACATTTACGAAACCGAAAATGAATTGGTCGTAAAGGCCGAGCTACCGGATCTTCAAGACAAGGACATAGACGTCCGCATTACAAACAATACATTGACGATCCGTGGAGAGCGGAAGTTCGAGAAGGACGTCAAAGAAGAAAATTACCTCCGGATCGAACGCGCATATGGCGCGTTCATGCGGAGCTTCTCCCTGCCGAATTCGGTCAGCTCTGAGAACATTCGAGCCGACTATCGGAACGGGGTATTGACCCTGCACATGGCGAAGCGTGAGGAGTCCAAGCCGAAGCAGATCAAGATTAGCGTCGCAGCAAACGGCAAGTAGTCCGCGGATCGCAAACGATGGCGCGAGGATTGCTCGTCGTGCCGACAACCAAGGAGGTTGCCATGATCGAAAGCAAAGAAGTATCGAGAGAAGATATCGCTCATAGGGCCTACGATCTCTATACGCAACGGGGCTGCGAGCCGGGGAAGGATGTCGAGGACTGGGTCAGAGCGGAAAAAGAGCTAGGCGCCGAGCCTAACGTCACTCCAGCAAAAGTGAGGGCTGCACATCAAGGCCAATTCAATTGACGTGAAGCGAACGGGGGGGCGGGCAATTCCGCCCCTTCACATTCATGCAATTTGTCGCTGACCTTGAATCGAGAGGTTCTCCCGCGCGTGGCAGACATGCGGCTCGGCGGATTGTGTCTCTCGGGAACGAAAGTGAAACACTAGTGGCAAGGGGGTCGCTATGACGAACGAACAAATCAAGGCACTCGCAGCCGTGCGGACTGTCTTTGTTGCGGCAGAAACAACCGGCCTTAGCGAAACAGAGATATGCAAAGCGGCTGTAACCGGGCTAGTTCTTCCTGAGGTCAAAGCCGGACGGCCACCGGGCAACTACAATCCAATGCTGGACGGCCTCGGCAAACCGAAAAGCAAAGCACAACACGGGTGATGATTGACGAGGCTATCTATCGCTGATGCCGGGGAGAAGTAATCGTGAGATTCGCGCCCGACGGACCCGACAGGTCACCGTGGGCGATTTGTTTTGTCGTGCTGCCTATGGTTCTTTGTGTCTTGATGCTCTGGGACGAGTTCAAAGCACGACGCTACCGAACATTTCCGTGGACGAGACCTTCGACTTTATTGTCCACCGTGGCCGAATGCAAGGGCCTGCGCAAGAGTGGGCGGGCGAGATAATGAGCATGTTAAGTAGAAAGACGTTTATGGAGTCGAGCGGCGGCGGATGAAGGAATTCGAAAAATGCAATATCGGCGGCGACCTGTGGGGCCGGAAGCGCTCGGCATCTTTACTACGCCCGGATCGTCGGCAAAGAGTTTCCGCATCGTTTCGACGCTAAGGCCCCATGTAGCCGCCAATTCGGAAAGCTGAAAATGCTTTTCGTTTGCGACACCGGTGCTGCTGGTGTCGTCCTTCGTAGGAATGTAGACGCTGGTGGCGGCATACCACGTGCGGAACTTTAGAGAGCGCCGAGCAAGCGCCACGGCTTGACGCTGAGTCAGCGGAGGTTTGCGTTTTCGGTGCATACTTCTCGTCTGCGTAGAGAAAAGAAAAGAGCAAGCAGGTGGATTGCCGGATTGGCAATGTCGCGCCGTCGGTCAACCCTGCGATTTGCAAATTCCAGCGATCACTTCCCAACCTCTATCTCGCCATCGGTGCATCTCAGTGGCGCCTATGAAGACCTTAACTGGATTGGCACAGACCTTTAGCAGCGAGTTGCAAACCAAATAAGCCTCACCTGCTTTTGCGATTTCTTCTTCAAGCACCCCGTCGCAATTCGGGCATCGAATTTCACCCGGCGTGAACTGGCCATCGCTGCAGTCGCCCACAAACAATGCACCGTTGTGTTGGGTTCTAGTGACCATTACGTTCTCCGTTTAGGCTGAGTCTTCTTAGACGACAGGACGGGTATCGATGATTGAGAGCCTTCATCAAGGCCTCACACGCAGTATGACAACCCGTGCTGTATGGCCAAGGGCGCATTCTATCGTGCGCGAGGCTGAACCCTTCTGGTCCGCTTCTGAAACCGCATCGGCAGTATCCGTCTTGCTGCGAAGACGTGGCGCGAGAAAACCGTAAAGTTCCGTCTTGTTCCATTCACATTGGACAGGAGTTCCGCGCAAATAAAGCGAGACTCGATACGTAGGTTCCACTTCCATCAGTTGGCGTACCGGTAAAGATCCCGCCGGTCACTCTCGGTCATATTAGGCTCCGCAAAAAAAACTGATTATGCAGCCTTGTTGTTCACTGAAGTATCTTCATCGAAGCGCGAGTATGCATAAAAGCGGACGCCACAATTCAGGCAACGATATGGGCGTACGCCGATAGTCCCAAGGAGATATTTTTCGAGTGGGTTATTCCGATGCGAGCGGGAATTCTCAACACTTCCGCAATTTGGACATTGTCGTTTTTTGGCCATGTTCGACTCCTCTGGCGTTACATCATGGTTCGAGGGAGCATCCGCAGTCAGCAACGCAGTCTGATTTCGCAAGGAGCCGTGTGTTGCGAGGAGGGTGCGGCAGGATGCTAGTGAGACACTTCGACCGTACTCGCTTTTAGCCTAGATAGCTATCGAAGACTTTCAATGAGAAGCATGGCGCCGGTGACTGCCGAGGTTTGCCGGGAGGTCGGAAACCGCGCTTCAATGCGTCGCCACAACTCGACTGCGTTATCAATTGAATCTCGATAGGCATTCTCTCGCGCCGGACTCGGTCGGCCTTCGAGACCTGCAAGTCGCCGGCAGAGGAACATTGCAGCTGCCAAATTGATGATTCGCTTGCGTCCTTCTTCCATCGCGAAAATAAGATAACATCTTCGCTTTATCTTCGTCTTCACATTTTTTACCTTCAGCCCGCCGCTTTCCACAACTTCTGAAACTGTTCGACCGTCGCCGACGCGAATCCCGCGTAATGATTGTTCACGTAAACATAGGTGCTGACGCCTCGCCTGACTGCCCGCTGACAGACGTTCACCCAGCTCATTAATTCTGTCGAGCGGTCCACGATCACTTTGTCCCAGATCTTCGTCTGTTGCTCGATTCCCTTTCGATCGCCGAGCAAGCGGACGCATGTGAAGTCCGCGGTAATCGGATCGAACTTCTCGAATATCTCGCTCACACTTGCATCCACGCTTGATCAATCAGCGCGTACGCGACCTTGTGCTCGCGCAACAAATCGAAGAATTCAGCCGTAAGCCATTGCTTGTTCCGAATCTCTAGGGCGAAGCGATAGCCCTTGGGGAATTTCTTCAGGAATGCTTCAAGCCGCACTAGGGATTCCTTGCCGGTTTTGAACGCCGTCTAGTTGCAATATCCGAATTGGAAGAGGAGCGGCCCGAGTTTGTCGCCCATCAAATCCATCGTTTCGAGAAACCGCTTCAGATCCTCGTCGCAGTCCTTCAAGATTTTTTCATGTGTGATTAGCTGCGGCACCTTGGCGGCGAGAAGAAATCCCGTTGGCGTCTTGCGCTCCCATCCGTTAACTGTGGCGACTGATGGCATGCGGTAAAACGTCGAATCCACTTCGACGGTATCGAATTTCGTTGCGTAGTAGGACAGGTAATCAGCCGGCTTCATGCCCGCGGGGTGGAAGGTTTTTTCCCAGCCGGCTGCGGTGAAGGCGCTAGTGCCAATGGGGATGGGTGCGCTCTGCGCTGCCACGATTACCAAAGCCTATTATATCGACGGACTGACGAGCAAGCAGAGCACCGACGAGCGTATTCAGGTTTGGTTGAAAAGGCTAACGCCCTCGACCTGTGCTACCTAACAGTAGCCGGATAACAGCGAATAACCGGTGGAAAAGGTAGTCAATCTCCTCGCTCGTTTGAAGACGAACCGGTTGGGCATTCGCGTGCCGAATGAAGAATCCATTTCCAAAATCGTTTAGATCGCGTCGCATTTCCTCTTCCAACAGCGTCCGAACGGCGGGCTGCTGAGATACGCGGGCGATAAGTAACCCGTCGCGGGCGCGTTACTGGCGGATCGAAAAATGTAGAGAGGTCTTTTTTCGATTACAGCAAGCACGCCAAGAAAGTGAAGCTGAAGTCCAAGCTCGATCTCTCTTGGGACCCACAGCCCACGATTGTTCACCCCGCGCCTGACCAACCAGAGCCTGTCGTATTCATCAAGAGGCCGTGAGCCATAGCTCATCCGCGATGGAGAAGACGATACATGCGAGGTTAAATCTAGAAACTGTGTTGATTCAGCCTGAAAAGGAGAGAGGCGCTCGGCAACCTCACAAGCGCCTCCTCTAATGCATCAACGTAAACCGTACCTCACTGGATCACCTCCTTCTCGGCAGGAACACCGATGTCGACAAGAAAGTCGAGTGATTAGAGTATAGCGCGGGATCAAGGAGATGTCAGAACAAGCGATTCCTTAACCTTTGGGTTTGGGCACGCAAAAGTCAGTTACGGGTAAATGCGTTTGAACGAAGCCGCTGGCGCGGCGGACGCTGCGCGGGCTATGCTCCTCAGGTTATGCCGCAACGTAGCGCCTTTAACAGCGATTTTCGCTTTTCTCTTTTTCCTAAGCTATGCAAAATCAATAGACTACAGAGGAAAAAAATTTCAATTCCCATAGCCGTTCGATCGGCTCCAGCCCTTAGCCCGCATCCACCGCTACCGCCAGCGGCTCCCTTCAAACGGCCCTATCGAACGTGCGCAGAGCACCTCGCCCGACTTCACGCTTTTGCGAAACCGCGCCTCCGATAGAGCACTAACGTTTATCAAGCACTGAGACGGTAAGCGTTTCAGTCGCGCCCTACCTACATGCCGCCGCTGGATTTCTCTCCCGCGTAGGAATGATCCCTTCCACGATTGCAAATCGAGCTTGCTACGTAAGAATTGAAGCGAATGATGAGCCGCATACGCCTTGCGCGCGGGTAGGCAACTCCATGGGCGATTCTACTGCTGCCAACCGCCGCCGAGCGCCTGAAATAGCTGAACATAGTTCTGAATTTCTGTCAGCCACGCCTGATCCAGGTTGATTTCTGAGGTGAAATATTGCTGCTCGGTCACCAGAACCTCAAGGAACGCAGTATATCCTCCCAGATAGCGAACGTTTGCGAGACGCGCAGTTTCCTTGTAGGTGGCCGTTTGTTCTTCCAGCTTCATCCGGAATTGTTGGGATTGATTGTAGCCGACGAGACCATTCGACACATCTCCAAACGCCTGTAGTACGGTCTGCTTGTAAACCAGTTCGGCTTCATCTCGCTGGGCCCAGGCAAGGTGGTAATTCGCCTGAATACGCCCTCCTTCAAAGATGGGCTGAGCAACTTGTCCCGCGAGTGACCAGGCTGCCGTGGTTGGCCTCCGCCCAGGAAACTCTCCAAAGCAGTGCTTTGCACGCCGAACGCGCCGGTCAATGAGAACTGAGGGAAGAGGCCGCCTTCGCCACGCCAACGTTCGCATTGGAGGCTACCAGACTTCGTCGGCCTGGAGCGCATCCGGCCGGCGTTGAAGAATAGCTGTGGGCAATCCAGCCGGCACCTCGGGAATGTGCGGCTGCTGCGTCAGGGACGGCCGCGAAGAATTGGCCCAGGATTTCTACCCAGAAGGATGCTGATCTGATTCTCAGTCTGTTCGATTCCTTGCTTCAGTGAAATGATCGTCGCTTCCGACTGTTCTTGCAAGAGCTCGGCTTGCAGCACATCAGTAATTGCACTTTCGCCACCTTTGAATTTGATGGTGTTAATCCTCACGATCTCCTTGTCTGTCTCCAAAGTGCGTTCCGCAGTGTCGAGCTGAGAATCGAATGCGCGCAGTTGAAAATAGGCGTTCGCCACACCCGAAATCAGGGTTATTCGAACGATGCCTTGCCCGTATTCAGTGGCCAGCAGATTGGCGCGCGCCGCTTCCGTCGCTCGGCGAAACTGGCCCCAGAAATCAAGTATCCATGAGGCTTGCACCGCGAGCGAGCCTGCCATCGAGTTCCCCGAGAACGGTTGCGTGCGTTGGTTCTGGATCGCCCCGGCTACATTCACCGTCGGAAGCTGATTGGCGCGAGTAATCCCAAGATCAGCGGCGGCCTGCAGGACCCGCGCGGCGGCGATGCGCACATCGTAGTTGTTTACGAGAGCTTCTTTGAGAAGGCTCTGCAGCGCTTCGTCCGGAAAAACGGCCGCCAACTTCATTTCCGCGAATGTTGCACTCGAGGATTGGCCGGAGGTCCCGTGCGGAAGTCCGCGATAGTCGCTCGGAACATTCACGTCGGGCCGTTTGTAGTTCGGCCCCACCGTGCACCCACACACGCAAAAGAGCAACACGCTGGCGACCGATGCATTTCTGGGCATCATGGCTGCACCCCTTCCGGACCAGCGCCGACCGCCGGCGGCTGCTGTGGCCCTTCTTTTCTCTTTTACTGAACAGGTTGCCGAAACGCTCTACAACATCAAAAGACACCGGCACGAAAAAGATCGCAATGATCGAGGATGCGAGCATGCCTCCGATGACCACCGTTCCTAGCACTTGGCGCGAAATCGCTCCCGCGCCAGCAGCAGATCACAAAGGCACGCAGCCTAAAATGAAGGCGAAGGCAGTCATCAGGATGGGCCGTAGCCTCAGTCTTGCGCCGGACAGCGTGGCTTCGAGCAGCGGCTTCCCGCTGTCGTACTCTATCTTGGCAAATTCCACGATGAGGATGGCATTCTTGGCCGATAAACCGATCAGCATGACCAAACCAATCTGAGCGTAGACATTGTTTTCAAGGTGGCGAAAGAAAAGCGCGAAGAACG
>CAVYDD010000003.1:0-934586 GCA_963767225.1 uncultured Acidobacteriota bacterium
GGGCAGGTCTCTCGCGTTCAGTTCGACCCCTCAAACAACGCAGCCAGAAACGATGACCGAGAAGCATCTATTCTCGTCGATGCAAAGCTGGCATCGGATCGGCATCCTTTACCGCCAATCTTCTGACTGATTGAACTGCGCGGTCTACTGTCAGAACTACCAGTGCAGGTTTTCAATCTCTCCGGTTCAGGCCTGGCCACAAGTCAGCTTCGAAACTGTGGCTTACCGCTCGTCTCCCCCCACTCCCATTTCCTCTGAAGTCAGACACTTGACTTCTACCTTTATAAAACTTACCAGGCACTTGGATTGGTCAGCCGGAAGAGTGCGATCGGTCAAGGACCGTCTCGGCAGCTCATCTTCAGGCTAATAAATTTCGGGCACGAAGCGCTGGCTCGACATCTTGGGCCGCTTGTAGACGATCGATTGGCGCTGCGGCAGATCAATAACCACTGGGTCCATATCGTGGTAGGGGACCTGTTTCAGGAGGTGCGCGATGCAGTTGAGTCGTGCACGTTTTTTACTGTCGGCATTGACTACGTACCAGGGGCTCTTTTTCGTGTCAGTGTGGGCGAACATCTCGTCCTTAGCTCGAGAGTATTCCACCCAGTGGCATCGTGACTGAATGTCCATTCGGCTAAGCCTCCAGCGCTTGATGGGATTGCTCATGCGCTCCTGGAATCGTTTCTCTTGCTCCTCATCGTTTACCGAAAACCAGTATTTGATCAGAATGATGCCGGAACGGATGAGCATCTTCTCGAACAAGGGGCACGAGCGCAGGAATTCGCGATACTCCTCCTCGGTGCAAAAGCCCATCACTCGCTCGACGCCGGCACGGTTGTACCAGCTCCTGTCGAAGAGCACGATCTCGCCACGCGGGGCAATTCGGCCACATAACGCTGGAAATACCACTGGCCACGTTCCTTTTCTGTAGGCGTGCCCAAAGCCACCACGCGGCAAACGCGCGGATTGAGGCTCTGGGTAATCCGCTTGATCACTCCACCCTTGCCAGCCGCGTCTCGACCTTCGAAGATGACGCAGAGTCGCAACCCCTGCATGTGGACCCATTCCTGAAGCTTGACCAACTCGAGCTGAAGGTGGGCCAATTCCTCCACATAGTTGTAATCCTTCCGCGGTTTTCGCGGCTTCGCGCGGCCGAGGACGTTCCAATATTGCTCGATTTGCGCAATTTCTTTGGCGCTGCGAAGCACTTCCCCGCCAGCCTTCTTTTGCTTGCGGCTCTTGGCCATGTCAATCCTGCCTCCAGGATAAGAAGAACCGCGCCTGCGTGCGCCCTCGTAGGTAATCGGCAATTTCCTCGAGTCGTCTTTGCGGAAAGTTCCAGTTCAGTTGCGACCAATTCCACACTTTATATCCCTCTAGGAATTCCAGCGCACTATTTTTTCTTTGGCTGGTCGCAGGACTCTGGACGTGAGTCTTGTCTGCGCCAACGCGAGCTTCGAAAATGCTGACCACAGGATCTCGTCCTGTACTTGATGGGCTTATGGCACAGGCGCTCAGCTTGATCGTCAGTCGTGATTAGGGCTCTCCTACATGTGAAGTTCTAGCACGGCATATGTTCGATAACTAACCAGGACTTATTGAAGTGCGCGGCAGAAGTTAGCCTGTGAGAATGCGAATTAACACCAGCAATGTCCCGGATGCCCTCGGGTCTTTTGTTGCTTTATTGGGAGCGCAAGGATTCAGCGAGACTCTCCAGATTTTGCGGCCGCACACGAATGATTCCACGCCGCGGGCTATCAATGTCCGCTATGAGAAAAAGCGATATGGAAAGAGCGATCGGCAGAATGAGAAGGAGGAAGGCGCTTCTTCCTGCGCGCTCGTAACCTATCAATAGGTTGCAGAAAATGGAGATCGCGATCAGAAGCAACCACGCCGCAAGGGATGCGGTTCCACCAAGCGGCCTGCGTGTATCCCTGAGAGTTCAATACATCGTTCATGCCGTTAACGACGAGAGCGTTGACAGGTGTTGGTTGAGCGGCAGCGGGCTTAGTGACGGCTGCCCAAAGCTGCGTCTGCAGTCGAGCGGTTTCAGCGTTGATCTGGCGAAGCTGTTGCTCGCTGTGGGCCTTCGTAATAGAGAATGCGCTGATCCAGATAGCTAATGAGCGAGGCGCGCACTTTCGACGCGTCCGCCTCCGGTAAGAAGTCGGCTCGCACGTATTCCGTCCCAATTGCGTTGGCTTCTTGCTCTTCGAAGTTCTTGCGCTGATCGTACCTACTTACTGCCATCGAAAAGGTGAAGCCAATGATGAGAGCTAGCAGCGTCAAGGTGGCACCGAGGATGAGTGCCAAAAAGCCGCGGACTTCTTCCGAAAAGTTTCCTCGCCTCGCACGCCAGGAGGCGCCGATCCACGCTGAGAACCAGAATACCAGCAGAGAAGACACAAAAAGGTAACTGGGTAGCCCATTGGATTGAACATTCGCTGCACCGCCATCTGAAATGGCGTTGAGCTGACAACAGATTATGAGGAAATGCTGCCCAACGCTGGATGAGTTCCGATAGCAGCCAATTCGAAGGTTTTGCAGAGGTGCGGCGTTTGAAGGCTGAATGTTTGGCGAGAAGGCAAGAATCCTCTGCGGAGGTGGTGCAAGAAGCGCTTCGATTGGGCGCGTGCGGCTACGTCAAAAAATTGAAGGCTGCAAAAGATCTTTTGGCTGCGGTGGAAGCCGTTATCTCAGGAAACCAGTTCGTGAGTAGCCCATAGGGCAAATACATGCTCTCACTCGAAACACAATCCCGCGACGCAGTGCGAAATCCTGAATGCTCCTGATTCGGTTTAGGATCTGAGCGCGATCAAACCTTTCTTCAGTGCAAATAAGACCAGATCGGCGTTGTTGTGCAGATTGAAGGATTCCTGGATGTTGTGTTTGTGGAACTGCACAGTTTTCTCGCTTAGGTTCAGGACGCTAGCAATCTCCTTCATGCCCCTCCCCTCAGCGTAGAGCTGGAGAATTTCCGTTTGTCGCGCGGATACTTGCTTCGAGAATTGCCGCGCCCTCGCTTCCGTTGCAAACCAGTCTTCAGCTCTTAAGCTAGGGGTTAAATAGGATTTGCCATGCAAGATATGATCGACGGCGCTTAGCAGCTCCTGGCCGGTCGAGTGCTTCAGCACAAACCCGATTGGGCCGAGTTCCAGAGCCGCGGCAGCAAGGTTTGCGTCATTGGACATCGTCAGAAAGAGGAACTTGGTGTTAGGAACTTGTAATTGAATTTTCCGGGCCGCATCCAGTCCATTCAAGAGCGGCATGCCGACGTCAACGACAATAATGTCCGGTCGGACTCGCATGGCTTCCGCCACCATTGCACGGCCGTCATGCACGATCCCTACAACGGGATAAGTCTTTTCCAGAAAAACCCGCAGTGCTTCAGCGAATATTGCATGGTCGTCCGCGATTAGGAAGCGAGGTCCAGCCTCTTGAACAGGTACACACCCCATTAGAGTCCCTCCTAAGCAGTCGCGATTGCATCTACAGGCGAGTTCACGCTAGCGGACTTGAAGTGGACTCTGGCGAAATGCTGCGCGTCTCAGGAGGGAATATTGCCCGTTTCGGAGAGCCAGGCATATTGTCAATAGTAACAACCAGTTCAGTCATTTCACGCGACTTAGACCGACTGGTCACTCATCTAGCAGTGTCATTACCTCGTTAACGCGGTGGTCTCAATGGGTCGACGCAACACTGAGCGTGGCACGCACGTACTGTTTCAGGAAGGGCTTTTCTGAAGGGATTCCATGGCCTTGTCCCGCTGCTCTTGCTGTACGGCAATAAGTTTGTAAGCCACGTAGTATTTGTAGATGTTCGAGACGTAGTTTACGGTCTCTACCCCAATTCGTGCTGCTGCGATTACTTCCACATTGTTAATCCATACGTTTGGGTCGAGCCCTTTTTTCGCAGCTTCGGTCCGTAGCTGCTTCACGCGATTTGGTCCACAGTTATACGATGCAAAGGTGAACAGAATCTTATTCAGGTCGTCCATAGGTTCGTTGCTATAGAGTTGCTTCATCATCTGGTAGAAATATTTCACCCCTGCATGGATATTCGGGTCTTGCTTATGAATATCACCCACATTCATCTCCGCGCCGGTTGCTGGCATTAATTGCATGACACCAATCGCACCCACGGGGCTCCTAGCCTCTTGATTCAAACCTGATTCCTGGTAACCCTTGGCCATCATCAACAGATAGTCGGTGTCGTATTTCGCTCCATATTTGCGAAAGGTGTTCGCGGTCTCCTCGAAATGCTTCATGGCTGTTTCCGAAACCGCCTGTTTCAGCATGTACGTGGAGCCCGTGTACCTGGTCACCAGCTCCTTTCCGAACGCAGTACCCTGGCCCTTCAGCCCCAGAAACGCGTTGATCGTCTCCAGCAATTTCGGCGAGTTCTTCCGCACGGCCCAGCCGAACGACTGCCCGGTAGCCACTGTCATGTTCTCATGGACCACTTCTTTCGTAAGCAGTTTGCTCCAGAGTTTTGCTGTCCAGTCGTTCACGATTATTGCCGGCAGCAACCCGGCGTTGACCATTTCCAGAAGGTCTTCGTCTCCGAGGTCCTCAGGCACAGCCATCAGTTTCACCTGTGGTTTGTTATCCCTTTTGAACCGCTCGTTCAATTCCTCCAGATGCTCCCAATAGCTCGAGGTTTTCCGTGCAAACACTTCTTTACCAGTCAGGTCGTCAATTGTTGTCAGCTGCGCAGAGCTAGGGCCGGTCACCACGACCTCACTCACGCTCGACATTGTGGGGTCCGAGAAGTCAACCACCTTCTGCCGTTCTGGCGTTATCGTCAAACCTGCGATGAGAAGGTCGAGAGTGCCCTCGTTCAGTTTTTCGACCGCCTTTTCGCGAGGCGTCACAAAAAACATCACATGAATCTTGATGTTCTTGTTTCCTTGCGGATATTTCTTGTTCAGATACTGTTCAAAGGCTTTGCCGCCTTCGTAAGCCACCCCCCACTGTACCCCCTTGGCCGTGTAGTAAAGAGTCTTGGAATAAGGCACCCCTACGCGAATGAACCTGCGCTTTAGGAGAGCGTCCAAATCACCGGTCCATTTCTTGGTTTCTGTCGGCGCGTTAACAAGCGGGGTCGCCGATTTCGCGGACGGAGCTTGCGCAAGCGCCGCTTGAGTGAGGGTCACACCGGCAGTCAGAGTGAACAGAAGAAGCGATAAGCATATTGGGCGTGGAATCATAGGCAGTGAACCCACATTGCGATGGCAATGACCGAGAGCGCAGCAGATAGGTTCATAAAGAGTTAGATACCACAGACTGGGAAAGTGTAGACTGCGCTGGATCGCTCTGGTTACCTTCTGATTAACACCCTAATCGGACGTGTGGAATTTTCAAGTTTCCCGTGACGCGACTGATCAGATAAGCGGCACGAGCTATGGCCACGAAAATCTACTCTGGATTGATTTCGGCCCGCTCAGGTCTCGTCCGTTTGCTAGTCCCTGGGGGTCTTGTTTCCTCCTCCAGCCTGGAATCAACTTGACCAGCCGGCCGCTTCTAAGCCGTGTACAATCCACCCTGCTTTTCGCACACAAAAAAGACTTAGGCCCGATGCATTTGAGAAGCTTGCCTCTTGAATACAGTTCATTCCGAGAGCCGGTGCGATGACGTTTCCTCATGCCAAAAAGCCGGTTCGATCCGCTAAAGCGGGGCTGCGTAGGTTGATCGAGGGAAACGGTCGATTCGTGCGAGGCCAGGCTCGATTCCCCACAGTATCCAAGGAAGTGCTGGCTGACATGGCAAGAAGACAGCAACCCTATGCAACGATCCTCGGCTGCAGTGATTCCCGAGTCCCGCCGGAATTGATTTTTGATGCCGGGTTTGGAGAGCTATTTATCGTGCGCGTCGCTGGGAACGTGATTTCGCCCGAGGTGATGGGTAGTCTGCAATATGCAGGCACGCTTCTCCACACTCCCCTTTTCGTTGTACTTGGTCACGAGGGATGTGGTGCAGTGCGGGCTGCCGTGGAGTTCAAATATCATCGCATCAAGCAGCGTTCCCGCATTCAAACGCTGATAACGAACATCATACCGGGCCTGCCCGCCTCTGACCGGCGATTGCCAAAGGATGAGCTTTTGGCGCGAGCGGTCGAGGCGAACGTGCGCTGGTCCATGCACCAACTGCTCGAGACCCCCGAGGGCAGGGTTGCACTGAAAAAAGGCGCCCAACTGGTCGGCGCAATCTACGAGATCGCCTCGGGACGCGTCCGCTTCTTGGCCTGATATTCCTAAATAAATCGTAGCGACAAATGTTGTCAGTGCCTGGTAAACGCTGCCGGTTCAAACGATAGGCGCAACACCTTCTAGCCAGTTGATCCGTCGAGACTTTCGCTGAAGCACCGATTGGTTTAGCTATAGCGAGTCAAAACCTAACCAAGGTAACGTTCCGGTTGATGTAACCTAGCCAGCGCTTTTAGCCTTTGTTTTCAATGCAAGACGGGTGCGAGCTGAGTGTTGCATCGACCCATTGACACCACCGCTCTTATCGGAGGAGTGGATTTCAAGCTTTCGATCCCGTGCCCTCTACTCGGCTAAGGGCCGCCCCCGCCTTAAAAAGGGCGCTTTACGCCCCCCTAAAACCGCCCAAAGGTACCGCCAAACGTCCTAGGGGACGCCAGGCGGAACGCTATGCGCGGGCTAGGCCGTTACCTACGCGGTTAACGCGGTAGCGCCCCTACGGAAAAAAGGGCTTTACATTTAACCTTAAATACGTTATATATATCGCATTATGAAAAGGCCCGTTACTACCCGCTGCGCCGCTAAGGAAGTTCGTATTTCGCTCATGACGCTGCAGCGGTGGATTGCCGACGAGGATATATGGGCTCCTCGGCTACAGATCGTGAACGGACGAGCGATGAGGATATGGGACGCCGACGATTTGGAGCGGTTACGGCTGTTGAAGGAAAAAATCTATTGCCGCGGTAGAGGGCGGTAGAAAGGATTCCGTTTTAAGACTTGAACACAGCCATCTATGCACGGGTGAGTACGCTGAACGGGCAAGATCCTGAGATGCAGCTGCGGGAACTGCGGGAATACTGTCAGAGACGCGGTATGGCCCTCGTTGATGAATACGTGGACACGGGAATTTCCGGTGCGAAGGATAGGCGGCCGGAGCTTGACAGGCTGCTAGACCGACGCTCACCGACGACGTTTTGATTCTGTCGTGGTTTGGCGGTTCGATCGTTTTGCCCGCTCCGTCTCGCATCTCCTCAGAGCCCTCGAAACATTCCGTTCGCTAGGCATCGAATTTGTTTCATTGTCAGAGCAGGTCGATACGTCGACGCCGGCAGGCAATCTAGTTTTCACCGTATTGGGAGCGGTCGCTGAGTTGGAGCGCAGCTTAATCGCAGAACGTGTGAAGGCCGGACTACGAAACGCACGTGCCAAAGGCAAGCGGTTGGGTATGCTCCTCACGTCATGCCGCAACGGAGCGCTTTTAACAGCGATTTTCGCTTTTCTCTGTTTTTCCTAAGCCCAGCAAAATAATAGACTACAGAGGAAAAAAGATTCAATTCCCATAGCCGTTCGATCGGCTGAAGCCATTAGCCCGCATCCACCGCAACCGTCAGCAGCCTGCTTCAAACGGCTCTATCGAACGCCCGAAGAGCACCTCGCCCGACTTCACGCTTTCGCGAAAACGCGCCTCCGATAGAGCACTAACGCCTATCGGGAGTTGGGAACGGTTTGGATGGCGGATTCGTTAATGGGTCGGCTTTCATTGCTCTATACCGCGTCGTGGTACCTTTCTTCCGTGCCGACGTAGAAGTACTCCGTGATCTGCACCGGCTTTGATCCACACGGAAGCTGCTGCCATTCGTCGCTGCCGCCCCAGATCATTCCACCACTGTAGCAGAAGTACGCGCTCGTGACGCAGCTTCAAGTCACCGTGCGACGAGTAGCAGCCACGGCGTTCCGATCACGAGGGACACGAGCAGACAGAAAACCGTGGTCAGTAGGCCAAGTCGGTAGAGTTCACGTTGAGTGAGATAGTTACTCCCGACGAAGATGACGTTTTGGCTCCCTCCCTGCGGAGTGATCGTTGAAAAGTAGCTGCTGGCAAAGAGCAGGGCAAAGGCCATCAAGGGTGCGGGAACGCCCGTCTTCACGCCGACGCCCAGGAAGACGTCGAAGAGGGCCAATATCTGCGCCGATTGACTCACGAACATGTAGTGCATCACTACGTACAGCGCGAGGAGGACAACGTAAGCAACAGGCCAGGTGATTCCTCCGAGCAGCGACGTCAACCGCGCTCCGACGTAGCCCATGAAGCCGAGCTCGTTCAACTGGCCGCTCAATGCAAAGAGCACTGCCAACCAGAGGAAGGTAACCAAGGTACCTCCCTGTAAGTTGATGTCGTCGAGCGTGAGGACATTGGTTGCAAGGAGCGCACCCAGGCCAGCGAACGCCACCGCAGCGAGACTCAACTTCAGTGTCCCGGCCATCACCCATCCGGTCACCATGAAGGAGAAGATCACCGCAACGACCCACTCGTCCCGCGTGAATCGCCCCATGCTGCGCAGTACCTCCCTAGCGGCTCTCGGCGCATCCGGGGTTGCAGTCACACCAGGTGGGAACAATTTGTAGAGTAAAAGCGGAAGCACTGCGATCATCGCCAACACGGGAACCGACGCAGCGAGCATCCATGAGCCGAAGTTGATCTTCACACCGTAGGGTTCCGCCAAAGACACCGCGATTGGATTACCGGACGTGGCTGTGAGCCAAAGCGCAGACGACACACTGAGGCTGGCCATCCCGCAAAACATAAGGTAGCCACCCATCCGGCGGGTCTTTTCGTCGCCTGGCATGGAGCCGGAATTTTCGGACAGAGAAAGAATAATGGGGTAGAGCACGCCCCCGCGCGCTGTATTGCTGGGAAAGGCGGGCGCGATCATCGCGTCAGTGACAAAAATGCTGTAGCCCAAACCCAGCGTGGATCGCCCGAATGCACTTACCACCATGAGGCTGATGCGCCGCCCGAGTCCTGATTTCACGACCGCGTTGGCGACGAGAAAAGCTACCACAACGAGGAGCACGCTCTGATTAGCAAAGCCAGCGAAAGCCTTGGAGGGATCGACCGTGCGCGTAAGCACTGCAGCTGACACCGCCAGCAGCGAGGCCGTCAAAAGCGGAAATGAATTCAAGATGACGGCGACGATCGCTGCCGCAAATACCGCAAAGAGATGCCAGGCCTCTTTCGTCAGTCCCGCTGGTATTGGCCAGAACCAGATGCCGATCGCCAGGACGAACGGGGTCGCTCGTATGAGCTGTCGGTTGAACCCGGTGTTGGGTTTAGTCATTTGAATTGTTCTCCGCCAGGCGTGGCAGCCGTTGAACCAAATCGGGTGCGGCCCTTCAAGTTGACGGCCCTGCCGCTCACTGCGCCATCCTCCGACTCAATCACGTACTCCCATTGAAAAGAATACTCCCCGGTAATACCGGCGAAACGGCCCGTTCCTCCCAGGAACGTCCCTACGACCCGCGTTCCAGTTCCTACCCACTCACCCTTCAATTCGCTGTAAACTTTCTCACCGCGCTCGTCGGTCCACACACACCGGCCCTGCATGCCGACGAGATTGTCGGAAAAGCCGATCGCCTTTGCCCGAAACCCCACTCCCATCCCGCGATCTCCTGTCAGAAGCAGCGACCCGGTTAAATCGAAGATCGAAGCGCGGTGATCTGTCTCGAGATTGAGCGTCTGTCGAGTGCCTGACGCGGACCAGGTACCTTCAAATGTGTGCCACTCGCTTGGCGGTTGTATCTCCGGAGTTTGAACAGTCGGTTCGTTGCATCCGGCCGCAAATAGCAGCAGAGTGAGCGCCGCCCATCGTCGTCTGATCGAAACTACTGAGCCTACGCAAGAAAACACTTCCGCATCTCCTTCGATTGAGACCGTGGCTCCCGAAGCGCGCCGTAGGGAGTATACGTTGACTCCGTCAGGGAGTGTGGTTTCCGAACGTCTGTGATCGTTTTTTGCTGAAAGAAGGCACCCCAGTCAGTGTTCATCGTCACCTTGCTGCACCTAAATGAGCAGCCTATTTACGGAATTAATCCAAACGTATTGCCTGGGGGAATGCAAACCGGCTTTTGAACCCAAGAATCCCCTGCTCCGAAGTTCCGCTCGTCGCGAAACTCTCTTCAACTTCCCGCCAGCAGGGGTTACTTTGCGAAGCAATTGCCTCAAGTTTGGAGAACAACCTTAGGTTTGATTCCGTGCGCGCACAGCTAGGGATTCCCCTAGCTGAATTGGAAATTGGCCAAGTCTAAAAAGTTAAGCACCGGTCACACCGGGGTCGGTGCAACCGCGCCGATCTCGAATACGTAGCGGGGTCGGGGAGCCTCCGCTACCTCTCTGGAAACCTTGAATAGCCCGAAGGTACAGGTGTGCTCTTAGGCGAACTGTTTGAAGGCCAACTCTTGGTTAGCCCCAAGTGAAACCACTCGTCCGGTAACCGCGCTAGCGTTAATCAGTTGACCAAGACCGTTTCGTGAATCGCGGCGCTTTCAACCCTGGTGAGATTTGCTTGCGCGCTTTATGTATGCTGTCGGCGCTTGACGCGCAACTGCGCCAAGGAGCGTGCCAGCGAGGCGTTGATGTAGGCAACTTCTTCGTCGGCGAGTTTATCTTTGAGCCGCGCTTCGGCACGTTGTCGGGCTTCTTCGGCCTTGGCTTCGTCAATCTTGTCGGCTTCAACCGCCAAATCAGTGAGGATCGCCACGCTGGTGCCCCTGACTTCGATGAGTCCTGCGCCCGTCGCAAAGTAGATGTCGTGGCCGTCTTTGCGCACGATCATTTCGCCCGGCACCATCTGTGTGATAAGCGGGACGTGTTGTGGGTACACACCGAACTGGCCGGTGACGCCCGGCAATGTCACCATCTCCACGTCCTCGGAGTATGCCGGGCCTTCCGCAGTGACGATTTCAAGTTTTAACGTGTCGGCCATGTTTCAACTCGGTTTGACTTCGTCAATCCCGCCTTTCATGTAAAAGTCGCCTTCCGACACATCGTCGTGTTTGCCATCGAGAATTTCTTTGAAGCCACGCACCGTTTCGGCCACCGGGAACTTGTTTGCCTTCGCGTCCGGTGAAAACACTGCCGCCACGGTAAAGGGCTGGCTCAGGAATCGTTGAATCTTGCGGGCGCGAAAGACCGTCAGTCTTGTCCTCGGGTGAAAGTTCGTCCATGCCGAGAATCGCGATGATGTCTTGCAGATCCTTGTAGCGCTGGAGCACTCGCTGCACGCCGCGCGCGACGTCATAGTGTTCCTGGCCGACAATTTCCGGCGCGAGCGCGCGGGAAGTCGAGGCGAGCGGATCAACCGCCGGGTAAATGCCCAATTCCGCAATGGATCGTCTCCAAAACGATGGTCGCATCCAAATGCGCGAACGTGGTGGCCGGTGCCGGATCGGTCAAGGTCGTCGGCCGGCACGTACACAGCCTGAAACGAGGTAATCGAACCTTTTTTGGTCGAGGTGATTCGTTCCTGCGAGACGCCCATTTCAGCAGCAAGAGTCGGCTGGTAACCAACGGCGCTGGCTGTTCGGCCAAGCAAGGCCGACACTTCGGATCCAGCCTGCGAAAACCGGAAGATGTTGTCGATAAAAAGGAGCACATCCTGATTCTTCTCATCGCGGAAATATTCGGTCATGGCAAGCCCGGACAGGGCGACTCGGAGACGCGCGCCGGGCGGTTCGTTCATCTGGCCATACACAAGCGCGATTTTTGATGCGCCGAGATTGTCTTGGTTGATGACCCCGGCTTCCGACATTTCTTTGTAGAGATCGTTGCCCTCGCGTGTGCGCTCGCCGACGCCGGCGAACACCGATACGCCGCCGTGGAGCTTGGCGATGTTGTTGATCAGTTCCATGATGATGACGGTCTTGCCTGTGCCGGCTCCGCCGAATGCGCCGACCTTCCCGCCTTTCAGGAAAGGACAAATCAAGTCGAGGACCTTAATGCCAGTCTGAAGAACTTGCGGTGAGGGCGATTGGTCCACCAGCTTGGGCGCCGCGCGGTGGATCGGGTAATACTTTGTTGTTTCGACCGGTCCGCGCTCGTCGACCGGGTTGCCGCACACATCCAACACCCGCCCCATCACTCCATCTCCGACGGGCACGGAAATGGGCGCGCCGGTATCGATGACTTCGTAGCCGCGTTTGAGACCTTCGGTGCCGGACATGGAGACGGACCGGACCCAGTTATCTCCGAGGTGCTGCTGCACTTCGAGTGTGACATTGAACTGCTCACTATCGACTCTAAATTCGACAGTCAACGCATTGTAGATGGCCGGCAGGTTTTCCGTGAACTCAACATCCACGACCGGACCGACGACTTGAACAATTTTGCCTTTATTCATGGGGCACTCTTTCGCTAATCATTTCCGAGTTGGCCGCCCGCGATTTCGAGCAGCTCCTGAGTGATATTGCCCTGCCGCAGCTTGTTGTATTCGAGGGTTAAATCATTGGTCAGCCGTGTCGCACTGTCCGTGGCGTTCTTCATGCCCACCATGCGGGCGCTTTGTTCGCTGGCTTTGGCTTCCAACAAAGCCCTGTAGATAAAAATGTTGAGGTAATGCCCCAAGAGATAGGAGAGAACTTCCTCCGGACTGGGTTCAAAGAGGACATCGCTTGTGTCGGAGGTCAGAGCCGCTTCCGATTCCGCACCGGGGATCTTCATTTCTTTGATTTCGCCAATAGGCAGAAACTCCAACACTCCGGTCTTCTGTGATAAGGTGTTGATGAATAGCGTCACGACGACCTTCACTTCGTCCACCTCGCCCTTCAAAAATAGATCGCGAGCCAAGTTGGCAATCGGCCGGGCTTCGCCGAATCGCGGTGAGTCCCCAAACACAAACTCGGCAGCCAACTGCCGGTGAGTCCGGGTGACAAACTGCGCCGCGAGCTTGCCGGCAGCAATGAACACAGTCGTCGCCGGATCAAAATGCGCTGCCACTCGAAAAAGGTTAGCGTTGAGCGCCCCGCACAGCCCTTTGTCCGTGCCGATGAGGATCACCGCGCGCTTACGAACGGCACGCACTTGCAGCAGTGGATGGGTGAACTCACTGGCACGCGTCGTCGCGTACCGCTGGATGCGGTACAGCAGTTGGGCGAACGGCCTCGTCTTCAGCGTGGTCTGTTGGGCCTTGCGCATCTTCGACGACGCCACCATTTGCATCGCGCGGGTGATCTGGGCGGTGCTGGTGATCGACTTAATGCGTCGGCGAAGTTCACGTGGGCTGAGCATATCTCACCATTTCGCGTTCATTTCCAGGTCTGCTTGAATTCTTCGGCGGCCGCCTTCAACTCGACCTTCAACTCGTCGCTGAGTTCCTTTTCCCTTCCGATCTTGGCCAGCAACTGGCCTTTGCGCGTGGTGAAGTATTCCGTCAACTTGTTCTGAAACTCCTTCACCCGAGCCACGGGCACTTGATCCAGGTAACCGTTTTGCGCGACCCAGATCACGACCACCTGGATCTCCACAGGAATCGGGTTGTACTGCCCCTGCTTGAAAATCTCCATGATGCGTTTGCCACGATCGATCTGCCCTTGCGTTTTTTCGTCGAGGTCGGAGCCGAACTGAGCAAACGCCGCCAGCTCCCGGAACTGGGCAAGATCGCCCTTAAGTTGTCCAGCCACTTGCTTCATGGCCTTGAGTTGCGCCGCCGAGCCAACGCGAGAGACCGAGATGCCGACGTTGATCGCCGGCCGCACACCTTGATAAAACAAATCGGTCTCCAGAAAGATCTGCCCGTCGGTAATCGAGATAACGTTGGTTGGGATGTACGCCGAAACGTCGCCGGACTGCGTTTCGATGATGGGCAAAGCCGTGAGCGAGCCGTTGCCATACTTCTCGCCGACTCGCGCCGCGCGTTCGAGTAAGCGACTGTGCAGGTAAAACACATCGCCGGGATACGCCTCGCGACCCGACGGACGCTTCAACAGCAGCGAGACTTGCCGGTAGGCCACCGCCTGCTTGGACAGGTCGTCATAAACAATCAACGCGTCCATGCCGTTGTCCATGAACCACTCGCCCATCGCTGCGCCAGCAAACGGCGCGAGATACTGGTTGGCAGCGGAGTCCGAGGCCGGGGACGCCACAACGATCGTGTACTGCATCGCCTCGGCTTGTTCGAGGACCGAGATCACCCGCGCGATGGTGGACTGTTTCTGGCCGATCGCGACGTAGATGCAGTAGAGCAGTCGGTAGTCCTTGTTGCCAGCCGATTCCGCGGCTTTATTCAGCCGAGCTTGACTGATCATGGTGTCGATGCAGATCGTTGTTTTTCCGGTACCACGATCACCGATGATCAATTCGCGTTGGCCGCGGCCAATCGGAATCATTGCATCAATCGGCATGATCCCGGTCTGTACCGGTTGGTTGACGGGGCGGCGGCGAATAACACCGGGCGCAATTTTTTCCACCGGATAGGTCTTGTCGCTCTTGATTGGCCCTTTACCATCGATGGGCTCACCCAACAGGTTCACAACGCGGCCCAGCAGCCCTTTACCCACGGGTACTTGCAGAAGCTTGCCGGTGGTGCGTGCTTCGTCGCCCTCTTTGAGTTGCGTGTAGTCTCCGAGAATTACGACGCCGACCTCAGTTTCGTCGAGATTCAGTGCCAGGCCGATAACGCCGTTGCCTAGGTCGATCATCTCGTTGAGCATGGCGTCGCTCAAGCCTTCGATCTTGGCCACGCCGTCGCCAACCTCGCGGATGACACCCACGTTTTGCTTCGCAGCCGTCATCTTCGCGCCCGCGATTTGCGCCTTTATTTCACTTAGTAGGTCTGCCATAGTCACCTTAATTCAGAAGCTTTTCTTCAACGCTTCCAGTCCGGCACGCACGCTGCCGTCGTAAACATCGCATCCCACTTGAATTCGCATCCCACCAATCAACTCCGTTCGCTGTGCGAACGCTGTAGTCAACCCGAGCCCGTAACGGTGCGCCAACTCGGTTTTTACGATCGTCTGTAAATCGGCCGGTAACGGAGTGGCGCTCTCGACGGTGGCAGTGTGTTGCGCACGGTCGAGTTTCACTAACCGCAGAAAATGGGCGAGGATGGGAAGGCAATCCCGCTCACCCGTCGCGACGACGCGCTGTACAACTTGCCTGCCGCGGTCCTCGTCGAGCAATCCGTTCAGCAAGCAAAAGCGGTACAGCCGCTTGGCTTCGCGTTTCGCTTTTTTGGTGATTTTCATCGTCAGACCGCAATCTGTCTGGAAGTTTCTTCGGCCAAGCGTCGCTGGTCTTCCGCGGTAAGAATCTTGCCAGTGACCGTTGTCGTGGCCTGGACCACTAGATTGCCGACCTCGTGCTTGAGCTCGGCAAGCATTCGATCGTGGTCCTGAGCGGCAGCTTCGTGCGCCTGCTTGATGATCTGTTCGGCAGCTGCAATAGCTTTATTGGTTTCCTCTTGCTGCACGCGGACCGCTGCAGCCCGGGCTTCTTCCACGAATTTAGACCCTTGGATGTGGGCCTGAGCCATCACTTCGAGGCGCTGGCTTTCAGTCTTGTCTAACTCCGCTTTGATTTTCTCGGCGTTAGCGATCCCCAGCGCGATTTGTTGACGCCGCTGTTCCAGCATCGCGAGAATGCGCCCATAGGCGAATTTGTGCAGGACGGCGCACACGATCGAGAAACTGATGATTTGTGCCCCCAAATGCGGCCAGTCTACTCCGAAGGTCCGGGCGACCTGCGTGATCTGGCTATCGCCCTGGGTGGGGATCAAGAAAACAAAAGCATTCATGGCTCTGCCCCCTCCCGATCGTTATTGCTTCACCAGGAACAAGGTGTAGAACACGATTGCTTCCGCGAAGGCGATGGCCAGGATTGCCTGGACCATAATCTTCGTGGATGCGCCGGGATTGCGTCCCACCGCTTCAGAAGCTTTCATGCCAATCAACCCCACGGCCAGCGCCGCACCCAACGCGGCCAAGCCAACGTGGATACTTCCGCTTACATCAGGCGCCAAAATGAATGTAAACATATCCCGTACCTTCCTTTGTTATCTCGCCGACTCCCGCGATTGAACACGGTCAGGCTGGCGGACTTTTTTTACTGGGGATTGGGTTCCGCCACCGGTGTCGTTTCCTCGTGCTGACAAATCAGCAGCGTGAACACAGCGCACAACAACATGAAAACCAGCGCCTGCACCAAGCCCACCAACAATTCCATGAAGTAAAACGGAATGGGCAGCAACCAGCCGAAGCCAGGCTTCAGCCGCGCCATGGTTTCCAGCATGGTCTCCCCAGCGAAAACATTGCCGTAGAGCCGAAAACTAAGGGAAATGGGACGAAACAGAATGGAAATCACTTCCAGGCAGCCGGACGCAAAAAACACGACGATCATCAGCACTTTCAAAAACCCAGTTGTCTCACCCTTCGGCCCAAACAATTCTTTCACGAATCCGATCGGTCCAACTTCCTGCAAAGCCCAGACGATCCAACAAGCGAAAAAAATGATTGCCATGGCGAACGTCAGGTTCAGATCGGCATTCGGGGCGCGGAAGAGCGGTTGTTCAACCTCGAAACCGTTTTGAGTCTGGTATCCCCAGCCAATCGTGCCAACCCCGGGAATGAGACCAAGCCAATTTGCCGACAAAATGAAGATAAAGATCGTCGCCAGAAACCAAAAGGTCCGTTTGACCAACTGCGGGCCAATGATACTCTCCAGGAAGTTGTACAGACCTTCGATAAGCCATTCCAGGAGGTTCTGGGTCCCGCTCGGAACGCCTTTCATGTCTCGCGTCGCGACTCTGGCAAAGATGATCAAGGCGACCGCAACAACCCAACTGACAACCATTGAATTGGTGATGAAGCCGCCCCAATGTTCGATTTTGACGGCGGACTGCGGCAGGCCGTGCTCCGGTTCCATAGCAAACAAACTGCCGGCTGGCGACAGCAGCATCAACAACAACCAACGTTGGAGCGCAGATACCATCAATCAGTACTCCCAGATTGCGCTAGCTTGCGCCGCGCACCCGGACCTTGAAAATGTTAACGACTGCGCATCTCGCAGAAGAGACTAGCTTTGACTCGATGTCCCCACAACTAGGGGAATCCCTAAGATGTTCTGCGATGATTCGGTCTACGCAGATGAGCGCGGTGCACCGCCGAGGCGTTAGAGGAGTTCTACGGGTTCGTAACCGGCTCGCCGCTCAAACATGCGCGAATGGCCGAGTTCAATGTCGGATAAGCTTGCACCTTTCGCGTTTCCTCTCCGAAGTTTCGGGATTCTGCCCACTGATTCCACTCTGACTTGCGCCCGGCCGCTGCCAAAGTTATGCCACGGCTTTGGAGCTCATCCGCCAGTTCTTGCCGCGTCTGCAGGCCGGTGGCATCAATCATAGTGATTGGAATCATGTCCAAGACAATCCATTTGAGAGGAATTGCAGCGGCCTTAACTGCTTCGAGGACTCCGCTCTTGAAGTAAGGAGCATTGAAAAACACGATTGGCGCATTGAAACGAAGTACGAGCAGACCGGGAATCGTCTTGGCTTCCGGATGGCGATCAAGCGAGTGATAACCTGGCATGCCCTCCACTTTTCCCAGGAGTTCGATTTTGGGCCGTGCCACGAGACGCACGAAACGAAGAATCGCGAGGATAACTACAAATAGAATGGCTTGAATCGCGCCGATCGCTACAACGCCTAGGGTCGCGAGAATCGAGAGCACAAATTCTCGCCGGTCGATTCTGAAGATCAGTTTGAGTTCCTTCAAGTCGATCAGCGAGAATCCAGCCTTCACCAGGACCGCGCCGAGCGCAGCTACCGGCACAAAACGCAGCGGGCCGGTAAAGAATAGAAGGACGACAGCGATAGTCCCAGCAGCAACCAGGCCTGTGACCTGCGTTCGCCCGCCACTTGCATCGTTCATCGCAGTGCGTGAGTCCGCTCCGCTAATGGCAAATCCTTGCGAGAAGGCGGAGGCAATGTTTGCCATTCCTAATGCTGCGAATTCCCGATCGGCATCCACATCGTACCTGTTTCGGGCCGCGAAACTTCTCGACGTCAGCATCATGCTGGAGAAAGTCACTAGCGCAAGGCCTGCGGCATCGCCGAGTAGCGGCGGGATCAGCTCCACGGAAAATGTGGGAATATGCAGATGGGGTAATCCCGCCGGCACGTCGCCGACAATTTTGACGCCAAGATGTTCCAGGCCGAGGAGGCGTACGACCAACGCACTCAGAACGATGGCCACCAATGCAGCCGGCACGCGCTTCAACAGCGTAGGGGTGACCAGGAGGACTACGAAGGTACCGATTCCAATGGCCAGTGTGGGCCAGTGCGTTTGACCAAGCTTCGTGATGAATTCCAAGAGCCGCGGCACAATCCTGCCTCGGTCGATGGCAAAGCCGAATATCTTGCCAATCTGGCCGAGGATGACACTCAAAGCGATCCCATTCAGGAAACCAACTAGGATTGGCTTCGACAGAAAATCAGCCATCACCCCAAGCCGTAAGAAACTTGCGCCAATACACAAGACGCCTGCAAGAAAACATAGAGTTACCGACAAGGACTCGTAGTCCTGCGAATTGCCCTTGGCCAGTGGAGTGACAGCCGTTGCAATCAATGCGCAAGTGGCCGCGTCGGGTCCCATGATCAATTGCCGCGAAGTGCCAAACAGCGCGTATGCGACAGGGGGAAGAATGCTGGAGTAGAGCCCGACCGATGGATTGAATCCGGCCAATTGTGCGTACGCGACGCCAACGGGCAGCGCCACGGCCGCCACGGAGAGGCCGGCGATCAGGTCATGGGACAAATTAGAACGATTGTAAGGCCAGAGTGCTGGCAGGCCAGGCGCGAGCTGGAACAATTTGGCCCGCCAACTACTTGTCTCGGGATTACGAGGAACAGCCAATGCCGTGCACCTCAAAACACTTCCGGAACGAATTTCCATCTTTTTAGGAACTTGGTGTCGTCATAGGCGTCCTTCTTCGAACGCTTCGGCAATTTCACTTTCTCACGGGGCGTTTTCTTGTGGGGAACCATGCTCAAGAAATGAGAAAGGCAATTCAGGCGAGCTTTGCGCTTGTCATCGGAATGTATGAGATACCACGGGGCATGCTTGGAATCCGTTGCTTGCAGCATGGCGTCGCGGGCGCGCGAATATTCATACCACAGGCGGAATGATTCTAGGTCCATTGGGCTCAGTTTCCACTGGCGGATGGGATCGCTGAGACGCGCTTCGAAACGGCGCTGTTGTTCCTTCTGGCCAACCTCGAGCCAGTATTTAAGCAAAATGATCCCCGCGTCGATGATGTATTTCTCGAACTCCGGACAGAGTGCGAGAAATTTCCCGTATTGTTCTTTGTTGCAAAAACCCATCACGTGCTCAACGCCGGCACGGTTATACCAACTGCGGTCGAAGATCACGATTTCACCGGCAGCCGGGAAATGTTGTATGTAGCGCTGAAGGTATATCTGGGATTTCTCGCGGTCCGACGGGGAAGGAAGAGCCACAAGACGGAATACACGGGGACTGACACGTTCAGTAAGGGCACGAATGGTGCCGCCTTTTCCGGCGGCATCCCGGCCTTCAAACACCACGATGACTCGAAGGCCTTTGTACTTTACCCAATCCTGCAATTTGCAAAGTTCCGCCTGAAGTCGACGAAGCTCTTTCTCGTATTTCTTGCGCTTAATCGCGCCTTCCTTGTCCTTATGTTCTTTCTTCCCCATCGAAGCTGCTCCTTCGCTCACAGCGTGCTATCAGTGCACTTCCGCCGTTCTTCGGTGGCATGGTCGTTGAATTCTCTATTCATTTACTCTGATTCAGGCGGGCCAACTACTAGGGAAATCCCCAAGTGAGCTTGGTTGCCCCGCGAGCGAATTTCGAGGGCTCACGAAGAACACCGTCTCAGTTGAGTATGAATTGTCCGGCCCATTCCCACAGCGCCTAGAGATTTGAAGCAGGAGAAAGACCCAGCGCGTTGCAGAAGCAACTGCGGGCAAAGGAGAAACACGAAATGAAAGTAATCAAGGATTCGAGCTTCACCATTCTCTGTTTTGAGCATGATTATGAAGGCAAGGCGTGGCTTCAACTGTCCTCAGGGATTGAAGAATCGGGTTGACTAAGCGGTAGAAGTACCAAAACAAAATAGAAGCCGTTTGCGATGCAGCCCTGCCGCGATTTGGGCTGACGAATCCCGCAGACGGTGTTTTGTGAGCGGCCACACTTCAAAGGGACTAGGCTCAATCTGTCCACCTAGCATCTCAGGCGCTCCAACGCCAATTCCGAAAAGGAACTGGTATGCCTGCGATCACTCTCCTAGATTCGCAATCAGAAATATGCGATAACCCAGACGCAACGCCTTCACGCATTGGCAAAAGAGGGCCAGTGCCGCGAAGACGGTATCAACGAGGTAGGTTTATCAAGGAAGCAAACGGCGGAATGTATTCGATGCACTATGTTGACGTGGAGCAACCGGACGGGACGCTCTTGACGAGACAGGTCAAACGCTTCATCGGAAACCTTAACTCAATGTCGGAAAGGGCGGCGCGTAGCGAACACGCCCGTATCATGGCCGACGTTAACCTCAAACGCGGCAGCGTTCGCCCTGTGCTGAAGGGGCAAACCTTCAACGATGCTGTTGCGAGGTGGAGGGCCGCAATCGCGCCAAACCTCTCACCGGCAGCTGTGCGACCGCGCGAGTCATTCCTACGTACCCACATCCTGCCGCGCTTCAAAGCGACATCGTTGCAAGGCATGGACGTGGGCGAAATTCAGCAGATCGCGACGGATCTGCGGAAGAAACTTTCGGGCAAAACAGTCGTGAACATCCTAGGCACCGTTTTCACGATCATGGATTATGCGGAGCGTTGCGGAATGAAGGTGTCAAAGGTTGGATTCACAGACTTGCAGCGCGGGGCTACGTCCAGGGAAACTCCCGTGGCGTTTTTCACCCGCGACCAGGCTACGGCCATCATTGCAACTGCGAAGGAATCATTCAGAACAATCTTCGCAATCGCGCGGATGACAGGGCTGCGCGCGGGTGAGTTGTTGGCGCTGACCGTGGATGACCTGGATTTTGACCACCAGACAATTCGCGTGAACAAAAGTTCTGACGACCGCACACGCGAAATTCGCCAACCCAAAACGAAAGCATCTGTGGTGCTGCTTCCAATGCCGTCCGCCCTGGAGGCGATGCTGCGAAACTATTTACTTCATTGGAAGCCAAACCCAGCAGGGATTCTATTCGCTACCCGCGATGGATCTCGGCCACGCTCTAGGGCAAACGTAGTGCGTGTTGGACTGTGGCCGGTGCTGCGGAAGCGGAAAATACCCACAACGGGCTTACACGCTTTCCGTCACGGTCTTGCCACCGAACTAGTGGAGGCATCAGTGCCGGTAACAGTGCTGCAAAGCCAGTTGCGTCACGCTGACGCTAAGACCACGCTAAAGGTATATGCCCACGCGATTCCACAGTCGCAGCGAGACGCAATGGAGAACGTAGGAGGTCAATCATTACGTTCGACCGTTACGTTACGTTTGGTGGGTGCTAAGTAATTCAGTGTAAAGATGATTGGTAGGGGCGGTGGGGATCGAACCCACGACCTTCGGCTTAAAAGGCCGCTGCTCTACCACTGAGCTACGCCCCTATCGTGTTGAGGATTAATTTGTTAGCGTGCTCTCCAATTCTGTGTACCGCAAATTGTCCGTCAATTATTGCCGAACTTTTTCGCCGTGGAAGATCACGCGTTTGCGACCAGCCTCGGAGATGGTCTGCTGCGAAACGATGTGGTAGCGATCGAATAGCTCTGCGTCCGACGCCCTCTTCTCGTCTGTGCCACCTTCTCCGGAACGCCCGCGGCGACAAGGTTGCGGACGGCTGTACGACGAAGACGGTGAACAATCATTCCCTTGCAACTCATTACTTGCTTTGCCTTCAAGCGTGGTCCTCGCAGCGGCGCACAGATCGGCTCGCCCGTGCTATTAGCCGCTGGCATCATTCGCCGCGCTCAGCCTTCACACACGCGCTGTACCGCGACTTCCGCAAGCTCTCAATCTTAACAGACCTGCCGCTTCGGTCCACGCGAAAACAGACGTGCCAGCATTCCGGCTGGCGATTCGCGAATCGTTCTTTCAGCAGCATGCATAGCGTGGGGACGATCGGAACTGCGCGCGCATCGTCGTTCTTGGTTTCACCCGCGCGAAAATTGATACTGCCAGCAATAACATCTGCGTGGTCCCATTCGAGTGAGAGGACTTCCCCGAGCATCATCCCGGTGTAGTAACCCGAGCGCCAGCGGTAGGCGAAGGTACTCCAAAAGCACCCTAGATAGAGATTGACATTGTTCGCGCTCGAAAAATCTTTGTCGCGGCGTGACCTTCGTCATCATCGGGAAACGCGGAACCTTGCGTAGCGTGCCATCTTCCAGCGGGAGATTGAACATGCGGCGCAACCGCGATAGCGAACGGTTGATCGTTCGGTGCGCCACTCCCCTGCCCTGCCGGTCCTTGATGAATCTACCCATCAGGTCGGCATCGCTGTCCGTTTGCGGTTCTGTTGTGGGTGTGTCGGAGGACGGGCCCAAAGTTGTAATCGCCTCGGAGCGTCCGCACAGAACGGTGCCGCACTGCACAACAGCTGACCAGCGCGACGGCAAGCTCCTGCGCGATGGAATCCAGAAACAGCCAGCCACTCGGAAAGCCCGCAACTCTCGCCGCATTCACAGCCGCAGCCAGCGCCCCGACTCGTGCGTCAACAAGCTTTCCCACTCTGCGCAATTCCACGTCGCTCCTGGTCACATCCCAGGCTGCCGCTAGCGCGGCGTCTGAGATGTCGACGGACAAATGCAAATAGCAGGTCAGCCGTTCGAAACCATGCCTCGGCATGGTGAGGGACCAGTCACATTTCGCCCGCGCCAAAAGCAAATCTCATCATCTCAAAACAGCGCGAGCCCAGTTCACCAGAACCAGCCCGCAACGCCATCATGAGAGCCGACTGATCTTGCACCGACACGCGCGGCTCGGTGCCAGACTCAAGTACGTTGACTTCAACCCTCATTTCTACCTCACTCCTCGCTTCGTTTGATGCTTGCGACTAAACGCGGCGTGCATCCGCGGTCCGGCCGACTCCAACCTGGAGATTGTTCATCCGGGGGCAAAGCGCCTAAACGAGTACCGCTCCGCCGTCTAACACCACGGTCTGCCCCGTGCTGTATCCCTCCTGCATGAGGAAAAGATAAGCTTGCGCAATCTCGCATGCCTCACCGACGCGGCCCACGAGCAAACTCTTCCCAACGCTCTCGTACAGGTGATCCCTTGCTTCTGCATCCATGCTTTGCCAGAGATTCGTTCGAACGACGCCAGGACATACCGCGTTGACGCGAATGGGAGCCAACTCGACCGCCAAGGCACGCGTGAAGGCTTCAATAGTCCCGCAGACGCTTGCGGCCAGTGCCCAACCCTTGTGTGGGCGCCGGCCTGCGACTCCGGTTGTGAGCACGATTGAGCCATCCTTGCGGATTTGCGGGCTTGCGTACTTGACGGCAGCCAGGGCAGCCCAAAAGCGCAACTCAAAAGCACGCCGGGCTTTGGTAAGGTCCGTCGCTGCAAGCTCATTCAACTGCAGCGTGTCGCCGGCGGTGAAAACCAAGTGATCGAAAGCGCCGATCTTCTGAAAGAAATCTTGAATGTCTCGCTCATTCAAGAGATCCAGCGCGTGCCCTTCCGCTCTTCCGTCGAGCGTTGCGACGGCTTGTTTAACGCGATCCGCATTGCTAGACGCAATGATCGCCGTTGCCCCTTGAGCCACAGCCTGCTGTGCCACGGCTAACCCGATGCCGGACGATCCGCCGAGTACTGCAATTCGCTTCCCAGAAAGCTCCCTGTGATTCTCAATCTGTTGTTTTTGTGTCATCGCCTTCTCCTGTTTCTGTGAGCTACAACTGTTGCCACACTCTGATAGATGATTTTCGTTTAGCATACGGCTTATGCATAATAGTCATGGCCGCCATGCGTCCAGAGAAACTGCGACAACAGGCATCGACCCACAAACCGAGGTATCGCTCGCCTCAAGCCTGGCTCGGTTGTTCAGCAACAACTTCCGGCACGTGCAGCTCGACTTCAACAGTGCCTATGCGACGGAATCGCAACGGTTCCTAGGCCCCTTTCGCCGGAGTTGAACTTGGACGCAGTAGATCACCGAGACCCATGTTGCGCAGGAGTTCCGCCCGGACTCGGTCGGCGACGCCGTTGACCACCTCTGCTCCGTCATTTGCGGGATCGAGGTGGACGCGGAAGGGTCGCTTTCCAAAAGGCATGTCCACGACCTTTACGATCGCATTCGCCACTTCAGCAATGTCTGCGTCGGGAACCGCTGTGCGTGCGAACCCCTGCATGATTTCCTCGCCGAGCTTCGCGGTCGGGCCGGATGAATACTCGTTAAGGCGACTGGCGTCGCTGGGCTTCCCAGCGTTCGCGAAGTGATTGGTGCCAGACGTGAAAGCTCCGGGTACGACGATTGTGCTTTCGATTTTCCACCGAGCCAATTCGCCCGCATAACTCACCGCCATCGCGTCCATGCCAGCTTTTGCCGCGAAATACGGCGCGAGGTAGGGAGGTGTGCCGCCACGTGTGCTGCTACTCCCGACCCAGATGACTAGCCCGCCTCCTTGTCCGCGAAGGATCGGGAGCGCTGCGCGGTTTACTCGCTGGGTGCCGAGAACGTTCGCGTCGTAAATCTCAGCAAGCTGTTCCGGGGTGAACGCCTCGGCTGGGCCGAAAACCATGTGACCTGCATTGTGGATGATTATGTCGAGGCGTCCGGCTGCGCCAAGAACTTGTTGTACGGCTCGATCAGCGGACTCTTGAGAACTGACGTCCAGTTCTGCTGTCCGAAGATCAACATTTTTCTCGGCGGCAAACTTCCGGGCCGCTTCGACTTGTTTTGCATTCCGCCCGCCAGTCTCCCGCATCGTCGCATAAACGGTGTGCCCGGCCTCAGCGAGACGACGTGCCGTCAACGCACCGAATCCGCTCGAAGCTCCCGTGATCACGATTACGTATTGCACCGCTGCCCCTCCCTTCGGCCTCCTCCATGAGGTCGCCATCAATACGCAAAACCGCCATTGGCACGCAACACCTGGCTGTTGATCCATCCGCCCTCAGGACCGGTAAGGAATGACACTAGATTTGCCATGTCTTCTGGCAGGCCAAGCCGTTCGAGCGGATTCATCTTCGTTAATTCGTCGATCCGTGCGTCGCTCTTGCCCTTCAAGAACAGGTCCGTTCGCACCTGGCCCGGCGCCACCGCATTGACCGTGATGTTTCTGCCACGCAGTTCGTTGGCAAGCACATGGACCATCCCCTCGACTCCTGCCTTGGAAGCGATGTAGGCACCGTAAGTCGGGAAGGACTTGGCGAGAACGCTGCTGGAGAAAGCCATGATGCGCCCGCCATCCAGAACATGTTGCGCCGCCTGAGCGAATACCAGGAACGTTCCGCGCAAGTTCGTCGCGATCACCTTGTCGAAGGTAGCCACGTCTCCGCTGGCAATCGGAAACAGCGGCATGATGCCCGCACAATGAACCACCACATCAGGCCTGCCGAAAGCTTCCATCGACTCTTTGAAGAGGCGCTCCACGTCTGCGGCAACCGCCACATCGGCTTGCACAGCGATGCCCTGTCCCCCCGCAGCCGTGATATCCGCCACTAAAGACTGCGCCGGGGCTGCTTTTCCGGCATAGTTCACCACCACCGCAAACCCGTCTTTTGCCAGACGTTTTGCGATTGAGCCTCCTATTCCACCAGAGGCACCAGTAATGATCGCGCTCTTCGTTGTTGAATTTGTCACAGGGCAACCTCCTTGTAGGTCTCTCGGCTCCGCCACGGTCACATGATCTTCCACTCTGTACATTGGATAATCCCTCGCACTAGTTGTTTCATGCATTGTTAGAATGACAGACATGCGCCACACACATTTACGGCATGTTGACCTGAATTTGCTACTCGCTTTACATGCGCTTCTGGAGGAGCGGCACGTCACTCGCGCGGCGAAGCGTTGTTTTTTGAGCCAACCCGCCATGAGCCGGGCGCTCAAAAGGCTTCGGGAAATGTTCGGCGACCCGCTTTTGATCCGGAGCGGTCGCGCGTACGAACCCACGGTTAGAGGAAACGGTCTGCTGAGAGAATTGCAGTCACTTCTGCCCCGGCTCGAGTCGATGGTGCGCGGACAGGATTTCGATCCACAGCGAAGCCAGGAACGATTTCGCTTAGCGGTAACGGACCATGCATCGATAACCCTGCTACCGCCCCTGATCCGGAGAATACGCAGCGCCGCGCCCGACATAAGATTGGAAGTGTCCCAGTGGCAGGATCGAGCCTACGAAGCTGTGATCGAGGGTAAGCTGGATGCGGCGTTCAGCGCGGAGCATCCGCCCACCGCCCTGCAGAGTGAGGTTGTTTTCGAAGTCGATTTTGTCTGCGTGGTGGGGACCGCTCAAAGAGTTCGATCCGCTCGGCTTACGCTGGCCCAGTATTTACAGCTTCCCCACGTGGTGGTCGAGACCTGGGCGGGAGAACAAACTCCCGTGGACCGTCCGCTGGCTCAGTTTAACGGGAAGCGGCGTGTGGTACTCAGCGTTCCATTCTTTGCGGCAGCCATGTTCGCAGTTGCGAAGACGGACCTAGTCCTGACTGTGCCGCGAAAGCTTACGAAGCTTGTCGGGCGAATCGATGGCGTACGCTTAGTAGAACCGCCTAGAGAAATCAAGCCATTCCCATATTTCATGACGTGGCACCCGCGCTTGAACGAGGAACCGGCGCACGCATGGTTCCGCGCGCAAGTGCGGGTAGCCGCGCGGACAATTTGAATATCGGGCTTTTGGTTACTGTCAAAAAACGAGCATGACCCAACTGTATATCGTCGTACGCCGCAAGACGACAGGCTGCGATGCAATGCACGTGCTCATGCATAATGGTCATAGCTCCCATGCGTCTAGAGAAACTACGACAAGTCGATTTGAACCTCTTGATCATTTTTGCGGTGATCGCTGAGGAAAGAAGCGCCACCAAAGCGTCCGCCCGACTCTTGCTAAGTCAACCGGCTGTAAGCCGCGCCCTTCAGCGTGCGCGCGCCATGTTTCAGGACGAGCTAGTGGTTCGCTCGTCTTCAGGGTTTGAGCTCACGTTGCGAGGGCGCAAGATTCTCCAGGAACTTGAACAGCTCCTTCCCAAAATCGAGGGCCTGGTTGTGCCAAGCGTCTTCGATCCGAAGAAGGAGCGGAGCAATTTCCGCATTTCTGGCCCGGACAATGTTTGCATCACGCTGCTACCGCACTTGTGCCGCCGCTATACGACGAAACGTTTTAAGGTGAAGTTTGATTTCCTGCCGTGGCAGGCTGATGCTGTGGATATGCTGGAGCGCGGAAAGCTTGACCTCATTCTCCATATTGACGACGGCTTGCTGCCCTCTCACTTCAGTTCGGAGAGACTCTACCGCGAGGACTGGATCCGTGCTGTTGCCCGCCAGAGCAAGTTTGGCGATCGCCTGACACTGAAGCAATACCTGGCTGCGGAGCACCTTATTGTCACAACTCTTCCCAGCGTGCAGAACATCCCGGACAAGCAGCTTGCTGCCTTGGGCGTAAAGCGCCGCTCCTCTGTCCGCATGCCCTATTTTGGCGCGGCCCTCAGTTGCCTTCCTGGCACGGAACTCGTCCTCACACTGACCAATGGCATGAGGAAAATGGTGGAAAGGAATTCCACGTTGCGGCTCGTGAAAGTGCCACCAGAATTGCGTCCATTTCATTTCTTGATGGTCTGGCACCCGCGGCTCACCACGGACGCGCGCCACACATGGCTACGCGAGGCGATGCGCCGAGCATCTCCTCAGGGGGCAACTGGGGCAAGGTCTGTAACCAATGCGGATGACGACTACCGAAGCTGATCGGCTTCTGCCGGCCGCGTACCAGACGAGTCGTTCTTGTGCGGTGAGTGCGGACGATCCTTCATGAGTAGTCGGCTGGCCAGAAGGGATTTACTGTCTGATCGCCCGCTTGGGTTCGGGCAGCAGGCTTTCGACCCACCGCCCAAGAGAACCATCGAGTCTGAATTTCCGCCGTCGCGGCTCCAGCCTCGTGAGGCAGACTTTAGCGTTCGCTGCAGTAGGATTAGCGGGGCCCACAGTACGTCACGCTTTGACAAACTTTTCGAGCACATACACCAGTAGTCCCATCGCGCAGCAAAAAAGCACCAACTGGTAGCCATCGTGAAGGTGCACGATTGCCCAAGACGACAGAAGCACGAAGCCAATGCTCAGCCATACGGTGCGATTGTTCATGGATCACCTCTGCCTGCGGCGTGCCAGGGATGCCACGCCTCAGCTTGAAATGAATCGTCCTGCGGGCGCTCTCCAATAGCGCTCTTGCTGCTTTCCACCCGCCCCAGCCCTACAGTTGTGCTGCACTGGCATGACGGCTCAGAGGCGCGCGCCCCAGCACTTGACGCACTTTGGCCGTGAGATCCTCCGGGCTGAATGGTTTCTCGATGAACTCCGTTCCGGGACTCAGCACGCCGATATTGATCGCGGCATCCTCGGTGTAGGCGGACATGTACAGGACCTTAAAATCGGAGCGCAACTGGGTCAACCGTTGCACGAGTTCCCGTCCCTTCATGCCGGGCATCAGCACATCGGTAATCACTAAATCGATTCGCTCTTCGCGATTCTCCATGATCTGAATGGCTTCGGTCGCTTCGCGGGCCTCAATGATCGCGTATCCCTTCACCTTCAAGAACTCCCGAGCGATACGACGCACCGCGTCGTTGTCTTCAACCACGAGAATTGTTTCGGCGCCGTGCGGCGGATGCGGCATGATGGGGGGCGGCTCGACGGCGTCAATCGCTTCTTCCACGCGCGGCAGATAAATCCGGAACGTCGTGCCCTCACCGACCGTGCTAGAGACGCGGACGAATCCTCCGCTCTGGCGCAACGTTCCGTAGACGGTGGCGAGGCCCAGCCCGGTTCCTTTGTCCGTCTCCTTGGTAGTAAAAAAAGGTTCAAAGACATGGGAGAGAGTCTCGTTGGTCATGCCGTGCCCTGTGTCCGACACAACCAACATCACGTGTGGACCGGGTTGAGCACCCTCGTGGCGAAGTATCAGCTCTTCGTCCAAATCGGCGTTCATGGTTTGGATCTTCAACTTACCGCCGCGGGGCATGGCGTCTCGCGCATTAAATGCGAGATTCATGATGGCTTGCTCCATCTGCGCCGCATCGGCCTTGACGTGCCCCAACTCGGGCGCCAGGTCCAGGGTCAATTCGATGTCATCACCCATCACGGGCGGCAACAACTCGTTCACCTGGGCCACCAGCGCATTGAGATCCAGTACGCGCAGTTGCAGCACTTGCTTACGACTGAAGGCCAGCAGCCGTCTGGTGAGCGCGGCGGCTTTGTCCGCGGACTTAAGAATGCCGTTCAGTTCGCGGCGCAACGCGCCATCGGAACCGACTCGGGTCAGCGAGAGTGCCGCATGGCCGCGGATAACCGTCAGCAGATTATTGAAGTCGTGGGATATGCCGCCAGCCAGGCGGCCCACGGCCTCCATCTTTTGCGCCTGGAGTAACGCCGCCTCCGCGAGTTCGCGTCCGGCAATTTCTGATTTGAGTTCCTTATTCGCGGCGAGCGCTTCCCTGGCGCGCAACGTCGCAGTTTCGGCCGCATACACCGTGAATCCGAGCAGTGCGGACAATAAGATTCCGCCCACAAAGGCTACCTTGGGAAGAGTTGACAGTGCATAGGTGATCGTCCCTGGTTTCGGCCAAACTTGCGCGCGCCACGAAAGATCTCGAAATTGTATGTCAACAGTGCTGGCCCACAGCGCATCTCGCGGAGCGAGATTGGCCCCTTCTCCATAGATCTTCTCGCTGCCATCATACAAAGCCACCCAGTAACCCTGGGCCATATCGCGCAGGATCGAGGAAATCAGCCCTCGATATCGAAATACCCCTACGACGAAACCGCTAAGTTTTCCGGATGTGTACACCGGCACGCAGGCCAGAAGGCCTCTGCCCCCCTGCAGTAAGTTCACGGGGCGCGTAATCAACACATCCCCGTACTTCCCGGCAGTTTGAAATGCGACCTGCTGCACGGCGTCGGCGCTCGGGTTGACGCCGCTCTCGACCTCCTTTGCATCGCTGGGCGCGGCCCAGCGCACATGAAACGTGGGATCGACCCACTCAACCGCCTGATAATCAGGATAGCCGCTCATCATCAGTTCAGCCGCGGATTGCTTCTCCCGGTCGCTGCCCAACGTGCCCCACTGCGCTGCGAGCCCCTGTAACGGCAAGATTCGCTCGCGCAGTTCTGATTCGACTTTGAACTTCACAAACGAAGCCTGCTCGTCTGTAACCGCGTGTATCTCCGCGCGCCGATGTCCGAGCAGGAGTTGCCAAAACGTGAGGACCCCTACGAGCGAGGTTAAAAAGAAAATGCTGGGCAGCAATAACCGGTCAATGATTTTCCACGGCACAGCAATCTTAGACGGCATTGGTTGTAGGCTACCTCCGCCCCATCACGCCGTCGTGATGGGATTGGAATGGGATACCGTAAGGACGGACGTTCGTGCGCATGCAGTGCTCGCGCGCTGTCGAACAGTGCATTGCATCTGGATGTCCTTCCGGGCGGCGAACGTAAATTACTGACGTGGCGCACCTTAGGGAGATAACGGACGGAGAGCGGCGCAAAACAGTTCACAAATGAGGACGGCCGCACGCCCACCTAGTATATGGATGTGTCCACGCTGAAGGTTTCAATTAAGGCGGGTTCGGAAGAACCAATTCCCCGGCTGCAACAATCGGGGCGAAAATCGTTAAGCCTGCATGCATCTAGCGTGGCAGTGTGCGGGTGGTTTTGGTGCGGGTTGGGGAAAACGCTATGGGCGTTACTCGCTGCGGCAGGGACTGTCGATCTTACTTGATGGGCGAAGGATTGGTCGGGATGGTTCCCCCGGAGCCGCCACTACCGCCGCCACTTCCGCCGCTGCTTCCTCCGCCCTGACCGCCGCCTTGGCCGCCGCCCCCAGGCTGGCCACTGCCGCCTTGGCCCGAACCGCCTGGTTGACTGCCACCACCACCCGAGCCCCCGCCGCCGCGCGAGGCGCTGGATGAAATGCTGTTCGCGGCGTCGCTGATCAATTTTCCGTTGGAAGTTCCGAAGGAGAAGAGAGCCACGAGCACTACGAGGGCGATCATGGCGACCAGGAGCGCATACTCCGCAACGTCGTCCCCGGATTGCTTGCGCCAAAGACCCTTTAGTATCGTCATCATGGCAGGACCTTCAACTGCGAACTGAGGCTATGTCTTTCCTACATCAAAGACCTTGTTACGTTTTATACTGCTTTTTCGCCGAAAGCGCAACGGGGCGCCTCCAGAAATCGTTAAGTTCCGCGCCACCCTCTCGCGGGGAATGGCAAGCTACCGAAAATCGCGCTGCCCGGTGACGGCGCGAGTGCGAACGCAATCCCGGAAATTAAGCGCGCCCGAATCTAAGGCTTGCTGTGCTGGCGTGCGTGGTGATTGCTGTGCCCATGCCTGTGCGACCCATCCTTGTAATGGGGGTTCGATTTTTCCGGGTGCCGGTTATGAAATTTGTGCGGGCTGTTTGCTGCAGACGGCTGGCCCACTGCCGGCTGGCATATTGCCAGAAACAAGAACACCATTCCCACCAAATGAGAGAGCTTCATGACTTTTCCCCGCCTCACTGCTGGTTTAGCCGCGCGATCTCCATCCTATCGCCTACTTGCGTCCCCGTACGAAATACCGTATGCGCCGGGAGTTCCAGCACGCTTGTCGCCTTAAGCGATACGGCCGAGATTCGAAATGGCTGCAAGTGTTCCTCCACATGAACGACCTCCTTTTCCTTACTCAGGAAAATCAGGTCGATCGGGAACATCATCCCAATGGTGTGAACCCCGCGCGAGGGAACGATCCAAAGACCACGGCCGAGCTGCGCCCAGCGCTTCGTCTTACCGAGTAGTCCGACAAGGCGACGAAGATAGCTGTCCGCGACGGTAGCCTCAGTGGCCACAAACGTCTCTCGGGTCTTGTTGTAAATGTACACGTGGCCATTTTGGCCGTTGTCAGTCGTAGCTCTACCGTTGCCGCCCGCACGCGCGTTATTCATGGATGAATCTCCGGGGTCGCTTCGATGTCCTGCCATTTACTCCACGATCTTCCGTTTACGGCGCCAAATGATCACAAAGAGCACTACCACTGCCAAAGCTCCTGCTACCAATCGAATCAGTGTAACGTTGTCCATCTTCTTGCTCCTTTTTTGAAATATTCGATCTAACTAACTTCGTAAGATCGTTCGACTGCAATCACCTGCTGAGCGTCGGCAAGAATTGCCTCACCAGAGTGATCACCGCAGGGCCCAGAATCACTACCATCAAAGCCGGGAAGATAAACAGCACCAGCGCCGGCACCATCTTCACCGTCGTCTTTGCGCTCATTTCTTCGGCGCGTTGACGCCGCTTGATCCGCAAGTCGTCCGAATGAACTCGCAGTGATTGAGCAATGCTCGTTCCAAACCTTTCGGTCTGGATCAACATCGCCACCAGTGCCTTGATGTCTTCGACGCCGGTACGCCGGCCAAGTTCCCGCATCGCGTCCAGCCTGGTCTTGCCGACGCGCATCTCCATATTCACCAGCTGCAATTCCTCGCTCAGTTCCGGGTGAGTGATGCGCAGTTCCTGGGCGACGCGGAGCAGAGCCTGATCCAGTCCCAGGCCCGCCTCGACGCAAATGACCAGCATGTCCAAAGCGTCCGGCAACGCCAGTTGCAAGCGATGCTGACGTGCTTGCACCCGCCACATCAGCCAAAGATCCGGAATCAGATAGCCCGCGATCGCCGCCAACAACGGAACGAAAAACACTTGCAGGCGGTAAATGCCGGAAGCAATGGACAGCGCCGCAAAAAGCACAGGCATAAGAATTTTCAGGCCACGCATCGCCGATATGGCGCTCGCATTCCGGTACCCTGCGCGCACCAACGGCAGTTGCGCCTTGGAATCTATAGACACTGTGCCAGAAGAGACTAAGCCTCCGACCGCGGCAAGCGTGTCGCGCACGCGCTCCTTCTGTTTGTCCGAAAAGCTTGTATCCCGCACCTGCTGCTGCTGCGGCGGCTGGATCAAGCGCGAAAGCCGCTCCGCGATCCCTATTTCACCGGGGACGAGCGCGTAGAACAGCGCCGTCAGAACGGCGACGGTCGCGATAAAAGTAATGGTCGTAACCATCCACAGCATGAACTTCGCTCCTTACAGTCGATCAGACCTCAAAGTGAATAATTTTCCACAGCAGCAGTGACCCGATCACCTGCATGGTTGCCGCAATCGCGAGAACCGTGGGGCCGGCAGGGTCCTCGAACAGCACGCGCAGATAGGTCGGATTGATCAACTCCAGCGCCAACATCACCGCCAGCGGCAGCGAGATCAGAATGCCCGCCGTCAATCGCCCCTGCGCCGTTCGGGTTTTCACCTCGCGATAAATTCGGAAGCGATCACGGATTACCCGCGCGAGCCCATCCAGAATTTCCGCCAGATTTCCGCCAGTCTCTTTTTGAATCAGCAGCGCCGTAACAAAGAAACGCACGTCCACCAGCGGCATCCGCTCCGTCATATTCAACAAGGCATCGCGCAAGGGCAGGCCAAAATTCTGTTCCTCGAACGCGGTGCGGAATTCCCCGGCTACAGGTTCGGCCGATTCCATCGCAATCATTTCCAGTCCGGTGGTGAAGGCGTGCCCCGCGCGGACCGCGCGACCCAGCAAATCCAAAGCCTCAGGAAAATTCTCTTCGAATTGGCGCAAGCGCCGCCGCCTTTTGAGAGCAACAATCGAAAACGGCACCATTCCCGCAAGCAGCCCCACCAGCCAAGGGATCGGGAATCGCGGGTAGTACAGGCCGGCGATCAGATACGATGCCAACGCGATTACGCCGCTCACCAGCAGAAGTTTCGCGGGCTTGGTCTTCATTCCTGCCTGCGCCACGAAATCGCGCAGGCGCAATGACCAGCCCCACGGTGAAAGCATCCGATGCAGCGCGGGCACGCTGCTGAGCATTTCGTCCCTGACGAGCTTCAGATTGATGGAGACGTTGCCGCGCCGCTCTGCCTTGCGCACTGACTCCATGCGGCGCTTCACAACTTCCTGGCTGGCGTCAGTGCCCATGAACATCCACAACAGCGCGATGACCGCGACGGCGGTCAAGAACGTCAAAACGGAAAGTAGCAGCGCCATCTTCGGCTCCCTAATGAATCCGCGGCATTTCGAACATGCCCATGGGCAACTGGATCCCGGTTACCACCAGGCGTTCCGCGAACCGTGGACGAATCCCCGTAGGCAGGAATTCGCCGATCACCTCGCCGTTCTCGCGAATGCCACGTTTGCGAAATACAAAAATGTCCTGCATGGTGACGACGTCCCCTTCCATGCCGGTGATTTCAGAGATGCAGCTAACTTTTCGGGTTCCATCGCTGAGGCGGCTCACTTGTACCACCAGGTCCACCGCGGAGGAGATCTGCCGCCGAATCGCGGAGTCAGGAATGCTCAAATTCGCCATGGCCACCATGGTTTCCAGCCGGCTCAGCGCGTCACGAGGTGAATTTGCGTGAATCGTGGTGAGTGAGCCGTCGTGCCCGGTGTTCATCGCCTGCAACATATCCAGCGCTTCCTCGCCTCGGACCTCACCCACGATGATTCGGTCGGGGCGCATGCGCAGAGAATTGATCAGCAGCTGGCGCTGGTGGACCGCTCCCTTCCCTTCGATATTGGGCGGACGGGTTTCGAGCCGGACAATATGCTCTTGATTGAGCTGCAGCTCGGCGGCGTCTTCGATGGTGACAATTCTTTCGCGGCTGGAAATATTCGAAGACAGCACGTTCAGCAAGGTGGTCTTTCCGGCGCCGGTGCCGCCGGATACCAGGATATTCAGGCGGGCCTTTACGCACCCGCGCAGCAAATCCAGCATGCTGGGCGTCAGCGTGTGGTTGCTGACCATGTCGTTCGCGGTCAATCGTTCGTGGCCAAATCTGCGGATTGACAGGCAGGGACCATCCACGGCGAGCGGCGGGATGATCGCGTTAACGCGCGATCCATCCGCCAGCCGGGCGTCGACCATGGGAGAAGATTCATCGATGCGCCGCCCGATCGAGGATACGATGCGGTCGATGATGCTCATCAGATGCGCATCGTCTCGAAACTGAACCGCGGTCTGTTCCAGCATCCCTTTTCTTTCGACGTACACGCGCTTGTAGGTATTGACGAGGATGTCGGAAACCGTGGGATCGGACAGCAACGGTTCGAGCGGGCCAAGTCCAAAGACCTCATCCAGAACTTCCTGCGCCAGGCGTTCCCGTTCCTGCAGATTCATCGGTGTGGATTCACCGACGACCAGCGCCTCGAGGATGTGACCGACTTCTCGCCGAACCTCTTCGCGATTAATCTCCGTCAGGCGATCGAGATTCAATTTTTGAATCAGTTTTCGGTGGATCGCGATTTTTACCGCGCCGAAATCCGTTCGTGTGATGGGCGGAGCAACAGGTGACATCGTTTTCTACCTTTTCGTCGGAAATGAAAAGAAACCACCGAGCGCGCTCTTTTTCGAAGCCGGAGACGATTCCATTCCCGTCAATTGCGAAGCGATCTGCCGGTAGCGGCCGCTCAGCACGTTGTTATGATTCTCCATCAACGGAGTTCCCAGATTGACGGATTCCGAAGCCTTGCGAAAATCGTTCGGGAGACACGCAAAAACAGGACGATTTATATCTTTCTGAATACTTCGTAAGACGTCGTCATCGCCTTTATGCCAGCGGTTGATGATTATTCGCGCGCGGTCCGGCTCGATTCCGAAGCCCTTCAACGCCACCAGACGGCGCTCCAACGTCCACAGGGCCGGAACATTGGCCTCGGCGACGATCAGAATCATGCGAGCCATGCGCAGGATCGGGCTCCACTCCGACGAGAATTGCGAACCCATGTCCAACAGCACCATGTCAAATAGGTTCTGCGCCACATTGACGACGCGCTCCAGCGGCGGCACCGGGATGGTCTGCCATTCCTCGGGCTGAAGGGCGCCCCCTAAAATCTCGAGTTTCGTCTTGTGTTGGGTCATCAGGCCTGCAAAAAAGTGGCTGTCAAGACGATCCAAATTATCTACGGCGTCACGAACCGTGAATCGCGGATGGAGATCAAGCAGCAAGTGCACATTCCCAAGCGGCCGGGCAAAATCCAGCAAGGCCACGTGCTTTCGTGCGAAAGTCGCCAGCTGGACGCCGAGGTTCACGCCCACGGTCGTCGCACCCACGCCGCCTTTCGACCCCATTACAACGATCAATTTGTCCAGCGACGGGCGGTCTTTCGCTTCCGCCGAATCCTGCGCGAACCGCGCCAGCATTTCGTTCAACACCTCGGGGCTCGCCGGCTTCGGCAGGAAATCCTGCACTCCGCTGCGCATCGCTTCCAGCATCAGTTGGTGCCCCGGCGGCACAATGGCGGAAACAGCCACCAGCTTTATCGAGGGACGAATGCGCCGCAATTGCGCTCCGAACGTGAAGTGCGCTTCGGGATCGCGCGACAGGTCCAGAAAAACGATGTCCGGCAATGCATCGGCCGAATCCGGAAAACGGTCGGAAGGAATCGTCCACTGCTTGATTGACTTCACAATGCCAGTCTGTTGCAGAGCAGCCATTAACTGCGCTGAACTGGTCGTCTCTCCGCTGGCGATCGCAACCGTTAACATCGGACGATTTCCCTGGTCCCCTGAGTCTTTTTCTGCAACGCCGCTCGCACGGCGTTGGACCTGCTCACTGCGGCGACTGGGACGGCTGGGTCGTCGCGCCCAGGAAAGGCTTCGGCATGGCGGGCGTTGGCAGGCTCCACGTCCGAAGGGTGAACAATGCGCGGCGTCACCACGATGAGCAATTCGTTCTTGCTCTTCGTCAACGACCGACTTTGGAAAAGTTTGCCCAAAATCGGCACGTCGCCGATCCATGGAATCTTGGAGAATTGCTCGGTCACGCGGTTATCCAGCAAGCCTGCGATCGCAAAACTTTGCCCGTCCCGCAACTGCACCTCGGACTCCGCCCGATTGGTGGTCAGAGCAGGAATCAGGAAGCCTTGGATCGTCAGCGCATTGGTGAAATCCAGCGAACTGACCTCGGGCTTCACCTTCAGATGAATCATCCCGTCGGCAGTCAACGTTGGCGTGAAGTTCAATCGCACCCCGAATTCTTTGAACTGAATCGTGATGCCAGCAAATCCTGACCCGGTTGTTCCCTGCAATATGGGAAAGGGAAACTCGCCGCCCGCCAGGAAGCTGGCTTCCTTCCCCGACTCCGTCATCAAATTCGGCTCCGCCAGGATTTGCAGTACGTTATTCTGCTCCAACGCCTGGATGGTCGCTGCAAAATTAATGTCCGGCCGGAAGATGAATATATTGAGCAGGTTGCTCAAGCCTAGGGCCGAAGTGGCGCCGCTTGAGCCAGTTCCAGTCGAGGGGCTTACCAGTTGCGGAGGCGAGAACTGCTGCGTCGAGATTACGCCGATATTCTTTGCACCCGGCAGGCTCAAAATATTGATGCCCAGCTGGGTTTCCAGCGTCCGGTTTACGTCCGCGAATTTCACTTCCAGCAGAATTTCACCGCTCGGGGGGACGGGAACCTCCATCAGGCTGGTCACTTTCGGAGCAGCGGCCTTGACGACTTCCAGAATTTTGTCGGCGACAGCCGCCGAGGAAACCCGGCCGGACAGAATCACGATGTCTCTTGAGGTTTCGACTTGCACGGGCTCCGACGGGAAGACCTCGTGGATCTTCTGGCTCAATCCTAGAATGTCAATGTCCACCGAGACTTCGAACGCCTGGCTTTGATCCGCTTCGTCCCACAGCAGCAGTGAAACTCCGCCGGGCGCTTTCCCGTTGAGCAATACCTGAAATGGGCTGACCACGATCGCTTCCGCAATCGTTGGGTCGGCCAGCGAGACTCTCTTGATCTTCGAGGGCGATGAAATTACCAGCGAACGCCCCACCAGCAGGTGCAATGTTTGCGGCCCTTCGGACTCGGTCGCCGCCGCTGGCATCTGCGGAGCGCTGGCGACTGCCCCAAGCGTTGCGGCAGGAACGGGCTGCGTCATCGCTGTCATTGCTGGAGCGTTTTGCGGAACCTGTTGCGCCAGCGCGCTCTGCACACCAGCCAGCAGCACAGCGGCGGTCAGCAGAGCAATGATCAGCACCACATTGATCACCACAGCGGGTAGCGCGCTTCGGAAGCCGCGGTTATGATTTGACGTGCGGTTGAACTCAGACACTGTTTTCCCCTGTAACCTTTCAGCCACGTTGCTGCAGAAACTGCTTAAGGATTTGGAAAGCTTTTGTTCTCACGCTTGTTTCCAGTTATCACCTCAACTACGTACGGTGACGGCGGCGGTGGAACATACTTGGCGGTCGTCGCGCGCTTCGGTGCCGGCGCTCCTCCGGAAAACAAGGAATCCTGCAGCACCGACGCTGGCATGAGCAGCCTGGTATCAACCGTATTACGCAGCGACAACTGGATTTTCCCTTCGGTGCTGGCCATAGTCAGCCTCGCTGCGTCATCCGGAGTAACCAGCAGCGTAACCACTGGCACGTTCTGCGGTTTTCCTTCTCGGTCTTGCTCGATCTTCTGTCCGGCGGCAAGGACCTTCACGTTTTCCAGAATCGTTCGCGTGATGTTTTGGTCCCCTCCGTGGCCGTTGTCGGCCACTTTTCCGGTTACCAGCACATCCACCATCGTTCCGGGAATCACGAACCCAGCAACGCCGACGACATCGTTCACCGCAACGGAAAGCGCGCGCATTCCTTCCGGGATTGTCGCAGGCAAACCGGCGCCGGATTGTGTAGCAGCCAGTTTGCTTTCCAGGATCGGCTCATTTTCCGCCAGCGGCGTAATCACCGCGCGGTTCGCGCAATCTGCAATGCGAGTGAACATTCCGGCTACAGGCTCGCCCGAGGGCCACGGAATCAGCCGGAGATTGTTGGCATCCACCCGCGTGCCCACTTGCAACGGCTGCGCTGCCACCACGATATGCTCGGTAGTGATGGGCTTGATGGCGCTCGCGCTCTTGAAAGCGCGGTACACGAAGCTGCTCAGGAACAATGCGACCACGATCGCGACCGCCAGTCCGATGAGCATCCGGCTACGATTCATAAAAGATTCTCCCTTGCCCCAACTTCAAATCGCCCAGCGGGCCGCGCAGTAACAAATCACCGTGGCCGCCGCCACTGCCACTCCAAACGGCAGCTTCAGCAGTCCCGGATTATCCAGCGAAATTTCAGGATTCTTGCGCAGCCCGAAGGCTAAGAATCCCCGAACTAACACAGACAGATTCCGTATCGTCTCTTTCACTCGACGCGTCCTCATCACTTCCGCAACGGCCATGAACCCCGACACCAGCACGCTCCCGAGCAGCACGTACAAAAGAAGAACCGGGCCCAGAAACGCCCCCAGCGCGCCCATCAATTTCCAATCGCCAGCTCCCAGCCCCCGCAATAACACCAGAGGCAGCAGCAGCCCCAACGCCAGGCCCGCTCCTTCGAGCGAAGTCTTGGCGCCGGGCCAGCCCGCGATTACGGTATGAACGATAAAACCGAGGAGCAATGCCGGGGCGGTGAGCCAGTTGGGAATCTTGCGGGTGCGCCAGTCCGTCCACGCTGCGGAGAGCGCCAGCGCGAGGGCAAGCATCCAGATGGCCTGTGTTCCGCTCATCACTGATTCAACGTCCTGTGCAACGCAGCTCCGGCCTCGTGCACTGACACCCCACTGTCGTTGGCTTCCAGAGGCGCCGCCTGAGCTGCTCGAAACAGAATAAAAGGCCGCTTGCAGTTTTCGCTTGTGAACGGCCTCGCGGCTTCTGTGTTCGGGCCGAGCGCCAATCCGGCTACGTTAACTAAGTGCCAGAGGCGGTGAGGTTCGACGCGGCGTTTGCGAACACAGTGTTGATCGCGGTGGCCAGCGGCGTTAGGGCGGCCATCGAGGCTAGCGCAATCAGAACCAATAGCAGCGCGTACTCCGTCAGATCCTGCCCTTCTTCTTCTTTCCAAAGCCTTGCCAGTATTGTCTTCATGTTCGTCCCTTTTAGAGAGTTCCCCGAGTCATCCGAGTTGGAACCAGCCGCCCGGAAGCTGAGGTGTTCCCAACGTCTATTTCACTGCCGTACCTGCTACCCCACTAATTCCGCAGCTTCGATTACGTGCCGGAAGCGGTCAGATTCGATGCCGCATGCGCGAAAACATTGTTGATGGCGGTTGCCAGAGGAGTAAGCGCAGCCATGGAAGCCAACGCAATCAGTACCAACAGCAGCGCGTACTCTGTCAGGTCCTGCCCTTCTTCTTCATTCCAGAGTCGTGACAGCAGAGTCTTCATTTCTATTTGCCTCGCTTGATCTAAGGTGGACGGCACCGGAACGTGCTCGCCGCTGTCTGCCTTATTGCATCTACAACACCAATCCACCGGCGTTAGCGATTCGATCTAACTTATTCATAAAGCAACATTTCCGGAGGCTGACCGCCATTGTTTTCAGCCACTCTCCCGCACGTCCTCAAAAGCGTCACCGCTTGTGGACACCTGCTTTCTCGCCTACAGGCTGTTTGTTGACGTTCTTCCTGCCCGCTTTTTGGCACTACGCGTACGGCAGCGGACACACCAACCCGCGTTTAGGCGTCAGGTTCCGCCAAAGACGGTACCGCCTTAAAATGTCGGGATTGAAATCGGCTCTACGGGGCGTTGCTGGGACACCGGAGCGGGCAGGCCGCTGCGCTCCCAGCCACCAACCAACCAAAGGAACACGACTGCAGGCAGAACCAACAGACCCACCTTTTCGGCAAAAATGAGCAGGAAATGCAGAGGCGTGAAAAACAGCAGGAATCCCGCCGTCACCCATGTGTACGGATTACCACGTTCCGCTCGATCGTCCGCTGACGCAAAAACGCCCCCACCAACCAGCAGCGGCAGAATCATGAGGCTGAAATCGTGCGGCAGAGAGTGAAAGCTTACCAGCACAACTGCCCCGACTGCTGTGGCGAAAGCCATGTCGAACGCTGCTCCATCCTTGACGCCGCGCAATCCTTTGGCCGCCCACAGCAGGCCAGCCAACGTTCCGAAAATCAGCAGGAGACCCCGGGCACCACCCGGGACCCAACCAGGCAGCACAAGCCACAGCAGACCTCGCAGCGTCGGCATCAGGCCCAGGTGAATCTGCCACTGCTGGGCTAGTGCGCTCGCGGATCCCTGCGTCCCCTGCGACATCAGAATTCGCGCGTAATCGGCCATGCCGTGAACTCCGACTACCGAGGTCGACACGAGTAAAACCAGCACCGCTCCAGGAAGGAACCCACGAGTAAATTTCCACTTTCCCGCCAGGAATGCCACCAGCACGAAGGGCAGCACCAGTTGCGGCCGGAACAAACCCATCGCCAGCGCAAATCCTGCCGCATCATCCCGCCCGCGTTTCCACAACCAGAACGACAGCGCAAACAAAAACATCAGCAGGATCGAATCCTGTCCTTGTAGCAGGCAATACCACACCGGAAAAAATGCCAGGGTCGCCAGCAAAGTGTCGCGAAACCTGGATCCTGCGCGGGGCATGCTCGGCATCGATAGCGCCGCGCCCAGGAGCATTCCCAGGCTGACGAGAGTCCACAACACGTGAGCCGTGCCGAAACTCAAATATGTGAAGGGGATGAAAATCAGAAGCTCGTATGGCAAGTGGTTATTGGGAGCGCGCGCCAAGTCGCTGACGCGGTGCACAAAACGATTCTCTGCGTCGAAATCGTACAGGTGCGCCCCCTGCCCATCTCGCACCATCTGCGCATTCGAATAAAAAACCGGAAAATCGTTTTTCCCGGCCTTGATGTCTCTCCATGAAGTGAAAAATACCGCGGCATTCATAGCCAGCATCAGGAACATGAAAATGGAGAAAAGTCGCCGGTCCAGCTGCATTCGCTTGCGCATGGCAGCCTACCGGGACGACTCCGCAGCGCGCGACGCTTCCTTTTCGCCCCACATCACCATATTCCATGCCAGCCAGCGTATCAGCGGCAGCCGCGTAAGCGCCGCGTCAATCGCGCGCAATGGCATCCACCAGCGCAGCGTCGCGGAAGTTTCTCGCAGCATCCGCTTCCAGTAGCGGTCCTGGTTGGGATGCACTCGGTCCAGTGCGTAGTACTTCACGAAGAGCAGCAGAGCTGGCGATCCAGAATTCGCGATGCTGCACGTTCGGGAAATATTTCCGCGCCAGCCGCAAATCCGCAAGCGTCAGCGGCGATTCATCTTCGGTGCGCACTTCCGTCGCGATCCGGCGATAAACGTTGATGGCGGGGTTGTAGGCCAGCGGATCGTAGGAAAAGAAAAAGCCGCCCGGTTTGAGCGCGCGATGGATTTTCTGAAACAGCGCATCGCGGTCGCGCACATGGTGAATGGTATTGGCGATGTAAACGAAATCGAAACTCTCCGGAGCGACGCCGAGATCCTCGGCCCCCGACACGATGCCTTCGACCTCGACGCCATATCTTCGCGCCAGTTCCCGTCCGGTCTGCACCATGCCGGGCGAGACATCCGTCATCGTCACTCGCGCGCCTTGCAGCGCGAAATACACGGAGGATTCGCCCAGGCCCGCGCCTATATCCAGCAGCCGCTTGCCCCGCAGGTTCCCCATGCGGCTCAATAGGAAACGGTTTTCCAGCGCCGTGGGCGCCTGGAAACATTCTCGCACCAGCACGCCGTCCATCGGCGTGCTGCCCGCCCATGCGTCGTGAAACGCGGCCTCGCGCTGCTGTGTGAATGTGTCCGACGCCATATTTTCAGCCAAATATTGCCTGATGCTAGCGCTTGCCGGCAGCTGCAGCGCGCGTCCGCGGCAGAATTTCGGCCGCTGCATTACGCGCCTGAAATCCCATGCTTTCTTTCACCACATACAGCGGACGCCGTTTCGATTCGCCGTAAATCCGTCCCACGTACTCGCCAATGATTCCCATACAGATCAATTGCACGCCGCCCAAGAACAGAATCGCCACCAGCAAGCTGGCCCAGCCTTTCACCAGCCCTTCGACGCCCAGCAATCTTTCGATCACCGTGATCAGGATGCCCAATATCGCGATTCCGGAAGCGGCGAATCCGACCCAGGTGGCCAAACGCAATGGCAGAGTTGAGAATGAGACGACTCCGTCCGTCGCGAAGCGCATCATCTTGAAAAGCGAGAATTTTGTGACTCCCGCGGCCCGCGCTTCGCGGCGATACGGTATCGCCGCCTGGGAAAATCCCAGCCAGCTGACCATGCCGCGCACGAAGCGGTCTCGCTCCGGCATCGCCAGCAAAGCATCCACGACTTGCCTGCTCATCAGCCGGAAATCCCCGGTGTCTAGCGGAATTTCCGTATCCGACAATTTGCCGATTACACGGTAGAAAAGCTTCGCCGTCCCCCGCTTGAACGCCGTCTCGCCTTCCCTTTCCGCGCGCACTCCATACACCACGTCAAATCCGTCCATCCATTTGGCCACGAAATCCGCCAGCACCTCCGGCGGATCCTGTAGATCGGCGTCAACGATGGCGACGGCGTCTCCCGAAGCGTGTTCCAATCCCGCCGTGATCGCCATCTGGTGTCCGAAGTTCCGCGAAAAGCGCACCAAGCGGATGCGTTCGTCCAACGCTTGAAATTCCCGCAGGATGTCGGGCGTCGCGTCGGTGCTTCCATCATCCACATACAAAATTTCGAAGTTCTGCGGCAACTGCTCCAGCGCTGCAACCAAGCGACGGTTGGTCGCGCGCAATACTTCCTGTTCGTTGAAGCACGGCACGACGATGGAAATGAGTTCCGGCATGGCTACCTCGCGTGTGCGGACGTCGCTGGCGGCGCGCTTTGCACCGGCGCCCACCTCTGCGTCGCAGCGTCGCTCGCGTTCCGCTTCACATACAGCGCGCTCAATTGATCCGAATAAACCTTGTTCCACTCCGGCGAGGACGCCAGCAGCGTCGCGAACGGCTCGTCGCGTTGCACCAGGCACGACCGGATCCCGTACCCGCCGAGCACCTGCAACGCCCCTGGTCTTAGAAAAGTAATGTGCACGTAATCGCCCAGCACGCCGGTTTGCTCGAACAGCTCGCTCCGGCCGTCAATAAAAGTTCTGTACCCGGACTCGATCATGTATCCGCCAAATCCGTAGCTATTGAAAAGCGGGCCCGGCACAAAGTGCCCGTGCATATATTCCAGGGCCTGCACCGGAAACTGTTCGGCGACTTTTTTTTCCATGCCTGCCTGGGAAGGAAAGGAATGCGCCATCGCGACAACTACGGCCACCATCAGCGCGAAATTAAGCAGATATTGGTCCTTCGCTTTATTGTACGCAGGCGCGCACTGGGCCAGCATCGTAGCTGCTAGCGGCGTGAAGAACGGCACGAACAGCAGAAGAAAACGCAGGTGCATGCAAGCCAGCGCCGTGCCAACTAGAAACAGCAGCAACTCCGCGAGGTGCCACGAAAAGCGAAACAGCACTTGCGCCAGGAAAAATCCCAGCAGCAGCGCCAGAAATAATTTGCCGCCGCCGAGATTGAACGGCATTGCCTGCCACTCCAGTATGTTTGCTACGCTGATGGGCAGCGTGGAAGCAACCGTAAACGGATAGCCGGCAAGTCGCGCTCCGTATGGCGTGATCGGAATCGCCACCAGCGAGAGCAGGAGTACAATCTCCAGCCGCAGCCGCTCCGCATTCGTCCAGCGCCGCGTTTCCAGGCTGCCAATTTGAAAACTCACCAACCCCGCAACAATGTACAGCGCAACCGTCCCCAAACCAACGATCCACGAGCCGTGCGTATTCACCCAAACCAAGAACAAGATCGGCAGCAGCCACACCGCGCGCTGCTTTCCCTGCCGAAAAAGTTCCAGCGTGATCAACGTTAAAATCAAAAACAGATATCCGAGCATTTGCGGCCGCAAATTGAATGACGCAGTCGCCAGCGCCAGCAACACCGTCGCGACCAGAAATGCCGCCTTGCAATTCCCCGAACGCAACGTCGCGAAGGCGTACAGCGCCAGCATCACGGCGCTGGCGAGCACCAGCAGCAGGACTTCCAGTCCGCGCAGCCCGCCGAACCGGTACACGACCGCGAAAAAAACGTCTCCCAACCACTCGCAGGACATCCAAGGGGCGCCCGCCGCCGTGTACGAATACGGATCGGTCGTCGCCCAACGGTGCGTTGAAAGAATCAGCTCGCCGGTGCGAATGTGCCACCACATGTCGGGATCCACGCTGAACGATCGCACCACTGCAAAAGTCGCGCCCACCAGCAACGCTCCGAGCATCGCCGGAAAGGAGCACAGCCAACACAGCAGCTGGCCTAGGTAGCCTGCATAGGCGACGCCTGCACCAGCCGCGGTACTCACATCCGAACCGGCGTCGCACGCCCCGGCAACGACCACGCTACTTTGCGTCGTCCCGGGCGGCGGCGTGGCCCGGAGCCCTCGTTGTATCGCGATGTCTGCTTCGCTCATATCTACGCTCAAAATTAGCAGCTACCGTGGATGCGACAACTCGCTTGGCTGCAATCCTTCCCGCGAGGACACTACCGCGGACCCCAGGTGTCATCTTTTGGATACAGCTGGGGCGTACAGCGCGGGCTGTCACTCGGAATGTCGCACTTCTAATTCCAAACTCTGCTCTCCGGTTCCCGTAGCTCTTTAAACGCTTCCAGCACCGCGAAAGGCGTCCGCACTGACGCCACCGTTTCGCCAAGCTGCTGAATCTTCGCGGCATCCAGGTGTCCTAGCAAGGTCCCCGCAGCATTCAAATACTTCACTTTCTCCGGCCGCAGTCCCATGACCCGGCAACAAGTCGCATCCACCGCCACAGGATCGTCACCAAGCACTAACACCCCGCACGGTTTGGCCGTTCCCTGTATCGGTCCGTTGCCCTCCATGCCCACGATGCCGTCCACGATCGCAAAATCAGGCCGCGATGCAGCGTTGATATCCAAAATGGTATTGTCAATTCCGGCCCAGTGCAGCACGTTCTTGGGCCAGCCATAGCAGCTGCCCGGCACGATGCCAAACATGTTTTTCAGCGACAAAGTAACGCCCGCCCAATGATGCGTCTTTAATTTGGGCATCGAAACCAGGAAGTCCACGCCGAGCACTGTCTTCGGCAGGTACAGCTCTTTCAATCGTGAGGCGTGCGTGCTCAGCGCCACTCGTTTGACATCGTCCAAATTCAAATCCACAAATGTCCGCCCGAGCGGTCCGGTAAATTCACGCAGCCGCACCGATTCAATGATTGCCTCGGTGTCGCGATCCATCGCCGGTCCGTCACCAATCAGTACCTGCGCCGCGCCCAGACGCAAAAAACTTTCGCGCGTGGCGGCGATCACATAGGGGTGGGTATTCATTTCGCACAGTGGATCGAAGCCCACCAGGTTGGGCTTCAGCAGCACCGTTTTGTCCCTTAGGGGAAGGTCGAATTCGAGGAGTGCTTCGTAGATCAGCGCGGCCAAGTCCTGCTCGTAATTCGCGGTGCGGCGAATTACTACGCGCGAGGCGGCCCGCTGGAAAGACGGCACCAGTGCGATATCAGTTCTGCGCATGGCTCAGCAGAATTCCGCAACGCCGCCCGTGAGCCACTCGTGCCGCTGTCGCACCGCAAGGCAGGCCCAAGACGCCACCACAATGTTTTGCAGAAATTCGTTCCGGCCGTACATTTCCGCAATCGTTGGAGCCCCGTGCGGCCATTTTCGTCCGGCTGCTTCCAGGCCAATCCGCGCCAGCGCCAAGGAACCTGCGCCACGCGCGTTTCCAATGTTTTTCTCCAGCCAATCCAGGCTCATCACGAATTCCGGGCGCTTCGGCTCATCCCGCAACGCCAGCAGCGCCCACACGGTGGGAACGATCAGCGGTTCGCCCGCGACTCCATAGACCATCGGGTTCCCGCAATTCCAGCCGCCCCCAGGACACATGCGGTCATACAGCATCCGTCGCGCCAACTCGCGCCGCCGCGCCGCGGTCTTCGGCAAGGATTTTTTCGGGCTGACTGCGAATAGGATCAGCGCAAGCGAAGTGGGCTCCACCCAGCTGCTCGTATGCGGCGTCCATCCCCAGCCACGGTACGAATCATTCTGTTCAGTGATTTTGCGGTGGGAGAAAAAGCGGGCACGCCAACGTCGCCAGGTGGAGCTGTCGCGCGGCCAGTCGTTACAAATCCATTTCACTCCGGCCGCTACGACCTCACGCGCTTGTGCATCCGCAGCGAGCACCCAGCAGGCCAGCGAAGTCAGCCAAGATCCGCTGCTCACTTCGGCTGACGCCGGCCATGAGCCATTCGCAAGCTGCGCGTTCCGTAAGAATTCTGACCCTCGTGCGTAAGTTTCACCGGAAGACGCGGCGCTTTCGTGCGCGCGCAAAGCGAGGAGCGCCCAACAGGTTGGTTCCACCCGGCTCCGCAAACCCGGTTGGAATCCCCAACCACCGTCCGCATTTTGCGCGCGGCGAATCAGAGGCAAACAGATTTTCGCTGCAAACACAGACTCGCTCGACAGATTCTGAGAATCGAGGTTATCCCCGGCGGGAGTCATTTCGATCGGCCTGGTCTGTGCACCGTCACATGATCTGACGCGACGACGGGGCCTCTTCGCTGTTCTCAATCGGCAGATCTTCGGGCACCTGCTGAATCCCCAATTGGCTGATCAGTCTGTGCAAATACCCGCGCGCTACACGCAACGTGCGTGCGCTTTCCGCTTTCCGCCAGCCGCACTCACGGAGCGTGCGCAGCACCAACCTGCGCTTGAATTGGCGTACTTCTTCCTCGTAGGACTGATTGAATTGCGGAGATTCGCACCCGCCGCGTATCGTCGCCGGCAGTTGCCAGATGTCCAGCGTGGGACCTTCGCACAGCACCACTGCGCGCTGCACCACATTCTCCAGCTCACGCACGTTTCCCGGCCAGCTGTATTCTTCCAGCGCGCGCAGCGCTGGCTGTGAAAATCGCTTGGCCTTTTTCTTGAATCGTTCCGCAAAACTCTGCATAAAATGTTGCGCCAACAACGGGATATCGTCGTGACGCTCTCGCAACGGCGGCAGATGCATCTGCACGACGTTGAGCCGGTAATACAAATCATCCCGGAACTTCCCTTCTTGCACCATTGCAGCCAGGTTCCGGTTCGTCGCGCACACCAGCCGGATATTTACGTCAATCTTCACATTGCTACCGAGCCGTTCAAAACTTCTCTCCTGCAGCACGCGTAGTAGCTTGGGTTGCAGCCCCAGACTCAGATCGCCGATCTCATCCAGAAACATCGTTCCGGAATCCGCCGCCTCCACTTTCCCGCGACGGGTCGCGAAGGCTCCGGTAAACGAACCTTTCTCGTGGCCAAACAGCTCGTCCTCAATCAGCGATTCCGGCAAGTTGGCGCAGGAAAACGCGACCAGTGGGCGAGAACTGCGCCCGCTCATCTTATGGATCGCTCGCGCCAGTAATTCCTTACCGGTCCCCGTCTCTCCGGTAATCAGAACGTTCACATCGCATGGAGCGATCTTCTTCGCCAGCGCGAAAAGATCCTGCATCACATTCGCGGTGCCCAGCAGCTCGTGCAGTCTTCCGTCATTTCGCTCGCTGACGCGTAGCCGTGTCAATTCCTTCTCAGCAGAGTGAAATCGATACGCGCGTTGCAGAATCAGGCGCAGTTCGACGATGTTGGGGGGATTCGTTACGCTGTCGTAAGCGCCGTGCTCCGTCACGCGCAGCGCTAGTTGGCGGTTTTCGGCGTCATACAGCACCACTACCGGAGGATGCGAGGGAATGCTGCACCAGGCGTCAATCAGCCGCAAACCTGGCTCGCAATCTCCCTGCGTGCTGGACGCTCGCAGATCGAGCAGCACCACGTCGCACCACTCGCGCAATTCATTCAGATTGCTGAATTCGAATTCGCTGCAAACGTTATATTCGAACGCACTCCCGAGTGCGCGCGCAATCACGCCCGTCAGCCCTGCATCCTGGCTTACAAAACACACGTGTACGGTGTCATCAATCAAAGTTCGTGCCCCCAGGTGCCGGCTTGCGCGCCCTTTGTAGGCTGAGCAATCTCCGACGCCATTGCCGCGGCTTCCGGGAAGAGCCGTCAGAAAATCTATTGGTTGGGCTGCAAGATCGCTCTCTCCCCCTGCCAACTTCGAGAGAACAATTTTGCAAGGGCTTTACGGACCGCAAGCGGTGTGCCAACGGAGCTTTTTTTGGGCGAAAATCCATTCGCCCAGCTAAGCTGGTCGTAGTCAATCAGATCAGGAAGGTGAAGTCAAGGGCGCTAACGCGGCGAACCCCTAGGTTCGCCTTCCAGATGTCAATCTCCTGCATACTTTTGCTATGTAACTTCCCGATTGCTCGGTATATGTACGGATGCGATCATTGCCGATGGCTCTTCCTGATACCTGAAATCCCATCAAAACCGCAAGATCCGGCGCCAAGGGTCCGGTGTCATCGGACGTGCACTTCATCCGGTTCTGCTCCGCGGGGCCTGGCGCTACTGACTTAAAGGTTTGCTCGAATTCTCGATCGGAATTCCTATCAAGATTTCCACAGGCACCGGCTTGCCATCCCGCATCGCGGGCTTGAATTTCCATTGCCCGAACGCTGCGCGCGCTGCTGCATCCATTTCCGGCACAACACCTTGGAAGACTTCCAGATTCTCCACCACCCCGTCCTCTCTCAGCGTGCCCTTCAGCACAATCTTCTTGTAAGCCTTCTCAGGCGGAACCGGAATCCGGCGAAAATCGAATCGGGCTTCCACATCGGGCGGTACCAGTCCTTGCTCCAAATGGACAACCGTCCCGCGAGAATCCGCCGCGGATTTTGTTAGGGTACTGCTCTTCACGCAGTACTGCATCGCCCAGCTCTGCCCCGGCATAGATAGAAAAATCGAGTAAATCTTTCCGCAATGCAGCGCTCCGTAGGCGTCCAACCCGCCTCCGCCCATCGGTCCCACGGCAACGACAAGAGAATTCTTTCGCACCGTGAACGTAGGCGGCACTGGATACACCATGCTCAAGGCAAATTGGTTTTCCAGCTGCCCGCCCGTTCCACTTCCCTCTTCCGCCCCTTTGACGCTAACCACTCCGGATGGCCCCGAATTTCCGCCTCCGCCTCCGTCGCCACCAGGCCCGACGCCGGTGCTGCCATCTCCGCCGGCGCCGATTCCCCCCTTCCCGCCGCCTTCGGCTCCGTAGTTTACCCCTCCTGCGGATCCCGGCTCCTTTCCCGCCGGAGATATTGAAAAGTTGCCCCAGCGATTTCCGGCAGGAATACTCACCGCCGTCGCTTGCCCGGAAGGATCCACTCCAAGTACTAGCAGGTCGGTGCCGTCCGGAATGTTCGTTCCTTCCCCGTTACCCGAGTCTCTGCGTCCGCCTGCCGAGCCGTGCAAAGTAGGCTTCGCTGCACCGGCGCTCGGTATTGGCAAGCGCGGCTGTGTCACCGACGGCTTCAGAAAAGTGGCCAGCGGTGAATCAGAGCCCTGCGCCAGAGGCGTTGGCGCTTCATCGGAGGTCACCTTGTGCGCCGCGCGAGTGGGGCTCGCGTTGTCAGCACTCAACGACGGCTTGGGCGGCTCGGACGGAGCGCTCAATACCACGTTCGGCAATTTCATCTCCGTTTCAATGCGCAAATCAGGCGGCGATGAACGCTGATAAATCGTTTGCCGGAAATTGTCGGGATGCGGAGGGTTCGAGACAACTCTCAACTGGTTTTGCTGCGCGGAGCTCCCCAATGCCGGAGGCAATGCCTTGATTGCGCCGTCGCCCGGACGCGCTCCGGGACCAGCAGGCGCAATGCGCGGCAGCGGTTTGGCAAAATTCGCGGGCGGCAACGGATAGTAAATCTTCTCGTAGACCGGCACTTCGGTCACCAGGCTCTGGGCATCGGACGGAATTGCGTGACTGGCGTAAATCACCAGCAGCAGCGCGCCGCAGTGCAGCACAAAGGAAGCGCCCACCGTTTTTCGCGGCGTTCGCGCCCGACCTACATTGCCGTGCCGGAACAGGTAAACCGTTCGACGCGACGACGCTCGGTCCTCCCGCGAAAAGATCAGCCAGAGCGATTCCCATATACCCGCAAATGCGGTCGCCGGAGGTAACAGCAATCGCAGCGGCTTGCCGCCTGCATTGGGGATAATCAGGGCTGCAGCTCCTGCGCCCGGACGTGGCGCGGCCGCAGAGGGAGGAATCCTCAGGATAGAGCTCTGTGCCCAGACGAATGTTGAGTGGTCCACCGTTCGTTTACTCGCATTGAAGCGTCGCGACTTGGTCTCGGACTCCAGCTTGGTCGCACGATCTACCGTGCTCCGAGGTCAGCGTAATTTAAAGCAACTCTGGAACCAATGACCTAACCTGCGCGCGACAGGTATAACCCGGATATTTCCGTCGCGAAATTTCGGGTGACCGTCACCATTCGTGTACGCTCCACGGTCCGTCGCGCCAGCTTTTGGTAACCAAACCCTTGTGCCTGCGGTACATATGGCTTGTGCCCACGGCCAACATGCGCCGCTCTCTGAACCCATGAGGCTTGCAATCCGGACGAAGCAAATTCGAAGCTGGTTTGGTATTACTTCTGCATGGACCACCCTTGGTATTCAGGCCAGCGTCTCGTTACCTACACTTATGAGAGTGTTTCTTGCATTTCGGCGCGGTCTAGCAGCGTTTCTGCTGTCGCTGTCGCCGGTCTGGATGCTGATCCTGCCCGTCGCCGGTGGCGCGAACGCCCAATCATCGGCGGCGAACGAACGGGAGTCTTCCGCGGCCTCCGCCGCGGATCCGGTCCAATCCACGGCAGACGCGCCAGCGGCGTCGGCCACCACGGCGCAGGATCCGGCCAAGCCGCAGCACCTCGCGGCTCCGCCGGGCCCTCCTTCGGACCTGGCAAATCGCCAAGCGCTGGAACAACATGCGGGCAAGAACGCGTGCAAGCTGCTGCTGCGCTCGACGCCCTCTACAGCGCAAGTGTTTGTGGATGGCGCTTTCGTAGGCAATAGTCCGCTGGAGCTCGTCGTGGCTCCCGGAAAATATCAAATCGAAATGAGGGGGCATCGCCTGGATTCCGCACGGCGCCAGGTGGATTTGCTTCCGCGCGAGACGCGTGAAGTGGCTTTGCCGCTGACGGCGCGCTATCCCACGCACGTCACAGCTCAATAGAATTCACTTCCAATTCCCACGGAATTGAAGGAGTCGAGCATGTCAGGTATTGATTTTGACCGGCAGGTATTCGTCGCCCCTGCGGAACAGCCGGCACCGCAGCAGCCTCGCGCCCTGGGCCTGGTAATTCTCGCGATCGCGGTGATCGGCATCGCCTTCATCGGCTACAAACTTCTCTCCTATGCCGGGGAGAGCGGCGCGTCCGCTGAATCCAACAGCCTGCAACAAATTCAACAACAGCTCGCGGATATGAAAGACCGCATGGATCAAATGGAAAAGCGGCACAAAACCGGCGCGCCCGAAACCGCTCTCCCGTCGTCTCGCACGGAACCCGCGGTCCCTTCGGCAACCGCTCGCGCCAAGCCCGCTTATCAGATTTCTGCCGCGAGCGCGTTGAATCCGCAGCGAGTTCCCAGCCCAGGCGCTCAGCCCCCAGCCACTCGCCCCGCTCCCGCTGCCACTGCCGCTTCGGCTGACACCGATAACGCCAACCGCGAAGCCTGGAAGGCCACATCCGATCGTCTGGCGGACGTCGTCGGCGCCGTCGGTTCACAACAGGGCGAAATTGCCCAGACGCGCGATCAATTAAATCAACTCCTTGCGCAAACCCGCCGCACTGCCCTGCAGTTTGAGCTCACTCGCGGGCCAGACCTTCAATCCGTCGGGCCCGTTCAGTTGCAATTGAAAAACACCGATACGAAAACCCAGCGTTACACCGTATGCGTATACGTTGATAGCAAATGCATCGAGCTGAAGAATCGCGTTCTGGATGAGGTGGTTGTTTTCGTTCTGGCGCGCGGCACGGCGCCGCTGGAGCTGGTGGCCACCAGAATCAGCCGCGACGAGATCGTGGGCTATCTGGAAGTTCCTAGCGAAAAAGTGGGGCGCTAGCTTTTTCCCGCGGGTAGAAAATAATTGCGGCAGGCTTGCTCCAGCGTGTTTCGCGTGAGGCGAGGTTCCACTCCAAGATATGCTGCCGCCCAGTAGATTTGGTTGATCAGGTCCCGCGCGTAGCAATGCGAAAGCGGTTGCTTCATTTCCTGCGTGATGAGCTTAACCAAGTGTTCCGGCACTCCCGGGTCGCTCTCCAGCAGGCGCGTCGCGCACTCCCACTTGAAAATTTCCACGAACTGCTCGGGAGTTGCATAGTCCGTTCTGATTTTATTGGGAATGCGCCGCAGGAACGCTTGGTCCGCCAGCTCGCTGGGATCCAGATTCGTCGCAAATACCACAAATAAATCAAATGGCACTTCGAACTTCTTCCCGCCCGGAAGCGTCAAGAAATCCACGCGACGATCCAGCGGAGTCATCCAGCGATTAAAAAGTTCAACAGGCCGCATTCTTTGCCGCCCGAAGTCGTCCATGATGAGCACGCCATTATTCGCTTTCATCTGCAGTGGACCGGTGTAGTACCGGCCGACGTGGTTGTACTGCAGGTCCAGCATTTCCGCGGAAAGCTCTCCTCCGGCGATCACCCGCGGACGGCGGCAGGACACCCATCTCCTGTCGGAATCTTCCCTCGACGGCTCTTCGCTTTGGCGATGGACGCCTGGGTCGTAAACCGTAATGATCTGGCCGTCGACCTCCACGGCATACGGGATCCACACTTGATCTTTATAGATCGCCGGAAGACTGTTCGCGATGCTGGTTTTCCCGGTCCCGGCAGGTCCGTGCAGGAAAATCGAAGTGCCGGACACCACCGCTGTGCCCAAGCGATAGATCAGATCCTCATCTAAGACCAGCGGGTGAAATGCCCCAACCAGGTCCGCCCTTTGCACCTGCGTTTGCTGCACGCTCTGCATGCGCACGCGCGTGCCATAATCCATCAGCGAAACCGGCGCTGGCCCGGCATACTGATTCCTCGAGAGCAGTTCGGTAGCGCGCAGTTTTCCTTGCGCCGTAGCCACGATCCGGTGGCTTCCTCCCACCATGCCCTTCACTTCGCAGAGCTGTTCCTTCCGGAAGAAGCTAAAAATCTCCTCGACCACACCCAGTCCGAGGCACATCCGTTCGCTCAAGCCGACCAGCGAAAGCTCGCCATTCAGATACAGAATCTTCAGCGCCAGGTCTTCGAGCAGCCCTCTCTCAATTCCTGTTTGTTCGATTTCTTGCGGCGTGCCGAGTTCCATCCCTTGCATTTTCAATCTTCTCCACTCCGACTGCGTGTCTCTACCCCGTCAATTCGCGGAGGCCCCGGCTTGGCGAGCTTCGTGCAACTTTCCTGCCATCTCGAAGTCTTCAGCGTTGCCACGCGATACGCCACGCGCTTGGCCAACGACCCAAACAATTTCCAAGCGCTGCACAGGCGCTTCAGACCCCTGTTAAGGCCGACGGACCGGTCCGTAGCCGCATTTTGTCCATTTGTGGATATTGCCAACCTCGCGATGCGTTCACATTCGGAGACGCTGCGACTTGCCACCTAGCCAAAACCGCTCTCTCCCGTTCGCTATCTCATTTATTCACAGGCACTCACAGGAAAATCAGTACGCAGAACTACTGGGCCTGTTCGTGCTATGGATAGGGCCGGAGGATACCGCCGAAAATCCGGGCCGTGTACTACTGAGCATGCGCGCTGGCGGTTTCAGCATTTCTCTGTCCCGGCCTTCGCGCCAGCGCCTGGTATTTTTTGGGCGGCTTGAGAAGACGACACGCTCGTATTAAATCCGCGGAGCCATTTGAAGTATTCTCCGCGGCACACTGTTCTGCCGCGGTTGTCCCGCCGCGGCGTCGTGAACACCATGTCATCGACATCCTTCGAATCTGAGGAATTTCGGCGCGCGCACGAGCGGCGTCGCCGCCCGCGGCTGCGCCTGCCTTCGCTGGCCTACGTGGACGTTGATTCCGACAATGGTGGAATTCTGCTTAACTTGAGTGAAACTGGCCTCGCGCTGCAGGCGGTCGCTCCTTTCGCGGGCCTCACGCGTGTGAGCCTGCGCATCCAGCCGCCCAAACCCAGAAAGAGACTGGACTTGATCGCCGAGATCACCTGGCTCAGTGAATCGAAGAAAGAGGCTGGCCTTCAGTTCCTTGAGCTCGCGGACGACACCCGGATTGAAATCGCGAATTGGATTTCCGCGGAAGGAGGCGCTCGGGATCCTCGCACCACAGGCGATTCTGCCGCCCCGCTGCCCGCGCAAGTTTCGCCGGTGCATTTTCCCGAGGAAGCGCCCGCTCCACGCAGAGAATGGTCTCGCTCGATCGAGAACTCACCGTCGCAGGACGCCCCGCCAAATCAGAAAATACCGCACGAACTGCCGAGACCGCCAATCGCGAACCGAAGCCTTGAGCTGCACACTACAGCCTTTCTTCGTGAACAACCCGTGGATGTTCCCGCGCAGAATCTGGACGCAAACGGCGAGAAGATTCACGCGCCCACCAGCAGCCCAACTCAGCGGCCTGCCGATCCGATCGTATTCTCGGAGAAAGTCTCGCCCGCGGCGGCAACTCCATCGCTGGAGTTACCGCATCCCGTCGAAGCACCGCCGGCACCGCCTCGTCGTCAAAAATGGTCGTTCTTGCTTCAGAATTCTTCCGCGCAGAACGCTCCGCCAAGTCAGAAAACATCCAGCGAAATTCCGCGCCGGGCCGTGGGCAGCACATATATCGAGCGCCTCACCGATGCCATTCTTCGCCAGAACTCCGTGGACGTCTCTGCGAAGAATCCGATCGCACCGAACGAGGAAATTCACGCGCGCACCGGCAGCTCCACCAGCAGCTCAAATGTTCCGCCGGACAGCTCGATCATTCTTCCGCAGAACGTGTTCGACGCGACGCAATCTCCGTCAATTGAACTGCCACCGCCTCCAGCGCTGCCAGCTCCGACCGTTCGGCTGCCGGCTGCGGGCCTGAATGTTCAACCTCCGCCCGCCCCATCCGCCGAGCCGATCGCCAAGCTCGAGGAATCCCCCCAGACTTTCATTCCACCAACTGCGGAAGATTTCCTGCACTCGGGCGAGCGCCGCCGCATCGCCCGGCAGCGAATCGGCTCACTTGCCTATCTGGATATCGGTTCGGATAACGGTGGCATGGTTCTCGATTTGAGTGAAAATGGCCTCGCTCTCCAGGCGTTCAATCCGCTCATCGACCAGACTCGCCTTAGTCTGCGCATCCAGCCTCCGAAATCCCGCAAGCGAATCGCGGCGACGGCAGAAATAAGTTGGCTCAGTGACTCCAAGACCGAAGCAGGCCTGAGATTTCTTGATCTTTCCGAAGACGCGCGCGTGGAAATCGCGGGCTGGATTGCGGCGGAAGCAACGGTTCCGGAAACTCCGTCCCTCGACGATTCCGCCTCCCGCGCTACCGCCGACGCTTCCGCGATACAAGCTTCTGCCGCGTCAGTCTGTGAAGAGCAGGAACGCGTCTGGGAAGAATGGTTTCCACTATTCGGCGATTTAAAATCAGGCGAATCAAGCGCAGATCAGAAAGCGCTCAACGATTTCCTGAAAAGTGCGTCAGGCAGCGACAATTTTGCCTCCCAGCCCAGCTCCACTGGTTGCGAAGAGTCCTCGGACCATCCGTCGGAGAACCCAGAGACCGATCGGCCGGCCATTCATGAGCGCGCAAACGATATGAGTAACGCGCCACTAAGTTCGTTCGCATTCTCTGAACCTGTTCGGGACGTCGCGCGTCGGACTGTAACACCGCCCGCGCGTCTCCGCGCGCCGTCGCGACCGTTCGCCTCCGAACAATTCCGCAAGAGGGGAACGATTGCAGTAGTTTGCACCTGCGTCGCGCTGGTTTTCTTGTTCCTGGGCATGGCGATCTCGCAAGGTTTGTGGCGCGATCATTCGGACGGATCGAGCGCCAAAGAACACGCACTCGATGGCGGTACTTCTACTCCAGCGTCCACCACATCCGCGTCGCCCTCCGCACCCGGAGCGTCTAAAAAGCTTGACGCGTCGTCCGGCCACACCGCGTCGCCCAGCGAATCGGCTGCCTCCATAACGCGGCACGCGGATTCCACAAATGTCTCGCGTGCGTCGCAGATCGAATTCCGCGACAAACACGGCCGTGATGATTCCCATCCGCGCGTGCCCGGCAGCGAGACCGCTTCCTCCGCCGCGACGCCTCCGTCCACAAATGTTCCATTGCCGAATGCCGCGAAGGGTGACGCGCAAAATACCGCTATCCCGTCCTTTCCGGTGTGGTCCGTGCAGGCCGCCGCCAATCAGAATCAGCTTGCCGGCATTCCTGCTACTAATCCCGCGCCCCCTCGCGTTCCCGAGCGTCGCAGTGATTGTTACTTGCTTTACCGCGTCGAGCCTCTCTATCCTCGGGAAGCGCGCGCGCAGCGTATCGAAGGCACGGTGATGGTTCATCTGCAGATTGGCACGGATGGTCGCGTGCGCAGTTCGCGAGAATTGAGTGGGCCGGCCCCGCTCGTTCCCGCGGCGCTGGCGGCGGTTCGCGAGTGGCGTTTTATTCCGGCTTTGCTGAACGGCCAACCGGTTGATACGGAAAAAGACGTCAGCATCGAGTTCCAACTGTCGCGCTAGGAAATACTTTGGTACGCGGCGTGCGGTGGTCATCCGGGGCGGACCATGCAGTGGCGTCTTGTCGCGAATCCGCGAACGCTTCTGCCGTAGCGGCTCGGCGCATTGCTGGAAGCGCTTGTGGGCGCGAGACTTTTACTCGGAACTTTGGGCGCGTTTGGGATCTTTAGTTGCCAAAGCGACTTAAAGTTTTTCTAGAAAGTAACAATGGCAGTAAGATAAGTGGCAAAACTTTCGCCATTCTTACCAACAAGCGCCTAATGCGATGTGTGGGATGGCCTGCGACAGTACTAAAACCTGTGCCGCCCAGATTTTTTGCGGAGAATTCAGTGATGAAGCCGGAGAGTTCGTCCATGACCCGAGGCAAAGAATCCGGGCAAGCGCTCGTACTGGCCGCGATGGGCCTTACTCTGTTCATCCTTGCGGCAGGCCTCGGAATTGATATGGGTTTCTTGCGCTATCAAAAGCGCCTGCAACAATCCGCCGCGGACAGCGCCGCCATCGCCGGTGCCGCCGAGATTCCATATAGCGGCTGTTCGACGGGAAATTGCCCGGGCGCAACTACCGATTCTGCTTCCAACGGTTTCAGCGACGGCGCCGATCATGTGACCGTGACAGTCTATAGCCCGCCGAATGACGGACCGCATGCGGGCCTTCCGGGCTATGTCGAGGTGCTGGTTACGAAAATCCAGCCTACATTTTTCGTGAAGATCGCCGGTGTGAACTCCGCCACCGTGACCGCGCGTGCCGTCGCTTATCTGAGCGGCAATTTTCAGAACTGCATCTATGCCCTGGGCACCGGTAATGGCGGAATCAGCAACGCTGGCACCCTCAGCGCTCCAAACTGCGGCATTATTTCCAATCACAATTTGAACACTACCGGCAGCACCACAGCACGTGAAATTGGCGTTGTGGGAAGGGCGAATGGAAATAACCACCCCACCGCGAAAACCGGCATTGTCCCTGCCGCAGACCCGTTGTCTTATCTCCAGCCGCCGGCGACCGGAGGTTGCCTGGCAGGCGGCGCAGGTGACGTAAACGGAACGACACCGGTGATCCTGAATCCAGGCAATTATTGCGGCGGCATCTCAATCGCCGGCACGCAGAATGTGACCTTGAATCCCGGTACTTACACGATCACAGGCGGCGGCCTGACTTTCAATGGCAGCGGAACCGTCAGCGGTACAGGCGTCACGTTGTATATCGGAGCTTCGGGAGGGGCCGTAACACTGAACGGAGGCCAAACGGTCAACTTGAGCGCCCCCACCACGGGAGCGGATGCGGGTATTTTGTTTTATCAAGATCCCGGCAACACCTCCGCGGCGACGATTAACGGCATGTCAAATTCCAGGTTCGAAGGCGCGCTTTATTTTCCGTCAGCACAACTACTAACGATTGCTGCGACCGGCAACACTGCCGCGTACACAATTGCGGTGGCGAAGAACCTGCAATTGGACGGCACATCGACGCTGAACTTTCCGTCGGATTTTTCGTCGTTGCCAAACGGCTCGCCAATCAAGAACGCAGTCTTAGTGGAATGAAGATGACCACCTTCATGAAATCAGAAAACGTTGCGTCCGAGAAAATCGCCACGGGCGGACTTTGGAAGCGCCGCACAACGCGGCGCGCCGCGCAGGCGGGCCAGGCCTTGCTCGAAGTAGCTCTCGTCGCGCCCTTACTGATGCTCTTGGCCGTTGGAATCATCGAAATTGGTCGATATGCCTACTACAGCATCTTGGTCGCAGACGCGGCCCGCGCCGGCGCCCAATACGGCGCACAGAATTTGGCGACCGCCGCGGACACCGCCGGGATCCGCAGCGCCGCCGAAAACGATGGCCAGAATCTCACCGAGTTGCAGGTAACCGTTCAGCACGAATGCGGGTGTACCGGATCGAGCATCGGCGGCGCGTGCCCCGCCACTGCGTGCGCTTCTCCCAATCACGCGTTGGTCTATGTGAAGGTTACGGTTACCGGAAAATTTAATTCGCTGTTCAAGTATCCGGGAATACCCCAGTCAATCGATTGTGATAGCACGGAACTTATGAGGGTGGCTCAATGACGCGCTTCCCTCGCTCGCCAATTTTTCTCACCGCGGTTAAAGTGTGTTCGCGTTCCGCCGCGCGTTCCCATTCTGAATTGCGCAGCCGCCCCCAGCCGGCCCGCGCGCGCGAGCGTGGCACGAGCATGTTAGAGAGCTCGGTGATGATCTCCGTGCTCCTGGTGATGATGTTCGGCATCGTGGGCTTCGGCAATGCTCTGTACACCTATCACTTCGTATCCAATACCGCCCGCGAAGCAACTCGCTGGGCCAGTGTCCGCGGCGCCACTTGCGGCGGCTTGCCCGACGGGTGTCCCGCTGCTGACACCGATGTCAACGCATACGTCCAAAATCTCTCCACCGGCATCGGACTCGATCCCACTAAAGTCACGACCACAACTACCTGGGTCGCTCCGCCGAACAATCTGGCAGCCTGCGTATCGCAGCACAATAGCCCCGGCTGCGTGGTCAAGGTTCAGGTGCAATACTCGTTCCAGTTTCTGTTTCCGCTTTTGCCCTCAGGTTTTACGATGCAAAGCACTTCTCAGATGGTCATCTCGCAATAGCGATTTTATTTGGTTCCGCTGCATCGTAACGCAGAAATCCTCCCGCCAGCTTCGTCGCCGTCGTAAACTCGCCAATCGCTACGAACCGGCGCCGGTCAGCCCCTCTGCGCCGCACACGCTCGCACCCGCTCGCACCCGCTGCACCCGCTCACGGGTTGACTTACCATTGGCGCGAGCGTAGGTTGAATATGCCCGCCCTGGTTTTTGCCAACCGTCGGACTGTGACCTCGGGAGTACTCACATCATGAATCGCAGCACATTCAAGCAGGAACTAGGCGAACGGTTGTTGCTAGCGGTCCTTTTGGTTCTCGGTATTCTGGTTGTTATCATGCACGTCCTGCATCGCTAAGCGGATCGCTTCGCCACCGAGAACAGTGTCTCAGGAAGGCTGTTAAAATTTTCCGCGCAGAGACCGTTCACCTGATGATGGCCGTTCAGAAAAATGCAGTTGCACGGCGTCCATGGAAGTCCCGGTTTCGCTCGTAGTCGGAGCGACGAAACGATCCAACGCTGGCATCTCAGCTTGTGGTTGTCATATGGGGCGTCGGACGCTATTTGGGTTTTTCTGAGGGTGCTGTCTGTACCTGCGCCGCAGAAGGCTGGTCTGATTTTCGCGCCTCGACGGAAACCACATTCAAAGCGCCGTTGATGTCGCGCTCTTGAATGGTCTTGGTTTCGTCCGTACCCGAGGCAGCATACCGCACTATATATTTGGTTTTTGTAGCGACTTGCAGACCGCCGCTCGGGTCATTCGGATTCGGCTGCTTGCGCTGCTGCTCGGTTGTTTTTGCATCTGAATCTGTTTTCTGGACGGTCGTTACTTGCCAGTTCAGACGCAGGCCGCCGTCGGAAGCTACTCCTGGAGCATTCGTGAAATAGGTCTCGACCGTAGTGCTTTTTTCTCCGGCGGCGTTTTCTGTCTCCTTTCCAACGGTGCGTGAGACTTCGGAAAGTCCGCCGTCTGAATCGGGGCGGGAAATACGCTCTTCGCTGGTTCGATTCTTGTTGTCTTGCTTGCTTGTACTTTCTTTTACCTCCGCCACCTGCCAGTTGCCGCTGGAATCTGGCTGCAACAACGTCTTCTTCACCTCGACCCTGTGGTCAGCGCTCCGCTTTTGCAACTCTCGCGTCTGCAGGGACGCAGTCAAATTGCCATTGCCGTTGGGAAAATAAGTCGTGGTTTTCGTCTCTTGCTCCTCCGGACTTGTCTTTCTTGTGTCCGCGACCTCACGTTGTAAAATCTGAAGATTTCCGTTCCCGTCGGATTGCGAGGTCGTGCGTATCACCTGGACATCGCCGCTCGCCGAGCTCCTCGCTTCTTCCTCCGTTACCTGCTCCAGCTTCCTTTGTCCATTCAGATCCCAACTGTAGGTGCGCACTACCGTACGGGTAGTAGTCGTGTTCACATGGACCGTTTCCTTCTCGGTTTCGACACTAGGCTGGTAGCTACCATTAGGCCCAAGCGCTTCCACTATTTGTCGATCCACAGTCTGGCTGCCCGACCTGATGTGGCTCTGCGTCGTGCGCAATGGGCTGGTGTTGCGTTCGGAAGTCTGCGCCGCGGCTGTCCAGGATTCGTCGGGCTTTTTCGGCTGGGCATCTTGCGCCTGAGCGCAGACAACTGCTCCGAAGCAAAAAATCACAGGGATCATCAACTTGACTGGAAACTTGGTCGAAGGCGCAGCGACCGGATTATCAAACTGTGACAATGCCATGCTGTTGCTCCCGTCACTGGGGGCCGTCACGAAACCGGACAAGTCCAGTTACAGTGCCGCACACATGCGGGCAGTATACACCTAGCAGACAACGCGGGATCGCAGAAGCAGACTGCCCTACATCAGGTGTCGTCGCGTTATCGGAAACTCGAAAGCCACAGGCTCAATGAAGGCTACGAGCTCAACCTGTCGACGCCACACCGGCTAGCGCGTTGAATCGACAATGCTTCGGCTGGAGAACTTTCTGTTTGTCGGTAGCACTCCTGCGGAAGGTGGCGCACGGATCGCAAAACCGTGCGCTTCGTTCTGCCTAGTGCGACGATGGGGCTTCGCGCGGCGTCGGCAAGGCGATGGCCCGTTTTCGTTTCCAGACGTAATCTTTGCGCAGCTTGGCCTGATGCTTCGTCACTTGCACTTCCAGTTCGGCGAACGCGGCTTTGACGCTGCCCAGCACGTCGGCTCCTACGCCGGTCGAGTGCAGCGTGCCGGTGGGCAGATTCAGATTCAGCGAAAAATTAAATTCGGTCTTGCGCGGCGTTTTTTCCAGCGAACCATGCAGTCCAACCAGATCAGGAGAATAACGCTTCAGAATGCGATTCAGCTTTTCGGCGTGCCGCGCGACTTCATGTTCGATGATGGAGTGATATTCGGTTTCTACATGACTGTAGGTAATTTTCATCGGGGCACCCTGGTGTTTCGCTGATTGCGGATGGAAAAAGTCTTGGCATCGAGGCAAATCCAGCATAGCGCCACGCCAGGTGAGTTGCAACTGGACCGCAGTGAAATTCTCCTAGTGAAGTGTGCCATTCTAGCGCTCCGTAATGAATCGCGGTGCGAACTGGCGAGCCGAACAGCCGTTGGTTCGAGGGATTTGACAGCCTCCGCGGCAGCGTCATACGCTCGACGATGCGGTGATGCGGAGGTCAAACAGCGTCCATGATTGCAATACAGAAAACCGCGGAAACCAACCCTGCGCGCATTCTGGTGGGGCCAGCGGGGTGGTCCTACCCCGACTGGAAAGGCATCCTGTACCCCACCCGGCGCGGGAAGGGATTTCACGAAGCGGCTTACTTGGCGGAGTTTTTCGACACGATTGAAATTAATACTTCGTTTTACCACCCGTTGAAACCGGATTCCGCCGCACAGTGGCTTGAACACGTCGCAGCGAATCCGCGCTTCCTGTTTACCGCGAAGCTCTGGCAGAAATTCACGCATCAAGACGACGCGACGGCCGAAGACGTGAAAATTGCGCGCGCAGGATTCGAAATCTTAAGCGTCGCAAAGCGTCTGGGCGCGGTACTGCTGCAATTCCCGTTCTCATTTCACAACGCGGCGGCAAATCTCGCGCGGCTGAATCACATTCTCGATGACTTTGGCATGTACCCGCTGGTGGTGGAAGTGCGCCACGCATCCTGGGCGAAAAAAGAGTTCTACGAGCTGCTGCACGAACGCGGCGTGGGATTCTGCAACATTGACCAGCCGGTGATCGGCCGCTCCATCGGTCCCAGCGAACGCGTCACCTCGCCGATCGGCTACGTGCGCCTGCACGGCCGCCGCTATGACACGTGGTTCAGCGACGATCCAGCATCACCACCTTCAGAACGCTACAACTATCTATACTCAGAGGAAGAGCTGGAGCCTTGGGCCAAACGCATCGAGCACGTGGCGGAAAATGCCAGCACTACGTTCGTCGTCACCAACAATCATTTTGAAGCGAAAGGGATTGTAAACGCGCTGCAGTTGATCCATTTGCTCAGCGGAAACAGAGTGAAGGTGCCGGAACCACTGCGCGCGCATTATTCGCAGCTGGAAGCCATCGCCAGCGAGCCGCCGGCCGCACCAACGTTGTTTCCAATGAATCCGAAGTAGACGAAGCCGCCTAGTCCTCAGGAAAACGACGAAACTGGTCCAGGTGCTCGGCGAGACGGGCAAGAACCGCGTGCTTGGAAACCGTTATTTCTTGAAGAGATCTTCGAACGCCTTGCGCGCGTCGTTGGGACGTCCGGGGTTTGTGGGCGCCGGAGTGGCGCTGGCGTAGCTCACCGGTGAAGTATCTTTCTCCACGGTCATGCGAAATTCGAAGAACGTGCAATCGTTCTTGGCGTCTTTCTTGGCGATGCGCTCGGGAATCGGCTGCGTGCATTCGAATTGCTTGCCCGTATCGAAGTGCACGCACTGCTTGCAGCAATGCAATTCGGTGTGGCAACGAGGGCATGCAGCGTTGGGATCGAATCCGGGCATCAGGACCGCACCACAACTGGAGCATCGCGCCCTCATGACCGTACCGACCATGCGCGGCGTGCGCGGGCCCATCGAATCCTGCTTGGGGCGCGGCTCGCCGCTGGGGCGCTCGCTTCTTTCTCTTTTCTTTTCCTGGGAATCGCGGTCGCTGTAGCCCCTCTGCTTATACTTCCGGTCCATCGGACCTCCTAAGGGGGTTAATCCATGTTACTCCGAATGTTTTTGTGCCTATGACGATTTCACAACCGGGTGTGGAAAGGTCATCGAATCAAGCGTCGTGAATCGCGGCAGCCGCCGGAAGAACTGTTCGGATACCTGCCGTAGTGCTCGAGCCGGCAGACGCGCTTGCCATCCGCCGCAGGGAGCAGCTTATGCACACACTGGCCGAACCGGGATGCCTGTCAGGTAGAAAATCAGCGCGAGTACCGCGATTCCGTGGCTGCCAAGAGCGACCGCCATCCTCTGTATAAAACACCCCTGCGACGGAAATTGCAACATGCATTTTCATTATGACGTGATGGCATGGAACGACCGAATGGAGGATAGTCCGGACGCGCAGCGCGGCGGCCAGCAGCACAACGTTTCCATCGCGCAATTCACTCACGAGCGCGCTCCATCGTTTCGGCTAGCCCAAAATCTGCAGAGCCCTTCGAACGGCAGATCCGGCTGAAGAAATATGCGCGGCTCTCCGCAATCCGCCAGCAGCGCCTCTGCAGCCAAGTAGCCGCTGCGCACCGCGCCTTCCATCGTCGCGGGCCAGCCCGTGCGCGTCCAATCGCCGCAGAGATACAAATTCGCCAGCGGAATTCTCTGCGGCGGGCGCCAATGGTCAGACCCTGGTTGCGGCGAGAATGTGGCATGCACTTCTTTGATCACGGTGGCCTTGCGTAATTGCGCTTGCCGTGTCAGCGGCAGCACGTCTGCAAGTTCGCCGCGGCACAGTTCGATGATTTCCTGACGTGAGCGCGGAATCAGATCGTAGGAGGCGCTGATCACCAGCTGTAAGTATTGGCCTGGATCCTCTACCGTCGAGGCCTGCTTCTCGCTTGGACGCACCGCGCCGAGATTCGTTTCACTGCGCTGGTACAAAAGCGTTTTGTTGAAGACCCATTGTGTGGTGTGGTCCAATAGCGTCAGGAACGGCTCCTGCATCACTTGACGGTCGAACCACAGGTGCACGCCGGTGATCGGTGAAGTCTTCAGGTGGCGCAGGCCCTCGAGCGCAGTGTTCCCATCGATACAATCGGGCGGCAGCAGGTCCAGCAGCGCGTCGTGCGGCACCGCGGAAACGCAAGCATCAGCGAAAACTTCCGTGCCGTCATCGAGCACCGCGCCCGCAAAACAATTTCCCTTCACGCGAATTTCGCGGATTCCGCAGCGCAAGCGAACTTCCCCGCCCTGCCGCACAATCGCTTCGCGGCATCCTTCATACAAATCGGCGAGCGGCACTGTAGGAATCCCCACGCGATAGCCCGTGCTGTTGCCCAGAAACGCTTTCCAGAACACTTCGATCCCGTAACGTGCGTCGGTGCGCGCCAGCTCTTCATCCAGCGCGCTCACCAATACCACGCGCCAGAATCTTTCAATCGCGTCGGCGGTCTGATTCATGCGATGCAGCCAGTCCAGCATCGAAATTCCCTCGATGCGCGGCGGGTTGCCACCGGAACGCGCGATGGCCAGCATGGCGTTCGCGATCGAGCGCTTGTCGTCAAGGGTCAGCGCGCGAAACAACAGGAACGACGGCGCCATATGCAGCGGCGGAGGCAAAGGCGCGGCTTCGATGACTGATCGTTGACCCTGCGCGTCGGCAAAATACAGTCGATCGTAAAAACGAATCTTTTCACCCGCGCCAACGCGCGAATAAAAATCCGCCAAATTCGTGCAGCAGCCCAGCGTGACGTGCTGGCAATTGTCCACCTCGCTGCCGTCGGGCAACGTGTAGGAAGTGGCGCGCCCGCCCAGGTGCGGACGTTTTTCCAGCAGCCGGACTTGCAGGCCCGCTTCAGCCAGCGCGACGGCGGACGACAGGCCCGCCAGTCCGCCGCCGATTACTAGAACGCTTTGCGAGGACATCACCCTTCCACCAGCCAGCCCGTCGCGCCGCGAGGCCCGCCGTCAGCAGATATTGGATTTTTTCCGCGCTGGAGAGCGAAATGCGCGCGGAAAATACGTCGAATTCGCGCTCTTCGATGCGCGCGAGCAAACTGCTGTAGGTGCGAACCAACGCCCAGAGAGTAGCGCGGCTATCAGCATTCACGCGGGCCAGCAGCGCTGCGCCCTCCTGATACATCTGCCACGCGCGCTCTGCGTCAAACGCTAGCAATTCGTGTAGCTGGGGCGTGACGGGGCCGCGCAATTCTTCCGCGCGGATTCCAAAGCGATCGAGATCTTCCTGCGGCAGATAAATCCGCCCCATTTCATAATCGCTGCCCACGTCGCGAATGATGTTTGTCAACTGGAACGCCAGGCCCAGGCGCTCAGCCAGATCGGGCGCCCTCGGGTCGCTGAATCCGAAGACGTGGAGGCATGTCAGCCCCACGGTGCCCGCCACGCGATAGCAATATTCGCTGAGGCGATCAAAAGTCGCGTAGGTCGAAACCGTCAGATCCATTTCCGCGCCGAGAATCAGGTCGTGAAAATATCGCGTAGGGATTTGGAAGCGCTCGATAGTGTCGGCGAGCGCCGGGAGTACAGCATGGGCATTGGTGTGGCCGCCGATTGCTTGATCGAGCATTCCGCGCCAGCGTGCCAGAGCCTGGCGCTTTGATGCCAGATCGCCCGGCTCATCTGAAACGTCGTCTATCAGGCGCATGAACGCGTAAAGCGCGCAAAGCGCGTTGCGCTTTTCCTTGCGCAGCCCGAAGAATGCCAGATAGAAACTGCTGCGCGCCGCGCGCGCGATCCGATTGCATTCGGCGTAAGAATCGCGCACCGCATCGCAATACGGATGGAGCTTAATGACGCTGTGGCTCCGCGCCACGGGGTCGGGCGCACTCTCGTTCGACGCCGGCGGTGCTGTCAGCGCATCGGTGGCATCTGCATCTGCATCCGCGGCGGCGTGCTGCGACTTGCCGCTGCGCGAAAATGCACTGAAGGCCAAGGTCTTCCCCACAAGCTTTGCCTGCGTCCATTTGGTCAGTGAAGGCCGATGCTCGAGCGTGTTGTAGCCCGACGCTTCAATCGCATCCAAAATCGCGAGTCCCCCGCGGCTGAACATTTCCAGATCCACGCGCAGAAACGGCTGCACGGTTTTCGCGAGCGGCTGGCCGGCGCGGAACAACTCCCGTGCCCGCGCGATCAGCGACTTCATCAACTCGGTATAACGCGCATCGCAGCGCTTGTTGACGATATCCTCTTCCGTCAAACGATGCGCCGCCAGCGCTTCCAGCGGAATATAGATGCGGCCCTTCGCTAGGTCGCGCGAAACATCCTGCCAGAAATTCGCGAGTTGCAGCGCTGTGCAAGTGAAATCCGAAAGCTTCTGCCGCGCCTGGTCGCGGTAGCCGCACAGATAAAGCACGAGCCTGCCCACTGGATTCGCCGAATACACGCAGTAGTCGAGCACTTCATCCCAGGTGGCGTAGCGATTCACGGTCTGGTCCTGCCGGAAAGCGCGCAGCAAATCGCAAAAAGGCTGCAGCGGAATGTCTTTCGCGCGAATTGTTTCGCGCAGCGCGAGCAGTACCGGATGCGCCGGACCCGCGCCATCCTGATATATCAGTCGCAGTTCGTCTTCCCACGCATCGAGCAGCTGCAACGCACGCGCCGGATTCGCTACTTCGTCGCCCAAATCATCCGACCAGCGGCAATACGCGTAAACATTATAGAAATGCTGGTGTAGATCGCGCGGCAGCAGCCACGATACAACGTTGAAATTTTCGTAGTGGTGCGTTGCCAGCCAGCGCGTATAGCGCTCGGCTTCCGCAGGAGCGCAATTGGCCTGCGGCAAATTGCGCGCGATTTCAAGTTCCGGTGTGGGCAGCATGGTGCCCTGACTTGCGAAAACGTCAGGGAATTACAGCAGTCTTCAATTCGCCGTTTCTGTTCTTCATGTCCTGAAATACTTTCGGCAATCCTTCCAGGGTCACTTCGCCGGTGATGAAGTCGCTGGAGCGAATTTCGCCGCGCGCGATTGTGTCCATGGCTTCGCGCATGAACTGCGGCGTGTGATGGAAGGTGGACTTGATGGTGATCTCGGAATAATGCAGCGCTGCGGGATCAATTTTCACCTCGGTGCCGGTGGGGCAGCCGCCGAATAGATTCACGGTTCCGCCCTTGCGCACCATTTGCAGCGCCCATTCCCAGGTGATCGCGCGGCCTACCGCTTCGATCACGGAATCCGCGCCGCGTCCGCCTTCGGTGAGCTGCCGCACCAGTTCCACCGGGTTTTCGATTTTGTCCACATCAAACGCGGCGGTGGCGCCCAAGCGCTCGGCGGCTTTCATCTGGCTGCGGCGCTTGCCGATCGCGATGACGCGCACTTTGCGCTGGGAAAGAATGCGGATGAATTTCAATCCGATCGGCCCACAGCCGATCACCACCACGGTATCGCCGGGATGCACGCCGGTCTCGCGAATTCCGCGCAGCACGCAAGCCAACGGCTCGGCCATCGCGGCATCCTTGAAGGAGATGCCGTCGGGAATCTCGATCATGTTCTGGCGTACGATGCGCCCCGGGATGCGGATGTACTCCGCATAGGCGCCATTATTGAAGAGCAAATCCTCGCAGAGATTCGGCTGGCCCTTGCGGCAAAAGAAACAGGTGTCGCACGGCGCGGAATTTGCCGGCAGCACGCGCATGCCGGGCTGCACGCCGCCGTTCACGTTCTTGCCCGTCTCTTCGATCACGCCGGCAAGCTCGTGGCCGAATAGCGAAGGCGGCTGGATCATGCGCGCGTGATATCCGCGTTTCCAGACTTTCAGATCGGTCCCGCAGGTCAACGCCACGGCGACGCGCACCAGCACTTCGTCGTCGCCTATCTTGGGGATATCAACGGTCTCAATCTTCAGATTTTCCGCACCGTACAATACTGCGGCGTTCATATGCCCACTGCCCTGCCTATAAGCGCTCATTCGTGCCTTATGACTACTTTCAAAGTATTATCCTTCGGATGTGCAGCCAATTCCAGTGCCTCGGATATTTGCTCCAGGGGAAAGCGATGGGAAATTAATTCGCGCACCGGCAGGCGCCGCTCGAAAACCAGCGCCGCGGATTCCGCCTGATCGTCCACAGATGCACTATAACTCCCGAGGATTTCCTTCTCTTCCACTCCCACCGCCGTCGCCGGAAATTCCAGCCGCAGAACCGGATCGTTATGGGCAAACAGTAACACGCGTCCGCCCGGTCGCGCGAGTGCCAGGGCTTCCGGCACCAATGCTGGGTTGGGCACAGCCACCAGGACTGCGTCCGCTCCCCGTCCGTCGCTGCGCTGGCGAATTTCGTGCTGCAAATTTCCTGCGGCAGGATCGAAAACTTCTTTCGCGCCAAAGCGCAGGCTCGCCGCGCGGCGTCCTGGCATGGGATCGCTCGCGTAGGCTTCGGCGCCTTCGTATCTAGCAAGAATCATCAGCAGCATGCCGATGGGGCCCTGCCCGATGACCAAAACTCGCTCGCCCTTTGCGATGCGCGCTTTGCGGACTGCTTTCAGGCACGTGTTGACCGGCTCAACGAACGTTGCTTCCTCGAAGCTGACGTCCGTGGGCAGCGCGATCATTCCGCGTTCGACAATCCAGGGCATCGCGCGCACGTACTCCGCGAAGCCGCCGCCGTTGGGATCGAATCCCGCCGTCAGGCCCGTCTTCTTATAACCCGCGCACTGCGAAAAAAGTTTCCGTTCGCAGTAAAAACAATTGCCGCAGGGTATGTGATGGAAACTGACCACGCGGTCGCCGGGTTTGAACTTCGTCACGCCCGCGCCTACTTTTACGACGGTGCCAGCCAGCTCGTGGCCGAGAATTTGCGGCGCCGCAACGAAACCGTGGTGAATTTTCTTGATGTCCGTGCCACAGATTCCGCAGGCCGCCACGCGGAAGAGCAGTTCGCCCTCGCCGATTTCGGGAATCGGCACGGATTCTACGATCACCTGCCCCTTGCCGCGATAGACGCCCGCGCGCATGTGGCCGCGCTTGGGCTCATGCGGCTGGTGCAATCCGATGTGTTCCATGGTTTGGCTCATCTTCTTCAAATTGCCGCCGATTAAGGCGCCGCCACTCCCGTGCGCTTTTCCAAGGTCTGGAATCTCTCCGCTAGGGTCGCGACGTACTGCTCCAAAAAACGCGCCAGCGCTTCCGCCGCGGTTTTGCTGTTCTGCCCCAGGCGGACCAGATCCGGAACGGATGTTGGATGCAGAGCCACCTGCCCGAGAACGCGCGGAATGCTCACTTGCCCTTCGTCAGTGAAAATCCGGTTCATATCGAGCGGCAGATCGTCATTCACTCCGTCGCTGATGGCGCGAATGGCAATCGCTGGAATTCCGTACGCTGCCGATTCCAGAAGTATTTCAAAACTTTCCATTTCCACGGCGTCCGAATGCTCGCCCAGGTGACGCTTCTCTTCCGCTCGGCCCACCACGCGTTCGGCGCTATAGAATTGGTTCACCACCGTCGCGCCGCACGCCGCCGCAAACGAAAGCAAGGGCGCGCTGCTCGCCTGCGGATTGCTATTTGGATCCGGCAGCTCAGCTTCGGTGCGTACGCAACGCGCCGCCAGAACTTGCCCGACCTGATATTCGGGCTTCAGCGCGCCCGCTAGGCCGGCGGAAACACACAGATTGATCGAGTCCGGATCACTGCCCAGAATTTTCGCTGCTTCCAGGTGCGCCTGTTTCGGTCCGGCTCCGGTCAAAATCACGCCAACTTCTGCCGCGCCAATTTGCGCGCAATATACGTTTGCTTCACCCCAGGTGCCGGCGCGAAACTCGCGCCTGGCGCGCCACGGCGCAAATTCATTTTCGAGCGCGAAGGCGACGAGTATGTTCATTGCGTTTCTCTATGCCGCCGCGGCTTGTGCCACGCGTTTGCTTCCCGCGCGATTCGTAATGTAGCCGTGCTCGTCGTACCAACGGACCGCGCGCTCCAGCGCTGCTTCCACTTTTCCCGGCTTATAGCCCAGTTCCTTAGCCGCTTTATCGCTCTCGACAAACATCTTGTGCCGCGACATCTTCACGCCTTCCACCGGAATCTGCGGCTCGCGTCCCGCGAGGCGTGAATAAAATTCATCCGCATAACCAGCTGCCAGCGCAATCGCATGGGGCAGCCGCACGCGCGGCGCCGGACGCCCGGTGATCGCCGAGAGCGCGTCCAGAATTTGTTTCAGGGTCAGGTTGCGCGCGCCCAGAATATATCGCTCGCCGATGCGGCCCTTATCCGCCGCCAGCAGATGTCCAGCTGCTACATCTTCTACCGCCGCTACATTCAATCCCGTGTCCACATACGCGGGCATCTTGCCTTGCAGAAAATCCAGGATTATCCGCCCGGTCGGAGTCGGCTTCCAATCGCCCGGCCCCACCGGCGCCGTGGGATTCACGATCACTACCGGAATGCCCGCGCGAGCCGCATCAATCGCAACCTGTTCCGCCAAGAATTTTGATCGCTTGTAGTGACCGATCATATCCTCCAGCGTCGCCTGCGTCTCTTCGTTCGGCAGCGCGCCCCGCCGCGGTACGGCAATGGTCGCAACGGTGCTGGTATATACGATGCGCTCGACGCCCGCGCGTTGCGCCGCCGCCAGCAATCGCCGCGTGCCTTCTACGTTGCTTTCGTAAATCTCCGCGGGCCTGGGCGTCCACAACCGGTAATCCGCGGCCACGTGATACACGCGCCGCGCGCCCTGCATCGCGCGCTCGAGCGAAGCTTCATCGCGCAGATCGCCTTCTACACGCTCAACCGGGAATTCTTGCAATCCCGCCAAATTGCTACTAGCGCGAACCAGCACGCGCACGGAATCTCCGGCAGCGACAAGTTGCCGCGCGACGTGGCTTCCCACGAATCCCGTGGCGCCAGTTACGAGCGTGGTCATAAGGAGTGGCAAACCCGATCGTGCCGAGCCGTCAGCTCTCGGCAGATTCTGCAGGTGCGGTTGCGTGCGACCAACCTAGCCGCGTTTGAGGAAGCATTGGAGATTCTCGCGCTGCGGAAGCCGCAGCGGCGATTTACGACGAGCGACGCGTTCATCGCCTAGGTCCGCTGTCCGTTCTGATTCTGCAATTCCGCGGCGGGAATCTGCACGCCGACGAATTTGCGCCGGCCCTGGCGCATGTTGTCATACCGCGCGAGGGCGTAGAGAGGGAAAGCGTTGCGATAGATGTGGTACTTCAAATAAAAGACACAGGGAAATCCCGTGCCGGTGAATTCAGCTTCGTCCCAGGTTCCGTTTTCGTTCTGATTCGCCACCAGCCACGCAATCGCGCGCTCGACGCAGCCATCGTACGGTCCGCAAACCGCAAGCAATCCAATGATCGCCCAAGCCGTCTGCGACGCCGTGCTCTTCCCTTGTCCTTTCAGCGCGGGATCGTAGTAGGAAAGAATCGATTCGCCGAAGCCGCCGTCGGGATTTTGCACCGAGCGCAGCCAATTCGCCGCCGCCTGACAATCCGCACCCTTCGACAGTCCCACCGTCTCCAGCGCACGCAGCACGCTGCTGCTGCCATAAATGTAATTCACACCCCAACGCCCGAACCACGGCCCCTCAGCGGTTTGATCGTGACGGATGAAAGCGCGCGCGCGCTGTATCACTGGATCATTCGCCGACCAGCCCATCTGGCCTAGGCATTCCACGGCGCGCGCGGTAACGTCCGCCGTCGAAGGATCGAGCATGGCATTGTGGTCCGCGAACGGAATGTGATTCAGGAATTGCAGATTGTTTTCATGATCGAATGCGCCCCAGCCGCCGTCTTCGTTCTGCATGCTCACGAGCCACGCAAGGCCGAGCTGCATCGAGCGCCGCAGGCGTTCGCAATCGGGATCGGCGACGCGCCCCAGCGCCATCAGCACGAAAGCGGTATCGTCCACATCCGGATAAAACTCATTCTTGAATTCAAACGCCCAGCCACCCGGCGCGGCGTTTGGATTTTTAACTTGCCAGTCCCCGGGCCGAGAATTTGATTCGCCACGACCCAGCGCTCGGCAGCAATGAGCGAAGGATGCGCGGGATCGAGCCCAGCTTCTTCCAGCGACACCATCGCAATAGCCGTATCCCACACCGGCGAAATGCAGGGTTGCACGCGCAGCGTATCGCCTTCGGCGATTTCGTAGCGCTCCAGAAACCCGATTTCGCGCGCTACCAGCGGATCCTGCGTGTCGGCACCTTCGGCCAGCAGCGCAAAGATCGAATTCATCATCGCCGGATAAATCGTGCCCAAGCCTTCGCTGCGTTCCAGGCGCTCGACCATCCAGCGGCGCGCGCGCTCCAGCGCGATTTTGCGGAACGGCTTCCAGCCGCAGCCGCTCATGCAATTTCAATCCGCGGTCCATCGCCAGGAACACGTTGCGCCAGGAAACCACGCGTTTGTCCCACTTAAATGATTCCGGCTTGCCGCCCGGCGTCTTGAAAAGTTCGCTTACCGTGACGCCCTCAGGCAGACGCCAGTCCGGCTTATACGCAGAAACGATCGCCAGCGGGATCACAATTCCCCGCGTCCAGGAAGACATCTCGTGAATATTGATCGGGAACCAGTCCGCCAAGAGCATCAGTTCCGGCGGAATCGACGGGACGATGCTCCAATCCACGCCGCCCACCATCGCGAGATAGAACCGCACGTAGGAATTCGTCGCTTCCAGACCACCCAGCTCCAGTACTCGTTCTTTTGCGCGCAACAAAGCCGGCTCGGTAGCCGAGTCACCCGCCAAGCGCAGCGCCACGTAAGCCTTCACCGTGGCGTTCAGTTCGGAAGGACCACCCTCGAAGATGTTCCACCCGCCGTCAGGCAGCTGTTTGCGGCGAACGTAGTTGGCAAGCTTGGCGGTTTTCTCGGAGTCCAACTGGCCAAGGATGTGCAGGTACAAAATGTAGTCGGATTCCAGCGTGGTGTCCGCTTCCAGCTCGGCCCACCAGTAGCCGTCCTGTGTCTGCGCTGAGAGCAGCCAATTTGTGGCACGCGCGACGGCTTGTTCAACCTGAAATTCGATGTTTCGGCTGCGAACTGTGGCCGTACCCTGCGAACTGCTTTCGTTCGAGACGTCCACCAGCAGTCTTGCTTTCGGCGTCATCAATCCCTCAGTACTATTTGACTACATTAGCGCCCGGTGTGATGCACTCCGGTGCTCCCCAGGCTAGGAATCCAGCAACTGCGGGTCGCTGCAATCCGCCAGGGTATGATCGTTCGGATCTATATATGGCCTACAGACCACGTTTTAACGCACTAAACAGCGGCTCCCCCGATGGAGTTCGCCGAAAACCGTCATCCTCTGCCACCCGAATCTCAGAGGATTCGCGCTAACGCTAATATTATCTTTGGGTTTGCCCTTAGGGTCAACTAAAAACGGGCTGCCCGTTCCCACTGCATGTAGATGTGCGACGAGGCCGGTTGGCTGCTTAAAATGTTTCAAATAGGCAATCGTTCGGCAAAAGTGTGCAAAACAAATGCTAGGAATTTTCCACATCAGGCAGCGATGGCTGTCAGGAAAGCGAATAGAAACCGAACTTCAGCGCGTTCGCCTCGCGTATCACTCGCCCGTTTTCGCTTGCTCCAATTTGCGAACTCGATCTGCCAACTCGGGCAAACGCGACAACCAGCCATACTGTTCCTTGAATCGCGCAAATGGTCTTGCCGGCGTACCCCAAACCGTCTGGCCGCGGCGAATGGTCTTACCGCTCGGGATTCCCGCCTGTGCGCCGATGATTGCGTCGTCTTCCAGCGTGCAGTGCGGCGCGATGCCCACCTGGCCGCCGATCAGGACTTGAGCGCCGACGGTGCAACTGCCGGAAACTCCCACCTGCGCGGCCACGACCGTATTTCTACCGATGCGCACGTTGTGAGCGACCTGGACGAGGTTATCAATCTTGACGCCCGCTGCAATCTGGGTCGCCTCGAGTGACCCACGGTCAATCGCGGAGTTGCAGCCAATTTCCACGTCGTCGCCTATTTCCACGCTGCCGATTTGCGGGAACTTGATATGGCGACCGTCACCGAACACATAGCCGAACCCGTCGCCGCCGATCACCGCGCCGGTGTGGACTTCCACTCGATCCGCCAGTCTCGCTCCCGCGTAAAGCGTCACGCGCGGATGCAGCCAGCACTGTTCTCCCACGTGAGCGCCGCGACCCAAGAAGCAAAATGCCTCTAGGTTCGTGCCCGGGCCGATTTCCACTTCCTCTTCGATTACAACGTAGGGGCCGACTCGGATATTGGGAGCCAGCCGCGCGGTCGCTGCGATGATTGCGGTCGGATGAATTTCCGGGCGCAGCGGAGGTCTGGGGAGCAGCCACGCGGCCGCCTTGGCAAAAGCAAGTTTCGGGTTCTCGACTTCCAGAATCGACTTTCCGGGCAAATTCGTGCCCGGCGCGGCCAGCACGCTGCGCGCTGCCGAGCCTGCCGCGCGTTCCAGCTGCCGCGACGAGTCCGCGTAGATCAGATCCTCCGGCTTCGCGTTCTCCGGGCTCGCGACGCCGGTGATCGCAGTTTGCGCGTCTCCGTGGATTTTTGCCCCCAGATATTCCGCAAGTTCGCCGACCGTATGAATCATCACTGCACCTCGTCTGGAAAAAAATTGTTGCTAGAAATTCGCGCACCGCTTGGGATGCGCCGAGCTAGAACTAGAACGGATAGATCGGCGGCTCACCCGGGGGACGAGTTTTCCATCGTTTGTGTACCCACAGCCACTGGTCGGGGTGCGCGCGAACGTAATCTTCGATCACTCGAGTAAATCGTTGCGTGTTCTCGCGCACGTCCGCTTCTTCGTCGCCAGTGCGCGCCAGCTCTACGGGCGATTCGAATCGCAACCGGTATTTGCGCAGCGAATCGTCCCAGAAAAGAAAGCCGGGAACTACCGCGGCGTCCGTACGCAAAGCGAGGCGCGCCAATCCGGAAGTGGTGGACGCGGGGATGCCGAAAAAATCCACGAATACTCCTTCCTCCAGCGCCGTGTTGTGATCGGAGAGAATTCCCACCGTGCCGCCGTCCGCCAGAACCTTTAGAATCGCGCGCGCCGATTTATTTTTGTCAATGGGGCGATTTCCCGACAAACAGCGGTAATGATTGATGAACGCATCCACGCGCGCATTGGAAATGGGCCGAACCAGAAAATGCAAGGGGTGCCCGTACAGCGCGTGCGCAAACGAAGACAGCTCCCAGGCGCTCATGTGGCCGGTGAGGAACAGCACCCCTGTTCCGCGGCGTTGTCCGGCGTCGAAATTCTCAGCACCATCAATCTCCACGATGCGCGCGATGTTCTGCGGCGTGTGGCGCGGGAATTGCGAGAACTCGCCGGCCATCCAACCGATTTGGCGGATCATGCCGCGGATGACGTCCTTGCGTTTCGCTTCACTCCAGTCCGGAAATGCCAGATGCAGATTGAACATCGCAGCCCTGCGCAGCGGCATGCGGAACGCGTACGCCACGGACGCGACCGACGCACCGACCCATCGCGCCGCGGGCCGCGGCAGCAGTCCCAATAATTTCAGCCCCGTCCAGGCGACCGCATATTCCCACCATTCCCGCATAGCGGGCCATTATGCAAGAGCCTGCAGAGCGGATGCCAGCAATCGTTCGCTGAGTGTGCATTGTGATGGGCCGTCGCGATTGCCCTTGGCGTTCGTAGGTCGCGGTATCCGGCGCGAGAGTGTGTCGCGCCGGGCGCACACGCTGGGTGCTTCGCGAAACAAGATTGGTGGAGAGGATGTTAGACTCATCGCGCTTTGCACGAATTGATGCAACCTCGACGCAACACGAACATCGCTGCGTTCATTGCGGCTGGCGTGGTGGTCCTGGTCTCGCTGTTCGCAAACCTCGGCGCCATCGGCCTGGTCGGTCCTGATGAGCCTCGCTACGCATGGATCGCGCGCGCCATGGCGGAAACCGGCGACTGGGTCACGCCCCGGCTCTGGGGCGCGCCGTGGTTTGAAAAGCCGATCCTCTACTATTGGGCGGCGGCCATTGGATTCTGGATGCATTTGCCGGCGGAGTGGGCGGCACGCTTGCCGTCTGCAATGGCAGCTCTCGCCGCTGCAACAGCGATCGCCTGGTTCGCGCGCCGGCACTATGGCGCAAACGAAGATTCGATCGCAAGCCCGACGCTGCTCGCGCCTGTGATTTTTTCTGCGTGCGTTGCGGGCGCCGGATTCGCGCGTGCGGCAACTCCCGACATGCTTTTCAGCGCGGCGATCACGCTGGCGATGGTTTGCGCGGCAAGCGTCCTGCGGCGAGCCGGCGCGCTGCGCATCCCGATCATCGCGCCGGCGGAAAATCAAAATCACCCTCTGCCAACTCTCCTGCTCTGGGGAGCGTTCCTCGGTACCGGCGTTCTGGCAAAAGGTCCAGCAGCCGTAATACTAGCGGGCGGGGCCATCTGCATTTGGGCGCTGGTCACATCCCAGTGGCGCGCCGCAGTCCGCCTCGCCCATCCGCTTGCCATCGCAGCGTTTTGTGCAGTCGCGCTACCGTGGTACGTGCTGTGTGCGCGACGCAATCCCGACTTCCTGCGCGTTTTTATTTTTCAGCACAATTTCGAGCGCTACCTGACGCCGCTGTTCCAGCACCAGCAGCCGTTCTGGTTCTTCGGGCCGATCACCATTCTTGCACTGCTCCCGTGGTCTGCATTCTTAATCGCCGCGGCACAAGAGGCGATAAAGCTTTGGCGCGAAAAAACCTGGACGAACTCCCCCGGATTCTTCGTCGGCTGCTGGGCCTTCTTCCCCGTCGTGTTCTTCAGCTTCTCGCAATCGAAGCTGCCGAGTTACATTCTTCCGGCGATTCCAGCCTTGGCGCTAGTCACTGCGATCGGCGCCAATCGCTCATTTCAAAGAAGCCGCAGCAACGCGATCATCCTAGGCGCGGGAATTGCGCTGGTGTGGATTGTGCTGGCAACGTTTTCACTGCACGAAAGCTATCAAACTCTGGTGCTGGGCTTGAAAGGACTCATCCCGATCCTTCTGTCAATGACCGCTTCGGGGGTCGGCATCGCTCTCGCTGTGGGCATTCTTTGTGCCGGGTATCGCAAGAATCTTCGTCTGGCCGTGATGCTCTGCAGCCTATGCGCCGTCGCAACGCTCGAAATCGCCAACATCGCGATCCTTCCCTCGCTCGATCCCTACCTGTCAGCAAGGCCTCACGCCGCGTTCTTCCGCGACGATCTTCATCCTGACAGAATCTTCACCTACCAGCTGAGACGCACGTGGAATTACGGCTTTGCATTTTATTTCCACCGCGAAATTCCGGAATGGTCGCCGCACGATCCCGACGCGGCGTTGGTGCTCACCACACGCGAGGGGTTTGTAAAAATACAAGAGGCGGGAAGGTTTCAAGGAACACTCGAGCCGCCGCAACGGGGCATCCTCTACGTCCCTATCGCGCCCGCTCCGCGCTAGTTGCTCGGAGCCCGCGACGTCGCCGGCAGATTCAACAGGAAGAAACTCACCACCTGGCTTTCGTAGTTCTTGCGATCTTCATCGGACATGTCCGGGTAACTGGTTCGATCGCGAATCATTTGCTTGGGCTCCGGCGCATGGGTGAACAAATTCGTCATGTCCCTGGCCAGGTCGGGGCGATCGTCGGACACGAAGAACAGTTTCGGAATCCCCTTGGTGCGAATCAGCTGCGCGGTGACCGGTGGCTGGTTTCGAAATTGATAATTAAGCATGCGAAAACCCAGGTCGCAGAGTTGGCTGACGTAAGGCAGTACCGTTAGGCCGGAGCGTTTCACTTCGACCTGCACCATATCGCGCGGATCCGCATAGGCATCGTCCACGATGAACGCGGAAACTCGCGGATCGGAGACGGCATTTTCCAGAACCACATAGCCGCCCATATCCACACCCCACAGACCGAAATGTTTCGGGTCCACATCGTCGCGCGTGGCCAACGCTTGCATCGCGGCTTGCAGCTCCGCCACTTCCTTATAACCAAGCGTGGTGACCCCAGGGCTGGTGCCGTGCGCGGCGAAGTCAAAAAGGAACACGTTAAACTGCTGGTCCTGCAGCGCGGTCACGAGCGTCAGGACGTCTGACCGCTGCGAATGATAGCCATGACAAACCACGATCGTCGGCGAGCCGCGCAATCCTGGATAGAACCAGCCGTCGCGCGTGCCGCCATTCGCAATCGGAAACGAAAACGCCACCGGATGCCCCATCATCACGTTCAAATCAATGGTCGAGCCCGTCGTGTGCGAGGTACGCAGCAATTGATAAAGCAAGAAGCCTGAAACAGCGGCCACGGACACAAATAGGAAGAGCGCAATCGCGAAGAGTCCCGAGAGGAGCTTGGCGATACGCGTTGTTGGATAGCGTAGTTCTGAGAGGAAGGCCATCCGGTAAGCGCGGGCGCACGCAATTCTCGCCTCGGCGAATTGCATGGTAGCACAATTTCCTGCAAGCGCACGGTAGGCTCATTGTCCAGGACGTTACATTTCAGACAAATACCCTCCACCGCCAAGGCGAACGGCAGTTTCGTACTCCCAGCCGCCGGCAAGCTCCGCCAGTTGGGTTCTACCGCCGCCATGTTTATAATGGCTTGGGGGTTGTTTCCTTTCCCACATGCAGATTGTTGATCTCCGGCAAATTCAGGCGCGGACTCTGGACCCGCTCTTCCAGGAAGAAACTCGTCATTGGCGCGACGAGTTGCATTGGGACTATCGCTCTTCGATCGAGCTGATTCGCCGGTTCATTGATTCCCGCTCGCTGGGCGGCTACGTCGCGATGGAGGACGGCAATCCCGCCGGATATGGCTTTTACGTCCTCGAAGATCACAAAGGACTCATCGGAGGCCTGTTCGTTTCTTCGCGTTTTTCGCAGGAACCGATCACGCGCGCGCTGGTGACCGAAATGGTGACGGCTCTGCATGCCACTCCGCGCCTGGAACGCGTGGAAGCGCAGCTGATGCCCTTCGGCACCGAGCTGGATCCCTTATTTCTCTCGCAATACTTTAAACTGTACACGCGTCAGTTCATGCTGCTGACACTCGCGGACGCCAAGCTCAGCGGCGCGCCGCTTTCCAGCGGCCTGCGCCTGGAACCTTGGACGGATCGCGCATTTGAATCCGCGTCGCGGCTGATCCAGCTTGCCTATGCGGATCACGTGGACGGAGAAATCAACGACCAGTACCGCAGCGAATCCGGCGGGATGAAATTCCTGCGCAACATCGTGCTGCTGCCCGGATGCGGCCAGTTTTTGCCGGAAGCTTCTTTCCTAGTGCGTCCGGCGACGGGCGAACGGCCCATCGGGATGGTGCTGACGTCCACTGTTGCCGAACGCGTGGGCCACACCACGCAGGTCTGCGTGATGCCCGGATATCAAGGCCACGGCATCGGCCGCGCGTTGATGGAAAGTTCCATTCAAGCGTTGCGCCGCAGGCGCTACGATTCCCTATCGCTCACGGTCACCAGCATCAACACTTCTGCCGTCCGTCTTTACGAGCATCTAGGATTTCGCACCGTCAAGAAATTTGCCGCAGGCGTCTGGCAGGTTTAGCGGACTCACTTCTTTACGCGATCTTTCAGCAACACTTTCAGCTCGTCCATGAATTCTTTCACGTCCTTGAAATCCAGGTACACGGACGCGAAGCGCACGTATGCCACCTTATCCAGCTTCTTCAGCTTCTGCATGATGTGCTCACCGATATCTTTCGTGGTGCGCTCGCGCTCCGGCGCCTCGCTGACGAACTGCTCCGCCTCATCCACGATCATTTCCAGCTTGCCCACCGGCACTGGTCGCTTCTCGCAAGCCTTCAGCAAGCCTTGTAGCAGTTTGGCGCGTTCGAATTTTTCGCGCCGCCCGTCCTTTTTGATCACCATGTAAGGAATTTCGTCGATGCGCTCGTACGTCGTGAAGCGGCGGCTGCATTTCAAGCACTCGCGGCGGCGGCGAATCAGGTCGCCAGTCCGCGCTTCGCGCGAGTCCACCACCTTATCGTCCAGATTCGTGCAGAAGGGGCATTTCACCGCGTTTCGTCTCCCGGTTTCGCAGGATGCACGCCAAGCGCAATTTCTTCCGCCACGGATTCGGCTTCCTGCTCGGCAGCCGTCGCCATCTTGCGCAAATCGCCCATGGACCATCCTTCGCGGAACAGCAAAGGCAAACCCGCCAGACTGCAAGATGCAAACGTAAGCAGCCACACGACGATGGACATCGTCGCCGCCGGCACCTTCTCTACTCCAAAGATCAGCGTCAACACAACGAATGTCGCCACTTGCGCTCCGCCGCCCACACCAGGAAATTGCACGGCTGACCCTACCATGGAAAACGCCAGCACCAGCGCCGCAGCAGCCAGACTCAGTTCGCCCAACTTTCCGCCAAACGCCTGCGCCACCCACCAATAACACGCCACAATCAGGAACCAATGCACGGCTGAAAGAGCGATCAAAGCTCCCAGATCATTCCAAGTCCGTATTCCCTGCAACCCTTCGGCAAATCCTTCCAGCAGCAAAATAATTTTTCCGCGCCACCCAACTCGCCACGAAGGCGTCTGCAACCGCCGCGCCAGCCATTCCGCGCCATGATAGCGAAAATAAATCAGAAAACCGACGGCCACCAGCAGCCCGACCAGCAGCAAGCTTCCCGCCGAACGCGTCAGCTTCAATAACGATTCGTCTTCTGCGGTCACCAAGCCCCGCTGCTCGAAGAGCAACAGCGCAGATCCGGCAATGACGGCGGTAGCTGCCACGTCGAACACGCGCTCCAGAACGTAAACGCCGAACATGCGCGGGATGGAAAGCCCATCCTTCTTCGCGATCAGCAGCGGTCGAATAGGCTCGCCCGCGCGGCCCAGCAGAAAGGTGCAAGTGAAACCCATCAGCGTTGCGCCGTACACATTGCCAAAATGCGTCACGCCCAGCGTACGCGAAAACCTCATCCAACGCAGCGCGCGAATCGCAAAACACACATAGATCGTCACCACCGTGAGCACCAGCAAGGAAAGCCGCGCATCGCGCAGCGACTGCCCCACCGTGGACCACTGAAATCCTTCCAGCGTGATCGAATTGCGAAATTTATAGAACAAACCGCCGAGCGCAACCAAGGCCAGCAGCAGGAAGAAAATCCGTCGTGAGGTGCGCAGCATTGATTTTGCACCGTAACAGCAAGCTTCCGAGAGTGTCAAGGCAGGTTTCGCGTTTCTTTCGCGGCGCGGACCGAAATCCATCACGGCGCTTGTGTTCCCGTCGCCAAGCTCGATAAGATGCAGCACAATGCAAGTCTCCGCGGAACCACTACGCCGCTCGACGCTACGCGTCGCCCGGCCAGCGGAACTTTTTAGCCCAGGATTGCGTTACATCTTGTGAGGCTGAAAGGGAATGCAAGCTGCGAGGCTAAAGACGATTGGAGCCGGACGCCCAACTGGTGCAGGGATGTCTCCGGGGCGAAGGGCCGGCCTGGGAGGAACTTGTGCGGCGGCATACCCGGCGCGTTTTCAATCTGTGCTACCGGTTCACCGGCAACTCCGCCGAAGCCGAGGACCTGAGTCAGGAAGTTTTCTTGCGCATCTATCGCACTCTTCCCAGTTACCGGCCGGCATTCGGAGCATTTCCCACGTGGCTCACAAGCGTCACGCGCAATCTCTTGGTGGATCATTATCGCCGCACGCGGCGCGACCGGCTCACGGATTCGATCGAAGACGCCATGCCCAAGCTGGAGAACAAGCAATCCGCGGGGCGCACGCCGGACAAGCTGGCCTTGGCGTCGGAATTAAGCGCGCAACTGCAGCAAGGCTTGTCGCGGCTTTCGCCGGAATTGCGCGAAGCAGTAATCCTGCGTGATTTGCAGGGATTGGACTACAGCGAGATTCAAAGCGTCCTGGAAGTGCCCGAGGGTACGGTAAAATCCCGCATTAACCGCGGGCGCATCGAGTTGGCGCGCGTCTTGGAAGAAATGGGGCTGCGGCCGCAGAATTGATTGGCGGGAGTGAGAGCATGACGGACTGGAACTGCGCACGAACCGAGGAAAGACTGAGCGATTATCTCGACGGAATTCTTTCGCCCGCCGACGCCGCGGCATTTTCCGCGCACGCCGGCGGTTGCGACACCTGCGGAAAGCTAGTCGCACAAGTGGGCGGCCTCGTCCAGCAAATGCGCGCGCTCGATCCGCTGGAAGTGCCGTCAAAACTAATTCCCAAGATCCTCGAAAGCACGCTCGGCCCGCGCCGCGGGCAGAGTGCGGGCTGGCAACGCTGGTTCGCCTGGATTCCGCAATTCTGGCAGCCGCGCTTCGTCATGGGCGTGGTCACGGTTGCGGCCACTCTATTGATCGTCCTTTACACTAGCGGAATGTCTCCGGCAAAGCTGAAGAAGGCAGATCTGAGCCCCACGAACGTTCTTCGGACCGCGAATCGCCAGGTGCATCTCACCTACGCGCGCAGCGCCAAATTCGTGAACGACCTCCGCGTGGTGTATGAAATCCAGACACGCCTGCAGCCCGATGCTGAGCCTTCTCCTGCCATCACGCCGGCGCCCGCGCCACAACAAAACTCGCAACCGCCTTCCGTGAATCCGCAGGAGAAATCGCAGACGTCGCCGCATCCCGGTCACAGCCAGTCGCGCAACGGCACGATGCTCGCCTCGCTGTTCAATATCAATGGGGCGGACAATCTTGGCACGATCGTGTTTGGTACCAACCCCAGGAGCCCTCGATGAATTGCGCGGTGCACACAGATGTCCCGGCCACCGGTTTTTGCCGCAATTGCGGGAAAGCGCTCTGCCCGCAGTGCACGCGCGAAGTGCGCGGCGCGCTCTATTGTGAGGAATGTCTGGCGGGTCTGTTAGCGGCTCCGCCGGAGGCAGAAGCTGCGAAGACAGCCGGGAACCCCGGACTCGCCGCCACGCTGGGCATCATCCCAGGGTTGGGCGCCGTGTACAATGGCCAGTACATGAAGGCGCTGATTCACGTGCTGATCTTCGGCGGACTAATCGCCGCGCTCAGCAGCGACCTTCCCGAAGGTGCCGATGCATTTTTGGGCATTGTGCTTGCTTGCTTTTATTTTTACATGCCCATCGAGGCCTATCACACCGCACTGGCCCGCAAGAAGGGAGAGCCCGAGCCTGCGAATTTGATCGAAGGGCCGGATCGCAAGCCGATTGGCGCGTCCGTCCTGATCGCCATCGGCGTTTTGATCCTGCTGGGGAATTTCGGTCTTCTGCAAGCCGAGTGGCTTAGAAAGACCTGGCCGATCGCGTTGATACTGATCGGCGGATGGATCCTTTGGGATCGTTTGCACAAGAATACCTAGAGGTGGCCACAATGAGCGATCCCAATCAACCGGTTTGCCACTGCCCCCGCTGCAAGATTCGCGGCCTGATGGGTCCGCTGATGATTATCACCGTCGGCGTGCTTTTCCTAATCGGCGAATACACCCGCTTCAGTTTCTTGGAACTTTGGCCAATCCTTTTGATCGTCGCGGGTGTCGTGCTGACGGCACAGTCGCTCGCGTCCAAAGAAGGCCATCTCGGTTCATGAGGCGCGCGTGAGCAACGGCGGGCGACAACGCAGTTCAATCTTCGCTGGTTTGCTTCTGATTGTCCTCGGAATCCTGTTTCTTCTCGCGCGCTTCCATCCGGACCTGCGAATCTGGCACCTCTTCTGGCGTTTTTGGCCGGTGCTGATCATTCTGTGGGGCATCGCCAAATTGGTGGATCACTTCAGCGCGCAGCGAGCCGGTGACGCGCGCCCGCCACTGCTGACGGGCGGTGAAGCGGCGCTGCTGGTGCTGGTGGTCTTCGTGCTGGCAGGAATGGGGGTTTACACGAAGATCCACGAGAGACATCCCGACCTTAATATTGACCTCGACCTTTTCAATCAGAGGGCCTCCCAGAGCCAGGAACTCCCTCCGAAAGCAATTCCCGCCGGCGCGCACGTCATGGTCTCGACGGCGATGGGAAGCATTACGGCACACGTCGGCGAGGGAAACGATTTGCGCGTGAGCGTCACGGAAACGGCCGAGGCCGCGAACGAATCGGCCGCGGACAATCTCTTGAAGTCGCTGCAGGTTGTGATCGAGCAAACCCACGACGGCTACAGCGTTCATCCCGTGAATCAGGAATCGGATTCCGGCCATGTCACAGTGGATTTCGACCTGACCCTTCCCAAGAGCGTGTCGCTTTCCGCCGATTCGCATCACGGCGATGTTTCGATCTCAGGACTGGCCGGCGCCGTGAACGTCACCACGCAGACCGGCGATATCGAAGTGCACGACATCGGCTCGGACGTAATCGCGCAACTGGTGAAAGGCGATGCGCGCATTGACGACATCACCGGAAATGTCCGCATCACCGGCCGCGGCAACGAAATTGAAATAAACGATGTAGCGGGCGACGCTACCCTGCAGGGCGAATTCTTCGGCCCGGTGCGCATTCGCAACGTCACCAAAACCACGCATTACACATCGCAGGCCGGCGATCTCACCCTGTCGCATTTGACCGGACGTCTGGAACTGGATTCGGGAGAGATTGACGTGTCGGACGTGGGCGGCTTCGCCAAGCTTGTCACGCATGATAAGGATATTGAAGTGGAAAACGTCGCGGGACGGCTGGACATCACTGGGACGCACGGCGACATTAAGGTGACCTACGCGCAACCGCCCCGCGAAGATATCAACATCGCGAATGGCACAGGCGAAGTGGACCTGACGCTGCCCGCAAAATCGAACTTCGAAATTTCAGCGATCTCGCGCTCGGGAGAGGTTCAAAACGACTTTGAAGCACCAGGATTGCAGCCCGCCGATGACAACGGCACAGGCCGCCTCAGCGGCAAGGTCGGCTCCCCAGGCCCGAAAATCCAGATCGCAACCAGCTACGGCACCATCTACTTGCGCAAGTCTTCCTAACCTTCACAGCCCCGCGAACGCTCCAGCGTCTTGAAAAAATCCGGAAACGAAACGCCTACGCACTGGGAATCTTTGATCACCGTGTCGCCCTCGGCACCGAGAGCCGCCACCGCCAGCGCCATCGCAATGCGATGATCGCCCTGCGGATCAACCTTTGCGCCGCGCAGTTTGCTGTTGGCCGCGCTCGCGCCGCCCGCACGACCTTCGACGCGCAATCCGTCTGGAAATTCTTCCAAGCGCGCGCCCATTTGCCGCAGGCCCTCTGCCAGCGTGGCGATGCGGTCGCTTTCCTTCACGCGCAGTTCCTGGGCATCGTGAATCTCGATTCCCTTCTCCGTGAACGGGCCCAGCGCCGCGAGCATCGGCAGCTCGTCAATCATTTCGGCCACTTGCGCGCCGGAAATGCTGCCGCCAACCAGCGGCGCGTGGCGCACCGATACGTCGCCGATCAGCTCCCCATCGCGCAATTGCACCGACGCCAGATTGATCGAAGCCCCAATCGAAATCAGGAAATCCAGCACGCGCGAGCGCGTCGGATTCAACCCAACGTTGTGCAGCATCAGCGCTGATTCTGGCAGCAGCAGCGCTGCGCCAATCAGAAACACCGCCGACGACAGGTCTCCGGGCACAATCAGCTGCCGCGGCTGCAATTTCGGGCGCGGCTCAATGCGAACTTCGCCTTTCGCCACCGTAACGTTCGCGCCGAATTCACGCAGCGCCACCTCCGTGTGGTCGCGCGTACGGATCGCCTCCCGCACAATAGTTACCCCGTCCGCGTACAAACCAGCTAGAAGAATCGCCGATTTTACCTGCGCGCTCGCCACCGGCAACGTGTAGTCAATCGCGTGCAGTTTCCCGCCGCGAATTTCCAGCGGCGCGCGGTCTCCATCCCTGCTGCGAATATCCGCGCCCATTTGTCGCAAGGGGTCTGCCACTCTGCGCATCGGCCGCCGTCGCAACGAGCTATCGCCCGTAATAGTGGAAGTAAAACTCTGCCCCGCCAAAACGCCGGACAGCATGCGGATCGTCGAGCCAGAATTTTCCGCATCAATAGTCCGACGCGGTGCCTTCAGTCCGTGCAGGCCCTTCCCCGCGATGCGCACGCGCTCGTTTTTTGCGTCCACCGCAATCCCCAAGCGGCGTATGCATTCCAGCGTGCTGGCGCAATCCGCCGCAGGAGAATAGTTGCGAATCTCGCTCGTACCCTCCGCCAGCCCGGCCAATATGGCATATCGATGCGAAATGGATTTGTCTCCGGGCAGTTCCACGATTCCACTTACGCTCCCGCCCGGCGAAATTGTCTTTCTTGCCATTCGAAGATTCTAGCATGGCGCGATTTGCTTCCCCGGTATGCGGCAGGTATCATGAACTTCTGATGCCCGTGGCCCTCCGGAAATTCCTGCCAACATTTCTCGCCGCTCTGCTTCTACTAACCGGCCGTTCGGCAGCAGAAGCACAAGATATGCCTGCAATTTTCCCTCTCAGCCAGGTGCAGCCGGGAATGAAATGCGTCGTCTATACGATTTTCACCGGCGACGAGATCGAAAAAGTGGACCTTGTCATCCTGGGTGTGCTGCACAACGCGCTCGGCCCCAAGCAGGACATCATTCTCGTCCAACTGCTGGGCGAAAAAGTGGAACACACCGGCGTGGTCGCAGGCATGAGCGGCAGCCCGGTCTATTACGATGGCAAATTGGTCGGCGCTCTGTCGCTGAAACTCGGTGCCTTCGCCAAGGAAGCTATCGGTGGCGTCACTCCAATCGAAAACATGCTCGCTGTGGAGAAGGCGCCCGAATCTCCTGCGAGTGCGCCTCCAGCTTCCGGCGCCAGCGCGCAGCCGACGAACACAGGCATCCCGTTTTTCGAGCCGCGCATTCCCCTCCCGGAAAATTTCGCGCGCCAGACGAGCGCGGGCAGCGGCCAATTTCTTGTGCCCATTGAAACGCCGCTGATTTCCACCGGCCTCTACCCGGAAACAATCGCGCAATTCAGCAAACAGCTCTCCGGCTGGGGCCTGACGATGATGGCGGGCGGCACCGCCGCCCCGTCACCGGAAGACGCGCAACTGAAACCCGGTGACATGGTGGGCGTGGAATTGATTCGCGGCGATCTTTCGATCACGCCCGGCTGCACCGTCACCACCGTGGACCACGGCAAAATTCTCGCCTGTGGCCATCCCATATTTTCCTTCGGCAACGTTTCGATGCCGCTGGCGCGCGCGCACGTGCTCACCACGCTCGCCTCCGCGATGGCATCCACGAAAATTATCACCACCGGTGGAACGATCGGCACTCTTACCCAAGATCGTATCACCGCGATCGGCGGCCATTTGGGCGATGGTCCACCGATGATCCCGGTGGATGTGACTCTACTGGCCGGCGACGCGCAAAAACAGTTTCATTTTGAAGTGATCGAAAGTCCGCAACTCACCCCGCTGCTGGTGGGTCTGGCCACTTACAACGGAATCATTGGTAACGCGGCGTATGGCGAGGGTTCCACGCTGCAACTGGACGGCGAGATCGCCATCCAAGGCCACACTACGGTCCAGTTGCAAGACCTTTTCGCGCCCACGGATGCGCCGGTGCCCGGCGGATTTTTTGTCGCTACGGACGTTCAGGCAATTTTTTCGCAGATTTATTCGAACCCTTACGAAATACCGCACGTCGCGGGGATTCATCTGCGCGTCACCGCCCTGCCGCAGCGCCGCGCCGCCACCATTGACGACGCCTGGGTCGAGGCAAACGAAGTCCGGCCGGGTCAAACCGTGCACGTGAAAGTCCAACTGCGCCCGTATCGCGGAGCGACTTTCGTGCAGGAATTTCCCATCACCATTCCCATGCAGGCCGCGCGCGGGCCGCTGCAACTCGTCATCAGCGATGCGGAAACGGTGAATCGCACCGTGCAATCGCTCACCGCCAACTCCCAAGGCCAGTTGCCTGGCCTCGAGGAGCTGATCAAGCTGATGAACCGCGAGCACCAAAACGACCGGTTGTACGCGACGCTGTTGCAACCCACGCCCACGCTGATGGTCGAAGACAAAGTAATGCCCAACGCGCCGGCGTCGGCGATCAACGTGCTGGACCAGCGGCAAAGCCCCGGCGGCGCGCGACTTCTCTACCAATCCACCGCGGGAGAATGGTCCGTGGAAATGCATCAGGTAATTTCTGGTGAGCGCACGCTGACAATTACGGTGAAGTAATGCATGGCGCTGAAGACGCCCGGCAGTAAAGGAGACTGGCAGCGATGACACGGCGACTCATCTTAACGTGCCTTCTGGCGGTGGGGCTGCTCGCGCCCGCGCTCTTGTACGCCGAGCACACGCATTTTTGGCGGCAATCGGATTACTCGGACTTTGAGAAAGGCACGGCCAGAGGCGTAGCCATTCGCAGCGACGGTAAACTGGTTCCCGCGCCGCAATTCGCCGCGTTCTCCGATCCAAGTTTGATGTATCTCTGGGCGCTACGCACGGATTCGCGCGGCCGCGTATACGCAGCGGGCGGCTCAGATGCGAAAGTCCTGCGTTTCGATGATCCTGCCAAACCTATGACAGTTTTCGAAGCTCCGGAACTCTCCGCGCAAACCATCGCATTCGACGCGCACGATAATCTCTACGTAGGGACATCGCCGGACGGCAAGGTTTACAAAGTCACGCCCGACGGACAGAAGACAGTTTTCTTCGATCCCAAAGCGAAGTATATCTGGGCACTCGCGCTCGATGCCCAAGGGACTCTATTCGTCGGCAGCGGTGACAAAGGCGAAATTTTCGCCGTAACTCCCGACGGCAAGGGCCAGCTTTTTTATCAGAGTGACGAACGCCACGCGCGCTCGCTCGCTTTCGACGCGAAAGGTAGTCTGCTCGTAGGTACCGATCCGGATGGCCAAATTCTGCGTATCGAAATTACGCGCGCAACCAGTGCGAAAGAGTCGCAAGCTCCGCCAAAAGCCGGCGCATCCTTCGTCGTTTACGAAACGGAAAAGAAGGAAGTCACCTCGCTGCTCACCGATTCCACGGGAAATCTCTACGCCGCCGCCATCGGAGAAAAACAACGGCCTGCAACGCCGAATCCGCTTCCGGCCAATATTACGCCGCAAGCAAACGCGCCAGCGCTTAGCGCACAAGGCGCCGTAACTTTAGCAATTCAGGCCGCCGCGGCCGCTCAACCTGCTCCCGCGTTCTCTCTCTTCCCTTCCACCACCGGGGGCTCGCAGGTTGTGAAAATTTCCCCCACAGGCTCGCGCGAAACGCTGTGGACTTCACGCGACGATCTCGTTTTTTCGATGGGTTTTTCGCCGAACGGCAAGATCCTTCTGGGCACGGGAAATAAGGGCGCCATCATCGAACTGCAAGACAACGGAATATATTCAATCGTCGCCAAGACCGCTTCCTCGCAAGTAACCGGTCTGATCGCCGGCCGCGACGGCCAACTTTTCGTCGGTACCGCCAACCCCGGAAAAATTTTCACGCTCGGCCCGGCTCAGGAAGCCCAAGGCAGCTTCGAATCAGACCCCTTCGACGCCAAGATTTTTTCGCACTGGGGACGCTTGACCTGGTGGGGTGAATATAGCGCAGCGCAGGGGAAAGTCGCCTTTTACGTGCGTTCCGGCAACACCTCAAATCCAGAAAAAGAATGGAGCCCTTGGTCCGGTCCATACAAAAGCGCGAGCGGCGAATCCGTCAGCTGTCCGCCCGCGCGATTCCTGCAGTGGAAGGTAGTGTTCCAGGTCGCCGATAAACGCGATATGCCGGAAGTTTCCTGGGTCAGTATCGCCTACCAGCCGGAAAATGTGGCGCCTGTCGTGGACGATATCGCCGTTCAGGATCCCGGCGTGCGCGTGCAGGGATTTACAGCCGCTCCCGGAGGTCCGGTAGTCGCGGCGTCCGTGCAATTGAAAACTCCGCAGCGCACCGGCGGCGTCGCTTCATTTCCCAACATCGGCGCAATGCTCGACACCACATCCAAACCAGTGAAAATGGAAGTGCCTCCGCAGGGATTCGAAGAAAAAGGCTACCAAAGCGTGCTGTGGAGCGCGCACGACGACAATGACGACGACCTGACTTTCTCGGTTTATTATCGCGGTGAGGGCGAACAGACCTGGCGCCTGCTGAAGGACAAATTGACGCAACGCTTTTATTCCTGGGAGAGTACGACCATCCCCGATGGCGCGTACTACCTGAAAATCGTGGCTTCGGATTTGCCTTCGAATCCGCCCAGCCAGGCGCTCAGCAACGAACGCACCAGCGAGCGTTTCGAAATTCAAAACGCTTCGCCGCGCATCGAAAATCTCCGCGCGGACACCAGCGGGGCCGCTGCGAAAATTACCTTTGAAGGAGTAACTTCCGGCCTCGCGATCACGCGCGCGCAGTACAGCGTGGATGCCGGCGACTGGTTCATCGTGTTCCCCGCAACTGGATTGTCCGACGGGCCGAAAGAAAGTTATCAGCTCGAACTGCCGGGACTCATGCCCGGCCCGCACACCATCGCTGTACAGATTTTCGACCGTTTCGAAAACAGCACCGCGGCGCAAGTGACGTTCACCGTGGCTGCGCGGCCAACCAGATAAATCCCGCAGCCGGCGCGCTAGTTTTCCCAGTTGCGCGTGATCGAAGTACGCTTGAGGCGATCAATGGCCGTGCCAATCGCGATCCTTCCCTTCGTGTCCCCGGTCTTATCCACGCGCACCACTCGCGCATTGCAGCGCACATCTTCCGGTGCGCGCCCAGTCAGCGCGGTGGGCAGCGTGAAAAATATTTCCGCGTTCTCACCGACGTTCAGATTGTGCCGAGTCTTGAATCCGATGCCGCGCTCCGACAGGTTCACGATTTCGCCCTGCTTCGGCAGCGGAATGGTCGTCAATATTTTCGCGTTCTGGCGCGCCGGCGCAGTCGCCCCTCCCGCCGCACCCACCATCGCGTACTGCTCGGTGATCACATGGAACCGCACAGGGATTGCGTAGGATTTCCGCGGGGCGATACGGCGCTCGTGGTCAGACATGGACTCCTCCTGGGGAGCTTGCGATCTGGATTGATTTCGAATTTACTGCCGGAAGGGGGATATTGGGAATGGCACTTGGCCGCAACTGCGTCAACGATTTTAATGTTCGTCGGCGTGCGTCACTGACGTCGCCGGCGCGCGAAATTCGTTTTCGCGCGAGATGTGCCATAATGCCTCACGGCACGCACCATGTCAGCGCATAGCAAATCATCCGAACTTCAGTCAGCCGGGACTGAGCCGCTCGACTTTGCTGCGGCTAACCTCAATCTGGACGACGTTCGCGCCGCGCATCGCCTGATCGCCCCGCGCATCCATCGCACGCCTGTGATTACTTGCGCGTCTCTGGATCACATTGCGGGTGCGCAACTCTTCTTCAAGTGCGAAAACCTGCAAAAGACGGGCTCATTCAAAATCCGGGGCGCTGCGAACGCGGTCTTTTCCCTGACGGACGAGCAAGCGAGATTTGGCGTAGCCGCACCATCGTCCGGCAACCACGCCGCGGCGCTGTCCCAGGCGGCGCGCTGGCGCGGAATCCCCGCCTACATCGTGATGCCACGAAACTCTTCGCCCGCCAAGAAGCGCGCGGTGGAGGCCTACGGCGGGCAAATCACCGAATCCGAGCCGAACATCGCGTCGCGCGAAGCCGTCACCGCAGAAGTGATCAAACGCACCGGCGCGCAACTTGTGCATCCTTACAATGACGTGCGAGTGATCGCAGGCCAAGGAACCGCGGCGCTGGAGTTGCTCGAAGAAATTCCCGATCTTGATGTGGTGATCACGCCGGCAAGCGGCGGCGGGCTGCTCAGCGGCACTGCTATTGCCGCGAAAAGCCTGCGTCCTGCGATTCGCGTGATTGGCGGTGAACCGCGCAACGCGGACGACGCTTACCGCTCGCTCGCCTCCGGAAAAATCGAAGCCGCTGCGCCGACGGAAACCATGGCGGACGGATTGCGCGCCACATTGTGCCCACTCACATTTTCAATTTTGCGCGAAAAAGCGGACGAAATCTCGCTGGTGACGGAGGAAGAAATCGTGCAGGCGATGCTTCTGCTATGGGAACGCACTAAATTAGTTGTAGAGCCGTCCGGTGCCGTAGCCGCCGCGCCAGCGCTGTTTCGAAAAATCGGCGCCACGGGCAAAAAAATCGGAATCATCCTCTCCGGCGGAAACCTGGACCTGCGCAAACTTCCCTTCGCTTGAGGTACCATATCCAGCGCAAACGTTCCGCTGCCAGCGGTCCACAAACTACAGATCGTCCAGCGGCCGCCAATCATGCGGCGGAAAAGCAATTCTCCAGAAATTCGGAGCGGGAGAATCAAATTCGATCGGGATCTGAAATCCGTCGGGCATCTCGCGCGAAGGCCGAACCACCTTGCAAGCGACGCGTTCTCTGGTGCCGGAATGCTCCAGCACGAACCGCGTGTCCGGCGGCAATCCCTGCTTCAGAATAATCATCGCGCCGTGATTGTTCACGCTCAGCGTTACGGTCTCAAATGTCGTCGGCTTGCCGTTGAGCGCCACGTGCAGGCTGGCGCGCACCCTGACCAGCACGCGTTGGCTGCGGCGCCGGTCTTCCCCGGCAGCCGTTTGTAATTCACCGCCTAGCCCGGGTTTGGATGTTCGCGCCGGCGTCGCTGGTGCCACCGCCCGCGCAGGCGCCACCGCTGCTCTCAATGGCGATGCGTATGATTTTGCTGCAGGGACCCTTAACGGTTCGGGTTTCAAAGCTCCACACCCCAGAAGTTTTGGTCGGCCGAAATAAACTCTACCCCCACATCCCAGCCGTCTGCGCGCTGCATTCCCTTCCAGACGACGTGCCCATCCACAGCGCGGCGCGTGGCCAGATTCGTCACACGCAATCTTTGTTGCAATTCAACTTCCTTTGGAGAAACCAGCAGGCAACCGTAGGCATTCACCACCCGGGTAATCGCAGGCTGCTGGCTCAGCGGACCGCTTTGCCCGTTAAACTGTATCGTCACCGGCACGCGCGAATTCATCCGTGGGCCGCGACGTTTGTGACGCATTTTTATGTCTTTAGGCAGGTCTTGGGCAAAAGGCATCCTGATTGACTCCCCGCGAGGCTGGCACGAAACACGGGTAAGCAATCCCACATTCCGGGACGCATGCACGTCCTAAAGCCATGCTAGATAGCGGGGCTAGGACGGTCAATGGTACGAAGTGACAGGTAGTTTAGGTACAGCTCGCCATGTACACCAGTACCGGTGAACGAACAGACGAAGAATTTACGAAGCGAGGAAATTCGGTTCTGCGTGATCGCTAATCTGCGGAAACGTGACCGCCGGCGAGATCGGTGTTCCTTTTTCCGGTCATTTTCCCGAAACGGTCCTCGAGCCAGCCTTGGAATGTATCCATATATGTATAGAAGACTGGCGTGAGGTATAGCGTGACCATCTGCGAGAAGATCAGTCCGCCAACCACGGCCAGGCCCAAAGGGCGGCGCGCGTCGGCTCCCGCGCCGATACCGAAAGCGATGGGAGCGGTGCCCATCAGCGCGGCCATAGTGGTCATGGTAATTGGACGGAAGCGAATCAGGCAGCCTTCGTAAATCGCTTCAGCCGCAGTCTTGTGTCCGGTGCGTTCGCGCTCCACAGCGAAGTCCACCATCATGATTGCGTTTTTCTTAACGATCCCGATCAGCATGATCACGCCGACGAAACCGTAGAGGTCCAGACTCAGATGGAAAATTTGCAGCGTAAGCAACGCGCCGAATGCCGCGGACGGCAGTCCGGAGAGAATCGTGATCGGGTGGATAAAGCTTTCGTACAAAATTCCCAGCACGATATAGATCACCAGAATTGCCATCAGCAGCAGCAGTCCCAGACCGGTGAGCGAAGCTTCGAACGCTTTCGCGGTTCCTTGAAACTGCGCGGTCACCGTGGGAGGAAGTTCTTCTCGCGCGAGCCGCTTCACGGAATCTACTGCGTCGCCGATAGCCGTGTCGTTCGCCAGATTGAAAGAAATCGTCACCGCTGGAAGCTGGCCGAAGTGATTCACGGTGAGCGGACCCAGGCTAGAGGTGAGGCTGGCGACCGCGTTCAAGGGCACTAGCGTGCCGTTGCTGGAGCGAATATAAAGCATGGAGAGAGCCGCGGGATCTTTCTGGTATTTGTCCTGCAGCTCCATGATCACCCAGTATTCGTCGTTGGGTGCGTAAATGGTGGAGATTTGGCGTTGGCCGTACGCGGTGTAGAGCGCGTCTTCGATTTGTTCGGCGGTAACTCCCAGTGCCGAAGCTTTGTCGCGATCAATGTTGACGTTCACTTGCGGATTCGCGATCAGCAGGTCGCTGGTCACATCCTGCAGACCGGGAAGCTTGGCCATCTTCTGCTGAAAGGCCGCTGATTCGCGGTACAGCTCCTGCGTGTCCGGGCTTTGCAAGGTGAGCTGGTATTGGCTCTTGGTGAGCTCGCCACCCACCTGGATGGGCGGCAGGTTCTGCATGTACGCGTTCATGCCAGTTACGGTAGCGAATTTCACGCTGAGTTCGGCAATCACTTCATCAATGGTGGTGCGATGTGAGAAAAGCGGCGAAATCGCGCGCAACGCGCTGCCGAGCACGGGAGTCGTGCCGTATTTCTGCTGCAGCGCGAGCATCGTTGGGCTGGGGATTAGCGGGCGCTGGGGGCGATCCTTCAGGTGCAGGAACATGATTCCGGAATTGCTCGAGGAAAAGTCGCCTACGCCGGAAAAGAAATCGCGGACGTTGGGATCCGCCAACGCGATCTTGTTCAATTCCTGCTGGTGCGCGCGCATCGAATCGAAGGAAATTCCCTGCTGCGCTTCAGTGGAGATGAAAATCTGCGAGCGGTCCTCCGGTGGCAAAAATCCTTTCGGTATCACCACGAATTGCCAGACCGTAACCATCAATATGACGCCGGAAACCGCCATTACGAATACGCGGTGGCGAAGCGACCACTGCAGCGAAACATCGTAGTAGTGCAGCAGGCGATCGAAAAATCGCTCCAGCGCCATGTAGATGCTGCCATGATGTTGTTCGGCCACCGGACGCAGAAAGCGGCTGCATAGCATTGGCGTTAGCGTGAGCGAAACGAATCCGGAAACCAGAATCGCGGTGATGATGACGACGGCAAATTCGTGCAGCAAACGCCCCATGATTCCGCCCATCAGGAAAACGGGCAAAAACACAGCCGCAAGCGAAATCGTCATAGAGAGAATCGTGAAACCAATCTCGCGCGACCCGCTCAGCGCCGCCTCCATCACGCCTTCGCCCATTTCCATGTGTCGCACGATGTTTTCCAACATCACGATGGCGTCGTCCACCACGAAGCCCACCGAAAGCGTCAGCGCCATCAGCGAAAGATTGTCAATCGTGTAATTCAGCACGTACATCACGCCGAAGGTGCCGATGATGGACATGGGCAGCGCAAAGCTCGGGATCAATGTGGCGGAAAGATTTCGCAGGAACAGAAAAATGACCAGAATCACCAGCGCGATGGCCAGGAACAGAGTGAATTTTACGTCCGCAACGGAATTGCGAATTGATTCCGAGGCGTCGTACAGCGTTTCCATTTGAATAGAAGGCGGAATGATCGCGCGAAACTGTGGAAGAAGTTGTTTCACCGCGTCCACTACTTCCACGGTGTTCGTTCCCGGCTGGCGCTCGATCGCGAGCACGACCGAATCCGTGTCGTTCCACCAGTTCGCCACGCGATTATTCTGGACGCTGTCGAGAACCTTGCCCACGTCTTCCAGGCGCACTGGCGAGCCGTTGCGATACGCGATGATGAGCGGGCGATAAACTGAAGCGTGCGTTAGTTGGCCGTCGGCCTGCAGTGTGAATGCGCGATGGTCGCCGTACAGAGTTCCCACGGGCAGATTTACGTTGCCATTCTGCACCGCGGTGTGAGCTTCATCAATTCCGATTTGCCGCGTGGCCATGGCCTGTGGATCGAGCTGGATGCGTACGGAATATTTCTGCGAGCCGTACACCTGAACCTGTGCGACGCCTTTGACCATCGAAATCCGCTGGCCCATCAGAGTTTCCGCGTAGCGATCTACGGTGTAGCCGGGCAGCGTCTTTGAGCCCATAGCGATGTACAGGATCGGCTGATCCGCCGGATTCACTTTGTTGTACGTGGGCGGCGTGGGCATGTTCGGCGGCAGCTGCGAGGACGCGCGGGAAATTGCCGCCTGCACGTCTTGTGCTGCGCCGTCAATGTTGCGGCTCAGATCAAACTGCAACGTGATAGACGTGCCGCCGAGCGAACTCGAAGAAGTCATCGAATCAATGCCGGCGATCGTGGAGAATTGCTTTTCGAGCGGCGTGGCGATCGCTGATGCGACTGTGTCGGGGCTCGCTCCGGGGAGTGAAGCGCCCACTTGGATCGTCGGATAATCAACGTTGGGAAGTTCGCTGACGGCGAGCGCGCGATAGCCGAGGATTCCGAACAGCAGAATCGCGAGCATGACCAGAGTGGTCATGACCGGACGGCGAACGAATGGTTCGGCGATGCTGATCATTTTGTTGCCATGAACTTTTTCTAACCGCCCGCGCTAGGGGCTTTCACTTGAACTTTTATGCCGGGAATCAGGCGCAGCTGGCCGTCGGTGACGACTGTGTCGCCGGGCGCGATGCCGCTTGCGATCACCGATTCGCCCTCGAGCTGGCGCGCCACTTTTACCGGGTGAGATTCCACGGTCTGATCGGATTTCACCACGAAAATGAAATCGCCGGACTGTCCTGTCTGCACTGCTTGCGAGGGAACCACGATGGCTTTTTCCTCTTCGGCCAGACGCAGCGACACGACGGAGAATTGTCCCGGCCACAAGCGATGGTCCTCGTTCGGAAAAGTTCCTTTGAGTTTGATGGTTCCGGTGGTGTTGTCCACGTTATTGTCTACAAACGTGAGATAGCCGACTTCGGAAACGGTTTCGCCGTAGGGCGTGGCTTCGATTTGCAGGCGCCCGCCGCTCATATATTTTTTCACAACGCCTAGATATTGTTCAGGGACGGAGAAATCCACGAAGATGGGCGACATCTGGTTGATCACGACGAGAATCGGAAGGTCATTTTCTTTCACCAGATTTCCGGGATAAACCTGCAGCGCTCCGGTGCGGCCGTCGGTGGGTGAATAAATGGTGCAGTACTGCAGCTGCAGTCTGGCGGATTGCACTGCGGCTTGGTCGGCGTGAACCAGCGCTTCCTGCGCGTCCGCCGTGGCTTTCATCTGGTCGTACTGTTCTTTAGGAGCGACGCCCGCGGCGTAGAGCTTTTCGTAACGCGCGGACTGCACTTGGTTGAGCTCCGCCTGCGCCTGATCACGGGCGAGATTCGCTTCGGACTGCGCGAGCGCCGATTGAAACGGGCGGCCATCGAGCGTGAAGAGCAGGTCGCCTTTCCGCACGAAGTCGCCCTGCTTGAAATGCACCTGCTCCAAGATGGCGTTCACCTGACTCTTGATGGAAACCGTCGAGTAGGCTTCCGCCGTGCCGATTGCCGTCAGATTTATCGGCACCGTTTTCTGTACGGCTTTCGCTACCGTCACCGGAACGGCGAGGTTCGGCGCAGTCTCGGCGGTCTTGGTGCTGCAAGCGGAAAAACAGAGGAGGACCGCTGGCAGAGCCGCCGTTAGTGCGGCGCGCATAGAGAGCTTCTGGAATCCTTGTTTCATGAGCCGTTCGGGTCGTTGCGACAATTTGCGGCCGCCTGCATTTACTCGCGAAACCCGGCCATCGGTTGCGGACAATTTCCGCATTGGGACTCTGTTTATTTTACCGCCGGTCGCCGGATTCGGCCATCCTTCCGCGTCGCAGGCTTTGGGTGATTCGACTTCACTTCCGCATCCCTTTCGGCCTTGCCGCACACCCTTACATCTGCTTAGACGTAGCGCAGCGCGGAACGCTTCAAGAAAAGCCTTGCGCCATGTCATCCGGCGGCAGCTTGGTCCAAAAACCAAAGGACCCTGCCGTCGGAAGGGCGGATTTTCCCGGCCGGGTACGCGCTAGGGCGTGAATCGGGCTCGGCGCGCAGCGCGGCCAGGATCGGGCGCTTATTTTCACCAGCTACCAGGAAATACGTGCTGCGGCTGGAATTCAGGACGGGCAGCGTGAACGTCAGGCGATTCGGCGGCACGGCGGCGACCTGAACGGGCACGACCCAGCGGGATTTTTCCGCGAGCGCGGGAGAATCCGGAAACAGCGACGCGGTGTGACCTTCGGGGCCCAGGCCCAGCAGCGTGACGTCGAATGCGGGCGCGGCCGAGCCGAAGAATTTTCGCAAATCCGCGTCATAGGCTTCGGCTGCTTTTTCTGGCGTGGGCAAATTTGTGGGAGCGGCATGAACATTGGCGGCGGGAATCGGTACGTGCGAAAGCAGAGCTTCGTGGGTCATGCGAAAATTGCTGAGCGGATCGTCCTGCGGGACGTAGCGCTCGTCGCCCCAGAACAGGTGCACGCGATTCCAGTCGGTTTCGTTGCGATATTTTTCGTTGGCGGCCCAGAGCGCGTACATTTTTTCGGGAGTGTGGCCACCGGACAGGGCGATGGCGCCGCGGCCGCGTTGTTTGATTGCGTCCCGCAGGTCGCTGAGCATTTCTTCGAGCGCAGCGCGGCTGAGCGCGTCAATATCCTGAAATATGCGTGTGTCGAGTTTCATTCTACTATGCGCCTCATTTTATTTTCCTCCAGGTTTGGTTGTAACTTGCGCTGCGCAATTATTTCGCAGCGGCGGTGATTCCGAGTTGCGCCAAATCCTTGCGGAGTTGGTCAACATTTTGGAATTGGATGGTATGCATGCCGAGTTCGCGCGCCAATTCCAGATTCAGGCCGCGGTCGTCTATGAAAATACATTCTTGCGGTTCGCGTTGCGAAATTTTAAGGGCCAGCTTGTAGATTTGTTCTTCTGGTTTACGCACGCCCAAATAACAGGAGCTGAAAAAAGCCTGAAAATATTGGCGCAGATTAAACTTGTGAACCCGATATTCATTGATCTCGAGCGATTCATTGTTCAGCGAGGCCATCAAGTAGCTGCGCGGCTGCACCAGCGTGGCCAGAAATTCCAGCGACGGCGCGAACGGCTGGGATTGATCGAACATGAACTGTTTGAAATCTTCCGGGGCGAAAGCGCGTTCACGGTAAAAAATTGTGCGGCGCAGATATTCGTCGAGCGTGGCGCGACCGGTCTCGAAGGCATTGAGCATCAGCTCGTGGCGATCTTCGAAATCGGCCCAATCGAGTTTGAATTTTTCGACGGCGGCGCGGCGGGAGTTGCGATCCCAACCGTTGGTGAGGATTACGCCGCCGTTATCCCAGAATAACGCGCTAATTTCGGTCATGGTTCCCTCGGGCCGGGGTGAGTCCGGCGGGCCAGCGGAACTATTATCGCTGGGAAGGCGAGCGGGCCGAAGCAGTATTGTTCGCGGGCTGATCCGTAGAAAAATAGTTGATTAGAATTGGGAGTCATCGTTTGTGTTGTGTGAGTTGCCGCCATTCCTAGTCGCCGTGGCGCCGATTAGGAATGGCGTTGTTGACCGAGAGTGTGTAGTTATATGTGGCGCAGCGGCAGTGATGAGTGACAGGTGGCAGGTGATGAGCGGATGGCCGAGCGCGACTCGTGATTCAGCGGCAAACGGCGCACGGGCAAGGTTGCGCTGCTCCGCCCGGGCTTCCGCGAGCTGGGCTACGCCACACGAGGCGCTCAGGGCATCGGGTGGCGTGAGCGGCGGCGCCGACTGGCGGCGGGGATAGCGCGGTTTTGGGTGCGATTCCATATTTTAGTTCCCGTTTTAGGGTAGCACTGAAGGGGACGGAAAACAGCTGCGCGGACCGACAGCCGCGGGACGGAAATCGTACAGAACCGGTACAGGCCGTACGAAATTTTGTTGAGACCTGTACTTTTTGCGGTGCGGCGCGCGCCGCGCAGCTACACCTCGTGCGGGAGATGTGCGCAGCTACCGCAGAGAAGCGGAGAACGCAGAGAAAGGCGAGAAGACTAACACATAGAACACAGAGGAAACGCGGAGAACACAGAGAAGGCGGGAGATTTAACTCGGAGGAAACAGCGGTGAGCGGGCGGCGCGAGAAAATGCGGATAACGGTTTTTACGATCGGGCATTCGACGCGGCCGCTTGAGGAATTCATTGAGATACTGCGGGCGAATGGGGTGCGGCGGGTTGTGGATGTGCGGAGTATTCCGCGGTCGCGGCACAATCCGCAGTTTAATCGGGACACGTTGGCGCGGCATTTGCGGGGGGCGCGGATTGGGTATGTGCATTTGAAAAGGCTGGGCGGATTGCGGCATGCGAAGGCGGACTCGAAGAATTTGGGTTGGCACAATGCCAGCTTTCGGGGATTTGCGGATTATATGCAGACAGGGGATTTTCGAGTTGGCTTGGCGCGGTTGGAGAAGCTGGCGCTGATGAAGCCTACCGCGATTATGTGCGCGGAAGCGGTGCCTTGGCGCTGCCACCGTTCTTTGATCGCGGACGCGCTGCTCGTGCGGAAGTTCTCCGTGCAAGACATCTTGAACGCGTCCCGGGCGCAGGAGCACGAGCTAACGCCGTTTGCTCGGGTGCGGGGATTGCGGATTACTTATCCTACGGATAAGGCTGCGAAGAAATAAGGTGGTGCCTGCGCGACGAAGTCACACGACATTCAGGAGATGAGCGAAGCTGCCGCAGAGCAGCAAAGTACGCAGAGAAAGGAGAGAAGATTAACACGGAGAACACAGAGCAAATGCGGGAAAAAATCTGAGAAAGACGAAAGAGATCCCCGCCTGCGGCGGGGCCGGCATGAGGCAAAGTCGCCGGCCTCAGGATGACGATGCTTCGTGGATCGTCAGAGATCTAGGAGGAACCGAGGAGCACAGCCACGAGTGAGTGGCTGTGCCACGATGCGGGTGATGGCTAATGGAGCGAGGGGGCGGCTGCGCCTTTGGCTGGGCGCTTCATTAGGAAGCAGAGGGGGGCCAGGAAGGCGACGATGATTGCCAGGCCGGAAACTACGTCGGTGTAGGCGAGCGTGGCGGCTTGTTGTTGGAGGAGCGCGGCGGCACGGGCGTAGGCTTGGTGCGCGGCGTCGGACGGGCTTAGGCCTTGGCTGCGCAGGGTAGCTGTCAGTCCGTCGATCATTTGGCGGAAGCGCGGGTTGCCTTCGTTCATGTGGCCGGAGAGATAGGTTTGGCGCTGCTGGGTGCCGCGAGTGATGAAGGTAGCGAGCAGCGCAATGCCGATGCTGCCGCCGATATTTCGAATGAAGCTGATCATGCTGGAGATTTGATTATTTTTTTCCGGCGGCACGTCCACGTAGGACAGCACGTTGGACGGGACGAAGATGAATGCCAGGCCGGCGACCTGATAGACGCGGAGCATGGCAGCGGTGCGGAAATCCATGCCGAGGGTAAGATGTGTGTTCATGTAATAGAGCGCGGCGGCGGTGGTGGCGAAGCCGATTGACATGAGGACGCGCTGGTCCATTTTGGAGACGAGAAAACCGGAGAGCGGCATCATGAGCATCATGATGAAACCGCCGCCGGCCAGGGCTTCTCCTGCGCTGACGGCGGAGTAGCCCATTAATAATTGCAGGTACTGCGGGATCAAGACTGTGGTGCCGTACAAAACGGCGCCGAGTATGAACATGAAGAACATGGCGGCAGCGAAATTGCGTTTTTTCAGGAGTTTCAGTTCGACAATGGGATGTTCGTGGCGCCATTCCCAGATGACCCAGGTGACGAGGAGGATGATTGACAGCGTGAGCAGCGCGGCGATCCAGTGCGAGGAAAACCAGTCGGCTTCCTGGCCTTTGTCGAGGACGAGTTGCAAGCTGCCGATGCCCAGGGCGACGAGCCCCAAGCCCATGTAGTCAACGCGAATACCTTTGCGGCGTTCTTTTTCAATTTTGAGGTAGGGCGGATCTTCGACGAGGCGATGGGTTAGGTACAGAGAGATAAGGCTGATGGGAACGTTGATGTAAAAAATCCAGCGCCAGCTGTAGTTGTCGGTGATCCATCCGCCGATCGTCGGGCCGATTGCTGGCGCGACTACCACGGCCATTCCGTATACCGCGAAGGCCATGCCGCGTTTCGAGAGTGAAAACGTGTCCGCGAGTATGGCTTGCTCGCTGGGTTGCAGTCCACCGCCGCCGGCGCCTTGCAGCACGCGGAAGAAAATCAACATGCCGAGGCTGGGAGCGAGGCCGCAGAGGAAGCTGCTGCCGGCGAAGAGCGCGACGCAGGACATGTAGAAACGTTTGCGGCCCATGCGGGTTGCGAGCCAGGCGCTGATGGGGAGAATGATGGCGTTGGAGACGAGATAGCTGGTGAGCACCCAGGTGGATTCATCGGAGCTGGCGCCGAGGGAGCCGGCGATATGCGGGAGGGCGACGTTGGCGATGGAGGTGTCGAGGACTTCCATGAAAGTGGCGAGGGTCACCGTGAGCGCGATGAGCCACGGATTGTGGCGGGGGCGCCAGGCGGCAATCTCGAAGGACGCGTCAGCGGTTAGGGTGGCAGTGGCCAGGAATCACCTTTGCTGGGGGCTGCGAATGACCTATCATATACATGCATGTATGTATCTTGTAAAGCAATGAAAAGTGTGAGAGAAACCAATCCATGAACACCTCTTCGATTGCCTCATCGGCACGCGGTAGAAAGGCTGCAACTCTGACGCCATCGCGGCAGCAGGCGCGCACGGCGGCTACACGGCGAAAGCTTTTGCTCGCGGCGGAACAGACATTTGCGCGGGATGGGTATGAAGCGGCTCGTTTGGAGGATATTGCGGCGCGCGCGGGATATACGCGCGGGGCGTTCTACGCGAACTTCGCGAGAAAAGAGGATATTTTTTTTGCTTTGCTGGAGCAGACGGTGGCGCGGCGAATTGCTGAGGTGAACGAGCTGCTGGAGCGGCACGACAACCCGCAGCAGCGTTTGCGGGCTTTGCGCGAGCACTACGCGCAGATTGCAAAGGACCGGCGATTGGTTTTGCTTTCGCTGGAATTTAAACTTTTTGCGGTGCGGCATCCGGAGGCACATGCCCGATTGCGGGCGCGGCAGAGAGGGCTGCGGTCCTGCGGCGGGGATATTGTGCGGCGAGTGATGAAGTCGCTGGGGAGATCTTTGCCGATTTCCAGTGCGGCCGCGGCTACGGCTTTGGGCGCGTTTTCTCATGCGATGTTGCTGGAACATTTGGTGGATGCGAATTCTTTGTCGGATGCGGAGATACGAGATCTTTTGGGATTGTTTTTTGATGCGGTGGTGGCGGGGGTTTCGAAGACATAGCGAGATTCGCCCTTCGCGTGATTGGTGTTTGCAGGAAAGGCAGGATTACCGCACAGGCGCAGAGAACGCAGCGAAAGGCAAAGGATTTAGGACAGAGAACACCGAGGGACAGCGGAGAGCACAGAGAAAGAGACGGCAAACCAGCGGCAACCGCGCGCAATCACGGGATGTCTCTTCCCTCCCCTGCATCGAGGACCCAGAAGCGGTGGGAGGATTTTTCGCGATTGAGCGCGTTCTGGAGTTCGGTTACTGGTTCTTGCTCGCCGTCGTCGGCCAGGTGGAAGGTGCCGAAGTGGATGGCAATGCTGGTGGCGGCGCCAACTTCTTTGTGCGCGCGGACTGCGTCTGCTGGAGAAATGTGGACTGGGCCCATGAACCATTGGGGACGATAGGCGCCGATGGGAAGGAAGGCTAGGCGGATTTCCGGGAAGCGCTGTTTAATCGCCGCGAAATGCGAGCCGTATGCGGTGTCTCCGGCGAAATAAATTGTGCCGGAAGCGCTTTCGATCACGTAGCCGCACCAGAGAGTTTTGTTGCGGTCGTTCAGGCTGCGCCCGGAAAAATGGCGTGCAGGAACGGCAGTGACGGTAATTTTGTCGAAGGCGTCGGCGGATTGCCACCAATCCATCTCCTGAATTTGCGAATCTTGCGCGATGCCTTGGGAGGTGAGGCGCGCGCGCACGCCGAGCGGGACGGCAAAAGCTGGATGCCATTGCGCACCGATGCGACGCAACGTGGGCAAGTCAAAGTGATCGTAGTGGTCGTGGCTCTGCAGGACCAGATCAATGGGGGGAAGCTGGTCGAAATGTATTCCGGGCGCGCGGTGACGCGGCGGTCCGAACCAGGAGAGGGGGCTGGCGCGATGCGACCAGATGGGATCGCAAAGTATATTCAGACCTTCGAGCTGGATCAGGAGCGTGGCATGACCGACGAACGTGACGCGAAATTTTCCATCGTCAACGCGTTCGGGCGGAGTGGCGCCTGGCGGCGCGTCAATCCATTCGCGCCACGACGCTGGTCTGCGAGTGAGTAGCCATTTGAGCGTGGCTCCGGTGCCGTGCATGCCGCCTTGCGACGCAGGGTCGCGCGGATTGTAAAAATGCTTGCCGTCGAAATGGTCGGAAACAGGCCCGCTATAAAGTGGCATCTCGGGTTGAGAGCGTTACTTCTCGGTGGCGGCGCTGGCTTTGGGATTTACCGGAGGCGCTAGCGGCCCGCCTGTGACGGCCGCCGGCTCCCAAGTTTTGACTGACGTGCCGCCGTTGACCATGGACTGAATGCCGCCGCTAAAGAAAATGTAGGGATGTATGGCTTCGAGCGCGGAGACTTCGTCGAGGCGCTTGCGCAGGTCCGCGGGGATGGAGATTTCCGCGGCTTGCAGATTGTCGTTGAGCTGAGAGATCTTTGTGGCGCCGATGATGGTGGAGGTGACGCCGGGTTGAGTGATAACCCAGTTCAAGGCGACTTGCGCGGGCGGCTTGTTGATTTGTTTTGCGACGGCCACGAGTGCATCGCTGATTTGCCAGTTGCGTTCGCTGAATTTGTTGAACGCCGGGTTGCCAGAGGTTTTGGTGGTTTCCAGCCGACCTGCGCCTTTGCCGGAGTTCCCTTCGCGCGTGTATTTTCCGGTGAGGAAGCCGCCAGCGAGAGGACTCCAGGGGCAAAGCGCGATGCCCAATTGCTGGGCGACGGGAATGTGTTCGCGTTCGATATTTCTTTCGACCAGCGAGTATTCGAGTTGCAGTGCGATCAATTTTTCCTTGCCTTCTTTTTCGGCGAGGGTGTGCGCGCGAGCGACGTACCATGCGGGCGTGTCTGAAAATCCGTAGTAGCGAATTTTGCCTTCGCGGACGAGATCGTTCATGGTGGCCAGGACCTCTTCGACGGGAGTTACGGTGTCCCAGGCGTGGAGCCAGTAGAGGTCAATGTATTCAGTTTGCAGCCTGCGCAGCGAAGCTTCGAGGGATTGATAAATATTTTTGCGGCCGTTGCCGCCGGCGTTGGGATTTCCTGGCTCGGTATTCAACGTAAATTTCGTGGCGAGGACGATGCGGTCGCGGAGTTTTTTATCGGCGATGAATTTGCCGAGCATCTGTTCGCTCTTGCCTTGGGTATAGAAGTCCGCGGTGTCCACGAAGTTGCCGCCTTGGTCGGTGTAGCGATCGAAAATTTCTCGGGCCTGGGGTTCGTCGCTGCCCCAACCCCATTCTGTGCCGAAGGTCATGGTGCCGAGCGAAAGCGGGCTTACGCGCAATCCGGAACGGCCTAGCGTTATGTAGTCGGTCAAGCTCATATTTGGTTTCCTCCGCAGGACTGTTTAGATGCGACGCGTGGGTGGCACGATTCCTTTAATCCAAGTCACGCCGGCGAGAGCGAGGTTTTGGCCAGCAGCAGGCGGGCGCAAACTTCGTTTCCTATTTGGCGCGCACGCGATTATCCTATGGGACTTCGGCGCGGGGCGCAATCGAGAGAGGTCCAGCGGTGACGCAGATCGTAACGCAGAAAGTTTCCTTGCAGGTGGCTGATGGAAGCGCGATGAACGCTTATGTGGCGCGTCCGGCGGACGGGAGCGCGCATCCGGGGCTGCTGGTATTTCAAGAAGCGTTTGGAGTGAACGCGCACATTCGCGAAGTGACGGAGCGGTTTGCGCGCGCAGGAGTGGTGGCGATTGCGCCGGAACTATTTCATCGCACGGCGCCGGGATTCGAGGGGAACTACGCGGATTTTTTTTCTACTGTGCCGCATATGAAGGCGATGACCGTAGAGGGGATGACGCAGGATATTCGCGCGGCCTACGATTTTTTGGCGGGCGATCCGCAGGTGCGGAAGGAAGCGATCGCGAGTATTGGATTCTGCATGGGAGGGCGCGCTTCGTTTCTGGCGAACGCGACGGTTCCTTTGCAGGCGGCGATTTCTTTTTATGGCGGCGGGATTGCGCCGGGGCTGCTGCCGCAGGTGGCGAGCTTGCATGCGCCGATGCTGTTCTTCTGGGGCGGGAAGGACAAGCACATCGGGCAGGAGCAGATTCGCGCGGTGATTGATGAGTGCAAGCGGCTGGGAAAGCCTTATGTGAACGTGGAAATTTCGGAGGCAGACCACGGATTTTTCTGCAACGCGCGAGCGAGTTATCACCGTGAAGCCGCGAATTTGGCCTGGAATATTTGCGAGAGTTTCCTGCATTTTCACGTACACAAACCGGAATTGCGGACACGATTGCGCTAGCGCTGTTGGGACGAGAAATGTTGCGGCTGGCTGCACAGGGCAGCGGCGGCCCGCGACGGTGGTGGCGGCGGCGGAGAATTTAGCGGGTGAGTCTGTAAGGCGGATTCGCCTGTGAACGTGCAGACCAGCAAGAAGTTACTATAATTCACGACTTTCCGCTTCCATCAAGAGCGTCACCAATGTCACCTTTGTCGCATTCCACTGCACACTTTTTGTACACCCTGTCGATTCGACGGACGCATTCCAGGAAAAAAACGCGGTACGCAGCCGCGTAACGCACGCTATCGACGCGATAGCACGTCGCGTAATCGGAAATTGAGAGTCAGTCTCCCGTCGGGCATTAGAACGAAGCCGCCCGGCAGCTGCGTCCAAACGCCGTAACGGGTAACGTGGATTTTCCTAGTTTCCGGTAACGCGGGTGGTCTCAATGGGTCGACGCAACACTTTGTTGAAGTTTACTCGCAGGAGTCTGAAAACCTAAAGTTTGTCGTGGGCGTTGATTTAAACGCTGCGCTACTTTGTTCAGATCCGACTGGGAATAGGCGGTTAGGTCTGTGTTCTTCGGGAAATATTGTCGTAAGAGCCCGTTTGTGTTTTCGTTCGAGCCGCGTTGCCAGGAACTCTGCGGATCACAGAAATAGACTTTCACATTCGTGGCCACCGTAAAGTCCTTGTGTTTGGCCATCTCCAGCCCCCGGTCCCAGGTCAGCGAGCGTCGCAGGGTAGCGGGAAGTTTACGCACGTGTTTACTCAAGGCCCCCACCACCTCCGCCGTATCTCTGCTGCGTACCTTGATCAGCAGGACAAAGCGCGAATGGCGTTCCACCAAGGTCGCGATGTGACTGTTCCCTGAGCCGCGCAGCAGATCGCCCTCCCAGTGACCCGGAATGGCACGCTCCTCCACTTCCGCGGGCCTTTCGCGGATCGAGAGGGCCTCCGGGATTTGACCGCGCTGGTCTTTAAAGATACGAGAGTGCTGCGACCGCCGTATGCGGCGCTTGGATCGCAAGTGCTCCAGCAGCTCCTTCTTCAGCGCTCCACGGGCTTGAATGAACAGGCTTCGGTAAATGGTTTCGTGGGACACACGCAGGCTCTCCTCATCGGGATACTGAGTTTTCAGCCAGCCGGAAATCTGCTTCGGCGACCAGTCCAGAATCAGTTTACTCGCAACGATGTTCCGCAACTTCAGATTGACGGAAAGAAGGCAGCGCTTGGGCCGCAAGGCCGACTGCCAGGCTTCGCCATCCGCTGGACTGGCTCGATACTCCGGACGGCCACCATGACGTGCCACCTCCCGGCTCACGGTTGATACCGCTCGCTCCAAACATTGGGCAATCGCACGCAGCGACGAACTGGAAGCCAGCCCGCGAGAGATTTCCTCGCGCTCACGCAGCGGGAGCGCGAGGAGCGCACGCCGCCGGACGGCCGGAGCAATCCCCCCGTGACGCGACACCAGACAACGAATAGAGGAATGTTCTTTGCCAAAGGCACGACCGATCTCATGCAACGTCTGACCCGCCTTCCAACGACGCCACAGGTCAAGTTTCTGCTCCGCGGAAAGCCCAAACCGTTTCCCTGGCTTCATAAACACCACCTTTAAAAACTGCTTTATATCAGATGGTGTTGCAGCGACCGGTTGAACCGGCACGACGCAATATAAAGGGCGCCCTTTTTGGAGTAGGGTTTGGGTGGTTGCCACAACCCCTACAGCAAGGAGCGCCCTCAATGGATAGCAAAAAGTATATCGGTATGGATGTGCACAAGGAAAGCATTTCGATTGCGGTGAGGAATAGTGCGGGAAAGATCGTGATGGAATGCGTCATCGAGACCAAAGCCAGCATGATTCTGCAGTTTATCGATGGGCTGCGCGGAGACTTGCACGTTACGTTGGAAGAAGGCACTTCAGCCGCCTGGTTGTACGACCTGTTGAAGCCACACGTGACGAAATTGGTGGTGTGCGATCCGCGCAAGAATGCCTCCATGCGGGAAGGCAACCAGAATGACAAGATCGATGCCCGCCGCTTGGCCGAGCTGCTGCGTCTGAACCATCTCAGCCCCGTCTATCACGGGGAACACGGCCTGCGCAGCCTGAAAGAACTGGTGCGCAGTTATCTGACCATCACCAAAGATCTCGGGCGGGTCATGTCGCGGGTGAAGGCGATCTATCGCAGTTGGGCTATTCCTTATACCGGGAAGCAGGTCTATGCGCCACGCCATCGTGCCGAGTGGCTGGGGAAGATCACGGAACCGGGAGTACGCCGGCGGGCCGAGTTTTACTACCAACAACTGGATGCGCTGCGGACGGTACGTCAGCAAGTGCGCCGGGAGCTGTTGGCAGAGGGCAAGAAACACCAGGCATGGAAACGACTGCGCCAGATTCCCTCGATCGGCCCGATCCGATCGGCCGTGCTGCTGGGCATTCTGCAGACTCCGCACCGTTTTCGCAGCAAGCGGCAGCTCTGGACTTACAGCGGATTTGGCATCGAGACACAAAGCAGCGCCGATCACCGTAAGGTCAACGGGCAGCTGGAACGAGCGAAGAAACAGATCTCCATTCGCGGACTAAACCACAACTGCAATCACGATCTGAAGAATCTGTTTAAGGGCGCGGCGATCGTGGCCTCCAGCAAACCAGGTCCGTTGCAGGAGTTCTACACCGCTTTGCTGACCAAGGGCATGCGGCCGGAGATGGCGCGGCTGACCTTGGCCAGGAAGATCGCCACCATCGTGTTAATCGTGTGGAAGAGAGGAGTGTGCTTCGACGCCCAATATCTGAAACCACAAACAGCTTGAGTGTCTCTGAGCGCTTCCGCTCCATCCCTGGGTATTTCTCTGGCGGTGGTCTGCAGGTTCTCGAGACACTCTGGTTCGAGAGCGAGTCTCAGCTGGTTAGTTAGGCACTGCGTGCTTCGGGCACCCAGTCTCCCACACGACCCTAGTCCCTCTCGGATAACCAGAAAAAGCTATAGGCCACGAGTCCCAGATAGAACCATGGTCGCCAAATTTGACCACGTTCTGCTTTGCTGGTTTCGGAACGGACAGGCTTCGTCGCGAACAAGCGATGAAAACCGCTGGTAGAGAAAACCCAAACCACGGGGTCGCATGGCCCCGCAACCGAGCCCATGGCGCGGTAGGTCAAAACACATCTCGCTCGATCAAGTGGGCTGAGAAGCAAGAAAAATTCCAGCCGAAGGAGATGTGTTTTTTCTTGACTTCTACCTTTATAGAACTTACCAGGCACTAAGCGTCGCCACCCGTTCGTGATCTCACCTGGGCCAACTGCACCCGCAAATTCGTTGTGTCGGCGTCAGGCGAGGCGTACGATGGCGCGACTCGAGGCCGGATCCAAAGTTCCTGATGAAATGCTCTTCTTGCGCGCGTGAGTTGCCGGATGGGGCGGCGTTTTGCCCTACGTGCGCGACGCCTGTAGATTCCAGTTCGACGCCGACCGTGACGCGGGTTGACTCCCCGGCAGCCCGCGCTATTCGAGCCGGTATGGAAGAGCACCCGGAGCCCGAGCCTGACGCAGCGCCGCCTGCGCAGCGTGGCGATTCTGGGCCGCGGCATACTCCTCCTTCGCATCCTTCCGATTTTGGCTACGAAGCCCGCTACGTTCCCGGCACCACGCTGCTCGACCGCTATCGCATTGTTGCTCCGCTCGGCAAGGGTGGCATGGGCGAAGTGTATCGCGCCGAGGATTTGAAACTCGGGCAGACCGTCGCGCTGAAATTCCTGCCGCAATCTCTCGCCCGCAACGAAGAGGCTCTGGCGCGATTCACCCGCGAAGTCCGCCTGGCGCGCCAGGTCTCCCACCCCAACGTCTGCCGCGTCTTCGACATCGGGGAGACCGATGGCCAAACGTTCCTCACGATGGAATTCGTGGACGGCGAAGACATCGCTTCCCTGATGCGCCGCATCGGGCGTCTCCCAGCCGACAAGGCCCTCGAGATTGCGCGGCAAGTCTGTGCCGGTCTCGCCGCTGCGCACGAACACGGCATCATCCACCGCGATCTGAAGCCCGCCAACATCATGCTCGATGGCCGTGGCCGCGCGCGCATCACCGATTTCGGCCTTGCAGGACTCTCCACGGAAATAAAGGGCGAAGACGCGCGCGCTGGGACACCCGCCTATATGTCGCCAGAACAATTTTCCGGCGGTGAAGTCACTGCGAAGAGCGACCTGTATTCGCTGGGCCTGGTGATGTACGAAATTTTCACGGGCAAGAAGCCATACGAAGCCGCGACGTACGATGAGATGGCGCGCCTTCGCGAAAAAAGCGCGCCAACGGCGCCATCCACGCACCTGAAGGATATCGATCCGCTCGTCGAGCGTGTGATGCTCCGCTGCCTCGAGAAAAATCCGGCGAAACGGCCCGCCTCGGCCCTGCAAGTTGCCGCCGCGTTGCCGGGAGGCGACCCGCTAGCCGCAGCGCTGGCAGCCGGTGAGACGCCGTCGCCTGAAATGGTTGCAGCGTCCGGCGAAAACGTAGGGCTGCGGCCGACGATTGCCTGGGGCTGTGTGCTGCTGATTGTTCTTGGACTAGGGGCGGAACTCGTACTGTGCCAGAAGACGCAATTGGAAAATCTTGTCCCGTTGCCCAGCCCTCCCGAAGTGCTGATAGCGAAAGCGCGCGACATGGCCAGTGGATTTGGTTATACGGCTACGCCGGTAGATACCGCTTACTCATTCAAGTTGCTCCCGGAATATCTCGACTACATAAAGAAGAATGACCGCAGCCTGACCCGCTGGAACAATCTTTCCTCTGGTATTCCTCCGACCATCACGTTTTGGTATCGGGAGAGTCCGCGCTTCATGTCTAGCAGCACGTTTGATCTCTCTCCCTCGCAGAACCCCGGCGATCCTCCGAATTCGATTTCCGGGATGTGCCGAATGTATCTCGATACGCAGGGACATCTGGTGAAATTTGAGGCAGTACCGCCGCAGCTCGATACCTCGACGGATATGGCATCCTTGCCAAATTGGGGCGCGCTCTTTGCAGCGGCGGGGCTGGACGCGAACCGGTTCAAGTCCGTGCCGCCGCAATGGACGCCACTCGCGTTGGCTGACGCGCGAGCAGCATGGGAAGGAACTTGGCCTGGGCACCCGGAATTACCGTTGCGCGTGGAAGCAGCGGCGTATCGCGGCAAGCCGGTTTATTTCGATGTGATCTCCCCCTGGACCGAGCCGGATCGCATGCAGGAGGAACAAATAAGCACGGGGAATCCGATCGTAATTTCGACCGTTTATACTGTCCTTTTTTCGATCCTCCTCTTGGGAATCCTGATGGCACGGACCAATATGCGCTCCGGGCGAGGCGACCGGCGTGGCGCGGCGCGGTTGGCTCTGCTGGCCTTCCTTTTGATGTTAGCGGTGGCGTCTTTGTACGCGCACTATATTCCGGCAGCGCCGGCAGAATTAAGGATTTTTGTGGTTTCAACCGCATGGGGGTTGATCGTTGGAACGACCGTCTGGGTGCTGTACGTCGCGCTCGAACCGCACGTCCGTAGGCGCTGGCCGAGCTCGCTGATTTCCTGGGGCCGGTTGCTGGCGGGTCAGATGCGAGATCCGATGGTGGGCCGCGATCTGTTGGTGGGAATCCTCGCAGGAGTCTTTTGGGCGGTCGAGAGCGGGGCGAAGGCCATGGTTCCAGACTGGATGGGGAAAATACCCGACCCGCCGTTGTCAAGCCTGGATTTTGACAGCCTCTCGGGGCTTCGCGCCGTGATTGGCGGCATCCTGCTGGACATTGTAATATCTGTTGCTACTTCGCTCTTTTTCTTTTTTCTTTTCTTTCTGGTCCGGTTGGTGACGCGCAAGGAGTGGCTGGCGGTGCTGGTAACGATCTCGCTCTTTGCCATCCCCGCGGTTTTCGGGGATCACCCCGTGCTGGATACGATTTGGGTTTTCGTCTTCTTCAGTATCGCGCTGACGCTTCTGATTCACTTCGGACTCCTCGCACTTGTGATGGCTTACTGTGCTGGTAACGTTCTGTTTAACTCTCCTCAAACCACGCACGTTTCGGCCTGGTACGCGCAACCGGGATTCCTCGCCGTCGCCGTCATCCTGACTGCCGCCATTTTCGGGTTTTATACTTCGACAGCCGGCAAACCTCGCCTTGGAGGCTTTTCGCTCGACACCTGATATGCGATTGCGTCTGTCCAGACTGATCTGTTCGTAAACTCCTGCGAATTACGTCTGAGAAAGACACAAGATGCCTGATTAACGCTGCGTTTACCAGGCACTTGGACACTGCTTGCCATTAATGCGTTAGAATCTGGCGAAACTCCTATGAACAACCTTGTTCTTCCAAACCGTGTCGCAATTCAGTCGGTGGACAGCGACAAGCGTCCTCTGAAAATGGCAGACGTACTATTTCGGGTGCTTTTTTTTGCGAGACCTAAGAGTGATTTTACGCTTCAGCCTTTTGCGAGTGACGGCAACGGCGTGTGCACAATCTCAAGAAACGAAGTGGAAGCGGAGGTCGCCGCGCACTACGATTTTGGTCTGATGGACTATGCTCACGTGAGCGGATGTTCTACCTCAGTAGAAAGTTGCCTACTTTCTGGTGAGGATATACACCGCACAATCGAGGCTAGAAAGATTTGGACAAACCTTCTGGCAGGAGAGAGGGACCGATGGGACTCGATGGAACAACTACTTGACGTCTATCGGAAAGCGAACAATGGTCGGCGGTTTGCCGACCAGTCGCCTTCGATTCGTGACAATTGGGACAAGGTTGGAGCCGAATACACATACGACTTCGTCGTGCTGCCAAGATAAGCGTCCTGGGTCGGACAAGCGCTATCCGATCTCCGGTAACGGCGTTCGGGCACGAGCCCGCAAACCGCTACCTTCGGCTAAAAAATCCCATCGACCACAGCAGAATCGGAAAACAGATGGCCAGTGCAATCCAGCATAAACCGAAGAGAAAACTCAGTTTGCTCTCCGGATAAAGCCGCTTGTGTTTCCGTCCGACCGTGAGGTCCCACGCCCATTGAGAGATGCGCTCTCTTGCCGTCAGTTTCAGATTGATTTGTTCAACCATCGCGAAGGCGAGCATATTTGCCGTGAAGGCAAAACCCCCACCGATTGCGATGATAGCGATTGTGAGCGCGGAGAACGGCATGGCTAACCGGACACGTGGATTTGGGACAATTCCACTACTTCGGTAAGAGCGTTAGTCAGGACTTTGCCCGAGTTATTATGCTTAGCTAAATTGCATTTGGCGCTTGCGGTAGTAGACCGTGGACAAGAGCCAAATAAGCAGTAGTTCGGCCTCGGGGAGCGCACTACCTATGTCACCTGCGTCAGTGAAATGACCGATTGCGATGGGAAGCTTGACGGCGACCAGCAACACTGAAAGCCAGAGCATCACGTAAAGCAGGGTTAAGGCATACCACCTCCTTTTCAGCAGCCCAACTCCGAGAGGTAATCCCAAAAATGCCATAAGCAGCGAAATGGCCGACACAGTCCAAGGTTCCGTATGCAGCCTCACTAAGTCCGCAATCGAACCGATAAATGTAAGCAAAGAGATTGGAATAATTATTGCGCCTTGAAAGTATCCCCAACGATAGGGCAGAGGCGTTGAAGCAGACGTGGGCGCTGTTTCAGCGGAACCGCGACCCGGAGGATTTGTGGCGTCCGTTTCAGTCATCGATCTCTCAACATGAGACTATTGCTCGTGCAAACTGTGCAAGAGCATTAGCGGTGTAAGGATTGATCCGGTGACTTTCTTCAGCCTCACGCGCAATTCCAGCCAGTAAATTCCGCAGGCTCAAACCCGGCCAAAAGCACCTACCGACGGACGGTGAGTCCCACGCCTGAAGAGTCACTCCGTCCCGAGCATATTGGAACTAGGGAATCCCCTAGGTTTGGGCAAGGGCTACGTCCAAGAATTAAATAATGTGAGCATCCTCGAGGAAGTCAAAGCGGAGTACGCAAACCTGCAATAACTACGCGCATTATTAAAGGAGGGTGGGCAGACTTGGCTAACTCCCGATTAGCGTTACCGGAAATGTCCCGTACTAGGACTCCACATGTACAATAGCTGGCAGCCCTTACCGGTAACTGACCCTAGTTTCCGGTTAGGCGACTTGCCAAGGGTCAACCACGAGGTGAGGAGCCATCCACTTGCAATTGGGAATTGCCGACTGTGTTTTAAATTTTAGTGTCCCGCGGAGAGCTAATGCTGAGCTTCGACGAGCTTCGCAACGGCTGCCTGGACGCCTGGCGGCAATGAATTCATTCGCTTGATGTAGGTAGCCACCAGCCACAGATCGTTGTCCTTAGCGTACGCGCCATTCGCAAACATGCCCGACCTGCGAATCCCATGTTTCGCCACCCAGAACACCTGCGCTTCGGTGTAGTCCGTCCCAACCACTGGCAATTCGGGAATAATGGGGAACAGAACGGCGCCCTTACCGTTTTCTGGTTTTCCGGGTGTCCCATGACACCCGGCACAAGCGTCGAGATAAAATTTCGCGCCCGCGATCAGGTTTTCGTCCGTCGGTTCCACCGGGTTCGGGACTTCTGGTGCGCTGCGCCTCACGGACGCGTGCACCGATGAACTCATCACATAGGTTTCGAATCCCGTGGGAGGAATATCGGCGCGCACTTCCGCCAAACCCAGCCTGAGGTACCCGAAAACGCAGATGGCGAGCACCATCAGTGTGATAATCACTCCCAGAAGAACGCTTTTCATTTTCGTGTTCTCTCCCCTGTCCGGTTGGCGCGGTTAGAAGAAATTGACGAGCCGGCCCCCACATGAGATCAGGCCCACGGATCGAATCCCCGCCGTGCCCAAGATAGACTGAAGTTTCCTCCTTCCGTTAGCGAGGTTGCACGCGCCCGTTCCGATGCGCGGCACTGGCGTGCCGACGCGAGCGCGCTACAGACATGCTCAGGCCCTCGGCTCGACAGAGCCCGCAGACCCGAGCCGAGCGCTTGGGATCAAAACGGAATCGCTTCGGTTGACTTGTCCGACTTATCAAGCCAGAATGTCCCAACGAGCCTTTTGACTCGGAATAACTGTCGCGGTAGGGACGACCATCGCTGATCGCCCCCCGCCCAGATCCGTACGAGCGCGTCTACGCATACGGCTCTTACGAAGGATGAGTGGCGTAGAAGCGTGCATCAGGATAGGGGTGCAGAACGCGGGGTGGAGGAATCCACCGGTTCAGGACTGGGGTAAAACGTTCCCAGCGCATCTTTGCGCGTTGACTACGGCGGACCAGAACACTCTGCCATAGCCTGCACACGCGAAGTTTGAAGATACGCAACTGAGTCGTGTTCCCGGGAACAGCATGGTATTGGTAATAACCCAGCACAACCTTCCGGAGCCAAGCACCGACATCGGCCATGCGATCATGCATCCGGCGTCGAAGCTCAACCTTGATGGCTTTGAGTTTCGCGACCATTCGCTTCTTCGCAGTGATCCGCCATACGGTGAAGGTTCCGCTCTTGTGGCGTTGCCCACAGTAGTGGGTAAAGCCCAGGAAGGTGAAGGTCTCTGGTTTTCCCTCTCCCCGCTGCTTCCGGTCTCGAGCGGCGAACCGCCCGAACTCGATCAGTCGAGTCTTGTCCGCATGTAATTCCAAGCCGAACTTCGCCAGCCGTTCTCGAAACTCTTTCAGAAAACGTTCAGCATCCGTTCGGTGCTGAAAGCCCACCACAAGATCGTCAGCATAACGGACGATTATTACGTCGCCCTTTGCCACTTTCTTGCGCCAGACATCAGCCCAGAGATCGAAGAGATAATGAAGGTACACGTTGGCGATCAGCGGTGATGCCACTGCCCCCTGCGGCGTACCCAGCTTCGTCTCCGACCACTGGCCGTCTTCCGACACTCCAGCCTTCAGCCATTTCTGGATTAGGCGAAGTATCCTCCGATCGGCCACCCGATGCTCGATGAACTTCATCATCCATTCGTGGCTCAGATTATCGAAGAAACCACGGATGTCGGCATCCAGCACCCAGTTCACCCGCTTCCGTTGAATGCCCACCGTCAGCGCGTCCAGCGCCTGATGCGGGCTGCGACCGGGACGAAACCCGTAGGAGAAGCCTTTGCAGTCGACCTCATAGATCTGGTTGAGGATCCTCACCACGGCTTGCGGAACGATTTTGTCTTCCAGCGCCGCGATGCCCAACGGACGTTGCCGCCCGTCAGCTTTCGGAATAAAGACTCGCCTCGAAGGTTTGGCCCGATACGCTCCACGGTGCACCCGGCTGTGCAGATCGACGAGTCGATCCTCGAGCCCAGTTTCATACTCCTGCCACCTCACCCCGTCTACTCCGGGCGAAGCCTTACGCTGAAGCGCGTAGAAGCTGTCTCGGAGTAGATCAACGTTGAGATGGTGGAGCAAAGCAGTGAACCGCTCCTGCTTCCTTTCCTTTGCTGCTTTCCGCACACCGTCCAGCCTCTGGGACATGCGCTTCCCACTCTGTGTCGGGTGCATGTGCGACTGAACGATGTTCTCCTTTGTCTGTGCCCTTCCCTCCCCAACCTCCGCGGAAGGCTGCCCTCCCTTGTTCGGCTGGTTCACAGGTACTACGACACAGTCCGACTTCTCCGGCACGTGCATGTCCGCAGTACGGCTTTTGGCCTTCGCGGACCGGTCTTGATCGTCAGACCAAGGCGTGCTGGAGATCTCCCGGTTCTCGTGCATGTTGTTTCTCAGCGTGCGCGGGTTCTCAGACTACGCAGGACCGACAGTCCACTCGCGATTAGCGTGGCTGCCGTGTTGCCTTCCTCTCACTCGGAATGAAGTCGGCATCCTGATTCTACGGGCTTTTCGCAGCTCAATCGCCCCGCCCACCGATGCCTCTGTCTACGCTTCAAGAGACACCTCGCGATGTCCCCAGCAAGACTCAAGGTCAGGATGGATTCGCTACTTCCTTTCCTGTAGGGCTCTTGCATCCCCTAGTTGGGTCGAGGACTGGCGCGATACTCCGAAGGTACAGCCTATCCGTTGCTCCCGGTTTCCTCTGGGAGTGCCTCATTAGCCGAACCGTAAGCTCGTTTTCCAGCCCCCGCCTCATCAAACCCATCGTGCCGATTTCCAGCAATGGGCTTACCTGCTCGCTTCTAGTCAAGGGTTATGAGTCCGCTCCAGCAGGAGAGGCTTTCGGCAGCGGTCCTAGTCGATGCAGCCGGTAACCGTTATAAAGTCCCAGCCTCTCGTAGAGCCGCGTCCTACTCCACCTTTGCCAACCGAAGCCTGGTCGTTTCCGGGAGCGCATCAGGTGCCTCCGAATCTTCTTGTCTACCCAGTCTTTGACGAACGAGAAACACCGGCTGGAGTGCCCTACTGCAAAGTAGTTCACCCATCCCCGCAAGATCGGATTGATCAACTCGATCACTCGCTCCACGGGTTGGCTCATAAATCGTCGGAAGATCTCTCGGAGCTTTGCAAATAGCGCCGCACGCTTCTTCAACCTGGGCGTGTACTGCGGTCGCCACACCTGATTACGACTCAAGATGAGACGATATTCGAAGCCTAGGAAACAGAAACTTTCTCCCTGCGATAAATTCACCGTCCGACTCTTCTCTTCATTGATCGTCACGTTGAGTTTGGCTAGCTCTTGTCGCAACCGTTTTTCTACCGCCTTCACGAGCCATCCATGCCGCGGATGGGAGTCCATCAATATCACCAGGTCATCCGCAAAACGTGCGTATTGAACGTGGGTGTATTTTCCGCGTCGCGTGGTAGCCATTGCCTTCTCTAGCATCCGATCCACCTCATTGAGGTAGAGGTTGCTGAGCAAGGGCGATATCACCCCGCCTTGCGGAACTCCCTTCTTCCCCGTCGCCTTCACTATCATCTTGAGAAGATGCTTCACCTCTCCATCCTTTATCCTTTGCGCTACCTTCTCGAACAGCAGCGAGTGCTGCACGTTGTCAAAGTAGGCGCTCCGATCGATGTCGATGACTCGGGTCTTCTCCTCGACGATTGCTTTTGCCACGCGGTCCACCGCTTCCTGTGCATTTCGTTTGGGTCGATATCCATACGATCCCGATTGAAAGTCAGCTTCGAAGATCGGTTCCAGAATGAGCTTAAGGGCTCCCTGGACTACACGGTCACGAATCGAAGGAATCGAAAGGATGCGAACTTTGCCTCCCTCCTTCGGTATCTCCTTCTTCCGTACCCGCATGGGTCGATACGTGTTGAGGACTAGTTCGTGATGGATCTGTTGAAGAAAACTTTCCACTCCGCTCTCTTCGATGGCGTCGAACGTGACACCGTCGATTCCCGGTGCTCCATCGTTCTTCTTTGCCCTCTGGTAGGCTTCATGAAGCGTTTCCATCTTGCAGACATGCACGTAAAGTCCCCAGAAACGCCAAGTTGGTTCAGCCTTCGCCTTGACGTATAGACTCCTTCTCAGGTCCTGCAAACAGATGGGTGCCTTTGTCATCTCACCCTTGCCTTCCTTTTTGTGGGAGTCGTTGCAAACAGCAGGGTCTCTTCGCTCCGCGGGCATTACTCCGCTTCGCCGCTACTACAGACCCCTCCGCCACCCTCTCGTCGTTCCACCGATTTCCCGGTGTCACCGGTTATACGGTTTCCTTTTCTCCGCCAATTTCTCAGCGGGACGAGGAGGGCTTCTCCAGTTGCTTAGCGCATCCTTGTCATCGTGCTGTCGCTATAACCCCGCCAGAGTGTCTCGCCGCTTCAGTCAGTCTGCGACGATCCATGTTGCCTTCGCCTCATGAAGGAAGGCTCGGCCTCTGGGGCTTCCGTTTCGAGGCCATTTCCGCGTTCACTTTCGTTACGGCCCGATGACTCGCTCACCATCCGAAAGATGGCTTTGTCGATAGGCTTTCAGGATTCAGTTTCCTTCCTCCTTGCTATCCAAGCTACAGGGCTCTGGCTTTTGCCCTGGTGAGATTCTTCCTCACTGAATACGCCAGCCTTCCTTGGACACACCAACATGCCGGTTTATCCCGGCGCTCTCCGGCCAGCCCGTCACCCGCTCATAACGAGCCCATCTGATCCTCATCTGATCGAGGTTTTCCTTTAGACAGCGATAACTGCCGACCATCGCCTGAGCTCCGATGGCGAACAACGAAATCGGCTGTCGGACTAGACCTTTCAAGACTGGAGGTTAGCGCACGTGGCCATGATTTTCCGTGGAAGGGGCGAAATTTTTCTTTACAATAAGCAAATACTTATATAAGGTGCAAGTTATGCATAATCTCGATGCTGCTTTCTCTGCTTTAGCCGACCCCACGCGTCGGGCGATTCTTGCGCGCCTCGCCAAGGGGGAGGCCACCGTCAATGAATTGGCCGAGCCGTTCGAGATGACGCAACCTGCAATCTCCCAGCACCTAAAGGTGCTCGAAGCTGCGGGACTAATCGTTCGCCGATTCGAGGGTACCAAGCGCCCTCGTCGGCTCGCAAAGCCGGGCATTGAAGCGATGGACCAATGGCTCGCCATGCTGCGAAGAGCCCTTGAGGCAAACTACGACCGGCTGGACGAAGTTCTGGCGAGAATGGAAAAGCGCAAGAAAGGAGAAAAGCGATGAGCAAGATGACGCTGAAGACCGAAGGGGATACCCACGTGGTTGTGACCAGGCGCTTCACCGCGCCTCCGAAAGCCGTGTACCGCGCCCACACCGATTCGAAATTAATCCAGAAATGGTTGCTTGGTCCGGAAGGTTGGACGATGCCAGTCTGCATCAACGATGCGAAGGCCGGCGGCAAGTTCCGCTACGAATGGACGAATGGCAAAGGCTCTGGATTTCACATCACTGGCGAGTACTTGGAGTTGGAGCCTTATAACAGGATCGTACATGTCGAGCGCATGCACCTGCCGGATCCCACGCCAGACAATCATATTGAAACGCGATTTGAAGCCGACGGCGCAGGAACGCTGATGACCATGCGAATGACGCTGCCCGATGGTAAGACGCGCGCGGCTATGCTTGCAACAGGTATGGAACATGGAATGGAAGCGAGCTACGTTCGGCTGGAAGGAATGCTGTAGGCCTTACCCGCTAGGGAGGAATGTTAAGACCGAATATAGGGAGGTTCAGCATGATTTACAAAATATCGGGCAGTATCGCATTGGTGTTGGCCGTGTTGGTCCTCGGTGCATGGAACTTCCACACGAGCGTCTCCACGGAACGTACCTTCAATGCCTCCGTAGCGGACGTATGGAGGGTTTGGAACGACGCGGACTCGATGAAGAAGTGGTGGGGGCCCAAGGGCTACACCGCACTCGTCGTCCGAAACGACGTGCGTGAGGGTGGCAGCTATCTTTGGGCGATGAAATCTGAGCAAGGACGGATGTTTTGGAACACCGGAACCTACCAGGAAGTCGTCGCCAACAAGAAAATCGTGTCAACGATGTCTTTCGCTAACGAGAACGGGCAAACAATTCCCGGCTCGCAAGTATCGGTTCCCGGGCAGTGGCCTAACGAGATCACCGTTATAGTTGAATTCAGTGAATCTGAGGGGAAGACCAGAGTCACTGTTACAGAAGTAGGCATTCCGCTCATCGTGTACGCCCCGTCGAAGATTGGTTGGGCTCAGCAGTTTGACAAGATTCAATTGCTGCTCTGACGAAAGGTAACTGGTCTTTTGCCAACTCGACGGTTAGTCGGCAACTCAGAAGTTATGGCAGTAGTCGCGCTAGGTCCCGGTAAACGCGGTTACCGCATAGGTGCCGATCCTCTAATTCCTAGTGTCCGGTAACGCGACTTGAACGAAGCCGCCCGCGCGGCGGACGCTTCGCGTGAGACGATCGGAGCAGTGGTGGCTTGTTGGTTGAGATAAGTTGTCGGGTCATAGGAGGTCCCCCATGACCCGACTTCGCAAAATGATGCTCGAGGAACTCGAGCGTCGTAATTATGCAGAGGCTACCACACGCTGTTACATCCGCACAGTCGAGGATTTCTCAAGACGATTCAAGCGTTCTCCCGATCGTTTGGGTCCTGAACACATTCGCGAATATCAGGCCGAGCTGTTCCAGAAGCGTAGCTTGTCGCCGAGCACGGTAACGTAACGTTTGGCAGCTCTGCGGTTCTTCTACGTCAAGACTCTCAAGAAAGCCTGGAGCAGCGCCGAAACTCCCTATCCGAAGCGGGTATTGCACCTACCCACGATCCTCAGCCAGGAAGAAGTCGCGCGACTCATCGACGCAGCGCGGACTCCTTACCATCGCGCTCTGTTGATGACGCTTTACGCCACCGGAGTACGACGCGCTGAATTGACCCATCTGAAAGCCAGCGACATCGATAGCCAGCGCATGGTGATTCACATCCAGGGCGGCAAGGGGCGCAAAGACCGGGATGTAATGCTCAGCCGCAAACTGCTCGAGACGTTGCGTGAGCACTGGCGCAGACTCAAGCGCAAGCCCAGCACCTGGCTGTTTCCAGGCAACCGCTGGCATACCGCTGATAGGCCGATCGACACGAAAGTGGTTTGGTACGCTTGCCAGCAAGCCGCCCAGCGAGCGGGCCTCCAGAAAGAGGTGCACCCACATACGCTGAGGCACTGCTTCGCCACTCATCTACTAGAAGCAGGCGCGGATCTGCGCACCATCCAGATGCTGTTAGGCCATCGTGATCTGGAAGAAACCACCATCTACCTCCATCTCTCCGAACGTCACCTCAGCGCGACCGCGAGCCCTCTGGACTTGCTGCAGCTGAAAGACGAATCACCACAGGATGGCTAGATGGGCCGGCCACCGCTGGAGGTGGCCGATCTGATCCGCGCTGCGGGACACGCCTTCATCGAACAAAGCCGCCCGTGGATCAGCGGGAAGCATGTCCAAGCACTGCTGGCCATTCAGCGCTGTCGCACCGCCGCACTCGGCGGGCATCTCGATCCGTGCGCCCGCTGCGGGCATCGCGCCATCTCTTACAACTCCTGCCGGAACCGGCACTGTCCCAAGTGTCAGACCAGCGCCCGTGACCGTTGGCTCCAAGCACGTCGCCGGGAGCTTCTCCCCTCGCGCTACGTGCATGTTGTCTTCACGCTTCCTCGTGAGCTGGCACCACTGGCTCTGCAGAATAAAAACGTTGTCTACGACCTATTGTTTCGAAGCAGTGCGGAAACTCTTCTGGAAGTTGCTCGCGATCCCAAACATCTCGGTGCGGAGATCGGCTTCTTCAGCGTCCTGCACACCTGGAACCAAAAACTCCAACATCACCCCCACGTGCACTGCGTCGTGCCCGCCGGCGGACTCTCCGCCGATCACACCCGCTGGATCAAGACTCGTTACGCTTTCTTTCTTCCCGTCCAGGTGCTCAGCCGCGTCTTTCGCGGCAAGTTCGTCGCGGCTCTCCAGTCCGCTTTCCGTGAAGATCGGCTTCGCTTTTACGGAAGCCTCGCGCCTCTGGCCCACCCAAAGACCTTCGCCGCCTGGATACGTCGGCTGTTCCGGAAGGACTGGGTGGTCTACTCGAAACCTCCCTTTGCAGGGCCAGAACATCTGCTCCACTATCTGGGCCGTTACCCCCATCGCGTGGCCATCTCCAACCATCGACTGGTCTCATTGGCTGACCAGAGGGTCACCTTTCGCTGGCGCGACTCCGCTCACAAAAACCAACAGCGCGAGATGACGCTAGCGCTCGATGAGTTCCTGCGCCGCTTCTTGTTGCACCTACTTCCGAAAGGGTTCGTGCGCATCCGGCACTTCGGCTTCCTGGCTCATCGCCGGCGTGCCACGGCGTTGCCACTCTGTTTTCGGTTGCTCGGTTCAGCACCAGAACCACAAGCTCAGCAGGAAGTCTCCCGCGCCAGTCCGCGCGATCTTTGGTTCTGTCCTCAGTGCGGTGGGCCCATGGTGACTCTAGAACGATTCACAGCTGTCCAGATCCAGCTCCGTTCTCCACCTCGGGCGGTCACCGCAGCCGCATGAGACAACGATCCACATCACCAAATCTTTGCGGCTCTCGGCTCGCGCACTCTCTCTGTGCCTGGTCGTTCTACCATTCTCGTCTTGCCAGCTTCTCTGGCCTTCGTTCCCCGGTACTCTTGCACTTCCCGCAACTCTGCAGCATCCCGTGTTGTCTTTTCGGCTCAGCCACACCACCTCAGCGCACCTGGACACCACCCCTCGATTCCATTCAATCCCCATAGGGTCCGCGTCCGCCGCAAACGCGGGCGGCTTCCTTCAAGTCGCTCTATCGAAAGCGCGCAAGCACACCCTGCACCTGCATCCCTCTTGCCACCTCGCGCTTCCGATACAGCACTAGGACTTATCAGGAGTTGACGCCCAAGAATCTTTTTATTGCAGCTTGGCGTACTCGGATTTGGCTTCCTTCAGGATGGGGATGTCCGGGTCGGCGTCTTTCCAGAGCGTGAGGAAGTCCTGATACGCGGCGCGAGCTTTCGCGGTGTCGCCTTGCATCGCGTATGCGCGTCCACGTTGCAGACGAGCCAGTGCTGCCGTCACGGAGTTTCCGACGATGCATGGTTGGTCCAGCAGCTTTTGGAACTCGGTTGTTGCGGCCGCACCATTGTGCGCCAGCAAATAGGCTTCGCCGCGCAGATAGGCGGGGTAGAGCGTGGGTTGCAGCGGTGGCACAGAGCCCAGCTCGTAAGGTGCGGCGGCTTCCAGTAGTGCAAGTGCCTTTGAGGAATCATTTTTGTTAAGTTCGATGGCGGCATTGATGCTCGGCAGCCAGTAGACGTTGAGCAGAGTGTTTGACGGATAGCTCTTCTCCAATTCCTCGACCAGAGTCTTCGCTCCGGCGCTGTCGCCACTGCGAGCGAGCGCCAAGGCTGCGAGCACCTTTACGTCGCGACCCGGACTCAGAGCTATACCCGCCTGTGCGCTTTGCTTCGCGCTTACATTGTCTCCGAACTCTGCCTCGCGCAGGCTGGCGTTCGCCTGCCACGCGGCTGCGGTTTCTTTGGAGTCAGCACGAATGGCCGAGTCCACCGCACGACGCGTGAAATCCCGCGCCTTGCTCCGCCTTCCGTAGTAGGCCTCGGTGTCGGATTGGAATGAGAGCAGCGGGTCTTCGTCTCCGACCTTGCCCGTACCCCATGCCACTTGCTGTTCCATCTGCACGGTATCTCCCCGGAGAAAGGCAAGCTGGTACATCGTCTGGCGCAGTGCACCACCATCCAATTTGTGTGCGAGTGCCTGATCGAAAATGGCTTCCGCTTCCTCTAGACGATTTAGATTGAAGTAAGTCCCGCCCAGATTTGAATAGATATCCATGTTGTCCGGTTCCAGCCGCATTGCCACTTTAAACTCAGCGAGAGCCTTTTCGTACTGACCCATGTTGCAATAGCTCACACCCAAGTCATTGTGCGGAGTGGAATCGCGCGGATAAGTCGCTGCCCACAGTCCGTCCGTCTGCGTCTGTCTCTCCATTTCTCCCGTTGCAGAAAAGTACTCCCTGGAGACACTCAACTTCTCCCGTTCGGTAACTCGGTCGCGCAACTCATACGCCTTCGTGGCATATTCAACGGCGAGCGACGGTTGCCCGAGACCCTCGTAGAGGGAGGCAATTGAGCCATAGGCCATCGTAAAATTTGGGTCGAGCTCGACGGCTCGCTTGAAAAATGGGAGGCTCGCGGCCTCTCCCTGTTCGCGACGCATCTTAAGACCCATGCTGTAGCTTTTCAGAGCTTCGAGAGAGGAAGTCGTCGCCTCAATCGGAACATCAAATTTCTGCACGGACGGTAGCGATTCGCCTAGCTTAAAGCGCAGGTTGGACGCGGCTCGACTTAACGCCTTCAGTACATCTTCCTTACTTGTGGCTTCAACCTGCTCTTTCGCCAACGTGTCTCCGCTGTTGCACGCGATCCCGTTCAGTCCAATCAAGTAATGGCTGCCCAGACTCGATATTGCACCGTCCAGAAGCGCCGTGCTCCCTGTACGCAGGCAAAGCTCCCGACCTGTATCCGCCACTAGACGTTCGTTGGCAGGACGCCCCATCATCCGCAGAGTGTCGCTCACTTTTTTATCCGAAAGCACATTCAGAAACGGCGATTGTTCCAGTTCCACCGACAACGCCTGCTTCAAAGCGCCGTCAAACGCCGGGTCATTCGTGCGATTGGCGAAGTCACCGAGGACGATCGTGTCTTTATCCGTGAGCTTGGTGGCTGGGCGATGCGAGAAGAAATATTCCACCGCCGCGAGCAATCCAAGCACGGCTACAGCAACTATGATCCACTTGCTGCGCCCAGCCTTCGAGCCTTCAATTTCTGTCTCTCGCGGGGTTGATTTACCTGACTCAGTGTCCCGCTTCGAGCGATTCAGATCTGCGCGTAACTCCGCGGCACTCTGGTAGCGGAGATCGCGGTCTTTCTCCAGCGCCTTGTTAATGATGCGCTCCAAGTCGGGCGAAAGAGACGGATTCAGCCGCACAGCAGGCGTGGGCGCTCGATTCAGAATTGCATCGAATATCAGGCCCGACGTGTCGCCGCCAAACGGCAGAGCCCCCGTCGCCATTTCGTAGAGCACCGCCCCGAAGGAAAACAAATCGGTGCGCGCATCCAGATCTTTGCCGCTTACTTGCTCGGGCGACATGTAAGCCACCGTTCCGAGAGCCGAACCCGGGCTGGTGAGATGCTCAGGCAAATCTTGCGTTGGGCCGGTCACTTCGACTCCGCCCTCCAGATTCCCCAAGACTTTCGCCAGGCCAAAATCCAATACTTTGGCGACTCCGCGCGTGGTGATGAAGATGTTGGCAGGCTTGATGTCGCGATGAACGATGCCTTTGGCGTGCGCAGCATCCAGCGCATCCGCGATTTCGATCCCGAGCGTGAGCAAAGTTTCCTGCGGCATCGCGCGCCCGTCGATGCGATGCTTCAACGTTACACCTTCCAGAAATTCCATGGCAATGAACGAATGCCCATTTTGCTCGCCGATATCGTAAACAGTGCAAATGCTGGGATGATTCAGCGCGGAAGCGGCTTGCGCTTCGCGCTGAAAGCGCGCCAGGGCGTGCGGATCGCGTCCCACTTCGGGCGGCAAGAATTTCAGCGCGACGAAACGGTGTAGCCGCGCGTCCTCCGCCTTGTAAACCACGCCCATCCCGCCGCCGCCCAGCTTTTCTACGATGCGGTAATGGGAGATCGTCCGTCCGATAAGAGGCGAGGATTCCAGCATTTCGCGCTCATCTTAAGTTGCACCAGAAAGCAAGTCAACGCACAGATCCAGCCAACGACTCAACTCCTGATTAACGCAGCCCTTACCGGACAAGTAAATTTGACAGGTCCAGTACTCTGAGTTGCAGGAGTTAGCTGCGCACAAGCAGGACAGTTTGTCCCCATCTCCGAGCCGTTGTCATAAAAGGGGATAACTCGCGGCTTTCGTCCGAGCCGATCGGTCAATTTTTGGCATGCGAGTTGAGATCGCGCGACAGGATCAGCTTCAAAGTTATTTTGTCCGACGAGCTTGTGAGACCAAAGCCGATGCCAGCTTCGATGTTTAGGCATTTGGCATAGCGATCAAGGACAGCGAAGAGTTCCTGCTGGCTGACTGAATAGAAATTGCGCAGAGGACCATAGTCGGCATACTCCTCAACGGCCAGCGCCCACCTTGGGGGTAGATCGTACGCAACACGCACCGCTGGGGCGAAATCGAGATTCTTGAAGCCGCCGATAAAAGAGTTATCGAGAATGGGATTCACGATAATGTCTACCGGGTGCAAGTGCCAGCCAACGATCGGGCGAATCTCAGAAGTGAAATGGTACGGCTGCCAGTGCAAGGCGTTGTAGCTGAACTCAAAGTTTGCGCCGAAAAAAAACTTGCGATCCGCCGCATGAGGCCTGACGAACAGCAAGCGGATCTTGCCTCCATTAATCGTCGCGCCACGATCTTGCGAGATGCTGTACAGCGGAAGGTAAAGGCCCGCCTCGAACCAAGGAGTAACACCGTAGGCCCACTCGGTTACGCCGTTGAAAGACTTGTCTGGTATGAGTCCACCGGGGAAGGCAGGCGTCGTCAAGCCATCGGCGATGAAGTTATTGTGCCAGGTGAGATTGAAGATTCCGGGTTCGGCGATCGCGGCATCGTAGACCTGGATCTCATCGGTCTGCGCGAACGTTGCGGCCGGCAAGACAAACATAGCGCTCACTATCAAGACAAACGCTCGTATGACCCTTTGAAAAAGTTTCACGGTTGTCTTCAAGACCGTCTGCCAGCATATAGCCTACGAGCGGGAATTTCCAAATTATGGCCAGTTTCGATCACAAGCGGTGCCGCCGTGCCGCAGAAAAGAGCGTGCAGGCCTCGTGACAGCAAATCTCGCGAGACCGATTAGGCCAACTGGGATAATGCCTGATTAACGCAGCCGTAACCGGACATCTGGCGCACTAGGACTTGTCCGGCATTCACCCACGAGTTCGCTAAGCACTGGACAGTCACCTGCCCAAAAACTTGTAGCCGCCCAAAATCCCTCGGATCACCGGTGGCATCAAAGCACCGAGAATTAGGAGCCCAAAAAGACAGCAGAAAGGGGTGCAGAACCAGATGTTTTTGATGCCGGCGCCGCTCGGAGCTGTGTCCTTGAGGAGTTCGCCGACGTGCCGCTTTGACTTCCCATTTTGGAGCTTATGTTGACGATCGGGATTTCGCGCGGGTAGAAATCAGATGCTTTTCCAGCGGCTAGCCAGTCGGCTCGTGCCTCGGTTTTCCAAGAATTGACGATCCGAACCACGGGAAGTTCTGAAGAAGTTCTTTTGCGCGTGGATCATCAATATTCACATTCGGGCCAAGGATCAGGGCAGTACGCACAACCTGGTTGTCTTCGTCGAAGTGGAACGGCCCGCCGTCATATCGGAGAATACAATTGTTGAAAGAGCAGCCAAAAAAATAATTACCATCCAGCTGCCTGCGTACGTGGCCGAATTTCGTTCGGCGGAACAATAGGCTCTGCCCTGGAGCGAAAACTACGGGGCCTTCCGACATTATCGGCCCCATTGGTGGGCCGGGCCCTTGAATATGCGTGTCCGCCACGAGACTGAATGCGATGAGTGATTCAGGGAGCCGCGGGAAGGCAGGCTGCTCGAAGCTAACTATGCGCCCCTGCTGCAGCACCGCGACTTGATCCTCACCTCCGACCCACTTGTACTTTTCCGCAGTACGTTTTGCTAGGTGGGATGCGAGCGTCCTCATCTCCGACGTCGTTAACGACTCGCCCGAATCCTGAAGTAGCGACGTGGCAAAATTAGTAAGCATGGAATTGTCTTTCGTGTGAACTGGATGGCTCAGAAACTGTTCGGCAATATCGCGCATTCCGCCCAATTTGGAGACGAGCTGCTTTCCGACTTCGAGGATCGAGGACTCATAAAGCTGCGTCCTCATAGAAAACCCGTCCGAAACGGTTCGCAGTTTAACCTGACCGATTCGAGCCACTCCGTCAGCGTCGTACCCCGCGACTATTACCTCAGATCGGAGACTTTCACCTGCATCGCGGACCGCTGTCGCCGCCGACAACAGCAATTGCAATAGGAACGCGAGACTTCTCAAGTGTTCTCGGATCGTTTGCGGCGGCTTAGACGCTACTTTGACGGCATAATCGCTAATGAGCGCGCTCGCAGCCAGGTACAATTGGCTAGGGCGATGGGGGGCGGACAAGAAATCCGCGATCGTGCACACGGAGCGTTCATCCAGCTTGAAGAGCTTCTGTGCGGCATCAGGGAGTTGATGGTCACGCACCGTGACCATGCTGTCCGTCAACGCAACAATTCCTTGGTTGTTTGCCAGAACAATGTTGATCGTGCCGTGAGACACTCCGCCGTCGACGCTGTTTTCCTCACGGTCCATGGGCGAAGGGTACCACTTCGGGAAGTGGACAGAATCCACTGATTTCGCGACGGAAGAGCGAGCGAGACCGAACGTCCCACCAAACCGGTGCCGTGCTAACCTGAATTAAATTCGATGGACCATAGCAAGCAGCACTGGATACCGAGCTCGTACTTGGAGGCGTGGTGCGATCCGGACGTCCCTCCACGCTACGAGCCTTATGTGTGGCGGGTCCCCAAGGATGGCGGAGAAGCTCGAGCCAAGGCTCCGACAAAGATCTTCGCGGAGGCGGATTTTTACACGTTGCGCCTTCCCGACGGCCAGCGCCACCTGTCACTGGAACATGGTCTCGCAACGCTAGAAAGCGAGTTCTGTGAAATACGAGACACGCGCATCGCCAATCGCGAGCAGCTGAATACGGAGGAGAGGATATTGTTTTGTGCCTTCGTTGCTGCCATGCACTTCCGAACGCGCGCTCAGCGTAAAGCCTTTCAAAAGCAATGGGGACACGCTCACAGGGTGGTCGAAGATGTCCAGCAGAAGCTGGATGCCATGACTACTGAACAGCGTCGAGAATTTCGACCACCTCGATCACTGACCGGCAAACGAGGACCGTCACTGTCGATCGATGACGTAAAGAACCTAGCGGGTGAGCCTATTCAGCTGATGTTGCGCCCGATGATCGACGCAGCCCTGCCCGCGCTAGCGAAGAGGAATCTTTGTATCTTCACGACCGAGGACGACGTCGGATTTATCACGTCGGACCATCCGTGCGTTTGGTACGATCCAAACAGAATTCGAAGACCGACGACGCTTTGCTCACCCACGATTGAGGTGACGATGCCGGTTTCGCCGAGCAGTCTCGCCCTGCTCTGTTGGGCAGATGTTTCCGCATACGAAAAAGGAACGCCAGCCGAACTGGACAACGCAAACAGGCTCCAAAAATTTGCGTGCGAGGAGTATTTCGTTGTACGGCGGAACGTGATCAAATCAGTCTGGTTTACTTGAGGCCGCACAGGCCCGCGCGACTATTTCCCACAGATCCGCGTCGCTCATGTTCCGAACTTGATTCAGCACCTGGCGGCGGAACCTGAGCAATTTCCGGTACTCAGCTCTTTCTTTCGGCGTCGCTACGGCGAGCTCGGATCCTCTCAGTAAGCTCGTCGATACGGCGCTCTGTTTCGTCAGAGCTGAAAAAGCCGATCGCGATTGGTGCACCGTCGCCGGATCCGCTGAGTTCAACGCGCTGCGTTGCCTTGCCTTCGATTGCCTCTCGGATCTCGCGCGCTGCTTCTGTTTTCCCCTCGATCTCTGAGTGGAACTGCGCGTGAGCGATTGCGTCTCCATAAGTCGCACCTTTCCTTAGTCCAAGGTCGGAACGTTCCTTCTTTGGCAACGGTCGCTCCGCCATGATTTCGTAGCGATCGCTGATGGCACGTTTCTTTGGCCGTCCGCTCAGATTCCCGCTGTGCCCGGGCTTGAATCTGGTCGCTTTTCCGGCTTCAACGATCGAGACGGCGCCGCCTGTTTTCCGCCTGTTACCAGGTTGGCGTCGCTTTTTCATTTTTCCTCACCTCGACGTTGGATCGAGCCCGTAGATTGCACGGATCGCGCCGAAGAGATCTCCAACCGAGATCTTGGCTTCGACCACCGCCGCAGTCCCATCAGGCCCGCCGATCTCATGCCGTTGCGTTGGAGTGCCCTCCACGCGGTTCGCCAGCTCCGCCGCAGCCTGAACTTTGCCGGCGATTGCCTGACGCGCCAATTCCTTCGCCACGGCAATCGGCACTGTATCCGTGCTCTTGGCCTTGAGGTTCTTAACGCGCATCTCTGCAACCGCGCGGCAAGCGTCCGTGTATGGCGTCTTTCGCGGACGGCCGCCCGGGTTCGGGCTCACTCCCGGTTTGAAGCGCGTATTTTTTCCTGCTTCAGCGATTCTCGTGTTCACGTTTCAAACCTGTTCTGACGCTTGGTGCCCGCTAGTCTTGGCCTGCCCTCTTCGGGCTCATGTGCAGAGCCAAAATCGCGCCGGCGATATCCCCTCGAGCGGCGGCATTGTCAGAGACCGTTTTCAACGCATCATCGAAAGCGGCCGCGCTCGATTTCTCGTCCAGCGGTTCGAGTGCGGCAATTTCGCTTTCGCAGCGCCGTAGCTTTTCTCTGGCGACATCCAAGGCAGCTTTCGCGGCCAACAGTCGGGGAGACGGACGCTCGAACCGCCTGGCATCCGTGTCGTACTCTGAGACTCGCAGCATATTCGTTACCTCCATGTGATTTTAGGTTCTGTCACTTGCCGTGACCGTTGCTTGAAGATTTCTGTGCCGGCGGAAGCATTCCACGCACAAAAAACTCTCTGACGTATCGAACGGCGTGCGCCGGAATTTTCCATCCCTTGGCAGCGAGTTGGTGGTTTGGGTTGAAGGTCGGAGTCAGAACTAAGCGCTCGAATGCACTGGCCCCCTCCTGGTCCCACGTCAAGAGATCCGCTGATGCGCAGGCGAGCTCGCCAGCCGCTTTCGTCAATTCCGCGTAGAGTGTCAGGAATTTGTCGGTAGCCGCGCGCGCTGCATCGCACGAAGCATCGAATTTCTGAGACCGTTCCTCGTCCACGCGGATGCGCCTGGTCTCGTTCACTAGTTTCTGCAGCGAGACGATCTTCGGCGCGAGCTGTGCCTCGTCCGCTCGCAAGCTATCTTCGCGCCGCACGAAATCTCTGACCTCTGCGTCGATGCGATCGAGTTTCCCGGATGCAGACTTGTCGCCCGCGGCGAGCACTTTTTTCAACGGGCGCGCCTCTTCGTCTTTTTCGCTTTTCTGTCGGCGAAGACTGTCGAGGCCTTCCTCGATCCTCCCGCGCTCCTTCTGAAGCGTCTGGAGCTGCGATTCCATTTCCTCTAGGCTTACGATCGCGGTTGCTGTTTGAGCATTCATGCTTTTTCACTCCCCCGATACAATTTGTGCACAGAAACTTTTAGCTGCCCTGGTGGCGCCGAGCTACACGTCCCGGCGCCGCAACGCTTTGTCGAAGGAGAGGAGGCTGGCTCATGGACCAGAGACCCTCGACGCGCGTCCCAGGGCAGCACACTGGCGAACCGTGCAGACCGCGGCGCGCCAGCGAACTCTAAAAAAATCATTCACTCACCGCGGCTTTCCGCTGCTGTATGACCTGCCGCAGCATCCCGGTGAGTGCTCGGACGACGGCGCCACCTGCCCAACCGGCCGCGACCATCAGAACTTCCATCAGGATTTGGCCGAGCACGTAGCCGAGCGCGATAGAATTAATTAAATGAGTCATTAGCCCAGATGCCCCGTGCGCATCGCTCTCTGGATCCGCGGCACCAGCTCGTTGTCCAGCACGTCGCGCAGCTCTTCACGCGACCCACCTCCGCTGAGCGAGACACTTCCGATGTGGACGTGATTGTGCGTGTCGCCGCCTCCGGATCCGATGCCCTTGGACCCATTCGCGCCGCCGGCACCTGCAGTACCGCTTCCGGATATTATGTTTCTAAAGCCCTGGCTGAGATTTGGCGAGAGGGTCATCTCGTTCTTGTGAACGTTCACGATCGATTGCTCCTCAGCAAAAAAAAGAATCGCCAGAATCGGCGCGTGAAGATGCCGAATATTTCTGGGTCCAACTTGGGTCCAAAATCTCGGTTAGGTGGGCCTAAAAGCGGAGTTTCAGGAGAGCAAGGGCAGCAGATTCAACGGGACTTTGGCGGAAGCGTGTGGGAGTCGAACCCACCATTCTGGCCGCAAAGGACAGAATCAATGGCTTTGAAGGCCACGAGGACCACCGGGCCCCTGGCGCCTCCGTCACTGGATTATAGGGTCGCGACGGTTCGGCGACAACTTTCGTGCGATCTTAACTTCGCGCTGCGCCGGATGTAAATTTCTTGCGCGCCAGGTCCAGAAGTTTTGCGTCAGTGCAAACTTCGTAGTACGGGCGCAGCCCCTGCGCTCCCACTTTCGCGCCCGGCAGCAACTGGTGCACGAATCCCTTGCGCACCACCACCGGTTCCAGCGATTCTCCCAGCGGAACTTCGCCGAAATAAAGTTGCACGCGCTCTTTTCCCCACGGCATCGGAAAATTTCCGCCCATGGGCGACATGGAAATCTCCGCGCTCAATTTTTGAAATCCCTCTTCGTTCAATTCAATCCCGTTCAAGTTATAACGCACCAGCAATTCCTCGCCCTCGTCTTCCGCCGCGTCTTCCATCAACGGCTGCAGCACGAACACATTAAATGGCGAAGGATTATCCTTGAACAATCGTTTGGTAATTTTCGTGCAACTCGAAAGCCGGTCCGACAGATTCAGCGCCCGCGAAATCATGATCTTCGAATCGCCGTCCATCCACAACGACGGCGCAGAATCCTGAAACGCCACGCCCACGCCAATTTCCAGTGGCGGCAATTCCGTCGTCTTCGTCCGCGCATTGTAGGCCGACGTCACCGCCAGAATTTCCCGTGCCAGGATGCATGCACGAGCCACCGCCCGTGTGGTTGCCCGCGTCGCTTCGGTTTCATAAATCGCCAGAATAATCGCGTCGCCTTCGATAAACACCGTCGCCGCGCCAAATCGCTCCAGCATGCGCTTCACCGGCTCGTGCAAATTCATGCTGAAGTGCGACGCCGGGTTCATCCCCTTCGCCAGCAAGTCCTTGGTAATACCCGTCGAGCCGCGCACGTCCGCCTTGATCACCGTGTGGTTGATAACGGGATCGTCGGTCGGCCGCCCTTCATCCGCGTGCAAAAATTCGTACAAACTCTTGTTCACGCGCGAAAGTTCCCGCGCCCGCTCCGAACGCACCAAACTAATCCGCTCCATCCACGCCGCCACGTGCTGATAATTCCGGCGGTCGCGCCGCAGCCGCATGAAATCTTCGGCGAATTGCAGCGTGATGGACAACTGCTCCTCGTGCGTGCGCCGCCGAATCGCCCGCGAAGCATCTTCCAGCCTCTTCATCGAAATTTTGCGCGCCGGAAATTGCTCCAGAATTGTTTCCACTCGCTTCGCTTCGTCGCGATTCACCAGCGCCTTCTTCAACGCCTGCAAGTGAATCGGCGGACAATAATCCGCATAGATCCGCCGTAATTCGTATCCCGCCAGCATGTGAAACAGCAGGTCGCGCTCCTCCAACCGGTGCATCCACTCTTCCAGCAACTGTGCGCGCGTCTCCGCATCGGCCTCGCGATCTGCCGCGGGCGCCGACGCATCAAAAAGCCGCCGCGCATTCTGCGGCTCGTTCAAATAATCGCCCAACCGGCTGCGGTACTCTTCGATCAGGAAATCCATGCGCTGCTTGGCCGCGTCAATCTGCGGTCCCAACTCTTCCAGCGCCTTCTCGCTTTCGCTGGTTTTCTTGCGCAGCACCTCCAACTCCGCGCGCGATTCGGCGCTCGCTCCACCCTTGCGCTTGAAAATGGATGGGAAAAGCCCGTCGCCTTCTCCCGCGCGTCCCGTCGCTTCCTCCAATTCCTCTTCCAGTCGCGCCATCTCCGAACGCATTTGCCGCGCCTGCTCCAGCAGGCGCTCGTGCACCTTGCGCGCCTTGCTCAATTCGTCCGCGTCGTCTCCCGTCAGAATCAAATCGCGCACGAAATCCAGCAGAATACCGTCGAAAATCTCAAAACGGTCGGGGTCGTTTACGAAATTCGCCAGCAGGACGTAATGTTCCAGAAACAAATGATCGTCATTCCCGTTCTCCACAAAAAGAAAACGGTTCTGCAGCAGGTCGTAGGTCTCGTGGAAATCTTCGCCGAAAAGCGCCCGCCGTGATTTCGAAAGCGTGCCTTCTTCTACTTCCCGCCAGATGCGGCACAGCGTGTCACCCACTTCGCGGTAGGTATTCTTCTTGTCCGCCTGGATCTCCGCGATTTTCGCTCGCATCACGTGCGCTTGTTCGCTGTGTTCGAATAATTCACCGCGCGCGCGAATCCAGTCCTTGCACTCCACCACGATGCTGGAAAATTGGCTGGCGATTTCAGAGGTCAAATGCTTCACCAGCGCCAGTTGGTGCAGTATGTCCGTCTCGATGGATTGCTGAAATTTCGCGCGGGTCAGCGACGCTTGCAGTACTTCGGTGAGCAACTTGCGGAACGCGCCATGCTCGGGCGCGCCTGATTGCTTGCGGTCTTTCCCGTAAAATAAACTGATGTTGATTTTCTGCCGTACCAGGTCCAGCAGATATTTCCGCGCAAAATCCACGAAGCGCGGGCTTAGAAAAACGTCATAATGGATGTTGTCAACGCCCAGCGTCAGGCTACTCAGCCGAATTTCGGCGGAGTAAGGCTCCAGCTTCATCCGGGCAGGATGGGCGGGCGAAGGCGCAATGCGGGTATCTGGCATCCGGGCGCAGCGAGACCACGAACTTTCACTTTATCGAGGGGGAATGCGCAGCGCAATGCCTCGGTTCCTAACCGTTAATGGTTTCTCAGCCAGCCCGCCGGTTCCGCGCGGCAGTCAGGACGTGAATTTTGACCCTGACGCAGGCGCGGCGCCCGAGTTCAGCGTCGAAACCGGTGATTCCGGTGTCGAACAATCGTCCGACGGCGCCGCAACCGCTCGATACGGAATCGCACCCACAATCCGCAAAAATTCCAGCGATCAGGGTCCGTGCCTCTACTTCGGCCCGCAGGGTCAACGCTGCGATCGCCCCGCCATCGCCAATGGATTTTGCCGGCGCCATCTGCCCATGCAACCCGGGGAACCTTCTGAATCGGGCGTCGCGTCACCCAGCTCCAAACCGTTTGCCCGCGTCATCGCTGTCGGCATCGCTATCTTTGCCGCCATCTGGCCCGTAATCGCCGATCTTCTCCGCGAAATCATCCGCTGGATTCACGCGCACTAGCCCCGCGAAGCCGCTGGGAAGGCCAATCTCCCGATTGGCGCAGCACACCACGGATTCCTGCCTGCCGCGGGAGCGCCGCGACCGGTGTTTCTCGGCGCACTCTGCGTCTCCGAGGTGGACGCTCCTTCTTGGCGTTCGCTATTGCTTTTAACTCTTAACTGTCAACTTTCAACTCCCGACTTCGTCTTTCCTCCGTGTCCTCGGTGTTAAATCTTTTGACTTCCACCGCACCGAAATCCACATTTCCGGGTAAAATACCGAGCCATGCCCAAATTACTGGAAGGCAAAACCGCTCTTGTTCTCGGCGTTTGGAATAAATGGAGCATCGCTTACGCCATCGCCCAGGCATTCGCCCGCGAAGGCGCCACGCTCCTGCTCACCTATCAGAACGAGCGCGCCAAACCCGTCGTCGAAGAACTTGGCAACGAACTCGGCGCCAAAAGCTTCTACCCCTGCGACGTCCAACAACAATCGGACATTGACGGGCTCGCGCAATCCCTCAAACGAGAAGGCCGCAGCATTGACGTGATGGTCCACTGCCTCGCTTTCGCCAATCACGAAGATTTAAACCAGCCCTTCCTGAAAACTTCGCGCGACGGCTTCAAACTCGCGCTCGACGTCAGCGCCTATTCTCTCGTCGCCGTCTCCAGCGCGATTTCTCCGTTGATGACCAACGGCGGCGCGATCATGACCCTCACTTATCTTGGCTCCACGCGCGTCGTTAAAAATTACAACGTCATGGGCATCGCGAAGGCCGCCCTGGAAGCGGAAGTCCGTTACCTTGCCGCCGAGCTGGGCGCCAGCAAAATCCGCGTCAATGCCATTTCCGCCGGCCCCATCAAAACCATTTCCGCGCGCGGCATCAAGGATTTCTCCAAGGTTCTCGATTTCGTGCAGGAACACGCTCCTCTACGCCGCAACACCGACATCGCCGAAGTCGCCGACGCGGCCGTTTTTCTCGGCAGCGACTTGGGCCGCGGCGTCACCGGAAATGTTTTATATGTGGACGCCGGATTCCAGATCATGGGCCTGGAACCACCAGCACCGCCAAAATGAGCAGGAGCCAGCTACCGTCGCTCACTGCCTCTCGCGAGATCACCCGCAATCGTTTCACATTGCAGCTTACCGCCCTCCCTGCCCTCGCGGCGATTGTGCTGCTCGCAACCTTCGCCTCCGCGAATTACCATCCCCCGAGCCCATCGCAAGAAAAACAAAAGAAACCAGCCGAATTGCGCTGGGATCCGCCGCAGGTCGACGACCCAGTTCCGGGGTTGTCCACTACTCCGCCCTGCTCACTCCACGACGTCCTGAAACAAGCCGGGCACCGCTCCGCCGAGCTGGTTGATCTACTGCAGAACTTCGACGCTCACGAGCATCTGCGTTTCGAACAAACCGACCCGCTGGGCATGTCTGAAATGTTCATTATCGAAAATTTCGATTACCTCGTTGATTTCGGCGAACAATCCGGACCGCTCAAAGTTCAGGAAACTCGCACGCCCCTCGCCGGCAGCGACAATGCGCATCTCAGCACGATTGTGGACAAGGGGCTCCCGGTCCTGGCACTGATTTTTTATCCGGAAATGCAAAGCGACTATGAAATGCGCTGTGAAGGCTTTACGCAGTGGAATAACCAGCCCGCCTGGGTTGTCTATTTTCGCCAAGTGGATGGCGTGAAGCCCCGCACGCTTTCCATGGGCACCGCTGCGAATGTCTTCCCCGTCAGCTTGAAGGGTCGCGCATGGCTCGCCGCGGACACCGGCCAGATCATGCACCTGGAAACGAATCTGGTAAAAGGCGTTCCCATTATTGAATTGCGCGCGAACGCCGTTTCGATTGATTACGCACCTGTGGAGTTTCCTTCCAGGCACATGCAGTTGTGGCTGCCCAAGTCCGCCGTCGCCTACACCGATTACGGAAAGCGCCGCACCATCATCGAGCACACCTTCTCCGATTTCCAGCTTTTCTCCGTGCAGACGCAACAGTTCATCGGAAAACCTAAGGAAGCGAAAAAGCCTGAAGAGAAACCCTGACAGAAGGTGCTGCCCACGACGCCGTCCTTCGCGTGCGCACTTCGCATCCGCGCCTGGCTCCTTTGGGAGTGCGGCGGCTTGCCGCCGCTTTGGTCGGCGCGAGGCTTGCCTCGCGTGCCTTTGCTAGACGGCTGGCCGTGATTCGCCACCGGGTGGCGGCGCGCCACAATTACACATCCTCTATGACAATCTTTCGCACGTCCTCGGAAACATGCTCGAGCCCAATCCGTACCACCGGCCAATCCGTGCGCAGTCTCAACCGGTCCGGCCACTCCACAATCACAATCGCATTCTCGCTGAAAATATCTTCCAGACCCAGCGTCTCCAGGTCGTGTAGATCGCCCACGCGGTAAAGGTCTACGTGATAAACGCGCTGGGCTCCTTGGTATTTATGTACCAAGGTAAATGTAGGGCTTGTGACGTCGTCTTCGCGCGCCGATCCCGCGCCCGCCGCAATTCCTTTCGTCAGCGTGGTCTTCCCGGCTCCTAGATCACCCGAAAGCAGCACCAGCGCCGGCGGCTTTAACCCCGCGCCAATTTCCCGGCCGCACGCGATGGTTTCTTCAGATGAATGTGTCTCGATTTCGCGCCTACCCACGGCCGCACTCGGCATAAAATTGTTGATACGCGCTCGGAATCGCGCGAATTAAATCGGAAGCCAGCAACGGAGCTTCGCCGGTCTTCGCATACGCGATATCACCCGCGAGGCCATGCAGATATACTCCGAACGCCAGCACGCGCACCCAGGGACTCGCACCGAATTGCGCTGTGAGGCCCGCAAGCATTCCCGTCAACACATCGCCCGTGCCGCCCGTGCCCATCCCCGGATTTCCCGTGGAATTCACAAACACTTGCCCATCGGGCGCGGCGACCACGGTCTGCTGCCCCTTCAGAATCACAATCGCGCTCCAATCCGCCGCCGACTTTCGCGCAACTTCCAACCGTTGCGCCTGCACATCGGGAATTCCGCAACCCAGCAATCGCGCCATTTCTCCCGGATGCGGCGTCAACGCCAGCGCGCCACTTCCATTTCTCAGCTCTTGCGCGCGCCCGGCGAACGCATTCAACCCATCGGCATCAAGAATCAGCGGAACTGTTCGACTCCCCACCACGTTCCGCACGAATTGCTGCGTTTCATCCTGCGTGCTCAGTCCCGGTCCGATCGCCAGCGCGCGCTTCCCTTTCAATAATTTTTCAAAGCGCGCGTATTCGAAACTGCGCAGCGAAATGGTGCCTGCATCCGTCACCGGAAGCGGCTCGGTCATGATTTCCGGCGTATGCGCCGCGACGATCGGCAACACCGGCTCGGGCGTTGCCACCGTAACCAGTCCCGCGCCCACTCGCAAAGCCGCCCACGACGCCAGCACCGCCGCACCACTTTTGCCAACGGACCCCGCCGCGATCAACGCGTGCCCGTAGTTTCCTTTGTTCGCATCCGCCCGCCGCGGCCGCGCGAAAATGCTTACCTCTCGCCAGTCAATCCAGCGAACGTTGCTCTTCCCCACTTCCTCTATCAGTTCGGGCGGCGAACCGATATCGCGCACGATCACCTGGCCGGTGTGGTCGCCGGCCGCGCCGAAAATCATGCCGGTCTTCGGCGCGGTAAAAGTAATCGTGTACATCGCATTGATGCAAGCGCCCATCGCTTCGCCCGTGTCCGCGACGAGCCCTGATGGAATGTCCACTGCAACTACCGCCGAGCGCACCGGGCCACGGCGCTTGTTCACCGCTTCGATCGCCTCCGCGAAAAGTCCTTCCACCGCACCGCGCGTGCCGGTGCCGAGCAGGGCATCTATAATAATGTCCGCGGATTCGAGGGTAGGCTTGACATTCTGCAGATCCTCTGCATTGCGTACAAACTGCAGCGTGCCGGAAGCCTGCTCCCAGCGCTTGTAGTTCGTCGCCGCATCGCCCTGCATTTCCTCCGGCGCCGCGAACAAATACACTTCGGGCCTCGCGCCCAACTCGTGCAAACGCCGCGCGACCACAAATCCGTCGCCGCCGTTATTTCCTTTGCCACACAAAACCACAATTCGCCGCTGCGCGACTTTTGGCCAGCGCAGCGCGATGAATTCCACTACGCTTGCGCCCGCATTTTCCATCAGCGTGAGACCGGGAATCCCGTAGCGCGCCGTCGTCAGGCGGTCCACCTCCCTGATTTCGGCAGCGCTGAGAATTTTCAAGGCTGTCCCTCCAGAAGCTGGTGATTCCCGAAATGCATCGCAGAAATGATCCTCAACCCATGCAATCTCATCAGAATTTACCGTAGCACGATTGGCCATGTGCCACGCGGAAAAACACGGCGATCATGGCCGCGTATCCAGCGGATGTTTGCTCTTTTCGTAGAATTTGTTCTGCAGCGCCAAACTTTCATCGTCCGCTTTCACCGCGCGAATCGCTTCGTCAATCGCCGCGATCCAGGCATTCATTTCGAATGTCCCGAGTTCTTTCGTCGCCAGCGCGCCGTCGCCGGAATAGTGATTCGGAAATCGGGCGTACCACCAGATTCCTGTGTATACATCGTCCGGCAAGTTCAGGCGCTTCTGGTCCGCACCCGATTCGCTCGCCGCGCGATCCTGATGCACTAAGTCCGGCCGCGCGATCATCATCGTGGACGTTTCCGTTTCTCCCGCGTGCATGTCCAGGTGATCCTCCTTAACCGGGCCGCCCTTCGGTTCTTCGCGCCCCCACTGCACGTACACCACATAGTCGTGCAGCCTATCCAACTGACTTTGCGCGAAATACGGCAGCAGGTTTTCGTTTCCTCCGTGTCCGTTCACAATAATGATTTTCTTGCAGCCGTTGCGCGCCATTTCGTCCGTCGTCTCCTGCAGCAATTTCAATTGCAGTTCCGCGCTGTAAGCAATGGTTCCGGGTTCGTGTTTCGCTTCGAAAATCTGACCGAAATAATATTCGGGAAACACGACTGTATAGTTTCGCTCGGCGGCGTGGAGTGCGGCGTAGCGGACATCGAGCAGGTCGGTGCCCAAGGGTAGGTGAGGACCATGCTTTTCCAGAATGCCGAAGGGCAGCAGGCAGGTTCCCTGGGCCTGCGCGATCGCGTCGCGAAAGTCCGCGGACGTTAATTCCTCCCATCTCACCGAGTCTTTTGCCTGCGCTGCGGCGGTCGAGGCACTCATGAGCAGCAACCCGAGACACGCTAACCCTCTGATTCTCATATGATAGCCTCCTCGACCGATCGGCGCTTGTTGCGAAGCCCCGGTTTCCGACGGCCGTGCGCGGTTTACGCGGGATTTCTGGGCCGACTTCCTTAAATGTCCCGATTTGTCCCGTGCTGCCCTTTGCAGCGGAGCGCGGATCGCGCGACTATGCCGTCGGCCAACTCGAGCCAGGATCGAACTGCAGCCAAACAGCTAGCGTTCCCCTGAGTAAGGGTGCCACACAGTGCCGTGCAAAACGCTGTAAAGAACGCCCAGTGCCCGACCGGGGACAGGCACTGGGCGTTCGCTATTTCTAGCATCGCGTAACGCGCAATAACCTCGCTGTCACGATTCTGATTCCTCTCCTTCACGATTCTGGTTTCTTGTCGTCACGATTCTGAGCTTGCGCCGCGTCTCACTTCTTAGATCTTTCTTGGTGGCAAGAACTTCTTATCGATCTTGGCTACTACCACATAATTTGGATCTACCATTTCGGCTACGTGGATCGTGGCTACCTTGCTCAGGAGCTCGTAGGCATCCATTTCCGAGAGGCCGTAGTCCTGGTGAATCCAGTGGACTAGTTCGGTGAAGGCGATGCGGAGAGAATCGTCTAGCGGCCTGTAAATTCCGGCGGCCATTAATTCATTTTGGTTTTCCCAGCGGGGCCATGCGGTGGCGCTTGCTTTGATGACGCGAAAACTCAAGCGCGCGTGCATGGCGACTTCGATCGCGGTGCCGCCGATTTCGCCGTCGCCCATGGCGGCGTGTCCATCGCCTACATAGAGTAGCGCGCCGGGAACATTCACTGCTAAAAACAGCGTGTTGCCGACGCTGGATTCCGATGCGTCCATATTGCCGCCGAATTCGGCGGGGACGAGGGAGCTGCGGGTTTCGCCGAGCGCGGGGGCTACGCCGACGCAGCCTAGAAAAGGATGCAGAGGAATTCGTACGGAGAAATTTGAGTCGTGAGCTTGATAGGTTGCTGAGCTGGTTTGCTGATTTATCGCATAGGCCCAGCTGTGGCGCGGGAGGTCGGGATTCAACATCGGTGTGTAGTGCGTGGAATTGATCGCGCCGAAGCCTGGGGCGATTTCTCCTTCGCCTTGCGCGCCGTTCACGTGCAGTTCGAGAAATTCTATGGCTAGCGTGTCGCCGGGCTCGGCTCCTTCGATGTAGAACGGGCCGGTGAGCAAGTTGGAATTGCGGGCGAGCTCGAGTTTGTCGGCGGGGATTCCGGCGCAGTGCTCGGTGCAGTTCAGCGTGTCGGTTTCGAGGATTTCGCCGGGGCTGACGCGGGCGACGGGATCGGCTGGGCCGAAATCGAATTTTACTGTGGCGTAGGTTGGGGCGTACTTCACTACGCGGGGTGATGATTCTTGAGGTGGTTGTTGCGCTGGCGTTGCGACTGCGAGAAAGATTGTGATGAGAAGCGACGCGGCGATCATTTTAAAACCCTCTTTTGGGCTGCGATGTGACATGCGGATTCTCCCTAGGCGCTACGTAGCGTTCGGGAGCATACCGCAATCTGAGGGTTGATTTTGGTGAAAAATAGTTGATTAGAAACGGGGCTGTTGTTTGTTTTCAGTCATTTGCAGCGATTTCTAATCGCCGGGGCGTCGATTAGAAGCATCCGTGTTTTTACTGACGAGGCGCAGGGATTTTGAGAATTCATCCGCTTAAGGGTTTGCGACGCGGAAGACGATTTGGGAATCTTTGTCTAGGTGGATGTGTTGAATGGGGGAGCTGATGATCGGAGTGCTTCTATTTTTGCTGACTTCTTGGCCCAGGATTACGTCGGGGAGATTGGATACGCCTTTGCTGCTGGAGGTTAGCACGTCAACGCCGTGTTCTTCGGCGCGGACGCGATTGGCGCCGTTGTAGGGCTGATCGGTGATGGCGTTGACGGGAACGACTGGGGCCGGCGCGATGGCTTGAAGCGCCAGATGCAGCGAGACGGTTGTGCCGTTCTTCAGCTCGACGGTATCGAAATTGATGACGACTCCATAGAGTTGGCCTGGGGGCGGGGCGACGAAATGGGAGACCTGGCCGACGACTAGCGCGCCCTTGGGGAGAACGACCTGGCGGCCGTCTTTTACGTCGTGGGTGATGCGGGCTTCTACGCGATCGCCTTGCTGGAGGCGGGTGGAATCGAATTTCGCGACTAGTCTGGCGATGATTGCGGTGTCGGACGGAAGTTTGATGGTGTTCGCGGGGGGCTTGGCGGCTGCGCTTTCTTGCGCGGCCGCGCAGAGAGGGAGCAGGAAGAGGAGGCAACAGGTAAGCAGAGAAAATCGGAATGGTTTCATGGGAGCTGGGCGCCTCCGTGTGTTGGAATTAATGTTGATTTGCAATTGGGCGATTTGTTGCGCACTTCATCACGGGTTGTTGTTGAAATCGCTGAAAGCTTTGTGGACGAACCCGCGTAGTGAGTATACCTTGGGTAATTTATTGAACGAGTATCATGCTGCGAAAGAGGCACGGGGTGGCGCGGCGGGATGGAGAAGGCGGGAGGGGTGTGCCGGTGTGGTCCGCGGTGTTCAGGATGCCGAGCAGCGGAGCGCCGAGGGAGATCAGCTCGAGGATTTGACGCTCGCCGACAACCTGGCAACGGCGGCTGTCTGAAGCTGGGCAGTGAAGGCGAAATGCGCCGGGCGGGCGCTTGGTGCGGGGTTGATCGTTCATGTTCTGCACCTCACTGTGTGGCCGGAAGCTGCACCGCGCCTGGGAACGGCAGGAACGCGATGGGTGATGCACTCCTGGGACCAGTCCGTAACTCCGAGGCAGCAGCATGTTAGAGGTTCTTGAGGCGCGGGAATGTTCCGTTTTGTACAGTATTGTGATTGATTTGGGAGAGTGGTGGAAATTGAGCGCGGAGCAGGGGCGTTTCAATTGGGGGATAAATAGTTTCGCGCGACCTGAAACGAACTCGCGCGGGCGGTGAGCGGAACGGAGGCAAGACATGGCGTGGCATGAGTATCTCGCGTTCTTTTTTGGGGGATTGTTTCTGGTAAATGCAGTGCCGCACTTCGTTAGCGGGGTGATGGGGAGGAGGTTTCCATCCCCGTTTGCATCGCCCCCGGGCAAGGGGGAATCTTCGCCGATGGTGAATGTGTTGTGGGGGGCGTTTAATTTGGCGGTTGGATACTTACTGGTTTTTCGTGTGGGGGAGTTTTTTATTCGGGAGACTGGGAGCGTGGTGGCGTTCGGGACTGGAGGGTTGGTGATGGCGGTGATGTTGGCGTGGAATTTTGGGAAGATTTATGGGGGGAGAACTGGCGGGTGATGCGGGGAAATATTGCGCCGGGGTGCGACTGGACGTTGGTACAGGTTACCGCTGGGATATCGGCTTGATACGCATCGTTGACCGCTCTGTGGGGGCGGCATAAGTTGGAACGGAGATGCTGATTGGCCGGAGGTTGCTCATGAACGGACTACTCGAGAAGCATGCGGTGCGGAGTTCCCTTTTGCTTTTGGCTTTGGCATCGTGCGCGGCTTATGCGTCTGCGGCGCACGGGCAAAGTGCGGCGGGGGCTGCGACAGCGGGTTCTGGCGCGGGTTCGAGTGCGGGTGCGGCTCCGGCGCAATCGCGGAGTTCGGCTGCCTCGAAGCCTGCGAGCGGTGCCGCGACTCAGCCGGCAGCGAGCGTGCAGAATTCTTCCCAGAGCGCCGCACAGGATTCCTCACCGACTGCCGCACAGACGTCTGCAAAGACTGAGCCGAAGATGCAGGATCAGTCGGCGCCGGTGGCAGAATCGTTAGGCGAAGCGGCACGACGGGCGCGCGCGCAGAAGGCGAAGACGGCTACTGCGAAAGTTTACAGCGACGACTCGGTATCGAATTTATCCGGCCACGGAGTGTCGGTGGTGGGTGACGGGCAGGCGGGAGGCGGGGCGTCGGATTCGGGGAGTTCTGCTGGCGGCGCTGGTGCGTCGGGCGCTTCCGGTGCGTCAGGCTCAACGGGTGCCGCGGGGGGTGGTGAACAATATTGGCGCGGGCGGGCGAATGCGATACGCGCGCAGATGGCGCAGTGCGACCAGAAAATCAGCGAGATTCAGGATGAGATCGCTAAGCACGGCGCGGTGACCGTGGATCCGATGAGCGGAGCACAGGCTGGGGTGATTTTCGTGGAGGATCGCAACGCGCAGATCAAGCAGGTGGAACGTCAGAAGGAAGGATTGCAGAGCCAGCTCGACGAGCTCGCGGAAGAAGGGCGGAAGGCCGGGGCGGATTCTGGTTGGTTCCGGTAGGAGATGAACATGCATGGAAGCAAGGCAACGAGAAAAAGCAGCTGACGTGCCCGGCGCGACGGCGCTTGGAGAATCGAATTGAGATCCTTCGCTGCGCTGAGGATGACGGCCGCGATACTGGGCGGTTTGGGGTGATGCGTTGAGACAGCAAGCGGAGAGTGAAAGGCAGCACGGATGAACGCGGACTAACGCAGATAAGACCTCGCTGCGATCAAGACAGAAAATTCAAATCACTTATTCATTGGGATTGGGCTGCTGGGGCCCGGTCCCGCTTGGCGGGACCGGGCGTTGGCAGGTTGGCCGCCGGCGCATGTCGTGCCGGCAAGAGTGAGCGTTGGCGGCGTTTGTTGCGCTCGAGCGTTGTGCGCTTGCGCTGATGCGCCGCTATTTTAGTTTAGCGGCGGACCACCTCGAAGGTTAGGGTTGTGGTGTGAGTGACGCCGCCGCCGGTGCCCGTGATGGTGATTGGGTAAGTGCCGGTTTTGGCTGTGCGGGACACGGTTAGGCGCATGCTGGATTTGCCGGAGCCCGGGGAGGCGATGGAGCTTGGCGTGAAGGTGATAGTTACGCCAGTTGGTTCGCCGGAGGCGGACAGGGCGATGCCTGAGTCAAAGCCGCCGGAGAGTGCCGTCGTGACAGTGGCTGTGCCGCTCTGGCCTTGACGCAGGGAGCCCGACGTGGGCGAGACGGAAATGGTGAAGCCGCCAGCGGTTGGCGCGGTCACGGTGAGCGATACCGTTGCGGCATGCGTAATTCCGCCGCCGGTACCGGTTAAGGTGATCGTATAAGTACCGGCGACAGCGGCGGAAGCTACTGACATGGTGAGCGTAGAGCTACCGGAACCTGGAGCGGCAATGGACGTGGGGCTCAAGGTTGCAGTCACGCCCGTCGGTTGGCCAGTTGCGGTGAGCGCGATTGCGGAGCTGAAGCCACCGGAGACTGTGGTGCTGACTGTGGAAGTACCGCTGCTGCCTTGGAGTACGGAGACGGAAGCAGGCGATGCGGAAATTGCGAACGCTGGGGATGTGCTGGTGCCCCCCGCGAGCGCATTGATCAGACCTACGCCGTTCGGACTGCCCCAGCCAGTCACCAGATCGTAGCCTACCTCAGCTGAAAAACTGCCGGAAGTGCCGCTGGTGATGTCGTGGAAATCCGTGGCGTAGCTCGACGTTATATTTTGTGCGTAGATTGCGGGGTTGATGAAACCAGTCGTGGGATCGCCGTTCGAAGCCAGCTGTTGGTTCACTAGAGCGATGTAGCCGGCCCACATGGGAGTGGCAAAGCTGGTGCCGCCATACTCGTTGGCGGTGCAAGTGGTTTGATCCGCGCAGACGTAAAATGTGAAGTTCGCGTTGGCCGCGACGTCTGGACCATTACGCAGCGTGGTGGAACCTTTGTTGGTGGAATTGATCACGCCGGAAAGCTGTTGCCACGACGGGATTGGAATTGCGTCGGGAGAGATGCCGCCGCCGCTGTCGGTCCAGGCAGTTTCTGATTTCCAGGCACCGCCGGCGCTGGAGGTTACGAGATCGGTGCCGCCGACTGAGACGACCAAGGCGTTGTCTGCGGGCCATGCTTCGTTGCTGGCGGACCAAGTGGACGAATCGCCGGAAGCCGCGAAGAAATTCTGACCTTGCGCGGCCATTTTCTGGAAGTACGGGTTGAGCGTCGCAGGATCCGCGGGAGTCCATCCCCAAGAGCAGCCGATGGTGGTGGGGAGCGGGCTGTGCGTGGTCATGGCGCTGATGATGGCGGTATCGGTGGAGCCGATGTACATCACGAGACTCGAGAGGCCCGGGGCCATGCCGATGGCTTGGGTCATGTCCAGAGTTTGTTCGGTGTCGTCGCAATCGCCGCCGGCTCTGGAATCGACGCAGGAGGTGCTGGTGCCGTCGGTGGAGAGCAGAGTGATGGGGACGTTGTTGGTTTGGCCGACATTTTCGAAGTAGGTCGTCAAGTCGGTCAGGTCGGTGCCGAGAAACTCGAAGAGGCCGAGATTCTGGCCGGCGCCGGTGAGGGCTGTGCCGCCGTAGTAGGCCGCGCGCATATCGCTGCCGAGGAAGGAGGCGGATGGGCCGGAGCCGGTGGTGGCGTGGGAGACGACGCCTTCAGCATTGATGCCGTGGGCGGTTGCGTAGTCGCTCCGCTTGACGTACATCGGATGCGGGATGGAGAAGTTGTCGAGACCGGAGACATGCCAGAGCGCGAACGGCAGGTCGGTGGTCGGCTCGCGATCGGGCGCGTAGAATGTGCGGGATTCGGTGGGATGCTGGTAGGTGCGCATCGTCACATGGAAAGCAGACTCAACGGCCGAGACGGGACCTTTAATTTGTACGTCCATGCCATCGCGCGTGCCGCCGACGACAGTGAAGCCGTGAGCTGCGGCGAAACGGACGACGGAATCGTAGTCTTGTTCAGTGGGTCCAAATCTTTGCGTGAATTCCGGCACAGTTAAGAAATGACGATAGGAGGGGCTGGAAGGAACATATAGCTGCTTCAGGAATGATTCGAGTGCTACGGGATCGCGTAACGGGAGAACGACATCGAGAGTCATGACCTGCTTCGAGGGGAGTAGGCCGACGGATTTGGCTTCGCCGGTGCGAACTGCTTCGCGCAGGTGACGAGTGGACATGGACTGCGCTTGGGAAGTCGTCGTCGCGAACGCGAGCAACGACAGAAGCGCAGCGACGGCGAGCAGAGACCGACCGAATCTAGGAACCATGGTTTCTCCTTTGCGTGGGATTGTTGCAGAGGGTGTCCGGAGCGGATGCCAGAAGGTGGGCAGCCCCTTTTGTGGAGGTAAGGTACCACTGGCGAGAAAGGAGGGCGAGAGAAATTCGACAACTAATTACGAGTGCGGGTCGTAGCTTGTAAGTGTACATACGGAGAAAGTTGCTATTTTATTCGCTGCTCCAGCGGAGATGCGGGGTGAAGGCGCGGACTTGAAGCTTGGCAGAAACGCAGGATCGCCGCAATTCACTTTTTATGAACGGATTCGGTGGCGGCTAGTTTGCGGTCTACGTGCGGTTCTGTACGCAGCTCGCCGGAATGCAGAAGACAACGTTGGCCGATCCCAACGCCACAGATCGGACAGGGGACCGAGGATAACTGTTTAGGGGTGAGCTCGTGCATTCTCATTTAAAGAGAATGCAGAAACAGGCGGATATAAAACAGTTCAATAGGGAACACTTTCCCGAATAATTGCTGGTCGAGCGGAGAAGGCGCTGTCGCGAGGACGCAATCCGGAATTCGGTAAGTTTGCGGGCTGCCGAGGACGCAGCGGTTGAGTCAATCGTGGAGGACCACGGTGAGGAGCGAGTTATCTATGTGGATTTTGCTGCTGTTGTAGTGGAGGAAGCCGAGCTGGCGGAATTTGTTCATAAAAAAATTTACGCGCGAGCGGGTGGTGCCGATCATTTCAGCCAGGGTCTCTTGCGAAACCTTGGGCAGCGATTTTTGTGGATCCCCGGGTGCTCCGTAGCGCGCGAGGAGCAGTAGAGTGCGCGCGAGGCGTTTTTCGCTGGAATTGAAGAGTTGGTCGATCAGATCTTCTTCGACGCGGATGTTGCGCGCCAGCATGTAGGCGATGAAGCGGTCGGAGAATTGGTGCTCTTCGTGGAGGACGCGAATCATTTCGTTTTTGTCGATCACCAGCACGGTGGTGGGTGCAATCGCGGTGGCGGTGGCCATGCAGCGAGATTGGCCTCCGAGACATCCTTCGCCAAAAAAATCACCGGGGCCGAGAATCGCGACAACGGCTTCCCTGCCCGTTGGATTGACTACTGAAAGCTTCATGCCACCTTCTTGAATGTACATCACATGCTTGGCGGGATCGCCCTGCGCGAAGACGGTTTCTTTCTTGGCGAACTTGCCGACTTTTCTGCCGAGACCTGTGGAATCGAGAAAGCGCTTCACATCGAACGCGCGACTTCGCGATTTCGCTCGTGGCAGAGCGCGGCGGACCTTGGTAGATACACTTGGGCTAACCGCGGACTTCATAGTTAAGAATAACAGGGGCGGGATTCGCAAATCTGTTCAAAATTGCACAGTGTGTCAGGGCGAGCGAGGATCAATCGAGGCGCAGCTTTTCGCCGCATTCATGGTGGGCGTAGATTGGAGCGGCGGCGCTGTTGGATGCCCACCAGGATTGCCACGTTTTGTGCAACCAGGCTGGGTCAAGCGGGGAAACATTCTCGCTGGTGGCTGTGCGGTGGGTGAGTGTTTCCAAACCATTCTCCGCGACTTGACGAAGTTGTTCATCTGGAGACTGCAGCAGATCGATCAGGATCGGGACGGCGTCACGAGATGCTGTGAGGCACATCGCCAGCGCTGCCTGAATGCGCTGGCCTTCGGTGGAAGCATCGATTTCGGAGACGAGAAACGGCACTGCGTCGGGGCCTCCCAGCTTAGCGACTGCCTCCGGGCCATAGACTCGAGCCTGACTTTCGAGCGGGGCTCGCTTCGTGGCTTTCAGTAGCAGTGGGAAATAGGCAGGGTCGCCCATTTCTCCGAGATATTTCATAGCGGCGCTTGCTTCCTCAGAGCGCTGCATTTTTTCGAGATCGTCTGCGTCCGGCGCGATTGCAACGCCGAACTCGACGATTTTCGCCAGTGCTGCGCGGGCACGCGGAGTATTCAAGTGACGAAGCCCGACCAGGGCGCTGCCCCAATCGTCAGAATCGGCCATTTTCAAAAGAGCGTCTTCCATGAATGGCGGAGCCAGGTAGACGATCGCTTGCATAGCTTCTTCGTGAGTTTGGGTATTTTCCGAAGGCAATGCATTGAGGTAGGGCGAGAAAACCGCGCGAAGTGCCGCGGCGTTCGCCAGTTGGAGATTGAGTTCGACATTGTCTTCAAATACTTCTTGTTCTCGATGTTCGCCGAAAAGATCCTGGGCAGCGGACCACCAAGTTACTGAACGCTTGGCGTGTATGTGATACGGACCCGGATGAGGAAGCTCGTAGTAGTAATTGAGCAGAACTCTTTGGGTGATTTTGGCTCCCGGAGCCAATTCGATTGTGCCCGATGCACACGAATGTCCGGGGAGGCCGTCGCACGTACCATCCGCACGTTTTTCGCCATCAATCTGGAAAAGATAACCGGCGCAAGGGGAGAGGGCGTTGGCAATTTGAATGCGCAGAGGTTGGACGCCAGTATTTACGAGTTCGAAAACGACAAAGGCAGGTGCGCCGACGACGTGCTGGCCTTCTGCGAGATGGAAGTGGCCGACGAGTGGTGATGACGCGTACGCAGGCGCGGCCCACAAGGAAAATAATATGAGCAGCCGCGTGTGCGTGATCACGGGTCCTCCGGCGTATGCCTGTACTAAATGTTTGACACCGGAAACTGAAAAATGCAGCTACGTGAAACTCAACTGGTGGTGATTAGCGCTGGAGTTTAGGGGCGGCTGTAGAAGAATTTGGAGTTGGGGTGACGCTGGAGGCGGATGTGGTGGTTGTGGTGGAGGACGCCGGGCTGGCGGTGGAACGAGGGGTTGCGGGTTTAGGGGCGTCTACGCCGGCGGTGCCCGAGCCCAGGCCTAATTTTTGCAGGCTGGGCGCGTCGATTTTGCCGCTGGAGCTTAGGCCATTGTCGGATTGAAATTTTTGCATAGCTGCTACCGTATTCGAATCCCATTTACCGTTGGGAGCGCCTTGGTAGTAGCCGCCGTGTGCGAGGGCGGACTGAATTTCGGAGATGCGTTGCGGAGTAGGTGCTTTTTGGGTGGGTTCGCGTTTGGACGCGTGGTGATTCTTGCTGGATTTCTTTTTCTTGGGGGGGCGGTTGTCGCGCCGGAGGAAGTTGCCGGCGGCGCGGTTGCGGCGCCGGATTGTTGCGGCATGTTCGCCGAAAGGGCCGGGTTCGCGGCGGACGCGGAGCACGCGTAACTGAGGAACGCGAGAGCTAGTGACGCACTGATCGGAAGCTTGCTCATTTTTCCCCGCATGGGTTCCCTGCCGCGCGAGGCGGGCTTCCAGGAGCGAAGCGTCCGACGCGCATGGCTAACCTATTATGATGATTTTCTGCGCGGTCTCAAGCTTCGACATCTGCTGCGGCGCGTATCGAGCAACCGGCGCGGAATCAGGTTCGATGCAGGAGGAGCCGCAGGGTTTGTTTGGGCAGCAGGCGGACGAATCCCGGGTGACTTGATGTTTTCAGGTTGACATCTTACCCGGGCGGGGTAGTATTCGGGTGACATGTCTACCCGAGACTCGAGAGACCGGTTGGAATTGCTGCAGGGGACGCTGGACCTACTGATTCTGCGCACGCTGATTTTTGGGGCGCAGCATGGCCAGGGGATCGCGCGCGCGATACAGCAGACTTCTGATGAAGAATTGCTGGTGGAACACGGAGCGCTTTATCCGGCGCTGCAGCGGCTGGAGGAGCGCGGGTGGATTTCCGCGAAATGGGGTACCTCGACAAATAATCGCAAGGCGCGGTTTTACACGTTGACATCGGCCGGGCGCAAACAATTGGTGAGAAAAACGAGCAAATGGAACCGGTTGACGGCGGCGATCGGACGGATTCTGGAGAACGAGGAGGGCTAGGCTATGTTCCGACGCGCGCGCAAGGCGAGTGATTTCGGCGCGGAGATCGCAGCTCACATCGAGCTGGAGACGGAGCGTTTGCGCGAGCAGGGGTTGAGCGATGAGGCTGCTCGAACCGAGGCGCGGCGGGCATTCGGAAACGTAACCCGAGTGCAGGAGCGATTCTACGAATCGAGCCGTTGGCCGGGATGGGATCACTTTTGGCAAGACGTGCGTTACGCGGCGCGGATGCTGCGTAAATCTCCGGGGTTCACGGCGATCGCGGTGTTGACGATTGCTTTGGGGATCGGAGCGACGACGGCGATTTTCGGTGTGGTGGATGCGACGCTGCTGCATCCGCTGCCGTATCCGCATCCGGAGCAATTGGTGAGTGTGGTGGACGATCTTCCGGGCGTAGGCGCGCAGGACGTGGGAATGTCGGTGCCGGAATGGCATGATTTTCAGCGCTCTGGAATTTTTGACAATGTTTCACCTGTGGGCGGCGGGGACGTGAATCTGACGGGATCGTCGCAACCTACGAGGATTCTGTTCGCGGCGGTACCGCCGAATTATTTTGCGTCATTGGGCGCTGAGCCGGAATGGGGGCGCTCGTTCGATCCAGAAGATAGAACGCCGGGATTCACACTGGAGGTTTTGATCAGCGATCGGTTGTGGAGGGGCGCTTTCGCGAGCGATCCGCAGATTCTGGGTAAAAACATTCGCCTCGATAACGACTTGTATCAAATCATCGGAGTGATGCCAGCCAGTTTTCACGACCCGGGACGGACCGCTGCGGAAAGGAGCACGGAATTGTGGCTCGCGACTGGCTTTGCCGGGCCACCTGCGCCTGCCCCTTTGCGCGCGTCGCATTTTCTGGCGCCGGTGATCGCGCGGATCAAACCTGGACTGGCGATCAGCGAAGCGCAAAGCCGGCTGGACGCGCTGGTCGCTTCGATGCAGAAAGAATTTCCGACCGATTACCCGGCGCAGAGCGCATGGAAAGTGCGGTTGGTGCCGCTGCAGCAAACGGTGGTGGGCGATGTGCGCCAATCGTTGATCTTGCTGCTGGGAGCGGTGGGATTGGTGCTGCTGATCGGCTGCGTGAACGTGGCGAATCTGCTGCTGGCGCGTGCGAGCGCGAGAGGGCGCGAAATAGCGGTGCGGCAGGCGCTGGGAGCGGAGCGTGGGCGATTGGTTTGGCAACTGCTGACCGAAGGATTGCTGCTGTCGCTGGTTGGTGGCGTTGTGGGGTTGGCAATTCTGATTTGCGCGAAAGGGTTTCTGCTGCAAATCGTGCCGGAGAGCTTGCCGCGGCTGAACGAAGTGGCAATCAGCTGGCCGGTTTTGGTGTTTGCGCTGGGCGCGACTCTGATGGCGGGCGCGATTTTCGGATTGGCTCCCGCGTGGCACGCCGGCCGGCCAGATTTGACACTTATGCTGAAGCAGGAAGGACGCGGCGCGACGGGATCTGGCGAACAGGCGCGCATGCGTCGGGTGTTGGTGGTGACCGAGTTTGCGCTGTCGCTGGTGCTGATGATTGCGGCGGGGTTGTTGCTGCGGAGTTTTGCGGATCTGTTGCAGGTGCAGCTGGGATTTAATCCGCGCAACGTGATGGCGGTGCGCACGTGGTTGCCGATTCCGAATGATCCGGCGACGGATATTTACCGAACGCCGGCGCAAGCGGCGCCATTCTTGCGCGAGGTACTGCGACGCGGCGGGACTTTGCTGGGAGTGGAAGAAATTGCGATCGGCGATTTGGCCGCGCTGCCACTGGGTCACGGACGCGGCGATCTGAATCCGTATCCGTTGATTGTGGAGGGGCGCGAGACGCCCAGCAGCCAGGCGCCTTTGGTGAGTGGAATTATTGTTACGCCGCAATATTTTCATTTGTTGGGGCTGACGCTGCTGCGCGGACGATTAATTGGTGACGCGGACGATGAGAAAGCCGCGCCGGTGGTGGTGATCAATGAGACGTTTGCGCGAACGTACTGGCGGCACGAGAATCCGCTAGGACAGCGGATCAAGATACGAATGCCGGGGGATCGCGCTGCTTTTGCGTGGAATACTGTGGTGGGCGTGCTGGCAGATGCTCGGACGGAATCACTGGCGGAGAAAAGCGTGCCGGAAATGTATATGAGCTTGTATCAGAGGCCGGCGAAGGACCTGGTGATATTCTTGCGCGGGAGGTTGGATACGGCGGCGATTCCGGTGGCGTTGCGCGAACAGGTGCAAGCGGTGAACCCGGAGCTTCCTGTTTTCGGGGCGCAGACTTTGGATGAGGCGCTGGCGGGATCGCTTGCGGCGCGGCGATTCTCGATGGAGATTGTGGGGTTATTTGCACTGACGGCGTTGCTGCTGGCGGGGATGGGAATTTACGGGGTGATTTCGTACATCGTGAGCGAGCGGACGCATGAGATTGGGATTCGGCTGGCGCTGGGAGCGCAGAGCGATCGGATTCTGCGCATGATTTTGCGTCAAGGATTGGGGCTGGCTGTGAGTGGCGCGGCATTTGGGCTGGTTGGCGCGCTGATCGTGGCGCGCTTGATGGCTGGAGTACTTTATGGAGTGCGGCCGACTGATCCGGTGACGTTTGCAGGCGTGGCGTTGCTGCTGATTGGCGTGGCGCTGCTGGCTTGCTATATTCCGGCGCGGCGGGCGATACGCGTGGATCCGTTGCTGGCGCTGAGATACGAATAGCTTTTCGGGCGGAGCGTCCTGTGGATCGGACGCTCGAAGCTCTTTTGGTTTTTGAGTTCAAACATACTGAGGAGAGACACTGCGATGAAGCTAATAAGAATCTTGGTGTTGGCGTTGGTGGCATTCGGCTTGTCCGCTATCGCTTGGAAATCTGAGGTGAAGATCGCGGTCGCGTCGAGTGCGCCTTCGGCGTCAGCATTGCAACCGGCGCAGCAGGCCGCACCGACGCTCGCTTCCGTGATTGACGGTGAGATCAGCGGCATCGAAAAGGAAATTGTGGACGCTGCGGAGGCGATGCCGGAAGACAGATTCAACTTTTCGCCGGAGAATTTGAAGATTCCGGGGAGCGAGTACAAAGGCGTGCGCACGTTTGCGTTGCAGGTAAAGCATGTGGCTATTTCGAATTATTACCTTTGGTCGCCGATTACAGGGGACAAGGTGCCGGAAGGTTGGAAGGGCGAAGAAAACGGTCCTGAGAATTTGAAGAGCAAGGCTGAGATCATCGCATTCTTGAAAGATTCTTTTGCGCTGGGGCACAAGGCCGCGGCTACGTTGACCGCGGAGAACATGTTGCAGAACGCGCAGCATAGCAAGTCCACGCGACTGCGGCTGGCTACATTTGGCGTGGCGCACGCTTGCGATCATTACGGGCAGATGGTGGAATATTTGCGGATGAACGGGATTGTGCCGCCGGCTAGTCGATGACAGTCGAAGTGATTTGGGGAAACGTTTATTCGAGATCCCAGAAATTGATGGGGTCGCAGAATTGGATGCCGATTTGTTTGCGGCCTTCGGAATCGCGGCGGCTGTAGACGACTTGGGCGGTGGCGCGGGAACCTTTGTCTTTGCGGCAGAGGACTACCGTGCCGCCTTTTTCTACCGGGCGGCGGCAGAGGAGGGCGGCGCCGTGACGGCTGGTGCTGACCGTCCAGGTTTCTTCGTGCCAGGTTTGGTGCGGGTCTTCGCGGCGCAGCCAGACGGCGATGGAGGAATTGGTGCGGGGGCCGCGGCGGATTTTTTGATTTAGTTGGGAGATGCGCAGCAGAAAATCCAGGATGCTGGTTTTGGCTTGCGCTCGGGTGCAGCGCGCGGCTTCGTCCAGATTTTCGGCTGTAATTTCTACTGATTTCTCGGCTAGTGTTTCTGCTTGCTTGGCGCAATTGGTTACGAAAGCTTTGAATGCGTGGGTGGCGGCGGCGTCGAACGGGAGATTTCTTAGGCGTTCGTTGCGCGCTTCCAGTTCGTGGATGCAGGCTGGGAGAAAGTGGTCGAGGCACAACTGCCGGCCATCGAAGTCAATTGCGGCGGTGGCGTTGCAGGAGGCGCCTGCGCACCAGGTGGGCTCGAGCAGCAGCCGAACTTCCGTTGATGGTTCCAGCTGATGTTCCATTTCTGTTCTCAATGGTTCCGGCATTGTTGCTGTCCGGGGTTCCTACTATAGAATCTGTGCGAGCACTGCAAGAGAGGAACTTCAGCGGCTAACGCCGCTCGGATTCTCAGTGGATTATGTCTTGGCTAAAGCCACGACCCACAAAGATTTCCCGCCCCTCACACCCACTGCGAACCACGAACTACAAAGATTCCCGAGTTCTAGGCACCTAGGGCCACAACCCACAAAGATTTCCGGGCCTTTACGCCCACACCGAGCTACGACCTTCAAAGCCCTCTGGCTTTTGAATCGACTTCAGTTCCCTGCTAGTCTTTCGTGCGCTTGCCGATTCCCTTGGCTAATTCAGCGATGGCGCCGCTGACGAATTCGAGGTGGCTGCGGCTATAGTGCGTCAGCTCGTTGGCGAATTCGTTGGAGGTGGCGGCTGCTTTTTGTTCCAGAGATTTTTTGGCGTTCTCGACGGCGCGGTCGGAGTCTTGATGCAGGCGCGCTTGCGCTTCGTTTTCGTGGCGCGTGGAGGCGGCGTTGATATTTTGCAGTGTGGAACTGGCTACGCCGCGGGCGAGGCGCTCAAGTTCTTCGTGAGCAGAGTCGAGGCGGGCACGCATTACGGTTTCAAATTGTTTTTCGAGGCGCTCGCAGGTTTCTGCGATCTTGAGTGCGGTTTTTTCGGATGATTCGACTACAGATTTTTCCAGCTCCTCGGTGCGTTTCGCCAGGCTGCCGGCGACTTCCTTGGCGTCTTTGAAGGCCGGGGCCATGCGGTCTTTCAGGCGGACCACGAGGCGCTCGACGGCATCCTGGTGGAATGTTTCGAGCGTGCGTTGCAGGCGCTCGAGAGAATTGGCGAAGAGCGTTTCGGAGAGCACTTCTACCTCGCGTTGGCGCGTCTCGATGCGCTGGAGGGACTCACCGAAATCGGCGGCGATCTTTTTAGTCCATTTGGAGTGCAGAGTTTGCGCGCTTTCCTGGCTGGCGCGCTGAATTTGCCTGAGGCATTGCGTGGCCCAGTCACCGGCTTGCTGTGCGGCGACCTGGACGAGAATGGTTTTGGCGTCGTCGCGCAGGCCGGCGCGAATTTCGGTTACGAGCGAAGCGGTTTTTTCGCGCACGGCTGTGGCCGCCGCTTCGGAGATCATCAATTCCATTTGCTGCTGAAACTCGCCCATCAGCGGAGCGATCGCGCGATTTCCCGCGGGCAGAGGCTGCGTGCGCGGAGGTTCGCTCGCCGTGATGATGCTGGCGCGTTCGGGTTTCTTCGTGGCAAGGGCGATTTCAGGGCGCAGGACTGCTACCGGCTTCGCTTGTACCGGTTCGGGGCCGAGTTTGCGTGCTTCCTCTTCAGCGAATTGCAGCCAATCTGGGGGAGGCGCGGGAATCGGCCAGATATTTTGCGGACTTTCGAATTCTACGGCGGTGTAGAGAGGGCCGCCGGTGTCCGGGTCGCGCTGGATCCATTTGACGCGGCCACGGGTGGAGATCTTCGCCGAGCCGTTGGTTTCCGGATGCAGCTCTACGGTTACGAGCGCGTCGGGAAGGACTTGGTACTTGGACGGATATTTACAGCCGTGGCAGCTGATGGTGAGCGTCGAGACCTTTTCGCTGTAAGGTCCGCGGCGCGCGTCAACACCTGATACGGTGACGAGCACAGCTTCATCGCGACGTGTGCTACGGCGAGCTGCGCGGTACGAATTTCCGGCAGCTGAAGAGTTCGCCATAAATTCCCCTTAGAGGCTGGAGTTATAGAGTAGAGGAGTTGGTGTTCGGTGGTGACGGCAATACACCGGTCGTGATTCAAACGGTTACTGTACTTTGGTACAAGTGGAGGGGGCTTGTGCCGTTCGATTGGTGTTCGCTGTTATTTGCGACATGCGCGGAAAACACCAGTTGGTCGTATCATGGCGCGGGGAAATTGTGGTAGGTGGGCGGTGGGAGAAATTGATGACGAATGAGCCTGTGTCGCGAGATGGTGCGGTTCGACCGAAAGCTTGGCTGGCTTGGAGCAGCGGGAAGGATAGTGCTTGGGCGCTGCACACTGTGCGGCTTGCCGCCGAATTCGAGGTGGTGGCGTTACTGACGACTGTGAATCGCACGCATGGGCGTGTGGCGATGCATGCGGTGAGGGAGAGTTTGCTGCAGATGCAGGCTGCGGCGGCGGGGTTGCCGTTGGTTAAGGTGGCGATTCCTTCGCCGTGTTCGAATGAGATTTATCAGGCGGCGATGAGTGAGGCGATGGGTCGGGCTTCGGGCGAGGGCGTGCGGCATGTGATTTTCGGGGATCTTTTTCTGGAGGATATTCGCGCTTATCGGGAGAAGCAGCTTGCGCTGTGTGGAATGACTCCGGTATTTCCTTTGTGGGGGATCGAGACGCGCTCGCTGGCGGAGACTATGATCGCGGGAGGGCTGCGTGGTTATTTGACTTGCGTGGACCCGCGGAAGTTGGATCGACGCTTTGCCGGACGGCGGTTTGACGCGTCGTTGCTGGCGGATTTGCCTTCGTGCGTGGATTCTTGCGGGGAAAATGGGGAGTTTCATACGTTCGCTTGCGCGGGGCCGATGTTTAGCGCGGAAGTGCCGGTTACGGTGGGTGAGATTGTGGAGCGCGATGGGTTTGTGTTTACCGATTTGTTGCCACCGAGCGCGGCGGCTCGGACGGCCTGACCGAGGTTGATCGGCTGGGCCGCGCGGCCCCCTGCCGTGCCCCTACCAATGCAGATGCGAAAACCACAGCAGCTACTGCGCGAGGATGGTCGGGACTGCGCCGGCCAGGAACAGGGTGAGGACGCGGTCGCTGTCGCTGTGGCGGGCGACCTTAAAGAGCACGTCCTGGCCTTGATGGAGCTTGGCCATTTCGGCTTTGTAGTCACTCAGGCCGTTGATGGGGACGTGATTGATTTCGGTGATTACGTCGCCGCGGGCGAAGTCTACGTCTTCGGCGAAGCTGGCCGGCTCGACTTCAGTAACTACTACGCCGGTGATTTTGGACATCCCGAGTTTGCGCGAGAGATCGGGAGTTAGTTCTTCGACGTGCAGACCGAATTGGCCGGGCATGTCTGACTCGCCGGGCTGATCTTCGGCAGCTTGCGCGACCTGCGGGAATATTTTGGAGCGGTCGGCGACGATGAGCGCGACTTCTTTCGTTTGTTTGTTGCGGACGTAGCGCACCTGCACGGTTTGGCCGATGACGGTTTCCGCGATGGGATTTACGAGATCGGCGCCGGTGTGCACGGCTTGGCCGTTGATATTGGTGATGACGTCGCCGGGTTGCAGACCGGCTTTATCGGCGGGGCTGCCTGGCTCGACGGCTTCGACGACGATGCCGTAGGGGACGCCGAGTTCCTTCATGAGCACGGGATTATTGCTGCGATCTTCCTGGAAAGTGATTCCGATGGAGCCGCGGGTGACTTTTCCGTTCGTGATGAGCTGATTGTAGACGTTGATTGCGGTGGTGGAAGGTAGCGCGAAGCCGACGCCTTCGAAACCGCGGCTGCCGGTGTAGATGGCGGTGTTGATGCCGATCACTTCGCCGGCCATGTTGACCAGCGGGCCTCCGGAGTTTCCGGGATTGATGGCGGCGTCGGTTTGAATGAAGCGCTGAAACTGGTGGCCGACGTTGGAACGATCTTTGGCGCTGATGATTCCAGCGGTGACGGTCGAGTTCAGGCCGAAGGGGCTGCCGATGGCGAGGACCCAGTCGCCCACTTGCACACCGTCGGAATTGCCGAGCTTGGCTAGGGGAAGCTCGCGGTCGGCGTCGATTTTTATGACCGCGAGGTCGGTGTCTTTGTCTATGCCTATGACCCGGGCGCTGAATTTGGTGGAATCGCCGTCGAGTGTAACTTGAATTTTGGTGGCTTGGTCAATTACGTGATCGTTGGTGAGGATGAAACCTTTTTTGTCCACGATCACGCCGGAGCCAAGGCTGCGTTCAGCGTCGGGGCTGTTGTCTGGCGCGTCGAAGAAGCGATCGAAGAAGTCCTGGAAGGGGTCGCCGAATTTTTTGGGCGGCTTACCGCCCTTGGGCTTTTCGATCACTTGCGTGGTGGAGATGTTGACGACGGCGGGGCCGAGCTTTTTGGAGATGGTGGAGAAGGCGTTGGAGAGCGTGATGGGATCGGGCACGGCGAGCAGGGTGGCGCCGGTGGCGGTCTGGTCGTGCATGGCTTGCACGCGGCCGGAGATCAGCGTGCCGATGATGATTCCGATGGCGAGAGTGAAGACGACGAGAAGGGTGGCGAAGATTTTGCGGCGGCGCATCCAGCTGAATAATTCTTGAAATTCAATACCCATTCCGGTGCTCCTTATGCGCTGCGAATCTTCAGATGCCTGGACGGCGGAGAATAGAAGCGCGTGAAAAGCGCGAAGGCAGAGTATATCACGTGATTCGGCCCGGCAAGCGGGCTCGAGTTGCGGTTTGCTTATCGAGGCAAGGGTGGCGGCGACGGCGAAGGATTACCGCAGAGGAGCAGAGAACGCCAAAAAATTTAACACAGAGGAGACGGAGTAAAAGCGGAGAAAAATCTGAGAAAGACAACGACGTGTACCGCAGAGGCGCTCAGGACGCAGCAAAAGTCAACGGCAACAGCCTGATACAAATTCAACGGCAACCGAGCCGGCGGGGCGCCGGCGCTACCAACCGCGAATTCACAAGCCAGAAGGAGGAGGTTGGAACTTGAGGCGGTGCAGGGACACTGCGAGAGACATCCGTATGTTGCGACGGGAGCGTCAGAGCGCGCGGGCTCGGGGTCGTTGGCTCGTTCTAGTGTTGTGTCTCGGGCTCGGTGCCGTCTTCTGGGGTATCCAAAAATTCCGGGACACGCAGGCCGCCGGGAGTGCCGACGCCTTCGTCCCAAGCGATGCCGTCGTCGGAGACGCCGCCGGGAACTCCATCAACTTTTTTCTCGAGGCGACGTTCCGCCTTGGCGCGCGCTTTATCCTGGCGCTTCATTTCCTTTTGCCGCTTCTTGAATGTTGTCGTCATTACGATCTCCTGAAGGGGTAGAAGTTATGGACGATTTCGCATCCGGCGAAATGCGCGGATGCGCTGTTACCAGCGAGGCTCGCGCGGCTGACGCGCGACCTCGCGATAATCCTCGTTCGAGAATCTTTCCTTGCGGCCACCACCGCTATTACCGCCGCGGGGACCTCCGCTATTGCCGCCGCGATCGCCGCTGCCGCCACGTGGGCCGCGCGGACCGCCACTGCCGGATTCCGATTTCGGGCGGGCTTCATTTACTTTCAGATTGCGGCCGCCGACGTCTTTGCCGTCGAGAGCTGCGATGGCTTTGGCTGCTTCGGCGTCATTGGGCATTTCGACGAAACCGAAACCACGCGCTCGACCGGTCTCGCGATCGGTGGCAACGTGCACGCGAGCTAGTTGGCCGAAGGGCTCGAAGAGCGCGCGAAGATCGTCCGCGGTGGTCTGAAAGCTCATATTGCCGACAAAGAGATTCTTCATTGTGATTCTCCCCCGAGCACAGCACAACCGTCGCTTCGGCGTAAGACCAGCGCAAACCCCTTACTTAGCCTGCAATCGTGCGCGAAAGGAAACAGGACCGCGCGCTGCCGGGACGCCAAACACGCTCAAGGAGGCGCGCAAGGACTGCAAAATCTCGAAGAGCGGAAGACTCATTCTAGCATGATTTAATAAAGATGTCGCGGCGATGGGCAGTGGGTCAGCGATTCCGCAACCGCGAGAGGAAGTGTAGGAAACTGCGCGGATTGGGCATCGCTGCGATCCCCTGGTAGGTTCTTGCGAGCGTTTTGGCGTCCGGGAAAGCTGGCAGAGGGGTTTTTTCGATCGCTCAAGACTCCGCAGAGAAAGACTCTTCCGTTGCTTTGGTGAGAGCGCAGCAGAAATCGAATTTCGGAAAGAAAGATCTGTTCTCAGGGGGAACTTGCGCTCAGTCGTCTTCCGGCCTCGGCGTAGATTTGAGCGGCGATGAGTCGCGCCCAGAAGGATTCGGTCTGGGCGCGGCGCAGATGCGCTTTCAGATTGCGTGCCAAGAAAGCATGGAACAGGTTGTAGGCCAGGAAGGCCAACAGAGTAAAGGCCTCGATAGCCTGCGGATCGTGTTTATAGATGTGATCGGCGTGCCAACCGTTCACCAGTTCATTGAAGCCATAGTTTTCTATGTCCCATCGCGCATGTCCCAGATGCACGACCAGCGCGGTGGAGGCTCGCGCGGCCGGCAAGGTCGTCACCCACATCCAGGCGCTATTCTCCTGGGATATTTGTTTATCAGACTGGCGGCGTACTTCGTATCTTTCTTCCGAGCGCACCACCCGTACCGGAACGCTCACCTGGGACCAAGAAGTCAAATCCGACACATCCCACCACAGGCAGTCCCGCGATCGATACTGCCCCTTTTGCGGTGCCACCAACGGCAACAGTCCCAAAACATCTTTATAGAGATCGCGGCGCTCTTCTTTGAGAACCAACAGCACCTGCTTGCCGTGGCGCAGCAGAAAGTTCAGAAAAGGTGCCTGCGCATAGAGGGCATCGCCCAGCAGCAACTGGAAGGCGCGCGGGTAAGCCGGCAACACACGCTCCAGCAGGCGTAGCGCTGTCGCGACTTCGTTCTCGCCAGGAAGCTGCGCTTCCACATCCAGCAACAGACGCATCTTCTCGCAGCGCAGCATCAGCGTCACTGGGCGATGATAAAACTGAACCTTCTCTCCCCGCTCGGTGCGCACCGTCCTTTGCAGGCATCCCCGGCAATGCCTGCGGTAGCTGGCATGGTTCTCATGCCCATCAAGCACGGCAATGTCCCATTCCCCCACACCCCGCAAAGCCTTGTTGCGCTTCAAGCGTCGATACACCTGCTGCAACCCTCTGCGCAGTCCCTCATTCTCTAGCGCGGCGTGCACCCGCCCCACCGTGTCGGCGCTGGCCGGCGCCCTCCCCAGCCAACGCTTCCAGAAAGAAGCCCCGCCCACCGCCTCCAGCGCATTCAGGCTGCCCAGGCGAGCCCAGTAAAGAACCAAAACCGCTTGCAGCAATGCAGCGGTAGGAATACGCGCACGGAGACGCTGATCGGAAACTGCTCCCAGAACCTCGCCGAGGTCAAAGATCTTCTCCGCGTAGCGGATCAGTCGTCGGAGAACTGGCTTACTCCTTTCTCTCCCGCAGGCGCTTCCACTCTAAATCAGAGAGTTCCTCGATCAACTTTTCCATCGCCTGCTGATTCTCGACGGCCCGCCGCACGCGCTCTTCCCAGGGGCGAGGCACGAACATCTGGCGTAATTTCCCTCCCTTGCGTCGCACCAGATAGAGACAAGCATGCAGTTCTCCACGGGCGCAATGACAGCCAGCCTTGCCACAGCGCACATTGCGCACGCTGAGAGTGCCGCGCAGAAAGCGAGCGCCGTGGATCACCTGCGCCAGGCGCGATCGCTGGCGGCGTTCTCGGGCGGAGAACTGTAAGCGTTGCAAGCAGCCTCCTTCTTCTTATACACTACAGTATACAAGAATCGCTTGCTGTCAAGTCGAAAAAAGCCAATGCGAATCTGCTTCGATCACCGCAGGAAGGGTAATTCTAATGGGAAGCTCTATTTAGGCTCTAGCCAATTTCTTGGATGCGGAATCGCTGGCAGTGGGTCAGTTTCGGATTACACGACCACTCAAGATTTGGCGGCTATTGAGTGAACCCTAGAGCCACGGCCCACACCAATGCAAAACCTATGAAATCTCGACGCCACTCCACGATGTTCGGCGCGCAAGAACTTCTGCTGCCCCGTTAACAGCTCCTGTGCAGCTTTTGCAACGAATCAGAACAGTTCGTGGGCTTAACCATTCGATAGTGAAATCCTCGTGACTTCCCGTACCCGCTACGACGGTATTGGCCTGAATTTCGCCGCCGACTCGGTCAATTTCGCGGTGTTAGAGACGAGGAGCCAGTCGACCGGCGCGTAGGTCTGTGCGGCGAAACCGTGATTACGTTCGGTCAAAACTGCCTTGTTTTTTCCGCTGGGCGACACGACATTTTCTTTTCGAGCGTCAGAGCAGTCTGGCTGTAGCCAGCCTAATCCGGCCGGCAGTCCTACTCCCAAGAGTTGATATGCAATGAAGGCCAGTCCTGTGGTGAAACGAACGGCAATCCATACGCGAGATGATTGGCTCGTTACGAACCGAGTATAGCGTTGAGAAGGCGAATCCAGCCCGGCCACATCATCGGCCAGTGAAATCCTGGCTAGCGCAATTATCGCAAGCTGACGCACTACCGGGCGAAGGCGGGATGAGTGGCAAGTGTGGTGGTTCAGTCTTCACGCATTAGGATTGCAGGGTCGATTGAGAGGGCGCGGCGGGCTGGGATCCATGTGGCTAGCAGACCGAGCAGCAGCATGGCTACGACTACACCGGCTAAGACTATCGGATCGCGAGGGGTTGCTTGATAGACGATGGAAGCCAGGACGCGGCTGGCTAGAATTCCGAGGAGCAGGCCTGCGGCGGAGCCGATGCCGAGCAATTTGAATGCGCGGCCTAGCGCTGCTTGCAACACTTCTTTGCGTTGGGCGCCTAGGGCCATGCGGATCCCGAGCTCGCGCAAACGCTTGCTGACTGAGTATGCCGCCATACCGAAGATGCCGGTGATGGAGAGCATCGCGCCGATGACGCCCATGACGCCGAGCGTTATGGCGGCGATGCGTGAGCCGAACAGAGTGGTTTCCAGTTCCTTATTCCAAGGTCCCATGTAAACGGGCAGGCTGGCGTCGAGATTTCGCAACGTAGCGCGGATGGCTGCGGCCAGTTGCGCGGGATCGCGGTCGGAGCGCACGGCCAGATACATCGCGGTGGAGGGCGATTGCAGGAACGGGAGAAACATCGTAGGCTGCGGAGCTTCGGTCAGGCTCTGATATTTTCCGTTTTCGACGATGCCCACCACCTGCAGGCGCGTACCGTCGGGCCTTTTGAAGTATTTGCCCATGGCATTTGCGGGGGAGCCGAAGACCTTGCGCGCAAACTCCTGATTGATGACGGCCACGCGCGGCGCATTTTCATCGTCGTGCCAGGTGAAGGATCTGCCAGAGAGCAAGGCGGTGCGCGCCGCGTGGAAATATTCGGGAGAGATGCCGAAAATATAGGAGTCGGCGGCGGCGTTCGATCGTCGCAGGTCTGTTGTGGCGTCGCTGAAGACGATCGAGCCGAGGGCGCCCCCGTTGACCAGTGGCGCCCAGTCGATTAATCCGACGGACTCTACGCCGGGAATCAACGCCACCGCATCTATCATGCGTTTTTGCATTTGCGGTACGCGTGCGCCGCTGTAACCGGCCATGCTGAGATCGGTGTCGGCGAGAATGGCGTTGCGCGGATCGAAGCCCAAATCGCTGTGCAGCGAGCGAAGCAATCCACGAACGGCGACGATGGACGAAGTAACGAGCAACGCGCAGATGGCGATTTGCACGGCCAGCGCGAGGTCCCGGATGGTGATGCGGCCGCCAGGGATGCCGCGCGATGACGCCTTGATGATTTCGTAAGGATTGGTGCGAAGGACTTGCCTGACCGGGAACGCGCCGAAGAGGAATCCGCTGGCGAGAGTGAGGAGTAGAGCTACAGCGTAAACATTCGCGTCTGGATTCACCGGTAGTTGGATGGGCCATCTGGAAAATGGCTGCCAGGCACTTAGGCCACCCATGAGGAGGTAGCCGCCCCAGATTCCCAGAGCGCCGCCCATCAGTGCGAGCAGCAAGGCTTCGGTGAATAGTTGCCGCAAGATGCGTGTGCGGCTCGCTCCTAGCGCGAGGCGCAGCGCGACTTCTCGGGAGCGGTCGGCTGCGCGCGCGCCGAACAGGCTGCCGAGGTTGGCGCAGGCGGCCAGCAGAATCAGGCTTGACAGGAGCATCAGGCCCGTCATGAACGCGCGGACAGGTTTGCCGAGATAGTCGCCATAGAGACTGGGACGAGCCAGAGTGAAGGTTCTTTGATCGTCGTCTTTCGGATACGTTTTTTCCAGATAGGAACCGACCGAGTTCAGATCTGCGATGGCTTGGGCTGGTGTGACTCCCCGCTGCAGATGCCCCATGGTCATAAAGATGAAACGCTTCCCGCGGGAGTTCAGGTCGTTCGCTCCTTCTACTTGTTCCTGGTTCACGAGGGGCACGAAGAAACCGGGATTGAAAAACACCAGGGTGCCGTTGAACCCGGGCGGGGCTACGCCGAGGATGGTGAAGGGGTGTTTATTCACTTGAACAACGCGGCCGACGACGCCGCGATCATCCTGAAAATGGATGTGCCAGTAGGAGTAGCTGAGCACGATGTAGGGGGCGCTGTTGGGGCCGTGTTCGTCGGAAGCGTGGAAGAAGCGGCCGAGGAACGGTTGCAGGCGCAGCACATCGAAATAGTTTCCGCTGGCTAGAATGATCCAGACGCGAGATGGATTTTCGCCGACGTCGAGGCCGACTTGCGCGGCGTCGTAGGCAGCTATGTCGTCAAAGGTGCGGTTGCGATCGCGCAGATCGAGATAGTCGGGATAGGACTGATACGAGGACGGCTCGTTGCCGTGCTGGATTCCGTAAAGGCTTTCTGCTTGCGGGACGTGCAGCGGGTGGAGGATTAGCGCATTGAGTACTCCGAAGACTACGGCGTTCGCGCCGATGGCCATTGCCAGGGTCACTACGGCCACGGCGGTGAAACCGGGAGATTTGCGCAACATGCGCAGAGCTAGGCGCAGATCGCGGGCCAAATTGTCGAACAAAAGCAGGCTGCGCTCGGACCGGTAGTCTTCTTTTATGGCTTCCCTACCGCCAAATTTCAGGAGGGCCTGGCGGCGCGCTTCGACGGGTGATAACCCGGCGCGAAGGTTTTCGGCGGTTTGCATCGCGATGTGTTCTTCGATCTCTTCTCTAAGTCGCTCATCGTGCGCGCGGTTGGCGGCCGAGTTGAACATGCGGGTTACGAAGCGCCTTACTGAGTTCAGGGATTTCATGACAAGTCCTCCGCTTTGGCTGCGAAGAAGCGACCGATGAGTGCGGCTGTTTTTTGCCAATCTTCGGTTTCGATCTGGAGCTGCTTGCGGCCTTCGCGGGTGAGGCGATAAAAGCGGGCGCGGCGATTGTTTTCGGAGGCGCCCCATTCGGACGCGATCACGCCTTCCTGTTCCAGCTTCAAGAGCACCGGATACAGCGTGCCTTGATTCACGGCGAGCAGGTCACCGCTGATCTGCTCGATGCGGCGGGCGATGCCGTAGCCGTGGAGGGAGCCGAGGACGTCGAGGGTCTTCAGGACCATTAATGCGAGCGTGCCTTGAGGAACATCGGTTTTTTGTTTCATCGCGTCGCCATTTGGGTTTCCAACAGGAAGATGACATAGCTCCATTGGGAAAGCAACAGGAAAGTTAGAGAGCCTGGCTCGGTAACGCGTGGTGTCGATGGCGGACAGCGGGCGAGGCAAGCCTCACCTGGAGCGTTTTGCTGGCCGACATTGAGGTTCTAGGAAAGCGGCGGCCGGTTAGTGCTGATATTTGCCGATCAATTCGCCGGAGGCGAGGCCGTGACCTTCGATCGCTTTCTCGAGTTGTTTTCTGGTCACGCCGGGCGGGAGATTCAGTTTTACATCCAGCGCATAGAGGGTGAAGACGTAGCGATGCGCGGAATGGCCGGGAGGACAGGGGCCTGCATAGCCGGGCTTTTCGAAATCATTGGGGCCTTGGAGCAAACCGTCGGGGAGTTGGAGTTGTTTCGGCACGGCTTCGGGGAGTTCGCGCTTGTCAGCGGGTAGATCGTAGAGGAGCCAGTGTGTGAAGGAATAGCCCAAGGGCGAGTCCTTGTCGTAGGCGATCAGCGCGAAGCTTTGTGTGCCAGCGGGTGGGGCGGACCATGTTAGTTGCGGGGAGGATTCGGCGCCGTCGCAGGTACATTGCTTCGGGATTGTATCGCTGTGAATGCTGGTGCTGGTTAATTCAAGGCGTGGCTTCCCTTCTGCCAGGTTCTTGGCGCTGCTGCTGCAACTTGTGAGCGTGGCGAGAAGGAGCGTGAGCGCAGATGCTGTGGTTAACAGCGCGGTTCGGTAAAGACCATTTCCACAAGATACTCTCGAGCCCAATCGCATTGAAGCACGCATGCGTTCGCCTCTTAGCGCCATAGGAGCAAAACATTTGACGCGGGGTAACACCGATTGGGTAGCAGGGATACGGCTGGCGGCGGGATCGGGCTTAGCGGCGGGCGGGGGCTGGTGCAGGGGTTGAGACGGGGTCGGAGGTGGCGGGGCGGTCGCGCCAGAATTTGGGGGCTGGCATTATGAATTCGATAGCTACTTGGGTTTTGCCCATGAAGCTGGAGCCCAGGCAGGCTACGCGGCAGAGGAGCTCTTCCTTGGTGTTGACGTTCTCGATGTGGATGATTTGCTGGACGTTTACCTTGGTGGCTAGCAGGATTAGCGCGCCATGCGAATTGACGATGATGGTGTGGGTCTTTTCGGCGACGGAGTTCTTTTTGGAGTCCTGGAGGCGCACCAAGACGGGAATGCGCACGTGGACGCGTTTGCTGCGGCGCCGATTCTGCGGCGGCAGGTCGTCTGGATGGAAGGACACTCGACAACGGTAGCAAGTATATGGTGGGTTCTCAACGGTTAGCGGCGCTGTGTGCCGTGAAAGATATTGCGGAAGGGGGCGATGGCCATGTGGCCGGATGCAAGGCGGTTGGCCGGTATTCGGCGGCGGGCGCGCGGCGAGATTTTTCTGCCAGATCTTGCCAAGGGGCGGATAATCGCGCCGCAGGGGAAGTCAGGAGCATACGGGAGGTCGCGGTGCGACGAATTCGATATCGGGTGGCGATGAGTTTGGACGGCTATATCGCCGGGCCGAAGGGGGAGTTCGACTGGATCATCAGCGATGCCGAGATGGACTTCGCTGCCCTGTTCCAGCAATTTGACACTTTGCTGGTGGGGCGCGGAACGTTTGAGTTCATGGCGAACCATGGACAGGCGGCGGTGCCGGGGATGAAGATAATCGTGTTTTCGCGCACGCTGCAGCAGCGCGACTTCCCGGACGTGACGATTGTGGCGGGGAAAGAAGCAGAAACGGTGTCGGCGCTGCGAGCAAAACCCGGCAAGGACATATGGCTTTTCGGCGGGGGCTTGCTGTTTCGCAGTTTTCTGGACGCGGGGTTGGTGGACGCGGTGGAAGTGGCTGTGATTCCGGTGCTGCTAGGAGGAGGGATTCCGTTGCTTCCGGCGCCGGCGACAGCGACGAAGCTGAAATTGACCGGGCACAAGGTGTATGGGACCGGAGTCGTGTTATTGGAATATTCTACGAAGGCATCTTCCCAAAAAGCGCGGCTGGAAGTTTGATGGCAGGTGCAATCTCGTCCTCGACAGGTTCTCGCGCGCAAGGTATCATCCCGGCATGAGAATTTCGGCACGCAACCGACTGATCGGCAAGATCGAGGAATTGCAGGTCGGCGACCTCATGGCTCACGTGGTGGTGTCAGTAGGCGAACACAGGTGTGAAAGCGTGATTTCGCGCCGTAGCGTGGAAGAAATGAATTTGCAGGTCGGCGATACGGTTGCGGTAGTGGTTCAATCCACGGATGTGATGCTACAAAAGGCCTAGGGTTGCCCCTACCCGATCAGGCGCCGTGTAGTTTTATTAATTGACAGTTTCTTCGTTTTGCGCGATTACAGTCGCGGGTCTGTAGCCGCAATGGGACCAGACAGCACGGGCCATTTTTCGTGAATATTTCCACACGCCAATCCGGAGCCGCAACCATCGTGGATATCAACGGCGACGTGACGCTATACAATTCGCCGGAGATTCGCAAAACACTGATGGACGCATTGAATAAGAAGGGACAGCAGCGGGTGATCGTGAACATGTCCGGCGTGAATTACATTGATAGCGCGGGCGTGGCTTCGTTGGTGGAAGGATTGAAACTGGCGCGCAGTTTGAAGAGCGGATTCGCGTTGTTCGGATTGAACAAGCATCCGCGGGAAGTGTTGGAGCTAACGCGATTGATCAAAGTGTTTGAGATTTATGATAATGAGAGTGAGGCTGTGAGCCGGAGTTGCTGCTCCGCCTGCTGCTGCACCAGAAACTAAGTAGATCCCCGCCCGTATCTCCGCGCTTAACAAGCGAACTTTCTCGATAACCGGAACGATGGCGGTCCCGCTTTGCAGGCCCGCCGCTGCAAATCCAAAAGCGTGTTTGCTGCGGTTACAAGCGGGACGCACAGCCAGAGTGAGTGGCTGTGCCACGAAAAGCTAGCCGGCGATTACTTCTCGTTCGAGTCGTTCCCCTCGATGATCGGCAGGTTCATTGCGATTTGCAAATCCACGATCTGCTGCAGTTGGTGTTCCACCTGAAAAAAGCGCAGGGCGACGGCGGGGGATGAGGGATTTCTTCATAATGCCGTAATATTTTTCACGCAGGGCCATGCGTTTTTCATCGAGTTGCATGAGGCGCTGGGCGAGCTGGTCAGCTTTCTCGTCGGTCATGGCGGAAAAGTTCTGGGAGTAGTCCACAACGACGGCGAGCTTATCGGCGCCGAGCTTGCTTTGTTCGGCCTGATATTCGCGATAGAGGGGCCAGAAGATCGCGGATTGCTGATCGTTGAGTTGCATGGTTTCGCGGACGATCTGCTCTTTTTTTGCGCCGAGGTCGGCGCGCAAGAGCTGCACGTAGGCCTGGGTATTGAGTTCCTTGCTGCGCGCGGGATCCTGGACGTGGGTTTCCTGTGCGCAGAGGCTTGTCGCAGCGGCGAGAGCTAGTGCCAATGCGGCGAATCGAATGTTCATAAGTGCGCTCATACGCTCATAGTGCGTCATAAGTTTGCTCATGTGTCCCTCCGAAACATAATTTAGATTACGTGGACGGCTCGGCGCTGGATTCAAGGCAGGGCCGGGAGCGTTACAGGTTGCTGCAGCGTGAATTGCAATGTCGTTTCGGCAGGAATTTGAACTTGATTGCCTTTTTGGACGACTGAACCCACGCCGCCTGCGACTGCGCCGATGGCCGCGCCCATCCCTGCGTTTCCTGCGATGGCGCCGATCGCGGCGCCTAATCCTGCGCCGCCGAACAAGCGAAAAGCCGAGCGGCGGCCGGAGCTTTTGCCTTGGGTGTCAAAAGTATCGGTAATGATGGGATAGGGATTTCCGCCAATGACCAGTTGCGTCAACTGGAGATTCCAGCTTCGATCTGCCCGTGGCGCGGCCTGCCGAATTTGCGAGTACAACCTGGCCATAGACGGGCGAGCCTATGCGCGCGACTACATATCCATTGATGTTGAGATTTGTGGAGAGCGTGGCGGAAAATACTTGGCCGGTTTGAGTGTAGCTGGTGTCCAGCTCATCGGTGGTTTGGACCAGGATGACGCTGCCCGCCGGGAGCGTGACCATTTGCGCGGCTTGCGGCGGCGGCGTGGGCACGGGTCCAAACGTCAGCGAGGCGACTAGCCCGGGCGGATATGAATTCGTGACTCCGTCTGGCCCGCTGAATTGAATTCCCTCCGGCGTGCGCGTGACGAATTGGCCGTAGATTACCTGGCCGGTGGTGAGGCGAAGCGTGTCGGCGGCGGCGTTGCTGGTGCATGCTGAGCGCGACGACCAGCATGCAAAGGAGCAATTATGGGTAGTTTCATGCGCCCACTTTATCCCAGCGCCTGGCCGGAGCATGATGCGAGGGATTTTCCGGAGCAATATAAATCGGAAATATGTTGGATTCCAAGTGGTGATTATTGGTGGACGGGCGGCGTACTCAAATCGGTCGAGCGCAACGAAACCGCGCGGCAGGTTCGTTGCTTCGCGCGGCGAAAGTGGACTAGAATGCGCGGCATGTCGCTTGAAACGTTCCACGTGGTAGCGCAGCCGAGCAGCCGTGCAGGGCAGCAGATTTTGCAATTGAAGGGGGCGTTCACGTCCACGGCGTCGGGGATTTTTGTGGACGCGGTGGCGACGGCGGATGCGCCGCGGTTGATTCTGGATTTGACCGAAGTGCCCATGGTGGATTCGATGGCGGTGGGCGCGCTGGTCCGCGCTTTTGTTTCGTGCCACAAATCGGGGCGGAAGCTGGCGCTGGTGGGATTAAATCATCGCGTGCACAACGTGCTGCACTTGACTGGGATTGCGCCGCTTTTTGACACCTATGCGACGATCAGCCGAAGCGGAAGCGGGATTGGCTTAACGCGCGATTCCCTTCTGGCGTTTTTCGAGCGTGATTTCCGCCTCACGAAATTATAACCGACTCGCTATTCCCGGAATCGTATATGCTGGTGTGAAGCGGGCGCCGGAGCGATGGTCCATTTTATGAAGAAGATAATGCTCATTGGATCCAGCGGAATGATTGGGCAGCGCATTCTGCATGAAGCGCTGAATCGCGGAGAGCACGTGACCGCGTTGGTGCGCGACACATCAAGAACCGGTGAGCATCGCGCGGAACTGGATTATCACACGGGCGACATTTTCAAGCCCGAGACGATCGCCACGGCGGCGGTGGATCACGACGTGGTGGTGAGCGCTTATGGAGCCGGCAAGGGCGACCCGAATTTGGTGGTGAAGGCGGCGCATGCGTTGATTGAGGCGCTGACGCGCGTGGAGCCGATACGATTGATCGTGGTGAGTGGCGCGGGAAGCCTGGAGGTGAAATCGGGCGTACAGTTGGTAGATACCCCGGATTTTCCGGCGGCGTGGAAAGCGGTGGCGCTGGCGCATCGTGCAGCGCTGGACGTTTATCGCCAAGCAGGAATGGCGGAGTTCGACTGGACGGCAGCGAGTCCGCCGGCGCTGATTGCGCCGGGGACGCGCACGGGAAAATATCGCGCGGAAACGGATCAGTTGTTAGTGGACGCGCGGGCAAGAGCTACATTTCCGCTGAAGATTTCGCGGTGGCGATCGTGGATGAAATCGAAAAACCACATTTTCAGGGTCAGCGGTTCACTGTCGCGTACTGATGACGGAGCGCCGGGTATTTTTGTCGGCGGAGTGGCGCGATCTGGTGATGTTGAATTACGAAGTTGCTCCAGAGATTTTGTGCCGGTACTTCCCCGCGGCGTGGAGCTGGATTCATTTCGAGGCCGGACGTTTGTCAGCCTCGTGGGGTTTCAGTTTTTGCGCACCAGGCTTTACGGATTCCTCGCCGTTCCCTTCTACAGTAATTTCGAAGAAGTGAATTTGCGTTTTTATGTGCGGCGTCGCGAGGGTGGCGAAGTGCGCCGGGGCGTGGTGTTTGTGCGCGAGTTGGTGCCGCGGATGGCGATTGCGCGGTTTGCGCGGCTGACGTATGGCGAGAAATATGATTCCTGCCCGATGTGGCATCGCATAACGCGCAGTGGGCAGGGACTTGCGGCGGAATATGGGTGGAAGTGGCGCGGGGGACAATTCCGTTTGAGCGCGCAGGTACACGGCGAACCATCGCCTGTGGCCGAAGGCACGCTCGAGCACTTCATCACCGAGCACTACTGGGGATATGCGGCGACGAGCGCGGACGAGAGTATCGAATATCGCGTGTCGCACGATCCCTGGCGCGTTTGGGTGAGCACTGGCGCCGCGTTTACGGGTGACGGCGGCGCGCTTTACGGCGGCGAGTTCGGCGAAATTCTGCGCCGGGCGCCTGATTCTGCTTTTATTGCCGAAGGCTCGCCGGTGCTTGTGCATACTGGCCGGCGAATCGAGTAGACATAACGCCGCACTGTTCGCGGATTTGGCGGTACCGTTCCCTGTTCGAATTGCAGTAGTTCATTCACGCTACGGCGCGTCCCACGCGCGGACACCCTGGGTCGTTGTGGTTCTCAACACTCACGATAACCCATTTGTGATCAGCATCATGCGCAGCGGCCAATATGGAAGCGAAGATGCTCCAGCTGCCTTAGGCCATTTCCTGCATTAGCTGCCGATCTCGACGAACATTCTGGAGGCGACATGGGAACGATCGTTCAGGACATACGGGTGGCGGCGCGAATGCTGCTGAAGAATCCTGGATTCAGCGTGGTGGTGATTTTGACGCTGGCGCTGGGGATCGGCGCGAACACGGCGGTGTTCAGCATCGTCAATTCGTTTCTGTTCAGCCCGCTGCCGGTGAGAGACCCGGGGCGGCTGATCGTGATGGCCTATGAGGATCCCAAAGCCGCGTTTCCGCACCAGGTTTCCAACGCAGACTTGCAGGATTTTGAAGCGCACAGCCAAGTGACGTCGGATATGACCGCGTTTCTGGTGAATTTCGCAGGGCTGAGCACGGGAAATCGCAGCGAACGCGCTTTTGTGACGTTCGCGAAGGGGAATTATTTTTCTGCGCTGGGCGTACAGCCCGCGTTGGGACGACTTTTTTTGCCGAGTGAGGGTGAAACGGCTGGAGCGGATCCGGTGATTGTGCTGGGTTACGCGTATTGGATGCGGCGGTTCAACGGAGACCCGTCGGTGGTGGGCCAGAGCGTGAATTTAAACGGGCAGCCGGTGACGATTGTGGGAGTGGCGCCCAAAACATTTTTCGGGACGTTTTATATTGTGGATTCGGACGCATACGCGCCGCTGGGAATGTTCGCAAGCAGCGCTGGGTCGGTGGACATTCTTACGGATCGCACGCAGCGGCAATTACGTGTGCTGGCACATTTGAAACCTGGCGTTTCGATGGCGCAGGCTAGCGCTGCGTTGCAGGCGATCGCAGACAATCTGGCGCGCGCATATCCGCAGACGGATGCGGGGCTGAAGATGGATTTGGTTCCGGAAAAGCTGGCGCGGCCGGAGGCGGCGTCGGCAAGCTTCTGGCCGGTGATTGCTTCGGTGTTCATGGGGTTGGTGGGCCTGGTGATGCTGGTGACGTGCGTGAATGTGACGAACCTGCTGCTTTCGCGGGCTTCGATTCGCGCGAAGGAAATGGCGGTGCGCGCGGCGTTGGGAGCGGGGCGGCTGCGGCTGTTTCGCCAGTTGCTTACGGAGAGTTTGTTGCTTTCCGGGTTGGGCGCGGTGGGTGGCGCATTTATTGGCGCGTGGTTGATGAAGTGGGTGGAGAGCATTCGTCTGCCGGGCGACACGGCTTTGCGTACGACACAAGCTTTTGATTGGCACATGTTTTTGTTCGTTGCTGCGTTGGCCGCGGCTTCCGGGCTACTCGCGGGAGTGCTTCCGGCATGGCGCGCGACGCGAATTGATTTGAACGACACGTTGCGGGAGAGTGGTCGCAGCAATGACGGGCGGGATGACGTGGAACCGTTTGCGCAGCGCGCTGGTGGTGGCGCAGACGGCCGGGTCGCTGGTGGTCTTGATCATGGCGGGACTTTTCCTGCGCAGCTTGCAGCATGCGCAGAAGGCGGATCTGGGATTCAAGCCGGAGCATGTGCTGAACCTGACGATGGACGTGCACGAATTGGGGTACGACCAGCAGCGCGGCGCGAATTTTTATCGCGAGCTGGGCAGCCGAGTGCGCGCTTTGCCGGGAGTGGAGTCCGCTGCGTTCGCTTATTCTGTGCCGATGGGTTACTACACGGCGGGGCGCAATCCGCTGTGGAACGAATCGCAACGCGGCGTGCCGGCGAGCCAGGTGCCGACGGTGGGCTTCAACAAAGTGGACGCGGATTATTTTCGCACGATGGGAATTGAAATTATCCGCGGGCGGGCGATGGATGAGCGCGACCAGAGCACGACGCAGCGGGTGGCCGTGGTGAATGAATACTTCGCCGCGAAACTTTGGCCGGGGCAGGACGCGATCGGGCATCACTTCCGGCGTGGGATGGACGACGCGCCGCACATCGAAGTGGTAGGCGTGGCGAAATATAGCAAGGGCGTGTTTATCGCGGAGGATCCTGGGCCTTATTATTATGTGCCGCTGACGCAGAATTATTCTTCTGTGCGCGTGTTGCATATACGGAGCTCATTGCCTGCCGGGCGACATCGCGCGCGAGGTGCAGGCGCAGGTCCATGCGCTGGATCCGAATCTTCCGGTATTTGATGTGATGCCAATGACGAAGTCACTCGAGGGTGGCAACGGATATTTCTTTATGCGCACGGCGGCTACTTTTGCTGGAGCCTTGGGCGGATTGAGTTTGCTGCTGGCGGTAGTGGGAATGTATGGCGTGATTTCTTATGCCGTGAATCAGCGGATTCACGAGATCGCGGTGCGGATTGCGTTGGGCGCGCAGAAGCAGAATATTTTTGGAATGGTGATTGGTCACGGATTGAAATTGGTGTTGGCGGGGTTGGTGTTTGGAGTGGCGCTGGCGGCGGGGCTTTCGCGATTCCTTGCGAAAGTCTGCTGGTGAATACTGGGGCGCAGGATCCGCTGGCTTATGTGTCGGCGTCGTTGTTGCTGGTGCTGGTGGCGGCGCTAGGTTGTTATGTGCCGGCGCGGCGCGCGCTGCGCGTGGATCCGATGGTGGCGTTGCATTACGAGTAGCGGCGGCGCGTTCATCGAGAGATTGGTTTTCTTTTGGCCGTGAAGCACCGCCGAAGGATTATTGCAGCGACGCAGAGAACGCAGAGAAAGGCCGCTACAGCTGCGACGTCAACCGAGCCGGCGGGACGCCGGCGGTACCAAAAGCGATTTTGGATTTATATCTAGAAGGGTGACACGCCGATGGAACGTGGGTATAGGTACCAAGCAATCAGCATCAATGCGATCGCGGTCCACAATCCATAACGGAAGGCGAGCCCCTTTCCGGTCCACCACAGACTGTCTTCCGCACCGACGCGCGTTGTTTTCTCATCACGCAGGTCCGTGACAAGGATCCCAACTCCCCAGTAGAGCAGCGCGGAAAATATCAGGAGTGAAAACGGACTTTGGCACAGTATTCCGTTACGCTTTGTTTCTTCAATCGCAAGGACAAGGAAAACATACGCAGCAACAAGACCGGTCAAAGCAAACGCAGCTCCGATGATTTTGTTCTCCGAACGCTGACACGCCTGCCGGTCGGATGCGCACCGGGGGTGTAGCGACTCCATTAAGGCTGAGCTACGCCTTCATCAACGCATTCCTTCCAGCGCCGCAGCGCCCAGCCGTCTGCTGCATTCGTTGCCCAAGCTGATCGACATCGAAGGCTTCCTCCAGAAGATATCGGACCTCGCTCCGAGTATACAGCTTCAAGAAGCAGAGCCTGAGCGCGGTCAAGTTTGGCAGGGACCAAACGAACCCGGGCCGCCTGGACGAATCACGCGCTAAGCAAACAGGCGAGATTGCCCTGGCTGTGCGCGACGAATGATTGATTCTGGCAAGAATCGGGAGGCTGGCCATCATCAGCGGGAATGTTCCGCTTCTTTCGATTCCCTTTCCAAGGACACATACCTTGCCTGCTCGACCGGTGCGTGTGGCCCGGGAGAGCTTTCGGTCTGCGGTTTGCGTTCGTGCTTGGCTTCGCTTTTTGCGAATATTTTCGCGGTGAGCAGCATGGCGGCTAACGTTCCGCTCAATAGCGCGATCTGCTTCCAGCCGCTTATTATGGATGCGTTGCCCAGCAGCGTCAGTCCGGCGAAGCAGCAGAGCAGATGAACACAAAATACCTGCAGCGATGATTGACCCATCAAGACCAGCGGACCCACCGCCAGGAACTTCCACAGCGACTGGGTGACGATCAGCAGCATGGCGACCGCGGCGAAATCCAGCAAGCGTAGCGGGCCGAGGTGCCATTTGTCGAAGAGGAATTCGGTGGGGCCGAGCTGCAGACCGTGCTCAATGGCGCGACGGACGATGAAACACGCCACAGCGATCAAGGCCGCGGGAATTACTACGCGCTTCGCCCACTTTTCGATGGGCAGATTATTTTGCGCCCAGCGCACTCCCAGCCAAACGCCACCGATCCACAAAAATTGCCAGGCCCATAGATCGAAGGAACCCATCTCGTTCAGAGGAATGTGTGCGGGAATAATTTTCGACGCGACTTTGTAGGCGTCGGCGCGCAGGCCAAATTGGGCGAGCGCCCAGAGGGAGAAACCGGTCCACAGGATGGGCTTCCATCCGATTCTGCGCGCGAGCAGGAGCGCGGCGGAAGTGAACATCAGAAAGATGATGTACATCGGCAAGATATCCAGCAGCGGCGGGCGATAGATCAGCAGGAATGCTTCGATGACGGAGCGTTTGGGCCCAGCCATGAAATAAAAATCGAGAAGATTGTGCAGGCCGGGGCGATTGCCACCTTCGGCGATGGGCACTGCGACCAGTAATGCGAAGGCCAACAGCAGCGCGTGATAACAATACAGGCGCACGGTGCGCGACCACAGCCGGTGCTCCATGGCACGGTAGCCGTCGTGCTCGGCGAGGCGGAAATAAATGCGTCCGGTGAAAAGCGCGGACAGGAAAATGAACCCTTCGGCGGCGGAGACGAAACCGAACGGTTGGTTGACGTAGGCGCTGGCGGCTGTGGGCAAATGCGTGAGGGTGATCCAAACGAGCATCAGTCCGCGCGCGGCGTCGAGTTCCAGACGGCGTCCCATCACTGCGTTAGACGGGGGGCCGTTGGCGGCGGTTGCTGGCCGTTCGGAATGCATGGCGCTGGCAGCTTAACAGAGATGGGCGGTTGCGACGATGCGCGGGGAGATGACGATGGCGCGTTGCTTTCGAAAGCGAGGATCGGCGCGGACGATTGCCGATTAGTCATGCTAAAGTTTGGAGTTCGGAGGGACTCGTGCCTGTGGCATCGCGAAAAGTTCTTGGGCTTTTTGTTTTTTGGTTGGCGATCGCGGTTCCGGCTCACGCAAAAAGTCACGAAACTGGATTCCTCGACCGCACGATCACGGTGCAAGGCGCGACATATAAGTATCAGGTGTTCGTTCCGGATACCTGGACACCGCATCAGAAATGGCCGGTGATTTTGTTCCTCCATGGCGCAGGCGAACGCGGCGACGACGGCCTGCAAGAAACGGATGTCGGCATCGGGACGGCAATCCGCAGCAACCGCAGCACGATACCAGCGATTGTGGTGATGCCGCAGTGCCGGCCAAATGTCTGGTGGATGCAGCCACCCATGGATGAGTTGGCGATTGCTTCGCTGAATGCCGCAATCAAGGAGTTTCACGGCGACGTGCAGCGCACCTATTTGACCGGACTTTCCATGGGAGGGTTTGGGACCTGGTACCTGGCGGAAAAATATCCGGGGCGGTTCGCGGCGCTGATCGTGATTTGCGGCGGCATTCGTCCGCCCGCCGGGGCGTTGAAAGCGGATCCGGAGCTGGTGCAGTGGACGCCGGCCGACGAGCCCAAGAGCTATACGGACGCGGCGGCGAGAGTGGGCAATACTCCGGTGTGGATTTTTCACGGTGCGGATGACGACGTTGTGCCGGTGACGGAATCGCAGCGGATGTACGCGGCGATGAAAGCGATCGGCAACGACGTGCACTATACGGAATTTCCCGGGATACGGCACGCGGCGTGGGACAAGGCGTACGATGATCCTAAATTATTTCCGTGGTTGTTCTCGAAATCGCTGGCGGTGAAGGATAAATAGCGCGGCAGTTCGCTGGAGCTGGAAATCCAGTTGATGAGCGGTGCAGATTCAGGGAGGGCCTAATCATGCAGTTTGTCATCGTCGGAATTCTGGATAGTTACGGGGACGCGGAGGCTGCGGTGCAGGATTTGGAGATCGCGGGCATCACAGGCTCGCAGGTGGAAGTGATCAGCAATATGGATGAGGATGCGCGCACCGCGAACACGCCCGGTGAACCTGCCACGAAGTCTGGCGGGGCTGGGCAAGGCTGGATGGCGCGGTTATTTGGCGGGGGCGGCGCGCTGGAAAAGCGCCAAGTGCGGGATGATTCCGGCACGCAGCCCGATTACATCAACGAACAGGAATTTTACGCGAGTCACGTGAAACAGGGCGGCGCGGTGATGGTCGTGCGAGTTCGCGCGGAGCAAGCGGCCAGTCGCGGCGCGGCGATCTTGCGGGAGCACGGGGCGCGGACTCCGGGCAGCAAGGATGGGCCGTTTATCCGGCGCATTGAATAGCACGGCGTTCGCTAGCGGAAATTGCTGATGAGCAGGACGTCGCTGGTTTCTTCGCCTTTGGCGAGCAGCAGCTGCTTGCCGTCTCGCGACCAGGCGAAATCGAAGATGTGGCCTGAGGTGAAGTCGGTCACTGGGCGCGGCGGGCCGCCGGCGAGCGGCTGTTCCCAGACGTTGGTGGCGGCGCGGCGGGTCAAGAGGTATTGGATGCTTTTCTGATCGGGCGACCAGCGTAATTTATTCGTTCCGATGGGCCGGACAAAGGTATTCACGGGCGCGCCGCCTGTGGCGGGAAGCAGCGCAATTTTAGACGTTAGAACGGGCGCATGCTCTTGATAGCCACAGGCAACCCATTTTCCATCGGGCGAAATGACTCCGTTGGTGCCGCTCTCGGAAGCGAAAATTTCCACGGGAGTACCACCCTCGACGGGAACGCGGTAGAGCTCGTGGGCCGAATTAAACAACACCCACTTGCCATCGGGGGAACACTGCGAATTGAATACATCCTCACTGAGTACTAGGGTGTTTCCGCCATCTACGTCCGTGCGCAACAGGCGCAGCTTATTTTCCTCGTAGGAATCGAATAGCAGGTAGCGATCGCCGCAGCTGGACATGGAAATGTAGTTGCGAAGATTCGGACGCAGCAGGGAGCGCTGGGTGCCGTCCGAGTTCATCAGCTGGAGGTCGCTGCCGCGGCTGCGAACCAAGAGTTTGCCGGCGGGACCGGGCGCGACGCCATCGTCGGGAGTTTCGCCGCTGGTGATTTGCCTGGCTTGTGCGGCTTTTCCACCGGGCGCGATCCAGATGTGCGCGCTCTGGTTGGCCTCCAGAGCTACGAGCATCTTTCCGTCCTGAGTGATTTCTAGCGCGTGACCATAATCGGATAGATCGTTGGAAACGCGGGTTGATTCGCCGCTGGGAAAGGAAACGAGAAACAATTGCGCGCGATTTTCCGGGACGAGCCCCAGCGGAATCAGGAAGGACTTACCGTCGGGCAACCACGCGGGTCTTCCAGGTTGTTCGGCGCCGTAAGTCAGATCCTTCATCGCGCCATCGGCCACGTTGACGATGGTCACTGCCCACTCAGTTTTTTTGCCCGTGTGCAAACCCGGCGCAAGGATGGTTTTTCCGTCGGGCGACCAGGCAGCGCCAAACATGAAGCCTGGCCAATCGGGCAAGGCAACCAGCAGGTGATCGTTGCTGCCATCAGTGTTAGCGACCCGCAGTTCAACGCTGCTGTGTTCCGGTACGCCACGCATGTAGGCAAACTGCTTGCCGTCGGGCGAAAAGGCGAGAGGGCTGTCAATGTCGCGAATCAATTGGCGCGCGGTACCGCCAAGGACCGGCATCACGTAGAGGTAACGGAAATTTACGGTGCTTTTGTCGGAGCGCACGAAGTAGATGTAGTTGCCGTCGGGCGAGAAGCTGAGACCGGCGAAGGCGACCAGCTCCGGCGCGAGGACTTGCACGTCACTTTTGGTGGCTACGTTGCGAACCCAGAGGCTTTGTTGCTCGCCGTCTGCGAGGACGTAGACGATGTAGCGGCCGTCGGGAGAGATGGCGACGCCGGTGGCTTTGCCGCTGTCGGTGAGTTTGTTGATCTGCATGCTTTGCAGATTCAGGCCGCGGGGGCGGGTGAGGAATTTGTATCCGGCGAAGGCTACGACCGCCAGCACCACCAGCGCTGCGATCAGGATGGGAATTTTTAGGCTGTGTCGCGGCGCGATTGTTTGTGCGGCGCTGCTGCTGGATTGCGCGGCGGCTGAGATTCTGGCGCTGGAGCCCGATTCGCGCACCTCGGTCGCTATGGAGCCGCTCGCGGAACTTACCCGGCCCGAACCGGTGTCGCGTTTCAGGCGTCTTAGGTCTGCGCGCATTTCGGCGGCGCTTTGGTAGCGCAGGTCGCGGTCTTTTTCCATCGCTTTAAAAATGACTTGCTCGAGTTCGGGGGGCAGGCTGTTGTTCAGACGCACCGGCGCGACTGGATTTTTGTGCAGGATCGCGTCGAAAATCGCGCCGGAGGTATCGCCCTGGAATGGGAGCGTGCCTGTGACCATTTCGTAGAGAACAATTCCGAAAGAGAAAAGATCGGTGCGCGCGTCGAGATCTTTGCCCAGAACCTGCTCGGGCGACATGTAGGCCACGGTGCCCATGGAGGCGCCGGGGCTGGTAAGTTGCGCGGTGTCGACGCCAACCGTGAGCATGCTGGCGCTGCGACCGCTGACGGCTTTTGCGCTGGTCACTTTGGCGAGGCCGAAATCCAGAATTTTGGCGTGGCCACGTTTGGTGACGAAAATATTGGCGGGCTTGATGTCGCGATGCACGATGCCTTCGCTGTGCGCGGCGTCGAGGGCGTCGGCCACCTGGATCGCAAGATCGAAAACGTTGTCCAGCTCCATGGAGCCGCCGGCGATGGCGTGTTTCAGGGTTTGGCCGTCGAGAAATTCCATGGCGATGAAGGCTTTGCCGTCGGCTTCGCCGATGTCGTAAATCGTGCAGAGGTTGGGATGGTTCAGGGCGGAGGCGGCTTGCGCTTCTCTTTGGAAGCGGGCGAGAGCTTGCGGGTCTTTCGCGACGTTGTCCGGCAGGAATTTCAGAGCGACGAACCGGTGCAGTCGGATATCCTCGGCCTTGTAGACGACGCCCATGCCTCCGCCACCGAGGCGTTCCACGATGCGATAGTGCGAGAAGGTCTGGTCGAGAAGAGAATCGTTGCCGGGCATGTGCTGGACATATTAGGGTGCGCGAAAAGGCAAGTCAACGACGACCAGGTGATTGCGTGTCGGGATTGGCGCCCGACGCCGCGCTGGACTTCTCGTCACGCGACGTCGCTCGACGCCGGGTACCTCTAAGCGTTTGCGGCGGCCGCGTCTTGAGTCTCCTCAGAGGCCTTGGTGCAGACAATGGTTAATCCGCTCTTGTTGGCGTCGAATCGTTCTTTGCGATCCAAGCTCTTCAAGAATTCCCTGGCGGCTTTGCCAATCGCTGCCGCCATTGAACCGGTGTCTACCTGTATCGTTCGGCCCTGCAGACCATTCGTGCGGTGTTGGTATTCCAATTTCACTGCGTACATGGATTCCTCCTCGGCCTGTAGGATAACCGAAGATTTGAAAACGTGCTAACGCAGCGAGGCCTTGGCGGAGGGGATGGAGGTGCAATCCCCTTCACCAAGGCTTGCGGCATGCGGTCTTCGCATGGAAGTTGGTCAATCTACTTTATTAATCACAGCTGTGATCCCAATCCGTCGCTGCGCACATTTTGCCGGCAAATCCTCCTGTACGGTTTCAGAAAAATCAGACCGGGAGAAGAGCTTACGGGCGATTACGGCCTGCGTTGCTCGTGTCGCAGTCATTGCGGTTCCCGGAAACGCCGTGGAATCATGTGCCACCCGGCGTGATGCGCAGGCCGGTGCGTCGGTCGCGTACTCGGACGTTCGGAAAACGCCGAGCATGCTGCGTGCGGGAACCGAGAGCGCACGCGCTCAGTGTAATTCTCGCGCGCTCTCGACCCCACTGGGAACAAGTCTACGGTCCACCCTCTTCAGCTGCTGCAATGTCCAGAGGGCATCAGCCAATTCCCTTCGCTCCCGGCGAGAGGCTCTGGCATCTGACGTACGGGCGTTAATTGAATCCTCGGCTGCTTGCAGGCGAACCTTGAGGAGCGAGCGGTCAAGTTCAAGAATTGCTGCTCCGTAAAAGTCTCGCCATGTGGTTTGTATCATTTTCAGACTCCTGAGATCGTTAAACGCCCGCAGATCTGCTGCGCGACATTCGGCAACTTCTGGAGGCTGGGTTCCAGTGCTGCCCTATGAGCATTCCATGCTTGGTTGTTTCTGTCGTTGCTTCTGCGCAAGCAAATGGCTGCTCCAGCGCAAGCAGGCGGGGCCGAGCTAAAGTAGAGAGAAAGTCGCGCACAAATGCGCCCGGCGCGATCCGAGCAGGGATTGGCGGAAGGTGACGGAATTGTTACAATGGATGCTGGCTGGCCGATTGTGGCTGGCTCTCATCCAGAGTACCGGGACGAAGCTCCCCAGGCAGGAAACCAAACGAATGGCTGCACGTACACTTTACGAAAAAATCTGGGATGCCCACGTAGTGCGCGAAGAGCCGGGGCAGCCTACCTTAATTTATATTGACAGACATTTGATTCATGAGGGTACTTCGCCGCAGGCGTTTGCGGGGCTGAAGGCTGCGGGGCGCAGGGTGCGGCGGCCGGAGCTGACGTTTGCGGTGATGGATCACTCCGTTTCGACGAAAAATCGCCTGCTGCCGGTGCTGGATGCGGACGCGCGCGGGCAGTTCGAAGCGCTGGAACGCAATTGCGCGGAGACGGGCGTGCATTTGTTCGACATGAACAGCAAGAACCAGGGCATCGTACACATCATCGGGCCGGAGCTGGGAATTACGCAGCCGGGGCAGACGATTGTTTGCGGCGACAGCCACACTTCGACGCACGGAGCGTTTGGCGCGCTGGCATTTGGGATCGGGACGAGCGAAATTGAGCACGTGCTGGCGACGCAGTGCTTGACGCAATTTAAATCGAAAACGATGAAGGTGGAAATTGCCGGGAAACGTCCGAGCGGAGTGACGGCGAAAGACATTATTCTGGCGGTGATCGGGAAAATCGGGATTGCCGGCGGGAACGGGTACGTTTTCGAATATACGGGCGAGGCGGTGCACGGACTTTCGATGGAAGGGCGCATGACGATGTGCAACATGTCCATTGAAGGCGGGGCGCGGGCCGGGATGGTGGCGCCGGACGAAACCACTTTCGAATATATGGAAGGGCGGCCGTTCGTTCCGCGCGGACGAGAATTTCAGGAGGCGGTGGCTTTCTGGCAGACATTGCCGAGCGACAGGGACGCACAATACGACGAGACTTTAACATTGCATGCGCGCGACTTGGCGCCGATGGTTACGTGGGGCACGAATCCGGGGATGGTGACACAGGTTTCTGATCGCGTGCCGGACCCGGCTTCTTTTAGCGACCCGGTGGATCGCGAGGCGGCTGCGCGCGCGCTGGTTTATATGGATTTGAAACCTGGGACGGCGATGGAAGATATTTCGCTGGACCGCGTGTTCATCGGCTCGTGCACGAATTCGCGGCTGGAGGATTTGCGCGCCGCGGCGAGGATGGTCGAGGGTAAACACGTGGCGAAATCTTTGAAGCAGGCGCTGGTGGTGCCGGGTTCGCGCGTGGTAAAGGCGGAAGCGGAAGCCGAGGGGCTGGATAGGATTTTTGTCGCGGCGGGTTTTGAATGGCGCGATGCCGGCTGCAGCATGTGCATCGGGATGAATGATGACGTACTGCTGAGCGGCGAGAGGTCGGCGAGTACTTCGAATCGAAATTTCGAAGGGAGGCAGGGCAAGGGCGGGCGCACGCACTTGGTGAGTCCGGAGATGGCAGCTGCGGCGGCGATTGAAGGCCACTTCGTGGACATCCGCAAGTGGAATAATGTGGACGGAGCGGAGTGACGATGGAACCTTTCATCAAGCATACGGGACTGGTGGCGCCGCTGGATCGCGTGAACGTGGATACGGATCAGATGGTGCCGAAACAATTTTTGAAGTTGCAGACGCGGCAAGGATATGGGCGCGTGCTTTTTTATGATTGGCGTTATTTGCCGGGAGAGAAGCCGAATCCGGAATTTGTATTGAACGCGCCGCGTTATAAGGGAGCGTCGGTGATTCTGGCGCGTGCGAATTTTGGTTGTGGGTCGAGCCGCGAACATGCGCCTTGGGCGATTTTGGATTACGGATTTCACACGATTCTGGCGCCGAGTTATGCGGACATCTTTTACAATAATTGTTTCAAGAATGGGATTTTGCCGGTGACTTTATTGAACGAACAGATTGATGAACTTTTCGCTCGGACAGAGAAACGGGAAGGTTATCGCGTTACTGTGGATCTGGAACAGCAGATAGTGACGGATGACGCTGGGTTGCGCTATTCGTTTGAGGTGGATCCGTTCCGGCGGGATTGTTTGTTGAAGGGGTTGGACGATATTGGGCTCACTTTGGTGCATGAAGTGCGGATTTCTGCGTTTGAAGCTACGAACCTGAAGCATCCCGCGATGTATGAGGCTGTAGACGTGAAGCATCATAGCGAATCGCCGCAGTCGGCACGGCACAACTAGTTTTTCCTTCGCGCAATTCATTCGTTTAAATCTGTAGGTCTGGGCGGGCGCAGCTTGCTTTGTGGAGGCTTGCCTGCGCTACTGTCTCGGGGCCGGCGTTTTTGGGGCGCGCAAGGCAAGCCTCGCGTGGGCGAGCCTCCTTGTGTCGCGGGCTAGCAAAGGCAGCAAGCCGCCGCACTCCATACGGATTTGTCGCAGTCGCTACTTTTGCCGGTGACGGATCATTCCGGGGCGCGGATTACTGGCTCGGGAGATTCCGGCGCGATTGCGGCGGGGCCTTTTAGTTCGGCCAGCAGGATGCCGGCGAAGATTAGCGCGGCACCCAGGAGGATGCGGGCGCCTAGGTGTTCGCGGGCGAGTAGCCAGGAAGTCAGCGCGGCGAAGACTGGCTCGAGGCTGATCAGGATTGCGGTGTGAGTGGGCGAGGCGTATTGCTGCGCCCAGGTTTGCGCGGAAAATCCGAAGGCCGTGGAACCAAGGGCGGTGATGAGCACGGCGAAGATTAGCGTGCCGCTCCAGACCCAGCGCGGGTGTTCGACGCCGGTGACGGAGAGCAGTGGCAACGCGATGGTAGCGAGAATTGCCGTCGTGGCGACCTGCACTACTGCGAGAGCGCCTACCGAGTGATGCGCGATGTAGCGGCTGATGAAAATCATGTGCACGGCGAACATCACCGCGCAGCCTAAGACCAACGGGTCGCCGCGATTCAGGCCGCCGAATCCTTCGCGCGGAATGGTGAGAAAATACAGCCCGGCGAGCGCGGCGAGGGCTCCGGCCCAGATCCATCCAGTGACACGGCGCTTAGTGAAAACGGCGAGCAGCAGCGGAACGATCACCACGCTGGAGCCCGTGATGAAGGCGGCCTTCGAGGGCGAAGTGAATTGCAAGCCGGTAGTCTGAAATGCGTAGCCGGCGAACATGAAGAAGCCGATTTGCGCGCCGGCCCAGATGGAGCCCCGCTTGAGTCCGCGTAACGATTGGCGGAAGAAAATCGCCATCACCACGGCCGCGAGCGCGAAACGCACCGCGATGTACATGAAGACGGAAACGTCGGCGAGCGCGTCTTTCACCACGACGAACGTGGCGCCCCAGATGAGCGCGGTGAATCCCAGAGCGAGATCGGCGCGGAAATGTTTGCTGAGCATGGACGGAAGAGTTTATGCGCTGCGGGCGGGGGTGACAACACGAGAAACGCCGTGCAACCTGCGGAGCCAGGTTTATTGACGGGCGCGGCGACGTATAGTACAGAAGGTGCTGCCAATGACCCGCCCATTAACCGCAGTTCTACTTGCCTTTCTCTGCGTCGCCATTCTATTGGCCAGTCCCCTAGCTACTCCCATGTCCGGCGCGAAACACGAAACGTGGTTTGAGGCCCGCAGCCCGAATTTCATCGTGGTGTGCAACGCGGGTGAAAAGCAGGCGCGCAAGACGGCGATCCGTTTCGAGCAGGTTCGCGCGGTCTTTCGCCGTGAGTTGGTGTTTGCCAGCAGGCACGAGAGCCCGACGATAACCATCATGGCCGTGAAGGACGAGGATTCCGTAAGGGCCTTGCTGCCGGAATATTGGGCCAAGGGCCACGCGCATCCTGCGGGAATGTTTCTGGACAATATGAATCAATATTTTGCGGTCGTGCAGCTGGATGCTCCGGGATCAAATCCCTACAACACCATTTACCATGAATATTTTCACTCGCTGACGGCGCCTTATTTTCCGAATTTGCCTGTGTGGGTGTCCGAAGGGTTAGCGGAATTTTACGGCAGCACGCAGATCAGCGATTCGGAAGTGGGCCTGGGACGGCCGGATGAGGATTTGATTCTCGAGTTGAAGCAGGGCGGCTTGATGCCGCTGGACGTGCTGTTCCAGGTAGATCACAACTCGCCTTACTATAACGAACAGAACAAGATTTCGGTTTTCTATGCGGAATCGTGGGCGCTGACGCACTACTTGATGGTGGGCGACAAGTCGGCGCACCGGCCGATACTGCAGGCATACCTGAGCGCGTTGTCGAACGGAGCGACACAGGAGCAGGCCGCCGCGCAAGCGTTCGGCGACCTAAAAAAACTACAGGAGGCGCTGTTTGTCTATATCCGGAACTCTGCGTTCTATTACGTTAAAGCGCCGCCGCCTCCGGAAATCGCGGCTGGGAATTTGCAGGTGCGCGAACTTTCCCAACCCGAGGTGGATGCATATCGCGGTGGATTCGCGGCAGTGCGCGGAAAGTCAACGGACGCCATCACGATTCTGGAGCAGGTGGTGAAGGCCGACTCGAAACTGGCGCTTGGATATCAGTATCTGGGATTCGCGGAGTTTGAAGATCACAAGAACGCGGAAGCGCTGGCCGATTTCACGCGCGCGATTGAATTGAATCCGAAAAATGCTTTGACGCGATTTTTGCGTGCGTACCTGACTTCCACGCAAGGCGGCGCCGTGGGCAATGACGCGCAGATGGAGGCAGACTTGCGCGCGGCGATCGCGATCAGCCCGGAATTTGCGCCGCCCTATGGCGTGCTGGCCGTGTATCTGGCAAATCAAGGAGAGAATCTGGCGGAGGCGCTAAAATTCGCGCAGACGGCGCAGACGCTGGAGCCGGGAAACACAAATTATCAGATTGATATGGCGCAAGTGCTGGCGCGAATGCATCGTTACAAGGAAGCGCGCAACTTTGCTGCGCACGCGCGGACCAACGCTACAAATCCCGCCGAGCGGGCCGAAGCCGACCGGTTTTTGACGTTTCTGCTGCAGTTGGAGCAGTACTCGCGAGGCGATTCTGATGCGGGGGAGTCTGGTGCGGTGCGGCAGTCGTTGGACGCTTCAGCGGGCACTTCGTCGGCTTCGAGTTCAGTGACGAGTGCGCCCGGAGATTCGCAAGGCGGTGCGCGTACGCAGTCGATTGACGGCAACGGGGAAAAGGCCGCACCTCTGCGCGAAGCTACCGGCACGGTGACGAAGCTGAGTTGCATGAACGGGTTGAGATTCGAACTGGACACAGGAGCGGGGACGATGACTTTGCGCGTCAAGCCCGGCGCGCAATACCAGATAAGAATGACGACACGGCCGAGCGGCCCGTTTAATCCGTGCACGGCGATCCAGGGCCAGCGCGTGAAGGTTGAATATCAGCCGCTGGGCAGCAATGGAAAAATGGGCGAGGTGGAATTGCTGACGGTGCTGACAGCTGGTAGCGGCGGTGACGGCTCGGCGAATTCCGGGGGAGCGCGGCGGCTGGGCGTCGAGGGAGCGCACGGCGACCCGGTGAAGACCGCGACTGAAGGCAATGTGACGCAGGTGCTATGCAATGGGCACGAGCTAACTTTGAATCTAGATGCGCGGAATGGAGCGTTTATCTTGCATGCGCGGGACGCGGCGCGAGTGCAGTTCGAGCAGGACGTGGCGTTCGACGCAGGGAATTTCGAGCCGTGTACGCAGCTGAAGGGGCGCGAGGTGAAGATTACGTTTGTTACGGTGAAGGGGAAGACTTACGACGGGGAGATACAGGGGGTGGAAGTTTTGAAATAACGCCAACGAAATACGCGCCTCTGCGAATTGCGTCGCCGACTCAGTGGATGGGGCCAGGCTCGGGCTGCTCGTAGACGATGCGGCCCCCGGCGATCGTCATTCTTACTTTCCGCGTCAGCAGATCGCGCGGTTCACCGCGATTCAGGAAGGATGTGTACACCACTAGGTCCGCAAACATTCCTGGGGCGATTGTGCCCTTGCGTTTTTCCTCGAATTCCGCGTAGGCCGAGCCTGCAGTGTAGGCGCGCAGGCAATCTTTTATCGGCAAGCTTTCCTGTGGCTGCCAGCGTGCGCTGCCTTGGGGCAGCTCGCGCGTGACACAGGCGTATATCCCACGCAGGGGATTGAGCGGTTCGACGGGGTGGTCCGTGCCAAACGCGAGATGCACAGCATTTCGTTCCATGGTGCGCCAGGCGTATGCGCCGCGGGAGCGCTCGGGGCCGAGGCGGTCGCTGGCCCAGCGCGCGTCATCGAGCAGGTGCGACGGTTGCATGGACGCGACGATATTGAGTTGACCGAATCGTGCAAGATCATCGGGCGCGACGACTTGCGCGTGTTCGACGCGATCGCGGCGGTCGCGCGGACCGTTGGCGGCGACGACTGCAGCGAAGGCATCGAGCGCGACGTGGTTCGCGCGATCGCCGATTGCGTGAAAGGCAAGCTGGAAGCCTGCGCGATCGCGTTCGATCGCCATCGCAGTGAAGGTCGCCGGAGCCACGTTCAGCAGGCCCGAGGTGGCTGGAGCGTCTGCGTAAGGCGCGAGCATTGCAGCGGTGCGCGAACCGAGCGAGCCATCCAGATAAGCTTTCAGCGCGCCGGTTTTGAGCCACGCGTCGGTTGCGCCCCATTCATTGCGAAGCGCTTCCAGCCTCGGGACCGGCAACGTGAAATCCAGCATCTCGGTGATGCGCGCGGTCAACCTTCCTTCTTTGCGCAGCTCCTGATAGATCAGGAAATTTTCCTTGGCGTAAGCGACGTCTCTGCTGAGTTCCAGATACGAAATGTCCTGCATAGAAGTGATGCCGTTGCGCGCGGCGTCGGCAAGGACGAGTTCGATGCCGCGGCGGCGCTCGGCCGAAGATGGCGCGGCGATTTTGGAGAATACAAGGTTCCGCGCGCCGCCCTCCTGGAGCAAGCCCGTGGGTTCGTTGGTTTGCGGATCGCGAACAATGTGGCCGGTTGACGGTTCGGAGGTGCCGCGGGTTACGCCGGCGATTTTCAGCGCGAGGGAATTCGCGACGGCGACGTGGTCATCCACGCGCGTGAAAAACATGGGATGCACGGTGGAAACGGCATCGAGATCGGCGCGCGTGGGATCGCGACGCCCGGGCCAGAGCGTCTGGTCCCATCCGAAGCCGGTGATCCATTCGCCGGGGGCGCGCTCTTTTATGTTTTCGCCGATGCGTTGCTGGAATTCGGCGAGCGATTGTACCCCGGTGAAATCGATGGAGAGCTTGGCGAGGGCCGATTTCCCTATGTGCACGTGGGCATCGTTGAAACCGGGCATGACGAACGCGCCGTGCATATCAATGACGCGGGTGTTGGGGCCGAGCCACGGTTTGATCTCCGGAGCATCGGCGGCGGAAGCTTCTTGCAGGTCCCAAGTATCCCGAGTGATGTAAGAAACCGCCACGATGAATTCGCCGCGAATCGCGACAGCGCCGGCCCATTCGTGGGCGGAGTCCAGAGTTTCAATCTTAGCATTCTGGAGGACTAGATCGGCGGGACCTTGCGCCGGAGACAGCGTCGCGGGGTCTTGCGCGCTGGGTGCAGCGCCGGATTTTCCAACGTAAGAATCGGCGACTGAATTCACGACACGCGCGGCGATCAGTGTCGCAGCGGATGTGATGCCTATGAAAAAAGTCAGGAGAAACCGGCGGGACATTCTACGGTTGAACTCCGGCTAGCGCGACGGTTGCGAGGAACAGGCGCTTCAGCCCCAGTTCGCGGCCGCTGGCGTCGTACCACTCTGCGGTGGTGTGCGAGCCGCCACCTTTTCCGCCACCGCCGAGCGATACGGCGGGGATATGGAGCGAAAGCGGAATATTGGCGTCGGTGGAACTGCGTTCGAGGCGCGAGCGATTGCCGAGGAAGCGATCCACGTTGCGCAAAGTTTCGAGCAAGGGAGCGCTCTCCGGCAATTTTCCGGCAGGGCGCGAACCGAGCGAGCGAACGATTACGCGGAGCGTTTCGTTTTCGTCGTGCGCTGCAGCCATTTCCTCGCGCGCGCCGGATTGCATCGCGTCGCGCAAGGTTCGTTCCATTTTGTTTACTTCGGCTTCGTCCTCGGAGCGGAGATCGACTTTTACGGCGGCGCGCGACGGAATGGAATTCACCGACGTGCCGCCTTCGATGATTCCGAAATTGTAGGAGCTGCGCGGATCGTCGGGCACGGGTTGCGCGGAAAATTTCACGATGCCGCGGGATAGCGCGGTGATGGGATTGGGCGCGCCGAAATCGGACCAGCTGTGCCCGCCGGGTCCGGTGATGGCAATTTCGAAGCGGTGCGAGGCAATGCCTTGCGTGGTGATGTGTTCGGTGGACGCGCCATCCACCGCGATGACGGCGGAGAGGCGCGAACCGTAAGTTTCCGCGAGCGCGCGAATGCCACGCAGGTTTCCTTCGCCTTCTTCGCCAACGTCGCCTGCCAGGACGATCGTTTTCGTTGTGCTGATGCGCGATTCGGAGAGAGCGCGCGCGAGGCCCGCTAGCGCGGCAAGGCCTGCGCCATTGTCAGCGATGCCCGGAGCGGTGAGGCGATTGCCGTAGCGTTTCACGCGCACATCGGTGCCTGCGGGGAACACGGTGTCCAGATGCGCCGCGAGTAAAATGATGCTGTTCGGATCCGAGCCGGGGCGTTGAGCGATTACGTTGCCGACTTTGTCGAGCTGAACTTTCAGGCCGGCGGCTTCGAAAAGTTTTTTCAGGTATTCAGCGCGCGGGGATTCTTTGAATTCAGGGGCGGGGATTTCGGTGAGGTGAATCTGCTGGTCGGTGAGCCACGCGGCGTTATTTTCGATCCAAGCGAGGGCGCGCACGCACGCGGGGTCGTCGGCGAGTTTCTCGATCGAGTCACCGGCGGCGCGCGCGTAAAGTGTGGCCATCGTTAAAAAGATACCGCAGATCAGTGTGAGTTTCACGAGATTCGTTCGGCAAGTTCCGGCGCTGGACGTGAACATTGTACACGCTGGCGAGAGGATTCAGGCGTGAGCAAAAACTAGCGACTTTTGGCTGGGGCTGGGGTGGAGGCGATGATCGCGTGAATTTCTTCTTCGGTCATTATGCGTTCGGCTTGTTTTGCGGCGGCGAAGATGCGTTCTACCAGTTCGTCTGTGGCCGGGACGCTGCGCTTTTCGAGCCAGTAGATCACGTTGGAGCGGCCACTCAGCGGACCGATCTCGATGATTTGCTCGAGGCCGAAAAGATGCGAGGGGACGCCGCTGTAGATGGAGTTGGCGAGTTCCTGGTCACCCTTTTTGTAGGCTTTCACAATGGCTGCAGCGTGAACCCCGGTGGCAGTGCGGAATGCGTCGCGGCCCACGACCGGATAATTCGGCGGAATCAGGGTGTGCGTGGCTCTCGAGACGGCTTCGGAATATTGTTTGAGCTTCGAGAGATCCTGCTCGATCAGGCCGAGCAGGCGCAGGTTTACGAGCATCAATTCCATCGGTGTGTTGCCGACGCGTTCGCCCAGGGCCAACGCGGCAGCATGGACTTGGTCGGCGCCGGCAGCGATCGCGGCTAGCGAATTCGCGATGGCGAGACCGCGATCATTGTGGCCGTGCCAATCCACGCGGATTTTTTCACCGGATGGCTTTACGACTTCTTCTACTACGAACTTTACGAGATGGTAGGCTCCGCGCGGAGTGGCGTGGCCTACGGTGTCGCAGAGCACCACGGCGCGCGCACCGGCACGAATTGCGGTGGAGTACAACGTGATCACCGTTGAGGGGTCGGTGCGAATCGTGTCTTCGGTGACGTACATCACCGGCAGGCCCGCGGAGGTGGCGAATTTCACGGCGTCTTCGGTGGTGCGTTGGAGGTGCTCAACGGTCCAGTCTTCTACGAGGCGGCGAATCGGGCTGGAGCCGAGAAAAGTGGCGGCTTCAATGGGGCGGCTAACTTTTTCGGAAATTTCGATGATTGGCTGGATGTCGTTCTTGAGCGTGCGCGCGGCGCAGTTGGGGCGAATTTTCATCCGCGACGTGACGATTTCGCGCGCGAGGGCTTCGGTGTCGGCGTAAGCTCGCGGGCCGGCGCCGGGCAGGCCGATATTTACGGTGTCAATGCCGAGCGATTCCATCAGGTGCAGGATTTCGATTTTTTCGGCGATGCTGGGGTCGCGGACCGAGGGATTTTGCAGGCCGTCGCGGAGAGTTTCGTCATTCAGGGCAACGTGGCGCGTGGTGGGGATTTCCGCGCCGGTGTAGGTGTTCCAGTCGTGGATGAGTTCGTGTTTCATTTGTGTGCTGGCGACCTCTGGATGATGCTCATTGCGGCGACGGCTCGAACAGAGATCCTTCTCCCGCTTCTGCGGGATCAGGATGACGACGAATTCGGTCGCTGATCCTTAATACCGTATGGTATAGCTGCGCGGCGCTTGCGTGTGGCCGGGCTTGTAAATCGTGTGGCAAAATTCGCAGCGATAGATTTCAGCTTTTTTGCCCACCAGGGCTTCGATTTCCTTTGGATAGTCGTACCAGCGTTTTAGGTGGCCGCAGCAGAGCTTGCCTTTGGCGTCTTTTTCGTCGCAGGCGCGCAGGGTGGGTTTCTTGGATTTGATTTTTGGGCCTGCCGGGGCCTCGGGCTCCGTCGCGGGCGCGGCTGCTCCAGGCGGAGCTGCTGGGGCTGCGGTTGCCGTTGCTGAGGCAGCTGGCGTTGGAGTTTCTGGAGTCGCGTCACTCATTCGATTCTCTCCCGTGTGGCTGAGATCGCAACTGCGACAACAAAGGCAAAGGATTTAACAAAGAGAACACGGAGGAAAAGCGGAGGACGCAGAGAAAGCCCGCGCCGCGCTCCGTTCCGCTTTTTCCTCTATCTCCTGAACATCCCCTACTTCCCTTACTTCTCTACCTCGATGCTTCTTCAAATTCTGTCGCGGCGAAAGATTACGCCGCGGGCGCCGTGCTTCTTCGTCATCGCTGCTAGGCGACGGCGCCAGCTGGGCGCGAAGAGCGCCTCGATGAACGCGTTGGCCGAGGCAGCCAGCTCGGCAGTGTAGCCGAACCACCAGGATTTCGCGATGCGCGGCAGGCGGTCCACATCAACATATTTTACTCGAACCATTTCGAGCAGTCCAAGCCGGGAATGAGTGTGGCCCCAGCCGCTCGCGCCGCGCCCGCCGTGGGGGGCTTCGGTGATGCCGTAGTAGCTGGCGACATCGTTGACCATGACGGAACCGGCGCGCACGCGGGAGGCAATTTCGCGGCCGCGGCCGTTGTCGGTGGTCCAGACGCTGGCGCTGAGGCCGAAGGGAGAGTCGTTGGCGAGCGCGACGGCTTCGTAGGCGGTGGCGACGGGACGAATGGCGATCACCGGCCCGAAAGTTTCTTCGCGCATCAGCTGCATGGAGTGGTCCACGTTGGTCACGACGGCGGGTTGCAGGAAATTTGCGCCTAGGTCGGGACGGCGATTGCCGCCGGTGAGAACTTGCGCGCCGCGAGCGACTGCCTCGTGCAATTGCGCTTCAACTTTTTCGAGTTGGGCCAAGCGGACCATCGGGCCGATTTCAGCGTCGGGATCGGAGGCGGGACCCACGCGCAGTTTTTTTGTTTTTTCGACGCAGAGGTGGGTGAAGCGTTCGGCTGCTGGCTGCTCGACGTAAATGCGTTCGACGGAAATACAGGTTTCGCCGCAATTCATGAAGCCGGCCCAGACGGCGGCGCTGGAAGCGACATCGAGATCGGCGTCGGCGAGGACGATCATCGCGTCTTTGCCGCCGAGTTCCAGGACCGAGGGGATCAGTTTTTTGGCGCAGGCTTCGGCGATGCTCTGGCCGGTCGAGACGCTGCCGGTGAAGAAAACTTTGTCGGGTCCGGCTTCGATGATTGCCGCGCCGAGGTCGCCCCGGCCTTGAAGCACTTGCACCAGGCCCGGCGGAAATTTTGCCTGATCGACTAGCTCCCCGACCAACTGGGCGCACCACGGCGTCAGCTCGGATGGTTTCAGCAACACGGCGTTGCCGGTCGCGAGCGCGGGGATTACCTGCGCCATGGGAATCGAGAACGGATAATTCCACGGCGAGATGATGGCGACGACGCCGAGCGGATCGAATTCCAGCCAGCCGGACTTCGCTTTCATGGCGACGTTGTGATGCGGGACGCTTTCGGGGCGCAGCCAGCGCCGGGCTCGGCGCGCTAGGAAATCGGCGGTGTCCAGGGCGAGGAGCACTTCGGCGAAGATCGCTTCCACGCGCGGCTTCCCTGCTTCGCGTGTGATCACGTCGACAATTTCGTCGCGGCGGGCGAAAATCGCATCGCGCAAGTGGCGGAGCATGACGCAGCGTTCGCGCAGAAGACGCGCGGCCCAGTCTTTTTGTGCGTCGCGGGCGCGCGCGAAAATTGCGGGTAGGTCGGCGGGCAGCGTCACAGCAAATTTCGCGTTTACTTCCTGTGTCGCGGGGTTAATCGAATCAATCGTAGCCACTGCACGCGAAGGAGATGAGGCGAGCTGTGAAGGGACCGCCATTTCTTTCGTGATTGTAACTGAAATGCGCGCGGAAGGCGGCGAGTTTAGAGTTCTCAATGCGATGTTGGGACGCTGTCAGGTGGCGAGAGGATGATCGTCCAGCCGCTGACATCGCGATCTATAGAAACTGGAACCCCGAGCGCGCCTTCCGGCAGCGCATAGCCTCTGACTGACGGCGTGATCGAATAGCTCCCCGCAGACAAAGTCGTAAACTCGAATCGGCCATCCGAACCGAGAGAAGCCGACTGAAAGTCCCACGCGCGGTTCGAACTTATTCCGACTCGCATGCCATCGGGGATTGGCTTACCGTCGCTCAGAATCACCCGTCCCTGCAGACGGTAACCGGGCTTTACTTGAATATCGCCGACAGCGAGCACCTGCTTGGACCCGCTGGTTGCGCAACTAACCAATTCCGTCGCGCCGCGGCCAATGAGAGATTCCATCTTGCCGTAGAGAAACCAGTCCACGGGAAACGGAACGTTGGCAAGAACGAATGAGCCATCCTCCTGTGTACCAACTTTCATCTCCTCGTAAGGGTTTCCGACCAAATTGAGCTCGGGCCCGAATCCACCGCGCTCTCGTGCGATCAGTCCAATTTCGGCATCCCCGACAGGTTCACCGTCTTTCATCAGACGCCCTCGAATCATTACGCCTTCGTGTAATTCAACTGTGCGACGCTTCGATCCCGTGGGCATGACGACATATGCTGCGGCCTTGTTACGAGCTTCCACTAACAACAACATTCGCGAGGCCGCTGGAGCGGAGCTGATCTCGAACTCGCCCTTATCATTCGTCACACCGAGAGGATCGAGGCCAGGAATAAATCCGATCACTACACCCTCGTCGCCTTGGATGCCCTGCGGCTTCACAGCAACATCACGCAACGGATTGCCGCGCTCGTCCGTGACGCGACCCAGGACCGTGCGGTTCGGATCTTCGGTGCGGGGCCTGAGTTTCAGGACCCCGGTGCTCGGCGGAGCATTGAAAGGATCCACCTTCTCGATGGACAGCGGCACATAGCCATCGCGTACGACGATGAGTTCAAACCAAAGATCAGGATTCAGACTTGCGAAAGTATAAATTCCACTGGCATCGGTAATCGCGCGTTTTCCGCAGTCGGGGTAGCGGCTTGGGCAGAATGTGCTGTAGCCATGCCTCACACCAGCGTGATAGATCATGACAGTCGCGTGTTCGATTGGCTTGCCGGTAGGGTCTGTGACTTTCCCCTTCAGCGTGACGCTATTGGCGCCGAACGCAGACGCGTTTACGATCCAGAAAACGGCGACGGCCTCAATCCATTTCCGCACGAATCCCCCTTTCTGCTCTGATGAGGGTTCTCGCACACGCATCGTCTGACTCTTCGAATCGGAATTCAACAGGAATTCTACGGCATGAGTGAATATGTAAGTGAGTAAGCGACGTTCAATGGATTACGTGGTTCGTTCGCGGCGGCGGGTGGCGTGCTTGGCGAGGGAATCGGTGGGGTCGGGATATTCCAGTGCGACCAGGTAGAGGCCTTCGGGGGGGACTGTGGGCCCGGAGCGGGACCGGTCGCGGGCTGCGAAAATCTCTGGGATGTCGTTGGGGGCTAGGCGGCCTTTGCCGACTTCGATCAGGGTGCCGACGATCTTGCGCACCATGTAGCGGAGGAAGGAGCGGCCGCGGACGACGTAGGCGATTTCGTCGCGCTCGTGGTCGCGCACAATTTCGGAGGAATGGATTACGCGCTGCATGTCGCGATCTTTGTCGTCATCTTCGGAGCCGGTGGATGCGGCGAAGGTACTAAAATCGTGCTGGCCTTCGAAGTCACGGGCGGCGGCGGACATGGCGGCTTCGTCGAGTGGCCAGGGATAGTGGAAGGCACGGCGGTGATCGAAGGGTGGGAGGACCTCGCCGCGATAGATGCGGTAGCGGTACGTTTTTCCCTGGGCGAGCCAACGCGCGTGAAAATCCTGGCCGACTATTTGGGCGGCGACGATGCGTATGGTCGGTGGGAGTAGGGCGTTCATGCCGCGCTGAATTTCGTGGGCGTCGAGTGTGGAGTAGGTTTTGAAATGCGCGACCTGGCCGAGGGCGTGAACGCCGGCGTCGGTGCGGCTGGCGCCGTGGATGGTGATTGGTTCTTGGGTGATCTGGCGGAGGGCGTCGTGGAGGGCGCCTTGGATCGTGGGCAGGCCGGGTTGAATTTGCCAGCCGTGGAAGTCGGCGCCGTCGTAGGCGATGGTTAGCTTGAGGTTTTGCATCTGTCAATTGGGATTATCTCATGTGAGCCCAGCTCCGAGGCAGCACTGATGAACGCAGATGAACATTGATAGGGGTACTGGTAATGGCGAAAGGAAATACGAGCGCAAAATAGCAGCAGCGAGACAAAAGTAGACTACTCGCCGGCCGCCGCGGGCGCCGAAGCGTTACGGCTGGGAGCGCGAAAAACGGGAACCGGGGCGGGTGGCCATGCCTCCGGCGTGGCACTGCGGGCAATCGTCCGGCTCGTAGCTGGGGACTTCCATTTCGAGCAAGGCGCGGGCGGTGACGTTGAGCTCAAGGCGCCCGCCGCTGCGATCAATGATAGCGCCTGCGGCGACAGCGAGGCCGCCTTCCTGTTCTACGACCCCGATGGCCTCGCGCGTGGAGCCGCCGGTGGTCCAGACATCTTCGATCACCAGGACGCGTTCGCCGGGCTTCACCTCGAAGCCGCGGCGCAGCGCCATTTGGCCGGAGCGGTCGCGTTCGACAAAAAGCGAGCGGACGCCGAGCGCGCGAGCGACTTCGTGGCCGATGATCAGGCCGCCTAGCGCGGGTGAAACGACGCAGGCAACAGCGTGATCCTTGAAACGATCGGCGAGGGCGCGGCCGAGTTGTTCGGCGTGCTGCGGATGTTGCAGGACCAGCGCGCACTGGATGTATGTGGCGCTGTGGCGTCCGCTGGATAGTTCAAAGTGCCCCGTGCGGATTGCGCCCACTTGTTCGAGCAGCTTCAGAATTTCGTCACGTTGCATCGCACTCCATCCGGCGTGTGCGCGTGCGGGGGCACATGCAGCCAGTCGCGCTAGCCTAAAGGCGAAGGGGAAAAGTGTCAATGGGGGTGGATGGTGGGTGGATGGTGAAGCGTGATTCGTGATTAGTTACTCTTCGTCCCTGATTGGTGAGCTGCGATTCGTGTGAAGGCGAGCGAAACGCCGGACTGGAGGTGGTCGGCCGGAATCACGCGCGCATTTCTCTTTGATTCCTGGGCGCTTCTGGCTTCATTTGCGGGCGCATGCCCAATCGTTCCGCGTATCCCGCCAGGGTTCCGAGGCTGAACTTGGTTATCTTGCCTTACTGGAAATCGCTGATTCTGGGCTGCGGTTCGTTCAGGAGTTCTTGCAATTCGGCCTGCGAATACCGCTACGCGACTTTAGATGATGTTCAAATGCAGTTCCGAACGCAGCTTGAACGATGCTAATTCGGCGGTGCGATGTCCAGATCGTCCAAGACGCTGCCGTAGGAGAAATGGCTGATTGACGTAGCGGATTTTGCCATGTTTTGCTCCTCTTTTTTGTTCCGCGATGATCTCCTGCGCCGGTTTCAGTCTGGCCTTACCAAGTTCGACGTCTGGTGTGGACGTCTGGTTTGTCGTCTTTCTAGAGCAGTGCAGCACAAATACCGAATCTCTCGAGTCAAGGCAGAAGACCCGATACCACAAGTCTCTGTCTGCATCTCCCAGCTCGATGACTCCGGGCAAGACGGGAGCCATGGAACGGAAGTCCCAAGGCCGCTCGCCGGTCGGCGTGCGCTCGAGATCTTTTCCTAACTGAAACTTCACTTCATCGGAAAACCCTGAAAGAACGTCGAAGGAATCGCCAAGCCATACGACCCGGACGCGTCTCCGAACCATGCCCCGTCATATATAAGCACTTCGATAAATGTTAAGCGAGTTCGACATGCATGACAGGACGGCGCATTGCAGATCAGGCGCTCCAATGAACGCGAGCTACAACTTGATCCAGCACCATTCTTTTGAATAGGGGACGCGGCTCATGCGGTAGCCGGATTTTGTGCCTGTAACTACGACGTCGCTCCAGTTGAAGCCTACGCCTGTTTTGGGATCGAACAGGCCCGGTTCTTCGGAAAAGCACATATTTTTTTGCAGGACGGTGTAATCGCCTAGCGCAAGGTACGGGGGCTGATGGCCTTCGGAGCCCTGGCCGTGCGCGGGGCGGTGATAGATGTAATCCTGCACGCCGTTGGCGACTTGATATTTGTGGATTTCGTAGGCGATGCTGGAACAGGTTACGCCTTCTTTTTGCAGCTCGACTTGCATGTCGCAAGTGTGTTTGCTGACTTCCCAAAGTTTTTGCATGTGCGGATCGAATTGGCCGTCGGCGCCGGCGATGATGAACATGCGATAGTTTTCGCCGCCTTGTCCGCCGATCGTTGCCGCGCCTTCGACCTGCAGCGGCATGTTGCGCTGAATGCGATTGAAAAGCGGCTGATTGGGATGCGGGTAGGCGCAGAGCGGGCCGACGCGGCATTCGACTTCCACTCTGCTCGCGACGCCGTGGTGCGGCGCGCCACTTGCCAGATTCAGCTCGGAGTAAAGTATGTCGTTGATCCAGAGCGTGGAAGCTGCGGCGACTTCGTAGTCCGTGACGTCTGTACCGTAGGTGAAAATGTAATCGCGCGCGTAGGCGTGCGCGCGGTCGAAATACGTGTAGGCGCGGCGGTTCAGCGCGAGTTCTTCGGCAGTTTTTACTTCGCGCATATTGAGGAGCACGTCGCTGACGTTCACCCACTCGATGCCGGGCAGAATTTTCCTCGCCGTCGCAGCCTGTTCTGGGTAGAACTCGCCGTCGAGAGCGATTTTGTTGCCTCGCACGCCGTGTTTTTTTATTCCTTCGAGAAAAAACTGGAAGAGGTCCACCGTCTTGCCTTGCACAACCTTCCCCAGCTCAGGGAACGCACCTTCGGCGTGCAGGTAATCGAAGTAGAGCCAGCCGCCGCCGAACCACCAGCTGGTCACCAGGTCGCGATCGAGCGCGGGATAGAGGTACCACGGGGCGTCGTCATCCTTATTCATGAAGACGGCTTGTGGGCGTTCGGTGGCGGTATGCCAGTAGCCTGTGAGATAGATGATGTTCCAACGGTCGCGCATGACGAAGGCTTCGATGCCGCGTTGCGCTAGCGTTTCCTTGAAGCGGCGGACTTGCTGCTTGTTCCATTCCAGCGGTAGACGATCGACAGTTGCAGGTTGCGGCGGGCCTTCTTCGCCGGGCGAGGGGCTGACCAGCAATTTTTCGCTGGCGCCTGTGGTGCGCTGGTTCACGATCTGGGCGAGCGGCGGTTGCGACGCTGCGGATTGCATTCCGGCGACTTTGTCCATGCGGGAAAGTAAGCCTCCACCCAGCAATGCAGCGCGGGCGGATTTTAGAATTTGGCGGCGATCTGGATGCATGGAGCCTCCGCTCGCGAGGCTGAAATGGGAAAAAAGGCGCGCGAGTGATTGCATACAATATACGCAGGGCAGGCCGATTTCAACGCTTCATTAGAGGGACGATACCAGGGCCCAAGCTGGCGCTTCCCTACTCATCCATGCGCAGGCTGATCGAGCCGATGCCGCCCTCGATGGTGAGGTCAATCGTTGCGGGGGTTTTGCCGAGGACATCGTTGACGTAGTCGTCGCCTTCGCGCCCTAGGCCGCGGGGGCTGACGGAGCCAATTCCGCCTGAGGCGTGCACGCGGACGCCGACGCCCTTGGGCAGGCGAATGATCGCAGTGCCGACGCCGCCGTGAATGTCCACGTGTAAATCGGATTTGCGCGGACCGGTGAGGTCCAGGTTCATCTGGCCGACGCCGGCTTGCACATCGAGATTCTTTACGTTGAGGCCCTGCAGGCGCAGATTGCTGGAGCCGGCGCCGATTTGCACATTCATGTCCATGGGGACGTTATCGGCGAAGCGCAGTTGCCAATCGTTGCGCGCGATGGCCAGATGGACGTGGGCTTTACTCTCCTGAGTAATGGATAGATCGCCGCGGCCGCCGGAAACAGAATATTCGACGCGCGGCGCACCATCGGATTCATGGTAGTCAAAATTGGCGTTCAACAATTGGCTGGAGCCGCCGGCCACGTCGAGCGAGCCGGAGGGGATATCAATATTGGCGGTTACGGATTGCGCGCCTTGCAGGCTGACGTCCTGACTAGCGTGGAGAATCGGGCGCGAATAGCCGCCGCGCCAAATCGCGAAGCCGAGAATGAGCAGGGCTACGAGCACTGCGACCGGCGCGCCGGAGTGGTGACGGGGTCCGTCAGTCGGGGGATACGTGCGATCCATCCACGCATCCCAAATGTATCCCAGGCCAATTGCGATCAGCAGGACCGGCCAGTACCGCAAGACGATGGACCAGGCATTGAGGTCCGGGTGCAGATTGATGACCAGGAAAAACACGCCGATGGCGATCACGATGAGCGCGCCACCGATCGAGTTGCGACGCCTAAAGCCGTTCTGGGGCATACGGGGATCCTCTCCTCTTAGAGTACGCGCCGGGTTGCGAATTGTTTCACGAGAATGTGGGCGTGTGGCAGGCCGCGAAATTGACAGGAACGAGCGCGTCAGATATTCTCAATGATTCGAAATAGACCACGAAGGAGTACGAATGGCTCAAGGCACCACGATCAAGCATAAGAAGAAGACGAAATCGGTACTGAAGAATATCCGGCAGTCGGCGCACCGGGCGGCGATCAATCGTATGAATCGCACGCGGGTGCGGACCTCTATACGGCGGATGCGCGCAGCTTTGACGGCGGGCGATACGGCTACGGCGGAAAAACTGGCTTCGGCGACGTTCTCGGATTTGGACAAGGCGATCCGCAAGAGGACTTTGACGGAGAATACGGCGAACCGATATAAGTCGCGGCTGACTTTGGCGTTGAACGCGCTGAAGGCGAAGAAGAAGGCTTAGGAAAAAGCAACGCCAGAGGCACCACTGATGGATTTGCGGCGCTCCGAGAAATCGGGGCGCTTTTTTTTGGTGGCTAGGCGTTACGCAGCGGGCGCGCTGGACGATGCGCTCGAGGTTAGGCGCGCGATCAGAAATTCCATCAGGGCGCGGGGATTGGGATTCCAGGATTTCAGTTGGTTGTCGGCTTCCCCTAGGGCGATCAGGCCGTTGATCAAATCCTGTTTGGGGATGCGGTGGGCGTTGCGCACGGCGGCTTCAGCGGCGTCCGGTCTCATGCCTAGCGCGCGCGCGGCCTGAAAACCGCTGGTGTGGGTGGGCAGATCGCGGGCTTCGATCAATTTGCGATACATCCAGGCTAGCACTCCTACGAGGCCGATCGGTTCTTCGCCTTCACGAAGCAAATTGTCGAGAAATTCGAGCGCGGCGTCGCGGCGTCGCGTGGCGAGCATGTCGGCTAATTGCCACACTGTATTCTTGCGCGCGGCGACGACCAACTCTTCTACATCGGCAGCCGTGATGCGACCGCGGCCCTGCACGTAAGACGCGAGCTTCTGAATTTCCAGCTGAATGCGGGCTGGCTCGCTATTCAAAATATCCGCGAGCAGCGTGGCTGCGGGGCGATCGATTTCGGCGCCGAGCTCTTTCGCCATTTGCGCGGCGAGCGACGCGGCCGAATCGTTGCCGAGCGTTAATTCGACGATCAGCGCATTCTCCGCGAGGATTTTGTAGAGACGCTGGCGATGATCGAGCTTGGGGACTTCGAAGACGAGTACGGTGAAGGGCGCGGGTTTTTCCAGATAATCCGCAAAAGCTTTCAGCGTGTCTTTGCGGGGGTCGTCCCCGCTGCTGCTATCGTCGTCCGCGTCGCTGGCCTCGCCATCTTTCGCGCGGCCTTGAATGGTTTCGGCGCCGTCAATCAGCACTACCTGACACGACGCTAGCATGGGCATGGTTTCCGCACGCTGAAATATTTCGCCCCAGTCGCCGCCGCGCACGCTGATGCGCGCGAGCGCCCAATCGCGCATGGGTTCCGGTACGTAGGATTCGATAATTCTGCTGCGGCACATATCGCGAAGGTAGGGATCGGTGCCTTCCAGCACGATGGCGCCGACGGGCTTGCCTCTCGCGAGCATTTCGATCAATTTTTCCGGCGCAAGATTGGGCACTAGAACGTCTCCAGCACATTCGAGACCAGCTGCGCGGCGAAATCGCGCGACATGCGTTCGAGCGCGGGGTCCTGCTCTTCGAAGAAGCTCTGTACGTCGGAAGAAATCTGATACTCGTCGCGATATACCATATCGTTGTTTTCGTACACTGGCTTTTCGTCTTTCGTGCCGATGAGCTGAACTTTGGTGTGGACGGTGACGAGCATGGTCGTCACCTGGCCGGTGGTGGCGTTAAAAAGCATGGGATCGGTTTCGATGGAAACGACCTCGCCGTGGAGCACGGCGTCGGCATTCGCGGGATCCTGCACGATGCGATATTTCGTGCGCTGCACAAACTGGCGAATCACTGCGGCGGTGAAGCGCTGCTCGATTCGATATCTCGTTGTGTCGTTCTTGAATGCGGGAACGGCGATGGTGGTCCATTCCGCGGGCAAATTTCCCGCGCGACCGGCGACGTGATAGCCGCAGCCGGTGATGCTGGCACTCGCGATGAGCAACAGCGCGCCAATCATTGCAAGCTGCGCGGCGCGATGCGCCCTGTTACTGTACCGGCGGTTCTGCAACCAATTCCTCCGCGATGCGCACCGCGTTCACTACTGCGAGGCGCAAATTATCAGCGACGCCCCAAATCCACACGCCGGGCGCCACGTTCGGGTCCGGCTCGATGCGCGCGAGATGAATTTCGCTTTCGCCAGCGACGGTCACGTTGGTGGGCGCCGGGTCGTCCGGCGCATCAACCTTCACACCTAGATTGCTGAAAGCCGTTTGGAGTTGCTCGCTGGGCTGCGGCGAAGCAAATTCGGCGTACGCGGCGAAAGCATATCCGTAAAAGACCGGCGCTTGCACCAACTGAATCGCTGGAGCCTGCGCGCGGCCGGCTAGATATTCCGCGACGTCTTTCGCAATTGAGTCGCGCACTTCTGCAAAGCTAGGCGTGGTCTCCGGACCGTAGCCTGCGAGCAGGTTGAAGGCAACCTGCGCGTCGAACACCGGCTGCACGATCGGGCGGAACGAAAGCAAGTTGGTGGTTTGGGCTTCGAGCTCGTCCACGCCGGCTTGATCGCGCTCGGAAACCGGCGGAAAAAGCAGCAGCATGGTGCGTAGCGGCAAAAATTTCGCCAGCGCCGCCGCCAAAGTGGATGCGATGATCACGCCGGAGCCCGGGGAAGAATATGCGACGGATTTCCGCGAGCCGTCGTTCGCCCTGGTCTTAGCTGCGTTCAGGCCCGGACGCGGGAGCAGCACTGTATCCAGCAACGGAATCCAGGATGTGGATTCGCCGCTCGCGGCCAGCGCGCCGCTAAGATCGATCACTGTGGCGCCGGAACGCTGCGCCGCGGGCCAGTTCTGCACAGCGTCCTGCTGCGAACCGGCAAAAAACACGAAACGTGCATCTTCGAAGCTGTCTTCGGAAAGCGCGCGAATGAATGTGGGTTCGCCGCCCGCTGCGGTAAGCGTGCCGGCGAGCGCGGGCTCATCCAGCAACACAATGTCTCCGGCGGGAAAATTGCGTTCTTCGAGGACCAGGTTCAATTCTTTGCCGCGCAGGGAAGATGCGCCTACGATGGCAACGCGGGTAGACTTAGACGGCCCGGAGGGCATGGTCTAGGCAGGCCGCGAAGCAAGGCGATGTCGCACGGTGCGTACCAGCTGCATCACCGGGCCGTGCAGCATGTAGGCAGCAGTGAGCAGCAGCAAAGTGGCGTGCGAGAAATACACAACCGCACCGACCAACAGCGCGAGCAAGATTACCGCGAGAGACGGCTGGCGGCGTGTGAGCGGAATATCCTTGAAGCTGAAGAAACGCAGCGTGCTGGACATTAATACGCCGAGTACCACCAGCAGGCTCAGCCAGACGAAAGAGGCGCGAACATCTTCGATGGGGCGCCCATGGAAGAAATGCACCGCTGCGGCGATCACACCCGCGGCCGCAGGGGTGGGCAGGCCTACGAAGTAACGATTGCCGCCCGGTGCCATGCCTTGAATATTGAAACGCGCGAGGCGCCACGCGCAGCACGCCACGAAAAAGAACCCGACGAGCCAGCCGGTTTGGGGGAGGTGCAGCGCTTCCGGCGCATTGGCCGCGGCGATGGCGCGCACTCCCCAGGCGTAGGCGAGAAATGCCGGGGCGAGTCCGAAGCTCACCACGTCGGCGAGTGAATCAAATTCCCTGCCAAACGCGCTTTCCGTTTTCATGGCGCGGGCGATGCGGCCATCCATCGCGTCGAAAAGATAGGCGACACCAATCGCACACGCAGCGTTGTCGAAATCGGTAATTTTTCCGTCGAGGGTGGCGAGAATGGCGTAATAGCCGCAAAGCATGTTGGCGACGGTGCAGGCGCTGGGAAGAATGTAAACACCCCGGCGCAAACGATGATTGCGGAACGGAAGGCGCGGCTCTTCTTCTTGACCGATGGGATCTATGTCGTTGAATTCCATCTCGCGATTACGCTCTCGCCGCCTTTTACATGCTGGCCGCGCTGAACGACTACCTGCGTATCCAGCGGCAGCCAAATATCCACGCGCGAACCGAAACGAATCAGGCCCACGCGCTCGCCTATTACAACTTCTTGCCCTTCCTCTTTCCAGCATATCACGCGACGCGCGATAGCTCCGGCGATTTGTTTGAAAATGACACTCCCTTGTGGCGTGTGCAGATAAATGATGTTTTGTTCGTTTTCACGCGAGGCGTCGGAGCGAAATGCGGCGTAGAAAAGGCCGGGGCGGTAGACCACGTCCGCGATGCGGCCGGAGGCGGGCGCGCGCTGCACGTGCACGTTCCAGATGGAAAGGAAAATGCTGATGCGATGGCCCATCACAGAGTCCAGCATTTCGTCGACGATTTCGACCACGCGGCCATCGGCGGGAGAAATGATGATGCCGGGGATGGTGGGAATCACGCGCTGCGGATCGCGGAAGAAATAAAAGATGAAGAGGCCTAGGACAATCAGTACTACGCCGAGAACTTTCCAGCCGGGAACGAAGCAGAGTAAGCCGGCGATGAGCGGAGGCAGGGCGAATCGGTACGCGTCTTTAATCATGGGCCTCGGGCGAAATCCTTTGCTCGCGAGAATATACGGCGCGAATGGTTGCGGATCTAACACACGTCGAACGAAACGTACGGTGAATGCACCGATATTGTACGACAGAAGTACGAGTACTGCGCGGACCCCGGCGGTAAAAAAATCAGTGACGGACCATGTCACGATCGTGACGATAACGCGCCACGATCATTTCCATCAGGTCTTTCAGGCGCAACTTCATTTTCTTCAGACCGACTTCGAGTTCTAGGTCTTCCACATTCCAGTAGGATTGACTGACGAGTTCTTTCAACTGGGATTCACAGCGGGAGTGTTCTTCGAAGAGCCGGCGGTATTCCTGGTTCGATTCCAGCAGGGACTGCCGGATATCATGCGTCGTGATCGGCATCCATTCCCTCCAGGGGTGCAGAAGCGTTCACACAAGCGTAACAATTACCACATTCGGGGTGTGGAAGCCAATAGGGAAGAGGCTGGAGCAGGAGACGGCTGGTGTCGAGAAGACGCACCGGCAGTGGCGTCAATTTTTGGGGACTTCGTCGGCGACGCGCGACAGGATAGTCCAGATGCGGTCGAGCCAGTCGCGGTGTTCGGACTTCATTAGGACTGAGCGGAGGCACAGGACTGTGTCTGCCGGAGCGCCTGATAGATCGTGTTGCGACGCGAAAAATCTTGGCGGCACGCGAATTAGGGCTAGGTGCAGATTTTGTTTGGCGGCGGCGGCGAAAATGCGCTGCGACGCCGTTGAAATTTCTGCGATTGTTTTTGCGCGAGGCGCCCACACCACGATGTCGAGTTCTGGCGCGAAGGGCCGCAACCAGCGTTCTTCGTTGGCTAGCCGCTGCGCGAACTGCACTGCTGCGTCGCGCGAAGCTTCGAGCATTTTCGCGAATTCCCCACCCCGCATCAGCGGCAGCAGGCGTTGCGTGGCCCACAGCGCGACGGCGGACGCTCCGGGACGCGAACATTCCAGGCTGATTTCGCCGAGGTGGAGATCCGACGAAGTGAAATAGGTGTACGGTGATTCGTGTTTGTAGATTGCGCCGACTTCCGGATCACGGAACAGGACGCAGCCGCAGCCGTAAGGTTGCAGACCGTGCTTGTGCGGGTCAATGACGATGGAATCGGCGCGGCCGATGAGCTCGAAGCTTGCGCGCGTTTCGGCGGCGAGGTTCGACGCTAGCGTGAAGTATCCGCCGTACGCGGCGTCCACGTGCAGGCGAAAACCGAAACGCTCGCGTAGGCGCAGAATTTCCGGGAGCGGGTCAACGGAGCCGGTTCCGGTGGTGCCTGCTGTGGCGACCACGCAGCCTATGTCTCCGGCCGCTAGCATTTTCTCCAGGACGCTGGCATCCATACGGCCGCGATTGTCGGTCGGGACTTGCGCCCAGGGCAATTGCAGCACGGCGGAGATACGTTTGTGCGTGTAGTGCGATTGGTCGGACGCGACGATTTTCTTTCCGGGATGGAGCTGGCCCGCGACCCAGAGAGCCTCGAGGTTCGCCATCGTCCCGCCACCGCACAAGTGTCCGAGGTGCTGTTGCCAGCCGAACATCGCGGCAATCTGCGAGACGGCTTCTTTTTCCAGCGCGGAACTGGCGCGGCCGCCGTCGAGCGCGTGATTGTTAGGATTGATCCAGGTGGCGAGCGCGTAGGCAGCGCGCGCGATCGGGTGCGGAGGCTTGAGCATTTGCCCGGCATAGAGCGGATGAAAGTATGGGTAGTTGTCTTGGAGTCTTGTCGCGACTTCGTTCATCACAGCGGCTAGGCGCGGGTCGTTAGAGGGCGCGGGATTTTCGGTGACTGCGGGCAGCGCTGTGAATCCGCTTTCGAGTTGTTTCAGGGAATCCTTCAGAAGTTGCAGGGTCGTATCTTCCAGGTGCATACGTTCCTCGTTCATCACGTGTTATTGGATTTCGTCATCGCTAAAGTAGTTCCGGAAGGTATCGAAGCAAATCTTGTCGGAGACCACTAATGAATCGGCAAGTGCCACCAACTCGTCCGAGACTTCAGAAGTTTCCAGGCGGTCGTTCGGCGTTTCAGCATCTTCAAACTCGATAAGCTCCGGACCGTACTCCTGCAGTTCGCTTCTGACTCGCTGCTCAAATTCAACGGCATCCGCTGTTAGCGCGAGGGCGTTCCCGTACACAAGCTTAGCTCTCTTGGAAAGCCCGGATCGCGGCGACCCCGGTTTCACGTGTGCCAACGCAATCCAAATGCATTCACGTTTAGGCATCGGCGCGCATCATCGTAGCGGATGATGCCATGAATCATCTCACGGGTCGGGATTTAGAGCGTCGCCGTCAGCAGGAGCGCATCTTCTACAGGCGCTGTGTAGTAGCGTGAGCGGCGGCCTACTACTTCGAATTTGTGGCCTTCGTAAAAACGCAGCGCCGCTAGGTTTGATGCGCGTACTTCAAGAATCGCGTGCGTGGCCTGAAAACTGTGCGCCCACTTGAGAGCTTCGGCCAACAGCGCGGCGCCGATCCCGCAGCGGCGCGCGTCAGACTCCACTGCAAAATTGAGAATTTCAATCTCGCTGCTTAGGCGACGCGCCACCAAGAATCCGGCAACCTCGCCGGGGAGCTCGCCCGTGGCCTCGGCAGCGACTGCGACCACGCTTACCGCGCTGACATTCGCGTCTTCCTCCGCGACCCATCCGGCCATTTCGCCGCGGGCTACGCGATCGTAGTCCCACGCCGTCCACTGCGCAATTTCCGGGCAGGCGGATTGAATTGCGAGGATGGCTTCCACGTCGCGGGATTCCAGGGACCGAATCGCCAAAATAGTTAGCCGTCCTTCCAGCGCATTTCGGCATCGGTGCGGCGGACGTAGTTTGCGTCGAGCGTCAGCGCGTCATTCACATCGCCGCGCAACGCGCGCGCGTGAGCGATGCGTCCGATGGAGGGCGCGAGGACGCTGGGTACAATTTCGAGGCCGGCAGAACCCGCGGTCAAATTTGATGTCAAACGCGACACGACCGCGACGACGGACGCATCGGGCGTGACGATCGAATATCCGCCAGCGCCGTCGCGACTGTGCGCCAGCGTACCAAGCTTGGCGGCGAACTCTCCCGGCATCACCACGAACTCCTCGCCATCCAGCGCGAGTCCCGCCGCCGCAGTGCGATAAACGCCAAAATAAATTTGGCCGCGCCGCGCGTCCAGAGCGGGTACTAAAACCGCGCCGCCAGCTCGAGCTTGAAACGCCACCGCTTCCAGCGCGCTTACTCCAACCGCAGGCTTGCGGTAAACTTCCGCCCAACCCTTTGCCGCCGTCAATCCGACGCGCAATCCGGTGAAAGATCCCGGTCCGGCGGACACCGCGAACAGGTCAAAATCCGCGAGTTTCAGCGTCAAATCGGTTAGCAGAAACTCCAAATGCCGGAAAATACGCGAGGAATAGTTCTCTTCAGCGCGCGTGGAAATCACACCAAGGGTAGCTTCGTCACGCAGAATTGCGACGCTTCCGGCGGGCGAAGAGGTGTCCACTGAAAGGATAAGCACGTGCACCAGTATAGGGCAATTTGGGGGCCAATCTTACTGAAAACATTCGGTTTCTCAGGCGTGAGACCGGCCGCCAAACCACCCATTTATCTTGACGTTTCTGACCCATGTGCCTAAACTTTCAATATGCTTTTCGGGGAGGGTCGTGCATCCATGTCCTGTGAATTTAAACTCGGCGAAAAGGTTGTGTATCCGAATCACGGTGTCGGAGTAATTGAGCAGATTAGTTACGGCTACGTGAATGGACGTTCGGAGCGATTTTATATGCTGAAGATCGTTTCGAGCGGATTGAAAGTGATGGTGCCGCAGACGAACGTAGATTGCGTTGGGCTGCGCCCGATCATTCGCAACACGCAAGCCGGTGCGGTGATTTCGTTTTTGGAAAAAGGCCGCTCCGCTTCACACCACGACTGGAAACACCGCTTCAAGGAAAATTCGGATCGCATGCGGACGGGTTCATTGATGGAGGTCGCCGCAGTTTTGAAAGGTCTGGTGGCCCTCAGCCGCACCAAGCCGCTTTCCTTCCGCGAAAAGAAAATGCTGGAACGTGCCAAGTACCTGCTGGTGAGTGAGCTGGCCACGGTGCGCAACACGTCTGAATCGGCTGTAGAAGCCAACTTGGTGAAGGCGCTGGCCAAAGCCAAGTTGCAAATGCCGGAGGGCGCACCTATTCCGGAGTGAATTTTACGTATCAACCCTGACGGGCACAATCTGCGAAGATTGTGCCCTTTTTTTTTTGCGCGCTGCTCTCTTTTGACCCGCCGAACCGCCGCTCTTACTTTCCGCCTTTTTTTGCCGGCGCTAGGATGCGCTCGATCTGCTGCGTGTGATTAAGGTCGTGGCCGGCGATAAGCGTCACTAGGCGTTCGATCGTTTCTGCTCCGCGCTCGGAGTGCATCCCGTGGTGTTTCCATTGTTCGGCGGAGAGCGACTTCAGCAGCGCCAGGTTCGTTTCGCGCAGTGCGCGAAATGTCTCGAGCGACTTGCGCGCATCGCGTTTTTCGTAGCGGCAGGCTCTGGCCCAAGCCTCTTGATCGTACGCGGGGATGGGCGTGCCGGGCGTCCCCAGGATTTGCCGCAGGCGGAAGCTGGTGACGATTTCGCTGTCAGCCAGGTGCGCCATGATCTCCGCTACCGACCATTTGTCCGGCGCCGGACGCTTGCGCAGTTTCGCCGCCGGGGCGCCTTTCAGCAGCCGCTCAAGCTTTTTCGCGCTGGCCGCCTGGATCTTCAACGGCTGCTGCCCTTCGGCATATCCCAGAATTCGTTGCATGTACTGAGGAACTGTTTCGATCATGGAGGTTGCTCCCTTCGTAGGCGTTTGGATGCGGGTGAATACAGAAAGACTCGCACGAATGAGAAAGGATAGCGACGCGCTGCGAACGTTCGACGTGCGGCCAATTTGGCTGGCATCAGTGACGCAAATGGGCGCTACCGCATCACCGCGCCGCGTCGGGCTGCCTGTACCAACGTACAGTTGTCATCTTCTGGAAACCGGGCGCGCGGAACCGCTGCCTGGAAATTGCGCGCGTCTTACAATTTAGGGAGCGACCCCTCCGGCCCTTGGGAACTTGCGACTCGTTACAAACGATCGGCCGTGAAGCGGATTGCGCAGCTCTCAGAGGCGAAGCGTATGGCGCTGAAGGCGACGGACATCCCTGCCGCGAGCCCGCAAATTGACGCGGATCGACAAGCTGTTCCCTCCTCGTCCGCCATCGCGCCGCCGCATACAAGCTCCAATCCCGCTTCGATTCCCGCGTTAAATCCCGAAGAACAGGAACTTGCGCGCAAACGCGAAGAGCAAGCCGCGATCGAAAGCGAGCTGGCCGAGCGCGAGCTGCGCTCCGCAAATTTGCGCGCGGAATTGGGCGCGTTTGAGCGGCAATATCTACATCACGTCGGCTCGCGCTACGCGGAACTGGACGAATTGAAAGCCGCGGTGGCCGAGCGGCTGGCGCAAGAGCAGCCCGCGAACGATCGCGCGCAGCAAGCCGCCCGCGAAGCGCGTTCGCGCGCCGCCGAAACACAATCCACAGCGGGAGAAAAATCCGAAGCCACACCGCGCGCCTTCGAATCCTCACCCGAAATGAAGCGGCTGTACCGCGAAGTCGCGAAGCGCGTTCATCCTGATCTTACTTCCGATCGCGCGGACCGCGCCAAGCGCCAGCAATTGATGGCCGAGGCGAACGAGGCCTATGAGCGCGGCGATGAAACCAGGCTGCGAAAAATTTTCACGGAGTACGAATGGAGCGCGGAGGCCGTACAGGGTGAAGGCCCGGGCGCGGAATTGATTCGCGTGATTCGCCGCATCAGCCAGGCGCGCGGACGCCTCGCAGAGATCGAAGCAGAATTGCACGAGCTGCTGCGTTCGGATTTGTACCAATTGAAAGTGCGTCTGGACGAAGCGCAGAACCACGGCCGCGATGTGCTGAAAGAAATGGTGCAAAAAGTGGAAGATCAGATCGCGCAGGCCAAGCGGCGGCTGGAAAATCCGCAAGGGCTGGGACGCTGATCGTGGAAACGCGCGAACGATCGCCGGAATTGCAGACCGCGCAGCATGCGGGGCAACAAATTGTGCCGACTGCCTCGCGCGGCCTCGCGCTGCGTTCGGCGGCGCTGGTGGTACGCGGCCTGCGGGACATGGCGCGCGACTCGAACTGGCTGATCAAAAAAGTCTTTCCCGGTTTCGCGCCGCGCCTCGCGGTTTCCGCGACGGGTGCGGTGAGTCTGATTGCTGCTCCCGATCATGGCGGCTCGCGGCGTGTGGTCCTGTATGACATTGAACGCACCGGCCCGACCCTGGCGCTGGCGCTACCGCAGGAAGCAGCTGGTCCAGCGGCTGGCGTCGCAGCGCAGGATTTTTCGGCCGCGTTTGCGTGGTCACCTTCGGCACGTCAGCTGGTGGCGGCGTGGGGCGCGTGGCACTCGGCGCTGCACATTTTCGATCTACCAGGGAAAATGCTGCTCGGTACGTTTGGCGATTTCAAGAATTTTCCGGCCTGTCTGGCGTGGTCCGGCGCGGGCAATTTTTTCGCTGCAGCATCCGCTGGGGGAAAAGGCGCGAGTTTGCGCTTGTGGGCGACGGGGGCAGCCGCGCAGCCTTTCGCACAGTCGCCGACGAAAGAAATGGGCGTGCCGGATGGTTTCGAGCGCCAAACTTACGAGGCGGAATTCGGCGAAGAGGGCGCGTTCGGCGGTTACGGTCGCACCGCCTTCAGCCCCGATGAAAACATTCTTGCCAGCGTGATCGAAATTCGCGGCGATTGGGCTGACGATTCGATCGTGCTCGCCGAGGTCCCCGCGCTGCGCACGCAAAATGTGTTTCAAGCACAGGGGCACATCACGGATCTCACATGGACACCCGACAGCCGGCAAATTATTTATTGCGCCGCGGGACAGGCTTACAGGCTGGACGTGGAAAGCCTGGCGTTCGAGCCGCTGCCCTTCGGCGCGGAACTGTGCGTGTGCCATCCGCATCTGCCGCTGTGCATCTGTTACAGTTCGTGGCTGAAAAATTCCGCGAAGGGCCGGCTGTTTCTCGTAGACCTGGGCCGCCAAACCATGTTCGACGAGTACGCCGCCGATGGGATCGTGGATCTACGCTGGAGCGTGGATGAATCGAAGGCGTACGCCATGACGCAGGACGGCATGGCGTACATTTACGAGCCGCCGCTGATTTAGATCGCGAATGCTTGCCATGGAAAATGAGCACTGCGATGACAATTTTTCTGTGCGGACGATATGACTGAAGCGCGTAATGAGCCCATGCGGCTAGTGCAACGAGCGGGCACGTTGACTCGTCAAGCGCATCCCGACTGGATCTATTTTCTGCCGATCCTGCATTTCTGTGCCTGCTCGATGAGCACGCTGCGATACTTCGTGCCGGGCCTGCAGTACTTGGTGGTGATTTGGGACTTCGTGATGCACGCCGACTTCCCCATTTCATTGCTGGCGTACGCCCTCACGCCAAAGTACGCCGCGCTCGCCGCAATCTGGATCGTCCTAGCCGCAACGCTCTGGTGGTACTTGCTGAGTCGCGCAGCCGAGGCACTGTTCTACAATCTCGCTCAGCGCCAAAAACCAGCCACGGACGGATGCGTTATATAGCGCGGGGAAAGTTATCGGTATAGACGCTCGCGGGCGATTGAAAGACACTGGGCATTGGCGCACAGCAATATTCCTCGGTCGTGATATCGCGAACTACCGGCTGCGGTCTGGGGAGCAGTCGAATTCGTTGGACCAGATTATTGATTCGGCGTGCATCGCAACCGAGTGACCTACTAGAGGTGCCTCTAGATCGGTCCCTCGAGTCTTGGGCTTGATGCCGCAACGATTCGACCAGCCCCGAGAACTCAACCACCGGAATTCGTGGATCCCGCACCAGCAATTTCAGGGCTTCACAGGAGGCGCCGCATGAATCTGCCTGATGCACCGATTGCGCAAGAGGGATTCTACGTCACGCATTTCTTCACCGTGAGGGAGATGGAGAAATCGAAGCACTTCTACGTGCGGATTCTTGGCGGGAAAGTGATCAAGCCGGAAAATCCGTGTTACATCAAGCTGGCCAATTCCTGGATCATTCTGAATTCCGGAGGCGGACCGACGCCGGATAAACCGACGGTCATCCTCGAAACCCCGCGAGATCCCAACACCACCAGCGGTTTCTTGAACCTGCGCGTGGCCGACATTTGGAAGTGTTACAAAGAATGGAGCTCCCAGGGCCTGAGTTCCTCACGGAACCGCTCGATAATCGCGGTTGGGAATCGCGCTGTTACATGCGCGATCCCGACGGCTACCTGATCGAAGTGGGCCAAGATACCCAGATCGCGCTCGACTACTTCAAAACGCACTCCGCCTGAAGTGTAAACCTTACCTGCTCTTGCGCTATCGGAGATTGAGCTGCTGGCGCTCGGAACCAACCTGTACGCGTGCGCTAGGCAAGCGGCAGATTCGGCTCGGCGTTGAGGGTGGCGTTTTCGTGCTGGCCGGCTAGGAAGCGCGGGTAGCCAGCGGCGGCGATCATGGCAGCGTTGTCTGTGGAGAGGGCGCGGCTGGGGAAAAATACGGCGAGGTTGTGGCGCTTGGCTTCGGCTTCGAATGTCGCACGCAGTTCGCGATTGGCGGCGACGCCACCCGAAACCAGCACGGAGCGCACGGAATTTTGCGTGGCGGCGGCGATGGTGCGCGTGACCAGATCGCTTACTACGGCGCGTTGAAAGCTGGCGACCAAATCCAGCGTCGCGGCGCTGGCTAGTTTGCGCAGTGCATCCGCGCCGCGTTCGCCACGGGCCAGGGCTTCCTTGCGCGCATCAATTTCGCATTGCAGCTCGGGATGACGCTTCAGGTGGTAGAGCACGGCCGTCTTGATTCCGCTGAAACTGAAATCGTAGGCATTGCCCTTCATCTTTGGCTCACCGAAGAGAATTGCGCGCGGATTGCCATGTTGCGCGAGTTGATCCATCACGGGGCCGCCAGGATATCCAAGCGCTAGCAGGCGCGCGACTTTGTCGTAGGCTTCGCCGGCGGCGTCGTCGCGCGTGCCGCCCAGACGTTCGTAGGAAAACTGCGCGGCGTCGTTTCGCGCTTCGGATTTCACAAAATAAATCACGGTGTGCCCGCCAGAGACAATCAGGCAGGCGGCCGGCAATTCAGGCGGGCTCAACTTCGCCGCGTGCGCTTCGAGAAAAACGGCGTGCACGTGGCCTTCGAGATGATTCACACCGATCAGCGGCTTGCCCAGCGCCTGCGCCAGAACTTTGCCATACGTGATGCCCACCAGCAGCGCGCCCACAAGGCCGGGACCGCGCGTCACCGCGACCGCGTCCAAATCCTGCAGCGTGATTCCGGCCTGCTCCAGCGCTTCGCGCACCACTGGAACGATCTGACGCAAGTGTTCGCGCGAGGCCAGCTCAGGCACCACGCCGCCATATTTTCGGTGAATTGCGATCTGCGATGCGACGATACTCGAGAGAATCGTTTCGCCACCTGAAACCACGGCCGCAGCCGTCTCGTCGCAGGAAGATTCAATGCCCAGGATGATTTTGCCTTGCGCGCTCAAAAATATTCCTCGAATCTCCACCCGCAACAGCTCGAAATGAATATGGTAGCATAGCCATGCGAGTGGCCTTTCCGCGCGCGACGCTTGCGCGAAAACTACTGGCGTGCGCTGCCGCCGCGTTTTACAGCTTACGAGAGACGTACCGTTTACGAACTCCTGCGATCGCGCTTCCCCACCAAGCCGACTCCAGAAGTTAGAATAAATTTGATCGGGAACGCCTGGCCTGTTTAGGCAGCGGGCCGCAATCCATAAAGAGGACTATGAGCTCCGAACGAAAACGTGTGCGCAAAGCTGTGCTGCCCGTGGCCGGCCTCGGAACGCGCTTCCTGCCCGCCACCAAAGCGATGCCCAAGGAAATGCTGCCGGTGGTGGATAAGCCGCTGATTCAATACGCGGTGGAGGAATGCATCGCGTCCGGCATCGAGAATGTGATTTTCGTTACCGGCCGCCGCAAGAGCGCCATCGAAGACCATTTCGATTTCGCTCCGGAGCTGGAACATTTTCTGGAAGACCATGGCAAGCCGGAACTCGCGCAGATGGTGCGCGACATCAGCGGCGGAATTCATTTCAGTTACACGCGACAGAACGAAGCGTTGGGCCTGGGCCACGCGGTGTTGACCGCGCGCGAACTTGTCGGCGACGAACCCTTTGCCGTGCTGCTGGGCGACGTGATCATGGACAGCCCGGTGCCTGCGACGCGCGCGCTGATTGAAATTTACGAGGCTACGGGCCAAGGCGCGATCACCGTGCAAGAGGTGCCGCGCGAAGAATTGCAATTTTACGGCGTGATTTCTGCAAGCCCCGGGAGAATTCCCCGCTGGGGCGATAGCGTGCTGCGGCTGAACGATATGGTGGAAAAGCCAAAGCCGGAAGAGGCGCCTTCGAACCTGGGCGTTTCAGGACGCTACGTGCTGCCGCCAGAAATATTCGACTATCTGGAAAAAACCAAGCCTGGCGCGGGCGGCGAAATTCAGCTTACCGATGGGCTTCGCGCGCTGGCCGCGAAAGAAGGCTTGTGGGCGCACGTGCATCAGGGAAAAACCCACGACGCCGGAAACAAGCTGGGCTTCCTGAAAGCCACGGTGGAACTCGCGCTGAAGAATCCGAAGTTCGGCAACGAATTCCGCAAATACCTGAAGACGGTGGAGCTTTAAAGCGCCACTTCCGCGCGCTAGTTCTTTTTCTTCGATGGGCCCTTGTCGCCGGAGGATTTCGCAGCGCTGGATTTTGCGCCGCCAGACCCAGATTTTGATTCGCCCGTCTTGGCGTCGCTCGATTTCGAATCCTGTGATTTTGCGCCCCCGGCTTTTGAATCCGAGGATGAGTCGTCCGATTTCCCCGAAGCGCCGTCGCCCGAGCCTTCCACGGACGTGGCGCCAGAATTTTTGCCTTTGTAATCCGTCACGTACCATCCCGAGCCTTTGAACTGAATGCCCGCCGCAGAAATCATGCGCTCGGCTTTTCCGCCGCACTTGGGGCATTTCTGCGTCATCGGCGCGTTATGTTTTTCGATTTTCTCGAATTGATGCGCGCACTTATCACACTTGTATTCATATAGCGGCAATGCGGAACTCCTCCCTACGTTGAGTGTAATGAAAATAGTAACACGCTTGCGGCTGGGGGCGCAGCAGCCGCGCGCATTCGCGAACAGGTGAATGGGTGCTACGGAGAGCTTTCCTAGCGGCGCACTTCGGAGCGCGCTCGGTGGGCCAGCGGGATCGATGGTGTAATACGGATCGATGGCGGTCTGAGACCGCGACTACGAACCCTCTCGAAAACGCGCAGGCAGACGATGTGTTAGACTGCGTTCGTTCGCTGCTTTCTCGACGTCATCATGACCAAAACGAAAGAACACGAGCCGGGTGCGGGATGCTTGTACGTGGTAGCCACTCCCATCGGCAACCTGGAAGATATTTCGCTGCGCGCGCTGCGCTTGCTGAAAGAGGCGGACGCGATCGCCTGCGAAGACACGCGGCAGACGATGAAGCTGCTTTCGCATTTTGACATTCAGAAACGAATGGTGAGCTACCACGAGCACAACGAAATCACGCGCGCGGCGGAAATCGTGATCGAGCTGGAGCAAGGCGCGCAAATTGCGCTGGTGACAGACGCCGGCACGCCGGGAATTTCCGATCCGGGCGGCAGACTGGTGAGTCTCTGCCTGCGCCACGGAATTCAAGTAGTGCCGCTGCCGGGCGCGTGCGCGTTTGTGTCGGCGCTGGCGGCTTCGGGAATGCCGATCGAGGAATTTACGTTCATCGGATTTTTGCCGTCGCGGCCCACCGAGCGCCGCAAACGGTTGCGGGCGCTTGCGGACGAGCCGCGCACGCTCGCCCTGTACGAAGCGCCGCACCGCGTGCTCGATACTCTCGAAGACGCACTCGAAATTCTAGGCAACCGCCCGGGGGTAGTGGCGCGCGAACTCACCAAAGTATACGAAGAGTTCGTGCGCGGGCACCTGGAGGATTTGTTGGCCGCCACGCGTGCGAAACCGCCCCGCGGGGAAATCACATTGTTGATCGGCCCCGCAGATGGCGAGGCGCAACATACCGCCGCGGCGAGTGCGCAGGCGAAAATTCCGCTGGCGCGGCGGGTGGGTGAAATCATGAACGAACGCGGCGTGGACAATAAAGCCGCGCTAAAGCAGGTGGCGCGCGAACGCGGGCTCACGCGGCGCGAGGCTTACAAGCAGCTGCTCATCACGCGCGACGAGTGACGCGCGACCGTCCGAGGACTCAATCCACAGCCGGTGCAGCGCTCTTCGCGAAGAAGGCGTCCACTCTATCGAGGATTTCCGCGGCCGCGTGGGCGTGGTGTACTGCGTAGCGCAATTCCCCGCCGTTGCGCACGCCGTGGGTGAACAGGCTCGCAAACTGTTTCATCTTGCCGATCGCGTCGGGCATTTCAGCGGCGATCAAGCTGCGGAAATAGCCGGACAGCAAGTGATAGCGGTCCACGTCCGTGGGTTCGTCATAACGCCCCGTCGCGATGAAGTCCTTAATCTGCCGAAAAATCCACGGATTTGAAGAAGCCGTGCGGCCGATCATCACCGCGTCGCACTCGGTTTCCGCAACCATGCGCACGGCGTCCTGAGGCGTGCGAATGTCGCCGTTGCCGATCACCGGAATGCGAACGGCTCGCTTTACCGCGCGAATCACGTTCCAATCAGCCGAGCCGCTGTAACCCTGCATGCGCGTGCGCGGATGCACGGCGATGGCTTCAATGCCGACCTGCTCCGCCATGCGTGCCACGTCCACGGCGACGATATTATTTTCGTCCCAGCCGGAGCGGATCTTGATCGTCAGCGGAATGGCCACCGCAGCACGCACCGCGCGCAACAATTTTTCCAGATGCACCAGATCGCGCAGCAAACCCGAGCCGCCGCATTTCACCACTTTTTTCACCGGGCAGCCGAGGTTGATGTCCACCTGATCGAAGCCCAGATCTTCGGTCAGCGCGGCTGCGGAAGCCATCACCTGCGGGTCGGAGCCGAAAATCTGCGCGGCGATGGGGTGCTCGTCGGCGTCGAAGAATAAATAATGAAGTGTCCGCTCGGAATTTCGCGTCAGGCCTTCGGCGCTGGTGAATTCCGTCATGATCAGGCCGCAGGCGCCGAGCGAGCGGATCACGCGGCGGAATACCGTGTCCGTAACGCCGGCCATCGGCGCCAGGATCGTAGCCGGACGGATCACGTTGTTCCGAATTTTCAGTGCAGCGGGAATCATGATTTCAACCGACTGACGATTTTGCCTTGCGGGTAAACCGCACGGCGAAAGAGCCGGCGGGACGCCGACGTTACGAACCCAAATCGTTGCGCCTCTTCGTCGCCACTAGTACTGCCGCATCGTCGCCATCCGCACCCAGGCGCACAGCAGCGGCACGGACGCGTGGCGCATCTCCATTCAGTTGCGCGAGCAGCGCTTCGCGCGAGCCGCCGAAAAAATTCTCTATCACCTGGCCCAGCGCCTGCGTGCGCGCATCTTCGGCGCTCAAATTCGGGCTGTACATGTAAGCGCGGCCAACTTTGCGACGCTCGACGACTCCTTTGCGCGCTAGCCGGTCCATGATGGTCATGATCGTGGTGTAAGCGCGCGGCCGTCGGGCTGCCAGGCGATCGCGAATCTCGCGTACCGTGCCTTGGCCCATCGGCCAGAGCGTGTTCATACAATCCAGCTCCAGCGGCGCGAGGTCCAGCAGCGCGCGGCGCGGCGACGAAATTCGTGTGGTTAGCTCAGCCATGATTCAATGTCCGCGTCCGCGTTCGCTTTCGCACTCAGGTTCACGTTCATCGGGCGCCGCCGGGATTGCGCGACGCGCCGGACACAGCCGGCTGCGCAGGGTTGACTGCCGCAGCCTCCGCCGAACGTCCGGCAACCTCACCGGCTAAAAATTTGTCGGTGCGCAGAAGCGCGCGATGCAGCGCCGGGTTTCGCTCGGTCCATTGTTCGTTTCCAGACGCGCCTTCCAGCGTCGTGCGCATCGCCGCCATCTTCGAATCCATGTCGTCCAGAAAATGCAGTGCAATCGCTTCGCGCGTCTGCGGTAACGAAGGCGAGCCAAATTCGTATGTGCCGTGATGACTCAGAATCAAATGTTCGATCAAAATCGCCAGCGGCTCCGGAAAACCGCCGATCGCCTTGATCTTCTCGCGCACCAGCAGCGTGCCGATCGTGATGTGGCCAAGCAAGCGCCCGGCGGTGGTGTAATCCGTCGCGCGTTCGTAGCTCAGCTCGTCAATTTTGCCGATGTCGTGCAGGACGATGCCCGCCAGCAGCACGTCGAAATCCAGTTCAGGATAATGCGCGACAACAACGCGGCCCAAGCCGATCAGGCTGACGGTGTGTTCGAGCAATCCGCCCACAAACGCGTGATGCATGCTCATCGCGGCAGGCGCGCGCTTCAGTTTCGGGACGATGGCCGGATCGCTCGCGACGCTTTCGAGGAGCCGCTTGATCCAGGGATTCTTCACCGCAGCGACCGCCGCGCTCAACTCCCCGAAAAGTTCCTCCACGTCATGCTTGGTATGCGCGAGAAAATCAGAAAGGTCGTAATCGCGCGTGGCCGCCGGAACAATCTGCTCCAGCGTCATTTCCTTCTGCCCGTTGTACAGCTTCACGCGGCCGCGAATCTGCACCACGTCATCCGCTTCGAAAGTTTTCGCCAGCGCTGTGAAGTTGTCCCACATTTTCGCCGGAATTGAGCCCGTGCGGTCGCGCAGCGCCAACTCCAGCCAGGATTTCCCGCTGCGCTGCGATGTGCGGATTTCTTTCACGCTGACGAGAAACAACGAAGTGACGGTTTGTCCGTCCTGCAGATCCGAAACGTAGTGCGATTTCATTGGCCGTTGACTTTGGGCAGCGGCACTTTCTTCTTTTCTTTCTTCTTCTGCACCACGTCGGGCGTGGGCTGCACTTCCGTAATAACGCTGGCACCGGCCACTGCGGCGGTGTCCGTGTATCCCGGCTTCACCATCACATAACTTTCTTCGCGCAGCTGTCCCAAGTATTCGCGCATCTGCGGTTCCATTTTCTGCATGTATAGCCGATTCATGATTTCGTTTTCCACTTTGTCCATGGGCTGCAACCCGGCCTGGAAGTGATTCTCCACTTTCAGGATCTCGAAACCCGTCTTGGTTTGGATTACGTCGGTGATCTGGCCTTTCTCCATTTTGAAAACGACTTCTTCCAGCTTTTGGTCGAGTTCACCCTTTGGAAAGGTTCCCAACTCTCCCCCCCGATCTTTCGCGGTACTGCCTTCGGAATATCGCTTGGCGATTTCACTGAACTCATCGCCCTTCATGACGCGATTGCGCAAATCCTCCGCCTTCTTCTGCACGGATTCGATCTCCTCCGGGCTCTTGCCTTCGGTACTCAGGAAGATTTCGGACAGCACCACCTGTTCCGGCCGCGTGAATTCCTGCGGGTGCGCGTCGTAATACTTTTTCACTTCGTCGTTCCCAATATTGATGTGCGAGCCCACTTCCCTGCGCACCACTTCCTGCGTGAGCAGCCCGTTGCGAATCGTCGTTTTGTAATCTTCCCAAGCCAGGCCGGAGCCTTCGACGGCCTTCTCAAGGTCCTCCAGGCTGTTCAAATGGTTCTGTACACGAACTTCATCCAAGCGCTTGATTACGTCTGATTCGACGCTGATACCCATATCTTTCGCGCGTTGGACCATCAGCGATTGGTCAATCAGCCCGCGCAGCAAATCTTTCTCCTGCTCCTTGAACGCCGCCATCAGCTTATCCTGCGGGCAGCCCTGGCAATCGTGCGCCACTTCTTCGCGCAGTTGCTCGTCCGCCTTCTCATAGTCGGACATGGTGACGACGTCGTTGTTCACGCGCGCGATAATTTCCTCGACTACCAAAGGCTTGCTCTGCGCGCGCGTTCCCGCAGGAACCAGCGCCACGGTCGCGACCAGCGCTCCGGCAATTATCCAGACGAATGCAAAATTGCGATTTTTCATGGGTTTCACCCGCCTCAAATTTTATCCCTACGATTGTAGTTGTAGCAATACGTTTCTCGTTGCGCCCATCGGCCCGCCCTGGATGCTCTTCCAGTCGAGCCACAGCACCCCGGATGGGTCCAGACGCATGCCCCGGCGTTTGCGCAGCAATTTCACCACGCGGTCAGGTCCGACCGGCGTGTCGTCATAAAATTTGATGGCCACCTGATCACCCTTGCGGTCTATCGTCGCCACCAGCAGCTGCTCCGCGAGCGCTTTCAGCACCGCATAATCGAGCAAATTTTCCACCGACGGCGGCGGTGGCCCGAAACGATCTTCCAGCTCCTGCCGCACTTCTGCACGCGCCGCATCGCTGGTGACGCTGGCGATGCGCTTGTAAATCCGCAGGCGCAGGTTCTCGCTATCGATATACTCAGGTGGGATGCGGATTTCCTGTCCCAGGTTGAGTGTGGCGCGGCGTTCCGGCGTCAGCGCCTCGCCTTTGCGCTCGGCGACGGCGCGCTCCATCATCTGGCAGTACATGTCGAAACCGACGGCCTCGATGTGGCCGTGCTGCTCGCGGCCGAGCAAATTCCCTGCTCCGCGCAATTCCAGGTCGAGCGCGGCAATGCGAAAGCCGGCGCCCAGGTCGCTGAATTCTTTTAGAGCTGCGAGGCGTTGGCGCGCGATCGTTGTAAGCGAGGTGTCTGGCGGGACGAGCAAGTACGCGTAGGCGCGCTGGTTGGAGCGCCCGACGCGGCCTCTTAATTGGTACAGCTCCGACAGCCCCATGCGGTCGGCGCGATTGATCACGATGGTGTTCGCGCGCGGAATATCCAGGCCGTTCTCGATAATCGTCGTCGAGACCAGCACGTCCGCTTCGTCGCGAATGAATTGCAGCATCACTTTTTCCAGCTCGGCTTCGCGCATCTGGCCGTGGCCAACCACCACGCGCGCTTTCGGCACCAAGCGCCTGATCATCGCCGCCAGAGAAACGATGGACTCGACGCGGTTGTGCACGAAGAAGACTTGGCCATCGCGCGCCAGCTCTTCTTCGATTACGCGCTGCACCAGCGTCTCAGTGAAAGGCGCGACGGTAGTCTGGATCGCCAAGCGGTCTTTCGGCGGCGTTTCGATCACGCTCATATCGCGCAAGCCCACGAGCGACATGTGCAGTGTGCGCGGAATGGGCGTTGCGGACATGGTCAGCACGTCCACATTCTTGCGCATTTCTTTCAGGCGTTCCTTGTGGGCGACGCCGAAGCGCTGCTCCTCGTCCACCACCAGCAAGCCGAGGTCCTGGAACTTCACGTCCTTCGAAAGAATGCGATGCGTGCCGATCAGGATGTCCACCTTGCCGGCTTCCACTTCTTCCAGAACTTTCTTTTGTTCTTTTTCTGTGCGGAATCGGCTGATCATTTCAACGCGCACCGGAAAGGCCGCGAATCGTCGCTTGAACGTTTGATAGTGCTGGAAAGCCAGCACCGTAGTGGGCGCGAGCACCGCCGCCTGCTTCGAATCGGCGATAGCTTTGAACGCGGCACGCATGGCGACCTCCGTCTTGCCGTAGCCGACGTCGCCGCACAGCAGCCGGTCCATCGGCAGATTCGATTCCATGTCGCGCTTCACGTCTTCGATGGCGCGTTGCTGGTCGGCAGTTTCCTCGAACTCGAATGCGTCGTCGAATTCGTGTGTCCAATTTGTGTCCGGCGGAAACGGGTGGCCGACCGCCATTTTTCGCTCGGCGTAAAGTTCCAGAAGCTGCTCCGCCATATCGCTGACGGATTTTTTCACGCGCGTCTTGCGCGCCTCCCACACGGTGGTGCCCAGTCGGTCTAGCTGGGGTTCCACGCCGCCAAGCGATGTGTACTTCTGAATCAGATCGAGGCGCGCGAGCGGCACGTACAGCTTCGCGTCGCCTGCATAGCGCAGCAGCATGAACTCGCCGTTCGCGCCTTCCATCGCCACCTGGCGCAGGCCTTCGAATTGGCCGATGCCGTGATCCACGTGCACCACGTAGTCGCCGGGTTTCAGATCGCTGAAGTCGCTGAAGAAGCTGGCGGTTTTCGGACGCGCGCGGGAACGTTGCGAAGGGGGCGCCTGAGTTTCGAACAGGTCGGCGTTGCCGTAGAGAACTACTTTCGCATCGGTGAAGACTACGCCTTCGGAGAGCGGCGCTTTGGTGAGCAACATCGCCGAACCCGGGGCGTTGCTGCCTTCTTCGGCTAGGCGCGTCACGGTTGCGTTTTCTTCCAGCTCGCCCATGCGATACGGCAATTCAAATTCGTGACAGATGTCGGCGAAACGCTCGAGTTCACCTGTGCTGGCCGCGGAAACCATCACGTTTTCGCCCGCTGCGATCCTGTTGCGCGCTTCGGCGATGAACGCCGCGACATTTCCGTGATAGCGCGTGGTCGGCTGCGTGTGTAGAGTGCGAGTTGCACCGGCTCCGTCACCGTCGTGACCTGGCGACGCGGGGCCGCTCGCGGATTCCGCCGCCTCGATCGCCAAATGCTCGATCGCGAGGCGCGGCGCCATCTGCAACGCCAGATTCCACTCTTCATCATCGAAAATGAACTTGTCAGGCGGCTCCGCCAACGGATCTTCGACTGCATCGAACGCCTCAACCAGCTGCGCGCGATATTTTTCGATGGAAGCCGCCAGCAGCGACGGTTCATCCGCAATAATCAGCGGCTCGACGGTGAGATCAAACAAAGTGGACTTGCGATTCTCACGAAGCGCCTCGCGAAATTCCCATCCGGGATAAAATCCAGCTGGCGTCGCGTCATATTCCCTTCCGGATGCAGCCGAGACCCGCGCGCGTTCCAGCACCTCGGCGTGGCGCGGATATTCCGTCAGCGGCATCAACGTCGCGCGTTCCACGGGATTGGTCGAACGCTGCGTGTTGGGATCGAAAGCGCGAATGGATTCGATGGTGTCGCCGAGCAGCTCCACACGCACCGGCTGAGGCGATTCCGGCGAATAAATATCGATGATGCCGCCGCGCACCGCGTATTGCCCCGGCATCTCGCAGGTGATCTGCTTGTCGTAGCCGGCGCTAGAGAGGAAATCGATCAGCTCCTGATGCGGAATGGATTCGTCGCGCGCAATGGTGCGCGCCAGCTGCGAGTAGAATTCACGATCACGCATGCGCCACACCGCAGCCTGCACCGGCACAATCAGCAGATCCGCATCGCCGGTAGCAAAACGCCACAGCGCCACGGCGCGGTCTTCCGAAATTTCCGCGTGCGGCGACCGATTTTCGTAGGGCAACACTTCATGCGCCGGCAAATGCGCCACGCGACGTCCGGGCTTGCCCGTAACCGCGCGATAAAAATAGCGCACCGGCTCGAGCAGAGCTTCGGCGCGTTGATTCGTGTCAACCAAGAGCACTGTGGGGCGGCCGAGCCCCGCAAACGCCAGCGGAATCAGCAGCGCTTTGGCGGAATCGGTGAGGCCCGCCAGAAACACTTCGCCGCCACTGCGCCGCAGCGCCTCAAAGGTTCCGTCGACCACGGGACGCCGTGCCACCCGCGCGAGAAGCTCGCTGACCAAAGGAAGAATCATGCTTGCAGTTGGGTAATGCGTTCGATCAGCCGGGAGGTTGAATAGCCGGGTTCGAGCGGCAGGCGCACTACTTGCCCGCCCGCCGCAGTTACAGCGTCGTCATCCACGTACGCATTTTCGCTGGAGCCTGGCTCGCCGCCTTGCGCCAACACTTCAGGTGCGAGCCGCGCGATGAGTTCGCCCGCACTCGGCTCGTCGAAGACCGCGACGAAGTCCACAGACGTGAGTGCCGCGAGAATTTCAGCGCGCTCGTCGGCTGGAGTGATGGGCCGCACGGGAAAATCTCGCAGCGCTGCCGGCCCCGACGCACCGACGAGTTTCGCGGACTGGTCCGCCTCCACCCGCACGCCCTCGTCGCCTTGCAGCGCTACTACTAATACGTCCCCCAGCCCGCGCGCCTGCTCCAGCAAACGCACATGCCCTGGATGAAGCAGGTCAAACGCTCCGGCCACGCACACCACGCGCTTTCCGTTGCGTTTCCACTCCTGACGTTGGAGAATCAATTCGGATTGCGAGACAACTGCCAATTGCTCATTCCTCGATCCGCCGTGGCGGAAAAGTACAAACACACCATTCTAGCATGTCGCTCGCAAATGCCATGGAGCGCTCGATGAAGCTCTGGCAAATCATTCTCGCTGTTGTCGGCATCGTGTTTCTCGCGCTCGGCTCGCGGTGGATTCGCGTCGCGGAACTTCCGAAGCAGGAACTGTGGCTCGACGCTGGCGGATGCCATACGCCGATGTCCGTGCTCGATCCTCCAGCAGATGTAAGACCTGCCGGCAGCGTTGTTCTGCTGCACGGACTTTCAGCCAATCGCCGCCTGATGATGTATCTCGCCGAAGATTTTGCCGGCCACGGCTTCCGCGCGTACGCGATTGACTTGCCAGGCCATGGCGACAGTCGCGATGCATTCTCGTTCGCGCAGGCGGAGGAATGCGCTACTGCCGCAGTCGAATCCTTAACCCACAGCGGACAGCTCGATCCCAAGCGCACGATTTTGCTGGGTCACTCGATGGGCGCTGCCATCGCGATGCGCATGGCCGATCGCGATCCGCTCGCGGCCACCATTGCGCTTTCTCCCGCGCCGCTGAATGCGCCGCAGCGCATGCCAGCGAATTTGCTGGTGTTCAGCGCCAGCGCGGATTTGGGCCTTCTGAAACGCGTGGCGCAAAGTTTGTCAGACGCAGCCGGCGGCCAGCGCACCGCCCCGGAAGATTTCATCCAGCAGCGCGCGTTTGAACTGCGCTGGCTGCCTCGCTCGACGCACACGAGTTTGCTCTCCGACCGCCGCGTGGCGCACGATTCCGAAAAATGGGCGATGCAAGCGCTCTTCCCCGATATCGCGGCGGATACTCTCACGTTGGATCTGGACCTGGCCACCTACGAGACGTTCGGTCAGGGACGCAGGCGCCTCGCGGGTGGGCTGCTCGGATTCCTCGGCATCCTGCTGCTGTTTCCTCTGATCGTAACTCTCGCCGCAAAATTCGCAGCGCCCGCGCCATCCGCCGCAACAGACACGACAGCCGCATCACAGATCGAATCGCCCGGTAATCATCCGTCCACCCGGCTGCTGCTCGGCGAGACCGCGCTGTGCGCGATGATCGGCGTCCTGCTGCTGGTCCTCGGCGTACCGCTGAGATTTCTGCACCTCTACACGGGCGCATACCTGTCATCGCTGCTGCTGATCGTCGGCAGCCTGCTGCTCGTTTTCAATTTCGGCTTCGCCATGGAATACGCATCGCTGCCCGGTAAGAAGCTCGCCGTTGCCGCGATTCTCGGCGTCGCCACGTTCCTGGCGATCGGCGCATGGCTGAACTGGCAAATCGACGACGCGTGGCTCAACGCCCCACGCTGGCTGCGCTTCGCAGGCCTGCTGCCAGTCATGTGGATTTACAGCTTCGCAGAAGAAGTCGTGCTCGGACCCGTTCACCACGGCCTGGAACGCGCCGTCCGGTTCGCAATTTTCCTGTTGCTGCGCGCCGAAATATTTCTAGCCTGCACCCTCGCCTGGTACTTTTTTGCCAGCGGACAGGTTCTCATCCCGCTGCTTTTCGTCTTCCTGGCGGCATTTTCCACCCTGCAGAGGCTTGCTACCGATGCGTTACGGTCTCGCACCGCGTCCGCCACGGCCGCGGCATTATTTGGTGCTATACTCGCCTCCTGGTTCATTGCCGGTGTTTTCCCTCTAACTTGAGCCGGGTCACAGCAGGGGACATGAAAGAAATAGCGATTGTCGGCGGCGGTCCTGCCGGTGCGCTTTGTGGCGAACGTCTGGCCAGCGCCGGTTTTCAGGTGACGATTTACGACGAGCGCCTCGCATGGGAGAAGCCCTGCGGCGGCGGTTTAACTCATAAAGCCATCGAAGCTTATCCCTTCCTGCTCGATTCTCCCCAGCCAAAAAAAATCGTGCGCAAGGCGGAGCTGATTTCCAGCAGCGGCCATCGCGCCCAGTTTGAAATGAACCATCCCATCGTGATTTACGCGCGAAAAGTTCTGAACGGCCTGCTGCTCGACCGCGCCATCGCCGCTGGATGCACGGCGGTCTGTTCGCGCGTCACAAACGTGAACACCGGCGGCCCGCGCGTCAGCCTGATGGCCGCTGGCGAAGAGCGCTTTTCTGATTTTATTGTGCTGGCCGCAGGCGCGCGCAATCAGTTGCTGCCGGAAACCACTGCACTCGGCTCAAAAGATCTGGAAGTAACGATGGGCTACTTCGTCCCCACCGAAGAAGACATCATCAAAATAAAATTTCTGAAGCAGTTTGAAGGCTACCTGTGGTCGTTTCCGCGCGCCGACCATCTTTCGGTAGGCATCTGCGCGAAAATGGGACAGACTTCGACGCCGGTACTGCGCGCCCATCTGGATGCATTCTTCGAGGAAGAAAAAATCCCTCGCACCGGCGCGCAGTTTTACAGCCACGTGCTGCCTTCGCCGCAAGCCAAAACGATTCGCAGCCGCAAGATCATGGGACGAAACTGGGCGATGGCCGGCGACGCCGCCGCTACCGTGGATCCCATCACCGGTGAAGGCTTGTATTATGCGCTGCGCTCGGGCGATTTGCTGGCACAGGCTATCGCGGCGGGCCAGCCCGAACTTTATCCGGAGCAATTGCGCGCCGCTTTTTCCGCAGACCTAGAATTCGCCGCCAAGATCGCCAAGAAAGTTTTCCGCGGAAATTTTCTCGGCAGCGCCATTACTACCCGCATGGTACAACTGCTGAATTATTCACCCGCCTTCCGCGATTTGATTCGCGATGTTTTCAGCGGCTCGCAGGATTACCGCAGTCTGAAGCGCCGCCTGTGGGCTCAGCTGGGCATCACCGTCGCGGAATTCACGCGCAGCTTGCTCGATCCGCGCAATATCGCACGCGCTTCCGCGCCGTCCCCCGCCAGCGACCGCGAACCCGTACAATGAAGCGCCGCGCGGCCAAACTGCGCAAGCGCAGCGCTGGTGCAGCAAAGAAACCACGACGCTCCGCGAGAATCTCGTATGCCGCGCCGGCAGGAAGTCCGCGCCTGGGCTTGGAATCCGCCGTGCAGCGCGTGGTCCCGCGCGAATGGACGATCGCCGCATTCGATCCGCGCCTCCCCGCCGTGCTTTCCACTCCGGCAATGATCGGGATGATGGAAATCGCCGCGCAGCAGGCTGTGCAGCCCGAGCTGCCCGTTGGCGCGATTACCGTGGGCACGCGGATTGAAGTAGATCATCTGAAGGCGGTAACCGAAGGCGCCACCGTTCGCGCCGCCGCCCGCCTGGTCGGCTACCAGGGCCGCTTCCTGGTCTTCGAAGTCGAAGCACGCTCCGGCGATCTGGTACTCGGCCGGGGCAAAGTTTTCCGCGCCATCATCGAACCGCAGACGTTTAACGCCCGTGCGACCAGACGCCAAGATTCGTAAAATCCTTCGGTTGAGCGACGCTGCTCCCCATGCTAACCTTCCTGCTGCGTCAGACGCTCGAGTGGCGGAACTGGCAGACGCGCCGGACTCAAAATCCGGTGGCCGCAAGGCCGTGTGGGTTCGATTCCCTCCTCGAGCACCATTTGTATTTGTGGCGCGGGCCGATCGCCCGCGGTGCAATTCCCGCCTCCCAGGGAGAACGTCATGAAGAACTCCTCGCCGGAAAATGAAAATCCAAAAGTAAATGAAGGCCTGACGCGCCGCGGTTTTCTTGAAGCCGCGGTCGGCGGCACCGTCGCATCCGCCGTGGCAGGCAGTTTATTGCCGCATGTCAACGCGAACTTGCACGCGCTTGCATCGGACGCTGACTCCAAGAACGGAATTCCCTACCGCACGCTCGGCAACACCGGCGAAAAAGTTTCCTCGGTCGGTCTTGGCGGCTGGCACATCGGCAGTCAGAGCGACGAGCAGGAAAGCATCCGCATCATTCGCAGCGCGCTCGATGAAGGCATCAATTTCCTCGATAACTGCTGGGACTACAACGGCGGCACCAGCGAAATCCGCATGGGCAAAGCGCTGCAGGACGGCTATCGCCAAAAAGCATTCCTGATGACCAAGATTGACAGCCACACCAGGCAAGGCGCGACCGGCCAGATCAACGAATGCCTGCGCCGCCTGCAGACCGATCACATTGATCTGCTGCAATTCCATGAAGTGATTCGCGACACCGACCCCGAAGCGATTTTCGCGCCGAACGGCGCGCTGGAGGCGGCGCTCGCCGCCAAACAGCAGGGCAAAATCCGCTACATCGGATTCACCGGACACAAAAGCCCGGAGATTCACTTGAAAATGCTCAACACCGCCTTCGCGCACAAATTCACTTTCAATGCGGTGCAGATGCCGTTGAATTTGATGGACGCCCACTACGACAGTTTCGAAAAATTAGTGCTGCCCGTGCTGGTGGCTCACAACATCGGCGTGCTGGGCATGAAGCCGCTGGGGAACGGTCTGATCCTGCGGAGCAAAACGGCGGAGCCGGTGGAATGCCTGCAATACGCGCTGAATCTGCCGACCAGCGTCGTCATCACCGGCTGCGACACGCTGGCCATCCTGCAGCAAGCGTTGCAAACCGCGCGGATGTTCCGACCGCTGAGTCAGCAACAGGTGGCCGCGCTGCTGGCGAAAACCGAGACGGCGGCGCAGACCGGCCAACACGAGCTGTACAAAACAGCCCACAATTTCGACGGCACGATAATGAATCCGCAGTGGCTGGATTAACCGTTTCGTGGCGGCGCGCTTTAGACCGCCACCGATTCGCGCGGTGACGCTGATGGCGCAGTGAAGTGCGCCGCTACGAAAACCCAGATCAACCGAAAGACCTCAGCGCGCCGCTCGCTCTAACTTCCGCTGCCACCGCGAATCAACCTAATCGCTTCCGGCAACGCTGCGGCTTCCGCCGTGACCCCGCCGCCGGCACCGCGTCCTGCCGCAGCGCCATTCGCATCCTGCCCGCTAGCTGATTCATCCCCGCCCTCGCCGGGCGCGAGAAACAAATTCGATTCCAGCCCGTGCTGCTTCGTGTAGAGATCGAAATAGCGGCCGCGGGCTGCGTACAACGACGCATGCGTGCCGCGCTCGATAATCCGCCCGGCCTCCAGCACGAGAATCTGATCCGCGCGCCGCACTGTGGATAGCCGGTGCGCGATCACAAAAGTGGTTCGTCCGCGCATCAGATAGCGCAAGCCTTCCTGAATGAACGCTTCCGATTCCGAATCCAGGCTCGAAGTCGCTTCGTCCAAAATCAGAATCCGCGGATCCGCCAGAATCGCGCGCGCGATGGAGACGCGCTGCCGCTGCCCGCCGGAAAGTTTCACGCCGCGTTCGCCGACGACCGTGTCGTATTTGTCGTCGAACCCTTCCGCAAATTCATCCACGCGCGCGATGCGGCAAGCCGCAAGTATTTCGTCGTTCGTCGCGTGCGGGCGTGAAAATCCCACATTCTCGCGAATCGAGCCGTCAAAAAGAAAAGTTTCCTGCAGTACCACGCCCAGCTGCGTGCGGTAGGAATCCAGGCGCACTTTCGCCAGGTCCACGCCATCCACCAGTACGCGCCCGCTGGTAGGAACATAGAAAGCGGCGATCAAACCAATCACCGTGGATTTTCCCGCGCCCGAAGGACCCACTAGCGCTGTCACCGTTCCCGGCTGCGAATTAAACGCGATCTCGTGCAGAACTTCCTTGCCGGTGTCATAGGAAAAGCTCACGTCCTCGAAAACCACCTCTCCGCGAATACGTTCCAGCGATTCGCGGCGGCTGGGATCTTCATCTTCCGGATTTTCATTCAGCACTTCGCGCGTGCGTTCCAGCCCAGCCAGAGCTTCGGTGATCTGCGGCCCGATCCCCACAATTTGAAAAACCGGCGCAACCAAAAATCCCAGGAACAACGTGTACGAAAAGAAAGTTCCGGCGGTCATGGTCCCCGCCAAAATCTGCCGCGCGCCCAAAAACATGATCAGCGCGCTCACGATTCCCATCAAGCTGGTCGCCGACAGGCTCATCAACGAAGTCGCCGTCAGCGTTTGCAGCACATTGTCCAGCAAACGCTGCACTCCGGTACCAAACACTTTTTCTTCGCGCGCTTCGGCGTGATAGCCCTTCACCACGCGCACGCCGCCAATAGATTCCGTCAGCCGGCCCGTCACTTCCGCGTTGATTTTCGGCCGCGCGCGGAAAATCGGGCGAATCGTCTTGAAAGCGCGATTCAGCGACACGCCAAAAATAAACAACACCACAAACGCCACGGCCGTCATGCTCACGCTAGTGCGTAGCAGGTAGACCATGGCGATTATCGCCGTCATGATGCCGCCCGCGAATTCCACCAGGCCGGTGCCGATCAGGTTGCGCACGCCTTCCACGTCGCTCATGATCCGCGAAATGAGCACGCCGGTTTTGTTCGCGTCGTAGAACGACACTGGCAATCGCCCGATGTGAGCCTGCACCTTTTCACGCAGCTCGGAAATCATGCGCCAGGAAGACTTCGATAGCAGTTGCGTCAGCGCGTAGGAGGTGAGTCCTTGAATCACCGTCGCGGTCACTACCGTCAGCACGATAACCGGCAGCAGGTGCGCCTGGCGTTTCAGAATTACGTCATCCAGCAAATATTTTGTGGACGCCGGCAGCACCAGACCCGAAACGCGGTTGATCACCATTAGCCCGAAGCCGATGGCCAGAACTCCCCGCCGCGGCTTGATCAGCGCCAGCACGTCCGGCAGCAGCTTCCAGTCGAATTTCGCCTTCGCCGGCTTGCCGTCGCCGCGGTTCTTCTTTTCCTGGCGCTCCATGCGGTTGCCCATGCGTTCGATGCCAGGGCTGGTCTGTCTTCCGAGCATGCCTCACTATACCTTGAAACTCGCGCACCCCGCCGCAGCGCAACGAAGCCGAGTTCCGTGCCGATAGTTTCAATTAAAGCGCGTACCCGTTGAGATGCGCTCGACAGTGGCCGCGACGCAACTTTCGCGCCCGAAGCGGCGCGGCGCGGCATTCTCTGCGGGCGGTGTTGTCCCGTCCCTGGCCGGATGATAGACTCCCCGCATGGCCAAGAAAAAACCAGCACGCAAGAAGAAATCCGCGAAGAAACCCGCACGCCCTAAGAAGAAAATAATCGCCAAACGGAAGGCTGCGCCAAAGAAGATTGCTGCAAAGAAGAAGCCCGCGCGCCGCAAAAAGACCGCAACCCGCTCGCCAGCAGAAGTTTCCAACCCCATTTTCTCGCCCAACCGTCGCGGGCTAGGTCCCGGGGCCGGCGGACAGTCCGGCGACAATCAAGGACTCTCCCGCAAGGAATCCGCCGATTCCGAAAGCGTGGAAGAATTAACGGAAGAGGGTCAGGACTACGAAGCGGAAGTGGTGAGTGGCGTGCAAAATGCCCGCGATCCCGACCAGGGCGAAGTAACTACGAAGGAAGTTCCCGAAGACGACGTGCCCACCGAATACGACGACCAGTAACAGACGGTGGCAACGAATCGGTTAGCAGACGAGCCTACGCAGGAAAACGAAAACCCCGGCGCTCGACCCAGCACCACTGGCGATCCTGGGTCGCCTGCAGTCCTGGGTCGAGCCGTCCGAAGTCATATTGCGACGAGCCGATCCCGTGATGCCGATTCCGTCCAGACTTGTGACCAATCTAGCGACCGGCCGCGGTATGGCTTTTCGCGCGTCCACCGCTCTCCTCGCCAGCCATCTCATCCGGGTCGCGAATATTGTGCGAAGGTTGCTCGTGCAGCGTCCTCATAAACTCGTCTACTTCCTCTGCAGCCCTCGCCTTGGCGATGCCGTAGCGTTCCTGAATCCGCCCGATCAGCTTCTCGCGCTTGCCGCCGATCACTTGCAGGTCGTCGTCCGTCAAGTGTCCCCAATTTTCGCGCACCTGCCCTTTGTACTGCTTCCATTTGCCTTCCAGTTGGTCGAAGTTCATCGTTGGTCTTCCCCTTTGCGATAGGAACCGCGCTCGCTTGCCCCCCGGCGAGCCGCTTGCGATTACTCTCGCGTTCGAACGTCCGCAGCAGAGTCACGCAATGCGCTTGCCAGCGCTGTGACCAATTTTGAAGTTGAACCAGCAGAGCAACATCCGTGGCTCCGCCGGCCAGTCGCGCATTCCCGCGCCAGACCTGCCGCTGTGTAAATTTGCCGTGGTTCCGGCGGATTTTCCCGGCGCCCCACGCCGGCCTCCAAAAAACGGGATATTGATGTGAGCCGAAACGGCGTACCTTTTCAAAAAGGAGCAGCCCGTATCTTCGCCGCGTCATCGTTGTTAGATAATTGTCACAGCGCATTCGCCCGGGTAACCTTGCTTGCTACTATTGCATCAGCTACACATGATTTAGGCTTGGATTCAAATTTCGTCATTTCAAATTCGCATCAAAATCTCGCGGTTCGGGTTAGCACACAGCGAGGGAAAAAGTTTGCCGGTGCGGTCACGCCGGGTGGCTCTCTAGCCGATGAAAACACTAAGCGAAAAGCGCAAATACCCGTTTCCACTTCTGCTTCGAAGGGAAAAGCCAATGAATAAGCGTGCGTGTTTGGCGAGCATATTCGCCGTCGCTGGAGCTTTCGGGTTAACGGCTTGCAGTGGTGGTGGCGGAAGCACTCCGCCGACCGTCAACGTGACCATTACTACGGACGTGTCGAATATCGAGACCTTCCAGACCGTGCAATTCGCAGCCACTGTAACCGGCACAAGCAACACCGCCGTCACCTGGCAGCTCAGCTGCAATGCGTTGCCGGTTTCAGTCTGCGGCACGATGTCCGCCAGCGGAATGTACGTAGCGCCGAATACCGTGCCGACGGTCGCGAGTGCGCAAAGCACCGATCCCGCCACGTTGACCGTAACGGCCATTTCGCAGGCGAACCCCAACGCGGGGGACTCCGTGGGATTCAGCATTGACTCGCTAAACATGCAGCCGTACACCGCGCCCGTACCGCTCGGCTCGTCTGGTGGGAATGCGGACGCGATATGCCTCACGCCCGCGCCTGGATTTTGCTTCGGTGGAACGCTCGGCTCGTTGTTGACGAGCAATGCTACTCCGCCCGCGCTGATCATCCTTTCCAACAATCACGTTCTAGGTATGAGCGATGCCGCAACCGTCGGGCAAGAAGTGACACAACCGGGCGTGATCGAAACGAACTGCTCGCTCACCGGGACGATCGACGTCGCAACTGTGTCGAACATTATCAGCCTTCAGACGCAACCCATTCCGGCGTTTCCCGTGGACGTGACCACTGCGCAGATCACCACAGGACAAGTGGAGCTCACCGGCAGCATTTTGGAATTGGGAGCTCTGAACAATGCCAAGGTGCCGCAACCCGCTCCTCCCGCAGCCGGTTCGGGCATGGCCGGCACAGTGAACCAATTGTTGGCGAAAAGCGGGCGCACCACGGGCCTGACGTGCGCGCACGTGGATTCCACGAATACTTCCATGGTTATTGTCGGATACCAGGCCGGGTGTACCACCACTCAGTTTAACGTCACCTACAACGACGAGATCGTCGTCGCGAACATGGCTAACGGCCAGAGCTTCATCGGCGACGGAGATTCAGGCTCGCTCGCCGTGGACGAAGCGACCGCGACACCCGTGGCTTTGATGTTCGCAGGCAGTGAAACCGACGCCGTTGGAAATCCGGTCGCCGATGTCCTCAACGCGCTGCACACGAGCACTGGACACACATACTCATTTGTCGGCGGCGCGCAGCACACTGTACCGGGATGTTCGTTGCCGGGGCTCAGCTCGGTGAAAGTGACGCCGCAGTCAGCCGCTGCAATTCCCGCAAGCACAGCGCAACGCGGGCAGGCGGCGGCCGCGAACTACAGCACGCAAATTATGAATACCCCTGGCGTCTCGGCCTTCGGTGGAGGCGGCAGTCTTGACGCGCCGAACGAGCCGGCGGTGCTGATGTTCGTCGCGCCGGGTGCGTCGCATGCCGGCATTCCCATGACGATTGACGGAGTGCGCACGCGCCTGATCGAATCGCATTCCGCATCCGCGCGCGGAGCGTTGAGCACGCAGCAGAGCGCGGAGCTCGCATCGCAATCGCAGCAGACTCAATCGGTCGCAATTTCCGACGCCGCCATCGCGCAAACCAAATCCGTGAAAGAACAGCACGTGACGGAACTGATGAGCGATCCCGCGGTGGTGGGCGTGGGAGTCAGCGCCAGCATGGATAGCCCGGGCGATCCGGCCTTGATGATTTACGTGCTGAAAGGCCAAGTGCATCAGGCCATTCCCGCAAGTATTGACGGCGTCCGCACGCGCATCAGGGAAACCAGTCCGTTCCGCGCGAACGTAGCCCACCCGCTGAAGTCGCCGGTCGCCGCTGGCTGCCACGTGCCGAAAAACGCGCCGGCCACCAGGCTGAACGCCGCGCCTGCGTCGCTGCCGCCCAGCGCCGCAAACGCGCCAAGTCCCGCAGGTCTCAAAACGACGCAGCGTTAGCGCGTTCTAAAGAACGAGCATCGTCATCGCGAGTCCAACGGCTTTGCCTCAAGCGTGCCGAAGGATCTCGCCCGCTCTTTAAACCTTCTCGGTGCTGTCCGCAGCAGCTTTGTAAACTCCATGTTAAATCCCCGGCCTTGCTGTGCGTTCTCTAAGTCGCTGGGGTACTATTTCTTGGTGTCGTCCAGTCACCCAAACATTCGCCGTTGCTTTTCCCATTCCCATGCATCTATATCAAGAGGAACCCAGCCCCACCGACGGAGGCCACACCCATGAAACTCTATATCGCAATCCTAGCTGCAGCCCTGTGCGCAGCAGCGTTCACTCTGCCGTCCGCATCTGCGCGCACCACCCCACCGCAGAAGTCATCCGCACAGACGGCGCAATCCGCACATGCGGACATCGTCAACGCCACCGGCCAGAAAATCGGCACGGCCACTTTTGCGGCGGCTGCAGGCGGCGTGCGCATTGACGTAGGCGTGACTCAGCTACCCCCCGGCACACACGGGATCCACATTCACACGGTAGGAAAATGCGAAGGTCCCGATTTCAAAACGGCGGGCGGACATTTCAATCCAGCGGGGAAAAAGCACGGCAAGGATAATCCGGAAGGCCAGCACAACGGTGACCTGCTAAATCTCGAAGTCGGCGCCGACGGTCACGGCACCGCGACCCTGCTGGACTTGACCGTCACGCTAGGCGATGGTCCCACTTCGCTATTTCAACCCGGCGGCACCTCTATCGTGATCCACGCCAGCGCCGACGACTACAAAACCGACCCAGCAGGAAATTCCGGCGCGCGCATCGCCTGTGGCGTAATCCAAAAATAATTGATCGTGCGCGCGCCTTCCGCGGGCAGGGTCCAGCGTTGCTGCGTGCAAAACCTACTGAGGTGTTGAAAAGCTACTGCGTATCAATCGTGCGCAGCGCGGTCTGTTCATCCGGAAAATCGGTGAAGACCGTGTGCAGATTGGTCATGTGCAGAATTTCCCGCGCGCGCGGGCTCAAATCCACGGCGTGCAGTTCCGCATTATTCTTGCGCGCTGAATACAATCCGCGAATGAGCTGACCGATTCCCGAGCTATCCAGGTAGGAAACGTCGCGCAAATTCAGCAGCACGCGCTTGCGCCCGTCCTCGAAAAGGTCCAGCAGTAGTTCGTGAACGGCTTCCCCTTCGATCAACGTAAATCTCCCGCGCACATCCACCACGGTTACGGTTCCCAATTGACGAGTACTCGCACTAAAACCCACGAATGGCCTCCCCGCAGATGTGAGTAACTATCTTACCGCACGCACGCGGAAATTCTGAAATCGCAGCAACGGGCGGAAGTAGGTCGGCTTTCGATTCCCGCCTCAATCAGGAGTTGAGAAGACTTGAGCATGTTTTGCGGGATCTGCCAGGCTTACTTTGGCTGGTTGACTGAACTTCAGTTTCCAGCCAATTCGAGGTGCACTTGCATTCTTTAGTTGCCTCGGACATTCGGTTCGTTCTGTGTCAGCACCAACGGTTGCCACGCGGTCTCAAATTGGGAGAAATGCACACGTAATACATATGGACCTGGCGCAACGTTCTGCAAGTCTAATGTTCCGCGCTCATTCGTGAGTGCCTGCCGCATAGGTTCGAGTGCGAGTCGAGCAAGTCCACCTGAGATCCTTGAATCGGCACGTCCGTCGGGTCGGCGACCCTACCACAAACCTGTTTGACTTCAAATATTTTGTTTGCACCACAAGTCGTACCACTTGTATTCACGCAAGCGGCCATGACAAAAATAAGCACGAACACTGCTTCTCTACATGAACGCCTCATTCTAGACACTGTACGCCGAACCCCAGAACGGCTGACATGGTTTTTATCACACTTCTGGCGCCAGTTCCGATTGATTGCATAACAATGTCGACCCCCCTCGACTCGAGTGGGCTTTTGTTGCTAGGCTCGGAAAGAGGCAGTTCGAATCAGTGCTGTCCCATTAAAAGTCGAACAGATTCAATTGCATACAGGACTCGTCGTCCGGAAACTCGTCGCTGAAGTTGGAAAACCCTTCTAAAATGGGGGTTTTCTCGAAGGCGGTCACGCTGAGAATCTGCAAGATTTTGTAGAGGCTCAACTCCAGCCCCAGTTGTTTTTTGACAATCGCCACCAGCACGTAAACGCAGACGGCCACCCAAACTTGAGTCTTCACCGCGTTCTCGCTGGTGCCGTAGAACGCCTTGATGCGTAGGTGCTGTTTGATCCAGCGGAAGAACAATTCCACCTGCCAGCGTGCCCGGTACAGTTGGGCGATGGTCAAAGCGGAGAGAAGAAAATTGTTGGTCAGGAAGGTGAGTCGTAAGTCCTTCTCGACATCGAAATAGTGGATGCGCCGCAAGGGATCGGGATAGCGCTTGGCAGTGCGAACTCCGGTCAGCAGAATGGTTTGGTCGCAGCGCAGCCCTGCGGATCGTTCGACAGGGCGCGAATAGCGACGGTAGAACTGCAGATCTTTCCTGGCGCGCGTGATGAAGAAGGCGCAAGCTTGGGTAAAGATATACAGGCGAGCAAAGTCCACATAACCGCGATCGAGCAAGTAAAACGACCCGGCTTCGAGAAGCAACTGGTCCAGAAGGTTGACATCGTTGACTTGGCCCCCCGTCACATAAACATTGGTCGGAATGCTGCCTCGCAGATCCAGCAGGGTGTGCAGTTTCACGGCGCTCTTGTGGCGGCGGAATTTTCCCCACGGAAAAAGCGTCAGGCATAAATCGATGGTTGTGGAGTCGAAGGCATACACGGTCTGGGACAACTCTACTCCGAAAGGTTCGTCGCGATAGAGATCGCGGGCGGTGGCAATCAGGATCTGAGCGAAATCGGCATAGATGCGCCAGTCGCGATGCTCGTTGGCGTGTGCCAAGGTATTGCGAGAAACTTGGCCCCGGAAGCCCATGTGATAAAGCTTGGGTTGCTGGGCGCGCAGACAGGCCTCGATATCGCGGAGACTTTCGCGATAGGTGAGTTGAGCGAAGGCCAAGCAAAGGAACTGATCCCAGCAGGAGAATTCTTTGACGTAGCGATTGCCCTGGTAGCGATCGACGCAAATCTGAAACTGGTAAGTGGGGAGGAAGTTCAGGAGCTGAGAGAAAACGGTTCGGCCAAGATTCATCCACTGCCTCCAGAACAAGCGAGGAAGCAGTAACATGGGGCCAAACGAGAAGCAAAAAATTGAAATCGAAAAACTTCACCGCGGCCCTTTACCTCCACTCAATCAAGCAGTTAAAGCGGACTACTCAGACTTTCTTGGGACAGCACTGAGTTCGAATAACGAATCCTGGCCTGAAGTGTATGAGCAAACAGATGTAGGGGTCGGACGGAAGCTGACCGCTCGCTTACGAACGAGCCGCAGTCCTCAAGGCCGACAAGAAAGACCACCCAGCAAGCGGAACGAAAAACTCTTTTAAGTGATGGGAGAGGTCTGCTGAAAAAGTGTTTGACAGGGCCGACATTGTTAGAGATGGGGCATTATCGGAAACCGACGCACCATAGCTTGCGCGCTGCAATCGAACTCAATTTCGCAACGCTACGATGATATTTCGGCCAGCCAGGTATCCAGTAGCTTCAATTGTTCGGGCGCGGGATTGATGAACGTGACGCCCATGCCCATGCCGTGTTGCACGTACACGATTTTGCCCTTCGTTTCGAACACTCCCTGATCGCGCGAGATGCGCACGTCGAGGCCAGTGCCTTCCGGCAGCGTGATCATCACATCCACGTAACATCCCTTGCGGCTGATCTCAGAGATGCGTCCAGAAATGCGCGTGTCGGTATTAGGCTCGCGCAGCTCGATGCTGGCGATCAGTGTGAAGCGCGGAACTTCGCGGTGTTCGCGATAAGGACCGCCGGGGTTGACCGGCGTGCCAGAAAATGCGCCCATGAGGTTTTCTCCGAACGGCGTCAGAGACTGTGCCAGAGTGGCACACCGCCGCACTCCTCGCCATCTTTCTCTCCGCTCTTGACGCCAAAAATGAACCGCCGCTTTCTGTTCGCCTTCGCTCGCGCTTGAAAATCCCGCGCGGCGTTTCGTCCCGCTCTCCAATCCATGCGCCGCAGCCCATTCGCCGCAACCTTGTTTCGTAAATTCGCCGAACAAGACATGCTTCGCGCGCCATCACTACCGACCCGTAACTTCGTATAATTTTTTCGATGCTCCGTACTTATACCGATGCCGCCGCGCGACTGTTTTCGCTTTCTCCACGCTCAGCGCTTGGCCCTGCCTTGGACCTGGGATAACCTAGGGCAATCGAGCGGATTTTAGCTGCCACTTCGCCGACAGATTTTGGGGGGCACGGATTCTCTGATGTTTCCGCTGTAAATTTTTGCAGAAATGGGAAACTGCTTCCAATTGAAAGCAAGTTCTTGCATTTTTCGGGTTTCGTCGCTAATTCCAGTTCGCAAAGACGGAAAGTGGCATTCCGCCGCGGACTGTTGCGCAAGTCCGGGGCAACCCTTCGTTCATCCGATGTTGAAGCAGGCGGGCAGCTTCATCCCCCTGCACCTTTAGACTGCCGGAACCGCTGGGTTCGGGAGGTGGGTCGCGCAAATGGAGCCAGGGACAAGTTCAGGTGACCAACTTCGGGAACTCCGCAGCCGTTTGGGCGTGACTACGCGGGAAGTGGAAGAACTGAGCAAGAAGATTGCCCTCGAGTCGGAAAACGACGAGTTCTACATCTCCAACGCCTGGCTGACGCAGATCGAGAACCGGAACTCCGTCCCCAGCATCTATAAATTATTCAGTCTCAGCGTAATCTACCGCACGAAATTCACCGATCTGCTCGCCGCCTTCGGCGTCCTGTTGGATCAGACCATGCGCTATCAGCTCTCCACGCCGCTCCAGCATACCCACCTGGCCACTCTCGAGGCTCCTGCCGATGGCAAGATGATAACCTTCCCGGTGCGTTTCGACCGCGGCTTCAAGCTGGAGAAGACCAACCTGCTCTCGCGCATGGTGGAAATGTGGGGCGAAGTTCCGATTTCGTTCATTCAGAAACTGGACCTGCGCCACTGCCAGTACGGATATATCGGCACGGACGATTCTTCGATGTATCCGCTGCTGCGCCCCGGCTCGTTCGTGCAGATTGATAGCCACCTGAACCGCACGCATCCTTCGCGCTGGCGCACGGAGTTTGACCGGCCGATTTATTTCATCGAATTGCGCGACAGCTATGCGTGCTCGTGGGTTGAATTGCGGGGTTCGGAACTGACGTTGGTTCCCCATCCTCTTTCCGGCTCGGCGATCCGGCAGTTCCCTTACCCGCAAGAGGCGGAGATTATTGGACAGGTGACGGGTGTCGCGATGCGCCTGGTTTCGGCCGAGCCGTCAAACGCGACTCCAAAATAGCCAGGGCCACTTTCAAGTTGGAAAAAACAAGTTCGCTGGATAGTGAATCAATTCCCACCGGAACCGCCACGCGATACGGCTCCAGTCCTTTCCACGCCGCGATGAAATCGCCAGGCGCGACGTGCGTGCTTTGCAGGTACGCTTCCAATTCCTGCACCAATTCTTCCAGCGACGCGTCCACCAGTTCTTCGAACGCCTCGCGGTGGCAGCCCGCCAGCGCTTCGCACGCAGCCTCCTCCGAAAAACGCGCCGCCAGCCCTTGGTGGTAGTACAAACCGGTGTTGTAATCGCGCGTGGAAGCGAGGTAAATCAATCTTTCTAGCGGCGGCGTCATCTCTACCAGAGTGCGGCGCCGCAGATCGTCCGCGGCTGCGAGCACATCCAAATGTTTGGCCGGGTCGCTCATGGACTAAATCGCCGCTCCGTCGTCCGCGGAGCTGCGGCGGAACGATTCCAGCGCCGGCGGATTCAGGAACGCCAGCGACTGTTCCGACGCCGCGCACACGCGACCCGCGGCCGCCGTCATCACTTCCACTACCGCTCGCGTTCCATAGGGTCCGCGCAAATACAACAGGATCCGCAAAGCGCGGCACGCCAGCAGCAACACCACGAAGTCCAGCGCCATGCCGATCTCCGTCCGCAGGCTCAGCTTCGCGTGCAAACGCGAATAATCCAGGTGGAACTGCATCAGATTGCGAATCTCGCAGCGCACGCGCCGCACCCACATCAGCGAAATCCTCTTACGCTCCTGCAGGAACAATTCCCGAATATCCCCAGGACTCGCCGCCATCACGTAACGAAAATCTTCAGCGTCAAATATGCGTTGGATCAGATTTTCCGGCAGCAATCCCAATTGCAGCGTGCGCAGCGCCTGCCGCGCTTCCACAAACTGCTTCCCGCAGCCTTCCACCGGCGCGCCTTTTCTTCTGGATAGCAGCCACAGGAAGACCAGCAGGCCGATGCCGACCAGCAAATAGAGCAACAGGCCGATCATGAGCCGGCCACCCCGCGCAAATTGGAGCGCACCGATTCCAATTGCGCCCGCGTACCGTGAAGCAGCGCGTCGTATCCCCCATCGCCCCGCCCGCTTGTGGGCGGCTTCGGGTTCGGACTGTAAGCCCATAGCGCGACCATCCACACCGCCGTCCCAAATACAAACGACGCGCTTTGCAGCAATCCCCACGCAGTATCGAATCGTGGTCCCAGGAAAGACCGCAGCGCTAACGTCGTCAAACTCACGCCCACGTACGCGCCGAAACCTACGATCATACCCGTGACATTCTTACCAAGCTCGACGCGATAGTAAAAAACGATGGCCAGAACTGTCGCCAGCACCAGCGCTTCAATTACGCGCAGATCCCGCTCCAGCTCCACCGTCGCGGCCGCCGTGGACCACTCGCTGCGGCTCGCCACACGCAATTCCACGTAGCAGAACGTCACGATGAACACCGCGCAGCTTGCCCGCCGCGCAATGCGCTCCGCTCCGGGATACGCAGCCAGCGCTTGGCGCACGATCTCCAGCACCACTCCGAAACCCATCGCCAGCGTCGCGAACTGCGTCGGCCAATACCACGCCTCGTAAAATTGCGGGGACGCATTGCGCCCGAAGTACAGCCCCGCGGAAACCACAAACACGCACAAAATGTAAGCGTAAAAATAGAAGTACTTGGTGAACGTTTTGGTCTGAACGGAGCGTACCAGCAGCAGAAATTCGAACAGCATTCCCGCCAGCCAGAGAAACAAACGTAACATGTCCGTCACTGGCGCAAATCGTAGCACAAAACCAGGAGGAGAATTAGCGCTTTCTCCCCCTGTCAGTACGATCCGTTACGCCGTTCACCCCGCCAGAATTGCATGGAACCCGACTCTCAGACCGCCGCGCCCAGCGCCTTGGGCGGAACCGGGGGTTGCGAGCCATCATACATCCAGGCGACCGCACCGGGCTTCTGCGGCGGCACTGGCGGCTGCGAACCATCGAGTATTCGGGTCATTTTGGGTGGTACGGGAGACTGCGAGCTATCCACCATTCGCGCGAACACTTGCATCGCCTTGGGAGGGACGGGGGGTTGCGAGCCATCAAGAAACGCGGCCTTCGGCGGGACTGGCGGTTGGGAGCCAGCAAACATCGCCGTCAACTTGTTGTGTGCTGACGAGTTGGCTAGAGCCACGCTCGCCACCAGGCCTAAAACTACCAACATAAACACTACTGATTTGGCTGTCCGGTTCATCGCGATCTCCTGTTTTTGGTCTTGGGCGCGTTTAAGCGCGCCGCGACCGTACAGGTCCGGACCGCGTGAACCGTCGTGAGGCGGGAAATGCTCGGCAAGCAAAGCAGGAATTGCGGCAGCGGAAGAATCAGACTGGAAATATCGGTGGAGAGACGAGCGGACTACCGGGACGTGGCGTCCGTGGCGGGACGTTCACCCCGTAGTCACTGCGGAACAACTGCGGGTTGTTACTCTCGTTACTAAGCCTTTGTGCCGTTACCACAATGGAAACCCTGCGGTATATACGTATATCCCCGCTTTTCGTGGTCTGGCATCCTTTGTCGAGTCGTAGACCAGCGAGGAATCATGCCGGACATTCATGCTCAGACCACGGTGCCCTGTGACCGTCAAACGCCTCCTCATTTCGAGCCGGAGCAAATCCGCGAGCATCTGCACCATCTGGATCGCCGCCAGTGGTGGCTGTGGAGCACTACGGTTGCAGTGATCCTGTTGCTCACGCTCGCCGTCGCGTCCTTTGCCTTCCCGGCGATGCTCAATCGTGATGACGCAACCTATTCGTTCTATCTGAATCAGGCGGTCCGCGCTCTGGTGGGGCTCGTTCTGGTGTTCAGCGTCTATTTGATCTACCAGCAGATCCAGCTCAGTCGCCTCCGGCTCGAGGTCGCTGATCAAATGCAATCCCTCGCCAAGGTGGAAACTCTTGCTTCGGAGGTTTACAAGCTCGCAGCGCTCGATCAACTCACCGGACTTTACAATCGTCGTTCCGGCGAGCAGCGCCTGGCGCAGGAAATCAGCCGCGCGCAGCGTCACAGCCGCCCGCTCACCGTTCTGCTGATGGACCTCGACGGCCTGAAACAGATTAATGACCGTCATGGCCACGCCGCGGGCGATACTGTGCTGAAGGGCTTCGCCGATCGACTGCAGCGCGCTATTCGCGGTTCCGATCTGGCCGTGCGCCTGGGTGGCGATGAATTCATGGCGCTGCTGCCGGAATGCCGCGCGGAAGAAGTCCGGCACGTGCTGGGCCGGCTGGAAGGCCTGGAGTTCGAATTCGATGATGAAAAGTTGCGCCTGCAATATTCGCGCGGCTGGACTGATTATGCCGCCGGCGAAACGCCTCAGGAGCTCTTGAAACGCGCCGACACCGCTCTTTATGAGAACAAACGCGCCGGCAAACGCACGGTTGTAGCGTCCCTACAGTCTCCGGTCGCCCAGTCCACGATCTAGCGGCTGGTTATCATTCTCAGTAGTCCGGTCGGAGTGCCTGCCCGACCGCGCGGAGTCTGCGGGGGCGCGATCGTGAAACCAAAACGCCTCCGCTGCGCGTTTCGCTGCAGGAATGTTCTGGTGAGGAACAATCGTCGAAATATCTCTTGCGCCATTTCGAAGGTTACTCGTAAGATACGCCCTAGTTAGAGGAAAGATACCATGCCCAAAGAGAAGCCAAAGGTTAACATCGGGGAAGTGATCAAGTCCTACCGCGCCGACCGCGGACTTTCTCAAGGCGATATCGAGCGCCGGACTGGCCTACTCCGTTGTTACCTCTCGCGCGTCGAGAACGGCCACACCGTTCCCTCGCTCGAAACCCTCGCCAAGATTGCCGAGGCCATGGAAATCTCCCTCGCCGACTTTTTTCCCGGCAGCGATACGCCCGGAGACCGCGAAACCCGCAAGATGCTCGGCGAGCTTTCCGAAGAAGAAATTCGCTTCCTCGCGGACATCAAGAAATATTCCACCACGCTCTCCGACGACGACAAGAAGCTCGTCCTGGCCATGATCCGCAAAATGGCCACCATCACTCCCCCGCCGTCACGAGTAAACGGCAAGTCCGCCAACATCGGCCGTCGCCCCGAGTATTAGTTCTCACTCGCGGCGACATTATCTGCCGTCGTTTTATCGTCTGCCTCAGTGTTCGTCTGTGTCCGTCAGTGCTGCCTTTGAACTCCATAACACCGCCTGCAACCACCGCTAGCACCAAACCTCGTCCATTCGCTACAATAGACAAGACATGACACAGAAGCGGCGCAAAACAGTAGGCGTAAGAGTCGGAAAAATCCAAGTCGGCGGCGGCGCGCCGGTGGTCGTCCAGTCCATGACCAACACCGACACAGTGGACATCGCCTCCACCACCCAGCAATGCCTGGAACTTGCGCAAGCCGGCTCCGAACTGGTCCGCATAACCGTAAATATTCCCGAAGCAGCGGCAGCCGTCCCCGAAATCAAAAAACGCCTGCTCGATGCCGGCTGCGACGTCCCGCTCATCGGCGATTTTCATTACAACGGCCACGTGCTGCTCACAAAATATCCCGACTGCGCCGGCGCGCTCGATAAACTGCGCATCAATCCCGGCAACGTAGGCGCCGGCCAGCGCCGCGACGAACAATTTTCCACCATCTGCAAAGTCGCGCGCGACCACAACAAGCCGGTCCGCATCGGGGTGAACGGCGGCTCGCTGAATCAAGAACTCGTCATGCGCAAGATGCAGGAAAACACGGACAAGGACCTCGGCAAATCATCCGAAGAAATCATCAACGAATGCATGGTTTTATCTGCTCTCGAATCCACCGCGCTCGCCCTGGAATGCGGCCTGCGGAAAGACCAAATAATTATTTCCTGCAAAGTTTCCCGTCCGCACGACCTGGTCGCCATCTATCGCGACCTGGCGTCGAAAACCGATCAGCCGCTGCATCTGGGCCTAACCGAAGCGGGCATGGGCGCGAAAGGTCTCGTGTGGTCTTCGGCTTCGATGGGAATTCTGCTCGATGAAGGCATCGGCGACACCATCCGCGTCTCGCTCACGCCGCGCCCCGGTGGCGATCGTCGCGACGAAGTCTATGCCGCATGCGAGCTGCTGCAATCGCTCGGCCTGCGCACTTTCGCGCCCAGCGTTACTGCCTGTCCCGGCTGCGGACGTACTACCAGCACCACCTTCCAGGAATTAGCGGAGAGCATCCAAGGCTACATTCGCGACAAAATGCCGGAGTGGAAGCGCTACTACGAAGGCGTGGAAGATATGAAGCTCGCGGTGATGGGCTGCATCGTCAACGGTCCCGGCGAATCCAAAGCCGCCAACATTGGCATCAGCCTCCCCGGCACCGGCGAAGCCCCGCGCTGCCCCGTCTACATTGACGGCAAACATTTCAACACCCTGGAAGGCACTTACGAGGAACTCTCAGTCGCATTCCAAAAACTCGTGGACGATTACATCGCCACAAAATACGCGAAACGTGAACACCCGCTCCCAGAAGTCAACGTCCCACCACCCGCAGCAGCGGCCGCAAATTCCTCGCTCCGCGTCCTGGCGTAACGTGGCGTAGGCAATATTGCCTGTGCGCGTCCGCTCATCTATCGGCTAACCGAAAACTTCCGCACCATCAAAGCAATCGGAAGCCCCACGCAAAATACGTGTATCACCACCCCGACCAGCATCAGCTGCACCGAAAACGGATTCTTTCGCGTAGCCGAAAGCGCGACCACCTGCTGCATGAAAAAATAGACCGCCACGCCGTACAGCGCGCCCGCAGTCACGGCGTAGTCCACCAGAAAAGGCGTCACACGGCTCACCGCAAAATAAACAGCTGCAGCCGAAAACGCGATCACAAAATGGCACAGCAATCCCAGCAGCGCGGTTGCGATTCCACCCTGAAACGCTCGCGCACCCAGCAATCCGCTGGCGATACCCTGCAACAGACGAACCGGCCGCACCCCGTACACCAGCCCGTAAACAACCAGCGCGGCAGTAATATCCATCGCTCCGCACGTCAAGCCAGCCCACCCAATCGTCAGTCCAGCACTAGGTTTTTGCGCAGACAGCATCGCCGCCGCTGAATTCATGAGTTCCTCAGCTCCACACCTGGAAAGTTCATTCATGCCGCAGCGCGTTCAACGGGTCCGTTCGCATCGCGCGCCGCGCCGGAATGTAACTAGCCGCAAGCGCCACGCCAGTCAGCAGCACCGCAACGCTCGCGAACGTCGCCAAGTCCGTTGGCCGCACGCCAAACAACAAGCTGGCCATCCATCGCGTCAATGCCAGCGCCGCCACCACGCCAATCCCCACTCCTCCCAAGACCGCGCCGATTCCCTGTCGGAGTACCAGTTTCAGCACATCCGCGGGCTGCGCGCCCAACGCCATGCGTATCCCAATCTCGCGCGTCCTCTGCTGCACCGTGTAAGAAATCAACCCATACAATCCAATCATCGCCAATATCAGCGCGAGGCCCGCAAAGCTCCCAATCAAATACGAAGGATAGCGCCGCAAAAATACCGCAGCAGTCTGATTCGTGAAATGCTCCATCGTCTGCGGCTGAATCAAAGGCAGCTGCGGATCCATCTGGTGCAGCGCCGCTTGCGCCGAACCCACAAACGCAGCGGGATCGCCCGCCGTCCGCACCATGTATGTAAGATACGTCGAAGGCCCCTGCTCGTTCGCCACGTACATGATCGGCACGGGCGGCCCGTCCAAATCGTCCTGCGCAACATTTCCCACTACGCCCACAATCTCGCGGTAAGGTTCACGCGCATCAAAAGTAAACCGCGTGCGCTTCCCCACCGCATCCTCGTTCGGAAAATATTTATTTACAAAGGCTTGGTTGACTATCTCCACCCAGGGAGCTTCCAGTTTGTCCGTCGTGGAAAACATGCGTCCCGAAATCAGCGGGACTTTCAAAGTGGAAAAATATTCCGGCGTCGCCGTAATAATGTCGCATTCATCTTCCTGCCCCTGCGCTGTAGGACGCCCCTGCACCAAAAACCGAATCGTCCCGCCGCTTCCGCCAATCGGCAGTGCGCTCGTGACGCCCACGCCCTGCGCGCCCGGCAAATTGCGCAGCTTCTCGCTGAACTCGTGCTCGAATAATCGCGCGGCCGGGCTGTCGTTCGGATAATTCTTATCACTGGGATAAGAGCTGTCCGGCAAGTTCACTGAAAATACCAACAAATTCCGCTGATCGAATCCCGCATCCTGATGCAGCAGCGCGCGCAGGCTCTGCAACATCAATCCCGCGCCCACCAGCAACACCAGCGACACCGCGATTTCCGCTGCCACCACTGCATTGCGCAGCTGCGCGTGTGCCGAGCTAGTTCCTCCGCGCGATTGGTCTTTCAACGCGTCGCTCACCTTCGTGTGCGACATCGAAAGCGCCGGCGCCAATCCGAAAAGTACCGCGGTTAGCAGCGTCACACCGCACAAAAACAAGAGCACCGGCAGATTCGTCCCCGCTTCGCGCAAACTCGGCAGCGTACTCAGCACGGGCTGCGGAATCGCGCCAATCAAAACGCTCACGCCCCACTGCGCCGCCACAAATCCCAAAGCTGCGCCCCAAGCAGCCAGCAGCATGCTTTCCGTCAGCAACTGCGCAATCAACTTCCCGCGGCTCGCACCGAGCGCCGTGCGTATCGCGAATTCCTTGCGCCGCCCCGCCGCGCGCGTCATCATTAAATTCGCCACGTTCGCGCAAGCGATCAACAACACAAATCCCACCGCGCCAAAAATCACCAGCAGCAATGGCTGCACCTGTCCGACGATCCTTTGCCGCAGTGTGCCCACCGACACAAATACAGACCCGTCCTGCTGCGGATATTCCCGCGCCAGCTGCACCGTAATGCCATCCATTTCAGCATGTGCCTGCGCCATACTCACCCCCGGCGCCAAACGCCCGACCACATTCAGCCAGCGAAGATTTCGCCGCGTCTCCAGATATTGCGTAGGGTGCAGCGGCACCCACAGCGGAAAATCATTCGATGGCGCAAATTGAAAATCACGCGGCAAAACTCCCACGATCGTCACCGGCTTGCTGTCCAGCGTGATGCTGCGTCCGATCACCTTCGGATCGCCGCCGAAATCGCTGCGCCAATACCCGTAGGTCAACAGCACCACGTGCGGCCCGTCGCCCACAGCTTCGCCATCCACAAAGCCTCGACCCAGCGCCGGCTTCACTCCCAGCGTCGCAAAAAAATTCGGCATCACCTGCGTCGCAAAAACGGACTTGGGCTCGCCGTTCCCCGCCAGCGTAAAAGTATCGAAGCTGTACGCCGTCAACGCCGCGAAATTCTTCGCCATCTTCTTCCAGTCCACAAAATCCGGCAGGGAAGTGTTACGGCTCGCCGGTTCATTGTCCCGCGTCTGCGTGCGTCCTTCGCCCAGTGTCACCAGGCGGTCCGGCTGGTAATACGGCAGCGGCCGCAGCAGCGCGGAATAAACCACCGAGAAGATCGCAGCGTTCGCGCCAATTCCCAGCGCCAACGTCAGCACCGCCACCACGCTGAAACCCGGGCTCTGCGCCAGCACGCGCATCCCGTAGCGAACGTTCTTCCACAATGCGTTCATCAGTGCGCCTCCCAAGTTTCAGCGCTGCGTGTTTTCATCAATCCGCGCGTCAGTGAATCCAGCGAACGTGATAGCGGCCGGTCGCTTCCTGCAAAGTCATCCGCAGCAACCATTCGCCTTTGATGGCCTGGATATCCGTCGTATTCAGGCTGGCACGTTCCGTTGTTCCGATTCTTGTGCGCACGGCGCCGGTGGGATCGATCAATTCCCACCGAACCAGTCCGTGCTCAACTTCTGCCGAGACGTTCAGATGCACCATGTCCGACGAACTGTCCAAGCGGAAGCGGTATTCGACGAGCTTCGTCTCGTGCGTGAAGTTTTCATCCTTCTTCAACTCGGGCTGTGCGTCCGCCACCAGAGTGCGATCGGCAGCCGTCGTCGCGGCAACATCCGATGGAAAATCGATAAGCACGTCTCGCCGCGGGTTCGGCGAAAACGCGGCCGTGAGGAAAACGACTGGTCCCAAGAGAACGGCGCAAGCGCCCACCCGCCCCGCAACGCGCATCGCCTGCCGCACCGTGCTGTTATCCATATTCATTGGCACACCTCGCTAGCGATGCTCGATTGCAACCACCATGCCAAGCCCGTTATAACGCAAGCGATTGATTCGCCTCGTATTACGCGACCTGGTTTCCCGCTGCCATCAGCCGGACTGCTCGCCTGTGGGACGCACCGGACGCTGCCATCGCACCTTTGCGGCCGAAACTCATTGAAACCCAAGCAAAGTCCCGGCAGATTGTTACCAGCCGCCGCTCGCGGCCCATGGGAACACCATCGGCGATGACACCCGCATCCCGTTCAACCTGCGCGAGAAAAAATGCCTGACGCCACTGCCAGTTCACCGCACGCCGCGCAATCCACCGCGTCATTCTCTCCGCCCGACGCCGTGCATTCCCCGCAGCACGGCCAAGAAAAACCCCACTGGCAATTCGGCTTCTGGAGCCTGATCGTCACGCAATTCCAAAACGCCTTCAACGACAACGCCATCAAGTTCCTGGTGATTTACATCATCGTCGCCATGAATTTCCCGAAGGACACCCGGGAAAATCTGATTCTCGTCGTGGGCGCTCTGTTTGCGCTGCCGTTCATTTTCTTTTCCATGGCGGGCGGAAATCTGGCGGATCGCTACAGCAAGCGCAGTGTGGTGATCGGCACAAAGTTGATGGAAATTTTCGTGATGGCCGTAACCATTCTCGGCCTTTGGCTGCACAATTTGCCGCTGGAATGCGCGGCGGTATTTCTGATCAGCTCGCAGTCGGCGTTATTCGGCCCGTCGAAATACGGATTACTGCCGGAGCTGGTCCCTGAGCGCAAGCTTTCCTGGGCCAACGGAATCATCGAACTCGGAACTTTTTTGGGCAGCATCACGGCAGTAATGGCCGCAGGAGCCTTGGCGGAGCGCTACCACGGGCGCGATCAAATCGCCGGCGTCATCCTGCTGGGGTGCACGCTCCTGGGCCTGGCGACCAGCTTCGGCATCACGCAGGTGCCCGCCGCGGATCCCACCAAGAAATTGCAATGGAATCCGATCGGCGATCTGGGCGCGCAGATGAAAACCATTCTCGCCGATCGCACACTCGCTTGGGCGGTGATGGGCAATACGTATCTGTTCTTTCTGGCTGCGCTCCTGCAGTTCACCATCATCATTTACGGTCATGATGTATTGCAGGTGGACGAAGCGCACATTAGCTACTTGCAGGCGGCCGTGGGAATCGGAATTGGGATCGGCAGTGTGGTAGCGGGATATCTTTCCGGCGGCAAAATTGAATATGGATTGATTCCGCTCGGCGCGCTGGGCATGACGATTTTCGGCGCGCTGCTCTATTTCAACGCACCCAGCGCGCTGCTGGCCGTTTGGCTAGAAACGACCGCCGCGCACGCTGGCTGGGCTCCCTTCGAACACGCGTCTTCAGTAGTCGCGAAACTGGTGCAGCTGCGCATCCCCGACCTCTGGCTGTTGGGGTTCTTCGGTGGCTTCTTCGCAGTTCCGTTGAACGCGCTGATCCAGCATCGGCCACGTCCTGACCAGAAGGGCGGCGTGATTGCCGCGGCGAATTTCTGGTCGTTCGTAGGGATATTCGCGGCGGCCGCGGCATACAATATTTTTTCGGCGCGTTTTCACCAGTCCGCTGCCACGATTTTTCTCGACGGCGCAATTCTGACGGCGATCATGACCGGCTATTCGATTTACCTGTTGCCCGATTCCCTGCTCCGCCTCGTGCTTTTCATGATCACGCATTCCATCTACCGCATCCGCGTCGAAGGCCGCGACAACATCCCCGAATCCGGCGGCGCCTTGTTCGTTTCCAATCACATGTCTCTGGTGGACGCGATGCTCCTGCTGGCCTCAACGGACCGCCCCATCCGCTTCCTCATGTTCCAGGACATCTACGACCAGCCGCACATCAAGCCCTTCGCCAAAATGATTCGCGCCATCCCCATTTCTTCGCAGCTGCGCCCGCGCGACATGATCCATTCCCTGCGCGAAGCCAGCGACGCCATACGCAACGGCGAAATAGTCTGCATTTTTGCTGAAGGCCAGATCACGCGCATCGGCCAGCTGCTGCCTTTCCGCCGCGGCATGGAACGCATTATGAAAAATGTGGACGCGCCGATCGTGCCCGTAAATCTCGACGGCGTTTGGGGCAGCATCTTCAGCTACGAGCGCGGCCGCTTCCTCTGGAAGTTGCCGCGTAAAATTCCTTACCCCGTCACGGTAAGTTTCGGCACGGCGATGCCTCCGAGCGCCACGGCCTTCCAGGTCCGCGAAGCCGTGCAGGAATTGCAAAGTGCCGCGTATCGCCATCACAAAAGCCGCATGAACACGCTGCCGCGCTCGCTGATTCGCACCGCGCACCATTACCCGTTCCGCTTCGCGATGGGCGATAAGCGTCGCCCGCGCATGGACTGGGGCAGCGCGCTGCTCAGCTCGATTTTTCTCGCTCGCCGCCTGCGCCGCGTCTGGGCCGGCCAGAAAATGGTTGGCATCCTGCTGCCGCCGTCCGTTCCCGGCGCGCTGGCGAATTTCGCAGCATCGCTCAGCGGGAAAATCCCTGTGAATCTGAATTACACCGCGTCGAACGAGACGCTCGCGTCCTGCGCGCAACAGTGCAATCTGCAAACGGTCATCACCACCAAGCTCCTGCTCGAAAAGCTTCCGCTGCAAGTCCCCGGAAAAAAAGTGCTGCTCGAAGAAATCGCGGCCGGTCCGCGCCTCAGCGAAAAGATCGGGGCTCTGCTGCTGTGGTTCCTGCCCAGCCGGCTGCTCGAACGCGCGCTCCGCTCCGGAAAACCGCAGTCGCTGGACGATCTCGCCACTATCATTTTCTCCAGCGGCAGCACCGGCGAACCCAAAGGCGTAATGCTGACTCATTACAACATCATGTCCAACATTGACCAGATGGCCCAGACCTTCATGCTCGGCAAAGGCGACGTCCTGCTCGGCGTGCTGCCCTTCTTCCATTCTTTCGGCTTCACTGTCACGCTGTGGCTTCCCGCAGTCCTCGGCGTCGGGGTCGCCTATCATCCCAGCCCGCTCGACCTCGCCGCCGTCAGCGAACTGGTGCGCGATTACCAGGTCACGTTCCTTCTCGCGACGCCTACCTTCCTGCAGGCCTACACGCGTCGCTGCCTGCCCGAAGATTTTGGCAGTCTGCAATTCGTGGTAGTCGGCGCGGAAAAATTGCCGGAGCCACTCGCAGTCGCTTTCGAAGACCGCTTCGGCATCCGCCCGCTCGAAGGCTACGGTTGCACGGAATGTTCGCCAGTAGTTGCCGTAAATACGCGCGATTTTCGCGCGCCTGGATTCCGCCAGGTCGGAGCGAAGCGCGGGCGCATCGGCCATCCTCTGCCAGGAGTCAGCGTGCGTATCGTTGATCCTGACACGCGCGAGCGCCGCGAAGTTGGCTCGCCCGGCTTGCTGCTCGTGCGCGGCCCGAACGTGATGCTCGGCTACTTGGGCAAGCCCGAAAAAACTGCGGAGGTGCTGCAAGACGGCTGGTACACCACCGGCGACATCGCCGCCGAAGACGAAGACGGCTTCCTCACCATCACCGACCGCCTAAGCCGCTTCAGCAAAATCGGCGGCGAAATGGTCCCGCACATCAAGATCGAAGAAAAACTACAAGAGCTAGCGGAATCCGCAGATAAACAATTTGTAGTAACCGGCGTCCCCGATGGAAAGAAAGGCGAGCGCCTCGTAGTCCTGCACACTCTGCAGCCCGATGCGCTGCGGCCTGTACTGGAAAAATTAGCCGCGTCGGACCTGCCCAATCTCTGGATCCCCCGCGGCAACCAATTCTTCCAAATCGAAGAGTTGCCGCACCTAGGCAGCGGCAAACTGGACCTCCGCCGCATCCACGACCTGGCTGTCGAACACTCCGGCAACGAAACGAGCTAGGCTTGGCTCGTCCGCCATTTCGTTAGCCGCGAAGCCTACTCCAGCCCATTAACGGTTTGCTGAAAAAGGCTTCTGAACTCGCCATTGCGAGTGCAGCAAGGAATTCCTCATCGCTACAAGCCAACCAAAAGAGGGATTCCATGTCGCAGCGCACCTGGAAATGACGACCCGGAAGAGTTTTTCGACAAGCTGCCAATCGTGTCTTTCGCATTTCACACCGCGGCAAAAACCGTCCACCGCGAATTTTTCACCGTTCACCACTTTGCCGTTGCCTTCCCCTCCCCCTTCGCGTAAATTCGCGCCAGCTGGAGAAAATCACAGCATGAGCATACGCCAACACCATTCGCAGTTGCAGCCAGCGGCCCAGACGCCGCGCCGGGATTGTGGCCGTATGTTCAGCAATCCCTCACGGTAAGTCCCTCCTAGCTCTCAACTGCGTACAACGTAACCCGAAGCCGGCGTAGTTCCCGATTCCGTAAACTGTTTTGGCGCTGGCACCGCGCACAGGTAGCAACGTGCGCGCCGACGCGCCCGCGGATGTGTGCCTGCATCCGTCCGCACACACCAAAATTTTGCGGCGGCGAAACGCCTGCTTCCAGGAAGGAGTAAGCACATGAGCGTCCACATGAAAAACGGCACCCCGACGCACGGCCCCTCGCTCTGCGACACCTGCTTCCGTTCTCTCGTCGTCAAAGGCTACCGCGAGAGCGAGAAGGTCGTGATATGCCAAGCGACTTGGCCGGATAAGCAAGTGTTCTTCCCCGTGCGCGAATGTTCGACCTACGAAGATAAGGGCCGGCAAACTCTTCGCCAGATGGAAGAAATCGCCTGGACTCTCACTCCGCGCGGACCGAAGCGGCAGGCCGGCTTCGTCGCTCCCAGCGAAGCGCAGGAAGGCGACCGGGAAATCGAACTCGTGCTGGACGACGAGGCGTAGCACGGACCACAAATTGAAGCGTGAATGCAGCGCTGCGGAAATTGCACTCGAGGACGCGGTGTTTTCCCCGCCCCTCGAATTACAGGCAGCCAATTTCCGCGGCGCGGCTGCCGCACACCAGGCATGTGGTCCGTGGGTCTACGTGAAAGCCAGACGTGACGCCGACACGTAAGGTCGCCACGCGTGCCGGAGATTTGCAGTACAATCCCGCTTCAGGGCGCGCTGCGTCCAGACGAACAAAATGCTCAGAAGCCCTAAAAAACTTTTTGTGATTCTCGCGCTCGCCACGGCGACCGCCCAGCCCAGCTACGCGCAAGACAAATCCCAGGACAAAAACAAAGACCCCAGGGTCGTCGTCGAGCTGGATAAGCGAGCGGCAAGCAACGACTCGAAAGCGAAAGAACCGACCAGCTCCGACGGGTCTACTCATCTGTCACCCGACGAGCCGTTCGGCAAAGCCTGCAGTGCGTTCGGCGCAGCCAAGGACGGCTACCGCAACTTCGACAGGCCGTTTGCCGTCAATGAACTATTCGGGGCGCCAATCGCGGTGGTGGTCGTCCGTCGCCTTGGCAGCGGCCAGGAAAAACCAGACCGCGATGAACTTCGCAAACGCATCGTCGAGGTGCTGAATGCGCAAACCACCGAAGTTTCTCGCTACGTGGATTGGGATGAATTCGTGCCCCCCGGCATCGTCGCCACCATCCAGTTCGCTGATCGCAGCAAAGGTGTCCTGGAAGAGTCCGGCGGCCACGTCTGCTTCTCCGATTACGCCGGCACAGTCTGGTGGCTAAGAATTCCTGTCGAGTCTAAACCGCAGCCCTAAAACACCGCCAGCTTCACGTGCAGGAATTTCTTTGGATCCTTGCGGAAATCCCCAATCAGCAAACGCAAATCTCCACTCATCGCCGTAAGGTTGTCGTAAAGGTCCGGGTCCGTGAACAGTTTCCCGGCCGTCCCTTGATTGGAATTCAATTTCGCCGAAGCGTCGCGCACCTGCGCTGACGCATCGCGCAAATTATTGTAAAGCGCCTCGTCCGTGGCAAATTTCCCCAGCGATCCCTTGCCCGCGCGCACGTCGCTCAGCACCGCATTGCCATTGTCCAGAAATCCTCGAGCGCTGTTATAAACCGCCGGATCGTAGATCAATTTCCCTGCCGTCCCCTTCTGCTCCTTCACCGCGCCGATCACATCATTCACGTTATCGACCGTAGTGTTCACCTTCGTATAAAGCTCATCCGAAGTCAGGAATTTCCCCGCCGTCCCCTTGCCTTCCTGAATCGAGCCGACCATCGAGTTCAATCGCACCACGGTGGCATTGACGTTGTCATAAAGGGCCGGATCCTTGATCAATTTCCCCACCGTGCCCTTGCCTTGCTGCACTTGTTCCACAATTCCGCGCAGCTCGCCAGACACCGAGTTCAACGTATCCAACAAATCCGTCCCGCGCGCCACCATCTCCGTCATCGCCACAGCCGGCGCGGCGGGAATCGTGCTGTTCGCCTGCAAGGCCGAGCCGGTCAATCCGCGCTTGATCGTCACGTAACGATCGCCGAGCAATCCTTCCGTCACCAGGCTCGCAGTCGAATCCGTCCGCACATCGGGCATAAATTTCTTCTCAATCCGCAAAATCAGCTGAATGCTCTGCGTGCGATCCGACGGATGCGGATTCAACGTCACCTTTTCCACATTTCCAATCGCTACGCCGTCCAGGCGCACCGGTGCGCCCGCCGCCACACCTTCCACCTCTGGCAGATAGGTGTAGAGCCGATACTTCGGCCCCAATATTCCCGCGCCGGTAATATAAAACAGGGCCACCGCGATAATGAACAGCCCCACCAGCACGAAAAGTCCTACGCGCAGCTCCGTCCACGTGAGTTGCTTGCGTTGCGCCATGGCCTTGCCTCCTCAGTGATTGCGAATGCCGATCTCATTCCGCCGAAGCCAGAAATTTTTTCAAGTATTCGTCTTTGGTGCGCAGCAAATCATCGGCCGGCGCCTCAAAATAAATTTTGCCGTCGCGCAACACCAGCACGTTCGTGGGCCGCGCCTCGTTGCGCTCTTTCCCGGTTTCCGCGGCTTTCTCGCGTTCTGCCAGCGATCGCGCCAGGCCAGAATTGCCATTGCCAACCAGTGGCATCACGCGCCCGCTGGCTTTATCGAAACGAAAATTCGCCAGGCCGAAAGCATCCTGGACGCGATGCGTCGCCAGCAGCGCGGTCACATCCTGCAAATCGCGCCCGCGCAAAATCAGCGTGATGATCGTCTGCGAAGTCACCGGATCCAGCCCCGCCGTCGGCGAATCGTACAGCACCACCGGCGGCCGATCCACCAGCGCGCGCGCAATCGAAACGCGCCGGCGCATTCCGCCCGATAGGTCCGCGGGAAATTTCTCCAGCGCCTCTTCCATCTCCACAAAGCGCAAGGCCTCGCGCACTCTCTCGTCAACTTCCGTTTCGTCCATCGCTTCTTCGCGCAAGCGAAACGACACGTTGTCGGCGACCGTCATGGAATCAAAAAGCGCGCCTTCCTGGAACACAAATCCGATGGACCGCCGAAAATTCAGTAGTTCCCTCTCCGGCATTTCGCTTACGTCGTGGCCCATGACCAGCACGTGCCCGGAGTCAGGCTGAATTAATCCCGCCGCCAGCTTCATGAGCAGGGTTTTGCCCGTGCCGGTTACGCCCAGCAGCACTTTGGTTTCGCCTTCCGCTACATCGAATGAGATTCCCTGCAGGACTTCACGGTCCTCGAAACCCAGATGGATATCGCGGAGGGAGATGAGCGCCTCGCCCGGCACGCTCTGTATTTCCTGCAGCGCTGATTCGCGCGGCAGCGGGCGCAACGTGTTCGCAATATTCCGGGCAGGCGGCGGGACGTCGCGCGTCATGCGTCCGATTATAGATGGAAACCAGCAGATTCAAGCGGAGAGTTCCGCGCACGCCGACCCGCGAAGCTCGATGCCATCACTGGAAGAGATACAACAACAGCCGCGAAAGGAAGAAATCCACCACCAACGCGCACACCGAGGAAATCACAACAGCCGTTGTCGTAGCCCGCCCCACCCCCTGCGTTCCGCCGCGCACGCGCAGTCCGTAGTAGCAACCCACCGTCGCGATGATCAGCCCGAACGCGACTGGCTTGGCCAGGCCCTGCACCATGTCGCCAATGTCCAGTGCGTTGATCGCGCGCGTCCAGAACTGCACCGCCCCCAGACGCAACGTGGTATAGGCGACCAAGAATCCGCCACACAGCCCCACAAAATCGAACACCACGGTGAGCAGCGGCACCATCAGCACCGTAGCGATCACGCGCGGCATCATCAACTTACGCACCGGATCCGTGCCCAGCGCGCGCATCGCGTCCACCTGTTCGGTCACCACCATCGAACCAAGCTCGGAAGCCATGCCCGAAGCGTTGCGCCCCGATACCAGCAGCGCCGTGACCGCCGGTCCCAGTTCGCGCACCAGAGCCAGCGATACCGCGTCGCCAGTCAACGCAGTTGACCCGAAACGCTGGAATTGAGCCGCCGTTTGCAGCACCAGCACGCCGCCGATGGAAAGTCCGGCCACAATAATGATCGGCAGTGAGCCCACCCCGATGACGTCCATTTGTTGGAGCGTGTCCAGCCAGTAGTACGGCGGAGAGAACAGGCAGCGCAAGGTCTGCTCCGTCAGCAGCGTGTAATCCTGCACAGCCGCGACCTGGCGCTTCACTATGTCGCCGAGGACCGCTGTAAGCGATGGGGGAGCGCTAGATTCGGGCATGTTGGGCGACGCGTGGCGGGCGGAACGCGCCGCTTGCGCCGAGTCCCCGGAAGCGTAACGGCTCATCCGCGCGGCGTCAAGCAAACATCCGCGAAAGAATTCGCCGCGCGTGCTGTTCCAATTCGCAACGTTCGCAAGCGCGCTGGTTCCGCGTCACTCTTCCCCACGCCCGAATGCAGCACACGTGCGGCCGCGCGGCTTTACGCAAGTGGAAGCGTCCGGTAGAATCTGTCATTCGTGCCTGCATGCGAGGTCCGACCTGAATTATGTTGCGATTTGTTACCGCCGGTGAATCTCACGGGCAGGCGCTGATTGCCTGGGTCTCCGGACTCCCTGCGGGCGTGCGCGTAGATCTGGAATTTATTCAGCGCGAACTGCATCGCCGCCAGCTCGGCTACGGTCGTGGCGGACGCCAGCGCATTGAGAAAGACGCGGCGGACATTCTCGCCGGCGTGCGCCACGGTAAGACCATCGGCGCGCCCATCGCCATACGTATCGAAAACCGCGATTGGAAAAATTGGGAAAAGACGCTGCCGGTGGAGGATGTGGAAGACAGCGACGGCGCAGACTCCAGCGATCCCAAGAGCGCGCAACGCCAGCTCACCGCGCCGCGACCGGGTCACGCCGACCTGGCCGGCGCGCTGAAATTCAATTTCCACGATGCGCGCTACGTACTGGAGCGCGCTTCCGCTCGCGAAACCGCCGCACGCGTCGCCGCCGGAGCATTCGCAAAATTATTGCTGCGCGAATTTGCGGCCGCAGTGCTCAGCCACACCATCGCCGTGGGCCACGCGCGCCTGGAACGCGCCGCCACCTGGGAAGAAATCGCCAGGGTGTGCGAAAATCTGGATTCTCCGCTGCGCTGCGTGGATGCGGCCACCGAATCGCGCATGGTCGCCGAAGTGGATCACGTCCTGCGGGCAGGAGATTCGGTCGGCGGCATTTTTGAAGTGGTGGCACGCGGAATTCCGCCAGGACTCGGCAGTCACGCGCAGTGGGACGAAAAACTCGACGCACGCATTGCCCGCGCGGTGATGTCCATTCAAGCGGTGAAAGCTGTCGAATTCGGCACGGGCGTCGCGAACGCCGCGAGTTTTGGCTCGGAAGTACAGGATGAGATCATCTACGACGCCGCCAAGAAACGCTTCGACCATACCTCGAATCGCGCCGGCGGCCTGGAAGGCGGCATCACCAACGGCAGTGACGTAGTGGTGCGCGGATATTTGAAGCCAATTTCCACGCTGCGCCGCCCGCTGCTTACCGTGGATCTGAACACGAAAGAAGCGCTGAAAGCCGCCTACGAACGCTCCGATGTCTGCGTGGTCCCGGCAGGCGGCGTTGCTGGCGAAGCGATGGTTGCCTTGGAACTGGCGGGCGTGTTCCTGGAAAAATTCGGCGGCGATTCCATTGGCGAAACCCGCCGCAATTTCGACGGCTATCAGAAGCAGTTGCGCGAATTCTAGTGACAAGTGGTGAGCGACAAATGATAGGTGGCGCCGCACATTAATTTGCGCGCCGAGCATAGGAACTGACTGAAAATGATTCATCCGATCGTGAAATACGGCGACCCGGTCCTGGAAACTCCCGGCAAGCGCGTAGAAAAGTTCGACGAGGATATCGAAAAACTCGTCGCCGACATGTTCGAATCCATGTACGCCGCGAACGGCGTGGGACTCGCCGCGCCGCAGATTGGCGTGGGCTTGCGCCTCACCGTGATTGACGTTTCCAACGGAAAAATCCCCGAGGCGAAAATGGTGCTCTCCAATCCCGAAATTATCTACGCCGAAGGCCAGCAGCGCGAAGAAGAAGGCTGCCTGTCGCTCCCTGGATTCCGCGGCTACGTCGAACGCCCGCAGTACGTCACGGTCCGCGCGCAAGACGCGACTGGAACTCAGTTTGAACGCCGCGGCGAAGGCCTGCTCGCCCGCGCTTTCTGCCACGAGATCGATCACCTCAACGGTATCCTCTTCATCACGCACCTGAGCATGCTCAAACGCGACCTCATCAAGCGCAAAATTCGCAAGCTGAAAAAAGCCGGCGAGTGGTAGGACGCTCGTGCCGCCGCTAAGAATTGTTTTTTGCGGCACTCCGGCGTTTGCCCTGCCGACGCTGCGCGAACTGTGGGCGCACACCGACTTCAAAGTCGAGGGAGTCGTCACGCAACCGGACCGCCGGCGCGGCCGCGGCAAGGAACTCGCAAGCTCGCCAGTAAAGGACGCTGCCGTGGCCGCCGGAATTCCCGTGTGCCAGCCGCAAAAAATCCGCGCCCAGGACGCCTACGAATATTTCCGCACCACTGCGCCCGACGTAGTAGTTATCATCGCCTACGGCCAAATTATTCCCGCGCGCCTAATCGCCATCCCACGCCTCGGATGGATCAATCTCCACGGCTCGCTGCTCCCGAAATATCGCGGTGCCGCCCCGCTTCACTGGGCCATCGCCAGCGGCGAGGCGCGCACCGGCTTGACCACCATGCAGATTGACGCGGGTCTGGACACAGGCCCTATGCTGCTCAAGCACGAAGTCGAAATCGCGCCGGACGAAACTGCGCCGCAACTCTACGCGCGCCTGGCGGAAGCCGGCGCGCCGCTGATGGTCGAAACGCTACGCGGACTCGCACAGGGAACCATCACGCCATTGCCGCAAGATAATTCGCAAGCCACTCTTGCGCCTCCCCTGAAAAAAGAAGACGGCAAAATCGATTGGTTGCTCGCCGCGCAAAAAATCTACAACCGCATCCGCGGCTTCCAACCCTGGCCAGGCGTCTTCAGCACCTTCCGCGGCAAGCAATGCGCAATCTGGGGCAAGCCCGCGCCGCCTGCCATCACGGCCCACGCATCACCGCACGCCGAGCCCGGCACGATCATCGCAAATGGCGCCGAGCTGGACGCCGCCTGCGGCGAAGAAACCGCACTCCGCCTGCAATTCGTACAACTCGAAGGCCGCAAGCGCACCACCGCCCGCGAATTTGCCAACGGCGCGCGCCTCCATCCTGGTGAGAGATTCGGATCGTGATTAGTCCCGCCAGAAAAATCGCCTACGAGGTGTTGCGGCGCGTGGAAGCCGCAGGCGCGTTCGCCAGCGACATGCTGCACGCGGAGCTAGGCGGGCGAGTGAAAGCCGAAGATGCCGGCCTAGCAACAGAACTCGTGATGGGCGTGTTGCGTTGGCGCCGACTGCTGGATTTTCTGCTCGAGCGGCGACTGAAGAAGCCAGTCGCAAAGCTGGATCTGCCGGTAGCGCTGGCATTAAGAATCGGACTCTACCAATTACGTTTTCTCGAACGCATCCCCGCGCGCGCGGCGGCGAATGAATCCGTTGAACTGGTAAAGAGCGCGCGCAAGAATTCCGCTGCGAGTCTAGTGAATGCGGTGTTGCGTCGCGCGACGGATGATGCGCGACTTCCCGCTGATAAATACATTCCGCAAGACACCCCGGTGGCAGAGCGGCTGGGCATTTTGCATTCGCACCCCACATGGATGATCGAGCGCTGGCTCGCGCGTTCCGGCGAGGAACGAACGATCGCGCTGCTGCAGGCGAACAATCGCACGCCGCGCCTCACTTGCGCTTTGCACGACGTAACGCGACGCGAAGAAATCTTCGCCGCGTTGCAACGTGCTGGACTGCGTATCGAACCAGGAAAAATTCTGCAGTCCGCATTTGCCGTAAGTGGCGGAAGCCCCACGCGCACCGAAGCCTTCCGCACCGGCGCGATTTCCATTCAGGATGAAGCGTCGCAGACGGTGCCGCTGTTGCTCGACGTGCAAGCAAACGACCGCGTGCTCGATCTGTGCGCCGCGCCGGGAGGCAAGACGCCTCCACTCGTCCGTGGCACGGGGGCCCGCGGAATCGTCGTCGCCGCCGACCGTCACGCCCACCGCTTGCGGGCCATGCGCGAACAATTCAAACGTCTCGGCCTGGCACAAGTGCACTTGGTAGAACTGGACGCAGCCAGCCCGCTGCCGTTCCGAGCGCTCTTCCATCGCATTCTCGTGGACGCGCCCTGCTCCGGAACCGGCACGCTCGCGCGGCATCCCGAAATTCGTTGGCGCCTGAAACCGGAGCAACTAGCGGAATTTCACGTACTGCAAGTCTCGCTACTAAAATCCGCGCTCGAGCGCCTGGTGCCAGGCGGGCGTCTGGTTTATTCCACCTGCTCGATGGAACCCGAGGAAAACGAACAAGTAGTGGAGGAAGCGCTGCGCCTTGCCACCGGATTGAGACGCAGTGTGGGAAATGAACTCGCACGCGGTTTAGTCAGCAAGCTCGTCTCAGGTCGCGAAGGCGCAAACTTGTTCGATCGCGACGGATACTTTCGCACCACTCCAGACGCGCTCGAAACAGACGGTTTCTTCGCGGCCGTGATCGGTAAATCCTAGAACGGCGAAGCCAGCGCAGTTAACCGCAACAGCGCGAGCCACGAGGGAACGAAGTTTCGCTGCGGCCAGTCGTGCTACGCTCCTAACGGGTCGCCCCCGGGCAAAATAAAGACTGAGGCAAATCGATGACGTTTCGCGAACGGCTCGAATGGATTTTCCGCATGGCGCTGCTCGCCTTCATTCTGATGTCCGTGGCCTTCCTCAGCGCGCTCACCGCGATGCGCTTTGCCATTCAAGGCCGCGAAGTCGCCATGCCGGACGTCGTCGGGAAAAAAGCCGTCGAAGCTCAGCAAATGTTGCAGGGCCGCGGCGTGTCCTTCAAAGTGGAAGACCGCATGTTCAGTCCCGTGCCTGCGGATACCGTCGTCCGCCAAACTCCTCCTCCCGGAATGAAAGTGAAAATCGGCCAGTACGCGCACGTGGTGATCAGCCTCGGCCCCAAGCAGGCCACAATCCCAATCCTCACCGACCACAGCATTCGCGCCGCGCGCATCGAACTCTTGCGCTCGGGAATGCAGGTCGGCGAAATTTCTCAGCTGTACGTGCCCGGGAGTGAGACCGACGCGGTGCTGCAACAGGACCCCGCGCCGGGAACGTCGGACGTCACCAGCCCGCACGTGGACCTGCTCGTTTCCCTGGGCCCTCGCCCCCCAGCGTACGTGATGCCGGAGCTGGTAGGCTATTCGCTGGCCGAAGCGGAATCGAAATTCACTGGCACCGGCCTGAAAGTCGCGAAGCTAACGTTCGCGCCGGTCCCCGGCGGACTGCACGGAACCGTGATCGGCCAAACTCCCGCACGCGGCGCACGCCTCGACGCTGGCGCCATGATCGAACTGCAGTTAGCGGAGTAGTTCGTCCAACCGTCTCCACTTTCTCATCTCAACCGCTATGCCTGTAGTCCGACCGCTGGGCAGCGCTCGCCAAGCAGCGAAACAATCGTGCCAATCCAACGCGAAGCACATGTGCACCACCACGTTTACGTCTATCTCGAGCGACTTCGTGTCGTTCTCTCCGTAGTCCGAAACTTTGTTGGAATCGGCTGGAGTAATTTGGATCACACCCATGTCAGCTGAGCGAATTTGGCTCAGGCTACTCCCGGCACTCGCGGCGATTTGCGCAGCGCGCTCCCGTGCGTCGCGTGCTGCGCGGAACCGGTTACTTGAATGGTTTGATCGAGTTTTTTTGCGTGCAGGTACGACCACGAAGCAATACTGGAAGAAAAGACTAGCGCAGCGGCAAGCGCGAGTCCCGCGCGGAAACTGTCAATCATTGTGGACTCCAATTACAAGACCCTGCCGGCCAACGCAGGTGGGCCGCCGCATCTCGAGTTGTATCGCGGACCCCGCAGCACAGCATCAGAATCTTGCCCGGTTGCTTAAACTACCAATCGAACGAAACGCCTGTGCTAGAATTTCCAAGGACTCATGACCTACGTACGCATTGAAATCGCGCCCTCCATCCTAGCCGCGAACTTCGCGAAACTCGGCGACGAAGTCCGGGTAGTGGAAGAAGCCGGCGCCGACGTCATTCACGTGGACATCATGGACGGCCACTTCGTCCCCAACATTTCCCTGGGAATTCCGGTGGTCGCCTCCCTCCGCAAGGCAACTCGCCTGCCCCTGGATGTGCATCTGATGATCGAGCAGCCCGAACTCTATATCGAGGACTTTGTTCGTGCGGGTGCCAGCCGCGTTCTGGTACACCAGGAAGCCACGGCGCACCTGGACCGGGCCCTCACGATGATTCGCGAACTCGGCGCGGAAGCAGGCGCGGCCATCAATCCGGCAACGCCGGTGGGGATGCTCAGCGAAGTGCTCGACAAGGTGGACACGATATTGGTGATGACCGTCAACCCGGGATTCGGTGGTCAAAAGTTCATTCCCAATTCCTACGAGAAAATTCGGCAGCTGAATCAGGTACGGGCGCGCTATAATGCCAGCTTCCGGATTGAAGTGGATGGGGGCGTTGAACCGGAAAACACGGCCGAGCTGGCGCAGGCCGGTGCCAACACGTTCGTAGCGGGGACTTCGATTTTCCACACAGCTGATCCAGCGGCTGCAACGCGCCAGCTAAAAAAACTCGCGACTCAAGCTGTGACCCAGAGGGCATAAAAACCTTGCGAACCTCTGACTGGAATAATCCGATGGCAGCGAAAAAATTGACGAATCATCGCAGCGCAGTATTGCTAATCCTCGCCCTGGGCGTAGCGCTCCTGGTGTGCCCCGGAGCGCGCGCGCAGGTACCCACGCCCCAGACCGGCGGCAGCGGAGAGAACGCACCTCCTCCAACCCCCGCCGCGGCCGACGCGGAGACGGCCAAGCCCAAAGCCCCGCCCCAAGCAAAAGCCAAGCCTGCCGACCAGACTGCGGCGAACAAGAAAAAGAAAGATCAGAAGAAGCAGACCATAGACGTAAACGCCTCGTCCGAACCGGACAAAGTTCTCTACGATCGCGCCCAAACCGACCTGAAAGCCGGACGATACATCGAAGGCCGTCTGGCGTTGCAAACCCTGATCAACACGTATCCAGACAGCGAATATCTCGCCAAAGCCAAACTCGCCGTCGCCGACTCCTACTACAAAGAAGGCGGCACCACCAACCTCACGCAATCCATCCAGGAATATAACGATTTCCGCACGTTCTTTCCGTTTCTCGATGAAGCAGCCTACGCCCAGATGCAAATCGGCATGGCGCACTATAAGATGCTGGAAAAATCCGACCGCGATAAAACCCAAGCCGAAGCGGCAGAAGACGCGTTCCAGGCGTTCGTGCTGTCGTACCCGCAAAGTCCCCTGATACCCAAGGCCGAACAATACTTGCGCGACGTACAGGAAGTGCTGGCCGATGGCGATTACAAAGTCGCGTATTACTACTACACCAAGACGGACTATCGCGCCGCCGCCGCGCGCCTGGTGGAAGTCACCGATCGCTACCCGCTTTACAGCCAGAATGATGACGCCCTCTGGATGCTCGGGAATATCTACGAACGCGCGAAACAAGTTTCCAAAAACGAAGACGACAAGAACCACTGGGGCGATCTCGCCAGCAAGTGCTACGACCGAATCGTGCGCGATTATCCGCTATCAAAGTTTTCGCCGGGCGCCAAGGCGCGCCTGAAAGATATGGGCAGGCCCGTGCCATCTCCCGATCCCGATGCCGTCGTGCGCATGCAGAAACAGCAGCTATACGAAAAGGAGCATCACCAGAGCGTTTTCCTGAGACTTCCTATGGGAATGTTGAAGGGCAGCCCGGACGTTGCCGGCGCCGCGCGCAGCGGAATGCCGCAAATGGCTCCGCCCAACGATGCGGTTTCAGCAACGGAGGTATTGCGGCCAGGCGCCGCAGGTCCTTCGTTTGGGTTGACCGGCAGCGCCGGAGGATCGAGCGTACAAACATCCGCAGCTAGCAGCGAAGTCGTCACGCCCGAAGACGCGACCACTGCGCCAGTGGGCTCCGACACCAATCAGGCCGCCGTGGGTGCTGAAATCCTCACGCCTCTCGACGACAAAGGCCAGCCGACGTCCGAACAGCCTGCGGCGACAAGGCCTGCTGCAGAGACCAGCGCGCCAGCAACGGCGCCGGCGCCAGCGGCGAGCACTAACGGTACGGTCGATGCAGGACTGAACGGCGCGGGCACCGCGAATCCGCCAGCCGATAACAATCCGGCAGCCGCTGTTTCAAGTTCCAACGCGTCCGGTTCCAGCGCTTCCGGCGCCAAAGGCGACGGCGGCGCCACAGGCACAGCGCCAGCCGCGCAAACGGCGGACAAACCCGCCACCCCGGTAAAGCCTACGCCCGTGGACACCAAGGAAGAGTCCACTAGCAAGAAAAAGAAGGGCCTGAAGAAAATCATCCCTTGGTAAGCGCGCCCGGCTCCTAGTTACTCCCTGCTAACAACTCAGGCACTCCTGTACCTCGACTTTGTTGACGCCCTTAGCGCGGGGTGCTGCAATAGCTATGTTCAGGGCTAGGCGCGTCTCGTATGGGGGCCTGCCGCCCGGGGGATTCCAGTGCCCAGAATTTTGGTTGCGGACGACAACACCAATATCCAGAAAATGGTCGTACTCGCGTTTCAGGAGCGCGGCGTAGAAGTCATCGCCGTCGGCAATGGCGAAGCCGCGGTGCGACGCCTGCCCGATGCAAATCCCGACTTGGTGCTGGCCGACGTCTTCATGCCCGTGCGCAACGGCTACGAAGTCTGCGAATTCGTAAAGAAGGATCCGCGTTTCTCGCACGTCCCCGTAATTTTGCTGGTAGGCGCGTTCGATCCCCTGGATGAAAAGGAAGCGCGTCGCGTTGGTGCCGATGGCGTGCTGAAGAAGCCGTTCGTTCCGCCGGATCCGCTGATCGCCATGGTGATGTCCGCGCTGGAGAAGAATCCCAAAGTCGCGGCTGAGCTTGCCAGAGCTAAAGAGGTTGCGGCTGAAGCTGCCTTACCGCCAGCCTTGCCGGAAGTTCCGCTGAAGGCTGAGCCCAAGCCGCTGCCCGAATTCCCCGAGCCCACCGCCGAAGAAGCCGCCGTGATTTACGGCTTCGGCAAAGGCGTGCGCGCGATTGATCTGGACGAAGTTGAAGAAGACGACGAGGAAGAAACGCCCAAGGCGAAGAAGCCCGTCAAAGCTTCCGCGAGAGATTCCTCCAAAGATTCCAGAGGCCCGAAAGCGCCCGCTGCTCCGAAAACTCCGGTGGTTGCGGCGGTAGATGATGACGAAGACGAATTTGACAGCTCCGTCACCGCCAACGATTGGCGGCGCAACGCGGCTGACTTCGAAGTCCCCGAAAACGTCGCCGCTGATCCCGTCTATTCCTACGGACGAAATTTCGAGCCGATCACTTTCCCTTCGGAGAAGGACGTACCTCCACGCCGCCGGAAGACAGACGAAGCACGCGCCGAAGAAGCCGCAGCCGCTGCGGAATCCAAAGACGAACAAAAGATCGAAGCCAGAGTTGATGCACCCGCAGCCGAGATTTCGCCAGCGCCCGCGCTGGCTTCCTCGGATCGCGCGCCTGCGCCAAAATCCAATCCCTGGGACGTGAAGGACCAGCCCGAAATCGAACTGGCCGCCGGATTCACCCGAACCGAAGAACCGGACGTCCAAACGAAATATTCCGACGCCGAACTCGCCAAGTCGGCACAGGCCGAAAAGCCAGCCGCGGCGCAACCTGCTGCACAGCACCACGAAGCCGCGACAGAGCAGCCGAACCGTCCGACGCTCGTCTCGCGCATGCGCGGCTGGATGGACATGCTCACGCCTTCTTCGCCGGAGCCTGCGGCTAACACATCAGCGGACGCTACGGCCAGCAACGCAATCGAAGCTTCCGCCGCCGATTCCAGCAGCAGTGCTGACAATCATTGGATGACGAATCTATCCGCACCTCCGGCGGCCGCACCTCATGCGGCTGCTCCTGCTGCATCGGCACATTCGCCCGCGCCTGTCGAGGTTTCTGCTCTAGTCGCTGCGTCCCAGCCTGCGCCTTTCGCAGCGCCCGCTGCCGCTGCTCCGCTTGCGGACCCGGCGGCGGAGACGCAACCGATCATCGAAGCCACGGCTTTCGCGCCCGCAGAAGCACCGTTACAATCTGCTCCGGGCGAAGACTTCGCGCCGACTGCAAACGCCGACGCGCACGTCGAGGTCCGCGACGAAGCAAGCGCAGACCAAGAGCCGCGCCAGTTCAGCGACGGCGGCGCGGGCGGCGACAAATTCGGCGGCTCGTCCTACCATTTCTCCGACGACCCGCACAACCAATCTCATGACGCTGTGATTGACGAATTTCACGATCCCGCGCAATCCGCATCACCAGAGGCGGCCGGCGATTATTCCTCCAATGGTTTGGTCGAGGAAGGCCTCAACGGCGCAGCTGAGCCTGAACCCATCACCAGCAGCGCAGCGGATTTTTCGCGCGCAGTCGAGTCCGAAACCTTGCCCGCTCCGACCGACGTGCCTGCAAACGGCAGCGGACTTTCCGGCATGTTGCCCGCCGAGCCGCTGTTCGGCAGCCAGCCGCTGCACGACGCCGCAGAGTATTCTCCGCGCGATGAAGAACCGCGGCACACCGATACACGCGAGCAGGAAGCCTACGCCGAGCAAACGCAACCCGGCCAGATCTCGCAGCCAGCCCCTGGCGACGACTACTGGGATCGCGAAGCCGCCGCGCGCGAAGCAGAAATTCTCGTGCAGTCCAACCATTCCCTTTTCGCCGAATCCGTCGCGCAGGAACCGCCAGCAGTGGAAAATTTCGAGCGCATCCCGACGCTGCCGCCACCCAATCGCGAAGCGCTCTCTGAAATTCCGTTCCTGATGCCGCCGGTCCTGCCACCGCAAAATTCCGAACAACCTGCCGCGCGGGCCACCGACGCCGAAGCCGTGGACGACATGGTCCGCAAAGTTATGGAAAAGCTCGGGCCGCATCTGCAGGAGCTCCTCTCCCAAGGCGTAAAACCCTTGGTGGAAAATCTGCTCCAGAACGAACTGCAGAAGAAAGATAGGTAGTAAGCAGTGGTTCGTAGCATAGGCAATCTTGCCTATGCTCCTTCCGTTGAACTTACCTTGGCCTAAGCCTTTGAAGTCGTAGCGCCCAGCTTCAGCTGGGCGCCGTTGACTGTGCTTCTGTAACAACCGTCGCCGCGCCCCTGGGACCGCCAATCTCCCGAATGGCGAATTTGCGCCGCCCTCCGAACGCAAACTCTCGTGGCACACCCCTACCTTTGAATCGCGCTCCAAAACATCAAATCCTGTGGCTATGTCAGTTTTGACAATGGTCTTTCGCCCGGTCCTGGGATTAATAGCTAGCCTTGGGAGTGATCCTCCGGACGGATGACGTGTATTCAATGAACAAAAGGAATGAGGTGCGAAAAATGACGAACGCGATGCCAAAGTTTCATATCCTGGTTCTTGCCGCATTGTCGGCAGCCGGTCTGCTTTCGATCGGAAGCTCTCCTGCATTGTGCCAAAAGGCGGAGACGATTGAAGCCGCTGCGATGGGGACTGGTACCCAATTGGGTCAGGAAGTTGAGGTACGCCTCACCATCAACGACTACTCCACCATGGAGGAGAGGCAGATTCTGGTGGAAGCCTTCACGAAAGGCCAGAACAACGGGTTAGTGACTGCGCTGCAAAAGATGAGAGCCGTCGGTCGCATTTCGCTCACTGGCACGGTGGGGTACGACGTTAGCTTTATTCGTATGATCCCGACACCGACGGGCCGAAAAATCCGCTTTATCACCAATCGCCCCATCCGATTCGGCGAGGCTTGGACGGACTCCGAATCCCAATCCTTTGACTTGAGCGGCGGAGAGATAGATCTCAACGACTCCGACAAGAGTAAGAGTACCGGCGTCTTGTTTCCGCGAGCCCAGCTGGTGATTGACAAGCAAGGGCAGCTGCAAATTGATCTGGCCCAAAACTCGTGGAAGTTGGTGGACGTTCTCGACTGGAAAGGTACCCCCGGCGTCAATTAGCTGGAAATCAGATCGCGCACTCGCGTTCCGGAGCCGCGGCGACATTCGCTGCACAACAACAGCATCACTACGGCTCCGGCGTGAGCGCCCCGGTCGCGGGATCAATGCGGAAATAGGAAACGGTCGAATCCTGGAAATGTGCCACGGAAAGCCCTGTACCATCTGGATTGACTTCGACGCTGGAGGGTTTCGCGGCCGCCGGAAACGGTGAAGCGACAACGGCATTTAGTTCGCCGGTTTTCCAGTTGATACTGAAAGCCGAAATACTCTGGGAAGAATGATTCACCACATATAGAAAGTGGCCAGAGGGATCGATCGCCAGCCAGCCCGGGCCGTGTTCCGGAAGAACGGATACCTCCGTTGCGGCACTCTCGCCGTCGCGCGAAATCGTCACTGAGTCTCCCAAACCATTCGCAGCGAATGTCATCCGCTGGCCCGTGCGTAGATTCATGACGTGCAGCACGCGCGAATCACCTTGCACGGCGCTGGCGACGTTCGCGGCGGCCGCCACTGTCAAGAGCGTCTTGGTATTGTTACCGTGGTAGCTGGCCGAGACATTCGCGGTTCCGACAGCAACAGCTGTTGCCAAACCCGAAGCGTTCACAGTCGCCACCGCCTTATTGTCCGATGCATAGGTGGTGTCGCTGGTCGTTACGTTCGAGGTCTGGCCGTCCAGATACGTCGCGGTCAGAGTGAACTGCTGCGTCGCCCCAACGGCAATCGTCGGATTCGCCGGTGTGAGCTTGACCCCGGTGATGAACAGGTTGCTCACGTCGGAGCTGATGCAACCGCACAACCCCAGAATCGAGAGCAAAGGAAGTACTTGAACCAGGCGCTGGAACTTGAACATTGTGTTGACTCCGAATTCGCCCGCGCGAAAACCTGAAACCGGATTTTCGATTTGATTGCCCGGCCGACCGTTGCACTGCAACTACTCAGCTGCTCTGATGGCGATAACAGCTTGCAGGGATGCTAGCACGAGCGGCATGGAGCAACATTCTGGCAAGCAGCGCTGTTTCCATGCGATTGGCAGGAGCGGTGGGATCGGATTTGCGGTGCATCCCAATAACTCCCATACCGTCGCGGCACTGGCCTTCCCTCTCGAAACGAATTCTCGGCGAGAAAGTCGCGCAGCGCAGACTGTCAGTTTTGACAATTGTGATGTATTAGCAATATACGTAGATATACGGAGTATGGAGGCGGTATCTCCGCGCAAAAGGGGATGCCTTCTTCGACTCATCCCTTCCTGAGTTCGCCTCCATTGCAGCGCAGGAGTTGTGCGAAATGCCTCTCATCGTGTTCTCCGGTAAGGAGTTACGACTGCGGCTCATATACTGCTGAATTCCTGAGGTGGTCTGCATGTCTGATCGGCCCGTGAAGACGCCGCGAAAGACCTCGCAGAGGGTCAGCGAACTGGAAAATCTCTTGCGCACTGCCGTTCGGCTGCGCGATGCGCAAAAGCGAGCCGCTCGAACCAAGACCGAGGAAAACAAGGGAACGGAGAGCCGCGATAGCTGACCAGGGGAATCTGCGCTATGGAAGGGAAAAATTCGGCGGCGAAACGGTACTGCCCTCATTGCGGTTGTCACCAGATTGCACATTCCCGCGTTCGCGGAGTGATTGAGGAAAGGTTCCTGCGTACACTGCGCCTGGATGCGTATCGCTGCTGCGATTGTGGGAAGAGATTCTACGGCCGAAGTGGACCGTCGCGCTCAGTTTCGTCCCGGGCAGCGTAAAGCGTTGCAAACAGTCGAGGCAATTCAGGGGGAACAGTGAAAAGGACTCTCACAATCCTCGCCGTGTTTTTGACAATCGGCGTGTTCGCGTTCGCAATGCAAGCGATTGCGAGCTCCGGCTCAGGCGGGCAAGCGAGTGGCACGAATGCGAAAGTCGACCTGAATACTGCCAGCGAAAAGGATCTGGAAGAGCTGCCTGGAGTCGGTGCGGCTACCGCTAAGAAAATCATCGCTGGGCGGCCTTATTCTGCCGCGACGGATTTGTCCAAGGCCGGCGTATCTGCAGCGACCATCAAGAAAATCACTCCTCTGGTTACGTTTGGCAATGCGGCTCCGGCGCCGGCACCTGCGAAATCCGCGGCAAGCAAGCCGGCCGCATCGGCAAAGCCCGCACCCTCGAGCGGGCCCGCAGCTCCGCTGGATTTAAATACCGCGAGCGAAAAGGATTTGGAAACTTTGCCCGGAGTTGGTGCGGCGACTGCAAAGAAGATCGTTTCCGGGCGGCCGTATTCTTCGGCGAGTGATTTATCAAAGGCCGGGGTTTCTGCCACGACGATCAAGAAGATCGCTCCGCTAGTGACAGTTGGCAATGCGCCCGCGGCCAGCGTGTCACCCCAACCAGCAGAACCGGCATCGAAACGCCGGTCCTCTTCGACTGCCGCATCTGACACACCGGCGCAATCGAGCCCTTCGTCTGCCGCGCCGGTGCCCGCGCCTGCAGCCTCAGCGGCGCCAGCGGCCCCACCTGCGGCTGCGAAAAGTGCACCGCAGGCCCAACCTTCACCCGGCAGTGGAATGGTCTGGGTGAACCTGGACTCCGGCGTTTACCACAAAGAAGGCACCAAGTATTACGGCAAGACGAAGAATGGCAAGTATATGTCCGAATCTGACGCGCTAAAAGCAGGCTACCGGGCCGCGAAAAATGAATAACCGCTGAAGACAAGGAGGAATCGCTAAATGATGCACAAGCAGCGCAGGATTGCAGTGTGCAGCGCGCTGATCGGAGTGGCGCTCGCACTGGTGGCGTTGGCCCCCAAGACCACGGCGAACGCGATCGCCCGATACGTCGCTCGTCCGGCACAAAGTGCGAGCGGAGCTGGCGGCAGCGCAGACCTGGTAGACATCAATTCGGCGTCGAAAGAACAGCTCGACGCGCTCCCGGGCATCGGAGCCGCATACTCCCAGAAGATCATTGACAATCGCCCGTACAAAGCGAAGACGGACCTCGTGCATAAGAAAGTGATCCCACAAGCAACCTACAACAAGATCTCCAAACTCATAATCGCGAAACAGCCCACGAAATAGGCCCCGTAGTAGATGCCGGGAACTGTAAATCGAGAAAAGTTCCATAAGGAGATTTCCATGGCAGACCGATTCGAACAGCTGAAATTGAAATATCAGTCCGTGCTGAATTTCATTCAGGCGCAGGGAATGCAGCTGCAAAACCTGAACATGGAGGGAGACAAGCTTCTGATTCGTGCTTCCGCGCCCTCTGCGGATTTGAAGAACCGCGTGTGGGACCAGATCAAGCTGGTTGATCCCGGTTTCTCCGACCTCATCGCAGACATCCAGGCGCCGGCCGCGGCCGCGGCAGCTGCTGCTGCAGCGGGCGGCGCAACTTCAACCCCGGTTGCGCGCACTTACATGGTGCAACCGGGCGATAACCTTTCGAAAATCAGCAAACAGTTTTACGGCGACGCGAACAAGTACATGAAAATTTTCGAGGCTAACAAAGACAAGCTCGCCGACCCCGATAAGATCCGTGCGGGAATTGAGCTGGTCATTCCTCAGTAGCGTTGCTTTCGGAAACTGGTCAGAAGCTCGGCTCGTGCAGGGCTGTTGCGAGGCACGTTGCGAAGGCTGTTACGAAGTGCCCCTTAGCCGGCCGGCCTCAAAAATCTAAATCGCCAAGGAGAAAACAAAATGGGATGGATGGACAAGGTAGGAGGACTTCTGAAGCAATATACGTCTGGCAGTGGCGCAGCCGCTGCTCCAGCACCCGATGTACACGCGCATTTCGATCAGGTGGCGCAAGCAGCTCCCCCCAGCGCCATCGCCGAAGGTCTTACGGCCATGTTCAATTCGGACAAGACACCGGCCTTTGGACAAATGCTTTCGACGCTGTTTAACAACTCTAGCGGCGAGCAGAAAGCTGGCATGGTCAATCAACTGTTGTCCTCCGTGAAACCCGCCATGCTGACGCAGATTTTGTCGGGCGTGGGACTTGCCGGCCTAACGGGCAGCGGCGATACGCAGTTGACACCCGAACAAGCTCAGAAGCTTTCACCAGAAGCGGTTCAGCAACTCGCGACTCATGCACAGAACTCGAATCCTTCGGTGGTGGACTCCGTCAGCACCTTCTACGCTCAGCACACAACGCTAATCAAAACGCTGGGAGGAGCCGCCATGACGGTGGCGCTCGCCAAGGTCGCCGAGAGGCAAAGACAGGCCTAGAAGTTGACCCAGGACGCCGGATGTGTGCCGGCACTCAGGGCTGGGGATCGGCACACGTCTGGCGTGCTGCTACATCCGCAACACAGTCCGTCTCGTCGAGCCTCCTTGTGCGAAGTCAGTCGAAATCTTGGCGGAGGGCGCAAATGCTCAGTCTGCTTTGGGAAATGATTATCGGTTTGGTTGTCGGCGTTGTCGCCAAGTTCCTCATGCCCGGAAAGGATCCCGCTGGCATCTGGATCACTATGATTATTGGCATCGCAGGGTCTATTCTTGCCACATACCTGGGTCAGGCCATTGGGTGGTACCAGGCTGGACAGGGCGCTGGTTTTATCATGTCAGTCGCAGGCGCGATCCTCTTGCTCCTCATCTACCGCGTAATTCGCGGCGCTACGGCCAAGGCATGACGAGAACTGGATAGTCTCCGCGGCCGCCACAACAACCTACATTACGCTCGTTGTTGATTGACCAACGAAGGATTCGAGGAAAACTCGTCAATGCAACGAGGTCACCATGTCACAGCGTCCATCGATTCTGTTGCTTGTGATAATAGTCGGATTTTTCGGTGCTGCGGCAATGCCAGCACAGAATACCCTTCAAGGGCGCTCGCAGTACGGTGGATTAATCCGAAACGTCAATTCGGGGAGATGCGTTGACGTCTTCGGGGACAGCACGAACTAGAACGCGAACGTCCAGCAGTTCGCCTGCAGTGGTGGCACAAATCAGCGATGGGAATTCATCGACTTGGGCAACGGACAATTTGCTATTCGAAACGTAAACAGCGGCATGGTGCTGGACGTCGCCGGGGACAGCCGGGCCAATGGAGCCAACGTGCAGCAATTCCCGTGGAACGGCGGCGCGAACCAGCGATGGAAAACGCGGGGATCCAATAACAATTTCGAATTGGTGAACGTGAACAGCGGAAAATGTTTGGAAGTGCAAGGCGGCGGAAAGGGCAATAACGTTAACATCGCGCAATCACGGTGCAACGGCGCGCGATATCAGCGCTGGTATGCTGGCTATGCGTTGCCTGGTGGGCCTACCTCCCGATAGACCCGCTATTCCTGCACTTGGGTCCAACTCTGATCGGGATTGAACTCGGTCATTGCAGCCGCTGTCTGTGCTGTAGCCGTCCCCAAATCCTTCTGCAGCAGCACGCCGTCCTGGTTGATCATAAATGTCATCACGCCAGAATTGCGGTATTCAGCGGGATAGGCGACGAAGGCGAAGCCGCCGGTCATCTTTCCATTGACGACGTAGTCCTTGGCGCCGCCGGGCGTGTTACTGCCTTGCCGAGTGAGCATCCGAAAGTAGTAGCCATGGAACGGCACATGCGCATCCGGCTTCACGTTATAGCCTTCGTTGGTGGCATACACTGCCATCGGACCGAGCGGACTCTTGGGCTGACCTTCGGGCGAGTCCCAATACAAACCGTTCTGTTTGCCGGTGTCACTGATGAACTTCGCAGCGAACTGATGAGTGCTCCCGTCGTCGTGGCTCATTGAGAAGTACTCAGCCTCAGCGTCAACCAGTGCGTTGCATACGTCTATGACAGCGAGTTCGTTACGGCCGATACGGCGCATCAGAATCTCTTCCCTTCCCGCAGCCGCGTCGAAGTACCACTGTGCCGCGGCGTTCTTTTTCAGCGGGATCGGAAAAGGAAAATTGTCTGCTCCAAGCAGCAGGATTTGGGATTCGTCAGGCTGCTTGCGCCAGCGATGCATCAAGTCGTACTCGTGCACGAATACACCGGCAATCTGCTTGTCCTGCACGGGATCGCCGGAGAAAATGATGTCTTTTGAGTCCGGACCAAACACGGCGATTACCGCGTTGGGATCGCCGGACTTTGCCGCCGTTATCAGCCCGTTGCCCGCGTCGTCGGGTGAAGCAAACGTCTGGAAAGAGGGCTTGGCGGACTTGCTGCATCCGGCGAGGAGAATGACGATCGCCAGAAGAGTGAGCCGACTGATAATAGTGGTCCTGCAGGTTGCTCGCGACACGGACATCCTCCAAACTTGCACTTTCAGTGATTCGTCAATTCAATCACGCAAAAATTGAGCTCGCTTGCATCTGGTCAGCTGGCGTTGGGATTACCTGCGATGTCCGTAACTTGCCGAACCGCGAGCGCTGGAAGCTCGCGAACTCCATCCGCCGCCGCCGCTGCTCATGGCAGGCGAGCCGCCGCTGTGTTCCTGCCCACCCCAGCCGCTGGAACTAGATTTGTTGTAACTTGATGGAGTTCCGCTCTTTTGGTCCCAACCGCTGCCGGTATTGCTGTAGGTCTTGCCATTCGCAGCGGCATACTTATTGCCATTCGCGGTTTCGCCCACGGCGGCGCTGTTCCCGTACTTGCCTGACGCGGCATACGCCGAGCCGCCGTTTGAGCTGTGCGCCTGGGCAGTGGTCCCATTAGCGTTCGTTTGGTGCTGGCTGTCAACGGTGGTGCCATTTTTCGAAGCGGTCGAGGCCCCGTAGCTGCCATATGCATTGGACCCTTGCACTGTCGAGGCAGAGGCGCCGGTCCTCGGGTTGTAGGCTTGACCGGCACTTACGCTGCCGTAACCGTTTGAGACCGTGCCGCCGCGGGCGTAAGTTCCGGTAGAGGGATTGTAGCCATTGGAGGCGTGGGCGCTGCCGTAGGGTCCGTAGGCGGACGCGCTCGAGCCGTAGTATCCGCCATGCCATGCACTGTTTCCGTAATATGCGCCGCCGTGATAGACCACCGTCGTGGTGCCGTGCCAGCCACAACCCCAACTGCTGTATCCCCAGGCGTAAGTGCTGCCGGACATCATGGCACCAACCGCAATGCCAACTCCAAACGCGACGATTGCGGCACCGGCGGGAGGCGCGGGAGGCGGAACGTAAGCCGGAACAACGTAGGGATACCCATAGACCACTGCAGGGTTGTACACGGGAACGTAAACCACCTGCGGGTTCACCGGTTGAATCACGATCACTTGCGGCGACTGTTGTACGACCTTGAGTTGCTCTCCTGATTTCAAGTTGCCGGCAGCCAATGCTTTCGCGCGCAACACTTGCACTGCCGCCATCACGTCGGCTGACTGCGTGTGATACGCCTCTCCCAGCGATGAAGTCCAGGTAAGGTTGGCCGCCAGGTTATTGAGCACGGAGGGAAACTGTGTAAGCGCCTTTACGGCGGGATCCCACGGTTGCGAATCGACCGCCTGCATCAGACCTGGACCGGTGACGGAGCTGTGCTGTTTGAGAAAGTCAGCAGCGGCAACAATTTGGTCTGGAAAAGTGGCAGCTGCAAGGGTCTGCGCTACCAGGGCGTCCGGGTAGAGGGCGATGGGCGCCACCAGTTGTTGCAACTCGTCCGCAGTTAGCGGTACGCCTTGCCCCGAATACCCCGTTTGAGCTGCTTGAGCTCCCACTCGGTATGGCGTAACGCCCACAAGCAGCAGAACGGATAGCATCGCGGACAAAAGCTGCTTCGCGAACGAATTGATCATTTTATTCTCCCCATCCCAGCAGCGCTGCCGGACAACCCAACCCACTTCTTTTACGTCGGATCGGCCGCTTGCCCCAACGGGTAATCTGAGTGCTGGCTTACCTGCGCTCAATCGCCGGTTAAGTGGCAATACTTTCACTGGAGCTAAGCGATTGCCATTGTCAGAAGTGACAAGCTCTCGGACGTGCCAAAGCGATCTAAAGACCTCCGCAAACGCAGAGAACGGCGAAAAAGTAGCGATTAGAATGGCTCGCTGTTGTTTGTTCTCAGTCGCTTGCGTCGATTTCTAATAATTGACCACTCACGATTCGATTTGCCCGAACGGCGCAGTGACAAAATGAAACTGGAAATGGGGACGACGGCGCGCGGCTCGCGTTTGCGTGACGGGACCGTTTGTGCGGTTTCCTATTTCAGTTTCCGTTCGAGCGCAGCGCGAAGGCGCGGCGGAAACAGCTGGGCGATGGCACAGAATTGGTCCAGAGCCAGTACTAGCTGGCCGAAATCGGCGCAAGCCCGTACGAGTTGCGACGGACAAGTTAGATACAGATTTCATCAGCGCAGGGCGAGACCCTCTGCGACGTCGAACCAGTGCGCGAGGGAGGAGTTCGACGGAGTGATTGCCGCGACGCCGCGTCGCAGCACGCATAATTCAAAAACCGAAGAGTGCGCACCCCGGAAATTCAACGGCGTTCGTTTGGGTCGTGTGAAAGAATCCGCCACCCGGCCCTCCGCGCTGGCAAATATTTCGGAGCAGTGTGCTACTGGGCCGCGAGCAGGGCGGCCCAGAATGCGCATTTGTGGTTGGTGGCGAAAGTTGTTTCCTGCATCGGCGACGGCGGTAACAGCGACTGGAAATTGCCCTCGAGCGCGTTGAATTTCTGCCATGGGGGCAGGCCGGAACCATTGGGCGTGCCGGATTTGGCGAAATTGGTCCAGTAATGCTGCATGTTGCTGGACAGCTGGAGCTGCTGCGCATTGAGGGGCGGTCGCGGCACAGTAATGGGCAAATTGAAAAGGTACTGGATCTCGGAAGCGTGAGCCGCACCATAAGGGAAAGTGACCGGAGGCAAGAAATCCTGTGGCGCGTTTTCGTCGTTAAATTCATAAGTCGAGAGCGGAACGAACTGGGACAGGGACAAGTCCGCGGCATAGGCCGGACAGGCGAAAACCACATCCGTGCCGGCGGTGGCAAAGGCGAGATCCGCGGATGGAAAACTGGCCAGGGGATATTCGGCGGCGACGAAGGGAGCGCCGGGTCCGACCAGTGAAGCGAGCGCGGCTTCATAAGCTGCTTCATTGTTTGCGATGGGTCCGACGGTGAGATCAAAATCGAGCGCGGTGAAGAGGCGCCACTCATCGTGATTGCTCCCCTGGATGATGGGGACGTGGTGGAATTGGCCGGCGGCTAGCGCCGTGCCGAGCGAAAGCGGTAGGAATTCGCCGTCAATATTGGGCGTATAACCTGCGGGATTTTGCTTAACGAGTAGCGTGCTGACTGGGAGCGCGCGCAGACAGGCGGCAGTCTGGCTGCTGCATCCGGCGACCGTGGCGAAGGCGGTTCCGGCGGCCTCGGCGGTAGCAAGCGTTTGCGTGGCGAGCTGATAGGCGCCGCTTTCGACGATCGCTTTCTGAAACAGGTTGGCGGCTGCGGGCGAAGCGAGCTGCGAGAAAACGCTGAGGCCGCCGGCGGATTCGCCGAACACGGTGACATTCAGCGGGTCGCCGCCGAAAAACACGATGTTGTCGCGAACCCAGCGCAGCGCCAGTTGCTGATCCATCAGTCCATAATCGCCAGCGGAACCGGCAGCGAAATTACCGTCGTGGGCGGGATCGGTTTTTTCCCCGGCGAAGGCGGGATGGGCCAGAAAGCCGAGAATCCCCAGGCGATAGTTGATGGTGACGACGATGACGCCATCTTTCACGACCGCCGTGGGATCGTAGTCGTTGCTCTCGCCAGTGACCAACGCGCCTCCATGGATCCAGACCATCACGGGGCGCAGGCCGGGTATGACGGCGGCGTTCGAATCCGGAGCGAACACGTTGAGGAAGAGACAATCTTCGGTGGTGGAGGCGATGCCAAAGGGCGAAGCCGTTTGCGGGCAGTGATTGGCGAAATGCGTGGCGTCGAGCGGCTGGAACCAGGGAACGTGCGGCAGGGGCGGGCGCCAGCGCAGATCGCCAACGGGCGCGGCGGCGTAGGGAATGCCCAGAAATTCGCGGACGCCCGCTGCGGTTACAGTGCCGCGAACCGGACCGCTGAAGGTGAAGGCGAAGGGATTCGCGGCCTGAGCGAGCGAATCGGAAGGCCAGCTGCAAAGCACGACCGCAACCGCGAATATCAATAACACTGTTATTTTGAATTGGCGCTGGTTCGCATAGGCCATCGCAACCTCCGGGACGTCAGGAATCCGCGACCGTTCGCGGCCAGAACGAAAAGAGTGTGTGTTTAAAACATTTGTGGGTAACTGTCAAGAAAAAAGGAAGCGCCGCGATTCCCCAGCATCCAGCGCGATCCAAAGGGCTGAAAATCCGATTTGATTCTTTCTATCGCCTTCCGACGACTGGCTACTTGCGTGATAACATCGGCGAACTTTGACCCCGAATAACACGCAGCTACCGAAAAAAACCCTTTTGCCGAGTAACACTGTCTTAACTGTGCTGGTGCTGTGCGCTATCAATTTATTGAACTTCTACGACCGGCAAGCTCCTGGGGCGCTCGTCGAGCCGATGCGGAGGGAGTTCGGCTTGTCCGATACTCAGATTGGGCTGCTGGGCAGCATGTTCATCTGGGTTTATGCTCTGGCTGGCCTACCGCTGGGCCGCGTTGCTGATGTTTGGAGCCGCAAGAAGCTGCTGACCATCGGCGTAACTGTATGGTCCGCACTCACCGCCGCAGCGGGTCTGGCTGTTAGCTTTTCGTTCCTGGTGTTCACGCGGCTCGGCGTGGGCGTTGGCGAGGCCGTCTGCGCGCCGGTGGGGACGAGCTGGATCGGCGATCTGTTTCCGCCGCAGCGCCGCGCGCGTGTTCTGTCAGTGTTCATGCTGGGCGTGCCGATCGGCGGGGCGCTGAGTTTCTTGTTGTGCGGGCCGATCGCGCAGGCCTGGGGCTGGCGGACAGCGTTGGTCAGCGCCGCAGCACCCGCGATCATCCTGGTGCCATTGTTGCTGCTGGTGCGGGAACCGGCCCGCGGTGCATCAGAGCAGGCTTCCGCGATCGCAGTAAAGGGATCCATGTACGCAGTACTGCGCATACCCACCTTGTGGTGGATCATCTTGTCGGGTGCGTTGTTGAACTTCAACATGTACGCTCTGGCCACTTTTCTACCAGCCTTCATGACTCGCGTGCACGGATACTCGGTCGCGCGCGCCGGCGTGACCTGCGGAATTGTGTATCTCATCGGCGGCGTGTGCGGAGGCCTGCTGGGCGGGCACCTCGGTGATCGGGTGGCAAGCAACGCGCGCAATGCTCGGCTGTGGATGGCGGCGATAATCGCGCTGCTCGGCGCACCCATCATGTTTTACGGAATCACGCGGCCGGCGGGCTTCGCGCCTGCGGCTCTGGTGGCCGTCGCCATTGGCTACGGAGCGTTCAATACCTACTACGGGCCGGTGTACGCCTCGATTCAGGACATCGTGCCTCCCAACCAGCGCGCCCTCACCATGTCTGTATACTTCATGGCGATGTATCTGTGCGGTGCGTCGTTTGGTCCGCTGTTGACAGGCCACCTCAGTGATTATATGGCCCGACGTGCCATGCATGCGGCCGGCGCCGTCAGCCTGACAGGATTCCGCGCGGTCGGCTTGCAAAAGGCCATGGTCATCATGCCTATTCTCTCGGTGGCGCTGGCGATCGCGCTTTATTTGGGTTCGCGCGCGATGAACCAGGACGTCGAGCGACGGGACGAGAGGATGGAGGGTTGTCAAGGCGGCATAAGCAACACCGGACGTCCCTAAATGGCTGGCCGTTTTCGTGGAAACCGGTCGCGGAGCAGGTAGCGATTTCACGGGCGGGTGGCGCACGTTTTCGCGTCAGCCAAGTGAACGCGGTAGAATTTTCCGAGTGCGGCGTTCCTTCGGTTTTTGAAGGCTGTGAGTTCAGACCTAGCGTCGCTCAGCCCCCTAGCCGTGTTCGAGGCGCGCCTTGATGTCCGAGTACGCCGTGTTGATGAGGCTGATTAGCGCTGCGGCGTTGGCGCGCGTTCCGGGTGTGAGCTTCACATGACGCATGAACTTTCCTGTGCCTTGCAACAGGCCAGCCGGATCCGGCAGTGCTGCGCCGTGATAGAACCCCACGTTTACGTGCGCGGTGAATACATTTACATAACCGAAGGGCGCATCTCCTAAACAGGCAACCGGACAGCCATCGTGCAAAAGCTCGCGGACTTCGTCGCCGCACTTTCGCATCACCTGAAACCACTGCTGCGCAATGGCTCCCAATTCACCCGTATGCACTTTCATCCACGCATCTATGGCGGGATCGCGCTGCACAGCGCCATCGAATCGCAGCAAGTCCGTTCTCATCGTCGCTCGCCTTTCTGCTTTCGGATACTTATCGACTCCCGTTGCGCGGCGATTTTATTCGACCTGCTGAGCGATTGCATTCCTTGCGGCCAGCACAGAGGGTTGACTTCTGCTTCACGCGGAATCTGAGGCTGGTCCTGGCGCCTGCTTCTTGGCCGCTGGCTTTCTCGAGGCGGATGCGCTCCAGGCTGGAGCTTGTAAACGCGCGGAGACCGCTGCCTAAAAATACGGGCAGGATGTCAATATGCAGCTCGTCGACGAGTGTGGCAGCGAAGAGCCGTTGCGCTATGCTGACGCCGCCGACCAACTGAACTGCCTTGCCTGCGTTGCCGCCCCTGTCGCCGATCTTGGCGGCAGCTTTTCCTGGGGCGACTGCTGATTCCGGGCCGTCGATTACGAACGTGAAGGTCAGGCGCTCGTCTTGCTTCGGCGCAACCCCGGGCAGGTGATGCGTGAGCACGAAAATCGGCACCTGGAATTCGTAATTGCCGACGTAGGAGTCGGGGTCCGCCATCTCGGACGTACTTCTGCCCATGAGGACTGCACCAGTCTGCTCGATAGCATCTGTCATGTAAGTGGTGTGGCGGAGCGCCGCCAAGCCTGGATAAAGGCGTCCTGCGTTGCCATTTTGGTCGGCTACAAACCCGTCAAGCGAGATGGTCATGCCGACGATTACTTTTGCCAATGGTTCCTCGGTATCCGATTATGCTGGCCCCTTATTTCGGGATTATCTCCGAATTGGGAACGGCGTGTCCCACTGAAAAGGACCAGTGGTGCAGCGTTTCCGATTTTGTTTTGTAGAAAAGGCGGGGGTGGCAAAAGTGTGATACGTTGCGCAGAACACTGCCGTCTGGCGCGGGCTGGCGCCTCGTCTAGATTCGTTTTCGCCGGGCAGGAACGCGGGAACCCTGCCAGAATTTCGGAGTATGGCAGTTTCACGATTTTACGATCCCGCGCAGCGACACATCGCACGGGATTGCCGGAAAAAGGAGAACTCCTGTGAAAAAGCTCATGTTGGCTGTGCGATTGGTGGCAGCAACCTGTCTGTTGCAAGGCGCGGCGGCGGCTGGAAGTGCGCCTGAACCCGGAGCTACAACGCCTGCGCAGGCTGCAACGCAATCCCAGGCTTCCACAGCGGACCAAAAAGCCACGGCGCAAGACCTCGAATTGATGCGCAAAGATATTCGCTCGATGCGCAAACAGCTGGTGGCGGCCAATCTAAAATTGACGGATACGGAAGCGACGAAGTTCTGGCCCGTCTACGACCAGTACATCGCGGAACTGGTGAAGATCAACAACACGAAATACCAGCTGCTCCAGGAATATTTCAATAGCTACGGGCAACTGACCGATGAGCAGGCGGACAGCATGACGACGCGCCTGTTAAAGCTGGATGTGTCCGTGGCGGAGCTGCGCGAGAAATATCAGCCGATCTTCCGCGCGGCGGTTCCGGCGAAAGTGGCGGCCACGTTCTTGCAGCTGGACCGCCGGATTGCGATGATGATTGACCTGCAGCTGGGTTCGCAGATTCCGCTGGCGCAAGAGTAGTTGCAGCGAAGCGAATCGCGGCTGCGAAGAGGTCTCGTGCGACGCGCAAGGTTTTGAAACTTGCGCCCGTCGCGGCCTCAGATTTTTTGCGCGATTTTCTGCCTTGTCGATTGCACGCCCAAACACCCTATTTCGCGGAGGCAAGGGCGCGCAATGCGTTCCGATAGCGGCCTAGAATTTCCTCTGACTTCTTCGTTTTCTTCTCCCACGCAGGATCGCGCGGCGTGAGTTGATATCCGGAGTCGAAGGCTTCAATCTGTAGCAAGCAGTCGCCCTCGCTCGTCTGCAGGCGGCTCACGATATTCCGTGGCAGGACGATGCCCAGCGATTTAGCAAATCTGCGAACCTTTAGCTTCCGCATGACTGCCTTCCCTCTTGAGGACGATTGGAACAGCTTTGCCGATGGCGCGCAATGGCCGACGCGTCGCGGCGGCAACGCTGTACGTTGACGGCTTGCTTCTTTGACCTTTATATTGAGTGATTCACTTTTGTGGTGGTGTCGTGGTGTCGGCAGGTTGGCGCGTTGCTACAGAGGGCGGCAGTTCCGCGTCGTGGGGCCACCGCTACTAAGCCAACTTGAACATCGGGGAGCAGATGGCGCGCGAAATACCGAAGGCTTACGAGCCGCAGGAGATTGAGGAGCGTTGGGCGAAGGCCTGGTTCGAGGAGAGATTATTTCGCGCGGAAAATTCGGGGTCGCCGGATGAGCCGACCGACCAGCAGCCGCGTTTTTCGATCGCGCTGCCGCCACCGAACGTGACCGGATCGATTCACATCGGGCACATGCTGGAGCACACGCAAATTGACATGCTGGTGCGCTGGCATCGCATGCGCGGCGAACGGACTTTGTGGCTGCCGGGAATGGATCACGCTGGGATCGCGACGCAGTTTGTGGTGGAGAGAATGCTGGCGAAGGAAGGGGTTGCGCGAAGGGATCTGGGGCGCGAGGAGTTCGAGCGGCGCGTGTGGAAATGGAAGGCCGAAAGCGGCGGAGTGATCAAGCAGCAGATGATTCGCCTGGGGGCCTCGTGCGACTGGACGCGCGAGCGGTTCACGCTGGAACCGGCGTTGTATCGCTCGGTGCTGGAAGCGTTTTTGCGGCTGTATGGCGAAGGATTAATTTATCGCGGGCGTTACATGGTGAATTGGTGCCCGCGCTGCCAGACGGCGATTAGCGATCTGGAAGTGGTGCACAACGAACGGGTTGGGAATCTGTGGTTCATTCGCTATCCCGTGGCGGGCTCAAAGGAATTTCTGGTGGTAGCGACGACGCGGCCCGAGACGATGCTCGGCGATACGGCTGTCGCGGTGCATCCGGAGGACGAGCGTTACCGGCATTGGGTGGGTGGGCGCGTGCTCCTGCCGCTGATGAATCGCGAGATCCCGGTCATCGCGGACGAGTACGTGGATCGCGAATTCGGCACCGGCGTGGTGAAAATTACTCCGGCGCACGATCCGAACGATTTTGAAGTGGGCCAGCGCCATAACCTGCCGCAGATTGATGTGATGACCGACGACGCGCACATGAATGACGCCGCGGGCAAATATGCGGGGCTCGATCGCTTCGTGACGCGGGCGCAGGTGATTGCGGACCTGGAAGAACTGGGATTGATGGATCACATCTCCGAGCACACGCATTCGGTGGGGACTTGCGACCGTTGCAAGGCGATTGTGGAGCCACGCGTTTCGACGCAATGGTTCATGAAGATGAAGCCGCTGGCCGAGGACGCCCGGAAGGCCGTAACGGGCGAGTTCGGGCCGGCAGCGAAAATTGAAGTCGTGCCGGACAATCAGCGCACGATTCTGCTGCAGTGGTTCGAGAATATTCGCGATTGGTGCATTTCGCGGCAGCTGTGGTGGGGGCATCGCATCCCCGTCTGGCATTGCGCGGCTTGCAAGGAGATGGTTCCGGCGACGAATTCGAGCGTGGAGATTGTGGACGGACATGCGCGGGCGGCGGGCGTGCCGACGAAATGTCCGCAGTGCGGCGCGGCTGGGGCGGGCCAATTGCTTCAGGATCCGGATGTGCTGGATACGTGGTTCAGCTCGGCTCTGTGGCCGTTTTCAACTTTGGGCTGGCCGGACCACACGCCTGATATGCGCGCGTTTTATCCCAATAGCTTATTGATCAGCGGGTATGACATTTTATTTTTCTGGGATTCGCGCATGATCATGATGGGGTTGCACCTTTCCGGTGGCGCAACTGAAGCTGAGCGAATTCCCTTCCGTAGGCTGTACTTGCATTCTTTGGTGCGGACTGCGGAAGGCGCGAAGATGTCCAAGACCAAGGGTACTGGCGTCGATCCGCTGCAGCTGACGCAGAAATTCGGAACCGACGCGCTGCGCTACATGCTGGCGAGCATGTCCGCGCCGGGGACAGACATCGCGCTGGCCGAGGACCGGATTTTAGGCGCGAGAGCGTTTGCGAACAAAATTTGGAATGCAGCGCGATTTTTATTTATGAATTTGGAGAAGGCGGAGGTCGCGGCGGGCTTTACTTTGGAAGAATTGGCGGCGCCGGAGGTGCGTGCGGCTGCTCCGTATGCAGTGAAAGGCGAAGGCGAGCTGGTGCATCGCTGGATTTTTTCGCGGCTGGCGGCGGCTGCGGGCGAAGCGAGCAAGGCGCTGGATGAATTTCGTTTTCATGAGACTTGCCAGACGATCTATCACTTTTTTTGGGGGGATTTTTGCGATTGGTACATTGAGTGGGTGAAGCCACAGCTTTCGTCGGCCGATCGCTCACTGGCGATTGCGGCTTGGCGGAATATTTTCGCGGTCTGGGATGCGGCCCTGCGATTGCTGCATCCGGTTATGCCATTTTTGACTGAGGAGTTGTGGCACAAGTTGCCGCAGCCTGCGGGGGCGCGGTCCATTGCGCTGGATCGGTTTCCTGTGCGGCGGGAGGATTGGATTGACGCTGCGGCGGACGGAGATATGGCGTTGATCCAGGAAATCATTGCGGCCGCGCGGAATATTCGTGCGGAGATGAAGCTGGATCAGAAGAAAAAGGTGGCGGCGGATTTTTCCACGAAGGACGCGGCGGTCCGCAAGCTCGTGGCATTGAACCTGGATCCGCTGCTGCGTCTGGCGAATCTTTCGGCGTTGCAGGTTTCTGCGGGGAATCTGGATGCGGCGGGCGCGGCCGTCCGTTCCACTGCGCGATTCGATTTGCGGATTGGGTATGACGACGCCGTGGACAAACAAGTGGAGATCACGCGATTGCGGAAGGAAATCGAGCGGCTGGCGAAAGACATTGCATCGAAGAAGGGTCGCCTGGCGGATGAGACTTTTGTGAGCAAGGCTCCTGCGAAAATTGTGGACGATTTGAAGGCTACGCTGGCAGCACGAGAGATCGAGCATCAGAAGCTTCTCGATCGCCTTTCACAGCTAGAGCAATCTTAGACGCCGAACAATTCATATGGCTACTAAACGAATGGCAAATTTGCCGGGGACTACCGACCGGCGTTTGGACGCGCTGCTGACTTTGCTCGCTGAGAATTCGACGATTGTGATCAGCGGAGCGAAGATCGCGAAAGAAATTGGGGTGACGCGGCAGCAGGTGTGGCGCTGGATCGAGAAGTTGCGCGAGCTGGGCGTGCGCGTGAAGGGCCATGCGGCAACGGGCTATCACATCGAACGCGCGCCGGATATATTAGCGGCGCAACTTTTGAGTCACCGCTTGTACGGCACGCCGTTTGCGCGGCGGATTTATCATTTTTTCAGAATTGATTCGACGAATACGGTGGCGATGCAGTTGGCCGAGCAGGGCGAACCGCACGGAGCCGTGGTGCTCGCAGAAGAACAGACGGCGGGACGCGGGCGCGCGGGACGAAAATGGATTTCGGAGAAGTCCGCAGGAATTAACTGCACGGTGTTGTTGCGGCCGGCGATACCTCCGGCGCATGCTCCGCTGCTGACGCTGGTGGCGGGCCTGGCGGCGCGCGATGCAGCCGCAGAGGAGCTCGATGCCGCGCCGGACATTCGCTGGCCGAACGATTTGCTGGTGCGCGGGCGAAAATTTTCGGGGATTCTCACGGAGATGCATGCGGAACCCGATCGCATGCATTACGCGGTGGTGGGCATAGGAATGAATGTGAACCAGACCAAGATGCCGCCGGGCCTCGAAGAGATCGCGACCTCGCTGCGCATGGAGACGGGGAAAATACATTCGCGGCTGGAAGTGCTGATACGGTTGCTGCGCCACCTGGACCGCTACTACAATCAGTTCCTCAGCGAAGGCGCGACGCCGATTCTGCGGCGGTTTGCGGAAGTGTCCAGTTATTTTCAGGGGAAACGGGTGCGCATCACGACGACGAGGGAAACTTTTACGGGAAGCACGGCAGGCCTGGAACCGAGCGGCGTGTTGCGCGTGATGCGCGACGACGGCGGCGGGATCGAGCTGGTGCTTTCCGGCGACGTGGCGGAGGCCGATTGATGCTGCTGACGCTGGATGTGGGCAATACGAATACGGTGCTGGGAGTTTTTCGCGGCAAGGAATTGGTGGCGAATTGGCGGCTGACTACGGCGCGCGAGCAAACGGAAGATGAGTACGGAATTCTGACGCGCGATTTATTTACTTTGGCTGCGCTGGAGCCGCGCGCAATTGGCGGCGTGATTATCAGCTCCGTGGTGCCGCAATTGAATTCGCGCCTCGCCGGAATGGCGGAGAGATACTTCAGCAAGACGGCGCTGTTTGTGGAGCCGGGCATCAAAACGGGGATGCCGGTGCATTACGATAATCCGCAAGAGGTGGGCGCGGACCGGATCGTCAATAGCGTGGCGGCGTTTGAGAAATACGGCGGTCCGTGCATCATCGTGGATTTTGGGACGGCGATTAATTTCGATGCGGTGTCGGCGCGTGGCGAATATATGGGCGGCGTGCTGGCGCCAGGGATTGGAATTTCGGCCGACGCGCTTTTTGCGCGGGCGGCGCGATTGTTTCGCGTGGAGATTAAGGACCCGGGGAAGATTATCGGGACAAATACGGCGGCTTCGATGCAGGCGGGGCTTTTTTATGGCTACACGGATATGGTGGACGGGATTTTGGATCGCATGAAGCAGGTGATGGGAGCGAAGACGAAAGTGGTGGCGACCGGAGGCCAAGCGGCATTGATTGGCGGGGCTTCGCGGCATATCGAGACCGTGGATGAATTCTTGACTTTAGAGGGGTTGCGGATTATTTGGGATCGGAATCAGGAAGCCGCGCAGAAGAAAACACCCCCACTGCGACGAACGTAAACTTTTGCGACATTCTTGAACGCCGCGGCGCGAAGAATATTGACGAGTGCCGCGGAATCAGCACCCACGGGATGCCAGATTTGCCCGCACTCATGGAATCGTTCAACTACTTCAACTATTTTACGGAAATCGAGGAATATTTTTGGCGAAAGCGCGGGGCGCATCTGCTGGTGTCGCCTTTGGATTGGGCGATTTTGGAAACCTGGCAGAAGGCGGGGATTCCGATTGGGGCGGTGCTCAAGGGGATCGATCGGGCGTTTGAGAGTTGGGCGCGTTCGCGGCGCGCGGCGGGCGGGCGGCAGCTGAAAAGTTTGGCATATTGCGTGGACGCGGTGCTGGATGCGGCGGCGGAAGCAGCGGAGGCGGCTGCGGGCACGGGGCCCGAAGTGAAGTCATCGCGCGCGACGGAGGAGCCTTTTTCGCGCGACGAGTTGCGGAAATATTTGCGGCGGAATGCGGCGCGTATGCGTACGGCTGCTGGAAAATTGCGCGCGAAAGCTGGGACGGCCGCTGGCGCGGGATTGGCTGCGCGGCTTGCGGAGACTGCGCAAAAACTAGATGACGCGTTGCCTTTACTCGATGTGCCGGGAGCGCTGGATCTGGAAGATTTCGAGCGGCGCATGACGGTGCTGGAGGAAAAATTGGCGGGGGCGCTGGCCGCAGATGCCGACGAAGAAGCGCTACTCGCGATTCGGCGCGAAATGGACCGTTCGCTCGCGCCCTACCGGCGTAAGATGACTGCGGAACAATTGGCGCAGCTCGAGCGGCAGTATGCGCAGAAACGGTTGTTCGAGTATTTTGAGGTGCCGCGGTTGAGCCTTTTTTATTTGACGTAGTAAGTATTGCGAAGCGAAGTTTTCCAGCCTTACCGAATCTAAGGCGAACCAACCCAGAGGTGATTTCGTTTGGACGTTACCATTGAAAAATTGATTTATGGCGGCGAAGGATTGGCTCACCACGACGGGTCCACCGTTTTTGTACCGTTTGTGTTGCCGGCAGAGCGTGTGGCTGTGCAAGCCGTGGAGCAGAAGAAGAAATTTGTGCGCGGGCGGGTGGAGCGGATTTTGCAGTCGGCGCCGGAACGTGTGGCGGCGCGCTGCCCGCATTTCGGAGTTTGCGGCGGGTGCGATTACCAGCACATTCCTTATGAGGCGCAGCTGAAATTCAAAGCTGAGATTTTGCGCGAAACTTTGCGGCGGATCGGCAAGATCGATTGGGCCGGGGAGATTACGACGCATGGCTCGCCGCCGTGGGCCTATCGCAATCGCGCGCAGTGGAAAGTGCGGCCGCTCGAAAATTCTGGCGACGAAGTGGCGTCAGAAACTGGTGCGGAGGGCGGAGCGAAGCTGGCGATTGGATATTTTCGCGCGAATTCCACGGCGCTGTGCGCGGTGGAAGATTGCTCGATCATTTCGCCGTTGCTGCTGAAGTCTTTTCTTTCGTTGCGCGCGGCCTTGGCGGTAGGAGCTTTGCCGAAGGGATTGCGGGAGATCGAGGCGTTTGTGGATGCAGCGGATGCAAAGCTGTTGCTGACGGCAACATTCGCGGGATTTCCTTCGCGAGCGGCGGAACATGCGGAGACGTTTCGGAAAGCGGTGCCGGAAATCGCGAGTTTGCTGTTTCACGATCCTAGCCACGACCGCATGGAATTGTACGGGCCGGGATTTGTGGAGTACGCGGCGGGAGGAATTTCTTATCGTGTGGGGCATTTTTCATTTTTTCAGGTAAACCGATTTCTGGTGGAGGAACTGGCGCGGGAGGTGGTGAAGCGCGAACCGGGTGGGCGCTTGGCGCTCGATCTGTTTGCCGGCGTGGGATTATTTTCGATTCCGTTGGCCAAACAATTTGGGCGCGTCTTGGCGGTGGAATCGAATCCGGCTGCGGCGCGCGATTTGGAGACGAATATGCGCGGGCAAGGGACGATTGAGGTGCGTGCGGCGGAAGTGGAGCAATTCTTGAAACGCAACAAGGAGCGACCGGAATTGGTGGTGCTCGATCCGCCGCGCGCTGGGATGACGCCGGAGTCGGTAGAGCGATTGGACAGGCTGCGGCCCGAGCGGATCACTTACGTTTCGTGCGAGCCACCGACCCTCGCGCGCGATCTGGCGTTATTCGTGAAGGCAGGATACGACTGCACGGAAGTACACGTGTTCGATCTGTTCCCCCAGACGTTCCACATGGAGACGGTCGTTCGACTGCGTAAGCGCGGCTGATGATCGCGCGATTCGCGTTCGCCCGCCAGACGCATCTTTGAGTTCGACGCCTTGCCCGCCGGGGCGAGCTGCATCCCGTCTTTTCTACCGATTCCCCCGGTCCGCATTTCTACAAATATTTCACAACCGACGGGGATGTTAGCGTGACTCGGGGGCCATTGCTGCCCCAGAAGGACACGCTTTGCGGAGCTCGGCCCAACCTCAGATCTCCCTATGAAGTTACCGGCGTTGTGGATACTGAGCGCGTCTGCGGCGAGCGTCGCGATTGCGGAGCGTTGGCCCGGTGCGCCACGACAGTGGGCGTAGGCCCGCGGATGGAATTCTGGCGGTCGGGATTCTGGTTGCTGGATTTTGATCGCGGCGGCATTGCGGGGCGGTCTCGTGGGCTTTGGCGCTTGCTCTGTGGGTGGCGATTGGCGGAGTGGCTGTCAGCGTTGAACGCGTTGCGATTCCTGCAAATGACATTGCGCGTTTGGTCACAGCCGGGAGCGTCAATCCTGGCGTTGCTCTGCGCTGGCGCAGGCGGTGACGCGAGGATCCCTTGACGCTGCCGTGGGGGCAGCGATTCGAGATTGATCTGGAGCAGGTGGGAACGACGGGCGCGGCGCTGGGCACGAACGCCGGGCTGCGCGTGAATTATTATCCGGGGCGGTTGTTGCGCAGCCGCCAGCGGGATCGCAGGCGGGAGATCGCCTCGAGGTGCTGGTGAAGGCACGGCCGCCGCGGGGTTTTCTGGATCCGGGCGCGCTGGATGGGAAGGGTTTCTTGGCGCGCGAGAAAATTGGTGTGTTGGGTTCGCTGCGCAGCGGCGAATTGCTGCAGTTGGTTGACCGGCCTCCTCCTACTATTTCGCAACGACGGGCCCGGGCGCGGGGAACTTTGCTGACGCGGCTGGATTCACTTTTTGCAGGGCATCCGGAGCGCGGGGCGGTGGCGCGTGCGCTGTTGCTGGGCGACCGCAGCTTTGTGGATGCCAGGGTGGTGCTGGCGTTTCAAGAAACGGCGGCGTATCAGGTGCCTATGGTGGCGGGACTGCACGTGGGCGCGTGGGTGATTTTTTTGTGGTGGGTGGGCAAGCGGCTGCGATTTTCGAGGCTCGCGATCAGCGCGCGGCGAGAATTAAGGCGCGCGCGTTAAGATCACGCGCGAAATGCCGGACAGTTTCTAGGTGTTGGAATCCGCTGTGTCGTCGGATTCATCCAGCGAGACATTGTTGGCGGACTGGTATTCGGCGATGATTTTGCGGGCTTCGTCAGCTCGGGATTCCAGAACGAAAATTTCGACGTTGTGCGGACCTTCGGGATTTTCAGGGATGGGAAACGGATCGGTGGAAACGGAGCCCGGAGATTGGATGCCAGCGCTTTCCAGCAAGCCGCGAATTACCAGGGCTTCCGTGGCATTTTCGGCGACGTGGGCGATGACTACCTTTTCGTTGGAGTATTCCTCGGACATGTGGGGCTCCTCAAAAACAGTGCGACAGTACTATTGTGCGCTTCCGGGTCTTGGGTCCATACTAGTTTTCCGGTAGCTACGGTCAAATATGGACGATCCCTCGGTCCAACCCACGCAGCAAGAGATTGACGAAGAGAGCCGCCGCATTCGCAGGCTGCGCATCCTGGTGCATATTACGCTGGAAACGATTGCGGGTGGAGATTTGTCTCCAGAGGATGCCGCGCAGATGGTGGCGGAGACGCGGAAGATTGCGCTGGATATGTTTCCCGGGAAAGAGCGGGCGTTCGATTTGATTTACCGGCCGCAATTTCAGCGGGTGATGCATGCGGTTTATCGGTTGCAGTAGGACCTGCCTGTTGGTACGCAGTTCCCTTCCCAGTTAATTAATATCCGTAGCGGCGTAGGAGCCACATGCGGAGCCAGACTACTGCCAGTGCGGTTATGGTGCCGATGAGGGCTTTGTATTCGCGATTGCGCCGATAGAGTTCCCACGAGAATGCTTCGCTGGACTTGGTCTGCTGCGGCTGGATGTAGCCGGTGCCGAAGAAGTCCGGGAGGAATAGCGGGACTTTGGCGGCGTATTCATCGAAGACGGTGCCGAAGCGGGCATGCAGGTCTTCTTCTTCGTTGCGCATCACGGCGTAATAAAACACCACAAAATAAACTACGATGAGGCTGCCGGCCCACCAGGAATGGCCGGCGATGGCGAATCCGGCGGCGAGAAATGCGCTGCCCAAATAAAGTGGATTACGCGTGCGGGCGTAGGGACCTGCGATGGCTAGTTCGCGATCTTTGCTGAGGTGCCCTGCGGCGATCGCGCGGATGAGGATGCCGAATCCCGCGACGGCTGCGCCCATGGCGATCCAGTGGTGCGTGGGATGAGCCAGAAGCAGGTACAACAGCGCGACCGGATAGCCGATGCGCACGCGCCAACGCATCCAGAATTTTCTGGGTTGGGCGGCGACGAGTTCGTTCGATTTTGTGGTCACTCGCGGAGCCTCATGCTTTCGCGCCGAGGAGGCGTGCGACGGCCTCGGCGACTTGGTCAACGGTGATGGAAAGCATGGGCGAAGAATAAGACGCGCCGCGGCGGTAGGTCGTTTCGCTTTTGCTGGGATTGCGGATGACGATATTTGGGCGTTGGGCGCCGTAAGGTCCGTTGCGCGCGGGATCGGTGGGACCGTAGAGGCCCACGACCGGCGTGCCTAGCGCCGATGCAAGATGCAGGGGGCCGGTGTCTGCGGAGATGACGAATTTTGCGCGATGCAACAAGGCCATCAGCGGCCCCAAGCCGAGTGGAAGTGCGACGGGCGCCGGGGTTCCTGCCGCGCTGACGAGTTCTTGTGCCAAGCTCTCTTCTCCAGGACCAAAACTGATTATTGCGCGCCAGCCGTGTTGCACACCAAGGCGATGATGCAGTTCGCCGTACCGTTCGGGCGGCCAACATTTCGAGCGCCAGCCGCCGCCCGGATTTAACACGTAGAAATCCCCGATGCCGTGACGGCCGAGTTCGTGCGTGACTTGTTTCTCATCTTCCGGGCGCAGGGTCAAAGGAAATCGCGGAGACGCGGTGCGGGCTCCGGCGGCTTCGGCAAGGGTGAGATTGTGGTCGACCTTATGGGCGCCGCGAGGATTGATTTTATCGGTGTAGAACATGGATGCGAAGCTTTCGCGGGCATAGGTGCTGGAGAAACCGATGCGGCGCCGTGCTCCGGAGGCAAAGACCGGGAGCGCGGATTTGTATAGGCCTTGAAAGTCTAGGGCGCAGGTGAAGTGCGCGGCACGCAATTTGCTTACGGTAGTGATCAAACCTCCCGCGCTTTCCCTTTCGAGCGAGATAATTTCTGTGAGATCCGGGTTGCCTTCGAGCAGGCGGCGCCATTTAGGTTCGATGAGCCAGTCAATGCGGGCTAGGGGAAATGCATCGCGCAGGGCGGAGGCGGCGGGCAGGGCATGAATCACGTCGCCGAGCGAGCCGAGCCGCACGAGAAGGATGCGCGCCTCAGGCATTGTCTTCGTGACGCACGCGTGCGAGCAGATCGCGCGTGGAATGTTGTTTGGGATCGCCGACGATTGCTACGCGAATGCCGAGCAGTGCGGCTAGTTCGCGCTCGGGCACTGTGTCTGGCGTGTAGTCCGTACCTTTGGCGTGGACGTCTGGCTGAAGTTCCTTTAGCAGAGAGTTCACGTCGAGTTCGTCGAAGATTACGACGTAGTTCACGCATTTCAATGCTGCGACCAGAGTGGCGCGGGCTCGTTCGGTGAGGATGGGGCGGCCGGGACCTTTCAGGGTTCGCGTGCTGGAATCGGAATTGATGCCGACTACCAGCAGATCGGCTTCGGCGCGGGCGGCTTCGAGGTAACGAACGTGGCCTACGTGCAGGAGGTCGAAGACTCCATTGGCGAATACTATTTTGTGGCTGGCGCGGCGATGTTCTTCCAGAATGGCGGTGAGTCCTTGGCGTGAAACAATTTTTTCGAGCGTATCCATGCGATGTTCAGCGCTGCTGCGCGGTGGCTGTCGCGTCTTGGCGTAGCGCGGCGGTTAGTTCTGCGCTGGTGACTGTGGCGGTGCGGCGTTTCATGACCACGATGCCCCCGGCGTAATTTGCCAAGTGCGCGGCTTCGAGATAGGTTGCGCCGGAGGCTAGGGCGAGCGTGAAAACGGCGATCACCGTGTCGCCCGCGCCGGTGACGTCCACGGGAGCGTCGGAGCCGTAGATGGGAATATTGCGCGGAACGCGGCTGCGTTCAAACAGGGCCATGCCGTCTTTGCCGCGGGTTACCACTAGGGCTTGGAGGTTCAGGTCGCGGAGGGCGCGTTGGCCGAGATCTGCCAGCTTGCGAAGGTCGGTGCCGACACGGGCGTGGTAGGCGGCTTCGACTTCTGGCTCGTTGGGCGTGGCGGCAGTGATTCCTGCGTCGCGAAATTCGAGCAGGCGGTAGCGCGAGTCCAGAGTCAGGAGCTTGGCGTTTAGCTTTTTTGTTAGCGCGGGGGAGGCGGCGCCGAAGCCGTAGTCGGAGACTAGGACGGCGCTCGCACGTTTTGCGATTTGGCAGGCTTTGCCAGCGATTGCGCTCTCTGTGCTCGCGGAAAGCCTTGCGTTCGGTTCGCGGTCCACACGGAGGACTTGCTGCTCGGTGCTGTGAGTCCATCCGGCGAGGTAACGGGTTTTCGTGGCGGTGACCCAATCGTGGGCGCGCAGGATGCCGGAAACGTTGATGCGTTTGCGGCGGAAATGCTCGAGGAGTCTTCGTCCGGCGGGGTCATCGCCAACTACGCCGACGGGTAGGACGCGTGCGCCGAGATCGGCCAGGTTGAAGACTGCGTTGGCTGCTCCGCCGGGATACGATTCGGTGCGGCGGTGACGCAGGATCAGGACTGGGGCTTCGCGGGAGACGCGGGAAATTTCTCCGGAGACGAATTCGTCGAGCACAAAATCGCCGACAATGCCGATGGTTTGGCGAGGGAAGCTGGCGACGATGTCGAGCAGCCGGGTTAGGTCCACGCTGGCGTCGGGCTTAGTGGCAGCGCCGGAAGACGATTTGGGCGGCGTGGAATGTTTGCGCTGCTTGCGTGCTTTGGTCAACAAATCTCCTCGGCGACTTCGTGTTTTCGTTTGCTCGCCGCGTCGAAACGTATCACAGGGGCGTCCGGTGCGGCAATTGGACGCGCGATTGCGGTTTTATGATTGCACCCGGGGTTTGCGGCGCGCTTCGGCTGCGGAGAGCACGGTGCGCCAGAAGTCGTCGGCGTTGTTAATTTGCAGGGAGATTGAGCAGTAAAACAATGGCAATTTTTGTTTGTTAGTTGCGCGCAGATTGTAGAGGTCTTTTTCGGTACAGATCAGGGCGGTCGCGCCGGCTGCGCTGGCTTGGTGCTGAATTTCTCGGTCGTCGTGGTCCGCATAGCGGTGATGGTCTGGGAAGAACTTGTGGCCGACGATATCCAAGCCCCAGGCGCGCAGGTCGTCCAGGAAGGCAGCGGGATTGCCGATGCCGCAGAACGCGAAAAGTTTAGGCAGCGCTTCGGGGGCTACGGCGCCAGCTAGCTGGCCGCCGGTGAAGCTGCGGATGGCGTCGAGCTTGGTGCGCGCGTAAAAAATGGGGGCGGCGGAATCGCGGCGGATGGCGGATTCGATGGCGGGGGCGTGATTGGCGCGTGTGATTACGATTATATCGGCACGATGGAGGGCGGAGCGGGGCTCGCGGAGATGTCCGGCGGGGAGGAGGCGACCGCCACTGAAGGGATTTGTCGCGTCGATCAGGACGATGTCGACGTCGCGGGCTAATTGCAGATGTTGGAAGCCGTCGTCTAGGACGAACCAGTTCACACCGAGCTTGTCTAGTTCCCTGCCGTGTTCGTAGCGATTTGCGCCGACGCCGAATTGGACGCGATCGGCTAGACGGGATTGGAGCAGGCGGACTTCGTCGCTTGTCGTCGCGATGGCTTTGGCGCTGGCGTTCGTGGCACTGGTCGGAAAATCGTTTCGGGATGTTCGCGCGATTTTTTCGCCGCGATAGCCGCGGGTTAGGATGCCGACGTTTTTTTGTTCGGCTAGCAGGCGCTCGGCGATCCAGACGACCATGGGAGTCTTTCCGGTGCCGCCGGTGGTTAGGTTGCCTACGCTGATGACTGTGCCAGCGAGGTGGCGGGATTTCAGGATGCCTTTGCGGTAGGCGCGCGCGCGCAGATGGGCTGCGGCGCCGTAGGGCAGCGAGAACGGCCAGAGCAGTGATTGCTTCAGCGTCACGTGCTGCGCTCCTTGGCGGAGCGGTGGTGCCAAACGGCGGCGATGTGATCGAGCGAGCGTTCGGTGGCGCCGCGATTGCGCTGGGAAATTTCGCGCGCGGCTGCGCCCATGCGTTCGCGCAGCGGATTGTCTTCTATGAGTTGAATCCACACCTTGCCGAGGCCTGGGCCGGTTGTGACTTGAACGCCCGCGTGGGCGTCGAGAAATTGGTCCGCCATCTGTTTGAAATTTTCCATGGAGGCGCCGAAGACTGGCGGACGCGCGAACCAGGCTGGCTCGAGAATATTATGGCCGCCTGAGGGAACGAGCGAGCCGCCTACGAAGGCGGCGTCGGCCAGCGAATAGAGGCCGGCTAATTCGCCGATGGAATCGAGGAGGAGAACGTCGGCGGCGTCGTCGAGCGTGGCGGTGAGATCGAGTTCGCTGCGGCGGACAACTTTCCATCCACCTGCTGCGGGAATGGCGGCAGCGGCGTCGAATTGTGCGGGCTTGCGCGGGGCGAGAATCAGAAGCGTGTGGCGCCACTGGCGCTGCACGAGATCGTAGGCGGCTAGGACGGCTTCTTCTTCTCCGGCGACTACGCTGCCGGCGACCAGAATCGGCCAGCGCTCTTGTTGGCGGATTTGCTGCTCGAGCCAGTGGCCGAAGCGGGAGATGGCGGGTGGGGCCGCGTCATATTTTAAATTTCCGGTGACGGCAATGCGATCGGGCGCGGCGCCCATGGCCTGAAGGCGCGCGGAATCTTCGGGTGTTTGCGCGAGGAAGAGTTCGGCGTCTTGCATTGTGCGCCCGAAAAAGGGGCCGACGAGAAATTCCCATCGTTGGAAGCGCGCGAAAGATTTTTCTGAGATGCGCGCATTGGCGAAGACCACCGGGATACTGGCGTGGTGCGCTTCGCGGAGAAAATTTGGCCAGATTTCGGTTTCCATGACGATGACCAGGGACGGATGGATCGAGCGCAGAGCGCGGCGCACCGGGACGACCCAGTCGAGCGGAAAATAAAAGATGCCGTCGGCGGTGTGCAGGCGTTCGCGGGCGAGGCGTTGGCCGGTTTCTGTGGTGGTGGAAACGAAGATCGTCGCGGAGGAATAGCGGCGTTTCAGGCCGTCAATTAACGGTTGGGCGGCTAGAACTTCGCCGACCGAGACAGCGTGGATCCAGATGGGACCGCGGTTCGTCGCGGGGGCGGTGGCACCCGATGCGGCTGCGGCGCGCGCGGCGATTTCTGGCGGTAAGCTGCCCAGGCGTTCGCGCAGCGCGCGCGAAGGTTCGCCGGCACGCCAACCGCGCAGCGCAAAATACGGCGCGAGGAGAAACATGCCCGCTGCGGTGAGGATGCGATAGAAAAAATACATTCCGTGGGTGTCGCGCACAGGAGCCGGGAAAGAGGCTTTGCCGCGTGCGCACCCGGTATTATAGTGGCAGCGGCGAGAAAACGCGCACAACTTCCGGTGACGCAGAGGCATCGCACAGCAGGATGACGAGAAGATCACTCAGTCTGTTTTCTATCGTGATGCTGGCGCTGTGCAGCGGACTTTCCGCGCAGAACAATCCTGCCATAACTAAGGGGAAGCAAGCTGCGCCGGATCCGACCGCGGTGCTGGCTCACGATCATCATGATGGCCTGACGGTGACGGCCGATCCTTATACGGACAAATCACGCGGCAAGGAAAAATTCGGAAAGGCCAATCCGCTGGACGCAGGGATCCTGCCCGTGGAAGTTTTTCTGCGCAACGAGACGGACGAGCCGATTCATGTGGAGATCAACACGATTCAGCTCGAGGTGCAATTGCGCTCGGGTGGGCGGCAGGAGATCGATTGGCTGCCCCCGGAGGACGTGGCTGGGTTGGTGGCGCATCCTGGCGGAGTGACTCCTTCGAACCGGCCGCGGGTTGCCGGGATTCCTTTGCCGAGCGGCGACAAGAAAACGGACAAACTGGCGGAGATTTTGCGGCCGCTGGCGCTGGATGCGGACGTGGTGCCGCCGATGGGAACCTTGCACGGTTTTTTGTATTTCAACGTGAATTATGAAATGTCGCTGGCAGATACGGCGGTGCTTTATGTGCCGGACGTATCGGTAGTTGCGTCGAAGAAGGCATTGATGTTTTACGAAGTGCGGTTTGGCAAGGCTGCGCAGGCTCCTGCGAATCCATCCCAGTAGGATATCCCCATCCCGAACCGAATCAGAACGTAGCGGGTGCCGCTGCGCTTCTAGGTGGCATCGCAGGCGCATTGTTCGAGCATGAAAAAGCGGATTGACAGGGGAGGAGGCGGGAAGTAGGCTGCGGCGTGCCGTATACTTTATCCAGTATGCGTCTGGGAGGGCTTCTAACATGACGAAGTCATTGCGTCGGCGGGAGTTCTTGAAGAGCGTGGCTGCTACGGGCGTGCTGGCCGGTGTTTCGCGATCGCTGGCGGGTGCGCCGTCATCACCCGCGTCGCGATCGCTGGCGGGCGCGGGGGCTGCCATTGCTGCGCCGAACAAGATTCAGACGTTTAACTATGATGGCGTGAGTTTGGGCAAGAGCCGCTGGGGCGATCAATATTTGCGGGCGCGCGATTTTTATTTCAACGTTTCGAACGATGATATTTTGCAGGGGTTTCGCGCGGCGGCGGGATTGCCTGCGCCGGGGAAGCCGTTGGGCGGATGGTGCGAGAAAGACAGCGCAACGGTGTTCGGGCAATGGTTGAGCGGAATGTCACGGATGTATCGCGCTACGGGCGACACAGCGATGCGCGACAAGTCGGGGTACCTGCTGACCGAGTTCGCTAAGACCGTCGGACCAGATGGAAACTGCCGGATGCGGCCTTATCCGTACGAGAAACTGACGTGCGGGCTGGTGGACATGCACGAATTTGCGAACGATCCCGAAGCGATGCCGCTGCTTTCCAAGGTCACGGATTACGCCAGCAAGACCTTTGATCGCACGCGCGCGCCGGCGAATCCGGAGCCGTGGGAAATGCATTCGGGAAAGCCGCTGGAGTGGTACACGCTGTCGGAAAATCTTTTTCGCGCTTATGCGCTAACCGGAAACGCGCAGTACAAAGATTTTGCGGATGTGTGGCTGTACCACTCTTACTGGAATAAATTCGCTGCGACAGCCGCGCCCACGGATGCTTCAGGCGTACATGCCTACAGCCACGTGAACACTTTCAGCAGCGCGGCGATGGCTTACGCGGTGACGAACGATCCGGCGTATTTGCAGATTATCAAGAACGCTTACGACTTTCTGCAGAACACGCAGACGTATGCGACGGGCGGATACGGGCCGGTGGAGCGCATCATGCCGGCGGGCAGCCTGGGCAAGGCGCTGGAGTATCAGCAGAATTGTTTCGAGGCGCCGTGCGGTTCGTGGGCTGGTTTCAAGCTTTCGCGCTATTTGACGCAGTTTACCGGCGAGGCGCGATACGGCGATTGGGCCGAGCGATTGCTTTACAACGGGATTGGGGCGTCGCTGGAAATTAACGGTCCGGGGCGGCATTTTTATTATGCCGATTACCGGATGGCTGGAGGGGTGAAAATTTTCAGCCGCAGCGCCTACACGTGTTGTTCGGGGACTTACATTCAGGACGTGGTGAACTTCCATGATTTGATTTATTACAAGGATGATCCAGCGAAGGCTAATTCGGGATTGTATGTGAGCCTGTACGTGCCTTCGGAAGTGACTTGGAAGCGCTCGGACGGCGATGTGAAACTGACGCAGGTTACGCAATATCCGGAAGCGGAGACGAGCACTTTGACGCTGCAGATGGAACGCGACGCAAAGTTCCCGCTGAGTTTTCGGATTCCAGGATGGGCGTCGGGCGCTAGCTTGAAAGTGAACGGCACGGCGGCGCAGGTGAGTTGCACGCCGGGGACTTGGGCAACGATTGACCGGGCGTGGAGTTCGGGCGATCGCGTCGAGATAACGATTCCTTTGCGATTGCGCATGTTGCCGGTGGATCCGCAGCATCCGCGTCGCGTGGCGATCGTGCGCGGGCCTGTGGTTTTGGTGCAGGATGGCGGAGTGCACGAGCCTGTGTTCAGACTTCCGTACGATGACGAGGACCTGAACAAGTGGTTGGTGGCGGATGAGGAGGGGCCGAGTGTCTATCGCGTGGTGCCGCCGGACGGAAAGCATGTAATGGCGAAGTTCCGGCCGTTTTATGCTGTGGGGCCGGATTACTATTACCGGATGTATTTTGATCTGGATTCCTTGCCGGTTTATCTGTGGCAGTACGAAGGGTAGTAGCGATCACAACGCTGTCGAGTCGAAAGCGTTGACTGGGTGCTCGACCGAGTGTTCCGCGAAGCGCCTGGCTGGGGCGCGGTCGTGCCGCCGAGCCGCGGCCCTATTGCGGTAATCACCTGCCATTTACCTCTGCCCGCGCTTTCGTGCGGGAGGCTGCCTCTTTTCTTGACCTCAGAGGGCTTTCCTGATACAAAAGGCCATTCTGGTCTGTAACTTCTCGCTGTCAGCAGGCTCCCCGATTAAGGAGTCTTCATCCGGAGGAAGAATGTCGGTACAAGTATGGGGTTACATGTGCGCGAAAGTGCGTATGGCGGGGGGCGAATAATGCTGCAAGTGCTGCAAATGCTACGGAAGCTGGGAGGTCGGGCCGGGCGGGTGGGTGCCGCAGGATGTACCGCGATTTTATTGAGCGCGGCCGGGGCGCAGGCGCGCACGCCGCCGGAAACGGCTGGCGGCGAAGCGAATCTGAAGTTGCCGGATTTATCTTCCGTGAATTTTCTAGGAATAAATGGGCACAAGCTTTTGCTGTTTGGCATTTTGTTCTGCGTCTTTGGGCTGGCTTTTGGCCTGGCGATTTACACGAAGCTGAAGAACCTGCCGGTACATCGCGCCATGCGCGAAATTTCCGAATTGATTTATGAGACCTGCAAGACCTACCTGATCACACAAGGCAAATTCCTATTGCTGCTGGAAGCGTTCATCGCCGTGGTGATCGTGCTGTACTTCGGCGTGCTGTTGCACTACGAAGCGGCGCGCGTGATTATTATTCTGGCGTTCAGCATGGTTGGAATCATGGGGAGCTTCGGCGTGGCGTGGTTCGGGATTCGCGTGAATACGTTCGCGAATTCGCGCACGGCGTTTGCGGGACTGCGCGGCAAGCCGTTTCCGATTTATCACATTCCGCTGGAAGCGGGCATGAGCATCGGGATGATGCTCATCAGCGTGGAACTGCTGATGATGCTTTTTATTCTGCTGTTTGTTCCGGGAGATTACGCGGGTCCGTGTTTTATTGGGTTTGCGATTGGCGAATCGCTGGGTGCGGCGGCGTTGCGCATCGCGGGCGGAATTTTCACGAAGATCGCGGACATCGGGTCCGACTTGATGAAGATTGTTTTCAAGATCAAGGAGGACGACGCGCGCAATCCGGGCGTGATTGCGGATTGCACGGGCGACAACGCGGGCGATTCGGTAGGGCCTAGCGCGGACGGGTTCGAGACTTACGGGGTGACGGGCGTCGCGCTGATCACGTTTATTTTGCTAGGTGTGAAGAACGCGGATCCGGCGGTGCAGTCCACGATTCAGGTGCAATTGCTGGTGTGGATTTTCGTGATGCGTATCGCGATGTTGGTGGCTAGCGCGGCCGCCTACTTCCTGAACGATTTTATTTCCAGGGCGCGATTTGCTGCTGCGGACAAGATGAATTTCGAGTCACCGCTGACTTCGCTGGTGTGGATTACTTCGCTGGTTTCGATTGCGATGACTTATGCGATCTCGTCGGTGATTATTCCGGTGCTGAACGGCGATCCTACCCAGTGGTGGAAGCTTTCGACGATTATTTCGTGCGGAACTTTGGCTGGGGCGATTATTCCCGAGTTGGTGAAGGTGTTTACTTCGACGGAATCGCGACACGTGAAGGAAGTGGTGGCTTCGGCAGACGAAGGCGGCGCCTCGCTGGGAATTCTGTCGGGGTTCGTGGCTGGGAATTTTTCGGCTTACTACATTGGGCTTGCGATGGTTTTGCTCATGTCCATCAGCTACCTGGTGAGCTTGCAGGGGCTGAGTGGTTTGATGATTGCGGCGCCGGTGTTCGCCTTTGGCCTGGTGGCCTTTGGATTTCTGGGTATGGGGCCGGTGACGATTGCGGTGGATTCTTATGGGCCGGTGACGGACAACGCGCAATCGGTGTACGAGCTTTCGTTGATCGAGACGATTCCGAACATCAAGCAGGAATTGAAGAAGGATTTCAATATTGATGTGAATTTCGAGCGCGCGAAGGAATTACTGGAAGAGAATGACGGAGCGGGAAACACTTTCAAGGCTACCGCGAAACCGGTGCTGATCGGCACGGCGGTAGTGGGCGCGACGACCATGATTTTTTCGATCATTATGGCGTTGACAAATGGAATTACCGAGAACGTTGACAAGCTTTCGCTGCTGCACGCGCCATTCTTTCTGGGGTTAGTGACTGGCGGCGCGATGATTTATTGGTTTACGGGTGCTTCGACGCAGGCGGTCACGACTGGGGCTTACCGCGCGGTGGAATTCATCAAGGCGAATATCAAGCTGGAGGGCGTTGAGAAGGCGTCGGTGGAAGACAGCAAGAAGGTAGTGGCCATCTGCACGAAGTACGCGCAGAAGGGCATGCTGAATATCTTCATCGCGGTTTTCTTCGGGACCCTTTCGTTTGCGTTTGTTGAGCCTTTCTTTTTCATCGGATATTTGATTTCGATCGCGATTTTTGGATTGTATCAGGCCATTTTCATGGCGAATGCGGGCGGGGCTTGGGACAACGCGAAAAAGATTGTGGAAGTGGAGATGAAGCAGAAAGGTACGCCGCTGCATGACGCGACCGTGGTGGGCGATACGGTGGGCGACCCGTTCAAGGACACTTCATCGGTGGCTTTGAATCCAGTGATCAAGTTCACTACTTTATTTGGATTGCTGGCTGTGGAGCTGGCGGTGCAGTTGACGGCTGAGACGGGCGGGAACTTGACGCATATTTTGGCTGCGGCGTTCTTCTTGGTTTCGTTCTTCTTTGTTTACCGATCGTTTTATGGGATGCGGATTAAGGGATCGGAGTAGATCGGGCGTCGCTACGCCCTTTCTTTCCTATACCCGGGACGACGGCTTCGGTGCGCGATGGCCAAGACTTCGATGCTGTGATCCGTCTCTCGGTAAACGACCAGAAATGGGCAGCACGGGAGCTTGATCTTTCGAGCTCCGCGGAAGCCCGTTGGCCAACGCCGCGTGCCTCTAGGATTTGTTCGATGGCTTGATTGATTTCTCCGACGAATCTTGCTGCGGCTATGGCACTGCCGGTCGCGGGTTCCAGCGAGCCACCTCGGCGCCGGCTTTGGGATGCCACCAGACCTGCCTGACGTTCATTCGATTGCGGAAGCGAGTCGCCGGAGAACTTCGTCGTGAGAAAGCGGTCGGATGCGGCCTGAACCGAGATCCTCCATGCGTCGGATGATTTCAGCTTCCCAAGCCTGTCCGACCGATTCATCTTTGGTGTGGTCGAGGCTTTCCAGGAGAGAACCGGCTAGTTCCGCGCGGTCTGTCACCGGGAGTTCGAGGGCCTGCTTCAGGAGTACGGTGACTTCTCCGCTCATGAAAGTCACTAGCGGCCAAAAATCGCTGCACGCCGAAGTCCTCCGCGCAGTGCGGACCTCACTGATTCGCGCGCTTACGACGCTACGCTTTGACCAAACCTAGGAACTGCTGTGGGTCGTTGGCGAACCCGGGAAACACTGTGCTCAGGTCGCGATCGCCTAGATGTTTGTTGATGATTTCGCCCAGGACGGTGCGATAGTCGGTGGTGACGGCGAGATCGCGGCCTTGATTGAGCTGGCCTTCGCTTAGGCCCGGCCAGCGAGTGTAAACGCGGCCGCCTTTGATGTCGCCGCCCATCACGAACATGCAGTTGGCGTGACCGTGGTCGGTGCCCCGGTTGCCATTTTCGCGCGCGGTGCGGCCGAATTCGGACATGCTGACGAAAACGACGTCGCCCATGCCGTCGCCCATGTCTTGATTAAATGCGGCGACTCCCTGCCCCAGATCGCGGAGCAGATTGGAAAGCTGTCCCTGCACGCCGCCTTCGTTGACGTGATGATCCCAGCCGCCGCTATCGAGGAACGCGACTTCGAGGCCGACGTCGGCTTTAAAAAGCTCCGCAATTTCCCGCAGGCTTTGGCCGAACCGATTCTTGGGATACTGCGCGCCATTCTCCGGTTGGTATTTGTCGGGATTTACTTTTTTGAGCTGGTTAATGGCCTCGAAAGTTTCCGTTCCTACGCCACGGAGCGCGTGATCTACCGTTTGCGCGTACATCGCCTCAAAGCCGCCTTCGGTGGTTTGTTGCGGGCCATTCATCTTGAATTGCTTCAGATCCGGGATGGCGACGGCGGACGCGCTGCCCTGCAGCGTGCGGGGAAGATACGGGCCGAAGGCGACGGCGCGAAATGGCGAGGGCTTTTCTACGGGCATGGTTTGCAGGGCGCGATTGAGCCAGCCGTCGTCGGTGGCTTTGCGGCCGGGAGTTCCGGATTCCATGAAATCCTGTGCGTCAAAGTGAGAGCGCGTGGGGTCAGGCGAGCCGACAGCTTGCACGATGGCGAGCTGCCCGTTGCGGAAAAGAGGCAATATGGGCGCCAGGCTGGGATGCAGGCCGAAGAAACCGTCGAGATCTAGCGCGGCTTCTGTGCCACCTTGGCGCGGTTGCGGGATCGCGATGCTGGGCCGCATGTGGTAGTAGTTTGGCTCGCCGAAGGGCACGACTACGTTGAGGCCGTCCATGGCGCCGCGCTGGAAAAGGACGACCATTTTCTTTTTGTTGGTCGCTGGCGTGCCGATTACGGCGCGCTGGAGGAAGGATGGGAGTGCGGCCATGCCGAGCACGGCGACGCCGCCGTTTTTCAAGAAATAGCGCCGTGAGATTGTCATTACAGTGCTCCCGTGATGCTCACTTCTAGCGTTCGCCGCAAAAAGCAGATCCCGCTCCCGCGACCGCAGGATCGGGATGACGCATTCGAAATTTCTTCACAGACGAAAGATGGCGGCCTGAAGGCCGCCGCCACGACTTCCACGTCAGCGGCAAAGGCGCCCAGCGGAAGCTGGCCGCTAGGAATTCAATTACTAGGCTAGCGGCGCTGAAATTCAGGGGTACCTAGGACTAGGCCTACTATCAAGCCTTCGTTTACTTGCTTTACTGGATCATCCAGGCGCGCTTGCAGAATTTGCGGATCTTTCAGGCGCGCTTCCAGTGTTGCTTGCGTGGATGGCGTGATCTGGCCATCTAGAAAAATTTGGATCGAGCGAGCAAGAGCGGCGCTGGGATCTTTAAAGGCTTCTTCGCCCAGCATCGGATTCAGATCTACGGTGGCGCCGCCCATTTTGTCTCCGGCGAATGCGAGCGCGAAATTCAGGCGATTCAGGAGCGCGCCGGTGTTCACCCAGGTTTCGGCTTTATCGGAATATCCGGTGGGAGGCTGACAAAGATAGAGCGGCTCCCCCATGCGTCCAACCCATTGCGAGAGCGGCAGAGAGATTGTGGATTCGGCGTTGAGCGCACGGGAAGTGCTGGCTACCAGCTCGAAAGGCGTTTTAATTTTTGAGCGATACGCTTCTTTCGACCAGAATTCCGGTGAATAAATCATGGTGCGCAACACGACGCGGATGTCGCCGTTGCTCGATGTGAAACTTTTCGCCATGCGGTCAGTTAGCGACACGGGCGGGTTGTCTGAAACGAAGTGGTGTGCCAGCTCAAGCGAAATAAAATGCGCTGTGGCGGGTCGGCTGGCGAGCATTTTCAGGGCTTCTTCGCCGTCTTTTTCCCCGCCGTAGTTGAAGCTGCGGCCCATCACGACTTTCTTGCCTTGGCCGTGAATTTTCTCGTCGAAAAAGAATTGGGGATCGCGGCGCGGCTCGTGAATGGTCCAGCCCGTCAGGCACTCGGCCATTTGAATCACGTCCTGCTGGGTGTAGCCGGCGTCCACGCCGACGGTGTGAAGCTCCATCACTTCCCTGCCATAATTTTCATTCAGGCCGCGCTCGGTTTTCTTGGGGGCGGCTGCGCCATTGGCTGCGGGAGGCCCGCTGGTGACTGGTCCCGGAAATGTGCCGGGAGTGGGCATGGAGCCCCCTGCGAACGCGCCTGGATAGCGCGCGCGACGGACATTTTTCTGTGCTTGCTGGCGCGCGACGGCGGCGGGATCGGCGCTCAAGTAGTTGTCGAGAAAGAACAGCATCGCGGGACTTTTCGCGGTGGCCAGCAGCAAGTCTGAAAATTTGCCCAGGGCGTGCGGGCGAATGGTGTCCCGCTCGTAGGCGGTGAGCAGCCACTTGTCGTCACCCTTATTCGCAAAGACATTGAAATGATTGAACCAGAAATCTTCCATTACGGCCTGAAGCTGGCGGTTACTGTAAACGGCACGGTCCACTTTGGCCATGGAAAGTTCGGCGATGATGCGATTAGGGCCTTGCAGTTTGGCAAGTTGCTGCTGCGCTTTATCGAGATTGTCGTTGCCGGTGACGATTACTTGCGATTCGGCTGTTTCCTGCTTGGCTTTCATTTGGTCTTGGTATTGTTGCTTGGCTTGTTCTTTCGTCAGCCCCTGTAGCTTGGCGTTCTGATCGGGGCGCGGAAATTCCTCGAGCAGGCGTTTGGAGGACATGGCGAGCGTCGGATAGCGCTCCAAACGCTGATTCAGGTCCGCGTCGTAGATTGTTTCCGGATGCAGTTGCTGCCCGATCCATTTTTCCAGGCCCATTTGGCGGACTTGCTCGACGTCTCCGGGGCGGGGGCCGTAGGCGAGGCGATTCATAGCGTGCAGAACGGCTTCGTCTTCGGTCAGTTCGGTGATCGGGAGCTTGCCTTTGAACTTTTTATCTAGCGCCAGGTGATCAGGGGCAGCGCTGGAGTTCTTCATGGCGAACTGGGTGTTGGATTGATTGTCGTTTGCAGCGGTGGCGTGCGAGACGGCCAGGGTGAAGCCAACAAGCAGTGCGGCTGCGAGAAGAGCGGCGCCGGGGGCGTCCAGGCGGTTGCTGGTCTGAAGGATGCGTTTTTCGTGCACTGCAGCGGCCTCGGAGCGCACGGTGCGCTAAGAAAGACCAACGGCTTTTGTTGCTTGCATCCAGTCTAACCCTGGCGGTGTGCAAAAGTTGCAGATGGGGGCCTAGTGGTCAACAAGCCACGGCGCATTTGTCGGACGAAGCTGCCGACGGAGCTTAGCCGAGCAGGGTGTGGCTCAAGCGCTTGAGGGATTCGGCGGATTGGTACGATTCGGCGTTGTAGGCTGCGCCGATTAGCACGACTACGGCGGTCAAATACATCCAGAGCAGCAAGCCAATCGCGGCTGCCAGGCCGCCATAGACGACGTCGTACGGCATTTTGCGCACGTAGAAGCCGAAGACTACATCCACGACCCACCATAGGACTGTGGAAACGATGGCGCCGGGAAGCAGGCTCATGAATCCGCGATGGCCGGGGCGGCCGATGCGATAGAGGAGCACGAGAGCGAACATCGAGAGGGCGAAGACGACTATTGCCTGGAATACGATCTCTACTTGGTGAATGAGCAGAGGCTGCCCGAATTGGCGGACCAGCCAGGCGCGGGCTTGTTTGCCGAATACGGTGAGGATGACGACAACGACGGTGGGAGCGATCGTCAGCAACAGCAGTAGGAGCGCGCGCAGGTGAACGCGCCAGTAGCCACTGCGCAGCGGGTCGCCTTCGATGATGCGGAAACCTTCGATGAAGCCGACCATGACCTGCGAGCCAGCCAGCAGAGTGCCGCCCAAACCGAGCAGGAACCATTTCCAGGGATGCTCGCCTTTGCGTACGAAATATTGGGTGACGACGTCGTCGCTGCCGGGCGGGAGGATGAGCCTCAGGCGTTCGGGGACTTCACGCAGAGCGCCGTGGAAGGAGGCGGTGCTGCTGATCACGCCGAGCGCCAGCAGTAGCATCGGAAAAAACGCGAGAAACATGTTGAAGGCGATGGCTTGGCTGAGCGTGATGCAGTCTGGAAAGATGCGGCCGAGACTACGTAGCAAATTTTTCAGTAATTGGTCCATTAAGGTTGTCTGCGGGATTATACGGGTAGTGCGCGCGAATCGGGCGCGAATTTTGAAGGCGGTGAAGGCGCCGCCCTGCGCGTGGGGAAACGCACGAAGAAATGGACGGGGTCGAGCGCTGGTTTCGGGCAAACATAGGAATTGAGCGGGCTACAGCTTCCCGCGATGAAAGCCCATCTGAAACCAGTTCTCGTATGCGGACTGTTTGGCCCGCGGGGATACACGCTCTTGGCACAAACCCCTGCCGCGACGTGCTCTCCGAGCGGCAGGACTTTTGGTCCTCTGGGAGTGAGTTCGCTTTCCGGCTGTCCCTTTTCCGCTGACGTCGAGATCGAGCGCAGCCAGACAGTGGTCGACGGAACCCATATTCAGACGAGCGCGAAAGCACACCGCTACCGCGATTCTCAGGGCGGGATTCGATACCAGAGCTATCCACCCGCCAACGTCGAGCAGGACGTCCCGGATCCAGTGAACATGATGCAGATTCATGACCCGGTAGCAGGCACTGGTTGCATGCTTCTGGCGCAAAATGCAATTGCTCACCGCCACAAACCTCCTGGGACTGCACCGCGTCCAGAAGTTGTCGGGCAGCCACAAGGTGCGGCTTCCTCAGCCTCACAGCCTGCGCAGGACGTGAGACCCAGGGCTGTGTTCGAGAACCTGGGGACACCAGGGATGGAAGGCACTTTGGCGACCGGAACGAGAACTACGAGAACGATCGCGTCGGGCGTGGAGGGTAATGATCGCGTCTTGACAGTGGTACGGGTGATTGGGAGATCCCAGAATATGGGAGTGGCGCTTCTGGAAAAACGGTCCGATCCGCGTACCGGCGACGCAGAAACGCGCCGCACGAATCTGGAGCAGTCGGAACCCGATGCCGCGCAGTTTAAACCGCGCGGAGATTATGCGAGCAAAGATCATTAGAGTCCTGCTTGATCTGATTTACCGCGCTGCCCTACCGACCTGATCTGACATCCCTGTTTTGCGCTACTCATATTGGGCATGGCAACCTGAGATTTTCGCGCTGCCTACCGATGCGGTTGGCTTGCCGCTTTTCGCGGCGCAGAGTAAACTTTGCAGACGAATGGCGCGATTTGCTGGGTGCGGGAGGAATCTGATGTCTCGTATCGTGCGTTGTGGGTTGATTCAGGTGCATTGCGAGTGGTCGCCGGAGAAATATTCTATTCGCGATATTTCCAAGAAGATGGTGGAGAAGCACGAGAAGCTGATCCATGAGGCAGCGAAGAAAAAAACGCAGATTTTGTGCCTGCAGGAACTATTCAACGGGCCTTATTTTTGCGCGGAGCAGCAGGCGCGCTGGTATGAGATGACCGAACCTGTGCCGGATGGGCCTACTGTGGAGCGAATGCAGAAGCTGGCCAAGAAATATGGGATGGCGATGGTGGTGCCAGTGTATGAGCGCGAGATGACCGGGCTTTTTTATAACACCGCGGCGGTGCTTGACGCGGATGGAAAATATCTGGGGAAATATCGCAAGCATCACATTCCGCAGGTGGCTCCGGGGTTTTGGGAGAAGTTTTATTTCACGCCGGGGAATACCGGATATCTGACATTTCAGACGAAGTTTGCGCGGATTGGGGTGTACATCTGCTACGACCGGCATTTTCCTGAGGGAGCGCGGGTGTTAGGCCTGAACGGCGCTGAGATTGTATTTAATCCTTCGGCTACGGTGGCGGGGTTGAGCGAGTATTTGTGGGAACTGGAGCAGCCGGCGCATGCGGTGGCTAACGGGTACTTTGTGGGGGCGATCAATCGCGTGGGAAAGGAAGCGCCGTGGAATATCGGCGAATTTTACGGGAAGAGCTACTTCTGCAATCCGCGCGGGAAGGTTATCGCGCAGGCTAGCCGGCACCAGGATGAGGTGCTGGTCGCTGATTTGGATCTGGAAGAGATGGACAAGGTGCGGCAGACTTGGCAGTTTTATCGCGACCGCAGACCGGAATCGTATGGGGAGATCGCCCGTACGCAGGCTGGTGTGAAATCGGTGGACGCAGCAGACTGAACGAACGGACAAATGCAAATCGAACGAAGAGGCCAACTGAGATGACTACTACGCCGAAAGTGCTGCCGACGCGGAGTGAAGAGGTGGTGCGCAAGCACAAAGAGTTTATTTGGCCGTCGGTGACGAACTACTACCAGCACCCCTTGGTGGCGGACCACGCTTCGATGCAGTACCTGTGGGACGTCGAGGGCAACAAGTATCTCGATTTCTTCGGCGGGATTGTGACGATCGGCGTGGGGCATTGCAATCCTAAGGTGACGGAGAAGATCAAGGCGCAGGTGGACAAGCTGCAGCACACCTCGACGCTGTTTCCGAACGAAGCGGTCGTGGCGCTGGCGGAAAAGCTGGCGGAGATTACGCCGGGGAAATTGCAGAAAAGTTTTTTCACCAGTTCGGGCACGGAAGCGAACGAAGCGGCGATCATGCTTTCGCGCATGGCGTCGCCGAGTTACGACATTGTGGCACTCCGCCATGCTTATTCCGGCGGATCGGCGCTGGCGAAGTCGGTGACGGCACAGTCGGCTTGGCGCAAGGGCGGAGTGATCAGCGTGGGGATTTCGCACGCAGTGAATCCTTATTGCTATCGCTGCCCATTGCACCTGACTTACCCGTCGTGCAACGTGGCTTGCGCGAATGATGTGGAGAGCGTGATTCAGACGACTACCAGCGGGTCGATTGCGGCTTTTATTGCCGAGCCGATCCAGGGCGTGGGCGGATTTATTACGCCGCCGCCGGAATATTTCAAGATCGTGTACCGCATCGTGAAAAATTACGGCGGGCAGTATATTTCGGACGAAGTGCAGACCGGTTGGGGACGCACCGGCAAGAAATGGTGGGGGATCGAGCAGTGGGAAGTGACGCCGGACATTATTACTTCGGCGAAGAGCATGGCGAATGGCGTGCCCGTCGGTTTGACGATCACTACCGCGGAGCTGGCGGACAAATTCCAGGGATTGAACATCGCGACTTTTGGCGGAAATCCGGTCACGTCCGTGGCGGCGCGGGCGGTGATTGAAGTGATCGAGGAAGAAAATCTGAGGGAGAATACTTTTGTGGTGGGCGGATACTTCCGGAAAAAGCTGGAAGAGCTGCAGGAGAAGCATCCTTTGATTGGCGATGTGCGCGGGATGGGGATGATGCAGGCGATGGAGCTGGTGAAGGATCGTCAGACGAAGGAGCCTGCGCCGCAGGAGACAAATCAGATTCTGGAACGCACGCGCGCGAATGGCTTGCTGGTGGGCAAGGGCGGGATGTATGGGAACGTGATTCGCATGGCTCCGCCGATGAATATTTCGAAGGCGGATGTGGATGAGGGGATACGATTGCTGGATAAATCGTTTGGAGAGGTTCGGATCTGAGGCTAGTGGCATTCTGTGATTACTGGGAAAAATGAAGACCGAGATTCGCGCCGTTCGCGAGCCCGATTCCTTCGACATCGTCGAGCAGGCGATGGAAGAAGAAGAGCGCCAGGTGAAAAGTAATCGGGCGTCCGCCTCGCCCGATTGGCTTTGTCTCGCGAATATGGTTCTCGTACTTACGTTGGTTTTGTTTCTGTTGCTCGCTTGGCGTATACGGTGAAAGCTCACAGAATGCGGAGAGTGTGATGGCAACGGCAATAACGACGGATCAGCTTTGCAGGAATTACATTAATGGGGAGTGGGTGGAGTCGAAGTCCACGAAGATTGTGGAGCGGCGAAACCCCGCCAACACCGACGAGGTGGCCGCGCGCATACCGCTTTCGACGCGGCAGGAAATGAAGGAAGCGATTGTGGCGGCGAAGGCGGCGTTCCCTGCCTGGCGCCAGACGCCGGCGCCGAATCGCGGCAAGATACTTTTCGCCGCTACGCGGATCATGCAGGAGCAGAAGGAAGCGCTGGCGCGCCTGCTGACGCGCGAGGAAGGTAAGGCGCTGAAGGATTCGCTGGGCGAGGTGCAACGGGCGATCAATATTCTGGAATTCATGGCGGGCGAGGCGCGGCGATTGAACGGCGAAACGCTGACGAGCGAGCTGCCCAAGAATTTTTCTTATACGATACGCCAGCCGCTGGGAGTGGTAGGCGCGATCACTCCGTGGAATTTTCCGGTGGCGATTCCCGTGTGGAAAATCGCGCCGGCGCTGGTGTGCGGGAATACGGTGGTGTTCAAGCCGGCGACGCTGACGCCACTGACAGCGATGCGGATCGTGGAGATTTTCGAACAGGCGGGATTGCCGGCGGGCGTGCTGAACCTGGTGATGGGTTCGGGGCGCGAGACGGGCGACGAGCTGGTGCAGAATCCGCACGTGCACGGGCTTTCGTTTACCGGGTCGAATGAGGTCGGTTGCGCGCTTTATGCATCGGGCGCGGCGCATCTGAAGAAAATTCAGTGCGAGATGGGCGGAAAGAATCCGGTGGTGGTGCTGGCGGATGCGGATCTGCAGCTGGCGATGGAATCGGTGCTGTCTGGCGCGTTTGCTTCGACGGGGCAGCGCTGCACGGCGACGAGCCGCGTGGTGATTGAGGAGAGCGTCGCGGACAAGTTCGTTGAAATGCTGACGGCGCGCGCGAAGAAATATGTGGTGGGCGATGGGTCTGGAGGCGGGGACGGACATGGGGCCGTCGGTGGACGAGAGCCAGCTCAACACGGTGCTGAAATATATTGAGATTGGTAAAGACGAAGGGAAACTCCTGTGCGGCGGCGAGCGGTTGACCGGCTCGCGTTACGATAAGGGTTGGTTTGTGGCGCCTACGGTTTTTGATCACGTGGCGTGGGACAGCAAGCTCGCGCAGGAAGAAATTTTTGGGCCGGTGTTGAGCGTGATTCGCGTGAAGGGTTTCGATGAGGCGCTGCAGGTGGCAAATTCGGTGCGGTATGGGCTTTCCAGTTCGATTTATTCGTCGGACTCGAACAAGATTTTTGAGTTTGTGGATAAGATTGAGACGGGAATGACGCATGTGAATTCGCCGACGGTGGGCGGAGAGGCGCACGTGCCGTTTGGCGGGGCGAAAGATAGCAGCGTGGGGCCGCGGGAGGTGGGGCATGCGGCGATCGATTTTTATACGGACCTCAAGATCGTTTACATTGATTACACGGGGCGGAAGCGCGAGTCGAGTCTTTATTAGCCCGGAAGCCGCTGCGAAATTTTCAGGATGACAAGCTCGTGGACGTCCGCTGAGTTCTGGCGCGCAACTCCATCCGAAACCGGAGGACACTTACCTGGCAGGATTATTCGATCGCGAAATCTATTTGGACATCGAGACGCTGCGGCTCTCGAGCGAAGTGGATGGTGGGTGGGGGAACATTCGCGCGTTCGGGTTGGCGGTGGCGATCACTTGGGATAAGGAGAATGCGTTCCGGCGGTGGTATGAAGAGGATGCGCTGAAGTTGGTCACGGAGCTTGAGCAGTTTACGCACGTGGTTACGTTTAATGGCAATCGCTTCGATATTGAAGTGCTGCGCGCTTATGCGCCGGTGGAGGGTTTGCGCAAGCGGTCGCTGGATATTCACGAACTCTTGCACAAGCAGCTCGGACATCGTGTGAAGCTCGACCAACTGGCGAAAGACACGCTGGGGACCGCGAAGAGTGGTGACGGTCTCGACGCTGTGAAATGGTGGCGCGCCGGGCAGAAAGATCGCGTGGCGGAATATTGTGAGCAGGACGTGGCGATCTTGCGCGATGTGGTGGAGCACGGGCGGGCCAAGGGATTCGTGGTGATTTCTGCGAAACAAGTGCGCGTGAAATGGGAATGAAATCGCTGAGGGCGTCGGCGCGCCGGGAATATTTCGCGGCGGTGCGAGTTTGTATGCGTTCAATCGCGTGGCGTTGCGGATCTTGGCCTTGGTTTGCGCGACCGCGTTTGTCGCAAGCGCTGGTGCTGGCGACAACGTGCGCTTTTTGTGGAAAACGGTGGGGCGCGCACAGCTGAAGCTGGAAGACAAGACGCCGCTGGCGTGGAACGTGTATCAAACCGAAAAGAAAAAACAGACGAACCTAGTGCTGGTGCAGTTGGGGCGGCGATATCTGGCGCTGGACATCAAGGGGAAAGTCGCTTACTACGTGTTTCCTTCGGACTTGCAAGCGAAGGGGCCGGATATTGAAAGCGGGGACTTATTCGTGGCGTCGCGCGTGATGCCGACGACGTCGTGGACGGTGCGCGATGTGGGGCCGGCGGAAATGATCAAGTTGACGTTGGGAGATTACGGCCGGGCGCTCGACGTGGAATTGCCGCACATGCCCGACTTGCGTGCGTTTTACTGATTCGCGCGGGCGGCTTTTTGTTTCCAGGGTTCAAGCTCAGCGTTGCGTCGACCCATTGAGATCACCTCGCTAATCCGGCATATAGAAAGCAGTCAGTCTGTGTATTTGCACCTGCACCACGGGCGATGTTTAGCATCGTCGTCCAACCCAATACCGCCATAGTCGTCGTAGAACGTGCAAAGGTGACGGCTCTTGTAGTCTGCAAAGCGAAACCATAGGGATTCGATGGGCTTGCCGTGTGCGTCCACAACGGCGAGAACATGGCGTTCATTTAAATTCAAGCCTTCAATCTTAAGGCTCTCTCTTTGCGGCCAGGGAACTGAGGGGGCGCTTGTCGACCTTGACTTGGAGTCCGTGAGAATCGACTTCCCCGGTCGGCGGAATGACTTGGCCGCGGAAGGGATCCAGGGCTCGTGCAGCCACACAAACACTCCCAGTCTCAGGTTCTGCGCCGCCGGACGCGGCCAATGTAAGCAAGCACATCAATCCGATTGCGGCAATTCGCATCGGCCACTCCTCGAATTCAGTATAGCGATCCAATTGTCCGATAAGAGCGGTGATCTCAATGGGTCGACGCAACACTAGGCTTGAACCCATCTAGCATTGAAAACAAAAGCCAAAATCGCCGGCCAGGATTAGACCACCAGGGACGGTGTCCTGGCTAGGCTTTGGCGTAGTACCGCCAAACCGATGATTCCCCCGCGGAAGCATTGCCGAACCAACGCACTAGAAGGTGTCGCGTCGACCGGTTGAGCTGGCAGCGTTAATCAGGCATATGGATTAGTTCCGGTTGGCCCGTGATTCAGGACGAATTCCGAGCCGCGCTAATCACCGGTGACGAAAGAAGACTCTTGTACTAAAATCCGGTTAATTGGCCACGTTGTGTACGACCAGAGTTAGCCTTCTAAAGATCCTGGACCTGCCTATAATCCTGAGGACTGAAGGAGCGAAATGGTCGGGGTGAAACTCATTGCGGCGGTGCTAATAACGTTAGTGGCGTTGGACAGCCTGTCGCACGAGCATAGGCACGGGAATGGCGAGAAGCTGGGAGAGGTGCACTTTGCCACATCGTGCAACCACGTGGCTCAGACGGAATTCAATCGGGCGGTAGCGCTACTGCATTCCTTCCAGTTCAGTCGTGCCATCGAAGGATTTAACGCGGCGCTAGGGGAAGACGCGACCTGCGGAATCGCCTACTGGGGAATCGCTCTCAGCGATTGGAGTAATCCATTCGCGGCGGGATTGAAAGAAGAGGGTCAGTTGCAGGCAGGCCAACAGAGCGTGGAACGCGGCAAAACCGTGGGCACAAAGACGGACCGCGAACGGGCGTATCTCGCGGCTGTCGGTAAGTTATACAGCGACTACAAGAGCACACCGCAGCAAGCGCGCCTGCTCGCCTATCGCGACGCCATGCAGGATGTCGCAGCGAAATATCCAGAAGACCATGAGGCGCAAATCTTCTATGCGTTGGCGCTCACGGCTTCGGAAGATCCCTCGGACAAAACATATTCCGGCCGACTCCAGGCGGGAGCGATTTTAGAGAAATTATTCGAGGATGAACCAACGCATCCCGGCCTAGCACATTACATTATCCACACTTACGACGTGCCAGCGCTGGCGCCGCGCGCGCTTGTAGCAGCGCGGCGCTACTCGGAAATTGCGCCGGATGCACCGCATGCGCTGCACATGCCTTCGCACACCTTCACCCGCATAGGCTACTGGCAGGAGTCGATCGAAAGCAATCGGGCGGCAGCAGCAGCGGCACGGCGCGAGGGTCAGACGGCGGAAGAGTTGCACGCCAGCGATTACGAGATTTACGCCTACCTGCAGACAGGGCAGGATGAGGCGGCGCGGCGGGTACGGGACTCCTTGCCGGAGATCGCAGCGCGCTTCGATCCGAAGGCGGTGATTGGCGGCGCGGGCGGCCCGGCGGTCGGATATTTCGCGCTGGCCGCGATCCCGGCGCGCTACGCGCTGGAGCGTCAGGACTGGAAGCAGGCCTCACAGCTCGTCGTGCGGGAGACGCCGTTTCCACACACGGATGCAATGACGTGGTTTGCCCGCGGCTTGGGCGCGGCGCGACTGGGGGAATTGGCGGCGGCGAACGAGTCGGTGACCGCACTCGAGCAAGCCCGAGACCGCCTTTTGAGGGCCAACGAAAATTACTGGGCGCTGCAGGTGGAAATTCAGGAGTTTGCGGTCAGAGCTTGGGTGGCGCTAGGGGCAGGTCGAAAAGCAGAGGCACTGCGGCAGATGAAGTCGGCAGCGGAACTGGAAGACGGGACGGAGAAAAGCGCGGTGACGCCGGGACCGCTGGCGCCAGCGCGCGAGTTGCTCGGCGAGATGTTGCTGGAGATGAATGAGCCAGCGCAAGCATTGCAGCAATTCGAAGCCACGTTGAGAAAGGAACCAGGACGCTTTCGTGCTCTCTATGGAGCGGCGCACGCAGCGCAACTCAGCGCAAACCACGATACGAGTCAAAAATATTTTCGCGACCTGATGAAGGTATGTGCTCACGCCGACAGGCCTGGAAGATCAGAGCTCACCGAAGCTGGTTCGCAAACTGCCTTGAAGTCGATCATCGAAAATGACCGCGTTGTGATCTGGGAGGTCGCCGATTCCGCACCTGAGCGGGCGTTTGATGCCGTCGTTGTGTCCTTCTCAGGCAGTGCGGCGTTCGTGCCTAAGGGCACGCCGCCGAAAATCGCTGAACGATCGATTGTGATCGATCTGAAGGACCATCCTGTGGCTCCTATAGCAAATACCAGCGGCTATCCCCTGGCGTTTCCGCGGCCAGGCGTGAAGAAGGTCCTGGAGAATGAGCGCGTCATCGTGTGGGATTTCACTTGGATTCCCGGCGTGGCCGTCCCGATGCACTTCCACGATAAAGACGTCGTGGCGCTGCTGCTGGAGGACGGCGACCTGCAGTCGACCACGTTGGACGGAAAGGCGGTCGTGAATTCGTACACCTCCGGTACGGTCAGGTTCAACCTTCGCAACCGCACACACACTGAAATGCTGGTCCGGGGCAAACAGCGCGCAATCTTCACGGAATTGAAGTAAGTTCTTCGAAGGAAACCGACAGGGTTGGATCCCGATCAGAGGATTGCCATTTTGCCACTACATTTTGGCGCGGGTGATAACCCGTGGATTGTCGGCTACGCGGACGTTCCCCTCGAAATCGTGTACCAAGTTTGATAGAGGGCTAAGTCCTGGTAAGTGACCGGACAAATTCCGGTCTGGTACTCCGCATGTCCGATGCCGGCGTTAATCGGGACATTGCGGCTAGAATGCGGGCAGGCGAGTTTACAAATCACCTGAAAGTCGGCCTAAGTCGGGCAGGATTTCCGCGGCGTTTCCAGCATGACGCGCAAACACCTCATGCGCTCTCTCCTCCTACGGACATTACTCTGGCCTGTGGTGCATCAGCATAGGCCGAGAGGGGCACTTCAGCGAGAATTTCCGTTCCCCGCATGGGTTCGGATTGCACCGTCAGCGTTCCTCCAACCAGCCGGAGGCGCTCGCGCATGCCCACAAGACCTATTCCCACGTTCGCGCTGCGGAGTGCTGGGTCAAATCCCACGCCGGCATCCACAATCCGCAGGCGAATTTCATCCTTTGTGCCGCTCACCTCGACGTGGGCTTGCTTCGCGTTACTGTGTTTGGCAATATTGCCCAGCGCTTCTTGAGTGATTCGAAATAGACACAGCGCCACGTGCTTCGGAATTTCCGAGGATACTCCGCGGTCGTTAAATTCCACCTGGATCTTGAATTTCGAAGTCAGCTCTTCACAAAGACCCATTAGAGCCGACGCCAGCCCCACATGCTCAAGTTTGCTGGAATGGAGTTGGTGTGAGAGCGTGTGCATATCTATCGATATTCCTTCGTTACTCTTCAACAATTCCTGAACTCTGGACCGCACCTCTGCTTCTGATTCAGGCAGGCTCTTCAATAGCCGCGCGAGGCCGATCCCTTGGAGCGTCAAGCGCTGGCTGAAGTCGTCGTGAAGTTCCCTGGCGATACGGGCGCTCTCTGCCTCTTGCGCCGCAATGAGCCGCCCCCCAGTCTTTTCGAGTTCGTCCTGCGCAAGCTTGCGATCTGTAATGTCCACGAAGCTTACTAAATTAGTCTCGCCGAGAGATGCAAAGTGAAACTCGATGTAGCGGTCTGAGCCATCTTTGCAGCGAACCTTTGCTTCCATCGGCGTGATTTCAGAACGATTCCTTACGGCCTCCGCCACTCGGGCTTCCCATTCGGATTTGATTCTCTTGCGATACGCTTCATCAGGATAGGCCAGGGGCCACCATTCGGCGATGCTCGGAACATCGTCGTTTGAATACCCAAATAGCGCCGTGAACCTATCATTAACGATCTCGTTCCGATGTTCCGAACCACTGGTAACGACCGTGGCAACCGGAGACGCAAACACAAGTCGCCTGCTACGTTCTTCGCTTACGCGCAGCTTTTCCTCCGCCTCCTTGCGCTCGGTGACGTCAGCGGTCATGCCAATTAGCCGGATCATCTTCCCGGCTTTATCAAAGGTAGCGTGGCCGCTCTCCTGCAGCCACAGCAGCTTACCGTCCTGGCGAAACCGACGGTACTCTGTTCGGTATTCCGGGTTTTCTGGCGTTAAAGAGGTCGCCAGCTCCCACAACTTGGCCCGATCATCGGGGTGAACTAAATCGAAATAATCCTTTGCGACACCGGTTCCCGTGGCGTCATCCAGACCCAGAATGCCCGCACATTCTGCAGATCGCAGCACTGAGTCAGTGACGGGATTCCATTCCCAGGCGTACATCCTGCCCACTTCGGCAGCGACGCGCAGGCGCTCTTCGCTTTTGCGCAAGGCCTTCTGGACTTGCAAGATATCGGTAACATCGTGCGCGACCCCGCGCACACAAGGAATTTCCACTCCCAGTGTCCGTAATGTGCTCGTAAAACTCCAAATCCGAGTCTGCCCGTTCTTGGTCCGCAGCCGCATGAAGCCCGCATAGGTGCTTTTCTCGCGTATCGCAGCTAGAAATGCATCGAATTCCTCGTGACTCTTCTCACTGAGAAATTCACTCACGTTCCGGTTTACGATTTCGTCAGGCTCATAACCTAGCGTCCTGGCAGCGGCGAGATTCACCGTCAACACCACGCCGTTCAAATCGTGCGTGCAGATTAAATCGAGACTGTTCTCGACCAAATCGCGGTAGTGCTCTTCATTCTCGCGCAATGCCAAACTCCTGTTTGATGGCCGCTGTGACGGGCCTCGCAATGCCCAAGCGAGCCAGCATTTATGGGATCGTTGTCAGGAATCTAAATCCTGCGGTCAGGCCCAGCCGTTCTTGTCGGCGCGACGCGAAACGCACTGGGGGCGAGTGGCCTATTGCCGAGCGGCAGGACACGACCCCATTTCTGGCGCGAGTATAGCATTCACGACCAGCTTGCGATAAGCCGCATCGCGTAATCGGACAAGTCCCGTACTAGAACTTCGGATGTCCGGTAAATGCTGCCAGGCAAGTGATGATAGACTGCGATTTCGAGCGTCTCTCATAAACTTACTCAAGCCAGCCGAGCTTTCTCCCGAACAAATTGAGCATCGCAAACGGATTCGAGCTAAGGGCCGCAAGCACTACATGTTCTACACGGGTATCTTAGGTTGGGGCATGTCTGTGATTCTAATCACGACAGCGTGGGCCTCGTATGACAAGTACGGGTGGCACGTTCCACCTCGAAGCGAATTGTACCTTCATCTCTTAATCGGGCTGCCCAGGTGGATCGTACTGGGCTATTTTGGGGGAGCAAGTATGTGGAAGAGCCTTTTTGAAGAATTTGCGACATAGGGATGCAGGGCTTGACCCTGGCTCCCGCGACCACATGTACGGTTTGGGCGTTACTCAGGACTTTGCGCAGCGATGACGTGCTCTCGCGTAGTCTACCTTCCGGGCAAGGCCCATTGCACGCTTGGGACTTTGCTCGCCGTAATGCCCTCGCAGGGGCTTCCCGTCGCAGTCACCGCCTCAATTATCTCTGTACTAATTGGGTTATGAAGCCCCTCACGATGGTCCGCAAGCCGTTTGTCTATCATCGGCACGATTTGCTGGAAAGTCAGTTTTTCAAGACAACGTCCGAGGGCCAAGGTCCCTGGGTCTTTGGTAGTCGTGAACAAACCATTGGCCCACCCGCTGTAGAAAAGGAGTTTGCTGTCGGGTCCCAAGTTAATCCAAGCATCAAATGGCACGATTAAGGGGGAAGCGATGGGCGCCACAGTCTGTGAATTAGCCGCCACACTCATGCCTGGGCAGCAAGTGAACAGAACTACTAGGGCGAAAGCGAGTCTTTGGAACATTTTTTTGCCTCCGCTTTGGTAAGCCATAATCGTACTCTCTCGCTGGCCATTTGTAGAAGGATTGCTTCCCGACTCTCGCCACAATCGCCTGAAGGTCCAGCCGGACGCGGTGTGATGCTCGGTTGTGATTTCTTCCTACCCGAACACTTTCATCTTTTTCTCAGCTCCCGAGTAGTGGCGTCACCGGAAACTTGAATGAAGGTGTGAAGAAACCTCGACGTAGTGAGATTTTGGATTGGGTCTGAGTTTTCTGAATTGTTGATTTGTTATTTTGAAAGAGGGTTGCGATTCTCGTCGCTGTTCATTTTCTCTCTCAAGCGACGGCTGGTGTCGCGTTACCGGACATCTGCTTTTGGCTCGATTCCACTTGTCCGGTTTGCGCCGCGTTAATCAGGCACAATCCACAAAATGAGCCCAATCGTTAAACTGGGGTTACAATCGCCGAGTTACAGCGTATCACAGTATCGAAGTAGGTAAGACGCCTTCCATTGGGAGGACGTGATGAGATCTGGCTTTTCGACGGCCGCTCTCTGCGCCGCCGTTTGGTTCGTAATCGTTCTTGCTTGCGCGCTTCCTGGCTGGACAGCCCACGAATTTAGTGACGGAGACCGTAAGCTCCCGACGGAAATCCTCGATTGGGTGCAAGGGAGCGTGGATAAGAACTACTACGATCCCACGTTCCGCGGCGTGGACATGAATGCGCGGTTCCGGCAAGCCGAGGCGAAAATTCAAGCTGCCACCTCGTATGGGGATGCGGTAGCGAGCGTGGAATGGGCATTGCAGGGACTCAACGACTCGCAGACATATCTAATTCCGCCGCCGCAGCCGTACGAATTCAACCGCGGGTTCGATTTTCAATTTTACGGAAATGAGTGCTTTATCGCGAAAGTCGAATTCGGAAGTGACGCAGACAAGCAGGGGTTGAAAGCAGGGGACAAATTGCTCGCTATCAACCAGCGGCGGCTGGTGCGGAGCGAAATTCAGGAGTTGCGAAGATCGCTCTACCTAATCGCGCCGAGAGCTGAGATGCATCTCACGGTCTTGCCTATGGGCGAAAAAAGCGTCAAGGAGTTGACGACTCGAGCCAAAATTCAGGAACTGCCAGCTCGTTTGGATAGTGACAGCACGCGCGATCGCGGTTTCGACCTTAATTGGAAGTTGCGCAAAGCACAGAGCGAATTCTATTACGCGAGGCCGCGGAGTTACGAACTGGGAGACGTCATGATCTGGAAGCAGCCCACATTTACAAACGCCGTTAGCTTAGTCGGCTCGCCGGAAGTTCTTCCTCCTCTGGGTGTCAAGGCGAAGTCGATTTTGGAGAAATCCCGCAAGAGCCGAGCGCTGGTTCTGGACCTGCGAGGGAATCACAGTGGGCAGTTCACAGGTTTGCAGTGGCTTGTGGGAGGGATGTTTGACCGCGAAGTGCTGATCTGCGATGTGCTGAGCCGGGGAAGTCGCAATCCTGAAAGCGCGAAAACAGTTGGGAAGTACGCGTTCAAGGGAATGTTAATCGTTCTTGTGGATAGTGAAACGAGCTCCGAAGCAGAAGTCTTCGCCCGTTTAGTCCAGCTTGAGAAACGTGGCTTTGTTATTGGCGACCAGACATCCGGAAGGCTGAAGCTTACAGTACCCTTTTTTCGCCAGGGGTTTCTTGCGGGATCCACGCGAGTGGCGCCGAGGATGGTAGGGGAGACGCTGGAATATGGCGTGATGGTCAGCACGGGCGAAATCATGATGAAAGATGGCAAGAATCTGGACGGTATCGGTGTGACGCCCGACCTCAGATTGCTTCCCACGGCGGAGGATTTAGCGGCGGGAAGAGACCCGGCACTTTCCATGGCAATTTCTCTTGCGGGTCACAAGATAGATCCGGAACAAGCTGGAGAACTCCTGGCGCGCAACTAACGAACCCAACCTTGGCAATACTTTGCCTGACAGAAACGCCGAGATTCTGTGGAATGTTTGATCGCCAGAGGCGACTTCTCAGCTCAGCCGCAAATCGTAATCTGGTCTGGCAGCAGCGTGCTAACTCCTGATAAGCCCTGACTGGGTCTTCGACGCCTCGCTAGTGCCAGGAACTTCTCTCGAACAATTGTTTGATTTGAATGGACTTATCAACAAGTTCCTGGACAGTCGCGTTAACCGGAAACTGACTCACCTCCGGCCATCGTTCCTCTCGACGAACAGCCCTGAAATGGTCTATCGAGGCAGTCAAGCAATTCTCAAGGGTAAGAGGCAGGTAAGCTAAACAAGGCTAATTGAAAGAAAATGCAATGAAACTAGCCTGTTTTGTGATCCTGCCGTTGCTTCCAGGACATCGGCGGCAGGCCGGTGTGAATTTCCTCCATCGTGATGCAGCCGTGCACGGGGCAGACTAACGCGCACAGATTGCAGCCTACGCATTCTTCTTCCATGATTCGCGGGACATGAACTTCCATGCCGTTGGGATTCTGTTTGCCGTTTGCGTTTTTCTCTGGCGCGCGTTCGATGCACTGATGCGCGCCGTCTTCGCAGGCGACGTAGCAGAGCTGGCAGCCGATGCAGAGGCTGGCGTCAATTTTGGCGATGATTTTGTAGTTGAGGTCGAGGTCGCCCCAGTCCAATACGTTAGCGATGGCGCGGCCGCGGAAATTTTCGGTGGAGCGATAGGCGTGGTCGTCCATATAGGCGGCGAGGCCGTCGGCCATGTCTTCGACGATGCGAAAACCGTAATGCATGGCTGCGGTGCAGACTTGCACGCAGGAGGCGCCGAGGGCGATGTGTTCGGCGGCGTCCCTCCAATTGCCGATGCCGCCGATGCCAACGATAGGAATTTTGACTTTTTTCGCCACACTGGAGAGCAGATGCAGCGCGATGGGTTTTACGGCGGGGCCACAATAGCCGCCGTGCGAGGACTTCCCTGCTACGTTGGGGCGCGGCGCGAAAGTTTCGAGATCGACGCCCATTAGCGAATTGATGGTGTTGATCAGGCTTACGGCGTCGGCGCCGCCGCGCTCTGCGGCTAGCGCGATGTGAGTGATGTCTGTGACGTTCGGCGTGAGTTTCGAGATCACTGGAGTTTTCGCGACTTCTTTCGCCCACGACGTGATCATTTCAGTGTATTCGGGAACTTGGCCGACCGCGGCGCCCATGCCGCGTTCGCTCATGCCGTGTGGGCAGCCGAAATTCAGTTCGAGCGCGTCGGAGCCGGCACCTTCGGCGCGGCGGACGATGTCGTGCCAGGTTTCGCGCTTGGATTCCACCATGAGCGAGGCGATTACAAGATGTTTGGGGTAACGCTTTTTTACTTCGGCGATTTCTGCCAAGTTAACCGCGATGGGGCGGTCGCTGATTAATTCAATGTTGTTGAGGCCCATCATTTTCACGCCGTTTAGATCGATGGCGCCGTAGCGCGAGGAGGTGTTTTGGATTGGATCGCCGATCGTTTTCCAGACGGCACCGCCCCATCCGGCGTCGAATGCGCGCATTACTTGGCCGCCCGTGTTGGTGGGCGGGCCGGAGGCTAGCCAGAAAGGATTGGGAGAGCGTAGGCCGCAGAAGTTGACGCTCAGTTCTGACATCGATTACCTCCCTGCTGCGCTCTTAGATGGCGCGACCTCGTTGACGCCGCGCCAGATCAGCCAGATTACTATGCCTAGCATGCCGAGCCAGCCGATCGCGCGAACTACGCTGGCGATTTGGACGTCGTGTTCGAGGACGCCAAGTTTGCCGAAGAGATAATTCCAATCGTGGATTACGTATTCGGCGTCGCCTACCGTCAGCAGCGGCAAATCCTGGGCGCGGGCGTCGGCCATATAGTTGGCGATCGGTAGAAATTGTTCGAAGAAAAAGAACAGGCAGAAGGCGACCGCTTGCGATTGACGCCGGAAGAAAAAGTAGGTGCCTAGCGCGAAGGGCGCGAACAATTGCAGAAATGTGCCGCCGACGACCATGATGAATTCGCCGCCCAGGCGGAAGAGAAGGTGGCCGCCTTCGTGGATGGGGACGAAAACGCCGTCCATCAGCAGCAGAAGGCCGGTGCCGCGCGCGCGCTGGTACAGAAACAGTGCGTAAAAAATAATCCACGCGACGAGGGCCGCGCGCGGGACAGGTTCCCAAGGTTGCTCGAGTTCTTCCAGGACTGGCAGGCGCTCGATCCATGATTCGGGGGCGCGCACGGGCGATCAATTCTTTCCGCGCGGCGATTCGAGCCACGCATCAATACCGCGGGCGGCGGCCATGCCTTCGGCGACGGCGTCGACTACTTCCTTGCCGCCGTTGACGCAATCGCCTGCGGCGAAATATTTGGCGTTGCCGGTTTGGAAGCGCTCGCTTACGGCGATGGTGCCGTTTTTCTGCAGCGCAATTCCCTGCACCGCGCGGAAGGAGTTTGTGACCGGTTCCTGGCCGATGGCGCGCACGACCATGTCCACTTCTAGCTGAAATTCACTGCCGGGGATGCTGGCAATTTGGCTGCGCTTGTTGGTTGCGGCTGATTCTGTGCGCGTGCGGACGCATTCGATCGCTGCGACTTTGCCTGTGGCATCGGCGACGATTTTGATGGGTTGTGCGTGCCAGTGAAAACTTACGCCGTCGAGTTTCGCCAGTTCGTACTCGTAGCGGAAGGCGGGCATATCTTGTTCGCCGCGGCGATAAATCAGGTGCACGATTTCCGCGCCGAGGCGTTTTGCGGCGGTGACTACGTCAATGGCGGTGTTGCCGGCGCCGATGCAGGCGATGCGGCGGCCTATGTTTAGCTGCGCGAAGGGCCGAACTTTGGTGGGCTCGATGAATTCCATTGCGCTGACTACTCCAGGGAGATCTTCGCCGGGGACTTTGAGCGCGCCGGTATCGCCGAGGCCGACGCCGATGAAAATGGCGTCGAAATCTGTTTCGAGCTGGGCGAAGGTGATGTCGCTGCCAACTGTGGTCTTCTGGCGAAATTCCACGCCGAGAGAGCGGACGAGTTCGACTTCGCGCAGACTATCGTTGGCGCGGAGTTTGTAGGCGGCGATGCCGTAGGTGTCCAGTCCTCCGGGGAGTTCATTGCGATCGAAAATTGTGGTGTGATAGCCGAGTTTCGCCAGTTCCGCGGCGCAGGCTAGCGACGCGGGGCCGGAGCCGATTAGCGCGACCCGCTTTCCATTGGGAGCGCCGATGTGGAAAAGCTGAATATTCCGGTCGAGGACGTGATCCACGGCGTAACGCTGCAGGCGGCCGATTTCGATCGGCTTTTCTTCCTTCTCGTGCATCACGCAGGCGCCTTCGCAGAGTACCTCGGTGGGGCAGACGCGGCCACAACTGTGTCCGAGGATATTGGCTTCGAGAATCACACGCGCGGAGCCGCGGAGATTGTCAGTAGTGATTTTTTTTATGAAGGACGGGACGTCAATGTGCGTGGGGCACGCGATGGTGCAGGGCGCGTCGAAGCAGAAGAGGCAGCGGGCGGCTTCGACGGCGGCCTGGCGGGGCGTCATGCGCGGAGATATTTCCGCGAAATTCTTTTCGTATTGCTCGGTCGAAAGCTTGGGAGCCGTCTCGCGCAGCGTCATGAGCTTGCCGTCGTTCCCTTAGCTGGAAAAGAGAGGCCATTCTAGCACTGGCGATTGGGGAGAGGGTCAAGGGATTCGCGTGGGAGTTGGGAATTCAACAATGCGGCATGCTATACGCCGTGCAATAGAAAATGCCTTCCAGACCGCGATGGGAACGTCGCGAATCTAACTGCAAGGTTGCATTCGGAGGATGTCCGGTATACTTTCGGCGTCGTTCAGAAGGCGAAAAAGGAAATCGTAGATTATTTCTTTCATGGAGAAACGCTCGATGCGAAAGATTGTACTATGGATCGCTGCACTGATAATCGCGGTGCCCTTGCTGCCGCTAGCAGTAGCGCACGCACAGACGAAAGACGAAACTGCGGCCAGTAAAACAGATTCGGCGAAGGCGGAGCAATTCAAGCCGGAGCAGCAGGCGAGCAAAGGCTCAGTGACCGTTGGCGGGAGCGTAATCAATTACGACGCGTTTGCCGGGACGCTGGTGGTGCATCCGAAAGGTTGGGACGACGTGCCGCAGAATGCGGAAAAGGACGACAAGAACCAGCCGGCGGAAGCCAGCATGTTCTATGTGGCGTATTTCAAAACCGAAAGCCAGAACACGCAACGGCCAGTGACGTTTCTTTACAACGGCGGACCGGGATCTTCGACGGTGTGGCTGCACATGGGGGCATTTGGGCCGCGGCGCGTGGTGACGGCGGAAGATTCGCACACGCCAGCCGCGCCGTACTCGGTGGTCAACAACGACTACAGCCTGCTGGATGTGAGCGACCTGGTGTTTGTGGATGCGCCGGGAACAGGCTTCAGCCGCATCGCGGGAAAGGATCGCGAAAAAGCCTTTTACGGCGTGGATCAGGATGCGCAGGCGTTTGCGGATTTCATCACGCAATTTCTGGGGAAATATGGGCGCTGGAATTCACCGAAATATATGTTTGGCGAAAGTTACGGGACGACGCGGTCCGCGGTGCTCTCGAACGTGCTGGAAACGGAACGCGACATGGATTTCAACGGCGTGATTCTGTTGTCACAAATATTGAATTTCGATTTCAGTGCCGATGATCCGCAGTTCAATCCTGGCGTGGGGCTGCCTTACCAGCTGGTCCTGCCAACTTATGCGGCTTCCGCCTGGTATCACCACAAGCTACCGGAAGCGCATGCGGAACTGGCGCCGCTGCTGGCGGAAGTGGAACATTTTGCGATGGGCGATTACGCGCAGGCGCTGGAGGCGGGGTCCACGCTGACTGCTGAACAGCGTCATGCGATCGCGACGAAACTGCACCAGTACACAGGCTTGCCGGTGGAGTACATCGAGAAGGCGGATTTGCGCATCAGCGCGGGGGAATTCGAGAAGAACCTGCAGGACGAAAATAATTTGACTACCGGTCGGCTGGACACGCGTTTTTCCGGCCCCACGTTTGATCCGCTGAGCAAGGAAGCGGAATACGATCCGCAGTCGGCGGCGATCGGCTCGGCTTACGTTTCCGCTTTCAACGACTACGTGCGCAAGGAATTGAAGTTTGGCGACAATCGTGTATTCAAACCGGAAATTGAAATCTGGCGATCGTGGAATTTCTTGCACCAGCCGCCGGGTGCTCCGCTTCCATTGCCTCTGGCGACAAACGTGATGCCGGATCTGGCGATCGCGATGAAATATAACCCCGACCTGAAGGTCTTGTTGAACGCCGGGTATTTCGATCTGGCTACGCCGTTCTACGAGGGTGTGTACGAGATGCAGCATTTGCCCATACCGGCCAGTTTGCAGAGCAATATCGAATTCAAATTCTATGAGTCAGGGCACATGGTGTACGCGCACCAGGCTTCGCTGAAGGCGCTGCACGATAATGTGGCTGCGTTCATCGTGAACACGCAAACTGCAAAGAGCAAGTGAGCGAGTGCGGCAGTGCGCGATCGTTCGAAGAATTTATGGAGGGATATTTTAGGCCATGCGTTTGGACACTTTGATTCGCGGCGGGACGATTGTTACGGCTACGGACACTTATGCTGGCGATGTGGGGATTGTCGGCGGGAAGATATCGGTGATTGGGTTGAATTTGCCGGCGGAGGGCGCGGCTAAGGTCATTGAGGCGCGCGGGATGCTGGTGATGCCCGGCGGGATTGATGTGCATACGCATCTGGATATGCCGTTTGGCGGGACGACCAGCGCGGATGATTTTGAATCTGGAACGGTGGCCGCGGCTTACGGCGGGACAACGACCTTGATTGATTTTGCGATTCAGTACCAGGGGCAGACGCTGCGCCATGCTTTCGATACATGGATGAAGAAAGCGGACGGCAAGGCGGTGATTGATTATTCGTTTCACTGCATCATCACGGATATTGCGGGGGCGCAGCTGGATGAGATGAAGGCGTTCGTGCGCGAGGGCGTGCCGACATTCAAATTGTTTATGGCGTATCCGGGCGTGTTCATGTTGGACGACGCTTCGATTTTCAAAGCGATGGGAGTGGCGGCGGACTGCGGCGGAATGATCTGCATGCACGCGGAAAATGGTGGCGCGATTGATGTGATCGTGCAGCGGGCGCTGGCGGAGGGAAAACGCTCGCCGAAATACCATGCGCTGACGCGTCCGGTGACGGCCGAAGCAGAGGCGACCTCGCGGGCGATTGCGCTGGCGGAAATGGCCGGGACGCCAGTCTATATCGTGCATTTATCGTGCAGCGAAGCGCTGGAGAAAGTGCGCGAGGCGCGCGATCGCGGATTGCGCGTCTATGCGGAGACTTGTCCGCAATATTTGTATTTGTCGCTGGAAAATATGGACGGCCCGGGATTCGATGGTGCGAAATATGTTTTTACGCCGCCCTTGCGCGAGAAGTGGCAGCAGGAAAAATTGTGGCGAGGGCTGGCGAAAGATGATTTGCAGGTGGTTTCGACGGACCATTGCCCATTCTGCATGAAGGAGCAGAAGGAATTGGGCAAGGATGACTTCACGAAGATTCCGAACGGCGGGCCGGGAATCGAGCACCGCGTGAGTTTGGTTTACAGCGGTGGGGTGCATGGCGGAAAGTTTTCGCCGAACCGGTTTGTGCAGTTGGTGTCCACGGCGCCGGCGAAATTGTTTGGGCTGTATCCGCGCAAGGGGACGGTAGCGGTGGGGTCGGATGCGGATTTAATTGTGTTTGATGCGGATGAGGAGCAGACCATCAGCGTGAAGACGCATCACATGCGCGTGGATTATTCGATGTTTGAGGGGACGCGAGTGAAGGGCGTGCCGAAGACGGTTTTGTCGCGAGGGCGGGTGATTGTGGAGAATGGCAAGTTTGTGGGAAAGGTTGGAGCCGGAGAATTTTTGAAGCGGGAGAATCCGGCGAGAGTGTAGATCCGGGTTCGTCGCGCGCTGCGATTAATCGCGGGAAACGCCGGCCACCCAGGCGATGCTTACCAGGCCGTCTTTTACCTGGACGTCCACGACATCGCCGGTGGTGAAGCGGTCGAAATCGCCGCGGTCAACTGGGATGCGTTCGAAGCGATGGCCTGCGCGCCAGGAAGTGACGATGAGGCGGCGGCTGGGGACGGGCCGGTCATCGAAAATCTGCTGATTACACGGGCTTTTTCAATGTGCGCGGGGGAACGATCGAGTGCCCCGTTGGCGTACAGAAGCACGGCGAGCAACCAGGGCAACGGGAGCAGGCCGTAATACACGCGCTTGAGCGATTCGACTTCTTGGTGACGAAGCGCGCGGCGCTCGACAACGATGGCAAGGCCGAGCGTGAGAAAAAAGACCACGCCGATAAATATCACAATGCCATCGAGCTCCAGCGCCGGGTAGCGGCCGCTGGCGACGATGAAGGCGATCGCGCCGACGAGAAATAGCGCGGTGCGATTGAGCAGCGAGCGGCGCAAGGAAAATTCCGCCGCGGTAGAACTGAGGCCGCAGGCGTCGCAGATATCGCCGAGCCGTTCCGCCCCGCAGTTCAAACAACGCGTCATCGTGAAGTCGGTCCTCCATGGTGCAACGGATTGATGTTATGAGGTGGCTGGTTGAGTGTCAATTCATCCTCGTGTCATCCTCGCGGGCATCAGCGCATGCCCGCCCGGCTGGACGCACGTCCGCTGCGTTTATTAGACACCGCGGCACGACCAGTCGACTCTACTTCACTTGACGCTCGCTGCTTGGCGGCGTGTCCAGGCAGACGATGTTTTCGTCGCGGCCGTTGGCGAGCATCTCGCAGTCAATTCCCTGAGCGCTGCGGATGGCTTCCTGAGCGGTGGCGCCGGAAGCGGTGGCACAGTGCAGCGCACCTTTGAAGGTGACGCAGACTTCGTATTCGTTTTTGGTTTGTTGCATTGAGGAATAGAGGAGGACGCCGATAAAGCTGGCGGCGCCCAGGCTGACGATTACGCGGATTTGAGTTTTGCGATTTGTCATGGAGCCTCTGCAATGAGTGCCTAGAACTCGTAGTTCCCTACCCTGCGCGCTGCGGTGTTGCGCCCGGCCTCCGCGAAAGTTCCTTTTGAATATAGCGCCGAACGTGCGGCGATACGCCTTCTAGCTCGGCGAGATCTTTCAGGTCGCGCAGCGTTAGATTGGGGAGAAACGCCAGCACAACTGGAATGGGCGTGTGCGGATTGCGAATCAGCGCGACGCGGACATTGTACTGAACGGCCCAGCGCGGATGCTGCGCGATGGCTGCAACGACGCGCTCTGGCACGCCGGGTTTCGCCAGGACTTTCAGGATCTGGCTCTCGGTGAGAAACGCGTTGGCTAGCGCGAGCTTGATCGCTTGCGGATGGCCCTCTGCGAGGAGCGCGCCGACGACGCGAGTGGGACCGCGACGAGCGAGCGTTAGTTTTTGGCCAATCGGGAAGCTGCGGGACGCGCGTGATCATTAATTCTTCAGCGACTCGTCGAATTTCGGCGGGCGTCGACGGCAGCAGACTCAGGCGCACCAAGTCGAACAAATAAAGCTGGCGCAGCAGCGCCATCGCGAAGCGCCGCGGCGTGCGCGGATGGCGCGCGAGACGCAGGCGCACACCTTCGCTCGTGGTCCATTTCCCTTTTTCGGCGATGGCAGTGAGGACGTTCGCGGAAAGATCGAGGCGCTCGAGCATTTGGGAAATGTGCGGCTCTTCGAGCAGCGGATTTTCCAGCAGAGCGAGGAGGGTTTCTTCGTCGGACTCGTGGATTAGCGCTTGTAAGTCGTCTTGGGGTGCGGACCGGGCACTTTGCGCGCGCGCCGGAAAGTTCATCCGGCATGTGCCTTGCGCTTCCCTAGACCAATCGCCATTTTCGCCGCAGCTTCGGCGGGCTTCATTTGCAGCGCGACGACGCGTGCGCGCGGCGCGAGTTCATGCAAGCGCGCATCAATCGCGGCGTCGAAGAATTTGCTGCGCCCGTTGGTGCCACCGGCCTTGGCGATGGAAATTTCGCGGTCCTGCAAGGCGAGTTTTCCAATGACGCTGTGTGCAAGGTCGCCGAGCGACGCGGCTGCGGTGGTGAGGATTTCGCAGGCGACGGCGATCACCCTTGTCGCCGAGTTCGCCGACCAGCGGAAAAATCCGCGGGAACACGTCATCTGGATTTTTCACCACCCAGTCGAGGACGCGAGTCCATTCGTTGCAACCGAGCCACTTCAACATTTTTGCGGAGAGAGCGGTTTGCGGTCCGCGATTTTCTTCGGCGCGCACGACAGCGGCGAGCGCGCGACGTCCGATGTCGAAAGCGCTGCCTTCATCGCTGAACCACGGGCCTCGGCCACCCGCGCGCGCGATGTGGCCTTGCGCATCGCGACCGTACGCGGCGGAACCAGTGCCGACGACCAGGATGATGCCTTCACCTTCGCCAACGGCCGCGTTCAGCGTGATGGCGAGGTCAGTGGTCACAGTGACTGCTGCTTCCGGAAAAGCGCGTTCCAGAAAAGTGGCAATGCGTTTGGCGACCGATTCGCGGCCGGCGCCGCCGATGCCCGCGCAGATGCCACGAATATCGCTAGCTTTCAGATGATGGCGCTCGAGAACCACGTCGGCCGCGTCACTGAGCGTGAACCAGGCCTTCGCGTATCCAGCGCGCAGCGGATTCGATGGGCCCGCAGTAGCGCGCGCGAGGACGTTGGCATCCGCATCCATCAAAATGCAATCGGTCTTGGTGCCACCGCCATCGAAACCGAGATAGAAAGACGTTTCTGGCGCGGAATCTTGCTCAGTCATTCGTTTCCCCATGCTTGACAGCGTTCCAAGCGTGCAGTTAGCATCGCGCGACCTACGGCCGGACACGGAAACCAGATCAGCGCAATGCAAATCAGCCTAATCGACTTCGGCATTCTGGTGCTCTATCTCGTGGGCATCACGCTTTTTGGCGCTGCGATTCCGGCGTGGCCAGCAAAATCTGCGCGACTATTTTTTGGGCGGCCGCACGGCGCCGTGGTGGGCGCTGGCGTGCTCGATCGTCGCGACAGAGACTTCCACTCTCACGATCATCGGGACGCCGGCGATTGCCTTTGGCGGAAACCTGGGTTTTCTGCAACTGGTACTGGGCTACCTCGTGGCGCGAGTAATCCTCTGCGTGGTACTTATACCACAATACTTCCAAGGTGAATTCTATACCGCCTACCAGCTTCTGGAAAAGCGTTTTGGAGCGCGGATGAGGGCGGTGGCGGCGGTGGTTTTCATGGGGACTCGTGCGCTGGCGGAGGGCGTGCGGATATCGGCGATCGGGAAAGTTGTGAGCGTGGCGTTTGGCACAGGAGATCGCGTTTCGATTCTGATGATCACGGTGCTGACGATGTTTTATACGTTTGAGGGTGGGATGCGCGCGGTGATTTGGACAGACGTGGTGCAATTCTTTTTGTATTTGGCTGGATCGGTGGCGGCGTTTTTCTTGTTGCTGCATAAAATTCCTGGTGGGTGGCCGGAAGTGACGCAGGTGGCTGCGGCTTCGGGCGGGCAAACTGCGCGTTTTCGATTTCGCGTTTAGTTTGACGCAGAGTTACACGTTTTGGTCGGGGTTGCTGGGCGGAACTTTTCTGACGATGGCGAGCCATGGCACGGATCAGACGATGGTGCAGCGATTGCTGGCGGCGCGGAACGAGCGAGACAGCAAAAAAGCGCTGCTGGTGAGCGGCGTGATTATTTTGGCGCAATTCACTTTATTTCTGGTGATTGGCGTGATGCTTTTTGTGTATATGCGGAATGGTGGGCTGGTTGTGCCGGGCGGTGATGCGGACCGAATTTATCCCGCGTTCATTGTGCACCAGATGCCCGTGGGGCTGGCGGGAATTGTGCTGGCTTCGATTTTTGCGATCGCGATGTCGAATGCTAGCGGCTCGTTGAACTCGCTGGCTTCATCGAGCATGATGGATATGGGAGCGCGCCGCGCGGAAACTGCGGCGCAGTCGTTGGGGGCTTCGCGGCGGATGACGCTGGTGTGGGGCGTGGTGCTGGGGTTGCTTGCGCTGGTTCCTTGGGGGCCGGTGCTGGTGGCGGGGTTGACGATTGCGTCCATCACTTACGGAGCTTTGCTGGGCGTGTTTTTGTTGGGCACATGGAATGCGCGCGCCAATGAAAATGGTGCGCTGGTGGGATTTGCGGCGGGGCTGGCGACGATGATCGCGGTGAATCGGTTCACGCCGCTGGCATGGACGTGGTATGTGCTGGCTGGGACGATCGTGACGTTTGCTGTGGGTACGATCGCGAGTGAATTGTCGCGGGGTTCAGAAATGCTGCGGGCGCCGCGGTGTTCGGATTAGTTTGTGGCGTTGCGAGGGAGAAATTCTATAGGAACGTCAGCTAAGAAGAGCGAGCGACTCGACCTGATACGCGCGCTGGGGCCTTGGGCTGCGGCGGCCATCGTGGTTGGCACGATGGTGGGCACCGGAATTTTTCTGAAGCCGGGCGAAATGGCGGCGGTGGGCGGGTCGGTGAGCGTCGTTTATGCGGCATGGATCGTGGGCGGGCTGCTTTCGCTTTTTGGGGCGCTTTCTTTTGCGGAATTGGGCGCGGCGTGCCGGAAGCGGGCGGGCAGTATGCTTATTTGCGCAAAGGGCTCGGGCCAGTGTGGGGATTTCTTTTTGGATGGATGCATTCGACGGTGGGTGAATCGAGTTCGGCTGCATCCATCGCTGCGGGGTTTGCGCGATTTTCTAGTTTTCTGATTCCGGCGATTGCGGCGCCGATTTTTACGTGGCATCTCACCAGTCCTTTCTCCGGCAAGCCTTACGATTTCGCATTCACATGGGCGCAGCCGCTGGCGGTCGCGGCGATCGCGCTTTTTACTTTCATCAATTATTTGGGCGTGCGTTTGGGCGGGCGCGTGCAGATCGCGCTGACGCTTTTGAAAATTGCTTCGGTGCTGGCGATCGTCGCGGCGGGATTTTGGTTTGGGCACGGGAGCATGGAGCATTTTCATCCGTTCTGGCCGGCTGCTTCTGGCGCTTGGCACGATGGCGCAAGTTTTTTGCGGCGCTGGCGGCTGCGCTGTGGGCGTATGACGGCTGGGAGGATTTGAATCGCGTCGGATCGGAGGTGGAGCAGCCGCAGCGGAACATTCCTTTGGCGTTGATCGGCGGGACGATTCTGGTGGGCGGCATTTATTTGTTATTTAGCGCGGTGTGTTTTTACGCGTTGCCGTTTGCCAGCGTGGCGAGTTCCTCGCATGTGGCTTCGGATGTGGTTGCGAGTTTCGCGGGGCGGGGCGCGGCAGGCTGGATTACGATTGCGATGGTTGTTGCTGCGCTGGGGACGCTGAATTCGTCGCTGTTGAGCGGCGCGCGCGTGCCGTATGCGATGGCGCGGGACGGATTATTTTTTCGCGTCACCGGGAATCGTGCATCCGAAATTTCGCACGCCGGGCGGGGCGCTGATATTTCAGGGGGCGTTGGCGGGTTTGATGGCGCTGACCGGGACGTTCGAGGAGTTGACTTCTCTTTTCGTGTTCGCGGCTTGGATTTTTTATGCGCTGTCGGTGGTGGCGATGTTCCGGCTGCGGAGCATTTCTCCTGAGCTTCCACGGCCTTATCGAACTTGGGGATATCCGGTGGTGCCGGCGTTGTTCGTGGCCGGGGCGTTGGCGCTTACGGTGAATATTTGGATTGAGCGGCCGGTGCGGTCGTCGATTGGGCTGGCGTTGATGCTTTCGGGGCTTTTGTTTTACCGCGCGTGGCGGGATCGAAATGTGCAGAGCCCGAGTTGATTGCGCTGAATCAGAGTTTTACATACGCGCCGGCGGGCAAGGGCGATTGAAACTGAGACGGATTGAATAGGTGCGCCAGAAGTTGCACGCCATCGGCTAGACGCGGTCCGGGACGTGAGAAATGGCTGTTCGCGTCCACCGCGAAGGTTCGGCGATCGCGCATGGCCGGGAGATCTTCCCAGTTCGGCGGAATCGTCGTGGCTTTGAATTCGGCGGCGTTGCGTTTAGCGTCGTAGCCGCAGAGCATCACTAGAATCACGTCGGCGTTGCTTTGCGCTACGTCGTCTGCCGAAACTTTGAACGACGGGTGCCCCGCCCTGCCCAGTACATCAACGCCGCCTGCAATTGCTACCATTTCCGGAACCCAGTGACCGCCCACGTAAATTGGGTCGAGCCATTCGAGACACGCCACGCGCGCAGGAGCGGCGGCCCGACCACTCCTGGACGCGACGGCTTGCACCTCCGATTTCAGTTCAGCGGCGAGCACTTCGGCGCGAGCGAGGGTGTTGGTTGCTTCGCCTGCGCGGACGATGTCCTGCCAGACGTCGTCGAGCGAGTGAGGAGTAAGCGTCAACACGCGCGGCGGGCGCGCGAAACGCGTGAGCGCTGTGGCGAGATCGTCTGGCGATGCCGCGCATACGTGGCAAAGGTCCTGCGTCACAATCAGGTCGGGCGCGAGCGACGCTAGCAGGTCGGCATCAACCGCGTAGATGCTTTCGCCGCGCGAGACTAGTTCACTGACCTGGCGATCGATTTCTGCCGGCGCGGCGGTGGGATCAACGCGGGGCCTGATTAGCGCGGGCTTGCCGGCCACTTCGGGCGGGAAATCGCATTCGTGCGTGATGCCGACGACTTGGTCGCCGACGCCGAGCGCGTAGAGAATTTCGGTGGCCGACGGAAGTAGGGAGACGATGCGCATTTAGCTATAGTAACGGAAATGGGCGCGGATCACGGCGACGCGGCGCGCGTCCAAAATGAGCGATTCAATCGTAAATCAGATATTTTGCCCGCAGCGCGCGGAATTGGTCCAACTCGCTCTTCCAGCCGGCGATGATGCTGGCGGGCGCTTCGAACTGGATGATGGCGTCCACGGTCGCTTGCGCAGCGAGCAAATCCATCAGCTTCGTCACCTGGAAGCGTTCAGGATCGAGGCGATGCAACGCATCCGCGATTTCCAACCCGACGCGAATGGAATCGAATGCGTCGCGGTCGGTGAAAGCGAGTTTGACGCCCGCGCAAGCCTCGCCTTTGTAGAGACCATCGCTGGGAGTATAACTGGCGGCGGCGAAAGTCACCCCGGGGATTTGCCTCGAGTTCAGGGAGCTGAGCAAAGCATCGGAGTGGATCCACGGGGCGCCCAGTTGTTCGAACGGAGCATCGGTGCCGCGACCGACGGACACTCCAGCGGCCTGCAGGATTTCGATGCCGGGATACAGAAACGCTTCGTTGAGCGTGCGGAGATTGGGCGACGGTGGAATCCATGTGAGGCCGGTCTGGTCGAACGTCTGAGTACGACGCCAATTTTTCATCGCGATCACGTGCAGGTCGAGGCCCATTTTATTTTCGGTCGCGAACATGCGCGCGAGCTCGCCGAGCGTCATGCCATAAACGACCGGCAGGCGAAAATATCCGACGAAGGAAATACGCGAGGGATCGAGCATCGGTCCTTGGATTTTTTCGCCACCGAGCGGATCGGGGCGGTCGAGAACGAAGAACGGGATCTTGTGCTTTGCGGCGGCTTCCATGCAATAGCCCATCGTGCTGATGAAAGTGTAGAAGCGCACGCCGACGCCTTGAATGTCGAAGACGAGAGCGTCAAGGCCTTGTAACATTTGTTCGGTGGGGCGGCGCGTGTCGCCGTATAAGCTGAAAATTTTCAGGCCAGTGCCCGCGTCGGTGGCGTTAGCGACGGTGGCGGTGTCGAGTTGGCCGGCGATGCCGTGCTCTGGACTGAAGAGCGCGAGCAGTTTTACGCCATCAGCGTGGGTGAGGACGTCAATGGTGCGGCGGCCTTGGGAATCCACGCCGGTCTGGTTGGTGATTAGGCCCACGCGCTTGCCGCGCAGTGGGGCGAAGTCTTGCTCTTCGAGGACGTCAATGCCGGTCTGGATGTGGTCGGTGGCCTGCGGTGCCATTGCCGTCGCGGCCGCGCTATGCGTTTCGCGGAGCGCGACGCTGCTTACTCCGATGACGCCCGCGAAGACGAGCAAAATCATCACCAAACCGATACGAAACATGGTGGGGGAGGATTCGTTGTGCGGCATGATACCGTGTGTTATATACAGCCGCGGGATGCGAGCGTCAACATGGAACGTTCCGAATGGATGCGATGCGTAAACTCGGAATTTTCACGCTGCTCCTGCTCCTATTGATGACACCCTACGCACGTTCGCAAAAAACTTCCGCCACGAAAGTACGAAGCTCAGCCGCAAAAACTGCCGCTGCTCGTCCTGCTGCGAATTCTGCATGGGTGGAATCCACGCTGAAGAAAATGACCTTACGCGAAAAATTGGGGCAGATGCTGATGCCTTATTATTTTGGAGTGTTCACTTCCGCCGAGAGCTCGGACTACAAGAACCTGGTGCATGAGGTGGAAGAAAATCGCGTGGGCGGATTTATTGTGGGCACGACGCGCGGGCCCCTGGGGATTGAGCGCAGCCAGGTCTATCCCACGGCAGAGCTGACCAACGAGCTGCAACGGCGCGCGAAAGTTCCGCTGCTGATTGGCGCGGATTTTGAGAGCGGCACGGGAATGCGCCTGGATGAAGGCACCTCGTTTCCATCGGCGATGGCGGTGGGCGCGACGAACGATCCGAAATTGGCTTACGCGATTGGCAAGGTGATTGCATTGGAATCGCGCGCGGCGGGCGTGCACTGGATTTTCGCGCCGGACGCGGACGTGAACAACAATCCGGATAATCCAATCATCAATATTCGGTCTTTTGGCGAAAATCCCAAGAGCGTGGGCGAGTTTGTGGCGCAGGAGATTCGTGGGATCGAGGAAAACGGTGCGCTCGCGACCGCAAAACATTTTCCAGGGCACGGCGATGTGAGCGTGGATTCGCATCTGGCGCTGCCGACTGTGCCGGGAGATCGCAAGGAGTTAGAGGCGACGGAACTTGTGCCGTTTCGCGCAGCGATTGACGCGAGCGTGGGCTCGGTGATGCCGGGGCATCTGGCAGTGCCGGCGTTTGAGCCGGATGCGAGCGTGCCGGCGACGACTTCGCGAAATATTTTGACCGGATTGCTGCGCGACGAATTGAAATACAAGGGACTGGTGGTTACCGACGCGATGGACATGGGCGGCGTGACTTCGCGTTATCCTCCGGGCGAAGCAGCGGTGCGCGCGGTGGAGGCGGGCGCCGACGTGCTGTTGATGCCGCCAGTGCCGGATGCAGCGATGGCGGGGCTGGAGCGCGCGGTGCGCTCCGGGCGAATCACTGAAAAGCGTGTGGATGTCTCCGTGCGGCGAATTTTGCAGGCGAAGTCGCGTTTGGGGCTGGATCGCAATCGGCTGGCGGACATCGAGCATCTGGATGAGAAGTTCGCGCGGCCGGAATTCGCGGCGCAAGCGCAGAGCATTGCGGATCGGGGAGTTACTTTGTTACGCGATACCGCGCAGGTGCTGCCGCTGGACGCGACGAATCCTCTGCGCGTCCTGCTGGTTTCGCTTTCGGCCGACGCTGATCCTTACCCGGGAGAGACGATCGAGCCAGAAATTCGCTGGCGCGTGGATTCGCTGAAGGCCTTGCGTGCGGATTTGCAATTCGCGAACGTGTCGACGCTGAAATTGCCGCCGGCTGATACGTACGATGTGGCGATTGCGGCGCTATTCGTACGCGTCGCTGATCGCAAGGGGAATGTGGGGTTCCCGGAGGAGCAGCGCGCATTTGTCAATCAGATGATCGCGGCTGGCAAACCGACGGTGGTGATTGCGTTCGGCAGCCCGTATCTGATCGAGGGTTTTCCGGGCGCGAAGACTTGGCTTGCTGAATTTTCGACGAATTCAGTTTCGCAGGTGGCGGCGGTGCGCGCGCTTTTTGGGCAGGTCGCGACGCAGGGGCAGATTCCGGTGACTGTGCCGGGAACGGCGCAGCGCGGCGATGGATTGCGCGTAGCGGCGAATCCGATGACGTTGCAGCACGCATCTTCCGAGATGGAAGGCAGGCTGCATCCTGTTTTCGGATTGCTCGATGGCTTCGTGACGGATGGGGCCTTTCCCGGTGGCGTGCTGGCAGTCGGCTATCACGATCAGTTGGCGGTGCACCCATTCGGATCGCTCCTGCGCGATGCGAAAGCGCCGAAGGTGACCGGGAACACGATTTACGACTTGGCGTCGCTGACCAAGGTTGTGGTGACGACTACTTCGGCGATGATGCTGCTGCAGCAGAAACGGCTGGATCTGGAGGCACCGGTCGAGCGTTACTTGCCCGAATTTTCCCTGGCGGCGAAATCCGATCCGGATCCGTCCTGGCGCGCGCGGATCACTGTGCGGATGCTGATGCTGCACGATTCCGGTTTGCCGGCGCACCGCGATTTCTACAAAGAGGCGCAGGGACATGAGGCGGTGCTGGCGAAAATATTGGTGGAGCCGCTGGTACACGAGCCGGGCACGCAGGTGGAATATTCCGATCTGGGATTTATCTTGCTGGGAGAAATCATCGAACGACTGACGGGAGAGACGCTGGCGCAATTCGCGAAGGGCCACATTTTCGCGCCGCTGGGGATGGGCGACACGACGTATAACCCGCCGGCAGCTTTGCGCGCGCGGATTGCGCCCACGGAACTGGATACGGATTTCCGCAAACGGTTGTTGCGCGGCGAAGTACACGACGAGAATGCTTTTGCGTTCGGGGGTATATCCGGAAATGCGGGACTTTTTTCTACTGCAGGCGACGTCGCGGTATTCGCGCAGATGCTACTGAATGGCGGGATTTATGCGCACCATCGTTTGCTGGCGCGCGCGACGATTCAGGAATTTACGGCGCGGCAAGCGATAGGCAATTCGTCGAGGACGCTGGGATGGGATGTGCCGACGCCGCCAACTTCTGCAGCCGGGCGTTATTTCTCGCCCAGCGCCTACGGACACACCGGATTCACCGGAACTTCGCTCTGGATTGACCCGGAACGCGACTTGTTTGTGGTGCTGCTGACGAATCGTGTGAACCCCACGCGCGCCAACGAGCAAATTCGCCAGGCGCGGCCCGCCATTCATGACGCGATCCTGCAGGCCCTGGGCCTGGCGAAGGCTTCCACTACCGCTCGATAACTCCCTCGTCACATAGCCTGTGGGAATTCATTTCAGGCCCCATACTGGAACTCGCCTATCGGTATAATTAATGGAAGTCTGTTTGCGGGCCGATTAACGGCTGAGGGCGCGGTGACATCAACCAGAACGGAACAGCGCAACCCACGGACGCGCGGGCTGGACACCAAGTCCACGATTGAGATTTTGCGCGTGCTGAACCATGAGGATCAGCGCGTGGCACTGGCGGTGCAACGCGTACTGCCGCAAATCGCGCGGGCGGTGGATGCGATTGTGAAAAGTTTTCGGCGCGGCGGCAGGCTCGTCTATATCGGCGCGGGAACGAGCGGGCGGCTGGCGGTGCTGGATGCGGCGGAATGTCCGCCGACATTTGGCACGCGGCCGAAGATGGTGCAGGCTCTGATCGCCGGTGGCGCGAAGGCGCTGCGCGGCGCTGTGGAGGGCGCAGAGGACTCAGCGTCAAACGGCGCGAGAGATTTGGCCAAGGCCGGGGTTACAGGGCGAGACGTCGTTGTGGGCATCGCGGCGAGCGGAACCACTCGATATGTGTTGGGCGGAGTGGAGTGGGCGAAGCGGCGCGGGTGCGTGACCGTGGCGGTGACGTCTAATCCTAAATCGCCGCTGGCGCGCATGGCAAAAATCGCTATCACACCGGAGACCGGGCAGGAAGCGATCGCCGGATCCACGAGGATGAAAGCAGGAACCGCGCAGAAAATGGTTCTGAACATGCTTTCCACTACGGCGATGGTGCGGCTCGGCAGAGTTTATGAGAACTGGATGATCTACGTGGCGCTGACAAATCAGAAGTTGCACCGGCGGGGCGCGCGGATTTTGACCGAGGCTGCGGGCGTGAGCGCGTCGAAGGCGGAACACGCACTGCGGCAAACGGGACACGATTTGCCGGCGGCGCTGGTGATGTTGAAGACCGGGGCGAACGCCGTGGCTGCGCGAAGATCACTGCGTAGGTCCGGCGGAAATGCGCGGATGGCGCTGGAGCTGCATCCGAAACGGCGAGTGATTTCGAAAGGCCAGGGGAAATAATCATGGACCGGTTCAAGATTCAGGGCGGGCGAAAACTGGAAGGGACGGTACGCATCAGCGGCGCTAAGAATGCGGCGTTGCCGGCGATGGCCGCGGCACTGCTGACCGCCGACACGGTGACACTGCAAAACATTCCGCACGTGCGCGACATCATCACCATGGCGAAATTGCTGGCGCACATGCGCTGCCGCGTGGAGAGCCCCGACCTGCCACCGAGCGAATTTATTATTCAGGCCGAAACAGTATCCATGCGCGAGGCGCCGTATGAGTTGGTGAAAACGATGCGCGCTTCGGTGCTGACGCTAGGGCCGCTGGTGGCGCGTTTTGGATATGCGCGGGTTTCACTTCCCGGCGGATGCGCGATTGGCGCGCGGCCGATTGATTTGCACATTCAGGCGCTGGAACAATTGGGCGCCGAAACGAAAGTCGAGCATGGCTACGTAGAGGCGCGCGCGAAACGTTTGCGCGGGACTACTTTTCGCTTTCCGAAAATTACGGTGACCGGCACGGAAAATATTTTGACGGCGGCCGTACTGGCCGAGGGCGAGACGGTGCTGGAAAACTCGGCGATGGAGCCGGAAGTCACGGACTTGGCTGAATTGCTGATCAAGATGGGAGCGAAGATCGAAGGCGTGGGCACGTCCACTTTGCGGGTGCAAGGCGTGGAAAAGTTGCACGGCGCCACCCACGCGATTATTCCGGACAGAATCGAGACTGGAACATTCCTGGTCGCTGGGGCGATCACAGGCGGCGAATTACTGCTAAGCGATTGCGAGCCTGCACATTTGCAGGCGGTGATCGAGAAATTGCGCGCTTGCGGAGTGGAGATCAAGTGCGAAGGCCAGGGCAAATTGCGGGTGCGAGCTGCAAAGAAACTGGTGGCCGCGGATGTGACAACTGAGGAATATCCCGGCTTCGCCACCGATATGCAGGCGCAATTCATGGCGCTGGCCACGCAGGCGCAGGGCGAGTCGCGAGTACGCGAGACCATTTTTGAAAATCGTTACATGCATGCCAGCGAAATGGTGCGCATGGGCGCGAATATCGCGATTGACGGAAACGAGGCAGTGGTGATCGGCCCAACGCCGCTAAGTGGTGCGCCAGTGACGGCTTCGGATTTGCGCGCGAGCGCGGGGCTGGTACTAGCCGGTTTGGTGGCGGACAACACTACTTGGATTGACCGCGTGTATCACATCGACCGTGGGTACGAGATGATTGAGCTGAAATTGCAGGACGTCGGCGCGAATATCGAGCGGATTAGCGGCCGCGAAGAATAAAAAGGGAGGCGATTTCTCGCCTCCCTTGCACATCCCCCTGAATCAGCAATTCCCGCGAGTAGTTCGCAGTGAATCACGTTTACATATTGGGGGTTAGGTTGCGGCTTCGGTCTTGGTGGTGGCCTGTTTGTCGCGCAGGACGGCTTTGCGGCTCAGGCGGATCTTGTTGCCCTCAATGGCCAGAACCTTCACGAGGATTTGATCGCCTTCCTTCAGTTCATCGCGAACCGCGCGGATGCGCGCTTCGGCGATTTCGCTGATGTGCAGCAGGCCGTCGGTGCCGGGGAAAATCTCGACGAACGCGCCAAACTCCGCGATGCGCACCACAGTGCCGAGGTAAGTCTTGCCGATTTCGGCGGTGGCGGTGACGTCGCGAATCATCTTCAGCGCTTCTTCGGCTGATTTTCCGCTGGAAGCGAAGACGTGCACTTTGCCGTCGTCCATCACGTCAATCTTCACGCCGGTAGCTTCGATAATCCCGCGGATTTTCTTGCCGCCCGGACCGATCAGGTCGCGAATCTTGTCCGTGGGAATATTCAGCATGAACAGGTGCGGAGCGTAGAGCGAAATTTCCGGACGCGCAGACGAAATCGTCTTGTCCATGATGTCCAGAATTTGCAGCCGGGCCTTGCGCGCCTGCGCCAGAGCCTCGCGCATCATGGCGATGCTGACGCCCGCGACCTTGATGTCCATCTGCAGCGCGGTAATTCCCTGGCGCGTGCCGGCAACTTTGAAATCCATGTCGCCGTAATGATCTTCGGCGCCGGCGATGTCCGTGAGGATGGCGTATTTATCGCCTTCGACGACCAAGCCCATGGCGATGCCCGCGCAGGCGGCCTTGAGCGGAACGCCCGCGTCCATCAGAGCCAGAGAGCCGCCGCAAACCGTGGCCATGGAGGAAGAGCCGTTCGATTCGAGAATGTCCGAAACACAGCGCACCGCGTAGGGGAAATCCGCATCCGAGGGCATCAAGTTCGCAAGAGCGCGTTCGGCGAGAGCGCCGTGACCGATTTCGCGCCGGCCGGGGCCGCGCAGGAATTTCACTTCGCCGACCGAAAACGGCGGGAAGTTGTAGTGCAGCATGAAATGCTTGAAGGTATCTTTCTCGAAGAGAAGATCCTGGCGCTGCATGTCTTCTTTCGTGCCCAGAGTGGCGGTGGAAAGCGATTGCGTTTCACCGCGGGTGAAGAGCGCGGAGCCGTGGGCGCGCGGCAGGACGCCCGTTTCGCAGGTGATTTCGCGAACCTGGTCGAAGGCGCGTGCGTCCGGACGGCGTTTGCGCGTGAGCATATCGTCGCGGAAAATGAATTCGCGCAGGCGCTCGAAAGCGCGGGCGGCCAGCTTTTTCTTCTCGAGGTCTTCCGGAGGAATCGTCGCGTAGATTTCGGTTTTGATGGCGTCAATGCGGCTGTAGCTTTCCGACTTCGGATATTTCGCCGTGTCGGATGCGTCGCGCAGTTTTTCGCCGTATTGCTGTTGCATCTGCTTGTAGAGCGCTTCGTCGAATGCCGGCGGCGTGACGGTAACCTTCTGCGTGTTCACTTTATCGTGCAATTCGCGGATCGCGGCGACGATCTTGCGGATTTCCGCGTGCGCGAATTCCAGCGCGTCGGCGACGGTGTCTTCGGAAACTTCCAGAGCTCCCGATTCCACCATGACGATGGCTCTATCGGAGCCGGCGACGACAAGATTCAATGTGCTGGTCTTCTGTTCGGCGACGGTGGGATTCACGACCAGCTTGCCTTCGAGCATGCCGACGCGAACGCGGCAATCGGAGTGGTGAACGGAATTTTCGAGATATACAGCGCGGCGGAAGCGGCGGTGACGCCGATCACGTCCGGATCATTTTCGCTGTCCGCGGAGAGCACCATGGAAACGATCTGCGTTTCGTTGGACCAGCCTTCCGGGAACAGAGGCCGCAGCGGGCGGTCAATCAGTCGCGAGGTGAGAATTTCTTTTTCCGAAGGGCGGCCTTCGCGCTTGAAGAATCCGCCCGGAATTTTGCCGGCCGAGTAGGTGTATTCGCGGTAGTCCACTGTGAGAGGCAGAAAATCTTTTTCGGCCGCTTTGTTATCCATGCAAGCCGTGGCCAGAATCACGGTGTCGCCATAACGCGCCACCACGGCGCCGTGCGCTTGGCGGGCCATCTTGCCCGTCTCAAAGGTCAGCGTGCGCCCGCCTACTTCCAAACTTACTTGTTCAAACATAACTGCACATCCTTTTTGCCCCGGTTCACCGGGGACGCTTGATTCAGATACGAGAAATTCAGTCTCGGGAAAAGCCACGAAGGGAGAAAACAGAGAGGAAAACGGAGCGGGAAATTTTGCGACGAGCGACAACGCGCCGCGCGGCCCGCATGTCGCCTGAAAATTATGGTTTGTGCGGTGGATAAAGACGCGGCCAGAAGGGCCGCTCGAGAAATCCGCGCTACTTGCGCAAACTGAGTCGTTCCACAATCTCGCGATACCGATCCGGGTCGCGACGATTCAGATAGTCCAGCAGCCTGCGGCGCTTGTTGACCATCATGATCAATCCGCGGCGTGAGGCATGATCCTTTGCGTGGGACTTGAGGTGGGTGGTCAGATAGCTGATGCGTTCGCTCAATAAAGCAATCTGCACTTCCGGTGAACCCGTGTCTTTGGTGTGTACCCGGAACTGCTCGATCAATGCCGCTTTGGCTGCGCTCAACTCGACTCCCTCCTGAAACGTCGTACCCTGCTCTACTGCTCTTGGTCTCTTCTTCGACTTCAAAATGCTAACATACAGTGATTGCTGTACAAAGGAATTTTCAGCGGTGCGACGGGAGCGCAGGCTCCGCCTGATCGCGGCTCGTTCTGCGGCCGTTTGGCCACGTTTACTGTCTTGGCGAACCCACCAGCGAGAGGAATTCGTCGCGGGTCTGTTTGTTTTCGCGGAAATCGCCGAGCATGGCGCTTGTGGTGGTGGTCGAATTTTGCTTTTCGACGCCGCGCATCACCATGCAGAGATGGCGCGCTTCGATGATCACTCCCACGCCCTGCGGGGTCGAGTTTTTCCTGAATGGCGTTGGCAATCTGGCTGGTGAGGCGCTCCTGAATTTGCAGGCGGCGCGCGTACATGTTCACCAGGCGCGCGACTTTGCTGAGGCCCACGACTTTCTTATTGGGGATGTACGCCACGTGGCATTTGCCGAAGAACGGCAGCAGGTGGTGCTCGCACAGGCTGTACAGTTCGATGTCTTTGACGACGACCATCTCGTCGTAACAGACGTTGAACATCGCGCCGTTCAGCAGCTTGTCGGGATCCTGGCGGTAGCCGCTGGTCAGGAAACGCAGCGCTTTCTCGAAGCGCTCGGGCGTGCGGCGCAAGCCTTCGCGATCGGGATTTTCTCCCAGCTGCACGAGCATTTCGCGGACCAGCTCGGCAATTTTGCCGGAAACCAGGCTCCGGCACGATGATTTCTGCTGTTTCACTCATGTGTGATTTGCTCCTCATCGCAAACTCTTCGGTTCCGACTTCGAAGCTGTTCTTGCTGGTTTCTTCGATGCGCACGCGTTCCAGGTGCGCGGCTGGAAAAGCTTGCAGGCGGCGAAAGATCTCGCGGCAGACATTTTCGGTGGTCGGCACGACGCTGCGGAACTCGGCGACTTCTTCGTTCAGATTTTTTTGGTCGAAGGCCTCGAGAACTTCGCGCTCGACGAACGGGTCGAGGTCGCTCAAATTTGCGATCATCCCGGTCGCTGGATCAACCGGGCCGGTGACAGTCACTTCCAGCGCGTAATTGTGCCCGTGGCCGTAAGGATTATTGCACTTGCCATAGATGCGCTGATTTTCCGTGTCGCTCAGTTGCGGCGCGTGCAGACGATGCGAAGCCGCGAAATCGTAGCGCCGCGTAAGCGAGAGTTTCATGCGCGCTTCCCTGCTCCGTTCGCCGATGCCGGCGGTGCAATCAGCGAAAAGATCGGGCGATTCGTACAACCGCACGCGATCGAGCTTTCCGCGGCGTGATTTTTGGCTCCAGGAGCTGCCAGATAACCGCAGCGATGTTCTCGCAGGTGGGAATCTTGCCCGCGAGTTCGGGCACTTCGTAATTCAGGTGGCGATGATCCATGCGATCCATCACTTCGCGCTGCAGAATATCTTTCAGTTCTTTCAGGTCGAGGACCATGCCGGTGGCGGGGTCGGGCTCGCCTGCGATGGTGACTTCCAGCGTGTAGTTGTGCCCGTGGCCATGCGGATTATTGCACTTGCCGAAGACGCGCCGATTTTCTTCCGCCGAGAAATTCGGATTGTGATAGAAGTGCGCCGCTGAAAACTCGACTTTGCGCGTGATGCGGATCATTGCGTCCTTTGCGGCAGCGGTTTCTGTGCTAGGGACTGAGCGCCAGATGGATAGCTCCGGCCCTTCCATTGCGACCGAGCCGCGCGTATTTTTCCACCACGAGGCGATCAGCGCGGCGCTATAAAGACACATTCCGGGGACATAATATTTGATGTATGAAACCGGGTAGAGATTCCGGTAAAGCTGCTCGCCAAAGCGCACGCAACGCCGGGAAATCGCGAGAAACAGCAGAGCTGCGAACAGCCAGAGCTGAAGCCGATGCGTCCCTGGCAGCAGCGCCCAGGCCAACGAAAGCGCGATGATCTCCAGGGCGGGAAAGGCCTCGATCAATTCAGTGCCTGCCTGTCTCGGCAGTGCCGCCCATCAGCGGGTAGAGATTTTTCGTCCATCCTTCCCACAGCGCCGGAAAGACTGCGGTACATCCGCGTGCGAACGGTTCCGATCGGCGCGGTGAAATAAATCTGGTAGCCGCCTTGCTTCACGCGGCGGGCGAGAGCTACATCTTCCAGAACTTCTCCGGCGATTGCTGCATGGCCTCCGACTTTCTGATAGACGTCGCGCAGGATCATCAGGAACTGGCCGTTCGCAGCGGCGTCGGGAAGCTTCGGATTATTGACGCGCGCGAAGGAAAATTTGGCGGAGAGACGGCAATACACAAAAGGGATGAGCGCGCGCTCCCAGAACGAGCCCAGTTCCTGTTCCGGTGAATAAGAAACCAGCACCGCGTTGTGGTCCACGGCATCTGCCAGCGCGCGGCGGGTTGAGCCGGGCATGTGGCAAGTATCGGCATCGGTGAAGAGCAGCCAGTCGCCCTGCGCGACAGCCGCGCCCAGCGCGACCGCGTAATTTTTGCCGACCCATCCCGGCGGCAGCGTTCGTGTGTTCAGGATTTTCAGTTTCGGGATGCGCGCGCCAAGCTCAGCGAGGATCGCGCCGGTGCGGTCGGTGGATTGGTCATTCACGACGATGACCTCCGCGATTTCCGGCTGCGCCGCGACGGATTCCACGGCGCGCGCGATCGAAGCTTCTTCGTTGCGTGCCGGAATGATGGCGGAAACCATAATTTTGTTGTGAGGGTCGAAGATGCGACGCCGCTCCGCGGGCTAATGATCGTGGGCTAAATTCCGCTCACTTCTGCCGAGGCCTGCTGAAAAGCCACAGCCAGCGCTGGTAAATCGCTCGCATTCGATTCGCCGATACCGTTATTATAGGGTGCTTGGACAAAGGACTGAAACGGAAACTGAATACAGCCCTGGTGCTCGCGTTCATCGTGGGCCTGCTGGTGCTATTTGCGCATCCGGACTACCGCCAGGGCGAGCCGAGCTTGCGCGGAGCGACGCCCAAGGATTTTGCTTTCCCGCTGGACGGCAAACCGACAAAGCTTTCTGACCTGCGCGGAAAAGTGGTGCTGGTGAATTTCTGGGCGACGTGGTGCCCACCGTGCATTGAGGAAACTCCATCGTTGAACGAACTGCAGCGGCGCATTGCTTCGCGGGGCGGGATGGTGCTGGGCGTCAGCGAGGACGACGATCAACAGGCCTACGACCAATTTCTGAAAACGTATCAGATTCAATTTCCCACCTTTCGCGATACTTTGAAGCAGATTCCTGCACAGTACGGCACGTCCTTGTATCCGGACACTTACGTGATTGGGCGCAATGGAAAACTCGACCGCAAAATCGTGGGGCCGCAGGACTGGAGCAGCCCGGAGATGACTGTCTACGTCGATTCGCTGCTGGACGCGAAGTAACGGCCTTCCCCGCATCCTACGCTGAGCCGGCGCACCCGCAATAATCGCCCCTTCCCCGCTTCGGTTGACAATTTCGCTCCCGCCAGCGATAATACCCCCTGGGGGTATATGGCAATGAAGCGACGCGTTCCTGATCGCCGTGCTGCTGCAGCGTGTGCTTGCGAGGTTCATGGCGGCGCGCGCAAGGCGGCGGGCATCAGTCCGGAGATCAAATCGGCAAATCTGAAACGATTGAAGCGTATCGAGGGGCAAGTGCGCGGCCTCGCGCACATGGTGGAGCAGGACCGCTATTGCCCGGACATCATGGTGCAGATTTCATCCGTGCAGGAGGCCTTGCGTGCTGTGGGCCGTGGTTTGATGCGCAACCATCTGCGACACTGCGCCACGCAAGCGATCCGCAAAGGAAACCCTGCGCACACGGAAGCGACTTACGACGAACTAATGAAATTGATCTACACACACGCGCGATGACGCGGCGCGACGCTGAGCAAGACAAGGTGACCGGATGGAACGCGATCCAGTTTGCGGAATGACGGTGGACCCGGCGCGGGCCGCAGCGCAGCTGGTGTGCGCTGGCAAGACTTACTATTTTTGCTCCGCGGGATGCGCCGACAAGTTTCGCGCCGAGCCGGCGAAATATTTGGGCGCGAACTCGCCGGCTGCGGTGCAGCACGGCAACCCCGCCGTGCAATTCAGCCGCGCGGGCACCCCGGCTGCGGCTCCTGCGTTGGCCGTCTTGCGCGAAAATGTTCGTGAAGCCGAGCTTCCTGCGACGAAGCTTGCGACGGAGAATGCGTACGTTTGCCCGATGGACCCGGAAGTGCGTGAGGATTATCCGGGCGCATGCCCGAAATGCGGCATGGCGCTAGAGCCTTCTGTGCCGCTCTCTCCCGCGACGCACATGGAATACACTTGCCCGATGCATCCGCAAATCGTGCGGCCTGGGCCGGGCTCGTGCCCGATTTGCGGCATGGCGCTCGAACCGCGCACGGTGATCGCGGAGGAGGAGGAAAATCCGGAACTGGTTGCGATGACGCGCCGATTTTGGGCGAGCGTCGTGCTGACGATTCCGGTGCTCGCGCTCGGAATGTCTGACATGATTCCCGGACAGCCGATCCAGCAGCTGCTTTATGCACCCGCGATGGGCTGGATTGAGCTGGCACTGGCGACGCCTGTGGTGCTCTGGGGCGGCTGGCCATTTTTCGAGCGCGGCTGGGCGTCGGTGGTGAATCGCAGCCTGAATATGTTCACGCTGATCGCGCTGGGCACGGGCACCGCATTTATTTACAGCGTAATCGCCGTGCTTTCCCGCAGCATTTCCCAGCTCTTTTCGCGGCGCGAATGGCGAAGCGCCGGTTTATTTCGAAGCCGCCGCGGCGATCACGACGCTTGGTTCTGCTCGGCCAGGTTCTGGAATTGCGCGCGCGCAGCCGAACTTCCGCGGCGATCCGGTCCCTGCTGCAGCTTTCGCCGAAAAATGCGCGGCTGGTGCGCGCCGACGGCACGGAACTGGATGTACCGCTCGAACACATTGCAGGCGGGGGACATGCTGCGCGTGCGTCCAGGCGAAAAAGTGCCGGTGGATGGAGTCGTCACCGACGGCGCAAGCTCGGTGGACGAATCGCTGATGACCGGCGAGCCGATTCCCGTGGAAAAATCCGTCGGCGAACGTGTGATCGGCGGAACGATCAATGGCACGGGCACGCTGGTGATGCGGGCCGAGCGCGTGGGAAACGAAACGCTTCTCGCGCAGATCGTGCGGATGGTGAGCGAGGCGCAGCGCAGCCGCGCTCCAGTGCAGAAACTTGCAGATCAAGTGGCTGGGTATTTTGTGCCGGCGGTGGTGTTGATTGCCGTGCTCACGTTTGTGGTCTGGGCGGCCGTGGGCCCGCAGCCGCGCATGGCTCACGCTTTGCTCAACGCCGTCGCGGTGCTGATCATTGCCTGCCCTTGCGCGCTGGGCCTCGCGACGCCGATGGCGATCATGGTGGGCACAGGACGCGGGGCGCTGGCCGGCATCCTGGTGAAGAATGCCGAAGCGCTGGAGACTCTGGAAAAAGTCGACACGATCGTAGTGGACAAAACCGGAACGCTCACCGAAGGGCGGCCGAAGGTCGTGGCCGTAATCGCCGCGTCCGGGATTCGATGACTGCGGCAATTCTAAAAATTGCGGCAACGCTGGAACGTGCGAGCGAGCATCCGCTGGCCGCGGCGATTCTGGCGCGCGCGAAGGAACGGGGATCGGGCCGGGCGAGAGCAGCGATTTTCAGTCGCGCACGGGCAAAGGCGTGCTGGCGAAAGTAGACGCGCAAGCCGCAGCGCTGGGAAATCAAGCACTGTTCGCGGACCTGAAATTCCGCTGGACGCGCTGGAGGAAAAAGCGCGAGCAACGGGAAGCTGATGGCGAGACGGTGATGTTCGTCGCGTCGGCGGCAAAGCGGCGGGATTGATCACGGTAGCCGACCCCATCAAATCAACGACGGCGGAAGCAATCGAACAGCTGCGTCGAGACGGAATCCACATCGTGATGCTGACGGGCGACAGCCGCGCAACAGCGGAAGTGGTGGCGCGCAAAATTGGGAATTGAAAAAGTTTTCGCGGGCGTGCTGCCGGAGCAGAAAAACGAAATCGTGAAGAAGCTGCAAGCCGAAGGACACATCGTGGCGATGGCCGGTGACGGCGTGAACGACGCTCCGGCACTATCGCAGGCCGACGTGGGCATCGCAATGGGCACAGGCACGGATGTGGCGATCGAAAGCGCCGGAATCACTCTGCTGCGAGGCGATCTGCGAGGTCTAGCGCGCGCTCGCACGCTGAGCCGCGCCACGATGCGCAACATCCGCCAGAATCTTTTCTTCGCGTTTGCCTACAATTCGCTCGGCGTGCCCATCGCAGCAGGCGTCCTGTACCCATTTTTCGGACTATTGCTCAGCCCGATACTTGCGAGCGCGGCGATGACGTTCAGTTCGGTCTCCGTGATCACCAATGCTCTGCGCCTGCGCCGGACCAAGTTGTAAACCGCGCAGCGCGCGTCAGCTGCTATAATCCCACGCATGACGCAGATGACGGTTACCTACGAACTGCAAGGCCACTTGAAACCTGAGCAATTCCGCGCACTGGGCGCATTCGCAAACACTTATGGCCTGAAGGGTTTTCGCCTCGACGAGAAGACCAACTACCTGCACATCGATTACGACGCTTCGCGGTTGCGCGAAAACATTGTGGAGCACGTGCTGCGCGAGGCCCGTATTCCCGTGCTGCGCAAACTAGAACCGAGTAACAAGTAGCAGCCCGCCGCCGATTGCGATCAAATCTTCCACCAGCGCCACAACGATATCCTGAACTTTCAGCTGCGTGACGATTTGGTGGCGCGCTTGGTAGCCGCCAAACGTTCCGACGAAAGCTCCTACGATCCCAACGGCTGCACCCAACAGCACGACCTGCGCACCAGCAATAGCTAGCGCCGCGCCGCTGAGCCCGCCCGTCAAGATACGAAAGCCCAACGGGCCGGGAGTGGTGCGATTCGGCGTCTTGGGAAGTTTGTCGTTAACCAACTCGAATATCGCCAGCAGCGTGACGATCACGACGGTCACAATAGAGCCCAGGAATGCCAGATGCGAACCGTGCAGGTTGATCCAGCCAAGATGGGCGGCCCAACACACGACGGCAGGAGCGGTGAACGCGCGCAGACCGGCAATCGCACCGATCGCGAAGGCGAGGCAGAGAATTAGTGAAGTATTCATGGCGAGAAACTATCACGAAATGGGCGGAAAATTGAAGCGGGAGGTGGTGGAAAACGACCGGAGGAGCGGGCAGAAAAAAAGAGGGGCCCCGGCTTGGGATCCAGGGCCCCAAAGGTCGCGCTGCGGTGATTCGGCCTAGGCGTTACTGCTGTTGGCACTGAGAAAAACCATTGCGTTAGGTCATTTCCCGCGACTGCACCGAGTTCCCGAAACTACAGCAGGGACACCACTGGACATCGTTGGTCAAGAAAGGTCGCGATGCGCACCTGCCAAGCTGTCGAGCCTGGCTTAGACGCCGGCTCTGCAATCGGCGCCTTGCAACCCCCTGCGCACCAAATGATCTTCATTTCACTCTCCAGCCTTGCGTCGGGGAGGGCGAGAACGCCCGCGGCCCCAGTCCCTGCAAATCCGTCATGCGTTCTCTTCTTACCGTCCAAACTATAGCGTTTGGCCGTTGGCAAAACTGCCCAAAACAGCCGACTTCTGCCTTTGCGCACAACATCCCGCCAACGGTGCGCTGGAGGAGTTGAACTTTTCATACGCTCTCTAGTTCTAAGCCGAAGTCAGCGAGCGGATATGCCCGAGCAGTAAAAAACTGTCGGTTTTTGACACGATTCGGTCCACCGGCAAATTCTTAAGCGCAGGTCCCGTGGCGAGGTCGCCATATTGCGTAAAGAGAATGATAAAAACACCGGGCAGAGCTAGTTTGATCTCGCGTGCCGCATCTATTCCGTTCATTACTGGCATATCCAGATCGAGAATGATTAGGTCGGGGCGATGCTTGATGGATAACGCGATGGCTCCTGCGCCGTTCTCCGCTTCGGCGCACAAATTATAATCCTCTTGGGTTTCAAATATTCGGCAGAGCATCTTTCTGATGATTGGGCTATCGTCCGCCACGAGGATTTTCTTGGCCATTCCGCCCTCCGCAATTACTGAGCGGGGGCGTACGGACTTTGGCTTGGTCAATCTATAACGCTGTGATTACAAGCAAGCTACACCGTGAATGATGTAGCACGCGGAATCCAGGCGCCGGTTGGGTCACGTTCGCTGGACCCCATGACTCAACCGCTCAATGCGTCGAAGTATGAGCTGTACAAGCAGTAATGTAGAAGGCGACACCCTTGGCAGGAGTGCTAGAGGCTCAAGAGGTAGCGTGCTAAGCCAGCCCCTGCCTTCTCATTTCCGCCCTACTTTCTTAGCGAGGCATTTTCGCAGCGCGGGGTATTCGCGAAGCGTCGGCACAATTGCTGTTATTCGCTTTGACTTATCTATTCCATTCGTATTAAATCGTCGCTCCCGAAGAGATGACATGGAAGTACAGACCAACGAACAGCTCCTGAGAAACATCGAAGGCTACCTGATGGAACTTGTATGCCGCGTCGAAAGCATCGATGAGGTGAGCCTGGTTGCAGATGTATTGGTCTCGGTCCAGGACGCTCTCCGGGGCTTGGGCCTAACGCCACGATATTCTCTTCCTGCCAATTAGTACCGATTGGCTGAGCGCGTAGATTGCAACGCCTTCAATCCAAGAGACTTGTGACATGTCTTGATTGAACGACCCATACCATCCTGCAAGTGAGACCTCTTCTCCCCACCTACTGGATGATGCGGATCGTGTTGGAGCGCGACCCACGCCGTACCTATTGCAAGTAGAGTGCCGCAAGCGCGCGAGCGGGGAGGAATAAAACTGAATGCATTATCAAGCACTTAACTCTCAAAAGTGGGGCGCACGCGAAACCGAAATCGCGGAACCGCACCGATTCGGGAATTGGCGTCCCGGATTGAATCCGCTTCGCTTTTTCTTGGCCCCACGCTTTTTTGCGCAATACTACTCGCTTCGCGCCTTGCCCGTTGAATCTCTCTAGCCCATAATAGTGCCAGCTGCAGGGCGGCGAATGAAATGAAACGGTCGTTTATTTTGGTGCTGGCGATGATGGCGGGACTCGCAGGGCTGGCGATTGGACTGGCTGCGAGTCGTACGGAGCAGCCGCGCGTAATGAAAGCGATTGCCTCGCCAGCGGCCTCGGCGTCATCCGTACTTGCCGCAAGCAAAATAAAATCCGCAGCGAATTCACCGCAGGATCACGTCGTGAGATTCGCGAGCCATCCGCAACCGATGCCGGCGTTTTTGGTGAACGATCTTGATGGCAATCCCGTATCTACCGCAGCGTGGAAAGGCAAAGTCGTATTCATAAATTTCTGGGCCACGTGGTGCCCGCCTTGCCGCGCGGAGATTCCGGTGCTGATTGATCTGGCGAATCGCTACAAGGATCGTTTGCAGGTTGTGGGCGTATCTGTGGATGACGGCGATCCGGCCGACGTGAAGAAATTTGCCAAGCAGGCTGGAATCAATTATCCGATCGTCATGGCCGATCGCGCGATCGTGGCTGAATATGGCGGAGTGGCGGCGTTGCCGACGCTTTTTGTGGTGAATCCTGACGGCAACGTGGTGCAGAAACACGAAGGGCTCTTTTCCAACGCGCTGTACGAAGCCGAAGTGCGTTTGCTACTGGGACTGCCGGTGGATGCGACGATCGAAACGTTTGAAGATACCGGGCAGATATTTTTGAAGAATGCCGTTCTGGCTACCGAGCTGCCCAATGTGGATTTCACCGGACTGAATCCCGAGCAGAAGAAAGCCGCGCTGAAGCGCATGAATTCCGAAAGCTGCGACTGCGGCTGCACGTTGACGCTGGCGCAATGCCGCATCAACGACACGTCCTGTCCGGTGAGTAAGAAGCTGGCTGCGCAAGTGGTGAAGGAAGTCGCGTCGAATGCTGCGGCGACGCCGTCGGCGCCTGCTACTGCCCCGCCTGTTAGCGCGCAACCGAACTGACACTAGCACAAGCTGTTATCCGCTCGCTCGGTTTGTACGTTGTCCTTCCGCACGTTTGGCTTCTGCACGCTTCTTTCGCGACGAATTCCGTAGGGGGTGATTTGGAATCCCGCAGGCTACGACAATTCCAATTGTTTGTTCATAATTCCCTAGAATCTGATCGCAAAAAGTGGAAATCGCTTACGGGCGTGAATCTAGCGGATAGGCGAAATTTTCACATTGCACTGCGGCCAACAGCAAACCAAGATAAGGTGATTCCAGACTATTTTCGCATCGTCCTGCACAACTACCTAGGTAAGGCGGAAAAGGAATCACTGGCTCCCGACGGAACGCCATGCATTGGCACAACACAGGGCCTCTTGCTGAGAGCTAAAATAATCGCTGGCAAATTGGTTCCGGTCGGCAAAGAAACTGATCGCCGCTGGGAGCAAGGGGAAGATCCGAGCGTGTTGAATTCCCAAGTCTATGGGTATGAGAAGCAGAGGAAATCGGTTGTTGCTGACGCTTCGGAGAGAAAAAGTTGGTCCGTCATCGGCATTAGACGATTGATAAGAGAATCAAAGCTAAGCACCAATCTCCAACGCAACCAAGGGAGAACCAGTTCGTCGTCAAACTCTCTCGATAATTAGACAAACGGCAGCCAAGATTGCGATGCGAGTAGTCGTACGAGGTTGTCCGGTAACGCCAGGTTAAATCGGACCTTTGGGTCCTAGTACGGCAAGTGTCCGGTAACGAATCAGGACGCGGCCGTCTTTAACTTAACCGGCTCTCTGACCAAGGTTGTATCAAATGGCAGCGTTGGTCATGGCTTTCGCCTTTGCAGCAAGTGGGACGCGTGCGCGAATCCGTGTGCCAACATTTAGCTGGGAATCGATGCTGAAAATTCCGTTCACCTGGGAGATTCGTTCAGCCATGCTGACCAGCCCCAGTCCTGCCCTGTTCCTTTTATCTCTTACATCAAATCCGACGCCTTGGTCACTGACCTCGAGTTCAAGCTGTCCGGAATTTTCCTGCAAACGAATTTTAACGTGCTTTTGACCGCTGTACTTCACTGCATCGCGTAGAGCTTCCTGAACCACTCGAAAAACGGAAAGCGACACGTCTTTGGGCAAGGAGCCAGATAGAGTGCTATCGGAAAGCTCGACAACCACGCCGTGTTGCTGGGCGACTTCCCGACAATAGCTCTTGACTGCGGCGGTCAAACCAATGTGCTCCAAAACCGAAGGATGGAGTTCATGGGATATGGCTTGAACGTTACTCGCTAGACTAGAACACTGTTGCCGAATCTGTTCCAACTGCTTAGCAACGGATACCTGTCCGTAGCCATCGTACTTGGCCGCCTTCGCAATCTTGAGCGAGAGCAACGCGAGCCTCTGACAAACATCGTCGTGCAACTCGCGGGCGATGCGGATGCGTTCCTGTTCCTGCGCGGAGATGAGCCGCCGACTCAGTTCCTTCTCAACAAGCCTGGCGCTCGCACGCTCCTCCACTACGGCAGCAAGCGCCATGAAGGGAGCCGCAGCGAATATCAAGAACACCTGCAGCGAAAGGACATTGCGCATAGGTTCTGGCCCTGTGAAGGGACCGTGCCCATGCATGGTTCCCCAAATGGACACAAATGCAATAGCTATCATGGAGCTGCTAACGCCCAACGATCCGAATCTCAAGGCCGCCCATAGAAGCAATGGCACGAAGGAATAGAGCGTGGAGGGCAGCGTTTTCCAAGGAGCTAACAGAACCAAATATCCCAAAATAGCCAGAGTGCCGAGCAACGCGGCTGCCTCCACTGTCGAACGCACGGACCTGTGAATCCAGACACGGCCTGCGCTAGCCCAGCTCAAGATTGCCGGAGTTAAAGTTAGGAAAGCCAGCATATCGGAGAAAAACCAGATTCGCCAATTAACCGCGTACGAACCTGATGACGCGCTGGCACCGATAAATGCGCTAACAAGCGGCGCAAGGAATGCAGCGAAAAAACAATACTTAGCAAGCGCTTTCAACCTATTTAGTCGCGGGACTCCGTCGAAGGAATACCCGAGACCTTACCCGATGATGAGGAACTCGACTGTGTTGGCAAAGAAAAACAGGCCAGTCGCCCCGAGCGTGAAACCTAATTGCAAGTTCTCGACGGCGGCTCCCGCCAGCCCTGCCGGTACAAGCACCAGCCAGTTCCTGCGCGGCACCAATAGCATCGCTGCCACCAACAGCGCGGACGGCGGCCAGAGTACCGAAAGACCCAGACTGGAGACAACCATTGTGGCACCCAGCCTAGCAGCTAGGTACGACACCAGGATGACTAGGAGCGCCAGGAGGGCCGTTCGCGCCGCAGAAGAACGCTTTGTGAGGAACAGCGGAGCGTTGCTCTCACCAACTGGAAGATGGTCTTGAGGTGCAGACATAAATGCACACCAATAGTCTAATTTTCTCGGCGGTTGCTGATTGCCTTCTACGACTGCAGGAGGCCCACCGGGAGTGTACCACTCCCTAGAAAGGGTCAACAGAATCGTGTGCGAGCTAAGCGGAATAATCCGACAAGTCCCGCGCTAGCGAATAGTGCTCTGGTGTTAATTGATTGTGAGTTGCTATTTTCCGGACGATCCTTATCAGAACCCGGCCGCGTGAGGGATGCGGCACGCGACGGATCATTCGACGTAAGATGTCCGCGTGAATTTCAAGGGATAGGAAGAACGTGCCAAAACTTTCCGGATCGATGCTGTGGGGAATCGTGGCGGGGCTGATCGGAGCACAGATGGTCCTGACGCTGGCGATGGTTCACCGCGAATCGCTCACGTTCGACGAAGGCAACCACATGTTTGCCGGTTACATGATGTGGCACACCAAAGACTACGGACTGAACCCGGAGCACCCACCGTTCGTAAAGCTGCTGGCGACGGCACCGCTGCTGGGACAGGCTCTCTGGGTGCCGGAGCTGAAAGGCCGCGACTTCAAAACCGAGGCGTATCTGGACGGGCGCGACTGGCTTGCGCGGAACGACGGCGATCGGAACCAATTGGTTTTCGAGATGCGGGTGGCGGCCGGCCTCCTGGCCGTGGCACTTTCGCTGGTGGTTTTCCTGGCCGCGCGGGAATCGTTCGGGGACTGGGCGGCGATTTTTGCGCTGACGCTGGCTGCGTTCGATCCGAACGTTCTGGCGCATTCGGCGTTGGTGACGACGGATATCGGCGTCTCGCTGTTTTTTCTGGCGAGTACGTGGTGTTTCCATCGGTACGTGAAGCACCCGACGGCGAAGCGGTTGGTGGTGGCCGGCGTGGTGGCGGGCCTCCTACTGGCGACCAAGCATTCCGGAGTGATGCTGGCGCCAATCCTCGTGCTGCTGATCGCGCGCGAGATCGCCGCGGCGGAGGAAAGAACGCGGGCGCGGGAGGCGCTGCGCCTCGCGGGAGCGTTCTGCGGGATTATTCTGATCGGCGTGCTGGTGCTGTGGAGCTTCTACGGTTTTCGTTACGCGGCGCGTCCCGCGGGACTGCAGATGAGCACGACACTCGGGAATTATGTGGCGCCGCTAGGGCCGCACGTTTCGTGGATCATCAATCTTGTGAGTCGGCTGCACCTGCTCCCGGAGTCTTATCTGATCGGGCTGGTGGATGTCGGGCGGATGGCGCTGTTCTATCCGACATTCATATTTGGGCGGAACATCGCACACGGCGTCTGGTGGTATTTCCCTTCGGTGATCGCGATCAAGACGACGCTCGGACTGCTGGCCTTGGCAGGCCTGGCGATGTATGCGGCGGCGACCCGGAAACTGAAATGGGGACGCGAAGTGGATTTTCTGCTAATTCCCGCGCTGTTCTATTTGGCTGTGGCGATGGTATCGGGGATGAACATCGGAGCGCGGCACCTGTTGCCGTTTTACGCGTATTTGTTCGTGCTGGCCGGCGGCGGAGCTGCGGCGCTGGCGGCATCGAGCCGCAAGTGGTTCGCCGTGTGCTGCCTGGTGCTGGCGGCGCACGTGGGTTCGTCGCTCGCGGCGTTTCCCAATGCCATGGCCTACGCGAACGAAGCATGGGGCGGGCCGGCAAACGTGCATAAGCTGCTGAGCGATTCGAACTCGGATTGGGCGCAGCAACTCTTCCAGGTGAGAGCGTGGCAGGAGCGGCATCCAGGAGAAGAGTGCTGGTTCGCCTATTTTGCGTATCCTGAGGTGAAGCCGGAGACCTACGGGATTAATTGTCACCATTTACCGACCGCGGATACGTCCGGGCTGGGAGGGGCGGACAACGTGCCGGCGGTGATTGAAGGCGCCGTTATTGTGAGCGCGGGGGATCTGTCGGGATGCGAGTGGCCGGCGGCGTCGCTCAATCCGTACGATGCGTTTCGACGCGCGAAGCCAGAAGAAACGATTGACCACGCGGTGATGATCTACCGCGGCCGGTTCGATTTGACGCAGGCGGCGGCGCTGAGCCGCGCGCAGAATGCGACCGCAGCCGCGGGGTCCGGCGACGCAGCGCTGGCGCTGGCGCTGGCGGACGAGGCGGTGGCGATCGATCCATCTTCGATATTGGGGCACGAGGCGCGGGGAGATGCGCTCGCAGCAATGGGGCGAAAGGAAGAGGCGCGGCAGGAATGGGACACGGCACTCAGGGGCGCGCGAAAGATCGAACCGGGCGCGCAGCTGATGTTCGTGCCGGATCTTGAGAGCAAGCTCAACAAGTAGAGGTTTCCCGGCGCGGATTTTTCGAAAAGCTTAAGCGAGAATTCCGGCGGATGGAAATTCCAGCGCCAAAACCGACGAAAAGCGGAAGGCGCACGAATGTAGGGCCGGGAGGAATGGCACATCCGAGGGGACGATTTAGGAACCTTTCTTGCCGATTTCATGTCGTTTCTGTCACAGCTTCGGCGCTCGAGCAAGTCCACATCCTGCTCGGGAGCGATACGGGACATGTCCGGTTACGCGACGCAATATAAAAGGGCGCCCCTTTTGGAGTAGGTTTGGAGTGTTCGGCCTCAAACCCACAACAAAAAGGAGCGCCCTCAATGGATAGCGTGAAGTATATCGGGATGGATGTGCACAAGGAAGCGATCTCCATCGCGGTTCTGAATTCCTCGGGCAAGCTGGTGATGGAATGCACGATCGAAACGAAAGCCATCACCATACCGGTTCCGTACCAAGCGACAGCTCTGGACGTACAGCGGGTTTGGAATTGAAACCTACAGCAGTGCCGAGCACCGCTGTGTCAATGGAGAGCTGAAGCGTGCCAAGAAGCCGGTCTCGATTCGCGGGCTGAATCGCAATCACAATCACGATCTGAAGAACTTGTTCAAGAGTGCCGCCACCGTGGCTGCTGCCAAGCCCGGACCGTTCCAGGAGTTTTACGATCGTTTGGTGGCCAAGGGAATCCGGCCGGAGATGGCGCGTCTGACTCTGGCGCGCAAGATGGCCGCCATCACTTTGACCATTGGGAAGAAAGGAGAGCGCTTCGACGCCCAACATCTGAAACCACAAACAGCTTGAGTGTCTCGAGCCGATCCGTTCCATCCCTGGGATTCTTTCCAGCGGTGCCACGCCGATTCTTGAGACCCTCGGGTTCGAGGGCGAGTCTCAGCTGATAAGTTAGGCTTTGCGTGCTTCGGGCACCTCAGTCTCTCACGCGACCCTAGTCCCCCTCGGATGACCCGAAAAAGCTATGGGCCACGAGTCCCCAATGGAACCATGGTTGCCAACTGACAACCGTACTGCTTGTTGGTCTCAGAACGGATTAGCTTCGTCGCGCAGAGGCGATGAAAACCGCTGGTAGAGAAAACCCAAAGCGCTACAGGAAGCTGGTAGCGACCCGAGCTCCCGGAACGGAAGGCGAGAACAAACCTGCTCAACGAGGTGGGCTGGACGGCAAGAAAAACTCCGGCCACAGGACAAGTGTTTTTTTCTTGACTCCTTTTATGGAACTAATCAACCACTGGCAGGCGTTTCGGAAACCCTGTGGCAGTTATCGCTATGACTGATGGGATGGTGGAAAGCACTGTGGGCCGGCCTGGATTATCCGTCGCGGCACGTGAGAGAAGGCGAGGAGCGCTATGGCGTCCGTGTTTGCTTGTGCATGATGCACGCTGCGGGCTTGCCCTGAGCACGGTAGGCTATTACTGCAGGGATAACTGAAGGAGCGTGATGCGCGCGCCGGAATGGATTCAAATCGGCTTCACAGTTGCACTGGCATTGTTCGCCTGGACGCGGCCTCTGGAGTTGCGACGGCGCGGCCACATCGCGTTGCTTGCAGCCGCCACGGTGGCTGCCATCTTTGCGGCGCGATTTGCGTTTCCACCGCGGATTTCAGCGGTGCTGCGCGATTGGCTGCCGGCTGCGCTGTTGCTCTTCCCATACTGGCAGGCGGGGCAATTCTTCACGGGCGCGAAACGGCGCATCGAACAGCAACTGGGGCGGACCGATGAGCGCGTTCTCGATTGGATGAGGCGGCACGGCTTGCGGGCGGCGGAATCGCGGTGGACAGGTTTTCTAGAGCTGGCTTACTTGATGTGCTATCCGGTGGTGCCGCTGGGCCTCGGGGTGCTTTATTTGTGGCGGCAACGGGCCGCGGTGGATTTTTACTGGATGGTGGTGCTGCTGGCGAGCGATATTTGTTTCGTGGCAACGATATTTGTTCCGGCGATGCCGCCGCGCGCTCTGGAGGCAGGCTCGTCCTCCGAGGCGGTTCGAGGAAATGTCCGCAGAATTAATTTTGCGGTGCTGAATCGCGGGAGCATTCAGGCGATCACGTTTCCCAGCGCGCATGTGGCTTCGGCGGCGGCAAGCGGATTGGTGTTGTTGCGATATGTGCCGGTGGCGGGAGTGGAGTTTCTGGCCGTGGCGGCGGGAGTGGCGGCTGGAGCGTTTGTGGGGAGATACCATTATTTTTTGGATGTGGTTGCGGGGGGAGTGTTGGCATTGGGAGTTTTTTTGGCGTGCGTGTGGTTGAGGTAGGCGCGCCAGAGGCGAAAATCACGCCCGCAGTGGCGGGAGTGTGGGGCAATGTGTTGACCAACAGCACATAGCCAAGAGTGGCTGTTCCACGGGCGAAATCGAGGTGACGCCAACGCTAAGGCGCACAGGCAAGGTGCCTATGCCACGTTAACGGCGGTCGAGGGCTAGCGCTCTTCTTTTGGACGCGGAAGATTCGGGCGCTTCGCTTGAAAATGGCTCGCCCTGTCGCACGAAGCGGTGGTGGGTCAGTTTCCGGTTACGCAGGTGGTCTCAATGGGTCGACGCAACACTCAGATCGAACCCACCTTGCATTGAAAACAAAAGCTACAAGCGCTGGTAAGGTCAGATCAGCCGGAACGTTACCCTGGCTAGGTTTCGGCCGAGTCGGCCAGACAGATTGGTTCTTAAGGGGGAAGTATCAGCCGATCAACTGGTTAGATGGTGTTGCATCGACCGTTTGAACCGGCACGACTTCCCAGGCACTGAGAATTCGCCTGCCAGGCCTTGAGGGTGAAGCTTCACGTTTGAAGCCCGGTATCGGCGAGTCATGCTGGGAAAGTTTACCGCCGACGCTTTGTGGCGACGCGCTTGGCAGCCACCTTGCTCGCCGATGGGGCGCCTTGCTTCGCCATCTGCGCCTGCCCCGCCTTGGTCATCAAGCGCGATTGTTCGTACATCTCGATCCACTTCTCGCTCGAAATCGCCGAGATCAGCTTGCCAATCGCTTCGAGCGGCAAATCGTCCGGCGACTCGAAATGAACGCAACACTTCCCCATGTCGAGCTTCTTCCCCGCCGCCTTGAACGCCGCCTTCAGCTGCTCGAGCTGACTCGCACTCCAAAACGCGCCCATCAGGTAGAGCGAGCAGTAGTTCTTCTGCGACGAGAGCGCGACGTAGCAGATCGGCTGCTTGTTGTAAGCGTCTGGATATCGAGACAGAGGGATCGTCCAGCCGATCGTGCCCCAGACGAGGCACTCATCGTAGCCGCGCGGAATGTGCTTGTTCACGAGTGCGCGCACCGTCGCGATCGTCTTCGCACGATCGGCGGGGAGTGAGGCGATGTATTGCGCTGGCGTCTTGACGTTCGATGGTGGTTTCATGGATTCGTCGTCTTCCCGAACGAAGTGTATCACCGAACGTTTGATGAAGGGCAGGCGGCGGAACCGGAGCGGGAGCTGTCGCAGGGTGTGTTCCCCAATGCGGTACTTTTGAGAGCGATCGTGATTTCCAGCACAAAGAATCGCGAAAAATCATTCAGCAATACGGAACCATCTTCGTGGAAGACCTGAACGTGCAAGGTCTTTCCCGAGGGATTCTCGCAAAATCAGTTCAGGATGCGTCGTGGGCATCTTTCTTGAATAAGCTCTCCTACAAAGCCGAAAACGCTGGTAGAAGATTCATTCCAGTAGATCCCCGCGGGACCAGTCTACGTTGTCTTTGCGCTGCGGATCATCGGAAGAAACTGTCCCACAGAGAACACGTCTGCACCGAACGCGGATTGGTAACAACGCGCGACCATGTTTCGGCGTTAGAAATTCAAAGGCCCGGACTGAGCCTTCATGCGCCAACGGATAGGCATTTAGCTACCGTTGCATGAGAAGCCCCTCCCCGCAGGGAGGGGAGTTCGTCACAGGAGCCCACAACCATTGGGGCAACGGCGTGGAATCGGCGGAGACTGTTGCGGTAGGGACGACCATCGCTGATCGCCCCCCGCACAGAACCGTACGAGCGGTTTTCCCGCATACGGCTCCCACCTGGGATGCGTGACGAGGAGGGTGGCTCTGCGTACACCGCTCCATCCCTGGCACACTCGATTGCCCCGCGCTGTGTCGGGCGAGTGTTGCAGGAAACGATGTTCTCCTTGGCCCGCACCCTTTTCTCCCCAGGCTCCGCCGAAGATTGCTCTTCTTGGTTCGTCTGGTTCATCGATAGTATGGTGCGGTCCGACTCCTCCAGAGCCTGCGCGTCTGCCTTGTGGCTTTGCGCCTTCGCAGACCGGCCTCCTTCCCTTGCGGGCCGAGGCACTCCAGAGGTCTCCCGGTTCTCGTGCAGGTTGTTTCTCAGCGTGCGCGGGGTCTAAGACTACGCAGGACCGATGGCTCACTCGCGATTATCGCGAACCATCGTGGTGCCTTCCTCCATCAGGAAGAGAGTCGGCATCCTGGTTTTGCGTTTTTCGAAGCTCAATACCCGGCCCACCGATGCCCCTGTCTACGCTTCAGGCCACATCTCGCGATGTCTCCTGCAAGACTCAAGGTCAGGATGGATTCGCTACTTCCTTTCCTGTAGGGCTCTTGCATCCCCTAGTTGGGTCGAGGACTGGCGCGATACTCCGAAGGTACAGCCTATCCGTTGCTCCCGGTTTCCTCTGGGAGTGCCTCATTAGCCGAACCGTAAGCTCGTTTTCCAGCCCCCGCCTCATCAAACCCATCGTGCCGATTTCCAGCAATGGGCTTACCTGCTCGCTTCTAGTCAAGGGTTATGAGTCCGCTCCAGCAGGAGAGGCTTTCGGCAGCGGTCCTAGTCGATGCAGCCGGTAACCGTTATAAAGTCCCAGCCTCTCGTAGAGCCGCGTCCTACTCCACCTTTGCCAACCGAAGCCTGGTCGTTTCCGGGAGCGCATCAGGTGCCTCCGAATCTTCTTGTCTACCCAGTCTTTGACGAACGAGAAACACCGGCTGGAGTGCCCTACTGCAAAGTAGTTCACCCATCCCCGCAAGATCGGATTGATCAACTCGATCACTCGCTCCACGGGTTGGCTCATAAATCGTCGGAAGATCTCTCGGAGCTTTGCAAATAGCGCCGCACGCTTCTTCAACCTGGGCGTGTACTGCGGTCGCCACACCTGATTACGACTCAAGATGAGACGATATTCGAAGCCTAGGAAACAGAAACTTTCTCCCTGCGATAAATTCACCGTCCGACTCTTCTCTTCATTGATCGTCACGTTGAGTTTGGCTAGCTCTTGTCGCAACCGTTTTTCTACCGCCTTCACGAGCCATCCATGCCGCGGATGGGAGTCCATCAATATCACCAGGTCATCCGCAAAACGTGCGTATTGAACGTGGGTGTATTTTCCGCGTCGCGTGGTAGCCATTGCCTTCTCTAGCATCCGATCCACCTCATTGAGGTAGAGGTTGCTGAGCAAGGGCGATATCACCCCGCCTTGCGGAACTCCCTTCTTCCCCGTCGCCTTCACTATCATCTTGAGAAGATGCTTCACCTCTCCATCCTTTATCCTTTGCGCTACCTTCTCGAACAGCAGCGAGTGCTGCACGTTGTCAAAGTAGGCGCTCCGATCGATGTCGATGACTCGGGTCTTCTCCTCGACGATTGCTTTTGCCACGCGGTCCACCGCTTCCTGTGCATTTCGTTTGGGTCGATATCCATACGATCCCGATTGAAAGTCAGCTTCGAAGATCGGTTCCAGAATGAGCTTAAGGGCTCCCTGGACTACACGGTCACGAATCGAAGGAATCGAAAGGATGCGAACTTTGCCTCCCTCCTTCGGTATCTCCTTCTTCCGTACCCGCATGGGTCGATACGTGTTGAGGACTAGTTCGTGATGGATCTGTTGAAGAAAACTTTCCACTCCGCTCTCTTCGATGGCGTCGAACGTGACACCGTCGATTCCCGGTGCTCCATCGTTCTTCTTTGCCCTCTGGTAGGCTTCATGAAGCGTTTCCATCTTGCAGACATGCACGTAAAGTCCCCAGAAACGCCAAGTTGGTTCAGCCTTCGCCTTGACGTATAGACTCCTTCTCAGGTCCTGCAAACAGATGGGTGCCTTTGTCATCTCACCCTTGCCTTCCTTTTTGTGGGAGTCGTTGCAAACAGCAGGGTCTCTTCGCTCCGCGGGCATTACTCCGCTTCGCCGCTACTACAGACCCCTCCGCCACCCTCTCGTCGTTCCACCGATTTCCCGGTGTCACCGGTTATACGGTTTCCTTTTCTCCGCCAATTTCTCAGCGGGACGAGGAGGGCTTCTCCAGTTGCTTAGCGCATCCTTGTCATCGTGCTGTCGCTATAACCCCGCCAGAGTGTCTCGCCGCTTCAGTCAGTCTGCGACGATCCATGTTGCCTTCGCCTCATGAAGGAAGGCTCGGCCTCTGGGGCTTCCGTTTCGAGGCCATTTCCGCGTTCACTTTCGTTACGGCCCGATGACTCGCTCACCATCCGAAAGATGGCTTTGTCGATAGGCTTTCAGGATTCAGTTTCCTTCCTCCTTGCTATCCAAGCTACAGGGCTCTGGCTTTTGCCCTGGTGAGATTCTTCCTCACTGAATACGCCAGCCTTCCTTGGACACACCAACATGCCGGTTTATCCCGGCGCACCCTGATTAGCGCTCTTCTCGTCCATGTGCAGTACTAACCCCGCCTTGTGCGTCTTGACATGAGGTGGATCGAATTTGTGAGGACCCATTTCAAGCGTTAGGGTGGCTCATGACACATAGCGATCAGAAAAGGTACGGCACCAGGGCGGCGGTCCGATGGGCATAGGTGGCATACGTCTCCCCAAACTGGGAACGCATCCACTGCTCCTCCATGCGGAGCTTGGTCCAGAACCCGAGGAACAACAGGACGAAACCGATGAGCCCGCGCACCTGGGAGAGCGCAATCGCAGTGCCAAGAAACCCGGTCAGAATGCCGGTGTAGATGGGGTGACGGACCAAGGCATAGGGGCCGGTGGTAATCAACTCGTGGCCCTGCTTGATGGTTACGGAGCTGCTCCAGTTGCTGGCGAGGTGCTGGCGCGCCCAGACGGCGAAGAGCAGGCCGGCGATGGTGACGGCAGCTCCAACCGAGAAGGACCAGATGCCAGACGGCCAGAGCTGGCGGTAGAGCCGGGGCAGCGGGATGCGAGTTGTCGAGAGGAGGACGATCACGATCAGGAGGGCGAGGGCCCGCAGGATGCGAGAGGCGGCCGGCTCGACGCGACGGGTGGTTTTGGTACCGGCGGACTTGATCCCCCAATAGAGAAGAAAGGCGATCCACACCACGGGAAAGAAAGATTCAAAGAACCAGAGCATTCAGGACCTCCGGACGTTGTCTCCCACTCAATCATACGTATACCTCAAGTCCTAATTAGCAAACCCACCGTGCAGCGACACCACACAGAAAATAGACGAATGCCCCTTGCCGAACGCACGCCCCCATCTCATGCAGCGCCTGTCCCGCCTTCCAACGGCGCCACAGGTCGCTCTTCTCGATCGCAGATAGCCCAAACCGTTTACCTTGCCTCATACAACACCACCTTTAGCGAGAAGATCTATGTCAGATGGTGGTGCATCAACCCATGGACACCGCCGCCGTTATCGGAGATGTGGATTTCGGGTCTCGTGCAGTTCCCCGGAACGTTGCCGCGAACAGCGAGCACCGAGCCTGCTACGTAAAATTAAAAGACCGTGGAATAAGGTTCCGAAAGCAGACTTAAGATTTCACAATTTGCATAATAGTTGTAACTAACGGTAAAAAAAGAAGATACAGATATCGTGCGCGCACAGAAATACTAACCAGATCTAACAAAGACATCTTGTGTTAAATTCTGTGAAATATCCTCGCTCGGAATTAAATATCCCCGCCAACCTTAACATATAGGTAAAACGTCCCGCTCCGGTCGTTGCCGATAAAATTGCCCCCGCAACAAGACCGAAATTTCCGCAGCACTAATCACCATCGAAATCCCCCTCGCCAACCGCCGCCGGAAGCGCACGCGCGGACCGTCGGAATTTTCCTACGCTCATTTGCAACGAAACGAAATTCACAACTCGACGACGATGCCGAGGGTGTATCACTTTTCCCCGCCCTGCAACCTAACCCGTCAAAGTAAATCGGCGTTAGGACTTAGATAATTCCATGGAGTAGAAAAATCCTGTCGCTGCGGCAATATTTGTCATCGTCGGCTGAAAATCTGTGCCACTAAGCAACCTCGCATAAGCCTAATGAACACGCGGCGCCCGGCGTGTGAAAGCCACAACGCTCATCACGGATGCGTCATCTTCTCCGGCTTCACCAACTCGTCAAATTCCTTCGCCGTCAGATGACCCAGCTTCAGCGCCGCTGCCTGCAGGCTAGTGTGCTCATGATGCGCCTTATGCGCGATTTCCGCGGCCTTGTCATATCCGATTTTCGGGCTCAGCGCCGTCACCAGCATCAGCGAATTCTTCACATTCTGCTCGATCCGCTGCCAGATCCAGTTCCATCCCCTGCACGCAGTGGTCCGTAAAGGAACGGCACGCATCCGCCAGCAGCCGCACCGAATGCAGAAAATTGTGAATCATCACGGGCTTGAAAACGTTCAGCTCGAAATTTCCCTGCGAGCCGGCAAACCCGATCGCCGCGTCGTTGCCGAACACCTGCACGGCCACCATGGTCATCGCTTCGGACTGCGTGGGATTCACTTTCCCCGGCATGATCGAAGATCCCGGCTCGTTTTCCGGCAGCATCAGCTCGCCGAGATCCGGCGCGCGGGCCGGAAGCCAGCCAGCGCACATCATTCGCGATTTTCATCAGCGAAGCGGCCAGGGTCTTCAGCGCGCCGCTGGCAAACACGATTTCGTCATGCGCCGAAAGCGCCGCAAATTTATTGGGATGCGATTTGAACGGCAGCCCCGTCAGCTCCGCGATTTTCTTGGCCGCGCGCTCCGCGAATTCCGGATGCGCGTTCAGTCCCGTGCCCACGGCCGTTCCGCCAATCGCCAGATCGTAAAGCCCCGGCAGCACCATCCTGCAGCCGCTCCACGTCGCGATCCAGCAGGCTCACCCATCCGGACATTTCCTGCCCCACCGTCAGCGGCGTCGCATCCATCAGATGCGTGCGGCCGATTTTCACCACGTCGCGCGAACTCGCCCGGCCTTCGCCGCCAGCGCATCGCGCAACCGCTCGACGGCCGGAATCAGCGACTTCCGCCACGCGCGAAGCCGCCGCGATGTGCATCGCCGTCGGAAAAGTGTCGTTCGACGACTGCGACATATTCACATCGTCGTTCGGATGAATCGGCTTCTTGCTGCCCATCACGCCGCCGGCAATCTCAATCGCGCGATTGGAGATCACTTCGTTCGCGTTCATGTTCGTCTGCGTGCCGCTGCCGGTCTGCCAGATGCGCAGCGGAAAATGCTCGTCCAGTTTTCCGGCGATCACTTCGTCGGCGGCCTGCACGATCAGCTTCGCTTTTTCCGCCGAAAGCTTGCCCAGATCCTGATTCACCAGCGCCGCCGCTTTTTTCAGAATGCCGAACGCGCGAATCAGCTCCGGCGGCATCGTGTCGCGGCCGATATCGAAATGAATCAGCGAACGCGCCGTCTGCGCGCCATAATAGCGGTCGTCAGGGACCTCGATTTTCCCCATGCTGTCTGATTCGATGCGTGTCTGCGCTTTCGCTGCCGGCGACGCTTTGGCGTCCACGTTCCCTCCCGAAATCCCACGCGAGCGGCAATCCCGCCCGCCGCTACCCACCATATGTATGTCCGACACATAAGGATACTGCGGAAACCGCCGCCGCGCAGCCGTCAGTTCGATCGCAAGCCGTCAACTGCGCAAGCCTCCAGCCTCCTCGCGCGAAGTCTCCAGCCCAGCCAAATCGCCGCCCAGAATAGACGATATCCACAAGAACCCGCGGTCAGCTGTACCGCTCTTGCACTATCGGACAGGCATGATTTCGGAAACGTCCGCGCTACCATCTTCTCAGCGACCTTGAAATCAGACTAAAATAGTGAATGCGCGCACGGGACTAGTTCCCGCAATTGCGCCGTAGCTCGGGTTTATTTTTCGGGGGACGTGGTTTATCCGATGGGGTCGATTTTCAAGTCCATTTTTCACGCCGGCAAGACGGCGGTTCTCAACCCTCCGCCCGACGTGTCCGCCAGACCTGAATCTCGCGCCGCCGAAATCGTCCGACGGCACCGCCGCGGCACCAGCGCTGAGCCGGCAGCTCCAGTGGCCAACGAGGCAGCGGTGTTGCAGGATTTTCTGATCAAAAATTTCCTTCTCGATGCGCCGTCCGCGCACACTGCAGCGGCGTATGTGCCGCCGGCGCCGCCAGCCCACCCGCCTATGCGCACATTCCAGATCCGCTGCCCGATTTGAGCTCTCCCGCCGATTTAAGCCCGGAAGTCAGCGCGGTAGCAAGCCCGGTCGCAACTCCGGCCATTCCGGAAACCAGCCCGGAAACTCACCCGGACGCGAGCCCGCTCGCCTACACGGACACCAGCTCGCAAGCCATCGCGCACGCGCATGCAGACGTCGGCCCAATCGCGCTAACGCTGACCGAACCCGAGAAAGACGTCGTCCCAGGCTCCGAAATGATGGCCGCCGAACTCATGGGCTCCTCCGAGCCCACCCCAGACGCCCCCAAAATCGACGCGGCCGAATGGGCGCTCGAAGAAACCCTCGCCAATCACAAAGAGTGGCTCGATTCCCACGCCGCCACCGGCGGCAAAGCCGATTTGCAAGAAGCCCAGCTCGAAGGCCGCGAGCTGATCGGCGTCAGTCTGCGCTATGCGGATTTACAAGACGCGAATTTGAAGTCTGCCGACATGCTGCTCGCCGATCTGCGCGACGCTTGCCTCGTGCGCGCCAATCTTCAAGAGACTTGCCTCGTCGGCGTCAATCTGGAAGGCGCGAATTTGGAAGGTGCTTCGCTGGAATCGGCCATGGGCCTGTTGCCTCGTCAACTCGCCGGCGCTGATCTTCACGAAGCATCCCTGCCCGCCACAATTTTGGAATTTAATGCTCTCGTGGATTTTCAACGCACCTCCGTCACTGCCGCGCGCCTGTTCGCCACGACTTTCGTCGTTAGCCTGCTCTCCTGCCTCACCATCTGGAAAACAAAAGACGTCCAGCTGCTCACCGATTCCGCAATCATTCCGTATCTGCATTCCTCCGCCGCCGCTGCCGCCGCGCCCACTGACGAAATTTATCTCATCGCTCCCGCCGCTCTGCTCGCGATCTATCTCTGGTTTCTCTATAACCTGCAGCGCGTGTGGGACGCCGTCCTCGAGCTTCCCGCCGTTTTTCCGGACGGCCGCGTGCTCGGACAAAACGGCCCGCGCATCATCACCGGCCTCTTGCGCACTCATTTCCGCTGGATGAATCCCGACGCACCTTCCACGCGCCTGATCGAAAAAGGTCTCTCGGTCCTGCTCGCTTATTGGACTGTCCCGCTCGTTTTGCTTTTTTTCTGGGCGCGATACCTCACCCTGCAGGAAATGCACGGCACGATTTTGCAGGAGGCGCTGATTCTGATCGCCGTCGCCGCGGCCGTATATTGCACCACCAGCACGGGCCGTCCCGCCGAACGCTGGGTCGCGCAAGGCAAACCCGAAAGCCCCGCGCTCGCTCGCTTGAAACGCCTCAAGCCCGCCAGCGTATTGATCGCTCTTTTCGTGGTGCTCTCTTTCTTTTCCATCGGCACCATCGCCGGGGTTCCGCACGATAAACAACGCGCACCGCAATACGCATCCGCCAGCATTCGCCGATGGGCGCCCAGCGTTCTCTGGCTGGTCGGTTACGATCCCTATGCCGAATTGACGGAGGCGTCCATCTCGCTCCGCCCACCCAATTGGACCGGCGCCGACGACCAGGTTTCCGAAGTGCGTGGCGCGCGCCTGAACGGCACGAATTTTCGTTACGCGCAGGCGTACGGAGTTTTTCTCGCGGGCGCGCATCTTTTCCGCGCGAATTTTCAAGGCGCATTCATGTCCGAAGCGGATTTCCGCGGCGCGGATCTCGGCCAGGCCAATCTGAAATTCGCAGTGCTGGATCGCGCGCAAATGAATCACGCCAACCTGGACCGCGCAATCCTGGACGGCGCGAACCTCACGCGCGTGGATCTGCGCGGCGCCAATCTTTCTTATTCTTCGCTCGCCAACGCCGAACTGCTCGATGCGCGCCTCGACGGCGTCAGCTTCTACGGTGCCCACGCCGAAAATGCTTCGCTCGTCCGCGGCAATCTGGAAAAAGGCGATATGCGCGAGGCCCATCTGGAAGGCGCAAATCTCGATAGCGCCGATTTGCAGCAAGCTTATCTGTGGTCCACCAAACTCAGCGGCGCGCATCTGCAGAATGCTCAGCTAGCCACCGCCATTTTCATTGACGCCGATTTGCAGGGCGCCGATCTGCACGGCGCGCATTTCAACGGCACAGTATTAAACGGCGCGAATCTGACGGACACCAATCTCGACGGCGCCGACCTGCGCGGCGCGCTGCAATTCGCCGCCTATCAAGTTTGCTCCGCGAAATCCCGCCGCGGCGCCACCCTCGACGACACGCTGCAAACCCAAGTAGACGCCCAATGCGGCACCCCCCACCAACCGTAATCACAACCTACCTTTCTTGCCGTTCGAGGAGGGGCACGGCATGCCGTGCCCGCTGCTTCCATCTCAGGCGCAATCCACGTCGCGCTAAATTCACCGGCTTCTCTGCTCCGCAACTTCGCTACAATTGTTCTCTGGAGGAATTCAGATGCATCCTTGGCACGACCTCAGTCCCGGCGAGCACGTCCCTCACGAATTTCAGGCGGTCATCGAAATTCCGCTCGGCTCCAGCGTCAAATACGAACTCGACAAAGCCAGCGGCATCATAAAAATGGATCGCGTGCTCTACTCCGCCGTCTACTATCCCGCAAACTACGGCTTCATCCCGCAATCGCTCGCCGAAGATCACGACCCACTCGACGTCCTGGTCCTCTGCCAGGTCCCGGTAACCCCGCTCACCATCATGCACGCGCGCACCATCGGCCTGATGTCCATGATCGATTCCGGCACCATCGACCACAAGGTGATCGCCGTCGCCACCGCCGATCCCGAATACAACTCCTACCACGAAGCCAGCGAGCTGCCGCCCCACAAACTCGCCATGGTTCGCAGGTTCTTCCAGGATTACAAACAACTCGAAGGAAAAATCGTCGAAGTGGACGAAATCCTTCCCGCCGCCGTCGCCTACCCGGTGATCGAAGCCGCCCTGGCCCGCTACGACAAACAGCGCCGCGCCGGCCACCACAAAAAATAGCCGCCAGCCCTAATCCCCCGCAGGCGATGAAAAAGTGAACTGTCCTATACTGACCCATTTCTAGACGTTCGGTCAGTTGTCCCGGAGTTTCGCTTGTCCCCATACTGGCAGTGCAGGTTTAGGCGATTTCATGGCGGTGAATCCTGGGGAATGCCGTGCGACCTCTATTCCTTGCTGATTCCGCGAATCCGCGAAAGCAGCGTACCACTCAGTTTTGTTGTCCAGCAGCGCTCGGCCGCTTCGCGCATCATTCGCTCATCATTCGCGCCAGCGCATTTCCTCACCCGGAGTCGCGTCGGAACCCGCGCGGCACCCGGCCACGCCAACAGTCGCCAGTTTCGGAGGCAAAATGACTCGTACGCCTGGAATCTTCTTCGCGCTCGTGACGATCGCAGCCGCGGTGCCATCGGCAAAAGCCGGCGGCACCGTAAATATCAAATGCGCGCCGAATGAAGATCGCGTCTGGGTGTACGAATCTCTCGTCGATTTCAACGTCGCTGCGAAACTCAAATGCGGCGACCCAGTGCAGATTGTCGAGCGCGTGAAGGACTACGTAAAAATCGAAACGGCCAATGGCACCGAAGGCTACGTGCTGGACACTTCGTTCCCGAAATCCGCGCTGCCTCCCGCGCCAGTGGAAAAACCGAACGACGTGGAATCCGCAGCTGCTGCTTTCGCAGCCCGTCGCGGTACGCGCGCTCCAGACAACTCCGTTGACGCGCCCGCCAGCACACATTCCAGCGCTCCAGTGGCTGTCGCGAGCGCCACGCCGCCGCCGGCTGTCGCAAAACCAGTCGCGGCAAGTCAGACTGCGCCACAACCGACCGTCACGCTTTCGTCCGCGGCCGTTGCTCCTGCCGCCGCTGCTCCTGCGCCGTTACCCGCTGCGGTTACTTCCGCTGTTGCTCCCGCACCCGTCAGCAACACCGCCGCCAGCGCCACCGCAATAGCAGTGATGGCAAAAAATTCAAGTCCCGCTCCTGCTTCGATCGCGAGCGAACCCGTAATCGTCGAACAACCCGCCCCCGCGGCAGTCGCATACAAAGCGCCAGCACCAGCTCCGGCGCCAGCTCCGGTCCCAGCACCACAGCCGAAGCCAGTGAGCGTCGCGACATCACCAGCTCCGCACGCAAATCCAGTCGTAGCAGCCTCCACACCTGCGCCTACGCCCGCTGCGGTCGCTCCGGCGAAAGCTACAGCAGTAGTACCCGTCAACAATCCCGCTCCGGTCGCGATTGCTTCCAACGCCCCCGTTTCCGTTCCACAACCTGCTCGCGACGATTCGAACAACGCCAGCAGCATGACCATCGAAACAACCGCAAGCCTGCAACCCGTCGCCGACACGACTCCTCGCGCTCCGCTCGTCAGCGCAGCGAAGCCGCCCGTGCATCGGCCCGCAGATCCAGATGGCGATGAAGATTCCGAAGTAGCCGCGTTGCGTAGCGAAGAAGCCAACTGCACGCAATATTTTTCCGCCTACGGCCTTTCCGCGAACCAATACAAATGGCTCGCGCAGAACCGTCGCAAGGCTTTCCCTGGAGTTTGCCCCGCACCCTCGCCCGCGCAAGTGGACTTCGTGGTCATCTTCACGCACGACGTGCCGTTTTATAACGTCACCATGCCGAACGCCGTCCACACCGATATCAATGGCTTTTCGGACTGGACTCCGCTCACAACGGTTGACACCGCCGTGATCTCCGCCTCCGACGCCGACAAGAGCCATCACGAATACGTCTGGGTCTTTCACACCAACCGCGGCGCGTTCAACCCCGCGACATTTTCTTCCCACCGTCGCCCGCTGTACTCCAAAGCCGAAACCAATATGCTCGGCTCCCGCGGCGGCTTCCGCACCGTAATGGATGCCCTGACCTTCATCGAACAAAACGGCACAAATCGCTGACGCGCATTCCGCTTCCGTTGGCGCGCCTCGTCCCGCAGATGGCCGAAGTGCCCCGCTATCTCTGGTATCGAACAGCGCCCGCGCATCGCGCTTGAATCGAATCCGCCAAAATGCGATAAGCAAGGCATCGTAAATGCGGATTTCCGGTCGCTCTTTTTCGGAGTGTTCCATGAAAATCTCCGCACGTGTCTGCTTCGCGCTACTGGCCGCCGCGTTGCTGCTACCCGCGCAGGACCGCCGCGCTTTTAGCCCGGATGAGACCTTGATTCTGACCCTCGAGAAGGCCTGGAATGTGGCCGAAGAGAGCAAGGACGTGCGCGCGCTGGATCAGCTCCTATCCAGTACGCTCGTCTACACCGACTACGACGGCTCGTTCATGAATAAGGCGCAGTTTCTCTCCAGTGTTAAGTCTGCCAGTCTGGACGCCGATCAGATTACAAACGAAAACGTGAGCGTCCAGGTTTACGACGGGAGTGCAGTCGTAACCGGGGTGTATCACGAAAAAGGCACGCAGAAAGGCAAAACGATTTCGCGCCGCGGCCGATTCACGGATTCCTGGGTAAAAGAAAACGGAACGTGGCTGTGCGTCGCCAGCCAATCTACTCTGATCAGCCATCCGCAGGATTAGCGCGAGATCAGGCAAGCTTGAAGAACTTCAACGACGCAGAATTAATGCAATAGCGCAACCCCGTCGGCGGCGGCCCGTCGTCAAACACATGCCCCAAATGCGCATCACACCTGCGGCAGGAAACTTCAGTGCGCGAAATTCCGAAGCTGCTATCCTCGCGCGTCTCAATGTTCTCCGCAGCAACAGGCTCGAAGAAACTAGGCCAACCCGTCCCGGAATTGAATTTCGCCGCTGAACCAAAAAGTGCCGTGCCGCAGCACACGCAGCGAAACAATCCCGGCTCATCGAAATCCCAATACTCCCCGCTGAACGCAAATTCCGTATCGCCCTCGCGCGCAATCTCGTAAACGCCGCGTCCTAACTGCGCCTGCCACTCATCATCACTCTTGATAATTCTCGGCACCGAAGACACTCCCTGCCTCGCGCCAGCACCAGACAATTCCACGATCGCAACGTTCGCCGGCCGGTTATCCACCGCAGCTTTCACCACCGCACGCCGCCTGCCGGAGTACCGCCAAGCCACCGCACCCACAATCGCCGCCGTTGCTCCAAACAGGAACACTCGCCGCGTCACATCTCCCGCCGCTTCGTCTCTCGGCAACCCAGCGTCAAGCATCACGCACGTCCTCATTCACAGCACCTGCAATCAACCCACGCAATTCAACGCATCCGCAATGCACCACTATGGAAATCGCCCCATAAACAATCAAGATTCCGCCCCATTCCCGGACGATCCTGTGTCACAACAAAGATAGTTTACCCCTTCCGCTTTCAACCATTTCCAGAATTGTGTCTACTCGTACTGTCTCCCAGGAGTGGGCGTCGGCGTGCAGTTTATTGACATCCCCGAGAACGCCATCCATTCCATTGAACGCGAAATCCAGCTCTCGCGCCGCAGTCCGCGACGCCCAGCGTACAAATTGACCACTCGTAAGTCGCAGGGACGAAAGTTGAAGCGCCGCAAGTTAAATCGCAAGTTAACTGCTCGTAAACATTCGAAGCTGAAAGCAACGCCGCGAAAAACCCAGGGAGCGGGTAGCCGCTTTGGATTTACCTTCTTCTCTGTACGCCATCCTTTCGTTGCAGGCGTATAATGCGCTTCTGAGGAGGTTCACACATGTCTGACGCAACAAGGAAAGTCCCCTCGCAGGCTGAAATTGAATTCCTGGCGTATCAAATCTTTCTGGAACGCGGCGGCGAGCCCGGCCATGACCTGGCGGATTGGCTGGAAGCCGAAGAACAACTCAAAACGCGGAGCGAAGCCGAAGCTCCTTCTACGCAACGCACTGATAACCCACCCATTCCCATGCGCAAGAGCGCTGCCGGCGCCTGATCCGCTCAGTGAAAATCGTGCGACGTGGTTTCCGCCCGCGTGATGGACAAAGGTCGCACACTCTCCACTTTCACGGAAACCACGTTGTCCTGATGTTGTAGCTGCCCTTCAATCAGCAGAAATTGCTGATGCACGATCGTAACGTGGTGCTCTTCAAACACACGCGGCGTCACAATCGCGTTCGCAATTCCCGTTTCATCCTCGATGCTGAGGAACACAAAACCTTTCGCGGTGCCGGGCCTTTGCCGCGCAATCACTCCGCCGGCCACCCGCACATGCGTCCCGTCCGGCAGACGATTCAGTTCGCTCGCCGTCAGAACTCCCTGCCGTTTCATGCTCGCGCGATGATATTTCATCGGGTGCGGGCCTACGGTCATCCCTGTTCCGCGAAAATCAGCCACCAGCCGTTCTTCCGGCGTCATCGGTAACAGCGGCGAATTCGCTGTCGCTTTTTTACCACGGTCGTGTTTTCCGCTGTGGTCGCCTTCGTCGCGGGCTCGCTTGCCTCCTGCTCCGCGCCCGCGGCAAGATCCGTCTGCTCGCATTTTTCAAGCAACGGCCCAGCACTGCGCGCCGCGCGTTCCACTTGCCACAACGCGTCCCGGCGATGCGACGCGCGCGCGCCTCCGATAAAATTCAACGCGCCAATTTCCGCCAGCGCCGTCAGCTCCGCTTTCCGTATCGCCGGAATGCGCAATTTCAAATCATCCAGCGAACTAAACGCCCGCACATTGCGCTCGCGCACGATTTCCTCCGCAATCTCAACGCGCAATCCCCGCACATAACGCATCCCCAGTCGCACGCTCAATTCTTCACTCTGCTTATCCAGCTTGCACAACCAATCCGAGCACGTTACATCAATCGGCCTCATCCTCAATCCATGCCGCTGCGCATCCTTCACCAGCGTCGCCGGAGAATAAAATCCCATCGGCTGATTATTCAGCATCGCCGCCGTGAAAGCCGCCAGGTAATGGCATTTCAAATACGCGCTGGCATACGCGAGCAACGCAAAACTCGCCGCGTGCGATTCCGGAAATCCATACAGCGCAAAAGAAGTGATGGACTGCACAATCGTATCCTGCACTTCGCCCGTGATCCCCTTCCTCTCCATCCCGCGCCGCAATTTCTGCTCGATATCCTTCATCCGTTTTTCCGAACGCTTGAATCCCATCGCGCGGCGCAACTCCTCCGCTTCGCCGCCCGTAAATCCCGCCGCGATCATCGCCATGCGCAACAGCTGCTCCTGAAAAAGCGGCACGCCCAGTGTTCGCGCCAGCACCGGTTCCAGTGACGGATGCAAACAAGTCGCCGGCTCGCGCCCCTGCCGCCGCTTCAAATACGGATTCACCATTTTTCCCACGATCGGTCCCGGCCGGATAATCGCCACCTGCACCACAATGTCGTAAAAACGCATCGGCCGTAGCCGCGGCAAGCAGGACATCTGCGCGCGGCTTTCAATCTGAAACATGCCCACGGTGTCCGCCTTGCGCAAAGTTTCGTAAACCACCGGATCATCCGCCGGCAAACGCCCCAAATCAATTTCCTCGCCGTAATTGTCGCGAATAATTTCCAGCGATTCCTCCAGCACCGCCATCATTCCCAGTCCCAGCAAATCCACTTTCACGATGCCCATGTCCGCGCAATCTTCCTTATCCCACTGCACCACCACGCGGCCGGGCATCGTCGCGGGCTCTAGCGGCACCACCGAATCCAATTGCCCCTGGCATACCACCATGCCTCCGGAATGCTGGCCCAGGTGCCGCGGCAAATCTTGGAACTGCACGCACAGCTCCAGGAATTTGCGAATCTGCGGATGCATCAAATCCAGGCCCGCATCCTTAAAATGCCGCGCCAGCGTGTCGTTCTCGCTTTTGTATTCCCAGGCGCTCACCAGGCTCGTCAAACGATCCAGCGTTTCGGAATTAAACGAAAGCGCTTTGCCGATTTCCCGCGCCGCCGACTTCCCGCGATACGTAATCACGTTCGCAGTCATCGCCGCGCCCAATTTTCCGTAACGCTCGTACACATACTGAATCGCGCTCTCGCGCTGGTCACCGCTCGGTAAATCCAAATCAATATCCGGCCACTCGCCGCGCTCTTCGGAAAGAAATCGCTCGAACAGCAAATCCATTCCCACCGGATCCACCGCCGTAATCCGCAACGCGTAACACACCGCGCTGTTCGCCGCCGAACCCCTTCCCTGCACCAGAATATTTCGCTCGCGGCAAAAACGAATGATGTCCCACACAATCAAAAAATAACCTTCCAGCCCCAGCCGCTCGATCATTCCCAATTCTTTTTCAATCTGCGCGCGCGCTTTTTCGTTCTGAAATCCGTAGCGGTAAATCATTCCTTCCATCGTGCGCTCGCGCAGAAAATACGCCTGCGATTTGCCGTCCGGCACCGGATATCTCGGAAACTCGTACCCCAAATCCTGCAAATCGAATTGCAGGCGCGCGGAAACCAGCTGCGTATTCGCGATGGCCTCGGGAAGATCCGCGAATAAACGCGCCATCTCCTCCGGCGATTTCAAATAGCGTTCGGAATTGCGCCCCAGCAGCCGCCCCGCGGTTTCCAGCGTGCGGTGATGGCGCAGGCAGGTAAACACGTCCAGCACTTCGCGCCGCTCCGGCTGCGCGTAGCACACGCCATTCGTCGCCAGCAGCGGCAAACGCAATTTCCGCGCGATTTCCACTGCCGCATGATTGCGCGCTTCCTCCGCGCGGTCAAAATGCCGCTGCAATTCCACATACACATTTTCGCGCCCGAAAATTTCGCAAAGCTGCCGCACGCACGCCAATCCATTTTCCACGCCGCCTTGCCCGAGCGCGTGCGCCAGCGGCCCTTCCTTCCCTCCCGTCAGGCACAGCAGCCCCGCGGCTCTTTCGCCCACCTCTTCGTCCGACACATGCCCTTCGCCCTTGCGCGCTCGCAATTTCATGCGCGTAATCAGCCGGCAAAGGTTCTGATATCCCGCGCGCGTTTCCACCAGCAATGGAAAACGCCACCCCGCCGCCGACGTCACTTCCGCCCCAATATGCGCGCGCACCGAAATTTTCTTCGCCGCCAGATAAAATCGCGGCGCCCCATACACTCCGTCGCGATCCAGCAGCGCCATCGCCGCCATCCCGCGCTCCGCACACCTCTTCGCCAATTCCTCGGGTAATGACGCCCCCTCCAGAAAACTGAAAGCCGAGCGCGCATGTAGTTCGGTGTACATCTGCATTCATCTTTAGTCGTACATCCCGCGCACAAACCAACTCCGGCACGCCGCATCGTAATAAACGCAATACAATCCCGCGCGCATCTGCACTTTCACATCCTGCACCGGCGCGATCGCATGCATATTCGGCCGGCACATACACCGACACGCCCGCATTCCCGCCCTCAAACGAATCTCCAAATCCCATTCCTCCTGCTGCCACGCATCCCCCCGCCACCAATCCCCCGAAATCCGCCACGGCCCAGACGCCGTCACCACCCGCCCATACAATCCGCGAAAAAATATTTTTACCGGGCGCCCTTCGCGCAATTCCACTCGCGCCGCCAAACGCGGCCGAAAAATCCGGCAACCCGTCGCCGCCCTGCGCACAGCAGCAGGCTCGTCATTACCACCAGCCACAAATTTCTTGCCCGTCCTTCCTCGCGCTCTCGTTTCATTCGGCTGCGCAAAAAACTTGTTCATCCGGAATTCCCCCGGCCGATGTGTATCCGTCAATTCCGGCGAACCGATATTCGCGCCGCCCACCAATTTCGCCAGCCGCGCCACGGTCAACTCCAGTTTTTCCGGGTCCGGAGAATGGGGCACAAATAATCCATGCTGCGTCGCGCGCGGCCGCGCCGGGTCCGCCCCCAGCGTAATTTTCACAATCGCGCCGAGAGGAGGGTCCGCCTGCAACTGCAAGCGCAGCAATTTCAAAAGCATTTTGGAATCCCGCATGGGCACAGGCAGATTCAAAGTCTTCTCATAAGTTTTCGCCGCGTCTTTACAATTCACGCAAGCAGAAAAATCCTGAGCTTGCGTGGTAACCCGGGAATCTTTGTGGGTCGTGGCTTTAGCCACGACATTTGCCCGCATTTTCAGTTCGGCTTTAGCCGCTGAAGTTCCGCTCTGGCCGTTGCCATCAGCGGCTTTGACTCCCGCAGCGCGAATTTCAGTTTTTTCCCCATACCGTTTCACCGGAAAAGTTTCATTCAGAATTTGCTCATCCTTCTCGAACGCATCCCCCAAATCAAATCGCACACGAATCGCCGCAGCACTCAACGCCCGCGCCGCTAACCGCGCGCACAACTGATCCAGCAATCGCCCCAGCACAAACGCCAAAGGCTCCAGATCCTCCACCGCATCATCCAACTCCATCTCTTCTTCCAAAATTTCCGCCGGCTCGGCCAGCACCAGCGCACGCGCATGCGCCCCGCGCGCCAATTCCTGCAAACGCACTCCTTCCTGCCCCAATCGTTCCGACAATTCCAGCACCGGCAACGCCCCCAGCGCCGCACACGTTCGTATTCCCCAGCGCTCCAGCGTTTCCAAAGCTTCCGCCGAAGGCGCGAGCGTTTGCACCGGCAAGCCGCTCAAATACCGCGCCTCTTCTCCCTCCGGAATCACGGTAATACCCGCAAACCCGCGCGCCGCATGCACGGCCACTTCCAGATTCGCGGACACCGCCACGCGCACACGCAAACGCAGCTCCACCGCGCGCCGCGTAAATTCCCGCGCGATAGTTTCCTCCGCGCCAAATAAAGAATTCAGCCCGGCCAGATCCGCTAGAATCGTATCCTCCGCGTGATCTTCCACGCGCGGCGACATGGACCATCCCAGATCAAGCAACGCCGCATGCGCCGCCTTCTCCTGCGCCCGCGAACGCCGCAGAATCTCCACCCCGCACAATTGCGCCTGCGTTTGCGCCATCCCCAATTGAATCCCCGCGCGCCAAGCCGTCTCATTCGCCGCCACCACATGAATCAACGGCGCAGTCCCATCCACCAGCGCCACGGCCTTTTCACGCACCCCAACATCAGCACGCAGCTCAACGTTGTCACGCACCTCACCCTCAGCGCGCAGCACCGCCTGCACCATGAAATTCGCAACGTGAATAGCGGCAAACGCCATATTTTTTCGAATGCACTGCCTCATCTGGCAAAATCATCGCCAGATTTCGCAATAACCGATTTCGCAACAACAGTTATTTCCGCTTGGCTGCAATCGGCAGGCTGAAAAAATCCCAATCCATCCGCGTCCTAAAAATTCCTTCGCTGGCCACCCGTCGGCTCCGCGGCAAAACCGCCACGAAAATATCCCGCGCTCCCCTTTTGCATCCGCGAACGCGACACTTCCCCCCGCGCGCTCCGTCCCTCGAGCAACCATCCCCAAGGCAACCGCGAATAATCCTCCGCGCGCCCCGTCGCACCCTCGACCGGCATCCGCGACCACCCCGCCGCCCCCGCCTCCAGCCGCAATCCCAACGAAGCGCAGCTCTTCGCGTTCGATTCCTGCTCCAGCAGCATCAGAATCGTCGGCGTATCTTCCACCGCGCGCCGAAAACGGAACCACGAATCCAGCGGCACGTGCCGTACCAGCCGCGGCGCAATATCGCTCAAGTCCACGGCAATCAATCCAAAGCCTCCGCCCTGCAACAGCAGATCCGTCGCGAGCAGCGCCTGCTCCACATTCCGGCAGCGCACCCACAATAATTTCCGCAGTTCCACTCCGGCCGCTTCCGCCGAATGCGGATCAAACGCGTCGCCGCCATCAATCAGCGCGCAAGCTTCCTCCTGCGCCGTGCGCGCGCTCAAAGCGGCCAGCAGCAAACTCGTCCGCCCCGAACACGACGGCCCAAAAATTTCCGTCAGCGCTCCGCGCGGCAACCCTCCGGTCAATAAATCAATTTCCGGAATGCCGCTGGAAACAGTGACCACCTCCTGGCGGTCGCGATAATTAAACGGCGCAGCCACGCGCCCCGCCAAAGCGAGTTCCACCTTCGAGCGCAGCGCGGCAAAGTTGGCAGCCATGGTCGGGTCAATTGTCAGCGTCCAAAAGCGCCATCACAATCTTCGCTTTTTGTTCGCCAAGAGGAATTCTCCACCACTCCCCCGCGATTGTCAATCACCCGGCCCTGGCTAGCTGTGGATCGCTCAGGTTTTAGGTTGGACGAACAAACTTCCGCACCTCGAAGTGTGGCAGGAGATTTTGACTTTGCGGCGCCCATCCCGCCCTTGCGGGATGGGAACGCCTTGTGACTTGGACTTTGCTTTTGAATTTGTAGCGGCCGCCTGCTAATTTTAGGCGGGCGAAGTTGACTTTGCTTTTAAATTTGCAGTCGTGACTTCAGAGTCTGTATGAAAATCGAGAATTGTAGGTCATGGCTTTAGTGTGTAGCGCTGTGTGGGACCCACGCCGCCAGATGGCGGCTAAATGCAAGGAGCTACAGAGCCGTAGGAGGCCATGGCGAAAAGGCGGAACCGACGACCTCATCAGAGCAAACGAAGAGCGGCTTCAGCCGCTGAAGTACCGGTTTCGCAGTTGCGCTACAACTACGGGGCCAACGTGAGGAGTGGCTTCCCTTTTTCGACGATGTACGTAGAGAACGCTGCGCTGTTGCCCCTGCTGACGTTTTTCGCCGTGTGGACTGTTCCGGCGGGGACGAACAAGACTTCGCCGGCCTTGAGCGTCACTGGCGGCTGGCCCTCGAGCTGAAACTCCAGCGTGCCTTCGAGGACGTAGACGAGCTCTTCGCCCGGATCGTGTGCCGAGGGACCGCCGCTCCGGGCGGAAAATCCCCGCGCACCTGGATGACCTCGCGTCCGGGAATGCTCAGATCATGCCGCTGCAGTTCGCTGCGCTCGATGCCAATCTGCAGCGATCGCGCCACGCGCAGCGCCAAGCCGCTTGCGACGATCAGCAACGCTGCTGCGAAGATGCGAGTCGTTTTCATGTGAGTCTCCTTTCGTAATCTGCCTCTCGCACGCGAACGATTCGAGTTCCGCGATACATCCCATTCCGTTTTCAGCATCAAGGTGCGTAATGCGTAAAAACATAGTCGCGATCTTTCACAGGCACATGGCACGGAAAGCAATTCTCGTGCAGCGCCTTGTCGCCCGGCTTTCCGTCCTTGAAGTCAGCGAAGCCCCAGCCGCCCGTCGCGGCATACTTCTTTGAGTCCTTGACCATGAACTGAACGTTCACGGGGGAGCCAACAACGAAAGATTGCGCGCCGGGGAATGGACCGTCCAGGACGCTGTTGTTGAATTCTGACGAAACACGAGTCCAATGAATCGCCGCAATGATGCTGCCGTCCGGGAACGGAATCGTCCCTTCCTTAAACGCCTTGATTGCTATTTCGTTGCCGAGTTGAGCGCGCAACTGATCAACCTTGGGTGGTATCACGAGTTGGGCCACGGCGATCATTTTCCAATCGCGATATCCGGCGGGGATTTTGACTCCGTAGATCGGGGAAGAGCCTTCATCGGAGGACTGTCCAGTTGCGTGGGTCATGTAAGCGAAAATACTGGCCAGGGTCCCAACTGCAAGCACCAAGAAACCGATCCGTTTCATGTGATCCTCCTTTTGAAATTTTGCGCACCACCCTTCGCGCTGCGCAATCACGCGCCGCTCACTTCGCCAGCTCGCTTCAGCAGTTCACTTCGCCAACTCACTTCGGAAGTTCCGTCCCGGCCTGCTCCGCCACCATGTACTTCGCGTACCAGTCGGGCCAATTCGGATCCGCCGCGCCGATGCGCTTCTCGTGCTCCCCATGCGCCACCGAAGCGCGCCGCATCGCGTTCGCCAGATCGTTCGCCGAAGCGAAACTCGTCGCCGCGGGATCGATACGACCCGGCAGCCGCGCCGTGATTTCCTGGAATAGCCACCCGTTGCCGTCCGGATCTTTGAATGAAGCGAACGAGCGGTAGCTGCGATGTTCGGGATCCGGACCACTGACGCGGACTCGTCCAAACAGGAAAGCCTCGTCCGTGCCCGCGTACACGCCTTCGTTGTGGAACACTTCGCTGATCTGCACGCCGCGATCGAGCAACGCTTTGCGGGCGGCCGCGATGTCGGAAACGATCAGGTACAGACCCTGTGCGGAGCCGGGCGCCGCCGGGGTGACATTCTTGCCGAAGATGCACCGAGCACCCGGAGCCGGGCGGCGTGAACTGGATCACGCGGAAGTCTTTACCGTTGTCGTAGTCGGCGTCGAGCCGCCACCCGAGCTTTGCGTAGAACTGCTTCGCGCGGTCCACATCCGAGACGGGGATGACGACGATCTCGAACTTCATGTCAACTGGCGCGACGCTAGTTTCGATACCACGGACTGCGTTCGTGCTCATAGTTGCCTCCTGATTTGTGTCATTTATTTGCCCTTTTTTTGTTCTCGACCAGAGTGGCCGATTGGTTTCATTCCCGCAGCCCCTATCTCTTGATTCAGCGCGCGAACATTCTTCCTCTCGCCCGGAAGCAATCTGCAAGAGAGTAATCGGCACAAGAAACCTACGCTGCGAAGACGGATAATACCACCGCCTCGGTAACCGCAGAAGTTGCCAAGCTTCGAGCAATGGGCCAGCTTCCAATAACCCGATATACCACGACTAATCTACATTTCTTTTAGATGTCAGTCGGCTTTCGCCAGGGAAACTGCTACACTCTCGTTTTTCACCACCGAACAGGGAGGAACCCATGGCAGCCAGCGAAACCAAAAAATGCGCGCATCCGGTTTGTACGTGTCAAGTCACCGCGGAGGAGTATTGCAGCCCGCAGTGCGAGACGATGGAAGATATCCCTGACGTGGATTGCAAGTGCCCTCACTCGGTCTGCGCGGGCAGAACGGAATACGCGGCCCACGCATAATCGGCGAAGACGCCCTACGCGGCGCATCCGCGCGCCATTTATCCGTCGGGCCGTAAAACCTCGCCCCTCAGGGCGGGGATATAAGGCCGGTTAATCCGGTGTCCGTTGTTGCTCGATGTACGTTTTCAGAATTGCATTCGGTGCTCCGCCGCAGGACGCAGCAAAATACGACGGCGACCAGAGAACACCCTTCCAGTAGCGTTGTGCCCAATCGGGTCTGTCCTGTCTAAGCAATCGGCTGGATACACCTTTCAAACTATTCACCAGCGACGATACAGAGTGTTTGGGCGGATAGTTCACGAGCAGATGCACGTGGTTGTCTTCGCCATCGATGCCAACCAGTTGTGCTTCAAAATCGGTACAAACTTTGCTGAAGATGACGCGCAGTCGTTCGATCGCGTCCCTGTCAAATATTCGTCCGCGATACTTCGTCACAAAGACCAAATGGACATGCAGTTGAAAGACACAATATCTACCGTGTCGAATGTCACCTGCAATTCGCATAGGCCAATGGTAGAAGGGCAATAGAAATCATGTCAAGAAAGACTTTCAAGTATCGGCTATATCCCAATCGCCAGCAGCGGGAGCGATTGCAGACAACGCTCGATGTGTGCCGCGAACTCTACCATGCGGCATTACAAGAGCGCCGCGACGGCTACCGAATCGCAAGAGCAAAACTCAATTGCTACTCCCAAGCGAAGCAACTGAGCGAAATCAAAGCCATACGACCGGATGTAGCTAGTCTTCATTCACAGGTCTTGCAAGACGTTCTTCGTCGAGTGGAAGACCTGAACGTGCAAGGTCTTTCCCGAGGGATTCTCGCAAGATCAGTTCAGGATGCGTCGTGGGCATCTTTCTTGAATAAGCTCTCCTACAAAGCCGAAAACGCTGGTAGAAGATTCATTCCAGTAGACCCCCGCGGGACCAGTCAACGTTGTCCTTGCGCTGCGGATCATCGGAAGAAACTTTCCCACAGAGAGCACGTCTGCACCGAATGCGGATTGGTAACAACGCGCGACCATGCTTCGGCGTTAGAAATTCAAAGGCTCGGACTGAGCCCTCATGCGCCAACGGATAGGCATTTAGCTACGTTGCATGAGAAGCCCCTCCCTGCAGGGAGGGGCGTTCGTCACTAGAGCCAAGCCAGCTCAGCGGTCCCAGCGGTTGCCGGTGAACTTCGCCCCGGCACCAGCATGTCCGTTACCGCAGCTGTAATCAAATACCAGCCCTCCTCGTCCCGATACGAAACCAATCCGCGCTGAGCCGTGATCCGTCGGCCCTTCACTTGATGTTAGGAATGTGAGCGCGCAACGACTGAGAGAGGCTCGTTAGATTTTCCGCCTTTACTCGAACGACGCCGCCACGCGGACTGTTAATGTCCGCTATCAGCGTGAAGGAGATAGCGATGACCAGGGGCAACACGAGAAGCAACGCCGTCCTCGCTCGGCCGCGGCGCGTACCATAGCCAATCAATCGGTGGCAGAAGATGGCGATCGCCGCCATCAGACACCATGCAGCATTTAGAATGCAGTTCAACCACGCGGCTTGTGTGTATCCCTTGGAGCTGAATACATCGTTCATCTCCATGTCGGCAATCGTGAGCGGCGCTGCCGGCTGCGCCGCAGTTGGGAGCTGGACCGCCGACCATAGTTCGGCCTCCAGTTGGCCGGTAGCGGCCCCGATCTGCGCAAGCTCCTGCTCGTCGCGAGTGGTGCAATACGGAAGTCGCTGATCGAATTATCCCCGGAGCAGCGCACGTATCTTCGCCGCATCGGGTGCGGGCTGAAAATCCGCTCGGACGTATTCGGTACCGATGGCGTTGGCTTCTGCCTCCTCCAATACTTTGCGCTGGTCATATCGGTAGCTAGCCATCGAAAAGCTGAATCCGACGATCAGGCCCAGCAGCGTGAGGATCGCGGTCATGATAGTGCCGAAAACCTCACGCTCATTTTCTTCCGCACTCTGGCGCCTGTCGCGAAAGCAAACGCCAATCCGCACCGAAAGCCACAACGCCACGAAAGAAAGCGTAAAACAAGGAACGAAAATCTCAGAACGTGGCTCATCTCCTGTTCAAGCGTGGCCAATTTACAGCAAATCGCACGCGATTGACCGAATTATCAGGAGGATTCTGCCGTGACTTGAACCATCTTCGAACCACATCGCAAGCCGCCAAGCTAAATTTTATTCGCGCGACGAAGTCAGCCTCGCGTGTGGTGCTAGAATGACTACGCATCAGGTCACTCGCAGCCGACAGAGGAATCGCATGCCACGAATACGCGCCTTCACCGCGGTCGTTCTGCTAATCGCACTTTTATTTTCTCAAGACTTCGCACCGCTAGTCCGCGCCCAGGACTCTCCTCCTCCCACTCCCGAAGAACTGGACCAGCTACTCGCTCCAGTCGCCCTCTATCCCGACTCCCTGCTGGCGCAAATCACCACTGCCTGCACAAATCCGCAGGAAATTCTCGATGTTGATAACTGGCTGCAGCAAAATTCCAATCTCACCGGCACCGCGCTCACCGACGCCGCACAGTCGGCGGCCTTCGATCCGGCGTTTATCGCCCTCGTGAATTTTCCTCAGGTCGTAACTATGATGGCGGCGAACATTGACGATTACGCCGCCATCGGCGATGCATTTTTGGCGGACCAGGCGTCGGTCACCGCTTCGATTCAGCGCCTTCGCGCCCAAGCCTATGCCTCGGGCGCGTTGCGCAGCAGCGACCAATATCAGGTGGAAGTGCAGCAGCCAGCGGCGGGTCAGACGATCTACGTAGTCCAGCCCGCAAATCCGCAAGTGGTTTATGTTCCGGTTTACGATCCCACCGTGGTTTACGTCGCTCCCAGCCCGAACGTCGCCACTGCATCTCTCATCACGTTCGGAGCGGGAATCGCGATTGGCGCGCTCATCGCCAGCAACCAGCCATGGGGATGGGGCGGTTGGGGATGGAATTGGGGATCCAGCCATGCGTATTACAATCACACCGTATGGGTGCGATGGGGCAATCCTTATCATCCCCCGCACCCTTGGTATCGTGCGCGCCCCGTGTATTACAACAACCGTCCCGGATACGGCGGCAATTGGCACTATCGCCCGCCGAACTACCGTCCGCCGAATCGTCCCTACAACCGGCCTCCGAACAGCAAACCGTGGGGCCCGAACAATCCTCCACCGCGGCCGAAACCCAATCCGAATCCGCCGAAGCCGCAGCCAAAACCGAATCCGCGACCGAACCCGAATCCGGGTACGAATCCGGGCAACAGGCCAAATCCGGGCACCAAACCAAACCCCGGCACCAACCCGAATCCAGGTACCAGGCCGATTCCGGGCACCAACCCGAATCCGGGTACGAATCCGGGCACTAGGCCAAATCCGGGGACCAAACCGAACCCCGGCACCAACCCGAATCCAGGTACCAGGCCGAACCCGGGCACCAAACCAAACCCCGGCACCAACCCGGATCCAGGTACAAAGCCGAACCCGGGCACCAACCCGAATCCCGGTACGAATCCGGGCACTAGGCCAAATCCGGGTACCAAGCCAAATCCAGGTGCCAGACCAAACCCCGGCACCAACCCGAATCCAGGTACCAAACCAAATCCGGACACCAACCCGAACCCGGGCACCAAACCAAATCCTACTGCAAGGCCCAGCCCACAGCCGAGGCCTCAGCCCAATACCGATACAAAACCGCAGCCGAAACCCAATCCAACGCCGCGGCCGAGCCCACAACCCAGGCCGCAGCCGAGTCCCGATACAAAACCTCAGCCCAAGCCGGCGCCACAGACCAAGCCTGCGCAGCAGCCGAAGCCACAACAAAAACCTGCGCCGCAGTCAAAGCCAAGCACACAGCCAAAGCCGCAACAGAAACCCGCGCCGCAAAACTCTGGCTCGTCCAGGCAAGCAGCTCAACCGCAGCGAAACTAGCGTAAGTCTCACGGAGAATCAGCATGAGCAATCTCGACGGCTTGCTACAACGCAACCAAGAATTTGCCGGTCGGCAGACTGCGGCCGGCACACTAATGCCCTCCCTTGTCGGCGCGATGCCCAATGTGAAGGCGATCATCATCGGTTGCGCTGATATGCGTGTAGATCCGGCTCATGTCCTCGGAACTAAACCGGGCGAGGCCGTCGTGCTGCGCAACATCGGCGGACGCTTCACCCCAGGCGTGCTCGAGCAGTTGGCTCTACTCGGCCGAATCGGTCAGATTGCCGGAAAGGTTCCGGGCGGCGGGGAAGAGTTTCACGTCATCATCCTTCAGCACACCGATTGCGGCATGACTCGCCTGGCCGGCGACCCCGCCATGCTGGCTCACTATTTTCAAATTCAGGAAGGCCAACTCGGCGCAAAAGCCGTCAGCGATCCCCGTGCAGCAGTCGCCGCAGACGTCGCCGCTCTCCGCGCGATCCCCGCGCTGCCAGCCGCATGGCTAATTTCAGGCCTCGTGTACGATGTGGCCACCGCACTGGTTGAGGTCGTCGTACCCCCAGCCCCGCTTCGTACCGCATAGACGCAAGCCATAAACACTCGCGCTACTGCTGCTCGCCGCAAGTCAGCCCCCAGCCTAGCTCGCCACCAGCGAAGCAGATGCTGAAAGCGATGCGCTCCTTGAACGCGCGCGCCCCAGAGGCCAGCGAATTCTGCGTGTCGCATTTATGCAGACGGAACAGCCCGAGTCGTCTCATAATCAACAAACCAGAAGGAAGCCCGATCAGGTTCGGGATCGGACGGAGAGTAGATGTCTACGGGAAGGTTAGAGGCGTTCAGTGACGGCGTGATCGCCATCATCATCACCATCATGGTGTTGGAGATGGCGCCACCGAAGGGCGACAGTTTCCAGGAGCTGCTGCCTTTGCTTCCCGTGTTTCTCAGTTATGTCCTCACTTTTGTTTATGTCGGGATTTACTGGAACAATCATCATCATCTTCTGCATGCATGTGATGCAGTGACGGGCGGCATCCTCTGGGCCAATCTCCACTTGCTGTTTTGGCTCTCGTTGTTTCCGCTGACCACGGCATGGATGGGCGAGAACCATTTCAAAGCGGCGCCCACCGCACTCTACAGCGGGGTCCTGTTGATGGCCGCGATCGCATACTACATCCTTCAGCAGACGATCATCCGTTCGCAAGGCGAAGGCTCAATTCTGAAACAAGCGATCGGGCGCGATTGGAAGGGCAAGCTATCGCCCGTGCTCTATCTGGTGGCAATCCTTGCCACGCTGCGGTCGTCATGGATCGGCGAGGCCATTCTTGTGATCGCTGCATTGATGTGGTTTATTCCCGACACTCGCATCGAAAAACGGCTTGCCGTGCAACAGGGCTCACGATTGCACGACGGCGTCGAGTCGGTGCTACAAGGTGAGAATCCCCGAAAGAACAGCGAATCGAATTTCCGTCAGCATTAAGAAAATGGCGCGGACGACTTTGCCCAGGACTGCGTTAAAATGGATGGCTCATGGATCGTCCTAACGCATCCGTACGAAGTCATTGCCTGTCGCCCGCGCGAGCCAAAGTGGCAGCCCCCGTGGCAATTGACGCGCCCCTTGTCCCCACCGCGTACGCCCGGATGTTTCCCGAGTTACCTTCGTTTCAGGCGGATGAACAGTTCTTGCACGCGCTCGGCCGCGCAGGGGGCATCTGCGATTGCGGAGACACCGGTGACACTCCCGACTCGCTAGGCGATGCCGCAGCTGGATGGCCGATCTTCGGTCAATTCGTGGCTCACGATATTACGGCCGATCGATCAATTTTGCGCAGCCACGCCAACATAGCCGAACTGCGCAACGCGCGCAGCCCGCAAATAAACCTAGAATGCCTATACGGCGACGGACCGACCGGAAATCCATTCCTCTATCAACGCGACGACGCAGCGAAGTTCCTGCTTAGCCCCGACGGACTCGACCTGCAACGCAACGCAGAGGGCGTTGCGATTATTGGCGATCCGCGCAACGATTCGCACATGCTGATCTCGCAGTTGCATCTTGCAATGCTCAAAGCTCACAACATGTTCGTGGATGTAGCGCGGCTCATCGGAACGCCGGCCGATAGCGTATTCGAAGCAGCGGCGCGGAATTTGCGGTGGCACCATCAATGGATCGTTCTCCACGAGTTCCTGCCCTCCCTCGTCGGACGGACGCTTGCAGATCACGTCCTTCAAGAAGGGCCGCGATGGTTTCGCCCGAACCACGGCGTGTTCATACCACTCGAGTTTGCCGACGCCGCCTATCGGTACGGCCACTGTCAAATTCGCCACCGCACTCGACTGAACTTACAGACGGACCCCGTGCCGCTGTTTCCTGATCTCCTGGGATTCCGTCCCGTACCACGTGAACACGCGATCGACTGGACGCTGTTCTTCGACACACCCGGAGCCGCGACTGCGCAACGCTGCAAGAGAATAGACGGAAAGCTAGTGCGCGCACTCATCGAACTGCCGGTCGCCGTGACTGGGGAGTGCGTGATCGCCGATTATCACTCGCTCGCCGTCCGTGACCTGCAACGCGGGCAGGGCGTCGGGCTACCGTCTGGCGAGTCTGTCGCCCGTCACATGGGCATCGCCCCGCTCACGGCAGAACAGGTGGGCATCGCTTCCACGGGTTGGCGCGGCGAGACCCCTCTCTGGTACTACATTCTGCGTGAAGCCGATGCATGCGCAGGTGGTCATCGTCTTGGCCCAGTCGGCGGGCGAATCGTGGCCGAGGTGCTGGTTGGACTGATTGATGCGGACCCGACATCATTCCGCCATAACAGCCAAGGCTGGAAATCTCAAAGAACTCTGAGCGAGCTGCTAGCCGCCTAAGAACCAGCGAGATGTGCTGCGCGTCAAACGATTTCGCAGCCGGCATTTACAGCAAGTTTTAAGCCTCGGGCCATCCTGCAAACGTCTGTTTCTCATTTCGATACACTCCTCGCGAATACCTGCTGCATCTTTCGTCCATTTGAAGGATTTTACATGCGTCCTCCACAGCCTCTCGTCAGTGGGCGGCAACCAAGTTTGATCGCCAGGCAGCCGCGCGCATGCAGCAACGCAATCGGCCAGCAGCGATCGCCGCAAGGGAGATAAATGGAAATCGGTTCAGGCGTTCGTATCGGCCCCTTCGAAGTTTTTGCTCCGCTGCAACCCGCCGTCTCGACGGTCCGCCACTACGGCGAACATCACTTCCCCGGCAGATTGATCGTCGTAGAAGGAATCGACGGCTCCGGCAAATCCACTCAGCTCAGCCTGCTGCACAAATGGCTCGAATCAAAAGGCTTCGGCGTCGTTTTCAGCGAATGGAATTCCTCTCCGCTCGTCAAAGACACCACCAAGCACGGCAAGAAGAAAAAGCTGCTCACGCCAGCCACTTTTTCGCTGATTCATTCCACCGATTTTGCCGACCGCACCGAGCGCAGCATTCTGCCGCTGCTGAAAGCCGGCGCCGTGGTGCTCTGCGACCGCTACATCTATACGGCATTCGCTCGCGACGTGGCCCGCGGCATGGATCGCGATTGGGTGCGCGAACTCTACGGATTCGCCGTGAAACCCGCGATCGCTTTTTATTTTCGCGTGCCCCTGGAAACCGCCATCCATCGCCTCCTCGACGGCCGCGACGGCTTCAAATTCTACGAAGCGGGCATGGACCTGAATCTCGCCGACGACTCCGTGGAAAGCTTTCCGCATGTTCCAGGGCCGCATTTTGTCCGAGTACGAAAAAATGATTCCGGAGTTCGGCCTCACCGTGGTGGACGCCACACTCCCAATCGAAGTCCAACAAGCCCAAGTCCGCCAAATCGTGAAAGCACACTTGGATAAAGCCAAGCAACTGAGGGTACAAGCATGAGAGAAACCTACGGAAGGCTTTTGCCGGATATGCGCCTCGCCGATCTCGCCGGAAAATTGATCGTCATTGAAGGCACCGACGGCGCCGGACGCAGTACCCAGATTGACCTGCTGAAACCGTGGCTCGAAGAACTCGGCCACGCGGTAGTGGATACCGGCATGACGCGCTCGCCGCTCGCCGGTGAAGGAATTCGCCGCGCGAAAGAAGGAAATAATCTCGGCCGCGTTACGCAAGCGCTCTTCTACGCCACAGATTTCGTTGACCGCCTGGAAAATGAAATCGTGCCAGCGCTGCGCGCCGGCTTCATCGTGCTCACCGATCGCTACATCTATTCGCTCATGGCCCGCGCCATCGTCCGCGGCATGGACCCGCGCTGGATTCGCAGCATCTACAGCGTCGCCCTCAAACCAGACGCCGTCTTCTACCTCCGCCTCGGCATTGATCAGCTGCTTCCCCGCGTCGTCTTCAGCCGCGGCTTCGACTACTGGGAATCGGGAATGGATCTATATCCCGGCCAGGATATGTTCGACAGTTTCTGCAGCTATCAATCCGCGCTTCTAACCGAATTCGATCGCCTAAGCGCTGAATTCAATTTTCAGATGGTAGACGCCGCGGCCGACGCACGAACCGTCTGCGCACGCCTGCAAAAAAATATCCTCCAACTACTCGAACGCGATTCGCGCAAGAATTTCATGTCGCGCCTCTACAACGATTCCATCACGGCGACCCAACCGGCGCCCCACGCAACGCTGCAAGCCGCGCTGCAAGAAAAATCCCACGAGCGCATCGCCAAGCCTGCCGACCCGGCGCTGTTCCCAGTCGCAGCTCCAGCCGCCGCGCCCAGCACCAACGGCAACGGCCACCACCATCACGCCGCACACTCCGGCCAGTAGTCGCCTTTGTCTTGGAATTATGTAGCAGCCGTTTCGTCCCGGGCATTTCGGGACGAAACCGGTATACTGATTTTGCCGCGGGCCCTAACTCTCAACTGTCAACTCTAAACTTCTAACCCTGCCTCCCGGCCATCCTGCGAATCCGCGGATCCCGAAACACATCCGCCTCATCCGTGCTCCGCGTGGAAAATTCAGACACAATCGCCCCCCGCGCCCCCGCCTGAAACCAATGCGGCGTATCCGGATAAATCGTGTACTGCTCCCCCGGCTCCAAATGAATCTCATGCCCGACAGTATAAAAATCTTCCGCCCCCAGCGGCGGACGACATCGCGACGCGGCAGTTCTCTCCCCCGGCACATAAAGTGAAACACTTCCCCACCGGCATCGAAAAGTTTCTTCCTTCCCCGGCGCGCCGCCAATCGTAGGGTGCCAATGCTCCGGACAAGTCTGCCCCGGAATCATCACCAATTCCTTCGCGCACACCCTCTCCGTATTCACGTAAGTCAGTATCTGCAACCCCGTCTTCGCCAACTCTCCCAATCCAAAATCCGCCACTTCCATCCGCTGCTGCTCCTCCGGAGTGATCAAAATTCCCGCCCCCCGCAGCAGTTCCGCGGCCGCCATTGCAATTTCAACGTTCTTCAAAGCGGCCTCACCTCAATCCTTACATCACCCCAACAGTTCCGACACCACTTCCTCGGAAGTATCGGCCCAATCGCTTGCGCTCGTTTGATTTCGAACCACAGGGATGAGATGCATCATAGAAGTATGGCGGGCCTGAGAGGAGTCGAACCTCCGACAACCTGGTTCGTAGCCAGGTGCTCTATCCAGCTGAGCTACAGGCCCGCCGAAACAACACATGCGTTCCCACTAGATTACGATACCCTGCCCGCGACTTCAACAGCTCCGCGCACCCTCGGCGCAGGTTTTCCTCGCCTTGCATAGTGTTCATCTGCGTTCATCTGTGATGCCTTTGAACTGCCGTCGCCGACAATCCGATCGCTCCCATTCGCGCGCCGCGCCCACGAAATCCACAACCCACCCCGCGTGCGGAACTGTTCACCGCGTAGTCACGCCCCAGTAACAATTACCCGTTAGTTTCGCCACCTGAATCTCCCACACACCCAGAGGTGACGAATGGCAGCAGGAACGTCTGTTCTTGATTCCAAGATGGCGGCGGGGCCCGGAAGAATTGGCATTCTCATCGGCGTTGTGGTGCTGCTGATCGGCCTCGTCTACGTCGGGAGCCACCTGCTCACCGATCTGTCCGGTGTCCACGCGGAAAGCTGGCTGCCCTACCTGCTGCTCGGCATCGCTCTGCTCACCGCCCTGGCGTTCGAATTCGTGAACGGCTTTCACGATACCGCCAACGCCGTCGCCACCGTCATCTACACCCACACCATGGAACCGCACGTCGCCGTGATCTGGTCCGGCATGTGGAATTTCCTCGGCGTGCTGGCCTCCAGCGGCGCGGTGGCCTTCGGTATCGTCTCCCTGCTCCCCGTGGAATTGATTCTGCAAGTCGGCGGACGCGCCGGCTTCGCCATGGTGTTCGCCCTGCTCGTCGCAGCCATCATCTGGAACCTCGGCACCTGGTGGTTCGGACTTCCCGCTTCCAGCTCGCACACTTTGATCGGCTCGATCATCGGCGTCGGCATCGCCAACCAATTAATGTCCGTCAAGACCGGCACCAGCGGTGTGGATTGGGGCCAGGCCACCAACATCGGAAAGTCACTCGTCCTTTCTCCCATCGTCGGCTTCGTCTGCGCCGCTCTGCTTCTCATCGTTTGCAAGAAACTGATCCCGAACAAGGAACTGTACCAAGCGCCGAAGGGCAACGAGCCCCCTCCGTTCTGGATTCGCGTCCTGCTCATGATCACTTGCACGGGCGTCAGCTTCTTCCACGGCTCGAACGACGGCCAAAAAGGCATGGGCCTTATCATGCTCATCCTCATCGGCACCGTGCCTACCGCCTACGCCGTCAACCACGCCGTCACCTATCAGCAGACGCAGGATTTCGTCGCGGTTTCCACCCAAACCGCGGACATGCTCGGTCACTACGTCTCTCCCAACGCCGTCATCGGCGATGCCCGCGAAGAAGTAACCGACTACATTCGCACCAAGCAGTTCACGCCCAACACCATGCTGGCCCTGCGCGAACTCATCAATGGCATCGGCACGGAAATGGCTCTCTACCGCGAACTCAAAGCCGTCCCGCAGGATAAAGTCCGCAACTTCCGCAACGACATGTACGTCGTCAGCGAAGCCTTGCGCCTGATGAACAGAACTCATCAGCCGGCAGTTCTCGACGGCCGACGCCGCCGTCCTCGCCAACTACAAAAAACACGTCGATAACGCCACAAAATTTATTCCCACGTGGGTGAAAGTAGCCGTGGCTCTGGCGCTCGGTATGGGCACCATGATCGGATGGAAGCGCATCGTGGTCACCGTCGGCGAAAAAATCGGCAAGGATCACTTAACTTACGCGCAAGGCGCAGCCGCGGAAATCACCGCCATGGCTACCATCGGCGCCGCCGATTGGTTCGGCTTACCTGTCAGTACCACGCACGTGCTTTCTTCCGGCGTCGCCGGCACCATGGCCGCCAATCATTCCGGATTGCAGATGAGCACGGTGCGCAATCTGGCCCTCGCGTGGGTGTTAACGCTGCCCGCATCCATTTGTCTCGCGGCGAGCCTCTTCTGGCTCTTCAGCAAAATCGGCGGCAGCGGCAGTTAAATCGCGGTAATCAAATCGCAGATAATGTTGCGGAAATTCAATGGCGGAACCCAGCTTCCGGAGTAGGTCGTTCGCGCATTGGTAGTCATCAAGAAAAAATTTCTTCTAGTGATGTTTGCAAGCTTGTGGCTCGTCCACGGGCACGCGGTTATCTGCGCCCAGGAAGCCCCGAACACTTCCTGCCCTCGTCCGTCGCCCGGCGCCGCAGTCCCCGAACCCGCAGATTTGCGCAGCCAGAACGGTGTGCTAAAACTCGACCTGACCGTCCGCAATTTCACCGAAACAGACGGCACCATGCGTTTCTGCTACTTTGACGCGAACGGCAACCAATCTCCCACTCTGCGCCTGAGCCCCGGCGACCTCCTCATCCTGAATTTGAAAAACGATCTGACAGATTCGTCCCACGCCGTTCGCCGCCAGTAACGACACAATCACAATCCATGGTCACGCCGCCACGCCGCAAGAGACTACCGACCCATGCGAAAGCTCCACGATGTCGCTAACCTCCACCAATCTTCACTTCCACGGCCTAACGGTCCCCGCCGTCTGCCATCAAGACGACGTCCTAAAAACTTCCATCCAAGCCAGGCGATGCGCCATTCGAATATAAATTTCGCATTCCGGAAGACGAACCGCCCGGCCTCTACTGGTATCACCCGCACATTCACGGCTTCAGCAAAGCTCAAGTCCTCGGCGGCGCCTCCGGCGCCATGATCATCGAAGGAATCGAGCGCGCCAATAAAGAAGTAGCGGGCTTGCCTGAACGAGTGCTGGTCATCCGCGATCAAGACCTGCTCAATCCCAATTCCCCGCCCGCAAAATCCGAACCCGTCGTCCCCAAATTCCTGGTGGACCACGACGGCGACGCCGCCAACACCGGCACCGGTTTCGGCAAACCCGCGAAAGATCTCTCCATCAATTTCGTCCCGGTTCCCTATCCCGATTATCCGCCCGCCGCGATTCAGATGAAGCCGCAAGAACGCCAATTCTGGCGCGTGCTAAATGCCTCGGCGATTACCTACCTCAATCTCGCAGTCTTGTACAAACACGCGCCGCAACAGCTCGGCATCGTCGCGCTCGACGGCGTTCCCCTCAACGCCAACGGAACCACAGGCGATTTCATCAGCTGGCAAAACCATCTTGGCGTGCCGCCCGGCGGCCGCGTCGAATTCATCGTCACCGGTCCTCCCGTCGGCGTCCCAGGCCTTCTGGTAACGCGCACCGTGGACACCGGCGTGGGCGGCGAAAACGATCCCAATCGCATGCTCGCCAGCATCACCGCTTCGGACGATGCGCCCGAGCCGCGTTCCAAACTCGCGTCTATCTCCCGTACCGCTTCCGCCGCCCGCTCAACCCTGGCTCGGAACCGTCGCTCCGGTCCGCAGTCCGCAAACTTTATTTCTCAGAAACACTTTCCGATCCCAACGATCCCAACAGCGCCACAACTTTTTACCTCACCGTGGATGGCCACACGCCCAATCCCTTCGACCCCGCTTCCGGCGTTCCGGACATCGTCGTAAAACAAGGCGAAGTGGAAGATTGGATCATCGAAAATCGCTCCACGCGAATTCCACGCCTTCCACATCCATCAACTACACTTTATGTTAGTGGCTTGGAATGAAGTGCCGATCAACGAGCCGTTCCTGCGCGACACGATCAACGTGCCCTTCCACAGCACCGCGGATCTGGCATATCCCACCGTCCGCTTGCGCATGGATTTTCGCGACCCGAATACCATCGGCACTTTCGTATATCACTGTCATCTTCTCGAACACGAAGACGGAGGCATGATGGGCCTGATCCGCGTCGAACCAGCCGACGGCGCCCAAGCCCCGGAAAAAGTACTGCAAGTTCTAGAACCAGTGGCACCCCGGCCCGCTACGACGACCAAGAACTAAATCTCGCGTCCGCGGCCGCAGCGCAGTCCCGCGAATCACGCGGATTCCTGTGTGCAAAATCCGATTCACCAAATGCAGAATTCCGCGCAATTAATTCTTACAAATGTCTTCCAGCATTCACACAAGAAAAACTTTGCCGCAACAAATAACAGTTATTACTCGCAGGCTCTCTCTGAGCAGATTTCGCAGAAAAATACAGGAGGATGCATGTCCTTTAAGCGATCTCGCTTCAAACTCGATGCACTGCTTGCGGATCGGGTTGACGTCGCTCGCTCTGTTCCAATTTTCGCTCGGCGGCCCTTTGGCCAGCCACCGCACAAGCCCAGAACCGAGCAATGATGGCAATACCACCACGCCGATTAAACACGTCATCGTGATCATCGGTGAAAATCGCAGCTTCGACCACGTCTTTGCCACCTACGTTCCCAAGCCTGGCCAAAAGGTTTGGAACTTGCTCTCGGAAGGCATCGTCAAGGCGGACGGCACTCCTGGCCCCAACTTCGACAAAGCTCATCAGCTCGCGGCTGTAGACCTCGGCGAAAAAAATGGCGGCGACCCTTTCCTTCTGAGCTCCTCCCAAGCTCGATTTCGGTGGCGATGTGCTTCCCTGCTCCACTCGTCGGCGGCGCGAAGGATTCCTACATCCCCAGCGACAGCCTCAGTCTCGCCGAAGCGTCTGAAACCGGCTTGCCCAGCGAGTTACTATCCGTTCCTGGTTTCCGGTGGCACTGGCTTGACGTCGCATACTCCAGACACCCGCATCACCAACGTCAACGCCCTTCCCGCTGGTCCGTTTCAGTTGACCAACGGTAAACTCTTCGGCTACAACGCCTATGCCGCAAGCCCCGTTCACCGCTTCTACCAGATGTGGCAGCAGCTGGATTGCTGCCGCGAACACATCGCCGGCCGCAAACGGGATCCGGTTGCAACGGCAAATTGTTCTCCTGGGTCGAAGTCACTGTCGGCGCCGGCACCAACGGCGTAGAGCAACCAGCCAATTTCGACACCAATTACCTGCCCGGCGCCACTACTACCGGTGAAGGCTCCACCGCTCTCGGCTTCTACAACGTCCAACAAGGCGACGCTCCCTACTTCAAGTCTCTCGCTGACACTTACTCGATGAGCGACAACTTCCACCAGTCTGTTCAAGGTGGTACCGGTGCCAACCACATCATGCTCGGTCACGGCGATGCCATCTGGTTCACCGATGGCAACGGCAACGCTAAGGTGCCACCCCACAATGTCCTGTCGAAAAGGGGACGTCCGAACGCCGGCATGGTGGATGAAGTCGAAAATCCGAATCCGGCGACCGGCACCAATAACTGGTACTCGGAAGATGGTTACGGCGGCGGTTCCTTCGGCTCTGCCTCCTTCGGCGGCGGTTCTTACAGCGATTGCGCGGACCCCACTCAACCGGGCGTCTCCGCAGTGGTGAAGTACCTCGCATTCGCTCCCGCAGCCGGTTGATCCGCACTGCGAAGTGGGCCACTACTACCTGCTGAACAACTACAATCCCGGCTACTTCGGCAGCGGCGAAAATGCGTTCACCGACACCAACGCCGCACAACACCGTGTTCACGATTCCGCCCTCCGCACGTCCTAGCATCGGCGACACGCTGATCGCACAGAACATTTCCTGGAAGTATTACGGCGACCAGTGGAACGACTACGCTGGCGATGGCAACTCAAGCAGCCGCTCTGCACACCGCCAACAGCTCGTCACGAGCCGTGCTACATCCCCGAAGACAAATATCAAATCAACTACGGCGCGGTGGGCTCGGCTAATGCTCTGGGCCGCCCATCATCAACGCGGACGAGTACTGCAACATCTGCAACCCGTTCCAGTACGACACCTCCATCATGGCCAACGCCACAGTCCGCAGCGCGCACATCCAGGACACGCACGAACCTGTATGCGGACATCGCAGCGGCACGCTCCCAGCCGTTTCGTTCGTCAAGCCCAGCGGGTTCGTGGACGGCCATCCTTCATCTTCAAAGCTCAACTCGTTCGAGGGCTTCGTCAAGAAGATCGTGGATGCAGTGCAGGCCAACACAAATCTGTGGAAAGACACCGCCATCATCATCACCTTCGACGAAGGTGGCGGCTACTACGACTCCGGTTACGTGCAACCGCTGGACTTCTTCGGAGACGGCACGCGCATGCCCTGCATCGTCGTGTCCAAGTTCTCTACTGGCGGAATCATCACGCACAATTACTCAGATCACGTCTCCATCCTCAAATTCATCGAGAGGAACTGGAGCTTGCCTCCGGTACTCGCCCGTAGCCGGGATAATTTCCCCAACCCGATCACGGAACGCAAGAACCCCTACATGCCAGTGAACGGCCCGGCAATCAGCGACCTGTTCGAGCTGTTCGACTTCAAGTAAACCGCAAAACTGCAGCAACCAACCGGCCAGGCGGCGTGCACTCCCGGCGCCGCCTGGCCGTTGTTTTCTGGATGGACAAGTATCATCTCCCTCACTTCCGCGAATCTTTCCCTTTGCATACGCATCCATTCAAGGTAGGATTCTCAATCATGCATCGTTGCTCCCAAACCGCGTGTTGTTGTACTCAGCACCAGCTGGCGCGGGAGCCCGATCCGAATTCTTTAGCAATCCTAAACACCGGATTTCCAGCCCGCCCACAGCCCATCAGCTGTCGAGCGGGTTTTTTGTTTTTGCGCCAACAAATTGACCAGCAAACTTCAGGAAGGAGAATCGCCGATGCCCCAGGAACTCAGACGCTCAAACAAGCGCAACAAACCGCAGCCAGGCCTCTCTCTCGATAGCTGGGCCGTGATCCTAGCCCTAGCTCTCTCCCTAGCCATCTGGGTCGGCTGGATCCAGCATGTGCCATGGTGAATCGCGGCCAAGCTTTGACTTCGTAGCAGCCGCCCGTTTTTTAGGCGGGCGTCCTTGAATTTTTTTTTGAATTTGTGGCAACCGTCGCCGCTGAACTACCAGTTTCACATTCGCCATTCGCGCCGCTACCAACGGCGCCAAAAATCCCAGGAGGACTTCACCCCATGGCCAGCTCTATCGCGCTAGACGCACCAGCTACCGAAAATATCTTCAAACAAGCCGCGCGCCTGATCCCCGGCCTGCTTCTCCTCGCCGCCGTCGGCTACGCCGGCAGAATCATCGAGCGCTCCATCGCCACCTACGGCAAAACGCATCACCTCACCCTCCCCAATATCGAATACGTACTCTGGGCCATCATCATCGGCCTTCTCATCGGCAACACCGTCGGCGTCCCCAAACTCTTCCAACCCGGCGTCGCCACCTACGAATTCTGGCTCAAGACCGGCATCGTGCTCCTCGGCTCCCGCTTCCTGCTCGGCGACGTAGCCAAACTGGGCGGCGTCGCCCTCGCGCTCGTCGTCGTCGAGATCGCCGTCTCCCTGGCATTCATGACCGCGCTCGGCAACGCATTCAAACTAAAACCAAAACTAACCACGCTGCTGGCCGTCGGCTCCTCGATCTGCGGCGTCTCCGCCATCATCGCAGCCCAAGGCGCGATTGATGCCGACGAAGAAGACGCCTCCTACGCCATCGCCGCCATCCTTTCTCTCGGCGCCATCAGCCTTTTCATCTTTCCGCTCGTTGGCCACTGGCTGCACTTGAGCGATCAAAGCTACGGCCTATGGGCCGGCCTCGGCATTGACAACACCGCAGAAGCCACCGCCGCCGGCGCACTCTATTCCGACGCAGCCGGTAAAGTCGCAGTCCTCGCGAAAACCGCGCGCAACGCCATGATCGGCTTCGTAGTCCTGGGCTACGCCATCCACTGGGCCCGCAAAGAACACAGCGAAGGTGTAACCAACAAGGCCGCATTCCTCTGGCGCAAATTCCCCAAGTTCGTCCTTGGCTTCCTCGTAATCAGCGCCATAGCCACAAGCCAAGTCTTCAGCAAACCCCAGCTAACCAGCCTAGCCAATCTCTCCCGCTGGGCCTTCCTCCTAACCTTCGCCGGCGTAGGCTTACGCACCAACATCCGCGAACTCGGCAAACAAGGCTTCCGCCCCTTCGTCGTAGGCGCGGTAGGCGAAGTGGTCATCGCATTCCTAACCCTAGGCCTGGTGTACGGCGCCGACCGGTTTTTGCCGAAGTGAGTTGAGATCGGCGACTCGGATCTCACCGCAACAAGATTCGCGGCGGACGCCCGCAATGCCGATCGCCGGAAACATTCCGAAAAACCACCGATTAGAGAATATTCTCTCTTTTGCTGTGAAGGACTTAACTCGATATCTGATAATGGATCACTAGGGATTAGAAATTGCTTGACGGTCGCGCCCCGCCAAGCGCGCGGCAATTCCGCGCGCCAACGGGCCACGCCGCACAAATTTGTCTCCCGCGGCCTCAAAGCAAATCCGCCACCCTCGCGCAAATTCAGAAAATCCGCCATTTTTTCGACTCCTGCCCGGAGCTAACACGCACAGGTTGAAAGCATAGCTGCAGGCCCGTACAAAAGTAGGACAGAACCAGTACCCACTGGTCGAAAAAAGCGAGGGAGCCTGTGGCCATGATCCAAAGTTAGCCGGGCAACTACCGCGTTGTGGGGACAACCTGCTCTGGCACCGACACGTGCGCAACGATTCGGCGCTGCCGAGTCTGACGACCACTGGTCCTTAGGTTGATTCACAAATTCGACGGCGATGATTTGGCGGAGAACTGGCAGCGAAGAGTTTGTTTTCGCCGCCGTGGTTCGGCAGCGCGATGTTTTTCTCGAAGCGCAGGCCGAGTTTTTCGAGCAGGGCGATGGAGGCTTGATTGGTGGGCTTGGTGATGGCGACGATGCGCGGGAGGCGCGAGCTCGGTCCAGCCGTAGTGCATCACAGCGGCGGCGGATTCGCGCGCGTAGCCCTGCGACCAATACCTCCGCAGGAACGCGAAGCCGATGTCCACATCCTCGAGCGATTCGCGCTTTAGCAGGCCGCAGATGCCGACGGGCGTGCCGGAATCTTTCAGCTCCACCAGGTACAGGCCAAATCCAAATTTGCGGTAGCTGGCGACGGGACCTCTGGCGATGTAGCGCCGCGCGTCAGCAAGCGTGCGCGCACCACGATCGCCGATATTTTCCAGAAACGCCGGCTCATTCAGCAGCTCCAGGATGAACGCAGCGTCGCCCGCGGTGAGGCGTCGCAGCACCAGCCTTTCTGTTTCGAGAATCTTCACCGCAGGAATGTTTCCATTTTTTCGCGAAGGGCGCAATTCACAAATCCAACGGCGAGAGGCGGCGCAACGATTCCGAAGTTAAACGCGGTTCGCCAATCAGGAGATGGCGTTCCGAGGCCTCGGCGCCACGCACTGCTTGCGCGCGAATCAGTTCTTCGGGCGCGACGGCGCTGGCGAGCGGATTCGTGCTGCGCGGGTGCCGGATGCGATGCCGGCGCCGGCGATTCGTGATGCTCCGCGGGCGGAGGTGTGCTGGCGTGGTGGTTCAGCGGAGGATGCACGTCGTAGTCGTCATCCTTGGCTTTAGTCGGCGGCGTGAACTTCACTGCCGGGTGCTGCTGCACCGCGTCATTCGCGGGCGGCCGCTCATTCGTGTTCGGTCGCTCGTTGCCATTGGCGTTCGGGTTCGCGTTGCCGTTGGCGTTAGTATCGGCCGGCCGTTCGCGTCCGTGCTCACGTTCGCGCGCGCATCCGTGTTGGGATATTGCGGCGCACGCGCCAAACTGTCGTTGGTGTACATCGGCACGGGCGGGATGCGCAGGCGTCGGCGCGGGCCTCATTCGCACGCGGCGCGGACGTGGACGCAGCAGGTTGCACACCTCGCGGCGCCCCGCTGAATTCACCGGCGTGCACGACGGCGTGGCTGACGACCGGCATCGGCGGATTCAACCGCGCCACCACCGGCCGCTGCGCTGAAAGCCACAGCCGGCTTCGCGCGTGCCGGCCTGGCCGCAGCCGCCACATAGCTCGCGCGCGTCGGCGCCAGCGAAGTTTGCTCCATCCACATGCGCGCTCTGCAATTGCTCCGGCGTCACGCGAACGAAAGCAGTAGCCACCGGCCGCGCGCCCACAAAAGTTTCGCGCGAAACCGCCGTCACAGCGGCAGCGTTGTCGCGTACATGTAGTCAACGCGGTTCACAGCAACATCTCGGTTCGCCACATAATTGTTATGCACGGTAGTGACCTGCGTCACGTGCACCACTCGCGCATGTTGGTGACGTTGATGTTCTGCACATAACGCGGGCTGGCGCGATAGCCGGGAATGTAAACATCGCGCGGCCCCAGCGGAAACCACGCCACGCCCGCGAATCCGCCGCCAAATCCCACGGCGACTCCGAGCCCGCCTCCGCCGCCCACAAATCCCACCAGCGCCGGCGCGTACACCGGACGCACCACCATCGGCCCCGGCACCCATCCCCAACCGCCGCGCACATACGCCCAGCGCCCATAATGAAATGGCGCGAAACCCCACGGCTCATCTTCCACCCACGTCCAGCCCCACGGCCCAATCCAAACCCAGTGGCCGTAGCGATACGGCGCCCAGCCAACCGCGACGCCGCTCGGCACCCAGATCGCGCCGTAATCCGGATCGGTTTGCCAATCGCCGTTGCCATCTAGATCGTAATAGCCATCCACGTCGCGCGAAACGTAGCGCGCCGAAGCCGAATTGTTCTCGCGCTGGTCTTGCGCCTGGCACCAATCCTCGAAATCATCAAATTCCGGCGCGGCTTGCGCGTTGAAGCTCAACTGGTCGGTGCCGTTGAAAGTATATTGCTGCCCGGCCGCCAGGTCGTAGGATTCTCCCGCGCCAGTCACCTGCCCTGCTCCTTCGCGCACAGTGATGGCCGTGGAATTTCCGTCAGGGTTCGTCTGAATTCGATATTCGCCGGAAGCTGCCAGCGTGAACGCGAGATTCGGCGTATCAATTTCGAATGCGTTGCCGGGCTCCAGGCGCCGGACGTGCACTTCAATAGTGCCTTGCGCCAGTTGCAGCTGCACGGTGCGGTCGTCCAGATTCAGAAAAGAGATTCCCGTCTCGCTGGACAAGGCGTATAGAAGTTGCGCCGATGTGAATTTCGCCGCGCGAATCTTTATCCGCCCACAGATTGTCACCAGTGGTGAGAGGGCGATTGATATCGGCCTCCAGCCAATCCTGTTCCCCGGCGGGCTGAAAGGAAACCGAACCCTGCACATAGTTCAGCCGGGCGACGCGCGTCGGAGGATCGACCACCTGAGGCTGCGCTTGCGCAGGATCTTGATCTTGCGCTGCTGCGTTTAGCGGCAACGCAAGATTCAGGCTGGCAACGAACATCAGAAATCTCAGGATGAGAGCGAACCGGAACTTTTTGGTCAAGACCTGGACCCCTTTGTGTCGCGCACAGGCACGAGAATCGCCATCCTGCGCAACCAGCCAGCGGCTAGAAACCATGCGAACCAAAGAACGATCCGTGTGTCTGACATGGCCGCTGGCAACCTCCATGTAAGAAACCCCATTATCGAACTTTAGTTGCGCTTTGCATACGGGCAGGGCGCGCCCTGTAGCTCAATAGCGAAACACGGAGTGCAGGAAGGAACCGCTCGAGTACGATGACAAACCCGCGTAAGGAACTACATGGCGCTTTGAGCCATTGGCCGGCCGAAATATGCCCACCAATCGCATAAAATGGCGCGTGGATTCACGATGAGCAAAGGAAGTGTCGCTAGCGATGATGAGTTGCTTGGCAAGGCACAGCAGTCGAGCGGGTTCAAGGCCAAACGCGCGCTAGTCCACGCCGCCTTGGAATTTCTGGTGCGGCTTGAGGCGCAAAAAAGGGTCCTGCGCTATCGCGGCCGTGGAGTTCGGAAGAACAAGTTGATAAATCAGTAGTAGCGAGGCTCGCTCGTGGCTCCCGCGGTCGGCAGCAAATCGGTCAGCACATGGTCCACACGGTCCGTGGCCATATCCAGAATACGCAGCCGCTCGCCGGTGTCCGGCGACGCCATCACCAGCGCCAGCGGTGTCATGGCGTTGCGGATGTGATGATTTACCTCTGCCACAATAATCGCTCTTTCCTTCGCGCGCTCCACAATCTGGTTCTTATGGCTCTGCACCAGGAAAAATACCAGCACCGCTGCGCCGGCCAGAGCAATCACCGCATCGTCCAGAATGGTTTCGGTCGCGGCGATCCCCAGGTAATACAACACCGCATCCGCGACATAAGTGATGGCAAATAGCACGAGACCGGCCACCGCCGCGGCCCTGACATTGTAATGACTTAGCCAGCTGGAAATCCTCGTCGTTCGCCACATGAGGCTCCTCCAACACGCGTTGCCACTGGAGCATAGACCAATCTGCTGTAAGCCGCCAGCGCAAATTCACGGCGCACGCGCTTCACGGAACCGCTCAGACTAACAACTGTTAAGGAATTTCGACGACTACCAGAGACATATCATCAGCCGGAGGACCGTGCCGGAACGCCGCAACGCGCTCAACAATCTCCTGCGTCATCGCGGACAGAGGAAGCTTGGAGGTTTCACGCACGATGGTCGCCAAGCCTTCCACGCCCAGCATATCGTCGCGCGTATTGAAGCTTTCGGTGAACCCGTCGGTGTACAAAATCACACGATCCCCGGACGCCACAGGAATTTTCACTGCGGCTCCCGTGTCCACTGCGTCGTGCATCAGGCCCAGAATCGGGCTCAGCGATTCCAACAGGATCGGGGCCTCGCCGGGCTTGACGATCATCGCAGGCGGATGTCCGGCGCCGAAAAATTCCAGGCTGCGCGCGGCGAGATCCAATCGCGCTGCGACAACAGTGAAATAAAAAACTGAGCTGCGCAAGCTGCCGATCACAAAACGATTCAGATGCTCCATCATGGGCGCAAGTCCGGCGCCACGTTCGATTTGCGACATCGTCTCGGTGTAAATGCGGTTCGCTACCAGCGCCGAGCCGATGCCGTGTCCCGAAACGTCGCAGATCATCAATGACAAATGATCGGGCCGCGGCGCAACCAGCCCAAAATCGCCGCCGATGGTGCGCACCGGCTGGTAGAAGGTTTCAACCGCGGCGCCTCCCCACATCAGGTTGCCCGGCGCCAGGCTCTGCTGCACGCGTGCGGCCAGCAACAAATCCTCTTCGATTTCGCGATGGCGCTGCTCCAGCTGAATGTTCACTTCGCGCAGCGCGTTTTCGGCGCGCTTCTGTGCGGAAATATCCGTCAAAGTGACGAGGGAAAAAATCGCGCCGTCCGGATCTTCAATTTGGCGCGCGGTGATCACCACTGGCAAGCGGCCGCCATCGCGACACGGCACGAAGAATTCAAAAAGGTTGCTGCCTTCCCTCTGACGTCGCTCGATTTGCCGCTGTAACGCCTGCGCATCTTCGGGAGGATACCAGGAGAGGATTTTCGACCCGACGAATTCCTCCGCGGAATACCCGGACATTTTCAGATAGAGCGCGTTGGCGTAAACAACCTCGCCACAATCGTTGTTAATCAACACGCCCTGGTTCAGCGATTCGAGAATGCCGACAACTCCGTCCAGCCATTCATGCGGTATTTCGACCACAGGTATGCCTCGGGCGCAAGCCTGAAAAATCAGCTCGGCGATGTGGACTCAATATTACAGAACAATGATACCACCACCAGCGATTCCCTTCCTGCGCCAGCGGTGACACGCGGCCCCGCGAATCCCCGCTCGTGATCTGCGCCGAACTAAATTTCACCGCCGTGATCAGGAAGCACGCGGAAGGACGGCGCTCGATTCATGTAAACTGTTGCCGTTCCGATGGACCAGCGACAACGAATAAACCCGATGGGAGAGGCTAAAGTGACCGACATTTCCACAGCAAAAGGGCTCGCGGTGCTCGGCGCCGGCAAGATGGGCGGCATTCTACTCGAAGCTTTCTTGAAACACGGCTTAGTCGCGCCCGCTCAAGTCTTCGCCACGGTGCGCCAGACCAGCTCGGAGCGCCGCAGCATCTCCAGCGCGCAAATTACGCTGGGCACGGACAATCGCGCGGCCGCAAAAAACGCTGACGTAATTTTGATTTGCGTGAAGCCGCTGGCGGTGGGCGCGGTGCTCGACGAAATCCGTCCGGAACTGAACGACCAGAAGCTTGTGATTTCGATTGCCGCCTCGGTTTCCACCGAGTACATGGAGAGGCGCGTTGGTGGAAACGTGCCAGTGCTGCGTGCGATGCCCAATACGCCTTCGATGGTGGGCGAAGGCATCACCGCGATCTGCAAAGGCAAGCACGCCACGGCGAAACATTTGGAACTCGCGCGCAAGCTATTCGACTCCGTAGGCAAGACGGTGGTGGTGGACGAAAAACATATGGACGCTGTCACCGGACTTTCCGGCAGCGGTCCGGCGTTTCTCTACATTATTTTGGAATCGCTCGCGGAAGGCGGCGTGAAGATGGGCTTATCGCGCGAGCTGGCCACGCTGCTCGCGGCGCAAACGATGCTCGGCGCGGCGAAAGTGGTCCTGGAGACCGGCCACCATCCAGCCCTACTGAAAGATGCGGTGACGACTCCCGCAGGATGCACGATTGACGGAATTATGGAGCTCGAAGAGGGCAAGCTCCGCGTGACGTTGATCAAGGCCGTGGTGAAGGCATCGCAGCGAGCGAAGGAATTGCTCTTCACCGACAAAGAGAGCTAGCGGGCTGCAGCCGTCGCGCGGAACGTCAAAGAATTTACCGGAACACAGAGAAACGGACGGCCAGAGCAAGCGGCGCATGGATTCGGCCTGGCGAATTTTAGCGAGACTAATGCGCGGGCGGGTCCGGCGTGATTTGCGCCGTCGCGTGGATTTCCAGTTCCACGGTGTCGTTTGCGTGCAGCAGGAACGTGCTGGCGTCTTTCATGCCCCATTTTACGTAAGGGATCGTGAAGTGCGTGTCGCACTGCAGCTCCGCAGCCCGCGCCGGTTGTACCGCCAATCGTCATGGTGAGGTCGTGATCCTGGCCGTGAATGCGCATTACGCCGCTGACGTCCACCTGTGACGCCTTCTGCGGATCGAATGACCCGCGCACCTGCTGCAGGCGTGAAAACAATCTCCGCATACTTCGGACTCTCCAGAATTTCCTGATGCATCTTCTTGTCGCGGGAATTGTTGTCGGTATTGGCGCTGCGCGCGTCCACCACGATCGCGCCGCTGGCCTTGCCGGTCGCCGTATCAAAATGAATTTGCCCGCTTTTCAGCTGGAAAGTTCCGTGCACGGTGTGCAGCGTGGTATCGAGCGTGAATGCAACCTTCGTCTGCGTGGGATCGAGGTTGACGACATAGGCCTGCGCACCGAAGCCGGCGCAGCAAGCCAGCGCAACGTAACTCGCGAGCGCGAAAACAACGAGAGCTCGCAACGATCCTGCCGCAACATCCGCTGCAGGTCGGCCGGCGCGCCGCACTTCCCTGCCTGATCCGCCGCCCCACATTCACGCGCGCAAAACCTGCCAACCGAGATCAAACATTTCGCTGGCACGAATCGGCGCAGGCTTAGGACAATTGGCGTGCGAGGAAATCATGCCGCGCAAATAATTTGGGATTCGCAGCGAACATCCGCAGCGCCTTACGCCGCAGCCACGCCTGGCGATCCAGCAGCAACAGCAAACGCGCCATGCGCGCCGGTCCCTCGATCAATTGACCATGCGCCACGCGGTAAGGCGCCAGATCTTCCGCCGCTAGCGCGTCGCCCAGCCGCAATGCCTGCTGGAACGCGAGGCTCATGCCCTGCCCGGTAATTCCGTCCACCGTAAAAGAAGCATCGCCCACCAGCGCGACATTCCCATGCGCGACGCTGCGCGGATATTCCAGCACGGTCTGGCAACCGCTATCCTCGCTGATGCGGCGCGCATCGCCCAACCGGCGCGCCACCGCGGGAAAATGTTGCAGCGCGCGCTCCACACGCATCTTCGGATCGCTGGTCAGCACCGCTACGCAAATTTCATCCGGCCCCGTAGGCGTCACATAAATCTGGCAACGTTCGCCCCAGTACACTTCAACAAACTCGCTCCACGGCGCCACTAGCAAAATGACAGCGGAATCCAAAACGAGCCGACCGGACGCGGCGAGGACCGAGCCCCGACCATTTCCTTACAATGGATCGCTGCCCGTCGGCACCCACCAGCCAGTGAAACGGAAACACCACGCCATCCAGCCGCGCATGATCGGAATTTAATTCGGTAACGCGTGTGCCCCAGCGGAAGGAAACGCCCGACTCTACGGCTCGCCGCAGCAGCAAATCGTGCAGCACGCTGCGCCGCAGGCCAAATGCCGCACCGCGCGTAATTCTGCCCGCAGGCGGACGACGCCTCATCAGAAAAACACAACCCGCCAATCGGGAACGCAACAGAGGAATCGAGCCAGATGCCCAAGCGTTGAAGCGCGGATACGCCTTCGGGAAGCAATCCCTCGCCGCACGGCTTATTTATCGGCGGCTTGCGCGCATCAACAACCGTTACACGAAGTCCCTTTTGACTTGCCGCTATCGCCGTCGCGATCCCTGCTGGCCCCGCTCCGACGATCAGGACTTCCGCGCCTGTAGCCACTGACCCCCACTTCTTACCAACGTAACAAAACCAACTCCGCACAAAAGCCAGGACCCATCGCGGCCAGGATGCTCAGCGAGCCGGGTTCCGGGCGCCGGTTCGAATAAACGTCCTCGAGCACCAACAAGACGGACGTGGATGAAATATTTCCCACGCGGCGCAAGCAAGCCCATGATGCCGCCAGATCGTCGGCCGTAATTCCCAGCGCAGTCGCGGTGGCTTCCAAAACTTTGGGGCCGCCGGTATGCATGATCCAGGATTTGATGTCCGACCGCTTCGCGCCATTTTCCGCGAGGAAAGCGTCCACATCTTTGCCCAGATGCTTCGTCACCATCTCCGGGACTTCCGGTGACAATACGATGCGGAAACCCTTCTCAGAGATGTCCCAGCCCATCACCTTCTCGGTGTGCAGGTAGAAGCTGGATTTCGTCGCGAGAATTTCCGGCCCGTCTGCTTTGCGATTGGAGCCGGTCACGATGGTCGCCGCCGCGCCATCACCGAAGAGCAGCGCGGAAATCAGGTGCGCCATCGAGAGGTCGTCGCGCTGCAAAGTCAGCGAGCACAATTCCACGGACAAAAGCGCTGCAGCCTGGTCCGGATAAGCCTTCACATAATCCGCAGCGCGCGAAATTCCCGCGGCGCCCGCAACGCAACCCAATCCGAAAATTGGAATGCGCTTGATGTTGGGAGAAAGGCCCATGCGATTCACCAGCCGCGCATCCAGCGAAGGAGCGGCGATGCCGGTGACCGACGTCACAAAAATGGCGCCCAGATCTTTTGGCGCGAGGCCCGCTTTGTGCAGCGCCTTACACAGAGATTCTTCGCCGAGTTCCAGCGCGTGCGCGATCCAGGTGTTGTTCGCCTGGCCCCACGTTGTCAGGCCTTCATAGTAATCAATCGGTTCAACGAGGTAGCGCCCCTCGACCTGCATGCTCTCGTCCAGACGGTCGAGGATGTCCGGATTCGACAGGCGATGACGCCAGTCGTTCTTCAGCGCCTCCGTCAAAATCTCCTGTTTGTAGTAATACTCTGGAAACGCGCTGGCGACGCTGGCAATCCTCATCGAATAGGCTCCTAATTGGGTGGTGTAATGATTCCGAAAGATAGTATCGCGAGAACGGCAATATCAACAGGGAGTTTTGTAAAAAGCTATGTTACCGGCAAGGGAGGCCCTTTCTCCCCGGCGGGCGCTCCGGGCCCGCGGACGTGGGAAACGACCGCCAAAACGCGCGCACACACGAAAATTGGAAATTTCACGATAGACTGGAAAATCGCCAGAAGAAAAAAATCCCCGGGTCTGGGGGCGCAGACCCGGGGACGGGGGTGAGGGACGCTGGGCCGAAAACTCTTTTAAACTGTGCCGCGCTTAGTAATTCCAGCGGCGCATTGCCATGGACGCGCGAAACACAATCTGAATGGCCATCACAATCATTGTGTCGCGCAACGCGATTGCTTTTTCGCGCATCACCGAAACCTCCGAGGCGTCGGGAAAAGGCAGCGCGTGAGCGTTTGCCGAAGCTGTGCGGCTGTCAGACTTCCAAACCGTGCTCGTCAGTGCACTCATGCCCGCCCCCCCTTAATTCAATACGTAAACCGGATTGTCGTGCTCGACCGCCAAGACCATGGATTTGAAGATGTCCACATCCCAGCTATCCGCGATGCGCAAACGAACGACTTCGTTGGTTTCCGATACCAGGCGCCCGCGCAGCGGTACGCGCAGGTTCCCTGCTATCACTCGGAGTATCACCGGCTGCCCCATCCAGATCGCGTATCCACCTACCATTTGTCCCCCTCATGAGACTGCGTTCCTCGTACAAGTACAGTTTCGGGCAGGCCTCCGACCTGGCCAATGGTACAGCGGGCTATAAACAGTAGGCGGGTAGTACTAGTCAATTGCGGGTTCTTGGGGGTGGCAGCTAAAGCCTTTCATGTTATTGTGTTTGCAGCGATTTGCAGGCTTACAGCACGCCATCGGAATAGCGAGGTTTCCAGCACCAAATGGTCGAGTCACTAAAGGAGCTGCTGCACCGCCTCTCCGATGTCCGCGCACTAGTCGCTCTCGGCGGCATGGTGATGGTCTGCGGTATCGTCTTCGTGGAAACCGGGCCTGTTCGTCGGCTTCTTCCTGCCGGGCGATTCGCTGCTGGTCACCGCCGGAGTAGTGGCTGCGGATAAAGCTTCCGGCCTGCAACTGGTTTGGCTGCTGCCGCTCGTCACCCTCTGCGCGATTGTCGGCGACCAGCTCGGCTACTGGATCGGCCGCACCATGGGCCAGCGCCTATATCAGCGCGAGGACTCGCGATTCTTCAAGAAGAGCCACCTGCTGCGCGCGCACGGGTTCTACGAAAAATACGGCTCGCGCACTATTATTCTCGCCCGTTTCATGCCCATCATTCGCACCTTCTGCCCACCGGTAGCCGGCGCCGCAAAAATGAACTACACGCGTTACCTGCTCTTCGACATCGTCGGCGGCTTCCTCTGGGTCTGGAGCATGATCCTGCTGGGCTACACGCTAGGCAGCACCGTGCCAAATATTGACAAGCGCATCCACTACGTAATCGCCATCGTAATTTTCGTTTCCCTGCTCCCCGCCTTCTATTCCGCCTGGAAAGCCCGCACCAAGAAAATCGCAATCTGATCTAAGCAAGCCAAGGCACAGGCCGCCGCTCGACAGCCGCGGGCGCTGGCCGCATTCGCTGATTCCCTGGACGCGATTGCTGGCGGGCCAGACGCGAGATCCCGCGGTGGGCACCGATCTGCTGCTCGGAATCCTCGCCGGAGTTATTTGGGTGGTTGCGGCCAGAGCGTCAGACCTGGCTCCGGGCTGGATGGGAAAGTTGCCCAGTGCGCCCACTGCCCAGCTCGCGTATGGCAGCCTGTTGGGCCTTCGCAACATGGCCAGTGTTCTTCTGCTCAACGTTGGTGGCTGTGATTTCTTAGCGCTCGCCTATTTTTTCATTTTCTTTTTGCTCCGCTTGGTGCTGCGCAAACGGTGGTTGGCCGTGCTGATCACACTCCTGATGGTGTCCGTCCCTTGGATTTTCCGGGAGCATCCGGTGTTGAATGTCGCTTACTCTCTGGCCTACTACGGCATCGCGCTGCTGCTTCTGATTCGCTTCGGGCTGCTCGCACTTATGGTGGCGCTCTGCACGTTTAGTATTCTGTTTGCCTTCCCGCTGACCGTGAATCTTTCGGCGTGCTACGCCGGACCGACAATTTCCTTGCTGACGGTCATTCTGGCCGTCGCGATTTTTGGGTTTTACACCTCGACGGCGGGCAAGTCTCTGTTTGGCGGGATTTCCTTCGCTAGCTGAGCTGAGTTGAAGTGCCGACTATCGGTATAATTGGCCTTCTGTTGGCGATGTCGAGGGCTCTCGTGTCGAGTCGTGAGCGGATACTCGAACGCTCCAGCGAAACGTGACTACTAACATCGGGAGAGGGCGCAGGATGGATGAACGGTGGCTAGACGAAATTTGGAAATCGAATCAGTGCTGGATTCAACGTGATTTGCATCCATTCCGATTGGGCCTGATTTGAACCCGCCCGTTCCGATTGAAGCTGCTGTCTCGCAACCCACGCTGGCCGATTCCAGCAAGCGACTGCTGCCATGGCTGATCGCAGTCGCGTTTTTCATGGAGTCGCTGGACACCACCATTCTCAATACCGCGGTGCCAGCGATCGCGGCCGCACTCCATGTTGCTCCGCTCAGCATGAAGTCGGTGCTGGCAAGCTACACCTTGAGCCTTGCGGTTTTCATTCCCATCAGCGGCTGGATGGCGGACCGCTTCGGAACGCGACGTGTCTTCGCCTTTGCCATCGGCATATTCACGCTGGGATCATTTCTCTGCGGCATGTCCAGCAATATTCACGCGCTGGTCGCATGCCGCATCCTGCAGGGCTGCGGCGGGTCCATGATGGTGCCCGTCGGCCGCCTCACCTTGGTGCGGACGTTCGCCAAATCCGAACTAGTTCGCGCGATGAGCTTTGTCTCCATCCCCGCCTTGATTGCGCCGATGTTGGGACCGATTGCCGGCGGCCTGATCGTCGGATACCTTCAATGGCGATTCATTTTCTTCGTGAATATTCCGATTGGCCTCGTTGGCTTGTACTTGATGTACCGCCATGTGCCGGATTATCGCGAACACACCGATCCTCTCGACGTGACCGGGCTGATTCTTTTCGGCTCAGGCGTCGCGCTGCTCTCCTATGTGCTGGAAGTTTTTGGCGAACATACGCTAAACGCGCCTGAAATTCTGGGACTCTTTGGCCTTTCCATCCTTCTGCTGGCCGGCTATGGATTTCATGCTGTCAGAACCGCGCATCCAGTGCTGCGTCTAGCGCTATTTCGCATTCGCACGTTTCGCGCGGCAGTCACCGGCAGCTTTGTCACCCGCCTGGGCATCGGCGGTATTCCGTTTCTCTTTCCGTTGCTGTATCAGGTGGGCCTTGGATTCACGCCGATTCAATCCGGCCTGCTACTGATTCCGCAGGCCATTGCTTCCATGAGCCTGAAGCCGGCGATGCCGCGGATCTTGGCGCGATTTGGCTACCGCGCGGTGCTGATATCGAACACGCTGCTGATGGGCGTGCAGATTTTGCTTTTCGCGCACATCGGGAAGGGCACGCCGGTGTGGCTGATCGTCATCGAAGTGTTCTTCTTCGGGTTCTCCACATCACTGCAATATACGAGCATGAACACGCTCGTCTACGCAGACGTTGACGAGCAGCAGGCGAGCGGCGCCAGTTCCATCGCGAGCACGGTGCAGCAGATGTCCGTCAGTTTCGCCGTGGCGGCCGCATCACTGCTCGCCGCGTTCTTCATTCCCGATCGCCACTCTTCCAGCGCCCCGCAATTGATTCACGGCATCCACCGCGCGTTCATTGTGCTGGGCGCAATGACCATCTTTTCCACAATCGTTTTCCGCGAATTGAAACGAGGCGACGGCGAAGCAGTGAGCCAGCGCAAGGTATTACACACCGGATAGAGCATGCTCTTGAAGGTGCCAACGCGACTTCGCCGCACGTTCGGCCACGCGACTAATCTGGCACAGGGAGGCCAGGAAGTCTCCCAGGCAAATTAAGGCTCGCGATTTGAATGTGGACTGAAACCGAAGCGATATTGCACAGCTTCGGCTGCCCGGGCCCAGCGAATTACCAGATGAATTTGGCCCCCAGTTGAATGTGACGTGAACCTCCACTGCCGAGAACGGGGTTGGAAGCCCCCAGATCGGGAGTAAACGAGGCGAGCCCCGGACTGGATCCAAATAGATTATCGTTAATGCCGGCAAAGTTGGGGTGGTTCAGGATGTTGAAAAACTCGGCGCGAAGCTGAAGCGCCAGGTGCTCGCCAAATTTGATGTTCTTGCTCACTGAGAAGTCCCAGTTTGTGAAATCCGGCCCACGAAAAATATTGCGACCGGAGTCACCAAACGTTCCATTAGCGGGGGGCGTTAGTGCGGTGGATCCCGAAACGTAACACCCATACGTCGCGAGTTGATTAACGGCCGCTGGGCCAGCAGCGCTTATGCATTGTGGATTACCGCCAATCACATTCCCGCTGCCATCAGTAATAAATGTGCCCGGGTCGATGAATGGAATGGAAGTAGTTTTTGACCAGTGAATATTGTTCGGACTCCCGGTAATATTCCAGCGATCGTTGAACTCCCCGGTAAAACTGATGTCGTCGTCGAAATCATAGAGCGTATACGGCATGCCGGTTTCGAGGATGACTATGGAGTTCAGCTGCCAGCCTTCGAGAAGCTGCCAGAAACTCTTGCGTCCCGGAATGGCATAGGTGACGGCAAATGTGAAACGGTGGCGTATGTCGTAGTCGCTGTTACCGCGTTCCCCGGCAACATCCAGGCTGTTCTGGACGTTGAAATGCCGGTTGCTCGTGGATTCATCGATGGAATGTGCATACGTATAGCCGGCCACGATATTCAGACCCTTCCAGGTGTGGGTTTTGTAAGTCATCTGCAAGCCGTCATAGCTCGAGTTCTGCGCGTTTCCAAATTCGGTGGTCTCGCCGAGGAAGCTATACTGACTGAAAAACGGCCGGTTGCTTTGTTCGCACGCGAAATAGTCGCCCCCACCTTCGAAGCAGGCGGCTGCCGCCGGTCCATTCGGTTGGTTAATGTCGAGCAAGCTGAAAAGCTTTACGCCGCGTTGCCCGACGTATCCCACTTGAAGTGAGGACCAATTTCCGATCGCTCGCTGCACGTTGAGGTTCCAGAATTCCGTGTAAGGAGTATCGAGGTGATTTTTGACCGACGTAATGCTGCATGGGCCGTCCGCGCTGCAGTTGATCGGCTGCGACAGGATTGGAAACACCTGTGTAGTAGAATCCGTCCAATTCAATTGTGACTGGTCACTACCGTTTGCTTGCACCACCGCTGCGGTGATGGTTCCACCACCGGGAATAACCCCCTGCGCTCCGGTGGGAATGGTGTTGAGCCCAATTCCGCCGCCGGCCGTTTGCCCTATGAAATCCGAAATAGGTGCCATTTCGTAAATAATTCCTGCGCCCGCTCGAATAACTGTTTTGCCGTCCCCCCACGGATCCCATGCGAACCCCAGCCGAGGGGCGAAGTTATTGTGCTGTACGTTATAGGGCGTCGAAATCTGTTTGCCCACCTGCGCAAATCCGATGGCCGGCTCGAAGTTGGCGAGCAGATTGTTTTGCTCGTGGATCACGCCTGAAACTTCGTAGCGCAGACCGGCGGTGATGGTCAGCTTGGAATTGAGATGGAACTCATCGTCCACGTACGCAGCGTATGCATTTTGCGTGATAAAGCGATGGGTGTCTCCGGACAGAATCTCTCCACTTTCAGGCCCGCAGGGATCCTGTGAACAACCCGGATTAAGGTCGGTTCCATTGCCTGGATCAAAAAACGTTTGGCTGGCTTCTAGGAAATCCTGCAGACTCTGGAAAAAAATCTCCCCTTTGGCGTGACGGTTGCGAACATTGTTCACGGACCCGTGGCGTATTTCGCCTCCGAAGTGAATATTGTGACGGCCTCTCAAATATCCCAGGCCTTCGGTGAACTGATAGGTCACCGTAGGCGTTGTGAATAGTGGATAGCCGTTCCCGCCGCCCAGTTGAAAGAAGTTTCCAACGTCAATCTCCGGGAGACCGAAATTGAATGGATTGGTAACGCCTGTATTGATTCCATAGGTGGTCGGATTGACGTTATGGTCCGCTGAAACAATTTGCTGCGAGAATCGGCTGTATCCAAATCGCGCCTCGCTCACCCAGCTGCTGTTTGGCGTATAGGTCCAATTCAAGCCCACGACTTGAGGGCGTGTCTCGGCTTGTGAAAGGAATTGCGGCAAGAGATAGTCGCCGTCTTCTTCGGTTTGCGTGCTGTCGGCAAAGAAGTAGCGTCCGGTCAATGTGTTATTTTTCGAGAAATGGTAGTCAACTTTGACCAGCGCATTGTCTGCGCGGTTCTGGTTCGCGAGATCCTGAAAAAGCAATCCTGGACCGGCGGAACCATCATTCGTGGGATAAAGCCCCGAAAGTTTCAGGCTCAATGGATTGATCACGCAGCCAGGCAGCGCTTGGCAGTTCGCTTCGACGTCCGGAATACTATTGTTCATGTCGCCGCCCAGCGTCACGGTATCCGGGCTGTTCGCCAGCAGCGGATTACCAACTTTGTCTCGCACGCCTTCATACGCGCCAAAGATGAAGAGCTTTTGTTTTATGATCGGCCCGCCGGCAGAACCTCCGAACTGATGCAGGATGAGCGGTGATACCGGCTGCCCGATCGGATCGAAATAATTTCGGGCGTCGGCCGCGCTGTTCCGCCCGAAGTAATACGCCGAACCGTGGAATTGATCGGTTCCCGATTTCAGGCCGAGTTGTACCACCGCGCCCGGCTTCCAGCCGTACTCTGCGGTCGGGTGTTCTTGCGTGCTGAATTCCTGAATCGCGTCAATCGGCAGCAGGCTTGCGGGCGTGCCGCTCACGCCTTCTTCATTCAACACCGAGGTCCCATAATAAAGGTCGTTGTCGTCCGTCCCATCAACGATGTAGTTGTTGTCCTCCGGCCGCGCGCCGTTGGAAATGATCGAGTGGAATCCGCCGCCCGGTGTGCGATCAACCCCGGGCATAAGCATGACCAAGTTTTGCCAGTCGCGGCCTTGCAGCGGCAGCTCGTTGATCTCTTTATTACCGAACGAGCCTCCCAGGGTCGCATTGGTTGAATCGAGCAGGGCCGCAGCCTCTTCGTTCACGACCACGGTTTCGGTTAAGGTACCCGGCTGCAGTTGCAGATCGATGCGAATGTCATTCGTCACCTCGACGCGCACCGCGCTGCTGATGACTTTCTTGAAGCCAGCCGCTTCCGCCGAGACGGTGTACAAACCTGGCTCAAGGCTCGGGGCAACGTATTCTCCCGTTTCATTCGTCACCAGCTCGCGCGAAACCCCCTTGCCGGTGTTCGTAACCGTCACTTTCGCGCCGACTACCACGCCTCCGGACGAATCACGGATCGTCCCCAAAATGCGGCCCTTATTGGTTTGCGCCCGCGAACTGGGGCTCAGAAGTGAAAACACTGCGACGACCACGCTCATAAAGCGTAAGCTTTTCATCGCCTGCTCCTTTTTCGTGCAATTCCGTTCGCTTGCTGGATGAGTGCAGCCTCGATCTGTTTTGGAACGGAGGGGAAAATGCCGGCGCGGAATAAAATTACAACCCTGCGGCGAGCTTACCCAGGTCTACGAGGCAGTTAGGAAAGACGCTAGCCGACGATACCGGCTGGCCGCAATGATTGGCGATGAATGGCCCGGATCCCATGGGAAATGGTGCTATGCGCGACAAAGTAGAACACATGGGAGAGGAAGTCAATGCCGTTTCGCGACGTTGCGACAAATTCCGAGTGGAACTTCTGACCCTCGGCCACATTCGATCCGATTCTCAGAAAGAGAAGCTTGTGTCCTATTTCGAAACAACACAACCCCTTCTGACATATACTGCGCGGCCTATGAGCGCAAAACTCTTTCAGATCGCCATTCCCTTTGCCGGAACCCTCTTAGGCCTTGCGTCACCTTGTGCTGCGCAGACGATCAAGGGTAACGGGTACTCCGCTTATAGCGTTGCCGCGAAGGATCCGCAGCCGCCGCACGCGCCGACTTTTGCCGCGGTGTTGCTCGGCGGTCACGGCGACGTAGACGAGGCCACATCATTTTTATGCAGGCATTCCGGCGGTGGCGAGTTGGTCGTTCTACGTGCCTCCGGGGCTGACGACTACAACTCCGAGTTTCAATCGGCATGCCCTGGAAATTCCGTCGTGACTCTTGTAATCACATCGCGCGAAGGCGCAAATGATCCTTTTGTTGCGGAAAAGATTCGTAACGCGCAGGCGATTTTCATTGCCGGCGGCGATCAATCGAACTACGTCAAATATTGGACTGGCAATGCCGTGCAGAAAGAAATCAACGAAGACGTGAAGCGCGGCGTTCCCATCGGCGGAATCAGCGCGGGACTCGCCGTACAAGGTGAATTCGTATTTGATTCCATGCTGGATACCGTGAAGAGCCCGGAAGCATTGGCAAATCCTTACGACCCACACGTGACTCTGGTGCGAGATTTCCTCTCGATACCAGTCCTGAAAAGTATTATCACAGACAGCCATTTTTCGCAGCGCCAGCGCATGGGACGCTCGCTCGCGTTTCTCGCCCGCATTGTGCAAGACGGTTGGGCGCAGCAAGCGCATGGCATCGGCCTTGATGAAACCACCGCGGTTCTGGTGGAAGCCGACGGTCATGCCCGCGTGGTAGGGAAAAATTCAGCTTACTTTATAACGCTCGATCACCGGCCGGAAGTTTGCGTGGATGGAAAACCTCTCACGCTAAGTCATGTGAGCGTTTTGAAGCTCAGCGCCGGAGACACTTTCGATCTGAGGACGTGGTCGGCTAGCGGCGGCCGACGCTTTGAAGCGAATGTCGTTGACGGCAAAATGACCACCAGTGAGCAGCCCTGATCGGAAGCCGGCCTGCAAACTCCCAGTACCGAAACTATCCCGCATGGGAACTGCTGCCGAGCTGCCTGTCATTCGGACTAAGTCCAAAACTGCTGCCGACGACTCTGTACGTTAGCCTGACCGGTCGCACGCACTCCCTACTCCTCGGCAAGAGCCGCCATCGGCGAAATTCTCGCGGCGCGTTGCGCTGGCAACAGGCAGGCAGCAAGACACACCCCTGCCGTCACGCACGCCGTAGCGGCAAGCACCGCAACATTGAGCGCCGGTACCTGGAAGAGCAGCGACCGCATCGTGCGGCCCGCCTGCCATGCTCCGATCAAGCCCAACCCAGTTCCGGCGGTTAGCAGGCGCATTGAAAGCGAGAGAAACTGCATTCGAATCTGCCCCGGTTGCGCCCCGAGCGCCATCCGCACTCCGATTTCGCGGCGGCGCTGTGCCACGGCGTAACTCAGCACTCCATAAGTGCCGATCGACGTGAGCAGCAGAGCTATTCCCGAGAACAGTCCAGCCAGCAGCGCCGGTTCGCGACGCGCGACCAGGCTATCGGCAATGCGAGTGTCCATCGAGCGCACATCACTGATCGGCACGTCCGCGTCAGCTTGCCGAACCACCTTCTGCAATGTCAACGCCAACGATTCTGGTGGCAGGCTGGTGCGAACTGCGAGGAAGACTCCGTCACCGACGCGAAAAGCGTAGGGATAATAAATCGCACCCTGGGCCTCGTTTTCGGTGAGCCCCGCTTGCTTCACCCCGCCTACAACGCCGACCACGGTAAATGCCTCGGCATCCTTTCCCACTTCGGAGCCGTCCCACAATCGTTGCCCAATCGCGCTGGCGTGCGGCCAGTAATAACGCGCGAAGTCTTCATCCACCACGCAGACTCGCTCGGCCCGGCCTGAATCGTCGGCAGTCAGGAATCGTCCTTCGCGCAGAGAGAAACCCATCGCGCGAAAATAATCACCGGCCACTCCGTAAGCATAGTGCCCTCGCGCGGATTCGCCGGGGCCGCGCAGGTGACCCGCTACCGTCGCGGCGCTTTTTCCGATGTTGCCGCTGAAAGGCACATTGTTGACCACGCCTGCGGACACCGCTCCCGGCAGGTGGCCGATTTTCTCCAGCAAGCTTTCCATAAATTTCACGCGGCCTGCTTCGTCGTAGTCTGACCACGGAAGCAAGATTTCCCCGGTCAGCACATGGTCCGACTGGAAGCCTGGAGAAACGGCCATCACCCGCTGAAGACTCAGGCCCAGCAGACCCGCTGCAGCCAGCAGAATAAAGGCCAAGGCAATCTGAGAGACAAGAAAACTGTGACCCAGGATTTGCGCGCCGCGCCCGCTCGTGCCCCAACGAGTCCGCGATTGCAACGCATTTCCCAGATGCCGCCGAAGCTGGCACCAGGCGACAGGCACTGCGAACACAATCCCCATCACGATCGCTGCCATCAGGCCGACCAGTGCTAATCGCGCGTCGAAAACGATGAGACTTCCCAAGGGCAGCCGTTCAGCACCCAACGCGCGCAGCAACTGTATTCCGCCCGCGCCGACGGCGAGTCCGAGTAATCCTCCAGCGAACGTGAGCAGGGTGGTCTCTACGACCACTTCGCTCACCAGATATTTCCAACCTGCGCCAAGCGCCTGGCGTACTGCTAATTCCTTGGCGCGGCCACTGGCACGGATAAGCAGCAGATTCACCAGGTTGACTGCGCCAATCAAAAGCAGAACGAGTGCGCCGGCCTCCAGCAGCAACAGCGTGGGACGCACAGCTGCCACGTGGTCCGCGCGCAATGGCACCACGCGCGACCGAAAGCCCGCAGCGGCAATCATCTTGGCCTGCGGGTCGTCTATTTCCAGGGCCGCGTTCTGCGCGTCGAGCTCGGACTGAGCCTGCGCCAGCGTCGCGCCCGGTTGCAGCCGTGCAATCATCTGGGTCACATTCCCGCCGGAATGCCGCCGCGAAGGCCCACGATCTTCCGGGCGCGATGCCAGCGGCAGGAACACTCGTGCATCGGACGAAAGGAAGCGGAAGCTGGGAGGTAAGACGCCTATCACCGTCCTTGAAACACTGTTCACGCGAAGCTGTTTTCCAAGCACGCTCGGATCGGCGTTGTATCGTTGTCGCCAATACGTGTCGGAAAGAATTGCGACTTTGTCGGTGTCGTAAGTGGTTTCCTCGTCCGTGAAAGTGCGTCCCATCGCGGGCGCCAGCGCAAGCGTAGAGAAAAAATCCGGTGAGACGCGCATGGTCGGCTCGCGGTCCGTCGAGCCAGCCTCGCCGACAACCTCCGTCGCATAGTAGTAGATGGAGAGCGAGGCGAAGGCAGGAATACGACCGCGACGTTCGTAATAGTTGGTCACCGTGGACCCGTCGCGCTCGACGCCAGCCTTCGGATAAGTATTGAATATCATCAACAGCCGGTCGGGCTCCGGAAATGGCAGCGGCCGGAGCAGCACCGAATCGATAACCGCAAAAATCGTCAGATTCGCGCCGAAGCAAACGGCCAGCGTCAGCAGAGCGGTTGCTGTAAATGCCGGGCTCTTGTGCAACAATCGCGCGGCGTGCTTCAGCTGCCTGCGAAACTCATCAAAGAAGTGCACGCCAAACGCTTCCCGGCAATCCGCCTTGATGTTGATAGAGCTGCCGAGCTCCCTGCGTACCACGCGTGCCGCTTGTTCCCGTGACAAGCCGGAGCGCAGCAGGTCGTCCGTGTGCTGCTCGATGTGGAAACGCAGCTCCTCGGACATTCCCTCTTCGAAATCACGCCGCCGGGTGAGCACGCGAAACACGGAACGCAAGCGCTGCAGCATGTCACACCTCCTCCGGCCTTGCGTTTAAGGCCGAGGCCATCGCAGTCGCCAACCGGTTCCAGCCGGCCGTTTCCTCGCGCAACCGGCGCCGCCCCGCAGCGGTCAAGGTGTAGTACTTCGCCCGGCGGTTGTTTTCGCTCACGCCCCATTCAGCAGTAATGAGATGGTGATGCTCCAATCGGTAGAGCGCCGGATACAAGGAGCCCTGGGGAATCTCCAGTGCATCCTTTGAGATCTGCCGTATGCGCAGCAGAACGCCGTAGCCATGCAACGGTTTCAAGGAAACCGCTTTGAGAATCAGCATTTCGAGTGTGCCCGGCAGCAGTTCCGCGGTCTTGTCGGCCACGTCCGTCTCCTAGTTCAACTAGGAGTCTAGCCCCTACTCTCCTAGTTTGGCAAGGGAAAAGCACCGCAGCTTGCTAAATACCATCACCGGCGGGAGGCGCCCACAACGACGCTCGCGCGCTTGCGTTTGGATCGTCGGCCTATTTTTAAACGCGCGATCCTAACGGTGGCCCTCTGGTTGGCCCAATTCTTCGGCGCGCCTTCCGATTCTCTTGAGCACTGCTTCCATCTGGCGCTGCTCCTTGGGCGAGACATCCTGAAATGCAACTTTGATGAGAGCGGCGTGCTGGCGGAAGATCGGAAGAAATACTCGACGTCCCTTCTCCGTAAGCGAGACAGTGCGAATGCGGCGATCGCTGTCGCTCTCCACACGGCTGACCAACCCCTTCTTGTACAGGCGATCGACTGCGACACTCACAGACCCGGGGTTGAGGTCTACCTTCGGACCAATGGCGTTAACGGGCATCGGCCCTTTGTGCAGTAGAACTTCCAGGATCCGAAAATCCGACTCGCCCCAGCCCTCCTTAAGAATAGAGGGCAAAGCAAACTGACGGATCGCCCTTAAAACCTTCAACATAACCAGCAAGGTGTGAGTCGCTTCCGGCCTTTTTCCGCGTCTCATAAAAAATGAATCCCTCCCCAGTATACTCGACATCATATATATCGCTATCGATAGAAATGAGATCGATGTAAATGCGGTGCAGAGCGAAAATCGTTGCCGGCTTCACTTGCTATCGAATTTCACAAGCGGCAGATCGCCGCCGAGGGAGAATACAATGAAAGTTCTGGTCACAGGTGCAACGGGCACGGTAGGCAGCGAGCTAGTCAAGGCGCTTCTGCAGCGCGGAGCGGAGGGGCGGGCCTTGACGCGTAACCAGCCCAAGCCTGGTAGGTTTCCTGGCGCGGTAGAAATCGTTCTCGGCGACCTGACTGATCCGGTCTCCGTAGCGGAAGCGATCAAGGGTGTGGACAAGTTGTTTCTGCTGATTGGCAATGTCGCCGATGAGCTCACGCAAGCGCTTACTGCTTATGGCTTGGCGAAGAAGGCTGGTCTGAAGCAGGTGACTTACCTCTCGGTCTTTAAGGCGGATCAGTTTCTCGAGGTGCCGCATTTTGCCGCGAAGTTTGCCGTCGAGGAAGCGATTCGTGGGGGCGGGATGCCTTATACGATTCTGCGGCCAGCGTACTTCGTTCAGAATGAGCGCCGGCTTAAGCAAGCGTTAACAGGACTCGGCGTCTACCCCATTCCCGCGGGGAATCAAGGTTTAGCTGCGGTGGATGTTCGCGATATTGCGGAGGTGGCCGCGATATCGCTGACACAGGAAGGCCACGAGGGAAAGACCTACGACCTGGTTTCTTCCGAGATGTTGACTGGCCCGGCTGCGGCAGCCACATGGTCGAAGCTCCTGGGCAAAAAAATCACTTACGCCGGACACCGAGACTTCGATGGATTTGAAGTCCAACTGCGGAATGCAGGGACTCCGAGTTGGATTGCCTACGATCTTCGCGTCATGTTTCAGGCTTACGTCGAGCGCGGACTTAGCAATACGGAGGACCAGACGGCGCGCTTTGCGGCGTTGCTTGGCCACCAGCCGAGAACGTACAGCAGCTTCGCTGCGGAACTAGCAAAGGAGTGGGCTGCGGCGTAAATCACGTTGGTGAGGTTCACGCAACCCAAGTTCAAGCTACCGAACTGCCCAAAGAAGCGAAGCAGGGCCGATTCAAGGCGAAGCACCGGCCTGATTGTTGACCGGTGCTCGCCCCTGTGTGCAGGGAGAGAAAATCATGTGCCAGGCGAATCGGCCTGCTCGCGGCTCGACTAGTCCACGTCCGGAATCTGTCCGTCCGTTTCTTTTTTCTCTTCCTGAACCTGCGCCGGCGTGCCAAGATATTTCACACGCGCTTGCTCGATCTTCCCGTTGAAAGCGAAAGGCGCCTTCTCGTAGTAATCCAATGACACGGGCGAGCCCAGGTCGGTACCGATGTCGAGGCAATCGTTAGCCGTGAACATCAGCGGCGCACTGACCGGAACCTGCCCTTGGGCGACCTGCTGGCCGTTCACTTTAAGGATCACATCCAGCGGCCCCGCCGCCCTCTTCACTGCATATCTGGTCTCCACTTCGATCTTCACTTTTCCCGTAGGCAGTTGATCTTTCGCTCGAATATGCGTGCGCTGCATCTCGAATAGGCTGTACTCGTAGGAAAGCACGCCATCCTGTACATACAGTGACAGCCCGCCAGAAAACGCGCCCAGCGAGTAGAGCACTCCATTCGCATCCGCGGGAATTTCTGCGTCCACCGTGACCACGTTCTCCTTGTTACCCAACGCCGGCGCGGTGAACTCCGGCATGCGCGTCATGTTTCCCGCGAACCTCCACTCCGTGTAAGGAGGCGCAATTCTCAGGTCAGGACGTACCACTGGAACCCACAGTCCCCCGCCGACAGGGAAGCCCTGGTTCTTGGCAAATTCCATCGTGAAGAGCTCTTTCAGCGCCGCGAGTTTCTCCGGCATCTTGGCCGCCAAATCATTCGACTGCGTCCAGTCCTCGTCCAAGTTATAAAGTTCCCAAGGATCTTTGTCTGGATTCCACAGCAGGTCGCCCTTCGGGCTCAAGACTCCCTTCGGCAGACCAGGCACCCACGGAATGCGCGGACCAAACGTGTCGGCAAACCAACCATCGTGGTAAATCCCGCGGCTGCCCATGATCTCGAAATACTGCGTGTGTCTTACTTCCTTGGCCTTGGGATCATTAAAAGTCGCAGCAAAGCTGACCCCGTCAAATGGATCCTGCTGAATACCGTTCACCACTCGCGGTGGAGTAATTCCAATCACGTCATAAAGCGTCGGAACCACATCGATCACATGTAGAAATTGCGAACGCGGCGTGCTGTCGGGTTTGATCTTCGCAGGCCAGCGAATCGCTATCGGATTGCGTGTGCCGCCAAAATGGGCGGCTACCAGCTTTGTCGACTTATACGGCGAACTCCCCGCCCAGGCCCATCCAGCGTGATACATGTTCTCAACTTTTGGCGACCCCAGTGCATCGAGTCCGCCCAGTGTGTCCAACACCTTGATCTGCTGCTCCGTGGTTGTGGGAATGCCGTTCTGCGCCAACAGCTCACTGATCGAACCGTTTTGCCCTTCCGCGGACGAACCGTTGTCGCCCCAGATGTAGAAGATCAGCGTGTTGCCTTTGTCGCCTTCGCGTTCTACTTTGTCGAACAGCCGGCCGGCCTGCGCGTCCACATGTTCCGTAAATCCTGCAAACACTTCCATTAGCCGCCGCTGAAACGGCTTCTCAGACTCCGGAATCGAATCCTATGACGACATCGTCTCCGGCCGCGGCGTCAACTGCGCATTCTGCGGAATGTAGCCCATGGCCTTTTGTCGCGCAAAAACGCGTTCGCGGTACTTATCCCAGCCGTCATCAAACTTGCCTTTATACTTGTCAGCCCATTCCTTCGGCACCTGATGAGGCCCGTGTGAAGCGCCGCTCGCCCAATCAATAAAATACGGTTTGTCCGGTGCGAAGGCTTTGTGATTTTGCATCCAACCGATGGCGTCGTCGGCCAGATCTTCGCTCAGGTGATAGTAGTCGTGACCACCTGAAGTCTTTGGCGGATGAACCACGTCAATATTCCGTACCAGATTGGGTTCGTATTGCGAGGCTTCGCCTGCCAAAAAACCGTAGAAGTATTCAAACCCGTAACCGGTTGGCCAGTAATCGAAAGGTTCTGCTGCGGTCGTCTGTTCCGCGGGCGAGTTATGCCACTTCCCAAATGCGGCAGTGCTGTATCCGTAGTCTTTTAGAACCTCGGCCACCATCGCGCTGCTCTTCGGCTGGGTGCCGGAGTATCCGTCTCAATCATTCGCCAGTTCCGCGATCTGTCCGGCACTGATTCGGTGGTGATTTCTTCCGGTCAGGAGCGCGCCGCGGGTCGGAGAGCACATCGCGGTCGTGTGAAACCGATTGTATGAGATGCCCTCATTCGCGATGCGGCTTACGCGGGCGTGTGGATCTCACCGCCGTAGGTGTCTGGCAGCCCGGGACCGACATCGTCTATCAAGACAATGATGACGTTCGGCGCATTCTTCGGCACGTGGCTCACCTTCGGCGCCGGACTGTAGATCGACTCCTGCATCGTCCTGCCAGCCGTGCTGCCCGATGGTTGCGGAGGAAAAGGCAAAACCTCCTGTGCGCTCACTGGTGGCGCGAGAATCCCGCTGATCGCAAGAAAGCTCCACGTGGCGAGACAGATGCAGATCTGGTTCAGACGTAGCCGCTCCGGCTGCTTCGTCGCTTTGCCGCCAAACGTCGGAAAACTCTGCGCCATCTTCACGTTTGAACCTCCTGGCGTTCCTGGGTACACCTGATTCGCGCGCTCGATGCGAAATGTGCGCACCGTTCCCCCGCACACACCGATACCCTGCCGGATTCCCGCTCGATACTGTTACAGGCGGCTGTCGCACGCTTTTGTCAGAAATAACAGGCTGCAGCTTCGGGCAAGGCGTTGTTAGCCGGTGGATACTCGGCGGATCACTGCGACCTCTGTCGTGATGCGATACTCGCCGTCAACCCATCGTCATGTAATATCTCAGAATCAGCACGACCTCAAACGCCGTAGCAAAGATCGCAAACCCCGCGTGAAATCGCTGGTCCTTAATCTTAATCGCTGCCGCGCTCAACACGATGGATAGGCCCGTTCGCACATAATATGCGGGCCCCAGCGCGTGCCAATAGCTGCTGCCCTTAATCAGTGTCCGCAATGTCAGCCACAAACAGAATCGTCATCAAGCTGAATATCCATTGCCGGCGCGAATAGAAATACGCCTTGAAACCGTCGTAATCGCCCATTTCTTCCGGAAAGAGCAGCACGCACAACAGAAACAGCAGCACCGCATACATTGCGATAAAGAAATAGAGAGGAAACGTCCATTGCTGGATCCCATGCAGCCGGTATTCCCACCACCAAAAATTGATCAGATACAAAAACACGAACAGCGCCCACAAAAGATGCACCCAATAGACCTTGTAATGTTTCGGGTGCTGCACGATTCGCGCCACTCCACTCAGCAGGCGCGAGACCCCCAGCCCAGGGATAATCGAGAACAGCACGCGCACATGCTGGTAGATGTCCATGGTTGAGCACCTGCCCGCGGTAAACGCTCAAGGGGAACGATCATTAGGTGGTCTCAGCCAATCAGCCGTTCGAGAACGACGTGCATTGCGTAACAGATGGGAGGCCAGGCTTTCAGGGCGATCGGCAGCAGAGCCAGCAGGAGCAACGCTGCAGAAGCACAAGCGCTGACCCACCGGAACGATTTACGCAGCGAGAATTGAGCCGCATGGTGCGGCTCCATCAGCAATAGGCGGTCGACGCGCTCCCTGAGATTGCTGTCCCCCACCAGCGAGACGGAGAGGCGCGCACGCGGAACGACGCCTAAGCGTGCAACTCGAATCAATGCCTGGGCAAGTACGAGCGGCGCTTGGGCGTCCCCGCGTGTTGCATCGTCATCCGCGGACCACTCCGAAAGTTTCATCCAGGCTCGTTCCAGGCGTGCAAAGCAACGCCAGACCGGCAGCGGCTCAGGCGCTAGTAAAATAAGAAGTCGCTTCAAGTTATCACGCGAAATTCGATGCGCCTTTTCGTGACGTAATGCCACCTCCAATTCGTCAGCCGAAAGCGCCGTTTGAACATCTCGCGACAAAATCACTCGCGGGCGAAATATTCCGCACAACAGGAAGATCGGCGGGCCACCGCAAAGCACCGCCCTTAGAGACGGATCTCCCGGGAGAGAGGCCTCACGGCCCGCGCGTTCAGCAGAGTGGGCGAATTCAGCCGAACGCATCAGCGCGTAAATGCTTCGCGAGATCGAGACGCACCAAATCGCAAGGCCACAGAACGCGGCTCCTGAACACAGCAGATTCATACGCTCGGCGCAGACGCGGGGCTCAAATAGCAAATAACTCGGGACGCACAGACCGGCCACTATCAGCAGCGAAAGAGCAGCCGGAAAAAGACGGAGAAACAACAGGAACCGGGCGCCCTGACGAGCAGATATCATTTCCGCGAACCGAATGGCCATCGGGGCCGCGCGCCAAGCGGTCAATCCCAGGAAGCCGTGAACCAGGAAGAAGGCGGCCGCGCAACATGCCAGCAGTTTCAAGCCGTAAGGCAGTATCATTGGTGCCCTCGTCGCGAGAGCTCTTGGCGCCTCGCTTGAATTTTATTTTCGAGCACGTCGAGAAGCGCTTTATCATGCTGGCCCAGCGCGTCCACCAACGTCGAAAATAATAATTCGCGCGACGACCCAGAGCCATCCACGAATGCCGTCACCAAATCTCCGGCCCGTTCCTGGTCCCACTGTTGCCGCGACAATCGGGGAGAATACAGAAAGGCTCGCCCAACCCTGCGCCGCCCCAAGAGCGATTTCTTATGCAAGCGTTCCAGGGTCGTCATCACAGTGGTATAGGCCAGTGGCCTGTTGAGCCGCCCGCGCACGTCACGGACGCTGCTTTCCCCAAGCTCCCAGAGAATTTCCATCACGCCGAATTCCAAGTGGCCCAAGGCCGCAAGCGAAGCTTCTGTCGGATGCTTCACGACTTGATTTTTCGATAGGCGGAACATTTTCTGCGCCGCAATCATACCAAACGCGACAGTAAAAGAGTGCGCAGCCGCCTGGTGTTATCAGAAACTCAGCTTGCCGGAAAATTGCAAAGAGCGTGCCGGAAGTTGGTTGGTGATGCCTGCCAGCGGCAGGCCGAACCCGTTGGGGGCAGTCGCTCCATTGCCGAACGTTCCGTTATAACCCACAAAGTTGGGATGATTGAAAACGTTGAAGGCCTCCGCGCGCAGGTTGAGCTGAAGGCGGTCCGTGCCAAGCGCGAACGACCGCTCGAGGAACGGATCGAAACTGTAGATCGGGCGCCCCTGCCCTGCGTTTCGTCCCACCACTTCTCCGTTGATCACGGGACGATCCGTCGTCGCGCCGGTGTCCCCGCTATTCGTTGTTCCGGTCGTGAAGTTGTAAGGAAGGCCAGACGCTAGCGTTACTATGCCGCCCATTCTGATTTTCCACGGAGCGGTATAAAAGCCGCTGAGCACGAACCGACTGCGCTGATCGTATATCGCATTTCCCTTCTCTTGTGCCCCCGGGAAATTGGGATCGTTTGGGTTTTGGCTGGGAATGTCCGGATCCACGTTATCAATCGCGTGCGACCACGTGTAGCTTGCCAGCATCGAGAATCCCTTGCTAAAGCGATGACTCAGGTTCAGGTCCAGCGCGTTATAAAAAGCGAATCCACCGTTCACATCGCTTTGAATCGTGCTGTAGGCGGGGGTGATGCCGTTCGCGGCGTCAAAGATCCACAGCGGACGCGTCGCGTTGGCCGCATTCGCAGCGCATGCCGCGAGTGGCGTGTTCGCGGTGTTGCCGATCGCAGGATTGAGGACGCATTGCTCGACGCCGGAGCCGTTGGGCGCGGCGCCTCGAAACTGGTTCGGTGTGGTTCGCACAAACGGCGCCGGCGGATCCACATCCAACGGACGATTGACTTTCAAGGTGTGGGCGCCAACGTAATCCGCGCCGGCCACCCAGCCTTTCCACAGTTCGCGCTGTAGCCCGAGTGTCCATTGCTCCGTGTAGGGGTTCAACAAATTCGCAGGATAACCAATCAATACAGACGTAGGGAAAAACGGGTTGAGCGACGCACTTTGCCCCGGCCGGATGTAAAGGCTGCGCAGCGGCACGACTGCTCCAGGGGGGAATGCAGGCAGCGGCGCGTCCGCTACGCTCGCTGGAAAACCCACTTGGCCGGGCGTTGCTGTGTAATTGAAAACTCCCGTTGGCCCGGTCAGCGCGTAGTTAGCCTCGGAATTGTCCACGATCTGCGAAAAGTAGATGCCGAAGCCTCCGCGTATCACCGTTCGACCGTCGCCGTGCAGGTCGTACGCAAAACCCACCCGCGGCGCGAAGTCCTTATTCGAGTCGGTAAAAGTCTGCCGGTCGTAACGCAATCCCAGATTCAACGTCAGGTCGGGCCGCACGTGATAATCGTCCTGTATGAACAAGGACCACAACGTGTCGTCCACCGTGTAGTTTGCATTGCCGAAGCTCTGCGTATATTTCTGCACATTGCTGATGTCATCCAGGAACGCCGGGCTTTCACACACGGCAGCCGGTTGGCTGCACGGGTTATAGACGAATTGGCCCAGATAGATCGGGCCGCCAAATTCTTTGCTGTTGCCGCCGTTGTGCGCATGGATTACGTCTACGCCGAACTTGACGCTGTGGCGTCCGTGTACCGACGAAACCGTGTCGTTCACTTCGTACTGCCGATTCAGCAGCAAAGCCGATTGCGAAGTGCCCGAAGTGAAAGTTCCGCAAGCGAGCCCTCCCGCGCAGATAGAGGTGATGGGCACGGAAAACTGCGTCCCGAAAACAACCGGGCTAAATTGCGTGATGGGAGAAGCCAATTGGAACTGGAAACGCACTTCATTCAGCCAGGATCGGCTCCAATGCGCGGTTTCGCCGAGTTCTTCGGAAAAAGTGCGCCGCTTGAAGACCCGGTCCACGCTCGGGAGACTGTTGCCTCCGACAATCCCGTTGGGATTGGTGTCGTAGAAACTGTCAACGTCGCTTCGGAAAAAGAGATCGTTGTTGCTGTCGATCTGATGGTCAATTCGCAGCAGCGCCAGCCACCCGCGATAATGTCCCACGAAAATTCCCGGCTCCAGCGGAGATGTAATCGGAGATCCGCGGTTTTCCGAGCTGTATTCGCCGCTGCCGAAAAATTGCGTGCGGCCATTGCTTCCGATCGGACCGGACAGCGAGGCAGCGGTCTGCCATAGCTCATCACTGGCGATATCATTTCCGCTGCTGGCGGTCCCCGGCGTGAACCCCGACAGCGATGCGGAGGTACCCGCCGGCCGCCCCAATCCCAGCACATCGCCGTGAAATTCGTTCCCTCCGCTCTTAGTCACAATGTTAACGACGCTTCCCGCCGTGAATCCGTATTCAGCCGAGAATGCATTCGTCAAAATCGTCATTTCTTCCAGGCCATCCAGCGGTATGTTCGTGAAAATCGTCTGCCGCCCCCACGCATCTACGCCATTGCTTCCGTCCACCTCGAACCACGTCTGACGGCGCCCAGTCCCGTTGGTCGTAAAAAGGTCTTCGTTCATGAAGACATCGCCTTGATTAATCGCCGGACGATTGGCGGAATCCAGCAGCGGCAGATAGGTGATGCGCCGGTTGAGCAGCGGCGTCTCTTCCGCTTGCGTCGCGCTCAGATGATCACCCAGTTGCGGCTCGTCCGTGCGCACGCCGCCCACGGCTCCGGTCACCACGATTTCTTCCTTCTCCGCCGCCACGTTCAGTTGCAGGTGCAGGTTCGCCGTCGTACCTCCGGCCAAGGCGACGTCGCTCAGCTTTGCATCCGCGAAGCCCTGCTTGAGCACCGTAATATCGTAGTGGCCAGCGACCGGCAATCCGGCCGCCGAGAAACTCCCGGATTCGTCCGTGTGCACCTCGCGTTTCAGTCCGCTGAGCGTGTTCCGCAGCGTCACTTCCGCGTTCGCCACCGGAGCATGGCTCTGATCCTCAACTTCGCCGCGCACCGTTGCGGTGTCGGGCGTTTGCGCTCGCACACCAACAGCACAAAAGACACTCACGGCAAGTAAAACTGCCCAGAAACCGACCCTTCTTCGCAATGCGATCATAAGGGTTAGTAAGCTAGCGCAGGCTGCAAACTACTACCATTGATAGTAGTTCGTCGCGAACCCAAAAAGCCGTGCAACGCCTGCGACTTTCGCATATCATCGCGGGCCATGAGAAACGTGAGGATCATCAGAAAATTGATTATCGCGGCGCTGCTTGTTGCCACTGCCGCAGTCGCAGTCGCGCAACAAACCCACAATCAATACGAGCCGCCCAACGCGCCCGGCGCCGGTCAGAAGCTCCTCGCGCAATTTGCGGGCGATTGGGAAGTCGTCAAAACGTTCTTCCCGCAGAACGGCGACCCGAAAGTGACGAAAGGCACCTGCAAGCAGTACATGATCCAGGACGGCAAGTTTCTGCGGTCCGATTTTATCTTCTTGGAATCTGACGGAACCAAGAGCACCGGCACCGGAATCTCCGGCTTCGACTCCAAATCAAACCGCTTCACCACCGTGTGGTACGACTCGCGCCAGACCACCATGTCCATTCGCCAAAGCGACGGCGCCTTCGACGGCCAGAATATCGTCCTGTGGGCAACGCCCCTCGATCCCGATCGCCCTGGGCGTAAGACCGTCGCGCGCGCGCACCTTGAAGACGAGGGCCGCGTTCTCCTCCATCGCCATTTCATCATCAATGACAAAGGCGAAGAACGGATGATGATCGAGTTGCGCATGACGCGGAAGTAGCTGCCCTGTCGCGGCGAGTTTTTCGTTCAGCAGGTAAAGATCTATCCGTTCACCAGTTTCGAGACGGACTATTTCTCCAACAACCTCGGCCATTTCGTGATAACAGAGCGCGGACTCTTCTCTTTCGACTTCACGTCCTTCCAGTCGTAAAACACCGCCAGCCTTCTTCCGTCCGCGTAGTCGCCTTGCAGTTACCCAGAAGAATCTTTGACCTTCGCTCCGCTCGGAAAAACCAACCGGATGCAATCCGGCTTGAACAAATTGAATACCACGATATATCTTCGGTACTCCTTCGGATTCGTTGGCTCCAAGCTCCCACTGTAAAAAAAGTCGGCGCATTCCACTTGATTTCTTCTCCGATTTCCTTATCCGTGCTCAGAATAATCTGTCGCAAATCCTCAACCACCTTCACGAGCAGATGCTTGAGCCTGCCCATGTAGGCATCCACCTTCTCGGGCTCCGACGCTTTGGTAGTCAACTCCGCTTTTCTTGGCATGTTCCTCGACCTTCTCTAAACGCGTCACACGCTCTTCGAGCAGGTCGCTAAAACGCAAAACGGGGAGCCTGGCGGCTCCCCGCTTGCTTCTTCCGTGGCTGCCGCGATGCCGAAGGCGTCGCTGGCGGCGCGCACCGCAAGAGCGGTGTGAAATCGGTGTCTAGCTCAAACTTTCCAGCCCGGTGGAGTCATACAAATTCCTCCGTGCACTGCGTCTACAATTCCCTTCTACTCCCGCGTATTGCTGAATGCAACTGGAAAATCCGGCGAGCACATCGGAGCGAGCGCGCACAAGATATCTGCGGCATTCCTGCGAGCAAAGGGCAAAATTACAAGCGGCGGGTTACTTCAGCAGCAAAGCTTCACGTACCTGATCGCGCCCCACGAAAGTCTTCGACGAGCGGAACTTCCCGAAAATATCCAGAATTTCGCGATTCTGAAATACGCGCGCATGTACCGTGATCGTAGGAGTCGGTACCAGCTCCAGCGTCTGCGAGTCCACAACTTTGTAGCGATTAAATCTTTCCGGCGCGCGACTGTGAAACGAAGCCAGCACCGCGCCCCCCGGCCGCATCACCGCGTAAAGCCGCTCCATCACCCGCGACAACAGTTCCGCATCCAGATAATCGAAAAGGTCCCACGCCAGCACGCCGTGAAAATGATCTTCGGGATATTGCAGCGCCGTCTCCAGAAATTTCCCGGCCAGCATTCCCTGCGACACGCGCGCATTCCCATCGCCGACGGCCGCGTTACGCATGCTTTCTTCCTCTGCGTGCAAAAATTCCTTCCAGGAACGCAGCAGATCCTCAGTAGACAGCCGGAAACCCTTCTCGATGAAAAACATCACTGTGGACTGAAACACCGCGCCCAGGTCCAGAATCTTGCCCTGCCCGTTGTCGCTGATCAGCCACAGAAATTCTTTCAGCCCGTTCGAGACGCGCATGTTGGCTGCAGCGCCCGCCGCCGTGGGTTCAAGCCCCGGTTTCACGGGTGCCCGCGCCGTCGCCGTGGAGTTCGCTCTTTGTTTGACTGTCCAGTCCATGAACCGCTCTAACTCCTCGGTGCGCCAGCAATCGCCGCGCTGGAAACTTGGGCCTGCACTGGAGCCGCCGCAGGCTTCGCGTTGCCCGAAGAGTCAGCAGCTTGACCAGGCCGCGTCATTTCCACCTTGCCGCGCAAACTCGCGCCATCCTCAATACGAATGCGCTGCGTCAACACGCTGCCCTGCAAGCGGCTCGCAGGAGCCAGCCGCACGCTGTCGCGCGCCTGCAAGTTTCCCTGCACGTGGCCGTCAATCACAATTTCCGGCGCCACAATATCCGCATGCACGCGGCCGCTCGGGCCCACCGTAACGCGCCCGTTGGCCAGATGAATTTTTCCGTGCGCCTCACCGTCAATCACCAGGTGGCAGCTGCCGGAAATGTCTCCGCGGATTTTCAGCCCCGCGGAAATCGTCGAGACGGCATTGATCGCCGCGGCCACGTCCGGCGCGGTCGCCGGCGTCGCATGAAATGCCGCAGCAACGGGCGCTGCCGGCGCCGAAGGCGTGGAAATTTCCGCAGGCACTGGCGCGGACGGATTGGCATTGGGAATGTTTGCGGCCGGTTCTGCTGCGTCGGCCCCCGGCGAAGAAGGCTTCAGTTCTTCGGTTCTACGCCACATATGTGTTCCTCCCCTCATCGCTAAGACTCCCGCGGGGGGTGGCGGTGTCCTGACGTGATGCACGAACTATATTACAGAGACGTGCTGCACCGATAGAGACCTGCGTACTTAAATGACAACGCGCTGCGAATCCGGCAGCCCCGCCGCCGAACCCTCAGACCTACTGCTCAAGTAGTACGAACCTCGTCATGCCGCATTTCCCACAGCGCATGCAGGTATCCGCCGAACTCATGAAAAAATATCCGCACACCTTCCGCCGTGCGCCACCAACTCTGCGGATCGTAATCAGCATCAGGCGCGGCAATCACGCGCAGTTGCGTGCCCGGCGGCAAAGTGCGTTCATAAGTGTACTCGGACCTGCGGGTGTGGTAATTCGAAGTAACCAGCAGGATTTTCTTCCATCCGTGCGCAGCCACCATTTCACTAACCAGCAACGCTTCTTCGCGCGTATCCTCGGCCCGGTGATTCAGCGGAATGATCGCCGCAGCCGGCACGCCGTGATCCGTCAAATCATGTTTCAAAAGGTCGGTGGTACTGGCATAGGAACGCAACGACCGCCCCGTCGCCACCACTCGCGGCGCCATGCCCGACCTATACAAAGCAGCCGCCCGCGCTGCGCGCACCGCATCGAAATTGTCCCCGCTCAACACCACAATCGCGTCCGAATTCTCCGGCGCATCATCCACAATCCAAAATTCCCCGGCAAAACGTAGCAGCGGCACGCGCACCAGATACAAAATCACCAAGAACACCACAAAAAAAATCAGAAACAGCAACTTGAAAATAATTCCGCCACGCTGCGCCTCGGATTCGGCGAAAATCGCGGCGGCGAGACGGGTCATTTTGCAGGGTCCAGCCTGCGCAGGCGTTCGGCGGCGTACTCCGGCAATGTGCCGTTGAAATAAACTTCCTTGATGCTGTAGGACTTGCTGCGCTGCTCGACGATCGGCAAAATCTCAATGTGCCAGTGGTAATCTCCCGCAATGGTGCGCCAATATTCGCTCAGTTCGCCTTTGGTCTGCTGCGTATTCGGCGCCGTATGCACCACCAAATGATAGCCCGGCGCCACCTGCAGCAAACGCCGCAACGTGCGCCCTAATAACGCAGCCAGATTGCGGCGATGTTCCTCCGCCAGCGGCGTTTCGTATTGATGATTGTGCGTTTTCGGCATCAGCCATATCTCGTAAGGCACGCGCGAAGCGTAGGGGCACAGCGCGTGATAATCGCCGGCGTTGTCCACCATGCGCTTGTCCTGGCGCATTTCCTGGCGCAGAATGTCGCAAAAAACGCAGCGCTCGCGCTCGCGATACCATTCGCGCGCCGAACGCAGTTCGTACAAAATCCGCCGCGGCACAAACGTCGTAGCCGTGATCTGCGAATGCGCGTGCGGCCATTCTTCGCCTGCCTGCGCACCTTGATTCTTGAACACAGTCACATATTTAAAACGCGCGTCGCGTTTCAGGTCTGCGATGCGCCGCGCCCATGCGTCCAGTACACGCTCGATTTCCTCGTCGCTCATCTGCGCCAGCGTGCGCGTGTGATCCGGCGTCTCCACCACGATTTCGTGCGCGCCCACCGCCGCCATGCGGTCGTAAATCCCGTCGGCGCTGCGCTCCGGCTCGCCTTCAATCCGGTATAGCGGACGAAAATGCGGGTACACGTGCACCTGCCACTTGCCATCCGGGGGCAAAGCGAGCAGTGTCTGCGTCTCGCTGCGGTTTTCCGCGCACAGCGGACAAGGATCGGGCCGCACTTTTTCACGTTCCGGATGCCCCGCCACCACCCAACTGCGCGTAATCGGATCTTTGCGAAGTTCCATCGGCCCTCAAGCCGCAAAATCAAACGCGTCATCTTATAACGTGGGCACTGCGAGGGCAAAACATAACCGGAGGGAAGGAGGGGCCACGCCACAGGACTTAACCGGCCAAGCTAGCCAGTAGTGGGAAAGAAAGTATCGGGAAGAGCCATAACCACTGCGGCGAAAACACCCCTCAGAATCATTGCGATATCAACGCTAGAAATTTTGTTGCGGCGCACAATCGCGTAGATCGAAGCCGGCGCTAGCCAGAGAATCAGCATGTAACAAAAAAGAACTCCCCGGATGAAGAAAGCCGGAAAAATGTGCCCCCGACTGAACCCGACCATTTGCGGCCCTTGCTGCCCTGTCAGGAGAGTCTTTTCCCACGCGATTCGTGAGCGGAACAGCCGGCCCGCCGGAGCGAAACAGAGCCAAGCCACTGTAAGCCAATTCGGAATGGCACTACTCTTGAAGTCCGGCAGGCGATGCTTCCTCGCGTTACCGGGTGTAATGCGTTGGCGTGGGCCCAGCTTCCAGCCGATGGCGATCCCAAATCGCACCTTCGCGGCTGTAACTAGCCAATTCAAAATCCTGTGTCAATTCCAAACAATCGGTCGGACAAGCGTCTTCGCACAATCCGCAGAACATGCAGCGCGAGGTATCGTAAGTGAAAGTAGTCAGAACTTTGCGCCGCGTAGCATCGTCGCGCAGCCAACCCACTACAATCAAATTTTCCGGGCAAGCCAGCGCGCACAAATTGCACGAAATGCACAGCGATTCGCCCGTCTCCGGATTCATGTTCAGCCGCGGCGCCCCGCGATAGCGTTCCGCCACCATTGGCCGTTCCTGAGGATACTGCTCGGTGTAAATATTCTTCGGCGCCTGATAGCGAAACGTAACCCACATTCCCTTGAAGAGGTCCACCAGAAAGACGCGCCGCAGAAGTTCTCTCATTTCGTGGATTGTGACTTCCCTTCCGGTGGATGTCAATAGAGGCCTACCACGGTCGGTGCGAAGCGCTACTCTTCAGAATCGCCTGCCTTTGATCGCCACGAAGATCAGCGACGCTCCTAGACACACGGCAAACGGTGCGAACAACCAAGCATGCCAATAGTTCTGCTAGTGCAGTTTTCCCAGGAGCAAGGTGCCGGCACCGAAGCCCATCACCAATACCCCCATGAATGCAAGGGCAAGGCGCTCTTTCAACGTCTTGTCCCGCGGCCGAGCGTCTCGAGTGTGCTTCACCGTAGCGGCGCCACCTGCAACGAGTTACTGCCCGTCACTGCGACGCGTAAATGGAGCAAGCATTCCATGCTATCCTGCCAAAAATGTGCGCTCTCGATAACATTTCCACTGCTGACAACGACGCCCGCTTCATACGCGCCGCGCTCGAAGAAGCCCGCAACGCAGCCGAACTCGGCGAAGTGCCCGTCGGCGCCGTTATAGTAATCGATGAGCAGATCGTAGCCCGCGCCGGAAACCGCACCATTGCCGATTGCGATCCCACCGCGCACGCCGAAATAATCGCTCTGCGTGAAGCCTCTAAACGTATCGGAAATTATCGCCTCGCCAGGGCAGCCCTCTACGTCACCATCGAACCCTGCGCCATGTGCGCCGGCGCCATGATCCAAGCCCGCATTAGGCGTTTAATTTACGGCGCGCCAGACGCCAAAGGCGGTGCCGTGCGCTCCTGCTTCACGGTCCTCGATCATCCGCAGCTCAATCACCAAGTAGAAATAACCACAGGCGTCCTGGCCGATGAAACCGCAGCAGTACTAAAAGATTTTTTTTCCGCCCGCCGCTAGAAAAAACATACCGTGCGCTAGCACGGGCAGCGCGCGCCGCACCGCTTCCCGTGCCCCTACCACATCGAATCTACCCAACTCGGGCGGGATTGGCCTCTCGCCACGCGCAGCATATTTGTTTACACTCCTCTACGGCGCAACGAACGCGCCCTAACCGCACCCTATATACAATGATTCTAGAAGGAATAATTCGCATGAACGTAAAAATGACCCGCAACACGATTCCAAACAGCATATCGGCTTTGCGCCGCATGATAATCTCCGCAAGCCTTCTCCTGTGCGCCACTTCCCTCCCGGCGCAGACCGCAGCCAATCCCCCAAAAGTACAAACCCCAGCCGAGGCCAATCGCAAAGACCTCCTCGTGCAATTCAACGAATCGCTGCAGGAACTCACCGCCCGCGTCTCGCCTTCCATCGTGCAAGTCCAAGTCACCGGCTATCGCGCGCTCAACGAAAAAAGTGACACTGACGCCAACACCATTGGCCGCCAGCGCAGCCTCGGCTCCGGCGTCATCGTGGACTCCGACGGCTATATCGTCACCAACGCGCACGTCGTGAAAGGAGCGCAGCGCGTTCGTGTCATCCTCACTCCAGCCACGGCCGGCGATTCGCAAGTCCGCGCCAGCCTCGGCCTCGGCGATCACAGCCCTCCAGCCGACGCGCGCATCATCGGCATCGCGCCCACCATTGACCTCGCGCTCCTGAAAATTGAACAGAAAAACTTACCCGCGATGGCCTTCGCCGATTACACCCAACTAAAAAAAGGACAGCTGGTGCTCGCCTTCGGCAGTCCCGAGGGTCTGGAAAATTCCGTGAGTATGGGAGTGGTCAGTGCCGTCGCGCGGCAAGCCGACCCCGAACAGCCGTCGGTCTACATCCAAACCGATGCCCCGATCAATCCCGGAAACAGCGGAGGCCCGCTGGTGAATACCAATGGCGACCTGGTTGGCATTAACACGTTTATTCTCACGGAATCCGGCGGCAGCCAGGGACTCGGCTTCGCCATACCCAGCAGCGTGGTCGAATTCGTCTATCACGAGCTGCGCAGATACGGCCGTGTGCACCGCAGCATCATCGGAGCGCAACTGCAGGACATCACGCCCGACCTCGCCACCGGACTTTCCCTGAAAAAAGAACGCGGCGTTGTCGTCACCGACGTCCTACCAGACGGCCCGGCGGATAAAGCCGGTCTGCGGATTCAGGATATTCTGCTCAGCCTCGATGGCCGCGTCATGGGCAGCGTGCCCCTCGCGGAAATGATTATTTCCACGCGTCCTGCGGGCGCGGTGATGCAGGCCGAAGTCTTGCGCGGTACGCAGCAGCTCCGATTGACCATTCCAGTGACCGAGCAGAAAAACGACGTGGACCAGCTCGGCGACCTGGTGGAGCCCGAAAAAGATCTCGTCATCAAGCTGGGTATTTACGGCGTGGAAATTGACGAACAGCTTGCGAAGCAGCTCGAGGACCTGCGCGAGCCCACCGGCGTGATCGTCGCGGCCCTCGCGGCGGATTCCATGGGCGTCGAGGCAGACCTGCAGCCCGGCGACGTCATTCACGCGCTGAACGGCAAGCCGCTAGCCACGCTCGAGCAATTGCGCGCAGCCCTCAAGGCACTGCCCGCTGGCGCTCCCGGCGTCCTGCAAGTCGAACGCGACGGAAAATATCTCTACGTCACTTTTGAGATGGATTGAATGTCCGGACGCTTGGCAACTTCTGGCTGGATCGACGGATCATCGCGCCTCTAATGCGCGGGCTTCTTGTTTGCGCCAAGCAGCGCATGTGAAAATAAAAACGGCCAGCCAGTCGTCAAATCCCTGACTGTAGAAAGCGACCCGTCCCACGAACAAAAGGCATCGCTGCTCCCGAGCGTTTTCCGCAGTTCTTCGGCAGGAATCGCGCGCGGTACTCCCTGGCGGCCGAGTTCACCAATCGCACGCATGGCATCCTTGTACTACCAGCGCCGCTTGCGAGCATTCAAGCGCAAACGATCCGGACGCCGCGTGACCCGACACCGACCCGGTTCATCAGTTGTGACCCCGCACCGCGTTTGTTAAGCTAGGGGTGCAACGGCCGCGGAGAGGTGTCTGAGCGGTTGAAAGAGCTCGCCTCGAAAGCGAGTGTCGGGGAAACTCGACCGTGGGTTCAAATCCCACCCTCTCCGCCACAAAATCGTCAAGCGGGCGTGCGTTTCAAGCATCGAAAAATTCCGCGTGCCAACCGCGTGCCGTACCTAAGTGGATTTCGAAGCAAAAGCGTCCTTCTTCCAAGCCGACCTTAGGCTTTTCTCAAGCTGCATCTGCCGCGATTCTACCCAGGGCGAGTAGTGTTTTTCCGTGATGCGGATGCTTTGGTGGCCTAGCAGTGTTGAAACTTGCTCTGTCGCCACACCCGCGAGCAACAGCTCCACCGCGTATGTGTCTCTAAAGCGGTGACCATGCCCGCCCACGATTTTTGTGGTCCTGAACATTTGTAGAAGACGGGCTTGCCAATGCTTTGAACACGATTCAATTTTTCCCGAACCCGACCAGAAGCAATAGCCCGAGCTGACTTTCTTCATGTCCTTAAGTGCGCGAAGCAGGGCTGCCATGCCTTGGATACTGGGATCCCAGTTTTCCTTTTCCACCGCAGCCACCAGCGCATCCTCTTCCAGGTCCTGGTTCTGCGCCAGCCACTGCTGCAAATGAATGATTTCCAGTGGATACGTCGAAGCAACCAACACCTGGCTCAGAAGCGGGTCCGGATACAGCGCGATCGGTGATACCAGTGCGTCTAGCTGATCATTCGGAATCTTCCGAGCCTCTTGCTCCTGTGTCGCATCTTGTTCCTGCACTTGCTGTGCATTTGCAGCCGTGTCACCCATCTAGACCGCCAGCACACATAGCAGGGCCACAAAACTCTGACTCGCTCCACCGCGGAATTTCGTTCGACCTATTATTGTTGTCATCGCAGTCGACACCCTTTTTTCATTTTTCAGTGTTAGGTCGCCGCCCTTCGAATGGCCTCCAACAATTCCTCACCGGAATCGGTCTTTCGAAAGTAACCAGCGCAACCAACAACTTCGGCGCTCGCGCGCATTTCGGGATCGTCGTGGGCGGTGAGGTAGATGAATGGAATGCGCTCGCCCTGGGCTAAGAGGAGATGGGCGAGTTCGATGCCGGAGATACCACCGAGCTGAATGTCCAGCACCAGGCAGTTGAATTGAGGGCGTTTCATATCCGCAAGGAACGCCTCTGCTGACGTATAAGTGACCGGGCGAATGCCTGTAGCGCTCAGCAGCCTGCCGAGTGATCGGCACAAATTTTCGTCGTCATCAACGACTGCAACATAGAGGGGTGTGGACTCGGTCATCGTGATCCGATGGGCACTATAGGCGCGAGCGCGTAATGCTGACCACTGCCCTAAGGGGAAGGTCGCTTTGACTCCGCGAACTTGCGATTCCGGCGCGTCATCCGATGTCGAAGCCGACGGCGTCGCGGATTTTTTCACTCGAAAGCGGCGTCTGGCTTGCAGCTCGAACATTTTCGTGAAGATTTCATCCTTGCGCTTGTTGATCGCGGCAATCACATCAACACGGAATGACAATCAGGCCTGCGCGTTTGTATCCCTAGCATCAACGGCGATCGCGGTTCGTACGAACAACGCGCGCAGCTTGCCCCAGAAATTGCCACCCAGGACGAAGAAGCTGGCGATCAGCATGAGGTTGCCCAGTAGTTGAAGCTGCCACGAGTTAGGCCGAAGCCCCGGCCAAAGGGCGTCGACATAAGGCGCGAGAATTCCCGACGCGAGAGGCAGGCAGAACATCACAAGCCCAGTCCGGTACCGGAGCGGACTGACCGTGGCGTTCGGCGCGAGACCGGAAACGTATCCGAACATGTACCTTTTCAGCTGCTGAAAGCCGGCCTTGCCCATGACCGCGACCGTAAGCACCAGCAGAACCTTGTTTGCTATGAAGATCCCACCGGTTATCGCGGCGATCGTGCCCGCTGACGCCTTCATGGATACCGCGAGCGGAATCAACAACCAGATCGCGAACATCAGCCCGATGATCACGATTCCGAGCTTAAATCGCCAGCCGACGGAAGTCTCTCCACCGGCACCCTGCGTCTGTGTTGTCATTTGCACTATGTCTCCTCTATTGCTTTAGGTCTATCGGAGGGCCGCCGACTCGCTTCGCCTAGAGATCGAGCGACACCTCAACGCGGACCGCAATCTTGATGACAGCAAATTAGTGTTTCTCATGCTATGTCCGCCGCTCAATATTCCGTGATTGATGGCCTTTACAAACAAAATCTGGCCCAACCCATTCGGGACAGCGAGAGCGCACTATAGGGGCAAGAGCAGGATATCGACTACTGCCCCTCGGGAAGGTCGGTTTAATTTCGCGAACTTGCGATTCTGGAGCGTCATAGGTTGGCGAAGGCGATGCTCGTCGGCCAATTGAGCGCGGTGGTGCTCGTGATTTTTGGGTGTGGTTCGCGCAGGTTGTCGGTGATCGGTGCCTCCCATCCCGGATTGGGTTACTTGTACAAGAAAACTTGATACGTTGACAATATTCTAGATCCCAGCCGACGATTAGTCTCTGACAAGCCTTCAGCTTGAGCGTGTGGTACGGCCTCAGCCCTCTCCACCAGCCCCAGCAGAACAAGTTCTGACATGCCACCCAGGAGGGGGATTACCAACATGGGCGTATTTAATCCGAGCTATTTCCTGCACGCCGCAAACATCCTGCTGTTGGTAGCGTACAGCGTTCGCGACATTCTCTGGCTGAGGTTGTTTTCCGTGGCGGCTTCGCTGATCGCGCTGCCGTATTTCCTGCTGCAGCCCGAACCGCTGTGGGAGCCAATCATTTGGAGTAGCGTCTTTGCGGGCATTAATTCGTTCCAGTCATGGCGTCTTTTTATCGAGCGACGTCCCATTAAATTGACGCCCGAAGAGGAGGAAATTCGCCAACTCGTCTTCTCGGATTTGCCGTCTCGGAAAGTCCTGCAGATTCTGAGTCTCGGTGCGTGGGGAACTGTGGAAATTGGTGAGCGAATGCTGGAGCGCGGCAAAAGCGTTGCGGCAATCGCGGTGATTGTTCGCGGGAAAGTGCGGGTCACGAGAGATGATCGTGTCTTGGGGGAGTTCGTCGCGGGCCACATTGTGGGATCAGCGCTTCTCCTGAGCGGCGTCACAGCCGATGTAGATGCCGTCGTAGTAGAGCCTGTTCGTTGCATGCGATGGGAAGTTGAGCCGCTCGAGCGCTACCTGGCCGCAAATCCCGATGCACGGATTGTCTTGCAAAAGCACCTCGCTCGTGATTTGGCCGGAAAAATGGTTGCTGCTGCCGAGCTTTAGACTCATCGAGAGGCTAGCACCTAACCGATAAATCGCTTACGCCAGCCGACTACACGAAGGCTCGCCTAAATCCTTTTGGCAGAGTCCTCCAACCTGCTACTTCTGACAATTCCACTCCGACGAAGATTGGTATCACTATATGCCAAGCGTTCATCGTGGCTCGATTCTTGGAGCGGCCAGGCTGAAACCTTTGAGATTCCAATCCTGACGGGATAACGTTTGGAGGAAAAGGACGCACCCCAACGGAGGTGGCATTCTCGTGGACGATAACCATCGTGCACAGATTCTGGCGCGCAGGGGCGGAGTGAATAGTTGCCAGCGTGGCCTTGGTATCGCTTACTGCTGTGCGCGACCGACTGCACCTCAATCTCGCTACGGCCGGTCTCCTTTATGTGATTGTCGTTGTGGTGATATCCCGCATCGGAAGCCTTGCGTCATCGATCGTTGTCTCCGTCGTCGCGGCCCTGTCTCTAGCGTACGCTGCTCCCCCGGCTCACTCTTTCCGGTTCGACGATCCGCTCGATTATGTGGCCATCGCCGCCTTCTTGGTCACATCGGTGACCATTTCTGAACTTGCGTCCAAAGTTCGCAAGAAAGCCGAACGGGATACGCAGCTCTTACGGCAGGAGATCGCGCACCTAGGGCGAGTCTCCTTGATGGGACAATTCGCCTCGGCACTGGCGCACGAAATTAATCAGCCACTCGGAGCGATCTTGCGCAATGCAGAGGCGGCAGAAATCCTCCTCCGGCATTCCTCCCCTAACCTTGTCGAAATTCGCGCGATCCTCGCTGACATTCGCAAGGACGACCAGCGTGCGGGCGCCGTCATTGACCGGATGCGCGGGTTGCTCAAGCGCAACAACCTGGATACACGACCGGTCGAGGTGGGGGAGCTCGTTGGCGATGTCGTGGCCCTCGTACGGGCCGATGCAGTGGCACGTCACGCAAAGTTGGACGTAGAAGCGCCGGGCGATCTGCCGCCCGTGCGCGGCGACCGCGTTCATCTTCAACAGGTGCTACTTAATCTGCTGCGCAACGGCTTGGATGCGCTCAATGGCGCAATCGGACGGGATCGGCTGGTCGCCCTGACCGCGCGGCTCAACGGTATGCAGACTATTGAAATCGCCGTGAGCGACAGCGGCCACGGCATCCCCGCCGATAAACTGCAGCAAGTCTTCGATCCGTTTTTCACTACTAAGCCCAACGGCATGGGGATGGGCCTGTCTATTTCGCGCTCAATTATTGAGGCGCACGGCAGGAGCATTTGGGCGGAGAACCATAACGGCAACGGCGGTGGGGCCGTGTTTCGATTTACGCTCCCCATTGCGAAGCCGGCCGCCTCGCAATGAGTGCCACCAAATCTATCGTTCACATTGTTGATGACGACGCGTCTTTTCTCGCTGCGATCTCGCGACTGCTCCGTGCAAGCGGGTTCGCGGTTCAGACATTTTCAACGGTGAGCGATTTTCTGACTCAGCGCGATTCTGAAGTCTCGGGCTGCGTGCTGGCTGATTTGAAGATGCCCGGAATGAGCGGACTCGATTTGCAATCGGCGCTCGCGCAGACCCCCAATCCGTTGCCTATTGTCTTCCTTACCGGCCACGGCGACATCCCTTCGACAGTGCGCGCGATGCGGTGTGGGGCCGAGGATTTCCTGGAAAAGCGCGCACCAAAAGAAAGAGTCCTCGATGCAGTGAAGCGCTGCCTTGCCCGCGATACGCTCGAACGCCAGTCGCGTGCCCGGCAGCAAGATTTGCGCGCGCGGTTCGACGCTCTCACTAAGCGCGAACTCGAAGTGCTCTCCCATGTCGTTCGGGGCAAGCTCAATAAACAGATCGCCGGCGATCGCTCCATCCACGTGCGGACGGTAAAACTGCATCGCACCGCGATTACCACAAAAGTTCGCGTGCAGTCCGTTGCCGAACTCACGAAGATGACGCTAGAGGCGGGCATCTTCAGCGCCTCTAACCACCCCACCTTCCCCTAAGGGCGGTAGTCGGCGTTACCCCCGAACTCCTATATTGTCACTCGTCCTAATCTGGTTGGGCGCGGTCTCGCACGGCGGCCAGCGCGCGGTGATTGTTAAGAAGGTTTGCGCGGAAATTCCGGACTGGCGGGTAAGGGTCAACAGAATGAGGCATAGGGGACTGAAAATCTCGACATGAGTACACAGCCAGCTCCGCTGTGCCGTGCCCGGGGCTCGATTTCCAAGTGCGCCATTCTTGAGACTCAGAGTTGTGCACAAAGCAGAATGCACTCGTGGTTCTCAGAGACGATGAAGTTTGACGCAACACTCCAATCTAAAGCAGCTGACAGAGAGTGGACCGTAGTGCAGCAAGCGATTGCCGGGGATCGTCGGGCGCAAGAGCAGATTCTTGCCACTCACAACGCCATGCTCCGTCGGGTCGCTTTCGGAATCTTACGCAATAAAGAAGACGCAGAAGACGCCGTGCAGGATGGCTTGTGCAGAGCATACGTGAGGTTGCCATCATTTGAGGGGAGATCCTCGTTCTCCACGTGGCTCATCCGCATCGTCATCAATTCGGCTCTGATGATCCGCCGACGGAGAATCGGCCGTCCGAAAGATTCCTTGGACGAGACCTGGCAGTGTCATCCAGAACGATTCCACGCGGGAACCATCGATGTGCGGCCCAACCCAGAAGCGGTCTATGGACGGACCCAATTCAAAGCGTTCGTCGAAGAGCAAATCCTTCAACTTGCTCCAGGAGAACGAGCGGCATTCCAAATCTTGGAGCTGGATGGCCTTTCCATGGCGGATTCAAGCCTGAAACTCGGAATTCACGCGAGCGCGCTGAAGTCGCGGCTCACTCGCGCCCGCCGGAAACTCGTAAGAGGGCTGCGTAAGTCGATCCAGCCAGCTTCGGCCAAGCTCTCTCTGCTACATAAGAAAACTATATCAGAAGGAGAATGAAACGACGATGGACCTCAGAACGGTACTGAGAACGATCCCTGCGACACTCACACGCCCTCCATCAGCACGTTCGAGACGATGTGCGTGCGCTCCCGCCCTGGGCGCCCTCTCGCGGTACGCGGCACGCACGCAACTGGCGGCCCTCTGTTTCCTGGTAGCCACGGTGTTTCCATCCTCGAGCTGGGCGCAAGGTCCTCCGGTTTTTGAGATTACGCCGGCAAACAGCACTGTGAAGTTCGACGTGGAAGCATCGGTGACCATTGAGGGCACTTTCGACAAATGGGACGCCACTCTGACGTTTTCGCTGCCTGAACTTTCGACAGGCGTTTTGGACATTAAGATTCAGGCAGCCAGCGTGGATACCGGCAGCGGAATGAAGAACGGCAAACTGAAAGGCAAAGATTTCTTCGACGTGGAACACAATCCGTTGATCACGTTTCACTCAACAAAAATTGTACAGACCGGTCCCGACATCTTTGAAGTGGACGGTGACTTTACAATTCGCGGAGTTAGCAATCCCGAAAAATTAACACTTACGATTACCGGCAAGGGGACAGGCTCGGGGACGATCAAAGGTACGATGGCCTTCGATCGTAAAAAACTACGGAATGAACAGCGGCATGCCCTTCATCAAGATTGCGAACCGCGTTGAGGTATCTATCGACCTCAAGGCGAAGCGGGTCAGCGGGCCTCCGGTGGACCTGAAGTAGTAGGCGAATCGTCTTGTAACGGATGCCCCGCGGGAACTATCACTAGCGCGACCAGGCGAGTCGGAGTAACGTCAACTATTACAGCGTTTCCTCGAAAAGGACAACACGATGACACAGCGCAAGGAGTTCAAGTTCACGAATCGCAAATTCCTCTACGGCGCCCTTCTGCTGGCTACTTTGCTAATTACGACGGTTACGCTCGTCAATTCTCAGGAGGACAGAAAAATCGAGGTAGTTGACTCAACCGCCACGGGAACCAGCACACAGTTGGGCACGATGGTGAACGTCAAAGTAACGATTTTCCAGTACTCGACCGACGATGACAGGGCTGTGCTGGTTGACGCCTTTAAGAAGGGCCAGAATCAGGGTTTGGTTGACGCGCTAGGAAAGATGAAGGCCGTTGGCCGCATTGCCATCACCGGCACGCTTGGCCAAGAGCTTGCCTACATTCGCCTGATCCCATCCGACACGAGTCGCAGAATTCGCTTCGTCACGAACCGCCAGATTCAATTCGGCGAGGCCTATCACAACACCCAAAGCAAGGCCTACAATCTGACCGCTGGCGAATTCATCCTGGACAACTCCGACAAGGACAAGAGTGTGGGCGTGCTGTACCCTGCGGCGCAGCTGATCATCAACAAAGAAGGCCAGCTCGAGTTTCAGCTCAGAAAGAACCACTGGAACCTCGTCAACATTATTGACTGGAATAAGGCCGGCGCGCCCAAGTAATTCAGCACTACAAATTTCGCTATCCTTCGGCCGATAAGTTGGGTGACGTCAATGGGTCGATGCAACACCAGTTGGCGCAAGCCGGCCAGGTCCTGATAAGCCCTGACTGCGTCTTCGACGCGTCGCTAGTTCAGGAACTTCTCCCGGACGATTGTTTGACTTGAATGGACTTATCAACAAGTTCCTGGAGAGTCCGGTGGTCTCTATGGGTCAACGCAACAGCGAACCTCGCGATTCTGTTCTTGGCGGCTAGGGGTTGGAACCATCAGAAGTAACAATACACTTTGCGCTATCAAATATGACCTAGGCTGGCCGATGATCGGCACAATTCGAATCTTCGCCAAGCTCACCGATCCCTGGGGCCTTGTTCGGGACGCTGGCATCCGCTAATAGCAGAATCCAACGTAGAGTACAGCCTGATCCTACGGACGTCTTTTCCAAAGCCTCGAGCCTCTGCCCACAAGTTCCATTCTGTCTTGCGCCCGGCTGCCACCAAAACCATGCCACGGTTTCCGAGTTCAACCGCCAGTTCTTGTACCGTCTCTAATCCTGTGGCGTCAATCATAGTTATCGGCAGCATACCCAACACAATCCATGTCGGAGAACGAGAACCGGTGTTGGCCGCCGCAAGAAGTTCGCGTTTGAAATAGGGAGCGTTAAAAAAAACGATTGGCGCGTTAAACCGCAGCAGGAGTACGTCGGGAATCAACTTGGCGTCCGGGTGGCGTTCCACGGAATGGAAGCCGGACATGCCGTCTACCTTCCCCAGAACTTCCATTTTGGGCCGTGCCATCAGCCGCACGAAACGAAGCGTCGAAATCGCCACGACGAGTAGGATGGCCTGGATCGCTCCTATGGCGACAACACCCAAAGTTGCCAGGATCGAGCGCGCGAATTCGTAACGGTCTATCCGAAAAATCACTTTTAACGCTTTCAAATCGATAAGCGAGAATCCCGCCTTGACCAACACCGCACCAAGTGCAGCGATGGGCACGAAGCGGAGCGGTTCAGTAAAGAGGAGCAGAACGATCGCTATAGCGCCTGCTGCAACCAATCCCGTAACCTGCGTTCGCCCTCCCGCTGCATCATTCATGGCGGTGCGTGAGTCAGCGCCGCTCACCGCAAATCCTTGAGATAACGCAGAAGCAATATTAGCCATCCCCAACGCAGCGAACTCTCTATCGGCGTCGATGTCGTATTTGTTGCGAGCGGCAAAGCTTCGCGATGTAAGCATCATGCTGGAGAACGTCACCAGCGCGAGTCCCGCGGCATCGCCCAGTAATGACGGGAAGACATTCAAAGAGACGTTGGGAAGTCGCAAATGAGGCAACCCGGCCGGTACTTCACCGACAACCTTGACACCTAACTGTTCCAGACCACAAAAGTGGACGACGACGGCACTCGCGACGATGGCGATCAATGCAGCCGGGACCTGTTTTACTAATTTTGGGGTGCCGAGAAGCACGACAAAAGTGCCCAGCCCCACGGCCAAGGTAGGCTAGTGCGTCATATCAAGTTTCGCAATGAATTCCAACAATCGCGGCACGATTCCACCCCGGTCGATTGCAAAGCCAAAGATCTTGGCGATCTGGCCTAGGATGACGCTAAGTGCAATGCCATTCAGAAAGCCGACCAGGATCGGTTTAGAGAGAAAATCGGCAATCGCACCGAGGCGTAAAAAACTTGCCCCGATACAAAGCACACCGGCAATGAGGCATAACGTCACAGACAAGGATTGGTAAGCTTGTGAATTTTCTTTCGCTAACGGAGCGACTGCCGCTGCAATCAGCGCGCATGTCGCTGCGTCCGGACCAATGATCAATTGCCGCGAGGTGCCGAACACCGCATATGCGACCAGCGGAAGCATGCTGGAATAGAGTCCGACGGACGGATCCAGTCCGGCCAATTGCGCGTAAGCAACGCCGACCGGGAGCGCGACCGCAGCCACAGAGAGGCCGGCGATGAGGTCATGCGAGAAGTTTGAAGGATTGTATGGCCACAGTGCTGGCAGTCCCGGCGCGATTCGAAATAGTTTTAAGCGCCAACCAGCCGGCTTGCGGTTATTGGGGGCGGTCAATGGCCCACACCTCAGAAGACTTCCTCAACAAATTTCCTGCCTTTCAAGAATCTGGAATCGTCATAAGAGCCCTTGTGTGAACGTTTCGGTAATCTGACTTTCTCACGCGGAGCTTTCTTGTAAGGAATCATGCTCAACAAATGAGAAATGCAATTGAGCCGCGCCTTGCGCTTGTCGTCAGAGCGGATGATGTGCCATGGGGCATGCTTGGAATCGGTTGCCTCCAACATTAGATCGCGGGCGCGCGAATATTCATACCACCGGCTAAATGATTCAAGGTCCATCGGGCTGAGTTTCCATTGACGGAGAGGGTTGCTGAGGCGTGCTTCAAAACGGCGTTGCTGCTCTTCTTTTCCGACCTCGAGCCAGTACTTAAGCAGGATAATTCCTGCGTCGACAATGTATTGCTCGAACTTCGGGCAAATTTCCAGGAAATTTCGGTGTTGTTCCTTGCTGCAAAAACCCATTACGTGCTCAACACCGGCGCGGTTGTACCAACTGCGATCGAAAATCACGATTTCGCCAGCCGCCGGAAAATGCTGCATATAACGCTGTATGTACATTTGAGATTTTTCGCGGTCTGACGGGGCTGGGAGCGCAATTGACCGAAAGACTCGCGGGCTAACTCGCTCGGTGAGCGCTCTGATGGTTCCCCCCTTTCCCGCGGCGTCACGGCCTTCAAACACGACAATCGCTCGAAGTCCTTTATACCTCACCCACTCCTGCAATTTGCAGAGTTCTGCCTGAAGCCGCGTCAATTCCTTCTCGTATTTCTTGCGCTTAAGGTGACCGTTCTTGTCGTTGTGATCTTTTTTTCCCATTGTACGTGCTCACTTGTCAGACTCTCCAACGAACACTATAGGCGTAAGCGCGCCATGCCGACTACTGCCCCTTGGGGAAGGGCACTTGGATGTCGTGAAGATAGCCGGCGCAATCGCGTTCGCCAAGACAGGGATGGGGGACGCGCCAAGTATTTAGTTGCCGCGCGCGGACTCGACCAAATGGGGAGGATTTCCTAAGCTTTCCTAAGAGATCACGCAAAATTCTAACTAGTAGATCCCCATCGTTCATGGCAAAACCTTGAACTAGCACCTTATGCTTGCTTTCGTTGTTGACAACAGAGAAGGTTGGAATCTACCAATATCGATCGGAATTTCCCAGGCTAGTAGGGTTTGAGTCCCACCCTCTCCGCCAGCAATCATTGGCCGTCCGCAATGCACTCCGCGATCGCTTGCGCAAATTGCGCCTTCAGCAGCTCAGCTTGCTCCTCCGTGCGCACCCTCACCCACGCGCTTGAAACCATAGGCTGCTCGACGGAAGCGGTCGGTCCCCGTTTTCGATTGAAGACAATGGTTTGGTCCACCAGGTTCACGGTGTTCTTGCCACGCGTGGATTGCAGTCGAACCACGTAGTAGTCCCCCGCCTCGATGCCGGGACGCTCATCCTGGCCCGCGCGCGCCGGCTCTATCGTGATTTGTTTCGCATCCATGGTTGCTAGCGGAGCCTCAAATCGGTGAGTCTCGATGTAAATCAGTTGACCGGATGCGGTCCCTTCCTGCATTTGGTTCCAAACGACGGAGCAGCCGTCAAAGTTGATCGGCGTCAGGGAGATCGTCGTGGTCACGTCACCAAACTGCGGAACGGAATGCTTCCAGCGCACAGTATGGTCAATCGAGAACTCCCGTGCCAGCTTCCTCAGAAATCGAAACTTTTCTGACGGCGCCTCGGACTGCGCCTGCGCCGCCACGGGCGAGGCGTGCGACAAGATCGCGAAGCCGCTGACCCCGGCCAACAAAAGTACAAAAATCAGCCCAACCTCGAACCGACTCTGTCGTTCGTGCATTTCGCCTCCCACCGCTTACGTGCAACGTCACCAATTACGGCGAACATTACACCATCGCAAGTTACCACCGTTCTGCTGCGGTCAGAACCTCTGGTTGGAACCGGGGAGCCAGCGATTTGCAATGAACCTCGCAAAGCTCAGGTCGCTGCGGCCTGCAGAACATGCTGGTAACCCATATCGAATTGCGTTCGGGTTAAATTGCCCCACAGCGCCCACAGGCCACACAAAATACAGCTTCTTTGATTTTTTTTCGCCCACCGTCTCCGCCCTCCGCACATCCATCCAAACGACGTACCAGTACCTCTAGTTTTCGGGTACCGCAGTAATCAGTACTTGGCTGAATGCCCCGATTGCGAGTACGCTTCACCCCGTATCCGTTTCTCTGTCGCAGGATTTCCGGCCTCATCGCTCGGCCGGGACCGGTCCTTTCCCCGCACGATCGGACAGTTGCTCGCTTCGGCGAGAGTGCTCGACTGCACCAGAGTTTTTCGAGCAGGGGGAAGTGGGAGGGCCATATGCAAAGCATCATTCGATTTTTCGCAATCCTCGCAGGCGTTGTGATCGTTTCTCTTCTCGCGGGCGCTGCCTCGGCTAACACCGCCACCGTTCGCTGTGTCGCGCAACAGAATCAAATCTCCGTATATGATTCGCTGCGCACTCGCGGCGTCGAAGCAAAACTGAAGTGCGGCGAAGAAGTCGAAATTATCGGCCGTGTGGACAACTATGTAAAAATTCGCGCGCGCAATGGCGTCGAAGGCTACGTGCCAGACATTTCGTTCGCCGCGCTGCCTGCCGCAGACTCTGCTTCCGCCACGGCAACTCCAGCGCAAAACACCACAGCGAAAAAACAACCCGCCAGCGAGCCGGTCGCACCGTCTGCTACCTACGCGGAAATGAATCCTGCAACAGCTCCTCCCCCGCTCGCCGAAACATCCGCCAAAGCGCCTGCCGCTGCGCCCGCAAGCCGGCCGGCAGTCGCAAACGCGGCTTCGTCACCGGCCATACCCGCCGCTATTTCTGATGACGCGCCCGCTCCCCAACCGGAAAACGAAAGCGCCGACCCTGCCTGCCAGAATTATTTTTCCGCCTATGGCCTGGCGCCCAGCCAGCTGAAATGGATCGCACAAAATCGCAAGAAACTTTTCTCCAACATTTGCCCTGCGCCGGATATTAGCAGAGTTGATTTCGTGATGATCTTCACGCACGACGTGGATTTTTTCAACGTCACCATGCCCACGCCGGTTCACAAAATCGAGGGATTCTCAGACTTCCGCGCGCTCACGCCCATTGACGCCGGCCTCACCTCCGCGTCCGATCCGGACAAGGCCCACCGTCAGTACGTCTGGATCTTCCGCTTCGCCCCAGGCACCTTCGATCCTGAAAATTTCTCACCGCGCCGCCGCTTTCAATTTTCCCAAGTCGAATCCGGCGCCGTAGGCTCCAAAGCCAGCCAGAAAGCCGTCGAAGACGCCTTCCGCTTCGTGTCCACCCCTAATCACTGAACTCAAACCGCGACTAAAGACGACACTCTGAGCGGGTTCGACGCGCCGAAGCCGCTCACGTCGGACGCGCAAAACGAACCCTACATTTCCGCCCTCTGGGAAATGGGGCGCCGGGGCCATCGGAGCGCGGCGGAGAAGAAGTCCGCGGAGGTCTTGGCTTTGTTGATCGAGGCGTAGGAAGAGAAGCACGATCGATTTCGCGCGGCTTCCCCTGTAGAGGTCCTCGCAGAATGAATGTCCGCCAACAATCGCAAGCAAAAAGATCTCGCTGCCATCCTCGATTCGGAAAGCGTCAGTTCTGAAATCCTCAGTGGGCGCCGAGAACTAAACTGCCGCCATAGCCAGCGCTTGAGCAAGCGATTCAAGCTTTCTCCCGAGTTGTGCTGCTACCTTTCCCCGAGTGTTTGCCATCGCGGCTCGCCGATGGGACGTACGTACGAATGCATTGACCTCATCTCGCAGCGCGCTACTGCAACGGCATCGCAGTCTTGCGGAATACCATGGCCACCACCACCTTCGCCGCAACCGGCGCGTTCCCGTAATCCGCGGCGGCAAATTTCCAGCTCTTCAACGCGCCTAGCGCCGCCGCCGTCAACAAAGGAACGGCACGGATCACCGTGACTTTCGTTATCTCCCCGCCGCTGCCCAAGTACGCGTCCAGCACCACCGCTCCTCCCACCGCAGCATCGGCAGGATAAGCCGAATACGTCGCAGCCCGCAGTTGCGGGGGCGCAAATGGCGTCGCCCTGGCGTCCGGCGGAAGAAACTCAACCGCTGCCGCCAGCGGAATATTTTTGAGCTGCAGGTACGCCGGATCGAACACCACATTTACCAGCAGCGTGGAAGGAATGTGCCTGCCGTCCACACTCGCCGCTGCGTACGTCCAACCATGCACAGCAACCAGCGCCGCGCTCGTCAATTCTGGAATGTCCCGCAGCACTTGCACATTAATGATGCTGCCGCCGCCGTCCAGGTTCACCGCCAGCGTCACCACTCCCGCCGCGGCCGTCGCAGCGGAATACGGAATGTCACTGGCGTACACCACATCCGCAGGAACGAAGCCTCGCGGCCGCTGTGCACCGGCCAGCCCGGCAACCGACAAAACGAAAATCGAAATTAGCCATTGTCCTGCCGCAATTCTCAGCTCTGTTTTCATAAGACACCGTGGCCGCGCCTCGATCCCGCCTGCGAAATCACCCGTCCCGCACTCGCGCCGGCGCTGCAATATTTCACGAACTCTTCTTGCTCGTTTTTCCTGACGATGTCACCGGCCCGCCAATCTTGTTCAGCGTATCCAGCGCGCGCGCCTTATAAGGACTGTTCAACCCAATCACTTCGGTAAGCACCACGCGCGCCTCCGGAATGCGCTGCATTTTCGCGAGCGTGAATCCCATGCGGTATTGATTCTGCGCGTAACTGAACGTGTCGGATTTCAGGAGCGGCGCAGCCTGCTTGAAGGCGTCAATCGCTTGCGGGTTGCGCCCCTTGTTCACGTTCACTTCCCCCAGCGACGAATACGCCAGTCCCTTCTGCAGCGCCACCTGCTTCTGCCATTGAACGTCGTCCACGTTGTCCGGCTTCTTGGCCTGCGCCAGCAAATCGAGTGCGTGTTGCGCGTAAGCGGCGGCCTTATCCAGATGCGCCGGATCGTTGCACCATGTGTCCGCCAGCAAAATCAGCATGGAAATATCGTCTGGATTGGAAGTCAGCAAACTTTGCGCCGCCGCCACCATTTTCGGCGCGTTTTGCGCCTGCTGATAAGCAATCGCCGTTTGCTCGCGCGCGCTCAGCGTATAAGTGGAATCAGGAAACGTAGTAGCGTAGCGTTCCAACAGCGCCGCTCGCGCCGCCGCGTCCGGAGTCTTGTAGGCAGCGTTCAGCAGTGCGTATTGCACGTAGCCCACATCGCCTTCCACGGTTTTCAGAACGCCTTGCCGCTGCGCCGCCCATGTATCCGCCGGAGTGCCCTCCGGGGCCAGCGCCGCCTTGTAGCGCGTCACAATCGCGGCAACCTTCTGTCCCGCGTCAAAAAGTTTCGCGGTGTCGCCTTGTTCCTCCGCCGCGTGCACCATAATCACCGCCGTGGAAAAATTATCAGGATCGAGCGCCAGCACTTTGTCGCCGTACTCGTACACTTTCGCGTAATTCTTTTGCGCCAGGTACGATTGCACGTATAGCTGATCCCCCAGTAGCTCCATATCGCCCTTGCCGTAATCCGCCATGAATTTATCCAGCAGCGCGATCTTGTCCGGCCCATCCGTCGCTGCGTAAATGTCCGTCAGCGCCTTGTCTTCCGGAGTGCCCGCCGCCACCGCCACGCTCTTGCCAATTTGCGCCGTCAAGCTCCCCGCAACACACAGGACGATGACCGCGCACTTCGCCGCGCACACCATGAATCGTCGCATCCCGCACCTCCCCAGAATCTCGTCGCGCCCGCACAACGGAACGGCCACGCGCGAACCGCCCCCAGCGACTAACGCGCGCATCTTAGTCGAACGCCACCCCGCGCCACAATCTTTTCGTTTCGTCGTCCAGCCATTGACGATTCCACCGTTTCGGTAGACGATTCCCTGTCGCGCAATTCCCAGGAAGAGGTGCCGCATGCCCGCTGCCACATCTTTTGAAAAAGTAGAGCACGAAAAACTCAACGCCCAAATTTCCCGCCAGATGATGAGCGGCGAAGATGCCACGCTCGCCCGCATTTTCATCGCGAAAGGCGGCATCGTGCCGCGCCACTCCCACCGCAGCGAACAGTTTTCGCTCATCATGTCCGGCGCGCTAAAATTTTTCTTCGACGACGGCGAAACCACCGTGGTACACGCCGGCGAAATCATCCTGATTCCCGCGCACGTTCCGCATAAAGCCGAAGCCCTGGAAGACACGGTGGACATTGATTTCTTCGCCCCGCGCCGCGAGGACTGGATCAACAAGACCGACAACTATCTGCGCAACGGCGAGCCACAAAAAAAGGACTGACCATATGGACCTCGGACTAAAAGGACGCGTCGCCATTGTGGCGGCGGCCAGCAAAGGACTGGGCCGAGCCATCGCCGCCGAACTGGCCAAAGAAGGCTGCGAAGTCGCCATTTGCGCGCGCAGCACCGCCGACCTGGAACGCACCGCGCAGGAAATCGGCAGCGCCCATGGCCGCGAAATCTTCTGGCGCGCCCTCGACGTCACCAACGCCGACGGCGTCCGCGATTTCGTAGCCGCCGTCGAAAAGAAATTCGGACGCGTTGACATCTGCGTCACCAACACCGGCGGCCCACCGTCGAAAAAATTCCTCGAAATTACGCTCGACGAATGGCGTACCGCCGTAAACCTCGTCCTGCTCAGCAGCGTCTACTTTGCGCGCGAAGTTCTCCCGCGCATGCAGCGTCGTGGCTGGGGCCGCTTGCTCACGATTACCTCAATCTCCGTGAAGCAACCGATTGACGGCCTGATGCTATCTAATTCTCTGCGTGCCGGCGTCACGGGAATGGCCAAGACGCTCGCAAACGAGTTCGGCGCTGACGGCATTACGGTCAACAACGTGTGCCCCGGCTACACGCTCACCGATCGCCTGACCGAGCTTTTCGAAAAGCGCGCGCAAGATGCAGGCGTCGCCTTCGACGAGATCTTGAAGCAATCCACAGCCAACGTACCCATCGGCCGCTTCGCGCGTCCGGAAGAGCTGGCTGCGCTCGTCGCCTTCCTCGCATCGGAGCGCGCCAGTTCTATCAACGGCACGACGATCGCCGTGGACGGTGGCAGCACGAAGGGACTTCTATAATTGGGGCTTCAGCAGAAATACAAAATGCGCAAGGGCCGCTCTGCGTTCTATACTGTCCGGCCTTGTCGCCACCTTGGCATCCACTACAGGAGATACGAATGACTCAGATTTCCGGACGCTGTCGTCCGCTGCTGCCCGCGCTCTTGCTGCGCGGCATTTTTGTCGCTGCGCGTTCCTGCTGCCCGCGCTCGCCAGCGCGGATGAGCCTTACGCCCGCAGCCGCGATTACGATTTGCAAAACGTGAAAACGCATCTCTGGTTCGATACCGACCAGCGCAAAGTCAGCGGCGAAGTCACGCACACCCTGGCCATGCTGCGCGACGACGTCACCCAAATCCAGTTCGATTCCGTCGATCTGAAAATCGCCGCCGTAACCCTCGACGGCAAGGACGCGAAATTTTCCACGACCGCCACAGCACTGATCGTCCCGCTCGCCCGCTCCTTCCCGCCGCGGCGAACATCACGAGATCTTCATCCGCTACGATGGCCAGCCAAAAAAGGGACTATACTTCGTCCTCCCCGATAAAAATTATCCCAATCGCCCCAAAGAAGTCTGGACCCAAGGCGAAGCCGAAGACACGCGCTACTACATTCCCATCTACGATTACCCGAACGATCGCACCACTTCCGAAATGATCCTCACCGTCCCCGCCACCTGGCTCACCATTTCCAATGGCAACCTCGTCAGCGTCAAAGAGGAATCCGACGGCACCAAGACCTGGGACTGGAAACAGTCCGAACCGCTTTCCACTTATCTGATCTCCGCAGTCGCCGGTGAATTCGTCGAAAAGAAAGACACTTGGCGCGGAATTCCCGTCCGCTACGTCGTGCCGCGCGGCCAGGAAGACACCATCGACTCTACATTTTCGCGCACGCGCCAGATGCTCGACCTATTTTCAGACAAGCTCGGCGTGCCCTATCCCTGGGCGCAATACGCGCAATCTTCCGTCAACGATTTCGTCGAAGGCGGCATGGAAAATACCAGCGCCACCACGCTCACCACGCGCGGCCTCGTCGATCCCGGCCTCGCGCCCGAACTTCGCCGCGGCTCCGATGATCTCGACTCGCACGAACTCGCGCACCAGTGGTTCGGCGATCTGGTGACCTGCCGCGATTGGGCCAACATCTGGCTCAACGAAGGTTTCGCCACCTATTTCGAACATTATTGGGCCGAGCAGCGTTACGGCGCCGATGAAGCCGCCTACGAATTCTGGCGCGATCAAGCCGGCTGGTTCCGTCAGAAGCGTCTCTATCCCGTGCCGATCGTCACGCGCAATTTCGACGACAGCATCGAATACGCCGGCAACGTTTACAACAAAGGCGGCTGGGTTCTGAAAATGTTGCGCACCAAACTCGGCGACGAAGATTTTTTCCGCGGCCTGCATTACTACCTGGAAACCAATCGCGGACAAAACGTCGTCACCGCCGATCTGGAAAAAGCGATCGACCAATCCACCGCCACCAACGTTGACCATTTCTTGCACCAGTGGATCTGGCGCGCCGGCGCTCCGAAATATGAAGTCAGCTACACCTACGACGACGCCGCGCACCAGATAAAACTGAACGTAAAGCAAACGCAGAAAGTCGAAGGCATGGTGGACCTGTTCGACATGCCCGTCGAAATCGAAATCGCCACCGCCAGCGGACGCCACACTTCCCAATCCAGGTGAGCAAAGCCGAAGAAACCTTCACCCTGCCCGCAGACAGCGCTCCGCTAATGGTGCTGTTCGATAAGGGCGACAACATTCTGAAAATTCTGGAGTTCAAGAAAGATGCCGCCGCGCTGATCTACCAGTTGAAAAACGCGGAGACGGTCCCAGATCGCGCCGACGCCGCCGTAGCCCTCGGCTCGATCAAAGACAATCCCGATGTCGTCGCCGCCCTCGGCAACGCCGCGCAGCACGATCCTTTCTGGGGCGTGCGCGTTGAATCCCTGAGAGCCCTCGGCAAAATTGGCGGCGCCGCAGCTGAAAAACAAATTCTCACCGCCGGGAACGATCCCAAGCCCTGGGTTCGCCAGGTGGCCGTCCAAGAACTCGGCGGTTTCAGCGAAGACGCGTCGCTCGGCCCACAGCTCACGACCATCGCCACGAACGATAAAGCCTATCGCGTCCGCGCCGCCGCGTTGAACGCTCTCGGCGATATCAAAGCAGCGAACGCGTACGACGTTCTTGCCGCCGCCGTGAAACTCGATTCGCCCGACGACACCCTGCGCAACGGCGCTCTGGAAGGCCTCGGCTCCCTCGCCGACGATCGCTCCGTGCCCCTGCTGCTGGAGTGGTCCGCCCCGGGCAAAGCTTTCGACACGCGCAGTGCCGCCATCGGCGCAGTCGCCGGACTCGACACGAAAAACAAAACCATCACCAAAATGCTAATTTCCTATTTGCAGGAACCCTACATCGATATCAAGTATGCGACGCTTTTTGCGTTGAGCAAACGCGGCGACCGCGACGCTATCGCTCCGCTCGAAGCCATGCTCAAATCCGGCGATCTAAATCTCGGCGCCGCCCCCTACATCCAAATGCAAATTGATGCGCTCAAATCCAAGACCGCAGGAAATCATCCGGCGGGTCCGGGAACGGGCGGTGCCGCTGGTGCTGGCGGTCCTAACGCAGGCAGTGGTACCGGGACGGGAACCGGAACCGGTTCCGCCACCGGCGCAAGCGCAGGTCAAAGCGCAACTTCAAATCCGCAGCCAGCCTCCGCCATAGCCGGCTCCGACAACACGCTCGACGCCCTGAAAAAACTCCAACAACAAATGGACGAAGTAAACGCGCTCCTGGCAAAAATCGAATCGCAAATAAGCTCAACCAAGAAGAAGTAAGCACGACGCGAACTCATAGGGATTGCCGCGGCTTGCCGCCGCCTTCACTCAGAGAGGCTCGCCTCACGAACGACACCCGACCGTCGCTGATCCTCTCCGACGCTGTAGCGCCGGCGTCCCGCCGGCTCTATTGCCTTTGACTTTGCTTTGGGTTGTGTGGCGGCCGCCTGATTCTTAGGCGGGCGGCTTTGAATTTCGCTTGGCCTTCGCAGTCGCGCAAGCCTCGCGCACCCCTCACTCCGCCAGCAAGATCCTCAAATCCCGCAAATTATTCCCCGTAGGCCCGGTCACAATCGCATCATCAATCCGCGCAAAAAATCCATGAGCATCACAACGCCGCAAATATCCCGCAGCATCCAATCCCATCGCCTGCGCGCGTGAAAATGTTTCGCCATCCGCCACCGCACCCGCCGCAGGACTATTCCCATCCACCCCGTCCGTCCCCGCGCTCAAAACCGCAATCTTCTTCCCCGCAATTTTCGGCACGCAGGTCAGCACAAACGCGGAATTGCGCCCGCCAATCCCGTCGCCAGTCACCGGGCTGCTCACTTCCCCACCGGCAAAAATCGCCACGCGACGCCGCGGATTCTCCTTCTTCAGTATTTCCAGCTGCGCCAGCAAATGCTCCGCCGCCTTGTCCAGCGGCCAATTATCCGTCTCCGTATCCACCAGACAGGTAAAACCCTCCGCCTCGCAGCAATGATGCGCCGCATGCAACAACTCGCGCTGCCCCAGCAAAATCTCAAATCGCGCGCGCGCAAACGCCGCATCGCCATTCTTGGGAGTCTCCCCAAACGTCCGCCGTTCCATCACCCCACGCAAAGAAGCCGGCAATTGCGCCAGCAACCCATATTTCCGCACGATCCGCTCGGTATCATCCACCGTACTCGGGTCCGCCACAGTAGGCCCAGAAGCCAACGCCGATTCCTCACCTTCCGGCACATCACTGATAGCAAAAGTTATTTTCGTGGCCAGTGGCGCAGCCGCCGCCAGCCGCCCGCCCTTGGTAGCCGAAAGATGCTTACGCACCACATTGATTTCTTCGATCGGCGCGCCGCAAGTAATCAGCGCGGAATTCAGCTGCTGGAAGTCCGCAAGCGTCACGCCAGGATCCAGCGACTGCTCTGCCAACGACGACCCGCCCCCAGAAATCAGAAAAAATACCAGCGTCCGCTCACCACAAAGCGCCAAACGCTCCAAAATCGCCCGCCCCGCGGCAAAACTCTCCGCCGTAGGCAAAGGATGCCCGCCCACGAACGTTTTCCAACCGGGAAGCAACGACGAAGCAGGAGCAGGAACCACAAGAATTCCATCAGGAGGGAATTCCGGAGCCAAAATTTCGTGTAGGCCGCGCGCCATCGCCAGCGCGGCTTTCCCAAACGCGATTGCTACAATCTCATGAAAGCCGGTCAGGTCAATATCGGAGAGGCCGCCCGCAGAAATCAACGAACCCCGCCGGTCCAGCCTTCGCCCCAGTGCCGCGGGAATATCAATCGCCGCCAAAGTGTGCCGAAAAACGTGCTCAGCCGTCTTCTTCACATTCCTATCTTAATCCCAAAGCATCGGCATTCAACGCATTCGGCGGCCGCCGCCCTTCGAAAAGCGCGACCACATTGTTCGCCGCCATCACCGCCATCTTCGTGCGCGTATCCAGCGACGCGCTCGCAATGTGCGGTGCCAAAATCACATCGCGCCGCGGCAATAGCGCTGGATGCACCAACGGCTCGTGCTCGTAAACATCCAGCGCCGCTCCCGCGATTTTTTTATTCTCCAGCGCCTCCGCCAAAGCCTCCTCGTCCACCACCGGCCCCCGCGAAGTATTCACCAGGTACGCCGTGTGTTTCATTTTCCCCAGGTTTTCGCGCGAAATCAGGTGCCGCGTATCCGGCAGCAGCGGCACATGCAGACTGATAAAATCCGATTCGCGGAACAACGTGTCGCGCTCCACAAATTCCGCTTTCAGTTCGCGCTCCACGTGTTCCGGCGCGCGCACCGCGTCGCTATACAGCACGCGCATGTTAAATCCCAACGCCCGCCGCGCCACGCCGCGCCCAATCCGCCCAAATCCCAGCACGCCCAAAGTTTTTCCCCAGACGTCGCCACCCACGAGCTGGTCCAGGTCCCAACCCGGCCACGTACCGCTGCGCATCCACGCGTCGCCCTCCAGCAGCCGCCGCCCGATGGCCATCAGCAAAGTCCACGCAAAATCCGCGGTCGTATCATCCAGCACGCCCGGCGTGTGCGTCGCCGCCACTTTCCGCCGCGTGCACGCCTCTACATCGATATTGTCGTAACCCACCGAAACCGTCGCCGCAATCCGCAATTTCGGCGCCTGTGCCAACAGCTCTTCGTTCACTTTCTCCGTGAGCAGGCAAACCAGCCCTTCTTTATCGGCCACGCGCTTCAAAAGCTCCTCGCGCGTGATGCGTTCCGGCGGCGCCCAATACTCCACCTCGAAATGTTGCTCCAGCACAGCCCGCGCCGCCGGAAAAAGCGGCCGCGTCGAGAGTATTTTCGGTTTGGTCAACGCACACCTCGCAAAAATGCCATGCGCAGAATTTGTAACATATACTGCCAAATTAGCAAACGCGTCGCGAGCGTGAATTGCGCCGCAGCGCGATTCATCCTGAGATCCCGCAGTGCGGGATTGAAGGGCTCGACCAAAACCGGCGCGCCAACCCTACATATTAATGTACGGAGAGAAAAACTCATGACGCATCTACGCAGAGCCATCGTACTTCTAGTCTTCAGCTACTGTATCGCCCCGCTAGCCATGGGCCAGACCACGTTCAAGGTAAAAATCCAATCAACGCCGATGGAGCGCCAACTCCTCTTCGCCAAACTCAACGAACGCGCCGCCACCCACCAGATCCGATTCGTCCTAGTCGAATCCGGCTTCGACTATCGCGTAGCCTACGGCGTCGCCGGCCCGGTCATGACGCCTTACGGCCCAGCCGCCGCTAGCGCCTCCGTAACAAAAGTTATGGACCCCGGAGGCGCCGAACTCTTCACCTTCGCCCGCGACGGCCGCTGGACCCCCGACGCCGCCGCCAACGCCACCGCCAAAGAAATAATTAAACGCATAAGAAAGCTCCGCGGCCTCTAATCGCGCCACCGCGGCGAAAATCGATTCCTGGCACGGTCCAAGTTCGGCGGCTCTATTCCCTTCGTCAATAACGTCTCGACAAGTTTAATTGAAGCGGCTTGAAACGTCTTTCGGCGCGGCGTACTCGCTCGACCTAATGAATGGCGTCTATTGAAAAATTGCGCCCGGATGGTCAGCCCGAATCGTCGACCAGGACAGCCACGGCGCGCGAGCCGCGAATGTCCGGAACTCCTAGCAAGAATATTCCCTCGAAGAAGCTGCGCAGGAAGACAATGCCCTTGGCGGGCCAGACGGTACGGTTCGTTTCCCGCCACACACAATCCGAGCAAGCGTCGCTAAACGAGTGGCCGGATGGGTCCACAACTATGGCCAATAGGAATTGCACGCAGGCTGCGGAGCTTCGGCGCGGCTCGCGGCCTACCAATGCAACTGCGGGTGGCTATGGAGCGACGTGGGACAAACACGAGGCGATAACTGCCATGGATGCTCTGGGCACAAATATGCCACCCTTTTCTTGCGCCGCTGCCCGCCCGGTCATTCCGGTGTAGGCTGCTTCTCAGATAAGGAACTGAACAATCGGCCATGCTGGGGTAGCCCCTCGAACTGAGTTTGGCGAAAGCGATTCTGTAATTCTGGCTGAGAATCACCTTCCGAGCGTTTGGGATTCCCCACTCGTTGACGCCCATTGCCGCACACGGCTATAGTGGCCGTGGGAGCGCGCGCAATTCCTTTCGCACGACGACGCTCCACACGCGCATGGATTCGCAACTACTGCAGGCCTTGAAAGCTGCCCTCGGCCCCGAAGCCGTCCTCCACCGCCCCGAGGAGCTGATGCTCTATGAATACGACGGCTCCGTCGAAGTCGCGCGCCCCAATTGCGTCGTCTTCCCGCGCACCACCGCCGACGTCCTCGCCATCGTAAAACTAGCCAATCAATATCAAACTCCGCTCGTAGGCCGCGGCGCCGGCACAGGCCTTTCCGGCGGCGCGCTAGCCCGCAAAGGCGGCATCCTCACAGTTTTTTCACGCATGAACCGCATCCTCGAAATTGACATCGAAAATCAGCGCGCCACCGTGCAACCCGGAGTAGTGAATTCCGATCTCAGCGCCGCCGTCGCCCACGCCGGCCTCCATTTCGCGCCCGATCCTTCCAGCCAAAAAGCCTGCACCATCGGCGGCAACGTCTCGGAAAATTCCGGCGGCCCGCACACGCTCGCTTACGGCGTCACCACCAATCACGTTCTCGCTCTCGAAGCCATTCTCCCCACCGGCGAACTCATCCGCATCGGCAGCTCTGCGCTCGATTCCCCCGGCTACGATCTTCTCGGCCTTTTCGTCGGCTCCGAAGGCACGCTCGCCCTGATCACCGAAATCACCGTAAAACTCACGCGCCTCCCCGAAGCAGTAAAAACTCTCCTGGCGATTTTCGAATCACTCGACGACGCCACCGAAACCGTGGTGGAAATCACCGCGCGCGGCATCACTCCCGCCGCCTGCGAAATGCTCGATGGCTGGACGCTCCGCGCCGTCGAAGCCTACGTCCACGCCGGATTTCCTCTCGATTGTGCCGCGGTGCTCCTTCTCGAAGTGGACGGCGTCGCCGAAGCCGTGCAACAACACGCCGAAGAAATCGCCGACATCTGCCGCGCGCATCACGCCCGCGAAGTCCGCGTGGCCCGCGACGCCCGTGAACGCGACCTGCTCTGGAAAGGCCGCAAAAACGCCTTCGGCGCCGTGGGGCGCCTTTCGCCCACCTACTACGTCCAAGACGGCGTGATCCCCCGCACCAAACTCCCCGCCACACTCCGACGCATCAGCGAAATTGGCATGAAGTACGGCTTCCAGATCGGCAATATTTTTCACGCCGGCGATGGCAATCTCCATCCGCTGATTCTTTTCGATGCGCGCGACGAAGCGCAATTCCGCGCAGTCGTCGCCGCTGCCGACGAAATCATCCAGTTCTGCATCGAAATGGGCGGCTCCATCACCGGCGAGCACGGCGTCGGCATGGAAAAAGACCGCCTGATGCCGCTGCTCTTCAGCGAAGCCGATCTCGACCTGATGCGAGCGGTGCGCGACGCCTTCAACCCGCAAGGCCGGCTGAATCCCGAGAAAATTTTCCCCACAAAAAAAGGCTGCGGCGAAATTCACGTCCGTCCGCTACCTCTGGCCGGCACGCCCAGCGCATAAAATAAAATGACCTCCTCTGCCATCAGCGCCAGCGTCACCTCGCGACTCGCCGAAATCGTCGGCGCCGCAAATGTCGCCAGCGATTTTGCGCAACTGGCGACCTACGAAATTGATCGCAAGCTGCCGGCCGCCGCAGTGCGCCCCGCAACAAGCGAAGAAGTAGCGGAAATCGTAAAATTCGCCGCCTCAGAAAAATTGGCGCTGGTCCCGACCGGCGCGCGCACAAAATTGGGAATCGGCTACGCCCCCACGCGTTACGATCTGGCGCTAGATATGACGCGCCTCAACAAGGTGATCGCCTACGATCCCGGCGACCTCACCCTCAGCGTCGAAGCTGGCGTGCCCCTCGCAAAACTCGCGCAAGTTCTCGCCGAACATCGCCAATTTTTGCCGTTGCCCGTCCCGTTCGCAAATCGCACCACCATCGGCGGCCTCATCGCCTCTGGCGTAGACTCCCCGCTGCGCCAGTTTTACGGCACCGCGCGCGATTTTCTGCTCGGCATGGAATTTGTCACGGGCGAAGGCGTCGCGGCGAAAAGTGGCGGCCGCGTCGTGAAAAATGTCACCGGCTACGACATCCACAAATTAATGATCGGCGCCCTGGGCACCCTCGGCGTCATCACCTGCGTAAATTTCAAAACGTTCCCGATGCCACTCGCCACCCGCGGCTGCATCGCCCGCTTCCCCACGGCCGAAAACGCGCTGGACATGCGCCACCGCATCGCGCAATCCGCCCTCACGCCGCTAACAATGGAAATCGTCAGCCCGCGCGTCGCCGATCTTTTCTCGAGCGACGCCGCGACGCGCTACGAACGCGCCGCCATGCCCGACAACGTGATTTCGAACGCAGAATGGGCGCTCACCACAGGCTACGCCGGAAACGAGCCGGTACTCGAGCGCTACTCCAAAGATTTGCAGCGCATGGCCCAAGAATCCGGCGCCATAGGAGTCTCGATTCTCGCCGAAAACCTGCCCCCTGCCTGGGCCCGCAAACGAGAGTTCATCCCCATCGCGCTAGCCTCCTCACCCGCAACAACCATCGTAAAAATCAGCGTCCTGCCTATGCGCATGAAAGACGCCCTGGCAGCCGCGCAAAAAGCAGCCGAAACCAACAACCTCCGCTGGGCCGCCATGGCCCGCGGCCTAGGCATAATTTATTTCGCAATTCTCCCCAGCGATCACGCCGAGGAATACCGCCAGCGCGTGGCCAACGCCGCCACCGCCACACAAGAAGCCTGCGCCAAACTAGCAGGCCACGCCACCGTCCCCTGGGCTCCCGCCGAATGGAAGCCCACGCTGCAAATCTGGGGCCCACAACGCCCCGACGCCTTGCAAATGCAAAAAGTAAAATGCGTCTTCGACCCGCAGCACATCCTGAGCCCCGGCCGCTTCGCCCAGAATTTGTAAATTTTCCGCTGCTGCCACGTGGCAACACTGAACTGGACGGCCCTAGTCTTTCGCCATTACCCTAGCGGCCATGGCGGCCGCCGGCTATCTCAGGTCTCGTGGATGGAAGGATTTCATTTTCTTATGCATCGTGGCCGCGCTCGGGATCGCGGTGAAGCATTACTTAACGCCACCCAGCGATTACGCAAAATGGAAAGCAAGGATCCAGGCCGCACCCGGGCCGTCCATCTCACAGGAACCAGGGCAGAGCGGACTTCCACCCTGTTTTTTCATCGTGGCGCGAAAAGCCATTCAGCAGACTGTGGCTTCCGACTCTGTAAATGACTGTCTGGCATTGTTGCCCAATGGTGAAAGGCTGGATCTTTTCGAAGTTGGTTTGGGCGGAGGTTTCTTTCCCATCAAGACAGACCTGTACGTGCCAGATATCATTCCTCTGGCCTTCACTCGCACCTACGTTCCGCTCAATGCCTGGTCCGAGCGGTTTCAGGTCTATCTTCCCCATGTTTATGACCCATATCTCACGGGGAGCCGGCTTCCCTCTACCTTTAGCAATTGGCAATTGCCGGACGGTCTATCGATTCACTATGACCGGATTTCAGCAGGAACCGGGTTTGCCGATGCAATTTTCCAGGCTGTTTCCTCCGATCGAATCTTTGCGAATTCCCATCTCAACTGGAAGGGCTGGGGCTGGGATTGGACTCTCGCGGATGGCACCACCTATCTTTCTCCGGAAGCCTACAACGCCACACGACCTCAGCAAGGTTCACTCGTCGGAATTTTCGATAGCAACGGGAACGAAGTTCGGTTGACACGTGCCGCAAACGGCGACCTCACTGAAATCAAATCGCCGCAGGGAAAGTGGATTCGATTTGAGTACAGCCAATTGCATTTGATCCAAGCCCGCAACAGTTTGGGCAATGCGGTCAACTACGAGTACGACTCCAGTAGCCGGCTCAGCGCCGTGAAATATCTCGATGGCCACTCCACCAAGTATGCCTACGATGCGGCGAATCGAGTCATCGCAGTCGAAGACCCCTCGGAAGATGTCGCGATGGAAATCAAATATGATTCACATGGGGCGGTAGCAGAGATAACAATAAATCGCGAGCATACCTACCATTTCAGCTATGTATTCGACGAAGCTCTCAAGACTGCCATCGCATTTGTGCTTGAGCCAAGCGGTAAAGTGATCCAGGTCACAACGCGCATACAAGGAGATGCGGTCCAGTACTCGATTCAGAAATAGCTCTGCGCGATCCTGTCTTGCACCGCCATCCCTGAAAACAGTCCGGACCGATATGCCGTTCAGCGGATCTCAATACACCGACCAAACACCCGGCGTCGCCACTTCGATCAGGTGCCGGTCAGGGTCTCTGAAGTAGAGGCTCCAGCCGCCCAGCTCCCACTTCCTTTTTTCTTCCACTGTGATTCCTCTGGTTTGCAGCCACGATTCCCACTCGGCCAGTTCGTCCGCAGGAATCGCAAACGCCATGTGCAATTCGCCATCTCCGTCGTGCGGTGATTGGATCGTCCGCGACCCTCCCTTCTCGAACAGCAGCAGCACCTGGCGCGTGCCCGCGTGCATCGCACAACCACGCTTGCCGAACTCCTGGATCACGCGGAACCCGAAAGTCTGCTCGTAGAAGCGTACGGAGCGCGCCACATCGCTCACATACAATGAAGATTCAAGAATGCCATCGCTTTTTGGAGGCATCGGTCCCTCCCAGCTAACCAGCTGAACCTAGCATAAAACACTAGGCCACCGCAGGGAGGCTGTGATCGGAGTCTGAACCAGTCCTCAGATTCAGCGCGGCTCCACGGCGCGATTAACGTAAGATACTGCCTGGATCGAATCCGCGCGAGGCATGTAACGCAATGACTTCAGAAACCCAGCCACCAAATCCCGCCCAAGCCGCCGCGCCGCCGCAATCGCACGACGCCGCGCAACGCGAATTCCAACTCACCCTAAGCGGCTTCTCCGCCATGGACAAGCCCGAGTACGAAGACTATTCCCGCTGCGTGCACTGCGGCCTCTGTGCCAATAATTGCCCCACCTATCGCCTCTGGGGACGCGAAGCCGATTCCCCGCGCGGACGCATCAAGCAAATGGCCCTCGTGGACCAAGGCCGCCTGGAACTCGGTGAATCCTTCGTCCTGCACATTGACCGCTGCCTGAATTGCCGCAACTGCGAAACCGTCTGCCCCTCCGGCGTCGAATACGGAAAGATTCTCGAACTCGCCCGCGCGCAGATCGAACAAAAATATAAGCGCCCGCTCGCCTCGCGCCTCGCTCGCGATTTCGTCTATCGCCGCCTGCTTCCCTACCCCGGCCGAATCGCAGCCGCCGCCCGTGCGCTGAAAATTTACCAGCGCTCGGGACTCGCAGCCATCGCGCGCGCCAGCGGAATTCTCCGCCTGCTCGGCCTGCAAAAACGCGAAAGGCTCCTCCCGCGCATTGACTCCGATTTTTTCTTCAGCGAGCTGGGCAAGACGTTCCCAGCAAAAGGCGCCCGCCGCGCACGCGTAGCATTTTTCGCCGGATGCGTCGCGCAAGTCACCTGCAGCGAACTAAATCGCGCCAGCATCCGCGTCCTGCAAGCCAACGGCTGCGAAGTGGTCGTCCCGGCAAATCAAACCTGCTGCGGCGCGCTAGCAGCACACGCTGGAGTGCGCGACACCGCCCGCGACCTCGCGCACAAAAATTTCGACGCCTTCCTCACCGATGATTTCGACGCGATCATCACCAACGCGGCCGGCTGCGGCTCAACTCTGAAGGAATACGCGCAGCTATTCAACCAGGACAACACTTCGCACTCCCGCGCGCAAACTTTCTCCGCGAAAATGCGCGACATCAGCGAATTTCTAGCCGACCTCGGCCTCACCGCCCCTCTCCGCCCGCTGCTCGTGCGCGTCACCTACCAAGATTCCTGTCACTTGGTCCACGGTCAGAAAATCCGCGAAGCTCCGCGCCAGCTTCTGCGCGCCATCCCCGGCCTCGACTTCGTCGAAATGCCGCAAGCCGATCAATGCTGCGGCTCCGCCGGCGTGTACAACGTAACCGAAACCGAAACCGCACTCGAACTCCTCGATCGCAAAATGGACAACGTGCAACAAACCAAAGCCCAAATCATTGCCACCGCCAATCCCGGCTGCATCTTCCAACTCCGCGCCGGCGCCAACATCCGCCGCACCAACCAGGAAGTCCTGCACGTAGTAGAACTCCTCGACCGCGCCCTAGCCTAGCCTTATATGGAGTACGGCGGCTTGCCGCCGCCTTCGCCGAAACTCAATGCCGGGCAACAAAACGACCCAGGCGAGGCTCGCCTCGCCCGCCCAGTCTTTGGCGTCGCAAGCAATCCTGCACAATCTAAAATCGCTGGAATTTTCAAAAAGAAGGGTTTGCGGGCGGAGCATGGGGGAGATTTTCCGCCCGCAATTTGAGGCTGAGCTACTGGGGCCGTGCCATCTTCGAACGCGCGTCGCTCATTCTTCCGGCGCCGCTGCAGGACCTCCCGGCCCGCCATGACGAAACACCCCGCGTGGCGAGGCCTTCGACACCGTGTAATCCGTCGGCACCTGGAACAGAGTCGCCGCCGGTTCCATTCGCGCGATGCTGGTCATCTGAAATACCGTGTCGCCCGAACGCGGATCGCTGCGCCTGGTCATCACCACCATCTGCAAATCCGCCGAATACCAGCGCTCGGTCACAATCACGATCGGTCTCACATTCCCAATCTGTCCCGCGGGAATCGTGCGCGTGTAGCGCGTGCCTTCGGCCGTCACGCCGCCAATCGTTTGCGTCCCCAGCGAAGTGGTCACGGTTTCTTTGTCCGCCGCTGTTCCCGCTACGCGTGCGCCGGCGCGTTCTTTCCGAGTGAACTCAGATCTGTCGGGAGGAGGAGGCATCTGCCGCGCAGTCTTGGAATCCGCTTCCAAAATGTAACGCGTCCCCGCCACTGGATCGTTCACAAACGTTACGTGCGGCGGTGCAGCCTGGCCCGCTACGGCCACCGCCCCAAACGCCGGCAAAGTCATGTCGCGCCGCGTGCGTCCCTGGCTGTCGCGCGCAATGGTTCCAGTCGAATTATGCTTGATCTGGTTTCCATCGGCCAAAGTCTCTGTGGTCTCGGTCGAAAAGCTCGCGCTGAACGGTGCGCCGGTCACCGTCTTGTCGCCCAGCCCGGCTTCAAAACCCAGAAACCGGATCTCGTCGTGTCCCGGCCCGCGCCCGAATCCGTGTCCACCAGGTGACGGCGGAGGTGGCGCTGACGCCGCATCCTGCGCCTGCATTCCGGCGCCGGCCAGCAGCAGAATCGTCGCCACCCCCGCCATCGCAAAAAAGTTTCCGCTCTTGCTCATCTTCCGCTCCTCCGAAAAAATCATTGGTCGTTCTAAAAATCCGCATCCGTATCAGAATTCGTATTAGCCTGCGCCACCAGCCGTATCGCTTGCGGCGTCCCGTCTTGGCTCACCACCATGTCCGCCGTCACCTGCTCGCCTACGCCCATTCCTTCCACCGGCAAGCCGTAAGAAACCAGCGCCGCCCGCGGCAACACCACGCGCACCACCGCGCCGCCTTCCAATTCCGACGGATCGTACGCATATGGCAACGGCATATAAGCAGTAGCGTATTCCGCGTCGTCAGACGCAGCGCTCTGCCCTGAATTCGTGTTCGCTTGCGTGTTGCTTTCCGGCGCGGTCGTAGCAGTTACCGCCGCCGCGGAATTACCAGGCACCTGTGCAGCAGTCTGCACGGAACTCTGCGCAGAATTCACAACACCCGGCGTCTCCAGATGTTGCCGGTGCAACGTAAGCCCCAGCGCCAACAAAACCGCCGCAGCCACCGCGAACGCCGCCAGCTGCCAGCGCACTCCGCGCGAAGCCGCCGCCGATTTCTCCCGGCGAAATTCCTGCAGCAACAAAGTTTCCAGCCGCGGCGGCGCCTGCAATTCCGCGGACTCTGTAGCCAGCTGGCCCAGCGCAAAATCCAAAGACTCAACTTCCGTCAACAGCGTCGCGCAATCGCTGCACAACTCCGCATGAGCCAGCGCGCGCTCGCACAGCGCCCCACCCTCCGTCTCGGGCCGGTCCAATTCATGGAGCACTTCCTGGAAGCGCGCGCAGTCCATGCGATTCATCCTTTTCGCCTCCGCGAAATCTTCGCTGCCGGGGCCTTGTTTCATTCGCCTACCGCCGAAGCACGCCGCACCACCAGTTGCGTGTCGCGCAATTTTTCCACCAGAATCGCCCGCGCACGATGCAGGCGCGAGCGCACCGTCCCCACGGGACAATCCAGCGCCGCGGCAGCATCTTCATAACTCAATTCATCCAGCTCGCACAGCACCACCACTTCGCGATAATTTTCCGGCAACGTAGCAATGGCCTGGCGCACCCGCTGCACATTTTCCAAAGAAGCAAAATCATCGCGGTGCAGCATGTACGCGCTCACGCCGTGACCATTTCCACTCCCGTTCGATTGCCCGTTCCCGTTTCCGTAATTGCCGTAACCAGAAGCCAGGTTCTTCCCGCTCGCCTTGCTCCGCGCCATGATCGCATCCAGCTCATCCGCCGATTCCGGCAGCGGCACCGAGTTCCGTTCCTGTTCCCAACGCCGCCGCAAATGATTCCGCGCGATGCCAAACAAAAATCCGCCCAGCGTCCCACGCGCAGGATCAAATCGCTTAGCGTCGCGAATCAAAGTCATGAAAACCTCTTGCGTCACATCTTCCGCCATCGCCGCGTTCCCGCTCATATGCAGCGCGAACCGGTATATCGCCGGATGCTTCCGCCCGTAGAGCAGCGTAAACGCGGCCTCATCTCCGGCCAGCATCCGCCGAAGCAGCAGCCCCTCATCTATGGTTTCAATGCCCCTGTTCATCTCAGACGATTGGACGGCCCGGCGCAACTCTCGTTACATATTCCCCTCCCACCCCCAGAAAGTTCCAAGAAAATACGCCTGGCCCCCTACGGAGTGCGGCGGCTTGCCGCCGCTTTCGCCGCAATCTCAGCCTCATCGCAAATCAATCCACGCGAGGCTTGCCTCACCCCTGCACCTCCCCGCCCCAGCCAGCTCGGCCTTCGTAGCGGCGCACTTCCATTCGGCATCGGTGTGAAGCCTACTCTCCCAGCCTTCCAACCTCCGCCGTCACACCGTCTCCTCACCTCCCCAATCCCCTCCTTGACCAAACCCCTCCGGTTCAATAACGTATGGACGGGCAACGGCCTGCCTCAGCGCCAGCCGGCCATCGCCGTCCGCTAATCAGCCGCGGCGAATCCATAAACCCAGCGCGTCGCCGCACAGAAACCACGGAGGAATCGCCATCATGCAGGAATTCGATCCGCATGTCCTGGAAGAGAAGCCCATCCCGCCGCCCGAAGAATTCAGCAAAAAAGCCCGCGTAAGTTCGCTCGAAGACTACCGCGAAATGTACGCCGCCGCCGCCGCCGATCCCGAAGCCTTCTGGGCCGAGCAGGCCAAACTCCTCCACTGGTTCGAAGCCCCCAAAAAAGTCCTGGAATGGAATCCGCCCCACGCCAAATGGTTCGTCGGTGGCAAACTGAACGTCTCCTACAACTGCGTGGATCGCCACCTCGAAAAAAACGCCAACAAGCCAGCGCTCATGTGGGAAGCCGAAGACGGCTCCACCATCCAATACACTTTCGCCGAACTCCACGAACGCGTCTGCAAATTTGCCAACGTGCTGTCCTCGCTCGGCGTCAAGCCCGGAGATTGCATCGCCATCTACATGCCCATGGTGCCGGAACTACCGATCGCCATGCTGGGCTGCGCCCGCGTCGGCGCCGTGCATTCGGTAATCTTCGGCGGATTCAGCGCCACCGCGATCTCCGATCGCGTCGCCGATTGCAAAGCCAAAATTCTCATCACCGCCGATGGCGGCTTCCGCCGCGGAAAAATCGTCCCCCTGAAAGAGACCGCCGACGCCGCGATGAAGAATTGCCCCACCATCGAAAAATGCATCGTCGTGCAGCGCACCAAGGAAGAAGTTGGCTGGCAAGAGGGCCGCGACCTCTGGTGGCACGAAGAGGAAGATAAAGCCCAGAAGGACAATATCGCTGCGCCGTTCGATTCCGAGCACCCGCTGTACATCCTCTATACCAGCGGTACCACCGGAAAACCGAAAGGCGTGCTGCACACTTCCGGCGGCTACCTGCTCCAATGCACCTGGAGCACCCAGCTCGTCTTCGATCTGCAAGAGGATGACAACTACTGGTGCACCGCCGACATCGGTTGGGTCACTGGCCACAGTTACGTCGTCTACGGCCCGCTATCTAATGGCGCCAGCATCGTAATGTACGAAGGCGCGCCCGACTTCCCGCAGAAAGATCGCTTCTGGGAAATCATCGACCGCTACAAAGTCACCATCTTTTACAGTTCCGCCACCGCCGTGCGCGCCTTCATGGCCTGGGGCATGGAATGGATCACTCCGCACAAACTCACCAGCCTCCGCCTGCTCGGCACCGTCGGCGAACCCATCAATCCCGCTGCCTGGAAATGGTATTTCGAAGCCATCGGAAAAAATCGCTGCCCCATCGTGGATACCTGGTGGCAAACGGAAACCGGCTCCATCCTGATTTCTCCTCTGCCCGGCGCCACTCCCACAAAACCCGGCTCGGCCACTCTACCGCTGCCAGGAGTGATCGCGAAAGTCGTCAACATGAAAGGCGAGCCGGTCGGTCCCGGCGAAACCGGCTACCTCACGATCCAAAAACCCTGGCCCTCCATGCTCCGCACCATCTACGGCGACGACGAACGCTACGCCCGCGAATACTGGACGCGCATCCCCGGCGTCTATTTCGCAGGCGACGCCGCGCAGTGCGACAAAGACGGCTACATCTGGGTCCTGGGCCGCGTGGACGACGTCATCAAAGTCGCCGGCCATCGCCTAAGCTCGATGGAAATCGAAAGCGTCCTGGTAAGCCACCCCGCAGTAGCCGAAGCCGCAGTCGTCGCGCGCCCCGACGAAATCAAAGGCGAAGCTATCGTCTGCTTCGTAGCCCTGCGCGTCGGCCACCAGCCCAGCCCGGAACTACGCAAGGAATTGATGGACTACGTAGCCAACACCATCGGCTCCATAGCTCGCCCCTCCGATGTTCGTTTCACGCCCCTGCTGCCCAAGACGCGCAGCGGCAAAATCATGCGCCGCCTTCTCCGCGAATTAGCCACCAAGGGAGCGGTCACCGGCGACACAACAACCCTGGAAGACATGGCCGTAATCGAGCGCCTACTAAAGGCCCAAGCCGACGACGAGGAGTAGCGAGCAGAATAATCCGCGGAGCGATTGGTCGGAGCCCGCACCTCGAAGGTCGCCGGCGCTCGAAGCGCCGGCGTTCGCCAAGCACTTTTCGGAGTGCGGCGGCTTGCCGCCGCTTTCGCCACAAACTCAGCCGCAGCGCAAATCGCGCTAGGCGAGGCTTGCCTCGCCCGGTCACCCTGGACCACGCTCCCAGGAGCCGTCATCCCGAACCCGCGAAGCGGGTGAAGGATCTCTACCGCCTTCTCCGATTTAACTCCGCCTTTCCTGGGTGTCCTCTGTGTTAAATCTTTTGCCTTTCTCTGCGATATCTGCGTCTCTGCGGTCATTTCCCAAGCACTAAGCCCCACCGAATCCTTCCGCATCTTCTCGCACCTGCTCCTCAAGCGAACGCACCGCTGTGCGCGAATGTTTTGCTGTGACATAAATCGTAGTGGGAGGGTGCGCTTACAGCGAGTCTCTACGCGGCTCATCAAACTCAAGCAGTGTCTTGAACCCAATCACATCCGCTCCAAATCGTATCTTCAACTCCCGAATACCAAATGCAAAAGCCTTCGGCAATGAGCCGCTCGGCACCGCGGACGGCTCCTCCGGCAGTCTCCACGAGAAATTGCAGTGCGGACAAGCTACGGGGATATCGCGAATATCGTCAGGCGACACGGTCAGACGCGACCTACATTTGTGGCACTCAAACGTAACTGCGCGAATCTCTTCCAGCCCCACCACGATTTTGCGTTCAAACGTCACGTTGCCCGAAGTATATCACGCCCACCCGCGCCCGCCGCCGCTGCGGACGCCAATCTCCCGCTTGGGGTACTGGCCGCGCCACATCTCAACCCGCTTCCCGCCGCTCTCTCCGCAAGCGTCTAATCTTTTCCCAAATTGGTACTCCGAGTTTTCTATTAATCTATTGATAATCATCTTACGCATACAAGATAAATGGTTATCAGGCCATGCTTCGATTCGCTTCTGATACGGAAGTCTGTGCAGAGCCAAGCGCGAGACCAACGTCGCACCGGCACCGTCTCCCCTCTCTGCCCGCCGGCGCCCAGCGAAAACTAGCCGCCCCGCACCTCCAAGCATTTCTAATCGACGCCACCGCGATTAAGAATCGCGCTAGCTCTCAGAAAACAAATGCCGGACATGTTTTCTAATCAACTATTTTTGGCCGCATTCGCCCTGCGGATTCTACTGCGTGCATCGGTAAGACTACCTACGTTCACACCCAACGATAGCCCGCTGCCGCCGATGCTGCTATCCTCTTCCCGAACGCTTTCGACAGAGGTCGCGCTGATGGCACAATCCGCATCCCCCGCAATCCCCTACGCAGCCGCTCAGCACGAAGCCTGCGCCCCCGTCCCCTGGTACATCTGGTGCGGCCTGTTCGGCGTCATCTCCATTGTCTTCGGTCTCTATTGGGACATTTCCTGGCACATGAGCGTCGGGCGCGACACTTTCTGGACTCCCGCCCATTTGGCCATCCAGCTCGGTGGCATTCTGGTCGCGCTCACCAGCGTCTATCTGATCCTTTCCACCACTTGGGGTAATAATCTGGCGGCCAAAGCAGCGTCCATTCAAGTCTGGGGATTCCGCGGACCACTGGGCGCGTTTCTCGCCTGTTGGGGCGGCGTGGTAATGGTCACTTCGGCGCCGTTCGACAACTGGTGGCACAATTCTTTCGGTCTGGACGTAGCCATCGTCAGTCCGCCGCACATGGTTCTCGGCGTCGGAATTCTGGCTGTCGCCATCGGCGCGCTGCTTTTACTTGTAAGTTGGATGAATCGCGCCGAAGGTGCTGCGCAAACCAGGCTGCGCCGGATGTATCTGCTCCTCGGCGGAGTGATTCTTTCCCTGCATTGGGTGCTGCTCTCGGAATACACCGGTGGCAGCCAGATGCACGGTCCCGCCTTCTATCGCGCGTTGTCGCTCGCCGTGCCGATCATCCTCATCGCGCTATCGCGTGCCAGCGGCTACCGCTGGGGCGCGACGATCGTCGCGGCAATTTACACCGCGTGGGTGCTCGGCCAGCTGTGGTTACTGCCACTGTTTCCCGCAACGCCGAAACTCGGGCCGGTATTCACCAAAATTACGCACATGGTGCCGCTGGAATTTCCCACGCTCATCATTGTTCCCGCCATCGCGCTGGATTTTTTGCTGAATCGCTATGCCAATAAAAATAAATGGGCGCTTGCGGTCATGCTCGGCACCGCGTATCTGGCCGTGCTGCTCGCAGTGCATTGGCCGCTCGGCGATTTCCTGATTTCACCGGCGGCGCGCAACTGGGTATTCGGCCAGAATTATTTTCCGTACATGGAATCGCCTTCGTATTATCACTACAACTGGGAATTCGTTGACCTCGCGCCCACCACGGGACTTTTCCTCAAAGGAATCGGCATCGCTCTGGTAACTTCGATTGTAGGCTCGCGCATCGGCCTCGCTGCCGGTGATGCGTTGCGCGGTCTGCGCCGGTGAACGACAGGCCGCGGCGCAGGATCACCTCGCGCGCTCGCGCGCTGGCACTCGCGTCCCTCGCTGTGTTGACCGCCGTTCTCTTATGGATCGCGCCCGCCTGGGCCCACGTCGGAAATCCGGACGTCTATTTTCAAGGCGCCGCCGGCCCCTACCACTTGATCATCACCATTCGTACGCCGCAGATGATTCCTGGCACCGCGGACGTGGAAATCCTCAGCGCTACTCCCGGCATTTCGAAAATCACCGTCGTCCCGCTCTACATCGTCGGCCCCGGCGCAAAATATCCGCCCGTCGGCGACCTGCTCGCCCAGTCGAACGAAGACCCGCAATATTTCTTCGGGAAAATCTGGCTGATGGACTCCGGTTCCTGGCAAGTGCGCGTGCAGGTCGAAGGCGGCCAAGGCGCTGGCGAACTCGCTGTGCCGGTTCCCGCCGCCGCACGCCGCACGCTGCCGATGCAGAAATCGCTCGGCATCCTGCTCTTCGCGTTACTGTCGCTGCTCGTCGTCGCGATTATTTCGATTGCGGGTGCCGCGCGCCGCGAAGCCACGCTCCCGCCCGGCGAATTGCCCTCGGCGGAAAGGTCGCGCCGCGCCCGCTGGATGATGCTCGGCACCGCTGTATTTGTTTTCGGGATTTTGTATTACGGAAACTCGTGGTGGAATTCTGAAGCCAGCGACAAAGCCCGCCAGATGATTTACAAACCGCCGCCGCTTGACGTTTCCCTCGAGCCTGGCGGGAAACTTCTTCTGAAAATGGGCGGTTCCGCGTGGCACCGCAACAACCCCGAAACCGTGATGAGCAATCTCATGCCCGACCACGGCCACCTGATGCATCTCTTTTTGTTGCGCGAACCCGGTATGGACCGCTTTTACCACCTGCATCCACAGATGGTTCCGCTCGAGTCTGGGCTTCATCCGCACCGCGAACCGTCGTTCGAAACGGAATTGCCCGCGATTCCTGCCGGACGTTACCAGGTTTTTGCGGATGTGGTACGCGAGTCCGGCTTCCCCGACACCATGATCGCCGAAATCGATCTGCCCAATATCTCCGGCGTCGCGCTCAGCGGCGATAATTCCGCCGCCGTGTCTTCGCCGCTTCTCGCCGCCTTCACCCAAGCTAACAGCAATGGCAATCCCAACGGCGGCACCATGGTGCTGACAGCCAGTGACGTGCCAGAAAACACCACCGCAGTTCTGCCCGATGGCTACAAAATGATTTGGGAGCGCGGCAACGCTCCGTTCACAGCGAATCATTTTGCCTGGCTGCGTTTTCGTCTGGAAACACCGGACGGCAAGCCCGTCAGCGATTCCGAGCCTTACATGGGAATGGCAGGACACGCCGAAATTGTAAATTCCGATCGCTCCGTCTTCGCGCACATCCACCCCGACGGCTCAGTAGCCATGGCGGCGCTGGAACTGGCACAAAAAAATTCGGCGCTAGGAAATGCCAGCGTCAACGCGCCAGCAGGAGCGTATGCGAACGGCGCTATGAGCGGCACGGGCATGCCCGGGATGGACCTGTCCATGGATGCGCGCTCCGCCGAAGTTTCCTTCCCTTACGGCTTCCCAAAACCCGGCTACTACCGCCTTTTCGTACAAATGAAGCGCGGGGGAACAATCGAAACAGGAGTCTTCGATTCGCTGGTGCTTCGGTGACGTCGACCGTTCCTTCGGGGAACGCAAATCCTGCACAGCCCGTTACGAATTATCGGGCCGCATCATTTTCGCGGCAGTTCTTGTCACCAGGCTCCGGGGTGCCAGGCGCTGCCCTTCTTTCATCAGGCGATTCATGAAGCCGGAAATCACGTAGGGCTTCCCTGCCGCTTGCGCTTCCAAGCCGACGCGCGCGACTTTCTCCGCCGTCTCGGCATTTCTGAATGGCCGGTCGGGCTGCTGCGCGACTTCCTGAAATTCCGTCACGGTGGATCCCGGACACAACGCGCAAACACGCACTCCCAGCGGGCGCACTTCCTCGGCAATTCCTTCCGCCAGCAGCAAATCGAAGGCCTTGGTCGCCGCATAGCAGGAACTGAATGGGAGCGGCTGATACGCCGCGAGCGAAGCAACGATCATCACGTCGCCATGCTTGCGCTGAACCATTGCGGGCAAGTACAGCCGCGTGAGGTGCACCACGGCGGAACAATTCACCTGAATCATTTCCAGCATTTTCTGCACGGGTATCTCATGTACGAATCCGTATGCGCCAAAACCGGCGTTGTTGATCAGAAACTCCACCTCGATCTTCTGGTTCGCAGTGAACGCGTAAATCGCGCCGGACGCTTCAGGGCGCGTCAAATCAGCAGCAAAAACTTCGGTCTTGGTGCCGTGCTGAGTCGACAATTCAGCAGCCAGTTTTTGCAGCCGGTCAATCCGTCGCGCCGTCAGTACCAGATTCGCGCCGCCCGCCGCCAGCAACTTTGCCAGCTCCAGACCGATTCCCGCACTCGCGCCCGTGATCAGCGCCCACTTGCCCCGCCATTCCTGCTGCCACTTTTCCGCCACGAAAACCTCCGATCAGGCGACCACCAGTCCTCGACGCCGTTCCCGGAAACTCTATCACAGCGAGGCTTGCGTTTTTCGAGCCGCCTACTTCCAAGGAATAAGTGGGATGAAAGGTTAAATCGGGACGGCGGCAAAGCGGGAAGTCCGGGAAGACCGCTTCAGGCGTTGTCAGGTTTCTCGCGCGGCAGCACGCTGTCCCGGAATCGCACGCCCTGCTCTTTCAAGCGATCGAGCAGCCGCCGCGCCCATACGAATTCCGCCCCGAGGATGCCCAAAGCAACTATGATGGTGACCCAGCCCGGCCCGGGAGTCACGATCATCACAATTCCCAGCGCGAGCAGCGTGAACCCGACCAGCACCTTGACTGCCCGCTTCGCCTTTTGGAACGAATTGATCAGCACCCATCGTCTCGTTTCACGAGAGTCGCAACGCTCGTGGCCGCTTACTTGGCCTCTTTCACAGTTAGATGCGGCTCAATCAATTAAGTCTCGTCAGGCACGCCGGTTTCCATCGTAAAAGTTTCAAGGACGACTGCAATTCTGATTTGCGGGCGGGAAGCAGTGGGTTTGCGTGGCATAGCAGCGCTCGAACTTGCGTTTCGGAGGGAGCCACGGCTACAAATGGAAAGTTTCTGCCGTGGAAGTGGCAATACGGAACCGCATGTATGGCCGGTTGATTGTGCCGCATGCGGAATTCGGCCTATCGGACTGCGCTGTGAATGCTAGAACTTGTAAACGATGCCCGCCGATATTTTCGGGCTGATCTGATAGGTATTGAAGAAGCGGCTGGCGATGCCATCGATCGCCACTCGCAGGGCGGCGTGCCGATGATGGGCGTTCAAATCCACGCCCACGCCCGCCAATCCCGCCAGCGCGCCCTGCCCGCCGTACGGCGTCTGAGGATCAATGAACATTCCGCCGATCATCGCGTGCGCCCAAAGGTCAATGCCCTTCGGCCCCACATAGCGAAACCGCGGACCCAGACCACCAAACACCAACCAGGAATTCTGCCCGGGCTGGCTGCCATAGGTTGCCATGAGTTCACCGTCGGCTCCCAGCCAATCCCGATACCAGTAGACCGCAGACAGGTTTCCACCGTTCATATTCGAAATGGTGCCGGGAACTTCATAGAATCGGAAAAACGTGTAGCCGGCGTAAAGGTCCCAGCTGTATTTGTTGAAGACGCCCTGTACATCCTGCGGCATCGCCGCCGGAAATGCCGGCGCTGCGAACACCGCTGGGAAATTTGCATCTGTTGCAGGGCTCGCCGAGGCCGCCGAAGTCGCTGGCATGGCTGCATAAGTCATGAAGGAAGGCGCCGCGAGCGTTACAGAATCCCCGAAATTCGCTTGTGCTCCGGCATTTACGGCCACCAGCAGCAGGCCGGCAAAAAGAACAGAGATATATTTCATCGCCTCTTTCCCCCAGACGAAGGAATGCCCTACCCACCTTCCCTTCAACTCTGAGGGATAGCGGAAGGGCGTGTCTACAGGATTGATTGGGTTTGCCGCTTGGATGTCACCCTGTTCGCTGGGCCAGTCTGGAGCTGGGCCAGTGGGCTAGGGGCGAACCGGCGATATGCGACGCGGCGCCTCGACCTGGCGATGGAAGCGAGCGAGAAATCTACGGCGGAGACGCGCAGTGCGCAGAGGTCAAGGGCGTGCGGCGCGCGTTTCGGCGCTTGCGCATCGGCCGGTGCAACACTGCGCACATGCGCGCTCCACGCAATCTTCGCTTGACCTTACAACTATTTCTGATACTCTACGGGGGCTGCCTTACCAGCAGCGCTTATCAAGAGTGGTTGAGGGGACAGGCCCTGCGACGCCACAGCAACCTGGTGCAACTGCCAAGGTGCTAATTCCTGCCCAGTGGGGAGAGATAAGATCCTCGATAGACCGGCCACCGGTCGTTGAAGATTCAACTCCCAAGCTGAAGTCGAATTAAAGCCTGCCTTCGCACAAGCGAATGCTCGCGGTATTTATTGCAGCGCATGGAGCGCTGGGCCAGGCCTATCTCTATTCGTTTTACAGGCCTCGACTAGACCATGACGCGGCGGCGGAGCATATTCCGCGAAGTTGCGCGGAGCTGGATTTGCAGGATCGCCGAAACGGTGAAACGAAAAATGCATCACACCGCGATGCGCAGGGGCCGAAGAGAATCAAACACGAGGACGCTGAGGAGCGAAGGAGCACGACCATGAATTTTGCGACGAAGACGATTCACGCGGGGCAGCCGTCGGAACCGGAAACCGGTTCGCTGATCGCGCCCATTTTTCAGACATCCACGTACGAGCAAGACGCGCCCGGGCAGGACAAGGGCTTCAACTATTCGCGCACAAATAATCCCACGCGGCAGCGGCTGGAAACGGTGCTGGCCGAACTGGAAGGCGTGCAGCACGCTGCCGTGTTCGCGTCCGGGCTCGCTGCGGAAAACGCGGTGTTGCAGGCGTATCTGCGCCCTGGCGACGAAATCGTGATACCGACGGACGTGTACGGAGGGACGTACCGCATCCTTAATAAGGTGTATGCGCCGATTGGCGTGACCGTCAAGCAGCTGGATATTGCGAATCGCGCCGCACTGGAAGCGGCCATAACGGAACGAACCAAGCTGGTCTGGATCGAATCGCCGACCAATCCGCGGCTGCTGGTTTACGACATCGTGGATATCTGTAGACTGGCGCACGCGAAATCCGCGCTGCTGGTGGTGGACAACACTTTTGCGACACCGTATTTTCAGCAGCCGTTCGAGCTGGGCGCAGACATTGTGGTGCACAGCGTGACGAAATATCTGGGCGGACATTCGGACACGATTCAGGGTGCAGCTCTCGCGAAAGAGGCGGCAGTTTTCGAGCCGATCAAATTTCTACAGAACGCTACAGGCGCGGTGCCTTCACCGTTTGATTGTTGGCTGACATTGCGCGGATTGAAAACGCTGGAACTGAGAATGCAGCGGCACCAAGAGAACGCCATCGCCATCGCGAATTCCTTGAAGGGGCATCCGCTGGTGCGCCAGGTTTATTTCCCTGGTCTACCGGAACATCCTGGACACGAGATTGCGAAAAAACAGATGACCGGATTCGGAGGAATGGTATCGTTTGAATTAGCAGGCACGATCGAGGAAGTAGTGGCATTCTGCTCCTCGCGGCGTTATTTCACTCTGGGCGAAAGCCTGGGCGGGGTGAAAGCTCTGCTGTGCCATCCGGCGACGATGACGCACGCATCGATTCCCGCGGAGACGCGGGCGGAACTGGGGCTTTCGGATTCGCTGATTCGTTTGTCGCCCGGCTGCGAGAACGCGAAAGACCTGGTGGCGGATTTGCTCGAGGGACTTACATTGCTGGATCATCAGCGAAAAACACAAAAGGCGGTTGCGGCCAGTGCCCACTAAGACTGCGGGAGTGCAGCCGGCGGGGCGCGGAAGCGCGTCGCGGCCCGGCTCTGCAAAAATGGATGTAGGAATTCTGGGCGCGACAGGCGCGGTGGGGCAGCAATTCATCGCTCTGCTAGCGAATCATCCGTGGTTTCGCGTTACTTGGCTGGCCGCCAGCGAGCGTTCGGCGGGAAAGCGCTACGGCGATTTGGCGTGGCGATTGCCGACGGATTTGCCGGAGGAAACTGCGCGCCTATCGGTGGATGCACTGAAAGCGGGCGCGGGTCCGCAGCTGGTATTTTCGGCGCTGGATTCTTCGATCGCGGGCGAAGCGGAAGTGGAATTTGCTTCGGCTGGACATATTGTGGTGAGCAATTCGCGTAATCATCGAATGGATGCGCTGGTGCCGTTGCTGATTCCGGAGGTGAATCCGGAGCATCTGGGGTTGTTGCCGCTGCAGCGGAAAAGTAAGGGCTGGAGCGGCGCGATCGTGACGAATCCGAATTGCGCGGCGATGCCATTGGCGATTGTGCTGGCGGCTTTGCGTACCTATCAACCCAAGCGCGTGCTGATCACGACGCTGCAGGGATTGTCCGGCGCGGGATATCCGGGAGTGGCCTCCTTGGATGCTACGGCCAATGTGATTCCGTTTATTGACGGCGAAGAACAAAAGATCGAATCGGAAACACGCAAGATTTTGGGGCGATTGGTTGCGGAATCCGTCGAGTTCCATCCCGTTACTGTGAGCGCGACGAGCACGCGCGTGCCGGTGATTAACGGGCATACGGAAAGCGTATCCGTGGAATTCGAGAAGAGCGTGACGCACGAAGAGATTTTGGCTGCGTTTCGTGATTTTTCCGGCGAGCCACAGAAATTGGAATTGCCGAGTGCGCCGCACCCGCCGATCGTTTATATGGACGCGCCGAATCGTCCGCAGCCGCGATTGGATGTGGAGCGCGGTGGTGGAATGGTGACGCATGTGGGCCGTTTGCGGGCTTGCCCGGTGCTGAGCCACAAATTTGTACTGTTGAGCCACAACACGATTCGCGGGGCGGCTGGCGCGGCGATCTTGAACGCGGAGTTGATGGCAGCTAAAAATATTCTCGACTGAACGAAGATTCAGCGCGACTGATGGGCTGGTTCCGCGGTGTTTCTTGCTAGAATCTGATTGCACAGGACGATTTGCGGTTGGAGCGTTTGAGGAATATCTTCGGCACCGGAAAGTCGCCCGGGCTTTGCCAGCTATTCCAGGCGCTGCGCGGTTTCCCACGGACCCGGCATCGCGAAATTCCCTGCTGAACCTTTCAGAACGGGCGCCGCTGGTTCCAGAGCTTTCGCGTTGTCCGCGCGCAGGGCCTCGTAAATATCGTCCAGCATTCTGGGACACTCCTGCAGAAATATTCCCGCAAGCTCTTTCGATAAATCGCCGTCGAAGCGCGCGAGGAGCCCGGCGTCGCTCGGCCCTACCTGGATGGGATCCGCGTGAGCAGCAGGAAGTCTCGTGCCGTTGCGAAAGGCCGCCTGGATGGGTTCCGCGAGTTCGCCGGGGTTGATGGGCTTCGTTATGTATCCCTCCATTCCGGCGGCGAGACTCAGTTCGCGGTCTCCCTTCGTGGCGGGCGCGGTGACGGCAATGATCGGAATCTGCGCGTCTGAGGCGAGTTCTTTTTCGCGGATGAGAACGGAGGCTTGCAGACCGTCCCTCTCTGGCATTTGTACGTCCATCAGAATCACATCAAATCGGCGGGATTGATTTTGTTCCCAGAGCTGCAGGTCTTCCCTTCCCCTGTTCACCGAAGTCACGCTGTTCCCCTGTTTCTGCAGCAATTTTCGCGCGCACGCGATTGAACGGGTTGTCTTGCGCAAGAAGAATGTTCAGCTTGCATCGCGACTCGTCGCGAACCTGGCGTGTGATCAAAGAAGTTTCCCTGTGCGCGATGCGGAGCTCCTGCGAGCGTGGCGCCACGATTTGTAATTTTGGGTTTATTGCCGCGTGCCGGAGCGCGACAGCAGGAAGGGGGGAACTTCAATTCGCTCGTAGGCCTCGCGACAGGGGACGTCAATGGCCCTGATGTTCTGGTGTGCAACAGCGCTGCGTACCGGGATAGCGGGAGATTGCGCGTAACCTATTGCCTGCTTGAGCAATTGCGCTATGCCCTTTTCGACACGGGAGCGGTGGAGCGCAGGCGCCGCGATGCGGGCGGCTGTTACATTAAGTAACAGCGTAAGAAACGTCCTGCTGGAAAGCAAAACCGCTGGGTGGCGGCAGCTTTCCTGAGAGGAAACCTGCGTGCGAAAAGTTCGCTTACGGACTAAGTTCCTGCTTTCTCTGCTGGCGATCACTGCCGGGCTGAGCAGCGCCACGCTATTAATTGTAAGCTATAGCGTGCACAAGCGGGTGCGCGAGAACATTCGCGAAGACCTGCGCGGTTCCGTGGACATTTATGAAAGTTTCGAGCGGCAGCGTGAGGCTACGCTGCGGCGTTCCACGCAATTGCTGGCCAACCTTCCCAACGTACGGGCGATGATGACTACGGAGGATTCCGCGACGATTCAGGATGCGTCCGCGGATGTGTGGAACCTGAGCGGAAGCGATTTGATGGTTTTCGCGGATCGCTCCGGCAACGTGGTGGCGATGCGCGCGAATACCAGGAGCTTCGAACGCGCGCGGGCGCAAGAGTCCATGCAGCGGTCACTCAAGAAGGAAGAGCCGCGCGACTGGTGGTACGGCGGGGACAATTTGTATGAGGTCTGGATTCAGCCGATTTATTTTGGAGCGGAGTCCAAGGATTCAACGCTCGGCTATCTGGCGGTAGGACACGAAATTGATGAGCGCGCGGCCAAGGACTTCAGCAAGATCGCTTCGAGCGACGTGGCATTCCGCTGGGGCGATACTTTTGTGGCGAGCACGTTGACAGACGCACAGCAAACGGAGCTAGCGCAGCAGCCGGACAATGATTCGGCGGGTTCGCAGGAAAGGCAAATCGGGAATGAACGGTACCTGGCGACGACAGTGGAGTTGCCTCCAGACGCCCAGCCACGAGTGACGCTGACGGTATTGAAATCGCTGGATAAGGCCACGTCATTTTTGCGCGATCTGAATCGCATCCTGCTAGGACTGGGTTTGCTTAGCGTGATTGCGGGAAGCGCGCTGGTGTTTTTTATTTCGGACACGTTCACGCGGCCTCTGGCGAATTTGGTGTCCGGCGTGCGCGCACTGGAGGAGGGCGATTACAGTTTTCCATTGGAAAGCGCCGGCGGGGACGAAGTGTCTGAAGTGACGGGTGCGTTCTCGCGCATGCGCACGAACATGCAGAAAACGCAGGCGGAGCAGCAGCAGCTGGAGGAGCGGCTGCGGCAGGCGCACAAGATGGAGGCGGTGGGCCGGCTGGCGGGCGGCGTGGCGCACGACTTCAATAATTTACTGACGATTATTCGCGGCAACAGCGATTTGTTGATTGACCGGGACGGCGCCGATGCATTCCACAAACGCTGCATCGAACAAATACAGAAGGCTTCCGGCCGGGCGGTGGCGATGACGCGGCAGTTGCTGGCGTTCAGCCGCATGCAAGTGCTGCAGCCGCGCGTGCTGGATTTGAATGCGGTGGTGGCGGAAATGGGCAAGATGCTGCCGCGTTTGATCGGGGAACACATTGAGCATGTGTTTGTGCCGGAGCCGAAATTAAAATTGGTGACGGCCGACCCCGGGCAGATTGAGCAGGTGCTGATGAATCTTGCGGTGAATGCGCGCGACGCGATGCTGGGCGGGGGAACACTTACGGTACGTACCGCGAACGTGGAAATCGCTCAAGTGGACAGCGCGCGACGTCGGTCCATGCCGCCGGGAACATACGTGCTGCTTTCGGTGAATGACACGGGCATCGGGATGGATGAAAAGACCAAAGCGCATATTTTCGAGCCGTTCTTCACTACGAAGGAGCTCGGCAAGGGCACCGGGCTGGGCCTGGCGACCGTTTACGGAATCGTAAAGCAGAGCGGCGGATTTATTTGGGTGGAAAGCGCACTGGGAAAAGGCACAACGTTTGAAATTTACCTGCCGTTGGCATCTGGACCCACATCCAAGGCAGAAGCGGAAGCGAAGCAAGCGGCACTGCGGCGCGGCAGCGAGACGATTCTGGTGGTGGAGGATGAAGCGGGCGTGCGCGAGCTGGCCGGCGAGTTCCTGAGAGCACACGGCTACACGGTGCTAGAGGCGAAGGACGGCATCGAAGCACTGGAAATCGCGGGACGGCATGAAGGGACTATCCACGTGCTCTTGACGGACATGATTATGCCGCGGATGAGCGGGACGGAGTTGGTGAAGAGATTGAAAGCGATCCGGCCGGACATGAAGGCGGCGTACATGACGGGTTACGCGGAATATGCAACCTCTGGAAGTGAAACGCCTTCCAAGCAACAGGAATCGATACTGCAGAAACCATTTTCCTCGGATTCTTTGACTGACATGATCCGCGCAGCGCTGGCGGGAAATGTGGGCGAGAAGACGAGCGACGCCAAGGAGTGCCGCGTCCTCTAGAAACGCTGGGACGTTTGCAATCGTGCAACGCGGCGCCAGGCGAGCAAACAGGTCCTACGAAATTCGTTGAGGAGGCCCGCCATGCTAGGCAATGGCCGCGGAAAATTATTGCTGCAGGTGTTGCTGACCGCCAGTTCTTTCTTGCTGCATTCTCCGCTAGCTAGATGTCAGAACGCTGCGCCGACGAGTGCGCCTGCAGCGGTGCCGGCGGGGCCGATGCCTGACGTCCGAGCGCTGGCGGATTCGGTTCGCGCGCTGCAGTTGCAGGTGCAGAGTTTGAATTCGCAGGTGAGCGAACTGCGGGCGGCAGAAGAGCGGGAACATGCGGAGGCGCGCGCGCTGCGGACTGAGCTGAATCGCGCGACTGCGAAATCGGTGCCGGCGCCCAACGTATCGCACGACTCCTATTCTTCCATGGCGACGCCAGAGAATACGGCGCAGGCGGCGGTGGCTGCTGCGGGGCCTACGGCTTCTGCTTCGACCTCTGCGCCGACGAGCGGGGACGAGGGAGCGACGATTGGGGAGCGCGTGACGAAACTGGAAGACAATCAGGAATTGACCGACGCGAAAGTGCTGGAGCAGAGCCAGACGAAAGTAGAAAGCGCTTCGAAATATCGCGTGCGGCTATCGGGAATGGTGTTGCTGAACGCCTTTGAGACGCGCGGCGCGGTGGACAATCTCGATTTCCCCGAAATCGCGACGGCTGCTGAAGTGCCGGGAACTTCGGGAGCGTTTTCGGGATCGCTGCGGCAATCGCAACTGGGAATTGAAGTGTTCGGGCCAGAGGTGGCCGGAGCGCACACCAGCGCGAATGTGAAATTTGATTTTGCGGGCGGGCAGGTGGACACCGAAAACGGCGCAGTGATGGGAATCGTGCGGCTACGCACCGGAACGATCCGCATGGATTGGGCCGATACTTCAATCATCGCAGGACAGGATTCAGCGTTCTTCGCGCCGCTGGTGCCGACGTCGCTGGCTTCGCTGGCGGTGCCGGCGTTGTCGTACTCGGGGAATTTGTGGATGTGGACGCCGCAGATACGCGTGGAACATCACGTCGCGCTGTCGGACGATTCGAGTTTGCTGCTGCAGGCGGGGATTTTGGATTCGTTGACCGGCGATTATCCCGACCCAGAAGACCGAGTGCCGAGCCAGGGTGAACAATCGGGCCAGCCGGCGTATGCTGCACGAGTGGCGTGGAGCCGTCACGCGTTTGGCAGGGACGTAACGGTGGGAGTCGGTGGATACTACGGGCGGCAGAACTGGGGATTCGGACGGGGCGTGGATGGATGGGCGGGCACCACGGACGTGACAATTCCGTTGGGGAAATATTTTGATTTCACCGGCGAGTTCTATCGCGGCCGGGCGGTGGGCGGATTCGGAGGCGGCGTGGGACAGAGTGTGCTGCTGTCTGGGCCGCAGATGGATCCGACGACGACGATTCGCGGACTGGATTCGCTGGGCGGCTGGGCGCAAGTGAAATACAAGCCGCGGGCAAATTTCGAAGTGAATCTCGCACTGGGGATGGATAATCCGTTCGCGGGGGAGCTGCGGAATTTTCCCGCTACCGAGGCGCTCTATGGGCAGCTGATCTCGCGTAACTTCACACCGTTTGTGAATTTTATCTATCACGCGCGGTCGAATATTTTGTTCTCGGCGGAATACCGGCGTTTACAGACGTCCAACCTGGACAGTAATCTGGAGACGGCGAATCAGATCGGGCTCAGCGTGGGGTACATATTTTGAGTTGGACGTTGCCAATGCGGCGATGGACCGGAAGCTGGTGCTGGACGTTCGCCTTGGGCGCCCTGTGCGCGTGCGTGAGCGTGTGCGTGAGCGCGGCGCCAGCTGCTGCACAAACTTCCGCCGTTACCGCAGACGTATCGGTGACGAAGCCAGGGACGGCGGCACATCAGCGCGGAGCCACGGGCAACCGCGCGGATGAATCGCAGGTGGTCGTGTGGCTGACGCCCTTGGATGCGCCGATTCCGAAAGAGCCGGCCTCGGATGCAAGTGCGAGGGTGCCGCAATTGGTGCAGCGCAACAAGAGCTTTGAGCCGCACGTGATTGTGGTGCAGGTGGGATCGCTAATTCAGTTTCCTAACAAGGATCCTTTCTTCCACAATATTTTTTCGATGTACGACGGGAAGCGATTTGATCTGGGACTGTATGAAGCGGGGACGAGCCGATCGGTGCGATTTGACCGTCCTGGAGTGAGCTTTTTATTTTGTAATATTCACGCGGAAATGAGCGCGGTGGTGATTGTAGTGGATACGCCTTATTTCGCGATGTCGGATCACACAGGGCATGTGACGATTCCCGATGTTCCGGATGGGCATTACCTGATGCACGTGTGGTATGAACGAAGCCTGCCTGAAAATTTGAAAGGATTGAGCCGGGTGGTGACGATCTCCGAAAAAACGCGGGCGCTGGGCCCGATCCACGTGATTGACAACCCCAATTACACGTTCGCGCACAAGAATAAGTACGGAGAAGATTACGTCCCGCCGCCGACGCAGGGCTACGAACATCCTTGAGCTCGGGGTGCTCAGCCACGGATTTTAGCCGGCGAGTCAGCTTCCGCCTACGCGGCTTATGAAAAGTCGGTCGTACCTCCCCCCTTGCGCAGTCGGCGGGTGGGATTTTCCTAGACGAAGATGAGGCTTGCTGCACACTGCCGCGTCGAAGCGAAGGCGACCTAAAATGAAGACAGTGCTATCGAAGATCGTCGCGATTTGCCTCGCCGCAATCGCTGCTTACGGTTCGGAGTCGCCGACTTCGACGGAACAACAGGCCGATGCGCGGCGGTCCGCAACTCAACAAAGCAGTCCGGAAACGACGGCGCAGCGGGAGATGAAGTCCAGACTCCTCAACATGTCCGACGGATTCACAGAAAATGGATTCAGGTTTAGCGGCCTGGCAGATGAAACACTTTCCAATTATCTATGTCGTCTCTCACGCGGACCAGTTCCCGGGCGGGTTTAACTCCCGCTGTGGACCACGACCTTTTCACGGCGCACCCGGTTACGCGACTACTCAGGACTGAATGGAGTATTGGGCGGCCTGCCTTCAGGGCAGCTCAGGGAGATCGCGATTGCCTGCGCCGACGCGGCTGCGTTCACTGAGGCTCGCCAAGTGCGTGAAGGCCAGAATCGCCAGAGCTGTGAATACTACGGACTGCGCTGCATGGATCCAGAACCATACGTCAGCGCCACCTTGGCTGACCAGCCGTCGTGACGAGTCGCGAGGCCATACGAAGATGAAGAAAGTCAGATCTCCTACGATGTGAGCCACAATGCCCGGCAAAATCGATTTGGTGAGGAAGGCGATCACACCAAACGCCACGCCGGCGAAAAAATACACGAGTTGTTTTGGCCAGAACAAACCGTGATTCAAGTGCGCGAGTGCAAAAAGGACAGACGAAACAACGACCGCGACGATGCCATTGAATTCTCGCTCCAGCGCGACCTGGAGATAGCCTCGGAAACCAGCTTCCTCAGAAAGGGGAGAGACCAGCGAACTCATCATGAGCATCAAGACGACTGTTAGCTGCGGATAACTTGAATAGTCTAAGACAGCATTCGCGGGAGTTTTCACCAATTGGAACAGCACGATCCAGCATCCGGCCAGGGCTCCGACGGACAATGCCCCTGCCATCACAGCCCAGGCAAACACGAGTCCTGACACAGGCTTCGCCCGCAGATACCGACTCCTCGCATCCGAGGTGGTGCGTGGCCACCATTTGCCGCCAAGATACTGCCAGCCCAGCCACAGGGTCAGGCCCATCACTACAACTGCCCAGGGAATTCTCGGGCTAATCTTGATATTGGTCACGATCAACGCTGACCAGATACCTCCAGTAAGTGCAACAATGAAAAAAGCCAATATGCCGAACCCAAGGGCCTTCAGGACTCCGCCTAAGTGAGAATACAATTCGTTATACCTCCTCAGGCTTAGCGCCAAGTTTGTGTTCGCGGAAGTTGCCCGATCCTCTGTTCCATTAGGGTGAAAACCACTAGCTGATAGGATATTCACCGTGTTCGCAACGCAAGTCACGCTGAATATGACCTTAACTGATAAACGCGGCGGTCTCGATGGGGCGACGCAACACTCAGCTCGAACACACCTCGCATTGAAAACAAAAGCCAAAATTGCCAGGCAGGGTTAGAACAGCAGGGACGTTGACCTGGCTAGGTTTTGGCCCAGTACCGCCAACCAGATGATTCTCCAGCGGAAGCGTTGCCGAACCAACGCACTAGAAGGTGTTGCGTCGACCGGTTGACCTGGCAGTCCTTACCGGACATGTCGGGACGAGTACCCAAGTTACGGGTAACGCGACCAATCGGGCGTTAGGACACCGCCGCTATATCGTCGCCGAACACCGCACAATCTCGACAGCCCTCAAATTTCGTGCTAACGCAAGGTGTCTGGCATAGTCTAACTATGCCAGGAGGTACCATTTGCATCGTGACGAAATACCGCCGGGCTCACTCTACCTGCTGATCCTGAAGACCTTGTCGCGCGGTGGAGTGCAGCACGGCTACGAAATCGCCCGCGCCATCCATCGAGTTTCACGCGATGTCTTACAGATCGAGGAAGGGTCGCTCTACCCTGCGTTGCAGCGAATGTTGGCGCGCGGCTGGGTACGCGCCGAATGGGGCTCTACGGCGGAAAATCGCCGTGCTCGTTACTACCAGCTGACAGCCGCCGGACGAAAACAGCTGGAAATTGAGATTTCACAATATGAGCGAGTGACACAAGCCATCGCGCGGGTGATTCAGCCGGCGTGAAAACGAGGAAGGCCATGCGCAGATCCGACCAATCGTTTCGGCAGTACATTCGCGATGTCACCACTCGCATGCGCATGTGGCTCGGCGCGTTCGTTCACGCAGAGAAATTCGATTTAGAAATGGACGAAGAGCTGCGAATGCACCAGGAACTAAGGATGCGCGAACTGCGCGAGGCGGGAATCGCAGATGAAGAAGCACGCGATTCGGCGCGAAGGCAGATGGGAAATGCGTTGCGGCTGCGGGAAGAAAGCCGCGAGGCGTGGGGTTGGAATTGGAGCGAACAGCGTATCGCAGATGTAGCTTACGCCGGACGTACATTGCGTAAGAATGCCGGTTTTACAGCCGTCGCGATCCTTACGCTGGCCCTCGGCATCGGAGCAAACACGGCAATCTTCAGCGTGGTTAATAGCGTCCTTCTGCGACCGCTTCCCTATCCCGAGCCCGAACGATTGGTGACCATCCAGTCGAACCAATCACTTCCTGATTTGGAAGACATTCAAGCGCAGAGCCAGTCGTTTGAGGCGGTGGGCGCCAACACAATGCAACGGCTCGACTACACCGGCGGTGCCGAACCTCTTCAGGTATTTGCTATCACCTGCAACGCGGAACTTTTCCAGGCATTGCGCACCCACCCCGCGTTAGGCCGGGTGCTCACGGCGGATGACGACCACTACGGAGCGTCCAGAGCCGTTGTTCTGAGCCACGGCTTTTGGACTCGTCAGTTCGGCGCCGATCCCGGTGTCATCGGTAAATCCATACCACTGAGCGGCAATTCATACATCGTAGTGGGAGTGCTACCCGCAAACTTTTGGATACCCGGTCCGAAAGGCGACCTCTATGCTTCTCTGCGCGTAGTCTATCCGGCAGCCGCAAAGGCGCGCGGCGTGCACTTCCTTAGAACATACCTTCGCCTGAAACCGGGCCTAACGCTGGCGCAGGCGCAATTAGAGATGGATCGCACGGACGCGTCGCTAGCGCATGCCTATCCCGATTACAACCAATCTCGGCACCGCCATTTAATGCCACTGCTGGAAAACGTGGTGGGAGATTCGCGTGCTGCATTGCTTATTTTGTTCGGCGCGGTGGGGCTGGTTCTTCTGATTGCCTGCGTGAATTTTGCGAGCTTGCTTCTTGCGCGCAGCGCGTCGCGTCAATCGGAAATGGCAATTCGCGCCGCGTTGGGTGCGGGCTCGCGGCGTTTGATCGCCCAAATGCTGACGGAGAGCCTGTTGCTCGCTCTGGCAGGTGGTGCGGCTGGAATTTTGCTGGCGCAAGCAGGCATAAAAATCCTTCTCGCGTTTGCGCCGGAGGATTTGCCGCGGCTCGATGGAATTGCCATCGATTTTCGCGTCCTGGCATTTACCTTGGGCATTTCCATTCTGACCGGCATTGTCTTCGGACTGCTTCCGGCATGGAGCGCCGCTCGGATAAGTTTGGGTGAGGGGCTGAAGGAGTCGGGCCGGACGACAACAGGTAGCAGGGCGAGCCTCCGACTCCGGCGAACTCTGGTGGTCGCCGAGACAACATTAGCGATGATGGTGCTGGTCGGAGCGGGATTATTGGTTCGCAGCTTCCAGCGGATGCAGTCGGTGGCACCGGGCTTCCAGTCTGACAACATCCTCACTATGCGCCTGGAACTTCCCGAGGCGCGATACGAAGAAGCCGCCAAACAAAGGCGATTTCGTACGGGACTCTTGAACTCCCTCAACTCCCTACACGGCGTTCGGGCTGCAATGATCAGCGAGCTGCCCATGAGCGGCGATTCCCTTAACCACAACCTCTCCATCGAAGGGCGTCCCGTGAATCTTGGGGAAGAACCCGATGTCCAGACGCGCACGATCCTCGGCGATTATTTTTCCATCATCGGTATCCCGCTGCTCCGCGGACGCGACCTTTCCGCGGAGGATCGCGAAGACACTCCCGTTGTCGTGGTTGTGAATGAAGCTTTCGTGCGAGACTTTTTCCCGAACCAGGACCCCGTCGGCGCACACATAAGATGGTCGCGCGACGACCCCACGCATTGGAAAACGATTGTCGGAGTCGTGGGCGATGTAAAACATTTTGGCTTGGACCAGCCGGAGGAACCCGCAGTATACGATCTGTATTCCCAAATCGACGAGCCGTGGAAACGCTGGATGTCTCTCGCTATACGAAGTTCGCGAGAACCCGGCGAGCTCACTCGAGGAGTGGAAGGCCGAATCTGGGCCCTTGACCGCGGACTCCCGCCAACTGCGGTTCTCACGATGAAGGACGTAATCGATGCATCTGTGACCCCACGGAAATTCAATTTAACGCTCATGTCGATTTTCGCGGGCGTGGCTCTGGCACTCGCGGTAATCGGCATCTACGGCGTGGTGACGTATTCCGTCACGCAGCGCACACATGAAATCGGCATCCGCGTGGCCTTGGGCGCGCAGCAACGTGACGTAGCATGGCTTGTGTTTGGCGAAGGTGCCCGGCTCGCAGTGCTCGGCGCAATTATCGGGCTCGCAGGAGCGGCGGTCCTCACGCGATTCATGGCCAGCCTGCTTTTCGGAATCGGCGTTCACGATCCGCTCACATTCCTGGCAGTCGCGGGCATCCTTGCTGCCGTGGCCGCAGCCGCTTGCTGGCTTCCCGCGCGCCGTGCGATGAACGTGGACCCAATGGTTGCCCTTCGATATGAGTAACTCAACGGGCAGGACGGGTAACGACAAGAAGGCGACAGCATGCCAATCCTCTCGCCAGTAGAAAGTCTCTGCGGAAGTTTTTTACCCGTCAGCCTCGCTCATGGCCGGTAAACGCAGTAACCGGAGAAGTCCTATAAACGGGAATGTCAAGAGACATATTTCACCGTCGGCTCGGTGCCGATACTCTTTTGTTTCGGCATTCAGCCTAATCAAATGAACGTGCACTCCTGATCGGCGAGTAGCGTCCCTCAGGAAGTCGTCGCTTCGTTTCGTCGCGCGAAACGTTGAGATTCTTCCCGCCTGTGGTTTCATTTCGCTGTCGTGACGGCGCCATTCGTTTCTTGAAACAACCAAGCGTAACAGTTATCCTCAGCGCCATGGGCTCACTCGCGACCTGGCAGAACGCGTTCCTGATTCTCGCGATGATGAGCGCGTCCGTCACTCGGTGTTGTCGCTATTTCGGCAACGCCTCTACCAGATCATTGCGGGCTACGAGGATGCCAACGACGCCGATCGCCTGCGGCACGATCCGGCTTTTCAGATTCTGGCCGATCAACCGCTAGGTGAACCTCTGGGATCACAACCAACTCTCAGCCGCTAGGAGAACTCGCCTGCGCCTCGCGATCTGCTCCGACTGCAGGATGCTCTGCTGGATTGGTTTGTGAAGATCGGCGGGAAACAAGTCCGCAAACGGGGAGAGATCCTGCTCGATGTCGATTCCACCGACGATCCCACTCATGGACAGCAGCAGCTCAGCTTCTTTAATGGTGCTTATGGCCAGCACAGGTATCACCCTTTGCTGATCTTTGAGCGACACACCGGTTGTTTGCTCGCCGCCCGCTTGCGACCAGGAAGAGTCGGTAGTCACGCCCGTATCCTCCCCTTGCTGTTGCGCCTGGTTCCGCGACTGCAGCGTGAATTTCCTGGCGTCCGCATCCAGTTACGCGCCGACGCAGGTTTCGCCACGCCACTGCTTTATGAATTTTGCGAGTTTTTCGGCCTGCAGTACGCCATCGGTATAGGTAACAACGCACGGTTGCAAACTGCAGCGCAGCCCCTGCAGCGTCGTCTGGCCAGGCGTTATCGTCGCAGCGGCCAGCCGCAGCGCTCCTTTTCCAGCTTTCGCTATCGCGCGCACCCCTGGTCTCATCAGCGGCGCATCGTCTACAAAGCTGAACACAGCGCTACCGGTACCAACCTGCGTTTCCTGGTCACCAACTTGCCCGGCCGCAGCCGTTCTGTTTTTTCCTTCTATAACGATCGCGGGGAATGTGAGAACCGCATGGAAGAGTTCAAGAACGGTTTTGCTGCCGACCGCTTGAGCTGTCACCGCTTTCGAGCCAATGCCTTCCGCTTGTTGCTCCACAGTTTCGCCTATAACCTGGTCAACCTATTTCGCCTGCAATTGCCACCAGCGCTGCGTTCCGCGCAAATCGCAACTCTGCGCACTCCGTTGTTCAAGATCGGCGCACGGATTCGCCAGACAGCTCGTTGTATCCGCATTCACCTGGCCAGCGGCTGGCCTTTTCAAGATCTCTTCCAAGCCGCCTCGCTTTGCGACTCCTCGTAGTTCGCCTGCACTGCTTGACAACATATTCGCGGAAGGGCCAGGCGGAGCTGTCTCTAAAAACAATTCTGGAAGTCAGAAAAGACGACTTGCAAACCGTATCAAGGGCGCCAAACAGGACCCCAACCCGTCCTACGGCAGCAATGGGCTTTCTGCGCTACGATTTGAGCGTCTGATGAATTAACCAGGCTAGTCCCTCTCGGATAACCAGAAAAAGCTATAGGCCACGAGTCCCAGATAGAACCATGGTCGCCAAATTTGACCACGTTCTGCTTTGTTGGTTTCGGAACGGACAGGCTTCGTCGCGAACAAGCGATGAAAACCGCTGGTAGAGAAAACCCAAACCACGGGGTCGCATGGCCCCGCAACCGAGCCCATGGCGCGGTAGGTCAAAACACATCTCGCTCGATCAAGTGGGCTGAGAAGCAAGAAAAATTCCAGCCGAAGGAGATGCGTTTTTTCTTGACTTCTACCTTTATAGAACTTACCAGGACTTGACGGGAGCTAAGCTAGTGTAGCCCGGATTAACTGTTCGAGGTCCTGGAAGACACCACGGCGGAGGCGGTTCTGGGTGATGTCGCGGAAGAAGCGTTCGACGATGTTGAGCCATGAAGCCGAGGTGGGTGTGAAGCGAACATGGAATCGCTTGTGCTTGTGGTTCTCCTGATAGTGACTCGTCTCGGTTCCCGCCTCCTACTCCTCTTTTTTGCGCGTGGGGCCCCGCCGACTGAGTACCGAACGCCATCCGGTGTCTCGGTTAGTGCACTCGCTGGATGTCCTGCACCCAATTTGTCTCCCAAGTCTTGCCCTCATCTGGCGAGTCCGCTTGCTCCCAGTGACCGGATGTCGGAGTGATGTTGGACCAGATGAAGCGCGCTCGAACTCGCTTTCCGTTGACCGTATCGTTGCCATAGAAAGTGCCTACGCCATTGTGGAAGCTTCCTATCATGGGTGGATCCAGTGGATCGGATGGTGTCCTGCTGTCGAGCCACCAGATTGACCACTGCTGGGCCTTCGGGTCGAAGGACCGTAGTGCGACACCGCGATAGGGTACACCCGGAACGTTGAGCACTGTATCGTCGACATTGCTGTAACTTCCCATAAGTGGTTGGTTAAACAACGTGCCTTCGAATTCAGTCCACTCGTGACTATTGGCCAGGCGGTGCTTCAGCTTTCGATGATGGGCCCGCCAGTGACCCACAAGGAAGTCGAAGTCGTGAAGACCGGGGACCGCACTTTCTGTTTGTATCATTCCAGGTCCCGGATCATAATCGGATCGGGCGGTCAACAGCCCAGGCGCTGCCAAGCACAGGCTTAGCAATGCGATCATGACTGCACCGTGATGAATATTCATAAGCCTCCCTTTAAATTGTGGCGGTAGCAACTTTACACCGACGCTCAAATTCCGATTCGCCGCAACGCGATTCTCGTCCCTTCCGGAAATTGACCTTAACTACTGGCGCCCTTCTATATTGACCCAGCCCGTAGTAGTTTTATATATCCACTTTCCATGGAATTCTCGATACCACTCTCGAAGAAACACGGGCCTCTATTCCGGCAGGTATACAAGGGCATACGGGAGGCTGTTCTTTCCGGTGCGTTTCCTTACGGTGGTAGGCTGCCCTCCACCCGCGATCTCGCCGAAAGCTTTCAAACTGACCACTACCGATCTCCTGTGCCTGGTAAACGCGTTACCGGAGATGTGGTTTGTGTAACTCAGCGCAGACAATAGTTAGGAGGTTTAGTTGGCAAGTGGTTTGAGGTATTTGATCAGGATCACGTCATTTCCGCGCTCGTCATAGATCAGCTCATCGACCATTTTCCTGGCCATCATTATCCCGAATCCGCCGGGCCGAAGGCCCTTGTCCTCCCGGACAGACACATGGCTCAGCAAGTCCTCGGGAGAGTTGCCGACGGCCGCATGCCGTAGTTCTTCGAACGAGAAGCCTTGACCCGGATCCTTCACGCGGCAAGCGACTGCCCGCCTGGTTCTGAGGTAATCAATTTCGACGTAATGATTTGGATCGAACTTGCCGCCGTGTTCCATGGCATTCAGCAGAATTTCGTGGGCCGCAGCCGCCAGATCTTCTTTTTCAGCGTCCGGGAGCTCCGCTTGACGCAGGAACTGAACCAGGCGGTCAGCGGTGACGAGCGTGCAGCGCGCCATCAAACGAATCCACTCGGGCGTAGCGGAAATGACCTCTATGCCATCATCCCAACAAGGTTCAGACATAGCTTGCTGGACCATGTCCGCCAGCTGGCCGGAATCAAATGGAGCGCGAAAGTAGCTGAACGCGTGCTCTCGCAGAGAAGCAATGACGTCGTCAGGAGTACTTTTCGCGCTGAGAATGATCATTCGAACGTGCGGGCGAATCATCCGAATCTTGCGAAGCAGCTCTACGTCATCGCGGCCAGCGGTGTGTTGGCCGGTGACGACCAGGTCAAACGGGCTGTTCCTCACCATCGTCAGCGCAGTTTCATTGTCAGCAGCGCGTTCAATTTCCCAATTGTCGCTCGTGACAGCTTGTTTTAGCAGATCGTTGACGTCACGGGCCGGATCGACGAGAAGCAACCTCTTTCGGTTGACTATCGACGTAGTTGCGTTTCCTAGAGTTGTTGACATGACTTCGAAACCTCTAGCGTTCGAGCCCTGACACCAAAGTATGTTCTGAGAGATACCACACGTGCGGCGATTAAACCAACGTTTCCGAGGCGGTGTCACGTTTCCGAGGCGGCCAACTCGTTCTCGGGCGTTGTTAGAGATGTCCGGTTACTTACCAGGCAGTACCACACCAGAGCGAGAGACACTGAGAAAAAAGGGAACCGTTAGCCCGTTCTTTGCGTATTATCTGGCCAGGAGGGACCCCATGAAGAACCTGTTTCGTTTATTCGCAGTGTCTTTGTTGTTCGCGTCGGTGGCGTTCTGCCGCACCTCGCAACAAGCCACGAAACTCCCGCCTCAAGGATTCGAGACGACCTTCGCCAGTGGGGTAAACCTACGCTTGCACCTTCACGACGGAGACTTCCGCATCGTAGGCAGCGATTCGGACAAACTTTCCATACACGTGCAGGGTAAGAACGTGGAACAGGCGAAGAATATTAAGATTCAGTTGCAGCGGTCGGGTACGGCCGTGGATCTCACGCTCTCACACGTGCCCAAAAAAGAGTTGCAGCTCACCATCGAAATCCCCAAATCTACGAACCTTTATACCCGCAAGCATGGCGGCGACCTCTCGGTACAGGACGTTGTGGTAGACAAAGACCTTGAGCTCAGTGGCGGCGATTTGACTATCCGGGTTGGAAGTCCGGAAGACTACTCCCACGTGGATCTTTCCGTGAAGTTCGGAGACATCAGTGGCACTCAGTTCGGCGATCCCAAAGGCTGGATAGAAAATTCCCTTCGGAAGGACGGCAACGGAAAATACAAGCTTCACGCCCATGTCATGGCAGGCGATCTAGTGCTCAAGTCCTGATTATGAAAACATCTTTGGCATTTGCCGCCGTTGGCTATCTCGTCGCGCTTGGCCTGTATTTCGCTCCGCTGAGTTGGCATATTCCCGCCGCGATTGTTTATGCGCTCTGTCCTGCGGCCTACTCGACCATAACCGTTGATCCATCGTTTCCAAGCGTGGCGCTAATCCTCGGACCAATCAACGCGTCGGTGTGTGGCGTCGCAGGTTTGGTTATCGGACTGAGTCTCTGGTTCGCAACTAAACTTCTGAAACGCGATCATCGTTAGTATGGTGGAACGGCACTTGTGCGGTAAACCGCCCGGCCCGAAGACCGTTACAGGCGAAGGAGAAATCATGAGAAAAGTTAATGTGCTTGAATTTGTCTCCCTCGATGGAGTCATACAAGCCCCAGGCGGGCCAGAAGAAGATACCAGTGGCGGCTTCGCCTATGGCGGGTGGATAATTCCACATTCCGACCCCGTTTCTTCAGCGGCCATTACAAAGCAGATGAACATGCCGTTTGACTTGTTGCTAGGGCGGAAAACGTTTGACATCTGGGCACGATTTTGGCCGCAGCATAACGACATTTGGCCGGCCGTCAACACAGCGACCAAGTACGTCGCCTCGAATACCATGACTTCTCACGAATGGCAGCCGTCCGTGTTTCTAAACGGAGATATTGCGGAAAAAATCAGCAAAATCAAGCGACAGGAAGGGCCGGATTTGCACGTTTATGGAAGCGCAAATCTCGTTCAGACGCTCCTCAAGCATGATTTGGTCGATGCGTTGTGGCTGAAGATATTTCCGATTACCTTGGGCAGTGGAAAACGATTGTTTGCCGATGGCACGATCCCGGCGGCTTTCAAGGTGGCGGAAAGCACAATCACCGCGAAAGGCGTCACAATCGTCAATTACGAGCGTGTATCTAAGCAAACGGGTTTTTGGGAGCTCGGCTTAATGCCCAAGTCCTGATTAACGCGCTCACCGGAGAAGCGAAATCGGGACAAAACCACATGTCCGGTTGAGCTGGCACGACTTATCGGGAGTTGGAAGGATCATCCGCCGGTTTTATCGCGAGCTTAGGCCGCGGAAGAAAGTGGTCAGGTCTCCTGCGACCGCCGCCGGTTCTTCAACGGGTGCGAAGTGCCCCCCGTGCGGAAAGACAGTCCAGCGCTGGATGTTGTACACGCGCTCCAAATAAGAGCGCGGCGGCTCGCCTTCGGGAACTGTCTGGTGTGCGAAGACACAGAACGCCGTAGGCGTGCCGACGAAGGTGGGCTCGACCGGATACCAGCGATTGTCCCAATAGTCGCGCATTGACGTGGTGATGGTCTGCGTAACCCAGTACAGCGTAAGCGTGGCGCAGAGGAACTCTTCGGGCGGCGTGTCGTTGCTCCACGAGTGCCACTTCTCCCCAAGGTAGGCGGCCAGCCCCGCCGGCGAGTCGTTCAGTCCATATCCGACGGTCTGCGGCTTGGTGGACTGGATTGCGCTGTAGCCCCGCTCCGTCGCGTCCCAGCCGCGGTTCGCTTCGAGAAACGAACGCTCCGCATCGGACAATTCCGCGTCATTCACGTTTGGAGTGAGGTCCGATTCCAGTGTGGTGAGATGAATCCCGATCACCGAGTCGAAATGGTCCAGCGCAAGAAACGTCGTCACCCCAGAGCCGAAGTCATTTCCCCCCGCAACATAGCGGGAATACCCCAGCGCGGTCATCAGCCGGTGCCAGCGTTCCGAGACGTAGCGGTAGTTGATACCGACCTTGAGCGGGCGCGGCGAAAATCCATACCCCGGCAGCGAGGGCACGACCACGTCGAAATCCTCGAGCATCGGCAGCATATCCAGGTAGTCGAGGAAACTGCTGGGCCAGCCGTGCGTGAGTATCAGCGGCACACCGGGGCCGGATGCGGCACGCCGGTACACGAAGTGGATGCCCTCCCAAGCGATGTGGTCGAGCGCGTTGAGCTTTCGCTCCCAGGCGCGCCAGTCGAACTTATCGGCCCAGTACGACACGAGCCGCTGCAACCATTCCAGCTCGGTGCCCTGTTTCCAGCCTATGCTGGGCACTTGGTCGGGCCATCTCGTACGGCGCAACCGCACCCGCAGATCGTCAAGCACCTCGTCTGCGACGTGAATCCGAAACCGCTCCATGCCACTCCCTCTTGGCTAGGGCCAGCCGAACGCGCGGCCGTTCGATCAGATTACCACTCACATAAAGACCCGTGCCTGATTAATGCGGTGATCTCAATGGGTCGGCGCAACACGAAGCTTAAGGCTCCCTAGCATTGAAAACAGAAGCCGAAATCGACTGGCAGGATTAGCTCAGCAAGGACGGCATCCTGGTTAGGTTTTTGCCCAGTACCGCCAAGCAGATGATTCTCCAGCGGAAGGATTGTCGAACCAACGCATCAGAAGGTGTTGCATCGGCCGGTTGAGCTGGCAGCCGTAACCGGACATGCAAGGATCTAGTAGGCTCGCTCGTCCACCACGTAGTTCGAGATCACCTGCACTCCATTCGCCACCAGCGACCGAATATTCAACGACGTTTGCACATTGTCGGACAGTGGTAAAGCTTTCGGCTAGAATCGATACCGCGTGATGGTGATTATGACCAGACTTGAACTCTTCGTTGAGCAAGCGATGCCGCACGAGGCGGGCCACATTCTCGTTGGAAGAATTCTCGGCATCCCCGTCAACGGCCTAGACCATATCGTGGAATTCGGCGCGAGTAACGAACTCGTCCCGGGACCTTTTGCAACGCAATGGTTAGCTCCGCCGGACGCTGACGAGTTTCAGCGTGCACCCCTTGAGGTCCGGGACGCCTACATACAAATGGTTGCTGGCGGGTTCGCGGGAAATATCGTTAGCAACGTGAAGGCTACCGACCGTGGGTTGGCAAAGGACCGTGCAGCTTTGAGAATGGTCTCCGCTGCCTCACTTGCGGAGGTTGCGGAGCGGTCGCGACGGGTCATCGAGGCACACTTCGATGTGTTCAACACGCTAAGGGCGGCAATCAAAGACAGCTACGACGCTTTTGTAAGCGGCCCGAAATTCGCCGTGGGTCGCCACCCGCTGCTGAAAGCAGAAGAGCTAGAGCAGATTTGCCCGCAGAACAGGACCCTGTTTCCGCCAAATTTCTTCGCGTAGAACAGCTCCGTAACACGATGTGTCGCTCATCCACCACGCAATTCGCGATAGTCCGCAGGTCAATCGCCATCACAGCCACGACGATGATTTTCTACTCGTCGCTGCGGATTGAAGTTTCGCTCGGGCAACGACGATATTGGTGCGGAGCATGTCCGGTAACTAACCAGGAGTTGTGTTTCAACTGCAATAAAACGTCACTCACGGTGTAGCGACTGTGGTGAGGCGATTGAACTAATTTTCGAGTTATTGGGTGTCACCGGGCTCCCCTATAGGGCGTTTAGGGGCCGACCAAACTGTGCAGCTTTGAACGTCTTTTATCGTACTTGCCGAAGACCCATTTGATGTCCGAACCGTGCGAGACATTCCGGTCAGGGTCACGTACATGTGATTGATTTTTTCCTCGTCGCGTCGCGTCTATTCGCTTGCCACCATTACAACTGCGTTGTCGAGCCGGTTCTCGGCATCTTCCCTGCTCAGATAGAGTAAATGAGCAGTGATATCATGGCGCGCACCCACGGACTCTAGGTACCCGCGCACAGTCACCATCTTGCCGTCGAACTTCACAGCGGTTGCTATCAACTGAACCAGCGAGACAGGTATGGGTTGGTTCTGAGCGAGGAAGTTTGGAGCGGTCCACAGAAATGCTAAGCCGACGAAAAAGAACCGCAGGCGCAGTTTCATTCAGTCTCAGCCTTCTTTAATCCAGTAAGTCTCTATTCGAGAGCCCGAGGTTTGCAAGCACGACAGTTGCAGTCTAAACGGAATCAAATTAAGTTGCAGAAGTATCCCGCAAGTGCCTGGCAGCCCAAACCGGACATGCGGATTTTCGGCTGAGCTGACCGCCAACGAATCGAAACCGTCGGAAGTGCCAATGGAGGTTACGCTATGAATCGCAGCACCAGATTGCTGGAAGCGACTCTTATTGCTCTCACGCTGCTGGTTGCACCTGTGCGAGGACAAAAAGATAATGCGGCGCCGACGACGGGCCAGATGAGCAAGAGCTCCCTTCGGAAAATCTACGAGGAAGATCAGGAAAATAGAAGCGTCGCTGACCGTGCTAAATGTAGAGAACTAGTACGGCAGCTAATTAGCGCCGGCAAGGTGCAATCGGGTGAGGACTACTACTATGCTGCTTTCATCTTTCAGCATGGCCAAGAGCCGTCCGATTACCTCTATGCGCATGTGCTTGCGGTCACAGCGGTAGACAAGGGACTGCACGGCGCTATCTGGCTCAGTGCGGCAACGCTTGACCGTTATCTGCGTTCAATGAAACAGCCGCAGATTTTTGGGACTCAAGTCGGCAGTCTGGACGCCGGCCCCACTACGCAAGAGCCCTACGATAAGGAAATGGTGTCGGATTCCCTGCGGGCGATGTGGTGCGTAGCGCCGTATGCGAGGCAGGCTAAAATCGTAAGTGACGTAAGAGCAGGCAAAGAACTTCATTCCACTCGTATCTGTCCACGACCTGAGGCTGAACTCGATAAAAATTGAATCTTTGCGCTCAAGTGAGAGCAACTCGTGGTAATGGCACTAGGCGCCCGCATGGATTTCAAGCTTCCGTCTACGCGAGCAATCAGGCGCTATGGCAAAACGGGCCGAACGATTATGCTGAAGCGTGATTGAAAATCCAGAGACAGTCCCGAAGCCCCCGCAGATCCCAAGTCGGAAATACACTCTCCGATTCGTTGTTCGATGGACTCTGATCGGAGTGGCGCTTCTTTGGGCGTTTGCTGCGCTGATCCTGGTGGCTGTGCGGTGGATCGACCCGCCGACTACCGCCGTACACATGGAACGCCGCTTGCAGACATGGATTCACAGCACGCCGTATCACGAACGATACGAATTCGTTCCGCTGAGCGATATTTCGCCCGATTTCCAGCATGCTGTGATCGCCGCGGAAGACGCGCGCTTCTACCAGCATCATGGATTCGATTGGGACGCGATGGAAATTGCGGCTGAGGGCGATCTGGAAGGCGGGCGCATTCGCGGTGGATCCACGCTTACGCAGCAATTGGTAAAAAATCTGTTCTTCGGAACCGGCCGCTCCATCCTGCGCAAGGGCGCCGAGTTCACGCTTGTCCCGGTGGCCGAATTGGTCCTTGGTAAGCGGCGCATCTTGGAGCTGTACCTCAACGTGGTCGAATGGGGACCCGGGGTTTATGGCGCGGAGTCGGCGTGCCGTTATTACTACCGAACTTCGTGTCGGAGTGTTGACCGGCAACAAGCTGCGCAACTCGCCGCAATTCTACCGTTGCCGCTGAAGCGACGGCCCGATCACATGACTCGGTATAGCGGGCTCATCCTGGAGCGGATGCGCCAAATGGGTTGGTAATCGCGCGTCCATCGTTGCGAAGCTGGCAAGATTGGTACGGATAAACGGCATCACCGGATAGATGGATGCCAGGACGAAAGCGAAGGCAACGCGCGTTGGCAGGAATTGAAATTTTCAATTGTTATTGAACGATTCAACGAGTTCCGCGATTCCACATAGCTGCATCGCGTATTGGTGCGGCGGCGTGCACATTCACGGTGACCCGGCGGTCGCGAATGTGAATTCCGGTTTTGCGCGGCGTGAAGGAGCAAAGCCAGGGGAATCCTCGCGCCGATAGTGGTTGGATCGATCGCAGGTTGGCTTGCTGGCCAGGTTATGAGGGGCGGAGCTACGGCGTGCTGGTAGACATTATTCTGGGGATCCTTGGGCGCATTCTGGGAGGCTGGATCTTCGGCCTGCTGGGAATCTGGCAGGGCGGCCGCAGGATCAGCTCTATAATCGTAGCGTTTATCGGTGCGGTGATTTTGGTCGCGATTACCCGCCTGCTGAAAAAAGCCTGGGTTCATTTTCACAGCAACACGAAATCTCGCGAGGTGGGCAACCTATGCCGCAAGCAGCGCGGTTCTTTTCTTTCTGGCAAGTTTGATATTTCGACAGTAGAGCCAATCTTTTGACCCGGCGCGGGTTATCTTCCTCAAAGGCTCGCCGAACTCCGCTACGGGACGCGTGAAATTCCGGTCCAGCCCTCTTCGCGTTTTAGGTGGGCGGCCCTTGCGAGCCGCGCTCCGGTATGGGCTCCTTTTTATTCAGACGGAACGGCCTTGGGCATGTTGTTAGGATCGAGCGCTGGTACCGGGTTTTCCGGATGCTGAAGATTCGGAATCAAATCGTTCGATGCACCTCCGGGGAAGCGCTTAATGCTGGGATACTTCATGATCGTCTTGTCGAAATCGACGAGTACCACGCTAAACAGTGCCGCCGACCAGCCGTTATCCTGTCCTGCATACTTTCCAGGTGAGTTCGTGAACGCCCGATCCGGTGCCGCTCCGTTGAAGACCATGTCGTATTTCTCGTACGGGTCCATGGTCAGGTTGTAGGCCGCGGGAATAGAACCCGTATCCAGGCTTGGTCCCAACCACTTATCTTTCGCCGTCCACACGAACTTCCAGGCGATGTTCAGCCAAGGCTCTTTTGGATCTTCACCTATATCAACGCGAACTGCATGGAGATACTCACCATTGATAAAGATCCACGATTTGCGCGCGGAGTGTGGTGATTTGCCCAGGATATACGCGCTGTTGTCGATGCTGTCGAAGTAGATGGGCTTGCCGTTATTGTCTTTCATTTCGCCAGTCGGTGGAACTGGAATGCCTGCCATCGCAGCCAGAGTTGACCAGCAATCGATGTGCGACATCATCTCGCCATAAGTGACACCCGCCGGAATGTGCCCGGGCCAGGTCATAATGCCGGGAACACGCCAGCCGCCTTCGTAAGCAGAGCCCTTTTCACCCCGGAACGGTGTTGTTCCTGCATCCGGGTAAGCATCCAGCCAAGCCCCGTTATCGGCGGACAGAATGACAATGGTGTTAGGTGCATCGGCGCGGATCTCATCGAGTACCTTCCCGATGTCGGAGTCCATTTCCATCAAAGAGTCCGAGTAATCACCTAGATGCGAACGACCTTTGAAATCGGGCGCTGCGTTGGTGGGATTGTGCATCTTGATCCAGTTCACATCCATGAAGAACGGCTTACCGCTCTTGGCGTGCTCCTTGATATAGGCGACTGCGTAGTCGGCCATCCGTTCGTCCATCGTCGCCATATAGTCGTATGTGATGGCGGCGACCCTCTTGGCAGGCTGCCCGGCCATCCCTTCCCACTCGCCCAGGTTCACTACGGAATCCCACATTTTCTCGAAATCATCGTTATAGGACGGGAACCAGGGATGGAACCACTTGTCCGTATAGGGGTAGGAATAGACGCCGGCGTAGTAGGCGGCGAACTCTTTCATCTCGTCGAAGCCATGATTGATCGGATAAGAAACGGGTTTGTCCCCGAGATGCCACTTGCCCGAGAAGTAGGTCGAGTAGCCTTTCTTCTTGAAGTATTCAGCAATGGTTGGAGTCTCTGGGCGAAGGTAGTTCTCGTCACCAGGGGCCACTACGATCGACAGGGCCGAACGAATCGGAATTCGCCCGGTCATAAAGGACGCACGCCCCGCCGTGCAGCTCGCCTGTCCGTACCAACTGGTAAAAACGGCGCCTTCTTTCGCCATTCGATCAACGTTAGGCGTCGGATGTCCATTGGCAGCGCCGCCGTTGGAATAGGCGCCGAAATCGTTCCATCCGGTGTCGTCGGTCATGAGCATGACGATGTTAGGCTTCTCCTGCGCCGAAGCCAGGGGTGATATGGCCATTCCCAACACCGCGAGAAACAGCGCGGCCCAACAGTCTTTAACTGTCCAGTTCATACCCGTCCTCCTCCGCGCAATTGAAAGATCCTGCGGCGATCGCAGCCCGAAAGCGCGCAAACCGACGTCGCGAGGTTCGCCGTGGTGTCCCCGTTGTGCGCGCCTCGCAATTGTCAAATCTGACAGTTCGGTTGGCTCGACCTCTGACGCTGCAGTAGTACCTGCGCCCGTGGCGTGAAGAAAAGTTGACTATGGACCGTCGCTAGAAGGAGCATCGTCCGCTGCTGTGGTGAAATCAGTACCAGCCAACGGTGAACCCGTTGCTCGGAAGGGAAAATCCGCGTGAATGTACGATAATCTGATTTGTCGCTCGAAAGCGCAGCGGAAGACTTTAGGGAATAACCCGGAGCATCGAGGGATGGTAGTGCCGCGATGAACGCCACGACGGTGTATGTGGTTCTGGTGGTGTTCGTGGCAACGCTGATTCGATCAGCGCTGGGATTTGGCGAGGCGTTGTTTGCTGTTCCGCTGCTCGCCTTGTTGCTGCCGCTCAGAGTCACCGCTCCGCTGGCCGTATTACTATCGGTCACGATCGCTGGCGTCATCGTTATCCAGGACTGGCGGAAAATCCACTTGCGCAGCAGCGGATGGCTGATGTTCGCGACGCTGTTTGGGATCCCCGCGGGTCTGCTGCTGCTTACCAGCAGCCATCAACGGATGGCTAAGGTGACGTTGGCCGTTCTACTTTTGGCGTTTTCCGCGTACTCCGTTTGGGGCCGCAAACCTCTGGAGCTCAAAACGGACAATTTATTCTGGCTCTTCGGCTGCGGCTTTATCGCTGGAGTACTGGGAGGCGCCTATGGGATGAATGGTCCACCGCTGGCGATCTATGGAGCAATGCGACGGTGGTCGCCGCAGCACTTTCGCGCAACCTTGCAGGGATACTTTCTGCCGGCGAGCATTCTAGGAATGGCCGGATATTGGTTGACGGGACTGTGGGTGCCTGCCGTAACACACTACTACCTGATATCTTTGCCTGCTGCGATCCCCGCGATCTTGCTTGGCAGATTAGTGAATCATCGCCTGCGCGAAGAAGCTTACTTGAAATATGTTTATGCCGGACTGGCCGGGATTGCAGCAGCCTTGTTAATTCAGGCTATGGCCAATTAAACTGATCTGGCACCGCACCGGGGAGCAGCCCCAAGTATGGCGCACTCGCAAACGTGGGATCCTGAACGCTACGCTCGCAATGCGCGCTTCGTCGCCGACCTGGGCGCGCCCGTGGTGGCTCTGCTGGCGCCACGCGCCGGGGAGCGCATCCTGGACCTGGGCTGCGGCGACGGGGTGCTCACCGCGAAGCTCGCCTCGATGGGATGCCACGTCATCGGTGTCGATGCCAGCGCGCCGCAAATCGGTGCCGCGCGAAAGCTGGGCGTGGACGCGCGCGTGATGAACGGTGAAGCTCTGGATTTCGACGGCGAATTCGACGCCGTGTTCAGCAACGCCGCGCTGCATTGGATGCGCAATCCCGCCAAGGTCATCGGCGGAGTGCATCGTGCACTCCGACCCCAGGGACGTTTCGTCGCCGAATTCGGTGGCCATGGTTGCGTGGCCAAGATTAGGGGCGCGTTAACCGAAGCCCTCAATCGCCGCGGCATCAACGGCGAAGCCGCAAGCCCCTGGTATTTCCCCACCGTCGAAGAATATTCACAGCAACTGAGCAGTGGCGGTTTCGTAGTGAATTATGTCGCTCTTATACCGCGCCCTACCCCGCTTCCCGGTGATGTCACCGGCTGGCTGGATACTTTCGCCCAGAGTTTCACTTCAAGCTTGCCGCCTGACGAACGCCCCTCCTATATCGCTGAAGTTCGAGAAGCTTTGCGCCCTGAACTCTGCGACGCCGAAGGCAAGTGGACCGCCGACTACATCCGCCTCCGCTTCGCCGCCAACAAACGCCTCTGATGCGCCCGGCCTAGCGAACGCTGCAATCGGAGGCTTATTCACCAGCAGAATTTACAAGATTTTGACCTTTGGCAAACGCCACGATGACAACGGCGGGGGCCATCGCTCGCAATCTATTTGTCGGAAGATTGCGGACGGCGGTTGGGATTACAATGCAGAGAGTTCTTGAGTCGAGGGGCGTTGTAGGATTGGCCCGTACGGCATGTGATTCGGCGGGCTCGCGAACGCAAAGGAAAATTCTGTGGAGACGGTTTTGGTGGTGGAAGACAGCCGGGCGATGCAGCGGACGTTGCAGCGGCTTTTTGAAGCAGACGGACTGCGGGTGCAGATTGCGTCGGACGGGATCGCAGGCCTGGAAAGTTTTCGCAAGCACACTCCGAACGTGGTGGTGTTGGACCTGAAGCTGCCGCGGCTGCCGGGGAAAGAGGTTTGCCGCGCGTTCAAGGCGCACGCTGCGGGAGTTCCGATCGTGGTGTTGAGCGCAAACTGCGAAGTGGAAGATAAGGTGCTGCTGCTGGAATTGGGCGCAGATGATTATGTGACAAAACCGTTCAGCCCGAGGGAGCTGCTGGCACGCGTGCGGCGGGCGATGCGTCGCGGCCTGCCTGCAGCGGTGGAAGCGGCGAGCGTCGCGGGGGCTGCACCGGCTGCACATGAGCTGCTGATTTTTGGCGATACGAAGATTGATTTCACCAGCATGGTGGTGACGCGCAACGGAAAGACGCTGGCGTTCACCGCGCAGGAATTCAAACTGTTGAAGTACTTCGCGCGCTGTCCGGCACGCGTGATTTCGCGGCAGGAACTGCTGAACGAGGTTTGGGGATACGAAAATTATCCGACGACGCGGACAGTGGACAATCACATCTTGCGGATCAGGCAGAAACTGGAGCCCGACCCGACCCACCCGCGATATTTTCTGACGATGCACGGCAGCGGTTACAAATTCACACCTGGTGACAGCGCAACCGCTTTGGAAATGTAGCGCCGCTGGGCGAGGAGCCTCTTGGCACGTCTGCGATTGCGCACGCAACTTCTCACCGCCACGCTGGTGATCATTTGCGCGCTACTGGGTTCGCTGCTGCTGATCGTGCGGCACACGGTGCGCTCCGAAATTGATGAAGGAGTGCGGCAGAGCACGAACGGTTCGCTGCGCGCATTCGAAAACGTGCAACAGGAACGCGAGCTGCAACTTTCTCGCACCGCCGCGATGCTGGCCGAGCTTCCCACCCTGAAGGCTTTGATGACCACCGAGCATGCGCTGACGATTCAGGACGCGTCTGAACCGTTGTGGAAGCTGGCGGGCAGCCAACTGTTTCTGCTGGCCGGGACGGACGGACATGTTCTGGGGTTTCACGGCACGAGCCCGCGCTGGAAAACCGATGCTGTGGAAGAAAATTTGGCGAGATCCATGGAGCAAGGTGACGACGCGGCCTGGTGGTATGGCGAAGGCCAACTCTATCGTGTGTTCTTGCGGCCGATTGCTTCCGGCACGGAGAGCGAGCGCCGGCAGCTGGGGGTCGTGGCCGTGGGATACCAGATTGATGCGACCGTGGCGGAACAACTGGCGATGGTATCGGGCAGCCAGATCGCGCTGACCACGGGGGACAAGATTATTGCGTCCACACTCTCGCCCGCGGATCAGGCGGAGCTCGAGCGATTGATCCAGCGGAGCGCGGGCGCGGAAGCGGGCGCGCGAGAAATGAATTTGGGTTCGGATCAATATCAGACAGCCTCGGTGGTGATACACAGCGGACCGCCAGCGTCGGTGAAGTGTTACGTGCTGATGTCCTTGCAGCCCGCGAACGCATTTCTGCGGCGGTTGAATCGTACGATTTTGCTGCTAGGGATTACGGCGGTGGCGCTGGCGGCGTTGCTGTTGAGCTTCGTAGCGCAAACGATTACGCATCCGCTGGACAACCTGGTGTCCGGCGTGCGCGCGCTGGCCATGGGCAACTACACGTACTCGATTACACCGCGCGGCAGCAGCGAAGTGGCGGAATTGGGCGAAGCGTTTTCAAAGATGCGCGGGGAGTTGCAGGCTTTTCAGCATCGGCGATTCGCAACGGAGAGAATTGCGGCTGTGGGCAGAGCTGCCAATTCGATTTCGCACGATTTGCGGCATTATCTGGCGGCGGTGGTCGCGAATGCAGAATTTCTTTACGAAGCGGAAAAGTTGAAGTTGAACCGCGATGAAATTTACGAGGAAATCAAAACCGCTTCCGAGCAGATGGTGGATCTGCTGGACTCGCTGCGTGAATTGGCGCGCGAGGAAAACTCGATTGCTCCGATACCCGCGTCCTTGAATCAAACGATACGCCGAGCGGTGGATGCGGTGCGGGCGCGGCCGGAGCTGCGCAGCCTGGAAATTTCGATCAGCACGGCGGGCGACATGGACGGAGTATTTGATCCGAAGAAAATTGAGCGGGCCTTCTTTAATCTGGTGTTGAACGCATGCGAGGCGACGGTGCCGTCCCAGGGGTATGTAAGGATCGAGATCAGCTCGATCGGCGAATCGTTTGAGGTGCGCGTGGCGGATAACGGCACGGGAGTGCCGCCGGCGATCGCCGCAACTTTGTTCGATCCATTCGTGAGCCTGGGAAAGCCGAACGGGACCGGACTGGGCCTAGCGATCGTGAACAAGATCGTGCAGGATCATGGGGGTTCGGTAACTCTGGAGAAAACGTCGGAGAGCGGAACTATTTTTCTGGTGAGGTTGCCGCGCGCGGCGCGAGTGGAAACGGTGGCGCCTCACGCGGTGGTTTCCTAGCTTCTAGTTGATGCGATCAGCTTTGGGGCGCGGGGTTTCGCGCACGAAGCAGGAATCGCAGACGCGCGTTCCGTCCTTCAGCGTGAAGTCTACTCTGCGATTGGAATCAATCGCGGCACCGCATTTACCACAGACATCGCCGGGCGTTTCGTTCATAGCGTGTAACCCATTCTACCGCACAACGTCGAACCCGTGCTTCGATTTGCCGTCAGACAGCCGGCTTCTTAGGCGAAGATGCGGCGGCGTCATGGCAGAAGGCGTAGAAACGGGAATTGCAATCGTCGCAGCGGTAGACGCGGACACGAATGGCGCGCAGTAAATATTTCTCGATGGGGCCGCGACGATGCGATCGAGCGGTTTCCACGCTGCGGCAATAGGGGCACAGCCGGCTGGTGCAGACCGGGAGCGGCTCGGCGGCAGAGCCGCATGGCCGCGTCAAGGGGATTTCAATTTCGGGCATAGCGGCGGTTCGTTTGCGAAGATCGTCCATCCAGAATGCCGAAAAGCTCGATCACCAGTCTTCCGAAAAAGTGAAGAACCGCGACGGCCAGGCAAATGAACAGGGCGAAGGAAAGAAATATTTTGAAAAAGGTAATGGCGGAGGCGCCCGGCTCCGCGAAATTCGCCAGCAGGGTCAGGACCAGAATAAAAGTTGTGCAGAATCCCACAGAGCCTCCAGGCGCTGCGAACAAGCGGCCACACGCGGCGTAGCAAAGAAGACAAAACGAACGCGCCCAAGCTGGAAACCGCGCCACGCGCTCCGCGAAGTCCCGCTAATGGTCTCGTAGAAATAGGTGCGTGGAAATACAGCGATTACTGTAAATCGCCGCTGGCACCGACTGCAATCGTCCCGCCTGGAGCGACTTCCAGGAAGGATGCCCCGCGGGTCAGGTGCGAGGAACCGGCAGTACGGCGCTTGCCGGGCGCTGTGGACGTTCGTCGGGGGCCGATGGTAAGCTTGCCGCCCAAACAATTGCAGGTGAGGCGAGCGCTGTTTCGCAGGGCGACATGCGGCGCGCTGCCGTCAGGATGAGAGCCGATGGAACCTGATCCCAAGAGCGGAAACAATGCGGCGGAGGGAGTGCGCGCTCTGGCGCAGCCGATCGCCGCGGCGCTGACACGCGCCGCGATCTTTCTGGTGCTGACGGTAAAACCGGGCGCGGAGAATCGCGCGACGGTGCGGTCGTTTTGCGCGGACCTTGCCGCACTTTTTCGCGCGGTGGAATTCCGCGACATCGAAGCGGGACTTTCATGCGTGATGGGGTTTGGGTCCGAGGCGTGGGACCGGCTGTTCGGGGCGCCGCGACCGGCCGAGCTGCATCCGTTTCGGGAGATACGGTCCGGCGCTCGGCATGCGGTTGCAACGCCGGGCGATTTATTGTTTCACATTCGCGCGAAGCGGATGGATTTATGCTTTGAGCTGGCGACGCAGATCATGACGCGGCTGGGAGATGCCGTGGAGCCGGTGGATGAAGTACAGGGGTTCCGTTATTTTGACGACCGGGACTTGATTGGATTTGTCGATGGCACAGAAAATCCGCGGGGGCAGGAAGCGATTGACGTGGTGACCATTGGCGCGGAGGATGCCGAGTTCGCAGGCGGGACTTATGTGATCGTGCAGAAATATTTGCACGATTTGGCGGGATGGGATGCGCTGACCACGGAGGCGCAGGAACGCATCATAGGGCGCAAAAAACTTTCGGATATCGAATTAGACGAATCCGTGAAGCCGACCTGCTCGCACAGCTCGCTGACCACAATCGAAGAGGATGGGAAAGAGATTAAAATTTTGCGCGACAACATGCCTTTCGGGCGGCCGACGCAAGGCGAATTCGGGACTTATTTCATTGGCTACGCCAAGTCGCCGAGCACGATCGAGTTGATGCTGCAGAACATGTTCGTCGGGCGGCCGCCCGGGAATTACGACCGCCTGCTGGATTTCAGCCGCGCGGTTACTGGGAATTTATTTTTTGTGCCGTCGGCGACATTTTTGGAAGACGTGAGCGACGAGGCGGCAGCGGATGAGGCGTCTGGCGGCGACACGGCTTCCGAGACGGCTAGCGGCAAGCCCTGCGACGCCTCTGACGCAGGGGGCACCGACGAAACGGGCCAATCCGCGGCGCCGAGCAAAGATGGTTCGCTCGGCATCGGTTCACTTAAAGGAGAAATCGGTCATGAATAATCTGCATCGCGAGCTCGCCCCTATTTCGGACATGGCGTGGGCTTCGATTGAAGAAGAAACAACGCGAACGCTAAAGCGCTACCTGGCGGGACGGCGTGTGGTTGACGTGCAGGGACCAGGCGGCAGCGGGCTTTCAGCCCTTGGGACGGGCCACCTGCGGAAAATCACGGCTCCAGCGGATGGGATTCTGGCGAGGCAGCGCGAAGTGAAGGCGCTGGTGGAGTTGCGCGTGCCGTTTGAGCTGGATCGCCAAGGGATTGACGACGTGGAACGCGGCGCGAACGATTCAAACTGGCAACCGGCGAAGGACGCGGCGCGACAGATCGCGTTTGCGGAGGACCGCGCGATTTTTGACGGCTATGCGGCTGCTGGGATCGGGGGCGTACGACAAGGAACGAACAATCCGATCATGACACTGCCGGCGGATGTGCTGCAATACCCGGACGCGATTGCGCAGGGGCTGAGCCAATTGCGACTGGTGGGCGTGAACGGACCTTACGCGGTGCTGTTGGGGGCGGATGCATACACGGCGCTGGCGGAGACGAGCGACCACGGATATCCGGTGCTGGAGCACATGAAACGGCTGGTGAAAGATCAGATTATTTGGGCACCCGCGATTGCCGGAGCATTTGTGGTGACGACGCGCGGCGGCGATTTCGATTTGCACATCGGGCAGGATGTTTCGATCGGGTATCTGAGCCACAACGACACTGCGGTGCGCTTGTACTTGCAGGAGTCGTTCACGTTTCTGCTGCTTACGAGCGAGGCTTCGGTGGCACTGGTGCCCCCGGGAAAGGCAAAAAAAGGTTAAGTGGGATAAATCGATTTGGGAAAAAGTCAGTGACTAGCGATTAGCAGTTTGTTGAAAAAGGCTTTTGAACCCGCCCCCGCGAGTGCAGCAAGGAATTCCTCCTCGCCAAAAGCCAACTAAAAGAGAGTTTCCATGTTGCAGCGCGCCTCCAAATAACGACCCGAAAGAGTTTTTCAACAAGCTGTTAGTGGCGAGCGGCTAAAAACGCCCGCGTCGCGACGCCAGAGGCAGCGCGATTAGAGAATGTTGGTGAGAAATTCGATCATGCGCCTTGCGAGGCGATCCTTCTGTTGTTCGATCTTCTTTTGCACGGCGTAGTTCGGGTTGGGAAAAGACTGCAAGGTATTCCATTCCAATTTCAGTTTGGACGCTGCGGAGGATGCGTCCGGCAAATACGCGCCCGGATTGTCCGCGACTCGCTGGCACATGGCCGCGAGTTGGGCAGGGCTGGTTCTCTCGAGTTCCTGCAGGGACGGCATCAATCCATTCTACGCTTTATTTCTGATGCGTGTTGGCTGGCGCGAGCTGGGCGAGCTGAGGGATTTGAGCTACCAGTCCGGCCGGTCTTTGTGGAAGCGCATGCGGATCGGGGTGATTCTTTCCGGCAGCCAGCCATGCGCGGGACATTCAAGACGTTGCGGGAATTTCAGCGCACCTGGCACCGGCTTCGGGACGAGCGGCGCGTTACACTTTGGACAGGTCATAAGATTCTTGGCGATTTGCAGAGGGAAACGAATGTGGCGGAGAGAGTGGGATTCGAACCCACGGTTGAGTTTCCCCAACACACGCTTTCCAAGCGTGCTCCTTAAACCGCTCGGACATCTCTCCGCCGAGCTGGAACGCTAGCAGCGTAACAAATCGAAGGCGCGGCAGCAAACCGCGGGAGGCGGAGCGGGAAATATGGTGAAGCGGCGGAAGTAACAAAACGGCGGGAGGTCTGCTACACTTTCGTACCCCGTTCCGGGGTAGTGCAATTGGTAGCACGCCAGCCTTTGGAGCTGGTTATCCTGGTTCGAGTCCAGGCCCCGGAGCCACTTCTGCGGATTTGATAACTCCTCTAATCAAGAGTTGTGCAGGAAACCTCTAAGGAACAAGACGGAGAGGCGCCAAGCTTACTGACTGCGGGTGTAGCCCACGGCTTGCTCGGCGAAACGCTTCCTGCGCGCGTCGTCGCCTGCAAGCAAAAATGAAGCGTGGTGAAGACCGTAAGGGACAACGTGTGCTCCGTCGTCGATCATATCCTGCTTGAGACGCTCGTGAAGCATCGGCAGCTCCGACCAGTGGACTCTGGGATGGTCGTGATGCTCGAGGTGAAATCCGATATTGAACATTGTGAGGTTGAAAAATTTCGACACAAACACGGTGGAGTGACTCACCGGCCGAGCGGAACTCTTCGGGACACATCCCGCGTGTTGGACATACATTCCCGACCCCATCACTAAGGCGTTAGCGATCCAGTGCGGCAGCACCCAGAGCCATAGGGCCATTACCGGATCGATCCAAAAAGGAATAGACCAAAGCGCGAGGAAAATGGCCAATTCACGAAACGCTTTGCGACCAAGGCTGCGACGCGCGAAGAGGTCCTTCCAGAAATGGATCATGATGCGCCACGGCCAGTGCGTCAGCATGTAGCGGCGAAAGTCTTCAAATGAGCCGTCGGCGTTCTGTTTGGGAAGAGTCCAATCATCAGTGGTTAACAGATTGGCATGGTGAATGGTGACGTGGGCGTACTCCCAAAAGAATGAAGGCCACCCGCCCGAGAATGTCCATATTCGACCGAACCAGCGATTGAGGAAATGCGAGGTAAAGATTGGGCGATGTGAATGGTTGTGGAAGTTAACGCCAACATCTGCTCCGGAGATCCAACCCAGCATTGCAGCCGATGCTGCTACAAAGGCTATGCGGGACCACAAACCAGTGATGCCCGCGAGCTGGGGGTGCAGGTAGAGCCAGAAAGCGCAGGCGTAAGCTGCGAGGCACAGGATATGGAACAGCACGCAGTGCAGGTCCTGGGGGTGGGAGAGAATGCGCCGACTGCCGAACGCGACGCCCGGGCCGCGTCCAGGGCGACTCACAACGACCTCATAGCTAGAGTTATCGCCACGACCGTGATCGCCAAGCTCACCCAGGGACCCCAAAGCATCACGCCCGCTATGACCGCGATGGCGAAGAGAGGAACAAACGATCTTGCGAAGAAAAGCCCGATCTGTGACAGAAACGTGTGCGCTAGAGGGCCCAGGGTATGCTCTTTTCCAGTGAGATTTACCTTTATGTTGCAGTGGATCGGCAGCCGGAAAGAACTGCCAGCGCCTCGGGGCTGAGAGCTAGAATCGGCGCTGCAAATTCCATTCACGCAAGACTATATTCTTTGGGAGCCTGCGGCGCTATTGGCAAAATTGACAGGCTATTGGAAGCTACGTTGCCTGCTGGAAGCGGTGTGCTAGTTGCTAGGCTAGACGACCGGCAGATGCGACGCTGGAGGCCGGCGCTGGTGCCTTCCTGAACGTCATGCGGATGCCGTGCTTGGGCCGCAGAATGACCATCGGACGGGCTTCGATCGTTTGGCCCGGAGTAAGCTGAAAATCGTATTTTCTGAGGAGATCGCTGAGAATCATCAGGATCTGCAGCATCGCGTAATTTCCACCGATACAGCCGCGCGGTCCTCCCCCAAAGGGAAGGAAGGTGCAGGGCGTGCGCAGCTTGTCGTTCGCTTTGGTGAAACGATCCGTGTCGAAATTTTCCGGATTGTGCCAGTAGCGCGGAGCATGGTGCGCGCCGTAGACGTAGACAATGACCGTCGAGCCGCCGGGTATGGCGAGGTCGCCTACGCGGTCGTCCGCGACGGCCATGCGGTCGATCATCCAAAACGGCGGGTAGAGGCGGAGCCCCTCGCAAATGACCTGAGTCGTAAATTCGAATTTGGGAACGTCGCTGTAGCTCAGAGGTGCTTCGCCGAGCACGGAATCAAATTCCTGCCTTACTCGTTCGAGACAATCCGGCCGCGAGCTCAAAAGATAAAAAAGCCACGATAGCGCATTGGACGAGGTTTCGTGGCCGGCGACCAGAAGTTGCATGCTCTCGCTCAGAATGAGTTGATCGGGCATGCCTTCGCCGTCGCTATAACGCGCATCCATCAAGGTCTGCAGCAAGTCATTACCGGGCGGTTCGTGGCGGCGCTTCCGGATGTATTCGAGCAGAACGGCGTCCGCGCGGGTTCGCATGTCTTCGTGTCTGCGCAGTTCGCCCGAGACGGCGAACCAGGGATTCAGATAGGGCTGAAGGGTTTGCCGAACAATGAATTCCTGGACGGTGCAGATGGTATGGCTGACAAGATCGATGTCTTCGTCCTTCAACCGTGCGCCAAATAGCGATCGGGCGACCATTGCGAAGGTGATTTTCATCAGCTGGGGGTAGATGTCGACGGGACCGCGACGGGCCTGGGCGTCGAAATCGCGGAGCGACTCGGCAAGGGAGTCCTGCATGATGGAGGACAGCGCATCGAGTTGCGCTCGATCGAAGCCTTTCTGGATGAGACGCCGTTGCGTGCGCCAAGCTTCGCCGTGGGTGGTGAGCAGTCCTTTTCCCAGGAAGTGGCCCATGCGCTTTACTTGAATATCGGATTTTTGGTAGTTCTCGGAATTGGTCTTTAGGACGTGCTGAATGACCGCGGGATCGATCGTAACGATCGCCTCTTTGAGACCACCCAAATAGAGCCGGAATGTGTCGCCGAAAGTTTCGTTGTAGCTAGACAAAACCTGCACGGGGTTGCGGAACATGGCGCGAGAATCCGCAAAGCAGCGAAATCGGGAAACAACGCGGATAGCAGTGGATGAGGTCATACCGAGCCATCCCAACGCATGCCTCGAACGGCAGCTGATTTCAGGTCCTTTGTAGGAAGCGATAGCGAGGCCATAGGCAAAGATAAAATGTTCAGAATCAGTTTTCGTTCCCCAGTTGCTTCAACAGTATCAGATGATGCCGGATTGCCTGAGTCATGGTGGGGTGCTGCCGATAGGGAACCCCAAACTCCGCGGCGGTCTGCTTTACGATCCTGGTCAGCGGAGCATAGTGCGTGTGGCACACGAAAGGACAGAGATGGTGCACGATGTGATGGTTGAGTCCGCCCGCGAGCCAAGCGACGAGCGGGTTTTCCGTCGCATAATCGGCGGTGGTCGCGAAGATGTGATACACGCCGTTGTCAAACTCACCGCGGTCCGTGGGAAAGTAGGTGCTGTCAATGGTGTGCGTCGTCTGGAACACAAGCGTTACGGCCAATCCGACGAACAAATGGACCAGGAGAAACGCCCCGGCAACCAGCAGAGGTGATTTCCCCAGGACCATGACCGGCAAGACAAGCATGTAGGTGAGGTAGAAGCCCTTGCCGGCAAACAGAATGGCATATTCGCGCAGAGAATGATTGGCGCGTTTCAGATAATCGTGGGACGGGAAGAAAAAGCTTTCGAAGTCCCGGAAGAACACATAGTCGAGAGAGAACATTGCATAAAGGAACAGCGCATAGATGTGCTGGAAGCGGTGCCATGGCGCGCGGGATTCATGCGGCGTAAAGCGAAAGATGCCTCGCCCAGAGAGCGCATCATCTTCGCCGTGGAGATTGATGCAGGAGTGATGGCCGCGATGATGGAGGATGCGCCACATGTAGGAGCTGATGCCGCACAAATCGAAGACATAGTTCAGGGTCTTGTTGACGCGCGGCCGGGAAGAGATGGCGTTGTGATTGCTGTCGTGGGCGATGTTCAGCAAAAGGAATGTCTGCGCGAGGCCGCCTAAAAGGTAGAGGGCAACAAACTTCCATGAATCGGGCCGCAGAGCGTACAGAGCAATCCAGGCACCCACCAGAACTGCCAGACCCACGGCGATCTTGAGCCACATCGTACGGTCGGCTTTGTAATGAATGTTCTGGTCAACAAAAAATTTATCCAGGCGGCGACGTAAGACTTTCGGAAAGGAAGTTGCGTTGACCGGTTCGGTAATCGAAGCCGCTGAAGCTTCCGAAGGCACAAGATCCGGAGTCTCCGCATCTTGAGTGATCCACACTTCGGATTCGAACGTCACCGGCGCCTCCGCGGTCATGCTAATTGGGCCCGACGCGTTCCATACGCCGCATCCGGGTGCTGACCCTCAGCGAAATTGGTGCCGTGCCGACAGCCTCGCAGCACGATTTTAATGCGGGCCCGTAAGGACAAGCAAGGACATTCGGAACCGCTGATGCCTAGTTGCAGTGTGTGAACAATGGAAGCGACGACGCATGGCATTGTCCATAACGCTTTGTTAATATATAACCTTCGATGAACCATAATGAACCGGGCTTCCTGCGAGAGACCATAGAAGGTCGGCGGAGCTCCGAAATTCCCGTTCGCGCCCTTGAGCGCCAAAAAGGAAAACATCCGTTCCCCAGAGCGTCGAGCGACGCTTATGCTGAGAAAACAATACACGGACATTCTCACCGTCGGCATTCCTTTCAGGTCTGCACTATCAAACTCAATCGCGGATCAGCCCACTTGCTGAGGAGAGATGTTTCGTTTACTGACTTGCGTTCTATTCAAGATTGGAGGATCGCTGCTTGATGAAGGCGTCAATTTTAGGCCACCTGGATAGGTTGGCAGATGAGCACCCAGACAAACTTCTTTATTCGTACCTTGATGTAAACGGCGATCCGATAGAAAGCTACACGTACGGGTCGTTTCTCCAGCGCGTGGAGGCGATTGCCGGATATTTGTGGAAAGAAGGCCGCTTCGCGCCGGGCGATCGGCTGCTACTTGCCTACCCCCCGGGCCTCGAAATGATCTGCGCGTTCTTTGGCTGCGTGCGCGCAGGGTTGATTCCCGTGCCGGTGTATCCCCCCAGTTCGCGCGGCTTCCAGAGTGCGCTCTACAAGATGGTACACATCGCAAAGGATTGCCAGGCGTCTGGGATCCTAACGAGCAGAGACTACCAGGCATCCCTGAAGACGAATCTGGCGAGAAGTGGAGTCTCGGCGTGCGGCATTGACGTAGATTACATTTCCCGACTTCCGTGGATCGCCACGGAAGATTTCGTAGATGCGATTTCGGAGCGACCGGCTGTCGAACATGCAAAGGTTTTGTTTCTGCAGTACACCTCGGGTTCGACCATGGAGCCCAAGGGCGTGATCGTAACCCACGAAAACATTCTGGATACGTGTCCGTTGGTGATCGACCATGCCTCTCCGGTGGTCGTTTCCTGGCTGCCGCAGTACCACGATATGGGACTGATAGGGTGCTACCTATATCCAGCACTGAAAGGTGGCACAACGTACGGGTTCTCTCCCACCGACTTCATTCAGCGGCCGATCCTGTGGTTCGATGCAATGACGGCCTACCGCGCGACCGCGACGGCTGCGCCCAATTTCGCCTACGACTACTGCCTGCGCGCCGGAAGACTTTCCAAGGAGAGCCTGGAGGCTTGCGATCTCAGTTCGCTTCGCGTTTTGATGTGCGCCGCGGAGCCCGTCAAGCCGGATACCTACACTCGTTTTCTGGAAGCGTTTCAGTCCTATGGACTGAAGTCCGAGAGTTTCTATGTCGCCTACGGGCTGGCCGAGAATACTCTGGCGGTCTCCCTGGGCGGTCGGAACATCGTTTCCGTCAACAAGCGTGCGCTGGCCCTGGGGATGGCCCGCATGACTACGGAGGTCTCTGAGATCGACGGGGCCATGCAGATTGTCAGCTGCGGAACGCCGCTGCCGGGTCTCGACGTTAAGATTGTGGATCCGGAAGGGCACTTCCCTCTCAAGCCAGAACGCACCGGCGAAATCTGGGTGGCCGGGAGCGGTAAGTGCCGAGGCTACTGGAATAATCCCGAACTAACCCTGAGACAGTTTCGTGCGCGGCTGGTGGACGATACTCCCTATGAAGAGGGCTACCTGCGGACGGGCGACATAGGATTCTTCCACGGCGGCGAACTCTACGTCTGCGGCCGCATCAAGGACATGATTATTCTGCGCGGACAAAACTATTACCCGCACGATATTGAGAATGTTGTGGAGAAATCATCTGGTCTGATCCGACACAACTGCGTCGCCGCGTTCCAGATTCAGGAAAACAGCGAACCGGGACTGGCAATCGTCGCTGAAGTGAAAAATCCCAAGGCGCTCCCCGACGCACGAAAGATTGCCGCCGCGGTGCGGAATTATCTGAACGTGGAAGTGGCCGTGATTTCCCTCATCGCGCCGCGTGCGATCCCCAGAACGAGTTCAGGGAAGATTATGCGCCACAAGACCAAGCAGATGTGGCTGGATGGCAAGTTCACCGTTCTTTCCGACTTTTCGCGGGAGAAGGACTGCGGGAACTCCCCGTGCGATCCCGACATGCATTCCAGTTTCGCCGAATTGAAAGCCAGGTACAACCTGACCGGTCGGGAATCCTACAACCTGGTCGAAGCCGGCCTGGATTCCCTGGATCTTGTTGTGTTCATGCATGAGCTCAAGGAACTCCTGAAAGATAAGGGCGCCGAGATGCTGGCAAGGCAGGTAGATATTGGTGTTATCCAGCGCGTCGCCGTAGCCGAGCTGTTTGGACTAGCCGAAAAGTTGAAACGCGCTCCCGAAGAGGCACTGGTTCATTTGCGTCATTCCCTTGCGGTTTTCCGTGAAGAGCAGCGAGCCGCTGAGAAGCAGATGATGATCAACGACAGAAAGCTCGTCTTCGAGCCTGCGGTGCCTTTGGCCTTGCCGGAGACACCGATTCTGAATAAGGTGCTGCTCACGGGCGGAACCGGCTTCATAGGGCCATTCCTGATGAAAAGCCTGCTGGAACAGACACGGGCGAAGATCTATGTTCTCGTCAGGTCTTCCGACGAAAAGCAAGGTAAGCAAAGACTGAGGGATGCGATGGACTCAATCGGCCCGTGCGAATTGGGTCTGATGGAGATGTTCGAAACTCGGGTGATCCCCGTCTGCGGAGATTTAGGGCAGCCCATGCTGGGCCTGACGCAAGACGAGTGGGATTTCCTCGCCAGTGAAATCGACACCGTGTTCCACAACGGTGCAACCGTGAACTACCTGTTCAACTACGACCTGATGCGAGACGCGAACGTGCTGGGAACCAATGAGGTCGTGAGATTGGCGTTCGAGGGACGGCCCAAAGAGTTCAATTATGTGTCGACCACCTTCGTGTTTGGCTGGGCGGTGAAATCAGTCCTGAATGAGACCGACCTGAACGAGAATATGGAGCTTCTGGATTTTGGGTACAGCCAATCGAAATGGGTGGCGGAACAGGTGGTTGTGGATGCTCGGAGCCGGGGACTTTCGGCGCGAATTTTCCGGCCAGCTCTGGTGAGTCCTTCCGTCACGGGCGGAGGCAACAACTTCGATATCGCCGTTCGCTTGGTTGCCTTCATGGTGAATCACGGCATTGGCGTTGATACCCTGAATCAGGTCAGCTTTGTTCCGGCGGACATCGTGGCGAACAACATCGTTGCGATCTCTACCACTCGCGGTACAGCGAATCAGACTTACCACGTCACGCGGGACGATTATTCGAACATGATGGACATTACCGGGCTGATTACCAAAGCGACTGGCCGGCAATTCGAAACGTTCAGGCTTCCCGACTTCGTTCCCGAGCTGATCCGGAGATGCCGCAAGGAAGATCTTTTGTTTCCGCTGTTGGATTTTCTGGTGGGCTCTATTGATAACATCTCCGCGATGGAGTTCAAACGCTACGACAGCTCTTCTTATCAAAAGGCCCGCGATGCCTCGGTATGGGGCAAAGCAGACCCGTCTCTGGAAGATACGGTCAACGGGATTCTGAAATTCATGCATCGCAAGGGGATCATTTCGGTCGCGGCTCGAGAGGTCAGCGCGCTGTCACCGAGCGATGGGCTTGTAGACTGGACAGATGCAATATCCGCTACTGCTTCTTAAACACGAGCTTCTCGGTTACCCGCTGGCCCGTTTCCCACGTGCCTGTAGTAGATAGTGTCATCTGCTGCCCATCGGCGGATACCACCCACTTGTCCTTTTGAGTGACTTGATTGTCCCTCTGATAGCTCGCGTCCACGGTGTGAGGATCGACGAGTGTAAGCGTCACGGTATCGTTGCGCGAGTTCTTTAGATCGTATTGTTTACCGTCAAAACGGGCGGTATAGCTGAAGTCGCCCAGAAAACGGATCGCACCGCTGCCGTCCGTCTCGATTTTGAGCACTAAACCCTCGCGCAATCGAGTCTTGCTGAGATCCTGCGTCCACTCGCCTGCGAAGAAGTCATTGGGGACCTTTTTACCGCCGCTGCGCGTCCATACAGTGATCTTATCGGCGTGGCCCGGGGTCGCAGTCGTGGTCGTCAACTCGTTGCCATCATTCGAAAGTTTTTCGCGCACCGTCGCTACCACGGCTCCGTCCTTCTCTTCCTTGACCTCCGCCTGCCTCTTATCGATCCGGCGCAGCTCAATTTGATTGAACGAGAGATTGCCGGGTGCGGGCGATTTGTGTCCGTTCGAATTTGCAGTGAAATCAAGATGGGTTTCACCGGACATCACCACATGCGAGCCGTCATGCGAAGGAGTAATCGTGAGCCGATTCGGAGGATCCAGACTCGACTGCGCAGAGACGAGCGTCCAGGTACCAACGCGCGGGTCGGCCCCTCCCGTTTGCATGGCCGCAAACAGTCCGAGCAAAAGTAAGGTGCGAATAGTGCCTCCTAAATGGGTGGCGCAAAGTTTAGCAGATTCAGGTAGCCCCGTAGGTGGCTGTAGCGCAGATATAAACTCACGAAACCGATAGCAAACCTGGGCACCCGTTGCGCGCGCAGCACGTCTTTCGCCCGTGTGGTTCTTAGGCGTCACCGCAGAGTTTTGCTGACGACGATTTTGTGAGATATGCCATCATGATGCCTATGCAAGCGCGCCGTTTTTGGGTGTCGGGAATCGTCCTGGCAGCAACGATCGCACTGCTTCCATTTTCTTTCCACGCCGAGCGTCGCCTGGAGACCGCAACCCGGGTCGAAGGCAGCCAGGCGGAAGTTGTCCGGGAAGAGCTGGCTACTCGTTTTCACTCACCGTTTGTGGACCGCGTCGTCCTGGTAATCCAGGGCCTGCCACCTGCTAATTCCGACGAAGGCGGCCAAGCGTTAGGAACCATCGTGGCAGCTCTGAAAGAGCAGCCCGGCGTTTCCGGCGTGGTCTCCTATCTCGAGTTGCGCGATCCGATTTTTCTCGGCCGCAAAGGGGGAACGTTCGTTCTGGTCGGCCTCACTTCTACCGGCGGAACAGTCGAGTCGCTTGTTCCGGAGCTTCACACGCTGGCAAGCTCGCTGGAAAATCAACTGCGAGTCCGTTATCCGGCGGTGAAGCTCGAACTCACCGGCGAGATTCCCCTGAATTTCGATATTCGCAAAGCGAGCGCCGCCGACGTGCATCGCGGCGAAAGCCTAGTCATCCCCGCGACCCTGGTGCTTCTGCTGGTGGCGTTTGGAAGCCTGATGGCCGCTGTGATTCCATTGGCGGTTGGCCAGCTGGCGATCGCCGCCACTCTGGCGATTACCGGATTTCTGGCTCAGCGCTGGCACTTGTCCATTCTGGTTCAAAATTTGGCCACCATGCTTGGCCTGGGCCTTGGAATCGACTACGCGCTGCTAATGATCAGCCGCTTCCGGGAAGCGATTGCCGCCGGGAACGACGGACGCAGGGCCGGGGTGATCGCGGCACGTCAGGCAGGCCGCACGCTTTTGATTTCAGCCTCAACGGTAGCCATCGGATTTCTAGCCCTCTTGACGGTTCCGATCAGCGAAATTCGTTCCATCGGCGTGGCGGGATTCCTGGTGACGGGAATGAGCGTGTTGCTTACAAATGCCCTGGTTCCAGCAGCGCTGGTATTGCTCGGTTCGCGGATTGATCTTGGCCGAATGCCCTTTACCGCAAAGTTGGACGCGCGGCGGGCTGCGCGTACGGGAAATCGCTGGCGGCAATGGGGAAGGACAATTGTCGCGCATCCGTGGCTTGCCCTGATCTTGGCCGGTACGCCTTTGCTGCTGCTCGCGTGGCAGGTGAGACGATTGGATACCAGTCTCCCGCGCGGGGATTGGCTGCCGCAGGCGGCGGAATCAGTCCATGCGCTCCACGCACTGCAGCGAATGGATCGGGGCGGCGTGGTTGAATCGTTGCGCGTGATCGTGGAACTTCCAACGGATTCCATCGCGCAAACCGACGCGGGGTGGGATGCGCTGGATCGTCTCAGCAAACGCCTCGCGACTGACCCACGCTGTGACCGCGTGATTTCTATCACTACGCTTGCGGAAAGCAACCGATCTTCCCTGCCTGATCTTTCGCGGGAGACGCGTCGAACGTTCCTAAGTAGCGACGGGAGAGCGGCGCTGCTGGAGGTGTTGCCCGCGAGTTCGATCTCCCTGCGCGACCAGGTCAACTGGGTGCGGGAGCTGCGTAGGACCGGCGCGCCAGCTCTCACCGGAGTGCCTGACGCAACCCTTCTTGTCGGGGGCATCCCGGCACTCAACGCAGATTATGAAACGATTATCAGAAGCCACTTCCCCCCCGTGATGGAGCTGGTAGTGGGCGGGACGCTGCTTGCTCTGCTCGTCGGGTTCCGATCGATCTTCGCCGCTGTGAAAGCCATCGCACTCAACCTGTTCTCGGTGGCGGCGGCCTTTGGAGCATTGGTTGTCGTTATCCAGGACGGACACGGAAGCAAGTTCCTGGGAGTTCCCGGGGGAACCGGCAGCGTGTTTCCGCTTGTTCCGATCGTCGCCTTTGCAATCGTCTTCGGATTAAGCATGGATTACGAGGTATTTCTGGTCGCCCGCGTTCTGGAAGCCAGAAGGGGCGGGCTGAGTGAAATGGATGCGATCCCGGAGGGCATGGCAAGAACCGCAGGCCTGATTACCAGCGCCGCGGCGATCATGATCGTGGTATTTGCGGCATTCACGTTCGGAGATTTTCTGGTAGTGAAGATGATCGGATTTACTTTGGCGATCGCCGTGTTGATTGACGCGACGCTGGTTCGGATTGTGATTGGTCCCGCGCTGCTTCGCATCGCAGGCGACTGGAACTGGTGGCCTGGCGGACTCGTCACAGCGCGCAAGGCGACAGTGATGGCGAGTCGCGAATCATAGCGAGCCAAGCTCTCATTCTACTAACATCTAGACGCGCCAATTTCCCCCTTCTTGCTGCTGGACGTGCGAGTGCTGCAACTCCGAAAGCAGTCTCTTGCGCGCAGCTGGTAAGTTTGGCTCAACAGGAATACCACATTAGACGCTGGTCTCGAGTATGCTAAGTAGGAGGTCCGATGGCGACAGCGCCCAAGATCACCGTGGAGGTTCCGCAGGACCTTCTGGAGAAGGCGCAACAAGCCAGCGGTACCGGCGTCACCCACACCGTCCATGCCGGGCTGCAGCTCGTTGCGGCGTCGCGGACCTATGCTCGCGTGCTCCGTCTGCGAGGTAAGATTCGCTTCACGCGGACGTTGGCGGAGTTGAAGGCTGACCGGTGATCGCGGCCGATACCAGCACATGGGTTGCGCTTCTGGAAGGTTGCCTTGGCGAGGATGTGCAGCTGCTGCATAGAGCTTTGGAAGACCGGCAGGTGGTTATGGTGCCCGCTGTGCTCACCGAACTTCTGAGTGACCCGAAACTTCCTTCCAGCGTTGCGGAAACGCTTTCTGAAATACCCGAGACGGATATTTCGTCCGGCTACTGGCAAAGTGCAGGAGGCCTGCGAGCAAAGATTTTGGCAGAGCGCAGCAACGTAGGTCTGGGTGACGCGTTGATCGCCCTAAGCTGTATCGACGAAGGCGTTTTTCTTCTGACGCGCGATCAGGACTGTCGGGCCTTCGCTGAAGCTGCGGGCCTAAACCTTGTACTGGGGCATGGAACGAACCGAGACTGCCGAGTAAAACCCGGGGCTGCTAGGCCGCCGAATCGCGACGCCGAAGCGGCGGAACAATTTTGAGGGAGTTGGAATGCAGCGAATCGGACTTGCTTACGCCGGGACGTTGCGATTTGAGATGCTCTTCGCTGCGGCGAAGCAGGTTTTCGAATTCCTGTTCAGAGCAGACGTTGACCTGGGAAGAAGATCTTTGATTCGAATTCACGACCCCTCCTTAAAAACCCACCCTTGGGAGGTACTTCATCGGAAGCCCTGTTAGCGCAGCCTAGACCTCGCGCCGGGAGCTGTCAAGATTATTTGTAGGAATTGCGAAGCTTTTCGCGGGAGGCCATGCGGCCGCGGTACTGTGCGCAGGGCGGCAACCGGAGCGGCGGCGGGCCTTGCGCAATGCGGCTGGACACTTTAGTCTGTCGAGCGGCATGACACCCCAGTTCCTGATCCTCGGCGTGATCTGGTACATCGTTTTCCTGTTTTCGACGACCTGCCATGAGGGCGCACACGCGTTGATCGCGCGGATCGGCGGAGACCCCACTGCTTTCCACGGCGGGCAAGTGACGCTGAATCCCTGGCCGCACATCCGGCGCGAGCCGTTCGGGCTGGTGGTGGTGCCTATCCTTTCCTATTTCGTGGCGCACTGGATGATCGGCTGGGCCAGCGCGCCTTACGATCCGGAATGGCAGCAACGCTATCCGCGGCGCGCCGCATGGATGGCGCTGGGAGGGCCGGCAGCGAATTTCACGCTGGTAATACTGTCAGCGATCGCGATTCGCGTTGGCATGCATATCGGGATTTTCGGCGTGCCGGATGCGGTGGACTTCACGCATATCACCGAACCGCTGGTGCCCGGAGTGGCGGGCTTTGCGGCGACGTTTCTGAGCATCATCTTTCTTTTGAATCTGCTGCTGGGGACTTTCAACCTGTTGCCGGTGCCGCCGCTGGACGGCGTGACCGGGGTGACGCTGTTCATGAGCCAACAGACAGCGCAACGGTTCCAATATTGGATCCGGACGCAGGGATTCGGGATACTCGGATTGGTGGTGGCTTGGTACGCGTACGATAAAATGTTTCCGTACATTTTCCGGTTTGCGCTGGCGGCGCTTTATCCCGGGTACCGTTGGGGATAGCACGAACCTGTAAACACACCTACGCAAGGCGAAGGCTCGGCTGGCAATAAGTAAGGCGAGAAATTCGCTCCGCGCTGAAAAGCAAAATCGCAGAGAAGCCCAATTGTTGTTGCGCTCTGGCCCCTACCTTGCCTGTGAGTCTACCCTGAGCGTCTTGCAAGAACGGCCATTTGTAGAATTATCGCGCAAGAATCTCTCCATCCGCATATTGGATGACGAGACTGACCATGTTGAGCTGACCTCGGGAAGGCTGGAACAGGCGGGGTTCCCCGTGTCGGTAACGACGAGCGCCCAGGAAGCCCTGCAAAAGGTGCGTTCCGCTAGCTGCCGCCTGGTAGTGGCGGACCTGAAAATGCCGGGGATGGATGGGTTGGCATTCCTGGAAAAGGCGCTGCAGTGCGATCCGGGGATGTAGGTGATCCTGGTGACGGGATTTTACGCGGCGGACTCGGCGATCGCAGCGATCAACCACGACGCTTACGATTATTTGTGCAAGCCCGTTGAGTGCGCGCGGCTGCTCTAGACTTCGGACGATCTAACGGATTCGTTTACACGCGGGCTGCAGATACGAGATCTCGAGGACAAACTGCCGGAGAATCTGCTGCTCCGCGGAATTGTGAGGCGCAGTCCGGCGATGCTGGAAGTATTTGATCTGGCGCAGAAAATCGGGCGGCATTTACAAAGATGCCGAAGCACCAACAAGGGCTGGCGGTCTGAAGACCTCCGTTACAAAGTCAACTACCCGGTCAACTTTGCGCGGATGTATGTACCGCGATTTGTGATCTGCGCGCTGCCATTTGCGGCCTACGATTTTTCTGTCGCGAATCCCGGCACCGCCTCGACTGTACTGTTGGCTCCGCGTCGCTCCTCCGGCGCTAGCTGTTAGTTGCCGGCGGCTTCTGGCGTGGCGGAGGCACTGCGCAGCAGTGACGCTGGCAGCGTGATAGCGGAATCCATGCGCACCATCATTCCTGTTTGCGCTGGAAGTTCTACTTCCTTGCCCTTTTTCACCATGATGTACGCCGAGGTGCCCGCCAAGCCGATGATTGTCCCGCGAGTGACGTTGCTGAACAGGACGCCTACCAGCGCGCCAGCTCCGGTGCCCAGACCGCCCGTCATGATGTCGCCTTTGATGTCACGCTTTTGTTCGATCACGACACCTTCTGTGGTTTTCAGGTCTTTGCGTTTTTTGGTGTCGTCCGCACTGCCGCTATAGAGCGAAAGGATGCTCATCTGCGCGGGGAAAATGCGGCTCTGTACTTCGACCGAGTTGAATACAAGGTTCATGGTAGCTCCGCCGCGTTCCATGGCAAACCAACGCGGACGCCTGACGCTGGTGACGGTTCCGTGGACTTTCGATCCGGCAGGGAGAATCAACTGGTTACCGGAAAACACCGGTTCGGCGACGATGGCGGTGAACGGGTCGCCATCTTTTGCGACCGCAGTGGTAAGGCCTGAGACCAATGTGAGGCGGACCTGCGTTCCGGGTTGAAGCGAGGTGGACTGCGCGTGAACCGCGGGAGTCAGCCAAAGCATGGCCGACAACAATGCAGAAACTGAGACGAGACGCTTCATGGATCCTCCGTGATCCTTGGCGGGAACCGAGGTGCGTTCCCGCGAAGGGCGGCTCTGGACATAGCCGAGCCTTCCCCGTTTCGTGGGGGTACCGCTGGCGCCGCGGTGGAGTGCGGAGGATGCACTCGGGAGATAAGATACTCCAGCACGGGAAAGGATTCCTGAGAATTGAGGGGGGTGTTCCTACTTGATACCCATGGTGCGGACGAATGGGATCGAGCCCGGGCCAAACCGACCTGTCGCTAAGGAGGCTGTGTGCCGCCGGCAAAATCCGTAGTGCAGCGGCGGAAGCCGCGACCCGCAAAGCACAGTCAACTACGTCCGCCCAAGAGTCTGGCGGGCAGAAGACCGCGGTTAGGAATCCAAACACGACTGCTTAGTGCAAAATCTGACGCAGCGGCGCCCAGCTAAAGCTGGCCGATGCAAATTCAAAAACAACGGCACAATGCAATGGAGCGCCGCTGGCGAAACAGCGGCGAATGGCGTGTAGTGGAAGTTTTTGGCACTACGAGTTTACTGGAGCGACACTGCGTGGGCAGATCGGCGGACGGCGTTTTGTGTGGAATGCTATTTTGTAATCAGGCGAACTCCGAAATTTGAAATTCAGGTAAGAATGCTATGCGCAACCGCTGGTGGATTGTCTGCGTTTTGCTGTTGAGCGTCGCGTCCGTGGCGTTTGGGACGGACTACGCGATTGTGGTGAATCCTGGCAATTCCGTGCGGGCAATGAGCCTGGTGGAACTGGGGAAAATTTTCAAGGCCAAGACCACGATCTGGCCGGACGGTAAGGGCATTACGTTGGTGCTGCGCGAGCCCAATTCGCCGGGGACGAAATTCATCCTGGAAAAAGTATTGGGCGGGACATTCGACGAAGAGAAGGCAGTGTTGAATGATCCAGGCCGCAAGACATCCGTGCCTGTGGTTTTCGCCGAGAGTGACGACGAAGTAATGAGAATCGTCGGCGGGAATGGCGGAGCAATCGGCGTGATTGATGTCTACAACATCACGGGCGGCGTGAAAGTCGTGAAGATTGATGACAAGCAGCCTTTCGATCCCGGATACGTCCTGAAGGGCCGTTAGCGGGCACTGCAAAATCCCATGCGAGGAAAACCGTGAAAACCCGAAAGTACTTCTCCTGGATGGTTATCGCCGTTTTGACGTGCGGCGCCGCGGTCACGGCGCGCGCGCAAGAGTCCGCGCCGGCCGCGAACGCGCCGGGCACCATCCCGGTGACGACGCAGTCCACTTTGGCGCGCAACGCCTATGAGATGGGATTGGTGCAGCGCGAAGACCGGCTTTTCGTGGACGAAGGCTTGGAATTTTTTCGCCAGGCGGTGAAGGCCGATCCGCAGTTTGCGTTGGGTCATGCGGCGCTGGGTTATTTCACGGCCGATCCGAAAGAGGCAAAGCAGGAAAGCGCGCTGGCGGTGAAGTATATTGACAACGCATCACCCGACGAGCAATTGCTGATCCGCTGGATGAACAGCACGAAGAACGGCGAGACTGTGATGGCCATTTCCGCGATGAACGACCTGCTGGCCAAATATCCGAACGACAAGCGGTGGGGCAACATGGCGGCGGAGTGGCTGTGCGCGAATCAGGGAGCCAACGAGCGCGGCGAGGCAGTGCTGGTTCGCTTGTTGAAGAACGATCCGCGATATTATCCGGCGATGAATAATCTGGCGTACTGCTACGCTTTGAGCGGACAGCCGCAACTGGCGCCTCCGCTGATGGAGCAATACGTGGCCGCCTTGCCGAACGAGCCGAATCCGCAGGATTCTTACGGTGAAATTATGCGGATGCTGGGCGATTATCCGGGGGCGCTGGAACACTACCAGAAGGCCCTGGCAATCAACCCGCATTTCAACGCTTCGCAAGCGGGCGTGGCTTCGACCTACGCTTTGCTGGGAGATGAACGGAAGGCGCGCCTGCAATATGTGGTAGCGATCAAGGGCACGAAAGAGCGGTCCACGCAGATTGGCTACCGGATTCTGTACGCGATGACTTACTACCGCGAGAATAAGCCGCGGCTGGCGCGCGAGGAATTCGAGAAGGTGGATGCGGAAGCGCACGCGGCGGGATTAACCGTGCAGGAGGCGGAAATTCATCGCGCGATGGCGCTTTTCAATCCGGATGCGACCAGCGCGTTGAAGGACCTGGACGAAGCCAGGGAAGATCTTTCCGACACGCGCAAGAGCAATCTATTGCCGGGAGACCGCGACAACGAGTTGGCTTTGATATTGCAGGCACGCGTTTTCATCGCGGTGAACGCAGGAAAGACCGAGGCGGCGCAAGGGACACTGAAGCTTCTGGAAAATATGGCGCAGACCAGCCGCAGCACGCCGGTGCAGGCGGCGTATCACTCGGCCAACGGCGCGGTGCTTTATTTGCAGGGCAATTATGCCGGGGCGATCGCGGAACTGCAGGAAGACCCGCAGAATCCCTTGTCGCTGCAATTGATGGCGGAGGCGCAGACCAAGGCGGGCCAGAGTGCTGATGCGCGGAAGACGCTGGAGACTTTGGCGGCGATCAGCGATGAGCGTATGGAGACGGCTTTTGCGGCACCGCCGGCGCGCCTGGCGCTGAAACACGATGCGACGCGGCCGACGCAGGGCGGAGCGAACTAGACAGCCTGAGCCAGATCCGTTCGCAAAAATCTATAGAAACGGGCCGCCTTTTGATTGACGGCGGCCTAATTTTTGATTTGCTGAGAGCATCCGCAGAAATCTTCCTACCGATCCGATCATCTCGCGTCTTTCGTGCAGTGAATCGCTGTGCTAGACTTCGCGAAGCAGTTTTGTGCGCGGAAAATTGCGCGTGGTGACTGCCGATGGGTGGAACTTCGGGCTCTGTGCAACGATTCCCCGCAAACCCCGCCAGGCCCGGAAGGGAGCAACGGTAGCGGGTCAGTCTCGTGTGCCGCGGAGTACCCGAAGTTCCTCTAGTCGCGGCTGAGTGGGTGGATCTCACAACTATTCCATGACCTACAAGGTTATTGCGCGGAAGTACCGCCCCCAAACGTTCAGCGAGATTGTGGGACAGCAGCACGTTACGCGGACGCTGGCGAACGCGATCAACTCGAATCGCGTGGCGCACGCTTACATTTTTTCCGGTGTGCGCGGCGTGGGGAAAACTACCAGCGCGCGAATTCTGGCGAAGGCGCTGAACTGCGTTAAAGGGCCGACGGCCGAGCCAGACGGGACGTGCGATTCGTGCCGGGAAATTTCGGCGGGCACGTCGCTGGACGTGCTGGAGATTGACGCGGCGTCCAACCGCGGCATTGACCAGATACGCGAACTGCGGGAGATGGTGCGTTATGCGCCGGCTTCCAGCCGCTACAAAGTAGTGATCCTCGATGAAGCCCACCAGCTGACCGATGAAGCTTCCAACGCGCTGCTGAAAACTCTGGAGGAGCCGCCGGAGCGGGTGGTGTTTATTCTGGCGACGACACGCGCGGAAGATTTGGTGGAGACGATCAAATCGCGCGCGCAGCTTTTTCAATTTCGGGCGCTTTCGTTCCAGGAGATTGCGGAGGAGATCGAGCGAATCGCACGCGAAGAGAAATTGACGATAGAGCCGGGGGCTGTGGCGGTGCTGGCGCGGGCGGCTGAGGGCAGCTTGCGCGACGGGCTTTCGCTGCTGGAGCAAGCGATCGCCTATAGTGGTGAGGCGATCACCGACGCGCAAGTGCGCGAACTTTTGGGAGTTGTCGCAGAGAGCGTGCTGGATTCGTTGGTGGAGGCGATTTCCGGGCAGTCGGCGGAGATGGCTCTGCGTCTGGTGCACCGGCTGATTGGCGAGGGGCAGAATTTGCAGCATTTCTGCCGTGAAGCGATTCGGCATTTCCGGAATTTGCTGGTAGCGCGGGTTTGCGGGGCGGATTCGGAGTTGGTGGCGGCGCCTGCGGATGAGCGCCCGCGTTTGGCGGAGCAGTCGGCGCGATTCAGCGAGGAAGATCTGACGCGATTTTTTAATACTTTGCTGGCGACGGACGCGGAATTACGGAGAGCGCCGGACCCGCGGCTGCATTTGGAATTGGGGTTGCTGAAATTGATTAATGCGCGGAGACTCGCGCCTTTGGAAGAAGTGCTCGCGGGACTTCGTGAGCGAGTTCGCGGCGGCGCAGGCGGAGATATTCGCGGAGGTGCGGCGCGAACGGCGAGTTCGGCGGCCGGTTCCCTGCCGGCTCGCGCGATCGCGCCTGTGACTGCGGCACAACCTGTTTCTTCTTCTGGAGCGGCGGTGCGGATGGCCCCGGCGGCAAATTCGTCCGCGGCGGCTAGTGTCTCTCCCGGGATTCCGCCAGCAGCAACAACCAAGACCGCCGCGGTTGAATCGAGTCACGGCGCGGAATCCGGAAATGGGCGTGAGCGTGCCCCGAGCGCTGCGATTACTTCGGTTGCGGCGCCGCTTGCGGCTGCTGCGCCGAGTGCTGCCGCGCGCGCAACCGATGCGCCAAGCAACGGAATTGATTCCGCGCAAATCGAGGCCATCAAATCCGCGCTGCAGGGGCAGAAATTTTTGTGGTCCATGCTGGATGCGGTCACGCGCTGGGAGATGGAGAACGGGGAGTTGCGCCTTTTCTTCCCCAGCGAAAGCCGATCGCTAGCGGAAATGCTGCAGGCGCGCGACCCAATGGAACGATTACGCACAGTGTTGCATCAAGTGGTGGGCCAGCCGCTGCGCGTCTGTGTTAAACTGGATTCCAGCCGGGCAACAGCTCCGGCAGGGCGCAGTTCGGAATTGCGCGCCCGATTTGAACAGGATCCGATCGTTAGGGCCATGCTTGAAAAGTTCGGCGGCCAGATTTCCAACGTCAAGCGCCCGGGCGAGGAATAACCATGGAAGTGAAAGCGCTGCAACAAATGCTTTCGCAGTTCCGCCAAGTGCAGGAGAAGCTCGAGAAGCAGATAGACGAGCTTTCCGTGGAGGCTTCGGCGGGCGGTGGCATGGTTACGGTGAAGATGAACGGCCAAAAGCAGCTGACGGAAGTGCGCATTGAGCCGGACATTTTCAAGAGCGAGGATCAGGAGATGCTGCAGGACTTGATCCAGGGCGCGGTGAACGAAGCGACGCGCCGCGTCGATGAGGAGCTTTCCAAGCAAGTAAAGGAAATTTCCGGTGGCTTGCCTGGAGTCGCGGGATTGAAAATTCCTGGATTGTTCTGAGCGACGGTTTGTGCGGATTTGTGGCGGCTGATTTTTTGCGGGGCTTTCCGGTTGTTGCCGCTTGTAAGGTTCCGATTCCCTTCTACTTCAGATTTCTTTCAGTGAATGGAGTTCCATGCCTGATTTCGCCCCTTCAGTAACACGTCTTATAGATGAGTTGAAGCGCTTGCCGGGAATTGGCCAGAAAACCGCGCAGCGACTGGCGTTTTATTTGTTGCGCGTGGATCCGGAGCAGGCTTTCGCGCTTTCCGACGCGATACGCGACGCAAAGGAAAAGGTGCGCGAGTGTTCGATCTGCAACAACATCACCGACGCGGACCCTTGTTTATTTTGTATCGGGCCTTCGCGCAGCAAGAAAATTATTTGCGTGGTGGAAGAGGCGACGAATATTCAGGCGGTGGAGAAGACGCGGGGGTTCGATGGGTTGTATCACGTGTTGGGCGGGGCGCTTTCGCCGCTGCAAGGGATTGGGCCGGACCAGCTGAAGATCAAGAGTTTGATTGAGCGATTGAAGGGCGGGACGGTGGAGGAGATTATTGTGGCGACTTCGCCGACGGCGGAGGGCGAGGCGACGGCGGTTTATTTGTCGAAGCTGATTAAGCCTCTGGGAGTGCATGTGACGCGGATTGCGATGGGGATTCCGGTGGGGTCGGACTTGGAATATGCGGATGAAGTTACGATGAGCAAGGCGATGGAAGGGCGGCGGGATTTGTAACTTGTTGCTATTGCGCTCGGGAGTTATTTTAGGAATTGGAAGGAATTCAACGCTTGTCGCAGGCTGGCATGGACCTTGACTGCGTCTTTCGCTGTGTATTCTTTGAAAGTTCCGGGATCGTAGGATGCTTGGTTTGAATCTGCTTCCAGGATACCGAGTTCGTAGCATTTGTGACTTCTCCGCCGGCTGAAGACCGGCGGCTTCTCAAACCACGCATGAGCTAACAGCCTCTACGTTTTGGTTTGAAGGGCTTATCCTAGCCCTTTGAAGAATGACTTGAGCCGATACAAAATCTCTTGGCGCGACTAATCCGCATTCTGTGCAAACATGCTCTCGATCTGAGAGAAGTTTTCGCACCGTTGCACCGCAGAGACAGGTTTGGCTTGTGCCTGATGGGTTGACCTTAATCAAAGTGCGACCGGCACTTTCAGCCTTGTACGCAATCTTGGAGAAGAAGGAAGCCCATCCGACATCATGTACAGACTTCGCGAGCATTCCGCTCGCCAAGCCTTTGACATTCCAATCTTCGATGGCAATTGTTCCGAAATTCCGTATCAGCTTGAAAGACTGTTTGTGCTGGAACTCATTTCGCAACCGCTGTATCCGACTGTGAATATTTTGGAGTGCAAGGATTGCTTTACACCTTCGATGTGAACGTTTGTTGACGCTCCGTGCGACCTTGCGTTGCGCTCTGCGAACACGTTTTTGCGCTACACGATACCAGCGCGGATTCGGGATGGACTCTCCGTGGGAGAGAACTGCGAATGAGTCCAGACCAACATCTATTCCGACGGCATTATCCAACGGAGGAAGCGGCTTCTTCGCGCACTCCACGGAGAAGCAGGCATACCACGCTTTCCCTTCACGCTTCACGGAGACGGTCTTGATTTCGCCGACGATGGGGCGGTGCAATAGGATCTTGATTTCAGCGATGCCTTGCACGCGGAGATGCGTCTTACGCTGCTCTGGTTTGAGAAGCCTGTTGCCGTCACCGTGGCTTGGAAAAGTGATGCTGTCGTACCGACGTGAAGATTTAAATCTCGGGAACCCCGGCTTCTCTCCGTGTTTTATTCGCCGAAAGAAAGCCTGAAACGCTTTATCCAAACGCTTTAGAACGTCCTGGGCACAGTGATAGTTTGGAAGTGCAAGGTTGCCAGCGTCTCGAATCTCTTTCAACTGGTTCGCCTGCGTGTAGTAATTGAGTGCTTCCCCGTGGGTACGATATGCATCTCGACGTTCTTGGAGCGCGGCGTTATACAACCGGCACGCTTCGGACAACTGCATCCTCAGCATCTCTTGCTGGGTTGCTGCGGGATACAGCCGATATTTGAACGTCTTTCGCATCAGCGTCCTTTTTGATTCTCCATGTACTTCTTGACGGTTGATTCTGATACGTGGCCGACTGTGCCCGCGTAATATGAGCGCGACCACAGTGTAGGGAGCCTGGATTTCAAGTGCGGAAACTCTTCTCGAAGAATACGAGATGACGCACCTTTGAGCCTATTCACTATCTCCGCTACACACCGCCTCGGGTCCGATGATACGAAGAGATGCACATGGTCCGGCATCACTTCCATCACTTCGATGAGCACGCCGTATTGTGCTGCCGTCGCGAACAACACGTTCTTGAGCCTTGCCTCAACATCACCGACAAGAACCTTGCGTCTATATTTCGGGCACCAGACGATGTGATACTTGAGGCTGAATACTGCTCCAGCGTTCTGGCTGTACCTACGGTCCGTCGCTCCGATTAGCATGTTATGAGTCTGCCAGATAACTATTCTTGTGTCAGGATGCTTGTCAGGTACACGGGCTTACCTGTCGCCTGAAGGCCACAGTCCGCGCCCGGTTTCTTATCGTTGTGAAATACCCTGTAAACCTCTCCGGACTCCGAGCCGCTCATCCAGGCATCGCTGGTATGAAAGAGTTTCGCGCTAATGCCGTCGATTTTTGCAGCGCGAGAATCATGAACTAACCAGTCTTGCGATCCTTCCACGCAAGCTTTTTGCGTCCTAGCTTCAGGGTCCGATCGCACGAAGAATACGGCGGCGATGAAGCCGGGCTTATCTTGCAATTTGTCTTTGGGGTAGGCGAGGCAGACGACGGTGACGCCGCTGGTGGCGTCATTGTCACAGATGTCGCCTTGGCTCAGGCAGGAGTCTTCGAGCCAGCCGATGCGGGCGCCGGGCCGGATTGAACCTCGGGTGCAGTGAATTAGCGCGGCGGAGTATTGGAAGTGGAAGTCGTTGCTGGGGCTGGTGAAGGTTTGTGGATTGGTTTGGGCGAATAGCGGGATCGCGGGGGCGCAAATGCAGATTGCGATGAATTTTTTCATGGGAGCCTTGCGTATATCTTAGATGTGTTGCGAGTGCGGCGGCAAGATCCGAGTTGTCAGATCCGAGTTGTCAGAGGACGCCCTCGTTTGCGCGGGCGTGGCGGGCCAGGCAAGCCTCGCCTAGATCGTTTTGTTGCCGGATGTTTGTCCTTTGCGAAAGCGGCGGCAAGCCGCTGCACTCCCTATTGGGCCCGGCGGGGCTTGCTGGCAGATGCGATCGGCCGGGAAAGCAGGGGCGCAGCAAGCAGCGCCCCTACTAACCGCAATGGGCGTGGGACCGCGATCCTTGCGCTGCCGAGTTTGCGGGGTATATAAGTGTGGTCAGACTGGGAGGTGGATGATGCCGGCTTTGGGAAAATATATGGCGCAGTACGATCATGAGCACACGAACCTGTGGAACAAGGTCATGCACGGCATCGGCATTCCGATCATTCTTGTGGGCATGGTGCTGGCTGTTTTGACTCACTGGAAGATCGGGCTCGGAATGTTCGTCGTCGGATGGGTTTTGCTGTTAGCGGGCCACCGAATTGAGGGCAATAAGCCGGCGTTTTTTCAAGGGTTGATTTACTTTTTGGTTGGCCCGATATGGGTGGCCAAGGAGATTAAGGATGCGATCTTCGGGACATCTCACAGGTCCAGTGCAGCGCATTGAAACCCAGCTGAGTTCGAGATGAATCGAACCGGTCGCGGCAAGCTAATTGCTCGTATCTGATTGTTCTTAACAAGGCCGGAATCGTGCCCTGAAGCGGGGCAGTTTCGGATTGACTACGAGTAACCTTTTCGCACAATTGCGCGCGGCAGCCTGACGCTTCTGTGCCGTAGTGCTACCCTAAGAAATCGCCCCTGGGAGGAGTGCGTGACCGATTCCCTACAATCCACTGATCCCGGCACTCAGAAGCGCCGCAGCACGCGCATCGTGCAGGCCGTACCCATCACGGTGACGGGCACGGATGCGCTCGGCCAGCCATTCAAAGAGCGCACGACGACCGTGATGGTGAATTGCCACGGGTGTAAGTACCAATCGAAACATTACGTTCCAAAGAATTCGATGGTCACGCTGGATATTCCGCGGCCGGAGGGTGGGCCGTTCCACACGCAGGGACGCGTGGTCTGGGTGCAGCGGCCGCGCACGGTGCGCGAACTATTCCAGATTGGTTTGGAGTTTGAAGTTCCCGGGAATTTCTGGGGGATTGCGTTTCCGCCGGAGGATTGGGCGTCGGGCGTGGACATACCGACCGGCGACCTGACTGGGATGCTGGAAGTGCCGACGGCAGCCGAGCCGGTTGCGGGGATTTCGCCGCAGCCATTGCCGCCGATTGGGCCGCCTGCGATGCCGATTCCGACTACCCCGGAGAAAAGGATCGAGGCGCCGCCAATACAGATTCCGACGCCGCCTGCGAAGCCGGTTCCGGTGAATACTCAGATCAATACGCCGAGTGCGCCGCCAGGGATGGCTGCGAAGCCTGCGGCTCCTCCCGCTGCGGCGCCTGTGACTCCGCCGGCGGCTCCTACTGTGCCTGCCGCGAGCCCTGTGGCTGACAGTAAGATTCATGTGGTTCCGACTCCTTCGCCGGCTGCGGTTGTGACAGCGGACACGCAAGCGGCGCTGGCGAAGCAAATGGCGCGCATGGTAGCGGACGCGAAGGAAAGTCTGGACAAGACTTTGCGGCGAGGCGCGGAAGAAGCGATCACCGAAGAGATGACCGTGGTGCGCCAGCAGCTGGACGTGCAGCTGCACGACACCGTCGAGAAGGCCATCAAGGTTTCGATGGAGCGCGTCTCCGAATCGGCGGTGAAGAAAGTAGTGCAGCAGGCCGCCGACCGCACCAAAGAGATTGTGGATGAAGCGCGCAGGGCCAGCGAAACTTCCGCTTCGCAGCTGGACGAAAAAGTGCGCAACGCCGTGCAGCAGGCCGTGAGCCATGCCGCCGAGCAAGCCGCGCAGCAGGCGGCGCAACAGGCGGCCGCGCTTACGCTGAAACAGTCGGTGGAAGAAGTGGTGGAACGCGCGCTGCGGGAGCGCGAGACCTCGACCCCTTCACTGGAAATACTTTCATCGCCCGAGGCCGCGCAGAATCATCTGGAGCAATGGCGCAAGAACCTGGAAGAGACGGCGCAGTCTGTGCGCAGCAAGACGATCGAGCAGACGCAGGCGGAAGCTTTGCTCGCGTCGCAACAATGGAACGCGGAATTTGAAGCGGCGCTAACTGGCGCGTCGCAGAAACTGGGCGATAAGCTGACGGAAGTGTCGCGCGAGGCACTGTCGCTTGCGGAGCTGGAAGCGGTAGCGCGGGCGGCAGGGTTGCGTGCGTCGCTGGATGAAGCAGCGCGCGGGGTGCTAGCGCGAACCCACCAGGCGGAGCAGGACGCAGCGGCACGCGCGGAGGCAATGCGAGCGTCACTGGATGAAGCAGCGCGCGGGGTGCTGGCCCAGACGGAACGGGAGGCAACCGCGCAGGCGCACACGCTGCGATCGTCGCTGGACGAAGCGATTAACACGGCTGCGACGACGATTGAATCCTTGGGTGCGGGCTTGACGCAGGAACGCCATCGCGCGGAAGAAACCAGAGCGCAGCTGCAGGAAGCGGCGCAGAACGCTTTGCGGCAGACGCGGCAGCAGTTCGATGAATTGTTAGCGGCGCAGCAGCAGGAAATGAGCCGCAAGGCTGATCAGGTGATCGCCGACCGTGTGCAGCAGATCGAGCCGGCGCTGCAAGAATCGGCACAAAAGATTTTGGACCGTACGGCGGGCGAGCTGGAACAGAAACTAGCGCCGCGGCTGGATCAGGTGCATCGCGCGGTTTCGGAATTGCAACAGGCCGAGCAGCAGGCGGCGCACACGCAGAGCCAATTCCACGAACAGGCGCGGCAGGCTGCCGAACGCGTGGGGGAATTGCAACACAGCGTTGATGCGCGGGTGCGCGAGGCAGCCGAGCGCGTGGCGCAGCTGCAGAATACGATCGTCGAGCAGGTGCAGCAGGCGACGGACCATGCCGACCGTTTGCATGATACGGTGCGCGAGCAGACGATTCAGGCATCGGAACTGGCGATACAGGAATCAGTGGCGCGGCTGCGCAGCGAAGCCGAAAAGGTGCCGGCGGAAGTTGAGAAATCGGTACGGGAAACCGCGGCAAAGATCGAAGAAGAAATCCAACAGCGCAGTACCGAGACACAGCACGCGACTTACGAATCGCTGCTCAAGGCTTCCGAGTGGTATCAGAAGAAAGCGCACAGCACGATGCAGAGCTCGATGGAAAAGATGGTGGAGCAATCGTCCACAGCGCTGCGCGACCGGGCGGCTGAAGTTTCGAGTCTGCTGGCTTCGGAGCTGGATCATTACCGGCGCACGTACGTCGAGCACAGCACGGCGCAGATTGACGAGTCCGCGAAAGAAATCGTCAGCCGCGAGCGCGACAAGATGAGCGAGAACGCGCAGATGGCTACCGCCGGATTCACCGACCAGGTGCATCGCGTGACCGCGGATTCGCTGAAGCGGTTCGAGCAGGTATCGCGCGAGGCGCTGGAAAAAGCGCGTGCGGACATGGAATTCGGCCGCGAAGGCTCGCTGGTGGAGTATCAGAAGACGATTGACGAGCGGATGATGCAGGGCGTCGAGCAGGCTACGGTGCATCTGCAATCGCAGCTCGGGCCGCTGATCGAGCAGTGGGAATCCCGACGCGATATCGAGAAAAAAGAATGGATGGAACAGCTGAAGAAATCGAACGACGAGGCTATTGAGCTTTATAAAACGCGTCTGGAGAATGCTTCGAACTCGTGGCTGTTGGCTTCGGCAACTACGCTGGGGCAGCATTCGCAGACTGTGCTGGATACGATTGCCAAGGCCGCGGAGAAGCGTTTGCGCGAGACTTGCTCCGAAGTGCTGGGATCGATGGGCGACACTTTGAAAGCGCGGTTGCTGGGACTTTCCACCGATTTTGGTCCGGAACCGGACGACGAATTTCCTCCGAAGAAGAAATAACTGGGCTTTCTGCGGCTTTCTGCCGCGCGGCTTCCCTTTTCCCTGCTGCTTTTTCCCACTCCGGTATAATAGCGGCCATGGCGAATCAGGCGTATTTGAGCATTTGGCTGAAGGAATTCACGGAAGAACTGATGCTGGAACGATTTCGGGAATTTCTGGACACAGTTCCCTTCTCGGCGAAGCAGCCGGGATTCACTCATCTGGAAATTCGTGCGTTGGATGCGACGGAGACTCCAGTATACGAGCAGGACCTGCGGTCGTTTCCCTTGGATGCGGCGGCGATTACGGAGCTGGCGAAGGATTACGTGCATGACGATTGCGGTTGCGACGTGCGGTCGCACTGGGATTTGTGGGTGTTTGCAGCAGAGCCACTGACGGCGCAGCAAGCGCCACAGTCGCTGGAATTGTTGTGCCACGGCGAAGCCTACGACGACGGATTCTGGAAGGACAATGGGCACCTGGAAGTGAGTTTCGGATTCGAGCATCTTTTTACGGGGCACGGAGCAGTGCTGGGGATACGGCAGATCGCGCGACCGGCTCCGCAGAATCAGGAAGAGCGCGATTTTCTGGAATCCATGGCGAAACCGGCGAATCTACTGCTGTATCAGGAAAAAACGCGGGAAAATATCAAGGCGCTTTTCGATTGGGTACGGCGGATTGAGCAGGCGCTGCCTGTTTCGAAATTGCGGTTGTGGTCGGAAGGAGAGGAGAATTTTGAGGCGCGCCTCGAAGAGATTTTGGCTGCTCGTTAGCGTGGTGGCGGCAATGGCGGCGCTGGCGATGCAGGTGGGATCGCACGCGGAGCGAAAAGGGCGCGTGAATGAATTAACGCTGGCCGGATTGCGGCCGGGACACGACAAGATTTCCGCGCCTGCGAGGGAATTCCGCGACCTGCAGCGGGATGCCGCTGTGACCGATGCTTACCTGTGGGGGGACATTTGCACGCATCGCGAACTGCGGGTGGAGGCGGACCGCGGGGTGGTGAAGACCGTGACCGTTGGTTCGAAATACAAGCCCGAAATCATGGCGAAATGTGCGGCGAGCGTGGTGGATCCGAAACGGCTGAAGTTGATCGCGAGCGGCCACGGACTGCAGCTCGGCGACGCGTGCGGACGGATCGAGGAGATTTACGGGCAGGCGGAATCGCGGAGCCCTTCCGTCGCAGGCAGCGACAAGTTAGAATTGTATTTATACAAATTTGATTGGGCTGGGACGGATGTACCGCAGGTGATGGAGGTGTCTTGCGACGCTTCATCGCAAACGGTGGTGGAAATGACGCTCGCGGCAGCTACGCTTTAACTGGGACTCCATGAAGAAAATTGTTGTGTGCTCCATTCTGGGTGTGGTGGCTTTGGCCGCGTGGTCGTGCGGAAGTTCCTCAACGGCGCCTGCTGCTGGTGCTGCCGATAAGAGCGCGCAAAATGGCGCGGCGAAGGATTCTGCGGCGCCGGGCGTGCCGACGAAACCGGCCGTGCCCGACGACATGCAGAAAGCCGCGGAAACGGCGCTGGGTTCCGAGACGGAGGTGCTGCTGTACGGAGACCTGGCGAAGAATGGCTCGCGGCAGATTCTGGCTGTGAACCGCATGAAATTGACACCGCAGGTGACGTTGCCGGGAACGGTGATTACGCGCGGAGTGATCCTGGAAAATATCGGCGGCACGTGGAAGGAAATCCTGCGGTGCGACGAGCATCTGGAAAATCCGAAGGGATTTCTGGGAAATATTCCGCTGGCGCCGGTGAACGGCTGGCGCCTGCAGTACGAACAGGATGAGGCCAAGGGCCTGCTGCTTTATTTCACGCCGGCGGCGGATCCGAAGGGCGCGCGCATGTTGCCTGTGGAAGTGCGCTGGAACACGAAAGTGAAGCGGTACCAATCCATGGATCGCAATTTTGAGAACTTTCTGTACGAGCTGCCTGCGCTGGAAACGCCGGAGTCGCAAGTTCGCCTGTGAGCGCCATCGCCCAACCCGCCGCTGTAAGCGCCGCCGCCCCGGTGAAGAAAGCATCGGGTTGGGACCAGCTGAAGACGCTGCTTCCCTATGTCCGACGCTACAAGAGCATGACCGCGCTCGGGCTGCTGACGAATACTTTGATGGGATTGGTGGGCGCGTTCCCGCAATTAATTATCGGGATGATCACGGATTGCATCAGCGGATCGGCGCGGACACTTTCTACTTTGACCGGCACGGCCCGAGTGGCGCTGAGTCCGCTGCTATCGCTATATGCGCCGATGAACCGGCACGCGCTGGGACTTTTCTGCATGATTTTGATCGGCGTGATGCTGCTGAAGGGTTTTTTGTCGTTCTGGACACGGTGGATATTGATCGGCGTTTCGCGCGAGATTGAATACGATCTGCGGAATGATTTGCTGGCGCGATTGGTGGCGCTGGAGCCGGAATTTTATGTGCGGAACCGCACCGGGGATTTAATGTCGCGCGCAACTAACGATTTGAACGCGGTGCGCATGGTGCTGGGGCCGGGGATTATGTATAGCGCCACGACGATTGTGACAATGATCGTGGCGGTTTTCTTCATGGTGAAACTCTCCGCGAGTTTGACGTTGTGGGTGCTGCTGCCGGTGCCGGCGGTGGCGTTCGCGGTGCGCTATTTTGGCGAGACGATTCACCGGCTGTCGGAGCAGATTCAGGCGGCACTGGGAACTTTGTCCACGCGCGCGCAGGAAAATCTGACGGGGATTCGCGTGATTCGCGCTTACGCGCAGGAAAAGCCGGAGATGGAGGCTTTCGATCTGGCGAATCGCGATTATGTAAATCGCAACATCAAGTTGATTGCTACCTGGAGCTTGTTCTTTCCGTTTCTTACCGCGCTGATTGGAACTACGTTCGTGATTTTGCTGGGTAAGGGCGGGCGCGATGTGATTGACCATCGCTTCACGGTGGGGACGATGTGGGCGTTCTATTGGTTTCTGGGGCAGCTGGTGTTTCCGATGATTGCGCTGGGATGGGTGACCAATATTTTCCAGCGTGGCGCGGCCTCGATGGGACGGCTGAATTACATTTTGCGCGCCCAGCCGAGGATTGGCGATTTTACCGGCGCAGGCGAGGCGCGGGGCGGGACCGGGGCTAATGCTGGAGCTGGAGCTGGAGCTGGACGCAACGGAGATTCGGCGCCAGTGGCCGAGGCGTCGGCGGAATCGTCTATTCGCGGAGAAATTGAGTTCCGGCATTTGACTTTTACTTATCCGACTGCGCGGAACGAGGATGGGACTGGCGGCGGGCCGGTGTTGCGCGACATTAGTTTGCATGTACCGGCAGGCTCGACGCTGGCGATTGTGGGACCGACGGGGAGCGGCAAATCCACGCTGGCGGCGCTGATTGCGCGGCTGTGGGACGCTCCGCCGGAGACTTTGTTCCTGGATGGGCACTCGATTCGCGATTATCCGCTGGCGGAAGTGCGGCGGGCGATCGGGTACGTGCCGCAGGATACGTTTCTATTCAGCGATACTTTGCGCGAAAACATCGCCTTCGGCGTGAACACGGCGCTGCAAGAGCATATTTTCGAGGCTGCCGAAATCGCCAGCATTTCCGGCGAGATACAGAGCTTCCCGCAGGGCTACGAGACGATGGTCGGCGAGCGCGGCATCACGCTTTCGGGCGGGCAGAAACAGCGGACGTCTCTGGCGCGCGCGATATTGCGCCAGCCGAAAATTCTGATTTTGGACGATGCGCTGTCGAGCGTGGATACGGATACCGAGGAGCGGATCCTGCGGCGCCTGCGCGATGTGATGCGCGCGCGCACGTCCATTTTGATTTCGCACCGCGTTTCTACCGTGAAAAATGCGGATCAGATTGTGGTGCTGCGCGACGGGCGGATCATGGAACGCGGGACGCACGAAGAATTGCTGGCGCAGGGCGGTTATTACGCGGATTTGAATCAGAAGCAGATGTTGGAAGAAGAGCTGGAACGCGAATGAGCGATTTCCGCGAAGAAGAGAAGTTAGGCAAGCTGTACGATTCGCAGCTGACGCGGCGATTGTTCGAATACCTGCGTCCGTACCGACTCCAAGTGATCCTGGCGGTGTCGTTCACGTTGGGGATTACGGCGCTGGAGATTCTGGGGCCGTTCCTGTTCAGCGTGGGCATTGACCGTTACATTATTCCCGGATTTGACGGAAGGATCCCACGAGCCGCCGCCGTTGTGGGATTGATAGGGATCGCGGCGGCGTACGCCGGATCGATCCTGGCGAGTTTTGGCCTGCAATACGTGCAGGTACGGATCATGCAATGGGTCGGACAGGAAACAATGTACGACCTGCGCAAGGAAATTTTCGAGCACCTGCAGCGGCTGCCGATGAGCTTTTTCGATCATAGCCCGATTGGCCGCTTGGTGACACGCTCTACGACCGACGTGGACGCGCTGAACGACTTGTTTGCATCGGGCGTGGTGGCGATGCTGAACGATTTCGTGCTGCTGTTCGCGATGGCTGCGGTTTTGTTCAAGTGGCATCCCATGCTGGCGCTGGCGACTTTTTCACCGCTGCCGTTCATGATTCTGCTGACATATTTTTTCCGGAATCGTGTGCGCGACGCCAATCGGCGGATTCGCACGGCGATCGCGCGCATCAATGCGTTCCTGCAGGAACATGTGAGCGGCATGGCCGTAGTGCAGCTGTTCAACCGCGAGCAGAAATCGCGCACGAAATTCGCGGAGTTGAACCACACGCACATGGTGGCTTACAAGGATGCGATTGACGCGTTCTCGTTCTTTTATCCGGGCGTCGAGTTTCTGAGCTTTGCGGGGATTGCGCTGCTTTCGTGGGTTGGCGGAGTGCGCGTGATCGCAGGAACGATACAAATCGGCGTGCTCGTGGCGTTCATGATGTACGCGCAGCGATTTTTCCGGCCGATTCAGGATTTGAGTGAGAAATTCAACATTTTGCAGAGCGCCATGGCGGCTTCGGAGCGCATTTTCCGGCTGCTGGATGAGCCGGTGACGATTTTTTCGCCCGCGAAGATTCATGCGCTGCCGGCGCCGCGCGGCGAAATCGAATTCCGCAACGTCTGGTTTGCCTATCACGGCGGCGCGGAACCGAAAACAGAGGATTGGGTGCTGCGGGATGTTTCTTTCCGCGTGGAGCCGGGGCAGACGCTGGCGATTGTGGGACACACTGGCGCGGGGAAAACAACCATCATTCAATTGCTGCTGCGGTTCTACGATATACAGCGCGGTGAGATTTTGCTGGACGGCGTAGATATACGGGAACTGGATGTGCAGGATTTGCGGCGGCTGTTTGGAATTGTGCTGCAGGATCCGTTCCTTTTCACTGGGACGCTAGAGTCGAATGTGAAGCTAGGCACCACGACCATTGACCGGGCGGGGACCGAACGCGCGCTGCGCGAAGTGGGGCTTGGGGCGTTTCTGGATTCGCAGCCCGCGGGGGTGACGACGCCTGTTACCGAGCGCGGCGCGACTCTTTCGGTGGGACAGCGACAACTGGTGAGCTTTGCGCGCGCCCTGGCGCATGATCCGAAATTTCTGATTCTGGATGAAGCGACCTCCAGCGTGGACACAAAAACGGAGCTGATGATTCGCGAAGCGCTCGACCGTTTGCTGAAGGGGCGCACGGCGGTGGTGATCGCGCACCGGTTGAGCACGATTCAGCACGCGGACCGCATTCTGGTGTTTCATAAGGGACGGTTGCGAGAGCAGGGGTCGCACCAGGAATTGCTCGCCTTGCACGGGATTTATTACCGCTTGTACCAGCTCCAGTACAAGGAACAGGAATGGATCGCCTCTCTGCCCACTGGGAATGCGCCAGGCTTTTCGCAGCCGCTGCCTGCGGATGACTGATTTGCTGCCCTGCGAATTGCCACAACGACAAACGCCAACAGTATCTTACGGTCAAGACTTCTGGCGTTCGGGGTTCTCTTCTGCGCATGAGTGTGAGCCGTCGCGATGAGTGAACGCCAGGTTCTGATCTCTGCTGGCGAAGCATCCAGTGATATGTACGCGGCGCGGCTGGCGATGGCGCTGCGGGCCCGGGTCGGCGCGAATTTTTTTGGCATGGGTGGCCCGCGGATGCGCGAAGCGGGCGTAGAGCTCGTCGCGGACTACCATGAAGTAGCGGTGGTGGGCATCACCGAAGTGCTGCACAAAATTCCAACCGTGATCGGAGTGCAGAATCGGCTGGCGCGCGAGGCTGCGCAACGCGGCGCCGCGCTGGCAATTCTGGTGGATTCGCCGGGGACGCATCTGGGAGTGGCGCGGCGGCTGAAGAAAGTTGATATTCCGGTGGGATATTTCATTGGGCCGCAGGTGTGGGCGTGGCGCGCCGGGCGTGTGCGCGTGGTGAAGCGGCTGGTGCAACGTATGGTGGTGATTTTTCCATTCGAAGAGAAAATTTATCGCAATGCGGGTGTGCAGGTGGATTTTGTGGGCCATCCGCTGGTAGATACGGTGCGGGCCACAATGGGACGCGCGGAATTTGCGGCCCAGCATGGGCTGGATGCCGGACGGCCGATTGTGACGATTCTGCCAGGCAGCCGCCCGAACGAGATTGCGCAGAACTACGGGCGAGTGATTGCGGCGTGCGAACGGATCGCCCAAGCCGGGAATGCGCAATTCGTGCATGCCGCCGCGCACGGGCTGAGCGCTGAACTTTTCGCGCAGTATGCGCGCCCGAGTATGCCAATCAAACGAGTAGAGAGCGCGACGTACAACGCGCTGGGGGCGGCCGATTGCGCGATTGTGGCGAGCGGCACGGCGACTGTGGAAGCGGCGCTGCTGGGCACGCCGATGGTCGTGGTGTACCGCGTAGCGCCGGTGACGGCGTCTATTTTGCGGCACATGATTCGCACGCCGTTTATCGGAATGGTGAATTTGATCGCGGGCAGGCTGGTGGCGCCGGAACTGATTCAGGACGATTTCACGCCGGAGCGAGTCGCAACAGAAGTGCGGCGATTGCTGGATTCGCCCGAGGCGCGCGAGGAGGCGAAAGCGGGGCTGGCGGAAGTGCGCACGAAACTGGGGCCGGGAGGGGCGATTGAGCGCGCAGCGGACATTTTTGCCCGGATGATGTAACCTTTTGTGAGGGGGCAACTGGCTGTGGGTATTTTGTATCTTAATGAGTTGGGGCTGTCCCTTTACGAGTGAGGTACTGGTTCTTGTTCAAATTCTGGCTCAGGTTCAACCGATATCCCGCCGTGGCTGCCGTCGTTCTGACACGTCTGATCGCGTTATTGCTTTGCGCGAACGCCGCCGTGGCGCAGACTCCGCAAGGATTTCCCTTCCGCGCGACATACTACGAAGTGGAAGTGCTGCTGCATCCCGAAGACCAGACTATTTCCGCGCAAGCCAAGGTGGAATTGATCGCGCTGCAGCCCGGGCGCACGGTGGTGGTGGAGCTGCATCAAGATTTGCGCGTGAATTCGGTGAAGCTGCAGAACGGCGGCGCACTGGAATTTGAGCGCGACAATCGGTTCCCGCTGCTGCTGACGATTGGATTGCCGGACGTTGTGTCGCCGGGGAAAACCGTCACGCTGGTCTTCGATTACACGGGGCCAATTTCGAGCGAGGAAGATAGTCCGACGCGCGGCGTGCGTTTCGCTTCGCGTGGACAAGAATGGAGCGTACTTGCTGCTGCCGGCGCGTTGGTTTCCGCTGACGAACTATCCCACCAATCGCTATACCGGAAAATTCAAGATCGATGTTCCGGATACTTTTGCGGTGACCGGAACTGGTAAGGCCGATCCGCCGACAATGTCGCCGGGAATCGGCAAGGGCGCGCCCGGGCAGGCGTCTTATGTATTTCACTGCGATCATGCGGCGCCGGTGGGTACGTTTGTCGCGGGAAATTTGCAGCTGGCGCCGGTGCAAGCGGAAGGCTTCAACGTTTCAGTATTCACGCCGCCCGCGCAGGCTAACACGGCGAATTCGTATGCGACTTCGCTGGCGCACATCTTCAGTTATTATTCCGATGCGTTTGGGCCGCTGGAACTTCGAGACACCGATCCGCCGTTGACCATCGCGCAACTGCCGGACGGCACGGTTCCGGGATTTTCGGCGCCGGGATTGATGCTGATCAGTGCGCGGCAGTGGGCGCACGCGCGCGAACGAGCGATTGCTTTCGCGACTAGCGGCGGAACAATGGTGGGGCGATCGCGTGCTGCCATCGACAGCTTCCGATACCTGGCTGACGGACGGGCTTTCGCGCTACGCGGAGGCGATGTACGCAGAGCAGAGCGACGGCAGCGCGGGGCTGCATAAGGCGCTTGAGGATTTCGCGGTGGGCGCGCTGATGTACGAGGATACCGCGCCGATTTCGCAGGCGGCGCGTCTGCAGACATTTTCCAATGAATATCGCTCGGTTGTGGCGGACAAGGGCGCGATGGTGTTTCACATGCTGCGAACGGAACTGGGCGACGATGAGTTCACAGCGCTGCTGCGCGAGTTTTACAAGAAATACGAAGGCAAGAACGCGAACCTGAACGATTTCGAAAAGATTGCGATGACGAAAATTCCGCCGCCGGCGAAGGGCCAGCCGCCGGTGAATCTGGTTTCGTTTTTCTCGCAATGGCTGAATTCGACGGGCGTTCCGGAATTCAAGATGGAGTACATCGTCTATCGCACGCAGAAGGGATTTAAGGTGGTGGGCAAGATTCATCAGGACTTGGACACTTTCCGGATGCCGGTGCAAATTCGCGTCGATACGGAGGGAAATCCGGAGATAAAGACAATTCTGGTGACTGGGACGACGCAGCCGTTTGAGATTGATACGTTTGGGCGGCCGAAACCGAACGGCATACTGATTGATCCGAACAATAATTTGCTGAAATCCAGCCCGCGATTGCGCGTGCATGCTTTGATCGCGCGCGGCGAGGGATACGCGGAAGCTGGGCAAATATTACGAAGCCATTCAGGAATATCAAAAGGCGCTGGACGCGCAGCCGAGCAATTCGCTGGCGCATTTCCGCATGGGCGAGGCGATGTTCTACCAGAAGAATTATCAGGCTGCAGCGAATGCGTTTCGCGCGGCGCTGGGTGGAGACGCGGATCCGAAATGGACGGAAGTTTGGAGCCACATTTATATTGGCAAGATTTACGACCTGCTGGGGCAGCGCGAGCGCGCTGTGAATGAATATAGCCTGGCGCAGCATTTGGGTGACGACACGGCCGGAGCACAACAGGAAGTGGCGCGATACATTCAGAAACCCTACGCGGGTGATGATTCCACGCCAGCGGGCGGAGCGGCTGCTTCGTCTGCGCCTTCGACGCCGGCCTCAGCGCCTGCCGCTAGCGCACCGGCGGCTGATCCAAGCAAGCCGACGCTCAAGCGACCTTCGCCGGGCGCGCAGTAAGAATGACGGCTTTCTTTTATCCGACCTGACCGCAGTTCACAATTCTACAATCTGGAGGAATTTATTACAGGGGATCGAGGCCGGACAAGCGCGGCTGGTCGAGGGCTTTGTGCTGGATGAGAACTTGGAATGTTTCGCCCATGCCTTCGGGATAAATCAGCGTTTTGAAGAGGAGGCGGGCGCGGATTTGCTGTGCTGCGGTCAAGGACGGGGATTGCAGGTCGGCGAAATCGCTGTGGCGTTCGAGGCTCAGCAGGAAATTTGATTGCGAGGTGAAGCCGGTGCGCTGGAGTCCGGCCTGGCTGCCGTGACGTTCGAGGGCCGTGAAATTAACGTGGGCAGTGAGGTCCTGTTCCCCGGGCGCGTCAAAGAATTTTTCGCTGGCGCGGTGTTTTTCGTAGGCTAGCAAGGTGCCGCGCATGTGGCGATGGTCGTAGAGTTCCTCGGCTTCGTGGCCGTAGTCAATCGTCAGCGCGAAACCGCGGCCTAGCCTGGCGCCAACTTCATTTATCCACGCGCAGGCTTCCAGATTTATTTCCGCCTGTTGTCCTTCTTGCAGCGTGATTCCCTGCCGGGTGAGATATTCGGCTAGCGCGGGAGTGGAGAGCGCGCCGAACTGCTCGCACAGGCCGTGGGCGCCAAGTCCGACGTAGATTTCGCGCAGGTCGTGGCCTTCGCGTACGAGGCGGTGGACCGGAAGCGCGTCGAAAAATTCATTTGAAAGTACGCAGCCGCAGGGAATCTCTGCGGGCAGATCGGACACCATCGCAAAACGCCCGGTAGCCAGGTGTTTTGCGAGCGGGCTAGTAGTAGCGCCGGCTGCGGCGCGGCGTGCGGCGGAGCGTTCCACGGCGACGTATTGCAGAACACCGTCGAATTCAGGAAAGGAATCCGCGGTAAAATCCAGAATTTGCGCGGCTAGATTGCCCGGCCCGGCGCCAAGTTCCACGAGCAGAAATTCTGCGGGTCTTTCAAGCTGAACCCACATTTCCTGAAATTGGCGGGCCAGAAGGCGGCCGAAGATGGGGCTGGCGTCCACGCTGGTGAAATAATCGCGGCGGGGCACTTGCCCGGCTCCGCTGTAGTAGCCGTGCTGGGGATCATAGAGGCACGCGTCCATATATTTTGCAAAGGTGATGGGACCCCAGGCGCGAATATGCTCGGCGAGCGAGGCGGCTAGCGGCGTGGGTTCGGCAGGCAGGGGACGCGAAGTGCTCACGGGGGCGTCAATTCACTCGCTGCGGGTTGCGCGTAAACATTTCGATGATGTAGTCGTGGAGGCAATCGTACAGTTGCTTCTGAAAGGTCCAGGGGAATTGGCTGTGCTCGATTTCGCGCGGGCGCAGCAGGAAAGTGTAGTCGTGAATGTCGACGGTTTTGGGCTTGTAGCGGATTTCGACCTCGACGCCTTCCTCCGCGGGACGCGCGGCGAAATCGAACAGAGGATGTTCGTAGCGGACGACTTCTGTCTGTACTCTTTCGAGCAGATCCTGGGTCATGGGAGTGGCCTACACTTTCGATTCGAGTTCGCAGCGGACGCTCTGGAATGCGACGAGCGCCTCCTGATCGAAAAGAACGAAATATATTTTCTGGAGCGACGTTGGGCTTTCGAGATGCTTGGCGGCTTCGCGCAGCATGATTTCAGCGCATTCGCGCATGGGAAAACCCGCGATGCCGGTGCCGACGGCCGGGAACGCTATGGTCTTTAGTTCTTTTTGGGCGGCGATGCGCAGCGCGTGGGCGGTGGAACTGCGCAGCGATTGGGCTGAGGTGAGGCCGCCGAGTTGCATGCTGGCGGCGTGGATCACGTAGCGCGCTTTCAGATTTCCGCCGGAGGTGATGGCTGCGCCGCCTACTGGCACAGGGCCCACCTCGTCGCACTCTTTTTGAATCTGCGGGCCGCCGCTGCGGCGAATTGCGCCGGCGACGCCGCCGCCGAGTTGCAGATCGTTGTTGGCGGCGTTGACGATCGCGTCGGTGTCCATCGCGACCAGATCGCCCTGTAGGATTTCGATGCGGTCAGCGAGATTTATTTTTGCTGGCATAGGTGTTAGCAGGTGCGGCCTGTGCGGCACTGGTGGCGGAGCGCCGCGCGACTATTTTTTACTGCCGTCAACATCGTAATCATACACGCCGCGGCCGGATTTGCGACCCAGTCGTCCGGCGTTGACGTGCTGCAGCAGCAATGGGGACGGCCGGTATTTTTCGCCGAGTGTCTTGTGCAGATATTCCAGAATATTCAGGCGTACGTCGAGGCCGACCAGGTCCACTAGCTCAAACGGGCCCATGGGATGATTGAGGCCGAGTTTGAGCGCTTTGTCTATATCTTCGGCAGAGGCGATGCCCTCTTGCAGCATGTAGAAAGCTTCGTTGCCGATCATGGCATTGATGCGGCTGGTGATGAAGCCGGGCGATTCGCGAATCACCACCACTTCCTTGCCCATGCGGCGGCCGACTGTGGCGCAGGCTTGGACGGTGGCTTCGGAGGTTTCCAGAGCGCGCACGATTTCGAGGAGTTTCATTTTTGGGACGGGGTTGAAGAAATGCATGCCGATGCAGTCCGCGGGGCGAAAGGTGATTGCGGCTAGTTCGGTGATGGAGAGCGACGAGGTGTTGCTGGCCAGGATTGCGTTGGGGCGAGCGAATTTGTCGAAAATTGTGAAAATTTCCAGTTTCACTTCCATTTCTTCCGGGACGGCTTCGATGAGGAGGTCGGTTTCGCGGCAGACGTCTTCGATGGAGCTGGAGGTAGTGAGATTCGCCAACGCGGTGGCTTTCTGTTCCGGGGTTACTTTGCCGCGGGCGACGCCTTCTTCGAGGGCTTCGCGGATGTAGTTTGTGCCTTGCTCAAGCATTTCCGGCGAGACGTCTTCGAGAACGGTGCGATAGCCGCCGAATGCAGCGGCGTAGGCGATGCCACGCCCCATAGTGCCGGCGCCGATTACGCCAATTGTTTTTACTTCCATCGCTTCACGTCCATGATTTTGTGTTGCTCCTAAGCCTGGGCGGGGAAAAGCCTCGCGGCATTGTCGTATAGAATTTTCTGTTGCGCTTGCGGTGAAATCGGCAGGGAGCGAAATTTTTCGATGTTGCCGCGCACGTTGGGGACGCCGGGGCCGGGCCAGTCCGTGCCGAATAATACTTTGTCGGCGATTTCGTCGATGCGCGGGAACGATTCCATGAGCTTTTGTGGCGGGATGCCGGAGATGTCCATGTACATATTGGGGTGGCGGCGGACGAGGAAGAAGGCTTCGTTCATCCAGAGGGGGCGGCCGCCGTGCGCGAGGATGACTACCAGATCTGGGAAATCTACGCCGACGTCGTCGGCGAGGATCGGTTGGGCGTACACGTTGCGAGCGCCGGGGAAAATCGAGGTGCCGGTGTGGATCATTACGGGGAGGCGCAGGGATTGGGCGCGCTCGTACAGGGCGCGCAGCGTACCGAGGCCGTGGCGGTATTCGTTGGGCGCGAAGAGTTGGTGCGAGGGATGCACTTTGAGGCCGCGGATGCCCAGCTTCTTGAGGCGGTCCACTTCCGCGGCGGCGTCCTCGATATATTTCGGATGGACGGAGCCGAATGCGAGCAAGCGTTTGGGATCGGCGGAACAGTATTTAGCAACCCACTCGTTCACTTCGGCGGTGAAGCCGATTACGTTTGGGCTGACGTAATTGATCAGGCCGGCGCGTTCGATTTCGGCGGAGTCCATGAATTTCAGGAATTCCGCGGGGCTGGCGGCGTATTTTTCTACTTCGTCGTAATCGCGGCGGCCACGTTTAATGAGCTCTAGCGCGGGAGGATTGACCATTTCGTGCGGGTTGATGTGAACGTGGATGTCGATGATTGGCGGCAAATCCAAACGCTCCTGAACCTTGCCATAATAGCGAAAGTGTGCGATTTCCTACAGGTTGAATCTCTACAAGCGGTCGATTTTCTCTTGGTCGAAGCCCAGGACGATGCAGCCGCCGGCTAGGATCACGGGGCGGCGGATCAGATTTGGTTCGCCGGCCATCATGCGGATGGCGTCGGCGCGGCTGGGCGCATTTTCCTTCATGTTTTTCCGGCGGTAGAGTTCGTTGCGCGTGTTCAAGAAATCGCGGTGATCGTGGTCGCCGATTAATTTTTCCAGTTCGTCGGCGCTGAGGCGTTCCTTGTCGAGATTGCGGAAGTGCAGATCGAAGCCGCGCTTTTCCATGTAGGCGCGGGCCTTGCGGCATGTGGTGCAAGTGGGCTTCTGCAGGAATTGCGCGGACTTCCCTTGTCTTTTTGCTGGTGCGGCGAGTTTCTTGGATTTCTTCTTCGTCACCGTGTATCCTTCCCCGTTAGTAGCGTGGGACGCTCGGATCAATTTCAGTGGACCAGCGTTCGATTCCGCCGGTCATGGACTTCGCTCCCTCGACACCTTGCGAGCGGAGCCACGCGGCCGCATCCAGACTGCGCATGCCATGATGGCAGAAGAACACCACCTGCTCGGCATTTTCCAGGCGCTGCAGGTTCGCGGGGATTTCGCCAAGGGGAATCAGCACCGAGCCTGCGATGCGGGCCGTATCGTATTCCCACTGCTCGCGAACGTCCACGAAAAGAACTTGGGGATCGCGCGCCACGAGGTCTTTTACTTCGCGCGGCTCGATTTCGATATCTGCGAACAAGTCTTCGCTCATCAGTATCCAAAATCCGCAGGTGCGGAGAAAGCGTGTTCTTTCACGGCCAGTTTTTCGACGCGGCCTGGGCCGAGCTGCTTCCCGTAATCGCTGCGATCGGTGGTTTGTACAACCCAGCGCGCGAGCCAGTCTTCGAAACCTTCGAGGCGGCGAGTCTGTTCGTGATATTCGGCAAAAAAGGCGTGATCGCGGCCGTAATAGCCCTGCACAGGAGAAGGATGCGCGCCGCCGGGTTCCTGTACTACGGCTGCGACGAGAAATCCCGGTATTAACGTGCGATTCGGATCGGATGAAATCACACTCGCCTCGACAATTTCTTCAGCTACAACGATTACTTTTCGGGCGGCACGCGCTCCATCTACGGCGACTCCCAGGCTGCCCCAGATGTGGGCGTTGCCTTGTGCGTCGGAACGCTGGACGTGCAGGATGGCAACGTCTGGACGCAGGGCGCGCACGGCTACCAATTTTTCTTCGCTGACGGGCGAGGAGAACTCGCGCAGATTGCCGTTCTTTTTCAGCAGATCGCTGCCGAGAGTTGCGTAGCTGGGCAGGAACGGAACCCCGAGCGCGCCTGCGTGCAACGCGAGCGCCAGCGTGAAATTCGAATAATCCACGACTTCCAGGCGGCGCGGGAGGCTGCGCTCCACGGCGCGACGGAAACAATAGCCGACGCCCGCTGACACGTTGCCCACCCATGCGGCCATCACGCGCGCTACGCAGCCTGCGCCAATGAGCTGGTCGAAGAGGATATCGGAAATGGGGCCGACGAGAGTGAGATCGCGGCGGCTCTGGCGGATTAATTCGTGGCCGGCGGCGAACGGAATCATCTGCTCGAGTTGGGCGCCGAGCAGGACCATCGAGCCTGAAGGCACATGGCGAGAGATGGCGTCGCGCATGTTGAGCAATTTGGATTCGGCGGCCATATTATCTTATCGCGTCCAAAAATGATTGGGATCGAGCTCGCGCATTACGCGTAGTTCCGCGTCGCTGGGCGGCGAAGTTTCCATCAGCTCGTCGGCAACGCGGAGCGTCCAACCGGTATTGGCGAGCACTTCTTCGACGCTGACGCCCGGGTGCACGGAGGCGAGATAGGCTTCGCCGTCGTGACCGAAGCGTAGGACGCCGAGCGTGGTGATGATGGCCGATGGCCCGGACGCGGCGGGCAGGCCCTGCGCGCGACGCCAACCGTCACCGGTGCCGTATCCGGGTGAGGTGATGTGGCCCACCCGATCGCAAAGGCGCGCGCGGTCGTGCACAAGCAGCACGACGGTGCGGCGGGCGAGGCAGGCGATGTCACATGCGCCGCCAGAACCAGGGAGGCGCTGCATTTCCTTGTTGCGATGGCCCCAGGTGGTGTTGAGATTGCCGAAGCGATCCACTTCGGCAGCGCCCAGAAAGCCCACGTCCACGCGGCCCTGTTGCAGCAGACCCATCACATCGAGCATGGAGCCGCATTGCGTAGCGCCGCGGAGATTCGGCGGATCGCCCATGGTGTAGAGAAGTTCAGTGGAGGGAGTTTCGCGGAGCACGCCATTTTCAAACAGACCGACCGCTCCGGGCGCGTGCGTGCGGCGCGCGACGAGAAAGGCTAGCATCGGCAGGCGCATGCCCACGAAAACGAGTTCGCCATCGGCGATTTCGCGCGCGGCGGCGGCGACCATCAGTTCGCCGAAAGTGTAGCCAGGCGGGGCGAGGTTGGTATCCGAACGAGCCATTACGATTTAGCCCAGTTGCTTATGGTGCAGAGTCGCAGCCGAGCAGGAGATTGCTCAATCGATTTTTCGCGAATGGCAGCCTAATCCTCTGAAACTGTTTGTGACGCCGAGTGCAGTTTCCACTGGTGCCGCAGCGCGCGACGCGATACGCCGCCAAAATTCACCGACCGGTTAGTGTTGGTGCCAACGTCAGTGTCCTTGAAAATTGGGTTTACGTTTCTCGAAGAACGCGTTCAGGCCTTCCAGACAATCATGAGATTCGAAGCAGTGCCGCTGCAGGCGAATTTCTTCATCGAGCGCGGCTTCGAGTTCCTTGCGCTGTTCGGCGATCATGCGGTGCTTTACATCACGCTGCGCAAGACCGGCCCCGGCGGCGATGCTTTCCGCGAGTTTCTTGGTTTCTGCTTCGAGCTGATCGGCGGCAACCACGCGGCTGACAATTCCCAGGCGAAGGGCATCGTCCGCGGAGAGCATCTGCGCGGTATAGAACAATTCGGCCGCGCGCGTGGGGCCGACGATGCGCGGCAAGAAATATGTACCGCCGAAATCGGGGAACAGGCCGATCTGCGCGAAAGATTCCGCGAAACGCGCCTGATCGGATGCGATGCGAATATCGGCTGCGAGGGCCAGGTTCATGCCGCCGCCGGCAGCGGGACCATTCACCGCGGCGATCACGACTTTCGGCATGGTCGCGATGGCGATGGCGATTTCTTTCCCGGCGGTCACCAGAGCTTCCACTTCGTCCGCGGCTTTGCGCTGGCGCGCATCGCGCAGCAATTCCAGGTCGCCACCGGCGCAGAAGGCGCGGCCATTTCCGGTCACGACGACGCAGTGAACGGCCCTGTCGCCTTGAGCACGCAGTAAGGCATGTACCAAATCATGGGCGAGCTGCAGGTTCAAAGCGTTTAGCTTGTCCGGCCGGTTCAGGCGGAGGATCGTGACGGCACCAGCGCGTTCTTCCATTACCAGCGGCGCGGCAGCTGGTTGTGTGGTTCCCATACTTTGCGGTCTCCCTAATCCTTTAGAGCCTTCAGCAGCGCCGCAAGTTTCTTAAAATAACGGGTTTTCACGCCGCGCTCCGTGCCGGCATTCAAGCCACTGGTGGAAGGCAGGACAAAAACCTGCGCGCCGTAGAGTTTTTCCTTCTGCAGGCCTAGCTTGCAGGGGCGGCCGGTGAATTTCTCGTATACCATCTTCCCGTTAAAGGCCACCACGCGCGGCTTCAGGTCTTCCAGCTTCTGCGCGAGCAGGACGCGGCCTTCGGCGAACTCCTGGCGCTCGATTTCCTCGACGGCGCGGGTCGGACGCTTCACGAGGTCCGTCATGCCGATGCCGAATTCCAGAATGCGGCGGTCGTCTTCGTAACTGAGCGGCTCGGGAATCACGCCGGATTCGTACATGATTGGCCAGAACTGATTGCCGCGGCCTGCGTAGTAGTGGCCCACGCGCGCGGAGCGGTCGCCAGGATTGGCGCCGACCAAAATCATTCTCATCCCTTTGCGGAGATAGTCCGGCAGTGTGCGCATTCAGTCCTTTTGAAGTGTAACCCGTGCCTTGCCGCGACGCATCGTTATGGAGCGATTATCCGCCAGCCCTTGCCTAGTCCGCAAGCATGGCGGAGCGAGTGTTGCTTGGGCGATGACCCTGGGACAGATCGAATCCGGGGGCGGCAAGCAGAATTTCACGGAGCTAAATCATTGAAATTTGGAGATTTGCGCGGGGCCTGATGCTGCACGTGCGCGGAGGATCGCCAATTTATGCTACTCTGATACCGAACCCATATGAACGCATCGAAACTAAATCCGTTGGAACCGCGCACGCCGCTGCCTTCGCAGGTGGTGAAGGACGACGAAGGCGCGCTGGTCGCGGCAGCTAAGGGCGGCGATATTACGGCGTTTGAGACGCTGGTGGGCCGCTACGAACGCAAAATCTTCCGTCTGGCGCAGAATATCACGCAGAACAAAGAAGACGCCGAAGACGTGATGCAGGAAGCGTTCCTGAAGTCCTACCAACATTTGAGTGAATTTCAGGGCAATTCGCGGTTCTATACCTGGCTGGTGCGGATTGCGGTGAACCAGGCGCTGATGAAGCTGCGGAAGCGGCGGCCGAACCAAGTGTCTTTGGACGAAGAGGTGGACACGGGCGAGGATACAATGCCGCGTGAGGTGGAAGATTGGGGTCCTTCGCCGGAGGAACGCTACAAGCAGGCCGAACTGGGCGGGATTTTGTCCAGTACAATTGCGGAACTTGAGCCTCCTTTCCGAATCGTTTTTCAACTTCGCGACATCGAAGAGTTGTCAACCGAGGAGACGGCGGAAGCGCTGGGATTGTCAATCCCGGCCGTCAAGTCACGGTTGCTGCGGGCGCGATTGAAATTGCGCCAGAAATTAAACCGATACTTTCGACAGAGTGAGAATTCGTGAACTGCAAGAGCATCGTCAGGGAAATCTCGAATTATCTGGAAGAAGCGCTGGACCCGTCGCTGAAGTCCTCGATCGAAAAGCATTTGGAGAATTGCGAGGATTGCCGGGTGGTGGTGGACACTACGCGGCAGACGATTCAGATTTTCTGCAATTCGGAGCCTGCACCGCTGCCGGAAGATACGCGAATGCGGCTGCGCGACGCGCTTTTCAAGCATTTAAATAGGCTGCGCACTGGGCCGCGCGTCTAGACCTCGCGCTTCTTAACCTTACCCGTCTAGACCTCCGCCGTTTAAACCCCGCGTGCTTCTCCAGCGCGGGCTTCTTTTTCCCACAGTGGAACCTGCCGTCCCATACCTCGTTCGCGCGCCAATTCGTAAATCCTGCCTGCTACGACGATGTCTTCGATCGCGATCCCATTGGACTTGAACAGGCTGATCTGCCGGGAATTGCTGCGGCCGGGAGTTTTCCCGCCGACCACTTCGGCCAGTTCGGTGACGCTTGCCCAGCGACGCTTGTCATCGCCGTACATTTGAATCAGGTCGCCGGATTCGAGTTTCGATTGCTCGCGGGAATCGGCCACGATGATGTCGCAGCGGCGGATGGCTTCGCCGTTGAGCTCGTGCTTCTGCGGGAAATTGGCGCCGATAGCGTTGATGTGCATTCCGGAGACGAGCCAGCTGCCGTCGAGGACGGGATCGGTCGAGGAGGTGGAAGTGACGACGATATCGGCGCCGCGGACGGCTTCTTGGGCGGAGGGGACCGCGACGACCGGGAATCCTAGTTGAGAGGTCATTTCTTTTGCGAAGGATTCGCGATGCTCGGCTTTGCGGCTGAAGGCACGGACTTCGGTGATAGGGCGCACCAGCGAGAGGGCCTCTAACTGAGTGCGCGATTGCAGTCCCGTCCCGATGATGCCGATTTTGGCGGCGTCGGCGCGGGCGAGCAGTTTAGTGGCGACACCGCTGGCCGCGCCGGTGCGAATTTGGCCAAGGTAATCTGCTTCTATCAGGGCAACTAGTTCGCCCGAATCCACACTGAAAAGCGGAACGAGGAAACGCAGACCCACGCCGGAGCTGGTGTAAATCTTCATGCCCATGTAGCCGCTGGTGGCGTCTACCGCGGCCATGTAATGCAGATAGCTCTTGCCGGGTATGTGCAGGCGTTGGCGGGAATGGAGCAGCGCGGAGCCGTCGGCAAGGCGGCGGAAAGAATCTTCGACGGCTGCCAGGGCCAGCGGCATGGTGAGGATTTGTTTCACGTCCGCTTCGGAAAGCAGTAGGGCCATGGGAGACACCTCGGTTATTTCGGACCTGCAATGATAGCGCGTGAAGGGGGAATGTCAGAAGGTGATGCGGTAGCGCAGGACACGGGATTCGGGCGCGTCGAGGACGAGCAATTCGCCGTGCGGACTGACGGCCAGCGCCGGCGCTTTGCGGGCGGCTTGGCCTAGTTCCGGAGCGAGATCCATGTCTAATTTACCCGCGCCATCGGAGGTGCTGGCGACGTGGAGCGTGCGGCCATCGGAATCCATGACGAAAACGCAGTTATTCCAGACTGCGAAGCCTGCGTTGGGATTCCAGGTGGCTGCCGTAGTCCCGCTGGAGGTCGCGGCGGTGATCTCGGTGATCAGCTGGCCTTGGCGGGTGAGTTTCATGATGCCGCCTGAGGGCGTGCCGAGGTATAGGAAATTATCGGGGCCTGCGACCAGCGGACCGAAGTGTTGCGCGCCGGGGAGAGTTTCGCGTGGCTCCCAGGTTTGCACCAGACGCAAGCGGGACGTGTAGCTGAAGACTTTGCCCGCATGTTGGTCGAATACGTGAATCTGGCCGTCATCGCCTACTGCAGCGCTTAGCACGTTCCCAGGCACAGGGCGCGTTCGCAGGCGCAGCTCGAGGTAGCGATCGCCATTGGGCATGAAAATGAAGACGCTATTGCGGACGGGGTCGGTGACGTAGAGCGCACCGCCGCGGTCCACTGCGACGGATTGGGGATGATTCAGGCCGTCTTCCTGGAAAGAGAGAAGCGGCTTCCCTTCCGGTGCGAATTTGGAAATGAAGGCACTGCCGGAATCCACGATGAAAATGTCGCCCAGGGAATTCGTGGCGATTCCGGAGGGCTGCTGCAATTGGCCTGGCCCATTGCCTGCGGCGCCCCACTGGCCGATATATTTCAGGACCGGAGTGGCGGCGGGCGGCGGAGGCAAAGGCAGAGGCTGCGAAGTGGCTTGCGAGCAGCCGGAGAGCGCGACGGAACAATACAGAAGCAGGGCTGCACCGAAAACGATCGCACGATTCGCCATACTACAAATTTATCGCACTCGACGGCTGGCGCGGGTTCAAATGATGCTCGATGAAACGCGGTGATTAATGGGTGGGTTTGCGCCGCTTGCGGGCGCTGCCGTCGTTCACGCGGCGAACGATGGTCTGATGCATTTGATAAGTGCGGCGTTCGGGCGCGCCATTGCTGGAATCGAGGAAGGAAAAGGTGATGTCCGCTTCGGGGCCGGCGGACTGCAAGCGTTGAATGGGCAGCTTGCCGCAGACGTTACTTTCGACCAAGGCGGTCTCGTAGCGGTCTTTCTGCTTGCCCCAAGTGTAAACGCGGAGTGCAGTGAAATCGCAGGGTTGGCCTTCGGGGCCGTGCGTGCCGAGGAGCAAATATTGCGTCACAGGTTTGCCGGATTCAGAGGGCACGCGGTTCAGCTCGGTCCAGGCGACGATGCGCATTCCCGCGGAAGTGGCATAATCCGGCAAGGGAGACGGGACATCTAGTTCCACGAAGCGGCCTAGCAGCCATCCCGCGAGCACTGTCTGATCGGCGATATGCGCGCGGACGAGCCACCAATCTTCTTTTTTGGGCTCGGGCTTTTCGTTGGAATCGCGTTCGCTTGATTTGCGGGCATTGGATTTGCGGTCATTTGATTTGGAGCCGGCCTTGCGCTCAGAGGGTTTCGCAGGTTCAGATGCGGGCGCGTCTGCTGATTCCCCTTCGGAGCTGGAAATGGCGGCGGGCGAGACCAGTTCCGGCTGGCGCGCCATCATTTCGATGGGAATTTCTTTATTCAACTGGCGAACGCGCGGCGAATCGCGGCCCGGTTCGATGTGCAGATTGCTGAGAACTCGTGTGTGACCGCGCGCGACTACCGGCATGGCGGCGGATTTCGTTTCCAGGTCATTCAAAGTTTGCCAGAGATCCGCGGACAACAAATCTCCCTCCTCGGTCCAGCCGACGAGTCCAGTGGAGGTGCGGACTTTCACCTGATTCTGAAATCTCTGCAGGACTTCCAGGCGATCGCCGAAATTCACCGTGGTGACTGGTTCGCGGACTTGGGCCGAAGTGCTGTATAGAGTGACGGCGCGGCTGCCGGCGTAGGCCGTCTCCAGCGGCGGAGTGGAATGGTGAAAACGCGCGTAGAGGGCCACGATCAGGACCATAAGCAGCGCTGTGCCCAATAGGACTTTCCGAATCACGGACGAACTCCCCAGATAATGCTCGCAGCCCGCACGCCGCCGAGTCGGAGGCGATTGGTTCGGTTACTGAATCGTTTCGATCGCGGCATGATATGAATTACGTGATTTAAGATTCTACACTAACCGAGCTACGCAACCCGGCAGGCGAGGTGGGGGAAGTTCCCATGCGCCAGCGGGAGGGTTTTTCGATTCTGATACAATGCGGTGCGCGCGGCAAGAAACAGCGGTTGTGCCCGCCGGAGGGATGGAATGCAGAGTCTGGAAAAATTGAAACCGCTGGCGCTTTTGCTGCTGCGTTTAGGATTGGGAATTATTCTGGTGTTTCATGGTTATCCGAAGCTGTTTACGCACACGCACGAAGCGATGCAGGGTTTCGAGCACATGGGATTCCCCGCTTATTTCGTTTACATCGCAGGCGTGATTGAGTTTTTTGGGGGTTGCCTGTTGATCGTGGGATTATTCACGCGGATGGCGGGACTACTGGTGGCCGGGGAAATGGCGGTGGCGCTGGTGAAGGTGCACGGATTGATTTCGAACCCGGCGAAGGTGGACAACTATCAATTTCCGCTGGCCGTGGCAGTGGGAGCATTTACTTTGGCCGCGCTGGGCGCGGGATTGGTATCTATTGACCAGGCGATTTACGGCGACCGGCGCGGATCTTTTTCGCGACGAGCGAAAGGCAAAGACCGCGATTAGATTACCCGGCGGCGCGCCGCCGGGCCAGCCTGAAATTTTCAGAAAGCGCCTAGGCCGTCTGGGCGGACCCGGGCGCGGAGGGCGCGACGGGTTGCGCGGGCGATTCCACGGGGATGGGCGGAGGCGCTTGCGGGATCACCAGCCAGGCGATGAAGTATCCGAGCACGGCAGGGATTAGCGGAAACGGGAAAATCACCAGCACTACCCAGATCAGGCGGACGATCGTGGAATCAACGTCCAGATATTCGGCGATGCCGCCGCAGACGCCGCCCAGTTTGCAATCGGTGGAGGAGCGCATCAGGCGCTTCTGGGGACGCGGCGCGGCACTGGGCGCGGCGTTCGAGTTCTGGCGTGCGCCGCAGTAGTAACAGAAATTCGAATATTCGGCGATTTCCTTCTGGCAATTTTGGCAATTCATAATTTTACCCTCCCGAGCGGTTGGGGCTCGAGCTTCGTCAGCCTACTTTAGTATACGAACGGGGCAATGGAAAGGTTTCATCCGCTGTGGGAGATGCCGGACGGTCTGGCCAGGCTAATAGGTCATCAGGTCGCGGATGGCGCGGGTTATGTCTTCGGTTTGGGGAAGGATCGCGTCTTCGAGCCTGGGCTGGTAGGCGACGAAGGTGTCGGTGGCGGCTACGCGGCGTACGGGAGCGGCGAGTTCGTCGAATAATTCGTCGGCAATGCGCGCGGCGATTTCCGCGCCGTAGCCCCAGGAGCGCGTGTCTTCATACGCCACCAGGACGCGATTCGTCTTGCGAACCGTTGTGGCGATCGAGTCCCAGTCGTAGGGGCTGAGTGTACGCAGGTCGAGGATTTCGGCAGAGATTCCGTTGCGGGCGAGTTCGGCGGCGGCGACTTCCGCGCGGTGCACTACGGCGCCGTAGGTGATGACGCTTATGTCCGTGCCTTCGCGCACCATGCGTGCTTTGCCGAAGGGCACGGTGAAGTCGGGTCCGGGATATTCCGAACGATTGTAGGGCTGGCGGTAGAGATGTTTGTGCTCGAGGAACAGCACGGGATCGTCGGAGCGAATCGCGGTGCGCAACAGTCCACAGACGTCGAGCGCGGTGGAAGGCATCACGACGCGGAGACCGGGGATATGGGTGAAAGTAACTTCGCCGCACTGGCTGTGATAAATAGCGCCGCCCGTGAGGTAACCACCGATGGCGACGCGTATTACGACTGGCGATTTAAAATGCCCTGCGGAGCGCCAGCGAATCGTGGCCATTTCGTTGCGCAGCTGCATCATGGCCGGCCAGATGTAATCGAAGAACTGAATTTCAGGGACCGGCTTGAGGCCGCGAATGGCCATGCCGATGGAACGGCCGACGATATTCGCTTCGGCCAGCGGCGAATTGAAAACGCGTTGTGAGCCAAATTTTCGCTGCAAGCCCGCGGTGGCTTTGAAGACTCCGCCCTTCCCTTTTACGGTGGCGAGGCTTTCTTCGCGGCTGCAATCGGCAACATCTTCGCCGAAGACGACGATACGCTCATCGCGTTTCATTTCGTCGAGCAGGGTGATGGAGACCATTTCGACCATCGTCTTGGGATGGCCTTCTTTTTTCGGAGTGGCTTCGAAATCACGCGAGGCGGGGTCTACGTCGGGCGAGTAAACCCACTTGTAAATCGAATCCGGCGTTGGAAGTTCGGCCGCAAGCGCGCGATCGGTGGCTTCGATAATTTCGCGGTCCACTTCAGCTTCCAGCGCTTCGATTTCGCTTTCTTCCAGTATGCCTTCGCGCACCAGGAACATCGCGAATTTCGGAAGCGGATCGCGCTGGGCTTCCGCGGAGCGTTCGGGCTCGCATTTGTAAAGCTTTTCGTCATCGGAAAGCGAGTGCGAATAGGGGCGGATGACGTGCGCGTGGATGAGAGCGGGACCTTTGCGGGTGCGGCAATGTTCGGCAGCGCGGCGGAGCGCAGCGTAACTTTCCAGTGGGTCGGTTCCGTCGCATTCCTCGACGTACAAATTCGGATAATTTCTGACGAGTTTGGAAATGCTGCCGCCGGGAGTCTGTACTTCTACCGGGACTGAAATGGCGTAGCCGTTGTCTTCGATGAGATAGAGGACCGGAAGGCGCTTGCCGCAGGCGGTGTTGAGAGACTCGTAAAATTCACCTTCGCTGGTGGTGCCGTCACCGGCGGAGACGTAAACAATTTCGTCGGGGTGAAAGGAGACCGTGGCGCCCATAGGGGCTTTGCGCGCTTTATCGAAGGCCTTGGGAAATTTTTCGAAATAACAGGAGCATTCGGCCGCGCCGACGGCTTGCAAAAATTGCGTGCCGGTGGGCGAAGAGCGCGTGACGACGTTGCAATCGCGATTACCCCAGTGCGAAGGCATCTGGCGGCCACCGGACGCGGGATCGGCTTTAGCGCCCACCCCTTGCAACAGCATGTCGTAGGGAGTGACGCCCAGCATTAGCATGAGCGCGCGATCGCGATAGTGCGGGAAAAACCAATCGTAGCTTGGTTTCAGGACCAGCCCGGCGGCAGCGAGAACTGCTTCATGGCCAGCGCCGCTGATCTGGAAGAAAAGGCGGTTCTGGCGTTTGAGCTGAATCTCGCGGTCATCGAGACGGCGAGACATAAACATGGTGCGATAGACGCGGATCAGCGCATCGCGCTCGAGGCCGTGATATTTCGCTGGATCGTAGTTTGCTAATTTCGTTTTTGTCTGGGTCGGCATCAGGCACTCTCGCCTTAGAGGCACGCCGCGGGAATTAGGTACACGCCATTATAGCGAAATGCGTGGCGCGAAGAAAAAAAACGCGCGCGGCAATCGCCCTTGGAATACTGGGAAAACAGACAGGCATCGTGTGGCCATTAGGACAGGCGGTCAAAGAGTTCCGCGGCTTCGGCGAATCCCGCTTGGCCTGGGCGGATTATTTCCGCTTTCGCCGATTTGAACGGTTCTTCGGTCGGGATGCGGTCGAGCCAGCGCTGGTGCGAGAGTTTTTCGTGGTCGGAAAAATCCAAGCGGACGAGGACGCGCACTTTGGCGCCGGATTCCGCTGCGTCACCCTTTGTTGCGGACTTTTTCTTGGAGGCTGACGGCTTTTCGGCTGTTGCGGAGTCCCCGGAATCGTCGGCGGCTTCGCGCTCGAACTTCAGGAGCATTTTCTTGCCGAGGCGGAAACCTTGCGTCCAGCCTTCTACTTTGTGACGAGCTTGCTGCGCTACTTCTTCGTTGGTGCCGAAATCGAAAATCAGAAAGTCGTGAGCCATGCTTTATGTATAGCAAAATTTGGTGGGGAATGGCTAGGGGCGGACGGTCTTGGTGTGGATTACGGCGGCATCGCGCGCCGACGGTGGAAATTATGGAGCGAGACTAAGGTTGCGCCGGCCCATGCCGCGTGGTAGCCTCAGCGAATAAAAGGCGAAAGACTGCGGATGGGCGGGAGCTCGGCAATTCCATGGGGAGGTAGTGATGGCCGCGTCTGGGCGAGGCTTAGCGGGGGGATTGGCTGGCGGGTTGGCGGTTCGCGCGAGCACGACTTTGGACGCGGTGCAGGAGGCGCTGGGGGCGCTGGTCGCGCGTTATCGTGCGGATGAGGTGCTGACGGCGGTGCGGCACATTCCGGCGCGCGAGGCGCAGTTCCGCGCGATGCCCGCTTGGGTGCGGCCGGAATTGGCTGCGGCCTATCACGCCAAGGGGATCGAAAAACTTTACACGCATCAGGCCGCGGCTGCGGAATGGGCGCACGCGGGGAAAAATTTCGTGGTGGTGACACCGACGGCTTCGGGCAAGACGCTTTGTTACAACTTGCCGGTGCTAAATGCGGTGCTCGAAATCGTCGACACGCGCGCGTTGTACCTGTTCCCCACCAAGGCGCTGGCGCAGGATCAATTGGCGGAGCTGCACGATCTGGCGAAGCGGCTGGATGATTGCTTTGGCGTGTTTACCTATGACGGCGACACGCCGAGCGACGCGCGGCGGGCGATACGCGAGCGCGGCCACGTGATCCTGACGAACCCGGACATGCTGCACACGGGAATTTTGCCGCATCACACCAAGTGGACGCGTATGTTTGAGAATTTGCGTTACATCGTGCTGGATGAATTGCACACCTACCGCGGAGTTTTCGGCAGCCATGTGGCGAACGTGCTGCGGCGTTTGGCGCGCATCGCGGAATTTTATGGGTCGAAGCCGCAGTTTATTTGCTGTTCGGCGACGATCGCCAATCCGGGGGAGCTGGCGGCGCAGTTGATCGCAGAGCCGGTGCAGGTGGTGGAGGAAAACGGCGCGCCGGCGGCGGAGAAGCTTTTTGTTTTTTACAATCCGCCGATGGTGAACCGGAATTTGGGAATTCGCCGCAGCTATCTGAATGAGACGACTCGCGTGGCGAAGGAGTTGCTGGCGCGCAAACTGCAAACCATTGTGTTTGCGAACAGCCGGCTGCATACGGAAGTGCTGCTCACTTATTTGCAGCAGGCGAATCGGCCCGGTCCGGGAGCAGCGGAGCCTGTGCGCGGATATCGCGGTGGTTACCTGCCTGGTGAGCGCCGCGAGATCGAGCGCGGCTTGCGCGACGGACGGATTCGCGGCGTGGTGGCGACGAGCGCCCTGGAATTGGGAATTGATATTGGCTCGCTGGATGCGAGCGTGATGGCGGGTTATGCCGGATCGATCGCTTCCACGTGGCAGCGGGCGGGGCGCGCGGGACGACGAAGCGGAACGTCTTGCGCGGTGATGGTGGCGTCATCGACGCCGCTGGATCAATTCATTGTGCAGCACCCTGATTATTTTTTCGGGCGCTCGCCCGAGCATGCTTACGTGCAGCCGGATAATCTGGAAATTCTGGTCAACCATTTGAAATGCGCGGCGTTCGAGCTGCCCCTGGGGCCCAAGGAACGCTTTGGCGACCTGGACCTAGCGGGCTTGTGCGACCGAATGGGCGAGGCGGGATTCCTGCATCGCAGCGGCGGGAATTGGCATTGGGTGCAGGAAGCTTATCCGGCGGATACGGTGAGCTTGCGTTCGGTGACGTCTGACAATTTCGTGATTATTGATAGGACCGGCGGGACGATTGGCGCTGAAGACGGCGAGCCGGAGGTGATTGGCGAAGTGGATTTTTCATCGGCGCTGACGACCGTGCATCCCAAGGCAATTTATCTGCACCAGGGCCAGCAATATCATGTGGAGCGGCTGGATTTTGAGCAGCGGAAGGCGTATGTGAAAAGCGTGAACGTGGATTACTACACGGATGCGATTCGCTATACGCAGGTGCGCGTGCTGGAGATTGCGGAGGAAAAGCGAACCGCGGGGCCGGCGGCGCGGGCGCATGGCGATGTGCTGGTGCGGTCACAAGTGGTGGGATTCAAGAAGATCAAATTTTTCACGAATGAAAATGTCGGCGCGGGGAAACTGGAGCTGCCGGAAAACGAGATGCACACTACGGCGTTCTGGATCACGCTGCAACGCAAACTGCTGGCCAACTTGCCTTATGCGCTCTCTGACCGGCAGAACGGGATTCTGGGATTGCTCTACGCGATGGCTTCCATGGCTACTTTGTTGCTGATGTGCGACGGGCGGGATTTGGGCACTGCTGTGGGCGAGCGGCCGGCGAGTCCGGCGATCGAGACCGAGTGGCAGGAATTTACGGCGGCGTTGAATAATCCGGCGGAGATGAAGGAATTCTTCGAGCCTAATTTGTATCTGTATGATGCGTATCCTGGCGGGATTGGATTCAGTGAGCCGTTATTTCGGGTGTATGACATTTTGTTGCTGCGGACGCGTGAATTGATTGTCGGATGTCCTTGTGCGCAAGGGTGCCCTTCGTGCGTGGGACCTGCTGGCGACAAATGCGAGAAGACGAAGGAAGCGGCGCTGGCGATTTTGGAGCGGTTGTGCGCGTGAGCGTACATTCAAAATTGCTTACTGCAGAGACGCAGAGGACGCAGAGTGAAACGGGAGATTGATTGACGATGAGTGCACGGGACCGACTCGCGTCTTTGGCGGCGCTGCGCCCGGCGCGCAAGGCTCGCGTTGCGGCAGAAAATGCTGCGGCGGAGCCTGCTGCGAACGGCGTGCGTGGATTTTCGCCTGCGCTTCCTGACGGAGCGCAGAGGCTTGCGGAAATGCTACACGCGAAAGCGCTGAGCAACTCCTTCGGCGAACACTTGACGGTGCGCAAATGGTTTTCGGAGGCGATCGGGTACGAGCCGCCGGAAGGCTCGGTGAACGCGGAGGCGCTGCGGCTGCTGGCGCCGGGAGCCTGCGCGGAGGCGAGCGACCCGCGGCAATGGCTTTTTCTGGACACAGAGACGACGGGGCTGATGGGCGGGACCGGGACTTACCCGTTCATGGTTGGTATCGCATGGTGGGACGCGGGCGGGCTGGAAGTGGAGCAGTTTTTCATGCGCGAGCTGAGCGAAGAGCACGCCTTGCTGCTGACGCTGGCGGAGCGCATGGCGGAGCGGCCGGTGCTGGTGACGTTCAACGGAAAATCGTTTGACTGGCCCCTGCTGGAAACTCGTTATCGCATGACGCGGAAAATCCGGGCGGTGGCGCCGCGGGCGCATCTGGATTTTTTGCACCCGGCGCGGAACTTGTGGCGGGCGCGCTTGGGATCGGTGCGGCTGGCGGAACTTGAAAAGCACGTGCTGGGGTGGAATCGCGGCGCGGACCTGATTTCGGAGATGATTCCGCAATTTTATTTCGATTATTTGCGCGGGGGGTCGCCGGAGCCGCTGGTGCAGATATTTCTGCACAATCAAATGGACCTGCGGGGCCTAGCGGGACTTGCGAGCCGGATCGTCGCGGTGCTTGCTGACCCGAAAACGGATGGCACAGACGGGCTGGAATTGTTCGGCGTTTCGCGCATTTGCGAGCGACGCGGCGACACGGCGCGCGCGAGGAGACATTATGCGCAGTCGCTTGACGCGCTGCTCCCTGCGGAAACGGACCGGGCCGCACGGCGATCGCTGGCGCGCTTGGCAAAGCGCGAAGGCGATCTGCCGCTGGCGTTGAAGCTTTGGGAAAGCATTGTGGGCGGGTCGCGCGAGGGTTTGGAGGCTTACAAACAGCTGGCGATTCATTACGAGCGCCAGGCTCGCGAACCGGAGCGTGCGGCGGTGCTGGTGCGCAAGGCACTGGCCGAGCTGCGCCCAGCCAACCGGAGCGCGGGGCTAAGCGCTGCGCTGCTACGGCGTTACAGGAGCGATTTCGAGCACCGGCTGAAACGCCTGGACCGCCATGTGCGGGCCGAGCAGACGATTGGTGGGACCCTGCTGGACACCATTAATCCAGAGTCGTGGGCGCGAGACTAGGAATCCAATGGTGGAGCAGTCGGCGGAACGGGGCAAAGGGAGTTTTCATGCCGGAAACAGATAGCGCGACGGTACGCATGCAGCGAAGCTCGGACGCGGAGGCCAAGGAAATGAGCGGAGTGAGCGATCCATACATTCGCGAACAGCTGGAAAAACGTCGCACGGAATTGAATGCCGTGCTCGCGTCGCCCCTGGCGGCAGCTCCGGCGGAGTCGCTCGTTGAGCTGCTGGGCGAAGTGGATTCCGCACTGCACCGGATGGATGACGGAACGTACGGAATTTGTACCGAGTGCCATGATTCCGTGGAAAAAGACCGGCTGCTGGCCGATCCGCTGGTGCGGCTGTGCCTGGATCACTTGACGAGCGACGAACAGCGCGCGCTGGAGCGCGATCTGGAACTTGCTTCGCGCGTGCAGCGGGGATTGCTGCCGCGAACGGATCTGCGTCATGGAGACTGGCGCGTACATTATCAGTACAAGCCCGCAGGAATGGTGAGCGGCGATTATTGCGATTTAATTCCTCCGGCCGCTGAGAATGGCGAACTGGTTTTCCTGCTCGGCGACGTGGCCGGAAAAGGCGTGGCGGCATCCCTGCTGATGACACACTTGCACGCGATGTTCCGGAGCCTCGCGGGCGTGGGCCTGACGCTCGATAAGCTGCTGGAAGTGGCCAATAGCGTTTTCTGCCAGAGCACGATCGCGGGGCAGTACGCGACGCTGATTTGCGGACGCGCGGGGCAACGCGGCGAAATCGAAATTGGCAGCGCGGGACATTTAGCCGCGTTGCTCATCGCCAAGGATGGGGTGCGGCAAGTCTGTTCGACGGGCGTGCCGCTGGGAATGTTTTCCACCAGCCGCTACACGGTGCAGCGCGTGCGCCTGGAGCGTGGCGATAGCTTGCTGCTCTACACCGACGGAATTTCCGAAGCTGTGAATACGTCTGGCGCAGAATACGGCGCGGCGCGGCTTTCCAATGTTGCGGGCGAGCGGCATGGATGGGTGCCGCAGGAACTCGCGGCGGCTTGCATGAAGGATGTGCAGAGCTATTCCGCCGGCAGAAAGCAGGCGGACGATCAGACACTGATGGTGGTGCACCGCGCGGATACGATGGAACTTTCGCTGAATGACTAAGATGGTGCGCTGAATCTGTTTCTAGATGGCTTCGCCGTGACCTCAATCGTGCGGCTATTGCGCGCCGACGCGGCCGGGCGCAACGGGCGCTGAGCGATACGTGATGCTCTCGGGCGCGGAAGGCGCAGCCAGTGCCGGAGGCGCCGGCTCCCAGCCGATGGCGTGATTGATCTTGTCGAATGTCTCGCGGGTGGCGCCTTCCACCGTGAGGCAGTGCGTCGCGACACAGCGCAAGAAAACTCCGCCGGATTCGGATTGAAACTCAAAAAAATTGGGGCGCCGGAAGAGTTCCGAGCGCGTTTTGTATTTGTGCTCCAGCGCTTCGCTGTACTGTCCGAAGAAACGCGCCGCGTCTTCGGGATTATCAAGCGCCAGGCGAAACACCAACGAAGTTGACTTCGTTTTGGCGTCCTCGAATACCGCGTAACGATCGCCTTTCCACGCCGGCGCAAGCAGTTCCGCGCGATTTTCGTCGAGGAACTGTTTCAGAATTTCCGCGACGCCGAATTCTCCCATAGTGTTCTCTTCCAGCAGCTTCCAGTCGCCCGGAACCAGGCCTTTCCATTCCGGCATAGCGACGATTTCGGGTTTCACACCGTGCAGGTACAGATCGGGATGCAGGATTTGCTGCGTGGATACAGGGGGATTCTGAAAAATCAGGTGGAGATCCTGCCATCCGGTGTGCGCTTTCAGAAATTCCTGCGTGAAGCCGGTGCCGGCAAGGTATGGAAACAGAAGCTCGTCGCGAATGTAGAGCGGGGCCTTCGCGAGATTGGGATCTTTGTCCATTTCGCTTAGTGCGCCGGCGCGAATAATTAAAGTGACGTCTGGAACGTCGCGCACGCTGACTTTTTGGTCGAGCATTTCGTAGTCAACCATGGCGGCCATCGCCGAGCCTTCGCTGACGGCGTCACGAGCAAGCTCAGCGTCGTCATTGGGACGCGCGGCCTTGATCCAGGAATCAATGTGGAAGGACTGATCTTCGAGCGCGTGGGTGAGCTCGTGAGACATCACGGTGCGCTGCTCGTCAGCAGGAATCCAATCCGCGATGTAAAATTCCTTGGCTTTGGGGTCGTAGAGGCCTGCAACCTGGTCCGTCAAAACATCGAGCATGAAAGAATCCAGCGGAAAACCCTTGGGAATCAGGCCGAAAGCTTCCAGTGTCTTGTCGTCGGCGTAGCGCTCGGCATCCTTTTTGTCTTCTTTGTCCTCGCGAATCAGGTAGTCGCGGACTTCCTGCTTGGAGCGCAGAGTTTTCTTGAGCGGCTCCTTGATCGGGAGATCCAGAATCTTACTCATCTGCGCCAGAACTTCGTCGGCGGCTTTGATGAAATCGGGGCTGGAGGCTGGAGCGGTCTGCAACGAAGTTTTCGGCTGCACGGCGGCAACGGACTGGAGCGAAACGGCCGGGCGCCGGGCGGCGAATGCGATGCCGCACGCCAGCAACAGCGCCAAGGCAATGTATCGCTTGGCTCCCATCCGACTATGCGTTCGCCGTGTAAACAATTTCATTCAAACCTCCGGAACTTTTCGCACAAGAACGTTCGCGCAAGAATTGTGGGGCGACAACGGTTCACACTCGCGCTGGCACGGTTCCCTTCCAGAACCACACCATGCCGCCGAAGCGCTGCTCTAACCTGAGACTCTGCAGCCCGGCGTCGGTGAGCACGCGACGCAGGTGGCCCTCCTCAAAGCGGCGATTGAGTTGCGCGGAAGTGGCCCAGGCGACAAGCTTCCGCGTGTCGCGCGCGTTGATGCATTTTTCGCGAGCGTAAGCCAGGATTTTGCTGACGGACATGGATGCGTGGGGATCAAGCGAGGCGACCATTCCAGCCGGGCGAGTGACTCGCACCATTTCGGCGAGAGTCGCCGCGAGATGTTCGACCCAATAGACCACGCCGGTGGCATAGCAATAATCGAAGGATGAATCCGCGAACGGAAGTTTTTCCACAGGAGATAAATGAAATTGCACAGGAGTGCGTTCGCGCGTCGCCAGCCGCCTGGCAATTCGCAACAGACGGCGGCTGCGGTCCACGGCCGTTACCGCGTAACCGCTGCGAGCCAGCGCGCGTGCCACGTGACCGGGGCCGCAACCGACGTCCAGAACTCTGATGGTACCGTGGCCATTGCCCGAAACGGGCAGCTGCAAAGATTGCAGAAACTCGCTGCGCAAGTCCGCTTCGGGACCGGTGGCGAGTTTACGCGCGTAATAGCCGGCGCCGAGTTCGAACAGCAATCGCTTGAAGGGATCGCGGAACCATTCACGAACCGGCGTAGTCACCATAGTTCGATGCTAGCAAACATGCGGGGGGTTTCCAGCAGATAATACCGGCAAGGGGAAAATGTTACGCCGCGGTATGAACCACGGATTCTTCGGAAACGAGTAACCCAAGGATCACACGCAAATTGGAGCAGAAAAGATCACGAAGATAAGGAGGCGTGCCGAAGGGAACAAACAAGCGAAACAGATCTACTTCCAGCCAGCGCTGCGCAATTTCGGCCGGCGGTGCGTCCATGCCCGCGAAGCACATGCGCAAATCCCATTCCTGCTGTTCGAAATTATCTTCCAGGACCTTCTCGAAAAGCTCCTCGTGGCAGTAAAGGAGGGATTGATGGACGGCGGGCTCGGAGTAAGCGTCCTGAAGAATCGGATGATGATAGCGGCCAGTGTAAATGTCGCGCAACATAGCCACGTGCGCAAGGCGGCCCAGGGCAGTGGGGATGGCCACCAGCCACTGTGAGACGAACTCTTCGATGATGCGCTGATTTTGCGCGAAGCGTTCGAGGGACTCCACGCCGCTCTCCCTGAGCTTGGCCTACTGTCTTGCAGCAACTGGCGGCATATTACTCTTAGTAAACGTCAGCGTCAACAGTAATGTGGTAAATGGCAGTATAGGATCAGAGCCCACGCACTTAACATCGACGCAAGGCGAGGTAGGAGATGAGCCTGCTGGCGATTTGCTGCATGACAAGCGGAACCAATGGAGTGCTGCAGCTGGCGTAGGTCGCGTTGCAGCCGCTCTGCCCGAAGAAATCGGAGAGCGCGGCGGGCAACGCTTGGAAGACCTGCTGGCGCTGCACGCGCAACATTTTCCGCAGTTGCGGCAGGCGCTCAGGAACCTGGACGACGATGCTCTGCGGCGCAAGGCTTCGGGGGAAACTGAGCGGCACATGCATGCAGAGCGGGAGCGTATTGCCGAGGGCTTCCTTGCAGGGCTGGTAAGAGATCGCGGGCGTCTAGAGCGGCTGATGACGGCGGTGCAGAAAATGTCCCCCGCGAGCCCTGGATGCAGCAATTCGAGCGAGCGGGTTCGCGTTTCGAATTCCGTGTCCATTAGCGGACCCCGTCCCTGCGGATTCATTCGGAAAAACTGCAATCAAGAAAACCCTCTGAGGCGGCTCACCGAGTTGGTTGGGAATCTCGCTGTGCGAATCGAGGCGAACCTGGCGCGGTTCGTCGGGTCCGCGAACGAGCATTCCCATGCGCTGGGGCACAGGTCGCCGATTGATCGCCGAGAGGAGGCGGAAATCGCCTGCGCTACTGCGGGCGACGTCGCCGGGCGGGCGTGCAAAACGACTATTGTGCAATGCAGCACGCCGCTATTCGATTCGTCAAATAGGCATTTCGGGCTCATGGGCAGGCCCTATAATGGAGACTCCCGGGAGCCCATCGTGGAAACGGAAAAAATCCTGGTAGTGGACGACGAAGAAGCAATTCGCGAGGTCGTTTCGACTCTGCTGGAAGCGCAAGGATACCATTGCACCGTCTGCTCGAACGGGCGCATGGCTTTGGACGCTTTTCGCAAGGATACGTTCGACCTGGCGCTGAGCGATATCGTGATGCCCGAAATGGATGGGCTGAAATTGCTGGCCGAGCTTCGCAATGAAGATCCGGATGTACCGGTGATTATGGTCACGGCGATGCACGATATTTCCATCGCGCTGCAGGCAATTCGCGCGGGCGCTTACGACTACATTCTGAAACCATTCGAAAAAGATCAGCTGCATCTGAGCGTGCGGCGCGCGCTGGAGCACCGCCGGCTGGTGATGGAAAATCGCACCTACCAGAGCGACCTAGAACACCTGGTGGCGGAGCGCACGCAGCAGCTTTCCATCGCGTTGCAGGATCTGGAGCAATCTTATGACTATACGCTGGAGGCGCTGGGCGGCGCGCTGGACGCGAAAGATGCGGAGACCGAAGGCCATTGCCAGCGCGTGACGGCGTTTACAATTACTATCGCGCGGTCCATGGGCGTGGATCCAGGAGCATTACGGCAGATCGCGCGCGGCGCTTTTCTGCATGACATCGGAAAGATGGGCGTGCCGGACAGTATTTTGCGCAAGCCTGGACCTTTGACCAACGAAGAGCGCGAGATTATGCGCAAGCACTGCGAGATCGGATTTTCGGTGCTGGAGCGGATTCCCTTCCTGAAGGAAGCGGCGGAGATTGTGCTGTCGCACCAGGAGTGTTACGACGGGTCGGGTTATCCACGGAAACTAAAGGGCGAACAGATTCCACTGGGGGCCAGAATTTTCGCGGTGGCGGATACGCTGGACGCTATGATTTCCGACCGGCCTTATCGCAAGGCGCTGCCGATTTCCGCGGCGCGCGCGGAGATTCAGAAATTTTCTGGCAAGCAATTCGATCCGCGAGTTGTGGAAGTATTTTTGTCGCATCCCGACCGCGTGTGGATGGAATTGCACGAAAAGATCGGGGATCCGTTCCGCATGACGCAGATGGAGCGGGCCTGATTTTTTTGGCCGCTTGCTTCAGTTCCCTTGCGTTCCCTTGCGCAGTCTTGCGCGCTGCACGGCGCCTAGGTATGATTCCCTCGCAACGACCACGGGAGAGGTTTGCATGGCGCTGATACCGATCAAGACAGCTTCGATCACAGGATATTGCGATTGCGTCTGCGGCTGCTACGAGTTGGCCAGCCAGCGCGACGACGAAAACGGCAAGGGATATTGCCCGCGCTGCGCCAAAGAGCATTTGGAAATGAATCGTGGTATTGGCATTCCGCAACCGGTGCCGTCCAAGAAGCCGGAGAGCACGGGGCCAGGCTTGAAGGTTAGGATTCCGGAGACGGCGGATCCACCGGGCCGGTTGCGTTAAGGTTGCTTTCGCTGCATGCATGGCGACGGATCCGAGGATTCGTACGGTGTCGTTAGTGGTTTTGGTTGACCGCTAGAATGTCGCGAGCAAGAGTTTCACTCCCTCCGCAAATTCCTCTTCGCGCGTAATCAGACTGACTACCAAGTAACCTTCGGACGCGAAATCGTAGAAATGGCCTGGATGAACGTAGACATTTTTTTGGGCCAGTAGCTCGATGGCCAGATCTTCGTCCGAGCGGGTGGCGGGGACGCGCAACACGGCATACCAGCCGGCTTCCACCGCGAGGCGGGCGCAGGATTTCTGGGTCGCGAGTAGGTGATCCAGCTGTGCCAGATTTTTTCGCACGCGGCCGAGCAGCTGCGATTGAAACGGCTGGCGTTGATCGAGGAGCGCCGGAATTGCGTGCTGGACCGGCGCGTTCATCGAAAGATAGGTATCTGCAATGATTTCCAAGCGGGCGAGAGCCTGCGCTTTCAGCCGCTCGGGTCCGCACGTCACGAGCCAGGCGACTTTTGTCTGCGGCAGGCCGGAAATTTTGGATAGGCCGCTCGTGGTGAACGTCAGGGCGGCGGTGTTTCGTGCGAAGGTGAATGGCGATTGGTCCCCTTGCAGCGTGAAATCCAGAAACACTTCGTCGGCGATGATTGCCAGATGGCGCGAGGAACAAATTTCGTTCAGCTTTTCCAGCTCATGAGGTTTGGTGAAATGACCCGTGGGATTGTTGGGATGGACAACGATCACTCCGCGAGTGCGCGGAGTGATGGCCTGCTCTAAGGCGTGGAAATTAATTTGCCAGCCGTAATCGTAATCGAGCGGATAGCGCACAAGCTTTACGTCTTGAATATCGGCGAGGAATGCGAAGAGCGGATAGCTGGGCTCGGGGATCAGGATTTCGTCGCCGGGATTACAGAGCGTACGAAAGACGAAGGAGTAGGCTTCGCTGGTGCTCGTGGTGAGGATAGTGCTGTCGGCCGGGACTTCCACGCCGCGCGCCCTGTAGTAACCGGCAACTGCTTGCCGCGCTCCCAGCAGGCCGCGCGGGTCCGGATCGTACGCAAGACTAGCAGGATTCGCGAGGGCTTGCAGGATGGCGCCACCGTCGTAGTCGAATCCGCATTCAGTGGGATTCGAAATCGTGAGATCGAGCAACGGCCTGCCTGCCGCGCGATGCTGGGCAAGAGCCTCGCTCAGCGGATTGGCTTTCAGATTCCAATGGGTGCGATCGGCAAACACTTCGTTCGTGCCCCTGGTGTGACTGACGAATTATAGGGAATGTGCGGGGAAGGAACAGCGAAATCCTTAGTGCGCTTCCGGCGCAAAAATTACATCGCCGTTACAAGCACAAAGCGCAACGCGGCTATAATCACGCTGCGCAGTTTGCAAAACTCACAAGGAGATAAGCGATGAAAAGGATCGTGACTGCCGTCGTCGGGCTACTTCTGCTGCTGGGGCTGGCGGGCCAATTCTCCGCCGCGGCGCAGGAAGATACCATTGCCAAGACGAATTTGAAGGTGGGAGACGTGGCACCGGATTTCACGCTGCTGGCGAATGACTGGAAGCCGGTGAAGCTGAGTGATTTCCGCGGCAAGAAAAACGTCATTCTGGCGTTTTACGTTCTGGCGTTTACCGGTGGCTGAACCAAGGAATTACAGGCCTATCAGGCTGATAGGGCCAAGCTGGAAGCAAGCGACACCGTAGTACTGGGAATCAGCATTGACAGCCCCGCCGCAAACGCCGCATTCGCAAAGCAGATCGCAGTTACTTTTCCTCTCCTGAGCGACATGAATCATAAAGTCCTCACCGCGTACGGGATTTTGAAGCCGTACGATGTGCAAGGGGACAAATACGAGTGGGCGCAGCGAACGACCATCGTGGTGGACAAGGAAGGAAAAATCCAGCATGTGGAACAAGGGGACGGCGCCGTGGATCCGAACAGCGCTGTGGCCATCTGCACCGATTTGCACAAACCGAAGAGCTAGCGGTGTGGAGCTGGGCGTGAATCGCAGCGCGGATGCCATGCGGATTGGGCATCCGCCGCTGCAGCGCTCCAGGTCGAAACGCGTGGAATCAGCGCGTAACGTTGCGGCGGTGGTAAATCAGGGCGAAGATTCCTACAAACAAGCTTATGGCGGGTACGAACAAGAGCAAAATGCCGTGGCGCAGGGCTGCGCCGCCTTGCGAGCCAGAGGCTGCCGCGGCTTGGTAACACAAGGCGCAGCTTTGCGCGTGAACGTGCGGAACGGGCAGCGCGACCAGAGCCGCGCTGGAAGTTAGCAGCAGCGCCGCGCGAATTAAGACGTCATTCTTCACTTCATTCTCCCGCGTTTCTTCCACTCGCAGTTTACAGCAACCCCATACAGCCAGCGCGCCTTTCCAGTGCGACTTTCTGCCGCGTGCGACCGCGCGTCAATGCGGCCGGAGTTGCATCAGGCGGATGCTATCCGGAAAGAACATGATCAGCATCATGCAAATACAGAACACCATGGCCGGGATCAGCAGCAGGAATAGGCCCAGACGCTCAAAGCGCATGTGCATGAAATACGAAATGATCAGCGCCGCTTTGATGAGCGAGAGGCCCACCAATATGGTGATCATTATGGGGACTGGCAGGCGCAAGTAAGCCAGATAAACTTCCACGATCGTCAGCAACAGCAGCCAGACCCAAACCGTAGCGAAAAGTTTTGTGGTACCTACGGCGTGCTCGTGGCTGAGCTCTGCGGTGTGTCCGTGTGCGCTCATCGGTTCGCTCGCTCCTTGTTACTTCGGGTTGACGCTCAGCAAATAGACCATCGGGAAAATAAACATCCAGACCAGGTCCACGAAGTGCCAGTACAGGCCGCTGACTTCCACGTGCTCGGCGGTGTATTTTCCTTTACCGAAGCCCCAGGCGATGATCGCGAGATAAACCACGCCGATGGTGACGTGCAGCATGTGCAGTCCGGTGAGGCCGAAAAACGTGCCTCCAAAGAGCGGCACGAAGGGATGCCAGGGATTCGACCAGGGAGTGACGCCTTCGCCGATCAGAGTGACCCATTCCGTGGCGTGGATGCCGACGAATAGCAGGCCGCAAACGATGGTGGCGATCAGGTAGCGGACGGTTTTCTTGCGGTCGCCGTTGAATGCGGCGTTTACGCCCAGCACCATGGTCAAGCTGCTGGAGAGTAGCACGAACGTCATCAACGAAGATTTCGCGATGGCCGGCCAAATCTCAAACGGGCGCGGCCAGTCTGGTGTTTCCAGACGGACGTACGCGTAACTGATGAGCAAGGCCGAAAACGTAAGCGAATCCGAAATGATGAACAGCCACATCCCCAATTTTTTCGAATTGATCGCGAAGGGAGATGCGCCGCCGGACCACGGCGACGCGACTATGCCTTCGAATTCGGTGTCACTCACGCTTCACCTTCCCAGGTAGAGGAGTAGAAACAAGAAGACCCATAGTCCGTCCATAAAGTGCCAGTACATGGAGACAACTTCAATCGCCGTGCCTCGCGTGACTTTCTTAGTGGCGCGGAACTGCACGTACAGCAGCGCCAGAATTCCGCCGAGCAAGTGCACGCCGTGCGCAGCGGTGAAAACATAAAAGAAGCTGCTACTGGGATTGGTCGCAAGGAATATTCCCTGCGCGGCGAGCTGGCGCCACGCGAGGATCTGGCCGACGACAAAAAGAATGCCGAGAAACGTGCTGGTGGCCCACCAGTGGCGAAAACCATCCTCGTCCTGCGCGTTGAAGCGGTTGTGCGCGCGGGCCAGGGTGAAGCTGCTGGCGAGTAGTAGCAAAGTGTTGAGCCACAGAATGCGCGGAACTTGCAGCGGGATCCAGCCGTTTGCGGGCATGCCCTTGCGGACGATGTAGGCGCTGACAAACGCCATGAAGAACATCAGAATGCCGGCCAGCGCTATGAACATCCCGGTGACGTAAGCGCGTTGCGGAACTCTGCTGGCGCCAGAGGAAGCGCTGCCATCGCCGCCGTTTCCGCCGTCACCGGAGAAATTTCCGCCGCCCGGGCCTTTGCCCGAATGAATCAGCTCAATTTCTTCGGTGACGATTGTGTCTGGCACTCAATTACTCCGAACCGCGGTTACGCCCCGGCACGCCTTGGCGCTTCGACCGGGGGGATTGCATTTTATTTTACGCGCGCTACCTGCGACGGCTCCAGCCATTGCGGGATGAAGTCGTCCGCCGCGCCGGGAACGCTGAATTCATACGGCCCGCGATAGACGCTGGGATAGTGGCCGCCGAAATTGTCGATGGGGGGCGGCGAATCGGTGTCCCATTCCAGAGTCGTGGCGTCCCAGGGATTCTTGGAGGCCTTGGGGCCGAATTTCAGACTATAGAAAAAGTTGAACAAGAAGATCAGCTGCGCCGCGCCGGTGATGAACGCGGCGATGGACATGAACTGGTGCACGGGCTGCAAGTGCGCGAGGAATCCGACGGCCGAGGCGTCCGCGTAACGGCGGATGCCGCCGGCGATTCCGATGAAGTGCATGGGCATGAAGATGCAGTAGGCGCCGACGAACGTGAACCAGAAATGAAGCTTGGCCAGCGGCTCGTTCATCATGCGGCCAAACATCTTCGGGAACCAGAAATAGGTGGCGGCGAAAATTCCGAAGATGGCGGCGACGCCCATCACTAGGTGGAAGTGAGCGACCACGTAATAAGTGGCGTGCAGCATGTTGTCCACCGCAGGCTGCGCGAGGAATAGGCCCGAGAGCCCGCCGGAAACGAACAGCGAAACGAAGCCGAGGGCAAATAGCATCGGCGATTTGAATTGAATCTTGGCGCCCCACAGGGTGCCGAGCCAGTTGAACGTTTTAATGGCAGAGGGCACGCCGATGGACATGGTCAAGACCGAGAACGCGAAGCCGGAATAGGGGCTCATGCCGCTGACGAACATGTGATGGCCCCAAACCATGAAACCCAGGAAGCCGATGGCGCAGATGGCGTAAGCCATGGCGCGATAACCGTAAACCGGCTTGCGCGCAAAAGTGGAGAGCACGTGCGAGGCGACTCCCATGCCGGGAAGAATCGCGATGTAAACCTCAGGATGGCCGAAAAACCAGAAGAGATGTTGCCAGAGTAAAGGCGAACCGCCGCTGTGCGCTTGCAGCTGATCGTTTACGACCAAGCCCGCGGGAATGAAGAAGCTGGTGCCCGCGGAACGATCCAGCAACAGCAATATTCCTCCGGCCAGCAACACGCCGAAAGCGAGCAAGCCCAGAATCGCGGTGACGAACCAGCCCCACACAGTGAGAGGCATGCGCATCAGGCTCATGCCGGGAGCGCGCAGGTCAATCGTAGTGGCGATGAAATTCAGCGCGCCGAGCAGCGACGCGAGGCAGAAGAGCGAGATGCTGACGATCCACAACGTCTGGCCCCAACCTTCGCCGGGTCCGGTGATTTCGCCGAGTCCGCTGAGAGGAGTGTAACCCGTCCAGCCGCTGATGGGCGCGCCGCCGGGAACGACGAACGCGGCGATGATGGAAACGAAGGCCAGAAACGTGACCCAGAAGGAAAGCATGTTCAAGCGGGGGAAAGCCATGTCCGGCGCGCCGATTTGAATGGGCAGAAAATAATTGCCGAAACCGCCTTGTGGCGCGGTGGTCAGCACGAAGAAGACCATGATCGTGCCGTGCATGGTGACCAGCGCCAGGTATTGTTCTTGCGACATCTGCCCGCCGCTGACGAACGGCAGCGTCGCGTTGGGCCATACCAGGTGAAAGCGCATCAGCAGCGAGAGCACGATGCCGATGACCACCGCCGTCAGCGCCAACAGGAAATACTGAATGCCGATGACTTTGTGGTCCACGCTGAAAATATATTTCCGGATGAAACCGCTGGGCTCCGCCATTGGGGCGTGCACAGTCGATCCACCGGCGTGCGCGTGCGAACTCATGCGTGGCCTCCTGGAAATTGGGTCCGGTTCACTGGCTGGTCCGTCGAACAAATCATGGATTGGGTCATGACGGATAAGATCACTGGCCGGCCGCCTGCTGTTTGAGGAATGCGTCGTAGTCCGCGTCGGAGACTACGTTCAGATAACTGTGCATGCGAGAGTGGCCGAGGCCGCAGAGCTGCGTGCAGACTACTTCGTATTGGCCGATAGTATTCGCCGTGAAGTGGAGCGGCACGACCATGCCGGGCATGGCGTCCTGCTGAATGCGCAGCTCGCGCACGTAAAAATTGTGAATCACGTCTTGCGAGCGGATCAGCAAGTTCACTTCGTGATTCACCGGAACCGTCAGCGTGGGAACCACGATGTCGTCTTTGCCCGCGGGATCATTGGCGTCAATGCCCAGCGGGTTGCCGGTGGATGCGCTGATCTGCTTTGGATCGAGCTTGCCGAATTTTCCATCGGGCCCGGGATAGCGGAAGTTGAAAACGAACTGGTTGCCGGTGACTTCCACTTGAATTGCGTCGGGCGCCGCCGGAGTGAAGCGCACTTCCGCCCAGGCTTTGTGGCCCATCAGTCCAAGGCCGAGGAAAAGGACGATGGTAGCGGTGGTCCATATGGCTTCGAGGGCGTTGCTCCCGCGCGTGAAATGCGCTTTCTGGCCGTGGTCGCGAAATTTGAAGACGGCGAAGGCCAGGCCGAGCTGCGAGAGGATGAAAACCGTGGCGGTAACGGCGAGGGTCAGATCATATTGATGATCGATTTCCTTGCCAACCGAAGTGATCGGAGCCGGCCGGACCGCCCAGGGCAAGTTCGACGCGAAAACGTAAACGGTGACGCCTACAAGAACTACGAGGATTAACGACAGCAGGGCCGGGGTTGCTGCAGAACCACTATTGCGCTTCCTGATCCGCATCGCTCTTGCTCTCCTGGCTGCGTTGGCAAAAAAGCATTCGATAGGACCGCAGGACCGACTGCAAAATCAAAACAGCACATCATATACAACGCGGCATGAATATCAAGAAGGATTCCACGCCCCAGCCGTGAATGCGCAAGCAGCGGAGGCGTAGCTTATACCAAGCGAATCGAGGTTCGATCGCCGGATTCATTTTGCTGTTGTTCCCGATACCTAGGACGTCTTGAGAAACGAGGTGTTGGCAGACTAGATTTTGAGAAATGACTGAGTCAAAGGCTTGGTGGCTGCGAGCTTTTTCCCCTCTTTCAACTTCTTGGATGACTTTTTGGTTGCCATTTTAGTCCTCTCGTCTGCGAGATTGCGCCCGCCGCGCGACGCATCATATATACCATCACAAGGTGGTGTCCAGAACTGGATAACATCGGGATAACATCTGGATAACATCTTGTCGCTGCAAAATGAGAATGTCCGGTTTGGATAACATCTGGATAACATTTGGACAACATCTTTCATCGCGTTCAGCGTGCGAAATCGCGTTACCGGAAACTGAGCTATCTCGGATTGTGCGGAATACAAAAATTGTCGGGAAAGAAGAAATTCGTGCGCGCGGTGTGAGCGTCGCGCGAGACCGCAACCCGCGGGCCCCGAGTTTGGTGCGGTCTATTAGATTCCGCAGAAAAATGCTTATTGTCCAATAAAACCCGCGGTTATTGAAATCCGTTGGCGGTCTCGTTGACGACGCGCCAGCATGGGAGCATGGAAGCTAAAGTCGTGTTCCTCGCGCGAACAACATCACCCGACCTTTTCCTACCGGTGGAGATTCGCAAGAACCGTCCCGTTGAACCGGAGTGCAAAATTTATGGCTACTATTTGCGTTACCGGCAGAACGGCCGGCGCAAAGTCGAGCCCGTGGTAAAAGACATCACCACGGCGTACGCGGCACACCGCGACCGCGAGCTGAATCATACGAGAGTGCGGATGGGCCTCGAGCCGATCCACGGCCCCGCTGCTCTCGTCCATGACTTTCGACAGAATTCCGATGGCCGAGTCGGGATTGCGGACGCTGCTGCGAAGTACATCCACGATCTCGAGGATAACGTCCAGAGCGGTGATAGGGCGCGCTCCACGCTTCAAGCCCACAAGGTCGCCGTAGACGACTTCCGTGACCACTGTGGAGCGACCTTCATAGACGAAATAAACGGTGAGGTCTTGCAAGCACATAAACTCTACCTGCATCGCTCGATTAAAAAGCGTGCCCGCGACAAGAAGGCCAACACGGTTGCGAAGCGATTCCGCTACCTCAGCGCGTTCCTCGGCCGGCAAGGTCTTCAAATCGTGAAGACCGTCAGACCAGGCTCCGCCGGTTTGATGAACTGGTCGGACTTCCCGCGTTAGGAGAAGAAGCAAAATATAGACCGATACTCGGAGGAAGAAGTCAAATCCATGTTGTCCGTGGCGACGCTGGAAGAGGCAGATCTCATTCACACTTTCTTGCGAACCGGTTTCCGGGACGAGGAAGTGGCATACATGCTGTGGACAAATGTTGATTGGAAGCGGAAGCAAATAACAATAGATGAGAAACCTCAATACCGCTGGAAGCCGAAAGATAAAGAACGACGAGTTGTTCCGCTCGAAGACAGGGTGCTTCTCACCCGACTTGCAGCACGTCGAAAGCGCCCGCGTCCGCAAAGTCTGCTGGTATTTCCAAACACGCTAGGAGGTCCGGATATGCACTTGATTCCCAAATTGCACAAGGTCGTCGCGAAGATGAAAAAGACGAGGTTGGCGATTGAAGGCGATCCCACGCTGCATCGTTTCCGCCGGACCTAAGCGAGCATGATGATTTCGCATTGTGACTTGCAAACCGTGTCCGATCTACTCGGCCACAGCGACATTGAGACCACCGCGGGCTATTTCGCACCGGATCAAGCGAAAGCACGTGTCGGGACGCGGACGGCATTCAAGGCAGTCGACAGATAATGGAAAAGCGCCCATCGGCGGTGCAGGTTGCTGATCACCTTGGGATGCATCCGAAGATTCGCTACAGACTCCTGCGCGATAACAAAATTGCGCTGAATTTCGAGCGAATACACGGTCGCGCAAACGCATTCAACCATCTGAGGTCGAGCGTTTTTTGAGTTTGCGGGAGATTCGTCGCGACGGCTCGGGCGCAGAGAAGGAAGCTGCGAATTCCCCGAAGAAACCTCCGAAGGAAACCTCGAAGGGATCTGCGAAGGAAATCGTTGGCTACACAGCGATGGTGTACATGACGAATAAAGAAGCGCAGGAATTTTTCAAGCGCCTGAAAACTGCCCTCGGTTAAGGCGTGTTCCTACCCTCCTTGCTTTCCGCGCTCTCTGCCAGGAACTTCACAAGATCCTGGAGGTAGATGATCTGTTCACGGCCAACCCATACCGTTCGCAACTTTCCTGCCCGTATCAGCGTGCGTACGGGCCAGGGTGATCGCTGGCGCAGCTTCGCCGCGGCCTCTTCCAAGGAATAAGTGAGCTGATCTTGGATATACGGCAATCGGGATTTCGTGGTTTTCATGCGCGGATACTAGCGCGGCCAAAACGCGGAAGCAACCGCGGCCAGCATTCTGAGGTCAATGCCGATCTTCAATGATCCGTCTGACGATCCACCGCGCCTGCCAGATCGCTGATCTTATCGGCCTCAATAGATTATGCAGGCGCCGCGATTGGGCAGCACTTAACCGGACTCGAGATCCTTGGTGCTCGCTTTGGTGCTCGTACAGGAAGTCGTCATCGTGTCCGTGGAATGCCGTCATTGCCGCCGCCTCTGGGCGCAGCGTACGCCGGCTGTGTTAGGAATGCAAGGCGAGCGGCCCCAAGTGCAACTACTCTGAATTGTGACTGGAACGGACCGGTGCTAGACTCTCCGCAACAGTAGGTGTTGATTATGTTCGTTCCTCAAATCCTCTGTATAGCGGCCTTCTACAAGCAAAAGCCCACAGTTGACACCCCATATCGCCGGCTATTCCTTGAGCAGAACGAAACAGGAACGGGTTGGCAAGTGCGTCTGCTGGGTGGAATGAAGTGGGGATCCGAGAATGAAACCCTGCTTGAGAAGTTTCCGGCGGTGGAGTTCACTGAAGCTGAGGAAATTTACGGCAAGAAGTTTCGTGAGCTACATGAAGCAGGATGGACGGCGTATAGCCCATACATATCGTGGTAACAGCTAGAATCCGCGCGCCGAATTGTTTCTCGGGAACGAAAGTGCCAGACTAGCAACAAGGGGGTCATTATGACCAACGAACAAATCAAGGCACTGGCAGCCGTGCGGGCTGCGTTTGTTGCGGCAGAAACAACGGGCCTCACGGAAGCAGAGATATGGAAAGCAGCTATAACCGGGCTGGTTCATCCTGAAGTGAAAAGCGGACGGCCACCCGGTAACTACAATCCGATCGCCGACTGCCTCGACAAACCAAAAAGTAAAGTACAACACGGGTGATGGTTGACGGGGCTATCCATCGTTGATGCCGGGGAGAAGTAATCGTGAGACTAGCGCCCGACGGACCCGACAGATCGCCGTGGGCGATTTGCTTTGTCGTGCTGCCCATGGTTCTTTGTTTCTTGATGCTCTGGGACGAGTTCAAAGCACGACGTTACCGAAAATTTCCGTGGACGAGGCCACCGACTTTATTGTCCACCGTGGCCGAATGGAAGCGTCTGCGCAAGAGTGGACGGGCGAGATGGTGATTATTATCGTGATGTCATTGCGACCCAACTTATCAGTGTGTTAACTTTACGATTCGCAAATTCTGGCGATGACTTCCCAACTTCTATCACGCCAACGGTGCATGTCAGCGGCGCCTATGAAAACCTTGACTGGATTGGCGCAGACCTTTCGCATCGAGTTGCAAACCAAATAAGCCTGACCTGCTTTTGCGATTTCTTCTTCGAGCATCCCCTCGCAATTCGGGCATCGAATTTCGCCCGGCGTGAAGTGCCCATTGGTGCAGTCGCCCACAAACAATGCACCGTCGTGTTGGGTTCTTGTGACCATTCCGTTGTCCGTTTAGGCTGGGTCTTTTAGACGATAGGACTGGGATCGACGATTGAGAGGCCACATCAAGGCGTCACACGCAATATGACAACCCGCGCTGTATGACCAAGGGCATATTCTATCGTGCGCGTGGCTGAACGTTTCTCATCCGCCTCTGCAATCGCATCGGCGGCATCCGTCTTGCTGCGAAGACGTGGCGCGAGAAAACCGTAAACTTCCGTCTTGTTCCATTCAAATTCGTCAGGAGTTCCGCGCAGATAAAGCGAGACTCGATACGTAGGTTCGCCTGCCATCAGTAGGCGGACCGATGCAAATCCTGCCAGTCAATCCCGGCCATATTGGACTCCTGCAAAAGGGCGCTCATGGAGCCTTGTTAATCTGTAAACGCTCCTCGTCGAAGTGCGAAAGAGCAAAAAAGCGGACGTCGCAATTGAGACAGCGGAACGGGCGTACTCCGATGGCTCGAAGAAGGCAGCGTTCGACCGCGCCGTGCCGATGCGACCGAGAAATCTCGACGCTTCTACACCTTGGACACCTCCGCTGGGAAGGATCGTGAATTTTCAATTGAACCAATCTCCCTTGCGTTGCGTGGGCCGTGGAGTTTCTTTCACGAAACAAGAATCGCAGACCCTAGTTTCATCCTTCAGCGTGAAATCAACCCTGCGACTGGAATCAATTTCAGCCCCACATTTTCCACAAACCTCGGTCTGAGATTCGCTCATCTCGACCTTCAGAGTGCGCGCGGTACTTGAGCTCAGCGACGCAGCGTTACTCTTACTTTTTTTCAACAACTTCAAAACGGATACCGCGTTTCCCATTGCCACTCGCTCTTCCCACGGGATACTGCCGTTAAGCGCGGCATCACATCCATTGATTGCGTTTTCCGCAGCTTTTACGTAGGCCCGAAGTTTTTCTCGTTCGGATACAGAAATAGTAGCCTGGTATAGCTTCCCCCGATGTTTCTCTTCCATATTGGCTCCTGAGGCGTCGCGTCTTCGCTCGAGGACTACGAGGGATGAGCAACACCGTCTGATTTCGCAAGGAGCCGTACAGTGGTAGGGTGTTGCGGCAGGATGCTAGTGAGACTCTCCAACGGTACTCGCTGTTCGGATAGATAGCTACTAAATAGGGTGTAGGGTTAAGTCGATTCGATCGGATACGATGTGCGGGAAAGTCATCGCCCGCATGTTGCCCTTACGCGTCTTCGGGAGCATCATGGCGACGCGGCCAAGGACGAAATGTTTTCGGAGGTCCGATGGCAAATGAAGGAAAGGCCCAATGCCCTGCCATGGTGAATTTCAACCGTAGATGCATTCGGGTGGAAGGACACAGTGGCCCCTGTGGTGGGGGGCTCAAGTCGCCTAGAGTCGGAGTCTACGAATGCGGATTTTGTCACGGGGCATTCCCGTCGTTGGAGCAATTCGACGCACACGCCCCATGCCCTGCTGCGACATGAGCGGCGTTTAGAACGCTTTTACCGAGATTCCATAGGTTTACGATGCACCCGACTCCACGACGGTTGACTACCCATCAAAAGCCAGTACTGCTTCAGGTGCTCCTTTCGTTTCCCGACCAACATGTCGGCATCTGCTACGATCCATCAGCGAGCGACGCGCTCGATTTCGCCCAAGATTTCCTCACAATCTTCAAAGTGATTGGGTGGAAAGTGAAAGAGGATCACCAGCGGAGGCGCTGGATGGTCAATCCACGGGCCTGACGCTTGTGGCAGGTGGTTTAACCAACCTGCCTCCTGGTTCCGAGGCGCTTCGGGATGCGTTACGAATTTAGGGTATTGAAGTCACAACACTTTGTGATCCCACCTGCAACGGAACACTACCGGAACACTACTGGCTGTCAACGCAAAGTAGAAATGTCCGGTTTTTCGCAAGGTAGAAATGTCCGCTTCCATGGTCTTCTCCAAGGGTGCTCTGCAGGCACATGGTATTTGGGTTTGATTGGGCTTGGAGGTTTTGGTTTTTGCTCCGCAAGTCGTGGAGGCCGTAGGCCGGAAGGACTTGCGGCTCGCGGCGCCTCCGGGCACGGGTGCAGCGGCAAGTAACGACTGCGGAAGCGCAGCCAGTAGCTGCCATCGAGGCGCTTCTCGATCTCGGCCTGTGCGCCGCGCAGCCCCGCGCAGACGTCTGCGCGCCGCACGCCCCAGCGCTGGCCCTTCCAAGTCACCGTGTGGTCGGAAGCGACCCGGCGCGCCACGCGCACACTGAGAATCTGCTCCAGGTGCTGGCTGCGCTCGACACGGCGATGCGCGTCGGCGCTCTGCGCCGCAGCCACACTGAAGCGTTGCTCCCAGAATGGCCAGAAGGTAATTTCCAGAAAGCGATTGGCCTGCTCCAGCGTAGCGATTTCCGCCAGGCGCATTTCTTTCACCAAGCGGTCTTGCAGCGTGCCGAACAGCCGCTCGATACGCCCTTTGGCTTGCGGGCTCTGTGCCGCGATCCACTCGATGTCCAGCTCGGCCAGCGCTCGACCGAACTGCGTGCGGGCCGGAGTTTCCCGCAACTGTTCTTGCCACTGCGTGGGCCGCGTAGTCACGAACAGGCTGTTTTTATCGGTGTACAGCGCCAGCGGCCGACCGTAGCGCTCCAGCCAACCGCGCAGCGTGCGCAGATTTTCTTCCGTCGAATCGTGCGCGACCAAACGGCCCCACACCCGGCTGCTGGCGTCATCGATCAGGGCGATCAAGTGGCAGGCCGGCCCGCGCTCTTCCAGCCAACGAAACGGCGAGCTGTCCAGCATCACCAACTCCCCGCACGCGGAACGACGCGGGCGCCACACGTGCACCTGCGGCGATCGCCGGCGGCGGGTCTGCCACAATCCGGCGGCACTCATCCACTTCCGCAAGGTCTCGCGGCTCACCACTAACCCCTGCCGCGCCAGATGCTCACTGGCCAGGGTGGGACCGAAACCGGCATAAGCGGCCTGGCGCAATCTGGCTAGACTGCGTTCCGCGATCCGCTCAGCAATCTTGCGGTTCGAGGGACGGCCGCGCAGCCCATGCACCAGCCCGCCATCTCCGGCGCTGCGCACACGCTGCAGTAAACGCCGCACCTGACGATCGCTCAATCGCAATCGGTGTGCGCCATCGATCTGCCGCAAATGTCCTTGTTTGATCTCGTGCAACACCTTCAACCGCTCCCGCTCCTTCGCACTCAATGCCATCCGCTCCTCTGCCATAGGGCCCCCCGGCCTTAGAAAAGCGGACATTTCTACTTTGCACAACCGGACATTCTCATGGCGACAGGAACACTACCTGGCTTGACTGGGAATCGAGCTAGCATGATGATATCCGCCCCCACATGCCCTCTCCTGGCGGGGGTGTCACTTGGCACGCGAAATGGTATGGGTTGAGCGGGAGCGATTCCACGGTTGGCCGTGTTCCGTATGTGCATGGATCTTCAAGGGGTCTGGACCGCTTGACAACGAGTCTATCGAAAAATTGAAGCGGCAGTATGAGGCGGAACGCGACAAGGAGTTTAGGTCGCACGTTTGTGCGGCGCATCCCCACAGCAGGGGGGAGCGCGACGTTTAATCACTTAACGCGCTGCGTCTTCATCGAAACCCCTGTATTCGCCGGGGTTTCAGAAAAGGTATGCGGTCGAGTGGATTCGAACCACCACGGTATTGCTACCGCCAGCCCCTCAAGCTGGTGCGTCTGCCAATTCCGCCACGACCGCATTCTGAAGAGGACGAAGGGAAGTATATCAGAAGGTGCGCAAGCTTAGGAGTCGGGTTCCACAGTAGCGGCAGCGCGCTTTGCTTGCGAAGCCGCCCGCAATTCTTCGGCGCGGGCAAAAATTCGGGGAATGTCTGCGCGCGTGACGTAACGCAGATGGAATTCGCCGGGAAGCCCGACGCCGTCTGGCTCGTCGATGATTTTGGTTTCGGCGATCGGAAAAAACTGGTCGAGCATGCGATTTACGGGGAGATTGCGTGTGCGCGTTTGATGGATCAGGCGGGAGATGGGCGCGATGTCGAATAAGGCCTTGATGCGGTAGGGATATAGCGCGGTCGAGAGGCCCTGCGCGCGCAAATTCGGCAAGATGATGTGCCAGTGGCAATAGTTCACGTCGTCGGAATGGCGGACGAACAGGGTGTAGCCGGCGAGCTGTGCGTCCAGTGTGACCGCGAGCGAGATAGTGTGCTGATCAGGATCGCCAGTGCGAATCGCGTTTAGATAACGCGTGCGGATGTCATCCGCGCCGCCAAGCCTTTGGCGATCAACTCCCAGGAATGCGAAGTATTCGTCGGAGCTAGAAAGCCAGTAGTGAATAATCGCTGGAATATCCTCGGGCGTTAGGTCTCTTAAGCCGGCGACACCCTTTGGGGCTTCAACTGAGGCGAAAGTGGACATTCGTGTTCTCCGCGCACTTCACGACGCAAGCGATCATGCGAATGATATCTGGCGATGAGCTGAGGATGGCAGGTCCAAATTGGCTGGAATCAAATGTGACGCTGCGAGAGGGTCTACGTCGCAACGGCAAAGTCGATACTTCAGCGGCTGAAGCCGCCTTCTTTGGTTTGCGGTAACGTCGTGGCTGAAGACACGACCTACAAAGTCTCTCAAGCCGCGAGAAAGTCTCTCACGCTGCGACTACGACTGGCTCGCTCAACAGCTGAGTCGCTACTTCGGTGGCTGTTGGCTCGGCGTTGTCGGCTTTTGAGCTGGCGCGGATTGTTGAGCCGGCTGCTGAGCTGGCTGTTGGGTTGGCTGGACTGGAATCTGAATCGGCGCGGTTTGAGCCGGCTTCGCGGGTGGCGTGCCGGACTTTTGTGTTTGCTCCAGGACCGAGCCGGTGCTCGTATTCACATCGCTGGGGGCGCGCTTTACCGAGAGCGTGAGCGAGGTCATCATGAAAACGATGGCGCACCAGGTGGTGGCGTGCGAAAGAAACGTGGCGGCACCGCGCGGGCCGAATGCCGTTTGGCTGCCTGCGCCGCCAAACGCTCCGGCTAGGTCAGCGGCCGAACCGCTCTGCAGCATGATGACGATGATCAGCACGAAGCACACCAAAACGTGCAGCGTTACCAGAATGAATAAAACGCGCCAGCCGACGGCGATCAGTCCAACGGCTACCAGCAGCGCTAAACCCCATTTTGCCCAAGACGGCATTGCTGACTCCCTGTGCGCGAGGCGCAATTTCGAGGCGCACCCGCGGCTATAAAATCCCAGCTAAATCCAAAGTTACGTTCAGAAATTCACGATTGCCGCGAACGATTTCGCGTCCAGGCTCGCTCCACCTACCAGCGCGCCATCAATTTCCGCTTGCGCCATCAGACCCTTTATATTGTCGGGCTTGACGCTGCCGCCATAGAGGATGCGAATTCCCGAGGCCTGCGCGGGCGAAAAAACCGTGGCGGCAAGCTCCCTGAGGTAGCGGTGAGCGTCCGCAGCCATTTCAGGGGTGGCGGTCTTGCCGGTGCCGATCGCCCAAACCGGCTCGTACGCAAGGAGAATACGCGAGAACTCGTGCTCGGTCAACGCGTCCAGGCCGCCTTCAAACTGGCGTTTCAGGATGGAGTGGGTGAGATGCGATTCGCGCTGCGCGAGGCTCTCGCCGACGCAAACGATGGGCGTGAGCTTGGCTTCTAGCGCGGCTTTCACTTTGCGGTTCACGGATTCGTCGGTCTCGCCGAAGAATTGGCGCCGCTCGGAATGGCCGATCAGCACCGCTTTGCCTCCGGCGTCATGAATCATGCGCATGGAAATTTCGCCGGTGAAAGCGCCTTCGCGTTCCCAGTGGGCGTTCTGCGCGGCAATGGTGATGGGGCTGCTGTGGGCCGCTGCGGATGCGGCTGCAAGTGAGGTGAAGGGCGGGGCGACGATGATGTCGCATTCTGGAGTCGCCGGCACCAGCGGCTTGAACGCTTCGAAAAACGCGCGAGTTTCTTCTTGCGTCTTGTACATCTTCCAATTTCCGGCGATTACTGGACGGCGCAAGGGATTCTCCTGACGGCACGCGTTTCGGATGGTGTGATTATGCGCTTCATGGCTTGTTGGTAAGCGCTTCGACGCCGGGAAGTTTTTCGCCGGCGAGAAATTCCAGCGAAGCGCCGCCGCCAGTAGAGATGTGCGAAATTTGCGACGCGAGGCCGGATTGTTCCACAGCCGCGACGGAATCTCCGCCGCCTACGATTGATGTAGCACCCTTGCCCGAAGCGGCTGCGACGGCGCGCGCGATTCCCAGCGTGCCTTGCGCGAACCCGGGCTTTTCGAACATGCCCAGCGGGCCATTCCACACGATGGTGCGCGCGGCGGAAATCTCGCGGCTGAATAATTCGATCGTCTTTGGGCCGATGTCGAGCCCCATCCAGCCTTCAGGTGTTTGCGAGATGTCCGCGATGCGCGTTACGGTGGAATGAATGGATTCGGCGAGGACGTGATCCACGGGCAGGAGCAGGCGAAACTTGCGACGCTCGGCTTCGGCGAGGAGTTCGCGCGCGAGGTCGAGCTTGTCGTGTTCCACGAGCGACTTCCCTATGGGCAGGCCCTGCGATTTCAGGAATGTGTAGGCCATGGCGCCGCCGATGAGCATGGCGTCGGCCAACCTCATCAGGTTTTGTACCACTTCGATTTTGTCGGAAACTTTCGCGCCGCCGAGCACCGAAACGAACGGACGATCGGGATGCGAAATGGCTTTGCCAAGGTAGGCCAGCTCTTTTTCCATCAACAGGCCGGCGGCGGACTGGTTTACGAACTTCGTAATGCCCACGACAGACGCGTGAGCGCGATGCGCGGAGCCGAACGCGTCGCAGACGAAGAGGCCGTCGCAGAGCGCCGCTAGCTTGCGCGAAAATTCTGCGTCGTTGGCCTCTTCTTCCGGATGGTAGCGGACATTTTCCAGCAGCAGCACTCCCCCATCGCGGAGGGCTTTGCTCTTGGCTCCCGCTTCGGGGCCGATGCAGTCCGATGCGAACGCCACGGGCTTGCCGCCGAGCAATTCCTGCAGGCGCCCTGCGACGGGAGCGAGCGAATACTTTGGGTCAACCTTGCCTTTGGGCCGGCCGAGATGCGAGGCGAGGACCAGGCGCGCGCCGCGGTCTGCAGCCAGAAGCAAGGTCGGCACCGTCTCGCGGATGCGCGTGTCGTCGCCAACTTTTCCGCCGGATGTGGGTACGTTGAAGTCCACGCGGATGAAGACGCGCTGGCCTTTCAGCTGCAGGTCGCGGATGGAGAGTTTGTTCATGGCCTTGCGACTTTCCCTATTGGATGCAGTTTGCCGGAATTGATCGAAGTGGGCCGGCACGACGCCGGCCACACGATTATTTTCAGGTCACGCGCTGGCCCTATCGGAATCGTTCGGCCCGCTACTTTGCCAGGAATTTGATCAGGTCGCGGCAGCGCGAGGAGTAGCCCCACTCGTTGTCGTACCAAGCCAGAATCTGCACGCAGTTGTTGCCGACAACGCGCGTGTAGCCCGCGTCCAGAATCGAAGAATGCGGGTTACCGCGAAAATCAACGGAAACCAGATCCTCGTCCGAGTATTGCAGGATGCCTTTCATGGGCCCTTCCGCGGCGGCTTTCAGTGCGGCGTTCACTGTCTGCACTGTCGCAGGCTTTTCGGTGAACACGGTGAGGTCCACGACGCTGACGTTCGGAGTCGGCACGCGCATGGCGTAACCGTCGAGCTTGCCTTTCAATTCCGGAATCACCAGTTGCAGCGCCTTGGCCGCTCCCGTGGAAGTGGGAATCATGGAAAGCGCAGCGGCGCGTGCGCGACGCAGATCCTTGTGCGGCAGATCGAGCAGCTTTTGGTCATTTGTATAGGAGTGAATCGTGGTCATGGTGCCGGCGTTGATACCGAAAGTATCGGAGAGCACTTTCGCGACGGGCGCCAGGCAATTCGTGGTGCAGGAAGCGTTCGATATCACATGATGCTTCGCTGGATCGTAGGTCTTATCGTTCACGCCGAGAACCAGCGTGGTATCAGGATCGGTGGCGGGGGCGGAGATAATCACTTTCTTCACGGTGCCGCGAATATGTTTGCGCGCGCTCGGTCCATCGGTGAATAGCCCGGTGGATTCCACAACGATCGTCGCGCCTACGGAAGACCAATCCAGCTCGGCGGGATCCTTCACGCGAAATACCTTGATGCTCTTGCCGTCCACGGCGATGGAATCGTCGGTGTGGGTAACTTTATTCGGCAGATTACCAAGGATCGAATCGTACTTCAGCAGGTACGCCAGCGTTTTTGAATCGGTGATGTCGTTGACGGCCACAATTTCAATGGAGGGATCGCCCAGGGCCGCGCGAAAAATGTTGCGGCCGATGCGTCCGAAACCATTAATGCCCACTCTAATTGCCATGAATCCTCCAAGGATTGGTGCTGCGCGTCATTGCGCACAACATTAGTAAACCATTTTAATCGGTCGAGAAATGCTAGGGGTTGGCGAGAGAAAAGTCAACGCGCGATCAATCGAGATCAATCGAATTCCTTCACGCGAACTACTTTGTCGCCGATGAATGTGACGAAAGTGGTGCGCGCCGGAGGCGTACCATAAATCCAGTCCTCGGTTTCGCTGCCGTCCGGGTCCCGCTCGCGCACTTTGTGTCCCGGGCGGCCCAGCGCGGCCAGCACCATATCGTGGTTCATGCCTTCGAGGGCTTGGTGATCCTGGATCGCTTCCTTGAATTGCGGCGGCAGCGTGTCCAACCAATTCACGGCGCCGGAATGTTCTTTTGTGAAGTCGAGAAAAACCTGCAGATCGGTCATCAGATCGTCGGCGCTCATATCCGGCACGGAGCGGCCGAAGTCGAGCACCAACGTGCCGCCATTGTTCTTGTGCGCGCCGGAAGTCTCGAGCGGGGTCTGCATGTTCCCGCCGACACCGACTTGGAGATGATCGCGAATATTGAAGCTGCTCTTGCCGCCGCCGTTGATTTCGATCACGATTTCTTTGTTGCGGAATTCGATGCCGGTGACCTGAACCGTATCGCCGGGATTTGCCGCCAGGCCGTGCGAGTGAAGAGCATTTCGCAGCTCGTTCTCGTCCAGTTTCTTGCCAACTTCAACCTTGAAGCCCTTCTTTCCCGCAGGGATGGGCTTCAGAACTTTCGCGAACTCACCGGAAACGTAGCGGACAATTTCGAGGCGGGATTGCGGCTGCAGGGGGGCTTGTTTGCCGGAAGGCTGCTGCACAACGGAAACGAAAATTTCAGGCATGGGCCCAGGATCGGGCAGCGAACCCAAAGTCGTTGAGCCCGCCAGCACCGGAGTGCGGTAGCGGTTCACGTCGGAAGTATCGGCCCAGAGCGCTAGCGCCGCAGCCAATACGATGGTCGTTCGATAATACATGGCGGTCCGCCTGCGCCTATTCTATTGCGTTTTTGGCCTTCCGTGAATATAGATTCGTAGGAGGGGTGGGGGGTTGCTGGGGCAGGCCTGCCGAGCAGACAAAACTCCGCGGTTGGGTGCGCAATTGGTCGCGCGGCAATCGCCGATGGCGGCCCCGCAAAGGGGATCGCCACCACGAAGGCCACTAAATTACGAGCTAGCTGGTTGCTGCCCGGACTTTTGTGACAGCCGCGGCCTTTTCTTCTTCTAACTTCTCGTGGGCCAGATGTGGCTCGAAGCAACGGCGGCAGCGCGCTTCGTACATATTGCCAGCCCCGACTATGATCAGCTCTTCGGACGCCACCAGGCGCTGTGTGTGCACGGCGGGATTGCCGCAGCGCATGCAGATGGCCAGCAGCTTAACGATTTCTTCGGCCACTGCAAGCAAACGAGGCATCGGCTCGAAGGGTCGACCCATGAAGTCGGTGTCCAGGCCGGCGACGATTACGCGCTTGCCCATGTCCGCGAGTTTCACGCAGCTTTCCACCACGGATTCGCCGAGGAATTGCGCTTCGTCAACGCCGACGACTTCGGTGCGCGGCGCTACTTTCGCCAGAATGTCCGCGCCATCTTTCACGAGTTCGGAATCGAGTTCCAGGCCGGAGTGCGAGACGATGCCGTTCTTGGCATAGCGCTGGTCAATGACGGGTTTGAAAATCTGCACGCGCTGTTTGGCTATTTCGGCGCGGCGCAGACGGCGAATCAGTTCTTCGCTCTTGCCGGAAAACATCGGCCCGACGACGACTTCGATCCAACCCATGTTGCCCTTGACGATGTCCACGCGGTCTCACCTCTTGGCGTTAGGCTAACACATACGATTGCAAAATTTCAGCCGTCGGCGTGCTTGTCGCGCCCGGCGTACAGCTCGCGATTGAAAAAGGGCGCGAAGGCATGGATCACCGCGGCGCGGAAGGAATCTTGCCGTGTGGTCAGAGTTCGCGTCAGGATGCCCCACGCGCCTTCGGCATCGCGAATATTGTGGCCGCCGGCAAAAGCGTCAATCGCTTGCGAAAGCTCTACGCCATCATCCACAACAGTTTCCGCAAGCATTTCGGGCACAAGCACCGCGCCGGACTGGCCGAACGAGCCGCGGCCTTCGCCGTCCGTTACATAAGCCCAACTTTCCAGAAACACCCAGCGATTGCTTGCTTCGCTGACAACATCAAGTTCAGGAACGACGTCCAGGCTGGGGATCACGTCGAGCCCCGCGATTACGTTCAAGCCGCCTTCCAGGCCCACAAAATATTTCCAGCGTTCATTTTTGGCGCGTGCCATTTGCACCAGGGCTTCGGCGCGCTGACGGGCTCCGGCCATTAAATCTTCACGCGAGAGCGGAGTGTGGCGGACGCCGCTCGCGACTTCAACACCAACAACTTCGAACGAAGGAAGGAACTCGGACACGGTGCGAATCGCAGCCAGCGCTTCGCTGACCGCATTCACTTTCGGGCGGCGCGTGCTGCCGACGGCGACCAGGATTGTTTCCATGCGCGGCGAATTCTATCAATCTTTCCAGAGACGGTTCTGTTTTTCTCGTGCAAAGCGCGCGGCGAGAAACTCTTTCAGGTATTCGACGGAGCTGAATAGCTGGTCGGAACATCCCAGCATCCATCCGCTGATTTCTGGCGTGGGAAGAGTGGTCACCAGGTATACCGGAATGCCTTTGCGATGCGCGATGGTCAATTCAGCAGAGGTACCGCCGCTCTTGGCGCGCGCGTCCCAGTAACAGATAAGGTAGTCGGCGTGGTTTTCGATCATGTCCAGATCGAACGCGATGATTTTTCGCACAACGCGACGGAAGCGCTCGACATCGCTGGATTTCCACTTGCGAAAATGCGCGGCTTCTTCTTCGGTGAGGTTCTTCCTTTCGTCCTCGGCGGGATCATACACGCGGTGGCCCAGCTGCTCGCGCAAATACGGCGCAAGCTTGCGGCGCCAGAGCTTGCCGCCGTCTTCTGCATACTCGATCGGACCACTGAGATACGCGAGCATCTGGGTTGGGCGGTGGAGACTCTACCACGGTGAGGTGGGCGTGCCTAGAACGTGCGGGCAGAATCCATGTCCGCGGCGAACCAGCGACAAGTCGGCTTCGCAGCGATCGGCACTTGCGTCCAGAGCGCAAGTTTGGATAATACTGCGGTTACTTGACGAGGACGTAGCGGACGGACATGCCCGTGCTGACGAAATATTCACGCATCTTTTCCATCGCCTGCTTCTGTCTCGCCACAGCGAGCAGCACTCGCGGGCAATTGCCGGACATGCGGTCGATGCCGAACCAAATGGCCGAGACCTTCCCCGCTTCGCGCCAGCCATCAGTCGTCGTAATCAATTTCCGGGGGCCCGGCGAACACTTTACGAAACTGGGAGCTTCGCTTGCCGATAATTTCAACAATGATTTGAAAAACACGGCTATTCAAACCGCCGTTCAAGAGCGCGAGCCGATGCGCGATTGGCTTAAGGACTAGCAGTTGCCCCCAACGCTTTTAAGAGCATCGATATGGCACTTTGGGTTGGAGGCCAACTAAAGGTTGCAGCCGCCGTCGCTGGAAACGTCCTAGTGCGGGAAAACGAGCTCACGGTTGAAGTGAATCTGTATAGCGTTAACGATCGGAAGTGGTTGAAAGGCTTTCAAAGTACATGGCAAATATCACGTGAGGCTGCCCTCGCCATTGCTGCCCAGCGTGAGTTGGTCTTGGAGTTCTGCTCAATCCCCATCATCGTTTTTCCATCAAATTCGAACGCAACTTGTCGAGGGCGTTTTGCTTTGCTTCGGGTAACGGGATGGCTTTCGGTACCCAGCTTCACGGCGTCGGCACTCCCTACCAGTGCTTGCCGCCACACAGCAATCAGAGCTTCGTTGATGGCTGATTTCATCAGCGCATTGTACTGCCGATTCTGGCACTGATGTAAAATCCAATCCCATGCCAACGCAAACCTGAAAGAAAAAAAAGGCCACTCCACACGAACTAGTTGAGCTTAGGAATCTCTTGCCTGTGCATGCCCGCTTAGCCGACAACGGAAAATCTCAACTCGTCTTGGACCCATCGCAGATGTAGAAGACTGGCTCAACAGTTACCAAGCGTTCGAGAACAGCCCGATCGTCACCATTGACGCAGCCAGCGCTCGTCCGGAAGGGATTGAATTGCAGATGGATTGCGGGCTCGACGATTACGCAGCTTGAGCGCCGCGGCCTTCCCATGCCCTGCGGAAAAAAGGGGAGCGACATGAACGCCGAAGATTTCAGCGCTTCGCTTGCCGGGCCAGCGCCGCGCAACGCGCCTTCCGCGCCACCCGCCGCCGGCCGCGCCCACTGAAAAAGGCAGTTTGCTTCGTTTCCCCCTGAGCCGGCTCCCTTTATTCCTTCCTCAGGGCCCGCGGGAGCCGTCACACAGTTGATGATCCGGCAGGTCGCGGCTCCGCCGATTCTGCCAGTCCGCACACTCTGTTCTCACCGTCTCTTCACAAAAAGTTTACAAAAAAGAGACGTGCTTGTTGCAATCCTCTCCTCACCGAATGCCAGTATTCGCACCGGGCAGGTCAGTATTTCCTCTAAGACGATGCCAAACATCGTGCACTGGCCCGCTACAAAGGAGAATCTCGCATGCAAATCCGCACCATCGCTCTTTCTACGTGCCTCGCCCTCGCACAGCTGGTCGTTCCCGGGCTGGTCCGCGCACAATATCAAGTCACTAATTTGGTTTCCAATCAGGAAAAAACCGCGAAAACGACGGATCCGCTCCTGGTCAACGCCTGGGGCCTCACCCACGCGCCCGGCAGTCCTTGGTGGGTCAGCGACGAAGGCTCCGGCTGGTCCACACTTTACGATAACCATGGAACGAAAGCGCCCCTGGACGTATTCATTCCCACGAAAGGCGAGGATGGTCCCGGCTCGCCCACCGGCACCGTTTTCAACGGATCATCAAGTTTCAAGATTAAGGGATCTCCGGCCGTCTTCCTGTTTGCCACTCTGGACGGCACGATCAGTGGTTGGGTGCCTTCGGTAAATCCGAATGCCGCCATGATTGCCGTCACCACGCCGGGTGCGTCCTACACCGGTCTGGCTATCTCCTCCAGGCCCTCCGGAAATGTTCTCCTTGCTGCGGACAACGCCAACAACAAAATTGACATCTATGACGCCGCCTTCAAACTCGTAAAATCCGTTACTGACACCACTCTTCCCGCCGGCTTCTCGGCCTTCGGCATTCAGGACTTCGGCGGCCTGGTTTACGTCTCGTTCGCCGCCTCCTCGGGCGCTTCCGGTGGGTTTGTTGACATCTTCGATGAAGAGGGCAACCTCTTGAAGCAACTGGCCCACGGCTCGCCGTTGAATCAACCTTGGGGTTTCGCCGTCGCTCCCAAGAATTTCGGCGAATTCAGCAATACCTTGCTCGTCTCCAACAATACCAACACCGGCACCATCAATGCCTTCAATGCCGTTACCGGTCAATTCGTTGGCACTTTGAAGGACGTCAATGGCGACGTGATCCACATAGACCAGCTCTGGGGAATTCAGTTCGGTGACGGAATCGGCTCCAATGGTCCGACAAATCACCTCTTCTTCAGTGCTGGCCCCGACAATAATTTCGCTGGATTGTTTGGCGTGATTATCGCTAAGTAACCCGAATTCGTTTGAACAGCCAGCCAAGGGCCGCCTTCACGGGCGGCCCTTGCACCTGCGTTAAGGAGCCCCGCGTGCCCGCCGCCCGCGTTGTCCAGAGCGGAAACTTGGTATTCCATCCCTGAAAAAGCGCCGACTCGCTCCATCGGTCAGCGTTCGATGCCTAGCTGTCAGCGGCGTATGAGTTCGCCCGGAGGTTGGGATGGTCACTAACGAAAAGTTGAAGGCCCTGCGTGAACAAGAGAAGATGTCCCAAAGAGATGTGACTTCTCCGCCGGCTGAAGACCGGCGGCTTCTCAAACCACGCATGAGCTAACAGCCTCTACGTTTTGGTTTGAAGGGCTTATCCTAGCCCTTTGAAGAATGACTTGAGCCGATACAAAATCTCTTGGCGCGACTAATCCGCATTCTGTGCAAACATGCTCTCGATCTGAGAGAAGTTTTCGCACCGTTGCACCGCAGAGACAGGTTTGGCTTGTGCCTGATGGGTTGACCTTAATCAAAGTGCGATCGGCACTTTCAGCCTTGTACGCAATCTTGGAGAAGAAGGAAGCCCATCCGACATCATGTACAGACTTGGCGAGCATTCCGCTCGCCAAGCCTTTGACATTCAAATCTTCGATGGCAATTGTTCCGAAATTCCGTATCAGCTTGAAAGACTGTTTGTGCTGGAACTCATTTCGCAACCGCTGTATCCGACTGTGAATATTTTGGAGTGCAAGGATTGCTTTACGCCTTCGATGTGAACGTTTGTTGACTCTCCGTGCGACCTTGCGTTGCGCTCTGCGAACACGTTTTTGCGCTACACGATACCAGCGCGGATTCGGGATGGACTCTCCGTGGGAGAGAACTGCGAATGAGTCCAGACCAACATCTATTCCGACGGCATTATCCAACGGAGGAAGCGGCTTCTTCGCGCACTCCACGGAGAAGCAGGCATACCACGCTTTCCCTTCACGCTTCACGGAGACGGTCTTGATTTCGCCGACGATGGGGCGGTGCAATAGGATCTTGATTTCAGCGATGCCTTGCACGCGGAGATGCGTCTTACGCTGCTCTGGTTTGAGAAGCCTGTTGCCGTCACCGTGGCTTGGAAAAGTGATGCTGTCGTACCGACGTGAAGATTTAAATCTCGGGAACCCCGGCTTCTCTCCGTGTTTTATTCGCCGAAAGAAAGCCTGAAACGCTTTATCCAAACGCTTTAGAACGTCCTGGGCACAGTGATAGTTTGGAAGTGCAAGGTTGCCAGCGTCTCGAATCTCTTTCAACTGGTTCGCCTGCGTGTAGTAATTGAGTGCTTCCCCGTGGGTACGATATGCATCTCGACGTTCTTGGAGCGCGGCGTTATACAACCGGCACGCTTCGGACAACTGCATCCTCAGCATCTCTTGCTGGGTTGCTGCGGGATACAGCCGATATTTGAACGTCTTTCGCATCAGCGTCCTTTTTGATTCTCCATGTACTTCTTGACGGTTGATTCTGATACGTGGCCGACTGTGCCCGCGTAATATGAGCGCGACCACAGTGTAGGGAGCCTGGATTTCAAGTGCGGAAACTCTTCTCGAAGAATACGAGATGACGCACCTTTGAGCCTATTCACTATCTCCGCTACACACCGCCTCGGGTCCGATGATACGAAGAGATGCACATGGTCCGGCATCACTTCCATCACTTCGATGAGCACGCCGTATTGTGCTGCCGTCGCGAACAACACGTTCTTGAGCCTTGCCTCAACATCACCGACAAGAACCTTGCGTCTATATTTCGGGCACCAGACGATGTGATACTTGAGGCTGAATACTGCTCCAGCGTTCTGGCTGTACCTACGGTCCGTCGCTCCGATTAGCATGTTATGAGTCTGCCAGATAACTATTCTTGTGTCAGGATGCTTGTCAGGTACACGGGCTTACCTGTCGCCTGAAGGCCACAGTCCGCGCCCGGTTTCTTATCGACAAGCGAACGGGCCTCGCGCGAGTCCATATTTCCAGATTCGAGAATGGCCACACCGTGCCCTGGTGGTCTTTTCGATCTCAAATTCGATATTTCGATATCCCGTCGTCGCCCCAAGGCGATCCGCATGCTTTCAGGAACCACGGTAAGGAGCCGCACAGATCATCGCCGTGATCTGCTAAATACATGGTTCGATGTATCGCTTTCATCGGCCTTTCCTGTTCAGCTTGTCTCGAACGGGTCAAGGACCTGGCGAGCGATGTCGAAAACCATTCTTTTAGCCGATGACAGCCCGCTAGTTGGCCAGACACTCTACAAGTTCCTCGCAACTGAAGGAAGTTGTGAACTCTGCGCACAAGCGGCTGACGGCGACGAGGCGATTTCTCTCGCCAAGCAGTACAGGCCCGATTTAGTGATTCTCGATCTATCAATGCCAAAAATGAATGGACTTGAAACTGCGCGTGAGCTAAAGAAAATCATGCCCACTGTTCCCATTATCCTCTTCACGCTCCATGCCAGTACCGTCCAGGAATCATTCGTCGGGGATTCGTGCGTGGATCTGGTCATTCCCAAGGGAAATTTCACCGCGTTGATGGACCGTGTGCGGACATTGCTCTGCGCCCAAACGGGCGAAGAGGATACGCAATCCAGCCAACCTATTCACTAGGAGTAGAGATTAGAATGCGTAAGCGCCAGATTTCGCAGGTTCCTCCGAGTGACCCACCTTCCGGTCAGGCCTGGCTAGACCTGAACCGTACGGTTTTGGTCGAGGTCACATCGGAAGAAAACGGTTATCCGATTGAATCGGCGCTGCTGGAAGCGGAAAGCCCGGGCTGGCGTGCGGCGAACCCCGGGCCTCAGACGATTCGGCTAGTTTTCGATGAACCGCAAAAACTCAGACGTATCCGGCTGGCTTTCGAGGATAGCGAGAATACCCGCGCGCAAGAGTTCGTCCTGCGATGGTCTTGTGACGCTGCACATTCTTTTCGAGAAATCGTACGCCAACAGTGGAACTTCAGTTCACCCGACTCGGCATGGGAAATAGAAGACTACGCTGTCGAACTCTCCGAAGTAATGGTGCTTGAATTGATTATAGTGCCTGACAAGAGTGGCGGCGCAGCTCGGGCATCGCTCGCCAGTCTCCGTCTAGCTTAGTTCGAGCGCTGTCACTGCTGTCCTTGACAATCGGAGACAAATATTGCGCATGCGAGTCGATGTCTTTGCAGACGGCACCGTTCTGCGGCGAGTGCGAACCTAGACCAGGCTCAATTTTCGCGTACGTTTGCCTTTTACTTCCGTAATCCGAGCTATCTTGGCAATCGGGGAAAAAAGCCGTTAGTACGACAAAAGGTGCAGTCTGCCGAAAAAATTGCTCAGTACGGCGTCGTGGCGCGGTCCGGCAGCAATTGCGCCACCTGTGAAACGGCTGATTTCAAGCGGGATTCCCCATCCCGCATGGCAATCAACATGCACAACAAGCGTTTGAGATTGTTCTGGATAATATGAGCTTATTCAGATTGGAGGCCCCGAAGGAGGCCGAAATTCGACGTTTTCAAGCGACGTAGAGCTGGGACCTCGCTCTGGAGATCGGTAGTCGAAGGGCTGGAGGAAGCGAGGAATCGGATTGCTCGTTTGGCAGTTATTGGGCCTGGCGATTACCTGATTTACTCCCAAGAGAAACGACTCGTGGTCGAGCACATCAGCAGATAATGGCAGCGCCGTCGAGTCGGACGAACGCGAAGAGAAAGAATTTCGCGGCGCGTTAGCGCTCTTATGATGCCCATCAGACCCGCCCGGCCCCTCCCAGGAGAATGACATGGAAAATCCAAATACCCAACGGAGAGCGATTGGTTTACTCGTAGTTTTTGCGACTCTACTGACGCTGATAGCGGTGTGGAAACTTCCCGAGATGGAAGGCTAGTGCCGTGTTGCGAGTTCGCGATTCTCGTTAGACGACCCAGCGGAGGCGAACCTAAAGACTAATCGTTGACCGCGAAACGCGCAGGATTCGATGCCTTTCGCGGCTCCGGCCGAACGTCTCTCGGTGCCTCACTGGCTCCGCCCTGCTTCCGTTTCCACACCCCGCTCATCGAACCGGACGTGCGGATTTGCCGCATCCGGCTCTCGGAGAAGACTCACGCAATCGCCGTGGCCATTGCATGTGACGTCGTCTGCAACTTCTGAAAACAGCTGGGGAGTTATCAGGCTCCTCGCCCATCTCCCTTTCTATCGTCGCTTCTTACCTCCGCCTGCAACTGAGGCCCTTGCCTCCGCCGGCATTACCCCGCTTCGTCAGTACTGCCAGCCTCTCCGCCATCCCAGACGGCCCAGCCGGTCTCTCACGAGTTGCCAGTTGATCCGCACCGCGATCACCGCTGGGACTTCCCGTGTTCCGTCTGCTCCCCTTTGCCTACATTCCGTCGCTAATGCTCCGGCAGGTCGGATGGAATTGATTCGCTCGTACCATTTCATTCGCTTCGGCCTTCGCCGCTGCTTCGATTGTTACCGGGTGGAGCGAACCAGTTCCCGGGCGGGTTTAACTCCCGCTGTGGACCACCATCTTTTCACGGCGCACCCGGTTTATGCGTTAATCAGGACTCATCACGATGTCGCTCGAGTCTGTCGTGCGAGCCACCAGTAGCAGGCCCCAAAGGCCATGCCGCAAAGCAGCAGGCATAGTCCCTGGCGCTGCGCCGTGATCACCGCACCTTCGAGGAATGTCTGATCCTCAATAAAGAATGGTTTCGGCGAGATTGACGCAGTCGCGCAGCAGATGGTGAAGAGGAGCAAGGCCCCCACTGCGGGAAAATAAATTCGGCCGTCCCATCGCCTCTCAAGGCGGGCCCACACAACAATTGCCCAAGGAACGATCATCAGAAGCAACCCCAGGGCGAAGCCGCTTGTAAGCCAAAAGACCACTGCGAACCCAAAGCCAAAGATCCAGTCGTGATGGGTCGTTCCCACTCCAAAAAACGCTGTCGATACCGTCAACCAAACGACGTATATGAGTGAGGCAAGGATCGCGCTCGCCGCGTATGCCGCAACTCGTCGACCGAGATCAAAACGGCGAAGATTGCTGACCATTCCAGCTCTGTTTTCCATTTGCAGATATAGTGCAGAGAAACATAGATTCTCCGCAATAAAATTGCAACTCCTTCCATGAGAAGGCCGGTCGGAGTCAAGACGTTTTTGTTTTCCTCTCTGTGGATCCTAACTTTTTCACCGAGCCTCCTCTGTCGCCATCCCTCCATCCCCTGTCTGTGCTGAGCGATGCTCACTCGCTGCCAGGTGGGCGTCCTCGATACAGCAGGTGCTGCGACCTGATAATCGACCTTGGCTCGCGTCTCGCGACGGGAGTTGGGCCAGGAGTTGGGCGCCGTCACCTGCTCTCGGCGGTTGAGTTCGGTTGTTACAATCCACACTCTGCTGCTCTCTAGGCGACTTGTGCCATCCCGTTGCGGCTGTTCCGCAGTGCTTCGTAGACCTCTTGGCTGACCCACAACTTGTGCAGCAGTACGGCCAACTTCCGCGCTTCGGCAACGACGGCTCGCTTCTTGGCATTTCTTCCTCCGCGCTCGGCTAGCTTCAGTCCCCAGCGCCGCAGATCACTATCTTGCCCAAAGGGTCCGATGTATTGCGCCCCTTGGACCAGCAGTGTTCGGAGATAGGCGTGGTCAAATGAATTAAGCATAGAGACTAAAATTCGTGATTGGGCCTCTATTTCGCGCATTGTGTGCCCCTGCTGCCCTAGAGACAACGGACTTCCCGCCGGGGCGTCTTCCTCGCTTTCGCGCCCGGATGGTCAGCCATGATGGCGACGACCCGAAGGTTCGGCAGAAGAATCAAAATGGGGACGTAGCGAAAGACCCTCGACAGGAGCTAGAAATGTTGATTGCGGTAGGAGACGCTAAAGCAGAGTTTGGGAAGCCGTTGGGACGCTCAATAATGGAAGTTTAGTGTAAGTTTGAGAGCGCCAAAATCGCTAAATCGCTGAAAACCCCATAATCATTGGCGAAAAGTGGAGCGGGATAAGGGAATCGAACCCTCGCCTCGACCTTGGCAAGGTCGCGTACTACCACTATACGAATCCCGCGTACAGAAAACTTCGCGCCAGGCTTTTATTTATAGCATGGCGAACTGAGCCGGACAAGAGCCTGCGCCAGCGCTGGTGTCTGAGCGTCGCTTGCAGGCTAGTCAAACACTCGCCCGGTCATTCAATTTGGCTTGATGTGCTGCCGAATCGTATCCGGTCTATCTTCCACTATTGACGCAATCCTGGCGTCCGCCTTGGAGGCATAGAGTTCGGGTAAGACCGCGGACAGGTCAAGTCGGCGCTGATACAGCGCGATATAACCGAGCGACAAGGCAGCCGCCCACCGCACCAGGTAATCTTCGTGAACCAAGAATCTGAGGCACTGTGCTTGGGTCCACGCCCAATCAGGTTCGAATTTCGCCGCCGAGTACAGAGCCACCCTTACCTGGACAGGATCGCCCGCCGCAAATGCCTTGGCCAGCCCCCGACACGACGGAGCGTGAATTTCCTCATTTTTCAGATTAGTCAACGAACACCCACCTTCCTGCCCAGCTTACAGGACAGCAGCAATCGTTGCTGAATCGCAAGACGTCCTGTCCGCAATTGAATTTGCAATCAACTTGCGGGGTAGTAGAGAATATGGCCCACTCGGTGGCGGCGAAGATTCGGGATCGCCGCTCGGAGTCCGGAATGGCGTCTTTGCCCAAAAAAGTTTTCATCAGCTACGTGCAGGAAGATGGCGCTGTGGCTTACGAAATTGCAGCCGGCCTGGAAATGCAAGGCTACAGCAGCTGGTATTACGAACGGGACTGCCCCGCCGGCGCGGATTACTTCGAAGAAACCCACAAAGCAATTTCAGATTGCGAAGCCATGGTGATCGTAATTTCGCCGCGCTCGTTGCCGTCCGACCAGATCACGCGTGAAATCGTGCGCGCGGTGGAGAGTTCCAAGGCCACGTTTCCACTGCTGCTGGAAGTTTCGCACGACGATTACGCACGTCGCCGTCCGGGCTGGCATCAGGCGATGGCCGCCGCGAATGCCACGCGCATTCCTGCGGAGCGAGTAGCGACTGTGGTTCCCTCGCTCGTCGCGGGATTGGGCGCCAAAGGAATTCAGGCGCATGTGAATGGGCGCTGGGCGACTGCCGAACCGCCGAAGCAGACCACTACCGTTCCGCAGGCGATTTTGAATTCCCAACTATCGCCGGCCAGAGCTGCAGCGATAGTGGCGAAGCCTGCGACAGGCGTGCATATTCCGACGGTGACGACGGCTGCAACATCGCCGACTTCGGCGACGACCGGCGCGAAGCAACAACCGCCGTGGATAACTATCGCAATTGCGGCCGCGGTTGTTGCCGTAGCGCTCATCGGCTGGAAGGTTTTGCATCATCCTGCACCGCCGCCACCAGCGCCCGCAGTAGCCACGGCTACCGTGATGATTCGCTACGCCAGCGACCGGCACAAATGTACTCCTGACCTGAATGTGACGATCGCGGGGAAAGCGTTTCATCCCACGTCGAATGCATTTGCCGCGAGCGGTGTGAAGCCCGGTGCGCAGGAATACACGATCGATGGATTGATTTCGTGTCCGGGACGCAAGGCGATGCAGGCCAGCGGCTCAGGCGCGATTGATATTCACGAAGGAGGGGTGTTTGATTTGGCCTGGCAGAACAAAGGTGCCGGCAGAAGCAACGTGGATCTGATTCGAGTGACGGACGATTCCGCGCCCGTCGTGGCGAGTGACGAAAAGGGCGGACACGAATCGCCAAATCCTGTTCAGAACAACGCTCAGCATACTGTTGCTCCTGCGCCGGCGCCCGTTCCAGTTCCCGTGCAAGAGGCGGCCGGGCAGCAACAGCTGCAAAATGCGCAAGCGGCCTACAGCCAAGGGCGCTATTTCGCTCCGGCGAATAACTCGGCGCTTTTCTGGGCCATTCAGGCGCGCAACGCCGGCAATCAAAACGGCCATACGCTCGAACTTCAAATTGACAATATCTACAAAACGCAGGTGACCCAGCTTTACCAGCAGCGGAATTACGCGGCGGCCTCGCAGTTGGTGGATGTGATGCTGAACTATTATCCCGGCGAGCCTGGCTTGCTGCGCGATAAGCAGCTGATCATCGCGGCAGCGAATGGCGCAGGCGGCCCAAATCAAGCGCCGTTCAACGTGCAAATGCCGCAGCCGCAATATCCGCCGCGACCTATGGCGCAGCGCCCCGTGCCTCACCCTTAAGCCAGGCAATCCGACCGAGCGGATTCGTTGCGCCGTTCATCTCGCCGGTCTGTAGTCTTTTATTAACAATCGCGGTCACGCGCACGAAATCGCGCGCCCGCCGTACTTTGTACCAAGTGCGGCGGATTGTGAACTCCTCGAAACCTGCAAACGATTTCCGTTGTCTGAGTGTCGCCGCGCGCACGCGCTTTCGCTTGGCCTGAAGTTCTATTGACAAGCGGTGGCTTAACGCTTAACTTGACGCAATTTTCGAGGGCTACGGGTGGACCTCGAATGGTGAGAATTTAGCTCGGCGACGCATGTCTCCACAGAGGTGCTAGTAGTATCGGTCCTGGATGGGGCGATTTCCCGGTGCTAATAGCGCGTCGGCAACTTGGGTAATCATTGCGAAAACATCGGGTAGATCTATCTGCAAAATACGTGAAGATGCGCATGGCCGCGGCGAAAGTCCACCTCGCGCTTCTGGCGATTATGTTCGCAGCGCTTTCGGCGCACGCCCAGACCCCCATCCTCACACAACATTACGACAACGCGCGTACCGGCCAAAATACGAACGAGACGGTTTTGAATCCGGCGAACGTGAATTCCACGAACTTCGGTAAATTGTTCGAGATCGGCGTGCAGGGTTATGTTTACGCGCAGCCCTTATATGTTCCAGGCGTAGCAATTCCCGGCCAGGGAACTCACAATGTGCTGTACGTCGCAACCGAACACGACTTGGTTTATGGGTTCGACGCGGACACGGGCGGGGCGCCGCTATGGATGGTGAGTTTTCTGGTGAACGGCGCGACCACGCTTTCGCCAGCCGACGTGGGCAACACGCAAGACATCCACCCTGAAATCGGGATCACCGGAACGCCTGTAATTGACTCTGCTACAAACACTTTGTATGTGGTGGCCAACACCAAAGAAAGCGGCGCCTTCATTTACCGGCTGCACGCGCTGGACATCACCACCGGTGCCGAAAAATTCGGCGGTCCCGTGCAGCTGATCGCTTCGGCGCCGGGAACTGCACCTGATGGAGACGGCACCGACGTGCCGTTCAGCGGGCAGTGGGAAAATCAGCGACCTGGACTGCTGTTGGAAGGCGGATACGTTTACATCGGTTTCGCAGCGCACGGCGACAACGGCCCATGGCATGGCTGGATACTGGCGTATAACGCCACCACGCTCGCGCAGTCGGGAGTGTGGAACACGTCACCGAACGGAAAAGGAAACGGAATTTGGAGTTCCGGCGCAGGCCTCGCCACGGATATCGCGGGCAATATGTATGTCTCGACCGGAAATGGCGACGACACGGTGACAATTCCCGCGCCGGCTCCTTCGAAAACCATTGATTACGGCGACAGCATCGTGCGCTTGAGTCTGACGAACGGAAATCCCACGCCGACCGACTATTTCACGCCCTTCAACCAAGCCAGCCTGGACGCTGCCGACGCCGATGTCGGCTCAGGCGGCGTGCTGGTGATACCGCAGGATCAGACCGGACCTTACCCGCACCTTCTGGTGGAATGTGGAAAGGCCGGAAAACTTTACGTGCTGAGCCGCGACCAACTGACTAACGATGGCAGTCACTACTGCAACGGCTGCAGCAGCGATCCTGAAATTATCCAGAGCGTCACAAGCCTCAGCGGCCTGTGGTCCACGCCTGCGTATTGGAATGGAAATATCTATGCGTGGGCCAACGGCGATCACTTGAAAGCGTTCTCGCTGAGCGCCGGCCATGTGTCCGGGTCGCCTACTTCGCAGTCTGCAGAAACCAACGGTTTTCCAGGCGCGACGCCGGCTGTGTCCTCGAGCGGCACTGCCAATGGGATTGTGTGGGCGGTCGAAACCGACGCGTACACTTCGAACGGCCCCGCCATCCTGCGCGCTTACAACGCCGGCAACGTCTCGACGCTGCTGTACGGTTCCGACCTCACCGCCGGTCGCGATCAACTCGGACCAGCCGTAAAATTTGCGGTGCCGGTGGTGACCAACGGAAAAGTGTACGTGGGCGCGCAGGCGGAAGTGGACGTGTTCGGACTGCTGGGCAGCGTTCCGCAGACGGCCGCGCCCGCGTTCAGCCCCGCCGCTGGATTCTATGCCGCTGGCGTGACGGTGACAATGAGCAGTGCCACTCCAAATGCGACGATCTACTACTCGACGGACGGCACCGTGCCTTCTACCGCATCGAATCTTTACTCGGGCCCGGTCACGCTGACCGTCACGACTACCATCAACGCCATCGCCATTTCCAGCGGCGCCATTCAGAGCACCGAATCCACCGCGGCGTACGTGGTGGCGTCGCAGACCGCGCCGCCCAATTTCACTCCGGCCCCCGGCGCTTACGTTGCAGCGCAATCCGTGACCCTGAGCGATGACACTGCCAACGCCGTGATCTACTTCACCACGAACGGCACCACTCCAACGCACAGTTCCACTGTTTACACGGGTCCGATCACGGTCAGCAGCACCACCACCATCCAAGCGATTGGCTCGTTCCCGGGACTCAGCGATAGCGCCGTCGTGAGCGGCAAATTCACGATCACCTCTAACGGAACCACTCCCATTAACTTCGGCCTTGGTTTCAGCAACTCCGGCTGCATGCAGATGAATGGCAGCACCGATCTGGACGACAGCCGGCTGCAACTGACCAACGGCGCAGACAACGAAGCGGGCAGCGCATTCTGCACCACGCAGGTGGACGTGCGCGGCTTCGTCACCGATTTCACGTTCCAGCTTTCCAACGCCGACGCGGACGGCATTACTTTCACGCTGCAGAACTCTGCTGCGGGACCCACGGCGCTGGGCCCCGCGGGTGGCGGGCTCGGCTACGGTGCGTCTCAGGTCGGCGGCACCGGCGGAATTACTCCCAGCGTCGCGATCAAGTACGACCTCTACAACAACAATGGTGAAGGCGACGATTCGACGGGTCTTTACATCGACGGCGCAGCTCCGAGTACGCCGTTCGTGGACATGACGCCATCCGGCATTGACTTGCACAGCGGCGACACGATGGCTGTGCACATGACGTACGACGGCACCACCTTGAACATGACCATCACCGACGCCGTGGTGAACAAGATCTTCACACAAAGCTGGCCAGTGAATATTCCGGCCATCATTGGCGGAAATTTGGCCTATGCGGGCTTTACGGGCGGGACCGGCGGCGAGACGGCGAGCCAAAAAATTGAATCGTGGACCTGGGTGTCTTACGTGCCGCAATCGCAACAGTGGACGATTGTGACCAACAGCGAATCCGCGCCCAATGCATCGCCGCTTACCGACGCGAACGGGAATCCGTATCCGTGCAGCGGGCAAGATCCGGATAATTCCGGCGACGCAAATCCGAATTGCTACAACCCGCTGGTAATTACGACGGACTGGCACGCTCCGACAATCCCCGGCGGTGGCGCCAACGCAACCATGCTGGCGAATACCCTGACGAATTCCAATTGCTCGGCATTGGGAGGCGTCACCAGCATCACCGCTGCGGGATATCTTCCCTCGGGAGCTTACACGGCGGTGATAACTGTGGTGCTCGATAACGGCGCGACGATTACCTTTACCGGAACGAGCTCGTCGAACAGCAGTCAGTTTTCTGGGACTTTCACTTCGACGGGAACTTGCATGGGGAGCGACTCCGGATCGTTCACCGCAACAGTGTTCCCGACGGTTACAGGAATGTATTTCGGGTCGTTTGAATCGACGACTGGCGGACCAAATGCCAACGTGCAAATCGGCCTGACGACAGATTGGAATTTCAACGTGACTGGCTCGGTTATTCCGACTGGTGGCGGGCCGGTTTGTTTTTCGAATCTCACGGTCGCCACGCCGCTGGCAAATACTTATGGACCCAGCGTGGCAAGCGGCGACGTAATCGAAGCGTTCGGCTCAGACAACACTGGTAATGTGGTTGCGTTTATCGCCAGCAATACGGACGCGAACCTAAATCCGTTGCCTGACGGCGGACTTTACCTCACGTATGTCGGTCTGGCGGGCGCGTGCACTGGTATTTCTGGCACCGATGTGCCATTCAAGAAAGTTGCGGTGGTGCGACGCTGGCCGCTGCCGCCGCGACTGCCCATTGCGCCGCGGCCTCCGATCCAGCCAAGACACGCACCCGTCTGGCGATTCCACAATTCGCCCGCGCACCGATTGATGCACCAGCCCGGGGGTCCGGTAGTTCGGCCGAATATTCGTCCCGAGATTGGCCCAGGTAAGCTTCCTGAGATGCATCCGGAACTTCGTCCGTAGTTTGGAACGGCGCGGCGTTCGGCGATTACGGCGTGGTCGAGGCGGCCGAACTCGTCTCTACAAGTTTTTGCACCGCTGGAGCGACGGCTAGCAGCAGATCCGCGGTCGGCTTCTCTGTTTGCTGAATCATGGCAACCTGCTGCAGCCTCCACTCCGCAGGCGCCGCATTGCGGCCGTCAATGTAATCGAGAGCCTGCAGTCCCACGGCGCCCAGTGCTGCCAGATTCTGCGAGACCGGCGCCACTTCTTTCAGCAGGAATGAACTCTGCAGCAACGGTTGTAGGGCGCGGTCATTGTCGCGCCATTCCGCTAGTTTTCTGCGGATGTACGATTCCGCGGCCGAGTCCTGAAATTTGCTGGCGACGAATTCGTCCACCGCGAGAGCGAATATCCTGGCGGCCTCGCTTTCCGGTGCGACCGCGTCCACCATACGGTTCAGCGGAACGTCGCTGGTTTGGATTCCGCCCGCCTTCTGCGCTTCCGTCTCGCGGAGGGAGACGCCCGCTGGTTGCACCACTTGGGCGAGCACGCCGAGCGAGGCGATTTCTCCCGTCCCAGCAGTGCGCGCCAGCATCACTTCGCTGCTCGAGCGATGCCTCAGGCCCAGCCGCTCCAGTTCCGCGCTGACCGCCGCCATTCTGCGATACATCGAATTCACATCTTGCACTTGTTGCGGCGACCACAGGCGTTCAGCGATGGCGGCGGCGCGCGGCCAAATTCGCGATTCGACGCTTTCGTCGGACGCGAACTCTTCCCACATACACGCTTCGCCGCCCAGAATCAGTTTTTGTTGTGCGGGGGTCAGTGTTGCGTCTGCTCCGGCCAGCGGATCCACTAAGTAATGCCGCGCCGCCGGCTGGATGGCGTCCAGGTAATATCCGCTCGATAGGATTCCGCGGTAACCCTGTTTCGCGGCTTCGGCGAGCGATTCCTGGCCGCGCCAGGATTGGATCACGACGTCCTTGGGCATTCCCGGGGTTAATATCTCGTCCCATCCCACCATGATTTTGTGGTGTTTGCTGACAATTTTCTCCACGCGCACTGTGAAATATTGCTGCAGCTCCTGGTTGCTCTTCAAATTGTGCGCTTGCATGAACGCATGGATTTTCGGATTGGCGTCCCATTGTTTGCCATTCACTTCGTCGCCGCCGATGTGAAAATAGCGGTCTGGGAAGATGCTAGTCATCTCAGCAATAAACTTATCAAGTAACTTGTAGGTGGATTCGCGCGTCGGATCCATCGCCGGATCGAAAATTCCCCAGCGGCGCTCGATCTGGTAAGGTCCGGGACCACTGGATAGCTCCGGATATCCCACGAACCATGCCGTGCTGTGTCCGGGCATGTCGAATTCCGGTACGATGCGAATTCCACGGTCGGTGGCATACGCAATTAGCTCGCGCATTTCATTCTGCGAGTAATACATTCCGTCCGAGCCCAGTTCTTGCAGCTTGGGAAATTCCCTGCTCTCCAGGCGGAATCCCTGATCGTCGGAAAGATGCAGGTGCAGCACGTTCATTTTCACCGCGGCCAGGGCGTCCACGTTGCGCTTCAGGACCGCCATGGAGATGAAGTGACGGCTGACGTCAATGGAGAGTCCGCGCCACGGAAAACGCGGCGTATCTTCGATGTGAATCGCGGGAGCGGCATAGCCGTCCGGCGTCACTTCCACAAGTTGCAGAAAAGTTTGCAGGCCGTGCATCACGCCCAGAGGATTCGGCGCGGTCAACTGGACTGCGGCACTGCTGACGTCCAGCACGTAACTTTCGTCTTCACCCAAATCCTGCACGGGCTGGCCGGCATGATCCGCGTGAACAGTGAGAGTCGCATGGCTCATGTTGGCAAGGCGCTCCCCGAGAAAATAACCGGTTCGCCGGCCCAGGTCGTGCAGGAAGCGTTGCGCCGCGCGTTCTAGCCTTGCATCGCTGAAGCCGGCGATCGCGACGGAAAAAGTTTGCGACACGATCAGGCGGCCGGCGGCTGGCGTCAAGGTAGCTGGCATAGGCAGCACGTAGATCGGCAACGGCGCTTGGGGTGACTGCGGCGCTTGTGCTGTAGCAGCGGAACTAATCAAAGCCAATATCAGTATCAGAAAGTAACTCGAGTGCACCGCATACGGCTTGATTCCAGAATGAGCGCCCATTTCTCTCCCGGGAACGACGCGGCATCGTACGCCACGCGGCGGAAATCGCAAAAACTTTTCGGCCTGCTGCCAGCAACGCCCGCTGCAACAGAAAATCTTCGCCGCGATTTCCCATTGCCTCGACCCGGCGAAGTGTGCCATAAATCCGCCCCGCGATGACATTCACTTTATTGGATTGGTCCGCGATTATTGCCTACCTGCTGATTACCCTCCTTTTGGGACTCTATTTCCGCCGCTCGTCTGGTAGAAGCTCCGAAGATTATTTTGTATCCGGACGCACCGTCTCCTGGTGGCTGGCGGGCACCTCGATGGTGGCCACCACCTTCGCTGCGGACACGCCCTTGCTCGTCGCGGGACTGGTTTATACCCAGGGAATTTCCGGAAACTGGATCTGGTGGGCGTTCCTGCCGTCCGGAATGATGACGGTATTTTTGTTCGCGCGGTTGTGGCGGCGGTCCGGTCTGATGACCGACGTGCAATTCGCGGAGATGCGTTACTCCGGCAAGCCTGCGGCATTTCTGCGCGGCTTTCGCGCGATTTACCTCGGAGTGCTGATGAACTGCCTGATTCTGGGCTGGGTGACCAAAGCCATGATCAATATCGTGGGCACCACGCTCGGCGTCACCATCAGCCAATGGCATTTCTTGCAGAGCCTGTCGGCCGGGCTAACTGGAGTTTTTGGCCCAGTGTTTTCCGGCACGGACGGCTACGCGCTGATTATCTGCATTTTTTTCCTGATTCCGTTCACCGGTTTCTATGTTTCGCTCGGCGGACTTTCCGGCGTGCTGTGGACCGATCTTTTTCAGTTCATTCTGAAGATGGGCATCGTGATCGCCATCGCCTGGTACGCGGTGAAAGCCACCGGCGGGATGACCTCGATGATTGCGCAGATCGGAGCGCTGCGCGCCAAGAATGGCGGCGCCGATCCGCTCAGGTTTCTTCCCGATTTTTCCCAGGGCTTCGCCAGCGAAACGCTGTGGACGCTGCCGGTAATTACTTTCTGCGTGTATCTCGGGGTGCAGTGGTGGGCCTTCTGGTATCCGGGAGCGGAGCCCGGTGGCGGCGGATACATCGCGCAGCGGATTTTCAGCGCACGCGACGAGCGTCAGGGATTGCTTTCCGTGCTGTGGTTCAACGTGGCGCATTATGCGCTTCGGCCGTGGCCATGGATTCTCACTGCGCTTGCGGCCATCGTGCTCTACCCGGGCCTGGCGCATCCAGAAACCAGTTACATGATGATCGTCAACGACCATGTGCCGCACGCGTTGCGCGGCATCATCGTCGCAGGTTTTCTCGCCGCGTTCATGTCCACGATCGCGACGCAGTTGAACTGGGGCACTTCGTACGTTGTCGAAGATTTCTACCGTCGCTTCCTCGTGCGCCACGCTTCCGAACGCCACTACGTGCGCGCGTCGCAGGTCGTCACGGTGCTGCTAGTCATCGCCAGCGGCTACGTTTCCGCGCAACTCGCTTCGATTCGTTCCGGATGGCAGGCGGTGCTGGAGGTCGGGGCGGGAACGGGCAGCGTTTATTTGCTGCGCTGGTATTGGTGGCGCATCAATGCATGGAGCGAAATTTCTTCGATGATCACCGCGCTGCTTTTGACTTTGGCGCTGAATTCGGAGGGATTGTGGAACGCTCTGATTGGCCGCCCGACGTTTTACACCGGGTCGGCGACGGTGCTGTTTGCGAAAAACGTGCTGACCACTACGTTCCTCACGACGATGGTGTGGATTGTGGTCACCATGCTCACGGCGCCGGAACCGAACAGCATCTTGCTCTCGTTCTATCGCAAAGTTCGCCCGGACGTGACGGGTTGGAAGGCAATTTCTGTGCTGGCTCCGGAAATTCCCGCGACGCACGACCTCGGACGCAACCTGTGGTGCTGGATTCTGGGCACGGTGATGGTGTACAGCGCGCTATTCGGCGTTGGCAAATTGCTGCTGGAAAAATGGAGCCTGGGAATTTGCCTCACGACGCTGGCGGCGCTGTGCGCCTGGCAAATGTCGCGTGAACTTAGCCGGGGCCATGGTTCGCCCGAAAAAACGGTGTGATGCGGAAGCTGCGCGGCCGGTAGTTTTTGTCGCGTGCTGGGCGAAACCGAGAAAAACGCCGTGCAGGACAATGACGTTCCCGGGAAAGGCGCCCCGTAATACGCGCCGCGCTAGCGGAATCTGCGAATCACCAGAGTGTGGCGGCCGGAGCGGTACAGGCCGAGCACGTACATGCAGGCTCTTCCCTTGGTGGTAAAAATCAGCTGGCGAATTCGCAGCAGCGGAGAGCCGCGCGGCACGGCCAACAATTCCGCGGTTCTCAAATCCGCGGCGGTGGCGTCAATTTCCTCGTCGGCGTACGCGAGTTCCACGCCGTATTCGTGCTCCAGCGTTACAAACAGCGAGCCACGCTCCAGCGTTCCACCCGCCAGCGCGGGAAATTCGTCCGCTGACAAGTAACAAGTTTCCAGTGCGAAAGGTTCATCGCCGGCCTGGCGCACGCGTTCGAGCATGAACAAGTGGCTGGTGGACGGCAGAGAAAGCCGCGCGGCGATTTCCGGTTCGTTGTCGCGCACGCTCGCGGAAATAATTTTCGATCTTCCCATCAATCCGCGGCTAGCCATTTGCTCGGTATAACTCATCAGCTTGTTGAAATGAATTTTCGGTGGCGCGACGAACGTGCCGGAACCATGGCGCCGCTCGACCATGCCTTCGCGCGCGAGATCCGCCAGCGCGTGGCGAGCCGTCATCAAGCTGACTTTGTGCATCTTGGCGAGTTCGCGCTCGGAAGCCACCGTATCACCGGGTTTCAGCTGGCCGGATTCGATGCGCCTGCGGATGACGCTCTGGATGCGCTTGTAAGTCGGTTCGCCGTTACGGCTAATCGGTGTCATGAAAGCTCCGGAAATGGTTGAGAGTCTAGCAGGTTAGCTCCCTAGCGCGACCACAAACACGCCAGGGGCCGCCCCCTAAGTGCAAACACGGTGCTATAGAGCGGGCCAATCCGCTATAGAGCTTCTTTGAAAAATATGTCAGAAGCCTTATACATTCGCATTTTCCTCTTGACAAGCTATATTTTCCGCTATATAGCTCTTTCCATCTTTCAGGGTGCTGGGGGTTGATATGTCGCTTCGCCGCAAAGAATCCACGCAGGAGGCTTACGTGAACAGGAATTTCCGACTCGCAAAATTTGTGCTGTTACTCGGCGTTGGCTTGCTCGCCGCAGTTTTTGCCGTTCTCGCGCCAGTCAGCGCGCAGGAAACCACGGGGTCGATCAACGGCTTTGTTACTGATCCTTCGGGGGCGGCTGTTTCCGGCGCGACAGTCACCGCCTCGGACGTCAACCGCGGTACGGCCTATCCGACACAAACCAACAGCGATGGCGCGTACTACCTCACGCACCTCCCGGTCGGGAGCTATACAGTGAAGGTGGAAGCGCGAGGATTTCAGATCGCGGTGCACTCGGCCTTTGATCTCGTCCTGGACCAGGTGGCGCGCATTGACGTGAAGTTGACCGTCGGCACGATGTCGCAGACCGTCGAGGTGACGGGAGCACCCCCCTGCTGCAAACAGAAACAACAGACATCAGCACCCACATCGATCACGTGGTGACGGAAAACATCCCGTTGATCACCGGAAACTACAACGAACTCACCTTGCTCACACCGGGAGCAACCAGCACGAATCCAGGGGCGTTCACCTCCGGCCAAAACACGTTTCAGATTGGACGTCCGTACATCAACGGGAATCGGGAACAGACCAACAATTACATTCTCGATGGGATCGACAACAATCAGAACGACAACAACGAAGTGGCTTACTCGCCCAGTACCGAAGCGATTCAGGAATTCAATCTAATCGCGCAGAATCCGCCGGCAGAGTTCGGCAATTTTATGGGCGGGATTATAAATACGACCATCAAGTCCGGCACAAACTCCTATCACGGCAGCGCCTTTGAATTCCTGCGCAATGACGCATTTGACGCGAATCAATGGAGCGCCGGTTTGACCACTCCGGTGACGCCGAAAGCCGCTCTTCGGTATAACCGATTCGGCGGCACATTCGGCGGGCCGATCATCAAGAATCGGCTTTTTTTCTTCGTGGACTATCAAGGGCAGCGCATGGATAGCCCTTCGACGCAAAGCGTGATTGTTATGAGCGCTGCGGAGCGCGCGGGGAATTTTGGCGAACTCTGCCCGGCGGGTTTTACTGCAGGGGGTATTTGCACCAGCCTGATCAACGGAAACACGCAACTTTACAAGCCGCAAGCCGGCGTAAGTCCCACGGCTCGAGTTCCGATCCCGTTTAACAATCTGACGGCCGCCGGATTAGCATTGAGCAACGCCGCCTCGGCGATCGTGAATTCGCCGCTGTACCCACTCCCGGCCTCCGGCGACACGCTGTTTTATCAACAGCGAATCATAAACGATGCTGACCAGGGCGATGTGAAGATCGATTGGACGCCCAACGACAAGGACCGCGTTTTTGGGCGCTATTCGCAGCAGTCCGTGCGCAATCCGACTACGGAGACTTACCTGCTGGCGAACAACGGCATCACGGATTTTAACTATCCCTTGAAGAACGGAGTCATTGGATGGACGCGAACGATCAGTTCGAGTCTAATAAACGACTTTCGCACAGGGTTCAGCTATTTTCCCGTGAGCCAGGGGTATACAAACCCGACGGGACTAAATCTGCCGCAAGAATTTGGCATTCCAGGTTCGCCGAGCACGTTCCTTCCGGCTATCGGGGGGCTATTTGGCAACGTCGGAACCATTGCCAACAATTTGGGGCAATTTAACACCTTCGCCGACACCGTCTTTCAGATTGGTGATTCGATCGTCAAGACGCACGGCAATCACGAATTTCACGCCGGCATCCAGTTCAACAACTTCCGCGACAATTTTCTGTTTCCTGGAATTGAAGGGCTGGCGGGCCTGTTTAACTTCAACGGACAATATTCGGGGAACCCCACTCTCAGCAACCCGGCCAATCCCACGTCCGCTCCGCTTTCGTTGGGTTCTGGCCTAGCCGATTTTATGCTAGGCCTCCCCAACAACTTGGGTATCGGTTCGGGTACCGGCAATCGGCACATTCGAAACAATCTTTGGGCCGTGTACGGGCAGGACAACTGGAGGATCAGGCCAAATCTCACGCTAAATATCGGGCTGCGTTGGGAGCTCAATACGCCCCGCGCCACGCCCGATGGAAACGCGGTGAACTATCAGCTATTCGGCGGGAACCTCATCACCTCGCAGATCAACAACCAGGGCTTGGGAGCGGCCCTATATAAGCAATACAACGGCATCACGAATTTCCAACCCCGAATCGGAATTGCCTGGCAACCGGGTTTCCTGAAAAATACGGTGGTGCGCGCGGCTTACTCAGTATCCAGTTTCAATGAGAGCAACGGTGTGAACAACTTGCTCACCGCGAACCCGCCGTTCCAGCAGGCCAACAACGTCACCTTCGCTCCCACCACCCCTCTGCCGGCCAGCACTCTGGACCAGGGCTTTACTGGCTTCCCCACGGGATGCACTCTTGCTCTGGCACAGGTGTTTGCTCCAGTCTGTTTCTCGGGTGTGACCACTCATGCTTTTGACGTGAACATCCGACCCGAAGTCCAACAAGAATGGAGCTTGAACATTCAGAGACAGTTCGGAAGGGCTACCACGGTGCAGGTGGGCTACGTGGGCGAGGACGATCAACACCTCAGCAACATCATTATGCTCCAGCAGAACCAGTTGAACGCCAATGGCACGATCACTCCCAGCCCATTTCTGAACCCGACTTTGCTGGGCGAACCGGGCCAACGGCGCGATTCACTCTCCAATGGGGTCGGCAATTACAATGCGTTGGAGATGGTCTTGCAAGAGCGCTTCACCAACGGCCTGCAAGCACAGCTGAACTACACGTGGTCGAAGTGCTTGAGTGATACACCCGGATTCTTCGGCCAGTTCGGCGATAACGTCGCGACGGAAGCCCAAACGATTTCAGCTTGGGCCTTCCCGCAGAATCCTTACAACCAGATCGGCGACTACGGACGATGCCCGCAAAACATTGCCAACCTATTCAACGGCTACGTGGTTTACGAGCTTCCTTACGGACACGGCCGGCGGTTTGGCAACGACGTTAACGGCATCGTAAACGCGATCGCCGGAGGATGGCGCATCAGTTCGAGCTTCATCTTCCACAGCGGATTTGCTCAAACTATTTTTGCCAGCAGCGACACGTCGGGCACGGGCGGATTTTCCACTCGTGCGGACTGCGTCCCCGGAGTTCCGGCGCACGTCCCGATGGTGTTCAATCCGGCGAACCAGGGCGTGAGCTTTCTGAATCCTGCCGCGGTAACCACCCCCGCGTCGGGAACGTACGGCAATTGCGCCGTGGGCGCTTTCGACGGTCCCGGACTTAAGACTGGCAACCTGAGCTTGGCCAAGAATTTCGCGTTTACCGAAAGGCAATCGCTAGAGTTCAGGGTTGATATGGTGAATTTCACGAACACACCGATCTTCAACTTCGGACAGGAGTTCAGTGGCCAGCACACCGCGGGCGCGTCTAACTATGGGGAAATCTTCACCTCACAGGGAGCGCGCAATATCCAGTTTGCACTGAAGTATCAGTTCTGATTTACAGTGAAGGGGCCCCCACCCCTGATGGAGCCGCTGCCTAACGGTGGCGGCTCCGTTTTTTTGGGGCTCAGTCGGAGCGAAGTCCATACCAGCGGGAGTGCTCGATCACTTCTATTTTGGACATGGCGAGCAGACCCTTGCTCACCATCTCATCGAGAAACCGCGGCTGCTGCTGAATCGTTCTTGGGGATCGCTGCAACGTCGCCATTGCAGGGCTGGCGATCTGCGGCACATGGCCCACCCCTTATCATACTGCATGTAAAGAGTGTGCCCTCCCAGGGCACGTATGAGACATCCAGTATGAGCAGGATGGGACCTCCTCAACCTGGATAATCTCGCGCGTCGCGTGATTATTCCAGCGATCGAAAAATGCGTGACCTGCGGGAACTCGGAAGTAGAACACAAACTCGAGGGTCACATGTTGGAACTCGACAAAACTCTCCAGTGGCGCGGCTGGCATCGCTTCCGCCGTGGACTGGCGACCAACCTTCACGCAATCCATCTTGACGATAAGACGATTCAGGCGATTTTGCGGCACCCCAACATCGGACTCACGATGAATGTGTAGGTGAAAAGCCTCGCTACGTCGGGCGTCAGTGCGATGGATTTGCTTGGGGCGCCAACTTCCTGTCCGCAAATTAACGGCGCGCACACCAGCGCAGCCACAACCATCCAACTCGCCAAATGCTTCGCCACGATTCGCATTCAGAACTCCCCTGTCGTGCCAGAAAATCTCGGAAATTGGCGTGTGAGATCCCGTACCGAAGGCGCAGCTTTGTCAATAGCGGCAGGCGAAAACGACGCTGGGTAAATCTCGTTCAGCGACAGAGGAAGTAGGGGGCGGCGAACGTCGCACGCTGCCCCCACACGGTCCATTCTGCATTTCTACTTGCTACCGACTATGCGAATCGGGCTGGTCGAACCACCCGAACCACCCGCGGGCACGCACGCCGGGCCTGCATCGGTCGTGAACGTGTCGTTGTTCGAGAACCACCCGTGGATTCCGATTGATTTCGAGTCGAAGAACCACGAGAAGAACGTCAGCTCCTGCAAGTGATAGGTGAAACCGTTGCGCCCTCCAATGGGCGAGAAATTGAATCCGGTCAGCGGATCACCGACCTCCAGATTGTTCTGGCAGAACCCCGGCGGCACTTGCCCCACTCCGCCCCAAGCTGGCGTGGGATTGTTGCCAAAGGGATCGTTGATGAATTCGCCTGCCTCATGCGACAGAGTATTCGAATCGCCTGCGGTTGGCCCAAATAGGCCGGTGGTGTCGAAATCCGTCGGCGAATACGCCTGTATAGGCAGTACGCTCGTGTTGCCGTGGTAGCCCAGGATGCAGCAGCTGCCCAGATTCGTCACTGGGCCGGCCATCACGGTGTTGTACAGCATAAAGAATGGGATGTTGCCCGCATTCACTTGTGGTTGCAGCGCCGGCAGCACATTTGTGTTGAGATAGGTGTCGAGCCAGTCGATGTCCACAATTCCAAAGGGTCCGCACGCCGGGAAATCCGCTGGAGGAAGAGTGGTGCTGAAAGCTGCTGGAACGTTGATCACGATCGCGGATAGATTCTCGATCGGATCGAACAGCACGTGATAGTCGTCCTTATCCTTTATGACGTTCCAGAATTCCGCGCGCTGGTGAGCGTCCTCATATTGTGTGTGGCCCATATCCACGCCGCCAATGGAGATGTCGTACGAGTCGAAAATGGGCGCGTGTTGGAATAGTTTCAGCGGGTTGTTGTTCGGCGCGGCCAAACACCCGTTGTCGTTTTTCGTCGGGTCGAAGACCGTGACGCCGGGTGCTGTACCGATAATCCCGGTGTTGGGATCAAAGCTGACGCCCACCGTGTTGGTGATAATGATCAACGGGACGATAAACGTCTTCACGTGCGTGTCTTTATTTCCAAATCCCGTGAAAGGGCTGGCGCCCACCATCACGCCTGTGTAGTCGTTGCCGTCTCTGTCTGATTCCACGTTGAATGTGAACAACGGCAGCGTCGGAGTCTTGCTCGCGCTCCCCGCCGCCACCGCGCTTTTCACTTGCTCGGCGTCGGCGGCCTTGGCGGGTTTGATGGCATGTCGAACCTGCAGTTTCGGTTTTGCCTGTTGTTGTTCCTGCCCGAATGTTGCGTTTGCCGCAACGCTCAGACCGGCCACGGCACAAAAAACTACTGCCAATAGTATTTTTCGATTCACTGGTGAACCTCCGTCGTAATTGAGAGTTAATTTGCTCCGAGCATGTCCGGGGCCTGCTCTGCTCATTTAGCGGCAGAGTTCAAACGTGTTGTTCGGTCGGATTTAAGGTTCGCGTGCCTTCAAATCTTCAAAAGGCAGATGCATCCATGTCCATTGCGCGACCAGCCAATCATCGACTGATGGCACCTGCGCCTGTTTACGGTCCGTGCAGTTGGCGATTCATATCAGATTCTGGTGTGAATGATGTCAACATTTTGCAAATTTTTCAGGTACCGGTACGAGAGCCTGACTGTGAATATCCAACTGAGGAATGACGCAATCTGTGCGAGAGGATTTGTCTGCGTTACTCTTGAAGATCTTCAATGCTGAGCGTCAGGGCGTGTGCGAGGCAATCCACGCACGAAGTCGTTCAATCCACTCGTCTGGCAAGCGAGTGGTCAGACTTTGACGGAGGCGTGCTTAGGTTCAGCCGACGGATTTACGAAGGCAATACGGGCACGACAAGAACGGCGGGGTCGGAACGATGTTTCCCAATTCCGGCGAAGCTGTCGGCTCGCAAGCGATTGTTGGGCGACGGTAAATGGATATTTCGTACGAGCAAGGCAACTCCTGTCAATCCGGGGAACGTGCTCAAGCGGAAAATTAGGCCAGTCTTGAAAGAGCTAGGAATTATAATCGGTGGTTGGTACGATTTCCGGTACACGCCGGCAACAAGCTCATTGAAGCAATGGCCGACGAAAGTTGTGTCCGACATTCTCGGCCACTCAACCGGAGAAGTGAAATCGGAGCAAGACCACTTGTACGCTAACGTGACGCCCCAGGAGCTTGGCTCATAACTCCTGTCGAATCAATAAACGAATCTCGCCAAGTTTCTGGCACTAGCGACGCGCCAAAGACGCACTCCGGGCTATTTAGGAGCTTCAGAGCATTCGGCAACTTGTTCCGGCGCAGTCACGGAATGCGACAGCAGAGGGAAAAGGATGAGGTCATACGCAATAAAGCCGGTTTGGTGACAGAAGTAAGACGTTGCCGCGACGCTTTACGAGGGTGCGGTTGCGCTGCCACTCGCTGAGCAGGCGGCTAACTGTGAAAATCGTGACGTTCGCTGCGTTCGCCAACTCCTCGTTGCTAATTTGCAGTGCAATGCCACCCGGAACACATTCCCCCACTGTGCGACCAAGAGTAACGAGTACTTGTGCAACGCGCTGTCGAGCGGTATGGCAAGCCAGCCCTATGTGAGCCGTGAGATACCAGCCCAAGTAGTCCGACGCACTTAGCAACGCGTTCTCCAGTAACTTGGGATACCGTGCGATGAGCCCTCGGATTTTTGGGCGTTCCCAGACCAATACCGAGGTATCCGTTACCGTTTCTGTGCTCAAGAGGTAGGGAGAAGGGATCGACAAAATAGTCCGACCGCCAAATAGATCTCCAGGTCCAAGCCACTGGAAGAGAAGCTTCCTGCCCACTTTTGTAATGATGAAATACCTCACTAGGCCTTCTGTCAGCAGGTAAAGGTGGTCGGCTGGGTGACCATCGTTTGTGATGACAGATTTGGCGTGGTATCTGCGCCGTATTGCAGCTCCAAGGATTGTCTTAAGGACAGTCGGAGTCAGCCCCTCAAGAAAATGTGATCTCAGCTGCGAAGGCACGATAGCAATTCCCGAAGCAGCAGGCATAGTTAGTTCTCCGTGAAGGGAAAATCGTACGCCTCTCCTGTCCTCGACACAACGAACTTGCCGCCGAGGAAGGTCCGCGTCCCCACACAGTTGGCCGAACGGGCAATCGCGCGGAGGCAGCCTGGTAATTTCTCATCAGTTGGATTACTCGACAAATATCGGCTAGGACGCTACTCGTCTTGTAATCTCACTTACCGGCAGTGTTGGTCCCAATGCCAAGATGTCCGGCAACGCCCCTTGTCAGGAGCTAGAAGTCAGGCTCACGTCCCGCGCGGCGCGAGCTAGCTACTCCTTGAAAACGAGAGGCGGGCCGCTGACGAGTTTGCCTTTCAGGTGGACGGTTACCTCGACGCGGTCTGCGATTTTGATGAAGGGGATGCCGCTGTTCATTCCGTAGTCCTTGCGGTCGAAGGCCATCGAGCCTGTAACTTCGCCTTCGCCGGTCCCCTTGCCGGAAAGGGTTAGGTTCAACGTTTCGGGTTTGGACACGCCGCGGATCGTGAATGTCCCCTGGATGTCAAAGGTGTTAGGGCCGGTCTGGACGACTTTGGTGGAGTGAAACGTGATCAGTGGATTTTCCTTCACGTTGAAAAAGTCTTTGCCCTTCAGCTTGCCATCCTTCATTCCGCTTCCCGTATTGACGCTGGCGGCCTTAATCTTGACGTCAAGGACACCGCTTTCTACTTGCGGGGACGTGTAGCTGAGCGTGGCGTCCCACTGGTCGAAGACACCTTCGATCGGCACGGATGCCGTCACGGCGAATTTTACCGAGCTTAGGTCGTGGACAATTTTGACAACTGGAACGCCATCAGTTGCTTGCGCCTGGCTGAAGAGGGGGAATGACACAAGAACGAACAGACAGCCCATAGAAATTCGCATGTTTGATCTCCTATTTATCTACCACTAACCTACGCAAATCCGTCATGACAATGGGTGCGCATCGGGAAACTTCCAGCTGCCATCTAGAATCTCTGGACTCGGTCGATACAAGCGCACCATGTAGTTCCATCCGGGCATGATCGGAATACAGTTGGGAATTTTTCCATCGCATCCGCCGAACTGCACCGTGACCACCCCGCCAGGGCCTTTCGTCGCCGTGACGTCATTGAGCGTGTAGGCATTCAATTTGTTCACCACGAAATAACCAGCGGCGTTGTAAACGCTGACCGACCAGAACCCACCCACGGGCACGTCCTTTACATCGAGTTTGTAGATAGTCTTGCCATCGTTCTTGCTCGGCGTGATGTTGAGATAAATCGCGTCTTTATCGGGATTGAGGCCCCAACCCGTCGCGGTGACGATCAGGTGCCTGACGGGATCAACCTCACCCTTGGGCCCGGCCGCGTTTCTCCAATCAGGAAGGGTCGCGCCGAGAACTACGAGGGCACCGCGAACTTTCGCCTGGCTCACTTTGTCCCAGTTTGGTATCTCGAATTTGCCCGGACCACCCGGCTGCTCGATCTTGATCGCGTCCTCAAGGGCATGGACTTGCGCGAGATCCTTCGGATCGTTCGGGTTCACCAAGATGCGAACCGCCGCAAATCCGTAACGCGTGCCGATTTTTTCCTTAGTCATCGAGTAGAGGCTCTCGCCATAGTCAACCTCATGCACGTAATGATCTTCGTCAATCATAATTAGGGTCATGAAGCGCGTTCCCGCGTCGGGAAGCGTGATCGTCACCGGTCCCGCATCTAAATCAAAGACTGCGAGTGAATACAACGTGTCGCGATTGCCGCGCTGGACGACCTGATTGTCGAGCGACGCCAGCTCGCGATTGAGCGCGAACTTGCCGAATCCGCCCATTTTCACGATGCCGGCGAAAGTTTGGTCCGTCTCAGCGCGCGTAAAGTTATCCGCGGTGACGGCAATCGGCTTGTTTTCGGACGCGGCGGAGGTTAACGCGAAGAACGAAAGAGCAGTGAACAATGCGAAACGATTCATGACCCGATACTCCTTCTTCCGCACTTACTGGGTCTTCTCGAGGTCCGGCAACTTCCAAGATTTGTCGAAGAGCGGCTTCTCCGGCCCGTAGAAGCGGAAGAGAACCTCGAATTTTCCATCGGGGCTCGTCGGAACCCAATTCGATTCCTTGCCTGCTGGCGCTTTCGGTCCGAAGTAAAGGTCAACGGAGCCGTCGGAGTTCTTTTGCAGACCCTGCGTCTGGGAAGAGCGGCTCGGCCACTGCATGTTGCGAATGAGGGCGTGGGTCTCGCGGTCGTACACCGTTGCTGACCAGTATTGACTGACGGGCGCATTAGCGGGAACATTGAGGCGGTACGTGTTGCCGCCGGCTAAGCTTTGCCCGTCCTTATCTTTGAACGCAATCAGGTAGAACTGGCCCGCCCCAAGGTGTTTTGCGCTGAAGAAGCCCATGGTGAAAGCGACGCCGCGGGAATCAACGGGATACTTGTCAGGAACGCTGAAGAACGTCGCCAAGCCTTCGATGACATCTTGGGATACGGGAACGTGGAAGTGGCTGCCGTCGTAGTAAGGTGGCGGGAAGTAAGAATTTTCGTACTTGTTGGCGAGCCAGGAGTGGGCTTCGCCGACGGCTGCTTTGAGCGTCTCCTGCATCTTGGCGTCGGGATTGAAGGATTTGCCCTTCTCGATGCCGATGGATTGCAGTTGGTCGATCATGGCCTTGTCACGGGTGAGCCACGGCTCGGTCTGAACGATGCGGTTAAGTGATTCGAAGTAGCGCATGTCCCAGGGGATGGTGGCGTCGTAGACCACGCCAATCGCGTCAACGAACTGGCTGGCAGGCGGATGAGCGGCCTGGGAGAGCGGATAGAGCTGGATCTTTTTGCCGTACGCTACGGCTTTGGCGACGTCGGCCTCGCTGCTGCTTTTAAGGATGGAGCGCAGGAGCGCGTAGCCCTGATAGTTGTTGGACTGCAGAGCGATGTAGCCGGAGGGAGGTTTGTCTTTGTAATCCGGGGGCAGGATGAGGTACTTGCCACCTTTGCCTTTGTCCGTGCCGGCTGGGCCGACGTCATCTAGCGCCGCCTGCCAGCAATCGTCTATGGAGCCGGTGATGGAGCCGTCCGAGCCGGCGGGCGGAATCTCGAGGACGATGGGACCGACGTCCTTCGTATCGAAAAACGGCATGAAGTAAATAGAGTCGGGATTCGGCGTGAGAGTCTGATTTTTCCAATCGAACAAGCGCGACCAAAAAACGATTTTGTTGCTGCCCTCGCCAGCTTTCGCGTCGGTTAGCATCGCCTGATACATGCGGTCGAAATTTACTGCGGGGGTGCCCCAGATGACGGCTTCGACGGCGCGGCGGTGAATAGTGCGGTCCGCAAGGTCGGCGGAGGTGAACGAGGTGGGAGCGGCGGCCGGAGCCGGCTGCTGCGTCTGCTGACAACCGGACAAACCGAGTATCGCGGCGCCTAACGGCGCGATGATCGAGCCAAGCGATGCTTTCATTTAGGCCTCCCGTGGTAAGCTGCGGCACTTTAGGGCTGATGTCTCGCAAAGGATTTCGCCACCCAAGCCAAGCTGAAAATTACAGTCTGGCCCTGGGTGCGAATGCGCGCACCAAATTCGGGCTCGTAGCGCACGAGGAACGTAAGTCGCGGCTTCGGAACGTAGATGTTGAATTCCGGTCCCGCCGCGAACACACGATCTTTGAATCCCATCAAAGCGGGAGGTATATCGGAGCCGCTGTCGCCGGTGACTTTGAACTGCGCATAGCCCACCGCGCCAACGTTCATGATCAGCGGAATCGGGCCGCTCACTTTCTTGTAAAACGTTCGCCCCAAGCCCCAACTGACCGTTCCCAGGTTTCCGACCTGAATATTTGTGCCGCTTTTGTCGGTGTTGATTTCGAGCGCGAATGTGCCGGCTAGGTTCCACAGCCGTTTCTGATCGAGATAGACAGTGCTGCCAATCGTGAATTCGTTGCCCCACATGCCGAGGCCGGTGTTGTTGTTTCCTCCTGGCGCGAAATTGCCGCTGGGAATGTAGAGATTGTATCCAGCCATTACGTCCGCGCGTTTTAGATGCCAGCCAAGATTTACGCCGGCGAACATGTCTGTGAACGCAAAGCTGGTGCTCACATCGAGAGAGTTCGCCTGGATTCGATCTTTGATGAATGGGACGCCGACGCTTGCGCCGAAGTTCGCGCCGAGGATCTTGTAGTTCGTAACGACGTTGACCAGGATAATTTCCGCCGTCGAGGTCAGGCTTCCGGGGAGCGTGACGCTATTGCCGTTGTTGTCCTTGACCGTATCGGTGGGATAGACCCAAGCGAGGGAGCCGAAGTAGAAGCCCGGCGGCGGTTGAGTGCCGTTACTCAATCCGAGGAACCCTGGGATGTCGTCCGCCTTATACTGGGCTTGGCTCACTACGGGAAAAGCGGTAACGATGAAGCAGAACCAAAGGACCAGGCGCCACAACTGCCAGGCGCACCCAGCATTGTTCGTTGCGTTCCCTCGGTCCTGACATTCACGCCATGCCGCCGCCATTCGGCGCCTCGCGAACACATCAAAGGTGGGAACGACTGAAAATTCGTTTGTCAGGTGACGGGGCTAACCGTCAGTGAGGAGAGCTTGACGAGTTTGCTGCTGAAACGCGACAAGAGGGTATCAAGCTCCCCATATACTCGCGCTGGTCAATGGACGGAGCAGAACCGCCGCCCGCAGATACCACAGTGGAAAGTTGCGACGGAATCGCAGCGCTCATCCATTGGCGAAACAGCCTGACAAGACCACTCGAGGTCGCGGGCTTCTGTTTGATTCACCTGTTGCAACATATTCCCTCCTCGTGCGCGCAGTATACACCCGGCAGCCGTCGAGGGATTGCCAGGCGGCGGTTGCCCGAACTCCTGTGCAGTCGGGTAATCGGAAGCTAGGGAGGTAGGGGCAAGAAAAAGAGAGACGCGCTCTGAGGCGATCTAAGCAGCGCAACAGAATACAATTGAACGGTCGAATACACGCTTTGACATCTGCGGGATCACTAGCGATGCTCTCAACTCGAACGAGGAGCAATATCAGCATGGGATACGATAGCCGCGACAAACCAGAGCGCAAGTCAGGACGAGCTGGATTTGCGCCTGCCCGACTCGAAGAGCTTCGGCGTCGGTGGGAAAATGTAACAGACGCGCGCGAGAAAAATGAATTGTCCGAACAAATCCGCGAGTGGCAATCATTTAGGCCAGAACGATCCGCACCCTCCGGCGGTAGACGATAGGAGTGCCTGTAGTTCCACGTCGCGATAGGTCCGATTAACCGCGTCGCTGGACGGATCAAACCTACGGCCCTACCAATGCCTTCCGTTGGCCTAAGCGAGCTCCTTGCGGTGCCAGCGCCGAAACCGTGTAAGAAGTTTTCACGGATGCCGGCGAGCGCGAAGTTCTTCGCGCATTTGCCGAATTGTCCCGCCTGCCGCGCTATGCTAGCCTATCTTCAACGAGATTCGGCACTCCGGCTATACGCTTACAAAGACCGTAACTGATAGGGCCCGGAACGCCATCCCGTCGCTGGAACCATAGGAAGGGGCTTCGAAAGGGGACCGGCGCGTTTGAATATCTACGGCTACCGCGAATCGCGCAAAGTAAACCGCCCGACAAGCTCCATTACGGCTGGGTTCCCCGGGACTTTTGGCTGGAGGACTGGGAGAAGCAGGCGATCAGTGACGTGCCAACCGTCGCCCCGACGTAGGCTAGAGGAGATTATCGCGAACTTGATACCGAGTGAGACTCGCCGGCAGCATCAGTAAGTACGCGTCATATTTCGGGAACCTCTGCCATCCTGTGGAGGAATAGGAGGTAGACGCGTGGTTATATCAGGGGTGTAGAAACGTGCTGAGTTTTCCTCGCATATGGTGCGTCGTACGCTGTACTCTGAGTTCCGCTGTGATTGTCGCTTCGCTCGCACTTTCCGGCTGTGCCGGCGAGCCAAACAGCCCGGGCGTGAGCACGCTCTCGTCGTTCACTAGCCTCGTGCGGCTCAGTGGCTTCGAACTATCTAGCGTAACAGCGGTGCAATACACCATTGCGCCCAAACGGGCCTCGTTGTCGAAGCCGGTTCACGTCGCATATTCGCTGTCCGCGCTGGTCGCCAGAGGCTACGTAGCCCCCGATTCCATCACGGTGCCGGTATTCGGGCTGTACGCGGGCTACGACAACCAAGTTGCGATTGAGATTGAGACACAGGCTGGCGCCCCGATATCGCGTCGGGTGAGAATCCTGACCCCCGCTTACGTGGACCCATCTGGGATTTACAGTCATCCCAGCATTATTACCTCGCGTGTGGCCGGCAGCGATTTGGCCTTCGACTTCATTTTCATCAAATCCGCACTCGGTTCTCCGGTAATTATCGACACCGACGCCGAGATTCGCTGGGCCGCTCCGGGCATCGGCAATTCGACATCGAGCACGTTCATTGGTGACGAGTTCGTCATCGGGGATCCGCTAAAGCCGACCGTCTACAAATTGCGATGGGATGGAAGTATCACACAAGGCGAGCTGCCCTCGAGCCCGTATATCGATTTCAACCATGATATTGACCCGGGCAAATACGGCTTCTTGGCCGAGGTTGACGGGGCTTTCAACGGCGGGGTGGAGAGCCGCGAGTCGAACGTCATCGAGTTCCAGGATTCGAGCGCGATCTCGATTCTGAATCAATGGGACCTCGGAGCCATACTGAGCGCCTATATGTCGAGCCAAGGAGATGAGCCCGCGGCATTTGTCCGGCCCGGGGTCGACTGGTTCCACTCCAACTCGGCCATCTACGACCCAAGCGACGACAGTGTCATCGTATCGAGCCGCGAAAATTTCGTGATCAAGCTCGACTACAAGACCGGCACCATCATTTGGATTCTGGGCGACCCGACCAAGTATTGGTACACCTTCCCTTCGCTTCGAGCCAAGGCGCTCACGCTGGCGCCCGGCGGGCTCTATCCAATCGGACAGCATGCGCTGTCCATCACTTCCGATGGTCTCCTCATGCTGTTCAATGATGGCCTGGGGAGTGTAAACCAGCCCTCAGGTGAACCAGCGGGTCAATCCAGGACCTACAGCACCGTTTCAGTCTATTCGATCGACGAGGCATCGATGACTGCGACGGAAGTGTGGGACTACGATGCTGGGAAGACCATTTACTCAGAAATATGCTCAAGTGCATATGAAGCCGCCGGCAAGTCGATCCTAGTCGACTATGCGGTGGCGGACAATTTGACCGAAGCATTGTTGGTAGGGTTGGATTCGAGTCACAACATCGTGTTTGAGTATCAATACCCGACCAGCGGATGCAACACGAGTTGGAACGCGCGACCAATCCCGTTGGACGACTTAAAGATCGATCAGTGATGGACTCTCGCCAACGGCATCATCGTTCGAGAAGCGACGGACTTCTTCTTGAGGGATTCTCTTTCCTTGAGCGGTGCCTTAGCTCCTTCGCTTGGCAAGAATCTGATTTCGAACGCGTGCGTCCAAGGACCGCGGCCCAGCTGCCCGTGATACGGGCCTGGGCCGCAACTCACTGAAACGCATCAAGAGTTTTCTGTTGGGTGTGTTCAAGCAAGCGAAGCGCCGGGGGATTCTCGACAACATCAACCCGATTCAGGACGTGAGCATTCCGCGCTCGAAAGAGCCCGCGGAAACCTACGCCTACAATCTCTCGGAACTGACGGGGATGCTCGCGGCTCTCAACGAACCCGCTCGCACTGTTGTCCTCACGGCCGCGTTCACCGGGCTACGCAAAGCCGAGATTCGCGGCTTGTGTTGGTCGGACTTCAACGGGAAGGAACTGTGCGTCAATCGCAGCGTGTGGAACAGCATCATCAATCCGCCAAAAACGCGGCGAAGCGCAGCTCCTGTTCCGGTCGTGAGAGAGTTGGCCGACGCTTTGGAGGACCATCGTCAACGAATGGGCAAGCTGGCGGTTGGCCCGATTTTCCAATCCGGAAACGGCAAGCCGCTTAACCTGGACAATCTCGCGCGTCGCGTAATTATCCCGGCGATCGAGAAATGTGTGAAGTGCCGGCAGTCGAGGGTGGACCACAAACCCGAAGGCCATAACTTCGAACTCGACAAAACTCTTCAGTGGCGCGGCTGGCATGGCTTCCGCCGCGGCCTGGCGACCAACCTTCACGCAATCCACGTGGATGACAAGACGATTCAGGCGATTTTGCGGCACAGCAACATCGGACTCACGATGAATGTGTACGTGAAAAGCGTCGCAGCGTCGGGAGTCAACGCGATGGATTTGCTCGGGGCAGAGATGAGAAAAAACTCATCTAACAACAACCTTGCAACAAGCAGCGGTTCCCTTCCAAACTAGAGCCTCGCAACTGCTTCTCTAGCTGAAGGTTGGATGGAGCCGAGGCCCGGACTTGAACCGGGGACCTGCCGATTACGAATCGGCTGCTCTACCAACTGAGCTACCTCGGCCCTGTTAAGAAGAAACGACTTGCTGACTACCCTGCTCTTGATTTTCTTCGACTGCCATCAAACTGCCATCAAAGTACTTCTCGACCTTCGCCATCGCCTCGTGCAAATCCGTCGAGTCCACGATGTTGTATCTTTCGAATGTGGACTCGGTCAAATGCCCCGAAATCTTCATGGCGATTCTCCGTGGAACCGAGGACCGGATCAGATTCCTGACGCCACTCCGGCGAAAGCCGTGGAGAAGCAGGCCCCGGTTCTGCCAAACTTTGGGCCCGGTCTTGTCTCCCAATCCTACCTCAACGCATGCAGCTTGAAAAGACTTCCGCAAGATTCGTAAGTTTCTCGCATCAAATATCCCTCCCTTGCCTGGCAAATTCTTGAGAATTTCATTCAGCTCAAGCGGCAGGGGCATGGATGACGTGACCGAACTCTTCGTTTAACGCAAGCAATTCCTGGAAGAGACGGATTTTTATTTTTTCCTTCTCTCCTCAATTGCCGTTGGTGAGGAAGCTCGCTTGCGCTTTCGCTTACGTTTCTTGGCAGCCTGCGATCTCTTCGCGGCAAGGAGCTTCTCTTCCCCCTCAGCGGACCAGGGCAATACAACGATTCGCGGTGGGAGGCCCTGTTTTTTACGCTGTTCGTCCCACTCCTCGGCATCCAAGAACACGTCGTCCGGGTCTTTGAGCCACATTTCGTACTTGTGGTGGATGCGAGACCAATGGGTCGCCAGGTCAAGCTCGAAATCGCTGGCTTCGGTGGTCACTTCGGAGGCGGCCTGTGCCCTCACGTACTGAATCTCGTTCGACAGGGGCGTCAGCACGTCGGACCTCTGCCCCGGACACTCGGCAAGCTGCTTGAAGAGGTTGACGGATTCGCGAAGATTGCGGTCGAGTTCGGCAAGCAGTTCGTAAGCCGTTTGTTTCACGTCGAGGTACCTCCTCTTTGGCTCTTCTGTTCGCTGTCACCTATGGTCGGGGACTGTTTGGGTCGGGTCGGGAGCGAGGAGGACGCGGCCTTTTGTATCGCGAGAATGCGGTCGTCGTCAGCCTGAGACCAGGGAAGGATTGCGGCGCGGGGCGGCAAACCCTGTTCACGCCGAAGCTCTTCGCGGGATTTCAATTCGAGGTAAATCTGATTGGGACCTTCCTCAGCCATCTCGCGGTTCCGGCGAACGCGGTAGAAGTTGTTCTCCTCCTCCTGCTCTTTCTGCGCGATCTTGGAAGCAAAATAGTTACTGGCGTAGGAGCGAAGTTCGCTGAGATTGGTGCGGACTCTACTGATGCCCTCGGGAGACGCTAGCTCCAGCTTCTCGATGAGGTTGAGGGATTCAAGAGCTTGGTTAATACCCTGATTGAATTGGAACAAAACTTGATAAACGCGTAGGTCCATTGCGTTGATTCCTTTTCCTAGCGAGGGACACGACTCGCGGGATCGAAGCGATTTCCTCGGCGAGGACCGTCAACTGTGTCGCTGCATCCGTTCAGGCACACGAATAGCGCGGCGATCGAGAATCCGACCAAACGAAAGGTATGTTCAACAGTTTTCAGCGAGGAGGAGATTCAGCAACCGGATCGGGCGGGGGCAGGGCCGGAAACGCCAGGCGCAGTGAGAGTTGCGCCTCAAAATGGGAAAAAGATAACTTCGTTTTCAGCCATCGTTGCACCTGAGACGTGCGACCTGGTCAGGGGCGCGTTCGTGTTAGAGCACGGGCGCGTCCCGCTTGCTTACTTGGCCCTCTTTCGTTTCTTACGACCGCCTCGGCCCCAGTAATGCTTGGCCTTGTACTTCCTGACAACGTCTAAATCTTCAGCGGACCACAGGCGAACCCGAAACGGACCCAACGATTGCGCTTCAGGCGCCGGAATCTTCTTCTCGCGAATCCAGCGGTGAAGCGTATCAGACGTGATGCAGAGTATCCTCGCCACTTCAACTGTCGAGTAAGTCTTCGCCATTTATATTCAGGCACCCATACCTGATTTGTCAAGCAGAAACTCAATCGCTTGGGCCGCACCCAAACTCCGCGCGTCGGTTGCTATGGAGAGTATCTCAGGTTTTAGTGGCAATCGGAGTACCCGTCGTCAACTTCACTCGGAATCGCGATATCCGAGCCCCTTGACACCTTCACATCCTGTGAAGTATCATTTCGTTGTGCATATCGTTACGCGTAAGCATCTGTACCAGGCCATGCACGAGTACCCAGATGCGGCGAACGAGATCAGAGCATGGGTGGTTATCGTCAAAGGGATTCGATGGGACAATTTCCAGGAGGTTCGCGGCGCGTTCAAAGATGCCGACAATGTGAAGGGATACGTGATTTTCAACATTTGGCAGAACCGTTACAGGCTCGTCACAATCATTCACTACGCAAGAACAACGAACCAGAAGCGAACTCAAGGGCATGTTTACATTCGCTCTGTCTTGACACACAAGGACTACGATAATCCTGCTAACTGGGATAGAAAATTTGGTACAAAATGAGCACAACACTTCTAGCAAATCCGGCCAAGATGATCGCAAAGGGCGCTCCTCACGTCATACACAATGACGAGGAGCTGGAAGCGTACACCGACGCGCTGTTCCAATTGACGACTCTCGACAATCCATCTGGTTCGGAACGAGAGGCGATTGAACTTCTGACATTGCTGATCGAACGCTACGAGGAAACGCACTACCCGATTCCTCCCGCGGACGCAGTTTCCGTCGTGCGTTTGCTACTGGAGCAACACGGCCTCCGACAGCGTGATTTGATCCCGCAATTTGGATCCGAAAGCGGCGTCTCCATGTTTTTGACGAAACAGCGGAAACTCACACTGCAGCAAATACAGAAGTTAAGCGCACGCTTCAAACTCCCTGCTGAGGCTCTTATCCAAAGCCGATAGCCGAGGTCGTCTGGTTGCCTGAGAATTCAAGGGTGCCGGTGATGTCGGCCAGCCGTTTCGCGATGCGCACGCGCAGCATATCCGATGACTTGCCCATTCGCTTTAGACACGTCCGATAATTCAACTTACTGAAACTGGCCGCCCTGTGGAGGACGGCCCCGCTCGGTTGGGTTTTCCTCTTATTTGCGAACTGTTCTCGTTTTAAGTGTCGGTTTGTCTCGGGTCCCCGTCACTTTGGCCTTCTGCCGCGCTTTCTCCTTCTCGGCCTTGGCAACAGCTACTCGCAATTCGTTCGCGTCAATCTTGTAATGGCTCGCCGTGTCCGTCAGCGGATCGTCGTCCTTGTTTACGGTTGCGCTTGCGGCAGGGCCAAGGAGCATGACTTCGAAAATGAGCAGAGCGTGAGCAGCCGCGTCCGCCTTCTTGTAGAGCGTCCGCGCTTTCTCGGCCATTTGCCAATCGCGTGCGTCTTTGGGATCGTGGAACCCATGACGTTTGGTAATCCCTTGACTGGCACTGTCGTCGGCAATTTTCCACTTCCCGAGGGCGCCATCGATATCAATCGATTGGTACCGGATTCAATGCTGAATCTGGGAGAATTGCTTTCCCAGATAGATTGCGTAGCTGACGGGAGTAGTGGTACCTGTTTCCTTGTCTCGACATTTCATCTCAGTGAATTCAGCTTTGTGAATTCTTTGGAGTTGTCGAACATCAGAAACGTCGGCGGCGCGATTAACATGATTCAGTGGAGGCCGACCGGATTGGCATTCAACACGGACACGGGCCAGGTGTATTTGGTGGATATCTCCACACTTCTTCAACCCGCTTCGACGCAAGCGGCCGCTGCCCGACAGTCTTCGCAACGACACAATCTTGTGCAAAATCATGGAAGAATTGTGACAACACGAAGAGGCGCTGGCACGCGACCGACTCGAGTCAGATCGAGTAACGATTAGGGCGCGGGAGAAATGAAGGAACCGTCGTCGCGTAAACGTGAGCTGCAAAGCATTACACGGACACTTATCGGGTCGGGTTGGGTTGGGTTGTTCTTCAAGTAATGCAATCTCCTTCGCGATTATCGCCGCAAGCAACCGTCAGTGTTTTCTCGGCGCTATGAACCCTAGCCTGGATTATTCACGATTTAGCTGGCGGAAACGGAAAAGGTGCTCTAAAAGATTGATGAACACTGGGCTTTAGCAGAACCCGGCATTCTCTTTCGGAGCACCCAGAGATGACATCTTGTATCTCACAGCTGTTGTTTTCCTTCTACCGACACCGACCCGTTCGCGCTGATTTTTCGGGGGGCCAGATCAGTTCGGACGCTGGCCTTCTGCCGTTGCGGGCCTTTGATCAGCGCTATGGGCTCACTCGCGACCCGACAGAACGCGTCCGTGATCCTCGCGATGTTCGGTACACATCTCTCTAACCTTCTCCCGGCCTATTTGAGCCACAGACTTGAATGTGTAGTTTGTGTCCCGACCTGGAATATCGGGCGGATTCTGGTCTCCCACGTGACTGTTATTCAAGCGGGTTGTTCGCGGGGATCTCTATCCGCTGAGCGCCTCTTTCAGGTCTTCGTGCTCGAAAGCCGAAGTCATTCGGTCGATCTCATTCTTGCCGACACCGTGATGGGCGGCCTCATTGCGCCATGTCGAGACGGCCTTTCCCACTTGCTTGGCGATCGCGCGGGCCTCAGCGGCGTCCAGCCCAAAGTACTTCGCCACGGACATCGCCAGCGCCAGGGACGCTGTACCGTCGTCCTCATTGATGGCCGTGGTCAGTACGCGCGGCTTGATGTCAGCCGGCCGGGGTTGAGATCGTAGGCCGGTGACAGACGCCAGCCGTCGCTGCCATGATAAAGAAAACCGTGATTGCGCAGATGGTCGTCGGTATTGGATATGAGGATGTTAAAAACGATGCGCCGCCAGAGTGCCTCGATGTCGGTTTTTGGGGTAGCACCATGCTGCCGCAACGCGTCTACGATTTCGAGATAGTTGTGTGACTCGTTATCCCTCGCGCCCAGCATGCCCATAGCGGAGAGGAACGGGACACGGCGCTTACCGTCGCGGTCAAAGCGCCGGAGCAGAAGCACGGGCTTTTTGGCAACGGCTTCGACGCGCGCGTCGGGCACCGGGATTCCCGCCTTGCGCGCAAGTGTGAGCGCCACGGATTCCCAGATGACAGTGTTGGTCTCATCGTCCCTGCGCGGAAACTTCGCAATTGCCAGATGACCGTCTTTCTCCCTGACCGATGCCTTGGGCCGCGCACCGCCCAGGGAAGAGCCCGGTGCGAACAGCAGCTGCAGATCTTCGTCAGTGTCGGTTTCATCGATGACATGCTCTGTGGCAGAGAGGAGTTTTCGCAGTGCCACGAGCGGCGGTATGTGTTTAGCCTTCGGGTGCGCAAGAAAAGGCCCGCCCTCGGTTTCGGCAAAGCGCAGCGCGCCTGCGCGCGCCTCATCGTCCACCAGCAGCAGAGGGTCCATCTCATACAGGGTGCGGGGGGCTCGCCCTTCGCGTTCCGCGCGTCGGCTCGCCATGCGTTTCATCAGCCCCCTGCCCCAGCTATCCGGCGCAGAATCTCCGATGGCTCCAAACATCGCCGCATCGGCGGTCGTGTGAAACGGTCCGGGCCCGAGTCTTAAGGCTGGTTCCAGGGAGAAGCGATTGGGATGTTTGAGCCAGGCGTCGTTATATTCAAAGGTTGCGCCTTCCTTGTTTCTGCGCACACGTCCCCATAATCGCCCCACAAGATGCGGGAAGCCGTCCAGGTCCACATACACAAAAACTTGCCTTTCCATCGTTGCCTCTGCTTATGACCGTCTCCGCGGCCGGGAGATCCGCTGCGGCAAGTGCTCTTCTTCCAGCTGCAGGCCCACCGCATCGTTCCTCGGGTCGGCAAGATCAGCGAGCCGATCCGTCATGCCGAGCACAAACAGGACGGTGGCATAGTTTCCTATAGCGACGCCGGGTTCACCTTTTTCGATTTTGACCAGCGTCGTCCGGCTGATGGACGCGCGTGCGGCGGCGATTTCCGTAGGAATACGCCGGCGCCGGCGCGCATGACGTATATCGTGGCCGAGCTTGCGCAGCGCGCGCGCGACGGGTAGGGGGAGCATCTCTGACGGCTTCTTTGTGCGCATAATTAACGTCCATTTATATGGTCACTGTCACGCTTAATGTACAGGATTATGAACGTTGAGTCAGTGACTGTCAACGGTCGGGCCGAATACACGGCTCGCCGGGCGGGTAAAGCAGAGTGGGATTAGCTTGACGAGTCTCGGCTTGCCGAGGCAAGTCGTGACGCTCGCGGAAAAATGGCTTAAAAGGCCGAGAAGAAACGCATCCTTGATTGCGAGATCACTCCAGGCTCAGGCAACATATCGGATTATCCACGGCCATAATTAAATTGCTGGCAATGAATACAAACCTGCACAAAGCACCGGGGCGATTATTCGCGAGATCTACTCGACGGCTGCTGGCACGCCCGCGACACGCAGAAACGGATTGCCGGCGTCCCATTTGCACCACCCGGGAATTCTTCAGCGCGAGATAGGGTACATCAGCCAAGCCACGCCTATGCCGACCAGCACAAACAGCGCGAACGACCACAGCGCGTACCTGACGCCGCCCGAGCTTGTACGCTGTGTCAGGCAAGCCAGCACCAGCGAGACCAGCAGCGCGAATAGCAGCATTGCGCCGAAGTGGCTCAGGCGCAGCGCATTGTTGATGACTATGAACGCGCCGCAATGCAATTAGCTTCTCCCGCCTGTAGCAATCTCGATCGCATCCAGCACCGCCAGCACGTTCACCACTCCTGCTGCGGCGATGAAGCGTGTACCGTAATCTCCCGCGGCGCGCGAGACGTCGGGGCCGGCAGCCTCAAACATGCGCGAAAAATAATAGAAGGCACCCGTGCCGGCATCCGCCAGAAAACCGAGCGTGCCGAATGGATCGCCAGAATGCGGAGGGAACACATTGCCGCGCAGCACATAACCAGTGACCACCAAGCCACCCACCGCGGCGAAAAATACAAGCGCTCGGCCCCAACGACCAAGCAGCAGATGTCCGAGGCCTGGTACCAGCCACGCTGCGATCGCGGCGAACAACGCAAGCGCGGTACGACCCGCAGTCGCTCCGAAAGAATGCCGAGCTATGACTGTGCCGTCGCCAGGAGCTTGGCTCACCACAGCTTGTGCAGCAGGTGTGTCGCTGCCAGCCGAGTTACCTGAGCTTTGCCCGTGAGCGGCGTGGCTGTCCGATTCCTGGTTGACCCGCGCTTCCCCAAACGTCGCTTCGTTGCCTGGCACTTCGTTCACGGTCACCTAAGCCAGCAAAGGAAGAATTTCTTCCTGGATGGCGCCGGTAACGCGCGCTTCGTTCTCGCTGACGTACACGTTCACCTCGCTGCGCACACCGAATTCCGGCAAGTAAATTCCCGGCTCAACGGAAAAGCAGGTGTGCGGCGCAATTTTTCGATCGTCGCGCGTTTCCAGGCCGTCCATATTGGCGCCGTTGCCGTGAACTTCCTGCCCGATGCTGTGCCCGGTGCGATGCACGAAGTATTTTCCGTAACCGGCTTTGCGAATCGCCTCACGCGTCACGCGGTCCACTTCCCAGCCGTGCACGACGCGTTTTTTCGCCACCGCATCCTTTACGAATTCAACCGCGGCGTTGCGCGCGTTTTTCACGATGCGGAAAATTTTGGCGTAGGAATCCGGCACGCGCTCGCCCAGATACCCCACCCATGTGATGTCGTAATAGACGCTTCCGGGCCGATTCAGCTTCGCCCAAATATCGAGCAGCAGCAGATCTCCGGCGCGTATGGGGCGCGATCCTTCCGCCTGTGGTTCGTAATGCGGGCTGCCATTGTTCGGTTGCACCGCAACGATGGGCGGCTCGGCGGTCGTGAGTCCGCCGGCGCGAAATTGTTCGACGATCCACTGCTGCAGCTCGAATTCGGTAAGCGGCTTCCCTTCCCGCACGAATTTCGCGGCACGCTGGAAAGCCTCGCGGGTGATGCGGTCCACGATTTTGCCGGCCTCGCGATGCCCCTGGAATTGTTCTTCCGACCAGCTGGCTTCGAATTTCTGCACCAGATCCGCTGAGCTCACTACTTTTTTCTTCAGCTTGCGAATCAGCTCGATCGTTCCGGCGTCCACCAGGCCGATGTAGGGAATATTGTTATCCGGCGAATATTGCATGGCGATGGTCTTGCTTCCGGAGAGCACCTTCGGCAACATTTTGTGCAGCTCTTCCCAGCCAGCGTACAGAAATTTCGTGCCCTCGAGAGAATTCAGCGTTCCCTGCTCGATTTTGTGGACGAGCTTGCGCGCTTCGCCTTTGGCGGGGATGAAATAAAACCAGCGCCGCGTGACCATTGCGTTCGGATCGAGTCCGAGAATATTTCCCGCAATCGGATCGCGATGATGATGATCGCAGAAAAGCCAGCCGTCGAGCTTAGTAGAGCGCAATGCAGTTTGGATAGCCTTGATATTGGGCATTTCGTCAGTCCTTTGCTTACCTTGCCGCGCGTTTCGCTGCTGACAGCAGCGCCAGCACCTGCTCGCGACGCACACCTGCAACCACCACGCGCTTTCGGCGGCTCTTTTTGCCGGCTACGATTCTAACAGCCGCCAGCGGCACGTTCAAACGCTCCGCGAGCAGGCACACGAGCGATTCCTTGGCGCGGTCGTCCACCAGCGGCGCCGTCAGGCGAATTTTCAACGCGTCCGCGTATTCGCCTTCGATCGCATCCCGGCTCGCGCGAGGCTGCACCTGCACGTGAAATGACACGCTTCCGTTAGTCGCTGCGATTTCCACCTTGTTCGGCGGCTTGCTGGACGTGATACCGCGTGCGAGACGGCGGGTATCTGGCCTGACTTGGTGCTCTCCGGCCACGCGCACCTCTACGAACGATACACGCGCGTGATGAAGGCAGATGGGCGACAAATCCCCTACCTGGTCGCGGGAAATGGCGGCTACTTCAATTTGAGCAAGCCCAAGACCGGAAAAACTGGCGCGTTACCGCAGCCGGGCGCCCCTGGAAATGACGGCAAGGGCAACAAACTCACGCCGATCGCTTACAACGACAACGTTTTTGAATTCTTGCGGCTCACGGTCAGCGCCAAGTCCATTCAATGCCAGTCGCTCGGCGTGGATGAGACGACGCGCACGAGTTCCGTGATGGATGAATTCACCCTCGATTTGACCAAGCATATGGTTGGTGGCGCGGCGGCTCCCCAATCCCGCAAGAAGGCGAAGTTGCTGACCGTCATCAAGCGGAAAGTTCCACGCCCGGGAGTTCATTCGCGCATGGGCAGTAAAAAGCCGAGATAGACAACTGCCGTTCGGAATTTTCTCCGACGATCGGCGCGCGAGACCGGCATCGCGCGTCGGTAGCAGAGGCGCAAATCAGACCGCGGACCCGCGCGGACCGAACAGCGCCGTGCCTACGCGAATTTCCGTGGCGCCTTCTTCGATCGCGACATCGAAGTCGTGGCTCATGCCCATGGAAAGCACCGGCAACGCGCGGCTGAGCTTGCGGCTCAGGTCGTCGCGCAATTCGCGCAGCTTGCGAAAATAGGGCCGCACGCGATCGGGCTCATCGAAAAACGGCGGGATCGTCATCAGTCCCGCGAATTCCAGATGCGCGAATGGCGCAATGCTCGTCGCCAGCGACAACAGATCCGCTGCGGCGACGCCGCTCTTGGTTTCCTCATCGCCCAGGCGCACCTCGATCAGCACTGGCAAGCACTTCCCTTCCGCGTCCGCCGCGGCATGAAGTTTTTTTGCCAGCGCGAGATCGTCCAGCGAATCCACGCGACGAAAAAGGTGTGCCGCGCGGCGGGCCTTGTTGCTCTGCAAGTGGCCGATCAGATGCCACATCGCGTCGAGGTCCGCCACCTTCGGTTGCTTCGCTTCCCACTCCTGCACACGATTTTCTCCGAAGTGACGCAGGCCCGCTTCATACGCCCCGACAATCGCTTCGGCCGGATGGGTTTTCGAAACCGCCACCACAGTAATTTCATCCGCGCGGCGGCCACAGCGCTCGGCAGCACGCGCGAGGCGTTCTTGAATTTGCGCCCAATTCGTAGCGATCATCGAAGACTGGTTCGCCATCGCCGTGATTCTATCACGGCAAAAACCCGTCTTTGACGCCTGGGCACCAGGCGCACTCCTGCCGGATCGCGTCCCTATGCTAGACTGTGCTTCAAATCAATGCCTGCCCGTGGCAAATTCATCGTTCTGGAAGGAATTGACGGCTCGGGGAAACGCACGCAGCTGGAAATGATTACGCGCGCGTTCGCGTCACGTGGCATTGCATTCACGCAAGTGAGCTTCCCGCGCTATGACGGATTTTTCGGCAAGCTGGTAGCCCGCTTCCTCAATGGCGAATTCGGACCGCTGGAATCCGTTGACCCGCATTTTTCGGCGCTACTTTATGCCGAAGACCGTCGCGAGTCGCGTCTGGCGCTCGAATCAGACCTGGCAGCCGGCCAGGCGCTGCTGGCCGACCGCTACATCGCCTCGAACCTGGCGCATCAGGGCGCGCGCGTGCCGTCCGAAAAGCGGGGCGAATTTCTGGCGTGGCTGAAAGAGCTCGAATACCAGGTGTACGCGCTGCCTGCCGAGGATCTGGTGATTTACTTACGCGTGCCCGCCGAAGAAGCACACCGGCTGGTAGGAGAAAAAGCCAAGCGCGAGTACACGCAGCTGCGGCGCGACCTGCTGGAATCGGATCTGCAACATCTGCGCGCGGCGTCGGAGGTTTACGAAGAGCTGGCGCTGCAGCCCAACTGGCTGAAGATCGAATGTTACGACGCGCAAGCCCAAGGTCTGCGCGCTCCGGAAGAAATTCACCAGGAGATTTTGGCGGCGATCGAAGCGCGTGTGTTCCCCGCGCTGCACGCCAGTCGCTGATCCCATGGGCTTCGAGGAATTTCTCGGCAACGAACGCATCGTCACCGCCCTGCGCGGAATGTTGCGTCGCGACCGCGCGCCAGGCGCCCTGCTATTCACCGGACCGCGCGGGATCGGCAAATACACGCTGGCGCGCATGTTTGCGCAGGCCGCGAATTGTGAGCGCCTGCAGGATGACTTTTGCGGCGAGTGCGAATCGTGCAAGCGCATGGCTGCGCTCGCGAATCCCGCTGCGCTGATTGCAGCGGGCCTCACAGAACGTGGCGAATCGGCAGATGCCTCCATGGTCGAGCGCATGCCGCTGATCATCGAACCGCATCCGGACGTGTGGCTGCTGGTGCCCGATCCGGTGCGCCGCCTCGCGCCCGTGGCGCGCCCGATGATTCGCGTGGGCCAGCTGCGCGCGGTGCAGCGCGCCGCGTACTTCAAACCGCAGGGGCGCCGCCGCATCTTCATTCTGGATGACGCGCACACCATGCGCTGGAACGACGCCGACCTGTTCCTGAAAATCCTGGAAGAGCCACCGGAAAGTGCGACGCTGATCCTGCTGGCGCCGACTCCCGATTCGGTGCTGCAAACAATCCGTTCGCGCTGCCTGCAGTTCCACTTCGCGCCCGTCGCCGTGGAACAGATCGAAAAGTTTCTGGGCGAACGCACGGAAGTTAGGGCGCCGGAACGTAAGCTTGCGGCGCAACTCTCCAGCGGCAGTCCGGGCATGGCGCTGGCTCTAGATCTTGAGGAATCCGCGCGGCTACGCCGCGGCGTCCTGAGCCTGCTGGAAAAAACAATCAACGGCGCAAAGACCGCGGAGATTTTTGCCGCCACCACGCAGCTCGCCAAGCAGGAAAAGGAATCATTTGAAAATATCCTGACGCTGTTCTATAGTCTGCTCACAGACCTTCTTGAACTTTCCCAAGGTCCGAAGAGCAGTCTCGCCCGCAATCCTGACTTACGCCGTGAACTGGAAGCTCTCAGCAGGAAAATAGATTTCGCGTGGGTCTCGCGGGCTACCCAAGGGCTGGATCGCCTGGAAAATCGTCTTAAGCGGAATATTAGCCGCCAGTTGGGCCTGGACGCGCTTCTGCTTTCCTTGAGCAATCGCCAGGGCGACCGGACGATTTAACGTTTTTTGCAAAATGTCTGCAACCGAAAACGATTCTCCGCAGTCATAACAGGAAGCAGTCATAGGAAGGAGCATCCATGGTTAACCGTAAACTTTTTCGGCCTACACTTACGGATGTGAAGGAACAATTCCCGGCCCGTCCGATTCAAGCCGTTCCGGCGCAGGGCGCGCAGCGCAAGAAACCCGCTCCGCCTGAACAAACTCACGCGGAAAATTTTTACTACGTCAAGCAAATGCAATCTCGGACCCCGGTGGCGGTGGTGCTGACCGACGGTGAGATCCTGCGCGGCAGCGTGGAATGGTACGACCGGGACTGCATCAAGCTGACTCGTTTTGGCAGCCCCAACCTGCTCGTTTACAAACACTGCATCAAGTATCTTTATAAAGAGGGTGAAGACGCAGCGCAGGGCGGCGCCAACGGAAGCAATGGGTCAGGCGGGTCTGACCACTCGGACGAATAAAAGCTTGTAGATGATGATTTGTGAAGAGTGATCCGTGCCTAGGCGTGCACAGGACGCTGCACGGGTTTTTGTGCGCGCGTTAGGCAGGGCGCTTCTTGCGGTTCTTTCGGAAGGGTCCCACAAAAAACGTCATTAGAGCCTTGCCGACCAAGCGGCGCGCGTCGTCGGTGACATTGCAGTCCACCACAGCGACGTGCCGGCCAATTCGGACTACGGTCGCTTCGGCGGTGACGCTGCCACCCTCTACCGCTTCCAGGTAATTAATTTTCATTTCGATGGTCGCGACGCGTGTGCCGCGCGGAACCGTCATATACGTCGCGAGACCCCCTGCTGTGTCTGCCAGCGCCGCCAGCACTCCGCCGTGGACCACGCCGTGCACTTGCAAGTGTTTCTTGGCGACGCGCATCCGCAGCACGACTTTGCCGCGCTCCGCCGAGATCAGCGCAAACCCAAAATGTTTGGTCGTCTGGTTCTCGCGCAAACGCCAGCGCATTTCTTCGGCGGCCAACCGTTCGGCCGAGTTCGAGTCTAGCGATTGAGATCGCGCCATATCAATATGCCGTCAGGCCTCCGTCGAGTGGGAATGACGCGCCGGTGACCCACGACGCGTCTTCCGAAGCCAGATATACCGCCATGATGGCCACGTCTTCCGGTTTGCCGAGCCGCCCGATGGGAATTTCCGCGATGCGCTTTTGGATTTCGGCCGCCGCGTTCCGCGGTCTGGTGAACCGATTGCATGCCCAGCTCGGTTTCCACAATCGTGGGGCAAATGCAATTCACGCGGATTTTCTCGTGCGCGTGGTCCAAAGCCATCGCCCGTGTGAGGCCGGAGACTCCCGCCTTCGCCGCGCAATATGCCGCGCGGTCCTTGCGCGCCACCAGGCCGAGCACCGAGCCGATATTGACGATTGAGCCGCCGCCCGCCCTGCGCAGCGATGCCAGCGCGGCCCTCGAGACCAAGAATGTTCCGGTGAGGTTTGCGGCGAGCACGCGGTCCCATTCTTCATCGGAGGTGTGCTCAACCGTCGCCACCACGACGGCACCGGCATTGTTCACAATCGTATCGAGGCGCCCAAAATGCTTCTCCGCCTCCGCCAGCGCGCTCTCCACCGACGATCTCTGCGTAACATCGCAGCACAGCGCCACGGATTTGCCGCCCGCTGCGGCAATTTCCCCCGCGACTTTGTCGAGAGGATCCTTCCTACGGCCGGCGACCGCCACTTGCGCGCCTTCCCGTGCGAACGCCAAGGCGCAGGCCCGGCCGATCCCGGTGCCCCCGCCAGTTATGAACGCCACTTTGCCTGAAAGTCGCAGCATCGAGAAGGTCTATTGCTCCGTCTAATGTCAGACCGGAAGGCGCGAATCTAGCATCCGGCCGCTCCCGGTGCAAGCCAGCGTAAGCGAGCGCACCCTGGCGGCAAAGCTTGCCGCTCGTGAGCGATGGCTGATACAGTGCCGGGAGGTCCCATGAAAATCGGAATCACTTGCTATCCCACGTACGGCGGTTCTGGTGTCGTTGCCACTGAGCTGGGCATCGAACTGGCCGCGCGCGGGCACGAAATCCACTTCATCAGCTACGCCATGCCCATCCGTCTTAGCTCCGCGCACGAGCGCATTTATTTCCACGAAGTGGAGGTGACTTCCTACCCGCTTTTTGACCATCCGCCCTACACGCTGGCGCTGGCGACGAAAATGACCGAAGTGGCCGAACAGGCGCAGCTGGATTTGCTGCACGTGCATTACGCGATTCCGCACTCGGTGAGCGCTTTGCTGGCGCGCATGATGGCGATGCCAAAAAAGCTGCCGTTCATCACCACTCTGCATGGCACCGATATCACGCTGGTGGGAAGCGACCGGAGCTATTTGCCGATCACGCGGTTTTCGATCGAGCAGAGCGATGGCGTCACTTCGATTTCGAACTACCTGCGCGAGCGCACCATTCGCGAATTCGAAATCAAACAGCCCTATCGAAGTGATTCCTAACTTCGTCAATTGCGATCAGTACATGCGCTGCGAAGACCAATCCGCGCGCAAGCAGTGGGCCAAGAACAACGAGCCTATCCTGATGCACCTTTCGAATTTCCGGCCGGTAAAGCGTATCACCGACGTGGTGGAAATCTTCGCGCTGGTCCGCGAAAAAATTCCCGCGAAACTGGTCATGATGGGGGACGGTCCGGACCGCGGCGCGGCGGAATACATCGTACGGAAAAAGAATCTTTCGAAGGACGTGTTTTTCATGGGCAAGCAGGACAACGTCCAGGAAAAACTCGGCCTCGCGGATTTATTCTTGCTGCCCAGCGAAGAAGAATCGTTCGGTTTGGCAGCGCTGGAAGCGATGGCCTGCGAAGTCCCGGTGATCGCAACGAACGTGGGCGGCGTGCCGGAAGTAGTGACCGATGGCGTGGATGGCTACCTGATCGCGGCGCACGATGTTGAAACCGGTGCGGAGCGCGCGCTGGAAATTCTTACGCGCCCAGATCGCGGACGAAGCATGGGCAAGAGGGCGCGCATACACGCCAAAGCGAAGTATTGCGCGAACGATGTGATTCCGATGTATGAGGCCTACTACCGGACGGTGCTGCAAGCCGCGGAAGTGACTGTGGGCGCGGTCAACTCCACGCGCTGAACACCGATACACAGAATGCCGGCGCTCCGAATACCAGCACCCTCAGCTTAGCGATCGATAAGCGGCACGTTTTGTAGCGACTGGAGCACCGAGTTGATGTCGTTCTGCGTGATTCTGTCGGCTGCTGCATTCGCGGCGGTGAAGATAAACCGGAACTGATGGTCGCGATCGTCGAATGCGCGAACCGCGACCGGAACCTTCTTATCCGGATTGCCGAACTGAAAGCCCTTGGCGTTGCTCCAATCAAAAGAATAAAAGTCGCTATCACACGGGAGATCCAGCCCGAAGGAAAGCTTCCACAGCAGCAGCACGTTCATTCTCATCGCGTCGGAAGGGCTCGCGATCGGCGAGAGTTGCGCGGGCGTCGTTTGATAAACCGCCTGGTACATTTCGAAATTCGTGTTGATCGGCTTATCCGCAAACACGGTCGCGAACTTTTGATATTCGGCGGGATTGGAGGCCTTCAGCGTGCGCATGGTGTCCACTTGCGAATCGGGATCGAAAAATACGATCACCTGCCCCGAATTGAAGTGGAACTCCGTGTAAGTGAGCGACCCCTTGGGCGCAGGATTGCCCGGCCACGGAGATTTGAATTCATAGTTGTAGGCCCGCAGTTGCGGCGGCGGTGCCGCCTTCCCGGGCTTGGCGGTCATGGCCATCATCGCCATCGGCGGGGCGACAGCAGCCGACTGCGGCAAAGCCTGCGGAACAGTCGCGAGCCACGGATTATCGGAATTCCATAGCTTCCCTTCAATCCAAGTCATCGTCTGCAATCCGTACTTCACGCTGAAGCCGGCAACCACGAACACCAGAATCAGCAAAATGATTGCGGGCCGCGCGCTGCTTTTTTCCTGGTCGTCGTCGATCATTCCACCTGTTCGCTTAAGGGGATTTTGGCCTCGCCATTCTACGCTATCCTTGCGGCGCCTGCAAAATCTGAGCGAACAGAGGCGAGCCCGCGCGTCGGGAGGCGCCGTCGGCTCATTATTAGGACTCGCCCAGACATAGCGCGACCAGTTCGCGACAACCATGCAAACGATAATTAGCATGGGCTGTGCATGCTAGCACCAGCCGGCTGCGCGCGGCTCAGATGCAACATATCGCTCGCCCAACTCGTATATCAATATGTCTAATTGCGCGGGAGGGCGGCTGTGAACACACTGTGGATGGACCTGCGGCACGCCGCGCGGATGCTGGCAAAGAATCCCGGCTTCACGCTCGCGGCCGTGCTGTGCCTTGACGCTAGGGATCGGCGCCACAACGGCGATCTTCAGCGTCGTGAATGCGGTGTTGTTGCGTCCGCTTGCCTATCAGCAGCCCGACAAACTAGTTCGCGTGTACACCGAATTCCCCACCTTCCCCAACGGCGGCCTGCGGCGCTTCTGGACCTCCGCGCCGGAGTTCCTGGACTTGCGTCGCGACACAAAATCCTGGGAATCACTGGATGCGTGGTCGAACGACGGAGCGACGATCGCGGGCGTGATTCAACCGGTGCGCGTAACGGCTTCTTTCGTGAGTGGCGGAATGCTCCGGTCCTTGGGAGTCGAGCCAATCATCGGCCGGTTGATCACGCAGGCGGATGATGATCCGGCTGCGCCCGTGGTGGCGGACATCTCCTACGGACTGTGGAAGAGCGCGTTTGGCGGCGATAAAAGCATACTCGGCAAGGAAACGACTCTAAACGGGCAGCAGTCCACGATCATCGGCGTAATGCCACGAGGTTTTGAATTCCCGCCTGGAGAAGTGGATCCGCCGCAAGTGTGGTCTACACTGCAAATTGATCCGGCGAAACCGGGCGGCCGCGGCTCGCACTACCTGTATCTGCTCGGGCGCCTGAAGCCCGGCGTAACCGCATCGCAAGCGCAGTCCGAACTCGAAGCGTACGAACGCGCGCTGGGCGCCCAGCACAAAGGTGACCACGAACATTACTTCAACCCCACGAATCACACGTTGGTGAGCTTTCCGCTGCTCGGCGAAGTCGTCAGCAGCGTTCGGCCGGCGCTGATTATGCTGCTCGCCGCGGTTGGATTCGTACTGCTCATCGCTTGCGTCAACGTCGCCAACCTGTTGCTGGCGCGCGCCGAATCGCGCCGGCGCGAAATCGCCATTCGCAGCGCGCTCGGAGCCGGACTGCCGCGCCTCGCTCGCCAGTTTGTGACGGAAGGAGTGCTGCTCTCCGCCGGCGGCGCGGTCTTAGGCCTCGTGCTGGCGTTCGGCGGCCTGCGTTTGATTCAACTGACCAACGCCGGAAGCCTGCCTCGCGCCGGCGAAATCGGAATTGACCTGCGCGTACTGCTCTTCACCGTCGCCGCCACGATCCTTACTGGAATTCTTTTCGGCATGGCTCCCATGTTTTCCGTGGTCGTGAAAAACCTGCAGGACTCGCTGAAGGACACCGCCAGCTCGATGACCGCGAACAGCGGCGCGCAGGGATTTCGCAAGATACTGGTGGCCGGCGAGTTGGCGATGGCGCTGGTGCTTATTGATCGGCTGCGGATTGATGATTCGCGGATTCTGGAAGCTGCAGGAAGTGAAAACCGGAATGAATGTCGAGAACGTGATCACCATGAAAATTGCGCTGCCCGGCTCGAACTACGCGAAGGGCGAGCAATCCGATCAGTTCTGGCGCCGTCTCGATGAGAAAATCACGAGCCTTCCCGGCGTCACTTCCGCTGCGATCGGCTCGGGTCTGCCTCCCGTACGCCCACCCAACATGAACGACACCAAGATCGAAGGCTTCGTACACAAGCAAGGCGGCCCCATCGAAAACGTGGATTATTACAATGTGGTGAGCAAAGATTTTTTCAAGACGCTGGGGATCCGTCTGATGGACGGCCGCGAATTCGACGATCGCGATCGCAGAGGCTCGCCGGACGTCGTGATCGTCAACCAAACGATGGCCCGAACATTTTGGGGCAACGAAAGTCCACTCGGTCGCCGCATTCAACCGGGCATGGACGGCCCGCTGTGCAGCGTCATCGGCGTTGTCGAAGACGTAAAGAATGCAGGGATCGATAAACCCACCGGCACGGAGATTTTTCTTCCGTATGCGCAGGAGCAAGCCTCGGGCATGCGCGGTGCATCGGTCTTTCTCCGCGCGCACGGCGATCCGTCGTCCTTGGCAAATGCCGTTCGCAGCCAAGTGCGCTCCATCGATCCCATGATTCCGGTGACGAATGTGCAGACGGTGGAACAGGTGTTGGCGTCAGCGCAGTCGCGTCCGCGTTTCTTGATTCTGCTATGGTGCTATTTTCAAGCGTAGCTTTGGTCATCGCCACGGTGGGAATTTATGGCGTGATTTCATTCTCGGTTGCACGCCGGTCCAAGGAATTTGCGCTGCGCATGGCCCTCGGCGCGCAAGAGAAGGATGTGCTGGGGCTGGTGATGAAACAAGGAGCACTTCTGACGCTGTTCGGAATCGCCGTCGGAGTGCTCGGCGCATTTGCTTTGACGCGCCTGATGGCCAGCCTTTTGTTCGGTGTGCGCCCAACCGACGCATTGACGTTTATCAGCGTCTCGGCGCTGCTGGCCGTCGTCGCGCTGTGCGCCAGCTTTATTCCCGCCCAACGCGCCACCAAAGTAGATCCTATGCAGGCCTTGCGCCACGAATGAATCGGTCACAACCCGGCGAAAGGTTCGGCGGTGGCAAGTTCCGGAATTTCGATGTGAATCTGCGTGCCCTTGCCCTTCCTGGCTGCGAATGTCCATCTTGAATTGATCGCCGTAAAGCAGGCGCAGGCGCTCGTGCACGTTGCTGATGCCGATGCCCCCGCCGTACACCTCGGCCAGGCGCTCCGGCGAAATGCCCATGCCGTTGTCCTCGATTTCGATCAACAGGCGGCCATTCGATATGGCGCGTGCGCAGGTGGATCTGGCCGCCTTCCAGGCGCGGCGCCAGGCCGTGCTTGATGGAATTTTCGACCATGGGCTGCAGCAGCATGCTGGGCACGAACGTTTCCAGAGTTTCCTCGTCGATTTCCTTGAAGATTTGCAGCTTGTCGCGCCCGAAGCGAATCACTTCGATGTCGAGATAATCGTCAATGAATTCCAGTTCCTCGCGCAGCGGGACGAACGTTTCGTGCTTGCGCAGCAGCCGCCGCAAGATATTGGAAAGCTTCAGCACCACGCCGCGCGCCATGTCCGGATCGAAGCGAATCAGCGAAGAAACCGTGTTCAGCGTGTTGAACAGAAAATGCGGATTGATCTGGCTGGTCAGCGCGTCCATGCGCGCTTTCAGCAGCAGCTGCTGATTCTGCTCCAGGTTCATCTCGATGCGCGTGTTGTTCCAGATTTTGATGGCCATGGCCACGCACATCATGGAGGACATCACCACCAGCAGCGCGTAGCCCCAATTGCTGGGATGGAAGGAAAAGAGCCAGCGTTCCGGCACGACCGGGGCATCTGCCAGTTCGATCTGCGCCACCGTCACTGCGACGCAGGCAAACAGCGGCAACATGGCCCAATTACCCTTGCGATAACGAATCAATTTCCAGATCCATTCCGGAATGCTCAGAAAAAGAAACGGCCCGAAATGCCAGATGTCTTCTTTTTCCGGCATCGTCTCGCGAACGGTTCCGGCGATCAATCCCACCAGCGCCGCCACGGGACTGGAAAGCCATTCGTGATTGCCAAATGCGGGCAGGCTGATCAGCGAGCCGCCCAACAGCCCCACGATCCGCCCGCCGATCAGGCCCATCAGGAACGAGCCTTCCAGCGTGAGATCGAAAAACCGGTAGCCGCCGAGCAATCGCAGCAACACGCCAATCGCCAGCGGCGGCGTGAGGAACAACAGCAGCATCACTTTTTGGTCGGAATCGCGGATTTCGGTGAAGAGCAGGTTGCGGAACGAGCGGAAACGCACCAGCAGCGCCGCGAGCGATGCCGCGAAACCGACTTTCAGCACCAGCGCGAAAATCAACTCTTGTGCGCCAAAAAATGTATTCATTTCGCTCGCGGAGCGCTGTCTGCGCAGCGCACGGACTAAGTTAGCCAAAGCAGCCAGCGATGTAAAGGGACGCGCGCGTTCGTTGCGCTTGTGACGCGCGGCGTGCTTTGAGTTGCATTCCCGTGAGTTTGTGCGGTCGGGCTGATTTCGTGAACCCTGCTATAATCAGAGTTCCGCATGCAGCGAAAAAAGCAATCCGTGAAGTCCGGCAAAGCGCGCGTCGTCGCCACCGCGCAACTGCCCACCGGCTTCGGTTCCTTCCGAATTTTTGGCCTCGCAGGGCGCAAAGCCGGCGAAGAGGCCGTAGCGATCCAGCACGGTACATTGCAGGGCGCCTCCAACGGCTCCGCCGCGAAACCCCGCAAGGCCCCTTTGGTACGCGTGCACTCGCAATGCCTCACCGGTGACGTGTTCACCTCGCAGCGTTGCGATTGCCGCGCGCAACTGGAATTTTCGCTGCGCAAGATCGCCAAGGAGCCTTCCGGCGTGCTGCTGTACTTGCCGCAGGAAGGCCGCGGGATTGGCTTGATCAATAAATTGAAAGCTTACGAGCTGCAGGACGCCGGTCTCGATACGGTGGAAGCCAACCGTCAGCTGGGATTTGCCGACGACGCGCGCGACTACGAATTTGCCGGCGAGGCTTTAAAGGCGCTGGGCATTCGCGCCGTGCGCCTGCTATCCAATAATCCGGACAAAGTCGCGCAGCTGGAAAGCGCCGGCATTCGCGTAGTCGAACGCGTTCCCTGCCGCCCACGCACCAGCAAACATTCAGCTGCTTACCTTCGCACCAAGAAAGACAAGCTCGGCCACCTGCTGGCCGGCCTGTAATTCCGACCGCAGCTGGCCTTTCCTGCAAACTTTTCCTTGACAAAACTCCGCACCGCGCCAATACTAAACCACATGGTTAACTATTCAGGCGACGGGCTCGATTCCACGTTCGCAGCTCTCTCGGATGCCACCCGCCGCGGCATTCTGGCGCGCCTCGCAGAACAGGGTGAAACGTCGGTCAGCGACCTGGCCGCACCCTACAAGATGTCTCTCCCCGCCGTATCCAAGCACCTGCGAGTGCTGGAGCATGCCGGCTTAGTCTCGCGTCAGAAGGACGGCAGAGTGCATCGCTGCCGTCTGCGCGCCGAACCGATGAAGGATGCGGCGGCGTGGATCGAGCATTACCGTCAATTCTGGGAAGCCCAGCTCGATTCTCTGGCGCGCTATTTGGAAGATTCCGCTAACGAGAACGTCCGCACCAAGCCCGGCAAGCAATCCGCAAAGCGACATCGCCGCCGATTTTAAGGAGGTATAAACATGACAGCAGTAACTCCAGGGCCTACAGGCAAGCTTGAAGTACGCCGCACGATCGCTGCCTCGCGCGAAAGAGTTTTCGAAGCGTTCGCGCGCCAGGAACAAATGGATCGTTGGATGTGCCGCGATGTCGCCAGTCACGTCATCAAATATCTGCAATTCGATTTCCGCGTCGGCGGAGGATTCGCGCTGGACATCCGCACGCCGGACGGTCAAATCTACCTTCACCGCTCCACCTACGTTGAAATTAAGCGCCCGGAAAAAATTGTCTTCACTTGGAATTTCGAGCACACCGACGAAGGCGGCCACAAAGTAATGCACCATCCTGAAGAAACCATCGTCACCGTGGAATTGCTGGCTCGCGGAGCCTCGACAGAGGTTGTCCTGACTCACGATCTCGGCGCAACGTCCGCGAAGGTACGCGGCGATTACCAGCAGGGCTGGACCGGATGCCTGGAGAAGCTCGCGGAGGCCGTGCAGAATTAGGCCCCGACGAGAGCTCGCAAACCACTGGCGTTTGAACCCCTAGATTGAATATCCTTGCGCCCGCGGCAATTTTTCGAACGGGGGCTCAGGGCGATGGATCAGGGAAGCGCAGCGGATGTGGCCATGGCGTTCGTCGCCAAGATCAACGCACACGATATGAACGGCCTGGTGGCGCTGATGACGCCGGACCACCTCTTCGTGGACGCTCTGAACAATTCTTTTCGCGGCGTCGAACAGATGCGCCAGGGCTGGAAGTTCTATTTTGGCATGTTCCCCGATTACGCCATCGAAGTGATGGATGAATTCAGTCGGGGAGATCTAGTCGGAATGTTCGGAAAAGCACGCGGCACGTTCGCAGTGAACGGCAAGCTACCAAGAGAGAATTTCTGGGAAATTCCGGCGGCGTGGAGAGCCGTGGTGAAAGATGGACGCGTGGCCGAATGGCGCGTCTATTGCGACAACGATCCCGCGCGAAAAATCATGGCGGCGAATTCCCCGTTCAAGGGCCCTGCCTAGGCCGCAGCGAACGAAAGCCGCTAGCCTCCGCCGACAAAGTGCACGATCTCGAAGCTGTCGTTCGGCTGCACTTGCGTCTGGTTCCAGTCCGCCCGCGGCAAAATAGTCAGATTGCGTTCAATCGCCACGCGCTCGTGCGGCATTCCCAAATGTTCCAGCAGCGCTGTGACCGCAATGCCTTCCGGCAGCTCGTGGCGCTCACCATTGATCGTCACCGTCATTGCGCCGCGCCGGCCGTGGGATTCTTCGCGCGGGTTCTCATCACGAAGCGAATTTCATCCTTCGCAGCATCGGCCTGCGCCTGAATCACCAGCGTCAAGTCGCCCTTGCCGAGTGGCGGCAATGGAAAATGAATGTGCACTCGGCCTTGATCGTCACTGGTGCCGAAATGCGTGCCGTCAGCAAGAGCGCCTTCGATCACGGCTTTCACGGCGGCGCCAGCTTGCGGCTGGCGATCCGCTTTCCGCGAAACTTCCAGCTCCAGAGAAACCTTCCCCGCCGAAAGCCACGACCCGGGATTCAGCAGTTGCACCTGAATACCGGTTGAGCCGCTGGCCTGCATCGCCGGCTCCGCCGAAGCAATATCCGCGTCCAAAGCGCCCGAGCGAATTGCTTCAATCACCGCGCGATGCTGCTCCTCCACACGCCGCCGCAGCTCTGCAGCGCTGAAAGGCACCGCGTCGGCGCCCTGTTCGTAGTTCGAGGCGCGCCGGTGCAGAATTCGTCCCTGCTGATAGACGACGGTATCAATGATGGGATGATTCGGCCCGCGATCTTCAGTCTGCACGTGGAAGACGTGCTCTCCCACTTTGACGTCCGTATTGAAGCCAGAGCTCATTGAGCGTGATTCCCCGCGTGCGCCATGCAGCTGGACGAAACAAAATAAAATCGTGGTAATACAGAGTTCATTTGACCGGCTGCTCTCGGGTCGTTATTATAACAGCGCCACGAAAATGAACAGCAACTACCTCGACTACTATGGCCCGCTGTTGCTGATGTTTATACTCTCCTGCGGATTGGCCGGAGTGCTGGTACTGGCGTCCGCGATCATAGGCAAACACAAACGTTCGCGCGAAAAAGATCAACCGTACGAATGCGGCATGCGGCCCACCGGGGACGCGCGCCAGCCCATTTCCGTACAATTTTACATGGTCGGCTTGCTCTTTATTTTGTTCGACATCGAGGCAATTTTTCTTTACCCCTGGGCGCTGATCTACGGCGATTTGAAGGTGTTCGGCTTTGTAGAGATGATGCTTTACATTATAATTCTGCTGGCTGGTTACGTATTCCTCTGGAAGAAGGGCGCGCTCGACTGGACTCAATAACCTGCCGCCCTCGGGAACCGAACTCATAGTGGAATCACAGGACATCGACAAATATCCAGTAGTCCAAAAACTCAGGGAGTGGAACGCCACAGCGGTCGCCGAAGCGCTGGAATTTCGCGGCGAAATTACCGTGGTGGTGCCGCGCGAACACCTGCTGCGCGTCGCGGAATATCTGGCGGCCGAACCTTCCCTGCGGTTCTCGTTTCTTTCGGACATCACGCCAGTGGACCGCTTCCCCATGGAGCCGCGCTTCGAAGTGAATTATCACCTGGTTTCGCTGGATCGCCGCGAGCGGCTGCGCTTGAAAGTGAAACTCGCGGGCAGCGATCCCATGGTCCGTTCCGTCACTGCGGTCTGGCCCACGGCCAACTGGCACGAGCGCGAAGCATACGATCTGTTCGGCATTCGCTTTGACGGCCATCCGGATCTGCGGCGAATCTTGATGCCGGACGATTGGGAAGGTTACCCGCTGCGCAAGGATTATCCCACCGAGGGCTACCGATGAGCACCACGATCGAAACACCTATCGGCGCGGCGGAGACGATGGTCCTGAATATGGGGCCGCAGCACCCGTCCACGCACGGAGTGCTCCGCGTGATCCTCGAGCTTAATGGCGAGATGGTCCTGAAAGCCGAGCCCATAATCGGGTATTTGCACACGGGCATCGAAAAATCCTGCGAAGCGAAGACCTATTCGCAATGCATCACGCTTACTGACCGCATTGACTATCTCGCGCCGCTTTCGAATAACCTGGGCTACTGCCTCGCGGTGGAAAAAATTCTCGACTTGGAAGTCCCCAAGCGTGCGCAGTACATCCGCGTGCTGCTCACCGAATTGACGCGTTGCGCTTCTCACCTGGTCTGGGTAGGCACGCATGCCATTGACCTGGGCGCCATGACTGTCTTCCTCTACAGCTTCCGCGAGCGCGAAGAAATCCTGAAAATTTTCGAATATCTCTCCGGCCAGCGGATGATGACCAGCTATTTCCGCGTTGGCGGCCTGGCTCTCGAACCGCCCCCCGGCTGGCTCGAAAAAGTCCAGCGCGTCGTTGATTCCCTGCCCGGCCACATTGACGAATACGAAGATCTGCTTACCAAGAATAAAATTTGGCTGGGACGCACGCAGGGAGTGGGCATTATCAGCGCCGCCGATGCCATTGCCATGGGCTGTTCGGGCCCCATGCTGCGTGGCAGCGGCGTTGCTTACGACGTGCGCAAGGCATTTCCGTACTCCAGCTACGATGAATTCGATTTCAACGTGCAGACGCAGACCGCCGGCGATTGCTACGCGCGTTATCAGGTGCGCGTCGCCGAAATTCGCGAAAGCATCAAGATCGCGAAGCAGGCCATGCAGAAAATCCCCAGCGAAGGCCCGTTCCGGGCCGAGGTGCCGGGGATTATTCCTCCCTCGCGCGAGGAAATGAAGACGTCCATCGAAGGCCTGATCTATCACTTCAAAATTTTCACCGAAGGCTTTGCGCCGCCGCCGGGCGAGGTTTATCAAGCCATCGAATCGCCGCGCGGCGAGCTGGGCGTGTTCGTGGCCAGCGACGGTTCAGCTAAGCCCTATCGCGTAAAGTTTCGCGCGCCGTCATTCGTGAATTTGCAATCGCTACCGAAGCTGGCCGAGGGCCGCCTGATCGCCGACGTGGTCGCTTGCATCGGCACAACCGATATCGTCCTGGGAGAAGTAGACCGCTAGACTCGAGCGGAAAAAGGGACTTATGCAACTGCCTGCAGCATTGGAAGAAAAATTCACAACTCTGCTCGGACGCTACCCCGTGAAGCGTTCGGCGCTGATTCCCATGATGATGTACGCGCAGGATTATTTCGGCGCGCTCGCTGACGAACTGCTCGCCGACATTGCTCGGCGGCTGGACCTGAACATGACCGAGGTCACGGAAACGCTGGCGTATTACTCCATGTTGCGCCGCAAGCCGGTCGGCCGTTATCACATTCAGGTCTGCACCAACATTTCCTGCATGCTGCGCGGTGCGAACGAACTGTACGCGCACGTGCAGAAGCGCCTGGGCATCGGCAATAAAGAAGTCTCGCCGTCCGGTACGTTCTCCCTGGAAGAAGTCGAATGCATCGGCGCCTGCACTGGCGCTCCGGCCATGCAGGTGAATTTCGATTTCTACGAAAATCTCGATCCGGAAAAAGTAGATGTGATTTTCGAGCAGCTGCAGGACGGCAAGAAGCCCCAGCCCGTGCCCGTGATTTCCGGCGCGCTGCACGAACGCAATCCGAACGAAGTCGTGGTGATCAGCAAGAATTTCGGCATTCCCCATTCGCGTTCGATTGAAACCTACATGCAGCGCGACGGCTACAAAGCCCTGGAAAAAGCGCTGAAGCAGATGACGCCGGACCAGATTATCGACGAGATGAAAAAGTCGAATCTGCGCGGACGCGGCGGCGCGGGATTTCCGGCCGGAATGAAGTGGAGCTTCGTCCCCAAGGACCTTCCCAAGCCGAAATACATTCTGGCCAATGGCGACGAGAGCGAACCGGGCACTTCCAAAGATCGCCCGCTGCTGGAAATGGACCCGCACCAGTTGATCGAAGGAATGGTAATCGCCGGCCGGGCCATTGGGGCGAATCAGGGATATGCCTACATCCGCGGCGAATATCGCTACATCATTGACATCCTGGAGGTCGCCATCGCCGAAGCCTACGCCAAGGGCTTCCTCGGCAAAAATATCCTCGACAGCGGATTTGATTTCGACCTCGCCGCACACACTGGCGCGGGCGCCTACGAGTGCGGCGAAGAATCTGCCCTGATGGAATCGCTCGAGGGCAAGCGCGGCTATCCGCGCATCAAGCCGCCGTTCCCTGCCGTAGTTGGCCTGTATGGCCGCCCCACTGTGATCAACAACGTGGAGACGCTAAGCACCGTGCCGGCGATCATTCGCGGCGGCGGCGATTGGTACGCCAGCCTGGGCACACCCAAAAATGGCGGCACGCGGCTGTATTCGATTTCCGGTCATGTGAATAAGCCCGGCATCTACGAGCTTCCGCTCGGCTTCAATCTCCGTCAGTTGATTGAAGACGTAGCCGGCGGCGTGCGCGGCGGCAAAAAACTGAAAGCCGTCATTCCCGGCGGCAGTTCCTGTCCGCTGCTCAGCGCCAGCGAAATAGACGTCAACATGGATTTCGATTCCGTCGCCAAGATCGGCTCGATGCTCGGGTCCGGCGGCACTGTCGTCATTGACGAGGACACCTGTATGGTGGATCTTGCGCGCCGCATTATGCATTTTTACGCACACGAGTCCTGCGGCTGGTGCATTCCCTGCCGCGAAGGCACCACCTGGCTGCGCAAAATGCTCGACCGTTTCCACGAGGGCGGCGGGCGCGCCGAAGATATTCCGCTGATTGACGAGCTGTCGAAAAATATGCTCGGGCGCACTTTCTGCCCGCTCGGCGATGCCGCGGCTCTGCCCACCATCAGCATCGTCAATAAATGGCGCAACGAATTCGAAGACCATCTGCACGGGAAATGCGCCTACCAACCTGCGGAAATGATTTTGGGAGCTCACTAGGAAACGCATGGCGGAACAAAAGCAAGTCACGTTCACTCTCAACGGGCAGCAAGTCGTCACGTCCGCCGGCACGCTGGTGATTGAGGCGGCCAAGAAACAGGGCGTCGAGGTGCCTTCGTTCTGTTATTACCCGGGAGTCACGCCGGCATCCGTAGCCGCTTGCCGCATGTGCCTCGTGGAAGTGGAAAAGATGCCGAAGCTGCAGACCGCTTGCACGCTCGTTGCCACCGAAGGCATGGTCGTAAAGTCCGACACGGAGCAAGTTCACAAGGCCCGCAAGGACATGATCGAGTTCCTGCTTTCCAATCATCCACTCGATTGTCCTGTCTGCGATAAGGGCGGCGAGTGCGAACTGCAGGACATGACTTTCCGCTACGGCCTCGATCACAGTCGCTTCAGCGAAGAAAAACTGCACTATCCGGAAGAAAAATGGTCGCCGCTGGTTTACTACGATGCTCCGCGCTGCATCATGTGTTTCCGTTGCGTGCGCGTGTGCGATGAGGGCATGGATGTAAAAGCGCTGGGCGTCGGCGCGCGCGGCGTGCATTCCGTGATCATTCCGAACGAGCCCGGGCAGCTAGCCTGCGAAGAATGCGGCATGTGCATTGATGTTTGTCCCGTCGGCGCGCTCACCAGCGGCACCTATCGCTATCAAACGCGCCCGTGGGAAATGCAATACGTTCCCAATCCCTGCACGCACTGCTCGAATGGCTGCAAGACGACGCTTAGCGTGCGCAACAACGAAATCCTGCGCGCCAATAATCGCGATGGCTCCGGCGTGAACGGCGAATTCCTGTGCGGCAAGGGCCGCTTCGGTTTCGATTTCACCAACCACGCCGAACGCGTGCGCCAGCCGCTGGTTCGTCGCAACGGCAAGCTGGAGCCGGCAAGCTGGGAAGCCGCGCTCGAAGAAGTCGCACGACGTCTGAAGCTAGTGCGCGACAAGCATGGCGCGAATGCGATTGGCGTGATCGGCTCGAACCACACGACGAACGAAGAAAATTACCTGCTCAATCGTTTCGCGCGCGCGACCCTGGGCACCAACAATATTGATCACCACCGCACCGCCGATTACGCCGGGCTCGCCGCAGCCCTAGGCCCGGACGCCAAGACCGCGCTCGCCACGATGGCGGACATCTATAACGCGCCTGCCGTGCTGTTAATAGGCAACGACGTGACGCAACAGAATCCGCTGGTCGCCTGGCAGATTCGCACCGGCGCGCGCCATCACAAGCTGCGCCTCTACGTCATCAATGGCATCGAAAGCAAAATCCATCGCCAGGCCACGAAACTGGTGCAAACGGCTAAAGGCGGCGAGCGCGCTGCAGTCCGCTGGCTGACGCATGCTGAAGGCACCTTCGACGCGCCCACCAGCGAAGCGCTGGCGCAGCTGAAGGCTGCGCTGGAAGCCGAACAAGACGTCGTGATTCTCTTCGGCGCGGAAATTCAAGGCCCGGCGCTGCGCGATCTGGTTTCGTTCGCTGCGCGCATTGGCGGCGCGACCAAAATCATGGCGCTCAGCGACTACTCGAACTCGCGTGGCGCGGCGGATATGGGTCTGCTCCCCGATCGCTTGCCCGGGTATGCAGCGCTGCACGACTCCGGCGAACGCGCCCGCTTTGGAAAAATTTGGGGCGCCGAAATTCCGTCCGCATCGGGCATGACCGCCCGCGCCATGATGGACGCGTCCGTAGCGGGAAAACTGAAAGCCCTGTACGTAGTCGGCGCCAATCCGGTGAAAACCTTCCACGTAGCGGAACCCGACAAGCTCGGCAGGCTGGAGCTGCTCGTGGTCCACGAGATGTTCTTGACCGAGACGGCACAGCGCGCGGACGTTGTGTTCCCGGCGGCATCCTCCTACGAAAAAGACGGCACGCTCACCAACACCGCCGGCGAGGTGCAAATGACACATCGCTCCATTGATCCGCAAGGCCCGCGCAGCGATTTCGACCTCATCCGCATTCTTTCGCATCAGCTCGGCATGTTGGGAGTCGGCGCGCCCATCCGCCTGCGCACGCCCGAGGCTGCTTTCGACGAAATTCGCCAGAACGTCACGGGCTACGATCTGCCGGTTTCCAGTCTGCTGGGCGGAGGCGCGCCGCAATCCGCCGCAACGTGTAAGGCTCCCGAGCCGTCCTACGACGTGCCCGTAGGCAATATTTTTTCGGCCAACGATTTTCTGTTTACCAGCGGCTCCCTGGGCCGTTACTGTTCCAAGCTGACTTCTACCAAAGAGGCCAAAGATACGCCGTGGATTTCGTCACCCAACATCCAGTCCTGGTGGTATCGCTAGCTAAAATCGTCGGTCTGATGTTTTTGTTGATGACGACGCTGGCGTACCTGTCCTGGTTTGAACGTAAGGTCATCGCGCACATTCAATCGCGCTGGGGGCCTTACTACGTCGGCGCGCATGGATTGCTGCAGCCGCTGGCCGACGGCATCAAATTCCTATTCAAGGAAGACCTCACCCCTCCGAGCGCCGATCGCTTCGTCTACATTCTCGCGCCGGTGCTCGCGCTTACGCTGGCCATGACCACGCTCGCGCTGATTCCCTTCGGCCCGCCCAGCGTGCAGTGGCTAGGCGAGTCCACGCTCATCGTGGCGAATAGCAGCATTGGCCTGATGTTTGTCTTCGCGATAACTTCTATCGGCGTTTACGGTGTAGCGCTGGCAGGCTGGTCGTCCAACAGCAAATATCCGCTGCTCGGCGGCCTGCGCAGTTCCGCGCAGATGATCAGCTACGAAGTCTCGCTCACGCTTGCCGTCGTCGGCGTGGTGTTGCTCTCCGGAACGCTGAATTTCAACGAGATGATCTCATCGCAGAGTGGCTACTACTATCATTTCATCCCGCGCTGGAACGTTGTTCCGCAGATCGTTGGCTTCCTCTGCTATTTCATGTCTGCCGTCGCTGAAACCAATCGCGCGCCCTTCGATCTTCCCGAAGGCGAAACCGAACTCGTCGGCGGTTTCCACACCGAATACTCCAGCTTCAAATTCGCCATGTTTTTTATGGCCGAATACGCCAACATGATCACGGTATCTTGCCTCGCGACGATTCTTTTCTTCGGCGGCTGGCTCTCGCCCTTCCCGGAATCATGGACTTTCATGCGTTACCTCCCGCCCGCGGGCCTGCTCGCCCTGGCAGTCTATCTCGCGTATGACACAGTCGTTCTCGCGCGCGGCATCGCGCGCATCCAGCTGATCGTCGTCACCACAGGCGCGTTGGTGATCGGTCTGGCTTGCCTGCATCCCCTAGTGCTCTCCATCATTCAAGGGCCGTTCTGGTTTCTGCTGAAAGTCGGCTTGATCATGTTTTTCTATGTGTGGACCCGCGCCACGCTGCCGCGCCTGCGTTACGACCAGCTGATGTCCTTCGGCTGGAAGTTTCTGCTGCCGGTTTCGCTTGCGAACCTGGTGATCACGGCCCTCGTAAAAGTCTGGCCGCTGCTGGTGAACCACGGATGACCCTGCCCTTCATCGTTTTCTTCGTCTGCGCCGTCCTCGCCGTGTTAGGCGCGCTCACGCTCATCCTGGCGCGCGAACCGATTCACAGCGCACTCTCGCTGGTTCTAGTGATGGTCTCGCTCGCCGTGCTCTATCTCCTGCTCGGCGCGGAGTTCATCGCCGCGGTGCAGATCATCGTCTATGCCGGCGCGATCATGGTGCTATTCGTCTTCGTAATCATGCTGCTGAACGCCGGCGTGGAAGAACGCACGGACTACAGCAAGCTCGCGAAATTTGCCGGCCTGCCGCTGGGCCTGTTCCTGCTCCTCGCGCTCGCGCATTGGATGGCGCATTCCCTGATCGGCCAGCAGATAGCCAATGGCGTAGGTGGCACGAATGCTTCGGTTTCCACGCGCGGACTTTCCGCGCAGCTCTTTCAGAAGTATCTGTTCCCGTTTGAAGCCACTTCAATTTTGATCTTGATCGCCATTCTCGGCGCGCTGGTCTTGGCGAAGAAGGACGAATGAGCATAGTTCCCATTTCGTATTACCTGGTGCTGAGCGCCGTCCTGTTCGGCTTCGGCATCATCGCGTTCGTCTTCAAACGCAACATCATCACCATCTTCATGGCCATTGAACTGATGCTCAACGCCGTGAACCTGGCTTTCGTGGCCTTCGCGCGCGCGCATGACCAGCTGGATGGCCTGGTGTTCGTCTTTTTCGTGATTGTGGTCGCGGCCGCCGAATCTGCGGTGGGCCTCGCCATCATCATCACCTTGTATCAGAATCGCCAAACTCTGAACATCGAACGCATCAATCTGCTTAAATTCTAATGTTCATACTCGACCATCTCTGGATCATCATCGCGCTGCCGCTCCTCGGCGCGGCCATCAACGGCCTTTTGGGCAAGAATTTTTCCAAGACTATCGTAAATTCGGTAGGCATCGGCTCCGTTGCGCTGGCATTACTTTCTGTCGCAGAGGCCGTCCGTGAATTCACGCAGCTTTCTGCGGACCAGATCCCCTGGGTGAAGACCTACTTCACATGGATCACCGCAGGCCAGTTCCAAGTGGATTTCTCCCTGCAGGTGGACCAGCTCACCATCATCATGCTCGGCGTCGTCACCTTCGTCAGCCTGCTCGTACACATTTATTCCACGGGCTACATGGCGCACGAGGAAGGCTACTACCGCTTCTTCAGCTATCTGAATCTGTTCGTCTTTTTCATGCTCACTCTGGTCCTCGCCGCCAACCTCGTCCTGATGTTCGTCGGCTGGGAAGGCGTGGGCCTCTGCAGCTACTTGCTTGTGGGTTTCTGGTTCCTGAAGCAATCCGCTATCAGCGCGGGCAAGAAAGCATTCATCACCACGCGCGTCGGCGACTTCGGCTTCACTATCGGCATCCTGCTGCTTTTCTGGACGTTCAATTCCGTGGATTTCGGCACTGTCTTCAAACGGCTCGCGAACCTGCAGCCGGAAGCCTTCGTCCCCAGCGGCGTCCTCACCGCGATCAGCCTTCTGCTCTTCATCGGTGCCGTCGGCAAATCCGCCCAGCTACCCCTTTATGTCTGGCTGCCGGACGCGATGGAGGGTCCCACGCCCGTCAGCGCCCTGATCCACGCCGCGACGATGGTCACCGCCGGCGTGTACATGATCGCGCGCATGAATCCTCTTTTCTCGCGCGCGCCGTTCGCGATGTTCGTTGTCGCGCTGATCGGCGCGCTCACCGCCTTCTACGCCGCCACCATCGGCCTGGTGCAGACGGACATCAAGAAAGTTCTCGCCTACTCCACCGTCTCGCAGCTCGGCTACATGTTCCTCGGCCTCGGCGTCGGCGCCTACGCCTCCGGTGTATTTCATCTGATGACTCACGCGTTCTTCAAAGGCTTGCTCTTCCTCGCAGCCGGTAGCGTGATTCACGCCATGGGCGGCGATCAGGAAATGCCGCACATGGGCGGCCTGCGCAGCAAAATTCCGATCACGTTCTGGTGCATGTTCATCGCCACGTTCGCCATCGCAGGAATCCCGGGCTTCGCCGGTTTTTTCAGCAAGGACGAAATCCTCGATGCCGCGCGCTCCGGCCCCAACGCCAACATCTGGCTCTGGCTGCTCGGGCTGATCGGCGCGGGCCTCACTGCGTTCTACATGTTCCGCCTGATTTTCCTTACGTTTTTCGGCAAGCCGCGCTACGACGAGCATGAAGTGCACGTCCACGAATCGCCGCACAGTATGACGGTTCCGTTGATCCTTCTGGCGATTCTCTCGACCGTCGGCGGTTGGGTCGCCGCGCCGCATCTGGTCGGCGGGACGGATTACTTCGAGAAATTCCTGCATCCAGTCTTCTCCGCTTACGCGCCCGCTGCAGGCGCAGAAGGCGCCGTTGAAGCCGCTGAACCCGCCGGAATGATGTTGCTGCACGCGCTCACCGGCTGGCCCGTGCTCATCGCTCTCGCAGGATTGCTGCTGGCCTGGTGGTTCTATATCAAGAGCCCGCAAACGCCGAAAAAATTGGCCGAGAGTCTGCGCGCTCCTTACACGCTCGTCCTGCACAAATATTATGTGGACGAACTCTACAACGCCGCGATCGTGCAGCCGCTGCTCTGGATTTCGACCAACGTGCTCTGGCACGTTGTGGACGAAGGCGTGATTGACGGCACGGTGAACGGTGTAGCCCGCGTTGCCCGCGAATCAGGCAGCCAGCTGCGCGAAATCCAATCCGGAAACGCGCGCAGTTACGCCACCTGGGTGGTAATTGGTGCCGTAGGCGTCACGGTATTAATGATCGGACTCTGGGGACTGGTGCGCTAGCGTGGAAATGCAATCCTATTCGCTTTCGGTGATCATATTCCTGCCGCTGCTGGGTCTGCCGGCGTTGCTGATGCTGCGTTCGGACGATCACACTTGGATTCGCCGCATCGCGCTGGCCGTCTCGCTCGCGGAATTCGTGATTTCGCTCGCGTTCCTCGTCCCCAAATTCGATTCCGCGAATCCCGGTTACCAGTTCGTTGAAAAGCACGGCTGGATTGGCAACGCGATTCAATATCACATTGGCGTGGACGGCATCAGCCTGTTCCTGGTGCTGCTCACCGCGTTTCTCACACCGCTCGCGATCCTCTGTTCCTGGAATTCGATCCACGAATATGTGAAAGGCTTCTTCGTCGCGCTGCTGGTGATCGAAACAGCCATGATCGGCGTTTTTGTTTCGCTCGACCTGTTCCTGTTCTTCGTCTTCTGGGAATTGACGCTGATCCCGATGTATTTCCTGGTCGGCATCTGGGGCCACACCCGCCGCATCTACGCCGCCGTGAAATTCATTCTCTACACCATGCTCGGCTCGATCCTGATGCTGGTCGCGATTCTGTGGCTCTACAATCTCAGCGGCACGCACGGTCTGGTCCGCACATTCGATCTGCCCGAACTCGCCGCACGCCTGCAACGCGGCTACATGCTGCTACCCCCGCACACCGAACTCTGGCTCTTCGGCGCTTTTTTTCTCGCGTTTGCCATCAAAGTCCCGGTCTTCCCCTTGCACACATGGTTGCCGGACGCGCACACCGAGGCGCCCACCGCTGGCTCGGTAATTCTGGCGGGCGTGATGCTGAAACTCGGCACCTACGGCATGATGCGTTTCTGCCTGCCACTGTTCCCGGACGCCGCGCATCGCATGGCTCCGCTCATCGGCGTGCTGGCAATTATCGGCATCGTGTACGGTGCGCTGGTCGCCACCATTCAGCCCAATTTCAAGCGGTTGATCGCCTATACCTCCGTCAGCCACTTGGGATTTGTTGTGCTCGGGATTTTCTCGTTCACCACCATTTCATTTCAAGGCGCGGTTTTTCAGATGATTAGTCACGGCGTCTCCACCGGCGCGCTCTTCCTTGGCCTCGGCATGATCTACGATCGCCGCCACACCTACGAAATCAAGGAATTCGGCGGCCTGGTAAACCCCATGCCCGTGCTGATGGCATTCTTCCTGTTCGTTTGCCTTTCGTCGCTTGCACTGCCGCCGCTCAATGGCTTCATCGGCGAATTCCTGATTCTGATCGGCGTCTTCCAATACCACCACGCCTGGGCCTCCTGGGCTGCGAGCGGCGCAGTGCTCTCAGCTATCTATTTGCTGTGGTCCTACCAACGCGTCGCGCTCGGTGAACTCACCAACGACAAGAACCGCACGCTGCCCGATGCTTCCGGCCGCGAGCGACTGATTCTGGTCACGGTCGCGCTTGCGATTCTCTTCATGGGCGTCGCTTCGCCGCTCTTCACGCACCGCATGCAGGCCACAACCGATAACTTGGTCCTGCAATCGCTGGGCCACGCGCAAAACGCCAACACCCGGCCGCAGCAGTCACCTCCTGCGCTCGCCGCCGGACAAACGATGCTCCTGGCGCAACCGCAGCCCCAACTGCTGCAGCACGGCTCGCTCGCCGCTATCGCCACGCGGACGGTGCAGCCGTGATCCAATTCCCCGCCGAGCAGCTCCAGAATCTGCATCGTCTCGCGCCGGAAATCGTTCTGTGCCTCTTCGGCATCGTAATCATGATCGCGGATCCGATCCTCGGCCCGGCGAAACAGCGCATCTTAGGATGGGTCGCATTCGTCGGCACGCTCGCAGCGCTCGCCTCGGTTCGCCTCATGGCGCTCGATCCGGGCATGGCGTACAACAATATGATCAGCGCCGACGCCTTCAGTATTTTTTTCCACGTCGTGGTAATCGGCTCGGCGGCGCTGGCGATTCTGGGCTCCATGGAATATCTCCAGCAGGAAGGCATTCAGCGCGGCGAATATTACTCGCTGGTGCTGTTCGCCGCGGCGGGCATGGGCATCCTTGCGGGCGCAAACGAAATGGTCACCGCGTTCATCGGCCTGGAAATGAGCTCGATTTCCACCTACATCCTCGCCGGATTTCGCCGCCGCGCCACTAAATCCAATGAAGCCGCGCTGAAATATTTCATTCTCGGCTCCTTCGCCACCGCGTTCTTTCTCTACGGCGTCGCCATGGTGTACGGCTCGACAGGCACGACGCGCATTGACCTGGTGCAAGCCGCGCTCGAAAAATTAATCACCGAGCAAGGACGCCTGGATTCGCTCTCCATCATCGGCCTGGCGCTGATCTTCGTCGGCCTCGGCTTCAAAGTCGTCGCCGCGCCCTTCCAGATTTACGGTCCGGACGTTTACGAAGGCGCGCCCACGCCCGTCACGGCACTGCTCGCGTCCGGGCCCAAAGCCGCCACCTTCGCGCTGATGCTGCGCATTTTCTACGTCGGGTTCGGCACCGCGAACAGCCTGTGGTTCTGGGCCATATGGATTTCCGCGGTCCTCACCATGTGCATCGGCAACTTCGCAGCGCTGGTGCAGACCAACGTCAAGCGCATGCTGGCCTATTCCTCCATCGCGCACGCCGGATACATTCTGGTCGCTTTCGCCGCCTCCACCGTTTACGGGGTCGCCGCCGTGCTTTTTTATCTGGCGGCCTATGCGCTCATGAAAGTCGGCGCGTTCCTGGTAATCGCGCACCTGGGCCAGCGCGACGAGCAGCGCCTCGAGATCACGGACTACGCCGGGCTAGGCACAAAACAGCCCGTGCTAGCCGCGTGCTTCGCGCTATTCCTATTTTCGCTATTGGGATTGCCGGCTACAGGCGGCTTCCTCGGAAAATTCTTCGCCTTCCAAGCCGCGCTCGATTCGCGCATCGTCTGGCTGGTAGTGATAGCCGCCATCAACAGCGTCGTTGGCTCCTACTATTACTTGCGCGTAATCATCGCCATGTATTTCTGGGAGCCGTCGAAAGACTACACGCCATCGAAAGTCGCGCCCGCGCTAGTCCTCGCGCTCAGCATTGCTGCCATCGGCACGCTCTATCTAGGCATCCTCCCCAGCCGGGTCCTTGGCTTCGCCAAGGCCGCGGCCGATTCTCTCACCCTGCACTAATCGCGGCGCCCCCGCGGCCGCCGGCGCTCGGTCTCAACGTAGCCAAAAAACAAAAGGCCCGGAAGCTCGCTCTCCGCGAACTTCCGGGCCTGAATTCCTTGCCGAAACTCTACTTCACTTTCAAGAAAACAATCGCAAATGTGTACAGCGCCATTGATTCGATCAACACCAGCGCCAAAATCAATGCGAAACGGATCGCCGCCGCCGCTCCGGGATTGCGCGCCAATCCTTCGCAAGCCGCCGCCGTAGCCTTCGCCTGTGCGTAACCGCCCGCCGCCGAGGCAATCGCCATCGCGAAACCCGAAGTGATCGCGACCCAATTCGTCGCCACAGCTTCTCCCGCAGTCCCCTGCGCAAACGCCGCCGGGGCAAACATGATCACCGCTACCACCCCCAGCAGAAACAACGCGTACCTCTTCATGGTGTTCTCCTCGTCCTAGCTATGAATTTACCGCCAGGCGGTGGCTCCCGTCATCCTCAAGCAGCCGGGATCACACTGACAGCGATAATACCAACCACATATCAAAAAGCCGCGCCGTAAAATTAGTGCTCGTCGCCAACCGCTCCCGCCACATAAATCACCGGAAGAATTGTAAAAACGAATGCCTGCAGTACAGCCACAAAAATGTGCAGCAGAATAAATGGCACCGGACCCAGCAGCGGGATGATTGCGCCGATATACCCCCATTTCCCAAGATGCTCGAGAAATAAATACATCTCCAGCATCAGACCGAGAAACAGAATGTAGAGCGTCTCGCTGACGAACATGTTCACCCAAAGACGCACAGTGAGCGAAAGCAATCGCGCCAGGTTGCTGACGATTTCAATCGGCAGCATGATAGGAGACATCGCCAGCACCGGACCCAGAAAATGCTTTCCGTGCCCGAGCACTCCATGCTTCACCACGCCCACCCAGTTGTAATAAATGAAAACCACAATGGCGCAGCCCAGCGGCACCGATACCACCGCGGTGGGTGACATAAAAGTGGGAAATAGGCCGACCAGGTTACAAATCAGTATGAAGATGCCGATGCTGCCGATCATCGCCACGTACTTCTGCCCATCGTGGCCGACGTTATCGTCCAGCAGATCCCGAATTCCCACGCCCATCGGGTTGGTTAGCAGCGCTTCCATGCACTGCTGCGTACCTCCGGGGCGGTCCACCGAAATGCGCGTGCGCAACCACAAAAAGAAAACCGCGGCCAGCGCGAAAACCACAATCTCGAACGCCACATGGTTGGGAATCGGAAATTCAGGATTTTCCGGATGGATGTGCAGAGCCTCAAGCAATGCGCCGACCGGCTTGCCGAGCAAGCGGTTCAGCACAACCGTAACCCACAGTAATCCCTCTCCCATTTCCACCCTTTCAGGAACTCGCGTCTGGAGGCGGGCTCTGACGCAAAAGCTGCCCCACCATTTCCACCAGAACCGCGGCAACCACGGAAAAAAAACCGGCCAGCAGGCTCGCTACCGGGGGTCTAAAGGCCCGCAGAATAGCATACGCAGCGACGATCAGCAAAGCGTAGCGCCCCAGGAATTTCAAATAAACGCTGGCGGGAACCTGCGCCCGTTGCGTCCCGGTCTGCGCCGTGGAAAGCCGCGCCAGCGTATCCACCCCCTGCTTCATCCAACGGTAGTTTACCCAGGAGAGGATCGCTCCGGCGGCCAGTCCCGCAGCTGCTCTGCGGCCCCACATGAACCACGTGGCGGCCGTTGCGATCGCGCCTATCCCCGCGATCAGCCACTCAATGCGCCGTTCTGCAGCACTGTAAAACTCCTCATCCCCCGCCATTGGCGCCGCCGTCCGACTTCTCAGCGCGCGTGAGCCGGCGAATCACGTCCCACACACCCGCGCCGAAACCAAGAAAACCTAGAATGAGGGTAAGCAAAGGCGAAGTGTGCAACCAGCGGTCCAGCAAATATCCCGCGCCGCCGGCAATCCCAATGGTGGCGATCAAAATGACCGGCAACTCCATAGCCATCGCCACCTGCGTGGCGCCGCTGCTGGGCCGCTTGCGAGGAGCTGGACTTGGGGAGGACATTACGCGCTGCCGGTCACTGGCCGCCCATCACTGGCCAAACGGCGTCAATATGGAGTACGTCGCCAAACGCAGGAACTGCTCCGGAAACATCCCAGCCGCGAGCGTCACAATCACCATCGCTCCCAGCGCAAACTTCTGCGCCCAAGAAATCACCGGCTGCACCTGATCGCTCGACTCGCGCACCCACATCGCCGCCACCATCCGGAAATAGTAATACACCGCCGGCAGAATATAGAGCACGCCCAAAACCGCCAGCACCGCGTGATGCGTCTCAATCAGCGCCCAAAATATCAGAAGTTTCGCGACGAACCCAGCCGTGGGCGGAATCCCCGCCAATGACAGCAGAAAAATCAGCATCAGCACCGCCGCGCCCGGACTGCGCTCGATCAACCCGTTCAAATCATCAATCTCGTCGCCGATGATTCCCTTGCGCCGCAACAAAATCACCACCGCGAACGCGCCGGTGTTGAAGAACACGTACACGAACAAATAAAACGCCATCGCCTGCAACCCGCGTTCGTGCAAAGTCCCGTCCGGATTCACCGCCGCCACAAACCCCAGCAAAATGTATCCCACCTGCGCGATCGAAGAATACGCCAGCAGCCGCTTGAGATTTGTCTGCGTGATCGCCGCCAGCGTGCCGACCGTCAGCGACAGCACTCCCACCGCCTCCATGATCCGCACCCAATCCAAATTCACGGGCCAGAAAACCGTCAGGAACAAACGCAGCAGCAGCGCGAAGCTCGCGGCCTTCGAAGCACCGCTGACAAACGCCGTAATCGCCGTCGGCGCTCCCTCATAAACGTCCGGCGCCCACTGATGAAAAGGCACGCCCGCAATTTTGAAAAATATCCCCGCTGCGACAGTGCCCAGCGCAAGGAACGTCAGCAGATCGGTCCCGGGAAATTGTACGTGCCGGGACTGAATCGCTTCTTCAATCTTCGCCAGGTTCGTCGAGCCAGCCAGCCCGTACAAAATCGAAAATCCATAAGCCAGAATGCCTGAGCTGAACGCTCCCATCAGCATGTACTTCATGGCCGCTTCGTTCGACCGCCGGTCGCGCCGTAAAAATCCGCTGAGCACGTAAAAACTCAGCGCCATCGTCTCGAGGCCCAGGAACAGCACCACCAGATCGTTTCCGCACGCCAGAAACATCATGCCCACGGTGGCAAACAGCATCAGCGCGTAGTATTCGCCATGCTGCTCGTCCTCAATCTCCATGTAGCGCACCGAAATCAAAATCACCAGCGCCGTGGACGCCAGGAAAAGAAAGCCAAAGAAAACAAAAAACGGATCAACAACGATGGAATTGTAGAAACCCGGTGTCGGCCCGTACGGCGGCGCCGCATACGCCCGCAGCATGTAAAGCGAACCGCCGCTGAACACCACCCCCAGCATCGCGGTCAACGCATTCCAGGCTTTCTGTGGCTTGGTAAGCAGGAAATCACTCAGCAATATCGCAAGGCCGAAAAATATCAGCATCGCTTCCGGGAGCACCAGAAAAAAATCCCCGCGCGTCTGCTCGAAGATCTTCTGCCAGGGCATCTATTTCACCTCGGCCCGTGCGCCAGTTGGCACAGCCGCCGGAACCGTCGCGCCGGATCCAGTCGCAGTCGTCTCGCCCGGCGTATGCCAATTCGCGTAATATCCCGGATGCACGCATTCCACCAGGCGATGCACCGGCTGCTCCACGACCTTGAAAAGCGGCGCCGGATAAATTCCAATCCAGAACGCCAGCACCACCAGCGGAATCAGCGTTGCGTATTCGCGCCCATTCAGATCCGGCAAATGCTCGTTCGCCGGATTCGTCACCGAGCCGAACATCACTCGCTGATAGAGCCACAACAAATATGCCGCGCCCAAAATCACACCGAACACGCCCCACGCCGCCCACTGCCAGCTCACTTCGAACACGCCGCGCAGAATCGTGAACTCACCGATAAACCCGTTCAGCAGCGGCATTCCCAGCGAGCTCAAAGTCACAATCAAATAAACCGCCGCGAAATTCGGCATCGGCGTTGATAGTCCGCCGAATTCCGAAATCAGTCGCGTGTGCCGCCGCTCATACAGCACGCCTACCAGCAAGAACAGCGCGCCGGTGGAAATACCGTGATTGATTTGCTGAATGATGCTGCCAGAAAGCCCCAGCGGCGTGAGCACAAAAATTCCCAGCGTGCAGAAACCCATGTGGCTCACCGACGAATACGCGATGAGCTTCTTCATGTCCTTCTGCATCATGCAGACAAGCGCCCCGTAAATAATCCCGATCAGCGACAGCACAATCACGATGCCGCGGTATTTCACCGTCGCGTCGGGAAACATCGGCACTGAAAAACGCAGAAATCCATAGGTGCCCATTTTCAACAGCACGCCAGCGAGGATGACGGAACCCGCGGTGGGGGCCTCGGTGTGCGCATCGGGCAACCAGGTGTGGAACGGAAACATCGGCACTTTGATCGCAAACGCAAAGAAGAATCCCCAGAAAAGCCATTTCTGCAGCCAGCCGTCCTGTGCCGTGAAAGGGTGCTCCAGAATCGCGCGCACGTCGAACGTGTTGCGGTAATAATAAATCGCCAGGACCGCCAGCAGCATCAGCACCGACCCGGCCAGCGTGTACAGAAAAAATTTGATCGCCGCGTACAGTCGCCGCTCGCTGCCCCACACCCCGATCAGGAAATACATCGGCACCAGCATCACTTCCCAGAAAACGTAAAACAGCACAAAGTCCAGCGACATGAAAACGCCCAGCATGCCCGTCTGCAGCAGCAACAGCAGAATGTAATATTCCTTCTCGCGCTTGTGAATCGCCGACCACGACGACAAAATCGCAATCGCGCCCAGCACCGTCGTCAGCATCACCATCAGGAAACTCAGCCCGTCAATCCCCAGCGTGAAATGCGCTCCCACCGAAGGAATCCAGTTGGCATCTTCCACAAATTGAAATTGCGGCGCGCCCGGTCCGGATTGAAAGCGCCAAAGCAACGGCAGCGAAACCAGCAATCCCAGGAACCCGAACAGATTGCCCATCCAGCGATGCAGGTCGGCCCGCTCACGCGGAATAAAAAGCATCCAGATCGCGCCAAGCAGCGGCGTGAACAGAATCGTGCTTAATATGTGGCTATCGGAAAAGAGCATCCGTTCCCTCGCGTTCTTCTACAGCAATTTGCAGATCGTGCTAGCCCACATGGAAAGCTAGTGCACCGCGCGATGCGCCAGATAAAAGTAATATCCCAAGAACCCGATCAACCCGATCACGATGAACAGCATGTAACTCTGCACAAACCCGCTCTGCAATAGCCGCACCACATAACTGAAGGCCCACACAATCCGTGCGCCCAATTTCACCGAGCCGTCAACAATCCACGTATCCCACCACATCGAAACTCGCGACACGAACCGCGTCAGCCATCCCGCGCCGTCCACGCCCACTCCATTGATCACGTTCGTATCGAACCAGCCCAGCGCCAATCCCAAATCTTTCGCGCGATTCACGAACAACGCGTCGTAAATCTCATCCACATAATATTTGTGATACACCAGCTCGTAAAATCCGTTCAGGCTCTTCGCAATCTTCGCCGGCAATTGCGTGCGCTTGATGTACAAGTACCACGCGAACAAAATTCCCAGTACCACCAAACCCTCGGACATCAGCATCAAATTAATTTCGCCGATGCGCGAACTCGGCCCCTGGAGCGGCTCGACGCGCGCTTGGTGCGCCATACCCACGACTGGCTCCAAAAAATGCACGAAGTGGCTGTTGCCTCCGAGAATTTCCGGCCAGCTGACCAAACCGCCCACGATCGAAAGCCCAGCCAAAATCACTAGCGGCGCCAGCATGGCCCTTGGCGATTCATGTATGTGCTGATCGACTTCATGGTCTACGCGCGACGTGCCGTGAAACGTCATGAAAATCAGCCGAAACATATAAAACGCCGTCATGCCTGCCGTGAAGTATCCGATGGCCCACAGCAGCAAATCCTTTTCGTAAGCCTTGCCCAGAATCAAGTCCTTGCTAACGAATCCGGCAAACGGAAAAATGCCCGCGATCGCCAGCGTCGCAATCAACATCGTCCAATACGTCACCGGAATTCGTTTCGATAGCGCGCCCATCTTGCGCATGTCCTGCTCCCCCGAAAGCGCGTGGATCACGCTACCCGCCGCAAGGAACAGCAGCCCTTTGAAAAACGCGTGCGTCATCAAGTGAAAAATTCCCGCGCTAAACGCGCCCACTCCGCAAGCCAGAAACATGTAACCGAGTTGCGAAACAGTTGAGTACGCCAGAACTTTCTTAATGTCGTTCTGCACCACGCCGATCGTCGCAGCGAAAAGCGCCGTAACAGCTCCCACCAGCGCGACCACTCCCATGGCCTTTGGCGCCAGTTGGTAAATCGCGTTCGTGCGCGTAACCATGTACACGCCCGCGGTCACCATCGTCGCCGCGTGGATCAACGCGCTCACTGGCGTCGGCCCTTCCATCGCGTCCGGCAGCCACACATACAGCGGAATTTGCGCCGACTTGCCCGCTGCGCCCACAAACAGCAGCAGCGCAATCGCCGTCAGCCACGGATCGCCCGTCTGAAAATGTCCCGCTAGCAGCGCCGGGCCGACATCGCTGAAGCGCACCGTCCCCAGCACCGCCGAGCACAGAAAAATCCCCAGCAGAAAACCCGCGTCGCCCACCCGATTGACGATGAACGCTTTTTTCCCCGCGTCCGAAGCCGACTTGCGATGAAAATAAAATCCGATCAGCAAATAGCTGCACGTCCCGACGCCTTCCCAACCCACGAACATCATCAAGAAATTATTCGCCAGCACCAGAATCAACATCGCGAACATAAAAAGGTTCAGATAGCCGAAAAACCGGTAATACCCGCCCTCGTGCGCCATGTATCCTACGGAATACACGTGAATCAAGAATCCTACGCCCGTGACCACCAGAATCATCACTGCCGAAAGCGGATCAATCTGAAATTCCCAGGAGGCCACGAAATTCGCCAACCGACCGTCGAACATGTGATACGGCACAGCCGGAAGCCACTGCAAAAGCATCTTCGAGAAGAATCGCTCGCCTTGCGGCATAGCGACCAATTGAAAAAACGCGCCCACCGAAAAAATAAACGAAACAAAAACGCTCCCCGCGCACAAATAGCTCACGATGTTGTTCGCGAGCCGCCGCCCATAGAAAAGCATCACCGCCGCGGTCAGCAGCGGAAACAGCGGGATCAGCCAGATATGCTCCAGAAAATACGGAGCGCTCATCGGTAAGCCTTCACCATTTCATGATGTCCATTTCATCCGCCAACACCGTCTCGCGATTGTGGAAAAACGCCAGGATGATGCCCAGTCCCACAGCAGCTTCCGCCGCCGCATCGGTAATAATAAATATCGCGAACACCTGCCCATCCACCGATCCCCACATGCGCGAAAAAACCATCAGATTAATGTTCACCGCGTTCAAAATCAGCTCGATGGACATCAGCATGATGATGACGTTGCGCCGCGTCAGCACCCCGATCACGCCGATCGCGAATAGCGCCAGGCTTAAAAACAAATAATAGGGCACCGGAATCATCCCACTCTCCGCTTGGCCATCACCACTGCGCCAATCATCGCCACGAGCAGCAGAATCGAAGCAATTTCAAATGGCAGCATGTAACGGCTGAACAACACGTCCGCCACCGCCTCGGTATTCTTCGACGAAATATCCGTAGCCATCGGCCGCAAATGCAGCGCGTCTCTTCCCGCCCAGATCGCAAATAAAAATTGCGCCGCCAACACCAACGCCAGCGCCCCCGCCACAAACCATTGCCGATTGAATTGCACCTGACGCATCGAAACGTCGAGATTCACCAGCATGATCACGAACACGAACAGCACCATGATCCCGCCCACATACAAAATCACTTGCACGATGAAAAGAAACTCCGCCTGCAACAAAAGAAAAACTCCCGCCGTGGACAAAAGCGCAGTGATCAAAAAAACCGCGCCGTGCACGATATTCCGCCGCGTCACCATCAAAATTGCGGAAGCCACCGCCAGCACCGCGAAGAATGCAAATAGCGCCCGATTCAACGTCTCCATCTATTCACCATCCGCCGGCTGCGCCGCAACTGTCGGCGCATCCTCTTTCGCCAGCAACATCGCCACGCCCAAAGTCCCGAGCGTCGTCGGAATCAGCGACACAATCGGCCCCCAATCGAATTGCTGGCGGAGCACGATCGCCACCCCCACTCCGATCACGTTCACCAACGCCAACGGAATCAGAAATCGCCAGCCCAGCCGCATTAATTGATCAAACCGGTAGCGTGGAAACGTAAACCGGATCCACAAGAACGCGTAAATGTAAGTGAACACTTTCGCCATGAACCAAAACGCTCCGTGAATTCCCTGCATCACCGCAGGCGGAGCAAACAGCGCCGCAGCCAATACCCCCGCTATACCCAGACAAAGCAACGCAACCAACACCATCACAATTTTCTGAATTTTCACCGGCTGCCTCGGCGCCAGCTTCAGCGAATACAACGCCACGCCAAGCGTCAACAGCGCAGGCAAGGCGTCCAACCACTCCACGCCCGTCCCGGGAATATGCTCGTGGTAACGCGCGCCCGGCCGCAGCCACCCGCCCAGAAATAGAGTCGTCGCGATGCCCGCCACGATCACCATGTTCGCGTATTCCGCCAGAAAATAAAGCGACCAGCGAAATCCGCTGTACTCCGTCATGTAACCGGCCACCAATTCCGATTCCGCTTCTGGCAAATCAAAAGGCGCGCGATTCGTTTCCGCGATCGACCCCACCAAATAAATGAAAAATCCGAATGGCACCGAGAACCCGAACCAGACACCCTGATCCGACTGCGCCTGCACAATATCTTTCATCGAAAGCGAGCCCGCCAGCAGCAGCACCGAGATCAATCCCAGCCCCGCCGCAGTTTCGTAGCTCACCAACTGCGCCGCGCTCCGTAAGGCGCCCAGCAGCGAGTAATGGCTGTTCGAAGCCCATCCGCCCAACACGATGCCGTAAATCCCCAGCGAGCTGACCGCCAGAATAAAAAGCAATCCAATATTCAAATCAGCGATCTGAAATGCCGGACCGATCGCCAACGCGGAGTAGGCCAGCAGCGCCATCGTTACGCTCACCAGCGGCGCGAACCAGAACATCAACCGGTCCGCCTTGTCCGGAATAATGTCTTCCTTCAACAGCAGTTTCACGGCGTCCGCGATCGGCTGCAGCAATCCGTGCGGCCCCACGCGCATCGGACCAAGCCGCGCCTGCATGTCCGCCATTACTTTTCGTTCCATCAACACGATGTAGCCCGCCAGCAGCGGCAATACCGCGACAATCACGACCGCATACAGCACGGGCAGCACGTACGGCATGATTGATGGTGGAATCAGATGGCCCATTTTCTAGCGGTCCACTTCCCCCAACACGATATCAATCGTCCCGATAATCGCCACCACGTCCGCAATCAGCGAGCCTTTCGCCATTTTGTCGAACGCCTGCAAATTAATAAATGACGGCGGCCGCACGCGTACGCGATACGGCTGCGTGGTTCCGTCGCTGACGATGTAATACCCCAGCTCGCCCTTAGGCGCTTCAATCGAGTGATACACCTCGCCCGGCGGCGGCTTCAGCACCTTGCCGATGCGCGCCATGATCGGCCCGGTAGGAATATTTTCCACCGCTTGCAGGCAGATGCGCCGCGACTGCCGCATTTCTTCCATGCGAACCACATAACGGTCGTAGGTGTCGCCGGTTTCGCGCGTAGGAATATCGAATTCATATTGGTCGTATGCCGCGTAAGGCAGCGCTTTGCGCAAATCCCATTTCACGCCGCTCGCGCGCAACACCGGGCCAGTCACACCCAGCGCAATTGCATCCGCCGCGTTCAAAATTCCCACGCCTTTCGTGCGCCCAACCCAGATGCGATTTTCGGTCAGCAGCGTTTCGTACTCGTCAATCTTGTGCGCGAAATCGTTGCAGAAACGCTTGGTGTCCTCTTCGAACCCGTCGTAGGTCTCGTACTGCAATCCGCCAATTCGAAACGCGTGAGTCGTCAGCCGCGCGCCGCAATACTTCTCGAAAATTTTCAGGATTTCTTCGCGCTCGCGAAAACAGTAAAACACCGGCGTCAGCGCGCCAATGTCCAGTGCATGCGTCCCCAGCCACAGCAAGTGGCTGGCGATGCGCTGCAGTTCGGTCAGAATCGTGCGCACCACTCGCGCGCGTGGCGGCGCCTCAGTCCCCAGCAATTTTTCCACCGCTTCGCAATAACCCAATCCGTTCGAAACCGCCGCCACATAATCCATGCGATCCACGTACGGCGCAAATTGCTGGTAGCTACGATGCTCGGCGATTTTCTCGACGCCGCGATGTAAGTAGCCGATGATGCATTCCGATCCCGCGACGCGCTCGCCATCCAGTTTCAATTTCACGCGCAGCACGCCGTGCGTCGAAGGGTGTTGCGGGCCCATGTTCAAAATGATTTCGTCCGCGCCCAACACCGTGGTGTTGACGCTATCCATTCCCGAAATCGTTTTTATCGTGTGCTCGTCGCTCATTCGCCCGTGGCCGTCTTGCAGCGCTACTGCCCGCTCTCGATTCCGAGATTCTCCCGAACCCAATCCGTGTCCTGCTTCAAAATGTCGTAATCTTTTCGTAACGGATAGCCTTGCCACTCGTCCGGCAGCAAAATGCGTTTCAGGTCGGGGTGGCCTTCAAAAATTATCCCGAACATGTCGTAGCATTCGCGCTCCATCCAGTTCGCCGCAGGCCAGATTTCGCAAACGCTCGGCGCCCGCTCCGTTTCGCCCGCGTGCGCCTTCAGACGCAGCCGCTCGTTCTTCGCGAAAGAATAAAGATTCAACACGACGTCGAATCTTTTCTCGCGCTTCGGCCAGTCCACGGCGCTCAAATCAACCAGCATCTCGAATTTTTCGTTATCGCGGCAATAACGCGAAATTTCCCGCAGCTGTTCCAGCGCAATCAGCACGATGGCCTGCTTGCGGTCGAGCGAAGCTTCGCGGAATGCCTCGCCAAAGCGTGCCTGCAGGCGTTGCACAAGTTCGTTGTCCAATGGAATAGGCTTGGGGGGCGCTTCTTTCGGCGGCGCGGGCGGAGCAGCTGGTTTTGGCGGAGCGGCGGCAGCCGCTGTTGTACCACGTGCAGGGGGCGTAGTCGCCGCGACAGGAGGTTTGGCAGCAGGCGGCGTGGCAGCGGGAGGTTTCGCCGCGGGAGGTGCCACAGGCGGTTTCGCTGCAGCCGGTTCAGCAGGCGCAGCAGGACTTGCTGGCGTTTCAGGCTTGGAAGGAATAGAGGTCTTTTCCGCCGTGCCGTCCGGCGGTTTTGCGGCTGAATCTTTTTCCGAAGGGTCGTTGACCATCGGTTCGATCGGCTGCCCTCGCCCGGTGCGCGCCACAACCCGCGCCCCGCAATCGGCTCGCAGCCCGCCTTTTTAACACACTCCAAAAAACAACGTCAATTCCGCTCTGTCTCGCAGCAAATCGCCCGACTGCGCCGCGCAGCGCGCAACCACTCCATGATCACACCCAATCCAACGCGCCCTTGCGATACAGCCACACATACCCAATCAGCAAAATTCCCAAGAACACCAGCATCGTCACCAAACCATACACGCCGAGCTGCCCGTACTTGATCGCCCAGGGAAACAGAAAAATCGTCTCCACATCGAAAATCACAAAAAGAATTGCCACCATGTAAAACCGCACCGAATACCTTCCGCGCGCGTTCCCTTCCGGCGGGACGCCGCACTCATAGGGCTCCAGTTTCGCGCCATTCGGCTTCATGTCCGGACGAATAAATTTGAAAACAATTAACGTAACGGCAGGGAAAGCCGCGGCCAGCAGCGCGTAAATCAGTATCGGAATGTATTGGCTCGGCATCGCCGGATCAACGTTGACCTACGAACAGCGCATCCTAGCACAGCGGTCAAGTCTCAGCCAGCCTCATCCGCCACAAAAATTTCGCGCCATCAGCCACGCGAAGTGCCTAGTTTTTGCAGTTGAATATGTGGCGGCCGCTTCGTCCCGCGTCTTTCAGGACGAAGCCGGCACCTCGGCATCCAGGGGGTCAGTCCGTCAGCTAAATTTCCGGATTTGTACTAATGACGTGCGCCGCGCAGCACATCCACGGCATGAGGAAGCAAAGCAGCAATCGCATCCAACGATTCCACAGCGCCCCGCGGACTCCCCGGCAGATTAATAATCATCGTAGTCCCGCGAATCCCCGCCGCCCCACGCGACAAAATCGCCCGCGGCGTCTTCTTTAGACCCTCGGCGCGCATCTGCTCCGCGAATCCGGGAATCAGCCGTTCCGCCACGGAAATCGTAGCTTCAGGCGTCACGTCTCGCGGCCCCACGCCAGTGCCGCCGGTCGTGAGGATCAAATCCACCACGCTCGCGTCAGCCGTCCTCCGCAAAAGGTCAGCAATGCTTTCGTGCTCATCCGGCAACACCGCCGCGGACACAATTTCCCATCCCAGTTCTCTGCAGCGACCCGCAACCGCAGGCCCGGAACTATCCTCGTGCCTAGCCCCAGCTACCGAATCGCTGATTGTGAGTATGGAAACCCGCATGGAGTGGTGCCGCTGTTGACCAACGGCTATCCTTCAGTGACCGGCGCGTCTTCGCTTTCGCCGTCGCGCTGTCCTTCATCCACCAGCCGCAGCGCTTCCATCAACAAGCCGGTGGTAGTGCGCGAAATAATGTCGCGCGTCGGCGCTCGATTGAAATCAATTTCGAATTCGCCTTCGGGCCAGCGCACCGCTTCAAACACAGCAGCTTCGCCTTCCAGCGCTCCCAGCCGCGCGTCCTTGCATTGCCCAGAGGCAAAAAAGAGGTCGCCGCTTTCCTCCCCGCGACGAATCGTCAACTGGCACGACTTTTGCCCCATCTCGAGCGACTGCATCAAATCCATAATCGACATTTCTTCCAGCCGCCCCTGCATCACTCCCGGGCGGACCTGGCGATTCTGCAACTTCTCCAGCTGCAGGCGGTCCACCACTTTTTTCGCGCGCCGCACCAGATCTTTCAGAAAAAACGGCTTGGGAATAAATTCCTCGACACCTTCCACAATCGGCCGCAATTTTTCTTCAATATCGCTGCGGCTCGCCAAGAAAATAAATGGAATCGCTTTCGTCTGCTGCCTTCCGCGCAATTTTTCGTACAGCTGGCGCCCATCGAGTCCCGGCATGCGATAGTCGCACACCACCAAATCCGGCGGATCGTCCACAATTTTCAGCAACGCATCGGCGCCGTCCGCAGCCGCGCGCGCATCGCAATGCGGCAGCAACCCCTTCATCAAAAGGTCGAGGATCAGCGCGTTATCATCGACGACCAGGACTTTGACATCCTTCATCGGTGTCATCGCTGCACACGCTTTCCAGGACGCACGTACGTGCCGCTTCGCCCGCCCGCTTTCCTCACCACGTACACCTCTGTGATTTCCATGCCGCGTTCCAGCGCTTTGCACATATCGTAAATCGTCAGCGCCGCAACCGACACCGCCACCAAAGCCTCCATCTCGACGCCGGTCTGGCCGGTAGCCGTAGCCTCCGCTGTCAGCTCAATTCCATTCTGGCACAGCTTGGCGCTCACATCTACGTGAGTCAAAGCGAGGGGATGACAAAGTGGAATCAGCTCCGCCGTGCGCTTGGCCGCGCCAATTCCGGCGATTCGAGCGATTTCCAGAGGGTTGCCTTTCGGCGACTTCAGCCGTCGCACGCTGCTAATTGTCGCGCGCTCCATGCGAATAAAAGCGTGCGCGACCGCGGTGCGCGACGTGACCGCCTTCGCCGTAACGTCCACCATCCGCACGCGCCCTTTTTCATCGTAGTGCGAAAGCTTCGCCATGAAATTCGTTCAGAACAATCCCCGCCGCGGCAGCACGTCCGCCAGCTCTCCCGCCGCGTAAACCAGCCTCGCGGCATTCACCACCAAAAAACAATTTCCCTTCACCACGGACCCGATATCCCCCGAACCTTCCCAATGAATCGCTTCCACCACCGGCTCGCCCTCCGGCCAACTCAGACGCGCCGGCAGAAAATGCGCGAGCGGCGGCTTCTCATTCAAAGGATGCGCCAGCTTGGCCTTCAACAACGCCAAAGGATGCGGCTTGTGCCCGCTCAGCAGCTCAATCGCTGGCACCACAAACAACTCAAACGTCACCATCGTGGAAACCGGATTTCCCGGCAACCCGAATACCGGCTTGCCGTGGCAAAATCCGAACACCGCCGGCTTCCCCGGGCGAATCGCCACCGCATCGAAATAAAATTCCGCGCCCATTTCGCGCAACACCTGCTCTACCAGATCGTATTTCCCCACCGACACACCGCCGGTGATCGTCACGATATCCGCATCCAGCGCATGCTGAATGCGCACGCGCAGTTCCGCCAGATGATCGGGCGCAGTCCCCAACAGCACCGGCTCGCCGCCCGCCAGCGCCACTTGCGCGGCCAACGAAACGTTGTTGCTATTGCGAATCTGATATTTCGTCGGCGTCTGGTCCATCGCTACCAATTCATCGCCGGTGGAAAGAATGGCGACGCGCGGCTTCTTCGCCACTACCAGCCGCGTGCGTCCCACCTGCGCCGCGATCGCCAGCTCCGCATAGCTGACCCGCTTGCCGCGCGCCACTACGCTTTCTCCTACGCGCGTTTCCTGCCCTTCCAGCACGAAATGCGCGCCCTCGCGCGCCGCTTTGTCCAACACCACGAACTCGCCTTCGATCCGCGCATGCTCGTTCATCACAATCGAATTCGCTCCGCGCGGCATCGCAGCGCCCGTCATGATCTGTACACAAGTGCCTGATTCCACGGAGCCAGCGAACGAAACTCCGGCGCGGCTTTCACCAATCAGCCGCAACTTCGCGCCCGGCTGCGCAGCATCCGCCGCGCGCAGCGCAAATCCGTCACGCGTCGAGCGATTGAACGGCGGATAATTCCGGTCCGCGCGCACGTCTTCGGCCAGGATGCGTCCCAGCACGCGCGCCGGCTCTGCCGCGAATTCAATGGTTTCCGTGGGAGGAGGAGGCGCACAACGCCGCGCGCAGATTACTTCAATCACCTTTGCGCGGGCTGCTTCGTAGGAAAGCATGGGACCTTAAAGCCAGGACGCGAGTTTCGTTCCTCGCGGAACAATCGTTGCGTCGCGTTCCGGCCCGGTGGATATCATGCCAATTTCAACCTGCAGTTGATCCGAAATAAAACTCAAATAATTCCGCGCCGCTTCCGGCAATTCTTTCACGTCGCGAATTCCCGGCGTAGGTTTCTGCCATCCCGGCAAAGTGACGTACACCGGCTCAGCCTGCAGCAACGTCTCGACGTCCGCCGGCATATTCTCCAGAGTCTTGCCCTTATATCTGTAGCCCGTGCAAACCTTGATCTCCGGCTGCGTGTCATACACGTCCATTTTGGTCACCACCAGCGAATCAATTCCGCTCAGCATTTTCGCGAACTTCAGCACCACCAGGTCCAGCCATCCGCAGCGCCGCGGCCGGCCCGTCACCGCCCCGAATTCCTTGCCGCGCTCGCGCAATGCCTGCGCATCCAGGTCCGGCATCTCGGTAGGAAATGGCCCGCTACCGACGCGCGTGGTGTAAGCCTTGGTCACTCCGACCACGCCGCCAATCCGCGTCGGCGCGACGCCCAGTCCCGTCGCCACGCCACCCGACGTCGCGTTCGACGACGTCACGTAAGGATACGTCCCATGATCAATATCCAGCATCGTGCCCTGCGCGCCCTCAAACAGCACCGATTCGCCATCGTCCAACGCGCGATTCAGCAGCACGCCCGTGTCAGTCACCAGACCGTGAATATGCGCCGCCAGTTCCATATATTGATCGTAGATTCCGGCGGTTTCCAGTGGATGCCCATAAGTCGCACGGCTGATCGCGTTTTTTTCCGCAATCACGCGCTCCAGTTTTTCCTTGAAGCCCGCCGGATCGAACAAGTCGCACACGCGAATCCCGCGCCGCGCCATCTTGTCTTCATACGCCGGGCCGATCCCCCGCGAAGTCGTCCCAATCGCCGCGGCTCCGCGCGCCGATTCCGCAGCCTTGTCCATCTCGCGATGATAAGGAAAAATCAAATGCGCGCGATCGCTCAGAAAAAGTCGCCCGCGCACTTCAATCCCCGAGCGCTTCAGATTTTCGAGCTCCGCCACCAGCGCCGCCGGATCCACCACCGTCCCCGCGCCAATCACGGCCTTCTTCTCCGGCCGCAGAATCCCGCTGGGAATCAATTGCAGAATATATTTGTGATTATTGAAAATTACGGTATGCCCGGCGTTGTGCCCGCCCGCGTAGCGCGCCGTGTAGTCGAACGACTGCGCCAGGTAATCAACCACCTTACCCTTGCCCTCGTCGCCCCACTGCGCCCCGACGACGCAGATCGCCTTCGCTTGCGCCTTCTCAGTCACCGTCGCCGCTCCACCCTTCGTCAGGCCGCACCTTGCCCCTGTCGTTGACACCAGAAGCACTACAGGCGGGCTAACACCAATACAAGTACGACCAATTCTAGCCTCCGCCTGCCCCCGACGCAAGCGTAAGGCCGCAAACCAGAAGCCGACCAGCTAACCAATCGCTTCATAGCGGAAGCAATCGCGCGCATGGTCATTGACCATGCCGGTGGCCTGCATGAAGGCGTAACAAATAGTAGTTCCCACGAACCGAAAGCCGCGTGCCTTCAGATCCTTGCTCATCGCATCCGATTCCGCCGTGCGCGCCGGAACCTTCCGCGACTTCGCCCGCGTGTTTTTCTTGGGTCGTCCACCCACAAACTGCCACAAGTACCGGTCAAACGATCCGAATTCCCGCTGCACCGCCAGAAACGCCGCAGCGTTGGAAATCGTCGCCGCAATCTTCAACCGGTTGCGCACAATCCCCGCATCCGCCAGCAGCGCTCGCACTTTGCCCTTATCGTAACGCGCCACTTTTTCGGCATCGAATCCGTCAAACGCCCGCCGGTAATTCTCGCGCTTGTTCAGAATCGTCTCCCAGCTCAACCCCGCCTGCGCGCCTTCCAATATCAGAAACTCGAAAAGCAAACGGTCGTCGTGCACCGGCTGGCCCCACTCCCGGTCGTGGTACTCCACCAGCAACGGCTTCTGTGCCCAGTGGCAACGCCGTTGCTCTTTTTTCGCTTTCACACTCATAGGAGATGTTGCGGCAGGATGTTGCGCCCACTAGTTTCTGAATTCGTAAGCGAAGCGCGCTGCGGAGACGCCGCGGCAACCGTAAGGCACCGCCGGCACAAACAATCCGAATATCGCACCCGCAGTCCACTCAAAACTTCGCGAGCGATCACCAATTCCTCGCACCAACAACTCGCAGCCGGTGCGCCACAGGAAAACGACTCGCGGCATGCCGCGCAGCTCTTCAGAGTCGGCGCGCCCCCCGGCAATGTCTGCTCTGCGTGGCCGCCGCTCATCCTCACCTGGCTTCGTTGGAAGTGAAATCGCGCCCGAGACCTACGAAATGTGGCGCTGGATAACTTTCTCGATCGACTCTTTCGGCTGAGCCCCGACGAGCTGGTCCGCCACCTGCCCGCCCTTAAAAATCAGCAGGGTGGGTATCCCGCGAATATTGAATTTGCCCGCCGCGTTGATGTTCTCATCCACGTTGAGCTTCACTACCTTCAACTTTCCCGCGTGCTCTTTGGCGAGTTCTTCCACCGTCGGCGTCAGCATATGGCACGGACGGCACCAGTCCGCCCAGAAATCCACCATTACCGGCTGGGTCTTGCTGGCTTCCACCACGTCTGCTTCAAAATTCGCGTCGTTCACCGCTTGAATGTTTTCTGACATGTTGTCCCTTATTGTCCCTTGTAGCGCCGCACTACGCCTCCCAAAAACCTCCAGGAAACGTTTCCAGCGCTACCCTTTAGATGTCCCAGCGACCCGCGGGATTCGTGCCCTCTTAGCTGCTTCATACAGTGTGACATAAGCCGCTGCCGAAGCCTTCCAGGAAAAATCCTTCGCCATGCCGTTCTTCTGCACCATTTGCCACGACTTCGCATCCCGCTGCAATTTCAAAGCGGCGCGCAAACAGTCCAGGAGCGCCCGTCCGTCATATGCCTCGAACTTAAACCCAGTCCCATGATGCGTTTTGGGGTCGAAGTTCTGCACCGTGTCATCCAGACCACCGGTGGCCCTCACGACCGGCACCGTACCATAGCGCAAGCTGTATATCTGGTTCAAGCCGCAGGGTTCGTAGCGCGAAGGCATCAGGAAAATGTCCGCGCCCGCCTCGATTTTGTGCGCCAACGGATTGTCGTAACCGATCTTCACGCCCACGCGCCCCGGATATTTCTCCGCCATTTCCTTGAACAGCTTTTCATACTCCGGCTGTCCGGTGCCCAACGCCACCAGCGTCAGATTTTCCTTCATCAAATCGCCCGCAATCCGCGCGATCAAATCAAAGCCTTTCTGATCCGCGAAGCGCGACACAATTCCCACCACCGGCCGCTCCAGACATTCCGGTCTGTCCGCGGGCAGCTTGAACTGCTGCAACAAATCCTTTTTGTCGGCCTTCTTCGCCTCCAGATTGTGCACCGAATAATTCTGCGCGATGAAGGTATCCACCTCCGGACTCCACACCGAATAATCCACGCCGTTCAAAATGCCGATCAGCCGGTCCGCGCGCCCCCGAATCACCCCTTCCAAACCATTGCCAAATTCCGGTGTCTGAATCTCCTGCGCGTAGCGGCGGCTAACCGTCGTCAGGTAATCCGCGTAGAGCAGCCCGCCCTTCAGAAAATTTACCTTGCCGTAAAACTCCAGCCTATCCATCGTGAAAAAAGTGTCGGGCAGGCCGATCGTGCGCATCACCGTCTGCGGAAAAATTCCCTGGTAACCGATATTGTGAATCGTGAACACCACCGGCAGCGCGCGGAGCACCGGATCCTCGGCGTGCTGCGTGCGCAGCAGCACCGGCACCAGCGCCGTCTGCCAGTCGTGGCAATGAATCACGTCCGGCAGCCACACGCGCTTCATGAATTCAATGGCCACCCGCGAAAATTCCGTGAAGCGCTCTGCGTTGTCGGGGTAATCCGCGCCCTTCTCGCCGTATAGCTGCTCGCGATCGAAAAAGGCGCGGTCGTCGACGAAAAAATAGCGCACCCCCCCGACCGCCACGCCTTCGCCAATCGCCGGAAAGCGCAGCTTGTCGCCCAGCGTCACCGTCACGCTGGAAACCAGGATCGAAGTGATCTTGTTCCCGCGATAACGCGGCAGCAGCACCGCCACTTCGTGACCCATCTCAGCCAGCGCCTTGGGCAACGCACCTACCACGTCCGCCAAGCCACCAGTCTTCGAGTAAGGCAAGCCTTCCGACGCAATGAACAGAATTTTCATAAGCAGTCAGCAGAAACGGGAACGGTAACGGAACGCCGCAGCTTCGTCAAGCGCGGCGTAGCATAGGCGGTCGCCTGGTCTCCTTCGTTTGACTCTCAGGCGGCCGTTTCGTCCTTGCGGGTTGGGCGCCGTCGGTTTAGTTTTTCCGCCCGCGTTGCTACACTCGCACCACACATGTCACGCCAACGCCTGGGCCAGCACTTCCTCCACGATCTCGGATGGCGCAAACGCATCCTGGCTACCCTGCCGCTCAGCGCCAACCAAACCTGGATCGAAATCGGCCCCGGCCGCGGCGAAATGACCCAGCTCCTAGTAGGCGAAGGCCGTCGCATCGTCGCCATCGAAACAGACCAGAGACTAACCGAAGGCCTAAAAGCCGCCCGCGACACCGATCCCAAGCAATGGCCCGGCCTGGAAATCGTCACCGCCGACGTCCTCGCCACCAACATAGGCGAACTCGCCACCGGAAAAATTCACATCTACGGAAACCTCCCGTACTACATCACCTCGCCTATCCTGCACCATCTTTTCCGCTGGGCCGCTACAATTGCCTCCATCCACATCGTCATTCAATTGGAAGTAGCCGAACGCATCGTCGCGCATCCCAACCTGCGCGACTACGGCTACCTTTCCGTGTTTTGCCAGTTCTACGCCCAACCCAAGATCGCGCTGCGCATCCCCCCCGGCGCATTCCGCCCACCGCCAAAAGTAAAATCCGCACTGGTAGGCATGACTCTGCCGGGCGAACGAGCGTACCTCAACATCGCAGGAGAATTAGAAGAAAAGCGTTTCCTGGAATTCGTGCAGACCTGCTTCCGTCAAAAACGGAAAACCCTGCGTAATAACCTGTTAGCCATCGCCAGCGATAAAAAAATCCAGCAAGCGCTAGCAGCCACCGCCCTCCGCCCCGACGCCCGCGCCGAACAACTCACCCTCTCCCAATTCGCCGCACTCGACGCTGCGATTCGCTGAGCGGACTAACGCAGTGCTAAATTACTGTACCGTCGGCTGCGTTAGCGCTGTGCTGCTCACCCCGCCTGTCAATCGCCTCCGGATCCGCCGTTGGACCGTAGGCGCCGCGATCGTCAATCCGCCCAGTACGGCCCAAAGCGCCCCTCCTATGCCAAAAAGGATTAACGTCCAGGCATGGTGGGAGCTCCTGTCAACAAGCGTCCCAACCGCGACCACGGCTCCCGAGGCAAACAGCAACACCGCAACGCACGTGCCGGCCCATCCGATTCGTGGCTGTATCAAATCATGCCTGGAAGCGCTCAGAGCCTCAATGCTCCAACCGACCAGCCACCAAAATGGAATGCTGATAATCGGCCAGCTCACCGCCCGCCAGGCGTGACGGAAGTACACTCCTCGCGGGTCCCACTCCCTCCTCCCAGGACTAAGAATCGCGTAGGGAAATTGCAACACGCCCGCTGGCATATTCAATGCGGCAGCAGAGATCTCTCGCTGCTCCGGTGTCAATGGCGCGCTTTCGCTCAGATTCATCGGCAACGAGTCGAGGATTATCGGGGAATTCAATTTCCGAAAATTGGGGAGCGGGGCGGGTGTTTCAGGCGATCGATAAGCGTGCATCGAAGTTTGCCGCTGCCACGCATAAAAGTGTCGCAACGGCCACAACAGCACTACACAAACAGCCAATTGCGCGGTCGGAAGTGCCCATTGAAAAGGAAAGCTGCGATGCCTGTCGCCGGTCAAGGTGCCGGAAGTGTATTGCGTTTCTACGCGAGGGAAAACAACATCTGGTCACTTCATGTCTTCCAGGACCGTCTGCAGCCGATCAGGAAAATTGCTCATGATCCCATCCACGCCCGCCGCCGCAACCGCGCGCATCACTTCCGGGTCATCCGCGGTCCAAGTCGCCACCTGCAAATCCAGCCGGTGCGCATCCTCTACCAATTTCGACGTCACCAGATTCGCCTTCGGACAAAGCTGCCGCACGCCCAGTTCGATCGCTACCTTCGCGAAGTCCTCGCTCGGCTCATCCACCAGCAACCCCATCATCATCGTGGAATCCACCTGGCGCAGCGCCGTAAGCGTGGACTGGTCGAAGGAAATCACAATCGAACGCGCCGTGCTTTGCGATTTATGCAGCTCGGCCACCAGCGAATGGTGCATCCCCCACGCCGCGTCGTATTTCACTTCGAGATAAAAAATCACGTCGTGCTCGTTCCCGAATTGCAGCACATCTTCCAGCGTCGGTATGCGCTGCCCCATGAATTCCCGGTCGAACCACATCCCCGCGTCCAGCTGGCGCAGCTCCGCCAGCGTGTAATCGTGGACGTTCCCGCGACCGTTGGTGGTGCGCTCCAGTGTCGCGTCGTGGATCGCGACGAACCGGGCGTCGCGCGTCAGGTGCAGGTCCGTCTCGATGAATCCCGCGCCCAGCTGCACGGCGCGCGCGAAAGCCGCCAGCGTGTTTTCCGGCGCGTGGCCGGAAGCGCCACGATGCGCGATTACCCAAGGTTGTCGCATAAGCACGGCTATCCTAGCAGAGAACCCGGACCGCACGGCTTACTGGTATTCACTCTAGTGATGGAAGTTGCACCCCAAAGCAGCTCGACAGTTTTGGTGGGGCGTGCCTTCAGTTCTTCCTGAGAACCTGCCGGGGGCAGAACGGTAAGGCCATGACGCAAACCCAGCAAAACGGGGCGCTTCAGCCGCCTTGGCACGCATTTTTTACACGCGATACATACTTTCTAGTACGCAAATCGTTTCCTAATTTGGACATTGTGTTGACCAGCGGGCAATATTTCACGATGGAACTCGGTGCATTCCGTCGCGCTGCGCAACCCCGTGCCGGGAAGCGCTAGCTATCCCTAATCACTGTAATTACTTACGTGGCGCGTCCCGATTCTCTTCCGCCCCGCCCCTTTGGAAGCCTGATTGCCCCTTCATCTTCGCCTTCTCAGCGGCGCGGTTTCGTCCCTTCAGCCCCCAGGACGCAGGCGCGACCTCAAGCTTCGCCGTAAAAGCTGCATCAGCAATTTGCTGAACATAATTCGCGCCAGCGCGAATCATAAGGAGCAGATTTCGCATCTATGGCAAGCACCAGAACCGAATTGAGTCCTGACCTTGAGCCCGTTCAAGCAGTCAATACCGCACCTAGCGGCTTTGACCCCGCGCGCGACCTCCCTGCTGGCTTCATTGAGTTCCTGCTACCCTTTCATCGCGCCTTCACGCCGCGCCAGCGGGATCTGATTGGTCGCCGCGCCGCCGCGCTCGAAGCGTCTCACCAGGGCCATCTCCCGGACTATTTGCCATCTTCCCGCGCCACCCAGGAAGCCTGGCAAATCGAACTGCCCGCATGGTGCCAGGACCAGCGCAATCAAATGACCGGCCCGGCCGATGATGCCGAGCTGGTCGTTAAAATGCTCAACTCCGGCGCTCCCGGCGTAATGCTCGACCTCGAAGATTCCATGGCCAACTCTTGGCCGCACCTGACCCAAGGCATCGCCAACATTCGGGGGGCGCTACGCGGCGAGCTCAGCTATTTCGACCGCAAGCGCAACACCGCTGTCACCATAAGACCTAGCGAGACTGTGATCTCGCTGCGCCCGCGCGGCCTGCACATCCGCCAGGCTCGCGTCCTCAATGGCGAATTGCTGCCGGCGTCCGTGTTCGACGTCGCGCTGATCGCCTTCCAGGCGAAGCCGGACGAGCTGAAGCATCCGCTAACTTTCTACATTCCGAAATCCGAATCCGCCGAAGAAGCGCTGTGGTGGCGCGATCTGTTTCGCTCGATCGCCCGGGCCAAAGGTTGGCCGCAGGATTACATCAAGTGCATGGCGCTGGTGGAATCGCATCCGCTCGCGTATCAAATGGAAGAGTTCGCTTACAATCTGCGCGAACATCTGCTCGCCCTAAACCTGGGCCGCTGGGACTACATGGCCAGCTTGATCCATTTCAATCTTAACGACCCCCATTGGGTGCTGCCCGATCGCAACACCATCCCGCACGACGTCTCTTTCTTCCAGAATTTGCGCAACACGATCCCGGAGATTTGCCACAAACACGGCATGCTCGCTATCGGCGGTATGACCGCGCTGTATCCCAGCCGCGAGGACGCCGAACTGAACGGCCGCGCGCTCGCCATCCTGGAACAAGACAAGAAGAACGAAGCCACATCCTTGATGGACGGCGCGTGGACGGGTCATCCCGATCAGAATGAAATCGCCGTGCGCCAGTTCCCTGCTCCTAATCAATCGCACGCGCGTCCGGCAAACCACCAAAAGCATCCCGACCTGCGACCCGTTCCCGCAGGCGTTGGCCAGCACACCGTTGCCGGCACGCGCGCCGCGGTCCGCACCGTCATTCGCTATCGCCACGGCGTGCTCAGCGGCCGCGGCGCGAGCCTGCTCGATGGCTACATGGAAGACCTCGCCACCGACCGCATCTATCGCCTGATGATCGCGCAGCGCATGCGCCATCGCGACGTTACCCGCGTGCTCAATGAACATGGAGAGTCCGTCGTACACACGCCCGAATTCGTTACCCGCCTGTTCGACGAGGAGCTGAGGCGCATCCTGCACGAGCTTCCCGCCGGGTCGCCCGAGGAAGCCACGGAGCGCTACACGCAAGCGCGCCTTCTGAGCGAAAGAATGATTTTGACGAACGAGTTCGATCCGTCGTAGGCTCAGCGGCGGATCCGCCCGCGGGCGGAAGGGCGGGGCTTCAGCCCCGCTGTAGAGTTCGAGGACGAGAAGGGTTTTAGCACCAGCAGCCGTGATTTTCGATCATGGCTGAGTAACGGAGGAGATTTGGCAATCGCAGCCAAAGGCAGCATCGTAATTCAAGCCATGCTAAGGCGCTTGTTGCGGGAAGAACTTGCTTGGCAGGAAGAGCATTGCAAAGGGTAAAAGCAACGGGGTCTGTCGAAGCAGCAAAGCCGCTAGAAGCAAAAGCGGCTGCGCACTGAGGGTGTGATTCGGCAGCAACGGCCCTCGTATCGTTTCGGCTCCAGGTCCAGCAACGGAATCTTCGCTCCGCAGAGCGAGCCGCCTCCGTCGCTGGAAAGTTTTCAAGGAGCATGAACGCTGCGCGCTTGGGGAGGGGGACGTGGCGCTGTTCGTTTTGATGGTTGCAGCATTGGTGGTCGCGCAGACGTGGCTTGACTGGCGCGACACGAAAAAAGACTGGGTTGTGCCGGAGTGGGCCAAAGGCCTCGCACTCGCAGGAGCTGTCGCCGCCTCGCTCACCGCCGCCACTTCGTTCGCGTCCTTCTGGCTTCAGGATCCGGCCAACGCTTCGAATAACACATTCAACTCGGCGATGTTTTGGCCGGAGCTCGGCTTCCTGCTCTGCGCCATGGGCGTAATAATCGTAGCCGTTCGCCGGAAGCGTCTGCGCCTGATGCTGCTCCTAACAGGCATCCTGACCGCCGCCTTCTGGATCGGCATGACCCTGTCGTAAGAGCGAAAGTTTGCGATAGCGCTCTCGGACCACAAAGCGCCCGCGTAGTTTACGCTTCGGTGTTTCTTTGCTTCTCTGCCCGTCTGTCTCCACCACTGTCTGCGTGTCTGCGGCAGGCTTCTCCCTCCACCTCCCAGGCCCCGCCATTCGCCGGCAACCACCCGCCATTCGCCGATTAACACAAGACGCCCCACCTGCCCTCCTCTATTCTCACCTCATGAATGGCAACGCACTTCGAATCGGAGATGAGAACATGACCAGCACAAACGGCCAGTCGCCCATGTCTTCCCTATTTTCCAGCGCGCGAATCCCCGTGGCGGGCGCCGCCTTGCTCATCCTCCTTGGCATCGTTTTCCAACTCGGCGAACTCGGCTATGGCCATTTTCACATGGACAACCTCTGGCTCTTTTCCGTGATGCTCGCCGACATTTGGAATATCCTCTCCATGCGCCTGAATCTGCCCAGCGCGGGAGAGGTGCTGCGCTACTGGCCCCTGATCCTGGTGGGTCTGGGTCTCGCAATCCTGCTCGCGACACAGGAAAATCGCTTCTCCGCATCCCGGAGGCGTTAACATCCATGGGACCCAACCGCTCCTACAGCTGGAGTTTCATCTTCGGCGCGCTGATCGTCGCCGCCGGAGTAGTGCTCCTGCTCGATCAACAAGGCCTCATCAACGCCGACCGCGTGTTAAGTTATTTCTGGCCGGTAGTCATGATCGCCGCCGGCACCACCATGCTGATTGATTGCCGCGGCCGCGGGGGGCGAGGCCTTTGGGGCGGCATTCTGTTGGCCTCTGGAGTTCTGCTCGTTCTTGAAAATCTCGGTGTCGCGCACATCCACTTCAATACCGTCTGGCCACTGGTCGTCATCGCTATCGGCGTCTTGATGATCTGGCAAGCCGCTGGCCCGCGGATCCGTCCCGATGGCACCACCAATTCTCAGTGGCCAGAGATTTTCAATCGCTGGAGCCGTGCCGGTTCCCCGGAGGACGATTTCAACGGCATAGCAATTCTGGGAGGCTTCAAGCGTCGCATCACCAGCAAGAAATTCAAAGGCGGCAGGGTCTTGTCTTTCATGGGCGGCTTTCAAATTGATCTCAGACAGGCGGAGATGGAAGGCGATTCCGCGACCATCGAAGCCATGTCCGTCATGGGCGGCGGCGAAATCAAGGTTCCGGATGATTGGCTGGTTTCGATGGAAGGCATCAGCCTGTTTGGCGCGTTCGTGGATGAAACCGATCAGCACACCCCCGGCGTCGCCGGCACGCAACAAAAGCGTTTAATCATGAAAGGCGCCAGCCTGATGGGCGGAATCGTCGTAAAGAATTAGCTCGCGATCATGCATCCCATACTCAGCCAACTGCGCCGCGTCATCGTTTACCTCCTCGCATGGATTCCCATCGCAGGGCTGCTCGCCTATCTACTTACCGTCTCTCACGAGGTCAGCGATCACGAAGCAATCGTGCTCTCCGTGCCGCTCTGCCTCCTGTACGCGTTTCTCTGCCTCACTGCCTGGTATTCCTGCCGCGGCAACCCGCTTGAAAAATACGGACTGGCGCGCCTGATTGCCACTCATCTCACCGCGGCCCTGATCGCCAGCATCATATGGGCTGTCGCCGCGGAAAGCCTCGCCAGCACGCTTTCGAAGATGCAATATTTTCCAGGCCTTAGCCACCGCTTCCGGCCGGAAGTTCCCCTCGTAATCGTCACCGGCCTGCTGCTCTACCTGCTCTGGGTCACATTGTATTATGTGATCATCGCGGTGGAAGCATCGCGCGATGCCGAGGCCCGCGTGATGAAAGCCAGCGTTCTGGCTCGCGACGCCGAACTCCGCGCCCTAAAGGCTCAAGTGAATCCGCATTTCCTCTTCAATAGCCTGAATTCCATCAGCGCGCTCACCAGTTCCGACGCATCAAAGGCCCGTGAAATGTGTATCCTGCTCGGTGATTTCCTGCGGCGCACGCTCGGCCTGGGAGAAAAAGCCGCGATACCGCTGGAAGAGGAGCTTTCACTCATCCGCGCCTTTCTCGCCGTAGAAAAAGTTCGCTTCGGCGCGCGCATTCAAATGGAAGAAAATATTGATGCGTCTGCGCTGCACGTCCCGGTGCCGCCGCTGCTGCTGCAGCCGCTCGTCGAAAACGCCGTGGTGCACGGCATCGCCAACCTGGTCGAAGGCGGCTGGATCCACCTGGACGTTCACGCGCAGAACGGCACGCTGACCATCACTGTCGAAAACAGCTTCGATCCCGACGCTCCTCCGCGCCGCAAAAGCGGAGTGGGCCTGGTGAACGTCCGCCAGCGTCTGCAAGCACGCTACGGCAATCAAGCCAGCTTCGCCGTTAAGACCGAAGGCGACCGTTACCGCGTGGCATTGACTCTTCCCACCGAAAGCGAGGCGCAACCGGCATGACACGCGCAGCCACAGCAAGAATTCGAGCCGTGATTGTTGATGACGAGGAGCTCGCCCGCCAGGTCCTGCGCGAGTTTGTCTCTGCGCACAAGGAAATCGAACTGATCGCCGAGTGCGCCAACGGTTTCGAAGCCGTCAAAATCGTGACCGAGCAGAAGCCCGACCTGATGTTTCTCGACATACAGATGCCCAAGCTCGATGGCTTCGAAGTTCTGGAGCTGATCGGAAGCGACACCGCCGTCGTGTTCGTGACCGCGTACGATAGCTATGCCATCAAAGCCTTTGAAGTTCATGCCGTGGATTATCTTCTGAAGCCGTTCGGCGCCGACCGCTTCGAAGCATCACTTAAACGCGCCAAAGAGCGCCTCGCGGGCAAAATGCCAGATCCGACTCCGTCCGCGACAGAGCTAGCTGTCGCCGCTCGCCCTCCGGCGCAATTCCTGGATCGCATTGCGGTCCGCGACGGCACCCGCGTCTTCATAATTCCGCTCGCCAAGCTGGAATACGCCGAAGCGCAAGACGATTACGTCGCCCTGGCCGCCGAAGGCAAAAAGCATCTGAAGCAACAAACCATCTCCAGCCTGGAATCCGCCCTAGACCCGTCGCGCTTCATGCGCATTCACAGGTCTTACATCGTCAACCTGGAGCGAGTCGCCAAAGTCGAGCCCTACGGCAAAGACAGCCACATCGCGGTCCTAGCCAACGGCACCCAGATCCCGGTAAGTCGGGCAGGCTACGCCCGCCTCCGCGCATTCCTCGACCGCTAAAACCCCGCCACAATCTCATTTTGTTACACGCCCCGGTTCTAGAACCTCTACTACTCGCCCTTCAGCCGCGGTTAACCACCTGTATATTGCGGCACGCGTCCATTCGTAGTAATGTCCGCCCATGCCCCGCCCTTCCACGCGACGGTCCCCCCGGCATCGCGCCAAGGGCATGCAAAGGAGAGGTAGGAAAATGGCATCCCCGGCGGACGCAAAAATGCACAATTCAAATTCCAAGGAAAACGCGGAAGGCGCCAATGTAGATAAGATCCGCGACATCTTATTCGGCTCGCAGATGCGCGATTATGAAAAGCGCTTCGTCCGCCTGGAAGAGACCGTCATCAAAGCCGTCGAGACCCTGCGCGAGGACATGACCAAGCGCCTCGACACCGTCAGCAACTACATCAAGGAAGAAACCGACTCCCTGGGGCAGCGCATCAAGACCGAAAAGTCCGAAAGAGCCGAAGGTCTGAAGGAACTCACGCGCGAAATGAAGGACACCGCGAAAATCGTCGAGAAAAAACTCTCGCAGCTCGAGGACCAGATGTCCGACGGCCACGCCGAATTGCGCGCCAAGCTGCTCGAACACTCGAAATCGGTCTCTGCTGAAATTGATAAGTTGCGCCGCGATTCCGCTGCGGCCCTGAACCGGGAAGTCGAAGTCTTGCGCGACGAAAAAACCGACCGCGCCGGCCTCGCCGACTTGTTCAACGAATTCTCGCTGCGGCTCAAGAATAAATTCGAGCTGCCCGGGGAGTAGCAGAAAACTAGCCCGAGAGAAGCGGGAAGACGAGACGGCGAGCGCAGGAATTCAGCGGGTTGTAACGTGAACCCGCCGCCGAGACTTTCACCCTCCCAATATGGCCGAGCAAGCGCAACGCCGCGCCTTCGAGGCGCAGGCCCAGGAAAAACCGACGGACAACAACCACGCGTACGAAGAGCTGCGCCACTTAATCGTCGCGCCCGAGCAGGAAGGCATCGCGTCGATCCAGGACCGCCTCGATAACCTGGAAAAACGCACCCAAGACGTCAGCGTCGTCGTCGCCGAAGCCATTCAGCTGCGCCGCGAAAACGGCGACGACCTTGCTCTCGCCGCCGCCCTCGCGCCCACCATTCAGGAAACTCTGCGTGAATCCGTTCGCCGCGACCCGCACGTTCTTGCCGACGCGCTTTTCCCAGTGATGGGTCCGGCCATCCGGAAATCCATCGCGGAAACTCTGCGCGGCATGCTCGAATCGTTCAACGAAGCTCTCGAGCACAGCCTCTCCTGGCGCGGCATTCAATGGCGCATCGAAGCCTTCCGCACCGGAAGACCTTTTGCCGAAATTGTGATGATGCACAGCCTGCTCTATCGCGTGGAACAGGTTTTTCTGATTCATCGCGAAACTGGCCTCGTCCTAAATCATGTCGTCGCGCCGTCCGCTCCTGCACAGGACGCCGATATGGTCGCCGGCCTGCTCTCCGCCATCCAGCAATTCGCACGCGACTCCTTTCAGTCCGGTACAAGCGAAAATCTCGGCAACATGACGTTCGACGAATTACAGATTCGCGTCGTCAGTGGACCAAACGCCGTAATTGCTGCGGCGATTCGCGGCCATGCGCCCGAAGCTTACAACCTCGCGATGAACGAAACTCTGGAAGATATCCAGCGGCATTACAGCTCCGCGCTGGCCCATTTCACCGGCGATCCCTCGCCATTCCGGGCGGCGGAACCTCAAATCGCCCGTCTGCTCGAAACCCAATATCGTGAGAAGCCGCCCGATCGGAAAAGACCGCGCGCAGCCATGATTGTGGGCGCCGTCGCCGCCGCGCTGCTGCTAATTTGGGCCGGCTACTCCACCTACTTGCTGGTCGAATGGTCGCGATTCCTGTCTGAAATGCGCAAACAACCGGGCATCGTGGTGGTTTCCTACAGCAAAGACGGCCGCACGTTTCACATCCAGGGATTCCGCGATCCTTTCTCGGAAGATCCGAAAAAATTAATCTCTCAAGCCGGTCTCGATCCCGAACACGCGGACCTGCAGCTTGCGCCCTATTATTCTCTGGATGACGCGATCGTCGCCAGGCGTGCCGCGGCGCTGCTCCACCCGCCCGCGGGCGTCAGGCTCACCGTCAGAGATGGCGAACTAATTCCCGAGGGCACTGCGCCCGAGAAGTGGATCGCGCAGCTTGAGGAAAAAGCTCCCTGGATTGCAGGCGTCAGTCGCGTGGACGAATCTCATTTGCAGAATTCGAATTTGCAGCAATTGAACGCGCTGAAGAACACGCTCGAATCCGTGGTCCTGCTGTTCCCTCTCGGTCGTGCGGAACTGGATGCCGGCCAGGAAGCCAATCTCGCTCAAGCCGAAAAGAACATTCGCGAACTCATCGCGCAGGCCGCGCCTTTGCACCAGGCCGTCACCATCGAATTGGTTGGCCACACCGATATCACCGGCGTCGAAGCTGCCAATCTTCCGCTCAGCCGGCAGCGCGCCGATCAAATCCGCGCCGCGCTGCTTCGCAATGGAGTGCAATCCGCGGGTGTGCTTCCCCGCGGCGTCGGCACTTCGCAACCGCTGCGCGATGAAGCCACCGAAGACGGCCGCCGCCTGAATCGCAGCGTTACGTTCAAAATTTCTCTCTCTCCCCTGCCAGCCGCCGGCACGGTCGAAGCTGATTCCGGCGCTGCTCCCGTGAACTGAGCGAGACATCGGATGCTCCAGAAGAAAGTCTGCATGCTCGGTTCCTTCTCCGTCGGCAAATCCAGCCTCGTGCGCCGCTTTGTCGAAAGCATGTTCGACGAGCAATACCACACCACCGTCGGAGTGAGGGTTGATAAAAAAGTGGTTAACGCGAATGGCGAGGAGCTCACGCTGATCCTCTGGGATGTTTACGGCGAAGATGTGTTTCAGAAAATGCGCATGTCTTACTTACGCGGGATGCATGGGTATTTTCTGGTCGTGGATGGCACGCGCCGCCAATCTCTCGATGATGCGCTGGCTTTGAATGAGCGCGTTGTAGCCGAAATTGGAAAAGTCCCCGCTGTGCTGGCGCTGAATAAATTCGACCTTACCGATCAATGGGAGATCGAGCCGGCTCAAGAGGAGCAATTGACCGCCGCGGGCTGGACGCTGGAGCGCACCAGCGCGAAGACGGGCGACGCTGTAGAAAAAGCCTTTGTGCATCTCGCGCAAGCGATGCTGGCCAAATAAATGCCCGCGAATTCCATCTTCGAATCCTTCCTCGCCGGCCAGGGATACGCCCTGTTCGAATATCTCGGCGATGGCGATTTCCGGCTGATCGGCGAATGGCCCGATTGGTGCGCCAATATTTGGGGCGCACAACTCAGCGGCGACCAACGGATCCACTTGGCCGACAAGTCGCCTTTCCTCGAGAATTTCCTCGTGGATGCCGCGGAATTCTGGCGCGCTCCGTCGCCCGGCTCGGTCAATTCCGGCAACTGGATCGAACGGGGCGCGGACGCCAAAGAAATTCCTCTCGAAGCCTCCGCCCGCTCGCTCGATGGGAAACGAATCCTGCTGCTTCAAAATCTCTCGGAAACTTTTGGCCAACAACAGAAGTGGTTTCAGACCGCGCGCAATTCCCTGCTCGAGCACGAAAAACTCCTCAAAGAAATTCAGAAGAAAGAAATTCTGCTGCACTGCATCGTACACGACCTCACCCAACCCCTCAGCGCCATGAGCGGAGTGTTCAATCTCCTCGACCGCGAAGATCTCCCGACGGCGTTGCGCAAATACGTAAAAGCCGGCGAGCGCGAATCGCAGCGCCAGGAATTGATGATTCGTGGAATCCTGGAGGCTTTTTCCAGCGATCTTGCGGCACAGCAAGCCCGCGAAACCGGCGCCTACGAAGCTCCAGACCTGCTCGCCTGCGCCAAGCAGGCGATGGAGGAATATTCTCCAGCCTTTCGCGAGCGGCACATCCGCCTCGCGCTCGGTCCGCATGCGGACGGTTCTGGCGGCTGGCGCGTCACCGGCGACGCTTCGCGCCTTAACCGCATCTTCGGCAATTTACTGGAAAACGCCATGCGCTACTCGCCGAAAGGAACCTTGGTCAATATTGGTTTGCAGGATCAGGACGGCTTCGTGTTCGCGTTCGTGGACGACGAAGGTCCCGGCCTGCCTCCCGATCAGCGCCCCGATCAACTGTTCGCGCTTTTTTCCAAGGGCAAGTTACACGCTGGGAAAGCCGGCCTGGGACTTTATTTCTGCAAGATTACCGTCGAGCGCTGGGGCGGTGCCATCGGCGCGGAAACGCGCGAGCGCGGCGGTTCGCGATTCTGGTTCCGCTTGCCCCGCGCCGCGCCAACTGCGGAAAGCAAGGCGTCCCTCGCGGGACGGGAGAAATTCGTGGATAAAGAAAAACCACAGAAGCTTACGAAGGCCGAAAAATCTCTGCGCATTCTGGTCGCCGAGGACGCCGAGCTCAATCGCGACCTGATCATCGAGTTATTGAAGAAGCGGGGGCACCATGTCGAAGGCGTGGCCGACGGCCGCCAAGCCCTCGCCGCGCTTGAAAAGCACGACTTCGATGTAGTGCTGCTCGACGAAGAAATGCCCGGCATAACCGGACGGCAAACTACCGCTGCGATCCGCCGGCGCGAAGCCGCTACGGGGAAACATCAGATCATCATCGGCATCTCGGGCCACGCTACCCAAGATGATGAACACAGATTCCGCGAAGCTGGCATGGACGCATCCCTGGCGAAACCCGTGGAGGTGAAGATGCTCTACGAAGCCGTCGAATCGGCAGCGCAGAACTTGCATCCGCTTGCGGCATATTCTGGGCATGCGGCGGAATCCGTGGCAGCGACTGCGCCTTCCGCGGCAGCGCGCGTGCCCGCAGATGCCTCGACGGATTTGCACCCAGTCGCCGAAGACGTCGTGACGCACCTGCGCCGCGCGACCGGTGGAAACGAGAAACTGAGTCGCTCGCTTGCCGCAACATTTCTGGCCGATGCCCCGAAAGCGCTTGCGCGCATCCGCAACGCAGTCGCGAAGCAGAACGCCGCGGAACTTGCCAGCGCCGCTCACCTGCTGAAAGGCTCGCTGGCCATCTTTGGCGCGCCGAATGCCGTCGCCGCCGCGCGCCATCTGGAGGCTCTCGGTCGCGCGGACAGCCTGCGCGAAGCATTCGCCGGATTGCGCGCCCTCGAATCCGAGTTCGCGCTCCTGCAACACGAACTTCGCGCGATAAACTCCGCATCGCAACCCAAGCGCAAATCGCGGCCCAAGCCAAAGTCCGCACGCCAGCGCGACCGGGCACGCTAGCCGCTCGACTCTGTTCCAGCAATCACCGTGTCGTTCGCTCCGCGTGAAAGCAGCGACTCTTGCTGACTAAACAAGCAACCACTCCGCACCCACGCTTGCCGCCTGCGCCGTCCGGCGCGATACTCGAACCCATGAATCGAAGGATCGCATCCGTCGCCGGCCTCGTCGCGCTCGCTTCTCTGCTGCCAGCTAGATCGGCGCGCGCGGACGAGATCAAGCTCAAGGACGGCTCGAAGATCAACGGCACCATCGTCGGATTCGAGGACAATTCCTTCAAGGTGAAGACCAGCTACGGATTCGCCGTGGTGCAGAAAGATCAAGTCGCGTCCATCACGGTCACAGGTGACGCAAAGCAACCGGAGCCTGCGACCGCGAAGAAGAGCGATGCCGATGCGGCGAAGAAGACCGAGCCTGCGGCCGCGAAAGTGTCCCGCGCTGCGCCTGCAGCGCTGAAACCGGAAAAGGTCGAACATGCTTCCGCGCCACCGCAGGCTAAAACTCCTGAGCCGGAATCTGCATCTGCACCGGACAATTCCGTCGTCGAGTATCCACACGTGGACGCTCCAACCACAGCAGCGAAGAATTCCGCGCAACCTACTTCGACCGCGCCGAGCACGACGAGCGCTTCGAATGCATTGAGCGCGCCCACATCTGTTGCAGCTCCTACGCCGGCAAAGCCTGCTCCGCCGGAACCGATGCGCGAGGAAGTCAGCGGCAACCTCTACACGAACGACACATACGGTTTTCAGATGTACAAACCGCCGACGTGGAAACTGATCGAAGGAGCGCGCACCATTCTGCCCGGATCAATCACAGCATTAGGAACGGACGATCAGAATACGTATCTGCTGATTGGGCAGGAACCAAGCGGCAAATCGCTGGCGAATGATATCGCTGCAACGGAACAGCGGCTGCACAGCATCCTGGAGAATTTCCGTCCGCTGGGCGAGAAGCAAGTGATGATTTCAGGAGTCTCCGCGACGCAGCGGCGATTTCGCGGCAGCGTGGACTCGCGCGATTGGTCTGGCGTTGTCGTTTACATTCCACGCGGCGCTCGTGTGTACACAATTTTCGGCATGACACTTGCGGATACTGACTTGGTGCAAATTCAGGAAAACGTAATTTCCCGTACCATTTCCAGCCTGCAATTCACGAAGTAAGACTATCTGCTTTTTTCTCGCGGAAAATTGTTCCCGCTCTCGCCCAATTGCGCCTCGCGTCGTGCGCGGCGCGTCATGTCTCGCCGGAAGCTGTTTTCCCGCCTGCGATTTCAGAATTTTGTTACTTCGCTGAAATGGAAATTGTTGATCTTCATGGCCGGGACTACCATTTCAAAGGACTCTTCTCCGGCGGCGCGCACGGATCGGCCTAGCATCTCGACATTCGCTAGCGCTTCGATCACGCTTTGATTGAAACGGAAATTGCGGATGCCGCCGGCGACGCGGCCATTTTCCACGAGGAACGTGCCGTCGCGCGTCATGCCGGTCAAAACTTTTTCGTAGGGATCCACTTCGCGGATGTACCAAAGGCGCGTGACCAGGATTCCGCGCCCGGTGGAGCGAATCATATCGTCCACGGATTTATCGCCGCCACAAAATACCAGGTTCATGGGCGCTTCGCCGAATTCATTCGGCAAAGTGAAGCCGTGGCCGGTGGGTTTCGTTTTCATTTTTTTCGCAGTGGCGCGCGCATAGACCAGATTCTTAGGCACACCGCGATCCACTAGCACAACTTTCTCTCGCGGCAGGCCCTCGCCGTCCCACGGCGCGCCAATTTGCAGCGGATGGTAAACGTCGTCCCACAGTGTGATGTTGTCCCCGAAAATTTTCTTGCCCATGCGATCGTTGAGGCAGGAACGCTTGTCAAGCACGCCAGTGCCCGCAAAATCGTAAAAGATCGAGCCGATCAGATCGAGAACGGCAGGCGCTTCCAGGATCGCGGTGTAACGTCCGGGCGCGAGTTCCTGCGGTTTGCGCGAGCCCGCGGCTTTTTCGCTGGCGCTTTCGAAAAGCACATCCGGATCGATATTCAAAATGTCCGCGGAGTTCGCCTTGGCCCAACCCGAGGAATTGTCTTCAAGGATGGTGACGGAAAATTCCGCGCGCGTGTGGTCGTGACGCGCGAAAAGGCCCTTGGAATTTGCCAGCACGGTCTGCACAAAGCCAGTGGTGAATATTCCAGCGGCGGTTTGGTTCGCGGCGGCTGCCATTTTGCACACTCGCGCGACGGCCCGAGCGCGGTCTTGCGGAGTTGCTGCGACTGTGGAGCGATAGAAATGCGAGACCTTCTGATATTTCTGCGGGCCGAGCATGGGCAGCAGGTCGGGATTTTCCGGTTCGTTGCGCGCGAGGCTTATCGCCGCGGCAGTTACGCGGCGGAGAGATTCTTCGTCGGTCTTGTTGGTAGCGGCGCGGGCGGTGCGTCCGTCCACAACGGCGCGAACGGAAATGCCCAGGGTGTGCTCGGCGACGTTTTGGTGGATGGTGTTGTTGGCGAAGCGGGTGAGCGCGTCCACCGTGGCGTCAATTTCCACTTCGGTTTCGTCCGCGTCGCTCCAGCGGATGATGCGATCGGCAATGTGCTCGAGTTCCGCGGACGTAAAGCGCGCGCCGCTGGGATGGTTTGAGGACTGGACTGCGGGAGTGCGTCGCGGCCGTTTGGTTGCCGATTTTTTCTTGGCTTTTGCCATTTTTAAGTTTTCGGTGACGCTGCCAATGGCGCACAAAGGTGCGCCGCTACAAAATCCCCAGCAACTGCAAGAGCAAGGGCAAGATTGCCTATGCTACGGTGCTACTTCGCAAACGCTACTCCCACCTTGATATTTCTAAAGCGCGCGGGGGATGCGCCGTGGCCCGTGCCCATCGTTTGCATGGGCTGGCCTTTGCCGCAATTGGGTGTGCCCCAGAGCGTCCAGTGGGCGCGCGAGCAGATTGCGTCGCAACTGTTCCAAAATTCGGTGGTGATGCCGCTGTAGCTGGGATTTTTTATCATACGGCCTAGCTTGCCGCCTTTCACTTCCCAACCAATTTCCGTGGAAAATTGAAAATGATAGCGGCGATCGTCAATGGACCAGGAACGGTTGGTCTCCATCAGAATCGCGTCGTCGCTACTGGCGATCAGGTCGTCGTAACTCCAAGTGCCGGGGTTGATGCTGATGTTGGTCATGCGAATCATGGGCAGACGGTTCCAACTTTCGGTGCGCATGGTGCCGCCGGAGCGCGTTTCGCCGATGGCGGAAGCCAGCTCGCGATTGCTCAGGTATCCGGTGAAGAGGCCATTGGTGATGATGGGCGTGCATTGTGCCGGAACGCCTTCGTCGTCGTAGGCAAACGTGCCGAGGCCGGGGCCGTGTTCCAGGCGCGCATCGGCGACAACGTTCACAATGTCCGAACCATATTTTAATTTGCGCAATTTTTCGACGGTGAGAAAACTCATGCCGGCGAAATTTGCTTCCTGGCCGAGAACCCGGTCGAGTTCGATGGGATGGCCAATGGATTCGTGAATCTGCAAGCCGAGTTGCGAGCCGCCGAGGATAATTGTCTTGGTGCCTTCGGGGCATTGCGCGGCGGAATGCAGCGCCACGGATTCTTCCGCGGTGCGCTGCGCATTTCCCACCAGATCGAGAGCTTCTACCAATTCGTAACCCTGCAGAGCGTGCTGGCCGCCAAAACTATTCGGATAGGAGCGCTTCTGAATTTCGGTTCCCGCGAAACTAGTGGCGACAATTCCCGCGCCGGAATGCATCTTCACTTGATGAATCACCGAGCCGATGCTGGAAACGAAGAGCTGGTCAATGCGCTTGAAGGACATCGAGCCTTCGGCAAGCGTGACGCCTTTGACGCGCATCATTTCTTGGTCCGCGGCAAGCAACACGGCGATCTGCCGCTCAACGGGAATGCGGAATGGATCTTTCAGGAACGGATTCTGCCAGGTGTCCACGTGGGGCTTTTCAGGAGCGAGCGCGACGTCGGCGCGTTTCGCGAGTGCCGAGGCTTTGGCAATCGCTACGGCTTCGGCGGCGCAGGCTTGGATGCCTTCGCGGGTGAGGCGGTCGGTGGAGGCAAATCCCCAGGCGCCGCCGGCGATTACGCGAATGCCGATGCCGAGGGTTTCGAATTCGACCAAGGTTCCGACTGCGCCATTTTTGGTGCCGATTTCGCGCTGGCGGATGTCCATGACGCGCGCGTCGGAGTAGCTGGCGCCGCGGCGCTTGGCCGTTTCGATTGCCCAGGAGGCCCAGTCTTGCATCATGCGCGGCGGGTCCCGGGACCGATGGTTGGCAGGAGAGCTGCGCAAAAAGTGCCGAAAAAGTACCGCTTAGAGCGCGTCGCAGTTGTTTGTTTTGAACGCGTTACGACGTTTACTAATAATTGGGCACCACCGATTACAGCGGGCTTTAGCGTCCTGAAAGGACCTGCGGGAGCGTGGCTCACAGCCGGAGCACAGGTCGGCGCCTCATGCGACTCGCGCTGTCCGTCGTCGAGCAAAAAAATCATCTGCGTATTTTAGAGAGAGAGTGGGGAGAAAGCAAACGGTCGTGTGTGTGCATTGCGGCGGGCGGGATGAATGGCGCAAGTAAAGGAGTTAACAGTTGAAAATCGAAGGGAAAGCGGTCGGCGGCGAAAAAAGGGCGGGCCCCGCTATGCGGGACCCGCCCCACGAATTCAACCGTGAAGAGCCGGTGGGACGCCGGCGCTACGAAATCCGGAGGACGTGCCTGCTGTTGCCACTACGTGCCTTCGGACCAGCTGGCCAGGTAGTGCTCTTGGTCGGCGGTAAGTTTGTCTACATGGACGCCCATGGATTCCAGTTTTAGCTTGGCGATCTGGCGATCGATGGGTTCGGGCACTGAGTAGACTTGCGGCTTCAGGTCTTTGGCATTCTTTACCATGTATTCCGAGGCCAAGGCTTGGTTCGCAAAGCTCATATCCATCACAACCGCGGGGTGGCCTTCGGCAGCGGCTAGATTGATGAGGCGGCCTTCGCCGAGGAGATAGATTTTGCGGCCGTCTTTCATCAAATATTCGTCCACGAAGGGACGGGCTGGCTTTTTGGAGCTGGCCAGCTTTTCCAGCGCCGCGATATCGATTTCAACGTTGAAGTGGCCGGAATTGCAGATCACGGCACCATCGTTCATCTTTTCGAAGTGTTCCTGCGCAATGACGGATTTGTTGCCGGTGACGGTAACGAAAATTTCGCCGATTTTGGCGGCATCGGCCATGGGCATCACGCGGAATCCGTCCATAGTGGCTTCCAGGGCGCGCGTGGGATTGATTTCGGTGACGATCACGTCTGCGCCGTGGCCTTTGGCGCGCATGGCGACGCCGCGTCCACACCAGCCGTAGCCGGCGACGACTACGCGCATGCCGGCGAGCAGCATGTTGGTAGCGCGAATGATGCCGTCCAAGGTGGATTGACCCGTGCCGTAGCGGTTGTCGAAGAGATGCTTGGTGAGCGCGTCGTTCACAGCGATGACGGGATACTTCAGCGTGCCATCCTTGGCCATGGCGCGCAGGCGGATGACGCCAGTGGTGGTTTCTTCGGTGCCGCCAATTACGTCCTTGACGAGCCCAGGATGCTTGGTGAGAAGTTGGGTGACGAGGTCCGCGCCATCGTCCATGGTGATCTGCGGCTTGTGATCAATTGCGGCGGCGATGTGCGCGTAGTAGGTGGCGTTGTCTTCACCTTTGATGGCGTAGGTGGGGATGCCGTAGTCCTTCACTAGGGATGCGGCGACTTCGTCTTGAGTGGAAAGCGGGTTTGAGCCGCAGAGGACTACGTCGGCGCCGCCGTCGCGCAGAGTGATCGCCAGATTAGCGGTCTCGCTGGTGACGTGCAGGCAGGCGGACATACGGATGCCTTTGAGCGGTTGGTCTTTGATGAACTGCTTGCGGATTAATTGCAAGACGGGCATCTGCTGATTGGCCCATTCGATCTTGCGTTTGCCTTTTTCCGCGAGGCTGATGTCTTTTACGTCGCCGGCTAGCTTGGTGATTGCTGTTTCCACTGGAGACTCCCTTTAAATTTGACGTGCGTTGTGTACGACTAAATCTTTCTTACCGCAGAGACGCAGAGGGCGCAGAGAAAACCAAAGTCAACTTCGCCCGTCCCACTTCGCGGGACGGCCGCTACAAAGTCAACTGCAAAGTCGGCGAGAGGCCGGCTCTCCAATTGCAACGGCGACAGCGCTTCTCAGCTTCGCGAGACGGCTACGGCGCCGCGCGAGCCGGCTTCTTTGCGGATGGCTTCGGCTTTGTCGGTGCGTTCCCAGGTGAAGCCGGGGCCGCTGCGGCCGAAGTGGCCGTAAGACGCCGTCGGCCGATAAATCGGGCGGCGCAGGTCGAGCGTCTCGATGATGCCTTTGGGCGTCAGCCGGAAGAATCCCCGGATCAGTTCGGTGATCTGCGAATTCGGGATTGTGCCGGTGCCGAAGGTGTCTGCCATTACGGAAACGGGCTCGGCGACGCCGATGGCGTAGGCCAGTTGGACTTCAACTTTGGTGGCGAGGCCGGCGGCTACGAGATTTTTCGCGACGTAGCGGGCCATGTAGCAGGCGGAGCGGTCAACTTTAGTGGCATCTTTGCCGGAAAGAGCGCCGCCGCCGTGACGGCTGTAGCCGCCGTAGGTGTCCACAATAATCTTGCGGCCGGTGAGGCCCGCATCGCCCATCGGTCCGCCGGTAACGAAGCGGCCTGTGGGATTGATGTGGTACTTCGTGTTCTTGTCCACCATCGCAGCGGGCAGCACGGGATCGATGACGTGTTTGCGCACGGCTTGTTGCAAATCTTTGAGCGAAACTTTGTCGCTGTGTTGGGTGGAGATGACTACGGTATCCACGCGTGCGGGGCGGCCGTCAATATATTCAATTGTGACCTGGGACTTTCCATCGGGGCGGAGGAAATCAACTACGTTCTGCTTGCGGACCTCGGCGAGTTTGTGCGTGAGGCTGTGCGCGAGTTGGATTGGCATGGGCATTAACTCGGGCGTTTCGTCGCAGGCGTAGCCGAACATCAAGCCTTGGTCGCCGGCGCCTCCGGTGTCCACGCCCATGGCGATGTCGGGAGATTGCTTGTGGATGGTGCAGATGACGCCGCAGGTTTCGGCGTCGAAGCCAAATTTTGCACGAGTGTAGCCGACGTCGCGAATGACTTCGCGTGCGAGATCGGAGAAATCAACGTAGGTGGTCGTGGTGATTTCGCCCGCCACTACAACCAGACCGGTGGTGACCAGGGTTTCGCAAGCGACGCGGCCCATGGGATCGTCCTTCATGACGGCGTCGAGAACGGCGTCAGAAATCTGGTCGGCGATTTTATCGGGATGGCCCTCGGTTACGGATTCCGAGGTGAAGAGAAACTTTTCATCGTGGTGAGCCAAAACAGTATCCTCCAACGGAGTAGGTGCGCTTCGGGGGCCCCAAGTGCGCTTGTGTGCGATTAGCCCAAAAAAGCAGGCTAGCATGGGGGTTGGGGGGTGTCAAACTTTTGCATCGAAAGGTCTTAAATCGAAGTTGAATGGTTGTGGATTGCGGCGGAAGTGCAAGCAGCAGCGCAGTGCCGCAGCGGCAAAATGCACTACGCCATATCGCGGCGGTAGAGGAGGTAGGCGCGGATGAAGGGGTCGAGGTCGCCGTCGAGGACTTTTTGCACGTCGCCGCGTTCGACTTTGGTGCGATGGTCTTTGATCAGTTGATACGGTTGCATGGTGTAGGAGCGGATCTGGCTGCCGAAACTGATTTCGGGTTTGGAGGCGTCGAGTTTATTGAGCGCGTCGCGGCGTTTTTCGAGCTCGAGTTCGTAGAGTTGGGAGCGCAGAACCTTCATGGCGATTTCGCGGTTCTTGTGCTGGCTGCGTTCGTTCTGGCATTGCACGACGATGCCGGACGGCAGGTGCGTGATGCGCACCGCGGATTCGACCTTATTGACGTTCTGGCCGCCGTGGCCGCCGGCGCGGAAGGTGTCAATACGCAGATCGTCGGGCTTGACGTTGATTTCGATGCGATCGTCAATTTCCGGGATGACGAAGGCGGAGGCGAACGAAGTGTGGCGGCGCGCGGCTTGGTCGAACGGCGAGATGCGCACCAGGCGATGCACGCCGCTTTCGCCGGAGAGCATGCCGTAAGCGTTTTCGCCCTCGATCTGCACGGTGGCCGATTTGATGCCGGCTTCTTCACCGGGAGTGGAATCCAGAATCGTGGCGCGAAAACCTTTTTGCTCGGCCCAGCGCAGATACATGCGGAGGAGCATTTCGGCCCAGTCTTGCGATTCGGTGCCGCCGGCGCCGGGCTTAACGGTGACGATGGCGTTGAGGCGATCATTCTCACCGGCAAGGAGGGTTTTCGTTTCGAGCTCGGAGACGTAGGTGTCGGCCGAGGCGATTTCTTTGGTGACGTCTTCGAGGAGCGAGTTGCGCTGGGCGTCGTCTTTTTCTTCCTGAGCTAGGCCGAGGTAGGTTTCGATATCGCTTTTCTTCGAGTCGAGGGCTACTTCGGCGTTTACGCGGTCTTCGACGGCTTTGCGCTGTTGCAGCGTGGCTTGCGCTTTTTCCTGGTCCTGCCAGAAATCGGGGTCGCTGGTTTTTGCTTCGAATTCGGCTAGTTGTTTGCGGGCTGATCCTGCGTCAAAGAAAGCTCCGCACAAGCTGCATGCGTTTATTCAGCTCGGCGAAGCGTTGTTGCAGGTCTTCGATGTGTTCGGCCATTGCAGTCTATTCTACCGAATTTTTAGTGCTTTAGGCGGGTTGCTTTACGAACGCCATTCCGAGCAGCACGATGGTAACTGCGACGCAGAGCCAGCTGAACCAGTCGCCGAATCTAGCGTAGGGGGTTAGGTCGCTGCGGAAATCGTAGGGGGCGTCGAGTTGGCTGCGGATGTCTAGCGGGAGTTGCGCGGCTGTGCGGCCGTAGGGGTCTATGGATTCGGTGTAGCCGTTATTGGTGTCGCGCAGAAGCCAGCGGCGATTTTCTACCGCGCGGACGCGGGCCATGGCCATGTGTTGTTCGGGAGCGGAGGAGCGGCCGAACCAGCCGTCGTTAGAAATGGTAACCAGCAATTGCGCGCCGTTCGCGGTGAACTGGCGGACTTCGCTGGGGAAAATTGCTTCGTAACAGATGAAGGTGCCAAATTTTCCTTGCGGAATTTGCGCGACGCCGTATGTGGAGCCGGGAGTGAAATCGGAAATGTCCGCGGTTAGTTTTTTGGCGAAGGTTAGCCAGCCGCGCAGCGGGACGTATTCACCGAACGGGAGCAGGTGGATTTTGTCGTACGCGAAGATGCGCTGGCCTTGCGGATTCAGCAGGTCTGCACTGTTCGATGCCAACCATCTCCCTTCCGCGTCGCGCCTCCAGTCCACCACGCCGACCAGGAAATAATTTCCGGAATCTCTGGCGATACGCTGGGCCCGCTCGGCGAATGGCGGCTCCGTGAACGAAAATGGAGCGGGCACTTCGGGCCAGATGATGATGCCGGGGATTTGATGCGCGGCGTCTACGCTGATGTGTTCGAGCTGGTCGAGTTCACCGGCGTGCACCTGCAACCAATCGGGGGGATAACTTTCGGACTGCGGGAAATTGGTCTGCACCAAATGCGCGACGTAGTGGGGCGTGGCGCTCGGAATGAAATGCGGGCCAAGCACAGCGACGAGCATCAGTACGATCGTGACGATCACGGCGTTGCGCCAGGTACGGCGCGGATCCACCAGCACAGCATAAGCCAGCAGCGACCCGAACGCGGCGATCAAGAAACAGAGGCCATAAATTCCGGTGACGGAGGTGATTTGCAGCAGCGCGAGGCTGCGCGCGGCGGGATAGCCGGACAAATCCCATGAAGAGCCGATGATGGGAATATTGGTGCGGAAATATTCCAGCGTGGTCCACAGAAAAGGCGCGAGAGCGCACGCGAGGAGCTTGCTTTTGCGCGACGCCAGCGCGACACCGGTGGAAAACGTGGCGCAGATCAGTCCGCCGATAAATCCGATCATGCCGACGAATGCGGCAGAGATCCACGGGTCAATGTTGCCGTATTGACGCATGACGGTATCAACCCACGGGAGGCACACGGGATAAAACACCTGGCCATGCAAAAAACCGTAGAGCGGCGCTTCTTTCAGCGGCGCGCCGGCGGATGCGAGCACCAGCATACCGATGGCGATCCAGGCCAGCAGGTACAAATTGTAATTGGGGAACGAAAGGCCTAGGGCGACGCCGCTGCCGATGGCGAGCAACACTCGCGCGTAACGAGGCAAATTCATCTAGTGTTTAATTATAGGCTTGAAACCCAATTGTTCCAGGGCGCGCTTGGCGTTTTCCGCAGCGGCCATATCGGGGTAGGGACCAACTTGCACGTGGAGGAAACTATCCGCAGGCGAAGTGGCAACGAACGCGGGAAATTTTTTCTGCTGGATCGCGTCGGCCATTTCCAGGGCGTCGCGCTGCAGCTTTACCGCGGCTACTTGCAGGACAATGGAATTCTTGCCCATGGCGGGCGCCTGGAAACGCGCGGGCGGCTGCTTGGGGGTGGCCGCGACGGTCTTGGTGGCTGCGGCGGGCGGCGTGTTTGTTGCTTTCGTGGCTACTGCGGGAACGGAAGCGGGAGCTTTTGCAGCTGATGCCGGGGGCGCGGCAGGCGCGGGTTCGAGATGATCACTTGCAGATTTCTTATTGTCGTAGAAATCCCAACCCCCATTGTCCAGCGGCGCGGGCGCGGGTGCGTTTTTCGCGGCTAGCGCGGGCTTTGATTTCGGCGAAACTGACGCGGAGGGCACGTTGCTGTTAAAGCCGTCGGCCGCGTGCACGGCGCCGCCATATTGCGTGCGACCCATCACGTAGCCGAGCGTAAAGAAAACTCCGCAGAGCAGGACGACGCCTAGAAATAGTCCTACCAGGTGCCGGCTTTCGAGAACTCGGTCGCCGCCTCCACGTCTTGCATTGCTTGCCATTCTTTTACTTTTTCTCCAGCGACTTCGTCCACTGCGAAATCACGTCCACGGGCAGCGGGAAGATCACCGTGGTATTTTTCTCGACGCCAATTTCCACCAGCGTCTGCAAATAGCGCAGCTGAATGGCCGTCGGTTCCTTTTGTAGCACTGCCGCGGCTTCGGACAATTTCGCCGAAGCTTGAAATTCACCTTCGGCGGCGATCACTTTGGCACGGCGCTCGCGCTCGGCTTCGGCCTGCCGCGCGATGGCGCGCTGCATATTCTCCGGAATATCTACTTGCTTGACCTCAACCTTCGTTACCTTGATACCCCAAGGCTCCGTATCCTGGTCAAGGATTTGTTGCAGCTTAGCGTTAACCTTTTCGCGCTCCGAAAGAATGGAGTCCAGCTCGAACTGGCCGATCAGGCTGCGCAGCGTGGTCTGGGCCAGCTGCGAAGTAGCATATAGATAATTCTGGACTTGCGACAGGGCGAGATTGGCGTCTACTACGCGGAAGTAACATACAGCGTTTACCTTAACAGAGACGTTGTCGCGGGTGATGACGTCTTGCGGGGGGACGTCGAGGGTTTCGATGCGCAGGGAGATGCGCGTGAGTTTATCGATTGGGAAAACGACGACTCGTAGGCCGGCGCCTTTGGGTTCCGGAAGCATGCGGCCCAGGCGCAGCACCACGCCGCGTTCCCATTCCTTGATGACGAAGACGGAGTTCGACAGCCAGATGAGGATGATAACTACCCCGACCCCGAAGAGAATCATCGCGAAATCCATTTTGGCTCCTTCAATCCCTGATGCACAAAACTGTTCCTTTGCGGCCTAGCTGCGCACTCAGCGCGAAGAGAGATCCTTTGTCGCTGCGCTCCTCAGGATGACGGCGCGGGCAGCGCTTGCGCAACTTGAAAAATTCACACGCCAAGCCTTGCGTGCCTAGCGCGACTCGAGTGGCTCGACTTCGAGCGTTAGGCCCTTTACTTTTTTTACTCGGACGCGGGCGCCGGTGGGGATGCTTGCTCCGGTACCAACTGCGGCGCGCCATAGTTCGCCGTGGACGAATACGCTGCCGATGGCTTCGCCCGCGCCGACAGGCTCGCGCACCTCGCCTACTTCGCCCACCAGCTCTTCCCTGCCCGTGGAAACCTTCCAGGTGCGCGAGCGCAGCACCAGACGCATAAGAATGATCACGATGATTCCGAACGGGATCACTACGGCGAGGGCGGTCCAGAGGCTGACTCCCATGCCCGTCAACGGCGACTTAATCAGGAACAGCGCGCCGAGCACCATGGAAATGACTCCTCCGACGCCGAGCACGCCATGCGTGGGAAATTTCGCCTCCAGAACGAACAGCACGAACGCGCAAGCAATGAGCAGCAGGCCCGCCAGATTAATGGGCAGCATATGCATGGCGTATAGCGCCAGCAACAGTGCGATCGCGCCGAACACGCCTGGGGCAAACGCGCCGGGGTGCGTGAACTCTACATACAGGCCCAGGACGCCGATGATCAGCAGGATGAAAAATACGTCGGGCTGCACGATGCGCGAAAGAAATTTTTCGCGGCCCGTCATGCCGCGCGTGACGAATACTGGATGCGGGACCTCGAGCGTCAGTTTGGTGCCATCGAAGCGCGTGATGGTGCGGCCGTTGAGTTGCGCGAGCAGGTCCTCTTTCGAAGCGGTGACGATTTCCACCAGTTTACCGTCGAGCGCTTCTTTATCGCTGAAGGCTTTGGCATCGGTGACGGCGGTCGAGGCCAGCTCCGGATTGCGATCGCGCTTGCTGGTGTAGCTACGGAGGTACGCGGTGGCGTCGTTCACGATTTTTTTGCGCAGGGTGTCGTCAATTTGCACGGGCGAGCCGCCAATTTCGATTAGCGGTGAGGCGGCGCCGGTTTCGGTGCCAGGAGACATGGCAGCGACATCGGCGGAGAGCAAAATGAAAAATCCGGCGGAAGCAGCGCGCGAGCCGGTGGGGTACACGTAGGCTACGACTGGAACGGGCGAGCGCAGGATGGATTGAATTATCTCGCGCATGGAACTATCCAGGCCGCCGGGGGTGTTGATGGTGATCAGGATGAGGCTGGCGTGTTCACCGTTGGCCTGTTCAATTTCGCGGATCAGGTAATCGGCGAGGATCGGTTCGATTTCGCCGTCAATGTGGAGTTCGACTACGGTCGAATTCGTGGTCGATGCGGATGGCGCGGGTGGCACGATTTGCGCGGGCAGCGGCGCTGAAGAAATTAACGAAAGTGCGGCGAGCGTGCACGCAAGCACCGAAAAGCGACGAACCGCCAGGAGGAACATTTCGCGAGTCATTATAGCAACAGAAGCTGCTTGCACCGTAATGTTCCGGTGGGTTACAAGGACGCATCGCCGCGTGATGGCTGGTGATCGCGTCCGCTCAACCTCTTGCAGTTGGAGCGAAATGATGGCCTTTCAGCCAGTTGAAGAGGCGCGGCCAGAGCCAATCCTTCGAGAACTTTTTCACGTAAGGCCAGAGCGCTCCGCCGAATATCGCCAGCATCACGTAGCGGATGATTGCCGCGGTGGTTTGCCCGTTCGCGGTCACCGGTGTTCTGGCGAACCAGGGGAGCAAGTACAACGTCAGCGATCCCAGAGAGTGACGGATGGTGGCGAAATCCCCGTTCACGTGCCGTTCATAGGCCCACAGCGTAAAGCTTCCGGCGACCCAAGTGACGGCGATTCCCAGAAAGGCAAAAAACAAATCGGGTTTCTTCATAAGCTTTTTTCCGAGCGTCTTGCGCAGCCAGCAGAACACGACGAACAAGAAAATTACGATGCCTGCCGTCCACAGGATCGCGCGACGCCAAAAGTCCCAACGATTCTTGTAGAAAGCGTCGCGCGCGAGGGGGAGGAAAAAATTCGGAGTCAAATAGGCGGGCGTGGGGGCATCCACGAGAGCAAGGCGCGCGAGCGTGCGTTCTTCGTGCGGAATGAACTTGCGAACGCTGTCCATGTTGCTGGCGAGGAAGTTGACGAGGCTCTGGGCGAGGCCGTTCGTAGCCGGGTCATCGCTCGTGACCAGGAGGGCTTCGACTCCGACCGTGGCGATGCCCTGGCTGCCGGGGAAGCCGACACCATATTGGTTCTTGGGGATCATGGTTTCCACATAGCTGGAGTCGTGGCTCAACTCGGTAACCATGCCGACGGTGAGCGGAAGGAATGAAATCTCCGAATTGAGATCGGGCGCGTCTGCCGGCGGCGCGAAGGCGGCTTGGATGGCCGTCGTGGGAGCGGAGCCGGTGAAGAAGACGGCGTCTAACTCCATTTTCTGAAGCTTTGCGAGAGCGTCGCGCAGTGGTTCTATTCCCGTCTCCGTACCGGCGACGGGAACAATTTTGACGTCCTCGGTACTGAGGCCCGCGGCCGCCAGCACTCGTTCGGCGGTAAGGTATCCGCCGGACTGGTCGTTCCCGACCCAGACCGTGTGCTGGCGCAGGTCCGCGACGCTGGAGATATAGAAGTGCGGACGAATCAGAACGTGAACTACTTGGGTGAAAAGCGGGGTGATCAAAAGCAAGTGGAACGGTCCGAGTGGAACGGCCGAGGGCTCGCCGGGACGGAATGGCGCGATTTTCTTGGAGCCATCGAGAGGATGCTTAAACCAGACGGTGTGCGCGACGTCACTCTGCACGAGGGCGAACGCCGCTTGGCCATTGGCAAGCATTTTTGCATTTTCGATAGAGCCAGCGTCGGTGCAGGCCACCAGCTTGTCTTGGGGGTCGCGGTCCCTGTTGAACGCGTTCACGATCGCCTGACCCACTTCGTAATAATTTAAGCCGTGATCTCCGGTGAGCAGCCGGTGAGACGCTTCCGCCTTCTTGCAGTCTGCGTCAAGATCGGCGCGCGCGGCGAGGGGAGACATTGAAATGGAAACGAACAGGAACAGGAATGGAAATCTGACACGGCATGGCACTGGCGCCTCCGATGGACTCGCTGGGGAGACTGGAGTTGGAGTCCTTTGCGAAGCTCGGGTGGATTACTTGGGCGTACTGTAACGCCTCTGCACACGAAGGTCAAGAAAAGCGTCGAGGCAGCGGCGAGCGAGTGGGTGGATTCGCCTCGTGAATTAACTGCGCGGATTAACTTAGCGGATGGCGCGCGAATTAGGTTTGCGGCTCGTGAATGTGCATGCTGACGATCTGCGCGCCGTCGAGGCGATAGATGTGGTGTACGGTGCGGTCCACGATCACTTTGCCGGCGAGGTCGCGCACGATTTGGTGGACGTGCACCCGAATTCTGCCGTCAGGCAGCAATTCGAAGCGCTGCGGCTTGACGATCGGGTCGATCACGTCCCACTGGCGCGTCCAGTATTCGCGCACGCCCGCGTGGCCGCGAATTCGGCCGCCTTCCATCCCGTTGGGCCAATCCACCTCGGGATGCAGGAGCAGCATCATAAAATCAAGGTCCCGCTCATTGAACGCATCGTAGACCGACTGCAGTAGATCCTCATGTGCGAGAGCTGGAGCTTCGCCTGCCATTGTATGAGTCCCCCGGAGAACGTCGTATTAGTGTATCAGTTCTGAATCTGTTTCTTGGTCGTACCCGCGTAGGAAGGCGGTTCGTGCAGGACTTCCTGCAGAGCGGGATCCTTGATGACTTTTGCGAAACCAGGATCGGTCTGGGCGGAGAGGAAACCGGAGTAGCCGTCGTCGCGCGCGAGCTTCAGGTAATGAGCGGCGCGCTCTGCATCGCCCGCCTGGGCATACGTCTTTGCGACGAAGAAATAAAACAGGCCGGGATCAGTGGCGGTGCGCTGCAGCACGACGGTGCCGCCCAATCCGCGACGGTCAAAGATGGTGGGATCCAGCGCCAGAGCTTTCTGGAAGGAATTCATGGCCTGCGGAAACTGCTTATCCTCGAAATAAGCGTAGCCCAGGTTGCTATACACCGTGGCCAAATCGGAGTGCTGTTCCAGGGCCTTGTTGTACAGGCTGATAGCCTTGCTGTAGTGCTTTTTCTCGTATTCGACCGTGCCGCAATTATTGGCGGCGCTGGCGAATTTTTTGTCGGCGTGCATCGCGCGCTTGTAGAATTTCTCGGAACGATCCAGGTCGCCCAATTGCTGGAACGCGACGCCCACCTTATTCAGCAGCTGAGCGTTCTTGGGTTCGTTCAGCAGAATTTGCAGGTACGAGCCGGCCGCCTGGAAATATTCCTTGCGCGCCATCAGGATGTCCGCGCGCATTTCGGCAGCTTCGCGTGGAGACATCGCAGAAAGAGGCTTCGCGCCGACCGAAGTGCTTGCGAGGGGCGCACTGGTGGTGTCGATGTCGCTGACTTTGGTTGGAGTTTGCTGCGCCAACGCGGGACAAGCTACCGCCAAGACCAGCGGGATGGCAAAGAGAGTCAATCGGCTCATAGCCCGACTCCTTTTTTTCCGCGCCCCAAGGCCTACGGCTGTGGTTTCTGGCTGTCCGCAGGCTTTTTGCTTGACCCAAAGATACCAAAAATCTTGTCCAGAAGCCCCTTTTTCTTTTCGGCGTCGGGGTTGGCGGGGGCGGGCTGCTGGGCATCGCCTGGCGCAGCGGGTTTGGCGCCAGGCTTGGCCGGCTGGCCGGGCTGATTCGACGCTGCCGATGGGGGAGGCGGCGGATTGCTGCCTTTGCCAAAGAGATGGGAGAGCCAGTTAGAGGGCGCGGACGCCAGTTCGCCGCACATTTCGGTGGGCTCACTGCCCGCGATGAAATATTCCTGCACCGACTGCGGGCAGCTGGAGTTGGCCAGTTGACCGGATTTCGGATCAATCATCTCGGCTATTACGCCGGGAGGCGGATCGAAATCTTCGGTCATTTTGTATTGCGGCAAAGCCGTGGCGCGTTTCATGAATTCCGCCCAAACGGGCGCCGCAGATGCACTGCCGGAAAGGCCGAGGTCGCGATTGTCGTCGAATCCGATCCACACCACGCAGAGCAGGTTCGACGTGAATCCGGCGAACCATCCGTCGCGCGATGTGCCGGTCTTCCCTGCTGCTACCGGAGTGAAGCCCATGGAACGAACGGTGACACCCGTTCCGCGATTGATTACTTCTTCCATGATGCTGGTCGTCAGGAAGGCTACGCGTGGATCGAGGACGGCGCGCGTGCGCGGACCGGCGGTCTCTTCCACCGTGCCGTCGGCGGCGAGAACACTGCGCAGGAAGAGCGGCTCAGCGCGAAAACCGTTGGTGGCGAAGGGCGTGTAGGCGGCAGCGACGTCAATGGGCGTCATTTCATAAGCGCCGAGCGCGACTGCGGGCGTCGGCTGGATATTGGTGCCCAGGCCCATCTGGCGGGTGAGGTTCACCACGCGCTGATAGCCGATCAGCTCCGCGACCTTTACAGTGGCGACGTTGAGCGAATGGATCAGCGCGTCGCGCACCGTTACGGTGCCGTAGAATTCCTGGCCGAAATTGTCCGGCGTGTATTCCTTGCCGTCGAATTCGAACGTAGTGGGCACGTCGTCCACGGTAGTGACTGGGGTAACGATCGGCGTGAAGCCCTCGGCGGCATTATCGAAGGCCGCGGCATAGACGAACGGCTTGAACACCGAGCCGGGTTGGCGGTGCGCGAGGGCGTGATTGAGCTGGCTTTCTCCGTAGTTGCGGCCGCCGACGAGCGCGCGGATTTCTCCGGTGCGCGCGTCCATGGCAACGAGTGCGACCTGCACGCGCGTGGCAGGCTCGCCCTTCTTGGCCCAGGCGGCGTAGCGCTTGGCGAGCAGCTTGTCGACGCCCTGCACGCCTGTCTGGATGGCTTCGGCGGCGGCGCGCTGCAATTGCGGATCGAGCGTGGTGTAAATGCGATAGCTTTGCGTTTCCAAATCGGTTGCGGAGAATTTCTCGAGGAGATGGTCTTTGACCATGTCCACAAAGTAAGGCGCCGAGCCGGTGTTCACGCCGCCATTGACGAATTTCAATTTCACTTTTTTGGCGGCGTCGGCTTGCTCTTGCGTGATGTAACTGTCTTCGACCATCTGCGGCAACACGCGGTCGCGCGATTCCTCGGCGCGATCCATGTGGCGCTCAGCCGTGGCGTAGCGATTGGGGGCGCGGATGATTCCAGCGAGAAAGGCGCATTCGCCGAGGGTCAGCTCACGGACATCTTTGCCGAAATAGGCTTCGGCAGCCTCGCCAAAGCCGCGAATGGAAAAACTGCCGCGATTTCCGAGATAGACTTCGTTCGCGTACAGCTCAAAAATTTGCTGTTTGGAATAGCGCTGGTTGATTTCGACGGCCATCAGCACTTCTTTTACTTTGCGGCGCCATTCGCGTCTGGTGGTGAAGAAAAAGCTGCGCGCCACTTGCATGTCAATCGTGCTGGCGCCCTGGGCTTTCTGTCCGCGGCGGAGGTCCGCCAGGGCTGCGCCGAAGACGCGTACGATATCCAAGCCGCCATGCTCGAAGAAGCGCTTGTCCTCGGCCGCGAGGACGGCGTCCACGAGGTCCTTGGGGAGATCATCGAAGCGCACCACGCGGCGTTTTTCGCGTGAGCTGTCAAACAGGTTAGTGATCAGTTCCGGCTCGATTTCAGCGGAGTCGCGCGGCGCGCTGGCGGATAGGTCCACGATGCGCGCAATCGCGCCGCCGGAAAAATCCACGCGCAGGTCGTTGCCGCCGCGGAAATAGGATGCGGACGACGGGTGAATCTCCACCGACGCGCCCTTTAGTTTGAACCAGCCGAGCGCGCCCTCGGCCTCGCCTTCCTGATACCCCGCGCGGAGCAGGTAGGTGGCCAGGTCGCTGGCGTGCATGGTTTCGCCAACAATAATGCGCCCGGGCGCAGAAAAAACTCGTGAGGTGTTCTGGAAGACCTGACCGGTGAGGCGCTGGTCAATCAGCTTGCCGAACTGGACGTAGTAATACGCGAAGACGGAAGTGGCCGCCAGGAACACAAACAGGACGCTTCCCAGGACGGCCAAACCCACACGCGAGGTCCAGAAGCCCGGGGCGATTCGAATCCGCAATCAGTTTCTCCGTGAAATGCAGCAGAACAACTGCACTCAGAAATGCACTCGCCAACGCATTCTTATGATTAGACGCACGCCAAAGCCTGACGGTTGGGCGGGCGCGAAGCTGGCACGAGCGTTACCGCGCGGCCTCGATCAAATGAATTGTAAAGCTAAATTGGACGGCTGTCTGCGTAGAGATGAAATTGATGAGTGATCTGAGTAACGGCCAAATCGTAGGATACCGAGTAATCCAATGAAATCGTGACGAGATTTCCGTCGAAGCTTACTTTGATGTCTTCCTTCCTCGCCGGAACGCCGAGCTCCTGGGCCTTCTTAAAGACGTCGCCCTGTATATCTTCCGGGGTTTTCTTGGGATAGGTAGAAGTTGCAAAGCGCGCTTCGGTGGTGATGGCGTCTTGCAGCTGGTAATTGGCGAACCACGACGGAACCACCTTGACGGCGCAGAAAACCATGATCGCCAGGATGATGATGGTTATGGCGAAGCTCAGTTTCGCCCCGCCTCGTTGTCCGTCATGCAGTCGGTTCGCGCGCAAAATCAAGAATCCTCCCCAGTGCGATTTCAATAGACCGATGCTAACAGTATAGGTAACCCGCCAACGGCTGGGTTAAAGCATGTGTTCTGAATGAGTAAATGGGCCGGGGCGTACGAACGTACCGCTAGTACGCCCGCCCGAAGATGGCTTTTTCGTGGGACGGCTCGCCGCAATGGACGCACTTGCCGGAGCCGCCGGGTTGGTCAAGAGGAATGCAGCGCATGGTGGCTTTGGTTTCTTCCTTGATGTTCGCTTCGCATTCGGCTTTGCTGCACCACCAGGAAAAGGCGAAACCCTTTTCAACGGCTTTCTTGAATTCTTCGTAATCGGCAGTCTCGTGAGTGTTCGCTTTGCGGAAGGCCAGGGCACGATCGAAGAGCGCCGTCTGAATTTCTGCGAGCGTTAGGGTCACGGCTGCGGCGATTCCCTGCTGCGCGACGAACGCCTTGCCTTCTTTTCCGGGCCGGTCGCGGCGGGCGAGCACTACCGAGCCTTTGGCGACGTCCTTGGGCCCGAGTTCCAGCCGCAGCGGCACGCCGCGCATTTCCCAATCGTTGAATTTGAAGCCGGGGCTGGAGCCTTCGCGCTCGTCGAGCTTCACGCGGATACCAGCATCCACCAGTTCCTTGCGCAGCTTGTGGGCGCATTCCAGAACGCCGGATTTTTCCTCGTCCGTCTTGAAAATTGGGACGATCACCAGCTGGATGGGTGCCAGGCGCGGCGGGAAAATCAACCCCTGGTCGTCGCCGTGCACCATGATGATAGCGCCAACGAAGCGTGTGGAGAGGCCCCAGGAAGTAGTCCAGCAGTGCTGCAGCACGCCACCTTTATCCAGGTAGCGAATTTCGAAAGCCTTGGCGAAATTCTGGCCGAGATTGTGGGAGGTGCCGGCTTGCAGCGCTTTGCCGTCTCCCATCATGGCTTCGATCGAAAAGGTCTGATCGGCGCCCGCGAAACGCTCGGAGTCGGACTTGCGCCCTGGAATTACCGGCACGGCGGCTTCCTTCACCGCGAAATCGGTGTAGATGTCCAGCATCTGGCGAGTTTCGAATTCGGCTTCGGGCAGCGTGGCGTGCGCGGTGTGGCCTTCCTGCCAGAAAAATTCCAGCGTGCGCAGAAATAACTTGGTGCGCAGTTCCCAGCGCACCACGCTGTTCCACTGATTGATCAGCACCGGCAGGTCGCGATAAGACTGAATCCACTTCGCGTAAGCGTGGCCGATGATCGTCTCTGAAGTAGGACGGATCACCAGCGGTTCTTCCAGTTCTTCGCCGCCGCCATGCGTAACTACCGCCAGCTCGGGCGAAAATCCCGCCACGTGCGATTTTTCCTTTTCGATGAAGCTGCGCGGAATCAGCAGCGGGAACGCGGCGTTCACGTGGCCGGTGGCCTTGAAGCGGCTATCGAGCGCCGCTGTGATGTTCTCCCACAGCGCCCAGCCATAGGGGCGGACAATCATGCATCCGCGCACGGGAGCGTAGTCGGCCAGCTCGGCCCGCAAGACGACCTGGTTATACCATTCCGAAAAATCTTCTGCGCGAGTTGGCAGCTTCTGGTCGGACATGCCTGGGTGGGCTCTTTTCTGCGCCGGATTGAGTGCAGCACGCGCCCCATGGCGCGCGCATCGGCGCGGTGAAGGATTAAGGTTAGGGGAGAGTGTGCGCGAAGTCAATCGCGGGACGCGGCGCGTTTGATCTGTAGTTTCGATTGCGAACTGGCTGTTTTGCATGATTTAGGCAGGTGTTTTCCGCGTGTGAAAATTTTGAAATTGGGTTAGGCTAATTGACGCGGTGGATCGTCCCGCCTAGTTACCCAAAATCGAAGGAGCTTTTTTGAGATGAAGATGCGTCTTGCCCTAACAGTATCGCTTATATGCTTTTTTACGGTTGCATGGTCCGTTCCGGTGAACGCGCAAGCCAGCGCGGGAGCAGGCACATCTTCGGTCCAGCAGCAGACGACGCCTCCGCCGCAACAGCTACCCAGCCAGCCCAAAATGATGTCGCCGAATGTGGCGAATGTGCAGCCGGGAGAGGTGTACCATCGCCCAACGGAAAAGGAAAAACTGCGCTCTTGGGCTTTCGTTTCCTTTGGGCCTTATGCCTTCCTCGGATCGGCTGCCGCAGCTGGAGTGCAGCAAGCGGAAAATGCAGCGCCGGAGTGGGGCGGGGGGATGGACGCCTACGGTGTGCGCGTGGCCAACAATTTTGGCATCAACCTGGTGACGCAGACGACGCGCTACGGTTTGGCTGAAGTTTTCCACGAGGACACGCTTTTCTACCGCTGCGAGTGCACCGCGTTCGGCAAACGTTTGGAGCACGCATTGCTATCCACCCTCACGGCGCGCCGAGGCGACGACGGACACCGCACTTTTTCGTTTTCATCACTGGTTGCACCGTATGCCGGCGGCGAAGTCGCGGCGCTCGCCTGGTATCCGAGCCGTTACAACGATAAGGACGGATTCCGCATCGGCAATTACAACCTGGCAGTGCAAGCGGGATTGAACTTGGCACTGGAATTTATCTACGGCGGGCCGCACACGTTTTTGGGCAAGCATCATGTGCCGGTGCTTTCGAACGCAACGGGTTCCACCCAGCAGTAGATTTTTGATTGCGGCGACGAGGAAGATTGCAAGTCCGCCGGTGAATATTGGCCGGCGGGCTTTTGTTTTTTAGGTGGCTGCGCACGCCGCCGGGACTTCTAGCGGTGATCCGGATGATTATGGCGCCAAGCCCAATACTCGCGCTGTTCGGGAGGCGGCAGCTTGTGAAAATCCCGATACGGCCGGTGCGTTTCGACGACCCACTGGCGGTAATAGACGACTTCGTGGTCGTTCCACGCGTGATAATCGTTGTAGTACGGATCGTAAACGCGGACGGTGGCGTGTTCGGCGCAACCGCTGAGCATGCTTGGCGTGATTGCTGCGAGGCTTAACAGGATCGCTCCTAGCCAACGTTTTTTCAGGCGCATTTTTTTATGATTCCTCCGTCCGTAGCTGCGCTGGAACGCTGGTTTGATTGCAAACCACGCGGCGCTCCGATAAACTCTTCACGAATTTACAAACACGCTGGCGCCGGCAAAGTTGCTGGCAAGCATTACGTGTTTGCGACTCCCGGCCGGGTGCCCTGACATGAAAAACGAAACCCCAGAATTGCTGCGCATGAGCCGCTCGCTGGACGAAGTGGATCCGGAAGTCGCCGAAGCGTTGCGGGACGAGGTACGTCGCCAGGCCACTGGCCTGGAATTGATCGCGTCTGAAAATTTCGTTTCCGAGGCCGTACTGGAAGCGATGGGCTCCGTCTTCACGAATAAATACGCGGAGGGATATCCCGGCAAGCGCTATTATGGCGGCTGCGAGAATGTGGATCGCGTGGAGCGGCTGGCGATCGAACGCGCCAAGAAGCTTTTCGGCGCCGAGCATGCCAACGTGCAGTCGCACTCCGGAACGCAAGCTAACATTTCTGTGTACATGACGGCGCTGGAGCCCGGCGCGACCGTGCTGGGCATGAATCTGGCGCACGGCGGACACCTAACGCATGGGCATCCGCTGAATTTTTCTGGCAAGACGTACAAATTTGTGGCGTACGGCGTGACGAAAGATAGGGAGACGATTGATTACGCCGAAATGGAGCGCCTGGCGCTCGAACAAAAGCCGAAGATGATTGTGGCCGGAGCGAGCGCTTATGCGCGCATCATTGATTTCCCGCGCATCGCGCAAATTGCGCAAGCCGTGGGCGCTTTATTTTTTGTGGACATGGCGCATATTGCCGGGTTGGTGGCGGCGGGGTTGCATCCCAGTCCCGTGCCGTATGCTGATTTCGTTTCCACCACGACGCACAAGACTTTGCGCGGGCCGCGCGGAGGGCTGGTGCTGTGCCGTGAAAAATATGCGAAGGATTTGGACCGCATCACTTTTCCGGGGCTGCAAGGTGGGCCGCTCGAGCACATCATTGCCGCGAAAGCGGTGTGCCTGAAGGAAGCTGCGGCGCCGGATTTTCGCGCGTATCAGCAGCAGGTGGTGATGAACGCGAAGGCCCTGGCAGCTGGGTTGACGAAGCGCGGATTCCGCATCATTACCGGCGGCACGGAAAATCATCTGATGCTCGTGGACATGCACTCGCGCGGGATCACCGGAGGCGACGCGGAGTTGGCACTGGAACGCTCCGGCATGACGGTGAACAAGAACGCGATTCCGTTCGATCCTCTGCCGCCGATGAAGGCCGGCGGAATCCGCATCGGCACGCCGGCGGTGACCACGCGCGGAATGCGCGAACCTGAGATGGAGAAAATCGCGGAATGGATCGCGGAAGTCCTGACGCATCTGGGCGACGCTGCGATCGAACAGCGCGTGCGTGCCGAAGTTGCGTCATTCGCCGCGCGGTTCCCGCTGTATGCACGACGCCTCGAAGCCGCCGATACGGTTGGCGCGCTGCATTCCAAGGTCGCCGGATAAGACAGCCCCATCAGCGCTGTTTCTTCTGTAGTTGTTGCGCCACGCGCGCTTTCACTAATTTCCTCAGTAGAGTTATCGGCAGCGGATTGTCCAACGGGAAATGGATGGTTCCTTTGGAAGTGGTGTAACCCTTCAGTTCTTTCTTGAACGCCGCGATTATGGCCGCGGTCGGGAACAAACTGCAATGATCCGAAAACGCGGCGTACCACAATAGCGGGCCATTGTACTGGAACGCGGGAAATTTATAGCTGATCGCCTCGGTGGCTTCCGGCGGCACAGCGGAACGAATGGCCGCGCGCATTTCGTGCAAAGTGCTGCGCGCCGGTTCCGGAACTCCTGCGAAGTATTCATCCACATCCCGCGGGGCGGCGCTGGCCGGCTTTAGCGGACTGATTTTTCACACTTGCGGTGGCCATGATGTATTCTCCTTTGCTGTCTCAATAATTGGGCCCAGGGCCGCATCTGAAAAGCCAGCCGCGAATTGCCGTGCAGCCAGCCGCCTACCAGCTCACTTGTGAACCGAACAGCCGCATCCCGGTGAGTGAAACCTTCCGTTGCCTTCAACCGTGCCGCCCTTGCCGTACATATTTCTGGGGCGGACCCAATCGCCCAGCGAATGGTACGGACCGTTCTCGTTGCGGCCCTTCGGAGTCACGTCGAGAAAGCTGTAGGCGCCGAGGAACTGTTCGCCGCCACGGCCAAATGTTGAATAGGTGTGAAAAATTTGGCCGGCGTCGTCTTTGCAGAAAACGCTATCGCCGGAAAGATCTTCCATCTCAGGGTTTCTCTGGCCGAAATTGTAGTACGCGGTTCCCGACGCGAGTTGCTCGGGCGTGAACGACACGTTGAAATCGTAATTAAAATCGCTGTGGTATGACGAAACCCAAGGGAATTTCCAGCCCATGCTCTTGCGGTAAGCTTCAATCTCTTCGATTGGCGCGCGGGCCACGGCTACGTAAGATAGATCGTGGTTCTCCAGATGCACCAGCAGGCCTTCGAGGTGGTCCACTTCGAACGCGCAGCCGACGCAGTTATTTTTCTGGCCCGGTCCCAGCATGAAATGTTTCAGGAAGAGCTGGCTGCGGCCGTTGAACAATTGCGCGAGCATGATTTTTCCGGACGGGCCGTCAAAGATGTATTCCTTCTCGACGCGCACCCAGGGTAACGCACGCTGTTCGCCGCTCAGCTGGTCGCGCAATTTCATGAACGCCTTCTCCTTGGCGAGCAAAGCGGTGCGGGCCTCGAGCCATTCACTGCGAGAAACAACGCGGTGTGCGAGCGCGGGGTTGGTTGCGGCGCCCGGTTCTGTTTGCGGTATCACTTTCTGACCTGCAGCTTGGCTTTCACTCATGGGTCATCCTCCCTGCGATTCTTAGTTCGGGGACAACGGTGGCGGTGAACTTTGTACGAAGCTTTTTTGCTGACGGTCGCGGCGCTGGCGGAGGTGGCGCCGATGGTGGCCTGCTTTGCGGCTGCGATGCAAACCGGGCACATTTCACTCTTCTCCGATCCAATAACCTACGGTTCCCAGCCCGCGCAAGGAGCGGGCTCGTGTGGCAGCGCCTCGCCTACGCCGTGGGAACGAGGATTTCGGTGATCAGGTGCTCCTCCGGCGTGGTGCGGGGATCGCTGACGTAATTTTCGATGCCGAAGTCATCGCGCAGCGGGATTTTTGTCTCGGCGACGATTTGAAAAACGCGGCCGCATGCTTCGGGCAAATTTGCGTACGGTCCGGTCAGGACAAAACGGCTGTACTTGCCGCCTGGGAATTTTTCGTAGGCGAGGCCCTCGGGCAAGTCTTTCGGCGCGGCGGCTAGCGCGACGCCGGCACGATAAATCTGCGGCGCGGCTTTGTAAAGGCTCATGTATGCGGTGATTTTGTTTTGTTCCAAGACACGCGGAACCAGTTGATGCAACTGCTGCCATGCTCGCGGGGCTGTATTTTGGAACGGGCCGACTGTTTCGATGAAAACGTAGTGGGTCTCGGGCCAGTTCATCACTTCCGGAGCTTCCGTGAGTTGCAAACCAGGTCCTGGTGCGCTGGACATGATGTTTTCTCCTTGTGGTTTGGGCTTAGCGAAAAGCAATTCCAGATAGCGGCGCAGGTGATCGATGCAATCAGCGGCTACGGCAGCGCCGCCCTTGGCTTTGGCGAGGATGAACGCGCCTTGAATCACTGCCTGTGTGTACAGCGCGAGGCTCGCGGCGGTCCAATCGCCGTTTACTTCGTACTTGCTCATGCATTGGGCGATGTCTGCTTCCAGGGTTGCGGCGTGCTGGCTAATGCTCTTGTCGCAGGCTGCGCGGATGGCTGGATGCGTCTCGTAGACTTCCTGAACCATGGTACCAACCAGGCAGGTGAACTCCGGCAATTCCCCTTGCAGGATCGCTTTGCGGAAATCCACATACGCCAAAAGGCGGTCCAGGGGGTCGGGTAACGCTCGATAGGCCGCCGCTTCGAACAACCCGCTGGTGATTGATGCCCAGTGCTCGGCCGCCGCCAGCGCCAGCGCTTCCTTGGTATCGAAATGGTGGAAGAAGCTGCCTTTGGTGAGTTGGGCGGCCTCGCAGATGTCTTCAACGCGCGTCGCAGTGTAGCCCTTGTAGCGGATGACGTGCAGCGCGGCGTCGAGGAACTTGGTTTTGGATTGGTGTCGAGTGTCATTCATATGCATATGGTGAATTTGCCGACCGCCACAAAATACCCACCAGTTGGTATGTTGTCAAGCGCCTTCCGCAGCGGCGGCTGAGGCGCCCCCTACTTAGCTGCCGGCCAAAGTTCCTGCCGTCTTTCGCCCCGCATTCGCGGCCGCGAAGCTCCAAATCAACCGACTTCTCCCATTTCGGCAACACATTCTCGGTTCATCCCCGGTCACTCAGCCCCTAGCTGCTGCCTGGGCCGTGCCGCGCACAGGCGCACGCACCGCGACCGAGCGCACGCAGACCCTAAGGAAGCGGCCAAAGATGAAGCGCGGCTGATTTTGGATTCGCTGTTGCCGAGCGGCAGCTTGCGCGGAGATGCGTTCGAGGCGGCGTTCCGATTTGCGCCGCTGGGTGAAGTGGACGGCGACTTCGCGGAATTTTCTCATTTTCCCAATGGTTTGGTGGGCATGTACAGGGGCGACGTCGTTGGCAAGGGATTGATCGCGGCGCTGTACGCTTCGCTGGTGATGGACACGATTCGCGAGATCAAAAAGACCGGCGAAGACACCGCCGCGGTGCGGGGCTGCTGCACAAACGGCTGTGCGTGCGGCCGGTCCCGGGGCGCTGCAGTTCCATGACTTACGCGCTGTTTAATCCGGCTTCGGGCGTGCTGACTTTTTCGAACGCGGGCGTGCCGCTTCCTTTGCTGGTCTCAATTGAAGGTTGCCGTTCGCCAGGTGAAGGCGGGTTCCCTTCCGGCATGTTTGCCGATGCTTCATATCAGATCCACAGCGTGCAACTCGCGCCCGGAAACGCCGTGCTGTTTGCCACCGACGGCTTGAACGAAATGCGCAATGCGCAGGACGAAGACCTGAGCTGGGCCAAGTTGAAAGAAATCTGCAAGCGGTGCCGCTGCAAGTCCGCGGACGATTGCCTGGATTTTCTTTTCGAGCAGGTGCGCGAATTTTCCGCGAGCAGCGGCAACCATGATGACGTTACGGCCGTCGTGCTAAAGGTGGCTTGGTAGCAGGACTCCTCAATTCAGACTGCCAGCTGGTTTTCCTCACTCGCTGGATATTTGCAACTCCGACACGCCGCCTTCGCGAATCGAAAATGCGCGCACTGGTCGTTCCTCATGCGGCAGCGGCGAAACGATGAAATACGCTGCGTCCGGGTAGTAGGCTCGCGCGATATCAGTGCGCGAAGGCTCGTTCGCGCCCTGCGGATGCGAGTGATAAATTCCCAGCAACCGCAATCCGGCGTCGCGAATCTCTCGCATCAGCTGGAATAATTCCGCAGGCGCAATCTCATATTGCGTCGCGGGATCGCCGGCGACGTTGTGCGCGTGCAAGATGCGTGTGATCACGGCGTCATCGCGACCCGCCAGGAGCCCGCAACGTTCCTGGGCGGGCTCGCTCTGCGCGTGGGCCTGCAGCGCAAACAGCACTCCGTCTTGAACTCGGATTAGATCTGGCACGGGTAACCAGTCTATCTCGCAATGACCGGAAAGAGTAAATCCGCGGCTCTCGAGTCAGGGCGAGCCCAATTCGCGGCGGCGAACGAGCTTAAACGAGATCTTTCAGGACGACTGCCGCAGTTCGCTGTTTGCCGCCCGATTCCAGCAGTAGCGTGAGCTTGTCTCCGACGGGTTCGCGACGGATCGTCTCGCGTACGTCGGGAAGAATCATGTTTGCGGTGCTCTCGCCATTGATTGCGACGATTTGGTCGCCCGGCTTTACGCCGGCGTCAGAGCCGGGGCCGCCGGCGATCACGTCCACCACCATGAAATGTCTGCCGTCCTGCGCCTGGCCCATCCAGATTCCGGCGCGATCGTAGCTGTCGCGGCGGCCGTAGTTTTTGTTTTTGTCGAAGATGATGCGGGTGCGCGCGTAGTCGAAGGTGACGTCGAATTGCGAAAGTACGTCCGGGCCGATCAGTCCGGCCATTGCTGAAGATGTGGTGAGGCCGGTTTTCTGCGAGGAAAGGCGGATGACCAGGTCGCGCACGGTGACGTCGCCAATCTGCAAGGTGTTGGCGCGCGCGAGCAACGAACGCACGGGCCCGCCGATGCCCCAGCCGGTCACGCCTTCCAGCTTCGCTCCGTATTTTTCCTGCAGATTGTTCTGCGCGCAGAACGGCCCGTAGAGCAGCAGCGACGAGCGTGCGCCGGTGTCCACGCCGAAATTTCCCGCCACGCCATCGAGCGATGCGGCGACCACAGGAATCTGGCGCGGCCGCTCGAAATGCACGATCGCGCCTGTACCGGTGTAGTCGAATTTGTCGGGAGCGGTGAAAGTCAGCACGCGATTGACGTAGTTGTGTTTTACCACCATGCGTTCGAAAACCGGCAAGCCGATGATTCCATCGAAAGGCTTCGTGCCGAACACCTGCGGCGCGTCGGACAGATCCATCACAGTGGAATCCACGTCCGCGAACGTCAAAGCGCCCATTTGTAGCTGAACGATCTGCGCCTGGCCGGCGCGCACAGTTTTTTCGCCTACCCCCTGGCCTTCACCCGCATCGGCCACGCGCAGGCCGAGCTGATGCGCGACGTCCGCCGAAATGGTAACGCCGCCCGCGCCCGTATCGAGCAAAAAGTGGAAGGGACCGCGGCCATTCATGCGCACTTCGATGAAGACGCGGTTGTCCACGAGATCAAACGGCAGCGTGAAGGCAGTTTTGGTGCCGGCAACGGCGGAGGAGCCGCGCCCAACAGCTAACGAAGCGCCCAAGCAAAGAGCAAAAACGCCCGCCAACAATAGCCTCAACCTTCGCATTAGCAGCTCCGGTGGTCGTGCTCGCCCCGCAACCAACCTAATGCGGCACATTCGATTCGAACGGAACGTCGCACGTATCCGAGTCTATATCTTAACGACCATCAGGGTGCAAGATGTGGGCAAGACCGAGACAATGGAGCCGGATGTGTCGTGATGGCGAATCGCGGTACTTCAGACGAGCTGCGCAATAAAGCGAATGCGAACATCTCGCGCGCGCTGGCTCAGCTGATGCCGCTGAGTGCGATCAACCGTTCCCGCACTGGGGGTGAGTCACTCCCGAACGACTTAGCTGAGGCGGTGATGCTTTGCGTCAAGGGCGAGTGGAAACTACTCGACGTTGAGAACAAAGCGAGCAGTACGCTCGCGCTACTTCGGACCCAATACGTGATCGAGACCGCAGAAATAAATCCGTAGCACGGAGTCGCCTTCGGCAAGGCGTGGAGAGAAAGTCCACCTCACGAGACGAAACTGCAAGTCACACTCTCTAAACCGTCCTTTCCGAAGAACTTTTCAGAGGAAGCAATTCTGCGATACGAAAACGGGAAGGTGGACGGAACTTCTGGATTCTTGCAGCGCGTTGGCGACTATGCGGATCTTGTAAATTCCGTTTGCTGGCTTACGGATTTGCGCGAGCAAAATTCCAAGATTCGTTTTCAGCTCATTTTCGTCCACGATCGCTCGCTTGGTCAAAAAGCCATGGCTCTTTTCTCCGCCGATATGGCGACCATCGGTAAGGAAGGCCTGGCGGAACAGGTTCGCGCCGTGCAGGACCGCGTCGCCTTGCTAGCTGTAGGGTTTGGGGGCATTGGCTCGTTCTTCCGGACGGGCGGCTGGTTTTGTGGAGGTTCTCGTTGAAGCCAGGACTTTTGCAGTGGACCACCACTGACTTCACAGCAAAACGGTGCAGCGGTTATAACGAAATATCGGGCGGCTGCGTGGGCGCCGTCGTGTCGACCGACGGAAGTCTGAGCAAATAGCTAACGAACCGGCGAAAGGTCGTGGGAGCGGCTCGCGAGCCGCTCCCCCGAGTTTGAGCCTGTTACGCTTTTTGCGCTTGGCGGCGCAGGAACGTGGGCACGTCCAGATCGTCGGCCGGGACTTCGCTGCGGACATCGGCGACGTTGCGGGCGACTTGCTGCACCACGTTGGTTTGTTGCGGCGCAATGTTTCCGGTAGTGGGTTGCTCGCGCGAAGCCTTCCACGTCTTCGGCAAATACGACGGCTTCTGTTGCGACTTGCGGCCGGCCACATCGCGGAATCCCGCGGCGATCACGGTGATTTTCACCGACTCCTTCATGGCATCGTCCATCACCGCGCCGAAAATGATGTTGGCATTTTCGTGCGCGGCTTTCTGAATGATGGAAGAAGCTTCGTGCACTTCCTGCAAGCTGAGGCTGGAGGAGCCGGTGATGTTGATCAGAATTCCCTGTGCGCCCTGAATGCAATTATCTTCGAGCAGCGGGCTATTGATGGCGCGATTCGCGGCGTCAATCGCGCGATTCGAGCCGGAAGCGACGGCCGTGCCCATCACGGCGTAGCCCTGGCCGGACATAATCGTTTTCACGTCCGCAAAATCGCGATTGATGATGCCCGGAATGGTGATGATGTCCGATATCCCCTGCACCGCCTGGCGCAAAATATCGTCGGCGATGCGGAAGGCTTCGAAAAAGCTGGTGCCATGCTCGACGCAATCCATCAGCCGCTCGTTGGGGATGACGATGACGGTGTCCACGCAGCCAATTAGTTCGGCGAGCGCCTGTTCGGCTTGTTCCATACGGCGCTTGCCTTCGAACGCGAAGGGCTTGGTCGCAACAGCGACGGTGAGCGCGCCGAGTTCGCTGGCAAGATTCGCAACGACGGGCGCCGCGCCGCTGCCGGTGCCGCCGCCGAGGCCCGCGGTGACGAACACCATGTCCGCGCCGTCGAGCGCCTCGAGAATTTTCTCGGTATCCTCTAGCGCGGCTTTGCGGCCGACTTCGGGATTCGCACCCGCGCCGAGTCCTTTAGTGAGCTTCGCGCCCAGTTGCAGTTTTACGGGCGCTTGCGAAAGCTTCAGCGCCTGCAAATCGGTGTTGGCCGCGATGAACTCCACGCCTTCCACTTTCGCGCGGATCATGCGGTTGACGGCGTTGGAACCGCCGCCACCCACACCGATTACTTTTATCTTCGCCCCATTGGTTGCTTCTTCTGCAAACGACACTCGCATTGCCGATTCTTTTTGCGCCATGCTTCCTCCCCAGTCTTTTCTCAATTTCGTTTTTTGCATCTGTTGCTGGTTACGCCCCCGCAAACATGCTTTTCAACTTGCCCACCCAGCCGCTAGGGCGCGTTCCGCCGGCGCGTCGGGTGCGCGCGCCGTACAGCACAAGCCCCACGGCCGTTGAATACTCGGGCCGGGAAACCTCTTCGCTCATTCCGGCAAGTCCGCGCGGCGAGGCCACGCGTACCGGAAGATTGAAAATTCGTTCGGCCAGCTCGCACAGGCCGCGTAATTGCGCTCCGCCACCGGTGAGCACGATTCCCGCCGGGATCATCCCTTCCCCGCCGCCGCGACGCAGCTCGTCGCGCACCAACAGTAATAGTTCCTGCGCGCGTGGCTCGACGATTTCAGACAGCATGCGCGAAAACACAGTGCGCGGCGGACGGTCGCCGACGCTGGCGATTTCGATGGGCGCGTCTTCCGTCAAGAGCTCGCGCAAGGCGCAGGCATGCAGGCGCTTGATTTTTTCCGCTTCGCTGCTGGGAGTGCGCAGGCCGACCGCGAGATCGTTGGTGAAGTGGTCGCCGCCGACCGGAACAGCCGCGGTGTAGCGGACTACTCCGCCAGCGAAGGCGACCATTTCCGTGGTGCCCCCGCCGATATCGAGCAGGCAGGCGCCGAGTTCGCGCTCGTCTTGCGTGAGGCAAGCTTCTGCGGATGCCAGCGGCTCGAGCACGGTGTCGTCCACGCGCACTCCCGCGCGATTTACGGCGGTGACAATATTTTGGGTGGCAGTGCCGGAAGTGGTGACGATGTGCACGTTCGCTTCCAGGCGCTGGCCGACCATGCCGATCGCATCGCGGACATTATCTTGCGCATCGAGCGAAAATTCTTGCGGCAGGACGTGCAGCACTTCGCGGTCTTCCGGCAGTTGCACACCGCGCGCTGCTTCGATGGCGCGGCGCACGTCGTCGCGTTGCACGTCGCGCGGGCGCGAGCCTACCGTGATGCCGCCGCGACTATTCACACCGCGCACATGCGTTCCGGCGACACCGATCAGCGCGGACTCCACAGGGACTCCGGTGAGCGCTTCGGCTTCCTCGACGGCACGCCGAATGGAGCTGACCGCGAGATCGAGATTGACGATTTGGCCTTTGCGCCAGCCTTTGGATTCTGCCGCGCCCAGCGCCGCGAATTTCACGCTGCCTTCTTCGTCCAGTTCGCCGATCAACGCGCAAGTTTTTGTGCTGCCGATGTCCAGCGCCACAATGTGCCGTTCCCTCTTCGTCAAATGCGATGCTCCTCGGTTGCTTTCAGCGTGCCCTTATTATTGCTGTTGCGAATTTACGTGCTTCGCCGAACTTTTTGATGCGACATGCTGCGCCGGGTTTGTTTTTGCCGGCGTCATTTTTGCTGGCGCCCCTTTTGTCGGCACTGCTCTTGTTGGCGCAGCCTTCGTTGCTTTCACCGCTTTCGCGGGCGCGGCTTTTGCGGATGCAGATGGCTTCGGCGGCGCGGAGGACTTCGTGGGCGCAGCGGTATGCACAGCTGCTTGCGCCGGAGCAGCGGGATGCGGCGCCGCTACCTTCGGAGCGACACCGGTAATCGCCGGCGGATCTTTTTTCAGCGCGAGAATGGTGCGGTCTGGATTTACTACTGCCTCACCGTTGAAGCGCAGGTCCACGGATTCGACGCGCCCAGCCGCCGCGCGCCATTGCCCGATGTCGTTCAGCACTGTCCAATACTTACTCTGGAAGTCGCTATCGCCGAAATGCACCACGATGGGAGCGTCGGCGTTGCCCCAGGCGTCGTTCCCAGCCGCGCCGCCGGAAGTATTCGTCACCTGCAATCCGGAAATGGTGGCGCGCAAATCTTTTGCTTCGGTGAGGTCCACCTCGCTCACCTGGTCCATCGCGCCAGCGCGCGCGGCTTCCACCTGTTGCGTGAATCCGGCAAACATTTGCATGCGCAGCTCGCGGTCTTCGATGGGCATGTCCGCGCCCATGCCGGTCACGACCGGAAAATGGAAATTCGCTTTCAGCGGACGATCAAGGATGACGCCGTGCACGTCCACCAGGGCGAGGTCACTGCCTTCGCGCAAGAAGGCAATCGGCGTGCGCTCGGTGACTTCCACTTCAATGCGATTGGGAAGTGCGCGGCGCACCGTGGCCTGCTCGACCCAGGGAATTGTTTCGATCTGGCGGCGGCGTTCGTTTAACGGGATGCGCAAAACGCTGCGATTGCGGTCCGCTGCGAAAATTTCGAGCACGCGGCCGCGCGGCACGTACTGGTTGCCGGCCACTTGCACCTGATCGGAATGAGTCAGCGCCATTTCTGGGGACGCCAGCAGGTAATGCCCGAGCGCATAACTCGTCGCGGCCGCGGCGAGCGCGACGACGCTCCAAAACGTGACGCGCAGATACGTCTTCCAAGCCTTCTTGCCGAACTTGCGCCGCTTGATTTCCAGCGGCTTCTGCCGCCGCAGATACTTCGGCTCTTCGTCGGCCAGAACCTCCTGGGGATAAGCGTCCGCGTCCATGGTTCTCAATTTTTCCAAAAAATTACCTCGTTCTCGAGCTCGATCCCGTACGTTACGCGCACGCGCTCGCGCACTTCGTCAATCAGGCGCAGCATGTCCGCGCAGCTGGCACCGGCCACATTCACGAAAAAATTGGCGTGGCGGTCGCTGACCATCGCATCACCCGCTCGATAACCCTTCAAGCCCAGCTCGTCAATCATGCGTCCGGCCGAGCCGCCCGGCGGATTCTTGAAAATGCAGCCGGCGCTTTTCTGGTTCAGAGGCTGACTGGCGCGGCGCTTCTCGTTGCAGATTTTTATCGCCGCCAGGATGTCCTTGAACGGCTTCGACGGCAGCTCCAGCTTCACGCGTAGCATCACGTCATCGGGTGCAAAGGAAGTATGGCGATAATCGAAACGAATGTCATCGCCGCGCAAAGTTTCCAGTTTGCCGGTGGATGCGCGGTAAAGCTCCACTTCGCGGACGTAGGAGCCAATTTGCGTGCCGTAAGCTCCGGCATTCATGCGCAGCGCGCCGCCCACGCTGCCGGGAACGCCGATCAAGCCTTCCATGCCGCCCAAATCGCGCTTCGCGCAGAATGTGACCATGCCGCCGAGATCGGCAGCAGCGTCCACGTAGGCAGCATTGCCCTCGATACGCATTCCGGGTTGCGACGTGGGTAGATGCAGCACGACGTAGGGCAGTTCGCCGTCGGCGATGAGCACGTTGGTGCCGCCACCGAGAAAACGGTGCGGGATATTTTCATCCGCGAGCAGGTGCATCACGTCGGGAATCGTTTCAAATTTGCGCAACAGTAGCTGGTCCGTGGTGCCGCCAATGCCAAGTGAAGTTTTTTCACTGAGTGGCACGCCGGGACGCAGTTCCACGCCGAGTCCTTTCAGGCGCGCCGCGAGTTTTTCGTCAATGCGCATTCAATCTAGTCCGCCACCGTCGTAACTTTCGATCCCAGCAGCATCGCGAGTTGCTCGAGCGCGCGTCCCACGCTGCCCGCGCCGATGGTTAGCACCGCGTCGTGCGGGCGCGTTTCACGCAGCAGATATTCGATGGCCGCTTGCATGGTGCTGGTGAAGACGACGTTCTTGTGTCCGGCGCCGCGAATTGCTTCTGCCAATTTCTCGCCCGTGATGTCGGGTATGGGTTCCTCGCCCGCGGCATAGATGTCCGTCATCACTAAAATGTCGGCTTCGTTGAACGAGCGCCGAAAATCTTCCCAGAGATGCTGCGTGCGCGTATAGCGATGCGGCTGGAAGAGCACCAGCAGCCGCTGATAATCGCAGCCGCGCGCGGCGGCGAGAGTGGCGCGAATTTCGGCGGGATGATGGCCGTAGTCGTCTATTAAGGTGACGCCATTGAACGTGCCTTTAATCTCGAAACGCCGGCCGACGCCAGAAAATTTGGAGAGCCCCGCGCGAATCAGGTCCGAGGGAACGTTCAGCGAGAGCGCGACGGCAGCCGCGGCGGCGGCATTGCTTACATTGTGAATCCCCGGCGGCGATGGCAGATGGAATATGCCCAAATCGTCGCCATGATATTTCAGCCGGAACTCGCTCGCGAGGCCGCGCAGTTTCACTTCAGCGATGACTAGGTCCGCCTGGCTGGAAGTTCCGTAGGTAATCACCGGACGCTTCACATGCGGCAAAATGGCCTGCACGTTGGGCTCGTCGAGGCACAAAATCACCGTGCCGTAAAATGGCACGCGATTGACGAATTGCAAAAACACATCCTGAATTTCTTCGAGCGAGTGGTAATGGTCCAGATGTTCGCGGTCAATCGTGGTGACAACGGCAACCACCGGCGCGAGCAGCAGGAACGACCTGTCGCTCTCGTCCGCTTCCACGACCATGTATTCGCTCTGGCCCACGCGCGCGTTCGAGCCGACATGATTCACGCGCCCACCAACGACAAACGTGGGATCAAGGCCCGCAGCCGCAAGCACCGCTGCGACCATCGAAGTCGTCGTAGTTTTTCCGTGCGCGCCGGCAACCGCGATGCCGTATTTCAGGCGCATCAATTCCGCCAGCATCTCCGCGCGCGGAATCACTGGAATTTTCAGTAGATGCGCTTCGACCACTTCCACATTATCACTACGCACCGCCGAAGAAATCACAACTACATGCGCGCCATGCACATTTTCCGCCTGATGGCCTGCAAAAATGCTGGCGCCAAGCTTCCGCAGTCGCTCGGTCACAGGCGTCTGCTTCAAATCCGAGCCAGATACAGCGTAACCGCTGGAAAGCAGCACTTCGGCGATGCCAGACATGCCGCTGCCGCCAATGCCGACTAGATGAATGCGTTGAAAATTGCGAAAAGGAACGTTCATGCGCGCACCAGCCCTTCCAGCAGGTCCACAATATCTTCCACCGCGCGCGGACGAGCCAAACGCCGCGCCTGCTCTTCCATTTCCGCGATTCTCCGGGGCTGGTCCAGGAGGGTGAAAATTTCTTTGGTCAACCGCTCGGGCGTCAGTTCGGTCTGAGGCAGCAGGCAAGCGGCGCCTGCGTTCTGCATGGCTTCGGCATTGCGCGTTTGATGCGCGTCAGTGGCCGCGCCGAAGGGGATGAAGATGGCGGCACGACCGGCGGCCGCAATTTCGGCCGTCGTGATCGCGCCCGAACGGCAGAGAATCAAATCTGCCTGGGCAAAACGCTCCGCCATATTCTCGATGAAGGGCACTACCTCCGCTCGGAATTCGCGTCGCGCATAAGCCACGCGCACAGCATTATAGTCGCGTTCTCCTGTCTGATGCACGATGAAAAGCTGATTTTTTCGCGTGGCCAATACGTTCAGAGAATCAACGACGGCGCGATTTATGGGCAAAGCGCCGCGGCTGCCGCCGGTAATAAGGATGCTGAATGGCTCGCGGTGTTCCTTGCGCGCGATGGCGAAGAACTCTGGGCGCACCGGAATGCCCGTGGCGAAGGCTCTTGCGCCGAAACGGTTGGCGGTTTCCGCGAAACCGCAGGCGACGCGGTTCGCGAGGCTGGCGAGCACGCGATTGGTGAAGCCCGGCTCGACGTTTGGCTCGAAAATCATCGCGGGGATGCCGTGCAGACGCGCCGCCAGTATCATCGGCCCCGAAGCATAGCCGCCCACGCCGAATGCCACGTTGAAATTGTGCCGTCGCACGATTTTCTCCGAGTCCCACAATCCCGCCGGAAGCATGGCCAGATTGCGCGCGAGCTTCGCGCCGCTCATCCCTTTCAGTCCCGCCGCGCGAATCGTTTCCAGCGGCAGCCCGGCTTGCGGCACCAGGCGCGATTCCATTCCGGCTTCCGTTCCGACTAGCACTACGCTTCGCACTCCTTCCGGCTGGCGCCGAAGCCAATCCTGCGCCACAGCGATGGCGGGAAATACGTGCCCGCCGGTGCCGCCGCCTGCAATCAGCAGCTCTTTACCCGCAGCGCTGTTCGCCACAGCGCTACTTTTATCCGCGCCAGTGGCGCCGGCACTCGCCGTCACGTCTGGTCCGCGTGCTGGCTGATATTCAACAGCACGCCCGTCGCCAATAGCATGCTGAACAGGCTCGAGCCGCCGTAGCTGATGAACGGCAGCGGGATTCCTTTCGTCGGCATCAACCCCAATACGACACTTAAATTGATCAGCGCCTGCCCCACGACCATCGTCGTGATTCCCAAGCCGAGAAACTTGCCGAAATCATCGGGCGCCTTCATCGCGGCCACAAAACCGCGCCAGCCGTATACCGCAAAGAGTCCCAGGACGATCAATGCGCCGATGAATCCGATTTCCTCACAAATAATCGCGTAAATAAAATCCGTGTGCGCCTCCGGCAGAAAGAAAAGTTTTTGGCGGCTTTCCATCAGGCCCACGCCGCTCATTCCTCCCGAGCCTACTGAAATCAACGATTGCAGCAACTGAAAGCCAGCACCCTTGGGATCGAGTTCCGGATGGCGAAACGCTTCAATGCGCTGCAGGCGATAGGGCACGCGCACGATCAGCAGATAAATGGTGGGAATCGCGGCCAGCACCGTGCCGCCGATGTATTTCAGCGAAAGTCCGGCGACAAAAAGCATGGCGACGGCGATTACCATGATCATGAAAGCGGTGCCCATGTCCGGCTCTTTCACCACCAGCGCGGCCATCATCAGCGTCGCACCCATCGCGGGAGCCAATGTGTGCAGGGGATCGTTCACGCCGAAATTTCTAGGCAGGCGCCGCAATTCCAGCAGCCACGCGAGGTAGACGATCAGCGCCAGCTTGGCCATTTCCGACGGCTGAAAACTGAACGGGCCCATGCGGAACCAGCGATGCGTCTGGTGCGAGCGGTCCAGAAAAAATACGCAGACCAGCAGGACGAAAGTGACGGCGAGGCCGGTGAACACCACGCGCGGCTGGCGCAGCTTGTGATAATCCATGTTCATTAGCCAGAACATTCCGGCAATTCCCAGCACGACGTAAACCAGCTGGCGCAGCAGGAAGATGTAGCCCGCGCCGAATTGTTCGCTCGCGGTCATGGCTGAGGCGCTGAAGACCATCACGGCGCCAATCAGGCAGAGCGCCAGAGTCACGCCGAACAGTTGTTTATCGGGTTGCAGATTTCGTGGCATCGCTATCCCCTGTCCGCTGGCGGCGGCTCAGCTACGGCTGCGCCCGTCGCGCCGGTGGCGGATTGGTTTTCGTGGCGCGCTACCAATTCTTTGAATGCGCGGCCGCGCTGTTCGTAATTCTCGAATTGATCGAAACTGGAGCAGGCGGGAGCGAGCAGCACGGTATCGCCCGGTTGCGCAGCTTCGACGGCCAGCTGCATGGCGCGTTCGAGCGTGCCGGCTTGGAGGATCGCGACGGCACCTCGCAGATCGGCGGTAATTTTCGGTGCGGCTTCACCGATCAGCAGCGCCAGGCGCCCGCGTTCGCGCAGCAAATCGCGCAGCGGCGTGTACGGGCTTCCTTTGTCTTTGCCGCCGAGAATTACCAGCAGCGGACCGGGGAACGCTTCGATGGCTTTTAGCGCGGCATCTACATTGGTGGCTTTGGAGTCGTTGTAAAACCGCACGCCGGAAATTTCGCCGGCAAATTCCAAGCGATGCTCGACGCCGCTAAAGGATTTCACGCCCTTTGCGATGGCGGCCGGGGTCGCGCCCGCGAGATAAGCCGCCGCGCACGCCGCCAAAACATTTTCCACGTTGTGCTCGCCGCGCAGTGGAATCTGGTCGCGTCGCGCCAGCACCGCTTCCGAGCCTTCATTGCGGAAAATAATTTCGTTGTCGCGCAGGAATGCTCCGGTGGCCACTCGTTTCTGCCTGCTGAACCAGAAAATGTGCGGCTTGGTGGGCATGCGCTTGGTGATTTCCGGATCGTCCGCGTTCAGGACTGCCATATCGCGTTCCAGCTGATTCTCGAACATACGCATCTTGGCGTGCGCGTATTCATCGAACGTTCCGTGGCGGTCCAGATGATCTGGCGTCAAGTTGAGCAGCACGCCAATCTCCGGGCGGAACTTATCAATCGTTTCGAGTTGAAAGCTGCTGATTTCCGCGACGGTCACGGCAGGGTCGGTAGACCTTTCCACCAACGCGAGCAGCGGCGTGCCGATGTTGCCGCCGACCAGAGTGGGAATGCTCGACGTCTGCAAAATGTGCGCGAGCAGAGCGGTGGTGGTGGTCTTTCCGTTCGAGCCGGTGATGGCCACAAGTTTGCCGCGCAGATAACGCCAGGCCAGCTCGATTTCGCTCCACACCGGAATGCCTTGTGCGCGCGCGAGTTCCAGCGGCAGCAGTTTTGCCGGCACGCCCGGACTGACGACGATTAAATCTTGCTCGAGAAAACTTGCCTCGACATGTCCGCCGAGTTCCAGCTTCACTCCGGCGGCACGGAGTTGCGCGGCGGTTTGGGCGAATTCGGATTCCGGGCGCTCGTCCGTTGCGGTCACCGTCGCGCCGTAGCCCGCGCTGAACAGCGACGTCACTACGCCCGTGCGCGCCAGGCCGACGACCAGCACACGTTTGCCCGATAGATCGAATCCCAGTCGCAACTCAGTTCCTCACTCCCAATTCTGATGCAACTCGCTCGCCTTCCTCAAACCATGCTCAGCGCAGCTTCAAAGTCGTCAGCGAAAACAGCGCGAACACCAGCGCCACAATCCAGAAGCGCACGATGATTTTCGATTCGCTCCAGCCCCGCAGTTCAAAATGATGATGCAGCGGCGCCATGCGAAACACACGCTTGCCGGTGAGCTTGAACGAGCCAACCTGAATAATGACCGAAAGCGCTTCGAGCACGAACACGCCGCCAATCGAGAGCAGCAAGATTTCCTGCTTGATTATGACTGCCACGATGCCGATCGCGCCGCCCAGCGCGAGTGATCCCACGTCGCCCATAAACATTTCCGCGGGATGCGCGTTGTACCATAGAAAACCGAGCGAAGCGCCGGCCAGCGAGCCGCAGAATATTACCAGCTCACCGGCTTCGGGAATTTTCTGCAGGTCCAGGTAATCCGCGAACTTCGCGTTGCTGGAAAGATAAGTGAGCACCGTCAGCGCGGTGGAAGAGACCAGCACGCAGCCGATGGCCAGGCCGTCTAGGCCGTCGGTCAGATTCACCGCGTTCGAACTGCCGACGATTACCAGCACCAGAAACAAAACGAACGGCACGTATGCCAGCGGCCAGATAAAACTGTGGCCGAACAGCGAAGCGATCACCAAATTCGGATGCAAGCGCTTGAAAAATGGGACACTGAGCTGAGTCGAATAAGCGCCTTGCGTTTGCAAGGACACGAGCGCGACGCCCACGAGCACGCAGGTGAGCACCTGCAACGAAAATTTCGCGCGCGGAGTGAGGCCTAGGTTTCTGCGGCGCACCACTTTATTGTAATCGTCCACGAAGCCGATGGTGCCGAACGCCAATGTGGCGCCCATCGCGAGTAGCACGTAGGCGTTGCGCAGATCGGTCCAGAGCAACGTGGGAATAATGATTGCGGCGACGATCAGCACGCCGCCCATCGTGGGCGTCCCGGCTTTTTTCTGATGTGCCTTCGGCCCTTCCTCGCGGATGTATTGCTTCACCTGCAAATCGCGCAGCCGCTCAATCACCCACGGCCCCATCAGCAGCGAAAGCAGCAACGCGCTGGTGCTGGCCATCGCGGTGCGCACGGTGATGTAGCGAAACACGTTCAGCGGGCTGAAGTGCGGCCGCAGCAGGAAAAAGAATAAATAGTAGAGCATCTAGCTCCGGCCTTTTGGTTGCGCCGCGCCATGTTCGGCGCTTGGCTGCACGCTGCTGCCGGCGTGGCGCGGGTGGCGCGCGTCCATCGCTTCCAGAATTTTTTCCATTTTCACGCCGCGGGAACCTTTTAAGAGCAGCAGATCGTGCGGCTGAATGAATTGAGCGAGAAATTCTCCGGCTTCTGTCGAATTCTGGAAAAATTTCGCGTGTTCCTGGGAGTGACCTGCAGCGACTGCAGCGCGTACGAATTCTTCCGCTGGGCCTTGTACTCCGATGATCCAATCGATCTTGCGCAGCCCTGCGACGAAGCGGCCGCACTCGCGATGCAGCTCTGGCGCGGAATCGCCTAGCTCGCGCATTTCTCCGGCGGCCAGAATGCGGCGCGCGAAGCCTGGAGTCGCGGCGAGCAATTCCGCGAGCGCGTTTAGTGCGGTGGGGCTTGAGTTGTAGCTGTCGTTGATCACCGTGAAACTTTCTTCGAACTTCACGACTTCGCCGCGTTTGTCCGCCGGCTGCAGCTGTGGGAATACGCGCTGAGCATCTTCCGCGCCGATACCCCAGACGCTTGCGGCTGCGAGCGCTGCCACGGCGTTCATCACGTTGTGCCGGCCGATCAGCGGCAGCTCGAGGCGCGCGCGGCCCGTGGGCGACACGAAATCGAATGCGGAGCCGCTGACGCCGCGCTCGTCGATTTTTTCCGCGCGAAATTCCGCACGCGCGGAGCCGGCTGCACCCGCACTACGGCCCCTCTCGGCGCCGGTGCTAAACCAAAGCACAGGTCCGCGCGCCACTTCCGCGAATCGCTCGACGCGCTCGTCATCCGCGTTCAACACGGCCGTGGCCTGCGGCCAAGCCAAATTCTCAATCAACTCGCGCTCGGCCAGCGCGATCTCCTCAATCGAAGAAAAAAATTCTAAATGCTCGACCGCAATCCGCGTGACGACACCCACGTCCGGCGGCGCGATGCGTGCCAGGCGCGCCAGCTCCCCGCGATGCGACATGCCCATCTCGATCACCGCCGCGTCGTGCTGGTCGTCCAATTTCAACAACGTGAGCGGCAACCCATATTCATTGTTCAAATTTCCCTGGGTCTTCAATACGCGGAACCGCGCGGCCACCAACGCCGCAAAGATTTCTTTAGTGGTCGTCTTTCCCACCGACCCCGCCACGCCGCCGATTTTTCGTCCGGGCTTGGCCGCACGCCAGATTGCACATGCGCGCGAGGCCAGGCGGTGCAGCGCGTCGAGCGTGTCGTCCACGGCAAAAAGTTTTCCGCGGATTTCTTCCGCGTACTGCGCAAATCTTGCGTGCGCCACCACCCCAGCTGCCGCGCCGCCGGCCAGAGCCGCAACCACGTGATCGTGTCCGTCGTGACTCGGTCCGTGTATGGCGATGAACAGTTCTCCAGGCTGAAGCGTGCGAGAATCAATCGAGACGCCGGCCACCCCGGCCAAGGCGTCAAGGCGCGCGGGAGCCGCGACACCCAGAGCTTCAGCCACTTGAGCAACGGTCCACCGCATTGCGTTTCCCCTGGACTGGCTTTCACTCTCAAGCTTGGACTCTCGAAAGTGCTCGATTTCGCCGCCGAAATCCGCCTTTATTTCATGGGCTGTTTCTTTGCAAAGCCGCGCCTGCGCAAAATGGCGCGCGCTTTTTCGCGATCGTCGAATGCATACGTGCGGTCGCGCAAAATTTGATAATTCTCATGGCCTTTGCCTGCGAGCAGCACGATGTCTCCAGCTTTCGCCTCGTCAATCGCCATTTCCAGCGCGGTGTCGCGGTCCGGCTCGATGCGATACTGCGCATTCACTTTCTGCAATCCCACGACCACATCGTTGATTATGAGTAGCGGATCTTCGGTGCGCGGATTGTCGCTCGTGAGAATCACGAGGTCGCTCAGTGAGCCTGCCGCTTCGCCCATCGGGGGACGCGTCGAGCGGTCGCGTTCGCCGCCGGCGCCGAACAGCGTGATGATGCGCCCCGCAGGATGCAACTCGCGCGCCGTCGAAATTAAATTGCGCAAAGCGTCGTCCGCGTGCGCGTAATCCACTACCACCAGGAACGGTTGGCCTTCGTCAATACGCTCGAAACGCCCTGGCACTTGTTGCAAATTGGCGATGCCCTCTTCGATTTTTTCTACAGGAACATTCAGCGCGAGTGCCGCACCTACTGCCGCAAGAATGTTGTAAACATTGATGCGCCCCACGAGCGACGAACGCACCTCCACTTTTCCCGCAGGAGTTTGCGCCGTGAATTCCAGACCCTCGAAACTCAATGCAAATTTTCGGGCAGTCAGGTCAGCCGCTTCGTTCAATCCATACGTGAGGGTGCGCTGCGCCAGGGCCTGCAGACGCGACGCATAAGCGTCGTCAATATTAATAACGGCCACGTCGGGCGCGCTCGCGCCAGTCCCTGAAAACAGCAAGCGCTTGGCTTCGAAATATTCTTCGAACGTCCTGTGAAAATTCAGATGATCCCGCGTGAGATTCGTGAAGATCGCGACGGCGAAGTGGCAACCCCACACGCGGTCCATCACCAACGAATGAGAACTGACTTCCAGCACCACTGCCGTGCCGCCCGCGTCGCGCACTTCCGCGAACATTTCCTGCAGGTCCAGCGATTCCGGCGTGGTGTTGATGGCTTTGCGGCTGCCGCGCGGCGTCTGGTATCCAGTGGTTCCGATTCGCCCCGTCTTCCATCCCGCGGCGTGCAAAATCGAATCGAGGATGAATGTGATCGTGGTCTTGCCGTTCGTTCCCGTCACGCCCGCGAGCTTCAGCGCGTCCGCCGGATGCCCGTAGAAATTCGCGGCGGCCAGAGCCAGCGCTTTGCGTTCGGTTCCAGGAGTCACCTCGATCCAGGTCACCTGGTGGGAAATATTCGCAGGCCGCGGTTGCGGACTGGCGATCGCCACCGCCCCGCGCGCGAGAGCATCGGCGACAAACTCGTTGCCGTCCGTTCTTGCTCCGGGCATGGCGAGGAACAGCGTATCGGCCGCAACTCTGCGGCTGTCGCACGCGACTGCGGCAACGCGCACGCGCGTGCCGCCCGTCACACGAACGCCTTCAATCCCCGCGAATACTTCGGACAATTCCATTTCCATCCCTGCAGGCTTTATTCGACGCCGCGTTGCCGATTGCACTTTCGGGCCGCCTTCCGCTACAGATTTCAATGCACATTCCTCTGCGAACTCTCTGCGAGCGTCGCCGGCCGAGTCATCGGCAGGGACTGCGTCGTCGCGCGTCCGAATCGCACCGTCACTGTGCTGCCGCGAATTACGCGCGTGCCAGGTTCCGGCGATTGTTCTAATGCAACTCCACTGCCAAGCAGCGAAGGAATCAGTCCGAGCCGCGAGCACGCTTCGGTCACGGCGCGTACGCTCTGCCCCGACAAATCCGGAACCTCGACGGCATCCTCTTCGCTGAACGCGATCGTCGGCGCCGCACTATTCGCGTCTTTAGCCGCGAGCTGATCCGCCGCCTGATCTTTTTTCGCTACGACGGCCTGAAAGCGCGCCTCATATTCACGATTCGCGGCTTCGTGATTCGCCGCCGCCTGATTCGCATCCGCGCGGAATTTATCCGCCCCAGGCTCCGGCGTCTGCTGCGAATTCTTGGCCGTCTGCAACCCCGAGGGCGCGGTCATCGGCACATCGTGCGCGATATCCATGTACGCCAGCACCTGCTCGGCAATGCGTTTGAAAACCGGGCCGCCCACTTCGCCGCCGTGATGCGCTCCTTCGGGCGAATCCAGCACCACTAAGATTGTAACTGCCGGCTCATTTACCGGCGCAAAGCCCACGAACGACGCAACATAGTCGGTGGGTGAATAGCGGCCCGTGCGAGGATCGATCTTCTGCGCCGTGCCGGATTTTCCGGCGGCAGTGTAGCCATTCAGCGCGGCTGGCTTGCCAGTGCCGCCGTCGAGCAGCACGCTTTCCATCATTTCGCGCACGGTCGCAGCCGTTCGCGGATCCGTCACTTGCTCGGGTTCGGGCCGCAGCGGCAGCGCCACCGGCGCATCGCCGCGAATCTCCTGCACCAGATGCGGGCGATACAGCGTGCCGCCATTGGCAATCGCCGAAATCGCCGAAATAATCTGCACCGGAGTCACGCTCACTTCCTGCCCAATGGCTACTGAACCGATCGAACTCGCTGTCCAATCTTCCAGCGGACGCAGCAGCCCGCGATTTTCTCCCGGCAATTCGATTCCGGTGAGCTGGCCGATTCCGAATCTGCGCATCGTGTCGTAGAAACGCGGCGCGCCCAGATTCAAGGCGATCTTGATCGAGCCCACGTCGCTGGAATGCGCCAGCACGTCGCGCACGCTCAGCACTCCGAAGGGATGCCAATCGTGAATCAAGCGCCCGGCAACGACGATCGAGCCCATCTGGCAATCCACCAGCACATCAGGATTCGTGACGTGATTCTCGATCGCGCCCGTCATGGTAATGACCTTGAATGTCGAGCCCGGCTCGTACGCTGCCGTCACCGCGCGGTCCATGCGCGTGTCCTCGGAAAATTTTCCGGCATCGTTGGAATCGAACGTCGGATTGTTCGCCACCGCCAGCAGCGCGCCGTTCGATGGGTCCTGAATCACCACCGTGCCGTGCAGGGCATGTGATTCCTCCATCGCCCGCTTCAGCTCTTTTTCCGCGATGTACTGGATGGTTTCATCAATCGTCAGTACCACGCTTGCGCCGGGATCGGCAGCGGATTCGCGGCGGTCGTAAAACCGCCGTTTGCCGTCGGCCATCAGCATCACACGCCCCGGCCGCCCGCGAATCTGTTTGTCGAGTTCGTGCTCGATGCCGCCCATTCCCTTTTCGTCCGTATCCACCCACCCCAGCACATGCGCCAGCAAATCGTGCTCGGGATAAACCCGCCGGTTTTCTCTCTCGAAGAACACGCCCTTCAAATTCATGTCGTCAATGCGCTCGACGGTTTCCGGCGAAAGTTTTTTAGCCAGGCGCACGGGCTTGCTCGCTTCATCGATTTTTGTTTCCAGATCTTCGGCGGGAACGTCCAAGACGCGCGAAAGCAGCCGCGCGACCATCTCGGGATCCTTAATATCAGTGGGGTCCGCGAAAACCGAGTCCATGGGAATGCTTACGGCCAGTTCTCGGCCCTTGCGGTCATAGATCACGCCGCGCATCGGACTGATTTCAAATATACGCTGTTGCTGATGCTGGGCTTTTGCGAAGTATTCGCTATAGCAGAAGAGCTGGAGGTAACTCAGGCGGGCCAGCACCGCCACCATCCAAACCACCGCCACGACCCAGACCACCAACCAGCGGAGACGCGGGCTGCGCTGCTCCATGGATTCCGCCCTAACTTGCGAAAAACTCTGTCCGGCCATCGTTCACGCCGCTTCGCCGGAATGGGCCCGGGAAACGGGCCGCCAGAAAATCTTCAGCCGGACTTTCAGGGCCGCTGCGGCTGGACCACCGCGCGCGCCTCAGCCAACACCGCTTCGCTCGGTCCGTCCGCAGGCATGGCCTGGCCCGGCACGGAAACTGTCAATCCCAATTCGTTGCGCGCTATGCCGTCCACACGGCCGGGCGCCTTCAGCGTCGCCACTTCCACGTGCAGTTGCTGGTTCAATTGCGCGGACTGCGCACGCAACGCGGCAAGATGTTCCACTTCATACTGGAGCTGGATGCACGCGAAATGTTGCCAGGCGTAGAACAGCAGACACGCCGCCATCGCGCCGCCAGCAGCGACTCGCCGCCAGAAATCCTGCAAACGCGCCGGCGCCATGGAACGCACCAGCCGCGAATTGTCGATCCTCTTCACTGTGTAATATTCGGTCATCAGCAAACTTGCGGCGCCGTGCGTCGCTCGTCGAAACGAGTCTCCGCCGTCGCCACCCTCTCGATTACGCGCATCTTCGCGCTGCGCGACCGCGGATTGCTCGCGATTTCCGCGTCGCCGGGCTGGATTACTTTCTTGGTGAGTATGCGAAATCCCTCGTGCGAGAGTCGCTGGAATGCGTGCTTCACCACGCGGTCCTCTAGCGAGTGATAACTGAGGACGATCAACCGTCCTCCCAGATTTAAAGTGGCAGGGGTACGCGAAAGAAACTGCCCGAGTTCCTCCTCTTCTCGATTCACCGCTGTCCGCAGCGCCAGAAACGTTTTTGTCGCGGGATGCAGTCTCTGCCTTCCCCTTGCTTTTCGTCCCCCTGCCACAATCGTTGCCAGGTGTTCGGTGTCGCGTATGGGCCGCGCCCGTACGATCGCCCTGGCGATCCTGCGTGAATTTCTCTCCTCGGCGTTGTTGTAGAGGAGATCGGCCAGCTCTTTCTCCGGCCACTGATTCACAATTTCGTCCGCGGTCAGCGGGTTATCGGGATTCATGCGCATGTCGAGAGGTGCGGCCCAGCGGAAAGAAAATCCGCGTTCAGGGCTGTCCAGCTCCAGGCTTGAAATCCCCAGATCGGCAAGCACCCCATCGAACGGCGGCATTTGATTCGCTGCCGCCACTTCGCCGATCTTCGAAAATTCCGCGTGCACCAGAATCACCTGCCGCTCGTGCGGCCCCATCCGCTCCCGCGCAATTTCCAGTGCTCGCGGGTCGCGATCCATCCCCAAAACTCGTCCGGTGCTCAGCTGCTTGGCGATCTCCAAAATATGACCACCCGTGCCGACCGTCGCATCCGCATACGTCCCTTCGGGCCGAATACGCAGCCAGTCCAGAATCTCTGCCAACAGAACCGGCGTATGCAGTACGCTCAAAACTTAAATGCCCAGATCGTCCAGTGCCTTTTCGTCTTCCGCCGTCATCGGATTACGGTTCATTTGATCCAGGAACCGGCTGTGATTCCAGACTTCCAGGTACGTCAACTGCCCCTGAACGTCCACTTCCCCTTTCATTTCCGCCGACTCCCGCAATACGGGTGGAATCAGAATGCGCCCCGAGCCATCCACCTCGACCACTTGACCGTAATAATTCGTGCGCGATAGAAATTTTTGTTTCGCCGCGTTGTGCGTAGAAAGTTTCGCCAGCTTCTTTTCGATTTCTTCCCAGGCTTTCAGGGGATAGATGGCGGCGCGATCGCCCTTGGTTGAAGTGACGTAGAACTTTGTGCCGCTCTTGCGCAGGTCGGCCAGAAAGTCGGCCGGAATCTTCAGCCGGCCTTTCTCGTCCACTGTCGCTAGATAGTTGCCCCGCAGCATGAAAGCCCTCGAACAGCCCGCCCGGCGTGTGCGTCATTCGAATCACTCGCTGGATCGCCCCTGCTGTCGCGTTCCGCAATGAAACTGCTTGTTTCTGGTATTCGGATTCGCCACTACTTGCTGCTGGGTTCGCCGTTCGCTTCTAGTGCCCCACTACCCTACACTGTCTACCACTCTGCGCCACTTCTTCCCACTTTGTGCCCTGATTGTAGATAGCTTCGCAAACATGTCAAGCGGAATTGTTCCGGAAATGGAAAATATTTGTGGATTTTCGGAGGCGCGGAGCGTTTCTTGTGGCCGCTAGAACGTAAACCACAATTACTAGGGGCGGCGCAAGAAATCACTCATAGCGCTAGTCGCCGCGTTGCAGAAAAAAATTCCAGAATGTTTTGTAACAGTTAACATCCGCGCAAAATTTCTTCTGACTCGAGGTTCCCTCCGCTCTTCTTCCCTCTTGGTTCCGTTCTGGGTGCGCCGGAAGTCGGGGCTCGGACAGCCGCGAAGCGATTTTGCGAGCATGTACAGCGAAGGTGTGCTGCGAGGCGGACGGTGCGGAAGCGAGGCTCCGGATGACCTGCCGATCGAGCACGCGCACCGTCCGGTTCAGAACCAGAACGATCGGCGTGGCTCAGGAAAGCTGCAGGGCCTTGTTGACGTCGCTCATGATCGCGGCGGCGGTTGGTTCGGTGAGGCCACCGGCTAGAGTCGTCGGCACGCCGCGCGCTTCGACGTCCACGCGATACGAGATGGGGCCGAGCTTGCTGACGGCCCAATTCATCCCGGCGACCACATTTTGCTGACCGCTGTTGGGGTGGCCATCGGCTACGATAATCACATCGCCGGCAGCCTGCCGCACGTGGTTGCGAACGATCACGCGGTGGATGGCGTCCTTCGGAATAGTATTGCCCCCTACTTCGATGCCGTTCTTCGAGATTCGGAACTTGGCGGGCGTGCGGTGCAGCGTGGCTTGTTTCGAGTGCATCAGCAGGTACATCGCGCCGTACACGAATCCGGCGGCGAGCACACCGTAGATGAAGCCCGACGCCAACGCAATCAACACCAGCAGGCCGCCGGGAATCGCCACCAGCAGCCACGGAGCCGGCACACTTTCCGGCGTTGTCGAAATCTCGGTAGCCTCGCCCATTTGTTGCGATTCATATCCTGGCATATCGTTCCTCCTCGTTGCCGCGTTCACATCACGTGCCTGGTATTTGCGCAGTGGCCGTCCAGATCCCCGTAAATCGTTGTCGCCGCCCGTTGCCAACGCCTGAAGTTGCGACGTCAGGAAGGCAGGGCCGCAGTCCCCGGGCCGCTCACCCCACCTTCCGGTCGCAGACATTCACTACGCTATGCGCGAAAGGGCGAAGGAATCCGTCATGAGCTGCCAAATATGCCGAAGTTTGTGGTTAATTAGCGGCGTCGTGCCAAGAATTGGAGTAAGCCGAGACGGAACGGAAGCTCTCAGCTGACGACGAAAAAAATCCCCGGCTGGTATGGGGGTACCGGCCGGGGATAAACGTTTGGTGCGTCTGGGTGTTCTGGCTCCGGCGTCTGCCAGGGCGCCGGAACGACTGCCATGCGAGCTCAATCTAAAGAAACCGCCGAAATAGCACAATAATGTAAAAGGATTACCGTCGGTTTTAAGTAGCGCCGGCTTGCCTGCCGGTAGGCAGGCGTCTTTGTCGACTCTTTTCTTGTTCACAGGCGCTGCCAAAGCCGCTGATTTCCGGAGTGATCGAAAGCTTAAGGACCGGAGGGATGGCGCACCGAATCGAGGCCGCGCAGCACGGATTGTTCGTCCGGACTCAGACCCCGCATGAATTTTGGATCGTTCAGCGCGGCTTGCCGCTGCTCGGGTGTCATTTGCTGCAGCGTGTGCAGTCGGCCGGTGAGCACCTGCTTGCGGTCCGGCGACATTTGCTGCCACTTCGGCAAAAGCGTTCGCTGTACGTATTGCTTCTGCTCGGCGGACATGTGATCCCAAATCTCAGCACGATCTTTCATCGCGCCGCGTTCCGTGGGCGAAAGCCTGTTGTACCTATCCAGGTTCTGGCGGATTTGCTGTTGCCGCTCCGGAGGCAAGCTCCGGAAGCGTTCGTTGTTCTGCAGGAAATGCTCCTGCTCTTGCGGGGACATCTGCCCCAGCCGCTGCACCCACGGGCCCGGCAACTTCGCATCGCCCTGTCTGTTTGCGCCGGGACGTCCATTCGCTTGCGCATTCGCTCCCTGCCCCAGCGCCGCATTCCCGTTCGCCGGCGGACGAAAATTGTTGCCGTTGGGATGCTGCGCCTGATTGCCGCCTGCGCCCGCGCCGCCACCGTTTGCGGAGTTAGGGTGATTCGCATTGCCACCGTGATTACCGCCCTGGTTACCATTCGGATGCGTGCCAGATCCCTGCGCATGGTACTGCGGATGATTCTGCGGAGGATGCGCGGCTGGATGCGCCGCTTGCACGCGCTGTTGCCGGAATTGACGCGGGGCATACATGCCCCGTCCGCCGTAAGGCCGCTGCGCCGACGCAGGCTGCGCGCTCAGCAACAGCAGGGGCGCAACAAGCAGCCCTATCGCCAGCGCGAACAATTTCCTGCGGCCACGCATTTTCATTTCACCGTTGTGCAACTATCTTACTGCGGCCAAATCTTCGGAGAATTCGTCAGCCGACTCTTCGCCCTATTCTTCGGTAGTGGGCCGCTGATCACTCGCCGGACTCACAGGCTGCGCTGGCTGGTCCGCGGGCGCTGCCTCCACGGGCACTTCGGACAACGCATCGAACTTGCTCAGCACGTCGTAATTTTCCAGCACGCCCAAATCCTTGATCGCCTCGAAATCCTGCTGCTCGGTGCCCCCCGCATTGCCTTCGCGCGGCAGATTCGCCATCCACACGCTCAATGCCAGCAGCAGCGTCACCGCAAACGCCAGACGAGGCTGCGGCACCAGCCAGCCGAGCCACCCGCGCCGCGGCTCTTCCGCAATCCGCGCGCGAATCCGCGCATCGAAGCCCAGCGAAGGCTCGACCAGCGGCACTTCGTCCAGCACGCCCCACAGCTTGCGGAAATCTTCCGCGCGCTGGTGGCAGGCGCTGCACGCGGCCAGGTGCTCTTCCACCTCGTGCCGCTCCGCCGAATTCGCCCGGCGATCCAGATACGCAATCAATTGCTTGGAAACTTCTTCACACTTCTTCATGATGGCCGTCCTTCCCTTGCGCGATGCTCCACCGGCTGGGACACAAGTGGGGCCAGTTGCACTCGCAAGGTCTCGTAAGCGCGAAACAAAAGTGATTTCAGCGCGCTTTCCGAGCATTCCAGAATTTTGGCGATTTCGCCGTAGTCCATCTCTTCGTATTTATGCAGCAGCACCGCGACGCGCTGTTTTTCCGGCAGCGTTGCGATCGCGCGCCGGATAAATTCCGAGCGGTCGTGCTCGATCATCTTTTCGTCAACGCGCAATTCGCGCGCCGGCAATTGCAGCGGTGCGGCGTCTTCTTCCACTGGTGCGTCAATGGAAACGTCCAGCTGGCGATAACGATTGTCGCGCAGCGAATTCAGCGCCAGGTTCGTCGCGATGCGAAAAAGCCAGGTGGTAAATTTCGCGCTGGGAGAATACTGCTTCCGCGCGCGATACACGCGCAAAAAAACTTCCTGCGCCAGGTCTTCGGCGGTCGCGGTATTCCGCACCATCCGGTAAAGAAAATTGACCAGTGGCGTGCGATATTTCTGGAGGAGAAGGTTGAAGGACGCTTCGTCCCCTGCCTTCACGTCCAGCATCAATTGGACGTCAGACCTGGTCATGGCCCCCACATTGTATCTAACACCAGCCGTGCCATAAAGTTGCAGGGTTTGGGTGTGTTCCATGAAAGCGCTCCTGCCTCAATCTATGGAACCCTGTGGAAGGCAAAAAGTTGCCTGCCGCAGCACGTCGGTTGTGAGTATCACTATGCATCTTACTGTTTATTGCTCAACAGGTTAGGCGTGGAGGCGCGGGTTCGGCCACTAGAGGTGGAACAAGGCTTTCAATCCCAGCATGACCGCTACTCCGAGGAACACAAACACCGCCATGCCGAAAGCCGGCTCGCGGTTCACTTCCGGAATCAGGTCCGAGGCTGCCACATACAGCGTCACTCCCGCCGACAGCGGCAAGGCATCTTGCACCGTGCTGCGCAGCGCGAACATTAGTGCCATGCCGAGCAGGGTCGCGCCGCCGAGAATCACCGACGAGACGAACGCGGCGCGGCGGCTCTGCCCGCTCGCCAGCATCAACGACGCCACCGTAAAACCCTCCGGCAATTTGTGTAGAAAGATCGCGAGGAAAATCAGAATGCCCAGCGAAGTGGACACCAGCAGGCCCGACGCGATCGCGACGCCGTCGAAGAGTGTGTGGATTCCCAGGCCGAGCAGCGCCGCATAACTTGCGTGCGCGTGAGAAATCTCCTCGGGGTGGGTTTCTTCGCCGAAATGAAAATGTGGCGCGAGAGTGTGCTCGAAAAAATGCACCAGGAAGTATCCGGCCAGCACCAGGAGAAAAACGGAACTGGTATCGTGGAAGAAAAATGATTCATGACCGCCGCGCAGCTTCAGCGATTCCGGAATCATCTCCAGCAGCGCCGTCGCGAGCATGAACCCCGCGCCGAGCGCGATGAAATATTTCAGATACCGCCGCGACCACTGCCCGTGCGCAATCAACGACCCGCCCAGCACATTCGCCCCCGCCGCCGTCACGCCCAGCAGCAGCCCCACCAAAATCCGGTTTGTTTCAGGAGCCATCGTCTCCCAATTCAACACGTCGCGGAATCATATGGAGTGCGGGAGCTTGCTCCCGCTTTCGCCGGGGCGAGGCTTGCCTCGCCCGGCATCGTCCGGCGCGCAAAATCGCAACACGTAAAGCAAGCTTCGCATCGGAAAAGCGGCGGTGAGCCGTCGCACTCCCAAAATTTCGAGAACGGCGCCGTAGCTTGGGCGCGTCACTACCCCGAATGCCGGAACAAAATCACATCGCCGTCCTGCACGATGTACTCTTTGCCTTCGAGCTTCACCTGTGCCTTCTCGCGCGCCGCTGCAAAACTTCCGGCTTTCACCAAATTTTCCCAGTTCACCACTTCAGCTTTGATGAATCCGCGCTCGATGTCGCTGTGAATCGCACCAGCCGCCTCCTGCGCGTTCATCCCGCGACGGATGGTCCACGCGCGGCACTCCGGCTCGCCCGCTGTAAGAAATGAAATCAGCCCCAGCAACTGATAGCTGGCCTGAATCAACCGGTCGCGTCCGGATTCCTTCAGGCCGTACGCGCTCATCATTTCCTTGGCTTCCGCTTCTGGCAATTCCGCCAGTTCCGCTTCAATTTTTCCGCAGAATGGCACCACGGCGGTGTGCGGCTTGCTCGCGAGTTTCTCCAGATGATGCTTCTCGATCACGCGATCAATGTCCGCCGCTTCTTCATCGCCCAGATTCAGCACGTAGAGCATCGGCTTGCGCGTGAGAAATTCGAAACTACTCAGCATTTTCAATTCTTCCGGCTTGAATTCCAGCTCACGCAGCGGCTTTTCGGATTCCAGCGCGGCGCGGCAACGCGTCAGTAGCGCCAATTCCGTTTCCAGGATCGTTTCCTTTTTCTTTTTCAGGTCTTTTTCCAGGCGTTCGACGCGCTTCGAAGCCTGCTCCAGGTCGTACAGCATCAATTCGATCTCAACGCTCTCGATATCGCGCAGCGCATCGAGCGACCCGCCTTCGTGCGGCACCGCCGGATTCTCAAACAACCGAACGACCTGCGCCAAGGCGTCCGCCTCGCGCAAAGGTACGAGCGATGCCGAATTCTTCTCGCGGTCCTTCTGCAATCCGCCCACGTCCACGTACTCGATCGTCGCAAACGTGTTTTTCTTCGGCTTGAATATTTCCGCCAGCTTCAGCACGCGCGCGTCGGGCACCTTGGCAATCCCAATGTGCGCCTGATTGGGCGTGCTGCGCCCTTCCACGCGCGCTCCGGTGAGAATGCGGAACAAGCTGGTCTTCCCTACTTGCGGCAACCCAATTATTCCTGTTTTCATGAGCCCACGATACTAACACAGGCGCGCGGGACTGCCGTCGCCCGCTCTCATCACACTATTTCCATTGAATTTGTAGCGGCGGCGCCTTGACCGGGACTTGTGCTAATCTCGCGCCAGGAGCCGAGCCATGTCCAATTTCATCCAAGTCACGCCATTCATGATCGTCGAAGACATCAATCGCGCCGTGAATTTCTTCACCGACATCCTGGGCTTCCAGACCATCGTGCGCTACTCCGATTACGCCTACGTGCATCGCGAAACCGCAGGCTTCCGCATCTGGGAGCAGACCGGCAAGGACGCCGCGCCGCCCGGCACCCGCCGCTTCGCGTATTACGTTGACGTTCGCGACGTTGATCAACTCTACGCGGAGCTGAAACCCAAGCTCGATACCCTGCCAAGAGGCGATGTTCACGGGCCGGCGAACAAGTCCTACGGCCAGCGCGAACTGCTGGTGCTCGCGCCGGACGGAAATTTGCTCGCGTTTGGACAAGCCATCGGCGGAATTTCACCGGCGTCCCATTCCCATGACTGAAAATATTCCGCTTCCGTTTGACCACGTCAAAGCGCACGAGCATCTCACGCGCACAGACCGGCGCATGGCGCGCGTGATCGCCAAGACCGGCGCGTTCCGATTCCAGCTTGACCAGTGCGACAGTGTGTACGAATCGCTACTCGAAGCGATCGTCTACCAAAGCATCTCGGGCAAAGCCGCGGCCACGATTTACGGGCGCATTAAAGCGCTCGGCTCGAACGGCCTATGCCCCACGCCCGCAGAAATTCTCGCGCTATCGATGCAAACGCTCCGCGAGGCGGGACTGTCCGGCGCAAAAGCCGCCGCGATGAAAGATCTCGCGCAGAAAACCATTGATGGCGTAGTGCCTACGCTCGAAGCCGCCGGTCAATTGTCGGACGAAGAACTGGTCGAGCGCCTGATTTCGGTTCGCGGCGTCGGGGCATGGACCGTCGAAATGTTTCTGATCTTCCGCCTGGGCCGCCCCGACGTCCTGCCCATTCACGATTACGGCGTGCAAAAAGGTTTCGCGCTGGCCTACGGTAAAAAAGAAATCCCCAAGCCACGCGAACTGGCAGCCTTCGGCGAACGCTGGCGCCCCTATCGCACCGTAGCCAGCTGGTACATGTGGCGGGCCGTAGAACACTATGGCAAAAAGCGCAAAATCACGAAGCGCACGAAACCTAAGCAGCGCAAGCAGCAGCTGAAGAGAGCGCACAAAAAGTCCCCTGCGAAGCGACACTCCGTGGAGAAGAAAACATCGAGAACCAGAAAACGGTCGTAAGGCGCGGCGTCTCGCGCCCTTGTCGCGTGCCGTCATAGTGGGCCTGCGAACGCGGGCGAAGGATCTCTCTGGTAGTGATCTCTACTTTCCCGCGCTCCGCACCGTAAGAAACACCGCCGCAATCCCAATCAGCAAGACTACCACCTCAATTCGCACCGACGTCCGATGCAGCCGATCAAACTCCACCCGCAAAGGATTGCCTTGCGGCGTCGCATCCACCGAAACCATCTCGGTTCGCAACTCCGTGAGCCGCGGCGTCACGCGCGTCTGCGACACGAACGTTAACCCCAACATCAAGATCACGCCCAACATTGCCGGCTGGACCAAAGTCTTCAGCGCAGGCCCTAGCGCCAAGCCCGCCGCTAAATACAGCACAGCCGCGACCATCCCGATGTAATGCAACCGCGCTAGCGAATACCCCACCATCAACCCAGCCTGATCGCGGCTCTGCAAAACCCCAAACGCCCCCGGCGCCACCACAAAACTTAAATAGATGATGGACCCCACCCAAGTACCCAACGCAAAAACCTGTATGAATCGCAAAACGCTGTTCATCATGTGCTCCCCAAGCCCATGCATGGTACTGGCCAGCCAAAGTCACCCAAAGCCTATCACGGCAGCGCAACCCCAAGACTTTTTGAACACACCTGTCCCTTCCGCTTTTCGCTTCGTCTAACGATTGGTGGTAGAACTGAACGGTGGGGTGAAAGGCGAATGGTGGGCGACCAAGGACTTGAACCTTGGACCTCTCCCGTGTGAGGGGAGCGCTCTAACCACTGAGCTAGTCGCCCACGCTGCGCAGAACTTCCGGGGCTGAACCGAAATCCCCGAAAAATTACAATAGGCCGTCGCGGTTGTAGCCGCAACCTGCATGGCCGTTCCCTGAAGCAGCGGCAACCTATTTTTGTAGCAGAAGGCCACGCGAATTGCAAACAACTACGAACAACGCCAGCACGCGCCTCGCCGATCTTTTGCGCTCCATCACGCGCGTCGTGAAGGGCAAGGAAGACGTCATCCAGCTCGCCCTCACCACGTTACTCGCGCGCGGCCACTTGCTGATTGAAGACGTTCCGGGAGTCGGCAAGACTACGCTCGCGCAGGCCCTCGCGCGTTCGTTCCGCTGTTCATTCCAGCGCATACAATTTACCTCCGACCTGCTCCCGAGCGACGTCATCGGTGTCAGCGTGTTCAATCCCGCGACGCAGGAATTCGAATTCAAGCCCGGGCCGATCTTCGCCAACATCATCGTGGCCGACGAAATCAATCGCACCACGCCGAAAACGCAATCCTCGCTTCTCGAAGCCATGAACGAAGCGCAGATTACGGTAGATAACCACACGCACCCGCTGCCCAATCCGTTTCTGGTGCTGGCCACGCAGAATCCCATCGAGCATCACGGCACCTACCCGCTGCCCGAATCGCAGCTCGATCGTTTCCTGATGCGCATACGCATGGGCTACCCGTCGCGGGAAAGCGAAAAAGAAATCATCCGAAATAATGCCGGCCACGGGCCGGTGGAAAAAATCGCGCCGCTGATGGATGCAGCCGACGTTGTCGCCATGCAGGAATCCGTGGCGCAGGTGAAAGTGGACGAAAGTCTGCTCGACTACGCGCTGGAAATTGTGGAGCGAACGCGCCAGACCGAACAGTTGAGCCTGGGTGTGAGCCCGCGCGGCGCCGTGATGCTGCATCGCGCGGCGCAAGCTCGCGCGTTCCTGTTGGGCCGCGATTTTTGTCTACCCGACGATTTCAAGCGGCTCATCGTTCCAGTATTTGCACATCGCGTGGTCGTCAGCTCGCGCTACGTCTCCACGCAGAAAAAATCCGAGCAGGCGGAAGCCATCCTCGGCGAAATCCTCGACACCACCCGCGTCCCTGTGTAACTAAAATGGCCGACTCGCTCGTCCTTCGCCTGTGGCGCGACCGCGACAAACACGGCTGGCAGCACTTTGCCATCGCCATGCTGGTTCTTTCCGTGGCGTTGCTGGTCGCGCTATTCTCCGCTGCCGTCGCGCAACAAGGCCGCGTCACACTTGCCGCCATCAGCACCACCATCGCACTAGCCCTTGCCGGATGGGTGGCCGTCACCATCGTGCCCAAGCTGGCGCGGCGCACCAGCCTGCGCTGGATCGTCTATCAAGTGGATTACCGCCTCACGCGCGAAGGCATGGTGTACCTCGGCGTCGTCGCGATCCTGATTCTCGCGTGCGTTAACACCGGCAACAATCTGCTGTGGATCTTGCTTTCCTGCGCGATCGCGGGGCTGCTGATTTCCGGTGCGCTTTCCCGTGCGGTGCTGCGCGGCATCGAACTTAAATTCGACATGCCCGAGCACGTTTTCGCGGAGCAGCCGGTGGTCGCAGAGCTGGAATTGCGCAACGAGAAGCAGGCGTGGCCGTCGTTTTCTTTGCGCGTCGTCGGCGCAAACAAAAAAGATGTGGGCCAGATTCTGACGCGCCCCGTATTTTTTCCGTACATCCCGCGGCAAGCCTCCGCGCGCCAGAAAGTGGAGCTTACGTTTCCGCATCGCGGCAATTATCGCCAGGACGCTTTCGGCATCCGCACTCGATTCCCTTTCGGCTTCTTCGAAAAAACCCGCCAGGTGGATTCGCAGCTGGAAATCACCGTCTATCCGAAAGTGGTGCCTACCGACCATTTTTACGAAGTTCTTCCGCTGCTGAGCGGAGAAATGGCCAGCAATTTTCGCGGCCGCGGACACGAGCTGCACTCCCTGCGTGATTATCTATCGAGCGATAGCGCCCGCTTCGTGGATTGGAAAGTCACCGCGCGCGCCGGACGACTGATGGTCCGCGAATTCGCGCGCGAGGACGAGCGTCGCGTGATGTTGGTGCTCGACCCCTACATCGGGCCGCCGCCCACCACGCCCGGCGAATCCGAAGCTAATGCAGAGCACGCCGCTGCGCAACACGCCGCCCGTTTCGAACGCGCCGTTTCCATGGCCGCCTGCATCGCCTGGCACTTCAACGAAATCAATGCGGCGCTGCAATTCCGCACGCACCGTTTCACCACCCCCATGGCTCCCTCCGCCGAAATCATTTACGACGCCCTGCGCGAGCTAGCCAGCATTCAGCCGGATGTTTCGGCGCTGGGCGGACAGTTCCTCGACGACCTCGCCCCCGAGCGCGCGGTCTTCAAAATCATCCTCACCGCCCGCCCCCAGAACACCATCCCCACGGCGCTATGGTCCTCCTCCTATTTTCTGTTTCTCAATTCGCTGTAAAAGCAGCGCCGGCGGCTCGCCGGCTTTTTGCCTTTGCCTTTCTCTGCGCACTCTGCGTCTCTGCGGTAAACGCCTTTCTCTTTCTCAGATTTTTCTCCACAGTTTCTCTATGCCCTCCGTGTTAAGTCTTTTGACCTCTTCCCAGCGCGCCACACTGCACAAAAAAGTGCGAGAATACCTGCCGCATGATGACGCCCCTCACCGCCCGCGCGCTCAAAACTTTTCATAGCCGCATGCTTGCCTGGTTTCGCGCCCACCGACGCGACCTGCCTTGGCGCCGCAGCCGCGACCCCTACCGAATCTGGGTCGCGGAAGTAATGCTGCAACAAACCCGCATCGCGGCGGTGATGCCCTACTACCAGCGTTTCCTCGCGCGTTTCCCTAGCGTGCAATCGCTCGCACGCGCGCCCGAAGCAGAAGTCCTGAAACTCTGGTCCGGCCTCGGCTACTACAGCCGCGCCCGCAATCTGCATCGCGCCGCAAGAAATATCGTCGCGCAGCACAACGGACAATTCCCACGCGATCTGGTCGTCGCGCTCGAACTTCCCGGGATCGGCGTGTACACCGCTGCAGCCGTCCTGAGCATCGCCTACGACGTCCCGCTCGCCGTACTCGACGGCAACGTGGCTCGAGTGCTAGCCCGCATAAAATCGATTCGCGGAGACCTGCGCGTTCCGAAAAATTGGCGCGCGCTCACCGTCACCGCGCAAAGTTTCCTCGCGTCGCAAGCCCCAGGTGATTGGAATCAATCACTGATGGAACTAGGCGAAGTAATCTGCACGCCGCAATCTCCTCGTTGCGCAGAATGTCCCGTAGTACGCCACTGCCGCGCTTTCGCTGAAGGCCTCACGAGCAAAATCCCCGCCCCCCGCCGCAAACGCGCCCCAGTCCACCTGAAAATCGCAGCCGCAATTCTCCGCGATCCGCACAGCCGCACTCTTCTCGTGCAAGACCCCGGCGCGCACGACACAGTGCTTTTCTCCCGCCTGTGGCAATTCCCCGCCCTAGAAGTTACGCTCCATCCGAAAGCAGAATTAGCAGCGCATCTAAACAAAACGCTCTCCATCACCGGAATTTCATTAGAACCATTACCAGCCGCCCGTCACGGCGTGACTTTTCGCAACATCACCCTGCTCCCATTTCTAGCCAAAGTCAGCGAACTACCCAAACTCCCCCGCACCCGAATCCTGTCGCTCAAGAATCTCAGCAAGCTCCCCATTTCCAGCGCCACTCGCAAAATCGCCGCCGCAACCGTCCATTCGACATCGAACCCACAGCGTCGACGTACCGCCGCCAGACCACCCATGACACGATAGACACCGCAAAACCCGCCGCGCAATCCACTCCACGTTCCCCGCTGCTATCATAGAAACGTCCATGGCCTCCACCGCGCGCCTCAGCGCTCCGCCGCTCCCGGCGGTGCAACGTTATTTCGAAGTGTCGCTGTTTCTGCTGGTCTCGACGGGCATTTTCGCCGTCATCAGCACCGGCAAACTCGACATTTTCTCCACGGCAATTCCCGTCGTGGTGCTCGTCTTCAAAGCCGGCCGCCTGTGGCGCGGACGCGGCCCCGAACTTTCCGTGCGCACGGCCACCGGTCTGGTCCTCGCGTATTTCTTATTTTTCCCGATTGACCTTTGGGTGCTCTCGCGCACGGTTTCGCAAGGCGCGCCGAATCCCGCGCTCTATTCCGCGCTGCTGGCCGCCATTCACCTGATGCTTTTCGCCACGCTGGTGCGCCTGCTCTCCGCACGCAGCAACCGTGACTACGCGTTCCTTGCCATGCTGGCGGTCACCTGCATGCTGGCTTCGGCGATTCTCACCGTTGAAACCGGATTCCTGATCGCTCTGGCAATTTTTCTAGTCCTGGCCGTTTCCACTTTCGTCGCGCTGGAAATTCGTCGCGGCGCCAACGACGCTGTCTCGCCTCCACTCGAGTCCGGCTCGCCGCTCGCGCATCGTTTGAATCGCGCGCTGGGCTTGACCTCCGCGCTGGTCGCCCTCGGCACGCTCGCGATCGGCGCCGTGATATTTTTCATGCTGCCGCGCGTTACTACCGGCTATCTGAGCGCGCTGAATCTACAGCCGAAACTAATGACCGGTTTCAGCGACGACGTCACCCTCGGCGAAATCGGCGAAATCCAGAAGAGCAGCGCGGTCGTTATGCGCATTCACATTGACGGCGACCCCACCCTTGCCGAAGGTGTTCATTGGCGCGGCATCGTGCTTACCAATTTCGATGGACGCCGCTGGTTCACGCCGCCGCGCGAACAAATAATTGTTTCTCCTGATCCCGCCGACACATATCGCATGGACGCGCCTCTGCTGCCCCCCGGCTTTTCCGTCCCACTGCACTACACCGTGCTGATGGAGCCGATCGCCACTGACGCCATCTTCGTCGCGCCGCGCGTTGCATCCGTTCGCGGCCGCTTTTCCAACGACACCGAACGCCTCGGCGGCGAAAAGCACAACGGATACTTGATTCTCGATCAGACCGGCTCGCTCTCCAATCCTTTTCACAACAACACGAAAATTCGATACGAAGCCACATCCAATCTTCCGATCATCCCCGCGCCGCAATTGCGGCTGGCTTCCCCGGATTTTCCCGACGCGATCACTGGCCCGTATCTGCAGGTTCCGCGCCTCGATCCGCGCATCAAGGAACTCGCCGCACAAATCACCGCCGGCTCGGCCAACGAGTACGACAAAGCCGCGAAGATCGAGTTGTATCTGCGAACTCATTACCGCTACACGCTTGATCTCACCGGCCCGCGTTCCGCTGATCCATTGGCCTATTTTCTATTCACGCGCCGCGCCGGCCATTGCGAATATTTTGCCGCTGCCATGACCGTGATGCTGCGCGACCTGGGCGTTCCCGCGCGCTACGTCGGCGGATTTCTTCCCGGCGAGTACAACGACGTCGGCGGCGACTGGATCGTCCGCGCCAGTGACGCGCACGTGTGGGTAGAAGTGTTTTTTCCCGGCTACGGCTGGATCACTTTCGATCCCACTCCGCCAGGAAACGAGCAGCACGGCGGCATGCTCGAGCGCATCAGCATGTACTGGGATTGGTTTCAATACGCCTGGGGCGAGTGGATCATCAACTACGATTTCGGCCACCAGATCACGCTGGCACAGAGCGTTCAGAAAACTTCGCGCGATTGGGGAGAGGGCGCGCGCAAGTACTACCAGGACAAACAGCGCCAGATTTTACAGCTTATCGTGAAGCTGGACAAAAAGACCGAGGCCTCGCCGTATTTCCTGCCCAGCATTCTGAGTTTTCTGGTGGCGCTGCTGATATACCTGCGTGGCCGCAGCATGTTTGGTTACCTGATGGCGCGCTGGAGCCTGCGCGCGCGCACCACCGGCGACGTCACCGCGTCGCTCGCCACACTCGAGTACCGCGAAATGCTGCGCCTGCTCGAACGCCGCGGCTGGAAAAAATCGCCATCGCAAACCGCGCTGGAATTCGCCGCCGCCATCCCCGCAGCCGAAATCGCAGCACCCGTCGCGCAGCTCACCGCACTCTACCAATCCGCCCGCTTCGGCGACCGCCCCGCGCCAGCGCAACAAATGTCCGCGCTCCTGGGCGCGATCCGCGAATTCACCCGCGCCGGCAAACTCTCCAGCAAATGAACTGGCGCGTGCTGGTGCTGTGGGTCACCATCGCCGCTGTCACCATCGCTTTTTTTGGATTCCACCGATACCCCAGAGCGAAAACTATCATCACTTCGCCGACTCTCGCGCGCTAGCCGGAGTTCACAACGCTTTCGACGTTTTATCGAACGCGTTTTTCTTGATCGTAGGTCTGCTCGGCGTGCGTTTCGTCTTAAGCGATTCCGCGACGACGCATTCTGGCCAGCGATTTCTGGATCCGCGTGAGCGCTGGCCCTACCTGATCTTCTTCGCCGGTGTCGCGCTCACTGCCTTCGGTTCCGCTTATTATCATTTGCAGCCGGACGACGCTCGCCTCGTGTGGGACCGCCTTCCGATGACCCTCGGATTTATGTCGCTGCTCGCCGCAACCTTGGACGAGCGCATCGGTGTGAACACTGGCACGCGTTTGCTCGTCCCTCCGCTGATTTTCGGAATCGCCAGCGTGCTATGTTGGAATGTGACCCGGGCTAACGGTGCCGGCGATCTGCGGCCGTTTAGCATTCCCATCTGCGTTCATCGCCGCGTGTTACCCCTATGGTAGAATTGGCTGTTTCGCAACACGCCAAAGGACCGCTCTGCATGCCGAAAGTCGGATTCGTCAGCCTGGGATGCCCGAAGAACCTCGTGGATAGCGAGGTGATGATGGGTATTCTAGAGCGCGCTGGTTACGAGCTGACGCCTCGCGCGAGCGAAGCCGACGTTCTCGTCGTCAACACCTGCAGCTTCATCGAGCCGGCGCAAAAGGAATCGGTGGACTCCATCCTGGAAATGGCCGAGTACAAGAAATTCGGCCGCGCGCAAAAGTTAATCGTCGCGGGCTGCATGGTCGAGCGCTTCCGCAACGACATCCGCGAGCAAATTCCGGAAGTGGACGCGGTAATCGGCACCGGCGAAATCGAAAACATTCTACAGGCCTGCGAAGGCCAGTTGCGGCCGGACGATTCTGAAAATTTCGGAAGCGCCGAGCTGCCCACGTATCTGTATCACGACGCGACGCCGCGCATTCTGGCGACGCCGCGCCACACCGCCTACATCAAGATCAACGAAGGCTGCGACCACCCCTGCACTTTCTGCGTGATTCCGCAGCTGCGCGGAAAATTCCGCAGCCGCCGCTTCGAATCCGTGATCCGCGAAGCGGAAAATCTGGCCGCCGCCGGCGTGCGCGAAATTTCGCTGATCGGCCAGGACACCACTTTCTACGGCGAAGACCTCGGCCTGCGCGACGGCCTGGCCACACTGCTCGCGCGCCTGGCGCAAATCGAAGACCTGCATTGGGTGCGCTTCCTCTATTGCTACCCCAATCGCATCACCCCGCGTCTGCTCGATACCATCGCCGCGCATCCGCGCCTGGCAAAATATCTCGACGTTCCGCTGCAGCACGCCAGTCGCAGCGTCCTCGCGCGCATGAAGCGTGGCTCCAGCGGCGACGCGTTCCTGAAAATGCTGGAAAAAGCGCGCAAAGCGATTCCCGGCGTTGCCATCCGCACTTCCTTCATCGTCGGATTTCCCGGCGAAACCGAAAACGATTTCCGCGAGCTGTGCGATTTCGTGCGCGCCGCCGAATTCGATTGGATGGGCGTGTTCGCCTATTCCGACGAAGACACCTCGAAAAGCTTCACGCTGGAAAATAAAGTGGACGCCAAGACCATCGCGCGCCGCCGCGACACGCTCATGTCCCTGCAGAAAAAAATCTGCACACGGAAACTGAAAAATAAAATCGGCCAGCGCCTGCGGGTCATGCTCGAAGGTCCCTCGAAAGACACCGACCTCATCTGGGAAGCCCGCCTCGAAGGCATGGCCCCCGAAATAGACGGCAAGGTGTACATAACCGATTTCGCCGGCGTGAACCACGCCGCCGACCTGCCGCTCCCTGGCACCCTAGCCACAATCGAAATCACCGAAGCCAAGCACTACGACCTGATCGGCCGCGCCATCGAATTCGAAGCCCCGGCGCCAGAATCAACCCGCCGTCAAACGCCGGCCCCAGCCTCTCCGTTCGCAATTCTCGCGTAGCGCGTCGCTAGGCCTCCTTTACGGCTTGCCGCTCGAGTCTTTTGCTGGACTTCTGCCGCTATTTCGGAATTTTGGATGGTACGGATGATTGGTGAAATCAATCCAGCCGAAGGAAAACGCGGCAGGTTCCCGTTTCTGCTCCTTCTCAACGGGATCTATCTTTTTGTCCGCGATCGCGCTGCCGTTGCGAACGGTACTACGACGAGAGTGGTGTTCTTACTTTGGGGTCCGATAAGCCTCCTGCTCGCTGCTCTATTTCTGATCCCTGGTCGGAACTAACCTGATCGCACGCGCATCGCCGCGCGCTTTGCGGTATTCTTGACCGCATGAAATTCCGCTGCCCCATCTGCAAGAAGCCGACGGACTCGGACGCCAACCAGGAATTTCCGTTCTGCAGCGAGCGCTGCAAACTCTACGACCTCGGCAATTGGTCCAGCGAAAAATACGTGATTAGCGAACCAGCCAACGACGATACGCTCTTCGAGGACATCACCCGCGAATCCCCCGACGAACACAAAAACTAATGAGCGCCAAAACTGACCCCTCCCCGTCCGACGATACCTCCGCATCAAGCACAACAGCGTCAGCATTGCCCAGCGCCAACCCAGCCATCGCGCGCCAATCCGCAGGCCAACGGAAGCCCCGCTTCGCACTCTTCATCGCCACCGCCGCAGGCCTCGGCTACCTCCCGAGAGCTCCCGGTACCTGGGGCTCGCTCGGCGGGTGCGTTCTCTTCGCGGTTCCGGCGTGTTTCTGGTTCGGTTCAGACGTCCCGGAGATGCTGGCGCACGGCTCTGAGGGTGACTTCTATTTCAAAATCGCGCCGGGGCATTTTGATCAATTCCTATGGGCCTACATTGTTCTGTTTCTTTTCATTTCGGCAGTGGGAGTCTGGGCCGCTCAACGCACCGCAGAATTTTGGCGCCAAAAGGATCCAGCTGGTGTCGTGATAGATGAAGTGTCGGGACAATTCCTGACTATGCTGCTCGGGAGCGGTGTACCCATCTGGTGGAAGATTCCGGAACTTCGGTATGCGACATTAGCACCAGGATTTGTCCTAATGCGCTCCGCCCTTAACTGGAAATATTTGCTCTTGGGTTTTATACTTTTTCGAGTATTCGATATTTGGAAGCCGTTCCCAGCGCGCCAGGCGGAATCGCTGCCCGGCGGCTGGGGCATCATGGCGGACGACTGGATCGCGGGAATTTACGCCGCCATCGGCCTATGGCTCGCGCGCATAGCCGGCCTGTAGCGAGAATCTTTGTGGGTCGTGGTTTTCGAAGCGCGCAATGACACAAGCCGAAATTTAGTGCAAGCTATCAGAGTCAGCACCTAGCGCCCCGGCACATAAGCCTGAACGCGAACATGACCGCGACTCCCAGAATCGAAAGCATCAAGCCAGCCGCCGCGCTCCCCGGCGGCGAAGTCGCCATTCACGGCAGCGGCTTCGGCACGCGCAACCACGCGCGCCCGCTGGTGCAATTCGGCGCCGCCGAAGCCAGCCTGGTCCTCGCCGCGGAAAATCTTCTCATAGCGCGCGTCCCGGAAGGAGCCGCCGGCGGCACCGTCCGCGTGCGAATGGCCGGCGTGGAAAGCCCGCCGTTCCCGCTGGCGCTCGGCACGCAAGTTGCCGACAATCTTCACCCCGTCGCCAGCCCCGCGGTGGACGCCGACGGCAACGTGTACGTCACCTTCAGCGGCCAGCGTGGCCAGAAAGTTCCCGTCTCGCTTTACAAAGTCACCGCCAATCACGCCATCAAGCCGTTCATCACCGAAATGATGAATCCCACAGGTCTGGCGATTGACAGTGAAGGTTTCCTGTTCGTTTCCAGCCGCCACGATGGCGCGATCCATCGCGTTTCGCCCGACGGCCGCTCCATGCAATGGATTGAAGGCATGGGCATCGCCACCGGCCTTGCGTTCGATAAAGCCGGCAATCTCTACGTCGGCGATCGCAGCGGCACAATTTTCAAAATCGGTCCTGAGCGCGAAATTTTCGTCTTCGCCACGCTCGAGCCTTCCATGGCCGCCTACCATCTGGCGTTCAGCTCCGCCGACGAGCTTTACGTCACCGGCCCCACCACTTCCAGTTTCGATCGCGTCTATCGCATCAATCCCGCCGGCGAAGTCAGCACTTTTTTCCGCGGCCTCGGCCGCCCGCAAGGGCTCGCCTTCGATCGCGCCGGCAATCTCTACGTCGCTGCATCGCTGGGCGGCCAGCGCGGCATCGTGCGCCTGACGCCGCACGCCGAGCCCGAGCTGGTGGTAAGCGGCAGCAATATCGTAGGCCTCGCTCTGCTACCGAGCCGCCGCGCCATGATCACCACCAACAACGCGCTCTACTCCCTCGACTGGGACGTCCAGGGCCTACCGCTGAACGGTTAGTCCTCCCTAGCGTATGCGAAAAGAGTTTCGGCCGTAATCCTGAATCCGCGACAGCCGGTGAAGGATCTCTCTTCGATGTCGCGTGCTGGGCGATGCCGTGAACGAACAGAGATCCTTCGTCGCTGCGCTCCTCAGGATGACGGAACGCCAGTCTTCAACCGCTGTTGCACCCATCACAAAATTCCCTGCAATTTTTCCTCGTGCCGCTGTGTATCTCTCCATATCCTCATGTATCTTCTCTGCGGTGAACGCATGAACGACAACCCATCCACGATCGCTCCCGCGCGAACTCCGACGCCACCACCCCGTCTGATCGCCGCGCCCTGGCACACGCTCTCCATCCTGCTAATCTTCGCGTACTTCGGTTTTCGTGCCAGCCTGCCGTCCAGCACCATCGCCCCAGAATCCGCACAGCCAAACGCCTCGGACAACGCGGTTCTCCTGAAATACGTGCTGCTGATTTTCTGCGAATGGGGCATGGCCTACTGGGCCTGGGCCGGAGTCCGCTGGCGAGGCGGCCACCTGCGCGATCTAATCGGCGGCCGCTGGAACACCTGGCGCGACGTAGCAACGGACGTCGCCATCGCCATCCCCTTCTGGATCGTGTGGGAATTCACCGCATGGCTAGTACACCGCGCCGTAGAACGCATCCCCGCCGCAAGCGCAACATACCAACCGCCGTCAGGCTTCGCAGAAGTCACCCTCTGGATTCTGCTCTCCGTCTCCGCGGGCATCGGCGAAGAGATCGTCTTCCGCGGCTACTTGCAAAAACAATTCCAAGCCGCCACCCGCAGCATCGCCGCGGCCGTAATCCTGCAAGGCACAATCTTCGGCCTGGCCCACACCTACCAAGGCTGGAAACAAGTAATTGTAATCGCCGCCCTGGGCATCCTCTACGGCGCGCTAGCTGCCTGGCGCCGCAATCTCCGCGCCAACATCCTAGCCCACGCCTGGTCCGACATCTTCGAAGGCTGGCTCCGCGCTATCTGAATCAGCGATTCGCACTCTCCGGCAACATCGTGGCTACACCGATCACGCAAAACGTATGAATCGGCGCCACGGAACAACAGAAGCCAGTCCCCAACGTAGCCTCAACAGCGACTACCGCTCGGGAAGTTCAGATACGTGGGCGCGATGGTCGCGCCTTCGCTGCGCTATGATGGACTCCGAGGACGAATTAGCGGCCGTGTTGAGCCACGAATTCACCCACGTGGATGATCGCCACGCGATTGAACGATTGCAGTGCGAGCTCGCCAGCCGCAAACTCGGCCTCGAAGGGGTTTATCAGTTCGGACGGCCGACAGTGGAAATTTTCAAAGCGGGTTACACCAAGGAACAGGAACTGGAAGCGGATCGCGGTGGACTCGAGCTTGCGGTTGCAGCACGATATTTGCCCTCCGGAATCATCAAACTGCTGCAGCGGTTTCAAAAACTACAAGAACAATCGCCGCAACAGGCTCCGGGATCGCCTATCGGCGAAATCGCGCAATTGCCGTTCGGCGCGCTGCAGGAATATATTCGCTCGTACCCTCCCGCATCGGAACGCATCGCCGCTCTCGAATCAGACATCAAGGCGAGAAACTGGAATGAATCGGCTCCCGTGCGGCCCCTCGCAATCCAAAAAGACTTCCAAACGTGCCCGTAATCGGCACGCGCGGCGGCGGCGTCGCGCGAAATTCGTTTACGGCGTCTTTGGTTTCCCGATCACTTGCTGGGTCTGCACCGTAAATAGTTGGAAGTCGGTGAAGGTGTGGCCGAAGATCATGCGACGTTTGCCGTAGTCCGAATACGCGATAGCGGATTGCGGCAGCCAGAATTCCACATCTTGCGTGTGAAATTTTACCGGTGCGTAATCCACGGAGACCGCGCCGCCCTGCAATCCGATCGTGGCGAGCCCATGCATCATATTCGTTTCCAGGTGCATCACCTGACCGGAATCGGCCGCAATCCAAGCGCGGCCCTTCAGACTCACCGGTAAAGTCTGTGCGCTCGTGCGGATTCCAAAAGTGCGCGCACGTTTCGCTTTGCTCTGTCGAAAATAAATCACCCAGGCCGGCTGGCTATTCCACTCGGTGTAGCCTTCGCAGCGCATATCGTAATCGCCTTGCAGCGTGGGATAAAAGATCAATGCCAAAATCGCCAATCCCCGGTCCGCCGTCGCGCCCAGCGACGCGTCTGCCGGACCGGACAGTGGCGTGCGCGTTTCGTGCACTTTCGGCACCGCCGCTGTCTCTCCAATATCCACGAGATAATCAAACTTGGCGTCTAGCACCATTTCCGGCATGCCCATCTCGTCGGTTTGCGAATAACGGATCCGTTCCTGCGCATTAAAATTCTGCAGATGGGCAATTAGTTCCGTGGCGCGCGCTCCCGCTTGTTTCAGTACGTCGGTGAGCGAACAGGGCGGCGTAGCGGAAATCGACGGCAGCAGCGCATCCACATTGGGCGGATCCCAATGCAATGCCGGCGGCTTTTTTTCTTTTGTTTGCGAGGTTTTCGCGGGGAAGGCGTTCGCAGTCACGAAAATGATGAGCACCGCGACCGCGGACAGCATGGCGAGACCACCAAACCAAGAATTGTTTTGACGGCGAGCAGTTCCGCGAGCCGGAACCAGCGACGATGGACGGCAATTCCTCATTGTGGTCGCGCCCGAAAAGCGCAGCAGCCCGGAGGATTGACAGCGATGTGCAGTTTACCACGCCTCGCGCGACACGGTGCGTGCCGCTGCTCCGCTAAACCGGCCGATCCGGATACACGGCTTTCGGAAATCGCCAATGCACCAGCAGCGCGCAAAGCAGCAGCACCAGAAACGCGATCACGCTGCCTTCCGGCCCCGCCGAACCTCCCGTCAGCCATTTCGGTCCTCGCACCGAGGTGTTCAGATAGCGGCCCACGCCCAGCAAGCCGCTGTCCGGCGTGCCGTAAAAAAATGTTTCCGCCCAATCCCAAGCTCCATGAAATCCTAACGCGAACCACAGCGTGCCCGTCCGCCGGATCATCAGGCAAAAAATTAGCCCAATCAGTACAACTTGCAGAATGCCCAGAACATTTTCGTTCGGATTCCCCAGATGCGCAGCGCCGAATACCAGCGATGTAAAGAGCGCGGACCGCCAAAAGCCCAAACGTCGCGCGAAAGCAAACAGCCAGTAACCGCGAAACGCAAACTCTTCGTGCACCGCCACCGCCAGGAATACCGCGCCCCAACCCAGCGCGTAACGGAACAGCGCGCCTCCCGCGAGCGCAACGGAATCAATTTCAAAATGGCCGGACAGGCGCAGCACCAGCAGGATCGCGGAAAGCATCGCAAAGCCCCAGAGACATCCTTCCCAGAATCGCAATCCGAAAATACCGCGCGGAGGAATTCCGTAATCGCTGAGCGGGCGCCTCTCCATGCGCGAAACGATCCAAGTGGCCAGCGCCACGCAAAATGCGAACCACGCTTTGAGCGGCAATTCGCTGCGCACGCTGAAAACGGCATCGGAAGGATTGCCTTGCCGATGCAATGCAAAAACCAGCAGCCCCGGAAAGAGGAACGCGACCCCCGCCCAGAGCAGCAGCCGGTTCCGATTAGCGCGCACCGAGGCCGCCGGCGGCCGCGAATTTGGCGCAGCGCCCAATTCCGAGCCAGCGGGCGCCGTCTCGCCCGTATGCGCAAAGCGCAATCCTTCGCGGCGCTCGGAATCGTTTTCGTCAGACACGTACGCGCCTCCGGTTGCAATAGTAGGTTGTGACGGTACAGTGCGTCGAGCGTTCGCGCAAAGTCATTGAACGGCGCAAAAAATCCGGTCTTGCGCCGCACTGGCCGCGAATCTCACGTCTGGCATTGCATTCGCTCATCCAGCTGCGCCAGCACCATCGGCCAAGCCTGTTCGTGACGCTTCTTTGAATCCTCATCCGGAAATCCTGCGTGCATCGGTCGCAGATGCGTGCCGCCTTCGTGCGGGCGAAGCTCCACGGTCACCACGGTCTCAGCGCCGTGGGTCGCACTGGTGAGCCAGGTTGATTCCACCAGCCAGTCGCGATGCAATCGCAGGAACCGCCCGTAATGCGGATGCCGCGCTCCAGCGTGCTCGGTCTGGAAAAAGTAAGGAGCATTGACTTCACCTTTCATCAACACCGTGCCCAGCACCGCGAACCAGCGATCACACTGTTCCGTCCACGCGCGAAAAAGTAGTTCGGGCGCGGCCAGCATTGTCCGCTCGGAAATGAATCGAAAGGGCCGCGAAGAAAGATCCGGCGCAGCAATCGTATTCGACATTTCCGTTTTCGACCCTCCACGCGACCACTGAAATAAGCCCCGCCGCGCAGCAGCACAACGTTCCGGGCCGGCCCGTAGCTCACCGACCCGGCAGCATCGCAACTTCGCATCGCTCGCTGGAACCAGCGTTAAGGCGCGCTATGTCCGGCGCACTGCAACACACCAAGGTATGCACGCCAAGGACCCACCGCCGCGTCATATTGATGCGCCATCACGCGCGAGATTTGGTGTAAGTGCGTCAAATCATGGATCGCCCAAGTCGCCAGCAACTGCGAAAGCGTCACGTTTCCGAGCGCAGGATGCAACCCGCGCCGCTTCAGGTCCTGCGGTTGCAGATTCATCGCGCGTAGTTCAGTCAGCGCCGCCGAACGCAAGCGCGCAAACTCATCGAGCAGTTGTCCCAGCGACTTGCCTTTGCTTTCGCGCTCTTGCCCCCAACGATCGAACGGCTCAAACGCGCGAGTTTCGCCAAATCTCAGAATCATCTTCGCCCGCGGAATCCAATCCGCGCGGTCGCCATGATTCAGATGCCCGACTACATCAAACGCGCTCCACGTGCCCGCGCCTTCATTTCGCAACGTCCACGCTTCCGGCAAATCGCGCAGCAGCGCATCGAGCGACGCGGGCGTGCGCGCAAGCAACGCTATGGTGTCCTGCAGGTTTTGTTCCATTATCGTCTCCAGTTCGTACAAGCCATCCGATTCCGGCGAGCCCCTGCGCGACTCCACAGCTTTCCGTATCCGTCGTGTCTCGCCCGGAAACCATTTTCATCGGGCTCGCGTCACAACCCCAGATGTTTCTTCCCCTCACAGCTCCAATCGGGAATCGCGGCCACGGACCGCCCGGCCACATCCACCAGCGATCTCCTCTCCCGCTCGCAGCACACCTCCTCTTGCGATCGCTCCTGCTCGCTCTGATTTTTCTCGGTTATGTTTTCCCGGCACAAGGTCAAGCCGTTGGCGACACCGCGGCGGAGCGCAACGCACCAACTCCCGAGCAGCAGCTGGCAACAGCGGCCACGGGCGGAGGTCGCTGCGTCACCTGCCATCCCAGCGAAGTCGCGGGATACGCTCGCTCGGCCATGGCTCATTCCCTGCGCCGCCCCGGCCGGGAACCGGACGGCGTCGTGACCGCTAACGGCTCGAAAATCACCATGTACTCAACGCCCACCGGCTACTGGCAGCGCTGGGAGAATGGTGGCGACCAAAGCGAATACCACATTGATTGGGTCGTCGGCTCCGGAAATCATGCCAGCGGCTATCTGCTGGACATCGGCGACCACCTTTTCCAATCTCCGGTCGCGTATTACAAAAGCCGCCAGTCCTACGATCTAGCGCCGGGTTACGAAAATCAGCCCGATCCCGATTTCACGCGCCCCGTGCGCGAAGAGTGCATCCTCTGCCATTCCGGAACCGAGCTGCACGTGTCCGAAACGCTGAACGAATACCGATCCCCGATATTCCCCGCAAGGGCGGAAGCAATCACCTGCAAACGATGTCACGGTCCCGCGCAACAACATCTTGCCGATCCGCGCGCTGGAAATATTGTTAATCCCGCGAAGCTGGAGCCTGCCGCTCGCGACAGCATCTGCGAGCAATGCCACTTGTTCGGAGTCTCGCGCGTACCCAATCCCGGAAAAAATCTCGGCGACTTCGTCCCGGGCCAACGCGCCGAAGATGTATTCACGACCTATCATGACGCCAATCCCACAGGCGCGTTCAAAGTGATCAGTCATGTAGAGCAACTCGCGCTCAGCGCCTGCTCGCGCAATAGCAACGGCCGCCTGTGGTGCGGCACTTGCCACGATCCGCACCCTAGTCTGCACAATGATCCGGCCAATCATTCGCACAATAATCTGAATGGCAAGCCGCTGCAGTCCGTCGCCTATTATCGCTCAGTCTGCCTCACGTGCCACGCGGCGCAATTTCCCACTGCTGGCGCGCATCCCGCGAAAGATAGCAACTGCCTGTCCTGCCACATGCCGCGACGCGAGGCGAAAGACGGCGGCCATTCCGCCTTCACCGATCACAGGATTCAGCGCCGCTCCGAAGCGCTGCCCGATGCTCCATCTGATTCCGGCATCGCCGCGTGGCGCGAGCCTTCGCCCGATCTTCGAACGCGCAATCTCGGCATCGCTTACATTGACGCCGGAATGCAGCGCAAATCTTCGCCGTTCATCGTGCAGGGCTATCGCACACTTACAGAAGTGCAGGCGCAATTTTCCAACGACAGCGAATTTTTCAAATGGATTGGCGAAGCTCTGCTCCTCGCGCAGCAAACATCGGAAGCCAAAATCGCATTTGAACGCGCGCTCGAGCTCGATCCCAATTCACCACTCGCCGAAGCCGGCGCTGCATCGCCCTACGTCGCGTCCGGCGACGCCGACCGTGCCATCGCGCACCTCCAACGCGCTCTCACGCTCGATCCTTTATATCTGCCCGCGGCCAGTACGCTGATGGGCTTATACCAGAAGGAGGGCGACGCCGCGGAGGCCGACGCGCTCGCGCGCGAAATCAAAGCGGCCATGGATAAAACGCCCATGCCCGTTGCCGGTCCAGCCACGCCGCAATCCACCACCAGCGAGGCCGCGAAAACTGCCGAACATGTTTACAAGAATATTGAAGTGCTTAAAGACGTCCCGGCCGGCCAGGTGATTCCCGCCATGCAATTCATCACTGCGTCGCTGGGAGTCGAATGCACGTTCTGCCACGTCGAGGGACATTTCGAAAAGGACGACAAGGAGCCTAAACAAATCGCGCGCGACATGATGCAGATGACGTTCGCTCTCAACAAAAATAATTTCGCGGGCCATCGCGACGTGACCTGCTATTCCTGCCATCGTGGCGCGCCGAATCCGTTGACGATTCCGGCGGTCGGCCCCGAATCGTCGCTGAATTCCGCCGCTGGCAATGCCGGCACTGGCAACTCCGCCGCAGTCCGGAAACTTCCGGTGAACCTGCCCACCGTCGCCCAGCTGCTCGACAACTACATCCACGCACTGGGCGGCTCCGCAGCAATCGAAAAAATCACCACGCGCGTGGAAAAGGGCTCCACCACTTTCCGCGACCAGCCGCAGACCGTCGAAATTTTCACGCAAGCCCCCGACAAGCAATCCATCGTCCGCCACACGTCCGGCACAGAAAGTATCGGCTCCACTTTCGACGGCCAATCAGGCTGGTCCACCGCGCCCAACCGCCCGCCGCGCGAAATGCACGATGCCGACATCGTCGCCGCCCGCATGGACGCCGACCTGCAATTCCCACTGCACATGCAGCAACTCTTCCCCGAGCTGCGCCTCGAATATCCAGAAAAAATAAACGACCGCGAAGCCTACTTGCTCCTAGCCATCCGCGAAGGCCAGCCCCCTGTAAAATTATATTTCGACGAGCAATCTGGCCTGCTCGTCCGCATGGTGCGTTACGCCGAAACCCCGCTAGGCCGCAACCCCACCCAAATTGACTACTCTGACTATCGCAACGTAGATGGCGTCCAAGTTCCCTTCCGCGTCACCACATCCCAACCAGGAGACACCTCGACCATCCAATTCGAAACGGTCCAACAAAACGGCCCGATTGACCCCGCCAAATTCATCAAGCCGAAACCGCTGCCGCCCGCGAGCAAACAATCCGAGCACTAGGCCTCACACCCGTGAAGCGTTAGATAAAAGCGCAACCGCGCGGATCGGTTGCGGCGGGCTTCGCTTCACACCTGCTGGAGGTGCGTGTCGCCGAATCGCGTCGGATATTTCAGACCAAAGCCCAGCATCCGATCCATGCCAATGTGTGCCAGCCAGATTAGGGCGTAAGGCTCAAGCGCGGGAAGCGGAGCCGCGATCGCGACGCCTAACAACAAAATCGGCACACACGAAGTGTGCCCGAGGTTATAGACGGCCGAGCCTATCTTGGGATTCGCCACATAACCCAGCATGAACAGATCGGGTGTGAGCAGCAGCAGCGCAAACCGCCACCAATGGAAGTGTCCCGCACCGTACAGAAAGAGCGTCAGCGCGAAAATACTGGCCCCTTCCAGATGCAGTAGCCAGCGAGGTTTCGTCAGCATGGGGCATAGACTCCTCAGATATTTAGCAGGCAAAAATCAACATTTCATCGGCACCAGGTGGGCGCGCAACCATCTCACTTTCAGAAAACGTCGAACGCGAGTCAGGATTTTCGCTGCCGCGCGTATAATAAACCGATACAAGGAAGACCATGGCAACTACAAGGGTAACGCACAGCAGTAACGTTACGATCCGTCTCGACCGAAAAACCATTCCGAAGGCCAAGATCATCGCAGCTCGACGCTCCACTTCAACCAGCTCCCTGCTAACTCGTCCAATCGAGATCCTGGTCGGCGACGAACAAACCTACCAGCACTGCAAATGACGGGCTATAGCCTTGCTCGACAAAGGTTTTGACTTTGGCGGTAAAATTCCCGCGAGACGTGATGACCTCCACGAGCGCTAAGACCTTCCCCAGTGCCGTCCTCGACTTGCACACCCCGCTCCTCATCGAGTACAACATTTCTACATGAATGCGGAGATCATTGCCGTCGGTTCCGAGTTGCTCACGCCCTATCGCCTCGATACCAATTCCCTCTGGCTCACTGACGAACTCAACAAAATCGGCATCCGCGTCATCCACAAAGCCGTCGTCGGCGATTCGCGCGACGAAATGCGCTCCTCTTTCCGCCAAGCTCTTGATCGCGCGGACCTGATCGTCGCGAGCGGCGGCCTGGGCCCCACCGACGACGACCGCACGCGCGAAACTGTCGCCGAACTTCTCAGCCGCAAGCTGCACATGAACGAAGCGATCGTGCGCGATATCCAGGAACGCTTCCGCCGTTTCGCGCGCACCATGCCCGAAATAAACAAACGCCAGGCCATGGTCCCCGAAGGCGCCACCGTCCTTCCGAACCCGCGCGGCACTGCTCCGGCCCTGTGGCTGGAAGCCGATGGTCACATCATCGTGCTGCTTCCCGGCGTGCCGCACGAACTCAAATCAATTTTCGAAACCGAAGTCCGCCCTCGCCTCGCGAAAATTTCCGGCGACGAGCGCCTCTTCACTCGCGACCTGCGCACCACCGGCCTCGGCGAATCCGACGTCGAAACGCGCGTCCGCCCGCTCTATCAGCTTTATCCCGACACTGAAACCACCATCCTCGCCGCGCCCACCGGCACGCAGTTGCATCCGCGCACCTGGTCGCGCGACGCAGCCAAAGCCGAAAAACTTCTCGACGAAATAACGGACCGCATGGCCCTCGCGCTCGGCGAACATCTCTATTCCAAGCACGGCGAAGCCCTCGAAGAAGTCGTCGCGCGCGTCCTTACCGAAAATCGCGCCACCATCGCCGTCGCCGAAAGCTGCACTGGCGGCACCCTCTCCGAACGCCTCACCAACGTTCCGGGCAGCTCCTCCTATTTTCTGGGCGGCGTGATCTGCTACAGCAACGAGCTGAAAATTTCACTCGTAGGCGTTCCGCAAAGTTTGATCGAATCGAAAGGCGCGGTCAGTTCCGAAGTCGCGCTCGCGCTCGCCGACGGTATCCGCAAACGCACCGGCGCGACTCTCGGCGTCGGCGTCACTGGCGTTGCCGGTCCCGGTGGCGGCACGCCGGAAAAACCCGTGGGCCTGGTGCACATCGGCCTCGCCGACGAGCACGGCCCGCGCGAACGCGCCTATCGCTTTCCCGGCGATCGCGAACGCATTCGCCAATTCGCCGCGCAATCCGCTCTGGACGCCGTGCGCCGCTACTATCTTTTTCCCGCTCCCGCCAGACCCTGAGCCAAAGCCATGCGCCTTTTCGTCGCCTTCGACTTGCCCAGCGCGGTGCGCAACGCCCTGGCCACACTCGCGCAGCGCCTGAAATCCGAATGCCGCGCGGCGCGCTGGGTGCGGTCCGAATCCATGCACGTCACTCTGAAATTTTTGGGCGAAACGGATCCGCAAAAGCTTCCCGAGATCCGCGCAGCCCTCGCGCCGATTCGCTCCGCGCAAACCGGTCGCCATGGATTTCCGCGTCCTCGGTTTTTTCCCCAACGAATTCAAGCCGCGCGTGCTCTGGTGCGGCGTGCAGGCCACTCCCAATCTCGCCGAACTGGCCGCCGCCGTCGAAGAAGCGCTCGAGCCGCTCGGCTTCGCCCGCGAAACGCGCACGTTCTCTCCGCATCTCACTCTTGCGCGCCTCGAGCCCGACGACGCGCTGGAAAATCTCGTGCGTGCGGCCGACGCCTTGAAGTCGTATGATTTCGGCGCGAGCGCGCGAATCCGAATTTCATCTCTTCGAAAGCGTGCTGAAACCATCCGGCGCGCAATACAGTAAGCTCGCCGCATTTCGCGTTTGTGGAAGGAACGAAGTGAACTCGATTCTCGTCAGCACTGCGTGGCTCATCCCGCCGCTAGCCTATCTTCTCGGTTCGATCCCCTTCGGCCTGCTCATCGTAAAAGCACAGGGCGGCCCAGACATCCGCGCCATCGGCAGCGGCAATATCGGCGCCGCCAACGTCGCGCGCAACGCCGGAAAATTCGCCGGAATTCTCACCCTGCTGCTCGACGCCGGCAAAGGCTACTCCGCCGTCTGGCTCGCCGCGCATTTCACCGACGGCAATATTCGCTGGATGATGGTCGCCGCAGTCTGCGCCGTCGTCGGCACACATGTTCCCGATGTGGCTCAATTTCAAAGGCGGCAAAGGAGTCGCCACCGGCCTCGGCGTTTTCCTGCCAATCTGTCTGGCAAGCGGTCGCCGCCGGAATCGTGCTCTGGCTGCTAGTGGTAATTTTCTGGCGCTATTCGTCGCTAGGCTCGATTGCCGCCGCAGTCGCACTGCCGCTTTTTGTTTACCTCCTCTACGCCCCCGGCCACGCGCCTCCCGAATGCGTCTCCTTCGGTACCGTCGTGATCTCCCTGCTCGTCCTCAACAAACATCGCGCAAATATCGCGCGCCTGGTAGCAGGAGACGAACCCCGCCTGAATTTCGGCAAAAAAAACGACGACTAACCTCCCGTCACTCGCGCCCGCCCCTGCTCCGCGCACTGCATAAGTCCCCTCAGCTCTGTATCTTATTCGCCAACCCCAGTACTATCGTCCCGTTGTATCGCGGCCCCCAGTTCGCTAGCATTTTACTGAAGAGATTCTTGTGCCCACAGAAGCCCTCAAGCAGCAGACGACCCGCCGCCTGCGCATCCTCTGGATTGTGCTGGGTGCCCTTCTGTTCGTAAGCATCACGCCGCTATGGCTTTACCACCGCCAGGTGCTTGCGCCTGAGCGAAGAAAAACTGCAGGACACCGAGCGCGTGCAGCAGTCCGAAATCACCCGTTCGCTCGCCAGCGAAACTCTGCAGTTCGAACAAAACTTGCGCGAACAACTTCTCAGCCAGCGCCAGGTTCTCGCTCTCACCGGCTGGATTGAAAATGTGGACGATCCCGCGCACGCGCCCCAACTCGCGCGTCTGCTGCAAAGCTTCGTCGAAAATAATCAGAACATTCTCTACGTCACCGCCGTCAACCAGCTCGCCAAAGGCCAATCCGCCGGCAGTTTCAACGCCGATCAGGATCCTTTCGTCGGCGGCGCACTCAAACGCGCTTTCACCGCCAGCATTCAGGGACTTCCTTTCGTCAGCGAATCTTTCGCGCTCGGCAAGAACAATCGCCCGGCGCTGGTCGTTTCCGTGCCGCTCTCTTTGAACGGCCAATTTACCGGCATGATCGCCTCGGTCGTTTCCATTGACCGTCTGCTCGAGCGCATTCGCGATGCCAGCGTGCGCGAGCGCACCGTCTTCATCGTGGATGGGCACGGCCACATCGTCGCGCACCCCGATTCCGCCGAAGTTGTTCCCGGCCGCGACGTGACCTCCAGTTCTCCGATCGTCAACCACTTGAAGGAATTGCCGCAGGAACTGCGCGCCACCGAAACCATGCACTTCGTCGAGCAGGACAAGAACAATAAGGCCCGTCGAAATGATCGGAACCTACAGCACCATCCCGGAATTACGGTGGACGGTCATCGCCGAACGCAGCCTGGATAGCGCGCGCATTGACGCCGGCGTGAAAGAACTCACAGCGCAAGCGCTCAGCTTCGTCGTGGGCGTCACGCTGGTCGCGCTGTTGTTCGGATATCTCTTCGCGCTGGGCATCACGCGGCCGATTCGCGGTCTCGTCGAATCCGTGCGCGCCATCAGCCGCGCGGAATTCCACGAGCGCGTGCGCGTCGAAGGCGCGGCGGAAATCAGCGAGCTCGCCGAAACTTTCAATCACATGGCCGGCGACATCGAAGAGTACGTCGAGCGCCTGAAACAGGCCGCCGCCGAAAATCGCGAGCTGTTCCTCGGCTCCATCCGCATGCTCGCCGCCGCCATCGACGAAAAGGATCCCTACACCCGTGGTCACTCCGGCCGCGTCGCGAAATATTCCATCATCATCGCCGAGTATATGGGCCTGGACTCCGAAGAGATTGATCGCCTGCGCATTTCCGCGCTGCTGCACGACGTCGGCAAAATCGGCGTGGACGATCGCGTCCTGAAAAAGCCCGGCAAGCTGACCGACGAAGAATTCGACCTGATGAAGCAGCATCCCAGCAAGGGCGCCAACATCATGCGTCCGGTCGCTCAGCTGAAGGATATGCTCCCCGGCATCGAACTGCACCACGAACGCATGGACGGCGCCGGCTACCCCTACGGCCTCTCGGGCGATCAGATTCCCATGATGGCGCGCATCATCGCCGTCGCCGATACCTTCGACGCCATCACCACGAATCGCCCCTACCAATCCGCCATGGACCTGGAATTCGCGCTCGGCCGCATCCGCTCCCTCGCCATCTCCAAATTCGATCCCAACGTGGTAGCCGCCCTCGACGCCGCCATAGCCTCCGGCCGCCTCCGCCTAAGCGCCGCCCTGGTCGAAGTTTAATTTCCCGCTCTAGCTGCGCATCGTCCTTCTAGCCGCTGGCTGCTCACCACGAATCGCCACTCACTACTCACCAATCACTCTCCGTTTGCTACAATCAAACGTTCCGCCGAGCGCGGCAACAACTCATGATCTCCCTCTTCGGACCACCCGAACCCACGCTCCTCGAACGGCTGAAAGATTCCGTGAGCAAGACTCGCTCGGAACTCTCCGCGCGCGTCGAACAATTGCTCACGGGCGACCGCCCCGTTGATCCCGAACTACTAAAGCAACTCGAATCCGCGCTGCTCAGCGCCGACCTCGGCGTGCGCACCACCAAAGAAGTCCTCGCCGCCCTGCGCCAGCAAGTGAACGAACACAAACTCGAAGAACCCGGAGCGCTGAAACGCGAACTGAAGAATCAAATCCTGAAAATTCTTACCGCACCTGCTGCCAATCCGACCCAACGCCGATGGCAAACCAGGCGACGAGCCGCGCGTCCTCTTCGTCGTCGGCGTCAACGGCACCGGCAAAACCACCACCATCGGCAAACTCACCAATCGCCTGAAAAAAGAAGGCGCCACCGTGATGCTCTGCGCCGCCGACACTTTCCGCGCCGCCGCCATCGAGCAACTCGAAATCTGGGCGCGCCGCTCCGGCGTCGAAATGATCAAACAAAAATCCGGCGCCGATCCCTCCGCCGTCGTTTTCGACGCGCTCACCGCCGCGCGCGCTCGCCACGCCGACGTCGTCATCGTGGACACCGCCGGCCGCCTGCACACCAAATCCAACCTGATGGCCGAGCTGGAAAAAATGAAGCGCACCGCCGCCAAAGTAATTCCCGGCGCGCCCGCACGACGTGCTGCTGGTCCTCGACGCGACCACCGGCCAGAATGGCCTCAACCAGGCCCGCGAATTCTGGAGCCATGCCGGGCGTCACCGGCATCGTGCTCACCAAACTCGACGGCACCGCCAAAGGCGGCATCGTCGTAGCCATCGCCCGCGAACTGAATCTGCCGATCCGCTTCGTCGGCACAGGCGAACAAATCGACGACCTGGTCCCATTCGATGCGCAAACCTACGTCAACTCGCTCTTCGATTACGATCCGCTAGCGTCTCACTCGTACTGGATGCGTGAGGCGATGGAGCTTGCCCGCGACGGCATGGCACTCGCTCACCCAAATCCTCGCGTCGGCGCGGTAGTCGTCAAAGATGGTTTGAAAGTGGGCGCAGGGTTTCACACTTACGACGGGCGCGACCATGCGGAAATCATTGCGCTGCGGGAGGCAGGTCCGAAAGCACGCGGTGCTTCGCTTTACGTCAGCCTCGAACCCTGCTGCACCACGGTCGCACCGGCCCGTGCACCAAAGCCATCATCGGCGCGGGAATAAAGGCAGTGTACGCACCCGCAGCCGATCCAAATCCTGCAGTGTCTGGTCGCGGATTGCCGCGAGCTAAAACGTGCCGGTATTGGAAGTTCATGTGATTGAAAGCTACAAACAGTACGCCCAGGAAACCAATGAAGATTTCGCCAAATGGATTCGAACTGGCATCCCGTTTGTAACTCTGAAAACCGCGCTCACCCTCGACGGTCAAATCGCGCAAAAAGCCGGCAGCGTCACATGGATCACCAGCCAGCAATCGCGCGACGCAGTTCAGCGCCTCCGCCACCAGGCCGACGCGCTGCTCACCGGTATCGGCACGGTACTGGCCGACAACCCGCGCATGACCGACCGCACCGGCGAGCCGCGCCGCCGCCCACTCCTGCGCGCCATAGTTGATTCACGCCTGCGCACCCCGCTGCGCTCGCACCTCGTGCAATGCGCGCAGAAACGACGTAGTCGTGTTCACCACGCAATCACCCGATTCACCGAAAGCTCGCGCCCTGATCCGCGCCGGTGTCGAAGTTTTCCGCGTTCGCGCGCGCCGAGGCCGTGTCGATCTCCACGCCGTGATCCGAGAACTTGGCCGCCGCCAGATCCTCAACGTCTTGCTCGAAGCCGGTGCCGAGCTAAACGGCGCGGCGCTCGAAGCGGCATTGTGGACAAAATGATTCTCTTCTATGCTCCCAAAATCATGGGCACGGGCGGCGTACCAATGGCCGGCATCCCATCGCGCTGGTTTCCGAAGTCTCCGTCGCTTAAGAATTTGCGTTTGACCGAATATGGCTCCGATTTCGTTGTCGAAGGATACTTTCACGACGTTTACCAGCAGCACCGGAAGCGCGGCTAACGTAGCGTGGGCAATCTTGCCTGTGCGCCAAAGTAAGCCGCGCCGATACCGATGACAGGATCTGAAAACAAATGTTACAGGCATCACCGAACACGTAGGCAAAATCGAATCCCTCGACCACTCCGAAACCGGCGGCCGCCTCCGCATCAGCTTGCGTGGCACAGCCACTGCTGGCTCAGCTCTTGAAAATGACTCCCCAATCGCAGCCTCCACAAAATTAGGCGACAGCATCTCCGTAAACGGCTGCTGCCTGACCGTAGTCGAATTCACCGCAGACCATTTCACCGCCGACCTCTCCGGCGAAACGCTCCGCCGCACCAATTTCGGCGAAAAAAAACCCGGTCACCTGGTAAATCTCGAACGCCCGCTCGCAGCCGGAGCCCGCCTCGGCGGCCATTTCATGCAAGGCCACGTGGACGGCATCGGCCGCGTCACCCGCCTAACGCCCGAAGGTGAAAATTGGTGGCTCTCCGTCCGCGTCCCACAAGATCTCCGCCGCTACGTCGCCGAAAAAGGATCCATCGCCCTCGACGGCATCAGCCTCACCGTCGCGCGCTGGCACGACGGCGTCGCCGACATCGCCATCATTCCCTTCACCCACGCGCACACTAACGTCCGCTCCATGTCCGTCAACGACGCCATCAACATCGAAACCGACATCCTCGCCAAATACGTCGAAAGCCTCCTGCACAATGAAAAATCACAGCAGCCGTCACACCTCACCGTAAGACATCTAGTCGAGGAAGGATTCTGATGCGCGCACCGCCTCTCGTAGCGCCGGCGTCTCGCCGGCATTTTGATTCCGGCGTCCCCGCATGACCGATCGCAAATCCTACGACGTAGCCGTAATCGGCAGCCGGGGTCTTCGGCGCGTGGACCGCGTACTGCCTCGCAAAATCCGGCGCTTCCGTAGCGCTGCTCGATGCCTACGGCCCCGCCAACTCCCGTGCCAGCTCCGGCGGCGAATCGCGCATCATCCGCATGGGCTACGGCGCGGATGAAATCTACACCCGCTGGTCCCTCCGCGCGCTTCCTCGCTGGAGGGAAATCTTCGCGCAGGCCGGCCGCCCCGAATTATTTCAGCCCACCGGCGTCCTGTGGATCGCTCACGACAAATATCCCTACGCGATGGACACCCTCACCGCTCTGCAAAATCACGGCGTTCCCCACGAACGCCTTTCACTGCTGGGCCTGCGCAAGCACTACCCCGCAATCGCGTTTGATGACAACGCCTGGGGCATCCTGGAACCTGCAAGCGGCGTCCTGATGGCCCGCCGCGCGGTACAAACCGTAGTCGAAGAGTCCCTGAAACTCGGCGTGCAATATCGCGCTGCATCCGCACTCGCGCCCTTCGGCACTGGCCGCGCTACATCACTCATGACCACACACGGTGAAAATATTTGCGCCGGCGCATTTGTCTACGCCTGCGGCCCTTGGCTCGCCAAACTTTTTCCCGATCTGCTAGGCCCGCGTATTTTCGTCTCGCGCCAGGAAATTATTTTCTTCGGAGTCCCGCAAGGCGAGATTCTCTTCCAGCAAGCAGCCCTGCCCACCTGGCTCTATCTGAAAGACGAATTTTACGGCATGCCCGATCTGGAAAATCGCGGCTTGAAAGTTGCCGACGATCATCACGGTGCGCCGGTCGATCCCGACACGCAATCCCGGGTCGCGAGCGTAGCTGCCGTCGAATCCGCGCGCGAATTCGTCGCCCGCCGCTTCCCTGCCCTGAAAAACGCGCCTATCGTCGAAACGCGCGTCTGCCAATACGAAAATACTTCCAACGGAGATTTTCTGATTGATCAGCACCCGGATTTCAGCAACGTCTGGCTGGTAGGCGGTGGCTCAGGCCACGGCTTCAAACACGGCCCCTCCGTAGGAGAATATGTGGCAGCGCGCGTGGCGGGATCCACCGCAACCGAAAACAAAATCGAACCGCGCTTCTCGCTCGCCACAAAACAACACACGCAAAATCGCAAGATCCACTAACACGAATTTCGCGAGCCTAACGCGCCCCAGCATCCCGCAACTTGGCACGCACGCCGCGATAATAAAGCACCAACCCAAACAAAATCGCAAACGCACTTCCGCCCGCGAGCTTACCCTCAAATACCCACTTGTTCTCGGCTTCCGCCGGCGGAATCAACGACAAGACAATCCCCCCCAGCACCACCGTAAATCCCAAAATCCCCATCAGCCAAACTCCGATTTTCCCACCCGGAATCAAGACCTCGTTCTCATTCGCCCCGCGATCCCCGCGATAAGCCAGCCGAATCACCGCCCCATACATATACAAGAACGGAATGAAATAGAGTATCGTCCCCGCATCCACCAATTCCTGATACGCAGTATTCGGGCTGTCGCTAATCTGCCCCAATAGCAGCACGGTGCCCGTCGCAAAAGCCTGGACCAGAATCGCCACCCACGGCGTCTTCCACTTCGGATGAATCCGCCCGAACACCGCCGGCAAATACCGGTCAATCCCCACCACAAACGGCACGCGCGCCACTCCCGCCACTGTACCCCCGACGCCGCCCGCGTTTCCCACGGTCACCAGAATCGCGGCAATCACGCCAAACAATACAATGCGCAGCAGCATCGAACCTGAAGTCAGCGCCTGAAACACTCCGCTCTTCGGATCCACCGCATCCGCAGGCAACATAGACAGCACCGCAAAAGTTCCCGCAATGTAAATCAACGCAATCAAAATTCCCGAACCAAAAATCGCGCGTGGCAAAGTTTTCTGTGGATTGCGCACCTCTTCACTCATCGTGGCGCATAGTTCCAGTCCCACAAAGGCAAACGCAATCTGCGGCCAGAAATTCACCGTGCCCCAATCCCACGTGGGCATCATGTTGCGCCAAGTGAAATGCGTCACCGATCCGTGCCCGTGCCACAAGTACGCCGCCATCCCCACCAGCATCAGCAGCGGCACGTAAGTCGAAACTGCGCCCACGTTCTGCAGCCACTTTCCTATATTTAGTCCGACAATGTTCAGCGCCACCGCCACAAAAAGCAATCCGAACGAGCCAGCCACCAGAAACGTCCGGTCCTGCGCCAGATACGCCGTGCTGCCTCCGCCAATGTACGCAGCCATCGCCGCGCTGGCCATCAGCAGCGCCGGAAAATAAAAAAACGTGTACACCCAATACGTCCATCCCGCTATAAATCCGTGGAAATCTCCAAACGCTTCTTTCGACCACACATACAATCCGCCTTCTTCCGGAAATCGCGTGGATAATTCCACGATCACAAACGTAGTCGGCAGGAAAAAGAACAGCGCGGCCAGAATCCACAAGCTGATGGAAGAAGTTCCGTTGTGCGCCGCAGCCGCAATCCAGCGCGGCCCCAGCACCGCGCCAATGTTGAACAGCAGCACGTCCCAGAATCCCATCACGCGCCGCAGCTGGGATTTCGGATCGCTGCCTTTCCCGGCGAGGGCAGGCGCGCCCGTTGCCGTGGGGTTTTGACTCACTCGGTGGCGTCCAACGCGGGAATCATTTCATCTTGCGCCAAGAAATTTCGCAGGAACGGCTCCTTGGAATTTTCCAGTTCCTTCCACGTGCCGAAAAACCCCACGCGCCCTTCCTGCAGGAACAGAATACGATCCGCTAACTTCTTCGCCAGGTGCGTGTCGTGCGTCACCACGATCGAAGTCTTGTGCAGCTTCGCCTTCAATTTCACGATCAGGTCGGCCACGTACGCGGCCATCAAGGGGTCCACCATAGTAGTCGGCTCGTCGTAAAGAATCGCGTCCGGATCTTCCGCCAGCGCGCGCGCAATCGCCACCGCGCGTTTCGCACCCGTGCTCAAGTCCGCCGGCAAACGATCCGCGTAATCCGCCACCTCCAGCTCCGTCATCAGCCCTTTCACCGTAGCATCAATTTTTTCCGGCGCTTCCGGATCGCTGCGGCTCTCCAGCGGAAACGCCACATTCTCCTTCACCGTCAACGAATCAAACAGCGCGCCCGATTGAAATACCATCGTCACCCGCCGCCGGATCTGCGAAAATTGTTCTTCCGTCCAATCTGTCACGTCCTGCCCCGCCACAATAATTCGCCCCGAATCCGGCAGCAGAAATCCCAACAGCAGTTTCAACGACACCGATTTCCCCACGCCGCTGCGGCCCATGATCACGGCCGTCTCGCCCTGCTCCACGAAGAAGCTCACGTCTTTCAGCACGGCGTTATCGTCAAACGCCTTCGAAACATTTTTGAATTCGAAATAGTGTTCGCTCATTTTTCCGCGCGCCCGGCAAATTTCGCTTTGGCCTCTGCATAATCCGCAGGCGTGTTCACATTCTTGAATAGGAGCCCGTCGGAATCAAAGGCTTTCCATTTCGTTGGTTCTATCATTTCCACACGCAATTGCGCCAGGCCGTCCGTCACCTTGCGCACTCCCCGCTCCAGCGCCCGCCGTATCGCCGGCTCGCTGCCTTGGTGATACATCGCGCAAAGGGGCTCCGCTCCGCGCTTGTTCGCCGCCGTCACATTCATCGCCACTACTGCCTCCTCCGCGGAATCGCGCGCGCGCTGCAGCAAATATTCCAGCCAATCGCGCGTCAAGTGCGGCAGATCGCACGCCAAAATTAGATTCCACTCCGCCCCCGACCCGCGCAGCGCCGTCGCAATCCCGCCCAGCGGCCCGCAACCCGGCCAAGCATCCGCAATTGCACGCAATCCCAATCCCGCATATTTTTCCGGCGTCCCCACTACCACCCCGGGCACGCCCGTCACCGCTTCCACCAATCGCGCCGCCCGCACAATCATGGGCACGCCCGCAATCTCCAGCAAGCCCTTATCCACACCCATGCGCGAACTTTCCCCGCCCGCCAAAATAAATCCCGCTACCGTTGCAACGTGAACTGTCTCGCTCATTACTTCCCCGGCCGTTGAATCCCAAGCTCCCGCAATTTCTCCTGCAGACTCTGCCGGTGCAATCCCACTTCCGCCGCCGTCTGCGACACATTCCAGTGGTGCTCTTCGAGCTTCCGCCGCAAATAAACAATTTCAAATTGCCGCTTGGCCTCGCGAAAATCCGCCTCGCCCAAAAAAGAATCATCCCCCGCCTTCTGCGCAGCCCCGACCGCGCCCCGCGCGCCGCGAAAGTCGCGAATCTCCTCCGGCAAATCCGCGGCAGTGATTTCATCACCGTCGCACAACACCAGCGTCCGCTCGAGCGCGTTGCGCAATTCCCGCACGTTCCCCGGCCAATCGTAACGCCGCAGCAGGCTCATCGCTTCCGGCCTCACGCGAGCGCGATGCTTGTGCCGCTCACTCAGCTGCCCCAAGAACGCATCCACCAGCATCGCCAGATCCTCTTTATGCGCGCGCAGCGGCGGCAATTCCAGCGTCACCACCCGCAGCCGGTAATATAAATCCTGGCGAAATCTTCCCGCCGCAATTTCCTCCGCCAAATCCCGGTGCGTCGCGCTGATCACCCGCACGTCCACGTCAATCGCATGAGACCCACCCAACCGCTCGATCTTGCGATTTTCCAACGCCCGCAACACCTTCGCCTGCGTCACAGCATGCATGTCCCCAATCTCATCCAGAAAAATCGTCCCGCCCGACGCCAGCTCGAATTTTCCTTTCCGTTGTTGCGCAGCCCCAGTAAAAGCTCCGCGCTCGTACCCAAATAATTCCGATTCGATCAAATTTTCCGGCAGCGCCGCGCAATTCACCGCCACAAACGCCCGACCGCGCCGCGCCGACCGCTCGTGAATTTCCTGCGCCAGCAAATCCTTCCCGGTTCCACTCTCGCCCAGAATCGAGACCGTTGCATCGGTGGCCGCCACCCGCTCGGCCATCTCAAAAACGCGTCGCATCCCATCGGAAGCCCCCAGCATTCGTCCGAATTGCCCGTCGGCCACCAGCTCGCGCCGCAAACGCGTATTCTCATCAGCCAATTCAGAAAGCCGCAGCAAATTCCCCACGCGCCGCCGCAACTCCTCGATATCGAATCCCTTCACGATGTAATCCGCCGCGCCACTCTGCAGCGCTGCTACAGCCGTCGTCGCCGTATCCAAAGCCGAAACCACCAGCACCGGCACGTCGGGCCCGTTTTCCCGCAACCACCGCAGGAACGAAAGCCCATCCTCCCCCGGCATCACCAAATCCAGCAGAATTAAATCCGGCGTCGCCGCAGCCAAAGCCTCGCGCGCCGCCGCAGCCGACCCCGCCTCGACAACCTTATATTGCTTCTCCAGCGCCCGCCCCGTCCCATACCGCGCCGCACTCTCGTCATCCACCAACAAAATTGTTCGCATCGACTAGTCCTTTGCAACAAACAGCCTTGCTAGCGGCGGTCTTTAGACGGCCATCGGTGTTACCGCAACCACTGATCGCCTAGGAAAGCGCGCCGTTACAAATGCCTGCTGGGTCGTGGCTTTAGCCACGACAAAACAATGACGGCGCGAAGCGCCTTCCGCCCGGTGGCCTTTTCGCCGAGCCTTTGACGTCTTTAGCCGCGCTCGGCCCTATCCGACGTCGCGCCGTCTCCTTCCGCCAGCGGCAGCGTCAAATGAAACCTCGTCCCCTTCCCCTGACGCAGCGGGCTCTCCACAGCCAGCGTCCCGCCCAATTCCTCAATCCGCCGCGCGACAATCGCCAGGCCCAGCCCCGTCCCAGTCGCCTTCGTCGTAAAATACGGCTGAAATATTTTCGCGCGCAGTTCCGCCGCAATTCCCGGACCGTCGTCGTCCACCACCATATCCAGCTTGCCGTCATAACGCCCCACGCTGATGCGCACACGCCCGCCGTCCGGCTGCGCTTCCATCGCGTTCACAATCAAATTCGAAAGCACCTCGCTCAGAGCCTCTTCCGATGCCTGCGCCATAATCTCGTGCGTCGGCTTCTCAAATTCCAGCCGCACGTTGCGCCGCTCCGCGTCCCGCCCGAATAGCCAGGCCGTCTGCGCCGCCACAGCCACCGCCGCCACGCGCTCGCCATGCACGGTCGGCTTCGCGTAATGCAGCAGCTGCGTCAGCTTGGCGCTCATGCGATCAATTTCACCCACGATCAACCTACAGTCGCGCCGCACGTCCAGCGGCAAATCCGGATTTTCCAACTGCACCTGCAGCACCGTTTTCATGGAACTCAGAGGATTCCGCAAATTATGCGAAACGCTCGCCGCCATCTGCCCCAACACCGCCATCCGTTCCCGCTCAGCCAACTCGCGCTCCAGCCGCAATTTGTCTTCGATCAAACGGGCAACGTCCACCATCCCCGGCAATTGCTCCGCCAGAAATTCCAGCGCCGCCGTAGTCTCCCCGGTCAAGTACGATCCAGTAGTCGCTGCCTCCATCACTCCGATTTCGTGCCCATCCTTCATCAAACGCATCTGCGCCGTGTGCCCCAAGCCGCCCGGCGCTTGCAAAGCTTTCAATGCCGCATCGCGCGGAATCGAAATGTGCACCGCCGCCAACCCAAACTCCTCGCGTATCCGCCGCTCCGCCTCCACGACCAGATGCGCCACCTTCCCCTGCCGCGCCTCCTGCTGCAATTGCGAGGTCAACCTCTGCACACGGTCCATCCGCTGCGCCAACTGCCGATGCAGCACCGGCCCAATCGCCCGCTCCAGCGGCTCAAAAAGAAAAATCAACACAAAGAGCAACGCGCTCGCCGTAGCCTCCGGCGGCAAAACCGGCTCCAGCCATCCGCTAACCCGTCGCACCAACGCCAAATACAGCAACGCCAAAAAAGTAGCCGGCAGGGCATACATCAAATTCCGCTGCACGCCATATTCTAAAAAATTCCGCCGCACCGCGAAGTAGAGCAGCACAGCTCCTGGCAGCACGCCAACGGCAGCGCCCGCGGTCGCCAACGCGTCCGAGGCCAAGGGCGTCATTTTCCAAGATGCATTCTGGAGAATCAGAATCGCGGTCAGTAAACAGGAGAGCGAAAAAAGCGATCGAAATAGACGCCGCTCTATCGAATCCGCGGCGGCGCGTAGTGTCCCAAACTCAAGAGTTGCGGCCATTCCCGCGCAAAGCGCTAGCTCGGCCGGTAGGTTAGAAATTTGGAAGTCAACCAGGTCTGGGAGCCACGAGCGAATATGCAGCACGTAGCAGATCACGAACACTCCGCAAACTGTCCCGAACGGAATGAGGTACGTCACCCAAACGAGGAGCCGGCTCGCAGGATTCAACTGCAGTTTTCGGACCTGTTCCGTGTACTTGAAATGTGCGTGTACAGTCAAAGGTAAAAGAAATAGGGAACCAAGCGTGATCAGACTTTGCGCGAATAGGCTCGTCAGGCTCGGCGGCGACCCGTACTGGATACGGGCGTTGATTTCCAGCAGTGCGCCCGAGTAAATCAAGAACAACGACAGCAGCAAGAAGAACAGCAATCGTTCAAAAAACCTCGGCCGCCGATGCCCCAAAATCAGCGCCAGCAAAAACAAATAAACCAGCGTCCCAGCTGTTAAACTGATCAGTCGGACATAGAAGAGTGATGGCAAAGGCGTCAGTGCCCGGATTCTAGCCCCACGCCGACCCGCTAGGCAAGAAACAAGTGTCGGAAAAATCTGGCGGCACACAAATAGATGAAAATAAAAGCGATACGCAATAGCCAGCGACAGCGGATGTGAGCGTCGAATTATCACATTCCTCCTTGACTCCCTTCCACCTCGTTGCTATATTAGCACTCGCCTACGAGGAGTGCTAAACGGTCGCTTGACCGCCATAACTCCTCCCGGCAAGTCTCACCAAACAATTGGAGGATTTTACAAATGGCAGTCAATATCACGCCCCTACACGACCGCGTGCTAGTGCGGCGCCTGGAAGAAAAGGAATCCATCAAGGGTGGCATCATCATCCCGGACTCCGCTAAAGAGAAACCACAAGAGGGTGAAGTCATCGCCGTCGGCTCCGGCCGCCGTGAAAAAGGTGAACTCATCCCCCTCGACGTAAAAGCCGGTGACCGCATCCTGTTCGGCAAGTACAGCGGCAACGACATCACCATTGACGGCGAGGAATTCATGATCATGAAGGAAGACGAGATCCTCGCAAAGCTCGCCCCCGCTGCCAAAGCAGCCGGCAAAAAGTAACTCGCTCTAAACGCAACTCCCGGACGCACGGCCCAGGCCTGGCACCGGATAACCAACTCGCAGCACAAAAAAATAGGAGAAAGACATCATGGCAAAGCAAATCGTGACTGGTGAAAATTCTCGCCAGGCGATCCTGCGCGGCGTCAATCAGCTCGCCGACGCAGTTAAAATCACCCTCGGCCCCAAGGGCCGCAATGCGGTGATCGAAAAGAAGTTCGGCTCGCCGATCATCACCAAGGACGGCGTCACTGTCGCCAAGGAAATCGAGCTGCAGGATCCGCTCGAGAACATGGGCGCGCAAATGGTCCGTGAAGTTGCGTCCAAGACTTCGGACGTAGCCGGCGACGGCACCACCACTGCCACCGTACTGGCCCAGGCCATCTTCCGCGAAGGCGTGAAGGCGGTTGCGGCAGGTGCCAGCCCCACGGCTCTGAAGCGCGGCATCGAAAAGGCCGTCGAAGTGGCCGTCGAGGAAGTTCGCCGTCTGCATAAGGACGTCAAGGGCGACATGATCGCTCAGGTCGGCACCATCAGCGCCAACAACGACAAGCACATCGGCGACATCATTGCCGGTGCGATGAAGAAAGTCGGCAAGGACGGCGTCATCACCGTGGAAGAGTCCAAGACCATGGAAACGTCGCTCGAGGTCGTCGAAGGCATGCAGTTCGACCGCGGCTACCTCTCGCCCTACTTCGTCACCGACCCCGAACGCATGGAATGCGCGATGGAAGACGTCCGCATCCTCATCCATGAAAAGAAAATCTCCTCGATGAAGGACTTGCTGCCCCTTCTCGAGCAGATTGCCAAGCAGGGCAAGCCGCTTTTGATCATCGCTGAAGACGTCGAAGGCGAAGCTCTCGCCACTCTCGTCGTCAACAAGCTCCGCGGCACCTTGCAGTGCGCTGCCGTGAAGGCTCCTGGCTTCGGAGATCGCCGCAAGGCCATGCTCGAAGACATCGCCACGCTCACCGGCGGCAAGGCCATCACCGAAGATCTGGGCATCAAGCTCGAGAACGTGAAGCCCGAAGATCTAGGCCGCGCCAAGAAGATCACCATTGATAAGGACAACACCACCATCGTCGAAGGCGGCGGCAAGCCGTCCGAAATCGAAGGCCGTGTCCGTCAGATCCGCGCGCAGGTCGAAGACACCACCTCTGACTACGACAAGGAAAAGCTGCAGGAGCGCCTTGCGAAACTCGTCGGCGGCGTTGCCGTCATTAAAGTCGGCGCTGCAACCGAAACCGAGCTGAAGGAAAAGAAGGCTCGCGTCGAAGATGCCATGCACGCAACCCGCGCGGCTGTCGAGGAAGGTATCGTTCCCGGCGGCGGTGTGGCGTTGATCCGCTGCATCCCGGCTCTCGATAAGCTCAAGCTGCACGATGACGATGCCATCGGCGTCAACATCGTGAAGCGCGCCCTCGAAGAGCCTCTCCGTCAGATCGTTCACAATGCCGGCGACGAAGGTGCCGTCATTCTGGGCAAGATCCGCGAATCCAAGGACGAGAACTTTGGCTACAACGCGGACACCGGCGAGTACGGCGACCTGGTCAAGGCAGGCGTAATTGACCCGGCCAAGGTGACCCGTCTCGCTCTGCAGAACGCCGCTTCCATCGCGGGCCTAATGCTCACCACCGAAGCTCTGGTGGCGGACATCAAGGAACCCAAGGAGGCCGGCGCAGCTCACGGCGGCGGCGCCCCAGGCGCTGGCGGCATGGGCGGCATGTACTAAAAGTAGTCTCTGCAGCTTAGTTTGCAGCATCCGTTCCGCTTCGCGGGACGAGCGCATCAAAATAAAAGGGCGCCTAGGTGCAATCACCGAAGCGCCCTTTTCTTTGTCATTGTAAATCCTAAATAACACCCCTGGCACCGGAGATTTTACTTTCTCCGGACGCGCCGTTCTCCATCCTTCGCACAGTCAAGACTCGATCCCGCCGTTCCACGACGATCACTGGACGAGAAGCGTCACACTCTGCGCGTGCGTTGCGGTCGCTGAGTTCAAGCTCAACGTCGCGGTCACCGTCAGAGTATATGTTCCTGCCGGAGTGTCGGCGTTACCGCCGCCCCCGCCACTTCCGCCGCCCGATCCACCGCAGCTCGGCAAGATCAGCGTCGAGGACAAAACCAGGAGAAGCAGCGCAATTTCAATAACGGCCCGAGCCGTTCGGAATCGCCTCCGCGAAACGGACAGAATTATGCCGCACACGCACAGACTACGATCAGCCACGCAATCAACGGCGTTTGCACGGCATTCGCCGTAGATCTGGGCAGCCGTCTCACTGGCAAGTAACGATTGCTCCCAGGTCCCAGCACTCCATCCGATGGCGCGGTCCTCGTCACGTTGACCATCACACTCACCGGGGTCGTTCCATCAAGCGTCACGGGGTTTTGGCCTAGAGCGCACGTCGCTTCGGACGGTGCACCCGCACAAGTAAGACTCACTTGCACCATGAATCCCTGCAGACCGGTTACCGTGAACTAGCTGGCCGGGTGACCCGAGCTGACAATCGCAGAAGTTGGGGAGCCTGCGGGTACAGCAATCGAAAAATCAGCTCCCGTGCCGGATAGCGTCACTGTCTGTGGGCTACCCGCAGAGTTGTCGTTGACGCTCAGCAATCCGGTGCGAGCGCCAGTAGCCGTCGGTTTAAACATTACGTTTATCGTGCAATCGCTCCCCCGGGCTGCTACCGAGCCGCCGCAATCGTCCCTGTCCGAAGCGCCTGGCGTCCGGCTGCCCATAAGTACAGTTTTGCTGCCGCCGGACAAACTCCGCGTCTCCCGTAAACCACTTATTATTAATAGCTTGCCACGGTATTTACTGACTGGGGGAGTACGTTTCCAGATAGCGCTTCACGGCCGCATCTCCTTCCTTATCATTGTGAATTGAGGTGATATCGCCTGCTGGAATCGCGGCGAAGTCGGCGCGAAACCTTCGGCCAGCTCCCGGGTTACATAAAGTATGGAGCTAGCCCAGCTCGGTTTCTAAAGCGCTGCAAAAATTGAAATCTTAAAAACGAACGAACTCGATAAAGGGAGGATCTTGCAATGCCTAAGCTGACTTTCATCCGCACACTGCTTCTTGCACTCTGCGTGCCCCTCGCGCTCGCGTCCATGCCGTCCTCGGCCTATGCGCAGATCGCGCTGGGCATCTCCGTACACGTAGGCCCCCCGGCAATTCCGGTTTACGTGCAGCCTCCGTGCCCCACCGAAGGCTTTCTTTGGACGCCCGGCTACTGGGCATACGGTAACGCAGGCTACTACTGGGTTCCCGGCGTTTGGGTCGCTCCACCGCGCGCCGGACTCCTCTGGACTCCGGGCTACTGGGGCTTCGCAGGCGGCGTTTACGGCTGGCATGCCGGTTACTGGGGACCGCACGTCGGTTTCTACGGCGGCGTGAACTACGGTTTCGGTTACCACGGCGTGGGTTTCGCGGGCGGTGAATGGCGCGGCGGGCATTTCGCGTATAACACCGCAGTCGTCAACGTTAACACCACGGTCGTGCACAATACCTTCGTTGACCGCACCGTTGTCCACGAAGACGTCGGCGTGCGCGCGAGCTTCAACGGCGGTCCTGGCGGCACCAGAGCTGTAGCGACCGCCCAGGAACGCGCTGCGGAACACGAACAGCACGTGAACGCAACCTCCGAACAGCTGACCCACGAACACTCGGCCGGCCAAGACCGTTCCAACTTCGCCGCCGAAAATCACGGCAAACCCGCGAATCCCGCGATGAGCCACGTCGGCGAACGCGCCGAAAACCAGCAGAAGCGCATCGGCGAAGGCGTCGAGAGCGGCAAGATGAATGCCGGCGAAACCGCCCATGTCGAAAAACAGGAGCACCAAATCAATCAGCAGGTCAAATCCGACCGCGAAGCCAACGGCGGCAAGCTGACTCCCGCGGAAAAGAAACAGGTGAACAAGGAACAAAACAAGACCAGCAAGGAAATTCACAACGACAAAGAAAAGAACAGCAAGAAGGACCCTAAATAGTTCGCCACGGATGTTTTAGGGAACGCAAATCGCAGGAATACCGGGAGGCGCGTCGGCCTCCCGGTTTTTTTGTGTTCGCGCTCCGCCCACTGCTATAGTCGCTGCGACGGAGGGTGCGATCCATGCCTCGCTTGAAGATTCTAGGTTCTCCGCTCGCCGCCATCGCCCTCGCACTGTTCGCGGTTTTGGCCTTGCCCTGCGATTCGCCGCAAGCTCAAAGCCAGTCAAACAACCAGCCTCCTGCTCCCCCCGCCAATCAAGCCCCACTAACAGTAGCCACGAATCTGGTGATGGTGCGCGTCGTGGTCCGTGATGCGCAAGGCAAGCCCGTCGCAGGCCTCCGCAAAGAAGACTTCAAAATCTTCGATCGAGGTCAGGAACAGACCATCACGCAATTCGGAGTCGAATCTGCGCTGGCGCCACCTCTAACTTCAGCCGCAGTCGAAGCTGCAAGCCAACCGCCGCTCCCTACTGCACCAGCCGCGCCCGCTGCCCCTGCCGCCAAGCCGGCAAGATTCCTGGCGCTCTACTTCGACGATCTGAATACGTCCTTTGCAGACATGGCCGCCGCGCGCGATGCCGCCGAACACTACATTTCCGCCCACCTCCAGCCGCAGGACCGCGTCGCCGTTTTTACTACGGGCGCGACGCTGGCCGACTTTACCTCCGACGCAAAGCTGCTGCACGAAGCGCTGCTCAAACTGCGGGTCAGTCCGCGCTCGCGAACTCTGGACCATGATTGTCCGCAGCTCTCCGATTATCAGGCGCAGCAAATCATGGAGAACCCGAACAATCAAAACATCGACGCCTGGAAAGTGGCCAACAATGAATTAGCAGCGTGCGACAACGGCTCGCAGCCACCCGCCATGTCCGGCGGCGCGGGATTGTCTGGCGGCATGTCGTCCGGGAATTCTGCCGGCTCATCGCCTGGAGGCGGCGGCTCGTCGCCGGCAGGACCCGGCAGTTCAATGCCAGGCACTTCCGGTGGCTCCACGATAGGCGGCGCCGGTCCTCCGCGAGCCGGATTTGCGTCGAGTCTGATTCTGCAGCGTGCTCGCACCGTCGTGGAGCAGGCCGAAGTTCAGGCGCGCGCCAATTTGCAAGCGATCGAGCGAGTAGTGACCTACACCTCGCCGATGCCCGGCCAGCGCACCGTAATTCTGATTTCCTCAGGTTTTCTGTCGCAGAGCGTACAGAATCAAGTGGACCGGCTGATCGATCGATCGCTGCGCTCGCAAGTCATCATCAGCGCGCTCGACCCCAAGGGACTCGCGATCTTCATGCGTGAAATGGACGTGACTCAGGCGCACGCACCCTCCGGAGATTCAGTGCGAACCGGGCACAGCTTAGACTCTACGGCTGAAATGGCTTCTACCAGTGTGCTCGCGGACGTTGCCGAAGGCACGGGCGGCGAATTTTTTCACAACGAGAACGACCTGAAGGCCGGATTCGGCGCGCTTGGAGGTTCACCAGTGTCTTACATGCTGGGATTCGTGCCGGCGGACGCCAAGCCCGACGGCAAGTTCCACGCGATCAAAATCACTCTCACGGAAAAGGAGAAAGGCGTCAGCCTCCAGGCGCGCCGCGGCTATTTCGCGCTCGCGAATGACGCACGGCCCGTGCTGGACATAAGGCAAAAGGAACCTGCCAATGCGGAGTCACCGATAGAGGAAAAGCTGCGCGAGATGACGACTTCCAAACAGGATGTCACACAACTTCCGGTGACGCTTGTAGCGAAGCCTTGCGAAGGTGACGATGGGACGCACGCACTTTCCGTCTCCACCCACCTCGACACGAAGTCCCTCCATTTCCAAAAGGAAGGAGACCGCAACACAAATACAGTCGTGTTCGTGTTCGCCGTCTTCGACGAAAAAGATAATCTACTCGATGCTCAACTCCGCCGCGCCAAAGTCAATGTCCCCGACGAACAATTGCCCGCCCTCTTCGCCTCCGGGCTGGACCTGAGCCTCACCTTCCAGTTGAAACCGGGAACCTATCGCGTCCGCGAAGTCGTCACCGCATCCGAAGACCACCAAATGACGGCCTTCTCCCGCGATGTAACGATTCCGTAGCGAGTCCGCTCTATTCGTCCTCGCGATTTACAATCGCCACGCGAAATGGCGGCTTCGCCTTTTCGCTCGGCTCCATCTCATACGTCTGCGCGGTCTTCGCCGCATCGTAATCCCGCCACAACCAAATCATCTCCTCCGGAAACTCAGCCGCGCCCTGACCGGTATTGTGCGTGCCCTTGCCAAAACTAAAATGAAAATCATACTCCTTGAGCTTCAGCGCGTTCGCCATGCGCAAATTCGCCAGTGGCCAGCTGCCGTACTTTCCCTCGATGTCGTTCGACCCATCCTGCAGCCACAGGCGAATATTCCGCCGGCCTTCGCGCAACACCTTGTCCGGATAATCCTGCCCGCCATCCGGCACCGCGGGATCTTCCTTCCATTGAATTCCGCTGAAGCTACCGATCCACGAAATCACGCGGCTGAATTGATCCGGCATCTGCCAAGCCGCGTTAAAAGCGCAAATTCCGCCCGACGAAAGTCCTGTGATCGCCCGGCTGTAAGCGTCCTTGCGAATATTATATTTCGCCGCCACATCCGCCAGCACTTCATCGCGCAAATAGCGCCCGTAACGATCGCTCACCGTATCGTACTCCGTGCTGCGCATCGAATCTTTCATCCCGCGCTGCCACTTCTCCCCGTACGCCCTCACGAAGTCATAAGTAGGCGTGCCCGGCGAACCCTCAATATCCCCCGGATTGATAAAAACGCAGATCAGCACCGGAATCCTTCGTTCGGCGATCAAATTATCGACCGTGTTCAGCGCCGGATTCCTGCCCTCGCGATCCATGTACCCCTGGCCATCCTGAAAAACCATCAGCGCCGCAGCCGTGCGCGCATCATATTGCGCCGGCACATAAATCCAATACTCGCTCTTCATCCCATCGTAAATTTTGCTGGAGTGCACGATCTTCTCGGAAAGCTTCCCTGACGGAACTCCCGGCTGCAGATAAGATAAAGCGCCAAACACAGGCAAGTCCAGCCGCCCGCCAATATGTGCGCCAGCAACGACGTAGTGAAACGAGTGCAACCTACCCACCGGCTCGATGTGCGCAGTCGCATACCAAATATCAGATCCCGAAATATTCTGCATCTGCGGCCCCGCAGCTTCATCTATAAATAATTCCGGTTTCGCCGTTGCCTCCGACGCAAAGAAAAATTCCGGGCCGCTCGCGACCCACGCCGTCCCCTCCTTCAGCTCCTTCGCATCCAGGGTCGCAACAATCGCGCCCCGCAAAGCAGGACTGTTCGCCTTCGCCATTTCAATCAACTGAACCGCACTCGCCTTTTCCACAGCAGCAGCCTGCGCCGCAAACGAAACGCCACTCAGCGTCAGCGCCACAATTACCGCCAGCCCAGCCCGCGTCCACTCGCGCATCACAACCCTCCCCATCCCAGAAACCGCGCGCATTTTACCCCCATCGAGCCGCTCATCCGCGTCCTTTCCCGCCCTTACCCGCGTTCTTCGTCAAATGCCACGCCTCGCACCACGAACACAGATAGGCACGCAGCTCTTTCGGCGCGTTAGCAGCTGCGATCTGATGCGCCGCAGTCGCCAGCGCTTCGCGCTCACTTGCGTACTTGCGTTTCCCGCTCACCGGACATTTTTCTTCGTCATCCATCGCAAGCCCTTCCCTACAATTGCGCTTCACGTCTGCATTACACGATTGATCTGGATTTAATCATTCGGCGAGATCGTCCGGGGAAAATATCGGCGGCAAAGCGTGGAAATCCTGCACTCAGCCTATTGGGCGCCAGGAACGACGCTGTCAGGCACCAGCTCCAGCGTGCTCGCCCTCACGAAGTCGGCATTGGCTTCAATGGATCCCGGCGGCCCGTTATGCGCAAATCGCGCCGAATCCACCTCTTCCGCGGGGAAGTTCACGTCCTTGCCTGGCCCCACCACCTTGAACACTGTGCCGCCGGCCGGAATTTTGAAGGTAATGGAAACTTCATGCAGCGCCCCGCCCGGAATCGGGCTCACCGTCAGCACTCCAAGAATCTCGTGATGCGAATTGTTTGTGAACGCGTACGATTCTTTCGGCGCGTGAACTTTCTGCTCCGTCCCCACCGTGAACACCTGGAAATTACTGAAGGTATGCAGCCGATAGTAATGGCTCCTGCCTCTTTCCACGTAAAGTTCGGCCCTCCGCGGAAGCCACATCTGTTGTTCCTCGGTGCGGAATTGCACCGGTGCGTAGTCAATCGAAACGCGTTCCTGCTTCAGCTTGATTTTCTCCACCGGCTTGATTAATTCCGAATCCAACCGCAGCACTTGAAAAGTACCGGCGTCAATCATCACCCGGCCCTTCAGGGGAACCGAATAAGTATTCTGGTAGATTATGTAACTGCGTATGTGGTTCGGGCGGTCCGGCCTCTGCTCGAATTGGACTTGCCACGCGGGTCTTCCTTCCCAATCTGCCAGCCCGGTGCACACAAAATTAAATTCCGGGGCAAAGTTCGGATGAAAGATCAGTGCCAGCGCGGGCAAACCCGTCGTGGCGATCCCTGCAGGGAAACGGCTTGGATCGAGCCCGCCGTCCCGGTACTCGTCAATTCCGAACCATGCGTCGCCGCTTCGGTTGACCACCACTACATAGTCAAACGAGCGAGCTTCGGTCACGCCCAACCCACCATCGGCGTGCACCACGAAATGCTCCACGCGCTCCGTCGCGCTGAACCGATCCAGATTGCTCACCAGCTCCTTCACGCTCTGCTCCACGCCCTGCAATACCAAGGGCAGCGGACAAGCCGTGTTTGGCTGCACGGCCAGAACCGAACCCTCTTGCTGCAGAGCGTGCATTGATTTTTCAGCATCCTCGCGCGTAGTGGGCTCAAGTTTCACGTTCGAACTCGCGTTCGATGTCGCACCCGGCGGCGCAGCCGCTTGCGACATATCCGGCGTCATCGTCAGAAAAACAGCGGCAAAAGGCTGGCTCGCGGAAATTTCCACTTCGTGACGAAGGCTCGCGAATCCAGGGGAATTCACCTCAATGCTGTATTTGCCCACGCCAAGATCGGCGAAATGCGCACGTCCGCCGATCTCGTCTTTGTGATCTGCAACTTCAGCACCTTCGCTTGTGAGCACGCGCACGCTCGCGACACCGCTGAATTTCTCGCCGCCGCCAACCTTCAGGCGCACGTCCACAGCTCCGCGAGCAACAGCAGCAGGTGTTGCGCCCTGCTGCGCACACGTCCCCCGCGCGAAGATCAGCAACACAAATAGCAGAACCGGAATAATACAGTTCCGTCGCAAGTAGGCTCCACAGGTCCAGTGTCGCGCACGAGTACGGGAAATTATCACTGCTGCATCGCCGAAGCGAGGCGCGTTAGGAGTAGTTGTTACGAAGCTATAGTACTCAATCCGTAAAAAGTTGCAATAGCATAGCCTCCGCTGTTACGCAGCGGCCCACTCTCGCACGGTGCACGCACACCCGTCCACCCGATGGTGGACGTGTGTATGGAAAAGCGAAGGAAACGCTAGGACTGCACGGTTCGGCGCCGCAGCAATGCGATACCCGCGAGGCCCAAAGCAAGCAGCAGCAACCCGGCAGGTTCCGGCGCAGTACCGGTAGAGGACACCGGCGCAAAGCCCGTCAGGTTCCCGTCGGTGGTCCAGAAATAAAACGTCGGAGGCGCGCCCGGTCCAGCAAGAAACGAAATCGTGGAGGTGTTCCCCACTTCGTTGAAGTTGACAAACTGCTCGTTGCTGGGCGCTGACACCGGGGACACCGGCCCCTGCGTGCACGTGCTGCCGATGTTCTGGGGCGGATCGTCCTCGGAAACCGCGAAGTTGTTCGCGCCGTTGTCGCAGTTGAAAATCCCGTATCCCTGCGTGATATCGGCGAACGTCAGCAAAAACGAAGTGCCCGAAGTGAACGAGCTCGGAATTTGAACCACGTCGAAGATCGTGCCTTGATCGTCAAACGGGGTGACGGTGATTCCGTTCACGGCCGTGGGCGCCTCAAAAAACGCATCGGCGGCAAGGCCTTGATTGGACGCGCCTTTTTCCGGATGCACGCCGTTTGCGCCAGCGGGAACGGCGCTTGCGAGCAGAACCAGTGCGGCGGCGATTATGCTGAATGGCCTGAGCATGGGCAAAATTCCTCCTGGTGGACTGTGACAAACTTTGTAGTCCGTGTGCGCGCCGATGTCAAGCAAATCCCCAATGAATATCGTGCGCATCGACGTCTTGAGGCCTCGCTAGTACTAGGACGAAAAGATTGGCCGTCCGGCGCCCTTCGATTCATCTTCGCTGCGGCGACCCCGGGCGCAATCCGCTAATCGTTGTGGCATAATGCCACCGCTCAGTCCGCGTACCACCAACATGGAAGAACGCAAACCCGAGTCACCCAGCGGAAATCATACCGCCGACACGGGATTTCCCGCCGGCGACGAAGTGACCGCGCCGGCACTCAGCCCGCCGCCAATTCCTGTCGGAACTCCCGTCACCGCCGTTTTCCAGCCCACCCAACTGCTCGCCGGGCGTTTCAAAGTGATTCGCTTCGTCGCGCGCGGTGGCATGGGCGAAGTGTACGAAGCGCAGGACGAAGAATTGAACGAGCGCGTCGCCGTGAAGACGGCGCGCTTTGAAAACGCGCAGACTGCGCATGAGATCGAGCGCTTCCGCCGGGAAATTCAGCTCGCTCGCAAGGTCACGCACCCCAACGTCTGCCGAACCTTTGACGTCTTCCGTCACGGCGTGAGTTCGTCGGGCGACTCCCGTTCCCAGATCCTCATCGTCAGCATGGAGCTTCTTTCCGGTGAAACGCTTGCCCAGCGAATCCGCGACAGGGGGCGGTTCCAAACCGCGGAAGCGCTGCCACTCGTCGAGCAAATGTGCGCAGGCCTCGGCGCCGCGCATCGCGTCGGTGTGATCCATCGCGACTTCAAAAGCAGCAACGTGATGCTCGTAGATTCTGCGGCGAGCGCTGCCGCCGGTGAGCAAACACAGTCGCAAACTTTTCGCGCGGTGATCACCGATTTTGGTCTCGCGCACGCCGAAGAAGTTGAAGGCGGCACGCTCACCAGGCTCGGTGACATCGTCGGCACGCCCGCGTACATGGCTCCGGAACAGATCGACGGCGGGGCGATCTCCCCGGCCACCGATATTTATGCGCTCGGAATCGTCATCTACGAAATGTTGACGGGCTTGCTGCCCTTTTCCGCGGATACGCCGCTCGCCACTGCAATGAAGCGCTTGAGCCACGTCGCTCCGTCGCCGCGCCTGCACGTTCCGGATCTCGACCTGCACTGGGAAGCCGTCGTCGCGCGCTGCCTGGAGCGTTCGCCCGATCGGCGTTTTGCAAGCACGGACGACGTCGCCAGGGCCTTGCGCGGAGAGTCTGTCGCGAGCGCCACGCCGTCGCCGGGCGGTGCCGGAGAAATTGCCAGTGATGGCACGGCAAGGGCAACTGCCGGGCCGATCGCTGCAACGACGCGATTCGAACGCTGGCGATTCCCTGCCGCGATCGCGGCCATCGTCCTCATCCTTGCAGCATTCGGAATCTTCGAACTCAAGAGGCGCGCAGCCGAGCGCGACGCGGAAAAAACCGCGCAAACCGCCTTGGGTGCGCGCAAGTCCATCGCGGTTCTCGGATTTCAAAATCTCTCCGGTCGAAAAGATTCCGAATCCCTGGGCGATATTCTCGCGGATAGTTTGTGGTCGCAGCTCGACACCGGCCAGGTGCGATTCATTCCGTCCAGTCGTGTGGAGGAGATGAAGCAAAATCTCGGCATGGGAAATCCCTCGAACGCTTTGACCAAGGATCAGATCGCCGCGATTCGCAAATTTCTCGGCGCGGATATTTTGGTCACCGGCTCCTACACGGTAACCGGCGCGGCAGATCATCCGAGCATTCAATGGAACATTCATCTGTTGAACGCCGACGACGGCGAGAGCTTGGGCTCGGTGGCTCAATCGGGTAGCGAGTCTGACTTGAATGCGCTGGTCGTTCATGCCGGAAGGCTGCTGCGCCAGCAGCTGGGCGTTACGCTTTCCGCGGCGGAAGAAGCGCGCATGGACGCCTCCCTTTCCACTAACGCGGACGCCATGCGCGACTTTTCGCAGGCACGGGAAAAGCTCCGCGCTTTCGACGTCCTCGCGGCTACCAAGCTCCTTGAGAAATCTATCGAAGCCGACCCGCAATTCGCACAAGCTCACAGCGCGCTCGCCGAATCATGGGACGCGTTGGGATTTGAGTCCAAGGCCGCCGAAGAGGCAAAGAAGGCGCTCGATTCCGCCACAGGCCTTTCCACCGAAGCACGCGCTCGCGCCAGCGGACAATATTACGCTGTGACCCGCGACTGGTCGAAGGCCATCCCCCAGTACGCGCAGCTCTGGGCGGAATATCGTGACGAGCCTGAATACGGACTCTTGCTCGCAAACACGCAGATTCGCGCGGGTAAAGCCACCGACGCGCTCACCACCATCGCACAAGTTCGCGGTCAACCACTTCCGACCGGAATTAGTGCTCAAGCTGATCTGGCCCAGGCCGCCGCCCACGAGAACCTCGAGCAATACCAGGAAGAACTAGCGGCGGCAACATCCGCCGCGCAGGCGGCGCAATCGCTGGGAGCAAACTTGCTGTTGGCCCGCGCGCGAATTTCTCAATGCGTCGCGCAAGTGCACCTGGGCGAAGCGGAGAAGGGCCGTCCGTTATGTGAAGAAGCAAAAAAAATAAATTTGGCAGCGGGCGACCAGCTCGGCGCTGCTCGCGCCACGAATGCCATTGCAAATGCCTATTACTATGCTGGAAATTATGCGGCCGCGGAGCCGCTTTATCGCGAGGCCTTGAGCATCGCGCAGACCATCGGCGATGCGTACGACGAGGCCGGAGCATTGAATAATCTTGCCAACAGCCAATCGGCGCGAGGCGAACATGCGGGGGCTGAGAAAACCTACGAACAAGCCATCGCCGTGGCACGGGAACGCAATGAGCTCGGCGATGTGGCCCTTGCGCAACAAAACCTCGCGATCGAATTGTACGCAACCGGAGACGCCAAACGCGCGAAGAAAATCTTCGACGCCGCGCTGCAGTCGGCCCGCGACCTTGGCAACAAGAATCTGGAAGCCCGCATTCTCAACAGCAAATGCGCCACTGCGCAGGTAGCCGGCGCGCTGCTCGACGCGCGCAAGAGCTGCGAGGATTCGCTCAATATCCGCCACGAGATCAACGATCGCGCAGACATTGGCAAGACCCTCGCGAATTTCGGCAACGTCCAGCTGCAACAAGCCGACTTGGATGGCGCGCGCAGCAGCCTGCAGGAGTCACTCTCCGCGCTCGAATCAGTAAGCGCCAAAAACGACGCCGCGTACACGCGAATCTCGCTGGCTCAGTTGGCGCTCGAACAGCACAAGCCCGACGCCGACGCCGCAAAATATGCGGCAGATGCCGCGACGGATCTTGCAGCCGAAAAAGATCCCAGTGGAGAAGCCGAGGCCCGCGCCATGTGGACGCGCGCGCTGCTGGCCTCTGGCAACGTCGCCGGGGCGCGCGAGCAGAGCGACAAAGCAACTCATCTCGCCCAACAATCCGGTGATCGCGGCACGAAACTGGACGCCGCCATCGCTGCCGCGCTCGTGGACGCAAAGTCCGGAAAGGCCGACGCAGCCTTGCGCGCTCTCGCGTCCGCGCAGAAGGAAGCGCAGGAGGGCGGAATGATTCAGATCGAATACGACGCGCGCCTCGCGCTGGGTGAAACGCAGATCGCATCCGGCCGGAAAAATGAAGGCCGCGCCACGCTGCGCAAGCTAGCGCAGGACGCCAACGCGCGCGGATTTAAGCTGACCGCGCAAAAAGCGGTCGCCGCAAGCCAGGGCTGAGGCCGGCTACCGCGTCGCCGCCGTCGTGTAGCTCACCGCGTCAGCGAATCATCCCCCAGCATCCCGCCGCGCATCTCAAAGCGTCGGCGAATCATCTCCCAGTATCGCCCGCCGCACAATTTTGATCGGCGGAAATCCCTGCCGCATGAAACTATTGTGAAATTGTTCCAGCGAAAACGCCGCGCCTTCCTTCTTTCTCACGTCCTCGCGCAATTTTAAAATCTCCAGCTTCCCCAGCGTGTAATAAAGATAAGTCGGATCAGCCGTACCGCGCTTTGTTTCCACCAACCCCGTTTCCTTCGACTGATACCCTTCCTTCACGAAAAATTCCGTCGCCTGCTCAAGACTCATGTTGCCGGTATGCATTTCAATCCCCACGATGAAGCGCGCATCGCGCAGCAACGCGTCCTGCAACTGTCCCAGTCGGATCAATTTCGCTTCGCGCGCATCTTTCGCGCCCGTTCCCGGCTGCCCGAATCCTTCATCGAGCATCATCTGCTCGCAATAATGCGCCCAGCCCTCCGCATTCGTCGTCGCGCCCAGCAGCATTCGCGTCTTCGTCGGCGCCTCGTGCACCCAAAGAAATTGCACGTAGTGACCCGGATAAGCCTCGTGCGTCGCAGTGCTCACGATCGTCCCCACATTAAAAGCCGACATGCGTCCCGCGATTTCCTCCGCCGTCTCGTGCGTCCCCGGCAGCGTCACGTTAAAGTACGCCTCCTTCGCAACATGCTCGAACGGGCCCGGAGTATCCATCGAAGCAAACGTCGTCGCCCGCATGAACGGCGGCGTCGCCTGCAGAATCGGCCGCACGTCCGAAGGAATCGTGATGATGTGCTTCGCGCGAATAAAGGTGATCAGCCCGTCGAACGTATCGCGAAAACTCTGCAGCAGATGATCCGCCGCCGGATGGTCCGCCATCAACTCAGCCAGCACTTCGCTCGACGATTTATTCGGCTCGAGTTCGGCAGCCACGCGCTTGAATTCCGCCTGATTCTTATGCAAATCTGCCCAGCCGATTTCCAGCAGCCTGTCCAGCGGCGTATCGACCATCTCGTCGTACAATAATTTCTTCGAAAATGTTTCCGCGCCGATCCGGAAATCTCCGTTCGATCGCGCCAGCACGTCCGTCTTCAGCCATTCCGCATAACTCCGCAAGCCCTCGATCACCACGGCATTCGATTTCGCAAACGCCGCTTTCACTGCCGGATCGCTCGCGCCTGCAAAAGCCGCCGGCACATCGTTCTGAAAAAAGCTTATGATGTCCGGCAGCTGCTCCAGCGCAATCTCCGTGTAAATCCGCGGCGGATTCTTCAGATTCGCGTGCGCCGCTGCAATCACTGCCGGCATTTTTTCCTCGCGCGCCACCACCGACCGCAGCCGCTCATCCGCCGAAGCGAATTGCCGGATCATGATCACGTACACGCTGCCGCTGATCCCGCTCGAATAAAAATCCGGATTCTTCTCCCACGGCCGAATGGTTTCCAGCGCCAGCAGCGTGCCCTGGATATTCGTCAGCACCAGTTCGCGGTCGGCCGCGCGCGTTTCGTCCAGCGCCTGTGGATCCACCGCGGCCACGCGTTTTGCAAACTCGTGCAATGCCGCCGATATTCGCGTCTATTCCCGCGCGCGAATAATCCTCCAGCTGCGCGTCGTATTGATGAAACCCATCGCTCGTGCCGTTGCTCGGCCCAAACTTGAAATACACCTGATCGAAATATTCGTCGGCCAGCCGGTCCCACGCCGCTTGCTTTTCTGTAGCTGCCGGCCGCGGCGCCACTCGCGCGCGCATGGATTTGGAAGATAAGACTATAGTGAACGCCACAATCACGCACAGAAAGGCTGCCAACCATTTGCGCACAGAATCCTCTTTCCTGAATTCGGATTTTGCTCTCGTAGCGCCTTCGCTTCGTTCCGCCCCGCCGCTCGCCGCGCAGAAGTTTACACCGAAGCGCAAGACTCCGAAACCATCGCCTCCCATGGTCTCGCTCGGCCTGCCAACGTCTCGCTCGACCTCCTGGCGCCTTGTCTCGTTGCGCCTCGCTTAGCCTCTGCGCACGCGAATTCTCCATGTCGCATCCGCCTGCCTGCTTCCCCGCTTCGCTACCTCTGCCTCTGCCAACGCTATAATTTTCGTCGCGCCCGCCGCCAATGTTATTCTCGCGCGTGCACTTTTCTCACCCCGTCTTCCTCTTCTTCGCCGCGCTCATCGCGGGACTGCTCAACGCAGTCGCGGGCGGCGGCAGTTTCATCTCCTTCCCCGCGCTGCTCTTCAGCGGCATGGCGCCCATCGCGGCCAACGCGACAAACACCGCCGCGCTTTTTCCCGGCACCGTCGCCAGCACCGTCGCGTACCGCAACGCCTTCACGCCCGACGCGCGCCGCCTGCTGCCGCTGCTCCTTGTCACCGGCATCATCGGCGGAGTCGTCGGCGCGCGCATCTTGCTCGGCACGCCCCAATCCACTTTCATGCATTTGATTCCCTGGTTGCTGCTCGCTGCGACTTTGCTGTTTCTCGCCGGGCCCCGTATCAGCGCCTGGGTGCGCCGCCGCGCCGCCGCAGGAAAAACTTCCCGGCCGTTGACCATCGCCGGTTTTTTCCTCGAGCTGCTGATCGCCATTTACATCGGCTATTTCGGCGCAGGCGTCGGCATCCTGGTTCTCTCGCTGCTCGCTCTGCTGGGCATGGAAGATATTCACGCGATGAACGGAGTGAAAGTTTTGTTGGTCAGCGTGGTCAACGGCGTCGCCATGATCACCTTTATCTTCGCCAAGATGATTTTCTGGCCGCAGGCCGTCCTGATGATTCTCGGCAGCCTCACCGGCGGCTATGCCGGCGCGCACTACGCGCAAAAAATGAACCAGCTACATGTCCGCTGGATCGTAATCGCCGTCGGCCTCAGCATGTCCGCCTACTTCTTCGTCCGCTACTGAGCGCGCGAAAGACTACTCGTGCCGCAACGCTTCCATCGGATCCACTTTCGCTGCTCGTCACGCCGGAATGCAACTGGTGACGAACGCCACTGCAAATAGCGCGACCACCGGCGCGAGCAGCAGCGCAGGTTGTTCCGGCTGCACGGTAGTAAGCAAACTGCGCAACAACCTCACCACGCCGAACCCCGCAAGCAATCCCACGGCGCATCCCGCCCCCACCGGCGTGAATCCCTGCCGCAGCAGCAGCAGCAACGCGTCGCATGCGCAGCGCATAGCGCAAATCCTGCAGAGGCGCATCGAAAAAATGCGTGCCGAGCGTCTCGCGGGATTCTTCCCTAAATTTTTGGAAGCCGCCGAATTCGAGCCGCGCTTGGCGTTCGGCTTCGGCGCGTAGTATGCCGGCGCGTTCCAGATCGTCCGCGCGATCCTGGATGTGCGCGCGCAGCTCCTCGTCCCATTCGTCTCCAACGTGTGGCTGATGAAATAGTGCGGAGACCAGAGAACGAAGTGCGGCGAGGAGTGTCATGCTTCCTCCGGCTGAGCGCGCAGAGCGGAAGCGATCGCCGCGACGAGCCGATTCCAATCGTCCGCTTCCTCGCGCCAACGGGTGCGGCCTGCGCGGGTAAGCTCGTAGAATTTCGCGCGGCGATTGTTCTCGGACTTGCCCCAAGTCGTCTTCAGCAACCGCTGACGCACCAGACGAAACAAAGCGGGATAAAGCGCGCCCTGTTCGATGCGCAGCGATTGGCGGGAGATTTGCTCGATCCGCAGAAGAATTCCGTAGCCGTGCAGAGGGCCGAGCGAGACCGCTTTCAGAATGAGGAGATCCAGAGTGCCGGGAAGTAGTCGCGCGTTGGCAGTCACACGCCCTCCCAAGCAGGTTAGGAGTTTAGTACGCGCGTCCCTAAGCTGCCAAGGAGAACGCTTCGCCGGCAGCCGCAACCGCGCAACGCAATTTAGCACGTGGTCAATCGTGCCGCACCCACGTCGTCTGCGGCGTCGGCGGATGCAGCAGCGTCTGCATAACCACGCAATACTGCTCGGTCTTTTCACGCAACGCAGCGATTTGTTCCGCCGTTGCCTGCGGTGCGGCAATGTCAAAATCCACGCGAATGTTCTCGAACCCTACCGGCACATCTTTCGCAATGCCCAGTGTCCCGCGCAGATCGAGATCTCCTTCGACGGCAACTTCGATGCGCTCGGTGGGAATGTTCATCGCCGCAGCCACCATCTGGCAAGTAATCTGTGCGCAAGCAGCCAAAGCGCCAAGCAGCAAGTCACCGGAACAAGCGCCGGCCCCCGCGCCTCCGACACCTTTGTGCGCTTCGGCCTGGTGCAGCGCGCGACCCATGTCCACCGAGCAGGCGATCGGCGCACCCGTCTGCGCTCCCTTTGCACGAATGGTGACACGCGAAGCCGTTGGGTCCGCGCGGTACTGCTCTTTCAGCGGTTTTTGCAACGATCGAAGATCCATGGCAGCCTCATGTCTTGCGCAAGCCCGCTGCGCACCTTGGTGCAAATTCTCGGGCCGCTTCGCCTGGGCCTTCTTGAAGCGGCTCCATGTGCATGCTAGCATGCCAACCCAGCAAAGGAATGCTCATGCCCAAATTCGTGATTGAACGCGATGTTCCAGGAGCCGGAGACCTCACCGACGCGCAATTGCGCGAATTGTCGAGAAAGTCGGTCGCGGTCTTGAAGGAAATGGGTCCACAGATCCAGTGGCTGCACAGCTACGTCACCGGCAATAAAGTGTACTGCGTGTATCTCGCTCCAGACGAAGCGACCGTGCAAGAGCACGCCAAGCGCACAGGCATCCCGTGCAATCGCGTCTCGGCAGTCCGCCGGCTGATCGATCCGTCAACCGCGGAGTAAGCGGAGGCACAACTCTCGCCAGCCAGCTGCGCGCTAGCCCGACGGCGATGCGGTTTCGGGCGCCAGCACTTCCTCGATCGCACGAGCTAGCGGGGTGTTCCAGCCCTCCAGCCAGGCCGTCGCGCTCGACGTGTTGCCCAACGACTGCCGCGCTGGCTCCAGGATCGCTTCCAGCTTCGCCTGCTCGGCCGACGTCAGCGGACCGCCGATATTTTGGCGCAACGCGGCGGCGGCGCCGGCGAGGCGCAGCGAACGCTCCGGCTGGAGTTGCACCGCCGCCGAGCACGCGCAACACTCCAGCAGGCGCGCAATGCCGCGCTTGTGATCCAGCTGCTGAAAAGTCTTCAGGCTCTCGCGATACAGAGACAGCGCCGCGGCACAATTTTGCTGTTCACGCGCCAGGTTTCCCAGATCCGCCAGCGTCCCCGCAATCCCCCAGCGGTCGCCAAGCTCGCGGAAAATTCCGAGCGCCTGTTCGAACAACGCGCGCGCGGCCGCGGAGTCGCCTTGATCGCGCGCGATGTCTCCTTCGTTGTTCAGCGACCACGCGGCGCCGGTGCGATCACCGAGTCCTTCAAAAATTGCGCGACACTCGGCGCAAAGCGAGCGCGCCAATTCGTACTCGCCTTGCATCTTCAGCACGCTCGCGAGATTGCTGAGAGCGCGCGCGATAGCCTGCAGATCGTCCAGTTCCCTCCACAGCGTGAGGCTTTCCTGAAACAGAGAGTGCGCGAGCGCCAGATTTCCCTGATCGCGAGCGAGAACGGCGCGCGCATTCACGGTGACGGCGACGCCCTGCGTGTCTCCCAACTGTCGCCCGATTTCCAGACTTTCCAGCATCAACGCATCGGCCGCGGCATGATCTCCCTGCTCGGTGGCCAGCACGCCTGCCGCAAAAACAGCGCGCGCACGGGCTTTGGTGGGAGCAGCGGCCGCCGGAACGCGCAGGACCTTGGCCAAGCTGTCGCGGCCTTCGGCGAGATACTCGTGCGACTCCCAAAAACGAAACAGGGCGGTGCCCAGACGCAAGCCCCAGTCCGCGTCGCCGCATTCCGTCAGCCACTCGAGGGCCGCGCGATAATTATCGTGTTCCAGCGCGGTGCGCCCCTGGCCCACCGCGTCTTCCCCACCCGGCGCGCCGGTCTGCGCCGCGGCTGCTTCTTCAGCGAGCACCAGACAGTAAGCAGCATGGGCGCGCTTGGCGGCGGCGTCCTCGCCGCTGGCTTCCAGTTTTTCACGCGCGTACTCGCGGATGGTCTCCAACATCAGGAAGCGCGATTCGCCGTTGGCCTGTTCCAGCTGTTGCAGCAGGCTTTTATCCACCATGGATGACATGCCGTCGAGCAAATCCAATTCCAGATCACCCTTGGTATCGCAGACGGCTTCCACGCCTTCCAGCGTGCATCCGCCAACGAACACCGATAATCTGCGGAAAAGTCTCTGCTCCGCGGGACTGAGCAGATCGTAGCTCCAATCGAACGCCGCGCGCAGCGTCTGCTGCCGCTGCGGCAGGTCGCGCGCCCCGCCGGTGAGCAATTGCAAGCGGCTGGCCAAGCGCGTGCACAGGGACGAAGGCGAAAGCACTTTCACGCGCGCGGCCGCCAGTTCGATGGCCAGCGGCAAACCGTCCAGCCGAGCGCAAATTTCGATGACTGCGGAGGCGTTCTGCTGGTTCAACTCAAAATCCGGCCGAGCGGCGACAGCGCGCTGCACGAACAAGGCGACCGCCGGGAACTGCGACAGCGCCGACAGCGACGGTTTGGAGTGCGATTCCGGCACCCCCAGCGCCGGCACGGGAAATTCCTGTTCACCGTAAACGTGCAGCGCTGCGCGACTGGTAACCAGAATTTTTAAGTTGGGCGCGATGGCCAGCAGGTCCGCCACGACGGGCGCGGCTGGCATCAGGTGCTCGAAATTATCCAGCAGGAACAGCACCGGCGCGCTGGACGAATCCTGGAAATATTTTTTAAGCAATTCCAGCGGCGACTGGCCTCCGGCCTCGCGAATGCCCAGCGTCTGCACGATTACCGAAGCCACCAGCGCGGAATCGCGCAGCGGAGAAAGCGGCACAAAATGTACTCCGCCGGGAAAGTTTTCCAGCACGCTGCTGGCTATTTCCACGCCCAGGCGCGTCTTGCCGATTCCGCCCGGTCCCGTGACTGTGACCAAGCGCGCATCTTTCGAGAGCAGCAACTCTTTCGCGGCGGCGATTTCCTTTTCGCGCCCCACAAACGCGGTGCGCGGCACGGGAATCTTGGTGGCGCGAGGTTCCGCTTGCCTCGCGGGCTTCTCCGAGAAGCGGTCGCGTATGGCGGCAAGTTCGCGCGCCAGATCTCGCGTGGAGACGTAACGCTTATCGGGATCTTTCGCCAAGCAGCGCTCGATCGCCCAACACAAAGGCGCTGGTGCGTCAGGATTTTGCAACGCGATCGGTTCGGCTTGTTCGCGCATGATGGCTACCAGCGTCTCCGCCGCGGTGTTTCTGGCAAACGCGCGCCTTCCGGTGACCATTTCGTAGAGCACCAGGCCGAATGAAAATTGGTCGGAGCGAAAATCCAGCAAAGCGCCGCTCGCCTGTTCCGGCGACATATATTGCACCGTTCCGACAATCGTGCCGGGTTGCGTCTGCCAGGAAGAGAGGGTGCCGGAGTCCTGATGCTGTTGCTGATCCCCGGGTGTTGCCACCTTCGCCAGGCCGAAGTCGAGAATTTTGACGAAGCCATCGAGGGTGATCATCAGGTTATCGGGCTTCAGGTCACGGTGCGCAATGCCCGCTTCGTGCGCCTTGGCCAGTCCCTCGGCGATTTGCGCCGCGAGTTCGATTGTGTTCCGTATGGGCAGCGAACCGGCGGCAAGCAGCTGGCGCAGCGTCTGGCCCTCGATCAACTCCATCGCGATAAAGTGGGCGGAGCCGTCTTGTGCGAGTTCGTAGATGGTGACGATGTTGGGATGATTCAGCGCCGAGGCGGAGCGCGCCTCGCGTTCGAAACGGCGCAGATGATCAGCGTCCGCGGATAGTTCAGCGGGCAGAATTTTTATGGCAACGGTGCGATCCAGGCGCGGATCGCGCGCGCGATAAACCTCGCCCATGCCGCCCGAACCCAGCAGCGTTCCGATTTCGTAGGGTCCTAGACGCGAGCCTGGAGGGAGGGGCATAGATTGACTCGGATTATACCCCGACCGGAGTCCGGCGCGCCGCAGCGAGCGTGCGATTTACTTGGAACTGAGAACGAACGTATTACCATCAACGTCCTGGAACGCAGCGGCCGTGCCCCAGTCTTCGCGTTTCGGCTCCATCACGAATGGCACGCCTTTACTCTTTAACTCGCGCGCCGTGACTTCGACATCGTCCGCCCAGAAAGTGATGTTCATCTGGCTGCCGGGCAGGAGACTTTCGCCGAATTTGAAGAGGACGACGCGGGTGTCCGCGCCGGGAATTCCGAGCTCGATCCAGCGCTGCTCCTCACTGAAGGGCTGGTCGGTGAGCAAACGAAAGCCGAGCTTTTCGGTGTAGAACGCGAGAGCGCGATCCTGATTGCTGACGGGGATGCTAGCGAATTTGACGCCTTTAATCATCGTGCCTCCACGATTCGTGATTCTGCACAAGCCGCTTCCCGATTGCAATGATCTATGGTATTAATTAGTATAGTGATTATGCTCCATGTGCCGATTGACGATTATGTCCTGGATACTTTGCTTCCGGACCTCACCGGCCACGACCACTCGCCCGCGGCGTTTCTCACCTATGTAGTCCTGTGGACGCGACTCTACAGATCCGAACAGAGAAGTGTGGCCGTCAGCCTGCAGCAGCTGGCGGAGCTTACGGGCTTGTCCAAATCAGCTGTGCAAGGCGCCGTGCGGTTGCTCAAACGCCGCTGCTTGATCAAAGCTACGAAGGACTCTGCAACCGCCGTGCCGCAGTATGAGCTAATTCGCCACTGGGTGCGCCGCCGCGCGAAGAAAAATACGACCGGCTAGCGAATGCAGTGTTTGTTCAGCCCCAGCAATCACGGGTCTCGGTTCACCCAGCACCATTCGCTACCCGCCAATCACTGTCGACGGACCGCTCAGTGGTATATTTGAAGCGTAGCCGAGGGATGAAGATGACCGAACGACAGCCACCCTTTGCCAGCGTGGAAGAAGCGCTGGAAGATATCCGCGCCGGCCGCATGATCGTCCTGGTGGACGATGAAGATCGCGAGAACGAAGGCGACCTCACCCTGGCCGCCGAAAAAGTGACGCCGGAAGCCATCAACTTCATGGCGAAATTCGGCCGCGGCCTGATTTGCCTGGCGATGACTGAACAACGTTGCGACGCACTGGCCCTGGCGCCCATCACGCCACGCAACACTTCGATGTTCGGCACGCCTTTCTGCGAGCCGATTGACGCGCGCCGCGGCACAACCACCGGCACCAGCGCCGCCGACCGCGCCACCACGATTCTGGCGGCCACTAGCCCGAACACTCATCCCGAAGATCTCGCGCGGCCGGGACACGTTTACACTCTCCGCGCGCGCAATGGCGGTGTGTTGGTGCGCGCGGGGCAAACGGAAGCTTCCGTGGACCTGGCGCGCCTGGCGGGGCTGGATCATTCCGGCGTGATTTGCGAAATTATGAATGAAGACGGCACCATGGCGCGAATTCCGCAGCTGGTCGAATTTTGCCGCCAGCATTCCATGAGATTGTTAACGGTGGCGGACCTAATTCGTTACCGCATGCAACACGAACGCCACGTGCGGCGCATCGCCGAATCCGTGCTGCCCACGCGCCACGGAAATTTCCGCATGATTGCTTATTCGAACGACGCGGACCACGAGCTTCACGTGGCACTGGTGCGCGGCGAGTTGGGCGACGCCTCAAAATCGGGCCCTCCGCTGGTGCGCGTCCATTCCCATTGTCTCACCGGGGATGTTTTCGGCTCCACGGCCTGCGATTGCTACGCCATTATCGAGCGCTCGCTCGCGGCGATTGCGAAGGAAGACCGCGGCGTGTTCGTCTATTTGCATCACACCGGACGCGGATTCCAGATCGATGCGCCGCGCGAAGCGGACAACGGCGAGCTACCGCGCATTCGTTTTCACGCACGCGAAGAAGTAGAGCAGGATTTGGGACGCCAGCGGCTGGTACAGCGCGAAAGCGGAATCGGCGCGCAAATACTAATTGATTTGGGATTGCGCCGGATTCGCGTGCTTACCAATCATCCCAAGAAAGTTGTCGCGCTGGAAGGTTATGGCCTGGAGATTGCCGACCAGGTGCCACTCGCGATCGACTCCACGAAATCGAGCCACCAGATTTTGTAGCGCGCGTTACGGGTCTTCAGCGGCGTTTTCGGTCCACCATCCGGCGTCACTTGGTGTAAATGAGCACTACGAAAGAGCCTGGCACAGGCATCATGCGCGGCTTGGGATTTTCGTTCGCGGATGGCGGCGCCGGCGCGAAATCGGCGGTCACCAGATATACCTCGTGCGATTTCGGATCCAGCGCCATGGTCCGCGCACCGCGTTGCGTCGAGACATTTTCCAGCACTGAAAATTTATCCGCTGCGTCTTCGTGCACCACCGTAAGCGTTGCGCTCATCCCGTTCGAGGCGAACGCGAAGGCCGTGCCGGGATCGAACGCGTTCGCGTCGACGCCGTCGCCGATCGCAGGCGTGGCAATCACTTTGCCGGAATCTGCGTCCACCACAGCCATCATTTCATTGTGGCAACCGGCGAAAAGGCGCCGGTGCGCGATATCCATCGCTAGCCCGGAAGGTTCCTGGCACGGAGCGAGCGGCCACTGGGCCGTGACTTTCATATTTTTCGTGTCAATCTGCAGCTCCTCGCTCTTGTCCTCGATGTTCACGTACACGTGGCCCGCTCCATCCGCCACCGCAAATTCCGGCTTGCCTGTCACCGGAATCGTGCCCAGCACGTTGCCGGTGGCGGCGTCTATCGCGGTGGCGTCGTTGCTGTGGCCGTTCATAGTGAAGACGCGCTTCGACGCTGGATCGTAAACAATCGCGTCAGGGTTCATTCCAGTCTTTGCGCTGCCGATTACTTGCAGGGTCTGCAGGTCGAAAATGCTGACCGTGCCGGAGTGGCCATTGGAAGTGAATCCGCGGTCAAATTCCGGCGCGAAGGCGATGCCGTGCACGCCGTCGGTATTCGCGATTTCACCGGCGACGGTTCCGGTGTCCACGTTGACGACGACGACTTTCGTGCCGCGCGAGATGAAGAGCCGGCGCGTAGGCGAATCAAAAGCCAGGTAGTCCCAGCCACCTTCGCCGCCCAGCGGGATTTTCTTCAGCAGATGATAACCGGAAGCAGACCCGAAGGCTGTTGCCGCGAGCGATGCGTTGCGCGGTGCGGAATTCATTACGTTGCTCGCACCGAACGTCGCGAGTATCAGCGCCAGTGTTGCCGTGCTCGAAAAATAAATCTTCTTCGTTAGCATCGTGACTCCCCGAAATGATTCTCTTTGGTTGGCATCGTGGAAGGCAAGAGGAAAAGCTTTAACGCAGCGTTCACACGGGAGAGGCGGCTTGTTTCATGGCAGCGGCGATTTGTGCGGCGGCGGTGGTCGGGTGACCTTCAAGTACGGGCGCATCTTATCGAGTTTGCGCTGGCTCATCCCTTGAATCGCCAGCAAATCTTCGACATGCCGGAATCGGCTGCTCGTATCTCGGAAATCCACGATGGCTTGGAAAGTCTTGGGGCCGATGCCAGGAACTTCCTCACGCCCCTTAACATTCGCAACGTGCAGGCCCAGCGGATGGGCCGGCGGCGGCTGCTGAACCGCAGCCGCAACGGCACAGAGAGCAACAAGAATCGCGATCATCACCGCGTGTTCGATAGCTCTCGCCGCGGTTCCGTGTCCACTTTATCGGCAGCGGTTGGTCCGTCGCCCATTCGTCGCCGAATTTACACGCGCCTAGCACTGCCGATTTCCCTGTGCGTCGTACTCGGTGACTTCGCCGAAGAGCGCAGCTTGGTCGGCGATTTGAGCGCGGTCACCGACCAGAACGATTTGCGCGTTGGCGGAATCGAAATGGCGGCGCGCGGCGAGCAAAATATCGTCGGCCGTAAGCGCGTGAACTTTCTGGCGATAAGTTTCCAGATGGTCCTCGGGCAAATGGTCCAGATAAATGGTCGAAAGCTGCCCGAGCAAACCATCCTGCGTCGCGACGCCCAGCGAAAAAACACCGGTCAGATAGCTGCGCGCGCTCTCCAGCTCTTCGGCCGTGACGGGCAGCGACCGCATGCGGTCCATCTCATAAAATATTTCGGTCAGAGTGGCGGCGGCTACTTCGTTGCGCACCGCGGCATGCACGCTGAAATATCCGTGCTGGCGCAACGACTGCAGGCCGCTGCGCGGGCTGTAGGTGTAGCCCTTCTGCTCGCGGATATTAATGACGAGCCGCGAATGAAACGCGCCACCATAAATCGAATTCGCCAGCACCAAGCGGAACCAATCTGGATCGCGACGGGTAATCGCCAGATTTCCCAGCAGCACCTGCGTCTGCACGCTGCCGGGCAAGTGCACCAGGTGAACTTTGCGCCCGGCATTGCGCGGCGGCGCAACGGATGTCAGCGCCACGGGCTGCGGCGCCGTCCAACTGCCGAACACCTTCTCAATTTGCGCAAACATGGCATCGACGGAAAAATCGCCGACGACGATAAGCAGCGCATTCGCCGGGGAATAATTGTGGTGATAGAACTCCTCGAGTTGCGGATGCTCGATCGTTGCCACCTGCTCTTCAGTGGGCGAGACGATGGCGTAGGGATGCTCGCCGAAAATCACACGGCGAAATCGTTCGCTGGCGAGAAATCCGGGCGTGGTGCGTTCGATGCGCAGGCCTTCGATTTTGCGCCCGCGCTCGCGGTCGAATTCCTCGGATGGAAACGAAGCGTTGCGCGCGAGATCACCGAGCAGATCAAAAAGCCCTGCGGAAAATTCAGCGAGGCCCGAAATCGAAATCGCGCTCGAATCCGCTCCGGCATGCGAGCCCAGGTCCGCGCCCATGCGGCGCAGGTCTTCTTCGATCTGGCGGCTAGTGCGCGAGCCGGTGCCGGTGCGCACGACGGTAGCCGTCAATTCCGCGAGGCCGGGCGCACGGTGCGCGACGCTGGCATTGCCGCTGCGGAAGAATAGCTGCGCGGAAATTTTCGGAAACGTGCGCAGTTCCGCGAGCACCACTTGCATGCCGTTGGCCAGCGTCCGCACCGCGCGCTTGGGCCATGCAACGGGACGTTCGGGGCCGAGTGCGGGCACGGCGGTGACGGGCGTTGCAGCTGAATCCCTGGAACTTATTGTCGTAGCCATGGGTTTGGTAGTTGTTCCGCTCATGCGGCCACTTCCTTTGCGCTAGGACGGCGCACCAGAATCGCGCGGTTGGACGGGACGAGATATATCCGCGCGGCGGCCTGCACCTGCGCCGGAGTGACAGCCTGAAATCCATCGAGCACCGTATTGATTCTTCCCGGATCGCCATCGAACAAAGTGAAGCACGCGAGATAGTGCATCAGACCAAACCGTGGCATGTGTGCTCCCATTCCGCCTTCGAGATTCGAATAGTAATCGGCGCGCAGTTTCACTTTCACGGGCGCCAGCTCGTCTTCGCTGATTCCCTGCTCCTGAATTTCGCGAATAATTTCATCGAACGCGGCGATAGTTTCCTCCGTGGTGAATTCCGGCTTGTGAAAAATGCGTGTCACCATCTGCGTGGGACCGTTGGTTTCGATAATGTCCGCGCCGCCGTCAGCTTCCACGGCGATTTCTTTTTCCAGCACCAACCGGCGATAGATGCGTCCCACGCGACCTCCGTGCAGTGCGTGGTCGAGCAGCGAAGCCGCGTACCAATCAGGATTGCGGCGATCCGGCACGGTGTAGCCGATGGCGATGGCGGGCAGCGGGCCGAATTTCTCGACAACCTCGCCGCGGCGTTCTTCAGTTTGCGCCGGCTCAGTCACATCAGCGCGCGGCGGCAGCGGATGCGTGGGGATATTCTCGAAATGTCGTTTGGCGAGCGCGAAACCTTCGGCCGGATCGAGGTCGCCAACCATCAGCAGCACCGCATTGTTCGGTGAATAGTACGTATGAAAAAACGTCTGCACGTCCGCGAGCGTGGCGGCATCAAGATCGGCAAAATCGCCGTAGAAATTGTGCGCGTTGGGCCAATTGCGAAACGCGACCGGCGGAAGATCGAGCCAGGGAAATCCGCCGTAGGGTTGATTCATCACATTCACGCGAACTTCTTCTTTCACCACGTCGCGTTGATTGCGCAGATTTTCGTCGTCCACTTTCAGCGCGCGCATGCGGTCGGCTTCCAGCCACAGCACGCGTTCCAGCGCATTCGATGGCACGGATTCGAAATAATTGGTGATGTCGTAATTCGTAGTGCCGTTGAGCATGCCGCCGGACGAGTTAATCAAACGAATGTGTTCCATTTTGCCGGCGTTTTCCGAGCCCTGGAACATCATGTGTTCGAAAAGATGCGCGAAGCCGCTACGGCCGCGCGGCTCAAGCCGAAATCCGATCTGATAATAGACCCCGACTGTGACGACCGGCGCGGAGCGGTCCGGCGAGATCACTACGCGCAAGCCGTTTGCCAGCGTGGCGTGTTCGACTGGAATGTGCAGATTCTTCAATGCGAGTTCCTCCTGGAATTTTTCAGAGCGCGATCGAGCTGTTTCAGCTTTGCGTTCGGATCTTTGGCAAGTACGCGCGCGGATAGCCGCACCAGCGTGGCGTAGGAATCCCCGAATTCGCGCGGATAGCGGCGCAGCGCTTCGCGATGTTTTGCGACTGTGGCGTAATCGCCGCGCGAAGCAGGGCCGGTCCACGTCGCGCGCGGGCCGTGTTTTTCAAAATTATCGAGCATCTGGCGCATCAATGGCAGCAGCGTCTGCACGGCGTGCGGGCGCGTGAAGCCGAGCTTGATCAGCAGTTGCGCGGCGGCTTCGGTCAACGCCAGCGCGTGGCCCGCTACCAGCGTACCCGCTGCGTGATAGGCAGGTTTGTTGCGGCTTGCGACCGGCAGCGGTATGCCGCCGAGCGAGCGCACAATCGTGGTGGCGGCACGGCGTGCGCGCAGATCGCCCTCGACGGCGAAAATCACGCCCTTCAGATTCGGCTGCGAATTTTTCGTAAATGTTTGCATCGGGTGAATCGAGCCGGTGGCCGCACCGCACCGCGCGAGCGCTCGCAGCACGGAATTATCCAGCGCGCCGCTCCCATGCAGCACGACCTTGCCGCGGCATTTAGTTCCCGCAAGCCTCGCCAGTTTGCCTGCGACTTCCTCCAGAGCATCGTCCGGCGTCGCTAACAGAATAACATCGGCATCCATGACTGTGCTCGCAAGCGTGGCGAAGGGCGCTCCTGCCCCAATCGCGCGCACCGCAGCGCGAGAATGAGCGGCAGAGCGCGTAACGACCGCGCCAATGCGCCAACCGAGCCGGCGCAGCAAGCGGCCGAGCGCGCGGCCCAAGCGTCCTGCGCCGACGATGGAAACGGAGCGCGACATGCAAAGTGATAGCATAGCGTGTTCGCACCACGAGCGCTGGGAGAAATTTTACATTGCACTGGTTCTGGACGGGATTGCTCGGATTCATTGCGTTCAGCTGGTTGCTTGCGGCGGCTGATTTGGCGCGAGGGGCGCTAGTGATTCCTGCGCTGAACCAAGTTCAGCCGCGCGCGCCTGACGCCGGCGGACACGCCGGCAAGCCCGAAGACGCGCCGCGCGTTTCGATCTTGTTTTCGGCGCTGGATGAAGCCGACAAATTGCCGGCCGCTCTCGCGAGTTTTCTGGCGATGGATTATCCGAATTACGAAGTAATTGCCGTTGACGACCGTTCCGAAGACGCGACCGGCAAGATTCTGGACGCGGCCGCACGCGAGAATTCCCGGCTGAAAGTGGTCCATGTCACGTCCCTGCCCGCAGGCTGGCTCGGCAAACCACACGGATTGCAAAAAGCTTTCGAACATTCCTCCGGTGAGTGGCTCGTGCTGACAGATGCGGACGTGCGCTTCGAGCCGAGCGTATTGCGCACCACCATCGCGCTCGCCGAAGAAAGGCATTGGGACCATCTGACGCTGCTCTGCCACGCGGAAATGTTCACGCTGGGCGAAAAAATCGCCATGACGTTTTTTGCGATGTCCTTCATGTTGGGCCTGCGGCCCTGGCGGGCCAGCGACCCTAAATCGCGCGCCTATATCGGCGTTGGTGCATTTCAACTGATCCGGCGTAGCGCTTACGAAAAAATGGGAACGCACCGGCGCCTGGCGATGGAAGTGGTGGACGACGTAAAGGTCGGAAAACTGGTGAAGGAAGCGGGCCTGCGCTCGGGCGTGGCGAGGGCGGGGCGCGCGGTGACCGTGCACTGGCATTCGGGCCTGGGCAATATCATTCGTGGAACAACGAAAAATTTCTATGCCACTACCGGTTTTCGGCTATGGTTCGCTGTCGGACAGGTCGCTGGGAATTTACTGATGTTCGTGCTGCCCTGGGTGGCTTTGCCGTTTGTGCACGGATGGGCGCGTATATTCGTGGTGCCGGCGATTGTGCTGCCGGTGATGGCGCAGGCAGGCGCCGCGCTGGAATTCGGCGAGTCGCCGTTGTATGCGGTGACGCAACCGCTGGGGGCTTTAATTGTTTGTTGGATGATCGTGCGCTCCACGTATGTGACTTTGCACCAAGGCGGGATTCGCTGGCGCGGAACTTTCTATGCGATTGAGGAGTTGAAGCGCGGGGTGGTGTGAGAGAGTCGAGAAATTTGGCACCGAGGAACTGCATTGCGCGCACAGAGGAAACCGATTTTCATTTGAAGAATGAGTAGCTTAGAAAGATGAAGTGGAAATCCACGCCGGGATTGAAGTCGTGGCGGTAGGCGTTGGAGATGTGCTGATATTTGTAACCAAACCGCCAGGCACGGTCGCGAGCTGAATTGAACAGATCCACTCCTGTTTGAAAATCGAACGTAAAATTAAATTGCGTACCGCCGGGAATATCCACGGGCACAGGCCTTACGGACGCGACGAAACCCGCAGTGGAAGCGATGAAGGGCTGCAAGCGGTGCTCGCGGCGAAAATTCAGCTTCAGTCCGATCGGGTTGACGCCGCCGCCGTACACTGTTTCACGTCCGTTCGCGCAGAAGGCGGTTGTGGTCGGCGTAGGCATGCACTCGGCAAAAGTGTACTGTCGCACCGTTTCCACTGGGATCACGTCGAGCGTGTACTGCAGCGACGTGAGCGGCTTGTCGTAGAGAGTTCGCGCATAACGCAGCGCAAATTCCCCGAGCTGGCGATTGCTCTCGATGCCAAACACTTGGGAATTACCAAGCGAGTAGCCGCCCCACACCGCAAATTCGTTGCCGGGGGGATAGAACGGCGGAGGCGCCGCAACCTGCGCGCGCGCGACGGTCGGCGCAAAAAGAATCGCAAGCAACGCCAGCAGATGCAGGAGCAGGCGGGCGCAAGCGATGGATGACGGGGATGTGCGCATAGTTCCTTTCTCAATTCGGCAATTTGAACAGAAGATATTAGTCGATATCCTGGAAATATTCTGCGCTAGCAGCGAAAAGTGTGCCTGCCGGGCCCCAAGCCCGTTTCTCAGGCAGCTTCACAGCGGAGCCGCATCCGCAACTCTCCGGTCAGCGCTCAACGCGGCGGCTACGGAAACCGAAAGATCACCATCAGGATTTCTTCGACACTCTTGCCGCGCGTGACCGCGTTTTTGGCGGCGCAGCTTGCGCGACAGGCGGTTCTCTGGCAGCGTCGGCCGCTGCGGCGGAACTTGGAACCGGCGTATCAATCGCAACGGGAGAGAATATGGCACCGAAGTCCCGTTGTTTCAAAGCGCGAACGCGATCGCGAATACTCGCCGCACGCTCGAATTCGAAATTCTTAGCCGCTTCTCGCATTTGCGTTTCGAGTTGCGTGATGGCCTGCGCCATTTGCGCTTCGCTGGCGATTTCGCCGATCACCGGCTCGTCCGCCGGCACCTTCAGGTAATCAGCTTCGATAATGCGCGCCAGCTGCATATCCACGGACTTGATGATGGATTGCGGCGTGATGTTGTGGTCCCGATTGTAAGTTTCCTGAATAGCGCGGCGGCGGCTCGTCTCGCCGATGGCCTGGCGCATCGAATCGGTCATGCGATCCGCGTACAAAATCGCGCGGCCTTCCACGTGACGCGCGCACCGGCCCATCGTCTGAATCAAGGACGTGGCGCTGCGCAGGTATCCTTCTTTATCCGCATCGAGAATCGCGACGAGCGAAACTTCCGGCAGGTCCAGACCTTCGCGCAGCAAGTTGATGCCGATCAGCACGTCGAATTCGCCGCGGCGCAGATCGCGCAAGATGCGCACGCGCTCCAGCGTATCAATTTCAGAATGCAGGTAACGCACGCGGATGCCGACTTCCGCGAAGTATTCGGCGAGGTCCTCGGCCATGCGCTTGGTGAGCGTGGTGACCAGAATGCGTTCGTTGCGCGCGGTCCGCTGGCGAATTTGCTCCAGCAGATCGTCCACCTGCCCCTTAACCGGACGAACTTCTACTTCCGGATCCACCAGGCCCGTGGGACGAATCACCTGCTCGACGACCACGCCGCCGGTTTTCGTAAGCTCATAGGGACCCGGCGTTGCGGAAACGTACACAACTTGATTAGTCCGATGCTCGAATTCCTCAAAAGTCAGCGGACGATTATCCAGCGCCGACGGCATGCGAAAACCGTAATTCACCAGCGTCTGTTTGCGGGAGCGATCGCCGTGATACATGGCGTGCAGCTGCGGCACCGTCTGGTGCGATTCGTCCACGACAAGCAAGTAATCCGACGGCACGTAATCCAGCAGCGTCGGCGGCGCTTCTCCCGGCAAACGCCCGGAAAGATGGCGCGAATAATTTTCAATGCCGTGGCAATAGCCAATCGTGCGCATCATTTCGATATCGAAATTGGTGCGCTGCACGATGCGCTGCGATTCCACAATTTTGCCCTGCCGGCTCAGTTCCCCTTTCCACCATTCCATTTCCTCGTAGATGCTCTGGATGGCGCGTTCACGCTGCTCGGCGGGCAGCACGTAGTGCGTTTTTGGATAAATCGGCTGGCGCGTGATTTCGCCTTCGCGTGTCAGGCGAATCTCGCCCGTGAGCGGATCAATCTTGCGGATTGCTTCGATCTGCGTGCCCCACAATTCGATGCGCACGGCGAGATCGTCGTACGGGGGATAAATTTCGATGATGTCGCCGCGCACACGAAACGTGCCGCGGCGCAACTCTTCGCTGCGCTCATACTGAATTTCCACCAGCTTGCGCAGAATCGTCTCGCGATTGATGGACATGCTCTTTTCGAGCAGCAGCATCATCCCGTAATACGCTTCCGGCGAGCCCAGGCCGTAAATGCAAGATACGGAAGCCACGATGATCACGTCGCGGCGCTCGAAGAGCGAGCGGGTCGCGCTCATCCGCAGCTTGTCCAGTTCATCATTAATAGTGGATTCTTTTTCGATGTAGGTATCGCTAGCCGGCACATACGCTTCCGGCTGGTAATAATCGTAATAGCTGACGAAATATTCGACGGCGTTATCGGGAAAGAACGACTTGAACTCGTGAAAAAGTTGCGCGGCCAATGTCTTATTGTGTGCCAGGACAATCGTCGGACGATTAATGTCCTCGATCACCTTCGCCATCGTAAAAGTCTTGCCCGAGCCGGTGACTCCGAGCAGCACCTGGTGGCGGTCTCCCGCCGAGAGGCCGGAGAGAAGCTGCGAAATAGCTTGCGGCTGATCACCCCGCGGTTCATAGTCGCTCGCTAGCTTGAAATTCATGCAGAAGTCCTCAGCGCGCAAAACGCGCTACGCGGAAAACTCTAATTATAACAAATTTGAGCGCGGCGTGCTGAGGGCGGCTCGCGGCTTGCAAATGGCGCTGGCGTATCGATGGGCGGCTTGACACCTTGACAAGCTGGGGCGGAGCAAGCAGCGCCCCTACCCTGGAACATCTATCGCGGGATGCAGGGGTCAGCGGCGCGTCGTTTTGTAACTGAAAAGTTTTTGGCATTCCTTCCGAAGAAAGCCGCCGGTCACAGGAATACGGTGGTTCCCCTTACGAAAAACGAACTCGCAGGAGATCAGGCAAGCTCGCCACTTGTAATCTTCGGTGCCGCATTTGCGCCCGTACGCGGCGATGTCTTCCTGGGAAACGCCGTAAACCACCGCGCCAACCCTGGACCAGACGCAAGCCCCGGCGCACATCGCGCAGGGTTCGTGCGTCGAGTACAGGACGAAGTCAGGCAGGTAGCGGCCGTATCCGCTGCAAACGTATTTGAGCGTTTCAAGCTCCACGTGTTTAATGCTCGAACCCGAGGTTTTCACGCGGTTGCCGGCGCTGCTGATGACCACCTCGCGCTTGCCGATCAGCCGCGTGATCACCGCGCCAATGGGATAATCGCCGCGGTCGCCGGCCAGTTTGGCCTCCGAAATAGCCAGCTCCATGAACTTCTTCTTCGGTTTATACGAGGCAGGGATCATGCGCACCAATTATAGCTGTTTGCCGCGGGAGTTTGTAAGGTGACCGCGCGTGCGGAGGAGACGTGTTGAACAGAGAGGCAAACCAAGGGCTGCGCGTCAGGGCATAGAAGCTGTGTTGGGAATCAGCGTGATTTCGGACTGGGTTTCCACTTGGCCGGCGTAGTGCATTTTCGAGCCCGAAAGCGCACTGACGATTTCGAAATCCATTTTTTGCGTGCTGGTTTGCGTGGAGCGCAACAACATGCCGGTCTGCAGCGAGATCGTGTCGAGAGTTTGGCCTTTGCCGGTCCAGGTCCCGGAGGTGCGCAGTCCGTTGTGCCGATAATCTTCCGGCGTGGCGTCGGAGTTCGCGGAGCCGTGGCGCAAGATATCGAACGTAGTGAGGATTACGGCGCAGCGAGGCTCAGGTGAACTCGCGCCCGCCGCGGGATTCTGCGCGGGCGAGTTCGCTTGGGCCGGCAACTGACAAGCCTCATCGCGCAAATAACTGGACGTAGTGCGCCACAGCAAATTCGCGAGCGGCGTATTTTCCAGCGGCCGCTCGGCTGACCACTTCTGGCCGATGGCGATTCCCTCGGCGGGCAAATTCGCGCTGGGAGAGAATCCGTTGATCCACGCACGCACGGCCGCCGCCGCGGAAGGATTGGAGACGGCCTCATCGATTCCGGTGATGTGCGAAATTTTTCCGTCAGCTTCGATCGTGAATTCCACCGAGCGGCCTTGTAGATTGTTGTATTGCGTGTCGAGCGCGGCAGCCGCGGGATCGTATGCGTCCGTTTCCGTCGCGGCAGTAGCTTTGTCGTAGGTGGCGCGCAAACGCGCAGCGCCGGCAACACGGTTCGCCGCAGGCTGCACGCCGACGACGTCGAGGCGAACTTCCAGGTCCGCCACTTGCTTCAGCTGCGACGAGCCTTCCGGATTCGCAATAGGCGTGGTCGTAGTTCCAGTAGTAGTCGTACGCGATTCGATGTGATAGCGGAACGATTCGCCCATGGTGAAATTTGGAGTCAGATGAATACGCTGCGAAGCGGCCTTGCCGACGAAGGGCAGAAACAGCGTCACAATTGCGCCGGATGCCACGCCGAACGTGAAAAGAGCCAGATGCCGCCTGATCAATTCCTCTGCTCCGTGGTTTCTTGCTCGCCGGCGCTGGGCGGCCCTGGCTTAAGCGGGTGAAGATCCGGTGAGCGAATGGGGCCGATGAGATTGAACAGCTGCGCGGCGTCTCCCGTGGCGCGCGGCGCGCCGATTCCGCCGGCGAGAGGAGCCGCGCGCAGCTGCAGATTAACGTTGCGCGAGAAATCCACCGAACCGCTGGCAACCACGTCCTGCGTCGCGCCGGTGAAACGCAATCGCTGCACGACGATTTTTCCATCGCCGCAGGAGAATACGCCGGAAGCCGCCGGGAAGGAGCTTACGCCCGGACGCCGTTCCGCTTCGCGCATGGATTCCAGCAAGCTGATATTTTGCAGCCTGGCGTCGGTGATGTGCGCAGTGCCGCGGCATTCCAGCGAAGTAACCAGATCGCCGCGCGTAGCACCACTGGAATCGAGCGCGAATTCACCGGACGCCGAGCCGGCAAATAATTCCGCGAGCGTAGCAAACGTGGAAGTAAGAGCCGCGAGATCCACGCGCGCATAATCGAGTTTGAGGCGGTAGGCAGGCGTCGCGTTAAGTTGCGCATCGAGCGAACCTTCCAGCGTGCCGCCAAAGAATTGCGCCGTGGCCCGCGACACTTCGATGTGACGCCCGCCAATCTTCACGTCGCTTTCCAAATGGTGCACAGCCAGAGGCGCCAGCGCGAGATCCTCTATATTGATGCGGCCTTCGGCGCGCAAATTTTCCGGCACAGCGTTCGCAGGCGAACTGGAATCCAGGAACGGCAGCATGCGGTCTAGAAAACTTTGCCGCCAGCGCGGATTGAGCCAGCGATCCAGGTCCGCCAACGAAAGCGCGTCTGTGGATAGCGCGAACTGCCATTCCGCAGTCTGCGCATCGCCGTGGCGATCATCGTGGCGCTCGTCGCGGCGATCCTCATAACGATCGAAAGTGCCGTTCCAGCGCGCCCCGAAAGCATCGGCGGAAGAAAGTGCGATGTGACGCATGCCCGGCTTCCATTCGGCGCGCGCTCTGATCTGCTTCACCGGCTGATTCAAGAACGGCGTCAGCAGCGAACCGCCGCCCGGTTCCCCTCCCCACTCCATGGTGCCGATGGGCTGCGACTGCCAGGGAAATCGTGCGCCCTGCCAATGCAAATCGCAGCGCACCGGACCAGCAAGATCCCAGCCGCGCGAAATATTCCATCCAAGCGCTCCAGCCGTGGCCACCAAATCGCGCACTTGCGCCAGATTGCCGAACAAACGATAGACGGGAAATTCGCGCTGGCCCGCTCCGGCCACAGCTTCGACGCGAAACGAACCGTCCGTCGCGCCGTACGACACTGTTGCGGGCAGCAACGAAAACATTTCGTGCTCGTAGCGAAATTGCGCCTGGCTCAAGTGCGCAGGCACGGGCAACGCGGAACCGGAGAGATTTGCGTTCGCGATTGCGCCGGCTGCGGAAGTCAAATGCAACGGCCACGCCGAAAATCCCGCATGCACGCTGGCCGAGCCGCTCAGTGAGACATCCGCGCCGACATTGGAGTGAAACGCTCGGATCCAGGCAAGCGCGTCGCTCAAATCCAGCTGAGATTGCGTAATTTCAAATTGGGCCGGCGTCGGCAGCAAGTTCTTCGGCACAAGTTCTGTCTCCGCAGCCGACGGCCACGCGAAGTGCGCATCCGCGCGCGCCCAGGAATGCGGAGCTTCGATAGTGGCCTCGGTGATGTCCAGTCCGGAAGCGAGCGGATACAGAATCATTTTCGCGTTGACGTTGACGGCGGGATTGTCCGGGCGCGCGGCGAAGTCCCAACGATGCAAGCGGCGCAATTCGGCGCGACTTTGCAGCACCCAATTATCGCCTTCGGTTTCCGCATGCACGACCAGACCCAAATCGCCGCGAACGCCAAAATCATAACCGTGCGCGAGATGTAGCAGGTCAGAAAGCGAGGCGCCGTCCCAAGCCAGATCAAGGACGGCCGGACGCAGCCGCGACGAAGTCCCGCCCACGTGGCCGGAAACGCGAATCGTGCCGGCCTGCTGCAGCAGCACGGCAGCGCGCGCCGGAACAGCTTCCAGGTTCAGAGTCCAGCGGCCGGAACGGTCCGGTTCGATGTATCCGTTCACATCTGTAAGCGTAAACGGAAGTTTTTCATCGCCGCGTTTGAAATTGATGCGCCCGGAAGCCACCTCTATGCTGCCGAAGCGCACCGCAGGAGCCGAAACAGAGGGCGTGGTGGCGGATGCGGATTTTGGCAGCCATTCGGCAACGTTCCAATCGCCCTCGTCATTGCGCACCAGATTCAGGCTAGGATGTTGCAGCGCGATGGCGCCCAGTTCCATATGTCCGCGGAAAACACTTTGCCAGCGCAGGCGCACCGTTAGTGAATCAGCGCGCAGAAAATATTCCTGGCCGAAACGTGGATCTTCCCCGAATGTGACAGCTTGCGCTTCCAGCGTGGGCCCGCCCCACAATGAAAAATCGTAGCGGCCGACTTCCACGCTGCGACCGAAAACAGATTCCAGGCGAGCGGTGAGCCTTCGCTGCAGGCCAGTGTGGCGAATCAGCAGCGACACGCCGAAATCCGCGAGCCACAAAAAAACCAAAAAGAAAACGATCCACCGCGGCCAACGCGTCCAGGAATGACGCCGCGGCCGCGCCGAATCCAGCGGCGGCGTGTGCAGGACGGGTTCTGAAAGTATTTGCGACATGACTAACGACGGCGCGCAGCCATCGTGTTAATGAACCTCGCGCAGCATGCGATTCCAGCGCGTACGGGCGCGCAGGTGCAGCATAGTCTGACCGATCCCGCTAAGAGCGCTGGGCACGCCGCGGTCGCGGTAGTCCTCAGACGTAGCGCGCACCGACCAATAGATCAGCATCGGCTTGCCCATGATGGAGTCACGATCCACGAATCCCCAGTAGCGACTGTCCGCGCTGTGATCGCGATTATCTCCCATCGCGAAATAATGATTCGCAGGAATCACCAACTCGCCATTGTGCACGTAATCGAAAAGCTGGTCGGCCCATTCATGGCGCGCGATGTATTGGAGAACTCTTCGATCCGTAGGCGGAAAATTGTCGCCGTAGGGATCTTCAGCCATAGGATCGCGCACCACGTAGGGTTCCTGCAACAAATCCCCGTTCACATAAACGCCGCCATTCACGATGCGCAACCGATCGCCCGGCAAGCCGATCACGCGCTTCACGTAGTGCGGATGATCGTCGAATGGAAATTTGAAGACGATGATGTCGCCGCGGCGGATATCGCGATAGGGCAGAAATTTTTCGTACCACACGCCGGTTCCCTCGAAGATGAATTTGTTCACGAAGACGTGGTCGCCGATCAGCAGCGTCGGTTCCATCGAGCCCGAAGGAATTTTGAAGGCTTGCACGATGAAGGTGGTGCCGAAGAGCGCCAGCAGCATCGTCACCAGCAGCATTTCCAAAAATTCGGCCACGCCGCTGCGGCGGCTCGTGATTTTCTGCGGCGGCGCGAGTGTGCCCGGCTCGGCCACCGGCGACACTTCGGGCGCCGGCAGCGCGGTGGTTTCAGATGCCATGCGTTCACTTTAGCAGCTTGGGGAAAAAATCAGCAAGGCCGGTTCTGCGACGCGGGCGAGTCTATCAAGCCTTGTAAGAGCTGGAGCGGTCTTTCTAGGTCGTGGCTCAAGCCACTACGCAAACGCATAAAAATGACCGCGGCTCCAGCCGCTCAGGTACCGATCTCTCGCTTCTCACAAAGGCTCTGAAGCCCTAACCTAAGAAGGCCTCGCCGTGTCGCGGGAAAGGAGAATTTCCAGGGCGGCGCTGGCGGCTTCTTGCTCGGCTTCTTTTTTGCTGCGCCCGGTGGACGCAGACAGACGTTCCCCGCCGTGCCAGACTTCCACTTCAAATATTTTCTGATGCTCGGGTCCGGACTCGCTGCGAATGCGGTATTCCACGGGAGAGCGCGCGCGTTGCTGCAGCCATTCCTGGAGCGCCGATTTGTGGTCCGCGCGCTCCAGACCTTCGCCGTGGCCGGAAAGCGCAGCGTCAAGCACCGTACGCCGTAAAAACAAAGCCGCGGCACCAAGCCCTGCATCCAGATAGATCGCTGCGAGCACAGCTTCGTAAGCGTCGGCCAGCAGCCGCTTCTTATCGCGCCCGCCGGTTTTTTCTTCACCCGGGCCCAGACGAAGATAGTGCCCGAGTTTCAATTTCTTCGCGGCGGCGTGCAGGGAAGTGGCGCTGACGACGCGCGCCAGTCCCTTGGAAAGCTGCCCCGAATCCCAATCAGGAAATGAACGGCAGAGGTGCTCGCTCGCAACGAGCCCGAGGACGCGGTCGCCGAGGAATTCCAGCCGCTCATTGTCCGTGCCATTCGAAGACTGCCGATGCGAGCGGTGCGTGAGCGCGCGATCGAGCTCCTCGGGGCGCTGGAAATGGTGGCCGAGGATCGCTTCGAGTTCGGCGCGCTCCTCTGGTGTCATGACGCAATCACCCTAGAACCTATTTAGGCGGAGCGGGCGTGGCGGCAGCCTGCTTCTTGGCTTCGGTGCCCATTTGTTTGCAACGATCCTGCAACCCGCCGGGCATCGCCGCACATTTCTGGAATGCGTCAGCTGATTCCGAGAAGCGCTTCAGCTGCGTAAGATCCAGGCCCATTATGTAATAGTCGACCGGATCCTGATTCGCGGGGTCCGCGGTGGCTTTCTTCAACTCCTCGGCAGACTCCGCGAAGTTCTGGCGACGGAAATAAATCAGGCCTAGCCCACTGTGCGCCTGCGATTCGCCCTGCGTCTTCACCTTCGCGAACTGCTCGTCGGTTAAGTTCGCGGGTTTGGGAAGCGTCGCGAGAATTTCCAGGGCGTGTTTTAGGTACTTCTCGCCCTTGTCCAGCGAGCGCTCCGCCGCGAGATCGTTTGGATCGTACTTGCGCGGAATCACCCAGCCGACCAAGACGAGGACGTTGACATCGTCTGGATTCAGAGCCAGAGCTTTATCCGCGTCGGCGTACATTTTCGGCAGATCCAGCTTGGCATATTCAGCAACCGTCAATCCTGAATACACCGGGGCATCATACTTGCCGCTGGGATATTTCTCGACGTACTTCTCGCCCAGTTGAATGCGCTTGTCCGCGTCTTCCGGCTTCGTATCGTTAAAGGCTTTGTAGGCAGCCTCTTCTTCCGGATCCGCTTTGGGCGCTGCGGCTGCCGCTGCCGGTTGCGTCTCCTTCTGCGTTGGGTGCTGCGCCTGGGACGCCGCTCCCGACTGTGTGCTCGGCGTAGGAGGGGGCGTGCCCTGCTGATACTGCGCGAAAGAATTTGGCGCCAGAAGGAATGCGGAGAGAAGCACCACAAGAGCTGCCAGACCACTGCGGATTGAAGGGAGAGTCATGTTTTGTTGCCTTCCTTTTTAGAATGGCTACAAACCCGCGGCCGGCTGATAGCCCAGGCTGAAGCTTATTGCTTTGGCGGCGCGCTCACGCCACTTGCACCACTCGAACCGCTCGCACCGCGCGGATTGTACGGCGCGTCAATTCCCCGCTGCGCTGCCACGCGAGCCGCTTCCGGCGCGCCGTCAATCGCCAGGGCAGCACGATATTCCAGCAGCGCCTGGTCGCGCTCTTCGGCGAAATCGTGCAGCCGTCCCAGGTACACATGCGACCAGGAAACGATGCTCGGATCCGGAGCAGCACTTGCCTCAGCAGGCGCTTGGCCTTCCGCGGCGGCCGCAGGCGGCGCGGCCACCAATTTCTCGAAAAGCTCTTGCGCGCGGTCCGCGTCGTGATTCAGTAGCGAAGCGACGGCCAGACCGAAATTCGCCCGGGCATTGTCCGGATATTTCGCCAGGATCTTCTCAAAAGTTTTCCCGGCCGCCACGGCATCTTGCAACGCGATTTCATGATCGCCCTGCGCCAGGGCGCTCTCCAGCTCCGATTGCGGAGTGGCCGCCTGCCCTGGCTGCAATCCACCGCGCGCGCCGCCCCCAGCCGCATTTCTCGGCTCCGCTTCGGGCAACGCCGCGAACTGGAAATTCTGCAGGCGCTTTTGCTCGGCCTCCAGGTTAATCCCGTCAATCAAATCGGGGAAATAATACGACATCGAAGGCTCTGCTTTCTCAAACTTTTGTAATTGCACCACGAACGCGCGGACCATGATGAATCCGGCCTGATCATCTTCCACCAGCACGGCTTCCTCTTTATCCGGCTTCAGATGGCGAATGCGCAGCTCGACGGCTTTGATGAAGCATTCGTCGGCGTAGGCCATGAAGTCGTTCTTATATTCGGCGGAAAGTCGTGGCGCCCGCGCGGCAATATTCAGTAGGCCGCGTTTCTTCATCACGGCCTCGCGGTATTTCAGTGGCAGCGGATCGAGCATGAAATGCAGATAGGCGTGGCGAACGTCGGCCTCTGGAAATTGCGCGCCACCGTCAACCACGATCGCGTAATGGTTGCCGTTGTTGCGAAAATTGGTGCGATTTCCGACCAGCGGTTCGATGTACACGGTAAACGAATGCGCGTAGCGAGGCGTGTAAATCTCGCGCAAGTAAGCGTTGGCAACAGTGACGACGCGCCGCACCGGAGACTGGTATCGCTCCACGGCGCGATTGTATTCCGGTTCCACCGACGCCCAACGCAGATCCAGATGCGCTTCGTGATAAAAATTCGCCAGCACTTCCTGAAAACCTTCGATCGCTAGCACGTCAGGGGGCAGCACGTCGTGATCCAGCAGGAACGTAAAATTCGGCGGCGGCCCAATCACCAGCGAGAAGGTGATATAACGCGAAAGCGTCTCACCCGGGTCGGCCAGCGCGTAATCGCGATAGAACTGGCGCAGCGCGTCGGTGGCGGGCCCTTGCAGCTTCAGCAATTCGCCGCGCAACGCCAGGCGCGAAGGCATTTCGCTCAGCGTGCTTTCGTCGGCGGCGAATCCGGCGGCGTCCAAGGCGCACATCACAGAAAAAATCTGCTGGCTGGCCTCCACGCTCACTCCGGTCTGCGCTCCTTCGGAGCCAGCTTGGCCACGAGCCTGGGGAGTGACGGCGGTGCCGAGCAACAGGATGATGGCAGCGAGAAAAACTTGGGTTGAAAATTTCTGAGAACGCTTAGAGATGATGAAACTCCTCACCAATTTCGTCTAATTGGCAGCATTTGATTCGAAAACTCGTGCGCCGCCCCGTGCAGCGCGCGTGCTCTTGTATATGTATAAAAGATGCAGAGAGACTCTAAATGGCAGCTTGAGCGGAGTCAAGGAGGCAGCAGACCAGCAACAAGATCGAGCGCAACAAAGGATTTACACAGAGGACGCACCGGATCAAATCAAAAGCGGGCTGGGCTCAGCCGCGAACGCGCACTTCGCTGAAGCTTACCAGCACTCGGCCGCCTGCTTGCGGACGCCCGAAACTGAATTGCGGGCGGAACCGCGAGAACAGCATCACCTGATCGAGCTGGTGTTGCACGGCCTGATCATTGGGGCCAGACAGAATCTTGTAATAGACCACTTCGCCGGAAGCATTCAGCGTCGCCTCCAGCAGCAGTTGGCCGGATTCCGAATGCGCGGCAGAGCCCACGACGCCGGGAACCGGGAACGGCGCCAGACTCTCCAATCGCGCGGGCTGCACCAGATTCAGCGGTAGATCGTCCGGCACGATGCCGCCCATCGGAACGCCAACCAGAATGTTCTGCACGATCAGCACGAAGGCAACCAGCGCCGTCAAAATTCCACCGGTAGCCGGCACGGCCAGAGGCTTCAGAATGTTTTCAAACGTCACGGCTGCGCGTGACCACATGCGGCGAAAGTCGGCCCACGGAGCGCCGGATTGCGCGGCTCTCACGCGGATGCGCACTGCAAGATCGGCAGGTGGGGGAGCCTGTGCGACCGTTGCGAGGCAAACGGCCAAGCGACGGAAACGCTCCAGCTGCACGTTGCAGTTTTCGCAGGCGACCAGGTGTTCACGCACCAGCCCATGCTGCCGCGAAGAAATCGCGCCATCGAGATATCCCGGGAGGTAACGTTCAGCCTGGCGGCAATTCATCGGAGACCTCTCAACGACCGTGCGGAAACGTGAGCGGCCACGGAAGCATGTGGCGGCGCGGATGAAGTAACAGCTGGCGATGGATGCTGATGCGAGTGCATTGCAGAGGACGCTGGATAGGACAGACTCGCATGCTCCCGAGAAATCGAAGTCGTCCGTTCAGGAGCGCGCACCAGCGGATCGAGAATATCTTTCAGCAGCCGGCGGCCGCGAAGTATGCGGGATTTCACGGTGCCGACGGAGACTTCAAGCACTTCAGCCACCTCTTCGTAAGACAAGCCTTCCAGATCTCTTAAAATCACGGCGCTGCGGAACGCATCCGGCACTTGCGACAGCGCGCGGCGCACCGTGGCTTGCATTTCCCGCGTCTCGCACTGTTCCAAAGGTGACGCTTCCGAATCCTTCAGATCCAGCGCGGGACTCTTGCCTTCTTCTTCCGCGTCTATCGAAACTTGCTGCCGGTGATGCCGCCAGCACCAGCGGCGCTGGTTCAGGGCCTGACGAACGGAAATGCGATACAGCCACGTCTTCAGCGAACTCCCTTGCCGGAATCCGCGAATCCCGCGAAAAGCGCGCAGGAAAACTTCCTGCGTGACGTCGGCGGCGTCGGCCGAATCCGACAGAATGCTGTAAACCAGGTTGTACACCCCTGCGTGATAATAGGTGACCAGCCAGTCGAATGCCGCGTCCGAGCCCGCTTGCAGCTCAGTGACTAATTCTGATTCGTCGCGGCCCCACGGCAGTGATTGCGCAAAGTCGGACATGCCGTTCTGTTTACCTCCCGAAGCGCCGGCTTCAGGGCGTGTCCTTCTAAGTAGTTAGACACCGAATGCCCTAATTCGTTTCAAGCATAGCAGAAAATGCGAGGGCCAGCATGTGACGAAGGTACTAGCACAACAGGCTTCGGTTTAAGGACGTAAACGGCTTCGAATGAAGATGGTAGCAACCATCTAGCAATCGGTGATGCCAGGATGTTTGACGGGCGGGTGGCCGGATGTTATAAGTGAGTTACCTCGTTCGACAGTGGGGCCGTAGCGCAGTTGGGAGCGCGCATCGATGGCATCGATGAGGTCACGGGTTCGAACCCCGTCGGCTCCACCACTTACCCTCTTCTAGGCGCACATGCTTAACAAGTTGGAAAATGTACAGTCGGATTAACTCGACGCGTACTTCAGCCCTGTTCTAGGAAGAACCTTATGGCTCGCAAATCTACGCGCGGAAAATCACAAGCCGTTCGCCCCCTCGGCATGCACCGCGGCTTTGTTATAGTCTCGGATGATTTCAATGCGCCGCTGCCTCCCGAACTCCTGGCGCAATTCCTCGGAGAGCCAATCGTGCCAAATCCGACACCCAACAAAAAACCAGCCGCAGCCAAGCGTCAGCGAATCAACTCGCGAAAATCGCGCGGAAAGTAGTTCCGCTTTCTCCGTCTCTTCTCCGCTTTTGCTCTGTGACCTCTGTGTTAAATTCTCTGACTCTGATTTTTCGTGCGGCGTTTTCAGCGCCTGCCTTTGTACCAACTGTACCCAACAGTGAATATGAATGTGGCGTTGTACCCGGGGTTGTGTCTGCCAATGCTGGCATTCGACAGATGCCCGAACGTGGCCTCAGCGGAAAACGCGCGCCGCGGCTTCACAAACATGTAGCTGCCGAATGCCAGCCCCTCCGTGAAATTTACTGCTGCGGTGTTGCCCGGCGGAACATTGCTGGTGGTGAACACCGTGCCGCCAACGATCGCAACGTATGGCGCATATTTTTGCCAACTAGTAAAATTCCACTGCCAAATCGCAGGCCGGACGCTGGCCCCGTACACTCCGCTCGCAGGCGGAAGAACGGCGTAGAGAGGCAGCACGTCCACCGCCCATTCGAAATTGCCGCGCAGGATTCCGGGAAGATGGTTGCCGGTGAGGATCCAGCCCACTCGCCCACCGCCGAACGCAAACTGGGTGCCGTCTGATTTGCCAAGACCGGTTCCGCCGCCGGCAACTATGCCCAATTCCCACGTGTGCTTTTTCAGCGATTGAGCAACCCAATCCTGAGCCACAGGCGCGGCAGGCGCGACGGGGGCGGGCGGCGCATCCTGTGCGGCTACCACCGCGGCCAGAATCAAACTGCAAAGAAATCCGACTAGCAATTTCATATCATTTCCTACCTGCTATCAATTTTTCCCGTCGGTATCAGAGCTTGGCGAATTCGTGAGACTACGTGCGGACGGCCAGCAGGTCAAGCTGAAATCGCGAAAACACTTCGGTCAAAATTTGCCAACGACAAACTACGTAGCTTCACGACCAGGATGCGTCTAGAATGCTCGGGCCATGGCGAAAATCACATTTCTAGGTGCAGCAGGAACGGTAACTGGATCGAAGTATCTAATCGAAGCAGCCGGCAAGCGTTTGCTCGTGGATTGCGGCCTCTTCCAGGGCTCCAAAGAACTCCAGCAGAGGAATTGGAATCAGCTGACAGGTGGATCCCGCCATAATAGATTGGGTGCTGCTCACTCACGCCCACATTGATCACACCGGCTACCTGCCGCGACTGGTGGCCGCGGGATATCGCGGGCCAGTCTATGCCGATGCCGCCACGCGCGAGCTGTGCAACCTGCTGCTGCCCGATTCCGCGCACCTGCAGGAAGAGGACGCCCAATTCGCCGCGCGCCAAGGTTACAGCAGCCACAAACAGCCGCTACCGCTTTACACCGTGGCGCAGGCGCAGCAGGCCTTGGCGCGCTTCCAGGAAATCCCACGCGAAGGTGATTTCACGATCAGCCCGGAATTTTCCGTGCGCACGCACGATGCCGGGCACATCCTGGGCTCCACGTGGATGGAATTGACCATCACCGAGAACGGCAAGAAAACACTGCTGGTTTTTTCCGGCGATATTGGCCGCTACGATCAGCTGATCCTGAAAGATCCCGAGCCGCCCTCGCGCGCGGATTTCCTGTTGTGCGAATCCACCTACGGCGATCGCGACCACGGCACCGGCTCTGTGCCGGACGAACTGACCGACGTGATCAACCGCGTCGCCAAACGCGGCGGCGTGGCCGTGATTCCCGCTTTCGCCGTTGGACGCACGCAAGAGCTGATGTATTACCTGCGCGAACTCGACGACGCACAACGCATTCCGAAGCTGCCCGTGTACGTAGATAGTCCGATGGCCATCAGCGTGACCGATATTTACGCGCGGCATCACGAGGACCACGATCTGGATTTCACGAAGCTCGAGCAGCAAGGCAGTCACGACCCCCTGAATCTTCAGGAAGTGCACATGACGCGCGCGGTGGAAGATTCCAAGGCCATCAACAACGTGACTTCGCCGTGCATCATCATCTCCGCCAGCGGCATGGCCACCGGCGGACGCGTGCTGCACCACCTTGCCAAGAGGCTGCCGGATTCGCGCAGCGCCGTGCTGCTGGTGGGCTATGAAGCGGAGGGAACGCTGGGCCGCGCGCTGCAGGACGGCGCGCAGTACGTGCGCATCCACGGACAGGAAGTGCAGGTACGCGCCGAGATCGTGACGCTAGATCAACTCTCCGCTCACGCCGGAAGAAGCGAGCTGCTGCGCTGGCTTTCCGGATTCGCCACGCCGCCGCGCCAGACGTTTTTGGTCCACGGCGAACCAAGCGGCCTGGAAGGATTGCGCGCCGGGATCGCCAGCCGCTTTCATTGGCCCGTGGTTGTGCCGGAGTACTTGCAGAGCTTTGATTTGAATACGTAAAGGACGCGGCGCGCGCGTAGCGGTTCCAGATGCCGTTCAGCGCGCGGCAGTTTGCGCTGTGAATGCGGGGATTTCGCTCACTTGAAATCCCAGAACAAACAGGGGATGTGGGGCAACGCGGCCCCAGCGGGCTAGATCGTATCTTGCGCGAATGAAACGAATTTCCGGCTTCAGCGAGAGATCCAGAACCTGCCGCGTCTCGCCGCGATAAAAACGCTGCGGCATTTTCAGCAGCGGCATTTTTCCAAAATCCTGGCCATCAGCAGATCCCCACACGGAAATATCCACGGATTCCTGTTCCATCTGATCGGTGATTTCCATCGAGCAGATGAACGTGCGCGTCTGGCTGCCGCTGATGTCAAACGGCTGGCCTTCGCCATTCGCGGTAAGGCGCGTGTCCGGCGGTATCAAGACGAATTGCACGGCCATGCATTGGCCTCCTGAAGGAACTGGCGGATTCTAGCACAGGTCCGAGTGCGTGTTTTTCGCCTCGTCAAAAAAGCCGAATCTGTCAACAAAAACAGCGTTACGCGGTTTTTTCCAGTTTAGCCAGACGTTCGGCGGCGGCCTGGAATGTTTTTTCGGTTTTGCAGAAAGTGAAGCGTAGGTGGGTGCGGCCATCGGCGGGATCGCGATAGAAACTGGAGCCGGGGACGGCAGCGACGCCGATTTCGGTAACGAGATATTTCGCGAACGCAACGTCATCCGGGAAACCAAAAGCGGAAATGTCGGTCATGATGTAATACGCGCCGCGCGGCTTGAAACATTTGAATCCGGCGCCAGTGAGAATGCCCAGCAATCTTTCGCGGCGTTGCGAGTATTCGCTCACCAGCGTTGCGTAATATTCCGGAGGAAATTGCATCGCGACAGCCCCGGCTTCCTGCAACGGAGCCGCAGCTCCCACCGTAAGAAAATCATGAACTTTGCGTATGGCGGCAGTGACTTCCGGCGAAGCAATCGCCCAGCCGACGCGCCAACCCGTAACGCTGTAAGTTTTCGAGAGCGCGTTGATGGTGATGGTGCGGTCGCGCATGCCCTCAAGCGTCGCCATGGAAATGTGCTCGGCGCCGTCGTAGAGCATGTGCTCGTAAATCTCGTCGGTGATGGCGTACGCATTCCAACGCACGCAAAGATCGCGAATTTGTTCGAGCTCAGCGCGCGTGAAAACTTTCCCAGTCGGATTGTTCGGCGTATTCAGAATAATCGCGCGGGTCTTGGGCCCGAACGCGGCCGCGAGTTCCGTCGGATCAAACGTCCAATCGGGCGCCTGCAACCTCACAAACCGTGGAGCCGCCCCGGAAAGAATCGCGTCCGGCCCGTAATTTTCGTAGAAAGGCTCGAAGACCACTACTTCATCGCCGGGATTGATCACGGCCAACATTGACGAAATCATTGCTTCGGTGGAACCGCAGCAAACAGTGATTTCGCGCTCGGGATCGATGGCCATGCCAACGTTGGTGCGCGAAAACTTCTCAGCAATAGCATCGCGCAATGATTTCGCGCCCCAAGTGATCGCATACTGATTGATGTCGGCGGCAATCGCATCCTGCGCGGCGCTTTTAATCAGAGCAGGCGCGGGAAAATCGGGAAATCCCTGTGAAAGGTTTACAGCTTTATGCTGCAAGGCCAATCGCGTCATTTCGCGGATGACGGATTCGGTGAACTGCGCAGCCTTCCGGGAAAGCTGTGGGCTAGTGGCCGGGGCTGGTTGCGGCTTTACGGGATTCATTCTGCGCGCCTCGCACGGGTTGCGTCCCGTATAACTTACGATAAATATCGGCGTTGCGCGTAACGATTTCCACGTACTCGCGCGTTTCGGTGAACGGAATGGAATCCACAAACTCGGCAGGCTCGCGATAGCTCTGGCCGCTGGTCCAGAAGGCGACGCGATCTTCTCCGGCGTTGTAAGCAGCGAGCGCCGATTCCACACTGCCGAAACTGCGTTGCAGCCCGGCGAAATAAATCGTACCGATATGAATATTGTAATCTGGCTCGAAAAGCAGGGGCGTCGAGTAGCGCACCTTGGCCTGCTTCGCAAACCGCCGCGCCGTCTTCGGAAGCAACTGCATTAGGCCAAACGCGTTCGCGTGCGAATGAGCTTCAGGGTCGTACGCCGACTCCTGACGAATCAGCCCGGCAGTGAGCATGGGATCTACGCCAGCCGTGGTAGACCGCGCCACGATGAAAGATGCAAAAGGCATAGCGTAAGCAGTGAGCCAGACTTCGCGCGGAACTTGTGCAAACGGGCGCCACTCGAGCTGCGGATAAATCTGGCGTACGGTCGCGATTGCCGCCCCCACATGTCCGGCGTTCACCGCTTCCTGCGCGGCTTCGAGTAGCAACCGGGGCTCGCCGGTAGAAGCGAAGGCCGCGCGCAATTCGAGTTCCGCCGAAGCATCGAAGCCGATCGTGCGAAGCCCGTCGGCGCGCGTCTGGCGGCTCGCGGCAGCCGCAGGAATGGAATCGCCGAGCGGTAACGCGGGAGGTACGGGCGGAATCGTCGTGAGGATGTCCGCATCGGCTCCCGGGCCGGGACCGAGCGCGCGCAGCCGCTTCGCCGCGGTCACTGCAAAATAATTCTGCGGGAAACGCTCCAGCAATTTTGCGTAGTAGGTGCGCGCCAGCGCCGAGTTCCCTGCTTCCTCTGACAAACGACCCAGCCAGTACAGCGCGTCCGGCGAAAATTGCGAGCCGGGAAAGCGACGCAGATGTTCGGCTAAATACGCGGATGCGTTGGGCTGCCGCTGCAGGATGGCCGCCCATGTGACGCGCCACTGCGCGGGAAGCGCGTCGGCAACGGCGGGGAAATTGTCGGAGAGGCGTTTGTAGTAGGAGGCGGCGCGATCGCGATCCAGTTGCACCCAATAATAATTTCCCGCGAGAAAAAGTGCGGATTCGGACCAACGGCTGTCTGGAGCACGCGCCACGGCCGATTCCACCGCGGCGATCATCTGCGATTCCGACGGACGATCGCGATAATAATTTGCGATGCTGTAAAAGCGCTCGGCGTCCACGTCTGGGTCGGCGATCGTGAGCGCGGAGATTCCCGATATGCTAGCGCCCAGCGCGACACCGCACTCCATAATGCGCAACTGCGCGCGCTCGCGGTCCGCGCCGCTCAGTTGCGGCAGCAAGTGCGAATATTCGTTGCGCGCATCACCCCACTGGTGCGCCATGAAAATCGTGGAAGCGTGCTCGATCTGCTGCTCGATGGGAATCGCGGCGAGTTTGTCGCCGAGCGAGCCGCGCAGAAAGGAAAGTTTCTCTCCGGCTTCACGAGCCTGGTCACTCATCGGAAAATGCAAATAAATCGTTTGATAATCGGCAGCAGCCAGCAGAGGCTGCGCAGATTGTTCGCGGGCTTCGGCGCGCAGGAAAAGCAAGGCGGGCTTTTGCGCGGTTTGCGGATAGGAATCCAAAGCCGTGAGAATTTCCGCGGGTTGATTGAGCGCGAGCGCCGCGACGCCTAAAGACTGCAGCGCCTGATCGGTGATAACGGAGTCGGGATAGTCTTTGCGAAATTTCTGCAGCTGCGCAAGCGCCTCCGCATCGCGATTCAGCGCCAGATCGGCTTGGGAATTCCAGTAGAGAGCGTAGTCGCGTAACAGCAAATCGCTTTGCGCCGTCTGCAGCCACTTCGCCGCCTGTGCATAGCGCGCTTTGCCATAATCGTAATATCCCAGCGCCAGCGCAGCGCGATACCCCAGCACACCTGAGGATTTCTGCAGTGCGAAAGCGCTGAGTTTCGCGTAGGGTGCGGCGGAATTCTTCTGTTTCAGGGCGCGCGTCAATTGCTCGAGCTGTTTCGTGGCGGCTGCGGACGGTGCTGGGGCGGAGCTGGAGCCTGAACCCGTGGAAGGCGCCGCCTTTTTCGCGTGACTAGAAGCCGGCGGATGGATCTGACTCTGCGAAGCATGCTGCGCGAACGCAACCGGCGATGAACATACCGCCGCCGAAAAGACGAATAGAGCTGCGACTGCGCGCATTGCAGGGCCGATGAATTTCATCCTGATTTATCTTAATGCCGCAAGACAGGCGAGGGATACGGATATTCGCCGAGGGCTTTGGCATCGCCATCCGCGAGAATTTCCACCATCCAGTCGTAAAAATAATCCACCGGATGTTCTTGAATTGCGCGAAAGCGGCGGTCGTATTCCTTGCGTGCTTTATCAATGTCCACGCGCAGGCGGACGCAGATGTCCTTGTGTTCGCGGCCCAGCCGAACTTCTTTCGGCTGCAGCAGCTTGATGTCTTGCATGGCGACTTTGGCTACGCGGTTCGCGCGGCGATGCAGTTCCTGTTCTTCCCGGGGAAGATTGGCAAGTTCGAAAACTTCTTCGGCGACTTCCACTTCCGGAGGAGGCGCAGCCGCAGGGACGGACCCTGCTTCTTGAGCTACGTTCAAGACTTCTTCGGGCTCTTCCACCCATTCCAATTCCGCTTCGGGCGATGATTGGGTGGCACCCGGAGAGATGGCTGGTGTGACGGACACTTCAGCTTCCACAGCTTCGCGCGCGGATTCCGCAGCGGCTTCTTCCCCAGCTACATCCTCGGCAGTCTCCACAGGCTCTGCCACGGACGCGGTTGCGGACGCGCCGGCAAATTCGCGTTCCTCGTAGGATTGCTGATCGCGCGGATTCAGAGCCACGGCAACGAAATTGGAAAGTACGGAAAGTCCAGCGGCTAGTGCAGCAGCGGCAGTTTGCGCGCGCAACAGCGCAGGCAACGCATTGCTCGGGCGGCTGGAGCCGCAGGCGGCAACCAGGTCTGCGTAGGCATGATGCAGCTCGTCCGCGGTGCGCTGCAGCGGGGCGAGGTTGTCGCGCAGAGCGCGCGAAACCGCCTCCTCCAGGGCTTGCTCGAGCGACGTTTTCCTTGGAGTCAAAGGAATACCTGCCTCTTTTGGATTATGGAAACCGTAGCGGGGGGTGTCAACGGACATTACCGAAGTGCGTTCCTGCCATGCAGCGGCGAGGAGAGATGCTTTCACGCCCGACCCTGTTTGAATCTTGTGTGAATCGTGTTCGAATTAGGACAGCACCAGCCTTCGCGCCATGGATACCATCCTAACCATGCGCGGTTGTTTGCGGTGGCAACTTTGTGCCCCGAGAGACTCCGTGAGGAGGAGCAGAATGAAGAAATCGCGATTTGCGGGCGCCATGTCGCCAGTGCTGCTCATCGCTGGGTGCCCCACCACCCCGGCAGCCGGCCCTGCAGGACCTCACGGACCTCCAGGAGATCCAGGCCCGTCGAACCGAGCCAGGAGATCGCGACCGCGATGCAGCCCGGCCACGCGAGGCTCCCTCATGCCCGGCAGGACTGCATCCTTATACAGACCACGATTGACGCGTGACCTCCGTCAGAGCCTAAAGCCTCGCCTTGGTACCGGTCAGCACTCGGATAAACAGTTGAGCGGCTGATCGAACGCTGCCGGACTGGGGTTCCCCGCGACTGTTTGCCGCGGTAAGCGTGTGTCCGAACGGCCGACAAGCGGCGACGACGTGCCTCGCATCCAGCGTCAAGGTTTTGACTCCTAACCGGCAGACGAACGATCCGTAGAGAGCAACAGGTATCGCTGTTGAGCAAAACTGGCAACGTTGGAGTGTTTGGTGATCGGGTAAGAGTAGCGCCAGTTCTTGGCTTGGCGATCTGGTCGGCGCCTCGGGTAACGCTTTGCACTCCAGAACTTCGCTGGAACATTGCGTGTCGACGAAGGTGGGAGTACTTTGTGGGCCAGATGGGTCGTTAAACGGGAGATCCCGTTCCAGCCCAGAGGCGCGCTCTCTTGGAAGGCCCAAGAACGCCAGTTCAGGCTTGATACCGGACCTCGTCGTCACGTCCAGTCAGTGCATCGAGGAGAGGGCTTCATGAAACGATTCGCGGCTGCTCCAGCGCTGTTATTCCTGGTCGCCACTCCGTCGTTCTGCAAGACGCACGTCCAGCCCTACCCGCTATCGTGCAGCGTCCTGTGGCCTGCGGTGAAGGACACGCTCCGCAACTCGGGAAAGTACGGCATCTTGGGGATTGATAACACGGAGATGACCGACTCGTTCGTCATTGGGGGCACGCTCGGCGGAAAGCGTATCAACTCAGTGGTGCTGAACGCCAAGGGCGACACTTGCGAGATGTCGATTCAGACCGCCTATAGCGGGCTGAACCACAATGATGCGGGCGATTTCAAGAAACGTGGTGATGAGTCCCTTGCCAAGCTGCAGGCGGCACTGCCGATTGAGGCGAAGAAACCGGACAGCGCGACGCCGAACCAGTAGCGCACTCGCATTTGCCGCCAATGTGACGACCTGCGCATTTCACCACCGTGAATCTCTAATGCATTGGTGACCGTGAGATAGCTATCAGCAAAGGTGCTGATGCCAGACTTTGGGTCAATCAATGTCACCCAGTAGAAATTTGCCCGCCAGAAACTCATTCTGAAAGATAATCGAATCTAAGGAGCAATATCATCGCAAGCGTCGCACCTCTCCCTTCTAGCATGTTGACAGCTGAACAGATTCGAGAGTTGTTGCAGATGCGGCCGCATCCGATTGAAGGCGGATATTTCGCTGAGACCTATCGCGGCTCGCCCATGCTTCCGCAGAGTTTGCTGGCGGGGTATCCCGGCGACCGTGCGCTTTCCACGGCGATTTATTATTTGCTGACGCCGGACACTTTTTCGGCGATGCACCGGGTGCGTGGCGACGAAATGTTTCACTTCTATCTGGGCGATCCGGTGGAGATGCTGCAATTGAGACCCGATGGCAGCGGCGAAGTGATCGCGTTGGGCCAAGACATCGTGGCGGGGATGCATCTGCAGCACACTGTTCCTGGCGGCGTGTGGCAGGGATCGCGGGTGCGCGCCGGCGGGAAATACGCGCTGCTGGGCACGACCATGGCGCCGGGATTTGAGTATGACGACTATGAAAGTGGTCAGCAACGAGAGTTGGTCGCTCGCTATCCTGAGTTTTCAAACCTGATTAAATCACTCACCCGCTAAAGGGCTCAGAGCGGGGACATGCCTGACACTCAAGACCGGGCACATTCCTGACACTTTTGCAGGCGCACAGGCATGCGCGAATCATCGGGCCGATTTCGCACCAGCTGGCGTTCTCGCTAGCATTTCGACGAACGTTTCGCCCAACGATTTGGCGCGCTATTCGCCGAAGTGATATTCTAGTAGCGACCGACGGGGGCGCAACGGTTTCGACGGAAACTGTAGCGGCTCGAAGGCATGCCGGGACCCACCTCCCCGAAACATGGTGGAACAACACAACTGGCAACTCACAGTTGGCACTCGCAGCCTAACTTAAATTAGGCTACGCGCTCCCCCAGGCGTTACCTACGCGCGTGGGTCGGGGCGTCACACAGTAGGCTGGCTGTCGCGTTTCGGTCCGCAATACGACGGCGAGATCATCGGACTAGTTGCTAGCTCGTCTTGCCTGTTCTGAGCGCTAGCGGCGAAACCAACGGAACGGGATAAGCATGTAGGCTTCGTGTTGCAAGGTTTCTCGGACGGGGGTTCAACTCCCCCCGCCTCCACCATTTGTATCTAGCTGTTGGCATTTAGTTTAACCATTTAGAGGAATCGCTGTATAACGTTTGTATAGCGGATTCTGGCCGTTTGAGCGGATTTGTATGTTGTTTTTCGTCACCGTCGCCATCCCAGACGCGCTTCACGTCAGCTTCCAGTTGCTCCTGTCGCTCTTTCACCCAGGATGCGTAATGCTTCAGCGTGATGCTTGGGCTGCGATGTCCCATCAACACCGCCACTCGTTCAAGCGGAACACCCTTCATTAGCAGACGCTTCGCAAAAGTGTGACGAAATCGGTGTGCGTGCCCCCCGGAAACCCCCGCCAACTTGAAAAGTCGCTTAAGGGCACGCTGAAGGTCTCCGACCGCGCTTTTGGGTTTCGAGTTTCCAGTCCAAAAGAAATGCTGACTCGAGGCACATCGAACCAACTGCAGCTTCTCGATTAGCGATGGAGGGAGAGGGCAACAAACTACTGTCCCTGTTTTTTCGGTACGAAGGCGCAATTTTCCTCCCTCGACGCAATCCCTTCTAAGTGTCGCGACGTCCGTAATCCGTAAACCCGTGCACAGCATGACTTCGACAACTGCTTCCACGCGTTGGGCATTCGCTTTACCCGCGTTCTTGGAATAGGCAGAATACGCACCGCGTATCTTTTCCACTTCGTCGTCGCCGAAAGGCTCAATCGGCGCTTCCGTGCACGGCGGTGCCTTTAGACTCTTTGCAGGATTGCTCGCAATCCATTCAGCATCTAAACAGAAACCAAAGAAAGTTCGGAGTTCATCGATCCGTCTCCTCGCGGCGGTGTTCCGATGAGGCCAATTAGCCCGAAAATCCCGAAGCAGTTCGACCGTAACTCCGGAGACGAAGCGAATGCCCCGTTCGGCCGTGAACGCCAGCAGTCGGCGAAGAATTAGGTCGTACTTGTATAATGTTGATTCGCGAAGCGCTCGGGAATGAGCGTCGGCCAGAAATTTAGCGCACGCATCTGCCACCGTATGGCCCTTCGGCTCAGACTCCTTATCGGGTTCTCGTGTGCGCGGCGGTATCCCTTTTTCGCGCACATGTAACTCATTCGTTTCCCACTCTCGCAGTAGATTCTCAGCCACTAACCAATTCCGGGTTCTTAGCGACTTGAAAATTCGCTCTCCTGCATAGCTGAAATCAATCCAGATCGGGCAGTGACATTTCTTACAGGCGCGTCCTTTCTTTCGGTGTGCACAGGATCTTTCGTGGTTGCGAAAGAGATTTCGTGAATCGGGCGTCATATTCCTTGTATTGCCTTAGTAGTTAACACGTAATTATGGCGCGAGCGGGCGAGGCAGCAAAGGACCTTTTTCCGGCGGAACCGGGACGGTATGTTCTTGAATCCAGCGTTGCAGAACGCGTTCAGGAATTAAGAGGGTCGCGTAGGGGCGTTTACCAGGTCGGCGCTTGCCGGAGCGTATTACGCCAGGATAGTTTCGAAACTCGCGGGAGACCCACGACGTACTCTTACGTAGCAGATTGCGTGTCTCATCGACTGTGTAATATTTTGCTTCGAAGGTCGCTGCAGAATCCACAGACATACTCGTCCTCCTCAAAAGGAATTCCCTCAGTCTCCCATCGAAAAGAATCTTGGTCCCGGCTCTCCAGCGGGCAGAGGCAGGACCAGTTATCCGTCGCAGTAGAGAATGACGGGCAATTTCGGGTCCGTCTTCATGAGATCCACGACCTTTGCGTATCCCCACTTTCGCTCACCCTTTCCCTGGGCAAGTCGACGAAGTGTTTCCGTGACGCTGCGCGATGAAAGCAGAAACATGTCAGCGGGCATTTATTACTCCTGTCTTGAGCGTACGCAGCGCGGACCGCATGCAGTTTCTATCGAGGGCTGCATTGGTCGCCGGGTTTGATAATGCTCGCGATGCGCTCTGTGGAAGGTGTAGAACTCAAACGTACCTGCAGCTCGGAAGACACGTCGCCCTTGATGGCTCCAACCCAATGGATGCGACACCTTTCGCACAAGTACGTGCCTTTCGGAAAGCTCTTCGTACGGTACTCTTTGACAAAATCCATGATTCCCAGGCAATCGGGGCAGACCAACTTCGGCGATCCCAATTTCGCGTTAGCTGCCCACTTTGGGATGTTCTTGTTCAGAATCCCACTCGGAAAGTGCTTGTGAACTTTCCCGAACGTGAATGTTCTTTGCAAAACACGGGGGTAATCAACCCAGACTATTCGGATGCAGCTGCGGTTTTCTGACACTTCGGTTGCTCGAAATTCCTCCGGTTCTGTCGCTTTCATGAATTTCTCCTTGTTTCGATCGCCGTGGACTGCGATCGAGAAATCACTTAAAAAGTTGTTCGATACCTTCCTGATTGATGAGAATCTCCATCTTCTTTTCATGGATGTCGCTTCTGAGAACGCCTATTTGTCCATTCGAACTCGCAAGGTTGGTAGTACGGCAGGAATGCGAGAGATGCGTCGAATGCCTCCGCGAGCGTTTTCGTTTCGACGGTGATCAGTTCAGTGCTGTCCTCGTCAATGATTAGTTCCGTCGATATCTCGGACGATTTCTGTAAGCGCCGTGCAAGCCTCATGATATTTCCCCGTCGGCAAGCAAATGTAATCGCCCGCTGGCCGTCGCTGGTCAAGATGCCGACGCAACGAAGCCCGTGCATTTGTCCCCTGGATACCCGAAAGGCGCATGGGTTCTGACTTGATGGCGGAGTCGTCCTCTTCGCCAAGCCAGCGATTCTGAACGAATCAATTTTCGCTCCGAAGAACAGCCCGGCAGCTTCGACAGTTAACACTACGATTAGCTCTTCGTCCGCTCCCCGATGAAAGACGGTGAATACGCGGCCCGCGAACGGGGACAACGTACAGGGTCGAAAAACATGCGGCGAACCCGTCCCGTCGCTGGCCGCGCAATCGGATTCGCCGCAGGGTTCAAGGCTTCGCATCAGATCCAGAGATTGCGTTTCTTCTCCCGAGGTCGGTTTGATTGCAACGAGGTTAATGCGAACGTTGGCGCCTGGGGCTGCCTCTAGAATTCGGATAGTCTCTCGCCAGATTTGCATGACAATTTCCTCCCTTTTCTCATCCCGCTCGTGGTGGTCACGGTGGGGATTGGATTCTGATTGGCGAGTATCGGGTAGGAACACAAAACTAGAAACCAGGTTAGTTAGAGGCAATCCGGAGGGCGAAAGTGGGCGAAAGGGACAACCCGCAAGTGACAGCGATTTATTGGTTGTTTAGGATCAATTCATTCCCTGGAAGAATGTACTTTTCATAAACGGTAGTCGGCCCGAGTCTGGCTTCCGGGTGAGTGGCTAATTCCTCGCAAACAATTATCCCGACTCTGAGTTGCCTGGCAGTCCATTGTTCTATTGAGATTGTCTCAACTCTGGCATCGTGACCAGGAATCGGTAACAAGTTATTTAAGGCACATCCGTTTGTGATGAATTTTATCCATGAGTATTGGAACGTGCGATCTATTGCTGCCCGCAGTTCGGAGTCTTTCAACGAAGATTCGCTTTGCTCGATGAACCTTCTGATTTCTTTCACTTGTGGCAACAGTTCCTTATACCGTTTCGCCAATCGTATTGCTGTTTTGATGCGCTTGCGTTCGTCAATCGCCGGACCTGTTTTGATTACTCCTGCCCTCAGCGATGTTTTTTCCTCCGTCACCTTGCTTTCATCTTGATGGAACCTATCTTTGTGCTCTTCCAATAGAATCTGCAACGCCCGAACCACTACTTCTCGGAGCAAAGAGCCGAATTCTTTTTTGATGGGCTTATCATCCCGCAGCGATGTACCATACGCCTTTACTAGCACGCTGGCCCAGCCCTTCGTTCCCAAGGGAAATAGGCGGGAAAACCCAACAAGATCCCTTCTCTGAAACTCGATAGGAATTGAGTAAGGCAAACGAAACTCGAATTTCGTATATTCGTTTGCGCAGCGTACCTTGAATTTCGGGATGCGCCACATTTCGTTCAATGCTTTCGCCAACCGTTTGCTGAAGGGTCGCGGTAAGCGCATTGGAACAGCCTTGGGTAAGACCGCTTTACGCTTCATTGAATTTCTGCCCTCCGATTCTGAGAAGGCTTGCGGCGAGCGACGCCTACGAGAATAAGTCAAATTAGTACTGCGTTCGAGAACAGAGTCCAGAAGCGTCCTCAAGTGGAGACTGGCTTCGACCGCCTACCGCAGTCAAACTCCCCTTCTGGAAGACACGACTTGCGACGACTGCAATAGTCACGCCAAGGGCAGAAGAAAATTCCTGAGGTTAGTGCTCAGGGGCCCCTTTCTTAGGTAACAAAGTTGACGTTTAAAACGTCCGGCAAACGCGCCAGGGGACGCCAGGCGGAACGCTGCTAAAGCGTCTGGGCTTACGTACGTGATTAAGAAGGCGCCATAGTTCATCTGGACGAAAAACGCAGGAAATTCTTGGAGAACGTTCTGATATTCCGCAAATCAGTGAAAAACCGTATGACCACCGGCAGCAAGGAGCTCAAGAGCCACCCAACGCAAACCAGAGCCAGAGGAACAACGAGCTCTAAAACGCAGGATTTTCACGAAAAGTTGCGAATTTTTCAACGCCGTGTAGAAGGCGGTGGGGGCCTCATCTCCGCCAATAAAAACGGTGCGGCGTATCGTGGCATAATTGGGCTCTTCCCGAGAACAACACAAATTACGGTTAGGTCCGTTTACTACCACTTCATTGGCGATATACAGCGTCTCGCCGTCAATTCCCTGGCAAATCGCGTGCCGGGAACTTGAATTGGTGCCAACCCGCTGAAATGGTGTCATGTATTTTTGCAATCGCTAAACGCTAGAGAGTCTTGGCATGGGGCGGTGGAGATCGAAAGCATCCCTAAATCCTACGAGTCCTGTAATTGGACGGCGTTGCGTCCTCGCTGAAAAAAGCAACTGCTGATTCTGCTGATTCTCGCGACGATCAGCGCGTGGTCGTCAAATCTCAACTCCGTTTGCTTTCATCCATTCTTTTGCGGCCCGCCACCCGCCAGGAGTTTCGCGATAAGATGACCGTTCTTAGAAGCCCTCCCGTGACATCCAAGCTCGCCGTCTACCGAGTCGCACCCGCTGGCGCTCCGCCGAAGTCGCGCGTCATCCGCGCAAGCAAAGCATCAAAGCGCGGGTCGCCGTGCAAATGCCTCAGTCGCGGCTCCCGCGCCAAATAAACCAACCACGGCGAGCGTTCCGCAAACGCCTGCTCCAGTAACGCAAAGGCTTGATCGTGGTCGCCGAGCGCTTCGTAAATCAATCCCAACTCATAGGGCGAAACGTACCGTTCCGCGGATTGCGCAGTGAGCCGCTCCAGCGTCCGAAGCGCATCCGCCCGATTGCCGTTGACCGCCTGCGCGTGCCCAAGAGAGCTGAGGTGCACACTCACGCCCGAGAGTTCCGCCCCTTTTCGGATGGCTGCTTCCGCTTCGCCGGTCGCGCCTTTGCCTAGATAAGCCCAACCCTGAAAAATGCGATGCCACGAGAAGCCTGGGTCGTTGGCCAATGCACGCCCTGATTCGCTGAGAGCTTGATCGAAGTTGTGCGCCATCACGTGGTGCCACATGAGGTGAAGCTGTGACATTGGATCCGCGGGATCGACGTTCAGGTAGATTTTGCTCTCGGCCAGCGACTCCTCCATGCGTCCCGCTGCCACCAGCAGATGCGAATACCAATGGTGCGCCGGCCCGTAACGCGGATTGAGCCGGATTGCCTCCGAAAACGACCGCTCGGCCTCCGGAATCTCCCAGCGGTAGTGGAGCAGTGCGTAAGCCAGCGCCGCATGCCCCTCGGCCAGCTCTGGCTTCAGGCGAAGCGCCTGCTCTGCATACGACATCCCCTTTGGAAAACCCTCACGTGGCGGAAGCACACCGCCCTCCCAGCTCGCTAGCGTGTTGTAAGCATCCGCCAAGCCCGTGTACGCAAGGGCATACGTCGGATCGCGCTTGGCCGCCTGTTCGAAGTAGGCAATTGCCTCCATCGTGCCCGCCGGGCGTCTTCCCCAATGATGGCGGCCCTTCAAATACAGCGCGTACGCTTCCGGATCTTCCGAATGGCGCGCCGCCGAGGGGGAGCGGGCGCCCAGCAATTGTGGGCGCAGCTTGTCTACGATCGCAGCCGTGATCTCATCCTGCACTTCGAACACGTCCGTCATTTCCCGGTCGTACCGCTCGGACCACAGGTGATGACCGTCGTTGACGTCGATCAACTGAACCGTGATCCGGAGCCGGTTACCGGCACGCCGAACACTTCCGTCGAGGATCACACCTACATTCAACCGCCGCCCAATTTCGCGAATATCCAACCCGTGCCCGCGTACGGCGGCGGCCGACGCTCGTGCGATCACCTGCAGGTCGTCATACAGACTCAGCGCGTGGATCAGTTCCTCGGCCAGTCCGTCGCCGAATTGTTCGCCATCCCCACTCGCGCTTGCAAAGGGCAACACCGCGATCGAAGAAGCCGGACTCGTGCTGGCCCTCACCGTCTCGGGGGCGGCTCGGACGCCGCCACTGCGAAGTGCCTCGAGCAGCTCCGTCATCGACTGGTAGCGCTCCGCGACCTGTTTCCGCAGGCACCGCAGGATGATTTGTTCCAACCACACGGGAACGCGCGGCTGGACCCGCGACGGTGGCGGTGGATCGTGCAGCGCGATTTCGTGCATCGTCGATAGCAGGCTGGAGGCCCTGAAAGGCAGCTGGCCCGTGACAGCCTCATAAAGGACCGAGCCGAAAGCAAAAATATCTGACCGCGCATCGAGCGGCTCACCGCGCGTCTGCTCGGGAGACATATAGGAAACCGTCCCCACCAACATTCCCGGTACCGACTGTCCCGCATCGAGCGAATCGGCTCCCGCCGGAGTCAGCTGTTTGGCCAGCCCGAAATCGAGAACCTTTACTTGGCCGTCGTTCGTGACCATAATGTTCGCGGGCTTGATGTCCCTGTGAATCAATCCCGCAGCATGCGCAACCGCCAGCGCGCCGGCGAGTTGGATCGCATAACCGCCGGCCTCCGAAATCGGCAAGCCCTCAGGACGGATCAACTCCTTGAGCGTCTTACCCGCCACATACTCCATCACCAGGTAATCCACTCCGCCATCGCTCACCATGTCGTGCAGCGTGACAATATTCGGGTGATTCAGCTTCGAGGCCGCCCGCGCCTCCTGAAGGAAGCGTCTCTTTCGATCCGGATCGGCGACATGCGTCGAGGGCAGCACCTTAATCGCCACCGTCCGGTGAAGCCGCGTGTCGAGGGCGCGGAACACCTGTCCCATGCCGCCGACGCCGATTTCTTCAAGAATGCGGTAATGTCCAAACGCAACGCCCTTCAGGTCAGGCCTCGGCGCATCTGCCGCCGTGACGGGTCCAGCGCTGCCGGTGGTCACCTGGCCCGCAAATGCTGGTTTCTCGATGAAGCTGGCAGAGTCGCTGTGATGAGCTAGCAGCGACTCCACCTCGCGGCGCAGTTCCGCATCCCCAGCGCACGATTCTTCAATCACGGAACTGCGCCGGCTTTCGTCCGCCTCGAGAGCCTTGTGAAAAATGCTTTCGATTTTGCTCCATCGCTCAGGCTTCATCGGATTTCTTTTCGCTCAGTTCGCGCATGAGCCACGCCTTGGCCAACCGCCAATCCCGCGCCACCGTGTCGGGTGAAACCTTCAATACTTCCGCCGTTTCTTCAACGCTAAGACCGCCAAAGAAGCGCATCACTACAACCTGGCTTTTACGGTCGTCCACTTTCGCCAGCTGATTGAGAGCATCGTCTACAGCGACCAAATCAGTGGAGGGTTCCGGAGAGATTGCCAGAGCATCGTCCAATGAAATCGCTATTCCTCCATCGCCGCGTTTGTGCGTTCGCCGGGCACGGGCCTGGTCGGTGAGAATGCGCCGCATTTGTCGCGCACACAGCGCGAAGAAATGCGCCCGGTTCTGCCAGTCAATCAGCTTCAGATCGGAGAGACGCAGATAAAGCTCATTGATCAGCGCCGTCGTCTGTAGCGTATGGCCGTCGCGTTCCCGTCCCATGCAACGTCTGGCGGCCAGATGTAGTTCGCGATAAATCTGAGGAGTCAGCTTGTCCAGAGCACCTTCGTCGCCCCGGCGCCATGCCTGAAGCAGCTGGGTGATCTCGTGTCCGAAAGCGTCGGCCATCCAGAATCCTTGGGCCGGAGGAGTGGCCAATTGCCGTAAACATTACCACACTACCGGCTGTTTCAGCCCAGATCAGCCGCCCAAGAAAACTCCCTCGCGCTTACAGGTTTGCGCCGCAGTTCTCGCTATATGAAGTGAAGGCAAACATCAGGCGCGGTGAGAACGAAAACCGCGCCCCAAAATCAAAGGAGAAACGGACATGAAATCGACATTCAAGAAGGGGTACCCACGTTTTGTGGCCCTGCTCGCTGTGGGAATCATCGTGGCGATAGGAGCCGCCCATGCAAGTGGAGGGCGAGACAGTGACGGTCGACTGGCCCAAATGGCTGAATTGGAACAGCAAGTTCACGTTACCTTTCACGCGGCAGTCAGCGTGCACGATCCAGTGAATGGGGATTCGCCAGAAGTGATAACTAAGCGAATTCGTGAAGCACTCTCGATCTGGACCAAAGACGCCGAACTCACAGTTGTCAGCACTGCTGCCACGGCAGGAAATTATGTCGGCAGCGGCGATCCGGATGATCCCGCAAGTTGCCCTACACCCTCGGGCGACACGTCTGCCACCGGTCAACAGGGCACTCTGTGCACGTTCTTCAAGTATGTTGCCGGCGGGTTGCAGGCAGCCAATAAGTTTGTCTCGCTGTCCCCGGCGTACAAAACGAAGTATGTCCCTGTAAAGGATGATGACGGCCAATGGAAATCATCGGTGTATTTCGAATGCCATTACTTCGATGTGTCATTAGATCCAGCCACCGGCCTGCCGTCTTGGACCGCCAAGAGCCACGTAGACCTTAGCGGTGAAGCCAAGAAAATCGACGGGCGATGGTTATTGACGAAGGTCAGCTCATCCGCCGTTTCAGTTCCGGTTCCGTGAAGCAAAACACCCGATGCACGCGCTCGCCAAGGGCGCAGCGCGTGCATCGGGAATCCAACTGGCCCGCCCAGTTCCGTGAAGGAATCGTCTTGAGTCCAGACAAGAACCAATACAAGCGACACTTTTACCCGGTCTCTTGAGCCTTACTTCTTGGGCCGCGACTCCGGCGGCACAAGGCCTGCGAGGCGGTAGTACACAACGAGCTGGCCGTAGTGTTCGCCGCTGTGTTCGATGAGGCCGTAGGCTATATCGAGAACGCGCGCTTTCTGGTCAGGGAAATAAACAACCTCCGTCGCCAGGCCTTTTTCGCCTTTCGACTGGATGGCGGCTGCGCCATCGGCGAAGGATTTCTTGACGAACGCAACGATCTCGGCCTTGGACTTGTATTGGTCGCGCTTCGGATCTTCTGCCGCGGGAGGCTTCTTCCCCATCGCAGGATTAGTGAAGTAGTAGGTTGAACCTGCCGCGTGCAGCAACTGCTCGGCGAAGCTCCGTTCCGCGGGTGTCGGCTTGAAGTCATACTTGTCCTCGGGAAAATCTTCGGCCATGGCCGTCAGCTTGCGGCCAATCTCATTCCAGGAATCGAGCACGACTTTCAATTCCGGATCGGCAGGTTTGACGGCTGCATCTTTCTTCATCGCGTCCTGGGCATGGGCGGGAAATGCGAATGCCAGCAGGACGATAGCGAGAAACGGTATTCTTTTCATTTCTTTCTCCACGATTGAGTTTTGCGAATCAAAGCTCCAGCTTCTTATTTCGCCTGCGCTAGCTTCGTAACCACTGCGGCAACTTTCTCGAGTGTCTCGATCCAGCCCTCCATTTGACCGCTATTTTTTGCGCTCTCCATGGGTTCATTTCCAATGTAGGTGAGTTTCGTCTGGCCGTTCCCGAGATCCTCAAAGATGGTCACGTCGTACGCACCGTCGATAGCCTCATCTTCTATCCCTAATTCCGCAGGCTCAATCTTGTTTCCCTGCGAGTCCGAAAAGTACATGGAGGAAACGATCTTTTCTTGGGGAACAATCTCGTGGTATTCAACCGCATTCCAGCCCTCCTGCCCATCCGGCGTTCTCATGCAGAGGAGAGATTTTCCTCCAACGCGAAAATCCATTTTGCAAACAGGCGAAGTAAAACCCTTCGGCCCCCACCACTGCATCACGTACTTCGGGTCTGTCCACGCCTTCCAAACCAATTCGCGTGGGGCATCAAAAACTCTTGTAACGACCATCCGCTCAATTTCGTTAACCGTGTTTTTTATCATTTCTGACCTCCTCTTTCTTCATTTGATGAAGAACTACATCCAGCTTGTCGAAACTCTCTTCCCAGAATCGGCGGTAGCTGATCGCCCAGTCGCTGACCGTCTTGATCGCCGCTGGCCTAAGCTTGCATACACTCTCTCGTCCCCGCTTCGTCTTGATCACAATCCGCGCCCGCACCAGGTAGGCGATATGTTTTGAAATCATCTGCTGCGAGAGGGCAAACGGTTCCGTCAATCCATGCACAGAGGCAGGCCCGTGGGAGAGTCGTTCGATCATTGCCCGCCGGGTTGGATCAGACAAAGCCGCAAACGTTGTACCTAATTTATCCACAACCATATGGTAGTGGATTATCTCTCAATGTCAAGTCTGAATTCCGCGATCCCTGAAGTGGAGGGGCGATGCTATTCCGCGCGTAGTGCAATCATCGGATCGACTCTGGAGGCGCGACGCGCCGGTATTGCGCAGGCTAACCCAGACACCAAGCCGAGAAGAATGGTTCCAGCGAGGAGAATGCCAGGGTCGCGCGGGTTCACTTGTGCCCATTTCGCAATGATGTGGTTTAGGGCGAACGAAAGAGCTATACCCGCCAAGATTCCGGCGCCCAGGCTTACCGATGCCGCCCTGAAGACCATTCGCAGCACGTCCGCACGCTGCGCGCCCAGCGCCATACGAATCCCGAATTCGTTGGTCCGTTGTGCCACTGTGTAGGAGACGACGCTATGTAGTCCTACGGCGGCGAGAGCCAGGGCGAGCCAGGCAAAAATGCCAAAAATCCAGGCCTCGACATGCTCCTGCTGCCATTCGGGTTCATACGTGAGGCGAGTTTCGAGATCATAAACGTCACTGATCTGATCCGGGTTAATGGCCCTCAACTGCCCGAGCACGGCATGTTGCAGCGTGAAGGGCGGAACCTCAGAGCGAACCAGAATCTCCGTGCCCTCTCCCATGCTGAATGTATAGGGCACGTAGACTGATGGTCTGGGGGCATTTCGGAGTCCATCATCGCGGGCGTCCCCGACGATGCCCACAATCTGGAACCAGGTAGCTCCGATATTTGGCGGCGACAGCACTGTGGCGGGATTGCCTTCGAGACCTCCCGATCTCAGCGAGTGCCCAATGGCATCGCCATTCGGAAAGTAGCGCTGCGCCAGCGTACGGTTGATCACGGCTACATGTGCGCCTTTGTTATTCTCGGCGTCGTTCCAAATCCGCCCTTGCAGCACGGGAATGCGCAAAGCCGCAAAGTACTCCGGGCTGATCAGGTTGACCGATCCGATCTCAGACCCGCTCGAATCAAAAACCGCCCCTGCACCAGGCGCCATGGGTTTGCCCAGCACTTCAAATCCCATGGTCCATCCATTCCGCGGCGGCGTCGCATCGGTGGAAATCGCGGCTGTGATCACGCCCGGTGTCTCGGCCACTTTCTCTCGCAGTTGCTCAAAATAGGATGCACGCGCTGGCCAAGTGCCGTAGGAGCCTGCGCGTAAAGGAATTCCTATCGCCATCACGTTGTGCGGGTCATAACCGAGGGGCTGGTGGATCAGCTGGGCGAACCCCTTCATTGTGGAGCCCGCAGCTGCGAGCAACAATAACGTCAGCGCTACCTGCGCGGTGATCAGCATGCTATGGGCCTTGCGTCCGCGGACACTGCCGGCTAGGCGGCGCGCGCCAGACTGCATGATCTCCCCGATGTGCGTGCGCGAAAGTTGCAGCGCTGGCCAAAGCCCGAACAGCACACCCGTTCCCAGCGCCACCGTCACGCTGAAAAGGAGGGCCGGCAGGTTGATACGGATCATAGTCTCGGATGCGAACGTAGATTGGGGCAGCAGACTCTGAATCAGTACCAGAGCGCCGAAAGAAGCTAGAACGCCGAGCAGAGCGCCAATCACCGCGAGAAGAAGCGACTCGGTGAGCAATTGGCGAATGATCCGGATGCGGCCCGCGCCGACTGCTGTTCTCACAGCTAATTCGTGCTGCCGCGCGGTGCCCCGCGCCAGCAGTAGAATTGAAACATTTCCGCATCCGATTACGAGCAGTAACATCACCGCGCCAAAGAGCAGGTACAGGGTTCCGCCCATGGAGCCAGCGACCCAATCGTTCAGGCCCTGCACATGGATCTTGAAGACGTCGGGAAAATCATTCGGCATGTACTTGGCGAACTGTTCCACGAGGGGCTGCAGCGCGGCATCGACCGCGGCATGGCTGACGCCCGGACGAAGGAGCAAATCAACCACAGAGGTGCGCCCCGGATCTCGCATCAGCTTTAAGGGGAGATAGACCTCACCTTCACCCCAGGTGAAGCGCGGCGACGCGACGCCCACAATCTCAAAGTTCCTGTGATCGAGTTGCAGCGTGCGGCCCACTACGTCCGGGTTGGACAAGTAATGTTTTCGCCAAAACCTGTAGGAGAGAACTGCAACCGGTCGTGGATCCTGGCCGTCCACCGCGTCGGAAGGCCAAAGTCCGCGACCCAGCAAAGCGGGCACGCCGAGATCCTGGAAATTGTTCGAGATGAGGCTCACGGCGTGCACCGTCTCCGGAAGATCTTGCCCGGTCAGCATCAGAGCGCTGTTGTCCGAAGCCAGAACGCTTTCGACCACTGGTGATTGCCGCAAGGTCTGAATTTCGGCGCCATTGAGATAGACGGGGTCCCCGGAACCCGCTACGCTGTCGACCGTGAGTCGTACGATTCGATCCGCGGCAGGGTAGGGATAGGGATGCAGCAAGACTGCATAAATCACGCTAAATACAGCGGTGGCCGCTCCAATGCCGAGCGCCAACGAGATGACTGCCGTCAGCGTGAATCCTAGATTTTTGATGAGCTGCCGTGCGGAATAGCGGAGGTCCTGAAGCAAAGTGTGCATGACCCGCTCCGAGTGGTGCACGAGATTCGCTAATAGTCTCATGGCTAACTGGACGTGTCACGGGCAAAACATTCAAAACTCCAATCTGCCAGCGTTGCCCGGCAATTTCCGCCCACGCTACACTGGAAGAGGCACCGTACTCCGAGTTGCTCCTTCAAAATGATCTCTTTCTCAAACATCAATAAGCAGTATGGCAAGCAGTTGCTGTTCGTGGATGCTTCGTTTCAGTTGAATCCCGGCGAAAAAGTCGGGCTGGTCGGTCCCAATGGGGCGGGCAAGACAACGCTATTCCGTATGGTGGTCGGCGAGGAAACTCCCGACGAGGGCACAGTCTCAGTCCCCAAAAAGTTGACGATCGGCTACTTTCGCCAGGACGTCGAGGAGATGCAGGGCCGTTCGGTCCTGGATGAAGCGATCGCAGGCAGCGGACGCGTCGGCGATCTGCACCACGAACTCGAAGCCTTGCAGCGGGAAATGTCCGACCCTGACAAGGCGGATGACATGGACCGCATCCTTGATCGCTTCGGCCACGTGCAAGAAGAGTACGAGCATTTAGGCGGCTACGCGCTCGAATCGCAAGCCCGTGAAGTGCTCCACGGTCTGGGATTTAAAGACGATCAGATTGACGGCGACGTGGGCGCTCTCTCCGGCGGATGGAAAATGCGGGTTGCGCTGGCGCGCGTCCTGCTCGGCATGCCGGATGTATTGCTGATGGACGAACCGACGAACCACCTCGACATCGAATCCATCATCTGGCTGGAACAGTTTCTAAAGTCATATCCCGGCGCGCTGCTCATGACTTCGCACGACCGCGAGTTCATGAACCGTCTGGTCTCAAAGATTGCAGAGATTGATGGCGGCGAAATCATCACCTATTCGGGGGACTACGACTTCTACGAGCGCGAGCGCGCGATCCGAGAGAGTAACCAGCAGGCAGCGTTTGCCCGGCAGCAGTCCATGCTTGCCAAAGAACAGCGCTTCATTGATCGTTTCAGGACGCACGCCGCCAAAGCGGCCCAGGTGCAGAGCCGGATTAAGGCGCTGGACAAGATCGAAAAGATCGAACTACCCAAAAAACGACAGGTCGTGAAATTCGACTTTCGTGTTCCTCCGCGATCCGGCGAACAGGTGGCCGTGCTTGAGAATCTGCACAAGAGTTACGGCCCGCGTGTGATTTACGAAGGGTTCAATCTCACCATCCGCCGCGGAGAACGCTGGGCCGTCATGGGAAGAAACGGCGCCGGTAAGACTACGCTTCTTAAAATGATTGCCGGGGCCAGTGCTCCAGATGCCGGAAGCGTGCGGCTCGGCGCCAGCCTGTATATGGGCTACTTCGCGCAGCAGTCGCTGGACGTGCTCAATCCCGATCTCACCGTCGCCGAACAGCTGCAACAGGATTTTCCCCAGGACAGTATTGGCGCGCTGCGCAACCTGGCGGGAGCATTCCAGTTCTCCGGCGATGACACGGACAAAAAGATCCGCTCACTCTCCGGCGGAGAAAAATCGCGGCTGGCCATCGCACGCATGCTCTTCAACCCGCCGAACTTTCTGGTGCTCGACGAACCGACCAATCACCTGGATCTTGCGACCAAGGAAATGCTGGTGGACGCGCTCAAGGATTTTGAAGGCACCATGATCTTCGTATCGCATGACCGCATGTTCCTTCGCGGTCTCGGCTCGCGTGTGCTGGAACTGGGCGGTGAGAGCGGCACAGACCGCCATCCCACTGTTTATCCTGGGTCGTACGTTGAGTACGTGCAGAAGCTTGGGCATGAGGCGCCGGGGATCTATTCGTAGGGCTTGCATTGTCTGCATGACCGGTGTTGTCGGAAACCAATGGACATTCGAACGGTTCGCGCCAATGGATGCCGTTCTCGCTAGCATTAAGTTTTACCGCCACCGTTATTAAGTATTAATTAAGTGGTAAGAAACGATGCCGGGCGCACAGCAGGCGAACACAACGTTCAACCAGGCCTATTTTCTGAGTTCGAAGGCGGCAAATCTGGCACGTCGTCATCATTCATCACATCCACGCTTTCAATGATGTCGTGAAATTTTTCAGGCCGCTTTAGTGGTTTGTAGAACAGGTTTGCGTAGCAAGGGTTCAAAATCCTTTTCTGTCGCAACCAGCTTTTTTGCGATTTCGATCTTGCTATCGAACACGTCGATTCTCTTGAGTTCATTCGATAATTTACGTTCTTCAATCTCCTCTTCTTTCTTTTCGTTGTCCAATTCCAGTTTCCGTGCCTCAGCTGATTGAGCTGCGGAAGAAAACTCACTCAAATCTTGTGGTGACCGCGCGCACCAGCTACCGGGTAGACCGCGGGGCCTAGGCGCCAAACCCGACGGCAATGGCGCACCCTTAGAATTTTTCCGCCGCGTCCCGCAACATGAGAATTTGCCGACAGGGTCAATGCCTGATATCACGATTTTTCGCCTAGTGACGCTTCCGGACGCAGCCAACTTCCTCAGCTTCATTGACTTGCATCACTTTCAGTCCTAAGATTTCAGCCCAATGATCGGCCAGACCATCTCGCACTATCGCATCGTCGAGAAGCTTGGCGGTGGCGGGATGGGGGTGGTCTACAAGGCGGAGGACACTGAGCTTGGTCGCTTTGTCGCCTTGAAGTTTCTTCCCGAAGATGTGGCTCAAGACCCGCAAGCATTGGAACGTTTTCGCCGCGAAGCACGCGCAGCGTCCGCCCTCAACCACCCGAACATCTGCACCATCCATGAAATCGGTAAGCACGAGGGTCAGCCATTCATCGTCATGGAGTTCTTGGAAGGGCTGACGCTCAAGCACCACATTGGTGAGAGGCCGATGGAAATCGAGACCGTGCTGTCGATCGGCCTCGAGATCGCCGATGCCCTCGATGCCGCTCATGTCGCTGGCATCGTACATCGCGACATCAAACCCGCAAATATCTTTGTGACCAAGCGAGGACACGTCAAGGTGCTGGATTTTGGATTGGCGAAGGTCATTGCCGTCCCCAGTGAAGCGGCAGGTGCGACCGCGGCATCGACAGTGGCACTCGAAGAACACCTGACCAGTCCCGGTCAAGCAGTTGGCACCATTGCTTACATGTCGCCGGAACAAGTCCGCGCCAAGGAACTCGATGCCCGCACCGATCTGTTCTCCTTTGGCGCGGTGCTATACGAGATGGCGACGGGCACGCTGGCATTTCGCGGGGAGAGTTCCGGCGTGATCTTCAAAGCCATTTTGGACGGAACGCCCACGCCGGCCGTGCGGCTGAACCCCGATGTGCCGTTAAAGCTCGAAGAAATTATCAACAAGTGTCTGGAGAAAGACCGGAACCTGCGTTATCAGCACGCTTCGGATGTTCGCACCGACCTGCAGCGGCTGAAACGGGACAGTGATTCCAGCGGTGCGCGAGCGACTCCCTCCATAGTGTCCGCGCCGAAGCGTTACACCTGGTTGCTGTGGAGTCTGGTGGGGTTGCTGGTGGTGGCGGGATTGGGGGCGTGGTTTGTCGCCAATCGCGACCGCGCAGCAGTCCAAAATCCACTTTCCAGTGCCCAGTTCACAAGGCTGGCCAATGTCAATGGAGCCAAGAGCGACCCAGCGATTTCGCCAGATGGGAACTTCGCTGCGTTCATTTCCAACCGAAGTGGCACGTTCGACGTCTGGCTAATTCAAACGAACGGGAACAGCCTGACAAACCTTACCCAAGGACGGATCGGGGACGCGCGTGCGCCGCTCCATGCGCTCGGATTCTCCGGGGACGGGTCAGAAGTGTGGACAGCGGGAACGGAAGGCAGCGCGGGAACAGAAGGCAAGAGGCTGATGCTGTGGCCGCTGATTGGCGGGACGCCCCACAATTTTCTGGAGGAAAGCGCCGCTGAAGTTGCCTGGTCTCCTGACGGCACCCGGCTGGTCTATCACACATGGCAAGCCGGCGATCCGACATTTGTGGCGGACCACAACGGCGCCAATCAACGCCTGATCCTGCAAAACGATCCCGGGTTACACAACCACTATCCGGTCTGGTCGAAGGATGGGCGCTGGATATACTTTGTGCGAGGCCGGCCCGCCACGCGTGAGATGGACCTGTGGCGTGTTTCGCCGGATGGGGGAGAAGCAGAACAAATCACGCATCTCAATACAGACATTGCGTTCCCGACACCGATCAACGAGAGGACGGTTCTGTTCGTAGCCCACAACAAGGACGGGGCCGGCCCATGGTTGTGGGCGTTCGATGTAAGAACACGAACCACGGACCGCGTGAGTTCGGGCTTGGAACAATACCGCGCACTCGCGGCTACAACGGATGGCCGGCGTCTTGCGGCAAGCGTCGTGAATCCTCAGGTCAACTTGTGGAGCGTTCCGATCACCAATCACCTTGTCGAAGAACGGGATGTCAAACCTTTCCAATTACCCACGACGCGCTCCCAAGCGCCGCGGTTCGGGGGCGAAACTCTATTTTATTTGTCTTCGCGAGACGGGGCGGACGGAGTGTGGAGCTACCGCGATGGAAACGCGCTGGAGATCTGGAAGGGCTCTGAAGGAGCACTGCGGACGCCCGCCGCTGTGTCTGCGGACGGGAGCGGCGTTGCATTTGCGCTGAGGCGAGACGGCAAGCAACAAATGCATTTAATGTCAGCGGATGGAACAAGGGTCCACCCGCTTTCGAGCGATGTTGATGTTCGCGGTGCGGCTTCCTGGTCTCCCGACGGCAAATGGATTGCCGTGGCCGGCAGTGACCGCGAGGGATTGGGCCTATTCAAATTTCCTGTTGACGGCGGCTCACCGATTCGGATTGCAATAGGGCCGTACCTTGATCCTGTTTGGTCTCCACGTGGGGACCTGATTGTGTATAGCGGGCCGCAGTTGTTCACGCTGGCACCTCTGATGGCAGTGCACGCGGACGGTACGCCGGCGAAGCTGCCGGAGATCAAAGTCCAGCGCGAAGGTGAGCGGGCCCGCTTTCTACCCGACGGCACAGGACTGGTTTACATGCAGGGGAATACGCTGGCGGAGCAGGACTTCTGGCTCCTCGACCTTAGCACGATGCGCTCGCGGCGTTTGACTCGATTGAGCAGTTCAGCGGTAATGAGGGCCTTTGATATCACTCGCGATGGCAGCCGAATTGTATTCGACCGGTTAACCGAAGATTCCGACATATTTCTCATTGATCTTAGGACCGATCAAGGTCGTCAGTAGGCTGCAGCAGATCGAAGTGCCCGCGAGCTAAAACCATCCATGAGAGCGAGACTGAGAACTCTTCGGATGAGGATCGACCTTTCCTTGAAAATGCCTTTGCACGTTACGGATGGCCGGAGGTTTCCATCTTCGGCACGCGAGGCTGTGCCCCCGTTCATCGACTACAGCTCTTCGGGACCGTGCGAACACGATGCGAAGCGGGAAAGAACTGCAACGAAGGACTACAATTCCGGCGAAGGAGAGCGGCCATGTATTTACTCAAGCTGTGCATTTTTACGCTAGCCGTCACGCTGGCTGGCTCCATGACGGTGGGAATGTTGAACGTACGGATCCAGGAATACGAGGTGCCGACGCCGAAGTCGCGGCCGCACGATCCGGCACTCGCGCCCGACGGCTCGCTTTGGTACACCGGACAGGGGGCGAACAAGCTGGGTCGACTCGATCCGAAGACCGGAGGCTTCAAGGAATATTCCTTGAAGACACCCAACTCCGGTCCGCACGGGCTGGTTGCCGATAAAGAGGGCAACATCTGGTTCACCGCGATCTCCGCGGGTTACGTCGGCAAGCTCGATCCGAAGAGCGGCGAGATCGTCGAATATCGCCCGGCCGATGGCACCAAAATCGACCCGCACACGCCGGTATTCGACCACGATGGCATTCTGTGGTTCACCAACGAAGAGACCAACTACATCGGGCGTCTCGATCCAAAAAGCGGGAAGATGATCCTGGCCAAAGTGCCTACCGCGCACGCTGTGCCCTACGGCATCGTGATCCTGCCGAATCACACGCCAATCTTTTGCGAGTTTGGCGCCAACAAGCTGGGCACGATTGACCCGAGCACGATGAGAATCCGCGAATACAGCTTGCCGGCGGCAGGCGCGCGCCCGCGGCGGATTGCGCTGGCACCGGACGGCTCCATCTATTACACGGACTTCGCGCGCGGCTATTTAGCGCATTTCGATCCTTCTGCAGGAAGACTGCTGAAAGAATGGCCGTCACCGGGCGGCTCGGAGTCGGAGCCCTATGGAATCGCGATCACCAGCGACGGCGAGGTCTGGTATAGCGAATCTGGGGTGAAGCCCAATACTCTGGTCAGGTTCGATCCCAAGTCGGAGAGCTTCAGTACGAAGCCGATCCCATCCGGGGGTGGCGTGGTCCGCAATATGGTGGCAACTCCGGATCGGCGGCTGTATCTGGCATGCAGCGGAGTGAACAAGGTCGCCGTAGTGGGACCTGAACAGCAATGAGCCGGGGACACGGGAATTTACGCACTCCGGTTCACGCCTCAACGGCGGGGCGGAAGCGCCAGTAAACGCAGTAGCGCTGGTTGAACAGGCGGTAAAAAGGACTGAGAGTGACATCCTCGGGACGGCCCGCGCCCACGGTGCGAAAAGTGAGCGCTGCATCTTTCTGGCCGACTGTTTTCTGGTTGACTGGCCTGCCGACTGGGGCACTGACCGGTTGAATCCATTTGTCGAGGGTGTTGCGATCGCCAGCGAGTTCTGGCACGGGGATGGCGGGAAAACCTCCGTGCAGAAATTTGTCGTCAGAATAGATGCGCTTCGAGTCGAGGTTCTCGGTGCCGAGTTCGCCGGCGAGCACCAGCGGGCCGTACATAATGGCGGCTAGCGTGGGTTCATCGGGAATGGCCTGCAAATGCAGGCGCATAGGGAGCTTCACATCCACGCGGTCGCCATTTTTCCAGGTGCGGTCAATTTTCGCGTAGCTGGAGGGTTCCAACTTTTGTTTTGGCTCGAAACGCTTACCGTTGACCGTCACGCTGGCTTCGTCGGCCCAGTAAGGAATGCGCACGTTCAATGCGAAGCGAGCGGGCGATTTCGTCTGAATGATCAGTCGAGTCCCGGCTTCCTCGGGAAAGCGAGTTTCCTGCCGGATGACAACGCCTCTTTCCCGCCAATTGACTTCAGAAGCGAAAAATAAATTCACCCACAGCGACTGCTCATTGTGAAAATAGAATCCCTCGCCGAGCTTCGAGAAATTTTCCAGGCCGGTACCGCAGCAACAGAAGAAGCCTTCGTGCGGAACGAAGTGAACTTTCCACTGGCCGGGTAGCATTCCGAGGTAGTAAAGCGGCGAGCCATTCGCTGGATTGGGAGTGGCGAGGATGTGGTTCAGAAAAGCGCGCTCGTAATAATCAGCGTATAGCGGCTCGGCCCCCCAAGTGAAGAGCTGGCGGGTGAGCTTGAGCATGTTATACGTGTTGCAGGTTTCCTGCGAGCGATCGGTAAGCTCGGAGGCGAGCACGTCGGGAGGCGTGCGGAAATGTTCGCTGGCGCTGTTGCCGCCGGTGACGTAGCTGCGATGCAGCGCGACCTGCCGCCAGAAGAATTGCGCCGCGTCGCGGTACTGCGGGTCGTCGGTGAGTTCGAATTCGCGGGCGGCGCCGATGAACTTGGGGATCTGGGTATTGGCGTGGAGGGTGGTGAGGGTATCGCGCCCCTGCGCGGCGGGATCCATGACCGCGTGATGATCGAAGCGTTTCGCAACCACCAGATAACGGGGATTTCCGGTGATGGCAGAGAGGTTAGCGAGAACCTCGTTCATGCCGCCGAATTCGATTTGCAAGGTGCGCTGCATTTGTTCTTCCGGGAGCCGGCCGGTGCGCCAGTCCGTCCAGGCAGCCATGCCTTCGAGCACCTGAAGCGCCTGCGGATTCTGCATGTGCTGGTTGACATCGAACAAACCAGCCATGATTTTATGCAGCGCATACCAGAGGACCGCGGCCGGACGGCCCTGTTCAAGATCGTCAAAGCCCGATTCAAGGAACGCGGAGAGATAGCCCTTGTCGCCAAGCTGCGCCTGACATTTCGCCAACTCCGACACCATGACGCCGGCCTTCGTCTTGAGGCGGACGTCGCCGGTGGAGGCGTACATCTGGCTGCAAGCGGAAAGAAAGTGGCCGACATAATGGCCACGCCATCCGTTGGTGGGAGACTCGCGGTTATAGAGCGGCTCGGCCGACGACGGAAGTTTCGCGTTGACGCGGAAGTTATGCAGCAGGCGGTCCGAATCAAGAGCGAGGAGATAGTTGAGAGTTTGTTCGCGCATCCGGAGCAGATCGGGATCGAGGATGCTGACATCTTCAAGTCGAAATGGGATGGCGGCGAGGGTGGGAAGTGACTGCGTACTCTGCGGGTCGGTGCCGGGCAGATTCACGCCGGGCAGATTCAATGGATCAAGCTTCGATGAATCAAGCGTCGATGGATTATGCGCGAGAACCGCATCATGACCTATACGTGGCGTAAGCGCTCTGGCGGCCGCTCCTGTCGCGGCAAGGGCGGTGCCGCCGTACAGTATGCGGCGCAGAAAATCACGTCTGATCATGGAAATATCCTACCACCGGCCGACGGAACTTTGACCGACGCACGTACTCCGAGAATGGGCCTCGGAAATCCCCGCGTCCCGCCGCCGCGGCTCGAGTGCGGGGGACGAACTCGAGCAAACCAGAAAGATTATCCGCGACGTTTCGCAGTCCGGCTGCAGTTTGTAGACAGCCACGCGTTACCGCAGGGAAAACAAGTGCCGGCATCCATGACACACATGTGGTCGCTGATCGGGTTTCGGGAAGGCGCGGGTCCGGCTGCTGAGTGAATCTGTCTCTGCGCGCAAAGCGATTAGCGTCCGCCTTTGCAATTGGGCAAGCGGAACGAACCGATCCTGGTCCGGTAGCCGGTGTCGCCTGCCTTAAGATAATCGCCGACATACCAGAACGTACAGTCATCGCTCGGATCCAACGCCGTCGTCGTGTAATCTTCCCAGCGTAGAGTGTTCGTCTGCGACGCTTCACCTGTCGCAAGTACGGACTCGTGCAAGGTGAACAGGCCCTTTGGATCGCCAGCACGGCGCGCCGCGAAGCGTTGCCCGGCAAAGTTTGGTAACCCGCCAAACGAGTATCCGACGCCGATGTCACCTTTCCGGTCCATCGCGATGCTGGGCATCCAGCGGTAGAACCCTTCCGGGGCATAGGTGCCCTGCTGATATAGCTCTGGATCACCCTTTTTGTCGAGGCGGAACTCGTACCAGCGCACGCCTCCGCCGCTTTCGGTGGCGACCGAGTGCGCTGCAACGATTGACTCGTGTCCCCCAAATTTGCGGTAGACGAGTCGCTGCATGAGCTTGTCGCCCTGGACGTCGAGCCGGCGTTCCGTATTAGGTTGGGGCACGCAGCTCGACAACTGCCCATCGCACAGGTAGTGATACGGCGCAACCTTGAGCTTCACGGGACCGTCCGCCTTCGTGTTGGCTGGATGATTCCAGTCGACGTGAACTTTCCAGTAGTAGATGCCGTCGTCGTCGAAGATCTTTTTGAGCTGCGTGCCACCAGCCGCCATCATGATGTTCGGCGCTCCCGCTGGCGGTGCTGACCGGCCATCGATGTCGGCGTTATTCAGGAAGTTCACGCCGTCGATCACGATGCACTGTTCGGTAGCGGCTTGTCCTGCCAGCATCTTGGCGCGATCCGCAATGCATACGTGCTTCTGAATTACGTCGTCCCCAGTGCTGGTTGGGACGTAGTAGCCATCCGTCCACACGGCCGGACGCGGGTAGTCCGGAAATAAGTTCCGCTCGAACGCGTAACGGTAGTACGTACCGAGCGGGTCCGGACCTGTGCTGACCGCATAACACATTCCCCAAACTCCCTCCTTCGCTTCCGGCGGTCTTTGCCCGCGCTGCGGTGGAGGGGGCGGCTGCGGCGGATTTGGGGGAAGCGCTGCAGCGGCGCCGGGTGACGATGCCTCACCGGCCTTCGCAAGCTGCCCAGGCGGGGCTTCGCCGCGAGCCGGGTCGGGCTTTTCTGGAAAGTCGCCGGGCGCAATTCGAGAAAACATCGGCATCACGATCAGCCATCGACCGGCAAGCTGGTCGTAGCGAACCACCGCGTCACCATTGTTGCGCGCCTCACACACGCCGCCGAAACCGGCCCACACGGACTTCGTGGCCACCGCTCCATACAACACGGTTCCGCTCCTGTCGTACTTCTTGCGCCTCTTCGAATAAACTGCGATTCTGGAATTGACAGTCTGCACGATGTGATCCGGGCCGACAGCCAGGCTGTTGTCCGACGGATTCCGGAAGGTGGTTGTGCCTTGCGGCCCCTCGAATCCGGCGCCCAGCCCGTCGAAGCTGTCGAGCAGAGGCGCCGCTGGCCGAGTGCCCTGGGAACGTTGCTCAACGGCGATGCCGGCAGGACTCAAAGATGGCGGCGGCGGTGGTGGGATGACTTCGGCGGGCGTTTTTTCTTGCTCACTATCTTGACCATCGAGTGAGCCACCGGGTGAGGCGCCGCACCCCGCTCCTTTGCAATCAGCCACCACCGTTCCCTCGGTCGACCCTCTCTGCGACGCAAGCGGCGGCGAAACATCGTGTCTCATGGCTCGGTGAACGACTACTGCGCCCACCAGGGGCCTTTCCCCTTGGTCATTGCTAGCTCGCGATTGCAGTTGGCCCCCGCTCGCTAAAACAAGAAATACGACCCCAACTTTGATCGCCTGGCCGACGAGGTAAATGACGTGCTCGCGGAGGGATTCGTCGCTTGTTTTCTTTGCAACTTTTTTCGGGGCTTTCGCATTTCTTTTCTTTGCTGCCGTCATTGTGAATTTCCTGGAATTCTGACTTATACACGAGGAACATCCTAAACCACCCTTCGACTCCGCTTTGGGCACGGGGTACGGCTGGGCGGTAGCGGCCTGGTTCGCAGATTTCTACCACCAAGGACACCAAGGTACACGACGGAATCCTGTCCACTACCGGCCACGCCCGCAGTCAGAGCTTTTCTGGTTCCCGGCGCGGGTTCGGCTGTAGGTGGTTCGACTGTCCGGAGTTCGGGTCGACCTCTGGTTCCTCACCGCGATAGACCCGCGAAATGCCGCGCACCATGCGGCGCATGGGGAGATTGCCTTTTTCGTCGGCGAAGAGAATTTCTCCCGCACGGCTGCCACGGTAATACCAGCGTTTGAGCAGGGCGAGATGCTCCATGGTTTCGAGCGCGGGCTTCGGCCTGACTAGCGGAAACGATTCCAGGACTTCTTTTATTCGCGACTCCATGGATTGTGACTTTGCGTGATCCGCGGGTTGGATGCTGAACGGGATCGGTCCAGAAATGGCGCACCGTTCTACGCGAAAGAAAGTGACTGAGTCGGGGATGCGGGCCGGCTGAATCATCAGCGCGGAAAGGCGGTCGAGGCGGTGGATTACGTCGGGAAGCTGGCTGAGGATCGGCTTCAGTTTTTCCAGGCGCGCGTGAATGGCTGCGGCGTCTTCAAAGGCCAAACTGGTTGAGGCGGCGTCGCGCTGGGCGGAGAATTCGCGGAAGAGAGACTCGCCATTCGAGTCGAAGTAGGATTGAACGCGATGCACTTCGGCGGCGTAGTCGTCGTTGGTGCAGCCTTTGAAGCACGGGGCCAGGCACATTTTCATTTCAGAATAGATGCAGCCGGGGAACTTGGGATCGGGATGCAAGTCGTCGACGCAGCGGCGCATTTTGAAGAAGTCGAGGGAATCGTTCATGAACTTTTCCGCAGCGGTGCGCGAGGCGAAGGGGCCGTAGTAGAGATTGCGTCCGCTGAGCCGGCCGAGGCGGGATGTGATGGAGGCGCGCGGGAATTCGTTTTCGAGATGCAGCTTTACCAGCGGCGCGAAGCGGAAACGAAGGCGATTGGCATACGTTTTCGGAAATGCCTCGCGGAGGGTAGTGTAGAGAACGAAGCCGGATTCGAAGTCGGACCCTGTGGGTGTGTATTCAATGACGCAGACACGGTCGCGCAGGTTGAGTTTCTTCGTGCGCTCTTCCACGGGGCCGAGCAGACGCTGCAGGCGACGGCGCAGATTGGCGGTCTTGCTGACGTAGGGCTCGGATCGCGGATCGGCTCCGCGCAGGAGGAAAACGGCGGGAGCGGCGGGGACGGACGCGAAGATTTGGGAGTCTCGCTCGGGAGCGAATTCCAGGCGCTCGGTCAGCACGAAATCATTGTAATGACCTCTTCACCACGGAGTCACAGAGACACGGAGAATTCCTACCGGAAGCTGGCGCTGCGGTATTTGAGGCGGAAGTCGGTGCCGTCGAGTGTGATGACGCGGCACATTTCGTGGAGACGCGAGCGCATGCGCTCGCCGATGCGGTCGCCGAGGGTCTCGGCGCGCGCGGCGGCCCTGGCGGCGGAGTAGGAACCTGTCGCACTCGCCGCTGGCTGATCTTCGAAGTTGGTTGTGATGATAGTCGTGCGGTTGTCGTTATAGCGGGTGTTGAGGATGAGGCTCACCGTATCCCAGACCCATTCCGTGGGCTTCACCGCGCCGAGTTCATCGAGGACCAACACTTCCGTATCGAAGACAGGGCGAAGCACATCCAATTCCGTGGTTTGAACCGCGGCGTTGTAGGAGTTCTGGATTTGCTTCAGGAGTTCGCGATAGTCGTAGAAGAGGCAAGGGACGCCTTTGTTGAGAATCAAGTTCTTGATGATGCCGACGCCAAGGTGAGTTTTGCCGGTGCCGATTTTTCCGATGACGAGCAGGCCCCGATCGCCGTGCGGGTCATATTTCTCGGCGAACGCGGAAGCCATAAAATGCGCTTCGGCGAGAGAAGGACTTGCTCCAGGAAAGTCGGTGTCGTAGTTGGCGAGTTCGCAATGTTCGTAGCGTTTGGGGATACGCGCGGCGGAGAGTAGGGTCTGTTTTCGCGCTTCCAGCTGGCAGTCGCAGCGGGTGACGCGACGGTCTTTGGTTATTTCAAGGGGCGCGGTGGGCCCGGCGGAAACCGTCTTCCAGCCGCTACCGCCGCACAATGGACAGGCGTCTAGGTTAGCCTGGGTCAGCGAAGCTCTAATCGGGGAAACTCTGTCCACGGATACTTTGCTCACTCAAATCTTACTCAAGATCGACAACAGTGGCTTCTCTAGACTCTGCACTGTCGACCCGGTGTCGCGCAAGTCTTAAACCTGTGGCGCCTGTGTACATCCTGTGTAGCGCCGGCGGGGGCTGTGGATGGCGGAGGAAAACGGGGACTGACCGAGGCTTCCCGGCGGAATCGGCAGGGCGGCGGGGCGAAAGTGGGCTCCCAAAGCCCCAATTCGGGCGGTGACGGTGCAAAACAGGCTTCCGGCGCGGATTTTCACAGTTGACAATCTGCCGGGAGGGAGGAAAATACAAACCGTCAGGTTTCCCAACTCAGGCACAGCTTATTCCTCCCGGTGTGCGCTGGGCACGAAAGAGACCTGCGAGGAGAAACTATGAACAAAGCCGATCTGGTTGACAGAATCGCAGGCGCTTGTGAAATGAGCAAAGCGTCGGCTACAACTGCGATTGACACCGCTGTGGACAGCATCACGGCTGCGCTGCGGAAAGGCGATCGGGTAGCACTAATTGGTTTCGGAACATTCTCGGTATCGCAGAGAAAGGCCCGGAATGGACGCAACCCGCAAACGGGCGCTACGATCAAGATCGCTGCCCGGAAGGTGGCGAAGTTCACTCCAGGGGCCGAACTGAAGAAAGCGGTTAACAAGAAGTAACCGTGGATTCGGAATTGTCGATTGAAGAAGACGGCAGGGGGTCGGCCCTGCCGTTTTTGTTGGCGCGTACACCGCGCCTCGCTTGACCCGCCGCCGACTGAACCCGAACGTTCCAGTTTGGCCACGTGCCGGTTGAAGGCAAGAAGCCGTGGAGCGCTGTGCGGTTGTCGCGATCAGGCTTACTTTCTTTTTGGGAACTGCATGGTGCGAATCACTCCTTCGCCTTCTTTGACAAAGATCAGTTGATTTGCTTTCACATCCTTGATGGTATCTACCTGGCCGCTGGGCCAGCGGATTTCGAGCAGATCGACTAACTCGGCATTCCCCAGGCCGAAGTGAACGCGCAGGTCGTTTTGTGAGATGTAGCTGCCGCCGCTGCGGACTTCGTCAATCTGCCGGTGGGGCTTGGATTCGCCGGGGACGTGGGTGACGCAAGCGATGCGAGCGCCGATGCCGCTGCGGTTGGACTTAGTGCCGATGGTGCGCACTTTAATCCAGTTGTTGGCGAGTTTGGAATCGCAGCGAAGAAGCTGCGGATAATCATTCATCGTGTTGACGACGACGTCGATGTCGCCATCATTGTCGAAGTCGCCGAAGGCGCAGCCGCGGCACGCGGCGGGATCGGAAATTCCTGGACCAACCTGTAGAGAAATGTCTGCGAAGCGGCCGTTGCGCAGGTTGCGATAGAGGAGCTTGCGTTGGGCGTATCGGGCTTCGGTTTTCAGCTGCTCGACTTCGGGGTATACGTGGCCGTTACAGATCAGAATGTCAGGCCAGCCGTCGTTATCGAAATCAAAGAAACCGCAGCCCCAGCCCAGAAACTGAGTGTGCGCTCCCAGACCCGCGGTGAAGGTAGCGTCTTCGAAGTTGCCGCCGCCGAGATTGTGGTAGAGCGACGGCGTATCGCCGGCGAAATTCGTTTTGAGGATATCGAGGTTGCCGTCGAGATCGTAGTCGGCGGCGGCGAGTCCCATGCCGGCCTGCGGTTTGCCGTCGGGACTGAGCGCGCAACCTGCTTCGATGGCGACGTCTTCAAACTTGCCGTTTTTCTTATTCTGGTAAAGGGCGCTGGCGGTCGAATCGTTGGCAACATAAATGTCGGGCCAGCCGTCGTTGTCGAAATCTGCGGTGAGCACGCCCAACCCGTAAGTGCCGTTCGCGCGGAAAATCCCCGCGGCTGCGGAAACATCGGCGAAAGTGCCATCGCGGTTATTGTGGTAGAGAATATTTTTGCCGCCTCGCAGGCCGGGCGGTCCGCAGGCCACGAGCACTCCCTTGTATAGACATGGACCTGACTCCGGCACGGGAGCGGTCGCGAGATCCATGTCGATGTAGTTGGCGACGAAAAGATCGAGGTGACCGTCGCGGTCGTAGTCGACGAAGGCGCAGCCGGTGTTCCAGCGCGTGCCTTTGCCCGCCACGCCTGCCTTTTGGCTTACATCGGTGAAAGTGCCGTCGCCGTTGTTGTGGTAGAGAACATTTTTTCCGTAGTACGTCACGAAAAGATCTTCCCAACCATCGTTGTCGTAGTCGCCGATGCAGACTCCCTGTCCCCAACCGGAGTGTGCGACTCCGGCTTTTGCAGTGACGTCAGTGAAAGTGCCGTCGCGATTGTTGCGGAAGAGATGTGAAGTCGGCTCGGCGCCCGCGGGAAAACCTTCGAGGCGCGAACCGTTCACCAGAAAAATGTCGAGCCAGCCGTCGTTATCGTAATCGTAAAAGGCGACGCCGCAGCCGGTAGTTTCGAGCAAATACTTGTTTTTGTGCTCGCCTCCGAAGATGGTTTTCACGTTCAGGCCAGATTCGCGAGCCACGTTGAGAAAGCTGACGCCCGGGTCGTCGAGCTGCGGGGCGGGATTCTCCGCAGCAGCTTTTTGATCCACGTGAGAACTCGGCCACAACCAGCGGGGACGGGCCAGCGCGAGGACGCTCTCCAGCTGCAGCACCAGGGCTGAGCGGCTCAGGGATTTCAGGAACGCGCGGCGTGAAGGGAACAAGAGGGGCTACCCGGTCCACTCGGATGTGTGAGACTTGTTCTGTTACTTCTACTTCTTATATGCAGGGACGCGGGACTTTGCAAGGAGTGGTGCTGGAGAGTGCAATATAAAATGGCGGAGTTGAAGGCAAAGGTGCAGGTGTAGGAGCTCTCGTTTTCGTGGTACGGCAGTTCGGTCCCGCAGTAGTTAGGAGAACGATTTTCTAGGGCAGAATCGCCAACCCATCTCCAAAGAAAACCCAAAAATCTGAATGCTGGCGATGCTATGATGCCCAGCGACAGAGTTGGCACACTCTTCGAAGGGTGGATTTCAAACTATGGCGCTTGCAGCCCCCAATAGTTCTGCGTCTGGCTCCACGTCGATTTCTCAGAACGGATCCTCCTATACGGGACCGCTGGCGGTCGTGACCACATTGTTTTTCATGTGGGGCTTCCTTACTTGTCTGAATGACATTTTGGTGCCGCACCTGAAATCTATTTTTGACCTGAATTACAAGCAGTCCCAGTTTATTCAGCTTGCATTCTTTGGAGCGTATTTCGTTTTCTCATTTCCCGCGTCCAAAATCGTTGACTGGATTGGCTATCAGCGGTCGATGGTGGTGGGCCTGCTTACCGCGGGCCTTGGGGCATTCCTGTTTGTGCCAGCAGCTAGTGTGCCGTCGTACCCACTATTTCTGGGCGCACTCATCGTTCTGGCAGCTGGCATCACATGTCTGCAAGTGGCTGCGAATCCATACGTCACAGTACTGGGCAAACCTGAGACCGCATCAAGCCGCCTCAATTTGACGCAGGCATTCAACTCACTGGGAACCTTTCTGGCGCCCTTCTTCGGTGGCTTATTTATCTTGAGTGTAGCCCCCAAGGCCATTGAAGAGATACGCGCCCTGGCACCTGGTGCCTTGCAGGCCTATCGCTTGCATGAAGCCGCAACGGTGAAAACGCCCTATGTGGGCTTGGGAATCGCGCTTGTGGTGCTCGCGGTGGCCATCGGAAGCTTCAAGTTGCCGAAGATCCCTCAGGCTCAGCACCAGATCGGTGAAAAAGTAAGCGACTCGATCTGGAAGCATCCAAACTTGATCCTGGGAGCAATCGGCATCTTCGTCTATGTCGGCGCCGAGGTTTCCATCGGAAGCTTCTTAGTGAACTACTTCACTCAACCTGAAATTGGTGGCCTGACGGAACAGATCGCCGCCGGGTTCGTCGCCCTGTACTGGGGTGGCGCGATGGTCGGTCGGTTTTTCGGCTCGGCGCTGCTGAGCGGTGCAAAAGCGGCGTATATGGGTCTTGCGTCGGTTGGAGGCGTTCTGCTCTTTCTCGTCTCGTCGTGGGTCGCCAGTACTTGGGCTGACAAACTCGTTGCCCCGGTTGGGCATTTCGGCCTCGTGGCTTTCTTGTGGGTGATCGTCTCGATCCTCGTACATGCCCGCCCGCTGTTTGCTCTGGTCGCTGTGGTGGCAGCTGTCCTTGGAATCGGAACGGTTGCTCGCGGCGGTCGTCTAGCTCCCACAACAGGGCTGCTGCTTGGCATTTGTGCCGTCTGTGCGGCCGCACTTGTCGCGATCTCCATGCTGACGACGGGACACACTGCGATGTACAGCATCATCCTGGTCGGATTCTTCAATTCCATCATGTTCCCGAGCATTTTCACGCTGGGTGTGGCGGAACTCGGGCCCCTTACCGGGGATGGTTCCGGAGTGATGATTATGGCGATCGTGGGCGGAGCGCTGATTCCAGTCGCCCAGGGCACGATTGCAGATCGCATCGGGATTCATCACGCCTTTTTTCTCCCGGTGATCTGCTACCTCTACATTCTGTTCTTCGCGCTGAGCGGATCGAAACCTAACAGCGAGCGGTACGCGAAGGGATGATGGATCGCCGACCGCAAGAAAGTTACGGCGGTGATGCCAACGTCTCGGGAGTTCACTTAGACCGGTGGTTGCGGCTTCCATGAGGCGCGACCGCCGAAATCTGAAATTGACTCATGGCTAAAACCAAGAGAATCGGCGCCGGATCGACGGTGGTGACGCTCAAGGCCGTGGCTGAGCATGTGGGTCTGACTCCCGGCACGGTTTCCGCCGTGCTCAACGACTCGCCCTCGGCCCGCTCTATTCCGCGAGAGACCAAAAATAGGATTCATGCTGCGGCGAAAGCGCTGAACTACCGGCCCAATTTCTTTGCCCGGACCTTGCGCAACAAACGGACCTACACGATTGGAGTGATCGCCGAGGAGATCGGCGATTCTTACGGCTCCATGGTGATTAGCGGGATTGAGGCGCACCTGAGAAAGATGGACTATTTTTTTCTTACAGTGGCAGCCCGGCATGACCAGAATTTGTTGGTCCAGTATTCCGAGCTCTTGTTGCAGAGGGGAGTCGAAGGGTTCATCACGGTGGACACAACTGTTCTTGAGGCGCCTTCTCTGCCGATGGTAGCGGTTGCAGGGCACCAGAAACTGAAAGGAGTCACGAACGTGGTGCTGGATCATGTGCGAGCGGCTACGCTGGCGCTTAATCATCTGACCAGCCTCGGGCATCGGCGAATCGCTTTTATGAAGGGTAATCCGTTGAGTTCGGACTCCACGGACCGGTGGAAAGCGATTTGTGAGGTCGCGAGGAAAATCGGCGTGACGATAGATCCGGAATTGACGGTGCAGATTGACATGGACGATCCAACACCACAGCTTGGCTATCCTTTCGCGAAACAGTTATTGGGGCGCAACAAGCCATTTACGGCGCTGTTTGCTTACAATGACATCTCCGCGATGGGAGCGATTCGTGCGTTGCAGGAGCAAGGCCTGCGGGTGCCACAGGACGTTTCAGTGATGGGCTTCGACGATATTCCCGGCGCAGCCTTCAACACTCCGACTCTCACCACGATCCGGCAACCTCTGGCCCGCATGGGGCAAGTGGCGGCGCAGACGTTGCTGGAAAGAATCGCAGGAAGAGTCGACTACCCTCCGGAGATCGCGATTGAGCCGGAACTGGTAGTACGCGAATCTACTGTAAAGGCTCCGTGCGCCTAGGAGAACGTTGGGGCGACTATTCCACTGTTTTTGAATGCAGCGCCGAGGGCCCGTCATGAGTGTCTCTCCGATACCGCAGGCCGCGGATTCTTCGCGACCCCTCACCGTGGCGGCGCATGCGGCATTCGTTCCCATCGGAATCGTGACGGTGCTGCTGGGACCCCTGCTGCCGACACTTTCGGCGAAATGGTCGCTCGACTACGCGCAGGCAGGATCGCTGTTCACGGTGCAATTTCTGGCGTCGACCGTGGGCGTGACGCTCTCTGGATTTTGGGTATCGCGCTGGGGATTTCGCTTCGCGATCAAGGCGGGGCTGCTGGCGATGGCGGTGGGAGTGGCAGGGTTGCCCTATAGTTCGCGCGTTTTGGGATCGGCTTGCATTGGGCTTTACGGCTTGGGTTTTGGAATCGCGGTCCCAGCAGCGAACTTGCTGGTGGCCGAGGTGCATCAGCTCCAGCGCAGCGCGGCTCTGAACCTGCTGAATTTCTCCTGGAGCGTGGGGGCGGTGGCGTGTCCATTTCTGGTGGCCGCGGCCGTGCGTGCGCACCACGTACCGCTTCTGCTGGCGGCCTTTGCCGCGCTCTTGTTTTTTGTGACGCTCGGCATTGCGGCCATGCCTTCGCGCATCGTGGAACCGCGCGCTGGCCGCGGGAATGAAGCTCCGCGGGTTGCGTCCGTTGATTTAAGTAAGTCCTGGAGAAGCAGCGCTTGGAGAAGCAACTCTGTCGTGTTGCTCGCTTCACTTTTCTTCCTCTATGTGGGCGTGGAAAACTCCGTCGGAGGCTGGATTGCCTCCTACGCGAAGAGTCTGGGCACGTTGTCACTGGGATTGGCTTTGATGAGTTCCTCTTTTTTTTATTCGGCGCTGATGGTGGGGAGATGGCTGGCCTCGCTGGTGCTGAAGAGAGTCGATGAGGTCACGCTGGCCCGCGGCGGACTCTTGACGGCCTGCGCGGGAATGGCGTGTTTACTCTTGTCTCACACTTCCCTCGGCGTGTTGGTGGGCACGAGCGTCACGGGCCTTGGCCTGGCGGCGGTTTATCCTATTACGATTTCGCTGTTGTCTCGAGAATTCGGGGACGGCGCTTCGCAGATGGGTTCCGTCATGTTTACCATGGCAAATCTTGGAGGCGCGTTTTTGCCATGGCTGGTGGGCTACTTCTCGAGTCGATTCAGCAGCGTGCGAGCTGGGATGGTGGTTCCTTTGATTGCAGGAGCTGCGATGTGCGGCTTGTATCTGATGAACTGGAGCGCCAAGCCAGTGCAGGTTACGACTTAGCCAGCCTCGCTGCCAGACGCCACAAACGTACCAACTGGTAAAACGGAAACAGCGGCTCGGGCAGACGAACCGATTTCCATTCTCCGGGCCCGGGTGTGAAAGCCAGCCGTTGCAGGAAGCGAACGCGATCTGCCCTTCGCTCGCGCAGGCGCATCATGAGACGGAAGTAGGACAGGGACTCTACATTGGGCAACGCCTTGCCGAGGGTCTGAGGGGCAATCTCATCCGCCAGCGCAAGGGCAGCGGGATCGGCGGACAAACTTTTGTCGGCAGCGGCGGGAATCGCGGTTTCCAGCATTCGATTCGTCAGGAGCAGTGTGACCCGCAGGATACGCACGATGCCGAGCGACTGCGCGTTCTCTACAATCGAGTTCCAGTTGAGAGTGGGCAATTTCAGAAGGTGCGCGATATCGCAGAGCCAGATCAATCTCCCCCAGACGTGCTTGGCTGCGTGCAGCGACAGAATCAGGAACAGATCCTCCGGCGAGGGCGTTTTCATATTTCGTCCCGCGACGTTTACTTTGATGGCGCGGCGAAACAGGCCTTCCATTTCGAAATCAACCGCATAGAAACGCGGCTGCAGAGCCCACTGCACTTCCAGCAGATTGCGCCCCAGAGCGCTGTCGAACGCGCACTCGTAGCCGGACGCGAGATAGGCGCGCTCCTCGGCCTCATTGAGCAGCATATGCGGCGCATATCCCAGAGCGTGCAACGCGTGCTTGATAAGCGACAAGTCTCCCGGTCGTATCAGGAGATCAATATCGCCTGCTTGCCGCAGCGCGATGTCGCCATACAGCGTCTCGGCTAGGGCTACGCCTTTGTAAGGCATAATGTCGATTGCCAACGCGTCGAGGTGATCGAGGATGCGGATCAGTTCGCGCGTGAGAAACAGAGTCCGGTGCAGGTTAGTTTCGTAGCGCTGCTTCAGTTGAGCCAGACCGGCGAATGGCACCTCACTCCCAAGCGAAGACAGGGACTGATAGAGGATGGGAACAACACCGTGCTGTTCGGCGAGGGGCAAAAGAGATTCCCAGTTCAGCGGCCTTCGCAGCGACTGGCGAACAATTTCCTGGCTAGAATCTGAGGGACCCAAGTTTAGGCAACATGCAGCCCGCAACAGCGACCACTCAGACTCGACTGAAATGCTCGGCGCAGTCTTGCTCTCGCGCAAACCCAATGTCAGATCCTCGGGATGCAGTCTACCTGAATGGATGGGGGAACGATTCGGCTGGGTTTGTTAGAGCCTGAGGCAATTCAAGCCGACACTGCTACGGCCGGCTGCATTCGAATTTGTATCAAGTTCTTAGTAGAAGGCTTCTTCGACTGCAGGTTGACCGAGGGGATTCCAGTTCTCGCGTAAGATTTTTCGCAGTCTTGTGTAGAGGGCCCGCGCATATTGCCTTCCATGTAGGCCAGGCCCGGGCAGCGTGAGCAGTTCGTGACGTGCGTGCACTGGGAACAGCCGGAGAGATCCTTCACGCGGATAGAGCGCACTTCTTTCAATTGTTCGGAATGCCGCCAAATGTCGACGAAGCGCTGCTGCCGCACGTTGCCGCAGGTGAGCGGGAACTGAACGCAAGGATAAACATCACCATAGGGCGAGACGTAGCAGGAAGTATGTCCAGCGCTGCACGGCAAGGACTGCAGCGCATCTTCGCCCGGGTGCGGCGACACCGCGCAGAATTCCTCCACGTCGCCCACCAGCTTCTCGTTGCGAAACAGGCGTTGCAGCGCCGTGTTGTCAACTCCGAGATTCAGTGTGGACCGGTCGCCGTCCATCATAGGCGTAACGGTCGGATCCAGCGTGGATTCCACGCCCAGTTCGTCCGCCAGGGCGCGCACTCCTTCATAGTCCTGCATGTTCTGGACCATCAGGACATTCGCAATCTTGACCCTTAGCCCTTGAGATTTGAGAAAACGAATGGCGGTCGAGAGAGCGCTTCAGCGAGCCGGGCACCAGGGTAATGGCATCGTGGACCTCCGGCCGGTGCGAGTAAATGCTGATTTGTATCGACTCCACACCCAGATCACGGATGCGCGCCGCCTCGCGCTCGCGGATCATCACCGCGTTGGTCTTGAGCCTGACGCAGAAAGTGAGCTGGCGCGCGTGTTCCAGGATCTCAAAAAAATCCTTGCGCAGAAAAATCTCGCCGCCGCTGAGAGTCAGGATGAAAACGCCGGCCTCGGCCATTTCATCGAGCAGGTGCTTGATTTCGGCGGTCGTCATCTCGCCATGGTCGTCGTGATCGAGGTAGCAGTGAACGCAGCGCTCGTTGCAGCGGTAGGTGACATCCAGCTGGACACTCATCGGAACGCCGAGGGCGAGTGCTTTGACCGTGACTTCTTGCATCAACCCGCTCATCGCGACTCTCCGGCTGGCGTATTCACCGCTTGATTCGAGGATACAATCGGCTCCTCGGAGACATCCAGGATGCCGTGCGTGGCGAGCTCTCGCGCCAGGGTTTCTGCATCCTGCAAGGCGGCGGAAGGTTCAATTTCATACTCGGGACAGATCCGACGTTCGACAATTTCATCGAGAGGCGTAGCTCCGTCCGCCGCCTGCCAGATGATGGTAGCCGTCTTGTTGAGCGTGAAAAGCGTGGAATCCTTGCCCGACATGATCATCATTTCGCCGTCGAGGCTGCGCGCCGCCACGCGCTTATTGCGGGCAATATAAAGTCTGCTCATCGGATCATCTCCCACACTCTGGCATCTGGAACGAAGGTAAGCCGGGAAACCGGCACGCGGCTCACAAACTCGCAGGCCGAATGAAACGCCTGCTGCACTAACTCCTGGTCTTCGGCAAAGAAAAGCACATTGGCCAGCAACTCCCGCGCAGCCTCGCCGGACGCGACTGCGTCAATTCGATTCTCGGGGCCCTTGGCCAGGAGATAGAGCCTCGCAATGGGAGCAGAAACATTTTCGCCGAGCTTGGCGAGCTCCCCGGTAAACGGAGTCCCAAAGGCTACGTAGCCAGAATCTTGCCTTCGCACGTAGGAAATTTCATCGGTAAGAAGCGTGGCGTCAGGAGGCGCAAGCCTTGAGATGGTAGTCTTCCCCGCCCCGGAAACTCCAGCAAACAGAAACGCCTTCCCGTTGCGGATGGCGCTGGCGGCGTGCAAAAGGAAACCGGCTCGCTCTTGGGCGAGCACGAGAGTATGCACGATACGGAGAACTGCGTCGATCGAATACGGGTTTGCCGTCTGCCGAATCCTGCCAGTGCGCGAGGCGGGCTGCCACTCGGCACGAAAGTCCCCGCGCTCCAGAGACCACCGGCCCGCGCGCTGGGTCACGCGAACACCCGCGTTCGGGTCAGCAAGGCGCGGCGTGGCCAATTCAACGTCGAACTCAACCACCGCACTCTCCGACGAACCCACAAACCCCGCGTAGCGATCCTGCAGCATGCCAAGAAAACTCGCGTCGGTGGTGTTGACGCGAACGGGCATACCTCCGATTTCAATGGTCAGATGGAGGCAATCGACGGGATTCATCAGCTCTGGCAAGTAAGCTCCTGCGGATTCCAACCCATCTGGTGAACTGCGACAATCACGCGTGCCGCCGACGAGGAACGCCGCACCAGGGCCGCGACCGCGCGCCCGGAAAGCCCCAGACTCTTTGCCGGCTCCAGGCTCCGCCCGTTTCGCACCACGAGAGAGACTCTGCCCAGCAACTGCGAACCGGACACGGGAGGATCGGGCCGGGGCATTCCGTCACCTTGGGTAATGATCTGCAAATCCTCAGCGCTGCCCGTCTTCCCTGAAACCCGATGAACGAACAACCGGCGATCACGGTGGAACAGCACGATATCACCCTTACTCACGCGATCACTACTCACGTGCTCAATCATGAGGGTGTCGCCCGGTAAAATTGTGGGCAGCATGCTCCATCCTCTTACCCGGAGACGCAACCGTCCCGATGAGCGTAGAACCTCGCTCGCCAGTTCGCATTTCAGACCGTGCAATTCAGCCAACGTCCATTGCTTCATGACGAACTGGCGTTCAAGCCGCATGAGCCCTGCGTACTGCCGACCATCTTGCCGCAGGACAAGGCTGTGGTGACAAAAACCTCTTCGTGGCGGAAGGCTGGCTTCTCGTACGGCTTTTTGTCTTTGGCTGCTGCGCGCGGTTGTTCGGAAGATGAATGATCCATAGGCATTAGGCGAACCCCTTATTTTAACGCCGATTGCGATGCTTGCACTGCACAGCCAACGTTGGTCGCTGCCCCGCACGTCGGCTGATTGCCCTGCGTCGAAAAATAAATCTGGGAGCCAGACACACCAGTCTCGACGGTATTGTCGATAATTACGCCGCTCGTCCCGCCGGTGGCCGCCAAGGCACCCGGAGCAGGGCCGGCTTCCGTCCAGGTTACATTGTGATCAGTAGTGGTCTGTCCCACCACGGTTTTCCAGGCCGGGTGATTCGCGGCCCTGGAGTGGCCGTTCCCAACTATGGCCGTCACAACCTGGATATTAGAGTTGGTGTCTTCGATATATTTGCCCACGGCGTATGTGTGGCTGGGCTGCCAGGCAGCAGGCGTGGCCGCGGTTGTAACCCCCAGGTTCAACCACTTGAGTGTGCCAGTCCCATCAGCGGTCTCGCTGGCTGGGGCGACTAACAACGTACTCCAGGTTGGCGCGGAGGTTCCCGAAGTTCCTGCCGTGAATACCATTTGCACTTGAAAGTGGCTATCCACAACTTCTTGACCCAACGTATAGGCGGTCGAAGGCATCCAGGGTGTGTCTTTAAAGTTCATGATGCAGCCCCCGGTGGCCGGGGCGGTCGTGCACGGCGTCGACGTGCCTTTGGTTTGGACGCTGGCGAAGATGTATTCCGTTGAGCCTCCGATTGCATTCGGGTTCAGGATGTGGGTAACCGGAGAACAGGCGGTAGCAGCGGTCGTGAGAACCGGCCCTGTGACGACCGTACCTGGTACTCCAGCGGCAATCGGGACTTGATACAAAGTGGGGTCGCCTCCCGTGTTTCCGCAAACATAGAGATTTCCGGTGGCGTTGGTGGAGTTCTCGTAGGCGCTGTCCAGCGCGCCTTCGTAAAGCGGCTTGGCCGTGGCAGAGCTGGCTCCAACGGTAACCTTCGTACCCGCGGTTCCCCCGGTGAAACCTGAAGCGAAGCGATAGACTGCAGCGCACGGTCCACCCGCGCAAGCGGCGCTGCCATCGTTCGAGGAAAATACATAGGCCACTTCTGCGGTGGAATCCACGATTGGGCCGGCCACGATGCCGGTGCCATGGTCGATCTGGCTCGACGTTGTAACCGCGCCGGTTGCGGCGCTGACGCTATAGAAGAATCCGCCCGCATCGCCTACGAACACATTTCCGGAGCCGTGATCGTAAACTGGGCTGGCGAGTGCCGTCGCGTCGGTCGGGAAGAGTTGCACCGGCCAGGGCGCTCCGACCTCCGCCGGGGTCGAGCCGGCGGCGAAAACAGGATTAAACCGATGAAGCCAGCTACGGCTGTCGCCTACCCAAATCGTATCGCCACTGTAGTTGTAGAACACGGACGAGGTGATGTCGTTGGTGGGAACGTGGCTGGTGTCCTGAAGAATGAGCGACGTCATGCAGGGCGCAACGCACGTCGCATACGAGGCCGCAGGTGTGTTCGCTAGAACAACGGGAGTGCTTACCGTTACCGCAGCTGAAGCCCATTTCAGCAACACGAGACTCCCGATGCCGCCGGCGGACTGCGTGAACGCCAACTGCGTACCGTCACGCGAAAGCACCGGCGAAGTCAGGATCTGGCCGCCCGTATCATAGGCCCAATAGACTGTTGGCACAGGTGCGGTGCACCCGGTATAGAGATTGTCATAGGCAATAAGGCTGGCCTGCGTATTGGACCCCGTCAGGCCCGTGCTGTAGACCACAAAGTCCGGCGTCGTCGCACTGGCGCAGTTCGCGACCGCACTGTTGAAGGAAAATTTCGCTGGGAAGTTACCCGCTCCAACCGTTGCATTGGCGCCCAGACTTTCGTCCCAAAGGCCGCTCGATTTCGAGAGGCGGACTGGGAACCGCAGCTGGGGTGAACTCGTACCAGCGTTTTCCGCCGGGACCGCAGGAAGCCTCAGGGGCTGGCCGCGGCGGTACAGTTGTTGCTCGAAGCGCGGATCCTGTTGCAATCGCATCGCCTGCTCGTCCGTTCCTGGCTGCGAGAAGATCAGATGGCTGTGAGTCCAGTCGGTGGGAAGAGCGATTCCATGCCGAGCAGGCTTGGCCGCCTCTCCATTCAGCACCCACCCCAAAGCTACCAACCCAACGAAGCCTACACTGAGCCGGACGAAACCTGCCGCATTTCCGTTCATTTTCAGACTCCAAAGGTCGCAAGCGACGCAGGACTTGTGCTCATGCTAGCTAAGAACAACTACTCCGGGTAATTCAGCTCAGCTTCAGTGCGGGATTTTCGCGAACCAATCATACCTCTTTTTCGGATTAGATACGCAAGACTCCGCACGAAACCTCTGGACGCTGTAATCCCGTGCTGGGGCTGGATTGCGCGTGATTTTACTCCTACCCAAGGCGCCCGCGCAAACTTAGTTGAATCGGGTGGCCCGCCATAACGAAAGCGCCGCGGTGGCAAACAACGCCAGCCCGATTCCCGCCAGCGCGGCGGCGACCTCCCAATTCAGATCTTTAGAAGGCCATCGGGCCGCAAGTCCGGTCCAGACAAACGCTCCGGTCGCCGCTGCAACCAGTATCCAGTCGAACCAGCTTCTAGACCGGGAGGGTGCGGCCGATGTTCCGTCCAGTCCGGAATTGACAAACTGGGCATCGAGGCCATAGCGCTCGCGTTCGCGCGCCGCCGCCTGCCGCCACTGCTGATGCTCGGATGGACCAGCAACGGAGCAGGAAATCGCGGCCAGTCCGCCCGCCATCAGGACTGACCCGTAAATCGCACTCGCTATAGCCGAGTGCCCCCAGCCCCTGAGTTCGCCGAACGCAAGCGCACCCCACAGTAATCCCCACAGCTGGTTCGAATTCGAGAGCGGTATCCCCCGGCTCACGCCGACATATTTCACGGCATACTGTTGAAAAATGTCGCCGATCACCCAGACGAAACCTGCGGCGAGCTGCCAGAACAGAATTTGACGGGCCTCCTTTAGCTGCTGCCAGAGCGTCATGACCCCGCCGACGTAGCGCGCGCACAGCACCGCCATCATGCCCAGTTCGCCGATCGTGAAAAACGATACGAACGAAAGCGGGTTCATGCCCGATAGGTATGCCTTGCGATAGGGGATGTACATTGTTCCCCACAGAACACCGGCTCCCAGGGCGGCGGCAATGCCCTGAGTCGCCGCCTGGGATGAGACATGGCTAGCGGAGACTCGCGCCAGGATGAGTCCGCCGCAAAACATCAGAACCGCGCCGCCACTTACTGCCGTCCAGCGCACCCGGCCCGCATTCTTGAGCTCGCCAAAAAAAAGCACGCCCCACGCGATGCCGATGATTGCGTTGGTATTCCACAGGGGAAAAGCAATGCTCAGCCCGAGATCCCGGATGGCGAAGATGGTAAGCGTGTTGGCGACCGCCCACAAACAACCGGCGAGAATCGCCCAAATTACCAGGTGCGGGGCCTGCAGAAAGTCGGATCGCGTTTGCGAAGTGCCGCGGGCCATTGCCGGAAGCGTCCATCTTCCGAGAAACACGCCCAGCACCATGACCAGAGAAACCAGAACGGGTGAGAGTCCGGAGGAAACAAGCTTGGCCGGGACTTCGGCGGCTCCCAGCCACGCACCGGCAGCCACGCCGCAGAACACGCCCAGATGCTGCAGCACACGCAGGCGTTCCGCAGCGACGGGCCCTTCGGCCATCATGGTGGGGACATCTGCCGTCGTCAGCGGATCCACCTCAGGAGAATCAGGCCAGCGGTCAGCACGAGAGTGGGAACCCAGAAATGCGCATCCGTGGCCACTGCCGCCAGCATCTTAGACAGCGCATACAAAGGCCGCGCATCCGAGTGCTCGTTAGAGTTGTCGCTCAGACTTTCACCTCGACAGGCAGAGTCTTTGAGGAACGCTGGCCATGTTACGCATTTCGGGCGCGCGGCGGCAAGCTGAGCCGCAACAGGACCGTAACTTTATCGCCACGGCGACAGTTTTAAATTGTTATGTATAGTGAAAATCACGACTTGGCTGGTTGTCGATGTCGATCTAATTCGTCTATTCTGGATAAGTTGGAAGTTGATCGCCACCTGAGCCTGGTTCCGGTTAGCTCTGGAGTTCGCCTATGACCCTGACCCGGTTTGTCACCAAGAATGCCTTCCGCAATAAGCGCCGCAGCATTCTGACCGTGCTGAGCCTCGCGTTCTCTCTGCTTCTGCTTACTCTGATGATGACGATCTGGCGCGGGTTCTATCTCAGCCAGGGCAGCGCGGAGTCGGCGCAAAGGATCGTTGTGAGGCATCGTGTTTCTCTGACTTTCAGTTTGCCCAGCTTCTACCGGGAAAAGATTCGCGCGCTGCCCGGAGTCCTGGCCGTTGTGCCCGTCTCCTGGTTCGGCGGGATTTACAAAGACCAGAAGCCGGAGAATTTCTTCGCCCAGTTCGGCACCGATCCGGACGAATTCTTCAAGGTTTACCGGGATATACAGCTGCCGCCGGAGCAAGTTACGGCCTGGCAACGGGATCGCCAGGGAGTGATCGTCGACGACACGCTGGCCAAGAAATACGGCTGGAAACTGGGCGACCGCTTCGTTCTTCAGGGAACGATCTATCCTGTTGATTTGGAGCTGTACGTTCGCGGCATTTTTCACTCCAACCCCGACAACAAGACGGTCTATTTCAATTCCAAATATGTCGAAGAAGCGGTTCCAACCTTCAAAGGACAGGCCGGCACATTCACGATTCTCGCAGCAACCCCAGCGGACGTAAGTAAAGTTGCCACCGAAGTGGACGACATGTTCCGGAATTCTCCTCAACCCACGAAAGCGGAAAGCGAGCAAGCTTTCGGCCTCGAATTCGTAGCCATGATGGGCAACGTCAAGGCGTTTATTTTGAGCATCTGTTCGGCGGTGCTGTTTGCCACGTTGCTGGTTTCGGCGAACACCATGGCGATGTCGATCCGCGAGCGAACGCGGGAAGTGGCCGTGCTGAAAACGCTCGGCTTCACCAAGCGCGGCGTCCTGGGCTTGTTTGTGAGCGAAGCGGTGGCGCTGTCGCTGGGCGGAGGACTGATTGGGGTTGGCCTGGGGTGGCTGCTGGTTTATGGCATAACCCATTCGCCGCAGTTCGTTAGCTTCTTCCCCTTGCAGGTAACACCGGGTATCGGAGTGATTTCCGTGTTGGTGGCGGGCCTGGTGGGGCTGATCAGCGCCGCACTGCCTTCTTATCATGCTTCGCAAGTGAACATCGTGGACGGATTACGCCACATCGGATGAAGTTTTCATGACTCTGAGCGGTTTCATCGTGCGCAACACGTTCCGCAACAAGCGACGCAGCGTGCTGACCGTGATCAGCATCAGCGTCTCTCTGTTGCTGCTCACGCTCATGATTTCCATCTGGCGCTCCTTCTATGTAGATCAAGTCGCGCCGGAAGCGGCGCGGCGCTTAATCATCCGCGACCGCGTCTCGCTGGCGTTTTTCCTTCCCGGGTATTACCGGGACAAGATTCGCGCGGTCCCCGGAGTGACGGCCGTGGTGCCGATCACCTGGTTCGGAGGTCGCTACATCGACGACCGGCCGGAGCACTTCTTCGCGCAGTTTGCCACCGATCCGGACGAATATCTCAAGGTTGCGTCGGACAAAATCGTCCCGCCGGATCAGTTGAAGGCCTGGCAGCAAGACCGGGCCGGAGCCTTGGTCGATGTAACGCTGGCGAAAAAATACGGCTGGAAGATTGGCGACCGCATCACTCTGCAGGGAACGATTTTTCCGGCGAATCTCGATCTTACGATTCGCGCCATTTACCATCGCGATCCGCCGCAGAACTCGCTGTACTTCAACACTAAGTATCTGGAGGAGTCGGTAAACTGGTTTAAGGGGCAGGCAGGCTGGTACGCTGCTCAGATCGATTCTGCCGACGACGTTTCCCGAGCGTCCCAGGAAATTGACGATATGTTCCGCAACTCGCCGCTGCAGACGAAAACCGAAAGCGAAAAAGCGTTTCAACTCGGCTTTGTGGCTTCTCTGGGAAACGTGAAAGCGTTCATCCTGGGCATCTGCGGCGCGGTGGTGTTTACCATCATGCTGGTTTCGGCCAACACCATGGCCATGTCGGTGCGTAGCCGCACTCGCGAAGTGGCCTTGCTGAAAACGCTCGGTTTCACCCGCCAGCGTGTGCTGTCGATTTTTGTGAGCGAATCCGTAGCTTTAGCCGTCGCAGGCGGAGTGCTCGGAATACTCGTGGCGATCCCCGTGATCTGGTGGCTGACGCGCAGTTTTATTGCCCTGGGAGTTCCGCTCGCCATGAAAGTGAATTTGCCGACGGCGGGATTGTCATTAGCGGTGGCCCTCGCTCTGGGGTTGGTAAGCGGCTACCTGCCGGCATTCAATGCATCGCGCATGAACATTGTGGACGGTCTGCGGCACATCGGGTGAGTCGTGCAGAGTTCGATTTAGACATCATTCTTTAGAGATCATTTATGGCGATACCGATCAGTTACAACATCCGCAACCTGAAGCTGCGCAAAGGGCTCACCATCATGACCGCGTTGGGGATTGCGCTCACGGTCACGACGGCGATCTTTCTGATGGCTCTGCTGGCTGGTCTGCAGCGCGCGTTTGTGAGCAGCGGAAATCCCAATAACGTGCTAGTGCTGCGCAAGGGATCGGAAGCGGAACTCTCTGGCGGTTTCGACGCTTCGCTGTTTCCGACTCTTACAACCCTTCCAGGAATCGCGAAAGACAGCCACGGCCAGCCTATGGCCTCCGGCGAACTAGTGGTGGTGATCGTCCTCCCCCGCAAAGACGGCACGGGCGAAGTCAACGTCACGGTGAGAGGAATGATGCCTGATGGCCTGGAAATGCGGCCCAGCGCGAAGCTCGTGGAAGGACGCTGGTTCCAGACGGGCCAGCGTGAAGTGGTGGTGAGCAAATCGATTCGAGACCGTTTTTCTCATGCCAACATCGGCGACACCATGGAGTTCGGCAAAGGTTCGTGGAAAGTGGTAGGCGTTTTTGACGCGGGCGGCTCGGCCTACGAATCTGAAATTTGGGGCGACGTGAATCAGATGGCCTCGGACTTCGATCGCCAAGGAGGCTACTCCTCGGCATACCTGCGGGCGACCGATCCCGTGGCGGCCGACGCGCTCAAGAACCGAGTCAGCGACGATCAGCGGCTCAAGCTCGAAGGCATGATCGAGACCGCGTATTACGCCAAGCAGACAAGTTCCGGGGCGCCAATAAAATACATCGGTATCGTGGTGGCCATCATCATGGCAATAGGATCGAGTTTCGCGGCCATGAATACGATGTATGCAGCCGTGGCCTATCGCGGGCGCGAGATCGCAACCCTGCGGGTGATTGGCTTTTCGCGGCCGGCGATTCTGACGTCGTTCGTGCTCGAATCTCTGCTGCTGGCGCTGCTGGGGGCGGCAGCGGGAATTCTGCTGATGCTGCCTTTCAACGGAATGGAAACTGGTACGTCCAACGCGGTGACGTTCAGCGAAGTGGTGTTCGCGCTGCGCATCACGCCAGAGGTCGCGGGCGCTGCGATTGTGTTCGCCCTGATCATGGGACTGGTGGGCGGGTTTGCTCCCGCGTGGCACGCGGCACGGCAGAATATTCTTAACGCGCTGCGCAGTTGATGTGCAGCGAACGAATCGTAGTGATCAACCGATCTGGGGCGAACTGAACTGCGTGAACTAGACTGAGTCGACGTTCGTACTTACTGCTATGCCGATCGACGCCAAACACGAAGACCTGCAGAGCCTGCGCATCGACCGCACGCAGCGCGGCGACTCCGGCGGTGAGCCGCCTGCATGGGCGCGCCGCTACATCCTCGGCGGGATCACCGTGGTCGTGCTCCTCAGCTTGTCTGCCTTGGCCTACCGCGCGCTTTCGGCGAACGTGCCGGAAGTTGAGGTGGTCCGCGCATCGGCTGAAAACACTGAGGTTGGTTCAACTGTCCTCTCCGCCACCGGCTACATCGTGGCTCATCACACCATCAACGTGAATTCGAAGGTGACCGGCCGCCTGGCCTGGATTGGCGTGGAAAAGGGCGACAAGGTGAAGGAAGGCCAGGTTCTGGTGCGTCTCGAAGACCAGGAGTTTCGCGCGTCTTACGAACAGGCCAAAGGCGCGCTGGACAATGCTCGCGCCTATTTCGACGAACTGCAACACGGATCGCGTCCTGAGGAAATTCAGGAGGCGCAACATAATCTGGATGAAGCCCGCGCCACGCTGGTCAATGACAAGCTGACCCTCGACCGCACCAAGGAACTTGCCGGCGCCGGTGTAGTTTCCCGCCAGGCGCTGGACGATGCCACGGCCAAGTTTGAAGCCGATCAGCAACGAGCGAATTCTCTGGGAAAAGCATTTCAGCTCATGAGAATCGGGCCGCGGCAAGAAGAGATCGCGCGCGCCCAAGGCGCACTGACGCAGGCCCAGGGTCAGCTTGATTACGCCAAATCGCAGCTGGACGCTACCGTGATCCGCGCCCCGGTTACGGGCACAATTCTCGACCGCACCGCCGAAAAAGGAGAATTGATCACCGCGCAATTCGCCAGCGCCGCGGCGGGCGGTCCGCAGGGATCAGTAGTTTCCCTCGCGGACTTGAACGATCTTCAAGTAGAACTCGACATCGCGCAGGCGGACTTCGCGCGGCTTAGTCCGAACCAGAAGGGGATTGTCACCACGGACGCTTATCCCGACAAGCAGTATGACGGCGTCATCGCGCAGATTTCCCCGGAAGCCAACCGGCAGAAAGCCACGGTGCAGGTCAAGGTTCAGGTCTTGAACCCGGGCAAGTATCCCAACATTCAACTGCGGCCCGAAATGAACGCGACGGTGAGGTTCATCGCGAACGAACCTGCCAAAGGTGCAACTCAGCCCACAGGCGTGTTCGTGCCCTCCGCTGGAATTCGCGAGGTAGACGGCAAGAAGATTGTGCTGATAGCGTTCGACGGCAAAGCACTGGCAAGGCCCGTGCACATTCTGGGTCAGCGCAGCGACGGCGCCCTGGTGGACGGGCTGGTTGGCGGAGAGAACGTGATTACCAACGCGCCGTCGAATTTGAAAGACGGAGACAAAATTAAAATCAAGGGGCAAGCATGAGCACAGTTGTCGCACCCACCGTTGCCACCGGAACGAAAGTTGTTCAGGCTCGCCATGTCAGCAAGATTTTCAAGCGCGAGACTTTCGAGGTAAGGGCTCTTGACGACGTTTCGATTGACATTGCGACTGGCGAGTTTCTTGCGCTCATGGGCCCCTCGGGTTCCGGCAAGACCACTCTGCTGAATATGATCGCCGCCATCGACCACCCCACTTCCGGCGAATTGCTGATACGCGGCCAGGACATTTTCCGGTTCAACGACTCGCAAATTGCTCACTGGCGCAACGAACACATCGGCTATGTGTTTCAGACTTTCAATCTGATTCCGGTTCTCACCGCCTTCGAAAATGTGGAGTTGCCACTCCTGCTTACCAAGCTCAATCCCCAGCAGCGCCGCGAACATGTGATGACGTCTCTGAAGCTGGTGGGACTCGAGGACCGCGTGAACCACCTGCCCAAGCAGCTCTCGGGCGGACAGGAGCAGCGCGTCGCCATTGCGCGCGCCATCGTCAGCGACCCTACTCTATTACTCGCTGACGAGCCCACCGGCGACCTGGACAGCCACTCCGCGACCGAAGTGCTCGAGATCTTAAAGCGCTTGAACGAAGATTTCCATAAGACGATCGTGATGGTGACCCACGATCCGCATGCCGCCTCCTACGCCCACACCACCAGGCATCTGGAAAAAGGAATGTTGCTGCCGATTAGCTAGCAACGTGCGCGGCAAAGCTACTGGGGTGAGGACTGGGGAACGGCGCGATCTTCACGGCACGTTCAGGAACTTTTTTCGACAATCCCTTGCAGTGCTCCCCGGTAACCACGGCTGCACGAGAGTTCTCTGCCGCTTTTCAAAACCACCACATACTCCCCACTGTTAACGGGAATCAGTTCCTTGATCTTGCGAATGTTCACGATCGTCGAACGATGGATGCGGACGAAGTGATTCGCGTCAAGACGTTCGGAAATCCGGCTGATCGTCTCGCGGAAAAGATATGATTCCTTGCCCACGTTCAAGCGCACATAGTTGGCTGCGGCTTCCACCCACTCGATGTTATCCAGATCCAGGAACACGACTCTGCCATTGGCCTTGATCACTAGCCGGCTCTCCACCTCCGGCGCGGGCGGCGTGATCGAGCGGACCTGCGATAATAGATTCAAAATCCGGTGCGTGATCTCATGGTCGCGCTGCTTTCGCAATTCGGAACGCGCTCTCTCTACGGCCTGGTGCAGCCGTTCCTGATCGAACGGCTTCAGTAAATAGTCGAGAGCATTGGCCTCAAACGCACGAATTGCGTACTGATCGTAGGCCGATGTAAAGATGACTACCGGCATTTCTTCCTGAGAAATCTCGCTCAACACCTGGAAGCCATCCAGGTCTGGCATCTGGATATCGAGCAGCAACATATCGGGGCGGAGACTGCGAATCGCGGACACAGCTTGTCTGCCATCTTGACACTCTGCAACCACCTTCACCTGCGGCTCCGACTCGAGGAGGATGAGAAGTTTCTGGCGCGCCAGCCGCTCGTCGTCGGCGATGACGGTTCGAACAACTGTATCTAACGGCTGGTGTTGCGGCGACAAAACAACTGAATCCGGGATCATTGATCGCTCACATCGTTCCAACTGTTGAATAGACGTGACAGCATGAGAATGGTTGTTGAAGACAGTTGTCTTAAAATTGTCAATTTATCCCGCGGAGATGGCTCGCAGTCCCAAGTGGACCTTGTCTTATCCCGCTGAGAAGTGTCACGGTCCCTCGACGTCTAAGAGATGCGATTTGCGAATTGGGCTAATCACGACCTTCGTGTTATGTATATCTATCTGTGTGGGAGGGTTTGCGTGACCAGTTATCTCGGGTGCACGGATGAGGCTCTCCAGGAGCGCAAGCCTGTTCCGGCGTCCATTTCTTCCGCTTCGCCGTACATAACAAGACGCCTCAACATCATTTGTATGATGGTCCGTGGGTACCGGTGATGCGTCACTAGGTCCGGATAGCGTTCTTCGATCCGCTCCGAGATTTGTTTCAGAGTTTGGGGCGCTGAAGTCTCTCTCAGCAATTCGCGGCAAGCATTCGTCAATCCGCGTCGTCGTCGTTTGACCGGCTCTTCGGCAAGCAAGCCCTGTTGTTCTAGCCCAGCCACGACCGGGCCAAAGACTTCCGCCAGCCCGGCGATCGTGTTCTTGATTAGTCCGATTCTCTTGGCGATTGCTGCATGCTCTGTCCTGAGAACTTGCAACTCGCGCTGAATCCGCCCTACCACCTGCTCGACATCCTCAAACGCGCCGCCGAATCCGGCAGGCGCATATTTTGGGGCGTTCGACGAACCGGCATCTATGGTGTGCGTGCCCATGACTGCGTGACAGAAGTTGAACAATCAATTGTTACCACGTCTTAACTGTAAGTGGGGCATCACCGGGATGAGCACTCGGGAAAGTCAAACAAGCAGCCACTCGCAGGGGACAAGAAACTAGTGTAGTGCGTCACAACTAACAACCTTTATCCATCGGCGAGCGTCTTATGATAGAGGAGACGCTTGCGGATGCGAATCGCCCCAGCCATTACGTTGAGTTCGGAGGAAAGAACGCAGTTGGAATCCCAGGCCCGAAGCCGATCCCTCCCGGTGCGGGTGGCTGAGCGCGCTCGCATTGTGTTGTTTGCGGCCCTGGGGTTGCGGGACTTGGAGATCGCCGCCCGCATGGCCATTACGCCGAAAAAAGTTTCGCGCTGGCGCAAGCGTTTCCTCGCGCTGGGGGTGGTGGGTTTGCAGCAGGATGCGCATCGGCCCGGACGCAAGCCCACCATCGGCGCACGCTTGACCAAACGGGTGGTGGCCATGACCACGCGCCAGCAACCGGCCAACGCCACGCATTGGAGCACGCGCACCATGGCCGCGGCCGTCGGCATCAGCGAAGCCAGCGTGCGGCGCATCTGGCGCGCCCACGGGCTGAAGCCGCATCGCGTGGAAACCTTCAAGCTCAGCAACGATCCTGCGTTCGCCGAAAAACTGGAAGACATCGTCGGTCTGTACCTCAATCCGCCGGAGCACGCGCTGGTGCTGTGCGCCGATGAGAAGAGCCAGATTCAAGCCTTGGATCGTACCCAACCCGGCCTGCCGCGGAAGCGCGGACGCGGGGCCACCCTGACGCACGACTACAAACGCAACGGCACGGCCACTTTGTTCGCCGCGCTGAATGCCGCCAACGGCGAGGTCTTTGGCCTTTGCCAGGAGCGGCATCGCCATCCGGAATGGCTCAGGTTTCTCCGTCTGATTGACCAGACCATTCCGCCCGACCGGCAACTGCACCTGATCTGCGATAATTACGCCACCCATAAGCACCCCAAGGTTCAGCGTTGGCTGGCGCGGCATCCGCGCTTTCATCTGCACTTCACTCCCACCAGCGCATCGTGGCTCAACATGGTGGAACGCTTCTTCCGCGACCTGACCCAGAACCGGCTGCGGCGTGGCGTCTTCCGCGACCTGGAAGAACTCATCATGGCCATCGGCACCTACATCGACCGTCACAACGAAAGTCCGAAACCCTTCATCTGGACCGCGCGAGCTGCCGACATCCTGGAAAAAGTGAAACGCGCTCGCCGCACCCTGAATAAACGTCAATCTGTTTGACGCACGACACTAGGGTGGGCGGAGCTTGAGTAATCGGGCAGTCAGTACCCAAGTGTGTTTTTCAGGGTTAGAAGGACAGGAGGTCAGCTAAGTCAGCGCCAGAAGCTGCTGAGGCATGTGCGGTGCCGCAACTGTATCCCTGGATTCTCGGAGGTCGTCCCTGGCGGATAACCAACCGCTCCGCAGCTGCGTCAAATAAGTAGCGAGGATGTAATGCCAGCCACACGGTATCAGATATCATCCACCGTGACCGAGAGCGCGGTCGCTGAGACAGTCAGGAGAGTAAATGCGCAGGCTTTTGCTCTGTTGACGCGGCGCGTCGAAATCAATCGGCGAATCCGGAGTCTTCACCGCGTAGTCCGAGGGTTGCGGGACCTCGCAACTGACGGCGCATCCGACCACGGCGATGCGGCACCGGCCACGCCGCAGAGTGCCGCGTGCACGCCAAATGCGGAGCGGTCCAAGCAGGGACTAGAAACACACGACAGCAATTCATCGCGACAGCACAAAGCCGGACAAATGCGGCTCCAGTCGTCAGGGTGCCTAGAACTCCACGCGGCCAGACTATACCGGGCTTGCCGCATTGCGCTTATGGAAGCAGGAAGCGCAGTGTCGCTGGATGACATTCGCTCGCGCATCGATCGCAGGGGTTCCTTTACTTTTTCCGATTCCAGATCGGCAGACACGTTGATTACTCGAATATTGAACCTCATGACAGAGAGTGGAGAGATTCGTTGCGCGAACAGTGGCCTTCAATTGCTTTGGCAACGAACCCTTCCGGTGCACGAAGTCGACGACTCGCAATAAATCTCGGCCGAGTAATTGGCGATCGCCATCATTCACTTTTCTTCTACTGCTTCGCCGCGCTCTAACTTCTTCGATCATGGTCTGGGACGACCTGTTATTAATGTGGGATAGTTTGCAGATTAATCGGGACAAGACAAATCGACCCGTCGGTTGTAGCGATCTTCGATTGCTCTCTGCAAAGAGTTGGTCCATCATGTAATCCTCGCCGGCCACACGAGAGGTACGTTGGAACGATGAAAGACCTTTGTCCGGTCGAGTGGCGCGGTTGCGAAAGGCGTAACTGAAGGAACTCCCGACATGAAGATCAATTGCGAGGCTTGTGGCCTCGCGCTGCCAGCTGAGCGCACGGCGTACGTGTGCTCTTACGAATGCACCTTCTGTCCGATATGCACCTCGAACATGCATGGCATCTGTTTGCACTGTGGAGGTGAGCTAGTCCGACGGCCACGTCGTTTGGTGCCGGTCAAAGGCGTGGAGGTCGCGAACAGCCGCGCCCCTGGGCCTGTTCGCCCCTGGATTATTGGGCAGTGAGTTTCGGAGTGTGGAGTTTTGTTGCTCTAGCCTACGGACTTACTGTCTTCCAGTTGTATCGTTCGACCGGTGAGGTCACGAGCTTCCTGACTGTGCTGGCCATGCAATCCAGCCAGGTACTCACTTACATCCCGCTGACTCCCCTGGCGTTCGCGCTGGCAAATCGCTACCAGTTGCAGCGTAACAACTGGATGAGAAATTCTTTGGTCCTTCTGGCGGGCGGGCTGGCATTTACCGTCGCGCAAGTGGCAATGCGGGGCATGACTCCGTACGCGTATTGGGATCCCAGCGTCCGGCAGTGGGTTTCCGCGGTTTGGGATGCGCAAGCCCACGGATTCCGAATCCAGTGGTCTATGTTTGGCAGGATATTTCTAGCTAACGTAGTCGACGACATTGTCACCACTTACCTGCCGATCGTCTTGATCGCGCACGTGGCGTCTTATTACCAAAGATTCCGCGAGCGAGAGTTGCGCACTTCACAATTGCAGGGACAGCTTGAGAAAGCCCGGCTACAATCTCTAAAGAGCCAACTACAGCCGCATTTTTTATTCAACACGCTGAATTCCATTTCCGCTTTGATGTTAACCAACGTCGAAGCTGCCGATCGAATGATTACTCGGCTGGGTGACCTGCTCAGGATCAGCCTTGAAGCGTGGGCACCCAAATGACAACCTTGAGCCGCGAACTGGAATTCGTAAGTTGTTACATCGAGATCGAAAAGGTGCGGTTCGAAGAAAGGCTGAAGATAACTATCGATGTCGCTCCCGAGACGCTCGATGCCAGCGTCCCGCACTTGTTGTTGCAGCCTTTGGTTGACAATGCCATCAAGCACGGAATCTCCAGGTTGGTATCTGGCGGCGAGATTCACATCTCCGTTACGGCGGATGACGCTGACCTCCATATCGAGGTAAGAGACAACGGACCTGGGTTTCGGGAGCCAGTTCACTCTTCTTCAAGCGGCGTGGGCCTGAGAATCACGCGCGAGCGGCTGGAGACAATTTACGGCCAAGACCAGAGCGTGGAGGTGCTCAGCCTGCCCCAAGGTGGAGTGGCCGCCCGGGTCTGTATTCCCCTCCGCATGGCCGCGGCCGGAAACGAGCAGTTTCCGCTCGCGGAGGCATCAGTCGCTCCAACCTAACAACTGGCGTTCAAAATCAAAGCTGATGCGTTTTGGCCGCAGGCATGAAACTCCCATCAGCCCATCCAGGCCGATTGCAAAACCTTGCTGCGCCGTCACGACCGACGCTCGCTGCGGTCCTACCTCTAAGGTTCCGATCCTGGCCTGAGGGAGAACGACCGCCCCAAAGCGAACGTTCCCGGAAGCGTTGTGTCCAGTCCCGATGACGCTGGTCGGCACATAGTCCACGCCGCGCAGGCGGCTCTCAAACCGCACTAATTGTGGTGTTCCCGTATCCACAAGCAAATGCAACTGCCGGCCGCCACTTTTCAGATTCACCGTGATGAACTGCTCACCTGCAGTAAAAGGTACGGTGTGATGCTCTACCGAAGCCGCTCCGAAAACGATGCGCCGTTTTGAGTAATCCACGGTGAAGTTGGTCGCGCCAAGCACGTCGAGTCCGATCACGGCGTCAATGCGGGTTCCCAGTCCGCGGCTGATTGCAGAAAAATCCGCGACCATAACGGGCAGATTCTGCCGCCGTAGTGGACCGAGCTGAAAATCGGGAAGCGTTACGTTTTGTGATGCCACACTTTTGTTGAAGAGTGACAGATCTCGGGATACACCCTCCAGTCCCAGCTTTGCAGAAACAGTCCGGTCGATCATGCTCGGGTTGGTGCCAGTATCGAGCAGCAGGTTTTGATGCTCCAAGCTGCCAATTCGCCCGTCCACGACGATCAAGTAGTCCTGGTAGGCCTTGAACGGAATCTCCACAACCGGGCGCGTGGGGCTGGAGGTTTTTACCTTGAGATCGCCGCCAAAGCAGAACTCGCGCAGGCTGCAGTTCAGGACGGCTAGCAGCGTCAGTTGCGCAACGGTTCGAGCAGCGAACCCTCCGCGCCAGCACATTCCTTTCGTAGGCGCAGGCCGAGCACGTGGGCATTCACGTCTTTCCGGGCCCACGATGCCGATACCGCCCACGCGCCGTGCCATGCGGAACAGACGTCAAGGCACGCGTCCCGTTTGTTGGCCTTGGGACATGTAGCCGACTTGTTGGGATAAAGACCCATGAAACCCCAACCACGGCGCTGGCAGCAGCTTCGGGCAAAGTTTGCCACCTGCTTCCGCCATGCGATATCCGGGCTGCGCCGGAAAGCATATGACAATCGACTACGCTGAATCTGATCCTTCGCCATCGGGAGCGGGGGACGATGTGCTCTCCTGCTCCCCCGCCCAAAGCCACAAGCGTGGCCCGCGATCCCCAGACAATACTGTCGCCTCGTCGTACTCCACCAATCTGCCCAGAATCGTATTAATGGTTGCCATCGGATCTTTGTGGCGGGCCAGCAAAGCCGGCACCGTTCGTTGAACGGCGTCGCAAACCTCGCGTGCGCTTATTGGCCGCCCCGCTTCCATCAGTACTCGGCGGCACGCCCGAGTGATGCCGGGCTGGCGGGAACTGCCTTTACGATCAAGCAGGTCCAGAAGGGCGGCGTCCAAAATTCCATCGCCAAACAGGTTCGCCAATCCGACGATAGTTTGCTTCACGGCACCGATGCGTTTGGTGACCTGCGCTCGCTCCTCGATCAATTGCCGCAACTCGTGCTCTGCGCGGCGTATTACATCTTGCACGTGGCGGTTTGTCCCCGGTGCACCTGCTGCAGACTTCTCCGTCGTTTGTCCGTGATCCATCGCAGCTTACATAGCACTCTTGTTGTCTCGCGGTGCAGCCCCAGGGATCGACACCGCTTTAAGCGGGACCACAGGCATGCAAAGCCCACGAAGCTGGTGCAAGCTTCCTCGCGCTGTCGGGCGCTAGCCCCGACAGCGACGGTCCGCGCTGAGCCTCGTGTCAGGAATCAGGAACGCAAGCTTGCCGTCGTGAATCTAGTAAATCACTTTCATCCCGAAGTAGACACATCGACTCCCGGCCGGGCAGGAGAGTGCTGCGTCCGATTGCACGGTGGGGTCTGCAAAGGCGGCGCCTGCTCCAGCCGCACCGGCACTTTCAATAAATGTGTTAATCCCGGGAATCGTGTTCCCGTAGTTCGGATGGTTGAAAGCGTTATTCATGGTCATGTGCCACTGCAAGGTCGCACGTTCCCAGAACTTGAAGTTCTTGAACAGCGTGAAGTTGCCGAGATTGGTGTGGTAGTCGCGAACGCTGTTGCGTCGAACGTTGCCGAACGGAACTCCGAAGACTGTCTCGGCTTCCCCGCCGTTCGCAATGAAGTGCACTTGGCTGTTGGTAACCTGCGTGACCGCGCCGTTATTTAAGCCGTTCAGGCTGAGCAGTTGATTGACTGGTATCGGAGGCGTTGGATTCGTCTTCGTAGGGCAATCCACTCCATAGGTAGGGCATGCATCCCCGGCAAAAATCCCGACTTGAGTTACCGGAGCACTTGGGCTCCCCATGAACGGTCGCACTACGTCGGGGACCGTGTTGTTGAAGGCTTGGTCAAAGGCTACATCCTCGATCGGAGACGTCGCCGAGTTGATGAAGAACTGTTGTGGTGTATAGTTCTGGCCGGACTGAAGGATATAGGCTCCGGACACCGCCCAGCCACCTGCGACATGTCCGAGGATGCCACGCTGGGAACGCATGAACGGAATATCTTCGACGAAAGATAGAGTCCAGGTCTGCGGGAAGTCGATTCCAGAGAGGGAATACTCTCCTCCCTTCACGTTGAGCGGGTCCTGGGCGTAGGTTTCACTGTTGCCGCCAGCGAACGAATTAAAAATCTCGCTGGTGTTGTCCATCGTCTTACTCCACGTGTAACTGCTTCGCAGCGTCAACTGTCGGAAAATGTTGCTGGTGCGGAATTCCGCCTGTAATCCATTGTAGTTGGAGTAGCCACTATTGCCGACCTCCAGCTGGATCCCGGTGTTGCAGTTGATCCGTCCCACCGCGGCCGGTACCACTGCGCTGGCTGTTGGGCAGGGCGCATCGCCTGCGGGAATATAACTCGGGAAGGCCGATGCGAGGCCTGCGATCGATGGATTGACGTTGATACTTTGGAACAGGTTCTCGCCGTGATTGCCCACGTACCGCACCTCGATCGCAGCATCCTTAGTCAGGTTGCGCTGGACGCCCAACGACCACTCGTGGACTTTATCCGGACTGAGGTGTGGGTCAAGTGTGACTTCGGGAGAATTTCGCGGGTCGAGCTTGCCAAAAGGGAGCAAGCTGCCGTACGCGGCGCGAACAGAAGGCCCTAATGGAGATGCGGGGACACCGGGAAGTCCTGATCCGGCAAAAGTCTGCCCCAACACTACGGGCGAGGTAGTGGCGTCATTCAAGAAAATGTTGTAGAAGGCGGGGTCGTAAGTGAGTCGATAGCCACCGCGCACCACCGTGTTGCCATTACGAGTGAACGGTGTGTCGGGTGACCATGCGAATCCAATGCTGGGACCAAACAAAGTGTGAATCGCCGGAAGCGATGGGGTCGTGGTAGCAGAAAGCGGCAAAGACGCCAACCATACAGGGTTGCTTCCGGTTTGCTGAGCCACAGTTTCCCGATGGAATATGTTGGCTGGCTGACCTAAGTAAGACCATGTTAGTCCTAGGTTTAAGGTCAGATTGGGCCTAACCTTCCAGTCATCTCCAACATATAGGAAAGTATCCCACTCCTTGAATGGATGCTCTGGGTTGCCCTCATCAAGAGTTGTGTTGGAAGGCGTGTTGGCCGCGTAGGCGCCCCAATCGCTAAAAACGTAGACGCCGTTATACCCGGGAAGAAAGACATTAGGAGATCTCTGGTTGGTGATGTTGGCGCCCCATTTCAACTGGTGTTGCCCCTTGGTATAGCTGAAATTGTCTTGCAGCTGATAGGAGTTGACGATTCTGCCCTCTGGGAAATTCGAACCAGGCCCAAAGCCCAGAAGAGTGGAAGTGGTGAAAGCAATCGACGTCATGGTGTCCGCAACGTTGTTCATTAACGGCACCGAGCCCACCGTGTTGCCGCCGAACTGCACCGCGTTGCGCGAGTAACCCAGGCGAAATTCGTTGAGCATTCTGTTGTTAAAAGTGTGTGTCCAGTCGACCAGGCCGGATTGACCGAGCGAGGGAACATTAACTGGATACCCTGCGGCATTGCTGGTGGCGCTCGTAGCAACGTTGAAGAAATTTTCTTTTTGGTATAGGTAGCGGATATAAAAAGAGTCGGAGTCGGTGGCGTGCACGTCCAGTCGCGTGACCCAATCGTAGACATGAAAGCCGTCGGGAAGATCTCGTTGGATGCCGGCCAATTGATATCCGCAGGCCGGATCCCCATTCGTCGGATCAGTAGTGTTATTCACGGGCGCCTTGTCGAAATACGCAGTACTCGGGGCGCCTGAAAAAGTGGGCGATCCGCCCACGGCGTAGGGCCCAAAATTGGAGAGTGCCGCAACGCTGGCGCTTCCAGGAAAGCAACCCGCCAGCGTTCCAATTCCGTTGGGAGTCGGCGTCAAGACGCCGGTGCTGAAGAACGAGCTCGAAGAATCGATCTGATCGTCAAAGCCTCCGAAGATGAACACCTTGTTCTTCAGAAGTGGGCCGCCGATGCTTCCACCCGTGAATTCCTGGTTGAAACGGGGAGGCTTGGTAATGCCCTCAAAGCTTTTCTCGATATTCGTAAGGCTGGTCAAAACCGAGTTGGTTTCGTTTCCGAACACGGTTCCGTGCCACCGATTAGTACCGTTCTTAGTTACCTGGTTGATCACCGAGCCAGAGTTGCGGCCGTATTCGGGACCGAAGTTGCTGGTGGTGGCCTGATATTCATTCACGAAGTCGATGTCACTCAGAAACAACGCTGGCCCGGCCACGGAATTGTCATTGTTATTCTGCCCGTCAATCTGCTGGTCGTTGTTCCGGCCGCGAATGCCGTTCACTGTGAATCCCACGCCGTTGGTGTTGGAAAAATTGTTATCCCGAGCAGCGGCCACACCTGGCAAGGTCAATGCGATGAAATCCGCGCCCTCATTCTCGGCAACTCCGGCGAAGGTTTGCAAAGCCTCGCCGGTGATGGCGGTGCTGACTTGTGCCTGCGCCGATTCAACCAGTGGTGCCGCCGAGGACACTTCGACCGACTCGCTGGCTTGGCCGACCTCCAGCTTCAGAGCTCCCAACGTGTGCTCGATATTGGCATCCACCGAGATGCCGGACGATTTCAGATTGCGAAAGCCGCCCTTCGAAATCTCCAGGTCATACCGGGCCACGGAAAGGAACGTAAACCGAAACGCTCCAGTAGCAGAAGTCGTCGCTTGTTGCTTTGCGCCGTTGCCTTCATTTGTCAGTGTCACGGTTGCGTCGGCGACCAGTGCGCCCGAAGGGTCGACGACCGTACCGCTAAGGGATCCGGTGGACACCTGCGCTGCCGCCGTGGTTCCAAAGATTGCTGCTCCAAGAACCGTTAGGGAGACGAGCCTGAAAAAGGAGCTGACCTGCATGTAATTCCTCCTGCACACCTAAACATCAACAGTGAGATCTGGTACATGTTTTGTGCGGCTTGAGCTCGCTACTCAGCGATCCAAGTTGCCAAGCAGAAATACGTACCTGCCAAAACAGAGGTGCATGCCGCCGCCCAATTGAGTAGACATGCCAACGACGCGGTACAAATACCCTCGCTTGTGGGATGAGGTTCACGGAGAATTACATGAGGTGTTAGTTTCTGGCAGACTGGAAGAGGCCGCTAACGCGTCGATTGAATGTGCTTCATCCAAATCCGTGGATGCCGCACGGCCTTGACTATGAGAATTGGAACCGAAGGCGCCTTGTACAACAACACATGCTTCCGACCCAGGCAGCAGAATTTCGCAGCGTCGGCAGGCGAGATCAAAGGCTCCCGATAGTGCCGGACAACAGCCAAAGTCAATCCTCTATTTGCAACCAGTTACGGTACAATTCCGGAATTCGCTTCGGTTGTTCGACCCGCGCCCGCGGGAATGAATCGAAAAAGTGAGGACATGTCCTTGTGAACGTCCTGTTACTTTCCATGCCGGATTCTTTCGAGCACATGCCCCCTGTCGCGATTCGCATGCCCAATGGGGCGCTTACGTCACTGGCGGGAAACGTTGATCCGCAGCACCGCGTAGCCGTGGCTGATTTAATTCTGGTTCATCGGCAGGTTCGCGAGACGGTCACCCGGCTTGTCCGCGAACTTGATCCGGAAGTTGTTGGACTTTCCATCATGACGTTTCAGCGCCGCACCGCCGGTCGCATTATCGACCTGGTGCGCGCTCTCCGGCCTGGAGTCAAGGTCGTTGTGGGAGGATACGACCCAAGCCTTGCGCCCGAAGCGTACGCGCAAATGGACGTCGATTATCTTGTGCGCAGCGAGGGGGAAGTCACGTTCCGCGAATTGTTGCGCGCACTCGAGCAGAGGTCCGGAGTCGATCAGATCGGCGGCCTCTCCTACCGGGACGGCCCGAGGTGGGTACATAACCTCGACCGCTTGCCGCACCGGCTTGAGGACAGCGAAATCCGCCCGCCGAACCGCGATGCGCGCGTGCTCCGGGGATACACGTTGCTCGGCCGCCAGGTGGACGTAATCGAGACCTCACGCGGCTGCACCTACGATTGCAGCTTCTGTTCCATCATCGAGATGAGGGGCCGAAATTTTCACACCTATTCGTTCGACCGCGTGTTGGCGGATATTCGCGACGCCCGCGACCACGGCGCTCGAACCATTTTCCTGGTTGACGACAACATCACGCTGAACGTGCGGCGCTTCGAGGCGTTGTGCGAAGCCATCATCGCCGCCGGACTCAACAAGATCGACTACTTCGTGCAGGCCATGACCTCGGCCATCGCGAATTACGGCGAGACTCTCGCCCCGCTCATGCGGCGAGCCGGATTTCGCTATGTTTTTCTCGGCATCGAGAACATTCTCGAAAACGATTTGGAATTCCTGAAAGCTTCCGCCAAGAATACCGAGCGTACCAACGGCCAAAACACCGGAAATGCTACCCTCAAAGCCATCGATTACGTGCACCGCAACCAGATGTTTGTGGTTGGCGGATTGATCGTTGGCAGTCCCGGCGACACCCGCGAATCGATCGAGGCCAATCTCGAATTTGCCCGCCGCTACGTCGATTGGCCCTACATTCAACACCCCACGCCATACCCGCGCACGCCCATGACGAAAGATTTCCGGGATCAAGGGCTGATCATGAATGAGCGATTGGAAGAATACGACGGAACTACCGCGGTGGTGCGCACGGAGCACCTGCCGGCCGAGGAAGTGGAATTCATGCGCTGGAAGGCCGAGCGCTGGATGAAGGTTCACCACATTCCGGCTGCGTTCAAGCATGACCCGGGCTTCGTCCTGTTCCGGGGATGGAAGATGTTTGCCCACACCTTCCGTGGAAGTTCGATCCGCTCAGCGATGGGACTGGAGAGCGACAGGAAAGTATTTGAGAGGTATCGAGCGATTCGAAGGATGGAGCGCGAGTATGTGTAAATCATTGAATTCACTCTTTCAGATAGTTTAAGAAGTGGCGATGCGACACCTGGGTCGGCAACCTCACAGACCCTGAGCTTGGCGCATACGGTGTTCGGGACCGGACACAGAACTACTCTTTTCGGACAGCGAGCTGCCAGTTTGGACCACGGGTTGCGTTCTAACCCCATTCTTTTCAGCACGTGTTCTCCATGTTGAATTGGCAATAAGAATGTAGGCGATGGAGGCCGGGACCCGTGCGTCACCACGACCCCGGGGTGTGAGGTGATCGCGCGGTTGGGTTTGCTGTCTGCACAACTAAGAGTCCGGGCGAGGATGTTTGGGAACATCACGCTTGCCGATCGAGGTGGAATGTGCGAACTCTAGTCAGGAATTTACGGTACGGCTTGCGAGTGCTGCGCAAGAGTCCAGGGCTTACGACAGCCGTAATCGCCACGCTGATGCTTGGCATTGGCGCCACCACAGCCATCTACACGGTGGTCTATGCCGTATTGCTCGCGCCCTTGCCTTACCCGCACCCCGATCAGTTGGTGATGGTCTGGTCGAAGGTTGGTGGGGAAAGAAACGTGATGTCGGCGGGTGACTTTCTCGACTGGAAGGAGCAGAACAAAACCTTCCAGCAACTGGCTGCCTTCACCGGAGGCAGCTTCAATCTCTCCACGCAGGACCAACCCGAAGAGCTTGATGGTATGCACGCCACGCCCGGCTGGTTCAGCATGCAGGGAATCCCGTTTCTGATGGGGCGCGACTTTCTTGCCCAGGAAGGGATACCCGGCAGGGACCACGCCGTCATTTTGACTTACAAGCTGTGGAACCGACTGGGTGCGAATCGCGGCATTCTCGGCCAACCGCTGCGCATCAATGGCGAACCCTATACTGTGGTTGGAGTGTTATCGCCGGGTGTGGCGGACCGATTCACCTTTGAGTTGGCGGCTCCGCTCGCCTTCCGACCGGAACAGATCAACCACAACTACCATTGGCTGCTGACCATGGGCCGTATGAATCCCGGGGTCACGCTGCAACAGGCGCAAGCCGATATGGATGCGGTAACGAGTCATATTGCGGCCGCCTATCCTGTGTCGAATCAAGGCTGGGGCGCTTCGGTCGAGCCTCTTAAGAATGACTTCCTTCCCCGCGACCGTATTCGCAACCTGTGGCTTCTTCTGGGTGCGGTTGGTTTCGTGCTGCTCATTACGTGCCTCAACATCGCGAATCTGCTGTTGGCCAAGGGCTCGGCGCGGCAAAGGGAAATTGCGATTCGCAGTTCCGTGGGAGCAAATCGCAGGCAGATTTTCGGCCAGTTTCTTACCGAAAGCCTGGTTCTTGCTCTTCTCGGCGGCGGACTTGGCGTGGGACTCGGCGTGGTATTACTGCGCGCAATTCTCGCCATTGTGCCTCACGGGATATTGCCCTCCGAAGCGAATTTCCAACTCGACGGTCATGTCCTCGTTGTAGCCCTCGCTGCAACCACGCTCGCTGGTCTGCTGTTTGGCTGCGCGCCGGCCTGGTACGCCTCGCAGGTGGATCCGGGAGAATCGCTGAAGGATGGCGGACGCTCGGGCACAAGCAACGCAAGCCACAAGCTGCGTCGCGGGCTCATCATCGGCGAATTCGGGCTGGCCTTATCTTTGCTGGCTGGCGCGGGCCTTGCCATGCACAGCTTCTGGAATCTTACCCGCGTCGATCTCGGTCTACGCACTGATCATGTGCTGACCTTCGCACTGGACCAACCGCAGGAGCGGTTTGAAAATCCCGAACAGATGAACGTCTACAATCAGCAGATGTTGACCGCCCTTCGTTCCGTACCGGGAGTGTCCAGTGCCGCCACTGTAACCGGGTTGCCGCTGCGCTTCCATAGCAACGGCATGCCCTTCACCGTGGTTGGCGGGCCCACCTATAGCGACCGTTCGCAGCGGCCTGGTGCTGGCTTTCAATCGGTCTCGCCCGACTACTTAAAGACCTTCGGCATACAGCTACTCAAGGGGCGCGCATTTACCGACCAGGACACTGCCATGAGCGTGCGCGTCGCAATTGTGAACGAGGAATTTGCCAATCGTTATTTGAAAGGTTTGGATCCCTTCCAGCAGCGTCTCTCCATCGAAGAGATCATTCCCGGGTCGCCGAGGCTGGGTCCGCCGGTCGAGTGGCAGATCGTCGGTATCATCCACAACGTCAGGTATGGAGACTTCCGCGACGATGATCCAGAGATTGACGTCCCGTTCGCTCAGTCGCTGTCGCCGGATGTAACCATTGGCGTCCGAACGGCTGAAGATCCGGCAGCCATGACCAAGACGATTGCCGCAGCCGTGCATTCGGTTGACCCGCAGATCGCGTTGGCGCACGTCCGCACCATGGATCAGGTGAAGGACGAGTCCCTCGCAGAGGACAGATATACGATGGTGTTGTTCGCCAGCTTCGCAGCCGTGGCTTTATTGCTGGCGGCGGTTGGCATCTACGGGCTGATGGCTTACGGGGTTTCGCAGCGAACTCAGGAGATCGGCTTGCGCCTCGCGCTCGGCGCAGGTAAACGCGGTGTGATCTGGCTTATTTTAAAGGAAGCCTCGTTGCTGGCCACGATCGGGCTGGGGATCGGCCTCATCGGTGCCGTGATGGTGGGCCAAACGATGCGTACAGCTTTGTACGGGGTGGGCGCAATGGATTTCTCCGTGCTGGCATCTGTTGCCTTGGTCCTGTTTCTCACGGCCGTGTTTGCTTCGTACTTGCCGGCGCGCCGAGCCGCATCCATCGACCCGATGCAGGCGCTCCGAACCGACTAGCCAGAGGGCGGAACCACGCCGTGAGAACCGCAAGCCGGATCGAAATGGCGCGCTTTACGAATTTGCCGCTTTGAGCTGTTGCAGAAGCCGGATCACCAAGGAACGGCAAGACGACAGCAGAAACCTGCAGCAAGGTAAGTATGGGCCGGCAGCTTGGCTGCTATTCCGCGTGGTCGTAGTTGAGGTTTTGCCCGAGCCATCGCTCGATCTCTACTACGCTCAGCCCCTTGCGTTTACTATAGTCGGCGACTTGATCGCTATCGATTTTGCCGAGGCTGAAATATCGTGATTCCGGGTGGGCGAAGTAGAGTCCACTCACGCTTGAACCGGGCCACATCGCAAACGACTCCGTGATCAGCATTCCGGTGTTCGCTTGCACATCGAGCAAACGCCAGAGCGTACCCTTCTCCGTGTGATCCGGGCAGGCCGGGTACCCTGCGGCCGGCCTGATCCCACGGTACTTCTCTTGGATGAGATCCGCGTTGCTCAGGCCTTCTTTACAGCCGTAACCCCATTCGCACCGCACCTGCTTGTGCAGGCATTCGGCGAAGGCTTCAGCCAGGCGATCTGCGATGGCCTCCGCCATGATCGCGTTGTAGTCGTCGTTCTCAGATCTGAACCGGTCGCACAATCCCTTCAACCCGATCCCGCTGGTTACTGCGAAAGCACCGAGGTGATCGCGCAGCCCGCTTTCCTTGGGCGCGATGAAGTCAGCAAGAGACCGGCACGGCTCGCTGCCTTCCTTATTCGACTGCTGGCGGAGGAAGTGGAACCGTTCCAGCATCTTTTCGCGTGTGCCGTCCGTGTACAACTCCACGTCGTCGCCCACCGCGCTGGCGTTGAAAAAGCCGTATACGCCCCGCGCCGTGATCAGCTTCTTCTCAATGATCGCATCCAGAAGAGCATTGCCCTCGGTGAAGATTTGGCGCGCCTGCGCACCGTGCTCCTCGTGCTCAAGAATGCGGGGATAGACGCCCTTCAGCCCCCAGGTGTGGAAGAACGGCGTCCAGTCGATAAAGTCGCGCAGCGTCGCCAGCGGAAAATTTTCCAGCACGCGCACGCCGGTAAACGCTGGTGCAGGCAGGTCTTCGGCCCGCCACTCGATCGGAGTCCGTCTTTTTCGAGCGGCTTCCAGCGATACGACGCTCAGCTTCGTCGCGGAGTGGGCCTTGCGGATGCCTCATAATCGGCACGATGCCGCGCCACAAACGCCGGCTTGCCTTCGTCGCTCAACAGACTCGTGGTCACGGGCACCGCCCGGCTAGCGTCGAGAATATGGACGACCGGCTCGCTGTAATGCGGCGCAATCTTGACCGCAGTGTGTGCCCGGCTCGTCGTTGCGCCACCGATGAGCAGAGGCAATTTAAAGCCCTGACGTTCCATCTCGCGAGCCACATGCACCATTTCGTCGAGCGACGGAGTGATGAGGCCGCTCAGCCCGATCATGTCCGCCTTTTCCGCCTTGGCGCGTTCTAGGATTTTTTCACACGGGACCATCACGCCCATGTCGATCACTTCATAGTTATTGCAGGCCAGGACGACACCGACGATGTTCTTGCCAATATCGTGCACGTCACCTTTGACCGTCGCCAGCACGATTTTTCCCTGTGCCTTGACCTCTTTGCCAGAAGCAGCCATCGCATCTATACCGTCGGCAAGGCGGGGCTTTTTTCGGCGTCCGAACCTTACGAGCTAAAGGAACACGCAGCCCGCGCGATCCGTATACGTGGAGTTTCGCCGGGTTGAATTCGCGAAACGGTTCTCCGGCCGCGCGCCGCCGTTGACATCGCTTATCCAAACGACATTTGGAATTGGCCGCGTCGCGGCCGCGCTGTGCGGCTCGATGGTGATGGAGGCCGAAAATCTTCAAGCGGATGCGCGAAATCAGCTTGGTAACGATATTCTCAACATTCTCGCCTTGGCGTTCGAGGCCACCGAACACGACGTGTCGGAGTTGGTGGGCGACGCCGACGTTCGAGGCGCTCGCCTGCGTCAGGTCATGTCGTACATCGAGAAGAATTTGGGCAATCCCTTGCTCAATCCGGACCGCATCGCAAAAGCTAATCAGATGTCGGTTAGGACGCTGCAATACCTGTTTAAGTCAGCCGACACGACGGTATCCGACTATATTTGGACAAGCAGACTCGGAGCGTTGCCGAAAGGAGCTTGAGCTGGCGATCGGCCTTCAGCGCACGGTCACCGAAATCGCCATGGACGCGGGCTTCAACAGCCTGTCCCATTTTAGCAGCGTGTTTCGGAAGCGGTACGGCATGTCCCCGACCAGCATCCGTGGCGTCTAACGGCGTCTTCATTCGGATTGCCCTTGATTGCACGTACACGCAAGGCGGACGTCTGCAACTCTCCCAGGCAGTCGTCACAGCCAAGCCATCGGGAGGTTTGAATGAACGACATCATTGTCCGTCGGGACGAAAACATCCTTCGGATCACGATGAACCGGGTGGCCAAACGTAACGCGCTGACGGCGGAGATGTACCTTTCGATGTCCGACGCGCTGGACGAAGGACGGAAGGACGCAACGATAAAAGTCGCTCTGATAGAAGCGGAAGGCCCTCACTTCAGCGCCGGGAACGACATCGCCGAGTTCATTGGGGGCAGTTACAGCCTCGATCGGGGTTCGCCGTGGCGCCGCTTTGCCGAGTCGCTTCTGGTTTTTCGCTAAGCCGATCGTGGCTGCCGTCCAAGGTCACGCCGTTGGCATTGGCCTTACGATGTTGCTCCACTGCGATATCGTCCTCGCCGACGACACGGTCAAACTTTCTGCGCCATTCGCCCAATTGGGGCTCGTTCCGGAAGTCGGTTCGAGCGGGCTCCTGCCGGCGCGTATTGGACGTGTCAAAGCAAACGAGGTATTTCTCTTGGGGAAGGTCATCGAGGCTGCCGATGCCGAGCGCCTTGGCTTGGTCAATAACATTATCCCAGATGGAAACGTGCGACACGCCGCCCATGAGGTCGCGAGTCTGATTGCAAGGCTTCCAGCAGTGTCGGTGGCGCACATCAAGCGCCTCAGCCGTTCGACCTTTCCTGGGATAGAGGAGCGCATCGAGGCTGAGTGTCACGCATTCATGGAATGCGTCTCAAGTGAAGAAACAAGGGCTGTCCTTTCCGATTTCAAGCAGCCCCGCAAGCCGGTCTAGCCAAACCAGCAACGAACCGCCGAGCTCGACCGCCACGATCTCGCGCGGCTGGTATGCCGCGCGCCTCGCCGCGATATGGCGACAGCCGGCTCTTGCGCCTCCGCGCAACACCGTTGCGCCATTACACAAGCCGAGCAAGCCGGCCCCATCTATCCTCCCGAAAAAATTGATCTCGAAATAAACGTTCGGAGGAAACCGTGATGGCCGATGCGAGCGCCTCGGCGCATGTCGAGAGTTTGCACCACAAGGCGAGGCACCTGGGGGTCTATCTCCAGAAAACCATCGTTTTCGCGATCTTCGTCGTGCTCTTCGCCGTGCTTTTCGGTGTTCGTGCCGACCTTTCTGACTGTGCCTAATCTCCTGGCGCTTCTGCAAAGCGTCGCCATTCTCGGCATTCTTGGACTCGGAATGGCGGTCGTCGTTATCGGCCGCGGCATCGACATATCGATGATCGCTTCTCTCGCCGTCCCCCCAGGAATACTTCTTCAGCTCGTCCAGTGGGGACACAGCGTCCCTTATGCCTGCGTCGTCTCGCTCGCGGTCGCCATCGTGTTTGGTTTGGTCAATGGTTGGCTGATTGCTTACGCTGAAGTCTCCTTTCTCGCAACGCTCGCGTCAGGTCTATTTCTCGCCGGCTTCGGCCAGGTCTTCTTCTTCGACGTCGATGTTGTGTAATGGAGTTCGGACCTGCACGCGCTCGCCTGGATAGGTCGCGGCGAGGTTCTCGGAATACCAAAGCCAGTCGTTATGTTCGCGGCTGCGGCGGCGGTCGCGGCCATCTTCCTGCGGCTGACCAGACTGGGCGCCTTCATCTATGCGCTCGGCGATAATTTGCCAGCCGCGCGGGCAGCGGGCATTCCGACACGTCCTTTGATCGTACTGCAATATCTCGTGGCGGCCCTCATCGGCGCGTTCGCGGGCATCGTGATGGCCGCTTCGCTCGAAAGCATGCCGACGCGCGTCTTCAACTCCACGCTGATCTACGACGTGATCCTTGTCGTCGTTTTAGGAGGCATCGGCCTCTCCGGCGGCCGAGGCGGGGTCTCCAATGTGGTCATCGGGACCTTGCTCATCGGCACGCTTCTCAACGGCATGACGCTGATGGACCTGTCGTATTCGGCGCAGAATTTCATCAAAGGCCTGATCCTGCTCTGCGCGGTCGTATTGGATTTACTGGCCAATCCTCGGAACGAGGAGACCGCTCAGCAAGGCGACATCTGATGGCCGTCGCATTCCGCAACGGCCGGTTTACACCCAAGGGAGGAAGACAGATGGGCATGCAAACACCAAGGACTACACTGCTGGCAATCGGCCTCGGCGCCGGCATTCTCGGCGGCGGAATAGGTCCATCGCTCGCCGCCGGCATCGACGAACCATTCCGCGCTGGTTACCGCGAGGCGCTAAACGGCAAGAACGTAGTCTTCATCCCGGTCGCGCAAGCCGTCGACTTGGCGCAGGGTTGGTTCGCGACGATGAAGAAGGAACTGGAACCGCTCGGGATCGGTAACCGTGCGCGATCCGAACTTCAATTCGAGCGCCGGCGCCCAGGCCATCGAAAACCTGATCAATGAAAAGCCGGCGGTCCTCGTCGTCCAAAACCCGGACGTCCAGACTTACGCGAAGCTCCTGCAACGCGCGGAACAGGCGGGCATCTACGTGATCCAGTTGAACATGCGCACGTCCTATAACTCCACGGCTTTCGTCGGCGTGGATTGGGTCGAAATGGGCGAAAAGCTAACGCAGCAGGTCGCGAAGGCGTGCGACGGAAAATCGGGCAAGATCGCTGTTCTTCAGGGCGCGCTCTCGGCCGCCGCCAGCGCCTACACCCTTAAAGGCATCGAGAACGTGGTGGCGAAGAACCCGCAGCTCTCCATTGTGTCCAATCAGGCGGCGGACTGGGATCCGTCAAAGGTGAAGGCGATCATGCAGACCGTTCTAAAGCAACATCCGGACCTCTGCGGCGTCGTCGGTTTTTGGGATGGCCAGGACATCGGGACCGCGGCGGCAATCAAGGAAGCTGGCATGACCGGCAAGGTGTTCTTGATCACCTCCGGCGGCAGCGAGCAAAAAGGCGCCTGCGACATGGTGAAAAGCGGCGCCTGACGATATGTATCTTTCGTACAGCGTTCCGGATCAGGGCCGTGACGTGTCGGCGATGATCAAGTGGCTCCTGCAATCGAACGTCAAGGCTGGCTCGGCGAAGGGCTCCGTCTACACAACGTTGAACACCGTCACGAAGGCGAACGCCGACGGCGCGTGTTGGACACTGGGTAAATAGGTCTTTGAGTGGCAGTCGGCCGTGTCACGACTCGGCCGACTTTTTCATTCAGGCGAGGAGCCGCGCTCGTGAATTTTGAATTTTTCACACGCCTCCGTTATCGCATCTGGCCCGATTACGCGGTTGGCGAAATCCTCTCCAAAAGGTGGACCGAGACCGCAATTCCGACGACCCTTTTGGTGTTGGTGTTTGCCGTCCTTGCCAACCACGTTCAGAACTTCCTCACCATCGGCGCCCTCGTCAGCATAAGCCGGCAGGCCGGGGAAATCGGCCTGATCGTAATGGGCCTCGGTCTCGTGATGATCGTGGGCGGCATCGATCTTTCAGTCGGCTCGACTTTCGCTCTCACGAATTTAATGGCGCTTTTGGCCATGAACGTGTGGGGCTGGTCCGTCGTATCGACGGCTCTCGCAACGCTGGGACTTGGAGCCTTGCTCGGCGCGGTAAACGGCGTCCTTGTCGGCTATCTGCGTTTGCGCGCCTTCTTGACGACGCTGATTACCTTGATCGTGTATCGCGCCGCCTACGACATGCTCGTCCTTCGGTATTCGACCGCGATTTCGGCGAACCTGCCGGATTCCGAGGCCTGGAATTGGTTGGGTTCGGGGACCATCCTCGGCGTGCCAACGGTCGCCGCCATTTGTGTCGCGACCGCCCTTGGCCTATCTTCTCACGCGCCTCCGCTGGGGATGGCACGTCATCGCCATTGGCGGATCGAGGCGGTCGGCCTTCAATTCCGGAATTTCGGTCTGGAGGACGGTTGCGTTCTGTTACGTGGCCGCCGGCGTCCTCACATCGATTGGAGCTCTTTGCTTCGCCTCGCGTCTCGACCGTGGGCGGCGACGTTGGCGCGGGCTGGGAAGTAACGGCGCTGACAGCGGCAGTCGTGGGCGGCATCCGCCTGGGTGGCGGCAACGGCTCGACGCCAAGGCGATCGTTGGGACATTAATCGTCCTCGCGATCACCAATGGCCTCGTGAGCCTCGCCGTCCCTGGCGGCGTCAACCGCATGGTTCTCGCCGCGATCCCGATCCTTGCCGGGTGCGTGGACATCCGGTGGATCAAGAACCGGCAGCGCATCATCAGTAAAGTCTATGTAAGTCCTTCCTATCTCCGCTTGCCGAACGCGCCCAGCACGAGGTCCGAGGATCGGACTGCTTACGCGATTAACGACGCTCTCAAGGACGTGGAGCCGATAGGATTAGGCCGGATCGAGGGACCGGAAGACGTCATCCTGGATCGAAACGATCATCTCTACTGCGGGTCGCGGCACGGCGACATCGTCCGCTTCTTCGCGCCCTCCTACGAAAAGATGGAGGCGTTCGCTCATATCGGCGCAACCGCTCGGCATGGCTTTCGATCGAGAGGATAATCTCTACGTCTGCGTCGGCGGCATGGGACTATATCGCATCGCGCCGTACGTTCTGCCGCGCTCGCGACCGATGAGACCAACCGGAGCATGACCTCCATCAATGACGATAGTCGCCTGAGGCTCGCCGATGATCTGGATATCGCGCCCGACGGCCGCGTCTTCTTTTCCGAGGCGACCATCCGCTGCGAGATGCACGAGTGGGCGGTCGACAGCCTCGAAGCGCGCGGGAATGGCCGCATTATCTGTTACGACCCGAAAAACAAAACGACTTACACCGTTCTCCGAGGATTGGTGTTTCCAAACGGAATTCCGATGGCGAGCGACGGTGAGTTCTTCCTGTTCGCCGAGACGTGGGGCTGCACGCTCAACCGTTACTGGTTCGACGGTCCCAAGAAAAGGGACCCATCAAGTCATCATCCCGACTCTTTCAGGTCTGCCCGACAATATCAATCGAGCATCCGACGGAAACTTCTGGGTCGCATTGACGGGAATGCGCTCGCCGGCATTCGACCTTGCGCTCCGCCTGCCGGGTTTTCGCCGGCGGATGGCGAAGCGCTTGCCGCCCGACGAGTGGATGTACCCGAGCATCAATGTGGGCTGCGTCATCAAGGTCACCGAGGACGGCAAGGTGCTTGAGGCGCTCTGGGATCGCGATGGCACGAACCATCCGAGCCTTACATCGATGCGGGAGCATCGCGGCTACCTCTATCTCGGCGGTTTGGTCAACAACCGCGTCGGGCGGTACAAGTTGAAGAACGCGCGGGAGGACTACGTTCAATACGACACTTATTGGAAAGGCACGCCGTTCTGGAAGTAAATCCGCGTGATCGCGCTGCTCAAGGAAATCTCGGACCGGCTTCTCGGCCGCGGCGAGGCGGCCATCACGGTCCCTCCAATGGACGGACCGCTGAAGCCCAATCACATCATCGACAACGCGGAGGTCGTCGCCGAACTGGACGACGGAAACGAATGCTTCCGACGGCGAACGCTCTGCATCGCCAAAGGGCCAAACCTGTCGCGCCTGCAGCCCGGCGGCGAGAAGGAAGTGGTATCCGCATTTCCCGAGGCTTTGAGCGGTCCTGCTCGCGCTGCACGCCCGGGACATCTCGGCCGCGATCGCCGGAAAGGAAGTCGCGGTCGTCGGCAAATCGAGTCGGCGTCCTCGCGCCGCTCCGTCGGGGGAAAGCCCCTCGGGTGCGTGACGGCGCTAAGCGCCTGCCGCGATGGCGGGATGCTGGCTACCGATTTATCTGTCGACACCGGTCCAAATGAGTATGCACGGGACCTCCTGTCCCACGGCAAAAGCGGCCGCATCTTGAGGCTCACTCCCGATGGCAGCGGCGACAGGGAGCTCGTCGCCGGGCTTCGCTATCCTTTCGGCGCGTACGAAGTGGCGAACGAGCTCTGGTTCTCCGAAAGCGGGAATCATCCGCGTCGCCAAGATCGAGCGAAGCGGCCCGGCACCTCATATTTCCTCCGTCATTGATCGTCTACCCGCTTACCCGTCGAGAATGTCGCCAGCGGCCGGCGGCGGGATGTGGCTGACCTGCTTTACCGCCCGCCGTCGACTCGTCGAGTTCGTGCTTCGCGAAGAACGTTTTCGCCGCATGATGATGCAGGAGGTCGATCCTCGTTTCTGGGTCGCGCCCATGCTGTCTTCAGGCCGAACTTTCTCGAGCCGCTCCAAGGCGGGAACGTCAAGACTTTGGGGATTTCGAAACCATGGGCGCCCCCCCGCTCCTACGGGCTGGTAGTCAGGCTCCGGCCGGACGGGCTACCAAAATATTCGCTCCACAGCCGCGCGGATGGGCACCACCACGGCATCGTGTCGGCGGTCGAAGCTAATGGGTATCTCTATCTCTTGTCGAAGGGGGCCGGCCTTCTCCTCGGGGTCGATTTGGCCGGATTAACGGAAAGATACTCCGCGTGAGCGACTACATTCTTGAACTAAGGAACGCGACCAAAAAATATGGCGGCGTGTCCGCGGTTGAGGATGTCTCAATCGGCCTGAGGCGAGGTGAGGTCCATGCCCTGCTCGGCGAGAATGGAGCCGGAAACTGACGCTGACCAAGATCATGGCCGGCGTCGTTCAGCCGAGTTCAGGATCGCTCTACGTAGAGGGGCAGCTTGCCGAGCCCCGCACCCCCCATGACGCCCTGCAATGGGCGTCGCCATGGTGTTCCAGGAGACCAGCCTAGTCCCGACGATGACCGTCGCCCAGAATTTGTTCCTCGGCCGAGAAAAGGTTTTCAACAGGTTGCGCAGCATCAATATCGCCGCCCAGCAGTTCCTGCAGTCGCTGAACTTCGATGTTGATCCGGTACAGATCGCAAGCCAGCTGGGGGCCGCGAAGAAGCAGATGGTCGAGATCGCGAGAGCGGTCCTGCTGAAGCGCGAAGGTCATCATCTTCGACGAGCCGACGGCGACGCTAACTCCGGAGGAGAAGAAATACTTTTTCGACCTGGTCGTAAGTCTGAAGAAGCGAGGCGTCGGGGTCGTCTTTATTTCTCACGCGCTCGAAGAGGCGCTGGCGGTGTCCGATTGGATCACCATTCTCCGGGATGGCAAGCGTGTCGTCACCGATCAGACGGTCAAGTTCGACCGGGCATCGATCGTAAAGGCAATGGCCGCTGATCTGTCCCAGACGCTTTATGGTCAACGCAAAAAGCAGACGCGGCCGGCGGGCCGGCGCGTCCTATCCGTACAAGACCTTCGTATGTCGTCGATGGTCAAAAGCACATCATTTTCCGTTTTCGCCGGCCAAATACTGGTTGTTTTCGGCCTTGTAGGGGCCGGCCGGACCGAGACGTTTAAGATCGTCGCAGGCCTGTTGAAGCGCGACTTCTTCCATGGCGGCGAGGTGCTTCTTCACGATCGACCGGTCCGCTACTTGGTCCGGCCCCCGCAGTGCGCGACGGCATTGCCTACGTGACCGAAGATCGGAAGGTCAGGGTTTCTTCGAGACCATGTCCATCGCCCGCAATATCTACATTGGGGTCCTTGCGATATTTTGGGGAGGACGCGTGCTTACGAAGCGGTCCGAAGAGAGAGAGCTCTGGCAAGAGCTGGATATCCAGACTTGCGGTGAGAGCTGTCAGTGCCCGCATGCGGGTTATCGAGCTCTCCGGCGGCAATCAGCAGAAGGTGGTGATCGGCAAATGGCTGGCTCAGGAGCCACAGGTGGTCACCTTCGACGAGCCGACGCGCGGCGTGGACGTGGGCGCGATCTCCGAAATCCACGAAATTATCAATCGCCTTGCCGATGA
>CAVYDD010000004.1:0-216754 GCA_963767225.1 uncultured Acidobacteriota bacterium
ATTTGATCTACCGCCTGGCCTCCGCTTGTAAAAACGGAACACGTCTGAACGCCTGAATGGCAATCCAACATCCCGACACTTCCAGAACAAGAAGAAGAACTGCAGTCACTCGAAACGGCAGCACCCATGGCGTTGCGGCCATATAGAAAACGTTCAGCGGCCCGGGGGTTACAAAATGCTCGCTGCCTCCGATCACGAGCCCTACGGCTAGGGGAAGAAAAAGAAGAAATCCGCCGAGGCGGAGGAAGTGGGTCCACAGCAACACCAATGAACCGTGGGCACCAAGTTTATCGCGGTCGTGGCGCCCAGCACTTGATGCTCTGTAAGCCCCGGAGTGATTTTCGCCACCAGAGCCAAGTGCCAGAAGACGACCCCAGCATGCGCTAGAACCACGAACGTTGCATATCGAGCAGTACTGTTCATAGGACCTCCTGCCAGAGATGGCTTACTCGTGCCGCTGGACCCGACTCCGGCGTCAAATATCCTCGATCATTGCTTGCCCACTTCCGAGTACAACTTCGCAAACTGCGGGGACATTTCTTTCAGAATCTCATCCACCATCTTACGGATCGGTCGCAACGGATGATCCGCCGGGACTCGCTTTTCTGGAGAAACGTAGCTGAACATTCCTTCTTGCTGATTATCGTCGCCGCGCATTCGCTCGCCTCCTTGACCTTCTTCCTTCAGACGAGTTTTTCGACTCAAAGTTGCAAAGGAAATGGGTTTTTCAACAAGCTGTTAGTCGCGTAGCCGGACAGGTGGCGTGCTAGAACTTCACTTCCCGAGTAACAGTGCTGGTCATGCACTGACCCAACAAATCCTCGTAAGAGTTCGAACCATTTTGACAAACTGGGCCTCTTAGTATTCAAAGGAGCGTGTGACGACTTCACGTCAAGAGGCGCAGTGGGTTTTGCGAGCGCAGTGTGATGATCGCGAGGCGCTCGAATCCTTGCTTCGCGGCATTCAACCGTCGCTCCGACGCTTTGTGGCTGGGGTAGTCGGTCCGTCGCATGCCGACGACGTATTGCAGGATGCTTTCGTAATCATATCCCGCAAGCTCAAGTCCCTGCACACCCCGGAACTTTTTCGGCCATGGGCGTACAGAATCGCAAGCAGAGAAGCTTTTCGGCACCTTAAAAGGGAACGACGCTGGTCTGACCAAACGGCGCAACAGTTGGAAGTGGATGACTTGCCCGCACCCGCTGTTCGCCCACCGGCAGAGCTGTTGGGAGAGCTTTTGTCCCTGGACGAAGTATCCCCCGCCAGTCGGGCGGTGTTGGCATTACATTTTCACGAAGAACTAACCCTGGCGGAAATAGCCGCGATACTCGAATTACCGTTAGGGACTGTCAAATCGCGGCTGGCTTATGGATTGAGTGCAATCAGAAAACATCTCAGCGTGAAACGGGGTGATCTGTGACAGAAGAAATGGACAATATTTTGCGCAAGTCATTAGACGAAGTTGACCGAATCAGGAAAAGGCAGTGGGCATACTTGGCGTTGTGTTTTTGCTGCCTGTGGCTCTTTGTTTGGAGCATGATGGTGACCGCTCACAACATTGGTGACACGCACTTGGTCGCCGAAGTTTTGATCGGCGCTATCATTTCAATTCTGACGAATATTCTTGTTGTTCTTGGCCTGAGCCTATTCATCAATCGCATGACGAACAAAATATTGAAAGCAATCGAGCTTTCGTCAAAGCAATGACGGCGGCTCGCGCCAAGTCCTGATAAATCGCGTAACCGGACATTTGGCGTACTAGGGCTCAATGAGCGCGGTGAACGGAACGTTCCGCTCGTCAACATCGAAAAGATTGCACGAGCGTTGAAACTGTCGCTGTCGGAGTTGTTCCGCGGCGTGTGATCGTGGTTCCGCCTATGTCTGTCGAGATTCCAAGAAAAATTGTGAATTTTTGGGTGCCGTCTGGAACGCCGGGGTGTCCTCATCGTCCAGATTTAAAAACGGTGCGCACAGCAGTCCGCCGCAAGTAGATTGGTGTCCGACTATTTTCGAGTACCTCGTAGTTTCTTCGGCAACCTACGCAATCATGATGTAATCTACCCAAAATAAGCAGCTTGTCGGGTCCTCGGGAATTCCGTTCAAGAGGTCCGAATGCAGAAGCAAGTCACACTGTTGAGTTCACTCGTGGCAGCAATCGCCGCATTGCTGACGCTGCTAACGCAAACACGAGATTTTTTTTCATCTTCGAGCATGCATCCGAAGTGTTTCTCTTGCTCGTCGTTATGGGACTATGTGTGGTCTGGAGCAATCTATATCGCAGCAAAGCAACGCAACATCTGCGAATAGTCCTCATGTCGCCACCTGCTTGTCCGGATTCATCCTCTTCTGCCTATGCCCTCAGTAGCGAGATGGCGGAAAGGTTTGGCCCGCGAGCGAGCGCTATTAATCGTACAGATAAGTGCCTTGACAAGGAACGACGGGTGAGAGAGATTATGCGCCACGGATTTCTGAAAATATGCGTCGACCGCTGCTTATCACGACTCTTCTAGCACTGTCCCTCCTAGCTGCATGTGGGGGTGGAGCGAGCGGAGGAACCACGGGCGGCGGGAATCCTCCACAAACTCCTGGCTTCAGTGTGGGCGTAGAACCGATGAATCTTTCAGTCGTGATTGGCAGTTCGAACTCCGTCACGGTTTCCGTTAATGGCGAGAATGGATTTTCGTCTGAGGTCACTGTTCAGATAACAGGGATGCCAGCAGGTGTGTCTGCATCACCTTCGAGCCTGTCCTTGGCACCAGGCACGCCACAGGCGGTCACTTTTTCGGCTGTCGCAAGTGCTGCTACATTCAGCGGACCAGTAACGTTTACAGGAACCTCCGGCTCGGGGACGCATACGTCCCAAATTACTCTTTCAGTTTCTGGCGACACCTTGACCGCAAATACACCACCCTCCCGGACACGCTATGTGAGGACCGATGCGACTACTGAATATTTTACATCCCTAAATTCGCACTGGATTGTCTACAACCCGAACGCATCGCAGTTTTATGTGAGTGACCCGCAATCCAATCACGTATTTGTGCTAGACGCCACTACCGAAAAGCTGGTGGCGAGTATTAGCGTTCCCGGTGCCTACGGTATGGACGATACGCCGGACCACAATACGCTGTACGTCGGCACAGAAATCGGCGACGTCTATGCCATTGACACCGCCTCGAATACTGTCACCAACCGATACATCGCATCACAGATAGGACCCAACGGGTACCAAGCGCAAGTTGCGCTTGTCCTCAGCAATGGAAGTCTCGCACTTCTGGGCGCCGCACGCGGGATCCCCAGCGTCGATGGCTCAGCAAGTTTTGCGGTTTGGAATCCAACACAAAATTCGACTGCGGTGTATGCCACGGCCTATGGGGCAGGTCAGATCAACGGGCCGTTCACGGTGGTTTGCGGAAATACTATGGGGAACATTGGCGGGTTCACACGAACTCCCGACCGAACCGAGGTCATTATCGGGAGCATCGACAGTGACAACACGCTTTGCCAGGTTAACCCTTCCACAGGTCAGAACAGTTATGTTCAAGCGAGTGGGGCGACTTCAACGAAGAACATCACTATTTCCTCCGACCAGAAGTACGTCATTCTTCCCGGTTATTCGAACCAAGTAATTATCTATAACGCTCAGACCCTCAATCAAATTACGGCTTTTAATGCGAGCGGCGACGTGTCCACCGCTACGAATTTCGCACTCAGTTCAGATTCGAGTACCCTATTTGTCCCTTCTGCAGAATTTGTGTATGCCTATTCCCTCACCACGTTTCAGCAGGTGGGCTGGGCCACGAATATCTTTCTAAATCCAATGGGCGGTGGACTTAACGTTGGTCCGAGCACTGGTCCCGACCTTCAGGCTGTCGACGGGACAGGATTGTTCGCGGGCCCGATGGAGGAGGGAGTTGGTTTCATCGATACTAGCGCTTTGTAAACAGGTCCTGTCGGAACCGGTTTCACGAACGCATATCCGAATCCAGCGAGTGGCCCGCTTTCTGGCGGGACTCAAACTCAATGGTCCCCGCAGGCGACGACAATAGACCAGAATAAAATCTATTTCGGCAGCCAGACGGCAACGTTCGACTCGTTCTCGGGCGATGTTCTAACGGCCACAACGCCTGAGGGGGCTCCAGGTCCCGCGGACATTTACGCATATACCACAGACGGAGGAGTGGAAATCATACCCGAGGGGTTCAGCTACAGCCCGACGATTCTAGAAGTCACGCCGAATGCCTCGACGGCCGAGGGAGGCGGAACAGGCATCTTGTATGGTTACGGTCTGGGGCCGGTAACCGCCACTTCAATTCCGCCCGGTTTGCAAGTCACGGTTGGTGGAAACCCAGCAGTTATGACAGGATTCAATCCCACTGCCTACGGAGTCTACGGTCCTCCCTTCCAGTTGGAAGCGATCACCTACACGATTCCCCCGGGGACTGTAGGGTCGGCTGATGTTACGGTCACAAACAGCAGTGGTACTACAACCCAGGCGGGCGGGATGACTTATCTTCCTGCGACACAGCAGGTCCCGCTGACGGGGGCTCAATTGGTCCAAGGGATTTACGACCCGTTTAACGATCTGTACTATTTCGCAGACGCAAATCAGGTGCAGGTTTTTTCGCTTTCCCAGCGTCAATGGTTGTCCCCAATTCCGATACCTGGCCCTGTCGGGAGTTCTCAAAGGTTGTGGGGGATTGCTCTTTCGCCCGATGGAAGCAAGCTTGCAATTTCGGATGCGATGGCCGGCGTGATTTATGTCCTTGACCCCTCGAACCCATCTTCTGTGAACACATATTCGATAAGTTCATCGAATCCGAACGCCGCTTATACATTTCCATGTGGTGTCGCAATTGGCGACGCAGGAAATGTGTATTTTGCCGCCTTTGATCTAGATGGAACCGGAGAGCAAGGATTTTTTAAGCTAAATACGAGCACCGGAGCCGTCACGAGCTATGGAGTCGACAATCCTGGCCTTGGAGCAACCGATGCGAACCTGCGAACCGTAATTAGTTCGGACAACACGCGAGTCTACTTCAACGATGACGGATACGTTTTCAGCATCGACACTGCGACGGACAAGATTCTTTCCGCAAGCGATTTCCCGGGCTGCTGCTACGGCGATTACGATTTGACCCTCGCCAACAGCCAACAACAGTTTGAAGCCAGCAGTTTTCTTTACGACGCGGACCTCGACGCAGAATCTTTCTATGCTTTGAACGACCGGGAAGTGCTCGATATATCCTACGTGTATGGGGCGAAACTCGATCCTGATGGCAGCCTGCTATTTCAGCCATCGACGAATGGAATTGATGTGTTGGATGGAAGACTCGGCAACTTGCTGACGCGGCTTTCCCTGCCTTTTGCGCTCTCAACCAATTACGACGCGCTGGTTGACGACGGCAAAGACAACACGCTCATCGCAATCACCGGAGCTACAGGCAACGGAATCGCAGTCCTGAATCTAAATTCGATCAGCAAACCCGCACCACTGCCTTATCTCAAAAGGAAATCAGCTGCGGCGCGTCTTGTCCCTCAAGAATTGCCTCCCTCTAAGGCAAGTACCGATGCGCGCCGAGGAGCGTCCTTCTCACACTCTGTCAAACACGTTACTAGGGCTAATTTTCCTCCTCTTCGATGAAGGGTTTGGGGCCAGTTCTCCGCCCTCCTCCGGAAAGCGCTGCTAGTTAACGGATCACGTCAGATTCTTTAAGACTCTTGTCAAGCGCATACGGCAACACCGGAAGCGACCCCGGTACAGTCCGGAGGATATGATGTCTTTCATTTTTTCAGCACGCCGCTAGCAGCAAATCGCAGCAAGACGCCCCGTCTCGATGACGACACCGCTCCGCATTTGTGAGGTGTTGAGCGTACGAATTGACGAAATGCTTCGGGGGCTGGATCAGGAAAGTTCGATTGCCCAGCATTTTCCGGATCTAAAAACGGTCGGCACTGCTGAGTCTTCAGGAAAACCGACACACATTGCAGCGTCTTGCGTTTTTAGCTTTCTGCGCTCGCGTCCCAAGCCCAGCGAAAAACGTCCATACTAACGAATATCTGCGGGACCGCAACTGTGACTATTTTGCCGCCCTGAACCCCCCGTAGCAGATCTGCGAGATTCCTGAACTTGCTGTACTGTCGGAATTTTGAGTCCGGTTTCTCGATGGCTGCTTTGACCTTCGTAAAACCTACCCAGATATCCGTAGCGGCTTCCGTAGCGGGTATGCCCATATTTGTCTTTTGACCCGTTTCGATCGGTTCCGCAAAGTGAATACAAATCAATGAGGCGGTGAATCAGAAGGAAACGCGATGAGAGTCTAGCCTACCTTGACACGGTGGAGGTCTGCGGTTCGAGCCCGCACGGGCCTACCATCTAACTTATTGACCTGCTCCCGTTTGTTGCTTCCGCTATTTGTCCGCCACTCGATTTCAGCGTTTCCGTAGCGGGTTCCCGTGTCCACGTATTCACCTATGAGTGTCACACCGCGTCTCTGGCAGTATTCCCGCAGTTCCCGCAGCTGCATCTCACGGTCTTGCCCATTTAGCGTGCTCACCCGTGCATAGATGGCTGTGTTCAAGTCTTAAAGCGGAATCCTTTCTTCCGGCCTCGACCTCGGCAATAGATTTTTTCCTTCACCGCTCGTAAACGCTCCAAATCGTCCGCCTCCCAAATCCTCGTTGCCCGCCCATTCACAATTTGCAGCCTCGGGGCCCGTATATCCTCATTGGCAATCCACCGTTGCAGCGTCATAAGCGAAATGCCAACTTCCTTAGCGGCATAGCGGGTAGTAACGGGCCGTTTCATAATGCTATATATATATAACTTATATAAGGTTAAATGTAAAGCTCTTTTTTCCGTAATAGCCCTACCGCGTTAACCGCGTAGGTAACCGGCCTAGCCCGCCCGTAGCGTTCCGCCTTAGCGTCCGTTGGCGCGTTGGCGGTGCCCCTGGGGCGGTTTCAGGCGGCCAGCGCAACTATGACACACAGAACTTGCCTGCCGAATGCGACTTGCGCTTCGGCCCCCGATAGCTGGGATCGCACACCAGGCACGCTTCAACTCGGTTCGTCCCGTTACCGGCATCTCAAACGGGATCCCAGCAGCGGGTTCGAAAAGACGCTAGTTTCGCGGCAGAGGCCCGAGCCGCCGAATGGTGGCGCCGGTCGCCTAGCGTTGACGCCGATGGCGCGGATATCTATCGGTTCAGGGAACATAGACCAGGAACTCCGGCATATCTGGAAGATCATCAATAAATGTTCCCTTCTTTTTACCCTTACGCGAAAAGCGCCGCACCCGTTGTTTCTTGCGTTCGGCTACGTAGAGATCGCCGTCTGGACCGATGCCGAAGCCGGAAGGGGCATCCAGCTCTCCATCGATCACCACGTGCGCCTTGAGCTTACCGCTCGGCGGAGTTCGTGGCAGATCCAATTTCAGGATGCTGCCGCTGCCCGAGGCGCCGATGTAGAGCGTCTCGCCATGCAACAGCAGGTGCACGGGCGCTTCGAGCGCGTGGTTCTTGATGCGGGCCACCAATTCCCCGGTCTTTACGTTGAAGACCTTGACGGCGTCGGCGGCTTCGTCTGCCACGTACAGATGCTTGCGGTGCACGACGATGCCGCGCACGGAGTGGCGCGGCTTGCCGTGCTTGTCCAGAACCACCGCGAGGCCGAGGTGGGGCGGTACATCCTTTGGCGCGTGGTCGCCGTACGCGGGAAGGCGTCCGTGGCTGGAGGCAACAAGCGTGCCGGGGAGGAATTTTCCTTTGGGATAGTGCTTGCGCAGGTGCGTGGCCACCGCTGACGGTTTGCGGGTTGCCGCTACGAACGACAGCACAGTGTTGGTATCTTGGGAGGAGACGTAGATGCGACCGTCATCTCCCAGGTCCACATCGAACGGGTGCACCATCGCGGCGAAATGGCCGGTCTTGGCGAGCGTTTCCTTGAATCGAAAGGTATCGCCGCGCCGGCGGTAGCGCGCTATGTGGCTATCTTTGCGCCACGCGTTCGCGATGTAGAGGTCGTCACCCACCAGCGCGAAGCCGCGCGCGATGTGCAGCGGATGCGCCGCCGGCGATGGATCGAGGACCAGGGGATGCTTCTTGCGCGGCGAACCATCATCCTCGAAGACGCCAATGTTGTCGATGCCATGCCCCGATTCACCTCGATAGCTAATCCACCACACGGCGCTGTCCTCCTAGAGACGATCGCTGCATCGCTGAACTCGGCACGGCACGCTTACCTGGTCCTCAAGGAGACTCACAGTTTTTCAATTCTTGCACACTTCTTGAGCGTTTTGTAAAAAGCTCGCGACGCTTCCGGGTACGCAGAGTCGTGATCTCCGAGACCGTCAATTTCGGCGAGCGGCGACTGATTGTGGACTCGAAGTAGCTGAACCACGAGTTTGTTTTCGGGCCAAACTCCTTAGGTCGTGTTGCCGGTAAGTCTGGGCTGGATTTACGGGTGAACTTCAACGTCTCGGCCGTTTCCAGAACAGCGGTGCTGTGGTAGGGTACGCATGGTTTGCGAACTTTGAGCACGCGGGGGCGCCGAAATGTCGAAAGCTAGACCGATCATTGGAACCGACGGGCTGCCACTCCCAATCCTGCCGCCGGAACGCGACGCGCGGGTGTGGGCGCGACTGGTGCGGGTGATGTTCTACACACCTGGTTTCCTGGCCCTACTGCTAATCAAGGCAGGCGAACCAACGAGTTTTGGCATCACGGTTGAGCTGCTGATGCTGTCCAGTGGGGCGGCCATCATAGGTGGCCTGTACATCGGCACGGAATCATCGGAAGCGGGCGCCGATAGTTCCTCCAAGATCGGCGTGTGGAGCGGTGCGCTGGTGCTCGAGCTGTTGGCGGTGGTGCCATTGTTGTGTGCGATGCCGACGCTCTTCCATGAGCTGGCGAACAGTAGGCTGCTGCATGCGATGGCGCCCGGTGCGCTCGACGTCACGCTGGGTGCGTCCGAGCTGCTTCCGGCGGTAGCGATACTGCCGTTCATGCTTTATCAGCTGGCCGGCTTCGGTACCTTGCACTTCGTCGTGCCGAAGCCCGTTAACTGGGTCATCAACATCGGCATCCTGTGCTTGATTATCGTAAGCTATGTGGCCAACCGAGAGGGCGCGTACCACATTGAAAGGATGTCCTCCGGCCTCCTCGTTATTGCCATGGCAATCACGGTTTTCTATGGCGTGCTCAAACTGAGGCAGATGCAGTCGACCTACGACGCGAATCGCCCGCCAAAGGCGCCGAAATAGCCGCTGAAGGATGTCGGCACAAGGGATGCTGACTTATGGTTCATACCGTAGCCGAGATTTCCCAGAGGTGCGCAAATACCCAACAGTTGAGATGCAGAACTCCAACTACCAAAAGATCTGAGCACGGGCGGCCAGCGAGGTTTTCTTGAGCTGCGGAAATAGGCCGAAATTGTCGTCAAAGTCTTGATGAGTCGCGCTCCCCGAAACTTGAAATCCACATGTACGATAAGCGTTGCCAGCTCAATGGTCGACGCAACACTTGCTTGAAGTTTACTCGCGGGAGTCTGAAATCCCAGGGTCTTTCTTGGACGTTGATTCAAGCGCAACGCGACCTGGTCGAGCTGCGCTTGAGAGTAGCCAGACAGGTCAGTTCCTCGCGGAAAGTATTGTCGTAATAGCCCGTTCGTGTTTTCGTTCGAGCCGCGCTGCCAAGGACTTTGCGGATCGCAGAAGTAGACCTGCACATCCGTAGCTACCGTAAAGTCCTTGTGTTTGGCCATCTCCAGTCCGCGATCCCACGTCAGCGAGCGCCGCAGAGTAGCGGGGAGTTTACGAATATGCCGACTCAATGCCGTAACCACCACTGCTGTATCCTTGCTGGGCACTTTGATCAGCATGGCAAAGCGTGAATGACGTTCCACGAAAGTCACGATGTGACTGTTCCGTGAACCGCTTAGCAGATCGCCCTCCCAATGACCAGGGACAGCGCGGTCCTCGACTTCAGCGGGTCTTTCCCGAATCGAGATGGCATCTGCGATTTGACCGCGCGAGTCTTTGAAGATACGACAGTGCTGCGAGCGGCGCATGCGCCGCTTGGTTCGCAGGTGATCCAGCAGCTCTTTTTTCAGCACGCCACGCGCTTGAATGAACAAGCTGCGGTAAATGGTTTCGTGAGACACGCGCATCCTCTCATCCTTGGGATACTCGGTCTTCAGCCATCCGGAAATCTGCTCCGGCGACCATTCCAGGATCAGTTTACTCGCAACGACCTCTCGCAACCTCCGGTGCACGGCAAGAAGGCACCGCTTGGGCCGCAAGGCCGACTCCCAGGCTGGTCATCCGCCTCATGGGCTCGATAGGCGGGACGGCCACCGTGGCGTGTAACCTCCCGGCCCACCGTCGAGGCTGCTCGATCCAGATGTCTAGCTATCTCACGAATCGATGAACCGGATGCGATCCCTCGCGAGATGTCCTCTCGCTCCGACCGCATGAGGGCTAGACGGGAGCGACGGCGCACTGCGGGAGGAATCCCTCCGCGAGGCAACAACAAACAGCGAATCGAGCTAGGTGGCTTGTCAAAGGCGCGCCCAATCGCATGCAGCGTCTCTCCCGCCTTCCATCGCCTCCAGATGTCGCTCTTCTCAATCGCAGACAGCCCAAACCGTTTCCCTGGCTTCATATAAACACCACCTTTAGAAAGCAGACTCATATCAGATGGTGTTGCATCGACCTATTGAGATCACCGTTTTATCAGGACTTGTGCACACCGAGCTTATAGAGCAGCGTTCCGAGGAGAAAGAGGCAGAGTGCAAAACCCAGAGTACCCACAATCGAAAGTCCTAATCGATAGGCATATTCAGAAATAGGGGGCAACCATGTACGTGAATCGCGAGCGTAGGTCACAGACGCGGCCTCAGGGACTTCTCGTTGATTAAGTTGATGTTTCCTGCCGAGCCAGAGGAACCACGCAGCCGCGAACGGCAATGCGATGGCCAACCCTTGCCAAACTTTTGCCTGAGCTCGAAGCAAAGGGATTTGCGCTTCGTACTGTGGCAATCCCGTCCATCCACTGATAGCACCAACGATACCACTCCAACGAACAACCTAATACGCGGACAAAAACATCGCTGCCGTCGATAATAAAAGCCATGGCAATCGTTCTTTGCTGACAGAGGTGTTTTTCATCGTTCTCGCCGTTTCACCGAACCCAAATATTACATTAGGTTTCAAGCCAGGTCCTGATTAGCCCGGACTGCGTCTTCGACACGTCGCTAGTCCCAGAAACTTGTCCAGCGGATTTATTGATTCCAGGGAGCTTAATAAACAAGTTCCTCGAGAGTCGCGTAATCGGAAACTAGGAAAAAATCCACTTTACCGGTTAGGGAGATACATTCTTCCGCTTACCGATTGAAGGAGGCGCCCCGCAAGAGATCGCCGTGCAAGCACAGGACGGCCCGCCGCAACTGAGAATTTCTCCCGACGGGAATTGGATCGCTTACATGTACCTCAAGTCTAACTTGCCAGGGAAGCGACAGCTTGCCCTGATGCCTGCAGGCGGGGGTGCGCCGACGCACCTGTTCCCGCTGCCCGAGGGAACAAATGCTTTCCGCTGGTCGCCGGACGGCAAAGGGGTGCAGTTCGTTCTGGCCCACAACGGCGCTGCGAACATCTGGGAACAGCCGGTTGCGGGTGGTTCACGGCGGCAGATTACCAATTTTTCGTCGGGACTCATCTTTGATTTTTCCTGGTCGCGTGACGGGAAGGAATTGCTCCTGGCGAAGGGCGAGAACAACACGGACGTAATCCTCCTCAGCAATTTGCGTTGAGCAGTTGGCTGCCCTCTTGTCTTGGTTTGCTAACTATCTGGAGGCCCTTGGGTCTCATTCCTCCTCGCTGGCAAGGCTGAGTTCGCGAACCTGCAAAAAAACACTTGGAATTTAGCCTCAACTTGGCGCAGCCGGACAGACGTTGATAAATCCTCTTATCACTAATAATTGAGCATGGCACCGTGCCAACTCCTAATTTGTCGCGTTACCGGAGATCTGGCGTACCAGGGCTCAATGAACGGGGAATGTTCCGCAGCGTGTGATTGCTGTCGGACCCGGATTGCGCCGAGATTTCAGGAAAAGTTGGGAATTTTTGGACGCCATGGGGAACGCTGGGGTGTCCCCATCGTCCAGATTTAAAAACGGTCGGCACTGCTCAGGCTTCAGTAAAACCGACACACACTGCCGCATAGTGCGTTTTTAGCTTTCTGCGCTCCCGTCCCAACCCCAGCGAAAAACGTCGATACCTGCAAATTTCTGCCGGACTGCAGACGTGATCATTTTGCCCCCGTGAAACCGCCTGTAGCAGATCTGCGAAGTTCCTGATCTTGTTGTACGGTCGGAAGTTTGAATCCGGTTCTTATATGAGTGCATTAATCTTGGCGGAACTTATTCAGATATCCGTAGCGGCTTCCGTAGCGGGTACGTCGATATTTTTTTACCTGTTTCGACATCGTCTGTTAAGTGAATACAAATCAATAAGACAGTGAACTAGAAGGAAACGGCATGAGAGTCCAGCCTACGTTGACACAGTGGAGGTCTGCGGCTCGAGCCCGCACGGGACTACCATATTTTTCAACCACTTGCCGCTTGGCTGCTCTCCGCCATGTTCGATCCTGGAAGCAGATCACTGCTGAAGTAGCGACATTGATCGATTTCTTCGGCGGCGAACGCGAGAGTATTTGAATGGACCCAAACGCAGCGTTCAGGCCCATTCTCGTCGCTATCTTTTTCGCAAGGAGGCGTATACGCGCTACCAACTTGCGTCAGAACGGTCCCCGTTTCCGTCGTGTTCGTCCTGTTGATTCAATTCGCGAAACTGCTTGCGGACCACATGACGAGATACCCGCTCTCCAAGCTTTCCGCCATCCACCAAGGAATGGTAGTAGTGGAATCCAGCGTAAATGCGCGCCCAGAAAACCTCATTAAATAGGTCGTCCGTGTTTTGGAATACGTGGGTGTGCACGCCAGCGGCGCCGAAAGCCAGACTGTCGACCACAACCTTTACTTTCTTGGTTCCGAAATACGCGGCGATGAGGTTGGCAACCGTGTTTGTGACGCATGCATGCGCCGCAGGGTATTCCGGGTGATTCGGCGTCACGCCGAGTGCAGTCCATTGCAGATCGGTTGGCAATTCAGAATTTCCGCCACCCTCTGGAATGGCCGTCACCGGACGCCAAAAGCTATAAGTATACTTTGCGTTGAAACAGCCGATGGCGGAGTCCGCATAGCCAGTCCACAGTAGCGCCATAAGCCGCGTGCTGTCGGCTACGTCGAGTTTTTGGTTTATGGCCAGGTAATTGAATGTTCGCGCGTATTGCTGAGCCGTGTGCTCGGTCCAGAACAACCCGATCTCGGTTTGCTCGGGCGTGCGGACCGTGCTCGATACGTCGCCAAAAAGACGCGTCAGATTGTAGTCGCGTTGCCATTCGTCGCTGTCGAGCGGCGTCGGTCCTGGCGGCAAGAATTGCGATGGGCTGTTCAGCGTGAATGGACGCAGTTGACCCAGCCACGGCGTAGCAGCCGCGAGAAACTTTGGTGGAGTTGGCTGCCAAACGCCCGGCCCCGTGCCCGGCGTGTAGACCACGTTCGCCTCCAGTCCATCTCCCGCGCGCGCCGCGATCACCGCGGCGGCGGCCTTCTCGCCCACTGCGACCCCTTCCGCGCGGGCAGACGGGGTTCCCGGAATCGCTGCTAGCGAAACTGTATAGTCCAGATCGAGCATCGTCTGCTGCATCGGGAAGTAGTTCACCAGGATGCGATGTTCCGCTGCGAGAACGGCCGCCTCTTTCGAGGCATTTCGGGCTGCCGATCCATGAAAATAGAATGGGTCGCCGCGATGCTCGATGGCGTTCACGGCGTCGTACGCTGCAATTGAGGCATACGCGAACCAGACCGACGCGGACGCTGGCGTCTTGCCGCCGTTCGCGACGATGGTAGTGGAAGCGATTGAATTCCAGTCGGTGACGACATTTTGGGCGTGGACGGGGATTGCTAAACTCATAAGAAAAGCCGCGAAGATCGGGACGACCGTCTGGTTCACTTTCATTTTTTTCCTCCGTCGAATTGATTCTCGATTGATATTGTCAACTCCTCTCGGTTTTACATTCGTGGAAAGCCCCTCGGTCCCGCAGGGGACGTAAGGACCCGCGTTTCGATGATCCGAGCGCGCCATGCTGTGTCAAATCGTGCGAGATGATTCGCGATCTCGCTGAAATGCCGACCTCCCGTCAGGGCCATTACTTGTACAATTCCGCGGAAGCCAGTGCATTGCCACTTTCGTCAGTTCCACCGGTTACCAGCACGCGGCCATCGTTAAGCCGAGTAGCGGTATGCCCGGCGCGCGCCGTGCTAAGCCCGCCGGTATCGGTGAGCCTGCCAGCTAATGGATCTAGCAGCTCCGCCCATGTCACCGCGACATTTCCCTGCGCGCCCCCTGCAATCAGCACCAATCCGTTTGTGAGCAAAGTTGCGCTGTAGCCCGTGCGCGATATCGCGAAATCTCCGGCCGAGGCGAATGTGCCGCCGGCGGGATCGTAGACTTCTGCATACTGCGGATCGGGAAGTTGGAAATGAATATTCTGGACACTTGGCACGCCTCCGAGGACGAGCACCTTTCCACTGACCAACCGAATTGCGCTGTGTCCGATGCGGGTTGTGCTCATAGTTCCGGTGTATTCGAATTTACCGGACACAGGCTCGAACAATTCTGCGAGCAGGGGATCCCAAGGTGGGTCATCACTAGAATCAGCCGCATGGCCGTTCCAGCCACCGACGATAAGTACTTTTCCGGAATCTAGGAGAGTAGCCGTGTGGTCAGCGCGCTCGGTAGCCATGCTCGAACTGAGCACAAAGCTGCCGGTGGAGGGATCGTATAACTCTGCGGTGTTTGCGGCGGCACCTCCTCCTCCATGACTATCGATACCTCCCGTAATCAAGACCCTCCCGTCAACAAGCAGAGTTGCCGTGTGGCGAACGCGAGGGACAGACATGCTACCGGTCGCGGTGAAAGATCGCGATTGCGGATCGTACAACTCGGCCGAGCTGAGCACTGGAAGTTGGCTGGTGCCCGGACCGAATCCGCCTGTTATCAGCACTTTCCCATTGGCGAGCAACGTAGCCTGGGCGCCATAGCGTGGCGTCGTCATCGTTCCCGCCGGTGCAAAGGTGCCGCTGGAGGGATCAAAAAATTCGGCGTTTGCATCCCCGCCGCCCACAATTAGCACGTTGCCATCGGCCAATAGGGTGGCCGTGTGACCGGCGCGGGCAACGTGCATACTCCCTGTTTGAGTAAATCCGGAGTTCAAAATCGAAACCGTCGCGACGGCTGTTTGGGTGGCATCCGCCAAGGACGTCGCGACAATGTGGAAAGTTCCAGCATTAGTCGGGGCGGTATATAGGCCGTTGGAAGATATCGTTCCGCCGACGGAAGCTTCTTCGACGGACCACGTCACTGGCGTATGGCTTCCTGAGAGGATTGCCTCGAACTGCCTCGTGCTATTCGTTCCCAGTGAATCAGAAGGTGGGGAAACCTGTAGTGCGGCGGGTGAATTGATATTGAGTGTTACTGTGTTCGAATAAAAATCGGTGGTTTCGACAATAATTGGTACCGCGCCTGGAGCGGCGATATCCTTGGCGGGAACCTCCGCCTTAAGTTGGGTGTCACTGATAAAGAATGTGGTTAAGCTATCATCGCCAAAATGCACAACGTAATTGCCTTCTTCGAAATCTGCCGGCCTCTTAAAATATTGGCCTGTAACCACCATTTGAAACGCAGGCCCTCCGGCTATCGCGCTCGACGGGGAAATTGAGGAGATAACCGGCTGATGAAAAGGCTCGCTGATGGTAAACCTGACGGCATTCGAGTTTAAAAACGGGCCATCGCCCATGGGATCGCCGGTCATCAAAAAGATTTGAGCCTTGCCCCCGTTGGCTAACAATTTGGCTGGCAGAGTCGTCTCAAGTTCAGTGCTGCTGACAAAATCAACTCCCAACCAGGTTTGGATGCCGTCCGCAGTGAACGCTGGAATGCTTGCATAGTGTTTTTGGCTAGCGAAGTTGCTGCCGGTCAAAGTGAGCTTGAGATCACCGCTGCCTGCGACTGCGCTCGTCGGACTAATCGTGGAGATCGTGGGGACGGTTTGGGGAGGTGTTGTTGTAGGCGTTCGCGCTGGACCACCGCCGCAACTTGCAACGCCTAGAATCACAATCAGCAGCGGGAGAGCAGCAACAACGTTCCGTTCCATGGCGTACTCCTTAATCGCGAATTTGAAATCCGCCGCTCGGAGACTCGTAAAGTCGGAGACTCGAGTTTGTCGAAGACGGTTGCCGCGGCGTTGCAGGCGCGGGCATTCCAGCTTTCGTCCTATTCGTACTTGCGTTGTTAACGAGCGCGGCGAGAACGTCGATCGGAAGCCGAGTGACTTCGCCGTCTTGCCGACCAGAGGTTTTCTTGACGCGAGAGATGCTTGCACAATCGCCGGGAAGTTTCGACGACCCGAAGAGCTCGACTCTCGAACCATTCGCTGTAGCAACAACCGAAAAGAGAAGGAGAAAGAGAACAAGAAATCCCGAGACGCGCAGCAGCCTCAAAAAAGGCACGACTGTCGCGCCGACACTTGGCAGAGTGAGGCACTGGCCCCGCCGGGCAATGGCTGCACCGCGATGGGTTTCCGTTTCCATGGAGGGCGAGACTGCGCGAAGGGCGGTCTTAACGCAATGATGGGGACATGCCGTGCAAATGAAATGATTCTAACGGACTAACCTATTGTGAAATAGCGACTTACGAGCCGTTGGCGACAGCACGCTCCTTCCATTCTCTTGTAATGAGGAATATACTCTGTCGCAAATTTCCGCATATGGCTATCGCGTCCCAAATCCGCCGTATTCGCTTCGGACCGTTTGAGGTCGATCAAGGGTCCAGCGAGCTGTTCAAGCACGGCATTCGAATCAAGCTACAGGACCAACCCTTTCAAATCTTGACAATTTTGCTGGAGCGCCCGCGAGAAGTCGTTTCGCGGGAAGAATTGCGACGCAAATTGTGGGCTGAAGACACTTTTGTGGATTTCGACGCGGGTATGAACGCGGCCATTCGCAGGCTGCGCGACGCTTTGAACGATTCAGCGGATCAACCTCGCTACATTGAGACGCTTCCCCGCCACGGCTACCGCTTCATAGCGGGGACCGAAACGGTTCCCAGCAAACCGAGCCCGCCGACCGCTATTGCTCTACCGCCGACCCGCACACCGGATGCCTCAAGCCTCCCCGCGGGTGCATCGCTGCCATCGCGTGGCACAATTACCCCGCCCAAAGAATCGCGGCTTTTGTTGTGGCTCTCGACAGCGGCCGTTACGGGCGGTCTGATCTTACTGTTGATGCTAGGCAGCGTGAGTTGGCGCGATCGAATTTTCCGGACGCACGCCTCACCTCGGATTCAGGCGATTGCTGTCTTGCCGCTTCAGAATTTATCCGGTGATCCTGCGCAGGAATATTTCGCTGATGGAATGACGGACGCGCTCATCACCAGTCTCGCCCACATCAGTTCCTTGCAAGTGATTTCACGGACCTCGGTGATGCTTTACAAGAATTCCCGCGAGCCGCTCTCCAAGATATCCAGAGATCTAAACGTGGACGCCGTAGTGGAAGGTTCCGTGGTGCGAGCGGGCAACCGAGTACGGATCAACGCCCAGTTGATTGAAGCATCCTCGGATCGGCACGTCTGGGCCGGTGCATTTGAACGGGATATGTCCGATGTCTTAACCCTGCAAGACGAGGCGGCAAAGTCCATCGCCACAGAAATCGCCGCAAATTTGAAACAGCAGGATAAGCCACGGCAGAAGGGCGCGACAACAGTCAATCCAGCGGCGTATGAAGCGTACCTCAAGGCCAATTACTTCTATACGAAGCAGTCCAGCGACGGGTTCGGGAAAGCGAAGCAGTACTACGAGCAATCCATCGCGCTCGACCCTACCTACGCTCCTGCCTACGTGGGTTTGGCAGAGGTATACGCATGGCTGGCATATACCCGGAGGCAGGCTCCCGCAGCTGCCTCGGTCAAGGCTGAAAAACTGTTAGCGCGTGCGCTGGAAATTGATAATTCCTCGTCGGATGCCTATGTAATGAGGGGGATGATTAAGCTGCAATACCGCTGTGATCGCGCGGGCGCAGAGAAGGATTTGATCCAAGCCATGGACCTGGATCCCAGCAACGTTAGTGCGCTTGATTACCATTCCTATTACCTTCTCGAAATCGGACGATTGGATGAAGCGATCACAGAAAAAAAGATGGTTGCAGCACTGGATCCGGTCTCGGTCGGAACGATTTCCGAGTTAGGGCTTTATTACGTGGAGGCCGGGCGCAACGAAGAAGCCATTCAGGAGCTTCAGAGAGGGTTAGAACTGGATCCAAACTTCGCCGCTGCGCACAAGCGTTTGGGGCGAGCATATGCCAACCAAGGCCACTTCGATCAAGCCGTCGCCGAACTCAAGAAAGGCATCGCTCTGGATCAGACGCCCGGTGCGCTTGGACTGTTGGGCGATTACTACGCCAGATCAGGCAATAAACAGGAAGCGCTTGGGACCATCGAAGAACTGAAGACGATGTTCAAAGAAAGCTACGCCTCGCCCGCGCTGATCGCGCTTATTTATGCTCGCCTGGGAGATGAAAATCAGGCGCTCGAATGGCTCGCTAAAGCTAGGCCGGAGGACCAAGCAAATACATCCGATCCAGGATTTGACTTCGTGCGATCAAACCCGCGCTTCAAAGTGATCCAGGCGCGACTCAAACCAAATGATTCTTGCCCGCGTTTCTAGGCGTTTCCGCCGTCATCGCCTGGATTGCCACTGGTGGGCGGCTGGCTAATTGGTACGGGTTCAGGCTCTCATGACTGCGCAAAGCTGCTCGAGTCCGCTCCTCTTACTTCTGCTTTGCGGTATTTTCGTCATTCCAACCGCCGTTGCGCAGACGTTTACGGGAGCGGTCGCCGGACACGTAACCGATATTCGAAAAGCGCCAATCACAGGGGCTGTTGTAACGCTTCGCAGCGCTGAGCGCGGTTTCGAATTTCACACCAGCACGGATGCAAGCGGAGGTTTTGCCTTTGACCTTGTTCCCCCGGGTAAGTTCACCGTCTCTGCCGAAGCCACTGGCTTCGCCGTCTCGAATGCAAACATCGAAGTGAATGTGGCGACGCCGGTACGCATTGAAATCACTCTGCGGGTTCAAACCTTGCAACAATCCGTCAAAGTTCAGGCGGAAAACGGCCTGTCGGTACAGAGTCAAAGCGCAGGCCTCGGTCGGACCATCAGCCCTACGGAGATGTCAAACCTGCCGTCTCTTACACGTAGTCCGTACGACTTCATCGCCATCGTGCCCGGCGCCAACCTCTCGAACGACCGCACGGGCGTGGGATTCGCGGTTAACGGCGGGCGCGCGCAGAGCGCCAACTATCTGCTCGATGGCGGCGAGAACAACGATGCGTTCATGTCCGCTCCCGCCCAGGACGTCCCGCTTGATTCCATCGAAGAATTCAACGTCCAAACGAACCACTTCAGCGCCGAGTACGGCCGGAACTCAGCATTCATCGCCAACATTGTAACCAAGTCCGGCACGAACAGTTTTCACGGCTCCGCTTACGAGTACGCCCGCAACTCCGCTTTGGCGGCCAACACGTATGAAAACAATTCCCAGGGATTGCCTCGATCCGAATTCGACCGGAACCAATTCGGCGGCACGCTGGGTGGACCGATGGTTCACCAAAAACTCTTCTTCTTTGCTTCCTTGGAGCCAATTCTCGTGCGGAGCACTACGACCAATCTGTTCTACGTGCCCACTCCTGAATTGTTAGCGGTCAGCGCGCCGGGTGCACAGGCGATATTCGATCGCTTTCCGCTTCCAACTACTCTTTCGACGACGGATGTCCTGGAGCGCAAAGTATGCCCATTTGGCGCCGATTGTGACACTGGCGTAGGCTTTGTCACCTTGCCCGCTTTCGCTCGTACCTCACGTAAGGGTCCGCAGGACGCCGGTGCCGGTGCTCCGCAGAATACAATTCTCGCGACCGGCCGCGTCGATTGGCTGATCGGTTCGAGAATGCAAGCTTTCGTCCGCTATGCCTTTGAAAACCAAAATGAATTTCCAGCTGTGTTCCAACCATTTTCCAACCAACTCGACGTTCCCAACCTCGGGAAGAACGAGAGCGTCGCCCTTAATCTGATTCGCACGTGGTCAACGAACTTCACGACGGAGTCCCGTATTGTGTACAGCCGAATATTCGGTAATCCGGATCGTTTTACGGGAATCAATCCCACGGTTCCGCAGCCTACCTTTCCGACGTTTGCAATCTTGAATGAACCCACGGTGACGCTTCCTGGAGGAACGTCGCTTTTCGGCGGGCCACAAAATACCTACCAGTTCTTCCAGACCCTGACCTGGGCCCACAATCGTCACACCCTGAGATTTGGCGGTCAGTTCATACAGATGCGCGACAACCGCAGTTTCGGAATCAGCGAGATCGGCGATGCAACTTTTGCAAACACGCAAGGGTTTGTAAACGCTCTGCTGTTTCAATACCAGATTGCAATTGATCCCAAGGGCCATTTTCCTGGCGAATTCGTCGACCCTCCGTTTGGGCCGCCGAGTTTTGAGCGCCATTATCGGTACAACGAACCTGCGCTGTTTGTGGAGGACACTTGGAGGGCTACCTCCCGCTTGACTCTCACGCCCGGCCTGCGCTGGGAATATTTCGGCGTGTTTCACAGTCCGGGTGCGGATCACCCATTGGACGCGAATTTCTATCCTGGCCCCGGGGACTCGTATTTGGAACAGATTGCCAACGGTAGGATCTTGCGCACCATAGACGCTCCCGGAAATCTCCGTGGCCGCTTCTACCTGCCGGACTATAGGAATTTTGCTCCGCGATTAGGTGCGGCTTACGATCTATCCCGTGACGGAAGGACGGTACTGCGGGCAGGCGCAGGGGTTTTCTACGACCGCAGAGTTGGCTACGAACTTTTTCGAGCTTTTCAAAACCCGCCAAATTATAGCGTTACCACGCTCAAGAACGTCATTGCCAGTCCTGAACTCGTAAACGATCAATACGCCGTCTTTTCGGATGAACCGATACAGCTCAACTTGAGCGACACAAAAGCTCCGGCAGCTAACCTGCGCACTGCCTATACGGCATCGTGGAATGCAACCTTCGAACACGAGTTTGCTGGGACCATGGTCCTTGGGGCGTCGTACCTGGGCTCGAGCGGAAGTCAGTTGTATACGTTGAACAACGTAAACCGGGTGGGTAGCGGAGGATTGCTCGACCCGAGCTGTATCGTTACGCGATTCGCTTCAGACGGCGTCACTCCGCTAGGCCCTGATTATACGAACTGCGGGAGACTCAATGCGAATGTTACTACGATCGCGATTCGCGGCAATGGAGCCCATGCGACGTTCCACGCCTTACAACTGAGGCTAGATAGCCGAAAAATAGACCGATTCGGGCTGGAATTCGGCGCGAGCTATACCTGGAGCCATTCAATTGATGACGCGAGCTCGAGTGGCGGGAATGATCTAGTGGCCTCGAACAATGGTCCCTGGTTTCTTTCAGCTTTTCAGCCAAGCTTGGATCGCGGCTCCTCCGACTTCGACCAGCGGTGTCGCGTTGCCGCTCACTGGATCTGGGAGATCCCGTTAGGTCGGAAATCTTCGGATTGGAAGGCGCGCTACCTGGTAAGCGGCTGGCAGATCAGCGGACTTTTAAGTTATCAAACGGGTCAGCCGTTCAGCATTGTGGACACTGGCGTACCTGACTTTACCGGCGAGCACACGCGGCCTCGAGTCACTGGGGTTCTCCCGCGGGTGGGACGGCTCGTTCCCGATGCGTTATCTCCAAACAACTTTCTCTACCTTCCGCTGAACCAGGTCTATGATCTCGCCACCGCGGATTGCATCGCGAATACCGCGCCGTTCGCGTGCGAAATCTCTGTTAATGGACCTTTCGCTGGCACTCTCCCGCGTAATACCTTTCGACGGCCCGGCGCCTTCTACCAAGACACTGCCGTAATGAAAAATTTCCCGTTGCCCAAGGAAGGGCTGACGCTTCAGTTTCGCGCGGAGTTTTACAATCTTTTCAATCACCCCAATCTCTATGTGAATTCGGGGACCGGCGACATCAATGCACAGAGTTTTGCCGTGAGCCCGGTCGAATCAGTTCCGGGAGTGACGGCCAGCTTCCGTGATAGCCGACAGATTGTTCTGGCGTTGAGGTTGATGTTCTAGCAGGCATCACGCTTCAGGTAGTATGTACGCTGCGGGGAATGTCCGCAGTCGCTTGCAAGAGATGATTGAGCATTTTCCAATGGGTCACGTCTTTCAGAAACAATCTCGCTGCCAAGCAGCGTATCCCGCCGTGCTGTCGCGAACATCGCTCGATCCACTCTTGAAAATTCGTCCGATACACGTCGCAGCCAAAATTCCATGTGACGAAGAGGGATCGAGCACGGCGACCCCTCCCTCGACTGCCACCCGCTTCCGACCTCGCCTCTAAACCACTGTGGCAATCGTTCTTCAAATCCTGTTGCACATGCCCCAAGATCTCGTACTATGTGGCTTCTTTTCCGACTACGATCAGGGGGCCTATCGGAGCTCATGAGGATTCGACTAGCTCGAAGGTGAACAGTCTGATGGCGACACAGTCACAAATCGGCGAGACCTACGATTACATGGATGAATTTTTCCGCGCGACGTACGGACAGCACGCCGATTGCACCGCCGCGATGTACAACGGCAGCCACTCTCAAACCCTGGAACAAGCCCAACACGCCAAGCATGAATACATTCTCACCCAACTGGGTATCGCAGCCGGCCATCGAGTCTTGGATGTGGGATGCGGTTGGGGTCCGGTTCTGCATTCTCTAAAGGATCATGGAGCGGAAGGAGTCGGCATCACGCTATCCACAAAACAGGCGGACGCCTGCAGAAAAAATGGACTGAATGCCCATATTGCCGATTGGAAACACCTCGATGCCTCCACGTTGGGGACATTCGACGGAATCGTCAGTGTTGGAGCCTTTGAGCACTTTTGTTCCAAGGAAGAGTTCCTGGAAGGCAGGCAACCTGAAATTTATAGACGATTCTTCACTTTCTGCCACAGCTTACTGCGGGCTGGCGGAAGATTTTATTTGCAAACGATGACCTGGGGCCGGAACGCCCCGTCGGTCGCCGAGATCTCATTGCAGGGACCGAAGTCTTCGAATCCATACATCGTCGCGCTCGCCGAAAAGTTCTACCCGGGATCATGGCTCCCGCGCGATGAAGCTCAAATTACCGAATCCGCTTGCCCCTACTTCAGAGTGGTCGCGAGTAACAGCGGACGCCTGGATTATATGCGGACAATTCAGCACTGGAACCAGCGGCTGAGGGTGACAAAGTCAAACTCAGTCGCGCTGTTCCGCACCCTCCGCTACTTTCTGATTGACCGCGATCTTAGGTTTAAATTGATGTCACTGAGTCGGGGCTGCCAATATCAATGCTTCGAGCGGGAAATCATGGATCACCGCCGCATCGTGCTCGAAAAAATAGCGACCTCGGGCAGTTAGGCCTGACGCGCCAGGGTTCTCTTTGCACGCGAACGCAAGTATGATATGTCCAATCGCGGCCTACAGGACTAGATAGAATTGTTCCAGGGCTCATCCACCTTATGATCGGCAAAACGATCTCTCATTTCTCTGTTTTGGAACGATTGGCTTCCGGCGGTATGGGTGTTGTGTACAAAGCCCGTGACGAAAAATTGGAAAGAAATGTCGCGCTCAAATTCGTCGCGGAGCCGCTTGCCAAAGACCCCGTGGCCGTCGGCCGTTTTCTCCGCGAAGCGCGAGCCGTCTCCGCGCTCAATCATCCCAATGTTTGCACGATCTATGAAGTTGACGAATTCGAGGGCGCGTACTTCATCGCGTTGGAATTCCTGGATGGCGAATCGCTCGAACAGTACATTCCGCATCAGAATTTGGAAATCGCCGAAATCCTCGATATTGGAATCCAAGTCGCCGACGGCCTGGCAGCAGCTCACGCCAAAGGCGTGATTCACCGCGACATCAAACCATCCAATATTTTTATCACCACCGGCGACGTGGTCAAAATTCTGGATTTCGGCTTGTCCAAACTCATCACCGCCAACGAGGTATCCCCCACGGCAGCGGACGACAAAACAGCAAGCATCGAAGTCCTCAGCAGAGCCTTTGGCATCGTCGGCACGGTGGCCTACATGTCGCCAGAACAGGCGCGGGGAGAGGTATTGGACCCCCGGACGGATCTTTTCAGTCTCGGCGCGGTGATGTATGAAATGGCCAGCGGACGCAAAGCGTTTTCTGGCGAGTCCCCCGTACTCATCCTGAATGCTGTATTGAACAATCGCCCGCAATCAATCCGAAAGCACGAGCGGCGCTTCCCGCCTGAACTGGAAAAATTGATCGATAAAGCCCTGCAAAAAAACCGGGCCTTGCGCTACCAAAGTGCCCTCGAACTCGCGGCCGACCTCCGGCGCCTGCAACACGATTTAAGCCGCGGCAAAGGCACTCTGCTGCCGGGTCGCAAAGAGAAGCCAGCGGCAGAATCCGCTATAGCTCCTCGGGGCCGCAAGAGCCGCGCGATCAATTCTCTAGCAGTACTGCCATTCGGCAACGAAACCAGGGAACCAGACGGAGAGTATCTCAGCGAGGGAATCACCGACAGCATCATCAACGCCATTTCCCAATTCCCTAAAATCAGCGTTATGGCCCGCAGCACGGTTTTCCGTTACAAGGATCCCTCCGAGCCGCAAAAGATAGGGCGCGAACTGAATGTTGGCGCGGTCCTGGTGGGCAGGGTGCTCCAGCGGGGCGATCGCCTGGTCGTCAGCGCTGAACTTGTGGACGTCGCGAACGGGCACCAGCTGTGGGGCAGCCAGTACAACACCAAATTCTCCGAAATTTTTACAGTTCAGGAAGAAATCTCCAATCGCATTTCCTCCGAGCTGCGCTTGCGCCTTTCGCCGCAAGAAAAAGCAAGGCTGCGCCTGAGCCAAACCCGCGACGCCACTGCATATCAGTTGTATCTCAAGGGCCGACACCACTTTAATAAACGCACCACCGAAGGCGCGGCGACAGCCATCCGCTATCTCCAGGAAGCGATCGTCCAGGATCCCGGATACGCGCTGGCATATTCCGGCCTCGCCGATTGCGTCGCGCTGTTCGGTGGCTATCGCGCTTTCCGCCCCGCGAAGCTTTTCCCAAGGCCAAGGTTGCTGCGCTAAAAGCTTTGGAAATCGATGACCGCCTGGCCGAAGCTCACAATTCTCTCGCGCTCGTGTCTCTCTTCTACGACTGGGATTGGCCCCGAGCCGAGCAAGACTTCCAGCGCGCCGTTAAACTCAGTCCCAAGTACGCCACCGCTCATCAGTGGTACACGATCTTTCTCGCCTCCATGGAGCGTTTCGACGAAGCCAAGTTATCCATCAAACGAGCTCATGAACTCGATGTACTTTCGCTGCCGATTAACACGCACTTGGGTTGGGGCTATTATTTTTTTCGTGAATTTGATGCCGCAATTACGCAGATGGAGGCAACGCTCGAACTGGATCCGAATTACATCTTGGCGCATTTCGTGCTCGGACAAGCCTACACACAGCGTGGCAGATTCGCCGAAGGGATCCGCCAGCTGCAGCGGGCTGCCGACCTTTCCGGCAGGTTGCCTCCCGTGCTGTCCTCGTTGGGATACACCTACGCTCTGGCAGGAGAAACGGATCAGGCACACGCGATACTAGCGGAACTGATCGAAACCTCCGCGAAGAAGTACGTCTCAGCCTACGATTTGGCGCTAATCAATATAGGCCTGGGACAAAAAGATGCGGCGTTCCAATTGTTGCGCGACGCGGTAGAGGAACGCTGCGGATGGATGATCTTCCTCAAGATTGAACCCGTACTCGATACCATCCGCTCCGATCCCAGGTTTAGGGACCTAATACGCGCCGTTGGTCTCCGGCTGGATTCTTGACCCCAGCAAGAAAGCTACGCGCGAGCATAGGTATTTAGTGAGGGTGCCTTGAGAAGGATTCACCCAGTCAGCAAAGGCTGCATCATCGTTGGTAGTCATTGCACTTTTGAGTGTTGGAGCTCCTTCGCGTCGAATGCAACCAGCAAACACGATCTCTGCTCTCAAGAGGGCCACAGCCTAAAGACCTCGGGCATTGGCTTCTGCTTAGCTACCGGAACCTACAAACTGATTGCCGTCAGGGTCTTGGAATATCTCCGTTGTTCTCCAGACTTCAGCCTTCGGCCGTTGCCATCGCATCGATTCTTCTATAACGACGGCGTGGCAACTGATCAAGCAGCACTGCCCCCTTGGAACGCGCTGCAATCGCGCCGAACTCATGGCTCCTGGCTGATGAAGATCTTGTTGCCGTAGAGGTCCTCACTCTGCACTCCCGTGCCCCACGGTCCCGACTGCGGCTCGCCGAGAAACTTCACACCCAGCGTCTTCATTCGCTTGTAGTCGCCCATGCAGTCCGCCGTGTCGAGCCCGAGAAAAGCGTGGCTGCCGGCCTGCTTGCCCACTATCGCCTTGTCGTCGGCCGTCTTAGCCAGCTCCAGCGCGAGTGTCAGATCGGTGTTCTTGGGCAGCGAAATCGTGACCCAGCGGCTCTCTCCGAAGGGCTTGTCCTCGCGGAGCTCAAAACCAAGTTTGCGCGTGTAGAATTCGATAGCGGCATCCTGGTCGAAAACCAACACGCTGATGATCTTCACTTTGTTCATTGCAGTATCTCCTTTGTCGGTTGATTGACTGCGCCGCCAGTCTAGCGGTGGTTGGAAGATGGGGCTTGTAGAAAAACGACGTTCTCGCGGTCACGGAAAATGGCCTGGATGGAGTGCATTTCGCGGGCGAACTCGCCGGGCGTGCGGTTCGCGAACTCCTTGAAGTCGTGGATGAAATGGGCTTGGTCGGCATACCCCTGTTCATAGGCCAGTGCGGTCAGGTTCTGGTCCGGATCAAACATCAGTCGCTTCCGGACCTCCTCGAACCGAATCGAGCGCGCCAGCGTCTTTGCTGAGACCCCCACCACGTCTTGGAACTGTCGCTGCAGCTGCCGGCTGGAGAGGTTGCAATGTTCCGCTAGATCGGCGGCGCGAAACTGTCCCTTCTGGAGATAGAGCAGCTTGGCCGCGGACTGGATCTTCTTCAAGTCAAAAGTCGCCGTCAGCAGCCTCTCGATGAGATGATCTTCGACGATAGCAACCGCGGAATCATAGTCACCCTCGCGAACCGAGGGTTCGATCCGAGTCGCCAAGTCTTCCCATTCCCGCGCCAGCGTTGCCGAAAGTTTGTTGAGCCCCCACGCTCGATCGGCGAGGAATGGCAGCGCGCCCCAGGCGTAAAATCTTGTCACCACAAGCTTGACCGACCCCTCGCAACGAAAGATTAAAGGTTTACTCTGTAGGCCTACCAGGATGACCCTTGGCATCTCGCGGTCAGGTGCGCCTTCTGCTTGCAACACGTACGGCGTCCCCAGGTTGACGATCAGCTCGATGAACGCGTCGGGTGTCACTATTTCCGCGGGATGTTCAGGTGTGTACTCGCGCTCCATGATCCAGAAACACTTCACATGATCCTGAAGCGATGGGTGAGGCAGCTGTTCCTTATATTTCACGTTCTACCCTCGCGCCATTGGGCGTTCAGGGCTTTGATGCAAATCTCCCGGCTGCGGACTGGGCAAGTCCATAGCAACGAGATCATAAGGACGATACCGAGTTGAATCTCGCGACTCACGAGTAGAGAGCATACCGAATTAGCAGAATGGGATTCTCGACTCCTGATGAGTCGTGCGGACAAATGAAATATTACTTCATTTTCCGGTATCGGCGGGGGCGCCGATTAAATTGCGGGTGATGGGGAGGCTAGAGCTTGCCCGTGAGCGACTCTTGCAACCTCAAACCTAAAGATTCGCAAATCGTACAGTTCAGGGAGTCAGCCTCTGATTTATCGCAACGCAGGATAGGACGAGAACATTCTATTCCCCATCCGCGACTAGCCACCGTCGAGAAGGGAGGCCAGGATATCAAGCGCGGCCATTCTTAAGGGTAGTATGCCTACAATTTCCTGAGCTCGCGGCAGGTCTCGGTTAGGACGCGGAGTTTGCTGCGAGTGACATCGAGCGGTACATGTCCGAAACCGCACTCGCTCGTGAGCAGGAGGCGATCGGGAGAAAAATAAGCGAGCGCCGGCGTCAGCCTTTCACGAATGATCTCCGGAGTTTCAATCGGATCGCTGCGCTGATCAATCACACCGAGCGCCAGATCGCCTTCGAAAGGCCAATGTTTCCACAGCTCCATCAAATCGTAGCTGAGCGTGCAGTGCTCCAGAGAGACTTCATCAATCTTGACGGCACGGAAGGCCGGCACGATGTCTGTATATTTTGTAAAATAAATCCGTTTTCGCCTGGGGTTGCCGCCGCAGACGTGCAGCCCAAACCTGACTCGCGGCAGAGAATGGATCAATTCGTTTAGTATTTCCGCGGCCCACAAACTATCTTCGGGCGACTCGGTCCACATCGGTTCATCGAACTGAATGTAGTCGCATCCTGCGGCAATCACTTCGCGCAGCTCCGCCGCTAAAAGCTCCGCGTAAGCCCGGCACAAAGTTGGCTCATCCGGGTACAGATCCGGGCGCTGATTCACACTAAAGCGCGTAAGCACATGCGGTCCCGTAACCGTCTGCTTCACGCGGCAGCGGGCAGGAGCCGCATCGCGCGCTAGTTTCCAATTGCGCGCCAGCTCGAAGCGCGAATTCTTGATCTCGCCGATCACGCGCGCGCATTCGATGCCGAATCCCGCCGTGCCGAAGGATTGCTTCACCATTCCTGCGAACGTGATTCCGTCAAGCCGCTTCTGATAAAAATAATACATATTTTCACGATACCCCTCGCCATCAGTGATGATGTCGAGTCCCAGTTCTGCCTGATCGCGCGCCGCCCATTGAATAAGCTCATCAATTTCCGCGCGGCTCAGCGAGGGTTTTTTCATCGTATCTTCCACGCTGGTATTTCGTGGATAGCTGCCTACTACGGTGCTGAGGAATGGTGGCATAGGTCGTTGGCCCGTATGTCAGACAGGCGGTAGCCCCGCAGCTGACCGAGCCTCGTTAATGTGCGCCCGCACGCCTTCTTCCAGTGGACGCGGCGCAAAATCGATCTCGCGAATCAGGCGCACACCGTCTTGATCGTCGATCAGCGGCGTACCCGCGCGGTCCGTAAAAGTGATTTGTGCGTCAGGGATCCATTTTCTCACGACCGTCGCAAGTTGTGCGGCGCTGACGCAGTGACCGCCGTTATTGTAGACGAAGTGGGCGAGCTTGGGCTTCAGCGCGAGCCGCACAAGTTGTTCCGCGCAGTCGTCTTTATAAATCCAGGTATCGCGTGTTTGCGCGCTAAACGGCAAAGTGACGGCTTCGCCGACCGCAGGCTTGGAAGCAAAATGCTCCGCCCACATCACGGCGCTGCGCTTGCGGCCGTGGCCGAAAACAACCGGCGGCCGCGTACACGCGATGTTCGCTCCACAACGCTCCACATATCGCCGGCCCATGTGCTCGTTCAGCAGCTTCATCACCGCATAGGTGAACGCGTGAGAAGCTGGATCGCAGAAATCGTCCTCGGTCACTGGCCGGTCGCCATAAACATGCTGCGACGGACCGGCTACGGTTTCACTGCTCGTGAACACGAGGCGCGTAAGTTTACGTTGTACCGCCGCTTCGAATATATGGGTCATGCCCAGAATGTTGACGCGAGTCGAGAGCGAAGTATTTTCATCAACCAGCGGCCCCATCACGTAGGCCAGGTGAATGGCGTGGGTGATGTCAGAATGCTTATGAAAGACAGCCAGGACATCGCGGAAGTCGCTGACGTCCATGGAAACAGAATCGAAAGTCGCGCCCGTGCGGCTGGCAACTGCGCGCAAGCCGGCTTGCGCCTCGGCATTTGAGGTTTGATCGGCTGCGACACTCGGAATGCCGCGCTGCAGCAGATTGCGTACGACCGCTTGGCCGATGAACCCCATTCCGCCTGTTACCAGAAATTTCGCATGTTCGCTCATCGGTTCGCCCGCCTAGTCGTCCGCCGTTGCCAGCGACGGTTTATAGCCGCTGAACGAAAAATAAATTACGATCGCGTAACAGAACAACGGAACTGCAAAGGCCGCTTGGATCGAGCGACGGTCCGAAATGTAGCCCATAACCGCAGGAACGATCGCGCCACCGATGATGGACATCACCAGAAGAGAAGCGCCAAGCTTTGTGTACACGCCGAGGTTTTTGATGCTCAACGCAAAAATCGTCGGGAACATGATCGAATCAAAGAAACCAAGCAGGACGACAGCCCACACGGGCGCGATTCCGACCGCGAAAATCGCGACGATGGTGCACAGGGCGGCAGCCGTAGAGAAAAGGCCGAGAAGCCGGGGAGGCGCAACGCGTTTCATGATCGCGGAACCCGCGAAGCGTCCGATCATGAATCCGAATAGGTGCCATTTCAGGTAATCCGCTGCGGTTTTTTCCGGGGTGCCGGGTAGCGCGTGCTGCGTAAAGCGAATTACGAAGCTGGTGACGCCTACCTGCGCACCCACGTAGAAGAATTCGGTGATGACGCCGCGAATCAGATGTTTGTAATGCCAGATGCCTTTGTGCGTCTTTGGCGCGGCCTCCGGCGCGAGCAACGCCTCGCCGCTCGATTCGCGCACTTCCGGCAGACGAGCAAAATAGATCAGCGCCGCGACAAACAGAAAGATTGCGGCAATTACAAGATACGTGCCTCTGACACGATATGCTTCCGAAGCTGAATAAACCTGCCATTGCTCCGGAGTCATTGCCGCGAGTTTGATAGCGGAGTACTCGATCCCCGAAAGAATAAAAGCTCGGCCGATGAACGGGGTTACCCAGGCGCCCACGGCATTAAAAGATTGCGCGAGGTTCAGGCGGCGTGCAGAGGATTCTGGAGGGCCGAGAATCGTGACGTAAGGATTGGCGGCGACTTCCAGAATGCCCTGTCCGCAGGCCATCACAAACAGCGCGAACAGGAAAAATCCGTACGTGCGAATCGAAGCGGCGGGAATGAACAGGAGCGCGCCAACAGCACAGGTTCCCAGCCCAACCAGAATACCCTTTCGATAGCCGATGCGTTCCATCAGCCATCCCGCGGGCAGCGCCGCCAGGAAATATCCGCCAAAAAAAGCAGTTTGAATCAGCGAGGACTGAAAATCGGTGAGGTTGAAAGTCTTCTTTAAATGCGGGATCAGTATGTCGTTGAGGTTGACCCCAAGCGCCCAGAGAAAAAAAAGGCTCGTGACGAGCACGAACGGAATTACGTACTTCCGCTCGGTAAGTGGCGCAGAAGGTTTTCCCATGCGTCTCCGTTAGGCCAAGGCTCGGTCGAGGTGCACGTAACCGCCGTCCACATACATGTGTTGCCCGGTGATATGCGACGCCTGCGCGGAAATCAGAAACATAACCATCGCAGCGATCTCATCCGGTGTGGTCATTCTTTTTTCAAAGGGAATTCTGGCCGTGATGGTTTTGAGTTTCGCTTCGGGGTCAGGAAATTTGCTAAGCCACTGCTCATATAGTGGAGTCATCACCTCAGCCGGAACCACGGCGTTGACGCGGATCGCATGGGGCAGAAGTTCCACCGCCCACTCTCGCGTAAGCGCCAGGATCGCCCCCTTCGACGCCGTGTAACCCGAAGTATTTCCTTGACCCGTCACTGCGGTCTTGGAACTGATGCTGACGACCGATCCATGCGTAAGTTTTAAATGAGGAAGGGCGAAGTGCGTCATATTGTAGTAATGCAAGAGATTGAGTTTCAGCGAGCCTGCAAACTGCTCGGGACTGCCGAGCTCCAAGCCGACACCATCGTTCACGCCCGCGTTGTTGATCAGCGCATCAATTCGGCCGAACGCGCGAATCGTGTCCTGGACGGCTTTCGCACAATTCTCCGCAGGTTGGAGATCGGCGACGACGCTCAGGCCGCGGCCGCAATCGAGCCGCAATTCGGCAAACAGTCTGTCGCAGGCTTCCTGGTCGCGATCTACGATCACGGGGATCGCGCCTTCACGCACCGAGGCTTTGGTAATCGCTGCGCCGATGCCCTTCGCTCCGCCAGTGACGAGCACGACTTTGTCGTTTAACTGTAGATCCATGCACTACTCCCGGACCAGCTCGGGCGAACGACAACGCTATCCACGAAGGTTGAAGAAGCCTCCGTCGAAAGGAAAGTCCACCCCCGTTACGAAAGAAGCCGCGTCGGAACAAAGATAGAGAGCAAGGGCTGCGACCTCGTGGGGTTCGGCCATTCTGCCGATGGGTTGCGAATGGGCCAGGTTGCCGAACATTTCTTCTTCGCGGCCGGGATAGTGCTGTCGCAGGTATCCGTCTACGAACGGCGTATGGACTCTGGCGGGCGAGATGCAATTACAGCGGATGTTGCAGGCGAGGTAATCTCTGGCAACCGAATAAGTCATGGCAATCACCGCGCCCTTGCTCGTCGAATAAGCAAAGCGGTCCGCCAGACCGGACGAGCCAGCGATGGAAGCCATATTGAGAATTACGCCGCCGCCGTTGACCTTCATGTGTGCGACGGCGGCAAGCATGCAGTGATAGATGCCTTTTACATTCACCTGCAAAACTCGATCGAAGTCGCGCTCCGTGGTTGATTCAAGTTTGCCAACATGAGAGATGCCTGCATTGTTCACCAAGGTGTCGATTCCGCCGCGCTTCGCAAGTTCTTGAAATACCGCCCGGACTTCCTCCTCGTTCGTCACATCACATTCATGAGCGGAAGCTTCACCGCCGCCGTCGAGAATCTCCTGGACTGTCTGCAGCGCCTCTTTCGAGTGAATATCCAGCACACACACGCGCGCTCCGCTCGTCGCAAAAAGGTGGGCGATGGCTCTACCGATGCCGCTCGCACCGCCCGTAACGATGACGGTTTTGCCGTCGAGGCGAAACCCATTCGAATTCCTGACGGGATGGATCAGAGAGAGACTCCTTTTTTCCACGGAATGAAGTCATTTTGGCCCAGTATTTCTGCTTTGGTCTGGACTTGGCCGCTGGCTACTTCGATCATCCTCTCCAGAATGGCTTCCCCCATCTCCTCGATCGTCACTTCTCCGTCGATGATAGGGCCTGCGTCAAAATCCACGATGTCCGTCATGCGCCGCGCCAAGGTCGAATTTGTCGAGATCTTTAGCACCGGCGCAACTGGGTTTCCGGTGGGCGTACCCAGTCCGGTGGTAAAAAGCACAACGTTTGCACCTGCCCCGACCTGAGCGGTGACGCACTCCACGTCATTCCCCGGAGTGCATTGCAAATTCAGTCCCGGTTCGGTTGAATATTCGGGATAATCAAGCACGGCTGTGACAGGAGATGTTCCACCTTTCTTTGCGGCGCCAGCTGATTTCATTGCATCGGTAACGAGCCCGTCCCGGATATTTCCGGGCGAGGGATTCATGTCGAACCCTGAGCGAACCGCTTTCGCTCTCGCCGCGTAATCGCGCATCAGTTGGATGAATCGATCACCAACTTCCTTGCGCGTGCTACGGTCGATCAGCTCCTGTTCGACGCCGCAAAGCTCGGGAAATTCTGACAAGATAGTGCGACCACTCAGCGCTGCGAGGATGTCAGAAACGTGACCGATCGCAGGATTCGCGGAAATGCCGGAAAACCCATCGGAGCCGCCACACTTCAGGCCGACGCACAATTTCGAAAGTGGCGCCGGCGCGCGTCTGCAGTTTTCGTTCATCTCCATCAGCCGAACAAAAGTCTTGCGAATTGCCTCCGACATCATCGCTACTTCCGACCTGCTGTGCTGCTGCTCGAGCACGAGCAGAGGTTTCGAGAACTTTGCGTCACGCTTCTTGATCTGTTCAAGGAGTATTGCAGCCTGCGAGTGCTGACAGCCGAGACTCAGGACGGTGGCGCCCGCTACGTTGGGGTGGTGGATGTATCCGGCAATCAGAGAGCAAAGATTATCTGAATCCTCGCGCGTCCCGCCGCAACCACCCTCGTGCATCAGAAACTTGATCCCGTCAACATTCTCGAACACCCGCGGAGCCGGCGGGCGACCGTCGGAGGCCACAGCGCCATGGCCTGCGATTTCATTGGACCGGCCCGCTTGATACAGGCGGACGAATTCCGCGACCTGCTGACGGTAGATTTGCGGCGCGGCAAACCCTAGCTCTTCTTCAAACGCCTGCTTCAGGACCGCGATATTCCGGTTTTCGCAGAAGACTAGCGGAACGACCAGCCAATAATTCCGCGTCCCAACTTGACCGTCCGCGCGGTGATATCCGAGGAACGTTGTGTCTCGCCAGCGCGAGATGGCGGGAGGCGTCCAGGAATACTCCAGGGTTTTTTCGTGGAAGGGCGCGGCCTGGTGATGAAGATTGAGCGGCGTCACGACTTCACCTGGTAGGATGGCGCGCAGGGTCTTTCCGACAAGCACGCCGTACATGATGACATCGCTGCCCTGCGCTAGGGGCACCGTGGCGAACTTGTGTTTCGCGGGGACGTCCGTGGCCAGGGTATAAGAAGCACCCGAGAACGTGAGGTGGTCGCCCTTTCGCAAGTCCTTGAGGGCAACCAGAACATTGTCGGTGGGCGTTAGTTTGAGCACGCCTTCTTGTTTGCTGCTTCCTGACATAGTGATTGCAGAGTACCTTAAGGCCAGCAACAGATGCCGTAACCGTTTCCAGAGTCTCGCCATGCGATATAGCAAGCGCTTCGGGAATATTCAAGATAAAAAATTCACTTTTCACATCCCAAAATCTTCGGTATATAGTGCTGGCAAGAAGGTGGCCTGGAAACGTATCTCCATTTCCGGGGTTAACGTCCCAAGTCTCTAAGTAGGGGGCCGCATGATCCGTGCACGCCAGGCGAAGTCAGCTCCGGTGGGAGTCGTCACCAAAGTGTTGAGAGTGTTCGAAGCTCTGGGCGCTGCGCCAGAGGGGCTGCCGCTCAAGGATGTTGCGCTGCGAACCGGCATCAACAAAAGCACCGCGTACCGATTTCTCGCCCATTTGGAATTAGAGGGCTACCTTTTCCGGGACGATGCGGGCTCTTACCTGGTTGGCCCCAAGCTGGTGCGGTTGGGCTCTGGGATCAGCTATCAAACCTCGCTAAGAAAGATCAGCCGCCCCGTGCTGCAGGATTTGTGGAAAGTAACCGGCGAAACCGTCAACCTGGGAACCCTGGACGGTCAGGACGTTTTCTATTTGGACGTTCTGCAAAGTCCGCACCCGTTTCGTATGGCCTCGCCTGTAGGGAGCTGGCGGCCGATCTACTGCACCGCGATGGGAAAAGCGATGGCCGCGTTCTTGCCGGCGGAAGAAAAAGAGCATGTGCTTGGGTCTTTGAAATTCGAGCGGCTGACGCCGCACACGATTACGCAACCGCTGCGATTGAGACGCGAACTCGAAAGCATCCGGCAGCGAGGATATGGGCTGGACGACGAAGAAGCCACTTTGGGCGCGCGCTGCATCAGCGCTCCTATTGTGATTAATCGAGGAAAAGTGGCGGCGGCCATCAGCGTGGCCGGGCCGGTTACCCGGATCGGCCGCGACAAAATCCCGTTTCTGGCCAAGGCCGTAATGACCAGCGCGAAAGCCATCTCTGCGCGCCTGGATGCGTCCGAGTTTATGGAGATGGAATTTACCGGTGGCGCTCAGCACTAGACTCGCATCCTCGAGGACATCGCGGCACGTGTAACTCTCTGCCCATCTCCATGAGACTCATACGATTCGGCGATCGCGGTAAAGAAAAGCCCGGACTTCTCTTGCATGATGGCACTCGCGTGGACGTCTCCAGCGCCGTGCCGGACTACGACGAAAAGTTCTTTGGAATCGACGGGCTCGAAAAATTGCGCCGGTGGGTGGAAACAAATGCCGGCGCCTTACCCCAGGTAGCGCCGTCGCTGCGGCTGGGTTCCCCCGTCTGCCGCCCCAGCAAGATTGTTTGCATCGGATTGAATTACAGGGATCACGCAGCGGAGACCGGGCAGGAAGTCCCCAAGGAGCCGGTGATTTTTTTCAAGGCCAGCAGTGCGTTGGTCGGGTCCGAACGACAGAGTGGTGATACCAAAAGGCGCGACGAAACTCGATTGGGAAGTCGAACTTGCGTTCGTCATCGGAAAGGAAGCTCGGTATGTCGCGCAGCAGAACGCCCTGGATCACGTTGCGGGGTACGTGCTGCACAATGACTACTCTGAACGAGCCTTTCAACTCGAACGCGGCGGCCAGTGGGTAAAGGGCAAGAGCGCCGACACGTTTGCACCGCTGGGACCGTTTCTCGCCACAGGTGATGAGATTCCTGACCCGGGCCATTTGGACTTGTGGCTAACGGTAAACGGGACGACGCGACAGAAGAGCAACACTGAGCAAATGGTTTTTGGCGTCGCCAGCCTGGTGAGCTACGTGAGCCAATTCATGACGCTGCTTCCAGGTGATGTGGTCAGCACCGGTACACCGCCGGGCGTCGGGCTGGGCATGAATCCGCCGGCTTACTTGAAAGCCGGAGACGTCGTCGCGCTCGGGATTCAAGGGCTCGGCGAATCGCGACAAGAGGTTGTGGCCTGGCAGGAATGAATACTCCGACGGTCCAGCTTCGCCCTGGTTCGGGCTTTCCACCGCAGCAAATGAACCCGAATTCCAAAGGGCCCCTATGAGTCGAAGACCATTCCGGCTGCTGCTTCCCGCGGCGATTTTTGTCGGCAATCTCGTCGGCCTCGGCGCGAGGGGAACTTCTCAATCCAGTCAATCGCCCGCTCCGGCCGCCGTACAACCCGGAGTTGTGCAATTTGCAGATATCGCGCAGCGCGCGGGCATCACCATGAAGAATTTCTACGGTAGCGATACACACAAGGAATTCATCATTGAGACGACCGGGAATGGCAGCATTATTTTCGACTACGACAACGACGGCTGGCCGGATATTTTTCTTGCCAATGGTTCCACCGTGGAAGGTTTTCCGAAGGGCAAGGAACCGACAGGGCACCTCTATCACAACAACCACGACGGGGCCTTTATCGACGTGACTGAAAAAGCTGGCCTCGCGCGCCCGGGTTGGGGACAGGGTGGCTGCGTGGGTGATTTTGATAACGATGGCAAATTGGATCTGTTCGTGACGTTCTGGGGCCAGAACGTTCTGTATCACAACAATGGCGACGGCACTTTTACTGACGTAACGGAAAAAGCCGGACTCAAGACGGTGCGCGACGAGTGGAACACGGGCTGCAGTTTTGTGGATTACGACCGCGACGGAAAAGTAGACCTATTTGTCGCGCGTTACGTGGACTTCTCCTACGATTCGGTGCCCCGGCCCGGCGAGGGACAATGGTGCCAGTGGAAGGGTTTGAACGTGATGTGCGGGCCGCGCGGCTTGAAGATCCCGGTCAACGCGCTCTACCACAACAACGGCGACGGAACTTTCAGCGACGTCTCCAAGAAATCAGGAATCACCACCACGTCCGGCTGCTATGGATTTACGTCGCTGATCGCCGATTTCGATCACGATGACTGGCCGGACATTTATGTGGCCTGCGACTCGACACCCAGCCTGCTCTACCACAACAACCGCGATGGAACTTTCACGGAAATGGCCAAGGCCGCCGGAGTGGCTTACAACGAGGATGGCACATTGCAAGGGAGCATGGGCGTATCCGCGGACGACTTCACGCATTCCGGTATGCAGGACATCGTCAAAACAAATTTCAGCGACGATACTTCGACACTCTATCTGAATCGCGGTAACAATTTGTTCGATGATGTTACGCAACTTGCGGGGCTCGCCAAGATCACGCGCCTGCTGGGATGGGGAGTGCAATTCTTCGACTATGACAACAGCGGCTGGCCGGGAATTCTGATTGCGAACGGACACGTCTATCCCGAAGTTGACGGCAAGGGGCTGGGCACCAGCTACCGCGAACCCAAAGTGGCTTACTATAATCTGCACAACGGAAAATTCGCGGATATTACGGAGAGGGCGGGCGCGGTGCTCGGCGAAATGCATTCCGGTCGGGGCATGGCGCTGGGCGACCTGTTCAACAACGGGCGCGAGGAAGCGGTGGTCAACAACATGAATGAGCCGCCGTCGCTTTACTACAACACCGCTCCCATCGGAAATTTCATCAGCTTGCACCTCATCGGCGTGAAGTCGAATCGCGCCGCGCTGGGAGCAGCGGTAACGCTCGAGCAAGGCGCGGACAAGCGTGAGCAGGAAGTTCGGAGCGGCGACGGCTATATTTCGCAGAGCGATTTACGATTACATTTCGGACTGGGGCAGGCTGCGAAGGCGGACAAGATCGTGATCCGCTGGCCGAGCGGGCTGGTGGAAACGCTGAAGGATCTCCCTGCCAATCGATACTACGTGGTGAGAGAAGGCAGCGGTGTGGATGCGAAGCTCACTCATGGAGTGAGTACGGTCACGATAAAAAGCTCCCGCAGCGGACCGAACTGAGTTTTTCAGGTCGCGTTTCCGATCGAGATCAGCACGATTGCCAGTACCAGGACGCCGACTCCCGCCCAGCAATAAGCCACCGCGCGGCGGCTCGCCTGTCTCCACTCGCCGCTAACCGCGCCCCAGAAAATTCCGACGATGATGTCGAGCGTCATAAATACCGGCCATCCCACAATTCCGCCGAACTTGCCCAGCGACGCGGCGCCCATGCCATACGCGACCGTTCCTCCATACCAAAGGAGGCCCATGAGGCCCCCGAGCAGCCAGTAGGTAGATGTGCCGCTCTCGCGGTAAACGCCCCAGGTCTTGTTCTTGTTGAGAAGGTAGCAGCAGTACACCAGATTCGGAAGAAAACCGCCCGTTACCGTCAAAGACCATATGGGATTTGCAGCCATCGCACCGCTCGTTCCGGCTGCGAGAGCACGCACGCGAATCTCATCGCCAAAAACGAAACTGAAGTTGAGCATCGAAGAAAAAAGCCCCGACAAGATGCAGATCACCAGACCCAGGAAAAATCCCGAGCGTGTGGTTCCGCTCGTTCCCGCGTCGCGCTCGCGGCGCTTGCCTGCGAGCGCCAAGAACAGCAATCCCACGATCATGACTGCTGTTCCCAACGTGAGTGCTTCGCCGCGTCGGGTATGAAGTTCCTCGGGATGAAGCACCGCGAGAGGAAACAGCGAACCAAAAGACGCCGTAATTCCAAGAATGATCGCAAATCCTAGCGCCATGCCCACTCGGCTGATGCCAAGCCCGAAAAGTGTTGCACCCACTCCCCACGCAATTCCGAACAGCGCCACCCTCCACAACGTGGCGGAGGACGCTCCACTGTAGACGCCACCGACATTAGGCACCGTCAAGAACGTGATGATCCACGGGAAAATAATCAAGCCCGTCGTCGCGAAAATCAGCCAGCTATTTTCCCAGCGCCATGCGGACATCCGCTTCATCGGCGCCGCGAAGCTGCCATTTAGAATGCCGGCGACGAGCACCAGGCCGATTCCAACCGCCAACTGTTCAGTCATCAGTTCTCCCAGGCGCGCAATGGACATCGCGAAAGCGGAGGCGCGCACAAAATGAGGCATGCGCATCTGCGCGTCAAGGTAAATACTCGCGCGCGTCGCACCGTTTCATGATTTGAAATTCGGAGTACATTGACGATCTCGCCGCCTTTCGTTAGATTGGCCGTGCATTTCGCGAAAGCTAGTCAGGAAATCCAATGGCCAAACGTAAGCGTCCGGACCGCCAGTGCGCATAACTTCGATCGAGATTCGTGTTTGCCAGAACATTCGCGCGGCCATGACGGATTCAGAGATGCGCTCGGGCGGAAAGTCTACTTTCGATTTTCTGGTCATCGCCATGAAGACGGACGAAGGGATCGAAGGGTGTTCCTTCGGTTTTGCCGGCCGCGGCGCGGACATGGCCGGAGCCGTCGCCGCCTCGGCGCTCAAACCCTTTTTCCTGGGCAAGGATCCCCTGCTACGCGAAAAGCACTGGCAGGATTTTCGCACCTACGATCGCTGGTGGAATCACGTCCCTATTTATTCGTACGGTCCCTTTGACATCTGCCTCTACGACATTGCAGCGAAGCAGGCGGGGCTGCCACTCTACAAGCTGTTGGGTGCGTGCCGGGAGAAAGTCCCGATTTACGCCAGTTCGTTTGTGCTCTCCGCTCCCGAGGACTACGCGAAGCAAGCGGTCGAAGTGAAAAGCCGCGGATGGCACGCTTACAAACTTCATCCCCCAGGCAAGCTGGCCTTCGACCTGGAAGCGTATCGCGCGTGTCGCGAAGCCGTGGGCCCGGATTTCAAGCTGATGGCCGATCCGGTGGCGGCCTATTCCCACGAGGAGGCTCTGCGAGTGGGCCGCGAGCTGGAGCGACTGAATTACTACTGGTTCGAGGAGCCGTTATTCGACGTGGATTTCAGTGGCCTGCGCAAGCTGACCGACAAGCTCGACATTCCTATCTGCGGGACGGAAGTCTTGGCCGGATCGCACTACGCTACAGCGGAGTGCATCGCCAGTCGCGTTGTAGATATCGTGCGTACTGACGTTTCCTGGAAAGGTGGCGTGACGCCCGTGATGAAGACCGCGCATCTGGCGGAATCGTTTGGCGTGCGTTGCGAACTGCATACCACGATTTATCATCCGCTGGAGATCGTCAATCTGCACTGTTGCGCCGCGATTTCGAATTGCGAATTCTTCGAAGTGCTCTACCCCCCATCGTACATGGATTTCGGAATGAAGACGCCGATTCACATTGATGCTGAGGGTTTTGCCCATCCGCCGGAGTCTCCTGGAATCGGCGTGGATTGGGACTGGGATTTTATCGAACGGTGCACCACGAAAACTCTGTAAACGGAGGGTTTCTCGGCAAAAATTCCGGCAGGTGAGGAAATCCTCTTGCGAGTCTCGGCCCTTGGGTCCACGATGCAGGAAATGCGCAGACGATTTTTGCCGGCGATTCTCTTTGCGATGCTGCTGAGTGTGGCTGCGCCTTTGGCAGCGCAAGACATTGATACGGTTGTCACCACCACCAGCCGCAATCCCTCCACGGTGGCAAACCAGATTGCCGATCCCGCCGAGAGAGCAGCTTTTCTCCGCCTCTACAATCACCGGGATCCCGGCGAGATGTTACAGGCAGCCAAATTGTTCCTACAGGACTTCCCGCAATCTGCATTTCTTGCGCAAGCGTACGAAGTCGCGGCCGACAGCAGTTTTGACCAGCAGGAGTACGCCGCTGGATTGGAGTATGCGAAAAAGTCACTCACCTACCTGCCGGAGAACCCCCAGTTGCTCGTGGCTGTTGCGGACGTCCAGGCGCGCGAGCATCTGAACGACGAGGCCATCGTGAGTGCGCGAGCCGCGCTCGCTTATTTCGAAAGCTTCGGCCGCCCGGGAACCATTGACGAAAATCAATGGCCAGCCATGAAACGCCGCTTGCAAGCTTCGGCCAATTTCGCTTTGGGACGGGCACTGCTACAAGAAGCGGTGAACGAGCCCGCTGGTGAAAAAAGAATCGCGCTGTTAAAAGAATCGCGGCAGGCTCTTTCTCAAGCCCGGAGTTTGAATCCCACAGATGGGGAGCTCGTTTACACGCTTGGTTTGGCGCGACTATCATCGGGCAATTTTCCTGCGGCCGCGAGTGCTTTTGCCAAGGTGTATCAGCAAAAAGGTGACCTCGCGCCAAAGGCGCTGGAGCATTTGCAGACAATCTATAAAACGGCCTCTGCAAATTCCAAAGGCGACTTCGAATCTTTCGTTCAGCAGGCCGCGCAATCGGATGCCACGGAATTGCAGCAGTCGCCGTCCGAGAAATCCACGGTGGCGCAGCAGATGCCTGCATACTCCGGCTCAGATTCCTGCCGAGCTTGCCACGGCGGCATTTACCGGAACTGGTCTCACTCGGGGATGTCCAAAATGTTGCGCCCTTACGCGCCGGAAAACGTGATCGGAGATTTCACCCAGAACAATGAATTTTATCTGGGAGACGACGCCGAGTATAAAGACGGGAAACTGGAAGTCGTGCGCGGCGCGCGTCGTTCCCCTTTTGCCAGAATGCAAATCAGAGACGGCAAGCACTACTTCGATATCATGGAATCCGACGGCCAATGGCACACCTACCCGGTTGACTACACCATCGGGTCCAAGTGGCAGCAAGCCTATGCCACAAAGTTGCCGAACGGCCAGATTCATGTGTTCCCAATTCAATACAGCGCCCGCGCAAAGCAGTGGCTGAATTTCTGGAAGCTGATTGATTCGCCGGGAAGCACGCGCGCGGATTTGCAGTCCTGGCAAAAACTCGATGAGACGACGAGCTATCAGTCGGTCTGCGCGGTGTGCCACACCAGCCAATTGCGAAACACGAAGGGAGGGGCCTTCGCGCCCGAGAATCTGGAATTTCGCGAGCCCGGAATTGATTGCGAAATGTGTCATGGCCCTTCCTCCCGGCATGTAGCTGCAATGGACAACGGCGACGAATATAAAAAGGAGCCACTGGATCCGCCTGTTGAGTTCCGGAAAATCAGTAACCGCGATTTTGTCGCGATCTGCTCGCAGTGCCATATGCAGTCCGCAATTCGCACGCCTGGGCCGCATGGCGAGTTGAACTACTCCACCACGGACAATTTCTTCATGCGCAATCCGATGATTCCCTTCAGTGAATTTTCGCGCAAAGGTTTCTACAAGGACGGACGATTCCGCCAGACGACGTTCATCGTCGAAGCTCTCGAACGCTCCAAATGCTTTCAGCGAGGGCAAGTAAGCTGCGGGACGTGCCACAATCCCCACAGTCACGACGAATCATCGAATCTCACGGCGCTGAAGTTTCGCGACGATCCCAACCAGATGTGCACCGGATGCCACACGCAATTCCAGGACAAGCCGAAGCTAACAGCCCACACGCATCACTCCGCCGATTCGGAAGGCAGCCAGTGTGCGTCCTGCCACATGCCGCGCATCATGGACGCACTTTTGTTTCGCGCGCGAACGCACCAGATTGACTATATTCCGAATCCGGATATGACTCAGCGATTTGGGCAATCCGAAAGCCCCAATGCGTGCCTCCTGTGCCACGCCGAAAAAACCGCGCGCTGGGTGAAACAACAAATCTCCAGTTGGAAAGCAGCGGATTAACGTGCCCATCTGGCAGGCGAAGCACCCAGAAACAATTTCCAATCGGCTCAATCGCGGAGCTCGCTGGGCCGTCTATCTCTGCGCCATGATTCTCTTGCTGGCAGCGGCCTCCTTCTCTGGTAAAGGCAAGAATTCCGTGCGCGATGCAGACCACAAGACGACGGCGCCCGCGACCGCTGCGATTTCGGGTATCGCGCCGAACCGCGCTGGCTACGCGGGCTCGAAAGTGTGCGCGCAGTGTCATGCCCCGATCGCGAGCAAGTACTCCCGAACGGACATGGGACGTTCGATGTCCGAGATCACACCTACGCTGCTTGAAAAAATTCCGACTCCCGCTTCCGTCGTTGCTGACCGCATCCATCGCCACTTCGATGTTCGCGCCGACGATGGCAAGCTTCTACAAAGCGAATATGAAATAGGCAAGGACGGCAACGAAGTGTTTCGAGAAACGCACCCGGTGGACTGGATCATCGGCTCGGGCGCTAATGGTTTCGGCGTGCTCATAAGACGGGGTGAATTTCTTTTTGAGGCGCCGCTTTCCTTTTATTCAAAAACTCAGACGTGGGCCCTTTCACCCGGATATGAGTTCGGCGACTATGGTTTCAATCGCCCAATTTTGCCCGGTTGCATCGCGTGCCATAGCGGATGGCCGCAAGCGGTCTTGGGCGGCAATGGCAGATTCCTCGATCCGCCGTTCCGTGAATTGGCCATCGGCTGTGAAAACTGCCACGGGCCGGGAGAAGCGCACGTGCGCGAAATGCGCGAAGGCGATTCGAACGCCGAGGGCAACACGCATTCGATCGTGAATCCCGCGAAACTCGAACCCTGGCTCGCCGATAACATTTGCATGTCCTGCCATCAGACGGGCGACGCCATGGTTCTAAAGCCGGGCAACGACTATCGCGACTTCAAGCCTGGAGCTCAGCTCGACGATACGCTCGCGATTTTCATGGTTCCACCGCGGCGCGATTCGCCGCAGACGGATCTTCTGGAACACTACTTTTCGATGACGCTCAGCAAATGCTATCGCAGCAGTGGCGGACATCTGAGTTGCATCACTTGCCACGACCCTCACCTAGAACCTGCCGCACAAGACGCTCCCGCGTATTACCGGACGAAATGCCTCTCCTGCCACACGGAAAAAAGCTGCGCGCTGCCGCTCGGGATCCGCCAGCGCAAGACTCCGCCAGACGACTGCGCCGGATGCCACATGCCCAAACGCGACGTGCAGCTAATCGCGCATGCGGTCTTGACGAATCATCGAATCGTCGCACAAGCCGAAGAGCCTTACCCAGACGCTGCGTTTCATATGACCACGCCGCAAATGCCAGACCTTGTTCACCTCAGCGCGATTCCAGGCAAACGCGATGAGCCAGTCTCGCCACTAATTCGCTTGCAGGCCTACGGCCAGCTGATGACTCCGAATCCTGCATATCGCGCGCGATATTTGGCGCTCGCCAAAGAACTGGAGGCGGCGGATTCCAATAACGTGGACGTGCTTAAGGCGTTGGCGGCTCTCGCTACGGAGCAAAAGAATGACCAAGCGGCGGTCCGCTATCTCGATACCGCCGTGAAACAAGGCGCCACCACGCCGGAAACCTACGAACAATTGGGCAGTCTCTTGATCGAAATGGGACGCTATCAGGAAGCCGCGGACGCGCTGGAGCGCGGCATCAAGCAGATGCCCTACGACGCGATGCTTTACAGACTACTCGGCTCGAGTTATCTCTCGCTAGGCAAGAATTCAGAAGCCACCGCACTGCTGCGGCGAGCCGTGCAAGTTTTTCCGCAGGACGCAAGCTTGCGAAAGCTTCTGACGGATTCCGAAGAAACGGTTCCAACCAAGAACGCACCATGAGCGATCCTGGCTTATCTGTCGGCGAGCGTATCTTCCAGGAGCGCGGCGATTCAGGAACGCACCGAATGAATCTTCCGCTCCATTTCAAGAGCGGGCGGTTCCTGATGAAATCCCATCGCAGACGAAATGGCCTTGGCTGCCTCAACCACCGCAGCCGATAATGCGCCTACCTGTTCCCGTCCCACGCGCGTGACCGGACCGGATACGCTGATCGCTGCTACCGCCTCGCCGTCCGAACCTAGAATCGGCGCGCTCACGCAGCGAGCACCGAGGGTTACCTCCTCGTCATCTACCGCGTAGCCCTGCCTCCGGACTTTCTCCAGTTCCTGACGGAACTGCACTAGATTCATGATCGTGTTTGGCGTCAGCGCCTGAAAAGTCAATCCGCTCAAGATCCGTTCCCGATGCTTTTCGTCCAGGAACGCCGCCAGCGCTTTCCCCAACGCGGTCGCATGCAGCGAGCGCCGGCTACCCACGCGCGAAGAGAGCCGAAATTCGTGCGGGCTCTCAAGAACTTCGATGTACAACACGTTGCCCTGATCCAGCGTCGCCAGGTTCACCGTTTCTCGAGTTGATTTCCATAACTCGGAAAGGATCGGCCGTGAGACCGCCTGTAGCGTGGCGCGGTGGTCAGCGCGAGCTCCCATTTGCGAGAGCTTCGGTCCAATCAGATATTTTCCTCCGTCGGCGCGAATGAGATATCCCTCTCGCTCGAGGTGCTTCAGAAAGCGATGCGCGGTGCTTTTGTTCAGGCGGGTCGCGTCGCATATGGACTTCAAGCCCAGCCCGGAAGGCGCGGCCTCGATCGCCTCAAGAATGCGAAACACCTTTGAAATCACCCCTACAGCCACGGCGCATGGACCTCCAGAATGTATTGTTCCGCCACAACTAGCCACTATAGCAGAGTGATATCTAGTTCCAAAATATGAAACTCTTGAAGCTTGCATCAAATTTGCTAGTTTAGATTTACCAATACATTGCCCTTACGAGGCCATTCTACACGGACACTTGTATCATATGTTGAAACGCCGTTTGAAAGAATAAAAGTTTTTGATTGACACCATTCACAATTGTTGCTAAATGACGTGAACATTGGGGGCGTCTGTTTGGGGTGGGCTTGGGAAACTGCCGACCTAACCTCGCGTTTTTTGACTCTCTCCAAACGAACGGGAGCAACCGTTGTCGCTCGATCTTGCTCACCTGCGGCTGGGAGAAGCGATCATGACATCTAACAGGCAACGCCGGATCTCGAAACTTTGCTCTTTGAGTTCGCTCGTCTTGCTCTTTGTTGGTCTGGCCCTGTTGCTGCCGGCAACCGCCCGCGGCCAGGCAGGCGGCGCGATCAATGGGACTGTGCGCGACTCCAGCGGCGGTGTGATCCCGGACGCATCTGTCGTCCTGCACAATCGCGGCACGAACCTGGATCGCAACACGTCCTCGAATAGCGCCGGTTTCTACGCCCTCACCAACATTCAGCCCGGTGAATACGACCTCACCGTTAGCAAAGATGGTTTCAAGACGTCGCAGCGCTCAGACGTCATTGTCGATGTGAATCAGACTTCGACCATTGACTACACGCTGGATCCCGGCACCGTGCAGCAAACAGTGACGGTGCAGGCGACCGTCGCGGCGCTGGAAACATCTACTTCCGAATTGGGCGTAGCCATCGTAAGACAAGAGGTGAACAACCTACCGCTGAACGGACGAAACTTCACGCAGCTGCTGGATCTGACGCCGGGTGTCAGCACCATTAACGTTTCGCAAAATGGCAGTCTCGGAGGTGTGTGGTCGAACCCGGTCGGATCATTCAGCTATCCGTCGATCAACGGACAGACCAACCGCAGCGACTTTTTCCTGCTGGACGGCGTGAACAATCAGGGATCATTCGGCAGCACCTACGCCGTCGCGCCGATCCTCGATGACGTCCAGGAGTTCAAGGTTCAATCCCACAACGATGACGCTTCCTTCGGCGGCGCGCTAGGCGGAATCATCAACGTTGTCACCAAATCGGGATCGCAGGAATACCACGGGTCGGCCTGGGAATTCTACCGAGGTGCCGGGTCAGACGCCTTGCCAACATTTCACCCGCCCGGTTCTCCTTATCAATTTACTCAAAACCAGTTTGGTGGTGCAGGGGGAGGCCCGGTAGTCATTCCCTGGCACAGCTCATCCGTGCCCAAGACTTTTTTCTACACCGCTTACGAGGGATACCGCTATACCCAATCCGCCAGCGCTCTCTACACCACGCCCAACGTTTCCAGCGAACTGGGCGGCGACCTCTCCTCGGTGGCGAACCAGATTTACAACCCCTATAGCGTCGTCCCCGATGCCGCCAGCCCGTCTGGTTTCAGCAACTCTCCCTTCTTGTGCACCGGAGGCGTGCCTTCGCCGCTAACGCCGAACAAGACCCAGGCATCCGGCACGCCCTGCAACATGATTCCCGCAGCACTCATCGATCAGAACATGGTGACCTACGCGCAGAAGATCTTCCCCGCTCCTAACCTGACTGGTAACGCGCAGTTCAACGGCGTGGACACCACTCCGTCGAATATCCGCCAGGACACCGGGACGCTACGGATCGATCACCAGTTCACCGAGCGCGATAACCTCTGGGCGCGCTACGTGGGATTCTGGCAACCTGTCACGGACTCGGGAGGGTTCGTCGGGCTCCCCCATTCGCAAAAGACCGATGGCTTCAATATCGGTGTTGGATACAGCCACGCTTTTTCCAGCAGCAGTTTGATCGAAGCCAGGTTTGGTCGCGTCGTTCTCACAATCAATCAAAATTCGAACCCCTCGGGTGCCCCTCCCAGTTTCGGACCGACGATTTTCAATCCAAACTATGCCGGCAATTTCAGAGGCGGTGCCGAAATGGTCCCGGAGGTCGCCATCCTGGGGTACATCGGCAATTCCAACGCTAGCGCTCACAATGCTGCACAGTTTGACTACACCAAAGCGTCCGACATCTGGGAGGGTGGCGGAGCGTACACGAAAATCTATCAACGTCATACCTTCAAGATGGGTGTGGACTTCGCCAGCAACAATGCCAACGCTGTGTATTTGAACTCCGGCGTCGTCTTTGCGGCAGCCAACACTTCGGCGGCGAACACCAATACGCAAATCGGTACGGCCACGGGAGACGCGCTTGCCTCCTTCTTACTCGGCCTCCCCAACAATGCCACCCGCCGCAATGTCGTCGAGACAGAACACGGCGGCTGGGTTGACGGCGCCTATTTCATGGATCAGTGGAGGGCCACCGGCAAGCTCACCGTGAACCTGGGGCTTCGTTATGACCTGACGCTCATGCCGATCTACGGCAACAATGGCGAAGCTAACAATTTTGTGGGCGACCTCGATGCCCGGCACGGGATTTACTACATCGAACGCAACGCTCCGGCTTGCAATCTCCCTACCATAGGCGCTCCCTGTATTCCCGGCGGAGTGCTTCCGGCAAACGTTTCCCTCACCCCGGTCAGCAACGGAGGCATCTATCACAACGATCTGACCAACTTCCAGCCGCGCATCGGTCTCGCGTATCAACTGAGCGAAAAAACGGTGATCCGTGCCGGCTACGGGAGATTCTACGATAACTGGGCTGCCATCACTCAGACGGCGCAGAACTTCGAAGGGACCTGGCCCAGCCTTGACCAGCTCGGTGCCAGCAACACCAACCCGATTACGGGAATGCCAAATGTTTTCGCAGAAGATCCGCTCAGCCAAGGCACCACGCCTCCGGTTACCGGCCCCACCCCGTTTAACCAGTCCACCTGGTTTGCAGATCCTTACATGAAGCGGCCTTACGCCGATCAATGGAACCTGGGCGTGCAGCAAGAACTCGGAACTCACACGGTGCTGACGGCGAACTACGTCGGCTCCCACGGCGGGCGACTTGATCTCGGTCCATACGCGAACACCGTGAATCCTGCCACCGGCCAAAAGCCCTTCTCATTCATCACTCCAACCGCTTGGGACTACAGTGGTGGCAGAAGCCACTACAACGCTTTGCAAGTCTCGCTCAACGGCAAGCAGTACAAGGGACTTACTTACCTCATTTCCTACACCTGGTCGAAGAGTGTGGATATCGGTTGCACCGGCTGGTACGGCGTCGAAGGTTGCGGAATCGAAAACCCCTACAACGTCAACGCGAACGAAGGTCCTTCCGCAATTGACCTGCCACAAATTTTTGTGGCCTCCTGGACCTATCAGGTTCCGTTCGGTACTGGAAAGCAGTTCTCATCGGGTAACAAAGCATTGAACTATCTGCTCGGAGGTTGGGGGCTCAACGGAATCCTGACCCTTACTTCCGGGGCGCCATTCGATGTGGGCGTGGGCGGCGACCCCGCGCTCACGCAGAACTTCGGATGCTGCAACGGATACTACGACCGGTTGAATGTAGTGAGCGGCCAGGCGTTCTATGCTCCTAACAAAGGACCCGCCGCGTGGCTAAACCCGAACGCCTTCTCGACGCCGCCCACAGCGCTCGGTTCATTCGGCGACTTGGGCCGCGATGCTCTGCGCGGGGATAATTTCAAGAACTTGGACTTCTCGTTGTTCAAGCAATTCCCCATTAACGAGCGTTACCGCTTCGAGTTCCGCTTCGAGACGTTTAATCTGTTCAATACGCCGACCTGGGGCTTCCCGGACCAAAATATTCAAGATAAGAATTTCAACACGATTTCATCCACTCGAAACCTTGCCGCCAGGCAGTTGCAGTACGGCATAAAGTTTTACTTCTAGCTTTTGCAAAATGCCCCCGCACAGGGCGCCGATCGGGTGCCCGCGCGAAGGTCCGGGAGTGGCAGTCGCATCCTGTACGTAGCGGCTGGCGAGCCCTACGCGCGAGGTGAACCCCCACCACCCCAGCGGTGTCGCTCCCGGGGTCTTTTTGCCGCAGACAGCTTAATCTTTCAGCTGCATCGCGGAATCCGTGCCCGCAGAGATTATCAGGTGCTCTTGCCCGCTTCCTCTTTCGTTCGGTCGCCTCGCTCCGTTCGGTTGGCTTGGCGAAACGCCCCGGAATATACTTGTGAAAAAATTGGGCGTGGAAAGGTACGCTGCACACGAACTCCGATGCTCGGTGGCAAAATATCGCGCTTTGAAAATGCGCGCGTGCGAATCTTGGCGCTCGGCTTCGCGGCCGCGCTTGCAACGCCGCCGTGCGTCGCCCAATCGCCCGCACCCGTCAGCCAAGGAACCTCGCCGAATCACTCGCCCGCTCCCGGTGCCCTCCCCAAGCCCTGTCTGTCGCCAGAACACGCTTCCGAGCAACTCGCCAGCTTGCTCGAAACGGTCCAAGACCATCCTACCGCCGGCGCATACAACACACTGGGCGCGCTCTATGCAGCTGCAGGACAGGTCAAGTGCGCCATCCCCGCTTTTCAGTTGTCGCTGCGCATGGACAGCAAGAACTGGGAAGCTCATTACAATCTGGCCCTCGCGCTCCTCACCGTTCACGACGCCTCGCGCGCCACCACCGAACTTCGTGCCGCCATCGCCGAGAAGCCGGATTCGGCGAGTTCGCATTTCGCGCTCGGCACACTGCTCTACAACGAAAGGAAGCTCGCGCCGGCCGCAACCGAATTCGACGCCGTATTAAAGATTGATCCCCATTTTCCCGGTGCGGTCATCAGCCGCGCGCAGGTGCTGATAGCGCAAGGGGACTCAGCAGCCGCCGTCGCGCTCTTGGAATCGGCGCTCGCGCAACATCCTCCCGCCGAGCAACTCGTACCCGTCACGGTGGCGCTAGCTCTGGCGTACTCACAAAGCGGAGACGCGCCCAAAGCCGCGCAGACGCTGCAACAGCTCGTCGCTACTCGCCCGGATTCCGCGGACGCTCATATGGGCCTGGGAACTGTCTATGCCGACTCGGAGCCTGCGAATCTGGAAGCGGCAATCGAGCAATTTCGCGATGCCTTGCGGCTCGATCCCACCAAAGACGAAGCCCGGCTTGCGCTGGGGCGCGCGCTGCTCTCGCAGCAAAAGTATTCCGATGCGCTGGTGCCACTGCGGGAATACATCGAACATGAGCCGCGCGATTTTCAAGGTTATTACGGGGCGGGGCTGGCGTACCGAGGCCTCCGGCAATGGGATTCTTCGATTGCATCTTTGCAAAAAGCCGCGCGGCTCGATCCTGAGAGTTATCAGGTCCGCTACGAACTCGGAGTGGTGAATGCTGAAGCCGGCCAGTACGAGCAAGCCATTCGCGAATTGCAAGTCGCAGAAAAGATCCGCCCGTCCGCACCCGACCCCCACGATCAACTGGCTCGGCTGCTCGCGCAGACTGGCCAGCAAGAACTCGCTCGCAAGGAACATGCGGAATATGCCGCGCTCGTTTCGCGCGGTGATCCGGACGCTGCTGCGGGCAAGTTTAACGCGCAGGCGAACGAGTTGCTGGCTGCGGGAAATACTCGTGCTGCGGCGGATGCCTACCGGTCCGCACTACGCGTCAACCCTAAGAATCCACAGTTGCACTACAATCTGTCACTCGCGCTGGATCAACTCGGCGATCGCACGACGGAACGTCAAGAACTCGAAAAAGCCATCCAGCTCGATCCCGAACTCGCCGTCGCCCACAATCAGCTCGGCGTGTTGGACCTCCAGAGTAATCGGACCTCCGAAGCTGAACAGGAATTCAAAAAAGCCATCGCCGCCCATCCGCGCTACGCGGAAGCACAGAATAATCTCGGCGTCCTTTACAACCGCGAGGGCAGAGATCAGGACGCGGCAACGCTCTACCAGCAGGCCATCGACAGCGATCCGAAATACACGAAGGCTCTGGTGAATTTGGGTCTGCTGCTCGCCCAACACGGCCAGGTCGCTCAGGGCGAGCAGCAATTGCGCGCGGCCATCCAGATTGATCCCGGCGATCCCTCCGCGTACACCGCGCTCGGAATGATTCAGGGCAAATCCGGGCGAGGCGGCGAAGCGATTGAAAGTTTCCGCAAAGTTGTCGCGCTCGGACCCGATTCAGCGGATGCGCATTTGAATCTCGGCATTGCCTTGGTGGATCAGTATGATCGCACGGGCGGCTTCCAGGAATTCCAGCAGGCCGCGCGCCTCGCCCCGCAATCTCCAGCCGTACACTACAATCTGGGCCGTTTCTTTTTCGAAACCGCCAAGTATGAGGACGCGCGCAAGGAACTCGAGCAAGCCGTACGCCTTGATCCCAGCTACGCGCCCGCGCTGTACTTTCTCGCCCTTGCGGCAAAACAGGATAACGATCTCCCTCGCTCCACCGAGCTCTTCGAAAAGCTCCTCGCACTCCAGCCGGGAAATCCCGATGCGCAATTCCTCCTGGGCCAGAATCTCGAGCATCAGGGAAACAGCAGCGACGCGGTGGCCCATTGGAAATTGGCTCTGCAGGCTGACCCCAACTATTCGCAAGCGCTCTACAATCTGGCACGCGCTTTGAAAAAGATGAATGATCCCGAAGCGCAGAAGTATCAGGATCGCTATGACCAGCTCCAGAAGGACCAGCAAATCTCCGACCGCGTGCAACAACTCGGAAATTTCGCCCTCGCCGCGTCCAACGCCCAAAACTGGCCGCAAGCTTTTGCGCAGATTCAAGAGGCCATGCACCTTTGCGGCTCCTGCCCGGAGGCCGCACACCTGCACAAGAACCTCGGATGGATGTATTTCCGCACCGGAAAATTAGAAGAAGCTGAAAAAGAGCTGGGAATCGCACTCAACCTGAATCCGAATGACGCCGACGCCAAGCAGGCGCTGGCCGCCGTCCAGAAAGCTCGCGCGGAGCAGACGCCGTGACGCTATTTCGTAAGGGGTGATGGATCATGACAAATGTTTTCCCGCATCTCGATTACAAGCCGAAATTGCCGCGCAATCTCGACCAGGGAATCGGGATCATCGGCACGGGTGGGATCGTTAATTACGCCCATCTCCCGGCCTACAAAAAGGCTGGCTTCAAAGTCGTAGGCGTCACCGATAAGAATCACGCCCAGGCCGAGAAAACGGCGCGTGAACATGGAGTTCGAAAAGTGTACGCAAGCACGGCCGAATTGCTCGCCGACCCGGAAATTCGCATCGTGGACGTCGCGGTATACCCCGATGTCCAACTCGGAATCGTCGAGCAGGTTACCGCCGCGAAAAAACACCTGCTCTGCCAGAAGCCCTTCGCCGATGAATATGCCAAAGCGGTTCGCTGCGTCGATCTCGCGCAAAAAGCGAACGTCAAAATCGCCGTGAACCAGCAGATGCGCTGGGACGCCGGCATTCGCTGCGCGCGCTTGCTCATCGACGACGGCTGGCTGGGCTCGCCCTTCTACGCCACGATTCAGGTCCATTGTAAGACCGACTGGAGCCTCTGGCCCTGGATCTACGCCGGAAAGCGCCTCGAAGTCATGTTTCACAGCATTCACTACATTGATTCACTGCGGTATCTGCTGGGCCAGCCGAATTTTGTTTTCACCAGTGGCACCCGCGCTCCCGGTGAAAAAACGGCAGCCGAAACCAAGACTCTCACCACGTGGGAATACAACTCCGGTCTTCAGGTCCTCATCGATGTCTGCCATTCCACCTGGACCGACGACCCCTATGCTATTTTCAGAATCGAAGGAACCGAAGGTGTGATCAAAGGCACGATCGGCCTGATGTACAACTATCCCTCAGGCCGTCCGGACACGCTCGAATTCATGTCCCAGCGCAGCCCCGGCTATTGGTTTTCCGCTCGTTTGGACACCCTGTGGATCCCCGATGCCTTCGTCGGTCCCATGGCGTCCCTGATGCGTGCCGTCGAGGGTGATTCCGAGCCGGAAACCAGCGGCCGCGACAACCTCCGCACGCTGCAGATCGTTTTCGCGGAATACAAATCCATGGCGGAACGCCGCGCGGTGCGTCCCGAAGAGATCAGCGCATAAACTTTCTCAACCGAGGCGCCTTTATAAAGGTCAAGACGCTCGCGAACAATTTCACAACTCACAATCGCGCCGATTTGGCTGCAGCGCGCCATTCGCCGGCGCAAAGGATCCCAACTCATGAAACGCTATGGCTCAGTAATCCGTGTAAAGCCCGAAGCGATCGCCGAATACAAGCGCTATCACGCCGCCGTATGGCCCGACATTCTCAACATGATTCGAAAATGCAACATCCGAAACTATTCCATCTATCTCAAAGACGATTTCCTGTTCGCATATTTTGAATATCACGGCGCCGACTATCAAGCGGACATGGCCAAAATGGCCGCCGATCCCAGAACCCAGCAATGGTGGGCCGTGATGATGCCCATGCAGCAACCGCTGGCTACGCGCAAAGAAGCAGAATGGTGGGCCGAAATGGAAGAAGTATTTCACACGGATTAAACCGTCGCTCGGGTCGCTCGGCAGAACTCGCGATATTTTGAGTATTGAAATCCTAGAAACTTCGACCAAGGGTGCGGACTGTATTGACGTGCCGACCGCATTTCGATAGATTCAGCCTCGCCTAGCCGTGCCCCTCGAATCACCCATGAACATCGTCGATGCCCACCAACACCTCTGGGACCAAGACCTGTTTCACTACGCCTGGCTCCAGCCGTTGCCAGTCCTGGATCGCTCGTTTCGGCTAAGCGACTATTCCGAAGCTACTGGCGGTCTGGAAATCGTCAAAACCGTATTCGTTGAATGCGACGTGGATGACGCACAAATGCTGGACGAAGCCTCACACGTCCTGCGCCTGGCGAACGACGCAGACAATCGCATCGCAGGCGTAGTGGCCTCCGGCCGCCCGGAAAAAGATAGATTCAAGCAATATCTCGACACATTCGCCGGCCATCCCAAACTCAAAGGCATCCGCCGCATTCTTCACACGCATCCCGACGAACTCGGCAAGGGAAAGCTTTTCATCGAAAACGTCGCGCGACTCGCAACCTACGGCCTCTCGTTCGACCTGTGCGTTCTCGCGCGCCAACTCCCCGTCGCAATAAACCTAGTAGCGCAGTGCCCCGACGTCGCATTCGTCCTCGACCACTGCGGAGTCCCAGACGTGAAGGCCCCAGCCCTCGATCCCTGGCGCGCGCAGATCCGCGAACTGTCAAGCCTTCCTAATGTTACCTGCAAAATTTCCGGCCTCGTCGCCTACGCCAACCCCACGAACTGGCAGCCCGAAGATCTCCGCCCGTTCGTGGATCACGCCATCGAATCCTTCGGCTGGGACCGCGTGATGTTTGGAAGCGACTGGCCCGTGTGCAACCTCACCGCCAGTTACCAGCGCTGGGTCGCGACGCTGGCGTCGCTCACACACGCCGCCGGCGAAGCGAACCAAAAAAAACTTTTTCACGATAACGCAATTCGAATCTACCGGCTCGACTGAACGATCGAGCGAACAACGAAAGGTCTCGACGATTATGAGCGAACAGAAAATCCCCGGAATCGTAGAACGCCTCGCCAAGATCCCTTACAGCGGAGCCGTCAGCGACATCCTCGACGAAATGGGATTCCACAATCAGGTATTGCCCCACGAAATCCAGTCGCTTCATCCCGGCCACATTGTCGTGGGCAAGGCGCTAACGATCCTCGGCGAGCCCACCGCCAGCGAAGATCCGGAAGTGATTTTTGTTCCATTTCTCAAAATGTTGGGCGACGTCAAGCCAGACGACGTACTCGTAAACCAGCCTAACGACAATCTCGCCGCTCATCTGGGCGAGCTTTCGACGGAGACCGCGCAATACCGCGGCGCACGCGGTGCCGTGATTGACGGCGGCGCGCGCGACACAGACTACATCCTGAAGCTCGGCTTCCCGGTTTTTGCGCGCTACAAAACTCCCGTGGACATTGTCGGGCGCTGGAGGCTGGTTGCGCACAACGTCCCGATCGTCATCGGCCGCGTCCACATCGCGCCGGGCGATTTCATTCTGGGTGACCGCGACGGTGTGCTGGTAATTCCTCAATCCATCGCGGCAGTCGTTGTCTCAAAAGCGGAAGAAGTCGTGCAAACCGAAAATCTCGTCCGCAAATCAATCCTGCAAGGCACGCATCCCGTCGCTGCCTTCCGGAAATTTGGAAGATTCTAGAAGCCTACAGCGCAAATTCTTTCGCAATTAGTTCGGTATGCTCGCCCATTTTTGGCGCAAGCCTTCGACTTTTCAGTACGCGCCCGTCCAAACGAAACGGGCAGCGCGTCGTAAGAATTTCCAATCCCTTTCCGTTCGCAAGCGTTTGCAGCATGTCGAGCTGCTGGAACGCCTCGCTGCTCAGAAGTTTCGGCCAGTCCAACACCTCCGAACACCAGATATCCGCGGCGTCCAAAATACCCAGCCAGTGCTCGGTACTCTCTCCGCGCAGCCGGTCCGCGATCAGCCGTTTAATTTCGTCCCGCCGCTTAAAGCCTGCCGCGGAGTCTTTGATTGGGGTCAGCGCCGGAATCTCCAGCAACGTCCCAAGCGATGGAAGATGCGTCATTGCCAACGCCAGATGCCCATTTTTCGTGTCGTACACGCCGTAAGGCGCCGCCAGATAGCTGTGCGCATTGCGAAATGCCCCGCGCCGCGGCAGCCGCCGTCCATCGTTCATGTACGTAGTAAGAACTTCGAATTGAAAGTCCATCAAGGACTCCAGCAGGCTGACCTCCACAAGCCCGCCTCGTCCCGTAACTCCGCGCCGCACCAGGCACGCCAGAATTCCCTGGCAAAGATTGTGCCCCGTCAGCATGTCCGCAATCGCCAGTGAGAACGGAGTCGGCGGGTCGCCTTCATCGCCGCTCAACCACATAATCCCCGATCGCGCCTGCGCCAGCAGATCCTGGCCCGGCCGGTCGCGCCATGCCCCTGCGTCACCGTAACCGCTCACCGATCCGTAAACGATGCGCGGATTGGTTTGCGCCACCGTTTCGTAATCCAACTTGAGCCGCTCGATCACACCCGGACGAAAATTCTGCACTATCACGTCCGCGCGCGCGATCAAGCGGCGCAGCTTTTCTATGTCGCGGGGATTCTTCAAGTCCGCCGCCAAACTCTCCTTGTTCCGATTAATGGCGTGGAATAGCGTGTTTTCGCCATTGATATCCGTGTCGCTCAAATAGAGCGTTCGTCCCAGGTCGCCTTGCCCAGGCCGCTCGATCTTGATCACGCGCGCGCCCAGATCCGCGAGCCGAAGCGTAGCCAGCGGTCCAGACAGAAATTGGCTGAAATCCAAGACCAGCAGCCCTTGTAATGGCTGATCTTGCAAAAAATTCGTCGAGGATCCGGTTGTCGTCATTTGCCTAACCTCAAGTTCCGCCCGCCTAGATTGTAGTATTGCATATATGAAATACTATTTTCATTAGAGAAATTATCGTGTACACTGCCGTACAGTCCTATGCGAGCGGCACGTCTCAAACGGAGGGTCCACTCCTCGGCGCTTCTCCCCCGCGCACGCTACACCGCCCCCGCCCTGGACAAGGGTTTAGACATCCTGGAGCTATTTGCCTCCGAACCGGACGGCCTCACCACCAGTCAGGTCGCTCGCCGCCTCGGTCGCACCGTCGGCGAAATTTTCCGCATGCTCGTTTGCCTCGCCGAGCGTGGCTATATTTCCCAGGTGCTGCCCGACGAACAATTCCAACTCACGCTGAAGCTTTTTGAACTCGCGCACCGGCACCATCCCCTGCAGCGATTTATCGCCAAGGCGCGCCCGCTGCTGGAAGAAGTCGCACATAAAACCCGCCAGTCATGTCATCTGGCAATGCCCAGCGACGGAGAAGTCGTCATCATCACCCAGGTGGACGCCCCCGGCAGCGCGGGCTTCGCCTTGAAACTCGGCGCGAAAATTGATCTCTTGAACACCGCGTCCGGGCATCTCATCCTCGCCTTTCAGCCCGATGAAGCGCGCGCGCGTTCCCTGACTGCGTGGAAACGCCGAACCGACCGGCCACTTCCAGCGGATTTGCGGGAACACCTCACGCGCATCCGCGAACTCGGCTACGAAGAAATGGCCAGCTATCAGGTCGCAGGCGTCGTGAATATCAGCTACCCAGTTCTCAATCAGCATCACGAAGCCATCGCGGCTCTCTCCGTTCCATTTCTGCCGCGCATCGGAGACCGCGTTGGGCCAGCGCAAGTGAAAGCAGCGCTCCAGGCAGCGAGCCGGGCGCTATCCATAGCCATCGGCGGGCGCAAAGCGCAGCTCACGGGCACCGGAGGCTGAGCCATGACGAAAACGGAGTACTTCGAAGATTACGCAGTCGGTGCGCAGCGAAATACTTCCGGCCGCACGGTTACGGAAACCGATCTTGTCTTCCACGCGGGCCACACTGGAGATTATTTCCCCCATCACGTGGACGCCGAATTCGCGCGCGAAACCCCCTTCGGCCAACGCATCGCCCACGGCACGATGACCTTCGCCATCGGAATCGGCCTCACCGCCGGCCAGATCAACCCCGTCGCTTTCACCTACGGCTACGACCGCTTGCGCTTTCCGAAACCGGTGTTCATCGGCGATACGATCCACACGCGCGTCACGATCAGAGAAAAGCAGCCAGACCCCAAACGCCCCGATTGCGGTCGCGTCATCGAAGCCTGCGAAGTAATCAACCAACGCAGCGAAGTCGTCATGTATTGCGAACACATCCTCGTCGTCCAAATGAAACCGGTGCCGGACAAAGCATGACGCGACAACCAGAACGCGCGCCAATGAGGAGAATGTGGACGTCACACTAAAAGGACTGACCTGGGACCACCCGCGTGGCTACGCGCCGCTGCGGAAAGGCGCTCCGGAGTACGAGAATTCCCATCCCGGAATTAAGATCCATTGGGATCGCCGCACTTTGCGTGAATTCGGCGAAGCTCCGATTGAACAATATCTCGATCGCTACGATCTGATCATCCTGGATCATCCTTTCGTAGGATTTGCCGCCGCTCACGACGTGCTGGTAGAGCTGAACCCGTTTCTCAGCCCGGATGAAAACGCCAGCCTTGCGCGCGATTCTGTCGGACCCTCGGCGGAATCCTACCGTTACGCGGACGCCCTCTGGGCCTTGCCGGTGGATGCCGCAACGCAGGTCGCGTCGTATCGCCCCGACCTTCTGCGACAGCTCGCCTCGGAGCCACCGAAAACGTTTGACGAAGTTCTTCAGTTTGGGCATAAGGCGCGCGCCAGGGGCAAATTCGTTGTCGTCGCGGCCTGCCCCATAGATGCGATCAGCGTTTTCTTCACGCTGACCGCCAATCTGGGCCATCCCATCGCCGAAAATGCCGATCCATTCGTCGACTTCGCCGTCGCGCGCGAAGCGCTCGATCGCCTGCACGCGCTAATCGCCATCGCGCATCCTCAATCCACCGCCTGGAACCCCATCCAGATGTACGACCACATGGTCGCCGAATCCGACGCCGTGTATTGCCCCTGGGCGTACGGCTATTCCAATTATTCTCGCCGCGAAAATTCCGTGCGTTTGCAATTCACCAACGCTCCCGCGGCTGGCGCAATCGGCTGCGCCGGCACGCAACTTGGGGGCACCGGAGTGGCTGTCAGCAAGCAGAGTCCTCATCGCGCAGAAGCAGTGGCCTACGCCAAATGGCTCGCCAGTCCCCAGCACCAGCGCGGAACCTACGTGAAGGATGGCGGCCAACCTGCCAGCCTCGCCGCTTGGCTCGACCCGGAAGTCAATGCCGCCGCGTGCGGTTTTTTTTCGGACACGCTGGAAACTCTGCGGAAATCCTACGTGCGCCCGCGTTTCAATGGATTCGTGCGCTTTTTCGAAGCCGCCGGCCTCGAGATCAATCGCTGTCTGAAGGGCGAAACCTCCGATCTGCAACTGATCGACTCGCTCAACAAAAAGTTTTCCGAACGTCTCGCACTGGCCGCCACCCGCGCAGGAAGAAATTCGCATGAACAAATTCAATCGCGAGCAAGAGAGGAACGAACGTGACGAACCCTAACCCCGATCCCGCCAAACACGAAGCCATTCGCATCTGGAATCAGGAAGACTGGCTCTACGAGGATTTTGAAGTCGGGCTGCGCGCCCGCTCTATCCGGCGCACAATCTCGGAAGGCGAAAGCATGGCCTTCAATGCTCTCGTGTTGGACATGCACCCCTACGTCGCTGACGAAATCTTCGCGAGACAAGAAGGCATATTTGGCAAGCGCCTGGTTGCCGGCGCGATGGTCTTCAGCGTGGGCCTCGGTCTGATGGCGCACAACAACATTCACACCTTCAGCTACGGCTACGACAAGCTTCGTTTCATCAAGCCAGTTTTCCTCGGCGACACGATTTATACGATCCGCACCAATCTCGAAAAGCGCCCGAAGTACCCAACCATGGGAATGGTCAAAGTTTCTTACGAAGTTTTCAAGATGCCCGGCGAGTTGGTCTTGTATTGCGAGCATTTGCAGACCGTGAAGTACCAGGATGCAACGCAGTTTGCGGATCAAATCGAAAAGAAGTAGTCGCAGTCGCGGCAGGAATCCTCATGACAACGACGCTGGAAGGACGAGTGGCGCTCGTAACCGGCTCCGCCACCGGCATTGGGCGCGCCATCGCGGAGCGCTTCGCGCGCGCTGGCGCCAAAGTCGCCGTGAACTACCGCATATCGCGCGCTCCAGCCGAAGAGCTTGTCTCGCAGCTCCGCTCGGCCGGAGCAAAGGCCATTGCGGTTCAGGCCGACGTCTCGAGCGATGCCGAAGTCCGCGCCATGCTCGCGCAAGTCGACCGCGAATTCGAACGCCTGGACGTCTTAATCAATAACGCTGGCTGGAGCACGCGTGTCCCGCACCGCAATCTGGATGAACTCACAGACGACATCTGGGACAAAACCTTCGACATCAATCTGCGCGCCGTTTTCTACTGCATTCGCGCCGCCGTTCCGTTCTTGCGCAAGCAACCCGGCGCCGCGATCGTAAATATTGCGTCCGTAGCAGGTTCTACTGGCGTAGGCAGTTCGATCGCCTACGCAGCCGCCAAAGCCGGCGTCCTCACCATGACCAAATCGCTCGCGCGCGCTCTCGCCCCCGAAATTCGCGTCAACGCGATTTCTCCCGGACTCATCCACACGCAATTTGCCGGTCGTCCTGATTCCGATTCAGTATTTCAAGTCGAAGAAGGCGTGACGCCGCTGAAGAGACTAGCCACCGTTGCCGAATGCGCAGAAGCCGCCTTTTTCCTGGCGTCCGCCGCCACCGCAGTTACCGGCCAAACGATTCTTGTTGACGGGGGCTTGTACGCGCTGGGCCCCAATCGTTAGAAGCGGAAATATCGAATTGCTCTGCATCGCTGTTTGAAAACGATCTTGTGCGCTCCGCAACGGGTGCATCGCCTAAGCGCATTGCTTGCGGCACAGTATGCCCTGCCACTCAGTCGGGCCCGCTTACCCGCCGGTCGTCCGGCACCTCTACCAGCGACGAATTCAGTTCCGCCACCGACGCGCAACCTAGCAACCTCATCGTTCGCTCCATTTCCGTGCGTAATATCTCGAGCGCTCGCCTCACTCCGGCTTGTCCAGCGGCGCCCAGACCATACGCGTAGGCGCGCCCCACGAGCACGGCTCGCGCTCCCATGCAAATCGCTTTCACAATGTCGGAGCCGCGGCGGACTCCTCCATCCATTAATACTTCCGCTTGCCCGTTCACGGCCGCGACAATCTCCGGCAACGCTCGCAGCGTCGCTGCCACGCCATCCAGTTGGCGACCGCCGTGATTGGATACGACCACGCCTTCGGCTCCTTCATCAATCGCCCGTCGCGCGTCGTCGCCCGTGAGCACGCCCTTCACGATGATCGGCGCCCGCCACGCCTTGCGCAGCCAGCGCAAATCATCCCAAGTCACCACCGCGCTTGCCAGCGCCGCGGCCACGTCCGTCATGGGCATGGCCTCGCCGTTTGCTGTAACAATATTCTCGAGCTTCGGCACGCCGCCGTCGGCGAGAAATGCCGCGAGCCATCCAGGATGCGCTAGAACGTTCGGCAGGAATGGAACCTTTGCCAGCAACGAGCTGCCCATCAGCTCTTTCACGCCATTCCGCACGTCGCGCTCGCGCAGCCCCGCCACCGGCGTATCAATTGTTACCACGAGCGCGGAAAATCCCGCCACACGCGCTCGTTCAATAGCCGCTTCCGCTGCCGCGCGTCCCCCGACCACATAGAGCTGATACCAAATCGGCCCGCTAGAAGCCTCCTTCACCTTCTCCAACTTGTGGCCGGAAATGGTCGAGAGTACGAATCCCGTCCCCGTCTCCCCAGCCGCGCGCGCCGCAGCCACCTCTCCGCCCGGATGCATCAACCGGCTGTACCCAACCGGCGCAAGGATCGCCGGAAACGAAATCTCCTGCCCCACCACGCGCGTGCGCAAATCGCAGTTCTCGTTAGCTACCGCTTGCCGAGGGCGCAGCACGACTTCCTGAAATGCGCGGCAATTCTCCCGCAGCGTCACTTCGTCCGCTGCGCCGCCGTCCATGTAGTCGAACACCGCTCTAGGCAGCCGTCGCTGCGCCAGCCGCCTCAGATCCTCGATATTGATTACATGCGGTGATTCCAACGTGGGCATGGTCCTCTTCGCATCCGACGTGAGCCGCGTACATTATAAACTGGCTTCGGGTCGGTTCCCCACGTTCCCTTGCGTTTAGTCTGGAACTCGTCTAGGTGCTTTGCCATTCCGTTTGATTCCTTCGGATCGGAGACCGCTCCGGTCCTCGGCGAATTAGCGCGGTGTACGTTTGGTAGTGAAGACCAGCCAACGTACCTGAGAAGGCCGCGCGATCGAATGAGATAACGTTTCGACGATCCTGCTTGTCGTAAAATTCGCCACCAATTCGTCACCAAAACTCAATCATTTAGGGACATTCTTGAGCTTGAGATGGTCAGAACCGGAAGAGCAAAGCAGGCAAAGGTATTTAGCTTTCTGACCACACAATGGACACGGTGGAGGTGTGCGGTTCGAGCCCGCACGGGCCTACCGTTCCATTGGGCTGTTCCCACCGGCTGCTTCCACCATGCATCGCTACCGGATTTCGGATTCGCAGCCGAGGCTTGGCTGTCTTGGTTTTTGCTTCCGAATGATCAACCTGGCTAACGGGAAGGGCAATATGCATTCGCCCGCCTACGACACCGATGGGCATTCGGGCTATCCTCGCGCGATGAGAAACCATTTTCGTTCCGGGGCGTCGCTCCCGTTGCTGGCCTGCAGTCTGACGATTTTGGCTTCGTGCCACTCATCCGGGCCAACTCTTGCGTCGTCCTCGGCTGCTCCGACGAAAAAATGGGAATTTTCCACCGGGGCGCTTCATCAAGTGCCGCGCGGCGACTTTTTCGACGATCAATCTCCGGCCATCGGCAGCAATGGCACGCTCTACGTACCGGGCAACTCTGGGCTTTACGCCGTGCGTCCGGACGGGACCCAGAAATGGTTTTATCGCGCGCAATATCAGTCGCCCGCATTTCCGATTCGCTTCGTGCTGGTAGATGACAACGGAAACATTTGGTGCGACGAGACGGCCGAAGTGGGGAGAATCGTTGGGGGTGCGATGGAACTGGACCCGGACGGTAACCAGAAACCCGGCGCAGTTTCGCGCGAACGCGTCAGCCAGCTGAGCGAGGCCTATGACGGCACGGTTTTCGTAGCCATGGGCGGGTCCGCAGTTCCCGTGCACATTGACGGGAAAGGAGCTGATCTAAGCGCGCACATCGTCGGGTACTTTTTCTCATTTGCGCAGGACGGCACGACGTACTCGGTGTTGGACCATGGGCTGGCGGCCTACTCGCGCGATCGCAGCACGAAATGGCTGCAAAATATTGACGCAGGCGGCGAGCCCGCGTTGGCCAGCGACGGAACAATTTATGTGGGTGGGAACGGAGTGCTCACAGCGCTCAACGCGGACGGCAGTGGGAAATGGTCATTCTCACTTAAGGGCCACCTAGTTGCGTCGCCTGCAATCGCAACGGATGGGACGCTGTATTTCGGCAGCGCTGACGGCAGCGTGTACGCGCTCGATCCGAACGGAAAAGTGAAATGGAAATTTTCGACTGGAGGGGAAATTCTCTCCACGCCCGCACTCGCCAAGAATGGAACCGTATATCTGGGCGGTACCGACCACAATCTGTACGCGATCGGTAGCGACGGTAAATTGAAATGGAAATTCGCGACGGGCGGGCAAGTCTTCTCACCGACGATTGCTGATGACGGCACAATTTATTTCCAGAATGGCGAAGGCAAGCTGTTCGCGATCCAAGATACGGAAAGCAACGGAGGATTGGACGGGCAGTGGCCGAAGCGGGGAGCAGGTTCGCGCAACACGGCGCGCGGAATCCATTGAGCGGATCCTAATCCCGCGATTGCTCCGGGAGCGGATCCCTCAGAGAATGTGGGACTGGACTTCGCTCGATTACGCGAAGTCCAGCTCCACTTCGTCAATGTAACACCAGCCCCAGCTCTCCCCTGGCTCGATTGATTTCATGATGGGGTGTTTGGTGTGATGGAAATGCTTGGTAGCGTGTTTATTCTTGGATGAATCACAGCAGCCGACGTGGCCGCACTCTAAACACAGGCGCAGGTGAACCCAAGTGTCGCCCGTTTTCAAACACTCCTCGCAACCGTGGGTATGCGGGCTCACCTCGCGAATCTGATTGCGGTGCGTACAAGCTGGCATCTGCGTGCCTCCTTCTGGAATGGGCCAGATACGAGCTGCGATTAAGAGCCGGACGCGGCTGCCTTAGCGTTATCGGCGCGGACGACCGGGACGTCCACCAGATGCTCAGCGAGGAACCACACCTGCAGTTCGTTGGTGCGGATAATCTGGCTCACCAGCAAATCGTTGGTGCCGTCGTCTCCTGCATCGGAGGCTTGCTTGGCCACGGTGCGGGCTTCCTTCAAGATAATTTCGTGCGCTTCGAGCAAGCGGGAGATTTGCACCGGAGCTTCTTCGCGGCCGCGCGGCGGACGAGGAATGAAGGTGGTCTCCGCGACGTCGGGTGCCATGGCGATGCTGATGCCGCCCAGAAGCTGGATTCGTTCCGCGATGGCGTCCACCAACTCGGACTGCTCTTCGAAATGTTTGTCAAAGAGCAGGTGCAGCTGATAAAAGGTGTGCCCGGCGACCTGCCAGTGATGTTTTTTGTACATGTCACGCAAAGTCATGGTATCCGCGAGGATCTGATTCAGCAGTTCCACGCTGGTGGCGCAAACCCGCTGATCCAGCGCGATCGGCAGCTTGGCAATTTTGCCATAGGGCTGAATCTCGCTGGCGTGCTGGTGCAGTATGGGCCGAGCGCGTTCCGAACCTGCCTGGAGTTGGCTGGCTGGTGGGTTCTTTTGGTCGGTTTTGGTCTTCATTTTCATTTCTCCTTTCTTTTTGATTGCTGTTGCCCACGGTGCCTATTCTCGACTGTTGGATGATTCTCATGGGCGTTCGGTTCCGACCCACATTTACCGGGAGGCAAAGCCTCCGTCACGCGAATCACACGGCGGTAAACCTACCCCAGCGCATTGTGCAGGAACGCCAGGGTGCGCTTCCACGCATCGGCGGCGGCTTCTGGACGGTAGCCGTTGGTGTTGTTCGGATTCTCGAACGCGTGGCCAGCGCCCGGATAAATTTTCACGTCAATGCGGCGGTTGAGGCCTTTCATAGTTTTGTCGAATGCCTGAACGTCTGCGGGCGTGATGCCTTTGTCATCCGCGCCAAAATTTCCCAGGACGGGCGCGAGGATCTGTTGAATGTCGTTCGGATCGGTGGGGAGCGAACCGTAATTCACCACGCATGCGCCCAGGCGCGGCTGGTGGATCGCGAACTGCAACGCCAGTCCGCCGCCCATGCACCAACCGATCGAGCCGATGCGGCCGGGCTTGACGTCCTTGCGGGCCGACAAGTAATCGAAGGCGGCTTGCATGTCGCGAATACTGCGGTCTTGCGGCAAGCCGCGCATCAGCTCGTGAGCCTCAGAGGGGTCAGCGGCGACCTTGCCGCGGTAGAGGTCAACCGCCAGCGCCACGTAACCCTGGGCGGCGAGCTTTTCAGTCTGTTCTTTCACCCAATCGTTTAATCCCCACCATTCGTGGATCACGATTATGCCGGGGTAGGTGCCGGGCTTGTCCGGCACGGCGAGGAACCCGCCGATGGTTTCCTTGCCGCTGGGAAATTCCACGGTTTGCGTTTTCGGAGTTTGCGCGCGAACCGCCAGAGCGGCGGCAATCAAACCGAAAGCGGCGAGCGCAGAGATGAGCTTAACGGAACGGTTCATGCTGAGGTGCCTCCCCTATGAGCAAACGGCTTATTGTAAGCCTGCGGGCGAGCCCGCGCCATGTGCTATCGAGCTGGCGCGGGCGTTGCGCCTAGCTCGCGCCGAAATTTCGCCGGGCCTCGACGAGCGGGAGCGTGGCACGCCGCCGTGCGTCGCGGACGGCTGACTAGGGCGCCGTGCGTTCTGCCTGAACGGCGGTGCCGTAGGCCAGCACTTCGGTGACGCCTTGCATTACTTCGGTGGCGTCGTAACGCATGCCAATGACGGCGTTCGCGCCGTGCTGGCTGGCGTGCTCCATCATCAGTTCGAGGGATTCCTCGCGTGTTTTTTCGCACATTTCTTCGAAGAGAGTGATGTTGCCGCCGACCAGAGTCTCCAGCGAAGCGCCGATGGTGCCCAGAATGCTGCGCGAGCGCACGGTGACGCCGCGAACGAGCCCGAAGCTTTTCACGATGCGATATCCCGGCAAATCGAATGCAGTTGTGACCATATTTGGATTCACGCTAACGCCCATGGATTCCTCTCCTCGCAGCGCTTCTGGAACTGCGCGCACGGCGGAGAATAACACAATGAAAATCGCAAAGGCGCCGGCCGTGGCGGCCAGAGATAGCGGGTTCGCGCTGCGCATGATAATATAAAGGTGCGTTTGTTGCTCCTGGATACCCCTTCTGGAACGGTCTGCACGGGATTCGATCAGGGATGCAAAGACCGCGCTCGTAAACCCTTTTTTTGGCAGTCATCCAATGACGAAAAGCATCCGTAATATCGCTATTATTGCGCACGTGGACCACGGCAAAACCACTCTGGTGGATGCCATGCTGCGGCAGAGCGGAATTTTCCGCGCCAACCAGGAACTGGTGGAGCGCGTGATGGATTCGAACGATCTGGAACGCGAACGCGGCATCACCATTCTCGCCAAGAACACCGAGATCGAATACCAAGGGACCAAGATCAACATTGTGGATACGCCGGGCCACAGCGATTTTGGCGGTGAAGTGGAACGCGCGCTGCGCATGGTGGATGGCGTACTGGTTCTGGTGGATGCCAGTGAGGGGCCGCTGCCGCAGACGCGCTACGTTCTGCAAAAGGCGCTTGCCGCGAAATTGCCGCCGATCATGGTGCTGAATAAGATTGACCGCCCGGACGCGCGCGCTGCCGCTGTGCTGGATGAGATCTACGACCTGTTCATTGACCTGGATGCCGCCGAAGACCAGCTCGATTTCCCGGTGATTTATACCAACGCGAAATTGGGTGTGGCTCACTGGAAAGTGGGCGACGATTCGACGACTTTGCAGCCGCTGTTCGAGCAGATCGTCAAATCCATTCCACCGCCATCGGGTGATCCGGCCGCCGCGCTGCAGATTCAGGTGACGAACCTCGATTACAGCGACTTTCTTGGGCGAGTGGCGATTGCTCGTGTGTTCGGTGGAACTTTGCTGCGCGGCACGGAAGTGGGGATCGTCAAGCTGGACGGAAAAATTCAGCCCACGAAAATTACCAAGCTCTTTACGTTTCGCGGTTTGGAACGCGATGAGGCCGAGCAGGTGATGGCGGGAGACATCGTCGCTATCGCGGGCGTGGAAGGCATTCAAATTGGCGAGACGATCACCGACCTTGCTAATCCGGCGCCTCTCGAACCGCTCACGATTGACGAACCCACGCTGACCATGGTGTTTACGATTAATACGTCGCCTTTTGCTGGCCGCGAGGGACAGTATGTGACTTCGCGCGACCTGCGCGCTCGTCTGGAAAAGGAATTGCTGACCAACGTCTCGCTGCGCGTGGAAGACACTGGTACAACGGACGCTTTTCGCGTGCTGGGGCGCGGCGAATTACAACTGGCGATTCTGATTGAGACCATGCGCCGCGAGGGATACGAGCTGATGGTGGGCAAGCCGGAAATCGTGGTGCGCACGGAAAACGGCCGGCGCCTGGAGCCGCTGGAATTGTTAATTGTGGATTGCCCGGAAAATTTCATTGGCATCGTGATGGAGCTGCTGGGCAACCGCCGTGGCGAAATGAAAAAAATGGTCAACCACAATTCCGGGCGCGTGCGCATGGAATTCAGCATACCTTCGCGCGGGCTGATCGGATTGCGCAGCCAATTGATGACGGATACGCGCGGCACGGCGCTGATTCATTCCCTGCTGGAAGGCTGGACGGAATATGCCGGCGACATGGCCATGCGATTGACCGGCGCGTTGGTGTCTGATCGTGCGGGCGTTTCCACTGCTTACGCCATCTGGGGTATTCAGGAACGCGGCGAAATGTTTGTTGGACCAGCGATCGAAGTGTATGAAGGAATGATCCTGGGTGAGAACGCGCGCGAAGACGACATGAACGTGAACGTCACCAAGGAAAAAAAGCAGACCAACATGCGCTCTTCCTCGGCTGACGAGGCCATCCGGCTGATTCCACCGCGCGACATGACGCTGGAAAAAGCCATCGAGTTCATTGCGGACGACGAATTTGTCGAGGTCACGCCGAAATCCATTCGCCTGCGCAAGAAGGTTCTGGACGCCAAGAAGCGCCCCAAGCGCTGGCAGGAGATTCGCGCCAGTACGGAGTCTTAAGCTTTTCTCTGGTTCGGCCGTCTAAAGTGGAGGCTGCGGGCATGGTTGATTCGCGGGCGGCGAGCGATGCCTCGAAACCTTCGAGCGTGAACCAATCAGTGCAGCTTCTCAAGACAGCCCGAAACCGTCAAAACGACGCTGGTTGGAACAAGCGTCAATCTGTCCGATAACGGGACGGACGATTCCCATGACCGGGCAAACTGGGCCTGCTGTGCACTTGCAATACCCCTCTAAATAGCACAATATAAACAAGTTATATGAGTTGTAACACCGGAATTCGATTTGCGATGTATATATGCGAGGTTGGTATCCGTGGACATCGTTAGACCAGAGATTAAGCACAAAAAGAAGATGCGGCGCATTGCCTACATCGCCGCGGCGGTGGTGTTGATTCCGCTGATGACGTATGCGCTTTCGCGGCTGAAGCCGGCCGCGCCGAGCGTGGATGGCGGCACCGTGTGGCAAGGTACGGTGAAGCGGGGACCGATGCTGCGCGATGTTCGCGGCCTGGGAACGCTGGTACCGGAAACCATCCGGCTGATACCTGCGGCGACCGATGGGCAGGTGCAGACGCGCTATCTTCTGCCAGGCACTCCCGTCAAAGCGAACACCGTGATTTTTGATTTGGTCAATCCTCAGCTGCAACAAGAGACACTGGACGCGGAGTATCAATTGAAGGGCGCGCAAGCAGCCTACGAGCAGACCAAAGCCCAGCTGCAAAACCAGCTGATGGACAAGCGCACCGCGGCCGCGAACATTTCTTCGCAATATCGCACGGCGGAAATGGTCCGGCAGACAAAAGAACAGCTGGGAGCGAACGGGCTGGCCCCGCAACTGGATGTGAAAACTGCGCAGGTGCAGGCCGAGGAATTGGCCAAGGAAAATGACCTGGCCCAGAAAGAAGTGGAGACATTCGATAACTCCATCGTATCGCAGCTCGCCGTACAGGAAGCGACCGTAAATCAAAAGCGCGCGATGTACGAGCTGAAGAAATCGCAAATGGACCAGCTGCATATCCGGCCTGGAATCGACGGCATGTTGCAGGAGCTCGACGTAGAAGTGGGGCAGAAGGTGACCATGGGCACGGTGCTGGCGCGCGTGACGCAGCCCTCCCATTTGAAGGCGCAACTGAAGATTGCCGAGACCCAGGCGAAAGATATTCTGATCGGGCAGAAGGCTACCGTGGATACGCACAACGGAATCATTCCCGGACACGTCACGCGCTACGACCCCTCCGTGGTGAATGGAACGGTCACTGTGGACGTGGGACTCGATGGTCCGTTGCCGACAGGCGCGCGACCGGATTTGAGCGTGGAAGGGACTGTGGAAATCGAGCGGCTTGCGGATGTGCTGTACGTCGAACGTCCAGTGCACGGCGAAGCCAACAGCACCGTGGGAATCTTCAAGGTGGTGGATGACGGCAAGGAAGCTGTGCGCGTGCAGGTGCAGCTGGGCCGCACGTCGGTGAACACCGTGGAAATCGTGAAGGGTCTGGAGATCGGCGACAAGGTGATCCTTTCCGATATGTCGGCTTGGGACAACTACGATCGCGTGCAACTGAAGTAGGGATTGCTGTAATGCAGGGAACTTTTTTGGACGCCAGACTCGTACCTACTCTTGGAACTGAGATTCGAAGGAGCGCAGAATGACTACGACAGAACAAGGGCTGATTCGCCTCGATGGCGTGACCAAAGTTTTCTATACGGATGAAGTGGAGACGCACGCGTTGAGCGGCGTCCATCTGGAAATCAAGAATGGAGAATTTCTCTCCATCGCCGGACCTTCCGGCTGCGGAAAATCCACGCTGCTTTCGATTCTGGGCCTGCTGGATTCGCCCACCGAAGGCAATTACTGGATCAACACGCAGGCGGTGGCGAATCTATCGTTATCGGACCGCACGCGCATTCGCAACCGCGAGATCGGGTTCATCTTTCAGGCGTTCAATTTGATTGGCGATCTGACGGTGTACGAGAACGTAGAGTTGCCGCTCACCTATCGCAGCATGGCCGCGGCGGAACGCAAGAAACGCGTGCAGGAAGTGCTGGAACGCGTGGGCATGGCGCACCGCATGAAGCATTATCCGTCGCAACTGTCTGGCGGTCAGCAGCAGCGCGTGGCGGTGGCGCGCGCACTGGTGGGCTCGCCTTCGATTCTGCTGGCTGACGAACCAACCGGAAACTTGGACTCCAAGAACAGCGAAGCGGTGGTGGACCTGCTTCGTCAATTGCACCGCGAGGGCGCCACGATCTGCATGGTAACGCACGATCCACGCTACGCCAGCATCGCGGACCGCACCATTCACCTGTTCGACGGCCGCATCGTCGAAGAAACTCTGGGCACGCGCACCGCGAGCGTCTAGAGGAATTCTGAAAACTCAGCCAGTAAAGCGTCTGAAAAAGGTTTTTCGACGCAGATGGATCTGTGTGCCTGGAGGTATTCGGAGATGGAAAGCATGCTTCAAGACCTGAAATACGCGGCGCGCGTTCTGCTGAAGAGCCCAGGCTTCGTGCTGATCGCGGTGCTGACGCTGGCGCTGGGAATCGGCGCGAATACGGCGCTTTTTTCGGTGGTCAATGGTGTGCTGCTGCGGCCTCTGCCTTTTCCGCGACCGAACGAACTGGTGGTCCTCTCCGAGAAGACCGCGAATTTCGACAGCTCGTCCATCTCTTATCCGAATTTTCTGGATTGGCAGCGCAGCAATTCCAGCTTCGCATCCCTGGCAGCTTATCGCAGCGATGATTTCAGCATCACGGGAAGGGGAGAAGCCGAACGCGTGCGCGTGGGCATGGTTTCCGCGGGGTTCTTCCAGATTCTGGGAGTGGATCCGAGTCGTGGGCGCCTTTTTACTGCGGACGATGATCGCCTCGGTACCGCGCCGGTGGCAATAATCAGCGCCGGATTGTGGCAGCGCAAGTTCGGCTCCGCACCGGACATTATTGGGAAGAGAATCACCATGAATGGCGGCGGCTACACGGTGATTGGCGTAGTGCCCGCTGGTTTCCAGCTGGAGGCCACGAATTTTGGCAGCGGCAAGGATGTATTTGTTCCCATCGGTGGTTTCAAAGATCCGCTGTTCCAGCGTCGTGACGTGCACGAAGGAATGCGCGCGGTCGGCCGATTGAAACCGCGCGTAACGCTGGCGGCGGCGCAGGCGGACATGAATCAGATCGCGAATAATCTGGCGCTGGCGTATCCCGACGCGGACAAAGGCGCGGGCATCAGCCTGGTGCCGCTGAAGAAGGACATCGTTGGAGATGTGCAGCCGTTCTTGTGGGTGTTGCTGGGAGCGGTGGGATTTGTGTTGCTCATCGCGTGCGTGAACGTCGCGAACCTGCAACTGGCACGCGCAACCAAGCGCTCGCGAGAATTTGCGATTCGCGCGGCTTTGGGTGCCAGCCAATCGCGCGTGATTCGGCAGTTGCTGACGGAAAGCGTACTGCTGGGGGTGGCCGGCGGAGCGCTGGGTTTGTTGCTGGCTGCTTGGGGAACTGGGGCGGCGCTAAAAGTGCTGCCGGAAACTTTGCCGCGGGCGCAAGACGTTGGAGTGGACGGACGCGTTTTGATTTTTACTTTGCTGGCTTCGGTTTTGGCGGGAGTTCTCTTTGGCCTGGCGCCCGCGCTAAAAATATCGCGGCCGAACCTGCAGGAAACATTAAAGGAGAGCGGACGCGGAGCGAGCGGAGCGCGGCACCGGGCGCAGGGCGTCTTCGTCGTGGTCGAAATGGCCATGGCGCTGGTGCTGCTGATCGGTGCAGGGTTGATGATTCGCAGCTTGTTGGATCTTTGGAATGTGAATCCGGGTTTCAATCCGCGGGGAGTCTTGACGTTCGCCGTGTCGCTCTCGCCTTCTCTCGGCACAAACGCAACGACCAGCCGAAACGCCATTCGCGACCTGGATGAAAGATTGCGGAGCATACCCGGCGTAGAAATGGTTTCGTCCACAGGCGGGGCATTGCCGATGACTGGTGATAACGAATTTCCTTTTTGGCTTGGTGGCGAACCCAAGCCGGCGGATCAGAGTGGCATGAAGCAGTCTCTTTTTTATTTGGCAGAACCCGATTACTTAAGCGCGATGGGAATCCCTCTGCACCGTGGACGCTTTTTCACGCAGGATGATAACGAACATTCGCCGGCGGTGGTCGTGATTGACGAAAGTTTCGCGCGCGAATATTTTCCGAAACAGGATCCTATCGGAAAGCGCATCAACATCGGCATCATCAATACGCAACCGGAGGTTGTGGGCGTCGTAGGCCACGTAAAGCACTGGGGCCTGGATACGGATGGCGACGCGAACCATCCGATTGTCGCGCAAGCCTACATGCCCTTAATGCAGATTCCCGACCAATTCTGGACTGGACCCCCTCAGTCGGAGGTCGTCGTGCGGACGAAGGGGTCGCCGGCGGGGATGCTGCCGGCGATTCGCGAGGCCATTGAGAAATTGAATGGCGAGAACGTGATCTACGAAACCAAGCCGCTGGAGGATATCGTCGCGGATTCGCTCGCGGCGCGCCGATTCTCGATGATTTTGCTGGGAGTATTCGCGGCGCTCGCGCTATTGCTCTCGAGCATCGGGATTTACGGCGTGATTTCTTATGTGGTGGGCCAGCGCACGCACGAAATCGGCATTCGCATCGCGCTGGGCGCGCAGCGCAGCCACGTACTGGGTCTGATGCTGGGAGAAGGAATGAAAATGGCACTGCTGGGCGTGGTCATCGGGATTGCGGCGGCGCTCGGGTTGACCCATCTGATGGCGAGCATGCTCTTCGGCGTGAGCGCCACGGATCCGATTACGTTCTGCGGCGTCGCCCTGGTTCTCGCGGGAGTCGCCCTTGCGGCCTGTTACATTCCGGCGCGGCGCGCGATGCGCGTGGATCCCATGGTGGCGCTCAGATACGAGTGACGAGTCGTGGGTAACGAGTGAGGAGCGACGGCGAGCCTTCCGCTCGGCGCTCATCACTTCCCGAGGGGGCTGCAATGGGAGCATTGCTCCAGGATCTTCGCTATGGCATCCGGACCCTCGCGAAGATTCCGGGATTCACGATTGTGGCGGTATTGACGCTGGCGCTGGGTATCGGCGCGAACACGGCGATCTTCAGCGTTGTGGACGCCGTCCTGCTCCGTCCGCTTCCTTACCCTCAGCCCGATCGCCTTTTTGTGGTTTACCAGACGTTGCCGCAAGATCCTGCGCAGAACACCGGCGTTTCCTACCCGAATTATCTCGACTGGGCGCAGCAGAACGACGCGTTCGAATCGATGGCGGCCGTCCGCGGCAATGTGCTGGCGCTGAGCGGGCAGGGCGAGCCGACTAACATTGCGACCGGATCGGTGACGTCGGACTATTTCGACCTGTTGCGTGTGAAACCGCTGCTGGGTCGCACACTGCAGGCTTCTGATGACGCACTCGAGGCGAATCCCGTGGTGGTGATGAGCGAATCGTTGTGGCGCGCGAGATTTGGCGCTGATCCGGCAATCGTGGGAAGAACAATCACGCTCGATCAGCATCCGATCACCGTTGCCGGAATCGTGCCCGCGTACTTTCATCCGTCCGTGCCGGATGGTGCGGCGCAACTTTGGGTTCCGTTGCGGCAGGATGGCGTATTTTCGGACATGCGCGCGCGACGGAGGGGCCATTATCTCTCCGCGCTCGGAAGGTTGAAACCCGGCGTGACCGCCGCGCAAGCACAGAGCGAAATGGCGGCGAGGGAGCAGCGCCTCGTCGAGCAATTCCCCAACGAAAACAAAGGCTGGGGAATTCGCATCGTTTCCTTGCAGGCGGACATGGCCGGAAATGTGCAGACGGCTTTGTTGGTCCTTTTGGGCGCTGTTGGATTTGTTTTTCTGATTGCCTGCGCAAACGTGGCGAGCTTGCAGCTGGCGCGCGCGGCGTCGCGGCAAAAAGAAATTGCGATTCGGGTGGCGCTGGGCGCGGGACGCCGGCGGCTGCTGCGGCAATTTCTGACCGAGTCTGTGCTGTTGAGCGTCATCGGCGGCGCGGTGGGATTGGTGCTGGCGTATGCAGCGTTGCGGGGCCTGATTGCCTGGCTGCCGGCGGACCTGCCGCGAATTTCAGAAATTCAGGTGGACGCGCGCGTTTTGGCGTTTGGCTTGGCGCTGTCCGTGCTTTCCGGAGTGATTTTCGGATTGGCTCCGGCGTGGCACGGCACGGAATCGCGATTGGCAGAAACGCTGGAAGGCGCGCGCGGAACCGGCGAGGGAAGAACGAGTCGTCACGCGCGGAATATTTTTGTCGTCGCGGAAACGGCGCTGGCCATTGTGCTGCTGGTCGGCGCGGGATTGCTGATCCGCAGCTTCGCTCGTTTGCAGCAGGTGAATGTGGGATTCAATCCCGCGCAGTTGCTGACGGCGCGGATCGGCCTGCCGCGTGCGCAATATGCGAAGCCGGAGCAATGGATTTCGTTCTACCAGCAGACACTGGAAAGGATGAACGGCCTGCCCGGCGCGCAGGAAGCCGCCGTCGCGGTTCCTTTGCCGCTGAGCGATTCCTACATCAACCTGGCGTTTGCGGTCGACGGCCGGCCGCCGCGCACGAAAAGTGATGCGCCCACCGCGGATTTTGTGGCCATCAGCCCGAATTATTTTCATGTGCTGCAGGTGCCGCTGCTGCGTGGGCGGGAATTCAGCGACGCGGATTCCGAAAGTGGCCCAAAGGTATGTGTGATTTCTTCCAGTTTGGCGCAGCAACTTTTCCCCAATCAGAGCGCTCTGGGCCAGCGAATCATTATTGGTTATCCGACGGATGCGACGCGGGAGATCGTCGGCATCGTGGGAGACGTAAAGGACAGTGATCTATCCGCGCGGCAATCGGCGCAGATTTACGTGCCGTTCGTGCAAAATCCGTTCTGGGCCGCGGATATTGCCGTGCGTGCACATGGCGATCCCAGCGCTTTGAGCAGCGCGCTGCGCGAACAGATTCGCGGGATTGATTCCGCATTGCCTGTCGCTGAAGTGCGACCGATGGAGGCAGTCATCGGGAGCTCCCTCGCCCAACCAAGATTTCGCACCGCGCTGCTGAGCCTGTTCGGAGCCGCGGCGTTGCTGCTGGCGGCCATCGGAATTTACGGTGTGCTGGCGTACACCGTCGCGCAACAGACTCGCGAGATCGGAATCCGTATGGCGCTGGGCGCGAATCCGGGGAGAGTGCTGCGGCTGGTGCTGGCGCGGGGTTTGCGGCTGGCAGGAGCGGGCACGGTCATCGGCGCGTTGGCTGCGCGGATGTTGACGCCATTGCTGAACAGCCTGCTTTTTGGCGTCAGCGCAACCGATCCGCTGACGTTCGCAGCGGTGGCGGGCTTGCTGCTCGGCGTCGCCTTGCTTGCCTGCTATGTGCCGGCGCGCAGAGCGATGCGCGTGGATCCGATGGTCGCGCTTCGTTACGAATAAAGAGGAGTCGTGAATGGAAAATTTGCTGCAGGACGTTCGGTTTGGACTGCGAACGCTGGGGAAAAATCCGCTGTTTACGATCGTTGCGATATTGACGCTCGCACTGGGCATTGGTGCGAATGCCGCGATTTTTTCGCTGACCGATCAAGTTCTGCTGCGCTTGCTTCCTGTCGAACGTCCGCGCGAGCTCGTGGTCCTGACCTCGCCGGGAGTAAACCACGGCCGCGTTTGGAGCGACAGTGACGGGGGGCCATCCTTCTCCTATCCGATGTACAAGGACCTGCGCGATCGCAATGAAGTATTCGCAGGCTTGCTGGCGCGTTTTCACCTGCAAGTGAACGTGGCCGGGCAAGGACAGTCGCAGCTGGCGGAAGGCGAACTCGTCACGGGAAACTATTTTCAGGTGCTGGGCGTGCGGCCGTTTCTCGGGCGGGTGTTTAGCGCGCAAGATGAAACCGCGCCGGGCGCGAATCCGGTGACGGTGTTGAGCTACGGATACTGGACGCGGCATTTCGGCAGCGACCCGAACATCTTGAATAAGCAACTCGCTGTCAACGGGAATTCCCTGACGGTTGTCGGCGTCGCGCGCCCTGGTTTTACGGGCGTTCAGGTGGGTCAACAGCCGGACCTGTTCATCCCCATAACCATGAAAGCGCAAATGACTCCGAATTGGGACGGGTTCGCGGATCGCAATGACCATTGGGTGACGATGTTGGCTCGGTTGAAGCCGGGAATGTCCGCGGCAAAGGCCCAAGCCGGGATTGCTCCCCTGTATCGCGCGCTGATGGAAGGCGATGCTGCGGCCCTGAAGCTCTCTGCGCGAGACCGCCAGGAATTCGTGAATCGCAACCTGGTCCTCGACACGGGATCGCATGGCCGCCCAATCCTGCAGCACGATGCGGGGCAACCTTTGCTGGTGCTCATGGCGATGGTGGGACTGGTGCTGCTGATTGCATGCGCCAACCTAGCCGGCCTGCTGCTTGCGCGTGGCGAAGGGCGGCAGCGCGAAATCGCATTGCGGCTCGCGCTCGGTGCAGGCCGCCTGCGGCTGGTGCGGCAGCTGATGACCGAGAGCTTGCTGCTTGCGCTGGCGGGCGGCGCGGCGGGATTGGCGCTGGCTTCGTGGACGCTCAGCGTGATCGTCAATTCGATTCCAGAAAATGAGGGCGCTGCGGGTCTCACGGCGCAGCTTGACTATCGCGTGGTGATTTTTGCGTGCGTGGTTTCATTGCTCACTGGTGTTTTGTTTGGACTGGCGCCCGCGATTCGCGCCACGCACACCGATTTGCAGAGCGTCTTGAAGGATCAAGGGGTGAACGTATCCGGCGGCAGAGCCAACGTGCGCGTGCGCAAATCCTTGATGGTCTTGCAAATTGCGTTGACCGGTGTGCTGCTGGCCGCCGCCGGACTGTTCGCGCATAGTTTGCTGAATTTGAAGACGCAGGACCTGGGCGTTCGTCCGGATCACGTGCTGGAATTTTCGATTTCGCCGGAACTGAATCGCTATACGCCGCCGCAGACGATCGCGCTTGTGGACCGCATACGAAAAAGCATGGAGCCGCTGCCTGGCGTGCGCGCGGCCAGCGCTTCGGAAATACCCATGCTCGCGAATAGCAATTCGTCGGCCAACGTTACGGTGCAGGGATACACTGCGCAGGAAGACGAAGACACGAACGTGGATCAAAACTGGGTGGGTCCGAATTTCCTGGCCAGCATGGGGATTCCGCTGCTGAACGGGCGGGAATTTTCCGAAACTGAATCTGCCACGTCGCCCAAAGTTGCAATCATCAACGAAGCGATGGCGCGGCGGTTCTTCGCGGGACGCAATCCGATTGGGCTGCACTTTGGATTCGGCGCCGGCAAGGACGTCAAGCTGGACACGGAAATCGTGGGTGTAGTGAAGGACAGCAAGAACACTGATGTGAAGACGGCGGCTCGTCCATTTGCCTTCATGCCGTATTCACAGAGCGAGCACGCCGGTAACGCTACATTTTATGTGCGCACGAATCAAGATCCGGTGGCGCTGACCGTCACAGTGCGAAACCTGATGCGAGGAATCGACAGCGACTTGCCGGTGTACAGCGTGAAAACTTTGACTGCGCAGGTAGACGAAATCATGTTCACCGACCGGCTGGTCACAATCTTCTCGTTGTGCCTCGGCTTGCTGGCCTCGCTGCTGGCGGCGGTCGGTCTGTACGGGGTGATGGCTTACGTGGTGGCGCGGCGCACGCGCGAGATCGGGATTCGCATGGCGCTGGGAGCCACACAGAAAAATGTTGCCTGGATGATTTTGCGCGAAATCATCGAAATGTTGGGCGCGGGCCTCTGCATAGGACTGATCGCCGCATACGGAATCGGCAAAGTGGTGGAATCGCTGCTGTTTGGCGTGAAGGCTGGCGATCCGGTGGTTTTTGTAGTCGCGGCGGGATTGCTCGTGGCCGTCGCGCTGTTGGCCGGGTGGCTGCCGTCGCGCAAAGCAGCCAGCGTGGATCCCATGGTCGCGCTGCGCTACGAATGAGAACGCGAAGTGGAACTTCCGCCCACGAAATGACGTACCTGATGTGGAAGGCGGGGCCGCGAGAACAGCAATGAATCGCGTTGCGCAGAGGGGCGTTTGCTGACGGGCCATCCTTGAGCGTCACGCGCCACAAATCACTAGTCACTGCGCACAAATTACGGAGCTGAGTATGCAAACTTTGCTGCAGGACATTCGTTACGGCACGCGCATGCTGCTGAAAAATCCCGGATTCATGATTGTCGCCGTCATCACGCTGGCGTTGGGCATCGGCGCGAACACCGCTATTTTCAGCATGGTGGACGCCTTTCTGCTGCGGCCTCTGCCGGTGGCGGAACCTGCGCAGATTACGGTGCTGGCTTTTCAACAGAAACATGGAAATTTCCTGACACAATTTTCGATTGCGGATTATCGCGATATCCAAAACCAAACCAAGCAAGTGTTTTCCGATGTTTTCGCCTACCAATTCGGTTTGGATGGGTTGAGCGTGGAAGGCAAAGCCGACCGCGTGATGACCAATTATGTATCCGGAAATTATTTCACCGCGCTGGGGCTGAAGCCGGAGCTGGGCCGGTTCATTTTGCCATCAGAAGGCGACGTGCCGGGTGCGGATCCCGTGATGGTTCTCGGTTATTCCTACTGGCAGACGCGCTTCGGCGGCGATCCTGGAATTGTGGGGCGAAAAGTTTCCGTAGATGGCCACCCGATCACCGTCATCGGCGTCGCGCCAAAAGGTTTTGTCGGTGTCTATCCAATTTTGCGCGTTCAGGGATACTTGCCGATGGGCATGGCAATCATTGCGGGAAATCCCAGCGACTTCATGACCAACCGCCAGGTGCGGAATGTTCCGCTCCTCGCGCGGTTGCGGCCCGGCGTGAGTCTGCAGCAGGCGCAGGCCGTCTTGGGGGTGGTATCGCAGAGGCTGGCGCAGGAATATCCCGACGCGCATAAAGATTTGAGCGTGGTGGCATTTCCAGAACTTCGCGCGCGGCCCAATCCCGATCCCGACAACACTGTGCTCGTAGTGGGCGGTCTTTTCCTGGGTTTGTCCGTGATGGTGCTGTTGCTTGCGTGCGTAAACGTGGCCAATATTTTGCTGGTGCGCGCCACGGTGCGGGAACGTGAAATGGCCATTCGCGCTGCGCTGGGCGCCGCGCGAATCCGTCTGATCCGGCAGTTGCTTACCGAAAGCGTTTTGCTGGCGCTGTTAGGCGGCGTGGCGGGAATTCTGCTTGGCTATTGGGGCAGCTCCGCGCTCGGCTCCGTGAATATGCAGACGGATCTTCCCATTCATTTTGATTTTGGTTTTGACTGGCGCGTTTTTGGCTTCGCGAGCGCGGCGGCATTGCTGACGGGGATCATCGTGGGAATCGTGCCCGCGGTGCGCGCCTCGCGTGGAAATTTGAGCGCGATTCTGCATGAAGGCGGCCGCGGAGTGGTGGGAAGCAAGAACCGGCTGCGCAGCACGCTGGTAGTGGTGCAGGTGGCTGGTTCGCTGATGCTGCTCATCATCGCCGGACTTTTTACTCGCAGCCTGGCGCAGGCGCAACGCAGCGATCTTGGCTTCAAACCCGATCACGTTTTGAACTTGCTGATGGATCCGAACGAAATCGGATACAACCAGGGGCAAACGCGCGATTTCTACAAAAATCTTTTGCAGCGCGTGCGCGCGCTTCCGGGAGTTGTTTCCGCTTCCACCGCCAACGCTACACCCATGGGTTACTACAACAATTTCGATTCGCTCACCATTGAGGGCTACCAGCCGCCACCCGGCCAGTCCACGCCTGGTTCCTTTTACAACACGGTTTCGCCGGATTATTTTCCGACGATGGGAATAGCGCTGCTGCGCGGCCGAACTTTTACGGAAGCAGATGACGAAAATGCCCGATATGTCGCGATCGTCAGCGAAGAGATGGTGAAGCAGTACTGGGCCGGCAAAGATCCCATCGGCCGGCAATTTCAGATGTCGACCGATCCCAAGCATTCGCTCGTTGTGGTCGGCGTGGCCCAGGACATTCGCTTGAGCGGCCTGACTGGCCCGTTTAGCGCGATGTTCTACGCACCGTTCCTGCAGCATCAGACTGCCAATTCGCTGCAGGCTTTGCAGATACGCACGGCTGGTGCACCGGAAAGGATGATCCCGGAAGTCGAGCACATCATCGAATCGCTCGCGCCGCAACTGCCGATTTTTGATGTGCAGACGATGTCTCAAGCGCTCAACACGCTGAACGGGTTGCTCTTCTACAAAGTCGGCGCGGTGCTTGCGGCGTTGCTCGGTATGTTGGGATTGATTTTGGCGATCGTTGGAGTTTACGGGGTGGTTTCTTACGCCGCGACGCAGAAAACGCATGAAATAGGAGTGCGCATGGCGCTGGGCGCTCAGCCCGCGGACATTCTGAAAATGGTTTTTCGCGAAGGATTGCTGATCGTTGGAATTGGATTGGTTGTGGGCATCGCCGGCGCACTAGCCGCCGGGCAAGTTGTGGCCAGCTTTCTGACGGTGAGCGCTCGAGATCCGGTCACGTATGCGATTGTGACCGCGATACTCATGTTCGTGGCGTTGAGCGCGTGTTTTATTCCAGCCAGACGCGCGATGCGTGTAGATCCGATGGACGCACTGCGATACGAGTAGGCAGAGACGAGTGACAAGTGATAACGGACCAGCGAAAGGCTCGCCTGTTCTCGTCACGCAGCACTTGCTCAGGAGGAAGTAATGGGAACGTTGCTTCAGGATCTGCGCTACGGGATTCGCATGTTGTCGAAAAGCCCGGGGTTCACCGCGCTCGCGATCATTACGCTCGCGCTCGGAATCGGCGCGAACACCGCGATTTTCTCGGTGATCAACTCCGTGGTATTGCGGCCGCTGCCATTTCACGAGCCAGGGCGCCTGGTGGCGCTGTGGCAAACCGAAAGCGCGCCGGGTAACTTTCCGCTCACCGGTCCCGATTATCTGGACTGGCAAGCGCAGAACCATACCCTCGAGGCGACTAGTCTTTACTCCTGGGAACGGACAGCGAACGCCAGCGCGGCCGGTCAGACCGAGGCCGTTTCCGTGAACAGCACCCAAGCCAATTTTTTCGAGGTGCTCGGCGTGCAACCAAAGATGGGGCGCGCATTCGATTCCGGCGAGGATCAAGCCGGAAAAAATCACGTGGCCATTCTGAGCAATGCTTTCTGGCATCGGCAATTCGGCGCGCGCTCCGACGTCTTGGGAAAGCCGATCGAGCTGAATGGAGAGCGCTATTCCATTATTGGCGTGCTGCCCGCCTGGTTCAATTTTGAGCGCGCGACGGAAATTTGGACTCCCATCGACATGACCCCAAAAGCACTGGGGCCGCGTGGCTCGCATTCCTATCGCGCGATTGCCAGACTCAAACCGAATGTCAGCGCGAGCCAGGCTCAAGCGGAACTCAACAGCATCACCAGGCAATTGGCAAAACTATATCCAGACAATGAGGAGCACAGCGGCGCCGTCGTTGTCTCTTTGACCGAGCAGCTGACCGGAGCCTCGCGCGAAGGCCTTTTTATTCTGCTGGGCGCCGTGGCGCTGGTGCTGCTGGTGGCCTGCGCTAACGTCGCGAACCTGATGCTCGCGCGCGCCACCAATCGCCAGCGCGAAATCGCCGTGCGCGCCGCAATGGGCGCCGGACGTTGGCGGCTGGCGCGTCAACTGCTCACCGAAAGTATCTTGCTTTCGCTGGTCGGTGCTGCGCTGGGGCTTTTGGGCGCGTACTGGGCGGTATCGTATCTGCAGTCGGCGGAAACGTTGCCTATACCGCGGGCCAATCCCATCCAGATTGACGTGACGGTTCTGCTGTTCACCATGGGCGTCAGCATCCTGGTCGGCGCGCTTTTCGGTCTGGCACCCGCGATGCAATCTTTCCACTTGAATCTCAGCGACGAGCTCAAATCCAGCGCCCAGGCCGTGGTCAGTCCGTCCGGTACCCGCCGCCTGCTCCGCGACGCGCTGGTCGTCGGCGAAATTGCCGCCTCGCTGGCGTTGCTCATTGGCGCAGGGCTGTTGCTCCGCAGCTTCTCGCGACTGCGCAATTCCGGAATCGGCGTGCAAACGGAAAACGTCATCACCATGGGAGTCAAGCTACCCAACGCGAAATATAACTCGCTGCCTGCGCGCCGCCGGTTCTTTGACCAATTGCTCGATCGCATCCAGCACGAGCCGGGCGTCCAGGCGGCAGCGGTCTCGACGGAGATGCCTTTGGAAGGCGGCACTAACGGGTATGTAACGGTAGATGGCCAAAACGATCCAGCCCTGGCGACTCAACTCGTGGAGTGGAACAACATCACGCCGGATTATTTTCGCGCGTTCGGCGTACCCGTTGTGCAAGGTCGCGTTTTCGGCGCCGAAGACATGGAACGCACCGCTGTTGTGAATTTGAAACTGGACGATCTTTATAAGAATGATCCGAACCTTAAGACGTTGCCGCCGGATATTGGATTTGCAGCTGTGATCAACCGCAAGATGGCGCAATTGTATTGGCCGAAGCAGGACGCGGTCGGCAAAGTGTTTCACGCCGGCGACGTTCCAGTCACCGTCATCGGCGTCGTTGGCGACGTAAAAGAGTGGGACATACGCAAAGATGTGCCGCCGCAAGCATATTTCCCGCTCACCGCGGCGCTCGACAACGAAGGATTTGGCGTGCAGCTGACGGTGAAGACCAGCGTGCCACCGCGCGGCCTCTTGGCTGTGATTCGTGGCGACGTCCGTGCGCTTGATGACAGCCTGGCCGTGTTTCGCCCGCGCACCATGGATGAAGTGGTCTCCGATGCCATGCGGGACACCAGCGAGCAGACCATGCTGCTGGGAATTTTTGCCGGGCTCGCTCTGCTGCTGGCCGCCGTGGGAATTTACGGTGTGATGGCGTACGTCGTCACGCAACGCACGCACGAAATCGGTGTGCGCATGGCGTTGGGCGCGCAGCAGCACGACGTGTTGCGGCTGGTTCTCGGCGAAGGCTCGCGGCTCACTGTTATTGGGGTCGCACTTGGATTGGCGGCCGCTTTCGCTCTCACGCGGTTGTTGCGCTCGCTGCTTTTCGGCGTCAGCGCCAGCGATCCGATCACGTTCGCGGGAGTGTCCCTACTGCTCGCGCTCGTCGCCATGGCGGCTTGCTACATCCCCGCGCGCCGCGCTGCGCGCGTTGATCCGATGGTTGCGCTGCGTTACGAATGATGCTGCGGCGAGCACCGTCCCTCTGAGGGCGCAAAGCAGCCGCAGAATCTCTCGGTCGCCGCAAGTTTTCCAGGAGCTCAAGAATGGAAACGCTGCTGCAAGACATTCGCTACGGGATTCGCATGCTGGCGAAGAATCCCGCCTTCACGGCCATCGCCATTCTTACTTTGGCGCTGGGCATCGGCGCGAACACCGCAATTTTCTCGGTCCTCAACGCCGAGCTTCTGCGTCCCCTGCCGTTCCGCGATCCGGACCAGCTCGTGCGGGTGGCCAGTGCCAACGCGAAAATCCACACGGTGAGTGGCGCCGTTTCCTATCCTGATTTCGCCGACTGGCGCTCGCAAAATCATGTCTTCCAGGATATGGCCGCGTACGTGGACTCCAGCTTTGCTCTCACCGGCATCGAACAGCCCGCGCACCTGCAGGCCGCGAGCGTTACCGCTGGAATGTTCAATCTGCTGGGAGTGTCACCGGAACTAGGCCGCGGGTTTCAGCCGGAAGACGATGAACCGCACCATCACGTTGTCATTCTCAGCCATCCTCTGTGGAAAGAACGATTTGGCGGCGATCCGCAGATCATCGGCCGCGTGATTACGCTCGATAACAGCGCCTACACCGTGGTGGGTGTGATGCCCGCCAGCTTTCAGTACTTGCTGCAACGCGAAACGCCGGCGCTTTGGTCCAGCTTCAGTCCGCTGCGGGAATCAACAACTGATTCACCCGCGATGAGCGATCAACGCGACGCACATTTCGTGAGAGTGATTGCGCGAATGAAGGCTGGGGTCACGGTCGCAGCGGCGCAGGCCCACCTGGACGTGATCACCGCCTCATTGGCCAAGCAGTACCCCGACAGCAATAAATATTTCAGCGCGCGCGTGGTTTCCGAGCAGGAAGAATTGACGCACAGCATCCGTCCGGCGCTATTCATGATGATGGTTGCGGTGGGATTTGTGCTCCTGATCGCCTGTGTGAATGTCGCGAATCTGCTGTTGGCTCGGGCGACCTCGCGTACGCGCGAAATCGCCATACGTTCGGCGCTGGGTGCGGGACGCCAGCGCGTAGTTCGGCAACTGCTCACCGAAAGTTTTCTGCTAGCGCTGATCGCCGGCGCACTCGGTCTGCTCCTGGCGATGTGGGGAAGCGCCGCATTAGTGCGCTTCAGCCCTGCAAGCTTGCCGCGGATCGCCGAAATTCGGATGGACGGCTGGGTGCTGGCCTTCACCATGGGGCTGTCGCTGGCGACGGGCATGCTTTTCGGTCTCGCGCCCGCACTGCAAGTCTCGCACGCCAATATTGTGGATGCTTTGAAGGAAGGCGCGGTCAGCAGCACCGCTGGGCGAGGGCGTCATGCATTGCGCAGTTCTCTGGTCGTCGTCGAAATGGCGCTGGCGCTGGTGCTGCTGGTCGGCAGCGGACTTCTGATTCGCAGCTTGCTGCATTTGCAAAGCGTTAATCCCGGATTCGATGCGCACAACATCATGACCTCTAACGTGGATCTGCCGGATGCGAAATACACGGACGCAAAAAAGGCGCAATATTTCAAGGACCTGATGCCGCGGCTGCAGGCCCTGCCGGGAGTGCAATCAGCGGCGGGCATCTATCCGCTGCCCATGGGAGGCGACGAAATTCGCACGAGTTTTCAAATTGATGGGCATCCCGTGGCCAAGAGCGAGGAGCCGCACACGTCTCTGCGGGACATCACGCCAGAATATTTTGCGACGATGCGGATTCCCATTCTGCAGGGGCGCGATTTCGGTGCGCAGGATGAAGCGGCTTCCCCGCAGGTCATCATTATCAACGAAGCACTCGCGCGCCAGGCCTTCCCGGGTGAAAATCCGATCGGAAAGCACATCAAGCCCGAAGTTGCCCAGGGGGCCGATGAGCCGCAGATGCGCGAAATCGTCGGCGTTGTGGGAAATGTGAAATTTCATGATTTGAGCGACGAGTGGGCGCCTGAATCGTACATCCCCCACGCACAAGTATCCTTCGGATCGCTGACTTTGGTGGTGCGCACCGCGCAGGATGCGCGCAGCCTCGCCAAGCCTATCGCCGAAACAGTCCGTGCGCTCGATAGAGACCTGCCCACCTACGCGCCCGAAACCGTGGAAGAATATCTGAACGGCACCATCGCGCAACCGCGCTTCAATACGTATCTGCTGGGAATTTTTGCCGCGTTGGCCATGCTGCTGACGGCCGTTGGATTGTATGGTGTGATTTCTTACTCGGTGGCTCAGCGCACCCACGAACTTGGCATCCGCATGGCTCTGGGCGGGCAGCCAAGAGACGTGCTAGGCCTGATCGTGGGCCAAGGTTTGCGTCTCGCGGCTCTTGGCGTCGGCCTAGGTTTGATTGCGGCGTTCGCGCTGACGCATTTTCTATCGAGCATGCTCTTTGGTGTGAGCGCCGTCGATCCTGTCTCGTACATCTCAGTGGTGGGTTTGCTGCTCGCCGTCGTGCTTGTCGCCAGCTACGTTCCGGCGCGGCGGGCAATGCGCGTGGACCCGATGGTAGCTTTACGGTACGAGTAGATGGTAGCGTCGGATGAGGCCCAGGCGGCCCGCACGAATTCTGGGGGCCACGAAACGCGCACTGTCCGAAATCGCAACAAGCATTCCCGCAACTGGTCATGCCCAGCCTTGCAACGCATCTGTCTTGGCCTTAATCTACTGTAAATACAGAGCTTATATTAATATTGGGCTGGAATCCCACCTGCCCATATTTGGGAGGCACCTGATCGGAAGATTCTCCGCATCCAGCTCAGCGGGGCTCGCTTAATGAACGCCATGACGCTAGAATCCACAAAGGAAACCGCCAAGACGCAGCCACGAGTGCTCATCGCGGACGATCAGCCCGACATCCTGGAAGCGCTGCGACTGTTGCTCAAGGGACACGGTTACGTTACAGAAGCGGTCACGTCTCCAGCGGCCTTGTTTGCGGCTATTTCCCAAAATGGATTCGATCTGATCTTGATGGACCTTAATTATGCGCGTGACACGACCTCTGGGCGTGAGGGTATAGATTTACTGGCGCGACTGAAAACCACCGAAAACGCGCCTCCGATCGTGGTGATGACCGGATGGGCCACCGTCGGTCTGGCCGTGGAAGCCATGCAACAGGGTGTGGGCGACTTCGTCGAGAAACCTTGGGTGAATTCCCGGTTGCTGGAAATATTGCAGAAGCAAGTGCAGATCGGCCGCGAGCGTCGCGAAGCCCGGCAACAAGCGGTGGCCAATACTATCGCGCAGACCGAAATTGCCTCGCAGCTTCACGCGCAGGACCGCGAGATAGCCGAAGCGCGCGCGATTCAGCAAGGATTTCTGCCGAAAGAGATGCCGCAGTTGCGTGGATTCGAAATTGCCGGCGCGTGGCAGCCAGCGCGCGTGGTGGGCGGCGATTATTACGACGTGATTCCTTTTGGGCCAGAGACGCTGGGCATCTGCATCGGCGACGTTGCCGGCAAGGGCATGCCGGCGGCGCTGCTGATGTCTAATTTGCAGGCGGCTTTTCGAGGGTTCGCTTCCCCGTCGCTGGCTCCGCAAGAATTGTGCGAGCGGTTGAATTCGCTCATCTGCCGCAATATCGCGGCCGATCGCTTTATCACCTTTTTTTACGCGCAACTGGACGGCGCGGCCTGCCGGCTACGTTATACGAACGCCGGCCACAATGCGCCGATCGTCTCGCATCGCGATGGCACGCATGATCGCCTGCTGGAAGGCGGCGGCATTCTTGGCGTGTTTCCGATTCAGGAATTTTCCGCCGGCACCTACGACCTGGCGGCGGGCGACCGCGTGCTGTTCTTTACCGACGGTGTGACGGAAGCGCACGTTCCGGATGGCGAAGAGTTCGGTGAAGCGCGCCTGCTCGAGTTGCTCGAACAAAATCGCGACGCGAGCGCCGAAGATTTGCAGAAAATAGTTTTGCGAGCCGCCGGCGAATTTTGCCGCGGACATTGGCACGACGATGCCACACTGATCGTCATTGCCGTGGAATAATCAACGCGGCCGAGGGCAGCAACCAAGCGTGCCAAGGTAGCGTGCGGTCGAACGCCGGCAACTGAAACTCGAACCGAGGAGCAAACGATCGTGATCAGACTGATTGACGTCGAAAAATTTTACGAATCCGGCGCGGGCAAGACGTGGGTGCTCCGCCGCATCAATCTGGAAATCCGCGAGGGTGATTTCATTACGGTCATGGGGCCTTCGGGCGCGGGGAAATCCACTTTGATGGGCATCATCGGCATGCTGGATGGCGCTTGGAAGGGCGAGTATCACCTGCTCGATAATCCCGTGCACAAACTCGACAATCGCCGCCGCGTGGAGCTGCACAAGAAATATATCGGCTTCGTTTTTCAGCAGTATCACCTGCTGGACAACCTCACCGTCGCCGAGAATCTGGATCTGCCGCTTTCCTATCGCGACATCAAGAAAACCGAGCGCGAGGGAATGGTGGCGGACGCCTTGGATCGCTTCCAGATTGTGGGCAAAAAAGCGCTATTCCCGAATCAGCTTTCCGGCGGACAGCAGCAGCTGGTGGCAGTTGCGCGCGCGGTGATTGGCAAGCCCAAGCTGATTCTCGCGGACGAGCCCACCGGCAGCCTGCATTCCAGCCAGGGAAAAATGATCATGGACATGCTGAAGAAATTAAACGACGGCGGCACGACGATCATCCAGGTGACGCACAACAACGAGTGGGCCGCGTACGGCAATCGCATCATCCAGCTCGCCGATGGCTGGATCGTGGATGGCCAACCCGTGGCGGGCGGAGCTGCTGCCAGCCATTAGCTCTCAGGCCAAGGAGTCCGAGGTGCAAGACACGCAGTTCTTTGAAAATTTGCTGCAGGATGTACGCTACGCGTTCCGCATGTTACGCCGCAGCCCTGGCTTCACGGTGACGGCCATCGCTGCACTAGCCTTGGGCATTGGCGCGAACACCGCCATTTTCACGGTCGTCAATACGGTGCTGCTGCAACCGCTCGCCTATCCGCAGCCAGACCGCCTCGTGCAACTCGAACTAAGCAATCCTGAAGGAAATGGGAATGTTACTTCGATTCCGAAGTACGCGATCTGGCGTGAACAGACGCAGGTCTTTCAGGATGTGGCGGCCTACGACGAGGGTGGCCCTGGCGTAAACCTCACCGGCGGTGATCGTCCGGAGCAGCTCAAGGGCGTGCACGTCTCCGCCAGTTTTTTCCCGCTGTTCGGCGCGCGCATGGCGGCTGGGCGCGCGTTTTCTGCGGACGAAGATCGGCCCGGTGGCGCGCGATTGGTGGTGATCAGCAACGGATTGTGGCGCCGGCGATTCGCAGCCGATCCTAGTGTGGTCGGCAAGAACATCGAGCTTGGTGGCGAACCCTATCTGGTGACGGGCGTGCTCGCCGCGAGCTTCACTTCCGATCCGCCCTCGGATATCTACCTGCCGCTCCAAGCGGATGCTAACAGCACCGACCAGGCTCATTACCTGCGCTCGGCGGCGCGCCTGAAGCCCGGCGTCACGCTGGCGCAGGCACAGGCAGCGATGAAGCTCGCCGCCGATCAATATAAGCGAAAGTTTCCCGGCACCATGGGTCCGCAGGATAGCTTTGCCGCAGAGCCGCTGCGCGACACGGTGATTGGCGATGTTCGCAAGTCGCTGCTCATCCTGCTGGGTGCGGTCGGCATGGTCCTGTTGATCGCTTGCGCCAACGTAGCCAATTTGCTGTTAGTGCGCGCCACCCTGCGCAGGCGCGAGATCGCCATTCGCGCCGCGATGGGCGCAGGGCGCGGACGCATCATCCGCCAACTGCTCACCGAAAGCATTCTACTGTCACTAGGCGGCGGAGTGCTCGGACTGGTTCTAGGTTATTTCGGCGTGCGCGCGCTGCTGACGATCAACCCGGGCAACATTCCTCGCATCGGCGAGCAAGGCGCTGCCATCACGGTCGATGGGCGCGTGCTGGCGTTTACCCTCCTCGTCTCTCTCGGCACTGGAATTTTATTCGGGCTGATACCTGCGTTCAGCGCCTCGCACGCGGACCTTGGTCTCACCCTGAAAGAAAGTGGCGTGCGCTCCGGCAGCGGACTGAGCCAGAACAAAGCTCGTGCGACTCTGATTGTCACGGAAGTCGCGCTGGCGCTGGTTCTGCTGGTCGGTGCCGCGTTGCTGATTCGCACATTTGCCGCGCTGCGCGCCGTGAATCCGGGTTTCTCCACGGACAAAATCCTCACCATGCAAATGTCCCTCACCGGTACGCGCTTTGACACCTCTGCTGCCGTCAATCAACTCGTGCGTGATTCGCAGCGCCGCGTGGAGAGCTTGCCCGGTGTTGTTGCGTTTGCCTCCACGTGCTGCCTTCCTCTCGAAGGCGGCTTCGGGCTTCCGTTCATCATCGAAGGACGCCCGCTCAGCGACGGTCCGGCTCACGGCGGAGCGGGCTACCGTCCCTTGTCTCCGCGATATTTTGACGTGTTCAAAATCCCGCTGCTGCGCGGCCGCATGTTGACGGACCACGATGACGGCGGCGCTGAGCCTGTCGTCCTGATCAACGAGGGCATGGCCAAGAAATATTGGCAGAACGCCGATCCCGTGGGACAGCGCATCACCATCGGCAAAGGCATAGGCCCCGAATTCGAAGAGCCGGCGCGGGAAATCGTTGGAATCGTGGGAGACGTAAGAAACGGCGGGCTCGAAAACGACCCCGACCCGATTATGTACATTCCGGTGGCGCAGATGCCCAACGGCGTGGTGGCGCTCAATAACCGCATCATTCCAATCACCTGGATCGTGCGCACCAAGGTTGAACCCTTTTCGCTCAGCACCGAAATTCAGGAAGCACTCCGCACAGCGAGCGGCGGCTTGCCGGTCTCGCATATCCGCTCGATGGATCAAGTGCGTTCGGAATCCACGCAGCGCACTGATTTCAATATGACACTGCTGGTGATTTTTGCCGGCGTCGCTCTGCTGCTGGCCGCCATTGGAATCTACGGGCTGATGGCGTATTCCGTGCAGCTGCGCACACAGGAAATCGGCATTCGCATGGCTTTGGGTGCGGGTCCGCAAGACGTACGCAGGATGGTCGTCCAGCAGGGCATGCGGCTCGCGTTGCTTGGAGTTTTCCTGGGCGTTGCGGCTGCGCTGGCACTGACGAGATTGATGGCCAGCCTGCTGTATGGCGTGAAGCCGGGGGATCCCGCGGCGATTGTCTCTGTCGCCGTGCTGCTCAGCGCAGTAGCGTTGCTCGCGACATATTTTCCAGCGCGGCGCGCTTCGCGCGTGGATCCGATGATCGCGCTGCGTTACGAATAGGAGCAATCGTGCGAACTTTATTTCAAGATATCCGCTACGGCCTTCGCATGATGGCGAAAAATCCCGGCTTTACATTTTTTGTGGTCGCGGTGCTGGCTCTGGGCATCGCGGCGAACACGGCGATCTTCAGCATCGCCGACACGGTGCTGGTGCGCCCGCTTCCCTATCGCCAGGCAGATCGCCTGGTGATGGTGTGGGAGGATGCCTCGTCGTACGGATTTCCGCGTGACACGCCGGCAGCTGGAAATTTCGCCGATTGGAAAGCGCGCAACCAGGTGTTTGAGGATATGGCCGCATCGTCGTTCAGTGCTTCATTCAATCTCACCGGCGACGGCAATCCCGAAGAAATTCCGGGCGGTCTCGTCACTGCAAATCTTTTCTCCTTGCTCGGCGCTCGTCCTGCTCTAGGCCGCGACTTCCGCGCCTCTGACGATATTCCAGGGGCGCCGCGCGTTGTGATTTTGAGCCAAGGGCTTTTCCTGCGCAGGTTTGGCGGTGATCCGCAGATCATCGGCAAGCAGCTGTGGCTCAATTACGAAAAGTACGAGGTGATCGGAGTAATGTCGCGCGGTTTCCAGTTCCCGGACCGCGATCCCCAGCTTTGGGCTCCGGTGCAATTCACAGCGGCGCAATTGGCAAACCATGGGAATCATCATCTGCAGGTGGTAGCGCGTCTGAAGCCCGGTGTTTCGCTGAAGGTCGCGAACGCGAACTTGGCGGCCATTGCGAGGCAATTGGAGAAAGAGAATCCGTCGTCGAACGCCAAAGTCGGCGCGTACGCTGTCCCGTTGCGCGAAGAACTTGCAGGCAAAACGCGCCCCGCGCTTCTCGTCCTGATCGGCGCCGTTTGCTTCGTGCTGCTTATAGCCTGCGCCAACGTGGCCAACCTGCTGCTGGCGCGCGCTGCCGGCAGGCGGCGCGAAATTGCCATGCGCCTAACGCTCGGTGCGAGCCGCTCGCGAATTGCGCGGCAACTTCTGACCGAGAGCCTGCTGCTCGCCGGGCTCGCTGGCGCCGCCGGACTGATCCTCTCGAGGTTCGTCACGCAGTTGCTCGTGAGCCTGATTCCCGAAGGCATTGCGCCCATGGACGGTTCGGGAATGGATGGCCGCGTTCTCGTTGCTACCGTAATAATTTCGCTCGCCAGCGGAGTTCTTTTTGGAATCCTTCCGGCGCTCAAGGTGTCACGGTTCGATCTGGTCACATCTTTAAATCAGGGTGGACGCAGCGGCATCGGTTCGGGCCGGCGCTTGCGTGACGCGCTAGTGGTTTCGGAGGTAGCCCTGGCGATCGTCCTGCTCGCGGGCGCGGCGCTAATGCTGCGCAGTTTCGAAAAATTGCTGCATCTCGATCCGGGTTTTCGCGCCGATCATGTCCTGGTGGTTCGTACGCCTTTGCCGCGCCAGAAATACCAAGCGTTCGCTCCGCGCACTGCTTTCTACAGCGACGTCCTCGCGCGCGTCGAGCGCTTACCCGGCGTCGCCGGGGCCGGATACACCACGTGGGTTCCGCTGACCAATCACGGTGGGGCGACGGGCATCACCGTCGAAGGCCGGCCGCAGCCCGCACCCGCTCAAATCCCTATTCCGAATTGCCGCATCATCAGCGATGGCTACATCCGCGCGCTGGGCATGAAGCTGATTGACGGCCGCGCTCTCGATCCAGGCGACGGCACCTCGGCGCCACCCGTAGCGCTGATCAATCAGACCATGGCGCGAAATCTGTGGCCTGGAGAAAGCGCGATCGGCAGACGCTTCAAGCAGGGCTCTTTCGAGGAGCATTCGCCCTGGATCACAATCGTGGGAATTGTGGGCGACGTTCACCAGGCCGGCCTTGATTCTCCGGCACGCCCCGAGATGTATCTGCCGTACTTGCAGCAGGACTTCGGATTTGAACCGGAGTACCTCGTCGTGCGCACGGTTGGGGAACCGATGCGCATGGCCGACGCGGTTCGCCAGCAAGTGTGGGCCGTTGATAAAGAGCAGCCGGTTGCGGGCGCGCTGCCGCTCGAAGAGCTGGTGGACGATACGCTCGCTCCACGAAAGACGCAAGCAGGCTTGCTGGGCGGTTTTGCTGTACTCGCGCTGCTGCTTTCCGCACTGGGAATTTACGCTGTGTTGTCTTTCACCGTCACTCAGCGCACTCAGGAGTTCGGCGTGCGTATGGCGCTGGGAGCGCAGCCAGGCGACGTTCTGCAGATGGTATGGTCACAGGGCGCGCGGCTATTCTTTTGGGGGACGGTCATCGGATTGGCGGCCGCGTTCGCTCTCTCCCGCACGCTCGAGCATTTACTGTATGGCGTAAGCGCAACTGATCCGATCTCGTTCGCGCTGGTCACCGCGCTTTTGGCCGGTGTCACGCTGCTGGCCTGTTATTTTCCTGCGCGGCGTGCGATGCGCGTGGATCCGATGATCGCGTTACGGTACGAATGAGCGCTGCCAGTGAAAGCGACGACCGGGTGACAACATGCCCGGCGCGTGAACGGATTGGCCTGAGAGGTGGACATCAAGTGACGAAGCAGTAAGATAGCCTGTCACTTTGACGCTTCTTGGGGGCGAAAATTATGGACACTCTTTTTCAAGATTTGCGCTATGGCGCGCGCATGCTGCGGCGAAACCCAGGTTTCGCGGTCGTTGCGATTTTGACTCTGGCGATTGGGATCGGCGCGAATATTGTGATTTTCAGCGTGGTGAACGGAATCTTGCTGAAACCGCTGCCGTTTCCAGAATCCGGCCGGGTCGTCACCATTTGGGAGACCGACGCCAACCGCAACATCGCGCGCGGCACAGCCTCGGCTGCGGAATTCCTCGACTGGCGCGACAGGAACCACGTGTTCCAGGAACTTTCAGCATATCGCGCGCTGTCGTTCGCGATTACCGGTAGTGGTGACCCGGAACGAGTCTGGGGCTCGCAAGTCTCTGGGAATTTTTTCCGCATGTTGCGCGTGACTCCGGCGATCGGCCGGGATTTCACGCCCGAGGATGAACAGCCGGGGCATGAACAGGTCGTGCTGTTGAGTTACGGTTTGTGGCAACGCCGCTACGGCGGTGATTCCGGAATTCTCGGCAAGACGGTTTTGCTTGACGAAGAGCCATTCACAGTCATCGGAGTGTTGCCGCGCAGCTTTGCTCTCTATGGCACGTTGCCGGATTTCGAGCTGTGGAAACCGTTTGCCTTCAATCGCACGCAAGTGGATCGCGAGGATCACGAGCTGATCATTTTTGCCCGGCTCAAAGATCTCGTGTCCGTCTCCCAAGCCAACGCCGAAATGACGACGATTCAGGAACAGTTGAAACAGCAATATCCGGCTATTGACCAGAAGAATGGCATTCGCGTGGTTGGCTTCCACGACGAGCTGGTCAGCACGCTACGACCCGGCCTGCTCCTTCTCCTCGCTGCCGTTGCATTCGTTCTGCTGATTGCTTGCGCGAATGTCGCGAACTTGATGCTTGCGCGGGCCGCCGTCCGCGAACGTGAAATCGCGCTGCGAGTTTCGCTCGGTGCGGGCCGGCAGCGAATTTTCCGGCAGCTGTTGACGGAAAGCGCGCTGCTCTCGCTGGTCGGCGCAGCGATCGGTATTTTGTTCGCCTATGGCGGCATCCACATCCTGCGCGATGCCGTCATCTCCGGACAAGGTTCGCGGATCCCGCACCCGGAATGGATTGCGATTGATTCCACCGTGCTCGGTTTCACGATCCTGATTGCTCTAGCGACTGGAATACTTTTCGGCTTTGCGCCGGCAATTCAGATTTCGCGCTCCGCGTTGTTCGAATCGCTCAAGGAAGGAAGCCGCGGCTCGACGGCCGGACGCCACAACCAGCTGGCGCGGTCGGTGCTGGTCGTCTCCGAAGTGGCTTTTTCGCTGATGCTTCTGGTGGGAGCGGGTCTGCTCGTTCGCAGCTTTGCGCTGATGCTTGCCGAGCCCTTGGGATTCGACCCGGAAAATTTGCTGACAGCCCAGATGCTTCGGCCTGAGGCGCACTACCCGGATGGTCAGCAGATATCGAATTTCTATCAGGCCGTAGTCGAACGTGTGAATGCGATTCCCGGCGTGAACTCCGCAAGCGCCGCCAATTTTTTGCCGTTGACCCGTTGGAATGCTTTCTGCGATTTCGACATCGCAGGCCGCGCGATTCCGCCGTCCGCTGAACATTTCACCGGTCAATATCGCGTGGCGGACTGGCGCTATTTGCAGACGATGGGCGTGCCGGTAAAGGAAGGCCGCAATTTCGCCGCTTCCGACGGGCCGGATTCTCAGGGCGTCGCGCTCGTCAACGAAGCCCTCGCGCACCGCTATTGGCCCAACGCGAGCCCCGTCGGCCAGCAGATTCGTTTGATTTTTCCCGCGACCAGGACTCCTTGGGAGCCCATCCCGCATCAGGGCTGGCTCACTATTGTAGGAGTCGTCGGCGACATCAGGGATTGGGCGTGGTCCGAACCCAAGTCTGGGCAGCTTTATCTGCCGGAGACGCAGGATCCTTCGCGGCTCATGAGTCTGGTAGTGCGCTCCAGCGGCGATCGCGCGCAATTGACCGCCGCCGTTCGCCACGCCATCGAAAGCGTTGATCCCGACCAGCCCATGACGGATGTGAAGACGATGGAAGAGTATCTCGCGGTGACGTTTTCGCAGCGCCGCCTGAACATGTCGCTACTGGCGTTTTTCGCGGTGGTCGCGGCGCTCCTGGCCGCCATCGGGATTTATGGCGTGATGGGCTATGCCGTCACGCAGCGCTCGCACGAAATTGGAATTCGCATGGCCCTGGGGGCCGAACCTGCCGACGTGCTGCGCATGATCGTCGGCGACGGCATGAAACTGGCGTTCCTAGGCCTGGCGATAGGGATCACCGCTTCGCTGCTGCTGATGAAATATCTTGAAAGCCAGCTCTACGGCGTCAAGGCCCGCGATCCGCTCACGTTTATTGGCGTAGCGGCCGGCCTCGCGCTCGTCGCGCTAGCCGCCTGCTATTTTCCCGCGCGGCGCGCCACGAAAGTCGATCCACTGGTGGCACTGCGCTATGAATGAGGAAACCACATGACCTATGCATCTGACGTTTCAACGAACGAGACCGGCGGTAAAATCCAGGGAGAAACTTTTCGCGCCATGATTCCAGCCAACGCACCACGAACCCGTATCCTCGTAGCCGACGATCAGCCGGACATTCGCGAGGCTTTGCGCCTGCTGCTGAAAGGCGAAAAATTCGAGACAGAGACGGTTGCTTCGCCGGCCGCGGTCATGTCCGCGCTCGAGGCGCGCGAGTTTGACGCGCTGCTGATGGATCTGAACTACGCGCGCGACACCACCTCCGGACAGGAAGGTCTCGACCTGCTTTCGAATATTCGCGCGAAAGACAGCACACTGCCCATCATCGTCATGACCGCGTGGGGCAGCCTGGAACTGGCCGTCGAAGCCATGCGCCGTGGCGCGAAGGATTTCGTGCAGAAGCCGTGGGAAAACGCGCGCTTGCTGGCTATTTTGAAAACTCAGATCGAGCTGTCGCAAGCGTTGCGCAAAGGTCAGCGCCTGGAAGCGGAAAATCGCCTGTTGCGCGCGGATGGCCGACCGGTGATGATCGCCGAATCCGCATCCATGCGTCCGGTGATGGATCTGATCGCGCGCGTGGGCCCGTCGGATGCCAACGTATTGATCACCGGCGAGCACGGCAGCGGCAAGGAAGTCGTGGCGCGAACGCTCTACGCGCTTTCTTCACGTTCCGGCCGGCCGCTGGTCACGGTGAACGCCGGCGGATTGCCCGAGGGCGTTTTCGAAAGCGAATTGTTCGGCCATGTGAAGGGCGCGTTTACCGATGCGAAGGCGGATCGCGTTGGACGCTTCGAACTCGCGGACGGCGGCACGCTTTTCCTGGATGAAATCGCCAACGTGCCCATGAATCTGCAGGCCAAGCTGCTGCGCGCGCTGGAAACGGGCGAGCTGGAACGCGTCGGTTCCTCCACCACGCGCCGCGTGGACGTGCGGATTATTTCCGCGACGAACGCGGACGTGCAAACCGAAGTGAGCGGCGGACGCTTCCGCGAGGATTTGCTGTTCCGCTTGAACACCATCGAGATTCATCTGCCGCCGCTGCGCGAGCGCAAGGAAGACATTCCTCTGCTGGCGCACCATTTCTTGCGGCAATCGGCACAGCGCTATCGCAAACAGCTGGAGGGATTCGAGCCGGTGGCGTTGCAGATCCTGCTGGATCATCCCTGGCCCGGAAATATTCGCGAGCTGGACCATTCCGTTGAGCGCGCCGTGCTGATGGCCGAAGGCTCCGCTGTCCGTGCCAGCGACCTAGGCTTGCGTCCCGCGCGCGAAGCTTCTCTGCGGCTGGACGAAATGAGCATCGAAGACGTGGAGCGTGTGCTGATCCAGAAGGCGCTGGCGCGTTTTGGCGGCAACGTCAGCCACGCCAGCAAAGCCCTGGGATTGAGCCGCAGCGCTCTCTACCGCCGCCTGCAAAAATATAGCCTTTGACACCTCTGCTCTATGAACGCCGAATCCTGCTGCTAGCCCTGGCCGCTGGGCTGGGAGGCACGGCTGTAGCTTTGATCTTGCTGTGGACGGGAAGCTTTTCCTCGAAGCTGCAGTGGACCCTCACAGTGGCGATGGTCATCGGCTGGCTCAGCTTTGCATTCTCAGCGCAAAGCCGCGTCATGTTCCCCTTGCGCACGCTTTCAAACCTGCTTGCCGCGTTGCGTGAAGGAGACTTTTCCATTCGCGCGCGCGGCGCAAATCGCGAAGACGTGCTCGGCGAAGTTCTGTGGGAAGTAAACGCGCTAGGGGAAACGCTGCGCAAGCAGAGGCTGGGCGCGCTGGAAGCCACCGCGCTGCTGCGCAAGGTGATGGAGGAAATTGACGTCGCGGTTTTTGCTTTCGATGGCGCGGGCTGTCTGCGCCTGGTGAATCGCGCGGCTGAACGCATTCTCAGTCAGCCGGAGGACCGCATCCTCGGACACACTGCGAGCGAACTGGGTCTTTCAGAATGTCTCCAAGGCGAAACACCCCGCATCGCGCAAATCGCCTTTCCCGGAAAATCAGGACGCTGGGAAATTCATCGCGGAAGTTTTCGCGAAGCCGGCCTGCCGCACCAGTTGCTGGTGATCACCGATCTGAGCCGGGCCTTGCGTGACGAAGAGCGTCAAGCATGGCAGCGCCTTATCCGCGTGCTCGGGCACGAACTGAATAATTCCCTCGCGCCGATCAAATCAGTGGCGGAAAATTTGGGCAGCATGCTCGGTCGCGAGGATCGCGCGCCGGATTGGCAGGAAGATATGCGCAGCGGCCTCAACGTAATCGCCGCGCGAACCGACGGGCTTGCGCGCTTCATGAACGCCTACGCGCGGCTTGCTAAGCTCCCTCCGCCGGTCCTTCAGCCGATGAGCGTCGGCGTATGGGTGCGCCGCGTCGTGGGCCTGGAGCCACGGCTTCCCGTGCAACTGCAGGCCGGACCCGACACCGAAATACAAGCCGATCCCGATCAGCTCGAGCAGCTACTGATCAATCTGCTGCACAACGCCGTGGACGCGGCGCTGGAGACCGGCGGCGGCGTGCGCGTCGGATGGGAACGCCAGAATGGCAGTATCGAAGTGTGGGTACAGGATGATGGGCCGGGAATACCCAGCGCCGCGAATCTTTTCGTGCCGTTTTTCACGACCAAGCAGGGAGGCTCGGGAATCGGTCTGGTTCTGAGCCGGCAGATCGCCGAGGCCCATGGCGGCTCGCTCACCCTGGAAAATCGCCCCACGCATCGCGGCTCAGAGGCGCGCCTGCGTCTCCCGCTAAACGATTAAGAGTTTTTGCTCGCCTCGATCGCGCGCATATTAACGGAATAGCAGGTGCGAAAAAAAAGGCGGTTGGATGGCCATCCAACCGCCGGCATTCAGAGGGAGAAAACTCGTTTACTGCTGTTGTTGTTGTTGCGGCGCTTGCGGATCCTTCTTCGCCAAGTCCGCTTTCGTCGGGTCGGCCGAGATGCCCGTCCCCGGCTTCTGATACCGGGTCAGGAATGGCATGAACGGCGTGACTTCGAACGGCATCTTTTCACGCGCCGAGAGCAGCGGAATGGGTTTGGCCTTCACCAGCTCGACATGATCGTTCCAGGGGTCGAGTTTGATGCGCGCGCCCACGGGAAGAGCGGAGATCTGGTCAATCTTCGTGGGATCGAGCGTCGGAGCGGCGCTCAACAGCGCTGCGCTCAGAGACACGCGATTGCCCAGGTGCGGATTGATCAGCGCAGGCAGGTTCTTCGACTGTGCGTCCAGCTGTTTCAGGAAAAGTCCGGCGCTTCCGAGTTTGTCTTTGTAAGGAGAATTCTTCAGCAGTTCCAGCGCCTTGTCGTTGGCCATCTGAATTTGCGCCGGGCTGTCCTTGAACGAAAAATGAGCCAGCGCTTCCGTTGTGGTTACGTTAGTGGTGTCGTTAAATCCCCACTGATCGGTGGAAGGCTTGGTCACGATGATGTCGGCCAATTCCTGCGCGAGCATGGTCGCCAGGCTGGCTTCATCCGGCAGCACGTCCAGCAAGCCACGGCTCAGCACGATGGTGTGCCCGATCGAGAACATTTCCAGAGTCCCGGTCAGCAACACGCGGCAGTGAACTTCCGGCTGCACGTCCAGGTTGTTCGTCACTTCCAGGTTGTTCACAACCGTTTCCAATACTTTGTCCACTTCTCCCGGAGGCGCGAGCAATCCGATACGCTGCAAGCGGTCCAGCACATTGATTTCCGCGACGTGTTGCCATTCGCGCTGCGCTTCGATCGGTGAACGATCTTGCGATTGCGCGGCCTGGTCCTGAATCGTGGGCGATTCGATGGTCATCTCGCTGAATTCTTCCTGACGGCCCACATTCTTCAGGTTGTAGCCCCACAGACGCGTCTGTGATTTGAACTTAATGTCGCCGCCAAAGAAATCGCGGAGGTCGGATTCCTGACTGTAAATGTACGCCGGCAGCCACAATCCGGGCTGAACGTTCAAGCGCCAGCTGTCGAAATGCAGGTTGAATGCGTTGATGCCCGCGATCGGCGTGTAAACGCCATTGAAGCGGACGATTGTGAAAGTCTGATCGTCGGCCCACACGCGGCCCTTGAAGCGGCCTTTCCCGGATTTCGGGAGCGGAGTAAGGTCGAACACCACGCAGCGCACTTCGCCCAGAAATTCGCGGCGCACGTAGTCAAACTGATAGTGCTGGCGATCGAATCCGTTAGTATCAAGATAAATCATCTGCAAGAAGCCTTCCGGCACGTACGAAGAAGTGAAGAGGCCGCTCATATGCGAAATAGGATTGAACGCATCGAACTTTCCCTTTCGCTGGCCGAGCATCGAGTTGTCCACGATGCCTTTGGAGAGGTCCGCTTGGCCCAGAAAATAGTGGTCCTTGACGGGAATGGCGCCCATCTCCTTGTCCGTCTTCATGTCCTGAATGTAGGTTTCGATCAACGGGCTGAAACGCCGGATCGTCGCCACTTCGTCGTGTTCGCGGGCGATCAAGTGATCGATCGCCTGATCAACGGTCACAACTGGCGCCGAAGTGTTCGTCCCTGCCTGCGGCTGGGTTTGATCAGCCGTTTGCTTGGTCTGCGCGGAAACAGACCCGGCCAGGAATCCGGCCAGCATTATTGCGAAGCCAAAGCTCTTGCACGTGCGCATCTCCGTTCCCCTTTCAAGACGCCAATTGGAATACGATGTGGACGATGGCGGTCGAATCCACTGTTTGGCCGTCCTGTTGTGCCGGCTTGAAGCGAATCTGCCGCGCTGCCGATTCCGCGGACTCGTCAAGCCCGTAACCCAGGCCTTGCACGACACGCATGACCTTGACGTCCCCCGACGCCGTGAAAACTACCTGTAACAGAACTTCGCCTTCGATATTCTTCGCCTTGGCTTCGTTTGAATATGTCGGTTTCGGCTTGAAAAGAATTTCCACCGGCGTGGTTTTCGCGGCCACATTCGCCGTCTGCCTGGCTTTCGGCGCTGCCACTGCCACGTTTTGGTCGCCGAAACCACCCTGCTGCACGGCGGCGTGCGGCGGCCCACCGGGGCCTCCCACTGCCACACCGTTTCCAAACCCTGTGCTGGCGATTACGCCTTTGGCGCCCTTTGCACCGCCAGTCCCGTTACCATTGCCAGGTCCGGTCGGCATGTCGTAAGCGCCTTGGACATTGATATTCGCGGCCTTGTTCGTCTTTCCGTTGGCTGGCACGCCGTTAGGATCGCCGAATCCGCCCGTCTGCACGGCTTCGCGAGGCTTCTTCAAAGTTGGAATTGCCGAGCTGCCCATGGACATCGGCGGCGTGGGATCCGGGAAAGCCTTTGCCACTTCCGTCATGTCGGGCGGAGTATCCTTGCGCACCGCGGGCTTCTTCACAACCGGGGCCGTGGGCACTACCGGCGCGTAGATTCGCGGCTTCGGCAGTTCCACCACAGGTTCCAGCTTCGGCTTGGGGATTGCTTTCACAACTTCGTGCTTCACTGGAACAGGTTTCGGTGCTGGCTGTACCGGCTGCGGCTTCCAGGCTACAATCGGAGGCGCCTCAATGGGCGTCGTGTAATATCGCTGCACAAAATTCAGCTTTTGCGGCATCAGCAGAGGTATCACTACCAGAGCGGTTACCGCGGCGATCTGCAAGCCAAATCCGGCGCTGAATAGGTCCCAGCGTGGTTCGGCCTCCGGGAGCAGCGATGCATTGAAGACAGCTCGATTTCTAATCTGCGCCATAACGATCACCAGGATCCTTAGATAAAGATATTAAGATTCGTCGAGACAGAATTGCGGTTGACCGTTCATTAGTACTAGAACGAGGGGCTGGGGAAAATAGGACTCGAGTACCATTCTACCCCCAGTCGTGCTGAAAGCGATAACCCAAGCACTGGGGGTTCTTAGAAGGTTAGCCCTTCGGTAGTTTCGTTGCGGAAACTCCACCCGCATGGATGCTCCCATGTCCTAATCTAACCCGGCTGGGCGGATCAGTTGCGGATTTTAATGATTCAATGTGACGTAAGTGCGGGGGCACGACTGTGGCCAGCCATACCCCGCACTCACCGTGTTTTTGTTGAGCCGATACAGCTTAGTGCGGCTGCACGACCGAATATCCCGTCACTCCGCCATGATTCACCAGCAATAGCAAAGGCTGGTTTCCCGCTGCTGCAATCGCCTGTTGGTAATCGCTGACGCTTCGGACCGGTTTGTGGTTGATCTCCGCGATTACATCGCCACGACCGATGGCCGGCTGCGCCGCAGCCGCCGGACTGGAGGGATCTACGGATGTAACTACCACTCCGTGAGCCCCCGCGCCCAGATTCAGCTGCTGCGTGATCTCCGGCGTCAGCTCCTCGACTGCCACTCCCTCGAGCCCACCGCCGTTCTCGGTGCCGCTGCTCTCTTCGGCTGCTGCTTTTTCCGGAAGTTCACCCAGTGTCACGCTGTAATCCTGCGTTTTCCCATCGCGCCAGACGTCCAGCTTCACCGAAGTACCCGGCGCCATCTCCGAAATCCGCAGGCGCAGGTCAACGAAATCGCTCACGGATTGCCCGTTGAGCTTGACGATCACGTCGCCTTTCTGCAATCCGGCCTTAGATGCCGGAGTATTTGGTGAGACGTCGCCAATCAGCGCGCCGCCACTCAGATTGTAGTTGAATGCCTTGGCGATTTCCGGAGACAGGTCCTGGATGTGCACGCCCAGGTATCCGCGCACCACTTTGCCGTGCGAAAGAATTTGATCCATCACTGGCTTCGCCATGCTCATTGGAATCGCAAAACCCACGCCTTCGTTGCCGCCCGAACCATGTGAAAGAATGGCCGTGTTGATGCCCACAAGGTTGCCGTGGATATCAATCATGGCTCCGCCGGAATTTCCCGGGTTGATCGCCGCATCGGTCTGGATGAAGTTTTCGTAATCCTCGATTCCCAGTTGTCCGCGGCCGGTGGCGCTGACGATTCCCATCGTGGCCGTCTCGCCAATTCCGAACGGGTCGCCAATCGCAAAAATCAAATCTCCTACGTTGAGTTGCCCAGAATCGCCTAACGGAAGCGTGGGCAAACCACTCGCTTCGATCTTAAGCACCGCGATGTCCGTCTTGGGATCGGCGCCCACCAGCTTTGCCTTAAATTCGCGCTTGTCGCTCAAATACACTTTGATGTCCGAAGCGCCGTCAATCACGTGATTGTTGGTCAGAATCGTTCCATCCGGAGTCACGATTACGCCCGAACCCAGAGCCTGCTCGCGCTCCGCATGTGGTTTGCCTCCGCCGAACTGATCGCCGAAAAATTGGCGGAACATTGGATCGTTAAAAAACGGCGACGACTGATTCGCTTGCGTCTTCACCATTTTTGAGGTGCGAATGTTTACCACCGCGGGCAGCGCGGGCTTGATTACCGCGGAAAATCCATTTGCAAAATTCCCCAGGCTCACCGGCAGCGCGTTTTGTGCGATGGCGATCGGCTCTCTTGCTGAGCCCAGAACGGTGTGACCCGCCCAGTCCCGGAATCCCTGCGAGAGGAGGGCACCTCCCGCGAATGCCGCGATCACCACGACTGTGGCGACCCAGCGGCGAATACTGAAGCTACTGCGTTCCATGGCTATCTCTCCTTAATGTCGTCCTGTGTGAGTTTTCGATTATATCGCGAGAAGCGCTACGTTGGCGCTACAGCGAATATGGTATTTGACGTAACATCCGGAAATAAGTGTTCCCATCATTCCCGCCGGAAACGTGCTTCTCGTCCCGGTATATAGATGCAAAGAATGAGTTTGGGGTTCTCTGAGCGATTTTGTTCGTTGTGCGTCTAAAGCTACGGCTCTGGTATCCTACGTGGTTTGAGGCATCTTGGGGCGCCATCACGGGGCCATCCAGAGGTGGCGGCGCATCGCAGCCGCCGTTTTTTTCTTTCCCGGGATTTTCCCGACCTTAGAAAAGGAGCTTTTGCATGACTCGAAAAACTCTCGCGCTCGTATGCAGCGCGGTGTTCCTATTGATGACTGCGCAGCCGGCAATCTCCGCTCCAGGCGGACGGAATCGGGCGGCCGCGCCAGACGACGCCACCGGGAAAGCGCTGGTCGCCATCGCCGGTGCCGGCGACATGGAGTCGCACGCTTACCAGGATCTGGAAGAATTAAGTGACGACATCGGCGCGCGCGTTACCGGATCGCCTGACGCGGCTCGCGCCATCGCTTGGGGCGTTGTAAAGATGAAGGCGATCGGCCTGGAGAATGTGCACACCGAACCCTGGAAAATTTCGCGCGGTTGGACGCGCGTTTCCGCCGACGCCGAATTGGTCGCTCCGATCCATCGCAAGCTGATGGTTGATTCGATGGGCTGGGTCGGTTCCACACCGGCGGGAGGCGCCGAAGCCGACGTCGTTGCCGTGAATTCCTACCAGCTTGACGACGAGTTAAAAAACAATTCCGGCAACTGGCGCGGAAAAATTCTGCTGATGGTGCAAAAAGGCGCTGCGCCCAAGGATCGCATGGGCGCTTTCGTCAAGTTCGGCGGCTTTCTGATGGCTGCTCATAAAGCCGGAGCCGTCGCCGTCATCGGCGGCCAGGGCGGCCGCAAAAGCACCGGCATGCACCTCACGCACACCGGCGCTCTGGGATTTGACGCTTACTACGATATCCCCGTCGTCAGCATGTCCGCCGAAGATCAGGAACAACTGGAACGCTATCTCGATCGCGGCCAGTTCGTGCGCCTGAAAATGAATGTGCAGAATCGCGCCACCGACGGTCCTGTGGATTCCGCGAATGTCGTTGGCGAAATTCGCGGCACGCAAAATCCTGAGCAAGTGATTGTGGTCGGCGGGCACTTGGACTCCTGGGATCTTGCTTCCGGTACCACGGACAATGGCTGCGGAACTGCCGTGACGCTCGGCGCCGCCGAGGCCATCGTCAAATCAGGATTCAAACCACGCCGCACCATCCGCTTCGTGCTCTTCACCGGCGAAGAAGAAGGTTTGCTCGGCTCGCTCGCTTACGTGAAGGCGCATCAGAGCGAAATGCCCAATTACGTCGCGGCGCTGATTCTCGATGCTGGACAAGGCGCGGTCACCGGATTCCAGGTCGGCGGCCATGAGGATTTGATTCCCGCCGTGCAGAAATTCGCGGCGTCACTGCAAGCATTCGGCGATTTGCAAGTGGATGATGAAGTGGAATTCGGGACTGACACTGGCCCATTTACTCTCGCAGGGCTTCCCGGCATCAACCTCAATCAGGACACTGCGGATTACAAATACACCCACCATTCCGCCGTGGACACTTTCGACAAAGTGAAAGCGGATGTTCTGGATCGCAACGCCACGGTGATGGCGCTCGCGGCATTCTGGATCGCCGACAGGCCCGAGCGCCTGGCCGCTCCCTGGCCGCAGGAAAAAACCGCCGAAATGTTGATCGAAAAACACGAGGATGGAATGCTGAAAGCGTTCGATCTCTGGCCATTCGGCAATCTGGGAGCCGCGCCGGTGACCCAGTAGCGACGACCGGACGGCGCGGATTTGCGAATTCTATTCGTGAGTCGCTTCGAGAAACGTTCTACCCGCGGAGATAGGGGTGCCGCTGGCAGCGCCCCTTCTCCGTAAAATGTCTTGCATCGTGATACTAACTGATGCGCCGAGCGAGCCAGTATGCCGCTGCGGCAGCCAGGCCGCCCACCATCACCGTTTGTATTCCGCCGCGCACGGGCTTCACGCCGGTGAAATGCCCTTTGATCGCGCCAAATCCGAAGAGCGCTAGCAAGGTCACGACCACGGAATAGATTAGCGCCATGTTCACGTCCTGGCGGATGAGCATATACGGTGCGAGTGGCACGAACCCTCCGGCGATATACGCCGCGGCAATCGTTACGGCGCTGCGGGCTGCCCGGGCGGGGTCCGGCGGTTCCAATCCCAATTCAAACCGCATCATGAAATCCACCCACTTTTTCTGATTCGCAGTGATCGTGGAAACAATGGGCGCCATCTGCTCTTCCGTCAGCCCGTAATCCCGAAAAACTTTCGCCACTTCTTCGGTTTCGATTTCCGGCAGTTCCACCGTCTCGCGATATTCCCGGTCCAGCTCCGATGCGTAGTGTTCCGTATCCGTCTTCGCGGCCAGATAGCCGCCCAATCCCATGGCGATCGAACCAGCGGCGATTTCGGCCAGCCCAGCCGTTATCACGATATGGGTCGAGTTCGTGGACGCCACCACTCCGGTGATGCCGGCGGCCAACGCGAATGGAACCGTTAGTCCATCCGCCATTCCAATGACGATGTCGCGCACCGCCGCCGTCGCGGTGAAATGTTTTTCCACATGTTCAACGGATGGCATCCTCGACTCCCTTACCTCATCCACTATTTCCAGCTGCCCGTACCGCTCTCCCCTGGCAGGCGCGTATAATTATGGGGCAGGAACTGCAAATCAGGAGGTACATTATGACTGCAACTTCTACAGGACAAGGAGCCGCTCCGCAGATGACTTTTACACTGCCGCCTTTGCCGTATGCCTTCGATGCACTGGAACCTCACATTGACGCGAAAACCATGGAAATCCATCACGACAAACACCACGGCGCCTACGTCACCAACCTTAACAAGGCGCTCGAGGGCCACGCCGACCTTCAGAAGCTTTCCGTCGAAGAATTGCTGGCGCAAATCAATAAAGTGCCGGAAGCCATTCGCACCGCCGTGCGCAACAACGGCGGCGGGCACATGAACCATTCCATGTTCTGGAAGATCATGAAGAAAGGCGGAGGCGGCGAACCTGGTGGTGAGCTGGGCAAAGCCATCAGCGCCGCATTCGGCAGCTTCGCGGAGTGCAAAGCGAAAATCAACGACGCGGGCGTCAAGCGATTCGGCTCCGGCTGGGCTTGGCTTCTGTTCCGCGATGGAAAACTCGTGATCGAATCCTCCGCGAACCAGGACAATCCCATCATGGACGGCGGCAAGGCCTTCTTCGGTGTGGACGTCTGGGAGCATGCTTACTACTTGAAGTATCAGAACCGCCGGCCCGATTACCTCGAGGCTTGGTGGAACACGATCAACTGGGCGCAAGTGGAAGAAAATTTCGCCCACGCCAAGAAGTAAATCCGTTCTCAACCGCATTCCGATTTGCAGGGGCGGGTCGCGCATCCGTCCCTGTAAATTTTCGCCGGCTTCGTCAGGGCCTCGGCAACAACCGATGCTCGGTAGCCAGAATCGCAATCGCCGCCAGCGAAGTGATCAGCGTCACAATCAATCCCACGCGCGCGAATTCCCAGAACGTGATCTTCACCTTCTTGCCCGCCTGCTGCAGCACAATCAAATTCGCAACGGAGCTGAAGGGCGTCGCATTCCCCGCGAGCGTGCTGGTACAGGCCACTGCCAGCCAGATGTAATGCGTGTTGGGAAGCGCCTGCACCAGCGGACGGAACAGCAGCACCGCCGGCAAATTGCTCACCAGGTTCGAGAGAATCAGCATCACACCGCTCACCGCGAATAATTGCGAAATCATGCCGCCCTGCAGCCCGGCCTGAAAGTATCCGATCACGCGTTCCAAGGCGCCGGAAGCCTCAAATCCCTTGATCACCACAAACAGCGACGCGAAAAATAGCAGCAGCTCCCAATCCAGCCGCTGATAAATATTCTGCGCCTTGACGCGCCCGATGATCAGAATGAACGCGCCGACTGAAATCGCCACCAGAGGAAACGAATAGCCCAGTATCCAGAGCACGATCACCAACGCCGCGGCGATGCAGCATTTGATCAGCAGGCCGCGCTCCAATTTCACGGGCAGCGAAGGCGCATGGCGTTTCAGCGCGTGGTGGAAAATCTCGCGACGGAAAAAAAGAGAAAGCACCGCCACGTTGATCACCATTCCCACCAGCGAAACCGGAGCCAAATGCGCCAGAAATCCCAAAAAAGAAAAATGCGCCGAAACGCCGATCACCGCATTCTGCGGATTTCCTGTAACGGACATCACCGACCCGATATTCGCGGACGTGGCCACCGCAATGACGTACGGAATCGGAGGAACTTCCAGCCTTTGCGTCACCGCCAGCACAATGGGCGTGAAAATCAGGCAAATCGTGTCGTTCACAAAAAATGCAGCCAGAATTCCCGTTGCGAACACCAGCAGCACCAGCAACTGGAAACGCGTGCGCGCAATCGCCGCCACGTGCACCGCAATCCAGTCGAAAAATCCGGAAATCTGAAAATGCGCCACCAGAATCATGATGCCCAGCAGAAAAATCAGCGTGTTCCAATCAATCGTCTGGTACGCCTGGGTCAGCGGCACTGCGCCTACCAGCACCATCGCCACCGCGCCGCAAAACGCCGCCGCGGTGCGGTCCAAATGGCTTCCGCGCCCGCTTTCCACCGCGATCAAAATGTAAGTGGCCAGAAAAATCGCGATGGGAATCCAGTGGCTTTGCGCGAGAGTGGAAGCGAGGTGATTCATTTTTTGAAAGATCGAGCAGCGGGACTCGAAGGTGGTGAGCTTAACGTGTCTTGGCCACAGCTGAAAAGTGATAGTTTGCTTTCTACATTAATTTTCGGGGCTGCTAAGGGAAAGTTCGTGTCCCCGCGTCATTCCGAGCCGAGAAATGCGAAGCGCAGCAGGAAAATCGCGGATCAGGACCCAGATCAGCGGGCTGATTTCGCGGTATTTTCCCGCGCCGATCTTCAGACAAGTGAACGAAAGCAATCCCAGGCTCAAGCCCGTCGCGATGCTGAACGTCAGCGGCGTCGCCACCAGAGTGAGAAACGCCGGAAAAGCCTCGCTGAAATCGTCCCAGCGAACTTTTGCAACCGAGCCGCACATCAGCGCGCCTACCAAAATCAACGCCGGCGCCGTCGCATAGGCGGGAATCGCCGCCACCAGCGGCGCGCAAAACATCGCCGCCACAAACAGTCCGGCGATCACCATATTGCCCAGCCCCGTGCGCGCTCCCGCCGCCACTCCCGCGGCGCTCTCAATATAACTCGTCACCGTGGAAGTCCCGGTCAGCGCGCCCACCATCGTCCCAAACGCATCCGCCAGCAGCGCCCGGCTCGCGCGCGGCAATTTTCCGTCGCGCAAGAAATCCGCCCTGCTCGCACACGCCCACCAGCGTTCCCACGTTGTCGAACAAATCCACGAAGAAAAATACGAAGATCAATTCGCCCAAGCCCGAGCCTGCTCGCCGAGCGCAAATCCAGTTTCAGAAACGTGCCCGACGGATGCGGCAGCGAAAAAAATGCGCCGGGCCAGTGCGTCAGCCCCAGCGGAATCCCCGCCAGCGTAATCGCCACAATGCCGAGCAGAATCGCGCTGCCCACGCGCCGCGAGCATCAGGATCGCGATCAGGATCAGCCCCAGCCGCCGCCAGCAGCACTTGCGGATCCGATAATTTTCCCGATCGCCACAAACGTCGCCGGATTCGCCACAATAATTTTCGCGTTGCGCAATCCCACGAACGCGATGAACAATCCAATCCCCGCCGCCGTTCCGTGTTTCAGGCAATCCGGAATGCCGTTGACGATGTGCTCGCGCACATTCGTCAGCGTCAGCAGCAGAAACAATAACCCGGAAAGGAACACCACGCCCAGCGCCGTCTGCCACGGCACTCCGCGCCCCAGCACAATCGAATAAGTGAAGTACGCATTCAGCGACATTCCCGGCGCCAGCGCGATCGGATAATTCGCCCACAGCCCCATCACCAGCGTCGCCAGCGCCGCCGAAATGCAAGTCGCGAACAGCACGCCTTCCACCGGCATGCCCGCCTCCGCCAAAATCCGCGGATTCACCACCACCACATACGCCATGGTCATGAACGTCGTCAGCCCGGCCAGCAGCTCGCGGCGCACGGTGGTTTGGTTTTCGGTGAGGTGAAAAATGCGCTCGAGCAAAATGCTTCCCCCATCCTAAAAGTGCGCAACTATAGGCCGCAGGCGCGCCGCCGTCAACGCCATAAGAGGTAGGGAACGAATTCAGAATGTAGCGTTGCTGCGGCCTCAGATGAATTCACAAGGCTACGTGTCGCTTGCGCCCTCGCCGATCAGCCTGTATGGTACGCCATGCACGCGCCTGCAGATTTTGGCAAATCGGAGAAGCAGCCGCCCACCGCGTCCTCGCCCCAGCAAAGTCCCCAGATCTCCGCTTACGGCCTGCGACGCGGCGCGCTCTCCCCGCTGGAAACTCTGGCGCAATCTGTCTCAACGATCGCCCCAACCACAACTCCCGCCGCCACCATTCCCCTCGTTTGCGCGCTCGCCGGGAACGGCACGTGGCTCGCGTACCTGCTCGCCACAATAGCCGTGCTGCTCGTCGCGCTATGCATCGCGCGCTTCGCGAAGTATTCGGCCTCGCCCGGTTCGCTCTACACCTACGCATCCATGATTCTGCCGCCCTGGCTCGGCGCGACTGCCGCCTGGAGTTTGTTGCTCGCCTACGTCGCGACAGGCTCGAGTGTCATCGGAGGCTTCTACCATTTCGCGAATCTGCTGTTGCGCGACGCCACCGGCCACGAAGTATCCGCCGTGCTGTTGGTACTGGTCGGCACGGGCGCGTCGCGTCTGGATCGCCTGGCGCGATGTAAAAATCTCCGCGCGAATGATGTTGTGGATGGAAGCAGTCTCGGTCGCGGTGATCGTCATCGTGATCGCGCTGGTGCTTGTGCGTCACGGCTGGCATCTGGATTGGGAGCAATTAAAATTGCGCGACATGACGGGCAGCGGCCTGCGGCTCGGCCTGGTGCTGGCGCTCTTCAGCTTCGTCGGCTTTGAAAGCGCCACAACGCTGGGTGCCGAAGCGCGCAATCCGTTGAAAACAATTCCGCGCGCCGTGATTCAATCCGCGATCATCGGCGGAGCGTTCTTCACGGTCTGCGCGTACACCGAAGTTCTGGGCTTCCGTACCGCCGGCCAGGATTTGGGAAGCAGTCCGGCGCCCATGCACGTGGTCGCAGCCGTGGGCGGCGTTCCTCTGTTCGGTTTGCTGATTGATATCGGCGCGCTGGTCAGCATGTTCGCCGGAACTCTGGCGTGCATCACCGCGGCCGCGCGCGTACTGCTGCTTATGGCGCACAACGGGCTCGCGCATGGCTCGCTGCGCATCACGCATGTGCGCAACGAAACTCCCAGCTACGCCGTCGTCGTTAGCGGAATCGCCGCGGTGTTGCCGGCGCTCGTGCTGGCGGCGCGCGGCGCCAGTGGCCTCGACGTTTACGGTTGGCTGGGTTCGCTTGCGACGTACGGTTTCATCGTGGCCTACGCGCTGGTTTGCGTCGCGCTGCCGCGCTATTTGCGCCATCACGCTGCCTACACTCCCGCCGCGAAAATACTTTCCTGGCTCGCAGGCCTCGCGATGCTGCTCGCGCTGGTCGGTAACCTCTATCCGGTTCCGGAAGGGCCTTACGGCAAGCTTCCGTACATCTATCTCGTGTATCTCGCTGCTGGACTGCTCTGGTTCGGAATAAACAGCCGCGGCAAAAATGCGCCACAGGAAAAAGTCTAGGCTTGCTCTTCTACATCCGGCTGCGCCACGAGCAGCAAAACACAAAACACGCTTCACCTACCCCCGCTCGCTGTGGAAATCAGCCATAGAAATAATTGATATCTGCCATAGATTAAAAATACTTCGCTCCCGGAAAAAAAAGGCGTACCGTGCACGCATCTTCGGGGTGTAGTAAGGCATCTGGGCAACGTCTTTGATAGAGCGAAAAAATGTACCGTGCGAGTTTTCGTGCGGCATTCCCGTTTGGAACTCTGTCTGCATCGATCGGAGGAACGAATGTTTGAGAGAATCCGGCTCTTGATTTTCTCGCTGGCGTTGTGCGTTTGCCTAGCTCTGCCGTTCGCGCCGGGCGCGCGCTCGCAGCAAACTCTGGGCGGCATCACCGGCACGGTCACGGATACATCGGGCGGTGTGCTGGCAGACACATCGGTGACGCTCATCGGCGATCAGACCACGCTTACCAGAACGCAGAAAACCAATTCCAGCGGCTCTTTCGAATTTGTGAACCTGCCGATCGGCACCTACACCCTCACCTTCAGCCACGACGGTTTTGAAACGCAGAAAATTCCCGCGATCCTGGTCCAAGCCGACCGCACCGTGAGCCTGAACCCTGCGCTGAAGGTCGGCCAAGTGGGAACCACTATCACCGTGGAAGAAACACCGCTCCTCAACGCGGTGGATACGACGAACGGCTACGTCCTGGATAAAGCGGAGCTCGAAGCCATCCCGTTGCCGACCGGAAGTTTCACAGGACTGGCCATTCTTTCTCCTGGCGTAAGCGCGGAACTTCCTGCGGGAACGGGCGCGAACGCCGGCCTGGGCAACCAGCCCATCTGGGCCAACGGCCAGCGCGATACCAGCAACACTTTCTTGTTGAACGGTGTGGACGCGAAAAATCTGTTCAACGGCAAGAGCACCAGCCAGGTGGCTTCGGCGCGCATCGTGAACAATACGGGCGTCAGCGGCGCTGCCAGCGGTAACGGTGGCGTGATTCAGAGCACTGCGTCGCCCTATCTCGCGGTAGGTCAGTCGCTGCCGACTCCCGCTCCTGAAACCATTCAGGAAGTTCGCGTCAACACCTCCATGTACGACGCACAACAGGGTTCCACCAGCGGCGCGCACATTGATATGAGCACCGCGTCGGGCACCAACGCCATGCACGGTTCCGCCTATGTGCATCGCGGAACCAACGCCATGAATGCCGCGCCTTTTTTCTTCAATCAGGATCCCAATATTCCCGCCGACGAGAAAAATCCGGAGCTGCATCGCTACACGGCGGGCGGCACCTTTGGCGCGCCCATCATCAAGAACAAGCTGTTCGGCTATCTCTCCTACCAGCACGTGCACAGTTCCGATCAGGAGATCGGCATCGGGCGCGCGACCGTGCCGTTCGACTTTACGGCCAACGGCAATGCCGCGGATGGTGTTCCGGCTTGCGGAGCCACTCGTGCAACTGCGACGCTCGCTCCTTGCCTTGCCGCGATCTCCAATAACAGCTTTGGCTCTGCGCTGGATGGAACCGTTGGCGGCGGTCCCAACCAGATTAGCCCGATTGCGTTGGCCATGTTTCAGTACCAGCTCCCCAACGGCCAATACCTGGTTCCGTGGAATGACGGCAACGTCCCGACGATCAACTTCCCGGAAAACGCTCTCATTCCCGGCACCGCATATTTCATCGCCGATCAGGCGGTCAGCAATCTCGATTGGATCGTCAACTCCAGGGACACCTTGGCGTTGAAGTATTACTACCAGCACGATCCCAGCGTCGTGCCCTACGCGTATTCCACGGTGCCCGGATTTACACAGCGCCTCGATGCCGGCAGCCAAGTCGCTTCTATCACCAATACTCAACTGCTGACGCCCAACCTCAGCGTCGCCGAAGTATTCGGATACATTCGGGAGAAAATCTTCAGCACGATCGGGCAACCGTTCACTCCGGCGCAATTCGCCAGCTTCGTCGAATCGTCCACAGGCGCATCCCCGGCGCAATCCACTATCAATACATTTGGCTCCAATTTCTTTCCGGGCATAAGCATCGTCAACATGCTGGGCTATGGGGCGAATAACTCCGGCTGCCCGCCGACGTCCGTTGATCCCAATTGCGTTCCCACGCCCGTCAACGAATCGCCGATGACCATCGGCCAGGGAGCTGCGTCTCAGGGAGCCAACACCGGGATTTTCCAGAATCGGTTTATGCCTTCGGCCAATGCCAGCTGGAATCACGGCAAGCACACTCTCTCCTTCGGCGGCACATATTCCTACACCCAGCTGAACACCATTGACCTAAGGCCCGGCACCGGAATGATCGGCACAGCAGATCTCTCGCAGTTCCTGCAAGGATTCGTTACGCCCTACACCACCGATGGCTACGTCACTACCAACGTCTTGCAGGGCAATGCGAATCGGTACTTGCGCGCCAATGAGTGGGGCCTCTACGTTCAGGATAAGTTCCAGTTCCGACCCAACCTCACCTTCACGGTTGGATTGCGCCTTGACGACGACGGCGGCATGTCTGAAAAGTACGGTCGCCTTTATAATTTCGATCCCGCGGATTATGACTACAACGCTACGTCCGACACGTTGGTCTCGAATGGGATCGTCGTCGCCGGTAACAACAAGCAATTTGCGAGCAAAGGGGTCAGCCCTTCCACTCTCACCGGCCGCCAATGGGGACTTGCCCCGCGCTTGGGTGTGGCCTGGAGCCCCAGCAGGTTTAGCAACAAGCTGGTCGTGCGCGCGGGCTGGGGGCTGTATTACGACCGCGGGGAACTCTTCACTTATCTGTCGCCGGGATTTGCGGCCGGCGTCGTCACCGGCGGACCGTTCGGAGTCAACCAGGCCCCGCCATTCGTGAGCGCGCAGGAATGCACCCCGTCCAGCTCGTATCAATTCTATATTCCAACCTGCGATCCCGGCACCTACGGCCTCACCAATCCCTGGGGAACTACGTTGGGGCCGCCTCCAACGGGCAATCCCGCGTCTATTGATAATTACCTGCCGAACACGGGCGTTCCAGGAGTTGGCATCGCCGCCGGCATCCTCGACGGGCAGCCGCTGTTCCCGTTCGGGGTTTACAACCGAAAGAACAAACTCCCTTACACCATGAACCAGACCTTGGATATTCAATGGCAGCCGCGCAAGGACATCGCCATAGACGTCGGCTACGTCGGAAACCTCGGCCGGCATGAAGTGATTCCCGTGCCGTTCAATCAGGCTCTGATCGCTTCCCCGACCAACCCTACGCTCAAGGGCACGCCATTCCAGCAGAACTACACCTACGGTTACACCGTACAGGGTCCAGCGGGCTGCACCGTTTGCGCTCCGATAGCTCTTCCTGACGGGACCACGATGCTAGACAACTACGAAGGAGGCAATGCCGACCTTCGTGTTCCGTTCATCGGCTATTCGTCCGAAGCGCTTTCGTACACCGCCGCGGGCGTCTCCGCTTACAACGCGTTGCAGGTCCACGTGGAAAAACGCATGAACCATGGCTTGCAGCTGGGTTTCTCCTACACTTATTCGCACGCTTTGGATGAACAAAGCGCCATGGGATTGTTCTACAACGGAAATAACGCGCTCGATTTGCGCTCGGGATACGGCAACTCCGATTTTGACCGCACCCACGTCCTCAACTTCTCGTACCTGTATCAATTTCCGAACAGGTTCGGCGAATCTTCGTGGAAGGGCAAAATTGCGAACGGCTGGGCCGTTGAGGGCATCGGGGTTTTCCAGAGCGGCCAGCCCTACAGCATCATTGATTACACCGGCGCCGTCGGCAGCATCTTCTATGGCGTGAACGATGGCATCACCAACCCGATTGTGCCGCTGGCGCCCGGCTGCACTCCGAAGAACGCGCTCACCGGTGTGTCGGGCGCATTCGGTACTCCGGACAAGCCGCAGTACGCGCTCAGGTCCGAGTGCTTCACGCTGCCGCTGCTTGCTCCTGGCGACCTAAATGGCGCCATTCCGCCGGGCGATACTTTCGAGACCAACTTCACGACGGGCCAGCGCAACGTCTTCCGGCAAACCTGGCAAAAGCGCGCGGACATATCCATCGTGAAGAACACGAATATCAACGAACGAGTCACGTTGAAGTACAGCTTCGACGTGTTCAACCTGACCAACACGCCGAGTTTCGACATACCGCTCGATGACGTCTCGCAGAATCAGTTTTACAACAACGTCCCCGTGGAAGGGACGCCCGCGCTGCCGAACAGCTGCCCTAGTTCCACGAATGGTAGTTTCTACAACTGTCCATTCGGCCTGGGCGTGGTGAACAAGACCATCGGTAGCCCGCGGCAGATTCAGATGTCTCTTAGTCTTCAGTTCTAATCCAGCCCGCGCGAGCAGGAACGGTGGCCGTTCCGGCTGCTGTTCCTGCTCTGTTCTGAGCTTTCCTGCAACGCTGGAATTTCCGCGCACAGGCCCGCAACGGATGCGGTTAAAATGCAGTCCATGTCCGTGCTCCCAGCGCGCAGTCCCCTGCAACAGCTTCGCGAGCAGCTCGCCTGCGGAGAGATCACGCCGCGCGCCGCAGCCGAGGCGGCGCTCTCCCGCGCGAATAGCAACGCAAGCCACAACGTTTACATCGGGCTCAGTGCGGAAAAAGTGCGGGAAGAAGCGGATGCGTTGCCCCGGCGATTTCCGCAAGCTGCCAAGCCGCTTCTCTACGGCGTGCCGGTCTCGATCAAGGATTGCTTCGAGGTAGCGGGATTCTCGACAACCTTGGGTTCGCGCTTTTACGCGGAACGAAATGGCATAGCACGCGAAGATTCCGCCGTGGCCGCGCGTCTGCGTTCCCAAGGCGCAATCATCCTCGGCAAGACGCACATGCATCCGCTCGCTTACGGCATCACCGGTGAGAATCCGGATTACGGCGACTGTGTGCAGCCGATGGATGCGGAGCGGCTGACCGGCGGGTCCTCCAGCGGCGCAGCGGCGAGCGTGCAGGAGCAGTCGGTTGCGGCCGCGATCGGGACGGACACCGGAGGTTCGGTACGCGTGCCCGCGGCGCTGTGCGGACTGGCTGGATACCGCGCGTCGGTGGGCTTCGCGCAGGGAAGCGGATTGTGGCGCGGCAGCGTGCATCTGGCGCCTACCTTCGACACTCTGGGATGGCTGTTCCAGGATCTGCGCGACGCGTCGCTATTGGCTGAGGCGCTGTTTGGGTTGGGTGCGCCGGACGTTTCGGAGAAGCAGTTCCGCATCGGGTGCGTGCGCAACGAGTTTCTGCATGATTGCGATGCGCAGGTACTTGCTGGCTTTGCGGAGTGGAAGCGAAAACTCAGCGAGAGCGGCGCGACCATTATTCCGGCGGACACCGGACACTGGGAAGAGGCGCCGGAGATTTACACGGCAATCACCGCGCATGAGGCCGCCGCGATTCACGGCGCGAAAGCCGGCGGTGATTTTTCACACTTTCCCGCGCCCATCGCCGAACGGCTGGCATGGGGCGCATCCATCTCGGCGGACGAGAACGAGCAGTTCCGCACGCGGCATGCGCGATTTCGCGAGCGCGCGGATGCACAACTGCGCGGGTTTGATTTCTTCCTGGCGCCTTGCGCAGCGCTGCACGAGCTCGCGGTCGGTGCCGATCACACGGCGTCGCGACCCGCCATCCTGCGCTACACCACCTCGATGAGCCTGGTTGGCGCGCCGGTGGTGACGCTGCCGACCGCGAGCGGAGCGGGAGTTCAACTGATCGCGCCGCGCGGCTCGGACGCACGGTTGCTGGCATACGCAAAGGCGGTTGGAACGCGGCTGGCGTAGCGCTTCGCGGCGAGCGATAGCGAACCAGCGTGCCGCGTCGCGATCCGATCAGCTTCACGCAGTGGCCTGCATCGCTCATGCTTATTCCTCTCCAATGTCTTCGTTCCAAAGGGCGGGGTGCGCGTGAATGTAATCCGCGAGGAGCGACGCGCAGTCGGCGGAGTCCAGATCAATCACGTTGATGCCGAGCGAGCGCAGCCAGTCGATGCCGCCCTGAAAGTTGCGGCTTTCGCCGACAACGACGGTGCCGAAGCCAAACTGGCGAACCAAGCCGCTGCAGTACCAGCAGGGTGCGAGAGTGGTGACCATAATAAGGTTGCGATAACTGCGCTGGCGGCCGGCGTTGCGGAAGGCGTCGGTTTCGCCGTGGACCGAGGGATCGCCCTGCTGTACGCGGCGGTTGTGTCCGGAGCCGAAGAGCTTGCCGGTGGAATCGAAAATGGCGGCGCCGATGGGGATGCCGCCTTCGGCGAGGCCGGTGCGCGCCTCTTGCAGGGCGACGGCGAGCATGGTGGGGTAATCGAGTGTGTTGGTCATGGACATCTTATACTCGCCGCGGCGGTGGTGTGAAAAGTGCGAATTCGCGAACGTCGTGCAGCGTAAATTTGCGACTAGATGTGGCCGTACTTGTTGATTTTGGCGGCGGCGCGGAGGATCAGCCAGCGCTGTTTGCCGTCCATGCGGGCGAATTGTTTGGCGAAGAGGCGAAGCTGGCGGGTGATTTTCTTGTCGAGGCCCCAGATGGAATCCGGCTGTTGCTTGGGCACGCGCAGCTTTTTGACGGGTGCTTCATCGTCGGTGAAGAGCTGGTGGAGAGGAACGTCGAGGGCGCGCGCGAGTTTTTCCAGCGTTTCGATGGAGGGAACAGTGCGGCCATTTTCCAGACGCGAAAGGTAACAGCGAAACAGTCCGGTGCGTTCCTGGATGTCGCCTTGCGAGAGGTTTTGGGCTTCGCGAAGCCGCTTGAGCCTTTCGCTGATGACCATGGCGAGAGCTTACATTATCTTGCCGTAGCGACTCAATTATTGTTGAAGTAGAGATACTGTGAGAATTACATCACGGGCGACTTGGCGCGAGCCCGTTCCGCATTGGCAGGTCCCTATTGGCACATTCCCGCAGCCTAGTTCGCTCTTTCCGTGGATAGTGGCGTTTTAGACGACGCGCGAGAAGTGACTCATATTGAACAGATTTGAAAGAGCGAGTGAGTCACTATTCGCAAGTCAAGTAGTGCCTCCATCCGCGCAACCCGCAGGATTCAAGCCAGACCGGGCAAACGTAGGATGATCAGGAAAGGCAACCAAAAATGCGTATGCTCCGCTCGATACAATATCTTTTGCTCGCGTTTGTAATTTTGGCTGTTCCCGCGGTGTCTCGCGCGCAGTTCAGCGCGTCTATTACGATCGCTCCGCCGGCACTTGTTGTTTACTCGCAACCGGTCTGCCCGCAGGAAGGATATCTGTGGACGCCGGGCTACTGGGCCTATGGAGACGAAGGCTACTTCTGGGTGCCGGGCACATGGGTTGAGCCGCCCAGCGAGGGGTTACTGTGGACTCCGGGATATTGGGGCTGGAACAATAACATGTACGCCTGGAACGGCGGCTATTGGGGCAATGAAGTCGGCTTCTACGGCGGTGTGAATTACGGATACGGCTACGGGGGCAATGGGTACCAGGGCGGCTACTGGCGCAACAATCGCTTCAGCTACAACCGGTCGGTAAACAATTTCGGCGGCAGGAACTTCAGCAACACCTACAACAAGAGAGTGACCGTTAGCACGTCGAACCACGTCAGCTACAACGGCGGGCGCGGCGGAATCAGCGCGCGGCCCACACGCGCGCAAGAAACATTTGCTCACGCGGAACACACTCGGGCGACTGCAGCACAAACAAGCCACCAACAGGCGGCGGGTGGAAATCATGAAATGCTCGCGTCGGTGAATCACGGGCGTCCGGCGGTCGCGGCAACAGCCAAGCCGGGCGAGTTTTCCGGCAAGGGTGTAGTGGCGGCGCACGGAGCTCCGGCTGAGAACCGAGCCGAAGCGAATAAGGCCGCCGAGACGAAGGCAACTGAGAACAAGGCCGCCGAAAATAGAGCTGCGGAGAATAAGACAGCCGAGAACAAAGCGGCAGAGAACAAAGCTGCAGAGAATCGAACGGCTGAGAGCAGAGTGACCGAGAATAAGGCTGAGGCGAACAAGGCCGCCGAGACGAAGGCAACCGAGAACAAGGCCGCAGAATATAAAGCTACCGAGAACAAAGCGGCGGAAAACAACGCTGCTGCGAGCCGCGCGGCGGCGAGCAAAACCAGAGAAAACCACGTCGCGGCAGCGCGATCCAACGAGAATAAGGCTGCGGAAAACCGCGCAGCTGCAAAACCGACGGCCAAGCCCGAACGTGTGGATGCCACGCCAGCGACACACAACGCGGCACGTCCGGCTCAGCCAGCCGCGCGATCCGAGACGCCTCGCACGGAGTCCAAACCAGCGCCGGCCGCGAAGCCGGAACGTCAGCCTGCTCCTGCGCGCACAGAGAGTGTACCGAAGCCGGCCCCGCAGCAACATCAGGCGGCACCGCAACAACACCAAGCGGCCCCGCAACAACATCAAGCTGCGCCGAAACCGGCAGCCGCGCCAAAGCCGGCAGCAGCGCATCCGAGCGAGGAAAAACCAAAATAAGCCGGCCCCGCTTTGACGTAAGGTCCGTCGGGACCGATAGCTTCAGCCCGTGAGCGGCACGCGGAACAACGCGAGCCGCTCATTTTTTGCGCGGACGGATCCGACGCGACAGCGAGTTCTGCGCGGAAGATGTGCTGCACCGACGGCGCCTGGACAAGACAGAACGCGCGATTATGCGGCGGAAAAAATCACTCATTCGTAGCGCAAGGCGACCATGGGATCTACGCGGATGGCGCGGCGGGCGGGGATGTAGCACGCGAGTAATGCTGCGGACAACAAGACGATCGAAACACCGAGAAACGTCAGCGGGTCAGTTTTTTTCACCGCAAAAAGCATACTTGCGAGAAGCGATCCCGCGCCGAGGGCCGCAACGATCCCCAGAAGCAGACCTGCGATGGTCAATCGTAATCCTTGTCCGACGACGAGCCGAAAAATGTCTCGCTGGTTCGCGCCTAGGGCCATGCGAATGCCGATTTCGCTGGTGCGCCGCGCGATGCTGAATGCGAGCACGCCGTATAGACCGACGCAGGTCAATACGAGCGCAAGAATGCTGAACGTGGCGCAAAGCGCCGCGATCAGCCGGTCGGAATGAAGCGATTCGTCAACTTGTTCGCGAAGGGTTCTGTTGTCGGTGATAGTGACCGAGCTATCGAGCGAGTGAAAAACCGCGGGGAGCGAGCCAGCTAGAGTTCTTGCAGAGCCGTCGGTGCGAATTTCAATGTCTCCGTGCGTTCCGGGAATGTAGAAGAAGTCGGTGGGGCCTTCGCGCAAATCGTTGTATTTAGAATCGGCGACCACGCCAACGATTTCCAGCGGAGGACGATTCCCTTCCACAAAATGGAAATGTTTCCCGAGCGGGCTGGCGTTACCAAAGAATCGGCGAGCCATCGTCTGGTTGATGATCGCCGCAGTGGTCGCAAGGTTCGACGGTGAGTCCGGATGGACGTCTTGTTCGGTGAAATCGCGCCCCGCGAGCAGCGGGATTCCCATGGTCTCGAAATATGCGGGCGAGACACCGACGAATCGCTCGTTGGCCACTTCGCCGGGCCGCAGCGTGTAACCTTCTACCACGACGTTGACGCCAACTTCCTTGCCGCTGATAGGTGTGAAGCTTGAATAGCTGGCGGAGTGCACGCCGGGAAGCTGCTTCACGCGATCCAGGAGTTGGACGTAAAGCTGAGCGATCTGATCGCGGGTGCGAGACGAGGAATAGCCCGTCATCGTGACCATCAGAACCTTGTCACGGTCGAAGCCCGCATCGAATGTTTCGAGATTGAAAAGGCTGTGCAGCAGCAGACCGGCCGCGGCTAGAAGCATTATGGACAACGCAATTTGCGCCACAATCAGCGCGTTCCCCAATCGCGTTTGCGGCGACGACCGGTGCGATCCTGCGCCTTGAACTTTGAGTTCTTCGGCAAGTTCGCCGCGCGTGGCGGCGAGCGCTGGGGCGAGCCCACAGACGAGCACTGTAACCGCCAGCACGGCGGCGGTGAAGAGCAGCGTTCGCACGTTTAGGCCGGTGGAGAGGACTAGGGGCAGCTGCCGCGTGGAAAGGGATGCGAGCAAGAGACGGCTGGTCCATTGGCCGACGGCGAGTCCAGCCAAGGCGCCGTCAAGCGCGAGCAGCGTGCTCTCCGTAAGAAGTTGGCGGATCACACGCCAGCGTCCGGCTCCCAGCGCAAGGCGCACGGTGAATTCGCGCTTGCGCGCCATGCCGCGCGCGAGCAGCAGGTTTGCGACGTTGCCGCAGGCGATCAGCAGCAAAAGCCCCACAACGATCATCAAGATTCGCGCAGGCAGCGAAAATTTTGCGCGTGCATCGGAGAGGCCACGCGCGGCGGGACTTATCAGCACGCTCGCGAACTCTTCGTCGCGCTCAATTTGCGGTAACGTCGAGGTCTTCTCCACTTCGTGCAACAGAGGATCGAGAGCTGTCTGTGCTTGGGCGGTGGAGACACCCGGTTTTAGGCGCGCGAGGATGGTTACCCATTGCGTCTGCCAATAGTCTTGTGTCGGCAACTCCGTGGAATTCAGTGGCACGTAAAAATCGGGCGACTCGCCGACTTTTGTGCCGAAGAATTCCGGAGGCGCGATTCCGATCACGGTGAACGAGTGTTGTGGCACTGATCCGGTGTGTGTGGCATCCGACTGGTCTCCAAACGTGACCAGCTTGCCGATGGCCTGCGAACTCGAATTCAGCTCGCGTTTCCAGAAAGCGAAACTTACTACCAGAACCGGAGGCCCGTGCTGATCGGAATCGTCCAGAAGACGGCCGGCAAAAGGACGCACACCTAGCGCCGCGAAATAGTTCGCGGAGACCAGCTCGCCGTTGGCCGAGATTTTCCGACTATCGTAGGTCACGTCGTAAGGCGCGATCCCGGAGAATGCCAGGACGCTTGCGAATGCCGAAGCTTTATCGCGATAGGCGTAGTAGGTCTCGATCTCGGAACCCTCCGCCGGTCGCCCAAACGTGCCGGTGGAATTCACCCAAACGAGTTCATCGGGATTGCGGACCGGAAGTTTTTGCAGCAGTAGAGGATCGAGGATAGAAAATATCGCGGTGTTTGCGCCGATGCCTAGGGCTAAGGTGAGGATGGCGACGGTAGTGAAGCCGGGAGATTTGCGGAGGATGCGCAGGCCGTAGTGAATGTCTTGGAACAAATCCTGGAGCCACGTGACTTGGCGGGCGTCGCGACATTCTCCTTTGCGTTTTTCCAGGCCGCCCATTTCTAGGTGCGCTGCGCGGTGGGCCTCGTGTGGGGCTTGGCCTTGGGCAATGTATTGCTGGGTTTTTTGCTCGATGTGATAGCGGAGCTCTTCGTCGAGCTCTTGATCGGTTTCGTGGCGGTGGAAGAGCGAGCGGAAACGCAGCGGCAGTTTGTAAATCCAGCGTTGCGGTCGCATCGTTTGTTCTCCCGGGCGCTGGCAGCGCCCCGCACCGTCATTCGTAGCGCAGCGCGACCATAGGATCGACTTTCATGGCGCGGCGCGCGGGGATGTAGCATGCGACCAGCCCCACGACGATCACTACGAGCGGAGCGAGGCCGATTATCCACGCGCCGTGAAAACGAAAGTCGCTGAAGCCTGCGGCAATCAGTTTCGGCAAAGATAACGAGGCGAGGAATCCGATCGCCGCGCCGGTTGCCACCAGTGTCATTCCGTTGCGAATCACCAGCAGCAGAACTTCACTTGGCCTGGCCCCCAGCGCTATGCGTATGCCCATTTCGTGCGTGCGCTTGCCTACCAGGTAGGAGAGCACGCCGTAGATCCCTATGGCCGCGATGAGCAGTGCAGTCGCCGCAAATGCGCCCATCAGTTCGGCCAACAGGTCATCGCCCTGGCTGGAATCTGCAATCACACGCTGCATGGTGCGGACGTCGGTGATCGCTTGATCGCCATCTTCGGCCCAAACGGCGCGACGCAGCGCGTCAGAAAATTGCGCCGGGTCGGTGCGCGTGCGCCCCATCAGATACATCGAGTCTCGCGGGCGAGCCAGAAACGGTTCGAACATTTCAGGGTGCGGCTCCGTTTGGCCGAGATATTCGTTCACGTTTCCGGAGATGCCGACGATCTCGCTCCATTTCTCGCTGCTGCGGTGCGCGGGGTCGATGCGAATGTGCCGGCCGATAGGATTTACGCCGGGGAAAAACCGCCGCGCAAAAGCTTCATTGACGATTGCCACCGGCGGAGTATCAGCATTGTCAGCGGCCGTGAATTCACGGCCTTGCAGCAATGGAGTTTGCGTCGTCGCAAAAAATCCGGGGCTTACGGCGTAATGGCCGCATGCGGGCTGCTCCCCCGGCTTCGTCACCGGATGATCCTCGATAGTAAACGCGAGCGAATCCGGATAATTAAACGGCAGTTCGCTGGTTGCCGCCGCGGACAGCACACCAGGCGAGCCGGAAAGGCGGCGCAGAACAAGTTCGTAAAATGATATTTGACGTTGCGGCGTCAGATATTCCACGCCGCGCAGAGAAACCGAAGCAGTGAGCATGTTGTGCGGATTAAACCCGGTGTTCGCGCGCATCTCTTGAACGAATTGCCCCGCAAACATGCTCGCCCCAACCAGAAGAAATAGTGAAAGCGCCAACTGGCCGGCGACCAGAAGCCGCTGCACGCGGTGGCGTTCGCGGCTGATCGTCGTTCCGCGGCCGCCTTCTTTCAAGCCGTTGCTCGCGTCTCGGCGCGAAAATTGCAGGACCGGCGCGAGGCCGAACAAGAGGGAGCACACCACGATGATCCCGAGCGTGACGCCCAGCACGTGGCCGTCTATGGTCACTTGTTTCGCCAGCACCACGGCGTCTTCATTCCAATTGAATTGCGGCAGTACGACGCGCAGTCCGCCGTATCCGACCAGGATGCCTAGGATCCCACCGGTGAAGGAGAGCATCAGACATTCGGTGAGAAGTTGGCGCGCGAGCCGCAGCCGTCCTGCGCCCAGCACTCCGCGCACGGTGAATTCCCGCTGGCGAGCCGAATTGCGGGCCAGCAGCAGGTTGGCAATATTGGCGCAGGCGATCAGCAGCAGGAACGCCGCCGCAGCCATCAGAAATGCCAGCGGCGGACCGGCATTCGTATCGGCGATGCTGTATTGCTGGAGGGACATCACGCCGGCGCTCCAGCCTCGGTTCGTTTCCGGATGGGCTTGCGCCAGCCGCTGCGCGACGGCGGCCATCTCGGCGCCAGCTTGGCGCACGCTGCTGTCGGGTTTCAGCCGCGCAAAGACGCGGAGAGCGCGATCGTCGCGTCCGGTGGCGACCAGATTGGCGTGCGGGAGAACGAGCGGGATCCAAAGTTTTGCAATGAAGGAGCCCAGCCGAAAACCGGGCGGCAACACGCCGATCACGGTACATGAGTTGCCATTAATTTTGATCGCCCGCCCCAGGACGTGCGGGTCGCCGTCGAATTTGCTCTTCCACAGCTCGTCGCTGAGGATCACGACGTGGTCGTGGCCCGATTGGTCTTCGCCGGGAAGGATCGTGCGACCGAATGCCGGCACGACACCCAGCACCTTGAAAAAGTCCGGCGAAACACGCGCGCCCGACGCTCGTTCTGGTGTTGTGCCGCCGCTGATGGTGAAGTTGTCGAACTCGGCCGCGGCCATCTCGCTGAAAGAAGTGCTCTGGGCGCGCCAATCGAGATAGTCCGGCCCAGAGACCGGGAGTTGCGAGAAGACACGATCGGGCGTCGCAGAATCCACTGCCCTCGCGCTGCTGATGACCATTAATCGGTCCGGCTCAGGCAATGGTGGCTTGCGGTACATCACCGCATTAACCACGCTGAAAATAATCGTGTTTGCGCCGATGCCGAGAGCGAGCGTAAGGATTGCGATGGTAGCGAAGCTCGGGGATTTGCGCAGGATACGCAGACCATAGCGAATATCTTGCAGCAAATCCTGCAGCCAAGTGACTTGGCGCGCGTCGCGACATTCTTCTTTGCGTTTTTCCAGGCCGCCCATTGCAAGTCGTGCGGCGCGTCGCGCTTCTTGTGGAGCTTGGCCTTGGGCGATGTATTGCTGGGTTTTCAGTTCGACATGATCGCGGAGCTCTTCGTCGAGCTCTTGGTCCACTTTCTGACGGTCGAAGAACGAGCGTATGCGAAGCGGCAGTTTGTACATCCAGCGTTCCGGTTGCATCGTTTGTTCACGTGAGCGCTTGCGGCGCTCGCCTCCTTATTCATAGCGCAGCGCGACCATGGGATCAACGCGCATGGCGCGGCGCGCGGGGATGTAACACGCGAAAAGCGCTACAGCTGCCAGCAGAATTGCGACGCATATATAGGTTACGGGATCGCTGGCGCCGATTTCGGCGAGCAAGTGCGTCAGGGTGCGCGCAAGCGCCCACGCCGCAGCCGTGCCGATGGCGATACCGGCGATTACCAGGCGCACTCCCTGCAGCCAGACCAGATGGAGGATATCGCGCGAGCTTGCACCGAGGGCCATGCGGATACCCATCTCGCGGGTGCGCTGGCTGGCAGCGAAGGACACGACGCCGTAAACGCCGACGACTGCGAGAATCAATCCGATGACTCCGAGCGTGGCAGCGAGCGTGGCCGCGAGGCGGAACGCGAAGAAACCGAAGGCGCCTGCGAGCAGTTGATTCATGGTTTCGATATCGACGATCGCGACGTCCGGCGCCAGTTGGGCGATTTGTTCCTTTACTGGTCCCGCGAGTTGCTCGGGCCGTCCGAGGGTGCGAATTTGCAGAGCGAGCTTCGATTCGAAATTCTGCGCGAGCGGAACGTAGAAGAAAGGCTCGGCGTCTTCGCTGACCGTTTTGTACTTGCCGTTGGCGGTGACGCCGACGATTTCCATGAACGGGCCAGTGTCACCGTCCACGCTGACGCGTTTTCCGATGGGGTCTTCGCGCGGCCAGAAGCGGGCGGCCATGGTTTGATTAATGATCGCCACGCGCGGCGCGGTTTCGTTGTCCGCGTCCGTGAAGATGCGGCCGCGGAGAAGAGTGATGCGCATCGTTTCGAAATACGACGGGTCAACCGAGCTCGAGAGCACGCCGGGGGCTTGGCGGCCGAAAGGCGTGGGATGCCCTTCTAGCGAAACTGGCCTGCTGTTAGGGAAGCCGCCCATCGGAACGTAGGACGCTAGGCTGGCGGATTGCACGCCGGGAAGCGCGCGCACGCGGGATTCGATCTCGCGATAGAAAGCGATGGCGCGCGGCTCGTCGTATCCGGCCTGGTGTGGGTCCATCGTGACGTTGAGCACGTGGCTGGGATCGAAGCCGAGATCGAACGCCTGAACTTTTTGCAGGCTGCGGATGAAAAGTCCGGCAATGACGAGCAGCGTGCATGAGCCGGCCACTTGGGCGACGACCAGGAAATTGCGAAAACCAGGATGATGCATGCCGAAGGAATCGCGCTGGCCGCCTTCGTGCAGGACGGAGTTTAGGTCTGTGGAAAAGGCGCGAAACGCAGGGAGCAGGCCGACCACTAATCCTGTTAGCAGCGCGGAAGCCGCGCCGAAGGAGAAGACGCGCCAATCGAAAGTAGCATTCACGTGGAGTGGGAGGCGTTGCAGATGAATCGAGCTGGTCAGATGATTGGCCCACATACCGAGGAGCATGCCAGCGGCGCCACCGAGAATTGCGAGCAGGATGCTTTCGGTGAGCATTTGGCGGATGAGGCGCGCGCGTCCCGCACCCAGAGCGGCGCGAATAGCCATTTCGCGTTGGCGCGCTGAGCTGCGCGCGAGCAGGATATTTTCCACGTTCATGCAAGCGAGCAGCAAAACGAAGGCGGCGAGAACCAGGAACAGCCCGGAAACTGCGACGAAGAAATTGTTGGCATAGGGTATGGGACGCGCGGATTTTTCCGGGATGACGCGGACGGTGAACCATTTGTCGGTCGCAGGATATTGGCGGGCGAGGCGCGCAGTGATTACGTCGAGGGAACTTTGCGCTTCGCTCAGAGTGATTCCGGGTTTGAGGCGGCCGAAGGCCAGAATTCTGCGGCGATCGCGATTGTTCCAGAACAGGCTTACGGATTCCTCTTGAGTCATCGCGCTCATGGGGATATAGACGTGCGTTTCGAAGATGGAATACATGCCCTGGAATTGGCGCGGCACCACACCGATGATGGTGGCGGAGTTTCCGTTGACGAGGATTTGTTTTCCGACGGCGCGCGGATCGCTATGGAATATTTTCTGCCAATAGCCGTAGCCGAGAACCACGAGGAGCGGTTCGCCGGGCGTTTCGGCTTCGCTGGGGAGGTAGAGGCGGCCGGCGGCAGGTTGTAGACCCAACGCCGAGAAAAAATTTCCGGAGACGTAGTTTGCAGAACATTCCTCCGACTGATCGTTCGCGGTGAGCTGTACTGTGCTGAGGACCATTCCGAATATGTTGCTGACCGCGATGGCTTGTTTGCGGAAATCAACGAATTCGGGATAGGAAAATCCCGAAGAACCGACGGGCGCGTCCTTCTGCTGGATCGCGAGCACCGTGATTTGCGCGGGCGAGGGGACCGGCAAGGGACGCAGCAGGAATCCGTTTACGACGCTGAAGATGGCCGTGTTTGCGCCTACGCCGAGTGCGAGGGCGATGACGACTACCACGGTTACGCCGGAAGATTTGCGCAACATGCGGAAACCGAAGCGAATGTCGCGGGCGACATTTTCGAGCCAATGCACTTGGCGGGCGTCGCGGCATTCTTCTTTGCGTTTCTCGAGGCCGCCCATTTCTAGTAACGTTGCGCGGCGAGCTTCTTGCGGCGGCATGCCTTGGGCGACGTATTGCTGGGTTTTTTGCTCGAGGTGATCGCGGAGCTCTTCGTCCAACTCGTGGTCCGCGGCTTCACGGCGGAAGAGCGAGCGCAGTCGCAGCGGCAGCGCGTAAATCCAGCGTTCCGGTCGCATCGTTTTTCTCTTTCGAGCGCGTACGGCGGTCGAAATGTCGAAAGCTATTCGCGCTCGGACTGTTTACTCGCAGCGCAACGCGACGATTGGGTCCACGCGGGCGCCGCGGCGCGCGGGTATATAGCATGCGGCCAGGGCTACCAGCGCGAAGAATGCGGCGACGGCCGCGTACGTTAACGGATCATTCGATTTCACGGTGCTGAGGATTGCGGCCATGCCGCGCGTGACTCCAGCGGCGGCGAGCAGACCGCAGGCGATGCCTGCTGACGCGAGCTTCAATCCTTGAGTAAGAATCATCCGGATGAGATCAGAGGAACTTGCGCCGAGGGCCAGGCGGATGCCGATTTCATGTATGCGCTGCTGCACCGATTGCGCAGTGACTCCGTAAATTCCGATCGCGCCAAGCACGAGCGCGAGGACGCCGAAGAAAGTTAGCAGCTGAGTGAGAATGCGGTTGGGCGTGTTGCGCTCCGTGATGAGATCGTCCATGGTGCGAACCGTGGAGACGGGCTGGTCGGAATCCACGGACCAGACCGCAGTGCGAATGGCGGAGGCCGCTGCCGCACTGGGCCGCGAACCGCGCGTGAGGATGGACATCTGCGCGCTGGGGAATTGCGTTGCGGGGACGTAGATCTGGCGCATGGGCCGGTCCGTGAGACTAAATAATTTGGTGTCGCGCACAACGCCGATAATGGTGCAGACGTCGTGCGTATCGCCGACCTCCAACTGTTGGCCGATCGGATCTTGACTGGAGAATTGCTGGTGCAGCAGCGTTTCGTTGATGACGACGACTTTGCGGGCATCGGGGCCGTCCGCAGGTTCCAGCGCGCGCCCGCGCAGCACGACCATCTGCATTGTTTGAAAATATCCGGGAGTGATTGCGGAATATTGGGCGCCGAGAACTTCGCCCGGTTGCGCGGGCGGACGTCCGACGACGTGGATTGCTTTTACCTGGTTCGAATCGTTGAAAGGCGTGTACTCCGCGGCGTCGGCCGATTCGACTTCGGGAAGAGCGCGGACGCGAGCGAGGACTTGATCGTAGAAGCCGCGGATTTGCGCGTCCGTGTTGTATTTTGCCGGCGGGAGCACCAGTTGCGTGACCATCAGGTTGCGCGACTGGAAGCCGATGTCGCCATAAACCATGTGCGCGAAATCCTGCACGAGCAGCAGGGCGCATACCAGCACGACTACGGCGAGCGAAATTTCACCAGCCACAAAGACATCGCGCAAACGGCGGGTTACGCGGCTGCCGGAAATTTGTCCAGCCGATTCCTTGAGCGATCGATTGACGTCGAGGCCGGAACTTCCGAAGGCGGGCGCGAGCCCGAATATGACGCCGCAGAGGATCGCGATGCCGAAGGTGTAGGCGAAGGTTTGCACATCGAGGGTTCCGCGTCCGTCGTTGACGATGTAGCCGCGAATGCGATCGGGAATGGCGTTCTCGATCCAGTGCACGCCCCAAATGCCGAAAAGCGCGCCGGCCGCGCCGCCGAAAGTAAACAGAAGCAACGATTCAGTGAGCAATTGACGCGCGAGCCGGAAGCGCGATGCGCCTAACGCACCGCGCACGGCGAATTCCTTCGTGCGGCTGCTGGCGCGCGCGAGCATCAGGTTGGCGACATTGGCGCAGGCGATCAGCAACACCAAGCCGACCAGCCAGAACGAAATCATGATCTGCTGCGCGCCCTCGTTTTTGCCAATTTCAAACAGCATGGAGCTGACCAGCGTGGTTTGATGGGTGTTGGTTTCCGGGTAGAGTTTTTCGAGGCGCGAGGCGATCGCTGCCAAGTCCGCGCCGGCTTGTCGTTGCGTGACGCCGGGTTTCAGGCGGCCGAAAGCATCAAACCATGAGGTGCGGCGATCGTTGCGCGCTTTGTCGTTCACGGCCAGTGGCGCCCACATGTTGGAAACGCCCATCAGCGAAAACTGAAAATTGGCGGGCATGACGCCGACGATCGTGTAGACCTCTCCTTGCACCGTGACGGCGCGACCGATGATGCGCGGATCGGCGGAAAAACGGCTTTCCCACAGGCCGCGGCTGATGATCGCAACGTGGCTCGCGGCCAGTTGCGATTCCTGCGGCAAGAAAGTTCGGCCAAGCATCGGCTGCGCGCCGAGCGCCTGAAAGAAATTCCAACCGACCAGGCCGCCGAGGACGCGGTCGGGCGGCCCGTCTCCAGTGAGATTGAAATACCAACTTGTCCACGGAACGAGTTGTTCGAAGGACGTGTTTTGCTTCTCGTAGTCAAAGTAATCGGCGCTAGAGGTGACGCCATTGCCGATCCAGCCTTTCTTGGTGTCGTGGGAGAGCAAAACCATCAGGCGAGCGGCCTGCGGGTATGGCAGCGGCTTGATGAGCCACGCGTTCACATAACTGAAAATGGCGGTGTTGGCGCCGATGCCGAGAGCGAGCGTGACGACGGCGATCGCGGCGAAACCGGGAGATTTTCGGAGCATACGGAAACCGTAGCGGAGATCCTGGACGAAAGTCTCGAGGAAGTGGATGCCGCGCGCGTCGCGACATTCTTCTTTGCGTTTTTCGAGGCCGCCCATTTCTAGGTGCGCTGCGCGGCGGGCTTCTTGCGGCGGCATGCCTTGGGCGATGTATTGCTGGGTTTTCAGATCGAGGTGATCGCGGAGCTCTTCGTCCAGTTCTTCGTCCGCTTTCTGGCGGTGGAAGAGCGAGCGCAGGCGGAGTGGCAGCTTGTAAATCCAGCGTTCCGGTCGCATGGTTTGTTTCCACGAGCGCTTGGTGCGCGCGGCCTCCTTACGGGGCTCAGGTTTCCTTCAGCTTTACAATGTGCGAGATTGCGGTCGCGAGCCGGCCCCAGTTGTCTGCTTCTTTTTCCAGATGCTTACGGCCGGGGCGCGTGAGCGAATAGTATTTCGCACGGCGATTGTTCTCAGTGGTTTTCCATTCGGCGGAAATCCAGCCCTCTTGCTCGAGCTTGTGCAGTGCGGGATACAGCGAGCCGTCACTTACTTGTAGTACGTCGCCGGAAACTTGCTTCAGGCGCAGACTGATGGCGAAACCGTTGAGGGGCTGGAGTGCGAGAATTTTCAGAAGCAGCAGGTCCAGCGTGCCTTGGACGAGATCGGATGGTTTGCTCATATGCTTGTCTCGGTAACCGAGTGAAGTATAGCGCCGCTGCCCTCGGTAAGCAAGGGGAAGGTCACGGTGCACGACAGAAAGTGCCCTTACGGAGTCTCAGCGTTGGATTTGGCGTTGCGCGCATACCAGAGAGAGACGGCTATGCCGACGAGCACTGCGGCTGAGAACAGAAACGGAAGATAGCGCCACGGCGCGGCGGGAACCGGGAAGACCGTTAGGGCGAGGACTGCGGCGAGGATCAGGAGAGCGGCGGCGGCGACGGCGACGTCCAGGCGGCGAAGGATTTTGCGGCGGAGGAGAAAGAACGGCATGGCGAGGCAGATCAGGAAATACGCGCCGATGAAACCGTAGGAAGCGAGTTGAGTGAGATAGTTGATGCAATCGGGGAGCAGAACTTTTGACAGGAGCAGCGCCGCGGGACAGGCGATGGCGATTACGGCGATCAACGCGATGGCGCGGTGAGGAGTTTTGTTGACAGGATGCGCGGAGCCGAAGCTGGGCGCGAAGAGACGATTCTGCGCCAGGTAATAAAGGATACGCGCGCCGGCGTTGAGCGAGCCCAGGGTGCAGGCAAAATAGCTGAGCGCGATGCCGATGGAACTCACGTAGCCGAAACCGGCGAGATTGATGGAGCGCGCGATGGAATCAAAGGGCGCATTCAGTTGATCGAGCACCAGACCATTTTTGCGGGTGAGCGCGGTGAGGCAATAAATCATCACAAGATAAAGGATGCCGACGGGAATCAGGCAGCTGACGATTACGCGAGGAATGGTGCGGCGCGCCTGCGAAGCTTCTTCGCCGAGAGTGGTGACGCTTTCGAAGCCGGCGAGCGTCATGAAGCCGAAGACCATGGCGAATTGAAAGCCGGATAATTTCGCGCCGTCCAGGTGGAGCTGCGGGCGGTCGAGCCAGGCGGAATCGTGGCGCATGGCCAGAGCGATGATGACGATGATGACCGCGATGGAGCTGAGTTCGATGGCGAGCATCACTTCGGTGGAGAGCTTGATGTCGCGGTACGCGATGATCCACGCGACGATCACCACGACCGCGGTGATGGCTGCGGCGCGAAGAAAAGATGCGGGCGCGCCGGATACCTGGCGAAAAAAAAGGTCGGCGTAGTAAGCGGAAGAAGGAGCGGTGCCGGCCGCGCCGAAGGCCATGGCGGCGACGTAAGCCCATCCGGTGATCAGGCAGGCGCTGCGGCCGAGTCCGGCAGCGGCAAAATCTGCGAGCGAGCCTGCGGAAGCGCACTGCGCGGAAAAACGATGCACGCTGTAGGTAATCAAGGAAAATGCGACGAGAGTGAGCAGGAAGATGAGCCAGGTGGCGTTGCCGCCTTTGGCGATGAGCAGCGGGAGAACGATCCCGCACGTGCCGCTGGGCGCCATCACGCCGAGGGTGAGTGCAGTGTCTTCGATGAAAGATAAATAATTGCGGCGCAGCGTAGGGCGCGCGCGCGCCGGAGCATCTGTGGATGCGGATTGTGCCGGGAGACTCACGTGAGCAACAGTAGCAGCCGGCGTTTTTTGGCGCAAATTCGCGGCGAACTCCGAAAAGTTCCCCATGTTTCAGCGGCTGCATTGCATATAATGGGGCCGTGCCCCATCCGTTTTGCTTGGTGACCGGCGCCTTCCGACGATCGGGCAGTTACGCAAAGAACGCTGCCTTTCATTTCAAACTATGAGGGAAAAACTGGCGGGGAATGACGTGTCGGCGGCGAGCCTGGGGCAGCGGGAAGCGCAGGGTTTGCGCGAGCAATTTCAGAAATTGTACGGGGAGGAGGCGCGAGTATTTCGCGCGCCGGGGCGCGTGAACCTGATTGGCGAGCACACCGATTACAACGAAGGATTCGTGATGCCCGTGGCCATGGATTTGTACACCTGGGTGGCGGCGGCCGCGCGGAACGATTCGCGCGTTCAGGTGTATTCGCAGAATTTGCGCGCGCGCGCGGAAATGGATTTGCAGGATTTGAATTTGCGGGTGCGGCGGCACTGGAGCGCCTACGTGCTGGGAGTGGCGGCGAGTTTGCGGATTTCGGGGGCGGAAATTACGGGAGCGAACCTGCTGGTGGAAGGAAAAGTTCCGATGGGCGCGGGACTCTCGTCCTCGGCATCGGTGGAAGTGGCGGCGGGTTATGCGCTGCTGGAAAGTTCGGGGCTGTCGCGCAGTCCGGTGGAGCTGGCGAAGATTTGCCAGCGCGCGGAGAACGAATTTGCGGGAGCGCGCTGCGGAATCATGGACCAGATGATCGCCTGCTGCGGGCGGGCGAATTATGCGCTGCTGCTGGATTGCCGCACGCTGGGATTCCGGCTGCTGCCGTTGTTTGCGGGCGCGCAATTTGTGGTGTGCAACAGCATGGTGAAACACGATCACGCGGCGGGCGAGTACAACGCGCGGCGGGCGGATTGCGAGACGGCGACGCGGATATTGGCGGAGCAGATGCCGGGAGTGCGGGCGTTGCGCGATGTGTCGCTCGGAGATCTGGAGCGTTATGCAAAATTATTGCCGGAGGTGGTGTACCGGCGCAGCCGGCACGTGATCAGCGAAAATGGGCGGGTGGAGGATGCGCGCGAGGCACTGGAGCGCGGCGATCCGGAATCATTCGGGCGATTGATGCACGAATCGCATCGCAGCCTGAAGGATGATTATGAAGTGAGCAGTACGGAGCTGGATTTGCTCGTAGGAATCGCGGGCGGGATTGCGGGCGTGTATGGGTCGCGCATGACGGGCGGCGGATTTGGCGGTTGCACCATCAGCCTGGTGCGCAGCGGAGCGGTGGAGGAATTTCAGCGTGCCGTCGCGCAAGGTTACGAGCGAGCGACGGGGCGCAAGCCGGACATCTATATCGTGCGCGCCTCGGATGGCGTGCGCGAGGCTCTGGAGTGAGCTGGCGCGACGGCGGCCGCCAGATCAGGCAGACAATTTTGGACGGAGCGAAACGTGGCATCGTTTGACTTCGAGAAGCAATCACACCGGCGATTGAATCCGCTGACGGGAGACTGGGTGCTGGTTTCGCCCGGGCGAACAGCGCGGCCGTGGAAGGGACAGACCGAACCGGCGGCGCCGGAGAACGTGCCGGCATACGATCCGCAGTGTTACATGTGTCCCGGGAACAAGCGCGCCAGCGGAAAACACAACCCGCATTACACGGGGACATTCGTATTTGAAAATGATTATGCAGCGCTGCGGCCTGGCGGCGAGGCACATGAGGAAAATGTTTCCGGATTGCTGGTGGCGCGGGCCGAACGCGGGAACTGCCGTGTGGTGTGTTTTTCGCCGCGGCATGATTTGACGCTGGCGAAGATGTCCGACGCTGAACTTCGCGCGGTGGTGGACGTGTGGACCGAGCAGTATCGGGTGCTGGGGAGCGAAAACGGAATCAATTCGGTGCTGATTTTTGAAAATCGCGGCACGATGATGGGCGCGAGCAATCCGCACCCGCACGGGCAAATCTGGGCGAACGCCACGCTGCCGAATGAAGCGGCCAAGGAGCAAGCGTCGTTCGCGGCGTACCAGCGGCAACACACGGCTTGTCTGCTATGCGAGTATTTGAAGATCGAAAATGAGAAGAAGGAGCGCGTGGTTTGCGAGAACGATGAGTTCGCGGCGGTGGTGCCGTTCTGGGCGGTGTGGCCGTTCGAGACGATGGTGGTCGGCAAACGGCACGCGGGTTCGCTGGAGCAACTGTCGGAATCAGCGCGCGACGCGCTGGCTGACATCCTGCATCGAGTGACGGCGCGCTACGACAACCTGTTCGAGACATCGTTTCCGTATTCCATGGGATTTCATCAGCGGCCTACCGACGGCGAGGCGCATGGTGAGTGGCATTTTCACGCGCATTTCTATCCGCCGCTATTGCGTTCGGCGGTGGTGCGGAAATTCATGGTGGGTTACGAGCTGCTGGGGACTCCGCAACGGGACATCACGCCGGAAGAAGCGGCCGGGCGACTGCGCGAGGCGGGCGAGAAGCAGTAACGATGGGGGCTTCAGCGGGTGGTGCGCTTGCTCCGACTGCGGCGTGGCGCTTTGCGTTTTTCCGCTGCGGCAAGTTTGTGCGCCATGCGAATGAGATCACGAAGCGCATCGCTGTGAACGCGCGACAAACGTACGAGAATCCATTCGTAACTGATGTAGTGATCGGTAATGTAGTACGAGGCGGGATCGGCGGCCAGCAGCTCCTCGCGCTGTTCGAAATCCGTGCGCGCTACGAGTGATTCTCCGTCTTGATGGAAGCGGAGGAACAGAACGCCGCCTACGCGGAAGCCTGGAGTGCCGTAGGACATACCCTCTTCGACATTGTCGAGAGAAAGCGCGATTTTGCGGACGACGGCGAAGTTTACGGGCATATTCGGCGACTATACCTCTTCCCTCTTTGGAGTAATTACAAAAAAACTCGCGGTTTTGCCGGCTTTTTTCTTCGGAATCGCGGTTGGAAACACGTGGCAGAAGTCGTTTTAGCCTGTTGCAATCGATTTGAATTTCCGGTATGTTTTTTGCATGAATCGGGCATTTCCGGAAAACACGTGTTGTTCCCAATGTTGTATGGCACGGGGACGTGTGTTTTCTGGCGCAGGGAGGCTGAAGAGCTAAGTATCCGGCCTTAATTCAGCAGAGCTGAATCCCACCGCCAGAGTTGTACTGGCAGGTGGGTTTTTTTTTGCCACGACGCGCTGCAATCGGCTGTGCCGCTCGCGCGGCGGACGAGGGCTCGGGGGCGCAGGGAGGTGAGGGGATGAGCGTCACAAGCATTACGGATTGGCAGAAGGATTTGACTGCTGGCGAGGCGGAATTGTTGCACGAAGTCGCGCTGGCGCTGCGGACGATTCGCTACGGGTCGGTGGTCTTGACCGTGCATGACGGGCGGATCGTGGAGTTGAACAAGACGGAGCGAATCCGCAAGAACGGAACGTAGCAGGAAAAGAATTGCGAAGTCCTACCCCGACGCGGGGCGGAGGAAAGCGAATTACGATCGGCCGACCAGTCCACTGGAGGCGCGAAGCCAAAAATTCAGGAGGCTTCCATGCCGAAACCCAGAGGACTGAAACCAGGAAGCATTGCCATTGCATTTTTTGCGTTACTGAACTCACTAACGCTTACAGGAGTAGTTCGTGCCCGCGCAACAGGTCGCGCAGCTTCCGGAGATGGCGACGACAAAACCGTCGCGGGTGCGCCCGCCCATGCGGATTCTACCAACGATGGATCGAAAACAGCTACGGCTGATGCGAGCGGAGTGTCCGGCGCGTCAGGCACCAACGCAGCGTTGGTGAGTGAGCTTCAGCAACTGAAAGACACGGTGCAGGCGCAAGCGCGAAGGTTGATCGAGCACACGCAAGAGCTGGAATCCGAGCGAACCGCGCTTCACGAAGAGCTGGACCGCATTGCGAAACTCGAATCTGCACTGCACGTGACACCTGCTAATGCGATGGAGAATCCTGTGGCGAGCCTCGCGACAGAAACGCCCGCAGCGCCAGTACCCCCGGACGCGCGCCTGATTCGCCCGCCAGACGCGCAGGCGCCCGATAAACAGCAGGTGAGCATAACCCAAGTGGAGCATCCGCTTTCGTTCAAGATCGGAACGGCAGATTTCACGCCTGGCGGGTTCGCGGACGTTACGGGAGTTTTTCGCAGCACGAATACTGGAACGGGGCTAGGCACGAACTTTACCAGCATTCCGTTTAACAACACGGTGCCACAGTCGCAGTTGACAGAATTTCGCGTCACGTCGCAGGCATCGCGCCTGTCCTTGAAAGTAAACGCGAATATCAGCGACTCGACGTCGGTGATCGGCTACATCGAATCAGACTTCAACGGCTATCAACCGCCTAACGCGCAGGAGAGCACCAACAGCAACACATTTCGGCTGCGATTGTTTTATGCCGACGTGACGCACAACAAGTGGGAGTTCGTGGGCGGCCAAACGTGGTCACTGCTGACGCCCAACCGCTACGGGCTTTCGGTTGCGCCGATTGACGTTTTCAGCACACTGCGTCTGGATACGAATTACGTGACGGGGCTGGTATTTGCGCGGCAAGCAGGATTCCGCGTGATCTATCACGCGACCGACTGGTGGACGGTGGGCGCGTCGCTGGAAAATCCGCAGCAATTTGTGCCCAGCTCCGTGGTTTTTCCGGGCGGCACGGCCGGCATTTTCCCGGGACAGTTTGACAACGGAAGCGGAAGCACCAGCGCTACCAGCGCGACCTCGAACGCGTTGACGCCAAACCTGCATCCGGATTTTGTGGTGAAGACAGCGTTCGATTGGAAAATCCGCGAACGAGCGTTTCACTTGGAAGCCTCGGGGTTGGTGCGGAGCTTCAGGGTTTACGAGAACTTGAGCGCCCCGGCCGGCACCAATACGATTACCGGCGGCGGCGCTTCGCTGAACGCGAATCTGGAGCTATTCAATGGATTCCACTTGATCGCCGATTCGTTTTACGGCGACGGCGTGGGACGCTATATCGGCGGACTGGGACCGGATGTGATCGTGAAGCCGGACGGGACGCTTTCGGGAGTGCATGCCGGATCCGGAGTGGCCGGAGTTGAATGGCAGATGAAGCCCAACTTCATGGTGGACGGTTATTACAGCGGCGCGTACTTCCAGCGGAATTACGGACTGCTGGCGTCTACCGCGACGCCGGCGCCAACCTGCGATGGCGTATCCGGATTCACTTGCGTGGGCTTCGGATTTCCGGGATCGGCGAACACGAGCAATCGCGCGTATCAGGAGGGAACGATCGGGTTCATCCCAACCTTGTGGTCCAACCCGAACTACGGGAAGCTGCAGCTCATCAATCAATATTCGTATGTGCAGCGCAGTCCGTGGTCGGTGCCCAGTGGAGCGCCGAAGAATGCGCATGTCGTGCTGGTCTACGTTGGGCTGCGCTACTTCATTCCGTAAAACAGCGAGGATGCCCGCTTCGTCCTGAATTGCGCGGGACGAAGCGGTTGCTGTGAATTCATAGCGGACTCTGAGATGCGCGCAGCGGTGCGGCGAATCAATCGGCGATGCGCGTAGGCAGCGTCGCGGCCGCTGCGATTTTCGTCGCGTTCACTGCGCGGTTCAGCAGCAGGCTGTGGGCACCGCTCCAAATCAGTTGCAATCCCGCGAAGATTGCAATGGTGGCCACGACCAGCTTGAGTTTTCGCGCGGGCACCTTGCGGGCTAGCGAGCATCCGACCAGCACACCCGGAATTCCACCAGCCAGAAATTGCATGAGCACCGGGCCGTTGATTGCGCCGAATTTCCAGTGGAACGCGCTGCCGATGACGGCCAGCACGAGGCCGAAAAGAATATCCGTGCCGACCACTTGCGGCGGAGTCATTTCGGAATAGTTCAATAGCAGCACTGTGCCGAGCGCGCCGGCACCGGCAGATGAAAAACCGGCTTCCACGCCGATGGGCAGAGCCAGCCAGGGAAGCCAGCGAGAATTCTTGCGCGCGAATCCGGGATTCTGCACGCGCGGAGCGAACGTGATGCTCGAGGATGCAGCAAGGATCAAGCCGAGCAGAATTACGACGATGGGGCTGCCCGAATCGTGGCTGAGCAGATGCAGCACGAACGTGCCGACGAGCAGGCCGGGCACGGCGCCTTGCAGCAGCAGCCAGAGGTAGCGGAAATGGATGTGTTTGCCGAAGAGATAAAATGGTGCGGCGATCAGGCGCAGGATTCCGGCGAATACGAAGGCCGTACCCACCGCTGCGTTGGCGGGTAGGCCGACGAGCAGCACCAGAGCCGGGACGGTGAAGCTGCCGCCGCCGATTCCGGTTAATCCCACTGCTGCGGCAATCAGGAATCCAATCAGGAAGTTCATCGCTCCGCCTTTTGCGAAAAGGTATGGATGCCGCATTCGAGTTTTTTTCCGCCCCAACGGCCGGAGCGCGGATTGTTGGGATCGTCCGGTATCGCCGTGCAGGGCTGGCAGCCGATGCTGAGATAGCCTTGGTCGTACTGCGGCAGGTAGCTGAGGTGGTGCGCGCCGACGTAATTCCAGACTTGCCTCCAGGTCCAATCGGCGAGCAGGTTGATTTTCAAAAGAGTCTTGCCGCTCGGCAAGCGATGCTGTTCAAGAATTTTTAGATTTTTTCGCGAGGGAGATTGTTCGCGGCGCAATCCGGTGAACCAGATTTCGTAAGGTTCCAGAGATTGCATCAGCGGCTCGACTTTGCGCAGCTGGCAGCATTGCGTGGGATTTGACTGGTAGAGAATGCCGAATTGCGATTCCTGCTGCGCGACGGTTTGCTGCGGAAGCACGTTGACGAGATGAAGCTGCCATTGCTTGGCGATGAGATCGCGATATTGGTAGGTTTGCGCGAAGTGATAGCCAGTATCGAGAAACAGGACGGGGATTTCGGGAATTTCCTGGCGCAGGAGGTGGAGCACGATCATGTCCTCAGCCTGAAAGCTGCACGTGAGGCAGGCCTTCTGGCGATCGGCTGCGGAGAGCAGCGTTTCAAGCGCCTGCGCGAGAGGCAACGATTCCAAGACTTGAGAAATTTGTTCGAGTTCCATTTAGTTCCCCTGGTCCGGATGGCTGGATGTGCTGTCAATGCGGAACGATTCGAAGCTGGGCAGGATTTTTTCGAGCGCGGCATGGTCGTCGTTCGGCAGGTGCTCCGCAGTGAGATCGACGAAGCCCTCTGGCGCGAGCTTGCTTAGCGAGCGCTTGGTGGGCAGATCGAGCGTAGCGGGGGAATAGATCAAGATGAGTCCTGCCGCGTGCGCTCCATTTGCCAGCGCGACGAATTGCTCTGGTGAGTAGGCCTCCGCAGCGGCCGCCAGCAGAACTTCGTAGCCGCGCTGGAAGAGTGCGCGTTCGAGCAGGGCGGCGAGGGAGTGACGGCCTTCCGCGAGAACAATCGCGGGGCGATGTCCATGGCGCGCGAATCTTTCAGCGGCGGTGACGGGCGTTTGCGCCAGAGCTTGCGCGTCAGATTCCCGGCTCGACGAGCGTGACGGCGTTTCCGGCTGATTGTCGCCGAGCATCGCGGCGCCAACGGTGGCGTTCGAAAGCGGATCAATGAGGATGAAGCTGCCGGTGGCGCGATTGCGTTCGTAGGAATCGAAAAATAATGGGCTCGTGGATTCGAATTCGACAGAGGCGATGTCGTTCATCTCCAACCGCTGCGCCGGCTCGTGCGCGAACGTGTGAACATTCACGCGGTGCTGAATCGCGACAGCCTGCGCGCGCGTGGTTCGCACGGTATGTTTCAGTAGATAATTTTTGCCGAGCTCGAGCGGTTGCGGATGAAGCCAAACAACCATCGCCTGGAAATGCCGCGAAACGCGCGGCGGGCTGTGAGGTGAGACGAGCATGTCTCCGCGGCTGAGGTCAATTTCATCGGCGAGGCGCAGCGTGACGGACATCGCACGGGAGGCTTCCGCGATTTCGCCGTCGAAGGTGACGATGGAATGGATGCGCGTACGTTGACCCGAAGGAAGTGCTACGAGCTGATCGCCGGGACGAATGACGCCGCTGGCAACCTGCCCTGCAAATCCGCGAAACGCGGAGTCGGGACGGATCACGTATTGAATCGGAAATCGCACGGCGTCCGTTGTTGCGGCGGGACGCAAGGGAGCGGTTTCAAGATGTTCGAGCAACGTGGGGCCTTGGTACCAGGGGGTTCGCGTGCCGGGGCTGACGACGTTGTCGCCTTCGAGCGCGCTGATAGGAACGCTGAGGACGTTTTGAATGCCCAACGGCGCGGCCAGCGCGAAAAAATCACGCTGCAGTTGGAGAAAAACATCTTCGCGGTAATCCACCAGGTCCATTTTGTTCACGGCGGCCAGCACATTCGGAATTCCCAGCAGCGACGCGATGAAGGCGTGGCGGCGAGTTTGCGCAAGCACGCCCTGGGTGGCATCCATCAGCACGATGGCGAGATCGGCGGTGGAAGCGCCCGTGGCCATGTTGCGAGTGTATTGTTCGTGGCCGGGCGTATCCGCAATGATGAATTTGCGGCGCGCGGTGGCGAAATAACGGTAGGCGACGTCAATGGTGATGCCCTGCTCGCGTTCGGCGCGCAGCCCGTCGGTGAGCAGCGAAAAATCAATCGGTCCAGCAGCGCGATTGATGCGGCTTTTTTTCACGGCGGAGAGTTGATCTTCGTAAACGGATTTGGAATCGTGCAGCAGCCGCCCGATGAGGGTGGATTTGCCGTCGTCCACACTGCCGGCAGTCGTGAAACGCAGCAGATCCTTCTGCAGATCGCGATCGAGGAACGCCGCGAAGCCTCCGCGCAATTCCTGATGGGCGGTGGTCATGACTAGAAGTAGCCCTCCCGCTTCTTGAGTTCCATTGAGCCTTCTTCATCGTGGTCAATCACGCGGTTCTCGCGCTCTGAACGCCGAAAAGAAACCATTTCCTGGATGATTTTGGGAACGGTGTCGGCTGCGGAGCGAATGGCGCCGGTGCACGGGACGCAGCCGAGAGAGCGCATGCGGCATTTCACGATCTGGATTTGTTCGCCTGGCAGTGAGCGATCGCCCGGGTAGCGCACGACGATCGAACCAGCGCGAATCACGACTTCGTGATCGCGCGCGAAATATAGCGGAACGATGGGAATGTTTTCTGCGTGGATGTAGAGCCAGATATCCAGCTCCGTCCAGTTCGACAGAGGAAACACGCGGATGCTTTCGCCTTTGTCTATGCGCGAATTGAAAATATTCCACAGCTCGGGGCGCTGGTTCTTGGGATCCCATTGTCCTTGCGCGTCGCGGAAGGAATAAATACGTTCCTTGGCGCGGGATTTTTCTTCATCGCGGCGCGCGCCACCAAACGCGGCATCGAAACCGCCTTCAGTCAGCGCGTCGAGGAGCGATTTCGTTTTCAGCAAGCCGCAGCATTTCTGCGTCCCCAGCGAAAAGGGGTTGGCGCCGGCCGCGAGCGCTTCGCGATTCTGGTGGACGATCAATTCCGCACCGATGTGCCGCGCATACCAGTCACGAAACTGAATCATTTCCGGAAATTTGTAACTGGTATCAATGTGCAGCAGGGGGAACGGAATTTTACCGGGGAAAAACGCCTTCTGCGCCAGCCGCAACATCACTGACGAATCCTTCCCAATGGAATAGAGCATCACGGGCCGCGCAAACTCGGCCGCTGCCTCACGCAGAATGTAGATGCTCTCCGCTTCGAGAGCTTTCAGGTGGCTGAGCGCGGGAGCGCCGAGCTGCGCGCTCTGCGAGCGTGCAATGGCCGCGCGTTCCGGTTGTTGTAAGACTTCTTCCGATGCAAAGGTCATTTTTTCCGCCGTAAAAACAAAAAACCCACCGACCGGGTCTTCCGGTGGTGGGTTGATTAAAACCTGGACTGCGATTACTTAGATTTTTGGGTTACCCACCCGCTCGGCAGACACATGCGCGCATCTCTGTACAACAACAGGTACAGAGGCACACCGAGTTTGCAGATCGGGTGTTGGCTTTCACAGCCAATAGGCTACACAAAGCTGCGAGTATTCACAAGGATAGATTTGGGCGCCAGTTTCTTTGCGCACGCGGCGACGGCGCGGCGCAGAAATTAGTGCGCCCAGATTTTCGACGGGTCGGACTCGTAGGGATATACGTGAACCATCCAGCTGAAGATCTGCGGGTACCAGCGGCCGCCGGCTTGCTCGCACGCTTCCTGTGTGGAGATGGAACCGCGAAAACCAAATTCTTTCAGGTCCACTTGCTGCAAGGAAACGCCTTTGGGCGGGAGGCAGAGATTGGTGTGTTTGTGCCAGCGAGCGACGCTGAGAGGAACGCGGGCGTTCAGGTCGTCTTCGCTGGCCAATTTACGCGCGGTGTACATGGCGCCTGCCAGTTCGTAGCCATCTTTTGTTTTCTTATAGAGCAGAGAGGTAGGACGCGTTGGGTCGAACTCAAACGCGGCTTCAAAGCCGTATGCGTAATTCGTGAAGTGATAATGCGGCTGCGGAACGTCAGGCATGAAAATTTTGAAGCCATCGGCTAGGGCGACGCGATAGTCCTTGTATTTTTCGATGGCGGGCCGCAATTGCGCGAGAATTTCCTCAGCGCGTTTTTCATCGGCCGGATTCGCAGGACGCAGCGCGGTCATGTACATGTGCGGGCTCATGCTCATGTCCATATCGTGATCGGACATGGCATCGTTCGCAGCCTTGACGGCGTCGGGATTTTTGTCGGAATCGTGCTGTCCCATGTCCATTCCTGGCATGGAATCGTGAGCTTGCGCCGGAGAAGACGGGGGATTCTGAGATTGCTGCGCGGACAGAGACGGAACGGAGAGGAACGCTGCTGCGGCCCACAGAATAATTGCTAGATTCTTGTCCATTATTTTACTGATCTTCCTACGCATGACTTGGCTGCTCATTGTTTAGCTCCTATTATTGATACGTTGCAGGCGGCGGAAGATTTCGCGGGGCACGCGCGACGGCGCAAACGAACAATGCCTGGCTCAGCGGGTTCTGGAAGAAAACAGAGAAGGCTCGGGAGCCCGAGCCTTCTCGTGGGCGTGCATTGTTGAGACAAAGATCGCGCGGCAGCCTGGGGTGTGTCCCAAACGGCACGCCGAGCCATCGGCCATACTAGTCAAACCCTAAAAATGGCGATAAGTTGCAAAGCTAGTGGGTCGGCGTGTGGGAACTGCCCATTTTTCGCGATGACTCGTTGATTCTGTTGCGCTTGCAGGATGACCGCGCCTCGGACTGCCACGCCGTTTCCAGCGAGCGATTCGCCAGAGGGAGGCTGCCGAGAAATTTGAACCAAGACAGCTGATTGGTAGCAACTTTCGTTCCACATAGGTCGTCGAATGGTGGAACGCACTCAGATATTTATTTGCTATTTCGCGCCGTGGACTCTTGACGGCAGCGTTGAAATCTGTAAACTGCGATTTTCCAATATGGCGACGCTGGCAAACCCGATCGAAGACCCGCTGCAGGAATTTGAATACCCGCAGCGCGAGGCGGCTTTTTTCTATGGCCTCTTTCTGCGCGGCCATTCGGCTGAGGAACTGCGCAGGGATATACAAGTTCCCGCGATGGTCTTGGCAAAATGGGACAAGGAAACCGTGCGCGAGCCGCAGCTGCGGCCGCTGCTGGAACGCATCGTGCAATACCGGCAACACGTGCTGGCGATTTTCGAGAATCTGATCTGCCACGATGCCGCTACGCAGAAGCTGCAATAACCCTCGTTACCGAAACAACCGCTTTGCAATAGTACCGTTGACATCGCTAAGCGCGCAGGTATCATCAAACAGGTGGCGATGGAGTTCGCCCTTAACCGCTGTCCTTCTTTTGCCGGGGCAGATGATGACTCCTGACAAGAATCTTGTCGCGGAGTCATGTCGCCGGCAAGTGTCCTTGAAAAAACGTAAGCGAAATCCGGCGTGGCTGCGATTCGGCGGCAGGATTTTTTGCGCACCTAAGGGAGAACGACGCTACATCATGATGAAATATGTGATGGTCGGCATCGGCGGCGGCATCGGGTCCGTGCTGCGATTCTGGGTCAGCAGCTACGTAGGTGAGCGAATCAGCACGCGCTTTCCTTTCGGAACCTTCGCCGTGAATATCACTGGGTCTTTTTTGATTGGCCTTATCGTGACGCTGCTCGCGAGCAAGGCCGACTGGGATCCCCATTGGCGTTATCTGCTTCCGATCGGTTTTATCGGTGGCTACACCACTTTTTCTGCGTTCGAGTATGAAACTTTCCGGAGTATGCAGGACGGGGGAGTCCTGGTGGCGTCGTTGAACGTGATTCTAAGCGTGACGCTGGGATTTGCCGCAGTATGGCTGGGCGTGATCGCGGGGCGATCGCTCGAATAAATTCGAGATCGCGCCGGGCCACGTTTCGTTCGCGCTACGATTTCTTCACTCCCAGCGCCTTCACGTAGAACTGGCGGACGTACTCCTTCAACATGCGCCGGGAACTGAATTGCGGCGCCACGCTTTTAATCGCTGCTTTCATGACGCGCACATACTCGTGGGGAATCTCGTCGTCCGGGCGCCGGTAGTAGAGTGGAATGATTTTTTCCTCGAGCAGGCGATAAAGCGCGTCGGCGTCCGCAGCAGTGCGATCGCCGTCGGTCGCGTCGCCACCGAAGGCCCAGCCGTTTGCGCCGTTGTAACCTTCCAGCCACCAGCCGTCGAGAATGGAAATGCTGGGGACGCCGTTTGCCCCGGCCTTCATGCCGCTGGTGCCGCTGGCTTCCAGGGGAGGCAACGGATTATTCAGCCACATATCCACGCCACGAACCATGCGCGCCGCCAGATGTTGATCGTAGTTTTCGACGAAGGCTATGCGCGCAGCGAAATTCGGATCGCGAGCCAGTTGGAAAACTCTTTGGATTAGTTGCGCTCCGGCAATGTCGGAGGGATGCGCTTTTCCCGCGAAAATAATCTGCACCGGCTGCAGCGGGTTGGTAAGAAGCAGTTTCAGGCGATCCAAATCGCGCAGGATGAGGTCAGGGCGCTTGTAGCTGGTAAACCGGCGCGCAAAACCGATTGTTAGAATTTCAGGATCGAGCAAGGCGCCAAAGGCAATCACACTTTCGGCGCGCACGCGCTTTTTTTGCCATTCTTCACGAGCGCGCTCGTTGATTTCGTCAATCAATAAAACTTTCAGCCGGTTGTGCGAAGACCACAGCTCTTCGTCTGGAATATTTTCAACGGCTTCCCACATTTGCAATTGGTCCTGGTCGCGAATCCAGCCGGGACTGACGTATCGGGCGAACAGCGGTTGCAGCCACTCCGGATCCATCCAAGTGAGCAGATGGACGCCGTTGGTGATGGCGGTGATCGGGACGTTCTCGAGTTTTTTCTCCGGCCAGACGCCTTTCCACATTTCCCTGGCTACTTCGCCGTGTTTCTTGCTGACTGCGTTGCAAAAGTTAGACATGCGCAGGGCGAAGACGGTCATGTTGAACCCAGCGTCGGGATTCGCAGGATTGGTCCCCAGTTGTAACAAACCGTTGCGGTCGGTGCCGAATTTATCGTAGTGGCTGCTGAAATATTTTTCGAATAAGGGAAACGGGAAGACGTCCGTACCGGCCGAGAGCGGGGTATGCGTAGTAAAGACGGAAGTTTCTCGGATTTTCGCCACCGCCGCTTCGAAAGTTGTGCCGGTTTCCACCAGTGTGCGCGCACGTTCCAGAAACGCGAATGCGGGATGCCCTTCGTTGATGTGTACAGCTGCCGGTTGAATTCCCAAAGCCTTCAGGACGCACATTCCGCCGATGCCCAGCACGATTTCCTGGCGCAAGCGCTGTTCAGGATCGTTGGTGTAGAGGCGATGAGCGATGGCGCGATCCCAGGGCTGATTGGTGTCCACTTCGGTATCGAGCAGATAGACCGGGACGCGGCCGATATCAGCGCGCCAGACGAGCACGTGAACGGGAGGTTCGAAGAACGGAACCTGAACCCGCAGAGGTTCATTGTTTCCGTTGAGCACGAGATTGACAGGATCGTAGGTCCGATCCAGGGTCTTCTCGTCGTCTTCTTGCCAGCCGTCATCGCGGATTTTTTGGGAAAGATAACCACGGGAATAAATCAAGCCCACCGCGACCATGGGAATGGCGAGGTCGCTGCATTCCTTGATGTAGTCACCAGCCAGCACGCCGAGCCCGCCAGCATAGAGCGGCAGGGAGTGATGGAAAGCGTACTCGGCGGAAAAGTATGCTAGCGGGTTTTGCGGCGTTCCATATTCGGTCGTGAACCACCCGGTTTGCGATGCAATGTTGGCGTCGAACTCCGCCATCACCGCGTCGAATCGCTCCAGAAACTCCGCGTCGCGCGCGGCATTGTCCAGAGTTTGCTGCGGCACCAGCGCGAGCATGCGCAATGGGTTATGGTCGCTCTCGCGCCAGGCTTGTTGATCCAGCGCGGGGAACAGTTCGCGCGCTTCGCGGTGCCAGCTCCACCACACATTGTAAGAAAGGCGCGCCAGCCCGAGAATGCGCGCCGGCAAATTCGGGAACTGCTGAGCGGGGTCTGAACTTTCAGCCATCAATTCTTGCACCTCGTAGTGTTCGCTGGGTCGTTAGGCTCGTATAGCGATGCTATTGTCCCGCCGCGAACCCTGCAGGCAGAATCGGAGCGAAGCCAACTGGTCCCGCGCGTTGAAGAAAGAAATCGTACACGTTTCGCGGGCGCTATCCACGCACATTCATCTAGGCGTGAAACCAATCGTGCAACGGAAGCGCGCTCTATCGGCGACATATAAGCGCGCGCTGAGGAATATTCCGCATTAACAACATGTTATTGTCTCTTACGAGATCTAAATTGTGGAGCGGATTTTATTCAAACTGGAAACGGGATGCGCGGCAAACTTGCACTCTCGAATGGCGAGCGGAATCTGGCGAGCGCTGCGCGAGAACTCGTCATTTGCGCAAGAAGCACCGCTGTCGTAAGATGATCAGAACTGGCAGGTAGCAAAACAGTTCCCCGGTAGCTCAATGGTAGAGCATTCGGCTGTTAACCGAAGGGTTGCTAGTTCGAATCTAGCCCGGGGAGCCAACCTTCTAGCTGTCTTTCCAATCACTTGAGGACAATCACGCCGCGGCCGAATTGCCTCAGAAAGATGCAATTGTCCGAGTTCTGTCCGAGTTCTCATTTTGCGGCGGCTTCTTTCCGTGCCGGGAATGCAGTGACGTTCTGCTGTCTTGGTGCGGTGCGCAGGTAGGCGTTGGTTTTCTTGACCGCCGCTCGCAGATCGTCTTCGGAGACGATGTTGTAGCGGTCTGAGCGGCCCCCGGTATTTTTGATCCACTCCGAAGGTTAGTTTCCGGCAAAATCTGAACCTGAAAAGGAGGATTTGCCGTGAAGCACAAACGTTTCAACGTTGAGCAGATCGTGGCAGTTTTGAAGCAGGCAGAAGCGGGGGTTCCCTTGGCCGAATTGATCCGGCGGGTGGGCATCTCCGAACAGACTTTCTACCGATGGAAGAAGCAATACGTCGGGCTAGAGGTGGATCAGGTTCGCCAACTTAAACAGCTCCAAGAAGAGAACGCTCGGCTGAAACAGCTGGTAGCCGATCTGACCCTGGACAAGGCGATGTTGCAGGATGTTCTATCAAAAAAATACTAGAGCGCTCGCGGTGCCGACAGGTGGTCGAGTACCTGCACGGCAGCTACGGGGTGAGCGAGAGGCGTGCTTGCAGGGTCACCCGGTTCAATCGAGGAACGTTTCGCTATCGCACGCATAAAGATCCACGGACTGCACTGCGGATGCGCATCCGGGAAATCGCTCAGACACGAGTGCGGTACGGGTACCGCAAGATCCGCGTGTTACTGAACCGGGAGGGCTGGAAAGTGGGCAAATACCTGGTAGAACGACTCTATCGGGAAGAGGGATTAACGCTGCAGCAACGGCGGAAGCGGCGCCGCCGGGTAGCGGAACATCGGCGCGAACGTTTTCATCCCACCGGGCCGAATCAGGTATGGTCGATGGACTTTGTGGCGGAGCAGCTAGCGGAGGGAAGAAGGTTCCGTTCGCTGACGGTGGTGGATATCTACACTCGGGAATGCTTGGCGATGGAATCAGAACAGAGGTTGAAGGGCGAAGATGTGGTGCTGGTGCTGAACCGCATCAAAATCCAACGCGGAGTTCCGAAGTTTCTGTACTGTGACAATGGGAGTGAGTTTTCCAGTCAGGCGATGGATCTGTGGGCCTATCAGAACGGAGTGCGCATGGCTTTTTCCCGACCAGGGAAACCAACCGACAATGCTTTCGTGGAATCATTCAACGGAACGTTTCGGGCAGAATGCCTGGATGCGCATTGGTTCATGTCGTTGACGGAAACCCAGCAGATCGTGGCAGCCCTAACCGGAAACTAGCCGTCATTGTCCGGTTACGCGACTAACAGTTTGTTGAAAAAGGCCTCTGAACTCGCCATTGCGAGCGCAGCAAGGAATTCCTCATCGCTAAAAGTCAACAAAAAGAGAGATTTTATGGCGCAGCGCACCTCGAAATGACGACCCGAAAGAGTTTTTCAACAAACTGCTAACCAGGCACAGGACGACAATCGTCGCATTGCCGGTCACTTACCTCTCCGATAGAGCCGAGGCGCAGCTTCCCGGATCCATCCGCATTAGCTCCGCGAAAGTACTACTAGAAACCGCTATTAGCGAGTTCGCTAGTCCTAGGGTTCACAGCGGTAGTACCGCTACTCCTCCTCTATATAGTCAGATTAGGAGATTCTCACCATGCGATGCGGATGTGGACCAGTTCGGAACAGTTTGCGGTTCCGTTTTCACGGACGAATCCTTGGTGTGGTCGGGATGTTGGCTGTGATCGTCGGACTGATCAATGTGGGGGGATGCGCGGGCGGGTTTGAAGGCGCTAGACCGTTGGCGCCGTTGATTATCTCGCAGCCTGGGAACCAGACAGTAACGGTGGGACAGACCGCGACGTTTTCGGTGACCGCGACTGGTACGGGGCCGCTGACTTATCAGTGGTACATCAACGGAGTTCCGATCAGTGGTGCGACATCCAGCACTTATACGACGCCTCCCACCACGGCGGGGCAAAGCGGGTCGGTTTATACGGTGACGGTTTCGAATCCTGTGGGGAGTGTGACAAGTAACGGGGCGACTCTTACTGTGCAAGTCATACCACCGGTCGCTGGGAGCCTGGTGCCAAGCAATGCAACGCCGCCTTATAACTCGCCTGTGATGCTGATTCCGACGTTCTCTGGAGGGACGGCGGTTATCGGTTCGATGGGCGTTGGGAGTTCTGATATCACGGCGTCGGCTGCGAGCGGAGGCTCGTATCCGAGTCCGGCTTTGACTTCGGCCAAGACTTACACGCTGACGGTTACAAGTCCGCAGGGGACGGTGGTTTCGACGACATGCGTGGTGACGCCAACGCCCGTCACAATTACGCCGATTGTGCCGGCAAATCAGACCGCTGCGCCGGGGCAACTTACGTTTACTGCAACGGCTAGCGGGGGGTTGACGAATGGGCTGACGTGGACTGCTTCCGCAGGAACGTTTAGTGGAAACGTTTGGACGTCACCGACTGCGCCGGGCACTTACACGATTACCGCAACGAGCGTGGATGAACCGTCTGTGTTCGTGACGACGACGAGCACGATCAGCGGTCCCACGATCACGACTCAACCGGTTAGCCAGCACGTCTGCACGGGATCGAACATTGTGCTGAGTGTGACCGCCTCGTACGCGGCTACGTACCAGTGGAACTTTAACAGTACGCCGATTCCGGGGGCCACCAACTCGACTTACGCCATTTCGACGGCTGCTGCTGGTAATGCGGGGAATTACACGGTGACGGTGACGAATGGAGCGGCGAGCGTCACTTCGGCTGTCGCCACGATTGCTGTGGGATCGCAAATCACGTCGAATCCGGCGAGCGTGACGATACTTGCAACACAAACCGCTAGTTTTTCAGTGGCGGCCCAAGGACTGAGTCCGTTTACGTATCAGTGGTACCAAATTCCTTCGGGAAGCGCGACCGGCTCCGCCATTCCTGGCGCGACGTCAAACATCTACACCACGCCTCCGGTGGACACTACTTACAACGGCGCTCAATACTACGCGACGGTTACGGATTCCTGCGGAACCACTCCACTCACGAGCACCAACGCCACGCTAACGGTAACGACGGGAAATGCTTCGCCCACCATTATCACGCAGCCGGTTGGCACAAGCGTCGCGCCCGGAGGCACCACAACTTTTAGCGTCGTAGCCTCCGGTACGCCAACACTGAGCGTATCAGTGGTATGTGATTCCCGCCGGGCAAACGAGGGAGTCGCCAGTTTCAGGAGCCACGTCCGAAGCTTATACGGTGCCGAGCTCGGCCACCGCAATTATCGATGATCAGAACCAATACTACGTCGTTGTGACGAATGCCTATGGGCAAGCAGTCTCTCAGCCCGCAACTCTCGCAGTCGGCAGTGGGATTCTGATCACCCAGCAACCGGTGACGCAGTATGTGGATGTGGGATCCCCCGCGACTTTTCAGGTGACGGCGGTATCCAATCTGCCGTTGACATACCAGTGGTACGAAGCCGCGCCCGGCAGCTCTACTTTCACGGCCATACCGGGAGCGACGAGTCCAACCTACACATCGGGTCCAGCAGCTAGCTCGGATTCCGGTTCCGTTCTCTATGTGGTTGTCAGCAATGGGGTCACGGCGTCGGTGACGAGCGTTTCCGCGGGTCTGTTCGTTGGCGCATTGCAGGGCATTCCGAATCTTTGTGACTCGAACTGGTCCCCGCTGGGCGATGCGATTGCGGAAGCAGGATGCAGCTTCCAATTAACAGCTGCAACAAACAACCAGATCGGCGTTCTGGTATGGCCGAATCTGATTTCCACCGGCGACGTCCAGCTCAGCTTTACGATGACGCTGAGCAATCCGAGCACTGTTCCCGCAGACGGCTTCACCGTGGTTTTCGGTGATCCCTCCTTGGGAGCAACCCCGACGAGCGAAGGCGCCCCGGGCATGGGCCTCGGAGCGAAAGGAATTCCCGGGACCGTTTTCGGCTTCGACACTTACCACAATGCCGGCGATCCGCCGGTTCCGTATGTTGGCGTGGGCAGAGGAGAAGCTGCGCTGTTTGAAAATCCGTGGTTCAACGTCAATACCAGTATTCCAGTGCTCGTGGCGGGTGGCATGACGATTTCGCACGACTACACCATAACGATCGAGCAGGGGCAAATGACGGTGACGCTGGATGGCGTGCAGGTGATGTCCGGTGCGGTAACGCTTCCACCGGTGGCTTATTTCTACATCACCGCTTCCACGGGCGGCTCATACGAGCAGGCCGTGATCAGTAATGTGTCAGCGACCGTTTCGGTGCCGTCGAATTGATGCGAGGCGCTTGAGGAGAATTGCGAATGCGATCGTTCTTATTGGCCACAATCTTCTTATTCGCAGGAAGTACGGCTGCGGTGGCGCAGGAATTGTACAAAGGGGATGCGGCTGCGACGTACGAATGGGTTCGCGCCAATGCCGGTCCCGGACAGTGCGGATGTTTTGGCATGAATGGCGGAGGGTTGTCGGCGTCCTGGAATTTTCACGATCGCTGGTCCCTGGTCGTGGACATCAGCGCACAGAACGCGAACGGCGCGCCCACCGCGGGAAGCTCATTAACCTTGGTATCGTATTTGGCCGGCGCCCGTTACAGACTTCCGCAACCATGGTTCGAAGGGAAACATAAGCCAGAGCCGTTTGCACAAGTGTTGCTCGGCGCCACGCACGCAGGCGGAGGAGTGGCTGGAGTAGGCGATGGCTCGTACCGGTTCGCTAGCCGGGTTGGCGGAGGTATTGACGTACCTCTGAGTTCCCGGTTCGCACTGCGAATCGTTCAGATTGACTATTATTTGACTACTTTTCAAAACTCCACCAACGACCACCAGAATAATTTGTTGGTCGGAGCTGGCATTGTGTTTCATTGGTCCCGCTAGGAAACAATTTCCGGATCAACACTGAGATAGCTACCTTCGTTCGACCTACTGTCGCGATCTAAACAACCAACTAGCTGCTAGATCCTGATAAACGCTAGTGCTCTATCGGAGGCGCGTTTTCACAGAAGCGTGGAGTCCGGGCGAGGTGCTCCGCGCGCGTTCGATAGAGCCGTTTGAAGGTGGGCGCTGGCGGTTGCGGCGGATGCGGGCTAGTGGCTGCACCGATCTAACGGCTATGGGAATTGAATCTTTTTTCCCCTGTAGTGTATTGATTTTGCGTGGCTTAGGAAAATCAGAGAAAAGCGAAAATCGCAGTTAAAAGCTCTACCTTGCGGCATGACCTAAAGAGGATAGCACGCGAAGCGTCCGTCGCGCCAGCGACTACGTTCAAACGCTGTAACCGTCCATCTCTAACAATGCTGACCCTGTCAATCTCTTTTTGAGCGCACTCCTGCGCTCACTCCGGAGAGTGTCTTCTTTCGTCGCGTTCTTTGGCCCCAGCATCGACGACCACGGCTCGTTTGTAATCTATCGGGTTGCTTCAGTTCGACCCAACCATCTCTCCGATCAAAACTTCGACCATGATTACTCGTTCAAACTCCCTTTGCAGGGAGCGGGATGCCCAATCGTATGTCCAGGAGAAGGCTGATGTGTTCAGTGGGAGGTAGACCCACCAGGGTAAAAGTCAGAGCCCTGTAGCCAGGATCGCATGCGGGGAGGAAACGAAGCGCATGGAGTCGATCGACAAAGCCATCCATGGGATGGTGAGCAAGTCGTCGGGCTGTAACGAAAGTGAACGCATAGGTGACCTCGAGAATCCGAATCCAGAGGCCGAACCCACGATTGGGGGGTGAAGGCAGCATGGCTCGTTGCAAACTGATTGAGGCGGCGGGACGCTCTGGCGGGGCGTTAGCGACAGCACGATGACAAGGACCCATTAAGCAACTGGAGAAACCCTCCTCGTCCCGTGGAGAAATCTGCGGAGCAGGAAACCGTATAACCGGCAACACCGGGAAGTCGGTGGACGGCGAGAGGGTGGCGGAGGGGCCAGCAGTAGCAGTGAAGCGGGGTAATGCCCGTGGAGTGAAGAGGCCCTGCTGTGGTGCAAGAACTCCAACCATAAGGGAGGCAAGGGTGAGATGACAAAGTCACCCAGCGGTTTGCAAGACCTGAGGAGGAGGATATACATCAAGGCGAAGGCAGAACCAACTTGGCGCTTTTGGGGACTCTACGTCCACGTCTGCAAGAGGGAAACGCTCCAGGAAGCCTACCAGATGGCCAAGAGCAACAACGGCGCACCTGGGATCGATGGCATCACGTTCGAGGTCATCGAAGAAAGCGGAGTGGAGAGTTTTCTGAAACAGATTCAGGAGGAACTGGTCCACAACACGTATCGGCCCATGCCGGTGCGGAAGAAGGAGATTCCGAAGGACGGGGGCAGCAAAGTCCGCGTTCTTTCGATCCCCGCAATCCGCGACCGCGTGGTTCAGGGTGCGCTTAAGCTCATCCTGGAGCCGATCTTCGAAGCTGATTTTCAATCGGGGTCGTATGGCTATCGACCCAGGCGTTCAGCTCATGAAGCGGTAGACCAAGTGGCACAGGCGATTGTCCAAGGATTAACACGAATCATCGATTTGGACCTCCGGGCCTATTTTGACAATGTGCAGCATTCTCTGCTGCTCGGGAAAGTAGCACGGCGGGTGCAAGACGCAGCGGTGATGAGACTCCTGAAGATGATCCTGAAGTCAACCGGGGCGAAGGGAGTTCCTCAAGGCGGGGTGATTTCGCCAATGCTCAGCAACCTCTATCTCACAGAGGTAGATCGTATGCTGGAAAAGGCGATTGCAACCACGCGCAGAGGAAAATACCCCAATGTTCAATACGCGCGATTTGCGGATGACCTGGTGGTATTGATTGACTCCCATCCGAGGCATGAGTGGCTAAGGGGGGCGGTAGAGAAACGACTACGAGAGGAAATTACGAAACTCAGAGTGGAAATCAATGAGGAGAAGAGCCGAAAGGTTGATCTAGCGAAGGGAGGAAGTTTTGGCTTCCTAGGGTTTGAGTATCGCCGCATTCGCAGCCGTAAGGGAAAGTGGCGGGCTCACTACGTGCCGAAGCTGAAGAAACGGACGGCACTCCTGCGAAAGCTCAAGGACATCTTCCGGCGATATGTCAGCCAGCCCGTAGGACGGGTGATCGAACTCATCAATCCAATTCTGCGGGGTTGGGTGCGCTACTTTGCGGTAGGGGACTCGAGCCGGTGCTTTTCCTACATTAAGCTCTGGGTGGAGAAGAAGGTTCGGCGGCACTTGATGCGTGCCCGAGGGCGCCAAGGATTCGGTTGGAAGCGGTGGAGTACGCAGTGGCTCTATAACACACTCGGATTGTTTCACCAGTACCGAGTCGCGCGAGCTATCCGCTGAAAGCCACCCAGCACGCATCGGCCACATAACCTTGATGTGAAACACACAGGAAAGCCCAGTGCAGGAAATCTGCACGCTGGGTTTGACGAGGCGGGGGCTGGAAACCAGCGTACGATTCGGCTCGTGAGGCACTCCCAGAGGAAACGGGGAGCAACAGATAGGCTGAATCTACGGCGCCTGGCGCCAGTCCTCGACCCCACAAGTGGACGACGTCCTACTTCACGCCATGGACGGTTCCGAGCTTTCCCGCGTTCGAACCGAATGCAACCAACTGCGCATACTGCCAATTGTTTCGCCACATCCAGTACAACCGAACCGCCAGCTTCCTGGCCATGGCCACCTTGGCAATTCTTTTTTCCCGGCGCATCATCAGATGCACGTACCGACGTCGCCAGTCTGGGTTACAGCGGGCGGCCGCTTGTGCTGCTTCCCCCAGCAAAAAGCGCAACAACGCATTGCCTTGCTTGGTGATATGTCCCAGCCGTTGATGGCCGGCACTGGAGTCCTCACTGGGAATGAGTCCCGTGTAGCTGCCGATCTTCTTGCCACAAGGAAACCGATCCGGTGTTCCGATGACCAGCGCGTAGGCCAGCCCAGTGATGGGTCCCACGCCAGGATGCGTCATCAAGTGCAGCACCTCGGGCCGTTTGTTTGCTTCTTGCTCGACCGCTGCCGTTAACTCCGCGATCTTGGGATCTAGCTGGTCCAGCAGCTCCAGTAACTCTTTCCGGCGCCGACTGGCCCAGGGAGCGAGCGGAAGCTTCTCCAGCAGTGCTCGCCCCTTTTCGCTGAACAGCTTTTTCTTCCAGCGATAGCCTTCGTTCATCGCCACGGCCTGGAGCTGATTCATGATCCGTGTCCGCATCTGCACCAGCCGATGCCGGTGCCAGAGCAGTTGCCGCAGATCACGATTCTCTGGACTCGGTACCCAGATTCGCGGAAAGCGATTTTCCAGCAGCAGCTTCAGCAAGAGTCGGGCATCCTCGCGGTCGGTTTTCTGCTTCCGGACTCGCTGTCTCTTGATCTCCGCCGGATCTCCAATCCACAACTCGAAACCCAGCTCTGCCAGTAACCGCTCGAACCAACGCGAATGCCCAGTGGCCTCCATCCCCACGCGTACGTGGGCTCCTCGCTGCTTTAGCTCCTTGTAGAACCGCTCGGCTTCGCCCTCGCTGTGATTTAGTTCCCGATCTCCGCACTCACCAGTTTCCTGATCCAGAAAAGAGATTTGCTGAAAGCTCGGGTGATAATCTACGCCTATAATCAACATGTCTGGCTCCTTTCTCCCGAGCCTTGGTCGTCGAACAACCACAGTCTACTCGGGTCCGAGGAGCCAGCATTGTTATGAAATCAAGTGGATTTCAGGCAATTTGACTTTTCCGGTTACGACTTATCAGGCATTGAGAAAGCAGGGTTACAGGTTGCCTCGTAAACTCAGAGTCTTGTGAAACCGTCTGCGCTCCATTCGTCTGAACCGACGCCGTTATGGACGAAGAACAGCCCGTCGGGATCATATTTTTTCTTAATGGCAGCGAGTCGAGAGTAATTACTCCCCCAGTACGACTGCTGCCATCCGTGTTCGAAGTAATTGCTCTCACTGACGTACGCTCCCGGATTCGGCACGAGTGCACGAAGTTGACCCATGCATTGATCGACGCGTGCCGCTGCTTTACGGCCCGCCTCGACCGACGGCTCATGTCCGGGGATTCCCGGATATGCGGGTCCCTGGGCGTCGCCAACAATCGCCAGAGCGAATGCAGTAAGCACGGCGGGGTTCATCGCCGTATCTTTTGCCGCGGCGAGCGCGTCAGCAGGCGCTCCGGCAAGACCCTTATTGAAATGCAGTTCGAAGCCTGAATACCGGGAACTTGCGAACAATGCGTCGGCGAGATGCTGCTGCGAATCATTTTCCAGCAGCGACGCCGGCAACCACAGCGACTCGTAACCCCAGATGAACCACCCGACCTGTCCCCCGTCTCCCTTCCACCACGCATTATTGGATCCCGCGCCGGGCCGTTGGTCGAATTCCAAAACCGGCTGAAACAAGTGTGCGAGGGCATAGTCAAAGAACCCGATGAAGGAATTGTCATTTGGATTAGGAAAAGCGAGCTCAGGCCAATGCTCTTTCCACCACTGTATGTCCCAGAAATGTTGTGCGGGTATGCTCGCGATGTTTGCGCGCCCTTTCAGTGAATAGTCGCGCGCGAAACGCGCAACCCAGTCCAAAAAAGGCTGCCAGACTTTCTTCGCCTGCTCGGCGTCCAGTCCCTGGGACACCATTTTGATCTCGAGCGTGTTGTCGGGGTTCATACGGACCTGCTCTCCCCAATGCTCGTTGAAGAGATGCTCCCGGTAAAAGCTCACGAACTCTCGGATCAGGCGCCGATAAGCATCATCCGACGCCGCTTTGATGGTGAAATTAGCAACGCCGAAGAACCTGGGAAGATCGTAAGTTCGCACTGTCATCTTACTCACCACACCGAAAGTGCCACCTCCGCCGCCTTTCAGCGCCCAGAACAGATCAGGGTTGATGCATGCATTCGCGATGCGTATCTTGCCGTCTGCGGTGACTACTTCCGCTTCCAGCAAACTTCCTGCGGCAAGACCGTACCGCTTCGAGAAGCTTCCGAAGCCACCCCCTTGAATCAAACCAGCCAGGCCCACAGTTGTGCATCCGCCCCCTTGAATGTATTTCCCACCCTGCGTTGTAACCGCCGTGTAAGCCTGCATCCCGATCGTTCCAGAACCCAACGTCACCGCCGGTTGCGGCTGTAAACTGTGCTCGCATCTTTGCGGCACAAACGCGGCATGCATCTCGATGTCATGCATATGCCGAGTCCAAATCAGAAGCGAATCGGGCGCGTTGGATGTGCCCTGATAGCTGTGCCCGCCTCCTTTGACGACGAGACGCAAATTGTTTTGGCGCGCAAAGTTCACCGCAGCGGCCATATCATCGGCATTCCTTGCGGCGACAGCGTATACACTCGGCTTTGTGGCCCAGGCATCAATCCAACCCAAAGTTTGCGTGACGCCGGATTGGTCGCCGATATAGTAGGGATTCTTCAGATTTTCCAAAACTTTCTTACAATCGGCGCTTGTCCCACCCGAAGTGCAAGCAGCGATCGGAAAATCTACAGGAAGTAAATTTCCACCGACTGCGCCATTCAGCCGCTCCCATGCCTCTTTTGAGGGCCAACCTGCGTCGGATGGACGTTGGCGGTGAAATGTGGAGCGGGCGAATAACCCACGAGAGGCAAGTGGCAGGACTGCTGCTGCCCCACATTCCTTCAAAAAGGATCGTCGTTTCATGGCTGTCGCCCTAAGAAGGCGCGTACTCGATGATCACCGTCAAATTTTTGGGAGCTGTCTAAGCATCCGAACGGAGGCCATATTCAATCATGGGTCTCTGCAAAGAAGAAGCTTTTCCCGCTGACTCCTGATTAACGCCGATACCGGACAAGTTCGTCATGGCGCGAAGGCTGTCTCCGATCGACTTAGAAGAGCGCTCCGGCGACCAGGAGGGCAAGACCGCCAACTCCTGCAACTACTCGGATGATGTGGAACGCTCCCCAGCGATCGCGCAGTTGTCGCCAATTTCCCGGTAGCGTCAGCTCCGTCCAGGTCACGATTTGTTTGACGATCGGTACCTCAACAAGCATGGTCACCAGCAAGGCGACGACGAAGAGGCCGAACCCGGCAAAAGTCAGATAGAAAGTCTTTGGATGTTTGCTGAATGAGAAGAACAGAACGGGAGTTATCGACAGCAGCGCAGTCGGCGTCAGAATGGTCATGAGGGATTCCATATTTCGGTTCATGCGCTGCACGATAGCAAGAAAGACTTCCGGCTCGAATGTACGCATGGACCTACTCAACGCCAGCCACGGCCCCCAGTACATTCCACCCACCAGGGCCGAAAGAACGATGCTGATGGCTTGCCATATTTTCAAATTCACGGGGCGCTCCACTCGTCGAGAGTTGACCTCCACTTTATCGCAGCGTTGGCGACGGATCGAGCGGACAAGTTATAAGGGGCGATATTGCCTGATTAACGCTAGTGCTCTATCGGAGGCGCGTTTTCACAGAAGCGTGGAGTCCGGGCGAGGTGCTCCGCGCGCGTTCGATAGAGCCGTTTGAAGGTGGGCGCTGGCGGTTGCGGCGGATGCGGGCTAGTGGCTGCACCGATCTAACGGCTATGGGAATTGAATCTTTTTTCCCCTGTAGTGTATTGATTTTGCGTGGCTTAGGAAAATCAGAGAAAAGCGAAAATCGCAGTTAAAAGCTCTACCTTGCGGCATGACCTAAAGAGGATAGCACGCGAAGCGTCCGTCGCGCCAGCGACTACGTTCTAACGCCCTTACCGGACAATGGAAGTTCTAGTACGCCACATGTACAGTAACCCGACTTCACGGGAGTTGGGAATCAGGCCACCGGTTTGTCGCTATGGTCGCGCTTCTGGGAGCGCATCAAGCACCTTGCGAGCGTCCGCTTCATCTTCTTCATTCACGAGGATCTGATAATAAGTGCCGTCATACCGGACTGTTGCGAAAATGCCTGCGGACAGAAGCGCACCTTGCCGATCTTCCACTTGGATCTCCGTTGCATTCTGAAGTCGCACGAGATCATCGTTTTGGGGCAAGCCAAGAAGGCTTCGCGCCGCGGCGGCATCTTCTTCGCGCACGAGCACCCGATGTCCCAGGCCGCTCCATGCCAGATGCTCTCGCATGCGACCAGCCGTATCCGCCTGAATCATCGCATCGATGCCTGAAGATTCGAGGATGAGGACCAGTAGAAATCGGCACGCTCGGGCTTCTCGATCTGTTCGACCGGCGCGCTCCGGCCTAGACTTTCTCCCAGTAGGCAGCCCACCACCCGAAGCGCAGGCTGAGCACTCTCGGCACCACCTTGCCGAGCCGAACGCGGCTACACAAGATTTCCCCAAGACGCGTTCCAGCGGCGGCTGGCTTCCCTCCTAGGTGCCAGTCGCCGCTTTCCTTCGCTGGGCTCCCGGCGCGCGTCGGCGGCGACCGGCGCGCTCGGGTCCTAGGACTTCCCCCAGTAGGCGGAACGACACCCGAAGCACACGATAGCTGTCCTCGGCTCCCACCGAGACGAGCGCCTTCCCGAACTTCCCCAAGTCCCCAAGACGCTCCAGCGGCGGCTGGTTTCCCCGAGATTCTAGCTGCCGCGACGATTCCCGACGCGTCTTTTCATCTTTGGAATTGGTTAGACCGAATTCTGCGCCGACCTGCCGATCTCCAAAACTCCTAGACAATTTGCGGCGCACTTGCCCTTCGCGTGTGCTGTTCCGCGGGGGCAGCGTCGCTTGTGATCTAAAGTCGAGTCCAGAGTGGTTCACATGCCTGATTAACGCCTAACCGGTAAAGTGGATTTTTTCCTAGTTTCCGGTTACGCGACAAATCAGGCATGTTCGATAACTTCCGGTTTGCCCGTCATCCGCCCAAAATTCGAAACCAGCCGGCCCGGGTCGTCAACGTTGGCGCTGTTTACGTCAGGAGCGCATTATTTTAAGACCCGCGATAACGCAATGCTGACGACATAGCAGGCCAAAGAAACGCTCATACCTCTGAGAGGCGCACTGAAAAAATAAATCTTGCAGAGCACAACAATACCGCCAAGCATGGCCAGCCCGACAACGAGCAGGAACGGTGACTGAAAGAGGAGTTGGTCATGGGCCAATGCGAGATAACCGAAAACCAAGCCGAACAAAATGAGTCCCATGCCGTGGCTGGCATTGAAGCCCACCCAACACCGCCACATTGTGGTTTCGTTCGTAATCACAGGTGCAATCTGGTTCATGCTGATTTGCAGTGCGGGGTCACGGGGCGCGAGGTTCGGCCCCCAGAACGTGTAGACGAGGTGGACGACTCCGAGCGTAAAGACAATGCTCGCATTAAGAACCATGAGAATTCTTGCGGCCAAGATGCCCTCCCTATTTTGCGTGTGCATTGCTGATCCCTCTCAGCTTTGCGACGATTTCTCTGCTTGCTCCTGATGCTCCACATTCTAGATTCTATTCCCCGTCATTCTTTTGACGAAATCCAAAGCTCGGCATGCGCTAGGGCTCTGCGTTCGCCGTTTTGACGGATGGTTGGCGATAAATCGCCATAACACTCACAACCCCTGAATCGCCTCGGTAGTGGGCAGCTGGTCGGCAACCCGGAAACAACCCTAAAAACAGCGGACTCGCCAAACGATCCTGGCCGGAGCGGTGAAAATCGCTGCCCGCGAAGGGATGGCCGCAGTAACCATCGGTCGTTTGGCAAAGGAACTCCGAATGAGTAAGAGTGGCTTGATCTCCCACTTCGGTTCCAAACATGCCTTGGAACTCGCCACACTCGAAACAGCGAGGAGAGTTTTTGCGGATTCCGTCATACGACCCGCCCACGCCAAGCGGGGAGGAATCGAGCGTGTGTGGAACTTTTGCGATTTGTGGTTGCAACATATCGAACAGCACATCTTTGCAGGGCCCTATTTCTTCACCGGCGTCTTCCTAGAACATGTGGACCAGCGCGGACCCATAGCCGAAGCGGTCACGGTTATAGCTCAAGAATGGTTCGACGCGTTAAGGAAGGCAGTCGAGGAAGGTCAAGAAAAGGGGGAGATCAATCCGAAGGCGCGCCCGAAGCAGATCACTTGGGAGCTGAACGGTCTGCTGGTAGGAGCCCAGTGGGCATACCTGCTGAGATATGGCGAGTGCTGGCGCGAGGCCCGTTCTGCATTGCTAGAACAGTTGCGCAAACTGGCCACGGGCGAGATCCCACCGAGCGCCTTCACGTCCGAAAGAAATTGGAAGAAATACCTGCAAAGGAAGCCGTGACTCTCCGAGGATCCTCAGCACGGCCTGTCGATACGAGATTCATATTCATGATCGCGTGCCGATATCGTACGGCCGTAGAATATTTGGTCGCTTGCTGTTTCTCATTTAACGGCCTGCAACACAAAAAAGATTCTCATTTTTCTCCGAGGCTATTTTGCATTTCATAACTACTGTAGAAACAGTGGCTTACGAATTCCCTTTATTTCGTGAAATGCCCATTTAATATGTGCGAATGATATTTAGTGTGCTCGCAGGTCGTTTAATTACGGTGGTGAGCGATTTCACCGGGAACCAACCGTGCAATTCGCGTCACTATCAGGGTTAGATTTGTATCCCTCGTGAGAGGGCACTGAAAAGGCTTACGGAATAACAGACAAAACATTGACGCAAACCTACCGCGGACGAAACGGTCTCTTCAATCGTTCGCAATTTTGCTAAGTAGGAGGACCAGTTCTGAGCAATATTTCCATTTGCAAGTGGGGCGGTAAGATTCTGTGAGCAATACCGGAGATCGATCTGCCGAAAGGGGGAATGATATGCGAATCAATCTATTAATTGCCTTCGTATTTTTGCTCCTTTTCAGTGCTGTACCTGCGAATGCACAGCAAAAAGGTCAGTACGTCCCTGGACAGTGGGGCTTGAACGCGGGCCTGCTACCGGATCCTGGATTTACGTACGCGAATCTTACGATCAATTACTCTGCGGATACGCTCAAGAATGGGAACGGGAACACAGTTCCTTTGACCGGATCGTATGACATCTGGGCGGTTGCGAACGTGTTTTACTACGTACCGAGGTTCAAGTTTCTGGGCGCCAAGCTTGCCTTCATGGTTGCACCAACACTTGCGAACGGTTCTCTTACGTTAGGTTCCTTGAGGTTTCCGAACATTGCACTTAACGCGGGCGGCGAAGGCTTAGCCGACACTTGGGTGCAGCCCGTCACGCTAGGGTGGAGTCTGAAGCGCGTCGATGTCTACGCCGGATATGCGTTCATGGCACCCACAGGTCGCTACTCGGCCGGGGCATCCGACAACGTAGGGTCGGGGTATTGGGGAAATCACTTCATCACCGGCAGCACCTTTTTCATAACCAAGAATAAAGGCACCACCGCGAATCTTTTCACCGATTGGGAGTTTCACGGAAGCAGAGCGACTGGCGCGGGGACCAATATCACGCCCGGTCAAGCGTTCACGACGGAATGGGGAATTGGCCAGGTTCTGCCGCTGAAAAAGGATTTCACCAGGCTATTGCAGCTCGGGCTAATCGGCTACGATCAATGGCAAGTGAGCAACAATCAGGGCTTGACTGCGCCCAACGTACCGGCAAACGTGTTGCCGTATTACTCGGTACATGCGATCGGTTTTCAAACCAACTTCATCCTTCCCGTGAAAGCGCTGAATTTCTTTTTCAAGTTCGAAGATGAGTATCGTGCGGTTGCCCGTCCGGAAGGCCGGACAATTGCATTTGGTGGCTCTTATACCTTCCGGATTCCAAACCCTCACGCGCCTCCAACTGGGCCAGAGGCTCCTGCGACGCCCTAGTCGGTTGGTTCATTATGCTTTACTCGAGAATTTGTTCTGGCGTATGCTGCCGTGGACTGCTGTTGGTATTGTCCTCTAGGGTGTGCCGATGGGCGGCGATCTCCAACAAGCACCGTCTGGGAAATCCCCAACATTTCTTGTCGCTGCGCTCAAGGATCCCATCGGTGCAAACCTCGACCGGCTTCAGGTCGTCAAGGGCTGGTTGGATTCCAAGGGCGACGTGCAGGAGAAAGTCTACGATGTCGCATGGTCTGGCAACCGCAAACCCGGAGCCGATGGCAAGCTACCGGCGGTCGGGGATACGGTTGATATGAAAACGGCCACATACACGAACGCGATTGGCGCACCTGAATTGATCACGACGTGGAAAGACCCAGACTTCGACGCTTCGCTCAAAGCGTTCTACTACGTCCGCGTTCTCGAAATTCCCACCCCACGCTGGACGCTCTACGATGCAGTTAAGTTTGGCGTCACGATGGATCCGAAAGTTCCGATGGTCGAACAGCAACGCACTTACACGTCGCCAATTTGGTCCCATCCGGGGAAATAAGAGCGCCAGCCCCAACGAAAGGAATTTGAACCATGACCCGTCAAGCGAAATTGAATTTGACCGCCATTCTGGCTTGCCTTTCTGCAATAGCGCTCGTCTCGTTTATGGTTGCGCCGCCAATAGCCGCACAGGAATTGCCGAACCTTGACAAGAAAACGGCTGACGACGTGCTTCCCAAGAAGCCATATTCTCCTTACGCTGGCCAAACCTATCCAACCCACGTCTATTTTGGCGATACACACTTGCATACGTCGCAGTCGATGGATGCGGTGATGTTTGGAACTCGTCTCGGCCCTGAGGACGCCTACCGCTTCGCCCGCGGCGAGGAGGTCATCTCGTCCACAGGTCAACGAGTCCAGTTGAGCCGCCCACTGGATTTCCTTGTCGTGGCGGACCACGCAGAGAGCTATGGAGCCATGGCCGCGGTCCTGACTGGAGATCCGCAGTTAATGGGAGACGCGGTTCTGAAACGTTGGCACGACCTGATGAACCAGGGCCCAGAGGGTGGCATGAAGGTTTATGGCGAATTTGCGGTTGAGTATGGCGCCAAGGGTCGGCCTCTTCCGGCACCGCTGAGGAATCCGGAGATCGTCCATTCGTTTTGGGAGAGGAACACCGCGATGGCGGAGAAATACAACGACCCTGGCCATTTCACTGCCTTGATCGGGTATGAATGGAGCTCAAACACCGCAGGCAACAATCTGCATCGGGTTGTAGTCTTTCGCGACGGTGCCGAAAAGGCTAACCAAGTCGTTCCCTTTAGCTCGCTCGATAGCGACAATCCGGAAGACCTCTGGAGGGTGCTCGAGGCCTACGAGCAGAAAACGGGCGGCTCAGTTCTCGCCATCCCTCACAACGGCAACCTGAGCAATGGCCGGATGTTCCAGATCGTCGATTTCGCCGGCAACCCTCTCACTCGCAAATACGCCGAGACCCGTTCGAAGTGGGAGCCACTCGTTGAAGCCACCCAAATGAAGGGTGATGGGGAAACACACCCTTATCTATCTCCGAACGACGAGTTCGCTGGATTCGAGCGCTGGGATCGCGGCAACTTGGATCTCAGCACCGATAAGAAACCAGAAATGCTCCAGTACGAATACGTTCGCTCGGCCCTGAAGCTTGGTCTGAAGCTCGAAAGTAAGCTAGGCGTCAATCCTTACAAGTTTGGCTTGATCGGCAGCACGGACTCGCACACAGGTCTGGCTACCGCTGATTCAGACAATTTTTTTAGCAAGCTCCCCGCCTATGAGCCATCGCCCGACCGCTGGAACCACGCCTCCGCCTTTCCTAGCGGCAAGGCCTATTATGGCTGGGAGTTTGTTGCGTCCGGCTATGCCGGTGTGTGGGCCACCGCAAATACACGCGAAGCTCTGTGGGACGCGATGAAGCGCAAAGAAACCTACGCCACCACCGGGCCGCGGATGATCGTTCGCTTTTTCGGTGGTTGGGACTTTGATACCAGAGATTCGCAAAGGCCAAACTTTGCCGCGATCGGTTATGAAAAGGGTGTGCCGATGGGCGGCGATCTCCAACAAGCACCGTCTGGGAAATCCCCAACATTTCTTGTCGCTGCGCTCAAGGATCCCATCGGTGCAAACCTCGACCGGCTTCAGGTCGTCAAGGGCTGGTTGGATTCCAAGGGCGACGTGCAGGAGAAAGTCTACGATGTCGCATGGTCTGGCAACCGCAAACCCGGAGCCGATGGCAAGCTACCGGCGGTCGGGGATACGGTTGATATGAAAACGGCCACATACACGAACGCGATTGGCGCACCTGAATTGATCACGACGTGGAAAGACCCAGACTTCGACGCTTCGCTCAAAGCGTTCTACTACGTCCGCGTTCTCGAAATTCCCACCCCACGCTGGACGCTCTACGATGCAGTTAAGTTTGGCGTCACGATGGATCCGAAAGTTCCGATGGTCGAACAGCAGCGTGCTTACACGTCGCCAATTTGGTACACACCAGCGAAATAGTCACCGCAATGATCACCAAACTCTTACGCGAACCGCTCGTCCACTTTCTGATTCTGGGTGCGCTGCTGCTTTTTGCTTCGAACCTTGTGAACAAGCGCACGAGCGGCGACACTAAAAAAATTGTCATCACGCCGGGGCAGATCGAACATCTGGAAGACAGCTTCGTGCGTGCGCATCAGCGTCCGCCTAACGATGATGAACTGAAGGGCCTGATCCGCGATTTCGTACGCGAGGAGGTTTACTACCGCGAGGCCTTGGCGCTCGGTCTCGACCGCGACGATGCCCCGATTCGCCAGCGCTTGCGCCAGAAGATGGAGTTCATCTCCGAAGATGTCGCGGCGCAGGTCGAACCTACCGACGACCAGCTCCGAGACTATCTGAACGCACATGCTGAGAAATTTCTAGTCGATCAACACTTCACGTACGAGCAGGTATATCTCGACCCCTCCCGGCACGGTCGGCAGTTGAACGCCGACGCGCAGGAGTTGCTGGCCAAATTGAACAAACGTGGAGCACGCACTGATCCTTCGACGATGGGCGATCCATTTCTGCTGGAGCAAAATACCGACGACATATCGTCGGGAGATGTGGCAAGAGACTACGGGGAGAAATTCGCCGCCGCCCTAGCAGCTCTCCCGACCGGCACTTGGCAAGGTCCGATCGAGTCCGGTCTTGGAACGCATCTCGTCTATGTCAGCAAGCGTACCGAGGGCCGGCTGCCCCGGCTGGACGAAGTGCACGCTGCAGTCCGACGCGAATGGGCCAACGACTACCGCATCGAAGCGAATGAGAAGTTTTATGAAGGCCTGCTGAAGCGTTACAGCGTTTCTATCGAACTGCCTCCGCCTCCAGTCGAAGCCAAGGCTGCGGCCGTCACAGGTCGCCCATGAGGCAATTCCTCATTTCCGCTTTCCTGATCGGGTTTTTCGCCCAGGCCACTTCGGCACATGAGGTTCGTCCCGCATATCTCGAATTGCGCCAAACGAGCGCTGAAAGTTATGACGTGCTTTGGAAAGTTCCGGGACGCGGAGACGATCTGCGCTTCGGTGTTTACGTGCTGCTGCCGGAAAATTGCCGGAACGCGAGCGAAATTCACACCACCGTCGTCAACAATGCCTTCAGCGATCGATGGTCCGTTCAATGCACGGGTGGACTCACAGGCCACAACATCGCAATTGACGGACTGTCTTCGACCGTTATCGATGTTCTCGTGCGACTGCAGCGGCTCGACGGAACCACGCAGATCACGCGCCTTACTCCCGTTTCGCCATCTTTCACAGTCGAATCGGCTCCGAGCAGAAGCCAGTTGGCCGCCGCCTACATGAGTTTGGGCATCGAGCACATTCTTTACGGCATCGACCACTTGCTGTTCGTCCTTGGCCTGATGCTTCTCGTTCGCGACTTCCGCTCGCTAGTGAAAACCATCACGGCGTTCACGATCGCGCACAGCATCACATTGGCCGCCGCGACTCTTGGCTTCGTACACGTCGAGGTCGCCCCGGTGGAAGCAACGATTGCCTTGAGCATTCTCTTCCTCGCAGCCGAGCTCGTGCGCTCGCAACGCGGCGAGAGCGGAATCGCCCAGCGCGCGCCATGGATCGTCGCATTCGCGTTCGGATTGCTCCACGGGCTCGGGTTCGCGAGCACGCTCGGCAAAATGGGGCTTCCACATTCCGATATTCCTGTGGCGCTCCTGCTGTTCAATGTAGGTGTTGAGCTCGGCCAGCTCGGATTCGTAATCGTCTTCATCGGTTTCATGCGTTCACTGACGACTCTGGAAATTCGATGGCCGCGTTGGACCCGCGCCATTCCGGCGTATTCGATCGGAGCGTTCGCTGCCTTGACGTTCTTGCAGCGCTTCAATGCCATCTTTTGGTAGTGCCCGGAGAGGTGAGTTGAAATGACGAGTCGGCACGCCGAGTCCTTGCCAAGGACGATTCTCCTGATTCTAGCCAGTGCGTTGCTTGCCCCTGCCACAGTGCTGGCTCATAACCCCGGCGGCATGGCAGGCGGTTTCGCAAGCGGCTTCATGCATCCTTTGACGGGCATCGATCACATCCTGGCGATGGTGGCCGTGGGAATCTGGGGTGCTCAACTGGGCGCCCCCGCAATTTGGGCGCTGCCGATCGCTTTCCCGTTGGTTATGTCCGTAGGTGGAGCTATGGGCGTGCGTGGAGTGCCGCTGCCGGGCGTGGAGATCGGCATCGCTGCCTCGGCCCTCATGCTGGGGCTGATGATTTTCTTGGAAGCGCGCCCTTCTTTGGTGATCGCAGCCCTGCTTGTGGGCTTCTTCGCCATCTTTCACGGTTATGCGCACGGAAAGGAATTACCGCATGCCGCAAATCCATTGGCTTACGGTGTTGGTTTTGTGCTTGCAACCGGCTTACTTCACGTCACCGGCATCAGTTTTGGTCTGATTCACCGCTGGCCGTCTGGCGCGAGAGTTTTGCGCGTCGCCGGCGGAGGCATTTCACTCGCAGGCTTATTCTTGCTGGTGCACCACATTGCGTGATTAAAAATGAGATTCCTCCGTGTAAGAAAAATCACTTTGGTGCCGGTCCAGGCGCTGATAATCGCATTGCTGATCCCGACTGTTGCGAGTGCTCACCCTATCAAGGGAGTGGGCGACTTCTATGCGGGAATGCTTCATCCCTTGACGGCGCTCGAATTTCTCCTCCCGTGGATTGCCCTCGCATTGTTCGCGGGCCAGCAAGGCAGAAGGGCGGCTCTGTTGACTCTCGGCATTTTTCCTCTTGCTCTCATGTCTGGCGCCGCCCTGGCGCTGATTGTGCGACTACCGGCGTGGGTGCCCGAAGTCAATCTGGCCTTGATTCCACTCGTGGGTCTCGCGGTGGCATTGGGGCTTTCATACCCGAGCACGGTAACCGTGCTCTTGGTGACAGTCGTTGGATTGCTGCACGGTTTGGCAAACGGCTCCGAAATCACCGCCGCCATTTCCCCCTGGCGGTTTATTCCTGGCTTGGCGGCTGTTGCGATCCTGGTTTTGACCTATGGCATTGGATTGGTACGCTCTCTCGAGAAACCATGGACGCGAATTGCAGTTCGCGTGGCAGGGAGCTGGATCGCTGCTGCCGGCATTATGGTCTGCGCATTCAAACTCTGAAAAATTCAGACCGGTATCCAAGTCAATCTGTGGTTTGTTTCGAGGTGCCAGAACTCGCTAACTGACGAAGTCCACCATGCCACTCGCGAGGTTGTACATCGCACCGGTGATCTGCATTGATCCTTTCTTCTCCAGGTCCTCCAATACCGGGCTTCTTCGCCGAATGTTTTCGATTCCTAATTTGACGTTGGTTTGGGCCACCGCGTCGACGTAAGACGGATTCTTGCTCGACTTCTCGCCTTCAAATTTGGTTGCCGGAATGGCCGGTTTGATCTTTCCCAATAATCCCGTGAGATTGCCTAATTCCACGTCATCGATTGCGCCCTTGATCGCGCCGCAAGCCGTATGTCCCAGGACTAAGACCAGCTTTGCTCCTGAAACGGCACATGCGAACTCCATGCTCCCAAGCTGGTCATCGTTGACCACATTCCCGGCCACGCGCCCACTGAACAGGTCACCGATCCCAGCGTCGAAAATGATTTCCGCAGGCACCCGCGAGTCAAGGCACCCAAGGAATACGGCCGCGGGATACTGCCCAGCAGCACTTGAGCGTTTTTCAGCTAGATAATCGCGAGGAGCCATCTTGCCCACACGAAATCGCTCATTTCCCTTTTTCAATTCGTCAATGACCTGCGACGGCGTCATGCTGTCACGTTGCTCTTTTGTCAGCGACCCACTCATGCTCGCCGCGAGTTGCATAGACCAAACGCCAAGTGGACTGATAGCGCACGCCCCAAGAGCCGCGCCGAGAAATCTGCGACGGTCCACAGCTACGTTATTCACCGACTCGTAAGACGTTCTTCTCATGACTTTTCTCCTCTTTCCTGAAATGTGCTTCACGGTTCTAAATCAAATTCGCTGTATTGACTGCTTGGGGCGATCGCAGCCCTAGCTATCGCGTTGCGCCCGATCAGACGCCGCGAACAATTCATTTACTGGCCGGCAAGATGGCGGGCTGCTGAAGGCGAAATTCGAGTAGACTCTCGCTCGGGATCGAAAGCTGTTCTCCCTTTTTGGAAGCGGCGATGGCTGTTCCACCGGCACCACCGGCGAGCGCACCAATCCCAGCCCCCTTTCCTCCGCCTGCGATTCCCCCGATGAGAGCGCCGAGGCCCGCGCCGCCGATGACCTTTTTCGCCGTCTTCGAACCTTCTCCGCTCCCCTTGACCTCATATGTGCTGGATAGAAGCGGATAGGCTGTGCCGTTAATCACAATATCGGTCAGCTCCAGCGTTAGTTGGGAACTGCCCGACATTCTGCCCGCGGATGAAGCCGAAGCGAGCTGGCCATAAACTGTCGTGCCTCTCGGGGCTACTACCACGTCAACGGCTTGCAGATTTGTCTCGAGGGTCGCGGTGAACCGATACCCTGTCTTTTGTTTGCTGGAATCCACGGAATCGACCAGTCTTATTAAGATCCGCGTTCCGGCCGGAACCGTGATTGTCTTTGCTTTCTGTGCTGCGGCGGCCGTCGCCGTCATTGAGATTGCCGGCAGCGCAGTAGTGGAAAAGGTTGTACCTGAACTACGATGTGCAATTGCCAGCCCTGCCAATATTGTTGCGGCCCAAATAATTGCATCTCGCATTTCTTCTCTCCTTTCCTTGGAATCTACGAGCCCTGCCCAACAACCGGCAATGAGGAATCGACTTGGAGATCGATGATCGAAAGCAATTGGTGTTCGACCTGAACGAAGCGTGCCGCCGTAACTGCCCCTAATGCCTGTTTGACGCGATCATAGTATTTCGCGAGAAGCTCGGTTCGCTGCTTTTCAAATGCAAACTCATTCTGAATCAGCTCGTCGGCCTTCTCATCGGTCATCTCCGAGTAGGTGCGGGCATACTCTCGAATATTTGCCATTCTTAAGTCATTCACTTTTGTCAATTCTGCCTCGTACTCGCTGTAGATGGGCCAGAATTTTGCGGCATCAGCCGCGCTCAACTGCATGACCGCGCCCATCATCTCGTCTTTCTGCTGCCGCACTTCGGAGCGCAGCAGCTCGATGTATTCTTGGATATTCATCTCTTGAGCATCTGCGTTCGCCGCTGCGCTTGCCTGCGCCCCGGTTTTCGTTGATTGAGCCTCATCTTGGGAGCACACGGCCCGTACAAAAACCAGCAACGTCAGAACCAGGATCCAAGCTGCTGTCTGTTTCTTCATCTCTTATCCTCCATGGAAAATGGGGTTAACGGCAACGTTCTGTATCCTGCATTACTTGCTCGTCCATCATTCCGCGATGGTAGGCACTGACATTCCAAATACCGAAATCATCGCCAAAGATAACGACGATGTCAGGATTCTTTTGTTGGGCTGTGGCCGGAAAGCGCCGAACCCAGGGAATCATTGTGTCCTCCTTGGCTCAACCAATGGGTGGGGTGGTTTTCGAGTCCGACTTGTTGCCGCTGGGCAGCTTTCTGTGAATTTCTGGCCAAAATTCGATTGCGAGGTTCCCCAGGGTTTGATAACCGAGGCTGATAGCTACTCGGGTGAAGGTCAGATTCGCACCGCGGTCCGCTGCTGGGTAGTAGAGATTGGACAGACTCGCGCCGGCAAATTTGCCAAAAACGTTCGACCAGTTCGGTTGGCTCTTACCCGAGTCGGCGCGAGTCACAAACCCTCGCGTAATGGAATAACGCACTCGCGACCAAGCGCTACCCTCGCCCTTACGAAAATAGCGAGGATCCTGATGGAGCAGCGATGGAAATGCGTAAGTCGCGAAAAAGCGCGCTGATGTGCCATCAAGGCAAGCAGCACCGAATCGTTTTCCGTATCCGGCAAGCCCTTGTCCGTATCCACTATGCGTGTCCGTTGCTTGACTGATTCCCGCTTGCAAGGCATAGGCCGCGTACGGGAACGGATCTAGCGTACCCTTGGCGAATAACTCGAATTTTTCTTTGGGCGTCAGCGCTGGAGCATCTCGGGCATCAGTTATGGTGTAGGCGGGAACGACTCCGTAGATACGTTCTGGAGACTTGTTCTTCGACTGAGGTGGTGAGGTGCCCACGTTGGACGAGCTTGGAGGTGCCTGATTCTGGGGAGTGCTCGCGCTCTGAGCCACGCGCTCGGACTGACCCCAGAGTACGGGTGGAGTCGAACAGACCAGCAAGAGCAGCCATGCCACAAGCCATCTGGAAACGCAGTTTGAAGCTCTGTGTTTGCGGATTCTCGTACCAGAAGACCACATCTCGATTGCCTTCTCGGACATGTCCGGCTTGCTCTGAATATTCGGAAACCACCCTCTCCTGGAACCTTCTGATAGTATTAGTTCGCAGAAGAATCCAGCTGTTGACCCAGACTGTCCAGCTTCGCTTTATTCTGCCCGTAATCGATCGTGTCAGCGATTTCATCTGCGAGATCGTTGGCGATTCGGGTATTTGCCTTCAAGTACTCCGGGTACGGCGGAGCTGTCGGTCGGCTCTTGCTCTTGTTCAGCCGTGCGATGCTGGCGTTCATATTCGTGGCCAAATCATTCGCGAGCCCGGTTATGCGATCGATTGCTTCCTGTTGCCAGGGACTGGCCACGGTCCGGTGCGATTGCAAGCCCCGCATGTTCTGCTGCAGAGTGTTTACGTCAGCCTTGATTTTTTCAAGCGCCGTAGAATGCGTTTGCCAACTTAGCCCGGTGTTTTGCGCATACGATTCCATCTGCACCGCATCTTTCTTGATTTTGGCGACGATCGTCTTCGCGTCGTTCAACTGGGCAGTGACACTGGCATTGTCGCTCGTGGCCTGCGCGTACGACGTGCTTGGGGCAACCACACACACGATCCCTAGAACCAAACTGCAGAGTATCTTTCTTGTGTTCATATTCTGTTCTTCTCCTTAGTCAAATTCCCCGCAATCTCCGAACGCTTGAAGTTTCCACCCGAATCGCGGCAGCGACTAGTTCTTTTTGCTGCCGGTGGCTTCATTCGCTGCGGGAACCCACACGTTGTCAGCCGCTGCAATTTCGAAGCCTGCAGTTTCGGTGGATATTTTGACGCGCTGCAGACCGGCCTTATTTTTCGGCACGGCCCCGAAAACCAGGTAATACTGATTGTCGAGCACTCGCTGCAGGCGATCGAGGTAGGGCTTAAAGCTGACCAAGTTTTGCGTTCCGAGAGAAAAATATTCTCCCCCGCTCTCGTCGGCGATCTTGCCCACGCCCCCTTGACCCAGCTGCGCTTCCCAGGCGTTGCGGCCCAGGCGCCCGACGCCGGTAGCGTAGATTCCGTGAACGATTACGCCATAGCGTTGGGCCGTCGTGCTGGCAGTATCCACGTCTGGACTCATAGTAGACATTCCAGTGGACATGGACGTGGTGGGAACCGGTGCGCGAGACGTCCGGCCGGAGCTAGGCGTGTACGCGGCGCGGCTCGTCGGATCGGTGCGCAGGCGGTCAATGCCATCGCTCACCATCAGGACTTCCCGCCGCACTTTCTGTTCGGGCCAACCCTTGATCAAGCTGATGAGCGACAAGTACGGACTATCCATGGAGGACACATTGCCTCTCGGTAGGCGGATAGCCTTGGCCACTGCAGCATGATCGTTTGTGAAGTTCTGCGCGATCTGGATGCTGGCGTTGGACATGTAGGCGACGCCGACAACCGTTGTCGCGGGCTGTGCGTTGATGAAATCTCGAAGGTCGTTGAGACTGTTGCCGATGCTGGTATCGCAGGTGTCGTCGATCAAAATAAAAAGTTGCAGCGCGGCATTGTCTCCACGTGCGGGAATCAGATGGTCAACCTTCAGCGAGGTCTTTCCTTGCTTTACTTGCACATTCTCTGGCCGAATGATCGGCACTTCACTATCATCGCGCAGGGCCTGGTCGGTAATGACCATGTGAACCTGAACGGTGCTCGCAGTACCGGGGTTCCCTTGCGAGGAGGCGATACCCGCACCAATTCCAAGTAGAGCCACAGCTATCAGAAATGTGAGCAGGTGGCGAAAGTTGTTCATGAGTCCCCCAAGATTTGGATTTGGCCGGGAGTTCCGATTAGTATTCGTTACTTGGCGGATACTATACCTCTCCTACGAGGCTCACAACGGATTCTTCAGCAGTACAAGTCCCCGCGAAATCGCGGATTCCAACTTCAAGTCCTGATGAACGCTCTGATCGGACAAGTGCCGACCCGCAAATTCCGCTTGATGGCCGGTGATGCGGCTCGAGAGTTGGTTGCGTGACTACGCTGCCGGACGCGCATTGGGCTTATTGGCCGCGATTAACGAGCACTCAACGACCGAGAGAGGCTTGTTAAATTCTGCGCGCGCACGCGGACGACGCCGCCACGTGGGCTGTCAATGTCCGCCATCAAACAGAACGAGATGGAGATGACAAGTGGTAAGACGAGAAGCAACGCGCTTCTTGCCCCACCCCCACGCGCACCATACCCGATCAACAGGCTACAACAAATAGCGATTGCGAACATCAGCCCCCATGCTGCATTTGGAATGCGGTTCCACCACGCCGCTTGCGTAAATCCCTTGGAGTTCAATACATCGTTCATACCCGTGACAGCGATGATGACCAGGGGTGTTGGCTGCGCCGCAGCCGGGACCTGAACCGCGGACCACAGGTCGGTCTCCAGTTGACCGGTAGCGGCATCGATCTCCCGAAGCTGGCGTTCATCTCGGGTTTTGTAGAATAAAACACGCTGATCGAGATAATTCCTGAGCAGCGAACGTACTCTCGCCGCATCGGCAGCAGGCAGGAAGTCTGCACGGACGTACTCCGTGCCGATTGCGTCGGCTTCCGCCGCCTCCAAGTTCTTGCGTTGATCGTATCGGAAAATGGCCATCGAAAAACTGAATCCGATGATGAGACTTAGCAGCGTCAGGATCGCGGCCATGACGGTGCCGAAATCTTCGCGCTCATTTTCTTCCAGACCCCGCCGCCTCCTGCGAATGGAAACGCCGATCCGCAACGAGAGCCACAACACCACAAGAGAAAAGATAAAAACAAGGTACGAAAATCTGAGTATATAGCTCATATGCTGTAACCTCCTGTTCAGGTACGCTCATCGATCATCGGCGAACCTAACGACGCGCTTACCTGTCACGAAAATGTAACGGCAGTTGCGACAAATCGTGAATAATCGCGAACAAAAGGTAAACAAGAAAGAGAAGTTGACTTACCGCGTTTCATCGCAACTTGCTGATTCTCCTCGGAAATCCCCCGCTCCGGCAATTTGTGATTAAGCAGAGTTAGTGGCTGTTAACCGAAGGGTTGCTAGTTCGAATCTAGCCCGGGGAGCCACTCCTTACGATTTTGCGAACCTGGTAGAAACTCCTGTAGTTCAAATATCTCCAGGTCGAGCTTTTGGGGATGGACCGTCACGGTCTTTAGGACACACTGCAACGCCTCGGATCGTTCCGGAGCTGTGAGAGCATCGAAGGCATTGCGAAAATCCCGTAGGGCTCGTTGCAAGAGTTCCGCATTGAAATCCCGCGCTGCTGATTCGTTTATCTTGCGCTGGACGTCATCTAGTTGTTGCAGGAGTGCGGATTTGTCTGCTTCGAGTCCGGCGATCTCGGTTTCTAACCGTTCGATTGAGAGCTTTCCCTGTCCGAGCGCTTTGACATAGCGCCCGATTTCACCATCAATCTCTGCTAGCCTTTTCTCGATCTGACCGGCCTCCCGTTCCAGGGGTTCAACCTTTCGTTTCAGGTCTCCGTTTAGTTCTTCCACCGAAATCTGTAAGAATGCTTCGTTCTGGCTTAGATCCGATAGCTTTTGCACCACAGTCCGCTCGACGATGTCAGCGTTGATATGTTTGATCTGGCAAACCGAACTATCAAAGTGGATCGTCTTTGTGCACCGGTAATACGGGATACGGTAAACAGAACCGTCCTTATGTCTCTTCTGGGTGTAATGGGGCGTCATCCAGGACCCGCAATCCGAGCACCGAATCAGTCCTTTCAGCAAAAACACGCGAGACAGCTTCGTGGGACCGTGGCTGCGATCCCGCCTCAGCGATTGGACCTTCGTAAATAACACTTCGTCGATCAGAGCTTCCTGTTCGCCCTTAAAGCGTTGCTCATTGAATCTCATCTGGCCGCAGTAAATGGGATTCCGCAGAATGTGATCCAGTGCCATCTTGGCCCACGGCTTGCCCGAACGCGTATACCAACCACGGCGGTGCAGTTCGTCCCGCAAACCGGAGAGAGATGGCAGTTCTGCAAAGCGGTGAAACATGAATCGCAAGCGATCTGCTTCCGTGCTGTGGACGATTAACTTCTTGTTATCCAGGGCGTATCCGAAGGGAACGTTTCCGCCGTTCCAAAGCCCTTTCTGAGCCCGCTGGAACATTTTGTCTCGCGTACGGTCCGCCGTCATCTCGCGCTCGAATTGAGCGAAGTCTAGAAGAACATTGCGCAACAGGCGACCCATGGGATTCTGAGTATCGAGGCTCTGGGTAACGGAGACGAATTTTACGTTACAGCGATCGAAGAGATCGACAAGCTGATGGAAATCACGAACGGAACGGGTCAGGCGATCAATTTTGTAGGTTAGGACGCAATTTATCCTGCCTTCCCGAATGTCGCGAAGCATTTCCTTGAGCGCTGGGCGGTCTAAGGAATCTGCGGAGTATCCACCGTCCTCGTAACCTTGAAAGATGGAATAGTTCTCTTGGCTCTGGCAGTAGGCTTCCAGGCGCTCCCGTTGGGTTTCAAGCGAACTATAATCAGCATCAGCTTGGTTTCGGCTGGAAACACGAGTGTACAGCCCGCAGATGATGGCGTCTGGTTTCATATTGCTGCGATCACCGCAGAATCCGGTGTACAAAACAGCCGTGAACAAACCCAGACAACCACCGCCATCAAGATCGCGACGAATGTCGCAAATAAAGCAACAACCGCACTAGACTGCATCTCGGGATTGTGCGCCAGCATCTGTTCCTGTTGCTCGCCGCTGGTAGTCGTTGCCACGAGCATCGTCGCGAAGGCATTCGCCTCAAATTCGGTTGTAGGGTTGGTCGATTGCGCGGTCTGTTCGCTGGTGGGCGAAGCGGAGAGGTGCAGCTGATGGTGCGCGAGCTCATGCGCAATCGTGAACGTGGTGTGGCTTGAAGATTTGGTTCGGTTCACCACGATATGCGGCGTGCCTTCGATCACCTGGGCAAATCCACTGACTTTCGGGGGGAGAGCAACATAGGAAATCTGACAGCCCACTTTTTGCGCAGCTATTGGAATATCCTCGACAACCCGGATATTGTGATTCATCCGCAATTGAATCGCTGCCATCCCAGGATTCCAAATGATTCCCAAACTCTCGCCAAGAATGTCCCAAATAGAAAACTCAACGTCCCGAGTCATTTTCTTTCCTCTTGTTGCGTTGCTTGAGGGCGATTGCTTCGGCTGCGTTTATCACTTTCTGCATGTCAGTCTCGCTCAACTCGCCCGTTGCTCGCAATAGCGCAGGCATCAGCGGACGACCGAGCGTTGACCTAAGCTCCTCAGAAACACGGCCCGCTTCAATCAGAAGCCGCTCGGGTTCGACATCTAGAATGCGAGCAATGCGCAATATCGCTTTATCTGAAGGTAGACTGCGTTCGCGAGTCAGAATCCGACTTAAGAAAGCAGCAGAGATTCCTCCGCGCTTCGCCAATTGATTGAGCGAGATTTTTCGTTTCTGCGATGGCTTCCCGGACCATCGTGACGAAGCCCTCCGGGGCCAGACGTTTCATGCGCCGTTGCATGGCCCGACTTTAGACGCATCTTGCCCCCGTGTCAACGGCGTTGCCTATAGGGCATGGCGATGCTAGAATCACGCATTGCCCATAAGGCAACAGATGAGAAGTTCCGACCAACTCGCCGTGGAAATCCATTACTTCCCCATCTCTGCGGATGAACTCGCCGAACGCAGCAGCACGCTGCGTAACTTGCTGCTGAGAGGTGCCCGCCGCTCAATCGAGCAGCTCGGGGATCGCAAGCTGGAAGTCGGGAAGCCCGAAGGAACCATGGTATTGCCTTTGGACGTGGTCGAGAAATGAAGACCAACAAACATCAAACGCTACTGTTGGTGAAAAAACTTAAGGGCGTGCATTCGCGAGATATTGTGAGGCATTTTGCCTATTCCCCGGGTACGGCCCGGTCTTATCTCTCGCACCTTGGGCGGCAGGGTCTTTTGGAACGGATGGGCGCAAATTATGGACTTACGGCGCGAGGGGAGGATCGCCTTCAGTATTTTGAAGTTACAGGATGCCCTGACGTTCGATGCTCGCTATGCCAAGGGAAAACCGGCTATCTGACTTGTCCCAATTGTAGCCACCAGCTGTCAAAACAAGACGCGCGAATCCGCAAAGAAAAAGACTATTTCTTGGCGGTTCGGCACAGGGGGGTGTATTGCCCTCGGTGTTTAAAACTGATGCTTAGCGAAGCTCAAGCGCGGCTTTTGGGGATACGCGAGGAGGATTAAATGGAAGCAATTGGTTGGGAAATAAAGCCCGTCGGCTGGATCGTCATCGCCGTCCTCATCGCATTGCTAGCCCACTACATTATTGTCTGGCTGCGAAATCCTTCGGATCAAAATCAGTAAGCCAATTCGCTCACCGCAAAACCCTCCTCTGATGCATCTCCCAGCGCAAGTTTGCACGAATTAATTAAATTAATTGAAATACATCAAAATTCTATTTTACAAACCTAATGTTTTTGGACGCTGCAAAGTCCTCGCGAAGGAATCGCCCGCGCGTATGCTAGCTTACTCAGCGCACTCAACCTTACTCGCAGGGCGAAAAGCGGCACTTATAAGGATGACCGGGCACGCTTCTACAGAAAAGCTTCGATTTCAAGGATGACCATAATGGTCTGCTACGTGCGCCGCATAGTTTCTGCGGGTTTTCGAAATAGGCCAGCGGTTTTCGTGGAAAGCGCTCACAGCAATCGCAGATAACCAATTAAGACAGACCATACAGAATCGAAAAGCTCAAAAAGAAAGCCCTTCGACTGACTTGTGCGGTTATCTAACTCGTCGGCACTTAGCTACCGCTATTGAGAGCTAGATACCGTCGCGAAGCGATGCGTTAAAGTATTTGTGCGCGACGACACGTTAATCGATTTTCAAAAGAAATGACCCGTATGAGCTCAGGCTTGTTAGCGTGTGGGTGATTCGGAGGATCAAGTCTGAGGTCCAGTTGAAGACACATTTTGAGCAGATACCCGTGGAGACGGTTAGGCAGATTCTCAAAGTAAGCAAGTTGAGAAAAATTGACAAACACTCTGGAGTGACAACAAAAAAGTTGAAGTAGGGTCTCTTTAGGAATCAGTATGTTGGGAGCTCCCCGATGGTGTTCCGACGTATGTTAGAAGCGTTTCGGCACATCAAGTCCCAAGAACACTCCACTCGCAAGAAGTGGGATCTCCTCCGTCGGACTGTGAAAGAACCTTGTGGATGAATCGAAATTAAAAGCTTGGTCAGCGATGGCAAGAGCGTGGGATTGTCCTGCCCCGCCGCTTGCCGTCGGGGTGAATTGTTTCCCATTATCATGAACCATCGCGCTATTGCTAGTGCCCGGAGGCAAACCACGGAACTAGCGAACTTCGACGATGACGAGGGACACGTCGTCGGCCATGGTGCCGTGCCTCCACGCGGCCACGCCCTCGAGGATGGTCTCTTTCATTTCGGGAAGTGTTCGCGTGGCCGATTGGCGGACCAACGTTTCCAATCCCTCGAGGCCGAGCATCTCGTTGTGTTCGTTAAAGACTTCTTCAAGCCCGTCCGTGTAGAAAACCAGCCGATCACCGGGATTGAGGTCGATTTCTTTGGCGGATTCGGATGGCGCTGTTTCCGAGAGACAGCCAAGAATGCCGCCTTGCGAATCGATCAGCCGGACTTCGCTGTTTGATACCAGCATTGCTGGAGGATGGCCTGCGGCAGCAAAACTTACGTGGCGTCCCCGCCGACCAAAACGGGCAATGGCCATCGTGAAGAAAAACCCGTCTAATGGAATGCGACTTTGCACGAAATCGTGAAGTCGCTTCAGCAAGGTTCCAGGCCCAGTCTTGTACTCGATCTCATGCAGAACTTCAGCGTAAATCCGGTTCGCCATAAGCGCCGAACCAACTCCATGGCCCGAAACGTCACACATAACGAGTTTCAGATATTCGTCGCCTTGCGGCAGGATCACGCCGAAGTCACCGCCGATGGTATGCGCGGGGCTATAGTAGGCTTCAATCACGAGGTCCTGCCAAATGAGGCTCCGTGGCGCGAGTGATTGTTGGACGCGAGCAGCGAGCGCAAGTTCGGTCTCCATTTCGTTCTGACGTTTCTCCAAGTGTGCATTGGATTCGCGAAGTTGCTCCTCGACGCGCTTCTGTGCGCTGATGTCGGACACGATGAGCAGGACGTATTCCTGTCCGTCCGGCCCCTGAATCACTCGGCCGCTGAAGATCGCCGGGATCTTCTCGCCATTTTTGCGAGGCAAGTAGAACTCGCTGCGACTGCGCCCGTAGCGGTGGCCTGATTCGTTCTGTCGCATAATGTACGGAATATCTGTCGCCGGGAAGATCGCATCCGGAGTTCGGCCTTCGATCTCCGCACGTTCGTAATGTCCCATCCGGGTCAGCGCTTCGTTGGCGAAAACTACACGGAGCTGATCATCGACAATTACTACTCCCTCGTTGAGCTCTTCCAAGATGATTTCCATCTGGCACAGCCAATCCGGAGTCTTGATATTGACGTTAGGCATGGCTTTGTTCATTTGCATTCTCCAGCGAAGAGTGTGTGTCGCGATCGAGCAAGCGGGTGATGAGAGCAAACAGAACACCGACCGATATTCCAGACATCATCACTCCTGTGATCGCTTCCAGAGGTCCTAAGAGTCGCCAGTTGGACGGAAGAATCAGATCACCATATCCGACAGTTGAGTAGCTGCTCGCGGAGAAGTAAAAGGCGAGCTCCCATGACGGGAAGCAATGCATCCGGTAGAAACTGGCCCACAGAAGAATCACGAGTCCGTGCAGAATTACAATTGCAACTGCCGATCTCACCACCAGGCTGGCTGAGTAAACTGGCCCATGCTTGTGAACGTCCCGTGTCAGGACGCGCTTCAGCCATTCGAAGAGGGTAATTACGCCCGCGCACTGTAAGCAGAGCGTAAGACTCAGAAGAAGTACCGCCGCCGCAATCTGATTAAAAAGAATCATCGCAAAATCCTCAACGAACCATTTCAGGGGCTGGAAGAGCTTCAGTCTCTGCCGGAGGTTGTTTCGTTTCCCAGCGGATGATTTTCAGATCAAGAACGAAGATGCTGTAAAGGACGGGCACCAATAGTAACGTGATGAACGTTGCCACGGCGAGGCCGCCTATTTGTGCATAACACAGAGGCTGCCAGAGGGGCCCTCCTTCAATCGCAAGCGGCAAGAGAGCCAATATGGTCGCCCCTACAGTGATCAGTACGGGCCGAATACGCTGGATGCCTGCGTCGGGAAGCGCCTGCTCCAAAGGCTCCCCTTTTGCATGCATTTCCTCGATAAAGTCGAACAGTACGATCACGTGGCTGACTATCACGCCGATCAAGCTGGCGATGCCCAGAAAAGCCATAAATCCAAAGGGCGTATGCATAATCGAGAGAGCGATGAGCGAGCCGATCACACCGTAGGGAGCAGCGGCGAATACCAGAAGAGGTTTTACCGCGTTGTTGAACTGAACGAGGAGCGCCAAGTAAATGCCGATCAACGAGATCATAAGAACGATTTTCAGGTTGCTGAATCCGTCTATTTGCTTTGCTCTCTCGCCCCCGATACGCAGCTGATAACCGGGGGGGAGATTTTTCTGAAACTCTTGCAATTTTGGAAGAATGGGATCGAGTATTTCCGAGGCGAGAACGCCAGGCCGGGGATAACAAAGAATGGAAATGGTGCGAAAATGCTCACGCCGGGCTACGCGAGCTGTTTCCAAAGAATTTCCGACCGTCGCGATCGACAGCAAAGGTACCCGATTATTCGTCTGTGAAGAGTAAACATAGAGGTTCTTGATGTCGGCAAGCTGGGCACGGTCCTCCATACGAAGGCGCGCCACGATGGGGATATTCTTGTCACCTTCCTTGAATACGCCCACTGTCGTGCCGCTCATGGCCGCAGCTGAAGCGTTAGCGACATCTGCGTTTGTAATACCTGCAACGTTTGCGCGGTCCGGGTCGATCTGAATCCTCTGCTGCACATCATCCGGGAACCAGTCATCTCGAAGAACGGAAATGCCGGGAGATTGACTGACGATGTCCTCAGCCTGCCGGGCAACCTGTCTCAGCGTACGAATATCGCCAGCTTCATTTCTCGCGTCGACGTCTGCCTGCCCGGAAATCAAAAGTTCTACGGGATTCTCGACAGGATTCGTTTGCAGCTGGCGTACCGTAATCCACGCCCCTGGCACTTCCTTGGCCAGCGCATCCTGGATCGGGCGAGCTAACTTTGGCGAAGCCTCTTTATCATTGACCTCGACAATCATTTGCGCATAGTTGGTCTGGGGCATTTCGGGTGATACCGAGAACCAGAAGCGAGGCCCGCCACCACCGGCAAAAGTCGTTAGCGACTTAAGAAGGTGCCCACGGTTCTCCCTGGTAGTCGCGTCCGTTGAATTTTCAATTACCTGACGGACGACTTGTTCGGCCTGCACGGCAGTATCGTTGGTGACGCTCAAAGGAGTTTCATTCGGCAGCCAAATATCCAGATAAAACCAGTACTGGACATCTTCGGGAAAGAATTGGGTCTTAAGCCGCGAGGCGAACAGCCCGCCTACGATGAGGAAAACTAGAGACCCACCGAGGACGGCCCAACGGTGTTTGATGGCCCTGCCCACGAGTTTGTTATAGAAGCCGTAAAATCCGCGCCGCCGTCGCTCTTCGATAGTAGGTTCGGGCTTTGCAGGGGCGCGCAGAATGTAGTAACCCAGGAACGGGACAAACGTCATTGCCACAAAGAGTGCGCACAGCAGGGAAGCCGTCATCACGATGGGAAGGCTCTTCAGGAACTCGCCGGTATTGCCGGTCAGCATCAAGAACGGCAGGTAGGCGATGACGTTCGTGATCGTGGCGTAGAAAATCGCGGTGGCAAGCTTTGTGGGTCCGAGCCAGCACGCTGTCATGCGCGGAAACCCTTCCGCCAGGTGGCGCTTTATGCCGTCGCCAGAGACCACCGGCACGTCGACGAGCAGGCCCAGCGCGATGATCAGGGATGCGATGGAGACCTGTTGAAGATCAATTCCCAACACATATACGACGCCGAACGTCATAGCCAGTGTGATCGGAATGGCGAGGGCCATGATCAACGCCAGGCGCCACTCCCAAAACCCGAGCAGCGAAACGATGACCACGAGAATAATGGCTTCGACAAGTGCGCGCATGAACAGATTGATGTTCTCCTTCACTTGAAGCGGTTGATCGGACGTGTGCGCCAAAATCAGGTCGGCGGGAAGAACTTGGCGAAGCTGCTCAAGTTTTGAATTCACGTTCTGTCCGAACCGCACGATTTGCAACTTATCGCGCATGTAAACTGCCAAGGTGATCGCCCGGCTACGTTGCCAGTGCCCACTGGCGTCTCGCCATGTGTAGTAATTGAGATACGCGGCAGGAGCTTGATACCCGCGGCTGATTTGGACGAGATCCCGCAAGTAAACTGGGGCACCCTGGGACGTGGCGGATACAGCTACATCGCCAATGCTTCTGGCAGTGTCGAATTGTCCAGAAGGGATGAGCGTAACCCTGTGCTCCCCGGTTTCCACCGTGCCACCGGGCGCGATGACGTTCCGAGCTGAAATGACTTTGGAGAGATCACCAGGACGCAATCCGTAGGCAGCGAGGCGGTCCTGCGAGTAATCGAGATAGATCGTCTGCGACAAAACACCCCGCCGCTCGACCTTGGAAACTTCAGGGGCCCCCTGGACCGTTCGGGCAATCAAGTCAGAATAATTGTCGAGTTCGGCGTAGCTGTATTTGTCGCCGGCGACGCTTGCCAGTTTCGTCCGCGTTTCGCGCGGATCGCGAACGACTATTGGTTCCCACGCGTCGGGATGTAGCTCGGACCGTTTCAGGCGCTCCGAGATAAACCGTTTGACGAACGCTTGAATGGAGCTGTCGTCTGCATCGGAAACACCATCGAGCCCGATGAATCCACTCCCCTGAATGATTTGCGAGTCTCGAATGATTCCAGCGCCCTGCGCTTCCGCTTGAAACAGGTATCCAGTGTCAAGGACCTCCTTTGTGGAGATGGATTGTGGAAAGGAATCTACGACCGTAATGTGCTGCCCCTGTCGATTCAGCTGTTTTGCGTCGCGAGCTTTGCGGATCGCAGCCTCAACGGAATTGGCGCGAGCCGCAATTTCAATGTCGTCCGCCTTTGGGCTGGCGACCGTGAGCATGAGAGCAGCGGTATCTCCAAAATCGCTCTGGAAACTGATTGGGCCCGCGCCCTGAGGCAACTGAGAATTTAGAGCATTCAGCTTGAGGTTGATATCGCTGAATTGCCGCTTGGTATCGGTGACGCCCTCATCGAGTTGTATTGTCACAAACGAATAGCCCGGCAGCGATATGGACTTAATGCCGTAGTCCGCGTCTGTTCCTGGATGAATGGTCTTATTCTCGGCAGCAACATCCTCAATGCGTCGCGTAATGAATTGCTCGACCTGTTGCGCCGTCGCGCCGGGCCACGGACAAGCCGCGACGCCGACGCGCACAGGGATTTCCGGGTCCTTTCGTTGCGGCATGGACTTATAGCCGAACCAACCCCAAATGAGGACTCCGGCCAGAAACATCCAGGAGATGTGGGGATGCTCGACGAAGAATTTTGGAACATTCCGTCGATTACTGAGGTCTTGCTCGTTTTCGTGTGCCATTTTTCCTCTACCTCTATGGAAGAACTTGTACCGAATCGCCGTCCTTCAAGCCGGCGGCTCCAACAACGACGATCTTTTCCCCTGGCTTTACACCATCGACTGCCACATCGCTCTCGTGCGTTTCGCCTAGCGTGACGTCGCGCAGATGCGCCACCCATTTGCCGCCTTCTTCCCTGGCAACGAACACCGCGTAGCGTCCAGGTGAGGCAGGGTCGGCAACAACGGCACTCAGAGGTACGGCGGGAGCGGGAGCCTTTTGGACGCCAGACACTGTGAGCGAGGCGATCATCCCGGGCTTCAAATAGCTCTGGGGATTAGGCACGGTCACCTCAATAGCGAAGACGCGATTTTTTTCGTCGGCGCTCGCGGCAATACTCGTAACCCGCCCGCTGTATTCTTTCGGATCATCCTGAAGATGAATGTTGAATTGTTGCCCCAGGCGTAGATGCCTTACGGCGTACTCGGGGACCCCGAAACTGATTTTGACCGCACTCGTATCGGCGATCGTAAAGGCCGTCGAACCTGGTTGGGCGAGGTTCCCTAGTTCAATGTTGCGGTCAAGGATGTATCCCGAGAACGGCGCTCTCAGATCGGCATCCTCAAGCGCCAGCTGCGCTTGGTGCAGACTGGCTTTAGCCTGATCCACACCGGCAAGGGTTGAATCGAATCTGGCCTGCGCTTGATCGAAATCGGGTTTGATCAAGCTCTTTGTGGCGTAGAGCGCCTTCGCGCGCTCGTAATCCTGCGTTGCTTGCACATGCTGCGCTTGGGCTTGAACGAGGGATGCCGCGGCTTGGTCGAGCTGATTCTTCAAATCCTGATGGCGAATTTGCGCGAGAACAGAGCTGCGGCTAACGTAATCTCCGGGACCTATGTCGCGACGCCGTCCATCTGCTCCCGCGACCTGCTTAATCTCCGTTACGTATTCCCCAGTTCAATGTTTCGGTGATCCCGGGCTCGCCCGCCGCCGAACTCGTCGACGCCGGGCACGACGCCGACCTGCTGGTGGTGGGCTCGCGGGGCAGCGGCGGCCTCGGCCGGCGGGGGCTGGGCTCGGTGAGCAGCCAGGTGGCCTTCGACGCTCCTTACCCGGTGGTCATCATCTTCCAGCCGTTAGCGGCCGGTCAGGCAGGCATGCGGGGCGTCGCGTGGTTCCCATCAGCTGGGCGCGCGAGGGATTGACGACCTACCTATCAATCCAGCCGGCGATGGAACCGCCCCGGTCCGAGGTGGAATAGTGCTCGATGGCGAGGGAGACTTATGAGCCAGACAGCGAGATACCAGGAAACGTTGCGCAGGCTGGCGATGATCGACGAAGGCTTCGTCGAAGACGAGGCCGGGCTGGGACTTGCCCTGGACAGGACCTCGACCCTGCAACCTAAAATCGCGGCGTTGCTTCAACTAGGGATACTGGTAGCCTCCGGGTCGCCAGCGGTCTGCCTCGAATGGAGCACCGCCCGGGCGCTCGCGGCAGGCGCGACGGAGGACGAGATCGCCGATGTGCTGCTAGCGATCGCCCCCGTGACCGGGCTCGGCCGGGTCGTCTGCGCCGCTCCCGACATAGCAACCGCACTCGGATATGACGTCGGAGCCGCCTTGGAGGAACCAGGCGATCCGTGACTGGGCTACTCGTCCTGGATACCGCTAATACCTGCGGCGCGCCGGATTCATACTCGACGTCTGTTAGGTGGTTACCGGTCAAAGGTCCCGCCAGACCCGCGACGCTCAACCCTGTCCGCGACACGAGAGTGCGTCTGGATACGGCAATCCGGCGATCACGCTATCATAGGATATCATGTGGAGGCGGAGATGACCGATGTACTGATCCGTGATGTACCCGATGAGGTCATCGCAGCACTAGATGCCCATGCTGGACGCCTGGGCCTGTCCCGGAGCGAGTACGTGCGCCGCCGCCTGGCGCAAGACGCCTCCACACCGGGATCCCCGGTCAGCGTGGAGGACCTGACACGTTTCGCCGACACCTTCGCTGACCTGGCCGATCCGGACGTGATGTCGCAGGCCTGGAAGTGACCACCTGGCTGATCGACAAGTCCGCCCTGGTCCGCCTAGCTGCCAGCCCGGATGCCGCAGAGTGGGCCGCGCGGATCGAACGCGGACTGGTTCGGATCACATCCGTCACCCGGCTGGAAACCGGCTACTCAGCCCGGTCAGGCTCAGAGCTCCGGGCAGCGTCCCGGCGGCCGCCGCTGTCGTCAATGGCGGTGGAATACCTGACCCCGGCCATCGAGGACCGGGCGGTGGAGATCTTGATGCTGCTAGCGGACCGTGGCCAGCATCGTGCTCCATCAATACCGGATCTGATCATTGCTGCGACTGCTGAACTCGCTGGGCTGACGGTGCTGCACCTCGATAAGGACTTCGATCTCATCGCTGAGATCACTGGGCAGCCCATGGAACGCCTGAACATGCACCAGACCGCCGTCATCGACAACGGTGCAGATCAGACCGAGGCATAACGCTTACCGGGCAGCGGCATTGCGCCGTCGCCGGTTATCGCGGCTACAGATGCATGCCTCAGTCACGCGGACCGCTCTGCCGTCTCGACCGTGACGACGCTGATCATCTGCTCGGCCGTGTGCTCGGTAAGCGTCCCCGGCGCGGATCTGGATGGTCCCGTAGCGGCGGCCGTGCCGACGAATCTCTTGATCGGCCAGCCTGTCTGGCCTCCGATCCAGTGGCGGACGGCAGCGCGGCCTTCCCGTCGGCCAGCGGCTGCAGGCCGCCACGATGGCGCAGCGACGGTGGGTGATGGCCGCAGTTGACAACAGTGAGCTTGCCGCCGGGGCCGATTTGTGCCAGCACCGCGGTGACGAAGTCCTCCTCGCCCAGGTGCGGCCCGATGGCCCGGCCGACCTCGCCCCGCTACGTGTTCCATGGCGGGTATGGCGACGGCGTTTCGCCGGAAGGCGCTGGGCACTTGCCGGGCGAGCAGGACAGCGTCCAGGCCCTTGCCGCGCACGTCGCCGATGATCACCCGGATCCCGTATCCAATCGGGATGATCTCATACAGGTCCCCGCCGACCGAGGCCTCGCGTGTCGCGGAGCGGTAGCGGCCCCTTAAGCGGCCAGGTCGCCTGGGCCATCGCGAGCAGCTTGCCGAGCTCGATCTGCGGGCCCGCTCGGTCTTGCATGTCTTGCGGAACCGGATCTCCCGGCGGTGAGCGGGTCAGGTGGGGCGGGTGGGGCTCGAACCCACGACCGGCGGATTATGAGAACTACGGCCCCGTGCATCACGCGCACTAGCTGCACCGATTGCACAGGCCGTCGCACTGACGGCACCTGCTGCGCTGGCGTTATCCGGCGCGTCGTTCCACGAACCGTTCCATGCGAATGGCGGGCAACAGTCCATGACCGTAACCGAGCGTAGTGGGCAGAACCAGCATAGCGGCGTCGCAACTTGGGATGGTCCGACAGGACAGTCGAACAGGTCGTTGCACGGCGCAGCGGGTCAGCCTGCGTGTCCCAGGTTGGGTAGGGAATCGGGCTGTCCGGGAGTGACCGCCAGTTCCCGGCATTGACCCGCCAATCGGGCATGCAGCGGGCAAATCGACCGGGGTCGCGGACGACGGTGGGCACCTCGTCGCCTGGTCCTCATCGTCATCCAGCGGCCTACGCATTACGAGAGGCACGCGCCGAGGCAGCGTACGCGCTACCTGCACCGATAGCACGGATCATCGCACTGACGGCACCCACGACGCTGGGATTATCCGGCACACCGTTCCACGAACCGTTCCACGGCCGCGGCGCCGGGATTATTAGGAGGCCTTGATCGGTGTGATCATCGATCGCCAGGGCTCTGACGCGGGCGTTGGATGCTGCGGGGCAGCCGGCTCACCGGCGCAGATGGGCAGCGGTCCGAGTACCTACAGTGACGCACTGTGTCTCGCGCTCCACGCGATATCCGCCTGTACGATCTGTACGGCCTGGCGGTCCGGTGCGCTCACGGGTCCGGTCGTCCCGATCAGGGCGTTCTGTCGCCGTCGAAACGGTGCCTGGAATCGTCCGTGTGACGGTCCCCGAATCGCCCGGCGGATGCTGACTGAGCAAGCGTCAGCGCATGACGGTGGCATCCGGAGCTACCTGCAGCTCACCGCGGTCCCGTCGGCCGGAGCACGAGCGCGGTGGCCGTCAGCCCGGCCAGCCCGACCGGGAGGTCGACCAGGAACGTGGGCCGCCAGGATAGGCCGGCGATGTCGGCGTTGATCAGAGCCCCTCCGATGGACCTGCCCCGGCGACGCGCCTGCGCCGATCATCGACCCGGGCAGTCCCACCGCCAGGTTCAGCTCCGCCCCGGTGATCCTCACCTGGATCGGCGCTAGCACCTGCGGGACATCATCGCGCCGTCGAATCTCTGCGGTGCCCGCGCTCCGATCAGGAACAGCGGGTAATTGGCCTGGCCGTGGTCAGGCAAGTGACGCCAGCAGGGGGGCAGCGGTCGCAAGCATCAGTACGGCCGTTGCCCTGTGCACACCGTAAGCGGTGGCTTCCGGACCGTGGTGAGTCAGCATGACGACCCAATCCATTACGGGAATGATGGTCGCGGCCAGCATCAGCCCGCCGAGCACGTGGGTTGCCAGGGAGGCCATGAGGATGAAGACGAACAGCCCTGACGCGATGTCGCGGACGCCGTTGACGGCGAGCCAGGCGCCGGCCGATCCGCTCCCGGCCAGCGGAATCGTGGGTGACTGGCTGGTCGCCGGCGAGCGATCACGCCCGCAGGCTCGGGGCAAACGGATCTGCGACATCACCCTGAATGGATGATGCCTGCGCATTCTGCGCGGTGCAGTGTCCCTTGATATAGAGAGCGCAGCGGTGGTGGCTGGTAAGAACGGTCCGCGAATATTCCGCGGCGGCCTGCCGGCCGGAGGTTTCATGGCGCTGCGGCCCGGAGGGAGTTGCCATGACGGTGGCGGCTGATGGTGTAACGGCGAGTCGATCACGTACCTCAAATGCGCGGGCCTCTGCCGGGGGGCGGGCGCGGGCCGGGACGGTGGAGCAGCTGAGCCGCGCGGACCGGGCGGCGCGGGGGAAGGACGCTCGGGCGGTGGCCCCGCTGGAGTCGCATGCGGAGTTCTCGCCGGGCCGGGGGCGGGATCCGGTCGGGCTGCTGCTGGGCCAGGCGACGTCGCGGGTGCCGGAGCTGGTGCCGGTCCGGCACGGGCGGATGCTGGTGTCGCCGTTCACGTTCTACCGGGGGGCGGCGCTGCCGATGGCGGCGGACCTGGCCGGCACGCCCGCCTCCGGGCTGCGGGTGCAGCTGTGCGGGGACGCGCACCTGTCCAATTTCGGCGCGTTCGCCTCGCCGGAGCGGCGGCTGGTCTTCGACGTCAACGACTTCGACGAGACGCTGCCCGGGCCGTTCGAGTGGGACGTCAAGCGGCTGGCCGCGAGCCTGGCCGTGGCCGGGCGGGCCAGCGGCTTTCCCGCCAAGGCCCGGCGCAAGATCGCGATGGCGGCGGCCGAACGCTACCGCACCGCGATGCGCGAGTTCGCGGCGCAGCCCTTCCTGGACGTGTGGTACGCCCACCTGGACATCGAGCCGGCCGTCGCCGAATTCAGGTCCCAGGTCAAGGCGAAAAGGTTCAAGGAAGCCGAGAAGCTGCTGGCCAAGGCCCACACCGCCGACAGCACCAAGGCGCTGGACAAGCTCACCACCATGGTCGACGGGCAGCGGCGGATCATCAGCGCCCCGCCGACGATCGTCCCGGTCGAGGAGGTCTTCGCCGGCGTGCAGGCCGACGCGATCTACGAGCTGATCCGTACCGTGCTGGGCAAGTACCGGCGCACCCTGCAGTCCGACCGGCGGCACCTGCTCGAGCAGTTCACTCTGGTCCAGGTGGCCCGCAAGGTCGTCGGGGTCGGCAGCGTCGGCACCCGCGCCTGGGTCGTGCTGATGGACGCCGGCGACGGGGTCGAGCCGCTGTTCCTGCAGGCCAAGGAGGCCCAGCCCTCCGTCCTGGCGGACTACGCCGGGCGCAGCCAGTACACCAACCAGGGCGAACGGGTCGTCGCCGGGCAGCACCTGCAACAGGCCCAGAGTGACATCTTCCTCGGCTGGACCCGCGTCGCCGACCCCCGACGGGGTGGACCGCGACTTCTACGTCCGCCAGCTGAAGGACTGGAAGTTCTCGGTGCCGATCGAGATCATGCTCCCCGAGGGTATGGGGTTGTACGCCGGGCTGTGCGGGTGGACCCTGGCCCGGGCGCACGCCCGTTCCGGGGACCGCATCGCCCTGGCCGCCTACCTCGGCGGGTCGGACAGGTTCGACCAGGCCATCGCCGACTTCGCCGAAACCTACGCCGACCAGAACGAACTCGACTACGCCGCGCTCCAGGCCGCCGTCAAAGACGGCAAAGCCGAAGCCGTCACCGGAATCTAGGGCGGCAGCACCTCGGCCTGACCGCCTGACAGGCCCGCGCGCTGGCACAGGCACCGGGGCCTGGGCCTTGAGCCCAGTCCCGGTGAGCGGGGAGATGAGAGGAGCTCGGGGATGGCCGATCAGCTGCCGGGCTGGGCCGACGGGCAGGCGAAGACTCAGATCCTGGAGTTCGTGCGGTCGGTGACAGAGCCGGGCGCCTCGTTCGTTCCTGCACAGGATCGGATCGCGGCGTTCGACAACGATGGCACGTTGTGGTGTGAGAAGCCGATGTCTGCGCAGGCCGATTTCCTGCTGCGGCGGTGGAAGGAGATGGCCCAGGCCCATCCCGGCCTGGCCCGCAAGCAGCCGTGGAAGGCCGTGATCGAGGGTGACCAGGAGCGGCTGGCGGGGCTGCTGGAGCACGTGCCCGAGCTGACCCGGGGCGTGGCCGGGGCTTATGCGGGCATCACCACCGGGGCGTTCGAAAGGACCGCGCGGAGGTTCTTCGACGCCGCCCGCCATCCGGTGCTCGGTGTCGCCTACACCAGGCTCGGTTACCGCCCGATGCGCGAGCTGATCGACCTGCTGACGGCTAGTCAGTTCGAGGTCTATATCTGCTCAGCGGGCGGCCGGGACTTCGTCCGGGCGGCGGCTGAGCAGATGTACGGCATCCCCCGGCAGCGGGTGATCGGCTCGGGCGCCACCCTGGAGTACCGTCACGGTCAGCTGTACCGCACCAGGGGCATGGAACAGCCGGTCGATGATGGCCCGGGCAAGCCGGTCTACCTCTGGGCCCGCACCGGGCGCAAGCCGCTGCTGGCAGGCGGCAACGCCGACGGGGACGCCGCGATGCTGCGGACGGCCCGGTTCGGGTTGCTGATCCGGCACGATGATGCCGGGCGGGAGTTTGCCTACGACACGGGTTCGGAGCGGGCTCTGGCCACGGCGAAGGAACGCGGCTGGACGGTCGTGAGCATGCAGAACGACTTCAAGGTGGTGTTTGACCTGTGATGCCCCTAAGCCCCGGCGCCGCCGGGCCGGGGAATGACCCATCCGCTGACACCCCTGCCCGGTGCTGACCGTGCCGGGAGCTCCGATGGACTTCCATGTGATGGCGTCCACGACCCCTCCGGACGGATCACCGCCGAACCCGACCTGTAAGATCCCGGCCGCCGCCCCCTGACGAGCGAGCTAGCCCGGGCACGTTTCCCGACCGACCCCGATGTGAGGCAGCCATGACCGCGGAAGAGCAAGTACCCACGCCGGGCCCGCTGGGCCCGCTCGCCCGCTACGAGCAGAACGTCATCGACCGGATCACCGACTTCAATGACCCGCGGCAGGAGTGGCGGCGGCTGTTCTCCGAGCTGCTCGGCACCTTCTTCCTGGTGCTGGCGGCCGCCGGCGGGGGCATGATGAGCCACGCCTTCCCCGGCGTGATCAGCCACACCGCCGCCGTCACCGCCCCGGCGCTGACGGTCATGGCCATCATCTTGTTCATGGGCAAGATCTCCGGCGCGCACCTGAACCCGGCGGTCAGCATCGCCTTCGCGCTGCGCCGCGACTTCCCGTGGGACCGGGTGCCCGGCTACATCGTGGTGCAGCTGGCCGGCGCGACCCTCGCCGCCCTGGTCCTGCACGCCATCATCAACGTCTCGGCCAGCTACGGGTCCAACTACCCGGCCAACGGCTACTCCGCCGGGGCCGCGTTCTGGATGGAGCTCATCTTGACCACGGGCCTGGTCAGCGTGATCCTGGGCACCGCCTCGGGCGCCCAGAACGTCGGCGTCATCGGCGCCTTCGGGGTCGGCGGCTACATCGCCCTGGCCGGCCTGTGGGGCAGCCCCATCTCCGGCGCCTCGATGAACCCGGCCCGCACCTTCGGGCCCGACCTGGCCTCGGTCACCTTCACCAGCTACTGGGTCTACATCGCGGGCCCGATCGCCGGCGCGGTGATCGCCGTCGGCATCGCCTTCGTCCTGCGCGGCCGCGGCGGCGGCGATAAGTCCGCCGCCGGGGCTGCGCAAGGTGAGCTGTTCACCGAGGGCTACGAGCCCGGCAAATCCTGAGGATCCGGACATGCGGCGGCAGTGCATGGAACGTGCCGGCAAGGCCGGGGCAGGAGCATATGACGATGACGGCTGAACCGCCTGGGAGCCCGGTCACCGAAGGAGTCCGCAGCCTGGAGGTGCGCTGGATCTTCCCGGGCCAGCTGGAGATTGCGGTGGCCGGATGGTTCGGGCGGTTCCCGGCCGAGACCCAGTCACGCGAGGACACCTACCTCCTGGATCCGCAGTTGCACGGGCTGTCGGTAAAGGTCCGCGGGGGCGTGGCCCTGGAGGTGAAGGTATACCGCGGCAGCCCGGGGATCCTGGAGGTGGCGGGCCGCGCCCGCGGGCGCATGGAGTCCTGGCAGAAGTGGTCCTTTCCCGTTGCCCCGCTCAGCCCGGACAGCGGTGACCTGCCGGGCTGGAGACCGGTACGCAAGATGCGGCGAATCAGCCGGTTCTCACCGGCCAGCGGGCCGGTCGCGGCCCAAGCCCCGGGACTGGGCCAGGAGCCGCGGTGCGCGGTGGAACTCACCGAGGTCCGCACCTCTGACCAGGACTGGTGGAGCCTGGGATTCGAGGCGACCGGACGCGACGATCTGCTCCGCCGCGCACTGCAGGCCACCGCAGCGCTCGTGTTCGCCCAGGCCCTGCCGGGCAGCGTGGAACCCGGCCCGGATGAATCCAGGTCCTATATGGAGTGGCTGTGCCAGCGGCCGGGCGCCGAGTGTTACGCCGACGCCTGAAGGCTGTCCCTCGCCCGGGTTGCTGTCGCCCTTGGCGGGCAATTACCGGATTGGACCTGGCTGGGCCAAGCGGTCGGGGTAGCCAGAGCGGTCACCGAGCAAGTCAGCTGAACGACCTGGGTGCTCGCTCCGGCCGGGTCCGACACCAGCATCCGGTGGTCGTCTCCGCCGGTGACTACTCGCCCGTCGGTGATGAGCGGCGGGAGGCACTGCGCGGCGCGTGAGGCGCGGACCCACGCGCGGATGTTTCCGGCGCCGTCATCGCGGGGATGGCCTCTGTCTCGTGGCAGATAGACCGGCCCGCCATGGTGGCCCTGACCCGCCTGATGCCCGTTCCGGCGCTTGCTCATCCGGGTAGGCCGCCGGTCAAGTTCGACGGCGTTGCCTCAGGCGCAGCCGCCTGCGCCTGGTCACCGGGCTGGGCTGGAAGTGGGCAAAGCGGCCGCGGGCGTGCTGGCTCCTGTTTCCGAAGCTAGCCTCGTGGCTGACAAGCTCAACGAGGTGGGCGGGGCCGCGGAGGCTCATGTTGTTTCCGGTGAGGCTCGAGGAAGCGCATCAGGCCGCCACGACAGACACGGCCTAGCCTGACGGCCCCACAGGGCGCCCACACGGACGGAGATCTGCAAACGCAGGCACAATGGGGTATGACATCGAGCCGGAAGCCAGCCGCTGCGCCCCCTGCGACGCCGGTCCAGGCCGCGCGGGGGGAGCACTGGTGGCCGGTGGCGCTGGCGATCGTGGTCGCCGCGTTTTTGCACGTGGCGCTGCCCGCGAAGTACCGGGTGGACCCCGCATGGGTGGTCCCGGCCGTGCTGCTGGGCCTGCTGGCCGCGCTGATCATCGGGGACCCGGGCCGCATCGACCGGCAGAAGACCTGGCTGCGGATCGTCACCGGCGCGGTGATCGCCTTCATCACGGTGGCGAACCTGCTGGCGGCCGTCCACCTGTTCCATGACATCCTCACCAACAACAAGCTGTACGCCAACAACGCCACCGGGTTGCTGGCTGCCGGCGGGGTGATCTGGGCCACGAACGTGATTGCGTTCGCGCTGTGGTACTGGGATCTGGATCGCGGCGGCGCCGCCGCCCGCGCGCACCGTCCGCAGGCGAACCCGGCGTTCATCTTCCCGGAGATGCTGCACACCCAGTACGTGCCGGCCCCCTGGGTGCCGAAGTTCGCCGACTACCTGTCGCTGGGCTTCTGGACCGCCACCGCGTTCAGCCCCACCGACATCTCCGCGGTCAGGCCGTGGGCCAAGCTGCTGATGATCACCGAGGCGGCCGTGTCCCTCGGCATCGCCGGGCTCGTGATCGCCCGCGCGATCAACATCCTGGCGTAACAGCCGCGAATTACCATCGGCTGGCATGCCTGGCATCAAGACCGGAGTGCCCTGTCCGCCGCCTCACCACCCGCTGTATCCGGCGGCACGGCAGGCGGGCGACTTGGCCGCGCGCGCGACCAGTACGCCGCCCTGCTGCCCATGCGCGAAATGGTGCCCGGCCGGAGCACCTGGAAACCCCCGCCTGCCACGTCTACCGGACCCGGGGCGGCCCGTAGCGGCACCGGCCCCGGCCTGGTTTTCGACCTGGCGGGAGTCGCGTTCCTCGACTGCGCCGGGGTACGGGCGTGCCCCCTGCTCCTGCGACAGCAAGACCACGAATAAACGCCGCGCCAGCCATCAATCGCCCGGACGGCTGCCCATCGCTGGGCCATGGTGCTGGTGCGCGCGGTGCACCTGGAGAACATGCGCGCCGAAGATCTCAAGCCTGGCGAGGAGCCCTTGCAGCGCCGCAAGATCGGCAAGCTCGCCGTACAGCACGGTCTCAACCGGCTCCACGGAAGCGGTGAGGTACTCAAAGTCCAGCAGCGCCTCGGGCGGGAGAACCCCGGAAACGCGGAACTCGTAATGAGGTGATGCCACGGCTGGCCCCCAAACTATCGGACCGCGCCAATCACTTGATCACACGATGCCTCGGTTCCGGCCCCGGCGCGCCACCCGGACCGGGTGAACTCTCACTGGGGCAATCAGCCGCCGACACTCCCGTATGTCCAGGCGGCCAGGGCCGCGCTGCGCGCGCCAGAGCAGATGATCCTGGGCGATGAGACGGCGGATCAACCCCCTACGAACCCGCCAAGGCTGATAACGATTAGCTGAAGTGCTGGTGCTGCGGCAAGCACCAGGCCACTCCCGCCTCGCGGTGCCCGTGACCGCGCCTTGTCCTGCCCAGACCCCTCCCACGAACCCGACTGCTGCCGGACCTGGTGACGGACGGGTTCGGTCAAGGCCTAAGGGCGCAGTCACAGGCGGTCTTGACGGGTTCCGGGAGTCACAGATCCTCCCACGGCGGGTTCGGGGGAGGACACCCACACTTCCACCCGCATACCGACTGCCGGAAACGTCACTCGACGCTGAGGCAAACGGCCGGGAAACAATGCTTCACCGGGCACTGTCCAGCTCGGCTGGACATTTCGCCGCGCAGCGCCTGCGTGTATCGTCGTGTGAGAACAAACCAACATGCTGCTCCAGACCCCGGCAGCGCAGGAATTACTGCCGGGCGGTGAGTTGAGTGAGCAGTTCTGGTGACCCTGACACCTGGACCGGCATCGGACCTGGTGTCCGTCTGGCCGCGGTCCCTGCGCCGCGTCTGCACGATCGCCGTGACCCGTGGCTGCGCATGGGGCCTGTAGTCGGGATGGTATTCCCGCTTGTCGGGCAGCCCGGCCATGGCAGGACGGCATTCGTGCGCAGCCAGCCGGTCCGTATCGTGGACGGCCGCGTCGAGGGCGGCTACACCGGCGCGTTCGAGGTCATCTGCCCCGGCTGCGGCGATAATCCGTACGTGGATTACTCCGAGGTCCCGCCGCGGCTTCAGTGGCTTCGCGGGCCGCGCACGCTAGAGGCGGCCCTGGAGGCGTATGACAAGCACGTCGGGCCGCTTCCTGGCTCGAATGGCGACAGCGCCGGAAGCTGATGTCCGGCTACGCGGAGGCCGGGCAGGGGGTAACTCGATGATCACTGTTCGTAAGGTCACGCGGAGCCTGACCGCAGTCATGCTGGGATGGCTGATGGTCATCTGCGGCGTTTGCCTTGCTATCCCGTTGGCCCGGATGGCGGCATTGCCGTTCACCGCGAGGCTGTGCCTGGTTCAGCCCGCGAGCGTCCGCCGCGCGGCGAGCGCGTGGAAAGGCGCCACGTCGCACCGTGCTTTCTATGAAATGCCCGCTCTGTCCGGTGCGGGTCAGGGACTGGCCGTCTACGGCCGGTATGGGGGGGCCTAGTGCGGCAGCCGCCATCGGGGGGGAGCAATTGGCGGTTGCCGCACTAGGAAGAGTTGCCAATGGCCGCCAACGGATCACGTGGCAAGGGCCCAGCCGGGCCAGGCGGCGTGAGAGAGGAGCCACGATGAGTGAGGTCACCGAGCAGCAGCTTGAGGACATGGAAGCATTGTTCGTCCAGACCGCGGCGAGCATGACCAGCGACCGGGGAACCATCACGTTGCATGGCTTGTCGCCGTCGACGCTGTACTTCGCCGACCGTCCCCAGCGCGACGTCGGACACCTGTCGTCTCGTCAGTTCGTCGCCAACTGGCCAGCAGGGGACAACAGCTTCGCGGACAACCCCCCGAATGCCGTCCTGTCGTTCGCCGAGCCGGGCGACAGGCTCCCCGAGGACGCCGTCGTGGTCATCCAGGATCCGCACCTGGACGGAGACGCGCTCACCTACAGCATCGAGCTCCTTGACGGTACCGTGCCGGCCGCCACCGGGCCATGTGCGCTGTTCATCGACCCATTGGGGCGTCCGTTGTCACCGGTCTCCGCGGCCGGGATGCACCGGCGTGCGCGTCGGCGGCGCTGAGGGCCCGCAGGCTCTCGCTGGCCGGGAGACGCTCCTCGCGCCAGAGAAATCGGCGAGGATGCGGCCCGGCCGGCCGGGCCGCGCGGACGGCCCGGTGTTTGACCTTCTGGCGTCGAAGCTTCTGCGTCCGCTGTTGCGGCCGGGGACCGTGCGTCGTTTGCAGCTGATCGAACGGCTGGCGCGCGGCGAGCCTTGTCCGATCGTTTCGCTGGTCGCGCCGCCGGGTTACGGGAAGACGACGCTGTTGTCGCAGTGGGCCGAGCGCAACGGCCGGGCATTTGCGTGGGTATCGGTCGATGAAGGGGACAACGATCCGAAGGTCCTGCTCACCTATGTCGCGGAAGCGCTCGATGCGGTCGAGCCGATCGACGGACGGGTGTTTGATGCGCTTGCTTCCCCGGGCAGTTCGGTGCCCGGCTCGGTCGTCCCCCGGCTCGGATCCGCGTTCTCCTCGATGACCTCGCCGGTCGTGCTGATCCTGGATGACGTGCGTACGCTGCACAACCCGGAATGCCGGGCTGCGCTGTCGGTGCTGGCCGATCATGTCCCGGGCGGCTCCCGGCTGGCGCTGGCGGGCCGGGACGGACCGCCGCTGCGTGTGGCGAGGCTGCGCGCCGAGGGCAGGCTCCTGGAGATCGGCCCCGAGGATCTGTCGCTGACCTGTGACGAGGCGTCGTCGCTGTTGCGCAACGCTGAGGTGGCGCTGGGCGAGGATGAGGTGGCGGGGCTGCACCGGCGGACCGAGGCGTACCTCTTCGAGGATCTCGCCAAGCAGGACTTCGATGCGGTGCTGAAGCTCGCCGAACAGAAGACGATCACGGTCGAGGGCGTGGTGCTGGTCCAAAAGGACGCCGACGGCGAAGTGCACGTCGTCGAGACCGGCGATCACCTGGGCCGCAAGGGCGCCAAGATCGGCGGAGGCGTCGGGCTCGTCGTCGGCCTGTTCGCGCCGCCATTGCTGGCGGCGACCGCGGTCGGAGCGGCGGCCGGCGCCGTGCTGGGCAAGTTCGCCAAACACCGGCTCGAGAGCGGGATCGCCGAGAAGATGGATACTGCTCTGCCGCCGGGCTCGGGAGGCGTGATCGCCGTCTACGACACGGAAGGCGCCGGCGCCGTCGACAAGGCTCTCGCGAACGCGGTCAAGAAATCCGTGGCGCAGATCGACGGCACGAGCGCGAAAGAACTCAAGGCCGGACTCGCGGAAGCTCAAGCCGGGATGGGCGGCTGAACTTCCACCAGGCGATCACGGTTCCCGAACCCGGCATCTGTCGCGCTCGCCGCGCCGGCACTCGGATCACCGAGCCGCAGCTGTGCCGCCAGCCGAGCGAGCGTGAACTCGACTCGGCTCCTGAGACGGTGACCGGCCTCACAGATTCGCGGTCGCCGTCCTGGGCGGGCCACTGCCGTGGGTGGCCCACTTGGCCGCCACAGCCGCCGGGTTGTGCGGACTGCCCGGCCGGGAGATCATGACCCGGCGGCGCGCCGCCCTGGCCCACGACGCCGCCAATGCACGGGGACGCCCAGCCAGGTCGATCATCTGCGCCGAAGGCGCTCATAATTCGCTGATCTGTGCGTCGTGCTCATCTCAGCCTGAAGCACAGCGAGGCGCACCGATCCGTCGCTGGGAATGGATCGCGCTCTTGCCACATTACGTAATCAACCCTGCTCGACGGCTCACGATCAATAACCGCCGATCTGGTGTGGGGTGAACCTGTCTTTGACAGTCCCAAGCCCGACTGAACTGGCTGTTCTGCGCGGTGGCGGCTGCTGCCTGTTGGTCCGGGAAGTGCGGGGCGATACTGGGCAGATGGCGGTCGATGACGATGACATCAGGCTGCCGCTGGTGCTCGGGCCGGTGTCGAACGGGGAGTTCCTTCCGCTCGCAGCTAGGCCGGCCGACGTCCGGCTGGCTCGCGCGGTGCTGGACCGGGCGGCCGCGGCGGCGGACGCGCTGGCTATGGACCGGCGGTTGTTCCTGCAGACCGCGGGCGGCATGGCCGCGTTGCTGGCCATGATCAACCTCGCGGCGTGCAGCGGCCAGGCTCACCCGCCGGCTCGCGGCTCAGCCCGCCCGGCGACGCCGGGCGGCAGGTACCGGACGCCGCCGCCGGAGCAGCTGCCGGAGTGCCAGGAGGCGCTGGGCAGCCGGGGTGAGTTCATCGTCGACGTGCATACCCATCACGTCATGCCGTCGCTGCCGTGGCGGACCACCGCGCCGGCCACGCTGCGGCTGGTGCTGGACATGGTGCCGCCGGACTGCACCGCGGCCAACCCGCTGACCTGCGTCGACCGGGCCGCGTACCTGCATGACGTGTTCCTGGCCAGCGACACCACGGTGGCGCTGCTGTCCGACCTGCCCAGCACCGGGGAGTCCAGCGATCCGCTGCCGTTCGATGCCGCCGACGACACCTGGCAGCTGGCCAGCTCCCTGACCAGGGGAGGCCAGAGCAGGCTGCTGCTGCAGAACGTGGTGGCGCCCAACTTCGGGTCGCTGGCCGGGCGCCTCGACGGGATGACCGCGGCCGCGGAGACCCGCCGGGTGTCGGCGTTCAAGGTGTATACCGCCTGGGGTCCCGGCGGGCGCGGTTTCGACCTGGACGATCCGGCGGTCGGCCTGCCGGTGATCCAGCATGCGCAGGACCTGGGGGTGACCGTCGTGTGCGCGCACAAGGGGCTGCCGCTGCTGAACTTCGAGAGCACCTGGAACCAGCCGCGGGACATGGTCGCGGTGTCGCGGCAGTTCCCCGGCATGCAGTTCGTGGTCTATCACGCGGGCTGGACGCCGCAGTATGCCGAGGGTCCGTATAATCCGGCCAGCCCGGTGGGCGTTGACTCGCTGCTGTGGGCGCTGGACCGGTACAAGGTGCCGCCGAACAGCAATGTCTGGGCCGACCTGGCCACGGTGTGGCGCAGCCTGCTGGCCGACCCGGTGCAGGCCGCGCACGTGCTGGGCAAGCTGTTGTCGCGGCTGGGCGAGGACCGGGTGCTGTGGGGCACCGACAGCGTCTGGTACGGCCCGCCGCAGACCCAGATCATGGCCTTCCGCGCGTTCGAGATCTCCGCCGGGTTCCAGCAGCAGTACGGCTATCCGGCCCTGACCAACGCGGTCAAGGCGAAGGTCCTCGGGCTGAACGCGGCCCGGCTGTGGGGCCTGGACCCGCACGCGACCCGCTGCGCGCTGGCCTCCGACACCCTTTCCGCTAATCGTTCGCTGTCGCGTGCGCTGGCCGGAACAGGGGAGCTGCCGGCGCCCTGGGTCCCCCGGGGCCCGGTCACCCGCGGGCAGCTCCTGCACTGGCTGGCACACGAACCCGGCCCCTGGATACCCGCATGACGCGAGCCGACATGCGGCGCGCAAGTAGCCGCCGATATGGCGCTAGTCCCGGCCGGCCGGCATTGCTGTCCATGCAGCACCGAACAGGGCATTCTGCATGCGAACTGCGGGACGTCTCGCGTGGGGCCTGGAAGGATCGGGCCGCCGCGGGCCTTGCGGGTGGGTGCCTGTCCCTCGTGTGGCCACGAAACCAGCCGGGGGTGAAGTTCTGCTCCGAAGCCGGAGGATGGGCAGCGGTCACCGGGCTGCCGGGTTCCAGCCGCGCAGGTGCCTGACGGACTGGCGGTACTCCCACTCGATGGCGTCCTTGAGCAGGTGGGGCAGCCGCCCGCCGGTCGTGATGCCGGCGATGTCGGCGACCCCGCGGCGGGTCCCGACCGAGACGACGAACCCCTTGTCGTGGAAGGTGAACGCCTCCAGCGGCTTGTCCTCCAGCTCCGCGTTCAGGTTGCGGGCCACCGTTTCGCCCTCTTCCAGCGCCACCTGCGCCAGCGCGGGCAGCACGTGCCCGGTGCGCGGATCGGTCACCGAGGCGAGGTCACCGGCCACGTATATGTCCGGATGGTCCAGCACGCGCAGGTTCCGGTCGACCTTGACCCGGCCGTTGTCGGCCAGCGGCAGCTCCGAATCGGCCACCAGCTCGGGTGCTTTCACCCCGCCGGCCCAGACGAACACGCCGCCCTCCACCAGTTGGCCGTCGGTGAGCCGGAAGCCTTCCTCGGTCGCGGCCGCGATCATCGCGTTGGTGCGGACCTGGACCCCCAGGTCAGCCAGGATTCTGGCAGCCTTGCCGGTCAGCTGCGGCGAGGAGCCGGCCAGGATGGCAGGGCCAGCCTCGACAAGCTGCACGGCGGGCAGGCCGGGCGCCAAGCCGTGGCGGCCGGCCACCGCGGGCAGGATCTCGGCCTGTCGGGTGCCAGAATTCGGCCTGCTCCTGTGACCTGCGGCGATAGGCAGTGTGCGGCAATGGGGCATGATGGTCAGCCGTGTCCCTCCGCTGGGCCGCCTGCGCCGGGGCGGCCCCGGCCGCGGCCCGCGGCGATGACGCCGGGGGCGGCGGCCGCCGCCCCCTGGGGGGCCTCCCTGATGGTCGGTACCTGGCCGGTCTGCGCCCTGAAGTTGGACCTGTGCCGGGTGCCTGGTCGCAGAGTCGGGGGTTGGAGGTGGCTGGTCCGCCGCGGGACGCCGGCACGTTTGTTTTGGTGCGCGTGCTGGGTACGCGTCCTGGCCTGCTTGCTCAGGTGGCGCGCTGGGGCGATCGGCGCGCTGGCGCGGCCGGGTACGCCGCAGCCAGCAGCCTCATCAGTTTGGGGAACAGGGGGGTGAAGCGGCCCTGGCCCCACGGCAGGCCGGGCTCGTTGGCGATGGCCTGGCTGAGCACGCCGGTGATGAGTGTGGAAACGAGCCAGACGGCTTCGTCGGAGTCGCCGCCGGGGCCGAGTTGCCCGGCGGTTGCGGCGTCGGCGAGGGCGGCGCGCTGCAGGGCGACCATCTCGACGCCGGGGGCGAGCGCTTCGGGGGAGGGCTCGAAGCTGGGGACGGGCCGCCAGAACATCAGCTGGGCGATGGCCGGGTTGGCGAGCAGCCAGGCTCCGCTTGCCTCCAGGCCGGCGGTCAGCGCGGCCAGCCCGGGTTCGGCGCCGGCCATGGCCTGGCGCATGACGGCGAGGTGCTCGGCCTGGCCCCGGCCGAAGAGCGCGTCGTAGACCGCCATCAGGGAGGGGAAGTACTTGTAGAGCGAGGGGGGCTGGACGCCGAGGCGGCGGGCGACCTCGGCCAGGCTGAGGCCGTTGACTCCCTGTTCGGTCATGATCTCGGTGGCGATGCCGAGGATCTCCGTGATGGTCTCCTGGCGGCGCCGGGCCCGCCGGTCCGGGCGGGGGGGAGCGTTCCGGGCGGTGCCGCCTTGAGCGGGCGCCTCTTCGATGCTCATGTTCATTATCATAGCATATCTAACTATTGACAGCTAAAGCTAATGACCGTAACCTCTTGTGCAGGCACGGCGACAGGGGGAAGGGCGATGCCAGCCAGCAAGGGACGGTGGTGGCTGACCCACGACAGCCAGCAGATCGTGATCAGCACCAGCCCGGGACGGGTCTACGGCCTGGTGGCCGATCTGACCCGGATGGGCCAGTGGAGCCCGGAGTGCGAACGGGTCGAGTGGGCCGACGGCACGACCGTCGCGGCCGCGGGCGCCAGGTTCACCGGTCACAACCGGGGCGGGCCGTTCCGCCTGATGCGCTGGTCCCGGCGCGGCCGCGTCCTGGCAGCCGACCCCGGCCGGGAGTTCGCCTTCGTCACCGAGGAAGGCGGCCGCGAGTCCACCCTGTGGCGGTACCGCTTCGAGCCGGTCGAGGGAGGCACCCAGGTCACCGAGTCCTACCAGGTCCGCTGGATCCCGGCCTGGGCCCGGATCCTCGATGTCCCGACCAACCGCCACCGAGAGCTGCGCGAGGCCATGGCCCACACCCTTGAGCAGCTCAAGGCGGCCGCCGAAGCGCCCGGCCCGCCAAGCCAGCCATGACCACGCCGCAGAGCCCGCGTCAGGCCCGGCCCCGATGACCGGCCCCACGGTTCAACGCCCGACCCAGCCTAGAAGGAGATCTCCGATGAGCACCGATCACATCCCCGCCCCCAGCCCCATCGCCCTGCAACCCGGCGGCGGCGAAGCACTGTGGTTCATGGGCTTCCTGGCCACCATCAAGGCCGGTGCCGAGCAGACCGGCGGCCGGGTCGCGGTCATCCATCACCTCGGCCCCCACGACTCCGGATCGCCGCTGCACGTGCACCACCGCGAGGACGAATGGTTCTACGTCCTCGACGGCGAGCTGACCGTCTGGGTCGGCGGCCAGGTCATCCGGGCACCCGCGGGATCGTTCGTGTTCGGCCCCCAGGGAACCCCGCACACCTTTACCGTCAGCTCACCCGACGGCGCCAGCTTCTTGCTGGTCACCGAGCCGGGCGGGTTCGAGGCCTTCATGCGGGCCTGCGCCGAGCCGGCCCGGTCCCTGACCCTGCCACCGCCACCGGACAGCCCCCCCGACCCGGCACAGATCGCCGCCCTCGCCGCCGGATACGGCGTCGAGATCATCGGCCCGCCCGGCATCCCCGCCTGACCGGTCGCTCCCAGCCAAGACCGCGAGCGAGAAGACCAACCCAGAAAGGAAACCGTCATGACCGCGCAAGCCACCGAACTAGCAAACCTCGACAAGACCCGCCAGGCCCACATAGCCGCGCTCAACGCCGGCGACGCGGACGGCTGGGCGGCGTGCTTCGCCGCCGACGCCGTGCAAATGCCCCCGAACGATCCGCCCAACGTAGGCGCGGAGAGCATCCAGGCATGGTCAGGCGCCTTCCTGGCCGCCTTTCACGCGGAGTTCTCGCTCTTCCCGGATGAAGTCAACCTCACAGGCGCGAACTGGGCCTTCGAACGCGGCACCTACAAGATCACGCTCGCGCCCAGGACCGGCGGCTCGCCGATCAGCGACGCTGGCAAGTACATCACGATCTATCACCGGCAAGCCGACGGCACCTGGGTGATGGCCCGCGACATCTGGAACAGCAGCAACCCGCTTCCGGGCTTGTCATAAGCCCACGTGCTGCAGCGTGCACCCGAGGCGCTCCAGCAAGCCGGTGAGCCGCTACTTACTGCACAACCAGGTCTCTCGCTTGTGTTGTCCCCCGTCACATTCCGGGACTGCCCGGCCCGAGTTTGCTCTGCCGGGCAGTTTTCCCGCGACTGCTTAGCCTGCACCGTCCCGCCGCACCCGGCGCGGCGTCTTGCTCGAGGAAAAGATATCACTAGGATTCTGATGAACAGAACTGGCGATTCTGCACCGGCACAACGGATGAATTATCGGCCGCTGTCAACAGCTCGCAATCGGCGATCTGGCTCTATTCGTCTACATGAAAAGGTTGCGCAGCAATTGCCGCTTGCGACGTCAGCGCGCTGGCTTACCATGGAAGGTTATGCACGTCTGTGCATAACCGCGTGCATGGGCAACGCCCTCATTTCGGCATGAGTGCAACCACGTTGCGGGCCTGGTGCCGGCAGGCCTCCTGCGTATCCAGCAGCCCCCTGTGATCATCGCGAACGGGGATCGCGCCAGGGCCGGGCGACGCCGGTAACGGCCTGCTTTGTTCACCTGTTCCGAGCCAGCTTCCCGGGAGGCGCTGACCGGGTTTCCATGGCGCCGGGGGGCGGACCGGGAATGCGGGTTGCCCCTCGGGGGAGGGCTGAGGGTACCGGAGCCGGGCCTGGCGCTGCGATCGCATGGGCTCGGAAAGTTCCATGGTGGCGAAAGCAGCCGGCCAGTCCGCTGGGCTGTACCCGGCTCCGAGGTCACAGTGGTGCAACTCGACCTCGACCAGCCGCCGGGTCAGCAGTCCGGCGGCCGGGAATGGCGCCGAGTCCAGCACCCGCACCCGGACCTGCCAGGCCTGATCGGGCAGCTGCTTGACGATGGTGCGCAGGGCCATCGCCGAATCAGCCAGGTCAGCTATCAGATCCCCGGCTCTCATCGCGGCGCCTCGCTCGATGCCGGCTTCCCTCGCCTGCGCGCTGGCGTAAGCCGCCCGGTCCTGCCCAGACCGGGCGCCGATCAGCAGGTTCCGCATGGCGTCGGCGCTACGGGCCACGTGCGCCAGGACATGCGCCCGGGTCCACCCCGGCAGCAGTGACGGAGCCCGCAGATCAGCCTCGGGGATGGTACGGGCATCATCGAGCAGCCGCTGCGTCGCATGGTCGATCTGGTCGCTCAGCTCGCGTTGCGCCGCGTCCATCAGCCCACCTTAAGCCAGCTCGCATTACGCCAGCCCGCCCGGTTCCGCCTCGGGCAAGCCAGCAGAACTGCCCAGCCAGACCACCCATTCCACCTGGCCTCTTCACTATCCCGCAGCGGCGGTCGTACCGCGTCACAGCGCCCCGATCTGCGAACGCAACCGGCCTGGACCCAGGAGGCTGTCCGTGCCGAGAATCCCGTCCACGGCTCTGGGCAGCAGGGTTGCTCTCCCGGCCGTCCGGCCGTGATGATCACCGATCATGTGCCTGCGGTTTGTCTTCCTGCTGATCACGCAGATGGCCTCATGGCTGCGGCTGTCCCGGCGCGAGGAAGCGTGGCAGACCGCAGAGGTCTTGATCCTGCGCCACCAACTCGCCGTACTGCAACGGCGGCAGCCACGCCGCCCGAACCTGAACTGGGCGGACCGGGCCCTGATCGCGACCCTGCTCGCCGTGATACCCAAAACGCGGCGCCAGGGGCTGCGGCTGCTGGTCACCCCGGACACGATCCTGCGCTGGCACCGCGACATCCTCCGCCGCCGCTGGGCCGCCAGGTCCATGCGCAGAAGGACCGGCCGCCCGGCGACCCGCCGGAACATCAGGGCACTTGTCCTCCGGCTTGCCCGCGAGAACCCTGAATGGGGAGATCGCAGGATCCACGGTGAGCTGGCCGGCCTGGGAGTGAAAATAGCGGCGTCGACGGTGTGGGCAATCCTGAAGAAGGCCGAAATTGAGCCCGCGCCGCGCCGGACCGGTCCTACCTGGTCGCAGTTCCTGCGCTCCCAGGCCGGGACTATCCTGGCGTGCGACTTCTTCACTGCCGGCTTGCTGGACGGCACCCAGGCCTATGTCCTGGCCGTGATAGAGCACGCCACCAGGCGCATCCGCATCCTCGGAATCACCCTGCATCCAACCGGGGAATGGACCGCCCAGCAGGCCCGCAACCTGGCCATGGACCTCGGCGAGCAGGCACACCAGGTCAAATTCATGATCCGCGACCGCGGCACGAACTTCACCGCCGCATTCGACGCAATCCTTGCCGATGCCGGGATCCGGACCGTGCTCTGCAACGTCCGGACGCCCCGGATGAACGCGATCGCCGAACGCTGGATCGGGGGATGCCGACGCGAGCTCCTGGACCGCACCCTGATCTGGAATCAGGGCCATCTGCGGTGGATCCTGCGCCAGTACGAGACCCATCACAATCGGCACCGGCCTCACCGGTCGCTGGACTTCGCTGCCCCGCTGAAACCGCTACCCGTGCCGGTCGATCTCGAGCAGTACCGCATCCGAAGACAGACTCGCGCCAGAGGCCTGATCAACGAATATCACCTGGTCGCATGACGTGGACGAGGTTTCCGGCACCCACAACACCGGCTATCCGTTCGAGGAGCTCATCGCCTACATGTCGCGCTCAGAAACGCTCTACCCCGGCGACTTCATCGGCTCGGGCACCAACTCCGGACCTCAAGGCAAGGGCTGCGGCCTCGAACTCGGCCGGTTCCTCAACCCCGGGGACATCATCGAGCTCGAAGTCGAGCAGGTCGGTGTGCTGCGAAACCGCATCGTCTAGCGAGCGTTCCGCCGTGGCTCACGGTTCAGCGAAAGTGACGGTCGATCTCGTGGGCGTACCGGCGGCCGAGCGAGTCCTTGTTCTCGGTTATCCACTGGGTCAGAGCGATCTGGCCGGTCGGCGGGCCGTCGGTATCGGCCAGCCCGTCGGCCATGGCGCGGTACTCATCGGCGGTCAGCAGCGTGTCCCGCAACGTCCACCCCAGGACCTGCGCAGCCGGCGGGATAAGGGCGCCCGGCACGCGCACCACGCGCGAGCGGCTGCCGATGGCGTCTTTGATGAAGCAGACCAGGTCGTAGAACGCGGGCCGATCGGGCCCCACCGCGTCGAGCGTGTACGTCTCGGCCGCCGACCCTGCCTGCAGGCACAGCCTGGCCAGGTCATCAATGTGCACAGGCCGGATGCGGTAGGCGCCGGTGCCGCCGACGGCGAACACCGGCAGACGGCGCAGCAGCCAGGCGATGTTGTTAATCAGCACGCCATCCCCGCCGAACAGGATGGCCGGGCGCACGATCGCATACGACATACCCGTCTCGGCGAGGATACGCTCGACATCCGCCTTGCCGCGGAAGTACGAGTACGGGGATGCGCCGCTCGGATGGGTGATCGAGACGTGCACGATCCGCCGCACCCCGGCGTCGCGGGCGGCGTGGAACAGCGTCCGCGAGTTGACCACCGCCGCCTTGTGATCGACCGGGCCCCTCGCGAAGCGCACCCAGTACGTGTTGTACAGCGTCCCGGCGCCGCGCAGCGTGGCGGTCAGCCCAGCCGGGTCGGCGAAGTCGAGCGGGCGGACCTCGACCGGCGTGCCGCTGGGAGCGCGCCCTGGGTGTCCCGTCAGCGTCCGCACCGGCAGGCCGGCGGCCAGCAGGTCCCGGGCGATCGCGGCCCCCGAATAGCTGAACGCGCCGGTCACGACATCGAAGCCGCCTGGCCGATCAATGCCTGTCATGACCTGCCTCACCAGGGGGGTGCGGGCGCCTGGGGTCATGGTTGCGGTCGCCAGCCGCCCAGGCACGTCGCTCGGGTGGGAGGGCCCTGTGGGTCATCTGGAGCATGAACGACTTTGGCGGCTGCCAGACGTCCCGGTCCTCAACTGACCATGCGTAGGTCATGGCTCCGTCACGGACACAATCAAGCAGGCCCGGCGCGGCGAGCTCGTGAGCTGACCACTCATACAGCTGCTGCAGCCTCGGGACGATCACCCCGTAATCCAGCAGGCGGCCGAAGCCGAGTTCGGCGCCGAGGTAGGACTTCACGCTGCCGCGGAGCGGGTACCCGTCGGGGAGCACGCGAGACAACTGCAAGAAAACCCCAGTCATCCCCAGTCTCGGGTCACCGAGGAACGGGCCGAGCGCGCCAAGCCAGCCCAGGGAGATCCGCGGGGCGGCGACGAGGGCATGGGTGAACAGCACCCGGCACAGCACGACGTTCATGAAGAACCGCTCGGCCTGGTTCTCCGCCTCCGCCAGGTCGCGGTGCTCGAGGTAGGCGGCGACCACGCTCCCGTTGTGCGCCCGGTACCAGGCCCGGGCGGCCGGGTACTCGGCAAAGGACATCCAGTAATCGACCGTCCGCGATGAGGCCGGGCCGGGAAGGTCACCGCTCAGGGCCACTGCCTCGCAGCCGTCCCGCAGGATGCGCTCGTTCACCGCACGCCACCACGGACTCCCGGGCCGGTCGCTGAACGGTGGCTGCAGCACCCCCCGCCGCAGCTGCCAGTACATGAACGACAGCGCCGCCCGGCGGTACGGCAGATGCCGGGGGGCCTTGCCGAACGGGCCGTAATAGCAGCGGTGCATCAGCGCGAGCCGGCCGGCCGGGTCATCGCGGACCGCGGCGACCTGCCGGTCAGCCCAGGCTGCGGCCGGAACGCCAGACCTCACGCCACACATGATCGCACCCGCCGCGTGCTGACCCAATCGTCTGGCCGCAACAAGCTGGACCGACCGGGGAAATAGCAGCCAGGATCATGCACCCGGCCCACGTGCCGGATGAGTCGTGCTGATCTGGCCAGTTCCGCCTTGATGTCATATGCGGTCGGATCGGCAGTGGACCATTTCCGGCCTTCCGAATGCCACTTGTTAAGCAGCCGATGGTGTTGCAGACCGCTCCCGTATGCCGATGCAAGGAGTTGAATAAACAGGCCAGCCGGAGCGTCCTGTGAGTTCCCCGACACGCCGAACTGGACAATCTGTACCGTATATACCACCATGGGTAGCCGTCCACCTTGTGCGCCGAATCGGCGATCTGAAATTGTTCGAACCAACAACAAAATCGTGCTTGTCACGCTATGCGACTACAAAAGAATGCTAACCGAGCCTGTTGTGTGACCCGCCCGGATTGGAACCGCTGACCTGCCGTTTACAAGAAGTACGCCCCCGTGCATCGTGCGCGCTAGCTGCACTGATGACACGGATCATTGCACCGACGGCACTCGCTGCACCGGGATTATCCTGTGCGCCGGTCCACGAACCGGTCCACACGGAGCGGTAGACAGCACCCCGTGACCGTAACGCAGCGTAGTGGCCTAGCTTACGGTGATGCCCCAGCTGATGACCTGCCCGGGGGGAGGGCCCGCGACGATGTCCAAGCACACAGGGGGTCTTGATCGCGGCGACTTCCCCGAGCCAGCATATGGGGCAGATGTCTGGTTCGAACCAACGTAGGGTCAGCCGACGGTTTTACGGACCTCTGGCGATAATACCGTGACCTGAGCTAACGTCCGGGCTGACCTGTGCCGAGCTGGCGGGCGGGTTCAGGCTGCCAGGTGCGGTGTCGTTGTCGGGGCATCCTTACTACTGCCCGTCGTCTTTCTCCGCTGGCAGGAATGTCCTGCCCAGAGCCTGGAAGCGTGCGGGCTGCCGGGCACGGAGGACGGCGGCGGCGGCGGCGCCCAGGGCCAGCCAGCCCAGCGCGATGAAGGGCAGCAGGTTGACCAGGGTGTAGGCGGGCGGGCGGAGGATCCCCCACAGCGGGAACAGGAACACCACGATGGCCAGGGCCGGGATGAGCAGGTGCGGTACGACGCGGAACTGGTCGCGGAACTCGGTGCGGAACTCACGGATCACCGCGAAGTTCACGGCGAGGTAGACCAGCACGACCGGCAGGCCGCCCGCCGAGGCGAGATACCCGAAGGTGCGGGTGCCGCCCTCGGCGTAGGTCAGCGGCAGCCCAAGCGCCAGAGTGAGCACGGCCAGGCCGCCGAGCGCGACGACCGGGGTCTGGTGGCGGGACAGCCGGGCCAACTGCCCCGGCATGACCTGCTCGCGGCCCATCGCGAACATGACCCGGATGGCCGCGTTGACCGCGGCGATGACAAACCCCAGCCCGGCCAGGAAGATCACCAAGTGGATGGTCCACAGCGCCGATGGCGACCAGTACTGCCTGGTGAGGTACCCCAGCGGGCTGGGCCGGCTGACCAGGCTGCTGATGCCGTGCCGCCCCGCCGCGAACGTCTCCGCGCAGATCACGAGCAGGTAGAAGACACCGCTCACGACGACGATGCCGATGATGCTGGCCGGGACCGACCGGCGCGTGTTCCTGGCCTCCTCGCCCAGCGCGGCGGCCGCCTCGAATCCGGCGAAGGCGGTGATGCCGTAGATCATCGCGTCGGTGAGGCCGGTAAGCCGATCGTTCGGCGCTGAGGCCGCCGAGAAGGCCGCGGCCGAGTAGTGCGCGGGCCCGATCTTGACCAGGATCGTGATGGCCAACGCCGCGATCACGGCCATCTCCCCCGCCACCAGGACCAGGTTGGCCCAGGACGAGGTCCGGATGCCCAGGTAGGCGGCCAGGACCACGACAGCCAGGATGACCGGGAACAGCGCCCAGTCGTCGATGCTCACGTGCACCGCGTCGGCAATCAGGTCCGATGCGAACGTGCTGGTCAGAGCGACGCCGGCGGGAACGAACAGCGCATAGGCGAAGACCATCATCCAGCCGGTCAGGAAACCCGCGGTCGGGCCAAGGCCGCGGCTGTTGTACGTATACGCCCAGCCGGCCGAAGGCACCCGGCGGGCCAGCTCGGCGATGCTGGCCGCACAACATAGCGACGCGGCGAACGTGATCAGGACCACCAGCGGCGACGCGAACCCAGCGTCGGCCAGCACCAGGACCAGCAAGGTCACCGCCGAAGCCGCCGGGGCCACGATGCTGGTGCCGAACGCGATCACCCGGCCCGGCCCGACCGCCCCGAGAGCCAGCCCGCCGGCCCGCTGACTGCTAATGTCCATCCGCGTCCCTTCCTGCTGCACGTCCATCCGGACCGATGCGCTGCAGGCTCGCCCCGCCTGCTCGAGGCGCGCCCATGTCACTTTCCTTGCGCTATTGCCTCTTGCCCTGAGACATTCTGGCTTGACCTGATCCAGCATCTCGTATCAGCATGTATTAGGGACCTTCCAGAGGACAATGGCATACCTCCCAAAGGGCACCGTCGGGGCATGGACGACAGCGAGGTGCTTCAGCGGGCCAGCCGGGCGAAGAGCGCAGGCGGGCCAGCGTTCGACCTTGTCGTGTCGAAGCTCCGACGTCCGATGTCCCGGCCCGGGACGGTTCGCCGGTCGTCGCTGATCGAACGGCTGGCGCGTGATGACGGTTCTCCGATTGTGTCGGTTGCCGCGCCCGCGGGATACGGCAAGACGACGCTGCTGTCGCAGTGGGCCGAGCGCAATGGCCACGCCTTCGCCTGGGTGTCGGTCGATGAGAGAGACAACGACCCCAAGGTCCTGCTCAGCTACGTGGCGGCGGCGCTAGACAAGATACAGCCGGTCGGCCGGCCGGTGTTCGAGGCGCTGGCCTCGCCGGTGAGCTCGGTGCCCGGTTCGGTCGCGCCGCGCCTGGGGTCGGCGTTCTGGTCGATGACCACGCCGGTGGCGCTGGTGCTCGATGACGTGCACCTGCTGCACAACACCGAATGCCGGGGCGCGGTGTCGGTGCTGGCCGATCACGTGCCCGGCGGCTCGCGGCTGGTGCTGGCGGGCCGGGATGATCCGCCGCTGCGGATCGCGCGGCTGCGCGCCGAGGGCCGGCTCCTCGAGATCGGCGCCGGTGACCTGGCGCTGACCCGCGAGGAGGCGGCCGCGCTGCTGCGCGGGGCGAAGGTTACCCTGGGCGAGGCGGACGTGGCGGCGCTGCACCAGCGGACCGAGGGATGGCCAGCCGGGCTGTACCTGGCGGCACTGTCCCTGCGGGAGGGCGGCTCGCCGGGGGGTGCGGCGGTCTTGTTCGGCGGCGATGACCGGCTGGTGAGCCAGTACGTCGAGTCGGAGTTCCTGGCCCGGATCTCCCAGCGGGACCGGATGTTCCTGACCCGGGCCGCGGTGCTGGACCGGATGTGCGGACCGCTGTGCGAGGCCGTGGTCGGCCTGCCGGACTCCGCCGCGACGCTGACCGAGCTGGCCCGGTCGAACCTGCTGCTGGTGCCGCTGGACCGGCGCGGAAAGTGGTACCGCTACCATCACCTGTTCCGCGACATGCTGCTGGCCGAGCTGGAACGTGTGGAGCCCGGCCTGCTGCCGGTCTTGCGGTCCCGCGCGGCCGGCTGGTGCCTGCGCGACGACCGGCCCGAGGAAGCGCTGGAGTACTTCATGGCCGCCGGAGACGTCGACGCGGCGGCCCGCCTCACGGGACAGCTCGCGTTGCCGACGATGCGGCAGGCCCGGGTCGCCACTCTCCAGCGGTGGTTCAGGTGGCTGGACGACCGGGACGGGATCGAAGGACACCCGATGGCCGCCGTCTGGGCCTCGGTCACCGCCGCGCAGGTGGGGCGGCCAGCCGAGGCCGAACGACGGGCCGATGCGATCGATCGCTGGCAGTACGGCGACCCATCACGGCCCGATGACCCGGCCGCCGAAGCGTGGGCCGCCATACTCCGGGCTCTCTTGTGCCGAGGCGGGATCAAGCAGATGCGCGCGGACGCCGACGAGGCCGTGCGGAGGTTCGCCGCCGCGGGCACCGTTATGCCGGTGGCGGCATTCCTCCAAGGGCTCGCATTGGTCCTTTCCGGCGACCCTGAAGGTGGTGACGCGTCCTTCGAGCGGGCGATCAGCGACGGAGAGGAATTCGTGCCCGATGTTCTCACGGGCATGCTGTGCCAGCGGTCACTACTGGCGATGGAGCGCGGTGAATGGAGCAGGGCTGAGGCTTTTACCAGCCAGGCGGGTGCCGTAATGCGCCGGGCCGGGATCGAGGACGCTCTGGTTTGCGCGGTGACGGCCCGCGTAGCTTTGCACAGCGGAGACGCGAGGGCTGCGCGCCAGGAACTCATCAATGCGCAGCGCTGCCGGCCTTTGCTGACCTACGCGCAGCCCCACCTGGCCGTTCAGGCCCGGATCGAGCTGACCCGCGTCCACCTGGCGCTCGGCGACCTGGCGGCGGCCCGGACGCTGATGGGGGAGATCGATGAGCTGCTCAGGCGGCGGCCAGGTCTGGGAACCTTGGTCGGCGAGGCCGGAGCGCTCCGGTCGCGGCTCGCAAAAGAGCGCGGCGCGGCGGTCCCGGGGGCGTCGGCACTGACCGCCGCCGAACTGCGCTTGCTGCCGCTTGTGTCCACGCACTTGTCGGTCCCGGAGATCGCCGCCGAGATGTATCTCTCGCCGCACACCATCAAGTCGCAGTTGAGGTCGATCTACCGCAAACTGGGTGTCTCCTCGCGGAATCAGGCGATTACGCGGGCCCGTGAGCTGGGACTCCTGGAGGGATGACGGCCGGTCTTTACCTCGATCGGGGGGATGGCACCCGCGCCGGCACGAGGTGGAATGGTGCTGGACGGCACGGGAGGCGTATGAACCAGGCGCCCAGATACCAGGAGACGCTGCGCAGGCTGGCGATCTTCGACGAGGAGCTGGTCACGGCGGGGTTCGGGCTCGACCTGACCACGAGATCGGTGCTCGACCTTCGGACCGCGGCGCTGCTGCAGCTAGGGGCGTCGGTGGCCATCGGGGCGTCGGCGGTCTGCCTGGAATGGAGTGCCGCACGGGCACTGGCGGCGGGCGCGACGAAGGACGAGATCGCCGACGTGCTGCTGGCGATCGCGCCGGTGGCCGGGATGGGCCGGGTCGTTTCTGCTGCCCCCCAGGTGGCGATGGCGCTCGAGTATGACATTGAGGCAGCGCTGGGGGAACTTGACGACCACTGATCCTGGTAGCCGGTCATCTTCGCCTCGAACGCTGATTCGCCGTGCGGTCATCCGCGCGCTCCGCACCGAGTTCCGCGATGATTTCAGGCTCTGGCGGCACCTGATCATCCGGCCGTTGCCGTCGTGATCTTCCTGTGCCATCGCTGCCACCGTCCTCCTGGCCACCCGTTCGTCCTCCTATCTCACCGAGCGCGCTGAGGGTCCGGTTTACCACCAATCGTGGGATGCGCCGCCAGGCCCGGCCGGGCTTTCGTAGTTATGCGGGCGAGGTGCCCGCTGATAGCCGGGCAGGATGGCCCAGCCAGCATCCCAGCGGAGGTTCCCATGGCGAACCGTTCACATGCTTCGACCAGGACACGATGGCAACCATCGGCTGCTGCGCCGCACTCATGCAGGGGCCGCACGGGCGGACAACGAAAGGCAACTGAGACATGATCCAGGCATCGGGCTCCCGCCGGGTGGTGATCGTCGGGGGCGGCTTCGCGGGGCTGTTCGCCGCCCGGGCGCTCGGGCGCGCGCCGGTCCAGGTGACCCTCATCGACCGGGCCGAGCACCACACGTTCCAGCCGATGCTGTACCAGTGCGCGACCGGCATCTTGTCCGAGGGAAAGATCGCCGCGCCGCTGCGCGAACTGCTCAAGAAGCACGCCAACGTTGAGTTCGTCATCGCCGAGGCGACCGGCATCGATCCGGATCGGCGGCGGGTACTGGCCCGGCGGCCGCTCGGCGAGCAGATCGAGTTCGGTTACGACTACCTCATCCTGGCCGCCGGCGTCCGGCAGTCCTATTTCGGGCACGACGAGTACGCCCCGATCGCGCCCGGGATGAAGACCATCGAGGACGCCATGAAGATCCGGCGGCGGGTATTCGGCGCGTTCGAGATGGCCGAATCCGAGGAGGATCCCGCGGAACGCCAGCGCTTTCTCACCTTCGCCCTGGTGGGGGCCGGACCCACCGGGGTGGAACTGGCCGGGCAGATCCGCGAGGTCGCCACCAAGACGCTGCGCGACGAGTACCGGCGCATCAAGCCGGAGGACGCCCGGGTCCTGCTGTTCGACGGCGGCAGCGCGCCGCTGGCCGCGTTCGGCCCCAAACTGTCCGCGCTGGCCGCCCGCGACCTGGGCAAGCTGGGCGTCGAGCTGCACATGGGCTCGATCGTCACCCACGTGGACCAGGGCGGCCTGGACGTCAAGGACCACGACGGGAAGGTGACCCGGTACGAGGCAGCCAACGTCTTGTGGACCGCGGGGGTCGAGGCACCGCCGCTGGCCACGGCGGTGGCCAAGGCCACCGGCGCGGAGCAGGACCGGGCCGGGCGGATCGTGCCCGGAAAGGATCTGGCCATCCCCGGCCACCCGGAGATCCTGGTCGTCGGGGACGTGATGTGCCTGGACAAGCTGCCCGGCGTGGCCGAGGTCGCCATGCAGACCGGGCTGTACGCCGGGCGCAAGGTCGCCCACCTGGCCCGGGGGGAGAGCTTCGACAAGCCGTTCAAGTACCGCGACCTGGGCTCGGCCGCCTACATCTCCCGCGGGAAAGCGGTCGTGTCCGCGTTCAAGCTGAACTTCGGCGGCTTCCTGGGCTGGTGGGTTTGGCTGTTCATCCACATCGGCTTTCTCACCGGCTACCGCAATCGCGTCGGCGCGGTACTCGGCTGGTGGTTCGCGTTCACCCGCGACATCCGCCGGGAACGCACCTTCACCATCGACGACATGCCCCTGGTGCGCGCGTACGCGGCGCCCGCGGGCCAATTGCAAGACCAGGCAGAGAACGGAGCAGGCAAATGACTGACCAGGCCCTCG
>CAVYDD010000005.1:0-127500 GCA_963767225.1 uncultured Acidobacteriota bacterium
CAGTGTCACAATCAATCCTTATATAAATGCGCCGCATGTGCCCGGGTCCTGGCCTGAAGAGGAGTAGCTCTTCCAGGAACGCGCGGTCCTGTGGCCAATCAATCGGCTTGACGGTCTCCCGTGTTCTAACCGCTAGTAGAGGCACGAGGGGCGAAGACGAGATATTGAGTTCGCTCTGTCTTGCTATCGAGCCTCGTTACTCCGGGCTCGCTGCCTTCACGAGACTCCAGTAGCTGGTATAACGTTCTTCTTGCGTAGCTGGTTGTCCAATTCATCTTTATACGCCTCAAGGGCAGCCCGCAAGAATCGGGCATTTTGATCTTCAATCTGATTGAGGAACGTCAGAATGGCGGACCTGATCTTCGGCCTGTTGTCTGGGCCGATGGGCGCCGCACTGTCAGGGAGGCTTGCTTCGAATGTGGTTTTCGCCCTGGCATATTCAGCGAGAAATTCCTCGGCAATTGCTCGGCGCGCAGGCCCGAACGACTGCACAAAGAGGTTATGATCCAGCAGGCCAAGCTCCATAGATTCCTGCCGCATGCGCTCTAGATCGTAGAGCAACTGCCGATATCTGGCTGCAAAGTCGCCGTCCGATACCTCATCACTGAACCATGCTCTCACCTTATCGGGTTGCTCGAGGTAGGCAAAGCGAAGCCGCGAAGCTACTACAAGTCCGGCCAGTATCATCGAGGTATTTTGGTCGCCAAGAAATTGGCTGGGGAGCGTTCTGAAAAACACTACGCCGAATCGGTGCGTCCCGTTGAACTGTACGATGTGCCTTACCAGGATGGCGCGATAGGTGGTGCCGTTCCCACCAAAAGTTGCCTCCGTTTCGGTCAACGCCTGACCGGTTGCAGCGTTCAGCATATCTCGCTCCAACCTCTCAATCCAGGGCAGATATCCAGTGGAAACTCTCTTGCTAGCGTCCTTGATTGCGCTCCAGAGCGCAGAAGGAAGTTGCCCGTTTTGAAAGGGCGGCATCATGTGAAATAGACGAAAGGTTTCATATGTACCTTTGACCATCGCATCCGGAGGTATACTCTGAAGTGCCTCGCCCGCCTTACTAGGAACGATGATCTCGAACCCGAGCTGCGTCGGAGTGTCAGACTTGACATCATCTCCGCGAGAAAGACGAAACGCCTCGGTGATCGCCTGTGCGTAACGAATAAAGGCTTCCGATTGCCTCTGAAAATCGGTTGCGTTGTGAGGCACGTAAAGATCCTTGAATTTGGCAAAATCCTGAAAGAATCTTACTAGATCAGACTCCCCGTAGAACCCTGCTTCATCGAACACCTGACCAGAGATCAGGCGTTCGGGCGGATATTCGATAGCGCGGTTTTCATAAGATCTAAATATCCCGGGGTAATTTGGCACATCGTGAAAACAGACAACTCGTGATGTTTCGCGCTCGCTTTCGGAGACCTTACCTGCAGTGAAGACTCCCACCTCGTATCCGCAGTATTCGCTCTGCTCTCCTGTAAAGATGCAGAGAAGCCAATGTGCATTTTTCAGACCTTCTTCAAGCTTTTTCTCCCATCCTTCTCCTGATTCGATAGTTTTTATATCAAGGAAGCAATCAACCCGGTCGCGACCCAGATCTATCAACTCCTCACGCAGTATCTCCGCTATGCGGTAGTCGCTCCTCGCGTAGCTGATGAAAACACTGACTTTCCCGTCGCCGGTGGAGCTACCGGAAGGTTCGGTTCGGGGGCTCGTTACAGTGGGCTGTTGCCGATTAACTTTGCTATCGCGCTTGCGCTCAGAATTCTTCCGTACGCGGTTTTGTTTGGTCGAGCTCATGGGTATTCCTCCCAGCCGGAATTTCTGTCTTAACCTCAACAAGAGTGCTACCGTAGCTGCTACCTGGTCGCGTAACCGACTCTCGCTAGGGCATCACCCAATTTCTTCGCCATTTCTTGGGTCACAAGAGGATCTGGTATTGACGGATCATAAGTGCGCTTTTCGAACTCGCCGCGGAAGCGAGTTCAGAACTGCGTACTTAGACTGTTCCAAGTCGGGCAGCCGAAGTATTGTTTACCCCGTGAGCGTTTGCTTGGCCCTGACAGGAGCGAGGTTCAGAAAGGAACGGCTTTTTGGACTGTACAGTCAACTGGATCGCGACTTACTGTCTTTCTGACATGCGAAAGTCCTACGGAACTCCGTCCAGGCCGAGAAGTGTAGCTGTACCTTCCGGGAGTTTACTCACATCACTAACCTTGTCAAGTAAAAAGTATGCTATACCAAGACTAGCTAGTTAATCACCTCGGAGCCATTTAGCGACGCGCGTCGCGTTGACTCTTAAAACCCTGATGGATGTTGGGAACCGACCAGGCAAGCAATTCATTGATCATGAGCGAGTTCGAGACGAACGACAAGATCGAGACGCTTTGCGAGCGCGGATTGACCCGAACTTCATCAAGACGCTGGTGGGTGTGCACAACAAGGCTTACGGATCACGGGTCTACACGATGTTGATAATCGTCGATTCGTCGGTGGTCGTGATAGGAAGTCAGAACTGGTCTGCTCTGGGCGTCGCTCAAAGCCGTGATGCCAGCGTAGTCATTCATAACGCGGAGGCGGCGAAGCACTGGGAGCACATTTTCAACTACGATTGGCAGCACATGGCCGATTTTGCGAGCCTAGACTGAGTTCTTGACGCGAACAAGAAGCTGATAGCGCCGAGCATGGTGAGGTTGCACCGTGAGGATCAGCCTTTCAGGCCCAAAGTCGTCAGGGCGCAGGGGCTTGTGCAAAAGGTACGAAGAAAAGCCCAACTCGTCGCAAACTATGTGCGACTCAAATCATTTTGAAACCTTGATTTTCGTTTTTCGCGGTGCCCAAGTCTTAAAGAGGTGCGCATGACACGACAGAAGGAATGCGTAGTAATCGGCGCCGGCCTTGCCGGCTTGGCGGCGGCGTACCGCCTAAGCGGCAAAAATTGCAAAGTCACCGTACTGGAGGGGCGCGACCGCCTCGGCGGGCGCGTGCTGACACATCGTTTCTGCGAAGCGACCGCCCTGAACTGCGAGCTAGGCGGGGAATGGATCGGCAAGAATCACACGCTGATGCGGGGCCTTTGCAAAGAACTCAACCTTGGCTTGCAACCGCACCAGTATGCAAATTCGTTCTGGAACCAGCTTACTCCTGCGCGGTTGATTCCTCCCGGTGAATGGTGTTTGTCGGCGGAAGCACAAGCGATCTGGACCAGGTTTCAGGAAGACTTCAAGAACTTCGGTACTAAGCATCAAAGAAAAATGGACCGAATCGACTGGTGGACGCAGCTAAAGGAACTCGGTTTCGGGCCGGACGATTTGCTTCGACGCGACATGATGGACAGCACAGACTTCGGTGAAACAATTCGCATGAACTCTGCGTTCTCCGCGGCCACGGAATACCTGAGCTCAAAGGGCGAAAAAGTGGACGATAGCGACGAGATGGACTTCAAGGTCCGTGGCGGAAACTCGCGCCTGGTGAATGCTCTGGCCCGAAGGATCGGGCTCGGTAACATAAAAACTGAACAGATTGTGGTGGGGATCCGCCAAAGAGAAAACGCGGGAGACAAGAAAGTTCAGGTACATGTAGAGGGGGCCAACCGTCCGATCGACGCCGACTACTGCGTCTGTGCGATCCCTGCCCACTGCATGGTCGACATTGATTGGGGTAAGCGGCCACCGAAGCGTCAGTTGGAGGCCGCCTCGGAATTGCAATATGCAAGGATTACGAAGACGGCAGTGCTTTGCTCGAAGCGATTCTGGCCCAAGCCAGAACGCGGCGGCTTTTCCGTGTGCACGAATCTGGCGTCTGATTTTTGTTTCGATAGCACTTACGGCCAAGACGGGCGAAAAGGCATTTTGTGTAGCTACGCTGTGGGCGACAAGGCTGTGGATATCGCTTCGTCTCCCCAGGACAAGCTGAAGTATTGGATTGTCGAAGACGTAGCCGACGCACACGGGCTGAATTGGAGCTCCGAGCGAAGCAAGGAAGTCGCGTTGGCGATCCAGCAGCAAGCTTGGCAGGCGGATTCTTTCACCCGGGGAGCCTACGCATTTTATCGTCCCGGGCAATGGTTCACGGTCTTCCCTGCGCTCAAGAAACCCTTCGGCCGAGTATTCTTTGCCGGAGAGCACATCGGCGAATGGCAGGGCTTTATGGAAGGCGCTGTACAAACTGGGTATGACGCCGCCAAAGCAATCCTGCGGGCCTGAGCACCAGTTGATTCGGCTGAATCTTGCTTTTTCAGCGATTTCCGATGCTCATTGCGAAGCCCAGAGTCAATATAAGAATAGAGTGGCAAGCGCGCCGACACGCTTGGAGGGAATACGCCCTTTTGACACGAATATTCCAATTCTTTTGTTACGTATCCGAGAAGACGGAACCTACGGGTGCACTCGCCTTCTTTGTGGAAAATCTCCAGACTCAGAAGGCTGAGCATCAAAGGCTTCGTAGGCGAGCCGCCGCACGGCGGCAAGGCGAACATTGATCGTGGATGATGCAAGGTTTTTTTGTTCGAGAAAGAATTGCGACGACCGCTGGCGCTTGCGATGCAAGCCGATCATGCCGCTGAACCTGTAGTCCCCGTCCCCATTCTCTCCTGATCTAATTTCAATCCACAAGGACACGAAATCGAGAATATTTCAGGGAAATTCCTCTCTCCAGTCAGTTTATCCCTCCTCTAGATTTTAACCTCGGGCTACTGCGGGCTACTGTTTTGCGCCACTTTTTGGGCTAGGACTTCACGGGACTTCGCGGCGCTTTGCGTGGACAAATTGAAAACTCACGGTAGTAAAGGCCATAGCGGCAATTTCCCTTGCAAAACGAGGCTTTCAAGAAAGCCGAGGTTTAAGTCCCCCCCTCTCCGCCATAGCCGAAATATTTGCTGGTTAGCCCTTCTACCGGAACCAATCGGGATCACTTCCTGCAAGCCGACTCCCCGTACTTATCCGCACGATACCCAACTGGATTACTTCCGAGTCGCCGACGATTCGGGCTGAGCAGCTACGAGAAAACATCCGCAAGCCCGCGGACCTAATCTGCCGCCCGTGATACGAGGGCATCAAGTCGTGGGCATCGTGCCACCGTCGATAATGTAATCAGCCCCGCTGATAAACGCGCCTCGGTCTGAGGCCAGGAAGGCTACCAGCTCCGCCACTTCCTCGGGTCGGCCTGTCCGGCCGATGGGAATGCCTCCAAGCATGTCCATAATCCGTTGACGTGCAGCGTCCTGCTGATGCCGCTACCCCTGGAAATGTCGGCGATCATTCCCTTCGCGCCGCGTGGTCTCGATGAAACCGGGCGAAATCGTCGTTACTCGCACTCCCTTTGGAGCAACGGCCTTCCGCTGATGCCGCTGCCTCTTGAAATGTCGGCGATCATTCCCTTTGCGCCTGAAGTCTCGATGAAGCCGGGCGAAATCATCGTCACTCGCACACCTTTCGGAGCGACACCCTTGGCCAGCCCCTTGCTGTAAGTAGCCAACGCTCCCTTGGCCGCCGCGTAGGCGAGCGTCGAATTGGAGAACGGCAGACGATGCTGGATAGAGGAGATATGAATGACGACTCCTGACTTTCGTTCGATCATGCCGGGAAGGAAAGCGCGGTCCAGGCGGACGGCGGCGAGCAGATTCACCTCCAGTATCCTTTGCCAGTCCTCGTCGGAGAGCACCTCGAATCCGCCTGCTTTTGTTTCCGTTCCGCCGACATTATTCACCAAGATGTCGAGTCCACCCCACTCTCGCTGAATGCAATCGACGACGTTTTGGACACCACTGGCCGTTCCGATATCCGTCTTTATAAAGAGAAAAGAATCCTGGCCGTTAGCTGCCTCAGATCGCGCGGTGGTGGCCACCGAGGCGCCGCTCAATGCAAAGCGGCGTGCAATCGCTTCCCCTATACCCTTCGTGCCACCGGTCACGAGAACACGCTTGCCTTTGAACTCACCGCCAAAAACGGTAAATGGATAGCTGTCTGTCATGGTCCCTCCAAGAGAAATGATGATTCGAAAGATGTTTGAACCTGGGCGGCCAGGTCGGTTGCATGCCTAGTTTTAAATCCGGGCATCGACCAGCCGCCGCAGCATTGGCCCGGGTCTGGTGCCTTGATAGTTCGTACTTTTTATTTGTAGAGCCAAGGCTTATAGGCAATCTCGATGTTGTATCCGTCCGGGTCGCCGATGTTTGCCGCGAAGTAGTCGGCACGCCATTCGGGCCGAAGGCTCGGTTCCTTGTTTGAAGTACCTCCCGCATCTATCGCCGCCTTGTAGCTGGCCCTGACAGCGTCCGCGCTCTTGGCGGTGAATGCGACGTAAAGGTCTTTGGCGACTTCGCCATTCTTCAGCCAGAAACCCGGATTGCTATTGATCGCGAAACCGGCTAGTTGATCGAACTCGTAGGGCATGTCGATGCCAAGCGGCTCAAGCAGCTTCTTGTAAAATTCGCTCGACCGTTCCAGGTCAGAGACGGGGAGATAAATATGGTCAATCATGGCTTTCCTCTTTTCGTTTGACGGTGACAGCCCCGCGGATCCGCGCCTCGTGCGGCCACCCTCGGCGCACCTTGGCGAAGCAGTCGCGGGCTGTTGCCGTTCAGTTTGTGATATGCGTCCTCGCGACCAGCCGCCGCAGCATTGGCGCGAGATCTGGCGCCTTATAGAACGGATGTCCACGGAAGATTTCCGCGCATTTTTCATCCAGGGTGCTGAGGGCCTCATGCACCTTCGGTGCGGCTTCCCGCACCTCGCCTATTCGTTCGCGGACGAACAACAAATTCTCGGGATCGACGTAGCCTGCCTGTATGAAGCCACGCGTCTTCTTGGCACACCGGCAGGGGTTCGCCTGGTTCACCAGTCCGCACTTGTCGTTCATAAAGTTGCGCAAGTCTCGCCGCGCACGGGCCAGTCGTTGTCGAAAGTTGTCAGGAGTAATCTCCAACACCTCAGCACCAACGGTGTCGCTTACCTCGAAGATGGCACCGAGGATAAAGGTCAAGCGTTGTTCACGATCAAGGCAAAGAAGCATTCCCGAGGTACAGGAGAGCATCGCCTCGGTCACTAGCAGGTCAGTCTCCGCCGACGTGCCCTTGGGATCGGCCAACTCTAAATCTGGCGTGGCGTCGAGCGCCGCGCCGTAGGCAGCGAAATCGATGGACTCATGCTGCACCTCCACCCGCCCGCGTTTCATGTTGAGCACGTGGTTCACCACGATGCGGTAAAGCCAGGTGCGGAAGCTGCTCCGACCCTCAAACGACGAGAGCCGGGTGAGTACTTTGATGAGGATCTCTTGCGTGGCGTCCTCAGCATCCTGCGGATGGTGGAGCATACGAATGGCGATGTTGTAGATCCACGTTTGGTGCCGCTGGACCAGGTCTTCGAGCGCCTGGTGATCTCCCGAGCGGGCGCGTAGAACAAGGCTTTGGTCCTCGTGGTCGGGGGAATTATCTGCTAGCGGATTATTGATAGTCATGGTGCACCTCCAAGCGCCCATATGCCCTGGCTCGATTCTCAGAGAGCCTTGGGTATTGCAGAGAAGTGGGCGCTCACAATCTTCCACTGCCCGCTTTGTTTGATGAAGACCAAGGTAGTTCGGCCATGGATCGAGAGGGTCTTGCCGTCTTTGGTTACTCCCGTAAACATGTCGTGAGCATTTACGATACCCACCTCATCGCCGTACATGCGACACGATGGTTGCCGGAAGCCGAAGCTGGCTGAGGCAAGGCTCGCGATGACCTCGTTGAGATACTTGGCAAAGAGCGCCTTGCCATCGAACCGGTAGGGAACGTGGTCAAATACTTCCACATCCTCGGAAAGCATGTCCAGGATGGGCTGGAGGTCGCGCTGATCGAAGGCATCGGCGAACTTCTGTGTTAAGGCTTGGAGTTCCTTCACGCTCATATTTGTGTCTCCTCTGATCTGAGTTAGACACACGCCGCGGCACACTGTGACAGAACAATACCGCCGAAGTTGCTCACCGCCGGGGCACTGGCGAGTGGAGGATCCCATCAGATTGTGCTCGGATGACGGCAAACCGGAAGTAATCCATTTGGACATCCCGTCGATCGCAAGGAATGACTGTGAACCACAAGCGAGTAGCTCGAATCATGCGAGAGGTCATTGAATCGCGGCAGTGGCACCGGTCATGCGCACGCATGGTGGCAGAGTTGCTAGAAGAGGATTACCGGCCGCCCCCGAGGGCTACCGGCCACGAGCGTGCGCTGTGCATCTGCGGCTTTCGTGGGCGCGTATTCCTCAACAACGCGCAACTTTATCTCCCCGGCTGCAACCATGTTGCGGAGCAGTTCGAGCCATTCGGTACGTTCGAGGACATCGGATACCGTCATTGGCTTGATCTTGATTCCCCGTTCGGCAGGCTTGTCTCCCCAGCCGCGAACCGGAATGTAGATGCCCCCATCACGGATGGCGGCAAAGGACTTTTCCCCAAGGGCCGCCGTATCGAGCAACGCGTCGACGCCGTTGGGCAGCTCCCGGCGGATCGCTTCGGCGAAGCCTGGCCCGCGCTCGACCACGATATCCGCGCCGTAGCTGCGTACCAGCTCGGCATCTGCTGGGTTGGCGTCGGCAATGACCTTTATTCGCTGCCGTTTCGCGGCCGCGATCGCATATTGAGCCAGAAGCCCAGCGCCACCACTCACGGCTAAGATCTGACCCTTCTTCAGCGCGGCAATTTCCAGCGCGTTGAGCGCCGTCAGCCCGTTCATCAACAGGATAGAAGCCTGCGCCAAAGAAACACCCTCAGGTATCGGAACGACCGAGACAGCGGGCACCACAATGTGCTGCGCTTGCGCGCCGCCTTCGGGGCGCACTGGATTGACTGCCGCTATCACCTTCTGGCCGGGATGTAGGCGCGATACGCCTGGCCCGACAGATTCGACAACTCCTGCGGCATCCATACCCGGCACGATATTTGATGTCAGATTGGCAATGCCTGGATCGCGGAAAAGGATGTCGATCGGGTTGACCGCTGCCGCCTTCACCTCGATACGGACCTCACCGGCGGCAGGCGCCCGAACCGTGCGTTCCACGAATTGGATGACCTCGGGGCCGCCTAGAGCTTTGTACGTGACGGCCTTGCTGATGAGCGGTCGATTCGATGACTGGTCTGACATTTGTCGTCTCCTTCTAAGCTTCCTAGCATAGATTTTCGTGGACATATAACTTTCCTCGAAACGTGTAAGTGTGTCCCGGTGTTGTCGCCCGACTGGAGACAACACCGGTCAAAGTCACAAGTTGATGCGTTTACCTGTTTCGGACGAATCTTGAATCTTCTCGAAGAGCTGCTGCTGCCAGACCGCATCGTGGAATGTCGGAACGGCTTGTGTTCCACTGGCCAGATCTCTGCTCAACGCCACATACAAGTCGCCGAGTTCCGCTACGCCTGTCTGTAGGCCGGCCCGTGGGAACCACTCGTACTCCGCGGGGATCGGGAGATGCTCCAAGGGCTTGCTATCCCCCTGTGCCCCAGTGACAATGTAGTCTTCATCGACACCACCAAATGCTGAGGTGTTGGTGATCTTGAGATCACCTGCATCGCCCGTGATATCGATCTGTACGCCGGAACCGCTCAGCTTGCCGCCCTCGATATGGATCGAAAACAAACCACCATCCGCAAGAGTTCCATGCATCAACAGTTCGTCTGGCGATGTCGTCTGGATCTTTTCTCCCGTCTCCTTAATGGTGACCTCTGGAAACTGATTGGCCGTGAGCGCCGAGAAGCTCGACGGCTTTCCCACCACTGAGAAGAGGACCGGAAAGAAGTGTCCGCCGAAGATCGCTACGACGCTCATGAAATTCTCGATCGGCAAGCTCCAACGGACGGCATTCGCACGGATCTCGCCGAACATATTCACACTCACGTGCATCCGAGCAGAACGAACCTTGCCTACATAACCCCGCGCGATAAGGTCATGGACATACCGAAATGCCGGTGCAAACTGTCGCTGCAAGCCAATCTGTGTTTTCACTCCGGCAGCATCTGCGAGCGTCGCCAGCTCGGCAGATTTGGCCGCAGTCGGCGTAAGCGGCCACTCGCAGTAAACGTCCTTGCCTGCAGTGATGGCTGCGCGGATACCCTCCTCATGTTGCTGAGAGGTGGTCAGCACCAGGACCTGGTCGACCAGTGGGTCCCTCACCAACGCATCCAAACTCTCGGCTACGTGAGGAATGCCATACTCTGTAGCGGCCGCCATCGCCGCTTCCTTGCGTTGGCTGTAGATAGCTACGATCTCGTACTCCGGTAAAAGCCTCAGCACCCGGACATGTGCGAACAAGGCCCAATTGCCAACACCGATCAATCCCAGACGAATTTTCTTTTGATCCTTCATACCTTCCTCCCCTACGCGTGTCACTTGCTACAGAACTAGAGATGCGGAGGGACTGATAAAGAAGTGATACTTTATTGGAGTACATCTGATAGTCCGGAGCGATCAGTGGAATTGAGACAACTTCGTTATGCGGTTGCAGTTGCCGATCATCTGAACTTCCGCGGGGCGAGTCGAGCGCTCTATGTCGCTCAGCCTTCGCTTAGCGTGCAGATCAAACAACTAGAAGAGGAAATTGGCGTAGCTCTCTTCATTCGTTCGAAGCGCCACGTGGAGATCACCCGTCCAGGTAAAGTCTTCCTCAAGACAGCGCGCGAAGCGCTCGCAATGCTTGACCGAAGCGTGTCTTCAGCGCGCAGGGCAGAGCGAGGCGAAGTGGGAACGCTTCGGCTAGGATTCGTCGCAACAGCAATGTTCAACATCCTTCCCCGGTTGCTAGCGGAATTGAAGACCCAATTGCCGATGGTGACGGTTGAGCTGAGAGAAAGTCCTTCATCCACCCAGATGCAGTTGTTGCAATCGGGAGATTTGGATCTGGGGCTTGGTTACTTGGAAGAACTGCCCAAGCAAATTTCAAGCGCAATAGTGCTGTCTGAGCCGTTCATTCTGGTGTTGCACGAGAAGCACCGAGCAGCGAAAAAACGAGTCGTGCTCTTCGAGGATCTGAAAGAGGACCTTCTGCTGATACCGCGGAAAGATCTCTTCCCGACGTTGTATCAAGCGATCTTCGACCTTCTCCTTGCGGCCGGGATGACCGACATGCGGACGCAGGAGATTGAGCATCCCCTGACGGCATTGGCCCTTGCGTCGGCAAACGCCGGTTTTGCGTTTGTGCCGGCTTCAGCGCAAGAATTGTCGGCAAGGGGGGTGGTCTTCCGGCCTCTCAAGGCCGATGTCCCACCTCTTGAAACCGTGGCGCTCTGGTCGAACGCGAGCCCAGATCCTCTCGTGGCCCGAGTGCTGGACATCCTTAGACGTTTGGGGAGCGAGAAGAAAAAGGCTAGCTTCCCAACCGAACCAGCGCGCTAAAGTTAAGCTCTTTGCACGATCACTCCACGTCTTGGGATAGCTATGGGAGTTGGTGCGAACGCGCGTGTCGTTGAAAGTACTTGTGACCCCTAACTCTCACCGAAGCGGTCTATAAGGTTGTGTGAATCAGTACCGCTAAACGCTTGTGTTGATTGGTCAGGGGTCACTGTGCACGTTCTCTTAGAAATTGCCGCTGTGTATGAACTGTGCAAGACTGCATCGTTTTCGACAGATTGGAGTTAGCTTTGAGCGAAAAGCAGATTCCCCGATTTGTTGTAAACGTTAGTGGTTAAAGAAAACGAACGGAGCCGTTGGAAGCGATTGTCCGGCTTTGCAAGCAGGGGGTCACCGGTTCGATCCCGGTCACGTCCACCAACCTTTTCAATAGTTTACATGTTCTCTGGATCAGCTTACGAGGCCAATGTAGCGATTTTTGTAGCGACTCTTTGACTTTGCTGGACCGCGGCAGCGCTAATAATCCCTGCTGCGCTGAATTTCTCGAATTTCTCCATCGCCGTCTTTTTCTGTTCCGCCGCCGGGTGAACGTACTTCATGGTCATCAGAATACTCGCGTGTCCGAGTAACGAGCTTAACGTCGGCAGATCCGTAGCAGCGTCGACGGCTCGAGTAGCAAAGGTATGTCGTAAATCGTAAAGTCTGAAGTAGCGCTCGATTTTCGCTCGTTTCACGGCAGCGCTGTGCGCTTTCTTAACGCTCCCAATGGGTTGTTGGACATCGTGGCGTGATGGAAACAGGTACGACGTTCCCAGTTCCATCGCTTTCTTTACTCTGGGCTTGAGCAGAGATAACGCGTCGTCCGTCATTGGAATGGTCCGACGTGCTGCTTTCGTCTTTCCGCACGGATTGAAAATCGCTTTCTGTTTGAAGTCGAGGTTCTCGGCTTACATCCGGAAGACCTCTTCGAGGCGCATACCGGTATCGAGGATGATGTTTGCGATGTCGTGTAACGGTTGGCTCGTCTCGGTCAGGTACACAGCCTATTCCTCGAAGCTGATCACCCGCATAGAATCCAGCGGTTCCGGAAACATCGCGACTCCAGCCGCGGGATTCCGAACGGCGTAGCCGCTGCGCTCTGCCTGCTGAAATAGAAGCTTGAGCGTAGTGAGGGCGCGATTCACGGTCGCGCCCGTGACGGAGCGATCCTTCGCCCACTGAATCCGCTCTTGCTTCCGCGCACATTTGAAATCCTCGACCATCGCGCTCGTGATTTGATCGAGGTACTTCCCGCGGAAGAACCGCTTCAGCGTTTTGCAATTCAACTCGTGGAATTCGTATGTTTTAGGTCTGTGGTGCTGCTTCGACCACTCGAGAAACTGCTTCACGAACTCCTCGAACTTTGGCGGCAGTTTGATTTTTTTGAATCCTGCTCGGCGATCGAGCAGGTCCGATCGCCGCTTCGCTTCAGCTTGAAGAGCACGTGCTTTATTCGCGAACCCGCTCGATTCCTGTGCGTGTCGACCGTGAAATTGGAAGCTGTACCACCAGATTCGGCCGCGTCTATAAACCATCAAGCCCTCCTCGTAGCGTTTGATGGTTCCGCATCGAGGGGTACGATACAGCCCGCAATCCAATTTTCAAAATCGCGCTGCCGGTATCGGACACAATTGCGAGCGATTTTCACCTACGGGAGGCCGCCCGCGCGGCGGAGCACTGCGCGGGCTATGCTCCTCACGTTATGCCGCAACGTAGCGCCTTTAACAGCGATTTTCGTTTTTCTCTGTTTTTCCTAAGCTATGCAAAATCAATAGACTACAGAGGAAAAAAGATTCAATTCCCATAGCCGTTAGATCGGCTCCAGCCCTTGGCCCGCATCCACTGCAACCGCCAGCGGCTCCCTTCCAACGGCTCTATCGAACCTGCGCAGAGCACCTCGCCCGACTTCACGCTTCTGCGAAAACGCGCCTCCGATAGAGCACTAACGTTAATCGGGCACTGGACGGCCCGTGATCTATACGCCCCCAAAATTGGTGACGATCAGGTTCAGGCCCAATTCGGAACGCCCTGTGGATCAGCTTCCGAGTTCGTCGCCGAGAAGTGAGCGTCCACCCAGAGAACATGAAAAGCCATAGAACGCGATTGCCAGCATCACGAGCAGCGTTATCATCGAATAGGGCGCGTACCATCGTGAGAAATCCCAGGTCAGCGGCTGGTAGCGAATCGTAAATTCCACGAACATCGCAACGACTATCCCCAGTGCGCCGTTCTTCAGCGTACAGATAGTCATTAAAACAGCGATCAGGATCGAAATCGGTAGCAGGCCCCAGGGATTTTCGGTTTGTAAGGAAAACATCGTCCAGACTGTGCACATGGCCAGGACCGCGATACTCTTTCGCCGCAGCAACTTCAGAGTTACAAACAAGAACGCCAAACTCCCTATCGCATTCAAGAGCGGATTTACGATGCCGGCAGACAATCCTCCAATAAACGAGGCGAGGCCAGAATTAACTGTAAACTCCGGGGTTACAGATTTGATCGAAAACCAGTAGGGTAGCGCTACCAACGATTGGTACAGAGCGGCCGCCGCCGCGCCGACAAACGCTCCCACCAAAACGTCTCGGCCAACGAGCGGATTGCGAGTGTCACCCGCTAAAAAGCGTGACCAAGAAATTAACAGCTCCGGCCACGTCCCTCGAAAGTAAGGCTCGAAACCTACATAAAATGCTGCGTACTGGAGCGCCAGTCCAGCCGGAAGGGCCACGCACAATTGCCACCAGTCCCATCCCCATAGTGCATCTCCAGCCCAGTGGGTATCGAGGATGATCGAAATTGAGAGCGCGACGAATAGCAGGGCCGAGCCTCGGATTCCGCCCCGCGCATCGCTCCTCGCCCTGCGAAGATTGCGGATGGCCAAAAAGGAAGCAAGGCAAAATAGCGAGGCCGCAAGCGTTAAGTTGATAACGTTCACGAGCCTGTATGCACCCAAACTCGAGTTGTACTCGCTGGCGGATTCTTTCTTCCACGGCGCCAAGACTTCGAAATATACGGGTTTCCCACCAATCGTACCAGCGTGGACGCGGATTCGCTTCCCGAATTGCTGGCCTTCCCACGCGAGCTGTCGATCCATGATTTCGCGCGGGTACCAATCCGCGTCGACAGATTTGAACTTCTCCATGTCCAGTTTGGCAGCCCCAAATAGAGTCGGCCAAACCTGTTGCTCGGCAAGGGATGAGCCAGCAGGAGCTTGGGAATCGGAATGTTTTGAATCCTGTTGCGAATTCGTGACGGCGGTAATGCGCAACGAACTGAGGAGCCCCTGCTCATCCAGCTCTACGATTGAATCTCCGGGAGCTGGGTGAGCCGGATTGTAGCGCGCGACCTGGTAGGGAAAAGTTGTCTGAAGAGGCGCGGGGCTCTGGCGGTAAGCAAAGCGCACGGGCGAAGGAAAATCAGTTCCAACCATGCGGTACCGTTCGGGAGCGGAAATCTGAGAGCTGTAAGACCAATAGTCGTCTTCGATGCTCAACCAATAACCGGAATCCGCCACCGGAACGTTGTAACCGATGCTCTTAAGGATGTTCCTCGAATCTTCTTGCAAGATTTCAGGAGATTTCCCGGCAGGGAGAAGATTTATTAGTTGAGAACGTTCAGAGAGAAAAACATTGGCGCACAAAAGCAGAATGAAGCCAGCCAGAATCGAACACGCGATCCACGGGGCGAGCGCGCCTTCGGTTCCTGCGGCCGCGACCATTTCGGGCGAAGGTGTTTCTCCCGCTGCGAGTGCCGCAGCCAGAGGGTCGCCCCCTGGAAGCGCAGCGGCAACTTGGATTGCCGATGCGGGACGCTTCGCTGGATCTTGCTCGAGACAACGCATGATCACCCGCTCGACTAGCGGATCGATTTCCTTTACATACGCGGAAGGTAGGGTGATCGCGCTCTTTTCGCGGTGCTGCGCCATTTCGATTGCGGTTGACGCCGCAAACGGTCGCTTGCCTGTGAAAACCTCGTAGAGAACAATACCGAGGGAGTATAGGTCGCTCCTGGGCGTGATTTCGCCGCCGGAAAATTGTTCGGGTGACATGTAGGCGGGCGTTCCGGCGCGCGCGTCTTCGCCTTTCATTTCGGTGGCCACTCCGGCCAGCCCGAAATCGGTGATGCGCGCGCGGCCGCGTCCATCGAGCATGATGTTGGCGGGTTTCAGATCGCGATGGATGATGCCGAGCTCGTGCGCAGCTGCCAGCCCCGCGCAAACTTGGCGCGCAATTTCCAGCGCCTTGTCCGCGGGCAGGCGGCCGATGCGCCGCATCAGCGAAGACATGTCCTCGCCATCCACAAACTCCATGGTGAGGAACGTCTGCCCGTCTGCTTCGCCAATATCGAAGACGCGGCAGACATTGGGATGCGAAACCTGCCGCGCCATGCGTACTTCGCGCGTGAATCGCGCCAGAGCTTCTTCGTTTCGCGCGAGAGACTTGGGCAGGAATTTCAGCGCCACAGTCTGCCCAAGTTTCAAATCCTCGGCACGATACACTTCGCCCATGCCGCCTTTCCCGAGCGGCGAAACGATGCGATAGCGGTCGAGCAGCGTGGTGCCGGGAACGTAGCGGGCTTCGTAGCCAAAATCGGAAGGATGCGAAGCCGGAGTTTGCCGCGGCCCAGACCCGCCACGCTCCGGCGGCGCTGCGTCGCCCTCGCGATCCGCGTGAGCTTCCATACCGGCTCGGATAGCGCGGGCCGCCGGAGAGTCAGCCCGCGTCACGGTCGGCGTCGAACTGAAATCCACAGGCGTCGCGCACGCAGGGCAGAACGCCGCCCCATCCGGTAACTCACGCGCGCAAGAAGAGCATTTCATCAGGAAGTTTGGATCCGGCCTCGAGTCGCGCCATCGTACGCTTCGCCTGACGCCGATACAACGAATTTGGGGGTGCGACGTATTGACGCTGTATGGCGCCACGCCCAGTGAACTCAGCCGGTTGCCGACTGGATCGTAGGAGTTTACTTCACGAAGCAGGATTCACACACTTTCGTTCCGTTTTTTAAGGGTGAAATCGACTCTTTCTGCAGGGTCTATCTCGGCACCGCATTTTCCACAAAATTCGGTCAGCAATTCGCTCATCTCGCCTCCGGAGCATGTCCGTGACGCTTGTTATCAACCCGGCTGTGCCCCATCTTCCCGCTTCTTTCGAATTTCAGTCGCAAGTCTTCGTTCTAGCGTCTCCCGCGAAGCAAATCCTCTTCGTAGCGGGCAAATGCCGGGTGTTGTCCGCTCGCGGAATTCCTTCGTCCCACGAGCGCACAGCAGAAGCGTGCACAAATTAGGCGCGGCGGCGCAGCGCCCCTGATTTTCCAGCACTTATGCAAACTCCGGGATGGCCGCGAACGTGCCACGTACTATACCGCGTGACGGTATAGTCGTCCTTAGCGCGATAGAGTACGGTACGCAGCGGAACAGCACGCATCGCGCTGCGCAATGAACAACTGGAACGCTATCTCAACTTTCAGGTAAGGAGGAACGTTTATATGAAGAAAAGGATTCTCACTCGCAGGGAATTGCTACAGGCTTCGGGCGCGCTTGGTTTAGCTGCGGCTGTTCCGCTGTCGCTTTCGGCGACGCAGCTCGTCCGCTCAACCGAGGTCTTCCCTGATGACAATCCTGCGAAGTCAGCAGTCGCACTGAGCCCGCTGAAGCCACCGGCTAGCGGTGCGATACCAGTGGCCGTTGTGCTTTCCAAAGGGGCAGTGGTGATTGATTTTGCCGGACCATGGGAAGTTTTTGAGAACGCGACGATTCCTGGCCGGGGGATGATGGACAACGCGTTCGATCTATACACCGTTGCGGAAACGTTGGAGCCGATTACGGTCAGTGGCGGTATGAAGATCGTGCCCAACTACAGTTTCCAGAATGCTCCACAACCGAAGGTGATCATCATTCCCGCGCAAAACGGTGACACGGACGCAATGCTGCAGTGGATCCGCAAAGCGGCGCAGAACACTGACGTAACCATGTCGGTGTGCACCGGGGCGTTTGTACTGGCGGCCACCGGACTTCTGAATGGTAAGGCGGCTACTACTCACCATGCGGCTTATGCAGAACTAGAGATGCACTTTCCCGACGTTCAAGTGAAGCGGGGTGCACGCTTCGTCGAGGAAGGCAATCTCGCCACTGCCGGCGGCCTGACCTCCGGCATGGATCTGGCGCTACGCGTCATCGGGCGATATTTTGGCGCGGAAGCGATCGAGCGCACTGCATTTCAGTTGGAATATCAGGGACAGGGCTGGATGGACGCGAAGTCCAACTCTATTTTCGCAGTGAAACCGGAGGGTGACATTTGCGCGGTCTGCTGGATGGAAGTGGACCGCAAAGTCGCGCTTTCGGAGGTTTACAAGGGTCAGACCTACTATTTCTGCATGAAGGATCACAAGGTGGCATTCGACACGAAGCCTGATAAATTCATCCAGGCGCTGTCGAAGGGGTGACCGGCGAGATTCCATTGCAGCGGCGGTTTTCGAACCTCCTTCGACAATTGGGTGCCGCCACAGATTGAAAGCAACCGCTGGCCGGCGGACGGCCGAGACTTCCGCACTGTCCGACGGAATCATGTTTAGAGAATTTGCAGGCGCACCGTAGCCCCCAGTTCTCCAACATCGAAACTATCGAAGCTTGGCAGGATTTGGAAATCGACGGTTACCAGGCGGTCAAAATAGGTTCTGCCGCCGTCTACCGACCCGGGACGCCAATTCTCACTCTGCGCCAATTTTCAAAAAGAAAGTCGACGCCTTCCAATACGATCCGCTTGCAACATCGTCCCGGATTATTGCCGGAGAAATCTTCGATGGGCGTGGACGTATGCCCTTCTCACGTCCAAGATCCGCGATTGCCGATTGATCTACTTGTCCGTCTCGCCGCAAAACGCGGCGGACTCGCCTCCAGACCGCTGTCCGTTGCAAAAGAACACCGCACGTACTGCGCTGGATGATGAAAACCGTCCCGTCCGGTACTTGGGGGCGGTAGCAATCCGGTAGACTGCGAATTTTCGACGTCGGTCAAAATTCGTGGAACCCTCGCACTGGATTGTTCGTATAGGCGAAGGGAGGCTAAATGAAAAATCGCGCTGTCTTGTTGATGCTCTCTCTTGTCTTCTGCGTGGCCGCGAAGCGTCAATCCAAAGAGAACGATGTGATGGTCAATGTGGGTGGGGGTCGCCTGCATTTTCACGTAGTCCAAGGAACGGGAATCCCGATCCTGTTTGACGCTGGCGGAGGAGATGACGGCAGCGTGTGGGATGGCATCCTGAAGCCGCTGTCCGAGATCACTGGCGCTACCCTCATCACTTACGATCGACTTGGATTTGGCAAGAGCGAATTCGATAGCGCAGACACGAGCCGCAAACATGGACTTGAGAATGGAGTCGAAGACCTTGAGGCCGGCCTCAAAGCGCTGGGTTACGATGGCGACGTCCTATTGGTCTCGCATTCGCTCGGCGGCTTCTATTCACAGTTTTTCGCGTCCAGACACCCTGATCGAGTAAAGGCTGCCGTGTTGATCGACTCGAGCTACGCCTGTATGTTTACCCCCGATGCGAATCTCGACAAGATGATGGACTCCATGAAGGCGATGGTGCCAGATCTTGAGGCCCTCCAGAGAACGAACCTGGGGCGATATTACATCTATGTCAATTATCCAGACAGCGTCCATATCATGAGAAAAACCGCGTTTCCAGCATCGATTCCGGTTGTCGATCTGGTCTCCGAACTCACACCCTATAGCGATGCCGAAGATAAAGCGCGCTGGCTAGCGTGCCACAAGCAATTTGCGGCGGCCGCGCCAAATCGCGAAGGAATTGTCGCCTACGGCAGCGGACACTACATCTTTCAGGAAAATCCTCCGCTGGTTGTGGAGTCCATCGTCAAAATCTATAGCACTGTACTCGATGAACCGCAACGCAGCCAGGTGCTGGAACGCGGCATGGCCTACGCAGTGGCAGCGGCTAATGAAAGCTATCGTCACCAGGCAGCATGCCGAAACAAGGGAAAATGATTCTGAATTGCTCCTGCGGTGGCCGTGATGTATTCAGGCGAGTCATCAGCGCTCCCTTTATAACGGTTCCGGTACGCTTGTCCCTGAGCAGCTCTGGCGCCGGCGGTTGGTTGATTTTCCCAAAAAGTGCCTAGGCTAGGAGAGAAGCACTCTGGCAGCCGGGTCGCTGGCACTCCGCTGTTAGTTAACTGCGGTTAACTCTGATAATATACCGAGGCTAAGAGGAAACCGAGTGGGAACCAGGCTTCCAAGCAGCCTACACCTATCTTTGGAGGAGATGCACGGCTCCGTCAAGATCCCGCATCCTCACGCTGGCTTCTGGCAGCAGTGGCGGGCCTTCGCTGGGCCGGCTATTCTCGTCAGCGTTGGCTATATGGACCCTGGCAACTGGGGAACCGACCTGCAAGGCGGCGCTCTGTTCAAGTACGAACTTTTGTGGGTGGTCGGAGTGGCCAGCCTGATGGCCATCTTCATGCAGGTGATTAGCGCTCGACTGGGAGTGGTGACAGGAAAGGATCTCGCTCAATGTTGTCGTGACTGGTATCCGAGATGGACCCGTTGGCCCAACTGGATGATGAGCGAAGTGGCCATCGGCGCCTGCGACTTGGCGGAGGTGCTCGGGAGCGCTGTAGCCCTGAACCTGCTGTTCCATATTCCACTGCTCTGGGCGGTCATAATTACTGGCTTGGACGTGCTGCTCCTGTTGACCTTGCAAGGGTTGGGGATGCGCACGATCGAGGCAATCGTTCTCTTGCTAATCACAACAATCGGGGTGTGCTACTTCATTGAAATCTTCATTCTTCCGCAGACCCGGCCGAGCTTTCTGGAGATGGGACGGGTCTTGATTTCGCCCCGACTTGGCCAAGCAGGAATGTTATACGTCGCGATCGGGATCATCGGTGCGACGGTGATGCCCCACAACCTTTATCTGCACTCGGCGCTCGTACAGAGCCGTCAGTTGCGGAAAGATGAAGACTACATTCGGCGCGCGATCCGCTTCAACACGATAGACTCGGCAACAGCGCTCACGGTCGCCTTCCTGGTGAATGCGGCTATTCTGGTGCTAGCGGCGATGGTGTTCTTTGGCAAGGAAAGCGTCATCGCATCCGGCGGTCAGGTCGTCAGTTTCACGGCCAACAGCGATTGGATCCGGGTCGCTTACTTGACGCTGTCGCCATTGTTGGGTACAGCTGCTGCGAGCACGCTGTTTGCTGTGGCTCTGTTGGCGAGCGGCCAAAGCAGCACCATCACGGGTACCCTCGCCGGTCAGGTCGTGATGGAAGGCTTCATGCACTGGCGAATCAAACCTTGGGTGCGGCGACTTATCACCCGCACATTGGCAATCCTACCAGCGGTGATTGTTATCGGTGCGCGAGGCGATAGCAGCGTTACCGATCTGCTGACCCTGAGTCAGGTGGTGCTAGCGCTCCAGCTTCCATTTGCGATGTTCCCCCTCCTGCAGTTCACGAGTTCGACTAGGCGGATGGGGACTTGGAAGAACGGGTGGATTCTAGGGAGTGCCGGCTGGACCAGCGCAATTCTGATCACCGCAATGGACGTCTACGGTCTTCCGGACGCGTTCGCGGCTGCGTGGCAAGTCTTCGCAGCGCAATAACGCTCGGAGACAACAGATACGGGACAACTGTGTACAACTCTATTCTGGTGTCGTTAGACGGCACGCCAATTGACCCGACGATTGGCAAACACGTCAAACAACTCGCGAGTTCGCCCAAGTCTTCGCCGGTCCTCAGCAGTGCCACCGTTCTGCATTGCAACTTCCGGGATTATCGTTCCCTCGATTCGCACTTCCTCTGACAGGAATTGTGCCTGTCGCGAGTGGTGCCAATTCGAGGGCTCATTCCATTTTTCGACTGTACGCTTGGGATGGGTTGGACTGCAGCAATTTCCCCACCCCGGGCGCACCGTCAGTCACCGGGCAGTTGACTATTTTTTCAGGACTCGGCGTCCCGGAAAGTAACTTTGGCTTCGGCATCGTCGCTCGTCCCTCGGTTAAGGTACTGTTGGCCTGGCCGAGTTAAACCATGCCAGAGCTCTTCACACTCAAGCCAACCCTCCGAATGCCCAGTCCATACAAGTATCGCTCTGGTTCGAGTCACTCGGTCCAACTTCACGGTCCGCGACGACTCGCGACTTTCTTGGCTTAGTTTCAAAGTGATAGGCGCATAACTTGGCTAGGGATTTACCCCGACAGTTCTCGAGCCCAGCTGTAGCAAAACCTTATGTAATTGCGGCCGCGAAGCCTGCTTCGAGCGAGGAGCAGATCCCCCGAAATTGTTGAAAACATTGAAAACCGAGGACAAACAACGGAGTCTTCAGAGTGCCCGAACGCGCTTCCGGAGCAGGAGCACTGTATGAAATTGATGGAACGGCAGGAGTTGTCGCGTGCCCGGAGCATGGTGAAAGCACCTGCCTAGGGAGCAGGGGCCCTCCGGTTTACGGGCCACTCGGAAGCTGACCGTGCGGCTGCTTCATAACGCCCGATGCCGCGACGGGCTGGAATCACGCCATGATTTGGTCGCGTTGTGCGCCCAAGTTCGTGATGCCGCACGCCAAGATGTCTCCAGCCGCCAAGCGAGCCGAGCAGTGTGGCGACTACTGGGTTCTTTTTGTTTGCTGCAAGAGCGCTTTTCGGGTCTTGGCGATTTCTTTGGCGAGTTCCTTCTCGCCCGGCAACGCGAGCTTGTACTGGCTGGACAGAACCTTGTTGCGGAGATTTCCCAGCGCGTAGTGAGCGACGGCTTCGTTCTTCTCCGAGCAAAGGATCAATCCCAGGGGTGGGTTCTCATCGGGCAGAGTCCAGTGCTCGCGGGCGTAGTTCAGATAGAGATTCATCTGTCCTGCATCGGCGTGGGTGAATTTTCCGATCTTCAAATCGATTATTACCAGGCAGCGCAGTCGTCGGTGAAAGAACAGCAGATCGATGCGATACCACTCGTCGCCGACGCGCAGGCGTCTTTGCCGAGCCAGGAACGCGAAGTCGCTGCCGAGTTCGAGAAGAAACTCCTGCAGCCGGTGGATCAACCCTTCTTCCAGGGCGTTTTCTGAATATTCATCTTTGAGTCCCAGGAATTCCAGAACGAAGGGGTCCTTGATTTCCTCTTCGGGCGTCAACGAACCGACTGGGTCAGCGGGCTGAGTCTGGCGCAGAAGCGCCGCCTTGTTTCGCGACAACTGGGTGCGCTCGAAGAATTGGGTCGCGATCTGGCGATCGAGCTGGCGGACGGACCAACCGCCCCGCAGGGCCTCTGCTTCGTAGAAGTCGCGGGTTTGGCGGTTGTTGACCGAGAGGAGCCGAACGTAATGAGACCAGGGTAGGGGAAACGGGGACGGCCGAGCCAAGCCTGGGGATTTCGCAGACGCCGTCTGCGGATTCTCTTGTGTATCCCCGGTCTGGCCCGGTTCGAGCGATTCCGCAGACACTGTCTGCGGAATTGACCAGGCCAAGAAGAACTCTCGCATAGCCAGCAAGTTCCGTGCGGAGAAGCCCTTTCCAAACCGCGAGGTCAAATCCACCGCCAAGCGGTAAAGCAAAGCCCTTCCGTACTGCGCCCGCCTTTGTCCGCGCTGCTCCTGTTCCACAATCCGGCGCCCAATCTCCCAATAGGTCCCAGTCATCAGAGCGTTGACAGAACGTGCCGAATTCCGCCGCGCTTGCTCGAGCAAACCAACGAGCTTCGCTACGAATTCAGGATAGGCTTTGTCGAGCGAAACGGGCTTCTTGGACGTCATAATTCGAACGCGATCCTTTCCGGAGACACGGTAGCCCGAACGATTATAGTCGTGTTTGCCGCAGAGATTGATGCGGTGCGCAGAAAGATTCCGACGACGCGTAGCAAGGATTCATATGCGCGAAACGCTTGACCGCCTTCCTCGCCGAGAATGCGGACAAGCGTACGCCGATGGGCTAAGGTCTTGCAGATGCGATCTGAGTCAGATCCATCCATCGGTTGGCAAGCGCGCGCCTCTACCGCTGCATTTCCTGTTAGGAGAGCTTGAGGCCTTGCTTTCCGCAGAGCCCACGTTCCGATGAGCCGCGACCCAGTTGAAGTGCAGTTCGACGGGAAAGGTTGACTTCGTTGAGTCTTAAGCCTACCAGGGTCGTGTGAATTACCATGCCCTTGGGAGCAGCGACGCCACACGAAATCCAAAATCGTTTCGCCAACAACGAAGCAGAGATGGGGTACGTCGTCTCCGGGCTGTTTCGCGAAAAAGCCCGGAAAATTATGAGTCAATCAACCGAACGAGACCTTGCCCGACATGATTTAATGGTTGAAACCGAACTGTTGAGCAGGTGGTGCGTGCGGGAGGTACGCTTTCGATCGTCTGACTTACATCCAAAAACGCAGTCGGCACGCCTGCGCAAGAGACGCTGACCGCCGATTTGCCGCCGTTGATCAACAAACGGATTTCAGCGCGGCCGTTATAGAGTTCGACGCTGCGCGCTCCCGTGGATGTGCCCAAATCATCGAGCAACGTTCCGTCGCCGGCAAGCTCGAACCGAATACGGTTTCGGGCATCTAGACACATTACGTTCTTTTTATCGAACACTCGGGCTTCGAGAGCAAAACAAGCCAACAGATTTGCCTTTCTGAGCACACAATTTAGACGGTAGAAGTCTGCGGTTCGGACTGCCGAAGTGTTTGTCGATTGCGCGTGCGTTCTGTACCCGCAGATACCATCGAGGAAAAATAGCTAACAGTTTCTTCAATGCGACACCGGATAGGACACATAGATCTGAACTCCCTCGACTCTTAACCGATAGGCTGTAGGGTGGAATCCTGCCCGGGGGGCCAAACTCCTATTTCCCAGTGAATTGAACTGTGTAAGAACATCCGGTTCTCTGCCGAAAGACTCGATCCACCCGTTTCCTGTACTTCGCGAAAACGTATTAAGCATCGTTTTACTTGAGCATTGGCATCCAAACCAGAACTTGCACCGTGAGCACGACCGTTAGATTCGGGCGGTTGTCGCCGCATCAGCAGTGCATCGTGCGATCAGGCAACTGACGGAATTGATGGAACGCTATAAGTTATCGAAGATGCGCCGGAGGGTGAGAGCTCCTGCCTGGTTAGCAGGCGCTCCCGTTCCTATCTGTTACCCGTGTCGGCGTCGACTAACGAACCAACGCTGCTTGGTCGACTTCCCCAACGATCTCGGATGAAGCGATTCAGCGGTTCCGAGTACAACCTGGCAACCACTTCGCCCAAAAGACCCGCGATAACGACGACGACAATGAACAGGGGGAGTACAGCACCCATCGGCTTCCCAGCTAGAACAAACAGTTGAAAAAAGGCAAAGACGACAAACATATGCGTGAGGTAGACCTCGTAGCTACGCTGGCCCAAAGTCAAAAAAGGATACAGTACATGCGCGCTCTGCCACTTTGTCTGCGCAGCCGACGCGGCGATCATGCAGGTGCCGAGAGCGAGGATCGTCATATCGAGCCCCGTGTGATCTAGTCCCCAAGCCTCAACTCGGAGCGAAAAAACAACGCAAAAAACTAAGAGTGAAATACCGAGTGAACCGAGTGTCCAAAGAACGGGACGCGAGAAACGGAATCGCGAGACCAACAGGGCTGTGAGACATCCCAAGGCGATCGCATCCATGCCTCCCAGGTAGGAGTATTCCTTCCAAATCTCATTGCCCTGAGTCAGCACGGTACGTGCCAACGGTCCCAGTGCAACGAACCCGATCAGCAGAACAATGAGTATCTTTCCGCGGCCAAACAATCGGGCGACGAGAGGAAAAAAGAAATAAAACACCTCTTCCACAGACAGAGACCACAAAATATCCCAATTACCGGGAAGATAGCCCCGCTTGGCCTCCAGGACGTTGACGTGAAACGTGAGTGCTGCAAAAAGCGCTTGCGCGAGGCCGCCCGTTTTCGATGAGACGACGAAGTCCTTGAATTGGGCGATATCGAGGATGCTGAGTATGGTTAACAACAAGAGTAATGGAGCAATACGAGCGAACCGCATGAGGTAAAAACCACGCACACGGACGCGGGAAAGCGATCCCCATCTTCGAATTGTCGTTGAGGTGATCAGGAAACCTGAGACCGCGAAGAAAATCTGAACACCCAGTTGGCCATTCCACACCAATGAAGAAACGAGCTGGTCCGGTAGTCCGTTGGTGTAAGGTACCTTGGCAATGAACAGGCGAATGTTGACGTGGTTCATCAACACAAAGAAAATCGCAAGGCTGCGGAGGATGTCTATGCCGTCGATGCGCCCGGCGGCGGGAGATGCTATTGGGGTCACGGTTCATTATGCAGCAGCGACCGAGGCCATCGGGAAGCAGTATCGGACCGGTCACCCGCAATGCGACATTGCTCGCTGCTGGCTGGACTTCCGGTAATTCAGTTCAAATGGACGGTAAGTCGGGTGGTCTCAATGGGTCGACGCAACACTAAGCTCCAACCCACCTTGCATTGAAAACAGAACCTAAACTCGCCTGCTAGGGTTAGACCAGCCAGAACGCCGCCCTGGCTAGATTTTGGCCGAGCATAGCCAAAAAGATGGCCCTTCCGCGGAAGCATAGTCGAATCAATGCACTGAATGGTGTTGCACCGACCGGTTGAGCTGGCACGCGTTACTGGACAAGTGCAATTGGATCAATCTGGTCGCGGACTCAATTCGCGTAAATCATCGCTTGCCTATCCGCTTTTCCAACTTCACCTTCACGATGTTGCCCGCCTCTTTTCCGATCGCTCGGCGTATCTCTAGCTTGACGGGCAGCATGTGCCTAACGTCGCCCATGGCCATAAATGAACTTTTGAAGGGGTGCCCATCAATTGTACCTGTGACCTTAACCAAACCACGTGTGCCAAAAAACATGACTGACTTCGGCCAGACCACATAAGTCCATCCGCCTTTGTGGCTCTTCTGCAATTTGGAAGAAAAGGATTTCTTCAACGTGCTTTCCATCTCGCAGCCCTCCTGGCAGCCCGAGTATAGGCCACGCCGGACGCGATAGGACGACCCTTAACCCAAGCGCGTTGTTTGCAGAGCAGAACAAAATCGGATGGGAGATTTCCTGGCAACCCCGCCAATCAGGTTATTTTACACTCGAAGCCTCCGCGGGGCTCGTCACGTCTAAGACGCACTTCCAGGAACCATCAGTCTGTTTTTTCCAGATCGTCACGCCTCTGCCTTCTTCCGTCAGAGACTTGCCATCAGGACCATTTAAGGATATTCGGTTGTTTCCGGTGGAGTATGCCAAATCGCCCGATTGGGAGACTTCCACTTTCTCAGTCTTCCAGGTGATGGAGAATCCTGGTGTGGCAAACGACTCCGAAACGTATTTACGGATCGCTTCCTTTCCTACGATCGGTGGCACTCCGGGCACAAGTATGGTCGCATCGTCGGCTCAGAACGGGAGCACGCGATTTAGGTCGTGCGAAGCAGCAGCGGCGAGCCAGTCAGCGTCAGTCCTTTGAATGGCTGCTTCCTCATCCGCAAGGTTCGCTCGATGCGACCCGTCACATCCGCCGGCTACAGCGATCGCAAGCGCAAGGGTAGTCAACAGCCTAAATCTAATCACGTTCGAACTCCTAGAAACGGAGTAACTGACGGTTTGTTTGTTGCATTCATACTATCATCGCGGACGGGCGTCGCGTAACCCCGATAGAGCTTGTGGGAATCCAGTGCGCTGCCGCACCATACTCGAAATGGAGGAGCCTTTTATGGAACGGATTCGGGCGCGATTCGTGGGTGTTGAACTTTAGTTCGAGAATTTGGAAACGGCGAAGAGGTTCTATATCGAAACGCTGGGCCTTGAAGTTTCCGATGAACTGGTCGGTCACCACGCCAAGTTCGATGGTGAGGCAGGTTTCGTTTGCCTCGAACGGAAGGGAGCTGAGTCGTACCCGTCGAAAGATAAGGCGGTTCTCTTCTTTGAAGTGCCGGACCTGAGATCAGCGGTAGCGGCTATCGGGCAGGATCGCTTGGTTCAATCCGAACGTACTTGGGCCGTCCTGCACGACCCCGAAGGCCACAACATCCTTCTCCTTGAAAGGTCATTCCGAGGAGTCTAGGAAACCCATCCTATGATTCCGATGACCGCGTTAATCATGATTTAGTCCTGCCTTTAACCACCCTTCGCCTCATTTTTTCCCGGGAGAAGAGGTTTCACTTTTCACGTATACAGAATCCCAAATGATTTTCCAGGTCTTCTCAGCATCCTCTGACTTTTCGGCCATTTGGCGGACTTTTCCTGGGCCGAGGACATACCAACTCCAACGGAACACCGGAGTCTGCTTTTCATCGCTTAAGAGCACCATCTTTCCATTAATGAAGTCACCGCTCATCGCAGGAAAATTGCCCGCATTGCCTGAATTGTCTAAGTAGAGCTGATGCCATTTCTTGTCTCGCACATCGTAGTAGTTGAAGCTCGTCCCAGTTACTCCACCAGTCAGAGCCGTCCAATGTTCGATCAGCAAACAACCATCTTGCTCCGCGGTCACTAGGTTGTGCCCCACTGACGGTCCGTCGGGAGAGTGAACATCCCAATCGCCCAGCCAGAAATCGAACTGACGATATTCCGGCGCATGGCACGGAGCCTTTTTTCCTTGCGCATGAGCTACATTCTCGATGAACGTTAAGAGCAACATCACAAAACAGCTTTGCCAGATCTTCATTGCTTTCCTCCGAGGACACAATCCGAATTTGCAGCTGGCCATTCTGAGAACTCGTATCTAGATAGACGCTACGATCCAGAATCCGTAAGCGCCATAGGCGCGAGGTGGTTTCTCACGGACTCGGTTTCACCGGGACGACTATTCTTTGCCGAGAATAATCTCGATTAGCAGTTTGTTGAAAAACTCTTTCGGGCCGTCATTTTGAGGTGTGCTGCGACATGGAATCTCTTTTTTTGTTGGCTTTTAGCGACGAGGAGTTGCTTGCTGCGCTCGCAATGGCGAGTTCAGAAGCCTAGTCGCGTTACCGGACATCTGCACTTCGTGCATGGGAGCGCGGCTCGATGCTTTATTGGCGGTCGTGAATTCCTCAGAATTCAACTCAGATGAAGCCATGGACGCGTTCGAGCGAAGAGAGTACGACCGTGTCGTCGAGATGACGCTGTTCCACGCAATTGCGGGCAACTCGAATGCCCAGACTCAATTATCGCCGCTCTATCAGCTTGGCTTAGGTGTTGAGCGAGATGTGTTGGAGGCCGAGCGGTGGCTGCTGAAAGCCGCCCAACAGAACAATCCAGTCTGGAGTGACCCCCTAGAGTGAGACAGTTTTGTCGTGCACACCTTGGGAGGCGCGGATTCCTTCCAGCTTGCCGACAATTCGGAAGCTGATGGCCATTAGGGCGACTATTAGGACTTCGGTCGATCCCGAACTTTTGGTCTGCGCTTCTATGTTTCGGAATGGGTTCGAGCGGACTATGCTTTCGCGGATTCGGCGGCGGCCACTTGCAACACAGTTTTTCCGCGTTTGTGGCCGGCTGATGCTTGCTCAAAAGCTTCGCGGGCTCTCGCAAGCGGAAGCACCGCTCCGACGACGACGCGAAGTGTACCTTTGTCGATCAGGTGACCCATCTGGATGAGTTGCGCGCGGTTCGGCTCAACGATGAAGAATGCTCCTCGAAGGCCGAGCGCAGCCGCTTTCTCGGCCGCCACCGGGCTCACAATGCTGATGAGAATCCCGCCGCGGCGCAACACGCCCCAGGACCGCTGCTGAGTTTCCCCGCCGACAGTGTCGATCACCATGTCCACAGCTTCCACTTTTTCCTCGAAATGCTCGTGGGTGTAATCGATTACTTCCGAGGCGCCGAGCTCGCCGAGGAAATTGTGGTCTTTGGCGGAAGCTGTAGCGATCACCTGCGCCCCCTTCCAGTTCGCAAGCTGGACCGCGTACGTCCCCACGCCGCCCGCCGCGCCGTGGATTAGGACCCGCTCTCCTTTTTCAATTTTCGCGTGATCAAAAAGGGCTTGCCATGCAGTAAGGGCTGCAAGCGGAACCGCGGCCGCCTGCTCGAAGTTCAGCGAATGCGGCTTGGGCGCGAGGTCCGCTGCGCGGATCGCGATGAATTCGGCAGCGCTGCCATTGCGGCAAAACGACGAAAGTGCATACACAGCATCGTCTACGCGCACACCCGCAGCCTCCGGGGCCAAGGCATCGACAATCCCCGCGAATTCGTGTCCCGGAATAGTCGGAATCCGCGGCCGGCCATCGCAATCTCTATAGGTTTCGTCCCAGGTTAATTCTGTCTTCGTTATCGACGTAGCGATGACGCGGACCAGTGCATCTCCGGGCTGGAGAGCCGGTTTTGGAGCGTCTTCATAAGCCAGCAATTCAGAGCCGCCTTGCGTATGCATGCGAATTGCTTTCATGGACCGGACTCCCGTCTTTGGCCGAGAGGCGATTTTACACCTGAACGGGCACTCCGGAAGTCGTTCCAATTGGAGGATAAGTCGGCTTGCAGGAATCGAGCGCACAAACTCCTGGGTAACGGCCAAAACGGAAGCAAGCGTTTCTGGGTGCCAGTTGTTCTCGTGAGAAGTGTCGGCTTCGGCGGCCTGTGGAGTGCACCCTAGAGTGCGACAGTCTGGTCGTGCAGACTTTCCTCTGCATCAGTGACCCGACCTACTTGTTGAGACATTTTCCCCACACGGCGATCACGCGTCGTGGTAGACGTGGATTCGGAATGAGGCGATAAAGTGCTCGCCCGGCGCAATCACGCGCAGACCCTCGCCGGAGCATAGTGCGTTCGTGGCCGCAGTCATCGGTTCAATGGCGATGAACTCCTTATCCTTCGGAGCAAATATCTGGCCGAAGGGGAAACCGCTTTCGAATTCGATTGCGATGGTGTAGCCGTTGCCGGCGATCGAGAACGTAGCCTGCTCACCCGAAAGGGCAAAACCATCGTCGTAGCCGGTGTTTCCGAGCCGCGCAGCGAGAGGAGTCGACCCAGTTTCCTGGCCGGTGGGAATCCCTCGCGCATCGAGAGCCAGCTTGCGCATGGCAGGAGCGTTCAGTATCCACTCTGCCCGTGGGATCCCGGGAAGGCCGAAATAGGGATGGAAACCGAAACTGATCGGAACCGCTGAACCTGAATCTGCAAAGACCGTAGTTTGCACCTCCAAAGCAACAGGCCGCAGCCGCACCGCCATCTCGACGTGATGCGGGAATGGAAAAATCGCGAGCAGTTCCTGGCTTAACCAATCCAAACGCGCGGTTAGTGCATCCGCGTGGCCCGAAACAACGCTCCACTGCAATTGAGACCAGGGAACTCCGTGCATGGGGAGTTTGTGATCATCGAAATGCAAACGCGGCGAAGAGGAATCCAGCGAGACCTCACGTCCAGCCGCGCGGTAGTGCAAGCCGCCGAGGCGATTTGCCCAAGGGTACAGAAGTGGAATGCCGGCAGTGCTCCCTTTGATGCGGGCGGCATCGAGATCGTCAACGCGGCGCAGAAGCTCAACGCCACCGAAGCGAAGTGAAGCGCCGAGCATTCCAGCCGCGGGCCAAAATGTTGCTTGCAAGTCACCGGCATCAAGGACATGCGTGGAAGGGCTGTTCATAACGCTCCGCGGGACGGTTTTGTCACCCGCTAGTCTACGGCAATCGGGGCCAGGGACCGACGCAAGTGTGGCAAATCACGTGCTATTGAGCAGCGCGTTCGATGGTCGCCGAACGGATTCCTGAGGGCAGCGAGAGAATTTGTATCAGCTTCCCTTCTTCGAGCGGCACGGTTGCGAGCTGCGCGAATTTGCTAACGGGATAGATTCCGTAGAGCGAACCTTCTTTTGTGAAACCTGACGGCTCACAATTTTCGGGCAGATCGAGCTTTCGTGGGTTTTCACCGCGAATGTCGATCAGGTACCATTTGTGTTTGCCGACGGGGCCGGACGCACCATCGAAGGATACACGGTAGAGAATAACCTTTCCGTCGGGCGAGATGGAAACGGCGCTCGCGAAGCGCAGGGCGGAGTAGTCGTCAACGCTGAATGGATGCTTATCGGCAGCGGAGGCGCGCGGGACGATTGCGTACGTCAAGCTCGCTAGTGCGACGAGGGCTAGAAGAAATCGGATCGAGTAACCTTTCATAGTCGCCTCCTTCGCGGCTCGCTCGCGGGCGGCATCTCCGGCCTTTTCCATTTCGCACAGAGTGGGCTCGGGGGTCACGATTCCGGAGACTTCGTTGTTCAGGCGCAAGGCTTGCTTGAAACTGGTGAGCGGCCACATTCCCACAATCACGGGGACGGGAGATTTGCCACCGATGCGTTTTCGAAAAGTATTCCAGTGCCCAGGATCGAAAATCGGCTGCATCATGGCGAACGGAGCGCCGGCTCCGTGCAGCCCAACTGTATGAACACGTTCTTCTCATGTTTGGTCACGACAATCTCTCCGACAGAAAAAGTTGGGCGACAAACAAACACGGACGCGAGTCATACCCACCATGTAGGCGAAGCACAAGCAAAGTCGTGAGCCGGCGACTTGCCAGCTCAAATTGTCTGGCCACAAAGTCGAATTGCCGCACACCGCACAAGGTGCCACGACAATGCAGGTCGCGTCTTGCATGTATTTGACTGGGATTGATCAGGCGTTTATCGCGATTACCAGAGCTGCATCGTGCAAGCGATCTTGGCAAGCAGACCGTCTGCGTTATAGCCGCAAATTGTTTCCACCTCAAAGATATCCGCTTTGCGCGCCACACTTCCCAAGAGAGGACTTCGGGGGTGTTTAGAAAGATTGCCGCATGTGAACAGGGGGTGATGCGGATGAAAGGATGACAGTTATTCCTAACGCAGCGCCACTATCGGGTCAAGGAGCATCGCACGGCGCGCAGGAATGTAGGCTGCACGGAGCGCAACTACTATCAGCAGGCCAGCCACGGCGGCAAACGTAAGCGGATCGTGCGGCGACACGCCAAACAGCAGGCATGGAGTTCGTCTGGACTCCGAAGCATTCGGACAAAATGAGCTGGCACCGGAATTCGTCGGTTCAAATTAAGCCCCCGCAACCAACCGAGCGCGTACACCGGGAAGGTGGCGCGCTCGATCCATTTCTTGACAACTTCCAAGAAGATTCCAGTTCCCCACCGCTACGTGGTCGCCCCCCGTTGCTCGTCTCTTGCGGGATCAGTCGAATTTCTGTCACATGGCGAAGGAGTTCGGCTCGAGCCTGCGTTACATCGCTATTCAGCAAGCTACTAAGTGCTGTTAGTTTGTCGGTAACGAAATCTACGATTTCCGTTGGCTGAACCGCCGGCAGAACGTCGCGCGCGGCGCTAAGTCGCTCGTCAAGCACCTTCAGTTCTTGCTCTTTCTGTTGAATCGCATCTATCAGAAAGGTAGATTGCGCACCACTAGCAATGGCATCGATGAGTCGATTCAATTCAATCTCCAGTTGGCTCCTTCGAGTTGTTGCCCGATCCACTTCGTGTGAGAGCGTTCCAGTTGCTTCCTTCAATTGCCGGGTAAACTCCTGTACGGCGTACTCTATGGCTTGAGGCTGGAGAACGGCATCCTGCAGGCCAGCCAACAGCTCTTGCTCTAACCAATCCTGTCTGATCTGTAGTCCGTTTGAGCACGCGCCCCGGTAATGATGCTGCGAACATCCATACCTTCGATGACCACGACGGCTGCGCCCCGAGGTGATTACTAAATTCCCGCCGCATACATCGGGTCTCCCGCGCGAAAATCAAAAACGTATTCGCCCGGTTAATTGAACGGGAGAGATCGCAGTTTGATTTCGTAACCGAAGACTGGCCCGCCGGAAAATTTGGCATCTCCGTGAAATCGTAGGTAGAGGCATTCGTCTGCAATTTCAGGGACGAAAAGTGGAGGAAGATTGGCGAGGCATTTGGCCGTTAGAGCGGCGCAATACGGGACGAAGTTCCTCAGGGTGGTCCTGAAGATACGCGAGGAGGCGGCGCTTTTTTTCCTTGCCGCGTTTGCTATCGGCGGCGGATTGGGAATCTTCGGCCATCCATTCCGGGATGCGTGCAGCGACGCGGTCGTAAATGGAGAGCCACATCTTTTTTACGGTCGGCAAAGAGACGTTCAGCTCCTGGGCCAGAGCCGAATTGGTTCCCGTGTTATTGGAAATTGAGTGCATCAACATGCGCTGCTCGCTCGCGCTGAAGTAAAAAAGCGGTGGCTGGTAGTCAAACAGTGTGCCAACCCAGGAGCCAGGCCGGCCACGCTCGAGTTCCCGCGTGATGCCCACGATATGGGGAGAGCGGGCAAATTCCTCTGGTCCTTTATTGATTGTTTTCACATAGCGCGCGGCTTTCGGATCCCAGCAGAACCCGCCTGCGTCGATGGCCCATTGCAGGCGCTGCGGGCTCTCGGCTTGAGAAGTGATCATTTCCTTCAAACGAAACCCGCGATGTATTTCGATGTAGGCGCGTCCCATCAGGTGAAACATCTCGCTAGATTCCGCAAAATTCCGCTGAGGAAGGGTTTCCCAGACGAGCTCGTTGAGTCCTTCGATGGAATTGGCTTCGCGAACTTCTCTATCGGAGAGCATGGGGGAATTTGCGCTTAGGGCGCGTTTGGCAAGTTCGGGCCCGAACCAGAATTGTGACCGCGACTTCAACTCGCGAACGAATTCGTCGCGCACGAACACGCCTACACCGACGCCAGCAAGAATGACGCGGCCTTTTTCGACCTCTTCGAAGACAGCGGTGGTCATGGCTTCTGAGCCGAGCAAGCGAAGCCAGGAGCGGCGTAGGTCCTTGATCGCGGATCCGTATCTTTTGCCGATGACAGGGTGGGCACCGATGAGTTCGGCGCAACCCGCGACATCGTTCGGTTTCATGGGGCGCCACTGCAGGGGCATGAAGGCACCTTCGTCAGACCATGTACGGCGGGATATGGTCCTTTTAGGTTACTTGTAATTAGCATAAGCGCTGCTAGGATTCCAGCCCTATCGCAACGGAGGACTTATGAGGCCAGTTCAAGGAACGCAGATAAGCGGTACGAACGCCCTAATCCTGAAGTTGTCACTCGTGGTTCTTGGTTTGAGTTTGTTCTTTGTGAGTGCGGCTCGGGCGGATGTGGCCGCAAAATCAACTGCTTCTCCGGGGGTCGTCTTCAGTGCCAGCGCGGAACCGAGTACATTCTCCTGCAAGAATACAACGTGCTCCGGTCCGGCACAATTTGGCTTTTGGATCTGGTGTACAGCGCCCTCTTCCACGAGCAGCGGAAATTGTCGTGGCTTCATGTTTTTTCACAACCTCGAACCGATCGCGGTCCAAGTGACGGGTGCAGTTACATTGACCGGAACGACAGCGACGATCTCAGTCTCGTCTCCGACAACGGCCGCTATCGCGGTCGCCTGCACATTAGTGAACAACTCCCTCGTTTACGGGAGGAATAACACAGTGACGGTGACGTGCGACGGTGCATCGTGGACGAAGCCTGGCCCTAGTGGCTCTTCGACGACAAACGCAGATGCGATCGTCCAGATCATCGACCGGCCCAATGAAACAAGTTCGCTTCAGCGACCACTCAAGCATGCGCGAGAAGGAGACGGAAACGCTCGCACTTCGTGGCCATTTCCGACAATTTGTCGCTACCACCAAGAGCCTACCCACGTCGTCTTTGAGAGTCCAAACGGTCGATTTGCGATTCGTGCCGAACGCCACCGCCGAGCGTCGGCACGACTGACGCTCAATTCAATCGATTGCGAAACCGGACGCAACGCCGGTAGAAGAGGCTGAAGAGGAGGGCTCCATGCAGCGTCTTAGATCCTGTAATTCGGCCTTCACGCTTGGAACGCTCCTAGCCGGCCTAGGCGCACTCGTAGCGCTGTTGTTGGGGAGCTTGCTGTTTGCCAGCACGGGCACGGCGCAAACCCTCGACAACAACGGGGGGCGCGTCTTGGCAAACCCGAAAATTCATAACGTGTATATCGATCCTAGCTGGGATTCCGACAACCCCGACGCCACGACCACTGACATCGATGGGTTCACGAAGAGCCTGGTGAATAGCATCTACTTTACCTCGGCTAGCGAATACGGCGTTGGCGCCGCATCCTTTACCGGTTCCACCGAAACCAGCTTCACGTCCAACAGCTTGTGCCCTTCTCCGATTATCGGCGGCATTACGGATTTCTTCGCGATTAGTGCGTGGATGCAATGCATGACGCTTCCGTCGCCTATCCCCTTTACTGGCACCGTCTCAGGGATTCCGACGCCGGATAACAATACTGTATATGCGGTCTATATACCGAGCGCGACGCAGATCAACGATGCAGTCATCAGTTCTTGCGGAGGTTTCACTGCTTATCATTTTTTTGGGAACACGGCTGTGTGGCAGCTCGTGTTTACTCCATTGCCTGTTCCTGTCCTGGTGTCGCAGGGCTTCGCCTATACAGTGGTCCCGATGGACTGTGCCGCACAGGTTCCGGATCCCCGTGGTCTGAAAGGTAGTCTACTTTCTCTGCTCGATGGCGTCAGCGTCAATGCGTCTCACGAGCTTATCGAGGCATCCACCGATCCCGTCCTCACGGAGGCCTGGATTGAAAATTCTCTGGGTGAGTTCAGTGAAGACATCTTGATGGCCGGTGAAGCCGCCGATATCTGCGAAGTCAAGAGCGCCCCTCCGGTGCAATTGCCGAGTGGACCGCTGGTCTCCGCTTACTGGTCCAACGCAGCCAATGCCTGCGTGCCGGACGCGGCGCCTCCGGTAACCACTGCGCTGCTCTCCCCGATGCCAAATGCGTTCGGTTGGAATAGCACGGACGTGACGGTTACGTTCACCTCGACGGACAACGCGGGCGGCACCGGAGTCCAAGAAATCCACTTCACGCTTGCGGGCGCACAGGGTGGTAGCAGCATTGTGGGCGGGAGTTCGGCGTCGCTAACCATTTCCACGGAGGGCAGCACGATCGTTACGTTTTTTGCCATCGACAACGCCGGAAATCAGGAGGTCCCGAAGACGGTCACGGTGGAGCTCGATCGCACGCCGCCTTCCGTGACTTGCGGATCTCCGGACGGGTTGTGGCATGCCAGCGACGTGGCAATTCCTTGCACTGCCAGCGACAGCCTTTCGGGATTGGCCAGCGCTGCTGATGCGAGCTTCAATTTGACGACGTCCGTGCCAGTAGGCACGGAGACCAACAGCGCGTTCACGAACAGTCGTACGGTGTTCGACGTAGCCGGCAACGGCACCGCCCGGGGCCCGATCGGCCCGAACATGGTAGACAAGAAGCCGCCCGCGATCGTAATCAATCAGCCGATGGCGACGCAATACGTGCACAGCGCCACGTTGATCCTCAACTATACGGTCACTGACGGCGGGTCCGGGGTTGGCACGGTTACACCGACCATGAACGGCAGCGCCACCGTTGGGGGCAGCGGCTTGCCGAGCGGCCAAATGATTAACTTGCTGACGACGCTGCCGCTAGGGCCAAATACATTTGCCATCACCGCGGCCGACAAAGTCAACAACACGAGTTCGGCATCGGTGATCTTCACCATTATTGTTACGCCGCAGAGCATCATTGGCGACGTGAATCAACTACAGGCAAGCGGCGCTATCAGCGCCGGCATCGCGGCGGCACTGCTGACGAAGCTGAACGACGCGTTGACGGCGCGAAACGCTGGGCAGTGCGGCCCGGCCGGCAATATCTATGGGGCATTCATCAACCAAGTCATGGCGCAGACCCGGAAGGGGCTTACGCCGGCAGCCGAGGCCATTCTAATCGCCGATGCGCAGTATTTGATCGCTCACTGCCCGTAAACCACAGCGCCGGTTTACCCGAGGAATGCCGGCGGGACTGTGGATGGGTACTTCGCCGGAACAACGGGCGTCCTGGGTGCTGCCATCTTTAGAAAAAAGCGCTCTCTAGGCCGTCGCCTAGTCTTGAGCGGCGTGCTCCGCCGAGCGGGCCACCGGATCGTCGAGATAAGAGAGTATTTCAAAAAGGAGCTACAATGAACGCAACGCTGATTCGCGCGACTGGCCTAGGGATATTGGTAGGTTTGTTCGGGCTCGTTCTACCTGCACTATCGCCGGTTAAGGCAGATACGCTCTACACAAATCTCGGATCCGGATTCTCCACCAGCGATGGTTATGCCATAGGCGCCATTCCCGGCGGTGGCGGCGACGACGAAGTAATCGGCGAACAATTTGTAGCCGGTGAGACGGCGACGCTCACGGATGCGCTGCTACCGTTGGCTGTTTTTGCGAGTAGTCCTTCCACTCCTTCGCTTGCTGTATACATTGAATCGGAAGTCTCCGGCGCTCCGGGCGCCATACTCGATACATTGACGGGGACAATTGGAAGCAGTCTTTCTCTTGTGGAGTTCACTTGCTCGACGTGTTCTACGCTGACTGCAGGAACTAAGTATTTTCTCGTCGCCCAGGACACGGTGGCTGGCTCCACTGCGGTTTGGGCGTTTGCAAATGGGCAAACAGGCCCATCAAGCTTCAACGATATCGGGAGCGCGACAGGGCCGTGGCAAGAAGGCACCCTCGGCTTCATTTCGGGCTTTCAGGTGGATGGAGAGGTAAATGGAACGGTGCCCGAGCCGTCGAGTGTTTTTCTTCTCGGGATGGGACTCCTGGGAATTTTGGGCGTCGGGGGCAGCAAATTAAAGCGTTCGACGGGGGCAGTCTAGACTACTTTTCACGACACACACTCCCAGCCATCCGCCAGCCGAATTTGCATCCGAGCCAACATCCGCCGGACCTGATCGAGTTCCCGCCTTCGGAAACCTGGCAGGCTTGCCGGTGTGGTAGGAGCTGAGCGTAGAAATAAGATCGGGCGCAATGACCCCTGTCCATGCGGCAGCGGCCTGAAATTTAAGAAGTGTTGTCTGAAATAGATTCCGGGCGTGTCGTCGGCTACTCGGAAGTCGAGCGATAGATGCTCTTGCGGCACACGTTGAATTCTCGAAGAGATGGGACTAGACAGCAGGCCGATTCAATTCTATACGAAAAGGAATGATGAGCGCGTTCGGTGCGTTGCAGGCCTCTGCAACCAACAAATTCTTGCTTTTCAGCGAACCCCGCAACCATCCGAATTGACAGTTTAGATTTCCCATCCGGCAAACGATCAAAAAGGGAGATAGTTTCCGCATCGCCGTCATCCGAGAGGCGTCTGTCATGGGCGACTTCATGAGCCCAAAACGCTTCCCAAATATAGGGTCAGCGCCTTCTTGAATTCTTCCACAATCAGGTTTTTCGCTTTATCACCCGCTTCTCCATAGAGCGTTATCAAGCCTCTCACAATCTGGAGAGTTACGTTCGCAGCTAGAGCTGCTCGTTCGTCTGAAAGGGATGGGTTCTTTGCTCGAAAGGCATTCGCGATGTTGGCTCGCAAGACTCTCTTCGCAGCGGGGTCGCGGCGTAGCCGAATCGGCGCCGCGAGCAGTCTGAGATAAGCCGGACGTACCTGAAAAATTTCAGTGATCCGTTCGATAAAGAGACCTGCGAACTCGCGATGACTGAGGTTCTTCGCCTGCTCTATCAATGGCCTCCATTGCTCTTCCATCTCCTGGGCGTACTGGCCCAACAAGGTAAGGGCGACGGCCTGTTTGTCCGGGAAGTAGTTGTAAAGCGCCCCGATCGAAGAGTCGCTGCGCTCCGCGATCGCGGTCATCGTGGTTGCTTCATAGCCAACCTCGACAAACAGTTCCGCCGCCGCATCCAGGAAACTGGCGAGCCTGCGTGCAGAGCGCTCCTGTTGCGGTGCGACCCTTATCGAATTTGACAAATTCGAGGGCATCCTCGTATTCTATACCTTGGAAATCGAGGATGCCCTCGATTTCGGTGACAAATCTTCTCCTCAGGAGTCCCATGGCAGAACTTCAGCTTGATTCCCACAAAACAGCACTTGTTCTCATTGACCTCCAGAATGCCATCGTCGGCATGAGTACCGCGCCTCATCCGGCCGCACAGGTCGTTGCCAATTCGGCAAAGCTGGCCGAAGCGTTTCGCGGCCACGGTGCCCCGGTTGTTTATGTCCGCGTCGACCTCAACGATTTCCTCGAGCTTCCTGTCGACCAGCCGATCAACCTGGGGAATGCACCGCTGCCCGGCATTGTTTCGGAGATTGCCCCTTCTGCCGAATTTCAGCCCGGCGACATCCTGCTTACGAAACGTCACTGGGGTGCCTTTGCCGGAACCGATCTTGAGCAGCAGCTTAAGTCGCGTGGTGTCGATACGATCGTACTCACCGGAATCTCTACCAATGCGGGGGTAGAGTCCACGGCGCGACAGGGCACCGGCCTCGGCTTTGGCTTTGTCGTCGTTGAAGACGCCTGCTCCGGTCAGGATGGTGAACAGCATCGTTTCGCATTCGAGAAGATATTCCCTCGGCTCTGTCGCGTGCGCTCGACCAATGAGGTCCTCGCCGCACTTGCCTAACACCAAGAATCAACTCGATCGACTGGATCGGCTCGATCCACTGGTCTGGAAGATCACTGCTGTCGCTGTGCTTGGGTCCCTCATGGGACAGGTCGATGCAACTGTGGTGAACGTCTCCCTCTCCAGCCTGGCCGTTGATCTGCACAGCAGTCTTACCACCATTCAATGGGTCACGAGCGGCTACCTTCTGGCGCTGGCTCTCATGCTCCCGTTGAATGGCTGGCTCGTCGGGCAGCTCGGAGCAAGATCGCTCTATCTGTGGTGTTTTCCGATCTTCACGCTCTCATCGGCACTCTGCGGACTCGCGTGGTCCGCGAACTCGCTGATTGGCTTTCGAGTCCTGCAGGGAATGAGCGGAGGTTTGATGGCTCCGCTGGCGCAGATGATGATGGCGCGCGCCGCTGGGAGGCACATGGCGCGCGTCCTCAGTTACGCCGCAATACCGATTCTGCTCGGACCACTCCTCGGGCCCGTGCTCGCTGGCGCGATTCTTCAACATGCGTCCTGGCGTTGGCTGTTCCTGGTGAACGTTCCAGTCGGTCTTTTGGGAATCGTTCTGGCGATTCGCTTTCTTCCCGAAGACCGTGCCGAAGCCCGGCCGAGAGATCTCGACTTTGTCGGCTTCTGCCTACTTTCCCCAGGGCTCGTGCTCTTTCTCTACGGTGTGGACCATGTTAGCGAACGGATCGGCTTGACGGCATTTTTCGTTGCCCTGGTGCTGCTCACTGTCTTCATCCGGACGGCAAACAGGAAGGGCGACGATGCGCTCATTGATCTTCAGCTCTTTAGGGGACGGGATTTTTCAGCATCGGTGCTGACGCAATTCACCCTGAACGGAATCTCATTCGCAGGACAGATGCTCATCCCGATCTATCTCATCCGTATGTGCGGCGAATCACCCAGCGCGGCAGGCTGGTTGATGGCTCCTCTCGGACTGGGCATGATCTGCACGTATCCGAAGATCGGCGTGCTGACGCAGCGCTTCGGCATCCGCAGGGTCGCGGGCAGCGGCGCTTTTTTGGCCTTAGCCGGGACACTGCCGTTCCTTTTTCTTGCCAGCCACGGCATGTCCCTCCCTCTGCTCGTATGTACGCTCTTCGTCCGCGGGATGGGTTTGAGCGCGGTCGGCATTCCGTCCATTACCTCTGCCTACGCTTCGGTCGAGAAAGAACACCTGCCGATGGCGACCACCTCACTCAATATAGTGCAGCGTCTCGGAGGGCCCACCCTGACGACACTGTGCGCTACTTTTCTCGGATGGAGACTGGGTATGGCGCAGCAGGCGACCGGCATCTCCAGCGCCTTTACCGCGACCTTCATGCTGCTTAATCTCATTCATATCCTGCTATTGGCAGCAGCACTAAAGCTGCCTTTCTTCATAGAGAAGAAGAAACAGTCGGCATCTAATGAAGAGGTAACTCTTTTGATTGAAGAGGCGTCGGAGTGACCCTCATCCTTGCAGGTGTCTACGCGCGACAATCTCTTGTGACTCCCCTTAAACGCGCCAGCAGTGACCGACCAATCGCTGGAGAGAAGCCGACTTCGCATTACTAATCCGCGCGCTTACAGCTATCTGTTGTTGGTTCCGGCTTGCGGGGGCGTAGTTCAATTGGTTAGAACGCCTCCCTGTCACGGCAGAGGTCGCGAGTTCGAGTCTCGTCGTCCCCGCCATTCTTGAAGATTGGTTCGCCTCTCCTTCGTATCGCTACGCTCTGCTCGGACAAGCCGCCGTCCCGGCGATTCTATAATGATCGCCAAGCCAGAAACGTTCCGCTCCTGTTACAGTACGGTTTTCGGCTGGAATTCAATTTACAACTAACTGTGAGGCAGTGATTATGGCCAAGATTGTGCACTTCGGTTTAACCGCGGCCGCGGCTTTCCTTTTGGCAACGTGCGGCGGAAATGTACTCGCGAACAATGCAAACGCCGATGACACACCTGAAAGGACCGCTTCGACCGGACCTACGAAGGTTGCACTTATAACACTCGAAAAGAGTGCGTACGAGGCCTGGAAGTCCAAGGACGCAAAGTTCTGGGTTACATTTCTTTCCGATAAGTTTGTCGGGTGGGGTTCGTTTGGCAAGCTCGATAAGGCATCAGCGACAAAGGAATACACCGGCACTGATTGCGAGATCAAAAGCTACGCCCTGTCCGACGAGCAACTGAGCTCGCTTGGTAAGGACGCGGCGCTTATCACCTATAAGGCGACTGTTAACGGCACATGTGGCGGACAGCAGCTCCCGACCAATAGTCGGGCGGCAGCGATATATGTTCGCGACGACGGTAAATGGAAGCGAGCCTTCCACGCCCGAGCTGCGATTGTCGATCCAAAAGGGACTCTCGCGAAGTCGGTCGACAGGCCGCAGGCGCTTAATGAGGACAATGCTCAACCGACCAATCGATATGCCCGCACCGACGCCATGCTCGCGGTCGAAAGGAATGTGTGGGAAGCCTGGAGAGCACACGATGCTAAGAAGCTTGCGGACCTGACGGCTCGGGATATTTCATTCATCAATATTTTTGGTGTCTACCTCGCAACTAAGACCGATGCGATGCAGGACTGGTCCGGGACTTATTGCGATGTCAAAAGCATCAGCCTCACCAACGCCGCGGGCACGATGCTCTCGCCGATGGTCGGCATCCTGACATTCAAGGCCAGAGCGGACGGCACGTGCTACGGTCAGAAGGTTGGACCTGTTTGGGGTTCGTCGGTCTACGTTAAGTACGGCGATGTGTGGAAATGGACCTTTGGCATTAATTTACCCGCACGCCGGGAGGGCACTTAGAGACTGCGGCGCATGCTCGGGAGTTTTCCGACCCACAACCCAACCCACAGTTCCTGTGTCCTTGTGCGGCTTGCGCCGCGTTTGGCAGTCCCCGCGTCTTAGTAAATTATAAAACTATTCACGCAGCGCTGTGACGGCAGCGGTCTAAGAGGTTCGTGCGAATCAGTAGCGTTAAACGCGCTTGTGGTTACCGAACTGTCGAAGTTTATTGATTGGCCAGAAACGGGCTTCTGGGAAGTGCTGGGAGGTATGGTAAGTATGCCTGTCCAAAACTGTCTCGTCCGAAGGGTGCAGTCGATAAAAGCAAAACCATCTTGACTCCGATCGGCCTTCTCCGGGAAGGAGTTTGGCAACTGGGCTTGACAAGACTCTGTTGTCGCGGTTTATAAGTGAGCCGCGCTGGCCAAGACGATTCGCACGGTGAAGGGAGACGACCCAATGCTGCGTCAGCTTATGTTGGCATTTGCCTTTGCGTATGTGACTTTGCCCGCGGCCTCCGCTCAAGCGACGGATGCTGGCTATCCCGATGAGTTGTCGCCCTCGCTCGCGAGCAGTGCCAAGGCGATGCACGCGATGATTCGCCGGGATCTGGCGGAGGCGGCAGAGAACATGCCTGCCGATGAATACGCCTTTCGACCGACACCGCAGGTTCGGACCTTCGGTCAGATTATCGGTCACGTGGTCGATGCGAACTTATTCTTCTGTTCGCAAGCTGCGGGCGAAAAGTCGCCAGCAACCGCTGACTACGAGCAAATCACCGACAAGGCTACACTCGTTAAGGCGTTGAACCATTCGCTCGTCTATTGCGACCGCGTGTACGCAGCGACCACCGACGCGAGCTTCATCCAGCCGGTGCAGATTGCGCGTGTTGTTGGCACGGGGTCGACTAATACCGTCCGGGGCGCCGTGCTGATGTACAACATTGCCCACAATAACGAGCACTACGGCAACCTCGCCGTTTACATGCGGCTGAAGGGCCTTGTTCCGCCGTCAACAGCTCGGGTCCAGCAGCGAAAGAATTAGTAACGCCTGGCAAGTCGTCCGGGTTCAACTGGTCGGTGCAACACCATCCAGTGCATGGATTCGACAATGAACTCCGGCGAGAGAACCGTCTGTTTTGGACCTACTCGGTCAAAATCTAGCCGGGGAAGCGTTCCGGTGGGTCTGGTCCCAGTGAGGAATTCTAGCTTTTGCCTTCGCTGCGAGGTGGGTTCGAGCTTAGCGATCCCCAAACGGCTAGAGCAATTTTTTCTCCAACTTTTCCTACACACTGGCGAGAGGGTATGAAATTCGAGAACGTCAGCAGCCAAGCGTCAGGCCGCTCAATGGCGATTGACTTTCAGATGATTAACATACTTACCGGTCTGTATCTTAGGCGGTCACCAGGAGAAGCCAATCCAATCATCGGGCGGGACAACACTACGAGTCAGTATCACCAGGGCCTGCCTGCGCCATTCAATAAGTGCGCCGGAACGCATGATGGATTTTCATATTGTTGAGCGCGTGTTAGATGTCTCTTGACGCTCCCATAGTTACCATACATGCTGGTTTGTATGCCGGCAGCACGCAAGAAACCGAAACGTAGAGCGACTGGGTTGCGCGATCCTGAGCGCACGCGGGAGCGCTTGCTGCAGGCGGCATCGCGCGAGATCTACAGAGCGGGCTTCCAGAGTGCAAGCCTGGACACAATTCTGGCCTCCGCCGGCGTCACCAAGGGAGCGCTGTACCACCACTTCAAAAACAAGGAAGCCTTGGGATACGCCGTCGTCGAAGAGGTCATCTTTCCCGGCGTCCGCGGCCAATGGGTGCGGCCTTTACAGAGCGTCAAGGATCCTATCGACGCTTTGATCGACATCGTTCAAGGCATTTCCGTTCGGCCCGAGGATGTATGCGGCGGCTGTCAACTGAACAATCTGGCGCAGGAAATGTCACCTCTGGACACGGGATTCCGGAAGCGGCTGGAGACAATCTTCGATGCCTGGCGCGAGGCCGCTGCCGCCGTTTTACGACAGGGCCAAATCCACGGAAGCGTTCGCCGCGACCTGGAACCCTCTGATGCCGCCGGCTTACTGATTGCGATGGTCGAAGGCTATGGCTCGCTGGCAAAGAATGCTCAGGATCCGAAAGTGATAAAGGCGGGGATCGAAAATATCGTGGGCTGGCTGAGGTCTCTGCGCCAAGCGAGCAACCGCAAGCGGGCCTGATAGCATCGGTTCTAAGGAATGGGCTTCCTTACATACCAACCGGTTCGTAGGCTGGAACAGTCAGCCTCCCAATCGGGCGAAGCGCCGCAAACTACATCCCTGAATAGGAGAACGGACAATGACAAGGATCGCAGTGTCGCGCAGGAATCTGCTCGCTACGGGAGCCTGCGCGCTGGTCGGTGCCGTGAGCCTGCCGGGACCGGCGAGTGCCAGCGCATCGGGAGGGCAGAGCTTAACGAACGAGGAGGTAGTGCGGAAGTGGTATGCAGCCTGGGGGCAGAAAGACTGGGGTCCACTGGATAACCTGCTCGCCGATGACTTCACCTTTTCAAGCGCGGCCGGCGACGACCACATCAGCAAGAGCACTTTCAAAACGCGATGCTGGGAAACACAGATCGATTTCATTGGGCATTTTGACCTGGAGCGAGTCGCCACTGGCCCGGAGGATGCTTTTGTGAAGTATCTTTGCCACACCAAGGACGGTAAATCGTTCCGGAACGTGGAGTATCTCCGAATCAAAAACGGACAGTTGCAATCCATTGAGTGTTATTTTGGCGCGCAATCCAGCTTTCCTTCAGCAGTGAGCACTGGACAGAAGTAATCTCACTTCGAGGAGCGGGAAGTTGAAACCAGAGAGCAAGGGGTTCCTCATGAGCGCCCGCGAAATTCAGGATCAGAAGACGATTGCGCGTGAGATGGTTGTGCAACAACGTTCTTACGCTACCGCGGACGTTTCGGCTAGCCCGCAGCGGGAAGCTACGATTTGCTCCGCCAAGAGTAGACGGGATTACAATTTTGCATCGACAGCGGACGGGTTCTGCGAAGCTGCAGATACATCATTGCTTCCCGCAATCCGAGTAGATGCAAACCTCCTGCGCGTCTTGCGGCAGTTGGAGGTTATAGCAAAACGACAGACGCCACGAATCGCGTTCAAGGCAAAGGGGAGCATCCTGCTGTTGGATTTGGCCGACGTCGTGGCAGTGCAAGCCGAAGGTAATCACGTTTCGTTGCAACATCAACCAAATCCCTATCTGGTGCACGAGTCCCTCTCTTCCGTGGCGGAGAAGCTCAAACCCTACGGCTTTATTCGCATCCACCGCTCGGTCGTCGTGAATATTTCGGCCGTGGAGAAGATCCAACCTTTAGCGACGGGGGAGTACGGGCTGCGTGTAAAAGGTGGGAAGGAATACTTGGTAACGCGTACATACAAACACAACCTGAGAGATCTGGCTCAACTGTGGGTCGGCTCAGGGCGGCTTTGCGGATAACAGGCAGCAAGATGTCTTGCCTCGTTATTCCTGTTAGCATACCCGATTCATCCCTCACGAAAAGTCAGCCCGTAAACAGCGCGGCAGAATGAAAGCGCAAGCAGCAAATCTTGCTGGGGCGGCTGCTGACGGTGCGGGCGCGCTTGCTCTTTTGGCCGCTGGTCTGGGCGTTGAATCGGTTCGGCCTCGCCGACCTCTTCATGGCCACGTTCGAGGTGGTCCGCACGGACCTACCGTCAGTAGCCGGACAGCTCGGGGCCGCTTACGCGATCCCCGTGCTCTACGTACCGTCGCTTTTCTGGGCACACCTGCTCGGGCTCTGGCGGCTGAAGCGACCTGCGCAGGGGTCGGTTGGGTCGGCCGGTGCGCCGATGTCGCTCGCCGCGACTGAATAACCAAAAGCGGACGGTCGACGCGATCGTCCCACCAAAGGGTCGGCTGTGCACGTTGGCGCGGAAATCGTTGCCGTGATCCCCTGGAGTGAGCCAGTTTTATGATGCTCACTTTGTTGACTTGCAATTTTCCGGCGCTCGTCCAAGACATTCGCAATTCGTTCGTAAACACAAGCCGACTTTCCCGGAGTTGGCACAGGAAACAGAATGCAGTAACGCTGCATCGCTTCGTCCGTTGAGCGGAGATTCTTGAAACCTCTGCTTCCCTAATTCGTTGATAGGAGTCTAAGCTGTTGCCCTGTCATTTATCGACAGGAGGCTCGAAATGGCTAAGCCAACCGACCTGGTCCAAGGCACCCTCGACCTCTTGATTCTGAGGACGCTCGCGCTCCAGCCCATGCACGGCTGGGGCGTCGCGCGACGCATTCGTCAGGTTTCGAAAGAAGTCTTGCAGGTCCATCAAGGTGCGCTTTACCCCGCGCTGCATCGCCTCGAGCAACAGGGCTGGATTCGCGCCAAGTGGGGCGAATCGGAAAACAACCGCCGCGCCAAATATTATTTCCTGACTCCGGACGGCGCAAAGTACTTGCGCCAGGAGCAAGCACATTGGGAGCGCCTTTCATCGGCCATCGGGCTGGTCCTGGAAATGTCGTCTTAGGGAGCTGGAACCATGCGTTGGTATTACAAATTGCGGCTTCGCTGGCGCTCGCTTTTCCGCAAGGACAGCGCGGAGCTGGATCTGAGCGACGAGCTTCAGTTTCATCTGCAAAATCAAATCGAGGAATTCGTGGCCCAGGGCATGAATCCCCAGCAAGCTCGCCGTGCCGCCTGGCAATCCTTGGGCGGCGTTGAACAGCTCAAGGAAGAATGCCGTGACATGCGCCGCACAAACCTGATCGAAAATTTCCTGCAAGACGTTCGTTTCGGTTTTCGCATTCTGCGTCGCAGCCCGGGATTTACCGTTCTAACGATTCTGTGCCTTACACTCGGCATCGGCGCTAACGCCGCGGTGTTCAGCTGGGTCGAAGGCATTCTTTTGCGTCCGTATCCGCTCGTTTCTCAGCAAGAGCGCCTGGTCGCACTGACTGGAACGGTGCGTGACGAAAAAGACGAAACGTCGTGGCCCGATCTCCGCGACGTGCAGCGAAGCTGCACGCTGTGTGAGACCCTCTTTGTCAGCAAAATCACCGGCGCGACTCTGAGCATTGGTGAACGCGCCCAGGTCATGACCGGAAGCATCGTCTCCGCAAACTATTTTGACTCGATTGGAGTCCATCCCATTTTGGGCCGCGGATTTGAGCCAGGCGAAGACACGGGCGGCAACGCGCATCCGCTCGTGGTGATCAGCCACCATCTTTGGCAGACGCGCTTCCAGGGCGATCCCGAAATCATCGGCAAGACGCAGCGCTTCAATAACGTCGTGCACACCATCATCGGGGTCGCGCCCGAGGGGTTCTACGGGACTTTCGTCGGTCGGAGCATGGAGTATTGGGTGCCGGCCTCGATGCTGGAAGTCTTCGACGGCGGCAGCGACAAACTGGAAGATCGCGGCGCGCGATGGGCGGAAGCATATGTGCGACTCAAGCCCGGCGTGAACTGCAGTCAAGCTCAGCAGGAGATTTCCGCCATTGCCACGCGGCTCGAAGCGGAATATCCGGCCACCAACCGCGGCCGCGGCATCAAGGTGTGGCCGCTGTGGCAAACGCCTTTCAATCACGCCGGTCATCTGCTTCCGACCTTCGAGATCATGGTAGTTGTCGCGATGTTTGTTCTGCTCATCGTCTGCGCCAACGTCGGCAATTTGCTTCTCGTCCGCTCCTTCGCCCGCAGGCACGAGATGACGGTTCGACTCGCTCTGGGTGCCGGCCGTGGCCGCTTGTTGAGGCAACTGGTTACTGAGGGCTTGCTGCTGTCAGTCTCCGGTGCAGCGGGCGGCATGCTGGTGGCGTATGCGTGCCGTCACGCGCTTGTGCTGCTTTTCCCGGGAGATGTGATGTATCTGCCCGGACAAATCGACGGCCGTGTGCTCGGGCTGAGCGCGGCCATTTGCCTCGGCGTTACGCTTGCGGTCGGGTTGGTCCCCGCCTTCCAGACCCGCCACCTTACCCTCGCCGAGACGCTTAAAACCGGAGTGTCCACCGTACTCGGTGCCCGGGGCGGGGCATGGTTCCGCTCGAGCCTGGTGATCCTCCAAGTCACGCTAAGCTTCCTCTTGTTGGTGGGCGGGACCTTGCTGCTGCAAAGCCTGCGCAAGATTCGATCTACCGACCCGGGCTTCTCCACAACGCGGGTGTTCGATACCTGGATGCCTTTGATCGCCGCCCGCTATGACGCGCAGCGCGCCCAGACTTTTCAGGATGAGTTGATCCAGCGCGTCCGCGCGCTGCCCGGTGTCGAAGCAGCCGCTTACGCCCGCGCTGTTCCGCTCGGCTATGGATCATTCTCTTCGACGCCCATTGCCGTCGACGGCTACGAACCGCCGGCGAACGAGCAGCCCACGGCGGAATATAATGAAGTCAGCCCCGGCTACTTCGCTACTTTGGGCATACCGCTCATCTCGGGACGCGAATTCACTGGCGCGGACGATAAAAACGCGGCGCGTGTCGCCATCGTAAACCAAACCATGATCGCACGGTACTGGCGCGGGCAGAATCCCATCGGCCAGCGGCTGCAAGTGAAAGGCAATTGGGTGCAAGTCGTCGGCGTCGTCAAGGATTCGAAATACCACAGCATGGATGAAGCGCCCCGGCCGTTTTTCTATGTATCGCTCCGCCAGTATTTCTCTGTAGAACCTGAGATCCACATTCGAACCACGCAACCTCTGCAAACCGTCCACACGGAACTGATTCGCGAAGTGCGCGCGCTCGATCCTAACCTCGCTGTATACGAAATGATTACACTACAGGAGCAAGTTGACCGTTCCACCTCCCACGAACTGGTGGCCGTAGCTTTGGTCGCGCTGTTCGGAAGCTTGGCGCTGCTGCTTGCCAGCATCGGCCTTTATGGCGTGATGTCATACACCGTCTCGCAGAGCGCCCGGGAGTTGGGGTTGCGCATGGCTCTGGGCGCCGGCACATCGAACCTGCTGCGTCTGGTGCTGTTACGCGGTTTGCTACTGACCACAACTGGCATAATTATCGGGATCGTCCTGGCACTGCCTTTAGCGCGCCTGCTGGGCAGCCTTCTCTATCAGGTAAGCCCGCGGGACCCGCTGGCTTTCACCGCAGCATTTGCGGTGATGACCCTTGCGTCGGTTGCAGCGTGTATCTTGCCCGCTTGGCGCGCAACGCGAATCGATCCCATTCAAGCGCTACGAGCGCAATGACCGTCTCACTGCGCCCAGGCATGGGAAGACGATCTTATATTCTTGGGCTCCCGATTCACGGCCCAGCCGGAAGTTATGGTTCGTCGGTCGAATTAGTACCGGTAAACGCTAGTGCTCTATCGGAGGCGCGTTTTCACAGAAGCGTGGAGTCCGGGCGAGGTGCTCCGCGCGCGTTCGATAGAGCCGTTTGAAGGTGGGCGCTGGCGGTTGCGGCGGATGCGGGCTAGTGGCTGCACCGATCTAACGGCTATGGGAATTGAATCTTTTTTCCCCTGTAGTGTATTGATTTTGCGTGGCTTAGGAAAATCAGAGAAAAGCGAAAATCGCAGTTAAAAGCTCTACCTTGCGGCATGACCTAAAGAGGATAGCACGCGAAGCGTCCGTCGCGCCAGCGACTACGTTCTAACGCGCTAGCGTAGAGCGATCGGGTTGTTTCCCCGATGGTCGATAAGAAACCGGGCGCGGACTGTGGCCTTCAGGCGACAGGTAAGCCCGTGTACCTGACAAGCATCCTGACACAAGAATAGTTATCTGGCAGACTCATAACATGCTAATCGGAGCGACGGACCGTAGGTACAGCCAGAACGCTGGAGCAGTATTCAGCCTCAAGTATCACATCGTCTGGTGCCCGAAATATAGACGCAAGGTTCTTGTCGGTGATGTTGAGGCAAGGCTCAAGAACGTGTTGTTCGCGACGGCAGCACAATACGGCGTGCTCATCGAAGTGATGGAAGTGATGCCGGACCATGTGCATCTCTTCGTATCATCGGACCCGAGGCGGTGTGTAGCGGAGATAGTGAATAGGCTCAAAGGTGCGTCATCTCGTATTCTTCGAGAAGAGTTTCCGCACTTGAAATCCAGGCTCCCTACACTGTGGTCGCGCTCATATTACGCGGGCACAGTCGGCCACGTATCAGAATCAACCGTCAAGAAGTACATGGAGAATCAAAAGGGACGCTGATGCGAAAGACGTTCAAATATCGGCTGTATCCCGCAGCAACCCAGCAAGAGATGCTGAGGATGCAGTTGTCCGAAGCGTGCCGGTTGTATAACGCCGCGCTCCAAGAACGTCGAGATGCATATCGTACCCACGGGGAAGCACTCAATTACTACACGCAGGCGAACCAGTTGAAAGAGATTCGAGACGCTGGCAACCTTGCACTTCCAAACTATCACTGTGCCCAGGACGTTCTAAAGCGTTTGGATAAAGCGTTTCAGGCTTTCTTTCGGCGAATAAAACACGGAGAGAAGCCGGGGTTCCCGAGATTTAAATCTTCACGTCGGTACGACAGCATCACTTTTCCAAGCCACGGTGACGGCAACAGGCTTCTCAAACCAGAGCAGCGTAAGACGCATCTCCGCGTGCAAGGCATCGCTGAAATCAAGATCCTATTGCACCGCCCCATCGTCGGCAAAATCAAGACCGTCTCCGTGAAGCGTGAAGGGAAAGCGTGGTATGCCTGCTTCTCCGTGGAGTGCGCGAAGAAGCCGCTTCCTCCGTTGGATAATGCCGGCGGAATAGATGTTGGTCTGGACTCATTCGCAGTTCTCTCCCACGGAGAGTCCATCCCGAATCCGCGCTGGTATCGTGTAGCGCAAAAACGTGTTCGCAGAGCGCAACGCAAGGTCGCACGGAGCGTCAACAAACGTTCACATCGAAGGCGTAAAGCAATCCTTGCACTCCAAAATATTCACAGTCGGATACAGCGGTTGCGAAATGAGTTCCAGCACAAACAGTCTTTCAAGCTGATACGGAATTTCGGAACAATTGCCATCGAAGATTGGAATGTCAAAGGCTTGGCGAGCGGAATGCTCGCGAAGTCTGTACATGATGTCGGATGGGCTTCCTTCTTCTCCAAGATTGCGTACAAGGCTGAAAGTGCCGGTCGCACTTTGATTAAGGTCAACCCATCAGGCACAAGCCAAACCTGTCTCTGCGGTGCAACGGTGCGAAAACTTCTCTCAGATCGAGAGCATGTTTGCACAGAATGCGGATTAGTCGCGCCAAGAGATTTTGTATCGGCTCAAGTCATTCTCCAAAGGGCTAGGATAAGCCCTTCAAACCAAAACGTAGAGGCTGTTAGCTCATGCGTGGTTTGAGGGCCGCCGGTCTTCAGCCGGCGGAGAAGTCACCAAGAATCCATTGCAAGCGGGCGTCCTTTGATAATGCGTTAATCAGACCTGAACTCAGCAAAGGACCGTGCCTCCGGGTCAGGCAGCCAAAAAGCCGATGCGGGTCCCTGGGTCGGAACTGGCACATTTTTCTATTGCCTGCCTGTACAACACGTGATATAGGATGCGCTACCCTAGCCAAGGCCCCCGTTTTCGAAATCCTTTCCCCGGAGGATTTTCCAATGGCCTTCAAGATCAAAGACCTCATGATTTCCGTTTTAGCTGCCAAAGCCGCGGGCCAGAAAGAGATCTGCGAAGACAGTTGTCTGGAGTTTAGCTGTGAGGTCGGCTCAAACGGCTGCGACATCGATAACAGCGAGGTGAATTGCGAGTGCACCCTAGGTTGCAACCGATCCTTCCTGCGAATGCTCAGACGGTACATTCTGTGACGTAGGTGGTTGTACGGATCCGTCGTGCCTCTTCTGCTCCGAGGGCTGTACTATCTGCACGGACTGCACGGGTTGCTCGATTTGCAGCAACTGTACGGGATGCACGCACTGCACGAACTGCACCTGCACCAAATGCACGCATTGTTCGGTGCACACCTGCACCTTTCACACCGCGTGCACCGTGTGCAGCCGCAACAGCTGCGAGGCAAGTGCCCGTCTGCCGGTGGCTAAGCGTTTGCGCGCGTCCGATCTACCGAAGCTGAAGGCACAATTGCAGCGCGCGCTCAAGCAGGTTGAAGCGCGGGAGCAGGCGGTCGCCAAGAAGTTGCAGCCGCAGACGGTCGAACAGATCGAGATGCTGGAAGCCAAGCTGCGAGAAGCCCTCGATGATCTGGCTCGCCAGAAGAAGGAGTTGCCGGCGAAGGAGAAGAAAGACAAGCCGGGTGGCGAAACGAAAAGCCCGAAAAAGTGAGCGTGAATTCTGAGTGAGGAGTCCCAGCTGAGCGCTGCCGGCGGAGCTATGCCCGACGTTTCAGGCGTAAAAGGAATGGTGTTTCGCGCGAACCCCGCCTACGAACTCGTGGTATACGACCGGCTCTCGCCAGCGGAGAAGTCTGCGCTATCCGCGCTGACCAGCGACGCCGATTTCTACGGAATCCTTCGGCCGAAGGCGCCGGGCCTCAACCTGAAATCCGTGAATCGAGACCTGGCGTTGCTGTTTTCCACGCTGGCGAACTCGGGGACGATGCCGTCGTACGTCGAAGCGGAGCTGGGAGGATCGTTCGCGGGATTTGTGACGCAGTTGGTACTGGACCAGGTGTTAGAAGTCGAGCATGAGGGCACGTTCGTCTCCGCAGCAAGCGCGCAGCAGCTATTTGGCGCTGAACGCGACCACCGGCCGGCGTCCCGCATCTCGGAACTCTCGCAGCGCGCGGTGCAATATGCGCAGCACCTGGACATCGACGAGGCGGCCATCCTTGGCGCGCGGATCTACTTCTACAATCGCCAACCGGCGAGTCCTCAGCTGGCGGCGGAGTTTCTGGGCGAAGGGTGCCTTGCGAAACACCTCGGGATTGATGATGAGACGGCCTTCGGTGCGCGGCTGCAACAGAAGTGGAGTGAAGTGCCCGAGGAGCCCGCACTTCAGGGTTGGCGCATGTGGAGAAGCAAGCACAGGCGGAAGGGGAAGTCGGGATTCGGCTACAAACTATACGTCAGCCCACAAACTCCGTCGCTTGGCGAAGCGTTTCGCGCATGCGCCGAGGTTTTCGAGCGCGCCGGAGTCCAACAGTTCAAAGTTGGACGAGATCTTCACGGGATCCTCCGGCCGGACAAACTGGTCGCCGTACTTTTCTTCCGAAGACGATGTGCGCGAGACCGGCGAGCGGCTGTACGCAAGACTGGGCGGAATGGCGGCACACGGAGTTCCGTTCACCTGTGAGTTGCATGGTGACGGCCTCCTTTCCTGGGGCATGGATCCTCCTCGAAGAACGCAGGTCCTGCCGTGGCAGGAGCGACAGAGTTGGCGGCTCTGGGTGGTGAACCGGCTGGCGATCGCGCTGCTCTCGGCGAAAGCGCGGCCTTCGGCAAACACCGAGCCGTGGAAATTCGCGCTTGATCGGGTGCGTTTGGATGGCGTCGAGACGAATTCCTGGATGCCGGCGCCCGACATTTTCCAGCGCGGCGGCGAGACCTAATTCATGGATCCACTGGACCCTTTCCTGCTGCCTCCCGACGTGGTGCTGACGGCCGTGGCCGATCTGCCCGCGCACGTTCGCGAACAAGTGAGTGGTGACGGTGAATTTGCGATCACGCGCCCCAGAGCGCGATCGTCCACGCGCGTCTTAAGCCGCGAGTCCGCCGATCTGATCCAGGAGTTCCGCACCGCGAAAACGGTGGTAGAAGCCGTGATCAGGTATTGCTCGGCGAAGGGCGGCGATCCGGAGAGCACCCTGGTAGAGGCTTTCCCCATTCTGCAAAACCTCGTCGCGGCGGAATTTCTGGTGCCGGCCGACTCGGAAAACGCGCTGGAGATCGAGCCTGGTTTCAAGCAGAACCAGGTGGTCGAGGGTTACACGATCGTCCAGACGGTGCAAACGCTGGACGACAGCGAGGTGTACCGGGTCTCTGCGCCCGATGGGCAGTTGGCCGCGCTGAAGATTGCCCGCAGCGCGGACAACCGATCGCTTGCCAAGGCGCTACACCGCGAAGCACAGATCCTGCAGGCGCTCCAGGGAGCACCGGCGCCGCGGCTTCTTGCCGAAGGAAAGATCGACAAACGCCCTTACCTGGTGATGTCCTGGATCGAGGGACGGAGCGTCGTGCAAGTCGCAGACGAACAGAGGCGCCATCTCGAGTATCGAAAACTGATTTCCCTGTGCGTTGCGGTAGTGCGGGCCTATGGGTCTTTGCATGCGCACGACATTCTTCATTGCGACGTCCATCCGCGCAACGTCATCATTACCAGCGCGAACGAACCGGTCATCATCGACTTCGGGCTAGCGCTCCGCAGTTCGGCGGATCATCACGAACGGAGGCACGTACCGCGCGGCGGAGTACCAACGTTTTTCGAGCCGGAATACGCGAAGGCGCGGCTCGCCGGTCAGGCGCCGCCCCCGGCGACACAGGCGAGTGAGCAGTATGCGCTTGGCGCGCTGATCTATTTGCTGGTCGCAGGCCATCCTTATTTGCAATTTGCGGTGGGCAAGACGGAAATGCTCAGTCAGATTGTTCAGGATCCGCCCCGACCGCTTGAGGCGCGAACCATCCCGAACGCCCACGAGCTCCAGAAGATTCTTGATCGTGCGTTGGCCAAAGAGCCGGGTTCGCGCTTTTCTTCGCTCGACGAGTTTGCGAACGCGCTGGAAGCCGCAGAGATCGCGGAAGTGGCCAGAGCTCCCGCAATGCAGGGTTTTGGATCACAGCGAGAGAGATTTGCGGAATCGGTGCTACGACGGTTCGCACTGGACGGTGCGCTGTTTCAAAACGGTTACCCGTCGGCGCCGCGACTCTCGATCAACTACGGATCAGCTGGCGCTGCCTACGCGTTGTACCGGCTAGCGCTCTTGCGTGGGGATGCCGAGCAACTGGCGCTGGCCGACGCGTGGGCTACGCGCGCCTATGCGCAGCGTACCAGCGATGGAGGTTTCTACAACGATGAAATGGGATTGACCGTGGGGAAGGTCGGCCCCATTTCGCCGTATCACTCGCCGAGTGGAGTCTTTTTCGTGCGCGCGTTGATCGCCCATGCGATGGGCGACTTTGTGTCGGTACAAAATGCCTTGCAGGGATTTGTCGCCGAAGCGGATCAGCCTTGCGAGAATCCGGACCTCACGCTGGGGCGGGCGAGTGTATTGCTGGCGTGCAGTTTGCTCTCGGACGCGATTCCGGAGCACCCGCTTGTCGATCGCGCGCCGGTGACCGGACTAGGCGAGCGGATCGCGCTGAAACTCGCAGAAGAAATCACCGGTTATTCGCCCATCGCGGAATGCAAGGACGTTCCCATGCTGGGGATCGCGCACGGCTGGGCGGGTCTGCTCTACGCGCTGATGCTATGGCGAAGAGGCTGTGGGCAACAGCCGCCCCGCCACCTTCGTGAGCGCTTGCAGCAGTTGGAAGAGCTGGCGGAGCCGCGAGGCGCGGGGTTGCGTTGGAAGATTCGTGTGGATGCGAAGCGAGCGCGGGTGGGATACATGTCGGGATGGTGCAACGGCGCGGCCGGGATGGTCTTTCTGTGGTTATTGGCCAGCGAGACTTACGGCGAACCTCACTTCCTGGAGCTGGCAGAGAAAGCCGCGCGCAATGCGTGGGAAGAAGCGGATCGAGCAACCACGCTGTGTTGCGGCTCGGCGGGATCCGCCTATGCGTTGCTCGCGTTGTACCGCGCTCAGGGAGAGGAAATCTGGCGGACGCGCGGTGAGGAGTTTGCGGAGAAAGCCGTACAGAATGCCTCGACCGGAGCAGAATCCAGTCTGTACAAGGGCGATTTGGGAATCGCGTTACTGGCCCACGAGATCGCGCACCCCACTTATGCTTCCATGCCCGTATTCGAACTGGAACGCTGGCGACGAGTATAGGCTAAATGCGAGAAGCAAAGCTCGATTCAGAGAATCGAAGGAGGGCGAGATTCCGTGGATCAATCTCGACGATTTGAATCGCATGATCCTGGAGGACCTCCTCAAGCAGTACGAAATCGAGGGGCTGAGATGCCGGAAGCCGTGGCCTGATTCGGTTGAAGGGCTCGGCCGGTTGAGAAACAAATACATCATCTGCCCGATATCGAACGGCAATGTTGCGCTGATGACCTACCTGGCCAAATTTGGGGGGTTGCCATGGGATGTCATTCTAGGTCCCGATCTCGTCAAGCATTACAAACCTGACCGCAAAATGTACTTGTCAGCACCCTTCTAGCTGGATCTGAAACCGGAGAAAGTGATGCTGTGCGCGGCCCACATTCCCAATTTGCAGGCGGCGCGCAGTTATGGTCTCCGTACGGTTTTCATCTATCGACGGAACGAATACGGCGGTGGCCCCGCCGGCGTGCCCGACAAGGCTGAACCAGAGGATTTTGATGTAGCTTCTGTGAGCATCATCGATTTAGCCCAACAAATGGGCACGTAAATGGGGGCGGCAGTTTTGTGTGAGGCTTTTTCAGCATCGTGCTCAAGTCGGAGGGTGCGAGCTAAGCTAACCCGACGGCAGAGGCTCTCGATGAGTACAAACGCTGCTTTTGCGTTCCGGAACTAGCCATGCGAGCTGCGAGGATTTCCGCACGGCTGCGGGGATCGACCTCCGTATGGCGGGCGACTCGGAAGTAATCGACTCGGATGGAAAACGGGCTAGGCGTACAAGTGGCGTGTTCACCATCGTCGCGGTGCGAGACAGCTTCGGGATTGTCGGCAAACCGGAAGTTGGCCAGAAACGGGCTTCGAGGAAATCAAAGCACAGAGGATCACATTTCCTCGAAGCGGACTTCTGGCCCGACATAACCTCCGGTTTGCTCGTCACTCGGGCCAAATCACCAGGAACACACGCAGTTGCTTGGCGTTCATGCGAAGTAGTTCTAAGGACGGTTTGGCGCTTAACTGCGCGCTGGGATTATTCGTATCTCAAGGCGACCATGGGATCGACCTTCATCGCGCGCCGCGCGGGAAAGTACGATGCGAAGAGTGCAACGAGAGAAAGAAGCGCGGCCACTGCGACAAATGTCAACGGATCGCTGGCCTGGATGTCGAAAAGCAGAGACGACATCAAGCGCGTAACCGCAAGCGATGCGACAACGCCAATCGCCACGCCCATAAGAGCCAAGCGCGCACCTTCTCCTAAGATCAAACGCAGAACGTCGCTGCGTTTGGCACCCAGTGCCGCCCGAACGCCGATCTCCTGCGTTCGACGAGCCACGGAGTATGAAAGAAGGCCATAGAGTCCCACAGCGGCTAATGTCAATGCAGCTGCTGCAAACACTCCGGCGAGAAGGAACAGGAAGCGCTTCTGGGCCATCCAGCCGCCAAGGTCGTCTTCGAAAGTGGAGAATTCCACTGGGATATTCGGATCGAGTTGGTGAAAAATTGCTCGCGCCGATGGAACGATGGCGACGCTCGGTAATGCTGTGCGCAGAACGATCGCCGGCGAACCGTTGCCCATCCCTCGCTGGCGATAATCCACATAAACCATCGGACTCAGAGGCCGATCCAACCCTTCGGCGCGAACGTCGCCGACAACTCCGATAATCGTGAGCGGTTTCAGGATGCCGTCCATGTTGCTGAAGTCGATGACCTGGCCAACAGGATTCTGATTTGGCCACTTCTGGCGAGCTAGGTTTTGGCTAATCAGTGCAACGTTCGGAGCGTCGGGTCCGTCCTGCGCGTCAAACATTCGGCCCTGGATCAGCGGAATTCCTGTCGCGCGGAAAAATCCCGCGCTCGCGACAGCGCGATCCGATTCCTCGGTCTGCTCCGTATTTTGAGCCATGCGTAAGCACTCATCAAAGTTCGCAGGTGCCGGGTGACCATTGAGAATCAAGAATATTCCGTCATTGAACCCGTCGGCGTCCGCGACGGGGAGCGCTCCCGCCACTCCGGCGGATTCGACCCCGGGAATCGCCCGCACTCGCTCCAGCGCGTTGTCGAGGAATTGAGTCTGCTTCGCGATTTCCGCCTGTCTTTGCTGAGGTGTCAGTTCCTGTTGTGGCTGAGGCAGCGAAAACTTCAAAAGCTGCAAATTCTCCCCGTTGAAGCCCGGGCTCACTGAGATTAACCGCAGAAAACTCCTGCCCAAGAGCGCAGCGCAAACCAGCAGCACCAGCGTAGCGGCGATCTCACCAATCACCAGCAGCTGCGAGCTTTCTGGCTGGGGCGCTGTAACCGCGCGCACCGGCGTCAGTGCGTCTTCAGGTCTACTTCGCCGGCGCGCCACGCAGCAAACAGTCCGAGGCCGACCGCAACGGCCAAAGTCGCGATCATCGCAAACGAGAGAACGGATCCGTTGATGCAATGTGCTGACGCGGCAAACTTGCCGGGAAGTATCGCCGGAAGCAATTCCGTAGTCCACGAGCCCAGCAGGATTCCTAGCGCGCCGCCGAGCAAGAGCCAGCGACCAACGATTCAGCAACAACTGTTGGACGAGCCGTCCGCGGCTTGCGCCCAAGCGCCGCACGAACGGCCAATTCTTTGCGTCGCGCCGCCGTTCGCGCAAGCAACAGTCCAGCGACGTTTGCGCAAGCGACCAGAAACAAGAGGATGACAGCGCCGAAAAGCGCGATTAGAGCCGAGCGGACATTCTCGACGATGAATCGACAAGCGGAATCGCCGTAGCATCAGTCAGGAAATAATCAGAGATTTCGTTTTTCCCATACTCAGCGTGAATCCGGCGAGCAATCGTGTCCAAGTCTGCACGAGCCTGTTCAATGCTGACGCCATCACGAAGACGCGCGATGCCTTCCCCGTTGTGAGACGAGCGGCTGGTAGACCATCCGTAGGGTTCGCGCGGCACCCAGACGGCGACATTTGCGGTGGCGAAAATCGAAACCCTGCGGCATCACGCCGACGACCGAATAGGTTTTTCCGTCCATGGACAAATGCGCCCAGGAGAAGTCGGCCCTACCTCCGAGATACTGTTGCCAATAACCGTAACTAACGATCATGGCAGGCGCACCGTTAACGCGCACCTCGTCGGCGGAGAATTCGCGACCTCGAAACGGCTCAACACCCATCACCTTGAAGAAATCCTGAGAAACAAGGGCGACGTTCACGCGCACGGGCTCACTGCCACCAGAGACTGATTCCGGCGCCGAGAGAAAATGTAGCGAAACCTGGGAGCGTGTGATTCTGCGAACGAAAATCCAAAAAGTTCGGATCCGCCAAACGCGCTCGATGGCCGTCTGCTTCCTTTTCCCATACGGTCACGATTCGTTGCGGGTTGGGATAAGGAAGCGGGCGAAGCAAGACAGCGTCGACGACGGAAAAAATTGCGGTGGACGCCCCGATACCGAGCGCCAGCGTCAGAATGGCGATCGCCGCAAATCCGGGCGTCTTCGCCAGAATGCGGAGCCCGTATTTCAAATCCTGCCAGAGCGTCTGCATAGGTACACCACTGAAATCCAAAGAACTGACTGCAGACATCCGTCCGAAGTTCCCCTCTGTTAAGTCTATTTGCCACCTGAGTTTATCGACACATCGACAAAAGAAACGCCCCGAATTGTTCGGATGTGGGAGAAAACTGTTGCGGAACCGGACAGCCGTCCGGGAGCAGACTTCGAGTCGTCGGCAACTCGGAAACTATCCAGAAACGGGGTTGGAGGAAATCAATGGCGATCTCCTCGCAGCGGCCTTCTGGCCCGCAATGACTTCCCGTTAGCCCGTTATTCTCCCGAAACCGGTGGCAAGCGTCAGTGGAGCCCCAACTTCCAACCGGCTTCTGACCACTTCGCTGGATTCGCTGCAGCAAGGTTGCCCTCCTACGGCCACTTACGTTTATAGTGAGAGGCAGGTTGGAGGCAGATCCGATGCAAGGCTGGCTGATCCCGTTACTGACTGTAATTTATCACTCAACTTTGTTCTCCACGTCCGCACTCGCACAACCGACGCGCGTGCCTTCTGCCAGCCAGCAAATCGCGGCTGCGGTCTTGCCTTTGCCTGAGGTCATGCGGGAACACGCGACCGTACTCGGATACGCTCCTGACCTATCACTTGTAACCCTTCGGGAAGGTTCGAATGGGATGGTCTGCACCGCTTCTCGTCCAGGCGATGCCGAGTTCGATGTGCGCTGCTATCACCAGTCGTTCATGCCCGTCGTTCGTCGAATGCGCGACCTGCACTCCCGGGGCGTAAAGGACGAGGAAATCTATCGCCATATCGATGCGGAAGTGCAAGCAAAGAAACTAGCAATTCCCGACCATCCTATTGCCGGATACCGTATGCTCGGCCCGATTTCCGCCTACCGACCGACGACCAACACGGTTGGCCCGGAGATCGAGTCATGGCAGTCCGTTCACTTTCCCTACAAGACCGCTGGGGAAATCGGCTTGCCTGAAGAGGGACAGGTCAGCCCCACCATGCCCTATGTCATGGCTTCGGGTACATTTTGGTCGCACGTGATGATCGAGCACGAGAATGCGATAGCTCAGAAGTAAGGGACCCCACGCTGGCTACGAAAACTTTTATCCGATTGCTGGCGAAGCGAGGCAGCACCTCGTACCGCCGCTGCCGTTTCGTGCAAGCTCCGGGTTCCCTTCCCTAGTTCGTAGTGTGCGACGCGATAGAAACATAGCGCTGAGCCTCTTCTTTGGGTGCATAACCCGGGTCTGCATTCTTCCAAAGCTGGAGAAGTTCAGCATAACTATTCGTCGCTGCTGCTCTGTCTCCGATCGCGCTCTCGGCTCGCGCCAGACCCAGTAACGATTCGGCCCTTCTCGGAGCGCGCTGCAGAGAGGCTGCAAAAGCGTTTCGTGCCTGCGGAGCCATATTCGCCTTCAATAGAAGTTCTCCAAGAAGCTCCTCGGAAGGCTTCTCAGGACTTGGTGGGCCGAACGCATAGGGCAAGTCCATTCCAGTTGCGACCGCTTGCTGCATCCTTGCGATCGCCTGATCGCCGTGGCCCTCGGCCGAGCAGAATGACCGCCTCAATCTGTACCGTTTGAATCTCCGGGACACTACGCGCGGGATCGTCGGCGGGAACCCCTGCGTGGTCAAAGAGGGCCGGGAGCTGGATAAGTAGCCGATCGAGCGAAGCGAGAGATTCTCGCGCTGCCGCCACATCGCCAAGTTCAGCGGCGGCAAAACCAGTGCCGAATGCGAAATTGAATTCTGGCAGCGGTGCGCCGCCCAGGTCCACGTTCCAGCCCACAACTTCGCTATTCCAACGGCCGCTATCAATGATGTAACGGCTACGCATCACGGCAAAGGAGCCGACATGTGCGTCGTCAGGATCTACCGTACCGCGAGTCTGCGCGGCCATGCCAGATTCCGCTGCCTCTGCGCGGCAGCCGGCGACCACTTTTTCTGCTTCGCCAATGCGGCCTTGTTCCAGATAGCCGTATTCGAGCCAGTAGTTGTAGTGGCCGCAGCGTTTGGGCGGCTTTCCTTCTGCCGCTGCCTGGCGATTCACCACGCTCATTGCGGCGATGTTGGCCTGTACCACGTCGTCCCACAAACCAAGCGCCATGAAAATGTGCGAGCACATATGTTGCGCGTGGCCCGCATCCGGCGCGATCTTGGACAACGCGCGCGCCGCTTCCAGGGCGCCTGCGGCATGTTGCGGATCGTCCATCCCATGAATCCAGTAGTGAGCAGCGCCGGGATGCTGCGAGTTCCTCACGAAAACGGTCTTCGCGATTTCCGCAGCTTTCAAATAAGCCGGGACATCGCGCACACCCTCGCTCGCTCCCAGCAGCGCGACGGCATAAAAAAGTTGTGCCTCGTCGTCCTTTGGATAAGCCTCGGCCAACTGCTTCATCGCCGCGGCGTGCCGCGCGTCCCGTTCGCGTTTGTCGCCCTTGCCGCTGTACAGGATTTCCACCGCGCTCATGTAGGCCCGTTCGCGCGGATCGGCGATGCGGCGGGCCCGTTCTTCCGCAGTAGCGCCGAACTTGGCCAGCGCAGCCTGACCCGCTTTTACGTCCACCTGGTTCCAGACCCCATGATTGAAGGTCATCGCCTCTCCCCAATAGGCCATGGCAAATCCGGGGTCGGCCTTTTCAGCGTCGACAAACGACTTGGCTGCGTCGTGGTACTCAAACAAGTGTAGTAACAACAGACCGCGGATGAAGTCGCTCTGCGCGGCCACCGAGTGGGTTGAGGTCGGAAATGTGGCCTTACCCAAACCTGGGATCGTCTGCGCTTGCAGCAAGCCCGCAGACACGGGCAATAACAGAACAAAAAGAAATGTCTTCTTCATAGGAACGCTCGCTTTTGAACAAAGAAGATTCGTCATCGTGAATCTTCACTCAACGCGGCCGCTTGCGACGGCTTGCGGTCGTTGAAAAATGGAATAATCAGATGCTCAGTGCGTAATGCCTGGGTGAGCTTTTCGTTGAAGGAAGGATACCGGTCGTCAGGCGTCCAAGCCACGAGCAAGGTATCACGGGCGCCTGCCGGAGATTGAATTTGACAAGGCCGGCGCTTCGTACCAGAGGTGAGCGCCATCCGTGCGCGTGATCATAGCATGTGCAGCACGTTGCACTCGGATGGCAATAATTCTGGGCGTGTTGTCGGCAAATCGGAAGTTATCCAGAAACGGGCTTCCGGGAAATGTTTTGACGTAGGGAAGCTGTGTCCAAAAAAACACAATTGGCCCAACCCGAGAACAATTGGGAACAATTGGTTTTCACCTTGATTGACGGCTTGCCTTTGTGAATCCCCGCTTGCGTGCTAATACACTTCGAGCGTGGTCGTCATCGGCGAGTGGCCGAAATGGTTTACAGGAGCTAGTGGGACTGTTTTGCAAGCAGCGGGTCACCGGTTCAATCCCGGTCACGTCCAGCAATTTTTTCTCTGATTGCGAAGCAGTTAGTAAATTCATCCCCACTCCAATCCTTTTCTTGGTCCGTGACCGGAGTGCACTCCTAGAGTGAGACAGCTTGATCCGGCACGCATTGTTGACTTGCGGTCTTCCGGCGCTCGTCCACAAAACCGGCATTTCGTTCGTAAGCACCAGCTGACATCTCACGACTAATAGGTACCGTGGAATCCGGATCCCTTTCGGTTGGCCGACGAGTCCCCCAGAACTTCATCTTTGCGCTTCCCAGAACTCCGTTTGCGCAGGTATCGTAGCTCGGGCCGCGCTCTTCTTGGAAGGAGGATGGGATGCGTTTTCAAAGACGCCAACTGCTTCGAACTGTGTCATTTGCTTTCGGGTCGAGCTACATCTTGGGATGGAACCAACCTGGTATAGAGGCGCAGACAAGCACGCAGCCAAAAGCCTCATCTCCCCCCGCCGGGGCCGCTCTTCGCGATGGGATCCCTGCCGGAACGGAAATGGAAAAAGTGACCGGAATCGGAGGATTCTTCTTCCGAGCCAAAGATCCGAAAGCGCTGGCGCTTTGGTACCAGCAACACTTGGGGATCTCGGTCATACCAACGGGCCCCGGGGAATCCCCCTGGCAGCAGGAGGCCGGACCTACGGCTTTCGCTCCATTCAAGGAGACGAGCGGCTATTTCGGGGATCCCCAGAAAGTCTGGATGCTGAACTTTCGAGTGCGGGATCTTGACAATATGGCAGCCCAGCTAAAAGCTGCGGGAATCGACATCAAGATCGACCCGCAAACTTATCCCAACGGCCGGTTTGCCCGCGTGCACGACCCCGAGGGAAATCCGATCGAATTGTGGCAACCTGCAAAGCCAGACGCTCCACGCTAGCTTGCTATACAGTTCAGACTGTTTCTGGATTTCTCCCGGGTTATTGGGGAAACCGGAAGTAATGCCTTCGGGCTGGCAAATTGCTTGCGATGAACGCTAGTGCTCTATCGGAGGCGCGTTTTACAGAAGCGTGGAGTCCGGGCGAGGTGCTCCGCGCGCGTTCGATAGAGCCGTTTGAAGGTGGGCGCTGGCGGTTGCGGCGGATGCGGGCTAGTGGCTGCACCGATCTAACGGCTATGGGAATTGAATCTTTTTTCCCCTGTAGTGTATTGATTTTGCGTGGCTTAGGAAAATCAGAGAAAAGCGAAAATCGCAGTTAAAAGCTCTACCTTGCGGCATGACCTAAAGAGGAGAGCACGCGAAGCGTCCGTCGCGCCAGCGACTACGTTCTAAACGCCGTTGTATTGACTGCTCTCGCCACGTTCCGGGTGGTCAGCTACGCGGAATAGTCAGCAAAATCACCAGCGGGGCGTTGCGAAAATGAGCAAAGTCACAGCCCGCGCAAAATGTGCCCCGGCTTATTTCGTTTTGTTATCAAATAGCGCACTGTCGAAGCCGAGGCGGGAATCTCCAGCGGCAGCCATTTCGTTACAGATAGCCCATAGCCTTCGATAGCGATCAGCTTGCGGGGATTGTTGCTCAAAAGCCGCATGGAATGCACGCCAAGTTCGCGCAGGATCTGCACGCCGACGCCATAGTCTCTCTGATCGGCTTTGCATCCGAGGCGTTCGTTCGCCTCCACCGTATCAAGTCCATCGTCCTGCAGCCGGTACGCGCGAACCTTGTTTGCCAGGCCAATCTCCCTTCCCTCCTGGTTTAAGATAAAGCAAAATCCCGCGACCTTCTGCCGCGATCCGGCGCAACGCTTCTGGTCTCCGCTGGTGTTGAGTGCGTATCGAAAATGTTGGGAACGGAGTTATTTTGTGGGCTCGCCGTGCACAACCCTGCAGCGAGAAAAAAGGCGCCCAGGAGAACGACGCCCCCGCGACGCGGCTGATGATCTTCGGTCAATCCGCTTTTTGCATTGTCTCGGCGATCCTCATCGAGCATCTCCACTTAGACTGCAACCGGCCAACGGCTATAACAGCGGTGAAAGTCATCGGCCCGTAACAGGCTGGCACATGCGCATGATGCAACCCGGTATCCAACCAAGCAGGAGAGAAAACGAAACAACAAGCCGCGTTGATTAAACGTCTTACGGACGAGCAGGCGCCGAAAGAGAAATTGCTTCATTACGGTTCGCGTCACTTCGTTAACCAACGCTGTCGAAGCTTCGTCGCCGAACCTTCTCCGCGCCCGGCCTGTTTATCTCCGTTTCGTTAACAACAAAACGCATAGCCGCTCGCATGGCGAAATCCGCCTTGGACTCACAATTGCTTTCTGAAGCGAGAGGGAAACGGAGATCACAAGTGACCTACTCAACCGGAACCGCCAGCGTCGTTCGACGCACCAGCACCGCAGAGCCCAGCGGATCTTTGCCCGTCTTCAGGACACGAAAAAGGAATGTGCGATCGTCTTGCGGCAGGGCCAGCAAGCTTGCCTGCAACGCGGTGAAGACCCACGCGCAGGTTGTGGAAAGGCAAGCGTTAGAGGAAATGTTTGTCGCGTCACGTTCGAAGTTCGTGGCGATCGCCTATTCCATTCTGCGAAATAAAGAAGACGCCGAAGACGCGGTCCAGAATGCATTTCTTTCGGGGTACCGGCACTTCCGTAGTTTCCAGGGCCGCTCCGCTCTGAGGACCTGGTTCACGCGCATCGTGTTGAACGCATCTTTAATGATTCGACGTAAACGCAAAAGATCTGCGATCACCCTGTCCCCCCAGGACAGCGACTCGCATGTAGTCAACTGGATCGAAACGATACGGGCCTCGCAACCCGATCCAGAAACAGCTCACGCAGAACAAGAGACATTTGACTTTATCAACGGAATCTTAGGCAAAATGAGACCCGTACTGCGAGAAGCGATCACCGTGACTTACTTTGACGAATTGTCGGGCTCAGAAGCTTGCGCATTCCTTGGTGTTTCCCCTAGCACATTCAAGTCGCGGCTCTCGCGCGCAAGACAAGGGCTTTTGAATCACGCGCAGCGGGCTTTTCCGGCCCCTAACTATGGGACGACCCCTTCCGGCGCCCGAATTCTTGAGAATGTAAATTACTCCAAGTCTGCGGGCACATAGATACCGGATCACGGTTAAAGCGAGCCAAAAATTCTTCACCTACGCAGAGGTCATGAACCTCACAGGGATTTGCTTCGAACATCTCCACCATCTCGCCAAGCGCTATCGCTGGGGCTTCACGGCACCCAGCGCCGCGATCTTTGGAAATCGAGCCGAACATTGGCTTTTCACGCGTTCGGACTTAATGGTGCTGGTTTCCCTTTTTCCGTGCCGCACGCACTAAAATCGCGGGCTCCCTGCGTTAGAGCAGCAAGCTTTGCAACTCGCAAAGGATGCCAGGGGAGAAGTGCTCAAGACCCTTACTGTGCACAGCAACGAGCAGATGATGAACGCTCATAAGGGCTGCTGTTTTTGCGATCTCTTGCTGCTGAAGGACTAATTTAATGTCCGCCTCGTCCGTTGCTGCTCAATCCGCAGGACCGGGCTCAAAACCGGAGCAGCCGGCGACCGCTGTGGCGCCGACCGTTCATGACAGGGGCGGCAAATGGAGAAAGTAGAGTAAGTCCCATTCTAGCGGTGTTGCTCGCTCTGGCCGTTTGGATCACCATCATGCGCAACGGGAACGCGTGGGGGGAGGCAGGGTCGAAGCGGTCACCCATGATGCTTACGTTCGCGACGATCGTATTCCGCTGAGCACTAAAGTGGCCGGCATCGTGCTTGCGGTTCACGTCGAAGACTAGCAACAAGTGCACAACGGTGACCTGATCATCGAATTGCAAGATGACGATCTCCGGGCGCAAGTTGACCAGGCCAGCGCGGCAGTCGCGGCTGCCCGCGCTGCGATCGAAAACAACCGTCGCCAAGGCGAGTTGCAAGACTCCCGGATCGCCCGAGCCCTCGCCGGCATTGACGAAGCCACAGCGCAAATCGTCGCTGCCGAAGCCGGTAAAGAAGCTGTGCGAGCCCAACTCGTTCCTGCCCACTCCGAACGCAGGCGCCAGCAGGCCCTGAAGCAAACTCGTTCGACGACGCAGCAAACGCCTGAAGCCGCCGTGGCCAACGACGACCCACCGTTAGCGCAACTTGCCAGCCGCGAAGCCGAACCCCGCTCCAAAAGCGTCCTGGAATCGCAGGACATGGAACTGCGGGCCGATCTGCTGGCGAAACAGGCGGCACTCGCGGCAGCCAAGGTTCATCTGGACTACACCAAGATTTACGCACCCGGTGACGGAAACGTAGGTGAGAGGCAAGTGCAGTCCGGGCAGCTTGCGAGGAGGCTGTTCATGCGATGGGCCGCGCACCAGAATGACCCGCTGGCACTCCATAACCCGTGCGGAGCTTAGATACATAGCCGCCGGGCCGATAGAAGAAAAAGACTGAGCCGTCCTTACGAACGGCTCCCTCGTATTCGCTTAATTTATTGCTGAGCCTGCATGCCTCGCCGCGAACCATCGAGCCCGCACTGGGGTGATATGAATCCAAGCATTTTCATTGCGTTCTGCGACGTCTGCTACGGCGCCTTGCTTGCTCAATCCACTCCCTGATATAGCCAGGACAGTTTTCGAGCCTGATGGCTTCCTCCTCGCAACTGGAGAGAAAATGAATCGCATCCTGGTTGACCAGTGTCACGTCCCTCAAGTCCAAAAACAGCGGTTCTCCCGCTGCTTCCAAGGCGAGCAGTTCTCGCAGTTCCTTGACATCCTCTACTTCGATTCGGCCACTGAGCGTGAACACAACTCTGCCATTGGATGATCGCTGAATTTTGAGCATGCAAACTCCCAATGTTTGAAACGAACTTCAATATTCGGCGGCAAGTTCGGCCTGATTCATCTGAAAGCGGCACCGGCCGCCCGACTCGTCTATCGGTCCGCGGGTCGCGCAATTCCGAGGCGCTTCATCTTGTGAAACAGCGTGGTGCGCTTCAAGCCTAGTTTGGCGGCTGCCCCTTCCTGACCACCGAGCCTCCACTTCGCGCTCTCACAGGCTGCGAGTATTTCTCTACGTATCTTGTCTTCCAGTGTCGGATTGACCAGCTCTGGCTGCGGCGGCTCACACGCTTCGAGCGGCGCTGGTTCAAAGATGCCGTCATTGGAAAGGATCACGCCGCGCGCGATGTAGTTTTGCAACTCTCGAATGTTGCCGGGCCAGTAGTGGCGAACCAGAGCCCGCATGGTTTTCTCCGGGATGATTTCGATTGTCTTGTCCATCGAGTCCGCGAACTGTTGCACGAAATGTTCCACGAGTTCGGGGATATCGGCTTTTCTTTCGCGTAGGGGCGGTAGATAAATCGGAAAAACATTCAGGCGGTAATACAAATCTTCGCGGAATTCGCGGTCGCGAACCATTTGCTTCAGGTCCTGGTTGGTTGCAGCGACGACGCGAACATCCACTCGCGTTGTACGCATGCTGCCCACGGCCTCGAACTCACGCTCTTGGAGCACGCGGAGCATCTTGGGTTGCAGCTCCAATGGCATGTCTCCAATTTCATCGAGGAACAGAGTGCCGCGATCCGCCAGTGCAAAGCGGCCGACATGAGAATTGATGGCGCCGGTAAAGGCGCCACGTTCGTGTCCGAACAGCTCGCTTTCCAGAAGGCCGCCTGGCATCGCGGCGCAGTTCACCTTGATCAGATTTCGGTTTCGGCGGGGGCTGAGTTCGTGTATCGCGCGCGCAATCACTTCCTTGCCGGTGCCGGTCTCTCCGGTAATCAAGACGGATGTGTTGGTGCCCGCCACCGCCTCGACCTCGTTGAGAATTGGGCGCAGGCTGCCGCGACGACCTACGATCGTGTCCAGGAACGAGGAATTCGCCCGTTCCAGCCTGCCTTGCGATCGCTCATCGGCGCGATGGAAAGTGGCATTGATCGGCGAGTTTTCTGTGTATCGAGTAAGCTCTATGATCGAATCTAGTGCTGTGCTCATGTTTGCTCCGTTACTCAGGTAACTACCGGCCGCCCGGGTTGAGTCCCACTGCGCTGCGCTCGTTTCCATCAGGTGCGCTTGGGAGAAAAGCAATCGCGCAGCCAAAGACAATCTCCTGAAAGGAAGGCGGTTAGTCAGCGCTGCGGTGCCCGGAGTTTCGACAAATGGCGAGACTTCGGACACCGCCATAACCTGTCGAGCTTGTTTGGTGAAATTGTATTGCGACGGACGTACCTGCATGCCGCAATGGTTGTTCCCCCTCTGTCTGACCGAATCCTAGCCAACAGATCCGAGGTTCTCGACTAACGTCTGAATAGATACTTGTCAATCTGGAGCGATCGAATCTTCGATTCCAGCGTGGACCGCGCGATCCCCAGCTTGGCGGCGGCTCCCAATGGCCCGGATACCCGCCCTTGGCATTCTCGCAAGGCCGCTTCGATAATTTCCTTTTCTTCAGCTGCCACCTTCTCGGAGAGATCAAGCTGGCTCTCTGCTTTCCTCCCCGGCAGCTTTTGCGACAGCCAGCTTTCATCCACCGAAAAATTGCTTGTTTCGCAGACGATTACCGATCTTTCGATGACGTTCTGTAATTCACGTATGTTTCCCGGCCAATAGTATGACTCAAGCAATCGCAGAGTCTTCTTGTCGACAGTCGTGATTCTCTTGCCGGCTTTCCGCGCGTAGCGATCGATAAAGTATTCCACCAGCAGACGAATGTCTTCTTTTCGTTCTCGCAAAGCAGGAATTGCAATCGGAAACACATGCAAACGGTAAAACAAATCGCTACGGAACGACCCAGCGCTGATCCCGGCCTGCAAGTCACGGTTCGTGGCTGTTATCACCCGAACGTCAGTGCGTATCGGGCGTGTCCCGCCCACTCGTTCAAACTCATGCTCCTGCAAGACACGCAGCAGGGCAATTTGCGTCTCGGCCGGAAGCTCTCCCACTTCGTCCAGAAAGAGCGTACCGCCGTTTGCTAGTTCAAACTTACCCAAGCGCTGTTGAATCGCGCCCGTGAAAGCACCCTTCTCGTGCCCGAACAATTCCGAAGCGATCAAGTCACGCGGGATAGCCGCGCAGTTCACGCTAACGAATGCACGCGAGCTGCGCTCGGATCGTCGGTGGATGGCCCGCGCGACGAGTTCTTTGCCCGTTCCTGTCTCACCTGTGATGAGGACTGTCGAATCACTTGGCGCAACTTTGGATATGCGCGAGAGCACAGCTCGCAAAGCCGGAGAGGCTCCAACAATCTCTTCGAACATCGAGGCTTTGTCGATTTCTTCACGCAGGGCGACGTTTTCCTGACGAAGCCTGTCCTCCGCCTGCTTGCGGTCTTCAATATCGGTGCATGCAACATACCAACGCGTAATCTGTCCCTTGTCATCGCGCACCGGGGAGTAACGAGCCAGAAACCAACGATAGCTTCCATCATGCTTGCGCAGCCGCAACTCCACCTCGTGCGCAGTGCCACTTGGCAAAGCACGAGCCCAGCTAGCCTCGAGCCGTTCCGAATCATCAGGGTGAGTTAGGCTACCCCTGCGCAACTGCTGCCACTCCTCAAGCCCAACGCCCTGATAATCGAGCGCCATGCGGTTCGCGTAAAGACGTTCGAGATTGGATCCGAATACTCCAACGAGTTGAGGTGCGAGCTCTACTATCTGACGGAACTCTGCTTCTTTTTCTCTGATCACCGCTTCTGCGCGGTGTCGCTCGGTGATGTCGCTCACCGCCCCAACGAATTCGCGATTGCCAGATGCATCCTGTAAAACGTGCGCTAAGGCGCGGACATGCTTGACTCGTCCATCAGGCATTAGCAAGCGATAGGCATGCTCGAATTCGCTCGCTCCCGCAAAGGCGAGATTAACGACCTCTTTGACGAAGGCGCTGTCCTCGGGATGGACGCGCCGCACCAGTGAATCGATTGTTGGCTTGACAGAGCGGTCGTACTCGAAGATACGGTAGGTTTCATCTGACCAGACAATCTCGCCCGTGTCAGGTTTCCATCCGAAGCTGCCTGTGTGACTGAGTTTTTGGGCTTCGGCCAGGTAGGCTTGACGGCGCCGCAGTTCCTGAGTTAGGAGCTCTTGCTCCGTAACGTCCCTGACGGTGCCGATGACTTCGGTGACTTCACCGGACTGCGTAACAGGATGAGCAACGGAATGGAGGTACTTCAAGGTTCCGTCTGGAAGAACGATTCGGAAATCACCGTAGGAGTCGATCCACTCGTTCCCAGCGGCCTCCATTTCCGCCCGCTGCTTGATCTGTGGCCGATCCTTCGGATGAACCCTTTGTAGGAACTGCTCCCAAGTGGGAACTGTTTCTTGAGGGTTGTAACCGTAAATCCGAAAAATCTCATCCGACCAGAACAGAGCGTCGGTCCGCACATTCCAGGCCCAACTGCCTGTGTGGCTGAGTCTTTGGGCTTCGGCAAGATAAGCTTCGCTTCGCCGGATCGCTTCTTCGGCAAGCTTGCGTTCCGTAATATCGATCACGGTCCCGACAAATTCCCTGATGTCGCCCGACTCGCTCAAAACTGGGTGACCAATGTTGTGGACGTGCTTGATTGATCCGTCCGGGAGAACGATTCGGTAGTCCGATTCGAAGTCGGTCTTCGCCAAAATCGCCCGTTCGTAGTTTTGCGCTTCCATCGGCCGATCCTCCGGATGAATCCTGCCAAAAAAGAATCCGGCGGTTGGTGCGCCCTCCCCGGCTGTAATGTCGAAAATCCGGTGCACTTCCGGTGAGATCGTGACAATCCCCGTTAACACATCATGTTGCCAACTGCCCGTGCGGCTCAATCTTTGAGCCTCAAGCAGATCCGCTTCACTGCTGCGCAGGGCTTCCTCGGCCACCCTGCGCGCGGTGACATCCGTTACTGCGCCAATAAACTCCGTGGCTCCTGATTCATTCTTCGATGCACGAGCGACTATACAAACGTGTTTCACCGAACCGTCAGGCAATAAAAGGCGGCATTCGACAGCGCAGTCCTTTTCATCGCGGTTCGCCTGATCCATGCGCTCCCGAACTAACACCCTGTCTTCAGGGTGAACCCGCTCCAGAACGCGCTCGACCGCGGGCTGGGTGGATCGGTCGTATCCGTAGATTCGGAAAGTTTCTTCCGACCAGAACATCTCGCCTGTCAACGGGCTGCAGCCGAAGCTGCCGGTCTGACTCAGTCGTTGGGCTTCGGTCAGGTACGCTTCGCGCCGGCGGAGTTCCTGGGTCAGGAGCTCGTGTTCGGTAACGTCTATGGCGCTCCCAACGTACTTTGTCAGGCTTTGGTTTTCGAGAACAGGAGCACCGGCGCAGCGAATGTACCGCAGCTCGCCGTTGGGACGAACGATCCGCTTTGTAGTATCGAAGCTAGAAGCGCTCACCAAGATTCCCTTGATCAGATCTGCCATGGAGGCGCGATCATGTGGGTGGACAAGATCCAGGTATTCCTGAAAGTTCGGCGGTTTGCTGGCGGGATCGAGTCCGTGCATGCGAAATAATTCGGCAGACCAGTAGTAGAAGCCGTCGGCACCGAGGGCCCAGCTTCCCATGTGGCCCAGACGCTGCCCTTCGGCGAGATAAAACTCGCTTCTTTCTAGCGCGCGGGCATTTCGGCGCAGCTGTTCTTCCGCAGTTCTGCGCTCCTCAATATCCAGACTCGATCCGTACCACTTGACGATCTTGCCGTCCGCATCGCGAAGTGGCACCTTGCGATGGAACATCCAGCGATATTCCCCGTCTGCGCGGCGGACCCGAGTTTCGTATTCGAAGACCTCTCCGGACTCGAGGCAGGCTCGCCACTTGGCCACAATCCCCTCCAAGTCCTCGGGGTGGATGAAAGCAGTCCAGTTCCAGCCGACCACTTTGTCCAAAGGGGCGCCGAAATATTCCAGCCAAGGTTTATTGAAGTAATCGAGGTAACCGTCGGGTCTGGCTGTGTGAATCAGCGCAGGAATCGAGTCGACCAGGAGTTGGGCATTCAAACGCTCGGACCCAGGTCCTGAGGAGGCCATGGCGGGCATGATACACCCAGAGAAGCTGCGTGCGGCGTCCGGCCCCGTCGTTGTAATTGAACCTGGTTGCACTTGATGGGGCTCGGTTTTCCGCATTGGCTCGCCCTCCTTTCGCTGATCGGAGGCGGATTATGGCTCTTGCGGAATCCCATCGTCTTGAACAAACTTGGTGTGATTGGAACGTTTCCGATGAATCCTGATCTGAATCGCAATTTTGCCGCGTCTTGAGGTTCCGGAGGGACGTTTCTGCCTGGAAGCGATTTTACTCTATTAAGTTACTGTTTTTCAGAGATTTACCTTGTACGAACGGAGTTTCCTTCCGACCAGCGGACCTCACGAGGAGACATTCCAGCCCACCGTCGGAAGTGCCGGGCGAGATGGCTTTGGTCAGAAAAACCACTCGCCTGGGCTATCTCCGACAACGGAGCATGCGTGTCCTTCAGCATGTGCTCCACATGTTCCAGTCGCCTTCGCAACAGATACGTGTGCGGCGGCACCCCCACTGACCGGTGGAATGCCCTAGCAAAATGGTCGGTGGAAAGCCCCGCCAGGGCGGCCAGTACATCGAGCCGGATCTTTTCATCAAAATGCCCTTCAATATACTCGCAGACGCGGCGTGTTGCAGCTGGCGACAACCCGCCACGGCTGGGCTCCGGCGCTGTAGCCATCTGCAAATCCCCTAAAGTACTAATTCTTGCCCGGGAATGAACCACTGCTTCCGCCCAGCTGCGCGCGGCCTTAGGCCTGCTCAGAGGTGGCGTAAGCAATGCCGACCACCAGCGTCGGTCACCAAGTGCGCTCATTAACCGTATCGGAATGTCTCGGTCGGCTGTGCGGCGGAAGAGTGAACGGTCATAGGCGAAAGCGGCAGACAATGGAATTCCATCCGCAAGGCTTTGGTCGCTCAGAGCGAACAATTTCCGAGCGGCTTGGTCGCCGCCAAGAATGGATTGCTCGTCATCAACGGCAAGGAGCAGGGAGGACCCAGAATCGTCTGCAGGCGCGGCTGCCAGGATCCAGCAACACTGAAAGTGCTCGCGAAAGATGCGTTCCTCAATGGCTCGCGCGGAGACCAGCACCGTCTGAAGCAGCAGGGGAAATGGCTGATCGCCAGATTGCTGGTGCACTTTAGAAACGTCTAGCACTCCCAGCAAACCTCCCCGAGGATCGAAGATCGGCGCGCCGGCGCAACTCAAGTGCGTGTGACGGCTGCGAAAATGCTCGGCACAGTGCACGATAACCGGCCGTCGATCCGTGATGCAGGTGCCGATACCGTTTGTGCCTTCGACCTGCTCCGACCAGACGCCGCCCAGCCATATGCCCCAGCGCTGGAACTCGTGGGCCTTGCTCTGGTCGCCTCGATGGTGGATGGCGACTCCATCTCTGTTGCACAAGAGAACTACGTAAGATTGCGGGCGGACAATGGCATAGAGGCGGTCTATCTCTTCTTGGGCTTGAAGCAGGAAGCTACCCAGGGGTTCACGAGAGACCCTGAGCTCGCGCTCTGTGAGCACGTGGGGCATAGAGCTGCTGCGTGGGTCGACATGAAAGTCGAGCAGACACCTTCGCCAGGAATCGTCTATCGCTTCGGGTTGGAGGCTTTCGCTCGCGCCCTCAGCCACCAACTCCATGTGTTCCTCGTGTGGCATCTTCACGATGGAAAGGTCGGCACTCAGCGGAGCGACTTCGTTCATTTACGTCTCAACTCTCGATGCGTCCCAATATCGTCGCCAAGACCCTTGAGCTCTGGTCGGAGGTCTGACCAAAGCGCGCGAGAGTGAATAAAGTACTCCAGCGGGCTGCGCCATTTCAACTAGAGGCAAGAAAATTCGCGCCTGGGTGTAAGTCGGACCGACCTCACATCGGGGAGAAGCTCAGATGCGACGTTCTGGCGACGGCGCCGGCCAGGCCCGTCCCGCTGACCAAGCACTGAGCGCCCCACGAATCGAGGCTCTTGACGAACCACCCTCGCGGCCCTCTTTGCCTTTACCCCGACGCACGTCAGCAGGCAAAGGTTTACTCCATTCAGCAGACCGGTCGGGACAGCGGTATCCCAGTTGGGTTCTGCCACGGAAAGAAGCCAGGGTGTGTAAGGGCACGCTGCATCGTCAGGCAGGGTGCGCTTGCGACCAGTCAAGGTCTCGACGTTTACCGTCAAATTCTTGGCGTGAGATAGCTGCAAGAAAAATCCATCCTTTCCAGCCAGCCCCTTGCGTGTCTCCCTTTCTATTGAGAGCACAGGCAGATCGCCTGTTCTCGCACGAATCTTCGGCGTTGGACCCGCAGTTGCTTTTCCTAATAGCGTCAGTTTCGGGTCAATCAATCGAGAGGAGGAGGTGAAACCGTATGGCTCAACAATCGTCAAAGGCCAATCGTCCAAAGCTGAGTGAGAAGGGTCTGTTGACTCCGGACAATTGCGTCGTCGCGCTGATCGACTATCAGGGCCAGATGCTGTTTGGAACAAGCAATTTCGACCGTCAAGGGATCATTAACAACACTGTGGCATTCGGAAAAGCTACAAGGGTATTCGATGTGCCTGTCGTTTTGAGCACCGTCGAGACGCAGTCCTTCAGCGGGAATATGTGGCCGCAGCTGCGAGCCGTATTCCCGGAGCAGGAACCCATCGAGCGTTCGTCCATGAACTCGTGGGACGACAAGAACTTTGTCGCCGCGATAGAAAAAAGCGGACGCAAGAAGATTGTTCTAGCCGGCCTTTGGACGGAGATCTGTGTTGCGCTTCCGACCGTGCAGGCGCTTCACGACGGCTATGAAGTCTACGTGATCGAGGATTGCTGCGGCGACGTCAGCCAGCTTGCTCACGACAACGCGATGAAGCGCGTCATTCAAGCTGGCGCGAAGCCGGTCACGTCTATGCAGGTGATGCTCGAATGGCAACGCGATTGGGCCCATCGTGGAACCTACGACGCAGTGATGGACATCGTGAAGAACCACTACGGAGCATACGGAATCGGCGTCGAGTACGCCTACACGATGGTGCACGGCGCGCCACCCACGAAATTCCCGGAGTACTCGGTTCCCGCTGCTGTTTCCGTTGCAGCTCACAAGTAAAACCCCACGGGCGGAGCCGCCTCCGCCCTTCTCAATCCATTGGGAAAAATCGGAAAGGGAGACTGCCGTGTCTGCTGACCTCATATTGCACAACGCCAAGATCGCCACGAACGCGGCGCCCTCGTTCGTCGAAGCAATCGCCATAACGGCCGGAAAGGTTTCCGCCGTCGGCAAAGGTGCCGAGATTCTGCCCCTTCGCGGCCCGCAAACCCGCGTAATTGACGGAGGCAAACGAACCGTCATCCCCGGTCTAAACGATTCCCACATGCATCCGATCCGGGGCGGGCTCAACTACAACTTGGAATTGCGCTGGGACGGCGTCCCCTCGCTGGCCGACGCACTGCGCATGTTGAAAGAGCAAGCTCGACGAACGCCCGCGCCTCAGTGGGTACGGGTGATCGGAGGCTGGACCGAATTCCAGTTTGCCGAACGCCGCATGCCGACCCTCGATGAGATCAACGCAGTTGCTCCAGACACACCTGTGTTCGTGATGCATTTGTATGACCGCGCCTTATTGAACGCAGCGGCGTTGCGTGCGGTGGGCTATGACAAGAACGCTCCGGATTTCCCGGCTGGTGAAGTTCAGCGTGATCGCCACGGAAATCCTACGGGCCTTCTCATCGCTAAGCCGAATGCCAACATTCTCTATTCCACCCTTGCCAAGGGCCCCAAGCTCTCCCGCGAAGATCAACTTAATTCTTCCCGGCTCTTCTTCCGGGAACTGAATCGCTTTGGCATCACCAGTGCCATTGACGCTGGAGGCGGATTTCAGAACTATCCGGACGACTATGGCGTAGTGAACGAACTGCATCGCAATGGTGAGCTGTCGGTTCGCCTCGCCTACAACCTCTTTACCCAGAAGCCGAAACACGAACTGAGTGACTTCCAGAGCTGGACCAAAATGACAAAGCCCGGCGACGGAGACGACTTCTATCGTGTAAACGGAGCCGGAGAAATGCTGGTTTTCTCCGCTGCGGACTTCGAAGACTTTCTCGTGCCCCGCCCGGACATGCTTCCTGTCATGGAAAGCGAGTTGAAAGGGGTGATTCGCCATCTCGTAGAGAATCGCTGGCCGTTTCGCTTGCACTCGACCTACAACGAAACCATCGAGCGAGCCCTGAATGTCTATGAAGAGGTTAACCGGGAAATTCCATTTGACGGCCTGCACTGGTTCTTCGATCACTGTGAGACGATCACCGACCGCAACATCGAGCGCGTCAAGGCGCTCGGCGGCGGCATCGCCGTGCAGAATCGCATGGCCTTTCAAGGTGAATATTTCGTCGAGCGGTACGGGCCGCAACAGGCAAGACGCACCCCACCGATTCGCCGGATGTTAGAAATAGGCGTCCCCGTTGGCGCAGGCACCGACGCTACCCGCGTTTCGAGCTACAACCCTTACCTGTCCCTCTACTGGCTTATCACCGGGAAGACCATTGGCGGACTCAGGCTTTATCCGCAAGACAACCGATTGGATCGAGCGGAAGCACTCAAGCTTTACACCATGGGGAGCAGTTGGTTTTCTACGGAAGACGGAAAAAAGGGAGCTCTCGCCCCAGGCCAGCTCGCCGATTTGGCGGTTCTCTCTGGCGATTATTTTTCCATACCGGAGCAGGAGATCAGATATCTCGAATCGGTGCTTACGGTCGTGGGTGGAAAGGTGGTCTATGCCAGCGATGAATTCTCAAAACTCGCGCCGCCTGCCCTGCCGGTGAGCCCGGGTTGGTCTCCTGTCCAAGAATATGCAGGTTACGCGAAGCGGCCGAACAAAAGTCTTGGTGCATCTCACTCCGCTAACTGTTCGCATGTTGCAGCGCCGTCAGATGGCCGGACGCGATCGCGGCTTCAAGTGCTGGGCGAATTTGGCTTGTGGGAGCTGGGTTGCGACTGCTTTGCGTTCTGATTCACGCGGGGATGGAGGGCTCGAAATGAAAGTGTTGTTCTTGTCTTTTGTCGTTGGTATCGGGGTGGGTGTCCTATATGGAATTCTCCGCGTGAAGAGTCCGGCACCGCCGATCGTCGCCTTACTGGGCCTGCTGGGAATGGTGCTTGGCGAGCAGTTAGGGTCTTGGGTTCAAACGAAAAAGCTCGACGTTCGGCGTGCTGCATCCGTGTGCCTTGTCGGTGAGCGCTACGACCGTAAGCTTTACACTCCTCCACCACGTGAGAGGCGCTACGCTGGTAATTTCAGCTTTGCAAGATACATTGCGATGACCGAGGAACTACACACCAGAGATGTGCATAGCGGGAAAAGCCTTATTTGAGAGCTGACAGGCACAGGAACAAGTTTCATAGCGATGAGGTAATTGGGGTTTAGGAGAAGGGGAATGCGCTTGAAAAAAATCCTCATGGGAACGTCTGTTGCGATCTTTCTCGCGATTGGCTTGCCGTGCGAATCGCAACACTTCAGCACATTCGCCCAGAGTGCGCAGACAACCGGAACCGTTAGCGTAGCTGTCGGCCCGCAGTTCGACACGACGCATGTCTACGTTGCTCCACAGGACTTTGACCGCTTTGTCGCAAGCCTGATTGCCACATTCGGAGGCACCGTAACCAAGCTGGGCGTTTTCACCGTAACTCCGACACCCAGCAGCACCATGTCGCAACTGGTTATGACTCCTGTAGGCACCGTATCAGTATTCGGATTCAAGACGCCGGTCCCGTATCCGTTCGGGTTGGAGCGCACCGGCTATCTGGTCGCGAATATGGACGAGGCCATCCGCTCCGCCAAAGCGACGGGCGCGGATGTCTTAGTCGCTCCCTTCAACGATCCCATCGGCCGAGATGCAATCATTCAATGGCCGGGTGGCGTGAACACGCAACTGTACTGGCACACTACCGCGCCATCCTATGCCCCGCTCCACACGATTCCCGAGAATCGGGTCTATGTGTCACCCGACCGAGCGGATGCATTTGTGTCCAGCTTTCTCGCCTTCTCTCACGGGAATGTAGTCTCGGATGAACCGCGCGCATCGGGCGTCGAAATCGGACGGCCAACAGAAATCTATCGGCGAGTGAGGATCGAATCTAAGTTTGGCAAGCTGACCGCGCTGGTTACCGACGGTCACCTTCCGTATCCGTACGGGCAGGAGACCACCGGATATGAGGTAGCGAAACTGGCGGATACGCTCGCCAAAGCCGAAGCATCCGGCGTACAGATACTGGTTGCTACTTACACGGCGGATCAGCGAGATGCGGCAATCGTGCAATTCCCCGGCGGCTATATCGCTGAGATCCACTCACCCGCAAGCAAATAGTGTGTGTGCTGGCCGCACTTCCGTCTACCAGAGGCAAGACGAGCGACGCTCGTGAGGCAATCGAAAAGTCATGAGCGAGGGTCGACGAAAATAATAAGAAATGAAATCGATGCGAGTCTTTCCACTTTTGGCACTCGTGTTCTTCCTTGCCGGCCTGACCGCGCAGGCCCAGTCGGACCAGACCAGCAGCGCTGTGATCCCGGATCGCAATTACCGATTGCTAAGGGAAGACGAGGACTGGAGTTTTCTGCGCGACCCGACCCTCCGGCAAGACTTCTGGGATCCGATAAAGTACATCCCACTGCGCCGTAACTCCCCGGATTGGTACCTGACGATCAGTGGAGAGGCGCGAGAAGTGTGGGAGCAGACCGGCAACAACAACTGGGGGCAACAGCCATTCTGGAATAACTTCTTTCTCGAGCGCTACATGCTGGGCTTCGACGCACACTACGGCAAGCATTTTCGAACCTTCGTTCAATTCAAGAGTGGTCTTGAATCTTTCAGAATTGGCGGCCCCAGGCCCATTGACGAGAAGAAGCTGGACTTCCAGAACGCTTTCCTCGACGTCGCAGCGGGCGGCGAACAGAACTGGGTAACGTTCCGCGTTGGCGTACAAGAGCTGGAATACGGGGCCGGGCGTTTGATCGACGTCCGCGAGGGCCCTAACGTTCGTCTGAGCTTCATCGGATTCAGGATACTGAGCAAGGTCGGGTCGTGGCGGATCGACGCATTCGCTGTCCGACCTAGGGAGGACAACTTCGGATTCTTCGACGACGTGCCCAACCATCAAGTCGGGTTTTGGGGAGTGTACGCGTGGCGGCCTCTGTCCCGGGGAATTTCGATTGATACATATTATCTTGGCCTCGATCGTGCGCAGGCCACCTATCAGAGGGGCACAGCAACTGAGTCTCGACAGAGCTTGGGAGCAAGACTCTGGCGCCCGATTGCAGACAAGAAACCTGGTTGGGACTTCGATTACGAAGGCGTTTGGCAATTCGGCAGCTTTGGATCAGCGAACATCCGCGCATGGACTCTCGCCTCCGACAATGGTTACACAATCCCAACGTGGCGGCTCAAGCCGAGGTTCAGCATCAAGGCTGATATTTCCAGCGGCGATAACCCTATAACAAACACGCTGGGAACGTTCAATCCACTGTTTCCGATGGGAAACTACTTTGGGGTGATTGCGGATACCGGTCCCGGACCGATCAACTTCCGGGACATTCACCCGCGCGTATTAACACAGTGGGGCCATGGCGTGACACTCTCGACCGATTGGGTTTTCTATTGGCGACAGAGCCTTCTGGACGGCGTGTATTCCGTCCCGGGGTTTCTGATTATTCCCGCAGGAAAGAGCGACGCGCGTTTCGTCGGGAACCGTCCGGGCGCGGAAGTGCGCTGGCAGGCGAATCGGCATCTTTGGTTTCAAGCCGACTACGGGATTTTTTATGCAGGTAAATTTGTCAAAGAAAGTCAGTCAGGCCGCAACCTGAATTACTGGGCGTTATGGACGGGATACAGGTTTTAGGAGCAAGCGAGATTTCTCGGTATCACTTCACGCTAGCCGGCAACGTCTCGCTTCGCGGCCTGCGTGCTATATAATTCGCCGGAAATGAAGATATTGACGTCCGGTGACGCGCGCTTCGAGCCCGCAAGCGATCAATCGCTTTTGCTTTACTTCGGCCAACAGATCACGCTTGGCGCGCACCAGCAAGTCAGGAAACTGCTGCGCTTGCTGGAGCGGGAACCGATTGCGGGCGTGCGCAATCTCAATCCCGCCTATTGCTCGATTCTGGTGAGCTTCGACGCGCTGCAATGGAAGCACCGCGACCTGGAAAAACTTCTGCGTGCTTACATTGACCGGCTCGACGCGATGCAAATTGCAGAAGGGCGAGAGCTGGAAATCCCGGTGTGTTACGGTGCGGAGTTTGGTCCGGATTTGAACGAGGTTTCCGCTTTGCATGGGATGACGCCCCGCCAAGTGATCGAGTTGCACGCGTCGGTTACCTACATCGTGTACTTTCTCGGATTCGTTCCTGGCTTTGCGTACCTAGGTGAATTGCCGCAAGCGCTGGCGACGCCGCGGATGGATAATCCGCGCCGCAGCACGCCGCCGGGCAGCGTGGGGATTGCTGGCAGTCAGACCGGCGTGTATCCGTTTGCCACTCCCGGGGGCTGGCGATTGATCGGGCGCACTCCCATGGCGATGTTCCGCGCAGATCGTGAGGCGATGAGCTTTCTTTCCATCGGTGATCGCGTGCGCTTCGCGCCGATCTCTGCCGCGCAATTCGCCGCGCTGGAGCGCGCATGAGCACGATTCAGGTGCAGACGCCGGGGCTGCAGACCACGGTGCAGGATCTGGGGCGGAACGGCTTTGGTCCCATTGGTGTTTCGCCGTCCGGAGCGGCCGATCCAATCTCGCTGCGACTGGGGAACCGATTGGTTGGCAATGCTGAGAGCGCAGCTGGACTGGAGATGATGCTGCTCGGTGGAACCTTTGTTTTTCCCGAAGGCGCAACGCTTGCGCTGACAGGCTCGGATTTCGGCGCGACGTTGGATGATGTTCGACTCGACGTAGGCGCGTCGGTCCGGGTTCGGGCCGGGCAAACGCTTCGCCTTGGTCCGACGAAGTCGGGCGCGCGCTGTTATCTTTGCGTGCAAGGCGGAATATCGGTGCAGCCGTTTCTGGGCAGCGCATCCACGCACATCTTGAGCGGGCTGGGCGGCTTCGAGGGTCGAGCCCTGCGCAAGGGAGACGTGCTGCGCATCGGGTCCGCGTCCCAACCGTTTCGCAACAGAACGATCGCTCCGCACGCATGGGATCACTTGTCGCGTCGCGTGGTCTTGCGCCTAACGTCCGGCCCGCAGGTTGATTGGTTTTCGGAGTCGTCGCTGCGCTCGTTCTATGCGAACACCTATCGAGTGGGCGAGCAATCGAATCGGATGGGTCTGCGGCTGGAGGGCGCCGCAATAACACAGCGTCGCGCCGCACAGATGGTTACCGAAGGCGTTTCGCTCGGGGCTGTTCAGGTGCCCGCCGGAGGCTCGCCCATTATTCTGTTTGTGGAGCAGCAAACTACGGGCGGATATCCGAAGATCGCGAACGTGATTGCGGCCGATATTCATCGCGTGGGGCAACTTCGGCCCCGCGATGAGGTACGATTTGCAGAGGTGACTTTCGACGCAGCGCGATCTCTGCTGATGGAACAGGAAAAACTTTTGGCGTCGCCGGAGTTGATTCTGGAATGAAGCGCATGGATCTCAATTGCGACATGGGCGAAGTGCCCCAAGCCGTTGCCGACGGCAGGCAGGAATCGTTGATGGCCTCGCTGACGTCGGTGAACATTGCTTGCGGAGGACACGCCGGCGACTCGCAAACGATGAAAGCGACGATCGAGCAGGCGCTACGCTGGAAGCTGGATGTGGGCGCGCATCCTGGCTATGCGGATCGCGCGAATTTTGGCCGCGTGGAATTGCAGCTGCCGCCGGAAATAATCGCTGCTGCCGTGTTCGAACAGGTGCATGGGCTCGCCGCGATTGCTGAGAAGTGCGGTGCGCGTGTGACGCATGTGAAAGCGCACGGCGCGCTTTACAACCAGGCGGCACGGAATGGCGTGGTGGCCGGAGCGATTGCCGACGGAGTCGCGCGTTGGAGCCGGGACGTCGTGCTCGTCGGCCTAGCTGGATCGCTGATGCTGGAAGTGTTTCGGGAAGCAGGCTTCCGTGTGGCGGCGGAGGCGTTCGCGGACCGGCGGTATGAGAGCGATGGCAGTTTGCGTTCGCGCAAGTTTGAAGATGCGCTGATTCGCGATCCAAGCGAAGCGGGGCGACAGGCACTGCGCATCGCGGAGCGCGGGACGCTGATCGCCTGCGGCGGGAGCGAGATCGCGACAAACGCGCAGACGATTTGCATCCACGGCGACACTCCGGGTGCGCAGGCGATTGCGGCAGAGGTGGCGAAAACGCTGCGCCAGGCCGGAGTGGAACTGAGCGCGCTCTCGTGCTGCGCGCGCGGCGATTCGCGCAACTAGCTCTGTGCTGCGGGATTTCTTCGCAAGGTTGGGTCTTGCAACCCCACGTTCTACAAACCCGCGTCCTTCCACTTCGCACCCGCGGACTTCGCGCCCTGCGATTTTCGCCAGAGCCAGTAAACCGGCACACCCGATAAAATCAGGATCAAACCTGGCCAAGTGTATTGCGGCTTGTAGCGCAACAATTGCACTTCGATGAGCGACGCGAGCAAGAGATACAGCGAGGGAAGCACCGGGTAGCCGAAGACGCGGTACGGCCGCTCCATATTTGGGCGTTCGAAGCGCAGCAGAAAAAGACCGAGGATCGTCAGGATGTAAAACATGACGACAGCGAAAACCAGAAAGTCGAGCAATTGCGCGTACGTTCCGGAGAGGCATAAGACGCAGGCCCAGATGCATTGAACCCATAGCGCAACCGAAGGAGTGTTTTGCCGATTCACGGTGCCGACACTCTTGAAGAAAAGTCCGTCTTTGGCCATCGCGTAATAAACGCGCGCGCCGGCCAGAATCAGTCCGTTGTTGCAGCCGAATGTGGAAATCATCACGGCGACGGCCACCAGAAATGCGCCGCTCGGGCCGATAATTACTTCGGCGACGGCCGTACCTACACGATCGCCTGCGGCGAACTGAAGACCTCGGGCCAGGGTGGATGCGCCGTCCGCAGTGCCAGCCAGTGGCAGCACGTTCAGATACGCGAGGTTCGCCAGAACGTAGAGGACCGTCACAATTCCTGTGCCGAAAGCCAGCGCCAGAGGCAGGTTGCGCCTGGGATTGCGCACTTCGGAGGCCATGTAGGTGACGTTGGTCCAGGCGCTGGAGGAAAACAGTGCGCCGACCAGCGCGAGACCAACCAGCGTGAGGACGCTGACCCACACAGTGCTCTGCCCGGCTTGATATTGATGCAACCCGAAGAAATTCGCGTTGCGCCAGAACTCGCTGAAGTTGGAATGGCGCGCTGCTTGCGTCGCGAATGCCAAGCCCAGAAGAGTTAATCCGGCCAGGGCAGCAATTTTTGCGAATGTGAAAATATTCTGCACTGCGGCGCCGATGCGCAGGCCGCGCGTGTTCATCCAGGTGAGAAATACGATCGAGGACATAGCCAGCAGGTTCAGGGTGTTCAGCCCGACGTTGTACGGCCCCAGCGCACCGAACCACATTTTGGACGGGCCGAACGTTCCCAGCTTCCAGATCCACGCGGATGAAGAAATGGATGAGAACAGCACAGCTGTGAAGTTCGCGAACGCGATTGCTACGGCCGCGATGGTGGCGGTCTGAATTACCAGCAGTGTGGCCCATCCGTAGAGGAAGCCCCACATCGGGCCAAGGGATTCGCGCAAGAAAATATATTCGCCGCCGGCGAGAGGCATCGCGGCGGCAAGCTCTCCGTAGCAGAGAGCGGCCACGGTGGTCATCAGACCGCTGACCAGCCAGACAATCAGTAGCAAGGCGGGGCTGGCAACTTGGCGGGCGATGCCGGCGGAGACGATGAAGATTCCCGAGCCGATCATCGAGCCAGCGACGATCATGCTGGCGTCGAGCAGGCCAAGACTCTTGATTAGTTGGGATTCGGCGGCAGCTGTCGCTGCGTTGTGCCGGTGGATTCGCTCGCGCATGGCGACGATTGGGAACATTACACCGGATGGGCGGGATTCGAGAAACGGCAATGTAAGCGCGCGGGAAGTTGCGTTGGCGAGGGCTGGTGATGCGTGAGTAGTGAGCGGTGACCGGTGAGTACTGTTCGGTGGCGGCGGTTTCGCGGGGGCGAAAAAGGTAAAAAATAGTTGATCAGAAACGGGAGGCAATGATTGCTTTGTGCGAGTTGCGGCGATTTCCAATCGCCGTGGCGTCGATTGGAAATGTACTGAGCCGTGCATAGTTATACGATTTTCGTGACTCGTAAAGCGTCTATCGGGAGCGGTGCCCGGCGCGGGAGCCAGTGGGTCGCCGGCGGTAGAAACGTCCGAGGCCGGACCGGGCGCTTGTTACCACGGGCGAAAATGGATGGAGCCGAGTTTGGGTCTTATTTGGGTGAAGGCTATCGAGATCAGGGCGACCACCCCTAGCATCGCCAAGCCGAAGTAGATGTCTATGTAGGAGAACAGCCTGCTCTGGGTGATCACATTACTTTGAAAGAGCTGCAATGCACCTAACGCCGGGTTGCTGGCACCCCCGCCGTTGCGGTGAATCAGTCCGGCATATTGCGCGAGTGTAGAGCGAGTGGTGGCGTCCAGACGATTGGAGACGTCCAAGAGGCGGGAGGAATGCAGGGACATGCGGCGATCGAACAAGACGGTCGCCGCGGTGACTCCAAAAGTGTTGCCGAGCTGGCGCACGAAGAAGTAGGTGGTGGAAATGTCATTGACGTCGGCTATCGTCGCATTGGCGCTGACAGCGTTTCCGGCAGCGAGGATAACCGGCCCGATGCAAAAGCCTTGCAGGAAAATTGCGGGCGCCAAGACTATGGTCGGGGTGGTGGGCGTCCAGATATAACAGATCGCGAGGTACGTCCCGACCAGGAGCAGCATTCCGCAGGCGAGCGTGCGAACAGGACCCAGGCGGGGAACAAGCACGTGCAAAGCGAGCTGCAGGCCCAACCCCAGGCCGAGCGTGTACATTGAAATAAAACCGCCCGCCTGCAAGGCGCTGTAGTCCTGGACGAAGCGAAGGTATTGCGGGACGACATACAGGCCGGCGCCGAAGAACGCTCCCACGACCAAAATCACCAGAAAGAAAGTGCGCAAGGAAGCGTGCCGAACGATCACGCGCAAGTGCAAGACGGGCGCTGGGTTCTCGGGGCGGTAATCCCACCAAAGGAACGCGATAAAGAAAATGGCAGCCGCAACCAGTGCGGCGGCAATCCGGTGCGACTGGAGCCACAGATCCTGCTCGCCGCGGCTGAGGGCAGTTTCCAGGCAGCCCAGCGAGGCAATCAGCAGAAGCGCGCCCCACACATCAACGTGACTCTCTTTCCTGCGCATAAAAATACGACCCGCTGGGACAATTTTCCAGATGAGAAAAGCGCCGATGGCGAGAAAGGGAAAATCAACCAGGAAAGCATAATTCCAGTGAAACGTATCGGTGACCCATCCCATGACGACCGGATACGGAACTTCAAAAGCAGCAAGAACCAGGTAAAGCCGGGTGACCGCGACCATCCGCGCTTTCCCGGGAAACAGCACCCCGGAGAGAATGACGACGCGCACCAGAAACGCGCCGCCGCCGAATCCCATAATCAAGCGAGAAGCCAGCAGCTGCGCGAGATTTCCTGAGCTCAGCACGCAGCCCATGGCTCCCGTGGCATAGATCCCGATGCTTAGCAGCAAGTGACTCCTGGTGCCAATGACGCGTGTCATCCAGTACGCCAGAGCTATGGAGCAGAGGTAGCCTATGTTATAGAGAATTATGACCCAGCTAATCTCATCGGAGCTGGCGCCTACGTTGCCCTGCATGTCTGGGAGGAACACGTTGATGGAGAGGCGGTTGGAAATTTCGATGGCGGCAACCATGCCGACCGACAGCAGCATGACCATGCGCCGCCTGTAAGACAGGGCTGACAGTATGCTACCGAGGAACCGTTCCTCTTCGAGTTCCCATGATTCCGGGGGACTACCAGTCAGATAGGACATTGCACTTATTCACCGTGAGCGAGTGTAAATCGTCGCTTCCACATTCATGCCGGGCCGGAGCACGAGATTCGGATTCTTGTTTGGCTGCACCAGGATTTTCACCGGAATGCGCTGGACGACTTTGATGAAATTTCCGGTGGCGTTTTGCGGCGGCAGCAAGGCTTGCCGCGAACCGGCCGCTCCGGCGATGGAATCGACCACGCCTTCGAACTCTTCGCGGTAGGTATCCACGTGAATGCGGACTTTTTGACCGGTGGCGACGTTTTCGAGTTGCGTCTCCTTGAAGTTCGCGGTGATGTAGACCTGATCGAGAGGGACGATGGTGAAAAGCAATTGTCCCGGAGAGACGTACTGGCCGAGGTCCACGGACTTCTGGGTAACCTGTCCGGTGATGGGGGCGGTGATGTGAGTGTAGGCGAGATTCAGCTCGGCTTGTTGCAGCGCGGCTTTAGCGCGCTCGACGGCGGCGAGCGCGGACTTGTAAGTTGCTTCGGCGATAGGCACCTGCTGCTCGCGTGCTTTGGTCTCCCTGAATTGAGATTCGGAGCGCGATACGCGGGCTTGGGCGGAATGCGCATTGGCGCGCGCAATCAGCACGGCTTGTTGCGCGGCGGAAAGTTGCTGCTCGGCCGCCGCAAGATCGCTTTTCGCGACGCGCGCGGCGGCGTCCACAGCATCGAACTGAAATTTAGAGACGTCGTCGGTGCCGAGCAGAGGTGTGTAACGGGCGAGATCGCTTTGTGCGCGGTCATTGGTGGCGCGCTTGGCGGCTACGTTGGCTTCGGCAACCTGGAGATTCGCGGTGGCGGATTGTTCAAGTTGCGCCTGAGAGCTGACGTAATCGGCGGCGTCTGATTCTTTCTGCGCGACTGCGCCGCTGGTGCTGTGGGTGGTGGTTTCGCGCGTCAGGCCGATCTGGATTTGCGCCGAGTTGGCCTGGGCTTCGGCGAAATCGAGATTGGCTTTGGCCTGTTCCACTTCCGCTTGGTATTCGCGGGGATCGACTTGCACCAAGAGGTCGCCTACCTTGACCGGAGTATTGTCGTTGATAAGCAGGTTGACGACGTAGCCTGGAACTTGGGGAGCGACGGCGGTGATGTGACAATCCACTTGCGCGTCGTCGGTCGTGACACGACCGGTGAAGATGTACCAGGCGACGGCGAGCGCGATGAGGACGGCCAGGAATGCGCCCTTCACGATGGGGTGCAGATGTTGCAGCCAGTGGCGCCAGGAAAAAGATTGCGGTGGAATCTGCGCCGCGGCAGCGGTAGCAGGAGCGGCTGCGGCGGGTTGCGGCGTTGGCGGAGTCGGCGTGGAGCTCATGATCCGGTTCACCTTTCACTTTGCGTACATTGCTTCGATCTCGCCCGTGGCGCGGGCGAGTGATGCGCGAGACAGATTGAATTGATATAGAGCGCCGATTTGATTGTCACTGGCGCGGGCCAGAGCGTCCTGAGCGGTGACGACTTCGACGTTGGTGGTGACGCCGGCAGCGAAGCGGCGCTGCGCTTGGGCGACTTCTTCCTGGGCCAGCGTAAGGCCCAAATTCGCGACGTCCACCGAATTGCGCGCGGCCGTGAGTTCATCGAGAGCGGATTTTACTTCATTGACGATTTGCGCTTCCAGTTGACGGCGATTTTCCGCGACGTGCTGCTCTTCCAGCTTGGCGCGCGCTTCTTGCGCGCGGATGCGTCCGCCAGTGAAAAGCGGAAATTCCAGGGAGAGCTCATAGGTGTAGGCGGGAATGCCATTGTTGAAGCGGGACCCCTGATAGAACCAGAATCCGGAGAAATCCAATTGCGGAAGGCGCTGCTCGCGGGCCGAATCCGTGCTGAGTTTGGCGATGCGCTGCTGGGAATTCAGCGAACGGATTTCCGGGCGCGAGACTAATGCCTGGTTGAGCAGCGCTTCTTTTTCGAGTGCGGGGAGGTCATAGAAGTCGAGGTGATCGGCGACTTCGAGATCCTGGTCGCGCGGGAGATCGAGTAGCGCGGCTAGTCCGTACTTGGTGGTATGGGTGAGCGTTTCGGCGTCAATCAGATTCTGGCGCTCGTTTTGTAATTCGACATTGGCTCGCACTGTGTCAATGTTCAAACCGATGCCTGTTTTCTGCAATTCCCCGGCCTGCTCGTAGAGCCTCCGGGCAAGCGCGACTCGCGAGTTCGCGGCGTCGCGCGTAGCCAGGGCGCGAAGAATCTGGAGGTATTGGTCCACGACGGCATTTACAACAATTTCGCGCGTGGTTTGTTCGTCGGCGCGCGCCTGGTGCGTGCCTTCGCGGCCAATCTGGTAGGCGCGAATCTGCTGAAAGTTCAGGAGGGTTTGAGTAAAAGAGGGACCAGCTTCGATTACCTGAAACAGGCCAAGGCCTGCACGCTTCGGGGCGCGTTCGATGCTCTGAACATTGTACTGATTTACCGAGCCGTGCGCCTCGATGCCCGCCTGAGGAAGCAGAGCCGAGCGGGCGATCTGACTATTGCGATCGCTTTCGGAGACGAGGAGTTGCGCGATGACGCGCTGGGGATTTTGCTTGAGCGCGAGTTGCACGGCTTGTTTGAGCGTGAGTTGCAACGGCGCGGGCGGGGCCGCCGGCTGCTGCTGCGCGGAAGAAACTCGCGGAAGCGTTACGTGCAGAATTAAGCCGAGTATGACAAATATTTGCCGGAGACTCGCGGCCATTGATAAACCTCCCCAATGCTCGAACAAAAGCCGAACTGAATTCTAACCTTATTTAGAGTCTGTTCGCCTGCCCGGAGGGTGCAGCGGCTGGCGACAGTGAAAGCGGGCGCCATGGCTGGAGCTGTGCGTTCGTCCCTCGGATTCAACGGAAGGGCGCGAGGGCCTGGCGCATGCGTCACGGCATAGCTGGTTCTAACCTTATGGAAATTCTGGAAGTGATCAAATCGAAGCAGTAGTTCTGAAGCAGCTGGACCTGGGATCTCCTCTCGATGGGGGCGCTCGGTGAAGTTGTGCCGGCGCTCGAACTTCCCAGGATTTAACCCCCTTCGACGAACGCAGGAACCCTACCCCCCTCTCCGCGCAGGGTGTCGCCAGGCTCAGCGAGGCCATGGCGCAGGTGGTGGGGGCACGCGAGCACAAGAGCGAGATTCCCCTGGTGACACTTCACTCCGTGAAAGATCCGCTGGCCGCTTGCGAAACTCTGCGCCTACTGCTGGCCGAAGACAATCTGGTGAAGCAACGGCTGACGACGCGGTTGCTGGAAAAAAGAGGCGATCGAGTGGTGCTCGCTCGACTGCAGAAGGACAGCTGCGATCTGGTGCTGATGGATATACAGATGCCGGAGATGAACGGCATGGAGGCCACCGCGAGGATTCCAGAGAAGGAAAAACTCGCGGGAGCACATCAGCCGATCCTCGCTTTGACGGCGCAGGCGATGGAGGACGATCGGGAACTTTGCCTCGCCGGCGGAATGGATGGCTATCTGGCCAAGCCCATTCGCGCAGGAGCTGATCAGATTCTGGAGCAGTGCGCGGGTCCGGGGGACGGCGATCGTCAAATGAAAACGAAGGACCTGATGCTTTTACCTGCGCTCGCGTCCATTTTCCCTGTGCTGGGAGCGTCTTAGTACTTTAGTACCAGTAACTTACAGGGCTACCCTCGGCGGGCGGTCCATCGACAGTCGCGCCGCGCACCCCTACCTTTGTAATGATAGGCAGAGCCACCGCGAGCTTTCGGCTTTTGTGGCGTCGGCGGAGGCGCGGCCACGTGCGCGCGCTGTGCGTGCAAGCTAGCTCGGGGCCGGCGACATCGCTTGCGTCCACGATTCCTGACGGAAGGATTGAATTAGATGGAAGTGTTGCTTCGAGTTCAAGACTTGAATATCGCCTATCGCGGCGCTGCCTCGAGGCGGCACCGCGCCGTGCGGAACGTGAGTTTTGAAATCGGCGAAGGTGAAGTAGTGGGCCTGATGGGCGAATCCGGATGCGGAAAGACCAGCATTGCTCTCGCTTCGCTCGGTTTGCTTTCAGCAGAGCAGGCTGACGTCTCGGGCTCAATCCAGTTTCGCGGGGAAGAATTGCTTTCGCAGGACCGGCGCGCGCTGTGCGCTATTCGCGGAGCGGGAATTTCGCTGGTGTTCCAGGAACCTGAGCTGGCGCTGAGCCCGGTGCTGAACGTAAAAGATCAGGTGGCGGAAGTGATTCACGCGCACAAAGATTGGAAATGGGACCGCTGCCGCGCGGATGCGGAATTAGCGCTGGCGCGTGTCGGCCTTTCTGACTCGCCGCGGATTTTTTCGGCGTATCCGCACCAGTTGAGCGGAGGGCAGCGGCAACGCGTGGTGCTGGCACAGGCACTGGCGTGTAATCCGGTGCTGCTGATCGCCGACGAGCCTGCGGCTTCCCTGGATGCGCGCAGTCAGAGGGAGATTTTAAGGCTGCTGCGGGAGTTGCAGCATGAGTTGCGCATTTCGATTCTGCTGATCAGCCACGCGCCCGCAGTGCAAGCGACCCTGGCGGATCGGCTGATGGTGATGGCGAATGGCAGGATCGTGGAGCAGGGACCGTTCGAGCAGCTGTATCGGAATCCTTCTCAGGATTGCACGCGAGCGATGCTGCGAACTGCGACGCCGGCGAGCGTTGCTGATCATGTAGATTTCGAGATGGCCACGTAGATGATTTTTGGACCGCGATGCCAGAACGGCGAGGGTAGAGGATGAATCCGGGAACGCAATCGAAGATGGGTGAATTCGAGCCGCTCTTGCGCGTTTGCGATTTGAGCAAACAATACGTGCAACGCCGCCCTTTTTCGCGCAAGAAAATTGCGGTGACTGCCTTTCAGGATGTTTCGTTGACAATTTTTCCGGGCGAGACTTTGGCGCTGGTGGGAGAGTCTGGCGCTGGGAAGTCCAGCCTGGCGCGCTGCATCGCTCTGCTGGAACGTCCGAGCGCGGGAGAAATCGAGCTGGGCGGAAAGAATTTGCTCGCTCCCAGCGGGAAGGAACTTTTTGCGATGCGGCGCCAGGTGCAGCTGATTTTTCAGGACCCGGCGTCGGCGCTGAATCCGCGATTGACCGCCTGCGAGATTATCGCGGAGCCGCTGCTGATTCAGGGCGAGGGGACGGGGTCGCAGCGGCGCGAGCGAGCGTTGCAATTGATGGCACAAATGGGACTGGACGCTGCAGGGGAGCGCAAACGGCCGCTCGAATTCAGCGGCGGGCAACGGCAACGGCTGGCGATTGCGAGGGCGCTGGCGCTCGGCCCGCGTCTTCTGGTATTGGATGAAGCGCTAGCGAATCTGGACGCAGCAAACCAGGCTCTGATCTTGAAATTGCTGGCCGAGCTGCAGGAGGCGCATGCGCTGAGTTTTCTGCATATCTCGCACGATCTGCGTTCGGTATCGGAGTTTGCCGACGAAGTTGCAGTGATGCACCAGGGCAGGATTGTGGAGTGGAAGTCCACCCGCAAATTATTTGCTGCGCCCGAGCATTTCTATACCAAGGAACTGCTCGCCAGCGTGCGTTCCGTGGAATCGATCCTGCTCGAGCGGTCGGCGTAGGCGCCGGTGTGAGATACCTTGCGCGACGGCTGGTACATTCGATATTGCTGCTTTTCGCAGTTTCGACTTTTTCGTTTGCAATTCTGCAGCTGGCGCCGGGCGACTTCTTCTCTCCGATCAGCTTGAATCCGCAAATTTCCGCGCGTACTGTTGCCGCGTTGCGCTCGCAATACGGCCTCGATAAGCCGTTGCCCATTCGTTACGAACATTGGCTGCATGCCGTTTTCCACGGGGACTTCGGAATTTCTTTCGCCTACGGCACTCCGGTAGCGCCGCTTTTGGCCGTGCGCGCGCGCAATACTCTGCTCTTGACTGGAACTTCTCTGCTGCTGGCATGGTTGCTGGCGATTGTGTTCGGAATATGGAGTGCGGCGCACCGCGGAAAATGGAGCGACCGCGCCGGCGGAATGGTGACGTCTGCGCTGCTGACTGTGCCCGACCTTGTGTTGTTTCTCGCGCTGCTTCTGCTGGCGGCGCGCACGGGATGGTTCCCGACGGGTGGAATGCTGTCCGCGGGATTCGAGGACCTGGGATTCGGCGGCAAATTGCAGGACCTGGCGCTTCATTTATTCTTGCCTTGTGCCGGGCTGGTGCTGGCGACGTTGCCGCCGCTGGTGCGGCACGTGCGTTCAGCGATGATTGAAGTGCTGGACGCTCCCTTTGTGCGTGCCGCGCGCGCACACGGAATCTCCGAACGCCGCGTCTTGCTTCGTTATGCACTGCCAGTGGCCGCGAATCCGTTGATCACGCTTTTCGGGTATTCGCTTGCCGCGATGCTCAGCGCCTCTTTGCTGGTGGAAATGGTGTTGAGCTGGCCGGGGATGGGGCCTTTGCTGGTCGATGCAATTCTAGCCAAGGACGTTTACCTGGTGGTGGGCGCGGTGATGCTGTCGGCTGTGTTCCTGGTGGCTGGAAATCTGGTCGCGGACGCATTACTTTTCGCGACGGATCCGCGGATTCGCAAGGACTGACGTGCTGACGCAACGGCACAAACTCGCGGGGGCGGTGGTCGTGTTGGCGGCGTTTTCGTGCGTCGTGCTGTTCGCGGGCTTCTTTGCTCCCTACGATTTTGCGGCGCAGGATCGTGATGCACCTTTCGCCGCGCCCACGGGCGTTCATTTCGTGGATGCGCGTGGAACTTTTCACATGCGACCGTTCGTGTACGGACCTGGCGATTCAGACGTCGGCACTAGGAGTGCCGGGGCGGATGCGCAGCAGATTTTTGCAATACGCTGGTTCGTGCGCGGCGCTGCTTACAAGATCGCCGGCGTTTTCACCTCGCGTGTGCACCTGATGGGCGTTGAAAAGCCCGCGCGAATATTTCTGCTGGGTTCCGATGGCTATGGCCGGGACCAATTTTCACGATTTCTTTATGGTGGACAGATTTCGTTGCTGGCGGGGCTGATTGCCGCCATTCTTTCAGTTTCGCTGGGAATTGTGACGGGAGGAATTGCCGGGTATTACGGAGGATGGATTGATGACCTGCTGATGCGCGGCGGAGAATTATTTCTGGCGTTGCCCTGGCTTTATCTTTTGTTCGCGGTGCGCGCCGCGTTGCCGCTGCACATTTCGCAATGGCAGGTTTTTCTGCTGCTGATCTCGGTGCTGGGGCTGATTGGCTGGGCGCGTCCTGCGCGGCTAATTCGCGGCGTGGTGCTGAGCGCGAAAGAACGCAATTTTGTGTTGGCGGCGAGGGGTTTCGGAGCTTCGGACGCATATCTGCTGCGCCGGCACGTGCTGCCGCAAACTTATGCGGTGCTGCTCACGCAAATCACCCTTCTCGTTCCTCAATATGTTCTGGCCGAGGTAACTCTCACTTTTCTTGGATTGGGCGTCGGCGAGCCGATGCCCAGCTGGGGCGCGCTGCTATCTTCCCTGCAGCAGTACTCGGTGCTTTCTTCTTACTGGTGGATGTTCTTGCCTGCGCTGCTCTTGATCCCACTCTTCGTTGTATTTTATGCCGCCGCCGATGCTCTGCAGGAACTTCACCAATCCGTGCCGCTGTAAAAACCAGTAAATCTCTGCTAAGAGTTGATAGATGGGGAGAATGCGGTTCGCCGAGGCGTGCCTTGTCCTGACCGTGGCGCTTTGCTGCGCCGCTTCGGCTGCACAGGCTCGCCCTTTTCAGGCAGGCGAAGAGCGGATGATCGCCGACGGCGCTCCAGGCCATGCGGGCGGCCGGCTGGTCGTCGCTTTACGTGCGGAGCCGAAGACTTTGAATCCGGCGCTGGCGTTGGACGAGCCTTCTCGCGACGTGATTCGTTGTATGACGGCTGACTTGATCCACATCAATCGTGGATCGCTAAAGACCGAACCTTCGCTGGCAAAATCCTGGAGCGTTTCGCGCGATGGGCGGCAATATACGCTGCAACTTCGGCGCGGAGTGCGTTTTTCCGATGGGGAGCCGTTCAGCGCGGACGATGTGATTTTCAGTTTTCAGGTTTATCTCGACGAAAAGGTTGATTCTTCGCAGCGGGATCTGCTGGTAGTAGCTGGAAAACCAATCATTGTGGCGAAAGTGGATGATTTCACGGTCCGCTTTGAACTGGCGCAGCCTTATGCCGCGGCCGAACGGTTGTTCGACAGCATTGCCATTTTACCGCGCCATCTTTTGCAAGGCGGCTACCGGGCCGGTGCGCTTTCTCAAGCGTGGAGCCTTGCCATGCCGCCGAGCGAATTCGCCGGGCTCGGCCCATTTCGGTTGAAGGAATACGTCGCCGGGCAACGCGTGGTGCTGGAGCGCAATCCCTATTATTGGAAGGCGGATCGCGCCGGAAATCAATTGCCGTATCTGAACCAGGTGGTGTTTTTGTTCGTGCCCAGCGAGGACGCGCAGGTGATCCGCTTTCAGTCCGGAGATACGGACGTGCTCAGCCGGTTCAGTGCGGACAATTTCGCCGTGCTGCAAAAACAGCAAGCAGTCAAAGGCTACCACCTGGACGATCTGGGAGCGGGGCTGGAGTATAATTTTCTGTTTTTCAATATGAACGATTTGCCTACGGCCGGGCTTCCAGAAATTGCCAGGAAGCAGGCTTGGTTTCAGGACCTGCGCTTCCGGCAGGCTGTTTCGGCGGCGATCGATCGCGAAGGAATCGTGCGCCTGGTTTACAGCGGGCGCGCGACGCCGATCTGGGACCAGGTGACGGCGGGAAACAAATTATGGCTGGACGAGAACGTTGCGCATCCGGCGCAATCGCTGGGGCGGGCTCGGCAACTGCTGCAGTCCGCGGGATTTTCATGGCGGAGCGATGGCGCTCTGCTGGACCCGCACGGCGTTGCTGTGGAATTTTCGATTCTGACGAGTTCCTCGAACGCGCAGCGCACGAAAATTGCCACGATCGTGCAAGACGATTTGAGCCAACTGGGAATGACGGTGCAAGTGGTGCCGCTGGAATTCCGCGCGATGGTGGACCGGCTGCTCAATACGCACAACTACGAAGCGGCCGTGATGGGATTGGTGAGCGGCGACGCGGATCCGACTTCGGAAATGAATGTGTGGCTGTCGAGCGGCGAAACTCACTTGTGGCATCCACGCCAGGAAAAGCCCGCGACCGCGTGGGAAGGCGAGATGGATCGCTTGATGGAGCAGCAACTGGTTACTTTGGATCACGCGAAGCGCAAGAGTTTGTACGACCGGGTGCAGGAAATCGTGGCCGAGGAACTTCCGCTGATTTGTCTGGTGAGCCCCAATATTTTGGTGGGGGCTGCCAATCGTGTGGGTAATTTCCGTCCGGCCATTTTGGTTCCTTACGCGCTGTGGAATATTGAACAGCTGTACGTACAATAAATGGCGAACGTGAGGCGCAACGTTGCCCGAACAGTTCCGGCGCTAGAGGATGCGCGCGCAGCGTGGCCGGACGCGCGGCTGGTGGGCGAATGCATCGGCGGCAGTGAAGAGGCCTGGCGCGCGCTGATCTTCCAGTATAAAAACCTCATTTTTTCGATCCCCGTAAAATATGGATTTTCCACGGAAGATTCGACGGATATTTTTCAGGCGGTGTGTCTGGATCTTTTGGCGGAACTGCCCAAATTGCGCAAAGTGAAGGCGCTGCCGAAATGGATCATGCAAATTACCGCGCATAAATGCTTTCACCGGAAACAGCAGCAGCAGCGCACGGAAGTGATGGATCCGGCTGCCAAGGAATTCGCCCAGAGCACTCCCTCCCGCGCGCAGGAAATCTTGCAGGAGGCCGAAGACGAGCAAAGTGTGCGGCAGGCGATGGCTGAACTGCCGCCGCGCTGCCGGGAACTGCTGCACATGCTTTTCTATGAGGAGCCGGTGCGGCCGTATCAGAAAATTGCCGCGACGCTGGGGATTGCGGTGGGATCGATCGGATTCATCCGGCAACGGTGCCTGGAACGGCTGCGCAAACGCCTGCTGGAAACAGGATTCGCGTGAAACCGGAAAACACCAAGGAGCCGCTGTCCGAGAAATTGCTGCGCGCGTTGGCTGATCTGCCCGCGGAATCCAGCCGGAACAAATACCTGGCGGCACATCCGCGGATGTTGCAGGACGCGGTGGTGCAGCAACTGAATGAAGTGGTGCGCGGGAAATTGCGCGAGAACGCGCGCGAAGCGCTGGCGCTGGCGGAAACGAGCGTACTGATCGCGCGACGTTTGCGCAATCCAGAGGCGTTGGGGCGCAGTCTGCGATCGAAAGCCAACGCACTGTACATGCTGGGAGAAAATCAGCAGGCGCTGGATTTTCACGTCGAAGCTTTAGGCATTTTTCGCGAAATTGGCAACGCAGAGGAAGAAGCGCGGACGCTGATCCCCTCGATTCAGCCGTTTATCCTGCTGGGAAAATACGATCAGGCTTTTGCGGCCGCGCAGGACGCCAAGACAATCTTCCGGAATTTGGGCGACGACAAACGTTGGGCGCATGTGGAGATCAATGTCGGCAATATTTACCACCGGCAGGACCGTTTCGAGGACGGACTCGCTTGTTACGAGCGGGCGTACGAAATGCTGCTGCCTTTTCGCGATTCCGAAGGACTGGCGGTGGCGCTGTACAACATGGCGGTGTGCCTGATTACGCTGAACGATTTTCCGCGCGCGCTCGCGACTTACCAGCGCGCCCGCGAAATGTGCGTGAGCCACGGCATGACGCTGCTGGTGACGCAAAGCGATTACAACATTGCTTACCTTTATTATTTGCGCGGCGAATACAGCCGCGCGATGGAGATGCTGCGCGCTACGCGCGAGGAATGCGAGAAAAATGGGGACGCGCACGTGCTGGCGCTGTGCTATCTGGACCTATCGGAAATCTATCTGGAATTAAATCTGAGCAGCGAAGCGAAAGAGACGGCGCACGAAGGATATCTGCGTTTCCAGAAACTCGGAATGGGGTACGAGGAAGCAAAGTGCCAGGCCTATGAAGCCATGGCGTCCAGCCAGCTGGGAAAGGCGCTGGGCTCGCTGGAATTATTTGCGCAGGCGCGCGCGAAATTTGTGAAGGAGAAAAACCTGGTATGGCCGTGGCTGATGGATTTGTACCAAGCCGTGGTTCTTTACAATGAAGGCCGGCTGTTTGAAGCGCGACGGCTGTGCTCGAGCGCGGCGCAGTTTTTCGATGGCTCCTTCCTGCCGAGCAAGGCCGTGCTGTGCCAACTACTGCTCGCCCGTCTTTCGCTGCGAACCGGGGAGCTGGAGGCCGCGCATGCGGAGTCGGCGCGGGCGATCGAACGCCTGGCGCATTTGCAAGCTCCGGTGCTGCACTACCAGGCGCATTTTCTGATGGGACAAATTCAGCAGGCGTCTGGAGACCTTCCGGGCGCATACGATTCCTGCCAGCGTGCGCGCGAGTCACTGGAGACTCTGCGCAGCAGCCTACACGGCGAAGAACTGAAAATCGCGTTCATGAAAAATCGCCTGGAGGTTTACGAAAATCTTGTGGAGCTTTGCCTGATACGCGGGGAAAGGCCGGAGGGAGCGGAGGAGTCCTTCGCGTACATCGAAATGGCCAAATCGCGCAGCCTGGCGGAACTGCTGACGCGTTCCGGCCCGGCGATCCGGCCGCCGCAGGCGGGACAGAGCGAGCTGGTACGCCGCATCCGCGAAAAGCGCGAAGAACTCAACTGGTATTACCGGCGTATTGAAATTGAGCAGTTGCGCGCGGAAGAGCCATCGCCGGAGCGCATCGCAAAGCTGCAGAAAGAAGCTCTGGCGAACGAAAACGAGCTGCTGCATGTGCTGCGGGAAATGCCGCAGTCGGAGAGCGCAAGCCATGGCCCGGCAATCCGTTCGCTGGCCGCGATTCGCGCATGCATGCCGCCGGAAGCAGCGCTCGTCGAGTATTTTAGCTTGAAGGATCAGTTCATTGCCGCCGTGGTGACGCACGACGATTTGAAAATCGTGCCCCTGACGCCGATGTCGCGTGCAACCAATCTGCTGCGCATGCTGCATTTTCAAATTTCGAAATTCAAACTGGGCGCGGAATATGCGCGCACGTTTGAAAAATCAATGATGGACGTGGTGCAAGCGCATTTGCGCCAGCTCTGCGAAGAAGTATTCGCGCCGGTTCGCGCGCATGTTTCCGCGCGGCACTTGATCATTGTGCCGCATGGCGTGCTGCACTATCTTCCTTTCCACGCTTTGATGGACGACGGCGGTTACCTGATTGATTCCTTCACGATTTCTTACGCGCCGAGCGGAAGTATCTTTGCGCACTGCCAGGAAAAGTCCGCGCAAGCGAATGGCCCGTCGCTGGTTCTGGGAATTCCCGATCAGCGCGCCCCGTTGATTCTGCAGGAAGTCCGCGCGGTGGCAGGGATGGTGCCCGATGCGGAGCTGCTGTTAGGCGCCCAGGCAAACGAGCAAGTGTTGCGCGAGAAGGGTTTGCAAAGCCGCCTGATTCACATCGCGACGCATGGCAAATTCCGCCAGGATAACCCGATGTTCTCCGGAATTCGGTTGGGCGATGCGTATCTGAATCTTTACGATCTCTACCAGCTCAAGCTACATGCGGACCTGGTGACGTTGAGCGGTTGCGCCACGGGAATGAACGTGGTCACGCCCGGAGATGAGCTGCTCGGGCTGATTCGCGGGCTGCTCTATGCCGGAGCGCATTCGCTGCTCCTGACTCTGTGGGACGTTCAAGATCAGAGCACCGCGGAATTTATGGCTATTTTCTACCGGCGATTCCAGGACGGAGCTGGCAAGGCCACCGCCCTGCAGGGCGCGATGACCGAACTACGTGAGCGCTACCCCCACCCATACCACTGGGCCCCTTTTACGCTAGTTGGCAAGATTTCCCCCGTCTGAAGTCTACAAACCTTTTTCCGATACCCCTATATTTTTTGAGCAGGTGCCCACCCTTATGAGGTGTCGGTGGAAGTGGGTAGCGGGGCTGTACTTTGGGCAAGGCAGGAAGATCAAATTCGGGGGCATGGGATGCGACATTACTCGCTGGAAAAGTGGGTTGATTTTGCAAGGAACGTGATGGGAGAGGATGAAAAGGCTGAAATGCAAAGCCACTTACAGACGGGTTGCGCGCACTGCTCCCAGGAGCTGAGCATGTGGCAGCATTTACAACAAGTTGCGCGACGTGAGCCGGCCTACACACCGTCCGCGGGCTCGGTGCGCATCGTCAATGCGGCCTTCTCCAATCGCCCCGAAGGGCGGCTGCATCAGGCGAATTCGGAGCTTGCGTCGCTGTTGTTTGATAGCTTCCGCAGCCCTCTACTCGCCGGAGTGCGATCAGCCGCAAATGCATCACAACAATTGCTTTATGGCGCTGGAGACTACCGAATCGATGTCCGGATCGAGCCACAAATGGACTCGGATAAGGTGATTCTGATCGGTCAGGTGCTCAACTCTGCCGACCCCGACGAACGCCTGTCCGCTCTGCCGGTTAACCTAGTGAAGGGAAGGACGTTACTGGCAGAATCAGTAACGAGCCAGTTCGGCGAGTTCCAGATTGAGTGCGGATTGCAGGAGTGCTTTCGTCTGATCGTACTGCTGCCAGGCGGAAGAGAGGTAAGCCTACAGCTGGTCGAACCAGTGTTCATCCAAGCGGAGGCTCCTGCTCAAGCGATTGAAAATAATAGGATTAGAAAGACATCGAGAATCAAGAAGAAGGGTACTAGAACTAAGGATTGATGCGGCGAGTGCGGAAAGTAGCCGCCTGTACTATTGCCGGGAATTCGTCCCCCCGACCAAAATGGAACGGAGACAGCTTCACGGCAATCGGACTACTGGCCGTCACTTAAAAGGAGCACGAGTAACCATGCGACGTCCTATCGGACTTTTTATACTTCTAACGCTGGGATTCTGGGGCCAGCCGGCCAGCGCTCAAGGCCTCTTGGGCGGCCTGCTGACGACCGTCAGCCAGGTACTGTCTGGTCAGAATCAACAACAGGGAGTTATCGTCCGGACGACACTGGGCCGTGCGGGACTGCAGAATGCTTGCTTGTCCAAGGGATGCACGGTGGTCGGAAACCTCGACGGAAACGCCAACCAATTATTCCTGGTGCGGCCGGCACAGGGATTGTTGCCGCAGTTGCTTGCCGACGTGCTGAATTTGGTGAACGGAATTCTCGACGCCGAACCCGATCAGATTCTGATGATCCCACCGAATGCAAACAATCAGGCTACGGCGTCCACTGCCCCGCAGGGATTGTGGGACAACACTCCGGTGAACTACTACGGGACTTCGGTTACGCACGGCTATGTGAATCAGCCGGCGGCGCAAATTATTCGCGTCACGCAAGCGCACAGCGTTTTCAACGTCAGCGGCGCGGGAATTGTAGCGGACATAGACACGGGCGTGGACCCAAATCATCCGGCGCTGCAACGTGCACTACTCGCCGGTTACGACTTTACGCGCAACCAGCCCGGCGGATCGGAATTGAACGATATAAATATGTCCGCGCCGCCGCCTTGTCCGACTTGCGCCGCGGCCTACGTAAATCAACACACGGCAGCGATGCTCGATCAGCACACAGCCGCGATGCTGGACGGATCTCAATACGCAGCGTTTGGGCACGGCACTATGGTGATGGGCGTAATTCACCTGGTGGCGCCGACGGCAAAACTGCTGCCGCTGAAAGCGTTCAGTGCGAACGGAAACGGATCGCTTTCCAATATTCTGGCGGCGATTTACTACGCGGTGCAGAACCATGCGAACGTCATCAACATGAGCTTCGACCTGACGACGAGCTCGACCGAGTTGGGCAACGCGATCCAGTATGCCAACAGCCACAATGTGATTCTGGCGGCTTCCTCCGGCAATGACGGAAAGCAGGAAATGGTTTATCCGGCCGGATTGCAGAACGTGATGGGCGTGGCCTCGACGAACAATCAAGACCAGCGTTCGACCTTTTCGAATTACGGAAACCAGATTGTGTGGGTCGCTGCGCCCGGCGAAGGCGTCATCACTACCTATCCGTTCGCGACGTATGCCGCGGGTTGGGGAACGTCGTTCAGCTCGCCCATGGTTGCCGGAACCGCGGCTTTGCTCGTTAACATGCAATCGAGCTCGAGCGAAAATCAGGCGGCTTGGGCGCTTGCTCACGCGAAGTGGATCGGTCTGAGCATGGGCAACGGAAGGCTGGACGTCTATGGATCTTTGTCGGCCTTCAATCCCATCCAGGGCTTGTCGCAGTAACTTGAAATAATGCAAATTGCGACTCCAGCGAACAACGTGCAACTAGCCGGCGGCTTGCATCCGATTCCTCGAATCGGAGAAGCCGCCGGGCACACAATGTTTTCAGGAGGCACGGCTGCGAAAATCGCGGCGCCGTGGGCTTCTGCCGGCATTCATGTGAAGCAAATGGAGGAACAGATCGGCGCGTTGCGCAGCTCTTTGATCTGCGCCTTCAATCAATTGCTGGACTTAAAGGACTTGAACACAGGAGTTCACAGCACGCGCCTGGCGGAATGGGCGCTGCACGTTGCCGGAGAGCTTGGCCTGGATCAACACTATCGGGGCGATATCGAAGTTGCGGCGCTGCTGCACGACATCGGAAAGATTGGCATCGCCGATGCCATCCTGAACAAACCCGCCAAACTGACGGCTGAAGAATATGATCTGATGAAGAAGCATCCGGAGTACGGCTGGGCGGTGTTGCGCCAGGTTCCTGGAATGGAGCGCGCCAGCTTGATCATTCTTCATCACCACGAAAGTTACGATGGCAAAGGCTATCCGGGCGGACTGCAGGGTGAGGAAATTCCGATTGGCTCGCGCATCGTTTCCGTGATTGACGCTTTCGATGCGATGGTTTCTTCGCGGCCATATCGCCAGGGCCTGCCGTTCGAGGAAGCCGAGCGTCGCCTGCTGCAAGCGAGCGGCACGCAGTTCGATGCGCGCGTTGTGGAAAGCTTCCTGCCGCTGGCGCGAGCGGAGATGTCTTCCGTGTTTGCCGCAGCTGGAACCGCTGTTTCGACCGTTCTGTAATTCCTGCGCCGTATAATCGCTTCCCGCTCCGGGCTCACCGCGAATCGCGATTCGCCTGCCGAAAATCCTTTGCAGAACCTGAGCCGTTGAGTATTATGCGCCACTCGTTCTGCGTGCCGAGTGAGCTGTCAATGAAAATGCGAAAGCTTGGTTTGTTCTTGGCCGTCGCGATCGTCGCGGCGATAACGCTGTTGGTCGCAGCGGTTCCTGCCGCTGAAACCCTCGCTTTCGTGCACGCCGCGGTGATCGATGCCACCGGCTCGCCCGCCCAGCCCGACATGACCGTGCTGGTCGAGGACCGGCGCATCGTCGAGATTGGAACCAGCGCCAGCGTCAGCGTCCCGCAGAACGCGCGCGTCGTGGACGCGAGCGGCAAATATCTGATCCCCGGCTTGTGGGATATGCACGTGCACGAAATTTTCGGCGATTGGATTCCGGAAGACGAAAAGGTGATTCCGCTGCTGTTTGTCGCGAATGGCGTGACGGGAGTTCGTGATATGGGCGGCGATCTGGAACCGCTGAAGAAATGGCGCTCACGCATTGCGTCCGGCGATTTGCTGGGACCGCGCATGGTGATCGCAGGGCCGATGCTCGACGGTCCTGTTCCGGCTTTTCCGAGCTCGGCGCCGGTGAAGGACGCCGCGGACGGACGAAGGATCGTGGATGACCTGAAGGCCCATGGCGCGGATTTCATCAAGATTCAATCGCTGGTTCCGCGTGACGGATATTTTGCGGCAGCGGATGAAGCGAAAAAACAAGGCATCGTCTTCGCCGGTCATGTGCCGGACGCGGTTCGCGCCGTCGAAGCTTCCAACGCCGGGCAGAAAAGCATCGAGCACCTGACGGGCGTGTTCGAGGGATGCTCATCGGTGGAAGCGGAATTGATGGCCAAGCCGCGCGGGCCGGGCCGCGGGCGCTTTTTGTCCACGTATGATCCCGCGAAAGCGAAAGCGCTGATCGCGTTATTTCTGAAAAATCAGACCTGGCAGGTGCCGACGCTTTATTGGGAACAAGGCGAATGGCTTATCGAGCAAACGAACTCCGCCCCCGATCCGCTGGTGAAATATGCGCCGGCGGCGTGGAGAGAGCATACCTGGCCGATGTTTACGCGCGACATTCTGAAGAGCTGGTCCACGGATCCGGTGGCGGAGCGCGAAGCGTTCGTGCAGGCGGAATTTAAAATGGTGGCGGAGATGCATCGCGCGGGCGTGCCAATTCTGGCGGGGACGGACACCGCGGCGGGAGTGCGCGTCTATCCCGGATTCAGCCTGCATAATGAGCTGCAGCTTCTCGCGCACGCCGGGTTGTCTCCGATGGAAACTTTGCAGACGGCGACGCGCAACGCCGGCTTGTATTTGGGACTTGCCGATACGGGGACGATCGAAAAAGGGAAACGCGCGGACCTGGTTCTGCTGGATGCGAACCCGCTGGATTCGATCAGCAACACGCGCAAGATTCGCAGTGTGGTGATCAACGGGCGTTACCTTTCGCGCGCTGATCTGGATGGCTTGCTGCATACCGTGCAGCGGGAGGCCGCGAATTCAAAGTAGCGAAAAGATTCTGTGCGCGCGCTCAGCATTGGGACAATGGCTCCCCAAAAAAACCACCGAGTGGCATCCCCAATGGCCTATCATCGGCGTGATTCACAGGATCGGCGGCATCGCGATATGAATTTGCCGTGACGATTTCAGCGGCGGCGATGTGCGCGGGAGGATTGTTACGTCTGATTCCAAGGATGCGACCGATCTCCAGGATGTGAACGCCCAAGGATTCAGCCGCGGGCTGGGGCTGTTCGATAGCACCATGATCGTGGCCGGGTCCATGATCGGCTCGGCGATTTTTATCGTGACGGCCGACATGTCGCGCCAGCTGGGGAGTTCCGGCTGGCTTTTGCTGTCGTGGGTTATCGCCGGCGTGCTCACCATCACCGCGGCGCTTTCCTACGGCGAACTCGCAGCCATGATGCCGCAGGCGGGCGGGCAGTATGTTTATCTGCGCGAATCGTTTTCGCCGACGCTGGGATTTCTGTACGGTTGGGCGCTTTTTCTGATCATTCAAACTGGAACCGTTGCGGCGGTGGCGATTGGTTTCGCGCGGTTTCTCGGCGTCCTGTGGCCGGCGATCCGAGAATCGCATTACATTATCGGACCTGTGCACCTCACATACGGTTACGCAATTTCTCTCTCCACGGCGCAATTGGTTGCGGTGCTGGTGATCCTGCTGCTCACCTGGAGCAATACGCGCGGCTTGAACTGCGGCAAGGTGATTCAGAATATTTTTACCACCAGCAAGATTGCGTCGCTCGCCGGACTGATCGTTGCCGGCATTTTCTTTGGACGCAACGCCGCGGCGATTCATGCGAACTTCAGCGCGATGTGGTCGCCCAGCGGATATGTTCCGATCGCAGCCGGAATCAGTGCTGCCACCGGTTACGGTCTTTTTGTGGCGTTGTGCGTTTCGCAGGTCGGCTCACTCTTCGCGGCGGATGCGTGGAATAACATTACGTTCACCGCAGGCGAAGTGAAGAATCCGCGGCGGAATATTCCGCTATCGCTCGCGCTCGGCAGCGCAATGGTGATTGGATTGTACCTGCTGGTGAATCTCGCTTATCTATTCACGCTTCCGCTTAACGCGATTCAGCACGCGGAATCCGATCGCGTGGCTACCGCTAGCCTGCAGGCCGTTTTCCCGGGACTGGGCGTCACGTTGATGGCCCTGGCGATCATGGTTTCCACCTTTGGCTGCATCAATGGAATGTTGTTGACGGGTTCTCGTGCTTATTACGCGATGGCGCGCGACGGGTTGTTCTTCCAGCGCACCGGGATTCTCAATCGCGCCGGGGTGCCGGGAGTTGCGCTGATTGTGCAAGGAGTTTGGGCCGCGTTTCTGGTTCTGCCGCGCACTTTCGACCCGCGCACCGGGAAATACGGCAACCTTTATAGCAATCTGCTGGACTACGTGGTCTCTGCGGTTTTGATTTTCTACATCCTGACAATTATCGGGATTTTTCGTTTGCGCCGCTCGAAACCGTTGGCGGAGCGACCGTACAAGACTTTCGGTTATCCCGTGGTGCCAGCCCTGTACATCGTGGGGGCGAGCGTAATTCTAGTGATCCTGCTGTGTTACCGAACTGCGACGACGCTGCCGGGGCTGGTGCTGATTGCGAGTGGGCTGCCGGTTTACGCTTTGTTTCGCGCTGTATTGCCGCACAATACGGAAAATGTTCCCCCGGAGAAAGAATGAAAGCGAAATGGACAAAGGCCTCGCTGCTCTTAGCCGGCTGTTTTCTGGTGGGTGCAACCGCCCTTGCCCAAACCCCGGCGAAGCCGAAATCAAATCCAACGCTGGATGCGGCGATGCGCGCGATGTTCGGCGTGCATGCATTTCAACAGGCTTCGATTTCGCCTGATGGAAAGCATGTGGCATGGGTTGAATCGCTCCCCGGAACAGGCAGTGCGCCTTCGTCGCATTCAGCCATCTATGTTGCAGCCACGGACTCCGCCGCCGTCGCGAAGCGAATCACTGCGGGAGACGGCAAGGCCGCACGCGAAGAGCACGACTTCGCTTGGTCCGCGGATAGCCAGCGCATCGCGTTTCTTTCCGACGCCGCGTCGCCGGGTCAACTGCAACTCTTCCTCGTTGACGCCAGAGGCGGCGCGCCAAAGCAGCTCACCTATCTGAAAGGATTTCTTTCCGCGCCCAGTTGGTCGCCAGACGGCAAGACGATTGCGATGCTCTTCACCGAAAATGCCACGCGCGCTTCCGGGCCGCTGGTGGCGGAAACCCCGGACGAAGGCGTAGTGTCCGAAGATTTACACGAGGAGCGGCTTACGCTGGTTGACGCCGCGACTTCCTCACGTGCCGCACGTGTGCGGCAAATCTCGCCCAACGATCTTTACGTATACGAATTCGATTGGGCGCCCGATGGCAAGCGCCTGGTAGTCACGGCCGCGCACGGAAGCGGGGACGACAACTGGTACATCGCGAGCCTGATGACGGTGGATGCCGCGTCCGGCGCGATGAAGACGTTGAACCAGAAGCCGGGCCGGCAGATCGCGCAGCCGCACTGGTCGCCTGACGGAAAGAAAATCGCGTTCATCGGCGGGCTGATGAGCGACGAAGCGATCGTCGGCGGCGATATCTATTCTGTGGCCGCCGACGGCGGCGAAATGAGCAACCTGACGTCGGATATGAAATTCAGCGCGTCCAGCCTTAGTTGGTCGGCCGATTCGTCGAGCATTATTTTTGCCGGGATCGTGGACGGCGGCACTGGCATCGCTCGGCTCGATCTGGCAGAAAATAAAATCGTGGAACTTTGGCGCGGGGAGGAACGCGTCGCCGACACCGATTACGATTCCAGCATTTCGCTTTCTGCCGACGGAAAAACTTCCGCAGTCGTCCGTCAATCGTTCACGCAGCCCGCGGAGGTTTGGGTGGGCGCGATCGGCGCGTGGCGGCAAATCACGCATCACAACGCCGGGTTGCACCAGGTTTGGGGAAAGTCGGTGAGCTTGCACTGGACCACGGACATCGGAACCGTGCAGGGATGGCTGACGTATCCCAAAGATTTCGATGCGTCTAAAAAATATCCGCTGGTGGTGCGCGTTCACGGCGGGCCTTCGTGGGCGGTGCAACCCTACTGGCCCACGCGCTGGGATTACGCAATGGCCTTGCCTTCGCAGGGATATTTCGTGCTGCAACCCAACCCCCGCGGCAGTTATGGGCAGGGCGAGAAATTTACGGCGGCGAACGTGAAGGATTTCGGTTATGGCGATTTTCGCGACATTCTTGCGGGCGTGGACGAAGCCATCCAAGTGGCGCCGGTGGACCCTGCGCGTCTGGGCATCACTGGTTGGAGCTATGGCGGGTACGTGTCCATGTGGGCCGTCACGCAGACGAATCGCTTTCGTGCCGCGGTTTCCGGCGCGGGCCTGGCCAACTGGCAAAGCTATTACGGCGAAAATAAAATTGATCAGTGGATGATTCCTTTCATGGGTGTGACGGTTTATGACGACCCGGAACTATACGCAAAAATGTCGCCGATCACTTTCATCAAGAAAGTGACGACGCCAACTCTGGTGATCGTGGGGGATAGCGACGGCGAATGTCCCGCGCCGCAATCCTACGAATTCTGGCACGCGCTGAAGACTCTGGGCGTGCCTACCGAGCTGGTGATCTACCCGCACGAAGGTCATCATTTCGCGAACCCGGAGCATTCTCGCGATGTGATCGAGCGTTCGGTGGAGTGGTTCAACCAATATTTGGGCGCCGCAAATAAATAGAATGGGTTTTTCTGGCGGCAAATCCGATTCGGGTGGCGAAATCGGGCGCAACGCTCCGCACTGGCTCTAGAATTCTTTGGCCATTCTTACGATGGGCAGCGCTTCTCCGTTGCTCAGGCGCACTTCTAGCTTTTCGAGCGCCTCATAGCCGTTGGCGCGATAAAACGCTACGCCGCTCAGCGTCGCGCCCATTTCCAGGCGCGTGAAACCCGCCTCCCGCGCAGCGCTCTCGCAAGCTTCCAAGATCAAGGTGCCGATACCGCGCCGCGCCCAATCCGGATGCACGAAAAACGCGCGAATCTTTGCCGCATCCCGCGCGGGATCCAGCGGCGAATCTTCGCGCTGCGCGTACTGATCGCCTCCATACAACGTCTTGCGCTTGCTCCAGCCACCGCAGGCGACAATCGCAGCTTTCCTCGCGCCCGCTTCCACAACCTCCGCCACCCAATACGTGCCATCCGCGATGAGTTGGCTATCCACTCCATAGACGGATTGCAGCGCGCCATCAATTTGTGACGGCGAGTAGTCCTGCGCCTGCAGGCGGCGCACTGACGCGTCAATTACTTCACGCAATCGCGGAACGTCTTCTGTGGTTGCTTTGCGCACTCGAAAGCTCATTGCGTCGCGTCCGGGGCTGAATTCGCGCCATTCTAACTGAAAATCGCTCGTGACCTCTGAGCTTGCGTTGTTCCGTTTTGCTGTGCGGACCCCCGGGTACAGCTTGCGTTGCGGGCAACGGCGCGCGAATCGGGTAAAATCCCCTGTCGAGGGAAACAGGCGGGTGCGGGGAGGGCGGCGGGATTTGAGCAAACCGATTGTGGTGCTGACGGAGCATTTCACCGCGGACGTGGAGGCGCGCATCGAACGCGATTTCACGCCGCGCCGAGTTTCTCCAGACGCAGCAACCCGATCCGAAGACCTGCTGCGGGCGGCGGACGGAGCGGATGCGCTTTTCATAAGCCCGGTGGACAGGCTGGATGCCGAATTCTTTCGTCGCCTTCCTGCTTCCGTGAAAGTGATTGCAACTTTCTCGGTGGGCTACGATCACATTGATTTGCGCGCCGCTGCCGCGCGCAAAATGGCGATTGCCAATACTCCGGGCGTTTTGACGGATGCGACGGCGGACCTGGCGATGCTGTTGCTGCTGGGCGCTTCGCGACGAGCTTACGAAGCGCAGCAATTGCTACGCACCGGCGCCTGGGCGAAAAAGAGTTCGGCCGGGCTGCTGGGATGGCAACCGACGGGCAAGGTGCTGGGCATCTTCGGCATGGGGCGAATCGGCCAGGCCGTCGCGCGGCGGGCGCGGGCGCTGGGGATGAAGATTCACTACTCCAATCGTCAAGCGCTTGCGCAAGAGCTCGCGGGAGACGCAGTGTTTCACAAAAGTCCGCTGGATTTGCTGCGCATCAGTGAGTTCCTGAGCCTTCACGCGCCGCACACGCCGGAAACGCATCATTTTCTGAAGACGCAAACGATCGCGCTGCTGCCGCCAGGGGCGATTGTGATCAACTCCGCGCGCGGAGGACTGGTGGAAGATGGTGCTCTGATCGCGGCGCTGAAGACGGGCCGCGTGGCCGCCGCGGGCCTGGACGTCTTCGAGGGTGAGCCAAACATTAATCCCGCCTACATCGGCCTGCAGAATGCTTTTTTGCTGCCGCATATCGGAAGCGCCACATGGGAAACAAACACAGCGATGGGCATGCTCGCGCTGGACAACATTAACGCGGTGCTGGCGGGCAAGCCGGCGCCCTCGCTATTGAAACTCTAAAATGAGGAATCTCTCGCGTGAGCTGAGAGAACGGGAGAAGCCATGAAAGCGATTCGTGTGAAAGAATTCGGCGGACCTGAAGTTATGCAGCTGGAGGATGTGCCGGATCCAAGACCATCGGGAGCGCAAGTGGTGGTGGGCATTCGCGCGGCTGGCGTGAATCCCGTGGACGTATATATGCGGTCGGGAGTGTATCCCAAGAAACCAGCGCTTCCCTACACGCCGGGCACTGACGGCGCCGGCACCGTGGAATCCACCGGCCCGGATGCCAAGCGCTTCCAAACCGGAGATCGCGTGTATCTGGCCGGCAGCTTGTCCGGCACGTATGCGGAGCTGGCGCTGTGCGACGACCAATTCGTATTTCGCCTGCCTGCGCATGTTTCGTTTGCGCAGGGCGCTGCGATACATGTTCCATACGTTACGGCTTTTCGCGCGCTATTTCAGCGCGCACACGCAGTGGGCGGCGAGACTTTGCTGGTGCATGGCGCAAGCGGTGGCGTGGGAATCGCGGCGGTGCAACTGGCGCGAGCCGCGGGGCTGCGCGTGATCGGCACGGCTGGTTCGGAGCGCGGACTAAAACTCGTCATGGCCGAGGGAGCGCACGAAGTGCTCGATCATTCTGCAGCCAATCATTTTGAGGAAGCGCTGGCGGCAACGGACGGCCGCGGTTTCGACTTGATTCTGGAAATGCTCGCGAATGTGAATCTGGGCCGCGATCTTGGAATTCTTGCTCCACACGGACGTGTCTCGGTCGTCGGCAGCCGAGGCAACGCGGAGATTACTCCCCGCGACATCATGGGACGCGACGGCGCGATCTTCGGCATGAGTCTGTGGAACGCCACGCCGCAGGAGCTGATCAGCATCCATGCCGCGCTCGTCGCGGGCCTGGAGAACAAATCCCTGCGTCCAGTCATCGGCCAGGAAATTCCTCTTGTCGAAGCGGCACGCGCACACGCCGCGATAATGGCCGCGGGGGCCTACGGAAAAATCGTGCTGATACCGTAAGGGCGGCGCTGCTGGAATTATTGCCGCTCGACTTTTTGCATTGCGCAGGTGCGCGATGCCGCGCGGTGGTTGGCACTCCCCGAATTCCTTTCGCGAGTTACACATCGTCGGACCGGTTCGCAGCGGCACAATCAAATTGCTGGCAGTGTGCTGTAGTGAACAGATATGCCCAGCGGCGTTCTGTAAGATGTTGCCGTAGGTGAAGCGAACGTATAAGCCCGGAATCAAGTCCAAGAACTTTACCTGAAGCACACCGGAGATCGCCGACTTTCTGTCAATCCATCCGCCGGTAACAGGCCTTGGATCAACCCGGGAATTTCTTGCAACAACTTGGGACAGGCCGAAGTGTCCGCCTGCAAAGAGAAAGGGGTTAAAAGCTTATGCCGTTACTGCAAGTGTTGATGGTTCTGATCGTGGTGGGAGTTCTGTTGTGGCTGGTGAACAATTTCATACCGATGGCGGGGTCGATCAAATCAATTTTGAACGCTGTCGTGGTGATCGCGACGGTTTTGTGGTTGTTGAACATTTTTGGACTGTTTCACTCTCTGTCGCGGATGCGCGTCGGGGCGTAAACAATCCTGAACTGACCGCAGTAAATTTAGCTGCCGCGCGTCATTACGTTGCGCTCCTGTTTCAAACGGATAGAAAAAGGGGGGGGAAATGCTTGGAACAATCTTGATTATCTTTTTGATTCTGGCGCTGGTAGGCGCTTTCCCGCGCTGGGGCCACAGCCGTGAGTGGGGTTATTTGCCGACAGGTGGGTTGGGCTTGGTGCTGCTGATTGTTGTAATTCTGGTGATTCTCGGACGTATTTAGATTTTTCGGCAGTGCGCTTGCACGCGACAGAGATTGCAGAGTTCTGTCGCGCGCAGCGTTCATCATTATTCTTGGACAGAACGACTCTGTGAGGTTGGAGGCGGGCAATGCATGACTCGAAACAGCGAGCCGTCCAGTTTCTTGAGAAAGAAATCAAGACGTACACGGCCTTATCTCTGTTTCTGTCAACGAAGGGTCTCAGAGAGCAGCCGCGTGCGGGCGCGAATAAAGTTCTGACCAGCCCCTCGTATTACAAAGACAGAATGAAAGAGGCGAAGCAGCTCGTCGCTGAACTCAGGACATCAGACTAGGATGCATTTCCCTCAAAACTTTGCATTCGGTACCCGGCCCCGCTGGCTAATCCGGGACGGGTCGGTTTTTCTCGCGGTGCTTCGCCGCGATTGCCGCTTCTTCGCATACTCCGTGCTAACTCTGAAGAAATTCTTGGACGGAGAGTGTCATAACGGCACAGGAGACGTTGGGCGATCTCGGTCAAATCAAGGTTACGCAAGCATCGACTCTCGCGGCCAAGGCTGAAGGGTGAATAGCAGAGTCGTAGTTGGATCTCGGCAGGATTGGGGCCCGGTAAGAAGTCTGCCACCGGGCTCCCAATTCCTCCGGTTCTTGTGGACTCGGTTGGATTTTGCCCAGCAGCGGCCCCCCGCAGCGCTCGAAATGCCTCCTCTCGCTTTGTTCTTCGCTTCCCTGGCGCTCGCCCGCACACACTAGTATGTTTCGACTATTGCCCGTTTTTCCCTGCGTACTACAATCTCGCCACTTTTAATCCGTAAATGACTTGTGGGCTGACTTTACGTTCGCTGCGCCGTGCGGAGTTCGCGACGGCAACGAAGTCGTGTTGCTGGCGGCTTGGCGGCAGCTGAGGTTAAGCGCCGGCTGGTGTGGTGGCGTTCGCTACCTAATTCAATTTCTCGGAGGTTCCGTTGAAAACTTTTTTGGCATGTTTCGTTCTGCTGATGCTTGGCGCGCCCGTGCTGGCGCAGTCCGACCAACCAGCGCCGCTGGAAGTTGACGGGGTCACGTTCTCGGGAAGCATTCGTGAGCGCTATGAAGCATGGGACTGGTTTACGCCGGCCGGCCCGGGCGAGAATCTCTACGGCTATAACGGCACGCTGATACGCTTTGGTTTCTCGCAGGAAAAGCAGAATTTCGATTGGAAAATCGAGATGGCCGTACCAATTCTGTTGGGCCTTCCGAATGGAGCGGTGGTTCCCGCGCCGCAGGGTCAACTCGGCTTGGGAGGAAACTATTACGCCGCGAATCACAACGAACAGTACACCGCGTTCATTTTTCCCAAGCAAGCCTATGTGCGCTTCCAGTGGGATCACTCCAGTTTGCAGGCAGGGCGCTTCGAATTCACTGACGGCAGCGAGGTGAAACCCAAGGACCCGACGCTCGCTTCGCTGAAGGAATCCCGCATCGGCCAGCGCCTCTTGGGCACGTTTGGATATTCCGATGTGATGCGTAGCATGGACGGCCTGCACTATGCTTATTCCAATGGGAACTGGAATTTTACCGCGGTCAGCGCAATCCCCACACGCGGAGTCTTCCAGGTGGACGGCTGGGGCTGGGTGGACACACCGATCACCTACGTGGCTGTGACCAAGCAGGCCGAATTCGGGTCAAGCCATGCGGAATGGCGCGCTTTTGGGCTGTTCTATTATGACGATCGCAACATACTGAAGACCGACAACCGTCCCGCTCCCGTCCGTGCCGCCGATCACAACGCCATTGCGCTCGGCACCTACGGCGGGCATTACATCATGGCGACTGCGACGAGCGCGGGCACGTTGGATTTGCTGGGGTGGGGAGTCTTGCAGAGCGGGCAGTGGGGAACACTGACGCAACGCTCGGGCGCGGGCGCAATTGAGGGCGGCTTTCAACCCAAAGGCCTCGAACGCCTGCGTCCCTGGTTCCGCACTGGCTACTACTACTCGAGCGGCGATGGCAACCCGGCCGACGGGACGCACGGAACTTTCTTTGCAGTACTGCCCACACCGCGCGTGTATGCGCGGTTTCCATTCTTCAATTCCATGAACAATCGAGATGTCTTCGGCGAGGTGATTTTGCGGCCCACGAAGTCATTTACCATACGCAGTGACGTCCACGGGCTATGGCTCGCCAGTTCCGCGGACCTTTGGTACACGGGCGGCGGCGCGTTCCAGCCATGGACCTTCGGCTTCAGCGGCCGACCGTCTAATGGAGCTTCAAAGCTGGCCAACCTGTACGACATCAGCGGGGATTACAACTTCCGGCACGGAATTTCGCTCGGACTGTACTTCGGTTGGGCGCAGGGCGGGCAGGTCATCAAAGCAATCTATCCCGCGAACGCCGACGGCGCGCTGGGATTTACGGAATTCAACTACCGCTTCTAATTACCATTTCCGAAATTGCGGCGCAGGAAATTCTAGGCGTTTGCGGTTCGCGCCAGCTTCAGGTTCGGGCGCAAAAGCGATGCCGCCGCGCGTGGTCGCGGACGGGCCAACCTGGGCGCGCCTGGGATATTCACCACGTCCTTCGCACCGTAGAAATTTTCCTTCTCGCAGGCCTTGCAGCGCAAATTAAACACCACCGGGAGTGCTTCGCGCGCAGGTTCGGAAGCTGCGGCTTGGTGCACCGCCAGGGCTTTTTCAGCTCTCACGGGCAGCGAAATCGGTTCACCACAGGCGCGACAGTAGACCCCAGAGTATTGCTGCGTTGCGATTGCTTGAGTCACGAGACACCTCAATTCCTAGTTTCTTAGGGCCGGGTAGGAAGGAACATTATACAGTGCTTGCGGGCGTGAAAGTAGCTCGAACCTGTGAATTGCGCGCCGTCCCTGTGAATTCTTCGAGGTTCTCAAGATTTGTGGCGTTCCGCAAGCAACTCTATATATATCAATATATTAGGAGGCGCCTGGAACGCAATCACTGCCGGTTTCACACCCGCGACGCGGGGAAATTCCACAGGCGATGGGGGCCGAGGGGCGAAGCAAATTTTACGAAACGATCCGCGCAGCTTTTACGGCTTGCTTGGTTCAGTTTTCCAGAAATCTATTCCTGCGGCTTGGGCGGGGACATCGAGAGTTGCAACGGCCTTGAGCGTTTCAAGGTCGATCACTTCCACAGTGCCGGGATCAGAACCTATGCCTTCCACCGAAATGAATGCGTAGCGATTATCCGGCGTGACCACGGCGCCGTGAACCACCTTGCGCTTGGTCGGAAGCCGCGCCAATTCTTTTCCCGATTTCGGGTCGAAGATGGAGACGGACTGGTCGCGCTTGTTGGTGGCTACCAGCCGGCCATCCTTGGTCATCGCCAGATTATAAACGCCATTGGCGGCGGGAAATCGCTTCACCATCTTCCAGGAGGCAGTGTCCACCACGACGATGTCATTGGACTTGTTGCACGCCACGTAAATTTCCGAGCCGTCGTTGGAAGGTTGCGCCCAGGTAGGCACGCAGGTGAGGTCGCCCATTTTCATCTGCGACTGCGGCGCGCCTTGCATGCCCATCTCTTTTCCCACCGAGAGCATGAAGTAACGCGACACGGCGAATTTCTGCGTGTCAATTTCCGCGAGCATGTCGTCCATCATGCAGGCGGAGTAATGCCTGGTGCCGTCTGGGCTGAGGCGCGAGCCGTGTGGCATGGTGCAGGTGGTGATGCGCTTCACCTCCAGCATCGCGCCGGTGGCCACCACGGAAATCGAGGAGGGTACCATGTCGCCGTGGAAATTGGCGTTGGCGACGTAGAGAAACTCGCCGTCTTTGGAGATGTCCGCCGTCGCGGGGAACAGCCCGAGCGACGTGTACTTCACAACTTCTTCCGTGCCAGTCTGGAGTTTCCACGCCGAGCCGTCCGGGCGGCCATGCCCGACAGACACGTATAGGAATTGCTTGTCCGGCGATACGGCGATTCCGTGCGGACCATTGATATCCACCGGCAGCAGGCCGATGTGCGTTTCATGCTCCTCGTGAAAGCCGTGCGGACCGAAGCGCAGTAGCACGACTTTGTCCGCTGACTCGCATACCACGTAGACCAGATAATCCTGCGTTGAGCCCGCAGATGTCGCCGCGGGTGTTTGAGTCTGTGGCGACGATTGCGGCATCGCCGGCAGCGCCAGCATTGCCGAATACAACGCGACAAAAATCAGGACAGGGGCAGCGGGCGCCATCGCCGCGTTACGAGAGGCGAGTGCGCGTCTGGAGCGGAACATCATCAAGGCACCTCATACCCATGCAAACGGTGTGCAAGAATCAGATTATGTGCCGCAGCAAGTCTACCTCCGAAGGTTTCGATTTTAGGAGAACAAATCGCCAAAACAAATGAAGGCGGGACTAGCGGAATTTGCGGGGGTATTTTGCGGGGATCGATTGGGCTAAACCTATCGCGTAAGGGGAGGAGCGCCAAAATCCCGGGGCGGAATGCAGAAATTCCAAACCCGCGAGCACCTGGCCGCGCTCGCTGCGAATCAGCCGCGCCACGCGGCAGGTCAGGTCCTGATCCGTTTGCAAGTTCGTCAAAATCAATTTTTGCGCGCGCACCACGCCGGCGGAAATCGGTACCAGCCCGCCGCAGGCGCTCACGTTGATGGTTTCCGTGTTTTCGGAAAACGGCACGCCGTCGAGCTTGCCGTATACCTGCACCGGCAGGAAAATCGGCAAACGCTGCGCCCTGCGCTGCTCGTCCAGCAACCCGATCATTTTCTCTGCCGCTTTTCGCAGAAATCGGCGGACGCGCGTCCCCACCGTCCAGGAGAAAAACTTCGACAAACCCACACGCACCCCAAGGAAGATATGCGCCCTTCCGAAATGGCCCGCAAGGAATTTCGAACCTGCACCGTTACCCACAGGTCACATCGAGAAGTGACGGAGCCGCGGGCACTTGTGGCTGGAAGATGATTGACTTGGAGAACGTAGGGACATATCGTTGCGCGCGTTGTTTACCTCGGACGGTATATCGAACGAAATTTCCAACAAGAGACAGGTTTCGCCAACTCAAGTACGAAAGTTTGCACCCAAGGAGGGTCACTCATGAAGCGTCTCTTACAGCTTGTCGCGATTACCATTTTGGCGTTGGCTGGTTCCGCCACTCTGCGAGCGCAGAGCAATCCGCTGGTGGGAACCTGGAAACTCAACGTCGCAAAATCGAAATTCGATCCAGGACCGGGCCCCAAGAGCCTGACGCGCACGATCGTAGCGCAAGGGGATGGCGTGCAGTACACGTTCCAGGGAGTCGCCGGCGACGGAAAGCCCATCGCCTACGGCTTCTCCGCCACATTTGACGAGAAAGACAATCCCGTCTCGGGTTCGATGCCGAGCGGTGCGGACACGATTTCGGCCAAGCGCATCGATGCCAACCAGTACGTGGCAACCCAAAAAAAGGGCGGCCAGGTAGTTGCCACATCTAAAGTGACGGTTTCGAAGGACGGAAAAGTTACGACCGTGGACCAGACTGGCACTACCGCGAGCGGGGCAAAGTCGCACGACGTGCAGGTGTACGACAAGCAATAGTGAACGAAAATAGCCGGAAGCATTGCAATTTAGGATGCGATTGGAAGGCGGCTCGAAGGTGAGCCGCCTTTTCGTTTCTGCCAGGCGCAGCGGATCATGCAGCACGCTTGGTTCGCGGGGATAAGAATGATAGATTCGCGCCGCCTGCTTGCTGATAATTCCGGGAAGGTTGCGGGCGCTACTTCTTGCCAGACAGCACTCCATCTCGCAATGCAGAATCTCTCGTCCTGCAGCCGGAGCCGGGGCCGCGGCCGACTCTGGCGGCTCGCCTGGGATTATTTGACGCGACGATGCTGGTGATGGGCGGCATCGTGGGCTCCGGCATTTTCATCAACCCCTACGTTGTCGCGGGGCTGGTGCACACACCGGCGCTGATTCTGGGCGCATGGCTTGCCGGCGGAGCGATTGCGCTGGCTGGCGCGTTCATCTACGCCGAGCTGGCCGACAGAATGCCAAAAGTCGGCGGCCAGTATGCCTACCTACGCGAGGCTTATCATCCGTTGCTGGGATTTTTGTATGGCTGGATCTGCCTGCTAGTGATTCACGCCGGTGGCAGTGCTGCTGTGGCCGTGACGTTTGCAAAATATTTTCGCGTATTTTCGCACGGCGCGCTTCCGGAAAAATGGATCGCGGTCGCGGTGGTGCTGGTGTTCACCGTGGTGAATTGCCTGGGCGTGCGCGCTGGGGGCGGCGTGCAAAGTGTTTTCATGCTGCTGCGCATCGTGGCAATTGCCCTGATCGTCGCCTGCGGCGCGTGGCTAATTTTCTGGGCGTCGCCGAACGCCGCGCACACCGCATGGTTTCCGCTGCTGGATCGCCCGCTTTCGTTCGATCTACTCACCGTGTTCGGCGCGACGATGATCCCGGTGCTCTTTGCCTATGGCGGTTTTCAGACTTCGAACTACGTGGCTGGGGAGATTCGCAATCCGCGCAAGAATTTGCCGCAAGCGCTGCTGCTCGGCGTGATGGGCGTGATTGTGCTGTATGTTGCCGCGAATTTTATTTACGTGCAGGCGCTTTCGCCAGCCGGACTGGCAACTACCGCTACTCCCGCATCCTCGGTCATGAGCCGGGCGCTGGGCACGCTGGGCGGCTCGCTGATCGCCGTCGCTATCGCAATTTCCACGCTCGGATTTTTGAGCCAGGCGATGCTCAGTTATCCACGCGTGGCGTTCGCGATGGCCGAAGACGGAGTGCTGCCGGGCGTATTTGCGCGATTGGGAACGCGCAGCCGCGCGCCGGTGGCAGCGATCGCATTGTTGGGCGCGCTGATCAGCACCACGGTGCTGCTGGGCACCTACGAGCAAATCCTGAGTTATGTGGTGGTGATGGACTGGCTGTTTTTCGGATTGTCCGCGAGTTGCCTGTTCGTTTTTCGCGCGCGCGATGCCCGGCGCGGCGTTGCAGCGCAGGAATCCGAATACCGCGTCCCTGGACATCCCTGGACCACCGGCGTTTTCGTTGCCGTCGCGTGGCTAGTCGTGCTCAACACCATTTACAAATTCCCTCGCAATGCAGGTATCGCTCTGTGTATCCTCTTCGCCGGGGTCCCCGTTTATTTCCTGGTGCGCGTCCGCTCAGGGCGTCCGCCCGGTTCCAAATAAGAGTCCATTAGGCTTCGGCGAATGAGTCCCCAAAGGCGAGAAATTCGTTCTGGCTATATTGAATGGGCCAAGCTGCGCTCGAACGCCCGTTACAATCTGGCGATCAGCGACCTGGAGCATGTTCCGCTGGCGGATCTGCATCCGCAGCTTGCCGACCTGGAGATTTCCGGCCCCGGTGGCTACGGGTACGAGCCGTTGCTGCAAAAGCTCTCCGCGAAATCCGGCGTGCCGGTGGAATCCATCGTTCACGCGCAGGGCACCTCCATGGCCAATCATCTGGCGATGGCCGCCTTGGTGGAGCCAGGCGATGAAGTGTTGATCGAAGAGCCTTCCTACGGCGCGATTGTTTCCACTGTGGAATATCTGGGCGCGAAGATCCGGCGCTTCCCGCGCAAATTCGAATCGGGATTTCAGCTGGATCCGCGCGAAGTGGAACGCAATATTTCTGCGCGCACGCGGTTAATCGTTATCACCAACCTGCACAATCCCAGCGGCGTGCGCACTACTGACTCCAAATTGCGCATCGTGGGCGAAATCGCGCGCAGCATGGGCGCGCACGTGTTGGTGGACGAGGTGTACCTGGAAGCTTGCTTCGATTCGCCATGGCAGACCGCCTACCTGCTCGGCCCGAATTTCGTCACCACCAGCAGCTTGACGAAAGCATACGGCTTAACGGGATTGCGTTGCGGCTGGATTTTTGCGGCGAAACCGCTCGCCGAGCGCATGTGGCGGCTGAACGACCTGTTCGGCATCATGGCGCCGCATCCCATCGAGCTGCTCAGCGTGCTCGCTTTCCAGCATCTGCCGGAAATTGCCGCGCGCGCGAAGCAGTTGCTGACGACAAATCGCGCTCTGCTGAAGGAATTTTTCAAGAGCCGCAGGGACTTGCTAGCGATCTGGCCCGAAGCCGGAACGGTCGCGTTTCCGCAGCTCACCAGCGGCCATGCCGACGCTTTCTGCCAGCTGTTGCGCGACCGATACGAAACCAGCGTGGTGCCTGGCCGATTTTTTGATATGCCGGAACATTTTCGCATCGGTGTGGGCGGGAAGACGGAGGAGGTGCGCGAAGGCCTGGCGCGCATCGGTGCAGCGCTGGATGAGCTGGCTGCGAAAGCTTAACGCTGGGGCGGGACGCTCTTCAGTTTCGTTGGCGTCTTTTTGCGCGGAAGAATAATGTCCACTAGAGCGCGCGCCGCGGCTGTGAGCGGACGATCCTGCCGGTACACTAAATAGAGCTTCCGCTCGAACCGCATCTGTTTGATCCGCAATTCGCGCAAATCTCCGCGCGCCAGTTCGCCTTCCACACACATGTGCGGCACAATGGCCACGCCCTTTTTCATTTCCACGAATCGCTTGATGCTTTCGATGGTCGGCAACTCCACTTCCATGCGCAGCGGCACTTTGTGTTTCGCGAACAATTGGACCACGCGATGGCGATAGGGGGATTCCACGATATGCGCCACAAAAGTTTCTTCGCCTAGCGCGGTGATGTCCACCTCCTTGCGCTTCGCCAGATGATGGCCGGGCCAGACCACCAGGACCAGCGCGTCGCGGTAGAATTCCGCGGTGGTGAGCTCGCGTTCTTCCGGAAGGTATGAAATCACGCCGATATCCAGCTGATGATTCAGCAGTTCGCGTGGCACTTCGCGCGAAAACACCCGGTGCACGCGAATATGAATCCCGGGATGCAGACGGCGGTAGTGTTCCAGGGCCGGCAGCAGCGCGTGAATCGAGCTTTCATTCACTCCCAGTGACAGTTGGCCGCGTTCGAGGCCGCGCAGCTCCTGCAACCCTTTGCGAATCTCCTCGCGCATGTTCAACATGCGCGAGGCGTATTCCAGCAGCAGCGTGCCTGCGTCCGTGAGCGTGCGGGCCCCGGAACCGCGCACAAACAGAGGCTGGCCCACCCAGTCCTCCAGTTTGCGCATGGCGATGCTGATCGCCGGCTGGGTGCGGAAAAGCTTCACCGCCGCGCGCGAATAGCTGCGCTCGCTCGCCACCATCTGAAACATCTGCAGTGCCGCCAGATCCATGCCACCGGCCTCCCGGGCCATCTTCCTGTATAAGAGAGATTTATCCAACATGCAAGAATTATAAATTGGACTCCTCGCCCGGCACAGGAAACACTGGTATGGTCCCAAGGAGTCGGCATGGAACACGTCCACATTTTTGACACCACGCTGCGCGACGGAGAGCAGTCCCCCGGCTTTTCCATGAATACGGAGGAAAAGCTGCAGCTGGCGCGTCAATTGGAACAGCTGGGCGTGGACGTGATCGAAGCGGGCTTCCCGATTTCGTCTCCCGGCGATCTGGCAGCCGTGCGCGCCGTAGCAGCGGAAATCAAGGATTGCCGCGTGGCAGCTCTGGCACGCGCGCGACAGGAAGATGTGGACGCCGCGCTGCGCGGCATTGAACCCGCAGCGAAACCGCGCCTGCACATTTTTCTGGCTACCTCCGACCTGCACCTGAAACACAAACTGCGCATTTCGCGCCACGAGGCGCTCGCGCAGATCTCCCAGGCAGTGGCCTATGGCTGCGCGCATTGCGACGACGTGGAATTTTCTGCCGAAGATGCGAGCCGCACCGATCTGGATTTCCTTTTCGAAGCGATCGAAGCCGCAGCGGCGGCCGGAGCGAACATCATTAATCTTCCGGACACCGTCGGTTACACGACCCCGGATGAATATGGAGACATGTTCCGCGCCGCGCGCAAACATCTCGTTGCCTATCCCAAAGTGATTTTCAGCGCGCATTGCCACGACGACCTGGGCCTTGCTGTCGCCAATTCTCTGGCTGCAATCGCGGCGGGTGCGCGCCAGGTGGAGTGCACCATTAACGGCATCGGTGAACGCGCGGGAAACGCTTCGCTCGAAGAGATTGTTGTGGCACTGCAAGTACGGAAGAGCCATTTCGCGGTGCGTACCAATATTTCGCTGGAGAAGATTTACGCCACCAGCCGCATGCTTTCGTCCATCACCAGCGTTAACGTGCCGCCTAATAAGGCGGTGGTAGGCGCGAACGCTTTCGCGCATGAGGCGGGGATTCACCAGGACGGCATCCTGAAAAACCCGCTCACCTACGAAATTATCCTGCCGGAAAAAGTGGGTGTTCCGGCGCGACGGCTCGTTCTGGGCAAGCATTCCGGACGCAACGCGCTGCGCGCGCGTTTGGAAGAGCTGGGCTACACCACGACAGACGCCGAGCTCGTCGAATGCTATGGCTTGGCGACGGCGCGCGCCGACGCGGCAAAGCAAGTCACCGATCGCGACCTGCTTTCCATCATTCACAGAGTGCGCCGCGCGCGCACGCAAGTACCGTCGCGACAAACCGCGGCCGCCGGAGTGACGCGCTGAACTGAACAATTTTCCTAGGTACGGGAGATTACAGTCATGTCTGGAGTAAGCAAGACCATTGCCGTATTGCCGGGCGACGGAATCGGCCCCGAGGTGACGCACGCCGCTGTACAAATTCTGGGAGACTGCGCGAAATCTTTCGAACACAAATTTGAATTCCGCGATTTCGCTTTCGGCGGAGCCGCCATTGAAGGCTTCGGCTCGCCGCTACCTGCTGAAACGCTGGCCGGCTGCCGCGCTGCTGACGCGATTTTGCTCGGCGCGATCGGCGGACCGCAGTGGGATGGCTTGGCGCTTGATAAGCGCCCGGAAGCTGGTTTGCTGGGCCTACGCAAGGCGCTCGGCCTGTACATTAATTTGCGACCGATTCGGCTGCGTCCCGCGCTGAGCGGCATTTCTCCGCTGCGGCGCGAGCGCATTGACGATTGCGATTTTGAAATTGTGCGCGAGTTGGCTGGAGACATTTATTTTGGCGAACATTCGCTGACCGGAGAGGGTAGCGGAGCACGCGCGCGGGACGTGGCGGAATATACCGCCGCCGCAATCGAGCGCGTGGCGCGCTACGCCTTCGAACGGGCCGCCGCGCGCAACCGCCGCGTGACCAGCGTGGATAAGGCCAACGTGCTGGCCACTTCCGCGCTGTGGCGCCAAACCGTGACACGCATCGCGCGCGACTATCCCGAAGTTACGCTGGAACATCTTTACGTGGATAATGCCGCGATGCAGCTGCTGCTGCGCCCCGCGCAATTCGACGTGATCCTGACGGCAAATCTTTTTGGCGACATTCTGAGCGACGAAGCGGCTGCGCTTGCCGGTTCGATCGGTTTGATTCCTTCGCTCAGCCGCGGCCGCGACGGCCAGCCTGCGCTATACGAACCAATTCACGGCTCCGCGCCATCTCTCGCCGGCAAAGATGTGGCCTGCCCGCTCGGCGCAATTTTTTCCGCGGTGCTGTTGCTGCGCGAATCGTTCGGCCTGGAGATTGAAGCGCAGTGGATTGAGGCGGCCGTGGATCGCGTTCTGGATCACGGCTTCCGCACCATTGATATTGCGGAGACCGGCGGGCGCGTTCTGCGCAGCTCTGAATTCACTGAGCACATTCGCGCCGAATTGCACGATGCGCTGGTCCATTCGGAGCGTTACGGCTGGGGAGTATAGCGGAGCGGGACGCCTGCAGAGTTTGTGTAGCCGCTGGGGATTGCCGTCTCCGCGGCCGCGGTTACAGGACCAAAAAGGTTTCCGTTACGTTCTGCGCAGCACCAGGCAACTCGCAATCATGTCGTGCAGCGCTTGCTTCTTCTCCGTGAACCCCGCCATCGCGTAACCGATTCCCAGGGGAATCAGCCCGGTGATGATCTTTGCGAAATACCTGCCGCTGGCGAGGCCAAAACCAATGGGGCGCCCTTGCAGGTCGGTAACGATCAATCCCAGCGCCATTTTGCCAAGCGTCCCCTGATGCCGGGAACTTTCCATTGCGGCATTGTAAATCCACGCGAGCAGGATCGCCGCAAGGCTCACCGAGACCAACGCTGAGATCAGCGCCGCGGGTAGCGCGGGGTTTTCTCCCTTCATGCCTTCGAACATCGTACGGAGAGACTCGACGCCGATCATCGCCATCCCGATCAACAGTAAAATTCCGATCCCAATGCCTATCAATAGATCATCAATCAAGTGCGCCACGACGCGCAGCCAAAATCCAGCGTAAGGAGAGGGCAGGATAGGCGCAAACGCGGGTGCGGGCGCAACGTTGGCCGGCGGCAATCCGGAAGTTGGACGCGTGGGCGCCGTTCCATTCGAGGCCACCGCGGTGGTGGGCTGCCCGCAGGCGCTGCAAAATGCCGCACCATCGGTGACGTTAGTCCCACACTTCGAACAGAACATTGCGCTCCCTTAATTTAGTTACGCAATCGAACCTGCGAATGTTCCTACAATTTGCGGATTACCAGCGTGCCGGCAAGAATATCATGCAGCGCTTGCTTCTTCTCCGTGAACCCCGCCATGATGTAACCGATGCAGAGGATAATGCTGGAAATGAATTTGGCGAAGAATCGGCCGGTGGCGCGGCCGAAGCTGATGCGATTCCCATCCAGATCCGTGACTTCCAATCCCAGCGCCTTTTTGCCCAGCGTGGCCTGCCATGCGGAGCTTTCCAGCAGAGAGAAGTAAAGCCAGTTGAGCATCAGGCGAAGCAGCGCGAGGCCAATCATTGCGTGGATAAACGGCAATAGCCTTTCCATGTTCGGTGGGTGCCCCGTCATCATTCCGCGCATACCCACGCCCATTGACGCGGCAAACGGGAGCGTCACGATTCTCCCCACAAAATAGAGGACGAGAGCGTCAATGATGAAGGCTACGACGCGCAGCCAAAAACCCGCGTAGGCCACGGCGGGACGCGCTGCCGGAGCTTGCCACCCTGCCTGCGCGGGCGGCGCGTAAACTGTTCCTCCGGTCGCAGTTGGTTCCGCCGGCGCTGCGCTCGCCGTTTGCCCCACCGAAAAACCCACCATCGGCTGCCCGCACGCGCTGCAGAAAGCAGTACCATCCGCAACGTTGGCCCCGCACTTCGAGCAGTACATGGCGCCTCCACGCAGCCGCGCTCGGGCTGCGGATCCAGGAACATTGTTGCGCATCGTAACGAAGCGGCAAGCAGCGGGTCAATGCAAATCGTGCTGCGTCGCACGGCGCAGTTCCATGCACGCAACGTATTGCTCGCTCGCCGCGACCTCGCTTAAACTCGTGACGATCAATTATCCCTGAGGAGAACCAATGCAAATCCAGTTTACGAGTGCGGGAAAGATTTTCTGCGGCGCAGTTGCGGCGGCGGGTTTGTTTGCTAGCGGCTATGTAGCGGGACAGAACCGCTTCGGCCAGCCGAAAACAATTCTGCACGTCGTTGAGCTGAAATGGAGCCCCGCGGCCAGCGACGCCCAGAAGCAACAGGCCATTGACGGCATCAAGGACATGGCCGCCAAGATTCCCGGCATCAAAAATATCTGGATCAAAGGGGAGCGTATGCAGCCGCGTGATTTCAACGCCGCCTATGCTATCGAATTTCGCGATCGCGCCGCGGCCGATGCCTATGCCGAAAGTCCCGCGCACGCAGCGTGGGAAGCGCAGTATGTTCCGCTGCGCGCCGCCAGCGTATCGATTCAAGTGACAAATCCCTAGCGGCTGCGAATTCGCGAACGTCACACTTCTAATCAATCGTCCAGCGGGCGATCCTACGCAGAGACTCCTGACGGCTCTAGCATTGCACAAAAATCGCTATCTCCCTCAGCATAGCGGTGCTAGGCTGCGCCTACCGGAGTGCGCCAACACGCGCCCGGAGCTTTTCCTTCTCAGGTATTTTCCCAGGGCTCAAAAATCTGGCGGCAGGAGGCGAGCACGTCCATGAAAAAACTTCTACTGGCGATTGTGGCGGCCTACATCGTGCTGATGCTCACGAACTATCTGGTGCACTCGGTGTGGCTGATGAGCGACTACGCGGCGATTCCCGCGAGCCATCGCCCCCCGGCGGGAATTATGCACCGCTTCTGGGCCATGGCCGTGGGCCAGTTCTTTTTTGCGGCGCTCTTTGCTTACATCTACACGCGCGGGGCTGAGAAAAAATCCTGGCTAGCGCAGGGCATTCGCTACGGCATCCTGATCGCCTTTCTCACCGTGATCCCCACCGCGCTGAGCGAATACGTCGTGTACATCGTGCCTTACCAGCTGGCGATCAAGTGGATGGTCGCCGGTGGCATACAGATGATTATCCTGGGGCTGGTCGTCGCGGGCATCTGCAGCGAATCGGCCGCTTGAAATCGCTGTACACCACGCAGCAATTATTTTCGCGCGTCTGTTTGTGGCGTACGGTGAAAGTCGGCGATGCCCATCCTTTTACGTATTTGACGATCCATCGCGCGATCGGAAAGTAACCGGCGTAGCCGGATGCCGATTTTCGCTTCCCGAGTTACTCAGGTAGCGCGCTCGCAGCGCAACGTCTTCGACCGCGCGCAGAATCAGGCGCGCACCATCTTCCGCTGTGTACTGCGATGGCTTCCTAGTTTTGCTCCAGGAGTTGAGAAATCCCTGCTAGACCGCTTTGTATGGACTCTGCTCCCCGCCCTTGGCATAAGCGGACGACCCTTCGCTCGGGTGGCGATTCATGCTGCTAGCAATGGAGCCCGGCTCGATCCCTACCACCTGAATTCCGAATGGATACACTTCCAGGCGCTTCGCGCGACTCACCGCTTCCACGGCGTGCTTGCTTGAGCCCTATGGCCCGAAAAGCGGCGAGACCAGTTTGCCCGCAATGGGACTCCTATTAATGATACGGCCGCTGAGCTTTCGCCGCATTCCCGGCAACACTCCCTGGGACATCCGCACCAAGCCGAAATAATTCGTCGCGAATTGCCGCCGCAAATCCGCCAGCGGGATTTCTTCCATCACCGCGGCGATGGCGATTCCTGCGTTATTCACCAGCACATCCACCGTTGCGGCAGTTTTCTCAATTTCCGCAACAGCGCGATCTGCTGAGGCGTCATCGCAAACGCCCCGGTCCATCGCCGTGATTGGCAGCTTGCGCTCGCGCGCGAGTTGCTGCAGCGCCGCGGTGCGTTCGGCGTTGCGTCCTGGGGCGAAAACGCGCTAGCCGTGCTCGGCAACAATCCCAGCCGCGGCGCGGCCCAAGCCGTCGGGCCCGCCTGTAATCAGTGCAATTCGGCCAGCGCTATTTTGCTTGGTCGGCGTCAATGCGCGACTGCTTGTCGAGTGAGAACACCTCGCAGAAAGTCACTGCTGGCGAGAAGCTCTACGGCAGGCATGGTATTGACTCTGCGGGGTGGCGGGTGAGAATTGGCGCAGCAGGGTAGCGCATGATCAAGAAAGTAAAAGCGGGCTACCAAGTGGTTTCCGAGAAGAAAGGCAAAAACCTCGCTGGCTCATACAAGACGCGCGAAGAAGCAGACGGGCGCCTGCGTCAGGTGGAATTTTTCAAGCACAACAAAGGCTAGCGACGATCCAACCCGTCCCGAATTCTTGGTGCGCGTGAATATCCACAGAAGCAGGTGAAATCCACAGAAGTATGCGGAAGAAATAAATCATAAATACTTGACGAAATTTCTAAACTTGCTATACTTCCCTGATGCGAA
>CAVYDD010000005.1:132500-539017 GCA_963767225.1 uncultured Acidobacteriota bacterium
TCCGGCGTGAGCCGAACTTTTTCCGGCGCGGTCTTGCCTGCGGAGCCGGGCGCGCCATTCGGCCACAGGAGCACGACGTTCTGTTCCGCAGCCGTCGCTACCGGCGCGAAAACGTACAACGCGACGGCGAGACACAGCGTTGATTGCTTAATCTTCCGACTCCGGCTTTTTTCCAAGCGTGTATCCTCGGGCGATGGAAATCGCGCCAGCCATCTTACTCGATGCATCGCGAATTCTGGAGCTCGGGATTTTGGCGCATAATGTAATGCGCAGAACGCGCGCGACGAAGTTTGCGATTCTAGAGCGATGGCATCTCAAACCAAGAAATTTCAAGCCACCATCTACAAAATCTGGATCATGCGGCACGTCGAAGTGCCCCTAGACATCGCCGATGCTCTGATCGCGCAACTTCACACGAGCAAGGCCAAGCGTGCAAGCAGCGCGAGCAAAGCGGCTAGCAAGAGCCGCAAAGAAGCAAAGCCGAAATACGTGCCGATCGTCGCAATTGTGAACGGATGCAGCGCGCGCATCACGTTGATGCCGGCCGGCGGGGGGCGCTATCGCATCCAACTCAACACCGCGCTGCGCAAAGCTGCGCACGCCGATGTGGGTGATGTCGTAGGCGTCCAGCTGCGGCTGGACCGCGCGTCGCGGGAAGAGCCCGTGCCCGCAGACCTGCGCCTGGCCTTGAAGGAAAATCCCGCAGCGCAGCGGGCTTTCGACGAGCTCACCACGGGGCAGCGCAGGCATTTCATCACCTGGTTCGATTCGGCCAAGGGAACCGACACACGCATTCGCAGGCTCGGCCGCGCGATGGATTTTCTCCTGGCGCGCGCACTTTCGCCGAAGTCCCAAGCCTCGCGCGCCCGCCGCAAGTAAGCTACAGGCGATTTTCAGCAGCCAGCCGGAAGTGCGTGCCGCCGCGACGCATCTGCGTTATCGTATCTCCTTACAAAAATCATGTACGGCCAGAACATCCAACACTCCGAACCAATTTTCCTGCTGCTCTTGCTGTGCATCGCCGTCCTCGCGACGCTCGCGAAGCGCTTCAAAACCCCGTACCCCATCGTGCTGGTGATCGCGGGCCTATTCCTCAGCCTGATCCCGCGTATGCCGCGCATCGAACTGAATCCGGAAGTGGTTTTCCTGCTCTTTTTGCCGCCGCTGCTCTTCTCCGCCGCGTTCCAGACTTCCTGGCGCGACTTTCGTTACAACATCTCCAGCATCTCCCTGCTCGCGCTCGGCCTGGTATCGTTTACCGTGTACGGCGTAGCCTTTGCCTCCCACTGGATTTTGCCGGACTTCAGCTGGAAGCTCGGCCTGGTTCTCGGCGCGGTGATCTGCACCACCGACGCGATCGCCGCCACGTCCATCACCCGCCGCTTGGGATTGCCGCAGCGGGTCACCGACGTAATCGAAGGCGAGAGCCTGGTAAACGACGCGAGCGGCCTGCTCGCCCTGCAGTTCACCATCGCGATAGTGGTCACCGGGCACACGCCGTCGCTCCACGAGCGCGTGACTCTTTTGCTCTACCTGATCGCCAGCAGCATCGTAATTGGCCTGGTAATCGCGAAGCTGTTGGCCTGGCTGATCAAGCAAATCACGGATGCGCCCGTCGAGATCACGCTCAGCATCATCACGCCTTATTTCGCGTATCTCACGGCCGAAAGCTTGCACTCTTCGGGCGTACTGGCGACGGTGGTGTGCGGAATGTATCTGGGCCATCAAAGCTCGCTGTATTTTTCCACGCGCGCGCGTCTGCAGGGCGCAGCCGTGTGGGAAACTCTCAGCTTCGTGCTCAATGGCATCGTTTTCATCCTGATCGGACTGCAACTTCCTTACATCCTCGGCGAGATTCGCAATCACAGCCTCTTTCACCTGGTACTCATCGGGCTGCTGGTGAGCGCTGTGGTTATCGTGCTTCGGCTGCTCTGGATGTACCCCGGTACGTGGGCCGCGAACTGGCTGCGGCGCCATGTGCAACATCAGCAGGCCGCGCTGCCCAGCGCGGGATATGTTTTTATCGTCGGCTGGACGGGGATGCGCGGCGTGGTGGCGCTGGCCGCCGCGATTTCCCTGCCTAGGTCGCTGCAGGACGGCTCGCCGTTTCCGCAGCGAAATATGATCATTTTCCTTACGTTCTGCGTGATTTTCGTGACGCTGGTATTTCAAGGCTTGTCGCTGCCCTACTTCATTCGCCGCCTGGGATTGGCTGGCGTTGCGGTTAAAAATCCCGAGGAGGAGCGGGCGCGTTACGCGATGATTGAAGCCGCGCTCGCCTATCTGGAACAAGCGCGTGAATTGGACAATGCCGGCTTCGCGCCGGTGTATCAGGATCTGATTCGCATCCAAGAACATCACTTGAATTTGCTGCCGGGTGACCGCTCCGTCGAGACCGGCTACACGGCCGAAGATTACGTTCGCTACCGCGAGCTCTCCAAGAACATCCGCAAATTGCAGCGCGCGGCCCTGCTGAATATGCGCAATCACAATAAAATTAATGACGAAGTGCTGCGCCGCCTCGAGCAAGAACTTGATCTTTTCGAGGTGCGCTATACAAGTTCGCAATAGAGCAGCGGGAGGATTTCTGGAATGAAGTTAATTTCCGCGTTTACTCTTTCCCTGGTTCTTGCGTCCGTAGGCTTTGCGCAAGCCAAGCCTGCACCAACGAAAACTGCGGACTCCGACCGGCTCGGGCTTACCTGCGCGCAAATTCTGCAAATGACTTCCACGGCGTGGGTCGCGCACTTTCCAGAAAATGCCAGCAAGACAAATAACGCGGCTGCGCCCGCGGCCATCCGAGCCATCACGGTGTACGGCAAATGCTACGAGACGCGCACCAATCAGTTGGCTGCTTCGCTGGGCAAGAGCGGGAGAGGCCCGCTCATGGGCGCGATGGGAAACTTTCGTGACTTTCAAAAGGCGCTGGACGATTTCACCGCGAAAGCTCTCGCCGTGTCCGATAAGCAGCCCGGAACGCAGGAAGCCGCCTACGCCACGCTGTACGAAAAGCAGTTTCGTTACGAGTTCTACCAAAGATATGAGCAGAGGATAAGCGGAGCACGTCCGCTCACGGCCGAAGAAGCCGCCGAATATTCCAAAGCCAAAAATCGCTTCGGTGAGTTTCTGGGGTTGCTGCCGGAAGACCAGGCGCACATCATTCACGCTGCTTTCAGCCAAATTTTCGACGCCGGGCCCGTTACCGATGTCACTAAGCTCGAGCTCTACCGCTTCGCCATCTCCGTCCTCCAATCCCCGAAAGACAAGCCGTTCTCTCAGCCGCCTTTCTGAATTTAGCGCTGCAGAATTGAGTCGAACTTGCTGCACTGTGGCGCGCATCGAAAAGGTTCTGGATCAAATCCTCCGCGGAAATGCAGACGCAAATATCGCATTTGCGCAAATGCGGCGCTTCTTGCAAACACTTGGCTTTCCAGAGCTTGTAAGGGGCAGCCAGTACAGTTTTGCCAGGGACGGCGCAGAAGAGATCTTGAATTTGCAACCTAAGGGGCCGAAGCGTAAGCCCTACCAGGTGAAGCGAGTGCGCCATGTTATGCTGAAATATCGTTTGCCTGGAGAATTGGATCCTTAAACATGAGGTCACAATCTACGGGAGCGAGGAAGATCCAGCCTTCGTCGCCGAAGTCCCTGAGCTTCCGGGCTGCGCGGCCGATGGGTAAACCTACCCAGCGGCACTGGCAGACGTAGAGGTCGTTATTCGCCAGTGGATTGACACCGCAAAGGAGTTGGGGCGCCCGCTTCCCGTGCCCCGGGGCCGCCTCGTATTTGCCTGAGCGCAAAACCGTGCTCTCGCCGTCCCAGCCGTTCCCTTTCCTGTGATAGTCTCAACTGCTCGAAATTTATTTTCCCACACTGGAGTTGTGAATGAGGCGCTGCGTCGCAGCTATCTCTTTGACATTTACCCTTCTGGCATCGGGCGTAATCCGCGCTCAACTGAACGACAGCACCAAGCAGCTCTCGCGCGACATCTTCAAGCAGCTCGTTGAAATCAACACCACCGATTCCATCGGCAGCACCACAGTTGCAGCGAATGCGATGGCGAAGCGCCTGCTCGATGCCGGTTTTCCCGCGAGCGACGTGCAAGTCCTCGGGCCGAACGACCGGAAAGGCAACATGGTCGCACGCATTCACGGCACGGGCGCGAAGAAACCGCTGCTCTTCATCTGCCACCTCGATGTCGTCGAGGCCCGCCGCGCGGACTGGTCCATGGATCCGTTCCAGTTCATCGAAAAGGACGGCTACTTTTACGGCCGCGGCACCGGAGACATCAAAGACGGCGACACGTTTCTCGTCACCACTTTCATTCGGCTGAAGCAGGAAAACTTCCGGCCCGATCGCGACCTGATCCTCGCGCTCACCGCCGACGAAGAGGGCGGCCCGTCCAACGGCGTCGCGTGGCTCATCAAGAATCATCGCGCTTTGATCGCAGCCGAATACGTGATCAATCCGGATGCGGGCGATTTCGAGTTGGACAATGGAAAACACCTGCTCGTCGGAATTCAAGCCAGCGAAAAGCTGTATCAGGATTTCGATCTGACGGTCACCAATCCCGGCGGACATAGCTCGCTGCCCACATCCGAAAATGCGATTTATCAAATCGCCGCGGGTCTCACGCGCCTGGAAAAATATCAATTTCCATTCGAACTCAACGAAGTCACGCGTGAATATTTTTCGCGCGAAGCGGATATCGTCGGCGGACAGACCGGCGCGGACATGAAAGCCATTCTGCAGACGCCGCCTGAACCCGCCGCACTCGCGCGGCTTTCCGCGATTCCTTATTACAACGCGCGAATACGCACCACCTGCGTCGCCACGCGCCTCGATGGCGGCCATGCCAACAACGCCTTGCCTGGAATGGCGCATGCCAACGTGAATTGCCGCATTCAGCCCGGCCACTCGCCCGATGAAATCGAAGCCACGCTGGTGAAAGTTCTCGACGACTCGCACATCGTGGTGGCGCACGCACCGGGACTGGCGTCCAGCGGCATTCCCAACCCTCCGTCGCCTCTGCGCCCCGACCTGATGGCCGCGCTGAAGAAAGTTGCCAACGAAATGTGGCCTGGCATACCTATCGTCCCGGTGATGGACGCGGGCGCCAGCGACGGCGCAATTTCTCGCGCAGCCGGGCTTCCCACGTACGGGCTTCCCGGATTATTTATGGATGTGGATGACGATCGCTCGCACGGCCGCGACGAACGCGTCCGCGTCGCTTCCTTTTACGATGGCGTGGATTTTTATTACCGCCTGGTCAAAGCGCTTTCTTCTCCGCAATGAGCGTCAACTGCACAGCCATCGGCAGCAGACCGGCGTCGAGCCGCCAATAGGCATCTCGAAAAATGAGCCCACGATGAAGCAGTCATGAATCCGTTGCGCCGCTTGATTTTGGCGGCAGCGCAAAATCAGTGGATGCGGCAGCATGCGCCCCACTTCGGGTTCATGCGTCGCGCCTCCACTCGTTTCCTGCCGGGCGAAGACGTGCAGGACGCCGTCACCGCCGCGCGCTCGCTCGCCGCGAACGGCATTCAGTCCGTGCTATCCCGTCTGGGCGAAAATATTGCCGATCGCGACGAAGCCGCGGCAGTCACGCATGGTTTCCTGGAGCTGAGCGACCGCATCCGCGCCAGCGGCATTCCCGCTGAAATCACGGTAAAACTCACGCAGCTCGGCCTCGACCTCGATCCGAACCTGTGCTACGAAAATCTTGCGACGCTCATCCAAAATACTCCCGCCGAAAAAATACTCTGGATTGACATGGAGGCAAGTCCGTACGTGGACGTCTCCCTCGAGCTCTATCGCCGCGCGCGCAAGGCCTACTCCAACGTCGGTATCTGCCTGCAGGCTTATCTCTACCGCACGGAAAAAGATCTAGACAGGCTGATTCCGGAGGGTGCTGCGATCCGCCTGGTGAAGGGCGCCTACAACGAACCCGCGGAGATTGCCTATCCGAAGAAAAAAGATGTGGACGAAAACTTTCTGCATCTCACCCAGCGTTTGCTCAGCCCTGAAGCGCGCCGCGCCCGCGTGCGCGTGGCCGTCGCCACCCACGATCGCGCGCTAATCGGCAAAATCATCGCTTGGGCCGCGGATCAAGGCGTGCCAAAAAATCTGCTGGAATTTCAAATGCTCTACGGAATTCAACGCGCCGAGCAGTTGCGCCTGGTGCAGGCCGGATTTCGTTGCGCCGTACTCATTTCCTACGGCACTTACTGGTTTCCGTGGTTCATGCGCCGCCTGGCCGAACGCCCCGCCAACGTGTTATTCCTGGCGCGAAATCTTTTCTCGAATTAACGGCGGCAGCTTCCTAGCGGGTTCGTTCGTCTCTTTCGATTTTTCCATCGCGCAGCCGGATCACGCGATGCGCGTGCGCTGCGATGTCCGATTCGTGGGTAACCAGGATGATGGTGTTGCCCTGCTCGTGCAGCCGCGCAAACAGCGCCATGATTTCTTCGCCCGTCTGCGAATCAAGATTTCCGGTGGGCTCGTCCGCCAGCAATATCGAAGGATTGTTCACCAGCGCGCGCGCAATCGCCACGCGCTGGCGCTGGCCGCCAGAAAGCTCGTTCGGTTTGTGCAGCATGCGCTCGCTCAAGTCAACCTGTTGCAGCGCTTTCTTCGCGCGTTCCAGGCGTTCTTCGGAAGCAGTGCCGTTGTAAATCATGGGCAATTCCACATTGTGCAAAGCGGTCGCGCGCGGAAGCAGATTGAAAGTCTGAAATACGAAGCCAATTTCCTTGTTGCGGATGTAGGCCAGCTCGTCGTCATCCAGTTGGCTCACCAAACGGCCGGCTAACCAGTAGCTTCCCTTGGTCGGCGTATCCAAGCATCCGATCAAGTTCATCAACGTGGATTTTCCGGAGCCGGAGGGGCCCATGATGGCCACGTACTCGCCCTTGTGGATCTCGATGGTCACGCCGCGCAGCGCGTGCAATTGCTCCGCGCCCATCTCATAAGTCTTCCACAGTTCCTCGGTCTGGATGACGATGCCCGTAGCTACCAGGTCCTGCCGGAAACTTTGCGACGGGGCTATTTCTTCCACGGCCATGTACACGCGCTCCTGGATTCCGTTAAACCTACGTCGCGGACTCTTCGCGCTTCGGCGCCGAATTGTCCACCTTCACAGCGGCGCCAGGCCGCAGCGTACGCAGCGCTTTGTAATTGCCGATAACGATTTCGTCGCCTTCCTTCACTCCGTTGGTAATTTCGATGTCCGTGACGCCCGTGATTCCGGTTTGCACTGGCACGAACTCCGCTTTCTTGCCGCGAATCACAAAAACGCCCTGCACATCCACTTTTTGCTGCGCGTCAGCCGTTGCAGCAGGTTTCGACGCAGCCAGAGTCACATTTCCGCCGTGCTCCTTCTGCGCTTCTTCCAGATCCTTCTGCGTGCGCACCGCCAGCGCTTGAATCGGAATTGTCAGGATGCCCTTTTTCTGTTCGGTCTGAATTTTGGCGCTGGCCGAAAGTCCCGGCCGCAGATCGGTGGGCGGATTATCAATCGTCACCACCACTTTGAAATCACGCGCTTCCTGCGTGTTCGCGGTGGCCTGCGTGGTGGCGGCTTGCCCCGACGAGCGCAGAATCGCCAGCTCTCCCACCTGGGTCACGTGCCCCTTGTAAACTTTCCCCGGAATCGCGTCAATCGTCACGTCCGCGGGATTTCCCTCGCGCACGTTCGTGATATCGGTTTCGTCCACCTTCACTTCGGAGGTGACCACGCTCATGTCCGAGATGGTCATCAGGAAACTGCCTTCGGCGTTCTGGATCCCGGGCACTACGTTTTCGCCCACGCGCACCGCAATATAACTCACGATTCCGTCAATCGGCGCAACGTAGGTCGTCTTCCGCAGCACGTCTTTGGTGTGTTTCAGCACCGCGCTGGCCTGATCCAGGTTGTGTCGCGACTGTTCGCGCCCCGCGCGGCTTTGTTCCACCTGCGCCTTCACAGCATTCAGGCCTGCGGCAGCGGCATCGTAGGCGGCCTTGCTCGCGTCGTAATCCGATTTGGCGATCAACTGCTCTTTGTATAGCTGCTGCGCGCGCTCCCAGTCGAACCTCGCCTTTTCCAGATCCGCCTGGCGTTGTGCCAGGGTGGCTACCGCGGAATCATAGCTGGCAGCCGCGGCGCGCACCGAAGCTTCTGTGGAATCAATCGCCGCCTGCTGCGCCTGCACGTCGGCACCGGGCTGAATATTCTCCAGCCGCAGCAGAATGTCGCCCTTCTTCACGTGGTCGCCTTCCTTCACTACGATCTCGGTAATCTTCCCGATGCCCTCACCCAGCACGTTCGTGTAATTCTTCGGGCGGATTTCGCCGGAAGCAGTCACCACCGACGTCAGGTCGGCTTTCACCACGTGTCCCGTCTGGACCGCCACTACACCCTTATTTACCTGATACGCGCTGAACCAGGCAATGCCGCCGAGCACCAGGACGACACCCGCACCAATCCCAACTTTCTGCCACGTTTTCATTGCTTTACCCTTGAACTCGCCCCTCTGGGCGACAGCATTCCTATGACTTGAATACGTTCCGGGGACACAAAATGTTTCTAGGTCAAGCTTAGACGTTCGCGCGAGCGGAAAGACAGGCGCTAGTATGACATTTCGGAGGTCGTCGCTCTGCGCTATCGCCTCCGACGTTGCAACTTCCCGATATCTACGCGCAACCTGCGCCATCAACGGACGGCGCAGCCCGATCTTCGCGATCCCATTGTAAAGCTAATTAGACTCCAAGAGAATAGGACAAAGCTGGTGCTAGCAGTCGTGCACGCCCGCGAGCGCCTGTTCCGGTTCGAGGATCGGCATATTTCCGGTTTCTACGTCCCATTTCCCGTTAGCAGCCTGCACCCCCCGAACTTGGTCGAGGCAACCCCTCGGCCACCATCCGATTCCAATGGTTCAAGGGCAGTTAGGGGAATCCGACATTGACCTGTACCATTGGACAGGTTAGAATTTCGTGCCTCGGGGCAAAGGCTTAAATATGCGTTCGACCGTCAAAGTGTTTATTTTCGGTGTTTTAGCTTGTGCACTGGTGTATGTGCCGCGCGCGTCAGCTCAAGGCGAATCTCCCACCCAACAGCCGGACCAAAACGACAAGAAGGCCGCGAAGCAAGCTGCCAAGCAACGCTCCAAGCGAGACAAAGACCTATTTAACGAGCTCGATTCCCAATATAAGAAATGGCTGAACGAAGACGTCGTCTACATCATTTCACCCGAAGAGCGCAGTTCGTTCCTTCATCTTTCCACCAACGAAGAGCGCGAGCAATTCATCGAAGCATTCTGGCAGCGCCGCAATCCTGATCCGGATTCCGCCGAAAATACTTTCAAGGAAGAGCACTATCGCCGCATCGCTTACGCCAACGAACACTTCTCGTCCGGCATTCCCGGCTGGAAAACCGACCGCGGCAGAATTTACATTATGTGGGGCCCCGCGGACGAAGTTCAATCGCATCCGTCGGGAGGCAGCTATGAGCGCCCGTCCAGCGAAGGCGGCGGTGAAACTTCCACGTATCCGTTCGAAGATTGGCGCTATCGCTATCTCGAAGGAATCGGGGAAAACGTTGAGATCGAATTCGTAGATCCGACTATGAGCGGCGAGTACCGGCTCACCATGGACCCCAGCGAGAAGGACGCTTTGCTGTACGTTCCCGGCGCTGGTCTCACCACGATGGAATCCATGGGCATGTCCAGTAAGACCGCCCGCTTCAACAATACGGACGGCACCCACGACGCCGCGCCCATGGGCATGACCCCGGAAACCATGAACGAATTTTCGCGGCTGGAGCTGTATGCGAAGATCCAGCAAGCTCCCCCGGTAAAGTTTAAGGACCTCGAAGCGGTAGTCTCGTCGCGCCTAGTGCGGGATCAGGTGAAGTTCGAATACCGTACCGACTTCCTGCGCATCACCTCTGAGACCGTTCTGGTCCCCATCACCATTCAAATTCCCACGCGCCAGCTCAGCTTTCAGCAGAAGAACGGAGTCGAATCCGCCTCTGTGAATCTGTTCTGCCGCGTCACCAGCCTCAGCGGTCGTATCGTGAACACTTTTGAAGACAATGTCCGGCGCGACGTTCCACAGGCCTTGTTGCAGCAATCGCTCGCCACCGCCTCGATTTATCAAAAAGCGATCCCGCTCAGTCCGGGACTCTATCGCCTGGACATCGTTTTAAAGGACACAAACAACGGCAACGTAGGCGTCGTCAATACGCGCCTCGCCGTTCCGCGCTTTGAGGACGACAGCCTTTCGTCCAGCACTCTGATCCTGGCCGACGAGATTAAGCGCGTCTCCGCACACGACATCGGCTTGGGCCAGTTCGTCCTGGGCGACGTGAAAGTCCGCCCGCGCATCGATGCTTCTTTCGTCGCCAGTGATGAAATGGGCGTGTTCCTTCAGGTCTATAACCTCAAGGTAGACGACAAGACGCACAAGGCCGATGCGACCGTGCAATACCGGGTAACAATGGATAAGGCAAACGACCCAATCCTCAAGTACGACTTGGGCGGCGACAAGCTTCCTCTGCACGGCGAGGAGATGACGTTGGAGAACATCATCACTCTCGGCTCGCTGAAGCCGGGAAAGTACAAGCTGGAAGTCGCAGTCACCGACAACCTGACCAAAAAGACCATCACCCCGGCTACGGAATTTACCGTCCGGCCAACCGGTTCGCCAGCACCACAGGCGAAGTGAGCGTTATGAATCTTCGGATGATTCGCGCCATGGGCCTAGGCATGATCCTGTGCCTTTCCTGGTGTGTGCTTCCGACGGCGCTGACTGCCGCACAGGGCTCCGGAAAGATCACCGGACTGGTGGTGGACTCCGCGGGAACTCCGCAGATGGGCGCCACCGTGGTGATTTCATCCAGCCAGCTCCTGAACAATATGGCATTCCAGCTGCTGACCAACGATCGCGGCCGTTTTTCCAGTGCCTCGCTGCCGCCTGGCATTTATTCCGTCAAAGTCACGCTCGCGGGCTTTCTTCCGGCCGTCGAACAGGACATCCAGGTGCGCGATGAGCACACGACCTTGCTCGAAATTGTCCTCGGCTCTGTCTTCACGTCTTTGGAAAAATTGCGCCGCCAGCCCGATCAGCAAATCGCCGCGGACGATTGGAGTTGGGTGCTGCGAGCCTCCGCTGCTACGCGCCCCGTCTTGCGCTGGCAGGATGGCGACGTTGTGCTCGGCGGACACGTCAATCCATTCGACAAATCGCAAGATCAGTCCGCACGCACGCGCCTTGAATTTACTTCTGGATCCGATCATCCCGGTTCCATTTCCAATCTCGCCGATACGCCCGGCAGCGCGTTTGCCTACGATTACGGGCTGGGTGGACTGGGCAACCTCCTGATCGCCGGTCAGTTCAGCTACGAGGCAGGCTCGGAATCCAATGGCTTTGTGGCGCAGTGGCTGCCTTCGGGCGATTCTGGCACAGGCCCTGTAACCACTCTGCTGATTCGTGAATCTCAGCTGGGCAATGCCGGCCTCACGTTCCACGGCTTGCGAATGTCGCACGATTCTTCGTTTCAGCTGGGCGATCGCGTCAGTGTTCGCTACGGCGCTGATTTCCTGATGGCAGGTTTGGGTACAACCACCACATCCGTGCGCCCTCGCGCGGAAGTGGCCGTGCGCATTGCTCCCACGTGGCTCGCTTCCGCACTGGTTACTACCAATACCTGGCAGGATTCCGCCGGCGCTCCGGGCAATCTGCAATCCACGATCAACCAGCTCGACGCTTTCCCCACTTTGCTGCTGCGCAACGGTCGCGCGGTGCTGGAGGATGATCTCCACGCGGAAATTGCGGTGGAGCATGACCTCACCAAGAAATCCAGCGTTACTGCTGCGGTCTTTGACGACCATTCCAACAATACTGCCGTCTTCGGACACGGGAACTACTCCGGTCCTGATTATTTGCCCGACTATTTTTCGGACGTCTTTGCCTACGATGCCGGCGCTATGAATTCCTTGGGTGCCCGCCTGGTTTTCCAGCAGAAGATCGCAACCAATCTGGATATGACGGTGATTTATTCCTACGCGGGAGCGCTGGCGCCGAATGAAGACCCGGCCGAAGGCGCGCTTCGGAATCAATTAGCGGCCCAATATCGCTCCAGCGCAGCCACGCGATTTTCCGCCACCATTCCTCGCACTGGCACTAAAATCATCTCCAGCTACAAATGGATCAGCGGGCCCGCTGTCTCCCCGCAGGACGCCTACGGCCAATCCACGTACCATATCGATCCGTACCTCAGCGTGCAGGTTCGCCAGCGGCTGCCTGGATTTATCCCCGGCCATGCCGAGATCCTAGCCGACTGCGGCAATCTACTCGCACAAGGGTATGTAACTCTTGCCACCGGCGACGGCCAGGTTGTTCTCGTACCGACTTATCGGTTCTTCCGAGGCGGCTTGAGCTTCCAGTTTTAAGTAGAAGCCGCTATATTGTAAACGGGAACCTGCCTTCCACAAATGGTATGAGTCCAATTTCTGGTTCCGAAGCTTTCTGTAATTGCTTGAAAAATAAGCCCTTACATAAATCGGAATCTGTGATTCGCTGGAAGTTGACGTGCTACCATATTCCTCCAAGGATATTGGTGTACTCGGATGAAAGATAGTCTGCGAATGCGGCTCGGGGCGGTGATCTTAGCCCTACTGACATTGGCAGCTGTTGTTTTCGCCGTTTTGAACTTCCAGCAGCGCTCCCTCTACATTCTTCCCGATGATGGCGTTACCTGGATGGACTCCCCTCAAGGCGTTGCCGCCTGGCACGTGGTCGCCGATTCGCCGGCCGCGAAGGCCGGAATCCACCAGGGCGATATTGTGGAAGCGGTCCGCGGCACCACCATCCATCGCGCGCTAGACGTTACGCGCATTTTGTTCCACGCCGGTCCCTGGACCGAAATCCGCTACGAATTGCGCCGCGATGGACGCGCGTTCGAGACGCCATTGGTCACCGCGCCGCAGGAAAACGCCTCTTCGATCGAAAATTACATGCGGGTCACCGCGCTGCTCTACCTCTTCATCGGCCTGTTTATCTTTGTGCGCCGCTGGAACGCACCGCGCGCCATTCATTTCTACATTTTTTGCCTGGTCTCTTTCGTCCTCTATAGTTTTCACTACAGCGGCAAGCTGAATTCTTTCGACTGGATCATTTATTGGAGCAATGTGGTGGCGCTGCTGCTGCAGCCCGCCATGCTCGTACACTTCGCGCTCGTGTTTCCGGAGCGTCGCGGCAAACTGTGGCCGAAGCTTTTGGCGGTGTACTCTGTCCCGGTCGCGCTTTTTGTTTTACATGCGTTTATTGCCACCGGCACGCTGGATTTTCTGCCTTCACTGGGCACGCGCTACTGGCTCGATAAAGTCGAACAGGTCAACCTGGGAATTTATTTTGTCCTGGCCGCGTTTATCTTCTTTTTCAGTTTTCGTCGCGCGCCCAGCGGCGTTCTGCGCCAGCAATTGAAGTGGGTCACTGCCGGAGCCTTCGCCGGCAGTCTGCCGTTTGTCTGCTTCTACATCGTGCCCTACGCGTTGGGCCTGGTTCCTCCGGCGTGGATGAAGAGTTCGGTCTATTCACTCGCGTTGATTCCTCTCTGCTTCGGCTACGCCATCATCCGCTACCGCTTGATGGACGTGGACATCATCTTCAAGCGCGGCCTCTCTTACACCTTCGCCACCGCCGCCGTGGTCGGGATTTATTTTGCGCTGATCGCTGTCATCGGTGAGCTGTTTCACCGCCCCGGCCTTTCGACCGGCCCCGCCGGTGGCATCATCGCCATCGTCGTCGCGGCGTTTCTGATCGAGCCATTGCGCGAGTGGGTCCAGACCCGCCTGGACCGTTTCTTCTACCGCGATCGCCTCGATTACCGGCGTACGCTCATCGAATTCGGCCGCGCGCTCACCAACGAAGTGCGCCTGGAACCCCTGGTCGGCTCCGTGCTCGATCGTGTTTCGCAAACGCTGCTGGTTGACCGCCTCGCGGTGTTCCTGGAAGATCCCGCGGCTCCCGGCCACTTCGTCCTTTCGCGCTCCATGGGTCTGCGCCCCGAAGGCCCGCTGGATCTGTCGTTCCTGGACCCCGCTCGCCCGGCCTTCGAACGCGGCTGCCTGTTCTTCGAATCGGCGCGCACCGCATTACAGGAATCCGAATCCGTTCGCCGCACTCTCGAAGAGCTCGACCTGAACTACTTCATTCCCTGTCGCTTCCGCGAACGTACCGTCGCGGTTCTGGGCCTCGGCAAGACCGTGGACGGCGATTATCTCTCCAGTGACGACCTGGAGTTGCTCTTCACCATCGCCGGATACGTCGCCATCGCCATCGAAAACGCCGGCCTCTATCATTCGCTCGAACAAAAAGCGATGCAGATCGAGCGCCTGAAAGATTTCAGCGAGAATATCGTCGAATCGCTCAAGATCGGCGTCGTTACCGTGGACCTGGAGGACCGCGTCGAGTCCTGGAATCCGCAGCTCGAGGATCTGCTCTCCATTCCGCGCGCCGAAGCGCTCAAGCATCGCTTGCCGGAGGTGTTGCCGCAAGATCTCGTCGCTGAGATCACTTCTCGCGCGGCCAGCGATCATGTTTCGGGCATCTACAAATTCCGCCTGAATACACGCGCCGGCCGTCACCTCGTCATCAACGCATCCATCGCGCCGCTGGTCGGCAAAAATGGCGCGCGCCTGGGCCGCCTGATTCTTCTCGATGACATCACCCAGCGCGTTCGCCTGGAAGACCAGATGGTCCAGACCGAAAAGCTCACGTCGCTCGGACTGCTGGCCGCCGGCGTGGCGCACGAAGTGAATACGCCGCTCGCGGTGATTTCCAATTACATTCAAATGCTAGCCAAGCAGATTCCCGCGGACGATCCGCGCCAGAAAACCATCGAGCGCATCGTAAAACAAACTTTCCGCGCCAGCGAAATCGTCAATAATCTGCTGAATTTTTCGCGCACCGGCGCGGCTGAATTTATCGAAGTGGATATCAACCACGTGCTGGAGGAAACCCTTACGCTGGTCCAGCATCCCTTCAAGACCGCGCAGGTGAATGTCGTCAAGAATTACAACGAGCAATTGCCACCGGTGCTGGGTTCCATCACCCGCCTCCAGCAAGTGTTCCTGAATCTTTTCATGAATGCGCGCGACGCCATGCCGCAAGGCGGCCTGCTCGAAGTTCGTACCGGAGCGCAAAATGGCTCCGTCGAAATCGAAGTCACTGACACGGGCTCGGGGATTCCTCCCGAGCACCTCCACCGTATTTTCGATCCATTCTTTACAACCAAGGCCACCGGACGGGGCACCGGGCTGGGTCTTTCGGTGAGCTACGGCATCATTAAGGAGCACGCCGGCAAAGTCGACGTACGCTCAACTCCGGGCAAGGGTACTTCCTTCCGCCTGGAATTTCCCGTAGCCAGGAAAGCCGTCCATGCCTAGAGGTTCGATTCTTGTTGTTGATGACGAAATAGAAATCAGAGAAGGTCTCGAAGCGCTTCTCACTTCAGAAAGTTTTCAAGTCACGCTCGCTGAAAACGGCGAGGCCGGGCTGCAGAAGCTCGAAGATCAGCCCTTCGATCTGATGCTGCTGGACGTCAGCCTACCCGATCGCAACGGCCTGGAATTGCTGCGCGAAATTCGCCGCCGCGATCCGCAGCTTTCCATCATCTTGATCACCGCGTTCGGCTCGATCGATATGGCCCGCGCGGCCTTCAAGGGCGGCGCGCAGGATTTCATCACCAAGCCGTGGTCCAACGACGAATTGATCGCGCAGATTTCTCTGGCTATCGAGGGCCGCCGCCTGCGCGATGAAAACGTCCAGCTCAAGCGCGCGCTGAAGCAGCGCTACAATTTCCCCAACATCGTCGGCAAGAGCGACAAAATGCAGGCCGTGTTCGACCTCGTCACACAGGTCGCGCCCTCTCGCTCGACCGTCCTGATCTCCGGCGAAAGCGGCACCGGAAAAGAAGTCATCGCCAAGGCCATCCATTCCGCTTCCACGCGCGCGGACAAAGCTTTCATCCCCATCAACACCGGCTCGATTCCGGTGGACTTGCTCGAATCGCAACTTTTCGGACACGTGAAGGGCGCATTCACCAGCGCCGTCGCGTCGAAGAAAGGTCTGTTCGAGGTGGCGGACCAAGGCACGATTTTCTTCGACGAAATCTCCACCATCGGCCCCGAAACCCAAGCCAAGCTTTTGCGTGTAATTCAGGAACGCGAATTCATGCGCCTGGGCGGCACCGAAACCATTAAAGTTGACGTGCGCATCCTCGCCGCCTCCAACGAAGACCTCAGCAAGCTCGTGCGCGAAGGCCGCTTCCGCGAGGATTTATTCCATCGCCTTAACGTGATCTCTCTTCACCTTCCGCCGCTCCGCGATCGCAAGGAAGATATTCCGCTGCTCATCGACCGCTTCCTCGGTCAGTTCTGTGCCGACAACGGCAAGCCGCCGCGTCTGTTCACCCATGGCGCCATGAAGCTCCTGATGGATTACGAATGGCCTGGCAACGTTCGCGAACTTGAAAACGTCGTCGAACGCGCCGTCGTTCTCTCCACGCAGGAAGCCATGGACGCCGACATTCTTCCCGAGAGTGTTCGCACGCGCGAAATCGTGCGCGGCGTCCGCTTACAGCTCGCGGAGTTTTTGCCGCCGCTGCCCGGACAAGTCGGCGCACCCGGCACGGCGCCATCACTTTTTGAAATCCTGGAAGAAGTTGAGCGCCGCATCATCGTGGACATGCTCGAACGCACCAACTGGAATCAGACCGAAGCCTCCGAACGTTTCCAGGTCCCGCTCTCCACGCTGAACCAGAAAATCAAACGCCTGGGCATCGAAACCCGCCGCCGCAGTATGTCTCCCCGCGGCGCAGGCGGTTTCGGCGAAGACCCAGCCGAATTCGCCGCCGGCAAATAACCAAATCTCGTTCTGCGTGCACGGTGGCAGCACCGCCTGTCGCAGATCCTGCGCAGCCGGGCCGTCCCCTGCAGCGCTGCCTCGCACGTATCGGTTTTTCTTCGTTGCGAACTAGAGCACCGACTCCGCTCACCGTCTTTGACTTGCGCTGACGCCAATTCTAAGCTGGCTGCGCAGGCATCTCAGGAGCTCAAAACAAGAGACCCTTAGTGCCAATATCTGAGCAGAGCACAAAGCCACTCGATTCTGCCGCGCCTTCCCGTGACGTTCGCCAGGAAAGCCTGGCAGAGATTCGCTCCCATGCCACCGCGCCGGCGCGTTCAGGCAGTCTTGGGAACAAATCGCGCGAGCTGCGCTTGCGCGTCCCCTGGATGACGTTGTTCCTCGCTTCTGTGTTCGTGGCCGTTTACTGCCTTCAAGTGCTCGCGGATCATTCCACTCCCAAACATCCCTACGATCCTGTGTTACTCGCGGTCGGCATGAAAGGCGAGGCAGTCTTCGCCGGCCAATGGTGGCGCTTGGTCACTGCAATTTTCGTGCACATTGACTTGTATCATTTGCTCTCCAATCTGTGTTTCTTGCTGCTCTTCGGCTCCATCGCCGAGACGGTCTTTCAGCGCGCCGGCTATCTTGCGCTTTGGTTCCTGGCGGGCATCGCGGGCAGCATGTCGCAATTGCTCGCTCTTGCACCCAATTACTATGGATACGGAGCGAGCGGCGTGGCCTTCGGCCTGGTCGGCGCGCTTTGGAGCGCGTATTGCCTGGAGCGCGTGCCTTCCCCTACGATCGTGCGGCGCTGGTCTGTTGCTTTGCTTCTCGCATTCTTCATCATGCTCGGATTTTTGCCCGACTGGATCTATTCTCATTCGTTCAACGCGGCTCACCTCGGCGGCCTGCTCGCCGGAATGATCCTTGGCTTGGTTATTCCCGCTCGTACAACGCCAGCTGCCGCCCGCAAGCTTTTTGTGACCGTCGTCATCGCCGCGGTCCTGCTGGTAGCCTGCGCGGAAATCGCTCGCGCCAAACACCAGCCACATTCACTGCATACTGGACCCGCCTCCGCCGGCCCCACAGCAGAATCGCCCCCTGTTCCGCAGCCTCCGCGATAACCTTGCGCGCTTGAAAGCAGCGTTGTCACTACCACGCGCAGTGATATCATCTGTCGCCAGCGTAGAGCGTTGAGCGCATCGAATGTTTCATACGCGCCCAAAATCTTGCACGCACAAGGAGCAGTTCTTTTCGGCTGACGAATGGCAACCGTCACGGGAACTAGCTCTCCACCAGATGAAGTCCTTCGCCGCCAGCTCGGCCTGGGCTCCGCCGCCGCCGTCGTCGCTGGTGAAGCCATCGCCGTCGGCATTTTCCTCACGCCCGCGGGCATGGCCAAATCCTTGGGATCTCCCTTCTGGCTGCTCGTCGTCTGGCTTGCCGTCGGCGCCATGACGCTTAGCGGCGCGCTCTGTTTCGGCGAGCTGGCGGGCCGTTTCCCCAGCGCCGGCGGAGCATACGTGTACCTGCGCGAGGGTCTCGGCCCTCTCACCGCTTTTCTCTATGGCTGGATGAGTTTATTGGTGCTCGATCCCGGACTCACTGCGGCATTCGCGGTGGGGTTCGCTGCGTATGCGGCATACATTTTTCACGGGTCGCCGCTGATCGTAAAAATCGCCGCCATCGCCGCCATCTGGGCGATCTGCGCTCTGAATATTTTCAGCACGCGAATTAGCGCAGGCTTTCTCCGCTGGATTACCTGGCTGAAATTCGCTGTGCTCGCGACCGTCACCGTTTGGGCGCTGATATCTCGCCTCGGTTCGTGGTCGAATTTCGTTCCTTTCGTCGCGCAGCGTTCCGGCGCGTTGCCGCTCGCGCCCGCTCTGGGCGCCGCCTTGGTCGGCGCGTTCTTCTGCTTCGGCGGCTGGTGGGACGCCACAAAAATTGCCGGCGAAGTACGCGACCCGGGCCGCACGTTCCCGCGCGCTCTGGCTATCGGCGTGATTGCCGTCACGGCCGTGTACATCGTCATCAGCGCCGTCTTCATTTACCTGGTGCCCATCGGAAAAGTCTCTTCCGACGGTATCTTCGTAGCGCAAGCAGGTGAAGTCCTGTTCGGCCCGGCCGGCGGCATTGTTTTTGCCGCGATCGTCATCGTGTGTGTGCTCGGGAGCCTGGCAGCTTTTATAATGTCGGCGCCTCGCGTGTACTACGCGATGGCTCGTGACGGCCTGTTTCTGAAATCCGTGGCCCGCATCCACCCGCGTTTCGGAACGCCCGCGCGCGCGATCCTGGTTCAGGGCGTGATCGCCTCCCTTCTGGTGGCGTTGGGTTCGTTCGAACAGATCATCGCGTATTTCTTTTTCGTCGCGGTTCTTTTCCTCGGTCTTACCGTCGCAGGCCTTTTTGTGATTCGCCGCAGACCGCGGCAGGCGGAAACAATAATCCTCACCGCGGGCTATCCTTTCACGCCTATTGCATTCCTGACGCTCGAAGTTATCATGTTGATTCTCCTCGCGACCCGCAATCCACGAGAAGCGGCGCTCGGTTCGGCGGTAGTTCTGGCAGGCTGGCCCGTTTATATCTTGAGCCCGAAGATCCTTGGTTGGATTGGCAGGCGTCGCGCCGCGTAGGGAGGCCCCGATGTCAACCGATGAGAGAAGCAAGTCGCCGAGCCACGCTGCAAATTCTGATTCTGCAGCCGAAAAATACTCCACAAAAATCCGCATTACGGAAGACGCAGAGGCCACCGGCGAAACCGCTACCGCTTACAATTTCTGGCGCGCCGGCTCGGGACGTCAACAAGTCCCGGGCATCATCAAATGTTTTGGCGCACGGCCCGATTTTCTCCGTCAGGTAGTGGAATTCTCCAATAAAATCCACTTTTCGGAAGGACATCTCAGTCGCCGCCACAAAGAGATGATCGCCAGCTACGTTTCCTTTCTCAATCGCTGCCCGTATTGACTGGACAGCCACGCTTACTTCCTGCGTGTTCAGGGAGCAACCGATCAATGCGTAGCCGCAATTCTGGAAGGCAAACTCAATGAAGCGGGCCTGACGCCTGCCGAGCGCGCTCTAATGGCTTACGTCGAGCAAATTACCAAAGACGCCGCGCGCTCCACCCACGCAGACGTGCAGAAATTGCGCGCCGCCGGATGGAAAGAAGATCAAATCGCCGAAGCCGTCTACATCACGGCGCTCTTCGCTTTTTTCAATCGCGTGGCCGACGCGTTCGGCGTTCCTTCGCAGGATTATCTAACCAAAGGAAGAATGACTCCGTAAACGCCGCGGTCGCAAACCTCAGCTAGGACTTAGGAAACCAGCGGTCGTCCCGCAATTCCTTCGAGGATGCGAAACGGAGCCGCTTCCGGCGCCACCAGCGCTTTCGGCGGAATCAGGAATGTCTGTTCCACGGCATATTGCCCGCTCAGCGCCGCGTGCGCCACGCTGTCTGTGAAAACCACCCACGTCGCCATGGGCGGAAATTCCATTCGGATCTTGGGGCAATTCGCCTGGAACGCGCTGTTTTCCTTCAGATAATCGTGGAACCGCAGCATGAACATGTCGTATGGCGTGCGGCTCATCGTGCCGATCCCCAGCTTCGCTCCCAGGCTCTGCACCGTGCGCCCCAAAAATGAATCGTCGTCGGCGATTTGCTGCAGCCCCGCGGCCTTCGCGTATTGCCGCGCCAGCGCGTCGAAACCCTCCGTGGTGGTCCACACCCGCGGCCGCGTCGTATTCAAATTCGTGAACACGCGCAAAATTCGCCCGCCCCTGGTCGGACGGCTGGGAAACGCATCCACGTGCAACAAATCGTTGCGCTTGTGCACAGGCAGATCGCGATTTTCTTCTTCCAGCGGACGGAAACTCGCGAAATCCAGGTTCCATTTGCCGCTGTAGGGGGAAAGAAAGCTCCCCACGAATTCGATGATCTGCGCGCTGTAATTCCGCATGATCGAATGCAGCCGCGCCACCGTCTCCGCGTTTCCGGAAACTCCGCGCAAAATATCTTCGCTCGGCCGGTACGACACGTTTTTGTGCAGCCGCAGCTCCGTCCATTGCTGCTCGCGCAGAAATTGCTGATCCTCAGCAGGCAAATGAAACGGCAATTCGCGGAAGAACAGGATCTGCCCGCGTTCAGCCAGCTCGCAATACGCCCGCGCGCGCGCTTCCTGCTGCTCGTACCCGATCCAGCCGCCGGGGTACTTATAGTCTTCCACCATGATCCACGGCAGGTTTGCCATCGCCTTACTTCTTGACGCTTCCCGCCGCCACGTACCCCGGCGGCAGCAACGTGGTGCTCAAATCCAGCCCTGAAAGGTCCACGCCTTCCAGGTTGGTCTCGCGCAAAATCGCGGTGCGCATTTCCGCGCCGCTAAAATCAGCTCCGCGAATCTCCGCGCTGCGAAAATTCGCCGCGCCAAAGTTCGCCCGCCGCAAAATCGCCTGCCGCAAGTCCGTACGGAATAATTCCGCGCCTCCGACCTGGGCTTCGGTCAAATCCGCGCCCTCCAGATTCGCTTCCGTCAAATCCGCTTTGCGCAAATCGGCGCGCCGCAGCTTCGCCTTGCTCATATTCACCGACGAAAGCCGCGCGTTGTATAGCCGCGCGCCTTGCAGATTCGCTCCCTGGAAATTCACCAGGTCCAGATTCATGTTCTCCAGATTGACGCCCCGCAGATCCGCGCCGGAAAGGTCCGCGCGCGCGCCCGTCTCGTCGCCGCGCACGAAACGCTGGTGCGCCTCAATAATTTCCGATACCCGCTTGCCCTTATGCTTCACGCTCTTGGGGGATTTCACACCACTCCTTTCCCTGCCGCCCGAATTCCTGCGATGCTGGGCATCCGTGAGGATACCTCCTTGCCCTGCAATGTTACTAAAATTCGGGCATGACACGACGACTCAACTATTTCAAGCCAGCGAACGCTTGCAGTGAAACGCCCAGTGGACGCAGAATTTTGTGGTAAAGAGGCGGCCCGATTTCCCTCCCGCCGTCAAGCGGGCGGTTGACCGAGCGGCCGCCAGGATGATTCCAGCGTTCGTGGTTCCCGTCGTCCGCTGCAATACAAATCCGAGTTTTCCTGCAACTCTTTGCAATTCACGCGCGGTCGCGCCAGGCATGCAGAATTTCAGTGTTGTCTGCTGCAAAGGCAAGGCCCTGGTCGCGATATTCAGCCGCGATCATTTCAAAAACTTTCCCCAGCTCCGCCAGAGCTGCTGCGCGCGTTTCCATCAAGGCCTAGCAGCCCGATATCGCGGGAATCTCGGCGACCCCGGAACCATCTTCTTGGCCATACAGCACGGTCTGGTAGTTGTCGATGGTCATAGCCTTTCTGCGGTAAACCCGAGTATATCATGGACGAAAGTGCGAGATTTTATGGCCGCACTGGAACTTGTGATACCGTCGAGTTATGGGTTGGCTTTTCCGCATCGTTTGCAGCAGCAACCGAAACGCCGCAGCCGTACTTCTCCTTGCGGCGGCACTCTGCTTCACTTTTCCGGCGCAGCCGGCCGCCGCTCAGCAAGTTCAGGATGTGCCCGCCGAAGAAGTGGTCGTAAACTTCGCGGCCGGTCGCGTCGTCATCGCCATAGTCAAAGACGCCATCCTCATCGGCACGATTGAGAATCCAATCGAGCCGCAAACCCATCCGCCCATTCCTGTGCAAATGAATCGCACCCGCGCCGGCATCCTGCTTGGCGCCGTGGACTGGTTTTCGCCATCTTCGCAGCTTCAGCTGGCGCGCCTGGACACCGAATTGTCCCACCTCCACGGCCATTTCACCGCGTCGAGCCCTCATCTAAATCAGGCGCAAGGGACTGCCGAAGCCACCGACCTCGAAGCCCTCGGCCAAAATCTTTTTGAACGCATGAACGTAGTCGCCGGCAATCTTCACGGCAAACTCGATTGGCCATCGGCCGAGCCCGTCGCGCAACTCATTCTTGTCGACTATCTTCAAGGGTATGGCCCGGAAGTCTGGGAGTTCAGCTTTAAGTTAAATCAGGAAATGCAGCGCCTGGACTATTACGATACGCACATCTCGCACCCCGCCTATCTGCAAAGCTGGCCCCCGGAAAAAGGTCAGCCGCACTCCCTGGTGGAATTTCAGTATCCGCCCGAAAACGCCATGCCCACTTTGCTCGATTTGCTGCGCCAAAAAGATCCGCGCTTGGAAAAAATCTGCGCTTCCGACGCAAAAATGCGGGAGGTTGCCGATCACTTCCTGGAAGGACAAAGTGGCAAGATCATGGCGGCCGACGCTACGCAATTTCTCCGTGCCGCGCTTTCGGTTTTGGCTCCGCCCAGTGCTAGGCAAACCATGGCGTCAATCGGGTTCGACACAGGCTTCGAATGGATCCTCCGCCCGCCTCCAGAACCTAAGCGGCCCACAGCGCAGGGAGAACAAGAAAGGCCTGCCGACGCTCCTTCACTGTTGAAAGGTTCGTCACCGGAATAAATCAAAACGAAAGCAGGCCTGCGGGACGCCGCTACTTCCGCTCTGCAAGCTGCTGCTGCAAACGCGCGTTCTTCTCCGCCACCGACCGCGCCAGTTCGTCCTTGTGCTCCAGGAGTTTTCGCGCGATGTCCGGATCGGACAAGCCCAAAATTTCGGCCGCAAAAATTGCCGCATTCACCGCCCCGGCCTTATCAATCGCCATCGTCGCCACCGGAATGCCGCCCGGCATCTGCACGGTTGAAAGCAGCGCGTCGAGTCCGTTCAGCGAACTTGTCCCCATCGGCACGCCGATCACGGGTAAGGTAGTGTTCGCCGCGATCACGCCGGCCAAATGCGCCGCCGCGCCCGCTGCCGCGATAAGCACTTTCAATCCTCGGCTCTGCGCCGTGGTGGCATATTCATGCGCGCGCACCGGCGTGCGATGCGCGGACATCACTTCCATCTCATATCCGATGCCAAATTTATCGAGCACTTTTCCGGCTTCGCTCATCACCGGCAAATCCGTGTCCGAACCCATCAACACGCCCACCCGCACTTCCCTCTGCTTGTTCGCTGTCGTCACCTTGATGATCTCGCTTCCAGGTCAGTTGTCACTGCCTGCCTCCTATCAGCCACCCCAATGTCCTTGCGATAGTGGCCCCCGGGGATAGCGATTCTACTAGCCGCGTCGTAGGCGGCTCTATGCGCCTCTGCGAGAGAATCACCGACGGCCGCTACCCCAAGAATTCTTCCACCACTTGTGTAGTAGTCATCGCCTTCGCGCCGCGTCCCCGCGTGGAACACCGCCGCCTGCCGGACCTTCTCAACTTCCTCTAGCCCTCTAATAGGTTTTCCAAAAACGGGGCTGGACGGATAGCCCTCCGACGCTATAACCACACATACGCTCGCTCCCCGCCTCCACTTGGCGCTCGAGCCATCGAGCCTTCCCTGGGCCGCATCCACGCAAGCCGCCGCAAAATCAAAATCCGCTCGCAGCAAAATTGCCTGCGTTTCCGGGTCACCCAGCCGGCAATTGTATTCCAGAACTTTCGACCCATCTTTCGTGAGCATCAAACCAAAAAAGATAAATCCGCGATACTCCATTTTTTCGTTGCGCAGTCCCGCCAGTGTCGGGCGAACAATTGTTTCCAGAATTTGCTCTTCCAGCTCGCGCGTCAGCATTGCGTCTGTCGAATATGTTCCCATGCCGCCTGTGTTCGGCCCTTCATCATTATCAAACGCGCGTTTGTGGTCACGCACCGGCGCCAGCGAAATAAAATTCGTCCCATCGGTCAGAATAATGTAGGAAAGTTCCTTGCCGGCGAGCCCTTCCTCCAGCAGCACCCGCTTGCCCGCGTCGCCGAATTCGTCGCCTCCCATCAACCGCTCGATAAATTCCTTCGCTTCACTGGCCGACGACGTCACCAGCACGCCCTTGCCCGCGCATAGCCCGTCCGCCTTCACGACGACGGGCCAGGAAACCGAATCCAGTCTTGCGCAAGCGTCACGCGCCGATTCAAACGTTCCATACACGCCGGCGGTCGGAATTCGGTTCCGCGCCATGAATTCCTTTGCAAATATTTTGCTGCCTTCCAGCTGCGCCGCTATTTTTGGAGGGCCCAGAATCGCGAGTCCCCGCTGCCGAAATTCATCCGCGATGCCCTGAACCAGCGGCAATTCCGGCCCCACAATCGTCAGGTCCGCGCCTAGCTTCATCGCCAGATCCGCAGCTGCCTTCACGTCGCCCACGTTCAGCGCCACGCACTCAGCGTCGCGCGAAATTCCGCCGTTGCCTGGCGCGCACCAGATTTTTTCCACACTCGCGCTCTGCCGCAGCTTCCACGCAATCGCGTGCTCGCGTCCGCCGCCGCCAATGATCAGAATTTTCATGCCGTGCGTTTGCAGGAACAAGAACCATACGGCGGCGCGTCGCGCGGTGTCAACTCCTCCGGCGAATGATTCGCGGTTCGGCTTGCTTCCACTGCAGCAAAAGTGTTTTCATTTAACGTCATGCATTGGGATTTTGCTCTCATTCTGCTTTTTCTCGGCATTGCCGTACCGGTGCTCGGCCGCCGCCGCGTCCGCCAGTTGATGCAAATTCCGAGCACCACAAAAATGGACCGCATCTCGCTCTACGCATCCACTCTCGCATTTCAGTGGATCGCCGCGGGCGTGATCTTGTGGCGTACGAACGCCCACCAAATTCGCCCCATTCAGCTCGGCTTGGCTCTCCCCAATCCTGCGCTGGCAGTCAGCGCGACAGTCGTGCTTTCTGCGCTAATTTTGCTCAATCAAATTTTGGGTTTGCGCCGCCTCGTCTTGCAGCCCGCAAAAGCTCACGGCATCGTGCCCCAGCTCGCATTGAAGCTTTTTCCTCAAGACGACGTCGAGCGCCTCGCGTTTTTCGCCCTGGTCACCACGGTCGCGCTCTGCGAGGAACTGATTTATCGCGGTTTCGTCCAACGTGTTTTTCAGGATTGGTCCCGAGGCTCGGTCGGGATTGCCGTCATCGGCTCGGCCGTATTTTTTGCTCTCGCACATCTATATCAGGGGCGCCGCGGCCTGATTTCTACCCTCACAATAGGCCTGCTGTTCTCGACCATACGGGCATGGACGGGCAGTCTACTGCCGTGCGTAGTTGCACATTTCGTCGCGGACATTACGGTCGGTATGCTCGCTCCGAGCCGAGTTCGCGATGGACTTGCAAGCCAGGATATTCAAATTACTGAAAATAAAATAGATATTGCATGAATGGATTCACCTTTAAACTACAGGTGTAGTGTACAACCGTGAAACAACTCTCTAACGACGACATCAAAGCGAATCTTCTGCCCTACCGCGTCAGCGTCACCGCACTGCTGTGCGATCAGATTCGCGTCTACGTCGACCTTCTCCTTCGCTGGAATCAAAGGACCTCTCTCACCACCGTGACCGATTCGGCTGAGATCCTACGCTTCCATTTTGGTGAAAGCCTCCTTGCAGTCTCGGCTGTACCCATACGGCACGGTCGGCTCGCCGACGTTGGTTCCGGTGCCGGCTTCCCAGCCGTACCAATCCGTATGGTTTCGGAGCAATTGAACCTAATTCTCATCGAATCAAATCAAAAGAAGGCCACGTTTCTGGCCGAAATAGTCAGGGAACTGCATCTCAAAGATGTCGATGTGCGCAGGTGCCGTAGGGAGGATACTCAGCTGGAGGACGAGGACATCGACTTCGTCACGGCGCGCGCTATCGGAATAGACGATTTTTTTCTAAATTGGGCGAGCAAGAATCTGAATCAATATGGATCCGTGGTTTTATGGCTCGGTGCCGCCGATGCGATTGAAATTTCAACGAAAAATGCTTGGAAATGGGCGGATCCAGTTCGCATTCCGCACTCGGATCGGCGCGTCATTCTGCGCGGTGCAAAGTTCTAGATAAAAGCGCGCTGTTCCACGTGGAACGACACTCCGGCACCGTCAGTGTTTCATGTGGAACGCTCCACTATTTATGCTGTTCCACGTGAAACAACTTGCCTCTTCTTGAATGACTCTGTTACATTTGCGCCGCTCTCTGGGGGAATTTCCGTTGGCTCGTGTAATTGCCATAACCAATCAAAAAGGTGGAGTCGGAAAAACCACTACAGCCGTGAATCTGGGCGCTTCGCTCGCCGCCTCCGAGCAACGAACCCTCGTAATCGACTGCGATCCCCAAGGTAATACCACCAGCGCGCTCGGATTCCCGAAAGACCCGGCGCGCCGCACACTCTATCAAGCTCTAATTCTAGAGGAACCAATCGACAGGATCATTCTCGACGCTCAAGTCGATGGTATGGATCTGATTCCGTCCGACAAGAACCTCGTTGGCGCCGCAGTTGAGTTGGTAAATCTCGAGAATCGCGAATATCGTCTCAGAGCCCTGGTTGCGGGGATCCAGGCACGCTACAATTACGTTCTAATTGATTGCCCTCCATCGCTCGATCTGCTAACTCTGAACGCACTTGCGGCCAGCGATTCAGTCCTGGTCCCGATTCAATGCGAGTATCTAGCCCTAGAAGGCGTTTCAGAACTTCTAGACACCCTGATGCGCCTCCGCCGCACCATCAATCCGTCGCTGGCAATTGAAGGCATTCTCCTAACGATGTATGACGATCGCACCACACTATCGAAACAGGTAGCCGCTGATCTTCGCAGCTTTTTCGGGGCACAAGTGTTCGAAACAATCATTCCTAGAAATGTACGCCTGGCAGAAGCGCCAAGCCACGGCATGCCTGTCATGTTCTACGACATACATAGTAAAGGCGCCGAGAGCTATATTCAACTTGCTAAGGAGGTTATCGCTAATGCCCAGAAACGCATTGGGCAGGGGATTGAGCGCGCTGATTCGGGAGCCGGAGACGCAGCCACAAGCAGCGGCACCAGCGCCTCCGCTGCCGCAGCAGGAGCTGGCGCCAGCGGTTCAACCAGCACGGCCGACAACAGTGGGAACGACAGTGGCAGCGACGGCAGCGGCTCCGGCACTGTCTGAGGGCCTGTTTCAATCCGACATTGACCTGATTGATCCGAGCCCTTATCAGCCTCGCACACGCTTCCGCGAAGAGGCCCTAGACGAGCTTGCGCGCTCCATCCATTCCAGCGGCATCGTTCAGCCGCTCGTTGTCCGCAGAATTGCCGGCCGCTTCCAGCTAATTGCGGGCGAACGCCGTTGGCGTGCCGCGCAGCGCGCGGGCCTGCTTCGCGTACCGGTCGTAGTACGAGACGTCTCGGAAATAATGGCACTGGAGATGACGCTGGTGGAAAATCTCCAGCGCGAAGATCTCAACCCCATTGAACAGGCACATGCCTTTCAGCGCCTGATTGACGATTTTCATCTCACGCAGGAACAGGTGGCCGACCGCACCGGCAAAGACCGCGCCACAATCGCCAATGCCGTCCGCCTGCTCAAGCTCGAAGAGCCCATCCAGGACCTGCTGGAGGAAGGTCGCATTACCGCAGGGCACGCTCGCGCGCTCCTGGCCGTTGACGATCCCCAAGCTCGCCTCAGCATCGCTCGCCGCGTCGCCCGCGGCGGCATGACCGTCCGCCAGGTCGAACGGCTCGCCACGCGCAGCTCCAAGCCTAACGTCAGCGCGCCGACATTTTCGGTGGATGCTAACACCAAGGCCGCCCTCGAGGAGCTGCAACGCGAGTACGGTACGCGGGTGCATATGCACCCGCGGCACGGCAGCAAGCCAGGCCAGTTAGTGTTTGAATACTACGACGATAGTGATTTGGCCCGCCTCTACGACCAACTCATGCGAAAATAGTGCTACGCTATTCACGTAGCGTGGGGAAATGCGCATGGGTTGGTTTGACCGCAAACGGCATGATTCCGGCGAGTGGACTGGCTTTCTAGACCAGGGCGTCAAGCTCGAAGGCCGTCTGGAATGCAGTGGCACGTTCCGTATCGATTCCGCGATGAAGGGAACTCTGGTTTCGCACGAGACCCTGATCCTCGGCGAGCATTCCAATGTGGAAGGGCAGATTGAAGGCAACTACGTCATCATCGGCGGCCACTTCGACGGCACCATAAAAGCTTCCGGCAAAGTTGAAATTCAGACCAAAGCTATCGTCACCGGTGAAATCCACACGCCGTGCCTCATCATCGAACCGGGTGCCGTTTTCGACGGCCGCTGCCACATGCTAGCCGCGACGGAAGCCGCTAAACCCATCACCATTCCAATACGTTCGGCCGCGGCGCACGCATAACTGACACGCTCGCTAAGTCCCGCAAATTGATTCCGGGCGTCTCATGCGCAGTGCGCGACCGTCGCGCGCTATAATCGGCCAATGTGTTCCACGGAGAAATGACTTTGGCGGAAAAAGTTCGGCTCACCACCACCGCAAAGGCCGCAGGCTGCGCCGCAAAATTAAGTCCGAGCATGCTTGACGCGGTGCTCAAGAGCCTGCCGCCGCAGCTCGATCTCAACGTCATAGTCGGTTTCGAAACCAGCGACGACGCAGCCGTCTATCGCCTCACCGATGATCTCGCCATCGTGCAAACCGTGGATTTTTTTACGCCGATCCTCGACGATCCCCAGCTTTTCGGTCAGGTCGCCGCTAGCAACGCGCTCAGCGATGTGTATGCCATGGGCGGCCGCCCGATTTCCGCGCTTACCGTCCTGGCGTTTCCCGCTGCCGGCGCGCCGGAGGTTCTGGAACAAATCTTGCGCGGTGGTTTGGCAAAAATGGCCGAAGCGACTTGCACCGTCGTCGGCGGACATTCGATCCGCGACGACGAACTGAAGTTTGGCTACGCGGTCACCGGAGTGATCCATCCAGAGCGAATCTGGAAAAATGTTGGCGCGCGTCCCGGTGATATATTGATCCTCACAAAGCCCCTGGGCACCGGCGTTATCTCTACAGCCCTAAAACAGGGCCAAGCCGAAGAGTCCTGGGTCGCTGCTGCCACTGCATCCATGACGCGCCTGAATCGTGATGCCGCCGAAGCGCTCCATGAAATTGACGCAACGCACGCGCCGGAACAGCGTCCGGTTCACGCGGTCACAGACGTCACCGGTTTTGCGCTCCTCGGCCACGCGCGCGAAATGGCCATCGGCAGCGGCGTCTCGGTGAAAGTAGATCACACGCGCATCGAATATCTTCCTGGCGCAATCGAAGCGGCGCGCCGAGGATTTTTCTCCGGCGGCATGAAGAATAATCGCGACTTTGTGGAGAGTTGCACCGCGTTTGGGTCCAGCGCCCCCGGCGAATACCGCGCTCTGCTCTTCGATCCGCAGACTTCCGGCGGTCTGCTCGCAGCCATCGCTCCGGAATCCGCCGCTGCCGCTTTAGCCGCCCTGCAACGCCGAAATGTTCCGGGCCGCATTATTGGAGAGGTTACCGCCAGGCGCTCACCGCTTCTCGAAGTCGTTTGATTTCCGCGCAATCGTGTACACTCTTACTTTTTCGAATCTCTCATGGACACCATAACTCACGGAATTGTCGGCGCACTTATCGGCAAGGGCTTTTTCTCGGAGCGTAACGGCCGCGTCGCAACTTTCGCCGCCACCGTCGGCGCGATGTTTCCTGATGTTGATGTGGTCCAGGAAATCCTCTCGCGTGATCCCCTGGCGATCGTCAAATACCACCGCGCCATCACCCATTCTTTCGTCGCCCTGCCATTTTTCGCCGCGCTTCTGGCGTGGCTTACGCGCGCGGGATTTGCATTCGCAAAAAAACGCTGGGGCCTTCGCGATTGGGAAGCTCCTTCTTGGGGGATTCTGTTCATCCTCTACGCCATTGCCATCGCCAGTCACATTCTCCTCGACGCGATGACTAGCTTCGGCACGCGCATCTGGTATCCGCTCTCGCAGCAACGCGTCTCCTGGGATCTGCTGTTCATCATCGATTTCTGTTTCACCGCGATTGCCCTGCTTCCGCAAGTGGCCGCCTGGATTTATTCCGATCGCGACAAAATTTCCGTCCGAGCCCTCCCCCTGTGGGTGCTATTCACCCTCTGCGCATTGGGCGCGTGGAAAATCGCCGCCGCGGTGGGATTTCCATTTCATCTGTGGATCGCGTTTCTCGCGAGCGCTATTATCGCCGCGCTATTTTTTCTTCCCGCATTGCGCGGCCTTGGTTTCCGCGTCACCGTCGCGCGTTGGTGCCAGGCCGGCTGCGTCGTGATGCTCGGCTATCTGTTCGCTTGCAGCGTCGCCCATCACGCGGCGCTTTTGCGCACCAGGACTTTTGCAGTCGCGAATCATATTCCCATTGATCGCATCGCAGCTCTTCCGCTGCCGCCTTCGCTGCTCGACTGGGGCGGCGTGATTCGCACCAGCGACGGTGTATATCAGTCGCGTTTCGATCTGCGCGCTTCCACCGCGCCGGTTTTCGCATTCAGCGCCGATTCGCAGCCGAACGAATACGTCGCGCGCGCCCTGCTGCTTCCCGAAGTCCAGCTCTACTGGTCTTTCGCGCGGTTCCCGGTGATTCGCACTTCCAGCGAAGGCGGCCGCCATTACGTGGATTTCAACGAACACCGTTTCATCACGCGTAATCGTCAGGGCCCCGCTCCGTTTTCCTATCGTGTAGTATTTAACGATGCCGGCGATCCCATCGAAGAAGGCTGGCAAGCCGATGGTATGGACGTGCGGCGCTTGATCAAAATTGCACCCACTCACACGGGGAACGTGCGATGAAAATTCTAATCTTCAGCGATATTCACGGCGACTTGGGCGCCCTCCAGCGCGTCGTCGCGCAGCCCGCCGATATTTACATCGCCGCCGGCGACCTCTGCAATTTCAGCAAAGGGCTCGAACGCTGTGCGCCGATTCTGCAGCCGCTCGGCGAGCGCCTTCTGGTGTTGCCCGGAAATCACGAAACGCACGAGCAAACAAAAGCCTTCTGCCAGCAGCACGGCTTCGTGGATTTTCATCGCCAGACCAGAAAACTCAACGGCACGAATTGGGCCGGCCTCGGCTACAGCAACATCACTCCATTCAAAACGCCCGGAGAATATTCAGAAGCCGAAATCGCCGCGGCCCTCGCGCCATTCGCGGGCCTGGAAAGGCTTTACCTGGTAGTTCATTTCCCGCCGCTGCATACAAAACTCGACGAGTACGCCGCAGGCCAGCACGCTGGAAGTCCCACTCTGCGCGCTTGGGTGGAAAAGGAAAAACCTTTCTATTTATTCTGCGGGCACATCCATGAAACTGCGGGCATGAGCGATCGCTTGGGAACGACCCAATGTTTCAACGTGGGAAAAGAGGGCTACACAATCGAAGTTTAGAAATTGCAGTCTGGAAAAATCAGTATTTCTGCGGCCCCGGACACAAAGTGCGATAGGGCACGATTCACCGCTCACCGATCGCCGCTCCTCACCTACTTCTTCACCACCGGATACACCACCAACTGCCGCCGGTCGCCGACTCCTTCGCTCATGGTCCGAACGCCTTGCGCGCCGCTCAGCTCCAGGTGAATTAGCCGCCGCTCGCGCGGCGACATCGGATTAAAACGAAACACTTGGCCGGTTTCGCGCACACGCTGCGCGGCCACACGCGCAGAAAGCTTCAATTCCTCCAGCCGCTGCGAGCGATAGTCGCCGCAATCGAATCGCACGCGGTCGTGCAACCGCGGATCTAGCCGCAGCCAGCGGTGCCCCACATGCTCCAGCGCCAACAGCAATTCCGCATCGTGCTGCAGCAGAAAATCCTGATCCGCGCCACGGAAAGCGGCCAGCACATCCTTGTCGTCCGCGCCGCCACCCACCGTCGCCGGCGTCGAAATTTCAAACGAGATTGCCAAGCCCATCTCGCGCACCGCCAAATCCAGATAGCGCTGCAATTCCGCAATCGCGCGCTCGCGGTCCAGCCGCGCTTCGCCTTGCGCGCGATCTTTCGTGAAAGGCCGCTTGCCGGCCCCTGTGCGTTCGTCAGGCATCGATTATTTTCTTTTTGAACTTTCCCTTCGCGGGAAGCGGTTCCGATTTATTTAGGTAATACTGTTGCCCGATTCCCACCAAATTGCTCGTGAACATGTACAAATTCAATCCGCTCGACAGCCGGAAGAAAATGAATCCCATCATCAGCGGCATCAGCGCCATCATTTTCTGTTGCGCCGGGTCCGTGGTGGTCTGCGGCGTCATTTTCGTCATCAGGTACATCATGATGGTCATCCCGATCGGCAGAATGTAATACGGGTCCATCGCCGAAAGGTCATGAATCCACCCCATCCAGGGCGCGTGGCGCAGCTCGATCGCGCCGTTCAGCACGCGCCAGAGCGCCCACCAGATCGGCATCTGAAAAAGCATCGGTAGACAGCTGCCCAACGGGTTGATGCCTTCGCGACTGTATACTGCCATCACTTCTTCGTTCATTTTTTTCTTGCGCGGATCGCTCATCGAATATTTCTTGTAGCGATCCTGAATCTGGCGTATTTCCGGGCCCACCTTCTGCATCTTCTGCATCGAACGCCAGCTCTTCATTTTCAGCGGGAACATCGCCAGGTTGATCACCAGCGTCATCAGCACGATGCACCAGCCCCAGTTCGATACCTTGGTGTGCAACGTCTGCAAAATCCACAGCAGCGGCTTGGCGATAACTCCGGTCCAACCGAAATTCACCAGCTCTGGCAGCGGTGGCTGAATCTTTTCGAGCAGCGCCAAATCTTTCGGCCCCACAAATACGCGCAAACGCAGCGGCGCGCCCGTCGTGGTCCCCGCCGCCATTTCCGCTTCCGGCTCGCTGGTCTGTTTGCCGTCCGCCGTCACGTTATGGTTTTGCATCCAGTGCCACAGCGAAATGTCCGTGCCGTCCGGCAAAAAGGCCGCAGTAAAAAATTGATCTTCGACCCCCGCGAATTCCAGCGGCCCGTACTGCACCGCGGGCTGGCTCTGATTGCCCGAAACTCCCAGCTTTTTGTATTGCAGCAAATTCAGCTTGCCGCCGGTTTTGTAATACACCGTGACCAGCTGCGCCGCGTTGTATACGGCCTTGTCGCCGAATCCGCCGCGCCAGGCCACCGCCACCGGCTGCGGCTTGCCATCCAGCGTCAGCGCCACTTCGACTGAAGTTTCGTAATTCAAATCGAATGTCAGCTTCTTCCGAACGTCCAGATGCCCATCGCTCCAGTGCATATCCACTTCGATGGGAGCGTATAAGCCTGAGCCAGCTGCCGGTGGAACCAAGGGAACACTGCCGAGCTTCAATTCTGACTTGTAGGCAACTGCGCTGGCAATGACGTGGGTTTCGATCTGATACAGCCCCGCATTCACGCTCGCTTGCTGTTGCGGGTCAGACAGCACGAGCGAAAACGGCCAGCCTAGTTCCTGCGCCACGCCGTCGTTCACCAGATCCAGTGGGCGCGGCGGCTTCTGGTCGTCCATATATTTGTTCAGCTGCCAGGTTTTCACTACGCCGCCGCGATTGGATAGTTCCACGCGATACAGCGCGCTCTCGACCACCACGGTTTTCTCTTCGCTAGCTTGCACTACAGAGGAATTAGCAGCTGCGGCCGTACTTCCAGCGCCCGATTTCCCAGCGGCGCCGGACGAGGAAGCGTTCCCGGTCGCGCCGGGCTGCGCGGAACCCTGCTGTAAGCCTTGCGGATTGAACGGGGTGGAAGTTTGCGACGGATTCGACTGCGGCGGCAGAACCGGGGGTTTGTAGAAATGTCCCCAAGCGAAAAGAATCAGCAACGACACAACTACAAACAATATTCCGCGGACCTGGTCGGACATTTCCTTCACTGCGCGCGCTCCTTGCTTTGCATTGCGCCATCGAATGGCGCGTCGCTGCGCAGCCATTCGGCGTCCGAATCTTCCGCGTCCGGCACCGGATCAAATCCGCCCTTGGTGAACGGGCGGCAACGCCCTAACCTTTTCAGCGCCAGCCATGCTCCGCGCCGCGCGCCGTGCAGTTCGATCGCTTGTTGCGCGTAGTTCGAGCACGAAGGATAAAACTTGCAAGCTCCGCCGAGAAATGGCGAAAAGAAAATTTTGTAGAAACGCACGAAGGCCAGCAACCACCACGCGCCAAAGGTTTTTGCGGGCTCGCGCGAAATCTTCGGCGCTATTGCAGCGCCTTCGCGTTCGCGGGCATCAGTTTCAACAGCTCCGCCTGCAGCGCCGAAAACGGCGCGGTGGCGGCTGAGCTGCGTGGATGAATCACAATGTCCCATCCCGGGGCGATCTCCTGTCGGTGCAATCTTATAATTTCGCGGAGGCGTCGCCGGATTCGGTTGCGCCGGACCGCGTTGCCCAGCGCCTTTTTTATGCTCCAGCCGAACCGGCTGCTGTCGAGGCCATTGCGACGTAGAAATAGCGTGAACTCGCGGCTGCTGCGGCGGCGCCCTGCGCGATACACCGCGTCGTACTCGGCGCGGCGCAGCAGGCGAAAAGCGCGCGGAAAATCCAGCCGCGTCGCGCCGTCAGACGCGCGTGAGGCTGTGGCGCCCTTTTTTGCGGCGTCCTGCAAGAACTTTCCGTCCACCCTGAGATTTCATGCGCTTGCGAAACCCGTGCTTCTTATGGCGGCGCCGCACATGCGGCTGAAAAGTGCGTTTCGGCAACGATCCTCTCCCTCACAATTTATTGCGGCTCGCGCACTACTACGAATCGCGGGTCCAGTCGAAACAAGCAGTTTAGACGACCTGCGCGCGACGGTCAAGGAACCAGCGTTGCACGGCGATTCGGATTCGCTCGACGGAGTGTGCGCCGGAAACGGTTGATTGTGGCGCTCCGGCGAGCGTCGCCAGTGGAACCCGAACGCCCATTTAACCAAACGGACTTACTGCCACGCACGGTGCCGCGTTGACCACCCTTCCTCTGTCCCCTACAATGAAAACCGTGTCCTGTACCTTTCAACGCATCGCGAATTGCGTCGCCTGCGCTGCCGAGCACGGGTCACTAATCCCCTATCACCCATCACTACACACGGGTCACGGAAATGTTTGAAACTTTAACGGAGAAACTACAGCGCGCTTTCAAGAATTTGCGAGGGCAGGGGAAGCTTTCTGAGGTGCACCTCGATGCCGGCTTGGCAGAGATACGCGAGGCTTTGCTGGATGGCGACGTGAACGTGGGCGTTGCTGATGAATTTATCGCGCATGTGCGGGCGAAGGCGCTCGGGTCGGAAGTGCTGCTGCAGCTTTCGCCGGACCAGCAGGTTGTGAAGATTGTGCGCGACGAGTTGGGTGAGTTGTTGGGGAAGGAAGCGAAGCCGCAGTATGGGTCGAAGCCGCCGGCGGTGTGGATGGTGGTGGGGCTGCAGGGGTCGGGCAAAACTACTTCGACTGGAAAAATGGGGAAATGGCTGGCGGAGCACGGGCACCGGCCGCTGCTGGTTTCGACCGACGTCTATCGCCCTGCGGCGCGCGAGCAGCTGGCGCAGGTGGCGAAGGCTACCGGCGTGCCGCTGTGGCCGGGAACGGGCACGGACAAGCCGCTAGAAATTGTGCGCGGGGCGTTGCGCGAAGCGAAGATGTCTGCCTGCGACGTGGTGCTGGTGGATACGGCGGGGCGGCTGCATATAGATGACGAATTGATGAAGGAACTTTCCGAGCTGAAGCGCGAGCTCTATCCGGCGGAGCTGCTGTTTGTGGCCGACGCGATGATCGGGCAGGACGCGGTGCGGTCGGCGGGAGAATTTCACAAGCGGCTGGGAATTACGGGCGTCGTCCTGACTAAGATGGATGGCGACGCGCGCGGCGGGGCGGCGCTTTCGATTCGCAAAGTTACGGGCGCGCCGGTGAAGTTCGTGGGCGTCGGCGAAAAGTACGATGCGCTGGAACCGTTTCTGCCGGATCGCGTGGTGTCGCGGATTTTGGGCATGGGCGACGTGCTGGGGTTGATCGAGCGCGTCGAGAAGACGGTGGATTTGAAGCAGGCGCGCGAGCTGGAACGCAAGCTGCGCGAGGACGATTTCACACTGGAGGATTTTCGCGACCAGTTGAAGCAGATACGCAAGATGGGATCGCTGGAATCGTTGCTGGGCATGCTGCCGAAAGTGGGGCCGTTCGCGAATTTGCCGAAGGATACCCAGATTGACGAGAAGCGCCTGGGGTCGGTGGAAGCGATTATTAATTCAATGACGGCGAAAGAGCGAGCGAATTCGAATTTGATTGATGGGAAGCGGAGGAAGAGGATTGCGGCGGGCAGCGGGACTTCGGTGCAGGAAGTAAATCAGGTGCTGAAGCAGTATGCGGACATGCGCAAGATGATGAAGCAATACGGCAGCTACGCGAAAACGAAGATGCGCGGGCTGGGGAAATTCGCTGGGTTGAAGTAGGTAGCCTCAGGCGGTCCTTCTAAAACCACGCAAGGGACACGAGCAATCAGGTGAAACTGAAATTGCCGGATGGCGTGTTTGGCGCCTATTTATTTGACTGCGACGGGACCATCGTTGACTCGATGCCGCTGCATTACATTGCGTGGAAGAAAATTCTGGCGGAATGGAATTGCACGTTTGAGGAGCGGCTTTTTTATTCGTGGGGCGGAACTCCCACGGCTGAGATTGTTTGTTTGCTCAACCAAAGACAAGGGTTGAACATGCCGGTCGAAGCAGTGATCTCTCGGAAGGAGAAGCTGTACTTCGAGCTCCTGCCGCAGCTCCAGGCCATACCGGAAGTGGTGGAGCACATCGAGGCGCAGCATGGGCGGATTCCGTTCGCAGTGGTGTCCGGGGGGACGCGAGAGTCGGTGAGTGCGTCGCTAGGGTCGTTGCAGCTGCTCGACAGGTTCGAGACGCTGGTGTGCGCTGGGGACTACGTTAAGAGCAAGCCGGATCCGGAGGCGTTTTTGCTGGCGGCTGAGAGATTGGGAGTGGCGGCTTCAGCCTGTTTGGTGTTTGAGGATACCGATCTGGGGATACAGGCGGCTAGGGCTGCGGGGATGGCTTCGGTGAAGGTGCCGGCGCCGTGGGAGAGGAATGGCGGCTAGCGCCAGTGTTTGTGCCAGCAAAAGCGTTGGTGAATGGGGTGGGGTTCGCTATACTGGTTGGCTCTGGCGCAGGGATTTGAATCAGGAGGAATGAGGCTTTGTTAACGATTCGATTGGCACGGATTGGCAAGAAGAAACGGCCGTTTTACCGCGTGATTGTGACGGAAAAGACGCGTCCGCGGAACGGGCGGTTCGTGGAGATTGTGGGAACGTATGACCCGCTGAAGAAGCCCGCGGCGATTGAGCTGAACCGCGAACGAGTGGATTACTGGATTGGCAAGGGCGCACAGCCCAGCGACACAGTCCGCAGTTTTTTGCGTAACCGCAAGCCTGCCTGACACGTCCTAGTCCTCAGCCTGGCGACTTAATAATGGAACTTGGGTTAATGCCCAGGTGAATTACGACTACGCTGGCTCTTTCTCCTGCTGGGGGGACTCATGAAGGATTTGGTTACGGAAATCGCGAAAGCTCTGGTGGACCATCCGGAACAAGTTCAGGTAAATTCGATCGAAGGCGAGCAGGTCACGGTGCTGGAGTTGCGGGTAGCGCCGGACGACCTGGGAAAAGTGATCGGGCGGCAAGGGCGCACGGCGAAGTCCATACGGACGCTGCTGGGCGCTGCAGGGATGAAGTTGAAGAAGCGGTTCACGCTGGAAATTCTGGAGTAGTCACTACGCAGGAAACACCACGGGCGGCGGGCGTCACGGTAGCGCGAATTGTGCGGCCGCATGGCGTGCGCGGCGAAGTGGCTGCGGAAATCCTTACTGATTTTCCTGAACGGCTTACACGTTTATCTTCTGTGGAATTATGGGACGGCAGAGGTGTACCGCGGCGGGCGGCTTTGCGTAAATGCTGGCTTTCGCATAGCCGCGGAGGGCAGGCGATTTTTCATTTTGCTGCGTGTGATTCTGTGGATGCGGCGCGGAAATTGGTGGGGCTGGAGGTGCAGGTGCCTCGGGCGGATCGCGTGAAATTGCCGGCGGGGAGTTATTACATCAGCGATCTGGTGGGATGTGCGGTGCGGGAGAAGGATGGTTCGGATATGGGGATAGTGCGCGAGGTGGAAATTCATGGCGACGAGATTTCGGGGACTCCGAATTTGGTGGTGGATACGGCGCGGGGGGAGCTTTTAATTCCTTTGGCGCAGGAAATTTGCGTGGACGTGGATACTGCGGCGCAACGGATTGTGGTGGTGCTTCCTGAGGGACTCCGCGATTTAAACTTCAAGTAGTTTTTCCTGCCAAGGCGTCGCGCGCTCTGTTGCGGTTTGCGGTAGGATTAGGCGCGATGCGTTTTGACATTATTACTATCTTTCCGGAGTTTTTTGCCGGGCCGCTGGAGTACGGGATTGTGCGGCGGGCGCGCGAGGCTCAGCTGATGGAAGCTTGCGTGCATGATTTGCGTGAATTTACGCACGATCGGCATCGCACGGTGGATGACCGGCCGTTTGGCGGTGGCGAGGGGATGGTGATGAAGCCGGAGCCGCTGTTTGAGGCTGTGGAATCGCTGTTTGGCGGGGATGGCGTCGCTGCTTCTGCTGCAGAGGTGCGTGGCAAGACTGCGATCGTGCTGCTATCGGCGGCGGGGAAAATGTTTCGGCAGGAGACTGCGCGACGCTTTGCTGCTATGGAGCGCGTGGTGCTGATCTGCGGACGTTATGAGGGCGTGGACGAGCGGGTGGCGGCGCATTTGGCTACTGATGAGATTTCGATTGGCGATTTTGTGCTGTCGGGCGGCGAATTGCCGGCGGCTATGATTTTGGATGCGGTGACGCGGTTGATTCCTGGGGCGCTGGGCAATCAGGATTCGATCGTGAATGAATCGTTCAGTGAGGGTATGGCGCAGAGCGAGCGGGCACGGCATGCCGTGCCCCTACGAACCCAGAACGATTCGTTTAGTGCAAACGAAACTCACGCCGTAAATCGCGGAATTCTGGATTATCCGCAATACACGCGGCCGCCTGCCTTTCGCGGGTGGGATGTACCGGAAGTATTGCTGGGCGGGAATCACGAAGAGATACGGAAGTGGCGTCGGCGTTGGGCGTTGCAGAAGACTTGGCGCAACCGGCCTGAGTTGCTGGATGGGGCTGGGCTTGGCGCGGAGGATCGCCGGGTGCTGGATGAGATTGTGCGCGGCGCGCGACCTGCGCCTGAGTAAACCTGGTGAGTACTGCGGGCGCAAGTGCAGCGGCGCGGGAATGTACTTTGCTGTGGCGAAAACGGGGGTATCTGGGCTAGAATTAGAGATTGTGCGTTGTGTGCTGGCCCCACCTGAGCGGGTCTGCCTGGAAATAATGTCATGAATCCGATTGTGCATAAAGCGCAGCAGTCCCAAATTCGCAAGGATCATCCGAATTTCCGTCCGGGCGATACGGTGAAGATTAATGTGCGGTTGAAGGAAGGCGAGGGCGACAAAGAGCGCATCCAGCCGTTTGAGGGCGTGGTGATGAGCCGGCGCGGCGAGTTGCTGGGGGAATCGTTCACGGTGCGGCGCGTGAGTTTTGGAATTGGAGTCGAGCGCATTTTTCCGGTGCATTCGCCGATGATCAGCTCGATTGAGATCGTGCAGGCCGGGCGGGTACGGCGCGCGAAATTGAATTACCTGCGGAAGCGCAAGGGCAAGGCGGCGCGGATCAAGCGCGCCACGCGGATTGAAGCGCCGACCGAAGCTGCAGCGGCAGCCGCGAAGTAAAACACGCTATCGGTTTGAATGGGCCCGCTCCGAGAAATCGGGGCGGGCTTTTTTGTTTTGCTGGACGCAATCGTCGCGTCGCCGATTGGGAAGGCGGGATGTCAGCTGCACGAGGTGCGCAGATGCCGACGAGAATAGCGATTGACGGCCGCTTGATCGCGGAAGCGCAAAAGCTGCGCTGCAGGCCCCGCGGGAGGAATACATTCGTCGGCGCAAGCAACCGGATATTTTGCGAACGTTTGGAACGATCAGATACGACGCCTGCTACGGCCACAGGCGTGAACGTAACAGAAAAGGAAATTGAATGCGATCGGAACGCAAAGTGTGCTGCGAGCTTGTGCTAAAATCGCGGGCCGATGGGCAGACTTTGTTGTTCGCGATATGAGCGGGAGGCGCGGCAGTGTGGCTGGCTGCGCGTCGCGGGAATTGATGAAGCGGGGCGCGGGTCACTGTTTGGTCCGGTGGTGGCCGCGGCTGTCATTTTGAATCCACGACGTCGGATTGTTGGCCTGGACGATTCCAAAAAGCTTACGGCGGAGCGACGGGGGGAGCTGGCGCCGCGCATACGCGAACACGCGCTGGCGTGGGCCGTGGCGGAAATTGACTCGAGCCGGATTGACGCGTGGAACATTTATCAGGCCAGTCGGCAAGCGATGATGGCCGCGGTGTCGCAGTTAAATCCGCTGCCGGATTACATGCTGCTGGATGCGATGGAGATTGATCTGCCGATCGAGCAGAAGGCGTTGATTCACGGGGACGCGCGGTCGGTTTCGATTGCGGCGGCGTCCATTCTGGCCAAGACGGAACGCGACCGGCGCATGGAAGAATTCGACCGCATGTATCCGCAGTACGGTTTGGCACAGCATAAGGGCTATGGGACGCCCGAGCATCTGGAAGCGCTGCGGCGGCACGGGCCTACTCCACTGCACCGATTTTCGTACGCGCCGGTGCGTCAATCGGCGTGTTGGGCGTCGGGTGCTACGCAGGATCCTTTGCCGCTTAGCCCTGCCAGCGACATCCTCGCGCGGTGAGCACGGCGAGCGATCCGAAACACCCCAGCCTTGATGCAACGTCGGAGCTGACTCGGGACTATCCCGCTGCTTTGGAGGACAGGCCGAAGGACTTGATGGCGGCGGTTTCATCTTCCTGAACGTCAAACACCGCGGACAACATGGTCATCCGCAGCAGTTCACCGACTTTCTTATTCGGGTTGACGAGCTTGATATGGCCGCCTTGTTTGCGAACGCTGGTATGGGAGCGCACGAGTTCCCCGATGCCCGCGCTATCCACGTGGACTACTTCACCGAGATTCAGCAGGATGTGCTTGTTCCCTTTGGCCAACAGGTCAACTATGATTTCGCGGAGCATCACGTTACCTTCGCCGAGTGTAATCCTGCCGCTGATGTCCAGAATGGTGATTTCCCCGATCTGGCGCGTGGAAGCTCGCATCTTGGCGGCGGCGCGTGGGGGCATGCTCATGCTCAAACGGTCCAGCGTGGCGCAGGCGGTGGCTGCTGCCCGGGGAGAATCCGTTCGCACGACCACGAGCGAACGGCCTTGCTTCAGCGGTTCCAGGAACAGGGCTGCGTCTTCGGAAGAGCTCTCGGCCGAGGTCGGTTTGGGGGTTTCCTTAGCATCCGAGATCGCCTTGCCGACCGCTGCGCCCGTCTGCGAGCCTAGAAACCCAAGCAGCGCGGCGGCGCCGACGCCCAGAGCGAATACTTGCCCGATCCCCGGAATTGAATACAGCGTGGCGGCAGCAACTCCGGCGGAGAGACCGGCAGCTCCTCCGATGAAGCCTCCCGCGTAGGTGCCTAATTCGGTGGCGAGGGCGGTGGCCTCGTTCTCGGAGCGTGTCAAGAACACGATTGAGTCTTTCAGGACATGCTTATCGAGCAATTCCCTTACGGCCTCTCCTGCGTGTTCGCGCGAGGCAAAAATGCCGATAGCGGTTTCCATTGGAGCCTCCTCCGAAGCTGCGTTTCGATTCGGTGACAAGGGCCGACCCGGGAGTAGGTGTTCCGCGCGGCGCGACAAGGGGATTCTCGCGATGGAGGAGATCCGATTCCCAGCCGTCTCTTGAGGCGAAATCTGCTCTCGCGACTAAATATTGTCAAGGGAAAACCCGGCGGGAAACGGCTAGCGGTAGACAGCCGAGCAGCTAGTGCGGCTGATAGTTCGGTGCCGGGCGGGCGGCGAAGAATCCAGCGGCGGCGCAAAGCTCACGTAAGGATAGAAATCGGTGGCACACATGCGAGCGCAACCTGCGGGTGGCGGCTGAACCGGCGGCGGCAACTTGGCAGGGCCGCAAGGGTAGGCCAGGGGCCTAGGGACACCCAAGAGGCACTGTTATCGCCTTTGGCACCTCGCCCCTTGTGGCGCGTTGCTCCTTGTTTTTGGCGCGTGCTAACCTTCATGTCTAAGCCGTCCGTGCGGCCGAGAAGCGGTGCCGGAGTGTGCGGGGTCCGGCAGGCAAAAATCATCCATGGCCTTCAACAAAAGCAAAGCGCTGGAAAATGCGCTGAAGTTCCTCAACCAGGGCAAGGTCGCCCAGGCCATCGGCGAATACCAGCTAATTCTGCGCGCAGACCCGAAGGATCAAGCGACATTAATGACGGTGGGCGATTTGTTTGCCCGCCAGGGAGACATGACGCAAGCCATCGAATATTTCGAACGGCTGGCGCAGGTCTATTTGAACGACGGGTTCAACAGCAAAGCCATCGCGATTTACAAGAAGATCGCCAAGCTGGCGCCGAATGAGCTGGCTCCGCTGGAGCGCCTCGCGGATCTGTACGTGCAGCAAGGGGTGCTGAGCGAGGCGCGACCTTTATTCCTGCAGATTGCCGAAGCCCACCTGAAAGCGAATCATTCGCAGAAAGCCGTGGAGGTGCTGCACCGTTTGCTGGAAGTGGAGCCCGAAAATCAGCGTGTGCAAATGCGGCTGGCTGAACTCTACGGCATGATGGGGCAGAAGAAGGAAGCGGCGCTGACGTATCAGGCGTACGCGCATCGCCTCTTTGACCGCGGAGAAACGGAAGAGGCGGAAAAGCTGGTGGAGCGCGCGCTGGAAGTGGACCCGGGCAATGCGGCGGCGATACTGCTTAAAGCGAAAACGCTGAACGCTGCCGAGAAGACTGACCAGGCGATCGCGATTCTGAGCACGCATCCAGAAGCGGAAACGGAAGGCGACGTAACCAAGCTTCTGGTGGAATACGAACTGCGTGCCGGGCATGCGGACCGGGCCGCGGACCGCGCGCGGCGTCAACTGGCGCGCGGGCACGCCCATTACGGACTGCTTTGCAAGGTTGCCGAGGGGATGATCGAAGGGGCGCAACCGGAGCACGCGCTGCCCCTGCTGGCCGAATTGCGCGCACCGATGATCGAAGCAGGCGCCCAGGATCACTTTTTGAAATCGCTTACGACCGCCTGCGAACGGCTTCCAGGGCGGACCGAACCGCTGGAAGCGCTTGCCGACTTCTGCAGAACCACCAGTGATCCTTTCCGGTTGAATGCGGCGCTGGGCCAGCTGTCGGATGCGTATGCCGCGCAGGGAAACATGCCACGCGCGGAAGAATTGTTGGTGGAGCTGGTGGACCGTAACAAGAACGATGAACGGCTGGTGGACCGGCTGAATCAACTGCGCGCGCGAACGGGCGGGGCGCCGCTAGCCGGGGGTACCAGCGCGGAGAGTGCAGCGGCAGGTCCAGCGAGCCCAACAGGTTTGCGTGAAAGCGCGGCCGAGGAGCAGAACAAGCTGATTCCTTCGCCGCCTCCGGCGATTGCCGAGGAAGTGCTCGACGAGGACACGCACAAGTATATTGCGCAGGCTTTGACGGATGTGGACCTGTTTTCGAGTTATGGGCTGACGCAAAAGGCCACGCACCTGCTGGAAAACGTGCTGCAGCGCGCGCCGCGGCACACGCCGACGCTCGAGCGTTTGCTGGATTTGCATTTGGGCGCGGGGAACGATCGCCGCACGGCGGAACTGGCAGCGCAGCTGGAACAGATTCATCGCGAGCGGAACGACACTGTGAATGCCGACCGCTTCGCCGAGCTGCGGCAGAGATATTCGAAGGTGGCAGGACTGACGGAGAAAGATATGCCGGCGGCGCCGACCGTGGCAGCGCCAGAGGCGGTGACTTCTTCGTCGGGAGCTGCTGGGATCGTTTCCGCGCAGGCATCCACTGCGGCTCCTGTCGAACCTGCGCCGTTTGAGATTGCGCCGGAACCTGTGCCGGTGGCTCGGCGCTGCTGCGCCTGCTGCTGCACCCATCGAGTTCGAAATTCCTCTGGGTGGTGCGGAACCAGAGACGGTGCCGCCGCCTGCGCCGATTTCGCTTGCGCCGGAGGAAGCGGCCGCCGCGCCTGCGACGCAGGAGGCAGTAGCTCCGCAGATTGCCGGCATTGGCGAAGAGCTGGATCTTTCGGATGAATGGGAGGCGATTGCGGCGGAAACGGCAGAGCCCGATGCGCCGGTCGCAAACGAAATCCAAGCGGCCAGCGTGGAATTGGATCCTGTTGTGGAGCCGGAGCCGGTTGCGACCGAGGCGGATGCGACCGATACGAACGCAGCGCTGCAGGCGGTGTTCGATGCGAGTGCGCTGGCGGATGAAGAACCCGACCATGACGCGAAGCCCGAACCGTTCCACATCGAAGCGAACATGCCGCAATCCGAAATAACCGCGCAAGTGCCAGAGGTCGAGGCTGAAGCGCCAGTGGAAGCGGCGGCGGCGGAACCTGAAATTGAACTTCTCGAGGTAGCTGCGGAAGAAGAGCCAGCGGCGGAAGCGATTCCGGAAACGGTGCTGGAGCTGGTGGACGAGCCTGCCGCGGCGGAGACGACTGCTGCCAGTGGCGCCGCGGATTTTGAGCTGGAGCTGACGCCGGATACAGCTCTTCCGACGCGCGAGCACGCCGCAGCCGCAACAACCGAGGATTTCATCAGCGAATTGGTGGCGGAGCTGGACGACCTGGAGGCTCCGGCCGCTGACGCGTCGCGCGAGCCGGCGCTAGCGTCTGCATCTCCGGCGGCACCGAAAGACACGCACGCGAGTTTGGAACAGGTGTTCGCGGAAGCGAATGCCACGCCGATGGCCGCGATCACGCCGCCACCGACCAATGGCTCGACCAACAAAAATATTGCGGCAGCGCCAGCCGCGACGCCCGGCACGATGGAAAATCTGAACCAGCTGGCGGAAGTGTTTCAGGAATTCCGCAGCGAGCTGGGAGAAATGGGCGAAGAGGACGAAGACCTGGAGACGCACTACAATCTGGGCATCGCCTACCGGGAAATGGGATTGCTGGACGAAGCCATCGGAGAATTCCAGAAAGTGGCGAAGGCTGTGCAGAAGGGCAAGCCCTTCCGCTACGAGATGAATTGCTCGGTGATGCTGGGGCTTTCGTTCATGGACAAGGGCGAGCCGAAAGTGGCTTCGCTGTGGTATCAGCGCGCGTTGCAGGTACCGGGACTGGAAGAGGAATCGGCTTTGGCGCTGCGCTACGATCTGGGACTGGCGCTGGAATCCGCGGGCGAATCGGACGCGGCGCTGGATAGTTTCCGGCAGGTTTACGCGGCTAACATTGATTATCGCGATGTGGCCGACCGCATTGCCACGCTGCAGAAGCACTAGCCCGCAACGGCAACCCATTCAATCTTAGTTGTAAGAATATGGGCGACGCGTCAGTTTCTCCTTGACGCGTCATTCAGGATTTGACCGTAGTCATTTGATTTCCTCGAAATCCCCAGGCTACCGAGTTCCATCGAACGCGGACTTCTCGGGTGCATACACGCGGAAGTAAACGAACCATCCTTTACCTGGCATCGTTCTGATCCATTGACCTTCTTTCCCGGCCGGAGCGGTCGGGCCAAAGTAAAGATCAGTGGGCTGCGAAGTGGAGACATTTTTCAACTCGAATAGTGAGCGAAGTGCCGCTTTGCCGGTTACCGCTGCGCTAATCAGGCCTAGCCATTTTTTGACGACAATCCGCTTACTGGGCCTGAACTACCGGTGGCGGTTGCCACGTTCCGGAACCTGGGGGCAAGATCGAAGGCGGGGTTTCCTTCGGCCAGTACAAGCGCATCACTAGGTAGATTGTTCCGTCTGGCGCGGGTAGCCAGTTGGATTCCTTGTCCTTACCCGGCGAGTCTTTCTGGATGTAGACGGTCAGTCCGCCGTCGGCATTCTTTTTCATTCCCGGCAGCATCGGCGAGTTGATGAGATAGCGATTGATCGGGTTGTCGATCAGGAACTGGGTCTTACCGTCGTACATCGTCACCGACCAGAAGGCATTCACTGGCGGCAGCGAGCCCTTGGCGAAGGTCAGCGTGTAATTGTGCTTGCTGCCGTCCATCGCCTGTCCATTGGGTAGGTCTCTGGTTAGCGGATACATCGCTTCAATCGCGCTATTGCCGAAAATTCCGCCCTTGGCCGCCGCCGCCCGCTTGAGCCAGTCTCCGTTGTAGAAGGCTCGGTCGCCGAAGAACGATGCCACATTCCATCCGTTGATCACCGTCCCTCCGCTGGCGATGTACTTGTCAACCTGGTCGTCGCCGGCTTTCATTCCCAGCAGCATTGCGGCCTTGTGCTCGGCCGAGAGATCCTTCATGTCAAATTGCTTGCCCGGGCCGATACCGATGCTGGCCAGCTGCGCGCGAATTGCTGCCTCTTCCGGGCTGGGCGGAATATATTGCAGCGCAAAATCGAGCACTTGCCAAAACTGCTTTTTCGCGATTTCCGCATCGGCCTTCATGATATTCGATCGCCGGAGGCGTGGGGGGCGCGGGCTTTTTCAGGTAGGCAGAAAGCGGCTGAACTTTGTAGCCCGCTTGAATCTGGACTACGTTCGGCATATCCGCCGCGTTGAACAGCTGCGTGCGGATAATTACCGCCGAAAACGGGGTGGTCGAGTGGAAGACTTGCTTGACGTGCGCGGGCGGCTGGCCTTTCCAACCGGGGCCAACAATCATGTAGTCACCTGGACCGGTGCCGGTGGTCCTGCTGCCCATGTATCCGTAGTTGAAAGTATTGGCGTCGGTGAGTTGCACGGAGTAGTAGCGCGGCTTGGGAACTTCGGGGAGAGAGATCACGGTGGGCTCGGAGCGCAGGTCTATCTCCAGCATAGAATAGGGAGTGTCGCTGTTTGGAGTGATGACCGCAGTATCTTGGGGCGTAAACACTCGCGCTTCGTTGAAGAGTTGACCGACGGGAGCCTTGTATTGCGACGAGAGCGTGTCTACAAATAATTCGTAGGCGGATGTGTAGTACATCACGATAGGCAGCCCAAAGATGAACCCGTCGTGGGCTATCGCTTTGGTCTCCGCCAGAGTGGGCACCGGAACGCCGTTGACGCACCTCTTTCTTGCCAGCCTGATTGATGGCATCGTTATTTGACCCGCATCCCGCGATGAGCAACAAGGAAACGGCTGCTGCTTGCATCGCCCGAAGGAAATTTCGCTGCGAGGTTAAACCTGAAACTGCGTGTCCAATCATATGCCGAAGCTATGCGAGGGGATGCGGCTGCGCCATTGTTAATACTTACAGGGGCGGCTGGGGCTCTTGCCGGGCGAATTTGGTTCACGTGCGTGCCCGGCCGCGTCGTTTAGCTGGAATTCGATGACGAAAGCTCGTTCGCTGCGCTGCTGAAGGCTGCTGACTACTTTGTTTTTTCGGGAGCTTTTGTGGCGCTGCAGGACTTCAGCGCGACCCATTGCTGCGGATTTACTGGGACGCCGTTTACATCTACTACCCAGTGGAGGTGCGGGCCGTTGGCGCGGCCTGTGCTGCCTACGTAGCCGATCACTTCGCCTTTTTTTACGTGGGCGCCTGCTTCGACCAGCAATTTAGACATGTGCAGATACATGGTTTCCAGGCCTTGGCCGTGGTCAATGGCTACTGTGCCGCCGAGGACGGCGAAAGGTTGAGCGATTTTCACGACGCCGCCGGCTACGGCGCGAACGGGACTTCCGGCGGGAGAGCGCTGGTCAATGCCCGCGTGAAATTCGCCGGTGGTTTTTCCGTTGTGCAGGCGTTTCACTCCGAACGGAGAGAGGATGCAGCCGGGAACGGGAGCGGTGAGTGGATCTTCCCAGTATTTCACCTCGGAGACGGTGTTGCGAAACTCGGTGAGCGTTGCGATGTCTTCGGGCGTGGAATGCAGGGCTTCGATTTGTGGAGCTAGGACTACATTTTGCGTGGGGAACTTGGTCGCGCGAATTGTGAGCTTGGCGGAGGCGAGCTTCGCGCCATCTTCAGCTAGAAATTCTATTTCGTAGGCGCCGGGTGTGTCCGCGACGGCGATGGGCATCAGGCCTTGCGAGCCGCTTGCGGTTGCGGGAAGAGGCGAACGGTGCGGTCTTTCAATTTCGCGCTCCCTGCCGGGATTTGGCAGGACAGGCGAACGGTCTGGCCTAGCGAGATTGCCGCGGGTTTTACGGTGCATGGTTGGGCGCTGGTGGACGAGGCGGTTAGCGCAGAGAGCAGGACTGCCAGTAGCGTGACGCTCGCATGCAGCGATGCCTGATGGCGTCGCTGGTCCGCCGGGTCGGTCGATTTTCGCTCGAGCCCGCAATTTTTCATTTCGCGATAATTTTATCGGGTTTCGGCGCGGTGGGCGGGGCACGGTTGATCGTTTGTGCGTTGCCGGGCACGAAAACGACAACAGGCAGCGCTGAACCGGCTCGATTCTTTGGCAATCGCAGCCGGATAAATGTGCGGACCGGTTGCGACTCTGGCGATAATCTCCCATAATCGTAGGCCAATCATGCTGACTCGGATTCTGCGTGTGGTGCTGCTGCTGCTGTGGCTGGAACTGGGACTGCTGTTGATCCTGATGCCGTGGTCCGAGGTTTGGGACGTGAACTATTTTTTGTATCAGTACCCCGCCCTGGCGATTTTTTTGAAAAACCCGTACTTGCGCGGAATGATTTCAGGGCTGGGAGTGATGAACGTGCTGTTTGCGCTCGAAGCATTTCGCCGCCGGACTTCCACCGTTGTCACCCGCACTTAAAACGCCGATTGTTTGTTATGTGACCGACCGGAAATCGCTGCAAGTGAGCGAGGGCGGCGAGGGTGTGCTGGGAAAAATTCGCGCGGCGGCTGCGGCTGGCGTGGATTGGGTGCAGATACGCGAGAAGGATCTGTCCGGTGGGGAGTTGTTGGCGCTGGCGCGGGAAGCCGTTGCTGGGCGAGGCGTTGCGCGAGTGATTGTGAACGACCGGTTGGACGTGGCCCTGGCGGCTGGCACCTCTGGCGTGCATTTGGGGCGAGAATCGCTGCGCGCGCGGGACGTAGTGCGTTGGTGTCGAGCCGGGAACGCTCGGGCGGAATTTTCCGTGGGAGTTTCGTGCCACAGTTGGGAGGAAGCGCGTGCAGCGGAGAACGCGGGCGCGAGTTACATTTTTTTTGGGCCTGTATTCGATACGCCGTCCAAGCGCGGCATGGGTGAACCCCAGGGCGTCGGGCGGTTGGCGGAGACTTGCCGCAGCGTGAGGATTCCGGTGGTGGCGATTGGCGGAGTGAGCGAGCGAAACGCCGCAGAGTGCATTCGCGCGGGATCCGCGGGGATTGCGGCGATTCGGATGTTTCAGGTTGCGCAGGATGGCGCGGCGATGAAGGCTGTGATCGAACGATTACACGCGCTGGGCGCTAGCCGCTGAGCCAGCGTCCGATCGGTTGCAGGTCTTCGATGTGGTCGCAGATCACTTTAATTACGGCTGTGACGGGTATGGCCAGCAGCAGGCCCATCGCGCCCCAGAGGAAGCCGAAAAAGAGCAAGGATACGGTCAGCGCGAGCGCGTTGAGACGAACGCGCCAGCCCACCAGCGCGGGAACCAGCAAGTTGTTAGCGATGAAATGGAATAGCGTGAGTATCGTGAATATGCCGATGAACGGACCTGGAGTGTGGAACTGTTTGATGCCGATGAGAATCGGCGGCACCCAGGAAAGAACCACCCCGAGATACGGAATCAGATTCAACAGGCCGGAAAGCAAGCCGAGCAGGAATGGAAAATCCAGACCCATGCCCCAAAAGAAAAGCCAACTGAAGACCACCAGAATCAGGCCGACCAGCGCGGTGCCGACGACATAACTGCGCAACACCATGGTGACGTCCGCGAGGGTTTCCTTCACTTCGGTGCGGCGCGTGGCGGGAAATAACTGCATGGTGGCGTGCCACACCTGTCGCTTAGCGGCGAGCATGAAGAAAAGCAGAAAGGGCACGAACGTGGCGGCGACAACGACTTCGTACAAGGAACTTAGGCGCGCGAGCAGAGCGGCGCGCACGGGATGCGAGTCTGCGACGGAGACGACGTGTTCGCCGGGAGTGCTGCCGGGCTCAATTTCCGAAACGTGTTCTTCGAAGTTCGCAAGTTTTTGCTCGATGACGGCGGCGACCTGATGCAAGGGCTTGCGGTAAAGCGGCCAGTCGCGGCCGAATTGGTCCACGCGCTCGATCATGCTCCATGCGACAACCAGCACAGAGGCGATGGTGAACAGAACCACGATGAGCGAGCCGAGAGCGCGCGGCACGTGCCAATCTTCGAGAAAGTTGACCACCGGATCGAGAAAATACGCGAGCAGTACTGCGACCAAAAGCGTGACCAGAATCGAGGACGCCCAGTAACAGAAGGCGATCACGATTCCGGCGGCGATAATCCTTCCACTAGCGGAGCTCGCCGAGACGATTTTCTCTTCCTCTAAAGGCATGGCGGTACGATATCACAGCCGGCGCCGCGCAAATAACGGTGTGCCTGCGGATACACTGGCCCCCGGGGAAGGGCGCTGCCGTGGTGATGTTTTCGCTGGCGGATTTGCTTGCGGCGGGACTCGGCTAGCGGCGCAATGATAGAATCGCGTGCCTGATTTTTCGGCGCGCAATTTCAATTCGATGACCAATTGATGACCAAACAACTTTTCGGAACCGATGGTATTCGCGGCGTGCCGGGAGAAGTCCCGCTGAACGATGCCACGCTGGATCGCGTGGGCCTGGCGCTGGGTGAATACGTGAGTTCGCACGGACGTTCGCCGGATGCGCAGGCGCGGGTGCTGATCGGGAGAGACACGCGCGAATCGGGGCCGCACATCGCAGATCGCATCGCGCGCGGTTTGGCCGCGGCCGGGGTGGAGGCAATTTCCGCGGGGGTGCTGACGACTCCGGGAGTGGCATGGCTGGTGCATCACGAGGGATTTGCCGCGGGCGTCGTGATTTCGGCTTCGCACAATCCTTATCACGACAACGGCGTGAAGCTGATTTCCTCGACCGGGATGAAATTTCCGGACGCGGTGGAAGCGGAGTTGGAGCGATTCATACTGGCGTCCAATGAATCACCGGAATCGCGCGGCGAAATGCAGCTGCATGACAACGAGAAGATTGACGACGATTATCTGGACGGGCTGCGCGCGGCGCTGCTGCCAGACGCGCGCTTTGCGGGGATGAAGATCGTAATGGACTGTGCAAACGGCGCGGCCAGCAAGCTCGCGCCGCGACTATTCCGTTCGCTGGGCGCCGACGTGATTGCGATTAATGACAGCCCCAACGGGCGGAACATTAATGCGGATTGCGGGTCGCTGCATCCGGAGGCGATGCAGAAGCGCCTGGTGCAATCGGGGGCGTCGTTGGGCGTCGCTTTCGATGGCGATGCGGACCGCGCGATTTTCGCGAGCGGTTCGGGCCGGCTGGTGGATGGCGACGGAGTGCTGTTGGTGCTCGGGCGTTATCTGCAATCCGCGGGAAGGCTGAAGGGCGATGTGATCGTCGGGACGACGATGGCAAATTTGGGATTGGAGCGAGCGCTGGAAAAATCCGGGTTGAGGTTGAAGCGGACGGCCGTGGGCGACCGTTATGTGCTGGAAGAAATGTTGCACATCGGAGCGAACTTGGGCGGCGAACAGTCCGGACATATCTTGCTTTTGGATGATGCCACGACCGGGGATGGGATGCTGACGGCTCTGAAATTGGCTTCGATCATTGCGCTCAGTGGGCCGCTGGATGATTTGCTCGCCGATCTGAAAATTTTTCCGCAGAAAATTGTGAATGTGCGGGTGAGGTCGAAACCACCGCTGGAATCGCTGCCGAAAGTTGCGCGCGGTTTGGCGCAAGCGCAGAAGGCGCTGGGGAAATCGGGGCGCGTGGTGTTGCGATATTCGGGGACCGAGCCGCTGGCGCGGGTGATGGTGGAGGCCGAACAGCCAGAGGATGTAACGCGCTGGACGGAAGCGCTGGCGCAGGCGCTGCGCGAGGCGGTTGGGGCGTAGAGACGGCTACCATGTCTGCGCTTGTTGTATCGAATCCACAACAAGGTGCTCCAACTTCCTGGGTTCGAGCACCAGCTCAAGACCCAGCTGATTGCGAACCGCGGCGACCAACGAAGCAGGCTCACTGGGATCCCACTTAAGGTCGACGTCGTAACGCCCGGTTAAGCCGGTTTCATCCAAGACCTCTTTGCCCAGAACCCGCTGCGCAATGATAGTGAGCGACCGGACTGGGGCACCCATGGATTCAAACTCACCTTTTTCGCGGTTCCAGTGACCCGATTTTCCCTGCAGTGCGCTGAGTCGAAGCTTCGGTTGTTGTCCGTCCATTTTTTTTAGAACGTAAACTGGCGTTTCTTTCATGTCTTCGTGCAGCTTCAGGCGGAAGGTCGCCGCAAGGGCCTGCTTAACCAGCAACCAGCGCAGGTCTGATTCATGCTGCGGCGTCACCACGGAGAAATCGTATCTCGCGGTACTACACCATTCCGGTGCCTCGACGCGGCGCGTGGGGATTTGATAGGCTTCCGATAGAATGTCGCGCAGCGTCTCACCGTAGGCGTCGTACCTTCCGTTCTTTTCATAAACGCCGCCAGGAGCAGTACCGCTTACGGCTACCGGCGCAGCGGGGCGGATGAGTACCTGCAAAAGCGGCATGGGTGCGTTTGGTTCGAAACCGAGGACTGGACCCGCCCGCAGTTCCGGAAAATCGAGTGGTCTATCTGCCAGTAAGTCCTCCAGGACTTGCGCTGTGACAGATGTGGGATTGGTTATCGCCCGAACGACACCGTTGCGGTCTACGAGCAATGTTTGCGGGCGGCCTTCAATTCCGAATGATTTAAATGTGCTTTCGTTCGAGTCCAAAGCCACCCAACCGTGGATGGGGTGACGGAGGAGGAATCGCTTCACTAGCTCGATGTCCGTTTCGTCTGTAATTGAAATGAACTGCAGCGGTCGAGACGCGAATTGCTCTGCGAGCTCGTTGATGTGAGGTATGTTATCGACACATCCGCCGCACCAGGTGGCCCAGAACTCGATGACAACGGCCTTCCCTTTCAACTCTTCCCATGTGGCGTGAACTCCGATCGGTGCCTGCAACACCACATTCGTAGAAAGGGGTGGCGCGGTAGAGCCGACCTTGACTACGGTGTCCGCCTGCACAGCAGCAGCAAAACTGAGCAGCGCGAGCAGCAGAGTCAAGCAGGAATCGCCTTTACTCATCTTGGCTCCGATGATCGTGGCGCTGGTTCGGAACGGTAGCCACGACGCGAAACTGAGCGCCTCGATCTGCCCTGATGGCATGAAAAGTGTACCTCGCTGCCAATCTGAAGGGCGTTATTCTTCGGTCGGACCCCCGCCCCGGGGGCGCCGTTACGAACAGTTCTCGTTCCTCCTTGAAATACTCTGCAAAAGACGGGAACTTTTTTGCGGGTGGCGACATTCTAAGTAGTGACGGACGCGGGTCGGAACAGTTAGCGAGGTTCGGCGGCGGGAGAGGGCAGGGCGGAAGCGGCGCGGTGCTTTTCATGAATAGCGACGACCAGCTCATATTGGAGTTCCAGCAGGGGGCGCCGGAAGCGTTCGTCGAGTTGTTCGAGCGCTATCGCGAGCCTATCTACGGATTTTTTCGGCGGAGGCTGGAGCATCCGGCGCGGGCTGAGGAATTGGCGCAGGAATGTTTTCTGGCGCTTTTGCAGAATGTGCGGCGCTATGAGCCGCGGGTGAGTTTTCGCAGTTATTTGTATGGGATCGCGATTCATCTGGTGGCGGCGGAACGGCGGAAGGCGGGACGCGAAGTTGCCGAGAACGAGAAGCTCGATGGCCGGGCGGCGCAGGGAAACACCGCGGAGAACAGTGATGCGGGAATCTGGGTGCGCAAGGCTTTGCAGCACTTGGAACACAGCGAGCGGGAAATTTTGATGTTGCGCGAGTACGAACAGCTTAGTTACGGCGAAATTGGTGCGGCGCTGCGCCTGCCGGTGAATACGGTGCGCTCGCGTTTATTCCGGGCGCGGGCGGCGTTGAAAAACCAATTGATGCCCGTGAAGTGAAGGGTCGAAGCCGAGGAATTTTATGGAACGACATGCAGAACACGCGTTTGACGCCGAGGAGGTGATGGCTTATCTCGACGGCGAGTTGGAAGCGCGGCGAGCGGCTGCGCTGGCGGCGCATCTGGTGAGTTGCAGCGAGTGCCAGGAAGTTGCGCAAGGCTTTCGCGCGCTTTCCGAGAGGATGCTGAGTTTTGAGGTGGAGCGTCCTGCCGCGGGGATGAACGAATCGGTGCTGGCTGCGCTGGATTCCGGCAAATATTCGAGCGCGACGCGCGCAAAGGATGCAACCGAGCACAGAGGTTGGAAATGGCGGGGAATATTTTCGCATCCACGCGCTTGGGCATTTGCGGTCACCGTGATTGTGGTGGCGATGCTGCTTGTCAGCATCCCCAGACGCCTGTCGCACGAGCTCGCCAGTTCCCGTTCTTTGAGCCAGGAGCCCCGCAACTACAAGTCGTGGTTGAGCAACGACGAGCCCGCTGCGACGCAATCCGGCACGAGTGTCTATCAAAGCGCTGCTAAGTTTTCCGCAACGCAGATGGTACCGCCGGCGACAGCGACCGAGCCGGCGCCTCCGCCATCTGCTGCAGGCGACGAACGAAAGGCGCCGGAAAATGTTGCGCCGATGATTGTAGAGACGGCTTCGCTGGCTGTTTTGGCGACGAAATACGACGAGGCCAGCGCGGCGATCGAAAAGCTGGCTGCGGCGCACCTCGGGTACGTGGAAAAGCTGGACGCCAAGGCGCAGAACGGGAATGCGCGGGAACTCGCGGCATCGCTGCGGATTCCGACGCAGCAGCTCGATGGGTTCTTGGCCGATGTGCGCAAGCTGGGGCACGTCGAAGAGGAAACGCGTTCCAACGAGGAAGTGAGCGATCAGTATGTGGACCTGCAAGCGAGACTGAAGAGCGCGCGGGCTACTGAACAGCGTCTGATTGAGCTGCTGGGGACGCGCACGGGGAAACTACAGGACGTGCTGGAAGCTGAACGGGAGCTGGCGCGCGTCCGGGGAGAGATCGAGAGCATGCAGGGGCAGAGCGCGCTGCTGCTGCACCGGGTGAATTACGCGACTGTGCAGGTGAACCTGAACGAGGAGTACCGGCAAGTTTTGGGGTCGGGGACGGTTTCAACTGGCATGAAGATCCGAAACTCGCTGGTGGAGGGGTTTACCAACCTCGAGGACGGCGCGGTTGCGCTGCTGGTTTTCCTGTTTGCGGTGGGGCCGGCGCTCTTGTTCTGGCTCGCGGTTTTGCTGGTTCCGGGGTGGTTCGTGTGGAAGCGATTCAGGGTTCGCGCTCGGGGCTAGGCTCAATTTTCTTCCAAAGAACATAGAAAAATGGCGGCGCGCTTTCAGAAAGTGGATGTTCAAACCGCAATACCATAGGCGATCTCCGTTCTACGGGAGCTAAACCCAGTAGGCACAGCGCGTAGTGTCTCTCAGGGAATAGGCAATCAGCTGGCAACCGGCGTGCAATCTGTAGTGTGGCTGTCTCTTATCCCGGGGTGGGCCGGTTTCGCCGCGCTGGAACCGGAACTAGGGGTAGAGCATAAAGGGGGCCCGACGGGGCCCCCTATTTTTTTGTGTTGGCAGGTTGGACGCCGGTTTGCGGCAACTGGATTGCCCCTCTTTCTTACCTGTGATGTAATTCCCTCAGTTTTCGCGCACCCTCTCAAATATGCCAGCCGGCGCCGCGCTATTCGTCCTGCTTGCCGCCCTTTTCCTCATTGGTGTACCTGTGCTGGCTATCGCCGCGTATGTCAATGTCAGGACGTTGAAGCAAAGCGTGGGGGCGGAAGCGGCTCAGTTGATCCGGCGGATTTATGCGCTGGAGCAACGGTTGACGCAGATCGAGAAGGGGTTGGCGGCACTGCCTGCTCCGCAGGCTGAGGCTCGGCATCAGGAAACTGCCCGGATGCCTACGGCCCTCGCGCAGCCTCCTACTGTCCCGACTGCCCCGCCAGCGTCGGTACCTTTACCTTCGCAGCCTGCACGGCCATCCGTCGTTTCCGCGCCCGTTACGCCAGCTGCATCGCCTTCCTCGCCTGCACACACATCGGCACCGGTCCCTGAACACGCGGCGGCTCGGCACGGTGGTGACGGGAACTTCGAGGCGATGGTCGCAGGGCGGTGGCTGAATTACGTGGGAATTCTGGCGCTGCTGTTCGCGGTGACCTTCTTTTTGAAATACGCGTTCGACAATAATTGGGTGGGGCCGCGCGGGCGGGTGGGAATTGGACTGCTTGCTGGCAGCGTGTTGTTTCCTTGGAGCCAGCACCTGCTGACGCGCGGGTACAAATATTTTTCGGAGGGGATCGCGGGCCTGGGCGCGGCGGTGCTGTATTTGTCGTTGTGGGCGGGCTGGCATTACTACCACATTTTTTCGCAGGACATTGCGTTCATGGCGATGATCGCGGTGACGGCGGTGACGCTGGTGGTGGCGGTGGGGCGCAACTCCGAACGGATTGCGTTCCTGGCGCTAGTGGGCGGGCTGATTACGCCGATCCTGGTGAGCACCGGCCAGAATCACGAAGTGGCGCTGTTCACGTATTTGACGATTCTAGGTGCGGGAGTGCTGGGCATCGCCTGGGCGCGCGATTGGAAATCGCTGCCGCCGACGCAATTTGTGGCGACGCTGGTTTATTTCTGGGGATGGTACAGCGATTTTTACCGGGCGGATGAGCTGGCGACGACCGTGTTGTTCGCGACGGTGTTTTTTGTTTTGTTTGCGGCGTTGCCGTTGGTGCGCAGCTGGCGCGACGGCGGGCTTTCCGGACTCGAAGCCGGCATTGTGCTGGTGAATTCGCTGGCGTATCTGGCGGCGCTGCGCGACATGCTGTGGCCTGAAAATCGCTGGGCTTTAACGGTGGCGGTGCTGGCGCTGGCTGCAGTGCATTTGGCGGCGGAGCGCATGCTGCCGGAAAAGCGCGGCGCGGAAATGCGCTTGGCGCGGATTTTGTACGCGGGGCTGGCGTTGACTTTTGTGGCGCTGGCGATTCCGATACGGCTGGACGGGCGATGGATCACGATTGCGTGGGCAGTGCAGGGCGCGGTGCTGATCTGGAGCGGATTGCGGGTGCGATTCGCGGCGTTGCGCTGGGCTGGATTGGCGCTGTTCGCGATTGTGGCGGGGCGGCTGGCGCTGATTCCGATTCCGGCGGATACTTTTTTGCTGAATGCGCGGTTTGCGACGTTTGCGATTTGCGTGGCTTGCATGGCGCTGAGTTGCTATTTCGCGGCGACCAGCGATGAGGAGCTGGGCGAGCAGGAAAGCATGGATTTTGTGATCGCGGCAGTGGTGGCGAATATTTTGGCGCTGGCGGCGTTGTCACTGGAAGTGTGGGACCTGTTTGGGCGCATGCACTCGCTGGGAATTGATCGCGGGCACGCGCAGGAGCTGGCGCTTTCGATGTTGTGGCTGGTTTGGGCGCTGGGACTGCTGGGTGCGGGATTCTGGAAGAAGTCGCAGGCGATACGCTGGCAGGCGTTGGTGCTGCTGGGCGTGGTGATCGTGAAGGTTTTTCTTTTTGACCTTTCGTTCCTGGAGAGATTTTACCGGATCGTTTCGTTTTTGCTGCTCGGTCTCGCGTTGCTGTTGATTTCGTTCTACTACCAACGACAATTGCTGGGGCGGAAGGAGGAGAGGAAGGCGTGAGCGGGCGTTTGCGTTTGTCTTTCGCTTTGCTGGCGCGATGGCGGCGAGGAGTTTTGGTGCTTGGCGTGATTGGCGCGGCGCTGCTGGCGGCTTTAGCGGCGCTTGCGGCGACGCCGCTGCCCGCGGCTTGGAAGCATTGGCATTATTCGCGCGCGATTCAGCTGGCGCCTACGGGCACCGAGCAGCTTGCGGGCGTGGTCGCGCCTCCTGATCTATACCTACATACCGATACGGGGCTGGCCGATCTGCGCGTGATTGACGACCGAGGCACGGAAATTCCCTACGTGATTTTTCAAAACGTTGGAAGTTCGAAATCCTCTGCGTTGCCCACGACTTTGCGCGAAAACAGTTTTAGCGCGGGAGCCTACACGCAGCTGGTGGTGGATGCGGGGGCGCACGCGCCGTTTCACAACACGGTGCGAATCGAGGCGAACGCGAGGGACTTCATCGAGTGGGTGCAGGTGGAGGCGAGCGACGACGGGCATGTCTGGAGGATGGTGCAGGAGCGCGCTCCGATTTTCCGGTTCCTGAAGAATGCGCACGAAGGCACGCAGCTGGTGCATTACTCGGAAAATAACGCGCACTATCTGCGCGTGCGAATTTTGGATGGCAGCCAGCGATTCCTGGTAACCGGCGCGGAGATATTGCACGCAACGACGGAGCCGGCCGAGCGCGTTCCGCTGGAAATGTCGCTGATCGCCGATGCAAAACAGCCTCCGGGGCGAAGCGTGTGGCATGCCGAGTGGGGCGCGGTTTTGCCGCTGGTGACAGAGTTGCGATTCGAGGTTAGCGCGCCGCCGGAATTCATTCGCTCGGTGGACATAGCGTCGAGCATCCATGGCGAGGATTGGAATTCCCTCCAGTCCGCGGAAATTTATCGCTACCGGCAGGCTGAGGCACAGCAGGAACAGCTGGCGGTGGTGGTTAACAGCAGTTGGGGGCGATCGCGTTACCTGCGGGTGGAAATTGTGAATGGAAACGACGCGCCTCTGGTTGTGGCCGCGCCAAAGCTGTACATCACGCCGCAGCACATTGCCTTCCAGCAGCAGCCGGGGCGAAGTTACCGTCTGATTTATGGGCAGGAACGAGCGCAGGGCGCGGAGTACGACTTGGCGCGGCGCGTCGACGCCGCGAAGCTGGTCGCGGCGACGGGGCAACTGGGGCCGGAAGAGGTGAACCCGGGTTGGGTGGATGCGCGGCCTTGGACGGAGACGCATGACATTTTTCTTTGGCTGGTGCTGCTAGTGGCGGTGATGCTGCTGGGCTATGCAGCGGTAAGGTCGTTGCGGAAGTCGGCGGCGCCTGAGGCGTAAATCTTGGCGACGCAAAAAAGGGCGGATCCCGGTAGGACCCGCCCGTTTAAAACCTTTCGGTCAGCCTTCCTTCGTTTTGACTTCGCGAAAAACTTGCTGCTGGTTTGTCGTTCTTAGCTGCAGCCTGAGGTGCCGCCGCAGTTGGAGCATTTGTAGCAGCTGCCGTTGGGGGTCATTAACATGCCGCATTCCGAGCAGGACGGCGCGTCGTCTATGGTGGCGCGCTGGCGCGTGGAAGCGTCTGCGTCAGCGTGCTTCGCGGCGGCCGCTGGAGCTACCGCGTGTGCCATCGCTGCAGCTGTTGTGACCGGAGCTTCGGATTCGGCGGTGGCGTCTATATCGAGGTAATCGGGCGAGATGAATTTCGCGCCGAGCCAGCGCCCGATGTAATCCACCACGGATTTTGCGTAGCGGATATTGGGATTGCCGGTGTAGCCCGAAGGCTCGAAGCGCGAGTTGACGAATTTATCCACCAGCGCGCGCAGCGGCACGCCGTATTGCAGCGCGATGGAGACGGACAGAGCGAAGGCGTCCATGATGCCGGAAAGTGTGGAGCCTTCCTTAGCCATCTTGATGAAGATTTCGCCGGGAGCGCCGTCTTCATACTTGCCGACGGTGAGGTAGCCCTCGTGGCCGCCGATGGAAAATTTGTGAGTGATGGAACTGCGCTCGTTTGGAAGCTTGCGGCGGCTTGCGCCACGCGCGAAAAGCTCCGCCTGCTGAGGCGCGGACGCGACAGGAGCAGCTGCGGCTTCTGCAACCGGGATTGCTGCAGCGGCCGGCTTTTCGTCTTCCTTTTTGCTGGCGGCGGAAAGCGGCTGCGAGCGTTTGGAATTGTCGCGGTAGATGGCCACGGCTTTCAGGCCGTACTTCCACGATTCGATGTAGGCCTGCATGATGTCTTCGACGGTGGATTCTTCCGGCATGTTGATGGTCTTGCTGATCGCGCCGGAAAGGAAGGGCTGGGCCGCCGCCATCATGCGCAGGTGACCGCGCCAGGCGATGGAACGTCCGCCGCCCATGGGAGAAAGCGAGCAATCGAAAACAGCAAGATGCTCTTCTTTCAGTCCGGGTGCGCCTTCGATTTTTGCGTTGGCGTCAATGTAATCCACGATTTGGGCGACTTGTTCGGTGGGATACCCCAGATTCATCAGGGCCTGCGGAACGGTGTTGTTGACGATCTTGATGACGCCGCCGCCGACCAACCTCTTCTGCTTCACCAACGCGAGGTCGGGTTCGATGCCGGTGGTGTCGCAATCCATCATGAAGCCGATGGTGCCGGTAGGAGCGAGCACGGAAACCTGCGAATTCTTGTAACCGAACTTTTCGCCAAGCTCGAGCGCATCGTCCCAGGCTTTGCGTGCGGCGCGCAACAGTGAAGGCTGCACCTGTTCTTCTTTGATGGGACGCAGCGCATCGCGGTGCATGCGGATGACGTCAATCATGGCTTCGCGATTGCGCGGGTAGCCGCCGAAGGGACCCATGCGTTCGGCGATGCGCGCGGATTGTGCGTAGGATTCGCCGGTCATCAGCGCGGTGATGGCGCCGCAGAAATCGCGACCGCCGTCGGAGTCATAAGGAAGCGCGAGGGACATAAGCAGCGCGCCGAGGTTGGCGTAGCCGATGCCCAGCGGACGGTAGTCGTGCGAATTGCGCGCGATCTTTTCCGTGGGATAGCTGGCGTTGTCCACCAGGATTTCCTGCGCGGTGATGGTGACGTCGACCGAGTGGCTGAACGAGTCGGCGTCGAACTGACCGTTGGAGCCGAGATACTTCATCAGGTTGAGCGAAGCCAGGTTGCAAGCCGTGTCGTCCAGGAACATATACTCCGAGCACGGATTGGAAGCGTAGATACGGTCGGTGGCCTTGCAGGTGTGCCAGCGGTTCACGGTGGTGTCGTACTGCATGCCGGGATCGCCGCAGCGCCAGGCGGAGTCCGCCATTTCGCGCAGCAGGTCGCGCGCGCGGAATTTTTCGCAAGGCTTGCCGTCGTTGACGTTGCGGGTCCACCAGTCGCGGTCTTCTTCTACTGCCCGCATGAAATCGTCGGTAACGCGTACGGAGTGATTGGCGTTCTGGAAAAAGACGGAGGTGTAAGCTTCGCCGTCAATCGCGGGATCGTAACCCTGCTCGATCAGCACGTGGGCTTTGCGCTCTTCCTTGGTCTTGGACTGGATGAACTCCATGATGTCGGGATGTTCGACGTTGAGGATGACCATCTTGGCGGCGCGGCGCGTCTTGCCGCCGCTCTTGATGACGCCGGCGAAGGCGTCGAAGCCCTTCATGAAGCTGACCGGGCCGGAGGCGATACCGCCGCCGGAAAGCGATTCCCTGCTGCCGCGCAGCGTGGAGAAGTTCGTGCCGGTGCCGGAGCCCCACTTGAAGAGCATGCCTTCGGTCTTGGCCAGGTTCATGATGGAATCCATGTTGTCCTGGACCGAATTGATGAAGCACGCGGAGCATTGCGGCTTGGCTTGCACGCCGACGTTGAACCACACGGGGGAATTGAATGCGACTTTCTGCTCGACGAGCAGGTGAGTGAGTTCGTCGCGGAAAATGTTTTTGGATTCGGGGCTGGCGAAGTAGCCGCCCTCTTCGCCCCAGCGGACGATGGTGTCCACCACACGGCCGATCAACTGGCGCACCGAGGTTTCGCGCTCGGGGGTGTTGGGCTTGCCGTGGAAGTACTTGGAAGCCACGATGTTGGTGGCCGTCATGGACCAGGACTTGGGGACCTCCACGTTTTCCTGGCGGAAGATTACCTGACCTTTATCATTGCCAATCAGAGCAGTGCGACGTTCCCACTCAACTTTGTCGAAAGGAGAAACTTTACCGTCGGTGAACCGCCGCTGGAATTCCAGTCCGGTGGCGCGCCGCGTAAGCTGATTTGTTTCGGCCATACTGTTCCATACCGTCTTTGTTTCAGCCATTTTGCCTCCGCGCAGGCAGTGGTGCCATATAGATGTGAGCCGGGGAGCCGTGCGGGAGCAGAACCTCTATTCTACCCCTAAACTGCGCCCCGTGCGTGATGTGATGTGCACCGTAGCGGTACACGCAATCATTGACTGTGGGGGAGCAGTGGGACCCTCGAGCGGCAATCACTGCCGTTCGCGCCGAAAAAAAAGAGACAAAAGCCCAGCTAAGCCGCGCAAAAAAACCGAGGCGCGGCGTTAAATGGGGTAAGGCCCCTCTAGATTTTCGTTTAACTCGGTCCGGCTCTACGACTGGTTGGGGGCAGCGAAAGAGCTGCAGCCAACCAATTCTCCCCCGAGCTTGGAAGCGCAGTATCGGGGGTTGTGGAAAACTTGTCAAGAAAAATTCATAAACAAAGCACAAAATCTTAGGCTCAGGGTGTCGAAAACGTCTACCTATTGTGGTGGGTATGCTAACAGCCGCACCCTGCAGTAGATGCGGGAAATGTCTTTTGGCGCGCGAATGAAAATTGCGGCGCAAGAATTTTGCGAGTTGCAGCGGGCGCGGCGGTCTGGGCGTGGGGACGCGGCGCAGCGCACGATCACAGCGAAGAATTGGCAGATTGCGTTCGTGTGATTGAATTCAATATTCGTTTGCCGAACGGAAGTTTTCCTGGGCGCCCTGCGCAACCTCGCGCATCCGCAAACTCCGTCACCTGGGCGCGGAATCACGGGCGCAACTTCAGAGCCGTTTGCAATATCGAAATAGCGCCGCGGAATTCCCTCCCAGGCCTGGGGCGGAGCTGTGTAGAGGAAGGCAACACCAGGGAATTGACATGAACCGTTGTGCGCTGGAAAAATTCATAATGAGGAGCCATGGCGAATCCAGCAATCGAAATCGAACAACTGACCAAGGACTATCCGGTGGGGTTCTGGCGGAAAAAAATGCGCCGGTCCCTGGACCATTTGACGCTGCAGGTGGACGAGGGGGAATCCTTCGGATTCCTGGGACCGAACGGCGCGGGCAAGACCACCACGATGAAGCTGATGATGGGGCTGATTTTCCCGACGTCGGGAACGGCACGGGTGCGCGGGCGTTCGATAAACGACGTGCGCATGCATCGCGAGATCGGGTACCTGCCCGAGCAGCCCTATTTTTACGATTACCTGACGGCTCGGGAGCTGCTGGGATATTTCGCGCGCTTTTTCGGCTACAACGCGGCGGAGCGGAACGAGCGCGTGACGAGATTTTTGGGTCTGGTGGGGCTGGCGACAGCGGCGGACGTGCAACTGCGGAAATTTTCCAAAGGTATGCTGCAGCGCGTTGGGATTGCACAGGCGATTCTGCACGATCCGCAGGTGGTATTTTTGGACGAGCCGATGTCTGGGCTGGACCCGGTGGGGCGGCGCGAAGTGCGCGACATCATTCTGGATTTGAAGCGGCAGGGCCGCACGATTTTCTTTTCCACGCACATCCTTTCCGATGCGGAAATGTTGTGCGACCGCGTGGCGGTGCTGGTCGAAGGAAAATTGCGAGGGATTGGTTCGCCGGGGGAAATTGTGTCCATGGAAGTGCAAGGGATGGAAATTCTGTTCGAAGTAGCCAAGGAACAGCCGTTGCCGCCCAATATTGCGGCGCGCGCTAAAAATATCGGCAACCGTTATCGCATTGAAGTGGCGGAAGAGGAGTTGTACGCGGTGCTGGAGCAATTGCGGGGGTGCCAGGGGCGCATTCTTTCGGTGGCGCCGTTGCGGCCATCGCTGGAGGATTATTTTTTCAATCTGGTTGGGCGGCAGAAATCGGCGGTGCCCGCGACGGAAGTGGGTGTGCAATGAGCGCGTTACCGGGAGTGGTGGCGATCAATACTTTTCGCGAAGCGGTACGCGACCGCGTGCTGTACAACCTGATATTTTTCGCGCTGATGATGATCGGCGCGGCGATCCTGGTGGGGCAGATTTCGATCGGGATCGAGCGGATGGTGATCATCAACCTGGGCCTTTCGGCGATTTCGGTTTTTGGAATCATCATGGCGATTTTTATCGGCGTGGGGCTGGTGTACAAGGAAATGGAAAAGCGCACGCTGTACAGCCTGCTATCCAAGCCGATCCGGCGCTGGGAATTCCTGGTGGGGAAATTTGGCGGCCTGCTGCTGACGCTGGTGGTGAACACTTCGTTGATGACGCTGGGGCTCGGCTTGGCGTTGTACTGCGTGAGCGGAAAATTCGAGCGGACCGACGCGACGATTCTGGTGGCGGTTTATTTTATCTTGCTGGAGCTGGCGCTGGTGACGGCGCTGGCGCTGTTCTTTTCCTGCTTTACCAGCCCGATGCTTTCGACTCTGTACACGCTGGGAATTTACGTCGCGGGAGTTTTCGCGCCGGGGATATTGGGTCTCAGCCAGTTCACACAGAACCGGGCGGTGGCGGCCATCACGCGCTTCGTCTACTACGTGCTGCCTAATTTTCATAATTTCGGCGTGATCGCCGCAGCGGCGCACGGCGAAACCGTGCCCAGGGCGCTGATCTGGCACAACACGCTGTACGCAGGGCTGTATGTGGCGCTGATTCTGGTGGCTGCGTCGGCTGTATTTTCCAGGCGCAATCTGAAATGAGCATTTACAGCCACAATAAAAGCCACAGGCGAGCGTTGCTGCTGGCGCTGGTGGGGGTGCCGCTGTTGCTCGCAGTGTGCGCGGCGCTGCAGCTGCGTATTGACTCCGATACGCGCGTCATGAATCAGGACAAGGATGAACTGCTGCTGCGTTCCGGCTGGCTGCTGCAGAAACTGAGCTTGGGATACGAGCCGCTGCTTGCGGACATCTATTGGACGCGCGTCGTGCAGTATTACGGCAGAAGGGCGCGCAAACCCGGGGCGAGTTACGAATCCCTGTGGCCGTTGCTGGACATCACTACCACGCTGGATCCGAAACTGATGATCGCTTACCGGTTCGGAGCGGTTTTTCTTTCGGAGGAGCCGCCGGTAGGTCCTGGACGCACGGACCAGGCGGTGGACCTGGTAAAGCGTGGCATCGCGGAAAATCCCGATGAATGGCGGCTCTATCAGGATCTGGGATTTCTCTATTCGATCCATTTGAAGGATTACCCAAAGGCGGCAGAGGCATATCTGGAAGGCAGCAAGAATCCGCATTCTCAGATATGGATGAAAGTGATGGCCGCGCGCGTGGCCGAAGCGGGCAATGCGCTGGAGACTTCCAAGCTGATCTGGATCGAAGTGTATTCCAACACCAAAGACGAACTGATCCGCCGCAGGGCGACGCAGCATATTCATGCGCTGGACGCGGCGCTGGGTCTGAAGAGATTGAACGAAAGCTCCGAAGATTACTGGAGAAAATTCGGCCGCTTCCCTGCCTCGATACAAGAACTTCGCGACGCAGGATTCGTGGGCGGCGCACTGCAGGATCCGGAGGGATTCCCCTACGTGATGGGTCCGAACGGAGTGCCGCAACTTAATCCGAAAAGTACGATTGTGCTGGACTCTGACCAGGGCGCGGAAAAACTTCGCTAGTCCGCCGGACTATTCGTAGCGCAGGGCTTCGACGGGGTTGAGGCGCGCGGCTTTGGTTGCGGGCCAGACCCCGAAGATCAAACCAATGCTGACGGAAACGGTGAAGCCGATGATTATCGCCCATGCGGGGACTACGGCTTTCAGCGGGCTAACCAAGGGAATCAGAAACACGATGGCGCTGCCTACGATAATGCCGATGATGCCGCCGGTTCCGGTGAGGGTCATGGCTTCGAACAGGAATTGCCAGGTAATGTCTCGACTGCGTGCGCCGATGGCTTTGCGCACGCCGATTTCGCGCGTGCGCTCGGTGACGGACACCAGCATGATGTTCATCACGCCCATGCCGCCGATGAGCAGGCCGATGGAACTGAGCACGATGACGACGAGAACGACGCCGCCAATGATGTCGTTGAATTTCTGCACGACTTCCACCTGGGTCTGAATGGAGAAATTGTCCGGCTTGTCGTAAGGAACTTCGCGGCGGCGGCGCAGAACTTCGCGGATCTGATCCACGGCGGCATCGAGCTTGCCGGAATACGCCAGGAAGCGGTAACCGAGCTCGTAGCTGCTGGGATACAGCTTCATAAAAGTGTAATAGGGGATGACGGTGCGGCGATCTTCATCGTCCGTGCCGAAACCGTTCGGCGGCTTTTCGAATACTCCGACGACCAGATAAGTCGAGCCGTCCACCAGAATTTCCTTGCCCATGGCATCTTCAATGGTGGGAAAGAAAGTGGTGGCGACATTTTCGCCGATGACCACTACATTCTCGCGATGCTCGTTTTCGGCTTCGGTAAAGAAGCGGCCGGCTTTCATGGTTGCGTTGGAATAGACGGCGAGATAAGCGGGGAAAGTGCCGCGAAAATCGGTGCCGTCGATTTCAATGCCCTGATAACGCGCGGTGTGGGATAGCTGCCACTGAAAGGCGGAGACGGCGATCTCTTTTATTGCGGGGCAAAGCTGGCGGACGGCCATGGCGTCTTCCAGAGTGAGCGGCTTGCGCAGCTTTTCGTCCTTGGGACGACGGCCGTTTTGCGGGCCTTGATCGAAACGCGAAACGAAAGCGGTATCAATTCCTTCCGAGACGATTTCGTCCTGAATCGTCTGGCGAAAACCTTGCACCAGGCCGACGACCAGAATTATGAGCGCGACACCAATCATCACGCCCAGGATGGCGAGGAAGCTGCGCAGCTTGTGCTCGCGAACTGTGTCCAGCGCGAGGTGGAGATTTTCGCGGAAGTCACTTTGCATGGAGTTGTCCTAAGTCTCCGCCCGCAGAGCTTCGATCGGGTCCAGGCGGGCGGCACGCATCGCCGGGTAAATGCCGAAAAACAAACCCACGGCGGTGGAAAGCACCAGCGCAACCAGGATGGAAAAAAATGGCGTGGAAATCGGGATCGGCGAAAGCACGCGCACGAGCTGACTGATGGCCACTGCGGCCACTACGCCGAGAAATCCGCCCAATCCCGCGAGGACGGATGATTCCACCAGAAATTGCAGGATGATATGACGGCGGCGCGCACCGAGCGATTTGCGCAGGCCGATTTCGCGGGTGCGCTCGGTGACGCTGGCGAGCATGATGTTCATGATCACCACGCCGCCCACTACCAGAAATACGGAAGTAATCCAGATGGCAATGCCGAAGGCATTGCCCGTGATGCGATTCCACAAACCCATAATCGAGGTTGGGGCGATGATGGCGAAATTATCCTCGGTCTGATACGGCAGGTGGTGGCGCGAGCGCAGAATCATGCGGGCTTCGTCCTCCGCGGCATCCATAAATTCCGGACCGCGCGCCTGAACGAAAAACGTGACGGAATCCTGCGCCGTAAGCCATTCCTTGCGATACGTGCCCAGCGGAACCATCAGGAAATTGTCTTGCGGCTGACCGAGGACGTTGCCCTTGGGCGTGGCGACGCCGACGATCGTGTACTGTCCTTGGCCAGCGCGAATTTCTTTGCCCACCGGATCGGTGCCTGGAAATAATTTATTGGCGACGTCGGTGCCGATGACGCAAACGCCGGCGCGATGAGCTTCGTCAATATCGGTGAGCAGCCGGCCGTTGGAGACGTCAATGTCGCGGATGGAAGCGAAAGTGGGAGTGGCGCCGATGATGCGTACGTCTTCGCTGAGGTCGTTGCCGTGGCGCACGTCGGCGAAGGTTGCCATTTCTCCGGCGATGGTGTCGGCGAGCTTCATTCCATTGCGCAGGGCTTCCAGATCGTCCATGCCCAGCGTGGGACGTCTGCGAGCTTTGAACCATTCCTGCTGGTTGGTGACGATGCCGATGCGGTCTATCACGAAAGCGTTGGCACCCAGGTTGGCGACTTTATCGGCGACGTAGACGTTGAGTCCGTTGAGAACGGAGATCACGGCGACGAGCGTGGTGACGGCCAGGATCACGCCCAGGAGGGTTAAGAATGTGCGCAGTTTATGCGCGCGCAGGGTATCGAGCGCGATCCACACGGTTTCGCGCAGAGCGGCGAGCGTCTGCCGGGCTTCAGATAGGGATGGGGAGGACTTCATGGCTGTCACTATATTAGACGGATATGGGCCGGGAAAAACTTCAGGTTACGGATAGTTTTTTGGCGCTCGAAATGCCGAGCAGAGGGCGAGGACCGCGCTTGCGGCCAGAGGTTTCGGCGGAGGATTCGGGTAGAATTGAAACTACAGTCCATTTTATGGCGGAGAGCATCCCACTCACGGGCACTTCCAATATGGCAAAAGGACTTACGGCATCAGGTCTGGCTGCGGCGCTGGCGCTGGCGAGCCTGGCGGGGGCGTCGGGCCGATCGGCTACGCGGCCTGCCGGAAAATGGGCGTCAGCAGGCGCTGGCTTGGCGGGCAAACGGCCGGACAGCCAATCCGGGACAGTGCGGCCTCCGTCGGAGGCGGAAATCGCGGCTCGCGCGAAAGTGCTGCTGGAGCACCAGCACGCTAACGACGTAGCGCTGGAACAGTACGAGCGAATAGAGCACCACGTGGATCGCACCGGAGGCGCGACGCCGCGAGTGCTCGACGATAAAACTTATCGCATAGTGCCCACTGGCACCGGTACGATGAAGCTGCTCTTGAAGGAAGGTGACCGGCCGGTGGATCCGGCGGAATATCGCAAGCAACTGGTGGCCTGGGAAGAGTTGCTGGAGCTGATGCTGAAGCCGGAAGATTCCAGAACCAAAGCGGCGTACGCGAAATGGCAGAAGAGGAAGGACGAGCGCAAGGAACTACTGGATGCTACGCAGGAGGCTTTCCAGACCACATGGGCAGGGCAGGAGACTTGCAATGGTCGCGTTTGCGATGTCTACGAGGAGCAGCCGAATCCAAATTTTCATCCGCGCACGCTGGTGCAGGATGTGCTGACGCGCGTCACGGCGAAGATCTGGGTGGATCGCGACGCCAATCAGCTGGCGCGCGGAGAAGCGCACGTGATGCGCGACATTTCTTTTGGCGGTGGGATTCTAGGGAAACTTTATCGCGGCGGTGTGTTTTTTATGCAGCAAGAGGAAATCGCTCCGGGAATCTGGCTGCCCACGCGCTATCAATACGATTTCACAGCGCGCAAATTCCTTTTCACATTCGAGCAGCACCAGTACGTGGAAGCGCGCCAGTATCGCCGCGTGGGGCCGCCCAAACAGGCGTTGGCGATCGCGCAGAACGAGCTGGCGAGCGGCAAAGCGCTGTATGGCGACCCGTAACCTTTCGGTCCAACCCGGGTTCAACTTGGTAGCAATGGGCGCACAATAGTCCTAGTGCGGCTCCGTACCCTCCCGTCCAATTGCTAGTCGGCGTCTGAGGACTTTGCTGCTCGGAGCTTGCTGGTCAGTTACTGGTCACCCTGCTGGTCGCTTACACCTAGTTCGAGGAGGCGTTATGAATAGGCGAACGCTGCTGTTTGTCGGGGCCCTGGCCGTTGCGGCGGCGGTTTCTGCGCCGGGAGTGGCGCGCGCGCAAGGTAGTGCTGCGGGCCAAGCGGCTCCGGCGGCAGACGCAAGTTCAGCGGCAGCGGTTCCGGCTCAGGCCAGCGCATCTGCCACCGCCAACGCGAATGGCGCGACCTCCGCGACAAATACAGCAGCGTCAGCGCCTGCGAAAAAAGTGTGGACGAACGAAGACATGAAGGACGTCCATAGCAACGACGCGATTTCGACTTTCTCAAATACAAGCAACAAGCCGGTAAACGGCAAGCCCGCGGCAAATGCCAAGGGCGGCAAGAACGCCAAGCAATATCAGACCGAGATCACGAGATGGCAGGAAAAGCTGCCGCCGCTGGACGAACAGATCGCGCAACTGCAGGCAGCGCTGAATGGCGACACGGTGAACTCCACGCGCCACGTCGGCGGCGCGAAGATTGATGACTGGCGCGATGAGTTGGTCCGCGCGCAAAAGCAGCGCGAGGACATTGCGGCAAAGATCAGTGCGCTGCAGGACGAAGCGCGACGCAACGGCGTTCCGGCGAATCAAATTCCGGAGTAAGCGTCGCGCGAACCGAAAGCAACGCGCGGGCCCCGATCGCGCGACCCCGGACCCGCCCGTGCCAATCATTTGCTCTAGTGTGCGGCGACGGCGATTTCTTTCTCGATGGGGGCGCCGACCAGATTGCCCCACTCCGTCCAGGAACCGTCGTAATTCTTCACGTTGCCAAACCCCAGCAAATATTTCAGCACGAACCAGGTGTGCGAGCTGCGTTCGCCGATGCGGCAGTAGGCGATCACCTCTTCCGCGCCGTCAATTCCCTTCTTGCCGTATAGCTCCTTCAGAGCATCCGCGGATTTGAAAGTGCCGTCTTCATTGGCGGCCTGCGCCCAGGGAATACTGGCCGCACCCGGAATGTGGCCGGCACGCTGCGCGGTTTCGGAAAGTCCCGGAGGCGCGAGAATTTTTCCGGTGAATTCGTCCACGGAACGGACGTCCACCAACTGCGCGGCCTTCTTCTTGTCCAGGAAGGCGTAAATCTCTTCCTTGCGCGCGCGAATGGATTCATCGGGACCGGTGGCGTGATAGGTGGTGGCGGTAATTTTCGGCGCGTCGGTCGTCAGTGGTCGCTTTTCTTCCACCCATTTCTTGCGCCCGCCGTTGATCAGACGAACGTCCTTGTGGCCGTAGTATTTCACCTGCCAGAAAGCGTAGGCGGCGAACCAATTGTTGTTGTCGCCGTAGAGCAGGATGGTGGTGTCGTTGGAAATTCCCGATGCGCCAAGCAGTTTTTCCAGCGCGGATTTGTCAATCAGGTCGCGGCGAATATTGTCCTGCAGCTGCGATTGCCAGTTCCAGCCCACGGCGCCGGAAATGTGGCCCTGGTCGTAGGCGCTGGTGTCCACATCCACTTCAACCAGGCGGACTTTCGGACCGTTCAAATGGTCGGCGGCCCATTGGGTGGTCACCAGAACTTCAGGGTGCTTGTAGTCAGTCATTTGCTGTCTCCTCGTTGTTAGTGATTCTTCATGATTAGATGTTTGTTGCCGGAACCGTTGCAAAAATTCGAGCATAAAACAAAAAACCCACCTGCCTGGGGTGCTCCCGGCGGTGGGTGGGGAAATTCTGGGCTAGTTTGCGGTTCTTAGCTGCCTAACCCCCTGCGCCAGAAGACACGTATGCGCAACACTTGGAACAACAGCAACATGCGCAGCACTGGCAGCAGATTTGCATAAAGCGAGGTTACACCTGAACCGCGGGGATGGCAATTGTTTCTGGTTGGAGGACGATGGGTGAGTTTTCGCTGACCCGACTGCACCCGAGGAGGCCGCCGATTCTGTCAATCAGACATTTTGCTAGTGCGCCCGCTTGATCTGCCGTCAGGTTGAGATAGCGTTGAATTCCCTTCCGCAAGCCGGCGCTTCGCTGCAGGCTGCCCCCTTTTGGACCTTCAGGATCGCCTCCGGAATCCAGTGCCCTTCCCCGATTGGTGTTCTATGAAGATGACGTTTCTGTCGAGTCACGACGCGCGTCTCGCGCGCGCGCGGGTTTCAAGCGAGGGACGTTCGAGTGCGCGGAAGAAAAGTGCACCCAGGCGATCGTCATTTATGCACGCGCCGCTGCGAATTTCAAATCCATTCGCCAAAATGAAGTCGGATGACGGAACCACTTCTCAAAGCCGGAAATGGCCCGGTCGTTGTCGAACCTGTTGCTAAGCGGCGCTCTCCGCGCTAGCCGTCTTCCACGGGCGGTGAAGTATTTGATTTTCAGGCGAGGGTGCGGATAGCGGGCCGGCTCTCCGACATCCCGAGGCAGAGCCGCACATTCAAGACCAGGGCCAAAGTGGTCTAAGCACTGAATGGAATGGGCGTGGGCTTGATGTGAACGACGACCGAGCCGGATCAAGTCCGCGTGCCGGAAGCTTGGCTGAACGAATGGAGCGGTGGGATACACCTGGAACCGACCCGGTTGCAGCCGATGCGAACACGCCGGAGGCGCCGGGGGAGGATGCGCCCGTCATTGATCAAGAGCTGCGGGATATTGTGCGCGAACTGATCGTGGTGCCCAGCCGCACGAGCATCGTGGGCGAGGTGGAAGCGATGGCCATGATGCGCAAATTTTCGAAGTAAACGGATTTCGATTTCGCCGGCGCTGCGCAGGATTTCCTTCCCCGCGGTGTGTATCCTGCTAGGTGATAGCTTTCAACGTGCCGTCGCTGGTTTCGAATTCGATGCGCAAGAGCCAGTCGAAGTGAAATTTTTCCGCGGCGAGCCACTTCTCCATTCGTTCGCGATCCGGGGCGTCGAATTCCACGAGCATTTTTCCTTCCTGCATGTTGACGAGAACGCGGCGCGCGCTGACCTCCTTGGCGGCGTGCACGCGGCGTGCCAATTCTTCTGCGCCCTGGCGCGTGAGGCAGGCGAGCGTGTGTTGCGAGAGGTAACGAGGCATTCCGGCTCCTGTTCCGCTAAAATGAGCGGCCACGAAACTAGCCGAACCAATATAACGCGAGCGGAGAAAAAACAAATGCCTGAGATGCGCACAACTCATCCTTATTACGTTTATGAAGCGATTCATGCGCAGCCGGAATTGATCGTGCGCGTGTTGGCGCAGCGCGCGGAAATCGAACGAGCGGCGGATGCGGTGGCGCAGAAGGAGCGCATCACTTTCGTGGGCATCGGAACTTCGCTGCATGCGGCGCGTGTGGCGGAATGCTGGCTGCGCGAGTTCACGGGCGGGCGTTTCTTGGCGCACTGCGAACAGTCTTTTGAGCTGGTGCATCACCCCATCGCGTTTGGCGCGGGCGATGCAGTGATTGTGATCACCCATACCGGCACTACTTCGGCGTCACTCGAAGCTTTGCGCATGGCGCGAGCGGCCGGAGCGTTGACCGTGGTGGTCACCGGCCAAATGAGTGGGCCGAGGAGCGGAGAGGGAGTGCGCGGAGCGGATTTTCACATTCAGACCTGCGAACAGGAGGTGGCTTTTGCGTACACCAAGAGCTACACCACTGCGCTGGCGGTGCTGGCGCTGCTGATCGCGCGCGCGGTCGAGCGGAAAAAATTGCTCGCGGGAGCGCCGCCGCTGGGAGCGTTGGAACGCGTGCCGGATTTGCTGCGTCAGGCGCTGCAACTCGAGCCTGCGGTGCGCGAGCTGGCTAAGCGCGTAGCGGCACTGGCGCGCATTGAGATTTTCGGTTCCGGCGCGGCATGGGCAACGGCCAGCGAGGCGGCGTTGAAGATTAAAGAAGCTTGCTACATCGCGGCGGAGGGATTTGAAACCGAGGAAATCCTGCACGGTCCGTTTTCGGAGACAGATGCGCGCGGGTCGTTGGTTGGATTGTTCACAGGCGGGGCCACGGACGAGCGCGGACGGCAGATCTTGCGCGCGGCGGGCGAGTTGAAACTGCCGCGCGCGGCGATTGCGGTGCCATCCGCGAATCACGACTTGTCCGCGGAGCAAATTTTGCAGGTTCCGCAGGCGCCGGAATGGCTGGCCGCGTTCGTGCACCTGATTCCGCTGCAACTGCTTACCTATTTTCTGGCGCTGGAGCGCGGCGTCAGCCCCGATAGCGGCCGCATGGAGCAACCTGGGCACGCGGCCGCGAGTAAACATTACAAGTATTGAGCTGCGGTTGGCCGCGTATTCGCCTGTCCCCGCGAACAGGAGTTCCTCTTCAACTACACCTGTGCGGCGCGCGTCTGTGCGCAGTCCGTGGGCGGGCTGTAAAATCTCCTGTCGAGCCATTCAGGGGTGCTGCATGAGACGCTACTTCCTCATCTTGCTCTGCGTTGCGATGCTGGCGTTTGCCACTGCCGCGCACGACGACGGCGGAATGGGAACGCTGGCCGGGACGGTGATCGGTACGAACGGCAAGCCGGTCGTAGGCGCGCGAGTTACCTCGCAGAACGCCGGCGGCGACCATCCCCAGCTGACCACTACCAATCAGCAAGGACGATTTTTCTTCCCGGATCTGCTGCACGGCTACTACGACGCGCGCGCGTACCACGACGGCGCGTGGAGCGAGTGGAAACACAACGTGGAAGTGAGCACCGGCAAGCAGACCGAACTGGTGCTGCGATTGTCCGCGAAATCTTCGTCAGCGAAATAATTTTGGGCGTTCGCCTGTCCGCGCGAACAGGAGTTCCTAATCAAGAACATTGCGTCGTGTGGCCGCATCGCCTTGCATAGAGCCCGCGTAAGATTGCATTCAGAAACATCCTGGGGTGCACTATGAAACGAAGTGTCCTGGCTGTGACCGCGCTTGCGCCGTGGGCGTTGCTGGTGTCGTTGACGTTCGGCACGGCGACGGCGCGAGCGCAATTCGCGCGAGGCTTGGGAACGGTGCAAGGAACGGTGCTCGACGCGCACGGCAAACCAGTGGCCGAGGCGAGCGTGACGATTCAGACTTCCGACGGACTGAAGCCTCATGCGACGCACACCGATTCCAGCGGGCATTACGAATTCGCGCGTTTTGACGCGGGGCAATACGATCTGCGCGCGTACTCGAAAGGCCAATTCTCCGATTGGAGCAAGCACATTGTGATTCGTCCTAAGAAAACCACGGACCTGACGCTGCGCATGCCGCCGGACAGCGCGGAGAAGGTAAACGTCACAAGCAATCCGTAGGACGCGACCGGCGTCTTGCCACCGTCGGGCCCTCGGCCGCTCGTTTCCGAATCTTCGAAACTGCTTTACTCGTACCGCAACGCAACCATTGGGTCCACGCGCATCGCGCGGCGGGCTGGAATCCACGCGGAGAAGAATGCGACCAGCGGCAGGACTGCGACCGCAGCGGCAAGTGGCCGGGGATCGCGCGCGGAGATTTGGAACAGAAGTGATTGCAGCAGGCGCGAAGCGAACCAGCTGGCGATCAGTCCCGTAACAGTTCCAGCCACAATCGAGCGAGCGACGCTGCCGAGAACCATTTGCAGTATGGATTGTGGAGTTGCTCCCAGCGCCATGCGCACGCCGATTTCCTGAGTGCGCTGCGCCACCAGAAATCCCACCACGCCGTAAATTCCAACCGCAGCGAGCAGCATTCCCATGCCGGCGAAGAGCGTGAGCAATGCAGCGTTGAAGCGCGGACGCTGCGAAAGTTTGCCGACACGCTGCGGCATGGTTTCAATCGCGACCGGTAATGCAGGGTCGAGCGCGGCGGTTTCAGAGCGCAGCCAATCGGCCATGCTGCGTGGATCGAGCGGGGTGCGCAGAATGAGGTGTGCCACACGGAAATTCTGGTTGTCTTCGTTCTTCCACGGAACATAAAACTCTGGGTCGGCTTGCTCCGCGATGCCGTTGTTCTTCACGTTCGCGGCGATGCCGACGACTGTGCGCCACGGACCGGCGAGTGCGAAGCGCATGGTCTTGCCGATGGCGTCGCCGTCGGGAAACAATCTGCGCGCGAGCGAGTCACTGAGGATGATGGAGCGCTCGCGGGGCGCCTGGTCCTCGGGGGTGAAGGCACGGCCGCGCAGGATGGCGATTCCGAGTGCGGAAAAATAATCGGGACTCACGGCGCGCCAGCCGACCATGCCGCCGGTTCCTTCTGTGGGTCGCGGGCGGCCGGTGACTTCGATTGCTGAATAGATTGTGGAACGCATCGCGCCGGAAGGCGGCAGCGTGTCGCTTAAGGCGATGGCGGTGGCGCCGGGCAGGCGATGCAGGCGCGCGAGGAGTTCCTCGAAGAATTCGATTTGCTGCGGCGCGGCGGGATAGCGGTAGGCGCCGAGTGAAATTGTTTCGGTGAGAACGTTTTGAGCTTCGAGTCCCAGAGGCGCGCTCTGCAGATTCGAAAGGCTGCGCAGCAGCAGGCCCGCGCCGGTCAGCAGGGTGAGCGAGATGGCAATTTGCGCGGCGACTAGCGTTGGGCGCAGCAGGCCGCGCGCGGTGGAGCGGGCTTCCTTGCCGCAAAGCATTTCCGGGAACGGCGGGGTGAGCGCAGGGGCCATGCCAAAGACAATTCCGGAGACGCAGGAGAGGGCGAACGTGAAGAAAATCACGCGCCAGTCCAGACCCGCTTGGCCGAGGTGCGGAATACCCTGCGGCGCGATGGCCACGAACCCGCGCAAGAATGCGTAGGCGACCAGGCAGCCGCCGGCACCGCCCAAAATTCCCAGCAGCAGGCTTTCCGTCAATCTTTGGCGCAGCAGGCGCGCAGGAGTTGCGCCCAACGCAGCGCGCACGGCCAATTCTCGCTGCCGGGCTGAGGCGCGCGCGAGCAGCAAGTTTGCGACGTTGGTGCAGGCAATCAGTAGCACCGCGAGCACCGCGCCGAAAAGAATCCAGGAAGCTAGGCGAGCGTCTTGCATTGGGCGGTCGCGCAGCGAACGGACCGACAGATGGACTTCGCTGCGAAATTCCGGGGGAGCTCCTTGCAGCGCCTGAGCAAAGAGCGGCTGCAACGCGGCATCGGACTGGGCGACCGTAATGCCGGGTGCAAGGCGCGCGAACGCTCGCAAGACAGCGCCGGGAGCGGAGCGGCGCTGCACGGTTTCGTCGAGCGCTTCGGGCAGCAGAATGTCCGTGGATAGAAGTGTGGGCATCTCGAAATCAGCCGGGAGAACGCCGACGATGGTCGTTGGATTGCCGTCGAGCGAAATGGTTTTCGCGATCACGCCGGGATCGCCGCCGAACCGGCTGCGCCATAAACCGTAGCTGATCATCGCGACGCGTGGGGCGTTGGGGCGATCTTCGTCCGGCGAAAAATTGCGTCCAACGATGGGTTGGACGCCGAACGTCGGAAGAAAATTTTGTTCAACGCGGGCGCAAGCGAGGCGCAGCGGGCGCTGTTGCGTGAGATCGCAATCGGCGACGCCTGGAATCATGGATGTCATTGACTGGAACGGTCCGGGCGCGAGCCGCCAGTCAACGTAATTCGACCCCAGCATGAATTCGTTGCGCTCGATGGGAGCTGTGAGGCCGAAGGAGACGAGCTGGTCGGATTGAGGATAGGGAAGGCTGCGGAACAGGATGCGGTCAACGGCGCCGAAGACGGAGGAAGTGGCGCCGATGCCCAGCGCTAGCGTGAGAATCGCCACCGCAGTGAAGCCGGGATTTTTACCGAGAATGCGCAGGCCGTAACACACGTCGGCGTAGAAGGATTCGAGCGAGAAGCCGCGGCGCTCTTCGCGGCAGTTTTCCTTCACGCCTTCCAGCGCGCCGAGTTGCAGCACCGCTTGCCGGCGCGCTTCTTCCGCTGGCAGGCCGGCGGCAATGTTCGCGGCGGTTTGCCGCTCGACGTGGAAACGAAGCTCGTCGTGCATATCCTGCTCCCACTTTTTCTGGCGCGAAAACCAGCGCGGCCAGTTGTTCATCGCATCTGCCTCCTACACGCGTCGCAAAATCAGCGCCACTGCGGTGGACATTTGCTTCCAATCCGCCATTTCTTTTTCCAGTTGCTGGCGGCCGGTCTTGGTGAGGGTGTAGAACTTAGCGCGGCGATTATTTTCCGAAGCGCCCCATTCCGCGCGGATCCATTTCTTGCGTTCCAGGCGATAGAGCGCGGGGTAGAGCGAGCCTTGCTGGATTTGCAGGATGTCGCGCGAGACTTGCTGGATGCGCTGGGCGATGCCCCAGCCATGCATAGGTTCGAGCGCGAGAGTCTTAAGGATGAGCAGATCGAGCGTGCCTTGCAGAACCTCGACGGCTGGAGACATGCGTTTTCCGCCTAGACGGACTATCAGTGGGATATTATCTCGCTCTTGTAGATTGTCAAGGGGGAGCCGCCCTTCGCCGGCGCCGCTGCGGATTCTCGCGCGGGGTCTTGCGAGCCTGTGCCACTGCCTTCATTATGTGACATGGCACTCTCCGACAACGCGCCGTTGTGGAGCCCGGACGATCAATACGACCGACTGGAAGAGCTGGCCGCGGGCACGGGCGATGACGCCAAGGAAATTCCTTTGCGGCGCGATGTGCGCTCGCTGGGAATGCTGCTAGGAAAAGTGCTGGTGGAGCAGGCGGGCAAACCGCTGCTCGACGTGGTGGAGCAACTTCGCCACCTGTTGATTCAGCAGCGCGAGCAATCGCCGGCCGCGGCTGTGGCCACAACGAAACCGCCCCCACCTGAAAGTTTTCTCGTGGCGCAAGCCCGCGAGCGGATCGCGCACCTGGCGGTGGAAGACGCCTACCGTGTGACCAAAGCGTTCACGATTTATTTTGAGCTGACCAACCTGGCGGAAACCAATCATCGCAAGCGGCGGCGGCGCGCGGCCAAGTTGCACAGCGACCGGCCGGTGCTGGCCGGATCGTTTCGCGGGACTCTGCTGCGCATGCGCGCGGCGGGAATTTCGGCCGATGACGCGCTGGCTGCTTTGCACAAGGTACGCATCGTGCCGGTGTTTACCGCGCATCCGACGGAAGTGGCGCGCAGGACCGTGCTACTGAAAAGGCGGCGCATCGCGGAGTATCTGGAACACCTGGACCGACTGCCGTTGACAGCGGCCGACGCGGCGGAATACGAATCGTTGATTCTCGCGGAGATCACTTCCCTGTGGCAGACGGATGAGGTGCGCATGAAAAAGCCCGGCGTGATTGATGAGGTGCGCATGGGACTGGATTTTTATCCCATGACCCTTTTCGAAACGCTGCCGCGGCTGTATGCGGAGCTTGCGGAATCGTATCTGGAGGTTTACGGACGCGCGCTGAATCACGAAGAGCTTCCGGAGCTGCTGCATTTCGGTTCGTGGATCGGCGGGGATCGCGACGGCAATCCGCTCATCAAGCCGGACTGCACGGTGGCTGCGCTCGCGCTGGCGCGAAATGTGATCCTGGAACATTACAGTGTAGAGATCCAGAGGCTGATTGACGAACTCAGCTCTTCGCTGCGCCAAACGGGCTGTTCGGCAGAGCTGCAATCCGCGGTGAAAGCGTATCAAGCGAGGATGGACGCAGAGCCTTCGCGGGGAAAGTGGATTTCTGAGCCGGAACTCAACCGGCATTTTCTGGATTTCGTGCGGATTCGCATGCGGCTCACGCGCGACGAGCCGGGCAGCGCGAACGCCTACGCGGCTGCGCAGGAACTGGAGCGCGATCTCCTGCTGCTGCGCGCGAGCCTGACTAAAAACCGCGGGCAACGGCTGGCCGAACTGCTGCTTGATCCGTTCCTGCGCAAGCTGCGCACTTTTGGTTTTCATCTGCACACGCTCGATATCCGCCAGCATGCGCAGGTGCATGCGAGGGCATTGGCTGAGCTTAAGACCGCGGGAATTTCCGACACGGCAACGATGACGAGCGCCCGAACGCAAGCCTTGGCGGGAATATCCGCGGAGACCAGGGAGCTGCTGGACACCCTGCACACGATCGCGCAGTTGAAAACGCAATACGCGCCGGAAGCGATTCGCGCGTATGTGATCAGCGGGACGGAATCCGAGCGCGACGTTTTCGCGTTGCTGCGCTTGGCGGAAATCAGCGGCGTGAATATGGCGGGTTCCGCCAGCGGATCCCGGGCTGCTACCTGTTCCCTTGTTCGAATCCATTGTTTCGCTGCGGGCCGCGGCGGAAACGATGCGGCGCGTGTGGACGGCTCCGGATTATCAACGTCTGCTCGATTCCTGGGGGCGTCGCCAGGAAGTGATGCTGGGCTATTCGGATTCGAACAAAGACGGCGGCATGTTCACCAGCACGTGGGAATTGCACAAGGCGCATCGAGCGCTGCACGCCGTTGCACGGGAATGCGACGTGAAGTTGCGGCTGTTCCACGGGCGCGGCGGCACAGTCGGACGCGGCGGCGGCCCCACCCATCGGGCGATACTGGCGCAGCCCGTAGGAGATTTTTCCGGCGAGATGCGCATCACCGAACAAGGCGAAGTGCTGAACTGGAAATATTCCGATCCGGTGCTGGCGGAGTGGAATCTGGAATTGATGATTGCAGCGTCGCTGGAAGCATTGACGCGTCCCGACGGTCCCGCGGCGGGTACGGATCGACAGTGGGACGATGCGATGGAGGAAATTTCGCAGGATGCGTATGCATACTACCGGCGGCACATCGCGGAAAACGCCGACGTGCTGGAATATTTCGAGCAAGCCACGCCGGTGAACGAGCTGGAGCACGCGCGCATGGGTTCGCGTCCGGCGCGCCGCAGGGAAAGTCGCCGCCTGGAAGATCTGCGCGCGATTCCCTGGGTTTTCGGCTGGATGCAAAGCCGCCACGCAGTGCCCGCGTGGTTCGGCGTGGGCTACGCGTTGCAGCGATTTGCAGCGAAAGGGCCGGAACAGGAAAAGCGCCTGAAGGAAATGATGCGCCACTTCACGCCATTTTCGGATCTGGTGCGCAACGTGGAAATCGCCATGGCCAAGGCCGACCTTAATATTGCGCGCCTCTATGCCAGCACGCTGGTGCTGGACGTCAGGCTGCGCGATGGAGTTTTTGGCATATTGGCCGAGGAGTTTGAGCGCACGCAGCTCAGGCTGCTGGCGATTACCGGCCAGAACGGGCTGCTCGAAGGAAACTCGGTGCTCTCTCAATCCATTCGACTACGCAATCCCTATGTGGACCCGATGAGTTTGATTCAGGTGGAGCTGCTGCGCCGCAAGCGGCGAGACGCGCCGAGCGACGAGCTGAATTATGCGCTCGGAGCGACGATCAACGGCATTGCGGCAGGGTTGCATAACACCGGATGACGCCAGACTCGGCGCCAGCCGAGCCTGATTCCCAGGCCTAACCTAGCCGGCACTTCGGGGAAGCCCATCCTACGAAACCGCACCGCACACCGCTAAGTTCTTTTTTTACAGTCGGTTATAAATGACAGAGAGGTTCATGGTTTACCTAGTACCAAAACTCGCGTACTGAAATTTTTGAACCCGCAGCGCCATTGGTTCTCCATGGCGAAATGGTGAAAATGGATGTGCGGGTTGGAAGCTGCGATTGCGGGGACGACGGTTCCACAAAAAAAAGGAGCCGGGGCATCTATCCAACCCGTCCAAACCCTCCTGTTGACATCCCTTCCGCACAATTCGGTCGGCGGGCAGGGCAGCACTTGAGTTCGTTCCTCGTCGAATCCAGCCTGCGATAATTCCAATTTAGAACTTCGGCATCTTTTGGCAGCTTGCATGCCTCTCATAAATTGGGGCATTGCGCATCTGATATGGTGTCTGCCCCTAAGACGCCAGAGTTACAGGACAGGTGATGGTTAAAACAGGCAGTCACGCCAAGCGGGCGCTGGCGATTTTTTTCGCGGCATCTCTGGCGCTTCCCTTGCCAGTGAACGCCGCTGACCTGCAGCCGCAAACGGCCCAAGCCTACGATCACTACATCCAGTTGACGGCAGCGCAAGTGACCGCGGAACTGGCGCAGAGCGGACCCTATCTGTGGGTCGAGCGCCTGCCTCCGGAGCAAGGCGCGGCGGACGAGCAGCAATTGCGCAACGGACAACTGGTGATCGAGCGGCTGGACACGCTGGATTCCGGCAAGACGATTCCGGTGCCGGGAGGAATCATCCACCACTGGATCGGTACGGCGTTCGTGCCCGGAGCGACGCTGGGGCAGACGCTCTCATTCATGGAGGACTACGATCATAAAACGGAATATTTCAAGCCGGACATCGTGCGCTCGAAAATTCTGCGGCACGACGGGGACGACTATTTCGTGCTGCTGCGTTTCTACAACAAGAAAATCATCACCACCTTGATTGATACCGACCAGGAAATCCATTACCACGTGGTGGACAGCACTCATGCGTACAGCCGTTCGCGAACCACACGCGTGCAGGAAGTGGCGAACGCCGGAAAGTCCGATGAAAAATTGGAAGCAGAAGGGCACGACCGCGGTTTTATGTGGCGCATGAATACCTTCTGGCGGTTCGAAGAGAAGGACGGCGGAACCTACATCGAGTGCCAAGCCATTTCGCTGACTCGCGATATTCCGACGGGCTTGGGCTGGATGGTGGGATCGTTTGTGACCAGTGTGCCGCGCGAATCGCTGACGTTCACACTGACCACGGCGCGCACAGCCTTGCAGCAACGCGCTGCGGCACAGCCTGCGAAATAAATCCTTGCTTCGCCGGAAAAGCCGCAGCAAACCACATCCCTAGAAGGTCGTGCTGGCGAGGAAAATATCCTCGAAAGCATTGGTGTCGCGCGTGACAAGATTGTTCGCGCTCGAAAGGAAACTGACCGTGTGCCCATCGGCGCTGATCGAAGGCACCAAACCGGCGCCATTTGCCGGAGCAATGCCAGTCACCGGAACAGCGCCGGTGTTGTTGGCAATGCTGGCTAGCACCACGCCGGTCGTGCAGGTGGGGATCACGCCCAGGCAGGTGTTGCGTATAAAGACGTTCTCGACGCCGTTCACCGTGCCACCCAGGTTCGATGCGAACGATGAGAAAGCGATAAGCTGACCGGACGAGTTAGCGCTGGGGTGTTCGCTCAAGCCATTGGCGGGCGTGATGCCGTCCGGCGTTGACACCAGCGTAGTGGATGGGTTGCATTGAGCGACGATGCTGGTTACGCCGAGGCAGGTATCGCGCACATAAATTTGCTGCAGCGGGCCGACGCCCGCCACCAGGTTTGTTGCCGTGGATGCGAAGGCCACAAAACGGCCGCTAACGATGGTGCTGGATGTGCACGCAGTGCTGCTGACCGTGGTTACGCTGCCACAGGCAGAGAGCGTGGATTGCCCGCTGGCGCTGTCGGCGGGCGTGGTGCCGTCCGGAGTGGAAATCAGCGTGGTGACCGCTACGCAGGAGTTGGTAGTGCTGGTGATCGTGGTGATGCACGTGCCGCGCTCGAATACTTCGGATACGGAGTTGGGATTCGGCGCCGTAGAGCCCAGATTCGATGCGGTGGAAGTGAAGGCAACGAAAAGCCCGTCCGCTGAAATGGAGGGATTCGAGCTGGGTCCGTTGCCGGCGGTGGCGCCGTCGGGTGTTGACACCAGATAAGTGGTCGGCACGCACGTGTCGGTCGGAGCCGTGGTGACGATCGTCGCGATGTTGCAGGTATTGCGAATGTAGACCTGCGGGTTGACGCCGTCCGGAGTGATGTCGGAGACCAGGTTGGTCGCGAGCGAAACGAACGCGACGTACTGGCCGTCCGGACTGATCGCAGGATTGTAGCTGGCGCCGTTCCCTGCAGTCTGGCCATCGGCGGAGATGGAGACCAGCTGTGTATCAAAGTTTGAGCTCGGCGTGATCACACATGCAGTGGTGGCAGTGGGCATGCAAACCGGGCGCCAGTACACTTGCGATACGCCGCTCTGCACCGGCACGGTGGTGACCAGATTCGTCGCCAGAGACGTAAAGGCAGCGTGCGTTCCTCCAGAGTCCACCGTGGGCTCGGAGCTCGCGCCATTGGCGGCGTTGCCGTTGGGATCGGAGCTGACCACGGCCGTCACAGGCACGCAGCTGGCCAGCGACAAACAGGTGTTGCGCACATAAACATTGGCTGCGGTATTTAGATCGGTCAGCACCAGGTTATGCGACACCGACGCGAACGCTATGAATTGGCCTGAACTGCTAGAAGAAGGTCCGGAAGTGGTGGTAGTCAGGCCGAGGTTGCCGCTGGCGCAGTTGGCCGCACCGCCGCAAATGCCGTTGATCGCCTGCGAAGCGTCTGCCGCAAGATCCACCAGCACCGGCAAACCGAGCAAGTGCGTGGGATTGATCGAATAAGTGAGGATGTTGGATTGCCCACCGCCGGGCGGCTTGTTCACCACCTGTATTTGATTAACGCCCGCGTTCACCAGGTCGCCGGCCGTGAGGACAACCCCCGCTGTGGTGCTGCCGCCGATCGTCGTTGTCAGCGGCTGTTGGTTCATGGTGACGTAAGAATACTGATTCAGGAAGCCGGTGCCGGTGACCGACAAATTCGCGGTGGTCCCTCCAGCCAGGACGCTGGTGGGAGCGATCGTGGTGATCATCGGATCAGCAGTGACCACATTCAGCGAGACGGGCGTGGAACCGCCGCCTCCAGGCTGAGGATTCACGACCTTGATTGATACAGGGCCGGGCGTCAGTAGGTCCGTGGAATCCAGGTCCGCCTGCAACGCCGTGGAACTGATGAATATGGTGGAACGGTTGGAATTGTTAACAAAGACGGTGGACTGCGACACGAAGCCATTACCGGTCAAGTTCAGCAGCAGGCCCGCAGCGCCGGCAATCGCGGTGCTGGGATTCATCGAGGTGACGGTGGGCGCGCCACTGGCGACCGGCGTAATCGTGAAGACCGTGCCGGGTGGAGGCGCCTGGTTTTGCGGAGGAAAGGTTCCGCCACCCGGTTGCGGTGTCGTGATATTGATATAGAGCGTTTGCGGATTCTGCAGCAGTCTGGCGGGAAGCGTGGCAATAAGCTCATTCGTGCCGATATATTGATTGATCGCCAGCGGTATGGCGGAACCGCCCGGCGAGAGCGAATATCCGGGTTGGCTTTGTTGCACCAGGTTATTGCCGAAAATGCTGAGATAAGCCTGCGGACTGCCCGCGGAAATCGAGTTTACACAGTTCGCAGTGCTGGTTTGCGAAGGGCAAAGACCGACCACAGTAATCGTCGGCGCGGGATAATTGATCTGCTCCGTGCACGCCGACATCGCGATCATCGAAAATAGCAGTAGCCAAAAGGATGGACAGAATCGTTGCCGCAAATTGCTCACTCCTGTACCTGTAGGTCGGGCGCCATACGGTTAGCGCAATCCTAGAGACTACTAAAGATGGCCCCAGGGGGCAATCAGGATGCCTGCCCCGCGAACGATTGTCCAGTGCGGGAAGCAGGTTCGGCGGTTCCGCAGGCGTGGTTTTTTCGTGATTTCCTTACGGCTTCCTTACGAATCAGCGGGTATGTGCGTAACTCGATCGCTTTCATCTTGACAACTTTTGGAATGCAAAATAATTTTGTGGAGGTCGCGCGAAAAATACTTTGCGCGGCTGATAGGCTGTACAGGGACTCTCGGTAGGCGAGGCTCCCGCGCAACACAGAAGCCACTGCCCGGCAACATCGAGAGATGTTGGGCACAGGGTGGAACAGGAATTCCCGACTCAAGGGTTTTTCTAACGTGGCTGAGATTCCGATAAGAAACCGGGCGCGGACTGTGGTCTTCAGGCGACAGGTAAGCCCGTGTACCTGACAAGCATCCTGACACAAGAATAGTTATCTGGCAGACTCATAACATGCTAATCGGAGCGACGGACCGTAGGTACAGCCAGAACGCTGGAGCAGTATTCAGCCTCAAGTATCACATCGTCTGGTGCCCGAAATATAGACGCAAGGTTCTTGTCGGTGATGTTGAGGCAAGGCTCAAGAACGTGTTGTTCGCGACGGCAGCACAATACGGCGTGCTCATCGAAGTGATGGAAGTGATGCCGGACCATGTGCATCTCTTCGTATCATCGGACCCGACGCGGTGTGTAGCGGAGATAGTGAATAGGCTCAAAGGTGCGTCATCTCGTATTCTTCGAGAAGAGTTTCCGCACTTGAAATCCAGGCTCCCTACACTGTGGTCGCGCTCATATTACGCGGGCACAGTCGGCCACGTATCAGAATCAACCGTCAAGAAGTACATGGAGAATCAAAAAGGACGCTGATGCGAAAGACGTTCAAATATCGGCTGTATCCCGCAGCAACCCAGCAAGAGATGCTGAGGATGCAGTTGTCCGAAGCGTGCCGGTTGTATAACGCCGCGCTCCAAGAACGTCGAGATGCATATCGTACCCACGGGGAAGCACTCAATTACTACACGCAGGCGAACCAGTTGAAAGAGATTCGAGACGCTGGCAACCTTGCACTTCCAAACTATCACTGTGCCCAGGACGTTCTAAAGCGTTTGGATAAAGCGTTTCAGGCTTTCTTTCGGCGAATAAAACACGGAGAGAAGCCGGGGTTCCCGAGATTTAAATCTTCACGTCGGTACGACAGCATCACTTTTCCAAGCCACGGTGACGGCAACAGGCTTCTCAAACCAGAGCAGCGTAAGACGCATCTCCGCGTGCAAGGCATCGCTGAAATCAAGATCCTATTGCACCGCCCCATCGTCGGCGAAATCAAGACCGTCTCCGTGAAGCGTGAAGGGAAAGCGTGGTATGCCTGCTTCTCCGTGGAGTGCGCGAAGAAGCCGCTTCCTCCGTTGGATAATGCCGGCGGAATAGATGTTGGTCTGGACTCATTCGCAGTTCTCTCCCACGGAGAGTCCATCCCGAATCCGCGCTGGTATCGTGTAGCGCAAAAACGTGTTCGCAGAGCGCAACGCAAGGTCGCACGGAGCGTCAACAAACGTTCACATCGAAGGCGTAAAGCAATCCTTGCACTCCAAAATATTCACAGTCGGATACAGCGGTTGCGAAATGAGTTCCAGCACAAACAGTCTTTCAAGCTGATACGGAATTTCGGAACAATTGCCATCGAAGATTGGAATGTCAAAGGCTTGGCGAGCGGAATGCTCGCCAAGTCTGTACATGATGTCGGATGGGCTTCCTTCTTCTCCAAGATTGCGTACAAGGCTGAAAGTGCCGGTCGCACTTTGATTAAGGTCAACCCATCAGGCACAAGCCAAACCTGTCTCTGCGGTGCAACGGTGCGAAAACTTCTCTCAGATCGAGAGCATGTTTGCACAGAATGCGGATTAGTCGCGCCAAGAGATTTTGTATCGGCTCAAGTCATTCTTCAAAGGGCTAGGATAAGCCCTTCAAACCAAAACGTAGAGGCTGTTAGCTCATGCGTGGTTTGAGAAGCCGCCGGTCTTCAGCCGGCGGAGAAGTCACGAGTGAATCTCTAACGGGGCGCGGTGCTGAAGCTTGGACGAGTGGGAGCCGGCTGGGATATCGTTCTTGAAGCAGCCCGCCGGTCCGTCATGGCGCTTTATCCCTCTGGGACAAAGTGATCCTCACACATCCTTCGTTTCACATCCCCTTCTGAAGACATAGGCGAGAAAACGAAAGACCAACCTCCGAGTAGCCTGGTGCTCTTGGCTCGGAAGATCCGGATGTAAAGCGGCCGTTCGGAATCCTCGGACGCCTTTTCCTCCGCATCTTTCGAGAAACCGATGCGGACCGGAAGAGGCCGAGAGTCGCGCGCCGAGCGATCACCGGCGCGCGAGTCGGATCCCTCCTTCCTAGTTTGCCACTCACACAGCAATTACCTGCGACGTACACGGGAAGTAGCGGCGCGCGTTCGACGGACAAGACGAAAATGTCCGCAAATAGTTCCAACGTGTCATGGCGGACAGGGAAGAAGCCCCGGCGGCCGCACAGAAAAGGAGCGGAAAGATGCGTAACGATGCCGATGAGTTACGCGGGAGGGTGGCCGCGTGGAGCGAACCACTCATTCAGCGATCGCCAATAGCCACTTGCCTTTGCAAGTGCCAGCAGCCTGCGAATGCCAGGCACGCTTTCCCCGTTCTGCGTGCCCGATGGGAGTGGGTGGACGGACCTCTGACGCTCATTTGGTCGCAGGTTCAACAGGAATCGCTCAGATGCGCTGCTTGAGTTGGCCGTGGTTTTCGCAAGTCGCCACACTTCGACCTTGAATTCATTTCGTACGCCGGGGATTGAAGCATCGAAGCAGATCCACGGGATTTGTAACCTTCCGTTAATGAAGGCTGGGAGCCTTTTCATGTTCTACTGTGCGTGCTGGGGAAGCGCGCTTCTCAAGCGGCTGTTCCCCGGGCTGATGCGCCGATTCACTTTCCAAATTGGGCTCGCGATTCTGTCTGTGCTATTGGTGCGTTTGGCCATTCCTTGCGGCGCGGCAGCTCAAGATGCTCAGCCGGCTGATTCCTCGATTCAAGCGGTCGCCACCATCGTGGCAGCGACGGACCAATCAGCGCAGCAAACCAGCGCCGACACGCCGCCCCCGTCTGCTCCTGCGCCAACGGAACCCAAATCCCGTGACCTGCTTACGCTCTTCCCGCATTCGGAAACGAGCCGTTACTGGATCTCCGGTCAGGCAAACATTGTTTTTCAGTGGCACGGAACATTCCCGGCGGCTTACAGCGGCACGAATAGCTTCGGGCCCGCCGCCGAGAACACTACCTCCAAGGTGTACACATTGTATTTAGGTTACGAACTGACGCACACCACCGAAGTGTACCTAGACGTCGAGAGCGCGGGCGGCCATGGGCTCAGCAACGCGTTGGGACTGGCAGGGTTCGTGAATCTGGACGTGGTGCGGAACCCGAGCTTGGGAGATATCCCCTATCTTGCGCGGCTGATGGTGCGGCAGATTATTCCGCTGAGCAAAGAGCGGGTGAGCGTGGAACGCGGGCCGCTCTCGCTGGCCACTTCGTTGCCAGCGCGGCGGCTGGAATTCCGCCTGGGGAAATTCACCATCCCGGATTTTTTCGATACGAACACCTACGGCACGGACAGCCACCTGCAATTTCTGAACTGGACCGTGGACAACGACGGCGCGTACGACTACGCCGCGAACACGCGTGGATACACCGACGGCGCGATTCTGGAATACGACGACCACTGGTTCAGCGCGCGCTTCGGCGTAATGTTGATGCCCAAGGTGGCCAACGGAATCTTTCTGGACGCGGATATTGCGCGAGCGCGCGGTGAAAATCTGGAGCTCGATGCCACGGGCAACCGGCTGCTGCATCGCTCCGGTACAGTGCGCTTCCTCAGCTACCTGAATACTGCCAATATGGGGAATTACGAAGAGGCCAACCAGAATTTTCTGAACGGGCAAGGCACGGTCCCGGACATAGTCTCGACGCGCAAGCAAGGGCGCCACAAGTACGGCTTCGAGCTGAATTTCGAGCAGGAGCTTCCGGCGAATCTGGGCGTCTTCGGGCGCGTGGGATGGAGCGACGGCCGCAACGAATCATTCGCGTACACGGAAGTGGACCGCACGGTGCAGCTCGGGCTCTTCAGCAAAGGCGACAAGTGGCGGCGCAAGAACGATCGCACGGGCGTGGTGTTTGTCGCGAACGAAGTCGTGGCGGCTCACCAGCAATATCTCGGTTATGGCGGCCTGGGTTTTTTGTTGGGCGATGGCGCGCTCACGCCCGGCCCCGAAAAAATCTTCGAGGGATTTTACACCGCGCATTTGTGGCGCGGATTCTTCGCGTCCTGCGATTTTCAGCACATCAATAATCCGGGATACAACAAGGCACGCGGTCCGGTCTTTGTTCCGGGCCTGCGCTTCCACGTGGAGTTCTAACCAGCATGGAAAGCGAGTTGTGGTATTGTTCGCGGAAATAATGCCCGCTGGGACTCTTTGGGAGGGTATCGCCATGCCGAAGAGCAGAAGGAAAAAAAGAAGCAGGCAACGGAGCAAGACCGCGCCATTGACGACGGCGGACTTGGCCGCGATCCTGCACTTGATCCAGCCGCCGATGAATCTGGGAGTCGGCAATCTCGCTCTCTCCCTGGCAAGCCTGCGCACGAAGAAGCCCGCGCGAACTGCAGTGGAACAAAAGAGCCAGCTGACCGGCGACGATTTAGCGCTGATCTCCCGGTTGCTGAGCTCGCCTATCATTCTTCCGGTGGAGCAACGTCGGCCAGCGAAACGGAAGCGCAAATTCGACCTCGACGATTTGTTTAAGGAATCGGGCAAGGGAACCAAGCAAGGGCATGGCGGCTATTCGGGACCGAGACTGCGTTGACATGCCGGATCTAAAGGGATTTTACGATGATCTCGACTTTCTGTCGGACCGCCTCAGCACCCAGGTCCGCACCATCGGCCTGGCGCTGTTGGCGGTCAGCTGGGCCGTTCTCACCACCAAGCCCGCGATCTTCCAGAATGTTTCTCGCGATTTTTGGCAATGGCTTTTCCGCGTAGAGGCCCTCGCAGTTCTTTCTCTCACTTGCGACTACTTGCAGTACGCGCTCGGTTACATCAACACGGATCGGTTGCGCAGGTCGCTTGAGTCGAATAAAAAGCATCCCAAGGAACTTGATTATGACTATTCCCATCCTCTGTACCGCGCGCGTACCGCGTTTTTCTGGCTCAAGCAGATACTCGTAGCCGCCGCTGTCGTCGTTTTCATCGGGCTCTTGATTCCCTATCTGTTTCAGAACCCGCCTGCCCACCCCGTCGTTGCGCCACCGCTTCACTAGGTTTTTGGCTTGCCAGGAAAAAGTGAGAATTCTATGTGGCAGGAGACGGCGCTTAAGGGTTAAGCTGCGCGGCGCGGCGTGGGGCAATGATTCGTACCGGGCGAGCCGCCAGGAGATTTACATGTCACGATTCAGATTTTCCGTTCTCGCGTTATGGCTCGTGAGCTGCGCCGCCGTTCCTGTGCGCGCGCAAGACGAAACGAAAAAGCCGAGCGCGGCAGCGCCGGCGGACGCACAGTCCGCAACGCCGCCTCCCGCCGCGAAGCCCGCCGACGTGGCGTCGCCCGACGCGATAATGGCCGCAACATACGATGTGATTTCCGGCCCCGCCGGGCAACAGCGCGATTGGGACCGCTTCCGTTCGCTCTTTGTGCCCGGGGCGCGACTGATCCCGGTGGTAGCGAAGCAGACCGGAAGCGGTTACGACACACGCATCATCACGCCGGACGAGTATGCTCAGCATGCGGACAGCTACTTCCAGAAGAATGGTTTTGCCGAGCGGGAGATTTCGCGGAAGGCCGAACGCTACGGCAATATCATGCAGATCTTCAGCACCTACGAATCGCGGCACGACGCCAAGGACGCGCAGCCCTTCGCGCGCGGCATCAACAGTTTTCAGCTTTTTTACGACGGCACCCGCTGGTGGGTGGTAACGATTTACTGGCTGGAAGAAACGCCGGAAAATCCACTGCCCAAGGAATTTCTGCCGCCCACGAAATAGCCGCGCGACTATCTGCGGCGCTATTTCGGTTGCGAAGGGCTGGCGGGAAGCGGCGTTACGGGAGCGGGCGTCGGAGCGGGCAGCGCGCCGGGTGCTGCAGAGACCGCATCGGCCGGCGCCGCAGCGGGCAGCAGACTCCTGAGAACATCGGGCGGAAGCTTATCGGCGCTGGCCATCAACGCGGAGACTTGCCACATTTGCTGGTCGGTCAACGCCTTCTGAAAGCTGGGCATGCCCGTCAGGCGTATGCCGTTTTTCACTTTCCAGTAGGTGACTCCCACCGGATCGTCCGTAACCGTTTCCTTCGCGGTGAAAAGCTGCGGCGCGTGCGGGAACATTCCCTGCGACGCGGCGGACGGCGCCTGCAGCGGCAGGCCGTGGCAGAACGCGCAATTCGACCGGTACACTTCTGCGCCGGCGGTCAGATCGCCGGCGTTGAATGTGGAGAGTTCGCGGGCTTGCGCTTCCTTCTGGATGCGCGCATGGAGGCCGCCACGGGCGAGGAATTTTTCAAATGGCATGGGAGCATCGGATGCCGCCGCGGGAGCTTGTCCGGTCTCCACATAACAGAACAGCGCTATGGGAACGATCAGTATTCCTAGAATCAGTCCCACGAGAAGGCCTTTCATCGTGATTCCTTTCTTTCGCGCGAAACAACGTCGCAAGTAAGTGCGGTAGAAGTGCAGAAGACTGAATAGCACAGCAACGCGCCAGTTGCCACGAGTTTTGCCCGACGCAAAAAACGCGCTTGCGGCGGTGGCAGCGATGCGAGATGAATACTCATATTGCCGGGAGGTTTTCCATGTTTCAAAGCGATTTACTGAAGGGCCGCACCATTCTGATTACAGGCGGCGGCACGGGCCTGGGACGTTCCATGGCGCTGCGTTTTGCGGAGCTAGGCGCGCATATTTTTCTGGTGGCGCGGCGGGAAGAGCCGCTGCAGGAAACCGCCGAAGCGATTCGCGCCAAAGGTGCGCGCGCGGCTTACGCTTCCGCGGACATCCGCGATTTCAGTGCGGTGGAGAAAGCGGTGGAGGCGGCGGAAAAAGAATTCGGGCGCGTGGACACGCTGGTGAATAACGCCGCCGGAAATTTTATCGCACGCACCGAGAAGCTTTCGCCGAACGCGTTCAATGCCGTGGTGGGAATTGTGCTGCAGGGCACATTTTTCTGCACCTTGGCGCTGGGAAAAAAATGGATCGCGGCCCAGCAGCCCGGCCACGTGCTGAATATCGTCACCACTTACGCCGCGGCGAATTGCGGCTCCGGATTTGTGGTGCCCTCGGCGTGCGCCAAGGCGGGCGTGCTGGCGATGACGCGTTCGCTCGCGGTCGAGTGGGCGCGCCACCACATTCGGTTGAACGCCATCGCGCCGGGACCATTTCCCACGGCAGGCGCGTGGTCGCGTTTGCTGCCTTCGAAGGAATTGGAAGAGCGCGCAAAGCAGCATCACCCGATGGGCCGTTTCGGACGCCACGACGAACTCGCCAATCTTGCCGTGTATTTGTTGAGCGAACAAGCGGACTATGTAAATGGCGAATGCGTGGTGATTGATGGCGGCCTGTGGCTGCGCGGCGCGGGGGAATTCAACGACTTCCTCGATCTGCCCGATCCCGCGTGGGACATGCTTGAATCAGCGCGCAAGAAATAGCACGCTGCCGCTTCTGCTCCTCGCGAACGCGCGGTTAGGGAGCTGTTGGCTCGGGATGGACGCTGGTCGCAGTGGGATCAATCTCGAATCGCAGCACCCATTGGCTGGGCACGTTGCGGCCATCCATCTTCGCCGGCGTGAATAGCCAAAGTTTTGCGGCTTCGAGTGTGCGGTCGGCAAAATATTGGCTGGGCCCGGGAGCATCGAACGCTGCTGCCGTCACGCGGCCGGATTCGTCCACCTGGATCTTGACGCTGACGCGGACTTTCCCGCGAATTGTGTCGCGCGCATTTTGCGAAGCGTCCGGGAGGAATTGCCGCACCACTTTTCCGCGCACCACGCCACTGCTCGATGCTGTCGCTGGCGCAGGTGCGTTTGCCGTGGTTGGAACTGCCGCGGGCTTCGGAGCAGGATTGCTCGCGGCGAGAATCTTGTGGCCGGGCTCCGCAACGGAATGAGCAACGGGCTGCGATGGTGGAGGCGGCGCAACAACAGGCGCCGGTTTGGCAACGGGCGCAGCGGTGGCGAGCACAGGCTTCAGGTCCGCCTTCGGCTGCACACCAGGCTGCGCGGCCGGTTGGGCTTTTGGTGGAGCGGATGATGCTGCGCTTGCCACCGCGTGCGTCGGCTCGCTGTGCGAATGGTGCTGGAAAACTCTTGCGGCTGCCAAAATGGCCAGTAATGCTAAACCAATGGGCGCCGCTGTGCCAACCCAGCTCCGCTGTGCCGAGAAATGATGCGCCGCGCGAGCCAGCTGTTTCGGTGGTGCAGGCGCATTCGGCAGCAGCCGCGCGGAAATGTCCGCTACGCTCCAGCGCAACTGCGGATCGCGCCGAAGGCAATGGCGCGCCAAATCCAGAAACTCCGCCGGCAAGTTGGATGGCAGCGCCGGTTCTGCCTGGTTGGTTCGCTCCCACACAGGCAGGCGCTGAGTTAGTGCCTCGCATAGCGTCATGCCCAGTGACCACACGTCGCCCGCTGGCGAAATCCTTCCGCCAGCAGCTTCGGGCGGATCGTAAGCTCCGGGCTTCCCCACGCTTCCGCTGAATTCGCCGATGCGGCAGAGTCCGTCGCTAGAAATTTTCAGCAGATCATTTTCCGCCATGATGTTCGTGGGTTTGATGCGGCAATGGACGAATCCCTTGGCGTGAATGTAGGCGAGCGCGTCCACCACGGGACCCAGGACCGCGCGCGCTTCCGCGGGCGCGAGCGGCCTGCGCGCAATTACTGCGGACAAATTTTCTTCGGCGTACTCCATCACTACGTAGAGCACCGCCGAACCATCGAGCTCGCCGCGTCCCAGATCCAGCAAGCGGATCATATGAGGATGCGAAAGCTTCGCGGCGTGCCGCCAACGCGCCAGCAATCCTTCTGCTTCAGCAGCATCTGCCGGAACCAATTTGATTGCGACTTTGCGGATGTCCGGGGAATCGTACGCCGTCAGAAATACGGAACTGCCTTCGTCTCCGCCCACAAATTCGCCCAGGCGGAATTTTCCGTCAATGACTTGGCCCACCTGTCTTGCCGCGGCCTCGGTCATCTGAACCCCCTTGCACATTCGCGAGCGCTGCCCCATGGCGTCCTGCCCGAGCACTCGTTTCCATGCGAAATCGAAGTTTGTCGTGCCTGATGTCGGACTCCGGCGTTCCGTCTTCCGGCAAACTAATGCCTGAAGGCCGGGCGCTCGTCCGCAGGGCTGCGGTTTACCAGGCTGGGTAGGTCCCGGTCGCAAAGGGTGGATTTACCAGACACCCCACCCTCGTTGTGACTCATTCTGCACCAATCCGGTACAGCCGGCGTCAGAAAGTAGTGGCTGGTTGTTCAATCGCACCCCTGTCGGCTGACAGGCTGGTTTCGCGCGTTTTCGCCCACCCCGTTCCTAGATCGACCTCATATTGACATACGATGTCTATATCGATATGATTTTCGTATGTTTACGCTACCTAAGATTCTAAAATCAAGGATCAAGGTCTCCCCAAAATTTCAAATCGTGATTCCCAAGGCGATCCGGGAAGAAATGAAGCTAGAGCCGGGGCAGGAGCTCTTCATGTATCTGTATGAAGGGAAACTACATCTTGACACGCTCCGCCCTGTGACCGAACTTCGCGGAATCGCAAAGGGGATGAAATGGAAAGACGATTATCGTGACCGAAACGACCGTTTCTGAGCTCTGGCTGATTGATTCTTCGGCCTGGCTGGAGTATTTGACCCAGGGCCAGGACGCCGCGAAATTCGCTCCGTTCATCGAAAGCCGAAGCGCTACGCTGGTCCCTACAATTGTTCTGTACGAAGTCGTTAAAATCTTGATGCGAGAGTGTGGCAAGATTGCGGCCGATCGCTTCATTTCTGAGGCGCTTCGGCGCTTAGTCGTGCCGCTGGACGAAGGCCTGGCGCTCGCTGCCGCTCACATCAGCAACCAGACGAAACTCGCAATGGCGGATGCAATCATTTATGCAACTGCGCAAGCCCATCAGGCTCAACTGGTGACTGGTGACGCTGCGTTTCGCGGCCTGCCGGGCGTGATTATTCCCTGACTTGGAATTATCCTGGAAATTTTCCGGTTGAATTCCAGAGGAGGCGGACCCGTCCGCTGCGGGGCCGCCTCCTTGACCGCATCTGCGCTGGCCAGTAAGCTAGTCGTTTCCACAAGGGAAAACGACCACGCATGAGCACTGACACCATTCAGATCACTTTGCCGGACGGCGCCACTCGCGCAGTGCAGCGCGGCACCACCGCTGCCGAAATTGCGCGTCAGATCTCGCCGCGACTTGCGAAAGAAGCGCTGGTGGCGCGCGCCGATGGCGAGCTGGTGGATCTTTCGCGCCCGCTGGAGCACGACGCCAAAATTTCCATCCTCACTGCGAAAGATCCGGACTCGCTGCAAGTGTTTCGGCATTCCGCGGCGCATCTGCTCGCCGCCGCCGTGCTGGAACTTTATCCCGACGTGAAGCTCGGCATCGGCCCGCCGATTGATACCGGATTCTTCTATGAATTCGTGCGCAAAGAACCGTTCACCCAGGACGACCTGGAAAAAATCGAAGCCAAGATGCACGAACTGGCCGCGAAAGATTTTCCCAACGAGCGCAAGCTGATTCCCAAACCCGAAGCCCTGGAGCTCTATCGCAAGAGCAATCAGGAGTTCAAATGCGAGCTCGTGGAAGAAAAAGCCATTGAGCCGATGGTTTCCTTCTACACCACTGGAAAATTCATCGATTTCTGCCGCGGTCCGCACATTCCCTCCACCGGACGCATCAAGGCCTTCAAATTGATGAGCGTGGCAGGCGCGTACTGGAAAGGCCAGGAAAGCAATCCGCAGATGCAGCGGATTTACGGCGCGTGTTTCATTGATCAAAAAGAACTGGACGATTATCTGCACAAGCTGGAAGAGGCCAAGCGCCGCGACCATCGCCGCATCGGAAAAGAACTCGGACTATTCACCGTGAGCGATCAGGTCGGATCCGGCTTGCCGCTCTGGTTGCCGAAAGGCGCCACGATTCGCCGGCTTCTCGAGGAATACATCCTGGAAAAGGAACGCCGCGCCGGCTATCAGCACGTCTACACCCCGGACATGGCGAAGGTTGACCTCTACGTCCGTTCCGGGCACTGGTCTCACTACCACGAAGACATGTTTCCCACGATGGACATGGAAACCGAGCAACTGGTGCTGCGGCCGATGAATTGCCCGCATCACATTCTCGTTTACGAATCCAAAAAACACAGTTACCGCGATTTGCCCGTGCGAATCGCCGAACTTGGTACCATGTACCGCTACGAGCGTTCGGGCGTACTGAGTGGTCTGAGTCGCGTTCGCTGCATGACGCTGAACGACGCACATATCTTTTGCACCCCGGAACAGATCAAGGCAGAATTTGCCGGCGTCATGCGCCTGGTCGAACAGGCCTATCGCGATCTCGGCATTACGCAGTACACCTACCGTCTTTCGCTCCGCGACAAAGCGCACAGCGAAAAGTACGTGGACAACGACGAGATGTGGGATCTGGCTGAACGCATGCTGCACGAAGCGATGGATTCACTGAATCTTCCGTACACCGAAGCTCCGGGCGAAGCTGCTTTCTACGGGCCGAAGCTCGACATTCAACTGGCGGACGTGATGGGCCACCAGGAAACCTACTCGACGATTCAGATCGATTTCCATCTCCCGAATCAATTCGAACTGGGATACATCGGCGCGGACGGGCATGTGCATCGCCCCGTAATGATTCACCGCGGCGTCATCAGCACCATGGAGCGAATGACTTCGTATCTTATCGAGCTGTACGCCGGCGCATTCCCGGTGTGGCTCGCGCCCGTACAAGCGGTGGTGCTGCCCATCACCGAACGGCAGAACGATTACGCGAAAAAGGTCCTCGAGAAGCTGCTCGATGCAGGGGTGCGCGTGGAACTCGACGATCGCAACGAAAAGCTGCAAGCGAAAATCCGCGACGCGCAGCTGCAGAAAGTTCCCTACATGCTGGTTATCGGCGGCAAGGAAGCTGAGGCTGGCACCGTTTCCGTGCGCCATCGCTCCCAAGGCGACCTGGGCCCGCGCCCACTCGAGCAATTCAGCGCGGACTTGCGCGCAGAGGTAGATTCAAAATTGATTTCGTAGTTCGCTCGCCGCTGGATTTACGAATTTCCGTCGAGGGTTCTCTTCAAATCGGGGCCCATGCGTTCCAGGATTGGTTCGCCGGGATCATCGCCCACGTACTGTTGCACCACATTGCCATCTTTGCCGATCAGCACGTAAGTGGGCAGCGCGCTCGCTCCGTATTGCCGCATCATCTGGTGATCTGAATCAATTCGCTGCGTCCAGTTCATTTGATTCTGCGCGACGAATCTCTGCCAGGTGCTTTCGTCTTCATCTTCGCTGATGCTGATCACTTCCACTTTGTCGGCGCCGTAAACCGCCTGCAACTGCTTCAGCCCGGGCAAAGCGTGGCGGCACGGGCCGCACCACGTAGCCCAAAAATCCAGCAAGGTCACCTTTGCGCCGCCGGACGAACTCTGTGCATCAAGTCCCGGCGCTTTCTCGCCGGCGCTGAGCGGCGCGCGAGGCATATTTTCATCGTCGAATATTTTGACGGATTTTGCTTGGCTGGTTTTGTTCGCGCGAGCGAGGCGCGCCACCTCACCGAGCGAGATCGGCGTCGGGTCCATGACGACCAGATTGTCGCTCGCAGCGCTTTGCGCGGAATGCGCAGGCGCGGGAGGCTGCGCCGAAGTGTTCGAGACATAGTGCGGTGCGGGTTGCGACGCGTGCAGCGGAACATCCTGCGCCGGCGCCGAACCGGAAAACGTCAGCGTCAATGCGGCGGCCGCAAAAAGAAATGAAGTTGCGCGCATGGGTGCAGCCCTCCCCAGAAATCCCCGCATGGTCCATTCTTGGGGATTGTCTCGTGCGGCCCAATAGTACGAGTGGTCAATTGTGCTCAAAACACACTCGCAATTTTGTATATGCTCCTACAAGAATATATCTTGACAAGCATATACGTATTGAGGCATATTCGGACTCGCCATGATGGAAACCCTGCAAGCACTGGCCGAGCCGAATCGCTTTCAAATCGTTGAACTGTTGCGTGACGGGCCGCGGCCCGTCGGCGAGATGGTCCATCGCCTCGGCCTCCGCCAGCCGCAAGTCTCAAAACACCTGCGCGTGCTCAGCGATGCCGGAGTGGTGGACGTTCGCGTGGACGCACAGCGCCGGATTTACGCCTTGCGTCCGGCGCCGCTGAAAGAACTGGAAGCATGGATTGAAAGGTACCGGCGGATTTGGGAAGGCAATTTCCAGCGGCTGGATGGCGTGCTGGAGGAACTGAAAGCGAAGGAGAAAAAACGTGGACGCACAAAGCGGTAGCGCAGCAATGAAAAACAGCGGGACATTGAAAGTAACCACGCCCAGCGACCGGGAAGTTGCGATGACGCGCATTTTCGATGCGCCGCGCCACCTCGTTTTCGAAGCGTGGACCAAGCCGGAACTCGTCCAGCGCTGGTTGTACGGGCCGGAGGACTGGCGCTTGGCCGTCTGCAAGATGGATCTAAAACCGGGCGGCGGCCTGCGCTTTGTGTGGCGCAACACCAATGGACAAGACATGGGTTTGAGCGGCGTTTTCCGCGAGATCGCGCCACCCGACCGGTTGGTATTTACAGAAATATGGGACGAAGACTGGACCGGCGGCGAGACGCTGGTCACGATCGTGTTCGCCGACCACGCCGGCAAGACAACGCTAACGCAGACGGTGCTTTATTCTTCCCGCGAAGCGCGTGACGCCGCCCTCAAAACGGGCATGGAACATGGTGCGGCGGTGAGTTATGATCGGCTCGAGGAATTGCTGAAGCCATGAAAATCGCAGCGTTAATCGCACGCATCCTGCTGGGCTTGGTTTTCCTTGTGTTCGGACTGAACGGGTTCTTGATGTTCCTTCCGATGGGGCCGATGCCGACCGGACTGGCGGGCCAGTTCGTCACGGCATTGCTTCAGTCGCACTTCGTTCTGGTGGTTTCCGCGTTGCAAATCGCAGGTGGCGCGCTGCTGCTCGTGAATCGTTACGTTCCGCTGGGGCTCACACTTCTGGGGCCGATCATCTTTAACATCCTCTGTTACCACCTGCTGCTATTCCACATGGGTTTGGGGATAGCGGTCGTCGTGACGATACTTTGGGGAATCGTGGCCTTCCATCATCGCCAGTCCTTCGCCGGCCTGTTTGTTCAGAAATCTCCGTAGAACACCCCTTCCAGGGCCCGCAAATCCGTAGTTGCCGCAGACCGCCAGACCCGTGCTATACTTTTTGGCCCGTCCCCCCTCGCGGACTTTTCGACCATGGAGGGCACGGCTAGCGGGCCGGATTTACACTTTTCAGGGCCCGGGAGGTGGGTTTATCGCAGAACGTGGTGGGACGCCTGGCCTGCGGGTCAACGAAAGAATTCGCGCTCGGGAAGTGCGCGTGGTGGATGAAGCTGGAAATCAGCTCGGCGTGATGACGCTGTTTGACGCCATGAAGGCCGCGCGCGATGCCGGCTTGGACGTGGTGGAAATCTCGCCCAACGCCGTGCCGCCGGTCTGCAAGTTGGTGGACTACGGCAAATTTCAGTACGAGGCGAGCAAGAAAGCGCACGAAGCCAAAAAACATCAGAAGAGTTCGCACATCAAGGAAGTGAAGTTCCGGCCTTCCACTGCGGAGCACGATTTTCAGGTTCGCAAGAATCAGATCATCCGCTTCCTCAGCGAAGGTTACAAAGTGAAGGCCATGATTTTTCATCGCGGCCGCGAAATGGCGCACCAGGATGTAGGCCGCAAGAAGATGGACCGTTTGCTGAAAGAGATCATGGATCACGTGCAGGTGGAGTTCGGTCCGCGTATGGAAGCGAACATCCTGCTCGCATTGCTCGCGCCGAAAAAAGGCGCAGGCTCAACGCCGGCCGCACAACCCGCGCAGAAAAACGCGGAAGGTCAGGCCTAAAGAAATTCAGTACAAGAGGAAATCGTGAAGAAGAACAAGAAAATGAAAGCCAAGACGCACCGCGGTGCCGCCAAGCGCTTCAAGATTACGTCCACCGGCAAAGTGATGCGCTGGCGCTCCGGCAAGCGTCACCTGCTCGGCATCAAGAAACCGCGCCGCATGCGCCGGCTTCTGAATAAAGTTCAGGTCAGCCCCGCGGACGTAAAGAATGTCCGCCTGGCATTGCCGTACGGCCTGTAAAAAGTGTGTGCAAATCGGGAAGCGTTGTGGGTCGTGGCTTTAGCCACGACAGCAACACTGCAAGTGCAGTTCGACTTTAACCGCTGAAGTTCCGATTTTGCAGTTGCTACACCGGGGTTTTCACCCGAGATTTTCCCCGCGCCGGGCAGAGCGTAACGGGTGCCTGCCGGCCGGATGTTCCGCCCGCCCTCAGAAATGACGGCTAGTGGTGGAGCGATATGCAGTCCCACGAGACAAACCCGTCCGGCTACTCGTGCATTTCCGCGAGCGGTTGGGCCGCGTTTGCCTCCTCACTTGAGTTGAATTTTTTGCCAGCGCTTTCGAAACGCGCCACAGGAGAAAAGAAGCATGCCTCGAGTTAAACGTGGAACCAAACGCCGCGCCCGCCGCAAAAAACTGCTGAAGCACGCCAAGGGATTCTTCCTCACCAAGGGCAAACTCTACCGCTCGGCGAAAGAAGCGGTGAACCGCTCGCTGCGCTATACCTATCGCGACCGCCGCGTCCGCAAACGCGATTACCGCGCGCTGTGGATTCAGCGCATTGGCGCCGCCGCGCGCAACAACGGCACCACCTACAGCCAGTTGATTCACGCGCTGAAGGCCGGCGGGATCGATCTGGACCGCAAGATTCTGGCGGACATGGCCGTGCACGACGCCGATGGATTCGCGTCGCTGGTCGGTTCGGTGAAGCAGCACTTCCCGAAGCCGGGAGTAGTGCAAACCGCGCGGCCCGCGGTTGTTCGCCACCACGAAGAAGGATAATTTCCGGCAATACGTGTAAGAATGGCGCCGGCACGCGGTTTTACGTAACGCCGGCGTCTCGCCGGCAGATTTGCGTTCACTATGACGATGAACGATCCGACAATGCTAACCCTCGCTCAGCTCGGCGCTGACTCGCCTGAAAAGGTTGCGACTCTGTTCACCGAGTTGCGCTCCGCATTCGATCGCGACGTGGCTCAAGACATGGATTCGATTGATCTCGGCGCCACGCGCGTAAAGTGGCTGGGCCGCAAGTCGGGAATTATCTCTGCGATCACCGAGAACTGGCTGAAGCCGGCAGCGAAACAGGTCAAGCCCGCCGTCGGCCAGAGCCTCAACGCACTGAAGTCTCACATCGAGGCGCGAATCGCTGCGCTCGCCGCTGAAAAGGAAGCGGCGGGAGAACAGAGCGCCGCCGCTCGTGACAAAATTGATCTCTCACTTCCCGGCATTGACCGCGCCATCGGCACGCGCCACCTCATCCGCCAGACCTACGACGAACTGCTGCGCATCTTCTCCGCCATCGGCTTCAGCGTGGTCGCCGGCCCCGAGATCGAAACGCCTTACTACAATTTCGAAGCGCTGAATATTCCCGAGCATCATCCCGCGCGCGACAATATGGACACTTTCTATATCGCGGCGGCGCGCGGCGGACATTTGCTGCGCACGCACACTTCTCCCATGCAGATTCGTACCATGGAGATGCAGAAGCCGCCCGTGCGCATCGTCGTGCCGGGCAAAGTGTATCGCCGCGACAATCCCGATGCGACGCACGGCTACATGTTCCACCAGATCGAAGGTCTCGCCGTCGATACGGACATCACCTTCTGCGATTTCAAAGGCACCGTGGATTATTTCGCACGTGAATTCCTGGGCCCCCAGACAAAAACGCGCCTGCGCCCCAGCTACTTTCCGTTTACCGAGCCTTCCGCCGAAGTGGACGCCACCTGCCACGTCTGCGGCGGCTCCGGCTGTCGCGTATGCAAGCAATCCGGCTGGATCGAGTTGTTCGGCGCGGGCATGGTGAATCCCGCGGTGTACGGCTTCGTGGGCTACGATCCGGAAAAATATTCTGGCTTCGCATTCGGCATGGGAGTAGATCGCCTGGCGATGATGAAGTACGGCGTGACGGAAGTGCCGCTGCTGTTCCAGAACGACGTGCGCTTTTTAAAACAGTTTCCGTGACGAACTGGGAGTTGTAAGCGCGCGGCATAGCTTCGTGCGCGTCCTGTGCAGGGTTACACGCGGCGAAAAAATGAAAGTTGTCTACAATTGGCTGAAAGAATTCGTGGACGTCGCAGCGTCGCCCGCCGATCTGCGCGCGCGCCTTTCCCTGGCGGGTGTCGCAGTCGATTCCATCGAAGAAACCGCCGCGGGGCCGGTCCTCGATGCGGAAGTGACAGCGAATCGCCCGGATTGCCTGGGCCATCTGGGCATCGCGCGCGAATTGGCGGCGATTTACCGCCTGCCACTGAAGCCGCTGCATCCCAAGCTGAAAGAATCCGCCGACCAAGCCGCGGACGCGACGCGCGTCGAGATTCAGACGCCGGATCTTTGCGCACGTTTCACCGCGCGCGTGCTGCGCGGAGTGAAAGTGCAGCCTTCGCCGGACTGGTTGCGGCAAGGCCTGGAAGCGATCGGCGAAAAATCCATCAACAACGTGGTGGACGTGACGAACTACGTGATGTTCGAGCTGGGCCATCCGCTGCACGCTTTCGATTTCGATAAATTGCAGGAACAGCGCATCGTAGTGCGCCGCGCGAAGCCCGGAGAGAAAATCCGCACACTCGATGGCGCCGAACGCACGTTGACGAAAGATATGTGCGTCGTAGCAGATGCCGCGCGCGCCGTGGGCATCGGCGGCGTAATGGGAGGCGCGGAAACCGAAATTAGTTTCAGCACGCACAACGTGCTGATCGAATGCGCCTGCTTCGATCCCATTTCCATTCGCCGCACTTCCAAAGCGCTCGGCTTGCGCAGCGAAGCTTCCTATCGCTTCGAACGCGGCGCCGATCCCGAAATGGCGGAACTGGCTTCGCGGCGTGCTGCCGAACTGATTCAAAAAGTCGCCGGCGGCGAACTTCTCGCGGGAGTCGTGGATGTGTACCCGCGCCGCGCGCCGGAAAAGACAATCGAGCTTTCGCGCAAGGAGCTGCTGCGTGTGATGGGCGCGGACGTTCCGGACCGCGACGTGGAAGCGATTCTCAGTGCGCTGGGATTTCATCCCGTGCGCGTGGACGTGAATCGCGGCAGCGACGGCTCCATCTCCGCCGTGTGGGAATGCCGGCAAATTTCCTGGCGGCAGGATGTGACGCGCGGAATTGATCTGATCGAAGAAGTAGCTCGGCATTATGGCTACGACAAATTTCCGCCGCGCCTGCCGCCCGCAAAACTCCCCACGCATCGTTTGCCGCACGCCGAGGCGCAAGACCGCTTGCGCGAGCGCATCGTCGCTCTGGGCTACCAGGAAATCGTGGAAATTCCGATTGTGGATACGCAGCGCAACGAGCTTTTCCGCCCGGAAAATCTGGCGCCGGCAGTGATCGGCAATCCCCTCGCCGAAGACGCCGCGGTGATGCGTTCCACCGGAACTGTCAGCATGTTGCGCGCGATCGAATGGAACCTGAATCACGGCCAGCGCAATTTGCGCCTCTTTGAAATGGGCAAGACCTACCTACTGCGCGACGGCGAGCCGGTGGAAACCCAAGTCCTGACGCTCGGCGCCACCGGAATGGCGCAGGAAAAAACAATTTACGATCCCGCGCGCGCATTCTCCTTCACGGATTTGAAAGGCGACCTCGACCGCATCGGCCAGCTGGTCGGTGGTTTTGCGTGGCACTCCGGCGGTCCGCACTGGCTCACGAGCTTGCGCGCGGCGCAGATTTCGCTCGCGAGGAAATCGCCAGCCACAGCAAGTTTCGGACTAGCCGGCCAACTCGCCCGGCGAATCGCGGACATATACAAATTCCGTCAGGATGTCTTCGTCGCCGAACTGAAGCTCGAGCCGCTGGTCACCGGAATCGAAGCGGCGGACGCCGCGCGCCGTTTCAAACCGCTGCCGAGATTCCCAGCAGTCGAGCGCGATTTTTCGTTGGTGCTCGCCGACGGCGTAAGGTTTGCGCAAGTCATCGAAACGATCCGCTCGCTCCGAATCGATGAGCTCGAAAGCATCGAAGCCGCCGACCTGTTCCGTGGCGGACAAATCCCGGCCGGAAAATTCTCACTGATGATCCGCGTCAAATTTCAAAGCGCGGAAGCCACATTCACGGACGCGCAGCTCAACGATTTCTCCGAGCGCATCGTCGCCGCGCTCCAGGAAAAACTCGGCGCCACGCTCCGCGCGAGTTAGCGGGGCGATAGGCCCGTGAGCCGGAGGTGGCGCACTGCTATCAATCGCTAAGGAGAATTCTTCCGATGACCGAAAGCGATTTCTTGCGCGAACTCGGGATCGCGCACCCCATCATTCAGGCTCCGATGGCAGGTGGCCCGTCAACTCCTGAACTCGTTGCGGCCGTCTCGAACGCCGGCGGTCTGGGTTCGCTCGGTTCCGCCTATAGCACGCCCGAGCAAATTACTTCGGACATTAAGAAAGTTCGCGCCCTCACCGATAAACCTTGCAACGTAAATCTTTTCGCTGGGGGGTACGCGCCCGAATCGCCCGTTGATGCCGCTCCCATGCTCGCGCTGCTCGCCGAAATTCACGAAGCGCTGCACTTGCCCCCGCCCACGCTTCCCGCGTGGCCCAAAAATCCTTTCGCAGAGCAGTTGCCGGCCGTCCTGGAAGCGCGTCCGGCGGTTTTCAGTTTCACCTTAGGCATTCCTGAGCCTCACGCGATCGCACGCCTCAAAGCAGCAGGGATCGCAATCTTCGGCACAGCTACGACTGTGCAAGAAGGAAAAATGTTACAAGCGAGCGGCGTGACGGCAGTCGTCGCGCAGGGCGCGGAGGCCGGCTCGCATCGCGGAACCTTCGCAGGCCCATTCGAGAGCGCGATGATTCCGACTCTTGAATTAGTACGCTCGCTCCGTGCGGCCGTTTCCCTACCGATAATTGCTTCCGGCGGCCTGATGGACGGGCGAGACATCGCGCAAGCCCTCGCGCGCGGTGCCAGCGCCGCTCAACTCGGCACCGCTTTCCTCCCTTGCCCTGAAGCCGGTACCCCCGAGGCGTATCGACGCGCCATTCTCGCAGCTCGCGCCGATTCGACTGTGCTCACGCGAGCTTTTTCGGGCCGGCCCGCGCGCGGCCTCCTGAATACGTTCCTCTCCAAACTCGAGGGCCAAGAAAAAATAATCCTGCCGTTCCCCCTGCAGAATGCTTTGACCCGCCCCATGCGCACGGCGGCGGCGAAGCTCGGAGAATCCGGTTATCTCTCACTCTTCGTCGGCCAGGGCGTGACGCGTGCGCGCGCCATGCCCGCCGCGGAACTCATCCAGCGGCTCGTCCGAGAAATGCAGCAAGCCCGCGCAGCTTCCCGAAAGTAATCGCCGGAAGAACGCCGGCCCATGCCCACAAGCCCGTTGCGCGCGCGCACGCAATGGCCGACAATATCCATGCTCAGCCAGGGAGTGGACCGTGAAAATTGAGATTTACGATCAGAGCTACAACGTAAACGCGGAAGACAACGAAGAATACTTGAAGGAACTGGCGGCCTACGTGGACGCCAAGATGCGCTCCGTAGCCGAAGCCACGCACATGGTGGATTCGCTGAAAGTCGCCGTGCTCGCCGCGCTGAATATTGCCGATGAGTCCTTCACGCTGCGCAAACGCCAGCAGGAAATCGAAGGTCCGCTGCGCAAGCGCGTGGAAAAATGCGTGTCCATGGTGGAAAAGGCGCTCGAACAGACGAATTAGCCCTGCGAGAATCCCTTGCGTACGCCTGCCAAACCGAGTTGCGTGTGACATTGCGTCTTCGGCCGCTTGCAACGCAACCCGTTAACACCTGATCGCCATCTGCGTATATGATAGGCGTTCGGTGTTCTGCCAACCTTCGGCGCGTGCATAAAGCCAGGCCAGTTCGGTATCTTGTCGTTCCGGTAGCGCTGCTCGCGCTGCTGATGCTCGTGATGGTGTTGGGCAGCGTCTCGCATCATCATGCCGGCCCCGACGCAAATTGCTCGATCTGCCACCTGAGCCACCAACCGATTGACCATCCGCAACCGAACCATGGTGAATCGTCGCTGGCCCAGGTCGGCGTGCAAATCGAAATCCAGCAACCCGGGTTTCGACCGTCGCCTCTCGCGCCCCGTCTTCCCGCGCGCGCACCACCCGCCGTCTAACCATCCGTTGACCCTGTGCCGCGACCGGCACGCTGATCCTATTTCTCATTCTCTTTAGAGGTTGAAGATTATGCCCGCTAAAACCGCGCTATTCGCCATCCCTGTACTCGTGGTGTGTATTGCATCCGCTGCCTCGGCGCAGACCTCACCTCCGCCGGCACCGCCGCCGCAGAATGCCACGCCGCAAACGGCGCCGCAAAATACTCCCTCTGGCCAGGTGCACGGCGCCGTGCGCATCAGCATGGACCAAGCCATACAGATGGCGCTCCAGCACAACCACAATTTGAAAGCGGCGCGCACCACCATCCAGCAAGACCAGGCCCTGGAAATCACCGCAAACCTACGGCCCAATCCCGTGTTCACGGCGGATGCGCAGTTCCTTCCGATTTTTCAGCCCAGCCAATTCACCGCGGACTATATTGACGAAACCGCGCAATTCGATCTGGGAATCGCCTACCTCTTTGAACGCGGCAAGAAACGGCAGCACCGCTTGCAGGCCGCGCAAGACGTTACCGCGCAGGCCAAGTCGCTGGTCACGGACAACGAGCGCACGCTCACCTTCAACGTTGCCGCGCAATTCGTAAGCGTACAACTCGCCGAATCCACGCTCGATCTCGCGTTGCAAGACATGAAGAGTTTTCAGAACACTGTGGATATCAGCCAGGCCCGCTACAACGCCGGCGACATCAGCGAAGGCGATTTTCTGAAGATCAAGCTGCAGTTGCTGCAATTTCAGCAGGATGTTGCCCAGGCCCAGCTAGCCAAGGTGCAGGCGCTGGTCGGTTTGCGGCAGCTGCTGGGCTACGAAACTGTTCCCGAGGATTTCGACGTTGCCAGCGACTTCGACTACGTGCCGGTGCAGATGAGACTCGAAGACCTGCAATCCAAAGCCCTGCAGAACCGCCCGGATTTTCGCGCCGCGCAGCAAGGCGTGATCGCGGCCAAGAGCCAGTATGAATTAGCCAAGGCCAACGGCAAGGTGGACGTCACCGGCACCGCCAATTACGACCACGTGAGTGCCACCAATACAGCCTCTTTCTTCGGCAGCTTCCAGCTCCCCATCTTCAATCGCAACCAGGGCGAAATCGCGCGCACGAATTACGCGATCAATCAGGCTCAGGAACAGGAATTAGCCGCCAGCGATCAGGTCATGAGCGACGTGCTCACCGCCTACGAAGGCGTGCGCGAAAACGATCTGGTGGTCACGCAATTCCGCGGCGGCTACCTGGATGCGGCGCAGCAATCTCGCGACATCACCGAGTATTCCTACAAGCGCGGCGCCGCCAGCTTGCTCGATTATCTCGACGCCGAGCGCAGCTATCGCGCTGTGCAACTCTCCTACCGGCAATCGCTCGCGGCTTATCTCACCGCGGTCGAGCAGTTGCGCGAGGCCGTGGGAAACAGGAGCCTGCCATGAGCGCCCAGATTTTCCGCTGCGGCTCCAAATCGCTTTTAGCGCGCGCGAGTTCCTTCGCGACGGTGGCTGCGATGACCGCAGCTTGTCTCGCCGGCTGCGGTTCCGATGAACGCGCGAACCAAATGACTTCTTACAGCGCCAAAGAATCGCAGAGCGAAACGCCCGAGCTGTTTACGATTCCGCAGAACCAGATGTCTCATGTGCAGGTGGTAACCGTCGAGCCGGTGAAACTCCCGCGCGTCCTGCGCCTCACCGGCAGCGTGTCTTACAACGCATTTAACACCGTCCCCGTGATCACTCAGGTCGGCGGTCCCGTGAGCCGGATCCTGGTGGTACCGGGCGAGCGCGTGAAGAAAGGCCAATCACTTCTGGAAGTGAGCAGCCCGGATTACTCCTTGCTCTATGCGGCCTACCTGAAAGCACGCGACACCTATCGCGTGACGGACAAGAACTACGCCCGCGCCCAGGATTTGTACGAGCACCACGCCATCGCCGAACGCGATTTGCTGCAGGCGGAATCGGATCGCATTCAAGCGCAAGCGGATTTGAACGCAGCACTGCTCGGATTAAAAATTCTGGGCATAGCGAAGCCGGAGGATCTGGAAAAAGCGCCGTCGTCCGCTGAAATCCCGCTGCTTGCGCCGATCGGCGGAGAAATTGTGGAGCGCGACATCGCTCCAGGCCAGTTGTTGCAAGCCGGCGTCACCCAGGCCTTCATCATTTCGGATATGAGCTCGGTGTGGGTGCTGGCCAACGTCTATCAGAGCGACATGGCCGCGGTGCACGTAGGCGATCAAGTCGCGGTGCAGACCGATTCGTATCCTGATAAATTCCAGGGCAAGATTTCGTTCCTGTCACCGGCGCTCGATCCCAATACGCGCACGCTGCAGGCGCGCATCGTGGTGGAAAATCCCGGTGAAAAATTGAAGAACAACATGTACGTGACGGCCACGGTGAATGCCGGCGTCGAGCAGAACGCCATCGCCGTGCCGGATGCCTCCGTGCTGCGCGACGACGAAAACCAGCCGTTCGTTTACATAGCCACAGGCTCCAATCAGTTCGGCCGCCGAGCGGTGGAAATTGGCCAAAGCGAAGCCGGAAAGACGCAAATTCTGCACGGCTTGCGTCGCGGCGACAAGGTCGTCGGCGACGGCAGCTTGTTCTTGCAGTTCGCCAATTCGTTCCAACACTAGGACGGCTAGTCTCGAATGATTCATAACGTCATCAAATTCGCGCTGAAAGAACGGTTCCTGATCCTGATGCTGGCGGTGTTTATCACCGTCGGCGGGGCAGTTTCCTTCCAGCGCATGCCGGTGGATGCGTACCCGGATCTTTCGCCGCCCATGGTGGAAGTCATCACGCAGTGGCCGGGCCACGCCGCCGAAGAAGTCGAGCGCCTGGTGACGCTGCCCACCGAAGTCGAGATGAATGGCGTACCGAAAATGGCCATTCAGCGTTCGATTTCGCTTTACGGGTTATCGGACGTAATTCTCACGTTCGACGAGGACACTGACGATTATTTTGCGCGGCAGATCGTCTTTCAGCGGCTCAGTGAAGTCACCTATCCCAGCGGCGTCACGCCGTCGCTTGCGCCGCTTTCCAGCCCTTCGGGCCTAGTGTATCGCTACGTCTTGCAAAGCCCCGACCGCACGCCGCAGGAGCTGAAAACTTTCGAAGATTGGGTGATCGAGCGCGAGTACAAGCAGGTGCGCGGCGTTGCCGATGATTCCGGCTTCGGCGGCACCGTGATGCAATACCAGGTGCTGCTCGATCCCGCGCGGCTCTACGGCTATCACATCACGGTCCCGCAGATCATCCAGCAGCTTTCCGTGAACAACGCAAATACCGGCGGTGGATTTTATCCGCAGGGCGGCCAGTTTTATTACGTGCGCGGCCTGGGCCTGATTAAGGACGTACAGGACATCGGCAGCGTGATCATCGGCTCGCAGAATGGCGTGCCGGTGCGCGTACACGACGTTGGCGAAGTCACCATCGGCCACGCGCCGCGTCTGGGCCAATTCGGATTCAATAAGAATGATGATGCCGTCGAAGGCGTCATCATGATGCTGCGCGGCGACCAGACGCAGAACGTCCTGAAAGGCGTCGAGGCGAAGACCAAAGAACTGAACGAGCACATTCTGCCGCCCGACGTGAAAGTCCTGCCCTACTACGACCGTAGCGACCTGGTGCGTTTGACCATCAACACCGTGGAAGAAAACATGCTCTTGGGGATGACCCTGGTCCTCATCGTTCTGATTTTCTTTCTCGTAAGCGTGCGCGCGGCCGTCATTGTGGCGCTGACCATCCCGCTCGCGCTGCTCTTCTCCTTCATTTTCTTGCACGCGCGCGGCGTAGCCGCGAACCTGCTCTCCATCGGTGCGATCGATTTCGGCATCATCATTGATGGCACGCTGGTGATGGTGGAAAACATTTATCGCGAGCTGGGCCTGCGCGAAGGCCAGAAATACGATCTGCACGAAGTGATCCTGGCCGCCGCCAAGGACGTGGACCGCCCCATCTTCTACTCCGTCGCCGTGATCATCGCCGGATACATCCCGATCTATGCGCTCACTGGTCCATCGGGAAAATTATTTCATCCGATGGCGGACACCATGTCCATCGCGCTGGTCGGCGCGCTGGTCCTCACGCTGACCTTCGTTCCGGTGATGTGCTCCTACTGGTTCAAGAAAGGCGTGCGCGAGCGCGTCAACCAGCCCTTCGAGTGGGTGAAGCGAAATTACTCCGGTTATCTCACCTGGTGCCTCGACAATCCCAAGCTGACTATGTTCGTCGCCACGCTAATCTTCGGCGCGACCCTGCTGCTCATTCCCTTCATCGGCGGCGAATTCATGCCGCACCTGGACGAAGGCGCGCTGTGGGTTCGCGCCACCATGCCCTACACGATTTCCTACGAAGAGGCCGCTAAGATCGCGCCCCAGATTCGCGACCTGCTCGCGAAATATCCGATGGTCACGGAGGTTGGCTCCGAGCTCGGGCGTCCCGACGACGGCACCGATCCCACCGGCTTCTTCAACTGCGAATTTTATGTGGGCCTGAAACCGTACGGCGATGCGGCATGGAAGAGCGGCAAATTTCACACGAAGCCGGAATTGATCGCGGATCTTGACGCGCAACTCAAAGCCTTCCCCGGAATCATTTTCAACTACACGCAGCCCGCCGAAGACGCCGTGGACGAAGCGCTCACCGGCCTGAAGAGCGCGCTCGCCGTGAAGATCTACGGGCCCGACCTGAATGTGCTGCAGCAGAATGCGCTGGAAATCAAACGCAGGCTCGCGCAAGTGCCGGGTTTCACCGAGCTCACCGTGGTCCGCGAGTTGGGCCAGCCCAGCCTGCTGGTCGCTGTGGATCGTGAGAAGATCGCGCGCTACGGCATCAATGTGGCCGACGTGGAAGGGGTAGTGCAAGCAGCCGTGGGCGGTCAGGCGGCCACGCAAGTAATCCAGGGCGAAAAATTATTCGATCTCGTCGTGCGTATGAAGCCGGAGTTCCGCGAGAATGCGCAACAGATCTCGAACCTGCTCGTGGGTACGCCCACCGGCCAGCAGATTCCGCTCAGCGAACTGGCCGATATACGCGAAGGCAACGGCGCGTCCTTTATCTATCGCGAAAATAATTCACGCTACATTGGTGTGCAGTACAGCATTGAAGGGCGCGATTTGGCCAGCGCTGTAAAAGAAGGCCAGCAGGCTATCGCGAACGTGGAACGATCTTTGCCCGCGGGCTACCGCCTCAGCTGGGGCGGCGAGTACAGCGAATTCATCGAAGCGAAGCAGCAATTCCTGATTATCGGGCCTCTCGCGGTGCTTTTAATTTTCATGATCCTCTTCGCGCTCTATGGCAATTTCAAATTCCCGGTCACCATCGCGCTCGGCGTGGTCATGACCGAGCCTGTGGGCGCGCTCCTTGCGCTGAAACTCACCCACACGCCGTTCAGCGTTTCATCGGTGCTCGGTCTGCTCGCGCTGATGGGCGTTTCGGTAGAGACCGCCGTAATTCTGGTCTCCTATATCAATAAGCTGCGCCTCGAGAAAAAAGATATTCGCACCGCCACGCGCGAGGCTTCGCTGCTGCGCTTGCGTCCGATCATGATGACGGCGCTGGTCGCTTGCCTGGGATTGCTGCCCGCGGCGCTTTCCACCGGGATTGGTTCGGACACGCAAAAACCTTTTGCGATCGTGATCGTCGCCGGGCTTATCTCGCGGCTGGTGCTCGGCTTTTTCGTCAATCCGGTGCTCTATGAACTGGTGGCGCGCGATGGCGACGTCTTGCAGGTCTGAAGCCGCTGCCAACATCGCGCGGCCTGCCGAGAGCCGATGTGTTGTGTGATTCGTAGCAGGACTGGTTGCGACCTTTTGAGCCCGGGCCGCATCACAGTTACGATAGTTGGGGGAGACCCTAGGTCTTTAAGCGATGCCTAAGCGAATAGCCCTACGACTGCTGGCGGTGGCCCTGATTCTTTCCGTGGGCCTGTTTGCCATGCAGGCTGCCGGGCACTGGCATGGCCACTCCTCTGACGAACAGCATTGCCAGGTCTGCCACAGCGGCCACGTCGCCGTACCGCGGCCCGCGGCGCAGATGGAACTGCAGTCGCCCGTCACGGTCGCTCGACTCGCGCTTGCCGAAAATCAAAAATTCAGTCTTGACCCTGTTTGCAGTCATAGAATCCCCCGCGCGCCTCCGGTTTAATTCCTCACCCCAAAAATCGTAACCACTTAACGCGTGCCGTGTTCATGGCGGCAGGCGTCGAATTCCATTTTTACTTTTCATTGCATCCGCGGCCGGCGCTGCGCAGCGCACAGGCCGCCCTTCATAAAGGGAGATTCATTCATGAGCTGGGTAAAATCTTTTCTAGGGGCTTTGTTTTTACTGTTAGTAGCGTTTGCAACCGCATCCACAGCCACGGCACAGACCGGAAACTCCGCGAACATCACCGGAACCGTTACCGATCCTTCCGGCGGCGTTGTTGCCGGGGCCAATGTCAGCATTCACAATCCCGTGACCGGTTTCGAACGCTCCACCACCACAGACTCTTCCGGTAATTTCAGTTTCGCAAACGTACCGTTTAATCCTTACCACCTTTCAGTGAGCGCTACCGGATTCGGCACGTACGCACAGGACATTGACGTCCGCTCCTCGGTCCCGCTCTCCCTGAAGATTCCTCTAACCGTGGCCGGTAGCTCCAGCACCGTTACTGTCGAGGGTGGCGGCGATTTGGTGGAGAATGAGCCGACGTTTCACACCGACGTGGACCGCGCTCTGTTCGATAAGCTTCCCTTGGAAAGCGCGTCTTCTTCCGTCAGTTCCCTGGTGACGCTTTCCACCCCGGGTGTCGCTGCAGACTCCAACGGCCTGTTCCACGGGCTCGGCGACCACGCCGAGAATTCGTTCTCCGTGGACGGCCAGCCCATCACCGACCAGCAGAGCAAGGTGTTCTCGAATCAATTGCCGATTGACGCTGTCCAATCACTGGAAGTTATCTCGGGAGCCCCGCCCGCCGAATTCGGAGACAAGACCAGTCTGGTTATCAAGGCAACCACGCGCTCCGGCCAGGGCGTCACCACTCCGCACGGCAGCGTCACGGCTTCCTACGGCGCATTCGGCACCGCCAATGCCGGCTTCGATCTTGCCTATGGCGGCCAGAACTGGGGCAATTTTATCTCCGTCAACGGTTTGAACAGCGGCAGGTTTCTCGACGGCCCGGAATACACCGTAATGCACGACAAGGGGAACGAAGAAAACATTTTCGACCGCGTAGATTATCAATTCAACGCGGCAAATTCCCTTCATCTTGACCTGCTTTACACGCGCTCGTGGTTCCAGACGCCGAATACGTTTGACGGGCAGTTCGCGTCACCCTGGTTCGGCGTGGTGGTGGATGACGGCGGGCTTGGTCCCAACGGCGTTCCTGTCGGGCCCACGGATCAGCGTTCCAAGATCGGAACCTACAACATCGCGCCGACCTGGACGCGCTTGATCAATTCATCAACGGTGTTCACGCTCGGCGGTTTTGTCCGCCGCGACCAGTTCAACTACTACGGCAGCGACAATCCTTTCGCCGACCTCGGTCCGTCCAATCTCCAGCAGGAGGCGGCCAATCAATATCGCACGCTGACCAACGCTGGAGTTCACTCCGAACTCTCCGTCGTGAAAGGCATTCACAACATCAAGGCCGGGGTTGTGTACGAACAGACGTTCCTCACCGAACACGACACGTTTGGAATTGTGGATCCCACATTGAACGCAGTGTGCCTCAATGCCGACGGATCCCCGGACACTAATCCAGCGATTACTTCTCAGACGCAATGCACCGGAGCGCTGACGCCTAACCTTGGCCAAGGGTCCGTCGGTGCGTTTGTTCCCATTCTAGGTTGTATTGACTTGACCAGAACCGCAGCCTTGCCTGTCAGCGACGGCTGCTCCGCTGGGCAGACAAATAGCGCTGAGTTTCTTTTTCCTGGTCATACGGATGTGAAACAGTTCGCGATCTACGTCCAGGATTCCATCACCTGGAAGAATTGGTCGTTCAACCTTGGAATCCGTGGGGATATCTATGAGGGCCTCTCTCATGCGACGCAAGCCGAGCCGCGCCTGGGTGTTGCCTACAACATCAAGCAGACCAACACGGTTTTGCGCGCATCCTATGCGCGAACCCTGGAATCTCCTTTCAACGAGAACCTGGTGCTTTCCAGCATCGGGTGCTTGAACCCAGTCGTCGGCGCTCTGTTCGCAGCCGAGGGCGAGGGTTGCACATCCGGCACCGCCACTCCTCTTGCTCCAGGCTTTCGCAATGAGTTTCACGCCGGCCTGCAGCAAGCCTTCGGAAAATATTTGGTGATAAACGGAGAGTACATCTGGAAGTACACCCACAACGCCTACGACTTCAGCATCCTGGGCGCGACCCCGATCACGTTCCCAATCGAGTGGAACAATTCGAAAATCCCGGGCTATGCCATCAGCGCGAATGTCCCGAATTTCCATGGGCTCACTGCGTTGGTCGTTATGTCCAGCGTCGCCGCCCGGTTCTTCACTCCACAAATCGGAGGCGTAGGCGCCGTCCCTATCACGCCCGGAAGCTTCAGCCCATTCCGGATTGACCACGACGAACATTTCAATGAGACCACCCACTTGCAATACCAGCCGAAGAAGTTTTGGCCTTGGATTGGTTTCAACTGGCGCTACGACAGCGGTCTAGTCGCCGGGCCAGTCCCGTGCGATGGCGGCAATTGCGCCGGCGCGCAAATCCCGGGATTTGTGGACGTCTCCGGCCTCTCGCCAGACCAGCAGTTCGAAGCTGGACTATCCTGCGCGGGAGTGTTCGCCACGCCACCAAGCCCTTCCAATCCGACCGGCACGCCAATCATCGCGTCGGGCCTGTGCCCCTCGTCGCAATATCGCTCAAAGTTCTTGCAGATTCCTGCTCCTGGAACCGAGAATGACGATCACAATCCACCGCGCGTCGCGGCCCGCAACCTGTTTGACCTGGCTGTCGGTGACGACAATCTTTTCCGCGGCGACCGTTACAAGTGGAGTCTCCGCCTGACTGCGATTAACATCGGCAATAAGCAAGCGGTTTATAATTTCCTCTCCACTTTCAGCGGCACCCATTACGTAACGCCGCGAGCCTTGTCGGCGGAGGTCGGCTTCCACTTCTAGCGGGAATCGGCCGCCGAGGGATCTGCATTTTGCCGGAATTCCAAGTAAAATGCAGATCCGACCGGGCGGATTGTAACCAAATTCTTACAAAACTCCAGTTGACACCAATTTGCAACTAGCCTAGACTCTTTTTCCAGTTGATAATGGTTTGCAACTAGGAGACTCATGTTTTGCCCTCATCCCCGCTCTTTCAGCCGCACCATCTCGCTTCTCGCGGCTCTGTTTATGTTCGCTCTCGCTGCACGCGCCGGCGTCGGCGGCCGCATTTCCGGCACCGTGAAGGACTCGAGCGGCGCTGTTGTTACCAAAGCAACGGTCTCCATCACCAATGCTGACACCGGTGTGCGCCAAGTCCTCACCAGCGACGACAACGGCGCCTATTCCTTCCTGAACGTCCAAGTCGGCCGTTACACTCTGGAAGTATCGGCCGACGGCTTCCGCCCTTATCAACGCACTGGAATCATGCTCGACGCCAACAGCGCATTGACGATTGACGCAGTTCTGGAAGTGGGCGCCAGGTCCGATGCCGTCACAGTCGTTGATAACCAACTCCATGTGGACACCACCAACACGCAAATCGGCGAGGTCATCACCGGCACGCAGATGACCGAGGTGCCGCTCAATGGGCGCAGCTATACCGATTTGCTGGCGCTGCAGCCTGGCGTCGCTCCGGTGACTTCCATTACGTCCGACACAGTCCAGGACGTCGGCGCCAGCGTGCTCTCCCCTTCCGGCGACTTGAATCCGGGAACGATTTCGATCAACGGGCAACGCGAATTTGCCAACGCTTTCATCGTGAATGGCAGCGACGTGGAAGAGGACGTCAACATGGGCGCGGCCATCATTCCCAACCTGGATTCCATCGCCGAGTTTCGCATTCTTACCAGTAACTTCGACGCCGAGTATGGCGAGTTCAGCGGCGGACAAATCAATGTGGTCACCAAGTCCGGCACCAACGCCTTTCACGGCGATCTTTTCGAATTCCTGCGCAATACTAATCTCGACGCGCGCAACTACTTTTCTCCCACGCGCGGCGCCTTTGATCAAAACCAGTTCGGCGGCACCGTCGGCGGCCCCATCCGCAAAAATAAAATTTTCTTCTTCGCCGATTATCAAGGCACCCGCTCGACCCAGGGTGTGGACACCGGCCAGATTCCCGTGCCGTCCGCACAGGACCGCACCACGGGCAACTTCTCCGACCTGCCGCTGAATTCCAGCGGCTTCAACCCGTTGGGTTTCTGCGGAGTGGCGGCGCAATCGCTGGAAATTCCCTGCGTCGTGAGCGGGCCGAACATCGCGACAACTCTGTCGAACAAATTGGGATACAACGTCCAAGCCGGCGAGCCGTATTACTTCAGCGGCCCCACGCAACAGCACCCTAACGGCGGATCCTGCACCACTAAGAATCCGCTAACCGGCTGCGTCTTTCCGAACGCCACAGTCCCGACCACCGCCTGGACCGCGCCGGGAACCAACCTTTTGCAATACATTCCCGCGCCCAACAACTCCAATGACACGTTTTCCACTTCAGCCTTCAACCAAACTTTGCGCGACGACAAAGGCGCCTACCGTCTCGACGCCAACACGCGCTTCGGCCTGGTCTCTGCCTATTACTTCCTGGACGATTGGTCGCAGAACAATCCCTACCCGGTCGCCCAAGGCGGCGCAAACGTTCCCGGCTTCAACGCGCTCTACACCGGCCGCGCGCAGTTGCTCGAGATCGGCTTCACCAAGACCATCGGCACGGCCGCCGCGAACGAATTCCATTTCAGTTACCTGCGTAACTCCGTTGACCTCGGCAAACCCGTGGGGGGCGTAGGTGTCAGCCTGGCCTCTCAGGGTTTCGAGGTCGGCCCCGGAACTCCGGGCATCGTGCCGCTCTCGCCGAAAACCGAAGGCGTCGAAAGCGTCGGCTTCAACAGCTACACGATCGGCAGCAATACCAACGAGCTGAATCAGGTCGGCAACACTTTCCAATGGCTCGACAATTTTTCCAAAGTGGTCGGAGCGCACACGCTGAAATTCGGCGGAGAGATTCACTACGATCAGGTGAACGTCAACGCCATCGCGCAATTCAATGGCAGCTTCCTCTTCTTCGGAACCGAGACGGGCCTCGACTTCGCCGATTTCCTGCTGGGAGCTCCCAGCCAGTACAACCAAAGCCAGCTGCAGCCTTTTTACGGCCGCAACAAGTACTTCGGTGTTTACGGCCAGGATAGTTGGCGTATCAACAGCAGCCTCACGCTGAATTACGGCTTGCGTTGGGACCGCATCGAGCCTTGGTATGAGAAGTACAATCAGATTGCCACATTTATTCCCGGCGAACAGTCGGTCGTATTTCCTGGCGCCCCCGCCGGCATTCTTTATCCCACGGATCCGGGTGTACCGCGCACGCTCGCGCCTCCGGGCAATCGTGATTTTGCGCCGCGCATCGGTCTGGCATATTCACCCAACGTCACAGGCGACGGCCTGCTCGCAAAAATACTGGGCGGCCCCGGCAAGACCAGCATTCGCGCGAGCTACGGAATGTTCTATACCGCGATCGAAGCTCTCACTATCGGCGTGATGAGCGCGAACGCCCCCTACGGCACCACCTATACCAGCCCCGCGCCACCGCTCTTCGCCACGCCTTTCGTCACTGCGGCCAGCGGCCAGAATCTCGGCCAAACTTTTCCAGTCGCGCTGGCTCGGCTCAATTCCAGCGCGAAAAATCCCGATACCAGCATAGACTGGTCGCAGTTCGAACCCATAACCGGCCTGCCCAATTACCTGACTACCAATCGCATTCCTTACACCGAGGATTACATGCTCTCTATCGAGCGTGGCTTCGGAAACAATAGCGTCGTCAGCGTGAATTATGTCGGCACGCAGGGGCATCGCCTTCTCGTTCTCGAGGAATCGAACCCGGGCGATCCGTCGCTCTGTTTGTTCTTGAGCAATCCCGCCAATCTCGCGCCAGGACAAACTCCCTGCGGCCCGTTCGGCGAAGACACGCAGTACACCACCTCCGCCGGCCAAGTTTTCAACGGCACACGCGGACCGCTCGGCTCGAATTTCGGCAGCAACGCCAATCAGACGACGATCGGAAATTCGAATTACAACGCGCTGCAAGTCACTCTGCGCCACACCACCAGGCGCCTCACCGTGCTCGCCGGATACACCTTCAGCAAATCTCAGGACCAAGCTTCGAATCTGGGCGAGGCGGTCAATCCGCTGAATCCCGCCCTGAGCAAGGCACTCTCCTCCTTCGATGTGAAACACAACTTCGTCGTCAGCTACAACTACCAGCTTCCTTTCGAGCAACTCTTCCACGCATCGAACGAGTGGACGCGCGGCTGGGAAATTTCCGGGATCACGCATTTCAGCAGCGGCCTTCCCGTTACCCTCGTCAACTTCGGCGACAATTCATTCCTCGGCGCCGAACCCAATGGCATCAATAATTTTGGCGTGGATGAGCCGGACTACACCGGCGGCCCGCTCAACCTGAATTCCAATCCTCGTAACGGCCGGCCTTATTTCAATACCGCGGTGTTGACCGAGAACGCTCTGGGCACGCCCGGCACCGCCAAGCGCCGCTTCTTCTACGGACCAGGAATGAACAACTACGACCTGGCGCTGCTCAAGAACGTGCGCCTCACCGAAGCGAAGTCCCTCCAGTTCCGCGTCGAAGCGTTCAACGCCTTCAACCATGCGCAATTTTTCGGACCGCAAGCGGTTGACGGAAATATTTCCAGCTCCACCTTCGGCAACGTCATCGGCGCAACTTCGCCCCGACTCGTCCAACTGGGATTCAAGTTCCTGTTCTGAATCGCCCTGCAGGGCGATTCACCCTGAGATCCCGTGGTGCGGGAGCGAAGGGTAGCTTCCGCCTGCAAGACCTGTGTGGTAATGCGGGAATCCTTGTGGGTCGTGGTTTTCGCCACCACCTAAATCGCTCAGAATCCGCTCGGCTGTAGCCGCTGAAGTACAGGTTTTGCCGGTGCCGCACAAGCTCGCAAGCCGCGCCGAGTCCCACCCCAATATTTCCTGCTACAATACTTCGTGGAACCGGCCTGCGACGCAGGTGACGTCGCGATGGTCTTTTGAACCAACACTGGATCCCAGGGAGTCCGCGTCGTCCTGCCCTTGTGCACGTCCATCGGTTTCGGCTGGTGGATAGCCTGAAAGCAGGCGCAGGGCACCCACCTATTCGTGGGGTTCAGGACCTAGCAACGCACGGCGAAGTGGACCGCTCCACATCCGAACGCTACTGATTCGCGGTTCATTCGTAGTTCGAAATGAGAAACCCCCAGAATGAAGATTCTCTTTATCGGAGATATCGTCGGCTCGCCCGGACGCAAGATCGTCCATGACCGCCTCGCGGATATCATCTCGCAACGCTCCATAGACTTGTGCATCGCCAACGGTGAAAATTCCGCGTCCGGCTTCGGCATCACTCCGCGCCTCGCCGAGGAAATATTCGCCGCAGGAGCCGAAGTCATCACCGGCGGCAATCACATCTGGGACCGCAAGGAGATCCTCGATTTTTTTCCGCACGAGCCGCGCCTGATCCGCCCCGCGAATTTTCCCGCTGGCTCGCCGGGAAAAGGCTATTTTGTCGGCCAAACCAAAAAGTGCGTCCCATATGCTGTGATGAATCTGCAAGGCCGCACGTTCATGGCGCCTCTGGAAGATCCCTTCCGCACCGCCGAACGCGAGCTCGCCGCGCTTCCGCCCGACGTAAAAGTGATTGTCGTGGACATGCACGCCGAAGCCACTTCGGAAAAGCAAGCGATGGGCTGGCATCTGGACGGAAAAGTTTCTGCCGTGCTCGGCACGCACACCCACGTCGCTACCGCCGATAATCGCGTGTTGCCTGGCGGCACCGCCTACATTACTGACGTCGGCATGACCGGTCCGCACGATTCTGTCATCGGCATGGAGAAAAAACCCATCGTGCAGCGCTTCCTGGATTCGTTGCCGGCAAAATTCGCGGTAGCCGAAGGCGACGTGCAGATGAACACCGTGCAGATTGAGGTGGACGAAACCACCGGCCGCGCCCGCTCAATCGACCGCGTCAATTTCCGCCTCGACTGAATTCACGGTTCACGTTGATTTTGTGCATCACCCCGCAGGGCGATTCACCTTGAGCTCCCGCGGCGCGCGATCGAAGGGTAGCGGCCGGTTCCGCTTCACCGAACCGGGCAGCCTTTGACGGAACGTACGCATGAATGCTTGATGAATGCTTCGGCCTTGGCGGACCTGCCGACCTTGCATCGCGGTCGTCGCCTGGAAGGAGACACGTTGTGACCAAGCCGATTCTGGTGGTAACCACCCGTTATCCGAAGGCGATTGAAGACCGTATCGATCGCGATTACAGCGCCCGGCGGAATCCTAACCAGTTTCCTTTCAGCCAACAAGACCTGCTCCATGCAGCCGAAGGAGCCGACGCCTTGTTCATCACGCCGGCAGACCGGTTGGACTCTGGATTTTTTGAGAACGTCTCACCCACCATAAAAATCATCGCCACATACTCGGTGGGTTATGAGCATATTGATGTGGAAGCCGCCGCTCGCAGGAAAATTTCCGTCGCCTATACCCCTGGCGTCAACAATGAAGCAACGGCCGACATCGCCATGCTGCTTATACTAGGCGCTTCGCGACGTGCGTACGAAGCCCAGGAGCTGGTTCGAACAGGAGCGTGGCGGCCCCTGAGTCCCGACTTGCTCTTGGGATGGCAAGTTGGCGGCAAGATCCTCGGCATTTTTGGAATGGGGCGCGTGGGACAAGCCCTGGCGCGTCGCGCGCGAGGATTCGGAATGAACATTCACTATTGCAATACTTCTGAGTTACCTGCGGAAATCGCGGGCGATGCCGTCTACCATCCGAATCCCTCGGATCTGCTCCGCGTAAGCCAGTTCTTGAGCCTGCATGCCCCGGAGACTCCCCAGACTCGCCATTTCTTGAACTCCCAAGCCATAAGTCTTCTGCCTCCCGGCGCCATCGTCGTGAACACCGCCCGCGGCGGATTGGTGGTTGATGATGACCTCATCGCTGCTCTCCGGAGCGGGCGGGTCGCCGCTGCCGGACTCGACGTATTTGAAGGCGAGCCCAAACTTAATCCGGGATATGTTTCGCTGAAAAACACATTTCTATTGCCGCATATCGGCAGCGCCACGATCGAAACCCGGACCGCAATGGGCATGCTGGCCCTCGACAATGTGGACGCGGTCCTGAACGGCAGGCCGGCGCCCACCCTGGTCCGGCCCTGATCGCAACTCAATGTTTCGCAAAGCGTATCCAAAAACGATGGATCGGTTGATTTGCTTTTGCACAGCATCCGATTCTTGCCTTTACGCCAACAAATAATGCACGCGCCGGAAAAATTTCCAGTTCTTGCGCAACTCCGTCTCGCGAATTTTATTTTTTACAAGTGGAAATATTAAAATTCGTCACTGTGGAAATCCTGTGAATTGTTTGTGGAGAGCATGCCTGGTACTCACACAGTTTTCTCTTGCTACCAGCGTTACGTTTAGGCAGAATCCCGCCTCACGCCTCTGATGAGCTTAAGGCACGGGGATTCATTAGAGCTAGCATCGCAGGGCGCGCTGCTGCTTCAGCGTACCTGAACCACCAGACCAAAATACACCCGCCGGTATCGGTGGCGTTTTTCCACAGCATTTCCACATCGGTGGAAATTGCGGTAAGGGCTGACTCGCTCGATGAACCTTTGGGATAAGATTCTTCAACACACAGAGCGGCGCGTTAATCCACATAGCTTCGCCACCTGGTTTAGACCCACTCGCTTGGATCGTTCCGAAGACGATCGTCTGACGATTCGTGTCCCCACCCGCCTCTTCTGCAAGCGCCTCACGGAAACCTACGGCGAGTTGCTGAAAGCGGTGCTGGTCGAAATCGGAAAGCCACAGCTGCACTTGGATTTTGTCTGCGCCGAAGCCGAAGCTCCCGTCACGGCCGCTGTCCCTGCGCCCGCATCTCCGCAAGCTAAGCTGGATTTTGACGCGGTGGCCAATCAGCTCAACCCGCGCTACACCTTCGATTCGTTTATCGTCGGCGCTTCCAACCAGTTCGCGCACGCCGCGGCGCTGGCCGTCGCCGAGCAGCCTTCCAAATCCTACAATCCACTGTTCCTCTACGGTGGTGTGGGACTGGGCAAGACGCACCTGATGCAGGCCATCGGCCACACGCTGAAGCGCAGAAATCCGGCCATGCGCCTCACCTACGTCAGCGCCGAAAAATTTACCAACGAAGTGATTTCCTCCATCCGCTTCGAGCGCATGGCGGCCTTCCGCGACCGTTTCCGCAATATGGACGTCCTGATGGTGGACGACATTCAGTTCATCGCCACCCGCGAACGCACCCAGGAAGAGTTTTTTCACACTTTCAACGCGCTTTACGATCAGCAGAAACAAATCGTCATCTCTTCCGATTGCCCGCCCAAGGAAATTTCCTCCATCGAAGAACGGCTGCGCTCGCGCTTCGAATGGGGCTTGATCGCCGATATTCAGCTGCCCGATCTCGAAACGAAAATCGCCATCCTGCAGAAAAAAGCCGAGAGCGAACGCGTTCAGCTGCCCGATGAAGTCGCCGAGTACATCGCCCGCGCGATCAAATCCAATATTCGCGAGCTGGAAGGGGCGCTGATCCGCCTTATGGCCTATGCTTCGCTCACCGGCGCGGAACTGAACTTGTCCACCGCCCAGCAAGTCCTGAAAAATATCATCGAAACGCAGGAAAAAAAGGTCACCATCGAGCAGATTCAAAAACGCGTCGGCGAGATCTTCGGCCTGCGCGCGCAGGATCTGAATGTCCGCAGCAATTCCCGCCAGATCGTGCTGCCGCGCCAGGTGGCTATGTTCGTCGTGAAGCAACTCACCTCCGCTTCGCTTCCTGAAATTGGCCGCCAGTTCGGCGGCAAGCATCACACCACGGTGCTGCATTCCATCAACAAGATCGAATCCGAGCGCCAAACCAACAAAGATTTGAACAAGAAAATCAACAGGCTACTCGATTCATTTGGTTAGACTTAACCATTGGACACTCTCAATTTCCCCTCCTTCTGTGGATTTTCGTGTGCCTGTGTTGAACCGTCCTGCGGACGCCCAATGTATCGCATGGGTGTGTCCTGTGCCTGTGGATGGATGACCTGTGCTTGACCTGTCGATCGCCTGGGAACCAGCTGTGAGGCGGGCCCGGTAACTGAATTGTGCATCGCTGCCAGCCACGCCGCCATCGCAGCGATTCGCCGGCCTTATCCTCTGCGCTGCGCGCGGTTGCACCGCACACCAGCGACGGCAATCGGCGCGCGAGATTCGACCTGCAACGTTTTCCGAAGTTTCCACAGATGCGGCGAGGGCGACGGTTTTCTTATATATTTATATACCTAAAGAAAAGCAGTACAGTAGCCGCAGCAAAAAGCAGCTCGAAAATTGCGAGGGTCGCCCCAGATGGAATTCAGCGTAAAAAGATCGGACCTGCTCGACGAACTGGAACTGACGCAGGGCGTCGTCGAGCGCAAGACCACCATTCCCATCCTCTCCAATCTTCTGGTGGAAGCCAAAGGCAGCCGCCTCACCATCACGGCCACCGATCTGGAGCTCAGCATCCGCACCTCCTGCGACGCCAAAGTAAAAAAAGAAGGCGCCGGCACCATCCCCGCCAAGAAACTTTTCGAGCTGCTGCGTTTGCTGCCCGAAGGCGAAGTGAAATTCAAGCTGCTGGAAAATCATTGGGTGCACATCGTCAGCGACCGCCGCAATTACAAGCTGGTGGGCATGTCCAAGGATAATTTCCCCGCGCTGCCGGCTTTCCCGCACGCGCTGGTGAAAATTCCTGCGAAGCTCCTGGCGGATGCCATCGCCAAGACTACCTTCGCGATCTCCCTCGAGGAATCCCGCTACACGCTGAATGGCGCCCTACTGGTGCTAAAGCCCGGCTCGCTCGCCATGGTGGCTACCGACGGCCATCGCCTCGCCATGGTCGAGACCGATCACAAGTTCGAGGGCTTCAACAATGAAACGCGCGTTCTCATCCCCAAAAAAGCCATGACCGAAGTGCAGCGCCTGGTCGGCAAATCAGGCGACGACGTCCAGATCGAATTCGGCCAGGATGAAAGCCACTTGTTTTTCCAGGTCGGCCGCCGCCTCCTCACGTCGCGCAAGCTCACCGGGCAATTTCCGAATTACGAAGCCGTGCTGCCGCGCGATGCGAATAAAACGCTCTCGCTCGAGCGCGTCGAATTGCAGGATGCGCTGCGCCGCGTAGCGCAGCTCGCCGACCAGCGTTCGCACGCCGTGAAGTTCACGCTCACGACCGAGGGCCTGGAAGTTTCCTCATCCAGCCCCGAATACGGCGAAGCCAAGGAAATCATCGAAAAGGAATTCAAAGGCGAGACCATCGCCATCGGTTTCAACGCCCAATACCTGCTAGATTTTCTAGCCGCCGCCGCCGATGGCCCCATCAGCTTCGAACTAAAAGACGAACAATCCGCCGGCCAGCTCCGCCCCACCGGCGATGAAACCTCGCGCTACCGCTACGTCGTAATGCCCATGCGCATTTGATCGTCGCGTCTCGTTTACGGACCGTTTCGTAAGGATTGAATCGCGCGAAAACCGGCGTGTAAACGGTGTTTTTATGCGCTTTCTGAATCAGCCGCAAAAAGCTCCCAGCGAAGCCCGCAAACCCCTCGTAAACCATTGAATAGAAATACGATAAATTCAAACTGCAGCAGCGCTTTCGCCTTGTGAATTTCACCCATTTTCGCTACAATAATTTTGTTCAGATTTCCTTCTGAGCGGCACCATATTCGGCCCGAATTTGCCTCTGTTTTTCTTGCCTGCGCCAGGGCGAGAGAAGCCAGTATTGCGCCGGATAATCCCCTTTCCGCAGGGGAAAATTAGAAAGCTCCGCCGCGTCTCCCCGAATTTTTCGGAACGGGACGGGATGGAGCCGCAACCCTTCGAGTTTCGCCGGCGCGTTCGCGCGCCCTCGAAAGTATTCGAACCCAACTTCGGGTGAGCGAAACCAATGGGCAAGGTAACTCGCCAGAATTCTGGCGAGCGAGTGTCGGGCGCATCCGCGCGACCGCCTTCCCGCTGCCCTAAAGCTTAGTTGTAAAATTGCATCCGCACGCAATCTGAGGAGAAGCACGACCCATGGCTGAAAAAGATGCTGCGGCCGGAAAAACTGGCGGCCACAAGTACGACGCGACTTCCATCAAAGTTCTTGGCGGCATCGAAGCCGTCCGCAAACGTCCCGCCATGTACATCGGTTCCACCGGCGAAATGGGTTTGCACCACTTGGTCTGGGAAGTGGCGGACAATTCCGTGGACGAAGCGATGGCCGGATTCTGCGACGAGATCAACGTCGCGGTGCACGAAGAGAATAGCGTCACTGTAATTGACAACGGCCGCGGCATTCCCGTGGACATGCACGCCACCGAAAAAAAGCCCGCCGCTGAAGTCGTCATGACCGTGCTGCACGCCGGCGGAAAATTCGATAGCGACACCTACAAAGTTTCCGGCGGCTTGCACGGCGTCGGCGTCTCGGTCGTCAACGCGCTCTCCGACTGGCTCGATCTGGAAATCTGGCGCGAAGGCGAGGTCTGGGAGCAATCCTACGAAAAAGGCGTGCCCACCTCGAAACTCAAATCTTCCGGCAAGACGCGCAAAACCGGCACGAAAATCACTTTTCACGCTGATCCCGAAATTTTCGGCAAGACCATCTATAGCTACGACACGCTAGCGCAACGCCTCCGCGAGCTGGCCTTCCTGAACAAAGGCCTGAAAATCACGCTCGACGATGAGCGCAGCGGCAAGAAAGCCGAATTCCGCTTCACCGGCGGCATCGCGGAATTCGTCAAGCACCTCAACAAAGGCAAGGGCGTGCTGCACGATTCGCCCATCTACATCGAAGGCAAGCGCGACCAAGTGGAAGTAGAAATCGCGCTGCAGTATAACGATAGCTACACCGAAAATGTTTTTGCCTTCGCCAACACCATCAACACTGTGGATGGCGGCACTCACCTTTCCGGCTTCCGCTCTTCGCTTACGCGCACCATCAACTACTACGCCAATTCTTTCGGCATGCTCAAGGAGCAGAAGGACGAAGTCACCATCAACGGCGACGACGTCCGCGAAGGTCTCGTCGCCGTCGTCTCGGTGAAGTTGCCGCAGCCCCAATTTGAAGGCCAGACCAAGGGCAAGCTCAATAGCGACATCAAAGGCGTCGTCGAGCAGATGGTCAACGAGCGCCTGGGCGAATATTTCGACAAGCATTCCTCCATCGCACGCAAAATTATCGGCAAGTGCATTGACGCCGCGCGCGCCCGCGAAGCCGCCCGCAAGGCTCGCGAGCTCACCCGCCGCAAGTCCGCGCTCGATTCCAGCGGTTTGCCCGGCAAGCTCGCCGATTGCCAGGAACGCGATCCCGCGCGCTGTGAAATCTTCCTCGTCGAGGGCGAATCCGCCGGCGGTTCAGCCAAGGGCGGCCGCGATCGCCGCTATCAGGCCATCCTGCCGCTCAAGGGCAAAATCCTCAACGTGGAAAAAGCCCGCTACGATAAAATGCTCGGCCACGAGGAAATTCGCTGCATCATCACCGCGCTCGGCACCGGCATCGGCAAAGACGATTTCGACGCCAGCAAGCTGCGCTACCACAAAGTGATTCTGATGACCGACGCGGACGTGGACGGCAGCCACATTCGCACGCTGCTGCTCACTTTTTTCTTCCGCCACATGCGCGAGCTGATCGAAAAGGGAAATATTTATATCGCGCAGCCGCCGCTCTATCGCGTCAAGCGCGGCAAAATGGACCGCTACATCCGCGACGAGCGCGAATTCGCCCGCGAGCTGATGAAGCGCGCCACCGAAGAGCACACCGTGAAGGGCAAGAACGGAAAATCGCTCGAAGGCGGTGATCTCACCACTTTCCTTCTGAATATTCAGGAATACGATCAAGTTGCTGCGAAACTGGCCCGCCGCCTGCGCGAAGCGAAATTGGTGGACCTGCTGGCCGAAAGCGAGCTCGACAAAAAAACCGATTTCGCGGACAAAAAGAAATTGCAGGAGCTGGTGAAGCAGATCGAAAAAGCCAAGCTCGACATGGAAGCAAAATTCATCTTCGACGAAGAGCACAGCCTGCATGAGCTGGTGCTGAAAAATGGCGGCGAACGTCGCATCAATTGGGCCCTCGCGGCCACGCCGGATTACAAGCGCCTGCGTACTCTCGCCGCCGCCATCGCCGAACTCGATCGCGGCCCCTTCACCATCGCGCACAACGGTGACAAAGTCGTGAAGGAAGATTCGCTCAGCCTGCTCAATTACGTTCTGGAAGACGCCAAGAAAGATTTCACCATCACGCGTTTCAAGGGCCTCGGCGAAATGAATCCCGAGCAATTGTGGAACACCACCATGAACGCGGAAGTGCGCACCCTGCTCAAAGTGCGCCTGGAAGACGCCGTCGCTGCCGAAACAATTTTCTCCACGCTGATGGGCGAAAACGTCGAAGAGCGCCGCAAATTCATAGAAGAAAACGCCCTCGACGTCGTCAACCTGGATATCTAGCGTGTACGAGCAGTCACTGGCGGTTGCTGGAGCAAGTAGCCTCGGTGCAAGGAGCTTGTGTGAATTGCGGCTGCAGGCCCGCATCTTTGATGCTGCGCGCTTGGGATGACGGTCGCTGTCAACAATCTTGGGGGGTCGCGGCTTTAGCCGCGACATCAAGCTGTACCGGGTCAGGGGCTTTGGCCCCTGAGGTTCCCTGATCAGCAGAATCGCAAGACGAGTGAAGCAAGCGGGTGTTTACTTTGTCACGACGGACACATGGCAGCGCCACCAGTTATTCCAGAAAGCCGAACTGGCAAGAATCGTGCTGGACCAGATTTTTGAATGCGGAAACAGGGGCTTTTACAAGTTGCACGCTTTTGTCCTGATGCCGGAACATTTGCACATGTTGATTACTCCCGCTGAGGAAGCATCGCTTGAAAAAGCGCTCACCATGATCCAGGGCGGCTCAAGCTTTAGGATCGGTAAAGAACTGAACTACCAGTCTCCGATTTGGTTCAGCGGGTACCACGACCGTTGGATTGGCTACACTGCGAAGTATCGAATTAGGGAGCAATACATCGAGCTTAATCCGGTGAAAGCACAGCTTGCAGAAAAACCATCAGACGATTCGGCGGGCGCGGCCAGCGGCAAATACGAAATGGATCCTTGCGGATTCGACGAAGGGAGCTTCAGGGGCTAAAGCCCCTCTATACTGTACGATTGTATGTCGCGGCTAAAGCCGCGACCCACAAAGAATGAACTATCAACTGGTATGGAAGATTTTGCCGGGCCTGCGCGGAATGAGCTGCTCGGATTTTCGCGCAACGCCGACGGATACGCCGAACAACGAGCAGGGCGTGGCGTTTGAATGTGCCGCGCAAGCCGACTGCGAAGCGCTGCTCAACGAACTCGAATCGCATTTCGGCCCGCAGCGCTTTTCAAACAACGCGACCGCATTCGAAACGGTGAAGACATACGTGCTCGAAAAGATCAAAACAAAGGCGTAACGGTGCGGGGATCAGAACGGTTGGTGAACGGTCATGTCAACTTCGGGAGCGCCCAAGTTTCGACGTACAGCTCGATCGCTTCGCGAAGATTGGCGCGGGCGGATTCGACATTGCTGCCCTGTGAAGTTACGGCAAGATCGGGGCAGCGGGCGACCTAACCATCGTCTTCTTTCGTAGTGAGGGCTGATAAGCGGCAGTTCATGGAGCGATGCTAGCGGAAGGTCGGCAGGCGTGCCAGCGACCAAGGATCGGTTGCGAAACACGAATTACTAATCACCAATCACTAATCACCAAAACACGGAGATTCTAAGTGGCCGAAGAACTAGACAAGTCAATCACCACCCCGGTTGATATCGAATCGGAAATGAAGAAGTCCTACCTCGATTACGCCATGAGCGTGATCGTCGGCCGCGCCCTGCCCGATGTCCGCGACGGCCTCAAGCCCGTGCACCGCCGCATTCTCTACGGCATGTACGAGCTCGGCCTCACCTCCACCAAGTCCTACCGCAAGTGCGCCAAGATCGTCGGCGAAGTCCTCGGCAAATTCCATCCGCACGGTGACGCTCCCGTGTACGACGCGCTGGTCCGCCTCGCGCAGGATTTCAACATGCGCTACCCGCTCGTGGACGGCCAGGGCAACTTCGGCTCCGTGGATGGCGATCCGCCCGCGGCCATGCGTTACACCGAAGCCCGCCTTTCGAAAATCGCGGAAGAAATGCTCGCGGACATCGAAAAAGAAACCGTCGAGTTCGTTCCCAACTTCGATGAAAGCGAAAAAGAACCCGTCGTCCTGCCCACTCGCATTCCCGGCTTGCTTATCAACGGCTCCTCCGGCATCGCCGTGGGCATGGCCACCAACATTCCGCCGCACAATCTGAAAGAAGTCGTCGAAGCCGCGATCGTGCTGATCGAAGAGCCCGAAGCCAACCTGAAAAAAATAATGAAGCTCGTGCCCGGCCCCGATTTTCCCACCGCGGGCTACATTTACGGCCGCGAAGGCATCGAGCAAGCCTACAAGACCGGCCGCGGCTCCTTCCAGGTGCGCGCCAAAGTCGCCATCGAGCAGCGTGGCAAGGATCGCCAGGACATCGTCGTCACCGAACTCCCTTATCAGGTCAACAAAGCGCGCCTGATCGAAAATATCGCCGGCCTCATCCAGAATAAAAAGATCGAAGGCATCGCCGACATTCGCGACGAAAGCGACCGCGACGGCATGCGCATCGTCATCGAAGTGAAGCGCGACGAAGAGCCGCAAATTATTCTCGCGCACCTCTTCAAGCACACCCAGATGCAGGAATCCTTCAGCATGATTCTGCTGGCCATCGTCGGCGGACAGCCGCGCGAGCTGGGCCTGCTGGACCTGCTGCGCCTTTTCATCGAGCACCGCGTGGATGTGGTGCGCCGCCGCACGCAATACGAGCTGCGCAAAGCGGAAGAGCGCGAACATATCCTGCTCGGCTACCAAATCGCCCTCGACTATCTCGACGACGTAATCCGCGTGATCCGCGGATCGTCCAGCCGCGCCAACGCCCGCGAAAACTTGCACGAATTCTTCGCCAACCAGACCGTAAAAATCTCCGAGGACGGCAAAGCCAAGAGCGTCGCCGGCGTAAAGCTCGTCAATAAGAAATACGGCATGCCCGCGGAAATCGTCGGCCTAAGCTTTCCGCAAATTGATGCCATCCTGGAACTGCAGTTGCACCGCCTGACGCAGCTTTCCATTGACGACATTCTTGCCGAGCTGAAAAAAATCCGCGAACAGATCGCCGAGCTGCGCGAAATCCTGGCCAGCGAAAAAAAGTTGAAAGCCGTCATCGTGGCGGAATTGCGCGAAATCATAAAATCCTATGGCGACGAGCGCCGCACCCAAATCGTGGACCGCGTCGAGGAAATCAAGCTCGAAGACCTGATCAAAGACGAGGAAATGGCCATCACCGTCAGCCATGCGGGCTACGTGAAGCGCACCTCGGTGGAAACTTATCGCCATCAGTCGCGCGGCGGCAAGGGTCGCATCGGCGCAAGAACGCGCGACGACGATTTCGTCGAGCATTTCTTCGTCGCCTCGGCGCACAGCTATATTTTGCTGTTTACATCCAAAGGCCGCATCTATTGGCTGAAGGTTTATGAAATTCCCGAAGCCGCAGCGGCTACGCGCGGAAAAGCTATCTCGAATCTTGTCCGCTTCCAGGAAAATGAAAAACTCACTGCGGTCGTTTCGGCGCGCAATCTGGAAGAAGCCGATCGTTACGTCTTCCTCGCCACCAAGAGCGGCACCGTGAAAAAAACCGGCCTCGCCGAATTTTCCAATCCGCGTCCTTCCGGCATCATTGCCATCAATCTCGATGGCACGGACGAGCTCATCGGAGCAAAACTCACCGACGGCATGCAGATGATTTTCCTCGCCAGCCACGATGGCCAGGCCATTCTCTTCCGCGAGACCGAAGTCCGCTCCATGGGCCGCGCCGCCGGCGGCGTCAACGGCATGGACCTCGCTAAGGGAGACTTCGTCGTCAGCATGGACGCGGTGCAGCCCGATTTCGGGATCATCCAGAAGGAATACAAGCAGGAAACGAAAAATCTCGACGAGCTGGAAAGCGACCAGATTCGCGAATCACTCACATCGCTCATGCTCACCGTCGCCGAAAAAGGTTACGGCAAGCGCACCCCGCTCGCCGAATATCGCGTCACTTCGCGCGGCGGCAAAGGCGTCATCAATCTGAAATCCACAGATCGCAACGGCCCCGTCGTCGCGGCGCTGCAAGTCCGCGAAGATTCCGACGTCATGATCATCACCGGCCAGGGCAAAGTCATCCGCGTGCACTCCGGCGAAATCCGCGAAGCCGGCCGCTCCACGCAAGGCGTCCGCCTGCTGCGCCTGGAAGAAGGCGACCGCATCGCCGCAGCCGCCGCAATCCTGGAAGAAGACGAAGCCGCCGCAACCGCAGCGCCGCCCGAACCTGAAAAGAAATAATCAGGAGGTAGCCATGGCACCGAAGCTGAAGTACATCATCGAATTCGTTGCGGACATGGACCGTGCGGTTAAATTCTACCGGGACGTCGTGGGCCTTCCCTTAAAATTTGAATCACCCGGCTGGTCGGAGTTCGCCACCGGCGAGACGTCTTTCGCGTTGCATCCGGCCAGCGAAAAAAATCGCGCTGGTACCTACGACGTGGGCTTCACGGTAAAAGACCTGCAGCAGTTCTACGAGCAGATGCAATCCAAAGGCGTGCAATTTACCATGCCGCCCACGAGGCAGGATTTTGGCGGCTTCCTCGCGCAGTTTCAAGACACCGAAGGCGCTCACCCCAGCGCCGGCGCGGAATAACCAACGGCGAATTACGAAGGCGGCGCGACGTAATACCCCGGCCGCGTACGCACCGAAACACTCGGCCGATCCACCACCACCTTAATCTCGTGGTAGCCCTCGGGATCTTTTCCCACCGGACGGTACCCGATCGTGTACTGCGCGTGCAGTTCGCCGCCAATAGCATCAATTGCTTTTTCGATCGAGCGGTCGCGCATCGTAGCCACGTGCAATCCGCCCGTGGCCTCGCTCGCCACCGCCAGCGAATTCGCCGTCAACGCATTTTTTCCGGTCTTCACCAAAAAAATCGCCAGCGCCAGCAAGTCCGGGGAATCGTTCACGTGATCCGGCTTAGCGCGCAGATCCGCCATCGCCGTGCTCAGCCCCACGGAATATATCGTCACGTTCGCCAGCTGTGCCTGCCGCAACACTTCGCCCAACCGGCTCTCGCTGCCGCTGTCGTGCGACTCGCCGATCACCAGCATAATCCGCCGCCGCACCGCTGGCCGTTCATTCAGCAGGGAAATGCCGCGCGCCATCGCGTCGTACAGCAGCGAATCATTCACGCCCAGCGGCAAATGTTCAATCGCGTACTGCACGCTGTCCGGGTCCGTCGTAAATTTCGCGCGCAGGTCCACCGTGCTGTCGTAACTGATTACCGCCGCTTCCGACGTCTGCGCCATCACCGCTTCGCTGAACACAATTCCCGCGTGCTTGATGCTGGGAAACATCGGCTGAATGTGCGAGCTCGCCTCGATCACCAGCACGATGGACAAAGGATCGCCACCCACATCGAAATGGTCAATTTTCTGCTCCGCTCCGTTGTCGTACACGCGGAAATTATCCTGCCGCAAATCGAAGACCATCTCGCCGTGCAGGTTTCGCACGATCACCGGCGCGGTCACTTCGTTCACGCGCACGCGAATCGCATGTTTCTGCTGCTCCGCGGGAGGAATCTGCTCCGGCGGCACGCCCGGCCGCGGATGCAGCGGTCCAGCAGGCGCTTCCTGGCACCGCGCAAACGGCGCGGCCCATGGCACCGTCGCCGCAAGCGCAGCCAGCGCCCCACACCGAATTAAACCCCGGAATAACACGCGATTCACGCTTTCCAGCCCGATTGCATTGTAGTTGTCCAGTGTATCTGATTCGCCGTCGCGCACCCGCGTTGCTTACAGAGCACTGCCACCACGCGCCGCCGCTGTCATTTGCCGCGCGTTCTCCTAGAATGGAAGCGGTGCAAACGAACACGAAGCGAAACTGTAGTGGGAACTGAGGTGTGCATTGAAGCGTGAAATGCGGTGCGATTTTCTGCCGTGCGTATCGGAGCCCAAACAATGAAGCGTTCCAAAAAACAACCCAAGCACCAGCCGCTGCCCAAGCTGGCCTACGAAGATCCGCAATTCATGGAGAGCCTCGGCGCGCGCCCGCTGCGCATCCTCGCCGAATATCTCGACCCGCTCAGCCGTCTGCGTCGCGCCAACATCGGCGACACCATCGTCATGTTCGGCTCAGCACGCATTCAATCGCGCGATCGCGCCCTGGCGCACCTGCAGCAAACGCAAGCCGCCGCGCGCCGCCGCCGCACCCCCCCGTGGCGGGCGAAAATCAGCGCGGCCCGCTCGCTGCTGGAAATGTCGCGCTATTACGAAGAAGCGCGCGAGCTATCCCATCGCATCACTTCCTGGGCCATGACGCTCGGCAATCAGCCGCGCCGCTTCGTCATCTGCTCCGGCGGCGGGCCCGGAATCATGGAAGCAGCCAATCGCGGCGCAGCGGAAGCCGGCGGCCCTTCCGTGGGCCTCAGCATTCAGCTCCCGCACGAGCAAAGCTCCAATCGCTACATCTCACCCGATCTGAATTTCTACTTCCACTATTTTTTCATGCGCAAGCTCTGGTTCGCGCAGATGGCCAAAGCCCTGATCGTTTTTCCCGGCGGCTTCGGCACCCTGGACGAGCTTTGGGAAATGCTCACCTTGCTCCAAACCAATAAACTCTCGTCGCATCATTTAATTTTGATTTACGGCAGGAAATACTGGGACAAAGTTCTCAACTGGCGCCACATGGTCCGCACCGGCACCATGAACGAGCGTGATTACAAGCTCCTGCAGTTTGCGGATTCCGTAGACGAAGCTTTCAATCACGTCCGCCGCGACCTCGAAGCCCATCACTTGCATCTCGATACCGAAGGCGAGTCCTTCGCGCATCCGCATCAATTGATCCCCAACGTCATGCGGCCCTGACCAGCAGCAAGAATCGCGCCCAAAAACAAAAAAGGGAACGAGCCCAAGCTCGTCCCCTCTGTTTTCGTTTGAGGCCTACCCGTAAAGAGCGCACATCGCTCGGGACACTCACCGAAAACAATGCAGCCCACTTCCCGTCGGCCTTAATTTAGTTATTCGAATAAGGATCCAGCGCAAACACCGCCTGAAACCGCCGCTTTTCGTCCTGGTCATGCAGCATCACCACCGGCACCACACGTAGCGAATTCTTGCAGCTCCGGCAGGTGGTCGCTTCGCCTTCCAGGTCCTGTACGAACCCGTCGGTGAAGTGATACGCCGCCCGCGGCCGCCGCGCGGCCTTGGTTCCCTTTTCCCCGCACTGCGGACAGGTAAACTCCACGCGGTCCTCCAGCGGGTCGCGGTTCAATGCAGCCCAGCCGGTGTAACGAACTCCCACCGTTTCTATTGAGTTTCGGCTCATTATGACTTCCCCCTCCATCCTCTAAGACAGCTATAACTTAGCGATGATACGGAATTAGACGCGCGACACGTTCAAAATGATGCATTCCCCCGCACAAGAATTGTAAACAATTTGTCTACAGGGGTTTACAGCCTCAAGCGGGGCAGAGGTTGCTTTTTTCGACTCACCCCGGCAATCAGCGAAGCCGCGCCGGGCACAACGCCCGGGCGCCGGTGTCTATCCTTAAAGAGATCGCGCGAACTCCGCAAGACTATCCGACGCGGCCCGGCCGGAATCTCTATAACCGGCCGCATGAACGTAGGCCATTGCTTCCTTGGCCGCGTCTCGATGGCGTTCCCATTTGTACGAACGATTAGCCGGAGGTGTGTCCATGAGCGATATTGGGAGCTTGTCGCAATGCATGCTGGAGAATGACGCAGAATCTCGCGGCCGCGCCCGCAACCTGCGCCGCAAAGCGCTGGTTATTTCCGTAGTGCTGGAAGCATTGTTGCTCGGCGCGATGCTGGTCTGGCCGTTGATCACGCCAGCTGTCTTGCCCGGACTCTTTAATGTGACGCCCAGTCCGCCCTACCGCGGCGGAGGTGGCTCGGCGGAGAAACTAGCGCCGTCACACGCCCATCTGCCAGCCGGCAGCACCAACAAGCCGGTGCCCTGTCTGTTTTGCGCGAAGCCCACAGCTCCCACGCCATCGCGTCCATTCCGTGACGCAAGCGCTTCGAGCGATAATCCCGCGCCTGGGATCGGCGATGGCGGATTGGATGGACCTCTGGGTCCCGGAGTCGGGATTCCGGGAGCGGATCGCACTGGCATGCCCATCGAGATCACCCATCCCGAACCCCCGCAGCATCAAGCCCCACTGCACCGCAGCGAAGGCGTGATGGCTGCCGCGCTAATCCACAAAGTGCAGCCACAATATACCGCCATCGCGCGCGCGATACATCTCGCCGGCACAGTTTATCTGCGCGCCATCATCTCAACCGACGGAACCGTCCGCCAACTCGAAGTGATCAGCGGCAATCCGCTCCTCGCGAATCCGGCATTACAAGCAGTACGCCAATGGCGTTATCAGCCGACGCGCCTCAACGGCGAACCGGTAGAAGTCGAAACATTCATCACCGTGAATTTCGTGCTGGACCAGCAATAATAGAGAACGGGCGGATACGAAACCTCGCGGCCGTTGTAGCGGCGCCCTCTGGTGCGCCATCGGCGGGGAGGCAATCGCCGATGGTCTGAAGCCCGCCGCTACCAAGGCCTTGCTATGAGTTAGAACCGGATCACAATCCCCGTCGAAATCCGCGCGTTGTTTTGCTCGCCGCCACCGAAGCGCGTCGTCACATAATCGCCCTCGATGATCCGCCACTTAAATGCCGGAGCGATTTTCGCGTCAATGCCGAAGCCCAGTGATGTCGCGAAAGAAGTGTCGCCGAAGCCCGGCTGGTTGTAGTGCGCTCCGCCAATCAATATGTGCGCAAACGGCGAGATGCGCGCCGGGAACGAAACCTGCGGCCCCACCAGAAAGGTGGTCACCGATGATCCGCCGCCGTAATCCCCTCCGACCTCACCAACTCCGCCAAACCACGGAGCAAACTTGTACTCGCCCGAAAGAATAAATCCGTTCAGATTGTTAGCGCCCGGGGAATTCTCCAGGTGAAAAAACGAATATCCCCCGTATAGCTCCACTTTGTCTTGCGCGCTCGCACGCGTTCCTGCCGCCAGCGAAAACAAAAATAGCAGCCCCACCAGTAACGACACTCTCCGTACCATGAATTGTTCTCCTTAGGATGCGGTGCGGGACTTTCCCAGCCGACCCGGACAGTGGACTCCCGCCCTGATAGACTTATGACTCCATCGCAGCCCCGGGAAGGGCCACGCAGGCATCTGCGTAAGCTGGTATTTCTTGGACGCTACTCAGGGTAGAAGGGTTACTGGAAATGTGGCTTGCCTTAATCTATTTCCGATGTCTGAGTACCAAATCTAAATCACAGCCTCGCCGGAATTCAGCGCAATCGTGTCGCGCGTCTCATCGCGCAAGCGCACAATTTCGCGCCAGTCGTCGCCGGCCGCGGGATTCGGCGCAATCGGCGGACTGAACGTCAATGTCACATGCCCTGGCCGCGGCAGCATCGTCTTGTCGCGCAAGATCTGCCGCGCGCCGCGCACCGAAACCGCGCATATCGGCCGCTGCGCATCCACCGCCGCCTTGAACGCGCCTAATTGAAACGGCCGGATCCCCGCCACAGCCGTAAAAGTTCCTTCCGGAAAAATTACCACCGATTCGCCGTTGCGCAACGCCGCGTTCACTTCTTCCGATTGCCGTATGCGCGCCTGCGGATCGCTACGATCGAACGCAAATTGTCCGCTCCTGTCCGCCAACAAGCTGATCAACGGCATCGCGCGAATCTCGCCCTTGGCTACGAAGCGCACATCGTCCGGAAGACACGCCAGCATCACCAGAATATCCAGATAACTGGAATGGTTCGGCGCGAAAATCCACGGCCCCGTCTTTGCTCTCTGCTCCAGAATCTCGGCTCCCAATACAGTTACAGGCACGCCGCCGGCTGCCAGCATCATGCGCGCGCCGCGATGCACCAGGCTCGCCGCGCGCCGCCGGTTTCGGGTGCGCCCCACGACAAGCCAGAGTGGAATCAGAATTATCGCGAACGCCGTCAGCGCATACACGCCGTACAAAAACTCCACAGCGCTCCGCGCCGTCCGTTGCAGCCAACTCCATGCGCGTGGGCCCGCACCCCGCACCGCCAGCCGTGCGATCTGCACCCAGGCAGCCTCTTGCTTCCGCCCCAATCCACCTTCAATGAAAAGCCGCCGCGTCTCGCTGCGCCGCAATTTCCCGCTGGAAGTCTTCGGAATGGATTGCGCCGGAAGCAGTGCAATCACATCCGGAGGCATGCCCAGCGCTTCATCCACAGCCTTTGCGATTTCGCCTTCGATCCGTTTCGCGCTGCTCATGTCCCGCAACTCAGCCGCCACCACCAGTCGTTCGGTGCCGGTGCGCTCATCCGGCGCGCCAAACGCCACCACGCATCCCGTGCGCACTCCCGCGATGCGCCCCGCAATTTCTTCCACTTCGTGGGGATAAAGATTTCGCCCCGCCTTGATGATTATGTCCTTCGCGCGGCCCGTGATGTAAATCTCGCCCTCGCCCCAGTACGCCAAATCCCCCGAATCAATCCAGTTTCCATCGCGCAACAGCTCGCGTGTCGCCTCGGCATTGCGGTAGTAGCCGCTGGTCGAAGAAGGTCCGCGAAACCACAGCCGTCCTTCCCTCCGTTCGCCCAAATTAACGCCGTCCGCATCCACAATGCGCACTTCCACCGTCGGCACCGGCTTCCCGGCATTCACAAACTCCAGCGCCGTCGCATCCGTGCTGGTAACCTGCACGGCGCGCCCATCGGATTCAAATTGCGCGCGCTCGATCCGGTCCACCTTATATCCGGCGCCAAGCCGCGGCACAGAAATTGCCAGCGTCGCCTCGGCCAACCCATAAACCGGCAGCAAGGATTCCCGCCGAAATCCGTACGGGGCAAAACGCTTCGCGAATCTTTCCATCGTTTCAGCGCGCACCGGCTCCGCGCCGTTCGTCGCCGCGCGCCAAGAGCTCAAATCCAACCCCTCCAAATCCTTGTCCGCGATTTTTCGTACGCACAGCTCGTACGCAAAATTCGGAGCCGGGCAAATTGTCGCGCGATGCCGGTGAATCGCCCGCAGCCAGCGCTCCGGCCGGCTCAGGAATGCCAGCGGCGACATCACCACCAGCGGTATGCCGGTAAAAAGCGGCACAAACCACGCGCCGATCAAGCCCATGTCGTGATACAGCGGCAGCCACGAAACGCAAGCATCATTCGGTTGAATATCGATCCCGGAAATAATGGCGCGAATATTTGCCAGCAAGTTTGCGTGCGTCAGCACCACGCCTTTCGGATCGCCTGTCGAGCCGGAAGTGTATTGCAGGAACGCAATATCCTCGCCCCGCGCGTGATGCGATAAATGTTGCACCGGCCGCCATTCTCCCGTCGGCCGTTGCGAATCCGCGGGCACGCTCGCCAGCTTCTGCGCGTTCAACACCTCGCGCAACGACGGCACCCGCGGCTGCAGCAGCTTCGCCAGATTTTCGGCCTGCCGCCACGTCACCAAAAACCGCACTTCCGCGTTGCGCAAAATATTCGATTGCCGCGCCGCGTATTCCGCAATGCGGTCCGCCCGGAACGGCGGATAAATCGGTACGGGAATTCCGCCCGCCAGCAATATTCCCGCGAACGTCCAGAAAAAGTCCGCGCAAGTCGGCAGCATGATCGCCACCGTCTGGCCCGGTTCCAGTCCACGCCGCCGCAAATCCGCCGCCACCACAGACGCGCGCTCGTACAGTTCGCCAAACGTGATCGTGCGCAGCTGGTCGTCTTCCTCGTAAATCTGAATGTGGCTGCGCCCCGGTTCGCCGCGCCCGCGCAAACGAAAAATCTCGCTCAGCGTTTCGGCTTTGCGAATCTGCTCGTCAATTTCCGGACGAATCGCGGTTGAGGCAGCAGCAGCCGAAGTAGAAGTCACCACAGAAGGGGACGCAGAGGAAATCGGCACCACCGCAACCGCCGCCGCGTCGTCGGCTGCCGGAGCTCCGGCGCCATTTCCGCCAGCTTCCGCGCGCAAGATCGCGTCCACCAAATCCTGCACCGTATCGGCCTCAGCCACCACACGATCCGGCAAGCGCACGCCGCACGCATCGCCGAGCCGCAACATCAATTCCACGCGCTCCAGGCTGCCCAGCCCCAGTTCGCGCTCCAGATGCGCCTTCGTGCCGCGCGCCACCAGCTCTTCCATGCCGCGTGAGCTGCCCAGTTCCACCAAAAGTTGACGCACCGATGCTAACGCTTGTGCTGCCACAGCCGGCTTGCGATCGAGTTTTGTTCCGGTGGCGCCCATGGATGTTAGCGGGCAGTTCGCAGCGCACGTCTGCGCGCGACGTCGAGGCAACTGCTTCGGCGAGCCTACCACCACGCCACGCCCCATTCAATCCCCGCTCCCTCGCGCCCCCTCGCGCCTTCGTGTCGCGAGCGTTCCGCTGACTGTTTTCTGACGACGCGACGAGCACCGTCATCCTTCGGCCGGCGCCTTTGCTTCACGCCGGCCGGAGGATCTCTCTGGCTTTCTCTGTGTGCTCCGCCTGTCCTCGGTAATCTCTGTGTAAAATCTTTTGACTTCCTCAACCCACCGCCAAGCGAAACTCCCACGAACGACCTTTCGAGTACTTTCGTACTGAACCTAAATGGGCCGAGCGGCCTATCGACTCCCCCATTCCCCACCGGCATACTAAGTCGTGTTCGGGGCTCTCCAAAGTGCCTCGAATGTCTGCACCTCCATCACCCCAATGCCCATGAGCGGCCGGCACCCCCACCGGCCGCTCCCCCTTTCTTCCCTCAAAATCTTGACTCCAAGTCATTCACCTCAATCAATTTGATGGCTTCCATTTGCGATTCTTTCTTGACTTCCGCGCCGCGCGGTTCTATAGATTCCCGCATCGGGGCTGTGTGAGTTGCAGCGATTGGGGCACATTCGGGGATGTGTCGTTAAGTCCGGGGCGAGACCGTCGTCCTGTATTTTTTCCAGTTGAACGGTCCCAAGCACTCCACGCACCGCGTGTCCTGGGCAAGTGTCCTTACAACGGAGGTGGGGTGTGAGAATTTTTCGTGCGCTGCTGCAATTCGGATTGTTCGTTTGCTTCCTCGCAGTCCTCAGCGGTTCGGCGTGGGGCCAGAGCAAAGCCTCTCTCCGTGGCACCGTCAGCGATCAATCCGGCGGCGTTATCGCCGGCGCCAAAGTGACCCTCACCAATACCGGAACCGGAATCGCGCGCGCGACCACTACCGGCAACGACGGCACCTACCTTTTCGATTTGGTGCAGGTCGGCACTTACAAACTGACCGTTGATAAGCCCGGCTTTTCAACCTTTCTCCAGGGCGGCATCGTACTTGAGCTGAATCAAAACGGCCGCCAGGACGTCGCGCTCAAAATCGGCCAGGAGAATCAAACTGTAGAAGTCACCGCCAACGTAGTTCAAGTGGATACCACCGGCGCGGTCCTCGGGAAAGTCGAGAATCAACGCATGATCAACGATCTTCCGTTGGCCGATCGCGACACCCTCCAACTCGGCCTGCTTCAAGCCGGCGTTTTTACTCCCGATCCCGATGATGGCTCCGGCAATCCTTTCTCCGTCAGCGGTCAGCGCTCCGAATCTTTGACCTTCTTGTTGGACGGCGGCAACAACACCGATTTTCTCGGTAACAACATTGTCGTCAATCCGAATCCCGATGCTGTTGAGGAATTCAAGATCCTAACCAACAATTACGACGCGCAGTACGGCCGCACTTCCGGAGGCATCGTCAATCAGGTTACAAAATCGGGGACCAATGCGTTTCACGGAGACGCGTTCGAATTCCTGCGCAACACCGAGTTGAACGCCCGAGACTACTTTCTTCCGTCGACCCTGCCCAAACAAGCCTTCCAGCGCAACGTCTTTGGCGGCACGATTGGCGGTCCCATCAAGAAAGACAAGGTGTTTTTCTTCGCGGCCTATCAGGGCTGGCGCAGCCGCGAAGGCCAGACTTCCCCGGTTTTGACCGTCTTGAGCCCCGCCGAACGTACCGGCAACTTTGCGGAGGTCTGCGGCTCCTATGACGCCGGAGGCAACTGCACCGCTGCTGGCGGCGAACAGCTGGTCAATCCGTACACAGGAAACAACGTGCCGTTCAATAATTTGGCCACTCCCGGGCAGGGCGGCACGGGCCCCGGCGGCAACCTCGTCAATCCTGTCATGCAGAACTACATCAACGCATTCGTCCCGCAAGCGAACCTGTCCAACAACGAGTACGTCGCTTCGCCCACTGCCGCCATTGACAATGACCAGGGCATTTTGCATTTCGATTACAACCTGACTCCTCGCGATGCCTTGTCTTTCGTCTACGTCATCAACGACGAGCGCGACAACTATCCCTTCCAAATTATCAACGGCGCATCCACCGGCGGCGATTTTCCCCTCGGTTCCGGTTTTACTGATTCCAACCGCACTCAGATTGGCACCTTTACCTGGACGCACACTTTTGCCGGCGGAAAACTCAACGAATTCCGCTTTGCGGCGAATCGCTACGCAACTTTGCAAGGCGTTCCTACCACCACCACTTCGCCGGCCGCTCTTGGTTTCACCAATGTGAATCCTGACGATCCCAAAGGCACCGCGCCTCCGATTATGTACGCTTCTAGTTTCACCGTCGGACCTTCGCCCCAAGGACCTACCAAGCTGCACCGCGCCACTTTTGAATTCGCCGATAATTTCACCTGGACTCGAGGCAGGCACGAATGGAAGTTCGGCGGCGATGTCACGCGCATCCGCCAGAACTTCAACTATGATTTTTATAACAATGGCAGTTTCGATTTCGACAACTACGGCACCACTTGGACGAACGACCCTCTAGCGGACTTCGTCGGCGGTTTCTGGGATAACTACTATCAATTCTCCAGTGCCGTGTATGGTATTCGCACCGGCTCGCTCGGCTTCTATGCCCAGGATACTTGGAAGGTGAATTCGAGGTTTACTCTGAACCTGGGCCTCCGCTACGACTACTACATTCCGCAATGGGATACCCACAATAATATCCTGGGCTTCTTTCCAGGCACCCAATCCACCGTATTTCCTAACGCGCCTCCAGACATCCTCTATCCCGGCGATCCCGGCACTCCCAATCGCGCTCTCGTCTATCCGGATAAGAACAACTTCGCCCCCCGCATCGGCTTTGCCTGGGACATGTTAGGCAACGCCAAACTAGTCATGCGCGGCGGCTTCGGTATTTTCTACGATATCGAGGACGGCGCTCTCAACCTCCAGTTCGGTGCCGAACCGCCCTACGGAGCTGTCTCCAATATCTTTCCGAATTCGCTTGCTCAGGGCGTGGACCCCATCGCCGACCCGTTTGCCGCAAGCGGTTTCACCAACCCGTTCCCCTTTGCCTCAGCTGGCAAGGTGGGAACCTTTGAAGACCCCGCAATTCCGTATGCCTATACCACCGACCCGCATTTCCGCACGCCGTATTCGGAGAACTTTAACTTCGGCTTCCAGTGGCAGGCCACCAACAACATGATGTTGGAAACCGTTTACGTCGGCAGTCTCGGTCGCAAGCTCATCTCCACGGGTGAAACGAACTTCCCATCCGTCACAAACGAGCAATATCAACTGGCAACCTATGGGTCCGTAGGTCCTGAATGTGCCCGGCCACTCGCTGCTTGTACACAAGGTTTGAACAACCCAGCCGATCCCCTTGACCCGACCGGCTTGCCGACTGGAATTCAGCAGCTCTACACAAACTTCAGCAACGGCTTATCGGACAGCGATCAGCTGCAAATCACCTTGGATCAACGCTTCTCTCACGGCATTTCATTCCGCGCCGCCTATACCTGGTCTAAAACCATTGACCTGACCTCCGGTTTCCGAGCCCGCTCCTCAACTTACTCGGACCCCTACGATTACCGCCTCGACCGCTCCATCGCGGACTTCGACGTTCCACAACGCTTCGTTTTCAGCGGCATTTACGAGTTGCCTTTCGCGGCGCACACCGACAACAAATTGCTCGAAAAAGTTGCCAAAGGATGGCAGCTCAATGGCATCGTGACGTTTCAGGGCGGTCAGCCGGTCAACATTTACGCCAATACCAATGCCAGTCAGCAGAATAACTTCCTGGATCGTCCCAACGTTGTCGGCCCGATCCCGCTCACGCACGACCCCAGAAATTCGCAGCAGAACTTCATCGCTGACTGCAACGGAACCAGTGACGGATCGGAAACCGGAAATTTTTGGTTCAATCCCACCAATCTGGTTTGCACCGCCTGTCCCGACCAAAATCCTTGCACCAATGCCTTTGGCAACCCCGGCATTCCGCTCCTAACCTATGGAGACATGCCCCGCAATTACCTACGCGGCCCCGGAATCAACAATTGGGATCTCTCTCTCACCAAGCGAACCACTCTCAAGGAGAACACATCGCTCGAATTCCGCGCCGAATTTTTCAACGCTTTCAACCACGTGCAGTTCCTGCGCGTGGATAACAGTGGATTTCTCAGTCCCACGTTCGCTCAGGTAATCTCGGACCGCGGGGCGCGCCTGATCCAATTCGGCTTGAAGCTCTACTTCTAGAACGAACCCGAAGCATCTGCAAAAAGAAAAGGCCCGAGGCGGCTGGGTTGCCTCGGGCCTTTTCTTTTGCCACAACCTGTTATTCCGCCGACTTGAACTCAATCGCCGCGCTGCCACCCAGCGCCTCAACCACGCAAAATCCTCAGCGCCCGCGCCCCATCGGACGATAACTCCTCATTGGCCGCGCGCGCATACGGAACCGCGGTGGCAGCGGCGGCGGCACGCTGTGCAGCGGCGCGCCACAGTTGTTGCAGCATTCCTGCGGCGCATCGTGCAGGCGCAGCCAGCGCCCGCGCGCGATGCATTCCGGATTCAAACATTGCACTGTTCCACCTGCCAAATTCAGCATCGTCCCTCTCGTTTTGCACCCGAATGCCTGTGAAGGTGTGCGACCGTTCCCGGGGAATGGAAAATCATCCAGCGCAACGCTACCCAAACGGAAATATTCGCGTAACGCAGCGTTAACGTGCGGAATTTTGCTCTGCGGAGGCTAGTGTGTCAAGAAAAATATCTACTATTAGTAGTGGTGCCCTTCCAAAATGGGAAAGCACACCGCCACCGGCCTGAAAATCCTGGGTTGCGGCGCCCGTGCCATGCGTACAATCCGGGCGTTCCACCACGCGATCCAGCCCTAATGTGAATTGTCGCCGCTGGGCGGGGCTGCCGGTGCAGGGAGGTTAGACAGCTCGCTGTTCAGATCATCAATTTTCTTCTGCACGTCGTCCATTTCCTGCTGCTTCGCCGCGATCTGGTCCTGCTCATCCTTCAGCTTGGCCGCGCCGTCCGTGTCCGACGCATAGTCCGGCTTGATGTAGTACATCTGCGAATCCAGCGTGTAGGTCCGCTGCAGCAGATCCAGATCCACCTTGACCGTCGCCAATTTTTCCTTGGCATTCGCGATGGCGCTTTCCAAAGCTGCTCGACTGCCCGCTCCCCCGGCGGCACCGCCGCCAGCCCCCGCAGACCCATTCGCCGCGGCCGGAGCTGCGCTGGCGTCTCCCGGCGCAGCAGCGGCGCTATCGTTATCAGCGGGCGTCTGCCCCACCACGCTGATCGCAGCATTGGATTTGGGAATCGTATCGTCATTCCACACATGCGCGGGCTTGGGCTGATCTTTCTTCGCTTCGCGCGCCTGCTTGGCAGCCGCCGCCAGGGAATCGGTCGGCGCGGGCGCCTGCGCGTCCTGCGACGCGGGTTGTGCCTGTCCCGCCGCAATGCCCATCGGCATAACCAGCAAAATGCCAAGGCTCCAATGTGCGATTTTCATCGTGCTTCTCCCCGGTGGCAGTTTCCCAAGCTTCAATTCTAGCCGTCCCGTTGCGCCAGTGGCAATTGGCGTTCTGCCCCGCACCCTAAGAGGCAACCTGTACCTCGCGACAGGTACAGGCATATCCCCCTCCCACCTCAGGTTGGTACTCCCGCTCGCGTCTGTAATTGCCTGTTCCATCCTGCCCAAGCTGCCAAAGACATCCCCACCGCCCCGCAGCCGATGTTCACTCGCGTGATAACCTTGGCTGGAAATTTTCGTCATATTTAAGGATGGTAAGAGAATCCGGTTAAGAAGGGAGTGCAATGAACCGTTCGAGTCGCACTGCCGAACACATGGCATTCTTCCGCGCCCTGGAATCGCAGCGCCCGCCGCGCCGGCGCCTGTTTGACGATCCCTACGCCGCCTGTTTCCTAAGCCCGGGTTTCCGCGGAGCTTTGCGCGCAGCGTCAATCCCCGTGCTCAGTCGTGCGATCCCCTGGCTGGCCGACATCATCATCCCCGGCGCGCGCTCCTCGGGAATCGCCCGCACCCGCTGGATTGACGACTCCCTGCTCGCGGCGCTAGCGAAAGGCATCCGCCAAGTCGTCATCCTCGGCGCCGGATTCGATTGCCGCGCCTTTCGCATTACCGAACTTCGTGCGGCCAGAATTTTCGAGGTTGATCATCCGCAAACTTTCGCCACCAAGCGCGCGCACTTGGCTCAGTTCATCGAACGCGAACCCGCCAACCTCACTTTCGTGCAAATTGATTTTAATCGCCAGTCCCCCGAAGAAGTTCTGGGTCATGCCGGCTTCGACCCATCGCAGCGCAGCATTTTTCTCTGGGAAGGCGTGACCAACTACCTCACCGCCGACGCCGTAACTTCCGTCCTCCGTTTTGTCGCTTCCTGCGCCGCGGGAACCGAACTGATCTTCACCTACGTGCACCGTTCCGCCCTCGATCACCCCGCCACATTTCCCGACGCCGAAAAGCTGCTCCGTTCTCTCGAAAAAATCGGCGAGCCTTGGACCTTCGGCCTTCTCCCGGACGAAGTTTCAGGCTTCCTCAGCGACACCGGCCTGCGCCTGCGCCAGGATGTCGGCTCCTGCGATTATCGCGCTCAGTTCATGGGCCAGCGCGGCCGCCACATGAAGGGCTACGAATTCTATCGCGTGGCCGCCGCCGATGTCCCCGCGCCCCAAGATCGGAATCTCGCAGCATCGCCTGCACAAATCGCAGACGTCGTGCGATAATCCCCGCTTGAATTGGATGGCGCTGCTGGGTCGCCGAGCCGTTCGGAGCCGGGATGAAATGTCTTCCATGGGTGGTTTTGGGTTTGCTCGCGCTGCTCGCAGCGCCTTTCGATCACGCTAGAACCCAAGCGCAGTCCGCGAACGATCCCGCACCCGCCGCCATTTCCGCTCCACAATCCTCGCAGCCGCAACCCGACACCTCCGATGCTGCAGCTCCGGTCACACCCCCGCAAGCATCCGAAAAAAAAGTCACGGCCTACACGCTCCCGCCAGACCTCTACCGCAAAGCCCGCGACCTGGGCCGCTTTCACGCGCGTTTTGCCTGGATTGACTTCTTCTACGGTATCTTCGTCCTCTGGGTCATCCTCTACTGGCGATTCGGTTCGCAATTTCGCGATTGGGCCGAATCCGTTTCCCGCAATCGTTTCCTTCAAGCCGCGGTGTTCGCGCCGCTCTTAATCTTGACGATGGCCATTCTCGGCTTGCCCTCGGACATCTACGAAAATTCCGTCGAGCGAAAATACGGCCTCAGCATTCAGAGCTGGGGCTCCTGGTTCTGGGATTGGACCAAAGGGCAGTTCCTGGCAATCCTGCTGGGAATTATTCTCGTTTCGATTCTCTACGCCGTGATTCGCAGCAGCCCGCGCCGCTGGTGGTTTTATTTCTGGCTGGTGTCTTTGCCCATTGCAGTAATTCTGGTCTTTGTTCAGCCGTTGATCGTAGATCCCATGTTCCACACATTCCAGCCTCTGCAGCAAAAGGACCCAGCGCTCACAGCGAGCCTGGAAACCATGGTGCAGCGCGCCGGCGTGAATATCCCTCCGGAGCGCATGTTCTGGATGGGTGCGGGAGAAAAAACTACGGAACTGAACGCCTACGTCACTGGCATTGGCGCATCAAAACGCATCGTGGTCTGGGACACCACCATCGCCAAGATGACCACGCCGCAAATCGTCCTCGTCGCCGGACACGAGACGGGTCACTACGTTCTCAATCACATCTGGAAGGGTCTGCTCTTCGCCGCGGTATTCTTCTTCTTGCTTTTCTACCTCGGCTTCCGCACCATCGGCTGGCTGTTGCGGCGATTCGGCACGGCCTGGGGCATTCGCGGCGTTGACGACTGGGCCTCGCTCCCCGCGTTGCTGCTTCTGCTTTCCATTTATTCCTTCATCGCCAACCCTGTTCAAAGCGCCGTCAGCCGTTACTTCGAACATCAGGCGGATCAGTACGGCCTGGAAGTCACTCACGGACTAATTCCGGATTCCGGTCAAGTCGCCGCGCAAGCCTTTCAAGTTCTCGGCGAAGTGGATCTCGCCGATCCCACTCCCAGTCCGGTCACGGTATTCATGTTCTATTCTCACCCGCCCATCCCAGACCGCATGCGCTTCTCCCTAACCTACGATCCCTGGGACAAGGGCGAACAACCTGAATTTGTAAAGTGACGATGCGACAAGCAGCGTCCTCATGAGGCCCGCGCCTTTGCCTCCAGCCGGCCCCGGCGTAGGCGCGGATCTCTCCCGCTTTTCACTGCGCACTCTGCGTTTCTGCGGTCGAAGTTCGGCGTTGCCTTTAACTCTTAACTGTCAACTTTCAACTATTGGTCTGGCCTTCCTCACCCCTGCGCATGCACCTTCACCCGAATCCCATACTTAGCCCGCAAAGTAACCAAAGGATCCGTCACCACCCGATGCCCCGGCACCGTCTTGAATCGAAACTTCTGCGCCACAGTTGCGATCACCATCCCCAATTCCAGCAGCGCGAACCCTTGGCCGATGCATCTTCGCGGCCCATCCCCAAACGGAAAATAAGCTCCCGCCGGCAACCTGTTTTCCAATCCATCCAACCAACGCTCCGGACGAAACGCCTCCGGCTCATCAAAATACCGCGCGTCGCGATGCATCACCCACTGAGCCATGAGAAAAGTCGTATCCGGCGGAAAATCGTATCCACCAATCGAACAAGGCGCGATCGAAGTTCGCGCCATAATGTACGCTGCCGGATAAAGCCGCAGCACCTCGCTCACCACCGCGCGCAAATACGGCAATCCCTCCAGGTCTGCAACTTCCGGCGCTCGCCCGCCCAACACGCGCTGCAATTCTTCATGCAAACGCGCCTCTGTCGCCGGATTTTCGCTCAACATGTACCACGTCCACGAAAGCGTCAGCGCCGTCGTCTCGTGCCCCGCCATAAATAACGTCATCGTTTCATCGCGCAATTGTTTCGGCGTCATCTGCGTGCCGTCTTCGTCCATCGCCCCCATCAGCAGCGCCAGCAGATCGTTGTGCGGGTTCGTGTTTCCCTCCGCCTGTCTCTCCTTAATGATCCCGTACACCAGAGAATCCAGAAACTGCGTCTCGCGCTCCGCCCGCCGATTCCTCGGCGTCGGCCAACTCTCCGGCACCTTGATCGGTGACCGCGCCTTGCGCATCGAATAACGCATCAAAAATCCCAGCGATTTGCCGACCTCCTCCGCCTTCACGCTCAGCGTCGTGCCAAAAAGCGTGCGCACCGCGATGTCCAGCGTCATCCTCATCATTTCCTCGGCGATGTCGCACACTTCGCCGTCATGCCATCTGCGCATGTGCATGTTCGCGCAGTCCACCATCGTCGTGCCGTATTCCGTGATGCGCGTGCGATGAAATGCCGGCTGCGCCAGCCGCCGTTGCCGCCGCCAGAAATCCCCTTCGCTGATCAGCAGCCCTTGCCCCAGCAGCCGCTGCGTCACATCCTTCGTCAAAGTGCTCTTGTGAAATTTGCTGTGCTGCACGATGCAAACCTGCTCGATGAAGTCCGGATGATTCAGCATAATGCGGTGATGCCGGAACACCGGAATGCAAACCATATCTCCATATTCCCGCGCCACACGCATCAACGTTGCCAGCGGGTCGCGCAGCACCTGCAACGCCAGCCCCAGCAGCGGCGTGCCTTTTGGTCCAGGGGGCAGCCCCGGTAGTTTCGCGGTCGAAGCCGCGGTAGATGCAGTAGTCACGGTCATGTTGTTGCGCCCTCCCTGCGGCCGGAAAAATCGCCTGCACCCTCTCCACTCATTATTACGCTCCCTGGCTGCAATTCATTGCATCAAATCTGGTAGTTCTTACTTACTCAAGATGCGGCTCGCGATTTAGCGGTTTTCTCTCGAATTGGGTAAGATACGCGGACGGGCAACTTAGGCGTAAAGGGGACCGTCATTGGAAGTCGAACAACCGGATTGGCTCCAGCAAATCGAGGGTGTTCTGGAAAGCCTCAACGAAGGTGTGCTCATCTCCGACGACTGCCAGAATATTATTTTCGTGAACTCCAACCTCGAACAAATGACGGGCCTGCCGCGCGGCGAGATCGTTGGCCCGGACATCCACAGGCTATACAACAAAGCGGAAGCTGATTTCATTGTGGCGCAACGTGAACGCGGCCTGCAGGCCGGCAAAAATCGCTTCGAATTCGTGCTGCCCAGACAAGATGGCTCGCGCTTGCCCGTGCTCATCAGCGCTCGAGTGGTCGAAGATCCGGACGGCCGCCAATTCTCCATCGTCACCTTCACCGATATTTCCGAACTGAAGCGCGCCGAACAGGAATTGCGCGAGGTCAACAATAAACTCGAAGAGCGCCACCAGGAAATTCAGGAAGACCTGAAACTCGCCGCGCGCGTCCAGCAAAGCCTCGCGCCCAAGTCACTTGTCTGGGGCGGAGTCCGCGTCGAAACTTTCTATCATCCCGTGCGCACCATCGGCGGCGATTTCGGCCTGGTCAGTTCGCTCGACGATCACTACTTGAACCTGCTGGTCTGCGACGTTTCCGGCCACGGCATCGGCTCCGCGCTCGTCGCCAATCGCATTTACACCGAAATGATGACGCAGTTGCGCGCCGGCTCCGCGCTGGATTCCATGCTCCGCCAGCTAAACCGCTTCGTCATGCACAATATCGGCAGCTCCGTTTTCTTTTTCACTGTAGCTGCCGCACGCATTGACCGTCCCGGTCGCCGCATGGTTTTCGCCGGCGCCGGACATCCTCCCGCCATGATCGCGCGCGATGGCGCCGAACCTCGCCTCCTTGAATCCCGCAGCATGGTTCTCGGCGCCTTGCCCGAAGCCGTGGACGCCGAAGCTACGCTCGACGTGGATCTCGACGCCGGCGACCGCGTCGTCCTCTATACCGACGGCATCACCGACGTCTTCAATTCCCGCGGCGAAATGCTAGGCGTCGAAGGCGTGCAAAAAATCGTCCGCGAAACTTCCCGCCTTCCCTTCAAGGAAATGAAAAAAGGCATTCTGGACAGCGTAGCCGAATGGCGCGAAGGCCCTCCCACCGACGACGTCTCCCTCGTCCTGGTCGAAGTTTAAATCTGCACAAATTGTGCGATAACGTTCTTACGCAATGGCCTACGTCGAACTCGCCACACAAATCTCCACCGCTGCAAACGAAATCTTCGTCTTTTTCGTCCCGCAACGCATGCCTCTCTGGTACGGCGCAGAAATGAACGCACACTTCGAGGTCCAAGGCGGCGCGCCCGATTTCGCAGTAGGCCAAAAAGTCCGTATCACCGGAAGATTGCAAAACTACGAGCTGACTCTAACCGTAGTCATCACCGCCTACGAATGGGAACATCGCCTGGAATGGCAATTTCAGGATTCCTACGGTATCCGCGGAATGCAGGGGTGGAACCTTCAACCACAAGCCGGCGCAACCAATCTAATCATGTACGACGAATACACCATGCCCACCACGCTAGGAAAAATCTTCGACCGCTTCGCAACCAAACATGCGGTTGAGGTGCGCAACCGCTCCTGGCTATACCGCCTAAAACGTCTCGCGGAGCGCGCCTAAACTCCCACCACCCGCAAGAATTTCTTCTTCCCCACCCGCAACGCCAGCATCGCCCCCGGATTCAAAACAATCGTCCGCTTCACATCCTTCTCAATCGTGCCATTCACTTCTACCGCCCCCTGCTTGATCAATCTCTCCGCCTCACTCCGCGACGACGCCAACCCCGCCTCCGTCATCACCGCATAAAGCGGCCGCTTCCCCCAAGCCAATTTCATTTCCGGCATATCGGTAGGCGCTTTCCGGTCGCGATACACCAGCCGGAACTCATCCGCCGCTTCCTTCGCGGCTTCCTCCCCATGAAATCCCGCCACAATGGTGTGCGCCATCTGCATCTTCGCGTCCATCGGGTGCAGCACGCCCATGCTCACCTCTTCCCGCAGCCGCACAATCACCGGCGAACCAAAATCCGTCAGCAATTCGTAATAAGACCACATCAGTTCATCCGATATCGACATCAGCTTCCCGAACATCTCGCCCGGCAAATCCGTAATCCCGATGTAATTTCCCAGGCTCTTGGACATTTTCCGTTCGCCGTCGAGCCCCACCAGAATCGGCATCGTCAAGATCACCTGCGCCGGCAATCCGTACTCGCGCTGTATCTCGCGATGCACCAGCAAATTAAATTTCTGCTCCGTCGCGCCCAATTCCACATCCGACTTCAACGCCACTGCGTCGTAAGCCGTCAGCAACGGATACAAAAGCTCGTGCACCGAAATCGGCTGGTTCGCTTCCAGCCGCGAACGGAAATCCTCGCGCTCCAGCATCCGCGCCAGCCGGTAATGCGCGCACAGTTGCACCACTTCCGTGCTGCTCAATTTCCCCAACCACTCGCTGTTGTAGCGAACCTCTGTTTTTTCGCGGTTGAGAATCTTGTAGACCTGGGCAAGATATGTTTTCGCGTTGGCATCAACTTGTTCGCGCGTCAGCGGCGGACGTGTTTCCGATTGGCCCGTCGGATCGCCAATCATCGCCGAAAAATCTCCGATCAGAAAAACTGCCGTGTGCCCCATGTCCTGAAATTGCTTCAGTTTCCGCAGCACCACCGTGTGCCCCAGATGAATGTCCGGCGCCGTCGGATCCACGCCCAGATACACGCGCAGCGGCTTCCCCGTCTTCACCGCCTGCTCCAGCTTCGCCTTTAATTCCTCTTCGCGAATTATTTCCGCGACGCCCTTTTTCAGGTAAGCGAGCTGCTCCTCGACCGGTTTGAATTTTGCGGACGACACTATTTTCCTCCCGCCCCTTCCGGCACATGCAACAGCACGCGCCGCCCCTCCATCCGATACCGCCCCTGCAGCACAATTCGCACCGCCTCGGTGTAAATGCGATGTTCCTCGCGCAAAATCCGCTCCGCCAAACTTTCCGGCGTGTCCCCATCCTCTATCGGCACGCAGGCCTGCAGCACGATCGGCCCCGCATCCAGATTTTCATCCACGAAGTGCACCGTGCAGCCGGAAAACTTCGCGCCATGCTCCAACGCCTGCCGCTGCGATTCCAGTCCGGGAAACGCCGGCAGCAACGACGGGTGAATATTCAAAATCCGCTGCGGAAATGCCGCTACAAAATGCGGCGAGAGCAGCCGCATATATCCCGCCAGGCACACCAGATCAACTTTCCTCTCCTGCAGCGCCGCCACCGCCAATTTATCGTAGGCTTCGCGTTCCAATCCTTTCGACGGAAGCACTCGCGCATCGATCCCGCGCCGCCTCGCCTTCTCGATCCCCTCCGCGCCCTCGCGATTGCTCAGCACAATCGCAATTTCCGCGTCCGGAATGCGCCCCGCTTCCACGCTCGCGGCCAGCGCTTCGAAATTCGATCCGCGCCCCGATAGCAGCACGCCAATCCGTTTCGTCATGACCGCCCGAAATTAGCACAGTTCCCCGAACCGGCAAAACCTCGCGAGCGCACGCTTGCATGAGCAGGTCTCAGACGCCCCGGCACGGCCCTCATCCTGCTCCCGCGGAAGAGGGAGCAGGTTCTCTCCCGCCCTTCGCTGCGCCCTGGGTTCCTCTGCAGTGCACGCCACTGTTTTTCGCAGATTTTTCTCCGTCTTTCCTCTTTGACCTCTGTGTTAAATCCTTTGACCTACTTAACCGCGCCCCATCCCTCACTTGACTCCTGCCCGACGCCAAGGCATCGTGTCCATCGACAATCCGAAATTTGCACCGGAGCCTCCATGCCGCGCATACGGCTAATCCTGTTGGCCGCAATCTCCGCCATGCTCATCACCACGTCCTGCTTCCGCGCCGGGGAAAAAGACGGCCCAGCCGAACAGCAGCAGGAGATCCAGCAAGCCCGCGCCGCCGACGAAGCCGCCATCCGCGCCGCTTCCGCCGCGTGGTCCCAGGCCGCCACCGCAAAAGACCTCGACAAGGCGGTCTCCTTCTACGCCGCCGACGCCCTGATATTGCCGGAGAAAGCTCCCGCCCTGAGAGGCCACGAAAATATTCGCAAAGATTGGGCTCCCCTGCTCGCTCTGCCCGGCCCCGGCTTGAGCTGGCAAACCAGCGCTCTTCAGGTCGCGCGCTCCGGCGAGCTAGCCTACGAAACTGGCGCATACAATTTCGTCACGACCGACAAGAAGGGCAACTCCACCGATTACAAAGGGAAATATCTGGTCATCTGGAAGAAGCAAAGCAACGGCACATGGAAAGTCGCCGTGGATACGGACAATCCCGATCAATAAAGCGAGGGGAAAATCTTCCGATTCTGGAGCGCGGGGTTTTCTCGGCGCCCTCTGCGTTTGTGTGGATCACGCCTACATCTTTCTCCGATTTTTCTCCGCAGTTCCTCTGTGCCCTCTGTGTTAGATCTTTTGACTTCCTCCAACAAAAACAATAACTCGCGACCCCCGCTCAATTCCTACAACCCCAATTTCCCGCTGTAAATCACGCGCGGCTTCCCCCGCACCGCCCGTTCAATCCTCCCAATCAAATAAAATTTCTCCCGCCGCCGCTTCAATTCAGTCTCCACTCTCGACACGTGCTTAGCCGGCACCACCAAAATCATCCCCACGCCCAAATTAAAAGTCTGCAACAACTCATCCCGCTCGATGCCACCCAGGCGCGCCAAATATCGAAATATCGGCAACACCGGCCACGAACCCAAATCAATCACCGCCTGCACGTTCGCCGGCAAAGCCCGCGGCAAATTCCCCGTAATCCCGCCGCCGGTAATATGCGCCATGGTAGTCACCCAGCCGCGCGCCAAAATGCCTTTCAGCAGCGGCCAGTAAGCCCGGTGCGGCTTCAGCAATTCCGGCCCGATCTTGTTGCCCACCTCCGCCACATAAGTATTCGGACTAAGCTTCGCCACTCCAAACACCAATTTCCGCGCCAGCGAATACCCGTTCGTGTGCAATCCGCTCGATGGCAGCGCCAGCAACGCATCCCCCGGACGCACCCGCCGTGGATCCAGCTGCATCTTTCGTTCCACCGCGCCAACAATAAATCCCGCTAGATCGTATTCGCCCGGCGCGTAAAAATCCGGCATCTCCGCCGTTTCTCCGCCAATCAACGCGCAACCCGCATGACGTGCCGCGCGGCTCATCCCTTCGATCACCTGCTCCACCACGCGCGCATCAATTTTTCCCATCGCCAGGTAATCCAGGAAAAACAGCGGCTGCGCACCCTGCGTCAAAATATCATTGATGCAGTGATTCAAAATATCCGCGCCCACCGTCGAATGAATCCCCGTGGCAAACGCGATCTTCAGCTTCGTGCCCACGCCATCCGCGCTCGATACCAGTATCGGCTCGCGCCAGCGTTTGCTGTCCAGCTGAAAAAGCGCGCCGAATCCGCCGATCGGCGCCAGCACGCCGCGCGTGAATGTCTTCCGCGCCATAGCCGCAATCCGCCGCTTGGCTTCATCGGCCACCGCAATATTTACTCCTGCATCAGCGTAGCGCATGGTTGGTTTCTGTTTCCTGAAGGAGACAAAAGTTATTCGTGAAGCCTAAACCGTTGCTGAGAGAGTTCCGTCTCTAGAGTCTGCGTGACAAGTCGAAAATCTGTGCGGGTCGTGGCTTTCGCCCCGACATTCATCCTGCGCTTGCCGTGCGGCTTTCGCCGCTGAAGTTCCTCTTCTTCAGCCGCCGCATAGACTCTTCCGCTCCGATCTGAAACTTGCCTTGTCGGCGCTCCCCACCCATCAAAAAATATGGAACAGCCGCTTCCAGCGAATCTCTCCCGGATGCACCACGGCGTTCAAATACGTCGCGAATCGCTCGCCCACGTGCCCCGGCTCCCACACATCCTCCGGCGCTTCGATGGACATGTAAATCAGCACCGGCGTCCCAATAATATTTTCCCGCGGCACAAATCCCCAGTAGCGCCCGTCGTTCGAATTATCGCGGTTGTCGCCCATCATGAAATATTCGTTCGGCGGCACCACCAACTCGCCGTTTTGCACCTGCTTGGCCAGCTCCGTCCGCCACTCGGGATTATCCGCAAAAGCCATGTCGTTGGTGCGCGCCGGAAAGTTTTCCACCGGCGAATCCGCGGCATTCGGATTATGAATCGCGTAAGGCTCGTTCAGCAGCGATCCATTCACAAACACCTTTCCCTCTACGATTTTTATGCGGTCGCCCGGCACACCGATGCAGCGCTTGATGAAATCCGGAAATCCCTGATCGGCCAGCGGTGCGCGAAACACGGTGATCTGCTGCCGCTTCGGCTCGCGCCACAGCGGCACATGCCAAGGCGTGAACGGAATCCCTGCATCGTACCCAAACCGGCTCACGATCAAGTGGTCCCCGATCAACACGGTATTTTCCATCGACCCGCTGGGAATCACCCGCGCCTGCACCAGCGTCCCCTCGATCAACAGGAACGCCATGATCACCCAAAACCACGAAACCACTTCGCGCCACACCTTGTCGCGGGTGGTCGCGTGCTCGTGGTGCTCCTCGCGCGCTTTTTCCACCCGCTCCCGGTCTGCGGCCACGGCTTCTTCCACGTCAGCTTTCACGATGAGCCTCCACTTCCAGTTGCACCAGCTCTGTCGGATAGCTGCCGGTGTAGCACGACGTGCAGAACTTGTGACGGTTGTCGTCCGTATCTTCTACGGCCAATCGCAATCCCTCGAGCGAAACGTAACCGAGTGAATCCGCGCCCAAGTATTTCCGAATTTCCTCGACGGAATAATTCGCCGCAATCAATTCCTCGCGCCGCGGCGTATCCACGCCGTAGTAGCACGGCGAAATCGTCGGCGGACAGCTGATCCGCACGTGCACTTCCGTCGCGCCCGCATCGCGCACCAGCCGCACGATTTTCCGGCTGGTCGTGCCGCGCACAATCGAATCGTCCACTAGCACCACGCGTTGCCCCTCCAGCATTCGACGCACAGGGTTCAACTTTAGCTTCACTCCAAAATCGCGTATCGCCTGGCTCGGCTCGATAAACGTCCGCCCGATATAATGATTGCGAATCAGCGCCATGCGAAAGGGAATTCCCGAATCCGCCGAATATCCGATCGCCGCCGGCACGCCCGAATCCGGCACCGGCGTCACAATGTCCGCTTCCACCGGATGTTCTTTCGCCAGCAAACGGCCCAGCCGCTCGCGCGTGCGGTTCACCGGCATCCCGAAAACCAGGCTGTCCGGCCGCGAAAAATAAACATGTTCGAAAACGCACTGCTGCAGCGGTTTTTCCGGCGCGAAGTGAAACGACTCCACTCCGCTGCGCGAAATCCGCACCATTTCTCCCGGCTCCACCTCGCGCACGTATTCCGCATCAATCAAATCCAGCGCGCAAGTTTCCGACGCCGCCACCCACGCGCCCTCCAGCCTTCCCAAACAAAGCGGCCGGAATCCGCGCGGATCGCGAATCGCGTAAATCTCATCACGCGTCAGCAGCAGCAGGGAATACGCGCCCTCCACTTGATTGAGCGCATCCGCGATCGCGCCCGTCAGGTTTCGTGCCCCGCTTCGCGCGATCAAATGCACGATCACTTCCGTGTCGCTCGTCGTCTGAAAGATGGATCCGCGATGTTCCAGCTTTTTGCGCAGCTCGATCGCGTTGGTCAAGTTGCCGTTATGCCCCAGCGCGATTTTGCCCTTGTTGCAGTCAATCACCACCGGCTGCGCGTTCATCAGCGTGTTGTCGCCCGCCGTCGAATACCGCGTGTGCCCGATCGAAGCGTCGCCCGGAAGTCGCGCGATGACTTCAGGCGTGAAAATTTCCTGCACCAACCCGAGCGACTTGTGCACAAATACCTGCGCCCCGTCGGTCGAAGCAATCCCCGCCGATTCCTGCCCGCGATGCTGCAACGCATAAAGCCCCAGATAAGCCAGCTTCGCCGCTTCCGGGTGCCCAAAGATCCCGAACACGCCGCAATGGTCGTGAAAATGATCGTCGCCCACTTGAATAATTTTGCTCACGCGTTCTCGATGGCCTTTGGCAGCGCTTCGCTCCACGCCCGCCGAAACAATTCGACACTGCCTTGTATCACAGCCGCGCCCTGATATTGGATGCGGAATTCACCGTGAGTGACTGTACCAATACGCTGCGCACCGACGTGATATTGTGCCGCAATCGCGTTCACACGGGCAAGCGAAGCGGGTGCAACAGATACCACGGCCCGCGCCCCACGCTCGCCAAATAATGCAGCCTCCGCAAAATCTTCCGGCGAAGCCGCGGCAATCGCGATCTCAGCCGAAAACCCATCGCGCCCAAAACACGCCTCCGCCACCGAAACCGCGAGTCCGCCATCGCTAACATCGTGCGCCGAAAGCACCGCCCGCTCGCCAGCCAAGGCCACCAAACAATCAATCAGCCGTTTCTCCGCCGCCAAATCAATCGCCGGCGGCGCGCCCGCCACAACGCCATGAATCGTCTTGGCATATTCGCCCGACGCGAATTCCGCTTTGCCAGAGGCGGCCTTCAGGCCGCCCCTTTGCGCAGCGCCATCCAATACCAAAATCACATCGCCCTCGTTCCGAAATCCCGCGCCCAAGGCGCACTCCGCATCCTCCATCAACCCCAGCACTCCCAAAACCGGCGTCGGATAAATCGCCTTCCCCAAAGTCTCATTGTAAAAACTCACATTCCCGCCAGTGATCGGCGTCTCCAGCGCGCGGCAAGCCTCCGCAATCCCATCAATCGCTTCGGCTGAACTGCCACATCACCTCCGGCTTTTCCGGATTCCCAAAATTCAAGCAATTCGTAGCCGCTACAGGACGCGCCCCACTGCACGCCACGTTCCGCGCCGCCTCCGCCACCGCATGCATAGCACCCAAACGCGGCGCCAAAAATCCCCAGCGCCCGTTTCCATCCGTCGCCAGCGCCAAAGCGCGTTTCGATTCCTTCAGCCGCAGCACCGCCGCATCCCCCGCCCCAGGACCAAACGTCGTATTGGTCTGTACCATCGAATCGTACTGCTCCGTAATCCAATGCTTCGAAGCAATCGTAGGCGAAGCCAGCAAACGCAAGAAATTCCCACTCAAATCCGCGCCGGCCGCAGCCAAAGGCAGGCGCAACGCCGCCGCAACAGCAGCCGCACTCCCGCCGGCCTCAGCCCCAGCTTCAGGCCAAGCAATCGGCCTCTGATACCTCGGCCCTTCCTCCGCAATCGCATGCGCCGGAATCTCCGCCGCCACCTCCCCATGATTCAGCACGCGCAAAATCCCATCTTCGGTCACGCGCCCAATCTCCACCGCATCCAATCCCCACTTGTGGAACACATCGAAAACTTCCCGCTCGCGCCCGCGCTCCGCCACCAGCAGCATCCGCTCCTGCGATTCGCTCAGCATGATTTCGTACGGCGTCATCCCCGTTTCGCGCTGCGGCACCCGCGCCAGATCAATTTCAATTCCCAGCCCGCCGCGCGAAGCCATCTCCGAACTCGAACTCGTCAACCCCGCCGCGCCCATGTCCTGAATGGCCACCACCGCGCCCGTGCGCATCGCTTCCAGGCACGCTTCCAGCAGCAATTTTTCCATGAACGGGTCGCCCATCTGCACGTTCGGCCGTTTCTGCTGCGATTCCTCGCTGAATTCCGCCGACGCCAGCAACGAAGCCCCATGAATTCCGTCGCGCCCCGTTTTCGCGCCCACGTAAATCACCGGATTCCCCGCGCCCCGAGCCTTCGCAAAAAATAATTCCTCGCGCCGGCAAATTCCCAGCGCCAACGCGTTCACCAGCGGATTATTCGAATAGCACGGCAGCAAAACCGACCTCGCCGCCGACAGTCGGCACCCCAAAACAATTTCCATAAAATCCGATCCCGCGTATCACCCCATCCAAAATATGCCGGTTTCGCGCAATCTCCTCCGCCGTCGCCCCGCCCGCGCCAGGCCCCGACGTAATGGGCCCAAATCGCAGCGAATCCATCACCGCAATCGGCCGCGCCCCCATGGTAAAAATATCCCGCAAAATTCCGCCCACGCCCGTAGCCGCTCCCTGAAACGGTTCCACAAAACTCGGATGGTTGTGCGATTCAATCTTGAAAACCGCCACCATCCCGTCGCCGATATCCACCACGCCCGCGTTTTCCCCCGGCCCCTGCACTACATGCGTCCCGCGCGTCGGCAATCGCTGCAAATGCACGCGCGACGATTTATACGAGCAATGCTCGCTCCACATCACGCTGAAAATTCCCAGTTCCGTGAACGAGGGATCGCGCCCCAATATTTTCTGCGCGCGCGCGTATTCTTCAGGTGTGAGGCCGTGCTCGGCCGCAATCTGCGGGGTAACCTTAATTTCGGTATCAATCATTTTGTGGAGAAAAAATCTAATCCTGCTTCGCTAACGAAAAAGTTGGTCGGTCAGTGGATCGCAACTTCAGAGCCGTACGAAAGCAAAAACAAAATCTTTGTGGATCGTCGCTTCAACCACGACATAAGCCCGGCGGCTTTAACCGCTGCAGCTGCTGCAAACTTTCGCATCGGTTGCACCTGCCAGAGGGCGCAACGCTCGTAGATCGTTCCAAAACCACTACGCCGGAACCGCCGCCGTCACTGCCGAGCGGCGCCCCGGCGCACTCGCGTCAGGCGCCAAAGGAGCCACCAGCGAACGGAAAATCACCATCCCATCCACCGATCCCAGCCCCAACTCCACCGCCCGTTCCGGATGCGGCATCAATCCCAGCACATTGCGCTCGCGGTTGCAGATCCCCGCAATTGCGCCCAACGACCCATTCGGATTCGCCTCGCGGTCCCGCGCGTCAACTTCGCCGCCATCCGCCCGTACGTAACGAAAAATAATCTGGTTGTTAGTGCTCCAGCTCAGCCAGTTCCGCGGCCTCGCAGAAATAATTTCCTTCCATGTGCGCCACCGGAATCTCCAGCACTTGCCCGCGCGCCGCCGCACCAGTAAACGGAGTGTCCGTCGCCTCCACCCGCATATGCACCTGCCTGCACAAGAATCGCAGCCCCTGATTCCGCATCATTGCGCCAGGCAACAATCCCGCTTCCAGCAAAATCTGAAATCCGTTGCAAATTCCCAGCACTAGCCCGCCGCCGCGCGCAAACCGCTCCACCGCCTTCATCACCGGCGAAAATCGCGCGATCGCCCCCGTCCGCAGATAATCCCCAAACGCAAATCCGCCCGGCAAAATCACCACATCGCATCCAGCCAGGTTCTCCGACTGGTGCCAGATAAATTCCACAGGCTGCCGCAGAATCGCGCTCAGCGCATGAAACGCATCCGCATCGCAATTCGACCCAGGAAATTGCACCACGCCAAATTTCATCGCTGCGCCTCACCTCCCGTCATTTTAGCATGTGCACCGGAGATGCCGCAGCGCCACTTTACCGTCGCGATTCAGGCTCGAGCGCCGGCTAAAGCGCACCTCATCCTGAGCGCAGCGAAGGATCTCTCTGCAGCTTTTGCCCTGCACCGCGCACTCTCGGTCTCTGCGGCAAATCGCCCACTAAAACTTGGTAATTTCCGCCGCCACCAACCCCTTCTCCTCGCAATAATCCTGGTACCTCTTCAAAAATGTCTGCCAATTCTCCGTAGCGATCGTTTGCCCCTTCTCATCCACAAAATCCAGCGCCCCTTCGATCACCGCAAACACAATTGTATCTTCCTTTCCCACCATGCGCGGCGAATGCGTGGACCCCGCCACCTCGAACACCACGTCTCCCGTCTCCGATACCCAGCCCTCGTCGTAAGTCCAAGCGCCCTGCACCGTGTACACCACCACCGTCCCCGGATGAAAATGCATCTGCAGCGCCGCTCCCGGCACCGATCGGATAAATAATATGATCTGCCCCGTCACCGGATTCAATTTGATCAACTTGATGAAATGTCCCGGCGCCCAAGGTACCCAAGGCAAATCCCCAGGATGCGTATGGCTAGCCATCGCCTTATGCGCAGGATGTGTCCCCGCCCCAGCACCAGTAGTCATCGCCATATCCTCCGCTCGCGGCAGCGATATCCAATCCCAAATCGCCGCGCAAATCGCCAGTCAACGCGCCGCCGCCCCTACAAAACTCCAACCCGCCGCCCAGGTCAAGCACATTATCCCGCCCTAGCCGAGCAATGCTTTACACCGGCGGAGCGCCGCATCACGGAACAAATGAATACGACTTTTCCGATCACTGCGCTAATCGGGACTTGGGACTAACTCGATTACTTGAGGGAAAGTTGAGCAGTAGTTCGGTCGCTCGCCTTGGCGCAACGGTATGCGAAGTAAATCAATCCGACTCCGACCATGGCGGCAAAACCGTTGCCTGTGAAGGCCAGAGGCCCCCAATAACGTGCGATTTCCACTCCCACGGCGAGACTGCACAGGAGACTTGCAAGACGTTGCAGATAACGTCCGGTCGCGTCCTAAGTTCTTACACGCATTCGCAGCGGGGCTCCGTCCACTGTAACGGTTGTGAGTTTCATGAGGATGGAAGGAGTTGGCGGGAATTTTCTAGTTCGCTGAGACCGGGCAGCGGAGGCTCGCATCGGAAAACGTCCCGCCAGTCCCCCTTCTCGAAGTTCTCGAAATTCGTGGCTACAATCCCGAAGCCGATCGGTACGACCTTTGTCCAATTTTTGCAGCGCACTCCTGATGGCGAGGTCTATTCAGACTTATCCTTCATTGCCTTTAGACTAGCTTTCACCAGTTTCTTCACCAGTGTCATTGGTACTGGTTTGCCGATCGGGAAGCTAACAATCGCTTTCGTTGTAGCATAACCAGAGAGTTCCTTCCTATGCTGTTGTATCACCGAAGGGGGTACATGTAGGCGTATGTGCGGTTTCTTGAAGCTGAACCAAGCAAACATCCCGTCATAATAATCAATCCCTGGATTGGAATATCCGGGCATTTGGAAATAATCGGTGCATTCAGTAGCACCAGGCGCTGCCGCCCGTATGGCCGCTCTGATCTTCGCGAGATCGCCTTGCGCCTCTTTGGGACATCTTGCTATGTATTCATCTACTCCGCTACTGTTGCGTTTTGTCACGGCTGGGTTCTCCCGTTCCCATCCATCGGAACATAGCAAGACCCCTACGAGATAATCGCGAACCGACCACCGTATAGCGTACGTGCGATGCGTTTCGCCCGATGGTTGACGTCGATGCGGCTTGTGCGTGATGGGTCGCCTAACCTTAGCAGCCCTTAGCCGCCAGGGGTGCGGCCGGGAAGCGATTTCTAGCCTGCGCAGCCCCGAAAGGGGCGGCCACCCAGCCTCCCGTCCCTGGAAATCTTCAACCAAGTATGATATATAGTAACCAGCAGCAGAAAGTAACCAGCGCCGATCAAGGAGCTGCTTCAGCCGCTGCAGTACCGGTTTTGCAGTTGTAACGCAGACCTAGCGGCGGGAACGTTTCGCGGATTTTCTTTTCGCACGCCGGCGTACCTTCACTTTCGCTCGACGTACCACCCTGCCGCGGCGCTTGGTCTTCTTGCGCCCGGCGTCGCGTCCAGCCCGCGCCATCTCCCGTCGCCGCGCCGCCGCCCAACCCAGCTTGTTGGTCTGCCGTCCCCGAGCCACACCCAGCGCATTCGCCGGAACATTTTCAGTGATCGTGGACCCCGCCGCGACGTAAGCTCCATCGCCAATCCGCACCGGCGCCACCAGCGCGCTGTCACTGCCAATGAAAACGCGATTGCCAATCGTGGTCTCGTGCTTCGCCACGCCATCGTAGTTGCAAGTAATCGTCCCCGCGCCGATGTTCGCTTCCCGTCCGATGGACGCATCGCCCAGATAAGTCAGATGCCCGGCCTTCGCACCCTCGTGCACCACGGAGTTTTTCACTTCCACGAAATTTCCAATGTGCGCGCCCGCGCGAATGTCCGCCCCAGGACGCAACCTCGCAAATGGCCCCACGTGCGCCTTGTTCCCTACCCGGCTGGAATCGAGCGTCGAATGCGCGCCGATAATTACTTCATCGTCCAAGCGCGCATCGCGCAGCACGCTGCCCGTCTGAATCGCGCAGCGGGCGCCGATGCGCGTCTTGCCCAGCAATTGCACGCAGGGATCAATCACCGTGTCCGGCCCGGCGCTCACTTCCGGATCGATCACCACCGTCTCCGGCAGATAAATCGTCACGCCCGCTTCCATCAGCTCCGCGGCTTTCCGCGCCCGGAAAATCCGGTCCACGTCAGCCAGATGCGCGCGCGTATTGCATCCCAGAATTTCGTTCGCGTCCGGAGCCAGTTGCGCCAGCACTCGTTCGTTGCGCTGGCGCAACAAAGCGATCGCGTCGGTCAAGTACAACTCGCGATGCGCATTGTCCGGCCGCAGCGCGTTCAGGCACGGCCACAGTTTTTCCAGGGTGAAGCAATAAATACTGGAATTCACTTCGCGGATGGCGCGCTGCTCGGGCGTCGCGGCTTTTTCCTCGACGACAGCTTGCACGCGGCCTTCGGAATCGCGCACCACGCGGCCATAATCCGTGGGATCGTCGAGCTCGGCGCTCAAAATCGTCGCGGCTGCTTCGCCCCGCCGATGCGTGTCCAGCAGGGCCAGCAAAGTTTCCCTACGCAGCAGCGGCGCATCGCCCGGCACTACGATCACCAGCTTCGCGCTCTTGCGCATCGCGCGCCGCGCCACCTGCAACGCGTGCCCCGTCCCGCGCTGCGGTTGCTGCTTCACCGTATCCGCGCCCAGCGATTCCGCCAAGGCGCCCACTTCTTCGGCCTGGTGTCCCACGACAGCCAGCACTTGCGCGGCTTTCACCGGCTGGCAAGCGCGGATCACGTGCTCCAGCAGCGGCCGCCCTCCCGCGCGATGCAACACTTTCGCCAGGTCGGAACGCATCCGCGTCCCCTTCCCAGCGGCCAGTATCACGATGACGGTGTCAGCGGCAGCCATGCGAGAGTTATTGTCGCTTCCCCGCGCGGCTTTGGCAATGGCAACAGGCAAACCGGCGGCACAAAAACCGTGCATTTGTTAAGCAAAGCGCTATATTCCGTCGCAGGCAGAACGGGAGGTACGCGATGTTTTGTCGCAACTGCGGAATGGCCAATCCCGACTCAGGTCAATTTTGCTCGCAATGCGGACAGCCGCTTCCTGCCGTCGGCGCCACCCGCACGGCGCCCGGCCCCACGCAGGTCCCTGGAGGTTCCTTCGCAGCTCCGCCGCCCCTCGCCGGCGACGCGCCCACCAGCGGCAAAGCCATCGCCAGCCTCATCTGTGGCATTTTTACGTTTTTCCTTCCCGCCTCCATCGCCGCAATTATTCTCGGGCACATGTCGCTGTCGGAGATCCGCAAATCCGCAGGTCGCATCGGCGGACAGGGGATTGCCATCACCGGCCTGGTGCTGGGGTACCTCGGCATTGTCATCATTCCGTTCATTCTGATCGTTGCCGCGATAGCCATTCCCAACCTGCTGCGCGCGCGTCAGGCCGCGAACGAAGCCTCCGCCGTCGGCTCGCTGCGCTCGATCAATACCGCTGCGATGGTCTATGCGACGACATTCGAAAATGGATTTCCGTCCAGTCTGGAGGCGTTAGGTGGCACGACTACAGCAGACACGACCTGCAATCATGCTGCGTTGCTCGGCGCGCCGTTGGCTTCCGGTCGCAAAACCGGATACATTTTTACTTACACTCCGCAATATCCGGGTGGCGCCACCGCGCCGGTCATTTCACCCAAAGCCGCAGCGAAAGGCTGCACGGCGGGAGGCGCTTCCGGTTACACCGTCAGCGCCGATCCCATGCAGCGCGGCGCGAAGGGATCGCGCGGCTTCTTCACGGATCAGACCGGAGTCATTCGCTTTTCGGCTAACGGAGAACCTGCTACAGCCGATAGTCCGCCGCTTCCCTAGCCACCACTTGACCGGACAATTTGGCCGCTACTTTCGGATAGCGCGGATTTCACGCGCCGCATAAATTGTGCGAGCATCATAAGAGCAGCGATGAAAACTCAGGAAGCTTTCGAAACGCCGAAGACGATGCACAGCCTGGACAATCCAATCTGGAATTCGCTCTCGACGCTGCACGCACATTTCGCCGAAGGCGACGAACTCGCGAAGCGCTATCCAGCCGATGTAACTCTGCTCGCGGGAATGGGCGAACCAACCGCTGCGGCATACGCATCGCTCGCGAAGACTCTGCAGCGTGCTGGCGCAGCATTATTCCTGGATCAACCGCCGCAGATTCCCGCGGGATGGATTACCGTCCATGCATCTCCGCTGGTTCAGATGGTCTGCGAAAAGCCCAATCTTGCGCAGGATGGTTATCCAGCTGAGAAATTAACTCCTGCCGACGTGCCGGAAATGCTAGCGCTCGCCGAATTGACCAAGCCCGGGCCGTTCGGCACGCGCACCCGCGAATTGGGCGTATACCTGGGGATTCGTAAAGCCAAGCGTCTGGTGGCCATGGCCGGAGAGAGGCTCCATCTGCCCGGTCACACCGAAGTCAGCGCGGTCTGCACGCATCCAGAATTTCAAGGTCGCGGATATGCCCGCGAATTAATGTCCATTCTGATGCGCAAAATCATCCAGCGCGGTGAAACGCCCATTCTCCACGTGCGCCAGGAAAATGTCTGGGCGATTCAGCTGTACGAGAAGCTCGGTTTCCGCACACGACGCTTGATTCATTTTGTGATTATTCGCACTGCGTGAAATTTTCGCGAGATCTAGGATGTCGCAGGGAGAGAGTCTGCGAGCGAGGGTCGTGCATCGCCGGAATCTTGCGACGCAGTCGTCTCGGTCCAGAGCGAATGGTCCGCAAGCAGGCGAGTGACCAGTTGCGTGTGCAGCGCGTGGCCGGCCTTGTGCGCCACGATGCGCGCTTTCAGCGGCCGACCGACCAGCGCCAGATCGCCGATCAGGTCCAGCGCCTTGTGCCGCCCGAATTCATCCGGAAAGCGCAGCGGCCCGTTCAGTATTCCTTCGTCGTCCAGCACGATCGCGTTTTCCACCGAGCCGCCGCGAATCAATCCCATCGCCTGCAAGCCCGCAAAATCCTTCATGAACCCGAACGTGCGCGCCGGAGCCAGCTCGCGGCTGAACGATTGGCGATCCACCGTCATTTCCACCTCCTGCGGACCCACATTCGGATGCTGGTAGTCCACGAAACAGTGCACGCGGAATTCGTCGGCCGGATAAATCCCGATGCGGCGGTCGCCGTCGGCAAACTCCAGCGGCTTGATCACGTGAATGTAGCGCCGCTGTCGCCGCAGCTTGCGTATCCCGGCTTGTGCCAGCAGTTCGATGAAGGGTTTCGAGGAGCCATCCAGGATCGGGAGTTCCAGCGCGTCCAGTTCGACGTACACGTTGTCAACGCCGCAGGAGTACAGCGCCGCGAGCAGATGCTCAACGGTTGAGAGCAGCACTCCTTGCTTCATCAAGCTGGTGGCATAGCTCACCCGCGCGACGTTGCGCACGTGCGCTTCGATCTCGAAGTTGTCCAGGTCCACGCGCCGGAAGACGATGCCGGTATCGGCCGGGGCTGGCACCAGCCGGAGGTGGCAGCGCACGGCGGTGTGAAGTCCGACGCCGTGAGTTTCGACGGGACGCTGAATTGTAAGTTGGTAAGGCATTAGCTGGGCCGGGTGATTCCATGCACTTGGGTGGCCCCTCATCTGTAATTATGGCCCTTTATAATCAGTAGGTTATACCAGTAAAGACAGATTCGTTCCCAGACATGTGGTAAGAGTACAACATATCGCTATGTTGGGACGTGGCTCAGCTTGAACAGGTTACGAACTGAGGTGGGGAGGTGGGGGCTAAGCGGAGACGTTCAGGAGTTGGCCTTGCGACCTGCAGGTGCTGCCTGGACTGGCAGCGGGTTGAGTTTCCGTTGTGCTGCCCGGTGCGAGCGAGTCCTGCAACTTCTGGAACTGCATTGCCCGAGTGGCGTTTTGCTGCGCTGTCGCGGCGCTTGATTCAAAGCATCGCGCAACCGGATCGAAACCCATCTTTCCTGTCTAGCCTATCGGCGGACTGGCTTACCGCATTAGGAAAAATTTGCCTATCGCAGCCCGGTTGTCTCGCCTGGGCGGTTCCGCGTACAATGGTTTTTCACTCGAACGCCGATGTCGACGCCCTTTACCATAATTCCGAATGCCACACCGACGCCCGCGGCGCATCCGCGGCCGTCCTGGTTGCGCGTGCGATTTTTCGGCGGGCCAAAATATCAGGAATTGAAGCGCACGATGCGCACGCTGGATCTGCACACGGTGTGCGAGAGCGCGCGTTGCCCCAACATGGGTGAATGCTGGGAACACGGCACGGCCACATTCATGATTTTGGGTGACATTTGCACGCGGGCGTGCGGATTTTGCGCGGTGCCAAGCGGCAAACCTCTGGGCCCTCCGGCGCAAGACGAACCCGAGCGTGTGGCGGAAGCAGTCGCGCGGATGGGATTGCGTTATGCGGTGGTGACTTCGGTGAATCGCGACGACCAGCCGGATGGCGGCGCCGCAATTTTTGCGCGGACGATCACGGAAATTCGCGCGCGCGTGCCGGGATGCAAAGTAGAAGTGCTGATTCCTGATTTTCGCGGCGATTGGAACGCGTTGGAAACGGTGATGGCGGCGAAACCCGACGTGTTGAATCACAACATGGAAACGGTGCCGCGCCTTTATCGCCAGGTGCGCAAAGGCGCGGTGTACGAGCGGTCGCTGGAATTATTGCGGCGGGCGGGAGAGATGATTCCGGGAATTCCCACGAAAACCGGAATGATGCTCGGGCTGGGCGAAACGCGCGACGAAGTGCTGGCGGCGATGGAAGACATCGCGGCGCAAGGCACGCACATTTTGACGCTGGGCCAGTACCTGCAGCCGACGCACGAGCATCTGCCGATCGAGCGTTACCTGCACCCCGACGAATTCGCAGAGTTCAAGCGTTTGGGCGAAGCGATGGGATTCAAGCACGTGGAAGCCGGGCCGCTGGTGCGGTCTTCCTATCATGCTTTCGAGCAGGAAGAAGCGGCGCATTCGTGAGAAACGGGTGTTCGAATCCAGCGCTGCCCGCCGTGATTTACGCCGCAAGTGAAAAGTGCGGCCGACTCCTGGTAAGCGGGAACTTCAGCGGCTAAAGCCGCACTGCAATCGTCGGGTTTAGGTCGAGGCTAAGGCCACGACCCACAAAGACGCCCCGGTTCTGGATTATTGAGTGACCCAACCCTGTTCGAGTTGAGCCTATCGACGCCGATGAAACAGTGGGGCTCCTGCAAGGAAAATCGCCGGCGCAACGCCGGCGCTACCCTGCTATGAATCCCTGGCGCGGACTGAAAAATCTTCCTAGAGAAATGTGGGTACTTTCGGCGGCGACGCTGGTGAATCGCTCCGGAACGATGGTGTTGGCGTTTCTGGTTTTATATGTGACGCACACATTGGGAGTGACCCCGGCGCGGGCGGCGCTGGCGCTGATGGTGTACGGCGTGGCGGCGCTGCTGGCCATGCCGCTGGCGGGAATTTTGTCCGATCGCGCGGGACCGCTGCCGATTATGAAGGCTTCGCTGTTTCTCACGGGCTTTCTGCTTCTGTTTTTTCCCTTGGCGAAAAGTTACAGCGCGATTTTACTGATGACCTTTGCATTTGCGGTGCTGAATGAATCGCTAAGGCCGGCGAGCCTGTCGATGGTTTCGGATTGGGTGGTGCCGGCACAACGCAAGGCGGCATTTGCGCTCAGTCGGCTCGCGGCAAATCTGGGGATGAGCGTGGGGCCGGCAATCGGCGGAATTCTGGCAGTGTATTCGTTTCGCTGGCTGTTTCTGGTGGATGGGACGACTTCGATGCTGGCGGGAGCGGTGCTGGCGTTTGCGCCCATGCGCAATCTGGAACGGCAAAAAACGCACGAGCCGGAGTGGACGGACGCGACCGACCTGGGACGTGAAATCGAAGCGGACAGTTCCGCGCCACTGGTCGCCCTGCATCCCGCTGCGGATCTTCGCGCATTCCGAAATCCGCGGATGCTTTATTTTCTGGCGGCGCTGATTCCGGTGCAGTTGGTGTTTTTTCAGTTTACTTCCACGTTGCCGCTTTTCCTGGTGCGATATTTGCATTTTCCAGAATCCGTGTACGGGACGATCTTCACCGTGAACACTTTGCTGATTGTGGCTCTGGAAGTGCCGTTGAACACAGCGATGGCGCATTGGACGCACCGGCAGACGCTGATGCTGGGCGCGTTCTTGTACGCGGTGGGATTTGGATCGTATGCGCTGGTGGGAATTGCGCCATTGGGGAAAACTGCCGGTGTGTTTGCGGCCGTGGTGATCTGGACGTTTGGCGAAATGATTCTGATGCCGGGCAGCTCGGCGTATGCGGCGGAAATCGCGCCGCGGGAGAGGCGCGGAGAATATATGGGACTGTACACGATGTCGTTCAACATTGCTTTTGCAGTGGGGCCGTGGCTTGGCGCGAGCGTACTGGGCCGGTGGGGAGCGAGCACGGTGTGGGGCGCGGCGTTTGCCTTGGGATGCATTTCGACGCTGCTGATGAACTACACGGAGCCGCGCAAAGCCCGGAACCAGCCGTCACGATTGCGGTGAGTTGAGGAAAGCTTTTGCGATTTCGCGGACGCGGGCGAAGCATGTGGGGCAGGAAGGGCAGGCAGGATGCCAATCCGCAGCAGCGGGCTGGCTGGTTATTTTTAGCGCGGCTTGAAAATATTCCGCGGTTTTTACGGGGCGGCCCAGCTTGGCGTTCAGATTTCCGAGCAGCAACTGGAAAATCGGATTCCCCGGATAACGCTCGACGAGCGGCTGCGCGACCACGACGGCGCGTTCGTATTGATAGTCAAAAGTGCGCAAATTCCTGGCGAGATGGAAGCGCATTTCCACGGGCGTCACGACACCGCGATCAATGCCGATTTGCATCTGCCGAATTCCTTCCGTCCGGCTGCCGCCCGGGATGCCCATGAAGAAGCGCAGAATTTTCACGCTAGTCGAAAGCGAATCCACGTAATAGTTGTAGAGGCCCAAACCGGCGGTGGCGTCGGGCATCTGCGGATCGAGTTCCAGAGCGCGCAGAAATTCGGCACGCGCGGCGACTCCTGCGTGAGCGACCGCGCGATTTTCGCCGCGCAAGACTTCCAGGCGCACTTTCAAGGCAAATCCCATTCCGGCGTAGAAGCGCATATCCGCGCTATCGGATTTGGTGATTTGCGCGTGGGCAAGATCAATTACCTTGTCCGCGAGCTGCAGGAAGGCCTCGTCTTCCGGTTTTTTCCCGCGCTTCCAAGCATCGATCAAGCCGTACCGGATTTCCAGGTTGGCGCAGTAAATCTTCCACCAGCGCGCTTCGCCTTCGAGCAGAACCGGGAGAGGATTTTCGGGCTGGGATTGTTCGAGATTGCGCAGGATGGCGATGGCGGCGTCCGGATCTCCACTGTACATCTTGTCCATGGCTTGCACGGCTTGGGGTGGAAGCCCGCGATCGCTGGCACGCGCGGGGGTCGCGGCGAATAGCGCGACGCAGACCACGAAGGCTGGATGGATGCGAGCGAGTCGGCGGCGCACGCTATTCACTTTACTCTTTTTACCCAGCCGAGTAGCCATGCGGCGGTGACGTACATGACGAAACAGTCCAGAGCGAAGGGGAGGAAGCCGAGAAATCCGGGCGCCGGCATTTCAAAAATTTTCCAGCGCTGAAACATGGGCAAGGTGTAGAGCCATTTCGCACGTGCCCAATAATTCCAAAATTCCCAGAGCCAGCCGCAAATCCAGCCCGCCAGAAGAAATCCGTAGAAGCGCCGCGGCAGGCCTTCGACCAAATCGCCGATAAAGGATGGCAGGCCGAGGCGGTGATTTAGGGGATCAAGGAGCAAAAGAAAGCCGATCCACACGAGCGCGAAAAGAAACGCGGCTAGGTGCCGGGGCACGAGCGGCGGAAGGAGCAAGCAGGCCGCGCCGGAAATCATCAACATGGTTTCGCTAGTGCTGGAAATTTTCCACAAAGCCGGCGAGGGCTCCCGCTGCGGGCGAGGCGACGCCTCCGGCAGCACCGCTTGGACTAAGTCCGCGGTTTCGAACACGGCAGGGGTGATGGTCGCGAAGGACCAGGCGTAACCGAAAAGCGCGGCGGGCCAGGCGGATGGCAGGCCAACGTAGGTCCAATTTTGCAGCCTGAGATTGTAGGCTTCGAAAATCAACCAGAGAGGAATCGAGAGTAATGCGAGGCGCGCGACGACAATGGGCGCATCGTTGAGGCGCGAGCGATTGCTGAGGGCTAGGACTGCGGCATCGGCGATCAGGATGTAGGCACTCCAGGCGATTGGGGTGAAATATATGGCGACGGGCTCGCTGCGTGCAAAGAGCAGAACTTCCGCGCAGAGCAGGGCGAGCCATCCGAGCCAGCCGTGCGCGGGAAAGGCGCGCCGACGGCGGGCGCGGAAATATCCCAAGAAGAGGAGAGCGACAGTGGCGGCGGTGAGCGCGAGGCCGAGAGTTGTGTGAGCGTCTAGCATGGGCGTGCGGGGCGCGGGCCTCCGCTTCATGATAACGCAGAGTGATGCAGTCTTCGGCGCGGACAACGTGGGAGCATTTCCGGGGGGCGAGTCGAAGAGCGATCCTGCACCGGTTATCCCGGGTTCAGGATGACGAACGAAAGAAGGAGCGCCGCCCCGTTTGCCCAGGCTAGGAGAACGCGCAGAGCGGCGTAGTTTTCGGGCTGCTGGGTACGCATTCTTGTTATGCTGACTTCGTTTTTCTGCGCAGGACACTTTCGGTCCGAAACGGGTGCGACACCAACTGCATGAGTGAACCGGAAAAACTGGAGCGCGGGTTGGGGCTGGTCGAAGCGACGTCATTGAACATGACGTTTATGGTGGGGATTGGCCCGTTCATTGTGATTCCGTTCATCGTGCGGGCGATGGGCGGGCCGCAATGCATTCTGGCGTGGGTGGTGGGGGCGGTGCTGGCGGCGCTGGACGGGTGCGTGTGGGCGGAGTTGGGCGCGGCGATGCCGCAGGCGGGAGGGAGTTACGTTTTTCTGCGCGAAGCGTACGGGGCAAACCGGCTGGGCAGGCTGATGTCGTTCCTGTTTATCTGGCAGACGTTGTTTCAAGCGCCGCTGAGCATTTCCTCGGGCGCGCTGGGATTCGCGGATTACTCGATTTATCTGGCGATGAAGATTCCGGGGACGGCGGCGTGGCTGAACACGCATTCAGAAATCAGCCAGTGGGTGGTGTTGAATTACGACAAGGTGATCGCGGTGTTGCTGATCGCGATCGCGGTGTTGCTGCTGTACCGGCGGATCACGGCGATTGGGAAAATTTCGACGGGGCTGTGGGTGATCGTGTTGGGGACGATTTTGTGGCTGATTTACGGCGGGGCGACGCATTTTAATGCCAGCAATTTGTTCAGCTTTCCGCCGGGGGCGTGGAGTTTTTCGTGGATTTTTTTCGCGGGGCTGGGGCATGCGTCGGTGCAGACGGTTTACAGCTATCTGGGTTATTACAATGTGTGCAATCTGGGCGGAGAGATGAAGGAGCCTGGGAAAAATATTCCGCGAGCGATTTTCATTTCGATTTTCGGGATCGCGATTTTGTATTTTCTGATGCAAACGAGCATTTTAAGCGTGGTGCCTTGGCAGGAGGTGCAACGCTCGAGTTTCGTGGTGAGTTTATTCGTGGAGCGGACGTTTGGAATGAATGGAGCGACGCTGGCGACTGCGTTGATATTGGTGCTGGCGTTCGGGTCGGTGTTTTCGGCGACGCTGGGATATTCGCGGGTGCCTTACGCGGCGGCGTTGGACGGGAATTTTTTCTCAGTATTTGCACGCGTGCATCCGACGAAACGTTTTCCACATGTGGCCCTGCTGGCTTTGGGCGCGACTTCCATGGTGGTGTGTTTGTTCTTCGATCTTTTCTCGGTGATTCGCGCCATCCTGGCCATGCGCTGCCTCATCCAATTTGTCGGCCAAGCGGTGGGGCTGATGATTTTGCATCGGCGCTGGAAATCGGAGCACTGGCCGTTTCGCATGTGGCTGTATCCCGTGCCGGTGGTGCTGGCGATTGCCGGATGGATGGCGGTTTTTATTTCGACGGGGCGCAGACCGATGCTGGCCTCGCTTGCGGCGATGGCAGCAGGTATTCTGGTGTACATGGGACGCGCGCGCATGCTGCGACAGTGGCCCTTTGAGGAGGCCGGCGCTTGAATTGGATGACGAGGCGGGGGTTTTTTGGCGTGACTGTGATGATTTCTTGCGTTCTTTGTTTTGCGTGCGCCTCGCCACGGCCGCTGGGCGCGCAGTCGCTGCCGGAAACGGTGGAGGCGATTCATAAGGCGCGGGTGAGCACGCGCATTCTTTTTATTACCGCGCATCCCGATGACGAATGGTCGAGCCTACTGGCGTATCTCTCGCATGGATTGAACGCGGACGTGGCGCTGCTGACGATAACGCGCGGGCAGGGCGGGCAGAACGCGATTGGGCCAGAGCAGGATGGAGAGTTGGGCGTGGTGCGCACGGAGGAATTGCTGGCGGCGGGACAACATTACGGCGTGCAGCAATATTTCACGCGGGCGCTCGATACCGGATATTTGAAAAGTCCGGAGCAGGCCAGGAAAGTGTGGGGAAATTCGGCGCTGGAAGACATGGTGCGGGTGATTAGGACGTACCGGCCGGACGTGGTAATCAACGGCTGGGGTGGAGTGCAATCAGGGCACGGGCATCATCAGGAGAGCGGAATTTTGACGCCGCAAGCGGTGGCGGCGGCGGCTGATCCGAAAATCTTTCCGGAACAGATTGCGGAAGGGCTTGCGGCGTGGAAGGTGACGCTGGAAACGCGTGTGGCGCGCGGCGGCAACGTGGGGAATGCGGTGGCATTGCCGGCGGATGAAGTGTCGCCGTTGTGGGGGAAAACTTACGTCGAGATGGGGATGGAGGGGCATGCGCAGCACCGGTCGCAGGGGACGCCAGCGTTTTTCGGGAACGCGTTTTTCCGGCGGCCGGTATTTCTGGTGGCGGAGAACGAGAAGGGTGAAGCAGGAAAATTTGACGCGCAGCTGCTGGCGGAACCGATCGGGTCGCTGGCCGCGCGATTTCCGGAATGGCAGGCGACGATGGCTCCGGCGCTGAATACTGCTGAGCAGAAATTGACCGCGGCCGCGAAATCCGCGCTGGGGCAAGATCGTGCGGCGGCGGCGAATTCGCTGGCTGAGGCGGCGAAACAAATTGCAGCGTTGCGCGAACAACTGGCCAAGCAGTCGGGCGACAGCGCGAAGGCTGCGGTGTGGGAGCTGGATCGAGTGCGCAAGCGGATTGATTTGGCGCTGGCGGATGACGTGGCGATTCCGCTGGATGCGCAGGCGAGCCGGCACGAACTGGTGGCTGGGGAAAATTTTTCAGTGGACGTGTCGGTTGCCGGAGTTCCAGCGGTGCCGGTGCAGTGGACGTTAAACACGAACAGCATTTTGGTGCCGAGTGGATGGAGCGTGACGCCTGAGGGAGCGAAGGGAGCGAGCGAGGTGGCGAAATTCAACGTGGCGATTCCGGGCGGTGCGCGGCGAACGCTAACCGCGGCGGATGCGATTTTGCCATTTCCGCCGCCACTGGTGCGATTGGCGCTGCAAGTGGAGGTGGCGGGATATCCGTTCGCGATTGAACGGCCCGTGAATTCGATGGAGGCGACTACTACCGGGATACAGACGTATCCGCTGGAACTGGTGCCGGCGGTGACGTTGACGGTCGAGCCGAAGCAGGTGATGGCGCCGGAGAAACGGGCGGCGATGCCGGTGAAGCTTTTCGCACGTGTGCGTTATCACGGCACGGCGGCTGCGAAAGTTACGGTGGGACTGGAAGCGCCGAAAGGATGGGCGGTGCAAACGCCGAACGTGCAGGGACCGCTGGAATTCGCAAAGGGCGGGGACCGCTTGATTCAGTTTGTGGTGACGGCGCCGGCGGAAACTGCGGCCGGGGCTTACACGTTGCATCCATTTGCGCGGATCGGCGAGGAAACTTTTCGGACTTCGCTGGAGCCGATTCCGACTTTGCCGACGCGGAACTGGAGCGAGCCTGCGGACGCGACGGTGCACGTGCTGAATCTGACGGTGCCGGCGGGATTGCGCGTTGGATACATCGCGGCGGAGAACGATACTTTACCGGAAATTCTGCGCCAGATCGGAATTCGGCTGGACATGCTGGATGAGGTGGCGCTGGCCTTCGGAGATTTGAGCAAGTACGACGCGATTACTGTGGGGATACGCGCGTACGAGTTGCGTCCGGACTTGCTGCGGGCGAATGCGCGGCTGCTGGATTACGTGAAGCGCGGCGGGACGCTGCTGGTGCAGTACCAGCGCGATTTTGCGTGGAACCAGGAATTGCCGGCGCCGTTCAAGGCGACGATGCCGGGGGAGACTTCGCGCGTGACGGATGCAAATTCGCCGCTGCGATTTCTGGCGCCGGATGATCCGCTGCTGAATTCGCCGAACAAGATCACGCTGGAGGATTTTCGCGGCTGGGTGCAGGAACGCGGGCTTTATTTTTGGGGAACGTTTGACGCGAAATATACGCCGGTGCTGGGGTTGACGGATCCGGGCGAGGCGGAGACGAAGGGGTCGCTGGTTTACGTGCGCGATGGGAAGGGTCTATACATTTATACCGGACTATCTTTTTTTAGAGAGCTGCCGGCGGGAGTACCGGGGGCTTACCGGTTGTTTGTGAACTTGTTGAGCCAGACCAGACATGCCTCTGGACAGGATTGAGGAAGTGAGCGCGGCTGCAGAGGGACGGGTGAGCGGCGCGATTGATCCGAGCGAGCCGCGGATGCTAGGGATTCCCGAGGGGTGGTTTTTGATGGGCAGCGAGACCGGCCAAGACAATGAGCGACCGGTGCATCGGGTCTGGGTGGACGAATTTGAGATGGCGGAATGCCAGGTGAGGAACGCGGAGTATGGCAAGTTTTTGGCCGCTGCGAACCATCGTGCGCCGTTGCACTGGAGCGATGCTAACTTCTCACATCCGGAACAACCTGTGGTGGCGCCTTCCTGGTTTGACGCCGTCGCTTATTGCGACTGGCTGAGCGCTGCTAGCGGGCGCCGCTACCGTTTGCCGACCGAGGCGGAATGGGAACGGGCGGCGCGCGGCGGGGTGGAGCAGAAACAATTTCCTTGGGGCGATGAACCGCCGGAGCATTTGTCGAATTATTCAGCGCGATGGAAGAATGGCCCGGAGCCGGTGGGGCGAGCGGAACGGAATACTTACGGGCTTTGCGATATGGGGGCGAACGTGCATGAGTGGTGCGCGGACTGGTTTGCGGCGGACTATTATGGAGTGTCGCCCGAGCGTAACCCGCAGGGACCGGCCGACGGACTGCGGCGAAGTTCGCGCGGAGGTTCGTGGCGGCACCAGATTAAGGTGTCGCGTTGCGCGGCGCGGGCGAGTATTCCGCCGGACTTTCCGTATGCTGATTACGGATTTCGCGTTGTGCGGGATTGGAAGAAGTAGGAAGCGCGCAGCAATCGTCTCGCAGTGAAATCCGACACAGTTTTTTATGCGCAACAGTTGCGGGGATGGCTGCGGTTGCGCCGCAAGGCTCGTGCTATGCTCCGGCCCGGGCTCGCGAGGAGGAAAAGCGAATGAGGGGACTTGATGTAAGGTTGCTGGGGTTACGCGCGGCAGTGATGCGCGCGCTGGCAGGCGCGGCTGTGATTCTACTGGTTGCTTCGGGAGTGTGGGCGCAGAAAAATAAGAAGAATCAGCCTGCTGCCGATCAACCGATGCCATCCATGCCGATGTCGGCCAATGATGAGATCGAGCATGACATCGGCGAAATGCTGGCGGCGCAGCAACTGGGGAATATGGAGCTGATGCACAAATATTATTCGGACAGCGCGACGTTTGTAAGCAGTGATTTCGGCCCGCCGATCGTGGGATGGAAAAATTGGGCGGCGGGGTATGAACGGCAGAAAGCGGCGTTCCAGCAGATGCAGATTATCCGGCGGAACACGTTCATCTACACGCATGCGGACGTGGCGTGGGCGACCTACCAGTGGGATTTTGCGGCGATGCTGGCCACGGGGAAAGGTTACGACGCGCGGGGACAGACGACGCTGGTGTTCAACAAAGTGGGCAATGATTGGGTGATCGTGCACAACCATACGGCCGTGGATTGCAGTTCGCTTGCGCCGGTGGAGGCGACGCCGCCAGCGGCTGCGGCACCGGGGACGCCAGCGCAGCCGAAGCCATAGAATTGAAAAAATAAAAAAGGCACGGCGTCAGGCGCTAAAGCCCGTTTTGTTGCGGACCTCTGCGGCGGGACTGCAGTCCCGCCCTTCCTGGTGAGCCCCGGCAGGGCTGTTTACAAAGTCAAAATCAGAAATTCTTGAAGCCCTCGAAGAGAAAGACGCCGAGGGCGGTTAGCAGCAGGACGATGGAAAGAATCATCAAGAGCTTAATGGGCTTGGAGAGCTTGTCAATGCGGGCGACGATTTCGCGCTGCTCGTTGGCCATGGAATCGCCCGCGTGCCCCAGAAAAATCTGATCATCCTCGCGAATTTCAAGGGTGCCCCGATAGGCGAGAAGACCGACAAGAACGGCCGTCACCGCTCCCCAAAGAACCAAAATGCCCAACAATGCGCCGTGAATCGCTTCCATGGGTGCCTCCCGCCTGCCGGCCGTGAACAGTGCCCGAGTGCAGACGGCCGTGCAGGCCCGAGTTGCTAGCTGGATGGGGGGGATTATGCACCCCGAATGGCGCTGGTTTCAAGCAGGAACGCGGTCGTCGGGGAACTGGATGCCCCAGAATTTGCGGGCGGGGTAAAGCATCTCGAGGCCCAGTTCGAAGATTCCCGGAACTTTGGTGTGGGTAACGCGGATGACGCGAAATTCCTGAGTTTCCTGGGAAATGCCGTTCAGCAGTTCGATGCGCGAGCCCAGGCCTGGTTCGAGGGATGCGCGCACAAGCGCGCCACAGCGGCTGACGGCGATGGCTTCGGCCAAAGTGACGAGCGGCTCGCCGTCCACGCCGTTGCTGAAAAGCTGCACCGGGATGCGAATGAAAACGCGCGACGAGCGGCGGCGCTCCAGCATCGCGCGGGTGGTAGCCATAGGTTCGTCTCCTGTTCGCCGCGAGCCCAGCGATTCAATGTAGTGCGAACGTTGGGGCGGGTCAAGCGTTCCTGATGGGGGTGTGCTGCGTTGACAAACCGCGAGGCACGGGTCAAGATGGATGGGCCTCGTAGTCTTGTTTTGCCACACACCAGAATGGCCCGAGTGGCGGAATTGGCAGACGCGCTAGCTTCAGGAGCTAGTTCTCGCAAGGGAGTGGAGGTTCGAGTCCTCTCTCGGGCACCATGCTTCATTCTTGACGTGCTGAAAGATGATGTCGAATGGCTTTCTTTAAGGTGTTCTTGTTTCGTGGGCGGCGCGGCGACCTGATGAAAATTTGGTGGTTCTGCACGCCTCAGTGGACGCCCACAAACGGATTCTCAATGAGAATACCAGCAATCATCTGTCCAGCGTTTAAATCTTCAGACAGAATCCGAGTCGCACCGCTTTTTAAGGCAGATGAAACAATTAGGGCATCCCAGAAACCGATTCGCGATTCATCCTCGATCCGAAATGCCGAGGCAATTTCAGTAGGAGTGGTTCCCCTACACCAGATTGCGTAGCTGCTCACCACAAGGCGTGCCAAATCCTTTGCCAAGGGAGGGGAGATCTTTCGTGTGACGTTGACATAGAACTCCTGTAGTACCTGCACGCTAAGCACACCCGTTCGCTCACTCCAAAGGTCACCGAGAACTGTCTTTGCAATTTGCTGTTTCGCGCCAGCATCTGTGTCATGCGCATAGATCAAGACATTGGTGTCGATAAACGTCTTAGCGCTCATGGAGTTCATCTCGGCCGACTGCGATTACTGCCTCCCAGGTGAAAGCCCTGATCGAGCAACGTCATTGCCTGCCGCTCGGCCCGTTCGTAGGCTTCTTCCTCGCCTACAAGTTGCTCAATTTGACGAGCTAGGAGGCCGCTGATGGAAGTTGAACGCCGAGCGGCGCAGATCTTGGCCTTCTGAATTGTTTTTCGGTCAAGGCTGATCGTCACATTTTGCTTCTCGTTTCTCCTGGAACTTGCCATGGATCCCCTCCCTTACACGTACTGTACGTGTAGCACGTATTTTACGTGTCGTCAAGCCCAGGTTCGGGCGGACGGACACGTCTGCAAACCGACCCCCTAAGGCTCAGCTCGGGTCACAGCTTCCATCCAGCAGGCAAGCTGAGCTGTAGGAAACACGTCGCGAAATCGTAAAGGAGGGTTCTAGAATCGTCTCCCTGCGCGCACCATTGATTACTCGTAACTTACGCAGAACTCGTCGATCGGCTGATCGACGTGTAATTGTTAGCGATGAGTCGGTCGATGGTTCCTAAGCTGATGCCGAGCACCCGGGCTGCTTCCTGTTTAGCGAGATCGATTGTTCCGTTCTTTGGTTCATCGACCGTTGTTTGTGCATCCATCGTTGACTCCTTCCTTTTTTCGCTTAACGCGAAGCGCGCGTTCTCCCTTGCAACCAGTTGCAATTCGGTCAGGCAAGCCTTGGTTCAGAGATCATGCTCGGCCTCGGCGGAATCCGTCGGCGAAAGAGTTGTTTGACGTTTCCGGGCATTCAACTCGGCTTGAGCTTTCACCACGGTCCGGCGAGCGTAATCCTGCGGATCATGCTTGTCCTGAGCACGAAAATCGGCGATGTTCCGGATCACTTCCTCGGGATCGACGCCTCGCGCCAAGGTCCGTTTGGCATAAGCCCAATCGTGCTCTGACTGGCTCAAGGTGCGCACGCCTGACGAGGATTCTCTAGGAGGCGAGCTGCGAAGGGGCTGACGGCCGGATTCTAGAGATTCCGTTCGCAAATTGAAATCAAGGAGATGATAGGTGCGATCAGAATGCTGTTCTGCTTTGACGATGAATTCCGAGTCGTATTTTCTATTTGTGAATCCCGGAAGTCGGAGCACTCGAGTGGAGTCTGTGGAGGCCGGGTCACCGCCAAATTGGCGAGCGATCGCCCTTAGCATTGGTTCGGCCTGCTCACTTGGGACATCCTCAACCTTCCAGACCACCTGAAACTTTCCCGGTGAGGTGTTGAGTACGTAGTTCGGCGCTGGCACCAGATCCGATTGCTCGATCGAGGCGAGCGACGCGTCCCCATCGTGATCGAAATCCGCATAGAGGTGCCGAATCGTCTGGATATCCTCTTTTGTCCGAGTGCGGGCCTGTACTTTTAGGGGATTCATGCCTATATAAATGTCGGAGAATTCCTGGTGGTTCTTGAAGCGCAGCCAATCCTGGAAGGTTGGCTCTGTGATCTTGGCGGCTGAGGTGATGCGCTGAATTGTTTCGCTGCGCTTGCGGTTCCGAACTAGAATCGCCAGACGATCGGAGGGATGAAAGCTCGCGCGAACATAGTCCGCTGCGTTGATTTCCTTCGGTTTCGATGGCTTGCTGATCACGCTCTTTCCTCCCCTCTCTGATACACCGCGCAGTAATCAAAGAGATCGACATCCGGATCGTAGCTGTTGATCGCAACGACTTCGGAAATGAATCTGCGCCCGGGCCGGCGTTCGACATGGACAACCACGTTCAGTGAATCGGCGATATTAGTCTTGATGGCGCGATAAGGCAGCTCCACACCGCTTTGCAGAACGCAGCTCGTAAATCGAGCAAGACCCTGCTTTGCAGAGCTCGCGTGAATGGTGGACAGAGTGCCCGAGTGGCCCGTGTTCAAGAGCTGGAGCAGATCGAAAGCCTCGCCGCCGCGAATCTCTCCAAGGAGGATGCGGTCCGGGCGATGCCGCAGGGAAGCTTTCAGCAAATCGCGTATCCCCACAGCGGGAAGCCCTTTCTGGGCTGGGCGCGCTTCAAACCGAACCAGATTGGCATGGGGCATCTGGATTTCAGCGGTGTCTTCAATCAACAGAATTCGCTCGTCGGCGGGTATGAATCGGCCCAGTGCATTGATGAGCGTGGTCTTACCCGAACTTGTACCCCCGCTGATGAGAATATTCTTTCGCCCGAGGACATAATCTTCGAGGCGGTTCGCAAGAATCTGATCAAGTGCTCCGGCGCGAACCAGATCCTGCACGTCGAGATGACGGGAATTGAACTTGCGAATCGTCAGGACCACGCCGTCCACACTGCAGGGCGGTATGACTGCGGCGACCCGGCTTCCATCAGGAAGTCGCGAGTCGAGAATTGGCTTCGATTCCGAGATGTCATCGCCCAGGCGGCGGGCGATATTTTTCACTGCAACCATAAGCGCTTTTTCTCCAAGGCAGACACCTTGTACCTGCTCAAGGAATCCCCGCTTCTCGATGAAGATATCGCTTGCGCCGTTTACCATCACTTCGCTGATGGAATCATCGAGGAGCAGATGCTCGATGGGCCTCAGGAACGGTAGGATGGTCTCGAATCCATTCATCAGAGTCTCCCTTGAGCGAGCTGCTCGAAATAAGAGCTGTTGACGTCGTTGAAGTACGGCTTCAGATAACAAAAGGTCGGGGGCATGGGATTGAAACCGTCATAGGCGATTACGACAGACTGGGCGTTCTTAAGTTCGGTAAAAGTCTTTGTGTCAAAGCGGAAATCAGAGTGTGGGTAGTAGCTCTTCGATGCGGTGATGTTCGCTTTCTGGGAAATCGCCTTGCCCGTGAGCAGACTGATGCTGGCATCGTGTCCACTCTCAGACAGGTTATAGCTGACCTTGAGCTGGTCCTCGCGCCCGCACAGCTCGCTGGCTGTTTTCGCCGAGAAATCATCAGAAAGAGCGAGGAAAATCTTGGTGCGAAACGTCTGGAGAAGCGTGCGCCAGCTTTCGCCCGGCACTGCGGATTTCAGAGAACTGATGCTTTGCGTAGCCACGATCGCGATGCATTTCGGCTGTCGCGAGAGGCTAAAAAACTTCTCGTCTCCGGTTGGTTCGTTCTCGCCGACGGTGACGAAGTGCTGGTATTCGTCACAAAGGAACAGAGTCTGGCGGAAGTGTTGCTCCGGATGCGCTTCGATCACCGGGATGCGATTGACAACGGCTCGTTGAAAGTCAAGCTTCATCATCACGCCCAGGGCTCTGGCGAGCCCTGGGTTCATCGCTACCGGGAAGTTCAGGGCGCAGACCTTGCCGTTTTCGATAAGCCAGGTGAAGGAGGGAAGCGGCGTCCCGTAGCGGTGATCGGCATTGGCCAAGGGGTCGTAGCATTCCGCGGGCGGGCAGAAGGTGCGCTTGACGCGGGGGTTGTCGTCGAAGAGGGAAAGAAAAACAGAGATTCCCTCGACAATGGATGTTCGGAGCTTCGGTTCGATGCGTCGCCAGTCATTGTAGAACCAGCGTTTGACTGCTTGTAGCTGCTCCTGGCGTTCAGGATCGATGCGGTCAAGACCGGCTTCACTCCAACACTCGAACTCAATTCCTCCGCACTCAAGAAAGCTCCGCACCGCAGGTGTCAGTCTGGCGCGGTACATCCGGATGTCTTCATCAAAATGGAAATCGAACAGTTTCAGGTCTGCAACATGAGTCCGGTAGACGTTCGGGGAGACCAGGAGAAAATAACGCTCTTCCAGGCGGCGTTCCGCGTCGTGAATCTTGCCCTCGAGGACTTCGGATGCGATGGCGCATTCGTAGACGTCGAACAGAGTGACGTAGTCATAGGCGATTTTGTGCAGGAGGATGATGAATTTGACCAGATTCGTGTAGGCCTGCTGCCAGAATGGTTCCTTCCCCTTGCCAAACAGATTGTTGAGTAGCGAAGCAATGCTGTAGGCCAGCGCGTAGGCGTCGAGATCGTTGTGGAGAGGATTGTAACGGTACTCGGATTTGAGGCTGATTTCGACGTAGTCGCTTGCGCGTCCATGCTCTTCGAGAATGCCTTTCACTTTCCGGCAGAAGTCCCCTTTCACCTCCAGAACCAGTCCGCCGATCTTCCGCTCCTCGTTGGCAGCCTGATAGGCAAGAATTTGTTCCGCAAACGGGTACATGCAGCAGGTCGTCTTTCCGCTTCCGATTGCGCCGAAGACAGCGATGCCGGTAAATAGGCCGCGCTCGGGAACCGTGAGCCAGCAGGGGGACTCGGCAGGTCCCGGGGTGCGGGCGTTGTGGACTTCGCCCACGACCAAGAACAGCTTGTCTCTCGCTCGCGGGTCGGCATAAGCGGGCAAAGGTCCGGGCTGGATCTTCTGTGGAATCCTCAGTGCAAAAATGTAGATTCCCGTGAGCAAGATCGAGTAGCCGATGAACGGAGTGGTGTAGAGGAAAACTAGGTAGGAATACCGCAGTCCGAGAAAGAGTGGTCGAGCGCGCAGAAACAGGAGTTCCACGAAGAAATTGTCTTCGGGAAACGGCATCCGGAAATACAGAATTATCCCGGTCGTTGCAGCCAAGACGCAGGCAATCAAATTCTTGGAATGGATCAGGCGCTGAATCATGTCTTTCTCGGAGTTTGCTGTGACATGGTGGTTCCGTTGAGCGATGCTGAGGCCGTCTGCGCGGCTTTCCATCTTGGGTATTCGGGGTCTCGGGAGAGGGTCCTGCGGAGCGCGAAATTAGCGACATAGTCGGCGGTGCATTCAACGAAACGGCCACACTCATCTAGCAATTTACTCACAGGCGGTTCGAGACGAACCGAACCAGTGACCGTCTCCGGTGGTTTCTTGATGAACGGCATGTGTCTAGCTCCCGGTGATGATCGAAATGCTCGCGATTCTGGACTAGCCCTTCACAGATCGGCGCAGTGAAACTGCGTCGACGGTCCGGAGCCCCACAGGGACCAGTGACGCACCATGCGTCACAGGGCGCTTTCGCCGCGGCCGGTTTTGGGCCGCGTTATTGGGGTCTTCGGCTCCGCAGCCAGGTCCTGGCTTTTCCTCAAAGATCGTTCACTCGCAAGGCGAAGATGCCCGTGAAGCGCATTTTGAAGCAGCTGGGTGAAGTGCATATCACTGGGCTTCCCGTTGTCGTCTTGTTTTAAGCTGATCCGTCTCGATCAGGTGGGCAGCGAATCGAATGTTGCGTCGCGCAACGGTTTCCCCCGTCTCCAGTCGCAGTCCTTCTTCGTTCAGCTTGTGGGCGGCCCATCTGTCATATAGATGTTCAATGTCCTGATTCTTGAAACGCAGACTGGCCCGCTCGAGCCATTCGATATCCTCATTCGAGAGTTTTCCGTACTGCTTTGCGTCCCAGGCGGCCCGCAGTTGGAAATAGCGGATGAGTTCAAGCGAGACGTCCTGCTGAAGGGACGTTGTCACCAGGGAGGAGAAACACTCTTCTGCTTGCACGAAATGGACGCTAGAGTTCGAGATATAGAGGAAACGAAACTCGCCGAGTTGACGGAAGAGCGGCATATAGGCGTGAAGGTGGTTTCGAAAGCCCGCCAGGCTTGCTTGTTTCGGGACCACGTACGACAGGGTGAGAACGGGCGTGCATTGACTCTCTGAGGAATCCAGAAAAAGCGGGAACTTGTCCACGAAATAGCGCACGGTCGGCTCGGCAGCAGCGAATCCTTGGTAGGACTTCGCCGGCAGGACCGTGCGAGGGATGCCGATCGCTCGACAGAAATAGTTCAGTTTATCCTGCTCGGTTTCCAAGTAGAGATGCCCCTGGTTGGCAAGGATGAAATCCAGAAGGATCAAGCGAGTGCGGATGAAGTCGGTCGAGTGGCGGCGCCGGTTGCGGAGATTTTCGCGGTCGATCTGTCGGTAGAGCGTTTTCGAAAACAGATGATACACACCGCCCACGTTCAGGTATTCACGCCAGGTAGCGTGGCCGCGGCTTTCCATCTTGTCGGTAAAATGTTGCGAACGATTGCCCCAACTCGCCCCGCTAAAGGCGAGGAACTGTCGTGGCTGGAAATACCCGGAATGGGTGGCTACTAGATACAGGAACCGCGCCTCCGCAGTCGTGTAGCCCAAGGCTTCCAGGCCGCTGATGTGGTGAGTGGCGATTTTCATAGGGAAAGAATGTCCGCCTTGAGTTCGTGCCGATCGAGCAGGCGGCGCAGACGGTCGGTCTCGCCATGTGGTGTATAGAGCGAGAATCCGGCACGCACCTTTTCCGCTACCTGACGCGGGCGGTAATGTTCGGTTACCAGCTCCAGATTGACTCGGGCCATCTCTCCCTGACAGTCTTCGTACTCGATGCTCAGGTCCGGAACCGGAATCTTATTGCGCACGACGCGCAGGCCATTGCGCGCGGCAATTTCGGCTCGTGCCTGAGTTCCCAAGTTCGCGATATCACGATTGATGTTCCGGTTGAGCTCATAGTCCAGGATGACGCGGAGATGGCGCCCTCCCTTGGCCTCAATGCGGGGAGCTTCCTTCTGATAGAGGCGGTAAAGATCGGCGTCGTGATTTGCTTCGCGAGGTTTGACGAAGCCGTAATAGACCTGCTGTGTCGTGGGCAGTAGCCGGCTCGCGCACAGCAATCGATGTCCTGTGTGGGTCAGTGTCAAAAGTTCGCGCGGGCTGGCCTCGGGTCCTTCGAAGGTGCGCTGGCGCACGAGCCCTTTGCGGATGAGATTTTGGCGGCCGTGGTCGAACGGTTGCCGCTGTCCGTGATTGGGGTGCTGGACGAGGTCTTCTAGGGCAATGACGCGGAACTTCCCGAGCTCTGTGATCGTCCGAATCTCCGATTCGCAGAGGCGATAGCCGCGATCACGGTCATAGAGAGTAGTACGACCAGGTGTGAAGTGAAGTCGACTCGGCTGCCGCTGTTGCCATCGTTCTGTGTTGCGTTCTTGCTCCAAAAAACGCGCCGGCTGTCGGCTCATCTCAAGCGGAACCGATTCGCTTTCAAGAAGGCGGTCCTCGCGGACAGAGAATTCGCATCGAACCTGTTCCGGGTCTCGCGGTGTGAAGTCGCGATACATCTTAGTGGGGATCCTGGGGGTAGTGTGGAGCGGGCAGTGAGGAGTGTCCCGAGGTTACTTGTCTGTCCAGGTGCGAGAGCTTGCGGCCAGTGTCCTTGAGGAAAAACTTGCGCTGGATAAGATGGACTGCGGCAAAGATGTTCGTTGTGACGACGGTGAGTGCGAGCAGGATGACCCCGCCAAACTGGTGAAGCAGGACAGTCCTGTAAGGGATCAGGAACCTCAATTCCCCCATAAGCCAAAATCCCAGAGCCAGCAGAATCGTGATGGTGATGATCAGTGAGTTGGCGATCATGGGAATGTCCTTGGGTTGCGTCGACGTCCTGGGACGGGGTCCTCGATAACCGTTGTGCGTTCCGGGGAGCGGGCGGAAAGCGAAGCGAAAAGGAGGCCCGTCTGAGGCGCGCCGGTTGTTCCAGTGGCGCCGGCCGCCGGGACGGGATGCGGCCGCTGTGAGGAGCACGGTCCCAGCAGCAGGCCGGCGGTAGAGCGCCGGGGTGGGGCCGACGCTGCCCTGCGTCCGCCCGCGACCTCATTGGTTTGTGTGCTGATCATCAGGCTCATCGGAACGCCTCGTCTTCGCGGAAGTAGGTGATGGTTATTCCCAGCGGATTGATGGGGATCAGTTCGTTCGGGACCTGAGTCTTGAAGACGAAAACAAAATTTGCGGTGTACAGATCGCGTTTCAGCTCGCTATGGTCGGCGGGCGAGTAATAGACCATATAGAAGTCCACGCGCGCGCGAAACGGTTGAGTTTGCATCTCCTCGAGGGCAACTTTTTTGACCTGCACATCGATCTCTGGCGCTGCCGTATTGGTGATGAATTTCTTGATGATGTCGTCCTTGCGGTAGGCATCGAGAATGCCGTCAGCCAGCTTGCCGTCCAGGAAATAGAGCGACTTCGAGAAATCGTCCTGAATTGTGTAGCGGTTACGACGGTAGTAGAGAGCGCAAAACTGGGACAAAAAATACTTGGCCTCGGCATCCTGGGGTTTGTATTCCAGGTTGTGGTAGTTGATGGCTTCGGCGCGGCCCAGATCGTCGATGCGGATAACCAAAGGGCGAAAATTCTGGAACGTACGAATCGTTTTCAAATCCACGAGCGCGAGGCCGGCCGCGACCAGCGAGACCAAACAAAGAGCGATCTTGAGATACGTGTTCGTCACCATCGGATCCCCGCACTGCTCAAGGTAAAGGCGCTTGGCGTCTTGGAATGTTGCGTCTTGGTCCATCACACCACCCTGGTTAGGACCGCGGCCGGCGCATCGAGCAGTCCGGCGGACGATCCGCCCGCGCTGCCGCTGAAAATATGATTGGTGAGCGAAGGGATTTTCAGAAGCACGTAGATTGCAGCTAGAAAGGTAATGAAGAGAACCGGAAACCAGCCGATGAGCTGGGCGGTTGAGAGCGTGCCAGCAGGCGGCAGGCGAAGCGCGCCGAGCATCAGGTTTCCGATGACATACACGACCGCGGCAGCGATGACCTGGTAGAAGGCATATTGGATGAAGCAGCGGAACCATCCCCAGAACAGCCACTCCATATTCGGAACGATAAAAAACGGGACGAAGACCGGACCGACGAGCACACAAACGGCCGTGGCGATGAATCCGTAGGCGATGACCACGATCGCAATCGCCTGGGCTGTGGCGAGAAGGATGGTCACGATGACGTAGATGGCCGTTCCCAGGAAATCTCCCCAACCGGGCGAGTCCATGCGGGACTCGAAGTCGGCAACCTGCGTCACCACCGTCTGCAGTTGCGCCTGGTCGATCTGAGTGGAGAGAAACTGCGCTTGGTTGGTTACCAGGTTGTGAAAGCTGGTTCCGATGCCGGGGATGGGCGCGCTGTAGTAATTGACCATGGCGAACCCAAAGCTGATGGTCAGAAGCAGGCTTGCGAAATGATCGAACTGGAAACCAGGCCTGCCACTGGCAGAGGCGAGCGCGGACTTGATTCCGAACCATGCCACCAGGATTGTGGCGAAGGAGCGGAACAGGTTCTGGCCCATGGAGTCGAAGAAGCCGAGGTTCTGGGTGAGCAAATTGTTGATCGCCTGAAAGATGTACTGCAGGAAATCGGTTTGCACTGCCGTCAGCTCCTTCGACGCCTGGGCGTCTGCTTCCGCATCGCTACTGCATGCGGAAATTCTGCAGTGAGTCGGTGATGGTTCCGGTCACCTGAGCCAAGTTTCCAGCGATGCTGGCTTGGCGACCGATGTCGGTGTTAATCGAGTTGGTGGTGGCGTCACGTTGTTGTTTGGCGAGGATGGTCTGCTGTTCCAGAAGCGAGGCCAGGAGTTTGTTTGAGTCCTGCACGGTGCGCAGGGTTAAGACACCCGCCGCGTTGATTTTGTTCAGTACGGAAACTTCGCTGTTGAGACCGGAATCCCCCGAAAAGGAGTCCTCTTCAAGATTTCCGATCTGAGTTTCGATCCCCTGCGCGCTGCCACGGATCGCGCCAATGGTGGCCATGGCGTTCATGTTTGCGCCGTCGGCGAGTTCGATCGACGCATATTGCGACTGCACGCGCCCTAGTTCCATCGCATCCATTCCCGACAGCTCGTACGGGTCGTACGGGGACAGTGGTGCGGTCGCCTTCAGATATCCGGTGTTGATGTTGGGAAGCACGCCGGTGTTTATGCCGTTAATCCAGGAGACAGTGTTTCCGAAAGTGTTGAGCGAAGTGACATTTCTCCACTGCGAGAACAGCGCGCGGTAGCGGGCGGGCATGTTCTTGACGAACTGCGCCATTTGCAGAGCGAGGTTCAGTTGGCCAGTGATTTTCGCGTAGCTTTTTTGCAGTTCCAGAAGGTGTTGCTGGAGCTGATAGTAGCGAAGCATGGCGTTCTGGTAATTGGTTGGATCGAAGACGATTCCACTGCCGAGCTGCGCGGTCGCGGTGCCAACTCCTATTCCCAACACGAGCAAGCAAATCAAAATCGGTCTTTTCATGGGTCGACTCGCCTTTTGGCCTTCACAGATCGGAAGGCATTTTGTGATTCGCGTAATCGGGTAAGGCGAGGTCACTCGAGAGATAAACTTTGACCCGGTGGCCTTCGCGGATAGTTACGGTGGGCGGGATGTTTAGGAATTTATCGAGAATCTGCGCCGAAGACTGCGCGGTACTTTGCGCGAATCCCTGGCGCATGAGGTCCGAGCTGTCGGCGTTGAGAGCGCCGGCGGTCCCGCCTTCGGCGACCGCTCCCAGGGCACCAATCGCGAGCGACACTCCGAAGATGCGCACATAGTGGTTGTTGACCTGATCGCGCAGCCCGGTGTCGCCGATCTGGTTGAGTCCCTTGAATTGATCAAGGCCGACGGCATACCCGTCGGGCATGAGCAATCGGTGGAAAACCACGGCCAGGCGAGTTTGGCCGAAGGTATCGACCTTCTTCGTTTCACCAAGCAGTTTTGAGCCTGCTGGAATCAGCAGGTGTTGACGGTCGTTCGAATAGACGTCGGTTGAAAGCAGGCATTCGACCGGGCCCGCAAATCCCCCGTCAAGGCGATTGATGAGAACAGATTCAAGGACCGTTCCTTCAAAAAGTACATAGGTCTTACCTGCCCCCGGGTTGGCGGAGCCCGCCATCGCGGCGGCAGGGCTTTTTGCTTCCTCCTTTTGATCGTGAGTAAGTTCGGCAGAATCATTTCGCAGCGGCAGCGGTGCCGGCTTCCCCGGCATATCTTTCAAGAGCTGCGCGACCGCAGCAGAGTCGGGTCCGGCAGGGACAAAGCTCTGAGCGGAAGGAGCGGTCTCGGATTCAGGCGCTGGCGCACTGGTCAGGGTTTTGCGGTAGGTCAATGCGACATTGGAGGCAAACAGCGACACATAGGCGCGTCTTTTTCGCTCTGCTTGAATGGGATCCTCCGCTCGCTGGTCGGGCCCAGAAGCGGCCGCGTTCTGCTGCCCGGCCAGTTGCGCGTCTTGCGGTGCGGCTCCGAGCAAGCGAGTCTGCTGGGCCAGAGCGCTTTGCGCCACCAGTTGCTCGCGCTGCAGTTGCTCGATACGGTTCTGCAGTTCGTTAATCTTGGTTTCGTTGACTTCCAGTGGTGCCCCGAGCGGACTCGAGGGCGAGACGAGCTTCGCCTGAGTCGCGGGTTTCCTGCCTCCGGTCAACCACATGATGGCGACCATCAGAAACGCCAGTCCGATCAGCAGCCAAGACTGCACGTTCCTCGGCAGAAGACCTTGGGGTCTTGGAGCTCTTTCCTGTACTTCAACCGGCTGGCTCATCGTTCATCCCTCAGTTCGCGGACGGGTGCCGCGTAAACGGAAGTTTTTTCGCACCGATCGCAAGGTAGCCCGAGTCGATGACTTTCGGTGCGATGTACACGCCATTGGCAAACTGGAACGAAAGCAAGTTGGGTTTGCCATCCTTGATTTCATACAAAGCGGGTTTTTCGCGCGCGGCGCACTGGATGTAGGTGAAGGAATCGTCATGGTAGATGGCGGAAACCAGAAAGGGTTCGCGAGCGGATTTCGGGTCGAGCCGATAGTCGAATGCAAGCTTCGTCGCGTAACTGGAGCGGAAGCGCCTCACTTGTTCGGCGGCCGCTTCCTGCGCAGCGCGGATCTGATCGGCCGCACGCGAGCGCAGCTGCTCGAGTTCCTTCTTGTAAGCTTCGGCTTCGCCCGCACGGACATAGCCGCGCAGGGCGGTGCTCGCCGCGATGCTGGGGCCTTCCTTTGGCTCGACGAAGATTTTGAGATCGGGTTCGGTGTTCGGCTGGTTGCTGATCTCGGTCAGCAGGAAGGAATAAACGTGGCCACTGGCAGTAATCAGATTCAGATTGCTGCGAATGCCCGCCTGAGCAGGATGAACATAACAGAGATTGTGGGCGCCGTTGATGACCCAGAATTCCTTGTCGCCGGTCGTGAAATCGAGAATCTCTTCGTCTTCGGGCAGGACGATGAGCGTTGAAAAGCGGAGCTTGGCTCGCACGGGAATAATGTCTTCCTTCGCATACTTGACGACACGCGCAGTCGCGTCGGTTGCCGCGGCGCTTGAGTACGAGATCGCAACAGCACCCAAGACCACGATTGCCGCGCTGCGCAGGAACCACCCGTACCATTCACTGCGAATGCGATGTTTCATCGTCTGCTCCTTTGGCGATGCCGTATTTTCCAGACACTCCATCGTGTTTGACAAAGAATCCGATGATCGCTGTGGACAAAAGCAGAACTGCAGCGAAGATTTCGGCCAACACACACACCGACAGGTGCGACGGCTCGAGCCTGGCTGCCCAGCAAAGGAGGCGGAGGACGAGAATCAAGGCTGTCCTCCTGCGAGCACTTCGAGACCCTTTTCGAAGCCGTAGGTCTCGAAAGCCTCGCGCCGCTTCTGGTTGTCATAGGGATCGTTGGTGTACAGCCAATAGCTTTTCGGGTCGACGTGCAGGTTCGCGACTTTCGCCAGTTCCGGCGTCTTGATCAGAAATTGCTGCTTGGGGATAAGACCGGAAATCAGGTCGACTTCGTTTTCATTCAGGTGAAACTGCCGGCGGTAGAGCTCACGGTCCATCGCGGGGTTTGCGAGGAAGATTTTCGTGGCGCAGCTTTCGATGATGACGTCGAGAATGTCCGAGCGCTTCAGTTCATCAAGGGACTGCGTCGAAAGGACCATGGCGGCGTTGTGCTTGCGCCAGGTCTTGAGGGCCTCGAGGACATACCGTTGAATACTAGGATTCTTCAGGAAGACCCATGCTTCATCGATGAAGAAAACTTTGAACACGGAGGAATTCTGCAGGTCGGTGATGACTGCGTTCGCGCGGTGCAGGATATAGAAGAGCAACGGTTCCAGAAGTTCCGGGTACTGACTGATGCGCTGGAAGTCAAAGGCCTGGAAGCGGGAGAACGAAATCGTGTCTTCGGAGTTGTCGAACAGGAATCCAAACTGGCCGCCGCGAGTCCATTGGGCGAGGCGGCCGGCCAGGTCACGGCCCAGGGTGTTGGCGAGCACACCCAAGGTGCGCAGCGCCGGGTCCACAGCGTACAGATTTTCGATTTGCTGGAACAGGTCGCGCTCGGTAGCCGGGTCGAGCTCGCTGGGCCTGGTTCCTTGAATTAGAACCTTCACGAAGAGGGCCAGGAAATCGAGATTTTCCTTGCTGGGAGGCAGCGAGAACGGATTGATCCTGAAGTCTTCGGATTCCAGGCCCACGCGAATGTAGCAGCCGGAAAAAAGCTGCGTGAGGCTTTCAAAGCTCCCGCCTAAATCGAAGATGAAGGTGTGCGGCGAGTATTTCTGCAGATTAGTGATCAGAAAGTTCAAGAGAAAACTTTTCCCGGCGCCCGTTCGCCCGAGAATCATGGTATGGGCCACATCGCGGTAATGGAGATTCAGGAAGTAGGGAGTATGGTGGTTGGTCTCGAGCACTGCGAGATATTCCTCACGGAGGTGAGCATTCCGTGGTTCGCCACAATGAAGGGTGAACAGGAACGAGAAATCAGCATAGTTGGTGTTCAGGACGTATAGTGATCGCAGGTTGAATGCGTAGTTGCCGGGAACAGCCGCGAGAAAAGCATTCAGGAGGTTGTATTTCTCCTCATAGAGTTGGGCGTCATGGACGCTGAATACCTTGTAGAACTCGGCGCACGCCCGTTCCACTTTGTCCAGTTCCAAGTCATAGATCACGACAGTTAGTGAGAACTGCCCAAAGTAATTTCCGTTCAGCTCGATCTCCTGGATGGCTTCACCGAGCTCCCTGACCTGGGATTCCTTGGAATCGTCGAGGAGCACGTCTTGGGTGGGGGCGTCGTTGAGACTGACCTGACTAGTGAACGAACGCTTGGTGTTGTGGAAATGGCGGCGCTTGGTCTGGATCACCCGGCGCATCTTGCCGCACTCTTCTTTCTTCCATTCCGTCGCGACGTGATAGTTCGCTTCGACTTCGAGCAGGCGTTTGAAGATCAGGGGAAAAGTCTGGGCCGAAGGTTCCTTGAGAGTCAAAACCTTGATGTAATAATCGTCAACGCGGAGGAATCCGCGATGGCACTCGATGGGCGATTCAGGCAGGTAGTAGTCCAGAAACGTGTCGTACTTGAGTTTGGCGAGAGCGAGTTTGTCGGGGTGGAAGTTGAGAGTTCTTTTGAGAACGCGGAAGGCTTCCTGTTTATCCAGCATCCGTACAGCGAGGAAGTCGCTGATCTGGAGGACGAAGCTGCGCGCCTTTTGCAGCAGCGCCGCCTGAGCGCTCGCCAGGTGCTTCCCTAGAACGAGCGTCCGCTGCCCGGTCGAAAAATGGGCGCGCCAATCGGAGATGGCCTTTTTCGGATTCTTAGCAAATTCGGCAAGCGCGCTTCCCAGCTTGTCCACCGTCTGGAACCCGTGGTAGAGCACGACGTAATAGACGGAGAGGGAAAACAGTGAGTCGGCCTTGCGGCCGAGGTAGGCAATCCGATTCCGGATCGCGGTATCGACGACGGGATTCGAGTACAGCTGGTAGGGGATGGCTTCGCGGTTCCGCTTGAACAGGTATTGATAGAGGCGGTAGTTCTCGTCAAACAGCTTAAGCGCTGACTCGAGGCGCTTCGTTAAGCCATCAATCGATGTGTTGTCGAGACATTCGTAGTCCACACCGCGCACTTCCAGGATCACACCCACCTCGCCGCTCTTGGTGAGAAAGGCCTGCGGCCCGATGAAACCGTAGAGATTGATCTGCTCGTTGAGCGAGCCGGTCTCGTTGTAGTTTTTGAAGATTCGCTTAAGCCTGAACATGGTGATCCCGGCGGATTCGAATGCGACTGAACTTCATTGGGTCGTATTGCGCACGAACGCGTGCCGCAGCAAACAGAAAACGCAGAATCTGGGGGTCGGTTTGCGTCGCCCAGCGAGCCAGGAAGTAGAGCAATAAAAACATGAGCAAGCCGCCAAACAAACTGTTGAGTAGGTTGAACGTGCCGGCACCCAGGCACATGGCGAAGAAGAAAAGCCTCCGTTCGGCCCCGAGGATCGTCAGGGGCCGAGAGAGCGAACGATGCACTTTGTTGATTCGTCGGGCATCCGTCATCAGGTTCTCCTTCGGAAGTTGCGCGCTTCAGTTCCCTGGAAACAGCCACGCGAGGAAATTCACCGCGGCGATGGCCATGCCGACGCCGAACAGCACGCCAGCGAGCACGCGTTTGGAACCGCCGCCTTCACCAAAGGCAAACGTAAGACCGGCGACGACAATCGCCACAAGCGAGAGACCCCGCGCGATCGTGCTGGTGAAGGCTGTCATTAGAACGTTGACGGCGTTTTCCCAGGGGGAGGCGCCCTGCGCGAACGCTGGCGCCGCGAAAAGCAATGTGAAACCAAGGGTAATGAGAGCTGAACGCCGCCAGTCGCCGCCCACGTACTTGCGAAGAAACTCTTTCATTGTCGAAATTCTCCCTGTGCGGTGCGAGGTTTCGAAAAGGGCCGTTGAGGGGGAGTCCGCGCTGGCTGCGGCTCGAGCAAGGAAAGCGTAAGGCGATTGGGGAGACACGACTGTATGCGCCGGTTCCTGAACTTTGCCACGTCCAGGCACACTTGGAGCGTTCGCTCCGAGTACAGCGTTGTCCCCCCATCGCTTCCGTCCCCCTGGTGCGGGTCGCACGCGACGCAAAGCGACGACCGATGGAATCGGCTGCGGCTCTGTCCGCGGGAGTAACCGGCGAGAACTCCCCTCGCTCTACTAATCAGCCACGAAAAACAAAAACGGACCGGGTACTAGTGAAATATTTTTTCGCGCGTGCCGGCGCTTGCCTGAAGATCGCGGAACGCGCTGAAGAAACGTCCGACTGAGGGAGGCGACTTCAGCGAGAGAAAAGATTCAGCTGTTCGGGAGCAATTGCGGTCCCTGGCCTTCCGGCAATGCGCCGGAGTCGATCGAGCAGGCGTTGGATGCGATGGCGGATGGCCACAACAGAATGGCCGCTGCGAAGCGCGAGTTCGTGACCGGAAGTGCCTTCGAGCTTGAATTGCGTCAGCAGTTCGCGTTCTTCCGCAGAAAGCCATCCCTGGCGTTGGCAGTCATCAAGAAACTGCTGCAGCAGTATGTTCGAACGGGAATCCTCGCCGCTTACTTCCAAGTCCGGAAAGATGGTCGGCGTTCCGTCGATATCGTTTCGCAAGGAGGTGCGAGACTCGCGAATGGCCCAGCGATATGCGCTGCGGCGTATCTTGCGGGCGATGGTAAAGGCCAAATGCGAGCGGCGGGACTGGAGTTCGCTGGAGGGGAGAATTTCAAGCAGGACGGTAAACAGGTGTTGGGCCGTATCATCGCGGGCAAGCGCGGGAAACGTGATGGTGATCTGGGTGGTGGTGCGGTGGATGGTCGGAACGAAGGCCAACAGCAATAGCCTCTGCGCGATTGCATGCAACAGCGTGTCACCGCTGCGACCGAGGATCTCCAGAAGGATTTGGTCCGAGGATGAGGTCTGCTCTTGATCGTGCTGGCGGTGCAGGTGCAGGATGAGTTCGGCGGCGGTCGGAAACACGGACAGCGTTTGACTGGAAGCGGTGAATAACCGGAATTCCTCCTGTGTGCGACGATCGCTCAGTTCCGCAACCAGGCTCGCTTCCAGCCGGCATATCAGACAATCACAACTCGACCCGGGCTTCATGGGCACTCTCCGGCGCGCGGGGTCGCTCCCGTCTACGGGGGCCACAGGGAATGCCCTGATTCTCAGTTCATGAGCGTCTTTCGAGTATCGGGCGGCAGAAGGGATAGCACCGGCTGTTTTTTGGGTTGGCCACCGCCAAATTTTCAACGTGCGGCCGAAACCCTCGCATCGGTCTGCGGAAAAGCCGAACGCCCGCAGTCGACATATGCTGCCCGACCGCCTGGTTGATGCGAGGGATTTGTTCCGTTCGGTCGGACTGGCGACCAAGACAGAAAAGGGCCCCGGCCTCTGCCGGGGCCCGCTGTTAGGCAACGCTAGAGGAAAGCAGCGTCGCTCGTTGCAGGAGATTCCTGAGCGCTCGGAGTGGCTGCTTGGGGCTCCGGTTCGCCGCGGTCGAACATGCGCACACAGTCTTTACGAATCGACCCGGAGGTGATCTTCTCCGTTCCAGCCTTTTTGCCTTGGCACTCGCGCGCTCGAACGTTGCATCTGCCCCAGTCGGCCCACGACGCGCTGATTTTCGGTCTGTCTCAAAACCCGCGCGTTCAATTGGCCAAGCAAGCGGTTATCCAACGCCGCCTTCTCAAAAAGGTCACGGAACCCTCCCATAAATACACGCTTTCGACCCCGGAAGCGGAACCCGACCAGGAGATTCGGACTGACCGTGCCGGGAATGCGGTACTGCGGAGATCCAAGCAAAAGTCCATGCGGTCTTCCTTTCAACTTCTGCAAACGGCCGGAAAAAATCTCGAGGCGATGCAACGGCTGGTCGTCTGTGAAGCTGTTACCGACTGTAAAGGGAAAAAGACCAATGCGGCAAAAATGCTGGGGATTAAACTGGGGAAACTAAAAAAACTGGCACATCCTTCCGTCTGAACCTGGATGCAGCGGCAGATACGTCTCAAAAGGCCGCGTCCCAAACTCCGAATCGCACCCACATACTTCTGGGATAGCTATCTGAGCGAAGTCGTTGTCGTTTGGGAGCTAGTTCTGACGAATTGTTCGAAATAGTACCTGGCTACGGCAAAGCTGTTTTCCTTAAATCTTATATAGATAAAACCGTCGCCGTCGCCGCACCTGTGAATGCTGCGGAAATCTCCGCAAGCTCAATAGCCAGCATCGGATGCGACCGATCGAGTCCTGTGGAAATTGCAAGGCTGCTGAGGATAATCGTGCCCATCGCGGTCATTGGAAGCAAAGTGAAGTCCATATTCACAGACCGCTCACATGCGATACACAGCGCCTGTGCAAAACGAGGAATTTTCTCTTAGCCAAAACTAGCCTGTTGATTTTCGTCTGGAGATCGCTTGCGGCGCTTGGCTATAAGTGACGTCGTTGCCGCCGCTCGCTACGACGCAAGGAAGATGCGTACTAGAGTGTATCGAACTCCTGATATAACTATCATCATGAAACCTGGTCCTGAACCGCGGCTCGCTCTCCGAAACGCGGAAACTGTTGGACAAACTATCGGCCTGCATCAAGCCTGGCCCAACTTGCTACGGGCTCCTGTAATTCTCTTACCTGTCGAAAAGTCTGCAGCAGCGCCCGCACTTTAGCTGTCGGTTGCTGCCTTGGTAGGACAATCGCGAGTGACCGCGTTGCATTCACGGGCAGGTCGAGGATCTTTAAACCGGCTGGCAACGGTTCAACTGATAACCGCGGAAGGATGGAGAAGCTACGGCCCCTTCTCACGTGCGCCAGGATAGTCGAAACTGACGAAAATGACTTTGTCGGTTTTGCCCTCATGCCGTTCGCATGGCATTTGTCGACAATAGATCGGCTGCCTGAGCACCTCAGCTCAATGAAATCCAGTCGTTCAAGATCTTGCCAAAAGTACCGCCTCGACGGGGTGTAGCTCCCCGCGACGATGACCACATAGTCGTCCTCTACAAAGGGACGAACGGATAGGCCGGCGCCTACGGGTAAATGAGCGATTCCGAGATCGGCAGAACCATCGCGCACGCGTCTTTCAACGTCCTCGCGTTCGACGCAGCCATCATCGATTTCAATCCGGATGTTCGGGTGGCGGGCGGCAAGAGCATCGAGGATCGGCAGCAAGAGATGAGTGGCGACACTTTGATAAGTTGCAAGTCGCACCATTCCGGACAGAGCCTGCGATTTCGACGGTATGGTGCTTCGCGCAAGCCTCAGAATCTCACGAGCTTTCAGAATTACTTTCCGGCCCGCTGGAGTCGGAGCCGTTCCAGTTCGGGAACGCTCGAGCAACGGATACCCAAGCGCACCTTCGAGCGCAGCGATCGAATGGCTAATGCGGGACTGGGTGCAGCCGAGCTCCGCAGCAGCCCCTCCAAAACTACCTGTATCAGCGATTGCGACTAGGGCCTGTAGCTCTGACATCTTGGGAAGCCGGATGCTGTGATCGAAATCCTTCATGTATCGCATGCTAACAATCATCTAGTTCGGTTGTCCATAACGCAGGTTATACGTACAGTCGGGAGGTCGTACTCAATTCGAGGAGGTGTTTGTGAAGCCGTTAGCTATCGGTTCCAGCGCTTTGCTTGTCGTTGACGTTCAGAAGGGTTTCGACAACCTAGAAGCCGCGGGGACGCGGCGCAACAATCCCAACGCAGTGAAGCAAATAAGCAGACTTCTCGCAGAATTTCGGTCAAAGCGCGCGACCGTTATTCACGTTCGCCATGCGGGTGTCGCACCGACGTCCTATTTCCTTCCGGAAGGCATCGGCTATCTGGTTCTGGACGAAGCACGCGAACTGCCCGGCGAGCCGGTGATCGTCAAGTCTGTCAATAGCGCTTTTATCGGCACTGACCTGGACACGCGTTTGCGTGCGATGAAAATCCAGACACTCGTCATTGTCGGCGCCACCGCGAATCACTGCGTCGAGACGACAACACGTATGGCGGGCAACCTTGGCTTCGATGCGAGACTTGTTCGGGATGCGATATGGGCCTTTGAACTCACCGGTCCGGACGGCGAACATCATACGGCCGAAGACGTTCATGCCATGACGCTCGCCAATCTCTCTGGAGAATTTGCGGAGATCGTCACGACAGCGGATGTTATCCGGGGATTGGGCGCGAAATGAACGGCATTATCGACGCGCGCACCAGGACACGGGACTTGGCTCTCAGGCTTACACGACGCGGGAGCGTCAACGGAACCTCGTATGAGGCGTCCTACGCAGCCTTTCTCCAAGAGCTGATGGGCGAAATGCCATATTTCCGGGCTAATCCAGCTGATCTTTGGAGTGAGCCTGTAGCCAAGGATCCTCTTCATCGCGGAGTTGTCTTGGGCCTGGTTCGCGGACATGGGCCGCGCACGGTTGTTCTCACCGGTCATTTCGACACGATCGGTACGATGGACTATGAGCAACTGGAGCAGTGGGCGACCGAGCCGGCGGATCTTACATCCCGAATTGTCGAGCGCCTAACAAACACAAATGAGGATGCTCGGGCGCTTGACGATCTTAAGTCGGGTCGGTTCCTCGCAGGACGCGGTCTGCTGGATATGAAATCAGGTCTCGCGGCGGGGCTGGCGGTATTGGAGGCCTTTGCGTTGCGGGATGAGCGCGTCGGCAACTTGCTTCTTGTTGCTGTGCCTGACGAGGAAGACTCGTCCGTTGGAATGCGCTTCATAGCGCCGCGCTTGCCCGGGATTGCGAAAGAACGAGGAATTAACCTTTCATTGGCCATTAACTTGGACGCCTCCGGTGACGAGGGGGACGGTAACAAAGGGCAAATCGTCGCTCTTGGTACAATTGGAAAGACGTTGCTGTCGGCCTATGTAGTGGGCCACGAGACTCACGCCTGTTATCCGTTTGACGGCTTGTCCGCGTCGCTAATCGCCGCCGAACTGGTCCAACTCGTTGAATGCTCGCCCGAATTCACCGATGGCGCAAATCCGCCCCCTGCGACATTGGCAATGCGAGATCTTAAGGACGCCTATAACGTCACCACACCGAGCAGAGCTTGGTGTTCTTGGAACATCGTTTCTGATCGCCGAAAATCTACGGAATTACTGACACAAGTTATTGAAAAGACCAGCGAACATTTGCACCAAGTGGTGCGACGGCTGGCTAACGACGCCGAAAAACTAAATGCGGTGGATTCGTTCGAGCGGGTTGCGAGTCAGCCAATCAAAATATTCACCTACGAAAGTCTTCTTCGTGACGCCAGCACGAACACATCGACTTTTCGCCGTACTCTTGAAATCGTCGAGAGAGAAATGGCAGCGCAGCCGAACCTTGATTTGCCCACACGTGCGCAGAAAATCACAGAATTCGTGTGGCGAGAAAGCGGACTTGTTGGGCCGGCCGTGATCTTTGGATTTGCGTCGATGCCATATCCTGCGACTCAAACTCTGAATGAGATTAGCCCGTTGCTACTGGGATGTGTTGCACGCGCAGCGACCGAGGTCTCGGATCGTCATAACGTCAAAATCAATCTCCGCGACCGGTTGGAGGTTATTGCAGACATGAGTTTCCTCGGTCCCATCGATTCGGATGACCTAAAAACGATCGCGAGCAATACACCAATCTGGAAGTCATCGATCCAGTGGGACCTGGCGAAGACAGCGACGCCCGCACTGCCAACGATTAATGCCGGACCCTGGGGGCGAGGCTACCACCGCTGGCTTGAACGGGTCGAAGCGCGATACGCATTCGAGGTACTGCCCGACCTGGTTATGGCGATTTGCCGATCGGTATTCTGCTTACGAGAAGAAGATCTGTGAGCGACACACCCAAACTTTACACAAAACCTGAGTGGTCGCCTCAAACAGATGCAGAGGCCTTCGATCTCATCGACCGCACCGTGATGGGGGTTTTGGTGTCGTGGACACCAGCTGGGTTAGCGGTCTCGCACCTCACGTTTTTACTTGATCGTGCGCGTGGCGAGTACGGCACATTAGTTTCCCATTTGGCGTGCGCCAACGAACACTCTGAATTCGTGCGGCAAGGAACGAGAAGCGTCGCGATCTTTCGGGCCGAACACGGTTACATTTCCTCATCCTGGTATCCTGCTGAACCCGTGCGCGACAGCGCCCCCACCTGGAACTTTGCTGTGGTGCACTGCCATGGATGCCCGCGACCAACGAGCCAGGAGATAACCGCCCGCCATTTGCTAAAACTCGTCGATCACATGGAAACGGGTCGCGAAAAACGGTGGCACGTTAAGGAGCTAGGACCCGACGGGATGAATCGACGCTTACCGCACATTCTCGGTTTTGAGCTGCCCATCGAACGCCTCGAAGCAAAATTCAAGATGGGTCAGGATGAACGTCTGCGCGATACGCGCGCCGCGATCGAGAAGCTGCGCGACAAAATCGATCCACAACTTTCGGCTGTGATGGAGCGGCACAACGAAAAACGTTAGATTTCCTTATCAAGCGACACAACTATTTAATCTATGCAGGCGTGCGTTCCATCATCACCCCTTGCAGTTCGCTGAGCTGGTTATAAAAGTCCGAAGCTGTTCCCATCCGCCGTGCAACTGAAACGGGCTCGGGCTGCGAATCGTTGGGATCGTTACTGGTCCTGGATTTATTGAGCGGGAGGGAATATGACGATCTACCACGCATTGTTGGCCTTCACCCTCGCCGCAGGGCTTCTGACGATCATGCCGGGGATTGACACCGCTCTCGTCCTGCGGACCGCGGCTGTCGAAGGACCGCGCCGCGCCATGCTCGCTGGAGCGGGCATCTGCTGTGGTTGTTTGACGTGGGGGCTTGTGGCGTCAGTTGGGCTGGGATCGCTGCTCGCGGTCTCCCAGGTTGCTTACGGGATACTTCGCACCGCGGGAGCTTGCTATCTGATCTTTCTGGGTGTGAAGATGCTGCTGCGCAAACATTCGTTGGCCTCCGCGAGCCCTGACGCAGCATCAGCTCCAGTGCCTGCCACCGCTGTGAGCGCAAGCGCGCCACGCTGGTTCGTTCGCGGTCTCCTTACGAACCTATTGAACCCTAAGGTGGGTGTTTTCTACGTTACATTCCTGCCGCAGTTTATTCCCGCCGGTGTCTCTGTGACTTCATTCAGTATGCTACTTGCGGCTATTCACGCGAGCGAGGGCATCTTGTGGTTTTCTCTGCTCACTGTTGCGACGCGCCCTCTGGCGCGCTGGCTATCTCGGGCGTCTGTAGTGCAATCGCTCGATCGCGCGCTGGGCATGCTCTTGGTCGGGTTCGGATTCGGGCTCCTGCTCGATAGCCGGCGTTGACGCCCATGAAAATTCATCTTCCGCTTATAGCACGCTGCACTCATGTCCCGAACTGTCCCGCATAAGCAGACGCACGGGTATTAGCCGACGATGTCGCGGCGCTCATGGGAGCAATGAAGAATGTATGAACACGTGCGTTCGATGCTCACCTGTATCTGTTTTACCGCACTCGGATAGCCAAGCGGCTCTGCCAGATCTGCGCTCTTCTTGTAATCACCGACGTGAGGCGGGCGAATCTCGCAGCTCTCTCCTGCCGGCAGGCCTATCGTTCGAATCATTTCCCTGGCGTCCTTTTGTCCGGTCACGATCCGCCTTCGGGAGCGCTGGCCTGGACGGATTCTGTATGGATAGGCGCTCGTTGGGCGGCCCGGCAGATGGAGTCCGCCACGACCCATGCAGCGCCGGAGAGGGTGATGCTGATGGCGTTACCGGCCCAGTTGAAATGGTCGTGTGGATGGACGAAGAGTTTGGGAATCCAGTACAGAATCTCGAAGCCGAGAATCTCGGCGGTTATCAGTCGTGATGCGAGCGGAGCCATGACGCCCGAAAGGATGGCTGCTGCCGCAAGAAAGAAGCCGATGGTTGTGACATAGAACCAGAACATCTGTGACGGCGGGAGCCATTTCGGAATCCCGCTCAACAGACCAGGCATGTAGTAAATGTGCCCGACGCCGAAAGAGATCGCAGAAAGGCCGTACAAACGCGCGAATAGCGGCTCGCGGCGCGAGACAAGCGATCCGGCCGGCAAGAACGATGCGATGAGAACCGCTCCGGCAACCACAAGAGAAAACTCCTCAAAGACGTTTCCGAGCGGGTCGAAGTTGTGCAGGTCTTCGCGATATTTTGGAATCCACACAACAGTGAACACGGAATAGAGGACGGTGAGCGTGAGGGCCCCTGCGCGAGTTGTTCGGCGCCAAAACAGGGCGAGCCCGGCGGCCAGCTCGATGATGGCGGTGAGATAGGCAAGTGGTACCCGGAAGGATATCTGCGGGCCTACGTGCTGCCACCCGGTAGCGAAATCGCCCGAAACCAGACCGAGAAGGCCAAGAAAGATGGCGCCGACGGCATAGACATAAATGCCGAGGTTCAAAAGCTGGCTGCGAATCTGCATTATCACTGTTTCCAGTTACCGGCGCCTGGTGGTTGCGGACATTGCAAGACTACACTCTGCAGATCGGAAGCGGACAGTTCCCTTTGCCTTGCGGGCAGCGCTCGGCTTAACTCCTTCGAGGAATGCCGCGCCGACAAGAAGAATGGGCGCGGCGGTTTCACAGGTCATGAGCGACTCGGACGGCGAGGATGGCGACGGGGACGGAGAAAAAGACTTTCTGCTCCTCGCAGTGGGGCGCGACATCGAGAAAATCATCGGTGAGCGCCTGGGCGAACATAGCGCGGATACGGTCCTCGTCGCCCTCGCGCGGATAGGAGCGGCGGAGCAATTCGTTGAGGTCCAAGGCGAGCCGGGTCCGTTCAACCCGCGGCTGGGGCAGGCCGGCCTCACTGAAGAGGGAGCACAGCTCTTCGATGGGCATGGCACGGGTGTGCGAAGGGTCGCGGAGTCGCTCCATGGCGTTGAAGGCGTAGGCTTTTGCTTCGGCGGGAGCACTATCGACGACGAGGACGCAGCCACCCGGCCGGCAGACCCGGCGCATCTCGCGGAGCACCCCAAGCGGCTGCGGGAAATGATGGAAAGCGAAACGGCAAGTCACGATATCGAAAGTTTGATCCCGATACGGCATTGCGGTCACGTCGTCGCAATCCCAGGAGACGTTGTCGATTCCCTGCTCCCGCTGGGTGCGGCGCGCCTCATCCAGCATGGCAGGGGTAAGGTCGATGCCGGTGGCATGGCTGACCCGGCGTGCGAGCGCACAAACTAGCAGGCCAGGCCCGCAGGCAACATCGAGGGCAGAATCGCCGGCCTGAGGCTGGGTCATGCGCAGCAGGCGCTCGAGGATTTCCTCGCTGCGGGCGGTGGACGACTGCGCGAATTGCCGCGCCTGGCGAGTGAACTGGTCGACGATTTCTTGCTGGTGACGCACGCAACTATGCCTCAATTTTCGCCGGGTTGAGTCCACGGGGGTGCGGAGCCTGGTTTCTGCGGCGCGACGGGTCCGCGGATCAATCTAGGCTACGCGAGCCCACTGTTTACCGTCTTGAACGGATTTGATCCTACCCCGGCCGACGGCGGGACATGCGTACTCCAAGCCAGTTTAAATCATCCCATTGCGTTCTCATGATCGATCAGCAGCTCAGGAACCCGCCCGCAAGGTCAAATCTCGTAGTGTGACTGGCCAGTTCGTGCCTGCCCTGACTTCGCAAACCGTAAGATGGATCGAGTCCCCGATCTTCAATGGCACTTCGATCACTATGTTTTTCCATGGCGTGTGCGGCAGAACCTCCCCCATCTGAGTGCCTGCCGACAGCTGGAATCCAGGTCATGGCACGACCAAATAGACGAGCTACATATATGCAACCACAGAGTGTCTTATGATTAAGCCATGCAACTTACTGGCTCGTGAGGTACAGCGTGGGAGGCGGCTAAATCCATCATTTCTGCGATGTCTCCATCAATCGCCAAGTACCGCACAACAGACCAATCCAAACTAATAGGAAACTACAGAGTTGCATATAAAACAGCATTACGCTACCATCAAGTTGGGAGGTACCTACGAATGAACGACCGTATTGAAAAGCGAATCGAACTGAAGGCGCCGGTATCCCGGGTTTGGCGCGCATTGACCGACTATCGGGAATTTGGTGAGTGGTTTGGTGTGAAGTTGAATGGTCCGTTTGTGCCGGGTCAATCCGCGCACGGCCAGATCACTCATCCGGGTTATGAACATCTCAAATGGGAGGCACATGTGCAACACATGGAGCCCGAACGGCTTTTCTCCTTCACCTGGCATCCCTACGCGGTTGAGCCGAACAAGGACTATTCAGCCGAAGCACCGACACTCGTCGAATTTAAACTCAAAGAAATCCCGAACGGCTGCCTGCTACTGCTTACGGAGTCGGGTTTTGACGAAGTCCCAGCGGAGCGCCGCAGCGAAGCGTTGCGCATGAACGAAGGCGGTTGGACTGCGCAGATGAAGAATATCGAGAGCCATGTCACTAAGAACCCATAGCGCTATTCACTCTTCGCTGAAGACACAAGCGCCCGTGTTTGCGGCCCTCGGCGATGCGACCCGCCTCGTTTTGATAGCGCGGCTCGCCGAGGGCATGCCTTGTTCTCTTTCTCAGTTAACCGAGGGCTCCCGATTAACCAGACAGGCGATCGCCAAACATCTCCGAGTTCTACAAGAGGTAGGAATCGTCCATAGCGCCCGGTCGGGTCGTGAGAGCCTCTTCAAATTCGACCCGAAGCCACTGGGAAAAATGAAAGACCAACTAGACCTCTGGTCCGAACAGTGGGACCAGACGCTCTCGAGATTGAAGGCTTTTGTCGAAAATGAGGATCAAAAATAGATAGGAGTGCTGTTGATGGTCAACATCGACCTAGCAGGGAAACGAGCATTCATCACTGGCTCAACCTCGGGAATCGGTTATGCCATAGCCAAGAGAATGGCCGAGGGCGGCGCATCAGTTATAGTCCATGGCCGCACCGATGAGCACGTCCTGCAAGCGTGCGCGCGCTTGACGAAAGAGGTTCCCGGTGTCGAGCTTTGCGGCCAAGTCGCGGACCTCACCGACGCGGCCGCTGTGAGACGTCTTATCGAGGCGGTTCCCAAGGTGGATATACTGGTGAACAATGCTGGTTCCACGCCGTCGGTTCCGTTCTTCGAGGTCACAGACGAACAGTGGCAACGCTATTCTGACACTTATATATTGGGCGCGGTCCGGCTGGCTCGCCACTATTTGGCCAAAATGATCGAGCAAGGCTGGGGTCGGATGTTATTCAGCGCCGGGACGACGTGCAGCTTTACGCCAGGGGACAGCTTGGTCGCGCAGAAAATGACCGCATGGATCACCTGCAAGTCGGCTGTGATTGGGTTGGCTCGCGGCTTGGCGGAGATTGCTGCCGGGACAGCCGTAACCGTGAATGCATTTATTCCTGGTCCCAGCCCAAGCGAAGAGGCACTTATCTCGCACGGTGTACTAAAGTCCGGCAAGACCTTCCGAGATTTTGAGAAGGAGTTCATCGCGGGACCTGGAATGTCCTCTGTTCTGCGCCGGTTTCTTCGGCGCGATGAGCTAGCCGACTTCGTAGTTTTTCTTGCTTCCGAGCAATCCTCAGGTATCACGGGGGCAACACTCCGCGTCGACGGCGGGATCATTCGCTCGATTTTGTAGAAACGAGGATCGCGTGTCCCGCGGCTGCTGCCGCTTTCATCACGACTTGAATCAGCTTTATTCAGATTAGATCGACATTATCGATGTCAAATGCATTCAAGACATAAGCGATAGGGCGTGGGACGATTGCTGAAAGCACAAAGTGCCGGCGGGATTTTCGCACTGATCGGTGAAGATCAACCCGAAGTGTCACACACCCCGTTGAGTCCCGCCGACACCACACTGACGAGCCAAGAGATGCCGGAGTGAGCGTGCGAAAACGCGTAATCGTTGCCACACTTCTCTTTCTATTTTCCTTTCGCGTTCCCCTCCTCGCTCAGTGGTACAAGGGCAACACCCACGCCCATACGATCAACAGCGGTGGTGACTCGACTCCCGATGATGTTGCCAAGTGGTATCGCGAAAACGGCTACGATTTTCTCTTCATCACCGACCATAAAATGGTAACCGACGTTAGACCGCTGAATGAGATCTTCGGAGGCGGGGGGCAGTTCCTGGTGATCCGAGGTGAAGAAGTATCGTCCAATTTTGTCGGCCCTGCAGGGGCAATCTTCGTACATGTCAATTCGCTGAATCCGCGGGAAGCAGCAAAGCCGGCTCAGGGCACGTCTGCGCGCGACACGCTGCAACAAGATCTCGACGCGATTCGCGCTGCCGGGGGCCTAGCGCAAATCAATCATCCCAACTTTATGTGGCAACTCAACGCCAGCGACATCGCCGCCGTCAAAGGGGCCCGTCTGATAGAGATCATGAATATGCATCCTCTCGTGAACAGCTTCGGGGCGGGGCAAGCGTTCCCGGGAACAGAAGAACTGTGGGATCAGGTGCTTTCTCGCGGCCTGGTGATTTGGGGAGTGGCTTCGGACGATACGCACGCACTCAAGTCGGGGGTCTCAGGCGAAACGGAAGGCAAGCCCGGCAAGGGCTGGATTGTGGTTCACGCCCAGCACCTGACTGCAGATGAGATTATGCAGGCCATCGACGAAGGCAGCTTCTACGCCTCCACCGGCGTAGAACTAAGAGATTACAAAGTCGAGGGCAAGCAGATCACTGTCGAAATTCGAGCACAAGATCACTACCTGATGAAATACCGGACGCAATTCATCGGAAAAGATGGCAAGGTCCTTCAGGACGACACGGCGAACCCCGCTATCTATTTGATCAAAGGAAATGAAGGCTACGTGCGCGCGCGCATTACGGACTCCCACGGAAGCATGGCCTGGACCCAGCCAGTCTTTGTTCAATTGGAGCACCGAGACCAATGATTATGGCGACGGGTGGATTTACGCCGCCCCGGGGGACGGAAAAATGCCGCGAAGTGCGCGGTGTGACTTTTCTTGAATCTCTAATCCAGGATGCACGCTTTGCTTTGCGCATCCTGCGCAAATCCCCCGGCTTCACGGCTGTCGCCGTCCTCACTCTCTCGCTCGGCATCGGTGGCAGCACCGCTGTCTTCAGCCTGGTGGATGCCGTTCTGCTCAGGCCTTTGCCTTACCCTAATGCTGAAAGAATTGTTTTTCCTTGGCGTTTGCCTCCGCGCAGGCTGGACCTCGGTCACGACAAAATTCCCTGGGGCCGGTTTGATTTCTTGTTTCTATCTCAGGAATCGAAAACCTTCGAATATCTTGGTGCATTTCAGAGTGACTCGTTCAATCTCACGGGCTCGGGTGACCCGGTTCGCCTGGATGGCCTTCGCGCGTCGGCAGGATTTTTCCCGACCCTGGGCGTGTCTCCTCTTTTAGGCCGCACTTTCACGCAAGAAGAAGACTATCCCGGTCGCGAACACGAAGTGATTCTCAGTTACGCCCTGTGGCAGGAAAGGTTCGGCGCTGATCCGGGAATTTTGGGACAAACTCTGCAACTAAGCGGCGCTCCGTACACCGTAATCGGTGTGATGCCTCAAGGTTTTGCATTCCCGCACGCGAACGAAATGCCCGACATCTTTGATTTTACTTCGCAATGTCTGCTTTGGGTCCCGCTTGCCCTCAACCGTGGTCCGCTCAACCCCCACGAGCCGTTCGCACTTGCCGTCGTCGGGCGGCTAAGGCCCCACGTAACGGTTGCGCAAGCTCAGGCCGAGATGAACCTCTTGGGAAAGCGTTTGGAAGCTCAGTACTTGGACAGAAAGGACTGGTTCGCTTCGGACGTCACTCTGCTTTCGCATCAAGTTGCTGGCGACATGCGTCAACCGTTGTTGCTGATTCTCGGAGCGGTTGGCGTGGTCCTGCTCATCGCCTGCTTTAACGTCGCCAGCCTGCTTCTCACGCGCTCGCTGGCGCGTAAGCGCGAGCTGACTCTGCGCGCGGCTCTCGGCGCAGGGAAGTTGCGTTTGATTTGCCAGATACTCACCGAGAGCATCGTCCTGGCTGGAGCCGGAGGCCTTGCGGGGGTGGTCCTGGCGCAGGGTGCAATCTATTTCGTGAAGATTTTCGGCCCGACTCGTATTCCAGGTCTTGGCGAAATGAGCCTCGACATTCGCGTTTTTGTTTTCGCACTCGGGCTCAGTTTAATTACAGGGATCCTCTTCGGCTTAGCCCCTGCTCTCGGCGCCACACAGGGGAACCTTGTTGAATCCCTTAAGGAAGGTGGCCACCGGTCCAGCTCGAGCGCTGCGGCGCAACGAGCCCGTCAGACACTCGTCGTTTCGCAAATCGCACTCGCGCTCGTTTTGGTCATCGCCGCCGGGCTTCTTACACGGACTTTTTATCGTTTACTCACCGTGGACCCTGGTTTTCGTCCTGCGCACGTTCTTACGTTTAAACTCTCGCTCGCCGCACTGAAATATCCTGACTCCGCTCATCTGATTTCGTTCTACCGTGATGCGCTACGCGAGCTCCAGAGTTTGCCGGGTGTCCAATCGGCCGGGATTAACGATATCGTGCCAATGGGAGGCGGCACTTACGGCACCAGGATCCAAATTCCCGGTCGAACGAGAGCGGATCTATCAGATAACCCCGTTGCGAATTACGGTGTGATTTCCCCGGGTTACTTTGCTGCCGTCGGAACACCCATTCTGCGCGGCCGTCCGTTTTTGGAGTCGGATACTGCTGACTCCATGCCCGTCACCATTATCAGCAGCGCCATGGCGAAAAAATTCTGGCCGAGCGAGGACCCACTAGGCAAACAAGTCGGCCCTCTAAGCCCGGAATACCCGCTCGCGACGATTGTGGGTATTGCGGCTGACGTCAAACATGTCTCGCTCCGCGAACCTCCTTCTCCAGAGATGTACATGCCCTACCCCCAAAAGGTATGGATTTCCCTACTTACCATGGATGTCGTCCTGCGCACGACTCAGGACCCGGCATCCGTCTCCGCGGCCGCGCGCGCCACGGTTCATTCTATTGATCCCGATTTGCCGCTGGCGGATCTCGAACCTCTCACGAACCTGGTCGCCGATTCCATGACAGGGGCGCGTTTCTCCATGCTCGTCCTGGGAGCTTTCGGTGCGGTTGCCCTTGCGCTTGCCATGATCGGGATGTACGGCGTCATTTCGTATGGTGTTGCGCAGCGAACGCAGGAGATCGGCATTCGCATCGCCCTTGGCGCGCAGAGCCGTGATGTGTTGCAAATGGTGCTCGGGCAAGGCATCTATCTCGCCTCCCTCGGAATCGCGATTGGTCTCACGGCTGCATTCTGCGTGACGCGATTGATGGGCAGCTTTTTGTACGGCGTCGAGGCCACCGACCCGCTTACGTTTGTGTCTGTTGCGATTCTGCTCGCTCTTGTCGCGCTGGCCGCCTGTTACATTCCCGCGCGCCGTGCCATGCGAGTCGACCCCCTAGTCGCGCTGAGATACGAATGATGCGTTTCGCTCAAGACCGACGCCGCCCGTAGCAGCGGCAGTGAGAAATTTGATCGTTCGTTTCCGGCGGCAAAGGCTCGGTCGCGACGACGCTCTTCGAGAGACGCATCGTCGCGATAATTCTTCTTAAAAGCGACGCTCAACGTATCGCTGGCGAGCAGTTCTACCGTTGATGCGTTGTTTGTTTCTCCTACGACAGGCTCGGTTCTTGCCCGGTTCCTGGGCATCGTCAGAACCGTAACTTCAGTCCGAATGGTCATGAATTACCGTGGAGCACGAAGTTACGGCTGGCGCTTTGGTAGCAGCTGAGCTATTGAAGTTGCGGTTTCCTGGGGGGTGAGTTCGCTCCGAATTCGGTTTGCGCAGATTTTCGGCAGGGTATACCGGCAGTTATTGCAGAGAACTATGGTCCGACCAGGGGCTGTCGTGGTTGTGAAATGGCTAAGCTTCCGATGTGGAGGATGCGTGACGGGCGGGGACGATTTTCCCGTCTGTCGGTGGTTGAGCAATTCTTGTAGTCTTCCTTCATAGAAGGGACTTCCGAAGGAATCGCGACCCGAGAACTGGGCCGGTTGTTTGACGTGGCGGTTAGTCCGCGCGTAGGGGCAACTGCAGTTCCGCGCCTTGAGGCAGGTCTTCGGAGACTGCCAGAAAGCATTCCCTACCGTCGAGTTCGATGAGATCGGCTGAATAGAATGTATCGACAATCTCGCCCGAGCTTTTGCGAAAGCGAGTGATACGGTTCCTCACACGACCCCGTTCGCGAATCTCCTGCAGCATCCGGACACGTTCGCCGGAATCGTCCCAAAACCTGATCTCAAATACGGTGCGGCCGAGGAGCTCCCCGCGTGTGTATCCGTACCTGCGTTCGAACGCTTCATTCACATCGATGAAAACTCCCTCTTCGACGGTCGTAATGGAGAAAGCAATGGGACTCGCCTGGAAGACCTTGGTGAATCTTTCCTCAGAAAGGGTGCGGCCGGCCTCTGCGTGCCGCAGGGCATTCTGAGTCTGCACTAGATCGTCGAGCCGTTGTTCCAGTTCTGCGCCGTAGATCTCCGCGCGTTCATAGAGCCGCGCATTCTGTATGGCGACAGCGGCAGGAATAGCAAGTGACTTCGCAAGCCGTAGATGTTCCTGGGAGAGGGCATGCACGCGCGTGTCACCCAGCGCCAGCAGTCCCAGCACTTTCTGCGAAGCAACGAGCGGTACGCAGAGCCACGAGCGAAAGTGCGAATTCCCCTTGAACATTCTCCAATCATTTTCTTGACCGGTGTCAGAGAGCAGCAGGCTCGTATTTGAACTGAGAGCGTGCAGGAGAAAACGACTCGCTGCCGCATCCCATGTTTCCGGACATTGGGGTGGGCGTCGAATCGATTCGTAGTGCTGGACTTCTCGCGCAAGGAAAAGCCGGCTCGGGGTTTCTAGGAGCAGAACGCGTGCCGATTCGCAGGGAACGAGCTTAAGGAGTGACTGAAGAATCGTGTCCAGGACGTTGTCCATGCTGAGGTTTTGTGTCAGCGCGAGCGTAATCTTGCGGAAAGCGTCAGCTTCGGCGCGCGCCGATTCCGCCAGCGCAAGATTCCTGGCCATCTGGTCTTCGGCGGATTTCCGTGCCGTGATGTCCTGCGCGGTTCCCACCAGCCGCCATACGGTCCCGGCTGCATCCCGCACAGGAAAGCCTCGGACCGAGATCCAGCGGGTCGCATGGTCGGGCCTGATGATCCGGAATTCCTCATCGAATTGTCCGGATTCGAAGGCCTCTTCGAGATGAGCCAAAACTCGGACGCGATCGTCGGGATGAAACAGTTCTTGATACGATGCGGGATTGGCGCTAAGCGATTGGGAGGAACGGCCGGTTACGGCCTCAAACGCTGGGTTGACATAGACAACCTGCCTGGTGGCAACGTCGATCATCCAGAAAACTTCGAGAATGTTTCCGGCCATTTGGCGAAAGCGTTCGTCGCTTTCCCGGAGGGCAGCCTGGTCCTCGTGCTTTTGAGAAACGTCGCGCAGAACAGCAACATGGCGACCGGGCAAATAGTTCGCCTGAACGGTGTATTCGATGAAAATGGTTTCGCGCGTTCGCCGGAGCAGTTGCATTTCGCCGTGGCCTGATTCCCCGCAAGCAAGACGCCGCCATGCGTCTTCGTTCGCGCGCGAAAAGAAGGAATGGATCTCGTGCCCGAGAACCTCTGGACGAGTTGTTCCCAAAAGAGCGATCGCCGCGGGGTTCGCTTCGAGGCACATGCCCCGGTCATCCATGATCAAAATTGCGTCCAGCGTACTATCGAAGATGGACTGGAATTCGCGTTCCGTCGCGTCGAGTGCGCAGGTGGTCTGGCGCTGTTCACGTCGAGCCACGAACAAGAAGCGGGCATGAAGTGCGATCGCCACTGCCAGAGCAATGAGAACAAGGATGAGCAGGATGGACGAGAGGCGTGTGTCGTGAGACCGCGGCAACAGCGCAGCTGCCGACAGAGCGACCAGAGTTAAAGCAATGATGAACGAAACCGCTCGCGGCCGACCATGGAGTGCGCTCGCGCTGCTAGCGGAGTGAGTTGTTCTCATCGCGGTACAGCCTTGCAGATGTTTCGGGGACGTTATGGCGCAACGAGCGGAATAAGCTAGTTACGTTTTAATATCGTCACCGTTCAGGGACGATGCTACGCCGCAGATTACCGACAGTCAATACATGCCCGGAACCGCCCGGAACCACATCGCTACGGGGGCGTGATCCTTGCGAGAATATCCGCGCTCTCTTTTTGGATAGATTCGAGCGATTGAGCGAGCGTGTCTTCGTTGCCGTCGTACAACGGCACATTTTCTGATCGCTGGAATTATAGTTCCGGTGTAGGGCTTGGACACTCGTAGCGATTTACTGCTCTAAAGATACAAGCATATGGCGTAGGAATTTACGAAGTGGCTTGGATTGCTTCCTGACACCAGGCTGTCGATGCTTTTCCGCAGAGACTTAGGATCGTCGTCCACACCCTCAAAAAATAAAATGCACTGACCGGCATCTCCAGCGCCTCCGACAGTGCGAGCATGATTTGGGGACGGGGATAGATGCGCCCTGTCTCGATGTCGCTGATGTATTTATCCCTTCTGCCGATGCGTCGGGCCAATTGATGCTGCTTCAGATTCTTGGATTCGCGTAGGGTAGCGAGACGTTTTCCGAAAAGCCGTTTTAGATCGGAAGGCATGCCCGCTAGACATTAGCCGCGCGCCGCGGTCGCGATTCCCCGTTTAAAACGGAATTACTTTGAATATTTCCGTATAATAGATATAGTGTCAGGGTTGGTCTCTTGCTGAGCACCGAGATTAGGCTTGTCAACGAATCACCGCGATTGGGGAACAACTAATAGAAGCGTGATTTCTCCATGCGGCGTATTAGCTCAGTAGGATTCACGCGATATGCCTTTGCAAACCGAACGATCGTTCTGAGGGTCGGACTTTGCACACCGCGTTCAATGGCGCTCAACTGAGTTCTGTCTATGCCAAATTTGACATAGACATCGAGTTGAGAGAGTCCTGCCGCCTGTCGAATCTCTCGCAGCACATTTCCGAAGGCCTTTTCAGGACCTGATTTGGGTTGAATTTGCCGGTGGCGCGGCATCAAGGATGCAGTGTGGCGAACATGATGGGTATAAACCAACGGGGAAAACCCATCACTTTAACTATCGTGGAATGGAAGCTTTTGTCGGCTTAAGAGGAGTAGATGGACAGTTTCGCATCCGCCCGGCTCCGATTGCTTCCGCTAACTGCGGGAAATGCGGCTACCGAACCCGCCTCGACGGAAGAGGGGCGAATTTCGGAAGATGTTTCCGATGAATCCCTTATCGCGCGAATCTGCACAGGCGACCACGACGCCCTGGCCGCTCTTTTTGAGCGCTATGCTCGGCTCACAAGAACCGTGGCTTCTCGGATCTTGGGCGACCTAGCCGAGGCCGAAGATCTTGTCCAGGATCTGTTTCTCTTTATCCAACGCAAGTGCGCGATCTTTGACAGTTCGAAAAGCACGGCGCGGTCCTGGATTGTGCAGATGGCGTATCATCGAGCACTGGATCGGCGCCGCTACCTAAAAGCGCGCCAGTTCTACGTCGAAGCATCGGTTGAAGAAAATGACGTTCGTGCGGTCGGAACACCGACCACAGAAAGTGATTATTCCGCTGACGCTGTTTTTGGCCGTAATGGTCTGGAGAAGATACTGAGCTCGCTATCCGTCGATCAGCGCGAAACTTTGCGCCTCCATTTTTTTGAGGGGTACACGTTTACTGAGATCAGCGAAAAGCTCGGCCAGCCCCTCGGAAACGTTCGGCATCACTACTATCGAGCGCTACAGAAACTCCGGCAGCAAATGTTCGCAAATGATCCGCAAGCGGTCGACCGTTGTGTTAAATAGGTAGCAAGATCGAGAGATCGGGAAGTGCTCCAAGATGGAATCCCACGATGAATTCCGCGAGCTTTGTGCCATAGCGACGTCTGGCGAGCTGAGCGAACAAGAACAGCGAAAGCTGAAGGAGCACCTGACCGCCTGCGCGGAATGCCGCCAGGCCTTGAAGGAGTTCGAGGCCGTTGTCGACGTTGGGGTACCCTTTCTAGCTTCCCAGTTATCCACCGAACACTCGGAGCGATCTGCATCAACTCAAGCGAGCGTCTCGAAGTCAAATCACGCCGAGGCCTCCAGGGGAGCCGCGCGATCGCAGGTCGGCACGGACGGCGTAGAGCTTGCTTCCGATGTTGCCGAACCAGGTTTTGTCTTCGCTCAGAGAAATCGCTCCGCGCGTAAGCAAATGAATTGGAATTACCTGTGGTTCTCCTTTGCCGCTTGCGTTTTGCTCACAATCGCTCTCGGAATCTATGCATATCGGAGTGGAAAAACCCACATCGCGAACGTGGCCCAGGCCGTCCCTGTTGGTGACGATGTGCAGATTGAGGCCCTGGAAGGGCAGATCAGCGACGCTGGACGTGAGCGGGAAGGGTTGCGATCGCAACTCGCGCAGCGCGACAGGGCTATCTCTGAGCTGAAGCGCCAGATTCAAGAGCAGTCCGTATCCTTGAACGAGATGAAGGATTCTCAAGCCAAGTTTGCAAAGTCCATCCAGGATGACGAAGCCGAGAAGCAGCGCGTGGCACAAAAACAGAGCGAACTCTCCCAAAAGCTCGCGAGCGCCCAAGCTTCTCTGGCAAAGGCGCAGTCCGATCTCGGCCTGGTGACGCAGCAGCGGTCGGAAGTTGAAACGAGGGCTGCAAGCCTTGAGGCCCAGATCCATGATCTTTCTGGAGAACTCCGCGAAAGCGAGCTCACGGTGGGCAAGCAGGATGAACTGCTTGCGCACGACCGGGACGTGCGCGAATTGATGGGAGCCAGGGACCTCTATATTGCCGAGATTTATGACGTCGCCCGCGACGGCGTTACGCAAAAGCCTTATGGCCGCGTGTTCTATACGAAGGGAAAGTCACTCATCTTCTACGCCTATGATCTGGATCAACAGGCCAGTTTAAAAAATGCGCGCACATTTCAAGCCTGGGGCCAGCGCGGCCCGGATCGAAGCCAGGCCTTGAACCTGGGCATTTTTTACGAAGACAACGTAGCGAAGAAACGTTGGGTACTCAAGTTCAACGACCCGAAGACGCTCGAGCAGATTGATGCGGTATTCGTGACCGTCGAACCAAATGGCGGAAGCGCGAAGCCCAGCGGAAGTCCCCTTCTGTTTACCTATCTCAAGATCGAAGCAAATCACCCCTAGTTACGTACTTCTTTGGTACCGTCCATCCTGATGGCAGCGAGTGGTACATTTCCGTGCTCTCCGGAGTAGACCGAAGGAATGGAGTGGAATTCCTTCACCGGAGGAGAAGCCTCATGTGGTTGCGCAGAATCGGTTTTCTCGGAACGGTGACACTGCTCTTGGCCAGTTGTCTATCCGCGCAGTCTCCGAATGGAATTATCAATGGCCTCGTGCTGGATCCGGCCGGCCGGGCAATTGGCGGATCGGAGATTCGTATTGTGAACGATGCGACCGGCGTTCAATACATCGGAAAGACGAATGATGAGGGGATTTACGTGGTGACGAATCTGCCTCCTGGCACCTACCGGCTGCAAGTTTCGAAGATCGGATTCAAAACGCTCATTAAACCCGACATCATCCTCAACGTTCAAGACTTGTTAGCCATTAATTTCACCCTACCTCTTGGCGCCGCTTCGGAAACGATTACGGTTGTTGGCGGCGCACCGCTCATGAATACGGAATCGGCGGTCGTGAGCACTGTGGTAGACCGGCAATTCGCGGAGAACCTTCCATTGAACGGGCGAAGTTTTCAAACGTTGATTCAACTCACGCCCGGAGTGGTCCTCACTCCGAACAATCAGGGCGCCGAGGGACAATTCAGCGTAAACGGGCAGCGCGCAGCCTCAAACTATTGGATGGTCGACGGTGTAAGCGCGAACATCGGGACGGGTGCGAACTTCAATGCCGGCAACGGAGTCGGAGGCGCGCTGGGAGCATTTAGTGTTTTGGGTGGAACAAATAGCTTGGTGTCCACCGACGCGATGCAAGAATTCCGCATCCAGACTTCCTCCTACGCGCCAGAATTTGGCCGCACGCCGGGAGGGCAGATTTCCATCGTCACCCGATCGGGTACAAGCGAGTTTCATGGCACGGCATTCGATTACTTGCGGAATTCCGGGCTGGACGCGAACAACTGGTTCGCAGATGAAGAGGGGCTGGCCAAACCGGAAGAACGACAGAATGACTTCGGAGGAACATTTAGCGGTCCGATTGTGAAGGACCGGACTTTCTTTTTCTTCTCCTACGAAGGGCTGCGGCTGCGCTTACCAGAAACGACCTTGACCGGCGTCCCCGATCAGACGGCCCGCAATTCCGCCGTTCCAGCCGTGCAGCCATTCCTCAACGCGTATCCCGTGCCGAACGGTGCGGACGATCCCGCAACGGGAGTAGCTCAATTCAACGCCAGTTATTCGAACCCGGCGACGCTTGATGCCTACAGCCTTCGTGTGGATCACAAACTGACGCACCGGCTGAGTTTGTTCGGCCGCTACAACTACTCGCCATCGGATTTGCATGACCGAGCCGCCAGCACCCTATATGCACTGAGTGACGTGGAAGCAATTCGTATCACCACTCAGACGGCGACCGCAGCAGCCGTCTGGGCCATCACGCCGTTCGCAGCAAACGATTTTAGGTTCAATTACAGCAGCACGAATGCTTCCAGTTCCAGTTCTCTCGATGACTTTGGAGGGGCTGTACCCCCGGCGACGTTGCCATTTCCCAACGGATATTCCGGCGCGAATGCGGCCTTCATCTTCGGGGTTTTTGGATTGTCCCATCCCTATCTCTTCACTGGGAACAATGCTCTGAGCATCCAGCGGCAGATCAATTTGGTGGACGGTCTCTCCATGCAGAAGGGCTCGCACAACCTCAAGTTCGGAATCGACTACCGCCGCCTGTCGCCATCGCACGATCCAGGTCTCTATTCGCAATCTCCTATTTTCCTGAATGTGGAGTCTGCGGTAGCTGGAAACTTAGGCTTCGCCTCGCTGCAGTCGCTCCGCGCATCGACATTCCGTCTGCAAAACCTCGGTCTTTTCGCACAGGACACCTGGCGGGTGAATCCGCGGCTCACTGTTACCTATGGCCTCCGCTGGGACGTCGACTTTGCGCCGTCCTCCACCAGTGGCCCGAGCATTCCTGCGGTGACTGGCTACAATCTGAGCAACCTATCGAACCTGGCTTTAGCACCCGCAGGCACGTCGCCGTTCGCGACTCGCTTCGGGAATGTGGCTCCTCGGCTCGGCGTCGCCTATCAACTTTCTCAGAGCCAGAATTGGGGACGGGTGGTTCGAGGTGGATTTGGCGTGTTCTACGACCTGGCGACATCGGAAGTCGGTAACACCCTAGGAACGTACTATCCATTTGGCGCCAGCAGTTTCGTCCTCGGCCCCGCATTTGGCGGTACCGCAACCTTTCCCTTGAGTTCGACCGCGTCTGCGCCGCCTGCCATCACACCCGCAGAGTTAAGTGCGCGAGGTGCCGTGCTGTCGGCGTTCAATCCGCACCTCGAGCTACCCTACACTCTGGAGTGGAATGTCGCGTTGGAGCAAGAACTCGGCAAAGAACAAAGCCTTTCTGCTTCTTATATCGGTGCTGTTGGCCGGCGGCTATTGCAAACCGCTTATATCTCGTCACCCAATCCGAGTTTTGCCAACACAGCGCTTATCGGGAATACCGCGGCATCCGACTACCAAGCTCTGCAGATACAATTTCAGCGACGGCTCTCGCGCGGTCTTCAAGTTCTTTCTTCCTACACATGGTCACACTCGATTGACGACGGCTCTGTCGGCACCTATGGGCTTGGCAGTGACTACGTCCCCGGAGTCAGTCCCGGTTCGAACCGAGGGCCTTCGGACTTTGATCTTCGTAACGCGTTTTCAGCAGGACTCACCTACGACATTCCTGTTCCCAAAACGAATCGTTTCGGCGATGCGACTCTAAAGGGTTGGTCGCTTGACAGCGTCATTCAAGCATGGTCGGCCCCGCCAGTTAGCGTCTACTACTCGGCCTTTCAAACTCTTCTGGGCGCGCAAGCGCAAGTTCGTCCTGATGTTGTTCCCGGGCAGCCTTTGTACCTCTCCGGTTCGCAATATCCAGGCGGAAAGGCCCTCAATCCAGCCGCATTCACAGCGCCTCCGACAGACCCGACGACCGGACTTCCTCTGCGGCAGGGAGACCTCGGCAGAAATGCGCTGAGGGGGTTCGGGGCGGCGCAATGGGATTTCGCAGTGCATCGTGATTTTGCGATTCACGAGTCGGTCAAACTGCAGTTCCGTGCCGAGATGTTTAACGTTCTAAATCATCCGAACTTTGCCCCTCCCGTCGGGGATCTGGAAAGTCCTCAATCGCTCAATCCACAGTTCGGTCTATCGACCGAAATGCTGGGGCAATACTTGGGTGGTGCTAACGTGGGCGGCGGTGGCTTCAATGAGTTGTATCAAGTAGGCGGTCCTCGTTCCATCCAAATCGCCTTGAAATTGATGTTTTAGGAACGGATCGCGGCGACGGTTTCCACACCGACGCGAGTTAGAGGAATTGTGTCGCCATTCGCAACCTTGGAACGGGAGGATTGTGAGGAATGCGGACCTGCCAGCTTAGACTACTGCTGATTCTACTCAGTTCTTTAATGTGCAGCGCAGCCACTCCCGACGCCATAACGGCGCAGGAAGCAAAGCCGCTTGCCGTCGAGGACGCTCTCCAAACCAAAGAGTTTAGCCCGCTGATGCCCGTCGCACTATCTCCGAATGGACGGCTACTCACCTACACAGTTCAGGACAATGGACGCGCCAGGCCGTTCGATTTGGGGATCTACGACCGCACGGGTGTTCCGCCAGGAGCTCTGGGAGCTGATATTTGGATTCAAGACATCGAGTCGGGTACGGTCCGGAATCTGAGCGGTGGTCAAGGCGACAATTGGCTTCCCGCTTGGTCTCCGGATGGTCACTATCTTGCATTTCTTTCCACTCGCGATGGCAGTCAGCAGGCGCGACTCTGGGTTTGGGACGTCGCGCGAGACAAATTGAGAAAAGTGACCGATGCGAACGTGCGAGGAACCAAGATCGAATGGATGCACGACAACCAGCACATGCTCGTGACCATTTTGCCCGAGGGCCTCTCGCCGGAAGAGTACGTACAGAAGCTCTCCTCGAACGCAGATGACGAGAAACGAGCGGAGAGCGAGGTAAATGGATCGACAGCGGTTTTGTATCTAGCGGATGGCGCCCCGAATGCGGTCAAGACTTCTTCCAGGTCTGGTCCCTGGAATCTCGACCGGTACCTGCGGGACCTCGTGTCGGTTGATACCGCTAGCGGGAAGCCAAGAACCCTCACTCATGGCATCAGGATCACGACATTTTTGCTTTCGCCGGATGGCTCACGCATCGCCTACAGCATTCCCAAGCGATTTGCAAAACAGGGCTCGCAACAGACCTTGTTCGATCTTGCCGTCGTTGGAATTTCGGGGGATCAAGCCCGAATCATCGCTTCGGACATCCCGCTCGACTCTAATGGAGATCGATTCGGTTGGGCCCCAGACAGTCTGCGAGTCGCCTACCGTCAGAGCGGTCCGGGGATGGTGGGCGATTGTTACGTCGCAACGATCAATGGCGATGGTCCGGAGAATGTGAGCGGGCTTTCGCCCGCAGCACGTGACCGCTCTTCTGGGTCCGTTGAACCGTTGTGGGATGCCAAAGGGAAATCCATCTTCTTTATTCATGGGGGAGCGCTGTGGCGAGCAGTCGTCGGCGAGAAGCGAGCGGCGAAAGTCGCCGAAATACCGAACCGAGAAATCGAGGAGATGATCCCGCATTCTGGAAACCTGTTATGGACACTCGACGATGATCTCGCAACAGTCGTTGTGACCCACGATGCCGCGCGCAAACAGGACGGATTTTACAAAATCAATTTGCGGAGCGGTGAAAGCACCCCTCTACTCGAGGACGGCCAGTGCTATACCTGTTCGCGCGCGAATCGGAAATTCATGTTGACCGAGGACGGGCGCAGGCTCCTGTACTTTCGCGAAGACGCACAGCACGGATCGGACTTGTGGACGAGCGATGCAGGATTCGTCAGTCCGCGACGACTGACGAACCTCAATCCGCAATTCGACAAGTATGAAATGGGCGGCGCTCGCCTGATCGAATGGCTCAGCGACGATGGCCAGCCGTTGCGGGGAGCTTTGCTGCTTCCCTCGAATTACCAAGAGGGGTTCCGTTTCCCTCTCATCGTTTGGGTCTATGGTGGGCTTCTGCTATCGAACAACTTCGACCAGTTCGGCCTGGTAGCAACAGGACCATTTAATATGCAATTGCTAGCCACGCGTGGCTACGCGGTTTTGCTGCCGGACATGCCTCTGGGAGTCGGCACACCCATGCTAGACATGGCGAAGACGGTCCTGCCCGGAGTGAATAAGGTGATCGAGCTGGGTGTTGCCGATCCCGCGCGGCTCGGAGTCATGGGCCACAGTTTCGGAGGGTACAGCACGCTTTCGCTCATCGTGCAAACAAATCGCTTCAAAGCTGCGATCGAGGCTAGTGGACTCGCGGATCTTTTCGGTAGTTACGGAGCGATGAGACCAGATGGAACGGCGTTTGGGATTTCGATCGAGGAGCAGGGCGCGGGCTCGATGGGCGGGACGCCTTGGGAGGTTCGCGATCGCTACGTCGCAAATTCGCCTGTCTTCTATTTCGATCGAATCAAAACTCCGCTGTTGATTTTACACGGGACAGAAGATCCGACGGTCGCTTCGTTCTTGGGGGATGAAATTTTCGTAGACTTGCGCAGGTTAGGCAAGGAAGTCGAATACGTAAAATATGAAGGAGAGGGCCATCCGCCCTTGAACTGGAAATATGCAAACCAAGTGGACTTCTGCAATCGAGTTATCGCGTGGTTCGGCGCTCATCTGAAGTAGCCGCCGGAGAATTGATATGCCATCAAGGACGACGGTCCGATGGCCTTGCGCTCATGCGGGCTCTCGGACACGCCAGCAAGAATCTGGAACCAGAAGCCGGAGCACTCGAGGCTCCGAGCGCTCCGGCACCCGAGTTTACTCGTCGGCTTCATACGCACCTATGGTGTATTCAAACAGCACGTCGACGACGAGACAGGCACACTTATAGTGATTCTGAATCCCCGTGCAGGCAGCCGCGATCGTGAGGACTCCAGGCTTTTCGTACTTCATGGCTTATCATCCCCTTCCGAATGAGTGTTTCTCGAGCGTCGGGATAGAGAAATGCTCTGTCCCGTTGTCGGACAAGAGAATTAGGATGCCGGAGCGCCCCAGAATCGGGAGCGCTCCGGCATGGCACTACTCATCGGCTTCGTACGCGCCGATTGTTTCCTCGAACAATACGTCAATGAAAATGCTGGTGTCCTTAAAATGATTCTGGACAGCGGCACAGGCAGAAGCAACCATGACAACTTTGGGTTTTGCGTACTCCATCTTTGTTCACCTCCTTTCTGTGTCGATCTTGTTGCGGTTGAACAGCATCCCTGTACACTCGGAGGAACCCCTCGGAAGCGGTTCCAAAAAAAACAGTTGGGCCTCGGGCACCGCGAGATATTGCGCCGGAGCATCCCCACTAAGCATGCTCCGGCACAGGACTACTCGTCGGCCTCATACGCGCCGATCGTTTCTTCGGGAACCATGTCATACAGTAGACTGTTGCCTTTGAGCTTCGCTTGGATAGTGGCGTCAGCAGCAGCAACCATGACGAGTTTGGGTTTTTCGTAAATCATCATTGTTCACCTCCTTTCTCTCTCGAGTCGCTCTCGTTCAGCGGGAGCGTTTGTACACGAAGGAACCTGTGAGAGCAGGCTCCCAAAGCGAAGCGCAGGGATTCAGGCCCTGCGTGATACTGCGCCGGAGCGCCCCCTGAACGAGAATGCTCCGGCACACGACTACTCATCGGCCTCGTAGGCGCCGATTGTGAAGGTCAGGTCATCTGGATTATCAGGGACCTGACTGTTTCCCTTGTGGCCGCCCTGAATGGTGCCGGTAGCCGGTCCGACCACGAAGAGTTCTGGCTTTTCGTATTTCATGGTAATCACCCCCTTTCTCTATCGAATGTTCTCAGCTGAGAAATCGAAGGCACCTCTCAAGATGCCCAGCTCTGCTCCTCGTCGCTTCCTGACAGTTCGTGTCGCGGAGGGATTTTGATGGGAGTGTTTCTGGATTGATTGCATCGCCGCAATTCGCGCAGCCAAATTTCGAGTTCGATGGTCCGCATTAAAGTCACGATCGGAACTTCCTGCCCCTCTCGAGCCCTCTGCAAAGTCTGTGCGAAGCACGCAGCGTTCACAATTCCCAGAGAACCGGCGAGCATGTTAGTGCTGAGCTCATCGAGGCACGCGCGTCCCTCTGAAAGAGCTGCCAGGGGCGCGCGGGACACATAAGCCTTTCTTCTCCTGTCGAGAATCTCTGCGGGCACAATCCCTACCAGGGCGCGGCGCATCAAGGAACGGCGCTGTCCGGGACGTAGGATTTGTTCCCTGGGTATGGCGCACAAGAATTCCAAGAAATCACGATCGAGATAGGGATAACACTTTTCGTAAGGCGGGTCCGATGGAAGGGCGGCGCACGTGAGTTGCCTTCGCAGGGCGCTAAGAGTCGACACATTTTCCTGGAAGCTGGGCAGCGGTCCGAACAGTTTTAGCCGGCTTTCATACCCCGCGAGCGCGAAACGATAGCGCCTCGCAAATTTCGGATCAAGCCAAGGAGGAGGCTTCCGGTCTTTCGGCACCGGGACGATCGCGGACGGAAGAAACCGAGATGCGGCTTCGCGTAGCAAGTGGAACCAAGGTCTTCTCTTCGCGAGCGCCCAGACCTTCAGTTGGCGCGCGAGAGTTCGAAAGCGAACCCGGGCAATGAGATCCGCAAGCTCCGGGGTCGGAGTGGGAACACCACCGGTGACCTCATCACCGCCAATGCCCGAGAGAAGAACGCGATGGCCGCCCGCACGAATACAATGGGAGCGCTCGGTTGCGGCTTTGTTTCGACGGTTGCCCGATCCTGGAGTTGCCTGAAATCCTTGCCGCTCAAGCTCGAACGGACTACGGTCCGGGGAACCGAGGTCAATGTGAAAGCCCGTGCGTCCTCGCTTTTCTTCTACCTTGCTGAAATAGGGACGCTCGTTCCAATTGGGTTCGGAATCACTGAAGTAAGACAGGGTATCGATTCTTGGCGTCTCGTTGCTTTGCTGGGCGACGATGGCGTCCGCCATGCAAACGATAGAAGCGGAATCCATTCCGCCGCTGAGCTCTGCAAGGACCGGTGAATCCGAGCGCAGCCGCCGGCGCACCGATTCCCGAAATACGGCGCGAAAGTGTTCTTCGTATTCCGCATCGGTCGAGTAGCGGATTCGCTTGTCCGGATCAAAATCCCAGTATGTGGAGACCGTTCGGTGCGCCACCGCCAGACGGACAAAACTGGACGGCGGAACGGACTCGATTCCGACGTAAGGCGTCAAGTGAGTCGCGGGGAAGAACGAAAACCAGCCGGCGAGGTAATCTTCGTTCAGTTTGAAGGATTTTCCGGCGAACAGAACGAGGGGATCGAGAACGGTCGACCAGGTCACCTGGTCTTGATCCAAGGAATAGTAAAGCGGACGGGTACCGATGGGGTCTTTAGCCAAGATGAGTGAACGGTCGTGTGGATTCCAAATGGATAAGGCCCAGTCGCCGACAAACAAGGCGAGCGAGGAGGTGCCCCACCGTTCGTAGGCTGCCGCTACGATCGAAACATCGGGTGAATCCGACGCAATGGTGTTCCCAAGCGGCCCGAGGAATGTCGCGCGGTTATCGAGCCGGCCATCCCAGGTCACGACAATTCCTGAGGCTGTAACCTGAGGCTGTTTTTCCCTTCGGGATTCCTTCGTTGTGTGCAGGGCAGAGTAGAGAATGTCTACGCCGACCTCGGAATATGAATGGGTGCCGTCTGGAGCGTACGCAGCAACTGCGCCTTGCACTTTCTCAAGATCGCGTGGTGCCGGCGGCGCGCCCTGGAAATGCCATCGTCCAAACTGAATACTCATCGTTACCTCTGTTGGTTCCCCACTTTGATTGCTAGCATTTGTCCAGGACTTCGTACATTTCCCGCGTATAGGGCCAGTCGTTGACGACTCGTCCACTAACTTCCACCCAGGCATGCGCTTTGAACGGCATCTGTTGTGCGCCGATGACCATCTGAGCGGGCACTCCGTACCGCTTGAGCAAACAGGCAGTTGCGGCCGATCTCTGCAAGCACAGTGCTTCTTTCCGATACCAAATGCAGGCCATGTCGACAGCAAAACAAATCCGTTCAACCGCTCCCGGGTCGAGCGCTCTCGGTTTGATCGGACAGTCGCGGACCCTTTTGTAAAGCTTCGCAAAATTTCCACGGGCCAGGTAGAAATCGAAGAGGATCAATTTTCCGTACGCCTGGAGAAAAAGCAGCCGCATTGTGAGTCCTCCCCTTTAAACAGGTAGTTCGAGTTGCTCCGAGAGAAACGCCATCCGGTCCGTAAGAGCTTCGATCCGTTCGCTCAAGGGAAGAACGGGGGAATGTCCTCGAAATGAGCTGTAATCGAGGATTATCGGAAACGGTGATACGTTTGCTGTTTGCAGCCGCGCTGTCATCTTTCGGGCATGGAGTGGATTACAGTTCCCGTCCGCATCACCGGAAACGATCATGGTCGCGGGATAGGCGACTCCGGGATGAACGCGGTGATAGGGGGAATAGGCTGCCAGGGCAGCGAAGTCTTCCGGATCGTCAGAGGTACCAAACTCGTCACGCCAGAGAATTGCGCTATCGAATAAATGGTAGCGAAGCATATCGAGCAGGGGAACCATGCACACCACGGCGCGAAACAGGTCCGGTCGCTGAGTTATCGCTGCTCCGACAAGCAGTCCGGAGTTTGAGCCGCCGAAGATGGCGAGTTTTTCGGAAGTAGTTTTGCGGGTTCGGATGAGCCATTCCGCCGCGCACAAAAAATCATCGTAGGCAACCTGGCGGTTTCGCCTTATAGCCTGGTTGTGCCATTCGGTTCCGAACTCCGCTCCGCCCCGGATATTGGGCAGCGCGAATAGGCATCCGCACTCAACCAGATAAGCCACAAATACGCTGAATTGGGGCGTCATCGATACTCCGTGTCCGCCGTAGGAAGTCATGATGGTCGGATGACTGCCACCTGAGAGAACTTCGCTTTTTCCCAACAGGAACATGGGAACTTCGGTGCCGTCTTTCGAGGCATATGACACCCGGATGTGACTGTAAAGTTCAGGGTTGAAAGGCACCGACTTCCTCGCCCATGTTTTAGGCGGGTTGACGTTGGCCGAGTGACGGAAAATACCGATTGGTTCGGTAAAGGATTCTCGTTCCAAGAGCAGCTCGTCGCCCGTTGAGCTTCCGACGAAACGGATGGTTTCGTCGCCCGAACTCGGTATCTCTCCGATCTTTTGACCTTCTAGGTCAAAGATCGATACTTGCGAGGAGGCATGCCGGATATAGGAGACGTAGATGCGATCGCGGACAACGCACCACTGGTTAACTCGGGCGTCGCTTTCAGGAACCGCGTTGTGCCACCGCATGTCGCCGGGCTCTGCAGTCCGCAACTCCACGATCCGAAGATTAGGCGAACTGCGGTCGGTAAGGGCGAATATCCTGCCAGGAATCAGACGCGGACCAAACACGAAGTCCGCATCGACGAGCACGGGTGTAGGAAGTCCATCGTCCTCAAATGGCCTGAGATAGAAATCAGTCCGGACGCTATCCAGCAGACGGTACACCAGAATCCCGAGACGCTCCCGGTCGGACACCATGCCAAGCCGAATCTTGTTGCTGTCACCAGCGGAGAAGATTTCCCGATCTTTTTCGAACCTGTCGCCCAGGACATGGTGATAGATCGCGTGGTAGAACGGTCTTGTCGAATCAAGTTGCTGGTGGATGTAGTAAAAACTTTTCTCGTCTGGTGCGAAGGCGAACCCGCGCAGATAACCTCGGGGAAGAATGTCGGGCAGTGTCTTGCGATTCTCGACATCGAAAAGCGCAAACGTTCCACTGCGCTCACCGCCCTGCTTGATTTCGTACAGCAGAAGCCGGCCGCTCGCCGACCCACGAATCGGTTTTACCGCGGTGTACGGACCTGTTGCGAATTTGGAAGGATCGATTAACAGCTGATCGTCGCCATCGGGGCTCGGGCGCATATAGAGACAAGGCTGCTCCTGGCCCGGGAGGCGCTTGCGGAAGAAATAACGGTCGCCAGATTTCTCGACCGAGTCATAGGTTTCAACGTCCAGAAGTTCACGAATGCGCGTGCGGATGCGCTCCCGTCCCGGAATGTGTTCGAGATAGGTACGCGCGTACCCACTCTGTTGTTCGATCCAATCGCGGGTTCGAGGGGAGTTCTGATCTTCGAGCCAGCGGTAGGGGTCAGTCACCGGCACACCGTGAAAAATTTCGGTGATCGGTTCGCTCGCAGAAATGGGCGAGGCTGCGATCATGCGAAGCATGGTTCACCCCTTGCCGCAATCCCCTGGGCTTCGCGATACATGCGGCGAGTAAGGCCGCGGAAGTAGCCGGCGTGAGACCTCCGGCTGGGCGTTTCAGGGGAACGCCATGCGTTACTAGCGACGGCATAGGCAAAGACGGCAACCAGGGGAGACACGGCGATCGCTTGGTTCCAGTCAGCCGGGGGCACCAGAGATTGCCAGGGTTCGAGGTACGAGTCGACGAGATGCTCGACTGCCGTCGAACTGCTGATGGGCGTGCGCGCGAAGTGTTCGCGGAGGTATTCAAAAGTTATGAGTGGAGTCGCCAGACAAGCCTCCGACCAGTCGAGAAAAACGGAGCGTTCGGGGGCGACGAAAATGTTTCCGGGATTGAAATCCAGATGCCCCAGAGTATCGGGCAGGCCAGCTTCGCGAAGCGATGAGCATGCCTGTTTAAGGCGGCTTCCGAGACGGGCGAGTTCAGGCTCCCTCAAAGGCGCCGGCTCTGTCTTTTTCTGCGCGGCCATGAACTCCCGCATGCGATCGAGGAACGGGTCGATCTGTGCGACGAGCGTCGGCAATCGTAAGTCCTTGCACTGGGTTTCGAGAAGTTCGGATTGGCTTGCGACCGACTGAATCTGCAAATCCGCAAAGTCTTTCGCTGCCTTCGACCAAGTAGAAAACTCCCGGGTATGATCGAGCCTCGTCCCGGAAATTTCTTGGGTGAGCCATCCGTTCCAAGACGTGTGGACCCCGAGCAGTCGAGGGACATATTCGGAGAAAAGTCGGGCGAGACATGCCGTGACAGGAAGTTCGTGACGGTTTGGTTCTCCGGTGGCTTTGAACCAGACGGCCGAACCGTTCGATTCCAAACGGACGAGGCTAAATGCGGGACTGGCGTTCAACTGCGTATAGTTGCCTGTAAGACGAAGGCCCAGCGGTTTGATTTGCCCATCGACCCACTCAAACAGTTCGGCCAGCCAGCCGGGTTTAGCGAACGGAGCCAGGGTTGGTTCGTTTCGGAGTTTGTTCAGTCCTGCGATGGATTTCTCAATGATCGCGTAGTCTTCTGCGGAATCAAAAGATAAACTCGTCGCCTCAGCAAGCGGAATCCAGCAGGTCCCCGCGGAGGAGATCCTGCCGTTTTGGGACGCTTCCATTACCGCGCATCTGGCTAGCTCGCCTGGACTGGTCGGAAGAAACAGGCAATATCCACGCCATCCGTGCTGCGCGGAAAGCTCTGTCGTAAGTTGCTCTACGATCCTCTGTCCGCGCTGAATCTCGACAGAGGGTAGTGACCAGCCGCTTTCGCATCGCACGATAAGAAATTCCGAAGCGTCTCGGCGCGTGAGGAAGAGTCGGTAGATGTCTCGCCCGATGTTGCGAACAGAATCCACGAATCTCCCCCTTTGCTGGCGAAGCAATCAACTCAATCAACCGGCCTCGACGACATGATGCTTTTGCAGGCTCTCGATGAACTCGAGAACGTCCGCCTGCACTTGAGCGGCATTCGTTCCAAATTCTCTGCTAATTTCAGCGACGATCTGAGGTGGTTCAAGGCCGCGTTTCAGCATTTGAAAAACTGCTGACCCGATTCTGTTCAGACCGAGGACCTGGCCGTGACGGATATCGAGAAGAATCGCCCCGTCATCGGTAGCCGTGCTTCGAATTGCGTCGGAGACTTTGAACATTGCATCCTTCATGACAAGTGGTAAATCGCGCTCGGTCCGGCATATCGTGCGCGGGTAAATTTCACATTATCCGGCTTGCAATTCCACAGAACCGTGCGTTTGTTCGCAGAGGAGAAGCACGGCACGCAAACGGTTCTGAGGTCGAGAGATAGTGTGGTCGGCTTGACCAACTCGGAGCGCTCGATGTTCGCGTCCAGGACTTATCGCCACATGGGCTTGGGCTGAGGAATCGAAGATAGGGAACGTACCGATCGAATCTGCTCATTCAAGAATTGCGCGCTGAGACAGAGCCCGGAGTGCTAGGCGAAACGTCTGAGAATCGCGGTGACCTGTCCCATGATCTCAGCGTCGGTGCCGTTCTTGAATTCGCGTGGCCCAAACGCTCTTTCCGGATAGGGATGAACAACGACGAATCCCCGTTCAAGCGTGCAACAACCGCAGAGGTAGCGGCCGTCCCTTGCGAGAAGAAGATACAATGGCTGTTCCCAAAACGTCGTTCCACGCCACGGGACAGGCTTTCTGACCCGGCGGTTGACGGCGACAAACTCCGCATTTTCAAGCCAGGGGTGAATCGGGTTTGGATCTCCGCCAACCCAGAATACGTCGGAAACAGAGAGATTCTGGACGCACGTTATCTCACTCAACGACTTCCGAAGGAAGAGCGGTATTTCCAGCCATCGTTTGAGAAGCGTCTCCCAGAAGCCATTTTGTCGTTTTCGCCCGAGCGTCTCTCCGGTCACGGCATCAACTTGCCGCTCGGCAAGCGGAGGTTCACGGGGGGCCAATTCGTCGGGCATCGGCTCGGTGCCCGTATCTTCCAGAAACACACCGCTGGCACGAAGGAAGTTCCAGAAGCCAATCGAGTAGAGGGCGCACAAGGTTATGATTTTGTGGATGCGGCGGGGCGGAGCGGCTAGAGTCTCGAAGTCTGACAGTGTGCTTGCGGCAGCGAAATAGTGTGGAACAGCGAGCCTCTGCGCAATTGATCGCGTCAACTGCGATGCTTCCCTGAACGAAAAGCCCGCGCGAACACGCGATCGCCGGATCAATTGTTTGAGGCTCATTTGTGAATCCATTGGGGGCAGGCGCTGCGGCTTATGAAAAGTCGAAGCCACGAAGGGCGTGGGAGTAGAGCCACGCTGCGGAAGTGAGCGGATCTCCGCATCGACCACCCCCAGGATTCGGAGTTCCTTGTCGAGGATCAACTCGCCGGGCGAGAAGGGCAGCTGGGGCGAGCGGAGCATGACCCGGTTGTTGCCAAGCAAGGACAGGCGAGCGCACGCAAAGCCAAGGTCATGTTCAATCAGGAAAATCCGATTATCACTTTGGTTTTTTGCAAGTGATGGTATTTCTTTCGCTCTCCCGGTATCGATCCGGACGATGCTCCCGGGACCGATATCTGGGAAAGCCAGAAAATCATCCTGACCAACCTTAGCGTATAGAAATCTTGCCTCACCAGGCGTGACCAATTCCCTGGCGCGCACCGGCGCGCCGGGGACCACGAACTTTCCCAACGGCGCAATCGTTTCGCGGAACTCCGACGCGGGCTCTTCTGCAAACCAAGGAATCCAGCATTCCGTGTCCTGGACAGACGAATCCAGAATCACCGTGCGATTCCGTGGGAACATGCACTGAAGCCTCGGGATCGCGTCGAGATCGAATCCAAAAACCGCAAGCCAGTCGCTGAGGCGATAGTTTGTGATTCTGCTGAGCGCCAGAAACTGCTGAATGCCGGGGCTGAAGGCAGAGACCTCCAGATCATAGTACAGGCTGTGCGGAATAAAGGACGGGGACAGTCTTCCAAAAATGTCAGCGGACTGTCGCGAGACCCGATAGAGGGTCAGGCCTCGGCTAGATAATATCTGGCGCACACGTTCAGCCCGGCGATTGGCAGGATCAAACATTCTCAAGCGTATGGCCGGGACCAGAATAACGAAGTGAACATTCGCTACGGTGGCCGCACTTGCGACCAACTTGGAACTTTTCTTCCCATGGGGCGGCCTTCGACTGTAGATAAGAAGGTTACGTAGCTGGACATCAACTGAATCAGAGAGTAGTATGCCCGCCCATGGACGCAAGCAGAGTGAATGCACTTGGTGGTAAGCGTCTCAAGCTGCTGCGCGAGCGGCTGGGTTTGTCCACGCGTGACGTTCAGCGAATGAGCCGACAGATCGCTTCGGAAAAGAAAAACGAGGAGTTCTACCTTTCGCACAACTGGGTGACGGACATCGAGAACGGCAAGTTCCGGCCGGGCATGTTTCGTATGTATTCGATCAGCGCGATCTACAACCTCAGGTATACCGAAGTCGCTTCTTATTTTGGATTACAGATCGCGGACCTGCGTCGTGACAGCGCGTCGATCCATCTGCCAAGAACGCATCTGCTCGAAAGCGTCAGTGAGTCAGAAACCGACACAGTGTCGTTACCGGTCGAATTCAAACCCGATTTTCGTTTCGAAAAAACCAATCTACTGGCAAGAGTGGTCGAAAAATGGGACGCGGTGCCGGTCGGTCTGTTGCAGCATCTGGACCTGCGCACGTCAATGTACGGTTATATCGGTGTTGAGGACTTTACGCTCTACCCCCTAATCCGTCCGGGTTCCTTGGTGCAGATTGACGCAAGTCAGAGAAAGATCAGTCCTGCACCATGGAAGACCGAATTCGAGCGGCCAATTTATTTCACCGAGCTGCGAGACGGCTATGTGTGCAGCTGGTGCGAGATTGACCGGGGCAGGTTGATGGTGATTCCTCACGCACATTCGCGTCGCGAGGTGCGAGTGTTCGATTACCCGGCCCAAGCAGAAATCGTCGGAAGGGTGACGGGAGTGGCGATGTGCATTGTGGGCGAAGGTTCGCCGGAACGACATGAACGCACTCGCGAAAAATGACCGTAACCCGATCTCCTGGTATTCATCCGCGCCTAGTCTCGGCGGATCGGGTGGAGTCAGCGATTCAGGATGAAGCATCCGTGACACTCGGCGCAGAAGTATCTGAAGACGCTGTAACTATGGGCGGATTCTTTTCAGGAGATCGACCATGAGAAAAGTGTTTTCTCTACTTCTATTCCTGTTGTTGCAAGCGAGCCTTTCCGCGGCACAGACCGCCGTGGTCACTCGAAATGTCAATCTTCGACCGGACGCTTCGACTAATGGAGCGCCGATCGACACGCTAAAGATTGGAACAAAACTTGAACTCGTCGAGACAGCGAAGACAAACGGATTCCTGCATGTAAAGACAGAGGATGGCAAGGAAGGCTGGGCGTGGAGTCGCAATCTCCACCTTGAGACCAACGCTGCGACATCGAGTACGCAGCATGTCGGGCCAGCAAACCTCTACCCCGATCTCAAGATGACGCCGGGATTGGCTGCCACGCTTGACGTGGATGCCCTTAAGAAGACGTATACGGATAACTGTCCTGATTCGAAGCCGAGTTGCACCTATTCGCAGGACCATCGCAATGTACCTGCATCAGTTCACAAAAAAGTGTACGACGAATACAACGTGCCCCAGGACCAAAGGAATATCAAAGACGGCGAAGTCGACCATTTTTACCCGCTTTGTGCGGGCGGTTCGAATGACATCTTGAATCTCTGGTATCAGCCGGCGGTTGGCGATTGGAGCGGTAAGGACTTTGGCTATCACACCAAGGACAAACTCGAAACATTCATATGCGCGCAAATCAAAGCCGGAAAGCTCGATCCAAAGGAAGCATACGACCGGATCACCCAAGATTGGGTGAAGTTCTATCTCGACGAAGGACTGGACAAGTAGGACCGGTGCGGAACCGCCAAACCAGATGAACGAGAGCTAACCATTTCGGTGGGTGGTCAGCCAGCCAGTCCCCCAGTTTTCTATCTCCATTCGCGCAGCTTGTCTGCAGGTGGTGGAACTCAGATTGAACCTTCCGCGCTCTCCGCGGCTTAAAGGAAGAACGTCGCGGTAGCTACCGCGTAGTCGTAGCTGCAATCACATTCAGCGCGACTCCAGATGTGATGTCGTCTGGTTTCCTCCGATGAACGGGCCCGAATTGGGCACCAAGAACAATCGCGCGATTCGCTGATTGCTCTCGACATTGTTGGACCGGAGAATACGAGCTGGGGAAAAACAGCAGGCGACTTGAGGTAATGTCCGAATTATTCGGCCCGATCTCGTTCCTTCAAATCCGGCCCGGAAGCTACATGGCCCTACGCGTCTTGCGCGAAGATCAGGGATGGTGTGGCCCGTGGTAGGCGCTCGCAGCCATCTCGCGTAATTCGCACACTGCTACCGCAGACTCGTCTAGGATCGATATTCTCTGACCAGTTGGTACTTTCACCTTGAGTGGTTCGTTGCGATCAGCTCGTTTCGCCGGCGAGGAGAATTATGTGGTAGCTGACCCACGAGTGGGCATCAGGAAACGATAGCCATCGTCCCGCGCTCCCCATCGGCCTGGAGCACACCACGCCCGTCGCGACAATGAATCCGAGCAGAGGATGCGGGTCACGTTGGTCACTGCCGGTTCGGATCTGGTCACAGCTAAGCCGGCCTCCGTCACATTCCGTCTTTCGACAAATTTGCTAGGGCTCATAATAACCGGAGATTTTGCTGTTCCGGGTGATGTGCAGGAGCGGATATCCAACGCAGCCTAGCGCGGCGTCGAAGCGGCGTCGATGAGGAGAGACAGACTGGGCTCTAAGGCGAATGAGAAATTCTCGGGAAGATCGACGCAACTCCGGGCGCATCGTATTTTGCTCGCGATTTCCGCCAGAGTCACGGTGGCTGGGAACGATTCCGATGATGCCGTCTTCGCGCGGGACGGGATTCTCCTGTGGGCTCGCTCTCGCTCTCAAGAATTCGTGCAGATCAACATTACGCCTTCGGGAGAGCGCGAGAAGGATTCGGTGGGTTGAAGGCGAGAATCCTGTTCGGCTTAATCCACCGACGCATCCGACTTGAGGCTGGTGCGGAGGCGCATCAGGAATCGATCGCTTTCGAACGCCGGCGGCGTATTACCAATTCAGGCGCGAATATCAATGTCTCGCGCGAGGGCGGCGCGCAGTTGAACTACGATCACAGATCGCTCTTTCTCAGCAGCGACCGGAGCACGCGGGTCGCGATGCCCAAGATGCAAGAGGCTATGTATCGAGACGACGTACCTATCCAGGAACGGGACAATCGCATCCCCGGATACCTGACAAGTGCATCCTGCGCACTGGTTCGAACTGAAGTCGTGACCAGTGGTGGATCCGCCGAGACGCAAGCAAGGGACAAGATTTACTGGAGTTTCGGTTGATCAGGCGGCGTTGTCGGCTCGGTTTTCCGAGTCGATCCGGTAACCGTTCTAGCAGCACGTAAAAAGGGAAAATTTTGGTTCTGGAGGCAGTGTTCATGGTTCTGAAACGCACTCTAGTCTTTGCAACAGCAGTCATGCTTGTAGCCGGTCCAGCTCTTTCCAACGCAACAGATAATAAGAAATCCGCCGGAACTGCCTACGAACAGAAGTCGGGATGGGACGAGTCGCAGATGCCGCAGCCCGCCGGTGAGTCGATCGATCTTGGTGCGTACAACGCAATTCGCGAAGAGGGCTTGCAGAACTCGCATGTGATGGACTACGCCGGTGGCCTAACCGACGGAATCGGCCCGCGCCTGACCGGTTCGCCCAACATGGCGAAGGCCAACGCATGGACGCGAGATCAGCTCATCAAGATGGGTTGCGTCAACGCGCATCTGGAAGACTGGGGCGAGTTCGGCATGGGTTGGCAGCAGCTGAACACTTGGGTCCGGATGACAGAGCCGGATACAGCTGTCTTCGTGGCCCAAGCTACGCCATGGTCACCCTCCACAAACGGACCGGTAACCGCGCAGGCTGTCTCGGTCGTGATCAACATCGAGAGTGACCTCGCGGCATACAAAGGAAAGCTTGCCGGCAAGCTTGTCTTGCTGGGCCCAACGCGCGATGTGCCGGTACCCGACAAGCCTCTCTCCGAGCGCTTCACCGACAAGGATCTAGAGGATCTAAAGTCCCTGCCGCCAGCTGTTAATAACGCCGAACAGCAGGCGCGCATCGAACGCTATATCAGGCGCTCAAAGCTTACGAGAAAGGTCATTTCGTTCCTGGCGGACGAGAAGATCGCGGGCGTTATCGTTCCCAGCCGCGATGGCAAGAACGGCGGAGGGACAGGGATCATCTTCGATGATAACGGCCCCGCGCTCGGCCGCACTCCTTATCACCGAGACACGGCTGTTCCCTTTCCCGTAGTGGTAGCCCAGATAGAGAGCTATGGCCGGGTCTTTCGACTTCTCGAGCACCACGTTCCTGTCTCGATTGAGATGGACGTCGAAACCAGCTTCACGGGAGATCACGAGCACGGGTTTAACACGATTGCCGAGATTCCCGGAACCGATCCCAAGCTGAAGGATGAAGTCGTAATAGTTGGAGGTCACCTGGATAGCTGGATCGCGGGTACCGGAGCGACGGATAACGGCGCTGGCGCGATCGTTGCGCTCGAGGTCATGCGCATCCTGAACTCGCTCCAAGTCAAGCCGCGGCGAACCATCCGCATTGCCTTATGGTCCGGTGAGGAAGAAGGAATGTTTGGCAGCAGGGGATATGTCAGCCAGCACTTTGGTAGCTTCCCGCTCTCCACCGCTCCGGATCAGATGGAAGTGCCGGAAATGTTCAGAAAGCCAGTGGGTCCGCTCGAGTTAAAACCCGAGCACAGACTCATCTCCGCATATTTCAACATCGACAACGGAACGGGAAAAATTCGAGGCATTTATACCCAGAGCAACGCCGCGGTAGATCCCGTCTTTGAACAATGGATCGCCCCACTGAGGGATCTTGGCGTGACCACCGTCACCAACCAAGACACCGACGGCACCGACCATTTAGCCTTTGATGCGGTCGGCATCCCCGGTTTCCAGTTTGTTCAGGATCCGGTGGACTACGAGACACGCACCCATCATTCCAGTATGGATACCTATGAACACTTGCTGCCCGCGGACCTAAAGCAGATGGCTGTCGTCGAAGCGATCTTCGTATACAACGCCGCCATGCGGGAACGGATGATTCCGCGGAAGCCTCTGCCTCATCCCGAACTTCGCGACCAACAGTCGAGGCCTCTACCGGATCTCTATCCGTCGATCGTCCCGCCGGATGTCGGCGAGGGCGCGGCGACAAAATAAACTGACTCGTCTTTGTTGGATCGTTAGCGCGTGCCGCAATATCGGCACTTCTGTCGTTGCAGTGGAAAAAATCATCAACGATGATTTCCGTTTCGTTTGAAGTCCGAATGCTGTCCTTCGTATGTTCATGTAGAAAATAGGGCGAATCAGTAGATGGTCCAGACTTGTGACGAAGTCAGTTGAGTTCGCAATTGGCGGGAATGGAAGGCTGGCGGGCTGCATTACAGCTGGTGACGCATCTTGCTCGGCGGTCCAGCGTTTGATCAAAGTGCGATTTCAACCATGCGATGTAGACATGGCCCTACCGATTTCAAGCCAGCCCGGAGTGAGTGAAGGCTGCGGATTCGTAAAAAAGGAGACGGAATGTTCAGGATTGAGGCTCAGAATCGCGATCATGCCGAGGATCTGTCAATTGAAATTGAACGGGAAGCGTTCCTTGAGGCGTCACGTCGCGCAGTAGAATATTTGGCGCAGATCAGAGACCGGCCCGTATTTCCATCGCCGGATGCCGTGCGATCTTTGGACCTGCTCGGAGGGCCCGTCCCGGAGTCGCCACGAGATCCTCTGCAAGTGTTGGATTTGCTCGATCGTGTGGGATCACCAGCTACAGTTGCGAATGCAGGCGGACGATACTTCGGTTTTGTCTGCGGTGGCGCGTTGCCCGCAGCGCGTGCCGCAAATGTGCTGGCTGCTGCCTGGGATCAGAATGTTGGTCTTCGCGTCTTGTCTCCTGTCGGCGCGTTCCTGGAAGAGATCAGTCTCGTGTGGCTCATCGATATCCTGGGATTGCCTCAATCGTGCGCGGGAGCCCTTGTTACCGGGGCCACAGCTGCGAGCGTGACTGGCCTTGCGGCCGCTCGACACCAGATTTTATGGAATGACGGACGGGACGTGGAAGCACTGGGACTGTTCGGAGCACGGCCCATTCCTGTGTATGTAAGCGAAGAAGCCCACACATCCGTCCTAAAAGCACTGGCGTTGCTTGGCCTTGGCCGTGAGCGAGTGATCGTCCTTCCCACCGACAATCAAGGCCGGATTGAAGTTTCTAAGCTGCCTCGAATCGCTGAGCCTTCCATCGTTTGTATCCAGGCAGGCGATGTGAATACGGGTGCATTCGATAAAGCTCGAGAAATATGCAGTTGGGCTCATGAGTCTGGGTCTTGGGTTCACGTAGATGGAGCGTTCGGAATGTGGGCTGCGGCATCGCCGGCGAGAGCCCACCTAACCGCCGGCTTCGCTGGTGCTGACTCTTGGGCGCTCGACGGGCATAAATGGCTCAATGTGCCCTACGATTGCGGGTTTGCTTTTGTGCGGAACCCTGAAAGTCTTCGTTCCGCGATGTCCGTACATGCGGCGTACCTTCAGGTAGGACAAGAACGGGAACCCGTACAGTGGAGTCCTGATATGTCGCACAGGGCCCGGGGCGTTGAAATTTGGGCTGCAATCCAATCGCTCGGACGAAGCGGCATCGCAGAGATGATCGAACGCAGCTGTCAGCAGGCAGCAAGGTTTGCAGCCGAGCTTGCTGCAGCTGGGTACGCGGTCTTGAACGATGTGGTTCTCAATCAAGTACTCATCTCCTTCGGCGGCGACACCGAGACAGAGGAATGCGTGAGAGCCATTCAGGAAGAGGGTACATGCTGGTGCAGCTCGACCAGACGGAGAGGGCAATTAGCGATGCGCATCAGCGTTTGCTCCTGGGCAACGACAGACGAAGACATCGAGATGAGCATTGCAGCGATTATTCGGACCGTCGACCAATGCAAGAAGCGGCGACCAGGGAAAATGTGATGCAGGATCGTATTCACCAATACATTGTGTCGGTCCACCCAGCCGAGACAGACGCGAACCTATACTGTTGCCGAAGTACAGGCTCCAGACGAGGGAACTTACGAGGAACACGATCAACGGCGTCTTGCCTAGCGTGATTTTTATACGACTTGCAGCCGATTTAGATCTCCTCTCACTGTGGCCCGTTGACTGAAGGAACCATTGCGAGAGCCGCATCAGGCGAAGTCCGCCCACACGCTAGATGCTGTTGTTGGCCGCAATGCGTCTGGGAATTTCAGGATTGAAATCGCCGTCGCGGTTCCAAACAATTGCACTGACGGCTGAAGCCAGGCCCATGACCCTGCACCCCAGACATAGCTAGCACCGACCTCTCAGGCAAGAAATCTAGAAGAGTTTTCGTCCCTCGAGTTTCACGTAGCCGACGGGTCTGCTTATGGTCGCGGATGCAGGACAGACAAGAAAGAGCGGATTTCCGTCTGCCCGCCACGCCCTAAACACTATTCTCAACCCGGGGCGCTGGCGGCGAAGAGTCTGTTTTCGCAGTCTTGGTCAGGCAGCACAATGTTTTTCTCGAAGCGCAGGCCGAGTTTTTCCAGAAGGGCTACCGAAGCTTGATTGTGCGGCTTGGTGATGGCTAAGATGCGCTTTAGGCGCAAAGTCGTCCATCCGTACTGCAGGACGGCGCCGGCGGATTCGCGGGCATAGCCCTGTGACCAATACTTCCGCAGGAACGCGAAGCCAATGTCCGGGTGGTCGAGCGAATCGCGCTTGAGCAGTCCACAGATTCCCGTGGGGGCACCGGAATCTTTCAGTGTCACTTGGTACGAGCCAAATCCGACATTGCGGTAACTGGCTATGGGGCCGTTCAAAATGTAGCGACAGGCATCGGCGAGCGTGCGCACGCCACGATCGCCGATATTTTCCAGGAAAGCGGGCTCGTTCAGGAGTTCGAGGATGAAAGCACTATCGCTCGGGGTGAGGCGGTGAAGTAGAAGTCTTTCTGTTTCGAGAATTTTCACCTTGGGAAAGATTTCTTTTTTTCGCATAATCCGGCGATTCTACGACGCGTTGCCGGCGGCCGCCGATTCAAATGGCTTCTGTACTTCTGCCGCACAGGACGTTGGAAGCGTCACGACGCCACGGCGACGGCGAGTTTGCGCTCGAGGATTTGTAGCAACGAGGAAGAGAGTCATTTTAGTAACGCTCAGAGCCGATCCGAGGTGAAGCATTATCAATTCTTTCCCCTCTGCTGACGTATAGACCAACGAGCGGTCCAAACGTTAGGTCAAGTTCGAAAAAAAGTACACCGGTTAACAGCGACCTGTGCGGTTCTCGTGCACTCGAGCACGTAAATAATCATTCTGCTCTATCTCCGGTTCTAGTGGGGAAGGAGGCCCGGGGGACGGAATTGCACGGAGGCCGCTCTCGCGATTGCGCGCGTAGTGCCCTAGGTACAAATGATCATAATCCGCCGCAATGGCGCCAATAGGTCAAATGCATTCAATACACGCCTCGACTCGAGTGCCATCCTTGCAATATGAGGCGAGCAAACTTAGAAACGGATTCGGGCGAAGCTCGACAAGGAGAAAATTGATGGTGCGAGCAAATATTTCGAGCGGAACGCCTTGGGAACCGGTGATTGGTTATTCGCGCGCGGTGCGGTTGGGCGCGAACGTGTGGGTTTCTGGCACCACGGCAACGGACGCGCAGGGAAAAATTGTCGGCGTAGGCGACGCATACGCGCAGGCGGTGCAGACGCTGAAGAACATCGAGAAGGCGCTGCAGAAGGCGGGAGCGGGGTTGACGGACGTGGTGCGGACGCGCATGTACATTACCAGTGCGGCGGATTCGGAGAAGGTGGGGCGCGCGCACGGAGAATTCTTCGGGATAATCCTGCCGGTGACTTCGATGATTCAGGTGAGCGGGTTAATTTCGCAGGAGATGCTGGTGGAAATTGAGGCCGAGGCGGTTGTAGAACAAGGGTGGCTGTAGCCACAACGCGCGCCGTCATTTATTCCGCACTTCAAACGTCGAATCGAAGAGACGCCAAGCTTTTCCGGCGAAAGCGTGTCGCGCCTACGGCGCTGGGGACTTTTTCTCACCATTTCCGCGATTGCTAAGTTGTGGTCCAGGCCGGCCAGATCTCTGGAACTTTGGACCGAGGACATTCCTGCCACCGCAGTCGCTCGGGCGTCTAAAAAAGCGAGCAGTGTGGTGAGGCAGAGATTTGCACCGGCGTGGGAATTGGAACCTGGCATGGAACTCGGTCGTCCGCCTGACGTTTCAAGGAGGGGTTATCGGAACTAACCGATTCTTCTGTTGCAGACTGGAGCAGCAAACTCGCTCGTGCGCAGCTGAAATTTGGAGACCCTTCGGGTGTCTTAAATACAGATTCCACGGGGTGCGGGCGGTCAGGCGCCAATGAAGTTGCTTGAAAAATATTCATGTCTTCGATCTGAACATTTCATGTTTGTACGCGCACCATCTGCCGTCTAATAGAAACGTTGCGCTGACATTCTGGAACCGCCGGGATTTTTCCATTTGTATTTTCGGCACGCATCGACTGGAACTTGGCTGTCGTCGATGCTAGATAGATTTGCTAGGCGAAGAGATATTGACTTTCGTGTTCGTGATTTGCTCTATGGAGTTCCGATGGAGGAGAAGATCAGTTGCTGCAGCCCGCCTCTCTTGAATCGAAGCCATGCAGGATCGCGGTCAAGAAGCCGCAAGGTGTCTTGTTCATTGATCTGGCAGAATTGATCGCCGTAGAGGCCGCAGAAAATTATATCTTGCTCGTGTTATCGTCCGGATCTCACTTGATCCGAGATTCTATCTCGGCCATCGCTGAAAAGCTCAGGCACCACGGTTTCGTTCAGATTCATCGCTCCATCGTTGTGAACGCTTCACAGGTCCAGGAAATTCATCACCGCGCGGGGGGAGAGTATCTGGTTTGTACGAGGGGAGGCAAGCAGTACCCATCCTCTCGAACGTACCGACAGAATCTGAGAATGCTTGCGCAGTTGTGGTTGGGAAGCGATTCCCTTTTCGTCGAATTGCCTTGCGGAACCGAGACAAGCCTGGCAGGAAATGAACAAGAACTCAGTGGCCGCCGATTGGAATAGCACATTTACAAAGAATTATGGGTCCAGGAGGCCGTCGGCCCATCCCCGGTGAGTTTCCTGCGCCGACGATATTGAAGGCCGAAGTAGGGAATTCACGGGATTCGCGTAGTTTCTTGAATCGTTCGAGGCCCCAGGCCCCAGGCACAAGCGCCTAGTGTCAGCGCTTGCGGTTTCCCTGAGTTTGGTGAATATTTCTGTGGCTGCCCTGTGTGGCGAAAATGATGCAGTACTGATTGTGCGCGGATGGACGCAAACCCATGACTAGAAAGGCCTTATGATCCGGTAAGTGGTCATTTCCGGGCAGTAAACCGGCCGGCGCTGCGTATCATTATATACATACGCGATTAACGGACGTACAAAGTAGGGACTACATATCCTGGAAACATGGCGATTGTTAGTTCTCTCTCGATATGTATCCCCAATGCTGTTAAGCGCTTGGACCACAAGGCCCCATACATCTTTGCGCCGGAGTTCGGCTGTGTCGACCAAGAATAGCCGGAGTTTGGTCGAGGAGAGCTTGATCGCTGCGAGGAAACTATCAGGGGTCTCCTGGTATCGGGTGGCGAGACGCAGCGCTGAACTCTACGACCGATCATTAAAAGGACGACCGGAACCTTTCCGCGAGCCAAGCGTCCTTGCGAATCAGCTCACTGTCCTAGCCTGTGTCGGCGAGAAGAGCCTTGCGGCGTGTCTGGTCGAGACCCGTCATTTCCTCATGGGCCGTCGCGTCATGAGTTTCATGGCGCGTGACCAGGAAAACGAGTGGCAGCGCTTAATCGTTGCGGCAGTAAATGGTCCGTGAAGGTAACGGCGCGTGCTTTTTTTCTTTTACATCGACACGGGCGATACGCTTCGTCCACTGACCAGAGGTGAGTACAGTTTCCGTAATGGGATGCTCCTGCTCCATGCGAATTTTTGAAGAACGGGGGATAGTTTTCTTAGGAAGTATGTTCAGCGAACCGCTGTGGCATACCCGCACCGCCCCGCTGAGCCGCGCAAAAAAATGATGCGAGAGGTGAAACAATGGAGACCGAAGTCATGGACTTTGCGACAGCTCTTACTGTTTCTCTGGGAATCCGCGTACCTATTGTCCAGGCGCCGATTGGAAGTTTTTCGTGTCCCGAGCTGGCCGCGGCCGTGAGCGAAGCTGGCGGGCTAGGAACCTTGGCCCTTTCTTGGGATTCTTTGGAGAATTGCCGGCGAAAAATAGAACAGACCCAGTTCGCCACGCGAGCACCATTTGGAATCAATCTCGTGCTCGAATGGAATCAGATGGAGCGTTTGGACGCCTGTGTGGCCGCAGGAGCAAAAGTCATCTCCTTTTTCTGGGGAGATGCGGGCCCTTACATCTCTCACTTGCGTGGAGCCGGCGTGAAAGTGATGGTAATCGTAGGGAGTACCGACGAAGCACAGCGCGCCGCTGCAGCCGGGGCGGATATCATCGTCTGTCAGGGATTCGAGGCCGGTGGGCACGTACGAGGTACGACAGGAAGCATGGCGCTGATTCCCGCGGTAGTAGATGCCGTATCGCCCGTCCCGGTGGTCGCAGCGGGCGGGGTGGCTGATGGTCGGGGCCTCGTGGCGGCGCTAGCGCTGGGTGCGGCGGGAGTGTGGATGGGCACCCGGTTCTCAGCAAGCGCCGAATCACGGGCTCATGGCGAATTCAAGAAGCGGCTAATAAGCGCAAAGGAAAATGAAACAGATTACCTGACTCTATTTGACGGTGATTGGCGAGACGCACCACACCGCGTGTTGCGGAATTCGACGGTGAAGGCATGGCACGAGGCGCAGTGTCCAGCGCGCGGTGCGCGCCCCAATGAAGGCCAAGTCATTGGACAAAAATCCAACGGAAAAGAGATACTCCGCTACGACGACACGCCACCTGTCGCCGACATGCGAGGCGACTGGGAAGCATGTGCTCTGTATGCGGGTGAGAGCGCCGGATTGATTCATCAGGTCCAGCCAGCAGCAACCATCGTGCGTGAGATTGTGGAAGAGGCGAAGCGAACGATTTCGCGTCTTGCGAACCATTTCATTCCAGGCAGCGAACCACAAGGAAGCGGCGGCATGACGAACATCTCGAACCACTCTGCGAGGAAGGCACCGCGGCGCAGGAGGGGCCGAGTTAGGTCGGACGATGGAAACTCCTAGTCAGCTGGCCTATGAGCTTACCCGGCGCCCCTGATTTTGCGTTAACGACAACGGCGATGAAGTTGTGAATGCTCCTCTCACGCCGCTACGTGATTGAGTACCTTGCGGTTTTGAAACGCTTGGACTCCCGTCGCACCACCCTCGTAACCGTATCCACTCTCCTTGACACCAGAAGATGGAATGTCTGGCGCAACTCCCTTCAATTGATTTATGCCGACGCTGCCCGCCTCTAGCTGGGAGGCAATTTCGGAGGCCAGGCGTGGATTGCCGGCGAAGACATAGGACGCCAAACCGTACGGATTCGAATTCGCGCGCCTGATGCCCTCCTCAATTGACTCTACCGCCGCAATGGGCAACACCGGACCGAAAGGTTCCTCGTGGAAGATTCGTGCGCGTTCGTCCGCGTCCAAAAGCACTGTGGGAGGGAAGAAATACCCGGGTCGAGGCAGTCTAACTCCTCCGCAACCGATGCTAGCTCCCTTTGAGATCGCATCGGAGACAAGTACCTGCATCGCATCGAGTCGGCGAGCGTTCGCAAGGGGGCCCATGTCCACCTCGGGATCAAACCCAGAACCGACTCTCAGCTTGCTCGAAATCTCGACAATTGCAGTAGCAAAGTCATCATAGGCCGGGCGCTCGACGTAGATGCGGCTAGGCGCATTGCAACTCTGTCCCGCACATTCATATTTGTATGCAGCGATGGCGGTGGCCGCGGATTCGATGTCGGAATCTGCAGTCACAATCACCGGAGAGTGTCCGCCGAGTTCGAGTACCGTCCGGATAAGGCGATTGGCGGCTAGGTGGGCGAGTTGTTTCCCGACCCGAGTCGACCCAGTGAATGACATGACCCGAATTGTCGGCGACGCCAGGAGCAGCGATGAAATGTCAGCTGGTCTTCCAAAGAGCAACTGCAGTGCGTTAGGAGGTAAGCCGGCGTCAAGCAATGCGCCGGCAATGGCCGCGGCACTGCTCGGAGTCTCCTCGGCCGCCTTAAGGATTACCGGACAGCCGGCGACAAGTGCGGCGGCCAGTTTGCGCGCGATGATCACAACGGGGTAGTTCCAGGGTGTGAATGCCGCTACAACGCCGATCGGTTCCGGGATGATGATCCGATCTCCTCGCAAGCTCGTGATCGTTGTGGGAGCGTTCAGTCGTTCGGCTTCCCGGCCATGCCACTCGAACGTCTCGATGGCCCTTTCCCATTCTGCGGTGGACTCTGCCAGAGTCTTTCCTTGTTCTAGGGTGAGCAGCCGAGCAAATCCCGGCAGTCGCTGTCTCAGATAGGTCGCGGCGCGTAAAAGGATCGCCCCCCTCTCTGAGGGTCGACGGTTTCTCCACGGCAATCTGATTGCAATTGCACCTTCCAGCGCTCGGTAAACATCGTCCGGTGAAGCACACACCACGGAACCTACCGTCGTTTCCTCAGCGGGATTGCACACCGGAAGGACCTCCCGTCCTTCGCGCGGCAAAATACGTCCTCCGACAAGAATGCTGCATTCAAACTCTTCTTTCCAATTGGCCTTCATTCGCAGTCAACTCTCCGTTCCTTGCGGCACTCCCGGTTCGACGGCAAACCGATCGTTAAATGAATCCGTAGTGACACACGTCCTGGCTCACCAGCAGAACCCTGCGAGCTATGGCACCGACGTTCCGTCGACATGATGCGGACGGACTTCGTCACGCAATGCAAGGTGATCGGTGAGCCAGCGGTGCCGATCAACGAGAGACTGCGGATCACTTAATCCATGATCCGCTTCATACCAGATGACCGCATTCTGGTCTCCGGCCTCGTGGATGAAGCGTTGTGCCGAAGCTTCGTCAAAATACTGTTCATAGCGAGCGAATTGCAGAAGCAACGGAACCGGCGGCCTGCGACCAATGAAGTGAATCGCGTCAAGCGTGCCCATGACGTCTACGTATTTCCCCAAATCTCCAGCAGGCAGCGTCTTCCGAAGTTCCACCGCATCGGGATGGGCACTGTCCATAAGGTAATCAGCGATTCCAGGAACGCCGGCCATTAGCACCAGTGTCTTGAACCGCTTGTCGACTGCCGCCAGTATTGCACCCCACTGTGCCCCGTAGCTGTGGCCAACGTATGCGATTCGTGCCGGATCCACATGGGAGAGCATGAGCAGCAGATCAAGCCCCCTGCGGAATTCGATGACCGTTTGGATGTAGGTCTCTCGATCCAGCTGTGGTCCGTCGAAATGGTTGAGGGTTCGTCGCAGCGGTTCCTTTCTGTCCCAGGGGTAGTCTGGAATCAGACAGATTGCGCCGCCTCTGGCGTAGAGTTTTGCTTCTGAAATGAATTGGGCTCGCGTGCCGTGACCCCAGTGTCCGAAGAGAACGCCTGAAAATGGGCCAGGTCCCTTTGGCGTCACCAGGTACGCGCCTACGCGTGAATCGGCTCCGACGTAGGAGATGTCATGAACAACAACATTCTTGCCCTCTCCGATGATCTCGTCCGCAATGTCAAGCGCCGGCTGTGCATCGTAGTCGAACCAGCGAGAAGTGTTGTGCATAGATTCACCTGGATTGTTCCAACTCCTTTTAGAGAGCGCGAGTTTCGGGGCGCGCAGCATGTGGTTCGTTACTTTGTAGCTCCCTGGTTTCTTACGAGAACAGGTGGAGATCTGTCGGATTGCGCGACACCCAAAATTGAGCGATGGCCGTGACACCAGACCTCGGCGCAGCGCAGCCTCTCGACAGACGCGACCAACTGCCGACTAACTTACAATCGGTCTAGAACGGCCAAGACTTCTTCGGGATCAGCGCGCAGCGTGAAATCCGGTTCAGCAAAGCCGTACTCGATTCGCGCCGCGCTGGAGATGACGAATATTCCGGGAACAGGTAGGGTCCAGCTTTGCTCGCCGTTCTTCTCTGCCAGGTTGTTGCCGAACTCCTTCATTAGGTTTCGCAGGGCGTCATCAACGGTGAATTGCAGGCCATACCGTCGTGCAACGGCATTCTTAAAATCACTCAACACCGGGTACTCGATTTCTTCTTTGGTTATGAAAGACTGGCTGAAATCCGGCCTTTCCGGGGAGACGGCCACAAAAGCCGCCTTTCTTCTGCGAAACTCCGCGAGCCGCAATTGGTAAGCACGCAGCTCAATATTGCAATAGGGGCACCAGGTGCCGCGGTAGAATTTCAGAACGACCGGGCCCGACCGCAACGCTTTTGCCAGTTCCCAATCCTTGCCTTCGTGGTCGGGCAACGTGAAATTCGGAGCCGGGCTCCCCACCTTCGGCGTAGCGCTGGCGACTCCGGACAACTGCAGGTTGCGCACGTGCTCTTCGAGAATGCGCCTCTTGCCTTCGGCAAGTTTTTGCCTGGTTGTATGCTTGTACTGCTTCAGCTGGTCGTTGAGTTTCATGGCTCGCGATGAGCCTGCGGAATGTCAGTGACGTTCCCCGTTCTTTTGATGGCCTGAGGCTCGACCAGCATGATGTGGACTTCCTCAGGGGCGACCGGGCAATGGTCCACGCCCTTGGGAATGACAATCAACTCTCCCTTGTTCACCCAAACGTCGCCTGTTCGGAGCTTCATGAGCAAGCGGCCTTCGAGGACCAAGAAGAGTTCATCCTCCGCCTCATGGAAATGCCACAGAAACTCTCCCTTGAGTTTGGTGATTTTGATCGCGGTATCGTTCACCAGGGCGACGGTCTGAGGGCTGAAGAATTTCTGGATGGCTGCCAACTCTCGTTCGAGTGAGACTGTCGCCGGAGAACCTGAACTCGTTTTCCCGTTTTTCATGTCCGTTCCTTTGATATTCGCAAACGAATCCCATTATAAGCTTTGCTGTGATATGCACGGCGTGATATGTTTGCATCTAACGTATGAATCCAATTCACACCACTGCACTTGAGCTTGGAGATTTGAGCCTCATCGCGGCGGTATGTAAGCATGGAACGCTAAGCCGCGCGGCCTTGAGTCTGCACCTCAGTCAGTCCGCTCTGAGCCATCGGCTTTCGAGCCTGGAAGATCGTCTTGACGTCCGGCTGTTCGACCGCTTGGGGCGGAGCATGAGACCTACCGCCCCTGGGCTTGCTCTAGACCGATCTGCAAACGAGATTCTCGCGGCGGTGTTGCAGGCGGAAGAAGGCGTGCGGTCGAAAGCAAAAGCGCAAAGGGTAGTTCTTCGACTCGCGACACAATGCTATACCTGCTACGACTGGTTGCCGAAAGTTCTCAAGCAGTACAAGCAACAGTGTCCCGGGTGCGACCTGCGCATCGTCCTGGACGCCACTTCGGACCCGATGCATGCGTTGCTCCAGGGGCAAGTTGATGTTGCGATTGTCGATCAGTTTCATCGCAAGGACAGGCGCATTCATGCGCAACGAATTTTTAGCGACCAAGTTCTGGCAGTCGTTTCCAAATCGCACCCTTGGGCCAAGCGGCAGGCTGTAATGCCTGAAGACTTTGCAGCCGAACGATTGATCGCGCATAACTGTTCTCCGAATCATAACGTGTTACTGCATCGCATTTTGCGTCCCGCCAAAGTCATTCCTGCGGACACCTACGAGATTCCACTGACCGAAGCCATCCTGGAGCTGGTGAAGGCGGGCTTCGGAGTTGCAGCGTTATCACGCTGGGTCATTTCCACACACCTGAAAGCCGGATCGCTCGTGGGGCTTCCGATCGGAAAAAATGGATTCAGCAGGAACTGGTCCGTTGCCATGCTCGGCCCAACGGGCCGGCTCGCGCACGTCAAACGATTAACCGATCTCCTGATTCGTGAATTTCGGCCAGAAAGTCGCTGAAAGTTCACACTGCGAAAGTCTCTGCAGTGTGCCGGACCTGGATTTTCCCCAACGCAGTCGGTCATACGGCACGCAAAGCAACACCAGGACGCTATCGGAATCCGTTCAACGAGTCTGTTGCTACTTTACAAGCGCCTGGAGCGGCGTTTTCCGCCGCGTTCCCGGGCGCGACGTCGAGCCTTTCCGTCGTGGTGGCGCGACTCTCTATCGTGAGATTTACGGAGCGTCCGCCAATCGGACGTGTTCGGTGTACGACCCCCCGTGGAACCGTGATCATTTCTGCCGCGCCGACTACGATGTCATGATCTTGGAATTCAACCCCAAGCTGCCCTTCGAGCACGAGAAAAGTCTCATCAGACTCGGGGTGACGGTGCCAGAAATAAGGCTCCGTCATTACGCTCACCCGCACGACATGGTCATTCACTTTAGCCAAGATATCGTTAAGATACGCACCCTGCATCCGCTCTACCGCATCCTTCACCTTGACAATCAAGCCCGGCTGAACTTCTTCCCTATTATCCATTTATGATTTTCCTCCTGAAACTTTCCGCAGCCGAGGAATCGTTGCACGCCATCCCAACCGCTATCCGCGTGGCAGACGCCGGCAAACAATACGTCGGCAGGTGCAGCGGGCTCTTCTGAAAACTCTAGGCGAACGCATCCTGCAAGGCCGGCGTATCTTCAAACATCTTGTACGGTGTAATGAAATCACCCTTCACTTCGCACACGCGGGCCCTTGCGCTGTGGAACACTCGACCGGTTAGCGGAATTGGCAATGTTGGGAGCGCGATTGGTAAAGGCATTGATTTTCCACGAACTCGGGTACTGCATCCAGCCGGATTCCGCGGGGTTCACCCCGGCATTTTGTCGATGAGAAATCTGCAGCGAGGTAGCCCAGGGCCATTTCAAGCGGAGTTGTCTCCAGCGGGCGTCGCGCGTCCCTTGCTTACCGCAGGTTCTGGTACACCGACTCTTCGAAGTCGTGAAGCGTCCGGAGGGCGCCGTCGTCGTAGAACGGTAGCACCTGCATCATCATGACGCCACCGATGTGCTTCACCGGATCGATCCAGAACTCGGTGTTGTAAATACCAGCCCAGCTCATGCTGCCGGGGCTGCGGAATTCTGCGTAGCGTGGTTCGCCGGACGCGATCTGAAAACCGAGGCCGAATTTATCGTGGCCGGCGCCCTGCGGAAACGGTTTGGCTAGTGATTCGTCTGCGCCGGGCTGTAGCTCGACAAAGATCGGCCCGATGTTGTTATCTCCCATCATCTTCACAGAGCTCTCCCTGAGAATGCTCGCGGACCCCAGACGCCCGCCGTCGAGCAACATCTGCATGAACTTTCCGTAATCCTGCGCAGTGGAGTAGAGGCCGCCATCGCCGCGGAACGGGGGCGTCGGTGTTGATGGAATGCTCTTCCGCGGCCGCTCTTGCAAGAGATCCCCTACGCGGATGTACTTCGTCGCGACGCGTGACTGTTTGGCGGCTGGCACGGCGTACGATGTATCCCCCATCCCCAGTGGTCGGAAGATGCGCTGCTGGAAGTAATCTTCGAGCGACTCGCCTGCGATTTTCTCGATGATCATGCCGAGGACCGCAGTACTGGGACCGTAGTTCCATTTGTCGCCAGGATCGTTCACGAGAGGCAGCTCCCACTCGTCCTTGTTCGTCACCTCCGTGAGCCGGTACTCGATCGGATTCGAAAATCCGTAGGCGATGCCGGAGGTATGCGTCAGCAAATGGCGAATCGTCATCGGCCGTTTTGCGGGCCGCGTCTGGTAGGTTGCGTCCTTCTCGTCGAACTTGGTAATGACCTGCAGCCTGTCAAAGCCTGGCAGGTATTGCGACACGGGATCGTCGAGCTTGAGCTTGCCCTCCTCGAACAGGATCATGATGCCCACCGACGTGATCGGTTTCGTCATTGATGCGATCGAAAAGATAGCGTTCACCGGCATCGCTGTACCGTGCGCGACATCAAGCTTGCCGGCCACGCCTTCGTACAGCATGTCGTCGCGCCCGACGACGAGGGCGACGACACCCGGCGTGTCGCCGCGACTAACAGCGTTATTCAGCTCGAACGATAGCGCCCCCTTCCCCGCGTCTGAGAATCCCTGTTCCGCGCGGTGTTCGGCCGCGTGAATGGGATGGGATTTGGTTGTGGCGAGCCCGGTAGAAACCAGGCATCCGGCGACCGCCGTGAGCGCGGCGAAGGTAACAGCGATTTTGTGAAATTTCATAATCTCGTGTGACCTGAGGTTCTCGCCTGGTTGGAGCGACACATTATTGAACAATCCAAATGTAGCCTATGAAGTCGGGGACCAGCCCTGTATTACGCCGTCCCCGGAAGTAAGTACGATGCGGACGCTGCGCTACACCACCGTACGAGAGATTTCAAAAAGCGCTACGAGAATAGTTGTCCGTATGTGAATCCCAAGCGCAAGCCCGCGCGCTTCATCCGGAGTACATTTTCGAGGACTAATAATATTTGCGATCGTGTATGAGCATCCGGGACAAGCAATGGATTTGCGACCCTGCAAATTGCGAACCAACTTGTTTGAGAGAGATCGGAATCGCTCACATTCCAAACAGTGCCACTGGGGAGCGGTACCAGTCTTGAATGCATTTGACTTGCTCGCGCAATTGCCGATCGATAAGGGTTCGAGCCAGGACTAAGCCCTGCTCGCCATCTTCGCAGCCATGTGAAACAGAAGCCCGTGGTACTTATCGTCCATGCGTGAAATGTATTTGGCGAACGCCCGGAGTTCGCGGTCCTGTTTCGAGTTAGCTGCCCGACTTGGAGGGATTTCCGCAGGTATCTTCGGCCGCTTCACGTGTTCTTCATCCGTGAAAAACCGGCACATCGGAATTTGCAACGCTGTGGCGATCTTTTCCAGGGTGTCGACGGATGGAACTGTGTGACCGTTCTCGACGCGTGAAATGTAACAGCGGAGGAGTCCGGTGCGCTTTTGGACGTCGCCCTGGGACATATTTCGCTGTGCTCGCAACGCCTTCACTCTGTGGCCAATCACCATTCGAATCCTCCGCGCAAAATCATACTCCGCGGGCGGCAGAGCACCAAACGCTCAGCAGCTGAGCCAGTCGAAACGCGAATTCAGTTGGTGGGTGCCCGCGGCTCGCACTCTCGGTAGCGTGCAGGGTGATTGTGAAGGAATCCACTTTAGTGCCGACGGCACGCGCCGACGTTGGCGTGCCGTTTGCGGGGTTAGCCCACGCAGAGCTCTAGAACCGACGCACCCATCGGCGACCTTGGTTTCGGGGCCCATCACCTAGCTGCATTGTTCAGCGCGATTCCTATAGGCTAAGCGCGCCTGCAATGAAGCCCCAACGTCACTCGCCCACGATCGCTGCCAGGCAGCAGCCGTTTCGCGCTCTCCACATCGAGTACTTGGATGTGCAGTGGGTTCACTACTAGGCGTCTCCGCTATCCTGCAAACCGAGCAGCTATCGTTGATCCCCACTCTCTTACTGAACCTGCGGATGACAAGGGATCGGTGTGAGCGAGCCTAGCGCCTCACCTTCGTCCTTGAACTCGTGAGGCAGATTGCTCGCCAATGGCTCGGCGACATCCCATATGCTTGCTTAAATTGTCGCGTCATGTGGCTTTGGTCGGCGAATCCGGAGGCAAGCGCTGAGTTTGCGAGCGAATGTCCGGCACGTACCATAGCTCGAGAGTGATCGAGGCGGCGCAATGTCAGATATCGATAGGGGCTGGTCCCAAACTGTCTCCGAAAAAGACGCGCGAGTGCGTATCGGTCTAGGCCGGTGAGAATCTCAAGCTCCTCGGAAGAGACGATCCGATCATGGTGCGCATCGAGAAACTGGCGCGCTCGCTCCACCGCGGCGACGGAAATCGTGGAGGGGGCTTTCTCTGTGGCTGAGGAGTCGAGCACCAGCAGCGCTTCCGCAACAGATAGGACGACCTGGTCCCTCTGCAATGCCTCGAGAGGTCTATCCAGATCGTCTAGCGCTTGCCACAGCGCTTGCATCAAACGTGGATCGCTCAAGACCGGATTGCGCACAAAGGGCAGAGTTCTCATCTTCTCGCCAAGCGCATTCCGAATGAGGCGTGGCTCGATGTAAAGCATCCGGTAGCGAAAACCTGTATCCGACCCGGCGCGCCCATCGTGGAGCTCATCGGGATGCAAGACAAGGACCTTTCCCCTAATGCTGTCAGCTCGACTGCCGCGGTAGTCGAAGGACTGCACGCCGTTCATCGTATAGCCCACAGCGTAGGTGTCGTGCCGATGTGGGTCGTACGCGTGGCCTTCAAAGAACGCCTCGATCCGCTGCAGGCCTGCCTGCGGTGGCGCGAACCTGATCCAATCGTTAGGTGAGGCGCTGCACGATCGTTCAAGACGAGCCTGGTCGTGTTGCTTCAGAATCGTGTTCATGAGCTTCCCCACTAAGATCGCTATCGTGGTGCGCGAGGATCTCGCCACCTGGCAAAAACTCAACGTCGCGTGTTTTCTCGGAGGCGGGCTCGTCGGACTCTATCCGGAACTCGCGGGAGAGTGTTATGTCGATGCTTCCGGTAAAACCTATGGGCCGCTCGTCCGGCAGCCAATCTTGGTTTTCGCAGGACCAGCAGAGCATCTGACCCGATCACTGCGGCGAGCCGTCGAGCTTCGCCTTACGCCTTCAATCTACACTGGCGCGCTGTTCACGACCAACAACGACGCTGATAATCGCGCTGCAGTCGCGGCGGTTCCAACGGATAGTCTAGATCTTATTGGCATCGCACTCCACGGGGATCGCAAGGAAATCGACAAGGTCACCAACGGCCTGATGCTTCATCCCTGAAGACGCCCTAGCAAAGCTCAGCCGAGTTAGCAAAGGCGATGACGAAATGGCTGCTGCGCGTCGCCTAACAGAAATGCCTAGATTACCGCTTGAGGGCCCTGTCGCGTCTATAACGGAGGAAACGATGGCCAAGGGTGTGGAGTTTGACTTCGAAATTGATTCTCATCAAGGCAAGGTGAAAGGGCAAAAATTTCGTTTGGATACAGAAGGCAGTGACATCAGCGATCGGGAGCTCGCCGCCCGTATCGTCAAGGATCTCCATCTGCTGACGGAGGATAACGTCCACATCCTAAACAGGAACGTGATCTTTGGGCAGCACAAGCGAAGGGCCCTTGAGCCTGATACGGGTCGGGCCGGGAGGCATTTCCGATTCATCGATCTGAGTCACTTGATTACGGAGGGTTTGATTACCTACAAGGGTTTTCCGGCGCCTGTGATTTGCGATTACATGAGTCGCGAGCAGTCAAAGGTGTTTTATGACGAGAACACTTCCTTTCAGATAGGGAAAATAGAGATGATTGCCAACACGGGCACCTACATCGATAGTCCCTTTCATCGTTTTCAGCAAGGCGCGGACGTCTCCGAACTCGAGCTGTCAGGTCTGGCAGATCTGGAGGCCGTGGTCGTGCGCGCTGAAGGCGTGTCCGACCGAGCAGTGGACCGAGACGTCTTTGTTCCGATTGACGTGACGGGCAAGGCGGTGCTCGTACATACAGGCTGGGCCAGGTATTGGGCGACCGATCGATACTTTGAGGGTCACTCCTTCCTGACGGAAGCCGCTGCGATCTATCTGAAGGAGCAACGCGCCGCGCTGGTCGGGATCGATTCGCTGAACATCGACGACATTGCTGGTGGTGCGCGTCCGGTGCATACGACTCTCTTGGGGGCGGGAATTCCCATTGTGGAGCACCTGTGTAATCTCGATCAGCTCCCGATGGAGCGTTTCACCTTCACTGCGGTGCCGATCAAAATCAAGGGCATGGGTAGCTTTCCTGTGCGGGCGTTCGCAAAGTTACGCGATAGTTGATCGTTTCGGATATGCGATTGGATGTGAGCGGCTGGCCGGGCCCTCGTTTGGTTGTTAGCTTGTACTTTTATTTCGCGCGGTCGCGTCAGCACTGGTAGCCACAGTCAGGCGCTCAACTGGATTGGTAACCTACAGCCGCACAGCACTGCAGCTTGGTTCCGAGTGCGGCCATCTTGGATGGTAAAACTGGTTTGATTCGGCGCGCGCGGCCACCGAAAATCGGGCGATCATTGGCGCCTTGTGACCCGATAGGTGCGAGGTCTCGGCTCGACAACGCCCAATTCACAGACTCGGAGAAGATCATGACTAGTGAAGGCGTTACGCGCTCCATGAGCGCTCGTCGATTTACATTCATCCTCGCGAGCGCTCGTCGGGATGGAAACAGCGAATTGCTGACGCGCAAGGCTGCCGAACAGCTTCCATCCGCTATCGAGCGGCAGTGGCTTCGCCTTATGGAACTGCCGCTCCCTCCTTTCGAGGACATTCGTCATTCTGTCGGCGTCTATCCCCAACCGGAGGGCAATGAGCGTGTTCTGTTTGACGCCACACTCGCCACCACCGACCTCGTCTTCGTTGTTCCGCTCTATTGGTACGGTGTCCCCGCTAGCGCCAAGCTGTATCTTGACTACTGGAGCGCATGGCTGCGCGTTCCTGGTGCGGACTTCAGGGCCCGAATGGCGGGGAAAAAACTCTGGGGTGTCTCGGCACTGAGCGAGGAAGACGCGTCCCGGGCGGATCCACTTGTTGGCATGCTTGAAAACATAGCCGATTATCTCAAGATGGATTTTGGCGGAGTGTTGCTGGGAAACGGTAGTCGGCCCGGAGATGTGCTGGTCGACGCCGTCGCGCTCGATAAAGCCCGTACGTTCTTCCGGTGATGACCGATCTGGGTTAGGTGCAAATCCTGAGCGTGGAGGAGGGATGACGACAGGACGTGGACGCGCTAGTAGTTGCCGTTGACAGCAAATCGCAAGATTGTGGGGTACGGAAATTTTGAAGAAGAATCGTGCAAATCTTGCGTCGGGCGAATTAGGAGAGAGTGTCGCTCTCGGTTGCGTTGTGCAAAGTTTGGGCTCTTCCGAGGATTGCAGAAAACTGTTGCATAGACATCTAAGAGGTCCGCAGCACTATTTACGCCGTTCCGGTTTGCCTCGCGCGATCTCGGCGGTGAGTGCGTTGAGATGCTGCTCCCAAAAGCCACGGAACTGCGCGAGCCAGGCGTCCACCTCCTGAAGGGGCCGAGAGGCGACCGAGTACAAACGGCGCGGACCATCCGTACGGACCTTTGCAAACCCGCTTTCTCGCAACACCCTCAGGTGCTGAGACACGCCCGCCTGCGAAATGCCGAACTCTCGCTCAATCGCGGCGACAATTCTGCCGGCACTCCGTTCTCCGTTTACGAGAAACTCGAGTATGCGGCGGCGGACTGGGTCGCCGAGAACATCGAAGGCGTGCGATGCCCCTCTCATTACGTTAACTTCCACCAATGTAAAATGCGGTCGTCCGGTTTGCTGCACCGACGGCATCCGACTCGTTTGCACCAGCCGAGACAAAAGCCTGGCACCACTCGTTGCTGGTGCGGCGCACGAAATCCTTGCCTTGTTCCGACGCCAACCAGGACCCAGCTTCTATCGGGTTGGCCGAACTGCCGGTCGATAAGTGCCGGCCAAGCCCCATAATCGTCAGGTCCCATCCGACTCCCACAGCTCCCGGGCCGTACCGACTCCAGAATTCATCCGGTACATGGGCAATATGTTCGAGCTGCAAGCGCGTCCCGTCGTCCGACAGTTTCGTAAGCCCCACATGAACCCAACTGACTTGACCGGCAAATTCCCAGGTAATTGCCAAACGAGAGGGCGGCTCACAAGCCGTGATCTGTCCACTCGCATTGCCACGCAATTGGTAGCGGCCTCCGAGGCGCAGATCTCCGGAGATCGGCAAAAACCATCTCGGGATGCGCTCAGCGTTCGTGATGGCGTCCCAGACGTCGTGGATGTTGGTATCGTAGGCACAGGAGAGAACCGTAACGCGGGCGGGCCGTCCGTCAAGATCGCGGGTCTGGACCTCGCGTGTAACGGCTCCAATTTAGCGTAGGACATCAATCTTCAAGATGTTCTCCTTGAAAGAAGTGGAGCGATTGGATCACATCAGTAGATACTTATATAAGTACAGACTGACTTCGCTTCAGGGTGGCGTACGACCTGTTAAATCATCGAAACGGCCGAAGGGTCGTGGATAGCGGCACGGTGCTCGTTGCGTGGCTTGAAGAATAACGGACAACGGTTCTGATATAGGTCGTAGCAGATCCGGAAAGAGCGGAGGGGCTCTCGCGATCTCTTGGGTCAAATACATTCAAGACAGTCATCATCGTCACGATTTACTCTGCTCCCGAAAGCGAAGCGAGCTAGTCCGTTAGGTGTCTTCTGATTCGGACTTACTGTCCCCGATGAGTCCGCAATCGGTATGGAGTGCACCGCAATAAAGGTGCGGTGCGAATCTTGCTAAGAGAGCCGTCTCTGGATCTGGTGCGACGTAGCGCGGCTTGATTGCTTCGGAAATTCATCGGACGCAGGCGTGCGGCAACCTCAACCGATCGTCGAAGCGCACAAGCTACACGAGGCTGTGTGTGGCAGCGCCTGATATGTTGGTCGGAACGGTTGCCATTCTTCGGTATCTGCTGCAGCGCTCCTGCGGCCTGCGTCTCGTGCGGTGTCAGAGAAATCGTTCAGGATTCGCAAGTCAAGACGCAGAGTGGAGGACGCAAGTTTCAATGACGGCCGTTACAGGTTGTCCGGCCAGAGTCTCGACCATAGTTGGCAGTTGTCGAGCGTGATCGCTCCGCGTAAACAATGACCACTCTATTCCAAGACCTGCATTACGCCGCTCGCATGCTGCTTAAGTCACCGAGTTTCGCCGCGATCGCCATTTTTACGCTGGGACTCGGCATTGCTGCGAATACGGTTCTGTTTTCGATCGTCAACGGAGTGCTGCTGAATCCGTTGCCTTTTCTACATCCCGGCCAGCTCGTCGCCCTCTACGGAAAGAGCACGGGATTCGATCGAGCACCGATTGCTTACCTGAATTTCCTCGACTGGCAGCGCGATACACAAACAGTGTCCACAATGGCGATGTACCACGGTGAAGACTTCAACTTAACCGGCAAGGGCGAGGCGGAGCGCGTGAGCGGATACATGGTCTCCTCCGATTTTTTTTCAACGCTGGGCGTAAAGCCAATTCTTGGCCGAGCGTTTCGGCACGAAGACGATCAGATGGGTGTCGCGCCCGTCGTGATTCTCGGAGGGGGTTTCTGGGAACGCGAATTTGGATCTTCAGATATCACCGGGCAATCGATCGTCCTGAATGGCACCTCCTACACGATCGTGGGAGTGATTCCAGCGAGCTTCACTTTTTATGGCCAGCACCGTGACGTCTACACGCCCATCGGACAGTGGAATGAGGCAATGTTTCACGATCGCCGAATCGCTCACAGTTCGGGAGCGATCGGTCGCCTAAAGCCAGGTATAACGCTACCGCAAGCGAAAGCAGATATGGAGAGCATCGCGCAGAACCTCGCCGTGGCCTACCCGGAAGCCAACAAGGGCGTTGGCGTCACAGTCATATCGATGAAGGAAGACATGGTTGGAAACGTCCAGCAATTGTTGCTGGTGCTGCTCGCCGCGGTTGGCTTCTTGCTGCTGATTGCGTGCGCCAACGTTGCCAATCTTCTCCTGGCACGCTCGATGGCCAGGTCGCGTGAGTTTGCGATTCGAGCGGCGCTAGGTGCAAGCCAAACGCGCGTCATCCGGCAGCTTCTCACCGAGAGCGTTTTGCTCGCCGGTTTGGGCGGAGTGCTGGGACTTTTTCTGGCCTATGGAGCCACTCAGGCGGTGCTCAGAACTTTGCCCAGCGCATTGCCGCGCTCGAGCGAGATTTCTCTGGACTCCCGCGTGCTCCTATTTACCCTTGGCGTCTCGCTTTTTGCCGGAATCTTGTTTGGTCTCGCTCCCGCGCTGAAGACTTCCCGTGTCAATTTGCAGGAGATACTGCGGGAAAGTGGCCGGGGCTCGAGCGGCACCCGCCACGGAATTCAAGGAGTTTTCGTCATCGTCGAAGTGGCCATGGCTCTGATTTTGCTCGTCGGCGCGGGACTGATGGTTCGCAGCCTCGACGCGTTATGGCGTGCCGATCCGGGTTTCAATCCAAGCTATGCCATTACCTTCAGTTTGTCGCTGCCGACCACCCCGACAACCAACGCGTCGGAAACGCGCGCCCGACTGCGCCAGTTCGAGGAAAAAATGCAAGCCATCCCCGGCGTTCAAGCTGTTTCCTCGACTCTCGGCTCCCGTCCGATGATCCATAATTCCACCGAGGCCTTTTGGATCGAAGGACAGCCCAAGCCCGTGAATGAGTACGACATGAACCAGGCGATGTTTTATCTTGTCGATCCGGGTTTCGTCGAAGCCATGGGAATCACGATGGAACGCGGACGTTTTATCACGCCTGAAGATAATGAGCATGCTCCCGTGGTAATCGTCATCGACGACAGTTTCGCGCGTACGTATTTCCCTAACGAAGATCCGATTGGGAAGCACGTCAATCTTGCGCTTTTCGGTGTGCAAGCCGAGGTCGTGGGCGTAGTGGGGCATATAAAGCAGTGGGGACTTGACGCCGACGCAAAAGCAGCCATCCAGGCTCAATTCTACTATTCGTTTATGCAACTTACGGACAAGGTCATGCCGCTGGCTGCGACCGGGGTGGCCGTCGTACTGCGCACCAAAGGAGATCCCACTGCAGTGATGGGGTCGGTTCGTCGTGCAGTCGAGGAAATGGATCCCCGCGAAGTGGTCTATAACGTGGAAACTATGGACGAAGTCGTCTCCAACTCTTTTGCTGCGCGAAAAATGTCGATGATGCTTCTCAGCGTCTTTGCGGCGCTGGCTCTGGTGCTGGCGTGTGTTGGAATCTACGGCGTGATTTCGTATTTGGTGGGTCAACGCACTCATGAGATTGGAGTGCGTATGGCACTAGGCGCGCAACCGAGCGACATATCGCAGCTCGTGATTGGGCATGGGGCGGGTATGGCGCTGATCGGCGTCGCCATCGGTGCCGGCGCCGCGCTGGGACTGACGCGTTTGATGGCCAACCAGCTTTTTGGCGTCAGTGCACATGACCCGCTCACGTTTCTTGGAGTCGCGATGGTTTTGATGGCCGTGGCTGTCGCAGCGTGTTACCTCCCGGCGCGCCGCGCGATGAAGGTGGATCCCATCATTGCGCTTCGCTACGAGTAGAACGCACTGACGTCACAGAATGCCACGCGCGCCGTTCCGCCATCGCGTCGGGATGGACGTCGCGAAGCAGATCACGGCCCGGAAAATGAAATAGGAAATACTGGGTGTAGCAAGCGTGCCACCGGTGTTAGTGGTGCCGGTGATGCGGCAATCCGAACACATTGAATTTCGGCGGCTTGGATCACCGAAGATGGGTGAGCGGCTGCTTACATCAAGGGGGTTAGGCCCATGCATGTTGAACCATTTACTATCTCGGTATCTGAGGAAGCCATCGCGGATGTCAAGCAGCGCATCGGGCGCACCCGCTGGCCTGATCAGATTGAGAGAGTCGGGTGGGACCAAGGAACCGATCGGACTTATCTCGAGAGTATCGTGCAGTACTGGCGATCAGGTTTTGATTGGCGAACTCAAGAAGCCAAGCTGAACGAATTGCCTCAATTCCGCACTACGATCGATCAACACAAAATTCACTTTGTGCACGCACGCGCCAAATCGGGGAAGGGCTTGCCGATTCTCATCACACATGGTTGGCCCGGGACGTTCGCCGAGATGCTCAAGATTATACCCATGTTGACCGAGCCCGAAGCCCATGGCGGAGAGGCCGAAGACGCCTTTGACGTAGTCGTTCCTTCCCTGCCGGGTTACAGCTTTTCGTCCGCTCCACGCCAAACGGGGATGGACACTTTCGCCATCGCGAAACTATGGGCCAAGCTCATGGTAGGCCTCGGCTACGAGCGCTTCGCTGCCCAAGGCGGAGACTGGGGTTCAAGTGTTTCCACCAACCTCGCTTTTCTATTTCCTGAGCGTATTCTTGGCCTGCACCTAAATCGCATCCCCGGATCGTACCAGCCGCCGCACGATCCCTCTCGGCAAGAAGACCTCACGGAAGAGGAGAGGACATTCCTCGCCGCCCACGCAGTCTGGTTTGACACCGAAGGAGCCTATGGCCGCCTTCATGCCACGAAACCACAGAGCCTCGCCTATGCGCTGAATGACTCACCGGTTGGGCTTGCCGCCTGGATCATTGAGAAGTTTCGTACCTGGAGTGATTGTGATGGGTATGTGGAGCGTGCTGTCACCAGAGATGAGCTTCTCACCAACATTTCGATCTATTGGTTTACGCAAACCATCGGCTCTTCCATCCGGCTTTACTGGGAGAGCCGGCGGCATCCACTCCATTTCGGACCCGGTGAGCGTATTGAAGTGCCCTGCGGCATCGCGCTTTTTCCCCGGGAAATTATCATGCCGCCGAGAAGTTGGGTCGCCCGAGTCTATAACGTGCAGCGTTGGTCGCATATGCCGCAAGGAGGCCATTTCGCCGCGCTCGAGCAACCGAGTCTGCTTGCGCAGGATATTCGCCTTTTCTTTAGGCAGCTGCGCGGTAAAGGCTGAGCGAATATGGGCTCGATCTTGTCGGCATATGGATGCCATGGCCAGGGTCGACGGAATGCTTGCGGCCAGTTCGACAATCGCTCCGGCGACGTCTTGTTGAGGAGTTGAACTTCTGGAATAGCGCATTGCTGCAGCGTTACGTCGAGATGTTCACGGCATGTCGCAGCGAAGGCGTCGAGTTCAGCCTGGGTCAGCACGTTTTGATTCCTTTAACAATTGCGTCAGCGAACTCAGCATAAAATCGTATCGCGTCATGGACCTTGCGGCCGCTGTTATGCTGGGTTATACCAAAACTATTTCGTAATTCATTGGGATGACGATGTTTCGCATGCCCTGAAAGCTGTGTACACGCTGAACAGCAACAGGCCCTTGTACAGCGACCTTGGCCAGGAGTTCGGCGTGATCCTTAAACAGCTGGTTGGTGCGGAACGTGGCCCGCCTTCGGATCCCGAAGTTTTGCATCGCCTGAGCGCTCGAGCGGACTTTCTCGTCCTCCGCCCCGTAGAAGACCCATGCCGACTCCGGCGAATGATCCACTACAGCCAAATCAGGCGCGAGAGTGTGTGCATGAGTCAAAGCCTGATAAGGATCGTCCATTTCATGGAGGCAGAATTCAAAATAGACTACGTCACCTTGCACAGAGACATCCTCGAAGTTTGAAGCAAGCACCTCCAGACCATTCTGTGGGAGAAATAACGACGTGTTTTGCTTCAGTTGTGAGAGTGCTTCGGGATCTTTATCAATTGCTATGAGCTTCTTTGTCTTGATTGCAGGGTCGAAAAGCTGTCTTCCTCCTGCGCCGACAAAAAGCACCGTCTTGTTGCTGAAATCGCATAAATGGTGAAGATTGTGGGTCAGCTCTCGAGTATCAATTGCCAAGAAAGAGCCTCCCGGCCGGACTGGGTTCCCGTCTCACGGCGACGTAGCCGCCTCGGCGACGGCGCGATCCTCACAGAAATAGCTTAGGTGTGGGAAATTTACCATAAGGTTGCGGCGGAGTTCGTCAATGTGGGCGAGACGGATTTCGATGAGCGCGGGATTCGCATCGCTCCCGTGTATTTAGAATCGATCGAAGCAACGCAGGCCGCCTTGCACGCGATAATGCGAGTTCAGCTCGCCACCGTCGCGAAATCTCGCTCGCAATTCGATGCATTCGTTTCTAACAATACTAACAAGCAGCGACGGGAGCGATTGGAATCTCCTTCCCCACAGCTGAGAAATGCGCTTCTTCGACGGCAAACGTGAAGGTGACCTGCGGGCCTCGTTCCCATTGCTCAGAGGCGACTCAAGTGATTCGGACACGGACAATTCCTGGGATAAATCGCCACTCGACCGGAGTTTGAATTCTGATGGGGAGTTACGGTTCGAGGGCCACTTTGCAAAACGCGTAGATCTCATTTTTTCGTTAAAAAACTCCGAACTGCTCGAGACGTGATTGCGACGAGCAATTCACGCCGCGCACTAACTTCCCTCCGAGAAGCGCGAAAGATCAATATCTTTTGGTTCCGAAAATCAAAATGTACCGCCGCGCTATTCGTCTCTTCTTGCAAACAAAATTAATCCGAATAAATGTAACTGGCTGTTAACGAAAGCCTTATTTGACCAAAAAGATGGCGACGAACGTGCCGTATGGCGTGACGGCCATTGGATTCTCAGCCTCGTAAATTGAACGGATACTGGAGATGAAAAATGCGATTCGGTAAACACTTAAGGTGTGCCGCGATACTCGCGGTGTTGATTCTCTTGCTATCGAATGCGATATCGGCACAAAGCGTTGTTACTGGCGCGGTCGGCGGAACTGTAACCGATGCCTCGGGCGCGGTGGTGATCGGCGCCAAATTGAATCTAAAGAGCGTCGCGACTGGCGAGACCTTCTGGACCGCTTCAAGCGTGGGCGGATCGTATCAATTTACGCTGCTAAAGCCAGGCACCTACGCGCTGACCGTGACCAAAGAAGGTTTTGAGCAGAGCAGTCAAACGGTGGAAGTCCTCCTTGGTCAGATCGTGGCCGTGAATTTGAAACTGGTCGTTGGTAGCAGCGCCATAACCGTTGAGGTTACGGGGCAAGGGGCGATGCTGCAGACGGAGGACGCCAACATTTCCTCGAACTTTGATACCAATCAACTTCAGAACATCCCTAACCCTGGCGGCGATGTCACCTACGTAGCGCAGACAGCACCCGGTGTGACCATGAATAGCTCGGCTGGTGGAGGGTACGGAAACTTTTCCGCCTTCGGTCTTCCCGGCACCGCAAACCTGTTCACCGTTAACGGCAACGACTACAATGATGCGTTCCTGAACCTGAACAACTCCGGTTCCAGCAATCTTCTGCTTGGCGGCAATGAACTTCAGGAAGTCGCAGTCGTTAGCAATGGTTACACCGGGCAATACGGTCGGCAGGCTGGCGCTCAAGTTGACTACTCCACAAAATCGGGCAGCAACACCTTTCACGGCAACGCCGTATATAACTGGACGGGCCGCGCGCTAAACGCGAACGATCCCCTCAACAAAGCCGGTGGTGGCGCGCGACCTTTCGAAAACAACAATCAGTGGGCCGCGTCGATTGGTGGCCCGATTCTGAAGGACAAGCTTTTCTTTTTTGCGAATACGGAGGGCATCCGCTACATCCTGGCTTCGGTGACGCCGGTAACGCTGCCCACAGCAGATTTCCAATCCTTCGTATTGGCGAACGTGGCGCCCCAAGGCGCAGCAGTTGAACAGTTCTACCAGAATGTTTTCAAGTTGTATAACGGGGCAAAAGGAGCGACGAGCGCAGTGGTGAATCCAAACAGCTGCGGCGCTTTGCCCGTCGCGAGCGGAGACTGCACGGCAAGTTACACAGAAGCTTCACCCAATGGCAACAAAGAATGGCTGTTGAGTGGCCGGGTGGATTATGACTTGAATGAAAACAACAAGATTTTCGGGCGGGTTAAGTTTGATCGCGGTGTGCAGCCGACCTACACCGATCCAATTAACCCGATCTTTAATGTCAGCAGCATTCAGCCGCAGAATGAGGGGCAGCTGAACTTCACACATGTTTTCAGTCCAACCGTTGTGAACAGCTTCGTAGGATCGGTCCTGTATTACTCGGCCGTCTTCGGGAATTTGAATCCAGGATCAGCTCTCGCGCAGTTTCCTGGCATATTTAACTTCAGCGATGGGTCCCTCACGAACCTCGGTATTGGGTCCGGACTTGGCGGCTTCGAAAGTGGCCTGCCCTTTCCGCAAGGACGCCGTGTCACACAGTGGCAGATCGTCGACGACCTTTCGGTGGCCCGAGGAAGCCATAGCTTCAAGATGGGAGTGAATTTTCGTCGAGATGACATTTCAGACTTATCCGCTTCGATCCAAACTCAGTATCCAGCGATAAGCATAAACCTGGCCGAATTCGCGAACAACCAGATCGCTCCAGCGGGTTGCTCTGACCCGGCCGTTGCTGATTGTGGCTCGACAGTTTTTAATTTTGCGTCACACGCGATACAGCCGGTTGCCTATTACACCTTCGGGTTGTATTTCCAGGATGAGTATCGGGTGAATACAAAGTTGAAGCTAACCATGACGCTCCGCGCGGACCGCAACTCGGGCGGCGTTTGCCAAGCAGACTGCGCTGGTTTGCCGGTTACTCCGTTCACGGATATGCCTCATGGCGCGACGATTCCTTATAGCGCGGCTGATGGGGGCTCGTTCGAGACCGGGAATCACACGATCATACCGGGCATAGAAAAAGTTGTGTTCGAACCACGGTTGGGCTTCGCGTGGAGTCCGCTCGGCGCGAATACAGTATTGCGCGGCGGAGTGGGATTGTTCACCGACCTTTACCCCGGGATCATCCTGAGCGCCTATGACAGCAACTTCCCGCAAACGAATCTTTGGAGTGTGCCGGCGGGAACCCTAGCATTCGACACGTTGGCACCGGGATCCACTGCCTTTCCAGGCAGCGGTCCAAACGTTGTCACTCAGTGTAATACGGCGTTTCTATCCAACTACAATACGGGTGGGAGTTTGACAACCGGTGGAAACAGCGGTGCGGGTTACCAGGGCGCTGTTGCGGCGATTCCCGGCGGCTGTCTGAACTCTCTGGGCGCTCTATCGGTACCGACACTCTCAGACGTCAGTCGCAGTTTGAAGAACCCGAAGTATCTGGAATGGAACTTCGAGCTGCAGCATACGTTCGGCGCGCGTACCTTGGTATCGGCGAACTATGTGGGTAACCATGGATACGACGGGCTTATTTTCAATGACGACCTCAATGGTTTCGGTTTTGCCAATCTACCTGCCACAGCGGCAGACCCCCGTGTGGCCAGAGTGAACTTCCTTGGGAACGGAGGAGTCTCGAACTATAACGGCGTCACCTTTTCGATTCAGGAGAATGTGTGGCACGGACTGAGCGGGCGGCTCAATTACACTTACTCCCATTCGCTGGATGACATGTCCAACGGAGGAGTACTGCCATTCAGCCTCTTCAGCAGCGTTGCAACTCAGATTAATCCTTATAATCTTTCCGCCCAGTATGCCTCCTCCGATTACGACGCGCGGCATCAGGTCTCGGGCAGTTATGTTTATCAGCTGCCGTTCAAGAGCGAGAACCGTCTGGTCAATGCAGCCGTCGGAGGCTGGATGATCTCCGGCACCCTGTTCTATCGCGCGGGCTTTCCCTTCAGCATCGTTGACGGCGGAGCCTCCTCAAACCTGACGGGAAATAATCTGGCGGGTTCGACGATTCTCATGCAACCCAACTTTGCCCAGAGAAACTTTTCAAATGGAGCGGCTTGTGTAGCCAATCCTTGTTTCGGGCCGGGAACGGCGAACACGTTTGCTCCCTCTACGAGCTTCGTGGGATCCGGCCGTAACTCCTTCATGGGGCCCGGCTTTCTGGGCGGCGACATGAGCGTAAGGAAGAATTTCGCAATTAACGAGCGGCTTATGTTCCAACTTGGCTTCAACGCCTTTAACTGGCTTAACCATGCGAACTATGGCGCACCGTTCGCGAGTACGGCGGGACCCTTTGGGTCGACGGTCGTAACGGAGGCCCCGCCAACATCGCCCTACGGTGCCTTCGCGTTGGCCGCAACGGATATGAGGATGGCGCAAATTACCGCCAGACTCATCTTCTAGCTTACTGCGCCGTCGAGTGAGACGGAAAGTCCCTGTGGGTGGGTTGTGGATCGAGTTGTGGGGTCGGAAGGACACCACGATCTTCGAAACAACCCCCCACAAACCACCACAGCGATTTCCCTGAACTCCGTTACGAGTAATCTCCGAATTACCGATCGCGCGCGACGCTCGACCTGACTCCGCGATGATCGAAACAGGCAGGCCCCCGTGCCAACGACGACGTTCGTTGGGTCATAACAAAAGATCACCATGTGAAATTCATGCGGGGACCATAACGAGAGATCAAGCCACGTGTTATGCCAAATGAACGCTTCAGCAAACTGGACAAGAGTCTTTGCGGGGGTCATAGGTGTTACCTCTGGCCCCCAAGTGCTTCACGGTTTCGATCGCGCTTCCTGAGGAGGTCGCAGTGTCTGAAGTAATCCCGGTCGAGCGGAAGGGATATGAGCGAGCGACGGATCGGACACTCTGCCTAGCCCGTCCCATGTTCTCGCTTGCAAACATAGCGTTGGGAGTAGAGACGATATTGTGCGTGCGGTCCTCCGCGGAGTTGAGTGGGCAACACATCGTCATTCCGGTGCTTCCCTTCCTGCCACCGGTCCCTTGGGTGGCTCACTTGTTTGGCGCGATCTGGATTGCGTTCGCGCTGGGTCTGCTATTTGAGAGCACGGTGCGGACGGCTTCCCTCGCACTGGGAAGTCTGTTGTTTCTGTCCACACTGATCCTGGAACTCCCGAAATACGCCGCTAACCCGGGCAGTATGGAGTGGCGTACCGGAGTATTTGAGGTGCTCTCGCGATCGGGACGCTGGCTTGGCTGTTACCGGGTCCGAGGGCCACGTCCAGCTTGCTTTCACAAGTAAGCCGTTATCTGCTTGGGCTGTCTCTTATCGTTTTTGGAGTGGACCATTTTCTCGCTCTTGCGCCGATAGGGACGTTGATACCGGAATGGATTCCCTGGCACGTGTTTTGGATCGCAGTTTTCGGCGCCGGATTTATCGCTGCGGGTTTGAGCATTGCTTTTAACGTTTTGCAGTTATGGGGCGCGTTCAGTATCGGTCTGATGTTTGCGACGTGAGTCATCACGCTTCATCTCCCCAGAGTTTTGGGGCTTTATGCGATTCCTGGAGCACCGCGCAATCCCGCCGAGTGGTCGAGCCTATTCATCGCCATCGCTTTGTGGGGAGGCCCGTGGGCCCTAGCTGGTATCGCGTGGCGACAGCGCCTCGTCAGCAAATACATTGACGCGAGGAAAGACTTGGAGCGCGTAAGCGGTTGATGTCTTTCTTTGGGTTTCCCATTTGCAGCTTAAGCTTGGCGCGGCAACCTGGAGGCGTATCTCAAATTGCCTCCCAGGTGCTGCCGCTTGATCTGCCCTTCTCGTTCTCCGTCCCGACGGTGTGACGTTGACCGTATCCAAAAAAAGAAACACGAGACGTTAAGGCGAGCGGGCCGGGATCCTTGTTGATCTCGTGATGCCGCAGTGGAAGATGCAAGCACTGTCCGAATAGAAATCCAAACCCATCTCCATCGGGTCGACGAACAACGGTTTTTGGTTTCGGAGCGATGCATCAGATCCATTCCGGACTCTCCCGAGTTTATTTTTCTGGTGCAACAAGTCAAACGGATTCAAGACTCGCGCGTTTCTCCGTGGCATTCTCGCGGCGTGAAGCGATTCACAGATCGGCTCGTGGCCGGCATAGCCTGCGTAGGCGTGACGTATCGCGTGCTCTGCGGTAAGCGGTCGCGGGAGCTTTAGCATGCCACCCCGACAACTGAAATCGTACGCGCGCGCATCGGCACTCCTGTTTGCCGCGTTGCGACGGTTTCCTGGAAAGATGTGGTTCTTCAAGCCGTCAGCCGATGCCTGGAGCATTCACGAAACGATTCTGCATCTTGCGGACAGCGAAGTGTGCGCGTACGAAGTTTGCCGGCGTTTTATCGCCGAGCCCGATAGTCAAATCTTGGCATTCGATGTGGTGCACTGGGCTCGCTGTCTAGGATACTTTCACCAAAGCGCGCGCGAGGCGCTCGAGATTATTCGCGGTCTTCGCAGCCTGACCTATCAGATGCTCGTTATGTTGCCCGAGCCCGTCTGGGAGCAAACCGTCGAACATCCCAGGCACGGGCGTCTGAGTCTTGCGCAATGGATCGAAATTCAAGAACGCCACATTCCACATCATCTCGAGCAGATGAAGAAGAATTATGAGAAGTGGCGAAAAAGAAATCCACGGAGGAAGATGGCCACGCGTTCTTCGATGGACCAGTCGGAATCGGGTGCCTCTTACAAAGGGAAACAAAAAGCAATTTTCTTGGGGAGCAATTTCAAAAGGCGTCGGGACACTCGAGTCCTAGTGGAGCAGTAGTACGTTGCATCCTGCCGGAACGGTCCCAGGACACTTCGACAGCCCAGCAGGGATCAAGAACAGGGCCTCCCGACTACCGGAGCAAAGGTTGCTGGTAAGACGCGCCGCCCGCAAAGCTCGGTAAATCACAAACACGGACTGAACCAGATCGAAGTCGCTAAGAATCGCCGAAAAAATAGGAGGGAACGATGAGGCGTCTTGGATTAATGATTTATTTCTGCGCTGCGCTTGCATTCGCAGCGCCACAAACTCCCCAAAATCCGCCGCAGCCGGACTCTGTGTCAGCGGGAGTGAAGTCGACAATCGAAGGCTTGGTCCGGGATGCCGCATGTCCCGTTCAAGACAGCGCTGCAACCGCGACTAAATTCACCTTGCAGTGCGCCTTGGACTGCGTGAAGCAAGGGTCGCCGATCATCATCCTCACGCGTGACGGAACGATTTATCTTCCGTTGTCCGATGCGATGCCGGACAAGGATCAACGCCAGCGTTTGCTGCCATTTGTAGGCAAGTTTGTTCGAATCTCTGGCACTGTTTTCGAGCGCAAGGGAACACGCGGGATCACCATCGGCGAGATTCGAGAAATGAAGGAAGTTCCTCTCATTACCGATGCGAAGTAAGGTCCCCGCAAGAATTGCGTGTTGGTTAGAATCGCAAGCCGCGACCCCGTACTCGGTTGAGCGATGCATCAGAACCAGGTCGGAGCTTCCCGGGCTGATCTTCCTGGCGCAAGAGGTCAAACGCATTCAAGACTCGCGCTTTTCTCCGTGGCATGCTCGCGGCATGAAGAGATACCGCTCGTCGTTCGCGAACCTTCGTTTCGCAATCTGCTCGATTACAAATCGGCTCCTGGCTACGCACGCCATTGCGGTCGTTCTGAGTGTTGTGCTGACGACAGCAATATCAGTGGCAGGACAAGACAAGACTCATAGTTTCGGCGATCCAGGGATCTGGCAGTGGGCACCGAGCCGGACTTATCACGTTGAGAATTATAAGATGGCGCTGCACTTCGACGAACTGAAGGGCGAGGTCTTTGGGGATGAAGTCGTCACGCTTCGACCGTTCCGGTCGCATTTCCAGAAATTTTATCTGAATAGTGCTGAGCTAACGATCGATGCGGTGACTTTGGAGCAGGCCCATGGCGCAGCGGCCCCGCTGGCGCATGAGGCGCAAGACGCGCGCCTTTGGATCACACTTGACCACGAGTACGACGAAACAGTGGTGCTGCAAGTACGCATCGTGTATCACGGATTTCCGCGCATCGGCCTGTTTTTTGTGAATCCCACGCCGAGCTATCCGAGCTGGCCGCAAGAGGTGTTCTCGCAAGGCGAACCTGAACTGAATCACTATTGGTTTCCCTGCTGGGACTATCCAAACGACATGGCCACAAGCGAGACAGTCACTACGGTTCCCGACGGACAAACCGTCGTTTCAAACGGCAAGCTGGTAAAGGTGACGCGCGCGGCTGGGCAGGTGACATATGATTGGGTAGAGAGTATTCCGCATAGTTCCTATTTACTCTCTGTGGCGGTGGGCCCGTGGCGCAAATTCAGCGACAAATATAAAGACAAACCCGTCGACTATTACGTGGCCGACACGGTCGATGAGGCGACGGCGCGTCGGTCTCTTCATTTAACGCCCGACATGATTGATTTTTTTTCGCGCGCCACAGGTGTCGATTATCCGTACGAGCAATATGCACAAACCACCGTAAAAAACTACATATTCGGCGGGCAAGAAAACGTCAGCGCAACCACGCTAACGGAAGGGGCGCTGCACGACGAGCGCGCCGAACAGGATTATCCCAGCACGATCCTGGTAGCACACGAGTTGGGGCAGCATTGGTTCGGAGACTACGTGCAAGGGCGCGACTGGGCCAATATCTGGCTCAACGAGGGGTTTGCGACTTACCTCACGGCGCTTTATACACAGCATCATGAAGGGTATGACGCATATCGCTTCGAAATATACAACGACCAGCTCGAGGAGCAGGAAGAAGATCGCCATAGCTATCGCCGGCCAATTGTTGACCGCCATTATAACGATCCCCTGGACATGTTAGACGAGACGACGCACGAGAAAGGAGCGGCGGTTCTGGATATGCTGCGTTATGTGGTTGACGGTACCGAATCAGCTTCGCATCCCGCGTCGCAAAACGAGGTATTGTTCCGGGCGCTCAATCACTATCTGACCACGCATCATGCGCAGACTGCGGATACGCCTGAGCTGATCGAGTCGATTCGGACCGTTACCGGCGAGGAGCTCGGTTGGTTTTTCCGCGAGTGGGTGTTTAACGCCGGCCACCCGGAGTACAGAGTGGAGGCGAGCTACGACGAAAAGACAGAGAAGGTCACAGTCATCCAGGCGCAGCAAATCAGTGCGGAGACGCCTGTCTTTGAAATGCCTATCGAACTTGCGTTCTACGGCGCGAACGGTGAAAAGAAGAGGGTTCAGATACGCGATAGTTCTCAGCGGCAGGAGTTCGAGATTCAACTGGACTTCGAGCCACAGTGGGTGGATTTCGACCCTGACAATTTCATCGACAAGACGGTGCAGTTCGATAAACCTGTGAGCATGCTGATCGCGCAGGCGGAAAAAGATCCGTCGATGATGAGCCGCCTGTGGGCCGTGCAGCAACTGGGTACAAACGTAACCGAGAATCCCGATGCGCGAGCTGAAGCGCTCGCACACGTGCTAAACAACGATGGTTTCTATGGGGTGCGCGCGGCTGCGGCGACCAGCCTGGGCAGTTTGGGAACGGAAAAAGCCAAAATCGCGCTGGTTTCGGCGTTGCAGCAGCCGGACAGCCCGGTGCGCGAAGCGGTAGTGGGCGCGTTGGGGAATTTCTCGAAGGATCAAGCGGTTTGCGGCGCGATTATCAAAGCACTACACAACGACTCTAGTTATGCGGTCCAGGCCGCTGCGGCCAGAGCGCTCGGCAAGTCGGGCACGGCGCAGGCATTCGATATTTTACGCGCAGAAGCGTTGACGAACCCAGAAGTACATGTGATGCGCGCGACACTGGCTGGCTTGGTAGCGACAAAAGATCCCCGAGCGGCCGAAATCTTGCTGGCGCAAGCGCAGCCAGGCGTGCCCGAACCTGTCCGGATAACCGCGCTCGGCGACCTTGAAAACCTGAAAGAAACGGTCGCCCAATACCACCTACCGGAACTGATCGAGGTGGTCCGCGGCGGACTGCACGATCCTTTCTACTACACGCGCGCGGCCGCTGAAGAACTGGTTGGAGTTTTTAATCTCGTTCAATTCGAAGCGGAAATTCAAGAAGAGGCCCAAAGCGCCCCGATGGCCATGCAGCGTGATTCGGCAAAGCAGGTTCTGAAACAATTGCATCCTCCGCGATGAGTGAATCGCGAGAAAGATTTCAGGTTTAGAGCGTGTGACGAATAGAAAGGATCAGTGAAATGCCGGAACAATTGAATCGTACAGCAGCACAATTGGTGTGTACGGTCCGTCAACCGGAACCAGGCGACTACGAAAAAATGGCCGATTTGGCAGAACAGCTTCACTATCCATCGAGCGGGAATCAGATCCGAATACGGCTCGATGCGATGGCCAGTTCGAAGCAGCATGGCGTCTACGTTGCTGAGCTTCCCGGAGGGCAAATCGGAGGGTGGATTGGGCTTTATGTCTTTCATTCTGTCGAACAAGATAGTTACGCGGGAATCAGCGGGTTGATCGTTGACGAGCAGATCCGTTCTCGTGGAATCGGAAAGCTACTGGTTGAGGCGGCCGATAGCTGGGCGCGCAGCAACGGCTGCAAGGCAATCTCGGTGCACTCGAACGTTTTCCGAGAACGCGCGCATCAATTTTACGCACGCAGCGGTTTCGAGCACGTCAAGACGCAAAAGTTCTTGTTCAAGACGTTCTGACCGAATTCCGCCATCCATCGCGCCAATGCGGGTAAGAACGAAAACGCGCACCACGCGTCATTGCTTTGCTCGGATGGTAGCATCGCGCAGCCGTCGTTCCAATAACTGAAGCGTCTATTTTGTATTCCCGGAAATTCATGGCTTGCACTGCTGTTCCGCGAAGTAACGACAAATCAGGCAGATCCGGAACCGTCTATCGCAGAGGAGTGCGAGGTCTCCCTGACAAGAATGGATTCCCGACGCCACGCGGCGGGCGTATTTCCCGTAATGCGGTGCATCCACCGGGTCATATGAGCTTGATCTGCGAAGCCCAATTCCGCCGCAATCGTGGATAGAGCATCGGTTCCACCGGTCACGCGAAACCAAGCGGCGCGCGCTCGCAGTTCGGCTCGAAAAACGATCGGTGGGGTACCATATGCTGCTGCGAATCCCCGAGACACAGTTTCACGCGCCAAGCCATTCGCCTCTGCCCACAATCCAATCTCCGTCGAGGTGTTCTGAGCCAAGTCGCCAGCCAGCAAATCCGGCCAATCGTGCTTCGCGCCAGGGGGAGGCGGCCAAGTGTTGCGCAGATAGTGCTTCAGCAGAAGAGCAGCTTCGGTTACATCTTTTTCAGCGGTTCGAGCCAACGCGTCAACTTCGTTCAAGTGATAGAGGCCGCTTACTCCATCGGTATCAGACCATTCCAGGCGTATCAACTTGACGCCTGCACTGACCATTCGATTCGCGTGGCAGTCGAGTGTGGAGTGAATCAGGACATCGCCGGCTGTCGCCAGCACGCGCCCGGCATAGCCCGACTCCTCAAGTCGTCCCGCCAGAACGACGGTAGCGTAAGCACGCATATGGCGATGTCGCGGCAAGCTGAAGCTGGAACGAAACGTCTCTATCCCGGGCGTAATCTGGCGAAAATTAGGCATATTGGACAATGTGGTCGTAACCGATTCTGATACCCAAGCGCCACCTAAACGACGGCACCCCTCGGTCGCATCCTCTCAAACCAGATAAATTCAACAACGCATCAACACTATAGTTCATTCATACAGAATCAATCCGACATACTTACCTCCTTACAAGCTCCAGTCAAGGTGGAGCGATAATCCACGACGAAGGGAAGCTTGCCATTTTGGTTGTTTGGCAGTGGCGTCAGCGACCTCGCCGCGAGTCGGAGAGAACAATCTCGTCCGAGCTATAGGGGTCCGTCTCGACATAGTTGGACGGAATCGCATGCGATCGGATAGCGTTCCGGCAGGGGGCGCCAGGCGATTTTTTGATTAAATCGGATCTTTGCGGGAGATCGCGAAAAAGAAGGTCAGACTCATTCCGTGAACTGCATCGAGCCCGCGTCTTGGAAATCGCTTGAAATAGCAGCCCTCCTTAGTGTCCCCGACGTACCACCGCAGCAGCGTCCTCGCAGGCTGTTGGCGTGCGTGCTCGTCTCATTCCCGAACGCATAGCTGGGGTGGCTTCTCAGACTTGCTTTGTAACTGCCTTCGTTACAGTCGCTTAAGTAACCGCGCTAATGGGCTGTGGTCTTGCGTTTGGTTCCTGTTACCGACTACACGAACAAGAGGTTCGGGGATGGGGGCATTGTGGCAGGAACTGCGTTACGGTCTGCGTATGCTGGCAAAATCCCCGGGCTTCACGGCGATCACGATACTCACGCTCACATTGGGCATCGGGGCAAATACGGCTCTATTTTCCGTGATAAATGCGGTGTTGCTGCGCCCGCTGCCTTATCCCGCGCCGCAGCAGATCGTAACGCTGTATGCGTCCATCTTTATCAAAGGGGAGCAAGACTCCGTTTCCGGTCCGAATTTTCTTGATTGGCGCGCGCAAAACCGATCGTTTTCAGCTCTGGCAGCGCACTTTACAAGTGGGTTCAATCTCACCGGTGCCGGCGACCCCCAGCGCATTGCGTCTGAATACGGCACTGAGGACTATTTTAAGATTTTGGGCGCGACACCCAGCATCGGCCGATCGTTCCTCGCGGGCGGTAACCGCGGTGTGATGATAAGCGGCGGTCTTTGGCGGCGCGTCTTTGGGGCCGATCTCGGGATTGTCGGGAAGCCGGTAACGTTGAGCGGTCTCTCCTACACGGTTGAGCGGCCCCGGTATTTTTGATCCACTCAGAGGGTTAGTTTCCGGCAAAATCTGAACCTGAAAAGGAGGATTTGCCGTGAAGCACAAACGTTTCAACGTTGAGCAGATCGTGGCAGTTTTGAAGCAGGCAGAAGCGGGGGTTCCCTTGGCCGAATTGATCCGGCGGCTGGGGATCTCCGAACAGACTTTCTACCGATGGAAGAAGCAATACGTCGGGCTAAAGGTGGATCAGGTTCGCCAACTTAAACAGCTCCAAGAAGAGAACGCTCGGCTGAAACAGCTGGTAGCCGATCTGACCCTGGACAAGGCGATGTTGCAGGAAGTTCTATCAAAAAAATACTTGAGCCCTCGCGGCGCCGACAGGTGGTCGAGTACCTGCACGGCAGCTACCGGGTGAGCGAGAGGCGTGCGTGCAGGGTCACCCGGTTAAATCGAGGAACGTTTCGCTATCGCACGCATAAAGATCCACGGACTGTAAACTCTCTCATTCACCGCGGTACAAAAACTCGGGCCGGTCACTCCAACGAACAGTCGTCGTCTGTTAAAGCACCACGCCTATTATGGAGTGCCGGGAGCAATATGTGTCCGGCGGTCTGAGTCGTTTGGTCAGTTGCACATATCGAGCTAGTGCTGCGTCGACCGTTGGACGCGGCGGCGCCTGCCGGACAGGTGAAATCTCGCTGACTCCCCAGAAGTTCGCTCGTGGTAAGTGATCAGCGCACGCTTCCAATTCTGGAGGAATTCCGAGATATCCGGAAGTCATCGACATACGTAGTAAATGCGGTGATAGGAATCCTGGTTTTACGGCCGGCTGGCAAATTGAATACTACACCCCAACGGCACGGGATTGGCTTATGACAATGTCTCATGTAGATTCTTTGCGGAGGCACCATGAGCATATTGGCTGCAATTAGACGTGAAGAGCAGAAGGTAAAGAAGCAGTTAACCAAGTTGCAGAAGGACTTAGCTGGTTTGCAATCGGCAGCTAAGGCTTTGGGTAAAACTGCAAGCCGAGATATCACCCGCGCGAAGAAGCGCGTGTTGTCGGCGAAGGGCAGAGCAAAGATCTCAAAGGCTATGAAGGAGCGCTGGGCGAAAGTCAGGGCGCAAGCGAAGAAGGCTGCGGCCTAATCTGGGAATTACCTGCGCGCGCCTCGTCATCAGGGACCAGCACCAATCCAAATTTTACCTTTCAGGGCCGCCTTGAATTGTTTCAGAGCGCGAATTGCATAGAGCCTGGCTACGATTCCGCCTTTCATGTCGGACGAGGCGCGCCCAAGCAAAAAGTTTTCTTTCCGAAGAGGATAAAATTGCGTCGAGGTTAGCGCCGGAACAGCGTCATAATGCGCGTGAAAGTAAAAGAATCGTTCTCCCCCTCCGTAGGTTGCAAACAAATTTTTGGGGTAATACTGAGCATCCTGTCTTGAAATAGACGGCCCTAAATGCTCACAATCAAGAGCAACTTCCAAGGGCGAGGTCTCGAAAACGTCCAAGCATGGAAGATAGTGTTCACCGGAGGATTTCCGGGGGATAGCAACCAGGTCCACCGGTAGCGGCGCTAACTCGTCCTCACGGCGCCGTAGCCACGAAAGAATCGCAGTGCCTTGCGTTGTTGCGTTGTTCAAACGTGGGCTCGTAGGGCCAGCGTGCTGGGAATTCCTTCGGGCAAGGCCAAGGTCTATATTGGGCCGCTATAGAACACTGCCATCAGACGTGAGCGGTTGAGGGACAACTCGGAATTCATGTAGTAGGGGAGTTCGGAGGGGGAGGGGAATCCGCGGTATCCGTCAACAACTGACAACTAACAACGAAACGATCCGAGTCAAATACATTCAAGACGCGGCCTGCGTTGTTGTGGCACCGTTCGCCGTATGCGGCGACCAGTTTCAAGCAAGCCTTGCGCCTTGGCAACGAAATCCTCGGAATCGTGATCCCCGAAGCCCACTGTGCGCTTGAAAAGGAAGAGGCTGGAGATGCCGCTCGTGAGCGTGGCTTCGTCCTCGCCTGGAGGATGCTCGATTGGGCCCGCACGGCTAGAACCGAGGGCATCGCGGAAGCCTACTTGGTCCCGCCGTTCAAGCGTTACGAAGAAATCCTGGAAATCCTTTAATGCCTATTGAAATCTCGGAGTAAGCCACGATGCGACAGAATCTCCTAGCATTTTTCGCTTTAGCAATCCTTGCCTCCTTATTTACCACAAGCGCTTCGGCGCAAAGTCAGAAGACGCCGATTCAGATCACCGCCGACCTTTCAGACGCCCCGCGCAAGCTTTTTCACGCCGAGATAGATCTACCGGTTACTGCCGGCCCGCTCACACTTATTACTCCCAAATGGATTCCCGGCGACCATCAGCCAGCCGGTCCGGTGAATAGGATTACGGGCGTGGTGTTTACCGCTAACGGTCAAACGCTCCCGTGGCGCCGCGACGATGTGGATCTCTACGAGTTTCACGTGACGATTCCAGTGGGCGTGACCACGCTGCATGCGCGTCTCGACGCTATCGTTCTCACGAATGTTTCGCAGAAGTTGGCGTACCTGGAGTGGGACGAGCTGATGCTTTACCCAGCGAATCTGCCGGTGCGTGATATTCCAATCCAGCCTTCGGTGATCGTCCCGGCGGGATGGGGCATCGGTACGGCGCTTACTCCCCTTAGCGGCGGCGCATACCCGGTGCCAGCTTCCGGCAGCACCACACACTTTGCAGCGACCAATGTTGAACAGCTGGAAGATTCGCCGATACTGACCGGACAATACTTCCACGAATTTGTCTTGGCTCCGGAAATTGCTCCGAAGCACTACATTGACGTCGCGTCCGACAGCGCCGAGGATTCCAAGCTTCGCCCGGAGGCGCTGGCAGAAATTGCAAATCTCGTACGCGAAGCGGACGCGTTGTATCGTTCGCACCATTACAACCAATACCATCTCCTGCTGAGTCTATCCGACACCGCAGGTGGCCTAGGCCTCGAGCATGGCCAGTCCTCGGAAAACGGCATCGCCGAGAAAGGATTCTCGGATGAAGACCACCAGTTGAGCGACGCGGATCTGCTTGCGCACGAGTTCACCCATTCATGGAACGGCAAGTACCGCCGGCCGGTTGGTCTGTACCAAACTGATTTCGCCACGGCGCAGGAAGGTGCGCTGCTTTGGGTTTATGAAGGCATGACGCAATACCTAGGCAACGTGCTTGCTGCGCGCTCCGGCCTAAGGTCGCAGGCGCAATACCGCGACGTTCTTGCCCTCTCTGCGGCGAGTCTTGACTACACGCCTGGCCGTGAATGGCGGTCGACCGAAGATACCGCAATTGCAGCCAGCATTCTCCGCGATGACAACCGGGCGTGGACCAACTGGAAGCGTGGACAGGATTATTATGATGAGGGCGAACTCCTCTGGCTTGATGCCGACACTTTAATTCGCAAAATGACCAACAATCAGAAGTCGCTCGACGACTTCCAGAGGATTTTTCTGGGCAAAGGCGGAAATACCGGGCCGCTTATCGTGACTTATACTTTTGACGAACTGGTTCGCGATATGAAAGAGGTAGTGTCGTACGACTGGGCGACTTTTTTCCACGACCGCGTGGATAAAATTAATCCTCATGCCGATCTTGGCGGCATCGAGCGCGGCGGCTACAAATTGGTGTACGCGGACAAACCAAATGCTTCTGAGCTTGTTATTATTGCCAATGCCGGCCCGGACGCTACGGTCCTCAACGCTTGGTATTCCATCGGGCTGCGGGTCGGCGCCGAGAATACTATTAAAGATGTTCGCTGGAGGGGACCCGCTGACAAAGCAAAAATTGTTCCGGGATCGAAGATCATCGCAGTCAACGGACAGGTCTTTTCCCCAGATATCCTACGAGCCGCGATTCAAGACGCGAAAGGTAAGTCCGAGCCGATCCGGCTGATCGTCCAGGTAGAGAATTTTGTTTCCATCGCCGACATCGATTACCATGACGGCGAACGCTATCCCGCGCTGGTACGTGTGGAAGGAACGCCGGCATACCTGGATGACATCACCGGACCCCTCGCATCGTCTCCTCCAGCGCAACCCAAGGTTTCGACCGGCATCCTTCCACTTCAACGTGGCTGGCCCAGTAGTTTTTGAGGGTGCAGCATGCCTTCGGCTTTTGAACGGTGCGAGATTAGACGCTCTATTATGAGGATAACTCTATGATCTTGATCCGCCCTTCTATCATTGCCACACTAGCGTTCTATCTGACAAGTTTGCCGTTGCTCGCCCAAGACAAATCCAGCGTGTCTGACATTCCGGGCGACTTCAAATCGCCGACGTCGGATTATGACTACATCAAGCGCATCGAAATGATCCCGATGCGCGATGGCGTGAAATTGTATACGGTGATTGTGATTCCCAAAGGCGCCACGCACGCTCCGATTCTGCTGACACGCACTTGTTATAACGCCGCAGGCCGCACGGCGCGGACGGAATCGCCTCACATGCTCGACGAGCTTCCTCAGGGCGACGATGTATTTGTTAAAGCTGGTTACATCCGTGTGTTCCAGGATGTACGCGGCAAGTATGGGTCCGAAGGCGCATATCTTATGACGCCTCCTCCGGTCGGACCGTTGAACACCAGCGGAATCGATGACACCACGGATGCTTACGATACGATCGACTGGCTGATTAAAAATGTTCCGGAGTCCAATGGCAAGGTCGGCATGCTGGGCTCTTCCTATGAAGGATTTACGGTGGTGATGGCGCTCATTCATCCGCATCCGGCGCTGAAAGTAGCGGCTCCCGAGAGCCCGATGGTGGACGGTTGGATGGGAGATGATTGGTTTCATTACGGCGCGTTTCGCCAGCCCAATGTTGACTACTTCACCGAGCAGACGAGCGCGCGCGGGAGAGGCCCCGCCATTCCCCGCGAAGGTTACGACGACTACACGAATTTTCTGAGGAAAGGGTCCGTCGGCGATTTTGCCCGCGACGCCGGACTCGAGCAATTGCCCTTCTGGCGCAAAGTGGAGGAACATCCTGCCTACGACGCTTTCTGGCAGGGGCAAGCCCTTGACAAGATCATGGCTTCGGTGCCGCTGAAGGTTCCGACAATGTGGCTGCAAGGATTGTGGGACCAGGAAGACATGTGGGGAGCTATCCACTGCTATGAGGCGGTGGAACCTCAGGATACCCAGAACGACAAAAATTATCTGGTGATGGGACCTTGGCGCCACAGCGAGGTGAACTACGATGGCTATTCACTGGGGCCGCTGCTCTGGGAAGGCAACACGACCTTGCAGTTCCGTCGCGATGTGCTGCTGCCGTTTTTCAACCAATACCTGTTGGAGAACGTCCCGAAGGCAGATACGCCGCCGGTGTTGATTTACAACACCGGGGAGAATCATTGGGATCGCCTAAAGTCATGGCCGCTCAGCTGTGACCATGGCTGCTCGAGCAAGTCACAATCGCTCTATTTGACGGCGAACGGCGGCTTGTCCTTTGAAAGTCCGAAGGCGACCGCCGCGAAATATGACGAATACGTGTCCGATCCGTCCAAGCCGGTGCCGTATAGGACCAGGCCGGTAGTCGCGACGGACAGCGATGCCTGGCGACATTGGCTGGTGGACGATCAGCGCTTCGTTGATGGCCGGCCCGACGTGCTCACATATGCGACCGGGCCGCTCACTACCCCGTTGCGGCTGAGCGGCGCGCTGGAAGTTAACTTGTATGCTTCGACCAGCGGCAGCGATAGCGATTGGGTCGTTAAGCTGATTGATGTGTACCCCGATACGGTGCCGACACAACCGGCGATGGGAGGATATCAGCTGGCGATTTCTCTCGACATCTTCCGGGGCCGCTACCGCAACGGCTTTGAACATCCAGAGGCAATCACGCCAAACCAGCCGTTGCAATACCGCTTTGCTTTGCCAACGGTGAACCATGTCTTTATGCCGGGACATCGCATCATGGTCCAGGTGCAATCGAGCCTGTTCCCTCTCTATGACCGCAATCCCCAGACCTTTGTTCCAAACATTTTTTATGCAAAGCCCGCGGACTATCAGAAGGCGACACAGCAGATTTGGCACACTCCAGGCAACGCCAGCTTTATCAGCGTCCCGGTGGTCCCGGGTGGCTAGCGTTGTGATGGCCATCCCTCAACCCGACTCGCAGGGTGGCGTAGTCGCTTTCTCTGGAGCGTCGGTTTGTATGCGGGTGACGCAGTAGGTTCGATTGGATACGGTGCCGGAGCGTACGTAAACATTGCGTCGGTTGCCAAGTGCGAACAAATAATGACTGCCGAGAAAATCTTGCTACTGATAGTCGGCGTAGTGTCCATCGCTTCAGGCTTCAGGACTCGTCAGTTCTGTGCGGCCGCGTGGGGCACGGGTGACAAATCGAAAACAGCTCCAACCTGGTTCGGACGAATGTGGTTTGTAGCGGTAGGAAGCGAATGGTCATGTTGGGCGCGATGGACGCTTTAACAGGCGCCGTTCTTCCCTGCTGTTATCGTCGGAGAACTGTGGCACACACAATAGTTTGTCTTTCTGATAACCCGGCGTTTGTAACGGAGGGCTCGTGAAGCTGAAATTGCTCCTGTGTTCGTCTTGTGCCCTACTTTTCTTCTCCATGTCGTCAAATGCGCTGCAGGACCGGGACGCGCGGTTGTGGCTGACCACACCCGACCGGACTGCGCTGGTCGCGCTGCAGCCCGGCGCGCTGCCCTTTTCGCCGGAAGCGGGCCCGTCGCCGGTTCTCACAGTTGATGATGCGCAGCACTTCCAGTCAATCGATGGCTTTGGCTTTGCGCTGACCGGAGGAAGCGCGCAGCTGCTGATGCGCATGGGCGCTGCGCAACGGGCTGCCCTGCTGAAGGAATTGTTTACGAGCGGTAGAGCCGGGATCGGAGTGAGCTATCTGCGCGTGAGCATCGGCTCTTCCGACATGAACGGGCGCGTGTATTCCTACGATGACTTGCCGGCGGGCGAGACCGATGTGGACATGACGAAATTCGACCTGGGACCGGACCGCGCGGATGTCATTCCGGTGCTGAAGGAGATTTTGGCAATTGAGCCGGGGATCAAGATTCTGGGATCACCGTGGTCCGCTCCGGCGTGGATGAAGACGAATGATGATGTGAAGGGTGGCGAGCTCAAGCCGGAATATTACGGTACGTTCGCCAAGTATCTTGTGAAGTACATCGAGGCGATGCGCGCGGAGGGCATCACGATTGACGCGATCACGGTGGAGAATGAACCGCTGAATCCAAAGAACACTCCGAGCATGGTGGTGTTCGCCAAGCAAGAAGACACGATCATTGCAGATGATCTGGGTCCTGCATTTGAAAAGGCGGGAATCCGGACGAAGATCCTACTCTATGACCATAACCCGGATGTTTTGTCCTATCCCCTCTCGATTCTCGGAGATCCTGGCGCAAGCAAGTATGTGGACGGAACGGCATTTCACCTTTACGGCGGCGACGCAAGTTTGCTGACACAGGTGCATGATGCGTATCCGAACAAAAACCTCTATCTAACCGAGCAATCGGTGACCGAGCGGCGCTCCGAAGGGCCTCTTGGGATTGCTGAACCGGTACGCCGCGTAATGATTGGCGCGACGCGGAATTGGTGCCGCAATGTGCTGCTGTGGAATTTGGCTGCCGATGCGCAGAATGGTCCGCATACCAACAATGGAGGATGCACCGGATGCTCAGGGGCTATTACCCTGAACGGCGATTCTGTGACTAGGAATGTTGCTTATTACGTGCTCGAGCATTTCTCGCAGTTTGTACCTCCCGGTTCAGTGCGAGTGGCGTCGAGTGAGATGGAGCAATTGGCCAGCGTCGCCTTTCTTACTCCTCAGCACAAGGTGGTGCTGGTGGTTTCGAACACAGGGAATTTCGAAAAGTCCTTCGCCGTGAAGTATAAAGATAAATTCTTCCAGACCACTTTACCGCCTGAGTCCGTAGGAACTTATCTCTGGTAGCTGCTGGACAGATGACACCGTTAACGCCGGGTGAAGAAATCTCGTGTTGAAATATTCAGCTCCTGACAGAGGACAATTGGAGGACTGAATGGTTGCAACTCGCTCAGCGACATTGGATTTTCGGCGGCATCTTTGCTTCGTTATTGTGGTTCCATGCTGGTAGACAATCGCTATCAAATCGGCAACCCAGCTACGCGGTCTTTTGACAAGCCAAATTGTTTGAGGAAGATTGAAACCGCTCATATCGCAAACAGTGCCACGGCGCGATGAGACCAGTCTTGAATCCATTTGACTGGTTCGTGAAATCGCCGATCAATTAGGCTTCCAGTTGCGTATGGAAGAATAGGCAACGCTACTTTCTTGCGAAGCTGGACAGGCTCAACTCCTGAATTGCGCAGAATCGGGCAAGCAAAAGGCAAATTCAAATCTCGGATCAAGTGGCGCACGATTGGCTTGTGCTACACTGCGGTTTTTGTCCGAGGAGGTGTCCATGCGGCAGCTGATATTACGTTCGGCTTTGCCGGTAACAACTTTGATCCTGGCGTTCTCCTGCCCCAATGCCAATGCGCAGACCCAGCTCCCGCTCGAGATGCAGCAGAAGATTGATAAGGTGGCCCACGACGCCCTCGCCAAGACGGGCGTCCCTAGCGCGTCGGTTGCAATCGTAAAGGATGGGCGGATCGCCTATGTGCATGCCTACGGCAATGCTCGGCTCGATCCTGAAACATCGGCAACGCCGGAAATGCGTTATAGCATCGGTTCGGTCAGCAAGCAGTTCACGGCTGCGGCTATCTTGCTGCTGCAGGAACAGGGGAAGCTTTCGCTTGACGATAAAGTCAGCAAATTTATTCCGGGTCTTACCCGCGCGGACGAAGTAACGATTCGCCAGCTTCTTTCGCATACCTCCGGCTATCAGGACTACTGGCCGCAGGACTATGTGATGCCCATGATGTTGCAGCCGGTTGACGCCCGGAAAATCCTGGACACTTGGGCGCATAAGCCACTCGATTTTGATCCTGGAACGAAGTGGCAGTACAGCAATACGAATTACGTCATTGCCGGACTAATCGTTGAGAAGGCGAGTGGCGAACCGCTCCTGCAATTTCTGCGGCAACATATATTTGTTCCCTTGAACATGAAGAGCGTTGCGGACACCGATAAAGCGAAGCTTGGTGACACTGATCCCACCGGTTATATGCGTTATGCGCTCGGACCGCCGCGGCCGGCGCCCAAGGAAGGAAGTGGTTGGCTCTTCGCTGCGGGTGAGCTAGCTATGCCCGCGCAAGACCTGGCGAAGTGGGACATTTCGATCATCCATCAGGAATTGCTGAAGCCTGCTTCCTATCAAGATTTTGAAACCGAGGTCCTGCTCAAGAATGGATTGGGCACGCGTTATGGACTCGGCGTGGACGTCAGTTCGCAGCTTGGCCATCGTGCGCTGTCCCATAGCGGTGAGGTTTCGGGCTTCACGTCCGAAAATCTGGTGTTTCCGGACGAACGCGCTGCCGTGGTTGTCCTCACAAATCAGGATGCCGCCGATGCTGCAGGTGCAATTGCCATGAGCGTCGCACCGCTGCTACTTGCCAGCGATGACCCTGCGACTCCGGAGAAGCTTGCCCAAGCACGCAAAATTTTCGAAGGTCTACAGGCCGGCGCCATTGATCGCTCTGTTTTCACCGACGACGCCAATTTCTATTTCAATGAACAGGCGCTAAAAGATTTCGCTGGCAGCTTGGGTCCGCTGGGGGCGCCGGAGGAATTTATCCAAACTCACCAGGCATTGCGCGGGGGCATGAAGCTGCGCGTCTACTCCATCAAATTTCCCAAACAGACTTTACGTGCCTGGACCTACGAAATGCCGGATGGCAAGCTGGAACAGTTCCAGGTCGCGGCTCAGAATTAGAGGAGTTCAGTGATCTCTTGGTTTCTCCCGGCGGGTGGGAGGCAAAGTTCAGCCAGATTCGTGTCGGATAAGCGCACTTTCGGTGAAGCAGCAATGTCATCCACCCACAATCCCTGCTAGCCACCCACCGTCCCGCGCTCTCCAGATCGAGTACTCGGATCTGCAGCGGCTCTATAAGTACGACTGTTGACTGGCCTGCAAACCTAGCAGTTATTGTTGTTCCGAAGCCATCCTTGCCGAACTCGCGGATGGCATGGGATGGGTCCGAGCAGGCCTAGCACCTCACCTTCGGGCTTAAACTCGTGAAGCAGATTGCTCGCCAGCGACTCGGCGACATCCCATAGGATTGCTTGAATTGTCGCGTCATGTGGCTTTGGTCTGAGAATCCACAGGCAAGTGCTGAGTTTGCGAGTGAATGTCCGGCACGGACCATGGATCGAACGTAATCGAGGCGGCGCAGTGTCAGATATCGATATGGACTGGTCCCAAACTGTCTACGAAACTGGCGCGCGCGCTCGACTGCGGGGACGCAGATCGTGACACGAGATTTGTTCGTGGCTGAGGTGTCGAGCGCGAGGAGCGCTTCCGCAACCGACAGGACGACCTGATCGATCTGCAACGCCTCAAGGCTTCGAACCAGATCGTCCAGCGCAGGCCCAAGCGCTTGCATCAAACGCGGATCGCGCAAGAGCGGGTTCCGGACAAATGGGAGAGATCTCGTCTTCTCGCCCAGCGCATTCCGAATCAGGCGTGGCTCGATGTAAAGCATCCGGTACCGAAAGCCCCTATCGGACCCGGCGCGCCCGTCGTGGAGCTCGTCCGGATGCAAGACCATGACCTCTCCCCTCATGCTGTCAGCTCGGCTGCCGCGGTAGTCGAAGGACTGCACGCCTCTCGCTCACCCGGTAGCTGCCGTGCAGGTACTCGACCAGCTGTCGGCGCCGCGAGGGCTCTAGTATTTTTTTGATAGAACATCCTGCAACATCGCCTTGTCCAGGGTCAGATCGGCTACCAGCTGTTTCAGCCGAGCGTTCTCTTCTTGGAGCTGTTTAAGTTGGCGAACCTGATCCACCTCTAGCCCGACGTATTGCTTCTTCCATCGGTAGAAAGTCTGTTCGGAGATCCCCACCCGCCGGATCAATTCGGCCAAGGGAACTCCCGCTTCTGCCTGCTTCAAAACTGCCACGATCTGTTCAACGTTGAAACGTTTCTGCTTCACGGCAAATCCTCCTTTTCAGGTTCAGATTTTGCCGGAAACTAACCCTCCGAGTGGATCAAAAATACCGGTGCCGCTCAAGAGAGAGAACAAGGTATTCCCTGCGCGAGCCGAGCTACTAATACGAGCCGAGTCTCGTCACCGAGGGCCGCAAACACGGGCGCTTGTGTCTTTAGCGAAGGGTGCGGAGCGCTATGGGTTCTGAGTGACATGGCTCTCTATATTTTTCATCTGCGCGGTCCAGCCGCCTTCGTTCATCCGAAACGCTTCCAAACGGCGATCCGCTGGGATTTTGTCGAAGCCGGACTCTGTGAGCAGCAGCCGACAGCCGGTCGGAATCCCCTCGAGCACAAATTCGACGAGAGTTGGGGTCTCACCGGAATATTCAGTCTTTGGATCAACCGCGTAGGGATGCCAAGTGAAGGAGAAGAGCTGTTCACACTCCATGCGTTGAACCAGTGCTACCCACTCGAGGTGTTCATAACCCGGATGAGTGATAAGGCCGCGCGAGACCTGACCCGGCACAAAAGGAGTTTCTAACTTCACACCAAACCATTCGCCGAATTCCCGATAGTCGGTCAATGCGCGCCAAACGCGCGAGACAGGTGCCCTGAGTTCAATTCGCTTTTCAATACGACCAGTCATTAATTAGCAACCTCCTAGTTGCATATTGGCGAACCGCGTTGACAAAAGCAATGCCGAATCGTTCATTACATTGGGAAATTTGAATTCGCGCGAGTACGGACGAGGCGCTCGTTACTGCCTACCCTCTTGCAATCTGCTACTCTTAGGTTGCGAATTCGTGGCGACTAGCATTAGGCTAAATCTGGTGGGGCTACTCAGGGCAACCCGTCCATGCGGGGCGCACGGTGTTTCTCGTGCCAGGTCTATTGCTCGATGATGCCCATCGCTTCGAGGGGGGACATCGGCGCTGCTATGGTCGAACTAAACGGGCACGAAGCTGGAACCGGCGGATACAGCCAAGGAAGACCTACAGCACGCGAGGTTCTCCTCTACTGGGAGCGATGTCCGGTTGCGCGACGCAATCAGGCATTGCGGTCAATTTCTTTGAGGACCTGACGGCTGGTTTTACCGCAACTTCGCGTATTCGGATTTCGCGGCAATAAAGATGGGTATATCGGCGTCGGCGTTTTCCCAAAGCGCGAGGAAATCCTGGTACGCCGCTCGCGACTTAGCTGTATCTCCGTTCAATAGATAAGCGCGCGCCAGGCCTAGATGCGCCAGTACCCCGAGCGGACAATTAATCACGACTGTCCGGTGATCGGCAAATTTCTGAAATTCGGCAGCCGCCGCCTTCCCTTGATGCAGCGACAGATAGGCTTGGCCACGCAGATAGACCGGATAAAGCATCGCACCAAGTTCGGGTTGCGGGCCGGGCACTCCCAGATCGTAGGGAGTCGGAGTCTGCAGAATCTCGATGGCCCTGGTGGGGTTCTTGCGGGTGATTTCGATGGCGGCACGAATGCTAGGCAGCCAGTAGAGATTAAGCTTGGTGTTGAGTGGGTTCTGCTGCTGCAACTCGTCTGCCATCTTCTGCGCCCGGTCCGAATCGCCTGCGCGCGCCAGTGCGAGAGCCGTCAGCACGTGCACGCTGCGAGTGGACGCCAGAGCGCGCGCCGCAGCGGCGTGGCGCCGCGCCTCGACGGAGTTTCCGAACTCCGCTTCGCGAAGAGCCTCGTTGAGTTCCCGTTTGGCGGACGTCTCGGCCTCCCCCGCTCTCCGGGCAGACTCCACGGCACGTTGCGATAATTCGCGCGCTTTTTTCAGATGGCCGGAGAAGGCCTCGGTGTCCGATTGATAAGAAAGCAGAACGTCTTCGAGTCCCGGTTTGGCGGCCGCCCAGTCCTGCTGGCGCTGCATTTCCGCGGCATCGCCCTCCAGGAACGCAACCCCATAGCGATAATAATGCAGATCAGGATAATCCAGATTGCGCTCAAGAGCTTGTTGGTAGGTAGCTTTCGCGTCGCCAAAGCGATTCAAACGGCAATAGTATTCAACCAGATTTCCGTAGGTAACGCCGCTATCGGGGTCCAGGTGATTCGCTTCTAGAGTTTCGGAAAGAGCTTTCTCCCATTGTCCCAGGGATGCGTAATTGGCTCCGCGATTGTTGTGCGGCGCCCAATACCGCGGATAGCCTTGTGCGTAGAGTTCGTAAGTCTGATTAGCTTTCTCCATCTCCCCGGTGACGTCGTTGTAGTAATAAGCTGAGATTGCGTACTCTTCGCGCACGCTGACGCGATTCCGCAGATTGTAAGCCTTCTGATACTCGCGCGTGGCCAACTCGGATTCTCTCAGGTTCGCGTAGCAAGTTCCCAGGCTGGCATAGGCCAGCGCGAAATTGGGGTCGAGTTCGATGGCACGCTTGAATAGCGGAATTGCGGCAGTGTCGCCCGCAGCGGACTGAGCGTTGATTCCCAGCGAGTAGGCCTTTAAGGCTTCGAGCGACGGAGTGGTGGCTTCGGCGATGGTCGTATCGTACTTCTGGATGGAGCCAAGCGATTCCCCCACTTGTTTGCGGAGACTGGTCGTTGCCTGGTCCAGGGCATCCAACACTTCTTCTTTCTTCGATGCACGGGCGCCTTGCCGCGCGATCGAGTCTCCAGTTCGACATTCTGCCGCGACCAGCGAGATTACGTACTCGCTGCCCAGGCTGGCGATCGATCCCGTCAGTACGGCCCTGCTTCCGCTGCGCTCGCATATTTCCTCAGCCACCGGTGGCGTCAACCGTTGGTCCGGAGAACGCCCCATACGCTTCAGAGTGTCGCGCACCTTGCGGTCGGGAAGGATGCTGAGGAAGGGTGATTGCTCCAGATCAGTGGCTAGTGCTTGCTTGAGCGTATCGTCAAACACAGCGTCGCCAGTGGAGTTGGCGAAATCACCCAGGACAATCGTATCGGTGTTTCGCAAAGCCTGCGCACGTCGCGGATGGAAAAGCAAAACGGCAAGCACCAGGACGGCAACTGCGACAGCTGCGCCCGTGAACGCAGCGCGCTTCGAGCGCACGCCAGAAAATCGGGCTGCACTTCGCAAGCGGGGGTTAATAACCACCGGGCCCGCGCCGCCCGTCAGTCCCTGCAAATCCGCGCGGAGATTGGCCGCCGTCTGATATCGGAGATTGCGGTCCTTCTCCAACGCCTTGGAAATGATGTCCTGAAGTTGTCGCGAAGCGTGCGGAATTACTTTGCGCAGTGGCGCCGGCGCGTGGTTCAGAATCCCGTCGGTGACCACACCGGAAGTTAGGCCCGGAAACGCCTGACGGCCGGTGGCCATTTCGTAAAGCACCACTCCGAATGAAAACAAATCGGTGCGCGCATCCAGTCCTTCTCCGCGCACCTGTTCGGGCGACATGTAAGCCACCGTGCCAATCGCCGTTCCCGGGAGCGTAAGCTGGTCGTCGGTTAATTCGCCTGGCGAATTCAAGGTAAGCGTGGCGTCCGCGTCCGTTTGTGACGCCAATTTGGCCAAACCGAAATCCAGAATCTTTACTTGCCCGCCTTCGCCGACGAATATGTTGGCGGGCTTGATGTCACGATGAACGATACCTTTGCTGTGCGCTGCGTCCAGACCATCTGCAATTTCTATGCTCAGGTCCAGGAACTGTTTCTCAGGCAGCGGCTTGCCGCCAATGACCTCCTTCAGCGTCCGGCCATCCAAAAACTCCATAGCGATGAATGCCTTGCCGTCTTGCTCGCCGATGTCGTAAATCGTGCAAATGTTGCGGTGGTTTAGGGCCGACGCCGCCTGTGCCTCGCGTCGGAATCGGGCAATTGCGGCGTGGTCGTGAGCAATTCCCTCGGGCAGGAATTTCAGCGCCACATTCCGATGGAGGCGCGTGTCCTCAGCCTTATAGACAACACCCATTCCCCCGCCACCGATCTTGTGCAGAATGCGGTAGTGGGCGATCTTTTCATCGGCCATGGGTACGGTCCGCCTAGGCTCGATGCTGAGCCAGGCGCACGTTTGCTTCTAGTGGTAAATCTGACAATTGAGTGGGGGCACCAGAACTCTGACCTGCGCCGCCGCTACTGTCTGCAAGTTAACGCGCGCAAACGTTGCGGAACGAACCGCAGGGGTCGACTTAGGCGGATAGCCGAGTCACCTACTCGAACTCCTGATATACGCTTAACCGTAAAAGCGGACTTGCAAATTACCGATAACGCGACTAACAGTTCGTTGAAAAAGGCTTCTGAACTCGTAATTGCGAGCGCAGCAAGAATTCCTCATCGCCAAAAGCCAACCAAAAGAGAGATTTCATGTCGCAGCGCACCTGGAAATGACGACCCGAAAGAGTTTTTCCACAAACTGCTAATCGGGGGTTGGCCTCCTACTAAGATGGAATGCCGGGGATTGGAGAAACTAAACGTTATGTCGCCACGCGATAAAAACGGGGAGACGCCTTTCACAACCGTCCCGTAGGACTTGGGCAACGCCTCCCCGAAAGTACAGTTCTGGCCCGCCTGCGTCGCGACGAGCTGTCTTGAACCTATCGGACGGGACCAGTGAACGAAATTGTCAAAAGTACCAATCTCAAGAATATCTTGGGATGGGTCCGACGCGTTGGGTCAGTCGTTTGAAGTAACACTTTGTTTGTTCGGTCAGGCGACTTATACGGAGCTGTCACGTCCGAAGCGGTTTCGCGGTCGCTCGTGAGCAAATGTGAGGAGGGCGGCCCTTGCGAGCCGCCCGCCGGTTTGAGAGTTGGACTACTCGGCTTCGTGAGCCTTGATCATTTCTTGGACCTGTGCCTGTACTGCTGCCAGGTTGAAGGATGCGGGCGCCTGCATCGGAGGATACGCGACGGCTGTCTCTGCGAGCTGGGCCACGGCCTTCTGCACAACGACGAAGCGCCAGAACTCGCGAGCGTAGAACTCGTTCATGTAACCGCCTCCCATCTCGTTCAGAGTTTCACCGCGAATGGACGGCGTGCGCTCGAAGGGATCCTGGCGCAGGTCCACGATCGTGGGCATGTCCGTTGTGACCTTCTCACCTGGCCAGCCGTACGGTTGCTGATAGAACTGGAATTTGAAATCATCAATCCGGATGGCGCCGAGGTGCGGGCCACCGAAATAGAAGAGCTCATGCCGGACGGATGGTCCAGTGCCGGTCAGCAGAGCCATCTGATTGAAGCCGTCCAGATGGTTCTTGTAGGTGCGGTCACCGAGCTTCACGCCTTGGAGGAGCTGATTGGTAATGTCCGTATTGCCGGCTGCAGCCGACAGAGTCGGCAGCCAGTCGAGGCCCGAGAAGATGCCATTTTCCACGGTGCCGGGCTTTACGTGTCCGGGCCAGCGGATGATGGCCGGAACGCGGAACCCACCTTCAAAAACGGTGCCTTTCGTAGCTTTGAAAGGAGTCATGCCGCCGTCCGGCCAGGTGAATACTTCCGCGCCGTTGTCGGTGGTGAAGATGACGATGGTGTTGTCAGCTTCGCCGATTTCTTCCAGGTGCTGGAGAATGCCGCCGATGCTGTCATCCATCTGGGCCATCCCGGCCTCTTCCAGACCGTAGTTGCTCTTGCTGTTCATCATCGCCTGATACTTCGGCGGAATGTAGGTGAAGACGTGCATGCGGGTGGTGTTGTGCCAAATGAAGAAGGGCTTGCCGTCTTTCTTGGCCTTGTCCATCGCGCCGTTGGTGTGCCCGACGAGTACTTCGTCAAAGGTTTCCATGTCGTATTTGGCCTTTTTGCCTTCTTGCCAATTCTGCATGCCCGCCATGTTCGGGAACGGAGCGAGCGGACCTTCGTCTTCGATTTTCTGCTTTCCGACTTTGCCCCAGCGCGGCATCGCTGTGGCGTCATCGGTATCGGTGGACCAGCAGTGCGTTAGAGTGCGCGGTCCGGTCTTGTCGATCCAGTCCTGCGGATAGTCGAACCAGTAGGGGTCGGACATCGCGTCGAGGTGGTAGAGATAACCAAAGAACTCATCGAAACCGTGCACGCAAGGGAGATACTTATTCAAGTCGCCGAGGTGGTTCTTGCCGAACTGGAAGGTCTCGTAGCCTTGTGCCTTGAGCACAGTGGCGAGGGTTACGGCCTGGTCGGGCATGCCCACGTCTGCCCCAGCTTGACCTACCGTGGTCAGACCTGTGCGGATGGGCAACTCACCGGTGATGAAATTGGCGCGGCCAGCGGTGCAGCTTGCTTCCGCGTAGTAATCGGTGAAGCGCATTCCCTGAGCTGCCAGCTTGTCCAGATTCGGCGTCTTTCCCGACATAATGCCCTGATGGTAAGCGCCAATGTTGAACCAACCGACGTCATCGCCCATGATGACGAGGATATTGGGTTTCTTTTCCTGCGCCGAGGCGGGCGGCGTAACCGTCAGCCCGCATAACATGAACAGAGCTACCAGAACAACGTTCAGTTTGCCTGTCACGACTCTTCTCCTTTTTCTTTTCTCACGAGTAGAAACGCAATGCTGGCCCGACCTCGAAGATCGGTGCAAGGGAGCTTCGGAGGCGTGGAGATACTACGGGGAACGGAATTGCGTGCATATTGTCAGAAATGACAGGATTAGGAACGGTCTAGAGCGGACGAGTTTCGGTGGAGAGATAGGCAGAACCTGCGGTCGGGTAGGCTTCCAATCAGCGGATGCGTCCAAGCGCCTGATTGCTGTCATAACGACGCCGGCCTGGCGACGGCCCCAGTAGACTGTCCGGTGTCCACCCCAACCGTGCTCGGACCGAAGGAGGCCGAGCTGCAGACTACAGGATGTGATTTGAACGCTCGCCAACAGCCGTGGGCGATGCTGGACACCGGAACAGGGGAAGCAGTGAATCGAACCCTCACGCAGGAAGGTAACAACGTGCGGGAGTTTTATTCCACACTTCCAGGTCCGGTGTGTCGAGGCATCGAAGCGACCGGGACGAACCAAATTTTTGATTCGCTGCGTGTACTGCGATACCCGGAATAATCTGACTTTCCAGGCGACTTCGCATCGCAGCCCCTGGATTGCTCGAGCTCACTGTCCCCGGAGGAGTTCGTCGATCAGCACAACGGCAATTCCGGTCGCCAGGCTAAGGAAATATATTCCCACCAATTTGGCGGCGGAGTACTTCACGAAGTCATAGAGGCGCGCTACCACGATTGTTAGAGAGAGAAAAACTGCAAAAATGCCCAGCAAAAGGAACACCCGTCCTGCCGGAGTTGTCGTTATCGCGATCGCTATATTGCCTTCATCAGAGAACGGCGCCGCCTTCTCGAACACGCGAAGTACGTCCATGATTAATGGGAACAACCTGAGGGTGGCGTTTGTGAACGCGGCGGTCACCCAGAAGAAGCTTGGACGGCGCCGCGCCAGAACCAGACATACAAGGGCAGCTATCAGACTGAACGCAGGCCCTGCCGCCAGCGCTAGATCGTTCAACGGGGCGCTCACGTTGCCGATTGGTCGAACACTTTGCAAAGTTATCTTAACGGGACAACCACCGATCCGGTACACGATGAAATGCCCGAACTCGTGAAATGCAATCGCTGCAATTGTGAGCAGCACGACGAGGCCCGCGCGTTGTGCCATTGGCGCCGCTTTCAATCTCAGTTCCTTCGGGACGATACCGCTATACACTAGTACGCGGCTTTGGTGTGGCAAGTTCCCTGTTAGTTCTGAAACTTGAAATCGAGCTCACCGGATAAGTCGCCTAACTGGACACGTCCGGTTACGACGCCAAGTCAGGCGTGCGGATTGCTTCGGAATCGAGGCTATTGCCATCTGTGCACTAAATCAAAATGTCGGCACCCCTACCGACCTCCATTCCTCTGCCAACCTCCAAGCCTAAGCGCAACACTGGTACACGCATCGCGCAATTCATCCGCCACCCGGCGGTCGTCCAATGCGCGCGCCACCACCATCCCGCCCACGCATAACGCCGCCACAGCCTGTGCGTTAACGCGCCGCTGTTTCCCGCCGCCCTTCGAGCCCCGTTCCAGCACGCTCACCATTGCCTTGAACACCGTTTCGAAAGCGCGCTTGGCACTCTTCCCGCTGCGCGTCACATAGGACGGCAACGCCGCCATCGGACAGGAATTCTCCACGTCTTCAAAATGTTCCCGCGACAAATATGCCCGCACCACTTGCGGCCCCACCTCTGCCGACGACAGATCCACCTGCACGCCTTCCCAACAATTCTTCCAATTCGGATCGGTGAAGAAGCATCCCAGCACCTCGCTATACAGATCGCTCTTGCTCCGGAAATAGCTGTAGAAGCCGCCATGCGTCAGTCCGGCGCCCGCCATGATCCGCCCGATCGATGCATTATCAAATCCATGGCGGTTGAAGAGCCGCCGCGCACTCTGCACGATCTTGGCTTTCACCTCCGTGCGGTGACCCGCGGGATAAGGCATAGGTCCTCCTCGCTTCTATCGAGCGGCAGCAGAGTGACATCATGGCACCCCGCACAATATTATATTGAACATATTTCAACCCCATGGTTTTATGCCTCGACGCGTGAAAACGCGAAGGGAGGAGATAGAATGATGGCCGGAAAAATCGATCCGCTTGAATTCGCAACGTTGCCAACGCGCCGACAGTACCTTGCCGGAGCGGCCGTAACGCTGGGTGCCCTAGTTAATTCCTCGGCACTGCGGGGAAAACCGCAGCAGGCCATGACTGAAAAGCCAAGCATCGACGCTGACGCAACCCGCACATATCTCCATCAGGAGGTCGATTTGAAAGCCAGCCCGCAAAAAATCTACGAAATCCTTCTCGACTCCAGACAATTCGCCGCCTTCACCGGCATGCCCGCGGAAATCGGCCGCGACTCGGGAGGCGCCTTCTCCATGTTCGGCGGCATGATCGTGGGACGAAACGTAGAGCTGGTCGCCAACCAGCGAATCGTTCAGGCTTGGCGCCCCGCCAGCTGGAACCCTGGCGTTTATTCCATCGTCCGCTTTGAACTAAAGGGTGATGATGCGCAGACCAAACTCATCCTCGATCACACCGGCTTCCCCGAAGGCGATTTCGGCCACCTCGATTCCGGCTGGTACGCGCGCTATTGGAACCCGCTGAAAAAATATCTAGCGTAGTCGCGGATCCCAAGAAGCCGGCAAGTCTGCGAAGAAGCTCGGGCGTGGCTCAATGGTCCCCCTAAGAATGTCTCGGAAGCTTCGATGAATTGGCGTGTTTTTCTCGCAACGGTCGGCCTCGTAATGATTTGTGCCGCGCACGCGATAGCGGCAGATCCGGTTACGTGCGGCGAACGCTTGACGCTGCATTCAAAGATACTGGGTGAAGAAAGAACGGTCTTCGCAGCGGTGCCGGTATCATACGCGCAAGGCACCCAGAGATACCCGGTCCTCTATCTTACGGACGCTCAATGGCAGTTCGAACAGACCCGGAGTACGGCCGCTTTCCTTGCACGGAATGGTCTCACTCCCGAGGTCATCGTCGTGGGAGTGGCGAACAATGACCGGACGCGCGATCTCTACGCGACCAAAGCCGATTTTACGCGGAACGGTCGCACCGTCCCGTTCCCAACCAGCGGTAACGCCGATCAGTTCCTGGAATTCTTGCAGCAGGAACTGATTCCCTGGATCGAATCGAGCTACCGCACCGCGCCGCTGCGAATTCTCGCGGGCCATTCTGCAGGCGGCAACTTCGCGCTGCACACCATGCGTGTCGAGCCGGTGCTTTTTCAAGTAATCGTCGCCGCGAGCCCGTGGCTTGCCTGGGACGACGCCAGGGAGTTGAAACAGCTTGTGCCATTTCTCGAAAGCGCAGAGGTGAAGACCCGGGTTCTGTTCGTCACATCCGCCAACGAAGGCCCCGAGATGACAGCGAATGTAGAATCGCTCATCAGCGCAGTGCGCGCGCGTAAAGATACTTCGTTAAGTTGGGGCTCGGCTACATATCCCGAGGAGACCCACGACTCCACGGTCATCAAGAGCTATTACGACGCACTGCGAATGGTGTTTGACCGTTGGAGCTTCCCGCGAGATGCCCAGACCAATGCTCTGACCGGATCGCTCGACGATGTAAAGGTTCACTACGCGCGCCTCGGCCAGCGTCTCGGTTACACGCAACTGCCGCCGGAGGACATCGTTAATGAACTCGGTTACCAGTTTCTCGGGGCGAAATCACTTGGGCAGGCCCTGGCGGCGTTCCGCTACAACTTGGAGATATACCCGCAGTCCGCGAACGCATGGGACAGTCTCGCTGACGCGCTAGAACAAGCTGGAAAGCCAGACGATGCGCTGGCCAGCTTCCGCAAGGCGGTTTCCCTTGCCGAGGCGCACGGGGATGCGAATCTGGAATCATTTCGGAAACACGCTGCACGCTTGGCCGGCCCAAAGTAGCCGGACTAGAAATAGGTCGGGAATCGCGTAGGAAAGCTTTCAAGCTCCTGATAAGCCTTAACTGCGGCTTCGACGCGTCGCTAGTGCCAGAAACTTGGCAAGATTCGTTTAGTGATTCGACAGGAGTTATGAGCCAAGTTCCTGGAGAGGATTCAAGAAAAGAACAGTTCTCCTGCGGCCGGAGTTTTTCTTGCCGTCCAGCGCACTCCATTGAGCAGGATTGTTCTTGCCTTCCGTTCCGTGAGCTCGAGACGCTAGGCGATTCGTGCAGCGCTTTTGGGTTTCTCTCAACTCGCAGCAAGTTCGTTATCCGATGGAAATAAATGCGCTGCCGATTCTGGCCGATTCTGGCCGATTCTGGCCGTGTTCATAGCAAGTTAAAAGGTCCGGTTTTTGTAGTAAGTGAGTTGTCCGGTTTGACTGTTAATCACCCGCCGCCGTCGCGGCTGTGGGGAAGTGGGAATCCCGCGCTTTGGGCGGGATTTCCAAGCGCGGTGGAAAAGTCTGCTTTACGACTTTTCCACGGCGCGGCTTCTCCACAGCCTTTTGCCGATCGCTATCCATCCAAGGCAGACCCTCGGCGTTGTAGCACCCCACGCCATGCGGCCCATAGCGCAGGCTCAGCGTTCCATCCAGGTGCTGCTGCACGGTCACCGTGCAACCCGCCAGCGTGGCTCGCCAGCGTACCGGCTGGATCTGCAAAGACAGATTTTGAAAGCTCACCGTGTTGTCCTGGTTCACCGTGCGTTCAAACTGCAACGAAAAGATCCCTTCCAAGTCTCGCTGCCCACACACCGTAAAGGCACTGCCCGCCTGCGTCGCTGGCACCCGGAACCGCAGGTTGAATGCCGCGATGTACTCTTCCTGCAGAAAAGCGTTCGCCGCCTGCACTGTCGTGATGGCCCGCAAGCGCAACTCTTGCGGCAGCCGTCCCTGCCAAGTCCCGAAATTACGCTCGCTGCGTCCGCGCGCCTGCGGCGAGTAGGCCGGAATCATCCGCACTCCCAACTCGCGTAGCGCCCGTCCTACCTGCGTCACACGCGCCTGGTCTACCTTCTGGCCCGCCTTGGGCGTCAGCCAAAAATGGCTGCCCCGGTCGCTATACAAGGCGCAGAACAATCCCTGCTGCTCGATCACCTCGCGCAAAGCGGCCATTACCGTCTGCGTCGATTCCTCCTGCACCAGTTGCGCGTAGTAAATCTCACTGGTGGCATCATCCAGAATCACGATCAGATCGTGCCAGCGCTCGTCTCCCAACCAACGGTGCCGGCTGCCGTCGATGTGCAGCAGCATCCCCGGCAAGGGTCGTCGCAGTCGTCGTTTGCGGTGCGTTCCGCGCTTGCGCCCACGGGCCACCATCCCCGCTCCTTGCAGAATCCCTTTCACCCAGCTGTAGCTGAGCCGGATCTGATGCTCGGCCCTCAGCTTCTCGTGAAAGTGCTGCACATTCAGATCGAAATAACGCTCTCGGTACAGCTCCAGCACCCGCTCCACGGTTGCTACTGCCACGCGCTTGGGCGAGGGCTTTCCTCGCCTGCGGTCGAACAACCCGCGGAATCCAAACTCCTCATACCGCTCCCGCCAGCGCCGCATATGCCGGTCGCTGATGCCCAGGATCTCGGCCGCTTGCCACCAGCTGATCTTCTTCGCCATCGCCTGCAACATCACTTCCTGTACTTTCATCGCCCGCTCCATGGCGGCTTCTGTGTAGGAGTTCATGCTCGGCATGGTCTCCTACCACCGCCCGAAAAGCGGACATATCACTTGCTATCTCAACCGGACATATCATGTGCTACTGACATGGCCGATTCTGGCCGTTGACTCAGGCAAGGTTCTGACGTATCGTGCCTGCCATTCCCGGGTCCCAGCAGTCATTCAGAATCTGGTTTTCCGTGCTATCGGATGTCGCGCCGTATCATTGGAGTTTTGCGACGATGCGCGAAGTTCCCCTCTTAGGATTCCTCGACAACGCGGGTTTCGCAATCCAAGTTTGAGAAGGAGAGCTGACATGAAATCGCAGATGACAACAGTCGTGGCGTCGTTTGCAGTCCTGGTACTGATCGTGATCTCCTGGCCCCAGTTCGTCGCTGCCCAGGATCGAATTAAACCTATCCCACACCCATTCGATATACCCCAGCACGCGCCCGCGCAGGGTGCGACTCAGTCCCAATCACGCGCCGCCGTCAAGCGCGCAAGTTCCACAAGCGGTGCTGTCTCTCCGTGGACGCCACTGACAAACCAGTCACCCTCGGGCCCCAACGGCATTCAAATCATGATTCAAGCGACGGACGGATCCATTCTCGTACAGTCCTATGATGGCCAGAGCTGGATGAAGTTGACGCCGGACGCTAAGGGCAGCTACATCAACGGTGCGTGGAGCACGCTGGCCTCGGAACCCGTTGCCCGGCTGTACTTTGCCTCTCAAGTCTTGACCGATGGCAGGCTCTTTGTCGCTGGCGGAGAGTACAGCGGACCTGGCCTGCTGCCGAACTGGTCGAACACCGGGGAGATTTACGACCCGCTTGCCAATACGTGGACCGTTATTACCGCGTATCCGAATCAGCCCAACTGCCCTTTCCTCTATTATGTTTCCGGGAACACAACCAGCGGCAGCGCCGAGATAACCGGGATTTATCCGTACACGACCGGGCTTACAGTGGGTGAGCAAGTATTCGGCAACGGGATTCCATTCCCGGCGACTATCGTGAGCGTGGATTCGCCTACGCAGTTCACAATTTCCTCACCCGCATCGCAGACGGTTACCGCCAACGTCGTTACGTTCAATGAATACTATCAAGCTTACCGGGTGCCTCGGAGATGACCCCTCTACACTCCTCTCGGGCGGAAAAATCCTTGTGGGTGATCTGGTGAGCGGTAACACTTACATCTACAACGTTCCCTCGAACTCCTGGAGTCCCTCAGGAACGAAAGCGTACCCGGACTCGAGCGATGAGGAAGGCTGGACCAGGACCAGCGAGGGAACGATTGTCAACTACGACCTGTTCCAGAGCGTTGCCACAAATGGGAGCTACGCGGAGAAGTACAATCCCAAGACGGGGACATGGCGCAGCATCAGCCCGTCGGATGGCACAGCCGAGGGAACGATTCCTCAATTAAGCAGCGTGAATCTAGGCTACGAGCTTGGCCCATCACTCCGACTACAGGACGGACGGGTATTCGAAATTGGCGCCACACAGCACACCGCCCTCTACAATCCTGTTTGGAATACCTGGGAAGCCGGACCGGACATCAGCGGCACGCTGAACGGGATCGCATCCCCGTTTGGCGCCGACGACGCCCCGGGGGCCATCCTGCCCAACGGCCATGTGATCTTTGCGGCCGACGCGGGCGCGTCTCAAGTCACGTCTTCGGGAAACACCACCGCCGGCTCGCCCGTGATCACCGGCATTCCCTCCACGGCCATCTTCCAGCTTTTCTGGAGTGTGAGCGGCCCAGGAATCCCGGGCGGGGCCTATATTGCGAGTGTGGACTCTGCCTCACAGGTGACCATCAGCAGTCCGGCGACAGCAACGACCAGCGGCGATACGGTCACCTGGGGCGGCACCTTCAGCAATCCCACGGAGCTGTTTGAGTTCGATCCGCTGAGGAATTCGATTCATCAGATCACTTCGGCCCTGCCTGATGCCAACCTCCCATTTGAAGGCTCCTATCCCACGCGTATGCTGATTCTTCCCACAGGCCAGCTGCTCTTCTCCGATAGCAGCTCGCAGCTTTGGGTTTACACCTCGGAGGACGTGCCCGATCCGTTCTTGCGGCCATTCGTTACCCACGTCAATTATCTGGGTGGCGGCAAGTTCCGGCTCAGCGGCCTGCAGCTCGACGGGCAGTCCTCGGGCGCTGCCTACGGCGACGATGACCAGATGGACTCCAACTATCCGATCATTCGCATGGTGGACTCGCACGGGAACGTCCTCTATGCCCGGACGTCGAACTGGAGCAAGATTGCCGTGGGTGAAGACGGAAGCGAAACTGTCGACTTCACGCCTAATCCTGAAGTAACACCCGGCAACTACTGGCTAATCGTGAGCGGTGCCGGGATATCTTCCTTCCCCTTTCCAATTGAGATCAAGCGCGGTCAGGTGAAGGGCTCGGGCGACTGACGAAACGTAGAGATCCCATTTGGCCTATAGGCCAAACGCTCATTTTGGCCAGCGGCAATCATGTGCTGGCAGCTGTTCAAAAACTGCAACCGCAAGTACTTGAAGTGGATTCCACTTGTCTGATGGCCGCTGGGGGCTCAACTGGTCGGCGCAACACTGGCGCGCAGTTTACTCGCAGGAGTCTGAAAGCCCAAAGTTTTTCGCGGGCGCTGATTTAGACGCAGCGCGACCTTGTCCAGCTGGGATTGCGTGTAGCCGGAGAGGTCGGTTTTTTTCGGCAAGTATTGACGCAGCAAGCGATTGGTGGGGGATCACCGCACCACTGGCCGAATTCCCGGAAAGCCGGATCACCGGACATCAGCTATAGTTTCCGATAAGTGCTTTTTCTTCTGCCGAGTTCGCGGCTATTGGCGGCATGGGCGTGGAGAGGCTCGGAGAGAGAGGCACGCGAAGGATTGGCGCAAGACTGGAGAGCATACTGCACCACGGCAGCACTGGTAACCGCGGGTTGCGCAACGCTTCTGGAATTGGCCATTTTCTTTTCCTGGTTTCACCATGGCGGCAGCCCGCACGGAATGATGATGCCATCCCCGGGGCTTTGGAAATTCTTGGGCAAGATTGCTGTGCGCGTACTCGTCGCGAGCAACGTTTTGGGCGCTTTCTAGAAGGGCAAATAGAGGCTGTCGAATCTCGCCTGGGCGGCTTCCTTAGCTTTGTTGCGTACGCAATCTTCATGTTGGGCATGGATTGAATTGCGCTTTCTCTTAAGCCGGGGTGGCGCTGAATGCCCGATAAGCGCGTTACCGGACTTTGAGAGCTGGTTTCCGATAATTGCGGTCATCAGGCATGCGAATTTCTTCCGGCTGCACAATCACCGAAAACGACGGCCAAGGGCCAGGATCGGCACGTCGTCTCCTGATCCGCTTGTAGGCAGTGGGAGCAGACGGGATGGTTCACGACCATGTGTCGCGACGTGCATGATCATTTTGACTGGGTCAGATATAGCGAATTACGGTACCTGAAAGTCGAGAGCGTAGATCTCCTGGCTGCTGGTGTCACGTACGAGCAAAGGCGAATCATCGGGCGCAAGTCCCGTCCATTCTCCCAGGGGCCCCCAGAGCCTTCGAACACTTTTCAGACTGAATAGCCGTTCCAGCTTGCGATCGGAAATACGAATGCGGTAGAACGCGGTGTCGTCGGTAAGCGTCGTATCGAAATATAAATACTCACCGTTCTGCGACCAGCTAGGATAACCAATCGTCATGCGGGCCAATTCCGACCAACTTGCGGCGGCGCGGTCGAAGAGCATCAGCTTTTGGGAGTCGGTGGTGATGGCCGCGATGTATTTTCCGTCGGGAGACCAACGTGGTGAAAAGAGATTTTCCGCGCCTGGCAGGTCAGAAATTTTCCCAGTCTTTAAGTCCAGAATGGAAATTCCACGAAGGTCGTGCAACGTCAGGACGATGGAATCACCGTCCGGGGACCAACTTGGGTCGTAACCCACGTCGGCTCCCGGAACCAAGTCTCGCGGAGCGCCGCCGCTTGCATCAATCAAATACGCCCTCCAGTTCGACCTCGGCGTCCCTCCCATGAACACGATCTGTTTCCCATCGGGAGACCAGCGCGGCAGGAAGGACTGCATCTCGGACCCGTTGGTGAGTTGCAACCGCTCGCTGCCATCCACTTTGCTTCGCCAGAGGGTCTGGTCGGGAACGGAAACATATGCGACCCACTGCCGGTCGGGCGAAAACGCCAGGCCCATTGCTGACATACCCCCGAGATAGGGGACGAAGCCTGTTTTCGCATCGTAGCGAACCAACTCGCCTCGAGGCTGGAAACCTACGGCGAAGATTCTTTTTCCATCCGTGCTAGGTGTGGGAACCGTGAAATCGAGAGGGCCGTTAGTCAATTGCGCGGGTTCGGCGCGTCCGCCGAACCAATGCGCTCGCGCAGGCAAGACCCATATATTTTCTCTTCCTGCGCGATAACTACGGAAGAGGAAGTACTTACCGTCGCGAGTCCATCTGCCGCAACACTCCTGCGGCGAGTCGTTCCAGCCAGGGAGCAAAGGATGCAGACCGCTGCCATCGCGATTGGCTTCCCAGAGCGAAGATTGGTCCGTCTTCAGGTCGTGGACCGTGAAGCGAAGCAAATGGCCATCCGGCGAGAAGCGAAGGTCCCGTATTTCACCGCCCAATGTTGCCAACTTGCGCGGGTTACCCCCGTCACCATTTGCGACGAAGAGTTCCGGGCCTTTTGAGAATGCGATTTCGCTGCTCCCAGGTGACCATGCCGCTGAATGCGCAACCAGATCTCCCAAACGGCGGGGCGAGCCCGCCGGCACCGGAAGTGCCCACAGTGAGCCCTCGCCAACGGTCCCCGGCAAAGTTCCGACCAGAAGTTCGGTACCGCTCGCAGAAATGTCGCCGATTGCAAGGTCGCGCAAGGACGTCGGCAGGATAGTAGTCTCGCCTCCGGAGGCGGAAACTTCGCTGATCACGAAGCGGTCGAGCTCAATTTCTTCAATGTATAACCGAGTACCATCCGTAACCAAGCCGTCCCATCCTTTTGCGCGCCCGTCATGAGTGATCTGCGTGTAACCCGTAATTCGAGGAGGCTGCGAGGGCCGCGACCAGAAAAGGCCTGCAGCCACTAGCGCCATCAGGGTGATGATTGCCCATGCGAGGACGCGAAAATCTCGTGCGGGTACGGACGGCGATGACCCTTCGGAAGCAGGCGGCGCCGGAACGCCATCCGCTGAGCCGAGCGTGGGTGCCGGCAGCGGCGAGGTGCCATTCACCGGTCCGATGTAACGGTACCCCCGGCGATACAAAGTTTCGATAAACCGGGGATTCTCCGAGTCATCGCTCAGGGCTTGACGCAGTTTCTTGACCGCGCTGTTCAGGCTGATATCGAAATCAACGAACGTATCCTCGGGCCAGAGTCGTTTTTGCAATTCCTCCCGGGTCACGATCTCCCCGGGACGTTCCAAGAGCATCGCTAGGATTTGGAAGGGCTGGTCCTGAAGCTTGATCCTCACCCCGGATTTTCGGAGCTCCCGCGCCACCAGGTCGAGCTCGAAGAGCCCGAACCGCAAGGATTTCGGATTTACTACGTGGTCAGACATCTGACTTATTCCGTTGCAACAGAGTGTACACCAAATGTAGTAGCCGCCGACGCACTTGAAAGTAAATCACATTTTCACGTGACCTCCGCGTTTTCAGTAGATTAGCCAGTCACATTTCTTTCCGACCGGGACCAGCGCCCGCCCATTGTCCTGCTCGGGTACCCCCAGCCATAGTGCCATCCATGCCGCGCAGTCAGGCGGCCAAGCTGGCGTTCCAATTCGACCAGCAAACCAAATCAGGAGGATCGTCATGAACAAGAGGTCTAGGCTGCTAGTATCCCTTGGGCTATTGGTCGGGCTTGCAGTACCGGCGGCTAACGCTCAGGCATGGGCTGTGAAGGTGAAGGTGCCATTCAAGTTTGTCGTCGCGAACAAAACGCTGCCTGAGGGTGAATACATGCTTTCGTCGGTCCACGACGAACTCTTCATCCAGGACTCAGGAGGTAAGCGCGTCGCGATGGTCTCAACAAACGCCGTGAGTGGTAGACGGACCGTTGGCAAAACAGGCGAAGTCGTATTCCAGTGCTATACGGATCTGTGCTTTCTTTCGCAACTCTGGACTCCAGGTCAAGACACCGGACGCGAATTGCTTAGGTCGCGCGTCGAGACAGAGACAGCAAAGCGAGAGACCGGAAAGTACTTTGCCTTGTTGGGTACCGAACCCCGCAAATAACGTCAAGATCGGATACTTGGAGAGCAGTGCCGCTTATTGTCGAGCCACGCAGCTAGGTCCCGATAAGCCCTGACTGCGTCTTCGACGCGTCGCTAGCGCCAGGAACTTCTCCGGGACGATTGTTTGATTTGAATGGACTTATCAACAAGTTCCTGGAGAGTCGCGTTACCGGACAGGTCCTTTCCTAGTACTCTACTTGTCCAGTTTGACGTATTAGGAACTGGCCGCTGTCGCCGCGCGGCCTGGGCGCCGGAGCCGGGTAAAGCGGCAATAACTCGGGATTGTTTTGAAACGTGGCCGATGGTTAGCGGGTGATTGCGCGGTATAGGATAGAAAATGAACGCTGCGCCCAACCGGTAAATGTAGCAGCAGGAGGCGTTGAACATGGTTTTCGTAATCTTGCTCTATCTTATTCTTCTGGCTCTATCGCTCCTGTCTTTCCTGGTGGCGGCTATCGCAGATATCATCCGATCGCATCAAAAAGGAGCAGGATTTTTCTTCCGGATGGGCGAGATTGCGGCCGGATTCATCTTTTTCGCCGCATACTACAAATATCCCGGCGTTATGCGCATTTCCTCCAGCACTGTAAGTGGGACGATGGTGTGCAGCTCGCTTCCGCTAGGCGGCCTGTCGCTGGTTAGCAAATATGAATCGTGGGTTGCATGCGATGTGTGAAGTGCTGCTTCAAATTTTTGGGTCGGGGTCGTTGCACAACCGTTGCCCAAAACCCTTCCGATCCGCCGCGCGTCAATCGCGATGCGTAGTCCGCAAGGCTAACGGACTTTCCTGCAAAGACGCTTCTCCGATATATCACTGGCTCAGCCGCCGGGTCCACCCACCTGGTTGCGCTTGATCAACCACTAGGTTGCGCAGCGGCAACGACAGAATAAGGTACGTATGGAATGCTCGTACGGCGGGACGGGTCCCAGCGTCCGTAACTTCGCGATTGGCCCGCGGAAGATTCGCGATCGCTTGACCGCCGTAGGAGGCCGAAAATGTTAGATGGTACGTGGCGAGACTTGTTCAGAGCTGCCATTATTGAACTAAACCCCGGCCTTCGTAAGATTCGCGTAAAGGTAGCAGCCGACGCAATCAAAGCACGGGCGTCAGACACAGGGGTTACCATTCAAGAACGCCGGGAATTGGGTGATGCACTCGCGATGCTACGCAGATTGAAACCAGAGGAGCACGAATCTCATGTGCGATGGAGCAGTTAGCGAAGCACTGGCAAGTCCGAAGGCCGGGCTGTAGATTCCGTTGCAGAACAGTAGCACAAAACCCGTCCGGCCCTGCCCAGTGAGAGGTAGTGGGTCAGTCTGAAATCTAGGTGGCCTGAGGTCCTCCCTTCTTTGTCCCGTGACCGGTCTCACCATTTGCGCCTATAATTTGTTGTGAGTGTGAGCAACCCCGCCCAATGTAACGAATGCCAGGCTATCTTCGAGGAACTCAGGACTGCCTCCGCTGAGATTTGTGCGTCTGTGAAGCTCAGGGATGATCCAAGTGCTGATTGTGACGCTTTGCTCAAAATGTTGGCGGGAACAGAAGAAGACACTGATGAAGTACAGGGTAAATTTCGCTTTCGTCCCGAGCGACTCGAACCCTCCCAAAGTCGACACCCCAGAGTTGGTAATGCGGTTCGCAAAAAATTCGAACACCAGACCCGCACGGGCCACAACGTCCTGCTATGCAGATAGGCGGGCCGTCCTCGAACCCCTCAAACTGACCCACTACCCGCCGAGACCGATTATTGCTGCCTATCGACCGCGCCGTTTCTTAGCGAGCACTTAGATTGACGGTGCAAGGGCTTCTTGCGCCAATTGGATTCGGCCTTGTTTTCAAGTTTCCGACTAGGCGACTAACAGTTTGTTGAAAAACTCTTTCGGGTCGTCATTTCGAGGTGCGCTGCGACATGGAATCCCTCCTTTTGTTGGCTTTTAGCGATGAGGAATTCCTTGCCGCGCTCGCAATGGCGAGTTCAGAAGCCTTGTTCAACAAACTGCTAATCAGGATTTAGCCAATTACTGAATGGCAATTTAGTATTTTGTCTTGATTCTCAACCGCGAAACGCATGTTAGAATCGGCCTAAGAGACCTGCCAAAAACGGCCCTGGACTGCGCATCCCAGAAGATTATCGTCGAGGAGGTCTTATGCACACTCGCAAAGTCACGGTCGGCTCCGTACTTGGCTTTACTTTGCTCATGCTCACGTCTAACTGCGGCGGCGGCGTGGCGAACGGCGGTGGTACCGGACCCGCGCCCTCCAGTATTTATGTGACGTCGGTCCTGTTAGCGCCGGTGCCTTCAAGCATTCTGGAATTTCCCACCACAGCAAGCGGAGACATTTCTCCAACCTCGACGATCAAAGGGTCATCGAACTCGTTTTTCAATGGCCTGGCTGTGGATGCGGCGGGAAATGTGTATGTGGGCACTGCACCCGACAACTCAGGTAATGGGGGAATCGAGATTCTGGTCTATGCGCCCGAAGCGAGCGGAACGGCTTCTCCCATACGGACTATATCGGGCACGGCGACCGGCCTGGAGGTGCTCGGTCAGAATTCGCTCAACGCGCTCGCTGTGGACAGCGCCGGAAACATCTATGTCTCTGCGCAATCTACCCTAAGTCAAAGTGACCTGGGCATTTCGGTTTTTTCAGCTACTGCCAACGGCAATGTCGCCCCAACACGGGTCATTGCCGGGATCGCTACAAATATCCAGTTTCCGAATCAGATCGCGGTCGACTCTGCCGGCAATATTTACGTCGCAAACTCGCCCTTTCCGGGGACCGCATCCATTCTCATCTTCAACTCCAGCGCGAACGGAAATGTGCCTCCTGCCAGCGTCCTGGGGGGTTCCGAGACCACGATGAATTCAGTACAAGGTCTTGCCGTAGATAACGCTGGAAATATTTACGTCGCGGCGAACGGGACTACTATCGGCGGAGGGACGCCCGGCATTTTGGAGTTCAGCGCGGGTTCGACTGGAAATGCCGCACCAGTTCGAACCATCTCGGGCCCGGCAACCACGATAACTGGACTTGGAAATATCGCTGTGGATGGCGCGGGAAGTGTCTATCTTCTCAGCGCACCAGGCATCCTGAAATTTGCATCGAATGTAATGGGGAATGCCGCACCGACTGCGACAATTGCGTCCACCTCCTTGGCAGGCGACGACTGCATCGCTGTGCAATAGCACGTGAAAGGTAAAAAGCTGCCGACCAGTGCCTGATTGACGCGGTGGTCTCAATGGGTCGACGCAACACTCAGCTCGAACACACCTTGCATTGAAAACAAAAGCTACAAACGCTGGTCAGGTTAGCTCAGCCGGAACGTAGCCCTGGCTAGATTTTGGCCGAGTCAGCCAGACAGATCGGCTCTTGAGGGGGAAGTATCGGCCGATCAACTGATTAGATGGCGTTGCATCGACCATCTGAGCTGGCACGCGTTACCGGGCATCTGCCTTTGATCGAAATTCACATGTACGATGACCGCGTCAATCAGGCTCTTCGGACATGAAGACTCCATCGTTCGTATTTCGGCAACGAAATCGCCGACAGATTCGTTTCGAAGAATTTTCAAAACCGCTGCGGGAGCGATGATATGCTTCGGCCTGGCGGCGGCTCCGAAATTATCCTATGCTCAAGCAAAAGGAGACCGCTTGTTGTACGCGGTCACAAGTTTCAAAAAATCAATGAATAGGAAGAAAGGATCGAACATGATTAAGCTCGGACGTTTAGCAATTTGTGTGCTGGCTGCGGCAACCGTCTGTGCAGCTCAGGATGTGGTAAGCGTCGTCCACGGCACGGTAACCAAAGTGGATTCCGCCACCAAGACAGTCGTGGTGAAGACCGCCGACGGCACCGAACACACCATCAAAGTCACCGCCGACACCACGTTCAAGGGAACGAAAGACGGTATTGACGGTCTCGCGAAGGGTACCGAAGTTGTCGCGCGCACTACCGGTAAGGGCGTGGATGAAACCGGCGAGGAAATCGGCAAAGTAAGTAAGGACGGTTACAAAGTTACCAAAGGCACCGTCACCAAGATAGACGAGGGCACCAAGACCGTGGTCGTCAAGAGCGCGGATGGCACGGAGAAAACGTTCGAGTACACCGCTGACGCCGGAAAAGACGTCGGCAAGGCCGTTGGGACAGGCACCGTCAAGGGAGCCAAAGTGACGGTGTATTACACGGAGGAGTCCGGAAAGAAGGTTGCGCATTTTCTCGGATTCTAACCGCCACGGGGAGTCAGTATCACTTTAACGCGTAACATGCAGAGCCTGCTATCAGCGGCAATTGGCTAGTTCTCGTTGCGGCGCCAAGCGGGTCCAGCGGTGGCGCATTTGTCAATTCCGCCAAATGCGCCACCGCTCGCTTTCGGACCCCCGACCAGCCGCGTTACCGGGCATTGAGAATTGCCAGATTGGCACATGCATGCCCGGTCCGTCCGCGCGTTTATCAGTACTTGGGCTGCAATCGAACAGGCATTCCATCCAGATCAACGACTCAATTTGGGATGTGGGATTGCTCGAGCGTCAGCTTATAGGCGACGTAGTATTTGTAGATATTGCTGACATATTGTACGGTCTGTTGTCCGATATCTTTGGCCACTACAAGTTCGACATTCCCAAACCATTTATTTGGGTCAAAGCCTTCTGTCGCTGCTCGTTCCCGAAGACGTGCGATTCGATTGGACCCGGCGTTGTAAGACGCGAATACCATAAGAGTTCTATTCAAGGCATCGAGCTTAGGATCATCGAAGTAAACGTCCGCGATGTTGCGCAGCATCTTCGCGCCCGCATCGATGTTGTACTGAGCGACGTCCACATTGGGAATGCTGATGGGTGGTGCAGCCGCATATTTGGGAATCACCTGCATGATGCCAACTGCGCCGCTCGGATTCTTGCGATCCTGGTTGAGGCCGGATTCCTGGTACCCTTGGGCGACTAGCAATAGATAATCGAAATTGTATTCGTCGGCATATTTCTGGAAGTAGTGAACATAAGATTCAAATTTTTTCATTTCCTCAGGGGAAGTTGAATCTTTCACCCATTCTGTGTTTTGCAGATAACGGCGAACCAACGTGTTGCCGAACGCGGTGCCTATTGCGCGGCTCTTGATAAATCCGTTCAGAAGGTTTCTGAGCTCCGGACTGTCTTCGCGAGTGGCCCAGGCCACCTGGCCCTCCTCCTTTACGACGATATCGGAATGAACTGTCAGGTGAGGTAATACCTTGGCCCAGAAGTTACCGCGAATGGCGATGGTCGTAGTCGCTGGAATCAATCCGGCATTGACCATCTCAAGTAAATCCTCATCCGTAAGATTGGGATCGGCGGCCCTGACGAGAATCGGTGACTTCCCAGCTTTCTGCAGCGAGTCGCTAAGATTTTTCAAATTCTGGTAGTAAGCCGTCAGAGGATTGGCGTAGACCTCTTTCCCGCTTAAGTCTTCAAGGGATGAAACCGAGGACAAAGTGGGACCGGTGACAATGACCTCCTTCACGTTGGGATCAATGGGAGTGGTGAACAGGGCGACTTGCTGGCGTTCTGGTGTGACAATCAGCGGGAAACCGATAACATCGCCCTTTCCCTCCATGAGGGATTGCTCCAATTCCTGAGGTCCGACAGGGAGATATGTGACGTTTATCTTCAGGCTTCCGGTTTTGTATTTCTGGTTCACAAAACGTTGAAACTCATTGAATGCTTCGTAGTAGATTCCCTGCGGTCGGCCCCGATCGTAAAAAAAACCGGAACGGCTAGGGACAACGAGGACACGAATCTCCCGTCTCTTCACCATGGCGCCTAGATCGCCAACATGACGCTCAAATGTCAGGGGCAGCTCGAGTGAAGGAGTCGAATGAGGGTTGGTCTGAGATTGAGGACCCGCATTAGAACTACAAACCGCAAACGTAAAGAACGTTATCAGTAATACATACCCGGAGATCAGTCTTATGCGGGGTATTGACACCGTCTGCTCCCAACCACGGCCGGCGCGCGTAGCCTTCGATGCGGTATTGTACGCGAGTGCCGATGGCTCACGCGGATTTTTCTGACTCACCGAATTTGCTCTTCGAAAAATTACGACGTTCCTCATTGCATTGCTAAGGCATACAAGAAGGCCAAGTCCCGATTAGCAGTTTGTTGAAAAAGGCTTCTGAACTCGCCATTATGAGCGCAGCAAGGAATTCCTCATCGCTAAAAGCCAACAAAAAAAGGGATTCCATGTCGCAGCGCACCTCGAAATGGCGACCGGAAAGAGTTTTTCAACAAACCGTTAGTCCTGCCAGCTCAACCGGTCGATGCTACACCATCTAATTAGTTGATCGGCCAATACTTCCCCAGCAAGAACCGAGCTGTTTGGCGGTAGTGGGCCAAAACCTAGCCAGGACACCATCCCTGCTGGTCTAACCCTGGCTGGCGATTTTGGCGTTTGTTTTCAATGCTAGCCGGGCTCAAGCTCAGTGTTGGGTCGACCCATTGAGATCACCCGTGTAACCGGACAAATTAAGTGTTACTTCAAATGCCCGATAGACCGCTGTGACCTCAGGTGTGAGATGTTTCCGAGTGCTCTGGTCCCATACAAAACCACGAGATGACGCCCGTGACCGCACGATGATATTCGGTTGTGAATCGAACCGCGTTATTGCCTCTCCGTGTTCAGTGACGTAAGCTTTGCCTACCGTCGCGAATGCGCCGATCCCAATTCGCGCGATTTTGGGGGTCGCATGAGAGGACATAGATTCTGTGTCATGGTTCTATGCGTTCTTGCGGCCTTGTCTGCATCTGGCCAAGAACTGAACAAGAGGCTGACTAACCAGAGCATCATCGATATGGTGAGTTTGGGCTTGTCCGACGATGTGATAATCGCGAAGATCCGCAGCACGACTGACGCGGACGCACTCAAATTCGATACGAGTGTTGACGGCCTGAAGGCGCTTAAGGCCGGAAATGTGTCGGATGCAGTAATCAAAGTAATGATCAACCCCGCTCCGGCCTCGGCACCTGTCATCGGGGTTTCTGCTGTGATTTCGGTCGACCCGAATTTACCGCCTCCAGAAGTCGGCGTTTACTGGAAGAACGGCGCGACTTTCGTTCTCATTCAGGGGCAAGCCATCAGTCAGGCTAAGGCCGGCGGACGAGCCGCGAGTTATTTTACCTATGGGGTTCGGGGTCAGCACTGGGATGCGACTCTAAATGGCCCGACATCCAACAACGTCGTGAAAGATCATCGACCTCTGTTTTATTTCTATGTTCCCGAGGGCACCGATGCATCCGATTACGTCCTGATCAAACTCGAGAAAAAAGGCGATCGGAGGGAATTTCAGGTCGGTTCTTTCGGAGGCATAAGCGGGGGAAAGTCCGGAGTGAAAAAGGACAAGGAGATCCCCTTCAAATCTGAGCACGTTGGAATAAGAATCTACAAAATCACAATGGATGGTGACTTCAAACCCGGGGAGTACGCGTTCTTCATGGGCACTGGTACTCAATCAAACATGTCGGGAGGCAGAGTTTCATCCTCATCCGGCGGTAGCGCCACGGGCCGTGTCTACGACTTCAGCATACCCGAGTGAACGAAGATTGGTCGCGCGACGGCGACCTGTACATCCCTAACTTCTGATCAGTCGCGAGTCTTGCCAGGTTCCGTAATAGAATCTCACTTGTCCGAGTAGAGCGTTTGTCAGGCCTTAGGAAATTGCGGGCTAACCGAATAAGAATTCCTGCGTCTATCCGTCACAAGAATGGGATTTCTGGGGTGGGATCCCGCTGGGGAGGCAACTCGTGCACACCCTTGTTCTCGCGGGCCTTTCTCTCGCAATTAGTTTCCTCGCCTTAGCGCAAGACAAACCCAAGCCCGCATACGATTTTTCATTGCCGCGCGAGGAACGCATCAAGCTCGCGGAAAGCGCCGCTCCACCGGAAATTTCGAGTAAGGCTACCGTGTATGTTCTGGACCGCACCGGTTACGTCAAAGTGCAAGACGGCGAGAACGGGTTTTCGTGTTTGGTTGATCGCCAGACACCTCTGAACCTGGAGCCGACTTGTTTCGACGCCGAAGGCAGCGCCACGACTTTGCCTACGCGGATTTTCACTGAGGAATGTCGCGCCAAAGGCGAAGCCGAACAACAAATCAGCGCCGAAATCGAGGCGGGATACAAATCCGGGAAATTCCTGACGCCGCGAAAGCCTGGCCTCGTGTACATGATGTCCGATTCCGGCGTACTTTACATTGCCGAGAAGAATCTGTTAATTAACATTCCACCACACCTGATGTTTTACGCTCCCTACGCCACGGACAAAGATATCGGCTCGCCCCCGTCCGCTGCGAATATGCCGCACGTGATACGCGCCGGCCAGCCCGACGCATACATCATCGTCGTGCCCGGGCCTGCGACGCATCCCGCTCATTAGCGTCATCTGTGGCGCACCCGGCTCGGCAGCCAAGCCGATATCCATAACGTTCTGATTCCGCGCCACCTGTCATTAAACCGTATTTCGCGTAGTCGGTACTCGAATCCACATGTTCGATTAGCGCGTCTATCGGGACTTAGCTTCCCGAAGCGCTACGCTAACCGTGAGCAGCTTTGGGTTTTTGGAACGTCTTGCACTGACAGAAGACACGGTCGGGTTTCTTGGGGTCTGGATTCGGATGCGAGCCGTTGCAGCCGTAAGTTCTGTGCAGAGAGTGCGGATGACCGCAAACGCAAATTTCATCCTGGACCATGTGACCCTCCGCGCCAAGCGTATGAGGGCCAGGGTACGCTGCAATGAGGTTTTCTACCAAATAAAGTTATGTTGCAATTGTGTTACTACAAAACTTAGCTCCAACTGTTGCTGGTTCACAGGAGGGCAGAAGCCCAAGCACGCGCTGTGGAAATGTTCGTCCGGGCGTCGCGGAGAGCGAAGGTCCAAGTGCCGATTAGCCGTTCGCCGGAAGTCATTGAGGCCAGTTTCCGATTAAAATTCAGGACTTGTCATGGCTTGGGGCCGATTTCGCTGGCCTGCTGGCGGAGGGTAGAGGCGGCCTCGGTCTGCCCTTCTGCCTCTTTGAGTTGGGCATATTCGTTCAGCGTCCTTTGCAGCCGACGGGAATAGTTTTCGTACATCGAAGGCAATTTCCTGATGGCAGCCCTAAATGTCGAGACGGCCGTCGCGTATAGCTCATCGGCCTTAGCAAGGTCGCCAATCGCACCATATGCGCGGCCTAGATTTGCATAGTTACTGGCGAGGTCGGCATCATCCGGCCCGAGATATCCTTTGTCCAGTTCCAGCGCCTGTTCGTAAAGCGGAACGGCTCCGGTGAAACGACTTTGAAGAAAAATGGCGTTTGCCAGTAAAGATAGTGCGCCACTTCGTTCGAGCGCAACCTCTTTTGGCAGGTTATTTGAAATCTCGACTGCTTGTCGACATTTAGGTTCCGCTTCGACGTATGCGCCGGCTTCGATTAGACTTCTGCACTCGTCTTCAATCGGGAAGTGCCTGTCCCTCGTGGAACTTTCGCTTTCGGACATGCCAGAGGGAAAATCCAGTTCGACATCAGTAGCGATCGCGATTGGGGTTAGTCCTTCCAGAAAAGGCCTGAATTTCCACTGCTTAACGGCGTCTATAGCCGCTTTCTGAAGCACAGGTGCACCGCTGACGAATGTAGCCATGGAGACTTGGCCAGTCGGAGAGATGACAATATGTAGATTAACTTTTCCCCCGATTTTGGCTGCCTTTGCTAGCGGGGGCACTGTTGGTTCCACTCGTTGCGTGATATGAGTGGTGGCTTCGGCTGTGCACACCGTCTTTGGCGTATCGGTCTGCGCGCCGGCTGTTAACGCGCAGAGAAACAGTACGACTGGGAAAGCAATCCGATTCATGTGCGGATATTATCAGAACATACGGAGCGCACGAACCGCAGAACAGAATGAAGTCAGTCTGAAGGAAGAATATAGGCGTTGAGTTACTACATTCTTCCCGCTGCTTCCTAGCGAACCAAGGTCAGTGCCTGGTCAGTCGCGTCACAGGACAGCTGCGAATCGCTGCCACAAACGGAGTTCGAGTGAGTCTCACCCGATCTGCTTTGCTATTCTTTGAACGAGGTTAGACCTGACGGTACGTAATGCGGTTCTCTTCGCACCATTCGATCGCAATCTGCCGGAGTTCGACTTGCTTGAACCGATTCCACGCGTCCCACAAGTTGTATTCGGTAAGTAGGTGTTTGAATAGACGAAAGGCGCCTGCTCCTCGGATACCACGTTTGAAGTCGTTCCGCATCTGTGCGTCTTTCAGTGTCTCGGAGAAGCGGTCCATGATGGCCCACTCGTGGACATCGAACTGGTCAGGTAGAGCCAGGTATCGCTTCCCCTCCTGTTCTTGGACATCCCGCGCTAGTTTAACCGCCTCACGCTGCCAGTCCGGCAAATCCTCCATGCCCGCCTGCGGATCTTCTGCAAGATCGAACTCCTCTTCGGTGATGGAGCGCACTTCACCTGTTTCCACGTCCAAATAGGACGAGAGCGAGTCGTTGGCCATTTCCAGCGCTTCGATGATTGCGTCGAGATTCACTTCAGTAGGCATGCCACGCCGATTGTACTGCGGTTCCGGTCGAGAATCACGGCGGAGCCTTGCTTCGCAACTATGCAGTTTTTCTCGGCGCATCGGACGCACATTCTCAAGGTGGACGGGAAATTCGTTTCGTTCAACGAGATTTCGCGACGTTGGCAGCTAACCGAATTGCGGAACGAAAACTGCGTGACAGGCAGGCCCGCCGGGCACAGATGAATCGTGCCGCACGACGAATCGCGGAGCTTGAAGGGTGGTCCAAGGTAACCGTTCGGCGGCTATCCGACGAAATCTCATACAGCCAACCCGTTTTGTACGCTCACTTTGGCAGCCGCGAAGGAATTCTCGCCGCGGTTGCTATCGAGGGTTTCCAGGAGATAGGCCTGGCTTTGGAGAAGGCACGAAAACGGGTTAAGCGTGGAAATACTGTCGAATCGGTTGCGGCCGCATATCTGGAGTTCGCCGCGGCTTCACCCGCACTGTAGGAAGTGATGTTTTCGCTGAGCCTGATCTTACCATTCGATGACGCGGCTACTCCTCCGGCGCTGCGATTCGCATTTTCCCAACTCCTGGAGTTGTTTCAGGGACTGAGCTCGAAGCCAGAGGTTATATCGGAACTGTTTTGGGCGAGCCGTCATGGTATCGCCGCGCTAACAAGAACCAAGCGATTTCCGCACAGCCGTCAGAAAGAGCGCGTGAGGGCGCTCGTCGAGCTCTTCACTTTCCCAAGAGATGAAACGGCACGGGTGGTGAAAGCGCGATGACTGTAATAGGCGCGCTCTGGTCTTTTCGCAAACGAGGCGAGATGAGTCCTCACAAACGCTAGCGCTTTACCGGATGCGCGTTCACTTCAGGAGTGAACGGAGGCGGGAAGCTCTGCGCGCGTCCGGTAAAGCCGTTTGGAGGTGGCCGCCCGTGGTTGCGGTGGACGCGGGCGCTATGCAAATTCAATCGTAGGAAGGAGCGGCGTTAAGCCGTGCCGAGGCTGTGCTGCAGGGCGCGACACATGACGCCGTGCGCGCGGAAATTGGTTACGGCGAAAAAGTATCGCAAAGACTGTGGTCGAAGAAGGTGGAAGAAGGGATCGGTTTGACGGCGAGGCACAGAGATACGGAGCACCTGGAAGGACGCAGAGTTTTCGAGCTGGAAAGAGTAGTCTCATGCCGCAACGCTGATCGGTGGTGGAGAACGAAGTTGGATTTCGGCGGCGCTGAGCCTTTCGATGACCTTCATCGGTCCACCGCATTTAGGGCAGCGCCAAAGATCGGGACCGTCTTCGGTGGAAGAGGCGTGTTGTTGTTCTGCTTGTGGCTGTTGTTCCGAACCCAACAACTGCAAGCAAAGCGGTAGGAGCGTGGCGCGTTTGCGGTTGGCCAAGAAGCCGAAGTTACGGATGCGCACGAAGCCTTTGGGAAGGATGTGCAGTAAGAAGCGGCACAAGAATTCATCGAGTGATAGGGACAGCAACTTCTGTTGGTTGTGGTGAGCAGAATCACGCCAGCGGAAAGTGACTTGGCCATCGGTGAAGGAGACCAGGCGATGGTTGGAGATGGCCACACGATGAGTGTAGCGGCCCAGATAGTGCAGCACATATGCGGGGCCACCGAAGGGAGGTTTCAAGTAGACCACCCAGTCTTGTCGAAACAGCGGCCGCAACCAGGCAGCAAAGATCTTGGGCTGAGCGAGGAGTTTCAGATCTCCCTCGAAGCGGAGCTGGCCATTCTGGAAGGCCTCCTTGAGCGCATCGACAAACTTGCCGCGAAAAACTTCCCGCAGCACTTCCTTGGGGAGAAAGTAGTTGTCTCGCGAACGAACCCAGCGGGTGTGATCCAGTGAGAGGCCGCCGGCAGGAACGACACAATGGACATGGGGATGAATTTTGAGTTTTTGGCTCCAGGTGTGTAACACGCTGAAGAAACCGATCTCTGCACCCAGATGCCTGGGATCGCGAGCCACTTCGAGAAGAGTTTCCGCACTGGTACGGAACAGGAGGCCGTAGAGGACCTTCTTGTTCTGTAGCACCAGTGGGGCCAACCGATGGGGCAGTGTGAAGACCACGTGCAGATAGCGGGTCGGGAGAAGTTCTCTCTGACGCGCAGCGATCCAGCGGTCCCGAGCAGCGGTCTGACACTTCGGGCAATGGCGATCGCGGCAACTGTTATAGGAGATGGTGGCACGATACCCGCAGCGGGTGCACTCATCGAGATGACCGCCGAGTGCGGCGGTACGACACCGGCGAATGGCCCGCAGCACTTTGACATGCTTCCAACCGAGCCAATGGCGATTTCGTTCGAGGAAGGCATCTCCCGCGGCGCGGATCAGATCGGCCACCTCCAGTGGTGGCCGGGCCATCTAGTGCTCCTGCGGCGAAGGGCCTTCGAGCGGCAGTGAATCCAATGGACTGGCGGCCGCATGCAAGTGACGTTGGGAGAGATGCAGGTAGCGGGCCGTCTCTTTCAGATCGTTATGACCTAACAGGATCTGAATGGTGCGCAGGTCGGCACCCGCCTCCAGGAGATGCGTCGCAAAACAGTGCCGCAGCGTGTGCGGATGAACATCTTTCTGCAGGCCCGCTCGCTGGGCGGCTTCCTGGCAAGCGTTCCAGACCACCTTGGTGGTGATCGGTGTTTCACCGGTATGCCAGCGGTTGCCTGGAAACAGCCAGGCGCTGGGCTTGCGCGGTAATCCGCGCCAGTGCTCACGCAGCGCCTCGAGCAGTTTCGGGCTGAGCATCACGTCGCGGTCTTTGCGTCCCTTGCCGCCCTGGACGTGAATCACCATGCGTTGGCTATCGATGTCGCTGACTTTCAGGTGGGTCAATTCCGCGCGTCGTACTCCGGTGGCGTAGAGCGTCAGCAGCAGGGTGCGATGGAAAGAAGTGCCCGCGGCCTGGATCAATCGTGCGACTTCTGCCTGGCTGAGGATCGCTGGCAGGTGATGGTCCCCTTTCGGATAGGGAGTATCGGCGATGCTCCAGGCTCTCTTGAGCGTCTTACAGTAAAAGAACCTTAAGGCTGCCAGCCGGACCGCGACGCTACCCGCCGACAACTTGCGCTTCTCAAATAGCTCCGCTTGGTATTCGCGAATGTGTCGCGGGCCTAAGCGATCGGGGGAACAGTTGAATCGTCGAGCAAAATCTTCGACTGTGCGAATGTAGCAGCGTGTGGTATTTTCAGAATAATTACGACGCTGGAGCTCTTCCAGCATCATTTTTCGCAAGTGGGTCATAGGGAAACCTCCTGTGACCCACACTTACATCACAAACCATAAAGCAACCAACGCCCCACTACCTCACGCGAAGCGTCCGCCGCCGGGCGGCTACGTCCTAACGCGCTTGTGTTTACCGATTGAATTTCACTTGCCTGGTTAGTTCTATAAAGGTAGAAGTCAAGAAAAAACACATCTCCTTCGGCTGGAATTTTTCTTGCTTCTCAGCCCACTTGATCGAGCGAGATGTGTTTTGACCTACCGCGCCATGGGCTCGGTTGCGGGGCCATGCGACCCCGTGGTTTGGGTTTTCTCTACCAGCGGTTTTCATCGCTTGTTCGCGACGAAGCCTGTCCGTTCCGAAACCAACAAAGCAGAACGTGGTCAAATTTGGCGACCATGGTTCTATCTGGGACTCGTGGCCTATAGCTTTTTCTGGTTATCCGAGAGGGACTAGGGTCGTGTGGGAGACTCGGTGCCCGAAGCACGCAGTGCCTAACTAACCAGCTGAGACTCGCTCTCGAACCAGAGTGTCTCGAGAACCTGCAGACCACCGCCAGAGAAATACCCAGGGATGGAGCGGAAGCGCTCAGAGACACTCAAGCTGTTTGTGGTTTCAGATATTGGGCGTCGAAGCACACTCCTCTCTTCCACACGATTAACACGATGGTGGCGATCTTCCTGGCCAAGGTCAGCCGCGCCATCTCCGGCCGCATGCCCTTGGTCAGCAAAGCGGTGTAGAACTCCTGCAACGGACCCGGTTTGCTGGAGGCCACGATCGCCGCGCCCTTAAACAGATTCTTCAGATCGTGATTGCAGTTGTGGTTTAGTCCGCGAATGGAGATCTGTTTCTTCGCTCGTTCCAGCTGCCCGTTGACCTTACGGTGATCGGCGCTGCTTTGTGTCTCGATGCCAAATCCGCTGTAAGTCCAGAGCTGCCGCTTGCTGCGAAAACGGTGCGGAGTCTGCAGAATGCCCAGCAGCACGGCCGATCGGATCGGGCCGATCGAGGGAATCTGGCGCAGTCGTTTCCATGCCTGGTGTTTCTTGCCCTCTGCCAACAGCTCCCGCCGCACTTGCTGACGTACCGTCCGCAGCGCATCCAGTTGTTGGTAGTAAAACTCCGCCCGCCGGCGTACTCCCGGTTCCGTGATCTTCCCCAGCCACTCGGCACGATGGCGTGGTGCATAGACCTGCTTGCCGCTACAAGCAATGGCCCAACTGCGATAGATCGCCTTCACCCGCGACATGACCCGCCCGAGATCTTTGGTGATGGTCAGATAACTGCGCACCAGTTCTTTCAGGCTGCGCAGGCCGTGTTCCCCGTGATAGACGGGGCTGAGATGGTTCAGACGCAGCAGCTCGGCCAAGCGGCGGGCATCGATCTTGTCATTCTGGTTGCCTTCCCGCATGGAGGCATTCTTGCGCGGATCGCACACCACCAATTTCCTGACGTGCGGTTTCAGCAAGTCGTACAACCAGGCCGCCGAGGTTCCTTCTTCCAACGTGACCTGCAAGTCTCCGCGCAGCCCATCGATAAACTGCAGAATCATGCTGGCTTTGGTCTCGATGACGCATTCCATCACGATCTTTCCCGCACTATTCCTCACCGCAATCGAAATGCTTTCCTTGTGCACATCCATGCCGATATATTTAGTGTTAGTCATAGAGGGTGCTCCTTCCTGTAGGGGTTGTGGCAACCACCCAAACCCTACTCCAAAAGGGGCGCCCTTTATATTGCGTCGTGCCAGCTCAACCGGTCGCTGCAACACCATCCAGTGCGTTGATTCGGCAAAGCTTCCGCGGGAGAGGTATCTGTTTGGCTGGGCTCGCCCACCACCCATCCAGGGTAACATTCCGGCTGAGCTGACCTAGCCAGCGCTTTTAGCCTTTGTTTTCAATGCAAGACGGGTTCGAGCTGAGTGTTGCGTCGACCTATCGAGACCACCGCGTTAATCACTGGGCCCTGCTTGCATCGGTAATTCGGCGGAGGCATATTTTCGCGCAGGTCCTGGAGCTGTTACTCCGCCTGAGTAAGCTGTCTGGGCTCGCGAAAGGAACGAAGTATTAAGTAAGATCACACAGCTCTTGTTCAAGGAGGGACTCCATGCGATTGGTTGTCCTCTGCCTTCTAGCCTCTGCCCTGCTCCCGTCACCAAGCCGAGCGCAGGTTCCTGTTTTCGTCATTACGCCGGAGCAAAGCTCGATTAAGTTCTACGTGAAATCATCGGTGGATATAGAGGGCCATTTCGATAAGTGGGACGCTACTTTAACGTTTACGTCTCCCAATATCTCAACCGACGTCTTGGACATTAAGATTCAGGCAGACACCGTGAATACCGGGAGCGGCATGAAGGATAACAAGCTAAAAAGCAAAGATTTCTTTGACGTCAAGCACGATCCCTTCATCACGTTCAAGTCAACGAAGATTGTGCGGACGAGCCCAACCACTTTCCAGGTCCAGGGCAACTTTACGATACGCGGAGTGACTAAAGCCGACGCTCTGCTGCTAACGACAGACACCGAGGGGAAAGGCGTGGGCGAGATTAAAGGAACAATGGCCTTTGACCGTAAAGACTACGGGGTGGACGGAAGCATTCCTTTTATCAAGATCGCCGACCGTGTCGAGGTGACAATCGCCTTTCAGGCAAAGCGGGTCAGCGGGCCTCCGGTAATTTTTGAACACTAGCCGACGGCGGTTTTCCTGCCAAACGGCTGTAAGCCCTGAATACTCGCGTAACCGGAAACTGGGAATTTCACTTCTCGGGCAAGAGCGTTAATCAGGCACGACTGCCAGGAGACTTCGCCCGTGACCGGGCATACTTCGGCGCGGCGAACACTCTGCTGGCATTCTTTTGCTCGAAGTCGGAACGTTCGGCATCCACTTCTGATGTCAGTAACGGATGGGGTTGGCTGCCTGGACGAAGTTGTGATGTTCGGCCAGGGCAAGAGCGCAGCGAAAAAGCTTCAGTTCGATCAGCACACGCCCGAAGTGTAGCTTACCTGCATGAATTGAATAGAACTCATTGTTACTTTTGCCAGTTGAATAGCCTCCAAAGAGGAGGGACTATGCACGCCGCTTCGAAGATTTCGTGACTCGGCAAATGCTTTGAGAGAGCGATTCCTCCGGACTAAAGCGATAGAAGGAAAGAAAGAAAGAGGAGGGCCTCTATGAATATGGGCGGAAGGATTGGCATTGCTTTGGTGACTGTGGTTGCGACACTGTCTGGGATCGCAGGAACTTCCAGCGTCGAAGCTCAGGAGAAGTCAGGCGCTGCCGACTCCGGATTTTCGTTTGATGTCTACGGCGACTCGCGCTCGATGAAGTACCTTCCGTATAAGCAGGAACAGGAGGCGGAAGCCCGCCAACTCATGGTGGACATGTTTGAACTGGTGCTTCCTGCAAAAGTTTCTCAAGAAATGGTCGATAAATACGTGAAACTCACATACGACCCATCGAATCACGAGTTGATACAGATCGTCATGCCCTTTATGACCGCAAGCGAAGTAACCACGCTCAAGGTCGATAAAGGCTGGGTCACGGAGGCGTCAGTAGAGGACGTAAAGCTATTGCCCGGGGTGAGCCGCACGATGTTCCGGCTGGATGGCGGAGACTGGGTTGCGCGCGAGGTGGTGAATGACATCAAGAAAGACAACGCCAAATTTCTGCTGAACACCGGTGACCTGGTTTGGTGGGGCAGGCAGGGTGGCAAACCGTCTGAGAATCCCTACTGGAAATTGGTTAATGAAGACGTGTTGAAGCAATTGCCGCATCCCGACAACGAGCTAAAGGCTGCTGGTCTGGATGGGCGTGTTTTTCCCGCCGTGGGCAATCACGAAGTGTGGGAGGACACTGATGTGGAAGGCTTGCTGGCCTCGTTTCCCTATTTGAAGAAGTTTGGGGTCTCCGACAAGCAGTTGACCTACAAATTTGATTTCGGGGGCGCACGCTTTATCTTCCTTTGGACCGGCAAGTACGACTATCGCGATCCCACCGGCTGGACTGGCACCCGGCCCACCTATGAAGAACAAATGAAGCAATTACAGGTGTGGCTGGATGAGGCCAAGGCTGGCGGGACCAAGAAAGTCTTCATCACCTTCCACAACCCCACCTTCTGCCGATCGGGCATGGGCCCTATCCCCGAAGCTCAAAATCCTCACAAGACAATTGCCGCGTATGCGAAGGACTTAGACATCGTGGTCTTCAACGGACACGTGCACACGACCGAGGCTTACGACGTGGACGGTGTAAGGTATTTCGTACTCGGCGGCGGAGGCGCGGAACAAGACCCGATTCTTCCCGGCAGGACGCACATCAAGGTCCCCGATGGCTATCCGCGAGACCAATATTGGAATGGCGAAGCTCCCAAGGAGGATTACAACTACGCTGCACGTGGAAGTGAAACCCGGACAACCGACGAAGTTCACCATTAGTCGCTTCCGGCCGTGGTCTGCTGAGCCGTTTGCGACTGTGGAGCTTTTCGCCCCTTCCAAATAAAAGGTACCGCGCGATGCGACATAATTTCGTGCTTCCTCTGCCACGATTTGTCTTGCACCCGTTCACGGCGGCGTTCATTGCAGCTGTGCACGTGTATCTGGCGTACGGTCATCTCTCGAAGCTGTTCGGCGGTGAGGTGCAGTGGACTGACTTCTGGAAAGGCTTCGGCGCATTATTTGGCGCGTATGTATTCGCTGCGCTGGCGTCACGCCGAGTTGCAAAACCGCTACTGCGTGGGATTCCAAGCGAAGACGTGGAGAAATCCGCGAGTGTGTCAGTTCCAGGACGGGCCCCGGTTTCTGCAGGTTCCACTCGCGCATAAATAAAGAAAGCTCAACTCCTGGTCGCGTTACCGGTCAATCCGGTAAGTGGCGCGACTCCACAAACGCGCTCTTCACGGACTGTTCGTGCTGGTGGGCCATGAGGTACGCTCGGGTTATTCGTAGCGCAACGCGACCATGGGGTCGACGCGACTGGCGCGCCTTGCGGGCAGATATGTGGCCAGAAGCGTAACGGCACTGAGCAGAACCGCGACTATGATAATGGTTGCGGGATCCCACGGTTTCACGCCGAAGAGAAAACTGCTCAGGAATCGCGCGAGCGCCAGCGCCGAAGCAACGCCGAGAATTATGCCTACCAATGCGAGCTTCATTCCCTGAACCACCACCATGCGCCGGACCTGGCGCGGATCCGCGCCGAGAGCCATGCGCACGCCGATCTCCTGGGTGCGCTGCTGCACCGAATAGGCCATCAAGCCGTACACGCCAATAGCGGCGAGAAGCAGAGCGACGGCCGCGAAAATCGTGAGCAGGGTCATGTAAAAATCGCTCTGCGCGGTGGATTGCGAGACGATTTGTTGCATGGTGCGGATATGAGCGACGGGCAAGCCGCCGCTGGCCCCGCGCAGCTCGCGCTGGATGTCCGCGCTCAAGGAGGATGGCTGGAGTTTGGTGCGTGCGATCCACTGCGCAGCGCCGATTCTGTTATTCAGTGCGAGCACGCCGTCGTTTACTTGCGCAATGGGAACGTACATTATCGGGAATGGAGGCTCGCTCAACGCGGAGTCGTGAACGTCGCCGACGATGCCGACAATTTCCCGCGGAGGTTCCTCGAATTCCGGACCGACATCTTTGCCGATGGTGATGCGGGAGTTAAGCGCGTCGCCCTTAGGGAAGAATTTTTTTGCCAGCGTTTCGTTGACGATGACCACGCGCGGAGCGGTGCCACCGTCCTGATCCGTAAAGGCGCGGCCCTGCACCACCGGCATGCGCAGCACCTCGAAATAGCCCGGCGATGTGGAAACCCATCCGGCTCCCGGGGTCTCGGAAGCCTCCTTCGGCGTTTGACCTTCGATGCTGAATGGCAGGCCATATCCGCCCTCGAGCGGCAGGCAGCAGGTGAGTGCCGCGGCAGCGACCCCCGGAAGGCTTTCGACACGCCGGCGCCCCTCGCGCTCAAGTTGTTCGACCGCGGCGGCTTTTGTGAAACGCTGACCCGCGAGAGACATTTGCAGGGTCAGAACATTGCGTGCGTCAAAGCCGGGATCCACGCCGCGCAGCGCGGCGAACGTGCGGATTAAGAGAGCCGCGCCGACAAGCAAGATGAGCGCGAGTGCCATCTCGGTGACGACCAAGATCGAACGCGCTTTGTTGTGGCGCACTCCGCTGCCCGTGCGCGAACCGCTTTCGCGCAGAATGTTGCTCAGGTCAAAGCGCGAGGCGGAGAGGGCGGGAACGAGCCCAAAGATTAATCCGGTGAGCAGAGCGGCCGCAAATGTGAAAGCGAGCACACGCCAGTCTATCGTTACGCCTTCGCCGTGCTCGCCAATTCGCGGGATGTCCCCCGGATTCATGGCCAACAGCGAATGCAAGCCGAGGTAGCCGAGCGCGAGGCCCAAAATTCCGGCGGCGACAGAGAGCAGCAAACTTTCGGTCAGGAGCTGCCCGATGATTCGCGAGCGTCCCGCGCCCATCGCGGACCGGACGGCTATTTCACGCCGTCGAATCGTGGCGCGCGCCAGCAACAGATTCGCAACGTTGGCACATGCGATCAGCAGGACGAATCCAACTGCACCAAAAAGTAGCAGCAGACCGCGACGAGAGTCGCCGATCACTCTGTCGCGCAACGGGACAGCCGTGAAACTGTCTTGCGGTCCCAGAGCTAGAGAGGAAGCGAATTTGCGCTTGAATTGCTCGGCGGCAAGTTTCATAGCGGCCTGTGCTTGCGCCAGGGTGATGCCAGGTTTCAACCGTGCTGTCCCGCGCAGATAGTGGCCCTGATCGACGCTATTCGGGTCGGGCTTGAGCGGCAGCCAAATGTCGCTTGGAGGATCGCTGGTAAATGTGGAACCGAGCACGCCGATTACCGAGTACGGTTCGCCACCTAGCTCAATGCTGCGGTTGATGATTCCGGGGTCGCTACCGTACCTGCTGCGCCACAATCCATTACTGATCACAGCAACAGCAGGGCCGCCGGGGCGATCTTCGTCGGCGCTAAAGGTGCGGCCAAGAGCCATCGGCGCGCCAAAAACGCGAAAATAATCCTTCGAGACGCGAATGCCTCTGAGCTGTGCCGGGAGGTCACTACCGGTCAGATTAATTCCAGGACCTGCGAAATCATAGGCCGCTACGGAATCGAATACCTGAGATTGATCGTGCCAGACGTTGAATTTTGGAATCGAAGTCGCGTCAAAATTTCCCTCTGGCGAAATGCCCTCGAGCTCGACCAGGCGGTTGGGCTCAGGGTAAGAAAGCGGCTGCAATAGTACGGAATTAACTACCGAGAAAATTGCGGTGTTCGCGCCGATGCCCACCGCGAGTGTGATAATCGCAACCACCGCGAAGCCGGGACTCTTCGCGAGCCCACGCACAGCGTAGCGGAGGTTCCGCAGAAAAATCTCCATCGAGTCCTCCTGCCCCGCCGGTCAGCTTAAGCGCCAATCCCCACCACGTCAATCGCGCTTGGACCGCCAACTCCCGATAAGCGCTTGTAGCTTTTGTTTTCAATACTAGGTGGGTTCAAGCGCAGTGTTGCGTCGACCCATTGAGATCACGCGCTTAATCGGAAAAGGGGTCCTGGTACGGACCTATTCCCGTCCTGCAGGACATTACAAGATCGAATTCATTTCGAACAGCATCGTGCATCTCACCTCGCTAGGGGCGTGGCCATGCGAGTTTCGCTTTTAGTTCCTCAAACGCGTTGAAGGCAATCGGACAAACGGCAACATTATCAATCACGCCTATCAGTCGAAATGTGAATTCTGGTTGCTCCAGGTGAGGATACGACCTGCAAACGTCTGGTCTATTCTCGTAAATGGAACACAGCTTTCCGTTGAGCATCGGGCAGGGCGGATTCACCTCGCCTTCTGACATAAAGCGTTTCTGGAATGCTTCAATCGATTGGCCAAGGGTTTTTGCAATAACGGAAAGCTCACTTTTCTTAAATTCGACGTGCAATGATCGGCAGCAATTTGCACATTGCGTGCAGTCGATGAGCGCGAAGTATTTCTGGCTCAGGGTCTTGACAAGCCCATCGATGTTATCTGGCGCGTACTGAACAGCCTTGCGTATTACTGCGACGCACGACAGCTTATATGCTTTTCAGTTTTTTCGATGGCGTCAGCTATCTTTGCGAGATCTGTTTCCGAGCTGGGTACAGGCAAATCGCCCCACTCTTTCCCATCTTCAAATGCCCAATGCGCCCCGGTGATCGCGCCATAGAGGCGTGACCCAATTTGGATGTAGCTAGGAAACCTTATATCAGCCGCTATGCCAGCGTTTCGTAGAAGTAATACGATTTCTTGCAACCGGTCTACGTTTCGCGAATACCGGGCGGTTTCGGTCTCCATCGCTTCTCCTACTACACTATCTTATCCGATCGTCCTCGCGGGATTGAATCAAGCATCTGCAAAGTTTCCAATCCGTCATCCAGACAAGACCCAGCAAGTCTCTCGTTTAAGTTGGCGACAACAAAGGAGTTTCCAGCCTCGGGCGGTGGAATCACACCCCACTGCATTATCAGCGCAAGTGTATCGATAATGATGCGTGTTACCTCGATTCGGCCTTCCTTTGACTGGTCGATGACCACGCCCCAAGCCCGGACTGGTTTTCCCGTCGCGGCCACCCCAAGAAATGCTCCATCAGGAGTGCCAGTCCATTCAAAGCGGCTGGCGATCTTGTCGCCTTCGGCAATCTGCTCTTTGATGGAAGAACTCAGTTCTGGGAAGCCGGCTCGCATGGAGCGGAGAATATCCTGCAAACCATCCAGACCAGGGCGCTGCCCGGGAAGCGGAACCTGTTCCACCAACTCGTCTCCTACAAACTGCGCAGCCGCGTCAATATTTCCCTTATTGACAGTTTGTTGAAAAAGGCCTCTCAACTCGCCATTGCGAGCGCAGCAAGGAATTCCTCATCGCTAAAAGTCAACAAAAAGAGAGATTTTATGGCGCAGCGCACCTCGAAATGACGACCCGAAAGAGTTTTTCAACAAACTGCTAACCAGGCAAGAGGAGACGAATGCTGGGGGATTGCTGCGGAGTTCGTGTCGATAGGCTGAGAATGTGGGGTTTTTCGTGCGAGCGGAGAAAAGCAGGCTGAGGCGCAATGGCCAAGGCGTGACCGAAACGCAATGCTCCCAGCCGGCCCACAAAAACGTACTCGACATCCATGTTTTTCAGACCACCCAATAGCATCGCGCTAACGCAAACAGTCGCCCAGCGCAATCGGGTTACGGAGCCGCCTCTGTTCTTCAATGGTCTGGTGACGGACCGGCCTCTCTGCTCGATTGAATCAACTCGACCAGCGTTCGACAGACCTCGTTAATTTCCTCTTCCCGAATTCGATTGAAGAATGGGAGTGCAAGGGAGCGTGACGCCTGAAACTCTGTCACAGGCAGAACTGCTTTATTGTTGGCGGATGACTTATAGATCGGTTGGAGGTGAATCGGCGCGAAGTACCTGCCCAAAGCGATCCCGCGCGACTTCATTTCATTAGCGATCCAATCGCGATGGACTTCATTGAACCTGTTACTCAGTCGAACCACGTAAACGAACCAACTGATTTTGCGATCAGGCAACATTAAAAGAGGGAGATTCAACTCTGGATTGCAGCCTAATATTTGCCCGTACTGCCGAGCAATCAATTCGCGCCGATCCAGAATAGAATCGATTCTCTTCATTTGCTCGATTCCCAATGCGCAATTAATGTCCGAAATGCGGTAGTTGTACCCGAGTTCGGTATGCTGGAACCACTCCTCTGAATCGTCTCTGCCTTGATTGCGAAGTTTTCTGACCTTGAGTGCGATTTCGGGGCTGCTGGTGACGACAGCGCCGCCTTCTCCCGTCGTAATCTGCTTGTTGGGATAAAAGGCGAAGACTCCGACATCCCCTAGAGCGCCGACCTTTTGGCCGACGTATTCTGCCCCAATTGCCTCGCAGGCATCTTCGATGACGAATAAGCTGTGGCGTCTCGCTATTTGCAATATGCTCGCTAGGTCTGCGGGACGTCCAAAAGTGTGCACGACTATGATCGCCCGTGTTCGCGCGGTGATCGCCTGTTCCAGCAGACTCGGATCGAGATTGAGCGTTTCTGGATCGATATCAACAAATACGGGCTTTGCTCGTTCGTATCGGACCGCGTTCGCAACGGCAATGAACGCGAAGGACGGCAGGATCACTTCATCACCTTCGGAAATACCGAGGGCTCGAATACATAAGTGCAGCCCACTGGTTCCGGAATTTACGGCAATCGCATCCGCGGCACCGACGTAAGCGGAGATGGCACGCTCGAACTCTCGAATCTTGGGACCTAAGCTGAGGCTCGAACTGCGCAGGACGCCCGTTACCGCCTCAATGTCTTGCTCGGTGATATCTGGGGCTGACAGCGGGATCTTCATGAACGTTGCGAAGATCCAGCGACCGCGGCCTGCATGGAAATACCTGGATGACGTTTCATTAGCAGTTCCTGCGAGAGCGGAGCGGTGGTGAGCACGCTGACGATCGTCTCGGACGCATGCCCGTCACCATACGGATTGACCATGCCCCGCAGAGAATCGCGAAATTCGGCCGTTCTTGCCGCGCTCACGGCTTCGAGAATGGCTTTCGGATGAGCCTCTGCATCCAGCACATTTCGTGCCCGCTCGCGGCCTTGCTGCCTTAACCCCACGTTTATAGTTGGTAGCGCGAACGACGCGGATTCCATGATTCCACTGCTTGAATTCCCAACCAACGTATCGACCTGCCGTAACAGACTCAAATACATCACGGAGTCAAGATTGGTGAAGATTTTTCCGTGGCCTCGGCGCCCGATGAACGACTTCGTCCGATCAATCAACGCCCTGCTTCCCGCATCCGCGTTGGGGTAACAGAATAAGACTTGGTCCGGGAGACTCTGCAAGGCCGCAAACATTGAATCTGCTTCTTGCAGAGTGTCGCGGGCAATCGTCATCGGATGGTATACAACTAGGATCGTAGGCGTCCTGAGATTCAGCGCAAGCCGCGCCTCCACTTGCTCTCGGCTGAGCAGGGTCCGCCTCCGGAGGTGATCCAGAGATGGTGCGCCGGTCCGGTGCACGCGCCACTCTTCCTCGCCCATCGCGATCACCCGCTCGCGGGCGGCCTGGGTTGAAGTAAAGTGGATGTGGCTCATTTTCGTAAGGGCGTTGCGCACGGCGTCGTCAATCGCACCCTCGCTCACCTCTCCGCCCTCGATGTGAGCTATCGGAATGCGCAATGCGAGAGCAACCGACGCTGGAGCCAGCATCTCGTAACGATCCGCGATCAGCAAAAGCAGGTCCGGCCGCATCTGGCCAAGCACGTCGGCAAGGCTCAGTGTGGCCAAGCCGATCGTTTTGGCCATCCCAACATCGGTATCAGAACTGAGCAGACACTCGATCCGGGAATCGATTGCAAAGCGGTCGTTAACAATCTCCTGGACGGTGTTTCCAAACTCAGGTGACAGATGCGACCCGAGAGCGATTATTTTCAGATCGACATTTTCGTTCTCCGACAAATCCCGCAATGGCCAATACAGATGTCCGTAGTCGGCTCGCGAGGTCGTGATAACACCAATTTTTCGCTTCATCGCGTCAGACCGAAGTTCCTTGCGCAGAGGGATAGAGCAAATCCGTCGGTCGATATTCGGGAATGATTTGGTACATAGTCTCGATCATGACAGGAAGGTTTCGCTCGTCAACACATCTTGAAAGATCCTCCAGCTGAACATCGAATCTGCCCGCAGGAATTTCCCTGGTATTGACCCGCAGGAGCCTCGGATCGACTGTCGACGCGGTGGTTTCATTCTGGAAAAAGAATTCCTCCGACATCTTCTCACCGGCACGAAGGCCGGTAAAGGTAAGGGGAATGTCCTTTCGAGATTCAGATCGGGCGTGACTTATCAATTCAAGAGCAATGTCTACAATTTTTACCGCCGCTCCCACTTGAGGAACAAAAATACCTCCGCTTTCCTCCAGTCCAGATGCCAGCAGTATCAGGTCCACAGCCTCACCCATCGTTAAGAAGTATCTGGACACATCCGGGTGTGTGACGGTGACTGGACCGCCACGGGAGATTTGGCTTAGGAATGTCGGGACAACGCTTCCCTGAGAACCCAATACGTTTGCGAGTCGCACCGCACTCATTCGGTTCTTGGGGTTGTTCAAACTCAGTAGCGCAAGTTCTGCTACACGCTTGGAAGCACCCATAATGCTGATTGGGTTGACGGCTTTATCCGTCGAGACCATGACGAAGTTAGCGATGCCTTCTGCTTGCGCAATTCTTGCGAGACTGGCAGTTCCCAAAGCGTTGTTGCGAACAGCCGCAAAAGGGTTGTTCTCCATAAGCGGAACGTGCTTGAAAGCCGCCGCGTGATACACGACCTCTGGGCGATAACGTTGAAAAATCTCGCATAACAGCTTCGCGTCGCAAATGTCGCCGAGCACAGCCTTGTACGAATTGCGATCCGTCGTGCTCGCCAATTCCAAATCGATTTCGTGTAGATTTCGCTCCGAATGGTCGAGAAGAATCAGTAGCCGCGGCTCAAGGCGCGTGATGACTTTAGCCAAAGCGGAGCCTATGGAACCTCCTGCTCCGGTCAACAAAACCGTCCGACCGGAAACAACCTCGTCGATCGCGTTTTTGGGCAGCAACAGAGGGCACTCCCAAGCGCAATCGTATCTTGTAATCTCGCCTAGGTCCATTAGCGCTCGATCCTTCATCAAGACCACATTTCCCGTAACACGCTCTATCTCAGGTCTTTGCGTGTTCACTGGGCCACACAGCGCCTATTTCGGCTTCGGTCCGAGAGTCTTTTTTGCCCAGCAACGATCAGCCGATGGGTACATTTGTACTAGAGACGTTCGTCCACTAGCGCAGCGGTCCAGAGGCGCGTACGGTTGCCGTCGATTCCCACGGATAACAACAATGTGGAGAAGAATGGAGACGAAGCGTGCTACGCGACAAGAATCATGGCGCTCGTACAACGCTCTGAACCGTAAGCTTGCCGCTAGGTATCAACAATGGTTGGTCGTCCAACACCACAGCAACGGAACGAAGAGGAGTTACATCGGGACGGTCCGGTTCGATCTGCAATTTCTAGGGAAGAAAGCGGTCATTCCAGCAACACACCCCGACGTGCGACTCCCCACCGCTCAGCTTTCCGGGCAAGGAGCAATCCTATCCGGCGCGCACTTTCACCTTCAGGTGCTGCGCGGATGCTATGTCTTCCTTAATCTGGGAGGGCTGGTCGGCTACGTCGCTCCCAAATTAATCAGAATTCGGCGTCCTCCGAAGACGCTGCCCAGGCTGCTTAGCGAATACTAGGTGCGTCAACTGATTGCCGCAACCCAAACCTTGAAGGATCGAGCGTTGATCGAGTTCTTCTACGGAACTGGTTGTCGTATGAACGAAACACGCTTCTCCGCGTGGAACACTTGGATCTTGATCGCCGGCGGGGTCGCGTGGTTGGGAAGTTCGGGAGAGCGCGAATTGGATTACTCACTCCCGGCGCCGAGCTCGCTCTCCGCGCCTATCTCAATGACCGCTAGACTGGATTTGTTGTTTAGGAAGAACCTGGGGCTCAGAAAGGGTTCGTGGCAACTTCCGGCAAGTGTTGGGTTGGAACATGGACGGAGGACAGTCAAGCAGGGCCTCCTTTTAGAACGAGCCGAAAGTTCTTTGGATCGAGATCAGCGCCGACGTGCGAGCAGGCCAAGACCAGGTTCGATCTCGTCACCCGAGGCGCTTGCTTGGTTCGCCCACAGAGCGATCGGACCCTCAAGCGGTCAGCCATCGATCGAGTTCTTGAGTAATTACGACGACGCGCCGGTTTGCCGCGCATTACGGCTCATATGCAATATGACACAAGCAGTCCATTTATGAGAGGAGGTATATACCGTAAAGGTACATATGAGATAGAGGCATCGCGCGAGCACCCAAGACGCTTCTTCACCCTTGGGGTCGTATTGACCCGCCCAAAACTCCGGCGCGGCTGACTCGAATTCCACTCCGAGTTTGTGAAACCCGGTAGCCTCTTTGCTTCCAGACCAAACGACACGACCGCGAATGCGAAGCCCCGTCTTCTTGCTGTCGATGGCAAGAATTGCGCCTTGTGGCCAATTAACAGGAGATAGAATCAAGGCTCCGTGAAGGTTTATCACGGCTGTTACTACTTCCAATGACTCGCTGCCTGAATGAATTACTAGCGGTACGGTCGCCAGGACGCGCGGGCTTCTTCGGTGTTCCTTCGTGGTAGCGGACATTTCGTGGGATGGATCAAGCAGCATAGGATGACAGCTTGGGTCGCTTCGTTCGCTTTACTTTTGTCAATCGTTGGGCGAGTGCGAGCACTGGCTGTCTATCGGGTTCGTTCATTTTCGTCAGGGCTGTGATGATCTTATGGTTTTGAAACCGCTCTCTGGGCGTTGCACCCCAATCGGGGTCTCTGGAAGGTAACGGGGGTTCCACTCGTCCTCCAGTTCCCGCGTCGGGGAAAAATGCAAACAGTGGTATTCCAAGAGCGTTCGCGTATTTTTCGATGGTATCAACGCTCGGAGCAGTGTGCCCGTTCTCAACTCGACCTGTGTAACAGCGCAGGAGTCCGGTGCGAACTTCGATGTCACCTTGACTGAGATTCCGAGACTCGCGAAGCTCTCTTAGCCTGCGCCCGATTTCCATAGTTGGCAGGATACCGAGTTAGAGAATTCTTAAAACTCGGTAATACTACGTACGTATGTAAACTGTCATCAGTAATTCACTGTATTGATATGCGGAACCCTCAGAAGTTCGGCGAGCCGCTCATCGTCCACTTGGTTTCCGCATAATTTCTTTCGCGCTCGCGACGCAATCGCCCAAGCCTCGGCAAAGTCCTCGATTACGCCCACGTTCTTGAGCCATCTCTTTAGAGAGTTGGCCAAGCGGCCTGGGACGTTCACTGCGCAATTTTCCTACATCCCATGACTCCCATATCCCCAGCGAATGACGGTCGACGGTTGATTGCACGCTTTCGCAGCGCCGGTCGGCGCAAGTCCCGTTTCGCCGCAGAACCGCAACCCTCGATCAGCCGGCGTGTGTAGTTACGAGTGCTTTCGACTGCAGCTTGTCGAGGTAGAGTGCTTGGTCAGCCTCCTGGAACATCGCTTTCGGATCCTTCAAAGGTCCATATTCGGACCAGCCCACGGAAAACCCCACCGCGACGCGTTGTCCGCTTAAGCCAACTTCAATTGATTCCAGGCGTCGCAGCACAGCTGGCAGGTGTATCGAATCACACTCGGGAAGCAACAACATGAATTCGTCACCGCCCATCCGGGCGGCTACATCGATGTCCCGGATCGCCTCACCCAGACGATCGGCAAATACCTTCAGGACCAGATCGCCCGCGGGATGGCCAAAACGATCGTTGATTTTCTTGAAATCATTGAGATCCAAAAGTACCAAGGTCAGCGTGTATCCCTTGCGCTGCGCGCGCGCGACCTCCGATTTGAGATGGCGTTCCGCAAAACGCCGGTTATATAGACCAGTGAGGGGATCAACCAGTGCCAGATTCTGCCATTGGGTTGAGTCCGATTGCCTCTCGGCAAGTTCCATACGCAAACGATTGATCAGAAATTTTTCATACGTCAGATAGCATCCAAACAGAAGAATCAAAGACACCAAGCCTGCGACGGCCGGAAGGATACCGGAATGAAGAGACCGCCTTTGGTCCTCCAAGATCGCGGGAAGTGAGAGCGAGGCGACGGCTATAGTGAGCAAGAGCATCGCAAACACCGAGACACCCCAGGTCCACCATTCTCGCCGCTGGAGTTCGCGTAGCCGGATAGAGTACTCCGTAGAGCGCGGTTTCGCTTCAGGCAACCTAGATGGGGGGCTATCGGTGGAACTCAATGGTTATCCGGCGCACCGTCTATTACTCTGCATTCAGGTTAGCCCCCCGGCTCGTAGCAAGTCAATTTTCCCCTAGGAATGCAGTGCCGGAAACGTAAACTTTTCAGGCACTACCAACAAAAACCCGCTGCCGGATTGGGACATGGTACTTGTGGCAGTCGCGAAGGCTGTAGATGCGTCAGCCAACAGTAGTACCAGCGTTCTATTGGTACTGGCGTCCACGTTTGTCACACTTGTTTTTGGATCAATATGATTGCAGCCTTCATTGTCGTGCTCTCTGTGGCAGCGCTTCTGCAATTTGCCATCTGGCAGTGGCGCGCGATGTGGATAACGATTGCAGAACAGCCTCTTTCAGAGTACTTCACAACGGCGACTGGCATCGCCGGCGATGAAATCCGCGCAGACCACTTCGATCTTCTGACGCGAATATCGGAACAAGTCGGCCCTTCTGGCAAACAGGGTAATTTGTGGCTGAACGAAGTGCGCATCTACTACCGCACGATTCGCGCGCTCCACCAATTTTGTGAAAAACAATTCCCGGCTTTTGCGGCATGGGCCAATCAGGAATTAGTAGCGTGTTCGCTGTACGCAGCCGCCAACCTCGATCAGCGGCTGAGTTCGCATCTCGCATTTGCCTCAGAGGCCGACCGCCCTTAGCCCGCTCGTTCGGTTCAGCCGCAACGATGCGGGACGAGCGAATCTCTACCGGGACTATGTTCGGGAGCGCTGGGCTCTTCCCCATGAGAACCCGCCGTTGGGCCTGGTCAGGACCCGCTTGGGCGGACTCAAGTTCGTCGAAGGCTATCCGGACCAAGATACCGTTGAGAAGTCTTATGACAATCTCGACTTTCAGCGTGGTTCCAGGCAGAGGATGGTTCGCGCTTTTGCGCCCGTACGGCTCGCTGGAGCCGTGGTTTAACAAGACCTGGAAACCGGGCGAGTTTGAGCTGGTGAAATGAAAAAGGCGCGAGTCTTACTCGTGCACCCAGTTAAGTCCTGGTCGTGGCATTCCGACCCGTCGATGCAACACTCTCTAGTGCGTTGGTTCGGCATTGCTTCCGCTGGAGAATCGTCTGTTTGGCGGTACTGGGCCAAAACCTAACCCGAACACCGTCCCTGCTGATCTGACCCTGGCTGGCAGTTTTGGCTTTTGTTTTCAATGCTAGGTGGGTTCAAGCTTAGTGTTGCGCCGACCGATTGAGATCACCCGCGTAATTGGACCTTAGGAGAACGTGCGCCACGCTATGGCTACGCGGAAAGTCGAGAACGCACGCCCTCAGCGTATATCTCGTGCGCTCTCGATCGCGTTGTGAACAAGGCTACGGATCGATTTTCTTTAGTCGGTGTATTGTAGAGAGGGCATCATCCATTTCCCTTCGCTCCTCGCGAGAAGCTCTGGCATCTGAGGCACGCGCGTTAATCGAGTCTTCGGCCGCTTTGAGGCGAATTTTAAGTAGCGAGCGGTTCAGTTCGAGAATGGCGGCTCTGTAAAAGTCTCGCCAGGTAGTTTCTAACATTTTCGGACTCCTGAGGTGGTCAAGCGGCCGCAAATGGTCTGCAGGTCTTCGTTAAATTCTGGCGCCGGGACCCCGCACTGCATTACGAGAATTCCATGCGCACTTGATGCCGTCGTTGTTTCTGCGCAACTCAGTGGCTGCGCAAGCGCAATCAGTCGGGCGGGCCGAAGTGGAGGGGGAGACGAAAACGCACGCGAGTCCTGGAACCGGAGGAGGAATCCAGGGTCATGTGCCCGCGCCGCGCGCGCAAGATGGCGAGAGAACGGTGTTTGCCCCAAGCTCTCTAGCGCGACGCGGTGAGCGCGGCGGCTCGAATCTCGGAGGAAATCCCAGCCGCCGCTTGGGGTGAACGCGTCATGGGGAGGCGCGTTCATCTCGGGAGGGTCCCGAGAGTACAAATCCTGCCCTCCGGGCGTCCGGACCGCAATTGGTAGAAATTACAAGCCTACGGACTGCCGGAGCCGTCATCTGACGAGTTGGGCTCTGCGAGTGGGAGAAATCCTCCGCTCGCGCTGAATCACCCAATGGTATCGGGGATGATACCGGACCGAGAGGTGCGATTGTGAGCAAGCTTTCTACTGAGAATCACGAATGCCCTTGTTGCAGCGCTAAGCGGGAGTGTGGCGAGGGAAATTTTCAAGACGAGTGTCCATATCCGGTCAGGATGCTCTGCACGAACCGTTGGTCTAAGCAAGCACCCAAACGAGACCCCCAACGCGCCAAGGCCGCGACCAGCTAGACGCGCAGGTCGCTACCGTTACTGGGTCCAGTGGGCTTGCGTGAGTCCCCGATTCCCGGAACCCGCCCGTTTCGAGATGGAAATCCACATGATTGCATAACAATGTCGGCCCCTCTCGACTCGAGTGGGCTTCGGTTGAGAGGCTCGGGAAGCGGGAGCCGGAATTCGGTTTGCAGGCGGGACAGTTCGGTACCGGACTGGGCGTGAACGAGAACCCGCGCACTGGAAGGGGCATCCCGCTTCCTCACGAGAGGGAGTTGGAATAACGAATCCTGGTCTGAAGTTTATGAGCGAAGAGATGTGGGGGTCGGACGGAAGCCGACTGCTCGCTTACGAACGAGTCGCAGTCGTCAACGCCGACAGGAAAGACCACCCAGCAAGCGGAAGGAAAAACTCTTTTAAGTGATGGGAGAGCTCTGCTCAAAAAGTGTTTAACAGGGCCGACGATGATAGAGATGTCCGGTAAATGCTGCCGGACATTAGCCGCCTACGCCTGAGAGATTCTTTCATAGGAAGACGCGCGTTGCGCGAAGCGGGCGTTGCCCAGTGCTGTTGGACGGACGCGGAGGCTGAAATTTTTCACGCAAGTGCCGGAATTCGGCAATTCCGTACAATTTCAAACAATTCTGTCGCTTGTTACGTCGTGTAAATCCAGTAGATACGCAGGTACGGGCGGTCCGATGCCCACCCGCGCCTCCAGAATGTCTTCCGCCGACTGCACTACCCAGCATAGGCGATTTGCTCCCTGCGCACAGCCCTGGCAAGTCGCTTTGCAGTTGGCGGGTCTCAACGAATTGAATTGGAAGTACGCCGTGACCTTAGTATTTCGCCGACGAGGAATAGGTCGGTGAGCAACGCACGGAGGTGGACGGAGGCATTGAGGTTGTCAACCAATTGCGAGCTAATCGAGGGCTGCGCCAAAACCAATTCAAGGCCGCCAGAGAATCTCGGGCGTCGCGGTCGAGCACGGCAAGGAATGCATGATATTTTTCGGTCGATGCCAAGCCCTCTTCTGTCACGGCCACTGTACAGGTTTCCACAAGTCCAGCCATTGCGTCGGCCGCGCGTTGCAAGAATTCGCGAATTTGTGTGCCGGGAGTGCCGGCTTCGTCGCTGGGCAGTCCCTTTGCGGCGTAGGCCAGCATGAACTCGTAACACTCTTCTATGGTATTGCAGCGCTCTAATGCTCCATTCGGCATTTCCTGGACCTAGCCCTTGGTTCCCGTCGGTTCCGGCGATGAAGCCTCAACCGGAACGACCCACCGCTTCGGATCGTGTTCTTCCAGATAAAAATCGCGGCTCATCCAGCCGAAAATCATAGATTTCGTGATGGGGCGCTTCTCCGGGCGAATTCCGAAATAGACATGCACCATAATCAATGCAATCAGTCCGACTCCGGCGAGGCCGTGCAGCACGTACATCATTCCCCAGGTCATATCGCTGAAGAGATATGGATTGCGCGGAAAGAAAATCGTGCGCACGCGCGACATCATGAAGACGCCCGTCACGATCGCGGACAGGCCGGCCGCAATGATGGCGGCATGGTACAGCTTGTTTTCGAGCGGATACTTGGCAAATTTGCGCGGCGGTGGCGCCGGCCGCCCCATGAATCGAAGGATTCTATTGCGCGCATCCGTGATGTCAATTCTGTCGGGCCAGATGGACCAGAAATCCAGCCAGAAGGATGCATGAAAGATGTGGAAGATGACCGATGCGGTGAGCACCGCACCCGCGATCCAGTGCCAGGTCACCCAGGGAAACTGGACGCCCACGCGAGGCAGAAACGCGGTGAACAACAGCGTGAACATGGAAACGGCCATAATCCAATGAAACGCGCGCGCCAGCAGAGAATGTCTTGGTACATGCGCAGGAATTTGGGACGCGACGGGCGGCGGAACTTCGGCCGCAAACTGGCGAGGTTTGGCAAAGTATCGCAGGTAGGTGGCGTGAACGATGAAAAAAAGCAGACCCGCAATCACGGCGACCCAGATCAGAAACCACGCGATGTGAATGGGGACAAGCTTGCCCCACGGATCTCTAGCCCATTCTAGGAAGCCCATGTCGCTTGCTCCACTCCGCCGATCGATCGCTTCACCAAATTGCGCATCAGCGGGATTTTGTAACCATTGAATTGCAGCGGGAGCGCGCCTTGCACCGCCATTTTCCCGGCCATTTCACCGGTCGTCGCATTCGGCGGCTTGCCCACCACGGCGTTTTCGACCGACTTCAATCGCAGAGGCCGCGCAGCCGCGCCATTCACCGCGATGCGGATGCGCTCGATCTGGCCACCTGAAACCACCATCGCGGACGCCACGTTCAATAGCGGAAAGTCCCAGACATTACGATCTCGCACTTTTTCAAAGTAAAACTGCGCGCCAGCCCACGCAGATGGAATCCGAATGGCCGTCAGCAGATCGCCCGGCTGCAGGATGTGGAGCCGCGTGATGTCAATGTCCGGACCGATAAAGTAGTCTTCAGCGTCCACAACGCGTTCACCATTGGGAGTGCGCATCACGAATTTTGCGTCGAGGGCTATCAGCGCCGGCGCGGAATCGGACGGATTCACGGCCACGCAGCGATCTGCGTGCAGAATGGCGTGCTCGCGATTGCGCCCTTCCGGAGTGTCCGCATAACAAATGTTTCCATTCGCGCGATAGCAAGGCCAACCGGCGCGGTAATACCAGCAGCGAGTGTCCTGCGACACATTGCCGCCAATCGTGCCTTGGTTGCGAATCTGCGGAGAGGCCACTAGTTCCGCGCTCTCCGCCAGCAGACCGTATTTTTCTTTGATGACCGGATGTTGCACGATTTCCGTCAGCGTCGTCATCGCGCCGATCTCTATACCGTCTGCTGCCGTGCGGACTCCACTTAGTTCCGCGATCCCGCTGAGGTCCACCACAACTTTCGGCTTTTTGATGCGGTCCTTGAGCCAGTCGAAGCTGTCGAGGCCGCCGGCCAGCACCCAGGCGTCACTTCCGTGCTGTTCCAGCAGTTTCTGCGCATCAGCGATGGAGTTTGGCTGCAGCAGCTCAAAGGCCGGCATCACGTCGCGAATTACTGCCATGACTTGCTCCCCTTAACTTCTGAGCTAAATATGCGCCGCCAACGGATGTTGCATCGGGCGCCCGAATTCGAGCGCGGTCAGGATGGTGTCAGCATTCACCGGCGCGCGCCGAAAAATATCGTCACCCAACGCATCCGAAAGCGCGTTCAAGATGACCGCGCATCCGCCGCCGACCGGCGGCTCGCCGACACCGCGCGCTCCCACCGGCGTTTCGGGATCTGGAATATCCAGTGCCGCCCATTGCATGTCTACCGGCACATCCAAAATTGTCGGGGGCTTGTTTTGGTAGAACCGTGTGGAAAGCATGGCGCCGTAGTGCGGGTCGTAAACCCACTTCTGGCCAAGCGCATGGCCCATTCCCAGAATCGAGCGGCCCAGCACTTGTCCGCCAAGCGCGCGCGGATGAATCACAGAGCCGACATCGGCGTAGGCGAGATAATCGACGACATAGTATTTGCCAGTTTCGACGTCTACTTCAACCTCGGCGAAGCAAGCCACGTAGGAGTAAGTTGATCCGTCGCGAGGGTAATTATCCTTGGCCGCGGCCACCAGACCCTGGCCGGCGAGCGCCGTAATCGAGGCCTTGGTCACTTTGTTCAGATCGTCTGCTGTTTCATGGCCATCGTAGATACCGCCTAGCTTAATCGCGTACTGCGCTGCTTGGCCTAAAGTCATGCCCGCGCCGCCAGTTTTGCGGAACACGCGCTCGTTCGCGACTTCGTACTGTTCCGGTCTTCCACCAAGATTCTTCGCAGCGACTTCTTGCAGCTTTCTCTTCGCATCCATCGCTGTTGCGTATGCGGCACGAGTCATCGCGTGCGTCGTCTGGCTGCCGCCGGATACACAAGTGAAGGGAAGGTTCTTCGCTGTATCGCCCCACGTAATGTCGCACTTCTCCCACGGTACACCAAGAACTTCGGCACCGGCGCGATGCACATCCATCACCGACTCGGTTCCCAGATTACCGATTCCGGACTGAAAACGGATCCGGCCATCGGGCGTGATGATGAGCAGTCCATCGAAGCCGGTTGTGCCGCCCACGTAACAACTGACCGCCACTCCTACTCCTCGGACTTTCGTGCCAATGCGCTTCGGGGTACGTGCTGAGTCTCTCCTGCCACTTGAATTGCTCGGCGCCACGGTCGAGCGCTTCCTTGATGAACGCACTTGTGGCATAGGCCCGTTTGCCATGCACCTCTGGACCAAGCTGCGCTTTGCCTTCCGGGCAATTAATTCTCCGGATAGCGACTTGATCGAGCGCAAGCTTGCGCGCGGCCTTTGCGATAATCGGTTCGATGATCGTGATTCCCTGCATTCCACCGGGCGAACTTTGCGCGCTACGCGGCGGTGTGTTGGTCAGGATCGTCGCGCCACGCCAGCGCATGGCCTGCGGCTGGTACAACAGGGAAACGATGCGGCCCGATGACGGGACATCGCCATTCGCGTCGTAAGGGCCGTTGTTGGAAATAACAAACATGTCCAGAGCCGTGATCCGGCCGTCCTTGCCAAACCCTACTTTCATCCGGCCCATCAGACTAGGCCGCGCGCGCCCGATGAACGTCTCCTCTTCACGGCTGATGCGCATCATCACCGGCGCGCTGGTCTTCTTCGATAGCAGCGCAGGGATAACTAACGAAACGCCGGCTGTGACTTTGCTGCCGAACCCGCCTCCGGTGTATTCGCTGATGAGCACGACCTTGCTCGGATCGATATTCAGCCATCGCGCGATGGCCGGCACGGTCTGCGCGGTGCTCTGCGTGCCGGTATAAACGTGGACTTTTCCGTTCTGCCAGTAAGCCATGGCGCTGCGCGTTTCTAGCGTCTGGTGGCTGGTGTCCGGGGTGACGAACGTCTCATCCAAAACTAGCGCGGCATTCTGGAATCCCGCTTCGAGGTCGCCGTACGACCATTCGCTGGGAGTCTTACCCAAAGGCAATTGGCCTTCTTTCGCATTCGCGAAATCCGCTTTCGTCCACTTGAGTTCACCGATGCTTGGCGGGGGTGGACTTGGCGGTGGCGTTCCCGCTGGCGCAGCAGGCGGAGGAGACTGAACCCAAATATTTCCGTCCGTTCTGGGGTTCGGACCGCCGGGTCGCAGCGTCTCGAGGGGATCAAGGACGAATGGCAGCGGCTCGAAATCAATGCGGATCTTTTCGATGGCTTCCGCGGCGGTCAGTTCGTCCACCGCAGCTACGGCGAGTACCGGCTCGCCCTGATACAGCGGCTCCATGGTCAGCGCGCGCTCGCTTTTCGGATTGGCGCGAATCACAGTGCCGTTGTCGGTGAGGCTATCGGCTGGCGGAGGTAGCTCATCTGCCATCAGAATCGCTTTCACACCCGGAATCGCCAGCGCTTCGCGCGTAGCAACGTGCTTTACACGCGCATGCGGCAGCGGGCTGAGCAGCAACTTGCAGAAAAGCATGCCATCTGCGTGATAGTCTTCGGCGTATTTCGCTTGTCCCGTGACTTTCGCGTAAAGGTCTGGAGTTTGATAATCCTTGCCGATTAGCTTATGCCCCACGCCATACTCGCGCTTGGGAATGGCGGCAGGCTCGTTGATTTTTTTCTCAGATTCCTCAGGCATGGCTGGCCCTCCGCATATTTTCGGCGCCGCGCATGAGCGCGGTGAGGATTTTGTCGTAGTCCTGGCAGCGGCAGAGGTTTCCCGAGAGGCCGTGTGCCAATTGCGTCCGCGTCGGATTGGGATTTGTCTTCAGGAATCCCACCGAAGCCATGATGAAGCCTGGCATGCAGAAGGCACACTGGAATCCTTGTTCGTCAAGCACGCCCTGCTGCACGGGATGCAGTTTTCCGTCGGCGCTAGCGAGCCCTTCTATGGTGAGCACTTTCCTGTTGCGCACGGTGTGCGTGAGCACGGAACAAGCGTAATGGGGGACATCATTTATGAGCACGGTGCAGGAGCCGCACTCGGCCCGGTCACATCCCAGTTTCGTGCCGGTAAGGCCCAGCTTGTGGCGCAGTGTCCACGCCAGTGTCTCTTGTTTCATCACGTCGGCGCGCCGCTGCTGCCCGTTGACATTGATGGTGATCAGTCGTTCTGCGCCACCGGACGATTGACCTAGCAACGTGGAGGCGCGGAAAAGATAGCTGGCCGAGGAGACGGCTACGCCACCGGCGACCACGCCTTTGATGAAGTCGCGCCGGGAGATTGCCTCTGGAGTGTTGCCAATTACTCTGTCATCGGCGATTTCGCTCATGGGAGAGACACCTCCTCGGGCGGTTATATTATAAAACTAAATCGCGTTGCCATCCCACTTGACAGGTTCCGGACCGAGTCGTGATGCTGACCCTCCGTTTGATAAGACTTACAGGCGCGCCTTGCGGTTTCATGCTGTTCCAAAGTTGCGGCATCGCAAGCCCTGAACGGATCAGTCGCGCGCCGGCCGCATGGTCACGATATCGGCCCGCGTGGCGAAGACGTCTGGGAGGGGAGCCGTCCGAGGCCGAGTCAGTCAAGCGCAACGCCGCCGACGTGCTGCCGACAGAAGAGTCAGGTAAGCTGCTCGCTCTCCTCATCAAGTCGCTCGCTTCGTTCGACGAGCTGGTGTTAGGCGAGGGCAAAGCGGTGGGAAGATAGGTCCATCATTGTCGAGCAGGCTCGCATGGTCGAGACCCGGTAAGATTGCCTGCCAGTGGACGATCAGCGTTCTCGTCGGCGTGAAACCTTGCGATCTCGCGGCCATTATCATTGTCGCCGTTCTGCTAAGTGCCGTTACGCTGCTGGCCACATATCTGCCCGCAAGGCGCGCCAGTCGCCTCGACCCCATGGTCGCGTTGCGCTAGGCTCGCTACAAGCATTATTTTTGTTGTAGCAACGCAATCCAATTAACTACCAGCGTCAGCGGCTCGGACTCCTGGGACGAAGCCAAGCTGGCGACAACAAATTTCTTGCCATCGCCGGTCACATCGTAATTCGAGCCGCCGGCAAACGGGACAGGATTTACCTGAAATAGAGATTGCACTTTGCCAATAAGCAGGCTCGACCCCTGTTCCGTAATTTCCGCGGACATTATCTTATTGTCCATCGAAATGTAGAAAAGCTCGCGTCCGTCGCGACGCCAGCGGGGCAGGACGCCGCCCCCGGTCGAGACTTCCCATTTACCGGTACCGTGAAGGAAAGGAATCACGCAGATTTCTGGTCGCCCGGATTCCCTCGATTCGTACGCCAACCATTTCCCGCCCGGAGAAAGAGCTGGCGCATATACATCGTACTGGCTCTGGATCACCGGAAAGGCCTTGCGGTCACCAGACAGAAGCACGCCCCATATCTCTCGGCGCGAATTCGGTTGCTCAGCCAGGCGTTCGAAAAGCAAGTAACGACCGTCCGCAGAGAACCGTGGCGCGAACTCACTTGCATCATCCACGGGTAGCGCCATCGGAGTCCCCGTGCCATCAGAGGCGCTTAAATAGATGTGGGGTGGCCCGTTTCGATTGGATACGAAAGCGACAGATTTTCCGTCTGGCGCCCAATTTGGCTGCCGGTCGGAAGCCGGCGGAAAAGTAAGCCTGGTCTTTGTGCCTCGAGCGAGATCGAACACCCAAATGTTTAAGTTTCCCGTGCCCCCTGCAAGGCTCGAGATCGCGAGCTTGTTGCGGTCCGCTGAAACACTCGGCTCAAGGTAAAGGCCGGGTGTGCCCGTTGCTTCGATTTCTTTGCCGGTGCGGTCATACCAGACGAGCCGGTCAGTGTCGCCGGTTGCGTTCCCGGCCTCGTACACCATGATGCCGGTCTGCGAAATCGCAAAAATCGCTCGGCTAGTTATGGCATTCACGCCAACATGTTCGACCAGAGGCACGGCATCCCCGTCTAAGCGCAACTGGCGAGTATCGAACCGTTGGGCCATGAGGATCCCCTGGCGCACAAACAGCAGGTCGCCGGACAGAGAGTAAACTGCGTTCGAGTCGTTCTGCATTATAAGTTTGGGTGCGCCGCCGTCCAGCGAGCCCACGTAAACGCCCCCGGTTCCAACCACAGCTTTTTGCGCAAAAAAAAGAAAATGTTTGTTGTCCGGCAAGAACTGCGGCCACCGGTGGCTCCTTTCGTTTAGCGACCCGTTGAGGGTCGTCGTTGGCTGAGGTGTGCCGCCCGACGCGGCTATACGAAAAACCGGACTGGACACGTTGGGAGTGAAGAGAATTGTGCCGTCCGCTCCCCAAGTTCCGCCGCGTCCGATCGCTATATCGCAAAGGGCGAGAGGCGGCCCGCCCGACACATCTAATCGTTTCAGCTTGCCATTGGCGAAAAATCCCAACGAGCGGCTATCCGCTGACCAGAACGGGAACGTCGCACCCTCCGTGCCATCCAGTGGCTTCGCTCCCGCCGAATTAAGCGGCCTCACCCATAGAAGCTGGTGTCCGTCTGAATTGACGGCAGAGAAGACCAGCCACTTTCCGTCAGGCGAAAGGATCGGAGGTCCAGGATTGATACCGGTGAAAACGAATCTCGTATTCGGCGGGGACGTGATTTGCGACACTATCGCAGGCAAAGGCTGCGGTTTGAGCGTGAAATACTTGGCGGCAAAAAGCGCCGCTAGAATTACCACCACAGTGGCCACGGCCCATGACAGCGCGCGGCGCCAAGCCGCTGTCCTGATTTCAACTGCCGAAGGCAAATCTTGCGACGCGCCGGAGAGAACTTCTTCGATTGCAATGCGGGCGTCACCGATCGCTTGCAAACGCTGGCGCGGATCTTTTTTCAGGCAGCGCTGAAGAAGGTCGCGAATTGATTGCGGCGTGTTGGAGGGCAGCAGCGACCACTCCGGTTCGGCACGAATTACTGCCGCCAGAGCATCTGATACAGTTTCACCTTCGAACGGCCGCTTCCCGGCAAGCATCTCAAAAAACACGCAGCCGAAAGCCCAAATGTCGGTGCGACGATCTACCGGTTTGCCTTTGGCTTGCTCGGGAGACATATACGCAGCCGTACCCAAAATAACTCCGGATTGTGTGGTCATGCTGGTAACCGTCGGGGAATTGTGAACGTCGGTCGAGGAAGGACGGCCTTCTAGAGTTTTCGCCAATCCGAAATCGAGAACTTTTACATTTCCGTCCGGAGTGATCTTGGTGTTCGCCGGTTTCAGGTCGCGATGAATGATGCCGCGTTCGTGTGCGGCCTCCAGCGCTTCGGCGATTTCTCGCGCAATCTGAAGGGCTTCGTCCACCCTGATCGCGCCGGGTGCGATCCGGTCTGCGAGAGTCGGTCCTTCGACCAGCTCCATCACCAACGCATGAACGCCGCCGGAATCTTCAAAACCATAAATTGCGCCGATGTGCGGGTGATTCAGCGAGGCGAGAACTTGGGCTTCGCGCCGGAAGCGCGCCATTCGTTCCGGGTCCGTGGCGAATGCGGCGGGCAAGACTTTGAGCGCCACGTCGCGCCCGAGCTTTGTGTCCCGCGCGCGATAGACTTCACCCATCCCGCCGGCGCCCAGCGGCGAGCCGATTTCGTATGGGCCGAGCAGTGTGCCGGGAGGAATAGTCATGATTGTCCGAGATTATAACTCGTCAGAACCCTTCGTCGGGTGCCTCCAGTCCTCACGTGCGTTAATCGGGAGTTCGAACCTATGTCCTTATTCTTGTATGTGAGGAATCTCCTTCATCCATGAGAAAAACTCCTTGTCCATATGGAGAAAGCGGGGCAGCCTGAGTTCTCTGGCGGCCTTATCCGTCGGTACTATTATGTAGAACGCGCCGTGAACGTTTCGCGGACCCGTTCCCCCCATTTGGCGCCTAAGAATCTCGCTGCGGTTGAGCTTGCGGGCCGAAAACCACCCTAAAACTTCAATGCCATCTTCGTAAAGAATCACTCGCTGATGTGCGCTGCGAGAAAGGACGAGTGCGTACAGGACAGCGAGAATACCCATCGCGAAGTGGGCAAATGGAGTGCGGACTTTGTTCGCGAGGCCGGCTGGCTGCGGAAGGCTAACAGTAATGACGAGTGACAGTGGAGCCACGGCGACTGCATCAATTGTGTGCCGGGTGCGAGCATCCGCCGAGTAGGTACGCGGATATTGTTTCAGGCTCACGACGTTAGCCTACGCCCCAGACGGTCGGAGAGCGCCTTGTTCCCGTGCAAATACCTCTCAAGCGTAACGGGATGCACCAAAATGTATCCTTCGTCCCCGTGCCAGTTGGGCGTGTAGTCGCGTTACCGGGTGCGCCGTGAAAAGGTGGTGGTCCACAGCGGGAGCTAGACCCGCCCGGGAACTGGTTCGCTCCACCCGGTAGCAATCGAAGCAGCGGCGGAGGCAACGAAGCTGCCGAAGCCTTCGGTGCAGAGAGTCGCTAGGCGACTTGGCGAGCGTGCAGGCCGTAAGGTGAGTGAACGCTGAGCAGGCCCCGAAACCGACAATGCAGGAGCCGACCCGCCCCGGTTTCGGGGAAGGCCGAAGCGAATGGAATGGTACGCGCGAATAAATTCCATCCGACCTGCCGGGGTATTAGCGACGGCATGCAGGCAAAGTGGACCATGCGCAACACGGGAAGTCCCAACGGTGATCGCAGTGCGGATCAACTGGCAACTCGCGAGAGAAAGGCCGGGCCGTCTGGGATGGCGGAGAGGCTGGTAGTACCGACGAAGTCGGGTAACTCCGATAGAGGGAAGGGGCCTCAGTTGAAGGCGGACGCGAGAAGCGACGACGGAAAGGGAGAATGGCGAAGAGCCTAGCAACTCCCGCATTGTTTTCAGAAGTTGCAGACGACGTCACATGCAATGGCTACGGCGATTGTGTGAGTCTTCTCCGAGAGCCGGATGCGGCAAATCCGCACGTCCGGTTCGATGAGCGGGGTGTGGAAACGGAAGCAGGGCGGAGCTAGTGAGGCACCGACAGACGAAAGAGTCGGCAACGGATAGGCTGAACCTAAACCACCGCGTCACACCTCGACTCCACACAAGTCCCGTAGAAGCAGTGAAAAAAACCCATTTGCCTTGTTTTTCGCACATTTTTTGGACAAGGAAAACGTCTAGCGATGTCCGAATAATCGCTCACAGCGCTTCTGATTGAGAAAAGTATCCAAAGCTATTTCTCGGGTTGGGTTTTTTCACCGCTTCCGTACTAGAACTTCAGATGTACGGTAAGGGTTTATCAGGCACGAGCCGATTAGGTGGTGATAATTCCTGTTCGCAACTCCTATTCGGAAACGAACTAGTGCGCTGATTAATGCTGCGTTTACGGGACAGGCGACACACTTGGAAGAATTGCTACTTCGTACCGATGACCATCGAGTCGGGGCCGATCAAATGCTCTACTCGGGTTTCGCGGAAGCCTGCGTCCTTCATCCACCCGGAGCAGTCAGCGCCGGTGTAGTCGAACCCGTCGGCGGTTTCAATCAGCATATTCAGGCTCATCAACAACCCAAATGAGTTTTCAGAGCGGTCGTCGTCGATGATGCTTTCGTAGACAATGAGCGATCCGCCGTTCGGCAGTGCTTCGTAAGCTTTGCGCACCAGCACTCGCTTCGTCTCCAGGCTCCAGTCGTGCAGGACGTGTCCCATCATGATTACTTCAGCTGCGGGTAACGCCTGTTCCATGAAACTGCCGGGCGAAAATTTTACGCGCCCTGAAATCCGGTGTGCGTCCACGTACTCTTCGAAGATAGGCTCTACCTCGGGTAAATCAAAACCAGTTCCTTCGATATGGGGATTCGCCAACGCCACTTGCGTAATCAGGTCGCCTTGGGCAGTTCCCACATCCACGGCGGTGCGATATTTGCTCCACGGGAATTTGCGAGCGATTGCCAGGTTGGCACTATGGCTCACGCCGGTCATGGCTTTCAGGAACTGCTTGAGCCGTGCCGGTTCGGCGTAAAGAGCTACGAAAGGATTGGGGCTACCGTCTCTCGTCTCGTTCTGCGGAAGTCCCGTTCGGAGCGCCGTGGTGAGACGGCTCCAAAACGGGTACAGCCGGCTGTTGGCCATCTCGAGAATGCCACCGATATACGATGGCTTGCGCTTGTCGAGAAAAAAATCCGTGCTGGGCGTGTTGTTGTAGCGACCATTGTGTCGTTCGAGAAATTTCAGCGATACGAGCGCATCGAGAAAATCGCGGGCCGATCTTGGATGCAGGTTGAGCCGTGCCCGCAAAGTTTCAAGATCCTCCGGGTGTTTGGCAAGTTCTGTGAACAGTTCCATCTCGACGGCGCTCAAAAGCGCCTTGGAAGCCCAGAATCCCAAGCCCACTTGCAAGATGAGATCGGGCTGCGGCTCGTTCATTGCGTTTTAGCCTCCGGATGATCGCGCAGTATAGCAAGTCTGGACGGGCGGGTGGTTGGCAACTCAGGAATAATCGTCGGTCTGCCGGCAGAAACCAATCTCACCCTGCTCCCAAGCCACTAGTTGTCAGCGCGGGGATCAGCCGTCGCTGTTCGCGGTAATATCCCAGAGAACGCCCGAAATCCGGTAAGGGCGCTAATCAGGACTTGTCGCTCAATCGAAAATGCTCTAGCCCCTCGGCCGCACGAGCGTCGAAGGATAAAGCCTGGCGAACGCCATAAATGCCAAAGCGATCACCACAAAATCTATTACGCTGCCTTCCGGGCCGATCGTCCCACCGGTGAGCCAGCGCGGGCCGTGAAAACTGGAATTCAAAAGGTGTCCACGAGCCAGTAGTCCGCTATCTGGCGTGGAAAAGATGAAGGTTTCGGCATAATCAGTCGCGGCATGAAAGCCGATTGCAAACCAGAGATTTCCCGTGCGTTCTAGAGTGAAGCAGGCAAAAAGTCCAAACAGAGCAACAGAAAGCGCCCCAACCCATCCTTCCCCGGCATTGCCAAGATGAATCGCGCCGAACGCCGCGGATAGCAAAACTGCTGAAGGCCAGAAGCCGATTCCAGTCGCAATCGTAAATTGCGTGTAACCTCGAAAGGTGAATTCTTCCGCGATTCCCACCATAACGAAACCTATAGCCCACAAAATTGCGTACTTGACGAGCGCGCCGCCTGAAAGCACGAGATTCCCAAATGAGAAACCGCCGAGCGCGGAAATTATCAACATTCCCGCCGTTTCAAATATGAGTCCCCAGAGAACGCCTTGCCAAAAGAGCTTTCCAAACGCTTTTTCAAAAGGAATACCGTAAACCCCGAAGGGCCTCTTTTCGAATCGTGCCATGATGCCGGCTGCCACTAACGCTGCTGCGATAATCGTGCTTTCAAAAATGAATTCAAACTGCGGCGTAAGGATTCCTTCTCTCTGGCCCGTGCGCACGATTTCCACAAACGAAGGAATGAACTTTAGGATCCGCTGGAAGAGATATACAAGTCCCGCGAAGAGCAAGACGTACATTATAAATCGCCAGCCCGCTCGAACACCGTCCGGGCCTACGAAAATTTTCCGCCAAGCATTGAGCCGAGGCAGCGCAGAATTGAGGTTAGGAAGTACTGGGTCCGGAACACTTGATCCTGAACTCATGAATCCTCCGCACTAGATACGTTTAAATGACAGTTTTTGTTCCTAGCCGAAGCCCGCAACGTTTGAGATCGTGGCCTTATTTAAGTCAGACGTTGCCAGATGGATTCAGGGAAGCAGGGTTGCGGCCGATTAGGGAATTGGAAGGCGCAGTCGTCGCAACCCCGGAGCCGTCATTGGTCTTGCTCCTCGGCACGGGGCTTCTTGGCTTGGCACCCTTCCGGCGAAAGCTGTTCGAGAGATAGTTCGCATGGCTTTTACCTTCACTACGTCGGGGGTCGGACATGCGAAAACCGCTGAAAACCACATGGATGATTACAGCTGCCAGCTCAACCGGTCGATGCAACACCATCTAACCAGTTGATCGGCTGATACTTCCCCCTTAAGAACCAATCTGTCTGGCCGACTCGGCCGAGACCTAGCCAGGATAACGTTTCGGCTAATCTAACCTAACCAGCGCTTGTAGTTTTTGTTTTCAATGCAAGGTGGGTTCGAGCTGAGTGTTGCGTCGACCCATTGAGACCACCGCGTTAATCAGGACTTGGCTGTCGCTTCTCCGAGCGAAGCTGATAATTCGGTTTGAACCACAGGGACGGGCGCGATATCTTTCACGGAGAGAGCAAAGCCTCTATGAAGTACGGACTCGCAATTCTGCTGCTTTGGACCTTCCTACTTAGTGTTCCGCAGACTTCTCGCCCGGCATCACGCGAGAGGTGCGAAACGGCTAAGCTCTTCACTGCACATCACGTTGTGGCGTGGTCATCTGTGTCGAATCCTCCAGCCTTCTTCTACAAGTCGGGACTTGCTATTGACGCAGACGGAGCCTTTCGCGCTTATCACCCGAACGACCGTCTTGGTCTCGATTCGTTAAGTCATGCTGGACACGAGGGAAACTGGTGGGCCTTGGTGACCGAAAATGAAAAACGGAGCGGACGCCCTGTTGTACAGTTGGAGTCGGACCCCGCGCCAGGTTTCTACGTTTCAACGACCGCCCTTTATGACCGTGACAATCCAAATCCCCGTGACCCACATAGGTATGTGGACGCGGCGACGATTCCGTATGTTGTGCTCCATCCCGTTGCATTAAATTATGCAAAGTTAGGCGATTTTGCGACCGTCATAAATCTTCAAAACGGAAACATTTCCGCAGCGATTGTGGCGGACGAAAGTGCACCAAACCTTCCGGTCGGCGAAGGCTCAATCGCCCTAGCCCAAGCCTTGGGCATCGACGCTAGCCCGCGAACGGGCGGGAAGGATGGTGATGTTGTGTATCTCATCTACCCCCATTCTGGAAACAACAGACCACGTGAACTGGAAGAAATTGTCGTGAACTCAAAGAAGTTGTTCCACGCATGGGGTGGACTCGACAGGCTGAACGCGTGTGTGCCACGCGCAGAACTGAAATAATTCCAATGCCTGATGGGTCGCGTTACCAGAGATGTGAAGTAGCACGTCATTTGTCCGGTTTCAGCGTTAATCAGGACTTGTGCGTTCTTTGCCACTGTCGCTGGATTCGTCGGCAAACCTGACAGGGGTCACTACTTGCTGCAATACTGGTTAAGAAATCCAAAAACGTCTTCGGCCCAGACATTGGATCCAAAGTAGCCAAAGCTGTGGCCGTCCTGAGGGGAGTCGCCGTAGGAAGGATAAATCTTCAGTTTGTATGTCTTGCCCACCTCGTTCATCTCGGCAGAGAGTTTCTTGCTCGGTGACAGGTCAAAGTCGTTAGCGGCCTGAAAGAAAAATATTGGCGCTTTTGCATTTCGCACTGCGCGAGTCATGAGGGACTGTAACTCGGGAGCCTGTGCCCAACTCTGGGCTCCCCCCGCTGAATCGATCCCCGCACAATATCCTCCTCGTTCTACTCCTAGTACAGTTTCAATGCCACCAAACGAGTTTCCCGCCACTGCGATGCGATTCGGTTGAATGAAACCCTGTTTTCGCAACCACGCCAGGGCCGCTAACTGATCGTCCAGATGGTCCGTCCGCAATAATCGCACCATCGTTGCGGCCGCTGCGGTGACGCCTCCGGTTTTCTCAGCAGCCGCGATCTGATCGCCAATATACGGACCTGCCGACGCACTTAATCCTTGGCCTCGCCGATAAGGTCCAAAGAATGCCCATCCATGCCTTGCGAAGACCAGACCTAGCGCGGCAAATGCTTGCTCGCTCATCATGCCAGGCGCGCTCCCGTGATTATAAAGAACTGCAGGAAAGGGGCCGGTTCCTTCGGGCCTATATAGGACTCCGTACAAAGTGATCTCTCCGCTAGGAAATGTGATGGTTTCTGCCCCAGACAAAATTAAGGGCAGGAGCAGAAGTGCGAAGAGCGTGGGAAAATAAGCTTTAGTCACGTCGATTGTTCCCGAACACGCCGTCACTCGCCCCGCGCGTTTGAAGCAAGCCAAGTCGCAGTGTGCGAGGGTTTCGCCGAGCCGCTCGCGGAAGCCAATGCGTACGCGCTCTGTGTCGCCCCGCAGTGCATCTCGGCCGCGGCCGCGCGGATGCGTTTCGCCGAATCTCTTTGGAGTCGTCACGGACGAAGCGCAACACAACTGCGCTATTCCTCGCGCAGCGCTTGCATCGGATCAACGCTGGCGGCTCGCAGCGCCGGGACACAGCAAGCCAGCGAAGCCGAGACCAGCAGTATGGCCGCAACCGCACTAAATGCCGTAAGATCGATTACCCCCACATCGTAGAACAGGCTGTGCATCGCGCGACCCACAAAATAGGCGCCGAACAGGCCGAGCACAAGTCCCAGAGATGCCAGGAGCATACCCTCCGTCATGATAAGCGCGAGCACTTGCCTTTGACCGGCGCCGAGGGCCATGCGCAAGCCGATTTCATGCGTTCGCTGCGCAACAGCAAACGACATCACGCCATAAATGCCCAGCGCTGCGAGCAGCAGCGCGACTCCCGCGAACGTTCCAAACAGAAAGGCGCCAAAGCGGTCTCCGGCCATGGATTCGTCCTTGATCTGATCCATAGTCTTGACTTCGGCGAGAGGCAGATTCGGATTCATGGATAGGACGATGTCCGAAATACTTTTCGTCAAGGTCGCTGGATCCGTGGATGCGCGGACGGCGACGCCCGCCGTCGGCCAGGGGCTCTGCCAGAAGGGCACGTCAATCTCGGGAAAGCCTTCTCCTTTCGGACCACCATTGTGGACATTGTGGTAGACGCCTACGATTTGCCATTCGATAGGAGGACCCAGCTTGGTGACGCCGGGAATCAATTGTTCGACGAAGATGCGCTGCGTCAACGGATCGACGCCGGAAAAATAGCGTTTCACGAATGTTTCGTTCACGACTGCCACAGGAACACCGCCAGCCAAATCCTGATCCGTGAACTCTCGGCCCTGGTCCAAGCGGATTGCGAATGTACGGAAATAATCTGGCGTGACCATATTGAATCCGGCGCCAGGGCGCTTGGAAGGGTCATCGACCGTTTTCCCGACAATTTGGAAAGGCATGCCAAAGCCAGCGCCGCGAAGCGGCATGCCTGTGGAGACGGACGCTGCCGAAACGCCCGGTAGAGCGTTGATTCTGTCGAGAAGTTGGCGATAGAAAGAGTTAATCTGTTCTGCGCTCGTGAGTTGGTTCTGTGGAACGGGGAGATAGAAAGTCAGCAGATGTTCGGTACGAAAACCGAGGTCCACGTGCTCGACGTTCCACAAACTGTGAATCGCCATTCCGCCGCCTGCAAGCAAGCTGAGCGCCAGCGCGAACTCGGCAACAACGAGAATGCGGCGCACGCCGTGCCGACCACCACCGAGTGAGGTGCGGCCGCCCTCCTTCAGCACGTCGTTCAGATTCAGCCGCGACGACTGCCACGCCGGAGCGCAACCGAATAGCACACCCGCCATCACACTAACAGCCACAGTGAACAGGAGCACAGGCGGGTTCAGCCGGACATCCGCTTCGTACGGCAGAGTGAAAGGCGGCATCATCATTAGAATTATTTTCAGCAACACCCAGGCCAGCGCGGTGCCTGCAATTCCTCCGATGCCGGCCAAAACGAGGCTCTCGGCCAGGAACTGGCGAAATAGCTGCCAGCGACTGGCACCGACAGAAGCGCGCACCGCTACTTCCTTCCGGCGTTTGGTCGCTCGCGCGAGCAGTAAGTTCGCCACATTGGCGCAGGCGATGAGCAGCACAAATCCCACCGATCCCAGCAGAAGCCACAGGGCGCGGATCACGTCACGGTCCAAGAAGTCGTTCTTAAGAGGTTCGACACTGGCTCCCCAGCCTTTGTCCGATTTCGGGTAAACGTCCGCGATGTGGCGCGTGACGGCGTCCATGTCCGCATTTGCCTGCTCGATGGTAACTCCCGGCTTCAGGCGTCCCATGACAAGCAGCCAATGAAAATCGTGATTGATTTGCTCGGGTTTGAAGGCCAGCGGCACCGAGAGCTTATCTCGCCCGCGGTCGGAGACGCCGGGATTGTTAACGCCGACAATCGTGTAGGGCTCGCCGTTCATCGAGACTGTCCGGCCGACAATCGTGCGGTCCCCGCCGAAACGATCCATCCATAATCGATACGTGAGGATGGCCACATGGTCCTTGCCAACTTCGCCTTCCTCTGGCAGGAAATCACGTCCCAATAACAGCGGCTGTCCCATCATCGCGGCAAAACCTGGCGTGACCATGGCCGCTTGCAATCGTTCCGGCCGGCTCGCAGTCCCGAGGTTCAGACTCTCTTCGCTCCACGCTCCCAAGCCCTGAAAAACATTGCTCTCTCGCTTCCAATCCAAGTAGTCGCCAGCGGCAACGACATTCCGATTGCCTTGGATTTTCGACCACACCATCACGAGTTGCTTGGGATGGGGATAAGGCATGGGTGCAAGCAGAGTGGCGTAGACGATGCTATAAATCGCGGTGTTCGCGCCAATTCCTAGTGCAAGCGCAAGAACAGCGACCGAGGTAAATCCCGGATTCTTCCTGAGCAGCCGGAAACTGAAGCGAACGTCACGCCAAAAGTTGTTCATGCCAGCCTCCTGAAGCGCCTCGAGCTGGAGCTATTTGGAACAGTCCAACGCAACGCTGCGCATCACGGCGCCCCTGAACATGGAACGCCAGCGCGTGAGGAAATGTTCCGTCACGCGGTGAACCGTTACAGCTTGTAACACATGAGGCTCGAATTTCCAATAGCAATCGCATCGGCTTTCGGTGTCCACGACATGGCACCGCTGACAAGCGAAGGCCAACTCCCGAGTCGCGTTACCGGACATCTCTAACAACGCCGGCTCTGGCAAGCTATTTATGAGCGCACTTCTCCGTTCGTTTCTGTGAGTGTCTTCGTTCGTCGTGTTCTTTGGCCCAATGTCGACGACCACGGCTCGCTGGTAATCTTTCGGTCGGTTTCAGTCCGACCCACACATCTCTTCGATCCAATTTCAGACCACGATTACTCGTTCAAACTCCCTCTTGCGAAGGAGCGGGATGCCCATTCATTGGGACGGCGTTCTACTGCACGCCCTGTCCGGTACCGAGCTGTCCCGCGTGCGAACCGAATGCTACCCACTGTGCATACTGCCAACCGTTCCGCCACATCCAATACAGCCGCACTGCCAGTCTGCGGGCCATAGCTACCTTGGCGATGTTCCGTTGCCGGCGCACGGCCAGGTGCATATAACGTCGTCTCCAGTCCGCATCACAATGCGTGGCAGCTTGTGCTGCTTCTCCCAGCAAGAAACGCAGGAGCGCACTGCCTTGCTTGGTGATGTGGCCTAGTCGTTGATGGCCCGCGCTGGAGTCCTCCTCAGGAATCAGTCCGACATAGCTGCCCATCTGCTTGCCGCACTGGAACCGCTCCGGAGTTCCGATGATCAGCACGAAGGCCAGCGCCGTCAGAGGGCCCACGCCGGGATGCGTCATCAGCCGCAGCGCTTCGGGCCATTTCTTCGCTTCCTGCTCGACCACGGCGGTTAACTCTTCGATGCTGGGGTTCATCCGGTCCAGCAGCTCCAGCAGATCCTTCCGACGCCGCGATGCCCATGCTGCGAGCGGAAGCTTTTCCAGCTGTGCGCGCCCTGCTTCGCTCCACAGCTTTTTCTTCCGTCGCTGTCCCTCGTTCATCGCCAGGGCCTGCAGCTGATTCATGATCCGCGTGCGCATCTGCACCATCCGATGCCGGTGCCACAGCAGTTGTCGCAGGTCCCGATTCTCCGCACTGGGTACCCAGATGCGCGGAAAATTATTTTCCCGCAGCAGTCGCAGTAGCAGTCGGGCGTCCTCCCGGTCCGTCTTCTGCTTGCGCACGCGTTTGGTCTTAATCTGGGCCGCATCCCCGATCCATACCTCGATTCCCAGCTCTGCCAGTAACCGCTCGAACCAGCGTGCATAGCCGGTGGCCTCCAGCCCCACGCGCACGCTCGCTCCTCGTGCCGCCAGTTCCCGGTAAAACTTTTCTGCTTCTCCCTCACTGTGGTTCAACTGCCGTTCCTCGTACTCTCCGGTTTCTGTGTCTACCAACGCGAGGTACTGATCGCTCGGGTGATAATCCACGCCTATAATGATCATGTCGGCTCCTTTCTCCCGAGCCAATGGTCTTCGACAAACCACAGTGTACTCGGGTCTAAGGAGCCGGCGTTGTTATGCAATCATTGAGAAAACGGGCGGCTTGTTTGGCGGGGAAACCGAGAACGCACGCGCTCAGTGTGTATCTCGTGCGCTCTCGATTCTATTGGGCTTAAAGTCCCGAGTCGTTGACGGGCGGATTACTCGGTTTCGTATCGGGCTCCAAGATATTCAAGGCGGACATGGCATCTTGTAATGCGATGCGCTCGTCGTTCAGGACGCCATTGAGCGAAGCTCGGGAGCGAATCGCCTCCGCCGCCGCTTTTACGCGATCGCCCAATTTGTCCAGGTCGGGTTCCAGAAGTGCAGCCCTATATAGCTGCCGCCAGTGACTACCATCGACAATGGAATCCTGCGAAGGCGACGCGCTGCCGATACGCGCGTGGAATCCGGAACTGTCCCAAATCCTTTCAACCATTTCTGGCTTCCTTTTGAGGGCCACATGTTGCAACGTGAACTAGTCGATGTCAGTCCCCTAGCGTACAAAGCGCAAGGGTAGCAGGGCGCGGATTTGGGTAACTCCCGATAAGCCCTGACTGTGTCTTCGACGCATCGCTAGTGCCAGGAACTTCTCCCGGACGATTGTTTGATTTGAATGGACTTATCAACAAGTTCCTGGAGAGTCGCTTACCGGTACGTCAAATCTCCGGTAAGGGCAGCACTCATTTATGAAAACATTAGGAAACCCTTACTCCTTCTTTATGCTCACCTACTTACAGTCTGTCCAGACGCGGTCCGTTGTCTTGTGTGACCTAGGGGAGTGTCGAAGTGTTGAAAATTCTAGCAAAACATCGAATGCAATTGATTTTGTTCGCGTTTTTTTTCACAGCGAGTTGTGATCGCTGCTTCGCACAGAACAATGCACAGCCCTCCGAGCAACAACCACCTCAGTCGATTCAAATCGAACTCGATGCAATGCGAAAACGTATCGATGAACTCGAAGCCGAGCTCAAGAATTCAAGAGCGACGGAACATCCGGCCACACCCGCGATGAGCGCGAAAGCGACCGCACCGGTGGCGCCAATCGTCGCCGCGCCAGCGTCGCCAGTGGCCACCACGGCTGAGTCCACAACTTCGGCGAAGACCACGGTCGAGGCCGCCGCCTCGGCGAAAATCGAGCCTTTTTCTGATGCGGATTGGAGCTGGCTGAACGGGAACCCGCGCACCAAGGAAACATTCTGGGACACGAAATTCTTCACGCCAGAAATTCGGGCAGACACGGTATACGTCTTCGATTTCAACCGCCCGACGGACCATTCGATGGGCGGATCGAGTGAACTCTTTCGGTCGCAAGAGGTGCAACTGACGCAGCTTGGCGTGGGCGGCGATTTCCACTATGACAACGTGCGTGCCCGCCTGATGACGCAGTTCGGCATGTATTCCACAACGACCCCGCGCAACGACCCGAGCCCAGGGCACGGCCAATGGGACCTCGCCGATGCGTACCGCTACATTTCGGAAGCGTACGGTGGATACCACTTCAACGTAATGCACGGAATCAATGTGGACGCGGGAATTTTCATGTCTTATATCGGCCTGTTCAGTTACTACAATTTCGACAATTGGGCTTATCAACCGTCGTACGTGTCCTCGAACACGCCCTGGTTTTTCAACGGCGTGCGCGTGCAGATTTTCCCCACGGCGCACTTGAAGATCGAACCTTGGTTCATCAACGGGTGGCAAGCGTACGGTTCGGCCAATCACACGCCGGGGATCGGGGGCCAAATCAAGTGGACTCCCACGCCCTGGATGAACGTGATCTCCAACAACTACGGCGTTGGTCAGGATGACTTGTTCATCCCCCACCGCAAGCGCATCCACAGCGACAACAGCATTGAAATTAAGTACTACGACAAACCGTACCAGCCGCTGGACAAGATGGCGTTCTCGCTGACCGGCGACATCGGCTGCGAGTACGGCGGCGGAGTGAGTTGCTACGGCGATAAAGCGGGCGGACCCAAGCAAAGTTTCCTCGGGTTTATGCTCTACAACCGTTTCTGGTTCCATCGCGATTTGTTCGGCGTGACTATCGGCGGGGGGAAAATCAACAACCCCGGGCGCTACCTGGTTCTGCTGCCGCCGATCAATGGAGAGAGCGCGATTACGGCTGCCACGAATTCTCCCTACTTCACGGAAAATCCCGGGGACCCGTTCAAGGCGTGGGACTCTTCCATCACGTTTGATTACATGCCCAAGCAATACATCACGTTTCGTTGGGAATATGACTACCGCCACGCGAATGTGCCGTACTGGTCCGGCCGCGGCGGCATTACACCTCCTGGCGGGAACAACGGTTCCCCCCAATTCTTCGCCTGCAGTAACGGTTCCTCATCCGGACAAACGAGCCTCGGACCGGCGGAAACAGCCTGTGGCGGCGGAGCCAGCAGTGTCTTTTTCCCCGACCTTCGCAGGGATGAGTCGTTCATTGATATGTCAATTCTGGTGAAATTTTAACTAGGGCGCACCCGACCGATGAGGGGGTCTGCCCAAGAATCAGAAGACGGGCGCTTGGCAAGTCTGCAGCATTGCGTTTTTTTCAAAGTTGAGGAATGAAACATGAAAGACGCCACGTTTCGTGCCATTTCTCTGATCGTGCTGCTTGTCATACCCAATATCACTTCGTCGCATCAACTCAAGGATCATCCTCAGCTGGACGAAGGCCACTGGGGCGCTGTGAGATCGGGCTACTTAACCGCCGGGAAGTATCTCGCGCTCAAGCCAGACACACAGGCTGTTTACATGGCAGGGATGATCGATGGGATGTATTTAGCCCCAATGTTCGATGCGCCAGATGAAGATAAATATCTAGTCAGAATTCGAGTGTGCGTGACTGACGGTGACATAACGAACACACGAATTGCAGCAATTGTGACGAAATATGTGAAGAAACGCCCCGACATATGGCGGGCGAGTGCGAACGTTGTTGCTTATGAGGCGTTACGAGACTATTGCCCTGCGATCTAGTCTCGGGAGCGCCTCTGCGCTGTTTGCCAATCTCAACTCAGCAGCCAGTTTCCCAACAAGTTCCGGACTTGGGACAGTCCAACTCCATCTGATAAGCCCTGACTGCGTCTTCGACGCGTCGCTGGTGCCAGGAACTTTTCCCGCACGATTGTTTGATTTGAATGGACTTATCAACAAGTTCCGGGAGAGTCGCCTAATCGGACAAGTGCCTCAGGGACTCCTGAGCTAGCTACAAGCTTAAAACAGTGCGAAACTCAACCTGTGGCAGGGCTGCCCCGAAATCGCCGACAAAAGTTCTAAAATCGTTCCCTTGGGCGCACCATATAAATCGCAGCGATTCCCGATTTGGTAGTGGCGTTTCTGCTCGTCCCCCGTTTTGCTGGTGCTAGTCGGAAGAAACTCCTACTTTTTTCAGCTGTGAGGCTATCGGCTTCGCGGTGGATGAGGATTTGGAGCGCTCGCGATAATTGTTGCGGGCGTTGCGCCAGTTGACGCTGGGAAGGATTAGGGAGGTGTCAATGCGATCGCGATACTTCACGGCGACTCTCAGGAGCGAGTCGAGCATGGCGTCGGAGAGAAGGTGAGGCTGGAGGCCGAGGTCAACAAGTTTGGAGTGCTTGGCGTTGTAATAGTGATCTTCGGCTTCGACGCGCGGGTCGGGAAGATGGCTGATTTCGACGGCCAGGTTGATTTTCTTGGCAGCGGCCTGGACGATTCCGGCGAGATCCATGACGGAAAAACTGTTCGGTGAATTGGTTGTAGACGCGGCACTCGCTGGCGCGCGGCAGGATTCTGGCAGGCGATTTCGATGCAGCGCACGGTGTCACGAATATCGAGGAAGCCGCGGCGTCTGGCCGCCTTTGCCGTATACGGTGAGCGGATGTCCGACGACAGCTTCGACGCAGAAGCGATTGAGCACGGTGCCGAAAACTTCGTCGTAATCAAATCGGTTGATGAGCGCTTCATCGAGCGCGACTTCGTCGGTGATGGTGCCGTAGACCACGCCCTGATTGAGATCGGTGGCGCGCAGGCCCCAGATTTTGCAGGCGAACATGATGTTGTGGCTGTCGTGGACTTTGGAGAGGTGATAGAAGGAGCCGGGCTGCTTGGGAAATGGCAGAACGTCCTTGCGGCCGTTGTGTTCGATGGCGATGTAGCCTTCTTCGATGTCGATGTTCGGCGTGCCATATTCGCCCATGGTGCCGAGTTTGACGAGGTGGCAATCGGGCTGGAGTTCGCGCAGCGCGAAAAGCAAGATTCAGCGTGCCGACGACGTTGTTGACTTGCGTGTAGACGGCGTGGCTGCGGTCAATCATAGAGTAGGGAGCGGAGCGCTGTTCGGCGAAGTGGACGACGGCTTCTGGTTCGAAATTTTTGATGTACGTTGCTGAGGAATTCGTAGTCGGTAATGTCGCCGACGTAGGATTCGATGGTTCGGCCGGTGAGGCGGTGCCAGGCGGTGAGGCGGTCGGAGAGCGGGCGGATGGGAGTGAGGGTTTGGGCGCCCAGTTCGTGATCCCATTGGCGGCGGACGAAGTTGTCGACGATGGCGACTTCGTGTCCCTGCTTGGACAAATAGAGGGCTGTGGCCCAACCGCAATATCCGTCTCCGCCTAGCACTGCAATCTTCATACTTCCTCCGCTTGCTGTGCGTTTTCGTTTGAGTTGTGAGCGCTGCTGCTTGGGGCTGGCAGGCGCTATAGGCAGCGATGGATTGCTGCGGCCAAACAGCCTTCTATCTTACCGTTCTTGGTGGTGGATGGCGAGTGGGGCGAGCGGATTTCATGCCGGGGTAACAAATCAAAAGATTTGCCACAGAGGGTACAGAGAAAAGGCGGAGAAAACAGAGAAAGACGAAAGGCAAGATTACCGCGGAGGCGCAGAGTACGCAGAGAAAACCGGGAGAGATCCCCTACGGCGGGACGGCTTAAAGCAAAGGCGCCGGCCTCAGGATGACGATGCTCATCGCATCGACAAGGGATGATTGGTCAGCAGGAGTTTGCCGCCGCTTTGGGAGACGATGTTCAGATTTGTGGGGCCTACCAGAGCTTTGCAGGCGGGGCAGGCTGGTTTGCGCGCAGACCAAATAGAAGCGCGGCGGAGTCATCCAGAGATTTGCGAATTGTGCGTCGTCAATGAATACGTTCGGCGGCGCCCGGAGCGTTCGAACCGTATTCGAGATTCAGGACGCGGCCATTCAAGAGCAGCGCGGTGCGATTGGTATAAAAAAAGACTGAAGAGGTCGGGTAGTAGTGGCGTTCAACGATCAGTGCGCCGGCGGGCGATTGCAGCAGCGCTTCGGCAAGCGGGCGTGAGGACAAGAAGGGATCGAAAATGACCATGGCCAGCGCGCGCCGCATGGAAAAAAAGAACCATCATCAGGGCGGAGGCGATAAAGGCGCGCAGGCCACCGTCGAGCGAAGATGTTCCCAGCGCGCCGACCAGAAAAGCGAGCATGCGAGGAGCAGCGGAATCCGCAGATAGGCGAAGGATTCGAGGGTGAGATCGAGCATGTGGCCGAGCGAGAGACTGTAAGGCTTTCGGATGCTGCGACAAGCGCGGAGGAAATATCTCCGGGAGTGGGCACATGGCGCACGCAGCAATAAATGGCGAAGGCCGCGATGGCGGCGCACGCGGCGATCACGGCAAGCGCGCGCGTGCCGCGGCGGACCCAAACGCTTCCCGTGGCCATGGCGGAGCCGATCAGCAAGGCGAGCGCCGGATAGCACGGCATGGAATAATATTCCTGCGTGGTGGAAAACGTGAAGAAAATCAGCACGAAGCCGAGCCAGCAGAGCGCCAGCAAGCGCGCGCGGCCGGCGCGGTCAACTGGCTTGAAGGAAAGTTTGGCGACGGCCGGGAGATAAACGCTCCAGGGAAACAGCCAGATCAGATGGAACAGCCAGAAATAGAGGCGCGGGACGGTATTGTAATCGCGCGGGTAGCGAAGATTCAGAAAGCGCAGAAGCTGCTCATTGATGAAGAAAAACCAGAGAAAGCCGTGATACTGGCCGGGACCGCTGTGGAGCGTGAAGACGAAATACGGCGGATTGCGCAGCGTGGCCAGGATGTGCCAGGGCGCGGCGATCAGACAGCGATGATCAGCGCGCCGGTGAAGGGATGCAGGCGTTTCCAGATCTTCGCAGGAAAAAGCTGGCGCGTGAGAAGCAGATAGACGATCGCGGCGCCACCGGAAAAACCACGGCGATCAGGCTTTTCAGCAGCAGGCCGACGCCGAGGCTTGCCGCCAAGAGAAAAGCCCACAGGCGCGGGTGCGGCTCCTCTTCATCGAGCGCGCGCAGAAACGCCCACATGGCCAGCGCGATGGTGAACGTCAGCATCACGTCGGGAATCAGGATGCGCGTGAAGAGAAACAGGCCGATGCAGGTGGCGATGCATAAGCCGGCATAGAATCCGGCGCGTTTGCCGAAAGCCCAGATGCCGAAAGCCGCGGTGAGCCAGCAGAGAGCCATCGCGGAAAGCGCTATGGGAATGCGCGCGGCCCAGTCGTGCACGCCGAAAATTTTGTAGGAGACCGCGATGGTCCAATAAATCAGCGGGGCTTTTTCAAGATAGGGGACGCCGTCGAGGCGCGCCGTCACCCAATCGCCGGAGGTGAGCATGTTGCGCGCGATCTGCGCCTGCACGGCAGTCCACGTCGTCCATCAGCGACGGCGGAGAAACGATGCAGCCGAGATAGATCGCGCCGGCAAAAAGCAGAACGGCTAAGTAGAGATAACAGTTCTTTCCGGGGCCGACTAGCTGGCTGGCCGGCGAGGGTGCTGCTTGAATCCGCCATTCCTTCATCCACAGAAACAGAATCATCAAGCCCCACAGGTGATATCCGAGATTGGCGCGCCTGTCCAAGTGGGCTTGCAAAAGAGATTGCACGGCTCTCCGGTCGAAATAATGCCGGGATGATCCGACTAGGCCGGTCGATTCAGTGTGTCAAGCAGCAGGGCGCGCAGCGGGCCGCGCAGCCATTCGTGCGCGGGAATATCGAAGCCGACTTTTTTGCGCTCGAGGACCGACTGGCGGCAGCTTGTCCTGCATCAGTTCCTTGAGAATAAATTTTTGGCGCGAGCCGTGGATTTTAAAGGACGCGGGCAGCGTGGCGGCGAATTCCACGATGCGATGATCGAGAAACGGCGGCCGCACTTCGACGGCGTGCGCCATGCTCATGCGGTCGACTTTGGTGAGAATATCGTCGGGCAGAAAATATTTCTGATCGAACCAGAGGATAGGGCGCGAGCGGGTCTGCTGCAGGCGAATTTTCCGCGCAATTCGCCGAGGATGCCGTCTAGCGCATTCGGCAGCGGAGATTGCAAGAGCGCGCGTTTCTCTTCGTCGGAGAACGTGCCGTTCCAGAAAACGTGCGCGCGCTCGGGCGACATGGGGCAGCCTTCGAGGAAGCGCTTCACCTTGTATTCGAAGCTGATTTTGTCGTCGGAAACGGGCCAGTGGCTGACGGCTTGCAGCGCGAGGCGCACGGCGGACGACGGCAGGTGCCGAGCGGTGCGCGCGAGATGCGTTGGCGCGATAGGTGAGGTAGCCGCCGAAGAGTTCGTCGGCGCCTTCGCCGCTGAGCGCCACGGTGGTGCGGCGTTTGCACATTTTGGAGAGGAACCAGACGGGCAGTGCGCCGGCGTCGGCGTTGGGCTCGTCGGAGTAGTAGGCGAACTCCTCGATGGCGCCAGCCAGATCTTCCTCCGGATTCAGATCGAATTCCTCGTGATCCGTCTCGTAGTGGCCACGACCTGGCGGATGTATTCGCTTTCATCGAAGCTGCGGCCGCGGAAGGAAATCGAAAAAGTTTTCAGGCGCGACGTGGAGACTTGCGCGGCGTAATGCAGGATCGTGGAGGAATCGATGCCGCCGCTCAGCCAGACGCCCAGCGGCACGTCGGAGAGCAGATGCTCGCGCGTGGATTGTTGCAGCAGCGAGTCGAGCTCTGCTTTCGCGGAATCGAGAGTCCAGTTGCGGCGGATTTTCGAACGGCAGCTGCCAGTAACTATCGGAGCGAATTTTGCCGTCGCGCCATTCCAGCCAATTTCCGGGCGGGAGCTTTTCGATTCCCTCGACCAGCGTCCAGGGGCAAGGCACGTAATTCAGCGACAGATAGCAATCGAGGCCGGCGAGGCTCAGGCGGCGCTCGATTTCCGGATGGATGAACATAGCCTTCAGCTCCGAGCCGAAAGAAGTCCTCGCCGCGCTGCGCGATGTAGAGCGGCTTGATGCCCATGCGATCGCGCGCCAGGACCAGGCGGCGGAGGATTCGGTCCAGAGCGCGATGGCGAACATGCCGCGCAGCCGGGCAAAGCATTGCGTATCCCATTCGAGAAAGGCGTGGAGTACGGTTTCGGTGTCGGAATGTGATTTGAAACGATGGCCGAGTGATTCCAGTTCGGCGCGCAATTCCAGATGATTGTAGATTTCGCCGTTGAAGACGATTACGGCGTCGCCGTTTGGCGAGAAGATGGGCTGGTCGCCGCCTTCGAGGTCAATAATTTTCAGGCGGGTGGCGCCGAGAGAGCAGATTTCGGAGCGGAAGACGCCTTGCTGGTCCGGGCCGCGATGGACGAGGGTCGCCGCGGCGCGCCGGATGCGGTCTGGATCGGGCGACCAATTTCTATGTGTAAAACCGGCGATGCCGCACAAATTCTGTTGCTCCTCAGTGTTCTGGTTCCATCAATCGTAACCAGAGTTTAGCGCATCGTCCATATTAATAGATGCGGCGGAGCTGTTGCAGGTCTGGAGCAAGTTCCGCAAGAGCGAGAGATTATGTCTAGGACAAAGGCGGAACTTCAGCGGCTAGAGCCGCTCGGATTTCGAGCGGTTTAGGTCGTGGCTAAAGCCACGACCCACAGAGATTCTCAAATGCTGTCAGAGATGCTGACGACGACCGCTACAAATTCAACGGCAAAGAGCCGGCGAAATGCCGGCGCTACGGTCCGTCGTTGAGCCGCTACTTTCGACCGAGGAAAACCAGCGTTACGCCGATGCAGACGAGCAGAACGCCTAGCCAGCGCCTGCGCGAGACGCGTTCGCCGAGGAAAACCTGGCCGCCTAGCGCTCCGGCAGCGTAGCTCAGGGCTGTGACGGGAACGACGAAGCTGACATTTTCCATGGAGAGAGCGCCGAGCAGGGAGAAGAAGGCGACGGCCATTAGCGCGACGCCCAGCCACATCCAGGGAACTTGGATGGCGCGGAGCATGACGCGCAGAAGCGAGCTGGGACGGAAGTCGTGCACTTCGCCGATGGTTTTCATGGCGCGTGTGACGCAGAGTTCGCCGGAAGTGCCGGCGAAGACGATCAGCAGAAGCAGCACAGTTTCCCAAGCCATTATTTTTGCTCCGTAGTGCGCGGCGAGGTGTGGCCCACGATCAGCACGCCAACGCATATGACGCATACGCCGGCCCAACGAGTCGGCGAAATCGGTTCATGCAGAAGAAAGTACGCCCAAAGGGCGACCACAGCGTAGGCGAAGGAGCCGGCGGGCTGAACGAAACTGTAGTCGGCCCAGGACAAGACGAGCAGATAGGCGACGAAAAACATCAACTGAAGCAAGATGCCGAGCCAGATGAACGGCGACTGGAGAATTTGTAACCCGACGTGGAGCAGGTCCGCGGGCTGCTGCAACGAAATGGCGCCGATGGTCTTCATGCCTTTGCTGAGAGAGACGTTGCCGAGCGGGCCGAACAGGATCATCAGGAAAATCAGGACAAAAGTTTTCAGGTGCAAGCCGGCGGATGACGTCATGCGCTGCGGAACCGTCCGGCGAGCGGGGCGCACGGATGCGACGCGATCACTGTGAATAGATGCGGATTTATTGTCATGATATGCAAATTATTTTACTCGATTTATAGAGGCAGTGGCTAGTGACGCGTGGTTAGTGGCTAGAAAAGAGCACGATGTCGGCTGTGCGGCGACCGGCGAGCGTTCCTTCAGCGCGAGGCGTTGGGTGCGTTGCGGGGAGTGACGGCTGTGAGTTTGCCTTTGCGCAGATAATAATTGATGCCGCGCCAGCGGATGGTGTGGCGGGCGAAGCTGGCTAGCCAGATGGCGAAAGCCAGGGCGTCCCACAGCGGGATCAGCGGCATTTTTTTCCAGACGCGCGGTTGCGACATGCCCCAGATGCCGATGAGCCACGTCATTATTATTCTGAGCGACAAATAGGTGCCGAGATATGCGGCGGCCACGGCGACAGAGGGATGTATTGCGATGGCGACGAGCGACCACGGCAATCCCCAGGTGAAGATGAGGCCAAGATGGCCCCAGGGGCGCATCAGGCGCATGACCGTCATCCAGCGCAGGCGTTTGTAGAGAAATTCGCGGAGGGAATCAAAATCCGCGACGGAGTGCACGACGTAGGGCAGGAGTTTTACTTCGTAGCCTTGCTCGGCGACCAGGCGGCCGGCGTAAACATCGTCGGCGGGGCGGTCTTCGATTGTTGGGTAGCCGCCGTAGCCTGCGATCGCTTTGCGAGTGGTGACGATGGTTTGGCCGAAGGTGAATTTGATGCCGTCGAGTTGCCAGGCGACCATTACACCAGCGAAAAAATCGGAGATCATGCCGATGGACTGCAATTTTTCGGTGAGATTTTTTTCGACAGTGGCACTGTAGAGGCAAGTGGCGGCACCTACGTGTGGATCGCGAAAAGGCGAGATGACGGTGCGCAGATAATCGGGTTGGACGCGAACGTCACTGTCGGTGATGACGAAGAAATCGTGCTGAGCTTCGGCGACGAGGCGAGTGAGGCGCGCGACTTTGTCGTTCACTGCGTCGCGGCCAGAGCCGAAGAGCAGGCGGATGCGGCGCTGGGGAAAATCGCGGAGTAATTTTTCTAGAATTGGGAGCGTGGGGTCGCCTGGATCCACACAAAAAACCATTTCGTAATCCGGATAGTCCTGGCGGCAGAAGCTGGCGTAATTTTCGTAGGCTTCGGCGTCCAGGCCCTTGATCGGCTTCAGGCAGCTGATGAGGGGTGTGAAATCATTGTTCGGGCGGCCGTCGCGGCGTGAGATTTGAAAATAGCGGACCGTGCTGTAGAGGGAGAGGAAGTAGTAGATGAAGGGGATGGCGGCGAGGGCCAGGAATGCGTATGCGACGAACGTCAAAATCCTTTTACCTCGCGAAGGATGCGAGAATCGGTCGTGCGGAAAATCCTAACATGAAATGGGGAAAGTAGGTCTCAGCTGGCTATCTTCCTTATCTGACTCGACCTATGAGCGCGGAATTGATGAGCGAGCCGGTGCGGGGCGCTAGGTAACATAGCTGTAACACAACCGCGATAGAATCATGGGCTGCAAGGACGTCATGAAAAACATCGATGTAGCGGACCCACAATACATTTTCAACCGGCACCATTCGTGGATGCAATTCAACGAACGGGTGCTGGAAGAGGCGCGTGACGCACGGAATCCGTTGCTGGAGCGGGTGAAGTTTCTGGCGATCACCGCGAGCAACCTGGACGAGTTTGTAGAGGTACGCGTCGCGGGAATTTTGCAACAGGTGGAGCACGGAAATTGCGAGCCCGGTCCGGATGGGCGCACGCCCGCGGGAGTGCTGAAGCAGTTGGCGGAGAAAATTCACAGCTTCGTGAAAGCGCAGTACGACTGCTGGCGCGAAGAATTGCTGCCGGCGCTCGCCTCCGAATCAGTTCGCGTGGTGAGCTTGAAGAAACTGGGACCTGCGGCGCGCTTGTACATTGAAAATTATTACGTAAAGGCGGTGGAGCCCCTGCTGACTCCTGTGACGGTGGACCCGGCGCATCCTTTTCCACACGTGCTGAACAAAGCGCTGTGCCTGGCGTTCTTGCTGAAACGCAAACGCCGCGGCGGACAGACTTATTTGGGAGTGGTGACGGTGCCGCGGGCATTGCCGCGCCTGGTGCTGCTGCCCGCGAAAGACGGGACCGTTGAATACGTGTTTCTGTCGGATGTGATCCAGGCGTTTGCGAATCGCCTGTATCACGGGTATGAAGTGCTTTCGGCGGCGGCGTTTCGCGTGACGCGCAACAGCAATTTGTATCTGGAAGAGGAAGAATCGCGCAGCATCATGGATACGGTAGACGCGCAACTGCACCGGCGACGCAAGGGCGAAGCGGTGCGGTTGGAGATTGAGGCGAGCGCGAATCAGGAAATTATTGACCGGCTGGTGGCGAATTTCCGCCTGGCGCCGTGGCAGATTTTTCGCGTGGACGGGCCGCCGAACCTGGCGCGCATTTCGTATCTGTACGATCAGGCGCCGCGGCCGGATTTGAAGTTCCAACCCTTCGTGCCGCGGGAACTGGCGCTGAAGCCCGGTGCGACATCCCTTTTTGAACTGATGCGCAAGCGGGATTTGCTATTGCATCATCCGTACGATTCGTATTCGGCCGTGGTGCGGTTAATCGAGAGCGCGGCGAAAGATCCGGATGTGCTTTCGATCAAGCAAACGTTGTACCGCACCAGCGAGAATTCGCCGATTGTGCGCGCGTTGATTGAGGCGGCGGCTAAGAAAGAAGTGGCGGTGGTGGTGGAGCTGAAAGCGCGGTTTGACGAGGCTTCTAACATTCGCTGGGCGCGCAATTTGCAGGAAGCGGGCGTGCAAGTGTTCTACGGAGTGTCGGGGTTGAAGACGCATTGCAAGCTTGCGTTGATCGCGCGGCGGGAAAGCGACGGACAGATTCGGCGGTACGCGCATTTGGGAACCGGGAATTACAATCCTTCGACGGCGCGTTACTACACCGATTTGAGCCTGCTGACGAGCGACGCGCATATCACGCACGCCGTGCATCATGTGTTCAATTATTTGACGGCTTATTCGGAGCGGCCGAATTACCAGCCGCTGTTTGTGGCGCCGTTGAATCTGGGGAAAAGTTGCTTGAAATTGATCGAGCGCGAAACGGCGCATGCGAAGGCGGGCCGGCCGGCGTTTATTTTCGCGAAGGTGAATGCCCTGCTGGACGAGAAAACAATTCAAGCGCTGTACCGCGCTTCGCGGGCGGGCGTGCAGATTGAGCTGGTGGTGCGTGGAGCGTGCGCGTTGCGGCCGGGAGTGCGCGGGATCAGCAGCCGGATTCGAGTGCGCAGCGTGGTGGGGCGCTTTTTGGAGCACAGCCGGATTTTCGTGTTTGGAAACGGCGGGAAGACCGAACTTTACTTGGGTAGCGCGGATTGGATGCACCGGAACATTTACGAGCGCGTGGAGGTGATGTTCCACGTGCGTGATGCGGAGATGTGCAAGCAAGTGTTTGGCGAGGTGATTGAGCCTTACTTGGCGGATACGGAGAAGACGAGGATATTGTTGGCGGATGGACGTTACGTGCGCTCGGGCGATGCCGGGGCTGCTGTGCATTCGCAGAACGGTTTTCGATTTAACGCGCAGGAATTTTTGATTGGATTGGCGGAAGGGCGAGAGACGGTTGGCAAGGTGCCGCGGCGGCCGAGTTTTGTGAAACTTGCTCGTCCCGATAGAAGCGTTTCCTCTGTATAGATTTTTAGCGGCGCCGAGCTTCCCTCCCCTGGCGCGCCGAACTTTCCCGAGTACTGCAAACTTTCGCCGTATAATCTCAGGCCATGGAAGAAGGATTTCTGCAGGGCGTGGTGAATTGGCTGTTGGGACCGGAGCCTATCACCGAAAAACGGCCGGGGCATCTGTGGCCGCGCTGGATTTTCTTGCGCGCGCTGGGATTGATTTATCTTTCCGCGTTTTATTCGCTGCTATTCCAGATCAAGGGACTGATCGGGCCGAATGGGATCCTGCCGGCGGCGGATTATCTGCAGGCGATGCAGGCAGCTTTGGAATTGCGTAGCTATTGGAGCGCGCCGAGTTTGTTGTGGTTCGGAGCGAGCAATGGCGCGTTGATGACGCTGTGCTGGGTGGGGTTGGTGGCGTCGCTGCTGCTGACGCTGAATGTGTGGCCGCGCGCGTCGCTGCTGATTTGCTTTGTGTGTTTTGTTTCGTTTGTGAGCGTGGCGCGGGATTTTTCGGGGTATCAGTCGGATGGGATGCTGCTGGAGGCGGGATTTATTGCCCTATTTTTCGCGCCGGCGGGGTTGCGGCCAGGGTTGGGCGCAGAGAATCCTCCATCTCGGGCGAGTCTTTTCCTACTGCAGTGGGAATGGTTCCGGATTTATTTCGAATCGGGCGTGGCGAAAATCGGGAGTGGGGATCTGGCGTGGCGGCAATTCACCGCGATGGACGATTACTACCAGAACGGTCCGCTGCCGACTTGGATTGGCTGGTACGTGCAGCATTTACCGCACTGGTTTCACGCTTCGGCGACAATTTACACGCTGGTGACGGAACTGCTGATCGTGTGGATGCTGTTTCTGCCGCGGCGATTTCGAATTGCATGTTTTCTTATTGTGACACCGTTTGAGATTTCGATAATTGCTACCGCGAATTATACGTTTCTGAATTATCTGGTGTTGCTGCTGGGGGTGCTGCTGCTGGACGATCGATTTCTAGAATGGGTTTTGCCGTCGCGTTTGCGCGAGTTGATCCACGGGAAGAGCCCAATGGCTGCGGCTGCGGCGGCGGGACCCACGAGCACGCGGGCGGAATGGCGCCGGAGATTGACGCCGTTGCGCAGAGCGTTTGCGGGGTTGTGCCTTGGATTGGTGTTTTATTCCACGACGGCGTTGCTGCTGTGGATGTTCATGCCGGGGCTGCCTCTTCCGCAAGCGCCGGTGCAAGCGCTCGAGCCGTTTCGGATCGCGAATTCCTATGGGCTGTTTGCGGTGATGACGCACGAGCGCTACGAGATCGAATTTCAGGGCTCGCTGGAAGGAAAAACGTGGATCACGTATCCGTTTCGTTACAAGCCGCAGGCAATTAATGAGGCGCCGGGAATTTACGCGCCGTATCAGCCGCGGTTTGAATGGAATTTGTGGTTTGCATCGCTGGGGCCCTGGCAGCAATCGCGGTTTGTGGTGTGGACGGAAGAGCGTTTGCTGAAGAATGAGCCGGATGTGCTGGCGCTGTTTGCGAACAATCCGTTTGCCAGCGCGCCGCCGCGAGAGGTGCGCACGGTCAAGTATCAGTATTGGTTCACGGACATGCGCACGAAACGCGAGACTGGGAATTGGTGGAGACGCGAGGATTTGGGGCAGTATGCGCCGGCGCTGGAGCGCGCAGCGGATGGCAAGATCGTGGTACTGGATCTGGCTGAACGCGAGCTGGATGAACCTTGATGCGTACTGCGGCTGAAAAATCGCGCGGCGACGAGAAAGCAAGTTTTGCTACGTGCGCGCAAATCCGTTAGCCTGTGCGGGACCGTATGACACCCCAACGCCATTCCGACGAACCACGAGAAGCGACGATTGCGGACGAAGTGACCCCTGAGCTGGTGCTTGCGTATCTGGCAACGCTTTCGCAACCCGCGAGCATCCGGCACATCGCGCACGGCATGGGGCTGAAGCATCGCGGGCGTCGTTATTTGCCGCGCGTGCTGCAAAAACTGAAGAAGCATGGCGAAGTGGAAGAAACTCAGGGCGGAAAATTCCGGCTGGCGGGGACGAAGCACGCGAAGCAGGAATCGGCTGGACAGGCTGCGGCGGCAAAACGTGTGAACGCTGCGAATTCAGCCGCGGCCACCGCGACTGCGGTTGGCGATGGGGATACCGCGGCTGGCAACGCGGCACGCGCGACATCAGCGGCTGATAGGTCAAAAATCACAGCCGGGCGCGGGCGCGATCCGAATCTGGTGTCGGGGAGAATTGTGGCGCATCGCGATGGATACGCCTTTCTGGTGCCGGATTCGCCGATGCCGCGTGTGGAGGGAGATTTATTTATTGGGCGCGATGGGTTGGGAGATGCGATGCACGGCGACCGCGTGCTGGCGCGCATCGAGCAGAGGCGCGCCGACGGGCGAGCGGAAGGCCGCGTGGTGCAGATTGTACAGCGGGAGCATCCGACCATCGTGGGATTGTTCCGCTACGGGCCGCACGGAAATGTGGTGCTGCCTTACGACGTGCGGATTTTGCATGAAGTGGTGATTCCGCCGGGCGCGGAACTGACGCCGGAGTTGCGGGAAAAAGCTGGCGCGGCTGGCGGCGGGGCCGCTCCGAACAGCAGAAAGCGTTATCCGGAACTGGATGGCGCAGTGGTGAACGTGGAGCTTACGCGTTTTCCGAAGGGCGGGCTGGCTCCGGCGGGACGCGTGATTGAAATTCTGGGGCGGCCGGGCGAGATCGGCGTCGATGTGGAAATTATTATTCGGAAGCATCATCTAGCGAACATTTTTCCGGAGGAAGTGCAACAGGAAGCGCGCGCAACGCAGGCGCAGGTGGCGGAGCGTGATCTTGCGGGGCGGCGCGATTTCCGGCATCTGCCGATTGTGACGATTGACGGCGAGACGGCGCGAGATTTTGATGATGCGGTACACGTGGCGGCGCTGCCCAATGGGAATTACGAATTGCAGGTGCATATCGCGGATGTGGCGCATTACGTCGCGCGCGGTTCGGGGCTGGATCGCGAGGCGCGATTGCGCGGTACGTCGGTTTATTTTCCCAATCGCGCGGTGCCGATGCTGCCGGAGGAACTTTCCAACGGGATCTGTTCGCTGAATCCGAAAGTGGACCGGCTGGTGATGAGCGTGGTGATGGAACTGGATGGGGCAGCAAAATTACTGCGGGCGGAATTTTTTCAGGGAGTGATCCGTTCGGCGGAGCGGATGACGTACACGAACGTCAACAAAGTGATCGAAGGCGATGCGGAGACGACGCAGCGTTATGCCGCGCTGCGGAGCGAGTTCCAGAAGATGAAGGAACTGGCGTTGCTGTTGAACAAGCGGAGGCGGGCGCGAGGCTCGATTGATTTTGACTTGCCGGAGGCGGTGATCGAGTTTGACGATGAGGGACGGATGCTGAGCATCGTGCGCAGCGAACGGAACATCGCGCACCGTTTGATCGAGGAGTTCATGCTGGCGGCGAACGAAGCCGTGGCTGAATATCTGGAGAAGCGGGGAGTGGCTTCGCTGCATCGCGTGCATGAGAAGCCGGACCCCAAGAAAGTGCTGGAGTTCGAGGAGCTCGCGCAGGCGTTTGGATATTCGCTCGGGGTGGAGGATTTGGCGGAGCGGCGCGTGACGGTGCGGCATGGACGCGTGCGTCCGCAAGCACGTGAGGGACGCGGGGGTGGCGGCGGGCGTGGACGCATGCGGCCGATGAGCGTGACGATGCCGGCGGCGGAGGAAGTGGACATAAGGCCGCAGCATTACCAACGGTTGACGGAAAAAATCGCGGGCAAACCGGAAGAGCGAATACTTTCGTATTTGATGTTGCGATCGCTGAAGCAGGCGCGCTACGCCGTGGATGTGCTGGGGCATTTTGCACTGGCGACCAAGGAATACACGCATTTTACATCGCCGATCCGGCGCTATCCGGATTTGATCGTGCACCGAGCGCTGCAATGGGCGCTGGAAAATCCGGACGTCGCGCCACTACGCGCGCACGGGGAGAATGCGCGCACGGGGAAAGAAGAAACAGTGGCGGTGCTGGGGCCGTATCGGCGCGTGGAATTGCAGGACATCGCGGCGGAAAGCTCCGAAGCGGAGCGGCGGGCGGATGCGGCGGAACGCGAATTAATGGAATGGAAGACGGCGCAATTTATGGAAAGCCATCTGGGCGAGGAGTACTCGGCGCTGATTATTTCGGTGCAGAAATTTGGATTTTTCGTGGAGCTGATGGAGATTTTCGTGGAAGGGCTGGTGAGCATTGACCGACTGGAGGAATTTACCGGGCAGCGATGCGCTTATCACGACCGCGACCATTCGATTGTCTGCGAGCCGCAGCGCGGTTCGCGTCGAGGTGGCGGAGCGAGGCGGACATTTCGGTTGGGGGATCGCGTGCGGGTGCGGGCGGAGCGGATTGATCCTTTCCGGCATCGCGTGGAATTTTCGTTAATCGAGGATCGTGCGAGCGATAGTCGTTGATTCTGCGGAGGTGAAAGATGGCGGCCAGACAATGTCCCAACTGCGGAGCGGTGATGCCGGCGGGAAAGGTTGTTGCGGATTCGTATGAACTGGTTTGCGCGAGTTGCCAGAATCCGCTGCGGATTTCGGAGCTGAGTCGAAATTTCGCGGCATTCGCCGGGCTCGTTGCGGGCGCGATCGCGTGGTGGATTGTTACCTTGCGATTGGAGAGCCGGCCGGGTGAGCTGGCTTGGGTGTGGCCGGTGTTCCTGGCCTATGGGGCGATGAGCCTAGTGGCAGCGTTGACGTTGATGCTGGCGGCCAATTTGGAATTAAGAACCGGAGATCCGGTGTCGGAAATCGGCGATGTTACGTCTTCAGTACCTCATCATTAACGATCTATGATTTAGTTATTGATTCGTATATACTCCCGCAGTCGGCGTGATGACGCACGTGGGTTATTCGGCCGACTGAGGTGGAATGGCACGATATACCGCTCTTTTGAATAAGCGCGTAGAAGTGAACTATCGCGCTGGCGACATGCAGCTCTCGACGATCGGGACGCTGGCGTCCGATACGGGCAAAGCGATCTTCGTGGAAGAGCGTTTTTCGTCCGGCGGGAAAGAGAAAACGATGCGTGTGGAAATTCCTTATGCGTACGTGATACGCGTGGCTGAAATGCGCGACGAGGTTGCACAGCCACGGGCGATGCCCAAGCCTACCAAGAATAAATAGCATTGCCGCAGTAGCAGTTTCCCCCTTTGGTTGTGAAGCCCGTTAGGAGAATGTGAAATCGCCTGCTGCATTCGCAATTGTGCGTCTGCGCGGGTATATTTTTGTGTTGATACGGGAGGTGAGAAATGAAACCGACGGTTGGATTGGTTGGCCTGGGACTGATGGGCAAGCCGATGGGGCGGAATTTGCTGAAGGCGGGATTTCCGCTGGTGGTGTGGAATCGAACGGCGGCGCGAGCGGAAGAGTTGGTGAGCGAGGGCGCGAAGCGGGCGGCGAATCCGCGCCAGACGGCGGCGGCCGCGGATGTGCTGATCTCGATCGTGAGCGATCCGCCGGCACTGGAAGAAGTGCTGTGGGGCGCACAGGGCGCGATAGACGGATTGCGGCGCGGAAGCATCTATATGGATTCGAGCACGATCTCGCCGGAACTGGCGCGGCGGGTGGCGGCGGCGTGCGGCGAGCGCGGAGTGGATTTTCTGGATGCGCCGGTGACGGGTGGGGACTGGGGCGCGAAGAAAGGCGAGCTGGTATTCATGATTGGCGGAAAGGCAGAAGTGCTGGAGCGCGCGAAGCCGGTGCTGGAAGTGCTGGGGAAGAAATTTTTCTTGCTGGGGCCGAATGGCGCTGGACAGACGGTGAAGCTGGCGATGAATTTGATCTTGGCGCTGGAGGTGGAGGCGCTGGCGGAAGCATTGGCGCTGGCTAGTTCGGGAGGCGTCGCGGGCGAGAAACTGGTGGAGGTAATGCAATCGAGCATGGCGCGCGCAGGGGTGCTGGATGTGAAGGCGCCGCTAATGCTGAAGAAAGAATACGCGGCGAGTTTTCCGTTGCGGCTAATGCATAAGGATATGCGGCTGGCGCTGGAATTGGCGCGGCAGCACGGAGTCACGCTGCCAGCTGCTGCGGCTGCGTATGGGACGTACAGCGCGGTGAAAGATGCGTCGCAGGACGATCCGGATTATTCGGCAGTGGCGCGGTTTTGGAGCAAGGCTGCAGGTTGAGCTTAAGGTTTGGCGTTCGGCGGGAAAAAAGTTAGGGGAAGGTCGCGCGAAGTGCGCAGGCCGGCGTTGGCTGCGAGGATTGCTGGGATGGAGTTGACTACTACGGCGGCGGTGGCGACGTCGCCGTGCGTGCCGCCCGGGATCGTTAGGGTTAGATGCGGTTCGCCTTTTAGCACGACGGTGTCGGCGGGATGGCGGGCGCCGACGTACATTTTGAGTTCCATGAAAATTTTTTCTTTGCCCTTTGAGATGCCGCGCGCGATTTGATGCACGCCGGCGACCTGGCCCGGGGCCACTGCGAGGAATTCAGTCTGGATGATCTCTTCAGCGATTACCGGCTCGATGGTTTCCGAAATATCGTCAAGAACAAATCCCAGGCCATCGGCGACCATGGCGATGGATTCCGGCAGGCCGTGATGTTTGATGATACCGGCGGTGACTTGCGCGCGGAATTCTTCGGGCGTCATACCGGCGCCAATTTTTCTCTGCAGAGGCAGCCGGCGTTTGGAGGCGTCCACAAGGCGCACGGCGCTAAGCCAATCAATGCGCTGCGCGACGGCGCTGAGGGTTAGGGCGAGTTTGTCCATCACGAAGCCGGGGTTCACGCCGGTGCCGACCAACGCGACGCCTTCTTCTCTTGCTGCGGCGTCTAGTTTTTGGGAAAGCTCAGGATGCTTGCGGAAGGGATAGGCGAGTTCCTCGCAGGTGGAAACGATGCAGCAGCCTGCCGAGATGCACTCAAGAAGTTGATCCATCACACTGCTTAGGTAGGAGGAGGTAGAGTGGACGATCACGTCCAGCGGTTTTCCGAGGACGTTCGCGGCATCCGGAGAAACAAGGACGCTCCAGGGGGCATCGGCCGCGCCGACTACTTCTCCCAGATCGCGGCCGGCTTTGGCGGGATCTTTGTCAATCGCGCCGACGATTTCGAGAGAATCTTTTTGGCGCATGAGGCGGACGATGGAAGAACCGATGGGGCCTAGGCCATATTGGGCGACGCGAATTTTCTTTTTCACGTTGGAGTTCCTGAACGATCTAAAGAGCCAATACGTTAAAGGGTTGGCGGACGGACTGCAACCGAATTTGCAGCGTTGCTCGCGCGCGGCGGCAAAGGCGGAACTTCAGCGGCTACAGCCGCTCGGATTCGGTGCGGGTTATGTCGTGGCTAAAGCCACGACCCCCAAAGATTTCCGCGTGCCTACGCCGACTCCACGGCCCCCGCCCTTCCCTGCGCCGTTTCGGGCCTGACATTTGCGAGTCGGCGCCTAGTGCGCGGTGGAATATTTCGAATAATCCGGGTAGGCCGGGTGCTTGATTGGCTGGGGCGGATTTTTCGCTAGCTCCTGCATGGCTACTTCGACGGCTTTTTCTAGCTGCGTGTCATGGCCTTGTCGCCAGGCGGCGGGATCCATTTCGATGTCTATGTCGGGGGCGACGCCATGATTTTCCACATCCCACGTTCCCTCGGTGGTGAAAAAAGCGAAGCGGGGCGCGGTGACGAAGCCGTCGTCAATCAGGCTGGGGTAGCCGCCGATGCCGACGAGGCCGCCCCAGGTGCGTTTACCGACGAGCTGGCCGAGGCCGACGTGGCGGAAATACCAGGGAAGCGCGTCGCCGCCGGAACCGGCAAATTCATTGGTAATCATTACCTTGGGTCCGTAAATTCCGCTGAGAGGCGTGGTGTAATCGCCGCCTTCACGCGCGGTCCAGTAATTCCAAATTTTCCGCTGCATGTACTGGATGATGTAATCGGCGGCCTGGCCTCCGGAGTTGAAGCGCTCGTCAATTACCGCGCCTTGCTTGCTGAGTTGCGCGAAGTAGTAGCGGTTGAAATTGGTGAAACCGCCCGCGCCGGTGTTGGGGAGATAGACGTAGGCGAGTTTGCCGCCGCTGAGCTCGGTTACTTTGCGGAGGTTGTCTTCCATCCAGGCGCGAGTGCGCAGAGCAGATTCGTCCGGTACGGGAAGGACGGTGACTTCGCGCGAGCCGGAGCCGTCGGGGTGCGGGCCGACTTTTAGGATTGTTTGCTTGCCGGCGGTTTCCTGAAAATAGCTGTAGACGTCTTGCTCGGCACGAACATCGCGGCCGTTGACGGTGAGCAGATATTCGCCGGCCACAACGTTGACGCCGGGCTGCGTGAGCGGAGCGTGGAGCTGCGGATTCCAATTTTCTCCGTTGTATACACGGGCAAAGCGGTAGCGGCCATTGTCGATGCTGTAGTCGGCGCCGAGCAGGCCGACCTGCAGCGGCTGCACTTCAGGGATGTCGCCGCCGCCCACGAACATGTGGCCGACGTTGATTTCGCTGAGCATTTGCTGGAAAAGATAATTTAGATCATCACGGGTGGCGACGCGATCGAGATAGGGTTCGTATTCTTTCGCGAGCGGCTTGCAAATTCACGCCGTGATGATGCGGGTCGTAAAAGAAATCGCGTTCGATGCGCCAGATTTCGTCGTACATCTGTTTCCATTCGGCGCGAGGCTCGACCCAGACTTCCATTGCGTCGAGTTTGAGCGCGCCTTCGCCGGGCTTGGCGGCTGCCGCGGTGGGCGCGATGAACCAGGATTCGCCCTGTTGGTAGAGGAACTTTTCGCCGTTGAAAGATACCGAGGCGTTCTGAATGCCAGCGACGATCAGTTCGGATTTACGTTTAGTGAGATCGAATTTCGCGAAGATCAGGCTGGGCGGACCTTGGGCGTCCGGGGTAGGCGGAAATTCGAGAGTGAAAAGCTCGCCCGTTTTGCCGGGAGATAGATCTACGTAATTTCTGGCAGGGACCGGCAGAGCAAGGATGCGCTGGCTGATGTTGTCGAAATCAATGGTGACTTTGACTGGTTCTTTGTCCTTGTCTTTACCTTTCTCCTTGTCCTTACCCTTGTCACTCTCCGTGTCCTGATCCGATTTCTTGTCGGTGTCCTTTTTGTCCTGATCGGAGTTGGATGCATCCTTGGAACTGTCAGCGTCTTTTTTATCCGTGGCGGGCTTTTCTTCGTCGCTTTCGGGAGCGAGCGGTGATGGAAGATCCTTGCGAAGAACGATGACGTACACGCTGCGGGTGACTTCCTTGCCGTCGCTGGACATGTCCAGGCCGCCAACCGCGGGGCCGGCGTTGGTGCTGGCGGCGAAATACAGGTATTTTCCATTTTTGTCGAAGACCGCGAAGCGCGTGTCGCTCATGCCGTCGGTGATCTGCGTGGATTTTTGGGTGTCGAGGGAATAGACAAAGACCGCGCGGAAATGGCTGGGTAGAAGCTTGGTATAGGCAATCCAGCGATTGTCGGGAGACCATGCGGGACTGAGGCCTTGCGCGTCGTAATAGTCCGTGTCCACTTTCAGCGGAGTAGGTTTATCCAGATCCACGTACCAGAGATTGAGCCATTTGTCGGTGTAGGCGATTTTCTTGCTGTCGGGCGCCCAGGTGAGGCCGTAGAAATAAGACGGCGGAATTCCGAGATTGACTTTACGAACATCACCCAGACCGTTCTGTGCACGCAGGTGCAGGGCGTATTCGCCGGACTCGTCGGAGAAATAAGCGATGGATTTTCCATCTGGAGACCACGCGGGGCCGCGGTCAGCGACGCCGGGAGAATTGGTGATATTGCGTATGTCGCCCTTTTCGGCGGGGACAGTGAGGATTTCGCCGTGGGCTTCGAAGACGGCGCGGACGCCGGTGGGCGAAATCGCAGCGTCGTTGACGTGCTTCGCGACTTTTTCGAAATGGGGGCGGACTTCGACGAGGTCGGGATCGATATGGACAGTGATGGTTTGCTGGCGATGAGTGGAGAGATCGTACAGATGGAGCGAGCCGAATTGTTCGTACACGATCGCGCCGGGGCCGGAATCCGCGGATTTGATGGGCAGGCCCGAATTTTCGATGAGCTGCGATTCCTTCTGGGACTTTGTGTCATAGGCGAACAGGGTGTAGGCGCCGTTGCGGTCAGAGAGGAAATAAATTGTGTCGCCGACCCAGAGCGGATTGAGATCGTTCCAGTCGTCGTGCGGAAGTTTCACCACACTGGAGTCCGCCAGATTCGCGATCCAGATGCGGGGAGAAGTGCCGCCGCGGTAGTGGCTCCAATTGCCGAAGGGCGCCGCGGTGGGGCGATAGGCGAGATATTTGCCGTCTGGAGAGTAGGAACCTTCCCAGCCGATGGGGAGAGGAATTTTTGTAGGGAAGCCGCCCGCGGCGGGGACGGTGAACAGAGCCAGGGTGCCGTTGGGGAAGCTCTCACGCGGCGAGGCGAAGAGAATATTTTTGCCGTCGGGGGTCCATCCAGCGACGATGTCCGGGCCTGCGTGGAAAGTGACGCGGCGCGGCGTGCCTCCGCTCGCGGAAATAATGTAGACGTTTAGCTTGCCGTCATATTCGCCCGTGAAAGCGATCCACTGGCCATCGGGTGAAAAATGCGGGCCGCGTTTGATGCCGGGTCCGGCGGTGAGGCGGATGGCGTCCCCACCTTCGCGGCTGACTTTCCAGAGATCGTTGCCGTACATGAAAGCGACGTCGCTGCGGCTTAGAGTGGGCTGGCGCAGCAACAGCGGCTTGGCGTCTTGAGCTTGAGCGGGTACTGCGGACGCGAGCGCGAGTGAAATTGAAAAGATGGCGAGGGCGAGGACGGCCTTCTTCATCGAGCAGTCTCCTGGTAGTCACGTGGGTGCTTTTGGATAATACGTCAGCGCGGGCAAAACCGTTTCAACCGGGCTTAGACGCGGCGGCTGGGCGCGCGATAGCTGAATTTTGAATATTTCGAAGCGCGAAAGGAAATTTAGATTAGAAGCGCGAGCGGCTGGAGCGGTAAAACTCGCGCAGCGTGGTGACGTTCGGACCGTAGGAGCCGACGCGGCCCGCGTCAACCGGCAGACCGAGATATTCCGCCTGCTCGATGCTCAAGCCAGCCTGATCCAGTTCGGCGAGGCTGTAGCCTTCGGTGGGCACCAAGCGGTTGCGATGAGACAGATCCACGGGACGCGGAGGGCGATGCGCGCTCCACCGTTTCCGGACAATCAAGAAGAAGTCGTCCCAATCTCGTCTATTCCACATACGTTTCTCCCCTGCTGCCCTGGTGGATGGATTGGATGCACGCCGGGCGTTTTGGGTAGCATGAAGATTCGCCCCAACTTGGCATCCAACCTTGGTGGCATGGCTGCGGGGTCGCCGAGCCAGGCCGGGCCGCTCCGGGGACGGGAGCGGTGCCGATAATAACCCCATAAGTAGTGGAAAGTCGCGTGGGAACATTTGCTGTAGCTATAAAGTTATCGGCGGATTGTGCGCGGTCTGGGGGGCCGGCTCCTCCGCCGCGGATGCAGCGGCGGGGTGATATACTTTTGGCAAGGCCCGACTGCATGAGCGCCGCGTGAAATTTTCATGAGCAATCCAATTATTGTCGTTCACTATCACGAGCTGTGGTTGAAGGGTCGCAACCGGCGATTTTTTCTGCGCAAGCTGCATACGGCGCTACGCGTGGCGCTGCAGGGAATTCCGGTCGAGCGGATCGAGCAGCCGGGCGATCGGATGGTGGTGTGGCTGGGCGATCGAGCTTCGCTTGCGGAAGTTACGGCGCGAGTGGACCGCGTGATGGGGGTGGCGTTCTACGCGGTGGCGCGGGCGGTCGAGCGGAATATGGAAGAATTGTGTCGCGCGGCCTGGGAGGAGATGGAGCCGCTGCGTTTTGAATCGTTCGCGGTGCGGGCGAAGCGGAGCGACAAGCGATTTCCGACGACGAGCCTGGAGGCGGAAGTAATTATCGGGCGCTACTTGCTGGAAAAATTGCGCGCGCAGAATCGCAGCGTACGTGTGCGATTGAATCAGCCGGAGATGACTTGTTACGTGGAAATTACCAAGAGCATGGCGCTGATTTACGCACGGAAAATTCCCGGCGCGGGAGGTCTGCCGCCGAACACGGCGGGGCGGATGATGTGCTTGCTTTCCGGCGGCTACGACTCGGCGGTGGCGGCTTATCACATGATGAAGCGCGGGGCGCATTTGAGCTTCGTGCATTTTTACGGCACGGGCGCGCAGGCCGGGGAGTCTTCTCTGCATGTGGCGAGCGGATTGGCGCGCACGCTGGTGCCGTACCAATTTCACGCCAAGCTTTACCGCGTGCCATTCGAAGCGATTCAGCGGGAAATTGTGCGTTATGCGCCGGAAGACTACCGCGTGCTGCTGTACCGGCGGATGATGCTGCGAATCGCGGAAGCGTTGGCGAGACGGGACCGCAGTTTGGCGCTTCTGACGGGCGACAGCTTGGGCCAGGTGGCTTCGCAGACGCTACGGAATCTGGTGGCGGTGGACGCGGCGTCGCGCATGGTGGTGTTCCGGCCGCTGATTGGCGCGGACAAGATGGACATTCTGGCGACGGCGAAAAAAATTGGGACGTACGATATTTCCTCGGAGCCATTTCACGATTGCTGTCCGGTGTTCTTGCCGAAGAATCCGGCGTTGTATGCTTCCGCGGAAGATTTGGCGGAGGCGGAGGCGAAATTGGATGTGGGGGCGCTGGTGGCGCAGGGCGTGCGAGGCGCGACGCTGATCCGCTATGAGTACCAGGGCGGTGAGATCACGGAAGTCGAGACGCCGATCCGGCGCGCTTTGGTGCAGGAACGTAAGGCGATCGCTTAGATCTGCGGGTTTTGCTCCGACTAATTTCGTAAGAAAAGATCCGGCGGGACACCAGGGCTACGAAAACAGGAACGGGCGCGCAAGGTGTGCGCGCCCGTTTTGAATGCAAGAAATTTTATTGATTTGAATTAGCGGTCGCGCCCGCCTCCCCCGCCACCACCGTAACCACCGCCCCCGCGTCCTCCACGGCCGCCGCCACCACCTCCGCCTCCGTGACCGCCGCGTCCACCACCACCGCCTCCGCCTCCGTGGCCGCCACGTCCGCCGCCAGCGCCTCCGCCTTCACGCTGAGGACGTGCTTCGTTGACGACGAGGGCGCGACCCAGGAAATCCTTGCCGTTGAGGGCTTCGATGGCCTTGTCCGCTTCGGCGTCGTTGCCAATTTCGGCGAAACCGAATCCGCGCGGCTGTCCGGTGAAACGATCGCGCAAAAGCGTGAGCGAATCAGGCTGGACGCCAATTTCCGAAAACAACGCTGCTATCTGCTCTTCCGTGGCCTTGAACGACAGATTACCGACATACAATTTCTTCACGGTCGTTCTCCTTTTGCGTCCGGCACGTGCGCGGGCGCAAAACACGAGGCTGAAGAGACAGGAAATCGGCCGCGTGGCCAGAGACCCCCTGACCACACCCGGCTGAAGCGAGCGCTCCAGTTGCTCAGGAGCATCTTGCTGCAATAGGCTGCGGCAGTCAACAACAGCGGTTGGCGCGGTTGGCGAGAGGGCTGCGCGTGCTACGTGCGGTAGCTGGCGTTGATGTGAATGTATTCGGCGGTGAAATCGCAGGTCCAGACGCGCGCGCGGCCGTGCCCGGAATGCAGCGAGACGACGATGGGGACGTACTTCGCCAGCATTTTGCGATGCGCGACGCGTTCGTCGAAGGGATTTTCGCGGCCGCGGCGGCAGACTTTTACGCCGGCGAGAGAAATGTCCGCGCGCTCGAAATCGAAGGCGATGCCGGAGCGGCCGGCGGCGGCGAGGATGCGGCCCCAATTGGGATCGGCGCCGGCGATGGCAGTTTTCACCAGTGGCGAATTCGCGATGGTGAGCGCGATTTGCTTGGCGGCGCGATCGTTGGGTGCGCCGCGCACTTCGATTTCGATTACGTGGCGGGCGCCTTCGCCATCGGCGACGATTTGCAAGGCGAGGGATTGGCAGACGAGCTCGAGCGCAGCGCAAAATTTCTTCCAATCGTCATTTGGGTTCGAGATTTTGGGCGCGCCCGATGCGCCGTTGGCTAGTAGCGTGACTGTGTCGTTGGTGGAGGTATCGCCATCCACAGTGATGGCGTTAAAAGTTCGCTCGACGACGGTGCGCAACGCGCGGGAGAGCAGCGCGGGAGAGATGGCGGCATCGGTGGCGAGAAAGCCGAGCATGGTGGCCATGTTGGGATGAATCATCCCGGCGCCTTTGGTGCAGCCCAGGATGCGAACTTGTTTGCCGCCGATGCGGCATTTTGCAGCGGCCCATTTGGGGCGCGTGTCCGTGGTCATGATGGCCCGGGTGAATTCCGAGAAGGAGCTCGCGTTGCGATGGCGTGCGCGGACCAGGCGCGGGATTGCGTTGACGATTTTTTGCCAGCGCAGCGGTTCGCCAATCACGCCGGTGGAACACACCAGAATTTGCGAAGGGTGCAAGCGGCCCAGTTCGCGCGCTAGCTTCAGCGCCGTGGTGGCAGCGGCGGAGAGGCCCTCCGATCCGGTGCAGCAATTGGCGTTGCCGGAATTGACGATCACTCCGCGCATGCGATGCGCTGATTGCCGCAGATGCAACTGCGAGGCGATCACGGGCGCGGCTTTCACACGATTGTTGGTGAAGACGGCGGCGGCTGACGCGGAAGTCTCGCTGATGAATATGGCCAAATCGAGTTTCGACTTTTTCAGGCCGCAGTGCGTGGCAGCGAAAGTGAAACCTTGCGGGATGTCAGCGTTGGATAGTCGTGTGGTCATCGGTTTGTAGATCAACAGGCGGGAACCGGAGTCGCGGAATCGGAAAGGATGGGCATGGAAATGCGTTCCGGAATTACCGTGGCGATCACGGCCACAAGTTTGCAGGTGCGCTGCTGCGAGCAGGTGCGGCAATCACGCTCGATTTTTTCGGTGAGCGACTGGCGCGCCGCTGCGGCAAATCCCTGGCGTTCGAAAAATTGTGGAACATGTGTGACGGCGAAAACACGGGCGATGCCGCGGCGGCGAGCCTCTGCCAGGACGGAGGCGATGAGGCGCGCGCCGAGTCCCTGGCCGCGATTTTGGGGATCCACTGCGATGGAGCGGATTTCAGCGAGATCGGTGCCGTAACTTTCCAGAGAAAGGCAGCTGACGACACGATGAGTATCTTCCTGAACGATGAAATGGCCGATACTGGAGCGAATTTCCTCCGCGGTGCGGGGAAGCAGCAAGCCCTGCGCGGCGTAATGCGCTACGAGAGAGTGAATCGCTGCAGCGTCTGAAATTTTCGCGCGACGCGTTCTCATGGATTTTCCTCAAGCTTGGCGAGGCGCGCTTTAAAGTCCTGCAGGGCAGAGCGGACGGCTCCCGGAGCAGTTCCACCGCGCGTGGCGCGACGAGCCAGAGCCGATTCGAGCGTGAGCGCCGTGCTGAGGCTCGGTCCGAAAGCGGGCGAGAATTTTTTTAGCCGCTCCATGGGCATTTCGCGGATGGAAATGCCTTCCTGTTCGGCGGCGCGCAGGACTTTTCCGACGATTTCGTGCGCTTCACGAAAGGGTACGCCGAAAGTGACCAGATAATCCGCGACTTCGGTGGCGACGAGCGCCGGATCTTGCGCCGCTTGGCAAAGACGGTCGGTGCGGAAGCGCGTGGCCGCGAGCGTGGCGGCGGCCATCTGGATCATGGAGAGCCCCTGATCGTAAGCGGAGAAGAGCGGTTCCTTATCTTCCTGCAGATCGCGCTGATAGCTGGAAGGCAGGCCTTTGCAAGTGGTGAGCAGTGCTACGAGCGAGCCGTAGATGCGTCCGGTCTTGCCGCGAATTAATTCCCAGGCGTCGGGATTCTTTTTCTGCGGCATGAGGCTGCTACCGGTGGAAAATTCGTCGGGGAGTTCGATGAAAGCGAATTCGGGCGAAGCGAAAAGGACGAAATCTTCGGCGAGCCGCGAGAGATGCATCGCGAGCGTGGAAAGCGCGAAAAGAAATTCGAGGGCGAAGTCGCGGTCGCTGACGGCGTCCAGGCTATTGGAGGTGGTGCGGGAAAATCCCAGATCGCGCGCCAGAGCGTTGCGATCGAGCGGAAAAGCGCATCCGGCGAGCGCGCCGGAGCCGAGTGGGCAATCGTCGGCGCGCGCGGAAGCCGCGGCCAGGCGTTCAGCGTCGCGATGAAACGCTTCGCCGTGTGCCAAAAGCCAGTGCGAGAGCAGGATTGGCTGCGCGTGCTGCATGTGCGTGGTGCCGGGCATGGGAGTTCGTAGATTGCTGTCGGCTTGTGCCGCGATGGCGCGCTCCAGGGAGGCTAGCGCGCGGCGCAAGTCTTGCGCGGCTTCGCGTACATACATGCGAAATTCGGTGGCGACCATTTCATTGCGGCTGCGGCCGGTGTGCAGCTTTGCGCCCAGCGCGCCGAGTTTTTCAATCAGCGCGGATTCGACGAAGTGATGAACGTCTTCGGCTGGCGAAGCGTTCAGCCACGCGGCATCGGTCTGAGCGCGCAACGCGATTTCACCGAGGGCGGTGGCGATTTTCTCGCCTTCTTCCTCGGTGAGGATTCCCGCGGCTGCGATGGCGCGCGCCCAGGCGCGATCGAGCGCCAGTTCCTGCGGGAGCATGCGGCGATCGAAGCTCCAGGAGCGCTCGAATTCGTAGAAGGATGCGTCGGGGCCGCGTTCGAAGCGGCCGCCCCACATCTTCTGTTCGCGGGGAGCAGTCATCAGGCGTTAGCCTTCTGCGGAACTTTTTTTGGTTCGGTCGGGGCCGGATCCTGCGGCACGGTGATGGGCAGTGCGAAAAGATTGATGAAGCCTTCGGCGTCTTTGGGATTGTAGCCGGTCATAGTGAAACTCGCGAGATTGGTGCGATAGAGCGAATAGGGCGAATGGCGCGAGGCGACGTTGACGATGCCTTTGCAGAGCGTGAGCGAGACCGAGCCGGTGACGCGACGCTGCGCGCTGGTGAAAAACGCGTCGAGCGCTTCGCGCAGCGGCGTGAACCACATGCCGTAATAAACCATTTCGGCGTAGCGCAAGGAGAGAAGCTGCTGATAGTGTGCGGTTTCGCGGTCGAGCGCGAGCGACTCGAGCTCGCGGTGCGCGGTGACGAGCAGAGTTCCGCCGGGAGTTTCATACGCGCCGCGGGATTTGATGCCGACTAAGCGATTTTCGACGATGTCCATGCGACCGACGCCATGGGCTGCAGCGATTTCATTGAGTTGATCGAGCAACGCGATGGGCGCGAGATTTTTGCCGTTGACGGAAACCGGAGTGCCGCCCACGAATCCGATTTCCACGGTGGTTGGCTGCGCGGGTGCGTTCGCGGGCGAAGTGATCCATTGCCACATGGTTTCGTCGGGCGCGTGGGCGGGATCTTCGAGCACGCCGCCTTCGTGGCTGAGGTGCCAGATGTTGCGATCGCGGCTGTAGATATTTTTCTTGGTCTGCTCGACGGGAATATTGTGCGCTTGCGCGTAGGCGATGGCTTCTTCGCGCGAGACGATGTTCCATTCGCGCCAGGGAGCGATGATTTGCAATTCCGGCGCGAGGGCTTTGGCGGCGAGCTCGAAACGGACTTGATCGTTGCCCTTGCCGGTGCAGCCGTGCGCTACGGCATCGGCGCCGAGTTCTTTGGCGAGCTGAACCTGGCGCTGCGCGAGAAGCGGGCGCGCGAAAGATGTGCCCAGAAGATATTTATGTTCGTACACGGCTCCGGCGCGCAGTGTGGGCCAGATGTAACCGGTGATGAATTCCTCGCGGAGATCTTCGACGTAGGCGGAGCCGGCGCCGGTGGCCAGAGCTTTTTTACGCGCCGCTTCCAGATCCTCCTGCTGGCCGAGGTCGCCGATCATGGCGATCACTTCACAGCCTGGGTAGGTCTCCTTGAGCCAGGGAATAATAATGGAGGTGTCCAGACCTCCTGAATATGCGAGCACAATTTTCTTGGGCAATGCGTTCTCCTTGATTTGCGGCCGAAATTAATTCAGCAGCGTCAGCAGAATCGCTTTCTGCACGTGCAGGCGATTTTCGGCCTGTTCGAAAACGATGGAGCGCGGCGAATCCATGACGGCTTCGCTGACTTCCGAGCCGCGATGGGCCGGAAGACAGTGCAGGAAGATGGCGTCGGGCGCGGCATGGGCGAAGAGCGCGTCGTTGACCTGGTAGCCGGCAAAGGCGGCGTCGCGCGCGGCGGCTTCCTGTTCCTGGCCCATGCTGGTCCAGGTGTCGGTATAAATTGCTTGCGCGCCGGCGACTGCTTCCGCGGGCGCACGCAGGATTTCGATTTTGCCGCGGGTTTCGCGCACGACGCGCTTCGCTTCCGCGACGATATTCGGATCTGGCTCGTAGCCCGCGGGAGTGGCGACACGAACATGCGCGCCGACACGCGCGCCGATGCTGAGCAGGGAGTGGCAGGTGTTATTGCCATCGCCGACGTATGCGACTTTCAGGCCGCGCAGATTCCCGAAGCGTTCTTCGAGCGTGAAAAAATCGGCGAACGCCTGGCAGGGATGATACAGATCGGAAAGCGCATTGATCACCGGGATGCCGGCGTTGGCGGCCAGCTGGTCGAGCGAATCCTGTTTGAAGACGCGAGCGACGATGCCGGTGACCCAGCGTTCGAGGCTTTTTGCGACGTCCGGGATGGATTCGCGTTCGCCGAGATGCGTGACCGTGTGGTCGAGGAACACGGAAGAGCCGCCCAGGCTGGCGATGCCGACTTCGAAAGTGACGCGCGTGCGCAGAGAGGGCTTTTCGAAAATCAGGGCGAAGAAGCGGCCGGCAAGCGCGCCGCGGTAACGGTCGGGGTGCGCTTTTACGTCCGCGGCCAGTTGCAAGAAGCTGCGGACCTGTGCGGGGTTCCACTCCATACCGGTGAGGAGGTCGTTGGTGAGAGTGATGGATGCGGATGCGGCGGCAGCGGTCGTGTTCATGTTTGCCTTTACCTCGCGGCAGCCAGAGCGATCGGCTGCGCTTTCGATTCTGCGTTTCGGGTTGCTTTGAGTTTTGTGGCTTGATTCAGGGCCTTTTCGAGCTTGCTGAGAAATTCTGTGACGTCCTTGCGCCGAATTATGAAAGGCGGCAGGAGGCGCAGGATATGTTCGTGGGTGCAATTGATGAGCAGGCCGCCGCGCAGGGCTTCGGTGACGATCGCGGCTCCGTCTATCGAGAGATCGATGCCCAGAATCAGGCCTTCGCCGCGGACTTCGCGGATGAAATCGAATTTGCTGGCTAACTTTTCGATACCCTGGCGTAGCTCGGCACCGCGTGCTCGAATGTTCGCAAGGAGATTTGAGTCTTCGATGATGTTCAGGAATTCCAGCGCGGTGGCGCAGATGAGCGGGCCACCGCCGAAAGTGGTGCCGTGCATGCCGGGGACGAACGCGGATGCGAATTTTTCGTTGGCGCTGATGGCGCCGAGCGGCAAACCTCCGGCGAGAGGCTTGGCTACCGCGAGGATGTCCGGACGAGACGTGAATTTCTGGTATGCGAAGTGGCGGCCGGTGCGGCCCAGGCCGCATTGAATTTCATCAGCGATCAGTGCGGCGTCGTGCTGCGTCGCCAGAGAGCGCGCGCTTTGCCAGAAGGCTTCGCTGACGGGGAAAATGCCACCTTCGCCTTGAATGGTTTCGAGGACCAGGGCGCAGACGGTGTTGTCGAATTTAGCTTCGAGATCGGCAACGTCGTTGAAGCGCACAAATTGAACTCCGGGGACCAGGGGCGCGAACGGTTCGCGGTATTTTGTGGGATAGGTGATGGAAAGGGCGCCAAAGGTGCGTCCGTGAAAGGAATTTTCGAGCGCGAGGATGCGAGTTTTTGGCGTGGCGTTTGTGGCTTTTGATTGGGCGTGAGAGTAGGCGCGGGCAAGCTTCAGAGCACCATCAATCGCCTCGGTGCCGCTATTGGTGAAGAAAACGCGGTCCAGGCCGGACCATTCCACGAGTTTACGCGCGAGCGGGGCTTGAAACGGGTTCTGAAAGAGATTCGAAAGGTGGATGGCGCGGCCAGCTTCGCGGCGGATCACGCGCACCAGGCGCGGATGGGCGTGGCCCAGCGCATTGACGGCGATGCCACCAAGAAAATCGAGATATTCGCGGCCTTGTGAATCGTAGAGGCGGCAGCCGCGGCCGTGCGTGAACACCAGCGGAGGACGCCGGTAGGTGTTCATCAGGTAGCGCGCTTCTGCGCCGCGAATCTGCGCGGGAGAGAGCGGCTTCCCTTTCGCCGAATTTTTTTTGCGCGCCATTTTCAACACGGGGCTCCGTGGGCGGCTTTGGCGGCCGTATGAACGATGGGCAGAACACGCGTGCCGGGGCAGCGCGCGCCGTTCACAGCAGAGAGCAGGGCGCGCGAAACAGTGCCGCCGACAATGCGCACTTCGGAGACGCCTCCTGAAAGAGCGCGCTTGGCGGCTTCAAGTTTCAGGATCATGCCGCCGGAGACTTTATTCTGACGGATGAGCTGTTCGATTTCGCCGCCACGCACGGCGCGCAGAACTTTTTGACCGTCGAGAACGCCGGCGACGTCGGTGAGGAAAATCAGGCGATCGGCGCGGATGAATTCGGCGGCGGCCGCGGCCATGTGGTCCGCGTTGATGTTGTAAAGCTCGCCATCGGCACCCAGGCCGAGGCAAGAGGCGACCGGGACGATGCCGGAGCGCCAGAGGGAGCGCAGAAAATCGACATTGACTTCGGTGAGATAGCCGACGAAACCGAGGCTGCCTTCGCGCTCGTCGAGCTGCATCGGTTCGGCGAGAAAACACGCGGCATCGGAAGCGCTGATGCCGACGGCGGGCTGCCCGGCGAGGGAGATCGCGCCTGCGAGGCGCTTATTGAGCAGGCCGCCGAATACCATGACGGCTGCGTCGCGCGTTTCGCGATCGGTGACGCGCAGGCCGCTGACGAAGCGGCTGGTGATGCCCATGCGCGTGAGGGTGGCCGTGAAAATTTTTCCGCCGCCATGAATCACCAGCAGCTCGTGGCCGGCACGCGCGAGCTCGGTGATTTGCCGCGCGATGGTCTGCACGGTTTCTGCGCTTTCAAGAAGCGCGCCCGCGATTTTTATCACCAATCTCATAGTAAACCTGCCGTTTCCGGGTAGCCCCACATCCGGTTCATGTTTTGTACTGCTTGGCCCGCCGCACCTTTGCCCAGATTGTCCAGACAGGAGACGACGACAAGGCGTTCGCCTGCGGGGTCGAGCGCGAATCCGATGTCGCAGAAATTGGTATGGGTTACATGCTGCAATTCGGGCAAGCGGCCGTGGGGGAGGACGCGGACAAGCGGGCGCGCTGCGAAGTACTGGCGATAGAGGGCTTCAATTTCATCCGCTTTGCGCGCCGGATTGAGCCACATATATAAGGTAGAGAGAATCCCGCGTTCGATAGGCAGCAGGTGTGTAGTGAAAATGAAATTTTCCGGCGCGAGGCCGCTGTGTTCGGTGATTTCGGGCGTGTGCCGATGGGTGAAGAGCCCGTAGGCGCGAAAGTTTTCATTCACTTCGACGAAGTGGGTTTCCCGTTTGGGTTCCTTGCCTGCGCCGCTGACGCCGGATTTGCAATCGCAGACGATTCCGCGGGTGGTGTTGATCCAGCCAGCTTCGACGAGAGGCCGCAGCCCCAGAATCACCGAGGTGGGATAACATCCGGGATTGGCGACGAGGCGAGCGACGGCAAGCGCGTCGGCGTACAGTTCCGGCAGACCGTAAACAGCTTCGGCGAGCATCGCGGAATCCGGCGCGTCGAGTTTGTACCAATGCGAGAAAGTTTCGGGAGCGCGGAAACGATATGCACCGCTGAGGTCCACGATGCGCAGCGCGGGATTCGCGGCGAGCAGCGCGGGGACGAGTTCGAGCGACGCTTCGTGAGGCGTCGAGAGAAAGACGACCTGCGCGCCGCTGGTCGCGATGGCTGCTACGGAAAGCGGTTTGCAGGAGGCTTCACCCCATCCACGCAGCTGCGGATATAGCTCCGTGAGGCAGCGAACGCCGGCGTGGCCTTCGCGGAGATAGAAAACCGGTTTTTCGATTTTAGGGTGCCGAAGAAGGAGGCGGGCCAGCTCAAATCCTGCGTAGCCTGTTGCTCCGACGACGGCGACCCGTAACGGGTCTGTCATCGGAGCATTTCCTCCACACGTTTCTGGATTGCGCCGCGAGCGGTGCGCGACGGGGTGATGATGAGAACAGTGTCGTCGCCCGCGAGAGTACCAGCGACTTCCTTCCAACGCTCGGAATCCACCGCAGCGGCGAGGGGTTGCGCGCCGCCCGGAGGGGTTTTAAGAACAAGCATATTCTGCGCGGGGCGGATATCGAGCAAAAATTCTTTCAGGGCGCGAGCGAGCGCGGGAACAGGGGGCCCATCCTCGGCTTTGGCGGCCGCGAGCGGTTTGTAGCCGTCCACGGTTTTGACCAAGCGCAACTCGCGGAGATCGCGCGAGAGGGTGGCTTGGGTGACGCGTACGCCGAGGTGAATGAGCTGGCGCCGCAGATCGTCCTGACTGGCGACTGCTTCGCCCGTGAGGAGTTTCAGAATCTGGCCTTGCCGGAATTTTTTATGAGCGCCCATGTTTGATTATGCACATTTATGCATAACACTGCATAATCATACAGGATCTGCCGCGCGTGTCAAGCGTTGAGCGAAAATAATTGTAAATAATTTCTAGCGCGCGTGATTGTGCGGGCGGTCGACGGCAGGAAAACAAAATATTGCCGGAAAACTTTGCGCGAGAGGGATACAATCCCACGCGCTGCGAAGTCCGCAATGAAATTAGGGGGTATAGGGATGAAACGTGTGGGAATTCTGGCGTTTTTAGTTGCGAGCATGACGTTCGTGTGTGCTGCGCAGACGGCGAAGAGCGCGGCGCCGGCTGAAATTGCGATCCGAGCGGGAAAAGTGCTGGATGTGCGCACGGGAAATTATCTGAGCGATCAGACGATCTGGATTGAAGGCGACCGGATCAAGGCGATCGGCAAGACATCAGAAACATCCAGCCAGTTGCCGGCCGGGACGAAGATGATTGACCTCTCGAATGCGACGGTGCTGCCCGGACTGATTGATTGCCACACGCATTTGACCATGACGCCGTACGATTCGGGCCCGGCTGGGCTGCATGCATCCTATCCGCGGATGGCGCTGACTGGCGCGCGCAATGCTCGCGTGACTTTGGAGGCTGGATTCACGACGGTGCGAAACGTGGGCGCTAATGGATATTCCGACATCGCATTGCGCGACGCGATCAAGGCGGGTGACGTGCCGGGACCGAGAATGCTGGTCTCTGGCCCTGCGCTGGGCATTACGGGTGGACACGCGGACAATAATTTTCTGGGGCCGCAATATCATTGGTCCGATGATGGCGTCGCGGACGGCGTGGATGGCGTGACGCTGAAAGTACGCGAGGACATCAAGTACGGCGCGGACGTGATCAAGTTCATGGCAACGGGGGGCGTCCTGTCGGAGGGCGATAATCCGGCGCTCGCGCAGTACAGTCCGGAAGAAATGAAAGCGATCGTGGACACGGCGCACGGACTGGGGCGCAAAGTGGCGGCGCACGCGCACGGTGCGACGGGGATCAAGTACGCGGTGCTGGCGGGAGTGGATTCAATCGAGCATGGCAGCTACATCAATGACGAGGATATTCAATTGATGAAGCAGCGTGGCACGTACCTCGTCCCCACGGTGTACCTGGAAGACTGGCTGATGGAAAATTTGCAGACGCTGGGATTGACGCGGAGCATGATCGAGAAGGCGAAGACGGTGCTGCCCATCGCGCAAAAAAATATTTCGCACGCGTTCCAGGAAGGAGTGAAAGTGGCGTTTGGCACGGACGCGGCGGTGTATCCGCACGGTTTGAACGCGCACGAGTTCGGCAAAATGGTTTCGATGGGGCTGACGCCGCTGCAATCCATTCAGGCGGCGACGGTGAACGCGGCGGATCTGATCGGATGGTCCGACCGTGTGGGGACGCTCGAGACCGGAAAGTTCGCGGACATCGTGGCGGTGCAGGGTGATCCGCTGGCAGATGTGCGCGTACTGGAGAATGTGCGTTTCGTGATGAAGGGTGGCGAAGTCATCAAGAGCCAGTAACTGCAGCGAGCGAGCCCTGCGCCGCCGCTGTGTTAATATTGTGAGCAGTCAGTAGGCCCGTAGCTCAGTTGGCTAGAGCGCCACCTTGACACGGTGGAGGTCTGCGGTTCGAGCCCGCACGGGCCTACCATCTAACTTATTGACCTGCTCCCGTTTGTTACTTCCACTATTTGTTCGCCACTCGATTTCATCGTTTCCGTAGCGGGTTGCTGATGTGCTTATCGCAATTCGTATGCGGGCCGCCGACACTGGATGCCGAAGTCGTGCGGGAAAGCTGGCGGGCGCTGTGACCTATTTGATGAGCCGGGAAGGGTCCGTCTGCTTTTGCTTCTTTTCCAAACGCACGGTGCTTTGCGCCGATTTGGCTCGCATCCGGAAACGTGCCGGAGGCACGCCGAACTCGCGTTTGAAAGCCCGATTAAAACCCGCTTCGGACTCGTATCCGACCTCGCCCGAAATCCTGGCCACGCTGTAGCTGGTGGAAGTCAACATTCGCGCGCCTAGCTGCAGCCTCCAACGCGACAAATACGTCATCGGGGGTTCTCCGAGAAAATGGCGGAACCGCTCAGCCAACACGGAGCGCGAGATTCCGACTTCCTGAGCGAGATTGGCAATCGTCCAACGGAATTCCGGAGCGCGATGGATGTGCGCCAACGCCGCTCCCACCCATGGATCGCGCGCCCCGGCGAGCCACCCGGTCTGCTGCTCCGGCAATTCGGCCATATAACGGCGCATTGTTTCCGCAAAGAGCGCTTCGGACAATCTGGTGAGCACCGCGTCGCTGCCCGCCCGGTTTATGCTGGCTTCTTTGGCCGAAAACTTAATAGAGTTTTCCAGCCACTGGCCGGAGTTGTCGTTCCGGATATTCACTTTGAATACCGGAGGCAGCCCGCCTAAAAACATTTTGCTGAATTCGCGATCACATTCCATATAGCCGCACACAATCAAGGTTGCGTCGCCGCCTCCGCCGTAACGAGCGAGAGCCATCCCTTGCGCAAAAATTTCTTTCAACTGCTTGCCGTTATCCACGATCAGGAAGGGCACCCGTTGGACAGGGTGTGCGCATCGCCGTGAGGAAACACCACGACGTCCCCAGGAAGCAACTCGACGCCATAGCGTGCTGTGTTCGACTTCGCAGTCGGGCCCGGCCTTGGCTGCAGAAGTGATACATGATCACGTGTTTAGAGCTCTTGTGAAGGAAGGACGCGACTTCACGCGAAGATGGCGAGCGGACACCCCATGGCGCAGTGAACTCGGCGTTGTAGAACACAACGCCATCGAGTTTCACCGAATGCAAAATTTCTGAGAGAGCGTCCATTGAACGTTTTGACCCGGACTCTCGGCTAAGGTATTAGGACGCCAAGCAAAGTTATTCGCCATGCTACCGCGAGTAGGTCAAGTTTTCCAGACGCACGGGAAAGTTTGCACGAATCTAACCTGCCACCGTAGCGTCTATATAAGCGACCAACGAATCGCGCTGCGTATCCGCAGAAAGTGGCTAACAGAACGGCAATCGAGGGATGAGCTCCATCCCACAAAGGAGAAAAACTAAAATGAGTACTGCACAGGCTCCCATTCTTGACATGGAACAAATTGAATGCGTTCATCGGCCAATTCGTGAACGATCTCGGCGCGTCCGTTCACACCGGCATGGTGGTAATCGGTGAAAAGCTGGGCCTGTACAAAGCGCTGGCGGCGCACCCGATGGGCGCGGCAGAACTCGCTGCGAAAACGCAAACCGATGAGCGCTATCTGCGCGAGTGGCTGGCTTCTCAAGCGGCCGGCGGATACATCAACTACGATGACGCCACGGGAAAATTCAGCCTGAGCAAGGAGCAAGCGTTCACGCTCGCGAATGAAGACAGCCCCGCATATTTGCCCGGGCGCGTTTGAGCTGGCTTTGGGCTCGCTCGCCGCTGTTCCGCGAATCACAGAAGCTTTTCGCACCGGGAAGGGAATGGGCTGGCACGAGCACGTGGACGGCGTGTTTCACGGGTGCGAGAAGTTCTTTCGCCCGGGCTACGTTGCCAATCTGACCAGCGCGTGGATTCCAGCGTTGAGCGGTGTGCAAGAGAAGCTGGAAGCGGGCGCGCGCGTGGCTGACATCGGCTGCGGCAAAGGCGCTTCCACGTTGTTGCTGGCGAAAGCGTTTCCCAAGTCCAGCTTCTTCGGCTTCGATTACCACGATAAATCCATTGAAGCGGCCCGCACGATTGCCAAGCGCGACCGCGTTGCGGATCGAGTTAGCTTCGAGGTTGCCTCGGCCAAGGAATATCCCGGCAAGGACTACGACCTGGTCGCCGTGTTCGACTGCCTGCACGATATGGGCGACCCCGTCGGCGCGGCTGCGCACGTCCTGAAGTCACTGGCGCAGGACGGCACATGGATGATCGTCGAGCCGTTTGCCAATGACCAATTGAAAGACAATCTGAATCCCGTGGGACAGAGTGTACTACTCCTTCTCAACGCTGCTGTGCACGCCATGCTCGCGTTCCCAGGAAGTGGGATTGTGTCTGGGAGCCCAGGCGGGTGAGGCTCGCATCCGGAAGGTTGTTACCTCGGCTGGATTCACTCGATTCCGCCGCGCCACGGAAACGCCCTTCAACATCGTGTACGAAGCTCGGCCATAACCAGGTGTCGAGCCGAATGGATATTTGTCGACTTACTGAAGTTAACGGAGAACTAAGGAGGCTGTCAGATGAGTTCGATCACGAAAGAAACAGTAGCGAGCAAAGATTTGGGATTGCCCAGTGTCGCTACTCACAAGTCTGAAAGTTCCACGGGCCGTCGTGCTGAGCTACTGGCGAGTCGCATCGAGGAAGGCGCGGGTCGCTTGGGCTCATTCATTGAAAAAGTGACGGAAGCAGAATGGCGGACTCCTGTTTCGGCTACAGATCGTCGTTCCGTCGGCGTCATCGTGCATCATGTCGCCAGCGTGTATCCTGTCGAGGTTGAACTAGCGCGAGCGATCGCCAACGGCAAGGCAGTTACGGACGTCACATGGGAAGTCGTCAGCGAAATGAATGCCAAGCACGCTAAACACCATTCGGAAGTAACGAAAGAGGCCGCTCTGGAGCTTTTGTGTCGCAACAGTTGTGAGGCGGCTGCCGCCGTGCGCGAATTCACGGACGACGAGTTAGACCGCGCGGCGCCTTTCGCGTTGAGCTTCGGAGCACCTGTCACGACGCAGTTCGTGATTGAGGACTACGCACTTCGTCACAGCTGGCATCACCTGGCGGGCATTCGCACAGTTTTGGGACGGTGATCTTAGTGTGTGCGAGGCGCCCCAAGCCACAGTTGCAGGCTTGTCCATCTTCCACCCAACTGTCCGCCATCCGATCCGGCATTCATCGGTTCACGAGGACGAATTCGTCATGGTATTGATGATATAGATTGATTCATCCTGCCCTGGAAAACAGTGTACGGAGCGTTAACTCCCGATTAGCCCGGACTGCGTCTTCGACGCGTCGCTAGTGCCAGAAACTTGGCGAGATTCGTTTGTTGATTCGCCCAGAGTTATGAGCCAAGTTCCTGGAGAGGCGCGAACCGGAAAAGTCAAATTACCTGAAATCCGCTTGGACGGTAAGGGAGTTAATCAGGACTTTGCCTCTAGTCGGTATCCCGATCGAGATTAGTTCCGAGCAGGGAAAAGCGGGCGCTGCCAGTGGAGACAAGAAACAAATGAATTACGCGTTGGTTTCCTGGAGAGTGGCCTGCAGTCCAGGTGTTGAGTGGCTCCCACCGACGTTGACTTGTATGTGGGGACAACCTAATATGCCCCACCACGAGCAGTTTCCCGCCAATGATCGGACAGACCATCTCGCACTACCGCATCGTCGAAAAGCTAGGCGGCGGTGGTATGGGCGTAGTTTACAAGGCCGAGGACATGGAACTCGGCCGGCTCGTTGCGATCAAACTTCTTCCCGAAGCCGTCTCTGAAGATTCTCAGGCGCTGGAGCGATTTCGACGCGAGGCGCGCGCTGCGTCCGCGCTGAACCATCCAAATATTTGCACCATTCACGAAATTTCGAGCCACGACAGCCGGCCATTTCTCGTTATGGAATTCCTCGATGGCGCGACGCTGAAGCACGTGCTGCTCGACAAGCCGCTGGAACTCGAAGCCCTCCTTTCGCTATCCATCGAATTTGCGGATGCGCTGGACACCGCGCACGGCCAAGGCATTATTCATCGCGATATCAAGCCAGCAAACCTGTTTGTGACGCGCAGAGGCCACGCGAAGATTCTGGACTTTGGATTGGCGAAGCTCACTACGAGCTACGCGAATCTCGAACCGCGAGGCGCCTCGCAAGTGACGCTCGGCGTTTCAGAAGAACACCTCACCAGTCCGGGGATGACTCTCGGCACAGTCGCGTACATGTCACCGGAGCAAGCGCTCGGCAAGGAATTGGACGCACGGACGGATCTGTTTTCATTCGGCGGGGTGCTGTATGAGATGGCGACGCGGCAACTTCCATTCCGCGGCGATAGTTCCGCGGCGCTTTTTGATTCCATCTTGAACAAGACCCCTTTGGCTCCGGTACGCCTCAACCCAGCCTTGCCGGCACGGCTCGAGGAGATCATCAACAAACTGCTCGAGAAGGACCGGACCTTGCGGTACCAGCATGCCTCCGAGTTGCGAGCCGATCTCCAGAGATTCAAGCGGGATTTCGAATCCGGACGAAGCGTGCTCGCGACTGGGTCGTCTTCCTCCGAGTTAGCTTCCCCATCGAGCACCAGTTCGGCCCAATCCGCCAGCGTGTCTCCAGCGATTGATAACCAGTCGACTGCCAGTCGAACTCCCGCTTCCGCTTCCAGCGCGAGTGCGGTTGCTGCCGTCGCTCGCCAGCACAAATTGGGAACCTTTCTCGTCGTGTTATTCGTTCTTGCTCTCGCCGCCGGCGCCACTTATGGGATTTATGTCCTCGTTCATCCTGCGGCCGTGCAGCCCTTCGAAAAATATGCTGTCGCAAGAGTGACAGACTCCGGGGACATTCAGAACACCGCGATTTCGCCGGACGGCAAGTTCATACTGACCGTCGTTACTCAACAGGGGCAGCAAAGCCTCTGGCTCAGAAACCTTCCCACCGGCAGCGTTACTCAAGTCGTTGCGCCGTCTGGCCGGACGTTCTCTGCTTTGGCATTCTCTCCCGATGGCAGCTACATCTATTACCGGCAGATTTCGACAGAATCTTCTGGAAGTCTTGACTTGTACCGGGTGCCACTACTGGGCGGCACACCGGCCATTGTGGCGAAGGACGTGGACAGCAATGCGACGTTTTCACCCACAGGCAAGCTTATCGCCTACGTCCGTGCCAACGACCCGGAGGTCGGAAAGTGGAGATTGCTGCAGGCCAATGCCGACGGCAGCGACGAGAAGGTACTGCTGGTCACTGACGGGACGAATGATCCTGACTACATAGGCTGGTCGCCGGACGACAAGCGCATCGCTATCGCGCAGTCCAAGCCATCGCGCGGGGATTTCGGCAGCCAAATCACGATGTTCGATTTCTCTTCGGGACAGTCGAAAATCTTTCAGAGTTTCGATGACATGGTGATCTTGAGCCTTTTGTGGGATCCCGACGGCCGAAACATTTTCGTTATATTTGCCGCGCTCGGCGGCCAGCCGTTTACTGTGAACTCCCGCTTGGGGGTATTTTCTTATCCCGGCGCAAAATTCCGTATTCTCACGAACGATGTTGTTGACCATGACACCATCAGCATTACCGCTGAGGGCAAAACCCTCGCTTCGTTGCAGGATCAGTCGGAGACGGAAGCGGACGTTTTGGACGGCTCAGGCAAGGGAGCTCCTACAGCAATTCCCGGAATTTCTGCGCAACAAGTTTTGGCTGGGATGGACTGGACTCCCGACGGCCATCTGCTTATTTCCGAGGGCGTCCGACTGCTGCGATTAACCGCGGATGGCAGCGACGTGACCACACTCCTGGCCGATTCGGGAGCATGGGCGCGAGAGGTCGCATCCTGTGATGGCGGCCGCTCCATTTATGCGCTCTGGTACCTTCATGACAGCTCGAAAGGAGTGAAAATCTGGCGCGCCAACGCCGATGGTTCTGACGCAAAGTCTGTGACGCCAGTGGGGGACACAACCTTGTTTGGTTGCTCCCCCGATGGAAAATGGATCTATGCGTACGATGCGTGGCGTAGCGATGATTTGATGAGGTATCCAACTTCAGGAGGAGCCCCGGAACTTGTGGCTTCCGTCTCGGTTCCGGGCGCCTTGCTGCAAGGTGCGACGCTGTCATCGGACGGACAGACGATCGCCGCGTACTTCAGCCAGGTGGATCCCTCGACACGGATCTACAAGACCAAGATAGCTTTGTTCCAACTCGGAACGTCAGGCAAGCCGACCGTCCGTTACCTTGACGCCGACCCGCGTGCCAGCGTCAGTTACCACTCAATTCCGCCGATTCCACACGATGCGCTCCACTTTACGCCCGACGGCAAGGCCCTGGCGCTGCTCCTCGAAGAAAAAGGCGTGGACAATATTTGGACTCAACCCCTGGACGGCTCGCCCGGTCACACCCTGACGGACTTCAAATCGAAATTCATTTCTGATTTTCGCTGGTCGCGCGATGGTAAGAGGCTGGCAGTTCTGCGCCACAGCTATGCAGGGGACGTGGTCCTACTTTATGATTCGCGCCTGCCTTCGCGGTGAGGCGGGATAAGTCCTGGTAAGTCCTAGTGCTGTATCGGAAGCGCGCATCAAGAGGGATGCAGGAGCAAGGAGCTCTGGCGCGCTTTCGATAGAGCGACTTGAAGGAAGCCGCCCGCGGTTGCGGCGGACGCGGGCGCTATGCAATTTGAATGGGGTAGAGCGACGGTGTGAGGGCGCGGAGGGCCGCACGGCGGAATCGAAAATGTAGAGACCGAGGAGAGAGTTACGGCAAGGCAGAGTACCCGCGAACTGGAAGCGTGGCGAGGCTGGAAAGAGAGAATTGTTCGGCGCCAAGGCGGAGAGCCAGTGATCGTGCCGAAGCACGCAGAGTTTCGGTGATGTGGAGCGTTCTCTCATGCGACAGCCGTGATCGTGAGAGGCGGAGAACGGAGCTGGATCTGAGCGGCAGTAAGCCTCTCGAGGATGATCATCGGTCCACCACATTGGGGGCAGAACCAAAGAGCGTGTGAGCCATCGGCAGCGGAGAGCTCCTGCTGTGGTCTGAGGTTCCTGCGGTGCTGAGCCGAGCAAGTGAAAACAAAGCGGCAAGAAAACGGCACGCCGGCGATGGGCCAGGAAGCCGAAGTGCCGGATGCGCACGAAGCCTTTGGGAAGCAGGTGCAACAGGAATCGGCGCAGGAACTCATCGAGGGATAAAGTCATCAACTTCTGTTCATTGTTGTGAGCCGAGTCGCGCCAGCGAAAGGTGACCTTTTCATCGGCAAACGAGACGAGCCGATGGTTGGAGATCGCTACGCGATGAGTGTAACGGCCCAGATAATGGAGCACATGCTCTGGCCCTCCGAAGGGACGTTTCGAGTAGACCACCCAGTCATTTCGGAACAGTTTTCTGAGCCACGAGGAGAAAGTCTTTGGCTGAGCAAGCAGCGTCAAGTTTCCGTGGAATTCCAGCCGGCCGTCGCGGAAGGCGCGCTTGAGAGCCGCCACAAATTTGCCGCGGAAGACGCGACTGAGTACCTTGACGGGGAGAAAGAAGGCGTAACGAGTTTTGATCCAGCGGGTGTGATCGGGGGAGAGTCCACCGGCAGGAACCACGCAATGGACATGCGGGTGAAGCCCGAGCTTCTGATTCCAGGTGTGCAGTACGCTGAAGAAACCGATTTCGGCGCCGAGATGAGAGGGATCGCGAGCAACTTCCAGTAGCGTTTCCGCACTGCTGCGAAACAATAGGTCGTAGACGACCTTCTTATTCTGGAGAGCCAGCGGTGCCAGCTCCCGAGGAAGGGTAAAGACAACATGGACGTAGCGCGTGGGGAGAAGCTCCCGGCGACGTGCTTGGAGCCAACGGTCGCGGGCACCGGCCTGACACTTCGGACAGTGCCGGTTCCGGCAGGAGTTGTAGGAGATGGCGCGATGCCCGCAGCGGGTGCACTGATCGAGATGACCGCCGAGTGCGGCGGTGCGACAGCGCCGAATGGCCCGTAGGACTTTGAGATGCTTCCCACTGATCCAGTGGCGGTTTCGTTCGATGAATGCAGTCTCCTGCAGCGCGGATCAGATCGGCCACCTCCAGCGGTGGCCGGCACATCTAGCCGTCCTGCGGTAATTCGTCTTTCCGCTGCAGCAAGTCCAGAGGACTGGCGGTTGCGTTGAGGTGACGTTCGGAGAGATGGAGGTAGATGGTGGTCTCTTCCAGATCGCGATGGCCTAACAGCATCTGGATGGTGCGCAAATCCGCGCCGGCTTCGAGTAGATGAGTGGCGAAGCAGTGCCTCAGCGTGTGGGGATGCACGTTTTTCTGGATGCCTGCTCGCTGGGCGGCTTGCTGGCAAGCGTACCAGACCACCTTGGTGTCGATCGGGGTGTCACCGGTATGCCAGCGGTTGCCGGGAAACAACCAGGTACTTGGCTTGCGCTGGAAGCGGCGCCAGTGCTCACGCAACTCCTCGAGCAGTTTGGGACTGAGCATCACATCGCGGTCTTTGCGTCCCTTGCCGCCCTGGACGTGAATCACCATACGCTGGCTATCGATATCGCTGACTTTGAGGTGTGTCAATTCAGCGCGCCGTACTCCGGTGGCGTAGAGCGTCATCAACAAAGTGCGATGGTAGGGAGTCAGAGCTGCGTCGATGAGTCGCGCGACTTCTTCCTGGCTGAGGATCGTCGGCAGGCGAAATCCTTGCTTCGGATAGGGAGTCTCGGCGATGCTCCAGGCTCTCTTGAGAGTCTTGATGTAGAAGAACCGCAGAGCCGCCAAACGTTGCGTAACCGTGCCTCGGCGACAACTTCCTTTTTGAACAGCTCGGCTTGATATTCGCGAATGTGTTCAGGACCCAAACGATCGGGAGAACGCTTGAATCGCTTCGCAAAATCTTCAACTGTGCGGATGTAACAGCGTGTGGTATTTTCCGAGTAATTACGGCGCTGGAGTTCCTCCAGCATCATTTTTCGCAGATGGGTCACAGGAATCCTCCTTGTGGCCCAACTTATCTCAACCATCAGGCAACCATCGCCCCATCGCCTCACGCGTAGCGTCTGCCGCGCGGGCGGCTTCGTTCAAGTCGCCTTACCGGAAACTAGGAAAATGAAGCTGTGAAGAAACCCTCCGAATTTCCATCTTGCAAAATAAAAAGTCTGCCGTAAGCTCGCGGCATGAGCCAAGAAAATCCGATCAGCAAACAGCCTCTGATTCGCTACGTGAACCGGCAGCAGATGAGTTGGCGGGCCGTGGATGTAGAACACCTCATCAGCGAAGACCATCCGGCGAGAGCCATTTGGACATTGGTAGGGCGCCTGAACCTGAGCGGCTTTTATCAAGCCATCGAGAGCAGCACGGAGGAAGGGGGGCGGCCGGCGATTGATCCGCAACTGCTGATCAGTATGTGGGTGTATGCCTATAGCCAGGGGATTGGTTCGGCACGAGAAGTGGCCCGGCGCTGTGAGTACGATCCGGCCTTCCAGTGGCTGACGGGATTGCAGGAAGTGAACTACCACACGCTGGCGGATTTCCGTGTCGAGAAGCAGAAGGAACTCGATGAACTATTCACGCAGGTGCTGGCGGCGCTCAGCAAAGAAGGGCTGATCACGCTGGAGCAAGTGATGCAAGACGGCACGAAGATTAAGGCCCTGGCGAGCAGTAGAAGTTATCTCCAGGAGGAGACGATTCGCGAGCATCTGGAGAAAGCGCGACGGCGCGTAGCGGAGATGGGTGATCCCAGGAACGAGGAGAGCAGTTCGAAAGTAAAGCAAGCCCGGATGCGCGCGCGACGCGAGCAGCAAGAGCGACTGACGAGTGCGCTGGAAGAGTTGCAGAAGTGGCAGGCACGCAAGAGCGGAGAAAAAGCCAAGAAGGAAACCCGCGTGAGCACCAGCGATCCGCACGCCAGGACCATGCATCAGCCCGATGGAGGATTAGCGCTCAGTTACAACGCGCAGATTTCTACCGACGCGGCGCAGGGACTGATTGTGGGAGTGGCGGTAACCCAGGAGCCCAACGACAGCGGGCAGCTATTGCCAGCCGTGGATCGCCTGGAACAGCGGCTGGAGAAAAAGCCGCAACAGATGGTGGCCGATAGCGGCTACAGCACACGAGAGAATATTGAGAAGATGGCCAGGCGAGAGATCGATTTTCTGGGGACCATGCGGTATGAAAATGTGCCGCGCGGAGCCAACCTGCCGCACCAGTTACCACCGAGCGCATTTCTCTATCAGCCGGAGAAGAACCGCTGTGTTTGCCCAGAGGGAAAGATCTTGCATTCGGCGGGACGACGCAAGAGTGGGCCAGGAATGATTTATCACCTCTACGAAGCCCGGCTGGAGGATTGCCAAGCCTGTTCTCGCAAACCACAGTGTTGCCCAGACAACCAAAAGCACGGTCGCTCGGTGGCGCAACCGGAAGAAAGCTCGGTGGTAATGGCGTTTCGCAGGAAGATGGCTAGCAAAGAAGCGCGCAAACAATATCGTCGCCGGGGCCGAATCGTAGAGTTTTGTCACGCCTGGATCAAGAGCAAGCTGGGGCTGCGGCAGTTCCATGTGCGGGGCCTGGCGAAGGTCCAGATGGAAATGCTGTGGGCTTGTCTCACCTACAACCTGCAGCACTGGATCCGCCTGAAAAAGCTCCACACCACACCAGCCGTCACCTGAGAGAGAAAGAGAACAGCGAGGAGAACCGAGACAGCCTCTCAAAATAGCGTAAGCGTCTGGTTTGAACCGTCTGTACAAAGTGGGTGGGGATAAGTGATGGTGATCGTGGGCACTAAAGAAGTGCCCACGAGGGCTAAGTGGACACTTCGGCGAAGAGACGACGGCGTTGGGCCATCGAGATCAAGCGCAGGATTGTAGACGAGAGCTTGGAGGGAAACGCCTCGGTAGCGGAGCTGTCCCGGAAGTACGCGGTGAACGCGAATCAGATATTCCATTGGCGAAAGCAGTATCGCGAAGGGCGTCTGGGAGACAGCGGCTCGGCAACGTTGCTTCCTGTGACGGTGTCGCAGGAAATCGTAGTACAGGCAGCAGGCCCGCCGAGCCCATCTGGTGAGTCAGCGACAGGAACCCTGCAGATCGAACTTGCCAAGGGAAAGCTGCGCATAGCGGGCCGTGTGGACCTGGGGGTTTTGCGAGCGGCGCTCGAGTGTTTACTGGGATGATCGGGATGCCGGCAGGAACACGAATCTGGATCGTGGCTGGGGTAACCGATCTGCGGCGAGGGTTCACGGGGCTGAGCGGGATGGTGCAGACGGCGCTTGCGGAAAATCCGTTCTCCGGTCACGTATTCGTGTTTCGTGGCAAGCGCGGGGACTTGATCAAAGTTCTGTGGTGGAGCGGAGATGGGCTGTGCTTGTTTGCGAAGAGGCTGGAGCGCGGAAGATTCATCTGGCCGCAAGCCGCGAGCGGAGCGGTGTCTCTGACGCAGGCCCAGCTGTCGATGTTACTGGAAGGAATCGACTGGCGGCGTCCGGTGCGCAGCTACGATCCGCAGATCGCGGTGTGAATGAAAATATTTTAGTTTTTTCCAGTCGATTTTAATCATACTGTAAAACAACTGCGCTATATTTTCCTGCAATGAATCACGCGGCACTTCCCGACCTCGAAGCGCTCAATCCCCGTGAACTGAAAGCTCTGATCCTAGACCAGCACAAGCAAATCCTGATGCATCAGGAGCAACTGCTGTCCCGCGATGCGGAGATCGAACATCTCAAGCTGCTGCTGGCTAAGCTTCGCCGCATGCAGTTCGGACGATCTTCGGAGAAAGTGAATCGCCAGATCGAGCAGCTGGAACTGCGGCTGGGAGAACTGGAGCAGAGCCGAGCGCTGGAAACGGAATCGCCGCAAGGAATCGCGCAGGAAACCGTTGCGACACGACCGGCGCGGCGGCCGCTGCCTGCGCATCTGCGACGTGAAGTGGAAACGTACGTGCCGCAACAGAAAGCTTGTCCGGACTGTGGCGGAGAACTGAAACATCTAGGGGAAGATGTCACAGAAATCCTGGAATATGTGCCCGAGCGGGTCAAAGTGATCCGCCAGGTTCGCCCGAAGCTAGCCTGTGCCGGTTGTGATCGCATCGTACAGGCTGCCGCGCCGAGCCGACCGATCCAGCGAAGTATCGCGGGGCCGGGACTTCTGGCGCATGTGCTGGTCTCGAAGTATGGCGATCATCTTCCGCTGTATCGCCAATCGGAGATCTACGCGCGCGAAGGCGTGGAAATCGATCGCTCGACCCTGGCGGAATGGGTAGGTGGAACGAGCCGGCTGCTGGCGCCCCTGGTCGAAGCGTTGCGACGACACGTGATGTCGGGACACAAACTTCATGCCGATGACACGCCGGTTCCGGTGCTGGCGCCGGGGTTGGGAAAGACCAAGACGGGGCGGTTGTGGACCTATGTACGCGATGATCGGCCGGCAGCCGATCCCACGCCGCCGGCCGTCTGGTTCTGCTACTCAGCCGACCGCAAGGGTGAGCATCCGCAGCAGCACTTGAGTACTTTCACGGGGACACTGCAGGCCGATGGATATGCCGGGTTCAATCAGATTTACGAAGCGGGACGGATCGAGGAGGCAGCGTGCTGGGCGCACGTGCGCAGGAAGTTTTACGATCTGGTGGAGGCGCACCAGTCACAGACAGCCGCTACAGCTCTGGAACGAATCGCTGAGCTGTATGCCGTGGAAAAAGAAATCCGGGGACGTAGCGCGGAGGAGCGACGCGAGATCCGTAAGCAACGCAGCCGGCCATTGCTGGAATCGTTCCAGCAATGGCTGGAGGAGACGTTGGGGAAGCTGTCGAGAAAATCGGATACGGCGCTGGCGGTGCGTTACGCGCTGGGACGCTGGAAGGCTCTGCTGCGCTACTGTGATGACGGCGCGCTGGAGATCGACAACAACGCGGCGGAACGAGCCTTGCGGGTGGTGGCTCTGGGCAGAAAGAACTTCCTGTTCGCGGGATCGGATCGAGGCGGTGAGAGTGCGGCCGCCATTTACAGCTTGATCGGAACAGCAAAACTGAACGACTTAAATCCGGAAAGCTATCTGCGTGACGTTCTAGCGCGCATCGCCGACCACCCGATCAATCGCATCGACGACCTGTTGCCCTGGAATCTCACCGTCGAAAACCACAACGTCCCTGCCTCGTAGATCTCTTCTCATTGTCAACACGGCTTTCACCCAAC
>CAVYDD010000006.1:0-374866 GCA_963767225.1 uncultured Acidobacteriota bacterium
AGGAGAGAAAAACGATGGGTCGTTCAGCAAAAGTCGGCGGGAAAAACATCGATCGCGCGCGCAAGCAGGTAGAAGCGCGTCCGTACAAGCTGGAAGAAGCCGCGGAACTGCTGCGCAAGGTTCACTTCGTGAAGTTCGATGAGACGGTCGAGCTGGTTTTGAATCTGGGCGTGGATTCCAAGCAGTCGGACCAGATGGTGCGCGGCACGGTAGTCCTGCCGCATGGCCTGGGAAAATCCAAGCGAGTCGTGGTGATCGCTGGCGGTGAAAAGATTCGCGAGGCGCAGGAAGCGGGCGCGGATTTCGTGGGCGGCGAAGATATGGTGGAAAAGATTCAGGGCGGCTGGACGGATTACGAAGCGGTGATCGCGACGCCGGACATGATGCGCTCCGCAGGCAAGCTGGGAAAAGTTCTCGGTCCGCGCGGCTTGATGCCGAATCCCAAGACGGGCACGGTGACGATCGATGTCGCCAAGGCCATCAAAGAAATCAAGGCCGGTAAAGTGGAATTTCGCCTGGACAAGACAGGGCTGATTCACTCGCCGGTGGGCAAAATCAGTTTCACCGCGCAGCAACTGGCGGGAAACGCGCACGCGCTGCTTGCGGCCGATCATCAAGGCCAAGCCGGCGGCGGCGAAGGGCAAGTTCATCAAGAAAATTACGCTCACCTCGACGATGGGCCCGGGAATTCTGATTGAGGAAGCGGAAGCGGACACGGCGGTAGCGGCAGCAGCATAACCAGGGGAAGCACCAGGGAGATTGGGGCATGAAGAAGAAGTCCGAAAAAGTCACGCAGGCGGAAGACCTGAAAAAGCAGCTGGCGACCGTCTCGACGGTGATTCTCTCGACGTTCCAGGGAATTACGGTGGAGCAGGATACGCAGCTGCGCCGCAGCGTGGAAGCCGCCGGCGGAAAATATCAAGTGGTGAAGAACACGGTGGCGGAGCGCGCAGGGAGCTGGCACTCCTCCGGAAGGTTTGCTGAAAAACCTGAAGGGCACTAACTCGATCGCCTACACCAAGACGGATCCGGTGGCGCTGGCGAAGATTCTGACCAAGGTCGCAAAAGATGTTCCGGCGTTTCAATTTCGCGCCGGCTGGGTGGAAGGGCGCGTCATTTCCATTCAGGAAATCAAGCAGCTCGCGGACCTGCCGAGCAAGGAAGAACTGATCAGCAAGATTATGTTCCTGCTGAATGCTCCGGCGCAACGGGTAGCGACGGCGCTGGCAGCGCTGCCGCGAAATCTGGCGGTGGTGACAAGCGAAGCAGTGAAGGCCAACAAGTTTGCGGGCGGCGGCAGCAATACAGGGAATACAGGCGACATTGCAGGCAGTGCGGAAGCGGCGCCCGAAGCGGTTCAGCCCTAAAGTCGTTCCGGCAACTAAGCAGTACCGCAATTTCTAGGCAACGGTTTTTCAATTCGGAGGAGGATAGGAAACAGCAATGGCCAGCAAAGTGGAAACAATTCTGGAAGAAATCAAGGGTCTCACGCTGCTCGAAGCTTCTGACCTGGTAAAAAAGATGGAAGAAGCCTTCGGAGTATCGGCGGCAGCGGCAGCGCCCGTAATGGTAGCCGGAGGCGGTGGCGCAGGCGCGCCAGCGGCGGAAGAGAAGACGGAATTTGCCGTCGTTCTTACCGAAGTGGGCGCCAACAAGATCAACGTGATTAAGGCGGTCCGCGAAGTCACCAGCCTGGGCTTGAAAGAAGCCAAGGACCTGGTGGATGGCGCTCCCAAGACGGTGAAAGAGGGCGTCAACAAAGAAGAAGCGGCCACCATCAAGAAGAAATTCGAAGACGCCGGCGCAAAAGTCGAAGTCAAGTAACGCCTGGCAGTGCGGCCCGCGAAATCATTGCGGACGGGCCGCGAAGGAATTCGCGTACGCGCGCACTCCTGAGGATCCTGGTACCTCACAATACGTCCTTCCCGGACTGACGGGGCGGGTGTCTATCCGCATCGTCATTTCCGGCATGAAATTATATTTAAGGATGGTCCATGAGCAATCGCAACGGTAATCGCGCCAATCGGGAACGAGCACGCCTGGACTTCGCAAAAATCAAGACCACGGTGCAGATTCCGAACCTGATTGACGTACAGAAGAAGTCCTATCAACGGTTTTTGCAGATGGATTTGCTGCCGAGCGAGCGCGAAGATTCTGGATTGCAGTCGGTTTTCGCCTCGGTATTTCCGATTCAGGATTTTCGCGGCCTCTCGCAGCTGGATTTCGTCGACTACGCGATCGGAAACTGGGAGTGCAAGTGCGGCCATCTGCGCGGCCTGCACCACTTGCGCGCCACCTGCCGCAATTGCGGAGCTTCGGTCGTCACCAATCCTTATAAGACCGGCGACGTGCTGTGTGCGAAGTGCGGCACGTTCAACAAGAACACGCCCACTTTTTGCAACAAGTGCGGCGACCCCGTCACTCTGCAGCTGAAGTATGACGTGAACGAATGCCAGGAACGCGGCATGACGTATTCCGCGCCGCTGAAGGTCACGATTCGTCTGACGATTTACGACAAGGATCCGGATACCGGCGCGAAGTCCATTCGCGACATCAAGGAGCAGGAAGTTTTCTTCGGCGATATTCCGCTGATGACCGAGAACGGCACGTTCATCATCAACGGCACCGAGCGCGTGATCGTCAGCCAGTTGCACCGTTCGCCGGGCGTGTTCTTTGAGACGTCGAACAATCGCAGCTACTTTCTCGGCAAGATTATTCCTTACCGCGGATCGTGGGTGGAGTTCGAGTACGACACCAAGAACATTCTGTACGTGCGCATTGACCGCAAGCGCAAATTCCTGGGCTCGATTTTCCTGCGCGCGCTGGGATTGAAGTCGAACGAAGACATCTTGCGCACGTTCTATCAAGTGGAGCGCATTTCTCTGCGCGACGGCGAGCTGTACTGGAACGCTTCGGAAGGCTTGATTGACCGCAAGCTGAGCAAGGAAATCAAGCACCCGAAATCGGGCGAGACACTGGTGGGCGCGCACAAGCGCATCACCGAGCCGCTGTACAAGGAGCTGGTGAAGGCGCGCGTCACCCAGGCCGAAATTGGCGTGGCTGACCTTGAAACCGCCGTCACCGTAAGCGAACTCGTGAACCGCCAGACCGGCGAAGTGCTGCTCGAGGCCAACAAGCCGCTAACCGCGGAAATGTGGGCTTCGATTGCCGAAGCGGGAATCACCGAAGTGGACGTCTGCTTCCCGGACCGCGACGACACCGGCATCATCGTCACGCGCACGCTGGAGAAGGACTCCATCCGTTCGCCGAAGGAAGCGCTGATCGAAATCTACCGCAAGCTGCGCCCGGGCGATCCTCCGACGCTGGAAACCGCGACAGCGCTTTTCAACGGAATGTTTTTCGATGCGCGCAAGTACGATTTCAGCAAAGTGGGGCGGCTGAAGTTCAACATCAAGCTGGGCCTGGAAACCCCGCTGGAGAAGCGCACCCTGGATCCTTCGGACTTCGTCGCGGCGATCAAGTATTTACTGAAGCTGCGCAAGAACGTGGGCTCGGTGGACGACATCGATCACTTGGGCAATCGCCGCGTCCGGGCGGTGGGCGAGCTCCTCGAGAACCAGTTCCGCATCGGCTTGGTGCGCATGGAGCGCGCGATCAAGGAAAAGATGTCCGTGTACCAGGAAATGTCCACGGCCATGCCGCACGATTTGGTGAACGCGAAGCCCGTCATGGCTGCGATTCGCGAATTCTTCGGCAGTTCGCAGCTTTCACAGTTCATGGACCAGACCAATCCGCTGAGTGAAATCACGCACAAGCGGCGTCTTTCGGCTTTGGGACCAGGCGGCTTGTCGCGTGAACGCGCCGGATTCGAAGTACGTGACGTGCACCCGACGCACTACGGCCGCATCTGCCCGATTGAAACGCCGGAAGGCCCGAACATCGGTTTGATCAGCTCACTTTCGTCCTATGCGCGGATCAACGAGTTCGGCTTCATCGAATCGCCGTACCGCAAGGTGAAGAACGGGCGCGTGATTGACTTCGTGCAGATCGTCAACTCCGGCGATAGCGAATTCAAGGCCGGGGAAATCGTCGAGAAGGAAAAAGTCGAGGATGCCAACGAAGAATTGAAGCGGCGGCGCGTGGTCTGGGCTGCGCATTGCTTCTATCTTTCGGCCTGGGAAGAAGACCGCTACGTCGTGGCGCAGGCCAACGCTTCGCTCGACGAAAAAGAACGCATCACGACGGAACTAGTGAACTGCCGCCAGGCCGGCAACTTCGTGCTGAAGAGCCGCGAGGAAGTTGACTATATTGACGTCTCGCCGAAGCAACTCGTATCGGTTGCAGCTAGCTTGATCCCGTTCCTCGAGAACGACGACGCCAACCGCGCGCTGATGGGCTCGAACATGCAGCGCCAGGCTGTGCCGCTGATTCGTGGCGACGCTCCTCTGGTGGGCACGGGGATGGAACGCGTTACGGCTCGCGACTCGGGCGCGGTCATCGTGTGCAAGCGCGATGGCATCGTGGACCAGGTGGACTCCGAGCGCGTGATCGTGCGCGTGGAATCCGATCAGTCCGGCGTACTGAGCCGCGAAGTCGGGTCGGACATTTACCTGCTGACGAAGTTCAAGCGCTCGAACCAGAACACTTGCATCAGCCAGAAGCCGCTGGTTCGGGCGGGCGACCGCGTGAAGCAGGGTCAAGTGCTGGCCGACGGTCCTTGCACGGATCGCGGCGAGCTGGCGCTCGGCCGCAATGTGCTGGTGGCCTTCGTGCCCTGGCGCGGGTACAACTTCGAGGACGCGATTCTTGTCAGCGAAAAGCTGGTGGAAGAGGATTACTACACTTCGATTCACATCGAAGAGTATGAAATCGAAGCGCGCGACACCAAGCTGGGTCCCGAGGAAATTACTCGCGACATTCCCAACATCAACGAGAGCTTCCTGCGCAATCTGGACGAAAGCGGAGTGATCCGCATCGGCGCCACAGTGAAGCCGGGCGACATTCTGGTGGGCAAAGTGACGCCGAAGGGCGAAACCACGCTGACGCCGGAAGAAAAACTGCTGCGCGCGATTTTCGGTGAAAAAGCCGGAGACGTGCGCGACGCCTCGCTCTATTGCCCGCCGGGCATCGAAGGCACCATCGTGGACGTGAAGATCTTCTGCCGCAAGGGTGCGGAGAAGGACGAACGCCACAAGGCCATCGAAGCCGCGCAGGTCGCGAAGCTCGAGAAGAACCTGGCCGATGAAATCCGCATTCTCACCGACGAACGCTTGAAGCGCTTGAACGACTTGCTGGGCGGACAGACGTTGACCGCCGACCTGCACGACGAGCGCACCAACAAGCGTTTGCTGACCAAGGGCAGCGAGTTGACGCGCGACATTCTGGAAAAGATTTCCACGCGCAACTTGAAGCGCTTGCGGCTCAACGACAAGGATCCGCTGCTCATCGAGAAAATCGACGAGGTCGAAGAAATGACCTCGCGGCAGATCGATGTGCTGCGCAAAATCACCGACGAGCGCATCGGCAAGCTGAAGAAGGGCGATGAGTTGCCTCCGGGTGTGATCAAGCTGGTGAAGTGCTACATCGCCATGAAGCGCAAGCTCTCGGTCGGAGACAAGATGGCCGGACGCCACGGCAACAAGGGCGTGATCGCGCGCATCGTTCCGAAGGAAGACATGCCCTACATGCCGGATGGCACACCGGTGGAAATCGTGCTGAACCCGCTGGGCGTTCCTTCGCGTATGAACGTCGGACAGATTCTCGAAACGCACTTGGGCTGGGCTTCGAAAGAGCTCGGCGAGAAAATCGGGAAGCTGCTCGACAAGGAAACGCGCGCAGAAGGCGTGCGCAAATGGTTCAAGGATGCGTTTGGTCCCACGGCGGTGTGGAAGACCATCACCGGCATGGACGACGACGAGATTCTGGACCTGGCGCATAGCTTCCGCGACGGTGTGCCGTTCGCCACGCCGGTATTCGACGGCGCGCGCGAAGGCGACATCCGCCACTTGCTGCAATTCACCGAGCTGCCGGAGAGCGGAAAGATTTCGCTCTACGACGGCATGACCGGCGATCTGTTCGCGCAGCAAGTGACCGTGGGATACATCTACATGCTCAAGCTCTCGCACTTGGTGGACGACAAGATTCACGCTCGCTCTATCGGGCCTTACTCACTGATCACGCAGCAGCCGCTGGGTGGCAAGGCGCAATTCGGCGGACAGCGATTCGGAGAAATGGAAGTGTGGGCGTTGGAAGCTTATGGCGCGGCGCACATTCTCCAGGAGCTGCTGACCGCGAAGTCCGACGACGTGTATGGCCGCGCGAAAATTTACGAGGCGATTGTGAAGGGCGAGCCGGGGATTGAGCCTGGCGTGCCGGAGTCCTTCAACGTCTTGGTGCGCGAGTTGCAGTCCTTGTGCCTGGATATCGAATTGATGAAGCGGCAAAAACCGCAGCTGGAAAAAGTGGAAGCCGCGGACTAACTGCAGGCAATCGCTCCGCGGAGAAATTCCGCGGAGCGCAACATATCCTAGTTACTGCTCTTGTTTTTCTGGATTAGGGTCCCGCTCTGCGGGACAGGAGGATCGCCCTTGTATCGATCGAGCCCGTATGATCGCGCCAGCCAAATAGCGGATTTTGATTCCATTCGCATCAGCCTGGCGAGTCCTGAGAAAATCCGTTCCTGGTCGCATGGTGAAGTGACCAAGCCGGAGACCATCAATTACCGCACGTTCAAACCGGAACGCGACGGCCTGTTCTGCGCCAAGATTTTCGGCCCCGTCACGGACTGGGAATGTTTGTGCGGCAAGTACAAGCGCATGAAGCATCGCGGAGTAATCTGCGACAAGTGCGGCGTGGAAGTGACGCTCAGCAAAGTGCGCCGCGAACGCCTGGGCCACATCGAACTCGCTTCGCCCTGCTCCCACGTGTGGTTCTTCAAGGGTCTGCCCAGCCGCATCGGCTACCTGCTGGACATCACGATGCGCGACTTGGAACACATTCTGTACTTCGAGACGTTCGTCTGCATCGATCCCGGCGAAGTGCTGGGGCTGAAGCAGAAGGACATCATTCCCGAAGACAAGTTGCGCGAACTGCAGAAGGAATATCCAGGAAAGTTCACTTACGGGATGGGCGCAGAAGCGATTAAGGAATTGCTGCGCCGCGTGGAAGTGGACAAGCTCTCGGAAGAATTGCGCGAGAAAATGAAGATTGACCCCAGCCTGCAGAAGCGGATCAAGTTCGCCAAGCGGCTGAAGGTGCTGGAAGCGTTCCGCAAGAGCGGCAACAAGCCGGAGTGGATGATTCTGGATGTGATTCCGGTTCTGCCGCCCGAACTGCGTCCGCTGGTGCCTCTGGACGGCGGCCGCTTCGCCACCTCGGACTTGAACGATCTGTATCGCCGCGTGATCAACCGCAACAACCGGTTGAAGAAGCTGATGGAACTACACGCGCCCGATGTGATCGTTCGCAACGAAAAGCGCATGCTGCAGGAAGCGGTGGACGCGCTGTTCGATAACGGCCGCCGTGGCCGCGTGCTGCGCGGCACCAACAATCGCCCGCTGAAGTCGCTGTCCGATACGCTGAAGGGCAAGCAAGGCCGTTTCCGCCAGAACTTGCTCGGCAAGCGCGTGGATTACTCGGGACGTTCCGTCATCGTCGTCGGTCCCGAGCTGAAGCTGCACCAGTGCGGTCTGCCGAAGAAAATGGCGCTGGAACTTTTCAAGCCGTTCATCTATCACAAGCTGGAGGCCGCGGGACACTGCACTACCATCAAGCAGGCCAAGGAATTGGTGGAAGCGCAGGAACCAGTGGTGTGGGACATTCTCGAAGATGTGATTCGCGAACATCCCGTGCTGCTGAACCGCGCTCCCACGCTGCACCGGCTGGGCATTCAAGCGTTTGAACCCGTGTTGGTGGAAGGTAAGGCCATCCGCATTCACCCGCTGGTCTGCACCGCGTTCAACGCGGACTTCGACGGCGACCAGATGGCCGTGCACATTCCCCTATCACCGGAAGCGCAGGTCGAGGCATCGGTGTTGATGCTCAGCTCGCACAACATCTTGTCTCCTGCCAACGGCTATCCGCTGGCGGTGCCCACGCAGGATATGGTCCTGGGAATTTATTACATGACCAAGTCCAAGCCGCAAGCCAAGGGCGAAGGGCGCGCGTTCGGCTCGCCGGAAGAAGTCGTAATGGCTCTGGAAGCGAACGAAGTGGAATTGCTCACGCCGATTCGCATGCGTTATACCGGTGAGCTGATCGACCTCACCAACGCGTACGACGATCAGGACGTCTCGCACACCGAGCCGGTGCACCTGAATAAGCAGTTCCTGCACACCACCGTTGGCCGCGTGATCTTCAACGATCATCTGCCCACGGACATGCCGTTCATCAACGGCTTGCTGAAGAAGAAGGGCGTGCAGGCGCTGGTGCAATATTGCTACCTGCGCTTCGGCCTGGAAAAGACCGTGCTGGCGCTCGATAAGCTGAAGGAACTCGGATTCCTGTACGCGACGAAGTCCGGCGTTTCCATCGGCATCAGCGACATGGTCATCCCCAGCGTGAAATTCAAGCTGGTGGATACGGCAGAGCACGAGGTGGTGAAAGTCCAGCAGCAGTATCTGGACGGCGCCATCACCAACGGCGAGCGCTACAACAAAGTCATCGCCATCTGGTCGGACGTCACCGAAAAGGTGGCGGACGAAATGTTCAAGGCCCTGGAAGAGCAGGACAAGCAGGGCGTGATCAACCCGGTGTACGTGATGGCCGACTCCGGAGCGCGCGGTTCGAAACAGCAGATCCGGCAGCTTTCCGGCATGCGCGGATTGATGGCTAAGCCCTCGGGCGAAGTCATCGAGACGCCGATCACTTCCAACTTCCGCGAAGGATTGACCGTGCTGCAGTACTTCATTTCGACGCACGGCGCGCGTAAGGGTCTGGCCGATACGGCCTTGAAGACCGCCGATTCGGGCTATCTGACGCGGAGGCTGGTGGACGTGGCGCAGGACGTGATCATCAATGAGTTCGACTGCGGCACGGCGGACGGCATTTACGTGGAGCCGATTTTGGAAGCCGGCGTTGAAGTCGAGCCGTTGCGCGACCGCGTGGTGGGCCGCGTATCACTCGAGAAGATCAAGGACTACGAAGGCAACGTGATTGTCGAGATCAACCAGGAAATCACCGAAGAACTGGCGAACTCGATTCAAGCAGCCGGCATCGAGCGCGTGAAAATTCGTTCGGTGTTGACCTGCGAATCACGGCGCGGAGTTTGCGGACGTTGCTACGGCCGCAACCTGGCTACCGGACGCTTCGTGGAAATGGGCGAGGCCATCGGAGTAATCGCGGCGCAGTCCATCGGCGAGCCCGGCACGCAGTTGACCATGCGCACCTTCCACATCGGCGGCACGGCTACACGCGTCACCGAACAATCCAAGGTGGAAGCGCGCAATAACGGCTTCGTGAAGTTCATTGACCTGAAAGTCGTCGAAGGCCGCGGCAAGCAGATCGTTTCCATGAATCGTTCCGGCTTGATCGCTGTCGTTGACGAAAAGGGCCGTGAAAAAGAGCGTCACCATGTGGTTTATGGCGCGCGCTTGAAGGTCGAAGACGGGCAACCGGTCACGCTGGGCCAGACCATGGTCGAGTGGGATCCCTACACGTTCTCGATTCTCACGGAAACCGCGGGCTCGGTGCAGTTCAAGGATTTGCAAGCGGGCATCACGATTGAAGAGCAGGTGGACGAAGTCACTGGGTTGTCGCAGCTGGTCGTGACGCTGCCGCCGGGTGATGAAAAACACCAGCCCACGATCCTGATCCGCGGAGCGCAGGGCCGCACCAAGAAATACTTGATGCCGTCACGCGCTCACTTGATGGTGGTGGATGGCGACGAGGTGCAACCCGGCGACGTGCTGGCGAAGATCCCGCGCGAAACCACCAAGACCAAGGACATCACCGGAGGTTTGCCGCGCGTCGTGGAGCTTTTCGAAACGCGCAAGCCGAAGGATCCGGCGGTCATCAGCGAAATTGACGGCATCGTGAAGTACGGCGAAATCGTCAAGGGCCAACGCAAGATTTACGTTGAGAGCGAAGACGGCAAAGGAGTCGCGCAGACCATCAAGGAATACTCGATCTCGCGCGGCGTGCACATCAACGTGCAGGAAGGTGAACACGTTGCGGCCGGCGAACCGTTGATTGACGGTCCGCTGAACCCGCACGACATTCTCGCCGTCCTCGGTGAAAAGTACACGCAGGCATACCTGGTCAACTCGATTCAAGAGGTCTACCGGTTGCAGGGCGTGAACATCAACGACAAGCACATCGAGTGCATTGTGCGGCAGATGATGCGCTGGGTGAAGGTCGAGGACGTGGGCGATACGACGTTCCTTCTCGAGGAGCAGGTGGACAAGTTCCGCTTCCGCGAGGAGAACGACCGTGTGATCCGCGATGGCGGGCGGCCGGCTACTGGGCGTCCCTTGCTCCTCGGTATTACCAAGGCGTCGCTGTCCACGGATTCGTTCATCTCCGCGGCCAGCTTCCAGGAGACGACCCGCGTTCTTACCGAAGCGGCGATTTCCGGGAAGGTGGATTACCTGCGCGGCTTGAAGGAAAACGTGATCATGGGCCGGTTGATTCCCGCGGGCACCGGTTTGGAGCGCTACCGCAACATTCAGCTCCTTACTGAAATCCCCAAGGAAGAGCCGGAATCCATGGAGCCGGAGCTTACGCCGGAAGAAGCGGCTGCGCTGGATTTCCTGCGCAAGGATACCGACGCTGTAGCCGAAAGCTAGAGACAATTTTCAATTCAGCCCTGGTGGCCGCTAATGGCGGGCTTTCCAGGCCCAAGGGCGCTGCGATTGTTCGCGGCGCCCTTTTTTTTTGCTTAGCGCAAGATTTCAAGCGGTCACCCTGTTCTTCCGGCCTGTTAAGCAACTTGGCATATGCCGCGTCTTTCTTTACCTCTCCCGCGCGCGCACTCAGTAAAATTGATGGGAAGAATGGAGTATTGTGGCTTTCTCCGCGGAGAAGGCGCCCGGATACCCGCATGTCCAAACGAATCACAGATCAAACGCCGGCACGGGCGTCGAAACCCGCGCCGCAGGACGTTGCGTCCGCTTCCACCGAAGCGCAGTTCCAAAAGCTTGTGGAAGTGATTTCCCGCTCCCAGCTGAATTACCGCGAGCTGATCGACAGTCTGGACCACGCCGTCTTCACGATTTCGCTCGACGGTGAAATTCGCGTTGCCAACCGCCGCTTCGTGGAAATCCTCGACGTCTCGTTTCAGGATCTCATCGGTCACCGCCTGGAAGAATTCATCGCCGAGCCCACCCTGGCCGAGGCCATCGCCGGGCGCGCTGTCTTTCTCGAAAAGGGCCACTGGGCCGGACGAATTTCAATTCAGCTGAAGAGCGATCCGCGCCGCCGCTTCTATGACTGTTGGCTGCAGGCGCTCACCGACGACGAACAGGTCACATCAATCAGCGGCTGGGTGCGCGACGTTACCTCGCAGCATGAATCCGAAATTCGCTTCACCGAGCTGTTCGAATCGCTGCGGGAAGGAATTTTCTTCACCACTCCCGAGGGCGCGCTGCTGGATGCCAATCCCGCGCTGGTGCGCATGTTGGGATACGAAAGCAAAGAGGAACTGAAAAAGCTCAATTTCCGCGAAATCTATGCGAACCCCGCACAACGCGACGCGCTGGTGCATCAGGTGGTCTATCAGGGCGCGGTGCAGGACGTGGACGTGATGTACCGCCGCAAAGACGGCACGCTCATTCACTGTCTTGCTTCCGGATTCGCCATTCGCGACACTTTTGGCCGAACCATTCGCATGCAGGGTACCCTGGTGGACATCACCGAGCGCATCCAAATCGAGGCGCGCCTGCACCAGGAACAGGAATTCGTGCGCCGCCTGGTGGCGAGCTTCCCGGACATGATCGCGGTGATGGATTTCGAGGGGCGCTTCACTTTCGTCAGCCCGCGCGTGGAAGATATTCTGGGCCATTCGGCGCAGGCGCTGGTCGGCAAGCTCCTCAGCGAACAAATTCACCGCGACGAAGTGCCTCAGCTGCGCGAAGTTTTTGCCAAGCTGATGAGCGGCGGTACCGCCAACGCCCACTTTGACTATCGCACCAAGCACGCGGACGGCTCCTGGCGCTTCATGCGAGCGAGCGCCAGCCCGATCTATGATGCCGCGGGAAAAATTAACGGAGTGGTGGCCTCGGCGCGCGACATCACCGAATCGAAAGCCGCGGAAAAGCAGAATCTGCAGAAAGAGAAACTCGCCGCCATGGGCGAAATGATGTCCGGCGTGGCGCACGAACTCAATAACCCGCTCACCGCGATTCTGGGAGTCAGTGATTTATTGCGCGAACGCGCCCCTGACGACGCCACGCGACGCCAGACGGAGATCATACTGAAACAGGCGCGCCGCGCTGCGGTGATCGTGCAGAACCTGCTGGCCTATGCGCGCCCTTCCGCCCTCGCGCGCAAGAAATTGCGGCCGGAGGAAGCGGTGCAAGCGGCGATTGACCAGCAGCGCGCTGCGCTCTCGCAGAAAAATGTTTCGATTGAGCTCACGTCGCCGCCCGCCGGGTTGGCGCTCGAAGCCGACCCCAAGCTCTTGCATCAGGTCTTCGTGAATCTGATCGTGAACGCCGAACAAGCCATCAGCAGCCAAGGCGAACGCGGCAAATTGCGCGTTTCCATCGAACACGCCGATGGTAAAATCGCCTTCGTATTCGCGGACGACGGCCCCGGCATTTCTGCGGAAAATATCAGCAAGATCTTCGATCCGTTTTTCACCACCAAGCGTCCTGGCGGCGGCACCGGCCTGGGTCTGGCGATCTGCACGGCCATCGTCAAGGAGCACGGTGGATCCATAGAAGTGCAATCCACCCAAGGCAACGGAGCAGAATTTCGCGTTTGGCTGCCGGAATTCGTGGAAGAAATCAGCGCGCCGCCGCTTGCGGTCAGGCCGGCGGTGTCCGCTCCGGCGGGCTCGGGAGCTTTGCGCGGACACTCCGTTTACGTGGTGGATGACGAAGAAAGCATTCGCGAGATCGTGCAGGAAGGGCTTTCGGCGCGCGGCATGACGGTCGAGGGCGCATCCAGCTCCGAAGAGGCGCTGCCGCATCTGGCCGCGCACACCTACGATTTTGTGCTTTGCGATTTCAATCTGCCGGGAATGAATGGTGAAGAGTTCTTCAAGCGGCTTCAGCCACCGCCAGGAACTTCCGCTCCCAAATTCGTTTTCATGAGCGGCGCGCTGCTGGATTCCGCCACGCTGGCGCACTTTACCGAGAAGGGCGCTTCCGTGCTGCAAAAACCGTTTCACATCGCCGCGCTGGCCACTCTGCTCACCGAATTGCTGCAGCCGCAAACCGCCGCAACCAACTAGCCGCCGCGTCGTACTGTTCCGCGTTGCCTGCTACTTCTATTTTGGCTTGGTGCTCGCGGGCGGAGCGAAATTTCCGTCCACGCCAAAATCCCAGAAATACAGGCTTGTCGCTCCGCCCTGCACGACTTCCGCCATCGCGTATTCGCCCGGTTCCAGGCTCGCGCCCAGCGTAAAGCGGTACACGCCGTGCGCAATCTCCCACCGCTGGATGGGGATCGAAATTTTTCCGGTGGCGGCCTGTTCCTTGAAAAGTTCGTCCAGATTTTCCAGGTCGCGCTTGTCGCCTTTCACTTTCGCGCGGATCAGGTCCAGCTGCGGCTCGCGCCCATCGGCTGTGCGCATGTAGAACTCCGTTTGTGTGCTTTTCAGCCGGAATTTCGCACGCGTGCCCCGCAGTGAGATGGTGTGTCGCGTGGGGATGATCGGCACCGGGATCAGCACCTGCTTTAGCATTTGCGTCTTGCTGAATTTCATGTCCGCTTCCGCTTGCGACAGCGGATAGATGGCCTTGCCGTCGAATTCGAACAGTCCATCACCGGGCGGAAGAAATACCTTGGGCGCGATTTCGATGCTGGCGTCCACGTCCATGGTGTCGGCGCGCCGTGCCACTTCTGCCGCGTGCACTTTGGCGATCAGCGCGGCCTTGCGCGCTGCCTCGTCTGACGCGCTTTTCTTGGTGGCATCCCAATCCACCAGCGACGCGGGGATCTCTTCCCAATCGCGCTGATCCAGGCTGAAGTAACGCACGCGATCGCCGTCCACTTCGTACTCGCGCACCAGCTGGAAGCTGCCATCCTTGAGCATCAGCTTCTTGCCGGTCGGCAGGCCGGGTTGCGCGGCTTCTTGCGCGGGCGTGGAAGCTGCGGGCGAACCGGCACTCCCAGCCGGCTGATTTGTTGGAGTTTGCGCGCGAAGGGCCGGGCACAGCAATATCAAAGCGAAAGCGAAGCGCTTGACCGGCCCGAGCAGCTTCGGCACGCAACGCTCGAATTTTGGTTTTTTTGCCATCAGCGAGTCATGCTTCAGAGATTCGCCAGCCTGGCCCCGGCGCGCTCTCCCCTACGAAACTAGGATGCAATTCCCAGACGAGAGGTTGAGCGTGGTAAGAATAGCTTGAGCCGGCGGAAGGCACAACTTCCGATGCGACGAGCAAAAAAATGGCCTTCCCGCGTACTGGAAGGCCGGAAAAAAAGCTTTTAAGCGCCGCATTTAGCAGCTTCGATTAGCAAAGACGGCTCGTGACGACGGCTAGTGGTCGCAGCGCGGCTGCAGCACCGTGAGGATCATCAGATCGGAATGCGAGAAAAGCCACTTTTCGGCTTCGGCGCCGGCGGCTTCCGCAGCGCGCGCGATCGTGCCCAGGTGCTTATTCTGCGCAAGCTTGCGCAGATGGTCGGTGCAGATACCCGTCAGAGAGACCACTTCGTCTTCGGTGAAGATTTTCTGGCTCACCTTGATTCGCACCATCGCCGGGCCTCCGCTTACTTCGATGCTCCAAGCAAATTAAATGCTGCTAAAGCTCTATGCAATAGCCCGACCGTTCTATGCGGCTAGAACCCCCGCTCAGTCGGGTCGGCCGAACCCCCGTTCTCTCTATGGTTTGACACCGGAACAGGCGAATTTGCTCCGAAGCTCTCGATTGCACATTCTTGCCACAAACAGGAAAGGAAAGTCTAATCGTGGAAGGTTACTACGAGTTCACGGATTTGTTTCGCATGGCGCAATTCGTGGTAACCCATCAGGCGAAACCATTCATACATGTTGAGGCTGCCGAGGAAGGGATGCTTGTAGCGGTAGATGCTTACATCGGTGCCGCGAGTTGATTCGATGAATGCGAGCGTTGCTTCGCGGGTCGCAACCAAGCCTGCCAGAGACTCCTGCTTGTCGCGGATGCGCTTTGTGTCCAGCGGAATCGGCGTGCGGAGTTTGCGCCCGCGCCAGGTGGCAATTGCCAAGGGTAGGTGGAAACGCTTGCGCAACGGCATCGGCTTGGGCGCTGCGCGCAGCAGCCTTTTCATGCCGAATATTGTGGTTTCTTCGATGATCGTCACGTGCGCAACCACTTCGGCGGCGGACCAGGAGTCCGGCGCAGGCGATTCGCTCCAGCGCAGATCGCTGACCTGTTGGGCGACGGACAGCAATTTCGCGCGCGAGATTTCGAGGTGCCGGAAAATTGGGCCGAGGTCTTTCAGAGGCGCATCTCCTCAAATCGAGAAGCCACCAGCCTTTTCAAACGCGCGCGCCAGTTGCAGGACGCGGCCTTCGCCGAAGTGGCTGGCGAAGATCTGCATGCCGATAGGCAAGCCAGCCGCCGTCTTTCCGCAGGGAACTGAGATTCCCGGTACACCTGCGAGCGATCCTGTAACTGTAAATATATCAGCCAGATACATTGCCAGTGGATCGGCCGTTTTTTCGCCCAGCTTGAATGCTGGCGTGGGTGCGGTCGGCGTTAGGATCGCGTCAACCCTCTCGAAGGCGTTCGCGAAATCGCGTGCGATCAGCGACCGGACCTTCTGCGCGCGCAGATAATAAGCGTCATAGTAGCCGGAAGAGAGAGCGTAGGTTCCGAGCATAATCCGCCGTTTAACCTCGGGACCAAACCCTCGTTCCCGGGTCTTTCGGTACATATCCATCAGCGTGTTGCCCGGAACACGCAATCCGTAGCGCACCCCGTCATAGCGGGCCAGGTTCGAGCTGGCTTCCGCCGTGGCGACTATGTAGTAGGTGGCAATCGCGTAGTCCGTGTGCGGCATCTTCAGCGGCACGCGCTTGCAGCCGAGCTTTTCTAGCAGCGCGATGCCGGCTTGTACCTTCGACTTCACCTCCGGGTCGAGTCCTTCGCCGAAGTAGTCTTCCGGGACGCCGATTCGCAGGCCGGCGATGGGCTTCTCCATCTCGGCAGCGTAATTGGGTACGCCGACAGCGGCCGACGTAGAGTCGTTCGAGTCGTGCCCGGCGATCACGGACATTACCGCCGCCGCGTCGGCTATATTCGTAGCGAAAGGGCCAATCCGGTCGAGCGACGAAGCGAAGGCGATAAGTCCATATCTAGATACGCGTCCGTACGTCGGCATCAGCGCCGGAACACCGCAATACGCGCCAGGCTGCCGAATCGAGCCACCGGTGTCGGTTCCGAGCGAAATGACTGCCAAGCCAGCGGCTACAGCCGCGGCTGAACCTCCGCTCGAGCCTCCTGGAACCCTATCCAGCGCCATGGGGTTCCGTACTGGACCGTATGCCGAGTTCTCGTTCGAGCTTCCCATCGCAAACTCGTCACAGTTGGTCTTGCCTAGGATTACCGCTCCAGCCTTTTCCAGTCGCTCGATCGCGGTGGCGTCATACGCTGGCGTATAGTTCTCGAGGATTTTCGATCCGCAGGTAGTTCGCACGCCTTGGGTGCTGATCACGTCCTTGATAGCCACCGGGACCCCGGCCAACGGCGGGAGCTGTTGCCCTTTGGATACGGCGGCGTCCACGCGGTCGGCCTGAGCATAGGCACGCTCCGGGCAGAGCGCGAGGAAGGCGTTCAGCACCGGGTTGCGCCGTGCGACTTGGGCGTAGAAGTCCTGAGCCAATTCGCGGGCCGAGGTTATCTTGGTCAGGAGAGCTTCGCGTACGTTCCCGATGGTCCATGTCGGCGCGGCGCTCATCGTTCAATCACCTTAGGGACTCGGAAGAACGGCTTGGCGGCATCAGGCGCCTCCGCCAGCACGGCCTCGGCCACGTTGCACAGGACCACCACGTCGTCGCGGAGCTCGGGCTCGGCTCCGGCAGCTGGTGCACCGTCGCCGCTCACGGCCATATGCGAGTGCTGGGGGCCGTCTGCGGTCTGAGGCCGCATTTGGGTCATGGGCTCAACGCCGGAAACATCCAGCTGCTGCAGCTTGCCAATGTAAGCGAGAATTTTGTCCAACTGGCCGCGGTAGGTCTCTACTTCCTCGGGCGCCAGCTCCAGGTGCGCAAGTTGCGCGACCCGCAGCACGTCTTCGCGGCTAATTTTCATGGAGGCTCCGCCATAGGCGCAGTTTGCCACCGAGCTCAATTGTGAACACTCGGAATTTCATGACATCCATCTTAGTACAGAAGACGGGCGGCGCAAGTGCCGCCGCGCCCGCAGGAAAAGCGCCGCAATTTCCTCAGGCTTTGCGGCGGCGGATGAAAGGAGTGTGTTCGTTATCGAGCTCGTGAGATATGTAGCGCGGCCCCGGCTTCGCCGCGACGAACTTGACGTCGCGGAGCAAAGTGCTGCCCCAGGCTTTATTCACCTGCGCGCAGAACTCGCTCTTCATTTCTTCCAGCTGTTTCTGCCAGGCCTTGCCGTCGGCGGCAACTTCCAGGCATCCCTTGTGGCAGCGCACCGGCCGCGTGTGCCGCGCCAAGGTTTTTCCCACCACGCTAGGCCACACACCCGAGAGCCACGCGACCGCCGCTTCAGGACGCTTCAACTGGCGCAACACTCCGCCCAGAAAATTTCCCGCGCGTTCCATGGAAACGGGATTCTAGCACACAAATCGCCGTGGAAATATTTGCAGAAAATTTGAGCGCGAGAAGCGGATGGCCGCGAAATCTGAAACGCGGCATAGTAGGTGTGGAAGCGATGCGTCAGCACTGACACCTTACCACAGGAGCTAGAAATGATTCCGATACGCGTAGTCGCGATAGCCACGGAAATTGCCGATGCCGTTCGCAGTACTCACAAAGACCCGCACTACGGCCATCCCGCGCACACTGAAATCGCTGGCGAAGGCGCTCCGTGCCGCCACTGCCTGCAAATCATTGCGGCCGGATCCGAAAAGGCCACACTGTTTACCTACAACGCGTTCGATGGTCTCGAATCGCTGCCACTGCCGGGGCCGGTGTACATTCACGCGGATGCGTGCGAGCGCTATCCGGAGAACGCCGGATTCCCTGCAGCGTTGCGCAACAGCCCGCGAACTCTGAATGCGTACGCGCGAGGACGGCAACTGCTAGCAGTGGAATACGTCGAGAATGGCAACGTAGACGCGGGAATCGAAAAACTTTTCGCCCGCCCGGAGGCGGATTACATCCACGTGCACAGCACTACGGCGGGCTGCTACACATTTCGCATCGAACGCGCGGATCGCGCATAGCGAAAGCCGGAATCACGCGCCATCCAGGAAGGGAACTTTCCGCTGCGCGGCTGCAGCAACACCAGATCGTTCACGTTGCCGCAGCAGCGCTCGTGCCGTTGAGACCCAGTTCAGTCGCCACGCCGCGCAACGCTGCAATGCAGAAAGCGATGTGCTCCTCGAGCGGGACGTCCAGTTTTTCGGCACCGTTGTAAACGTCGTCGCGATTCACGCCGCGCGCGAAAGCCTTGTCCTTCAGTTTCTTCTTCACCGAGGCGGCTTCCACCTCGTGAATGCTTTTGCTGGGCTTGATCAGCGCGCAGGCGGTGAGGAATCCGGCCAGTTCGTCGCAGGCGAACAGGGTCTTGTCCAGCGGGGAAATCCGAGCGACCTTACAGTAATCGGCGTGGCCCAGGATGGCGTGGATCATTTCTTCGGGGTAACCACGCTCGCGCAGAATCTTCGATCCTTCGTAGGGATGCTCCTGCGTCGGATGATGAGCCGCATTGGGCCAGCGCTCATAGTCGAAGTCGTGGAGGAGCGCGGTAGTCCCCCACAGCTCTTCGTCCGCGTCCAATTTGCGGGCGTAAGCACGCAAGCAAGCCTCTACCGCCAGAGCGTGTTTGCGGAGGCTTTCACCCTTCGTGTACTCGCACAGCAGGCTCCAGGATTCGTCCCGATTTGGCATTTTTCCCCGGTTTGGAGTTTACCGCATTGCGGAGCCGCGCCGCCAGGGCCTCCCGCAGGCCAGCACTGGACGTCCAGGAAGGCCACAAAACCATATCCAGGGAGTATTTGAGCCGCCACATGATATAACTCCCAGGCACGGGTGTGGCACGATCTCTGAAATGTTCGCAATTGGCTCCGCCTCGGAAGTCATCGACGACCATCTGCAGCAACCGGCAACCGCTGCGCCTCAGGCATAGGACCTACCGCAGAATTGTCTCAACCGGACTCGCACGGAAGAAATGAGACGTATTGTTTTGAGACAGTTTCAGCCGCGAATAAGTAGTCGCCGCAAGCGATTCGGTGTTTGTTCTCTTCATTCATTGAACACAAACACTTTGCGGGCGCGAATTCCCGAGCAACGACCTGCAAATCACCCAAACGAACCCGAAAAACTCATGCGAAGTGTGGGCAACAGAATTGCAAGCACAAACTGTCAGCGGATGACGCTGAATGGCATTGTGTTCATCTCGTTAGCGGACGCGAAACGGCGAGGGCGAACAAAAGTCGCACCACTTTTAGGGCCGTGGGGGAAGTGTAACGGCCTCTGCTTGTGGTATCCGTTGCGGGCAAGTTAAAATGATTCCGGCTAGAGGACGAAAAAGGGCTTGACAAGAAATGGCACCGTGTGGAGAATCGCTCCCGCGCCTGTTTCTGCCTTCCCCTGTTGTGACGTTCCTCCCCTTCGCATCGCCGGAATAGTCTGTGAGGAGAACCGGTGGCGGAAAAAGAAGCCATAGAAGCGAGCATGGATTTGGATCGAGAAGTACTTCGATGTCAGGTATGCGGTTTAGTGCAATACCGGACACGCACGGACAACTGCCGTCGTTGTCTGCGGATGCTACCCCCGAAGGTGACGTTCGTCATTCCGACGCCGTCGCCACAAGATTTGCCGGGGGACGACCGCCAACTGTTTGAGAACTGGCCGAATCGCGAAACTGTCGAGAACATCGGCCAGCGTATCAGGCAATTGCGCGAGTCGCGCGGCATGACGCAGAGCCAGCTACAAGCTCGTTCGCGCGTATCTCGCTCCTATTTGTCGCGGATCGAGAGCGGACAGATGACACCTAGTCTCGGCACGCTGGAAAAGATTGCCGAAGCGCTAGGCGTTGGACTGAACCGCTTCTTCGTGCCGGAGACCAATGGCGAGACGGTGTTGGAAGATCCGTTCATTCAGGGTCTTCGCCCGTACCTGCGGCAGCTCGATTGGACGCAGTGGCAGGGCATCCTCAAGCGTTTGCAGGCGATCAGTGAGCATGTGAGCACCAATCACGTGCGTCCGTTGCCGCTGCAATCTGCGGAACGGTTGCCTCACCATATGCCCCGCCGGCAACAGCAGATGCCCCACACTGCGACGGCGCTACACCGCTAGTCGTCGCGGGGCCGGATGGCGCGGAACGCCTGATGGACAGGTCGGATTCTGGGTAGGGCTTGGCACGCCTGCATCGGCAGGGTGCCAAGCTGGCTCCCGAACGATCCGAACTTCGTTCGCGCCAACACCGCTGAGCGGGCAGGCTCGGTACACTCTTAAGCCTGCAACAATCCACGAAAACTTGGGTCGCTGGATTCGATCGGCGGGCTGGGAATGTGACGGCCCGGAATGCAGAAGCACGATAGCACGTGGCTGTTTCGGCCAGAGTCGGTGCTTTGCGATCTGTCGCGTTCAGGGCGCACTTTTCGGGACAGCACAGGCGGGAGTTACTGCGCTTCCTTCTTGGCGGCGCGAAATAGCACGATATCCACTCCATCGTCCTTCTTGGTCAGTGCCACGATGCGCGCGCCGTCGCCGTGGTCGTCCACAAATGCTATGTCCGTATCGGAGTCAACGGTTACGCCGTGAATGGGATGGTGATCGTAGTTTTCCTCGCGGCGGAAACTGCCAGCCAGACGGTGCGCGTACCACTTATCCACCTCATCCAAAGTGTGCGACGTCGTGAAGTGTTCGACGGCGATTCCCACTGCTCCATCTCCCGCTGAAAGCTCCACCTTCGCGTTATTGTCTTTTCCGCCAGAGGTCGCTCCGGGATAGACCGGCAAACCGGTCGCGCGCGGCACATCTTTATTCAGTTTGATCGCGCCGACAGGAGTCTGAATCTCAACGTTGTTGCCCTGATTGTGTACGCGCAGGTTGCGGATAAACAAGCCGGCGAGCGCCAGGCCGAACAGGACCATAACCACGATGCCGCCAGCGACAATCCCCAGAATCCACCAGACGGCGTTGTTGCCGCGGCGCTGCGGTGGAATGGCGGCTGGTGGGCGTCCGGACGCGCTAGACATAATTCACCCCTTGCAGGTTAGACGCCTACAGATACGCAATGGGGCTTGAAAATGTTTCGTGTGTGCCCGAGCTGTCGCCTTAGTTGAAGCGCACTTCGACGCCTGGATGCCGGTCGAGGTGCACGGAATCAATGAAGCGCACTTCCGCCTCCTCGAGCGTCATGATCAAGGAGTGCGTGCGCGTCCCATCCCGGAAGAAATTCACGCCGTGCAGCAGCCCGCCCCCGGTCACACCCGTGCATGCGAAGATGATTTTCTTCCCGGGCGCCAAATCCACCGTCTCGTAAATCCGCTTGGGATCCTTGATGCCCATCGCCGCAGTACGTTCCAGATGCTCAGGTTTTGCCACCACCAACCGCGCCAGAATTTGCCCGTTCAAGCAGCGCAAGGCAGCTGCAGTGAGCACTCCTTCGGGTGCTCCGCCCGTTCCCATGACCGCATGCACGGAAGTGCCGCGAACCGCAGCCGAAATGCCCGCGGAAAGATCGCCATCCGAAATTAATCGAATGCGCGCGCCGGCCTTGCGTATATCCGCGATCAGCTTTTCGTGGCGCGGCCGGTCCAGCACCACAATCACCAGGTCTTCCACGTCGCGGTCATAGCGCCGGGCGATCGCGCGCAGGTTATCTTTCACCGGCGCGTCCAGATCGATCGCGCCTTTCGCCGGCGGCCCCACAATAATTTTTTCCATGTAGAGATCGGGCGCATGCAGCAGGCCGCCATGCTCGCTTGCGGCCAGCACCACGATCGCGCCCGGTTCGCCCGTCGCGCAAAGATTGGTGCCCTCCAGCGGATCCACGGCGATGTCAACTTTGGGGTACTCGCGCGCCTTATCGCGCACCGCCGCGCCAACTTTTTCACCGATGAAAAGCATAGGCGCTTCGTCGCGCTCGCCTTCACCGATGACGATCGTGCCATCCATCCCCACGCGATCCATTTCTGTGCGCATCGCTTCCACCGCGGCCTGGTCGGAGCCCGAGCGGTCTCCCTGGCCCATCGTGCGCGCCGAAGCGATCGCCGCGTTCTCAACAGTGCGCAGAAATTCTAGGCTGAGTTCTCTCTCCATGGCGGCTCCTGAAATGTGATTTGCTTCCCCTGGCTGGGACGGTCCTTCCGGGCGGCCTATCATAATCCAACTGGGCCAATTCCAATCAAGCCGTTATTGGGGGATGGTGGCAAGAAAAGCTGGTTACATGTCTACGGTTTTAATTGTGTTGACTGCCAATGTGAGTTGAGTCAAAAATCTCTCCCCGGCTGTGGGGCTGACCGTGACCGTGACGCGTTCGACTGGCACTATCGCAAGGTTAGATTCGATTCCCCGCGCCGCCTTCCCGGCCGGGAAAGATTGCGATTCTCACGCGTTGTGCGGAAAGCCCGGCATTTTGCATTCGATTTCCCAAGGAGATTGGCGATGAAGCAAGCGCAATCATGCTTGCACCGCTCCCGTATCGCGCTCGTGATTTCTTTGATGCTCGCGTTATTTCCATTGCTGGCACAGGCCCGAGGCCAAAGCCATGAAAAGGAACGTCCCGTGGAACACTCGACTGTTTATCGCAGCATCCCGATCGACGGCCTTTCCATCTTTTACCGCGAGGCCGGCCCAAAAGACGCGCCGACGTTGCTCTTGCTCCACGGGCTGCCATCTTCGTCGCGGATGTTCGATCCGCTCTTCGTTCGCCTCGCCGATCGCTATCACCTGGTCGCGCCCGATTATCCGGGCTTCGGGCACAGCGACTGGCCCGACCCCAAAAAATTCGCGTACACCTTCGATCACATCGCCGAGGTCATGAACCACTTCACCGAAACGCTCGGCCTCTCGCATTACACGCTCTACATGCAGGATTACGGCGGTCCGGTGGGTTTTCGCATGATCCTGGCGCATCCCGACCGCGTCGAGGCGCTGATCGTGCAGGATGCGGTAGCGCACAACGAAGGCCTGGGCGCGAATTGGAAGACACGCCGCGCTTATTGGGCCGATCGCGCCCCGAACGAAGCCGCCCTGCGCACCAATCTCCTCTCGCTCCCCACGACGCGCGCGCGACACGTGGGCGACGATCCCGACCTGGAACGCCACGATCCGGATCTCTGGACCGATGAATATTATTTTCTCAACCAGCCCGGCCAGGCCGATATTCAAAGCGACCTCTTCTATGATTACCGCAGCAACGTCGAAAATTACCCCAAGTGGCAAGCCTGGATGCGCGCGAAACAGCCGCGCCTGCTGGTGATCTGGGGCAAATATGAGAGCTCCTTCGATCCTTCGGAGCCGGAATCCTACCGCCGTGACGTTCCGAAGGCCGAAATCCACATCGTCGACGGTGGGCACTTCGCGCTCGATACCGCGGCAGATGAAATAGCGATGCTGGTCGCAACCTTCATGAAGTAGCAGTGGCGCAACGGTGGCCGATCCGCGCTTGAGCGACGGCGGAATCCGGCAACGCGCATCCAATCGTTAAGGAGTTTACATGCGAGCTGACATTGTTCCTGGGGCCGTGTTTCCCGACTACGAGCTTTCCGACCACACCGCGAAACGCCGCAAGCTTTCCGATCTGCAAGGACAGCATCCTATGGTTCTCGTGCTCAGCCGCGGCGGTTTCTGCCCGAAGGATCGGCGCCAAGCGGAAGGCCTCGTTCAGCTCCATCGCGAGCTGGAGGTTTCGTACTGCCGGCTGGTCACCATCGGCACCGACAACATCACCGAGACCAATGAATTTCGCACCGGCATAGGCGCGCACTGGCCGTTTCTTTCAGACGCCGGGCGCGTGGTGCAAAAAGATCTGGACATCGCCGAATACACCGATCCCGTCCACAATCCCATGATCCCGCACGTGATTGTCCTCGAGCCGGGTCTGGTGATCTACAAGATTTACAACGGATACTGGTTCCTGGGTCGGCCCACCGTGGAGGAACTGCGCCAGGATCTGCGCGCGGTGACAAAAAAATGCCGGCCCGACTGGGACATCACCACTCCCGAAATGAAAGCGGCGTGGCAACAAGGCCGCAAGGAACTGTTTTATCCCTACGGCAAGACGTACGCCCAAACCATAGGGGAACAGGACTAGCGGCGGAGTCGCCGTCTGTTGCGCTCAGCGGGCTATCGCGGTTGTCCGGGTTGCTGCTGCCGCACAAAGATGGTTGAAAATTCCACCGCGTGATTAAAATTTCAACGCTGTCCGAATCGCCCGCTGCGTCTAACCGCAATGGTTTCAACCTTACCAACGTCGCGCGCTGTTGGTATCCGCCTTGCATTCAGGAGTCTGGCAGCTAAATCAACCGGAGGAATACATGGCCACTGCAAAGAAAGCGAACAAGAGCGCAAAGCACCTCCGCAAAGCCCGGAAGCTGGAAGAGCAAAAGCCCCTCAGCAAATTGAGCTCCCCGACCCCAACCGAAACGGTTAGCCTTCCGTTCAACAAAATCGAGTTTAAGTACACGCCGCAGGGCTCCTAACCAACAGTCACAGCTTCACACCAGGCCGAGTCTCAGCAACAGGGAGGGCGCCATGCCGACCAAGAAAAAGACCAAGGCTCTGAAAAGGCCCAAGAAACTCACAGCCACCAAGCCACTGCGCGCTACCTTTCAACCACAACCCACTCCTTACCATACGTAAAACGATGGGCGGCGCGAGCTATCGCGCTGTCTAATCACCGCGAGAACAGGCCCCACCCTTCGGTTCTGAAGGGTGGGGTTTTTCGTTTGTCCGACGTGACTCAATCACGAAGCTCTCGCTCTGCGCCTTAAACGAAAAAACCCGCTCGGATACTCTCGAGCGGGTTGTTCTGATCAGCTTGGTCACGCGATTACGCTGACGGATGCTTCAAGATCTCCGCCAATGCGCGCAACCGTTTCGCGTCAGCAGGATTGTTCGCCGCGCCAGCACTCTGCTCCAGCGAAGGCGCCATCCCGCTCAACTTCGCCACTTTAGCCTTATTCATGTGCGAGCCTTCCGCGCCGTTGATCGCCGTCCGCAGACCCGCAATCCGCTCCGCCGGCAGAGCCTGCGACCGCTCCAGCTGATCCAGGTAAGCCTTCGCCACGACCAAATTCGCAGGCCACACAAGTTTCTGCTGGTTCTGCACATTCAGCGTGTCCACCCGGACCGACCGTGCCGCATCAATCTCGTTCTGCGTCAAAAATTGCGTCGGCGTCAGTTCGAAAATATCCAACCCGCGCGCAATTTCCGAGCCGTAAATGTTGCCGTTGTACCAATACGCTGACCACTCGCCGCCGAGCACAAGCATCTTGGCATCAATCGGTCCGCGATCGAAGTAAGCAATCTCCGTCGGATGCGCCGCGTCGGTGAAGTCCATCACCGAAACGCCGCCCTGATACCACGCCTGCACTTCGATGTCGCGTCCGGGAACCGGGATCAGCGAGCCGTTGTGCGCTACGCAGTTTTCCGTGTCGCCCTGCGCCGCCGGCAGCTTGTAGTAGCTAGCGAACGTCAGCTTGTCGTCACGCAAATGGAAGATAGCGTCCGCACCCCACTTGCTCGGGTCGTTCGGACGGCAGCGCGCGCCCAATCCGCCGCCCCACTCGTCGGTAAACACCACCTTCGTCCCGTCATTGGAGAACGAAGCCGAATGCCAGTAGGAGTAGTTCGGATCGTTCACCGCGTCCAAGCGCTTCGGATGCACTGGGTCCCTGATGTCCAGCAGAATTCCGTTGCCGGAGCAAGCGCCCGCCGCGAGGCCAATCGCTGAATACACGGTGATGTCGTGGCACTGGTTGGAATCCGAAGGCTTCGTCTCCTCATCATTCTTGCCGTGACTGCCGCCGTTGCTCAGACCGTTCAACGCGCCGGTCCGCGGATCAATAAATACGCGCGGGCTGGCGACGACTTTCGCGTCCTGCGGCGTCGCCACCGGTACCTTGATCACTTCGATGCGAAATAGCGCCGTGTTCGGATCTTTGTCTGGCGCCTCGCCCGAGCATCCGGCCAATTCTTCCGCTTGGCGCACGAACGATGTTCCGGAGACGTAGATATAAACGTTGTCCTTGTCGTTCGGATCCACCACCAGCGTATGCGTGTGCGATCCGCGGCAGGTCTGCACCGCCGCCATTTGCTTCGGGTTCTTGATATCCGAGATGTCGAAAATTCGCACGCCGCGGAAACGGTCGGCTTGCGCTACGGGCGGTCGGCGTTCCTTTTCATGTCCTGCGGGCGGCGGAGGCTCCGGCGGAAATCCTTGCGCGCCGCAATCCAGTCGTCCGTTCGGCATCTCTACCGACATGAACATCAGGTTTTTGTATACCGACACGTCGCCTTGTCCGCCCGGGCATACCATCGAAGTCACCAGTGCAGCCTGCGCGGGATTGGAGATGTCATAAATATTCACGCCGTAAAAGTTGCCCTGGAAAAGGTGGCCGCCCTGGAACGCCAGGTCCGAGTTGGAGAAAGCAAGCTCCGCGATCACCAGTTGCAGCTCTTTCGGCAATTTCATGCCGAGGCCCATCCCCAGCTGGCCCAGCATTTTCTGCACTTTCGGATCATCAGGGTTACTCACGCCAAGTTGAAACGAGTCTGGCTTCTTCAGGAGTAGCAGGTGCTTCATGCCTAGCGAGGTTTCGCCCGCGTCGTACAGCCCCGGCCTCAGCGTGTAGCGCAGGTCGTTCGCATCCGATCCCGTCATTCCCGGCGGGAGCGGCGGAGCGGGCTGCGCCGCGAACGGATTCGGATCGGCATCTGGCGCCTTGGCCGGTTCCTGCGCCGCTGGCGGGTTTGCGGGCGTCTGCGTTGGAGCCTGCGCCGCCGTCCGGCTCACACCGGTACACAAAATAATCGCGGCCACCGCCACTCGAAAAACAAAACTGGGCACTTGACTCATCTTTTCTCCTCGGAGGATTCTTTCTCCAGCATAGCCTGCATAATTTTGATCTCCGCGCGTTGCGTGTTGTCCGCATCCGTCGCGAAGTTGAAAATGTCGGCGTCTTGCCCCGCGCCCGCCGTATTGAACAGCTCCTTCACCATGATCAACGCGCCATTGTGGTGCTGAATCATGCCGGTCAAAAATAAATGATCAAACTCCGCGTCCTTCGCATTGCGCAGCGCTTCCATCTGCTCGGGCGTCAGCATGCCGGGCATCAGCGCCACCGGTTTGCCGGAGGCGTCCATGTCCGACATTCCGGCCATCGTCATCGAAATAGGTTTTCCGCGCGCCGCGAGCCACCGCTGCATAAACCTAATTTCGTCCGACTGCGAACTGCTGATCTTCGCGCCCAGCAAACGCAGATCTTTGTTCTCGGTGTGCGAGGCGATCAGCGCCGTCATTTCCACCGCCTGCTGATGATGCATGATCATGCCCTGCATGAATTCGACATCCGCCGGCGAGCGTGCCGGCAGGACGCCCTTCGTGGATGGCGGCAGCGTCTTGGTCGGTTTCCCGGGCGCGCCCGGCTGCACCACCACGGGACCCGATGCGGAATTGGTTTGCTGCCCGCGCAGGGGCAGGGAACCTAACAGCGCTGCTGCGCTCGCCGCAAGCAGAACGGCGCTCCGCAGCCAAGGTAGTGTTGCAGCAGGGAACCTTTGCGCCCGCGCGCGCGCAAGACAGTGAGACTTCGAATTCAGTGCGCGGCTAAACATTTTCGCTGCTCTCCTTCCCAGCTTCCCAGCGGCCGGTACCGCCCTTCCGGGCGGGCTATCATAATCCAAATGGGCAAATCCCATGACGGGATTCAGCGCACGTCATGGCTGCGGCTGAATCTTCGCGTTCACCAGAAAGGGATCGTCGAACTCCGTCATCTCACCGGGTTTCTTTCCTGTCACGGGTTGCAGCCGCGCCGCAAGCGGTTTGTGCCACTTCACCGAAAGGCTCGCGACGTCGCCCAGGATGCGCTCCAGCTGTTCCGGCGTCACATCGCCACGCATCGGAATGGTGTCGAGCCCTGTGCCGCAGACCGCCGAATACGAAAGCAGCGCATCCGTTGAGAGCCGCCCTTCGCTCCAGCGTTGCGCGAGAACCGTATCCTCCAGCACCGGCAGCATCAAACCTGAATAGCCGGCCTGCTTCACCGGAATTGCTTTCAGCGCGCGTGTGATGATCGCCGCCGCCGTAAGCGTGCCGCTGGAGCCGACGGGCGCACCCAGAAAATTTTCAATCGCGCGGCCGATAGAAACGTCCATCAGCGGCGCAGGCGATAAATCGAGGCCGCCGTATTTCCAGCCGCTGGCGCTGCTGATTTCGGTCGCGGTCTTTTCAATCTGCGCCGCGTACCTGCCCAGAGTATTTTTCAACCGCTCTTCGGCTTCGTTCGGAGATTGCGTCGAAGCAAAAACTTCGCGCACCACGTTCGCCGACTGCAGCCCCACCGCGAATTGCTTTCCCTCGCCAGTGAAATACGACGCTGGATAAAAAGGCGTGCCAGAGGGAACCAGCGACGACGCCGTAAAACTGAAATTCCCCTGGCTGTGTGGCGTGTTCGCTTCCAGATACTTAATTACGCCCGCCGCCGCGTGAATGGACTTCCAGTGAATCCCATCCTCCCCGGCGATGAACACCGAGCCTTCCAGAGTTTTCGAATTCGCGATGATTTTCGCCAGCAGCTCCGCTTCGTGCGGGTCGTCCGCGTCGCTCCTCATCGCCGGACCAATCGCCGCGTCGAAACCTTCCTTCACGGCCAGCGCGTCGTAATCGCGGAAGAAAGCCAGCACCTGTTCGTCCGTCATGCCGCGCGTGTATTCTGGAAAGGGCTGCGTGGTGATGCGAATCGTCGTCACTTCGTAGCCGGATTTTTCGAACGCAGCTTTGGCTTGGCGCAAAAACTTCAGCGTTTCCTGAATCTGCTCCTGATAATGTGCGCGGTCGAGTCGTACGAATGCAGTGATCGCACGCACTTTCGGCTGAGAGCCAGCATCCGCGCCACGAGCCGGAAACGCCGCGGTGAAAATCGCGACGAGCACGCAGGTTACGATGCTCCAAGCAACCGCGGCCTTGTGCAGTTTGCGCGCGCCGCTCACGAAAACGCCGCCAGGCCGGTGATCCGCTCACCGATGATCAATTTATGAATGTCGTGCGTGCCTTCGTAGGTGAACACCGATTCCAGATTGTTCATGTGGCGCATCACGCAGTAATCGTCCACGATGCCGTTCGCGCCCAGAATTTCCCGCGCCATGCGCGCCGTTTCGCGCGCCATCCACACATTGTTCATCTTCAGCATCGAGATGTGCGAAGGATGCACGCGCCCCGCATCTTTCAGCCGTCCTACCTGCAGCGCCAAAAATTGCGCCTTGGTGATCTCCGTAATCATCCACACCAGTTTTTCCTGCACTAGTTGATGCGAAGCAATCGGCTTATTGTCGAATTGCTTGCGCTGCTTCGCGTAATTTAGCGCCGTATCGTAGCAAGCCATCGCCGCGCCGATGCCGCCCCAGCCAATCCCGTAGCGCGCCTGATTCAAGCAGGAAAGCGGCCCCTTCAATCCTTCCACTTCCGGCAGCAAGTTTGACGTCGGAACTTTGCAGTCCGTCATCGCCAATCCCGAAGTTACCGAAGCGCGCAACGAATATTTTCCGTGCACGTCCCAGGCCTTGTACCCGGGCATTCCTTTTTCGACCAGGAAGCCGCGGATCACCTCGTCCTCGCACTTCGCCCAAATCACGGCCACGTCCGCAATCGAGCCGCTGGTGATCCACATTTTTTCGCCGTTCAGAATGTAGTCGCCGCCCTTTTTCACCGCGCGCGTCAACATCCCACCGGGATTTGATCCGAACTGCGGCTCGGTCAGTCCGAAGCACCCGATCGCTTTTCCCTGTTGCAGCAGCGGCAGCCATTTGTCTTTCTGCGCGTCCGAACCGAACGCGTGAATCGGATACATCACCAGGGCCGATTGCACCGAAACAAAACTGCGCAAGCCGGAATCGCCGCGCTCCAGTTCCTGCGTCACCAGTCCGTATTCCACGTTGGACATGCCCGCGCAGCCATAACCCTTCAAGCTCGCGCCGAAAAGTCCCAGCTCCGCCATCTGTGGCACCAGTTGCACCGGAAATTTTCCTTCGCGGTTGTACTCCTCGATGATCGGCATGATTTCCGCGTCCACAAATTGCCGCGCGGTATTGCGTGCGAGTTTTTCTTCGTCGCTCAGCAGGGAATCGAAGTCGAGGTAATCAACCCCGGGAAACGATGGCATGAAATGTCTCCTTGAAAATGGGCCGCACCGATCGGCAGGCCAGAATTTACAGCGCAGTCCAAACCGCGATTGTATCGAATTCGCGGCACCCTGCGCCAGTAAGTGCCAGGGCGCGTGGGTCGGTTTCCGGTGAAACGATTTTCCGAGCACGTCTGTGAACTCGTGCTATGTCCCGCCTTGCTGCGTTTGCAATTCGGGACGGAGGAAGAGAGCGATTTTGTTTCCGCCGATGAATAACGCCCTGAATACGACATTTCCGTCTGCGGCGATCGAAGCGATGCGGGGCGCCGTCGATGACCTGTTGCTCCGGGGAGCGGCTATGTGGGCAGCCGCCGATGACTGTCGGCAAAGATATAACCGGGAATCCAAAAACAAATCCTGGGGCACGGTCGTGGGCGCCGGTTCGCATTGGCTGCGGCCTCACCAAACCAGATGGACGAAGGCAGGCGGATCTGCCTATCCCCGCGGATAGCGGAACTTTAAACCTTAAGTTCGATTGCTCGGTAGTTCTGCTATTCCGGGATGAACGGTGGCTGCCCGTTGCGCGACCTCGGGGGAAAAAGAGTTCATTTCTCCGTGTGGTTATTCCTTCGCGGACTGCTCACGACATGCAAGCCGCCAGTTATACTCGATGGCATCCTGACGACGAAACAATCCTGTACGGATTTCGAAAACTGGATGGTAAGCGGCGGTGTGTTGTCGCCGCAGACGAAGTTGCGAGAGGCCACGTTTTGCTGTCAGGTCTTGATTGACGCGAGACTGCGCTGACCGCTATCCTGCAAATTTTGGCCACGCGCAGCGATCGAAACTACTGTGCAGCGGCTCTCTCGCCGCGGCCCTCCATCAAAAACATGGCGAAGTCGGTGGCGAGCGGCTTCGCGGCAAGCTGCCGCATCATTAGCGCCACTTGACCCCGATGGTAAGTAGAATGGTTCGCCAAATGTTGCATCAGGTGCGCCAGACTGATTTGTTTTTCGAAAACAGGAAGCATCCTTCCCAAGGCTTCGTCGGTTAGCCGATTCACAAACTCCGCCTGCTCTCGCTCGACTTCCGCCCACTTTAACTGCACCGCGGCGAAGTCACGAAACGTATTCGGAGCAAATCGAGCGTCGTGCCGTGTCCACAAATCCGCGACGAAAGCGGGACCGGGGGACGGTTCCTTCCAGCACCTTAGCCAAGTCTGTTCGCTGCCAACGATGTGGACGAGCGTGTCGCGCATCGAACCGAAGCTGCCGCCCAGATCACGCATGAACGCTTCAGCGCTAAGCGTGGAGGCCGCTTGCAATACCCTGTTGTTCGCCCAGCGGTCGAATCCGTAGAGCAGCTGAATGTCATCTTTCGTCATGGTGGTAGTCGGCGCTCCCCTTTGGGGATCTTACCTTGCCACGGGCATGGAGCGATACCCTGCATGCGGTCGTTTCCGGCACCGTGGCAATTGCACCGAGATAACCAAGGGCGCAAATGTCGCTGTCACATCGGGGCTTCCGTCCAGGGTTTGCGCCTTCACTTCAATCTACGCGGTCAAGTCCTGTGCAACGCGTTCGCAGAAAATTCATCCGCAGTAAACACTGGCAAACAGGCGTAGCGGCAAACGATGAGTTTGCGCGGAATACGCTTCTCCGGGTTTTCGCTATGTCTCGCGCTTGTAAAATTTGGGTGACCGCCGCCATACCCGTTGCGTCTGACGGCGCACAGGGGTAGGATTCACGAACCAGCGGGTCCAAGCACGTCCCAGGTTTGGATCTCGACGTAAACTTTCAGCCGGTGCGAAGCGCGCCTCGCAATTGGTACCGGTCGGTCAAAGAAGTAGTTGTGCAACGTTTCGAAGGCAGTCGCCGTGGGTGCCAGCGATGAAAAGTCCCCTGCGTCTTTCGGCCCTGTTCGTGGTTGTAGCGTTGGTTTGTGCGGGTTTCGCCCCTCGAGTTCACAGCGCTGTTCCTCCTGGTTCGTCCGCGGCGCAAGAACGCGTCGTCACATCGGAACCAGCCACGGCTACCATTCCAGGTCCTCTCCGTTCGTTTGAACGTATCGCTGGAATCAGCCAGAAAGCCGACGTCGAAGAAGTGATGCCCCTGCTCGCCCGAAACGTGTTCCTGATCGGCTATCAGGGTACCGGCCTCGGCACCCGTGCCACCGAATTTCTAATTCTGCTGCGGCGCTACGTCCAGCAAGCCAGGGAACTCTCTGATTTGGCGGGGAAAGAGGGCGTCATTCGCGTCACCGGTTGCGCTGACGCCAAACAACTGCTCGACATCCTGGGTTACAAGACCACGGCGGACTGCGGAAAAGCGAGCACCTACGTAATGACGGCTGATCCGCGCAGAGCTTTTCTGACGATTGATTCCGGCTTCCCGCTGCCCGAGCTCGAGGTCACACTGCAAGGCGGCAAGCCGTTCTCCTACGCATACCCGAATTCCCAGCTGCCCGTCGTTTTGACCGAACGAGAGTGGGTGGAGGCTTCCGGCGAAGGCGGCAAGGACAAAGACAGCCATCAATTAATTGATGCGCTTCTGCACGACCCTGCGCTCGCTCGTCTTTACTATGCATGGGCTCACGTAGACCCGGATACGCGTATCGCGCTGCTGCATTCGCCCGGGCTGAAAAAACTAGTCCCCCTTGCTGCGCCCCTTGATTTCTACGGAAGCTACATTCGTGTCGAATCCGGGCGAGTAATCGTGCCCGGTGGCCCGAGCGCCGAGGCAGATTGGAAGGATCTGGTGGGCGCCAGCCCGCGCGCGGTGGGAGAATTTGTCCCTCGGCTGCTCACAAAAGATAACGGCTGGCTTGCAGCTTACTTCGACACTCTCTCTCGCATCCCGCCCGAGCAGCAAGCGCACTTCGTCGAACGTCCTCGGATACGCAATTGCTACGAAGCGCTGCGCGGCAAGACGCTTTCTCCCAGCGCAATGTCGTCGGTGTTTCGCCCCGACCCAACCCTTTTGCTTCTGGTCACTCGTGTTCAGTGGGACCCCAACGGCGATCCGCACGTCCCTGGAAATCTGCAGGCATGGAAAAACATTCTTCGGCAGAAGACCAATACTGAGCTTGCGCGCAACTGGAGCGTGGAAACCAAAGGATGGAACAGTCCGGAGGGCCTGCTGGAAACCATGTTCGCACTCTCCCGCGTAGGCATGGAAGGCACGCCAGCGGAAGCCTTTCTGGTGCTGAGTGAAATTGATGCCAAACGCGCGCCGGGACATCGCTTGAGCGGTCCAACCGTTGAGTTGATGGCCACCAAGTTCGCGCAATTTCGCAATCAGTATTCGGTGTTTTCAGAATTTCCAGAGCTGAGCGATGCGTCCATCGCCGCGTTCCTGAGCACAGCCGAAGCGCTAAATAAAGTTCCCGACCACACGCTGCGCGGGAACGCGATGGGCATCTTCGAGGCCAACATCCAGCTGTGGGAAATCCTGGCTCGCCAGGGCGAGATTCCGCTAAGCGCCCGTGACGAATCCTGGCAGGGGATGATCAAGCCCTTTTCCCATTTCTCCACGTCCGCACAACTCTTCGATGCCGGACGCAGCTCGCTAGCGCATGTGTTGCGCGCAACCACCGGTGATGCAAAAAGCTCGCAGGACGCAGTCGTTGATTTGATCGCCGGCCCTCGCCAGACAAATTCCGAAGGGCAACGCATTCACCGCGAAGTGGCGCAAAGAATCCGCGCGGTGCTCGACGATCAGCGCCTGGTTTCGCTCGATACGTTGCTGGCGCTGGGTGACGGCCTGACGGCCACGCCGCAAGGGATTCCCGCGGGCGATACGCTGCTGCCGCTCGCCGAACAGCTTGGCGAATTCCAGATGCCGCGCCCCATCTTCACCAGTAGCGAGAGAACCGCTTTCACCGCCGGCTCCTACAACAACCGCCATACCGATTTGGAGATGCGCACGGACATCGCCAAAGTTCTGAAGTCCAAGCCTTCCGGCGCGGAATTAGAACAAGCGAAGGGACAACTGGTTCCTTTTTTCCGCGACACGCTCGTCGGATTCAGTTACGCCTATTACGAGCCGCCCGGAGCGCAGGCTCTCCATAACAATCCGCTGCTTATTCGCTCGCACGATTTCTCTGGCGAGACGGTCATGGGCACGGAAGATTCGCTCTGGCAAACTCCCCGCTTGTTCGGCGGCGGCTCGCCCGCAGGTGGCGGCGCGCACCTGGTAGGCTCGCTCGCGGACTTGCCTTACGTCCTCGCGCAAATGGAAGAGGATTTTATCGCTCCGGAAAATGTCCAGGCGCTGATCTGGTCCGATCTGGTGCCCTCCGTCTTGACCAACGCCGTTTTGCCGCGCTGGTGGAACGTCAGCCGCAACGAGCTACACGCCGTCGCGCTCTACCAAAGTGCGGGAGAAGAAATTCTGGCAGCCGCAGTGCACAATGATAACCTGCGCACGAAGGTCGTAATCATCCTTTCCGATCGCATGATTCCCCAACGAGCGTCGCAGTTAGATGCTTCTCTGCGCGCGGGGCGCCTCGCCGAGGTGTCGTCGGAGATCACACCTGCCGATACCTTCTATCTCACCGCGGAATTTCGCCGCAGATTTCCAGAAGACACCGGTGCCTGGGGAATGGCGGGGCGCGAATTGCAGGCATTATCGCAGCAGGATCCAGCGGACCTCACTTGGGCGCGTCTGTCGCAAGATTTCGGCGTGCCCCATCCCGTGCTCGCGCGCTCCTACGCCTGCGAATTGCTAAACGTCAGGCCGTTCCCCATGTTCCAGGGCTATTCCAGCCGCTTGCTGGCCGAGACGTGGGATTCCACGAATTTGTACTGGGCGCGCCTGGCCGATGAAATGGGCTACGCGCCGGTGACGCTGAATCGCCTGGCGCCCGAGCTAACCGGCCGCATGGTCGCGAAAATTTTCGCCACGGACTTGAATGATTGGCCCGCAATTCTGCGCGCCATGCGCGAAACCGGAGAAGAATTTCGTCAGGGCAAAGTAACTTCGCTGCCTGCGAGTTTAGGCAGTCCTCAGCCCTAGAAACTCTGCGGCTACGCCGCGGCGGCGAGACACGCGCCCGGCCAGCCCTGCGAAAGTTTAGTAACGAACAACATCGAGGTCGGTCATGCGTAAAAGACTCGCTGTAGTTATCGTTTTCTTGGCAGCTCTCTCCTTTTTTGTCGGCCATTCTCCGGTCGCGCAGGAAAGCGGGCCGCCGCGCATCAACGTCACCGTGGACCTGGTGCAGCTGAACGTGGCTGTGACGGACAACAAGGGCAAGTACGTTACCGGCTTGCGACCGCAGGATTTCGCGATCGCCGAAGACGGCATCGCCGAAGACATTGCGACCTACGGCGAAGGCAACCTGTCCGCTCGCGCGCTGCCCCCCAAATCGCCGTCCGGCGCTGGCTCGTCCGATGCCGCCGGCGAGCAACAGAAAGATTCCGGTGCGAGCTTGTCAGCCAGTGAGCTCAGTTCGCTGGTAGAGGGCGCCAACGTTTTCGTGCTCTTCGACACCAGCAACTACATGTACCGCGGCTTCGTATTCGCGCAGGATGCGATCGCCGATTTCGTGCGCTCGCTGGAGGGCGCGGACAAAGTGGCGTTCTATTCCTACAGCCGAGATCTTTCCCGCGCCGCTCTGCTCACAGCCGACCGCGCGCAGGTCTTGCGCGCCGCCCGCACCACCGTCGCCGGAGACGACGCCGCGCTATACAATTGTCTATTGCTCACCGTGCAGGATGCATCGCACTTCACCGGACGCAAAGTAATCGTGGTTTTCTCCAACGGCCCCGACAACTACAGCATGGTCCCGCCAGAGGACGTCGCCGAGCTTGCGCAATCCACCGGCACCACCATCTACATGGTGAGCACGCAGGAAGCCCACCTCGAGCCCATTTCCAACGCCGTATTTCAGCGCATGACCGCCGCCACCGGAGGCAAAGTTTATTTCGCGAAAAATTGGAAGGACGAACAAGCCGCCTTTGCTTCTATCCGCGACGATTTAGCCCATCTTTATTCGTTGAGTTACTATCCCAAGCCAAATCCCAACCGCGGCTGGCGCACCATCACCGTAAAACTCGTGAACGACCAGCATAAGCACTATCACATTCGCACGCGCGACGGGTATCGCCTGCAACGCTCCCGGCTCTCCGCGGAGTACGTTCCGCCTGCTCCGCCCGCAGCCACCGCCAAATTGCCGTAGGCTGCGGGTGTCGATGAATATTTGTTTGACCGATGCCGGGCGTGGAAATTTTGTAGTATCTTACAAACTTCCATGGACCCGTCGCAGACCAACCAACGTGCGGCACTCGGCTCGATCGTTGCAATCAGCGCCGCGGCCGTATCTTTTCTGCTTTGGCTCCTGTATTTGCATCGGGCTCCCGCGCAATTCGCAGGCCGTTACGTTTTCTTGCCCGCGCTGAATGCGGTACTGAACGGCCTCAGCGCCATCGCCCTCTGTACGGGCTTCTACTTCATCAAAAAACGCGATCGCAAAGCCCACCGCGCCAGCATGCTGTTGGCATTCGGCTTCTCGTCGCTCTTCCTGGTCAGCTATATCGTCAATCACGCCCTGCACGGCGACACACGTTTTCCCGCGGGCCACGCGACGATTCGCGCCATCTACCTGTCGATCCTCGCCAGCCACATTATCCTTTCAGTCGTGGCGCTTCCTCTCGTGCTCATCACCTTCTTCTTTTCACTCAGCGGACGCTTCCCGCAACACAAACGCATCGCGCGCTACACCTTTCCCATCTGGCTTTATGTCTCGGTCACGGGCGTGGTCGTTTTCGCGCTGCTGCAGGCTTACGCGTACTAATGCGGCGTTGCGCCGTCTCAGACATTCGCTAGCCGTCGCGCAGCGTGGTGTATACTCCCGCGAAAAGCAGATAGACGCGTCACGAGAGGCGAACGATGAAGCGCCCGGCAGGTGTCACAATTTCCGCAGTGATCGTCTTCATCGGCTCTGGCCTGACGTTGCTTTCCGCCGCCTTCATGCTACTCGGCTTCGCCGTGATGCCCGCAGACAACTTGCCTGCGTTCACGCGCGACGCCGGCTTTGTAATGGCCATATTTATGCTGGGCATTGCGGCGTGGGGCGTCGCCACGGGAGTCAACCTGCTGCAACTTCGCGAATGGGCCAGAATTTCCATGATTGTTTTCAGTGGCCTGGTTCTGGTGATGGCCCTGCCGGGTCTGCTCATGATGTTGGTGATGCCGTTGCCAACCCCGCCAACCCCAGCGATGCCACCCGGCGCCGGGATGCCAGCAATGGAGCATCTGATGACAGCCGTGCGCATCGGTATGGCCGTCTTCTACGCGGTGCTTGCGCTGCTGGGCGGCTGGTGGCTGTATCTCTTCAACTCGCGCCCCATCCGAGAACGTTTCCGCGGTGGCGCAACGGCGGCAGCAACTCCAGGATCCACTTGGGCGCCTGCCGCACTCGCGCCGACCGAAGTCCCCGGATCACCGAAGCGGCCGATCAGCATCACCATCATCGCGTACCTGGCGCTCGTCGGCGCCTGCATGTTTCCGGTTCTCAATATTTTGCATTTGCCGCTCACATTCCTGGGTTTCTTTTTCACCGGTGGAAAGGCTGCGCTGATCGTGAGCGCTTATATGTCTGTGCAGCTGCTGATGGCCTACGGGCTGCTGAAGCTGGAAAAGTGGGGCCGCAGCCTCGCGATCTACTACTTCAATTTCGCGATCTTCAATTCGATCATCTCCGTAATTCTGCCCGGCGCCCAAGGGCGTTACGAAGAGGCCACCGGCGCGATGCAGACTTCGATGGGACTTCCGCCCAGCCCCTTCCAATTTCCCATGTGGTTCAGCCTAGTTTTCTCTCTGCCGATGATTGCCGTTCAGTTGTGGTTTGTAGTCACGCGCCGCCAGGCGTTTGAAGGTCCGCACACATCGCTCCCCTCGCGCTAACCGCACCCCACCCTGACGATACCTGCGCGAAGATTCGGAGTGCGCCCCGCTGGCGTTACTGCACGCGTCCGAAGTAGAATGTATCGAATCTTGATTCTCCTTCCGCAATGCAAGAATAGCCGTAAAGCGTTGACGGGAGCGGGACTGGATGCGATAATCGCGGCCTTTGCTTGAGCCTAGAAGTGTGTCCCGGAGCGGCTGCGCGCAATGCCGGGCAACAGTGCCACAAACGTTTTAAACGAAACAAATGGGGCAAAAGTATTCGTAAGCTTTCCTAACGATGGAAATCCTTCGCCAGCTCGGTGACCTGTTTCTTCAAGCTGTGCCTACGGTCATCATCGTTTTCCTTTTTTATCTCTTCATGCGCTGGGCTTTTTTCACGCCCATTCAAAAAGCCATGGCCGAACGCAGCGCGAAAATCGAAGGCGCGCGCGCCGAAGCCGCAGCCGTGGAAGCCGCCGCGCGCCAGGATCTGGAGAATTACAACGCGGCTCTGCGCAAAGCCCAGGGCGAGATCTATCTGGAACAGGAAGAAGCTCGGCAGGCGGTGCTCGAAGAGCGGGCCAAGAATCTGAAAGCTCAGCGCAGTCTGGCCCGCAAGGAAGTGGACGAGGCCAAGAAGCGCATCGAAGCCGAGCTGGCCGAAGCTCGCAAGGAAGTCGAGCTCCAAACTCCGGAGCTGGCCGGCGCCATCGCGCGCGGCATTCTGGAAGGTAGCTATCCCCCACGCGGCGGTGCGCGCCAATGACACCTGAAGCCGTGCGCAATACAAAGTCCGCGGCTCGCGCGCTTTGCTTCGTGATTATATTTCTCGCGCTGGCTGCCGTTCCGGTTTTTGCGCAAGAGGGCGAAACATCGCCTGCCGAAACCACGACCGGATGGGTTTTTCGCTGGCTCAACTTCGCGCTGGTATTCGGGGCCATCGCCTACTGCATCGTGAAATACGCCGCGCCGGCTTTCCGCACCGAGGCCGAGGAAATTTCCAGGAAGATTGCGGAAGGCGCGCGCGCCCGCGAAGCCGCCGAGCGCCAGCGTCGCGAAATCAAGACCAAGCTCGCAGGGCTGGAGCGCGAAATTGAGCAATTGCGCGTGGACGCTAAGCGCGACGCGGAAGCCGAAGCGCAGCGCCTGCGCGACCTGGGCCGCACCGAGGCAGAAAAAATCGAGCTGGCCGCTCGCGCGGAAATTGACGCGGCAAGCCGCGCCGGCCGCATGGAACTGAAAGCGTTGGGCGCGCGCCTCGCCGTCGAGCGCGCTGCAATATTACTAAAGCAGGAACTCGCGCCCAAATCCGAAGCTGTGCTCATCCGCACCTTTATCGCCGAACTTGAAAGGAGCGTCATTTGAGCGCCGTCGCCGAACGCTACGCCGCGGCCCTGGCTGACGTGGCGCTTGCGCGCAAGAGCGGCGAAGTCGTTCGCAAAGACCTCGCAGCGTTCGTTGAAACCTTTAATGCTTCGACCGACCTGCGCAGCGCGCTGGAAAGCCCCGCAGTGGACGGCGCCGTAAAAAATAAAGTGATCGCCGCAGTCGCCGCGAAAATGGGCCTGAACGACGCCGTGCGGAATTTCGTGTGCCTGATCGTGGATCACCGCCGCACACATCTGTTTCGCGAGATACTGCAGGTGTTCGGCACGGAATTAAACAAGCGACTGGGCATCGCTGAAGCCGAAGTCACCACCGCGCGCGCGTTGAGCGACGCGGAGAAAAAGGAATTGCTTTCCGTGTTGCAGCGCCGCACTGGAAAAAAGATCGAAGCGCGCTTTGCCGAAGACGCAAACCTGCTGGGCGGTGCCGTCGTGCGCGTCGGCTCCACCGTGTACGATGGCTCGGTGCGCGAGCAACTGAACCGCTTGCGCGAACAATTGGAAGCTGAATAAAAAACACGGCGTCGCGTGGCGCGCGAAAGCGCCGGCATCAGTCGGTCACTAGAAAACAGGAGTCAGGATGGCCAACATCAAAGCGGACGAAATCACAAAGATCCTGCGCGAGCAGATCGAAAATTATCAGCAAACCCTCGCCGTGGAGGAAGTCGGCACTGTCATATCCGTCGGCGACGGCATCGCGCGCATTCATGGCCTCGATAAGTGCATGGCCGGCGAAATGATCGAGTTCCCGCACGACGTTTTCGGCATCGCGCTGAACCTCGAGGAAGATCAGGTCGGCGCCGTGCTCCTGGGTGATTACGCCGAAATCAAAGAAGGCGACACCGTCAAGCGCACCGGCAAAATAATGTCCGTGCCGGTAGGCGACGGCATGATCGGCCGCGTGGTGGATGCGCTCGGCAATCCCATTGATGACAAGGGCCCCATCCAGTCGTCGCAGCGCAATCCGCTCGAACGCCTCGCTCCCGGCGTCGTCGCGCGCCAGCCGGTGCGCGAACCCATTCAGACCGGCATCAAATCCATTGACGCCATGATTCCCATCGGCCGCGGCCAGCGCGAGCTGATCATCGGCGACCGCCAAATCGGAAAGACCGCCATTATCATTGACACGATTCTGAATCAGCGCGGCGGCGACATGATTTGCATCTACTGCGCCATCGGCCAGAAACGCTCGACGGTCGCGCAGGTAATCAAGACGCTGACGGACTACGGCGCGATGGAGCACAGCATCGTTGTCGCGGCCACTGCGTCGGAATCCGCTTCCATGCAATACATCGCGCCCTTCGCCGCATGCGCCATCGGCGAATATTTTCGCGATACCAAACGCCACGCCATCTGCTTCTACGACGATCTTTCCAAACACGCGCAGTCCTACCGCGAAATTTCGCTCCTGCTCCGCCGCCCACCCGGCCGCGAGGCTTTCCCTGGAGACGTCTTCTTCCTACACTCGCGCTTGCTCGAACGCGCCGCGAAATTGAACGACGAACTCGGCGCCGGCTCCCTCACCGCTCTGCCCGTAATCGAAACGCAGGCCGGCGACATTTCTGCTTACATTCCGACGAACGTAATTTCCATCACCGACGGCCAGATTTTCCTGGAAGCGGACCTCTTCAACAGCGGCATCCGCCCTGCGGTGAACGCGGGCATTTCCGTCAGCCGCGTCGGCGGCAACGCTCAAATTAAGGCTATGCGCCAGGTAGCCGGCACCCTGCGCCTCGACCTCGCGCAATATCGCGACCTCGCCGCCTTTGCGCAATTCGGCACCGAGCAGCTCGACAAAGCTACCCAAGCGCAACTCGCCCGCGGCCAGCGCTTGATGGAAATTTTGAAACAGGATCAGTACCAGCCGCTATCCGTCGAGAACCAGGTCCTGATTATTTTCGCCGCTTCCAATAAATATCTCGACGATCTGCCGGTTAATGAATGCCGCCGCTTCGAAACAGAGCTGTACCCGTTCATCGAAACGAACTACAGCGGGCTGCTGAAATCGCTGCGCGAGAAGAAAGCATTCGACGACGCCAACAGAGGCGAAGCGAAAAAAGCGCTGGACGCTTTCAAAGAGCGCTTCAAGACCACCATCAAGTCCGCACCCGTGGCGGCGGCTCAGGCGAAATAGTCCCGTTAAATGCCGACACTTCTCGATTATCGCCGCCGCATTCGCTCCGTGAAGAGCACGCAGCAGATCACGCGCGCGATGAAATTCGTCGCTGCGGCAAAACTGCGCCGCGCCCAAGAAGGTGTGTTTGCCGCGCGGCCCTACGCCAAGGAAATTATTCGCGTGCTACGCTCTGCGGCGGCCCGCATGGAATCTCCCGCGCATCCTTTGCTGCAGCGCCGTCCCGAAGAAAAGATTCTGGTGATGGTTCTCACCGGCGATCGCAGCCTTTGCGGCGCCTTCAATTCCAACGTCCTGCGCCACGCCGTGGATTTCATCCGTGAACATCACGCGCAGAAGCTGGAACTGATCGTCGTCGGAAAAAAGGGCCGCGACACGCTGCGCAAACGCGGCTATTCATTTGTCGCGGAATATCTCGACGTCTCCGCGAAAGTCGAATTTTCCAAAGCGAAGGAAATTGCCGCTCGCGTCGCCGAGCTTTACACCAGCGGCGAAGTGGACGCCGTATACGCGATTTACAATGAGTTCAAAAACGTGATGGTGCAGAATCTGCGCGCGGAAAAGCTTCTGCCCGTGGATCCCGGAAGTGGTGAAGAAATCTGCCGCACGGCGAAGAACTAGCTGCCCATACGCCGGCCCCGGCGGCTCTTTGCCCACCGAGCCTGCTCCCGGAGGCCAGGGCCGCCTGGTGGATTACATCTACGAGCAGCCAGTGGAACAAATTTTCGCAGCCCTCGTGCCGCGCTACCTCGAAGGCGAAATTTTCCGCATCCTGCTGGAATCCGCCGCAGCCGAACACGCCGCGCGCATGACCGCCATGGATTCAGCAACACGCAACGCCTCCGAGCTGATCGAAAAGCTCACCCTGCGGATGAACAATATCCGCCAGGCAGCAATCACAAAGGAATTGATCGAAATCGTAAGCGGCGCTGCGTCGGCAAATTCGTGATCGGCGGCGGCGCGCAAAACGCAAATTGCTACTCACGCTCTTAGAGGGAGAACGATCAACATGGCAACGAGAGAGCAAAAAACAGGGCACGTCGTCGAGGTCATCGGACCCGTCGTGGACGTCCAGTTCGAAGAGGGACATCTGCCCTTGATTCACAACGCGGTTAGCATCACCAGCGAAGGCTTCCACAATCCCGAGCCGCTCGACATCGTCGCCGAAGTCGCGCAACACTTAGGCGAAGGCCGCGTGCGCTGCGTCGCGATGAAGCCCACCGAAGGTCTTGGTGCGCGGCATGAAAGCGCTCGATCTCGGTGAGCCCATCTCCGTGCCGGTAGGTCGAGGCGTCTTAGGGCGCGTGCTCAACGTCCTCGGCGAGCCGGTAGATAATCTCGGCCCCGTGAAATACGAAAAGCGCTACCCGATTCACCGCCCAGCTCCGTTGCTCGAAGACCAATCCACCACGCTCGAAATGTTCGAGACTGGCATCAAGGTCGTGGACCTCACCGAGCCGTACCTGAAAGGCGGAAAAATCGGCCTGTTCGGCGGCGCGGGAGTCGGCAAGACCGTGCTGATTCAAGAATTGATTCACAACGTCGCCATGAAACACGGCGGCGTCTCGGTTTTCTCCGGCGTCGGCGAACGCACGCGCGAAGGCAACGACCTCTGGCTCGAAATGCAGGAGTCAGGCGTAATCGTTCCGGGAAATTCCGAAAAATCCCGCTGCGCCTTGATTTACGGCCAGATGACCGAACCGCCCGGCGCTCGTCTGCGCGTCGGCTTGACCGGCCTAACCGTCGCCGAATATTTCCGCGATGAAGAGAAGCTCGACGTACTGCTCTTCATCGACAATATTTTCCGCTTCGTGCAAGCCGGCTCGGAAGTTTCCGCGCTGCTCGGACGCATGCCCTCCGCCGTCGGTTACCAGCCGAACCTGAACACCGAAATCGGCGAACTTCAGGAGCGCATCACTTCCACGAAAAATGGCTCGATCACTTCCGTGCAAGCCATTTACGTTCCCGCGGACGATTACACTGACCCAGCTCCCGCGGCAACTTTCGCGCACCTGGACGCGACGACCAACCTCAGCCGCCAGATCGTCGAGCGCGGCATTTATCCCGCCGTAGATCCGCTGGCCAGCTTCTCGCGCATTCTCGATCCGCGCATCGTCGGCCAGGAACATTACAACGTCGCCCGCTCCGTGAAAGCCGTTCTGCAGCGCTACAAGGAACTGCAGGACATCATCGCCATTCTCGGTATCGAAGAACTTTCCGACGACGATAAACAAACCGTCACCCGCGCGCGCAAAATCGAAAAGATTCCTCTCGCAGCCCATGTTCGTCGCTGAGCAATTTACCGGCCTCGCAGGGAAGTACGTGAAAATTGAAGACACCGTGCGCGGCTTCAAGGAAATCGTCGAAGGCAAGCATGACGATTTGCCGGAGCAGGCTTTCTACATGGTGGGCACCATCGAAGAAGTACGCGAGAAAGCAGAGAAGATGGCGGCAGGTGCTGCGGCGTAGTTCGCACGAGCACGCGCAAAGTGAAACAACATAACATGGCAACGCTACCAGAAAAAATCGAGCTGCAAGTAGTGACGCCCGAGCGGCACATTCTCAGCGAAGACGTTGACTCGCTCGAAATGCCCGGCAAAGACGGCTACCTCGGCATTCTGCCCGGCCACGCGCCGCTGATCACCGAGCTCGGCGTCGGAATTCTCACCTATCACAAAGGCGGCGAGACGCGCTACCTCACGGTAATGTACGGTTTCGCCGAAGTTCTGCCGGATCGCGTGATCGTCCTCGCGGAGGTTTCCGAGCGCGCCGAAGAAATTGATGTCGCCCGCGCCGCCGCCGCTCTCGAACGCGCCAAGTCCGAAACGCCGAAAGCCGGTTCCACCGAAGCCGATTGGGATCAATCCCAATGCGGCGATCGAACGCGCGACCGCTCGTCTGCAAGCCGCCACGAAAGCCCGCTCCGGTTCGGGCAGCGCCGCACCCGCCTCGCGCGTGCAGAACGCGGCCGCTTAGCCCCTATGTGCCTTGTTTACTTTTGGATATCCCGAATCCGCAGGCTTGGCGAGCGCATCTTATAGCTATGGTACAAATGTAGTAGAAGGGGCGTATGTCAGACATTACTGTATATTCAACTTCCTGGTGCTGCGATTGCCGCCGGGCCAAATGCATTTCTGCGCGAACGCGGCATCCCTTACCGCGAAGTCAATATTGACGACGACTCCGCCGCCGAAGCCATCGTCCTGCAAGTCAACAACGGCAAGCGCAAGGTCCCGATGATCGGCATCGAAGGCCGCTACTTCTCCCTGAGCCCCTTCGATCCCTACAAACTCGCCGAAGAACTGAAAATCCCGCTGAACAAATAAGTCGCGCCGCGCTTCGCTACGTTAATCCCACTCCGCGAGTCATTACGCCGGCCACATGCAGATCCGGAGTCAACAACACCAAATCCGCATCGCCCTCCGATCGCCAAAATTCCTTTTTTCCCCGCCAGTCCCAATCGCCGCGCCGGCAAAATCGTAGCCATGCGCAACGCGTCCACAAACGGCACCCCTACTTCCACCATATAACGCAGTGCGCGATCAAGCGTCAGCGTGCTGCCAGCCAGTTTGCCTTCAGAGTTCCGGACCACACCGCCCTTCACCGTAACTTCAAAATTCCCCAGCCGGTAATTTCCGTCGCGCATCCCGGTGGCCGATGTCCCGTCGCTTACCAGCAACACCGTGTCGAATCCCTTCGTTCCCAGCAGCACCTGGATCGCCGGCCCCGCCACGTGCACGCCATCCGCGATGATTTCAGCGGTCACATCCGTGTCCGTCATAATCGCGCTGATCACGCCCGGATCGCGATGAGTAAACGGCCGCATCGCGTTGTAAACGTGCACCGCGTGCCGCGCGCCTGCTTTAATCGCGGCGCGCGCCTGATCGTAGTCCGCGTCGGTGTGACCCACCGCCACCACCAACCCGTCCGCCACCGCGCGAGCGATCAGTTGCAAAGCCCCGGGAATTTCCGGCGCCACAGTGACAATCTTCACCAATCCATCCGCAGCAGCTCGAAATTTCTCCAGCACGTCAATCGAAGGCAGCGCAATAGACTCCGGAGGATGCACCCCGCGCCGCGCCTTATTGATAAAAGGCCCTTCCAGATGCACGCCCACAATCTCCGCCGCCGCGCGCGTATTGTCTTCCGTCTTCTGGTGGCTGCGAACGTACTGGGCAATTCCTTCCAAACTGCGGCAAGTATCCTCAACCGGCGCAGTCACTGTCGTCGCCACAATAGAAGTAGATCCAAACCGCGCCACCGTCGCAGTGATCGCGTCCAGCGCCTCCGGCGTAGCTTCCATCACGTCGTGCCCGCCCGCGCCGTGGATATGCACGTCCACAAACCCGGGGACTACTGTCATTCCCGCCGCCACATAATCCTTCGCGCCTGGCGGAATGTGCACTTCGTCGCGATGGCCGATGCCCGTAATGCGCCCGCCTTCGACAACGATCACATTGTTCAGCAGCTCTTCTTGCGGCGTCAGAATACGCTCTGCGTAAATTGCGATAGCGGTCATAGCCCGTCCATGCTACTTGAAGTGAGCCCGAAAATCAGCGCCCAGCCTTGCATCCTTTTCCTAGTCCGCTACAATCATGGGGCGCAACTTATTGGGAGGAATTGGATGTCTTACGACAAAAGATACGTAGCTCAGAAACGTCAGCGCCGCCGCCGGAAGACCGCCAAGGTGAAGGTGAAGTTGTACGAGCAAGGAAAACTGCCGCACGACAAGCTCCCCGCACTGGCCAAGAAGTTCTTGAGCCGCAAGAACCGCGCTCTGAAAAAAGCCGAATAAACAAAAAAAGAGGGGCGCCCGTGGGAGCGCCCCTTTTTTGCTGCGGTGAACCGAGTCAAACCCGCCAAGGAGTGGCTCGTTCCATCGTAAGGCGTTAGTTGCCGCCGGAGGAAGCAGCCTGCGCGTGCGTTGCATTCGCCTTCGGCACGCTCAAGTAGCCGGTAATCTTGTCCTTGCCTACTTGGTTCACCACGAACTCCAGCGGAGCGCGTGCGCCACTTTCAAAGAAGTACAGCGGCTCGTTGGCCGTCAAGTTCTTCTTTTCATGGCGCTGGTCGTCAACAAAGATCGTGACGCCGTACTGGCTCCTCTTCAGGTTCGTAGCATGCAGTTCCACCATCAGATTGCCCACTTTCTCGCGCGAGTTCTTCTTGTCAATCGTGAACTCGTAGTAATCGCGCTCGCCCAGGCGGCGAAGTTCTTCCACTTCGTCGTGGTTGCGCGCGATCAGCGTGCCGAATTCGCCCCGCGCCATCTGCAAATTGTTCTTGGTGGCGTCCAGGTCGGTCTTCACGCCGTTGACGTCCGTGCCAATCTTGTTCACGTCATCAACGCTCGCCTTCGTCGCGAGTTGCGCATTCGTCTGGTTCTGCATCTCCGCCAATTCCTTGGCGTCGTCTTCCTTGATCTTCTTGGCCTGCGAACGCGCCCGGTTAAGCTCGCCTTCGGTCAGCTTCATCTTGTCGGTCACCACGCTCAGTTCGCCTTCCAGCTGCGCGTTAGTGTCCTCAGACTTCGCCAAGCGCTGGCCGATCACATCATTGTTCTGTTTGAACTGTTGCGTCTGCGACGCGAAAGATTGTTCTAGCTCTTTCGAGCGCGTGGACGCGGTCCAGCCTGCACCCAGTGCTACCAGTGAGACCACCGCGAGAGCAACCACAACGATTCCCACCCAGCGCGGCGCGGTGGCTTCGTCTGCGATCACTACGTCCTGTCGTTCGTCACTCATATTTTTCGCTCCTCCGGAAATCCCTTGCGGGGGAGGGAAGTGCAAGCCAAGAACCAAAGTGGGACAGCGGGCCCAGCGTCCGCAACAAACTGATAAAGAGGAGTTATAAAATTCCGGAGGACGGTGCCTAAAGACGCTTCGCAACCTTTCGCCCCTGCAAATTTTACGTCCCAGTAACATTTCTGCGTGGTGGAAGAACACAGGCACTACGAGAGGCAATCCTCGCCGAAGTACTACGGTTCGCCTCTATCACCGCGAGTAGCCGTCCCACCCTTGGGTTAGAAGCTGTGAAGAAACCACTCGCGCAGATTGGTTTTTGTGGCGCGAGAAAGATTCTGCCTTTTTAGCCTGTGCTGCACGTGTCGATTCCGTCTCTTCCTGACCCTCCAGTTTTCTGATTCTAGCCCCTGGCAGGCGTGGGCAGCGCTTTTCGCAAGCGGATCCACGGTTGTAGGTAAGGCAAGCCCAGAGCATCTCCCTCTGCATTTGCACCAGCCCTCGAACCTGAAACGGGCGCAGACCCAGCTTGCTTTTAATCCAGGCGTGGCAAAATTCCACGACTCTGCCACGCCGACGACAGCTTCCCCGTGCTTCTTCGGTTTCCATCTTCTGCAGCAAAGCCAGAACTCCGGCGCTCTCCTCCAAACGCAAAATGCCTCGGCCGCTGCGATTTTCCGGACAGCACTCGGGCTTGCGGGCACCGCTTAGACCATCCTCCGCCTTCGCCCAATAGCGGCCGGAAACTTGCCCGCGCTCCTACTGGCAACATCCTTCGGGGCGCAAGAACTTAGCTGCGGGACATACATAGCGATTCGTCCCGGGCTGAAAAATGAAAGCTTTGGGTGGCAGCCGGTGGGGAGCGGTCCTCCCCGTGGTCGCGTCTTCTCGCGGCATGCTCGCCAGAAAATCCACCTTTCCTTCGGCCCTCTCCTGGAGGGCCGCGCCTGTGCTGTAACTCACATCGGCCACACTCTACTCTGGCTTTCGCTGTAACCGTTCTGCGATGCTTTCCACCGCTGGAAGCAACGGGCTTGTGTCGTTGGCTTCCTGGGTTACCGCTACACCCACGATCAACCCCTGTGCCGCATCCGCGGAAATCTGCGCGTTGTAGCTCAGAGCCAATCCTCCATCGCACGGATGCATCACTCCTGCGTGCCGATCGCTGCTGCTCACCCCTACTTTGCGCTCAGCCTTTTCTCCCTGCTTGCGATTTTGCAGCTTCTCCCGTTCCTGCAATGCGTTTTCCAGCCGCTCTGGCTGCTCGCGTCGGCCTGGCTCGCGCGCCTGCTTGCTCCGGGGGTTGCTCTCTCGGTTCCCTGGATCACCCGGCTCCGCCACGCCTCGCCCTGCCCGCTCCAGACGTTCTCTAGTCGCCTGCTCCTGGTGGTAACTCCCGCTGCTGGCCTGGGCCTTGCTCTTCCTGGCCTCTGGCATCACTGGTTCCTGAGTGATCCGTCCTTCCTGGCTGAGCGCCGCCAGCACCTGGGTGAACAGTTCCTCCAACTCCTTCTGCTTTGCCACAGGAAAATCCGCGCGCCTGTGCTAGTTCACTTCGTCCAGCCCAGTCCACCACGGGAAAGCCGGATCCAACTCGCAGCCTCGCGCCACTTCCCGCGCCCATCCAATCCCCTGGCTGTAGGCCCAGCCCCAGAGGCGGATCAGCACTGGCGGATCGAACGCCGGACGCCCGCCTGCTTCTGCACTGCTCTCGATGGCTGGATGAAAGGCGCGCAGGTGCAGACGCCCTAGCAGTGCCCCATAGCTCTGGCCGGATGCTCGTCGCCGATGAGGTGTTCCACATCCACGGCTCGCCCACTCAGCTGCTGTCGGTTCACCTGGCGAAGCAAAGGCTGTTTGCGGATCGGATTTACTTGGCTCAGGCCGCGCGCTTACGGCAGACTTTCTTTTTTGCAAGATGGAAATTCAGAGGGTATCTTCACAGCCTCTTTTTGAAGGGTGGGTGGGTTGATGCTGCGCCAGCGACCGCATATCTCAGCAGTTCGCGTTCGAATTGGCGGTTGATGATGCCGTTGTAGGGGCGCACTTCACTGCGCCAGGCGCGTCGCGGCGCGAAATAATCGCGCCGCGAACGCCGCTGAGCCGAAACCCTACGATCGCGTGATCGTCATATTCCGCAATTCCGCAATCCGATCCGAAAGCGGCGGATGCGTGCTGAAAAGCCCCGAAAACAATTGCCCAGCCGTCAACGGCTGCACAATGCACAGCGCCGAAGTAGACTGCGGAATATCCATCGGAATTTTCTTGTTATAAGCGCCCAATTTTTCGAGCGCGCTGATCAATCCATTCGCATGTCCGATCATCTGCACGCCCGAAGCATCCGCCTGATACTCACGTTGCCGCGAAATCCCCAGCTGCAGCAACACCGCCGCGATCGGCGCAAGGATCACCATCAACAGCGCTCCGATTCCGCCGCTGCGGTTGCGCCCACCGCCGCCATAACCGCCGAACATGAGTCCCCAGCGCCCCATATGCCCAATCCAGGTAATCGCTCCGGCCAGCGTCGCGGCAATCGAAGACGTCAGAATGTCGTAATTCCGCACGTGGGAAAGTTCGTGCGCGATCACGCCTTCCAACTCGTCATCATTCATGATTTCCATCAGCCCCTGCGTCACCGCCACCGACGCATGGCTCGGATTGCGCCCAGTGGCAAACGCGTTGGGCGCCTCCTGCGGAATCAAATACAGCTTGGGCATCGGCAAACTCGCCTTGGCCGCCAGGCGCTCCATCACTGCATACAATCGCGGCGAATCCTCGCGGCCGATCGGCACCGCTCCGCTGGATTTCAGCGCAATTTTGTCCGAGAAGAAATACGCTCCGCCATTCATCAGCACGGCAAACACCAGCGCGATGGTCATGCCATTCGATCCGCCGAGCGCCTCGCCGAGGAAGAGCAACAGCAGTGTAAGCGCCGTCAGCAGAAAAGCAGTCTTAAGAGTCTTCATTTTATTCAGCCTTGGCGCCCGAAAAGTTAAATCAGGCGGCGCCTGCCTTCGCGGCCTTCCGCGAAAACTTCATCTCGGCCGTCTTCGCGTCCACATCCAGGTTCACATCATCGCCCGGATGCACCTCGCCATCGAGAATCTTCATCGCCAGCGGATCTTGTATCAGTCGCTGGATCGCGCGCTTCATCGGCCGCGCGCCGTACGCCGGGTCGTAGCCCTCTGTAAAGAGCAAGGCCTTCGCCGCTGCCGTCAGGTGCAGCTTGATCTGCCGTTCACCCAGCCGCTTCACCAGGTGCTGCATCTGCAGGTCAATGATGTGCTCGATCTGATCCTTGCCCAGCGGACGGAACAGCACGATATCGTCAATGCGGTTCAGGAATTCCGGACGGAAAATCTCTCGCAGCGCCGCCATCGCCTGCTCGCGCGCCTTCTTCGGATCCTTTTCCATCAAATCGAAAATCGCCGTCGAGCCTACATTCGAAGTCATGATGATCACCGTGTTGCGAAAATCCACAGTGCGCCCTTTGCCGTCCGTCAGCCGTCCATCTTCCAGAATTTGCAACAGTACGTTGAATACGTCCGGATGCGCCTTCTCGATTTCATCCAGCAGCACCACGGAATAAGGACGCCGCCGCACTTGCTCCGTCAGCTGGCCGCCCTCGTCGTAACCAACATACCCTGGAGGCGCGCCGATCATGCGCGCCACCGAGTGCTTCTCCATGTATTCAGACATGTCCAGCCGCACGATTGCGCGTTCATCATCGAACAAAAATTCCGCCACCGCCCGCGCCAGTTCCGTCTTGCCCACGCCGGTGGGTCCCAGGAACAGGAATGAGCCAATCGGCCGGTTCGGATCGCTTAAGCCCGACCTGCTCCGCCGAATCGCGTTGGCCACGCTTTCCAGCGCCGCTTCCTGCCCCACTACGCGCTCGCGCAAGCGCTCTTCCATGTGCACCAGCTTCTGCACTTCACCTTCCAACAGCCGCCCCGCGGGAATGCCCGTCCACTTGCTCACGATTTTCGCGATTTCTTCTTCGCCGACCTCTTCCTTCAACATCGGCTGATCTTTCTGGAGCTGCGCCAGCTTGTTCTGTGCGGCTTGCAATTCTTTTTCCGCCGCGGCCAGCTTGCCGTAACGGATTTCCGCAACCTTGGAAAGATCCCCGGCGCGTTCGAAGCGCTGTTCTTCGGTTTTCAGCCGGTCAATTTCTTCCTTCTGCTTGCGGATGCGCGCAATGGCGTCTTTCTCGGTCTGCCAGCGTCCCTTCAGCGCGTTCGACTGCTCGCGCAACGTGCTCAGTTCCTTTTCCACTTGCTTCACGCGCTCGCGCGAATGCGCATCCGATTCCTTGCGCAGTGCCTGCCGCTCAATCTCCAGCTGCATGATGCGCCGCTCGATCACATCAATTTCCTGGGGCAGGGAATCAATCTCCATGCGCAGCCCCGCCGCCGCTTCGTCCACCAGGTCAATCGCTTTGTCCGGCAGAAAACGGTCGGTGATGTAACGCTGCGAAAGCATCGCGGCCGCGACGATCGCCGCATCCTTGATCCGCACCCCGTGGTGCACTTCATAGCGTTCCTTCAGGCCGCGCAGAATCGCGATCGTATCTTCCACCGAAGGTTCGCCCACATATACAGGCTGGAAACGCCGCTCCAGGGCGGGATCCTTTTCGATGTACTTGCGATATTCGTTCAGCGTGGTCGCGCCGATGGCCCGCAATTCTCCTCGCGCCAGTGCCGGCTTCAACATGTTCGAGGCGTCCATCGAGCCTTCCGCCGCGCCCGCGCCCACCAGCGTGTGCAGTTCGTCGATGAACAGAATAATCTGCCCATCGGACTCGGTGACTTCCTTCAGCACAGCTTTCAAACGGTCTTCGAATTCCCCGCGGTATTTCGCCCCGGCCACCAGCGCAGACAAATCCAGCGAAACAATCCGCTTCGGCTTCAGAACTTCCGGAACGTCGCCCGCCACAATGCGGCTCGCCAGGCCCTCCACAATCGCCGTCTTGCCCACTCCCGGCTCGCCAATCAGCACCGGATTATTTTTCGTGCGCCGTGCCAGAATCTGCATCACGCGCCGGATTTCTTCGTCGCGCCCGATCACCGGGTCCAGCTTGCCGCGCCGCGCCAGATCCGTCAGGTCGCGCCCATACTGCTCCAACGCGCGATAAGTGGACTCGGGATTCTGCGAAGTCACCCGATGGCTGCCGCGAATCGTAGCCATCGCCTGCAGAATCGCGTCATGACTCGCGCCCGCTCGTATCAACGCCTGGCCCGCCGGGTCTTTTTCCGCCGCGGAAATGGCCAGCAGAATATGTTCCGTCGAAACGTACTCGTCCTTCAAACGCTGCGCCTCGTCAAACGCAGTTTCCAAAATCTTGTCGGTCGCAGGAGCCAAATACTGCTGCGACACGCCGGAAACCTTCGGTAGTCGCGCAATCTGCCTTTCGATTTCGCTCGCCAACGTCGTCGGCGACACTCCGAGCTTCTCCAGCAGCGGTGGCACTACGCCGTCGCCCTGCGCCAGCATCGCCCACAGCAAATGCAGTGGCTCGATTTGCTGTTGCCCCTCGCGTCCGCCCATTTCCTGCGCCGCTTGCAGCGCCTGTTGGGCTTTCACAGTCAATTTGTCAACATTCAGCACGATGTAACCTTCTCACTCCATATTAACGCGGGCGGTTGCCCCCGAGCTACCCGGTTCCGGAGGCCTCTCGCAGCGTCCGTTCAACATGTTAGCTTTATGGGATGATAAAATATGCACGTCCAATTGTCAAGTATAAGTTATCTACATTATATTCAATCGTATACATAGGTAGCAGTCCACTTGATACAGAGTAGGAACTCTGATATTTTCGACCCATGCTCGAAAACATCCTCTACTTGCTTGAAGCAGTGGTTTTTCATCTTTGCGCCGCATATGTCTTTTCCAATAAGGCGAAGTAACTATGAAGCTGATGGATATCCGTACGTTTCCTTTTCTACTCTATAACCTTTAGAATAAGCGCTTTAAGGTAGTGCGTCTCCGGCATCGTCAGCAATATCGGATGATCCCCCGCCTGCGTCCGCCTCTCGACGACCACCACATTCTTCTTCGCGTCGTTCGCGGCCTCCGCTATCAGCTGCAGAAAAAGCGCCTCGCTCAGATGATAGGAGCACGAACACGTCACCAAGTATCCGCCGGGTGCCAGAATCTTTAGCGCCCGCAGATTGATCTCTTTGTACCCGCGCGTGGCGGCCTCCAAGCTGTCGCGGTTCTTCGCAAACGCCGGAGGATCCAAAATCACCATCTGGAACCGCCGCCCCACCTCGTCATATTCCTTCAACACGTCAAATGCGTTCCCTTCGCGAAACGTCACGTTCGCAATCGCGTTCAATTCCTGATTCCGCCGCGCCGCCTGCACCGCCGTCCCGCCCATATCAATCCCTTCCACATGCTCGCATTCCCCCGCCACCGTCAACGCGAACCCGCCCTGATAGCTGAAGCAATCCAGCACTTCGCCCGACGCGTATCGCCGCGCCGCCCAATGATTTTCGCGCTGATCCAGAAACGAACCGGTCTTCTGTCCCTTCGCGAGATCATAAACAAAAGTGATGCCATTTTCCTTCGCCAGAATTTCCGCCGGCACCTCTCCATGCAGCACACTCACGCTCTGCGGCAATCCTTCCAGCAGACGCACCTTCGGATCGTTGCGCTCCAGAATCCCCTTCGGTGCAAACAGCTCCACCAGAATCTCCACGATCACAGCCTTCTGCCGCTCCGAAGCCTGGCTCAACGTCTGCACTACCAGATAATCGCCGTAGCGATCAATCACGATCGAAGGCAGCAAGTCCGCCTCGCCATGCACCAACCGGTAAGCGTCCGTGTTCTCCACCATCGTCTCGCGATACGCCGCCGCCCGCCGCAACCGCTCAGTAAAGAACGCCCGGTCCACCGGCACGTTTTCCCGCGTCAACAGGCGCACGGCGATCTGCGACTTGTCACTATAAAACGCGCGCCCGTGAAGCCGCCCGCGCTCATCCATAACGCGCACAATCGCGCCAGCCTCAGCCTGCGCCGAACGCACATCACTGCGATACACCCACGGATGCCCCGAGCGCAGTCGCTCCACGCCGCGCGTGCTGATCACCACCGATCCTTCCGCCAAGTTTTCCGCCAGACATTCGAGGATTAGAGCGCCGATTCGCTACAATAACTGCGGCACGCGCGCACGCCGGCCCGACCATTAGAACTCACGAGCGCAAGCTAAAGCAGTGTAACGCCGCGGCGAGCAGTTGTCGCAACAGCCGTCACAGCCACTCCGCTGTGCAGTCCGCGGACGACCAAAGCAGGAATCACAATGAACCTCGACGAATTGAATTTCGACCTGCCACTCGAGCGCATCGCCCAGCACCCGCTAGCCGCGCGCGACGCCTCCCGCATGCTGCTCCTCGATAAGATCAGCGGCGCATGGCAAGACCGCCACTTCCGCGAATTTCCGGACCTGCTGCGCGGCGATGAACTCATCATACTCAATAACGCCCGCGTCCTCCCCGCGCGCCTGTTCGGCCGCCGCGTCGGAATTCACGCCGATCCTCCCGGCATTCACAACCCCGCGCGCCATGAACACTTAAGAAGTCCCATTGAAGTCCTGCTCGTCCGCCAACTCGCAGCAGACACCTGGGAAACCCTAGTTCGCCCGGGCAGAAAAATCTCCGTAGGAGAAAGAATCATTTTCGGTGAGCGCGCAGACGATGGCGAACCTGAACTCGAAGCCATCACTGAAAGCCGCGGCGAATACGGCCTGCGCGTCCTGCGCTTCACCTCCAAAACCGGCTTCCACGAAGCGCTCAATCGGCTGGGCCACATTCCGCTGCCGCCCTACATCAAGCGCGCCGACGAACCCGCTGATCGCGAACGCTATCAAACCATCTATGCTCGGCAGGGAAGCGCCGTTGCCGCGCCCACCGCAGGGCTGCACTTCACGCCCGAAATTCTCCAGCGTATCGCCGCGCGTAATATCGAAATCGCTGCCGTAACTCTCAACGTAGGCCTCGGCACATTCGAGCCAGTCCGCACCCAACGCCTCGAAGATCACAAAATCCACGTCGAGTCCTACGAAATTCCTGCACCCACTGCGCAGGCAATCGCGAATGCACAAAAAGTATCGCGACCAATCCTGGCCATCGGCACCACAGTAGTCCGGGCCCTCGAAGACGCCGCAGAAAAATCCGCGCAGCGAAATAGCGGCAGCGCCAACCGCAAACTGACCCCCGGAAAATCGGAAGCAGCGATTTTCCTCTACCCCGGCAAGCCCCTCCGCGTCGTAAATCAGCTCCTCACCAATTTCCATCTTCCGCAATCCAGCCTCCTCGCGCTCGTCGCTACGCTAGCCGGACGAGAAAATATCCTCCGCGCCTATCGTCACGCCGTCGCCACCGAATACCGCTTCTACAGCTACGGCGATTGCATGTTGATCCGCTAAGAGCCAGATAAGCCTCTCATTCTCCGGCTCCGCAAAGTTTCCCCGCGCGATTTCGTGCAACCCGCTCACTCTTCGTCTATAATTCGCATCCTGCCTCTGGGGGCAGCGCATGCGCTATCTGATTCTCAGCGATATTCACGCCAACCTGACCGCGCTGGACACCGCCCTCGCCGCCGCGAAGGGCCACTGGGACAAGGTAATTTGTCTCGGCGACGTAGTCGGCTACGGTCCCGACCCCAACGAAGTCGTGGACCGCATCCGTGAAATGGGCGCCATCACCATTCGTGGCAATCACGATAAGGCCGGCTCAGGCCTGGCCAACGCCGACGATTTCAATCCTGTAGCACGCGCCGTAGCGCTCTGGACCCGCGACCAACTCCGCCCCGAAAATCGCGAATGGCTCGAGCAACTCCCCACCGGTCCGCTCAACGAAAATGGATTCGTGATGGTTCACGGCGCCTTCCGCGATGAAGACGAATACGTTTTCGCGCCCGCCCAGGCCCTCGACAGCCTGCTCGACGCTCCCGCGCAAATCACTTTCTTCGGCCACACGCATCTGCAAGGCGGCTTCACTCTTCATAACGATCAAGTCGGCGTCCTGCATTTCAAACCCGCTGCCGGCCAACAATTCGCTGCGTTGGCCATCGAGGACGGCACTACCTACCTGCTCAATCCCGGTTCCGTCGGCCAGCCGCGCGATGGAGACACACGCGCCGCATTCGTCATCGCTGACGTGGCCAACAAGTCCGTGCAATTCTGGCGCGTGCCTTACGATATCGAAGCAGTGCAAAAACGCATGGGTGCCGGTGGCTTGCCCGAGCCGCTGATTCAGCGTCTGGCGTTCGGCCGCTAAGGCGCGCGAGGGATCCAATCCATGGAACCGGGTGAAAGTTCCTACACCGCAGAGCGCCGCCGCTTTCCGGTTGCATTTCTGGCCGGAGCAATAGTCATGGCGCTATTGTTCGGTGGATTCTATCTCCTCACGCGTATGCTCGGCTCTCACGGCCCCGCCGTCGCAGTGAAACTTCCCTTCGGCGCCGCGGAACAAGCCTACGCCGAGCGCATCCATTTCACTGATCTGCACATGTCGCGCTCCACCAACATGATCAAGCAGGAATTCACCTACGTAACCGGAACGATGTCGAACGATGGCGTGCAATCAATCCGCGCCATGGAAGTCACCGTAGAATTTCACAACGGCCTTAATCAAGTCATCCTGCGGGATTCGCAATTTGTCATCGCGCCCGCCGGCGACCCGCCGCTAAACCCCGGCCTAAGCCGGGAATTCCAAGTCACGCTCGAACATGTTCCCGCCGAGTGGAATCAAGAGTATCCTTCCGTACGTGTCACTGGCCTAGTTTTGCAATAGCCGCTCGCAGCTTCTCCAGGCGGCCAAGAAATTCCATGATGGTGTGTAGTTGAATTCGCGTGCGAACGATTGAGCTGCCCTGGATCGCGCGCACAGCGATCGGGCGGCGTCCGGCAGCTTCGAAGTCCGCGACGACGGCGCATGGCTCGCCGAACTCGCCACTCTGCATTTCGAGCGGCGCGTCGAACGTAAAAGTCCACTCCTGCATCTCTGGTCCGACGAACGCAATCTCACCCGCCGCGTCCTGCGCGTAAAGGAGAATGCGGACGATCGCATCGTCCTGGAAGTCCAGCGTTTCGGCCGCGCCAAGCCCGGCCGGCTGGAATTTCTGCGCACCGATTCTCCGCGCGCCGCCGGACGCATCACCCGCGAGCAATTCCGCGCCCGCTTCGCACGCATTTTCGCCGAAAAATTTCCAGAAGCCGTGGTGGATTCGCTCACGACCACTCCCGGTCTGGAAAATTCTTTCTCTGGCTGCTACGTCCGCGGGATCCTGCACGCCGGTGCGCACGCTTGGGTACTGCTCGCCGCCGCCCCCAGCGAAGATACGGCGACCGTCGAAAATATTCTCGCGTTTGGAATTTTGTGGCTGGGTTGGACGCGCACGCGCGCCGGTCGTCGCGCCAGCGAAGGCCTGCGCTTCTTCGTCCTGCTAGGAACCAGCCAGCGCTTGCGCGAACGCCTGCTGGCGCTCGCAGCAGCCGTGCGCGCTGAAATTTACGAAATACGCGAGCCCGATGCCGCCATGCAAAAAATCGATCCCACCGCTGCCGGAAATCTGGAAAGTTGGCTGGTCTCGCGCGAGCAGATCGAATTCGCGCTGCATGCCGCGAACGACACAATCCGACGCGTCCGCGCCAGGCTGCCCGGAAATGCAGCCACTGTCCAATGCCGCGTCCCCGCCGTCTCGAGTGAAGTTGCGCTAGCTTTTCACGGCATGCAATTCGCACGCTGGACCAAGCAAGGAGTTTTTTTCGGCTTCGCGAATTCCACGGAGCCGCTCACCCCAACGAAGGCGCCCTCGAACGCCTGCTCCATAAACTCAGCCTCCATCGCAGCCCGCTAGCCAGCGACACCAAGCACGCGCTCTATCGCGGCGCGCCGGAAAGATGGCTCGAATCCATCGTGCTGGAAGACCCCGCGAAACTCGACGCGCTGCTCGACACCCGCCATTTTTATTCTCAAGTTCCCGCGCTCGCGGCAGGCGACAGAGCTGTGCTCGATCTGCCAGGTGTCACGCGTCAAGGTCGCCTGGTAGTAATCGAGTTGCAAGCCTCGGAAGATCTGCAATTGCCCGTGCAAGTCGTGGATGATTGGCTGCGCGTTCGCCGCCATCAACGCAAAGGCGATTTTCAGCGCGATGGATATTGCGCGAGCGTTGCGATTGACCCGCAACCGCCTCTGGTCGGGCTCGTTTCGCCCGGCCTGCGTTTCCATCCCGCCACGGATACGCTGCTGAAATATCTCTCGCCGGAAATTCGCGTCACCAGAATAGGCTTGGCCGAAAACTGGCGCCGCGGCCTGAAAATAATCTTCCGCCAGTATGCAATTTATCGAAGAAGTAATTTATCTCTTGGAAAAAAGGAGGGGAAGCGGCCTGGGTTGAGCCAGAACCACTTCCCGGGGTGTGTCCTAGAAGCGATTAAATAATTAGACGCCTGCGGCTGGAAAAGGTTGCATCAAAATGCAGGCACAGAAAAAAATCACAAAGCTCAATAAAACAGGTACTTGCGCCACTTCTCGTCGCGATGTCCGATCAATCGCATCAACTGCCGCGAAGTGTGCAGCGTAAAAGGCCGCGGCCGCCGTTGCAATTTGATCCCCGCCTCTTCCGGCGTGCGATCGCCCTTGCGATTGTTGCACGTGTAGCAGCAAGCTACCAGATTTTCCCATGTCGAGCGCCCGCCCCGCGAACGCGGCATCACGTGATCCAACGTTAGCTCCGAAGCAGGAAACGCCCGCGCGCAGAACTGGCAAGTGTTCCGGTCGCGCAACAAAATATTTTTCCGCGAAAGCGCCCGGCTCTGCTGCGGAATGTGCCGATAGCTCAGCAGCCGAATCACCGACGGCACCTGAATGGCCTTCTGCGTGGAATGCACTTCGGTATGGTTAGTTTCTTCGGCCTGCGCGACGCCCTTCAGCATCAACACCAGAGCCCGCCGCACGGCAGTCACATTGATCGGTTCGAAGGTCGCGTTCAGCACCAGCACCGGCGCCTGCATCACGGAAGGACGGCTGGCAGCGGACTTGACCGGTGAATTTGCAGTAGCGGCGACAGCATCCGACGCGACTCCGCCCAGCCCGATAGCGGGCCGGGGCCGCAACCCATGCTTGAGCCGCATTTCCATTTGCGCCGCCTTTGCGTCGCTCGACGATTTTCCCTAGCTTCTAGGGATGCTCGTCGCACCCTGTTAGTTTCTCCGGCTTGATTCTGTATCTTGCTGCAGCTGCTGGGGACCCGAGGGTGACCAGCCTGGCACGACTCGCGCCACGGTCAATCCCATCACTGCCGCCTCACCCGCCTGCTTCCGGGCTCGCGCGCGTGAATCCAGGGTCGCGCCAGACGTCAATACATCATCTAGCAGCAGAACTCGCAACTTGTCAACCCGCAGGCTTTTGCGCGTCGCGTAGGCGCCACGTACCGAATCCCAGTGCTCCTTGCGTGTGAGCACCAATCGCGCTGGACAAGGCTTGGTGCGCATCAGCAAATACGCTCCCTGCTTCAAATGTCGCCGCCGCGCCAGCCGCTGCGCAAAGCAATCGCCCAGCCGAGTCACTTCGTCATCCTTCAGCGACAGAATGGCGTGGTGCAGGGCGTCGTTGTAAAGCCCCTAGCTAGGTGCCCGATCGAAAGCGTAGTACTCGTCGCGGCACAGCCGGCAAAGCGGTCACTCGCGCTCTGCGCTCACCGCTTGCCCACCCGCGACGGCGGTAGCTGCCACCGCCGCCGTGGCGGGAAACGGCCGCCCGCAGCCTTCACACATCGGTTGTTCTATCGGCTGGAACGACCCAAGACATGACGCGCAATTCGGAATGCGGCTGGCATTTAAAAGCATAGTCCCGCAGGTCCGACAAGGCGCAGGAAACAACACGGCACTAAGCGCGTCTACGGCAGTTCGCAATATCACGATGGAATCAGCAAGCGAGAGGGGTACGCCGAACGCTACTCTACCGGCGAAGGGAAGAATCGACCGTCATTCTATCAACAGGCGGATCATGCGGGAACACCATGCCGGGAATCCCTGAGTAGTTTGGAAGGGTAGGAGCGATGTTCATTTGGCAGTTGTAGCGGTGCACTTCAGCGGCCACCGGCGCAGCGCCAAAAAAAGACGGCGGTCCCTCATCCAGGGACCGCCGCCACAATATCCTACCGCCGACTGCGCTTACAGCTGCCCCTGCTCTGTCTTTTCCTGGCAGGTAATGCAATACCGCGTCCACGGCACAGCTTCCAGCCTCTTCTGCTGCAGCTCTTCGTGGCAGGAATTGCATTCGCCGTACGTGCCATCCTTAATACGCGCCAGCGCGCTATCCACCAGCGAAAGCAGGGAGCGGTCGTTGTGCGTCTGGCCGAACAGGAATTCCTTGGTGTAGGAGTTCGCCGCCTTGTCGCCCAGATCCACCGTCGGATCTTCGTCCGCCTCGCGGCCTTCTTGCTCGGTACGCGCAATGCCGCGCACTAATTCCTCGCGCCGTGTGGCTAATTTCTTTTTGTAATACTCCAATCGTTTCTTGTCCATCGTTCAGTCCCTATGCGAGGCCCGATCGCTCGCTCGAAGCCGCCCAGTTTAACGGCACACACTTCCCATGTCAAATGAGCACCCGCACGTTAGCGACAAATGGTAACGATCGCCATTCGTCCAGCGATCATCACCGCCAACCGCCGCCAGTGCGGACACCCAAACCAGGAAGCAATATCCAGGTCGGTTTGTGATAGATGCTGCACCAGCGAAAAAGGATTCCAGCACGCAACCGTGGCAACAACGAGGTGCAGATTAAAAGAGGTTACGGAGCGGCCACCGTTTTCCACGACTTTCAGGACGCGGCGCGCATCTTTCTTTCGCAACGAGGCGAGGCGCTAAATTTTAGCGCCGTACCAGCCAATCAGCTGTTACGCAGGAATCTGCTTCTTCGGAAATATAAAATGTATCCCCACGCCGCCAACTATCAGCACTAAAAACGCAAACACACTGCCTTCGGGACCTACCGTCCCGCCCGTAAGCCACGTGGGCCCATGAAAGGTTGAATTGAACAAATGCCCTTTGGCCAAAAAACCACTATCCGGCACGGAATAAAAAAAAGTCTCCGACCAATCCCACGCCGCGTGCATTCCAATCGGAAACCACAAACTCCCCGTCCGCTGCAGAGCGAAAGCCGCCAGCACTCCAAACGACCCAGCCATAGCCGCGCCGAACCACACTTCACCGCCATTGCTCAAATGGATCGCGCCAAACAAAATCGAGAGTACAATCGCCGCCGGCCAGAACCCGATCCCTGGCCCCAGCGTCGATTGCATGTAACCGCGGAAACAAAATTCTTCGAACAGCCCCACCATCAGGAAGGCAAGCCCGTAAAGCCCGCCATACTTCAGCGCCTCCGCGCCGGAAAGCGCCACGCTGCCTAATGAAAATCCGTGCAGCGCCGCGATTAGCCCCAGCGCCAATGACAGCATCGCAAACCCGTACGGCACGCCCTGCCAGAACCGCTTCCCCAAAAACTGATTCATCGGCAAATAGTAATCCGCGTAGGTGCGTTTTTCGATCAGCGCCATCACCGCCGTCGCCACCAACAAGGCAAGTAGCATGATGGCCTCGCTAAAAATCGCCACCGCGGGCGTAAACACGTTCGGATCCTGCGTCTTGAACCACGCATCCACTCCCGGAATGTGTTTCAGCGCGAAGCCCTCCGCCTTAATGCACGCGAGCCACAGAAAAATAAACAGCAGCAGCCGCCAGCCCGCGCGGATTCCGCTCGGCCCCATGAAAATCTTGTCGATCCCCGAGCGCTGCGCCGCCGCGGGATGAAACTCGCCAGCCGCCGTAGGCAAGCCGCTGGTATCGCCGTTCGTCGTCATCGCGCCCCTCCTCAGTCCTGCTTACTATACGGCAGTCCCATCCAGATAGTTGCAATATCGCCCCGCGCAGCTCTACTTCCGCCCCGCCCGCTTCTGCGCGATCACCAAACCACGCGGCGTTGAAAGCAGCACCACCGAAATCAAACCCTCCTGCTCCAAACGCAGGGCCGCCTCGCGCACCACTTTGAAATGCGAACTAGCGTCATGCACCAAAATCAATCCCCGCGTATCAATCTGCGGCAGTAATCGCCGTATCTCCTCCTCGCGAATGGTCAGATGGCTGTCGCTGAACAAAATATCAATCGTCCCGTCAATCGGCGTCTCCAGGCTCGAACCATTTCGGTATTCGATCCAATCCCCGAGGCCGGACGCGTCAATGCGTTCCTTCGCCTTCGCAAAAATCGCAGGATCGAACTCAATCGTGATCAACTTTCCGAACCCGTTGGCCTTCAGCCCCTCCGCCATCTTGATCGCGCTGTAGCCGATGAACGTCCCAGTCTCCACAATCAATCGCGGCTTCGCGGTAATGACGATGGACTTCAGAAAATCCAGCACTTCCAGCTCCGAACTCTGCGAATCCACCATCTGCCACCACTCCGGATGCGGGCACTCCGGCGTGGCCCCCACATACTCCGGCTGGATGAAATCCTCCTGCTCGCTGACGCGATCCAGAATGTGATGCCCCTCGTAACGCTTCACAAATCGCGGCACAATCACTCCGATGACCGCGCTACCCGCTCCGATCACAACGCCGCAAACCGCAATCGCCAGTGCGCCGTGCGGCACGCGCGGTCGATCGCCGAACACCGCCGTTTCCAAAAGTTGGTAACCGCCCGCAAGTATCAGCCATTCAGCAAACACAATTCCTGCCGGCCGCTGAAATTGCAGTTGCTTCCTGCCTTCACTCCAGAGGAAAGCCGCGAGCAACCCAGCCGCCGCGATTCCCCAAGTCGCCGGCGCAAAAAGCGGCACGCTGCCGTGAACCACCGCCGGAGGAATCAGTCCAAACGCAGCGCCCACGGTCGCCGCCACGCAAGCGACATCAACCGCCGTAAGCAAACGCCAGCCGGCAGCGCTGCGGAACGACAGTCTCCTGCGCAAAACGTCAGCGCGCACTGTGATCCCCGCAGCAAGCAGGAAAAGAATGTAGATCAGGAATGTCATCGCGAGTCGCTCCGAGCGGCGATCACGCGCGCAGCAATCCGCGCGAGCACAGTGGAAAAAACGTCAGAGATAACCAAAACGGTCCAAACGGGAGTCGCCGCTAGAGCATGCACCGGAGGAGTCTAGGAGGTAACTACGTCTGTTGGCAAGCTGCGTGATCGCTGGCTGTTCATAGCGCCGGCGTCCAGCCGGCTATTTGCTCTCGCAGCGGCGGTTCGCGACCCGCCCGCGCAAACGCGTCTCGGCTACGCGTTTTCCGCCGATGCCACTTCCGCCGGCATTCCCATATTCACCGGCATTTGCTTGTGCGTCAGTCGCCCCAGCTCAAAAAACGCGCTCGAAGCCGCATTCTGCATGGCGAGCGAACTCTCGACGCCGCACGTGCAGCCCGGGCACTCGCGCCGCACCATCGCTTCGCACTGCCGCACATAATCCTCAGACGCCAAAATCGTTTCCAATTTGTCCTTCAGAATATTTCCCACCGGTTTCAGCGGATAGCATCCGGTCATCACGTCGCCATTCGAAAGCACGAACATCTGTAGGTAACCCAGAATGCAAGGCGGCTCCGCCACCAGCTGCCGCTTGAAATATTTGGTCACGTACTCCACTTCGTATTCGGGCCGCTTCAGGTCCTGGCGCAGGAATTTCGCGATCTCTTTGACGTCGCCGCCCTCCGGCCACATCGAATCCAGGTCCGCGTCCTTAATAAAATAAATGCTCTGGCTCAGGACGTTATACTGCACCTCGGCTCCCACTCCGTGCGCCACTTCTGCCAGTTTCCCCAATTCCTTGGCGGAAATCCGGTTGAGCGTCACCGCGATCGAAACTTTCTTCCCGCGCAGCAGTTTGATCCCCTGCATCGCCAGATCAAAATAGCCGTCAATCCCGCGGATCAAATCGTTCGTCTCTTCCAGCCCGTCAATCGAAATGCAAACTTTGGTAATCGGCGACGCGTTAATCTCTTTGTGCATCTTCTTGATCAGCAGGCCGTTGGTCTGCAAGATCACTTCACTAAATGAGCGCATGTCCGCGCGCCTCATGATCTCGAACAGGTCAGTGCGCAGCAGCGGTTCGCCTCCGGTAAATCGCAGCGAACGAATTCCGGCCGCCCCGATTTCGTTCAGCAGTTCCACCGCGCGATCGGCCTTGATCCCGTCGTGCCAGCGCGTCTTCCAATAATCGCAGCTGATGCACTTCGCCTGGCAATTTTCGGTCAGCTTCACGTGCGCGGCCAGCGGCCGAATCTTCGAGGGCAATAATTTCGTCGAAAAATTGCTGCCCATCCACACGCGCGTCAAATACAAACCAGAAAACGACATCCAGCGCTCCCTCGGACGGTCCTGTAATTTATAAATCCAAATAATTCCCCAGCGTCCAATCAGGATTATACAGCCTGCGCAAATCCCTCGCAACGCGCCACTGTTGCGATGTGTCATCAGATTACGCGCCCATAAATGCTTACGACGCCCCGCCATCCCCCGCGTCTCACCGTCAGGGTTGCGGCCAACCCACGCCGCTGTTAAAATCCTAGGTTTGCGAGCCTGGAAGAGCCGCAATCCTTATCCGCTATCCTGGACATCCTTCCATGAACGGAACCATCTCGCGCGACGCACAGCTTTTCGGGGAGGACTGGTTTGGCTAAATACGATGTCGTAGTTATCGGCAGCGGGCCGGGCGGATACGTAGCCGCCATCCGCGCCGCGCAGTGGGGCCTGAAAGTTGCCGTCGTCGAAAAAGATCCATTTCTCGGCGGCACTTGCCTGCATGTGGGCTGCATCCCCACCAAAGTTTTCCTGCACCATGCCGACATTTACGATCACTTCAAGCGTGCCGAAGAGTTCGGCTTCGAAGTGAAAGACGTAAAAATCAATTGGCCGGCCATCCTCGCGCGCAAGGACAAGATCGTAAAGAAACATGCCGGCGGCATCGGCGCGCTCTTCAAGAAAAACAAAGTCGAATCCATCACCGGCTGGGGCAGAATTGCCGGCCCAGGCCGCGTCTCTGTCGAAAAAGACGGCAAAATCACCGAACTCGAAACCACGAACATCCTGGTCGCCACAGGTTCCGCCGCCCGCTCACTGCCCGGCGTCGAAATTGACGGCACCACCGTGCTGACGAATCGCGAAATCCTCGGCCTGCAGCAAATCCCGAAATCGATGATCGTGGTAGGCTGCGGCGCGGTAGGCGTCGAATTCGCCTCCATCTTCCGCACCTTCGGCTCCGACGTCACGCTGCTCGAAGCTCTCCCGCGCGTCGTTCCCCTCGAAGACGAGGAAATTTCCGCCGAGCTGCACAAGGCGCTCGTGAAGCGCGGCATGAAAATTGAACTCGAAGCCAAAGTCGAGTCGGTAAAGAAAGACCCGAACGGCGCCACCGTCGATTACAAAGACAAAACCGGAAAAGCGCAAACCATCAGCGCCGAAAAAGTCCTGATCGCCGTCGGCCGCCGCCCCCTCACCGAAAATATTGGTCTCGAAAAAACCAAAGCCAAACTCGAGCGCGGCTTCATTCACACCAACGCGTTCCTTGAAACCGATGAATCGCGCCTCTACGCCATCGGGGACATCGTGGCCGGTCTGCCGCAACTCGCGCACGCCGCCTCCATGGAAGGAATCATCGCCGTCGGCCGCATGGCTGGAAAAGAAGTCCAGCCCTTCGACCGCAAGCGCTGCCCCAACGCCACCTACTGCGAACCGCAAATCGGCTCCATCGGCCTCACCGAAAAACAAGCCCGCGACGCCGGTTTCCAGGTGAAGACCGGAAAATTTCCTTTCCTCGGCAATAGCAAAGCTACAATTCTCGGCCAGCACGAAGGCTTCATCAAAGTAGTAGCCGAAGAAAAGTACGGAGAAATTCTCGGCGTGCATGCCATCGGCCCGCTCGCCACCGAAATCATCGCCGAGCCGGTAGCAGCCCTGGGGCTGGAGGCCACGCTCGACGACATGGCCGCCACCATCCACGCCCATCCCACCGTCTGGGAAGCAATGGGCGACGCATTCAATTCCGTGCGCGGCTTGAGCATCAACTATTAGAATGAATCCGCGGCGTGCGCCAACGCCGGCGCACCTGAGAGGCTCGTGAACCAAGCAGAAAAAATTTGCTGGCAAGTGAACGCGGGCTTTCTGCCCTACGCCCGCGCCTGCGCGTTGCAGCATGATCTCGTCGCGGCCCGCAAAGTCGGTGCGATCCCAGACGTCTTACTCTTCTGCGAGCACCCGCACGCAATCACCCTGGGCCGCAACGGGAAACAGGAAAATCTCCGCGCGAGCGACCGCTTGCTCGCACAAATGAACGTCACATTCCATGAAACAGACCGCGGCGGCGATATCACCTACCACGGCCCCGGACAGGTCGTCGGCTACCCCATCCTCGATCTGGTCGAACATCGCCGCGACGTCCGCTGGTACGTTCAACAACTCGAAGAAACCATGATCCGCGCGACAGCCGATTTCGCAACCACGGCCCAGCGAGTCCCCGGTCACCACGGCATCTGGGTCGGTCAACCCCCAACGGAGGAAAAACTAGCCGCCATCGGCGTGCACCTCAGCCGCTGGGTCACTTCGCACGGCTTCGCGTACAATGTTGCAACCGATCTGCGATACTTTGACCTAATCGTCCCGTGCGGCATTGCCGGTAAGCGCGCCACCTCTCTGGAACGCGTGCTCGATCGCGCGATCCGCACCGATGAAGTCCGGCCCGGACTGGCCGCGCATTTCGGCGAACTGTTCGGGCGCAACATGATTTCCGTCTCGCACGCCGAACTCGAGGAAAAATTGCAACCTTACGTCCAACAGGCGCTCGCGCCACGTCCCAGCGAGGTTCTGGAACTAAAAGGGAGCATGGCATGACCCAACCGCTGACTCCTTCCGCGGCCCGATCACTGACTCGCGAGCAACACCTCGACCTCTATTACTACATGCAGCTCAATCGTCAGCTGGAAGAACGTATGGTCCGCCTCTTCCGCCAAAATAAAATTGTCGGCGGCCTGTATTCCAGCCTCGGACAGGAAGCTGTCTCGGTCGGTACCTGCTACGCCCTGGAGAAACGCGACTGGATCGCTCCCATGATCCGCAACATCGGTGCGCTGCTGGTAAAAGGCGTCCCGCCGCGCGACATCTTCACCCAGCACATGGCGAAATTCACGTCGCCCACGCTGGGCAAAGACGGCACCAGCCATTTCGGCGACCTGAAAGTCCGACACATCGTCTCGCCGATCTCCATGCTCGGCGATTTGATCCCGGTGATGACCGGCGTGGCCATGGCCGGCCGCTATCTCGGACAAAACATCGTCGCGCTCACATGGATTGGCGACGGCGGCAGCTCCACCGGCGCATTTCACGAAGGCCTGGGCCTCGCCGCCTCACAGCGCGCCCCGTTCGTCCTGATCATAGAAAATAATCAGTGGGCCTACTCCACTCCCGTTTCGCGCCAGGTGCCCATACAAAATCTCGCCGACCGCGGCGCAGCGTACGGCATCGCCAGCACCATTGCTGACGGCAACGACGTAGTCGCCGTCTATCAAGCCGCCAAATATGCCGTGGACGAATGTCGCGCCGGCCGCGGCCCGCGCCTCATCGAAGTCAAAACCATGCGCATGCGCGGACACGCTCAGCACGACCCCGCCGAATACGTTCCCAAGGAAATGTTCGATTACTGGAAGGCGCGCGATCCCATCACGCTGTACGAAAAATATCTGAGCGAAAATAAAATCTGGGACGCCGCCGCTAAATCCGAAATTGATGCGCGCATCGAACGCGAACTCGACGTCGAACAGAAATTCGCCGAGGATTCGCCGCTCCCGCCTCCCGAACTAGCCGAAGAAGGCGTCTACTGCGACGGCTGCCACAAAATCGAAGCCGACTGGAAGCGCGCAAAATCCGAAGTCTCACCGCCAAAGTCCAGCATTGACCCCACCTGGCGGCTGAAAGACCTTCCCGCGTACACCCAAGCCGCAGTCGCAGGCGGCAACGGCGCGAAAAACCCAGCGCAAACTCCTGTGGCGGCACCCGCTACCGCACCAGCGAGCAGCCCCGCGATTCCCAAAGCCGTAGTCACTCCCGAACGCGTCCCAGCACAGCCGGAACTGCCCGTCGCACACACGGCGCCTGCGGCGGATGTTGTCGCCGAGGAGCCCGCCGTCCCCCGCGTCCCCTTCGGACGCGGCCCGAAAGACAAGGCCTTCCGCCAAAGTCCCGAAAACCCGCAAAACAAACCCGCCTACGCCCGCGCGCCCAAAGAAAAATCCTTCGGCCAGAATCCGCAGGAAAAATCTTTCAGCAAAGGCGCGCGCAACAAGCCCTTCGGCAAAAATGCCCCAGGCAAGCCGTTCACAAAAAATCCGCAGGATAAACAGGGGAGGCGCTGACGATGTCGCACACCGCTCCGAGTCTGTCCTCCAAAGTCGTCCCCAGTTCCGGCCCGATCACCATGGTGGACGCCATTCGCCAGGCCCTGTTCGAAGAAATGGACCGCGACCCCGCCGTCGTCGCCATCGGCGAAGACATCGGCGTGTACGGCGGCGCCTTCAAAGTCACCGACGGCCTGCTCGCGAAATTCGGCCGCGAACGCGTGATCGAAACGCCCATCGCCGAAACCGCCATCATCGGCGCGGCCTGTGGCATGAGCTTCCTCGGCCTGCGCCCCGTCGCCGAAATGCAGTTCATTGACTTCATCGCTTGCTGCTTCAACCAGGTCACCAACTTCGTCGCCAAATCCCATTACCTGTGGGGCGCGCCGGTTCCCATGGTCATTCGCGGCCCATCCGGGGGAGGCGTGCACGGAGGCCCGTTTCACTCGGCGAACCCCGAAATGTATTTCGTGCACACTCCCGGGCTGAAAGTGATTTATCCTTCCACGCCGTCCGATGCCAAGGGGCTGCTCAAGTCCGCGATACGCGACAACAATCCCGTGCTGTTCTTCGAGCACAAGTACCTGTACCGCCGGCTGAAGGAAGTAATGCCGCCGGGCGATTACACCGTGCCCATCGGCAAAGCGATCGTGCGGCGTCCGGGCCGCGATCTAACCATCGTCAGCTACGCCGCCATGGCCCACACCGCCATGGACGCAGCCGTCGAACTCGCGCAAGAAGGCATCGAAGCGGAAGTAATCGATTTGCGCACCCTGCTTCCGCTCGATAAAGAAACGATTCTCACTTCTGTGAAAAAGACCAACAAGCTGCTGGTGGTGCACGAAGACACGCGCACCGGTGGCATTGCCGGCGAAATTGCCGCACTCGTCTTTGAAGGCGCTTTCGAGGATCTCGACGGCCCGGTCGCCCGCGTCACCGCTCTCGACACTCCGGTGCCGTATTCGCCGCCCCTCGAGGAACGCTTTTTACCCAACACCGAAAAAGTAGTTGCGGCCGCGCGCGAACTGGCAAAATACTAAGCGGACAAAGGCAGGACCGACACGATGGGAAAGACCAAGGGCATCAACAACGCCGAATTTGAAGTAGGCAGCGAAGTGAAAATTGCCGACCGCGCTTTTCTCGAGGCGTTTCTCGAAGCCGGCCAGTATCACAACGAGCTGGAGCCCGAGCAGCTGGCCTTCGCGGGAAAAATCGCCAAGGTGAAGGCCATTGATTTCTTCACTGGCGGCGATGAGATTTACACGCTGCAGGGAATCCCCGGCGTGTGGCACGAGGAGTGTCTCAGCGCCGCCTAGACTTGTCGCGACCGAACTTGCGGTAATTAGTCCCGCGGCGCGCGTTCGAAACTACAGGAGAAGACCATGGCTGTGGACGTCATCATGCCTCAAATGGGCGAAAGTATTTTTGAAGGCACCATTACCAAGTGGTTGAAGAAGGCCGGCGACAAAATCGAGCGCGATGAACCGCTGTTTGAAATTTCCACGGATAAAGTGGACGCGGAAATTCCCTCGCCCTCGGCCGGTGTGCTGAAAGAAATCAAAGTCGGCGAAGGTCAGACGGTGCCGATTCAAACCGTGGTCGCCGTAATCGAAGCCAGCGACGGTGCCTCCAGTTCCGCGCCAGCCGCGGCTCCTGCGAAACCCGCAACCGCCACGCCTGCGCCGCCTCCCGCCGCTGCAAAATCCGCCGCGCCTGCTCCCGCCGCGCCACAGCCCGCCGCCTCCAGCGGTGAAAAAGTTCGCAGCTCTCCGCTGGTCCGCAAAATCGCGCGCGAAAATAATATTGACGTCTCCCAGGTTCCCGGCACAGGCGCCGGCGGACGCGTCAGCAAGAGCGACATTCTCAGCGCCGTGCAAGGCGGCGCACCAGCCGGGGCCGCTTCTTCCAGCGCAGCTCCGGCTTCTGCGCCACCACCGCCCCGCCCCGCGGGAGTCCCGCCAGCCACGGGCGGCGCCAGCGCCTCAGCCGTTCTCGAAAACGCCGTCCCGCGCGAAAAAATGTACTTCGGCCATTACGAAGTTCAGCCCATGTCCGTCATGCGCCAGCGCATCGCCGAGCACATGGTCCTGTCGAAGCACGTCTCCCCGCACGTCTACTCCGTGGACGAAGCAGACATGACCGCCATCGCCACCCTGCGCGCCAAGATGAAAAACAAGTTCGAGGAAACCACCGGCACCAAGCTCACCTTCATGCCTTTTTTCGTGCGCGCCGCCGTCGAAGCCCTGCGCGCCTTTCCCACCGTAAACGCGTCGGTTGACGGCACCAATATCATCCTGCACAAGGAATGCAACATCGGCATCGCGGTCGCCCTCGACTGGGGCTTGATCGTTCCGGTCATCAAGAACGCCGAGGAGAAAAATTTCCTGGGCATCGCCCGCACCATGAACGATCTTGCCGAACGCGCTCGCGCCAAGAAACTCAAACCCGACGAAGTCGCCGAAGGCACCTTCGCCATCACCAATCCCGGCGTCTTCGGCGGCCTGTTTGGCTTGCCGGTGATCAATCAGCCGAACGTCGCTATCCTGGGCCTCGGCACCATCGAAAAGCGCCCCGTCGTGATTGACGACGCGATCGCCATTCGCAGCATGGTCTACCTCACCCTCTCCTACGATCACCGCGTAGTAGACGGCGCGGTAGCTCATCAATTCATGGCCAAGCTGAAGCACACCCTGGAAAATTGGACGGAAAGTATCCTGTAATCTGCGTCGGTGCGGAAGAGTTGACGGTCAACAATTGAAACTTAAAAGTTGAGAGGCGAGTCTCTCACGCGCCGCAGCCGTTGAATTTGTAGCGGCGGTCTTCAGACCGCCAGCTGTTGCTGCGGAATCTTTGTAGGTCGTGGCTTCAGCCCTGACATCAACGCCCGCCGCACACTTCGGCCGCCTTCAGCCGCTGAAGTACGGCCTTCGGTCCGCAGCCGAAAACCAAACGCGCCGTCTCAGTCGCTCTGGTTCTTGCTTTCAACTTTTAACTATCAACTTTCAGCGCCAAACGTCCTACTCTATTCCGATGTCACGCTCCCCGAAACTCGGCCCCTGGGGCACGCCTCCCTGGAAAATTCACGTTACCCCGTCGCGCCACAAACTCCCCGCCCAGGTGGACTTCGCGATCATCGGCGGCGGATTCACCGGTCTGGCTGCCGCCGCGTGGCTCCGCCAACTCGCCCCCGATAAATCCGTAGCCGTCTTCGAAGCAGCGCGCATCGGCGCCGGCGCCAGCGGACGCACCGGCGGTATGGTCCTCGCCGAGACCGCCGCAGGCAATCAACCCGGCCTTGGCGACGTCCTCGCGGGATTCCGCGCGATCCTCGAAAAGTTAAAAGTGCGCTGCGATCTTGAACTCACCGGCGCCTGGGAAATCGCGCGCCAGCAAAGTTCCGGAAAAGCAAAACACAAGCCATCAGCAATCGAATGGAATGATTCCGGCACGCTAAGAGTAGTAAACGAAGTCCCGGGCGGCACGCTCGATCCCGGCAAGCTCGTCAGCGGTCTAGCACGCGCCGCTCAGCGCCACGGCGCGCAAATCTACGAAAATCATCGCGTGCAAAATGTCCACTGGAGCTTGACGCCGGAACTGCACATCAACACCGCTCGCGGCGCCACACTGGAAATCACTGCCGCGAAAATCCTCTTCGCCACGAACGCCCTGTCCCTCCCTCAAGCGGCCATGACCGGCATGCATCCGCGCCTGACGCTAGCCATTCTCACCACGCCGGTAAGCGAAAAAGTTCTCGCCGCCATCGGCCTCTCGGCAAGAAAGCCCTTCTACACAGTCGATTTCCCTTATCTCTGGGGCCGCGTCCGCCCGGACCGCTCGATCGTATGGGGCGCAGGTCTGGTGCAGTCCCCGGACGCTGACGATCTCGAAGCAGTGGACATCGCGGCCGCCGAATCCGCCGCAGCCTTCGACCGCCTCGAAGACCGCATCCGCCACCTGCATCCCGCGCTGGAAAAAATTAAATTCGCGCAACGCTGGGGCGGCCCCATCCTCTTCCGCGATTCCTGGAAGCCGGTCTTCGACTGGCACCCGCACAGCGTTGCGACCGATGCCGCCTGCACGGGCGGAGTACCAGAAAATGCGTCCCGTAACGCCGTAGTGCTAGGCGCCTACGCCGGGCACGGCGTAGCACTCTCTTCCTACCTCGGAACTTGGGCCGCCGAAGTTCTCCTCGGTTGCCGCGAGCTACCGCAATGGAGCGCTCTCCAGCCATAAGAGGAAACCATGCCGCTGATTTCGGTCACGCGTTTGCGAGTTCGCTCCTTCTTCTATCTCCCGCAATTCCTGTGGAACACAATCAAGACAGTCCGTCAGGTAGAGCGCAGCAACGGTTTTCTTGGCGGCAGGTTGCTGGTCAATTCCAGCTTCGTTTTTTGGACGATGACCGCTTGGCAAGCCGAGGCGGCGATGAACGCCTATCGCACCGGCGGCGCGCATCGCAAAGCCATGCCCAAGCTGCTCAACTGGTGCGATGAAGCTGCGGTCGTGCACTGGACCCAGGAGTCCCCGGAAATCCCCACCTGGCAGCAGGCACAAGAGCACATGTCGGAAAAAGGAAGGCTCTCGAAGGTGAATCGGCCGTCCGCGACGCAAGCAGCGCAGCAAATTCCCGCGCCGCAACCGAGCCGCATCGCACAAACCCTGAAACCAGTGCGCCCGGTTCGCAAATAACACGGACAACGCCGCTTTGCAGGCGCCTGCGGTACCGCTGCTGCCGGAGCGCAACGCCGCGGCCTCCGCAGCGCGCCCCAGGGGCAAGGTTTTTCCGGAAGCGACGCCTGATTCGAGCAGCGCATCAAATGCGGCTGCGCCTCGTCACGCATTCTGCGTACCTGTGCGACCGCCAGCGCCATCCCGCGCCCATGCTAACGGCCAACAAACCCGCTCGGCGAGAGAATTATTTTAAAACTGGGAACGTACCGCAAAGGTGCACTGCACCGCGAATCCGCGTAACGTGTTTCGAATCGCACACGCGCAAGTTCTTGTCCGACGCACGCAATCGGGAACAAGGAAGCAGAGAAGCCGGGAACTGGAGGGCAGGGAAGCACAGAAAAAACAGGGAACGAAATTCCGCGAGCAGGGCAGCACACAGAGAAATCCCGCGCCGCGCAAAAAAAACGCGGAACCGCAAGCGCCTCCGAGTAGCGCGCGCGGTCCCGCGTAACGTCCTGACGCCGAAAAAAACTCAGCGCCGCTTGCGCTTGGCCGACTTCTTACCCTTCTTCGCGGCCTTCTTCTTAGGTGCGGCTTTTTTCTTCGCGGCCGGCTTTTTCTTGGCCTTCTTGGGAGCGCTCTTTTTTGCAGCCTTTTTTGGCGCCTTCGCCTTGGGAGCAGCCGCCGGCGCTTCCTCTCCGTCCGGCTCTTCCTCGACAATGATCTCCTCAACTTCCTCTACAATGTCTCCGTGAGGGAGTTCCGCGCCTTCTTCCCCTCTTCCTCTTCATAACGGGGTAGTTCGTCATCCTCTTCATCGTGCTGTTTGGCGTGAAACATTGATTCCTCCCTGGATGTCGGGCTTCAAAAATGTCGGATTAGGCCCTGCGCGCTTATAAACGGAGTGCCGGAACTTTGTCAAGATGCAAGGCCTCGAAAACGCCGGCCAGCGAAGAATAATTGAGGAAATTGCCAAAATCGGATGGTAACAAAAGGTTACATATACGACTAAACCATGCAGAGTGAAAGCTTTACAACCACGTCAAAATACTGTCGCGCTCAACGCTGAATTGTCAAAACATCGCCAGCCTTCAGCGGCCGCTCGTCCAGAAATGAGTTTGCCTGCCGGATACTCTCGACGCTGGTCTTGTAAGCATGTGCAATCGAGTACAAAGTCTCACCCTGCTTCACATGATGCTCTACGGTCGCAGTCTTATTCCCAGCGTCGGACGCCGTCGCCGAGACTTTGCGCACGGCCACGGCCCCATTGCCGTCGCCCGCAGCATGCGCCGCGGATTTTGCACCAGCGGAGCGCCCAGAATCATCCGGCGAGCCCCCCGCATAAATCTTCAAGCGCGAACCGCGCGGCACGCTCGCCCCGTGAATATTATTCCAGCGTTTCAATTGCGAAACGCTCACATCAAAACGCTCCGCGATTCCTTCCAGCGTATCGCCGCGCACCACCCGGTAATGCACCAGCCGCACCGCCGGCGGCGCAGCCGGCACGTTCAACATGAATCCCGCCGGCACCACCGCATGCGCTTCCAAATGATTCGCCGCTTCGATCCCGGCGACGGTCACGCGATAATGCCGCGCGATGTCCGCCATCGTTTCGCCCTGCTCCACGGTATGCAATCGCCAGCTCGTCCACTTGTCCGCCGGAACCTGGCTGATCACGTTCAAAAATTTTTCGCCGTATCCTGCGGGCAGATTCAATTCGAAATTCGGATCGTTGGGCGTCACGCTACGCAGCATCTCCGGATTCAATTCGCGCAGATCGTCCAGGTCCGCTCCAGTAGCATCCGCCACCAGACGCAGATCTATTGCGTGAGCCGGATGTATCACGTCCACCGGCGCCGGTTTCTCGGGCGCCACTTGCACGCCATACAACGAAGGATCCTTCGCCACCAAAGCTAGCGCAATAATAATGGGCACGTAGTTTTGCGTCTGTTTCGGCAGCGCGTGGCGCTTCTGCAACTCCCAGAAATCCGCGTAACCGGTCCGCTCCACAGCCTTTACCACGTTCATCGGCCCGGAGTTGTAAGCCGCCATCACCAGATACCAGTCGCCGAACATATCGTACAGATCGCGCATGTGCCGCGCCGCCGCACGCGTAGCTTTCTCCGGATCGCTGCGCTCATCCACATAGTAGGTGCGGTCCAGGTCGTATTCCTCGCCGCGGAAAGGCATGAATTGCCACAATCCACGCGCCCCTGCACGCGATACCGCCGTCGGCTGAAAAGCCGATTCCGCCTGCGCCAGATACATTAAATCCTGTGGCACCCCTTCTTCTTTCAGCACGCGCCGGATCATGTCGTTGTAGCGGCCGGAACGGTCTAGTCCATGCGCCACTGTCGCGCGCCCCCGCACGGTCGTAAAGTAACTCAAATATTGCAGCACCGAATCGTTCACCGTCAGCGGCAAATCGTGCGGCACGCGCATCAATTCTTTCTCCGCCTGCGCCGCCAGCCGCGGATCGCCCTTCGGCAAAGTCATGTCCGCCAGCTCGTCCATCGGCGCCGGCGTGCCGGTGCCCGCTTCCTCTTCCTCGGCCTCCTGCTGCGCGCTGCGCTCGTAGGAATGCAGCGTCTCGCCAATCTGGTCAAACAAATCTGACAACCGCGGATCGGAATCTACTTGGAAGCCGCTCGCCAGCATCAACTCGACAGCGCGATCGTAATCCGCATGAGCCTTGTCGAAATCACCGGACTTGTACTCTTGCTGCGCGGTGTTGAAGATCACCTGCACTTTGTCAATCAGGATGTCGATCGCAGGGCGGGTGTCATATATCGAAGCCAAAGAAACGTAGTGCTCTGGAAACGGCAGCGGTTCATACACGAACGCAGGGACCGGTGCAGGTGTCGTAGCCGGCGGTCGCGCCTTCACCTGCTTGTTGGATACGGTATCGTTGCAAGCGGCCAGCGACAGAACCGCTACAGCAGCAATCCCCGCCCAGCCCAACAGCCTCGCACGGCGCGCTTGTACAACGACCCTCAGCTTCATGGTCTTCGTCCACCCTTGCGACGCGCGATACCTCTCCGCAGGATTCTACGAAGCAACTTCGGGTCCGTAGCAGGCTTCATCCAACGCGGCGCCGCGTCGTTCGCCCCCGTCAAGGGGTACCGGGAATCTTACGAACTACCTACGCCCGGGTCAATGGTCTTGCCGTACCAGCCATTGTCACAATCAGGACATCGCCCGCAAACGCCTTTCCGCGTCCAGGATCGATTTGCCGTGCCATCGCCACTCTGCATGCAACCTCACACCACCCTCGCCGCCCGCACACTATCCTGAAATCCGCGCGCGCCAGCGAATCAGCACTCGAAATTTCCGAACTCTCCGAAGATCCGTAGGTCCGTCAATTGCTCATTCCATCCTTCGGATAAACTGCGTTGCCGCGGCACCGCCCATTCTCTCTATCCTTTTGTAATCATGCAGTTACGCAATGACAAGCTTTTGACAATCTCTGGCTACCGAGATGCACTTGCCGGTTCACTAATCGCACGTCGCAGCCAGCGTGCTTCTCGGGGAAGTGTCCCGACAGGGGGATGGGCATGAATCTTCGGCATCGTATTTTCGGGAGCATCGGGACGTTCTTCATCATTCTGGGAATACTCACGGCGCCGTCCATGTCGCAGGCGCAGACTGCCAAGGTCACCGGAACGGTTCTAGATACTTCCGGAGCAGCCGTGGTCGGTGCCACCGTCACCGCAACCAACGCCGCCACCTCCATTGAGCGCTCCACCACTTCCACCGACACCGGTGCCTACACCATCTCCAGCCTGCCGCCTGGAGTCTACAATTTCAGTTTTACCAAAGCCGGTTTCAAAGTCGCCCGCTTCGCGCAAATTACCCTGACGGTTGATCAAACCATGACTCTCGACGCCAAGCTCGAAGTCGGCGCCGTTTCCTCCACTGTCGAAGTCGCCGCCGGAGACGTTGCGCAAATTGACACGGAAAACGCCACGCTCAGCAACGTGGTCGAGCACACGCAGATGACCGAACTCCCGCTGATCCTGCGCGACCCCTATCAGCTCGTGCTCCTCGGCCCCGGCGTCACGCAATCCGACGGCCTCGGCGGCGTCTCGGTAAATGGCGGACGCGAGCGCAACAACAATTTCCTGCTCGACGGCGCAGATAATAACGACGCCGACGTGCCTGGCCCTCTCGGCGGACTGATTGCTGAAAATCCCGATGCCACCGAAGAATTCCGCGTGCTCACCAATAATTTCGCGCCCGAATACGGCCGCAACAACGGCGCCATCATTGACGTCGTCACCCGCAGTGGAACCAATCAATTTCACGGCAATCTTTTCTATTTCGGTCGCTGGGACGCACTCGGCGCCCGCGATTACTTCAATCACCAGATTGATCCGCTCACCGGCGAGGTCGCCCCCAAAAATCCCTACGTGCGCAACCTCTACGGCGGCTCCATCGGCGGCCCCATCATCAAGGACAAAACCTTCTTCTTCCTCAACTATCAAGGCGATCGTTTCGTCACCACCTTAACCAACAGCACCGTCGTGCCTACCGCCGCCTTCAAATCCGGCATCTTCACCTACACCAATCCGCAGAACGGGGCCAGCCAGGCCATCAACGTCACCACCCCCGGCGTCGGAAACAACGCCACCGGCGTAGGCCTCGATCCCGTGATGCGACAAATTCTCGCGCTCTATCCCGCTCCCAACCAGGTCAATTCCGACGGCATCACCGGCCAGCTCTTTTTTCCCAGCGAGTCGCGCGAGAAAGACGAAGACGCCGTGCTCAAGATTGACCACAAAATTAATCAGCACAACAACTTATACGCCCGCTACACCTACAATTATTTCGACGACCCCAATCCTTTCCACAACGACTTTCTCCCCGGCGGCTTGGGCGACGTCAGCGAGACCAACAAAATTCAAAGCCTCTCCGTCGGCCTAACCTCCACCTTTGGAGACAGCTTCATCAACGAATTTCGCTTCGGCGCCAATCGCATCAACGAATTCTTCGGTTGCGGCGGCGTTCCCACGTTTGACAGCTTCGGATTCGTCGATCCGGAAGGAGTGGGCGCCGACTTCAAGCTGCCCGTATTCCAGGGCGGTCAGGGCGGCCCATTTGGATTCGGCTGCCAAGCGTTGGGCGATGCCAATAGCCAGGCTAGCAAGCAAGGCACCTACCAGTGGTACGACGCCATGAGCAAAGTCGTGAAGTCTCACACCATCAAGTGGGGCGCCGAAGTCCGCGACGTCTACTCCAACAACAACACCAATTTCTCTTCCCGCGCTCTGTTTACTTTCAACGTTTTCACGGCCAATAGCGTTTCCACTCTGCAGAACCTCCAGAACGGGGTGGACACCAATGAACTCGAAGACACCGTCGGCGCCCTGCTCGGCCTCGTGAATTCTCAGGGGCAAACCCAGTTCTTCGACCGCGCCGGCGATCGTCACGCCACCGATGAACTCAATTTCGTGCAGCACGAAGTCGGCGGCTTCGTGCAGGACAGCTGGAAAATCAAATCCAACCTCACCCTGACCTACGGCCTGCGCTACGAATGGTACGGCGTGCCTTACGAAGCTCACGCCAACTTCGCCACGCTTTTCCAGGATAGCAGCGGTTTCGCGCCCTTCACCTTCCAGCCTGTTGGTCCCGGCACCGGCCTGCAACTCTTCAACGATTATTACAAAAACTTTGAGCCTCGCTTCGGTTTTGCCTGGGATCCCTTCAAGAACGGACGCACCTCCGTTCGCGGCGGCATCGGCGTATTCAGCGACCGCATCTACGGCAACCTGGTCTCGGACGCTCGCGGCAATCCGCCGTTTCAACCTAGCCTGTTCACCCAACCCGCGCCGTCTATCGGCCCAGTGGCCGCCGCGCAACTTCAGGCGCAGGTCGCTCCGGGAAATTTGACGCCTTCTCCCGTGGTTGCAGACGGTGCCGGAATTTTCCCCGATCTCTTCGCTGCCAATATCAAGCCGCCGCTCGTCGTCACCTGGAATATTGGCGTACAGCGTGAGCTAACCCAAAATCTGAACCTGGACGTCAATTACGTCGGCAACCACGCCACGCGGATTCTTCGCGTGGTGGATGGGGCCCCACCGCAACCGGCCCTGGTCTCCCAACTCAAAGCCTTCTGCGCTGTCCCCAACCCGAACCAATGCGACGAGAGCACTCTTCAGTTCGGCAATCTCTATTTTGGTGCTGAAAGCACGAACCCCGCGACCGGTTTGCCGGTTCTGCCGTTCGACGCAGTGAACAACAACGCCTTCTTCGATGCTTTTACCGACCAGACCTCCGGTCACTCCTGGTACGACGGTCTGCAAGTGCAGGTCACCGAAAAGAACTTCCATGGTCTGCAAATTCAGGGTTCCTACACCTGGGCCCACGCGCTGGATGATTCTTCCGATCCCCTGGTTCCCACCGTCGCCAACGGCAATTTCCCCGTTGATTCTTTTAACCTGCGGCGTGAAAAAGGAAATTCGGGTTTCGACACCCGTCAGCGTGGAGTCATCAACTTTGTCTATCAACCAAACATCGGCCGCGGCCGCGCTCATTTCGCGAACGGCTTCACCGGGCGCGCACTGGAAGGCTGGCAGATCAGCGGAATCGCCGCATGGCAAACCGGTCTTCCTTACGACATCTTCGGCGTCGCCGACACTCTGCATACCAACTTCGCCGACCGCGTCACGGTCATAAACGCCGCGGCTCTTAAAACCGTGCCCGCTGGCGGACGCGTCATGCCCAGCACCGCGGTCTTCACCGGCTACAATCTCGCCGCGTTCAATCCCGACGACGCCACCATCATGCCGATCCCATTCGACGTCCCGTCGAATCTTCTGCGCAATCAGTTCACCGGGCCCGGCATCAATAACTGGGACGTGAGCCTGGCCAAGACCACCGTATTCAAAGAAAGATTCGCCTTCCAACTGCGCTTCGAGTTCTACAATCTTTTCAACCGCACCCAGTTCACCAAGCCGGACGCCAACATTCAGGACTCCCTGTTCGGCTACTCCACCTCGCAAGTTGGCCAAAACGACGGCACCACAGGAGCCCGCCAAGTCCAAATCGGCGCCAAGTTCAACTTCTGAATCACCCCGCAACGCGGGCCGATTCACCCTTCGATCCCGCACCGTGGGATCGAAGGGTGATCACGGGCCCGATCGCTGGCGGTTTCGGCAAGCGCAACATCCTCACTGGCCCGGGATTTTGGAACGTGGACTTGGCTCTGCTGAAGAATTTTAAGATGCCCTGGTCGGATAGCCACAGACTTCAGTTCCGCACCGATGCTATCAACGGGTTCAATCACCCCAACTTCAATCATCCCAGTGCGTTGCTCATCAATCCCGACGCCTTCGGGAACATCACCTCAACCGTGAACCGAGCCCGCCCATTGCGGTTGGGCCGCGCTATATTTTCTAAATCGCCCTGTCGGTCTGTGCTCACCCAGCAGGTCTCGCAACCGGGGCCCGCTTTCACTTCATCCCAGCGCCTGCCGCAAATCCTCGATCAAATCCGCCGGGTCCTCCAGCCCAATGGAAACCCGCACCGTCCCCGGCTCCACGCCTGCCGCCCGCAACTCCGCCACCGACATGCGATAGTGCGAAGAATACATCGGCAGCACCACCAAAGATTCCGCGCCACCCAGACTCACCGCCAGCAAAAATACGCGCGTCCGATCGCAAAAACGCCGCGCCGCCGTTAACCCGCCCTTCAAATCGAACGCCATCATTGCCCCGTATCTCTGCATCTGCCGCTTCGCCAACGCATGATCCGGATGCGAAGCCAGCCCCGGATAGTGCACCCGCGCCACTTTCGGATGCTTCTCCAAGAATCGCGCAATCGCCAGCGCCGTCTCGCACTGCCGCCGCACGCGCACCTCCAGCGTCTTCATCCCGCGAATCAGCAAAAACGCCGCCTCCGGATCCATGGATCCGCCCAAATAAATAATCATGTCGCGGATCTTTTCGATCAACGAATGCCTTCCCGCCGCCACCCCCGCGATCACGTCCGAATGTCCCGCTAGATATTTCGTCGCGCTATGCATCACCAGGTCAAATCCCATCGCAAGAGGCTTCTGCAGCACCGGGCTGGCAAAGGTGTTGTCAATCAGCGAGATCAAATCCCATTCTTTCGCGAAAGCGATCGCCTGGTGCAAATCCACCAAACGCAGCGTCGGATTCGTCGGCGTCTCGATATACAACACCTTGGTGCGCGGGTTCACCAGCCGCTCAATCCCCGCCAAATCCGTTTCCACGTGACGCACCACAATCCCCATGCGCGGAAATACGTCGCGCATCAGCCGGTACGTCCCGCCATACAGCGCCCGCGTCGCAATCACTTCGTCGCCGGCCTTTAACACCGAAAGCAACGCGCTGGAAATCGCGGCCATGCCCGAGGCCGTCACAATCGCCTCCTCCGCGCCTTCCAGCGCCGCAACTTTCTCCTCCGCCACCGAAAGCGTCGGGTTCCCATAACGCGTATAGATGTACGCCGGCTTTTTCCCTTCGGCCCATAGCTTCATTTCTTCCGTGTTTGCAAAAGTAAAGTTCGCGGTCCGCGCAATCAAAGTTCCCACCGGCGCGCTACGGCGAAACTTGTTTTCGCCGGCGTGAACCGCAATCGTGGCGTCCGCCAAACGGCGGCCCTGCACAGGCTTTTTCATGGCGAGCCAGCTTGCCGCACCAACGCAAAGTATCGCAAGCTCCAATTTGGCATAGCGAAACGCGCCGGCGCTCCTGCGCAACGGCGCCGTTGGCAACGCGCCCAGAGTACGCAACAATGCCCCGGGCAATCTTTCGCGCAACGCAATGCTGCGCAGCTGCCTAGCGCGCGCGTTGCAGAACTCGCGCGCGAAGTTGCAAATTTATCACCGATTTGCCGACGTAAATTTCCCGGAGCCTGCACCGATGCACCTAACGCCTTCACAAGTAATGGTCGCTGCCTGGACTCTCTTCGCGCTCTACTGGCTCGTCGCCGCGCTAGGCGTAAAACCAACCGCCAAGCGCCAGAATCCCTCCGAGCGCATGCTCTACATCGTCTTCATGGCCGCCGGTTTCTTCCTGCTCTACCAGGAAAATCCCAACTGGGGCCCGCTAAATCGCCGCTTTCTCCCCGACCGGCTTTGGATTGCTTGGCTCGGCAGCGCCCTCTGCGCGGCAGGAGTCCTATTCGCCATCTGGGCCCGCCGCACCATCGGCAAAGATTGGAGCGCCGAAGTGCAAATCAAAGAAGGCCACCAGTTGATTCGCTCCGGCCCCTACGCCCATATCCGCCACCCGATTTACACCGGGCTCATACTGGCGACGTTCGGCACCGCGCTCCGCATCGGCGAATATCGCGGCCTCCTCGCCGTGCTCATGTTCCTCGTCGGCTTCACCCGCAAGGCGCGCAAGGAAGAAGAGTTCCTGGCGGGCCAATTCGGCGTAGCGTTCGCCGAACACCGCCGTCAAACGGGGTTCTTTTTGCCCCGCATTTCCTGAGAAAACGCGGCTCTTCCCGGCGCGCCCCGCAGGTTTCGCCTTCTGTTTGCTGCTGTTTTAGCCTACAGCTGCGCCGGAATTCGCTTGGCGGCCGCTTTTCCATGCCATCATCAAGCTATAGCTCCGGCCTTGTCGTCGCGCACTAGCAGACTTCGTGAGAGGAAACGATGAGCAACAAGCTCAGCGCTGTGCTAATTCTGTGCATGTCAACCATGTGGCTGGCGGGCTGCGACCTGCTGCGGGTCAGTGGACCTTGTTACGGCGTAGGCTGCCCAGGAGGCACCGCAGGCCGGAATGGCCAATACAAACCAGGCGAAGCCCCCAAAGCGCAAAATGCCTCCGCGCCCGCCCCAGCTGCATCGGTAGCAGCTCAATCCGCAAACGCGCCGGCACCAACCGCAGCTGCACCCGCGCAATCCAACGTCGTTCAATCCAACGCAGCGGCGCAAAATGCCTCCGCGTCAGCGCAATCGCCGGCGAGGCAATCCGCAACAGCGCAGGACGCCAGCCCCGAAACGAAATCTTCGCCGCTGCATTCGATCGGCGAATTCTTCGCGCGGCTGATTCCGCACCACAATTCCGGCGCGAAATCCGGCGCCTCCGACTAAGCCGAAGCGGACTTCCCGTTCTCCTCGGCCTCTTCGCCTGCGTGATGCGGTTTATGCGCCGCGATCACTTTCTCCGCGATTTCATTCGGCACGTAATCGTAATGGGAAAATTCCATCGCATAACTTCCGCGCCCTTGCGTCAACGAAATCAATTCATTCGCGTAACTCAGCATTTCTGAAAACGGCACCAGCGCCTTGATTACCACGTTTCCCCCGCGCGCTTCGCTGCCGCTGATTTTTCCCCGCCGCCCGCTCAGATGTCCCATCAAGTCGCCCGAATACTGATCGGGCGCATACACTTCCACTTGCATGATGGGTTCCAGCAACGCCGGACGTGCCTGCTTCATCGCCTCTTTAAACGCCAGCGACCCGGCGATCTTGAAAGCCATGTCGCTGGAGTCCACGTCGTGATATTTACCGTCGTACAGACTCACGCGGAAATCCACCACTGGGAATCCTGCCAGGTATCCGCGCTCCGCGGAATCCCGCACGCCCTTCTCCACCGATGGAATCCAGTTTTTCGGAATCGCTCCGCCGAACACATCATCCACAAATTCAATCCCCTTGCCGCGCGGCAGCGGTTCTAGCTTGATGCGGCACAGTCCGAACTGCCCGTGCCCGCCAGTCTGCTTCTTGTGTTTGCCTTCGGCGTCAGCTTTGGCGCGAATCGTTTCGCGGTAGGGAACCTTCGGCGGATGAATCATCAATTCCACGTGATAGCGCTTGCGCAGCTTCGCCACTACCACTTCGATGTGCTGTTGTCCCGCGCCGCTGAGCAGAAATTCCTTGGTCTGCGGATCGCGCCCAAATCGCAACGCCAAATCCTCCTCCAGGATTTTGTGAATGGCCACGCCGATGCGATCCTCATCCGCGCGCGTTTTCGGTTCCACTGCAAAAGTAATCGAAGGCTCCGGAATCCGCGCCGGGGCGCAAAATATTTGCGCATTCTTGTCGCCCAGCGTTTCGCCCGTGGTTGTCTCTTTCAGTTTCGCGATCGAACCGATGTCACCAGCATGAAGTTCACTCACCTCGGTCCCGGTTTTTCCCTGCATCGCCTGGATGTGCTGGAACCTTTCCTGCGTGCCACGATTGAAATTCGTCAGCGTCGCATCATTTTTCAGCACGCCAGACATCACCTTGAAATAAGTAATGCGCCCTGCAAATGGATCGGCCAATGTCTTGAACACAAAAACAGACAGCGGCCCGGAGTCGTTGATCGCGCGCTCCACCGTCTCGCCTTTGCGATCCGCGGTCTTGTGGCACACAATCATCCCGCGCGCCGCGGGCGATGGAAAAATCGCCACCATCAAATTCAGCAACGCGTCGCTGCCGATATTGTGCAGCGCCGAGCTCAGCAGCACCGGGAACAGCCGCTTCGCCAGCACCGCTTCCCGCAAGCCCATTACTAGGTCGTGCACCGGCAGCGTGCCCTGGTCGAAAAATTCCTGCAGCAGCGCGTCGTTGCCTTCCGCCACCATTTCCACCAGCGCCTCGTGCCCCAGCTTCGCTTCCTCCGCCAGCGCCTGCGGAATTTCTTCAATCTTCGCGATCCCGTTTCCGTCCGGCGTGTAAATCAGCGCCTTCATCGTGATCAGATCTACCACCCCGCGGAATCCTTTTTCCCAACCGATGGGCAATTGAATCGGCATTACGCCGCGTCCGAAAATCTGCTGCACAGAATCGAGCGCCCGCTCGTAGCTCGCGAGGTCGCGGTCCATCCAATTCAGCAAGAACGCGCGCGGCAAGTCGTACTCGGTGGCGTAATCCCACACCTTTTCCGTCACCACTTGCACTCCGGCGGCTGCATCCACCAGAATCAGCGCTGCATCCGCGGCAATCAGTGAGGACTTTGTTTCGTTGATGAAAGTCGAATAGCCCGGAGTATCCAGGAGATTGATTTTCGTTTTTTCAGGTTGCGCTGGCGCCTGCCATTCGGCGTACGCGACGCCCGTATTGATCGATATCTTCCGCGCCACCTCTTCTTCGTCCCAGTCGGTGGTCGTCGAACCTTCGGCGACTTTTCCCAGCCGCGGCGTCATCCCCGCCGTGTGCAGTAACGACGACACCAGCTGGGTTTTCCCCGTGTCGCCGTGGCCGACAATGCCAACGTTGCGGATCCATTCCGTGTTGTAGTTTTTCATTTTTCACCTCGGTGAGATTAAAACAGCTTGCAGAAAGGCGTTGCCAGGCGCTTCGTGTGGCATGGGTAGCGGCCGCCTTCAGGCAGGCGCCTTGGACGTGGTTTTTGCAGTTGCCTTCATAGCGGCGGTCTTCAGACCGCCGGCAGTGGCTGTCGCACACCAATCGCCTGCTCAGGGGCACCAATGCAAACTCGCTGCCTGCGCGCGACTTAGCGCGAGGACCGCTCGGAATAGGCATTTCGTAAGGGGATAGAACCGGCGTCCAATTCGAGCTGTAAAGCGAGGCGAACCTCATCACGGCGCCGCCCCCCGGCGGTTGCGCGCATGACCCTGCGGAAAGCCGGATGCTAGCACACGCCCCGCCGCCGATTCAACCGCTAGAACCCGCGCGCCTGCAGCTGCTACTTATCCTCTGGGTTCGTGTCCCGCAGCCTCCACGCGCCGCGCGGGATTCGCTCCATGTGAAATAAGTCCGACGTCCGCGCGTACCAGCCCGCACCATGCATGCGTCCGACCAATTTCAACTGCGGCGTGTCAATGTGGTGTTTCACCGGATCGATCACAAATTCGTCGCGCACGTGCATCGCCAGTATCCGCCCCAGCACCAGGGCATTCTCTGTCCCAAACTCCACAATCTGTATCAGCTCGCATTCCATCGAAACGGGACTCTGCGCGATGCGCGGCGGTTTTACGTGCACGCTCCCAACGGTCTCCAGGCCTGCCTGGTGCGGCTCGCTTACCCCAGGCTCGAACTCGATCGCGGTGATATTCATCCGTTCGCGAACGTCCTCCGACACCAGGTTCACCACAAACTGCCCCGTGTCGATAATATTTCGCCGCGTATCCTTCGGCCGCCCCGGATCGTGACTCCCAATTCCAATTCCTACCACCGGCGGATCCCCCGCCAGCGCATTGAAAAAAGAAAATGGCGCCGCATTCAACTGCCCCTGCAAATCCTGCGTCACGACCCACGCAATCGGCCGCGGCACAATCGTCGAAACCATCAGCTTGTACCGCTCTCGCGCGGAAATCGTCGCGAAGTCAAACAGCATGGCAAATCCCTCCCGTGTAAGCAACGCAGCGCCCCAACAAGTACCGATTTCGAACAGGTCGCGGCCAGTAAGTGCTAGTTCTGTACCATTTCTGTATCACGTCCGGCCCTACGCACAGCTGTTTTCCCCGCTTGCGCGGGCTAGCGTGGTGCGGCAGCGAAAAAAACGAATAATTTTCCATAGGCGCGCAAACGCGCCGGATTCTCGCGGACCCGGCGGGGGGAAAAATTCGCTCCCCGCTCTGCGCATGCGTCTGCAACCGCTCCTATCGCGCCAAGCCTTACGGCTCGCACAGCGCTGTCCGCACATAAAGCCACCTCGAATGGCTACTCAAATATTAGAAACGGAACGAAGCCACCCACAACAAAGGAGAAAACATTTTCTAAGCGCTACTTTTTCGGCACTTTTTGCCGCGCGTCTCGCACATTTTAGCAGCGGTGTGCAATTCACAGGTGGAAAGTTAGCGGGCGAAACTTGCGTTATACTGCGCGGCACGATGAGCGTGATTATTTCCATGCTGCGCGGCGTGAACGTGGGTGGGCACAACAGGATCAAGATGGACGAGCTGCGCGCAGTGTACCAGTCGCTGGGATTGCGTGACGCGCAGACGTACATACAGAGCGGCAACGTGGTGTGCCGCGCGGACAAGCGTGATCTTGCGACCGTCTGCACGCGGATCGAGAAGGGCATTGAGCGGAATTTCGGATTTCGTCCCGGCGTTATCGTGCGGACGGTGACGGAATTGCGCGAGGTAATCGTGCGCAATCCGTTCGCGAAGCGCTCCGGCATAGATGCGAGCCGATTGTTGGTATCGTTCCTGGCGAGCAGCCCCGCGGCGGATGCGCTCGATAAAGTGCTTAAGATCAAGTGCAAGCCGGAAGAATTGCGCGTCAGCGGGCGCGAGCTTTTCATTTATTTTCCGAATGGCATGGCGCGGCCAAAGTTGTCCTTGGCGACGGTGGAGCGCACGCTGAAGATTTCTTCGACCGGGAGGAATTGGAATACGGTGCGGAAGTTGCTGGAAATGGCCGAAGCGCTGGAGGCGGCGGGTTAGGGTTCAGCGGGCGCGGCGGATCCTGGTGGCCGTGGCGGCGCAGAAAAGCGAACAGAGATCCTTCGCTGCGCTCAGGATGAAGATCCCGCTGAGCGCAGCGATCCATCGTGATGACGGGTGATGACGGCCGCTGGCTAAACGCCGGCGTTACATTTTCCCTTCGTCGGCGGAGGGGCCGTAGACGCTCGGGACTGGGACATTATTCATGCGCAGATAGACCCCCAGCTGTGCGCGGTGATGGATGACGTGATTCATCACGAAGCTGCGCAGGAAGGCGACGCGCGGCATGACCATGATGGTTTGCCCGCCGCCCAGAAGCTTCCAGTTCTTCAGGAGGTGTTCGTCGCTCGCTCCTGAGAGCGCCGCGCGCGCTTCGGCGACTTTCTTGTCGTAGGTTTCGAGCAGCTGCTGGCGCGAGGTCATCACCAGCGGCTGCATGGGCGGCGCGCCCACCGGACGAAAATCCAACTCATCCTGATTAATGATGGTGGCGGCCCAACCGGAAAGTTCGGCGAGGTGTCCGGCGAGGCGACCCATCTTCATGGATTTCTCATGCGGCGCCCAGTCCGGTTTGCCTTCGGGGACGCGTTCCAGAGTTTGGCGAGTGCTGATCATTTCGTGGTCGAATTCGGCAAGCATTGCGTCGCGTATGGCCATGGTTTTCTCCTTAACGTTCGATCCGTTTTAGCACAGTTCGCCCCACGGGGGAATTGGATGAGTGAATGCGCGGCAGGATGCTACGAAGTTGCTACGGCGCGATGCGGAATTTGCCGGATTCTTCCACGTAGCCGTAGGCCATGCGGGGGGTGTTAAAGGCGGCCGCGGGGCGGCCCTGGCGGTCGAGGAGGATCAGGCCGCCGGTGGTGTGTACCCGATGCGCGAGTTTGCGGATGCAGGCGTCGGCTACGGCCTGCGCGAGCGACAGCGGGCCGGCTTTCTTGCGATGCGAGAGGAGGACGCGCTGATCGTGCAGGAGGTCGGTGGCCGTTTTGGCCATCACGATTTTCATGATGCCTTCACCGTGGCCGGTGCAGGAAACGCCGCCGGCTTCCGCGTCAGCGTAACAGCCGCAGCCGATGAGCGGCGAATCGCCGACGCGGCCGGGAAGTTTGCAGCAAGTGCCGCCGGTGGAAGTGCCGGCGAAGAGTAAGCCGTGCTGGTCGAGGGCCACAGCACCGACGGTGCCACACTCGTGGCCGAGATGATGTTCGGCGGCGTGCGAATCGCTAAGGCAGCGGCGCCAGGCGATGCGTTCGCGCTCGTAGATCAGGTCTTCGGGCGGACAAAGCTCGATGCCGTGCTCTGTTGCGAATTTTTCGGCGCCCGCAGCCACGAGCATCATGTGTTCGCTGTGTTCGAGCACGCTGCGCGCGAGGCGGATGGGATTGTGAATGTGTTCCACTGCGGCGACGGCGCCGGCTTTCAGCGAGCCACCGTCCATGATGATGGCGTCGAGCTGGACGTGGCCGTCGGAATTCAAGTGCGAGCCGAAGCCGGCATCGAATGTGGGATCGTCTTCCAGAATCACGATGGCGGATGTGACCGCGTCAATCGCGGCGCCGCCGCCGGAGAGAATTCTCCAGCCGGCTTCCAGCGCGCGTTGGATTCCGGCGCGGCAGTCTTCGACGGATTCGTCGGGGATGTTCCAGGCGCCGCCGTGGATGATCAGGGAAGGCTTCAAGGGTCCGCGAAAATGTTCGCAAGCCATGATAACGCAGGCAGCGGAGCATGCGGCGGGTAAGGCGCGGCGTGTGTACGGATGGGTGAACAGAGCGAACGAGGAGGGCACCCAGTGCGCGGCGGGGGCAACGAGCAACACGCTGACGCGAGATAGACTTGCGTGCGCGCGACGAGCACAGTCCTAAGCGGATGTGCTACCGCTTCAAAAAAAAGAGCCGGCGAGACGCCGGCGCTCCGAAAACTAATGCGCGACGGCTTTTTCTGCGCCTAGGCCGGTGTTGGCGCGGACTTGCAGTTCGGCGAATTTTTCTTCTCCGGCTGGGTCGCGTTGACTTAGCAGCGTGCCGAGAATCGCGCCGAGGAATCCGAGCGGGATGCTGAGGATGCCGGGATTTTCCAGCGGGAAAATCGGCGTGTGCTGGATGATGTGACGCGCGGCGGGCGCGACGGTGGGAGCGTCCACGGTCATGATGCTGGGACCAAGGAAGATGAGGACAATAGCGCCCAGCAGGCCCGTGGCAAGTCCGGAGACGGCGCCCACGGTGTTGAAGCGCTTCCAGAAAATCGAGAACAGGATCACCGGAAGATTCGCGGAAGCGGCGACGGCAAAAGCGAGCGCGACGAGGAACGCGACGTTGGCCGAGGGGCCCAGCACGATAGCAATGGCGATGGAAATTGCGCCGACAACGAAGGCGGCGATGCGCGCGACGCGGCGTTCTTCACCGGGATTGTGTTCCTGGCCGTGGCGGATGATGTTGGTCCACACGTCGTGCGCGAAAGACGTGGAGGCGCTGATCGTGAGTCCGGCGACGACGGCAAGAATGGTGGCGAAGGCGATGGCGGAAATGAACGCGAAGAAAATGCTGCCGCCGAGTGCTTGTGCTAGCAGTGGCGCGCTCATATTGTTGCCGCCGTTTTTGGCGATGAAGTCACGGCCCACGATTGTGGCGGCGCCCCATCCGAGAAAAGTGGTGAGGATGTAGAAGATGCCGATCAGCCACATGGCCCAGACCACAGAGAAGCGCGCGGTTTTGGCGTCGGGCACGGTGTAGAAGCGCACGAGAATGTGCGGCAATCCGGCGGTGCCGAAAATCAGGGCCATGCCGAGCGAAAGAAGATCGAGCGCGCCGTAGGGTGGTTTGTAGCGCAGGCCAGGCGTGAGGAAATCTTTCACGACTTCGCTGCCGTCGGGCGCGTGGTAATGCACCTGGCTGACGGCGGTGAAGAAGGCGCCGAGGCTGAAACCAAAATGCGCGAGCACCAGAAAGCTAAGAAGAATCGTGCCGGAGATCAGCAGAATGGCTTTGATGATCTGGACCCAGGTGGTGGCGATCATGCCGCCGAAGACGACGTAAACGATCATCAGGATGCCGACGCCGGTGACGGCGAGGCGAAAGCTGATGTGTGAATCTTTCAGCAGCAGGGCGACCAGCGCTCCAGCACCGACCATCTGCGCAATCATATAAAAAGTGCTGACGGTAATGGTGCTGAGCGAGGCCATGGCGCGGACGGGACGAGGATGCAGGCGATAGGCGAGAACGTCTGCCATGGTGTATTTGCCGGTGTTGCGCAGCGGTTCGGCGACGACGAGCAAGACGGTGAGGTAGGCAACGAGAAAGCCGACAGAGTACATGAAGCCGTCGTAGCCGAAGAACGCGATGAGGCCGGCAATGCCGAGGAAGGATGCGGCGGACATGTAATCACCGGCGACGGCGACGCCATTTTGCCAGGCGCTGACGCGGCGATTGGCCGCGAAATAGGAAGCGGAGGAGCCGGAGAGCCGCGCGGCCCAGGCAGTGATTCCCAAAGTGACAGCGATGAATGCGAGAAAGAGAATGAGCGTGGTATTCATCGTCTAGTTTCCCTTCGCTTCGAGGTTTCCGAGATCTTGGATGACGGCGGCGGCGCGCGAATCGAATTCGCGGGCGGCGCGCACGTAGAGATAAGCGATGAGCCACGCGACGATGAATTGCGAGAGGGCGAAGAGGTAGGCGATGTTCACCGGGCCCCAGACTTTGCGTTGCACAAACGCGGGGAAATAGCCGACGGAAATCGGGAGTGCGAAATAATAGAGGACGAAGAAAATGGTGGCGGGGAGGACGAAGGATTTCTTAGCCGCGAGAAGCTTTTTGAAGTCATCGGTTTCTGCGACGCGGTTCCAGATAGAAGCGTTGAAGGAGGGCATGCGTGAGTCTGGGCTCGGCGCTGTGGGCATTTTTTCTCCTCGCCCGGATTGCAGGGCGTGACGGTGGTGAGCGAATTCCGTGCTGCAACGTAATCCAGGAGTTTTTGTGTATCTGAGCGCCACTTATATCATGAACGCGACGTGGGGCTGCAAGTCGCCGTGGACCATATCTCAGGAATGTGAATGGCAGGTTAAAACATTGCGCGTGGGGCGGCGGACGGAAAAGGAGTCACGGAAAGCTGCGGTTCTGGGGACGAGGAGAGATTTAATCTAGAGCGCGCAGAGAAAAGCGAACAGAGATCGTTCGACCAGCATGAGGCAAAGGCTTCCGCCTCAGGACAACGTGCGACTTGAGTAAATTCGTTAGGTGTGCTGAAAGAAAATCAGGGTGATGCCGATGGCGATGAGAAGGGGGCCCAGCAGGAAGACGAAGCTTACACCGAGTAGGAAGCGCACGGCGCCTTGGCGTTTCTGGGCGGCTTCTTTGGTCGGGAAGATCGGAGGAGTCGCTTCTCGATTGTGCAGGAGGGCGCGGAAAAAAGTGAGATACGCAACCATCCAAAATTTAATCTCGTGGCGTGATTGCCAGAGCAGGTCAATCCCGGCGCAGATTACCAGCAGGCCGATGATGCCGAAAAGCTTGGGCACAATTAACCTCCGCGGCGGGCTGTGCGGGTGAGCAACGGCGAGGATTCGTGGACGTCGCCGGGAATATTGGCTTGTAGTGAGGGAGGTGCGCCGGCCGGCAAACCGGAAGGCTGCGATCCGGGCCTTGCGGGCGTGCGTCGTAGAGTGGAGGGCGCGCGGCTTTCCACTTTGGTTTGCTGCCAGGTGCGCACGATGCGATGGATTACGGTGATGTTCGGGCCGATCGCCAGAATCCAGAGCACGAAGGCCATGCGATTGGTTAGTGCGCCCAAAATCATCAGCACCAAGCGCTCGGGGCGCTCCCAAAATCCAACTTCGGCGGAGGGCACCAGAGAGTCGGCGCGAGCTTTGGCGTAACTGACCATCACGGAGCCGGCCATCGCTGCGCCTGCGAGCATAGCGTAACCGAAGCGATTCACGTGGGAGTAATAGACCAGCAGGCCGAGAAAAAGAATGAGATCGGCGTAGCGATCAAAAATCGAATCCAGAAATCCACCGAACATCGAAACGCGGCCTTGGCGGCGCGCGACGGGGCCATCGAGAAGATCACAGAGTCCGGCAAGAATCATCATGCCGCCCGCGGCGGCGAAACGGCCGGCAGCAAAAAGTATTCCGGCCCAGAAATTTAGGATCAGCGCCGACCAGGTGATTACATTGGGAGGGATGCCGGTAGCCGCCACCAAGGCCGCAAGACGTTCGATGGGCCAGACCAGGAGCCGGCCGATAGTGCGCGTCAGCATGAAAAAAGTTTCACCTGCTATTCCTCGTCGTAGATGGTGAAGAGTTCCACGACTTCGTAATCTTTCAGGCCGGCCGGAGTGGTGACTTGCACTTCGTCGCCAACTTTTTTTCCGAGCAGGGCGCGGCCGATAGGCGAACTGGTAGAGATCAGGCCTTTGGCGGCGTCGGCCTCTTCGACAGTCACCAGTTTGTACTCGATTTTAGAGCGCTTCGCAACGTCCAAAACGGTGATGCGTGAGCCGTAAGCAGCGCGATCTTTTGGAAGGTTGCTGAGATTGAGCATCGAAAGATCCGCCATGCGTTGGTGGAGCTGGCCGAGACGCGCCGAGACGTAGGACTGGCGTTCCTTGGCGTATTTGTATTCGGCGTTTTCGGAGAGATCGCCGTGCGCGCGGGCAACGCTGATTTCTTTGGGGAGATCGGTGTGCAGTTCGTGTTCGAGAAGGGCGATTTCGTCCTTCAGCTTTTTTTTAATTTTTTCGGCTAGATCAACCATTTTTCAGGGCGCCTGGAGGGGTTCGATTTGGCGGGCTCGATCCCACTCTGCTTGCTACGTTAACCGAACGATTATAGAAGATTTACACGGGAGACGGCAAATTAGATGGATTGGGCGTAGTGCTGAGGTTCGGGGAATGCGTGCGGGCTCAATGGGGCGCTTACCGGCCGCAAGTGCTGCAACTAATACATTTGTACTATTCCCCCGCTGCTGCTGCCCTTATACAGTCCTGCAAATTTCGGCGATTCGCCTTCCGATCTGGCGATAAGGGGTCTCATGTCCGTTCCAGCTTCCGCGATCAACCAGCCTTCGTCCATCCTCAGCAGCAATACTTGGCGCAGCCGCACGGTTGCCGTAATTCTGATGGTCGCCATCGCCGGAATTTTCTGGGTGGATTCACGCTACCCTGCGCTGCTGAAGCGCTACCACGCCGGCACGCAAGTCAAGGCTGCCGGTGCACTCACTTTTGGGACCGTTTATCCGGTGGATCGCACCATGCCGCTCGCCACTCGTGTGTGGCGCACTTCCGTCAACTGGCTCGACGCTAATCGCATCGGCATGACGTTCGCCTTCCTTTTCGGTCCCGCCGCGCTTACTTTTCTGGCTCTGGTCCGGCGGCGGCGAAGTGGTTCGCGTTATTTGAATGCGCTTGTCGGCGCGGTGGTCGGTGCACCTTTGGCGGTGTGTAGCAACTGCGTCGCTCCCATCGCGCGCGGATTCTACGCTTCCGGTATGAGCACCGAATCCGTTCTTGCCGCTATGTTCGCTTCCCCTGCGCTCAACATTGTGGTCCTGGCGATGACCTTCGCACTTTTTCCCGCGTCCATCGCGCTGCTCAAGCTTTCCACTGTTCTGTTTCTCATTTTCCTCTTTGCGCCGGCCGTGGCTTCACGTCAGGGAGAATCCGGTCCCGGCGGCGTCGCCTGCTCCATCGAAATACCGGGTTCCGATACCTGGACTCAAGCGCTGGTCTCCACGGCTCGCTCTTACGCGCGGAGCTTTTGGTACGTTTTCCGCGTTGCGTTTCCATTAATGCTTCTCGCAGCCGTTCTGGGCGCGCTTGTCATCGAGCTGCTTCCGCCGCCAGCGCTGAATGCACAAGTCACTGTCGGCGGCATTATTCTAGTCGCGCTCGTGGGAGCTTTCCTCCCTGTTCCGCTCACTTTTGACGTCGCTATCGCCTACATTGCCATGACCAAGGGTGTTCCGCTTCCTTACGTCGTGACGATTCTTTGTACGCTTGGCATCATCAGTGTCTTTTCGGTTTCCATAATCGGAAAGACCATTTCCTGGAAAGTCGCCGCAGCGACTTACGCTACTGTCGCGGCCCTTGGCGCCGTCGCCGGCCTGCTTACACACGCAATCAGCTGATCCCCAGTGACCTTTCTCCGTCGCGCAGGTTTCCTAGCCACGTTCTCGGTTTTCGTGGCATAGCAATCCGCAAGCTGTGCCCCTATCGCGCGTTCCACTGCGTACTGGCATTTTCAGAATGCAGGTATAGGTCGATACAGTTGGTTCAGCGGCCGACGCTGTCTTGAATTACTGCGTTTACTGGGGGGAGGATGCCCAGGTTTCTGTAGATGGGGCGGATTAGTTTGCGGATAGCGGGGAGACGGCTGGCGAACCAGGCGGCGCCTGCGATGCAAAAGGCTCCGCTGAGCATTACGGTGTGTGGGGCGCCGATGGCGTGGGCGAGTGTGCCGGCTAGCAGGCTGCCAAAGGGCGCCATACCTACGAAGGCAACGGTGTAAAAGCTCATCACGCGGCCGCGTTTACTTTCTTCGACGATGGTTTGGATGATCGTGTTGCTGGCGGCCATTTGTTGCATCAGGCCGAAGCCGGAGACGAGCATCAGCAGCAGCGACAGCCAGAGAGTGCGCGACATGCCGAAGAAGATCAGGCCGGCGCCGAAGGCCGCGGTGGATAGCGGAATCATTTTGCCGAGGCCGAGGACGGTTTTTCGCACTGCCAGAGAAATTGCCGACAGCAGAGCGCCGACGCCCACTGCGGCCATCAGAAAGCCGAGTGTGTGCGGGCCGCCGTGCAGGATCGTTCCAGCAAACACGGGCATGAGCACGGTGAAGGGCCAGCCGAGCAAGCTGACCGCGGCGAAAAGCAGCAGGATGGTCCGGATGGGCGCGAAGCCGGAGACGTACGTCCAGCCTTCTTTCAGCTGCACCAGCACGGAGTCGGTGGTGCGTTTGATGGCGGCGGAGTGCGGGTGCATGGCGTAGAGCGAGGCGATGACGGCGAGGTAGCTGATGCCGTCAAGCAGGAAGCAGTAGCCTTCGCTGGAGATAGCGATGACGACTCCGGCAAGCGAAGGGCCGACGAGGCGCGCCATATTGACCATGGAGGAATTCAGGGCGATGGCGTTGCCGAGGTCCGCTTTGTCTTCGACCATTTCGACAAGGAAGGCTTGGCGGCCCGGCATGTCGAAGGCATTGATCGTGCCTTGAAACGCGCTGAGCCAGATGATTTCGTGAATGTTGATGTGATGGCTGAGGGCGAGTGCGGCCAGCGCGAAGGATTGCAGCATGGCCAGGGCTTGCGTTACGAGCAACACGTTGCGGCGATTGAGGCGATCGACCCAGACCCCGGCGAAGGGCGCGAAGAGGAAAGTGGGGATTTGTCCGGCGAAGCCCACTACGCCGAGCAGGAACGCGGAGCCGGTGAGGCGATAGACGAGCCAGCTGGTGGCCAGGCGCGTCATCCATGTGCCCATCAGGGAAATGCTTTGGCCGCCGAAGTAGAGGCGGAAATTTCTATGGCGCAGCGCCCGCCAGGCATGGGAGATGCCGGCGAATTTGCGCGGCAGAGGATTGGTGGGAGGGGCCTGGGCGCTCACAGGATTCTATTTTGACATTTATGGTCCTTGAGGCGGGGAGCAAAGTTAGGAGAGTTGAGATTTTGTTGGGATGATTTTAATTGGCGGAAGGCTGGATGGTAACTCGGCCACGCGCGATTTATTTTGAGCGATGGCAGCGCGAACCCCCCAGTCCTTAAAACTACTCGTCAGGCCCGAGCGCGAGCACACGACCGTCTTGTCCCCGACTTTTTTGAGAGTCATGATCTGCGCTCGCGCCATAGCGGGCCATGAGAAAACCAACAAGAGGAGCGCAAGAAAACGGCGGCCATGCATTGGATAAACCTCGCTATATGCTACGGATTTTCTTGTTTAGAGCCGTAACGCACTGATTAGAAGCAGTCGGTCATCCTTTGGCCGCTTACCAGCTCCTGATAATCGCGTAATCGGAAACTTGAATCCACATGCACGATTAGGGCGTCAGGAGTTGCGGGTGCAGCCGTGCTGGCGTGGTTGATTTATACTTTGAGAGCATGGCGTTCTGGACTCCTGGTTGACCACAGGTGGGGGCATCTATGAAAAATCTCTTTGACGCGACAAGGGTGCAAGAAGTGAAGGAACGGATTGCGTTCTTGAGGCCGGATAGCGAGCGATTGTGGGGCACGATGAATGCGCCGCAAGCGGTGGCGCACTGCTCGGGGGGGTTGGAGTTGGCGCTAGGGGACAAGACACCGCCGCGGGTGTTCGCGGGGCGGCTCTTCGGGTGGATCGTGAAGCCCTTGGCGCTCAGGGACGACGAACCGATGCGGCGGAACTCGCCGACGATAAGGGATCTGGTAGTGCGGGATGAACGGGACCTGAGAACGGAACGGGAGCGGTTGTTGGCATTGATCGATCGGTTTGCCGCTGCCGGTCCGGCGGGATGCACCAAGCATCCGCATAGCTTCTTTGGGCGGTTAGCGCCAGATCAGTGGGCGATATTGATGTATAAGCATCTGGATCATCATCTCCGGCAATTCGGAGTCTAGCACCGGAGAGGGCTTAATCCGCTCGGGTCGCGTCGAGACCAACGTTTTATTACTTCTCCGTTGAATGCGTTCTCTGGTACGGCGACAGCCTGTCGACTATTACTCTCCTAGGGAGCGCAAGTCCGAGGGCCATTACAACAGCGTCGGAGAGCTGAGACGATTCGCTATCGGACTCAATCTCACCACGGCGCACTACGATCTAGAAGCGGATGGAGAGAGTTATTCAGCAACTAGGCGATAGACCACCACCAATTCGACTGAAAGATTATTCGATCATCGAATATGTTCCAGCAAACAGCCTCCCACAGGGGGTGACCGTCGCGGGCGTGGAGTGGACGTTCTATCGCGATCGACGTTGCTCGGCACCGACACCTGATTTCGTCCTCACCGCGGGCAACCGCAAACTCAGAGTATCGGCGCCTTCCGTCCATCGCCTCTGCGTTCTGAATGGTGGGGAGTCCCGGGAAGTCTTGGAGATCGACATCAGTGGAGAAGGCGCTGCGGTTCTGGCTCAACTGCAGGAACTCCCGAAAGGAACGGTCGTTGTATACATTGGAGACGACGGCAACGGCGAAACAGCCTTGGCGGTTTTGAGAAAGCACGTCTCGATCCGCGTAGGCGAGACAAGAAACAAGACAGCTAATTTTTATTTGCGCGGTCCCTCCGAAGTTTTACAGTTTCTGCGCCACCTAGAACCCGAAATCTCCCGACCATAGTCAGAGGTAAACCGCCTATTCAAGGTCCGCTCAGGATGGCGTGGTTCCCTCGACGTCTAAGGCTTGTGACGAAAAGCTCCAATGTCCCAGCGCTTTTTCTCCTGAATAGCGAGGCCGACTTGGTTCGGCCAGGAGACTCCGGGTGCCAAGGCCCTTTCCTCAGTCGATCCAAGATCCGTCCCGTTCCCAATTGCTGGAGAATTTGGCTGAAGACCAAAATCGCCGGGAGAAGTTCCAGGCGCCGCCGATACAAACTTGGGATCTTCAACCATCGAGTTGGCGTCCTGCCCAGTATTACTGCGCCAGCCCGCAAAGTTTGATTGAGAGCCCTTCAACATGAAGCTGTGCCCGCCATCCGGGTAGTAATCGTTGTTGCTGAAGTAAATAGGTCCCTGCACGCCGGGCTCAACCAACACATGAAATTGCGAGCTTCGAACGATCAGATTGTTTTTGACCGATATGTTTCCCGTTTGTCTCGTGGTCGAGCTGATATAGAGGTGAATGCCCTCGCGGTTGTTGTAGCACGTGTTGTTATAGATCTCGTGTCCCATGTAGTTCGCCATGATGCAACTTCCCTGAGGATGGTTATAAATCAGGTTGTAGATGATTTTGTTGTTCTGACTGGGGACGTAGTTGGTGAAGATGCCGTGTGTGCCATCGTCATGAACTACGTTGTATCGGATGACGTTGTCGCTCGATCCGAAGGGAGGGGAGCCGGTGTCTATCGACAATTCGATTCCTGACAAGCGCGCCTTGTAGCAATCGTTCTTCTCGACAACGTTGGAGCTGGACCCGGACAAACCCACGCAGTAGCCTTCGCCCTTTCCTGACGTGTCGGTATTCGAGTAAGCGATATTGTTGGCGATGATCGAGTCGTTAGTCTCGTGCAAATAAATACCTGCACCGTTGCCATGAGCTTTGTTTCCAGAGATTCGAACGCCTGTCACCACCAAACCGTCCGGATATACCTTTGAGCGGCAACGTTCGCCCCTGGGACATCCCACAATAAATATTCCATTGAAGTGATTGTGATGAACGTCATTGTTCGTAATCGAGGACGCGGTAATCGGGAATGCTCCGTTGCTGTGATAGATTTTGATGCCGGCACCGTCATTGTTCGCCACCACGGAGTCATCAATCGAACAGTGATCGGCGTTTTCGAAGTGAATGCCGTCGCCCGCTCCGTTCACGACAGCGACGTGCGCAACCTCGAGGCTTGCCGGAGTCGGGCCCGTTAAGTGAACCGTGATGGCCCAAATTCCGGCTCCTTCGGCGTAAGGCGTCGCGTTTGCGCCACTAATCTGCAAATTCCTGATCGTAACGTAGGAAATTCCCGTAAGGTTGATGCCGCTTGGACGAGCGCCGGCTTCAATTCCAGGATTCGAGAAAGATAAGGCCGGATTATTGTCGGAAAAAACGAACAATGCGCCCGATTCCCAGAACCAATCGCGCGGACTATTCACTTCGGCTTTAGATAATTTCTTGTTGCCCTTAACGCCTTCAAAAATCGCAACGTTGGGTTGCACGTTGACCGACGCTTGCCAAATGTGAGGCGGACAATCTCCGCAAGCCGACCAGGATGAAGCTGGCACCAGATCTGCTCCACTTATCACTGGCGGTGCACCATCGCCGTAGCTGTCGATCACGATCGGAATTCCCTGCGCACCTGAAGTCGAGAGGCTTAGCATTTCCCTCCAGGTTTCTCCGCGCCGAAATAGAATAGAGTCCCCCGGCGTGAACTTCGAAGCATTGACCTTCGCAATCGATTTCCACGCAGTAGAAGGTGACGTCCCGTCGTTTGAATCGTTACCATTCACCGCATCCACATGGTAGGTTTTGGCCCAACCTACCGGACACAGCACGATCAGCAACGCGCCGAGAAGAACTCCCCGCAACATTAATCCTCCACAGGCCGAGCGGTGTTTCGTATTAGTTCTCGCTGACTAATTGATCGGACCTTGCCCGCCTTCGAATGATGAATTCATGCTAAGGATCGCGGCGAAGTTGGTCGTCAACCCACACCTGAAATTTCTTTGACGCGAATCGTATTCTTCTCTTCATCGAGCGTGCCGGTGACTCTCACGGTCTTTCCGAGAAATAGCCTGGCCTTTCGTGAGTCGTCGAGCTTGTAGGAGTTGTGCGTAGTGGAAATTTCCAAATAGAATATTGAATATTTCTGAGAGATTTTACCTCTGAACGTAGTGACGTCTTTTTGCTCTAGATCTTGTTGCGAGTCTTCAAACTCATCCCGATGTGGGTTTTGTTGTTGGTTCCGGCTTTGGTTTTGTTGTTGGTTCGTTTGCTGCGCCGCTGACGATGGGACGAATGCAAAAGCTATGCCCAGTAAAATGATGCAAGTCGCGAGAGTGCCTGAGTGTTTCATCGGATTACCTTGACTATCCCCACCTCTGCTTTCTTGGATTCCATACGATCGGCTTGTGGGAAGCGATGAGACCAATGTTCGGACTAAGGAAAGCGGGAAGTCCGGGGGCGCCAACAGCTTCCAGACGCACGTAGCGAAAGTAGCGGGCAGCTAAAGCGGCAATTTGGCTGTAGTCGAAACCCTTGCGGCCTCGCTCGGCGCGCGGCACGCGATCGAGTCTTCCAGCCAACGCATTGAGAAATTGGGGAAGCGTATATTCGCTGCGCCGCACGCCCGAAAGCTTCGAACCTATCGCTTTGATCAGAAGTGGAAAACCTTTTTCGTTGGGCATGGTGGAGAATAGGCAACCATTGACATCAATTTTTTCTGCGAGTGTGCCCACGTAGGATTCAAGTTGATGAGCGTCAAGATACTCGAATGTTTCCATTACAATTCCGAGATCAAATTTCTCCGGAACACGCTTGATGTCCGTATAACTAACGGATTGCACAAACGTAAAATTATTCCGGTAGCCGTAGCGTTCGCGCGCGGCGGTGAGGCCGCAAGCTTTGCCGTTTTGCAAGCCGCTCCGCCATCCGGCGTCGAAACCAAAGTAACGGTCAACACGCACGGGGACATAGTCCAGCGAACGGGCGTCCGAACAGCCAACTTCCAAGATGGAAACGCTTTGTTTCTCCAGGGATGCGATTTTCTTTCTGAGCCACTCGAACCGCTGGGCATGATGGATCAAATATAATTTTCTCAAGAAGCGCAAACTTCTGCGCTCATCGGCGAGGGGCTGCTGGATAGCTTGGGGCAACTGCGATTGGGTCGTCATTGTATCGAATGCGCGGAGCCAGCTTCTGAACTCGCCGGCGCTAGTTTTTAGGAAAAATGAAAACGCTAACCTTCGAGGTTTTGCGTGCTGGATTTCTTTTCAAATCCTGATTCTCGCTGGGGACTATCGCGGCAGATATTCGCGCGAAGTGAATCCTTTCCAGATCAGCCGATGCAAGTGGCGCATTCGCAGACGGCTCAGTTTTTGAGCCAAACCCTTGAAGCCGCCCTGCTGAATGGCAACCTGCAGATCTCGAAACTGGCGACGGAAAAGGTTTTTTCCCGTGTCTTCATAGAACAACCGCTTGTATGAACCGTCCGAAATCTCCGCCGAGCAGCGGAGAAATCGTTGGGAGATGCTTTCGCCTCGCTCCAGGTCAGGCACAACTCCCCATCCAGCTCCTTCCAGTTGAATAGGCCGGCCTTCTACTTTCGCGATTCCGCCTCGCGCATCCAACGCGATTACGACCAGGATTCCTTCGCGTTCGAGCGGCGTGTACATGACCCCGGACAAGAGACTTCCTAAACCGTAAAAACAGAACGCAGGACTGCCGTCGCGTCGAGTTACTACCTTGTAGCCACTGATGCGGTGTGAATGAGCTGCCGCCACCACGTCGAACCCCAGAGTGGCGAGCGAATCCATAAATGCGACATCATGTGGATCCGGCCGATTGGTGCGCTCCAAACCTGCATGGATCAGCGCGACACGCAGCTGGGTGTCTTGCTGCTTCATTTCCGCAAGTGCTTCCAAACCACGCTTCCTAGTTGCCGCCTCGACGCCGGAAGCGTTACGCGTTCCGTTTTCACTTAGGCCGCGAGCTGCGGCCCAAAAACCTATTCGTGTTCTGGCAGGGCCCTCCGAGACGGATACGTCGGGGGCATCACGCAGGGTTCGTCCGCATCCGATAGGCGTCATCGCTTTCGCCAAAACCGCCCGCTTGGTACATTCGAGGCCTTCGTTTCCATAGTCATAAATATGATTGTTTGCAATTCCTACGATTTCGGTTCTGACTGAGGAAAGAAAATTCAGCACTTCGGCAGGCGCGCAGAAATTTCCACCCGTGGCCATCTTCATCCTGGCTTTCGAATTGCCGACGTCTACCGGACACTCCAAATTTACGACGGATATATCTACGTCCTTAAAATACGGAGCGATGAAGCGGGAAATGCTCGACCACGCGCACTCGTCGGGAAGCTTGAAATCCGGCGCCGGCAGGAAATCCCCCGCGATGCCAATTTTGAAAGCAATTTGCGCATTTTCCTTCTGCCACAAGATCATATTATCTCTGCGAAAGTGACCCTTTCTTGACCGCGCGAATTTGACTTTACGGACGAAAGTTCTGTTAACGGAGGGAGCCCAGCCGAATCGCGGTTATGAACATGTACCCGAACATCGCCATCAGGATGACGAGGCCAATCGTACGGTCAGGCTGATCGCACAGCCACCCTCCTAAAATGAGCAGCGCGGTGGCAACGCAGGCGATCACTGCGACCGGACGAGCAGTCCAGCCTCGTTGCAGCAGCAAGTCATAAAAATGCTGGCGGTCGCCAGAAAATGGAGAAACACCGTTCCGCACTCTTCGAAATACCGCGAGGAGAAAGTCCATGAGAGGTAGCCCCGCGAAGACCAGCGGAAGCAGCAGGTGCGTTCCAAGGACTTGGTGAACCCGGTAAAAATCAAGGCTCAAAAAAGCAACCAGAAGGCCGAACACGGTGCTGCCGGAATCCCCCATGAACACCCGGGCAGGCGGAAAATTAAACAACAGGAACCCTATGCAAGTCCCCAGCAAGCTCCACGCAACCGCGGCACCCACCGACGCCGCACGGTTGGTATACAGCAAAATGTAACCCAAGCTCACCATGCCCGTGACACCAGCGGCGAGACCGTCGGCACCATCCAGAAAGTTAAAAGCGTTTACAAATATTGCGACGAACAGGCAGGTAGCCGCGGCGTTTAGAATCGGATTGCCAAAGATTTGAATGCCCCAATGTGTCCGGCTGATGAGAAGTCCGGCCCCCAATTGTGCAGCCAGTCTAACCCACGGAGAAAGACTCCAAAGATCGTCGGCCAGGCCGGTGATCCAGATTAAGAGAAGAGCCAAATAGAAATAAAGCGCCTGCGAAAATAGGCCGGTTCCGCCTACTGAGATTCCTGCGATTAGCGCCAGCCCCAACGCGATGCCGCCCAACCGTGGGATAGGCAAGGTGTGAATCTTGAGCGGCCCGGGCGGATCGTGAAGTTGCCATCGAGCAGCCAAGTGACACACGATCGGAAGCGTGGAGACACAGACTAGAAAGGACGTGACTCCGTTGAACCAGCCGTGGAAATGAATCGCACTCATCGAGAGTACCCTTGTTGTGATATTAAACTGAATGAACTGCTATCGTGCCGGTTTCCATTGACCCGTCGTGCGCAATGAGATGCAGTGCAACGTGCCGAGCAAAGCGGCCAGATTCACCAGGCAGAAAGAGTGCGCTACGGACAACGGAAGTCGGAACCTGCGCGTACCAAACAGCATTCCGGCCACTGAGGCGACATAAAAGATTGCTTGTGCGGCTAGGAAGATTCCATACGGGCTGTGGCTTGCCAGCGCCAAATTGCTAGCGACAAGACCGATCAGAAAATATGGAACGGCCCAACGCAACAGTTTGTGAGACCAAAGCCCGATCGCCACACGTCCGGTACGAAACGGGTTCAGGCAACTCGAATTCTTCAGCAGACCGCGCAGGTCCTTGCTGATTACTCGCATCTTCATGCTCAGCATTGAGTGCGATTCGCTCTGCATAATGATTTGCGCGGACGTTCTGGTTTCCATGACACAGCGATAACCGGCTCGGACAACTTGAAGAGGCAACACGAAGTCGTCGCCAACACTTGGATCGAGCGGGCGCCATAAATCGCGACGCATAGCGAAGAGCGACCCGCTTGCCATCGCCAACATGCCACGCTCGCTTTCTTGAAGGCGTAACCAACGTTCGTAGCGCCAGTAGATGCCCTCGCTCGCCACAACTCCCGTCGCGTCCTGGTTAACGATGACGGCGCAGTTGGTGACAAGTCCGATCGTGCGGTCGGCGAAATTTTGGGTGAGACGACTCAGAGCGTTGGGGGCCAGCAGACAATCCGCATCAGTGAAGACCAGGATCGCTCCCGAAGAACGTGCGATCAATTCGTTTTGCATGGCGCTTTTTCCGATTCTTTCCTTGGAACTCACTAAGCGCACGCCAGATTCTGCAAATCGCTCTACCAGTGCTTCGGTTTGATCGCTGGACCCGTCACTGCCAACCAGAATCTCCAAGCTGTTTTTGGGATAATCCAGAGAGAGCAAATTCGACAGCTTGCTTCGAATTGTCTTTTCCTCATTGTGCGCGGGTACAATCACACTAATTGTCGGTTCCACATTCGCCCTTTGGACGGGTCTTCGTCTGCCGAGCATTCCGGACGCCAGAAGTGCGGGGTAGCCGACGTATACATATAAAATTAGAGTGAGACAAATCCAAAACAAATACGTCATCGCTGCTCCTTGAAAATGTTCATGTCAAATTGTGCCGTTCGCCGATCATCGCGAATTCTGCAGCTATCATTCCGCTGTCCGAACGCCGCCTCTTACTGGCCAGCTTGAGCTTGGTAAACATCGGCATTCTGGAGGGACACAGGCTGCAGCTTCGTTTCGGGAAACTGCGATTGAATGATGAGAGGGATTTTCCCGCCAGCGCGAACGATGGGTGAATCCGCTAGAGTGGCCGAAACAGTCATGCGTTTGCCGAATATTTGTTGAAGGTTCTTGCGGACACTCATAACGTCTTCAAACGCTGCCGCGTCACCGGCGACGCCCCGAACAATCACGTGGCCGAGCTGGTCGTGAATAAGTTGACAGAAACGCAGCGAACGGGTGCCTTTCAGCGATTGATTAAGCGCTCGAGGTGAAAAGACACGCCCGTCCGGACAACGGAGTAGATCGCTATCGCGAGTGATGGTCGGGACTACGATAGGGAACGCGCGGCCGCAGGTGCAAGTTTCTGCTTGATTCCAGCAGCCGCGGTCGCCGATGCGATATCGAATCAGAGGCATCGTGTCATTAATAAATCCTGTCCAGACAAAGAAACCCTCTTGGCCATCTTGCACTGGCTGATTATTTTCATCGAGGATCTCCAAATACGAATAATCCGGCGCCGCGTGCATGCGACCACCTTCACATTCGTGGATCAGACCGCAAAGCTCGGTGTTTCCGTATAGATCGTAGGCGCGAGTGTCGAAGGCTTGCTCGATTGATTCTCGCAAAAAGGGATAAAGCGGCTCGCCATCAGTGAAAACGGCCCTCATGCGGATGGTTTCACCCCTCTTCAATATGAAATCCGACAAAATGGACAGGACGGAGGGAAATCCCTCCAGGACCTTGCCGCGTTGACGGCGTAAAAAGTCAATGTAGTGCGGCGCCGTGGATTCCGACATATGAAATATGCTCATTAAAATCTGGCGCTCCGCGACATTGTGGGTCCAATAAGGCGGTTCGGTGCGGTCGGCGGGTATCACTCGGCTCCCGAACAACGTGATACGAGGGGTGCGAGGGTTAACGCCCGCCCACGCCCAGCGCCGCATGTGAAACGCCCAGTTTCGCTGCGCCACGGTCTGGCGGTATGAGACTCGCAAACTGGCTCCCGTGGTTCCCGTAGTTCCGACCCGAATACAATCCTTGTGCTCGGACGTTGTCGAAACGAAACGATCCGCATTTTCACGAATCACGTCGCGCGTCAGTACGGGATAGCTGGCAATATCCTCCGGCTCCTTCAACTCCACGGCTGGATACTTGGAGTAAAAGGGGACTGAGGCGCGTGCATGATCCACGATTTCCTGGATCGCCTGCGTCTGGTAGGACTTTATTTCATCCACGTCCCACTTTTCGTGAGTTCGCAGCTCTTTCAAAAGTGCATGCATGCCCTTGTTGTATCGGTTTCGAGTTAGAAACCAACCGCGGGCGCTCGTCAGTACGTTTTGCAGCGGATAAGGCATACGGTCATACGCCTTTTGGAACTGAGCGCTATGGGCCCTGAATTTTGATTCGAACATGCTCTCTCCTCCAATAAGGGTGGAACCTAGCTGAGGCTTGGGGTGGCCGACTTCGATGCCGGGTGGATGTCCGATCGATCTTGTGAGAACCGTGAGCTTCGAGCGGCACTGGCCGAGGCCGGCACAGTCTCAGAGTCTCGCGCGACTGCAGCGACCGCATAGTCCTCGACAGGCTGCTCCGCGATTCCTACCTTCGCCCTTCGTCCGTTCCAGTGAATATCTGGAATCAACGCGTCGCGCTTGGCGTTGATGCGCTCACGGCACTTACATAAGTCGCGAAGCATAATGTCCACTTCCGTTTCCACGCTGTGCGCCGGGCGGTATCCAAGATTGAAGAGGTGCTTATGATCGGCGTGGTAGTAATGCTCTTCTGCTTCGGAGCGGGGGTTTTCCAGATTCTGCACCTCGGCATCGAGGCCAAGGTTTCTTGCTACTTTTTGGACCTTTAATGCAAGTTCAGTAACGTCGTAGACTTCCTCAAATTGATTGAAGACGCGGTATTCCCCGGGCCGCGCTGGATTTTCCAGCGCAAGCGTCAGGCATTGCACGGAATCGCGGAGTGGCAGGAAACCGCGGCGTTGGTGTCCTTTCCCGAACGGCGTAAGCGGATGACCAATGACCGCCTGGCAACAAAAACGATTGATCGCCGTGCCGAACGCCTGATCGAAATCCACCCGCGTGAGCAGGCGCGAATCATTCTCCATGCCGTCGATGCGTGTGCCAAACACAACTCCCTGCATGATGTCACTTGCGCGCAAGTTCCAAATCTTGCAGGCGAACATGATGTTGTTGGAGCCGTGCACCTTTGACCAGTGGTACCAAGAGTTTGCCAGACGTGGAAACGGAAGTCTGGCGCGCCTGCCTCGAAATTCGACTTCGAAAAACCCCTCCGGAATATCCATATCGGGAGTGCCGTACTCGCCCATGGTGCCCAGCTTCACGAGATGGGCTTGCGGCCTGATTTCGTGCATGGCATATAGCAAGTTGAAGGTCGTGGTGAGGTTATTGGTTTGCACGAAAACGGAATGGTGCACGTCGATCATGGAATAAGGGGCGGAAGGACATTCTCCCAAGTGCACGATGGCCTCAGGCTGAAAGTCTTTGAATATTTTTTCGACCAAGCTGAAATCTCTCAGGTCTCCGTGCCAAAACCGGAGGTCCTTGCCATAACGCTTTCGAAACCCTTCAAGCCTGTCCTCGATCCCAGAGATGGGCGTAGCACTCCACGACCCCATTTCCTCTACCCATTTTCTGCGGAGAAAAAGATCCGCCCCAGCGACCTCATGTCCCCGGGCTGTCAGATACTGAGCGAGAGCCCAGCCGAGATAACCATCCACACCCGCGATGAAGATCCTCATGTGTTCCTCCTGGCTATTTTGTTAGTGCTTGAAAAAATCGAAGACAGTCCGGACGTTGAAACAGCAAAACTTCAACATCCCGAGCCGCGAGATCGCAACGTCAGTTCATTGCTGGGGAAATTGAATTTGGTATTGCCTTAGGCTCTTGTGCGTCGCATGGAGAATGCGATTCAGAGATCGTTGAAGGTAACCAAGTTGATTTCTGCTCTGTTCGCGATTTCACGAAGTTGGGGGTCTGTGAGAATGCCGATTTCGATCTCGCGCTGATCTCCCAGCGCGTCGGTTTCCGAAAATCCAGATTCCCGAAAGCCGGGATGGCACCACATTTCGTAAGTCCCTGCGGGCAGATTCTCAAGCGTTGATGTCCACGCGTCATGGAGTAACGCCAAATTCCCCCGGTACCGGGGATGAAATGCCACGCCGGCATCAGGCAAAGTCAAATTTCTAAACACGACAGCCTGCAGGAATTCGTTGTAACTCTTCACAAGAAGGCGCCTGTAGATGTTCCCCGCGTGCGGCCCACCGAGTTCCCCGTTTGACGGATAATGGGATTTTTTCGCACCGCGTGCGCGATGAATTCCCCGAGCCCGAAGAGCCCGATAAAATGGCCGCACGGCAGCGGGATAAATATGGAAGCGATGATGAGAATCAGCGTGCGAAGGGACGACTCCGTAATCGAGCATTCGGTCAATTTGCGCGAGAAATTCCGCCTCGATTTCCTTAGGCGAGACTTGCCAAAGTACGAGTTTTCGACCCATCTCTGCTGGAGTGAGAAAATTGCCGTCCTTGTTCACCAGAGAGGGGATCGCACTCGCGGAAAGAACCGGAGTTCCTTGACACAAATTCAGGTGAATTCCCACGTCCAGCTTTGGCACGCTGGGGAGTTGCCGCACTGCGTATTCGGTCGCAGGCTGATTGACCATGAGGGAAGCGCTGGTGAGGATCCCATCGAGATGAGCCAGCAGGATTCCATCCGTGATGCCGTGACTGAGACCCAAATCATCCGCATTGATGATGAGGCGCTTGTTCATTGTCTAGATCCTGTTTAAGAATCGGCCCGGGCTTAAGACGGTGCGGGCCGCAGAATAGCTGGTTGACGGCAAAATGATGCCGGTCAACTTGCGAGCACTCTCCGATAAAAGAAGAGCAGCTTTCGGATTTCGATGGCGTTGTTGTACCGCTCGATCACTTTTTGACGGCATTGCTTTCCGATTCGGAGGATGTCGTCCGGACGGTCGAGCAAATCAGCGATGGCACGGCCCAATGCTCTGGGGTCGCCGGGCTTGACGAGCAAGTGATATTGATCCCTCTCATAGAAGGGGCGGATCGGCGGCAAATCGCTAGACACTACGGGCAATTCGCAAGCCCAGGACTCAAATACCTTCACTGGAATATTGTTGAGGAACTTCGGGTTGTCCAGGAGCGGGCTCACGGCGATCCGTGCTTGGCCCAAGGTTGCGGCCATCTGATCATGGGGAATTCTGCCTGCCAATGTCACCTGCTGTTCGAGTTGGAGCGCATGAATGCGATCGGTAATAGACCTCTGCACTTCGTCATTATCCGTATAGCCGAACATCAATAACGTCGTTCGAAAGCCTTGGTCGGTTAGCAGGCGAACGGCATCCAGGAGAACGAAAGTTCCGGCACGCTCGGAAAGTCCGCCTCGGTATACCAGGTCGAAAGACTTGTCTCCGTTGACGGGTTGGGGAAAGAACTCAAGATTAGGAAGATTGTAGAAAACCAACTTTCTGCTTTGACCATGCTTCGCGTGCGGGCGCAGAGTACCCGCATCCGCCGTTACAAATCCGTCAAAATAGTTGGCCGCAAGTCGTTCCGCTTTGAACACCGCCTGTTGGGCCAATTTGCGCAATCCCGGCGACAAATACGTCTTGTTGAGCATCATTGCGGGAAAGTCTTCTCGCGAATCGTACACAACCCGTTTTCTGAACAAAAATTTAAGAAGAAGGCCTGCCGGAATATTTTCAGGATTGTGAACGTGGTAGATATCAGCCTTCTGGCGCAGCGCTCGAAACACACCTTTTGGCGCCCGCAACATCCTGAGCGCACGGTTTCGACTGTTGGCGAGCGGAATGAATTGAACCTTTTGAATCGAATCTTGCACACCGTGCGGCCCCACGATGGAAGTAGAAAGTCCGTAAGAACTGGTAGGGAGCGCTTGCCGAACGTAGGCGCGATTGTCGCGTCCATTTTCAGGCGACAAATGACAAATCTTCACTCCTTTTCGTGGAGCAGGCTCGCGTTTGGAATCCGGAGCGGCCGGGCCTGGGGCAATTACACCCGGGTGCATTTCAGGTTCGAGCTTGGCAATTTTAGTCGCGGAACTCACTGTTGTACGTGGAGACTCCCATTGGGAAAAAGCGCGTCAGGTTAGATACTCAAAATCGCTTGCAGCGTAGCGCGCAGCGTAGGGGGGATTCCACCGGGTTTCAGCTTTGCCAAGAGCCGGCAGGTATTTGGAATAAAGTGCTCTAAGAACATATGGTAACCCAAGGACAAACCACATGAACCTGAGGTCGTTTATGTCGCCCGAGACCATCGAGTCCAAAAAGACAAATATCATGAGCAGGAAAACCGTGTGGACCAGAGGCTCGTGCTTGGTTGAAGGATTGGTCAGCTGCTTAGCAATTTCACGGAATGAATAAATCAAAATCCCCAAAAAAACAAGGGCTGCCAGCGCCCCCATCTCCGATCCCAGTTCCAGGAAGATGTTGTGCGGGAAATTGTATGTAACAGGATTTGGAGAGTGATAACGGAACCCCTGGATTCCGACGCCCAGAAGGGGATGTTCACCCATAAGGCTGATACCCAGTTCCATCAGGCCGCTTCTGGTTCCCATCGCTTCAGGAGGATGGGCCAGTGAACTCAGGTACTCATACGATGCGTCTGGGATCCACACGAAGGGCAGCGCTAATAGACCCAATCCTCCCATGATGAGAGCATCACGAAATAATTTCTTGCAGAGAAAGATGCTAATAATAATGCAGATCACTGCCGAGGCATTCGCGAGACGGCCACCCGATCCGACCATGCCGACCGCGAGCAGGCCGACCACCGGATACAGCAGAAGCCTTTTGAAAAATGACCATTCCGGGAATAGCAGTCCCCAAATAATCACCAATCCAGCGGCGCAAGCTGAACCTAGTTCCGTATTCAGTCCGCTAGGCGCTACCAGTCGTTCCTGGCCGCCCAGCATGAAAAGCGAATTCACGGCCAGCAGTATCCCGCCGCCAACCATGGTGATCATGAACCGGCGTATCGTCACTGGCGAATCGAAGAGGGCAAATGGAGCTACAACGCCCAGGCCAGTCAGGAACACGAAACGCAGAGTCTTCTCTAAACCGGCGGAGAAATCTGGTGTATAGAACAGGCTCAAAACCATCAAGCAGAGCAGCGGAAGGTACAGAAAATATTCGGCCGGCACAGAAAGCGCTTGGCGACTAGACACCAAGCGGAGCGCGACGGCCAAGGCAACAAGAGCGCCAACCAGAATCGTTAAATCAACTGGGGTCGACGAAAGCCTCGGATCACCCTTGAACATGCCAACGAGAAAGAAAAACGCCAGTGTAACCTCGGCATATTTGATAAGAAGAACCAGCAGGACGCTTCCGACGATGACTATGCCAAAAACTTTCACAAGCGACATGCTCGCAAGTAATTGCAGGCCGCGCACTTCGGAGTGATGGACTTCGTCCACAGTCAGCGTGATCGCGAATCCGGCCGCGAGCATTGTGGCGAACGCCAGGGCGCGCAGTGGAATGCTGTCGAGAATCGAAATTTTGTCGATGGATTTAGACATTTGCAAAATTATGCAGATTTGAATCTCTTGATCTGCATCACCAGAAGCGGCCGGCTTTAGCTCGCGCTAATGCATTCACGAAGAGTGCGGCTTGCGCTCAGGAGCCTTCCCGGGGAAAGGGCGGTGAGCACCAAGAAATAAACCACAATAGAGGCTGGAACTCTCACCGTGATCCCGATCGTTTGAGGCAGCCCGAGAGCCGTGCCGGCCATGGCTGTGCCCGCCATGATGCTGGGTAGGACTGCCGGCCAAGAGATTTTCAAGCCAATTTTGTTCGTAAGCTTGAGGTACTGGAGGATGAGCGATGAGTCGGCTATGAGCATTGCGACTGCGACTCCAACTGGGCCCCAAACGTAACCAAATCCCAAACTCAGGATGGCGAGCAAGACCACGCATCTAGCTAAAGCGTGCTGGCGTTCCTTCACTCGATTTATTGCAACCAAAAATCCATGTCCGAGAAAGCCATCCAAGACTGCAAGCACAGAGCGGCTGGAAACGACGCGCAATGCTGGAGCGCTGGCCGAGAAGCGTTCACCCAGGAAATGACACAACTGCGGGGCAAACACCGCCAATAGAACCAAGAGCGGAACCGAAAGAAATAGGACGATATCCAGTAAGCGCTCTCGCAAAGCCAGTAGCTCATCGATGCGTTTAGTTTCGTACAGCCGAGTCCAGACGGGCAGCAAAGCTCCACTCGAAGCATAACTCCATTGTGGAAACACATCTGACAGCGCAAAGGCTGCCGCGAACCAGCCAACTTTCTCCTGCGTCGCGACCAGACCAAAGCAAAGGATAGCTACTCGTCCATAGCCGACTTGTGTCAGATTGTACGAAAAGTATGGCCACGCCTGCCTGGCGACACGATACACCTCGCTTGCGCACCAATCCGGCCGTGCCGGCCACGTCGACCGCAATTGCCACAGCCGCATGCAGAGAACGAATAAAGATTTGAAGCAAAGTCCAACAAGCATCACCAAAACTGATAAGTGAAACCAAATGACAAGAAATGTGAGACTAATCAGTCCAACTGCGCCCACGATGGAACCCGGCAAGATGGCGCGGGAACGCAGATCGGCGGTTAGCATGCTTGAGCACAGGCTGGCTGTACCTTCAAAATTGCAAAGCACGAGACCCGCGGCGAGGCTTGCCAATTCCCAACGAGCTTCAGCAGCCGCGAAAATCAGCAAACCGATTTCCGCGACAACCGAAATGAAAGTTGTAAGCAAGCTGACCATCAAAATCGAGGGCGCCTCCCGCGGTGTTGCGGCCACAGCCCGCGCCGCGTATCGAGTCAAACCTATATCGACGACGGCGTTCGCGAGCCAACCCATGGCCAACGCCGTGCTATAGATGCCAAAATTTGCGGGGCCGAAGTAACGGATCAGAAAAAGCCCGGCTAGCATTGTTCCCACACGCAGCGCCCCGAGATCCATCCACAGCCAAAGTGTGTTTTTCCCAAAGATCCGTAGAATCGCGGATGTTTCCAGGGGCAGTTCATCCCTGCCGGAGGCAATCAATGAAGTCTTGGAGAGCTCGGGCATAGTTTTCGCGCGAGCTGCGCCTGGGTGTTGATCAGCGGCGTCGGGCACTGTGTTAGAGAGCATGCAACAGTCCGTTATTTGTAACGGTCACATTAGTCACAGCGTGCCGAGTCTTCGAAATCAAAATATTCTCAAGAGCAAGATATTCGAGTCCCGATAAGTCAAAGACACGCAGAGCATCAGCCGGAGTGCACACCACGGGCTCTCCGTGCAGGTTGAAGGAAGTATTCAGGACCAGACCTTCCCCGGTCATGTCTTCAAAATATTTGAGCAAACGGTGGTAGTCCGGATTCGTACTGGTGTTAACTTCCTGCGGCCTCCCCGTATGGTCGTACGGATGAAGCGCAGCGGAGATAGCCTGTCGCTTTCCCTCGCGTGTGTTGAAGGTCATGATCATGTAAGGCGCGGGCATGGATTTAGGCTTAACAAAATAGTCCTCACTTCGTTCTTCCAGAACTGAAGGAGCGAAAGGCATCCAGAAATCCCGGCATTTGATCATTTCATTGATAGTTCGCACCGCATCTGTGTGGGATGCATTCGCCAAAATGGAGCGGTTACCGAGCGCGCGTGCGCCAAATTCGCTCCGACCCTTGAAACGCGCGACGATTTTCCCTCGGCTCAGGAGCGATGCGACAGCCAATTCCACGTCGTCTTCTTCCTGCGCGTGGATGGGACCTTGAAATTTGTACGTCCGCAATGCCTCTTCGACTTGCCCATTGGTGTATTCGCTGCCCAAATAAAAATGAGACAAGGGTTTCGGAATCTCGCCAAAAAGCTGGTGGTGAAGAAGCCAGGCCGCACCCATCGCGTTGGTTTCGTCGCCGCATGAGGGGAACACAAACAATTCGTCCACGTCAGGGAGCTCCAGAATTTTCTGGTTCGCTTTAACATTCATGAAAACGCCCCCACTCAAAGCGACCTTCCGAACGCCGGTGGCACGAACGCAGGACTGTACCCATTGGGCTAGAAATTTCTCGACGAACAGTTGGACGCCACCCGCCACGTGGTCAAAGCGCTTGCGTTGCAACAGGTTCGAGAGATAGTCCGATGAAAACTGTAGAGGCGGACAGCCGTTTTTTCTTCGCCAAACCATCGGGTTTTGCCGATCGAATTCAAATAATTGCTCGAGCTCAGTCGCAATCGCTCGAGCTTCGCGCGAATTCTCAGCGTAAGGTGCGAGCCCCATCAATTTGTATTCGTGCTCCATCGGAACCATGCCGAAAAGATAAGTAACCTTGCCGTAGAGCGCGCCGATCGAGTTCGATTCTTCCGTTTTTGCGATTGTGCGGATTTCCCCGTTTTCGCCGATATTCACCGTCGCGCAAGCACAGTCGCCCGCACCATCGCATGTGAGGATCAGCACCTTTTCGTTCATTCTTCCCCAGCCAAAATACGCTGCCGCTGCGTGGCACAGATGATGATCGAAGCCCGACGCCGTCACGTGTGGGGTATTCAGCACGGTCTTCAGTTCGTTCGCGATTTTCTTCATTTTCACGGTGTTTATGGAATCCGAAATAGCCGCGTTCTTGCGTGCGAGCCGTTTTACCCGACCGATAGGGCCGCAAGACGTCTCACCGTAGCTCCTCAGAATGTCGTCGCGCCGCCAATGACAAGTTGTTAAATTTCGCCCGCCGCAGGCGATCGGTATCTCGGACGAATTGGGTTCGAGTGTAAGGAATCTATTGTTAATTTCGTTTAATACATGGCTCGGCATTCCACCCTGATTTTTCGTCCTCGTGAGCCTCTCTTCTTGCATGGCGAAATGTAATGAACCATCGCGCACAATGGCTGCGGACGCGTTGTGCCCGTTGTGAACGCCTACGATATTTCTCGACATGGTTTTTATACCCTCGAAAAACTCGATATGTTTGAAGCTTGCAGCGCTGGAGAACGGCTTACGAGGACCGCTAATTCACCTGGGCATCGGTGATTTTACTGATGCAGAGATGCCGCAGCAGCGAAGACGCGAGGGGCCTGTGCTGCGGCCCCGAGTGTTTCTTCCAGGATGCGGGCCAGTGATTCCGAAACGAATTCAATCTGTTGTTCGGTTGCGGATGAGAAGAAGGGAAGAGCGATACACCGATCCGATGCGGACTCCGTGCGAAATAGCGGGCCCAAAGGAGCGCGACTGTTTCCGGCGAGATACGCTTGCCTGTGAATGGCCGGGAAATAAGCCTGACACTCAATGCCTTGTTCCCTTAGCCTGAGTAGCACTCTGTCTCGATCAGTTTTCCCTGCGGGGGAATTCATTTGGACGACGAATACAAACCAACTGCGTTGGATACCATCGAACTCCGAAGGCAAAGTGAGATATGGATTTCCTAGCAGAGCCTTGTTGTATAGCCCGGCGGCGCGTTCGCGGGCCTGGAGCAATTCATCAATTCGCTCGAGCTGAGCGAGTCCCAGAGCGCAGTGAATATCGCTGAGCCGATAGTTATACCCAAGGCGAATGTGTCGCAGCCAGGAAGAATCTTCGTCACGTCCCTGATTACGCATGCTGCGACACAAGCGAGCGACGTCCTCGTTGTCCGTAACGATCATTCCTCCCTCGGCGGTTGTCATCTGCTTGTTGGGATAAAACGCGAAGGCGGAAGCATCTCCAAAGGTGCCCACCCGCCGCCCTCTATATTCGCCGCCCAACGCCTCGCAGGCGTCTTCGATAACGATAAGACCATACTGCCGGGCCAACTCCATGATGGGATCCATATCGCAGGGAAGTCCAAAAACGTGAACCGGGAGAATTGCTTTCACCGTGCGCCCAGTGGCCTTGTCTATCAATGCGCCACGCTTGGTATCCAGGCTGCAGCATTGCCGTAGAAAGCGCCGGAGTTGTTTGGGATCGATATTCAAAGTTATTGGGTCGATGTCAACGAAGACTGGGAGGGCACCTTCATAGAGAATGCAGTTTGTTGAAGCTACAAAGCTAAAAGGCGTGGTAATGACCTCGTCTTGGGATCCGATTCCCAGTGACCGGACGCAAAGATGCAGCGCGGAGGTGCCACTATTTGTCGCGATGGCGTAACGCGTGCCGACGTAGGCCGCAAATTTCTCCTCAAATTCACCCAAGCGTGGTCCCAGGCTGAGTTTGCCCTTTCTCAGGACCTCGGTTACATATTGAATCTCAAGCTCTCCGATGTCAGGTTTCGATAACGGGACTTTCATGGACACCCCCTGTGGAACAGCCTTAGAAGGTTTCGCTGCTTCAATTTCAACTGGAAAGGACCGCAGGCGATTGGCCGCAAAATCCGGCATGAGCTCCCCGAGATATTCAAACAAACCCTTTCGGTCGCCGGTTACGAGATAGCTTTCCAAATTGTCAATTTTTTCCAGAATACCGGTGGCCAAGGGATGACGGTCGGTCATCATCAAGACGCCTTTCTGCGAAGTGGGCATTGGATGTTCCCACTCTTCCCACAACTCTTCGTTGACCTTTTCTCCCTCTCGCAAGCCCGTAAAGTGAATGGGGACTTCTTTTCCGGGCGTCAGGCCTGCCAGTAGGCTCAAACTTTTTGCCAGCTCATAAATGTTGAGTGGCTCGCCCATTTCGAATACGAATGTCTCTCCGCCTTGCCCTTGCCCTGCGGCCCGCAGGATCAAATACACAGCCTCCGGAATAGACATGAAGTAGCGTGTGGCTCGGGGATCAGTGACCTGCAAAGGTTTGCCGCTTTGAATCTGATCCCAAAAAAGCCTCAGGACGCTTCCATTACTGCCCGCCACGTTACCGAAACGAACGTTCATAAACCGCGTCACATTCCAGGAAGCTAGCTCCTGTATGCAGAGCTCGGTGAATTTCTTCGAAAGACCCATATAACTTTCTGGATTTGCGGCCTTGTCCGTTGAAATGTTAACGAAGCGGCTGGTTCCGCTGCGGACGGCCGCCATGGCAACGTTCCGCGTACCCAGGATGTTATTGCGTACAGCTTCAGTCGGATGGAGTTCAAGAAGGCCAACATGCTTATGCGCGGCGGCATGAAACACAACTTCAGGGCGTTCTCTGTGAAATATTTCGTCGACTAGATTTCGCAAGGTCACGTCTACCAGCAGCGGTTTAATTTGTAGGGTGGGGAATTTTTCGTGAAGCTCTCGATGAATGTAAAAAAGGCTGTTTTCGGTTTTCTCCAGCAAAAGCAGAACGCGTGGCTCGGCGGCGGCGACTTGTCGCGAAAGTTCAGATCCGATGCTACCGCCCGCTCCAGTGACGAGCACAACCTTCCCGCCGACGATCTCGCAGATTCCCTTCAGATCGGGCGGCAACTCCTCGCGTTGCAACAGGTCTTCTATTCGGACATTGCGAAGGTCATGTTGCGAGACTCTTCCGTCGATAATCTCCGTCAAAGTCGGCAAAGTTCGGACGGGTAAATTTGATTGGCAGCAAGCGGAAAGAATCCGGCTCATTTCAGAACGTGTCGCGCTGGGAATGCAGATCAACACTTCATCCGCAGCGGTGGCCCGCGCAACTTTCGCAAGATCGGATGTTCCCCCGGCCACAGGCACGCCGCAAATTGTTGAACCATGCAGTTGTGGATTGTCATCGAGAATCGCGACGGGCCGGCAAGTTGCCTTGGAATCGGAAGTGAGTTCCTTCAGCACCGTCATCCCGGCGTCACCGGCCCCCATAATCACCACGCGTTTTCCCAATCGTCGCCCGCCAGCCAAGTGAGATCTGTAGATCCGCGCGCCAAAGTGAAGGCCACCCAGCAGGAATTGAAAAAGCGCCCAATCCAAAACGCATAACACCAGCAGACCGAAACCGCCGGGAGATCCAATGCGCCGCGCCACGAGGTATATGAAAACGCTGCTGAGGGTTGCCGCCTTGGTGATGTTTAGAAGATCATGAAGACTAGCGTAGCGTAGCGAACTCTTGTACAGCCCGACGGAGTAAATTCCAGCGAGTCGGAAGGCCAGGACGATGGGCAGGAGTGACAGCAACACTGTCGGATTCCATGTTTGACCATCGTGCAATAACAACACGGAGATAAAAAAGGAAAGCGCAGCCAAGCTTAGCTCCGCGAGCAAAACCACGGTGCGGTGGGTCCGCGATGATATGGCTCTTCGCATTAATTGGACTTTGCTCACCGGCTCAAGCGGTACGATCGGGGCTGTTCCTTCGCCGTTCAACGACGCCTGAGAAGATCCATTTGTATTCATCTTAGAAGCCGCCTTAGAAAAGTTGGGAGTGGGTCGCTGGATTGATTGAGAATGATTCCGAGAAGCGGTATTCCGCTTGCCTCCACATCCTGTTTGGCTTTAAGTGCTACATGGGGCGAAGTTCCCGAGGATTCCATCACCAGGATCATGCCGTCAGCTTCCTGCCCAAACTCTGCCGCGCAATACTCTGCAGTGACCGGAGCCGAATCAACTAAGACGTATCCGAATTCAGCGCGCAATTCGGCGACACTCGTTCCCAGTCGGTTCGTCGCCTTCCAATCGAGGCTGATTGGGCCCGGTTTACCCGCAGGCAAAAGCCAAAGGTTGCTGCCCTTGACTTGGCTCGCGAGAGCAAGCATGGAGCGCGATTCGCGAAGAGCGTCCGCCCAACCGGAGAAATTGCCTTCACCCAGATGACGATGCAAGGTAGGGGTTTGAATATTCGCATCTACGGCGCAAACCCGCTCATTCACCTGCGCGGCTAGAATTTTGCTGGCTCGCGCACAAACCCAGCTACTGCCGGCGCCTTGATTCACTCCAGAAAAAACAACCATTCTCGGAGCCCGCAATCCCGGATTGAGAAATACTCTTTGGACGAGTTTTGCGGCCTCATCACGGACCACTTCCGCCTTTGGGGCATAACGTTTCGCTCCAACATCGGCAGTCGAAGCGTAGTCCGGTTTCTCGAAGCGCCCCTGGCTCCAGCCGGCTTTCTGTAACACTTCGAAATTCTTGCTCATCACGGTTTCCTGGAAATCGGATTGCGATTACTGCCGGTCCCTTCGAACATTCTGGTTTCTGTGTCTGGCGGATGCATGGATCGGAGCCGGGCCTGTATCTTCAGAAAACGCTCTGCCCCAATTCAACGCGTGATTGAGCCAAACGGGTCATGGTCTCTTCCGGGCAAGGCGCCAAGCACAGGGACATCCAGATATCTTTCGATCTGGGCCGGGGTGCGCAGAGATGGGTCCAGGCGATCTTGAACAAAAACCACCCCCGAACTTACGAGGCAAGCAAAGATCCAGCCTAGTATCAAGATAAGAGGTACAGGGTTAGTGGGGAGGAAGGGAACCGTTGCGGCCTGAGCGATCGATACGTTTAGAATTCGGTTTTTATCGAATGCATCGGAGATTCGAGCTTCTTCCCGCTTGCCCTGATAGAGAAGATAGTTTGCTTCCGCGGCTTTAACATCTCGCAGCAACGCTTGTTGTTGCAGTTGTTTCTGATCTTTATCAATCAGAGCTTGCTGGTAAGACTTGTCCACGCGCTCCGAAGATGTTGCGAGAGCGCGAAGGGACGCGAGGTCTGCTTTGGCTTTGACTAACTCCTGCCGCAGAAATTCGTATGTTGGGTTTTGATCTGTAGTTTCTTCGCGCAGCGGCGCTTTTTCTTGTGCGTCAATCGCTGCATGGACTTGAGCGATCTGAGACTCGACCTCACGAACCATCCGATCCCCGGGCGCATATTTCGTGGTGAGATCAGTCCGTTGCGCCTCGAGATTCACCAGAGATGATTTCAGCTGTTGCATGAGCCCGCCGTTGTCCGCGGTGTGGAGTTGTGTAGTGATGCGCGGAGGCGTCTTCTCCAGTAGTGCCTCCAGAGAGCGTACGTGTTCTTCGGCTTGCGGAATGTTCGCCTGCGTTTGACGCATGCTGAGTTCGAATTCGGCTAGCTTTGGAACCGTCGATTCTTTTTCTGATTCGTCGGTGACAATTCCGGCGTCACGATCGAAATCGGCGAGGCGTTTTTCCGCGTCGTCCAACGCCTGTTGATATTTCACCGTTTCACGGTCAAAGAAACCAACTGCGTCATTGGGTCTGACGACGGAAGCGTGTTTTTCGAGATAGAGATTTCCGTATGTGCCAAGAACATGGGCCGCCCACTGCGGATCATCCGCGGTGTAACTCACCGAAATAATGAACGATTTCTTTACCGGGTCGATCCGAAGGTCGCGATCCAATTTGCGGGCGGCTTTGCTGATTCTGACGTGCTCATCATCTTGTTGTGGAGTCAGGTGAAACAATTTCACGAGCCAAGAGCTCTGTTTCGCGTTCTGCAAACCACAAGCCGTGACCACGTTTTCCAGCAAATCTTGACTGCGGAGAATGGCGACTTCTGAATTGATGTCTTCTTCCGTCAAGCTTGGCAGGTTCTGTTCCACCGCCGCGGTTTGCTGCGCCGTGACAAGCGGATCCAGTCTTTCCCGATGCACCAATATCTTCATCTCCGATTCATAGTGCAGCGGCAGCAAGATCGCCGCCAACACGGCGCCTAGAAAAATAACAAGAAAGCATGTTCCGAACGTGCGCTTTCTACGCAGACCGATTTCCAGTAGTTCCCGCAACGTCAGCGAATCAGATCGTCGGGCTAGCCGATCGCTGAGCACGATTTCGTGACTTTCCATGAGCGCCTCCTTTGGTTGAGATCAGAGCAAGGCCGGACTGAAATAAGTTCCAAGCGAAGTCCTGGGCAGAAAACGATCGACATTGGCCATCCACGTTTTGGGCACAAATAGCATGTCGCCGGGCTGAAGCATGGGATCTTCCTCAGCGTTTTTTCCCTTCATAATGTTTTTCAGGTTATAGACCTTTACTTCGACCGTGTCGTTCGAGTATCGCCGGAACAGAAGTACCTGTTTATTTTTGGCATAGTCGGCGAACCCGCCCGCGATTGCGATCGCCTGGCCTGCCGTGGTGTCGCCTCGCAGGTCGTATTTGCCGGGTTTTCCCACCTGACCTCCGGCGATGAAGTACGGTTTTTCGAAGTCTCGTAGGACGACGCTAATGACCGGGTCGTTCAGGACGCTTCCATAGACTTTCTTGAGTTCTGCGATCAGTTCGGGAAGGGTCAATCCCTGTACATGAACTTCGTCGGGCAGTCCTTTGAGTTGAATGAAGCCGTCTGGCTGCACCGTTACTTCCTGATCGAATTCTGGAGTGTATCGGAACGAGAGTTCCATAATGTCATCTGCTTCGATTCGATATCTTGGATTGCGTTTGTGTAACTCCGGTCGAGAGTCACCCGTTGGCTGATTTGGTATCGTTGACGAGTTGGCCTGTTCAGCCGATTGAGCGGCTTGAGGAGGTTGAGGATTAGTCTGAGCGATACAGACCGAAACTGGACAACTAAGAACAAAAAATAGGGCCGCCATGATTGAGAGCTTTCGCATAAGAGAAAGTCACCTCGCTGCTATTGAGGATTCTCGGACGAAGTCGGTCCGCGCTCGGAACTGTGTAGTGCGGGCCGGTCGGGAAGTGTGATCCTGGTACCTGCGGGGATTGGATCAGAGGGTTCGTGGATTCTGGGATTCAAACTCCGAATTTGCTCCACAATTGACCAGGTCCACTTTCCGTAATACTGCTGCGCTATTTCGAAAGTAGTTTGCGGATATTGTAATTCCACCTCATTTGACTGCAGTTCGGATGCTTGCCCGGCTGTAATTCGGCCGCCGCGATTCGCGGCAGACAGCACACGTCTTGGATGCTCACCCGGAATTCGGATCAATTTGCCTTTCCTTATGGTTTCGTCGGGCTCCCCGACGCCAGGATTGAGCTCACGGATTCTCTCAATGATCTCCCAATTGGACTGTCCAAAATATTCGCGAGCGATATCAAATAGATTTTGTCTTCCCGTCGCTCGAACCAGGCTAGAACCGGACGCTTGATCAGCAGTTGCCGCGTGGTTCTCGCCGGGTTCTAAGGATGCATTTGAGTCCGAATCGCTTGGCAGAGCCGCGACCTGCTTCAGTTCCGAATCCACTGCCGCTGGCTTCTCCGTACTGATCGCTGGAGGGCGCGGCGATTGAAGCGATGGTGGCACCGGCACGGTGGTAACTGGACCATCGTTTGAAACTATTCCTCGAATGGTCTCTTCGAGCGCGACACCCGGATCAGTGAAAAGAAGGATCAGCAGCAGGGGAATTACCATAAATGCGAAAAATGCCAGGCCAATTCCGGAACGCGCACGCTCAGATTTGGGTTCGGAAAAGTCACCGAGATACAATCGCTGAGGCTCTGGGGCAGGGATGTGGGCCTCGTTGCTTGGCCTGGTGATCCGCGGCGTAAGCTCCAGATCAGCAAGGACCTCGCGCATGATTTCGCCGTCGATCTTCTTTCGCTGGGTCCCGAAGCCGATGGTCAGCGCTTGAAAACACAAATTATTAATGTTTCTGGGAATTCCCTGGCTAAATTGAAAGACCATTTCGACAGACTCGCGCGTAAAAAGCGGGGGGCCGGCATATCCAGCGACCCGCATTCTGTGTGTGATGTAAGCAATGGTCTCTTTGAGTGAAAATGGAGTGAGGTGGACCACAGTCGAAACGCGTTGGCGAAGTTGAATGAGTTCGGGGCGTGCCAATTTGTCCGCCAATTGTGGCTGTCCGGCCAGCACGATGTGCATCAGCTTTGCGTCAGCGGTCTCGAAGTTCGATAGCAATCGCACTGACTCCAAGACTCGTTCGTCCAGATTTTGAGCCTCGTCAATCACCACGACAAAACGTCTTCCAGCCTCCATCTCTGCCAGCAATGCCTTATTGAGCGCTGCGCGCATTTTGGGCAAGTCGTCTTTTTTTGCCGAGATGCCCAAATCGTGAAGCAGACTTCCGAGAAATTCGTGCGGTGTGCAATCCGTCTGAAACAAAAAAGCAGTTCGAGCTGAAGCCTTGAAGCTATCGAGTACCTTGAACAACAGAGAGGTCTTGCCCATCCCCGGTTCGGCAATAAGGGCAGAGAAGCCGCGGTTGGTCTCGATCGCGTAAAAAAGAGATGAGAGCGCCTCTCGATGAGAAGAACTCAGGTACAGATAGCGCGGATCCGGCGTTACACCGAACGGTTGTTCGCGAAGTCCGTAGTAGTCGAGAAACATGATCTAATTTGAATCCCAGGTTGTCCGCTCGCGGCTGCAATGCGGACTAGATCTTCGCGGCGACCAAATTTCTCTTCAGGACTGGAGCAGCAAGTTCTGGAGGGCCGAAAATATATTGCACGCGGGCCGGCGGCGTGCGTTCAACGAGCGACGCATCGATTTCAACGGCGGCTGAACGTCCAAGGATTTCAACCGACAATACCAACCGGTAAATATCTTTTTTCCGTGTGAGAATACCTTCCGTTCCAGCGAGGGGCCCCGACTTGATTCGGAGCCGGTCACCGGTATTCAGGAAAGGATGCGGCGTGAGCTTGTATCCGCAGTTCGTGGAGCGTCGAAGCGCTTGAATTTCCGAAGATGGAATCACTGCCGGCTTACCTGCGAACGAGAGTATTGCGCAAACCCCCGGCGTCGATACGATCAGTAGTTTCTTTTCAACTTCGTCCGCAAGGAAAACGTATCCCGGAAAGAGTGGCAAGGAAAGCTTCTTGCTCCGATCCTTCCATTTGCGCACTGAATCATATGTGGGGCAAAAAACCTCGAGCCCTTTGTTCGACAAAATAGACGCGACGCTCAGTTCATGCTGATGACGTGTATGAATCCCGTACCAACGGACCGCGCCTTCCGACTGCGAATCGCTGCTGAAACTGGCCATATCTCTCATCCTCGCAGAGCTTCGCCCTGTGACTTACAGGCAGGACCTTCGTTCTGTCCGTAAGTCTGTTGTTCTGCTTCCCCTCTCTGTGCCCGCTTAACTGCTGTTTCCCTTGTCGCCAGCTTCGGCGATCAAAATTAAGTCTCCAAACTCCTTCTTGCTGCGGCACAGTTCTAGAAACGTTCCTGGTTCAATCGGAATGTTAGGCAGGCGCAAACTTTTCGACAAGGAACCGATTGTCATATGGTGGGGGGTTTTGTGTTCCTAAGGTTCGCTGGGCAGGTACAAGCATCAATGTGGCGCGGTATACCTAGTCCATCGCCAGGAGACGTGAATTCCTGAATATAGACGCAGCGGCTGGAGACAAATGTTCCCTGAACTCCGTAGGTACGAAATTACCTAAGGCATCCCGAGCATCGGTGAAACATGGTATGTGCAATCCTCTCCAAAAATGTCTAATATGTTTGTTGCCCGTCCTCAGGACGCTTTTCCCAGCTCGCAACTCTATTTTTCAATCTAAGGGTGGTGCCATGCATAGAGCTCGTGAGAACGGATACCCAATAACCTTACTGGTCGCGGAACATTGCCGCATGAACTGTCAATTAATGGAGGCTGCTCTGCAGCGAAACCGCCATCTTTCTGTGCTGGCTAGTACGGTCGAGTCCACTGAATTCCTTGACGCATTCAAGAATCTTCGCCCAAACGTGTGCATCGTAAGTTCGAATTTGAAGGACGGTGCGGCCTCGGGATTCCGAGTCACTCGCGAATTACGAGCTGTGAATCCAGGCGCTCGGATCATCATACTTCTGGAATCTTCCTGTAAACCGCTGGTCATCGAGGCCTTTCGTTCCGGTGCGCTCGGAGTATTTTCGCGGGACGAGTCTTTTGATGTGCTTTGCAAGTGCATCCAAAAGGTTAGCGTCGGCGAAGTGTGGGCCAATAATCAGGATCTGCAATTCATGGTCGAATCCTTGGCAAAGGACGCCCCGCCGTCGATCACCGACTCCAAAGGCGTGAGACTACTGACAAAAAGAGAATTGGGTCTGGTACAGCTGGTGGCCGAGGGCCATACGAACCGGGATATCTCGCGAGAGTTAAACCTGAGTGAGCACACAGTACGTAATTACTTGTTTCGAATCTTCAATAAACTTGGAACATCGAACCGCCTGGAATTGGCTCTATACGTAATTAATCAAAGGGAGGGGAACGGAAACCATCTGGTCGGCACCGGCCAATGAGAGACTGGTTCCGTTTGGAGGATCTAGGAAAACATTCCTTGATTGCCGCGATTTTCCTAGGCGATTCACCCTAGGCGCAGTGACCGAGGCGCTGGTGCGTAGGCGGCTCCCTCACCTAAATCGTTTCTTATGAGCGTGAGTCGCCGCGAATGATTTATGGCGCTGATGGAACCAGACGTGCCTGAAACCTTTTCTCCTGCCCAACAAACCTTCAGGAGGTACGCGTATGAACGTTAAGATCGCCGGCAGCACGTGTTGCAAGTTTCTTGTCCTCGGATCTCTCACAGCGCTCCTTTCCATCGGGTTGCCCGCATTCGCCCATCCGTTCTCTTCTCTTCCGCAGCAGGGACAGCAGTCGGAACAGCCAAGTGCTGTTTCGGGGAAAGTCGTCTCCATAGCGGACGACAAGAAGTCGTTCTCACTTGAAGTGAACAGCAACGGCAACGCGAACACCATGCAATTTGTGCTGGATCAAAACACTCAGGTGACCGGTCATGTGCACGTCGGCAGCGACGCGACGGTTCAGTATCACACTGCTCAAGACGGTAAGCTTCTAGCCTTGAACGTCGCACCAAAATCCCAATAGTTGCGAAGGCTGCGTATCAACGATTAACCGTGAGGATGGGCCGGTCCGCATTTTCGGGATCGGTTCGTCTTTATGGTGATTTTTCTCGCCTGCTCTCTCAATCACTGCATTTTGTTTCTGCGCCCGACTGCTGTGCGAGTTCGTCTACGGTGAATCCGCTTGACTGCGGCTCGTACAGCTTCTCGACCTCGTTGGCCTCTCGTCGGGCCTCAGCGAACGTGGCGGAATGCCGGGGATGTTTTTTTGAACCCCATTGACAAGGGGTCGTACGAAGTACGGTCCCACCAGTGTTGACGTCCGGATCCCGTGGCCTTCGCGAATCTTTCCCGCACGCCATTTCCCATTCCCGCTTTTCACCCAGTTGTAGAGTGTGAACACGGAAGCTCTCCTGCCCATTCCAAGTCACTCCAATAATAGTTTCAAGTAGTGACCAAGAATCCTCGAATGGATAGCGCCGGAATCCCATTGTTCGAACCGGCAAAAGCAACTTCGAGACATTCTCGATTGTTGCAAAATTTCCCAAAGTCTGCGGGGTCATATCTCTGGAAGTCCTCCAGTGTTTTCACGAACGCTGACTTAGCAGATCGCTCAAACCTGTCGGCAATTACGTCCACCGTTCCCCCTGCTAGAGACGATGATTGTGCATTGTCGTAGGCATTGAACCCGATTACGTCGCCATAAACTCCCGCAACGCTCACAAACAAGAGGCCGTCCTGCTTGATTTTACAACCCAACGCTGACGTGTTGTTTCGTCCATCCATTGAAGCGACTTTGCTATCTGCGCCTAGCGCTACGTAGTATGGCGTGAACAAACAGACAAGCGTTGTGCCGCGCACACTGACCGCGACGGTGCCGAGCAGCAATAGCAAGAAAAGGGCGGGTCTTTTGAAAACACGCAAGGCTGAATTCTATCAGTTCGGTGAGTGAGCCGATAGCGGCCCGCACTCCACAACACATAACCCGACCATCACCAAACCCCGGTTCCGTTCCCGGAATCGGGGTTTTTATTTGTATTGACAATGGATAGACAAAGGAATACATTCGCGTGGTGCTAAAGAAAACCTCGACTTGGGTTGACGCGACAGACTTGAAAAAGTTTGCTGCGTTGGCGAAGAAAAAGAAAGTCAAGACGGCCCATTTAATTCGTGAGGCGATGGCAGAGTATCTAGCGAAGAAATAGAGAAGCGGGAATTCGGTTGTTATCAGCAACCGAACTCTCGTAGCCAACAAACTCTCGGGTAAGGAGAGCTTATGGCTGGACCAGATAATAACGCACGTCCGTTTACTTCCAAACCCCGCGTAAAATTCACCGTTCAGTTTTTTCGCTGACTTTTTTCCGCGTTAGGACTCTGGGACCAAACTGGACTCGTCAATTCAGTGCGCCAAACGGGCCCGCCTTCGTACATTTGACCTTCCGATTTGATAACGACTGGGGCCTCTCCTTCAACGACCCAGACGTTAGTGTCCGGCGGCTGTTTTCCCACCAGCGGTGCCACTACTCCGGCGGCACCTCCTATGTCTATTTTCACATCGTAGCGTGTTGCCTTGCGTGCGGAGCCCACGACGAAGAATGGGTCTTCGCCCTCGGGTGTAATCAGAAGTTTTACGATCCGTGGCTTTGGAGTGGCCACAACCATAGAGACCGTCGTTTTCGGGGAATCGGATTTGATGTTCTGTAGCACTGAGAACACGAAGCCGTTGCAGACGTCTGGAGGCAGTTTGAGACGTTCGCTTATGACCTTCTCTTTGCCGTCATCGTCCGTGGAACGGACAGTGACTTGGCCATTCAAACCGTTGACCGAAAGGTCCGTCGGATGTTTGAAGGAAGGCCCTTTCTGGACAAGGTGGTCGCTCACAAGCCGGAATGTGCCGCGCTAAGTGAATACTGTTGTTTCCTCGTTAATCGATCCATCCTTGAAGCGAAAGACGAGGCGCGTAGTGACGCGATCCCCGCGAGTTACCTGAGCGAGGTCACCGTCGGCTATTACATCACCGTCTACTGTGCGAAGTACGAGAAAGCCATGAAGCTCTCCCTGGGTGTGGAGCACGGTCACCTGTGCCGCCGGCCCTATCTGGATCGGGAACAATACACCACACATCAGCATCAAGATGGCACACGTTGAGCGGCGACGTTTTAATCGCTGCATCATGGGGACTCCTCAGTTTTCAGCTGCGCCATCTGCTATTTGTCGTGCCAAAGACTCTGCGGATACTCCGAGTCTGTACAAAGTTTGCAAGTGTGAACCGAATGACTACGTCTTCTAGAGCTTCGAACTCCGAGCGCCTTAGCGCGACGGTCTAAAAGTGGCTGAAGAGCCCGATCAAAATGATCAATGGAATCGGTACACCGAGCAGTAGAAGCAAAATCGAGCGCATCTGTCCCTCCTCCTATTTGAAACTAAGTATGTCAAACGACGATGACGCGATCTCGTTGTCTGCCACCGATCGTTGCCGCAAAGCTCGCGCAGAACGCTCCAATCAAGAGCGCAAGGAAGGACCAATACATCGCATGTGCGATAGCCTTGCGAGCTTTGTCGGCGGCTTGCTGAGCTTGAGCAAAAACGTCGTCGACTCGCTTCGCCGCATCCGATTCACTGACTCCAGTCCGCGCCGATACGACCTTAGCAAGATACGTCTTGTCAGCGGGAGGGATGTCTCCCGCGCGAACCGCGTTTGCGAGAATAAGGCCAACCTCTCCGTCTACTGCACTATTGTCCTGGGCAGACGTCGGAGAACTGGGGCGCAGCAGCGCATCTACGAAATACCTGCCCGAGCCGCCTCTTGACGGGGCTCCGTCCGCTGACATGGCACCCGCTCGGGCAGCGCCTCCTACCATTGATGCTGCCGCCGAGGTCAGAAAAGCGGCCCAAATGACAAGACCTACAGCCCAAACCAGAAAGCCGTGCGCTGTGTCGCGGAAGTATACTTCGTGGGTATGAACATTTACCCACTTTGTGCGCAGCCGACCCGCCAGATAGCCTCCAATTGAAGAGGCAATTATCTGCATCAGGATAAACCAGACTATCGCTCCTGCGCCGATCGCCGGAGCGGACGCGCCTGCGCTCGCCCAGGGCGAGACCGCGGAAAATCCGATCCCCGTACCCAGCGCGAGAAGTATCAGCGACAAAGCGGTTGCCACGAACGCGCCAGCAATCACTGCTGCCCACGACACTCCAGACGCATTGGAATCATTTGTGATCACAGACTGGCCCATGTAGATCTTCCCTCCGTTCAACAAACAGCATCAGAGCAGTGTCGTCGATATAGTGCGTGGCCCGGACCCTATGACACACCATACAAACGTCGAACGATCTCGGCCATACAGGGAAGGCTGGAGACGGACCGCGAAGATACGTTATAAACCGCAGAACGAATGAGTCGGTGGGGAACCTGATCAAGACGAGGAACTATTCACAGCGCTCCCGGGGTAGCTCATCGCCATCACGTCGCCCTGCGAGCTCAAAGCAAAATAAAGGGTAAAAACTCAGCCCCAGCAATCTACCAGCATAATTGTTCACTTCTACTCGCTTCGCTGTATCGTCCGCCACTCCGAAACGTTATTTATGGATAGTGCGGGTTTGCTCGCATTAGCCCCATGCGATCCGCACAGGTTCTACAACGGAAAAGGAGATCCAGATGAGATTCAAAAAGTACTTGTGGTTACTTGCCGCGACAACACTCTTCGCCGGCTCAGTTCTAGCCGGTCCCATTCAGCAGGACCAGCAACCGGCACCGGACAATACCAAAACCAACCAAGGAGACGCGAGCAAAGGTGCCACTACTGCTGACCAGCAGAAGATGAATCCCGCCGACCGCGCAACAACGAAGCAGATCCGCAGCGCGCTCATGCAAGACAAAACGCTCTCCACGTACGCCCATAACATCAAGGTCATCACGCAGGATGGGCATGTAACTCTAAAAGGACCTGTCCGCACAGAAGATGAAAAGACGGCCATCGGTGAAAAAGCTACGCAAGTTGCGGGTGCGGGGAACGTCACAAACCACTTGAAGGTCGCGCCTCCGACACAATAGCAGTCATGTTCCGACGTCAAAATTGAAACGACCAGGAGATTCAAAATGGAAAATAAGAAAACAGCAGTGTTCGGGATTTATACGACAGTGGCCGCTGCGGATTTAGCCACCGACACATTGGTGAAGGCGGGGTTTTCGGCCTCGGATATTTCCGCTCTTCTCCCCGAGAACCTCGGCTCGAAACCAATCGCAACCGAAAAAGCCACCAAGGCTCCCGAGGGTGCGACAGCGGGCGCTAGCACCGGCGCGGTTCTTGGCGGAGCACTCGGTTTGCTCGCGGGCGTAGGAATGCTCGCGATACCGGGGCTTGGGCCTTTCATAGCGGCTGGACCGATCATGGCGGGACTTGCCGGGCTCGGAGTTGGAGGAGCCGTTGGCGGAGTCACCGGCGCGCTGATCGGCCTCGGCATTCCCGAATATGAAGCGAAGCGCTACGAAGGACGCCTTAAGACGGGCGGCATTTTGCTCTCTGTTCACTGTGATACGTCCGACGAAATCAAACGAGCCAAGGAAGTCTTGAAGCGGACGAATGCGGAGGACATCTCATCGACCGGTGAGTCCTCTGCGGACGTTAAGGCCGACGAGCCGCAGGTTCGCCGCACAACTTCCGGCGGCAGGGTTTAGATTCGCGGGGAGGGAGCTCTCGTGGAGCTTCCTCTTCGACTTTCTTCCGAAGCGGAGGGTGCGATGAACCGCAGAATGAGATGGACAGAATCGATTTCAGCATTCGTTGTCGGGCTCGGCGCGGGCGCTGCCCTTGGAGTACTCTTTGCTCCTCGATCCGGTGACGATACGCGCGAATATATTCTAGCGAGTGCGAAAGACGGTGTGGATGGGGCTGTCGCGGCCGGTCAGAAACTTACGCAGCGCGCGCAGCAAGGTATTGACGAAGCAAAAGGACGAGTGCGCCAGGCGACGGAAGCCGGGGAACAGGCGTTTCGCGAAGCAAAGAACTCGTCGTCTTAGCGAACTGCCCGCGCAGGAGTAGTTCAGGAGAGGACAGTGAAAATTACCGAGCGTAAGCCGGTCGCGAAGGGCGAGGATTTCCTCACCACCGTTGCGCGATCGATTGGGTCGACCCTTGGAACAGTGGCGCGGAAAGTAAAGCCATCGTCCCGTAAATCACACAGGCGGCGAGCAAAACGCAAGAGCCCTGGCAAGCTAGGTACTGCTTCCAAGAACCGCCGACAAGGCATCGCCAACGCCTCGAAGCGACGCGGCAATCCCGCAGCGATCAAGCGCCGGAAGAGGAAAAAGTCCGCAAAGTAATCTGTGTCGCTCTTGGCAGATTGCGCCGAGCCGAGTATGGCCCGGCTAAGACGTGATTTTGTATAAGAGGAGGTTCCGAATGTTGTTAATAATACTAATTTTGGCGCTTTTATTTGCTGGTGGCGGCGGCTATTACGGATATTCGAGATGGGGTGCCGGCGGTGGACTCGGAATCGTCGGCACGGTTCTCCTGATTGTGGTGGTTCTCTATTTCCTCGGCGCGTTGCATTGACGCTATCGCACGCACAGTTCCGGATGAGGACCCGCGAGCGGCTTGCTTTTCTACCGCGCTCCGTGGAGCTCTTTTTAGTAGCATCGATGTCCGGCCATAGTTGATTGCAAACAATACCCGCCGCTCAAATCCCCGCCCGTCAGCTTCGAGCGATACCGGGCAATAAAAAGGATGAGCAGGCAAAGGGGAATGCAATGCATACAGCAGTTGCTATTCGTTTGGTTTTGTTTTCGATTGTTATATTGGTCTTGTCCTCCGGCGCGTCCGCGCAAGTGAGCGTCGGCATTTCCGTAAACTTCGGACCTCCGGCGCTTCCAATCTACGAGCAGCCAATCTGTCCCGCGGAGGGCTATCTATGGACGCCCGGTTACTGGGCATATGACGACGCCGACGGTTACTTTTGGGTGCCGGGCACGTGGGTGATGGCGCCGCAGGTCGGTTTCCTCTGGACTCCAGGCTATTGGGGCTGGGGCGGCAATGCGTTCTTTTTCCATGAAGGCTATTGGGGGCCGCAGGTGGGCTTTTACGGGGGCATCAATTACGGCTTTGGCTACGGCGGCGTGGGATATGAGGGCGGTCGCTGGGACGGCGGCCACTTCTCCTATAACACTTACGTTAATCACGTAAATACCGCGATAATTCACAATACATACAACACAACGGTCACGAATGTTTCTGAAACTCACGTCAGCTACAACGGTGGTTCGGGCGGCGTCGAAGCGCGTCCTACATCGCAGGAACAGTCCTACGCAACCGAGCGTCATGTCGGTCCGATAGCGGCGCAAACGCAGCACGTCCAGCGAGCGCGCACCAATCCCGAACTGCGCGCCTCCGCCAATCAGGGCCGACCGCCTATCGCGGCTACTGCGAAAGCAGCCGACTTCAAAACTGGCGTCGTAGCCTCGAAACAAGCAGGCGCCGAATACAAGGCTCCTCCTGCCAGTGCAGGACGCGGCAATGAAGCTCGCCCCGGCAAGGAAACTCGTCCAGAAAATGCTACCACGCCCAATCCCAACACCAATAATCACGCCGGCGAGCTACAGCCGCACAAGTTCACGCCGCCAAACACCGGCAACACCGCGACGGACAACAAATATCAGCAGCAGCAGGACAAACTGGCCGCCAAACAATCACAAGATCATCAAAAGCTCCAGCAGCAGCAGGAAAAGGAACACCAGCAAGCTGCTCAGAAAAACTATAGCGACGCGCAAAAGCAGCAGTTGGAACAGCAGCACACCCAGCAGACGCAGCAGCTCGAACAAAAGCATGCAACTCAGCAGAAGCAGATGGAGCAGCACCAAGCGCCCCCCAAGAGCACAGCAAAGCCGGCGAGCGCTCCACCTGCAGAAAAGCCGCATTGATCGTGCGGAAGCAACCGCAGTAAGCGGACTGAAAATAACTCTGCCGCAGAGGCAGCGAAACAATTGTCCTCCGCGGCAGAGTTTTTATGCCTTCGCAGCTTTGCCCTTCGACGGTCGCAACTTTGAGCTTTGCGTTGCTTCGTCTTCGCTGCCTTCTTCGATTGTCATCTTGTCAGCGAGTTTGGAAAGTTTTACGTCTGTATCTTTTTCTTCTTGGAGTGTTTGGCTGAGAAGGTTTATGGCTTTGCTTTCGCCAAGTTTCTCGGCCATAGCTCGCACGGTGCCGTACGCAGCAATTTCATAATGTTCCACGCGTTGCGCTGCGCCAATTAAAGCCGCATCCTTCGCGTCACGCTCATAATCTTCCTCGGCAGCTTCGCCGCCTTCTTTGATCAGACCCTCCATGCCCTTACAATGCTTGCCGGTTGGCGTTTCGTCGAGGTCGTCCAAGATCTGCTCCAGCCGCGAGACATGCTCCCTGGTTTGTTCGAGGTGCTGTACAAATCCATTGCGTAGTTCTGCGGAAACCGCAGCCTTCGCCATTTTCGGAAGGGCCTTGACCAACTGCGTTTCTGCGCTGTAAATGTCTTTCAACTCGTCAACGTAAAGCTCTTTCAGTTCTGATTGCTGCACGGTACACCTCCGGAGAATTTTTGAATCGTTTAAGTATGGATGGGTGAATCCGCCATTAAGTATCGAGCCCAGACTGTATAGTTGGGTTACGAACGCTGTACGGCGACGCCTTGACCCGCAGGCGCGCGCTTGGGATGCCCTTCCCGAGAGTGGCTTCATATGCATTAAGAGCAATATCGCAAGCCCTAAAGCTGGCACGTTGCCTGGGCCCACAGTGAGAACACTCGAGCTTGCCGCGGGCGCGGTTCGTGGTCACGCGGCGTATTGAAATAAGTTCTCCATGTTTTGGCCGGGTTGGCAGTAATCCAACGAGGCATTTCAGTGGTAGAATGCCCGCCGTTTTCCAGCACACCTTTCCTGGAGGTGCAATTTGGAAGAACTACTTAAGGAAGTATTGTCATTCGTCGAAGGCGACGCTCGATGGTGGGACAAGGCGGCGCAACACGTGGAAGAACTTGCAAGCGGTCTACCCGAGTCGGAAAGGACGAAATGGCAACTGTTAGCCGCCGTCTACCACGAACGAGCGCGAGCCCATACAGAGCTAGTAGGGAGAGTTCGGAAACGATCTGGCGGCTGACTCAGACGGGGATCAGCGAGCGAACATGCTTTAGGATGTGGACCGCATCGGATTTTGCGACGACAAGATCGATCGGAGAGTTTTTTCCCAGGCTGTACTTCATTGTATCTGCGTGCAGGGTAAACAGAATGATTGGAACATCCGGCATAATCCGTTTTAATTCGTAAGCGGCCTCGATAGCCGTTCATCACCGGCATCTGGAAATCTAGAATGATTAGATCGGGTTTGTGTTGTATTGCGAGCGCGATCGCTTCCTCACCATTAACGGCCTCCGCGCACAGATCATAGTCCTCTACGATTTCGAAGATCCTGCAAAGGCTCTTGCGAATCATCGCGTTGTCGTCAGCGACCAAGATTGTCTTTGGCATCGCGCTTCCGGACTTTCACCCGTGAGAGCCAAGCTGAACAGGAAAGGCCGACGAAAGCGATACATCGAACCATGTATTTAATAGATCAGGGTACCCGCCGTTTAGAAAAATCCGAATGCCCACCCCCGTGTTCCATCGTAATATGCCCCGCATGAACACTAACCAGATCCTTGCGAATTTGCGTAAACAAAAGAAAAAGATAGACGGCGAAAGAGAACGTCTCCATCTCGCAATCGTCGTTTTCGAGAAATTGGCAGGCAAGGCGTTTGAGGCGGGAAAGAAGAAATATAGAATGAGTCGAGTGGCGAGAAAAAAGATCGCAGCGGGCCAGAAGAAACGCTGGGCAAAATTCAGAGCCGAGAAAACTGCGAAAGCTTAGCAAGTCTGTATAACGTGTGTCTAACGCGATTTCCCGACATATTCAACACTTTTGGGGCTCCGATCTGCACAATAATTCGGAAAACTAGCAACTCACAAATTCTCGAAGCCCGAAAACACCATCCGGCTTACGGACTTACCCGCCATTCTGCTGGAAAAGTCCCTTGAATAGTGTTGCCCGACTCGCGCGTCGCGCCAGCGTTGATTTTTACCGAAGAGTGAAGTACCCTCCCGTAAGCTGACATGGCACGGCGAACGCGCATCACGACCACAGTTAGCGAAGGCGAGCTGATACCTCGTCGCCGACGCAAGAGTAAGTCCAACGCAATCATGATCGCAATCGTTCTTACGCTTCTGGTTTTCTTCTTTATCAGCCGCACACAGCGGCCAGGACCGCAACCGCGACCCGTGCTTGTTACGCATTAATAGGGGGAGCTGATGAATTACAGAGATTGAAGTTTCCCGTCTGGGTTGTCGTGTCGATCTTTCTGTGTCTCATCCTGTCCGATCCTCTGCGAGCAGGTACGGAGTATACGTACACGGGTAACGCCTACAATTTTTGCGTCGGCACGTACGCTCCAAGCGGCGTCAACAATGCCTGTCCGAACCCGTATGCCCTGACCCTCACTTTCGATACCACGCTAAGGGGACATGCGTGTAGTGCTCCCCGCTAAAACTGGACACCTCAATTAGGTAGAATCAGGGCCTCCAAACAGGAGGCAACATGGGCAGGAAACCACGCGTAGATCGATCCCCCGAAGAGAAGTGGCAGATCGTGCAGGAAGGCATCAAGAGCGGGAACGTCTCGGAGACGTGTCGGCGTCACGGGATCGCTCCGAATCTGTTCTATCGCTGGAAGGATGAAGCGGAGCAAGGAGCGAAGGCAGCGCTTGGGGGGAGAAGCGCTGCCGCGGCGGAAACCGAGAAGGACCATCGCATCCGGCAGCTGGAACGAACGCTGGGGCGGAAATCGCTGGAGATCGAAATCCTAAAAAACGTCGTGGGGGAGTGAGCTGCGGTGCAGGTTCACTCCCAGGCGCGAGAGATGGTGACGCAGGGCTACACGGCCACGCTGGTGGCGGCGACGTTGGCGATCAGCCGGTCGAGTCTGTACTACCGGAAGAAGCCGCGAGGCAGCCGAGCGGACCGACACCTACGATGAGCAGATCGTCGTGGCGTGCGGAGAAAAACTGGCGTATGGCTATCGCCGGGTGGCGTGGTGGCTGCGACGAAAAGAAAGGTCTGCCCGTGAATCGCAAGCGGGTGCTGCGGGTGATGCGAGAACGTGGGTTGCTGGTGCGCTCGCGTCGTCTGCGTGCACGACGGAAGAAAGAGTGGGGCCGCGTGGAAGCAGCCGAGCCGAATCAGATCTGGCAGTCGGACATGACGAAGATCTGGGCGGGGCCAGCAGTTGGCTGGGCGTATCTGGTGTGCGTGATCGACTGCTGCACGCGGGAGATCGTGGGATGGAATCTCTCGCATCGTTGCCGAACCGAAGACGCGCTGGCAGCGGTCGAGCAAGCGGTGCTCGCACGGCTGCCCGAGGGCAGCCGCGAGGCCAACGTGACGCTGACCACCGACAACGGCACGCAGTTCACTTCTTCCCGGTTCATCGAGACGCTGAACCGGCTGGGCATCACGCATCGGCGCACGGCGTATCATCACCCGGAAGGCAACAGCTACATCGAACGGTTCCATCGCAGCTTGAAGGAAGAGGAAGTCTGGACGGCGGAGTATCGCAGCTTGGAAGAAGCGCGAGCAGTCATCGCTCGTTGGATCGAGGAGTACAATCACGACCGGCCTCATCGCGGAGTCGGAAATCGCACTCCGCACGAGGCCTTCTTGAGTTTCGCAGTTGACCTAAAAAACGAGGCCCTGACTGTCTAAATTAGGGGGTAGCATTACATGCGCTGGATAATTTGACTCTCGCAACCGGAAATATAACGGCTGACGTAACATCATTTTCCTTCGCCGATGGTTCTGGCTTTTCACTCACTCAAACTGACGCAACGAATTTCAGCGTAGACATTGCGACTAACTCCCACGGGAATATTGTGTCGTGGGTCATCTCCGCGCAGGACTTATCCGGCTAGCGGTACGGGTCCGTTTTCTCAAGCTTTGACGGAATCTGGATACGGCTTGGGCGCGATTGCGGATAACACGTTGCTGGAGTCCTACGATGGTACTTCGGCAGGCACGGAGCTAAACGGCAATTTTACGGAAGTCGGAGGCGGATTCGATGATTCCACTCAGCCCCCCTACGAAATCAGCGACGCGAAAGATTGGAAGGTCAAGAAAGCTCCCGAACCCTGCAGTCTTCTGCTAATCGGAACCGGACTACTCGGCCTATTGGCATGGCTAGCGCGGAGGAAACACCCCGCATAGTATGCGGATATACGGCGCAGACAATCCGATTGTGCGGCCCGGTCTTCCGTCGTAATATCCTGCCATGAAAACAGAAGCAATTCTTTCGAAGCTGCGCAAGGCAAAAAAGAAAGTAGATGCCGAACGAGAGCGTTTGCACCGAGTCATCGTAGCTTTAGAGATGCTAGGCAGTAAGGCGATCACGGCGGGCAAGAGAAAATATAAGCAGAGCGCAAAGGCGAAACGGGCGATCAGCAAAGCACAGAAGGCTCGCTGGGCGAAGTTCCGCGCTGAAAAGAAAGGTGCGAAGGCGTAAAGCGTCACTACGGTACGACAATGGAAATGATTGAGCGGAGCGTTAGATTTGCAGTGATTGACAACCGCATCGCAAACGCGACGGATTTCATTGGCCGGATTGCTACCGGCGCGAGTGCATACAACTATAATATTTTGAGAGCTGAAATCGAGGCTCCGACTCTCGACAGAGTAACCGGCACAATCAAATTTAGAATCAACAGCCGCCGAGATTTCTTGCCCAGTTTCAAAAGCCAACTTGAGGAATCCGCCAAATATCGAGTTCACCTTGACGCAAAAGATTTGGAGAGTCTCTAATAATATTATTTCGCGCCATCCTGTTTCGGATGCCGCCCTCTTCTATTCTGCGCGGCACTCTTCCAACTGAACTTTGTAAACGTCATGCACCGCTTTCTTGTCTGCCGCATTGCGAGGGTTCGCCATGTATGCAGCGGCCTTGCCATATTTAATCAACTGTTCGTCGGACATTGCCTGCAGACGCTTTCGAAACTCTTCTGCGCGGACAATTACGAAGCCGCCGTCACACGATCTAGCAAAATGGGCCTTAAGCTGTTTCGCGTCGTCACTCGTTTTGCCCTGCCCAGCGGACAGGCGGAGGATGGTTCGAGCGCGCTTTTCACAAGCAGAACAGAGGCGATTGAGACCGCGAAGAAATGGGCGATACAAGAGCGCGCCACCGAAGTTTGACGTAATGAAGTAAGACTTAATCGTTCGACTGCGTATCCAGACGCCTGAGCGCGTGTCGGGAAACCCGCAACGCTTCAATAGCGACTGCAATGGCGCTCAATTCCTCCCGATGCAGGGGAGAATCATCGAGTTCTTGCTGGCGGCGGAAGATGGCTTCGTCGGCTTGGTGGAGAAGTTGGACGGCTTTATTTCTGTCTTTTTCGTCCATCGCCTTAATGAACACTTCCTTCCATGAAGCAAACTGAAGGTCAGACATGACTCTTCTCCTACGGAAAGCTGTTTGAAACGGAAAATCTAATACTCGCCGGGAATTGGTGTCAATAGGGAAGTAGGTTCCGACTAGTTCTGTACGGTATCGTACCAACGAGGTGTCGAAGTTCAAGAGGCGCGTTTTTTCTTCTTTTCCTAAGCACTCGTCACAGCGTGTTTGCTTCTCTACGCCGTAGAAATCGCCGCTACATTTTTTGCACTCTTTCAGGAACAAATGTTTTCCGTCAACGATGACCGATTGGGCGCGCTGAATTTTCGCGAAAAATTGGCCGTTTTCATATTGGGTCCGCATTCTACCCGATTGGCTCAATTGGCGATACAATTTGCGCAATGTCCTACGCCTTGATACAGGCTTCACCCTATAGTCTGAAACACGAATCGCAGTGACCATCAAGTGCGAGGCGAGAGCGTACGATGGTATGCAAGGTCCGGGCTTCGTGCGTTCTCGGCTCCCCCAGTCACCCAGTGACCCGATGCGGTGACAGAAGGCTTTAAGAGTGCCCATATGGATTCGGATTACGACATCTACGAGAAACTTCCGGATGGAAAAGTCGTATGGCGGTTCTCCGTTGCGGGGCACGACAAAGCGATTGCAAAATTGGAACAAATTGCAGCGATTAGCGCTAACGAAGTTTTTGTGGTGCACGTGGATACCCAAGAAGTAATCGTCAGAAAGTTGCCTTAGCGCGCCAATGTCTGACGTGGTTCACATCGACGGAAGTTTTTACGAGACATGCCCCGCGTGCGGTTGCAAGTGCCCATACGGCGGCGGGGTCGGAGAATTCGTGGGCGAGCCCGTGATTTGGCCAGCTGATTGGGAAATCGAACTCAACTGCCCCGAGCACGGCAGCTTTAGAGTCCTGGCTGGGAATTTGGTTCCCGGTGACTACTTCACGTGAAATCTTCTCTCGATAGCACGCTTATTTCCGTGTGGCGGCAAGCACAGATGGAGAATGCCGACACCGTGATGCTGGGCGCGGAAAGCCATCCGGTTACGAGAAGCAAAGCAAAACGCCTTCGACAAGTTGCGTTTGTTTTTGACGGAGACACGATTATGGGAATCGAACAAAATCCCGCGACCAAATCGCGATGGGCTGCGATAGCACGGGCAGGGAAGAAGGTAATGCAGTTCATTGAGGATGGGCGCTACGTTGCGGTGGTCGTGGATGGGAAGATAACCATGTACGGCAAACGATCTCACTGCTCGCCTGTGACTGGGCGTTAGAGTTTGCGCCTTTTTTTCTCGTGTTCCAGCAGTTCGAGCATATATTCTTCGTCCCACACCTCTACCCACTCGACCGACTCCCGGATTCCCTTTGGGTCTGTTTTGGTCATATAGGTTTCTCGGCCCAAGGATGCCATGAGGTCAGCAACCTGCAATACGGAACGATTGCATCGGCCATTTCCTTTCTCAATGAAGTCGGCGAGGTTTGGGTGTCGGGCTGCACGGCTTGCGGGACCGCTTGGGCTTGGGGGCGGCATTAGACACAGTGATTTCTATTTTGACAGTGCCATTTCTGCCCGACTTTATCTGTAAATTACCAAAGTGAATGTCTACTGATTCGGACGGGCATGACTTGTTGTTGATGATAGGTGCAGAGCGGGGGATTTCGAGCAGAATTAAATCGTCGCGCCGAAACCAATTGCAAAGTTCGGGCAAAGTGGTCCGAGCCTCGCGAAGCGCGACCAAAAACTCGACACACGATTTGAAAAGCCCAACTGGAACCATATTCTCCAACCGAACCTCTTTGCCTTTTGAATAGCGGTTGAAAACAGGTTCGGGCTGGAATGTTCACGAGAGAGCGTCACAAATTCGAAATGACTGGTGTGATCTCTGGCCGTGCCTTCTGTCGTTTCGCGCTCGGAAGCTGAAATGAGATATTCGGCCCCCGCCATCAGCACGCACTGACCGGGATTATGGCCAATGATTTGGTTTACGAATTTTCCAAAACATGGGCGGGAAAATTGGACTAGGGTTTCAACAGCAGTTCCGATGTAGAACTGAGCGGAACCACTCACTCGGTCAAAAATTTGCGAAATGGTTTGATTCACGTAAATCGTGTTCGCTTCATCTCCAAACCATCGCCGCTCCGTCGCCGAGGCGACAATCGCCCTCGCTGCCTCATCGAGATACCACTTTTGGAATACCTGTTCGAGGTGAGGAGAGGCGTAGAAATCCAGTGAGGATGCTTCGAAATCGTGCCACTCGACAGATGCACTCTGCGCATCGAAGACCGGCAAAACACTGTTCGGCATCTCGATAACAAAACCCGACGAGGTTTCGTATCGATATACGTTTAGTTTGGGCAAGTCTTCAATGTTCATTGTCGAGGTCTACGTGAAACAAGTTTATGCGCTGTCCTAGCGCTAGTCAACAGTCAACGCGGGTGTCAATCCGAGGTATCGGGAATTTCGGAATCCCTTCAATAAATTTTCCGGTGGTTTCTTCGTCCTCAGCAATTGCGCGAAGTTCCGCAAATATGTCTGGATCGTCCACACCGATGTGCCTCAGCGCATCTGCTGGCCTCGTTCGAAGACCTGTCTCAATGGCGCGATTCAACCCGTCCTCCGAACGGGTTTTCTCCCGGAACGTTCCAATGCTAACGCTCCCGCCGATTGCGTCCCTCATCGCCGTTTTGAATCGCAGGGATTTGACGTACTCGCTGAATCGGGACAGGTATCGTGCAACTGCCAAGGCACCGATGGCTAAGCGTCTTTCGTAAATTGCGTGTCGTCTTCGCTCGGCTTCGTCATTGTCTTCGCGTTTAACCAGGCCACCCACAAGGAAGAGTTCCCGATAATTCTCTCGGCAATCGTCACACCGCAATTGCCATCTTTCGTGGCGACCGCTGGCCCACACGTCATGTTCAACAACTTCAACTCGCAGAATTCCCTTTCCACACGGACACGGAAACTCCTTCTCCTTCATGACTTCTTCGGCCATCGCTTCCTCGGGACTTCTACGTACTTAAAGTACGTCCTAATCTTTTTCCCAAACAGGCAATTCACCCGCTGGCGTTCTTTCAATCTGAAATGGCTCACGTCGGATTCGGAAGCAGTCGTATGAAAGGCGTCCGTATTTCTCGTCAACGACGTCGAGGCTTGCGTACATCTGATTGCAATTCTCCGGAATTGGCACGATGTGAAAGCCCCGATGGTTGTAAACGCTGAAACGATTATCCTGCACCACAGCCAATTCGCCCTCAGCCTGAATTGCAAGGACGACTTCCTTTGTGTCCGGAAGATTCATTATCGCGGTGTTGTAATTTTCTTCCAGCCACGCACCGTTTTTGACGCGTGCAATTTCCTTCATCGGCAAATTTCGGTCGGGCGGAGGATTAGTTGGACTAGTCACCGCTGGCTGCGCGATTGATTCGCTCTTGCATACGGTCATCCATCGGTACCGAACCAAGATATTTTTCCGTCGTTTCCAATGATTTATGACCAAGCCATTTCTGGATGTTGCGAATCGGAACGCCAGCGGTCATCCAACGGGTTGCACAAGTCTTGCGCATACGGTGCAAATACCAGTGTTCACAGACGGGATCAGTCTCGCAAGTCACTTCGACTTCGTGCTTGCCATCGTATTTGCCTTTTGTAACCGTCGTTACGCACTGGCCGCAATTCAGACCGGCATGCAATGCAATCCGCTTCATTTTGCGCAGGAAATGATTATCGGGCCGACCCTCTTCGTTGACGAAAATCCAGCGGGGATGTGGAGGGTTCTTTGTGTTCTGCTTTCGGGCCTTGAGAAGTTCCACCAGATCGTCCGGGAGAGGAACGGTACGGCTCTCGTGATTCTTGACCGCGAACCCCACATCCATCTTGCTGCGGACAGTGTAGGTCTTGGATTTGAAATTAATATCGGTCCAAGCTGCAAAGGTCACTTCCTTGTCACGGCAGGCTGATCCGAGAAAGAACTTGTAGCGGGCAGTTTCTTCCGAGTCCATCGCAGCAAACAATTTTTCAAGCTGCTCGTTTTCGTAAGGCAGGGCTTCCTCTTCCTCAACTGTTGGCATGATGATTAAGCGGCTAGGCTTGTCAATGCCATTGGCCTTCAAAAAGAAGCAGGCAATGAGCAGCCGGTTGTGCTGAGTCTTCGGCTCGTATCCCTTGGCTTCCAGAAAAGTCTTGTATCCCTCAAGCAAACTTTTTGCTTTAGTTGCGACCTCGTCCATGAACCGGACGTTGGAAGGAAAAGATTCGAGAAATTCGGCCAGCCCCAATTTGTAGGCCATCAAAGTTTTCGGGCGCTTGCTTCGGCGGAGATGTAGAAATTGCTCAATGGCAAACTTGGCAGAAACTCGGTTGGAGGCTGTAGCAAGTTCGGCCACAGTCAGACCCTTGGCTTGTGCGTCGGCACCCGCTTTGTATTGGTCGCGGCTGGTTTGCGCCTCTGCAAAAGTCTCACCATCCAGCTTGACCCACTGTTGCGATTTGCCCGAAAAAGTCTGGACAGAGGGGAAAATATAGAAGGGCCCTGTCAGATCGCCGGTCTTACGTCCCGGCCCCACTTTTACAGCCTGATACCGCCATCCCTTGTTTTCAACCTTGATTCGCTGGTAGATGGTTAGTGACATTGCCGTTCTCTTCGAATCAAATGCTGGATTTACATTAGCACACTATTAGCATATGTCAAGAACTATCTGTTTTATTGGAGATTTTTGCTTTGGCGGAGAGGGGGGGATTCGAACCCCCGATCCCGATTTTGTCGGGATAACTGCTTAGCAGGCAGCCCTGTTCGGCCACTCCAGCACCTCTCCGCGGGAAAAACGAATGGCTCGGCGTGCGGGGGCCTGCGGGGATAAGTATAGCATCAACATTTGAGCGGCGGGCAGAAGCAGAGTGTCCTGGGATATTATTTATACGGAGACGCTATTGCAAACCGACCTAGCAAACGAAGTGATGCACAAGGGCTCATCGCCATGTACCTCAGATTTGTTGTGGGTGTTGAAAAACTCGCCCACTGGAGGGAGTTTTGATCTGGGTGATTTTCCTGCGGGGTATCGCTTTCTTTTTTCTGCTATCTCAGATCGGAACCGTGGCTGATTCTAGAGATCTTGATCTTAGGAAGCGAGCCAGTCGTTTCAAGTTCTGGGCTGTAGCCGCGAGAAAGAATTGTTCGCGAACATGCTTCATTCTCCTCAAACGCACCCTCCGCAGTCCGATCTGGTTCTTCAACTCCGCAAACAGTGCTTCTACTTTCCGGCGTTGGCGTTGCGCTGCCGCGAAAGCTGGAACGGTCGCCCGCTCTCGTGCCCGTTGTCGCGCCGGTTCGTGGACATGGATCGCAATTTGCCGATAGTGTCCGGTGGTGCACTGCGATTTGTGCGAACACTCCCGACACCGTTTTCGCGTCGCCCGGTAGATATGGTTTCGGTTGAGCGGGTTCACTCCAAGGTAGGTTAGTCGCTTTCCTGCGGGACACTGATAACTGTTCGTCTCCGGATCGTAGGTGAACTTTTCGATCCCATACAAGTTGGTTTTTGGAGCAGGACTTTCTTTCACGCGAATATAAGGAGTGATGTTTCGTTCCTCAAACCAGGCCAAAAGCTCACCGTTCCCATAGGTGGTGTCGGCGGCAACCGACTGCGGGAAGCGCCCGCGTCTCTCCGCTGACCGCGTGATCATCTCGCGAGCTGCGGCACTTTCCTGACTCAACCGAGCTGCCGTAGCCTGAACGCCCAGAATCACACAGCTTCGGTTGTCGATCAGGTAGTTGTTGAAGTACCCCAGTTCCGCCGGGCGAGCGCCCTTGGTTGAATAGGTTGAATCCGGATCCGTCGTCGATACCTGGTCTTGTTGATGGGCCGGCTCTTCAACCGGGTTCTCTTGCTCGAGGTCCGCTAAGTACTCTCGCACCGTCCGTTTCACCTGAGCGGCTTCCGGCAGTTGCTCACGCGGGATGCGGCTCAATCGGCTAGCGTTCGCGGGAATGAAGCTACCATCCACGGATAGGTGCTCGCCCTCGACGAATCCGGCTTCCATGCAACGGTCCACGATCTCTTCAAACAGCCGCTGGAACAGATTGGACTCGAGGAAACGTCCATGACGGTTCTTGGAAAACGTGGAGTGATGGGGAATCTCCTGATCGAAGCCGAGTCCGGTAAACCAGCGCCAGGCCAGGTGCATCTGCAGCTCCTCGACTAGCTTGCGCTCGCTGGTAACACCATACAGATAGCCGATCAGCAGGATGCGCAATAGGAGTTCCGGATCGATCGAGGGTCGGCCCGTATCGCTGTAGGAGTCTTTCAGCTTCTCACGAACGAAATCGAAGCTGATGTGCCGGTCAAGGAGACGGAGTAGGTGGTTTTCAGGAACCTGATCTTCAATGCGAAAGTAGTAGAACAGCGACTCGGAACGGGCGTGTTGTCCCATCATAATCAGCAAGCCTCCGTGAATGGCGATGAAGAAGAGCATCGGCAGAACGCTTGCTCATATAGACGTTGCTGCCAACACTTCAGTGTGCATTCACGAAGACTTTTTCAACACCCACTGTTGTTGCCGACATTGATCAAGCCTCTGGTAGAGAGCTGGGTGTGTTTCACGCCGTGGGCCAATTGCGCGACCAATTAAGACTGCACCGACACGAAGAAGTGCGGCATGACTCGATTCGTAAGAGGTTCGACGAAAATCTAGAGAAGCCGACTCGGTTCACCGCCGCTAAAGCTCCTTATAACCGAAAGCAGCCGCGAACCATTTCCTGGTTCAAAGACAGCGCGCACGAACACATCTCCCCGGTGAGAGAGCTTTGGTGATCCTTGCACAGCATGGGATTGCGGTCCGCATGCTGAAGACGGATCGGGTCGGCTACATTGTTTACGAGGACGAATATCAAATTGTGGCTGAGCCGTTTGCGAAGAAAACGTATTGAGCAGGTCGCGGCGACGGAAATTGACCCCAAATGCTAATTGATTGGCGCGATCTTGCACCGTGGCGGGGCGGTCTTCTGTGGTAGCGCGCACTATCGCGGATTCGTCGGTGTAGAAGTTGCGGTAGCCGAAATTTCCGGCGCCGGCTGTCAGGGTGTAGGCGGTGATGCGGCCAGCGGGGTCTGGTTTGCCGGCGGCGTACTGTAGAGTGTAGTGGGCTAGTTGCGCAGATTGGGCGGCTTTGCGGACGGCGTCACCTAGAGTTTCCAGGGACGGCGGCGCGCTGCCTTCGCTTTGCTGGTAGGTGTTAATGGCTTGTTGGACGGCGGCCAGCGATTCGCGGGCGCGGGCTTCGGCTTCGGTTTTCGAGCCGGATAATTTCCAGGGGACGGCGAACCAGGCGATGGCCCAGAGGGTTGCCAGGAGTATGCCGCAAACTAGCGCGACGCGTTTGTAGTTCGTCTTTAGGGGCTTGGGGGTTTTGCCAGCCAGCAATAATTCGGTGTCGGCCAGCGCTTTTTGGTCGGCGCCGCAGTAGGGGCAGACTTCGCTGGCCTGGTTGATGAGTTGCTCGCACTCGGGGCAGGAGTACATGGGCGGGACAGTTTAGCAGTTTTCTGGCGGGGAGTTGGGATCGGTCATCGTGATGCTGCTGGAGATAGTCAAAAGATTTAACACAGAGTGCACCGAGGAACTGCGGAGAAAAATCTGAGAAGGCGCACGAGATCCGTCCCTGCGGCAGTCAGGCTCCGGCCGACTGGAAGCAATGACGCCGACCTCAGGATCACCATGCTCATTCCATTGTCACAGAAGCCGACAGCGGGATTGGGTCGGGCAACTCGCTGGCGAATTCGGGTATCATCTTCGGCAGCGGTTCGACCGAGGTGCGGTCGCGCAGGCGCTTATGCCGTCCAGCCAGGCAGGACAATTCGTTTCGATTGAGGTGGCGCGGGGCCTTCTGCAGAAGGGGACCACGCCGGCGGAATGGAATCTGACGGCGGATCGTTTTCGCGACGCGCTAGAACGCAGCGTGGCGCATCGTTTCCGCTGCGCGTCTTCCGCATCGTCGCCCCAGGCGCCTTCCAATCTTGTGGGTGGCGCGTCCTCCAGCACGCATTCCAGTACGCCCTCACATACATTGCCTGATGCGCGCGCGATTCAAGCGTATCTGGATTCGTTGCATGCTGCGGATTTGGCCTTGGCTTGCGCTTGCAGCGAGGGGAATGCGGCGGCGTGGGATTTTTTCATGGTGCGATTCCGCCCGGAGCTTTATCGCGCGGGGTGGGCGATTGCGGGGGAATCGGCGGGGCGCGAGCTGGCGGATTCTTTGTACGCGGAACTTTATGGAATGCGGGAAGTGGCGGGGCAGCGGAAGTCGCTGTTCGACTATTTTTTAGGGCGCAGCAAATTGACGACTTGGTTGCACGCGATTCTGGCGCAGCGTCATGTGGACGGAATTCGACGGGCACGGAGGACCGAGCCGCTGGAGGAGGGCGAGCCGGGGGAACCTTCGTCAACCAATTCCGCGGCGAACCTGGTGGGGAGTGCGGGAGCGAATTCGCCGGACCCAGAGCGCAACCGGTTTCTGGCGATCTTGCAGGTGGTGCTGACGGCGGCGCTGCATGAGCTTGCGCCGCGCGATCGTTTGCGGCTGGCTTATTATTATGTCGAGGGGCTGACGTTGGCGGAGATTGGGCGGCTGGTGGGCGAGCACGAGGCGACGGTTTCGCGGAAACTCGAACGCACGCGGCACGAGATACGCAAACATGTGGAAGGTGCGCTGCGACAGGAGAAGAAGTTGAGCGCGGCGCAGTTGCAGCTCTGTTATGAGTACGCGCGCGAGGAATGGCCGTTTGATTTGACGCGGGCTCTTTCGTCGGGCGAATAAGCGACATAGGGACTGGCGGAGTGGCAGTGCAAGAATTGCGGCTTCGCGCGTTCTAAGTCGCGGAGGCGGAATCGGGAGCAGGAATGGCGGCGCGGGAGGACGACAAGGCGATGGCGGGATTGCTGCGGCGAAGTCTGGCGCAGGACGCGGGGGCCGGTTCGGGCTCTGGCAACGTGTGTCCGGAGCCGGAAACTCTGGCGGCGTATTTCGATCGCGCGCTCGATGCGCAGGAAACGGCACGCTACGATTTGCATTTTTCGCGTTGCGCGGTTTGCCGGGAGCAACTGGCGGCGATGGCGCGGGCGGGTGGTGACGATGCGGCAGAGCAAAAAACTGCGGGCGCGTGGGATTGGCTGCTGGGCCCGCGGTGGTTGATGCCGGTGGCTGCGATGGTGGTGGCGCTGCTGGTGATTGGCGGGATTGCTTCGCGCATGAGGAAGCCTGCGGCGCCTGCGACTGAGATTGCGATGTCGCGACCCGACGCGTTGCCGTCGCCGAGTTCTGAGGAGCCTGCGAATTCAGTGCCCGTGCCCGAGGCCGCGCCGCCACAGAAGGTTGCGCCACCGCCGACGAGGGAATATCTCGGCGGGCGGCCTGCTGCGCCGAGCCCACGCGACGCCGCGAGCGCGGCGATCGAACTTAGTGAATCCCAAGCGTCTCACGTGCGTGGCGCAACGTCGGCTGGCGGCGCGAAGGCCGCCGGGTCTCATGCGCACACCGCGGCGCGGCGTGATGAATTGTCGGCCGTCGGTGCCGCGAGCGGAAAGCCTTCGGTCGGGCAGCCTACCGCGTCGCAGCCGCCGCCGGTAGTGGCGCAGCAGAACGGTCGGCGCGTCGTGCGGGGAGCGATGCGCGCGGGAAATGCGAATCCGGCGGCCGCTGCGCCCGCGATTTCAGCCGATGAGACTGCGAGTGCGACATCGGCGGCACCGGCGCAGGTTCCCGCGAAGCCGGCGGACAAGAAAGCGGAAGGGGAATCCGTGGAGAGTTTTACGAGCGCGGCTGTGCAAACGGAGGCCGCCAAGGAAGCGAACGCGGCAAAAACAAAATTGCCGGCGACAGCACCGGCACCTGCGCATGCTGTGGGCGCGATGAATGTGACGGCGAATCAGGCGATGGAAGCCGCGACATTGGCGAAAATGCAGCAGGCGCAGATTTCGTCGAATTTGATGAACCTGCAGATTCCGACGCCGGATCCGAAGGTCTTTTGGATGATTGCGGGGCCGGGCGCGATCGAACGATCTGAGAATGGCGGGGCTGGCTGGAAGACGGAATATCTGGAGACGCGTGCGCCGATTGTGGCGGGTTCGGCCCCGACGGTGAAGATCTGTTGGCTGGTGGGCGCGAACGGAACTATTTTGCGCACGACCAATGGAACGCATTGGAAGACGATACCCCCGCCGGCGGAAACAGATCTTGTGCGCGTGGAGGCGACGGATGCGTTGTCGGCTACGGTGACGGCGATTGACGGGCGAAAATTCTCGACGTCTGACGGCGGGAAGAGTTGGAGTAGCGTGAAGTAGAGGGCTGCAACGCTTGTGAATTGTCCTGAATTATCCTGCAAGAAAATCCAGGTGCGGCGTTCCAAGAGGGAAGAAGCACTTTAGGGAGGCGAAAGCCCATGCGCTTGCGCACGCGGAAGGTATTTGGCACGGCGATTCTGACGGCGTTTCTCGTGACGGTGCAGCTGACGGGATACTTGCGGCCAGTGCAAGCGGCGGGCGACCAGAAAGACGAGGCGGCGGCCAAGACGCCGGCGCTTTCGACCACCGAAAAGGATCAGGTGGATTTGGCGGTGACGGTTTACAACTCGAATCTGGCGCTGGTGCGCGATGTGCGGCAGATTCATCTTGCGCCCGGGGCATTTCCGTTGCATTTCGAGGATGTGGCGGCTTCGATCAATCCGGCGACGGTGCATTTCCGTTCTTTGAGCGAGCCGACGAAGCTAAGCGTGGTGGAACAGAATTATGAATACGATTTGCTGGAGCCGGCGAAGCTGCTGCAGAAATACGTGGGGCGCGAAGTGACTTTGGTGCGCGCGGAAAAAGATGCGGGTTCTACGCGGTGGGTGGAAACCAAGGCTCTACTGCTTTCCGACAACAATGGGCCGGTGTGGAAGATTGGCGACGAGATTGTCACAGGGATGAGCGCCGATTCGTATCGATTTCCGGATTTGCCGGGGAATCTGTACAGCCGGCCGACCCTGGTGTGGACGCTGGATAATCGCGGGGCGAACGCGCAGAAAGTGGAAGCTTCTTATCTGACCGGGAATATGAGTTGGAAGGCGGACTACGTTCTGACCGTGACGCGCGATGAGAAGGCGGCGGACCTGGATGGCTGGGTGACGCTGGCGAATAACAGTGGCGTGGCGTACAGCAACGCCAAACTGCAACTCGTGGCGGGAGAAATTCATCAGGTTGCGCCAGCGGTGGTGATGGAATCCATGGGCAAAGCGATGAGGATGAACGCCGCTGCGGCAGCGCCGCAGTTTACGCAGGAAGGCTTTTCCGAATATCACCTGTATTCGCTCGAGCGGCGGACTTCGATTCAGAACAATGAATCGAAGCAGATCAGTTTGTTGAATGGCACCGGCGTGCCGGTGGAGAAATATTTGATGGTGGAGGGGCAAGCGTATTACTACCGCAATCCGCAGGGAATCGGGAACGCGATTCCGGAGCCGGTGAAGGTTTATTACCGGTTCAAGAATGAGGAAAAAGGCGGCCTTGGGATGCCGTTGCCCGCCGGGACGGTGCGCGTGTACCAGGCGGATTCGAAGGGCGGCGTGCAATTTGTGGGCGAGGACAATATTCAGCACACGCCGAAGGACGAGACGCTGAAGATCTACATCGGCAACGCGTTTGACGTGGTGTGCGAGCGCAAGCAGACGGATTACAAGAAGCTGTCGAGCAATCAGTTCGAGATGGAATATGCGATTACTTTGCGGAATCACAAGGAGGGGCCGGTGACGGTCGAGGTGCGCGAGCCGGTGGGCGGGGATTGGGAAGTGGTGAACTCGAATTTCAAGCCGATGAAGTTGGATGCGACGACGATTGGGTTTCAGGTTCCGGTTGAGAAGGACGGGAGTGCGACGCTTACCTATCGGGTTCGCGTGAAATGGTAAGGCAACGGCAAAAGATTTAACACAGACGGCACAGAGGAAAGGCGGAGGAAAATCGGAGACGGCAACGGGTTCTACCGCAGAGACACAGAGAAAAACCGGGGGAACACCGTCAGGATTGCCTATGCCACGATGCGCCTCAGCGATTGCAGCAGGCTTGTTTTTCAATGATGGTCAGTTCACGGGCAAAGACGGCATTGGTGGGGAACTCGACGGCTAGTTCCGCGAGTAGTGCGCGTGCGAGGGCGGGTTTTTTTTCCCGCTCGTAGGCCAGGGCGAGCATGACTTTCGCAAAGGGCTTCAGGTAATGGCCATGCTCCGCTGCGGAACCCATCAGATCCATGCCGCGCTGCTTATCGCCGTGCAGGCCGCCAAACCAGAGGAAAGCGCGCTTGTAACTGGGCAGGCTGCCAATCACGTAATTGCTCATGCCCAGCGCGACGTTGGCATCCTCTTCGTTGGGAGCGACGGCCAGCAGAGTTTTGGCGTCAGCTTCGGCCTGGCGCATCATGGAAAGTCCCGGGAGCTGCTTCTTGATGATGATCGCGTCGTAGTCGGATTCCATCCCATCGGCAATGGTCAGAGCGAGCAGTCCATGGATATTGTTTGGATCGGTCTTCAGAAGCGTCTTGGCCTGTTCGCGGGCCCGATTATTCGCCGCCACAAAGCCTGCATTGTGGTTCTGCTCCGCGGTGCCAGAAACACCGCCTAGAAACGTCGCGTCATTCACAAAAAACTCGGAGGTGAGGACGCCTCTCTCGTGGAACTGTTCGAAGAGATAGCTGGCGGCTTCGGAAGCCTTGCCGAGCGGATCGTCGGGGCGCGCCTTTTGATAGGACGTGAAATCCGCGCGGGCCTCCACGAAATTCAGTTCGTACAGATGGCGATAACCGCTTTCGAGGAAATGAGCGGAGGGATCGGCTTCCATCACGGGAGTTTGCTGCGGCGCAGCAGCCGGAGTGTCCGCGGCATCTTGTGCGAAAATGCCGGCCGGCGAAAATGCGCAAGCCACCAGAAGGCCGGCGGTGATCCACAATCCGGGTGCGCCCAATTCGCGCAGCTGAAAAGTTTTTCGGGCAAACCGTCGCCCAATTCTAAGTTGGCATGCAATCGGCATTAAATTTTCACCCAGCAGTCTTGCGGCTGAAAAGGCGTTGGGTGCCGCGCGTTCTCTATTCTATTAGAAGTGTACCGCAAGTCGTTGGTTGCTTTCCGCAGACTTAGCTAAAGATTACCTAAAATAAACTCGACCGTCCGCTGAATTTCGATCAGGCGGGCCGCGGCGTCGGAGATGCCATGGCCGCGACCGGGGAACGCCAGGAACTGGTCGGGATAATGGCCGTAGTCAATCATGGCATTGAGCAATTCGACGGAATTGGCGAAGTGCACGTTGTCATCGCCAGTGCCGTGGACGAGCATCAGTTTGCCTTTGAGATTTTCGGCTTGATTCACGGGAGAAGAGTCCTTGTATCCGTCGGCGTTGTCCTGCGGGCGGCCCATGTAGCGTTCGGTGTAGATGGTGTCGTAGAGCTTCCAGTCGGTTACGGGCGCGTCGGAGACGCCGAGCTTGAAAACTTCGGGCGCATTAAAGAGCGCTTCGAGAGTCATGTAGCCGCCGTAACTGCCACCGGTGATGCCGATGCGTGCGGCATCCACGTAGCCGAGCGATTTTAGATATTTCACGCCGGCGAGCTGATCCTGCAGTTCGATTTTGCCCATGTGACGGTAGAGCGGCGTTTCGAAAGCATGGCCGCGGCCCCAGGAGCCGCGATTATCGAGCGTGAAAAGGATATAGCCCTTCGCCGCATACACCTGATCCAACAGATAGCGAAGGCCGCCCCAAGAATTGCGCACCAGCTGCACGTGCGGACCGCCATAGACATTGATCAGCACGGGATATTTCTTGGAGGGATCGAAATTTAGAGGTTTGATGATCGAGGCGTTTAGTTGGGTGCCATCGTCCGCGGTGACTTCGACGAATTCGACTGGCGACAATTTGTATTCGGCGAGTTCGGGAACTTTTCCATCGTTGACGACTGCGACTTTGCTGCCGTCCATGCGGTAAAGGTCCTGGCGCGGGGGTGTAGCGGCGTTGGAGTAGGTGTCCACGAACGCGGAAGCATCCGGCGCGATTCTGGCGGAGTGCGAGCCGGCGTCTTTGGTGATACGCGTGAGGGATTTGTCGTTGACGGAGACGCGGTAGAGCTGCGTTTCGCGAACGTCGTCCTTATTAGATATGAAATACACGTAACCGCGCGCCTCGTCCACCGCCGGATGATTTGCCGCGCCGGGGCCGAAGCCGCCGAGATCGGAAATGGCCCAATCGCCGCTGGTGAGCTGCGCGAGTTCTTCGCCGGAATTATCGTAGAGATAGAAATGGCGGTAGCCGGTGCGTTCGCTGGACCACAGGAAGCGTTTGTTGTCGGAAAAAAAATACAGATCGTCGCTGATGTTGATCCAGTATTTGTCGGACTCGGTGAGGATTGTTTTGGCAGCGCCGGTCGAGGCATCGGCGAAAAGTAGGTCGAGCTGATTTTGCGCGCGATTGAGACGCTGGATCGCGACGTGGCGGCTGTCTGGCAGCCAGTCCACGCGGGCCAAGTAGACATCGGTGTTTTTGCCGGTGTCGGCCCAGGTTGTCGCTCCGCCAGCGACGTTCACCATGCCGACGCGCACGATGGGATTCGCTTCGCCAGCTTGCGGATAGCGCGTGAATTCGGTTCCGCCGGAGGGAGCGCTCATGTCCGCGATCGTGTAACGAGTGACCGGGCGTTCATCCATTTCGTAATAAGCGATTTTTGCGGAGTCGGGCGACCACCAGTAGGCGGTGCGCGCGTCGAGTTCTTCGGGATAGACCCAGTCGAGTTTGCCTTTCAGAACTTCTTCGCTGCCGCCGGTGGTGAGCGTAGTGACCGCAGCGGTGGAAATATTCACGACGAAGAGATTCGCGCTGCGCGAAAAACTGATCCAACGGGAGTCGGGCGAGAATTTGGGGTCTTCGATTTCTTCTGCGCTGCTGAGGATGGATTTGGGCGTCATCGTTTTCAGATCGAGAAGCACCAGGCTGTTGCTGCCGATGAAGAGCAGGGAATTTCCGTCGGGCGACCACAGGTAATTGTCGGGTTGCACGCGGCCGAAGCCGGTGGACTGGCTGGTCTTGGCTTTCTCGGGCTGCATCACGGATTTCAGCGTCTCGGCGTTGACCAGAACTTTGCGTTCGCCCGTCGCAGCGTCCATGGTCCACAGCTGCAGCACGGCGTCTCCGCCGGAGCCTTGGCGATCGAGATAAGAGAAACGCTTGCTGTCAGGAGCCCATTCGATTCCTTGGGTGAGCCGTCCGCCGAGGGAGGGCGGCTGGAAGAGGCGTTCAAGGGTGATTTCCTTGCGTGCTTGTGCAGCGGCGGATTGCAAGAGCTGCGGCGCGAACAGCGATGCGGCGAGAACGCCCATGGTGAACAAGCGGCTGAGCGTTGCGCGAGAAAAAGGGAACATGCGTGCCTCCTGAAAGAAACGCGTCATTCTATATCTGTCGTGCGGATTGCGGAATGGTTTAGCTGGAGATTTCGTAGCTTGCCGCTTAGTCGGCGCGCGGGGCGGTAGAAACTGCCGCGACTGGCGTGGTTTCTATGCGGCTCTTGCGTCGTCGCAGAAACGCGCCGATGGTTATCGCGAGCGCGAGGGCCAGGAAAGCGCCGTCGTGCAGAAGTGTCTTGGGCCCCAAGCGCTCACCGGGGCCGAAGCACCCGCAATTGATTTCCAAGCCCGCTCTGTAAGTGCGAACCTGCGTTGCAAAAAAAGCGGCGATAAGCAGAGTGGTCACCAGAGCTGAATACGGCAGAAACACGCCGCTGAGCAGCCACAGGCCCAGGAACAGTTCGAAGGGCGGAAGCAGATGCGCGACCGGACTGACGAGTTGCGGAGGCAACAGTTGGTAGGAATCCACCTGCATGGCGAACAGAGAAAGCGAAGTCTTGATGGAAGCGCCGGACCAAGGCACGGCGGCCTGTGGTTTCAGCTTGGCGTAGGCCGCGAAAAGAAAAATCGCGGCAAGAGCCAGCCGCCCCAGCAGCAGCAGCGTGCGTGCAAGATTTCCGCGCGTTTCGTTGGGCGTCATCGGTGGACTGGCTCGGCTACTGGCTCAAGAGCGTGTCGAAGAACTGCTTCAGAATCGGCCAGGTGATGATGCCGGAGGACGCAGGGTAGCTCTGGCCTTTGTAGTGAATGATAAAGGTAGGAGTAGCCTGCACCGGAACCTGGTAGCCGAGCACGATGTCTTGCACGATGTAGGTGTCCACCGGGCAGCCAGCTTCGGGCTGCGGCACGGAGCGGTCGGCTTTCGATGTGGGCGGCGCGGCAGTGCAACCCTTCATGACTCCCTGGATGCGCTTGAAATTCGCAGGGCTGGTCGCGCCGGCGACGTATTTTTCGATGTCGCCATCCACGGGCCACTTGGCTTGATTGTCGAACAGCGCGGCGTCAACGTCCTGAAATTGTCCGACCATGGCAGCGGCATTGGCCCAGCGCGCGGCTTGGCCGGAGTAGGTATGCATCTGCAGCGGGAAATCGTGATGGACGAGGTAGACTTTTCCGTTGGCGACGTAGTCCTGGATCATCGCGCGCAACGTGTTTTCAAAAAAGTTGCCGCACGATGGGCATTGATAGTCGCTGAAGACTTCCATGGTGATGGGCGCGTTGCGGTTGCCGATGGTTTTCACCGGCGCGCTGGGCGCTGCGGTGTCGGCGGCGACGCGCTTGTGCGCGGGCGCAGCGGTCTTGGCGGAGGTGGGGGACGTAGTTTGCGCCGCGGAAACCGGGGCGAAGATCGCACAGGCCGTGAGAATGGCCGCGGCCGAAACGGCGCGTGCGGCGATGCGGCGGATGAAGTGGCGATTGGTTCTGGAAATCAAAACTACCTCCTGAGCATCAGATGCGAGCTGACATTGTAACGCGAAATGTTGGCATGGAAGCGCCGGGTTGTGTGGCCGTGTGCTGTCGCTGGAAGCGCCGCATTTAGGATGCCGGCGGCGGAGGGTTGGTTCGCCGTGTAGGAGAAGGCGCAAGATTAGCCACATAGGCACAGCAGTAAAGAGGCAGGGAAGCGGCGATGGGGAGGGATTCGAGCAGGGGACGGGAATCGGGTGGTATCTGGAAGAAATAGATTGTAAGATTCCTATTTGCATAGGAATACAGACACACAGAAAACTTGACAATGACACACTCAACATGTATTATGGGCAGGTTTCCGAGCGGGTCTTCGACTAGGATGCCCGCCGAACGTCATTAGGAGCGAGATCCATGAGCAAGATTATAGGAATTGACCTGGGTACGACGAATTCGGTGGTAGCGGTGATGCAGGGAGGCGAACCAACCGTAATTCCCAACCAGGAAGGTGCGCGCACTACTCCGTCGGTCGTCGGGATCACCAAGAGCGGCGAACGTCTGGTGGGCCAGGTAGCCAAGCGGCAGGCGATCACCAACCCTGAAAACACGATCTATTCGATCAAGCGGTTTATGGGGCGCCGGTACGACGAAGTGAGTGAAGAGTTAAAGATGGTGCCGTACAAAGTGGTGAAGCACGGCGAGGGCGTCGCGGTGCAGGCGTACGGCAAGGAATACACTCCGCCCGAAATCTCGGCGATGATTCTGCAGAAGCTGAAGCTCGCCGCGGAAGATTTCCTGGGCGAGAAAGTGACCGAAGCGGTGATCACCGTGCCGGCATATTTCAACGACGCGCAGCGCACGGCGACGAAGGACGCGGGCAAGATCGCGGGCCTGGAAGTGAAGCGCATCATCAATGAACCGACGGCGGCGGCGCTGGCGTATGGCCTGGACAAGAAGAAGGACGAGACCATCGCCGTGTACGACTTCGGCGGCGGCACGTTCGACATTTCCATTCTGGAAGTCGGCGAAGGCGTGATTGAAGTGAAGGCCACCAATGGCGATACGCACCTGGGCGGCGACAACATCGATCAACGCATCGTGGACTGGCTGGTGGAAGAGTTCAAGAAGGACGAAGGCCTGGACCTGAAGAGCAAGGGGAACGAGATGGCGTTGCAACGGCTGCGTGATGCGGCGGAGCGCGCCAAGATCGAGCTCTCGAGCACCATCGAAACCGAGATCAATCTGCCGTTCATCACGGCGGATGCAAACGGTCCGAAGCACCTGGTGAAGAAACTCACGCGGGCCAAGCTGGAAGCGATGGTGGACGACATCGTCAAGCGATCGGTCGAACCTTGCAAGCAGTGCATGAAGGATGCGGGCGTGGACGCGAGCAAGATCAACGAGGTCGTGTTGGTCGGCGGACAAACGCGTATGCCAATGATTCAGCAGCTGGTGAAGGATCTGTTCGGCAAGGAAGGCCACAAGGGCGTGAACCCTGATGAGGTCGTCGCGGTTGGCGCGGCGATTCAGGGCGGCGTGCTGGGCGGGGAAGTAAAGGACATCCTGCTGCTGGACGTGACGCCGCTTTCGCTGGGCGTTGAGACGTTGGGCGGCGTGACCACCGTGTTGATTCCGCGGAACACGACGATTCCGACGCGCAAGTCGGAAACCTTTTCGACTGCGGCGGACAATCAGACGTCAGTCGAGATTCACGTACTGCAGGGCGAGCGGCCTGTGGCCAGTGGAAACCGGTCACTCGGAAAATTCCACCTGGTGGGATTGCCGCCTGCTCCGCGCGGGGTGCCACAAGTAGAGGTGACGTTCGACATTGATGCGAACGGCATCTTGAACGTTTCGGCGAAGGACAACGCGACGGGCAAGGAACAGAAGATCACCATCACGGCTTCGACTGGTTTGAGCAAGGAAGAAGCCGAACGCATGAAGAAGGAAGCGGATTCGCATGCGGCGGAGGACAAGGCGCGGCTTTCGGAAGTCGAGGCTCGCAACCGGCTGGATAATTTGGTGTACCAGACGGAAAAAGTGGTGAAGGACAACCGCGAGAAACTGGCCGAGTCCGACGTGAAGACAGCAGAGGAGGCCATCGATGAAGCGCGTCGCGCTCTGGCCGAAGGCGGCTTGGATAAGCTGAACGCGGCCGCGGAAAGCCTGACCAAAGCTTCGCACCACATCGCCGAAACGATGTACAAGGCGCAGCAAGCGGCAGGCGCGGCGGCAGCGGGTGCTCCGGGCGGCGCAGATGGAGCAAGCGGCGGCGGGGCGCATGGCGGCAATACCTCCGGACAAGGCGACGTAGTCGATGCCGAGTTCGTGGATGTTGACGATTCGAAGAAACCGAACTAAAGCTGGAGAACAGGTGTGAAGGGAGGGGCGGGTCCATCGAGAGACGATGGGACCCGCCCTTACATTTATACGCGCGGTGAAATTGGCTTAGAGAACTTTTTCATATGGCGACTACTACCAAACAAGATTACTACGAGCTGCTGGGCGTTTCGCGCACGGCAGCGGTGAAGGACATTCGCGCGGCTTACCGCAAACTCGCGCGCAAATATCATCCTGACCTGAATCCCGGCGACAAATCCGCGGAAGAAAAATTCAAGCAGATTCAGGAAGCCTACGAAGTACTCTCCGATACCAAGAAGCGTCAGGTGTACGACCAGTTCGGGTTCAATACGCCGGGGCAGGGCGGAGGTCCGCCGCCGGGCGGGGGATATGGTTACGGCGGTGGCGGCGCGCCGGAAGACGTGCATTTCGATTTTGGCGGATTTGATTTTGGCGGCGGTGCGGGTGGAGGCGGCGGGACCAGCTTCCGGGATTTGTTCAGCCAGGTATTTCGCGGGCAGAACGCCGCGCGTGAGGCCAACGAGCGCGAACCGGGCAGCGATCTGGAATTTCAGATTGAGATCACTTTCGCCGAGGCGATGCGCGGAGCGGTGAAGAAGCTGAGCATCACGCGGCTGGATACGTGCAGCGTGTGCCATGGCGCGGGCGTGCAGCCGGGCGATGCAAAGGTTTGTCCTACGTGCGGTGGGTCGGGGCAAGTGACGCAGGTAAGCGGCAAGATGCGTTTTCAGATTGCTTGCTCGCGCTGCGGTGGCACGGGACGTTTGCACACGATGTGCAAGAATTGCGGCGGAGAAGGGCGTGTGCCTAGGGTGGAATCACTGGACGTGCGCATACCGCCGGGCGCGCAGACGGGTTCGCGCGTGCGTGTGGCGGGGCGCGGCAATGCTGGACTGCATGGCGGACCTCCGGGAGATCTATATATTGTGATGAAGGTGGAACCGCATCCGTTTTTTGAGCGCCGCGGCGATGATCTTTACACGGTGGTGCCGGTGACGGTGACGGAAGCGTCGCTCGGGTCGAAGGTGGAAGTGCCGACGATTGATGGGCGGGCACAGGTGCGCATTCCTCCTGCGACGAACAGCGGCAAGAAATTGCGTTTGCGGGAAAAAGGAGCGCCCTCGATACGGCAGCCGGGAAAGCGCGGCGACCAGATTGTGGAAGTGCAGATTGTGGTGCCGAAGCCGGAAGACGAGCGCGTGCGGAATCTGTTGAAGGAACTGAGCAAGCTCGATCCGGAAGATCCGCGTCGCGAGATATTTTCGCGCGCGACGGTTTGAGGAGAAGTTTCATGGCAGCGCGTCCCAGGAAAAGAGCGAAGGCCGGTTACATGATCAGCGCGGTGGCGGAGCTGTACAAGCTGCATCCGCAGACGCTGCGTTTGTACGAGCGTGTGGGATTGCTGACGCCCTCGCGTTCGCAGGGCAATACGCGACTGTACACGGACCAGGACCTGGAGCGGCTCGAGGTGATTTTGAATTTGACGCGCGAGCTGGGTGTGAACCTGGCGGGGATCGAGATTATTTTGAACATGCGCGACAAGATGGCGGAGATGCAGTCGCAGATGGAAGCGTTCACGCATTTTGTGCGCAGTGAGATGGCGCGCGGATTTAATGCCGGCGAGGACCGCAAGTATCGCAACGCGATTGTGCGGACCACGCCGCGGCAGGCGATTCGCGTGCATAAGTAAATTGTCGTTGTTAATCTGCGTTTTTATTTTCCTCTAAGCTTTCCACAGGCTTGAAAACTTCCACAGGCAGGGGTGTGCTTGCGCGCGACGAGCACGGCGCTTATTCTTGCAAGATGGCGCGAGCGGATTGTCCTCATTGTGAAGGCAGTGGATGGAAAGTTGTGGAGCGCACGACGGAAGGCGCGCAGGCAATGGCGGCGGATCGTCCTGGCCCGGGAACGGGCGAACCAAAGATGGTGTGGGCCGTGCCATGCGATTGCACCACGGGCGACCGGACGGAGCGGGCATTGCAGCGCGCGCGTGTGCCGGAGCGTTATCGCCATTGCGATTTTGAGAATTACGAGACGGACAATGATATTGAGAACGTTTCGCGTGAGCAGATGGCGGCGTGGAATCGCTGCCTGGGGCAGGCCAAGCTCGTGGTGCAGCGGTTCGCCCAGGAATTTACTCCGGTCGCGGACGTGCGCACGGAGCATGGATTGCTGTTGATGGGGCCGTGTGGCGTAGGCAAGACGCATCTGGCGGTTTCGGCGATGAAGTCCATCGTGCTGCGCGGGCACAGCGGACTTTTTTACGATTATCGCGAGCTGCTGAAAGCGATTCAGGATAGTTACAACGCAGAGAGCCAGGCGACGGAGATGAGCGTGCTGGAGCCGGTGCTGAAGGCGGAAATTTTGGTGCTAGACGATGTAGGATCGAGCAAACCTTCGCCGTGGGCCCTGGAGACCGTGGGGCATGTGCTGAACACGCGCTACAACGAAAAGCGCGTGACGCTGCTGACCACCAATTTCTTGGATTCGGACGCGGGGGGCGGTGGCGGAAGTTCAGCGAATGGAGCGCCGCCCGCGCGCGTGGCCGGAATGCGCGCGTCGACAATCGAGGATTCCCTCACCGAGCGCGTGGGCAAACGGATCCGTTCGCGACTGTACGAGATGTGCCGCACCGTGGAAATTTTCGCGGCGGATTACCGCAAAGAAATTCGCCACGCGGGACCGTTTCGGTAGTTGAAATCGCGCCGCGAGCTGCGGTGGTGTCCGGGTCCGAAACACAATTTCGCTGTCATTCTTGCGTAACATTCCTGTGCCTGGATGGAGATGTGGATGGGCCTGGATTTGCGCGATGGTTTGTTGACAATGCGCGAATCGGGCGGGTATCATCCTCGTGATAAGAGCGTCTAGCGTGGGCGTTCTATCCCCTTCTTTGCTCCAAACCCCAGCGGGTGGAGTAGCCGAGTGCGAATTCTCGGTAGCAGGGCACGAATCCGTACGGAGGCCGCTCCCCAATGTCACCCGAACACGACCTGGATCTTCCTACTGCAACCGTTGAATCAGCCAGCGCAGACGCGGCCGCGGAAATTCCGCAGGGCACCGCGGGCGGAGCCATGTCCGAACCGCCGAGCGGTTCGGTGAGCATGGCGGCGTCCGCGAGTTCGGCGGGATCGGGCGCGGCAGTGGCGCGCGCGCCCGAACCTCGTTCGGTGGACAACGGAGCGGCGGAACGAGCGGCTGCGGCAGTGGAAGCGGAGGGTACCAGTGCGCCTGGCGGCGTGACGGAGGAAGCGAGCGCGACTGAAATTGCGCAACCCGTCGTATCCACGGAAAATGAGCAAGTGAGCGCGGCGATTCATTCTGCGGACAGCGCCGAAACAGCTGCGATCCCTGCCGCTACCAGTGGGGCAACCGCTGCGGCGGCCGACTCCGCCGAAACTGTTGCAGCTGTGGACGGATCGGGCGAATCCGGCGAGACATCGCAAACGATGGATCAACTGATGGAGCAGTTCTCGGTGCCCGAGCCCGCAGCAGCCGAAGGCGAAATCTTCGATGGGCATGTGCTGGCGGTAACGGACGCTGGAGTGATTGTAGATGTGGGCGGGAAGTTCGAAGGATTGGTGCCGGCGCAGGAATTTGTGGATTCGGGCAGCCCGATTGAATTTGGCCCGGGACAGACGATTGAAGTGGAGCGTCTGCACGCACAGAAAGATGGATACGTGCTGCTGTCGCACGTGCGCGCGCACCGGCGGCGCGTGTGGGAACGCATCGAGAAATCGTATCGCGAGCACGCGACAATCAAGGGAAAAGTCACCGAGCGGATCAAGGGCGGGCTGGTGGTGGATATCGGCGTGCGCTCGTTCCTGCCGGCTTCGCAAATCGAATTGCGTCCCGTGCACGATCTGGATTCGTGGAAAGATAAAGAGATCGAAGTACGCGTGCTGAAATTGAACCGCAAGCGCGGCAATGTGGTGGTGAGCCGGCGCGCGATTTTGGAAGAAGACCAGAAATCGAAGCGCGAGACGCTGATGGGTTCGCTGGCCGAAGGCACGATCGTCACCGGCAAAGTGAAAAACGTGACGGACTACGGCGTGTTCGTGGACTTGGGCGGAATAGACGGGCTGCTACACGTCAGCGATCTGGTGTGGGGACGCGTGCCGCATCCTTCCTCGGTCGTAAGGGCCGGGGACGACCTGGAAGTACAAATCCTGAAATTCGATAAGGACAAGCAGCGCATTTCGCTCGGACGCAAGCAGTTGCTGCCCGATCCATGGGCCACCGTGCCGGAGCGTTTTCCGGTGGGCACGCGGGTGCACGGGAAAGTGGTGGGCGTGACGGACTACGGCGCGTTCGTGCAGATTGAACCTGGCGTCGAAGGTTTGGTGCACGTCAGCGAAATGAGTTGGTCGAAGCGCACCAAGCATCCGGCGAAGATTGTGAAGGAAGGCGACGAACTGGAAGTGGTGGTGCTGGAAGTGAAGACGGAGCAGCGCCGGATTTCTTTGGGGTTGAAGCAAACCCAGCCGGATCCGTGGGACGCGGCGGCGGAAAAATATCCGGTGGGAACTGTGGTCAGCGGACGCATCCGCAACCTTGCGGATTTTGGCGCGTTCGTCGAGATCGAAGAGGGCATGGAAGGGTTGATTCACATCAGCGACGTGAGCTGGACGGAACGGATCAAGCATCCCAGCGAGAAATTCAAGAAGGGCGATACGGTGGAAGCGAAGGTACTGAAAGTGGATTCGCAGAACCGCCGGCTTTCGCTGGGCATCAAGCAACTAAAAGACATTTGGGCGGATTGGTTTGGCGCGCACAAAGTCGGTGACATTTTGAAGGGCAAAGTGGCGCGCACTACAGATTTTGGCGCGTTCGTTGAGTTGGCGGAAGGAATCGAAGCGCTTTGCCACGTATCCGAGATCGAAGAGCGGCGTCCGAAAGGCGATCGCGACAAGGAAAAGGCGGCGCGCGGGGCTCGCGTGACGGCCGTGCTGACCACCGGGACCGAATACGAGTTCAAGATCCTACGCCTGGAGCCGGAGCAACACAAAATCAGCCTGAGCTATCGCGCGGCGCAGAAACAGGTGGAACGGCAGGAGATCGAATCGTACCGGGCGGTGGCCGCACCGACGCCGCGGGCGCCGAAATCGTCACCGACGGCCACCATCGGCGATGCCATCATGGCGAAACGGCAGTCATCTTAGAGTCTTATCGGGGCTGAAGTTCCGCTGGGGTCGCGGGGGCGACGCCTGGCCGAAATTATTTCTCTCAGGAAAATCATTTACCTTGCGGTAGATTGGTGATATGCAAGGACATGCGTTGCCCCTCCCTAACGCGTAAACGGCCGAGTGCAAACCGAAATCTTAACGAGGAGGCTCTCAACCATGGCAGAAGCTGCCGGAGAGCATGGAAGCAAAGAACATACAATGACGAAGGCGGAACTCGTCGAAGAGGTCACGCGCGTCACCGAACTGCCACGCAAGGAATCTGAAGCGGTGGTGGAGACGATTTTCGAAAGCATTATCGCCGCGCTGCAGGCGGACGATAAGATCGAGATTCGCGGCTTCGGGAGCTTTCGTACTCGGCAGCGGCGCGGGCGCACGGGGCGCAATCCCAAGACCGGCGCCAAGGTGGAAGTGCCTCCCAAGAAGATCCCCTACTTCAAGCCCAGCAAGGAATTGAAAGATTACGTGAACAATCCGCGCGCGACGGGCGCAGGCGAGCACGGCGCTCCCCAGGGTCACACGCAAGGTTGAGCGGGGACTTGGGGGATTGACCGCGATGGACTATTTGTGGACGCCCTGGCGGTATCGGTACATCGCGGATGCTAAGAAGGACGAAGGCTGCGTTTTCTGCGAGGCAGTGGCCGCGAATGATGATGCCAGGACTCTAATCGTTTTCCGCGGACGTAAGAACTTCATTATTCTCAATCGCTATCCTTATACTTCCGGACATGTGATGGTGGTCCCTTACTTTCACTCTGCGGATTTTTCTGCCTGCGATGCGGAGACTGCTGCTGAAATGATGACCTTGTCGCAGCGGTCGCAAGCGGCGCTGGATAAGACTTATCATCCGCAGGGGTACAACCTGGGAATGAACTTGGGTCGCGCGGCTGGAGCCGGCGTTACCGGGCATTTGCATATGCATGTGCTGCCGCGGTGGTCCGGAGATTCGAACTTCATGACTGTGGTGGGCGAGACGCGCGTGGAGCCGGAAGATTTAGAGACCACCTATGAAAAACTGCGCAGCGCGCTGGCGGGCTAAACTTCATGGATGCAGCTGATCGCGAGCAAATTTTGCGGCTGATGGCGGAATCGGATGAGGCTCTAGTCGCCGCAGTGGCGGGGCTCGCCGATGAGGGTGCGCGTCGTCGGCCGGAGCCAGCTCGTTGGTCCGTTCTGGAATGTGTGGAGCATGTGATTCTTGTGGAAGACGGCGTGTTTGCCAGTGTCAGCGTAAAGTCCACGCCGGATGCGCCCCCGGTTGAGCCGCGCCGTGAAGGGCAGATCTTGCGGGGCATGACCAATCGCGAGCGCAAGTTTTCCGCACCGGAAAACGCGGAGCCGGCGGGCCGCTATTCGTCGCTCGCGGAAGCGCTGCAGGAATTCCGCAAGCGCCGGGCGCGCACCGTGGCCTACGTGGAGCAGTACCAGCAAGATCCTCGCAACAGAACTACGTTGCATCCGGTGATTGGTCCGGTGAGCTGCCAGGAAATGTTTCTGGTGCTGGCACTGCACCCGGCGCGTCACGCTCTGCAGATCCGCGAAGCGCGCAAGAGCCTCGGTTTAGAATAAACTCGGATGTGCGGTAGAATTTCCATGGTCATCCGCAGTCTCGCGTGTCGGTGCGTTGATTTTTCAGCATTTATCAGCAGGAGTCGAGCGTGAATCTGGAACTTAGCGAAGAACAGCAGTTGCTGCAGAAGTGCGTGCGGGAATTTGCCGAGGCGGAAGTGAAGCCAATGGCGAAGGAAAACGACGAGACGGGAAAATTTCCGCGTGGGTTGTTTCAGAAGGCGGCGGAGCTGGGATTGACTGGCGTGGCCATTCCCGAAGCTGAGGGCGGGGCGGGGATGGATCACATCAGCTACGCGATTGTGGTGGAGGAAATATCACGGGTGTGCGCTTCCACCGGCGTGATTCTGTCGGTACAGAATTCCTTGTATTGCGATCCGATTCATCGGTTCGGCACGGACGAGCAGAAGAAAAAATTCCTGCTGCCGTTCGCGCGCGGCGAAAAAATCGGCTGTTATGCGCTTACCGAGCCGCAAGCTGGTTCGAATGCGGCGGCGCTAGCGACGAAGGCTGTGCGTAAGGGCGACAAGTACGTCATCAACGGCACCAAGGCGTGGATCACCAATGGCGGGGCGGCGGATGCTGCGATTGTGTACGTGAATACGCAGCCGGAGAAAGGCGAGAAGGGGATTACGGCGCTGGTCGTGGAAAAGGGGACGCCGGGATTTGCAGTGGGCAAGGAAGAAAAGAAGCTGGGGATTCATGCGACGGCTTGCACCGAACTTTCGTTCGGCGATTGCGAAGTGCCCGCCGGGAATCGCATCGGCGAGGAAGGCGAAGGATATAAGGTTGCACTTTCGACTCTGGATGGCGGACGCATCGGGATCGCGGCGCAGGCCACGGGAATCGCGCAGGGGGCGTTCGAAGCTGCCCTAAGCTACGCGCAACAGCGACAGGCGTTCGGCCATCCCATCGCGGATTTTCAGGCGATTCAATTTATGCTCGCGGATATGGCTACCGAAATTGACGCGGCGCGGTTACTGCTGCGTCGTGCGGCGTGGAAGCAGGATTCCGGCGCGCGATTTTCCATGGAAGCGGCGATCGCGAAGCTTTTCGCGAGCGAGATGTCCACGCGCGTGGCGCATAAGGCTATACAGATTCATGGCGGCTACGGCTATAGCAGCGAATATCCCGTCGAGCGGGCGTATCGCGATGCGCGCATCACGGAGATTTACGAAGGCACCAGCGAAATTCAGCGTCTGGTCATCGCCGCGTGGGTTTTGAAGAATTATTAGAGGTTTTCCTAGGGGCGGTCTTCAGGCCGCCATCGGCAATTGCCGCGCCAGCGATCGCGCACTGCAGTGCGCCGCTACCAAGCCAGAACCTTACTGGAAGAGGCGCGCGAGGCTCAGGCTTCCGCCCGCCGTGGTGACGATCACCAAATTCATCACAACCATTATCAGGTCGTAGCTCCAGCCATTTGTGCCGAATTTGCCCCAGAATCCCGTGTGCCAGACAAATATTTTCTTCTGGATCGCGCCCAGCATCACCAGAATCAAGCCGATGGCAGCCCATTGCGTCAAAGCGCCCGCCATCACGCCCAATGCGCCCGCACACTCCGCCGCGCCCAGAAAAATTGTGAAGCCCTTGCTCATTCCAATGCTCTTGCTTCGCGCTGCCGGGTCTTTCAGATGATTGCAGCCCCTGGCGAGGAACACGACGCCAACCATCAGGCGCAAGCAGAGCGGCGCAAGATCACTGAACCGAGTCAATTGAGGCAACGTCATCCAGGCAGCTCCGCGTCGGTATCATGACTCTCGCGGCGCTTCGCGAAATTAAAAAGACGGCCGGTGGATGAGGCGCCCTGCGTCATCGCGGAGGATCGTCATTCAGCGGATGCTCGCCGAGGAGATCGGCGAGAAGCCATGTCGCTCCGGCGATCGCGAATGTCTCGGTAATTTCGCTCCAGTTCGCATGACTGTGGGGACCCGAAAGAACCAACGGCACCCACACGATCAGCCCAAAGAGCACGAGCATCAGTGTCAGTAGGCGGGCAGCGAGCAGCGCCATGCGATTCGCAAGCAGAGCCAAGGCCGCTAGTGCGAATAACACCGTTGTCGCTACCGCCCAGAACATCGGACTTGGCGGAAACCACTTCGGAACAAAGTTGGCGGTAGCGTCAAGATAAAATGCCTGTTCGAGAGCAAAGGAAACGGTACAGATGCCCAGGAGAATGCAGCCGATGCGATTAAGCCTTTCCCGTGACCATACCGGTGACAAACCGGCATAAGCTATCGCCGCTCCGGCCACCAAAGAAAACTGCTCGAAGAAGTTGCCCCAGCTATTGTAGACCTTCGGCGCGGCGACGATTTCTGGCAAGCTCAGCAACGCCAAGGCAAGATAAGCCGCACTGAGGACAGCAGCGCCGAGCTTCGCCGTGCGGCGGAACTGAATCGCAACGCCTCCGAAAATCTGTGCGACGGCGGCCGCGTAGACGAGGTAACGCAGTTGCGGCCAGTCGCTGTAGTCGTGCCAGACCAGCGTGATGACGCCAAAGACCAAAGCCGCCGCTCCCAACAGATGACGGCCGAGATTCGAACTGGACTTTGATACGGTCATTTGTTTTCAATCCCGACGGACGGCCCACCGGTATAGTGCCACGACGTCGGCGTGAAACAGTCCCTCGATCTTGAAGTGTAGAGAGGCTTCGCGCTGGATTTCTGCTCGGTGTATCCTCATACGGATGCTTGAGCTTGATTGCGGGTTGGAATTCTTCGCGGAATTTGCTTCCGATTTCTTTGCTGCCATACCTGCGCGGCCGGGAATTTTTCTGCTGGAGATGCGCGGTGCGGAGGCTAGGGTCGGGTCGCAACCTTATCTGGCGCGGACTGCGGATATACGCCGGGCGGCAGAACGATTGTTGGGCGCGCCCGAGGCCGCTTCGAGGCAATTGAATTTACGCACGGTGACTGCGCGAATTCGCTATCGCGTTACCGGGTCGAAATTCGAGCAGAACCTGGCTTTCTACCAGAATGCGCGCTTGTTCTTGCCCAGCCGTTACCGCGAGCTGATGCGTTTGCGGCCGCCCGCTATGCTGAAAGTGAATCTGCGCAATTCGTATCCGCGTTGCTATGTGACGCGGCGGATTCGTGGCGACGAAGGATTTTATTTTGGGCCGTTCGGATCGCGGCGTTCCGCGGAAGATTTCAGCGAAAGTTTTCTGGATCTTTTCAAGACACGCCGCTGCCAGATCAAAATCCGGCGCGATCCGAACTATCCCGGCTGCATGTATTCGGAAATGAAAATGTGCCTCGCGCCGTGTTATGCGGGATGCACGCAGGAGGAGTACGACGTCGAAATGGGGCGCGTGTTGGAATCGCTGGAAACGACCGGCACAGCCCTGACCGAGCGACTGGCGCAGGAACGTGCAGCCGCGAGCGACGAGCTCGATTTTGAGCGCGCGGCGGCGTTGCACAAGCGTCTGGACAAAGTGACGGCGGTGTTGCGTGGCATGCCGGACTTGGCGCGACGGATCGAAGAGTTGGACTTGGTGATTTTGCAGCGCTCCGCAGAGTCGCAGACGATAGCTGTGTTTCCCGTGCGCGGCGGAATGCTGGAAGAATCATTGTTTCTGCGATTTGCTGAAATTTCCAGCGAGCCGCGTTCCGTGGAAGCGATTTTGAAGGATGTGCTAGAGCCGGGATGGAACGACGAAGGAAGCGAGGCAACGGCCGCTGGGCGCGCGCGGAAACGCGACGATGCAGAATCGCAGGCGGCAGTGCGCGAATGGAATTTGCGGGCGCGGTTCGGATTGCGCGCGGCGTCGCCGGACTTGCACGATCATTTGGCGCTGTTGACGCGATGGTTTTATTCCAAGCCGCGCGAGGGTGAAATTCTGTTTCGCGACAAGGTTTGGCCGTATCGCCGGATCTTGCGCGCTTGCAACCGATTGCTCGCCGGGCCGCAACAGGCGCCGAGCGCGCCGCATGCGCGGCAGTAGTTGCGGGTGCAGTGGGCGAATCTTGCGGCCACAATGGACTAATGCTTTGAGGGCGGTGCGCGGAATCGCCGCGGGCCGGCGGGAGATTGCGTCGTACAATTATCGTGATGGAAACCGCGGACACAGCGACGACCGCTTCACCTTCACCGGCCAGCCCGGAAGTTCGCTCGCGCTTTCGCGACATGGTGCGTTCCTTGCGCCATCGCAATTTCCAGCTTTTTTTTAGCGGGCAGATGATTTCTTTGATTGGCACATGGATGCAGACGGTGGCGCAGGCCTGGCTGGTGTACCGCATCACTGGATCGTCGCTGCTGCTGGGAGTGGTGGGATTCGCGGGACAGATTCCGATTTTTTTATTGGCGCCGCTTGGAGGATTGGCCGCGGATCGCTTGAATCGTCACCACGTGGTGATCGGCACGCAAGTGGCTTCGATGATTCTGGCGTTTATTCTGGCCGCGCTGACACTGCTGCAGATCATTAATGTGTGGGAGATCGTGGTGCTGGCGGCGCTACTGGGCGCGGTGAACGCGTTCGACGTGCCGGCGCGGCAATCTTTTCTGATTGAGATGGTGGTGCGCGAAGACCTGATGAACGCGATCGCGCTGAATTCTTCGATGTTCAATGGAGCGAGGGTGATCGGCCCTGCGATCGCGGGCATTCTGGTGGCGCGGATCGGCGAGGGCTGGTGTTTTTTCGCGAACGCGGTGAGTTATATCGCGGTGATCATCGGATTGCTGCTGATGAAGCTGGGGCCGCTGCGAACGGCTCCGAAAGGCTCGTCGCCGTTCGAGCATATCGTCGAAGGGTTCCGTTACGTGTGGCGCACCGCCCCGATGCATGCGCTGATCCTGTTGATTGGGCTGGTCAGCCTCGTGGCCGTGCCATATTCCGTGCTGATGCCGATTTTCGCAGATCGGGTACTGCATCGCGGCGCACACGGTCTGGGAATCCTGATGGGCGCGGCAGGAGTTGGTGCACTGTTCGGTGCTTTGACTTTGGCCGTGAGGCAGAGCCTGCGCGGTCTGGGACGCGTCGTGGGTTTGTCGGCTGTCGGCTTCGGCGTTTCGTTGATCCTTTTCTCTTTCTCGAAATCATTCTGGTTGTCGGTAGCCCTACTGATTCCGGTGGGCTACGCGGTGATGCTGGAAATGTCTGGCTCGAACACGCTCATTCAATCTATGGTGCCGGACGAACTGCGCGGACGGGCGATGGCGATGTACACCATGATGTTTATGGGCATGGCGCCGATTGGTTCGCTGCTCTCGGGAGCGCTAGCGGGCGCGATCGGCGCACCATGGACCGTAGCGCTCGGTGGCCTGGGGGCTATCGCTGGAGGAATCGCATTTGTGCGGCGTTGGCCCGCGCTGCGTTTGCAGGCGCGCGAGTTGTTGATCGCGCAGGGAGTGCCGGTGAGCGAGATCGTTCAAAAATAATTCTTCGTTTCATACCTCGCGCGCCGGTTTTTCCCCGGGGCGGGGCTGCGAACCGGAGTGGAGCGGTTCTGCTATACTGCGCGGCAATGCGATTTTTCGTTGCGAAGAGGAGACTGATGTTATCAGTTGCACCATCGAATCGCGAACGCAAAAGCGGATCGGCCACAGCGGAGGGAACGCTGCGTTATGCCGCGCGATTTCAGGGGCGCGCGGCCGCCGGACACTTTCGCGAGATACGCGGCGGACTGGTACTTTCTTCGATCGGGATCGGGACATATCTCGGCGAAGCGGATGACGCGACCGATGGCGCCTACGTGGACGCGGTGGTGGCGGCGGTGCAGGGCGGCGTCAATGTGGTGGATTCGGCCATCAATTACCGCTTCCAGCGGAGTGAGCGCGCGGTGGGTGCGGCGTTGCGCGCACTTTTCGAGAAGGGCTTCGGGCGCGACGAAATTATGGTTTGCACCAAGGCGGGATTTTTGACGCCGGACGGAGAAATGCCTGCCGATCCGAATATTTATTTTGCGCAGGAATTTCTGGAGCGCGGAATTTTTCGTGTGGAGGATATCGCCGCGGGTTGCCATTGCATGGCACCGGACTACCTAGCGGACCAGTTGGAGCGCAGCCGACAAAATCTGGGGCTGGACACGATTGACGTCTTCTACCTGCACAATCCGGAAACACAATTGAGTGAAGTGCCGCCCGACGAATTCCGGGGGCGGATTCGCGAGGCGTTCTTGTTTTTGGAGTCGGCCATTGCGACGAAAAAAATCCGCGCCTACGGCATGGCCACGTGGAATTCGTTCCGCGAAGATCCCAAGGCTGGGGGGTTTTTATCGCTGCCGGAAATGGTGAAGATCGCTAAGGACGTCGCCGGGGACGATCACCATTTTCGTTTTGTGCAGCTGCCTTTCAACCTCGCGATGCCGGAAGCTCTAACGCGGCCGAATCAGATGGTGAGCGGGAAGGCGATGCCGATGGTGCAGGCGGCGCGCGATGCGGGGATTGCGCTGCTGACGAGCGCGGCGTTGCTGCAAGGACAGCTGACGAAAAACTTGCCGTCGTTTGTTAATTCGGCGCTGGGATTAAAGGATAACGCGACGCTTGCGCTGCAATTTGCGCGCTCGGTGCCGGGACTGACGACGGCGCTGGTGGGGATGAGCCAGGTGCCGCACGTGAAAGCGAATCTGGAATTGGTGGGCATCGAGCCGGCATCGCGCGAGCAGTTCTTGAAATTATTCGAATCGAAAAATTAGGATTGTGCGGGTGCGGGAGCCGCGGGCGCGACTGGATGACGTTCGTCGAGCCAGGCATCAATCGCGCTGCGGACTTTTTCGAGCTGGCCGGCGAAAAAGTGGTCGGCGCCTTCGACAAAGACGAGGCGCTTTGGCTCCGACAGCGTGGCGAAGAGTGCTTCGAGGTTGGCGCGCGATCCGAACTGATCTTTGCCGCCCTGAATTATAAGTTTTGGTTTCGCGCAATCGCGTAAGTACGTCACGTCCGAGTGGTCCACGGGAATTCCCAGGCCGATTAAATCCGATACGCGTTGATCGGTGCAGCCGACTCGCAATCCCACCATTGAACCGAAACTGAAACCCGCGAGCAGGATAGGTGTGCGTGGAAATTCAGCCGCAAGATAGTCCAGTGCGGCGCGGACATCGCCTTTTTCGCCTACACCGCGGTCGTGGACTCCGTCGCTCAGGCCCGCGCCACGAAAGTTGAAGCGCATAACTGGCATGCCGTGCAGGTGCAGCGCCTTTGCCGCTTGATACACGACCTTGTTATGCATGGTCCCGCCGAAGAGCGGATGGGGGTGACACACCACGGCTGCGAGCGGCGGATGCGCATCGGGCACGGTCCAGAGCATTGCCTCGAGGCGTCCGGCGGGCCCTGCCAGGAAAAAATTGCGATGGAATGTTTCGGCCATGAATTTACCAGCGCTTGAGTGTAACGAAGAGTTCATGGCTGCGCAAAACGGACGCTGACGCGTCAGGCTTTTGCGGGGACGTCCCAGCGGACGGCTACGCTGGTGAGCATGGCGCTCATTCCAGCGAGCGGATTCGAAATTGGAGCCGAGGTTGTGGCCGGGGTGCAGTGTGCGACGGGCACGATACGGGCTGGGATTTCTCCAGCGCGGACCCAATCGCCCCAGGGAATTTTCGCGAGCACGACTTCGCCGGCGGAGTAAATGTGCGCGGAATCGAAGCACGCTCCGGAGCGCGAAATATTTTGCGTCATGGATTCCTCGGGCCGGGGAAAACCGAGGGCGCGCACGAAGCTGGGGAGCGCGAAGGAAATTCTGGAGCAAGCGCGGCGTCCGCGATCGGTGGGGCGCGACGCGATTCGCGGCGGCAATTTCAGTTGTAGAGAAACCTGAAATCCCTTGCCGTGGCCGGATTCGATGCGCACGACGCGGGCGGGAGTTTCGGGCGGAACGCCGGTGGCCCAGGCGGCGGCGAAGGGAAACACGACCCAGACGCGCGAACCGGATTCGCAGGACTCGTTGCGTCGCACGCGGATGCCGTTGCGCGAAACCTCGAGCGTGTGGGTGGATTCCATGCGCATGCCCAGCGGGCCACGCCAGGGGACGCGCGTCGGAAGTTTCCGCTGGGCCCGGGGGTGTTTGCGCGATTCCAGGAAGGTGAGGGCCGGGGTCATGAGCGCCTATCCTAGCCGCAACGAGGAGGCAGATTAAATTTCGCGGTGGAAATTTGTGTGGGCGGCTGGCGGTGCTTTGGTGAGGCGCGAAAGTTACGGAAACATTCGCCGCGCGCCAATTGGCGGACGCGTAAAAGCCATTGCGCGGAGGCGGGAAGCGGTGATAGCTTGACGCAATCGAAGAGGCCCGCGGGAGGATTGATGGACAGCGCCAAAGAACGCCGCGCCGCACGCCGTTTTTCGATGATGCTGCCGTTGAAGGTGCGATTTTCGGAGGAAGACGACGTCCTGGAGCGGCAGGGCGAAACGCGCGACGTGAGTTTTCGCGGGCTTTATTTTTTGATTGAAGCGCGCGTGGAAGCGGGAACTCCGATTGAATTTGTCCTGACCTTGCCCCAGCAAATCACGTTGGCGGGCGATGTGCATATACGCTGCTACGCGCGGGTGCTGCGCGTGGAGCCGCACAACGGGCGCCGCGGCGTGGCGGCGCGAATTGATCGCTACGAGTTTCTACCCGCCTCCGCCTGACGCTATCTCCAAAAAAGAGAGTAGAATCGTTTTTTGCCCGCCGTAACGGGGAGGGTACATGTATCACTACGATCCGAGAGTGGCGCTGGATGAATTGCGCGATGATGCGGTGCTGCCGCATCCGGTGCATTTGCGCGACATGATTTTACGGACGAAGCTGGATGCGACGAATGCGTTGGATCTGAATCGGGAATTTCAGGATTACTTGACGCGATTTGGCGAGGCGCAGAAACTGGCGGGGGCGATTCTCGACCGATTGGCGGTGGGCGCGAGGAAAGCTTCGGCGTCGTGAAGGATTCGCGCTGAACGGCGGTGGAGATTTAACCGGCACCAAAGGCTGCCCGCTTCGTCCCGAAAGGCGCGGGACCTAGCGGCCGCTCAATAGGCCAGTCAAAAGGCGCTCACCTGAAGGTGGCCGCGGCCGATGACACGACGGGAGCGCTTATTTTCGGATGGCACGACACACCTTACTGATTGACGCGGACGATACGCTTTGGGAAAACAATATCTTCTTTGAGAAGACCATCGAGCATTTTATAACGCAGCTGGAGCATCTGGGTTACACGCGCGAATATATCCGCCACATCCTGAACGAAACCGAGAAGCGCAACATACGGCAACACGGGTATGGCGTGCGGAGTTTTCGGCGGTCGCTGGAAGAAACGTATATGAAGCTGGCCGGCAATGCGGCGCGGCGGGAGTTGATGCAGGAGATTGCGCGGCTGGCCGTGGAGCTAGAAGCGACGCCGCCGCACATTCTGGATGGAGTGCCGGAGACGCTGGCGTATCTCGCGAAGCATCACCGGCTGATTTTGCTGACCAAGGGCGAGCCGGCCGAGCAAGCTGCAAAGGTGGAGCGTTCCGGATTGCAGCCTTATTTTGATGCGATTGAAATCGTGCTGGAAAAAGACGCGAGTGTTTACGAGCGCATGGTGGAGCAGTTCAAGATTGTGAAAACGCACGGCTGGATGGTGGGGAACAGCCCGCGGAGCGACATCAACCCGGCGCTGCAGACGGGTTTGAATGCGGTGTTCATTCCGCACACGGATACATGGCATCTGGAGCACGCGGAACTGGAGAGCGGCACGGGGAAGTTGCTGATACTTACTAGTTTTAGGGATTTGCGCGAACACTTTTGATTTTGCGACGAAGCGAACCTGCCACGCATCTGATTCCACTGACGTAGCACCGATACCGCTGTCGTGTTGAACATATGAATATTTCGCGACGCGCGGAGAGGAATTCATGCCAACAATCTCAGCGGCGAATGTGAATCTTACGGCGAAACGCGTCGCGGTGATGGGCGCGGGGGCCGTGGGATCTTATTTTGGCGGGATGCTGGCGCGCGCGGGCATGCCGGTGACGATGATTGCCAGGCCTGCCTATGTGGAAGCGGTGCGCCGCAACAAACTTTTCCTCGATACTGTTTCGTTTCAAGAGCGGGTTTCGGTGGAGGCTTCGGCAGATCCGTCCGCGGTGCGCGATGCGGCTGTGGTCCTTTTCTGCGTGAAGGGACAGGACAACGAAGAGACGGCGCGCGCGATTGCGCCCCATCTCTCTGCGGATGCGATCGTAGTGAGCGTCCAGAATGGCGTGGACAATGTGGAGCGGATTCGCGCGGCTGCGGGGATTGATGCGCTGCCCGTGGTAGTGTATATCGCGGTGGCGATGCCGGAGCCGGGCCACGTGAAACATTCCGGGCGCGGCGAGTTGGTGATCGGCGAATTCGCGGGGCGGAGCGTTGGCGCGGAATTGCGGCCGCCGCGCACGGAACAGATTGCGGCACTATTTGCGTCGGCGAAAGTGCCGTGCCGAATTTCGCAAGACATTCTGGCTGACATGTGGCTGAAGTTCATCACGAACTGCGGGGCGAATGCAGTGTCTGCGATCGCGCAAGCGAGTTACGGGGAAATCGCGCGCTTTGAGGCCTCGCGCGCATTGATGAGCCGGGTGGTGGAGGAGTCGATCGCGGTGGGACGGGCTGCAGGCGTGCACATGCCTGGATCGGGCTTCACGGAAAAGTGGCTGGAAAATTTGGGGAGGTTTGGGGATGCGCTTTCTTCAACAGCGCAGGATTTAGCGCGCGGGAAGCGGACGGAGATCGAATCGTTGAATGGGTATATCGTGCGTCGCGGGGCTGAATTGGGAGTGACGACGCCTAGCAATTTTGCTTTATACGCGATGGTGAAATTATTGGAGGACAAGGCCGCTAAACACGAGCTGGTACAACCGGCGGGGGCGTCGCGGTAGGTTCCCGCGTTATTCGGGGCGGCGGAACTTGAACGGGATGTGGACTACGGCCTCCAGCTCTACTGGCTGGCCTTCGCGTGTGGCGGGCTGAAAAACCCAGCGGGCCAGGGCTTCCATGGAATTTTTGTCGAGTTGTGGATCGATTCCGTGGACTAACTGGATGCTATCTACCGAGCCGTCTTTGCGGATGATGGCGTAGAGGACCACTTCGCCGTCCACGTGGTCTTTGATCTGCGTCTGCGGATATTTCGGATCTACCTTACTTAGCAGGGACGGACCCGATAGCGTGCCTGTTGGCTTCTTGTACGGCGGATTGCCTTCATCGAGCTGCGCGAAATTCATTACCCAATTGCCGGTAACGCTGGTGAGATTGGGCATGTCAATGTGCAGCGTGTAAATTTCCTTGCCGGAGAGAATCACTTCAGGCGGCAGCTTTGGGTCAATCGCGCCGATTACTGCGGGGCCGTGGTGGGCTGAGGGCGGCGCATCGAGCGCGGGCATCGGCTTCAAATTTAAATTTGTAGTGGCGCTGCCCCGGGGCGTGATTCCACCGCTGCCAGGGTGCGAGCTGCCGCCGCTGACGCTGACTCCCGCCGGAGCGGATCCGGAATTTGCGCCGGAATTCGCGTTGCTGCCGCGGCCACCGCCGCTGGAAGTGCCACCACCTGCGCCGCCGTTTCCTGCCGAACCATTTTCAGCGCCGCCGGGTGGGCCGGGCTGTTTTCCTTCGGGAGAAATCGCGATGCGCGCGGCGAGATTTCCTTGCGGCACGCTTATTTCCGGAGCGGGAGGAGCGGGCGCGGCGGAAAGGGCGATCACGCGATGCAGGCTGTCGTCTCCGCTAGAAGCTGACGCGCCGATTTCGGGTGCTGCGCCGGTTTCGGCATGCGCGGCGCGTCGGGCGGCCACGGCTTTAGACATCGGTTCTACCGGCATGCGCGGCTGCTGATTGATAGTGGGCGAAGCGGCAATATCGAGCGGGCCGGGAATTTTTTCCTGGTTCGCGAGTTCAGGCGCGGCGAGATCGTTCACGGCGTGATGCTGCGCTTGCGGCGCTGCCGCGGTGGATCCGACGCGCAGCTGAGGTCTAGCCGGCATTTTGGGAGCCGCCCACTCGACGATATTCGGCAGAGGAACTTCGATCTTCGGCGGAGTTGGCGGCGCGTCAGGTTGAATTAAAGTTTGCCGCGGGTGCGTGACGACGGCCGGCTGCGAAAGGATGGTTTGCCGCGGATGAAATGCGTCCGCGCCTTTTTGCGGAAGCGGTTTCGCGGGATCGCCCTTGGGGCTGGGTTTCGCTTCGCGCCCAGGCTGGGAGATGGGTGGCAAATCCTGCGAGGGATTCGTCCAGGTGAGTTCGATGCGGACTGGCGCAAGATTCGGCGGATCGCTTGCGAGAAAATGCCAGATGGGGAGTAGCAGCACCCCGACGACGGCTACGTGCCAGAGCGCGGAAGCGGTGAAGGCGCGGCCGGGAATTTTTCCTTCGATCCATTCGACGCGCAGATCGGAGTCGGCAGGCAGCTCGGAATCCTGCGGCGCGCGCGGGCCTCGAAAAAAATCGTGCCAGCTGGTGCGGAAGTCATGCCACGGCGAGCCCCAATCTACGCCGAGATCCAGGCGCGGCAGCCGGGAGTGCGAGGGCAGCTCGACGTCGGGCGCCAGAGTCGCTTCGGGCGCGACGAGTCGTTCGGTTGGCTCGCTGGGTGGTGGAGTCTCCGGGTACCGTTGCATCACTGGTTGCATAAGCCGGGCCATTATACAGGAAGAGGCCCGCAAGGGTTGGATGCAGGCGGGCTAGGCCGCGGCTGCCAGCGTGTAGAAAGAAAGAATTGCGTCGCCCTGCTCGATCTGGCGGGTACATTCCAGGCGGGTGAGAAATTCTAGCAGCTCGGTTTTCCAGTAGTGCTCGACGATAACGATCCCGCGCGGCGCAATGAGGTGCGAGGCGTCGAGGTAGGCGAGGACTTGCTCGTAGTCTGCGGTTTTTTCGTACGGAGGGTCGAGGAAGATGAAGTCGGCGAGCAGATGGCGGGTTGCCATTTTTTCCAGACCGCGGATGGCGGGCGCTTCGATCAGCTCGACGGTAGAGATAATGTCGAGGGATTTGAGATTTTCGCGGATCAGGCGGGCGGCTTTGGGGTTTGATTCTACGAAGATGGTTTCGCGTGCGCCGCGGCTGATGGCTTCGATGCCTACGGCGCCGGTTCCGGCGAAGAGGTCCACGAACAGAGAGTCTTCGAGCGAGGGGCCGAGGACGTTGAATAGGGTTTCGCGCAGGCGATCGCTGGTGGGGCGCAGGCGGAGGGAGCCGGGGCCTTTTAGTAGACGGCTACGATATTTTCCGGCGATTACGCGCATCGTTTGGTTCACCACTAGCCCACGGAAGCCAGCTGATAGCGTTGGCGCCAGCTGGGGGTGACGGATTCCAAGCGCTTGATGATTTCCGCAGCGCCCTGGGGATTTTCGGCCAGAGCGAAGGCTTCGCGGCGTGCCAGTTCCAGGATTTCGTGGTCGCGCAACGGTTGGGCGACGGAGAAAGCGGCGTCGCCGTGCTGGCGCGTGCCGAAAAATTCGCCGGGGCCGCGCAGCTTCAGGTCGTGCTCGGCGATTTCGAAACCGTTGCAGGTGGCGACCATTGTTTCGATACGGGCGCGGGCTTCGCCAGTAATATTTTTGCGCGCGACGAGAATGCAGCGCGATTTTTCGCTGCCGCGCCCAATGCGGCCGCGCAGTTGGTGAAGCTGGGCGAGCCCGAAGCGGTCGGCGTGCTCGATGACCATCAGCGTGGCGTTGGGCACGTCCACGCCGACTTCTATTACCGTGGTGGCGACGAGGATCTGGATTTCGTTGCGGCGAAATTGCTCCATCACGGAATCTTTTTCGTCGTTCTTCAGACGGCCGTGCAGCAGGCCGATGCGTAAGTTCGGGAAGACGTGTTTGGCGAGGCGCTCGTATTCGGCGGTGGCGGCTTTCAGTTCCTGTTTCGATTCTTCGATTACGGGATAGACGACGTAGGCTTGGCAGCCGGCGGCGATTTCGCGGCGGACGAGTTCCCAGACACCCAGTAGCTGACTTTCTTCCTTCCAAAGAGTCTCGATGGGCGTGCGGCCGGGCGGCATTGCATCTATAACGGAAATTTCCAGGTCGCCGTATAGCGTGAGCGCGAGGGTGCGCGGGATGGGCGTAGCGGTCATTACCAGTACATGGGGAGAGAAGCCTTTGTCTATGAGGCGTTTGCGCTGCAGGACGCCGAAGCGGTGTTGCTCGTCCACGATGACGAGGCCGAGTTTCTTGAAGGCCACTGGATTTTCAATCAGCGCGTGCGTGCCGACTACGATTTGGGCTGCGCCGCTTTCTACGCGGGCGAGGGCTTCGTCTTTAGTGGAACGTTTGCGACCGCTGACGATGAGTTCCACGCCATAGCCGGCGGCCTGAAAAATGCGGCGCGCAGAAAGATAGTGTTGCGCGGCGAGAATTTCAGTGGGGGCCATCAGGGCGACTTGATAGCCGTTCTCGATGACGATTGTCGCAGCTTCGAACGCGACGATGGTTTTGCCGCTGCCGACGTCGCCTTCGAGCAGGCGGTTCATGGGGAATGGCTTTTCAAGATCGGCGGCGATTTCGGCGAGCACACGTTTCTGCGCAGTCGTAGGTTTGAAAGGTAGGATGCGTTTCACGGCCGCGCGAACTTTTTCTTCGCGCACGCGCATGGCAATTCCGCGACGAGAGTGGTCGCTGAGGCGGCGCAGCGCCAGCGCGAGTTGATAATAGAAAAATTCCTCGAAGATCAGGCGAATTTGCGCGGGGCTGCGGTAGCTGTTGAGCAGCTCGATGCTTTGGTCTTGCGGCGGGAAGTGCGCGTAGAGCAGAGCTTCGCGGCGCGCGGGGAAGCGATAGCGTTCCAGGATTTGTGGCGGGAGGGGTTCGGGAATATTGCCGTCGAAATTTGCGAGGACGCCATAGATGATGCGGCGCAACATGCGCGAGCTGATGGCGCCGATGGCTTCGTAAATTGGGACGATGCGGCCGACTTCAGTGGAATCGGCGGCGCCGCCTTCGGCGGCGCCTACTAATTCCATTTGCGGGTTGACCATTTCCATGCGGCCGGGGCGGTAGCGGTCTTCGTCAACTTTTCCATGCAGGACAAGTTTTTGACCGTCTCTTAATTTTCCTTCGAGGTAGGCCCCGTGAAAGAAACGGACGTACACCGTCCCGGAGGCGTCGCGAACTGCTACGTGGAAGATGGAACGGCGGCCGCGATGGAAGCGAACCGTAGTTCCTCCGCCGCCGGTTACCTCGGCGAAAATCGTTTGGACCTGGCCCGGGATTATTTCGGCGATAGCGGTGAAGCGGAGGCGGTCTTCGTAACGGAAGGGGAGATAACTGAGCAGGTCGCCCACGGTGATGATGCCGCGAGCTTCCAGAGTGGCGGCGCGTTGCGGGCCTACGCCGTGGAGGTATTTGACAGAGTTGGTTAGGGAGATGGTGGGCATTGGATGGGGCGTTGGCGCATCACTTTTATATCATTGGTTGTGGGTTGGTTGCGTGCCGCGCGGGAGCGCAAAGGACCTAGCACCCACGACAAACCGGGAAAACACTGAAGTCGCGGACCGAACTGCAACGTATTAGGACATGGGACCGAACAGTCGGTGAGTTCGTGGCTGCGAGCCGAGTGAAGTGGCTAGCGCCGTGCAGTCTGTGGAAATGTTGAGATTTTAACCGGCGGAGGCGCTGCGCGAGCGCGTGTTCGCCGTGTGTAAGTCGCACCCTTACAATATGTTAGAGGGGTGAGCGCATCTCAGCGAGAAGGTGGCACTTGGGGCAGCTGTCCGATAGTGGGAAAACGACGTCCGGCGATGCTCACCAACGCCCACAGGCGCCGTCTATCTTTACGGCACCAGCAGGTAGGGCTGATACCGGAACTGGCGGTATGCACGCTTCGGGTACCGGTGGCGCGGACCAAGGCGTAACCAGGCAGGCGATAAACACCATGGGGATGAGCGTCGCGCTCGACATCGAGGCGCGCCAGGCAGCGGCGGTGAAGGTTGCGGAAGAGCAAGCGCTGGTCCGCAAAGCGCAGGCGGGGGACCGTCTGGCGTTTGAGGCGTTGGTACGCCGCTTCGACCGTGAAGTTTTGCGGCTGGCGCTGAATCTGGTGCATCGTCCTGAAGATGCGCGCGACATTTATCAGGAAAGTTTTTTGCGCGTTTACAAGAACCTGCACCGTTTCCGGTTTGAGTGCAGTTTCTATACCTGGTTGTACCGGATTGTGACGAACGTGGCGCTCGACCATTTGCGCCGCCGCACCAGCCGCCGCGAAGATCAGGCGCCGGTGCCGGAAGATGCCGAGGGCGGCACAAGAGATTTTTTTGATCGCCAGCCGGAACAGAGGGCGGGCGCGAATCCGGAAAGAAATTTGCTGGGGCAGGAACTGGGCGAGCAGATCGCCAGCGCGTTGAACCGGCTTTCACCGCGCGAGCGCATGGTCTTCGAGATGAAACATTATCAAGGGTTGAAATTGCGTGCTATCGGGGACATGCTAGGCACGTCTGAAGAGACAGTGAAGAATTCGCTATTCCGGGCGACGCGAAAATTGCGCGCGAGCCTGGAAGGCATGCGTTAGACGCAATCAGATCAGAGAGGTCGGAAAGAATGCGGGAAGCAGGAATGGAAGGGACGAAGAGCCCGGCGTGCGAGGAATTTGAGCTGCGGCTGATGCTCTTTGCAGCCGGGGAACTGGATGCATCGGAAATCGCGGATGTGAATGAGCATCTGCAGCACTGCTCAGGATGCAACCTGGCGCTGGCGCAGGAGCAGGAAATGCTGGCGCTGCTGGCTTCGCGACACACGGAGCCGGATGCGGCGCAGCTGGCGAGTTGCCGCGCGGGACTGGAAGATAGTTTGGATCAGCAGGAAGAGCGGAGCTGGTTGCGCCGGACGATTGGCGCGCTTCTGCCCGCGAGTTGGATTTCACCGCAGCCGGCGTGGAGCGCCGCGCTGCTGGTGCTGATCGGATTTTCGGTGGGGATGCTGGGGCCGCGTTTGTTGCGCAATTCCGCTGGCAAGCTCGACAAGAATTCTGCGAGCGCGACGAACAGTTCGACGGTTGCAGTGCCCGGCGTGCAGAGTGCGGACCCGATTTCCACAGGTTCTCCTTCCGCAGGTCTTAGTTCTCTCGACATGCGCACCGCAAGCGTTGCAGGCATCAACGTATTTCCCGCCGCGGATAATCAGCCGCCGCAGGTGCAACTGCAATTGAACGCGCGGCAGCCCTACACACTGCGCGGCACGGTGAATGACGACGACGTCAAACAAACGCTGATGTACATCCTGCACAATAATCAGCGCTTCGATCCGGACGTGCGGCTGGATGCTGTGGATTTGCTGCGCATGCGCAATAATGATCCGGATGTGCGCTCGGCGCTGTGCCAAGCGGTGCATACCGATCACAACGCGGCGGTTCGGTTGAAAGCGCTGGAAGCGTTGAACGGAGCGGAGCCGCAGGACATCATTCGACAAACTCTTCTCGATGCGTTGGTGGACGATCAGAACCCGGGTGTGCGCGTGGAAGCCATCAACGCGCTGCGCGACATGGCCGCCAGGGGGCAGGTGGACGCGGACGATCATCTGCTGGCAGTACTGCGTGAGCGGATGGCTAAAGATCCCAACACCTACATCCGGTTGCAGAGCGCGGAAGTGATACGCGATCTGGGCCCGCGGCAAAAATTCTAAACATGAGTAGAGCGCTGTACATTCCGCGAATGCGGCAGAGAATCGCGGCGCAGATTGGTGTGCCTGCGAGGATTTTCGCAGTGGGGATCGGTTCGGCTCTTCTGGCGACCGCGTTTCTGATTCCTGTTTCGGCTGCGGCGGATGGAGCGGAGAAAGCCAAGTCCGATGGGCAGAATCGCGCCGGGACGCGGGTTAGCGCCGATTTGACGGGAAGCGCGCCGGTACGCGACGGACAGCGGCTGCATCTGGTAACGGATTTGGGCAACATTATTGTCAAGACGCAGAATTCCGGAAAGATCGATTACAAAGTGCACCTCGAAGCGGACGCCACGCAAAAGGACGCCAAACAGCTCCTGAAGAATTTCATCGTCACCGCTAATCCGACAGCCGAGGGTGTGTATTTTCGCGGGCAAAGCCTGGGGCGGCACGCCAGCGGGCGTTTGTGGGTGACGGTGGAGGTGAATGTTCCGAGAGATTTCAATCTGGATGTTTCAACCGGCGGCGGGAACATCGAGGTCGAGGATATGATCGGCAGCGCTACGCTGGGGACTTCCGGCGGAAATATTGTGATGGCGAATGTGGGCGGGGCGGCGCACCTTGCTACCGATGGCGGACATATCACGGTGAAAAATGTGGCGGGCGCACTTGCAGCGAGCACCGGCGGCGGCCATATCACCACCGGAACGATTGCGGGGAACGCGATTTTGCATACGGACGGTGGGCATATACGCGTGGCTTCGGTGGAAGGCGTGGCGCATGTTTCCACGGGCGGCGGAAATGTTTCGGTCGAACATTCGGGCAGCCAACTGGTGGCGGAAACGGTCGGCGGACAAATCGAAGTGGGCGAGACCGCCGGCCTGGTGCAGGCCAAAACGGGCGGGGGAGGAATTCGGGTGGTGCGCGTTTCCGGTCCGACGAATTTGGAGACGAGCGGCGGCAGCATTTATCTGACGGAGGTCGACGGCGCGGTGAAAGCGTCCACGGGAGCGGGAGCAATCACGGCGTGGTTCGTCACTGCGGGAAAAATGCCGGGGCAATGTGAGCTGCAATCCGGCGAAGGCGATATTGTGGTGTACATCCCGCGGCAATTGCCGGTGACGATTGACGCGCAGGTGCAGTCCGGCGACCAGCATCACGTAATTTTCGATCCCGCTTTTCCGGTGAAAATCAGCCGGGAAACTGCGGCAAACGGGGATGAATGGATCCGCACCGAGGGCGCGCTAAACGGCGGCGGCGAAGTGATCCGCCTGCGAACGGTGGCGGGCAATATTCATGTGATGGTGAGCGACGCGAACAAACAAGTTCAGTTGTACAAGCAGCAGATGGAACAGTTGCAGCAGAAACTGCAATTGCAGTTGCGCATGCTGCAGCAGCAGTCGCAGCAGATGATCGAGAACTCGCCGTAGGCGGGGAGCCACGGCGTGGCGTAGCGCTTCGTTGAGAGAAGCGTGGCGTGCAGGCGACGACCGCAATCCGGCCGACTAGAAGCGGCCGAATGTTCTGGTGAAAGAGGGTGTTTCACTCGAAGGGGGCGTACCGTGCAAACGCAGAATGAAGGTAAGACGTCCGGCAGTAAATCCTGGGACGGCCGATTGCGCATTGCGGGATCCACACTTCGTGGGTTGTGGCTGCTGGCGGGGATTGCGGTTCTGGTATTTCCCGCTTCCGCTGCGGATGAGAATTTTCATCACACCTATCCATTGCCTGCGGGCGGGAGCTTCGCGTTGGAAAACGTGAATGGCTCGGTGCAGGTGGAGGGCTGGAGCCGCGACGAAGTGGAAGTAAGCGCGGTGAAGACGGCTGCGCGCAGCGATTCGCGCGACCTGTCGCAAGTGAAGATTGAGGTGGACGACAGCCATCCGGGACAAGTGGCGGTGCGCACGCGCTACCCGCAGGGCGAGGGCGCGGAAGTCGCGGTGGAATATCACGTGCACGTGCCGTATCGCGTGCTGCTGGGCAGCATCGAGACGGTGAACGGCAGCGTGACCGTGCGCGGAGTCGAAGGAGGCGGAGAACTGCGCTCGGTGAACGGCAACGTGGAAGTTTTCGACAGCTCCGGGCGTTTCAGCGAGAAAACCACCAACGGAAATCTGCGGCTGGAATTGCGCTACTTGATGTCCGGCGGACCGATGAATCTGGAAACCGTGAACGGCTCGGTGGTGCTGGGACTTCCCGAAGGCGCGCGGGCCGATTTGAAAGTGCTCGCGATGAATGGCGATTTTTATTCCGAGTTGCCAGTTACTTCGGCGGCCAGCAAACCCGCGGCGCGCGCGTTTCACGCGAAGCTGGGAACCGGCGGCGGCGAGATTTCAGTTCGAACGATAAATGGCGGCATACGCTTGGTGGTGCAACGGCCGGGCGTCTGACGGGGCGTACTTCACCCATAAGCGAGGACCAATGGCATGAAGCGCAATCAAGGCAGGAACCGTGTCGGCTGGGGCTTGCTGCTGGTGACGATGGGGATGCTCCCGGGGGCTTTGCCGGGTCAGACCACAGAACGCGCGCCACAGCAGACCACGCAGAATCCTGTTCCTGTTGTACCTTCCGCCTCTACTCCTACACCTACAACGCCTGTGGCGCCCGCATCGCCCGATGAGGGGTGCCTACGCTTCAATATTTCCTCGGCGGTTCCCTTGGAACAAATCGATGACGCGCTGCGTAGTATAGGTAGCACGATTGACCGGGCGGAAATCGAGCGCGCGGTCCGGCAGGAACTGCGGGAAAGCCTCGCCGATCTGAACGAGCCAGTAGGGCGGGAGGTGCAGATGAATTCCCCCGAGATGCAGAGGTTACAAAATCTCTCGGTGCAGTTGCGAAATAACCAGGCGCAATTCGACGGCAGCGCGAACGAGCTGGCGTCGCGCGCGGCGGAACTGACGGAGCTGGCGCAGGAAAAGAGCGCGGAGTTCGGGGCGCCGGGCGTATTCGTGACGACGGATGAGGATGGCAGCGGATGGTTGGGAGTGGAAATCGGCGAAGTGACGGCCGAAAAAGCAAAGGACCTGAAACTGACGGTGCAGCGTGGCGTGGTCGTGATGGATGTGGAGCCGGACGGTCCGGCAGCCAAGGCTGGGTTGAAAGAAAATGATGTGATCACGCAGTACGACGCGCAAGAAGTGGAAGGTACGGTGCAGTTCCGGCGGCTGGTGCGTGAAACGCCGACGGGGCGGACGGTGGCCTTGGTGGTTTCGCGCAATGGTGCAACGCAAAACGTCTCGGTGGAGTTGGGCGAGCGCAGCGCGTTTTTCGAGAAGCGGATGAAGGGCAAGATGCGTGATTTCGATAATGCGTTTGCTTTCTCGATGCCCAATCAGGATTTCACGTTGGCCATGCCGCCGGTGGATTCGCGCATGCCGTCGCTAGGGATCAACGCCGAAGATCTGTCCGGTCAATTGGGAAGTTATTTTGGCGCGCCGGATGGCACGGGAATTCTGGTTCGCGAGGTGCGTGCCGGGACGGCGGCGGACAAGGCGGGCCTGAAGGCTGGAGACGTGATCGTGAAAGTGGACGGCAAACCGATTCGCACTTTGGCTGATCTGCGGGCGGAATTGCGCGGAAAGAGCGACCAGAAAACGGTGGCGCTGGAGATTATCCGCAAGTCTGCGGAGATGCGCGTGACGGTAGGGATTGAAAGGCCGCAGCCCGGTGAATCCAGCCATGTAGTGCGCCGCGCAGAGCTTTAGAAGCGAAGTTATAACCCTCTACAACGGGCTTCGTTCCTGGAAGCAGAACTTTAGACTGGCGTCACCAGGGAACGACGCCCCCCGTTTCGAAGAAGCCGCCCGTGGGAGCGTCGTCGCGAGCGAGAGCTTGTCGGAAAGCTTCTGCGGCGCCTTCTGCGAGCGTTTGCGTGCCCTTGTTGCCGTTCAGATCCGTCGCGGTATAACCGGGATTCACGGTGTTCACCTTGATCGCGGTATCGCGCAGCTCCCATGCAAGTTGCACGGTCATCATGTTCAAGATTGCCTTCGAGCCGTTATAACCGAGCGGCTTCACCGCGGCGAAAGGCCATTTCGGATCCGCGTTCCAGGTGAGCGAACCCAGACCGCTGGAGAGCATCACAATTCGCCCCGCCGCCGAATTACGCACAAGCGGCAGCATGGCCTGTGTGACAGAGAGGACGCCGAAAAAGTTGACATCGAGGACACGCCGGACAGCTTCAGGATCGGCGGTGCTGGGCGGTCCGTCACCCTTATCAACCACTGCCGCATTGTTCACGAGTATGTCGAGCCGACCGTATCGCGCTCGAATGGTCTGGGCCGCCTTGGCAATTGTGTCGGGCTTGGTGACGTCAAGCTCGATGAAGTAAACGTCGGCGCCGCCCGCTTTTAGTTTTGCTTCTGCAGCTTCTCCCAATTTCGCGTTACGCGCGGCGACCAGCACGGTAACGCCTTCTGTACCAAGTTGCCGGGCCAATTCGTAGCCGATCCCTTTGTTCGCGCCCGTAATCAGAGCGATCTTGCCTTTGTGATTTTGTGCGGCCATCGGGTGATTGCCTCTTGTAAATTAGAAGGTGAAAGGTAGTCATACGATTCAAGAAAATTCCCGCGATCTCGATCCTCTCGCGTGATGTGGATCGCTACGGACGCAGGACTATTCGCGGATGATTTCGGCGTTGGCTGCGGGGGCTACCAGGCGCACGAGTTTGGGGCCGTCGAGGAAAAGATCGATTTCGTTGTCTTCGGTTCTTACGCGCAATTCCTGGACTTTCTGGCCGTTTACCACTTGTTCGCCGCTGGAATCCACGGTGACGCTGCCTGGGGTCATCTCTTGCGGAACCAGCACGGAGAAACTTTGCTCGCCTTTTTTGTCCCAATCGTAAAGGCGCGCTAGAAATGTGTACTGGTAATAGAGATTGTCATCGAGTACGACTACCAAAGGAGCGGCGAAAGTGAACTGCTGGGTGAAGGGCCGCGCGCCTTCGAGATGGAGTTCGACGTTCGCGGTGACGCCCGTGAAAGCAATCGTGGCGGAAGCTTTTTTGGCGCCTTGCGTGGACCATTCATAGCGGATCGGGACGCCGTCTGCGTGCACGACGAGCGACCCGGTTACGCGCGTATTACCCTTGGGCGATTGAATGTCAGTGCTGCCGTGGGCGGTCCAATCGCTGCCGTTCGGCGCGATCGAGAATTCTTCCTTGCCGATTTGCTGCCCGCTGACGAGGATCTTGAACGTGCCTTTATCGGCGGCGAGCGGCGTGGTGAGCGCGCACGTCCGCGGCGGCAGCGTGCTGGCTTCGGATGCCGAATGCCATGCGAGAAGCGACGCTCCGATGATTGCGAGCGCGATGACCGGCGTGATGACTCGAATGATGCGCGCACTGCTGCCGCCCGAAAATCGGTTCATCCGGATGCGTGCGGAGTTTTCGTTCATGCAGTCACCTTCGGGAAAATTCCCAGCGCGACGATTTGTTCTACGACGCGCAGAGGCTCGATATTCGACTCCACACGGTAATCCGCGATCTCGTAGGACGGCAAGCGGTCCTGATAGAGAGTGCGGAAACTTGTTTCGTCGCGGAAGAGCGGGCGGTCTTGAATATGGGCGATGCGCTTGAGCAATTCCTCGACGGGACATTGCAGCCACACCAGCACGGCGCCGGCCTGGCGCAACAGCGCGAGATTTTGCGGCTGCGCGGTGGTGCCGCCGCCGAGGGAGACGACGCGCGGTTTCTGCTGCTCGGCGGCTTCGCCGAAGATGCGCTGGAGTTGTTCGTGCTCGATCTTGCGGAACTCCGGTTCGCCTAGCTTGGCAAATATTTCGGGGATGGTTTGCTCGGTGGCATCGACGATGCGCTTATCCAGATCCACATGCTGCCAGCCGATTTGGCGGCCGAGCAGGCGCGCGACGGTGGACTTGCCGCTGCCCATGAAGCCGATCAGGCAGACGAGCGAACGCGGGCGGGGCTCAGTGGTCATCGGTATATTGTGCGACGAGAACGGGCCAATCAGTCACGTTTAAGAATATTGATTGTACCATCGAAGGAGGTCATCTCAATCTTGGCGCGGCCTTCGTTGAAAGTGCCGAAGAGGGCGTTGCCCCAGCGCGGCATGAAGTGGCGCTGGTGCGGCGAAGGCGTCAACTTTGCTTCGTTGTTCACTTTGCCTTTCAGCGAGGTGGCGCTGAGGTCGAAGGAATCTCCGGGCGAGAAGCGGAGTTCGATTACGCCGCTGTAGTTCTTCAGAGAGTAGGTTCCGTTGGGCAGAAACTGGCCGTTGAATAGAATGTTGCCGGAAGAGGTTTGCGCCCAGACGTGATAGCTGCGCAGATCGAGTAGGCGGAAATTGCCGCTGATCGAAGAGGCTTCAATGCGTCCGGCACAGCGCATGCAGGTGAACGAGCCGCCGACGGTCTTGACGGTGAGGTAGCCGGCGGCGTCTTCCAGATTTACGCCCGCGGCAACGGTTTCGACATTCATATCGCCCAGCACGTTCGCGACGCTCACGTTGCCGGCATCATTATGAATTTGCAACTCGGCGTCTTCCGGGACGTTGATCTGAAAATCGGCGCGCATATCGTCCGGCGCGACCGAGTCGGAGAGTTCGCGCGTGGAAACGTCCACGCGATTGCCCATTTGCTCGGCGTCCACTTCGATGCGATCGCTGGCCGGAGTGGAAATGACCATCACTTCGGATTTGGTCCAAGCCTTCACGGTAATCAGGCCGTTGGGATTGTGGATGGTGATGACCGGATGAGCTGCGACTTTGAAATGCTGTTCCTGGCGGCGCGGCGCGGCGGAGACGGCGCTACAAAGCAGCAGACTGGGAACGAGTAAGCCCGCGGTCTTCCAATTCGTTTTCGGAAGCCATTGCGCCGGAACAAAGCAAGAGGAGCTCATTGGACGTTTTCTCCGCGTTCGGTCATTTGCGTCAGCAAGTCCGCCTTTTGCTGATACGCTTCGTAGAGATAATCCCGCGCCACTTCGTTCTGGGGTTCTTCGCTTACACTTTTTTCACACAAAGCAATGTAGTTGTCAACGATGGCCAGATTCTGATGCAAAGAAGCAGCCACTACGGGATTGGAACGGCTCACATAAGAGTTCGAATTTTGTTCGGCGAAATTGAGCTGGGCGCTGAGCGGCGAAGTCGACGTCTGTGTGCCTTTGAGCCAGCGCGCTTCGTTTACGCGCCTGTTGACGGGGCCACTGAGCGCAAAAGCCACCGCGACCAGAGCTGCGAGGTATCCGCCAGCCAGCACGGGGCGCGGCAGCCGCGGGAATAGGCCGGCGAACCATCCTGCGCGGGGCGTCGCGACTTGCGCGCGGTCCTCCCCTGCCAGGATTGTTTCGCGGATCAGACCCTCTTGTTCCAGCTGCGCCCGCAGCGATGTCCACACACGCTCGGGCACGTCTTGCTCCGAGGCGTTCCAACTGCGCGCTTCGTGGTGAATCATCTCCAAATCTTTGATGACGCCGGAGCAGTGCGAGCAAGTGCGGACGTGCGCTTGCGCGTCCACCGGGCGTTCGCCCTCCATCCAGGGTTCCAGATAACTCAGAAATTCCCTGCATGTGATTGTGGCCATGTTTCAGTCCTTGCCGCCGGTTTCTGCGCTGGCAGCCTTGCGGTCCTCGCGGGCCTGGGCGCGCAGGGCTTCGTGAAGCAGTTCGCGAAGGCGCATGCGTGCCTTGTGCAATTGAGATTTCGAGTTGCCGATCGAGCAAGCCATGATTTCCGCAATCTCGTTGTGTTCGTAGCCTTGCACATCGTGCAGGACAAACACGGACTTGTAACCGGGCGGCAACTGCTCCACAGCGCGCTGCAGGTTGACCCGGTCTATCGAGCCACTGAGCCGTAAATCCGGGCCGCCGAAATCGCGCCGCGGTCCGCCCGAATCTTCATCCGGCTCGGTAAGCTCCTCGAGCGAGCTTTCATTGCCGGACTTCTTCCGCAGCTTCATGAGCACGACGTTGACGGCAAGCCGATGCAGCCAAGTCGAAAACGCCGACTCACCGCGGAAGGTAGCGATCTTCCGAAAAAGCTGGAGGAACGCTTCCTGGGTCAGGTCCTCCGCCTCGGCGGTATTACCCACCATGCGCAAGCACAGAGAATAGACCCGCCGATTATGCAAGCGGTAGAGGCGCTCAAAAGCAGCTGCATCGCCCTGTTGGGCGAGGCGGATGGCCTCGGCCTCCGGCATTTCCCCAGTATCGACTCGTCTCGTTCGGGCCACGCTACCCGTCGGGGCGCATCCCTAGTTGCGATGCGGCACCCGCCCCCTGAGTTGTACTTGTAGTCCTATGCACGCAACGAATTCGCCATCTATCAGGATTGGCGGGTTGCGTCGCGACAGGCGAAAGGCGAAAAGACCTGACCAACCGTTTTCGCTCGGACATTCAATCATTTTGGCTGGATTCGATTCGTACGTCCAGAAATACGTCCAGCCTCGACGCTTGAGCCAGCTGCGGCTTGCAGCGATCTTTCCAATCGGAGGAATCTCGGGAACATGCACGTTAGACCATGTTGGAGCGTATTGGCGAGCCGTGGGTTGGCCGATTCTACTAAAATTGGAAGGAAATCAAGCCGAAGCACGGCTGATGCGCGTTCGAGGCGTCGCCGCAGTGCGCCGTTGGGGCGCCGGCACCGTGTCCAGTTCCGAGGCGAAGGCGCTGAGCTGCTCGCTGGGCAGTGCACGCACGTAGGATTTCACTAGTACTTCGGTTTCGCGTAGGCAGGTGGTGAAATCGTAGTGCAGGCATTCGAGCTTGTCCCAGGAATCGCCGGGTTGCACGGAGACCCCGGTGGCGACGTCTTCGGCGGCAGAGTTATATTCACTGGCGAGCTTCTGTAATGTTTCCGACAGAATTCGCAGCTTCTGGAAATAGCGGGAACGGCTGGCGAACAGGACGCGGTGGAGAAATTCGTTCCAGGACGCCGCGGCCTGGGCAGTCTCACCGCGGAAGTTCTCTGTATTCAGCGGTTCCACATTGGGAACGTTGCCGAAGTGGCGACCCCGATCTGTGAGCACCCCGCAAGCGCTGGTAAGAGAGGCCGCCAGAGGTGATAGCAGATCGGCGGACATGGAAACCTGTTGGCGGGCGCGAACCAGTTCACCGCGAGCGCGCAGAGACAGGGCGTCGTCGAGCGAAACGCTCATCATCGCGTAGAAAGTCTCCCAACGATGGACCACCGCGTCAAATACCTGGACCTTGTCTCGCGGTAACCACGCGATCCAATCATCCGAGACGCTGCGTCGTGAGGAGGAAGTGCCTGGCTTCCGCTTCAAGAACACGCTGCCCCCAAGTTCAGCGGGCAGTATACCACCGGTTTGGGGTGGCAGCGCGTTTGCAGGCGTTTTCTTGACGCTTCTGGAACGCGACCGCTATACTGCCGCCCGGCGCTCTGAATAGATTGTTTTTGTGCGCGGTTTTGGCCGCCGAAAGGAAGTTGACCCGTTGGAATTCGAATCGCAGGATCAGTTTCAGCAACGCCTGAAAAATTTAGGTGAAATTGAAGGATTGGGCCACGCGGCTTATCCGCGAAGATTTGCCTGGACTCATACGGCTAAGGAAGTGGGGGAGAAATTTGGTGAACGCACTGCGGAACAACTGACGGCTGAACCGGTAGAAGTGCGTGCGGCGGGGCGGATCGTTGCGCTGCGCCCCCATGGTAAGGCCGCGTTTGCGCATATCGCCGGAGGCGGCGGACGTTTGCAGATCTACCTACGCCAGGATGTGGTGGGTGAGGAAGTTTACAAATTATTCAAGCTGCTGGATTTGGGCGACATTGTGGGCGTTGCGGGGCATCTTTTCCGGACCAAGACGAACGAGCTTAGCGTCAAGGTCGAAAAAATCGAGCTGCTGAGCAAAGCGCTCCTGCCTCTGCCGGAAAAATGGCATGGGTTGGCGGACATCGAGCAGCGCTACCGGCGGCGCTACCTGGATCTGATCGTCAACGAAGGAGCGCGGGAGATTTTCAACCGGCGCGCGCAGATTATTCGGGAGATACGGCGGTTTTTTGACTCCCGGGGGTACTGCGAAGTGGAAACGCCGATGATGCATCCCATTCTGGGAGGGGCCACGGCGCGGCCTTTCGTGACCCACCACAATACTTTTGACATGGACTTGTATTTGCGCATCGCGCCGGAGCTTTATTTGAAGCGGCTGGTGGTGGGCGGGATTGACAGGGTCTATGAAATTAACCGCAACTTCCGCAACGAAGGTATTGACGCGATCCACCAGCCGGAGTTCACGATGTTGGAGTTTTACCAGGCGTACAGCGACTACGCGGAATTGATGGATATGACGGAGGAATTATTCCGCGCATTGGCGGAGAAAGTTACGGGGAGCGCGCAGATCAGGTACGGAGAACAGACGATTGATTTCGGGAGGTTTGAGAGACTTTCGATGCGCGAGGCGATCGTGAAGTATTGGCCGTCGGCGGCGGGGGCAGCGCCTGGCTTGGCGGAGTTGGGCGCGGCTGGCGGTCCGCGCGTCGTGGCTGAGCGTTTCAATACTTACGCGCGGGCCCACGGGATTGATCCGGTTGCGAATGTTGCGAAACTCTCAGATGGCGAGCTGACCGGCGAGCTATTTGAAGCGATTGCCGAAGCGCATTTGGTGCAGCCGACATTTATCTATGACTTCCCGACGGCGATTTCGCCGCTTTCGAAGCAGAAGCCTGATGACCCGTCCCTGACCGAACGGTTCGAACTGTTTGTCGCGGGGATGGAGCTGGCCAACGGCTTTTCGGAATTGAACGATCCGTTCGACCAAGAGCGGCGTTTTCGCGCTCAGGTCGAAAAGGGCGGGCAGGAAGCGCCGAAAGAAGTAGACATGGATTACATCCGCGCGCTGGCGCACGGCTTGCCGCCTACCGCGGGCGAAGGCGTGGGGATTGACCGACTGGTGATGCTGCTCACGGATTCGCACGCGATTCGAGAGGTGGTGCTGTTTCCGTTGTTGCGCGCAGAATCGACCGACGCGCCTGATGTCCCGGACGACACGGCGGCACCTGGAGCCGGCGGCGGAAGCGATTCAGGTGGCAAAGCATAATGAGCTTCGAATGGCTGGTGGCGCTGCGGTATCTGCGGTCACCGAACCGGCCCGCCGTGTTGCGAATCGTCACGCTGCTGGCGGTGCTCGGCGTCGCTGCTGGCGTGACGACGCTGGTGATCGCACTATCGATGAACACCGGATTTCGCCAGGCGATCCGCGACCGCTTGCTGAGCGTCACCGCGCACGTAAACCTGAAGCCGATCAGCCCGAACGGAATCCGCGACTATCGCGAATTGATGACGTTGCTCAGCGGTACTCCTGGTGTGCGCTCGATCGAGCCTGCAATTTATTCCACGGTGCTGCTATCTGCAGGCGGTCGCGCGCGGGGAATCGTGATGAAGGGCGTGGACCCGCAGCTGGAACGCCGCGCGAGCGAAGCGCTACATCATATCGTTGCGGGCAGCGGAGATTTTGCTCAGGATGCGGACGGGATTCCGGCGGTGCTGATAGGACGCATACTGGCGAACGATCTGGATATTTCCGCAGGCGATTACATCACGCTCACGAGTCCGCAGGGAAGCTTGACGCCTTTCGGGATGCTGCCACGGTCGCGGCGTTTTCACGTGAGCGGTATCTTCGATTCGGGATTTTATGATTACGATGCGAATTGGGGATTCGTGACGCTGGGCTCGGCGCAATCGCTCGCGGGGATTGGCGACGTCGTGAGTCTGCTGGAAGTGCGTGTAACGCAGATGGACGACGCGACTAAGATTGCGGATGAATTACTGCGGCGGGCGGGTCCGGGGTTTACCACCTCGACCTGGATGGAGGAGAATCGCGCGCTATTTCGCGCACTGAGTTTGGAGAAACTGGTGACGGCGCTGTTCATAGGGCTGATCACTTTTGTTGCCGGGCTGAATATTCTGGTGGTGCTCACGATGACCGTCACGGATCGCGCGCGTGATATCGCCGTGCTGATGGCGATGGGAGCCCGTCGCCAGCAGCTGCGCAAGATTTTCATTTTGCAGGGGCTGGTGGTGAGTATCGCCGGGACCGTGGCGGGCCTGCTGGTCGGTTACACGTTTGCAGGAATCGCCAATAAATGGCGATTGATTCCGCTGAACCCCGAGGTTTACGCGATTCCGTACGTGCCGTTCCATACCAATGCGCTGGATGCGATCTGGATTGCGGCGGCAGCGCTCTTCATCAGCATCGCCGCGACGATTTTGCCCGCGCGTTCGGCATCGCGCATCTTGCCGGTGGAAATTCTCCGCTTCGAATAGTTATCCTGCACGGGATGCGCGAATTTGGCGCCCACCCGAGCGCTATATAACTGCGGCAATCTTCAGGATTTCGTGCGCCATTCAGGAACTTGGCGATCTTGCTTGGGCATTCGAAAAAAACGCAGCGCGTGGGCGAAGTGCAGCGCGGATTTAGGCGTGGAGCAATCTGCAATTCTCGACGCTCCGTGCTAGAATCGAATGTGAAGCGAAGTTTGGGTGGCTTCGCGTCTGGCAATAGCACGGGGTGAAGTTGCAGCTAGAGGTAACGGTACGGCCTTAATGAGAAATTCATTGGATTTACAGGGGGGAGGCGGCAAATCGGGAATGACTAGATGCTTGTAAACGCAGGACATACAGTTTGGGCCATTCGGCATCTAACGTGAAAGAGAATACAGCCTAGGCGATGCAGATGCAGGCAAATTCGAGCTCAGCTGTCCTCGATAACTCCGGTGAAACTAGCGGGCCGGACTCGCGCGAAATCCTGCGCGGCGAAAATCTGCGCAAGACTTTTCGCTCTGGCGCGCAAGATGTGACTCCTCTGGCGGGGATAAACCTCACAATTGCGCGCGGCGAGATGATTGCGGTGGTCGGGCCCTCCGGCACTGGTAAAAGTACTTTGCTGCATCTGCTGGCTGCGCTGGACACTCCAACGAGCGGTACAGTATACTTCGCCGGGAAATCGCTTCAGTCGTTTTCAGAAATGGAGCTGGCGGAGTATCGCAATCGCGCCGTGGGTTTTGTCTGGCAGCGTCACCACCTGCTGCCGGATTTCACGGCGGCGGAGAATGTAGCGATGCCTCTCCTGGTGCGGGGCGGCTCATTGGCGCAAGCGCTGCGGACCGCGACAACATGGCTAGGCGAAGTCGGATTGGCCGATCGAGCAGAGCAACGTGGGGGTCAGCTATCTGGGGGCGAACAACAGCGTGTGGCCATCGCGCGAGCGCTGGTGAATGGCCCGGCCTTACTGCTGGCCGACGAGCCTACCGGCGACCTGGATCAGCGCAGCGCAGAAAATATTTTCGAATTGATGCAGCGGCTGCACCAGTCGCTGCAGTTGACATCCATCCTTGCGACGCACAATCTTTCATTAGCCCGGCAAGCCGACCGTGTTCTTACATTGGAACGCGGAGCTTTGGCTCCGGGCGCAGAAGCGCTGAGCGATACCGCGGTACCTCTCCCGCGGGCCGCCGGTGCTGGGGCGACGACTCCAGGAGACCGTGGGTGACCCGTGTTTGAACGCTATACAGAAAAGGCTAGGCGCGTAATCTTTTTCGCACGGTACGAAGCGAGCCAGTACGGCAGCCCGTACATCGAGACGGAGCACCTGCTGCTGGGACTGTTGCGCGAGGACAAGGCGCTCGCCAACCGTTTCCTGCGGACCCATGGCTCGATCGAATCCATCCGCAAGGAAATCGAAGCGCGCATCACCGTGCGTGAACGCATCTCGACTTCGGTGGAAGTTCCGCTGAGCCAGGAATGCAAGCGCATATTGAATTTCGCGGCCGAAGAAGCAGAACGCCTGGGCCACAAACACGTGGGTACCGAACACCTTCTGCTAGGCGTGCTTCGGGAAGAGAAGTCCTTCGGTGCGGAGATATTGCTCGAGCGGGGATTGCGGCTTTCAACCGTGCGCGAGGAGTTGGGACGCAGCGCGGGAGAGAAGGTGCCAGTGAACCGTCCTAAAGAAGCATCGTTGTTGGCGGAATTCAGCAGGGATTTAACACAAGCGGCGATGGAAGGCCAGCTGGACCCGCTGGTAGGACGCGACCGCGAACTGGAACGCGCAATTCAGATCCTGTGCCGACGGACGAAAAATAATCCCGTGCTGATTGGCGAACCAGGCGTAGGCAAGACGGCGATCGTCGAAGGGCTGGCGCAGAGGATATCGGATGGCGACGTGCCGCCGTTCCTTGCGGATAAGCGCATCTTGTCGCTGGATCTTTCGTTGATCGTGGCGGGCACGAAATATCGCGGGCAGTTTGAAGAGCGGCTGAAGACCATCATGAAAGAATTGATGGAGAGCCAGAACGCCATCGTGTTTATTGATGAGTTGCACACACTGGTGGGCGCGGGCTCGGCGGAAGGATCGCTGGACGCCGCGAATATTTTGAAGCCGGCGCTAAGCCGTGGCGAAATTCAGTGCATCGGTGCGACGACTCCTTCGGAGTATCGCAAGTCAGTCGAGAAGGATCGCTCGCTCGAACGGCGCTTCCAGGCCGTGAAAGTGGGCGCACCGAATGAAGAGGAAGCGATCCGCGTGTTGCAGGGCGTGCGTGACCGCTACGAAAAATTCCATGCGGTGAGCTACACCGACGAAGCCATTCAATACGCGGTGTACCTCTCGAACCGGTACATCCCAGACCGTTTTCTGCCGGACAAAGCCATCGATCTGTTGGACGAAGCGGGCTCGCGCGTGAAATTGCGCCAGGCCATGCTGCCAGACGAGGTTTCCGAAGTGCAGAAGCGCGTGAAATTCATCACGCATCGCATGGAAACCGCGATCGCCAATCACGAATTCGAGAAGGCGCGGTTTTATTCCGAGGAAGAGCGCAAGGAAAAGGAACATCTGCGCCTGCTGCGCGAGAAGTTGAAGATTGACGATTCCTCGACGGGGATTGTGACGCGCGAGGACATCGAAGAAGTCGTGGCGCGCTGGACCGGCATTCAAGTTTCAGCCATCAAGGAAGACGAACAGCAGAAGCTGCTGCGCATCGAGGAAGAGTTGCACCGCCGCGTCATCAGCCAGGACAAATCCATCACCGCATTGGCACGGGCGATTCGCCGCAGCCGCGCGGGATTGAAAGCCCCGGGCCGACCGGTGGGTTGCTTCCTGTTCCTTGGTCCGACGGGCGTTGGCAAGACGGAAGTGGCGCGACGGCTGGCGGAATTCCTTTTCGGCAGCGAGAAGTCGCTGATCCGTTTCGATATGTCCGAGTACATGGAGAAGCACTCCGTATCGAAATTGATCGGCGCGCCTCCGGGATATGTTGGATATGAAGAAGGCGGTCAATTGACAGAGCGCGTGCGCCGGACGCCTTACTCGGTAATTTTGCTGGATGAGATTGAAAAAGCTCACCCAGACGTGTACAACATCCTGCTGCAAGTCTTTGAAGACGGTCAGTTGACCGACGGACTTGGCAACACGGTGGATTTCCGCAATACCATCATAATTCTCACATCGAACCTGGGCGCGCGGCAGTTGCAGAAACAGGCGGGCCTCGGTTTCGCGTCGAAGGAATTGGACGCGATGGCCAAGAGCCAGGATGACATGGTGATGGGTGAAGTCAGGCGGGTCTTCAATCCGGAATTCCTGAATCGTCTGGACGAAGTAATTTTGTTCAACTCGCTCAACGATGACGATCTGTTGCGGATTATCGACTTGCTCGTGGGCCAGATCAATGAAACGCTGGTGCATCGTCAGGTGCAGATTGCACTCACGCCTGAAGCGCGCCAGTGGATCCTCGAGAAGACCTGCAGCGACCGAAATTATGGCGCGCGGCCGCTTCGTCGCGCGTTACAGAAGTACGTCGAAGACCCATTGTCGGAAGCTTTGATTCAGGGCGGATTGCAACGGCCCGCGACTCTCGAAATCTATCTCGGGAGCGAGGGCTTGGCGTTCCGGCCTGTGGTTGAAGCAACCCCAGTGGCCCACTAGGAATCCTACGCGCAAGCCGGCGGGAGCAGTCCGGCGGGGGAGCACACAATTTTGGGCGGGATACTGCGGCCTTGACCAGGGCCGCCAGCGGGAAAACTTTTCTGCGTCCATTGCGATTTTTCGTGGTGGTGTATTTGTGCGTGTTGGCTTCGGGGCAATCCCTTCCGGCTCAGCAACCTCAGGACGCGAACGGCCCGCAATTCGTTATTCAGCGCATTGAATTCATCGGCAATCGCCGGATTCAGCGAGACACCCTGCTGGCGCGAATTTTTTCGCGGCCAGGGGATCCCTACAGTGCTGAAGCGGTACGCCGCGATTTTCAGGCGCTCTGGAACACGCAGTTCTTCGAAGACGTCCGCCTGGAAGTGGAAGACAGCCCCGACGAGCCCAACGGAAAAATTATCGTCTTCTACGTGCAGGAACGACCGATCATCCGCCGCATTGAGTACAAGGGGAACAAATCCATCACCGAGTCCGACATTCTAGACGCGTTCAAGGAAAAGAAAGTCGGGTTGTCGGTGGAAAGTCAGTTTGATCCCACGAAAATCAAGCGCGCGGAAGTAGTGATCAAGGGATTGCTGGCCGAGCATGGGCGCCAATTCGCCACCGTGAAGCCCACTTATGAACGCATCGCGGCAACCAATGCCGTGAAACTGGTCTTTAATATTGATGAAGGGCCGAAAGTGAAAGTGGGCGATATCAAATTCGTCGGCGCAAAGGCGTTTTCCGACCGGAAATTGATTCGTTCGATGCACAACGACCGGCCCTACGCGATTCCGCTGTACATCACGGAAATTCCAGTTTTCAGCAAGACCTACGACAAGAACAAGCTGGACGAAGATTTGGGAGTGGGCATTCACGGGATTTACCAGGACCACGGATACTTCAAAGTTTCCGTGAGCGATCCGGATGTGAAAATCAAGAATGAAGAGCGGAGTGGTATTCCCGGGCCGTGGCCGCTGCTGGGCTCGAAGAACGGCAAGCGCGCGGACATTACGATTACGATTGATGAGGGCGCGCAATATCGCATGGGCACCTTGCGGTTTCGCAGCTCGGACCCGGAGCAGGGACTGGTGTTCAAGTCCGAGGTTCTGGCGCGCGCGTTTCCGCTGAAGCAAGGCGACATCCTGGCGGCGGACAAGCTGCGTAAAGCACTCGACAATTACAAAAAGCTTTACGGCGAGTACGGGTATATCGATTTCGTGGCCACCCCGCTGACGGAAATTGACGACGCGAAGAAGGTTGTGAATTTGACTGTGGAATTCGACCAGCAAAAGCAGTTCTTCGTGCGGCGCATTGAATTTTCCGGGAACACTACGACGCGCGACAAAGTAATCCGCCGCGAGTTGCTGCTGGATGAAGGACAGGTATTCAACAACCGTTTGTGGGAAGTCAGCCTGTTGCGCCTGAACCAGTTGAATTATTTCGACACCATCAAGCCGGAAAACGCGGAGCTAAAGCGCAACGTGAAAGCCGGAACAGTGGATATCAAGCTGAAGCTGAAGGAAAAAGGCAAACAGTCGATCAGTTTCAATGGCGGCGTGAGCGGCATCGCCGGCACCTTCGTCGGTGGTTCCTACACTACCAACAATTTCCTGGGACTAGGCGAGACGCTTTCGCTTTCCGCGCAGCTGGGTAGCTTTCAACGCGACGTGCGATTTGGATTCACCGAACCGTATTTGTTCGATCGCCCGATTTCGACGGGTTTCACGATTTTTTCGACGAAATTTGACTACAACCAGGCCAAGCAGCTGGGCATTGCGTACAACCAGGAAATCGCGATCAATCCCGCGCTGCAGGAGAACTACACAACAAACTCCAAGGGCTTGACGGTGTTCGCGAGCTATCCACTGCGGAAATTTTCCTTCACGCGCCTGGGCGTAACCTATGGGTATTCCACTACGAACATTCAGACGTTCAGCACCTCGGCTCAACTGCTGTTCGACAGCGTCAAATTCACGGGATTGGCCGGGCCATCGGCGCTGAACGGAATCGAATCGAGCAAAATCACGGCGACGATTTCCTACAGCACGGTGAACAATCCGCAAAACCCGACGAACGGGAAAAGCTATTACTACGGGATCGGGATTGAGGGCGGGCCGCTGGGAGGGAACGTCAACACCATCACGAATTCGTTCGTCACGACTTATTTTCATCCGGTGAATAAGCGTCGCAACGTGATCGGCCTGAAATACCAGACAGGATTGATCACTGGTTACAACGGGACGAACGTGCCGCCGTACAGCCGGTTCTTCCTGGGCGGCGAGAACGACGTGCGTGGATTCAATTTCTATACGATTTCGCCGTTCGTCGAGATTCCCGAGGCCACGACGGTGCCGGTGAGCTACTTCAACCCCACGGTATTAAATGCCCAAGGGAAGCCGACGGTGCAAACAATCGCCGTGCCCATGATCCAGTTCCTGCCCACGCGGCCCGGCGGCGATTTCCAGAACGTGGGCAACATTGAATACCGCATTCCGATTGCGGGGCCGGTGACGCTGACTTTGTTCAACGACATCGGCATCAACGGCATCCTGCGAAAATCACAGTTGGCGCTGGATCCCGCGGCCGTGACCGTGTATCAGCAGCAATATCCGAATCCGGATTTTCCGAACTTGAAAATTGCCAGCAATCTGCCGATCTATCCCGGCACGAATTTCAAGGTGCATACTTCGGCGGGCGTGGAACTGGACGTGGTGCTGCCGATCGTGAACGCGCCGTTCCGCATTTATTATGCGTACAACTATTTGCGGTTGGACGAAACGATCAACGGCTTGAGCGGCGGATACGCTCTGAGCGACGCGGTGAAGAGCGGGCTCCCGCCCGGCGTGCTGGAGACGCAGATCGCGCCGCAACTGCAGGCATTCATCACTGCGAACACGCAGCACATTCCGGCGCAGTTGATCGAGCCGCAGCATACCTTCCGCTTTACGGTGGGTAAGACATTCTAGGAATTGGTAGCGGTGCAGCGAACGCAGGATGGGACGCGACGCAATGGAAAGCATCCAGCGCGCACCGCGAATTCAGATGAGAGGGTGAAAGAAATGCGTAACAAGATATCGAGGCTGGGCGTAACGGCGCTGTTTGTCGCGGGATTCGCGTGGCTCTGTGGCTGCGGAGGCAACACCACCCCGGTCGGCGTGACCGTCGCCCCGAACCCAGCGGTGGTTCCTCTGGGCGGCCAACAGCAATTTCAAGCCATCGTCACCGGCACGTCCACGACATCGGTAACTTGGCAACTCTGTTTGGTACCGACTCCCACCAACGCGCAGCCCACGATATGCAGCCCAGCAACAACCGGCCAGACGCAAATGCCGAGCGGCTATGGGATCATCACGACGGGACAGACCAACACGCCGCAAGGAGGCTTTTACACCGCGCCCGCGGCTCTGCCGCCGACGAACGATTTTCTGGTGGTGGCTACCAGCACGGTAAACACGAGAATATTCGGCATCAGCGTGGTGCACATTGATTCCACGATTCGCGTGGCCGTTTCGCCCACCAGTGCAACCATTGCGCCGGGCGATACCTTCACGCTCACGGCGAACGTTACCGGCACGACGAATACGGCAGTCACCTGGGAAGTAAATGGAATTGCAGGCGGCGATGTAACGGACGGCTTTATTATTCCGGGTGGCGGAAATGGCAATACCGCCACCTATCGGGCCCCGATAGCCAATTCGCCCGGCAGCGTGACGATCACCGCGGTTTCAGGATTCGATCCGGCGGAGTCAGGTACCGCTACGATCACGATCATCTCTTCTGACGCACCAACGCTCACTTCCGCGGCTCCGAATCTTGTGGGTGAAGGCTCTGCGCAACAGGACGTATTTCTCACCGGTACGAACTTCACCTCCAACAGTGTCGTGATGGTGGGAACGCCGCCCGCGCCGGTGCCGACGTTGTTTCTTACCGACACACTGCTGAAGGCGACGATTCCCGCGAGCCCGCTAGCGGTCGCGGGGCCAGTGGCCATGGTCGTGCAAGCGCAAGACGGCGAAGTATCGAATGGTCTGGGGGGATCGCTGGGGCTGGAGGTGACGCCGTCGCGCCCCGCAGTGGTGGCGTTATCGCCGGATACGGTGGTGCCGAATGGCGGCACGGCGGGTGTGAATCTGATCGGCGGATTTTTCTCGCCGAGCACTGTGGTTAATTGCAACGGAACGACGGCAGGGACGCGGGTCGCGACTACTCTTACCAGCAGCCAACAATTGGGCGTCACCATACCGAGCACGTGCGCGCCCGCACCGGGGCAGTATCCCTTGATCGTACAAAACACTGACGTGACCGCGCCCAACCCGGCAATGTCCGCGGTGAACCTGACGGTGGAGCCGCGGCCGAGCGATATTTCCACGGGCGTGAGCTCCAGCATTCCGGTAGGCGCGTCGCCTGTGGGCATCGCGATTGATCCGGCGTTGAACCTGGCAGTGATCGCCAATTCGGGGAGCAACTCGGTCAGCGTCGTTAATCTTGGCACGCTGGCCACTGTGACCATTCCGGTGGGAACCGCTCCCACGTCCGTGGCGATTGACGATCAAGTCACCACCGCAGGAGGCGCGCTAGGTGATCACATCGCGGTCGTCACCAACAGCGGCGATAACACCATTTCGGTGATTGATTTGAACACGATGACAACAGCGCCACCATTTACTCTCCCGAATCCGAATACGCCGCCGAACGCGCAACCGGTGCCGTTCGCGATAGGAATCAATCCGTTGACGCACCGCGGGTTGATTGCCTTCCAGTCCACCAACATCGTGCTTATTATGGATTTTTCCGCTGGCGTTCCCACGGTGATCCAGACGCTGGGTGGCACGCTGACGCCGATCGGCACCGGGACCAACCCCAAAGTGGCGGTGGATCCGATATTGAACTGGGCGCTGATCACCCCTGGAGGCGCGGGCGTGATTGCCATTGTGGATATGGGCCGCAATCCCGGAGTGGGCGCAAAACCCGCCGATTTTGGGCGTTCTCCGGTAGTGATCGCCAGCCTGTCGATTTCCAACACGGTGCAGGGCGTGGGAATTAATGCCGCGACGCACCAGGCGCTTTTCACGGATCCGCAAGGTCCAAACCAAGCTTTGGCTGCGCCGTCAGTTTCGTCGTTCAGCATGCTGGATCAATCGGTGAGTTCGGTTCCATTTACGCAAGGGGGAATTCCGTTCACTAATTTGGGATTGGTGGCGGCGGCCGTGAACCCGCTCGCCAATATAGGGATCGTGGTAAACGGCACGGCGAACAACGGATACGTGCTGGACCTGGCAAATAGCCTGGTCCTGCAAGCTGTGGCGGGATTGAACGCGCCGCAGGCGGTGGCGGTGAATCCGCTCACTAATACGGCGTACATCGTCAACCAGGGCAACAATACCGTTTCCGTTTTTCCCATGGCCACGACCACGCCGAACCCGCTGCAAATTCTGGAGACCAATCCAGTCACTACATTTGTGCAAACTCCGGCCGCAGGCTTGACTCTCTCGATTATCGGCACCGGATTCACTGGCGCTTCGCAAGTGTTTCTGGATAGCACTGCGCTGCCCACCACAGTTGTGAGCAGCCGCCAGCTGACGGCTGCGATTCCATCCACCGATTTGATGACGGCACGGCGCTTTGCCGTGTACGTGCAGAACGGCGCCGCTATTTCGAACGTCAGCGAACTGGCGGTGATCCAACCCGTCCCGGTGGGCACCTCGCCTATAGGCGTGGCTGTGGATCCGTATCTCGATCAGGCGGTGGTGACGAATTCCGGGAGCAACAGCATCTCCGTGGTGAACTTACTGGACGGCTCGCAAATCACGCCGCAATCGCCCAGCTTCTTCGCTACCGGCGCTATACCTTACGGCGTGGGGATACTGGCGCGCACTGGCCAGGCCGTTGTGGGAAATAACGGGAGCAATACCATCACGGTGCTGGACGAAAAGGGGCTGAACAATGTGTTCAACGCTCCGGTGAATTTTTCGTTGTGCGCAAATTGCACATTGCCGCTGGGCGTGACTGTCGATCAGGATTCGGGACTGGCGGCGGTTACGGATACAATCGCCAACCAGCAGATCTGCCAGAACACCAGCCCCAGCAACAACGGTGGTGGGCTGGCATCGTTCGTGGTGATCGGCGCAACCTCCGGCACGGCGGCCAGTAACTCCTGCGTGGATTACATTCCCCTGGCTGTGGCAATCGATCCGGTTCTGAACAATGATCCGACGCAAACGATCGCCGCCGTTACCACAGCGTCGCAATTCAACGGGCTCGATTTACTTTCTTTGCCAGCGGGGACGCCCACGCGCATCCAGATGCAGCTTCCTACCGGGGTGGTATTCGACGCCCTGAATGGGGTGTTCGTGGTTGTGGACAGCGCAGCCAACAACGTGATTTACATTGATCCGCTAACGTCGCAAACAGTGTTCACCGCCAGCGCGGGTATAAATCCCACCTCGCTCGATTACAATTTCAATTCCAGCACGCTGGTGACCTCGAACGCGGCGAGCAACACGCTCTCGATTATGGCTTACGTATGTCCTCCGAATGCTAATGGCGTCTCGAAATGCCCGGTGCCGAAAGTGCGGGAAATTCTGGACGTGGGCAGCGTGGAGCCGTTGGTGTCTGTAGTGGTGGGGCCGAATTCGATCGCGATTGATCCGCGGCTAAACCTTGCCGTGGAGATTGATCAGGCCAATAACCGCATTTTGTTGGTGCCACTGCCGCACTAGCAGGATTTAGACTCGCGGTTCGCACTGACGCGCGAGGTTGGTTCACGCACGCAGCAGGACGCAGGCCGCGTCGAAGCGGCGGCCGCTTGCGACGCGCAGGGAAGCCTCGCGCGGAGGCGTAGCTGAGACCAACCATGCGTTCCGCGAATGCATCTCAGCAAGCAGCGGTCGCACAGGTCGTAACCGGCAGGCGAAACGAAAGCGATTGACCAGCTTCTCGGGCGGCAGCTATAATCTCCGATTTGTGTCCGGCATGATATGTGGCACAGTTCCTGGCACCGAAATCCGAAAGACTATCTACCTTAAGGAGTGAGAATGAAGATGCGATTTGCAGTTCCGGCCCTGGCGGCGTTCCTGATGGTTCCCGCAGCGTGGGCGCAGGCGGGCGGTGCGTCCGCCGCGGCGGCAGCAGGCAAGGTGGGCGTGATCGACGTCCAAGTGGCGATTACCAGCACCGCGGAAGGGAAGCAGGCCGCGGCGGAATTGCAATCGCAATTCGCGCCCCGCCAGACAGAGCTTTCCAACATGCAGAAGCAGATGGAAGATATCCAGACGAGATTGCGCACCGGGCAGACCACGCTGAGCGACGATGAAAAGGCGCGGCTGCAGCGCGAGGGCGAACAGCTCCAGCGCACGTTCCAACGGCGATCGCAGGATGCACAGGACGATTTCAACGAAGCGCAGCGGGAGATTGTGGACCGCATCGGCCGCCGGATGATTGACGTGCTGAGCAAGTACGCCCGCGACAATGCGTTCTCCGTGATTCTGGATCGTTCCGGGCAGACTTCGCCGGTTATTTTCGCGGCGAATTCGGTGGACGTGACCCAGGATATTATTCGGCTGTTCGACCAGAGCTATCCCGCCAAGGCTGGGGGAACAACGCCGAGGGCGCCCGCACAGCAGCGTGCACCTGCGCCCAAGCCGGCGACACCACCCCAGCAGTAAATTCGTAGCGCAGCGATCGTTGTCGCGTTGCTCGCTCGCAGAAGACAGAAGGCCTCCCGCAGTTGAATCCGGGAGGCCTTTTTTCTGTGGCGAAGGCGAATGCTGTCTAGTTCGGCAGCCATTCAAACGGAAACATTTTTCCGGCGGCCATGGGGTCGACTTTCTGGCCCGCCAGTTCGAGAGCGTGCGCGAGGACAGGATCGCTGCCGCTGGCCAGATCCTTGGCGGTGGGAATCACGATTTCATCAGGTGTGACGCCGGTGTGTTCGAGGCTTTTGCCGTCTTTCATGACCATATCAAACGCGGTGATCGAAAACCTATAGAAGACCTTGACGTCCGCTCCTTGGGACCCTTCGTAGCCACGGGCGCCCATGACTGCGCCTGCCGTTTGATCGCCAATGACAGTCCCGCGATGTTCTAGCTGGATGACTCGTGGGAACAACTCGGCAGCGGAAGCTGAAACGCTGTCCACCAAAACAATCAATTTGCCCGAGAAGGCGTCGCGCCCGCGAGTTTTTGCAGTGTCCGGTTTCGTTTCCTTGCGGCTCACGAGATCACCGATTTTGACGTCATGATCAAAGGTATTGCCGAGCATGCGTCGAAGCGTGACGACCGCGCCCCCGTGATTGCCGCGAAGATCCAGAATGAGAGTCTGGTGTTTCCGCGCATCCGCGAAAATGTGGTCCACAGTGTGATCTTCCATGTCGAATTCGGGCACCTTCCAGACCATGACGTCGCCGACATCAACCCATCGCTGCCGCGACACATGATCGAAGTTCTGTTGTTGTAGATACTCATCCCAGAGATCGTAGCCTCCGTCCTGACCCGTCATATCAATCCTCTTTTTTAGTTCGCGTATCTTCGCATCAACGGTTATTTTGCGCTCCGAGCCCGACGGGTCTCGCAGATCCAGCGCGGAGACTTGCTGCGGCGCCAGGTCATTGAAGTAGTAGTCCATTTGCCAAAAGGCGCTGCGGCTCACAGCGTAGTTGTTGTAACCCAAGACCTGATCGCCAGGGTGAACCTTGGATTGGGCATCGGTGCCGGGCCGCACCCTGCTGATGAAGCAATTATTGCCGTACATCTGCAATCGAAACCCGTAGTCCAGGCGATAGGGACGCTGCGGTGGGATGAAGAATGTGTGCGAATCGTGCAGGGCATCGAGGTAGGACGCGATCAAACTGAATGCCTGGCTGAGTGCCGTTGCATTCTTGATTTTGGAGTCGTAGTCACGATAGAGCGCGTCGATATCCACGCCGTGGTATTGGGGGTCATAATAATATCTCTTCACATTTTCATGGGCGTCGCGCAACATTCCCTCTGCGCGGAAAAGATCTACAGAGTCCATCTTCTGTTGTGAGAGCAGACTGGCGCTGGGTATGGTGGCCAGCAGCGCCGCGGCGCCTGCCATTCGCAAAATCCATCGCTGCGTCATGAGCCGCTCCTGGGTAACATTCAAGGGACGTAGTGCGAGACTATATACACGACCGCAAAGCTATCGCCAAGTGCGTTTCTGGCGTCAGCTGTACTGGTGGAAATCCGGCGCGGTGAGAACGGACGGGCGATGGGGACGTCGAACATCGATCGCGGCGCGAGAGCGGGGTCGCCAGGGCCGGACGGCTGTTCTTGCCTTTTTGGCCGCTAGAAATTATACTGAGTTGCTTCCAGACAGGTCGCATGAGCCAGTGGGCGCAAGCCCACTTTTTTGTTGGACGCGACGGATGGCGGGATGCCGGTGCGTCAACGCCCGTGGTGCCTGCGGTCGGATGGCGAGCTGGCGTTAGAATTGGGAGTAGCTCGAAGGGCGGTACTGGAACTGGCCCTCCCGTCTGGTGCGAGGCTATTCGCATCGTCGGACGGCTCCAGCCCAACTGTCTGAGCGGGGCTAAATAGCGCACTTGGAATAGAATGCAACTGGAAAAGGTTCGAGAGGCGGCCGAGCGGGTGGCAGGCTCGCTGGGCCTCGAGATCTTCGACATCGAATGGAAGGTTGGAAAGCAGCGCATACTGCGTCTGTATATTGACCGGCTGCCCGGCCCGCAGAATCGGGAAGGGTTGGGTGTCACCCACCAGGATTGCGAGCGCGTGAGCGAGCAGTTGAGCGTGATCCTGGACATGGAAGATTTGGTTCCAGGTCCGGCTTATGTTCTGGAAGTAAGTTCGCCGGGCCTGGACCGGAAATTGATCAAGCCAGCGGACTACGAGCGCTTCGTCGGGCGGCTAGCAAAGATTTGGCTGAACGAGCCGATCGAGAAGCAGGCGTATTTTGAAGGTCGGCTGGCAGGAATTGCGGACGGCGTGGTGAAGTTCACGGTGCGCGATCTGGTGATCGCCGTGCCGTACGCCGGGATCAAGAAAGCGAATTTGGTGGTGGAGTTGTAGCGGCAGGCGACTGGCATTTGGCGAGTGCAGTTTTTTCTTGGGACGTACGGGAGAGAGCGAATGGCGAGTCAGCTGTACCAACAGATCGAGCTGATCAGCCGGGAAAAGCATATTGAACCGGAAATCATCATCGCGGCAATCGAAGACGCGATGGTGGTTGCGGCGCGGAAATATTACCGCACCGAGGAAGAGCTGCGTTCGAAATTCAATCCCACGACGGGACAGGTGGACGTGTATTCGGTGCATATAGTCGTCGAGGAAGTGGCCGACCCGGTGCGCGAAATTTCGTTGAACGACGCGCGCAAGCGCCAGCCGGACGTGGAAGTGGGCGGCGAAATTACGCAGGCCAAGCCGACCGACGTGCTGGGACGCATCGCCGCGCAGACTGCCAAGCAAGTGATCCTGCAGAAAGTGCGCGAAGCTGAGCGCGACACGATTTACAACGAGTTCCACACGCGCGTGGGCGAGCTCATCAATAGCGTAGTAAAGCGCATGGAAGGCCCGGACATCATTGTGGACATGGGCCGCACCGAAGCGCGGCTGCCCAAGCGCGAACAATCGCGACTGGAAGCCTACAACGTGGGCGACCGCCTGCGCGTGACGATTCGCGCGGTGGAACGCGCGGCGAAGGGGCCGCAGGTCGTGGTTTCGCGCGCCGATCCCGCCCTGGTGCAGCGCTTGTTTGAAATGGAAGTGCCGGAAATTTACGACGGCACGGTGCAGATTCGCGCAGTCGCGCGTGAAGCCGGCGAGCGCACCAAGATTGCGGTGGAAAGCCGCGACAAGGACGTTGACCCGGTGGGCGCGTGCGTGGGCATGAAGGGCATGCGCGTGCAGTCCATTATTCGCGAGCTGCGCGGCGAGAAGATTGACATTATTCCGTTCAACGAAGAGACAGTGGCGTTCGCGCAGAAGGCTTTGAGCCCGGCAAAAGTCACGCGCGTGCAGATTATTGACCCGGAAGAAAAGCGGCTGGAAGTGATTGTGGAGGATACGCAGCTTTCGCTCGCGATCGGCAAGAAGGGGCAGAACGTTCGGCTCGCCAGCAAATTGATTGGCTGGAACATTGACATCAAGAGCGAGGAAGAAAAGCGCCGCGAGATCGAAGCGCAGATGGCTGCGCTCACCGCTCCGGGAACCGCGCTGACGCAACTGGCCGGCGTGGGCCCGAAGACGATCGAGAAGCTGGAAGCCGCGGGCGTTACTTCGATTGAGAAGCTCGCGGACATGACTCCCGAACAGCTGGTGGAAATTCCCGGCATCGGCGAAAAAATGGTGGAGAAGATTCACCAGTCGGTCGCCGCTTATTTTGAAGCACTGGAAACGGCGGCGACCGCTGCGCCAGAAGCACCAGACGCGGCGGTCACTGCCGAAGGCGAAGGCGCGGTGACGGAAGAAACTGCGGCCGCGGCGGGCGAAGAAGCGGCGCTCGTTGACGAAGCAACCGAAGAAGCTACCGAAGAAATTGCGGCTGGCGCAGCGGAAGCTACAGCAGAGGCGGCTCCCGCGGATGTGGCAGCCGAAGCGGAAGCCGTAGATGAAGCAACGGAAGAAGCGACCGAAGAAGTGAGAGAAGAAGAGATCGGCGCGTCGGAAGAAGGCGCGGAGCAGTAACGGAAATTTTGCTATCGGTTTGTTGTTTGTAGGATTTTGTAAAAGCGGAAAGGCGCGGGCACGAGTGCTGGCGCTGTTGAAAAGAGGCGAATGGCAGATTCTAATCAAGTCCGGATTAACGAGCTGGCGCGGGAACTAGAGATCAAGGCGAAGGTCTTGATTGACTACCTCCCGGAAGCCGGCGTCACCGAAAAAAAGACGCACTCGAGCTCGATTGACCTGAAGCACGCTGAACTCGTCCGCAAGCATTTCCGCGGCCTGGCGGCTGCGGAAGAGGCTGAGGAAGCGGCAAAGGTCGCGAAGGCTACGGCGGCAAAGACGCCGGCGGCGAAGCCTGCCGCGGCTGCTCCTGCCGCGCCTGCAGCCGTAGGCACAAAGCCTGCTGGCGTCGCGCCTGCTGCTGCCCCGACAGCTGCCGCAAGAGCGGGCGTCGTATCGCACGCTCCCGCGGCTGGCCCCGCGGCCGCTCCGGGAGCTGCACGTCCCGCCGCACCTGTGGGCGCAACCGCGGCTCATCCGGCGACGCACCCGACCGGCGCGGCGCCCGCCGCTGTGAAACCTGCAGCATCTGCACCTGCGGCTCCTGCTTCAACGACCGCTGCACGTCCCGGGGTTGCACCCGCTACGTCTGTGCCAAGACCCGGCGTGCCGCTACGTCCAGCTGCAGCACCGGGAAGCGCGCCCGCGGGTGCACGTCCTGCGGCGGCTGCACCTGGCGCTGCACGACCCGCTGGCGCACCTTCGACTTTGCAACGTTATCCGCGTCCAGGCGCGCCTCCTTCAGGCCCGGGCCAAGCGCGTCCTGGTGCGCCGCAAGGCATGCGCCCGGCTGGCGGCGCTCCGCAACAATATCGTCCGAGCAGCGCGCCGCAGGGTCGTCCCGGTGGCGCGCCAGGGCAACGTCCGGGTGGACCGCCTTCGCGATTCCCGCAGCGCCCCGGAAGCGGTGGCGGACCGGGTGGTCGCGACAATAAGGGGCCCGTCGGAACGCAGCGTCCCGGCGCGGGGGTTCCCAAGGCGGAGCCAGGCAAGCCGCTGTACGCGCGCAAGCCCGCGGCACGCGGTCGGCCGCTGATCGAAAAGCGCTACGCCGAAGGCGAGCGCAAGCTGCATCCCGTTCGTCCGCGCGCGGGCGCAGGTCCGGGCGGACGCGCGACAGCTGTCGAACCAGTCGCGCCGGTGAAACGCGAGCCGCGCGCGCTAACCGTAACGGAAGGAATCACGGTGCGCGAGCTGGCGGAGAAACTGGACATCCGCGCGAAGGATTTGTTGAAGACGCTGCTCGACCGCGGCGTGTTCGCTAGCATCAATCAGGCGCTGGATGTGCCGACGGCGACGAATTTGGCCGAAGCGTTCAATGGCGTGGTGCAAGTCGTGACGTTCGAAGAACAATTGGTGCAGGAAGAGAAGGTGAAGGAGGAACGCACTGGCAACGAAGTGCCGCGCGCTCCCGTCGTCACCGTGATGGGCCACGTAGATCACGGCAAGACGAGTTTACTGGATGCCATTCGTGAAGCGGACGTAGCAGGCGGTGAAGCGGGCGGAATCACGCAGCACATCGGCGCGTACGAAGCGCACGTGCAGGGCAAACGCATTGTGTTCGTGGATACGCCGGGTCACGAAGCCTTCACGCGCATGCGTGCGCGCGGCGCGAAGGTGACGGACATCGTGGTGCTGGTAGTGGCTGCCGACGACGGCATGATGCCGCAGACCGAAGAAGCGATTTCGCACGCGCGCGCTGCGGGTGTGCCGATCATCGTCGCGATCAACAAAGTGGATAAGGCGGACGCGCAGGTGGAACGGGTGAAGCGTCAGCTATCTGAAAAAGGGTTGATGCCGGAAGATTGGGGCGGCGACACGGTGATGGTGGAAGTTTCCGCCAAGACCAAGAAAAATATTCCCAAGCTGCTGGAAATGATTTTGCTGGTCGGAGATATGCGCGAGCTGAAGGCTGATCCCGACGTTCCGGCGAAGGGAACTGTGCTGGAATCACGCGTGGACAAGGGCCGCGGACCAGTGGCCACCATGATCGTGCAGAACGGCATGTTGCACGTGGGCGACGTGTTCATCGTGGGCGCGGTGTATGGCAAGGTGCGCGCGATGTTTGACGATCGCGGCGGCGCGATCAAGCAGGCGGGGCCTTCGACGCCCGTGGAAGTTCTGGGTTTGCAGGGCGTGCCGGAAGCCGGCGATCAGTTCCAGGTGGCGGACGAAGCCAAGGCGCGGCACATTGTGGAATACCGCCAAGGCAAGGCGCGCGAAGCGACATTGGCGAAATCTTCGAGCGGCCGCTTGACGCTGGACCAGTTGCACGAACAATTGAAAATCGGCGAAGTGAAGGAATTGCCGGTCGTGGTGAAGGCGGACGTACAAGGCTCGGTGGAGGTGCTGAACGAAATGCTGCCGAAGCTTTCCAACGACCAGGTGAAGCTGAAAGTGATTCTGGCGAACGTGGGCGCGGTGAACGAGAGCGACGTGCTGCTGGCTTCCACTTCCGGCGCGGTGATCGTGGCGTTCAATGTGAAGCCCGAGCGCAAAGCCGCCGAACTGGCACAGCGCGAAGGCGTGGACATTCGCAGCTACACCATCATCTATGAACTGCTCGACGAATTGCAGAAGGCCGTGGCCGGATTGCTGGCGCCGATTATCAAGGAACAGCACTTGGGCCGGGCGGAAGTGCGCGACACGTTCCGCGTGAAAGGCGTGGGCACGATTGCAGGCTGTTCGGTGGTCGAGGGAATCATCCGGCGCGACGCAGAAGTGCGCGTGATTCGCGAGGCGGCGGTCGTGTTCACCGGCCGGATCAATTCGCTGAAGCGCTTCAAGGATGACGCGAAGGAAGTTCGCCAGGGATTCGAGTGCGGCATCGGGATTGCGAATTTCGCGGACGTGAAGGTGGGAGACAGTCTGGAGTGCTTCACGGTGGAGAAGATCGCGGCATTGCCGCCGCCGCCCCCGCCGCGTCCGCGCGCGCCGCGGCAGGAGAGCGCGTAGTAAGCCGCAGCGCGGTCGCACGGGCGCACCGAGTTTGTTGATGGTGTAAGCTGCATCAGCGCAACGGGAGTTGTTGCGCCACACGGAAATGCCGATCGGCCTCCTGACCCTGGAAATTCATATATTGGATGCGCAGTCCCTCAAGGACAAGCGGCAGGTCTTGCGTAGCTTGAAAGACCGGCTGCGCGCTCACTACAACGTGGCCGTGGCGGAGCTGGAACATCAGGAAACCTGGCAGCGTTCGCGGGTGGGCGTGGTGACGATTTCCAGCGACCCGGGGTACCTGGAAAAAACGCTGGCGGAAATCGCGGCGGAATCGGAACGCCTGTTGGGGCGCGATTTGCTTTCGCAGAACGTGGAATATTTCGAAGATCAGGACGAGGGAAGAGCATGACAGTTCAAGGACACCGCTCGGAACGCATCGCGGAAGAAATTCGCAACGAGGTGAGCCTGATGCTTGCGGGAGAGCTGAAAGATCCGCGCCTCGCATCTCCAGTGATGGTCACCGAAGTGCGCCTGGGCGCCGGAATGCGCACAGTGCGCGTGTTCGTGAGCTTGGCGGGGGATGAGGCGGAGCGCGCCACGACGCTGGAAGGCTTGCAGGCCGCGAAAGGCTACGTGCGGCACGAATTGGTGGAGCGCTTGCACATGCGGCGCGCGCCCGAAGTGCTGTTCATTCTCGATGAAACGGAAGAATACAACAGTCGCATCGAGAACCTGCTGCGCAAGGCCAAAAATCCCGAGGAGCACAGTTCTTGACGCAGCGCAGCGACCTTTCGCCGCAGACCGAGGTCGGCTTTTGATTCCGCAGTGAGTGCGCACGAAAAATAGCGCAGGCGGACCGGAGCAGCCTCTGATGCGGTTGAAGCTGCACTGCCAAACCATCCATGTCTCGCATACCCAAGCAGCCTCCCGTTGATGGAATTCTGGTCATAGATAAGCCGTCGGGAAAAACTTCGCACGATGCGGTGGAAACCGTGCGCCAGCTCGCAGGCTTTCGCGGCATCGGGCATTTGGGCACACTCGATCCGCAGGCCACGGGCGTGCTGGTGCTGGCGCTGGGGCGTGCCACGCGCCTCGCGCGTTTTTACACTGGGCGCCGCAAACGCTACACTTGCGCGGTGCGCTTCGGTTTTGAAACTGACACGTACGATGCGGATGGGGAACCGCTTGGTGCAGACGGCGCTCCTGCTCTAAACGCTGACGAACTCGCGGCGTACGCAGTGCGATTTGTCGGCAAGATTCAGCAGACTCCCCCGGCGTACTCCGCGAAAAAAATACACGGCCGTCCGGCGTACGAGCTGGCGCGCAAGAATAAGCCTGTGAAACTGGAGCCGGTGGAAGTGGAAGTGTTCGAGTTCCGCCTCACGGGCGTGGAAGGTTCTGTGGCGCGCTTTGTGGTGGAATGTGGAGCCGGCACATACATTCGTTCGCTGGCGTATGAATTGGGAAAGCTGCAGGGAGGCGGCGCGCACCTGGCCGAAATCACGCGCACGGCGGTGGGCGAATTTACGCTGGATCAAGCTGTCTCGCTCGGAGATCTGGCGCTGGATGCGCGGGCCGGGCGATTGCTGGAGCGCGTGATTCCTCTGGAAAAATTGCTCACGGACTTGCCGCGCGCCACCATTTTGCCGGTGATCGAAAAGCGCGTGCGGCATGGCGCGAAATTTAATCTGACGCTCGCGCAAATTCAGCCGGGACAAACCAATACGGCGCAGAATGCTCCGGCCCAGCTTGATTCCGGCGATTGGAAGCCCGCGCGGCTGCGCGTTTTCAGCCAGCAAGGGCAGTTGATCGCGATTGCCGAGCCGGTTGTGCCGCACACCTATCAGCCGGTAGTCGTCCTGGAAGCCACGCCATAGGCGCGACCTGCCGCACGCGATCTCAGCGCGACCACCTGGCGCGCCACCGTTACTAACGCGGAGGGTTGTCGGACTGCTGCTGAGGCGGAGGAGTTTGCGGCAGTTCCGTCGGCGTTTGGACTGGCGGCACCGTTTGCGGCGGCGCGGCGGCCGGCTCCGTTGGTTGCACAGCAGGATTCACAAATCCGCCGCCGCGGCGTTCTTGCATCGTGGGGCCTAACGCGCCGGGGCCGCCCAGCTGGCCGCGTCCGGCGTAGATCAAATGTTCCTTGTGGCGCGTTGCGGAATCCACAATCCGCGGCGTCACCAGAATCAATATCTCCGAATTCGAAAACTGGTTTGCGGTGGTTCCTCCGATAATTCCGCTCAGCGGCAAATTGGCGATTCCCGGCGTGCCATTCAGCGTGGTCGTGGTCTGCGGCGCCAGATAGCCCGCTAGCAAGGCGGATTCGTCGGCATGCACGCGCACACTCTGATGAATTTCCTGATTGTTCACGACCGGAATATTGTTGAGGTTGTTGCCCGCCAGGCTGCTGAGCGTGAATTCAAATTGCAAGGAGATGTCGCCGTTCTCGTGCACGCGCGGAGTGGCTTTCACTTTCAGGCCGATGTCAATGTATTGCGCGTTGGGGAACTGCGTGCCCGTTTCGCTGCTGGAAAGCAGGCCGATCAGGGAAGACGAATCCAAAATGATGGACGCGTTGTTAGACCCGAAATTTGAGATGGCCACGTCCGGCAGGCCATCTCCATTGAAGTCGGCGGTGGCGACGGAATCGGGCGTGGTGCCCACCGGCACCTCGATGGCCCCATTGAAAAAGCCGCCGCCGGCGCCGAGCAGCAGCGCAGCGGCATCGTCGCCGCTGGCCGTGACGAGCAGATCGGGAATGCCGTCGTCGTTGAAATCGGCGATGACAAAGGATGTCGGCGTGGTGCCCGCGGGAAAATCCATCCTCGTGCCGCCCGGCAGAATGAAGGTGCCGTCGCCATTGCCGAGGAAAACAGAAACACTGTTGCCCACCGAATTAGCGCTGGTGGCGGCGCCGCTATCCGCCACCACCAAATCCAAATTGCCGTCCAGATTCACGTCAGCGGACGCGACGTATACCGGAGTTACGCCGGTGTCGTAAGTGACGCCGTTTGAAAACGTTCCTTTGCCGTTTCCCAGAAAGACTTGCAATGTGTTGTCGGTGGAATTGGTGACGGCGAGATCTATGATCGCCGGCGCATTCGGATTGAAAGCTTGGGCAACGATCGAAGTCGGCGCGTTGCCGGTGACGAGAGTGGTGGGCGTCTGGAAGGTCTCATCGCCATTGCCGAGAAAAATACTCACAGTATTAGCGTTCTTGTTTACCACCGCCAAATCCGCGAAACCGTCACCATTGAAATCGGCCACCGCGATGGCGGTGGGTCCGGCTCCGCTGGGCAGCGTCAAGGCTGGTTCCACGGTAAATGTTCCGTCACCATTTCCGTGCAGGATGGAGACGGTGCCGGCAGTCTGATTGGCCACGGCGAGATCCACGATCGTGTTGGTGGTGTCTGTCTTGGTGTTGAAAAAACCGGTAGCGATCCACGTGGGGCCTGCTCCGACGGGGATCGTGGTAGGAGTCAAGAAAGTACCAGGCGTAGTGGGATTGCCGTCGTAGAGTGACAGCGTTCCGTCGGTGAAATTCGCGACGACGAAATCCTGAAAATTGTCGTTATTAAAATCCGCAGTCGCGACGAAGTCGGGATTCGTTCCAGTGGTGACCGTGATGACGGGCAAGACTGAGTTGGAGGCGGAAGCCGTTGGCGTCTGCGTAGCCACGGAATTGGCGTTACCTACCAGGCTCGAAGAAAACTGCGCCAGCGAAACGGGGAAGCGCTCGCCGACAAAGAACGTCGCAGGTTGGCCGTCTTCCGCACGCAGCAGAACCCGCCGGCCGGAGTGCACATTCGAAAGAAAATTCGACAGCGTGGCCGTGGCCCCGGGCAGCGTGTAGAAGAAGGTCGTCTTGCCACCGCCGAATGCCAGCACCGGCGGAATCGAAGACGCCGACCCGAAAACCTGCGTCAGCAAAGCATTGAGCGCCGTCGCGCCGCCCTGTTGCACCAACTGCGCGGCGTTCGAGGGAATCGAATAGATTGTGGCCGTTTGCGGCCCGGTGATCCCGAAGTCCACGTTGTGATTGCGATCCACTTCCATCACTTCAATTTCCAGGATGAGTTCGTCGGGCGGGCGTTCCAGATCTTCGATGATGCCGGTGGCCACGGCCATGGCTTGCGGTGAAGCGCGCATCGTCAGCGTGCGGCTTTTAGTGTCCAGATCCGTGCGCGTGATGCCTGCGATTTCGCGCACCAGTCGCGATAGCTCGGTCATCTGCTCGTTGGTTTCCGTGGAAGCCAGCAGCACAGTGCGCACGATGGAAACTTCGTAATCCTTGCGTTTTTGCGTCGTATCCGGCGCCACGAAAAACAGGCGCTTCGTCAACGGCCTCCAAAATGTGTTGGTGGCGCTGGCCAGAACGCGCGTGGCCATGGCGAAATCCACGTCCTGCAAATCCAGGTGCACCGGCACTTGGCGCACGTCCACATCGAAGGCGACTTCGACGCCGAAACGCTGCGCGATTTCCTGGTAGGCGGACTGCGTTTGTCCGCGCAGCTGAAAAGATTGCGTACCGGGGCGATGATCGAGTAGCACTGCGGGCACCAGTACCGGCTCGGAAATGATTTGCCTGGCTCGGGCGGGATCAAGCGCTTCCAATTCGGTCAGGCGTTCGCGGATGGTGGGATTCGAAGGATCAAGTTGCATCGCATCGCGCAAGGCATGCAGCGCGTTTGCAAAATGGCCGTTGACGGCCTCGCGTTCAGCGAGGTCCACCTTCATTTGCACGACCTGGCCCCTGGCGACGGCCTGACGCACCAAATATTCGCGGTTGCTGGGGTCCCAATCTACGGCATCGGAGTAGGCGTCGTAGGCGGCCTGCCAATCGCCGCCCTGCTCGAGCTTCTGGCCCTGTTTGTAGGCTTCCTTGCCCTTTTTCACGTCCTGTTTGCGGGGCGGCGCGGGAAGCTTTTGCTCGAGCGCGGGATTGCCGTTTTGCCCTGAGGCAGCTTGCGTCGATTGCGCTGCGCCGGCAGAGGGGTTCGTTCCGGATTGCGGGAGGGCGTGCACGTCTGGATCGGCGAGCGCCAAAAGGAAGGAAAAGAAGAACGCGGCCCCGAGCGCCCAGGACAAAACCCGCGAACTTGGACGGGTTTTCGCGCGGCTTAGGGCGTGCGCGTGGGAATGGTGCGGAGGAGTCATTCGGTTATAAGATGCTATTCTACAGGGAAACGTGAGCAAGGGATTAAGAGCATTGAATTTGCTTGATTTTGCGGCACCCCGGCGCTAGACTTAAATTTCCAGTTGAAACTGGTTTACAACTGGAAACTTTATGCTCTCCGCTCTCCTCCTAGCTCTGCGCGAAGGTGTCGAAGCCGCGTTGGTTGTCGGCATCGTCTTGGTGTATCTAAACCGCACGGGCCGCCGCGCGCTTACCAGTTACGTTTGGAGCGGCGTGATGCTGGCGGTGCTAGCCAGTTTCGCGGCTGCGCTCCTGCTCGGTCACTGGCAGGTCAGCGAGGATGGTTTTGAAGGCCTGCTGATGCTGGTGGCGTCGGCGCTGGTGGTGTCCATGATCGTGTGGATGAACCGCGTGGCGCGCCATCTGAAGAAGCACATCGAAGAGCGCGTCGAGGAGTACGCACAAAAATCCACCCGCGCCGGGGGATGGGCGATTGGGACGTTTGTTTTTCTGATGGTGGTGCGCGAAGGCGCGGAACTGATTCTGGTTTTGCGCGCTGTGGAACTTTCCAGCGCCGGAGTGCAGGTTTGGATTGGCACGGCGATCGGGATTGCGATTGCCGTGGCCGTCGGACTCTTCTTCTTTCAAGGCACGCTGCGAATTCCGTTGCAACGCTTCTTCAAAGCTACCAGCGTGATACTGATGGTCGTGGCGTTTCAGCTGGCGCTCACGGGCATCCATGAACTGAGCGAAGCGATGTGGATTCCTTCCAGCAAACTGGAAATGTCTACCATCGGACCGATCGTGCGCAACGAAGTTTTCTTTTTTGTGCTGATTCTGGGAGCTGCCGCGCTGGTTGTGTTGCGCGAATGGTTCAGCGCGAAGCAGCCGGTGGCCGATGAAGCCGTCAATCCCGCAGCGCGGCGCATGCGCGAGTACGAATTCCGGCGACAACGGCGTTGGAGTTTTGCGGCCGCGATTTTGTGCGTCGCCGTGGTTGTTTCGTTCGCTGGGGATTACGTTTACGGGCGCGTTGCCGCGGCCCCTTCGCCGGCGCGCACGCTGATCGCTCAGGATAGTCTAGTGCGCATCCCGCTTTCCGACCTCACCGATTCCAGCCTGCACTTTTATACGGCCGACCTGGACGGCAGCGTGATTCGCTTTCTGGTGATTCACAAGCTGAACGGCGATTACGCCGTAGCGCTGGATGCCTGCCAGATCTGCGGCACCGCCGGCTACCGCCAGGAAGGCCAGAGCGTCATCTGCCGGAATTGCGGCGCTGCGATTTACATTCCTTCCATCGGCCAATCCGGCGGCTGCAATCCCATCAGCGTGAAGTCCCGCGTGGAAGGAGGCGAAGTGATCGTGGACCTCTCGGCGCTGGGCGACGCCGCCTCCAAGATTCACTCCTGACGCAATGTTTGCCCGCCTGCTAGGAGAATCCTTCGCGCGCAATCCCCGCCGCAAAGTGCTGACGGCCGCGGCGCTGGTGACGGGCATGGCCGTAGCCACAGCCACGCTCACGATTGCGCTGGAGGTGGGCGACCGCCTGGCGCGCGAATTCCGCAGCCTCGGCGCGAATCTGCTGGTCAGTCCGGCATCGGATACTTTGCCCGTGGAGATTGGCGGCGTCGACTATCGGCCAGTGGATGAAGGCGCTTATCTGAACGAAGCGGACCTCGGCAAGCTGAAGACAATTTTCTGGCGTCACAATATTTTGGGATTTACGCCGTTTCTGGATGTTCCTGGGCATGTTTCGGAGACTGGTGGCGCCACCACCTTCATCGGCACGTGGTACCAGCACGAACTGCTGCTGCCGGATGGCACAAAGTTCGAGACGGGCGCGAGCGCTACTCATCCGTGGTGGAAAGTTGGCGGACGATGGTTCCGCGACGGCGCCGATGAATGCGTCATCGGCTTGACGTTGGCCGAAAAATATCCTGCAGCCTTTGGGCTGGGAAAAACCATACACGTGCTTGCTGGCGGAGATCCCGGCGGCGGGCGCTCACTGGCAGTCACCGGAATTGTTTCGACTGGCGACGCGGAAGACAATGCGGTGCTGGTGCCGCTGTCGGTGGCGCAGGAAATTTCCGGCCACCCGGGCAAATTCCGCCAACTTTTCGTCAGCGCGTTGACCAAACCGGCCGATGCGCTGGCCGACCGCGGCGAGCGCGCACAGGCCGACAAGAATATTCAGCTCACTCCTACCGAGTACGACCGCTGGTTCTGCTCGCCCTATATTTCGTCGATCGGATTTCAGATCAGAACTGTGTTGCCAGGGACCGACGTGCACGCGATTCGGCGCGTGGCGGAAACCGAAGGCCGCATTCTCACCCGCGTCGCCACCTTGCTGTGGATCGTGACGCTGGCGGCACTGGGCGCGGCGGCGCTGGCGGTTGCGGCCACATCCGCGACGACAGTGCTCGAGCGGCGCGCAGAAATCGGCGTGATGAAGGCGCTGGGCGCGAGCAACGCTTTGGTTGGTGGGATTTTCCTGGCCGAGCAGGTGCTATTGGCGATTGCCGGCGGAGCCATCGGATTTTTCGTGGGCGCGGGCCTCGCGCGATTTTTGGGCGAGAGCGTCTTTGGGACGCCCGCATCGCCTCGTTTGATTTTGTTTCCGGTGGTCTTGGCGCTTGCGGCAATCATCGCGATGATCGGCAGCCTGGTTCCGCTGCGGCGCGCGGCGCATTTTCGTCCTGCCGTGATCCTGAGGGGCGAGTGATGTTCTGGCGGCTGGTGTGGCAACTTTTACGCGGCAGCCGCGGGCGGCTAGGCGTCGCAATACTCGCGATCGTCAGCGGCGCAGCGGTGATTTCTGCGCTGCTGAATCTGGATCTGGGCGTCCAGAATAAATTGACGCAGGAATTCCGGACGCTCGGAGCGAACATTGTGATTTCGCCCGCCAGCGGCGCGCCGCCGCAGCTCCGCGGCGCGGAAGTGCCCAGCTTGATGCCTTCGGACGATGTGTGGCGGGCCCTACAACAGCTGCCGTCGGCCCAAGTGGCTGCCGCCGCGCCGTATCTTTATATTGTGGCGCGCTCGCAAAATATTCCCGTCGTCGTTGCCGGCACATGGCTGGATCAGGCGCAGAAACTCGACGCCACGTGGAAGCTGGAAGGGAACTGGGTTGCGTCGCGCGAGGACGACGCGCACTGCCTGGTGGGCCGCAACGTTGCGCGACGATTGCATCTCCCGGTGGGGAATTCACTCGAGCTGCACTACCTGGATCGCAGCGCGCAGTGCAGGGTCGCAGGAATTGTGGATGCAGGCGGCACCGAAGATAATCAAATTTTCGCGAGCCTGCGCTCCGTGCAAGCACTGGCAAATTTACCGTCTCAAATCGGCCTCGCGCAAGTGAGTGTTACGGGCACGGCGCAGGTCGTCGCTGACTACGCGGATCGCTTGACCGCTGCGTTGCCGCAATATCAGGTGCGGCCGATTCGCCAGGTGGCCGAAGCGGAAGCTGCGCTGCTCGGGCGCATCCACCTGCTGATCGTTTCCATGGTGCTGCTGATTCTGATTCTCACGGCGTTGTGCGTACTTGGGACGATGGCGGCGCTGGCGATGGAAAGACGCAGGGATGTTGGCCTTATGAAATCGCTGGGTGGCTCCATCTCGCGCATTGTGGGAATATTCCTGGCCGAGGTGGGCGTGCTGGGCGCAGCAGGTGGATTGGTGGGCACGATTTTTGGCGTGGCGTTATCGTACTGGATGGGCCTGCGCGTATTTGGCACGGCGATTTCGCCGCGCTGGGAAGTTTTCCCGGCGACGATCGCGCTGATGATCGTGGTGACGCTGGCCGGCGCGCTTCCTTTGCGTATGCTGGGCAACGTAAAGCCGGCTGAGATTTTGCGAGGGGAATAAAGGATCGTGGCGACGCTCGTCCAAGTGGAAAATCTGCGCAAGGAATTCGGGAACGTGCGCGCTCTCGACGGAGTTTCCTTCCGCGTGAATGCCGGCGAATGGATCGCCATCATGGGGCCCTCCGGCTCGGGCAAGACTACACTCATCAATATTCTTGGCGGGCTTGATACGCCCACCGCAGGCCAAGCGATCGTGGACGGGACCGACGTGGCGCGACTGGACGAAGCCGGGCTGACGCGTTTTCGCGCCGAGAAAATCGGCTTCATCTTTCAGCAATTCCATCTGGTGCCTTATCTCACAGCCGTGGAAAACGTGATGCTCGCGCAATATTTTCACAGCACCACGGACGAGAAAGAAGCGCAGCAAGCGCTGGAACGCGTGGGCCTCGGGGACCGCATCGAACACCTGCCCTCGCAGCTTTCCGGCGGCGAGCAGCAGCGCGTGGCCGTAGCGCGCGCGCTGATCAATCATCCGAAGCTGATTCTGGCGGACGAGCCTACCGGAAATCTCGACGAGGCCAACGAGGAAATCGTCCTCAGTCTCTTGCGCGAACTGCACGCCGAAGGCCACACGATTCTGATGGTGACGCATGCTCCGCCCATCGGCCGTCTCGCCGATCGCCGGATCGAATTTGCGCACGGGCATTTGGTGCAAGCGGCAGCGGCGTCGTTGAAGCCTGAACTCGCCTGAATGAAAGCCTCAGCAGGCCTGTTCATGTCACACTATATTCGGTTACAGGTGGCGCGCTTCCAGACAACGCGCAGGCACCATTTTACAGTCGCAGCCTAAATTTCTCATGCCCATCCCACAAGACGCGCGAAAAAAACCGGCCAGCATCAAAGTACACGTCTCGACGGGCGAGGGCGTCGAGATCACCTGGTCGGATCAGCACACGAGCCGCTACGATTTCCCATACCTGCGCGATCATTGCCCCTGCGCGCTGTGCAACGACGAACGCGAGAAGAAAGCCAAGGGCGCCACCGGCGCCAGCTCGCCGTTGCTGCCCATGTACAAACCGCGCATCACCGCCAAGAGCGCGAATGCGGTAGGAAACTACGCATTGCAGATCCAATTTTCCGATAGTCACGCGACGGGAATTTTCAGCTTCGAACATCTCCGCGAAATTTGTCCCTGCGAAGCCTGCGCGCGCGATTTTCGTGCCACGCCAAAAGAAACCACGGCATAAATCGCGCTAAGCAGAGCCGCAGGCAGCCGGCCACTGCGCGGAGTACCAGCGATTCACCGGCGCGTAGTTACCCTTAGCTGTGGGCCGTTCGCCGCGAGACTTCCTTTTTGCCCGCATTTCAACGTATAGTTCCTGTCCACACTCAAATCGTATGGTTTCCAATTCCACAGGTCCCACATTCACGCCGGGTCGTGCCCGCCCTATAACGAAAGTTCTGGTGGCCACTACGGCCATGCTGGCGTTCATCTCGTTCTGGCGCGCCGCGGCGATCGTGCTGAACGACCTGGCATCTTCCGCGTACTACGCCGGCGGCGAGGCCGAGCAGTTCATCGGCAAGACGGCGCCGTGGTTCATCCTGGGGATCATGCTGTTCTCCTACGCGGTGCGCGCAATTTACGTGGAAAGTTGCAGCATGTTCGTGCGCGGCGGCGTGTACCGCGTGGTGAAGGAAGCGCTGGGCGGCACGCTCGCGAAATTTTCCGTTTCCGCGCTGATGTTCGATTACGTGCTCACCGGCCCGATCAGCGGCGTCTCCGCGGGGCAATATCTGGTGGGCGTCATCAACGAACTTTTCCACCATGCAGGGACCACGCTGCATTTGAACGTGGACGCCACAGCCGCGACGGTCGCGATCATCATCACGCTTTATTTCTGGTGGGAAAATATTAAAGGTGTTCCGGAATCCAGCGGCAAAGCTCTGCGCATCATGCAACTCACCACCATCATGGTGGTGGTGCTGATCAGCTGGTGCTTCTACACGCTGTGGGTGCGCAGCGGCTGGAGCCTGCCCCCGTTGCCGAACGCGCAGAACATGAAGCTAGATCACGGTTCGCTGGGCTGGCTGGACCGCTACCATTGGGCCCACTCGATTACGTTGATCATTATTTTCGTCGGTCTGGGGCATTCGGTGCTGGCGATGAGCGGCGAAGAATCCCTAGCGCAGGTATATCGCGAAATCGAGCATCCCAAGTTGAAGAACCTGAAGAAAGCGGGGCTGGTGATTTTTATCTACAGCCTGGTGTTCACATCGCTGGTTTCGTTTTTCGCGGTGATGATAATTCCGGATAGCGTGCGCGGAAACTTCACCGAGAATCTGATCGGCGGCCTAGCGATGCATCTGGTGGGAAGTTTTCCGGTGCGGCTGGGTTTCCACGTCTTCGTCGTGGTGGTCGGCACGCTAATTCTCGCCGGGGCCGTGAATACTGCGATTGTTGGTTCCAACGGCGTGCTGAATCGCGTGTCTGAAGACGGCGTGCTCACCGATTGGTTCCGCCATCCACATCCGCGTTTTGGCACCACGCACCGCATCATTAACATGGTGGTCGCTTTTCAGATCGTCACGATTGTCGCCAGCCGCGGCGACGTAACCTTTCTCGGCAACCTGTACGCCTTCGGTGTGATCTGGAGCTTTTCGATGAAGGGGGTCGCGGTGCTGGTGCTGCGTTACACGCACCCGCAGGATCGCGAATATCGCGTGCCGCTGAACCCCGTGATTTTCGGCAAGGAAATTCCCATCGGCTTGGGGCTAATCACGCTGGTGCTGGTTGCGATCGCGATCATCAACTTGTTCACGAAACCACAGGCGACGATCGCCGGGATTATCTTCACGATTTTGCTCTTCACAGTGTTCGAGGTTTCCGAGCATCGCATGCGCGTGCATGCCGCAGGAGCGGCGCATGTGGAGCTCGATCAATTCAATCTGGCGCAAGAAGCGGAATTGACGCCCACCAGCGTGGGCGTCGCGCCGGGAAATATTCTGGTCCCGGTGAGCACCTATTACGCGCTGTACCATCTGGAGGCCGCGCTACGGCGCGTGCGACAAAAGGAGGCGGAGATCGTGGTACTGCACGTGCGCATGCTGCGCCGTGCGGCGTCCGGCGAATACGATCTGGCGCCCGACCAGCTGTTCAGCACCATCGAGCAATTGCTTTTCACGAAGGTGCTTGCGCTCGCGGAAAAAGAAGGCAAGCCTGTGCGCTTGGCCGTCGCCGCTGCGAACGATTTGTGGGAAGGCATTCTGCGCACCGCGATGAACTTGGAGTCGAGCACCATCGTGGGTGGGAGTTCCTCGAAAATGCCGGTGACCGAGCAGGCTCGCGAAATCGGGCTGGCCTGGGAGCGCATGCCCGAACCGCGTCCGCGCGTCACCTTGGAAATTTTCACGCCCTCGGGCCAGGAACAGATCTTCTATCTTGGACCGCACGCGCCGCGCCTGACGCCCAAGGAAATTGATTTATTGCACCGAGTCTGGCTGGAATTGAGCGACAAACTCCCCGGGGAGGAAATCCATCACCACGACATCATTCATTTCGCGCTGGGAGAAGTCGAGCGAGAGATGGCGCAGGGCGAGACGGACGCCGTGCTCGAGCGGCTGCGCCAGCACCTGCACGAAATACGCGAACGCCGGCTGGAAACGGGCGATGCTCCCAAGAAATTGCCGGGGAGCTGAGCTCGCGCGGCCTGCGTTCAAATTTCGCGGCCGCCAGAAACCGCAATCGAAAATCATAGTCGCCTACGCGCGTAGTTCGGATGTGCAGTGCGGGCAGCGCGTCGCCTTCAGCGGAATGGAAGAAGCGCAAAACCCGCATTCCTTCGTGGTGGCGGCCGGCGCCGGCGCGGGCTTGTTCCAGGTGTTCACCATTTTCACGATCAGGAAAACAGCGAACGCGACGATCAAGAAGTCCACCACGTTGTTCAGAAAAAGACCATAATTGATCGTGGGTGCGCCGGCGGCTTTTGCTTCCGCAAGCGTGGCGTACGATTTGCCGGATAGACTCAAGAACAAGCCGGAAAAATCCACCTTCCCGAGGATCAAGCCGATCGGCGGCATGATGATATCCGCCACCAGCGACGTGACGATTTTTCCGAACGCGGCGCCGATGATGAAGCCCACGGCCAAGTCCAGCACGTTACCCTTCATTGCGAATTCTTTGAACGCTTTCAGCATCGTTGTTCTCCTCGCAACTTTTCCATCCTCTCAAACTTCGCAACGACCAGCCGGTTCCGCGCGATCGGGCTGAGCCTTGTCGTCTCCGCATCCCGCGCGGCTGCGGCGGAGGTTAGCCGGAACGCGCCCGACTGGCAAGAGCGAATGCCCTGGTTTCGATTTTGTGGCTTGGTGCGAAATTACCGGCGCGCGACCGAAATCGCCGCCGCAAGCGCTCCGCGCAAGACCAACACGCCCCCCGCCAGTATAAACAGCTGCGACGCATGCCGCGCGGGGACGAACGGCACGGCAAGAATAAAGATGCCCACCAGCGCAAGCGACCCAGCGCGAATCATCGTCTCCATGCGCGCAGCTTTGGCTTCCAACCGCGTAGCCGCTTGCACGCCCCAAAAAATGAAGATCGCGCCCAGCGCTACGACACCTCCCGGACGCGCCGGCAACCCGATCCGCCCTGTCGCAGCCAACAAGATCAGCAGCGCGCCCAGCAGCAGCACGATGAATTCGCTGAGCAGCCGAAAAAGATTAGTCGTTGTCGCCATAGTCGCGTCCTGTCCGCGCGCCATTATCAGACAAGCCGCCGACCGGCGCAATCCGCCGTGATACGGATGCGGCGTTAGTGGGCGGTTCGCAGGCCGTCGCCACTGGCAGCGCGGGTGCGGAATGATACAATGGGGTGTTTGGTTCGCCGCGCTGGTTTGCAGCATCGAATACCTGGGAGAAAATTCAGTGCATAAGGTGATTATCATCGGGAGTGGTTGCGCCGGCTTGACCGCGGCGATCTATGCGGCGCGCGCGGATTTGAGCCCGCTGGTGCTGGATGGTTACGAGCCGGGCGGCCAATTGGCGCTCACGACGATGGTGGAAAATTTCCCGGGCTTTCCGGACGGCATTCTCGGGCCGGAGCTAATCGAGAATTCGCGCAAGCAGGCGCAGCGCTTCGGCACTGAGTTTCAATCCGGCGCAGTGACTTCCGTGGACTTGAGCCGACGACCGTTCACCGTCGTTGCCGGAAAAGAATCGTATGAGACGGAGACCCTGATCGTCGCGGCGGGCGCGTCGGCGAGAATGTTGGGCATCGAATCGGAGCGGCACTTGCTAGGACACGGCGTCTCCACCTGCGCGACGTGCGATGGTTTCTTCTTCCGCGGAAAGGATATTATCGTCGTTGGTGGCGGAGACACCGCGATGGAGGAAGCCACGTTCCTGACGAAATTCGCGAAGAAGGTAACTCTGATTCATCGCCGGAACGAATTCCGCGCGACGAAAATCATGCTGGACCGCGCGCGTACCAACGAAAAAATCGAGTTCCTCACGCCCTACGTCATCGAAGAAGTTCACGATGTGAACAGCAAGTCCGTGGAAAAAGTAAGAGTCCGCAACGAGGAAACCAAGGTCACCAGCGAACTGGAAACCTCCGGAGTTTTCGTCGCCATCGGCCACGATCCGAATACGAAGTTATTCAAAGGTCAGCTTGCTATGGACGAAAACGGCTACCTGCTCACGCACGACGGGCCTAACACCAACGTCGAAGGCGTTTTCGCCGCGGGTGACGTGCAGGATCACCATTACCGCCAGGCCATCACCGCGGCCGGTTCCGGTTGCATGGCCGCCATCGAGGCGGAGCGGTTCCTCGAAGAGCACAAAGGCTGACGCCACTGCCGCAATTGCTGCATAATTCGAAGTTGATGCCGCCACAACTGCACCAGTTGTACCAATCCCGGTTTATAAGGTTCGGCCTTTTCTAATGCGCGCGCTCCTGCTTCGTTTATCGGAGAACAAGCGCCTCGCGCCGCTGATGATGCGCAATGGCGTGAGCCGTCGCGTCGCGCGCCGATTCGTAGCCGGCGAACATCTGGTTGACGCGCTGGAAGCCGCGCGGGAAGTGAATCGCGCACTGCAGCTAGCCAGTCTGGATTTGCTCGGCGAAAATGTATCGGACGAAGCGGGCGCGCGTCGGGCCGCTGGTGAATACATCGCAATTTTCGATCGCATAGCGCAGGAACACCTGGACGCGAACGTTTCGCTAAAACTGACGCAGCTCGGTCTCGATTTGAGTGAAGACCTCTGCCAGGAACTACTCGAAAAAATCGTCGCGCACGCTGCTGAGCAAGCCAATTTCGTGCGCGTGGATATGGAAGGCTCGGCCTACACGCAGCGAACCGTGGAGGTGGTGAAGCGCGTCCGTTCCGAGTACTCGAACGTGGGCACCGTGATGCAGGCGTATCTCTATCGCACCGAACAGGATGTGCAGGATCTAGTCGCCGTCGGTTGCCGCCTGCGGCTGTGCAAAGGGGCTTACCAGGAACCGCCCGAAGTCGCGTTCCCGAAGAAAGCCGACGTGGACGCGAACTATGTGAAGCTGATGAGAGTCCTTCTGCCGAGCGGGATTTATCACGGCATCGCTACACACGACCCGGCCATGATTCGCGCCACGCTCGATTTCGTGCGCGAACAAGATATCAAGCGCGACCGTTTCGAGTTTCAGATGCTTTACGGCATTCGTACCGATTTGCAGCAGAAATTGGTGCGCGACGGATACCGCGTGCGCGTGTACATTCCGTTCGGCGCGGATTGGTTCCCTTACTTCATGCGTCGCCTGGCCGAGCGGCCTGCGAATGTGACTTTCTTCCTGCGCAACCTGCTGCCGCGCGCTTCGCAGAAGCCTGTCGCGCGCTAAACCACTGCTGCTGAGTTCCGCGGAATTGAGATTCCGGCGGTTCGGACATAAAATATGGCGGCGCTCGCGGCTGGCCCTCCCGCGCTAGCTTATTCCTCGATCTCACAGGAGAACGCCACATGCTCCATTCCTCCCTTTGCCGGATTTTTCTAGCAGGCCTCCTTCTGACTATTTGCGGATGCAGCAAGCCGTCCGCTCCGCCTGCCGCCGATTCTAATAACTCGGCCGCCAATTCGGCGAACTCTCCCGCGCCGAACGGCCAGAGCGGCGCGCCTGCACAACCGGCTCCCCCGCCTCCGCCGCCTCCGATTGTGGTGCCCGTCGGCAAAGTGCTGACCGTGACGCTCGATCAGACCATCAACTCCAAAGTCGCTAACAATGGCGACGCCTTCGTTGCGTCGCTCGCGGAACCTGTTACGGTTGACGCCAACGTCGTGTTGCCGATCGGAACAAAAGTCCACGGCACGATTGTCACCGCGCAATCGGCGGGAAAATTCAAGGGAAACGCCTTGCTGCAGCTCACGCTTGATTCGGTCAGCGTGAACGGCGAGCGCTACTCGATCCAAACTTCAGAGTTTGAAGAGGCAGGGAAGGGGCGCGGCAAGAGAACAGCAATTGGCGCTGGAGGCGGTGCGGCATTCGGCGCGATCCTCGGCGCGGTGGCTGGAGGCGGCAAAGGCGCGGCGATTGGCGCATTGGCTGGCGGAGGAGCCGGCACAGCGGCCGCTGGATTCACGGGCAAGAAAGATATTGTGTTGCCCGCAGAAACCAGGCTGCACTTCAAGTTGGTGCAGCCGGTTTCAATTCAGCAAGGCAGCTAGGCACTGGCCTGCTACGACTTGCGGCAGATAGCGACGCCGTCGCGCAGCGGCACGATCACGGAAAATATTTCCGGCGAGCCAAACACGGTACGGTTAAATTCCAGAATACCCCGGGTGTTATCGTCCTTCGGCGGCTCGGTGACCCGGCCGGACCACAGCACGTTGTCCGTGATCACAAGGCCGCCGCTCTTCAGCCGCGGCAGGGATTTCTTCAGCGCCGCCGGATATTGATGTTTGTAAACGTCAATCAAGATGATGTCGAACGAACCTTCGGTGCTGTCAATCAAATCCACCGCGTCGCCGGTCATGAATCGAATGCTCTTGCTCACGCCGGCGCGTTCGAAATTCTTGCGCGCCAGTTCCGCGTTGGCCGGGTCTCCATCAGTGCAATAAATTTCTGCTCCCGGTCCCGCGGCGCGCGCAAACCAGATCGCCGAATACCCGATTGCCGAACCCATCTCAAAAATTCTCTTCGCTCCGGAAATCTTGGCAATCAGAGCGAGCAGACGCCCGCAATCCGGTCCGATGACGGCGATGTCGTGCTCCTTCGCGTAGCGTTCCATTTCCGCGAGCACTGCATCGCGCTCCGGCAGCAGGCTCGATAGATATTTTTCAACCTGCGGTTCCAGAATTCCCGGCATGTTAGCTCCTAAGCCTGCGCGCTGATGTGCGAACTGAGTTCCCCGATAGTTTCACCCGGCTTCAGGATGTGAATTTCCAGGCCGCTGATATCTTGTGTGAGCTGGCGAACCTGTTCGGGCCGGCCCACCAGTGGAGGAAACGTGCCGAAGTGCATTGGGATGACATGGCGCACGTTCAGGAAGCGAATCGCCAAGGCCGCTTCGCGCGGGCCCATGGTGAAGTGATCGCCAATCGGCAGCAGCGCCACATCCGGCGCGTACAGCTCCGCTATTAGCTTCATATCGCCAAAGAGCGCTGTATCTCCGGCATGATAGACCGTCAATCCTCCCGGAAGCCGCATCACGTAGCCGCAAGCTTCGCCGCCATAGACGATGTGGTCGCCGTCGAGTATTCCGCAGGAATGCACCGCGTTGACCATGGTCACTTCGATTTCGCCCACTTTCTGCGTGCCGCCCTTGTTCATCGCGTTCGTGTTCTGCACACCTTTTGATTCCAGCCATGCGCACAGTTCGTAGATTCCCACCACTTGCGGTTTGAATCTCTCGCCCAGCTCCACGGCATCCGCGATGTGGTCGAAATGCCCGTGGGTGACGAGCATGGTGTCCACGCGGTCAAATTTCTTGTTCGGCTCAGGGCAGAGCGGGTTCGTCAGAATCCATGGATCCACCAGGATTACTTTGCCGCTCGGTGTGTCAATGCGAAATGCCGCGTGGCCCAGCCAGGTGATTTTATTGCCGCGTGTGTATAGCATTCGTCCGTCCCTCCAGTTGAAATCACTATGAATTGCTGAAGACTTTGCGAACTACTTCGCGCCGCCGTGGCCACTCTCACCGCCGACGCTGCCCGCGGGGCCGAGTGTCGCGCGGAACGCTTGTTCGAAAACAGGCTGCGGCCGCGTTCCCAGGAAGAATCCCAGGATTTGCCCGTCGCGTCCGTAGAAAATTGTTTGCGGCATGGTACCCTTCCACTCCGGATTCACGCCGTCGTAGAATGCGTCCAAATCGATCCCGGGCTTCTGGCGATAGTTGGGGAATTGCGGCTGGGTGCGCGCGATGAATCGCCTCACCAGGTTCATGTCTGATTCGTCGTCCATGTCCACGCCGATCACGCTGACGCCCTGCGGCTTGAATTCCTTAGCCAGCTCCACGATTATGGGGTACTCATCGCGGCAAGGCTCGCACCACGTGGCCCAGAAATTCACCACCAGCGGTTTGCCTTTGTACTTCGCAATTAATTGCCGATAGCCCGCAAGGTCAATCAGCTGCGGGTCGGCGGGCCCGGCCGCTTTGCCGGCGTGCGGTGTTGCCTTGCCCGGGTCCGTCGTTTGCGTGCGCCCAGGAAGAGCGGCAAATAGAGCCAAGGCCAGCCCGACCGCGAATGTAAGAAGTAATCGGCCGTGAAGTCGCGTGCGGTGGGTTTCGTCTCTCATGCAGCCATTCTATCGGTTTGACTGGACTCGCGGCAACCCAAGTGAACCGCCGCTCGCTGACATGAGGGTGGCGTTGCGTCTCCAATTACGCGACGCAACGAATCAGGAGTTGCGAGCGCGTGTGCCCTGACATTCCTGCGCTTTACACCCCAGCGGACCGACAGCAGCGAAGTCGCGTAGCGAGCATCCAGGCTCGCATAACGCGGCCATAAATGGTTGAACGGATTTGGGACAGTTCCGGATTCTACGCGCGCATCGGCAGCGCGTCGCCTTCGCGGGACTCCGCTGTGGATGGTGGTCAGTGGCGACAGCTATATCGGGCTGCGCCTCTGGAACTCGACCTGGACAAATTGGGAGATCGCGTAACCGTGGCGGAAGAAGCCATTTCCGCCCGAGCCTCGCTCAATGGCGGCATCCCAAACGACGAGCGCATCGCGCTACAAGATGCTCTATCCGCTCTATCCGCTCTGAACGTCTTGAAAGATGCCATTAAACGGAGAAACCCACCGAACAACGATTCGGGATTTTAGAGCACAACAGAATCGAGAGCGCACGGGCCACACATTGAGCGTATGCGTTCTCGGTTCCCCCGCGTAGAATGTCGTCGGTTTTCCTAATTTCCTGCCACACGACTCCCAAGTCAAACTGTGTTGCATCAACCCATTGAGTTCGCCAGCCTTATCGCGACCCGGCTAGCGAACTATCCAGGGGTGTTAGTTTTGACAATGGCGCCGCTCGTGACCTAACGCTAGCCTCCGCATTCCGGGCCGAACATTTGCAGTCTACAAAAGAGTCCAAATCTGCAGACGCTGATCAGAGCTGCACGACAAGGTGTGTCGTCGTGATTGTCAATCGCCGCGATCAGGGAGCACCAATCGCAGTAGCGTATCCGATGGAATAAGCTGAGGACGGCTTGGGGTTCAGCGAGGTCCCCGTCAATGCTCCCGGGCCTCCCCCCGGGCAGCCGAGCGTGGTTTCCGATACCGCGCTCACCCCAGCGGCGGCTGGTTTCCTGCACGGGTTTCCAGCCGCTGCCTAATTTCCCCCCCTCTCGCGCCCCTGTAGTTCGGTGCACCTAACCGGATCTTTCCCGTTTCAAGATAACCGAAGGGCTGACCGATTTCGTGCTGGAGCCGTTAGACCATTGACGTATGGCTGCGGCCCGTTGGGTCGGGCGCTCCAATGGAATTGTCATTATTACCACTATGAACTCTGACGCACCCGATTTAACTTCAGGTATGGTGCATACCCCTGCCACTAGCGGGCAAATCGTTTCGCGCTACCTCATCCACGAGGAGCTGGGTAGCGGCGGCATGGGTGTAGTATACAAAGCGCAGGACAATGAGCTCGGCCGTTTTGTCGCCCTAAAATTCCTGCCCGAGAACGCAGCCCAAGACCCCCTGGCCCTGGAACGTTTTCGCCGCGAAGCACGGCGCGCATCTGCGCTCAATCACCCGAATATCTGCACCATTTACGAAATTGGGATCCATGATGGACATCCGTTCATCGCCATGGAGTATTTGGATGGCGTAACCCTGAAGTACTGGATAGCCGCAGGCACGCTCGATATGGAGCGTATTATTTCGATCGCCATCGAGGTCTCCGATGCGCTCGATGCCGCGCACAGTGAGGGCATCATTCATCGTGATATCAAACCCGCCAACATATTCATCACAAGGCGGGGTCGCGTCAAAATTCTCGACTTTGGCCTGGCCAAGAGCATGCGTCAGGAGGGCCTCGCCGGCCAGATCGCCACTCACCCGACACAATCTTTGTCCTACTTCGCCGAAGAACATCTCACCAGTCCGGGGACGGCCATGGGAACCGCGGCCTACATGGCTCCAGAACAAGTGCGTGCCGAGGAATTGGACGGTCGCACCGACCTGTTCTCTTTCGGCATCGTTCTCTACGAGATGGCGACGGGGAGGCTGCCGTTTCAAGGAGCCAGTTCGGGCGTCCTGGCGGAAGCCATCCTTAATCGCAATCCGGTGGCCCCCACACATCTGAATCCTAATGTCTCGCCCGCCCTCCAGGAGGTGATTCGCAGAGCGCTGGAGAAGGACCGCAACTTGCGCTATCAGAACGCTTCCGATATGGGGATTGAGCTGCAACGGCTAAGGCGAGACTCCGATTCAGGTTGGAGGACCGGGGAAGAAACGGAAACGGCGCGGGCACCGGTCACGAGTATCTCATCGTCGAGCGGCAAGCGCAGGGCACACACTTCGTCATTGCAAGCTGCTGCCGTCCGCCCACAACGAGTCTCTAAGACCATTCACTCGCTTGCGGTCTTGCCGTTCGAAAATGCGAGTGGCGAGCGCGAGGACGAGTATCTCAGTGACGGGATCACAGGGAGTCTCATCAATACTCTGGCAACCGTACCGAAGCTGCGCGTGATGGCGCAAAGCACCGTATTTCGCTATAAGGGCCGGGCAATCGATCCTCAAGCCGTCGGTCGCGAGCTTAATGTGCGCGCGGTGCTTACCGGAAAAATAATGCATGTCGGTGGCTCTTTGCGCATTGGGGCCGAACTTGTCGATGTAGCCACAGGTTCTCAGCTATGGGGCGCGCAATACAATCGCAAGCCCGACGACATCTTTGTGGTCCAGGACGAAATTTCCAACGAGATATCCGGAAAATTGCGCTTACAGCTGACCCGGGCCGAAAAGAAACGACTGGCAAAACACCACACGGAAGATGCCGAGGCGTATCGGCTATACCTGCGCGGTCGTCATCACTGGAACATGTGGACTGAAGAAGGGTTTTACAAGGCGATCGGTTACTTTCAACAGGCAGTCGAGCAAGATCCCAGCTACGCGCTCGCCTATGCTGGCGTCGCCGATTCCTATGTACTGCTGGGATGGAACAGCTATCTGCCGCCGAAGCAAGTGTTCCCTAGAGGCAAAGCGGCGGCGACGACTGCTCTGCAGCTCGACCCGGATCTCCCCGAAGCGCACGCGTCACTGGCGGCACTTTTGTGGCTTCACGATTGGCGGTGGGGCGAGGCTGAGATCGCATTCAAGCGCAGCCTCGAATTGGACCCCGCGTATCCAACTGCCAACCACTGGTACGCCGAGTATCTGATGACCATGGGGAAACACGCAGAGGTTATGGCCAGGATGAAAAAAGGTCAGGAACTCGATCCCCTGTCTCTAATTATCAACGTAGCTGTCGGATGGGCCTTCTATAATGCCCGCCGATATGATGAAGCCATCGAACAACTGCGCCGAACGATCGATTTGGACCCAAACTACCCCGTCACGTATTGGATTCTTGGTCTGCTGCTTAGAAAGACCAGTTGCTTCGAAATGGCCATCACCGAAGGTGAAAAGGGAGTGAAGCTGTCAGGCGGCAGCCCTCTGATGCTCGCGGCGCTGGCACAGACCTTTGCCGCAGCGGGCAAGACAACCGAAGCAGTTCAGACGTTCGATGAGCTGACAGAACTAGCAAAGCACAGGTATGTCGCACCGTACTTCTTCGCCGGAATCCTCGTTGGTCTGGGAGAGAACGACCGCGCAATTGAATACCTGGAGAAATCCTACGAGGAGCATTCCCACTGGCTTATCTATCTTCATATAGATCCGAGCATGGACGGCTTGCGGGACAATCTACGGTTTCAAAACCTGTTGCGGCGTATCGGCCTTCCTGCGTTGACGGGCGCGAACCCCAGCTGAAGCCCCACCTGAAAAAAGCGCGGCCAGACCTCTGGTTGCTAGTTTCTTAGTTACCGGGTCAAACTAAAGCTCGACAGCTTGCCCTACTCAGTACGAGGCCACACCTTCTGAACTACTGTAAAAATAAATGCCGTGGTGAGACCGAACAGAATCCAACCGTTCAACGCCTCCAGGGCGCCCATCATCCGCCATTGTGGCGCCAAGTCGAGACTCGCGTGACCGTAACTGGTCATGGCATTGATGGAGTAGAGCATCGCGGACCTGTTGTCCCCCATAGCGCCCAGAAAACGGTATGCGCCCGCCCAGATGCAGCCTTCAAGCCCATGCAGCAGTGTGGCGCACAGCGCCGTCGCCCCGATGATAAAGCTGGAGCCAGACGGTAGATGCCGGAGATGTCCCTTATTACTCAGTCTAGAGGCAACTTCCCGATCGAGAATTCCGAGGCCGTATGCGTGGAAAACAACGGTCAACACGATGAGTGGCAGACCCCACGCCCAATCGGCTGTCCAGGCAGGCATATCTGCCAGACGCATCGATAACCTCACTTGTTTGCTCTGGCAACGCGGGGCGCGCTAGGCCGCGTTACGCAGCCCGCGACGAACAAAGTCGTCAGCACACACGCGGTTGCCATTCGAAAAAAATTAGAACTCCTGCCATTCATACTGGCATCATTCATTGCGTGGCACGGCGAATCGAGACGAAAGCGCGGCTTATTTATCGAATGCGAAAACTCGCTTCCAGTCGTCTTTCATGCTGATCACGATCCAGCCGTTCTTGGTGGCCTCGGCCAGCAGCGCGTCTGAAAAAGTCCCGACACGAGTGTCGGGAAGGCCGCCACCCGGGCCGTAAGCGTACTCGCGCGTCGCGTCATCATGGTGCACCAGCATCATCAGACGAGCTCCATCCCCTGACTGCGTCCATTCCAACATTTGTTGGTCACCGTTGGAATTACCAAATGCAGCATAAGGCCGCTTGCCGATGAACATGTTGATGCCGATCGCCTTACCCGGGCCGTCGTCTACGAAGAAGGGTTTCGGTTCGCGCATCAGTACGGGCTTGCCGCTCGAAAGGTCATACTTGGTGACGATGCTCGAACCGACGACTTGTTCCGGTGGCACGTCGTACACTCGTTCGCTGTAGACGCGCACGAACTCCTGCCCGCCGCCCGTGACGATGTAAACTCTGAAACCCTTTTCACGGAGGTACTTCATCACTTCCCGCATGGGCTGATAAACCAGATCAGTGTAGAGGCGATCGAAACGCGGGGCCTTGGCGGTGGTAATCCACTGGTTCACAAGGGTCTGAAAGTCTTCAGTGCCCATACCGGCATGCGTGACGGCGACAATCTCCATCCAATCCTTCTCGGAGAATTTGGACATTCCTTCGCGGTCTCCGCTGAGCACGGTCTTGAACGGGTCGGTCCCCTTCCATTCCGGATGTTGAGGAGCCATCTTACCCAAGCGGTCGAAAGCAAACATTGCCTGGCCGTACAGAGGATGTTCGGTCCAGAGCGTGCCGTCCTGATCGAAGGTGGCCACGCGGTCTCTCGGCTCGACGTATCTCGGGCTGGATTTTTCAGTTGTGTCCTTTACGAACGCCAGGATCGCCTTTTTTGAAGTGCCGTTGTTCCAGGAGGGCAGTGGGTCATCCAAGGCAACGGAGGCGGGAGCGAGTGTTCCCAAAACAGCAGTCGCTGCCGATGCTCGAATCAGGTCTCTGCGCGTGATTTCCAAGGCGAGCTCCTAGCGCGCACAATAATAATCGGGCCGAAGTTAGTGGCAATTGTCAGAAGTGACAGTGCGAATGGGCCATCCGATGCGCCGACACAGGCTAGTTGAGCAAGTCCTGATTGTTGCCCTGATCGAAAGCTGGTTCATACCCGGCGCGGCCCGGTGCTTGTACCGGCCTGCCTTTGGTGATATAAAAATTGAGGCGGGGGTCTTGGAGCAACATCCCAGGCTAAACCGTTCTAAAACCTCTTCTTCGAGGAGAACTCGAAATGGCGTACGTGATTGCCGAACCTTGCATCGGAACAAAAGACACAGCCTGCGTAGACGTCTGCCCGGTGGATTGCATCCACCCGCGCAAGGATGAGGCAGACTTCGAAGCTGAAACGCAGCTATACATCAGTCCCGTGGAGTGTATTGACTGCGGGGCGTGCGTGCCGGTATGCCCGGTAACGGCTATTTTCGCGCTGGAAGATTTGCCGGAGAAGTGGGCCAACTTCACGCCGATCAATGCGGATTGGTACACCAACAAGAAGGCTTAGCCGTAACTTTATAGCGCGGGCCACCGCACTGCGGCTTCGGCCTCGACAATCGTTTCCTGGCGCGACCGGTCTTTGTATTTATTTGCGTCCGTCCGGCTGTCTTTCGTGGAGACGGTTTTAAATTTCCAGCCCAAGGACTTGGCGCCCGCTAGGGCTGATCATGCTGGGATTCCACGCAGGTTCCCACACGATTTCCACTTTTACATCACGCACTTCTTCAATGGCCGCTACGCGCGCGCGCACTTGCTCCGGAATCGCTTGCGCGGAAGGGCAACCCTGCGTCGTCAACGTCATCTTCACGGTTACGTTTCCGGCTTCGTCGTATTGCACGTCGTAAATCAGGCCCAGGTCCACGATGTTGATGGGAATTTCCGGGTCGAAGCACTGCCGCGCAGCGTCCATGATGCGTTCTCGATCAAGCGGCATGGGTAGTCTCCTGTGGTGCTATTCATTCTGATTGGTTGCAGCATGCGCGCTGCAGTTGCTGCAACTCGCTGAACTAGCGTGCTACACAGTTGCCGGGGTGTCAACTTTTCCGGATTCGGCACCGCCCCGCAGCGGTTCAGCGCGGGCGGGACTTAGGAATCGCTGCGGACTCGTTCAAACGCCGAATCGTAGGTAGCCTTTCATCTCCCGGGCGTTGCCTTTCCCCCAGCGCTCGCGCCCACGCTTTCGCTTCTTCGCGCAATTCCAGGATCGCCAGGCCGCGATGATCGGCAGGGAATCGCGTAATCTTTACGATTCCAGCCGCCAATAGCGTTTCTGCCCCGTCCGCATTTCCCCGCCGGTAGTGATGAAATGCGGCAGCAATCTGTATGATTCCTTGCAGAAACGTGTTTTCCGGCTCGGCTTCAACCAGCCACAGTTCTTCCCAAACCTCGTGCGCTTCAAAAAACTCGCGCGCGTTGAAATGTGCCAGCCCGCGCTCGAATTTTTCTTCCTTCTCGCTGGGTTTCATCGCGCGCTGGTCCGTTTCCCGTTAGAATTTCTTTGAATTTGGACGTTGCGTGTCATCATAGCAGCCTGGAAAGAGCGAACCTCATGGAAATTAAAATCGCACTGCCTGGTGCAAGACTCGGCGTCGTCGAAGCCGACGGCGCAGGCGTCGTTCTGGTGCATCCCGACCTCGCGAAATTGATGGACGAGGTCTGCGCCCGCAAACGCGCCGAATTTACGGTCGAGATTCTGGCCGAGGCGGAGCCGGTTCGCGCCGTGCGCGCCATGTTTCGCGAATGGGACATGGACCCGTCGAAGTATCGCCCCTCATCGGAAGCCCTACTGCGGCGCGTCGTGCAGGGTAAAGGGCTCTACCGCGTGTCGAATGTTGTGGACATCGGAAACCTTGGCTCGCTCGAGACCGGCTGGCCGTACGGCTGCTATGATCGCTCGAAAATTAGTCCGCCGGTCGCGTTGCGTCACGGCGCCGCCGGCGAAAAATACGAAGGCATCGGCAAACAAACCTGGCACCTGGAGGGAAGGCCAGTCCTCGCCGATCCTGCGGGCCCATTCGGCAGCCCCATCAGCGATTCCACGCGCAGCATGATCACGGAATCGGCCAAGGAAATCATGATCGTAATTTATGCCCCGGCACGTGTTTCGGACGCTTCCCTCCACATGGCGATGACGCGTCTGAAAGAGCGGCTCGCACAATTCGCCGGCGCGTCCGCCGTTCGCTCGGAAATTTGCGCGGCCTGAAGCGCAAAGCCGAACGACGAAACCGCCGCCGCTCCAACTTCGTCCCCTGCAGTGTATGGATTGTTCTTGAGCGAAACGCACCGAAGTGCGTTTGAGTACTTCCGCGCACTCAGGTTATCCTGTTAACGCTTCAGCGAGGCCCTGAGTGGCGAAATTCCAGTTTGTCCTCCTCATTCACGCGCATCAGCCGGTTGGAAACTTTGATGACGTGATCGAGCGCGCCTACGCGCAATCTTATTTGCCATTCGTTCAAGTTCTCGCGCGCCACCCTTCCATTCGCATGGGTTTGCACTACACCGGCGCCCTTCTTGAATGGATCGAACGCGCCCACCCGGAATATTTCGATCTTCTGCGCGCGCTGGTGCAACGTGGCCAAGTCGAAATTGCTGGCGGCGGATTTTATGAGCCGATCCTGGTCGCCATTGCTCCGGAAGACCGCCACGAGCAGATCACCCGGCTGGCGGATTACATCGAAAAACATTTTGGCGCGCGCCCGCGTGGTGCGTGGCTCGCCGAACGTGTGTGGGAACCGCAGTTGCCCTCTTCGCTCGCGCCCTCTGGTGTCGAATACACTCTGGTGGACGACAACCATTTTCTCGGTGCCGGTTTCGAGCTTGAACAACTATTCGGATACTATCTCGCCGAAGACCAGCGCAACTCCGTAAAGGTCTTGCCCGGCCTGAAAGCCTTGCGCTACCTGCTGCCTTTCCGCGCGCCCGCGGAGACCATCGAATTTCTGCGCATTTGCGCGAAGGAACATCCCGGCGGCTTGGCGGCCATGGGTGACGACCTCGAAAAATTCGGCGTGTGGCCCGGAACGAACAAACTGTGCTACACAGATGGGTGGCTGGAGAATCTTTTCGTCGCGCTCGAGCAGAATTCGGACTGGCTCGAGACCGCGACTCCCGGCGCCGCGGTTACTGCGCACCCTCCACTTGGGCGCGCTGACCTGCCGACCGCTTCCTACACCGAAATGATGGAATGGGCGCTGCCCACGCCCGCGCGGAATCGCTTTCACGCGCTCGGCACCGAATTTGCCTCGCGCACGGAAATGCTGCCTTTCCTGCGCGGTGGCATCTGGCGTAACTTTTTTTCGAAATACGGCGAATCGAATCTACTGCACAAGAAAATGCTGCACGTTTCGCACAAAGTCCGGGAGCTTTTTGAACATCCGCACCCGGTGCAGGCCTTTCGCGATGCGCGCGCCCAGGCCCGCACGTTGGCGCTGCGCGGCCAATGCAACGATCCCTACTGGCACGGCGTCTTCGGCGGCCTCTATTCTCCACACCTGCGCACTGCACTCTGGCGCTGCTTGATTCAGGCGGAAGCAATTGCCGATACATTGACCAACCCGACCGGACATTACCAGAATGTCTCCACTCTCGATTTCGACTCTGACGGCCACGAGGAAATTTATTTCACCTCGGACCGCTATGCCGCCGTGCTCTGTCCTGCGGATGGCGCCACGATTTCGGCGCTCGATTGCCGCCAGTCCAATGCCGCGCTTGTGAATTCGCTGGCGCGACGCCCGGAGTCCTACCACGCAAAGCTGAAGAATTTGCCGACCGCTGCGGCGCACGGCGCGCAATCCATTCACGAGCAAACGCGCGCGAAGGAAACGGGCCTCGACCGCTGGCTTAATTACGATCGCTGGGCGCGCCACTGTTTCCGCTTGCTGCTTTTCGGCCGTGACAAAAACCACCAGGATTGCGGCACGGCGCTATTAGCGGAAGAAGCTGCGCTTGCCGCCGGACGCTATCGCACCGTGAAAGTTTCCCCCACGCAGGCGACTCTTGCATCGGAATCCAGCGTGGATTGGCCGACGGAAAAAACCTTTTCGTTCGCGAATAGCGCCACGGGCTTTGGCATTCTTTGCGACGTCACGTTGCGCCGCGCGGCGCCTGGCGCGGCGTCGGTCTACGTGGGAATCGAAGCGGTCTTGAATTTTCTCGCTCCCTCCTCGTCAGACCGTTATTTTGAATCTGCCGGCGAGCGTTACCCCTTGCGCTGGTCCGCCGTCGCGCCCGGTTCCAATTTGCGTGTCGTGGATGAATGGCAGGGCGTCAGCGTGACGCTCACCGCGCCGCACGCGCTGGAATTCTGGATCACGCCCATCGAAACGGTCTCGGAATCGGAAGAGGGGTTCGAGCGGATTTATCAAGGCTCGCAAATCGTCGCGGTCTGGCCGCTGGAAATGGCGTCTGGCGCGGAGTGGCATGGCCAGCTGAATTTCAACGTCGCGCGTTTGGGTTAGCGGTTACGCTGAAAGTTTATTTGTCGCATCGCGCTACGCCGCGCAGTAAGCTAGCGCCCGCCGGACCATCGAGGCGCAGCGAGCTTGCCGCCCATCGCGCCACTCTGCTACAGTGCGCTGGGAGGAATTTCATGGCCGTTTCGCAAGAACTGCTCGACATTTTAGTTTGCCCGCAGGACAAAACTCCGGTGAAGTTGACCAGCGATCAACGCGGCTTGAAATGCCCGTCGTGCCATCGCGTCTATCCGATTCGCGAAGACATCCCCGTGATGCTGATAGACGAAGCCCGCATTGAAGCCGAATGAATTTGAATGAAGCACCGCCGCTCCCTTCTTCATAAAAGTTGACTGCCCCGCCGAACTCGAACGATCCATCGACTCTGCTCCGCGCTTTGCCGCAGGGCGCCCAAATTCTGATCATCCGCCTGCGCTCGCTGGGTGATCTGGTGCTGGAAACGCCCGCCATCGCCGCGCTCCATTCTTGGCGCCCCGACTTGCGAATCTCGGTACTCGTTGAGCCGCGCTTCGCGCCTGTTCTCGAGGGCAATCCCGCGATCGCCGAACTGGTTTTTTCGCGCGGCCTCGGCGAGACGGCTTTCGATTTGCTGCGCCGCACGTTTCCCATCGTCTTCAACCAGCACGGCGGCCCGCGCAGTGCGATGCTCACCGGCGCGTCCGGCTCCCCGTTACGTGTTGGCTGGGTCGGATACCAATATTCTTTCCTCTACAACGTTGCAGTACCGGATGCGCAGGAATTTTATGGCACGTCGGCCGTGCACACCGCCGAGCATCGCATCTCGCAGTTTTATTTCACCGGCCTGCCGCGCGGCCCAATTCCGCACGCTCAGGTGTTTGCGCAACCAGATGCAGTTGCATCAGTCGCGCGGAAGCTCGCGGAGAAGGGAATTGCAGCGGGCGCGCCCTACGCCGTGTTGCAACCAGGCGCGCGTTTGCCGGGCATGCGCTGGCCCGCGGCCAAATTTGCCGAAATCGCGCGCTGGTTGCGTGAGAAACACGGCCAAGCGAGCATCGTGAATTTGGGCGCGCGCGACGATGAGATTGCGGCAGAAGTGCGAAGCGAAATGAAAAATTGTGCCGTCGTCATAGACACGCAACTCGACATTCGCGAATTAATCGCACTGATCGCCGGCGCGCGCCTGGTCCTGGGGAATGATTCCGGGCCCGCGCATCTTGCGGCCGCGTTGCAACGTCCCAGCGTCGTAATTTTCGGAGTCACCGATCCCGTGCAATGGCGCCCCTGGCATGCAGAACATCGCATCGTGCAAACAGGTGCGACGTTTGATCACCCGCGCGGCGACAAAGCCGTCCTCGTCGGCAATCCGCGGCCGATTTCATCCGTTACTGTTGACGAGGTTCGCCAGAATTGCGAAGAGCTACTCGTGGGCAGCTAAGAGTGCAGAGAAGGTCCAACGCGTCAAGCGTCGCGGCGGGTCGCGATGCAGCGCGCCACGGCACGGCGCCTGAATTTACGGCGCGAATCCGAGGGATTGGTCCTTGTACTCCACTTGCAGCCGAACTTCCTTCGTCTTGCTCTGCTTCAGCACATCGTGCGCCGAGGGAAACGGCGCGAACGGACTCAGTTCGACGATAATCACAGTCCCAGAAGGCCGCTCCGGCCCCTGCTTAATCTCCTCCGCGTTTTCGATGTGATAGCTTTTCACCGGGCCGTAATATCCGTCGGGGCCCCAATCTTCCAGAAAATCCTGGTAGGTGTAACTCGGCCCCGGACTCCACAGGTGATAGCCCTGTTCCAGATTTCCAGCCGCCACCGTATCCAGAAAATGTTTCGCCGTGCGAACTTCCGTATGGAATCGCAGCAAATACCACGCGAAGCCCACAACTAGCGCGATAAAAACGATAGTGGTAATAATATAGCGGCGAACTTTGTCCGGCGGATGCTCCTCCGCCCCATCAAAAATTCCCACGAGATCTCCTCAGTTTATTTTTCGGCGCCCGGCGCGCAACGGCCCGCTCGCTGGCACGCTAAAGCTGCCGCTTGAATAAAATAATACTCAAAAGTCGTCATAACCGCCGCAATCCCCAGCAAAACTAACACGTCCACGTAGATTCCTTCAATGCCGGTATTCTTCAGCGTAAGATTTCGCAGCGCATGCACCGCGTAAGTGAACGGATCAATCACCGAAACCCATTTCAGCCACCACGGAAACGCCGCGATCGGATACACCGCGCCAGATGGAAAAAATAGAAGCGTATTCAGCACGCCGAAAATGGCGCGCGGCACCAGCGGATCGTCCACGCGCACCATCAGCAGAAACATGAAACTCATCATCGCCAGTCCCGTCGCGCCCACCACTAGCACCAGGTAGAACAGTCGCAGCGGATTCCAGATTTCCGGCAGGCCGACGATCAGCCCGCCGATGATCGTCAGCACCATGCCCGTCATCATGCCTTTGATCACGCCTGAGCCAATCAGACGAGAACACCAGCTCCGATTTCTTGATCGGTGTCGTGAGATAACCTTCGTGCAGCCCGCGCGCCTTGTCGTCAATATAAGTAATTCCGCCGCCGATCATGGCCACCACGAAAATCGAAAGCGCGATCGTGCCCGCCAGCAAATATTTGATGTACTCCACGTACGGATAAATCTCCACCGTGTTCAGCTGCACGGAGCCTTCTAGCCGCGGCGTCACGTCCGGCGCGTTCAGCTCCTCCACCATTTGCTGCACGCGCTCGATGATTGCGCTGGATATAAATTGGTCGGTATTGTCTTCGGTGAACGCGATGCGCGGCCGGTCATGTTGATAGAAGCGCCGCGAAAATCGTGCGGAACCACCACCAGCGCGCGCACCTTGCCTGTTTGCAAATCATGCGTCGCTTCCGGCTCGGATTCGTATTCGATCACTTTAAAAGTGCGCGGCCCGGCCGTGATGCCGTTGAACATTTCGCGGATCTTGTGCGATTCCACCGAGTGATCCTGGTCCACGAAGCCAATTTCCACGCCCGTGACTTTTCCGCCGAACGCATAGCCCAGCACGATCAGCTGCACCAGCGGCAGCACCATGGACACCATCATCAACGCCGGACTGCGGAAAAATTTCCGCAAGTCGCGTTCGATAAGCGCACTCGACGCGCCGGAAATTCATCGGTGCTCCTTCGATGCCGCGCCACGATCCGCACGCCGCTAACGATACAGATGGCCAATATCAAGCCGCGCTCCTTCTTTCGCCGCATCGCGCAGATCGCTGCCGGTGTAATGCAGAAATACATCGTCGAGCGTCGTGCTCTGCACCGTCACCCTGCTTCACCTGCACGTTCCGCGCCCGCGCCAGATCCATCAGCGCCGCCACCGTCGCCGGACCGTCGTGCGACGCGATGTGCACCATGCCGTCCCGCTGCGTCACGTCCGCGGCCTGCGCCAGTTTGCGCAGCTGATTGTCCCAATCCGCCGGCGGCGCCTGCGAACTCCGCTTCCACGGTGTCGTTGCCCGGCATGCTGTCCTTCAATTTCGTAGGAGTATCCAGCGCCACCAGCTTGCCGTGATCCACGATCGCGATGCGGTCGCACAGTTTGTCGGCTTCGTCCATGTAGTGCGTGGTCAGCAGAATCGTCAGGTCCGATCGTTCGCACAAATTGCGAATCAATTGCCATACATTCGCACGCGAAACGGGATCGAGTCCCGTCGTCGGCTCGTCCAAAAATAGAATCTTCGGTGAGTGCACCAGCCCGCGCGCGATTTCCAGGCGCCGGCGCATGCCGCCGGAAAATGTGCGCACCAGCGCGTCCTTGAATTTCACCAGATCCACCGATTCCAGCAGGTCGAGAATGAGCTTGTCGCGTGAGCCGCGCGGCACGCCATAAAGCTTGGCGTGAATCAACATGTTTTCGGACGCGGTCAATTCCGGATCGGACGTAAGCGCCTGGGGAATCACGCCCATCGCATTGCGCACACCGTCGGCATCGTCGCGTACGTCATGCCCGGCGACGATCGCCGTCCCGGACGTCGGCGGAGTGAGGGTCGTCATCATGCGGATCAGCGTGGTTTTGCCCGCGCCATTGGGGCCTAGCAGTCCGAAAATCTCCCTTTGCCGCACGTTGAAACTGATGTCGTTCACAGCCACCAGCTCGCCGAACTTTTTTGTCAGGTGCTGCACTTCAATCGCGTTGCCAGTTTGCTGTTCCATCGGCATCGGCGTAGGTGTAGGCATCATCGTCACAGTTGCGCGAACCAGCTCTTCTTCGGCGGCCGCGGCAGCAGCACCGTCGCGGTCATTCCCGTAAACAGCCGCCGGCCCGGATTCGGAATGGAAACCTTGATGGCAAATGTCTTGATGTCGCGCTTGGTACGGCTCACGTCGCGCTGCGTGGCGAAATCATTTTCAACACCGCGGAAAATCACCGGGCCTTCGGTGATATCTCCCGAAGGCAGTTGTACGCGCAGGTTTTGCCCGACCACAACGGTCGCGATGTAGGTTTCTTCCACGTCCGCGCGCACCCACAGATGGTCCACGTCCACCACCACCACGATGGGCGATCCGGCAGCAACAACTTCACCCTGCTTGGCTACGCGCACCGACACAATTCCGTCCAGCGGCGCATAGATTCTCGTGTAGCCCAACTGCGTGGCCATTTGCGCTTCGGTTGCGCGCGCCTGTTCGAGCTGCGCCAAGGCGGTCGAAATCGCACTCTTGCGCGCATCCACCTGAACGCGGTTCGCCTGCGCCACAGTCACGGCCGCAGTTTCGGCTTTGGTCGCTTGCTCCAGCGCCGTCACGTTCGCCTGCGAAATCAGCACGGCGGCTTCGGCGTGATCGCGGTTTTGTGCGGAAACCTCTCCCTTGTCGAATAACTGCTGCATGCGCCGCAAATCGTCTTGATCGCGCTTCAGTTGCGCGCGCGCCGGCTCCAATTGCGCGTTTGCGTAAGTTGCTCGCTCGTGCGCTTCGCTCAGCGAAGCGTCTGTCTGTCCGTTGGTCCAGTTATAATTGTGATTCGCTTCGTTTACCTGTTCTTCCAGGCTGGTCACATTCGCTTTGGTAGCGGCCAAATTCGCTTCAAGTTCCTTGCTGATCAAGCTCGGCGATCAGGTCGCCCTTCTTCACCGTGCTTCCCTCATCCACTGTCAGATTGATAATGCGCCCGGTGATCTGCGGGCTCACGATCACCTCATTGCCGTCCACCACGCCGATTAGGGCGATATCCGTCCCGTGCGGCGTGGTGAAGTAGTAAGCCACCGCCGCAATCCCAAAAATTACCAGCAGGAACGTTGCAAACTTTCGGCCGGTCATCGGGCCCTCGCTTTCGTACGACCTAATCCATGATCCAGAAAATCCAGCAGGGCCTGCTTGCGCGCCGCCAGCGCGTGCGCAGTCAGCAGATCGTGGCCCGCCACCTGGCTGAAAATCGCCGCGGCGGCGAAATACGAAGTGGTCATGCCCATAATGGTGAATGCCGTGTGATGGGGGTCCACGGAGCGAAATTCTCCGGCGGCGATACCTTCTTCCAGCGTGCGCACCAATTGATTATGAAAAGGCCGCAGGTACTGCCGTACAATCCAGTCGAATTCCTTCGTGGATTCCATCGCTTCGCGGTGCACCAGGCGCGGGTAGTTCGGATGCGAGGCAAGAAAGTCGAAATAGGCAGTGATGAATTCGCGCAGACGTTCGCGCGGGGAAATTTGTTTGCGCTGCGGCTGATACACTCCGTTGCGCAGCTGCCGAAAAAGGTTTTCCAGCACTGCGCGATGCAAATGCCGCTTGTCGCCGAAATAATAGTAGAGCATCGCCTTGTTGGCATGTGCCGCCGTGGCGATTTGCTCCGTGCGCGCGCCTGCTAGCCCCTGCGCAGCAAAATGCTCTTCAGCGGCGGCCAGAATGCGCCGCGCCGTGGCTGGATTTTCGATTTTTCTTCGTCCGCGTCGCAATGTTTTATACCGACACTACAGGCCTATCCGTTGCATGACGGCGGCGGGATAACGCAAGCCCACTGTGATTCCCTTGGGGGCAATCTCGTTGATGCGCGTCAGTTCTGCCTGAGACAGCGTAACGTTCAGCGCACCAAGGTTTTCCTCGAGATATTTCCGGCGCTTCGTGCCGGGAATCGGCACTTGGTCTTCACCCTGCGCCAGCACCCACGCCAAGGTCAGTTGCGCCGCGGTGCAATACTTTTCCGCCGCCATCGCTTCGATCCGCTTTACCAGTTCTAAGTTCTTTTCGAAATTCTCGCCCTGAAATCGTGGAGAATTGCGCCGGAAATCGCCCTCGGCGAAATTTTCAGCATTTTTGATTTGCCCGGTCAGGAATCCGCGGCCCAGCGGGCTGTAGGGGACGAAGCCGACGCCCAGCTCACGGCACAATCCGAGTAGTTCGTCTTCGGGCTCGCGCGACCACAGCGAATATTCCGTTTGCAGCGCGGTAATCGGATACGTCGCGTGCGCGCGCCGGATGGTCTGCACACCCGCCTCGGAAAGTCCCAGGTAACGCACTTTTCCTTGTTCCACCAATCGCGCCATGGCCCCAACCGTCTCTTCGATGGGAACCTGCGGGTCCACACGATGCTGGTAATACAGATCGATCGTCGAAATGCGCAGCCGCACGAGGCTGGCGTCGCAGCTCTTCCGCACGTATTCCGGGCGGCCGCTCACTCCGCGCGCGGTGGGATTTGCGGGATCGCGCACGATGCCAAACTTTGTGGCGATGATCACTTCGTGGCGGCGCCCCTCGATCGCACGCCCTACTAGCTCTTCGTTGCGCCCGATCCCATAGACGTCCGCCGTATCCAGCAGGGTAATGCCGTGGTCCACGGCGCAGTGAATCGTGGCGATGGACTCGGTTTCGTCCGTCGCGCCGTAGAACTCAGACATGCCCATGCAGCCGAGACCCAGCGCGGACACCACGAGCGAGCTTTTCCCCAAGCGGCGGTATTGCATACACGATCCCTTTATGGAGCGGCATTATTTAACTAACTGGTTAGTTTAATGCCACAAGGCCTCACCGTCAAGCCCAGCGATGCATCGCCGTGTCGTGATGACAGCCCGTTTCTTAATACGCAGGCAGGGGGAAATTTATTACTAGGCGTCCAGAGCGCCACCGGAACCGGCCGGAAGTTCGATGGAATACTTAGTGCGTGCTTTCTCGGCATGAAGCTCGATCGCCAGTTCGATTAGGCGGTCAATTAGCTTCGGATACGGCAAGCCCGACGCTTCCCATAGCTTCGGATACATACTGATCGAAGTGAAACCCGGAATCGTGTTCAGTTCGTTTACGTAAATCCTGCTGCTGCGGCGTTCCAGAAAGAAATCGCAGCGCGCCATACCCGCGCCATCAATCGCGCGAAATGCCCGCACCGCGTAATCCTGAAACACGGCCACCTGCGCCTTAGTCAATTTCGCGGGGATCAGCAGCTTTGTACCCTGTTCTAGATATTTCGCCTGGTAATCGTAATATTCGCGATGCGGCACGATCTCGCCCGGTATCGACGCGCTCAGATTGTCGTTGCCCAGCACGGAAACTTCAATTTCGCGCCCCACCACTCCGCGTTCGACCACAACCTTCAACGCAAATTCAGCAGCGTGATCCATCGCCGCGGAAATCTCGTGCGCTGCTTTCACTCGCGTCATTCCGACGGACGATCCCAACGTCGCAGGCTTCACGAACAACGGAAAACGGAATTTCGTTTTGATGGCCTTCAGCACTTTCGCGCGCTCGCGCTCCCATTCCGAGCGGCGCACGGCCAGGAACGGCACGATCGGCAATCCAGCCTGCTCGAACAACCGCTTCTGCACGTCTTTATCCATGCCCACTGCCGACGCCAGCACACCCGCGCCCACGTAAGGCAATCCGGCGAGCTCGATCAAGCCTTGCACGGTGCCGTCTTCGCCGAAAGTTCCATGCAGAACTGGAAACACCACATCCACGCCCACGCTCGGTTGGCCCGCCGCAGGACCTAGCGGCACCAAAGCCGCGGCGCTAGGGTCGGGTGGCAGCACTACGCGATCGCCGGACTTCAGCACCTCCGCCAGCAACTTTATCGAGCTGGTTCCCACCAACCACCGGCCATCTTTCGAAATGCCGATCGGCACAGCTTCGTATTTTTCAGGATCAAGTGCGCGGATGACCGAAGCAGCGGAAGCGAGCGAAACTTCGTGCTCTCCCGAACGTCCGCCGAAAAGCACGCCAATGCGCAGTCGCTTCATCGCGCTCATCCCGTCACCGCCCGGCACACACGAAAGGCGTTCGCGCAAATCACAGGATTTTCTTCCCTAGACCCGAAAGCACCAATTCCACGCCCAACGTCGCCGTAGTATTGTGCAGATCAATTACCGGATTCACTTCCACCACTTCGAACGAAACCATCTGCTTGCTGTCCGCAATCATTTCCAGCGCCAGATGCGCTTCGCGATAGGTCACCCCACCGCGCACCGGAGTACCCACTCCCGGCGCGTCACTCGGGTCCACGAAATCCATATCCAGGCTCACCACGATTCCCGCGGTGTCGTCGCCCGCAAATCGCAGCGCTTCAGACATCACTTCGCGCATGCCGCGCTCGTCAATATCGCGCATCGTGAAAATGTGCACGCCGGAATCTTTCACCAGCTTCCGCTCCTTCGCGTCCAGATCGCGAATTCCCACCAGCACCACGTTGCGCGGTTCCACCATCGGCTTGATGCCGGCAAGATCCGTTAGCTCCGGCGGCCCGTAACCCATAATGGACGCGAGCGGCATGCCGTGCACGTTGCCCGAAGGCGAAGAATCCGGCGTGTTCATATCGCCGTGCGCGTCCAACCAGATCACGCCCACTCGTTTCGATTCCTTGTTGAAGTGCGCTGCGGCTCCGGCCGTCGTGCCCACCGCAATCGAATGATCGCCGCCCAGCACCAGCGGAATCATGTCCTCATCCAAAGTTTTCTTCACCGCCTCCGCCAAGCCCTTGCATGCCTGTGAAATTTCATCCAGATAACGCGCGCGCTTCTCGCCATAGGGCTGCTCTTCGGGCTGTGGCACCTGCACGTTGCCAATGTCTTCCACTTGCCGTCCCAGTTGCTTCAGCCGCGCTTGCAATCCCGCCACGCGCAACGCAGACGGACCCATATCCACGCCACGGCGGCTAGCGCCCAAGTCCATCGGCACACCGATAATGCGAATTTTGTCGGGCATATTCTTGTTTTCGCGACCCCAAGACGGGGGAGGGAACCTTAAGGATAAACTCGATACAGCATCCGTGGGAAGGGGATGACCTCTCGAATGTGCTCGGTTCCGCATATCCACGCAACGGTGCGTTCCAGCCCCAAGCCGAAGCCGGCATGCGGCACGCTGCCATAGCGCCGCAAATCCAGGTACCATTGAAAGGATTCTTCGGGCAGATTGTGTTCACGCAGACGCCGCACCAGCGTGTCGTAATCCGCCAGGCGCTCGCCGCCTCCGATAATTTCGCCGTAGCCTTCCGGAGCGATCATGTCAAAACTCAGCGAAAGTTCCGGCCGCGCCGCATCCGTCGCCATGTAAAAAGCCTTCATCGCCGCCGGATAACGGTGAATCACCACCGGCCGATCGAATTCCTTGGAAATAATTGTTTCCTCGTCCCCGCCAAAATCATCGCCCCACTTTGCGGGGTTCCCGGCCTTCTGCAGCACTTTGATCGCGTCGTCATAAGTGATGCGCGGAAATGGCGGCGTGATTTTCTGCAAGGATGCCACGTCCCGCTCGATCATCCCCATTTCGCGCGTGCGATTTTTCGCTACCGACCGCACCACAGCGCTCACCAGGCCTTCGGCCAGCACGATCATGTCCTCGAGATGCGCGTAAGCAGCTTCAGGCTCCAGCATCCAGAATTCCGTCAAGTGCCGCCGCGTCTTCGATTTCTCCGCGCGGAACGTAGGACCAAACGTATAGACCTTGCCCAGCGCGGCCGCCAGCGCTTCCACGTAAAGCTGCCCGGACTGCGTCAGATAAGCCTTTTGCTCGTCAATGTAGTTCACTTCGAACAGCGTCGTAGTGCCTTCGCACGCCGCCGGAGTGAAAATCGGCGCGTCGGTCAGCGTGTAACCCTGCGCATCCATGAAATTCCGCGCCGCGCGCTCCGCCTCCGCGCGGATGCGCAGAATCGCCGCTTGTCGCGGTGTGCGAATCCACAAATGCCGTCGGTCCAGCAGAAAATCAACGCCGTGCTCTTTCAATTGAATCGGATAAGGCTCCGCATCCGCGACGCGCTGCACCACCTCAATCGCGCTCACACCCATCTCAAATCCGCCCGGCGCTCGTGGTTCGGCGCGAATCGCGCCGGTGGCGATCACGCTGGATTCCTGCGGCAGCCCCTTAAGCGCGCTGAAAACCTCGGGATGTTCCTTCTGCGAGACCACGCCCTGCATAATTCCCGTGCCGTCGCGGAAAATCGGGAACAGCAATTTTCCCGATTCGCGCAGGTTATAAAGCCATCCGCGAATCGTAACGGTGCCGCCGGCGTGCGCGCCCGCTTGCTCAATCGTGATAATCGCAACCGCTGCCTGCGCTTCCTGGGTCATGTAGTCTTTCCGATGGATTATTTGCCGCGAATCATTATGGCATGTAGTTCGGCATCAGCCGCGCGTCCTATTTCTGTGCCTCGGATTTTTCTTCCAGCTTGTCGCAGGCCTCGCGAATCTGCTCGAGCGTCGGCGCAGCCCCCGCGCCCGCCTGTGCTTTAATCTCGAAAACGAACGGCAGCTCCAGCGGCGCGCCGGCGAATCCGGCAAGCGCCATATCCCAATCAATGCTTCCTTCGAACGGCAGCAGATGCTCGTCCTTGTCGCCGTGATTGTCGTGAATATGTGTCGTCACCAAACGTTCGCGCATCGCATCAAAGCTGGCCCGCACTCCCTCTTCGATGTGCGCATGGCCGATATCAAAACACAATTTCAAATCGTGCAAATGCGTGTCGGTGATGAAATGTTGCAGCGAAGCGGGCGCGCCGAGCTCGTCGGGCGTGTTTTCCAGCGCAATGGTCACGCCGCGCGCCTTCGCAAACATGGACAAACTTTCCAGCGAAGTGAAAGCCGCATCCAGCTTGCGTGGATCTGCCGCCTGCCGTCCGTGCCCGATATGCTGTATCAAATACGGGAACGGAACCTGCTCGGCGATGTCCAAAACCCGCTTGATTTCGTCCACCGCATCCAGCCGCCGAATGCGCTCCGGATCGGAAATGGAAATCGCCACGCCGCTTTCGCGCCCCGGCGAACGGTCACGATCCGTCGGCGAATGCACCGAATGCAGCCCCAGGCGGTATTCGTCTAACGCATCGCCGATTTCGCGCACGCGTTGCGTTTCGCGATAACTGAAATGCTGCGAAGCGCAGAAAATTTCAACCGCCGAAAATCCCGCCTGCGCGATTTCCGCCAGCAGCGCCGCGCCCAGCGGCTGATTTACAAACCGGTACGTGGAAAGGATGCGCTGCATTCGGCCCTCGGAGGCGGCCCACTATGGTCAATGGAAAACGCAATTCCGTCAATAGCACGGAAGCACATCCAGAAAGCAGCGCAGGACCGCGAGGGAAGCAACGTCAGTCGGAAACAAGTCCCACGAGGAGCAGAGCGATTAATCCGCCAAGCAACAACGCCGCGAGGATCCACACCGCCACGTGCGGGCGTTTGCGCATCAGCCCGCGGGGTGGCTCGTTAGGCCGCGCAACCTCCAGCGAATCCTCTCCGGTATCCTCGACGGGCTGGCGCGCGCCCCTTTCCGCAGCAGGCGCTGCGTCCCGCTCGCGCGGATCGTTGCTGAATTCGCGAGTCACCGCAACGATGCTAGCACCGAAGAAAACCATGCGGCAAGGGAAGGAGTGCCGGAGAATGTGCCGGAGGAAAATCGCCTGTTTCCAGCTATCGAAAATGCAGAACGCGAGAACCCAAGCGTGCTCGAATCGAGTCCCGCGCTAGCGGCCCAAAATTCCAACCAGCGCGAATGCCACGATTGCTCCCGCAAGGAATGCCAGAACTACCCAACGCCCCAGTTGCGGATACGATTGCGGCAAGCCCAGCATATGTACCGAGGGATCGGGGCCGTGAAGAAGCTTCGCGCCCGCCGCTCGATCCGCAGAAGAATGTACTTCCGTGGTCGGAGCAGGCTCCGTCGAACGCGCCCCGGCGCGTTCCGCAATTTCGCTGGGCATTGCCCGGATACTAGCACCAACTGCCGTGGACAGAAACAAAATTTCTAAACAGACAATGATTTTGCGCGGTTCCAAAAAGGGACCAGCCTTTCAGCCGAGCAAGGCGAGACGGGCGCTTGAGCCGATTATCGCACCGCGAATTGGACCATCGCAAGCGCCACCACCGCTCCCGCGAAGGTAGCCAGTACCAGCCAACGCGAAATTTCCTGATTCCGATTCCGCAGCTGCCGAACGTGCCCCGAAAGCCCCGCCGTGGCATCCGTTCGCCGCGCGTACTCTTCCATCGTGCCGTCAAACTCCGCCGTGCCAGCAGTATCTAGCACAAACTCGGTGACTCGATTATATTCTTGGCGTGTCATGGCGCTGATGTTATCACCGCGCATTCCAGCGGTGACCCGAGGAGCCCGCAGCGAGGCCTAACAGGTATTGCCATTTCGGGAAAATGACGTTGGGGGTATTGCGGTGAGTCAATCGGCATCTTTTCCACTGCGGGAAGGGTGTAGCGCCGCGGGACACTTTCCCTTGCGCGACTTCGTTTGCTGACCGCCCCTTCTTCAGCCGTTCAATTCCGCGAGGATTTTTGGGAGCAGCGCGAATTTCGCGAGCGCCGTTTCGCTGGTCAAGTATTCCAACCCGCAAGATGGGCCCAGGTACGCTCGGCCTCCTTCAATCCGCGGGAACAAACGCTGCACCAGACGAGCCAGATCCGCGGTTTGCTCGACCCGTTGATTCCGGCCATCCAGCAGGCCCAGCGCCAACGGTTTCGGCGAGCCAATTGCCATAATTGTATCGCCCAGCTTGGGGCTGGAAACAAGATCCACCCCGAGGATATCCACCGGCAGCTGAAGCAATTGTTCGTACAATGGCGCGCAGTCGTCGAAATACACATACAGCGCCAGCTCCAGTTTGCGATTGGTCTTCTTCGCCTTGTCTCGCGCCTGCAGCAACGGCAGCAGCGCGCGCGCGAAGATGGCCCACTCGCCCGGATTCCTCAGAATCGCCGGCTCATCAATCTGAATCATCTCCGCCCCGCACTGCGAAAGCGCTTCGATCTCCGGAGCTAGAATTTCGCCGTAAGCGATGGCACGAGCTTCCAGCGTGGCAGGCGTGCCCACGCCTCCATTTTCGGTGCGGCCGGATAAAGAAAACTTCGCGAGCGTGTACGGCCCGGTCAACACAGGCTTGATCGCCAGTTTTCCAGCCTTGTTCGCGGGCGTCGGCAAATGTCCCAAGGCATTGCGCGCGAAGCTGTATTCCGCCACCACCAGATTGCCGCGTCGCAGCGGCGCGCCCGTGAAAAGCGGCTGCCTGCAGAATTTTTCCGTATCGAAGAAGGGAACCGCGCCTTGCAGTTCAATATTGGCAAGTTTACCTGGCACGTAGGAGATGGGATCGTTCCAGCGAATTTGCCCGTCCGTCACGATGTCCAGCCCGGCTTTCACCTGGTCGGCGATGGCGCCGCGCGTCACGGTATTTTGTGCGTCCAGCAAATCGGCGGTGGTGCGTTCCCCCCGGTCCAGCGCCGCGATGGTGCGCTGCAGCAGCTGCAAATCAGGCGAATCTCCCACGCGCGGATAGCTTCCCGTGCTCGAAAGATACAGCCCCGGAGCGATGCTGCCCATAGACGAACCCTCGGAATCAGTGCAAGAAACTGGAAGAAACTTAGTCGAAACACGCAACAGCGTCAAGGGCAGCGGGGATGGTTAGCCGACCGGTTGGTGAATCACTCGCCGACGGAGAAATACGTGCAATCAGGATGCTGGAACACCAGGGCGCTCACGCTGGCTTCCGGATCCATCATCATTCCCTCGGTCAAATGCACGCCGATCGCCTCGGGACGCAGGAGCATCCATATACCGGCCTGATCTTCCAGATTCGGACAAGCCGGGTAGCCAAAACTGTAGCGTTTCCCGCGATAGCGCGAAGTGAAGCGGTCCGGCATCGTCATCGTCGGCGGATCGGGGAAGCCCCAATCCTCGCGTATGCGGCGATGCAGCCACTCGGCGCACGCTTCTGCGGTCTCAATCGCCAAAGCCTGCAGGCCGTGCGAGTACAAATAGCTGCCGGCCGCCTTAGCCTCTTCTGATTTTTCGCGTATGCCCGAGCCGGCCGTAACCACGAACAATGCCACGTGATCGCGCGCGCCGTTCTGCGGCGGCAGCACGTAATCGCTCAGGCAAAGCTTGTCGCCCACCCGCTGCCTCTGAAAATGAAAAGTATGCGCCGGCGTGCTTTCTCCCGGCGCAAATAGCGCGATGGAATTCCCGCGCCGCTCCGCCTCGAAAAATTGCCACACCGCGCCGATCTTCATAAATTCGGCGGCCTGCCGCTTTACTGCTTCCATGTTCTGCTGCAGCTCGATCGCGCGCGCGTCGTGTTCTGCCAGGGCCTTCTCGAAATTCCCACGAAAGCCCAAATGCCGCCCGAACAGCATGAACGGATTGATGTAACTCCACACCTCGTGCAAATCCGGAACATCGCGGACCTTTCTTTCAGCGTATGCAACCGCAGGAATCGGCAAATCAACACGGATGTGCGGCGAGCGCTCTTCGCCCGCCTCAGCCAGCGGTTCCACCGCCGGTTCGTCCAGCACAGCGATCCCCACGTGCGTGTGCTGCTGCAACACTTTGTCGCGCCGCACCGGATCGCTCAGCTCGTTCATCAATCGCAGCCCGGTCATCGCGTCCTTCGCGTAGCAAACCGCCTGGCTGTACTGGGGCGCAATTTTCAAACGCGTGAATTTATCGGACAGCGCCGCGCCTCCCACCAGCAGCGGTACGGTGATTCCCGCCTCGCGCAAGTCGCTCGCGGTGATCACCATCTGCTGCGCGCTCTTCACCAGCAGCCCTGAAAGGCCGATGGCGTCCGGCTGGTGTTCGCGATGCGCGCGAATTAATTCTTCGGGTGGGACCTTGATCCCCAGGTTGATCACGTCGTAGCCGTTATTTTTCAGAATAATCTCAACCAGATTCTTTCCGATGTCGTGCACATCGCCCTTCACCGTCGCCAGCATCACCTTCGCGCGCTTTTCCGTGTCCGCCTTCTCCATGAATTGTTCCAGGTGGCCCACAGCGGCCTTCATCGCTTCGGCGGATTGCAATACTTCGGCGACGATCAGCTCGTTGTTGTTGAACAGGCGACCCACTTCACCCATCCCAGCCATCAACGGTCCGTTGATTACGTCCAATGGCGCCACTTTCTCCGCGAGTTTGCGATTCAGATCGTCAACCAGCCCGTCTTTCGAGCCTTCGATGATGTAATTCGCGAGCCGCTGGTCCAGAGGCAAGTCCGCAGCGCGCTCTTTCTTGCGAGCTCCGGTCCCGCGAAAATGTTCGGCAATCGCCGCGATGTGAAATTGATTGATCGCCGCCTTCTGCTCGCGCGTTTGCTGGCGCCAATCGGCAGCCGCGCTGCGCAGCAGTTCCGCTTCGGGCCCAGCGTCGGGAATTCCGGCTGGCGGCTTGTTGAAAAGTAAATCCTCGGCCAGCTTGCGCTCGCGCTCTGGAATGGATCCAAACCGCTCGATGCGCTCCGCATTCACAATCGCCAGATCTAAGCCAGCCTTCGTGCAGTGGTACAGGAAGACGGAGTTCACCACTTCGCGCGCGCCCGCCGGCAGCCCGAACGACACATTTGAAATTCCCAGCACAGTGCGTACATACGGAATGTGCTGCTTCACCAGCCGTATGCCTTCGATGGTTTCCACCGCGCCGCCGATATAATTCTCGTCGCCCGTAGCGCAGGGAAATACCAGCGGATCGAAAATTATATTTTCCGCGTGGATGCCGAATTTCTCGGTCAGCAATCTGTGAGAGCGCTCCGCCACTTCGAGTTTGCGTTCGCGCGTGAACGCCTGCGCCTGCACCGCGTCCTCGTCAATGCAGCCAACGATCACCGCCGCCCCATACGTGCGCGCCAGCGGACAGATCTTCTCGAATTTTTCTTCGCCATCTTCCAGGTTGATCGAATTGATGATGCTTTTGCCCTGGCAATACGTCAGCGCCAGCTCCACGCCGCGCGGATCCGTCGTGTCAATCATGATCGGCGCCTTGATCTTGCGGATCAGCTGCTCGTAGAACGGCGGAATATCGTTCAACTCCTCGCGATCCGTGTTCTGCAGACAGACGTCCACAATGTGCGCCCCGCTTTTCACCTGCCGCCGCGCAATCTCGGTGGCCTCTTCCCATTGTTCAGCGGCCACCAAATTCTTGAAGAGCCGCGAACCGATCACGTTTGTTCGCTCGCCAACGATCAAAGGCCGCGTGCTTTCTTCCGCCTCAATAATCTCAATCCCCGAATAAACGGCCCGGTGATTCGGCTCCGGCGTGCGGCGCGGCTTTTTTCCTTCCACCATCTGCGCCATCGCGCGAATATGTTTCTCGGTGGTCCCGCAACAGCCGCCCACAATATTCAACCACCCGCGATCAATAAATCTCTCCAACTGATCCGCCAGCGAAGTCGGCGTCTCCTGGTACAAGCCCTCTTCGTTCGGCAATCCCGCGTTCGGATAACAGGAAACCGCGCGATTGGTCAGGCCCTGCAAAGTGCGCACGTGGTCCGTCATGAATTCCGGGCCAGTCGCGCAATTCAATCCCAGCGAAATCAAATCCACGTGATCGAGCGAAGCCCACAACGCCTCGATGCCTTGACCAGCCAGCATCGTCCCCATCGCCTCAATCGTCACCGAAACCATCAGCGGAATCGGCGCGCCCAACTCCCGCGCCAATTCCTGTATCGCCAGCAAACCGGCCTTGATATTCCGCGTATCCTGGCACGTTTCCAGCAGCAGGATGTCCGCGCCGCCTTCCATCAAGCCGCTGGCCTGCTCGTAATAATTATTGCGCAGTTGCTCGAAAGTAATTCCGCCGGTCACGCTGATCGCCCGCGTAGTCGGCCCCATCGAACCCGCCACAAATCGCGGCTTGCCCGCCCTGGAAAATCCGTCCGCGGCTTTGCGCGCCAGTTCCGCGGCGACGCGGCTGATTCGGCGAGCTTGTTCGCCCAAGCCGTATTCCGCCAGCACCACCGGCGTGCTGCCAAACGAATTCGTCTCGATGATGTCCGAACCCGCGTGCAGATATTTGCGGTGGATTTCCAGCACCACGTCCGGCCGGCTCAGCACCAGATTTTCATTGCAGCCGTCGAGATCCGGGCCGCCGAAATCCGCCGCCGTCAGATTGGCCTGCTGCAGCATCGTGCCCATCGCGCCATCCAGAATCAGGATGCGTTCACGAAGCAATTCGCGAAGGGCCAGGCCCTGTTGGATCAGGTTGGTCATGGGTTCGTTAATTTTACCTGAAGGAGGCGGGCAGGAAGGTCGGCGGCATTTGGCCGCGCGCCTGCAACACAACAACGACGGCAACCCGCGCTGCAATTCGAATTTTTCTGCGTTAGGCGGATCGTGAAGGCGTTTCGCTCACCGTGCTGCTCAGAAATTCCACCGGCACGTCTCCGGGAAGCAGGCCTGCGGCGGCTCCGCGCGCCAGCAGTTCGCGCACGGCCCTGCGTCCTTCTTCGCCGTAATCCAGAGTCCAGCGGTTCACATACATTCCCACGAATTTGTCGGCCAGGGTCGGATCCATGTCGCGCGCAAATTGCAGCGCGTAATTCAGCGCCGGCTCGCGATGATCCAACGCGTACGAAACGCTCTCGCGAATTACGCGCGATACCTGCCGGCCCAAATCCTCGCCCAGCTTCCGGCGAATCGCATTCGCGCCCAGCGGCAACGGCAACCCGGTTTGTTCCTGCCACCACTGGCCCAGGTCCACCACGCGATGCAAACCCATCTGCGAGAAAAGCAGTTGCCCTTCGTGAATCAGCAGCCCTGCTTCCACTTCCTTGTTCTGCACCGCATCCAGAATCTTGTCGAAAGGCATCGTCACCGTCTCGACGTTCGGCTCAAAAAGTTTAAGCGCCAGATAAGAAGTCGTCAGCATCCCCGGAATCGCGATTTTACGTCCGGCCAGTTCAGTTTTCTTGATGGGATGCCCGGAAACAACGATCGGCCCATAGCCCTCGCCGAAACTTGCGCCGCAATCCATCAGCACATATTTATCCGCCACAAACGGGTATGCGTAAAAACTGATCGCCGTCACGTCGTACACTTCTTTTTTCGCGGCTTGGTTCAGCGACTCGATGTCCGACAAAATATGCTCGAACTTCACGCCTGGCAGGCGCACTTTCCCCGTCGCTAGCGCGTAGAACATGAACGCGTCGTCGCTATCCGGCGAATGCGCCAGACGAATCTCTGTTGTTTTTTGTACAGCGGCTGGTGTGGACATGCTGGGTCCATCCTAGCTCTCGCGCGAAATCGTCAGTCACCTCAGCCCAACTCTGAAGACGCCGTGAAGACTATGATGCGCTAGCCGTCTTACCCGTCGCAGTGAAAGAAACCAAGGTGTGTGCGTCTTCGGGCCAGAGCGCCGAATTAGCAAAACAAGAATAGCATACGCCATGGCCGAAGGTACAGATGACGGCCGCCCGTCCGCGCGCCGCCATGATCGCCGACCCTCGACGGTAACATCATTCGCGTCAGCTTCGCTTTCCATTCGTATTCGCATTTCCGATTGACCTGCTGCTCAGTGGGGCTTAGCCAGCGTTCCAGGCTTCTCGCTCGGCAGAATCCACGTAGCGATGTTTTCCACCACTTCTTCCGACACATGATCCGGCCGCGCATAGTCCGAGGGCTTCGATGCGCCGGTTCCATGCATGAACAGATGGTCCAGATCCGGATAGATTCGCAGCGTCACATTCCGATTATTCGCCAACGCATCCGACCAAGCCTGAAAGTTCGACGACGTCACCTGATAATCCCGTCCGCCCTGCGCGATATAAATTGGAATTTTCAGTTTGGCCGCGGTTTTCAGCGGATCGTAGGTGCGCAGGTCCAGCCAATACGCCCCATACATCGTCGCCCCCAGGAAATCGATCTTGTCGTCCGGTTTCAAGCCAGGGCTTTCGATTTGTTTTGCCCCGTCTTCGGCTGCATCAATGTTCTTTTGTTCCGCTTCCGTGGGCTTGCCATTCATTGCCGCTAGATAGTGAATTTGTTCCAGGACCACTTTCTCCAAAGGCCGCGCGTTCCCCGCCAGCATGATGATTCCCGCAATTTCCGCGTCGCCCGTGACAATCCGCGGCGCCAGATATGCTCCCATGCTGTGCCCTAGCAGGAAAACTTGTCTCGGATTCACTTTCGGCTGTTTCGCGACCAGCGCCACGGCCGCGCGCGCGTCGCTGATCGTTTCATCCTCCACAGTCATGCGCATAGGATCGTCGCTGCTTTGCACGGTATATTTTAGTGTGCGCTTGGTGTAACGGAACACCACGATGCCGCGGCTGGCCAATCCCCACGCGAAATCCTTGAACGGCTTGTTCGGCCCGAGAGTCTCGTCCTGATCCTGCGGGCCCGATCCCTGCACCAGCACCACGGCCGGAAACGGCCCGTCACCGTTGGGAACGGTGAGCGTACCGGGAAATTCGAACCTTCCGTTCACTAAAGTTAATGCTTGCTCGCTGAATAAATTTTGCTTGGCGTACGCGGGTGAAGTCCACGGCGGCGGAGGAGCCTGCTGCGGACGGAAGCTCAATCCTCCCAGTTTTCCGTCGGGATTGAAGACCACCGTCGCGTCCAGGACCGCGTTCTCAAACTTGCACTCCATCTTCACTACTTGTAGTCCCTGCGTCTGTGTCGTCTCTGTACTGGTTATGTTCTGGAATGCCCCCGCTTGCCTGACCAGTTCCCGCCAGCCGTCCGCGAGTTTTCCGGCCGGCAGCGCCCCGGCCATCCGCGCGTCGTACAGCGCTTCCACTTTATCAAACTGTCCGGCGACCAATTCCTGGATGATCTGTTTCGCGGCAACGGCTGAGGGCGAATCTTTGGCGGCTTCCTGCGCCATGCCGCGCACCGCCGCGTCCGGCATCATCAGTAAGAACAAGATCAATGCGAGCCTACCAATTTTCATGCGGCATTCCTCTCGTATAAACACGCCAATCCATTATAAGCCGTTCTGGATTTGCAAATCTCTCGCCGAGCGTTCCGAACCGCCCCTGCGCCTATTGCACCGGCGAACGCGGGGAAGCCGGCAAAGGTGAGGCATGATGCGCCACCAACAGCCACTGCTCGTCGCGGCGCAGGAAAATATTTGTGGTTTGTACCATGGCGTCATCGAATCCGTCCGCAAACGCCGTAGTCACGTGTTGCGTGCAGGAAACCCATCCCACATCGCCCTCCACGCGCACCCACACGCCGCTCAAAGCGATCCGCACGCGTTTGGCATGTGCGAATAGCCGCGCCCATCGCTCGCGCACTTCGTCCCAGCCTAGCAGCAAATCCCACCCCGGATGCACGCAGGTCACGCCGTCGTCGTGCGACCACACGGCTTCCATTTCAGCGAGATCTAGCGATTCGAATGCTGCATAGAATTTTGTGTTTGCGGAACGCAGTGCGTCTTCGGGACTTTGCTTCTGCGGCACGGTCTGCGTGGGCATGATCGGGAATCCGAACGACGAAATTACAAGATTTTTACGCCAGGACTGGGGCCTGCCTATCTATCTATGCCGCTTGCCTACGCTTCTCTTCGCGCCAGCTGCAATCCGTCGGCAGCAATTACGATCAACGCCATTTTTATGATTTCGCCCGGAAGAAATGGCAGCGCACCCAGACTCCACGCCACGCTCCAACTCTTTCCCAGGAACCACGCGAGCCACGCGCAGCCACAGGCAAAAATAATCGCTTCACCAGAAATCAACGCGCCAATTAGGGGCAATCCCGCCGGCCGCGAGCCTTCATGGCGCGCGTTTCCTATCTTCGCGCTGCGCTCCACCAGCCAGCCGGTCACAGAGGCAGCAAACGGATACGAAAATAAATATCCAGCAGTCGGTCCAGTGAAGCGTGCCAGCCCAGCCAGTCCCAGCGGCTGAAACACAGGTAATCCGGCCGCGCCCTCGAGCAAATACAAAATCAAAGTGATCGCCCCGCGTCGCGCGCCCAGCAGCACGGCTACCAGCAACACGCCAAAGGTCTGGCCAGTGATCGGCACCGGCGTCCAAGGCAGTGGAATCACGATGTGCGCGCACAAGACCAGCAAAAAATTTGCCGCGACGATGCGCAACGCATCAGCCGCAATTCCTTCGCCGGAATAAATTCGATCGGCCAACACCTTCGACTGTGACATCCGCATTCCTTTTCGCGTTTCAGCGCAAGATTGGACTGCAATCAGGCCGCAACCGCGTGAAAGACTATCGAAACTGGCAGGCATTATACCTGACGCCGCGCAATGTCACGTTTACTTTTCGTCCGCGGCCTTTTCTCCGGGGATCAGCGCATCGTCCCCCGTCGCAACCTTCCCGCGCTTATCGTCGCCGTGAACTTTTCCGGCAGTGTCCATGAAGAACGATCGCTTGCCGGGCCGCCCGTAAGCCTCAGGCGTAGCTGCCAGTTCGAAATCGTTGTCATTTCCATTGGCGTCCGGCGAAATGCGGTAGCGAAAAATATAGCCGCCCTGTTTTCCGGCCGCCATGTCTGCCGGTACCAGCGAAGCCTGCTCCGGCGAGATTTGATCCTTTGGCGCCGGACCCAGTTGCGCCAGCGTCTCCGGCAATTTTCCGAATGCGCGCTGATAACGCCGTATCGCCTCTGCCAGCGAACGCAGATCGGCAATCGCCGCGTCCTCGCGCGCCGCCAGATCCGCCACCGCCCACTGCTTCGCCAGTTGCGGAACGTCGAACAAAACCAATCCCAACGACAGTAGCCGCCAACCGCCGCTGTCGTGCACCATGCCAAATTCCGCCTGTTCGCTATTCACCACCGCCACCGGAATGAACGCCAGATTTTCCTGCACGCGCGTCGTGCCGAACCGGTATTCCACCGTGTTATTCGCAGCCCGGCACCGCAGCACGATATGTTTTTGATCGTCGGCGGAAAGCAGCGGCTTGCCCGGCTCATCGGAAAGCGAAAGCCGCTTCATCAATTCGCTGCGCTGCGTCGCGGGCAGCGCGCGAAATGCCGCGGCGTTGGCGCTCGTGAGATGACTAGCAAATTCAGCTTCGTTCGCGCGGCAAGCTGCCACCAGCGTGTCAGCCAAAGCCGCAGCCGGGTCCGCCGCATCGCCCGATTCCTGCGCGCGCGCCGGAGTCGTTATCGTCATCGCGGCGACGAGCAGTAATGCTGCTGCCATCGCGCCAATCTCACCGCACCGCGAGCGGAAGCTTCGATTGATCATCAGCACTAAGACTTCGCCTGCGCCAGTATGGTTGCAAGGTCGTGCGTGAATTGCGAACGCGGCAGCACGTGCGTGCACCCCGCCGCCCGCGCCTGTTGCGCCAGATTTGTCTGCACGTGCGAAAGAAATGCAATCAACGGCAGACCGGGGTGCCCCGCACGCACTTTTTCAATCGCTTGCAGTGGCGCCCCGTGCGTGTTCAGGTCCACAATCACCAGGTTCGGCGTTTCCTTCGCAATTTCCGCAAGCAACGCGTCGCTCGTCGTGCTAGTGCGCACGGTAATTCCCAAAAGCTTCGCGGTCTCCAGAATTTTCGCCTGAAAAAATAAATCGTCCACCAGAGCCAGAACCTGCGCCATGCCGCTGCACCTCGTATGTGCCACGCCTTCTATCGCGCTCGCCGCTCGACGAAACGCCGCCCTTCGGTGTACCACGCGCCAACGCCCCACACAAGCACCCCTTCGACAACCCCCGCGCATTCCTGTATAAAAGAATTTCTTCGCCGCTTTTCGGGAGGATTTGATGGCCGCTACTCCAAGCCCAGACGCGCTGCCGGGCATCGCCGTCCTGGAGCAAACTCCAATCATCATCGAAAAAATCGTGTGGGCTGCCAGCGACGAGCAACTCCACTGGAAGCCTGCCGCCGATCGCTGGTCCATCAGCGAAGTCCTCGCGCATCTGGCGGAAGTCGAAGTCGTCGGCTTTCGCGACCGAATCCAACTGATGCTCGAGAAAAATAATCCGCAGCTCGAGGCCTACGATCAAAACGCAGCCTACGCCTCCGGCCGCTACTCCGCCACCAAAGCCCGCGAATATCTGAAAAAATTCTGCCACGAGCGCGACCGCAGCCTCTCCGCGCTGCGCTACGTTCCGCCGGGTGTTCTCGCGCGCGGCGGGCAACACGCCAAAATCGGACCCATTACCGTCGGCCAGCTAATGAACGAGTGGGCCTTCCACGACCTGGGCCACATCCGCCAGATCGCCGAACTCTACCGCTCGCGCGCATTTTTCCCGTCCCTCGGCCCATTTCAGCAGTTCCACACCATCAAGCCGTAGCGCAACGCTCAGAACGTCTCGCGCACATTGACGCCATGCAAACCGTCGCGCAACGAATTCTCTACACTTTCGACCAACTCGATCGTCCCTCGCTAGACCTGCACACGCTCTTCGAATTCGTCGCCGGCAATATCCCGGCTGATCGCGAAGCAGTCTTAGATGCAGTGACAGAGCTAGTGAAGCAGGGCCTGCTCAGTCCTGATAGCGGCAGCGATTTTTACCGCCGCACCGAAGAAGGCCGCTTAGCACTCGCCGCCCCGCGTGACGTTACCATGTACATGCGCGAAGGCTGCCACCTTTGCGAAGAAGCCAAAGCCGCGATGACCCCGATCCTCAAAGCGCTCGACGCGCGCCTACAAGAAGTGGACATTGATGACGACCCAGTCCTCCGTGCGCGCTACACCAACGACGTCCCGGTAATTTTCATCGGCGCGCAGTTCTTCACGCAACATCGCGTGGACGCTGCGCGCCTCCGCCGCTCCCTGGAAAGCGTGAAAATCTGATTGGTTTGAGGTCGCTACCGAATCTGGTAAGTTACATTTCGAGGAAATTTACCGAAATTGTCATCGCGAACCCGCGAAGCGAGTGAGGGCTCTGCTTTTTTCTTCCGTGCGACTGGAATCTAAACGTGGTCTAGTGCTCCGATTCTTCCTGCGCCCCAACGCTCTCATCCGGCACGTCGCCCGGACGCCCCTTCACCCGGTCATACACGCTAAAAGCGCACGTCGAGCCTAGCGCTTCGTTGTAATACGTCGCCACGCCCAGCGCCGTGCGCAATTCTTCGTTGAATCGCCGCAGATCACCGAGCTGTTTCACCTGCACAGGAAATTTTTTGCCTTCATGCCCGATCAGAAATTTCTGATATCCCGCATCCCACAACGTCGTGAATTGCCCCTGCATCATGATGCAGGGAATTTCGGTCATCTGGAACAGGCTTTCCGGCGTCTTGCGCAGCTCCGCTCCGCAATTATATTTTTCAATCCGCACCACGCCGCCGGAGTTGCGCACCAAAAAGCCCTTCGCGGAAATTGACTCCACGAGCGCCTGATCGAATAGTTTGTTCACATACCACATGGCCACTCCAGAATAGGGACTCGCCCGCCTGCGTGTAAAGACAAAAATCGCTCCCGCCAAGCAGTTTGCGGCCGCCGCGCCAGGTATGGGAATATTGCTTGCCCAGTTTCAACCGGAACCGCGCCGGCATTCTGCTAAACTGGTCGCAGATACCTGAATATCAGGCGTTTCGAGCAGCATCTAACGCCCAGGCCCGCGGCAACTCGTCGCGAATCACATCGAATTGCTCGCCTGAGCTTCAGATCCAGATAGGAACCAAGCACCGTGAACGCAGCCAACAAATCGACAGTCGCCCCGCACGATCCGGCCGGCGTCGCCAAGGTCGCAGTGGGCGAGCATCTGCTCGACCGCATCGGCAACACTCCGCTACTGCGCCTCGAGCGCATCGTCACCGGCTTCCCCAACGTCGAATTTTACGCCAAAGCCGAATGGTTCAATCCCGGCGGCTCCGTGAAAGACCGCGCCGGTTACTCCATGATCCGCGCCGGCGAACGCTCCGGAGATCTGCGCTCCGGAAAAATAATTCTCGACGCCACCAGCGGCAACACCGGCATCGCCTACGCCATGATCGGCGCTGCGCTCGGCTATCGCGTGAAACTTTGCCTCCCCACCAGTGCCTCGCCCGAACGCAAACACATTCTCGCAGCCTACGGCGTGGACATTGTCTATACGCCCGGCGACGAAGGCACGGACGGCGCCATCCGCCGCGTGCGCGAAATTTACGAATCGGATCGCGAAAAATATTTTTACCCTGATCAATACAGCAATCCCGCGAATCCCGCCGCGCACTACACCACCACCGCTCCCGAAATCTGGCAGCAAACCAAGGGCACGATCACCCACTTCGTCGCAGGCCTAGGCACCACCGGCACCTTCGTCGGCACCACCCGCCGCCTGAAGGAACTAAATCCCGCAATTCGCTGCATCAGTTTTCAACCGGACTCCGGTTTCCATGGCCTCGAAGGCCTGAAGCACCTCGCCACCGCCTTAGTCCCGCGCATTTACGACGCCAGCCTCGCAGACGAAGACATCGCCGTGCGCACCGAAGATGCCCACCAACTCGTCCGCCGTCTCGCTCGCGAAGAAGGCATCCTCGGCGGCGTCAGTTCCGGCGCGGCCCTCTGGGCTTGCTCGGACGTCGCCCGCCGCCTACCTGCGAATGAGCGCGCCGTAATCGTCACCCTTTTCCCCGATTCTGGCGAAAAATATCTAACCGAGCAATTCTGGAGCGAAGCATGAGCGCCCCGCTGCTGAAAATCCGCGAAGAACTCGCCAACCAGATCCGCGCCCACGGCGTCGAAACCTACCCCCATGAATGTTGCGGCGCTATCCTCGGCCGCGACTACGACGGCTTGCGCGAAGTCCTGGCACTGCTGCCCCTCGCCAATCGCCGCGACGACTCCCCGCGCAACCGCTTCGAAGTCACCCCCGGCGACGTGCGACTCGCCGAGAACACCGCGCGCGAAAAAAATATCGATCTCATCGGCTGGTATCATTCGCATCCCGACGCTCCGGCGCGCCCCAGCGAATTCGATCGCGAGCATGCCTGGCCCTGGTACAGCTACATCATCGTCAGCGTGCAAACCGGCCAGCCGCGCGATATGAATTCCTGGCGCTTGCGCGACGATCGCTCCGCCTATGACTTCGAGGCCATGGAATCTTCCGCCCACTCTGCCAGCATCTAAGTTAAAGTATTCCGCCAATCCCGATCCGCTGCGTAACGGTTGGATAACAGCAGCATAGGCCCACAGGAGGAATGCGAATGCCAGTGAAAGTGATCATCCCCACGCCGCTGCGCGCATACGCAGGCAAACAGGAAAGCGTCGAGTTGCAGGCCAACAACGTGGCCGAAGCCCTGAACGGACTCACGCTGCGCTTCGGCGACCTGAAGAAGCATCTTTATTCCGACGATGGTAAACTGCGCAGCTTCGTCAACGTCTACGTGAACGATGAAGACATCCGTTACCTGCAAAAGGATCAGACTCAGCTTCGCGACGGCGATATCGTCAGCATCGTGCCCTCGATTGCCGGCGGCGCACACAATTAACCGGGAGAGTTTTGCAATGGCCACCAAATCAGAAATTTCCGCGAATCCGACGCCTGTCACCGCACCCGAATCGCTTTCCAAGGAAGAAATCCTGCGCTACAGCCGCCACCTGATCATGCCCGAAGTCGGCATGGAAGGTCAGCTGAAGCTCAAACAGGCCAAAGTTCTCTGCATCGGCACCGGTGGCCTCGGCGCGCCTCTGGGCCTGTATCTCGCTGCGGCCGGAGTCGGTCGGATCGGCCTGGTTGATTTCGACACAGTGGATTCCACGAATCTGCAGCGCCAGATTCTATTCGGCACCAAAGACGTAGGCCGCCCGAAAATTGCCGCAGCCAGCGATCGCCTGCGCGACCTGAATCCCGACATTCAGATCGACACGTTCGAAACGCATCTCTCCAGCGAAAACGCTCTCGACATCCTGAAGGACTACGACATCATCGTGGACGGTACCGATAATTTCCCCACGCGTTACCTCGTCAACGATGCGTCCGTGCTCCTCGGCAAGCCCAACGTCTACGGCTCGATTTTTCGCTTCGAAGGCCAGGTAACGGTATTCGGCTATCCCGATGGCCCCTGCTACCGCTGCCTGTACCCGGAACCGCCGCCTCCCGGTCTCGTGCCGTCCTGCGCCGAAGGCGGCGTGCTCGGCGTGTTGCCCGGAATAGTAGGCTCGATTCAAGCAGCCGAAACGCTGAAGCTCATCATCGGAGCCGGCGATCCGCTGGTCGGTCGCTTGTTGCTCTTCGACGCTCTAGCCATGCGCTTCCGCGAGCTCAAGTTGCGCAAAAATCCCGATTGCCCGCTCTGCGGCACGCATCCCACCATCACAGAATTGATTGACTACGCCGAATTCTGCGGTATTCGCGGTGAAGAGGCTCCCGCGCCGCAGACTTCTGTCCCCGAAATCACTCCGCGCGAACTGAAATCGCGCCTGGATCGCGGCGACGATCTCTACATCCTCGATGTTCGCGAACCGCACGAATATCAGATCTGTAATCTCGGCGGCCACCTAATCCCTCTTGGCGATCTCTCCAAGCGCGTCAGCGAACTCGATAGCTCCCGCGAAATCGTCGCACACTGCCGCAGCGGAAAACGTTCCGCCGAAGCCGTCGAGTTCCTGCAGCGCGCGGGCTTTCGCAAAATTCTGAACCTAAAGGGTGGTATCCTTGCGTGGTCCGATGACGTGGACCCTTCGGTGCCGAAATACTGATCGGCTCTGAACATCTCGCGCCCTCGGCGCGCCCCCCGCGGCGAACATCCAGCCCTCTCGATCGGAGGATCGAATGCCAGACGTAAAAGTTACAGTTGTGAATAACGGACCGCTGTTGATTGACGGTGTGGTCGAAGTGGTCGACCAGGAAGGCCACGCCTACGGTCTGGGCGGACGCACCAAGATCGGCCTCTGCCGTTGCGGCTTCTCGGAACGCAAGCCATTTTGCGACGGCTCGCACAAGCGCTCCACGTTCCAAAGCGTCGTCCAGGCCCACGAGCTGCCCCCTCCACCGGCCAAGTCCTGAAGCGTCACATCCTGGGTAGTCCCCGTAATAGACTGTAACGTTTCTACCCCACGCCTCGAGGAGTTGCGCGTTTAGGGCAGCCGTGCCCGACGCGCGTTCTCTTCTATACTGTTCATAATAATCAGCTTAATTGGTACTAGAACCATTTGGACGAACGGCATCGCGCTTGCTCGGTACTTTGCGGGAAAGTGTCAGATTCTTGGGGGAATTGTGGCTCGTTTGGGCAGCTTTTGGGGACTTCTTCATCGCTTCCGCCTGGTCCTTCTTTGGACGATTGCCGGAGGCGCGTTCCTCGTTTCACTCTGGGTTCTCCGTAATTCCGGGTACATTGCGGATCCGCTCCTCGACACCTATTTGCAAATGGCGGGAAGCCTCATCGGCTTCACTTTCGCGGCCAACGCGCTGGTCCGCTTTCGCGGCACTCACGATCGAATTTCTCTCATCCTCGCATTTGGATTTGTGCTGGCGGGCCTGATCGAAGCCGGCACGAGCATGACGTTCTATCGCGGCATGTTGGTCACGCCCACGCCGGGAGATTCCATTTCCTACGGCTGGCTCGCCGGCCGCACTCTTCTTGGAGTATTGCTGCTGGCAGCTCTGGCAGTCGAGCGCCGCATCCCCATTGCGCGCGAACCCGCCAAGGAAATGGCCGCCGCCACGCTGATGGTCGGCGGCGTCGCGTATCTCACGAGCGTCTTTTATTTCATGCTCCCTCACGCGCCGAAGATTCATCCCGGCGCCATCATCCCGCGTCCAGCGGACCTGCTGCCCGCGGCAATCTATCTCGCGGCCACGATCGGCTACGCCCGTCGCCTGAATCGCGCCGGCGCCTACCTCGATCGTGCGTTGTTCCTGGCAGCGGCGTTGAACGTTCTCTGCCACGTCACCATGAGCGAGTCACAGCATCATCTCGACGCTCCCTACACGCTCGCGCATTTCATGATGGTGATGAGTTACGTCATCGTGCTCGGCGGCACTCTGCTCGATAACGCGCAACTCTTCGACCAGGTCAGTCATTTGGCCGCTTCCGATCCGCTCACCGGGCTCGCGAATCATCGTCGTCTCGTCGAAGTGCTGGAAACCGAAATCCAGCGCTCGCGCCGCACCAACCGCAGTTTCGCCGTTTTGCTTTTCGATCTGGACGAGCTGAAGAAAATCAACGATCGCTTCGGCCATCTCACCGGCAGCCGCGCTATCAAACGCCTCGGCACTGCCTTGGCCGACGGCAGCCGCGCGATTGACACCCCGGCACGCTACGGCGGCGACGAATTCGCCCTGATACTTCCAGAGTCCAGCGAAGCAGACGCCGCACAAGCAGCCGCGCGCATCTGCGAACAGTTAAAGAACGACGGCCAGCAGCCTCCCATCACCGTCAGTGTGGGCGTCGCCGTCTATCCCGACGATGGCACCACAATCGAAAAGCTTTTGGGAGCCGCCGATCGCGCGCTGTACCGCATGAAGGGCAAGGGCCACAAAAAATTTCGCTTGGGGCATGTCGCGGCCTGCCTGTAGGAAGGGGGATCATTGAAAGTGCCATTTGGGATGGGGATCCCAAAAAATTTCGTCGGACCGCGTCGCGAGACGCGCATACCGATGGAAGTGGGCGTGCAAATCACCGGTCACCCCGCTCTGCCCGGCACGGAAACCACTTTCACAGAGAACGTCAGCTCGCGTGGCGCTCGCGTCTTCAGCATGCGCCGCTGGAACACAGGTGATCGCCTGACGATCTCCACGCTCACCGGCGCATTTCGTGCAATCGCGCGCGTCGCCTATTGCCAGATCACTCCGCAATCAGGTTTCGCTGTCGGTCTGGAATTCCTCGAGCCAAGTGGAAATTGGGTCGTCGCTGATTCCCACGCCTGCTAGCCGCCCGCGCGGCCTACTGCACAAATCCGAAATTGGTATCCGGAGCCGGCCCGGAACCTTCCGGCAGAGTCCCAAACTGTGCCTCGAACCGCGCTACATTTTCTTTCAACGCCTGCAGCAACCGCTTCGCATGCGCCGGGCTTAAAATCACGCTGGAAACCAGCTTGCCCTGGGGCACGCTGGGAAATAAATAAATGAAGTTGAGCGTAAACTCTTCGCCGTTGTGATGAATTACCGCGAGATTCGAATATTGCCCCAGTAATTCCTTTTCGTCCGCCTTGATCTGCACTTGTTGCTTCTGCTGCTGGTTCGCCGGCTCGCTCATTGGCGCGCTCCTCCAAGGATTTCCCGCTCACTATAGCAGAGCAGGGAATCACCCTGGATTAGTTTTTGCTCACGCATCCTGCAGGAGGGATTGACCTTCCCAATTGTTAAGCGTAGTTTATATCGAGAGTTTAGCTAGGTTAACCCGTGGACAGTCCCGACAAAAACCCGAGCCTCCTCGCCGGTCAGAGGGCCCATCCCACCACCGAATCCGCCGTGGCGTCCGCCGCAGCGCCGGAGCTGATCGGCCTCGTCACTCACGAGGACGTGGATCGCGCTCGCGACCGTTGGGAAGTGGCGCGTGCGCGATGGAAAGGCCGTTCCAAGAAGTTCGGCGGCATCCGCTTGCTGTGGCTTTTGGTCGGCCCGGGAGTTCTGGTCTTCCTCGGCGAAAACGACGCTCCCAGCATGTTGTCCTACTCCGCGGACGGTTCGCGCTATGGCGTCGGCTTCTTCATTCCGTTCGTCGTGCTCACCTTCATCATGGGCTTTATCGTGCAGGAAATGACGGTGCGTCTCGGCGCCGTTACTCATCGTGGCCACGCCGAACTTATCTTCGATCGCTTCGGAAAATTTTGGGGCTTCTTCGCCATGGGCGACTTGATCTTCGGAAATTTTCTCACGTTGGTCACGGAATTCATCGGCGTGCGGGCTGGCCTGGGCTTCTTCGGCGTTCGGCCTGCGATTGCCGTGGGCGGCGCGCTCGTCATCGTCGTCGCCGCCATCACCACCGGCCGCTATTGGACCTGGGAACGAATCACGCTCAGCCTCGCCATCTTCAACGGCCTGTTTATTCCCGCGGCCATCCTGGCGCGGCCCGATTGGCACGCCGTCGGTCATGCCATGCTCACCTGGATGCCGTTCCCCGGTGGCAGCCGCTATGAAATTCTCTTGCTGATACTCGCCACCATCGGAGCCACTGTCACGCCCTGGATGCTTTTCTTTCAGCAGAGCGCCGTCGTGGATAAAGGCATGCAGCCACGCGATATCAACGCCGGCCGCTTCGATACTCTCCTCGGCGCCCTGCTCGCTTCCATATTCGCCATCGCGGCGATTCTGGCCACCGTGCCGCTATTTCATCACGGCATCAACGCTGCGGATTTTCAAGCTGCGCAATTCGCCGAAGCGCTCGAGCCATTAATCGGCCGCACTGGCGCCGCGCTTTTCGCTCTCGGCATTTTCGAAGCCGGCATCGTCGCCGCCATCGCCATCTCCACTTCGTCCGCCTACGCCTTCGGTGAAGTCATGCAGACGGGCCACAGCTTGAATCGTCCGCTGCGTGAAGCGTGGCCTTTCTATCTGACGCTCTTCGGCTCGGCCTGCGCCGCGGCTGCTCTCGTCCTAATCCCGCATTTTCCGCTCGAGTTCGTAGTCTTGACGGTCAACGTGATCGCCGTCCTGGCCATGCCTCCGGCGTTGGCTTTTCTGCTGCTGCTAGTAAACGATCCGGAAGTGATGGGCGAGCTCGTGAACGGTTTTTGGGCGAACCTCGCAGGCGTCACCGTCACTGTTCTTCTGATTATTGCCGGGCTAGGTTTCGGACTCGCCACTGTGTTTCCCAAATGGTTGGGCGGCTAAACTTTTTTCGGCGTGGAACGGTCCGTGGCAACGTGACATTCGTCTTCGGGAGGAACGAAATTGGATTCACACTACGCGCATGTCCCTGAAAATCAAAGCGCCGTCGCGCCAGTCGGCGTCAACTCCGAACAACTGACCTTGCAGGACCCTCGCGCCGTTCTCTCCCTGCTCGAAGCCGACCAGGTCGTCGCCGCCAAGCGCCGCACTCATTTTGGCCGGAAAAATCTTTCGTTCGGAACCAAGGTCTTGCTCTGGGCCCTGCGCATTTACGTCGTCGCCATGCTGATCATCGTGCTGATCTCCGTCTACCAGGCCGTCCACGCCGCGCGCTAGACCCCTCGCGCGGACGCCCGCCCTCTCGGCCAGTTGAAAATCCTCCACCGGAGTGCGAAGATTTTCCTGCAGCCACCAAGTTCCACAGGCAAACTCGCGAATCATGGCCTCCGATAAACTCGCTGACCGCAAGCCCAACTCCGGTTTCAAACCCAACCTGCTCGGAATTCTAGTTGTTTTCGTCATCGTTGCGATCGCCGGCAGCGTCGTCGTCTATTCCCTCAGCGACTGGACCGCGCCAGAAAAAGCTAAGCAAATGAAGAATCCGTATCCTCCCACGCCGCAAACCATCGGCATGGGCATGAGCACCTACGCCGACCGCTGCGAGAATTGCCACGGCGAAGAGGGCAACGGGAAAGGAGAACGCGCGGAAAAACTATCGATCGCGCCAACGAATTTCACTGACGCGCACACCATGAGCCAGTTGACCGACGGCGAACTCTTCTGGAAAATTTCGGAAGGGCATCGCCCCATGCCGGGTTTCAAAGGCAAACTGAGCGAAGAGGAGCGCTGGCAACTCGTGGATTACATCCGCACATTTTCGCAGCCGCTGGTCGACTCGCCCGCAGAATCGTCTAAGCCCGCTCCCGACAAAGACGCTACGCCCAAATAAAAGCGCAGCGCCCCCCTCGGCCGGACGCACCAGCGCACGGCGTGGAACGAACTAACCCACTTTCGCCAGCGCGTCGGCAACTTCCTTCAAATCCGGCAGCGCGGGAATATCGTAATTCTTGAACCACGCGATTTTCCCGGAGCGGTCGACGATCGCAATCGCGCGCCCGGTGATCCCTTTTTCCGCCAGGTACACGCCGAATTTTTCGCCCACCGCGCCGCGCGGCTGAAAATCCGCCAACAATGGATAATGAATTCCCATCTTCTCCGCGAAAGCTTTGTGTGACCACGCGCTGTCCACGCTGATCCCCAGCACCTGCGCGTCCAGTTGCTCAAAGCGCTTCATGTCGTTCACGAAGCAGGCGTGTTCATTCGTGCACACCGGGCTCCAATCCAGCGGGTAGAACACAATCACCACGTTTTTCTTCCCCTGAAAATCGGAAAGCTTCACTTCCTTCTGGCTTTGATCCTTCAACACGAAATCCGGAGCGGCCGCCCCTATCGAGATTGCCATGCCTGATCCTCCCTGTTCGCTTAACGAACAAACCGAAAATTGCGAGTATGACTTTACGCGCTATCCATAATAGCCGATGCCTTCGGCGCGAACAAACCCGCGAACGATGCACCCAGACATTTGCGCCCGGCAATCTGCTACCATACGGCGTCGTAACCAGGAATCGGAATCGGACCCGTGGCGCGCATCTCGTACGACGAAGCGTATCCCGCAATTGAATTGCTGCCGCGCAGCCACAATTGGTGGGCGTGGCTGAAAGGCACGGCGCCCGAATGCATCCACCTGGGCGAGGAATGCGATTGGATCGCGACGCTGCTGCCGGATACGCTGTATCTGCGCGGAAAACGCAGCACCAAACGGGAGCCGCCGCGGCCGGAAATCACGCTATGCCGCGACTGCCTCAGCGACGCCGTCGCGACCGAACTGGAATCGTTCCCGGGACGCGTGGTAGCCTTCGAGCCGGACGCGGAGATATTCACGCAGTACTTTTTCGTCGCGCAGCAGGATTTCGAACCTGTGGGACTGAGGCCGGAAGTTTCGGCGGCGATTGGCCAGCGCCTGGCGCAACCGGGCGGCGCGTGCGCCGAATGCGGCTTCGCGGCTACGTGGCTGTGGTTTTCGCATGAACAGATCGCGAGCCTCGATCAAGTGGAGCAAGTGGCCGGCGCGCCGGGCCTCACTTTGTGCGCGCGGCACGGAGCGCAAAAGTTGCTGTCTGCCTTCGAGCACATCGCGGAAGCAAATATTTTTTACATGAATCTGCCGTATGGCGCGGCCGGCGCGTACGTCTGGATCTGACCATGAACTTGCGCATCTTAATTGACAAATATCTGGCGGCAGCGGGCGCGTACGGAAAATCCGTGCGCATCGAATCGCTCGGCCTTTCGCACGAAGAGACGGAGCGCATCTTCGACATGCTCGACGAGGATTACCACATCAACCGCTTCTTCCACTTCAGCAAAGCTGCCGGCCAATCCTTCCAAATCAGCGGCTTCGCCCAAACCCACATCTCCATAGACGCAGATATTCAAGAGATTTTGTAGCGGCGATCGCGCAAAGCGGGAGCGCCGGTTGCGGCGTAGCAATCACCGATCGTGTCTGCGGCGATGGACAGCGCCACGAAATCTCTTTATTTTGCCGCCGGATGAAAATCGAACTCCGGATCAATATCTACAGGAATCTCGCTGGTCTTCGCCAACAGTGCATTCAATTCCGCTGGCATCCCGCCATATTTCTTAAACCACGCATCCGTACGCGCGCGATCCCCGGTCGCTTCCTGCTCGAGCAATTCTTTCGCAAGCGACGCAATCGCCGCGGGCATTTTTTCGAAATCAATCGCGTACAATCCCGTGGCGGCGTCGCGAGTGATCGCACCCTGCTGCACGTAATAATTAAATTGCATGATTTCTCCCGCGCCATGCGACTCCGCGACGCCGAAGCGCACCGTGCGAAAAATTCCCGCGACGTAAGAGGCGTACGTGAGGTTGCGCCGTTCCTTGGGCAGCGCGCCGTGGTCAATCAGCCAGCCGTAACAATATTCGCCCACCACGTCGGCTTTGGATTCTTCGAGCGCGGAATAGGAGGACCCGATCGCCTCGTTAATCTGCACTTTGCCCTGTGCCGTGTGCGCGAACGCCGGCCCCAGCCCGTGCGAGATTTCGTGCATGATCGTGTCGGCCAGATATCCTTCGCCGCTCGCCATCGCGGCTTGGTCCGCGCGCATGGTGCGTTGCGCCAGCGGCAAAATAATGTAGTTCACCCGGGCATCCATGAAATTCATCCAGAATATTTTCTTCGAGCCTTTTTCTTCGTGGATGCGCGGGTCGTTCGGCAAATTGTCCGCTACCGCCTGATAGCCGTGCAGCAAATCTCCCGCGCGGTAAGGCGAATCCACTACTTCCATCGGCGATTGCTTTCCGCGCTTGGAAGGCAAATCGGCGGCAGGCAATGGAAGTGCTTCCTGCAAATCCGGAACGTATTTCTGGTACAGCGCCAGTTTCTCGCTCTCCGCATCGTTGCGAATCATCACCGAAGCACCGTAACTGGCCTTCACGCCCAGCAGCGAGTCGTCGTAGACCTCATAAGGCGCAAACACCACATCAAATTTCGGATTTTCCAGATCCAGCCAGGCGATGTCGCTCGCATAGTAATCATCTGTCAGCAACGCATCAGCCCGCAGCCGCAGAAACTTCGCAAATGTCGGATCGTCGCTCAGCGCCGCAGCTTCGCGCAGGTCCTTCGCCATCGGCTCAAGAAATTCGCGATACTCGACGTGATAGGGAATCGCGATCAGCTCGGAGCCCGCGCCAGATGGTGTTTTGTTTCGGACGACGGTGAGTGATGAGTACAACGCCGTCTTTTGCTCGGGGTGCGCAGCGACGTAGGCGTCGAATTCTTGTTTTTTCATATCCGTCGGATAAAATCCGCGCCCGGGCGGAATCTGCTGCGTGCCAACGAATGGCTGGTCGTCATCAATCAAATCAAAGCGGCTACCGTTGATCTTCAGATAACGGCGGAGCAGTTCATCCCGCGGATCCTTGCTGTTCGCGAGCGACAAGTACAATTTCAATCCTTGCGGATCGCTCTGCCGCCAGTAAACGCAATCCAGCAGCCCGGACGCATCCACCAGTTTCGAAACCATTTCCTTCTCGCGAGGGGTAAGCCCCGCGGAATTGAAAGGCATGTGCACCAATTTGAATTTCGCCACGCGCTCGGCCAGGTCCGGCACCACGTACAGTTTTGACGACGAATCTGGCACCGCGGATGCCGAGAAGCGGGAAGACTGCGCCGTCGCAACCGAGCGCTGGTTTGCCGCCAGTGGGTAAAGTGTTGCCACGGCCATTGCGGCGCCCGCAGCGAGCGGCAGCAATGAGCGCAAAGTGAGAGCAAGACGCTTCGTCATAGGGTTCATAAGGCGGCAATTCTATCGTGGCGGGCGAGCGGGAGAAAGGGATAGATAGCGGCGCGCTTGCACCGCGTAGGTGATTGGAGCGGTAAGTGTTATTGGGCGGGGCTGCCCAGCTGTTTCAGCTTCTGCTCCGCGCTCCCCCTGATGTCGTCACGCCTTTGCGCACTCTCCGCCGTGTCTGACGGCAAAAGCCCCAGCGCCTTCTGCGCATTCTGCCGCGCCAGGTCTTTCTGACCATCCGCGAGATAAGCGTCGGCCAAACTATCGTAAACATTCGGCGAGTTGGGAAAGACCGCCACATTCATTTGAAAAAGCACAATCGCGCCCTCGGTGTCGCCTGCAGCTAGGCTTCCGTATCCGAGCCGGTTCATCATCGCTTCCGAAACCAGTACGGTCTTCGGATCAGCGCGCCGCGCATCCGCGAACATCTGCTCGGCCTTGCGCAATCCATCGGGCTCGTCCGACAAGCTGAGAAAACGCGATTCGGCAGACCAAGGCGCGAGTGCGTGAGTAGCAGGCGGGGCAGGCAAATTGCGAAGCGTCGCGTTGAACCATGCGACGATCATGCCCGGTAATTCCTTGTGCGCCGCAAACATTTGCACGCCGTGCCCGCCCACGGAATAATGCACGAATTTGTTGGCAGGATCCGGCGAAAGGTCATAGAGCCACTGCATCGTCTCCACCACGCCGGGATCATCTGGATCATCATCGGCCACCGCCAAGAACAGCGGCAAGCTCGGTGAGTTGTGCAGGAACTGCCGCCCCGCGCGATCAGTAGTTTCTGAGAGCAGCACCAATGACTTCACTTCCGCATGCCGCCGCGCCAGCTGCACCGCCTGATTCACGCCGCAACTCGCTCCTCCAGCGCCCATCACGCTACGATCCACTCCCGGCTGCGATTGCAGGTATCGGAACGCAACGTCAACGTCCGGCGGCCATTGCTGATTCTCAATTTGATTGGCTTCCTGCAGCGACGACGCTTGGTCCGGACTTTTGCCGCCACTCTCCCCATAGCCGCGGAAATCCATGGTCAACACGTTGAACCCGGCGGCGGCGAGCTGTGCGGCAAGATCGTCCCACACCTTGCGCTGGCGGTTGCATTGATGCAGCAACAGAATTCCCGGCCCAGGTTGCGCCGCGCCAAAATATGTCGCCTTCAGAATTACGCGGTCCGGCGCAGTCAAGTCCACGACGCGCGGCGGCGGCACCGTCTGTGCCGCGGTCGCCAAAGGCAGCACAAGTGCGCCGGACAATAAATAAGTCGTCGTTCGCAACCAGACATGACGATAAACCATGGACGCCTCCCAGGAATCGAATCCGTATTTTAGACACCCGGCGAGAGGGAATTGCAAGTGAAGATGTTCAGCGGCGGCAAAGTGCGGGTAGCGCCGCTTCAGCTCCCGTGAGCAGGAATGGTTTGCCGCAGCGGCTTTTCGCTTTTAGCAGCGTCTCTTTCAGCCTGTCCGGGAACCAGCTGGTAACCATGTTTCCCCGGGCCGGGAAAAACCTGCGAGAGCGCCATCACATTTGTGTATTTATTGAACACAATTTCCGCGGAATGAATTGTCGGGTCGGCCGGGATAGACACCGCTTCGACTTTAGCGGACGCAGCACCACGCGGATTAGTGAATTCCAGCGTCAATTTTGCGACGCCGGGCAGTTCGCGAATCACGAAGTTGCCCTCGGGAAACGTGGTGTTCGCGACTACAAAAGGCCGGGACATCCTGAAAACGATCTGCGTGCTGATCTGGGCGCTGGCGGCGAATGCGCCGATCGCAAACGTCAGCCACAAGACGAGCATCCGCTTTCCGGTGAGTGATTTCATGAGATCTCCGTCCGCATGGATTTCGCACGCGAGAATATTTCTCCTCCGCGCCGATGTCCACATGAAAAAAACATGCCAGACGTGTTGTACTGCGACGATGCCGCCGGCCGTTTAGAGGTCAGCGGTGCTATGCTCATCGCGTGGGCACGCAGGACGATGCAAAGAAGGACGAAGCGAATGGGGAGCGGGTCCGCGCGGGCCTCTGCGCCGATTGTGCGCACGCGCGACGCATCGAATCCGATCGCGGCGCCAGATTTTATTTGTGCGAACTCTCGGCGGTGGACCCGGCGTATCGAAAATATCCTGCGCTGCCGGTAATTCGTTGCGCGGGTTACCAGCCGGAAGCCTAACGCGCGTGAAACGGCTGGAACAGGAAGGGAAGTCATGACCATTCAAACTGTGCTGCAACTGGGCGATCCGCGGCTAAGAGAAATCGCGTCGTCCGTGACAAATCCGCAGTCACCAGAGATCACAAGGCTGGTAGAAGACCTCGCCGATACACTCGCACATTGGCGTGCAACCACCAGCTACGGCCGAGGCATCGCCGCGCCTCAAATCGGCGTCGCGCAGCGCGTAATATTTCTGCAATTGCCAGGCGCGCAGCCGTGGCCGCTGCTCAATCCGGAAATTATCGAACGAAGCGCGGAAAAGATCGTGGTGTGGGACGCCTGCCTGAGTTTTCTTTCGATTTTCATGCAGGTGGAGCGTCACCGCGCAGTGAAAGTCCGCTTTCAGGATCTGGAAGGCAAATCTCACGAAATTCAAGCTGGCACGGAAAAAGATCTTGCCGAGCTACTGCAGCACGAGATCGACCACCTCAACGGTATCTTGGCCGTAGACCGCATCACAGACATGCGCACGCTGTGCACGCGCGAAGAGTTCGAGAAGAGATATCGCGCCACGAGCCCGTACGCCTCAAACGTGGCGCGTTAACGCGTGGCCCTAGCCACGGACCCAAAGCGCAGAGAGATCTTTCTCCCGCCTCTGCGGGATCAGGATGACGGCCACGTGCGGGGACGTTTTCAGGGTCTGTACGGCGCAGAGCTACTTCGCGGCAACAGAAGTGCGATGCAAACGGTCCTGCAGCGAATCGTTCTCGCGGCGAATCTCGGCCGGCAACCGGTCGCCAAATATCTCAAAAAATTTCGCGGTCGCATCCGCTTCCGCAGACCAGTCCTGCGCATCCACGCGCAGCAACTCATCCACCACCGGCCGCGAAATCGCCAAACCATCCAGCGTAAGCGACTCCGGCGTCGGCACGAAGCCGATCGGCGTTTCCGTCGCGGCCGCGCGGCCTTCGATCCGGTCCAGCATCCACTTCAGCACGCGTACATTTTCGCCGTAGCCCGGCCACAGAAATTTCCCTTTGGCATCCTTGCGAAACCAGTTCACGTGAAAGATTTTCGGCGCGCGCTTTATTTTCGGGCCCATTTCCAGCCAGTGATGAAAATAATCAGCCATGTTGTAACCACAGAAAGGAATCATCGCCATCGGATCGCGCCGCGTCACTCCCACAGCTCCGGTTGCAGCAGCGGTAGTTTCCGATGCCATGGTCGCGCCGACAAAAACTCCGTGCTGCCAGTTGCGCGATTCATACACCAGCGGAGCAAGCCGTTCGCGCCGGCCGCCAAAAATAATTGCGGAGATGGGCACGCCCTCGGGGTCTTCCCAATGCGGAGAAATTGAAGGCGACTGCCGTGCCGGCACGGTGTAACGCGAATTTGGATGCGCCGCCGGACCTTTCTCCGGCGACCACGCCTCGCCCTTCCAGTCGATCAGTCCCGGCGGCGGAGGAGTGCCGATTCCCTCCCACCACGGCTCGCGCGCGCCGCTGATCGCGACGTTGGTAAAAATCGTGTCATGGCGCAAAGCCGCCATCACGTTCGGATTCGTCTGCGCGTTGGTGCCCGGCGCCACGCCGAAAAATCCGTTCTCCGGATTAATCGCGCGCAGCGTGCCGTCTGCCCCAATGTGCATCCACGCGATGTCGTCGCCCACGGTCCACACGCGATATCCCTGCGATTCCAGCGCCGAAACCATCATCGCCAGATTGGTCTTCCCGCAAGCGCTGGGAAATGCCGCGGCCATATACGTCACTTTGCCCGAGGGATCTTCCAGGCCCAGAATCAGCATGTGCTCGGCCATCCAGCCTTCCGAGCGCGCCATCCAGCTGGCGATGCGTAGCGCAAAACATTTTTTCCCCAGCAACGCGTTTCCACCGTAGCCCGATCCCACGCTCCAGATTAATTTTTCCTCGGGGAAATGCATCACGAAGCGGCGTTCCGGATCCACGCCTGCCAGCGCGTGCAGGCCCGGCACGAAATTATCCGAATTGCCGATGCGGTCCTGCGCCGCCTTTCCCATGCGCGACATGATGCGCATACTCGCCACCACGTAGCGGCTGTCCGTAATCTCCACTCCCACGCGGCTATAAGGAGAACTATGCGGCCCCATGAAGTAAGGCGCGACGAACATCGTGCGGCCCTTCATCGAGCCTTCCAGAATCGGCCGCACCCGCGCCTTGCCGTCCGCAGGAGACATCCAGTTATTCGTCGGGCCGGCGTCGTCCTTCTTGCTTGTGCAAATAAATGTGACGCTTTCGGTGCGCGCCACATCATTCGGATTGCGGCGGTTCAGGTAACAGTGCGGATACGTCGCGGGATTCAGCTCGGTGATGATGCCATCGTGCATCAGCCCGCCAAGGAACCGATCATTTTCCTCCTCCGAACCGTCGCACCAGACGATCTTGTCCGGCTGCGTGAGGCGCGCGGATTCCTCAACCCATTTTTCCAGTGGTGTGGACACCTGGTCTCCGGAATGCAGCCGCCGGGGCGCCGCCTAGCCAGCGGACCAGGCAGTTCGCGGTTGCGTTTATGAAAGCTTATATACCAGAAAAGTCTAGGCCACGGTTTAGGGAATTGCAAGTATCACTACGCCTGCGTGTTTAACGTCACGCTCGCATCGCCAGTCATTCCTGGCGCAGGGCCAGCATGGGATCCACCAACGTGGCGCGATGCGCCGGGATGAAGCAGGCCAGCAAACCCGCCAGCAGCAGAGCCGCGGCAACCGCGCCGAACGCCGCAAAATCAAACACGGCGACGTTGTATAGCACGCCGTGCATGACTTTCCCCACACCGTAAGCTCCGAACAGGCCCAGCGCCAACCCCACGCCCGCCAGCATCATGCCTTCTTTCAGGATTAGCGCGAGTACTCGGCCTTGGCCTGCGCCGAGCGCCATGCGGAGGCCGATCTCGTGCGTGCGCTGCGCGACGGCGAAGGACATCACGCCGTAAATCCCCACGGCGGCGAGCAACAGAGCGATCGCCGCGAAGCCTCCGAACAAACCCGCTGTGAATCGTTGCTGCGACAACGAGCGGTCCATGATTTGCTCCATCGTCCGCGGATGTCCCAACGGAAGATCCGGATCCATGGACTGCACAATTCCAGCGATGCTCCTGGTCAAATTCTCGGGTTCTACGGCCGCACGCAACGCGATAACCGTCCGTGGCCACGGACTCTGCCAGAAAGGTACGTCAATTTCGGGGAAGTCCTCTTCCAGGCGGCCGTTGCGGACTTCGTGATAGACGCCAACGATCTGCCATGCAACTGAGGGACCAAGTTTGGTGACGCCGGGAACCAGCTGTTCGACGAGTATGCGCTGAGACAAGGGATCGACACCGGCAAGGAACTTCTTGGCGAAATTTTCGTTCACGATGGCCACCCGCACGTCGCCCGCCAAGTCCTGATCGTTGAATGCCCGCCCTTGGGCCATGCGAATCCCGAAGACCTTGAAAAAGTCCGGAGTCACCATGTTAAAGCCGGCTACGGGCCGTTGGGCCATGTCCGTGTTTTCTTTGCCGGCAATTTGGAACGGCATGCCGAAACCCACGCCCTGCAGCGGCGTGCCCTCGGAGGCCGAGACGGAGGTGACGCCGGGCAGCGCTTGGAATTTATCGAGCAGCTGGCGGTAGAAAGTCGTGATTTGCACCGGGTCGGTCATTTTGCCTTGGGTCACCGGAAGCTCAAATGTGAGCAAGTGATCGCTGCGGAATCCCAGGTCCACATGCGCGACGTTCCAGAGACTGTGAATGGCCAGACCACCTCCAGCCAGCAGACTAAGCGCCAGCGCAAATTCAGCAATCACCAGCGCGCGCCGCAGGCCGTGCCGTCCCGTGCTGCGTGCCGCGCCGCCGCCCTCCTTCAGCACCTCATTCAAATTCATGCGCGCCGCGCGCCACGCGGGCGCGCAACCGAACAACACGCCCGCGAGCATCACGGTGACCACCGTGAACAGCAGCACCGGAACACTCATGCGCACATCCGTTTCCGAAAGCAAGGTGTACGGCGGCATCGAGGCCACGATCGCTTTCATCAGCACCCAGGCCAGGCCGACTCCCAGCACGCCGCCAACGGACGCCAGTGCCAAGCTCTCGATCAGGAACTGGGTAAATATTTGCCTACGCGAAGCGCCCACCGAAGCTCGCACGGCCACTTCTCTTTGCCGCGCCGCGCCCCGCGCCAGCAGCAGGTTTGCCACGTTGGCGCAGGCGATCAGCAATACGAAACCCACCGCCCCCAGCAGCAGCGGCAAGCCCTTTTTCACGTCGGGATCCAAAAAATCGTTCTTGAGAGGCTCGACGCTCACGCCCCAGCCCTTATTCGATTTCGGATAATCCTGTGCGACGTGCCGCGCCACCATATCCATGTCGGCATTGGCTTGCGCGATGGTTACTCCCGGCTTCAGGCGACCTAAGACAACCAGCCAACGGAAATCGTGGTTGATTTGTTCGGGGGTGAACACCAGCGGGACAACCAGTTGCCGGTCTAAGCGATCGGGCTGTCCGGGGGGTTGCACGCCAATCACCGTGTAGAGATCGCCGTTGAGATGGATCTGCTTGCCGATAATGTTCGGATCACCCCCGAAATAGTTTTGCCAGAGTTTGTGCGTGATTACCACCACATGATCTTTGCCTGCCACTCCTTCCTCGGGCAGCATGTAGCGGCCCATGAACGGCTTGTCGCCAATCAACTGGTCCAGAAAGCCCGGCGTCAAATAACTGCCGTGGATCTGTTCCGGTATCGCGCCAGTGGCAAGATTGAATTCGTCGTCCCGCACCACTCCCAGGATCTGGAAAACCTTGCTGTCGCGTTTCCAATCCAGATAGTCCCCGGCCGAAACTCCATTCCGGTGTCCGCCCGTGCTGGACCACACCACCACCAGTTGGTCCGGCTGCGGATAAGGAAACGGCGCTAGCAGCGTGGCGTAAAAGATGCTGAAGATTGCGGTGTTCGCGCCAATACCCAGCGCGAGCGCTAAAATCGCCACAGTCGCAAATCCAGGATTTTTTCGGAGCAGACGAAAACCAAAACGGGTGTCACGCAGGAAGTTTGCCATGCTGGCGCTCTCCTTTTCCGGCAATGAAAACGAATCAAGCCCCGGTGAAGGATACGATTTGAGCGATTGCGTCATTCCGCCGATCCCGGCACAAACGCGCGATGCGCCGCGCCCGACCCGCGAACAATCGAATCCTACATCACTCCCACGTTTTTTGCGCCAGAAATGAACCCGAATCATTAGGCCTCTTCTGCATCCGATAGTGGCAAGATTCGGTCGCTCTCGGGCATGCCCGCCTCACGACTCGGTCCGACTGGGAAGCGGGAGATTGCATTTCCGCATGCTAAGCGAAGCCCATGGAAGTCATCCTCCGCATCCCGATGATGTCGCCGAACGCCTGGCGGTCGCCGGCGGCGAGGTCTCCCGTCGCGCGCTGGAAGCTCTCGCGCTGGAAGGCTAGCGCGAGCAAGCCTTGATGCTCTATCAAGTCTCAGAAATGCTGGGCCTGACTCGCGTCGCAACCATCACGTTCCCCTCGCCGCAATCGCAAAAGCAGATCTGGACCGCGAAGCGGCACTGTTCGAAGCGGCATCACGCCGTCAGCCACGCTAGCGAACGCGTTGCATGATCGCTGTTTCCAACACGACACCGCTGCGTTATCTGATTGCCATCGGGCGAGAACACGTGCTGGACGACTGTTTGAAAAGGTCTTTGTGCCCGTCGCCGTACACGCGGAATTAACAGACACGGGAACGCCGGAAACGGTGCGCCGCCGCGCCTTGTAGCCGTTCGCTTGGTTTGCAGTCCCAGCCGTACCGGAGTCCGCGGAAGCCGTATTCCCAGTCCCTCTGCATCACGGCGAACGCGAAGCGATTCTGCTGGCAGAGGCGTTGCGCTCGGACGTTCTCTTGATCGACGAACAGATTGGCCCGACGATCGCCCTCAGCCGCAATGTGCCGCTTTCGGGAACGCTCGGGGTTTTGGTACGCGCAGATACGCTAGGCATCGTGAATGACTTTCTGCAAATTTTGAAGAATTTGAAGGCGAGCCGATTTTTCATCGCCGAGGTTTTGGAGCAAGAGCTCTTGCAACGTCACCGTGCCCGGCACGGGGACCAAATGATAAATCCCAACACGCCCGCTTGGTTCTGCATCCTGCAAATCGAAGTTCGACAAAATGCTATACTCGCCGAAGCATGTACGCGCGCAAGCTGCAGGCGGACTTGGTGATTGGCAACGAACGGCGGCTCGCGCCGCTCGATTGGCTGGATAGTTTTTGCATGCGCAACTTTACCAGCTCGGCGGAATTTGACGACACGCTGCCCACCGCCGACGGGCGTCTGGAAGCAGGCTGGGCCGTGGACCCGACGCGTCTGGCGCAAGCCATGAGCGAGTGGTTCACCAAGCGCGGAAAAGGCAACGGTCAACCGGTAACAATCGTACTGCGAGAGGTAGATACAGCGAAGTAAACGCTCGAAGCTGGGTTCTGCACGACTCCAGATGCAGCACAATCACAAACTTACAGAATTTCGGATATTCCGCGTATGGAATACAAGAGAGGAAAAAAGAAGAGCCGAACACTCCCTGCGTATGATTGGGGCGTTGCAGCGGTCATCGCAGGAGGAGTTCGGCTCCTCACACTTACTCTGACGCGCGCCGCGAAAGATGGTTAGCAGCCGCCTCACCCCGCCGCCTGGAATATCCCGTCGTTTTCCTCAGGCCCGCCCGGCCCGTCGCGATGCAGCAATGCCTTAATCTGCGGCATGGCCGCGCGCGTGGCGTCTTCGCCCGCCGCAATCAGTTGCGGCGATTTCACAAACTCATCCCACAAGATATGATGCACGTTCGGTTCGATCAACACATCCGTCATCCCGCGCCACGGCTGGTTCGCCACCGACTGAATAATAGAAAACGACCGGCTAATCACTTCAATCGTATTCCGCGGTTTGGAATCGAGAAGTCCCGGCTCCAGGTGAATCCCAATTACCATCTCCGCGCCCATCTTGCGCACGGCTGGCGAGGGCACCTGCTCTGTCAGAAATCCATCCACCAGATAATGCCCCTGATGCTCCACCGGCAAGAACAATCCCGGATAAGCGCACGAAGCCCGTAGCGCCGGCCCAATCTCGCCCTCCGTGAAATGTATCGAAGCGCCCTTCAGCAGGTCGGTGGCAACAATTGCCAGCGGGATGCGCATCTCATGAAAAAATTTCGCGGGCGTAAGCCGATGCAGAAAATCTACCAGTGGTTCGTTCGAAGCCATGCCCATGCGCGAAAGCGTCCAACGCCCGAAATCGCGAAAACGCGTGATCGCAGACTGCTGCGCCATGTGTTCCAGCGTCGTGCCACTTGCATAAGCCGCTGCAATCAACGCGCCCACTGACGTCCCGGCGATAAAATCAATCGGGATTTCGTGCTCTTCCAACACGCGCAACACGCCCACATGCGCTACGCCCCGCGCAAAGCCGCCGCCCAGCGCCAGGCCAACCTTCGGCCGTTCGCCGCCGGTGCCATACGCAAAACTTCGCAAGCCGCGAATGGCTTTCCCCAGCCATTTTGTAGTGTTTCCCGTATCTGACATGCGACTTCCTTACATTACTTTAACTCATTTCCTGCCACAGGGTGTTTACGGTTGACCGCTCCGTACTGCTTTTGTAACCTCACTGACTGGGCAAACGCCGAAAGGAATACGAGTGAAACGACGCATCGAACGTGCAGCGGTTCTAGGAGCAGGCACCATGGGCGCGCGCATTGCCGCGCATCTGGCGAACGCGGGCATCCCGTGCTATCTGCTGGACATCATTCCGACCAGCCTCACTCCCGCGGAACAGAGTAAAGGTTTGACCTTGGAAAGCCCAGCCGTGCGCAATCGCATCGTCCTTGCCGGCTTCGAAGCCCTCAAGAAATCGCGCCCCGCCGCTTTTTTCACACCGGATTCCGCGCGCCTGGTCACCCCGGGCAATCTTGAAGATAACATTGCCTGGTGCGGCCAGGTGGATTGGATCATCGAAGCCGTCGCTGAGAATCTGGAAATCAAGCGCAGCCTGTTCGCTCGCGTCGAAACGGTACGCAAATCCGGCACCATCGTCAGTTCGAATACTTCCGGCCTGCCGATTCACCTGATCGCCGAAGGCCGCTCCGAAGATTTTCAGCAGCACTGGGCCGGCACACACTTTTTCAATCCGCCGCGCTATATGAAACTGGTCGAACTGATCCCTGGCCCGAAAACTCTTCCCGAAGTTCTGCAATCGCTCGAAGAAATCTGCGACCTGCGCCTGGGCAAAGGTGTCGTCGCCGCGAAAGATACGCCCAACTTCATCGCCAATCGCATCGGCACGTTTTCCATGCTCAATGTGATTCGCCAGATGCAATTACTGGAAATGACGATCGAGGAAGTGGACGCCTGCACCGGTCCCGCCATCGGCCAACCCAAATCCGCCACGTTTCGCACCGGCGATCTGGTCGGCCTCGACATCCTGGTGCACGTCGTGCGCAACATCTACGACAACGCTATCACCGACGAATCGCGCGACATCTACAAGGTCCCGCCTTTTATGGAAGAAATGATCAAGCGCGGCTGGCTGGGCGACAAAACCGGCGGCGGCTTCTACCAGAAGGTAAAAACGGGGGGCGAATCCGAAATTCTCACGCTCGACTGGCAAAAAATGGAGTATCGCCCGCGCCTGAAAGCGAAATTCCCCTCGATCGAAGCGGGCAAGGGAATCGAAGACACCCGCGAACGCCTGCGCGCCCTGTTAGCGCCTGCGCTCGAGGGAAAAGCAGGCGACAAAGCCAATCGCCTGTTGTGGTCCAGCCTTAGCCAGACATGCCTTTACGCGGCGCGCCGCATGCCGGAAATTTCTCACAGCGTTGTGGACCTGGATCGCGCCCTCCGCTGGGGCTTTGCCTGGGAGCTTGGCGCGTTCGAAGTCTGGGATGCCGTGGGCGTCGAGCGGATGGCCAAAGCTCTGGAGCGCGACGGCCAGGAGCTGCCGCCGCTCGTGCGCAAAGTCCTGGACTCACCCGCGAAATCTTTCTATCAGTCCGAGAAGGGAACTACGCGCTATTTCGATTTAAATTCACAAGCGCTCCAGCCTGTCCCAGAGCCCCCCGGAATCATCATCCTGAAATCGCTGAAAGACCGCAGCGGCGTCGTGCAGAAAAATGCCGGCGCAAGTCTGATTGACCTGGGCGATGGAGTGCTCTGCTGTGAATTTCACTCCAAGATGAATTCTATCGGCGGCGATCTCGTCGCCATGATTCACGCTGGCATCACGCGCCTCAGCTCAGACTTCGACGCAATGGTAATCGGCAATCAAGCCGCGAATTTTTCCGTGGGCGCGAACCTAATGCTGGTTCTAATAAGCGCGCAGGAAGGCGAGTGGGACGATATCCACATGGCCGTGCGTCAATTCCAGCGCGTCAATATGGCGATTAAATATGCGCCGCGGCCCGTCGTCGCTGCGCCGCAGGGCATGGCTTTGGGCGGCGGCTGCGAAGTCAGCTTGCACGCCGCGCGCATTCACGCCGCAGCCGAAGCCTACCTCGGCTTGGTGGAAACGGGCGTCGGCCTGATTCCCGGCGGCGGCGGCACCAAAGAAATGCTGATCCGCGCGAACGAACACTCCGCCGGGGGCGAAGATTTGGATTTGTTCCACGCGCTCAAGCCCGTCTTCGAAAATATCGCCATGGCCAGAGTCTCCACGAGCGGCGAAGACGCGCGTTCCCTCGGCTATTTGCGCCCATCCGACTTCATCGCCATGAATCGCGACCGCCAGATTGCAGATGCCAAGCAATCCGCTCTCGCCCTGCTGCGTGCGGGATACCATCCGCCCGCGCCGGCGCAAGTCCGCGTGCTGGGTGAAGAATTTCTCACCGGCGCGAAGCTCGCCGTTCACATGATGATTCGCGGCGGCTATGCCTCGGAATACGACGGCGTCGTCGGCCGCAAGCTTGCCTCCATTCTGGCCGGCGGCTCAATCACCGCCCCGCAGCTCGTGCCCGAACAATACGTCCTGGACCTCGAGCGCGAAGCTTTCGTCAGCCTATGCGGTGAGCGCAAGACCCAGGAACGCATCGCGCACACGCTGAAGACCGGAAAACCGCTGCGCAATTAGTTTTGCGCGAAATCACGCCTGTACCGGTCGCGCCACGCAACTTTCAAGTGGTCGCCGTGTTGTTAATCGACGGAGAAACCTATTTGCGCCAAATTGTATCTAAGCCTTTGAATTTCGCGTACTTTGCTGAAGCGGGGTTGTGCTCTAACCGATGGAACTTTTTCCGTCGTTTTTGCGAAACAGCATGTCCGAACTCCGCGCGTTGCCTGCCGATGGCTCGAGACCATCAAGGCTGCGGACAAAAACCGGGAATGAGCAGCATTGCAGGATTGTTGAGCGGCGCATTGTCACGGCAGACGCTATTTCCGCGCTAGCCGCGTGTGCAGTTGTTCGCGATTTTAAACCGGCTTCGATTCCGGGGCCTTGCCGGCCGTCACAGGATGACGCCAACGGGAGACTTCTGATGCGAAAGAGGATTCAGTTTCTTACTGTACTGGTAAGTGCCGTTGTGGTAACATTAACTCTCTCTGGCTGCAGTAGTGGTGGGGGTGGCGGCAATCATCCTACGATAAATGATCTGGTGGTCGTTCCCGGTTCCTCCAGCGTTCCGGTTAATCAGACCGCGCAATTTTCCGCATTTCTAAATGGCGCGGTTACTTCTGCCACCTGGTCAGCCAGCGCCGGCACCATTGATAACACGGGCCTCTTTACCGCGCCCACGGCTCCGGCCAGTGTTACGATCACCGCTACATCCGGCTCGAACACCGGCACCACCACCGTAACTGTCGGGGCTGCGCAGACCTTGGTCGTAAATCCTGCCGCGCTCACGATTCCCGCTGGCGGCCTGCAGTCCTTCACAGCCACGCCCAGCGCCGGCGTCGTTTGGACTGTCAACGGTGTCGCGTTCGGTGATTGCATCACGGCCCCGATTGGCACCGTCACGCAATGCCACGGCGTGATTGATGGCAACGGAAATTACACCGCGCCGCTTTCACCCCCCACGGGTGGCTCGGTGACGATCGGCGCTGCCGCGGGCGGCAATTCCGGCACCTCCACGGCCACAATTCTATATTCTTCCGCTTCCCTCACCACCACGACCGTGGGAACGGGACAATACGCAGTGGCGTTTACGGGGATAGATTTCACAGCCGGGTTCCCGGTGGATGTTGCGGGCAGTGTTGTTACCAGCGGCTCCGCGAGCTCTTCGTCCGGCACCATCACCGGCGGTGAGATGGATCTCAACGCCCCCGTTGCGTCTCCCAACGGCGTGGCCGTACAGGTTCCCGTGACGGGGGGATCATTCACGGTGGGCGCGCTCGATGGCCGCACCTCTATCCTGTTGACTCTCGCGTCTAATTCGGTGGCCCCGTCTTTCACCTTGCAAGCCACGCTGGGTACCAATCAGCACTCTTTACTGATCGATTTTGACACGTCCGACACCGGCAGCGGCACTCTGGACGCGCAGAATCCCACAGCCTTCGCCGCTCCGCTCAACGGCAGGTTCGCGTACTCATACTTCGGCCTCGATACCAATCTCAATCCGGTGACGGTGGCCGGCACGTTCCTTGCCAGCAACAATTCCATTCCAGTCAACAATCCCAATTCACCCGTGAACGCTCAAGATCTCACTTACGTGCCCCTCAACTCCAACATCTTCACCGTTGTAACCAACGACCTCACCGTCAGCGGTCTCTACACCACTCCGGACTCTTTCGGGCGCGGCACCATCACCATGAACTCCACGCCCTTGAGCACCCTCAATTTTGCATACTACATGATTGACCAAACCCACCTGAAGCTTGTCGAGATTGATCCCTCGGAGACTTACGTTCTCTTCGGCGAGGCCTATAGTTCTCCGCTTAATACCACTCCGCTCAACGGCGGAATCGCTCTCACCTTTGGCGGCGCCGCGAACAATGCTCCCTATGCGGGTGGCGCGGTTTTCTCGATCAGTGGCGCTACGATAGGCAGCGGCGGCACGCTCGACATCAACAACAGCGGCGGCAACGGTCAGCAGAACAACTCTACGATCACCAGCGGAAACTATGCCAACATAACATCTTCTGGAAACGTCCCGGCTCGCTTCACTCTTTCTCTCACCACCAGCAAGGGCACCGCATTATTTGCAGCCTATACCTTCGTCACCGCTGCCAACACCGGCGCCGAGCTGGTCGAAATTGACACCAACAACAACGTGGACGGTGCCAGCGGCATCGCTTACCAGCGCGGAGGCGTCAGCACGGTGCAGGGCAGCTTCGCTTTGAACCTTTCGGGCGTGGGCTTCTCGAAGTCTCAGGGGTCGTTCGAGCAGGACATCACCGGCCAACTCGGCCTCGTCAACAACAGCACGACCCTCATTGGAACGCTGGACATCAATAACGGCGGACCGATCCCGGGCTTGTCGGTGAATTCCAGCAGCATCCTGAACGCTGTTGCAGCCAACGGTCGCGGCACGGCGCAAGTGAACGTCTCGGGTAACGGAGTGTCGGCGAAATTTAACCTGGTCTATTACCAGGTTGACAGCAATACCGAACTGCTGCTCGACGTCGATAGCAATCGCGTAGCGAACGGCACACTCATCCGCCAGTTCTAACGGGCGCGCCTAGCATTCAGATCGTTACTCTTTGGGAGGCCGTTGCAGTGGCCACGCGGCGGCCTGCCCGCAGAGTTCCTCCACCATCCGTAATCCGCAAATTCGCTGGTAACCCATCGCGGCTCAGTACGTCTGAGTTCCTAGCGGGTGTGTGGCATTTATGTTTTCCGTGCGCGGCAAAGATTCAATCGTGCTCAGCGGCGAGGTAAACATCTTGCGTTCGCGTCAGACTGCCGCTAGCATCAGTCGCTTTTAATTCAGCTGCACGCCGCCATCATCGGCCTGCAGATCCATCACGTTTCACAAAGTTCGGAGGGGTGTGAAATGAAGCGTCGCTCGCATCGGTGTCTCGTTCCGCTGGTTCTGCTCGCGGTGTGCGCTGCCGGAATGCTCAGCTGGGCGTACACAGCCCGCGGTGAAGGCGGCGAGCCGCGCTATTTCGCGGTAAAGAACGCGCGCGTCGTTCCAGTTTCCGGTCCGGTCATCACGAACGGCACAGTCGTCATCGCCAAAGGCCTGATCCAAGCCGTCGGAACGAACGTCACGATTCCGCCCGAAGCTTGGGTGATTGATGGCACGGGCTTGACAGTTTATCCCGGCCTCATTGACGCCGGGACGAATCTCGGCCTGGCGCAAGATGACGACGCCACGAAACGCGGCGCAGGCCCGGCCGCCTCTGGCCCGGAAGATCGACCCGGCACTACTCCGTGGCGCGTGGCGGCCGACGAACTCAAGACGGACGACAAGCGCATCGAATCCTGGCGCAACGCCGGATTCACGACCACGCTCACCGTGCCGGATGGCGGAGTTTTTCCCGGACAGGCCAGCGTGATTGATCTCGCCGGCGATCGCCCCGGAGATTTCGCCGTACGTCCGCGCGCCACAGTGCCCGTTTCCTTCAAGCCCGTCGGCGGATTCTTCGGTTTTCCCGATTCGCTCATGGGCACCATCGCCTACGTCCGCCAGGTTCTCGACGACACCTCCTGGTACGCGCAAGCCGAGCCAATCTATCAGGCGAATCCCACGAAGACGGAGCGCATCCCCTACGACCGCACGGAATTCATACTCAGCCGCGCGCTGCAAAATAACGAAGTCGTCCTGCTCCCCGCGAACAATTCGATTCAAATCATCCGCGCCCTGCGCCTCGCCGACGAATGGAAGATTCGCGCTGTCCTCTACGGCGCCCAGCAGGGATACGAAGTCGCGGCCGCGCTCGCGGCAAGTAAAATCCCCGTGCTCGTCAGCCTCAAATGGCCGGAACGTGCCAAAGACGGCGACCCCGAGGCCGAACAAACTCTGCGCACGCTCCGCTTCCGCGATCGCGCCCCCGGTACGCCCGCGGCTCTCGCCAAAGCCGGCGTGAAATTCGCGTTCTATTCCGACGGACTCGCCACGCCCAAGGACATTTCCAATAATCTGAAGCGAGCCACCGACGCCGGCCTTGCGCCGGAAGCCGCCCTGCGCGCCATGACTCTGGACGCCGCCGATATTTTGGGCCTAAGCGATCGCCTCGGCAGCATCGCGCCAGGAAAAATCGCAAATCTGGTGATCACCGACGGCGACATCTTCAAGGAAAAAACCAAAGTGAAGCACGTTTTCGTGGACGGCCGCTGGTTCGTGATTCATGAAGAAACGCCACCAGAAAAGCCCGGCGAAAAGAAATCAGCCGACGATAATGACGGCGCATCCGCCGCGCACTCGCAGCAAGTCGAGGGGGTGGGCCGATGAATCGCAAATTCCTCTGCGCCGCAGCCGTCCTCGCAGCGCTTCCAGCCTTCATACCGCGCACCACCTGCGCGCAAAATCCCGGCTCCATCTTCATTCAAAATGCCACCATCCTCACCGTCACCCACGGAAATATCGAACACGGCGGAATCCTTATTCGCGATGGCAAAATCGCTGCGGTAGGCGCCGGCCTGAAAGCTCCCGCAGACGCAACCGTGATAGACGCAACCGGCCAATTCGTCATGCCCGGAATTATTGATTGCCACTCGCACATCGCGGTGGACGGCAGCGTCAACGAAGCCGGCCCCGCGGTGTCTTCGATGGCCAATATCGCGGACGTCCTGAATCCGGACGACATCAACATTTATCGTGATCTCGCCGGCGGCGTCACCACCGCAAACATTCTGCACGGCAGCGCCAATCCCATCGGCGGCCAGACCGTGGTCATCAAACTCCGCTGGGGCAAACCCGCTGCAGATCTTCCTTTTCAAGGCGCGCTCCCGGGAATAAAATTCGCGCTCGGCGAAAATCCCAAGCACTCGAATTTTCCCACGCCCCCGGGCGTAACCCCACGTTATCCCGGCACCAGGCTCGGCGTAGAAGAAGTCATCCGCCAAGCCTTCATCGAAGCCCGCGAATACAAGAAACAATGGGACGATCACAACCAGCGCAAATCCTCCGGTGAACAAAATCTCATCTCCCCGCGCCGCGACGTTCGCCTCGATCCGCTCGTAGAAGTCATGGAAGGCAAGCGCTACGTCCACGCCCACTGCTATCGCGCCGATGAAATCGTCATGCTGATGCGCGTGGCCAATGAATTCGGCTTCAAAGTTCGCACCTTCCAGCACGTACTCGAAGGCTACAAAATTGCCGACGAAATCTCCGCGTCCGGCGCGGGCGGATCCACGTTCTCCGATTGGTGGGCCTACAAAATGGAAGCGATCGACGCGACCCCGTACAATGCCGCCCTGATGGCCGAACGCGGCGTGGTCGTTTCCATTAATTCCGACGACGCGCAGGAGGCCCGTCAGCTGAATCAAGAAGCGGCAAAGAGCATGAAGTATGGCGGCCTTTCCGCGAACGACGCGCTCAAGCTAATCACTCTAAATCCCGCCATTCAACTGGGCATTGACGCGCGCGCCGGTTCCATTGACGTCGGCAAGGACGCCGATCTTGCGATCTACAATCACGATCCGCTCAGCGTTTACGCAGTCGTGCAAAAGACTCTGATTGACGGCCAGATTTATTTCGATCGCCAGCGCGACATCGCGCAACGCTCGACGCTCGCCGCGGAAAAGCAGTCTCTGCTCGCCAAAGAAAAGAAAGCCGCCGAGGAGAAGAAGGCCGACGACAAGAAGTCCGAAGAAAATTTCGAGAAGACGCCCGACAAGAAGCCCAGCCAGAAAAAGAAACCGCCGCAGGACGCAAGCGCCAGTGCCGACGCCAACTCCGGCAGCAAAGCCGCGAACGGCGCAGCAGGAGACGCGCGATGAAAATCCTGAACCTCAACTGCCGCGCCGCAATGGCGCTCGCGCTAGCGGCGGCCTTGGCCGTTCCAACGTTGCCGCAAACCGCCGCCACCACCACCTACGCGATCAAAGGCGGCAAAGTTTTCACGCTAGCCGGCGCGCCCATCGAAAACGGTACTGTAGTCATCCGCGACGGAAAAATCGCGGCAGTAGGCCCCGATATCGCGATTCCGCAAAACGCGCAGGTCGTTGACGCAACCGGCCTCGAAGTTTATCCCGGCATGTTCGATCCCGTCACCCAGATCGGGCTGAACGAAGTGAGCGCTGTCATCGCCACGGTGGACGTCAGTGAACTCGGTGATTACAATCCCGAGCTCGTCGCCGCCACCGCCGTGAATCCCGCCAGTGCTCACATTCCCGTCACGCGCGCGAATGGCATCACCGCCGTAATCGCGGCGCCCGGCACCGCCAGCCTCGACCTATCAAGCGGCGGCCTCATCGCCGGACAAGCCTCTGCCTTCAATCTCGCCGGATGGACCATGGACGAGATGCAAATCAATCGCTCCGTCGCGATGGTCATCAATTGGCCGAGCATCCAGACGGCCAGTTTCGATTTCGCCACCTTCAGCGTGAAAGAAAAGCCCTATGCTGACGTCAAAAAGGAATACGACAAATCGATTAACGCTCTCAGCGACTGGCTCGATCGCGCGCGCCACTACGCTCAGGCCAGAGAAAAAGGCTCGCCCGCGCTCTATGAACGCGACCTGAAACTCGAAGCGCTTGTCCCGGTGGTGGAAGGAAAGCTGCCCGTGCTGGTAATTGCCGATGAGGCCCGCGACATCCGCAATGCCGTAGACTTCTGCAGCAAACAAAATCTAAAAATGATTCTCGGCAGCGGCGCCGAAGCCTGGAAAGTAAAAGATCTGCTCAAGGAAAAAAAGATACCAGTCATCCTCGCTCCCACCAACCGCCTTCCCGAGCAGGAAGATACTCCCTACGACAAACCGTACACCGAACCCTCCGAACTATTCGCCGCCGGAATTCCGTTCGCGTTTTCCAGTTTCGCCACAGCCTTCTCGCGCCGTCTGCCGCAATACGCCGGCACCGCGGTCGCCTACGGACTGCCCCACGACGAAGCGCTCAAAGCGGTAATGCTGAACGCCGCGCAAATGTTCGGCCTGGCAGATCAAATCGGCACTCTCGAACCGGGAAAATTAGCCAACGTGATCGTCACGAATGGTGACCCGCTCGAACTTCAGACCCAGGTCCGCTACCTCTTCATCAAAGGCCAACTAACCAGCACCGACAACAAACATCGCGACCTCTACGACCAATATCGAAAACGGCCGCAACCCGCGCGCTGATCGGTCGGTTGGCGATTCGCCGGCGTGGGTTATAATCCCAGCCCATCGCATGCCAAAATTAAAAATACCTTCGTCGCGTTCACCCAAAGGAGAACCCGTGCAATTCTTCGGCGCCCGTACACGCACTCGCTCAATATTAATTTTACTGATCGCCGCGCTTTCCCTCGCTGCCTGCGCCAACGAGGCAACTCATCTGCAGGAATCGCAGAAAAAATCCGCCACCCGCCCCAGCATCGTTTTCATGACGGACTTCGGCGTAGCCAACGACGCTGTAGCCATCTGCAAAGCCGTAATGATCGCCATCGCGCCCGACGCCCGCATCATGGACATCACCCACCTGGTGACGCCCTATCAAATCGGCGAAGCCTCGCGCCTGCTCCAAGGCGTAACGCCCTATTATCCCGCTGGCACAGTCTTCGTAATCGTCGTTGATCCCGGCGTAGGCACTTCGCGCAAAGCCGTAATCGTGAAAACGAAAAAGGCTCAATACTTCGTCGTCCCCGATAACGGCCTGATGACGCCAATCATAGACGCAGACGGCCTGGAAGGCGCCCGCGAAATCACTAATCCCAACTGGATGATCGGCGACAAAATTTCCTCCACTTTTCACGGCCGCGATATTTTTTCCCCGGCCGCAGCACATTTGGCGATGGGGGAAAATTGGACGCAAGCCGGTCCAGCCGTTGACGTACTCGTCCGCTTGAACCCTCCGGTCGCAACCATGGATGCAAAAGGAATCACCGGCCAGGTGATCGGCCTCGACGACCCCTTTGGAAGCCTCATCACCAATATTTCCGGCGACGATTTCAAAAAACTCGGCTACGCCCTCGATGAAAAACTCAGCCTGAAGATTGACAACAAGTCCTACACCATGCCCTACGTGAAAACTTTCATGGGCGTGCCGGTGGGTCAGCCGCTCCTCTATCTCGATTCACGCAACCGCGTCGGCTTCGCCGTCAACCAGCGCGATTTCTCCAAAATTTACAAAGTGATGCCGCCGGTTCCAGTCTTCATTCCCGTCAAACCGAAATAATTCGCCTGGCCTGCGCCGTCTCGCCGCCACCCAGCGCACTTTCGCCCCTTCTTCTCCGTCCACGCTGGTGCCTAAAACGCTCTCCCCTAAGTACCAAAGTACTATGGCGCGGAATGGCACAGCCCGCGAAAATTCACTTTTAGGGGGCTTTACGTTTTATTTTCGGGGGACGGCGTACTACTGCCGTTGAGGACTATGGCGCCACTCATCAAAGATTCGCTCGACGTTGCAAATTCCACAGCCACGGAAATCGCGGCTGCGCCCGCCAGCGCTCCGCCGAAAACCGGGACGACCACCGGCGCAACTTTGCGTGCCGACGCTCTCTCGCTCGAAGTCCCCGTAAAAGTTCATGGCTCGCGCGTCACCGAAGTCGCCCGTGGCGTCGCTCCGCACACCGAGCCCTTCGAAGAAGAAACCGGCACGATGATCGTGTTTCCGCACGGCGGTGTGCTAAGAATGTCCACCGCGGTCACCGTGAGCCAAATGTTGGTCGTAACGAATTTGAAAACGCGCCAGGATGCCATCTGCCGCGTCATTAAGGTCCGAACGTTTTCGAATATGCAGGGCTACGTCGAAGTAGAATTCACGCACCAGCAGCCCGGATATTGGGGCGTCCGTTTTCCCTCTGAGGGTCCCGCGCCAAGCGTCGAGCCTGCGCCCACAGTTCCGCCCGCGGCTCCGGTTGCAATTCCTGAAGTTCCGATAAAACCTGCGCCCGTTCAGGCCGCGCCCACATCTGCGCCTTCCGTGGCACCGCCTGCGCTGCCGGCTTTGATCAAGCCTGCACCTTTCGGGGCGCCCGCGCCACCGGTCGCGGTGACGCCCGTGCAGCCGCCCGTTGCGCCGACTGCTCCCGCGGCATACCATCCGCCCGCGCCCGTGAGCCCGGCTCCGCCCAGCAAGTCCGAGCCGACATTCGCTTCATTCGGCACACAGGAAAAAGTCCAGCCATTCGCTTCGTCCACTCTCGTCCCGGCCGCCGAGCGCGTCGCACAATCCTCGCCCGTAACTCCCGCGCACACTCGACCGGAACCTGTGTTGCCAACATTTAATCCAGAAACTCTCGAATCCACCGCCACGCACGACGTGCATTCGGTCGCACCGATTGATATGCTGGCCGCGCCGCAAGCATCGCCTCCTCCGCCCTCGCTCACTATGAGCGAATTGCGCGGGGACCAGCGCGGAATCGCGATAGCTCCGCCAGCCGAAGCATCGCATGCGGTCGCCGCACCCGAGCACGCAACCTCCGACACCCCGGATGTTCCCGCGCAAAGTTCGCGCGCCGTTTTCGGCAGCTTTAGCGGCGGCGCATCTCTTAGCGGCAGTCACGCAGTTTCGGTTGACGCCTTCGGCGCGCGCCTCGATGCCAGCCACGAAGCCGGCGCGAATCAACCCGGCGCATCGCGCGGCACTAATTGGATGCTCATCGCGGCTTGCGTCACTTTGCTTTTCGCCACCGTCGTCGGCGGCGTCCTGTATTTCCGCCCGCACACCGCGGCGTCCCCGCGCAGTGGCGCAGCCAATTCGAATTCACCCGCGGTTCCGCAGCCGCTCGCATTTCAAACTCCCTCTGCCGATGCCAGCGCGCCGGAAGTTACGCCCGCGCATAATTCCGCGACGCATCCCGTGCCGATCGTCGCCCAGGCCCCCGCGCTCACGCCGTCCGTCGTCGTGAATGGCAACGATCCAGCGGGCGAAGGGCCCAGAATTGTTCCGAGGCCCGCGTCGAATCTCGCCCCCGGCACGATAAAGGGCGCATCGGAAGCTCGTCCCGTCTCCACACAAAGAAGTGATGCGGATCAGGTAGTTCAGGCCCCGTCGCTGGATGCCGCCTCCGGTGATTCCTCTGCGAATGCCGGCGCTCTGTCCGGAATCGTTTCTTCAAACGTCGCCGCACCAGCAGCCCCGGAACTTCAGCCGGAAGGTCCCGTGAAGGTCGGTGGCAACGTGAAAGAGCCCCGCCTGGTCACTCGGGTAATGCCGGAATATCCGCTGGTAGCTAAACAAGCCGGCATTCAAGGCGACGTAGTAGTGAAAACGACGATCGACGAGAAGGGTAACGTGGTAGACATGAAAGTCGTCGCGGGGCCTGCCTTGCTTCGCGGCGCTGCACTAGCAGCGCTGCACCGCTGGAAATACCAGCCCTCCACTTTGAACGGCCAGCCAATCGCCATCCAAATGCTCGTAACCTTAAAGTTCAGCGGCAATCGCTAACCGCCATGTGGATTCGTTGCCTTCCCGGGCACCGGAGCGCCCGTCATCCCGAGGAGCGCAGCGACGAAGGATCTCTCTACGATTGTTGAAGCGCCCTCGCGCCAACCGCGTTGCTTGCCTTTTCTCTCCGCCTTGCCTTCATCTGCGTTCGTCGATGATGCTTCGAAGTCACGCCTGTTGCTTTTTCGCCGCTGCTGCATCCAATATAGAGTTCATCAATTAACTGCGTCGCTCGAGGTGCAACAATTATGCGTGAAGCCGTCATCGTTAGTTCCGTGCGCACCGCCGTCGGCAAAGCCGGCCGTGGTACCCTGCGCGCTACTCGCCCCGACGATCTCGCCGCCACCGCCATCAAAGAAGCCATCAGCCGCGCCCAAGGCCTCGATCCCGCCGAAATCGAAGACGTCATCATCGGCTGCGCCACTCCCGAAGCCGAGCAGGGCATGAACGTAGCGCGCATCGCATCACTGCGCGCCGGGCTGCCAGTCACTGTCTCCGCGATGACCATCAACCGCTTCTGTTCCTCTGGCCTGCAAGCCATCGCCCTTGCCGCCGAACGGATAATCGCTGGGGGCGCAGAGGTCGCTGTCGCGGGCGGCGCCGAATCCATGTCCATGATTCCCATGGGCGGCAACAAAATCTCACCGAATCCCTGGCTCACCGATAATCATCCCGACACCTACTTGAATATGGGCCTCACCGCGGAAAATCTCGCGAAGAAATATGCCATCACGCGCCAACAGTCCGACGAATTTTCCTTCGCCAGCCATCGAAAGGCGCTCGCCGCCATTGCCGCCGGAAAATTCAAAGATGAAATCGTTCCGATGGAAGTTGGCTACACCGTCCTGGAAGCCGCCGCGGCCGGCGCGACCACCACGTCCAAGCCCAAAACGGTCAAAGTTTCTTTCGACATGGACGAAGGCCCGCGCGCCGACACATCGCTCGAAGCTCTAGCGAAATTGAAGCCCGCTTTTCACACCCACGGAGTCGTCACGGCAGGGAATAGCTCGCAGACCAGCGATGGCGCGGCCGCCTCTGTTGTAATGAGCGCTGATCGCGCGCGCGCCTTGGGCCTCAAACCACTGGCACGATTCGTCTCGTTTGCCACAGCCGGATGTCCGCCGGAAGAAATGGGCATCGGCCCGGTGTTCGCAATTCCTAAGGCGCTGAAACTCGCGGGCTTGACGCTAGACCAAATTGACGTAATCGAACTAAACGAAGCTTTTGCCGCGCAGGCTTTGAGCGTCATCAAACTTTTGGGAATTGATAGCGCGCGCGTCAACGTAAACGGCGGCGCGATTGCCCTGGGCCATCCGCTTGGCTGCACCGGCGCGAAACTCACCGCCACAATCCTGCGCGAACTAGAACGCCGCAACGCCCGCTACGGCATGGTCACAATGTGCGTAGGCGGTGGCATGGGCGCCGCCGGCATCTTCGAACGCCTGTAAACGGAACGTCGCGCGCACAGAATCCGCAACTAGGGCCTGCGCGTCGCCGAAACACGCACCAGCAAACGTTCCGACCCGCCTCCTGCTATGAATTCTTCGCTCGTCATCTTTCCGTTTTCGCCAATCCGTGCGCTGTTGCGCATGGAAATCTTCCCCGGCGCCCGTCGTCAATTCCCCGCGAAACACGAGCGCGTCTCCCTCAAAATTTCCCGTCTCCACAATCCCGCCCGGAAAATCATTTCCAAAAATGTAGGACTTGTACGCCTTGTCTTTTGGCTCCCAGGTCAGGATAAGCAGCCCCTCGAAATCGCCCACCGGACCCTGCGAGTGAAAATGGTTGATCAGCGAAAATCCTCCCGGAACCAATTCGCTCTTATACACGCCGGTATTCACGCCGCCTTCGGGCGCAAACGGACCCTTCGGATACGTTTCCGTGTAATCCCACGTCCCCAAATAAAATTTCTGCAGCTTCACCATCTCCGGCCCCGGCTGCGGCGCCTGCATCGCAGCCGCGCTGGCCGGTTTTTCCGAAGAGGATTGCCGCGCCGCCACAGAGACCACCACCATGGCAACAAGAGTCATCAACGACAGCGAAATTTCAATTCTGCGCATCACAAGGTCCGTCCTCTGAATTCACTTCGTGGCCGGTTTCCACAAGCCAACAGTGTTCCCCGCCGGATCCTGTATCCACGCGAACGTTCCGGTAGGAATCGGCACCGGCGGCACCAGCATCTTTCTTCCGAGCTTCGTCGCCTTGTCAATGTAGCCCTGCATGTCGTCCACTTCGACGTAGAAAATCGTGTAGTGAAACGGCTCGTGTCCCAGCGCAGTGATATGTCCAGTAGGTCCCCTGCCGGCGTCAATCATCGCCGCCGGCCCGGCCTCCGCGATCTTCCACTCAAATAATTTCGCGTAGAATTCCTGCGTCGCCTTACTGTTCTTGCACCCGATTTCGAAATGCACCACCGGATTCGACACGCTCGTTCCCCTATGATTTCAGAATTTTCTGAAATTCCGCACTCCACTGCAGTTCCCGCTGCGTCACGCGCTCCTGGGGCAAGCCGTATGTTGAAAACCACAATTGCGCTTCAAACGATCCGCCCGCGCCTTCAATCGTTAACCACGCCAAAGCCTTATTCAGCGAATCAACCGTCACGCAGAATCCGCGCGGCGGCATTATAAACGCAACCCGTCCGGACCACACCTCGCCCGTCGAAGTACGTAGTGAATACGTCCCGCCCTCGCGCAATTTTCCCAGCACGCCCTCAACAAAAATCCCCCCAGGGCCTGCCAGCTTTTCGTAAATCGCCTCGCGCGGCATCTCCGCTTGCACCCGCGGCCACGCCACCAGCCGCGCTTGCCCTGCGTGCCGCTCCAGATACCCGCGCAGGTTGAACAACATGAGGCCCCAGCCGTAATTCATCGAATCCCAATATTCGTCTTCCCATTCCGACGCCGCAGCAAATCCCGACTGCGTCACGCGCACCAAGGCTTTGCCGCCGCGCGCTTCAATCGAAAATTCCACAGCGATCGGGTTCCCCGAAGGAGACTGCGTGCTCCGACCCATAGCGCTTGTTCGGCTCCCAAATCGTCAGCGGCGCCGTCGCTTCAAACGCCGGCCCTCACGAAAGCCGCATTTTTCCGCCCATACCCGGTTCCACCGACGCTGCCAAAGGAAACCACCGCGCCAGCTCCGTCCCGTCCGTCAACGATTTCCACACCACTTCCAGAGGAGCAGCCACTTCAATTTCTTTCACGATCGTGCGTCTCTCGCGCTGCTGCTTTTCTTCGCTCATGATCGTTCCTCGAAAGGAGATTTCGGCTTCTCCTGCCATTCCGAGGGAAGGGAAGTGTCGTCACCCACCGCGCCAACCGGAAAAAGCGCCACCAACCTTTCGACCGCCTGACTCAACTTTTACTCCAACTCGCCATCTGTTCCGCATTCAGTCGCCAACTCATCGCTCGCACGCACACGACGCGCAGCGTTGCCATGCGGAACGCTTTCAACTCCAGCATGCCTCCAATCTCATCCCAGGAAAGCGTCACTTCGCGGTCCGTGATCGCCAGCACGCGGCCTGTCAATTTACCCGCGTCGCGCAACTGCAGTCGCACCCGCCGCCCACTTTTCCAATCGCGCCCGCAGTCGTAAGCCACATCGCCAGCCTCGTCGGATCCAGAAAATTCTGCAAGACTTCCTCGTAGGTGAATTTCGCCGGCTGAAAAATAAAAATCGTAGTCTTCTTGCGAGCAAAATGGTTCTCCAGATAGAACTTCAGAATTGCCAGTGCCATCTTCCATCCCGACGAAACGCCTTCATATTCTTCGTCCCACGCCGCACCCTCGCGGAATCCCGAATTAATCAGCCGCACTATCGTCGCGCTGCCTTCGCGCTCTATCCGCACTTCCAGAATCCCCGGATTTCCCTGAGGCGCCTCCCACTTGAAAACGATCAGGTTGCCCGGCACCGCCTCCACAATCTTGTAAGGCAGCACGTATCCGAACTTGTCGAAAAACCACGTCATCGTCTCGCCCGGCTTGGCTTCTCCTGTCGCGCGATCCACAAACCATTGCGCGATTTTCTCGGGGTCCGCCCAAGCCTCCCACGCCTGCTCGGGCGTCGCTGAAGTTTTTATCTCCGTCCGAAGAATGCGTCCTTTGTGCTCGAAGCTGGTGGAGTCCGCCACGTTCATGCACCTCCCGATTTTTCGTCCGCCGCAATTTTCGGCGGAATCGGATAGCACCCAAGTATCAACCGATACGCCGCCCCGCACCCGCCGATCCATCGGCCAGCGTATGCGGCGAAGCGTAACGCCCAATCACCTCAATCACGCTGCGCCGCAATTCCGCCGCAAATTTCGCCCGCTGCACCGCGCTTTCGAATCGCAGTTCCGCACTCACCGAAAGTGTCCGTCAATTTCTTCCGTTGCGCCGCAGCCTCGCGGCTCGCCTGCGCCAGCTCCGTCTGCGCGACGGCCATGATTCCGAGCAGGTACGCCGCACTGACGACGTCGTCCGCAGCTGCTTGCGGCAGCCCCATCCTCCCCAGCAGTTCCGGCGACAGCACATATCCTTGCGCCACGGTGCGATACCGTCGCTCGATCATGTTGCGCCGCCGCCGCTGCCCCGCGCGCTCCAGGAAATGCGTCCGCGCCAGTTCCCGCACGTGATAATTCATTTTCTGTCGCGGCATACGAAACCGCCGCGCCAGCCCAGAAGCGGAATCCGGCTCGCGCAAAGCATCCAGAATCCGCAATCGCAGAGGATGGAGCAGAGCGCTGGCGCGGCTCATATCCGCCACCAAATCCCACGCAGGAGTAGCGACGCCCGCCGCATTGGCCGCAACCTTCATGCGCGCATTCCATCACCGCACATTCTACATGTCAAGAAAAATATATTTGTCTATAGAGAATGAACGAGTGCGCGCAAGAATGCGGCTCAGGGAGGAGTCCTTGTAAGTTGCCGGTAAAGGAGGCCTGGGATTTTATTTTTCGTGAGGGTCGAGACTGGAAAGATGGGCCACAGATGGGATATGCATTTCTCATCGAGTACATGCGAACCATCAAGCTAAATCCAGGTTTGCTATTAGCTTTAATCGGGATCGCGCTTCTGGTGCACGGGTCGTTTCCACCCCTGGCTTACGTGCACCGAACCGGAATCAATCTTTGGTTTGCACGTAGCGGGTTGCGAAGGGTTTGGAGTTGCTATGTGGAATGATATGTCTGTGTGTAGGAATGTGGTTGCCCGCGGACGATTCGAAGACGATCTCGAAGTAGAATTCGTGCACGGAATTGGTGCGTTTCGCCCAATCGCGCAGTCCCACCTGGTGACGACCGGCTCTGCACCGCGCACGCGCAAGGGCGGGGCTTCAGCTCCGCCGTCAAGCGTCGCATCAAAAAAGGGCTTAAGCCCCTGAGGCTATACTGTCCGCGAACCGCCCCGTACCTGTGCGATAACCGCTGGCCTATTGTGCAAAGCGAAAATGCGCGAGAGAATCCATGAGCGCATTCATTCCATCGCTCGGAGGCACAAATCAAATGGCCACGGCACCCGTTTCGCAAGCCCTCAATCGCGGCGGCGCTTTCCTGATCACTCCCTGCCGCCCCGAAGATGTCTTCACTCCCGCGGATTTTTCCGATGACCAGCGCCTAATTGGCCAAACCGCCGAAGAATTCGTGCAAAAGGAAGTCGTCCCGGCGATCCCGGAGCTTGAAGCGCACAAAGACGAACATCTGATGGCTCAGATGCTGAAGAAGGCCGGAGAAATCGGCCTGCTGGGCGGCGGTATTCCCGAATCCTATGGCGGCTCGGGCCTCGACAAAATTTCCGCCGCGATCCTCGCCGAAAAACTCGCCGGCTACGGCTCCTTCGCCGTCTCGCATGGCGGCCACTCCGGCATCGGCACGGTACCCATCGTCTATTTCGGCACCGAAGAACAAAAAAAGAAATATCTCCCGAAAATCGCCACCGGCGAATTGCTTTCCTGCTACTGCCTCTCCGAGCCGCAAGCCGGCTCCGATTCGATGGCGTCGCGCACCCGCGCGGTCCTCTCGCCCGACGGCAAGAGTTACATCCTGAACGGTCAGAAAATGTGGATCACTAACGGCGGTTTTGCCGACGTGTACGTCGTCTTCGCCAAAATTGACGGCGAAAAATTTTCCTGCTTCATCGTCGAACGCGGCACTCCCGGTTTCACCGCCGGCGCCGAAGAAAAAAAGATGGGCATCAAGGGCAGCTCCACTACGCCAATCTTTTTCGAAAATTCCCCGGTTCCTAAGGAAAATCTCCTGCACGAGCCTGGCCGCGGCCACGTCGTCGCCTTCAACACGCTCAATGCCGGCCGCTTCAGCCTCGGTGCCTATTGCATCGGCGGCGCCAAAAAAATCCTGGAAGCCTCCTCCAAATATTCCAAGGAGCGCACTGCTTTCGGAAAACGCCTCTGCGATTTCGGCCTCATCAAAGCCAAGCTCGGCGAAATGGCCATCCAGATTTACGCCATCGAATCCGAAGTCTATCGCTCCGCCGGCATGATTGAAGCCGCCGTTTCCAGTCCCGATGCGGGCAACGATAAAACCAAACAAGCCATGCAAGTCCTCGAGGAATACGCCGTCGAAAGCTCCATTAGCAAAGTGGCCGGCAGCGAAATGGTGGATTACGTCGTGGACGAAGGCGTGCAAATTTTCGGTGGCTACGGCTTTCACGAAGATTATCCGGTGGCCCGCGCCTATCGCGATTCCCGCGTCAACCGCATCTTCGAAGGCACCAACGAAATTAATCGCATGCTCATCATCCAGATGCTCATGAAACGCGCGCTCGGCGGCGTCTTGCCGCTGATTCCCGCCGCTCTGAAACTCGGCGAAGAAGTCCTCGCCGGCCCTTCCTTCGAAGAAGCTCCTATGGGCCCGTTCGCCGAAGAAGAAAAATCACTCGAACAGGCTAAGAAGATTTTCCTGCTGGCTTCCGGCACCGCGATGCAGAAATTCCGCGAACAGCTCGCCGAACAGCAAGAAATTGTCGCCTCTCTCGCCAATATTGTCATGGACGTCTACGCCATGGAATCCACGCTGCGCCGCGCGCAAAAGGCCAGCGCCGCCCGCGGGGAAGCCGCGAGCGTAATGTGCGATGCTGCCCGCGCCTTCATCTACGACGCCATGGACCGCGTCGAAAAGGATGCGCGCACCGCGCTCACGGCAACCGCCGAAGGCGATACGCTCGTCACCCAGCTCGCCGTGCTGCGCCGTTTCTCAAAACACGCTCCGCTCGACACAATCGCCATCCGCCGCCGCGTCGCCGAAGCCGTGCTTGCTCAAGATCGCTACCCGTTTGAAAATCGCTGATGGCCAGAACCGCCGGACGCTGTCCGGCGGTTTTCGGCCAATTTCGCCATCTAATGCATCAGTAATTGCTCTTGCAGGCGAAAATAAGTGACAAAAAAGGTCTACAGCGTTCTCTCTCGCTTCGCAACCCGCCCTTGCCGGCCCGAAGAAACCTTTTTCCGCTTTTAGCAGTTTTACCTCGCCATAGCCTCCGTTCCCCTTCGAGTTTTCAATGACTTACGTGAGATTCATTTGGACACCTCCGTGCATCTACTCCGGTGAGGGTCGGAGGACCATGAAAACGCATCTTACGAAGTTGCAGACAACGCTGGTGGGGCTGATCGAAAAGGCGAAAGTACGCAAGGGCCTCCTGTCCGTTCTGGGAATATTCTTCGTTCTGCAGGTCTATTTCGTACGGGAATTACTCGCTGCCGAATTGCTCTTTGTGCTGGGCTTTGCGGTCCTAATGGTTGTGGGCGGGATTATCTATCTCGTCGGCGCCATCGGTGAACGCGGACTCGATTGGATGGAAGCGGGGGTTCATTTCAGCGCCGCTGTCGCGCGTCGCGGCTATGCGGGCCTGGAAGAACTCAGTAGAAAGCCATTCCGCCATCCACGTTCAGAGTCTGCCCAGTAATCGCGCTCGCGTGATCGGAGACCAGGAAAAGGGCCGCGGCGGCTATTTCATCAGCTGTCTGCGGCCTTCCCTGTAATATCCCCTGGCACATCTGCTTGAACAATTTCTCGCTGTCTGCCTGAAAATACTCCGCTAGCCCCCGCCCCAATTCTTGCGACATTGAGGTCTCCGGCACCGGCCCCGGACTAAGCGCGTTGGCCCGCACTCCTTTGCGCGCGCCCTCCGCCGCCAGCGTGCGCGTCAATCCGATAAGCCCGGCCTTCGATGCGGCATACGCTCCGTTCAATTGGAACGCCGCCTTCGCTGCGATACTCACGATGTTTAAGATCGAGCCAGACCCGCGCGCGTACATTTCCGGCAGCACCAGCCGCGACAGCAAAAAAGGCCCGCGCAGATTCACCGCGATCACTTCATCCCACGAACGCGCGCTCACCTGCTCCATCGGCGCTACCGGCCCCAGCAATCCCGCATTGTTCACCAGAACGTGAATCGCTCCGAACGCGTTGCGCGCCTCCCGTACAATCTCCTGGCAGTCCGGCTCGCGCGACACGTCCCCCGCCACATACGCCGCTTTTCCGCCCGCGTCTTGTATTTCCAGTGCCACCTGCACGATTTCTTTTTCTGTGCGTGCGCTCACCACAACCGAAGCCCCCGCTGCTGCAAATTTCTTCGCGATGGCTCGCCCAATCCCTCGCCCACCGCCGGTCACCACCGCTACTTGCCCCTTCAGCAGCATTCTTCGCCCCCCGGATCTTTCTAAGTGAATCGGCATAGTATCACGCGAGTTGCGGCGAGGTTTTCAGTCGGCGGGAGAATTGACGATTCGGACGCGTCTTGCTCGGTCCAATCCGTCGCTGCTATAAAATCCTATGATCGGCCCGATTTTGGAGCTGGACCATCGCGATTCACGCGCATGAAAAAACTCGCACTCATCGTCGGAATCATTGTTCTCGGCTTAAGCGTCAGCGCGGGCTGGCAGATCGCCTCGAACGAGCTGGCCAATCGCCAATTGGAAGAAGACTTGCGCGACCTGGCCTCGCGCAACGCCGAACACATCGGATTATCTGCGCCAACCACGGATGACGACCTCCGCAACTCCGTCATCCACTACGCAAACGAACTGAACATCGCTCTGGATCCGAATCAGGTGACCGTGCAACATACCGGGGAAGGGAAATCGTCGGCCGTGCATCTCACTGCAGACTACACGACCCGGGTGCGGTTGCTCGGCTTTTGGTTCAATTTCCGCTTCACTCCCTCCAGCGACAGACCCCCCTCCTAGCATCGACCCTCGGAAATGCCCTGATGCAATCTGCAGCCCTCGAGCACATCGCAACCGAACGAAGTAGCCGCAAAGCGCCTGTTCAGGTAAAATAAAAGAGATTTACGGAGATCGCATTGACGCTAACCCAAATTAACGGCACGAACCACGGCGCCAAGACGCTGGTACGAGTTCGCCCCCGCGGCTTTTGCGCAGGCGTAGTTCGCGCGGTGGATATCGTCGAACTCGCCCTGGAAGCCTACGGCGATCCCGTGTACGTGCATCACGAAATCGTGCACAACCGTTACGTCGTGGACCAACTCCGCCGCCGTGGCGCCATTTTCGTCGAGTCCATTGATGAAGTACCCGTCGGCGCGGTCCTGGTCTTCAGCGCCCACGGCGTGCCCCCGCGCGTTCGCACCGAAGCGCAGGAACGCCAGTTGCGCGTGATTGATGCCACCTGCCCGCTGGTCACCAAAGTTCATCTGGAAGCGCTGAAGTTCGCGCGCGAAGGCCGCACCCTGCTGCTCATCGGTCATCGCGACCACCAGGAAATTGTCGGCACCTCCGGTGAAGCGCCTGACCAGACCATCGTCGTCGGTAGCGTCGAGGAAGTAGATCAGCTTGTCGTCCCCGATCCCGATCGCCTGGCCTTCCTGACGCAAACAACCCTTTCGCTCTATGACACGCAGGAAATTGTGGCGCAGCTCCGCCATCGCTTTCCCACGATCGTCGGCCCCGCGTCCGACGACATTTGCTACGCCACTCAAAATCGCCAGGAAGCGGTCGAAGCGCTCACGCGCGAAGTGCAATTGATCCTGGTAGTGGGCTCAGCCAATAGCTCGAATTCTAATCGCCTGGTGGAAGTCGCCAAGCGCGCCGGAGTCGCTGCGCGTCTGATTGAAGACGCGAACGACGTGGACGGTTCCTGGCTCGACGGCGTGAAGAGCCTGGGCCTCACCGCCGGAGCATCGGCGCCCGAAATTTTGGTCGAACAAGTCAGTCAGCGTCTCGCCAGCCTCGGCTTCACCAATCAGCGCGACCTGGATCTGATTCGCGAAGATGTGCGCTTCACCTTGCCGCCAGAGCTAGCCGCCCGGCAAGCCGCGCACTAACTCGAAAGTGTTTCGGCTGGCGCGGCCGATTCGGTAACTCTGCCGCGCAGGCGCGGCCCCGGCCAACGAAACCTAAGCTCAACCGAAGGAGCCCCTGCGTGGCTGTAAAGATTGTCCGGCAGCCCAACAAGATTGCTCTGCTCGGCGCGCCCACCAGCGCGGCCGCGATGTCCGCCGGGCTCGAAGGCGCTCCCACCGCGCTGCGTGCCGCAGGCTTGGTTGACCGCCTGAAAACCATCGGCTACGCCGTCGCAGATCTCGGTGACGATCCCGTTCAGCTCTACAAGCCCGACGAAGAAAGCCCTCGCGCGCGCAATCTCACCCGCGTGCTGGCCTCGCTCGAATCGCTGAAGCCTCGCGTCGAACAGGCCGTGAAATCCGCCGCGCTACCGCTCATTCTTGCAGGCGATTGCTCCGTCGCGCTCGCCACCGTCGCTGGCGCGCGCCGGTATTTCCGTAAAGTCAGCATGATTTACATGGACCGGGACGCCGATCTCAATACTCCCGCTACCACCGCCACCGGATGCGTAGACGGCATGGTCGTTTCTCATCTCGCTGGACGCGGAGCCGCCGAACTCGTGCGCTTCTGGGGCGAGCCGCCTCTGGTTCGCGAACCTGATCTGGCGCTCTTCGGCGTCGCGCGCCTCGATCCGCCAGAAGAACAGCTTCTCGCCACATCTCCGCTCCGCCGTTATCTCGCGAGCGACATAAGACGCCAAGGCCCGGCCGCCGCGGCCCACGCCGCCATCGATCGAATTCGCGGCAACGGCTACCAATTCGTCCTGCATCTCGACGTAGACGTAATCGCCGATTTCGCTGCCACGAATTATCCCGGCATAGGCGGCTTGTCCCTTGCCGAAGTGCGCGACGCCCTGCTTGTATTCGCGCAGCAACCCGAGCTCGCCGCATTCGAAGTCACCGCCTACAATCCGACGAAGGATCCTGACGGCAGCGGTGCAAAATTGATCACCGATCTCCTCGCCGAGGTGCTCGAAGCGCGCCTCAAGACCTTGCAAGCTGCCGCAGCAGCCGCCACCCCTGCGCCGGTCGCCGCGGCCGCCGCAGTTGGACGAAATTCAGTCGCGTCGCCCGAAAAGTCCAGCGCCGCGGCGGATTCATCTCCCGCCATCGCTCCCGGTGAAGCATGGTCTTCCGATTCGCTCGAGGCGGAATCCGACGCCACAACCTCGGAAGAGACCACGGACACCTCCTCCGAAGCCTCCGAGGCCAATGACAGCTCCGAGTCCTCCGAAGAATCGAGCGGCTCCCATTCCTGATTCCCCGCGTCGCCGTAAATCCAGCACTCCTGCGCGCGGCCAACTCGCGAAGCCCTATCCCTCCATCATAATTTTCGATGTGGATGGCGTCCTCGTGGATACTCGCGGCTCCTTCCAGCAGACCACCCTGCAGACTGTGAAATTTTTCACCAAAAAACGCGTCACTCTCCGCGAACTTCACGCCTGGAAAAATCGCCCTGGATTCAACGACGATTGGAAACTTTCCACCGCCTGGGTAAAAGACCTCGGCGCCAATTTCACCTACGACGAAATAAAAAAGAAGTTCCAGCAAATTTACTGGGGCCGGAATAGCCAGGGCAACGTGCGCAAGGAGAAATGGCGCCTGCGCAAATCCACACTCTCGCGCCTCTCACAGGAGACAGAACTCGCCATTTTTACCGGGCGCACGTGGCAGGAACTAAATTACACGCTCGAGCGCAATGACGTTCGCCGCAGCTTCAAAACCATCATCACGGTCGAGGACGTCGCCAATCCCAAGCCAGCCCCTGACGGCCTGCTGAAAATCTTGAATGGCCGCGCGCCCGCCGAAGCGCTCTACGTCGGTGACAATGTTGACGATGCTCTCGCCGCGCGATCGGCCAACGTCCCATTTCTTGCAATACTGCCCAAGACCGGCGAAGAACGCCGCCAACGTAGTACCCGACTGCTCCAACTCGGCGCACTAGCTATCCTCAATGACATCAGCGAACTAGGGCCTTGGCTGCGCCGGTCCCGGTCGGCGTCAAATCGTTCCAGTACTTCTCTCCCACCAACTCTGTAGGATATTCGTTAGTACTAAACACGACACCGGTACCATTGTCCCTGCCGCGACTTCCCCCCACACTTGTATGCAGAGGCGGGGCTTAGCCCCACATATACGTGACGAACCCGAACATTCGACCTGCTGCGGCCCGCGCCTTCATCCGCAGCCTCAACATCCTGCTCAAGTTCGCGCGAATGTATGACTTCGGCCATCCGCGCACCAAGAAACAATACGAGACCGCCTGGTCTGAACTCCGCACCGCTCTCGGCACCGGCACGGAAAATGAAGCCGGCGTTCTACTCGCTGTTTCCGGTGACCAACTCCTCCTCGATGGCACGCCTCTGGAATCCGCCGCCGCCGAGAGAAGTTTCGCTCGCATGCTGTCCGCAGCTGGTATCGCCAGCATTCACTTTTCGCCCAAGGTCACGCAAGCCAGCCTCGCGCGTTTCGTGCGGGGATTTCCCACGGGTACCGGTGCGAAGCCCGTACAGCTTGCCGAACAACTGAAGTCAGCTCTGCAAGGCGATCCGCACATTCACGTGAACGAAGTCTGCTTCGTTCCTGCTGATTCCGCTGTCGCGCGTTCCACTGTCGCGCAGCAATTGGCCGCGCACACCCTCGGCCTGAACTCGCAAGCCTCCGACGAACTTTTCGCCGACCCCGAACGCCTGCTGCAATTGATCGTCGCCGCTGAGGGCAGCAAAGGCGGGCGTGGTGGCAAAGGCTCCGGCAGCGGCGGTGGTTCGGGCGATGGCGATGGTGACGGCGACGGTGAAGGAAACGGCCGCGGCAACAGAGATGTCAATGGCGGCTCCGGCTCCGGCTCTGCGCGGTTCGGGTTCAGGTTTCGGCTATGGTCAAGGCCCGGGTGGCTACGGTCCCGGTGGGGGCTATGGTCCGGGCAACGCCGGACCCGGAAACGGTTCAGGCGAGCCTGGCCCGGGCAGCAACGGTCCAGGATATGTAACTGCGTCGGGCGGCGGCTTCCACTACGCGCCCGAGTCAGCAGAGATTACTCGTGATCTTCCGTCTGCAGGCGGAGTTCCTGGCGGCAGCGCGGTCTATGTCGCCGGCGCAACCGATGCCAGTCAGGTTTCCGGCTCTGGCTCGGACGGCGGGAATCTTGCTGGCGACACCGGCCCCAGCACGTGGAATATCGTCGGCGGCAGCTCTAGTGGCACTCCGCTCGCGCCAGACACTCCAGGCTTTTGGCTCAACAAAGGAATCGCCGGCTCGGCAGGTCCCGGTCAAGGTTCAGGCAGCGGCTCGGCAGAAGGGGGCAACGTCGCCGAAGTCGGCCCCGGCCCCAGCCCTTGGAACATCGTCGGCGGCACCGGCGGCGGCACCCCCCTCGCACCCGATACTCCGGGTTTCTGGTTCAACAAAGACGCCCCAACCGGCGCAGCCCCCGGCCCTGGCTCGCGTCAAGCAAATAGCAGCGCGCTAACCGACGTTTCCGCGGTCCAAGTTCCCGGCGGCGGCCCCGGATCAGGCGCTGGCACTGGTTCCGGCAAAGGTTTCGGCGGAGGTTCCGGTGGTGGCCGCGGCAACGGTCCCGGAAGAGGCAAAGGTTCAGGTCCCGCAGGCGGCTCCAGCCCGCGCGGTTGGAATTTGGCGGACGCCGTCAGTGAGGCCGCCGAATCCGGCAAACCCAGCCGCTGGGGCAACGCCACCGCCGGAATTCGCGGCAGCCGTTCGGCGCGCGGCAACGCGGGCTCTATGGCCGTCGAAACCGGCCTGATGACTCTGCACGAAGACGAACTGAAGGGCATCATGCAGATGCTCGCGCAGATTGCCCGGACCAGCGAAGGCTCCGATCAGAAGCTCGATTCGCAGCCTTTCCAGTCGCGGCTTTCCACGCTGCCGCGTCGTGCTCGCTTCACCGTCAGCCAGGCGCTTTCCGCCTTGGCCGCGCAAGCGCCGTCCGATTCCTCCGACAAACCGACTCTGCTGAAACTCGCCGAGCACATCGCCATTCGTTTCGCCATGGAAAGCTACGAGCGCGGCGATATCGAAGTCAACGCTGTCCGCCAGGTTCTGGACGAAATGAGTCAGGAACTGGACAGCCTCCGCAAGATCATGGGTGTCTACGAAGAAAAAATGGCGCGCCACGGCATCGAAATTCAGTCGCACTCAGACATGCTGGCCCAGCAATTCTGGGCGCAAGTGCCCAACGAAAAGCGTAAGGCCGTCCTCGAATCCCCCGAAGCGTGGTGCGTTCCGCCCGCCCAGATTCGCGAGTACGTCGAAGGTCTGGTCTCCGCTGGAGAAAAAGCCGAAGCCGAAAAAGTTCTCACGAACTACGCCAATTGCGTCACCCACAAATCGGCCGAAACGCGCCGTCAATCCGCCATGGGCCTCGCCGAGCTCGCCAGCACCTATGCCAAACTGGACGAGCGCCTGCTGCTCAGCACCATCCGCCTCGTCGGCGTACAACTCGCCGAAGAGCGCGACTCCGAACTCGAAAGTTTGGTCGGCGCAGCCTTTGTGCGTCTGTCGCAAGAGGCCACCAAATCGCGCTCCTATCCGGCCATTCAGCGCGCCGTCGAACTCGTTGAATACGTTGAAGCAGAACGCCCCGGCCTGGGCAAGAATCTTCGCCCCCGCATAGGCGTCGAAGATCGCTTGCCCGAGTTCATCGAAGAGGCTCTGAAAACCGGCGAAGCGCCCTCTGGCCTGAAAGATCTCTTGCGCCGCATGCCGGTCGCGGCTTCGGTTCATCTGGCGGGACGTTTTAATCGCGCCGGCTTCCGCGAAGATTGCGATCTACTGGTCTCCATGATGCAAATTCTCGACGTCGAAGGCCTCGAGAATCTGCGCCAGCTTCTCCGCAATGGCGGCCCCACGGAAGCCATCGAAACCCTGGGCATCCTCGCGCGCCTCGACCCCGATCTGGTCGAGCAGGTTCTCCCCGAGCGTATTCTGGAATGGAAGCGCACGGCGCATGATCGCGTCGTCCGTCAGATCGCCTCCAGCGGCGCTCCCGATCGCGGCCGCTTGCTTCTAAATCTTTTTGATTTTCTCGACCCGCTCATCCGCCCGCTCGCCGTGGATGAAATCGGCATGGCCGGAGATCGCATCGCCGATATGCGCTTGTTGCGCATCGCCGAAGGTGACTTGCCCAAGGACGCTACCGAGTATTTGCAGCTGAAAGCCATCGAAGCGCTCGGCCGCTTGCGCACCGCCGGGGCCGAAGCCATCCTGCGCAAGATTGCCGAGACGCGCCGCGCCTTCCGTTGGGCCAGCCCCAGCGAGCTCCGCCTGGTCGCTTCGCAAGCAATGGAAAAAATCGATCCCGAATGGGTACGCGACTTCGTGCCGCGCAGCGGTTTGAGCGTCGCCGAATTTTCCATCGAGCCGCTCGATGTGGATAAGGAATCTTCGGCCATTCGCCAGCGCCGTTATCCGCGTCTGCGCCTCGAGCGCTCCGTCGCAGCCACCACCACCAACCTGAAGGAAAATTGCCGCCTCGACATCCCCGAACTCACGCTCGGCGGCGGCGTGGCCGTCTGCGAACAAAGTCTGCATCCTGGCAGCCTGGTGAATCTAAAGCTATCGACTTCCACGAAATCTGTGAAAGTACTGGCCATCGTTCGCGACGCCAATACCCAGGCCCGCGCCTTCGAAGTCGTTGATATGGAACTCGAAGAACGCAGCAAGCTGCGCAAACTGCTGGTAAGTCTCGGCAACGTTATGAAACAAACCTCGCCCAAGGCCCGAGCCCGCCGCGGCACCCGTACCCTGATCACTCCAACGACATAGCGTTTTGCCCTCGTCACACCGCCACAGTTGGCTGTGCGCTTTCTTTCGCTGGTCATCCTGATCCCGCAGAGGCGGGAATAGGATCTCTCCTGCTTTCTCTCTGTTCTCCGCCTTTCCTCTGTGCCCTCTGCGTTAATTCGGTTGCCTTTCCCTATCGCACACCCGTCATGGCTCCACGCGATACCGCGCCTGCTTCATCGAGCCCAGGCGCAATGTACCCACCCATAACGGTCCCAATACCGCCGCCCCCAAAATCATCCAACTCCGAATCCCACCCAACATCGCAATCCACCTCAGCACTCCCCAAAAAACCGTCAACAAATAACAACAAACCACCACTCTCCGCGCCGTCCGTCCCGCCCCCAACAAATAATCATGAAAATGCCCGCGATCTCCCCGAAATGGCGATCGACTCTTCATTACACGCCGCGTCACCACCACCAAAGCATGCAACAACGGCAGCCCCGCAATCAAAAAACGAAAACAGCAACGAGCGAGCAGCGCCACCGTCGCTGGGAGCACTGATGAAATCCAAACCCAGGAACGCCACGCTGAACCCCAGCACCGTGCTCCCCGAATCCTCGATAAATATTTTCGCCGGCGGAAAATTAAAAACTAAAAACCCGCTGCACGCCCCCAGCAAACTCCAAGCACCGCGTGGCCATAAGCGCTCAGCGCGTAGCCGGCTATCATCGCGTACCCCACCGCGATCACACTCGTAATTCCCGCTGCCAGCCCGTCCGCGCCATCCAAAAAATTGAACGCAAAGACGCGTGCCGCGATGCTGCTGGCGTCGCGCGATCGCGACCTGGTAATTGACGCATTCCGCTGCCGCGCCCACGGCGTCATCTTCCGCGACGAGCCGCTGAAAACCCTCTCGAAGTGCATCCACGGCGTGCATCGCGGGCAAGTCTGGGCCAATAGCGCGCACCTCGGGTACCTGCTGGACGCGTCGGGCACGCCAAACCGCTGCGCCTGCAGGATGCACACGGACTCAACCTGCTGTCCAAGGGCGAAGAGCACGTCGTCCGCCTAGTCTCCGAAGGGCTGCCCAACCGCCAGATCTCCAGCGACCTGGGCCTGAGCGAACATACGGTGCGCAATTACCTGTTTCGCATCTTCGACAAGCTCGGCGTCTCGACGCGCGTCGAGCTGGTCCTTTATTATTTGCAGGATCGGCCAGCGGCACATGTAACGATGGTGAGCTGAAAGAGGAATGAGGGGGGTAGTGCCAGAGGCTAACCCCCGTGTCGAAGCCGTTAGAGTGCAGCCCCCCGCCGGAGAATCACGGACCGACGACCACTAGGACAATCTCGGTTCCTTTTTCCAAGCGGACATCTTTGCTTTCGGAGCGCACTAGAGAAGTCGGGGGGTTATCCCTGGCCAGGGGGGTAAGGCGCAGCGATTCCATTCCGATTATGCCTTTCGTATCGGGTTTCAGCAGCATCCCGTTCGCCGGTCTGCCCAGTCCGCCGCTAACTCCCGCTGTGGTCGAAGTCGCAGCCAATCCTCTACCGTCCTGCAGGTCGTCTTTGGTTGGATCACTCCTGGCGGCCAACGCAGAAATCGCAAGATAGGTGGAAATCTGCTCGCCGCTCTTTGGAATTATCTTATCGAACGTAATTTCAAGCTTGGCGTTGGAGTCCCCCTTTGAAAACGGATACGCCAAGGCAACCTGTCCCGTGATGTGCGCGCCGCGCCGCAACAGAACTTGGCCAGCAGGCTTGACGTCTTGGCTTACTTCAACGTCCACTCGGTCACCCACTTTGGAATGTTTCGTATCAACGTTCGTTGTCAGGGTTCCCACGATGCCGGTGCCGTTCGGAATACTCGATGAAGCGCTTGCTTTTTTTACAAGCGGATTGGATTGAGGGGGAGTGTCCGGCGGGTTGCTGGGGGTAGATTGGGCTGCGGCGGAAACCGCCCATACCAGCGCGAGAGTGAGAGCTGCACCGAGACGCGTCATTTTCTCTCCTACAGACCTTACGTCGCCCTGTAGCGCGAAAAGCGAACAAAACTAGCCTTAGACATAAGGTCTTCCGAAAGTGTGAACGTGCAAACCAGTTGCGTGACTATATAGCATAATTTTCGTTAGCCGGCGAAGAGTTTCGATAGGTCGCAGGAGCGTGGGCGTGTGCCACCTGGGTGCGGCGAAAAGCACCGATAAATTAGCGATTAGAATGGGCCGCTATTGTTTATTTTTAGTCTTTTGCGTCGATTTGTAATAATTGGCTGACGAGCGATTAATAATGCATAACTCGAACGCGGAAAGGTGAAATTCGAAAACGGAAAGTCTCCCACGGTAACCGCCGGCAAGCTCTGGCGCGACCGAAAATGCCGCGATCCTGTGAAGTTTTCAGATTTTAGATTCCGTTCGAGTGTAACGCGAAGGCGCGGCGGAAACGGCCGTGAGACGGGACAGAAATGGTGCCGAACCAGTACGAGCTGTACGACATCGGTCAAAACCTGTACGGATTGCGACGGACAGGCTTGGTACAGGTTTTTTTGCACACGCGGAGATTATATTTCTCGCCGGACGCGGGAGCGATCGCGGCAGAGATGTTCTTGCTCGACGTAATCTAGCTGAAGCGGCCTCAGCCGTTGGGATGGAACGGCATCCCGGGAAGTCCGGCGTTTTCTGGCTCCGGCGTTTCTATATCCAGATTCATGACAATCGGTTCTCGCCCGTTGCGGACCACTACTGCCTCGCAAATTTCGTCCGGGCTGGCATTGATCTCCTGATGCGGCACGTAAGGCGGCACGTAGATGAAATCCCCTGCCTGGGCTTCTCCGCTTAGTTCCAGGTGATCCCCCCAGCGCATTCGTGCACGGCCGCGCACAATATAGAGCACGGTCTCCAGCGCTCCGTGATGGTGAGGTCCGGTCTTGGCATTCGGCCGCACCACCACCGTGCCAGCCCATAGTTGGTTGGCACCGGTGCGTGCATGGGTGATGGCAGCGGCGCGCGTCATGCCCGGCGTCTGCGGCGTGTTGGTGTCGAGTTCGCCGGCGTGCACGATCTTGACTCCGTGTTCTTTCCAATCCATGACGCAGAACTCTAAAGTACTGAGAAAACCGTGTCAACGGCAGATGGTGTACCGCTTCGCGGCATTGATTTTTTGTTGGAGCTCAAGCTCCGACCTACAGAGACCGGGACGCGGATAGATTGGCGGGCGCGGCCCGAACGACCCCGCGGCTAGACCCGCACCCTTCAAAAAGAGGCTGTGAAGATACCCCCTGAATTTCCATCTTGCAAAAAAGAAAGTCTGCCGTAAGCGCGCGGCCTGAGCCAAGTAAATCCGATCCGCAAACAGCCTTTGCTTCGCCAGGTGAACCGACAGCATCTGAGCGGGCGAGCCGTGGATGGCGAACCGCGCATCGGCGAAGAGCATCCGGCCAGAGCTATGGGGGCACTGCTAGGGCGCCTGCGTGCTTTTTATCCAGCCATCGAGAGCAGTGCAGAAGCAGACGGGCGTCCGGCGTCCGATCCGCCAGTGCTGATCCGCCTCTGGGACTGGGCCTACAGCCAGGGGATTGGATGGGCGCGGGAAGTGGCGCGAGGCTGCGAGTTGGATCCGGCTTTCCCGTGGTGGACCGGGCTGGACGAAGTGAACTAGCACAGGCGCGCGGATTTTCCTGTGGCAAAGCAGAAGGAGTTGGAGGAACTGTTCACCCAGGTGCTGGCGGCGCTCAGCCAGGAAGGACGGATCACTCCGGAACCAGTGATGCCAGAGGGCAGGAAGAGCAAGGCCCAGGCCAGCAGCAGGAGTTACCACCAGGAGCAGGCGACTAGAGAGCGTCTGGAGCGGGCAGGGCGAGGCGATTCTGGCTGGGCAGTTTGCGGACCTGAGAGCTCCGCGCGATGCGTTGGTGCTGCCGGTCAGTGACACGCCGGAGGAAATCGTCAGGGACGTACTGCGGATTTCTTCGCGGTGACACTCGAATCCGGGCGCAATTGTGGTGCAGCCACGGCGTCGGTGGCAGGTTCCGACAGGCGCGGCAGCTATCTGTGCTGAAGAGCGCAGAAACCCCGCCAGATTGCCGCCGCGCAGAGCCCCGAGAATTCCCAGCTCTAGAACTCTGTGGGGTTTGTCCGCAACGTGACGCGGACTCCGCGTTCAGAGTTCAAGTCCGCGGTGCGCTGCCAATCAATACGGTTTAGGTCGGTGGACGCTTCGCTGCCGTCAGGCATTACGTAGAAAAGCAGGCGGCCGGCGACCCAGTAATCGCGTACCGGGTAGATCGTCTCCGACTTCAACGCTACCAGAGTAAGTGCGCGGCTGGGCAGCTCTGGTTGCGGCGAGCCGAGCGACTCGGGCAGGTCGGACGCAGGAGTGTTGGATGGCAGGTAATAGACTCCTGATGACGAATGTTGCGCGACGGGGCCGCTCGATGGTTGGACGTAGGATTGCACGTGGGGCTCTGCGCTGTAGTGCGATGGCGACGGGGATACATACGCTGTTAGCCGAGGCACCTCGACGTCTTGCATTACTTTTAGTGTGATCAGTTGCTCGCTGTTCAGCTTTGGTTGCGGTCCGCGAGCTGGCAGTGTGATCACCTTCCAGGGCCACAGCGGGGGAATCATCCATTCGATTACGTCGCGCTTGGCATTTCCGTGCCCCATGATGTCGCCTTGCTTATCCACGTGCTGGCCCTGAGCAGCCACGATTCTGGCGTTGACGTCGCTGTCTGTATTCGGCAGGCCGACGTGATCGAAAACGATGTCGAGATATCCCTTGCCGATAAAGTGGCCTGGCTGCTTCCAAATGTCCGGCCAGGCAGGAGCCGCGCGGGAATGCGGCGTGACCGAACTCGGTGAACTGGCTGAGGTGGCAAAGCACGGGGTCGCCAACCTGGGCGGTTTTCGGTGAAATAGTGGGATCGTCTATTGTGCAATGGAGCAGGGTTCCTGCAGGTATGAGCGTTGCCTAAGCCTGTGCGGCTGGTTGCAGACACACCGAGAACAGCGCGAACAACAATAATTTTCGCCTAGACCTTCTCCTAGGTCGGGGCGCAGGCAGCGGGAGAGGGACACGCCGGAGCAATGGGCAGGGGCTGTCTGCTTCCCCAGATTCCATCGCGGAAAATATACGCCTGCAGTTGCAGACAGGCAATACGTCGTTAAATTAGGTAGGGTGCCGGCGGGTGGGGCACCCGCCGACACGCACGAGAGCTAGGCGTTCGGTTGCGTGGTGTGGAAAAGTTCGTCACCCGCCTTAAGTCGCGAAGTCGTGCTTGCGTCGTTTGGCGATGACGGGGGCAAAATGCGCTGGGGGCTGGGCCACCCGGCTTGGTTAGAAGCTGATCTTCAGGATCTGGCCGTTATTGCCTACGAACCAGCCGGCATGGGGATTTGCGAAAGCTACGGCCCAGTAGCCGCTGGCGCCTGGAATTGGAACCCACGTGGAGCCCTCGTCGGGAGTAAAGGCGGCTTCTCCTGAAGTGAAGTTCGGCTCCGTCTCGGTGGTGATCACTACGGTATGGTCAAACTCTTCGCCTCTGCCATCATCATCGCGATGCTTGAACTCCCCCAATTCCTCGTGCCAGCTTCCATCATCGTCATGCTGCGCGCCACGGATGTAGGCCAAGCAGAAAATGGCTCCTTGCAAGGGCGGTGCGTTGGTAAGAGTCCAGGTTCGGCCGCCATCGTCAGAGATCGCCGTGTCGGCGCTGGTGTTTGAAGACAAGTCGCCGCCGCCGACGATTCCGTGACGTGAGTCGCGAAAGGCCACGGAAACTCCGCCGGCGCTGGGCGAGCTGAGTAACGGAGTGTCATACGCTTTCCAGGTATTGCCGCCGTCTTTGGTAGCGAGGATCCTGGCAATCGTTGCGCCGCCAGTGGCGATCCACGCATTTGCTTTTCCCTCGGCGGCGATGCAGGTTCCGCTAGCTGCAAACGAGGCTTCGCCGGGAAGCGCAGGTGGCATATTGCCGGCGATGGACTCCCAGATTTTTCCATTGGTTGTGCGAATGTCAGGAAATACCCCATTCCCCGAATCGCTGTGCGTTATCCCCCGGTCCGGAGTCCAGAACGCGAAACAATCATAGAACGCATTGGGATCCTCATTGGTGAACTGAATCGTCCAATGCGCGCCGCCGTCAGTGGTCTTGTACACCTTAAAATCCGTGGTGTTGTTTCCGATGGACATTAGATAGGCGACCTTGTCGCTCACGCCATATACGTCGCGGAATTGATCGTTTTCTGCGCCGGGGACGACAGCGGATTTCCAGTGTTCGCCACCGTCGGTGGTCACGACATAGGTACCGCCAGTTCCGGCCGCCCAGACCACGCGGGAGTCTACAGGACTAACAGAAATCAGCAGCTGTGTGGTGCCGCTTTGCTGCGGCGAGAGTTTTGGTTGATGAATTTTCCAATTTTCTTGCGCAGAGCAAAATGTTGCGGAGACGGCAATCAGAAGAACGACCAGCAAATGTTTCAGCATCGGATTCCTCCAGGCAGGAATGCTGGGCGTCGAGAAGTATAAGAATGAGGCCGAGGGGTGTCAAGCTGGGCGAGCCGCGCACCAAGCTTCTTCAGGGTATGTGCGATGGCGTACCGACACTTAGTTGCAAGCAGGCGTAGTGTTCGACCTCTGTTGAACGGGGCCTTCAAGGAAGCACATGCGAGTGAGGAGGCTTGCGATGTTGGAATGTTCTTCTTCATGGAAGCAGCAGTACCTCGAAACACTGAAAACATCCGAAAAGGATAAACTCACTGACTTAGTACAGTCTGCGGAGCTAGCGATGCTTCATCGCCTGAAGGAATTGACGAACTCGCCAGAACATAGCGATGAACGAAACCAGATACGCCTGGCCCTTTTGGATCTGCTAGCTGTCAAAACATACAAACTCAGATGGCCCGCGCTTCTGCCTGCGAAATCCCATAAACATCTAGATGGCTAATGTCCCGCCAACTGCTTGAGGGGACAGTTGGGGTGCCAGAACGGCCGGCGCAGCTCTCCACATCACCGTTGCCCGCGCAGTAGGTGGGCTGTGATCGCGTGTCGCGAGCGCGGCCGAGCGGAGGATCAAAGTTTTGCGGAATCTGCTAGTTCTTGGCGGCGGGCGAAGATCGCCCCTTCGGCCTCGCGGACCAGCCGATGTGGTTTCTCCCGATCCGATTCATTCAAGGCTTGCTGGAATATTTCTTTCCAGGATACCGACCGGAGGTCTTGCATGGAAATCCTCCGGCTGAATCGGCATATTCGGGAAAATCCAATATCGGCGGAGTTGTCTTGTCAAGAAGAGAGGATGAATTCAAGAAACGGATTCTGTACGGGACCGTACCGAGGTCTCAAGTGCCCCGATGGAGATTTCTCCTCGGGCGGACGGGGGTTAAACTGAATTTCGAGAGCGAGGCGCATCCATGTCCAGGGTTCGTGTCGCGGGATTTGGAATTTCTTTGGACGGGTTTAGCGCAGGAATCGAGCAGTGCCTGGATGATCCGCCGGGCAAGCGCGGTACAGAGATTTTCCAGTGACTATTTTATACCAAGTCATTCTGTGCGATGCACGGGCGGGAAGGTGGAACTGTCGATGTGGACGACGTGCTCGCGCGGCGGTCCATGGAAAACTTTGGCGCGTTCATTCTCGGGCGCAACATGTTTGGTCCAGTCCGTGGGCCGTGGCAGGACGAATCGTGGAAGGGATGGTGGGGTCCGAATCGGCCATATCATGCGCCGACTTTCGTTTTGACGCACTACGAGCGTGAGCCGTTGGTGATGGAAGGCGGGACGACGTTCTACTTTGTGAGTGGGGGAGTCAAAGAGGCTAGGAGGCTCACAAAACAGGCAGCCGGTGACAAGGACGTTAAGATCGGAGGCGGCGTTTCCACCGTGCGGCAGTATCTACAGGCTGCGCTGATCGATTCGCTGCACTTCGCGCTTGCGCCAATTGTGCTTGGTGAAGGCGAGGCGCTGCTGACTGGTCCGGACCTGCGCGCAATGGGATTTTCCGTGACGGAGCACGCCGCCACGGAGCACGCTATGCACGTCGTGCTCACCAGAAAATAGAAGGCGAATCCTGCCCCACTCCAATCATTGGCTTTTCTGCCGATAGGGAAGCGGTGCGTCTAGCGAAGGAAAAACGCCAAACCGGAGTCTGGCGTTCCCAAGTTCGGCCTCACCTATGCAGATGGCCCGTCGAATCGCGCCGCCCTGCGCTCTTCTGCATGGAGATGCCTGGAGATACGGATTGACACGCCATCGAGCGAGGTATACTGTCGCGCAGTTCGGGCCCGCTGCGTTTTAAATCCAGGAGGAACTTGTGAGATTGATCAAGCTTATGGCTGGTGTGGGTGTGTGTTTGCTTGGTGCAATGTCCGTGGCGGCGCAGGGACAGCCGCAGCTGGCGGAGATTGCGTCACTGGAATTCCAGACGCCGAAAAACGGCATGCTGCAGCAGTACGAGGCTGGACGGAAACAAAAAGTGGAATGGCACAAGCAGCAGAAGGATAAGGATGCGTTGTACGTATTTGAAACGCTGACCGGCGAGCGGACTGGAACCTATCTGGTGGGGCGACTGGGGCAGCATTGGGCGGACATGGACACGCCGTCGGTGACGGACGCGGCGGACCTCGCGGAATATCAGAAGGCGGTGGGCGCTTCGGTGGACAAGCTCGTGACTGCTTACTACGAGTATATGCCGAAAGTGAGCAACCCGCCGACGGACATGAACGGGAAATACACCGAGGTGATTACATTTCACATTCGGTATGGACATGGCGATGATTTTCGCAGTGCGATTGCGCGGGTGCACGATGCGCGGACGCAAATGAAATCACCTTGGCACTACAACTGGTATCGCCTGGTTAACGGCGGGCCGGGCGGGACTTTTGTTATGACGATCGAGCATCCGAACTGGGCCTCGTTTGCAGATGACCCGGCGGTCAAGCCATTGCGCGACGATTTGCGAGCGGCGTTTGGCGAGCAGGAAGCGATGTCGGTGATCGAGCGGATTAATAGTTCGGTGGAGAGCACTTACAGCGAGATCATCGAGTTTCGTCCGGATTTGAGTTACATGCCGGCGAAATAAACGGGGCGCAGCAGGGGCGGGAACCGCGCCTGCGGGACCCGCCCCACGCCCGCACACACCCAGGTTTTGGCGGGGGCCAACGCCGCGAGAATGGACAACGGGATGATCCGCGGGCTAGAGTAGTTGCGCATTGGGACTGTGCTCCAGCGGGAAAAAACATTTGGCGCAACTGGCGCTTTTGGTGGTTGTATTTGTGTGTGCGGCGGTCGGCGCACAAGAGCGCAAGATTTCGATTTCCGACGGGATCCAACGCACGGCCGCTTCATCGGCGGTTCCTACCTTTGAGGATATTTCCGCGCGCGCGGGGCTGACTGTGGCGCACATCGCTTCGCCTGAAAAAAAATATATTGTGGAGTCCATGAGCGGTGGCGTGGGATTTATTGACTGCGATAACAGCGGAGTGTTGTCGGCGCTGGTGGTGAATGGCTCGACGGTGGAGCGTTATAAGAACGGCGGCGATTTGATGGTGACCTTGTACCGGCGGGCGGGGAATCGCGTGGATGGTGCGCCACTGAAATTTGAAGATGTGACGCAGACGGCGGGGTTGGGGCGGAAGGGTTGGGGGATGGGTTTGGCGGTGGCGGATTTTGATAATGATGGAGTGCTGGACATTTTTGTTACTGGGTACGGCGGGAACGCGTTGTATCGCGGGCGGGGGAATTGCACTTTTGAGGATGTGACGGATAAGGCTGGGGTGCGCGGAAGCGGGTTCATGACTGGGGCGGCGTGGGCGGACTACGATAAGGATGGGTTCGTGGATATTTTCGTGTCGCGCTACGTGCATGTGGACCTGAGCAATGTGGCGGCTTTTGGGACATGTAAATTTCGCGGCATCGTGGTGCAGTGCGGTCCCTGGGGCATGACTGGCGAAACGGATTTGCTCTATCACAATCGCGGGGATGGGACGTTTGAGGAAGTGTCGCAGAAAGCGGGCGTGAGCGATCCGAATGGGTATTACGGATTGGGCGTGGTGTGGGGCGATTACGATAACGATGGCTGGCCGGATTTGTATGTGGCGAACGATACGGGGCCGAATTTTCTCTATCACAATAATCACGACGGCACTTTTGCGGATCAGGGGATGCTGACGGGAGCCGCGCTGAGCAGCGAAGGCGACGCGGAGGGTTCGATGGGCGTCGATTTCGGGGACTATGACCACGACGGGCGGCTGGATATTTTCGTGACGAATTTTGCCGACCAGGAAGACAACCTTTATCACAATCTGGGCGCGAAGGGATTTGAAGACGTCAGTTGGAAGGCGGGGGTGGCGAAGGCCAGCTACGCTTACGTGAAGTGGGGGGGCGGATTTTTCGATTTTGATAACGATGGCTGGGCGGATTTGTTTGTGGCGAGCGGGCATGTGTATCCACAGATGGATCAGTTGGAGGGAGGGGCGCGGTACAAGGAGCCGTTGCTGCTGCACATGAATAATCACGACGGGACGTTTACGGAATCGGCCGCGGCTGCCGAATTGGGTGCGGTGCCGGTGGCTTCGCGGCGTGGGGCGGCGTTTGGGGATGTGGCGAACGACGGGAATGTGGATGTGCTGCTTTTGAATGTGGGCGAGGCGCCGACCTTGCTGATGAATCATGGAGTGGCGGGGAATCATCGCGTGGAGTTTAGACTGAGCGGAACGAAGAGCAATCGCGCGGCGATTGGGGCGCGAGTTACGCTGCGCGCGGGGAAATTGGTGCAGTTCAATGAGGTGCGCGGCGGCGCTAGTTATCTTTCGCAGAATGATTTGCGAGTGCATTTTGGATTGGGGAAGGTTACGGTCGCCGATTCGGTGGAAGTTTTGTGGCCCAGCGGGGCGGCGGAGAAATTTGCGAACGTTGCGGCCGATAAGATCTATATTTTGGTGGAAGGGCAGGGGATTCGGGGGACGACGGGTTTGCGAGCGCCGTAGTGCTAATCGCCAGTCCGGAGATTGGCGTTCCCAGGGATGGAGCGAAATTAAAAAGGGCGCCCGGGTTTTCGGAGCGCCCTTTTTTACTCGCCGTGCAGATTGCGTTGTTAGAACAGGAACTTCAGGCCGAACTGGAAGATGCGGCCCAGGTGCGCGCCGTTGGGTTGCAGGAAGCCGTTTCCGAGGCAGGATGGATCTCCCGCGGAATTGTTTGATCCACCGTAGCAGGAGGCGGAGGCATTCACTCCCGACCACTGAGTGTGGTTGAAAATATTGAAGCCCTCCGCACGGAACTGCATGGAGATGGATTCGTGGATCGGAAAATTCTTGAACAAGGCCATGTCGAAATTAAAGCGGTCCGGGTTGTTTAGCGAATTTCGTCCCGAGTCGCCGAAGGTCAATCCTTGCGGTTGCGCGTACGCCGCCGGATTGAATAGCAACGGACCGGTACCGGGCACCAGCGAAGCCGCCGGAGGCGCGGCGTGAGGGTTGCCGATCAAATCGGTGTAAGAACCATTGGTGCCGACGCCGTTGGCGACTCCAGCGTTATCGCCGAAGATTCCGTTGGTGACGCTGAACGGTGTTCCGGTATTGAAAGTTGTAATTCCTGAGTATTCCCAACCGCCCAGAAGTACTTTCGTGATGCCCGTCTCATGGAAGGAGGGGATGTTGTAAACGTAGCTCACGGTAAGGATATGGCGCTCATCGAAGTTCGAACTGGCGCGGTTGGCGGCGAGATCGAAGGAGTTTACGAAGTTCGCATCCTGCCAGTCGGAGGAATCGTCGAGCGAATGGCTGTAGGTGTAAGCGACGGAGAGGGTGAGCGGCGCGATGGTGCGGCGGATGGAGACCTGCAGGGAATTGTAAATGGAGTCCGCCGCATAGGGCTTGTAGGTGATCGTTCCGTAGCCAACAAATTTTCTGAATGGCGATGGATCGTTGCCGCAGGCGGTGCCGAGATTGACCGCAGTCGCCCCCGTGACGGCAGTTCCGTTGACCGTGAGGGCGCCGCAATCGGTGTTGACGGTTTGGCCCGTGCTATTGAGCGTCGGGTCCGGCGGGTTGTTCTGGTCCTGAGTGACGATGGGCTCTCCGGCATTGTAGGGATTCGTGCCGCTGATGGGTTGAAGCTGATTGCGGTCCAGTTGCATCGAGAGGTGAGTTCCTTTGCTGCCCACGTAGGAAATCTCACCGACGGTATTCTTGAAGAACTCATGTTGCAGGCTTAGATTCCACTGCTGGGCGTAGGGCCAGACGGCTTTGTTGGGAATAGAAACCACGCTCAGAGGGAACGCCAAAATCTGTCCAGCGCCAGCGCCTACGCAGGTGTAACCAGTTGGATCCGTGCAGGTCCCGACGCCTGGGGCGATATTTGATTGCGAGGGATTCTGCACGAGCGGGGGGCTTCCCTGCAGCGCTTCAGAGTTTCCTTCGTTGCCCTGGCCATGGTCGTAGAAAATTCCGTAGCCGCCGCGCAGCGAGGTCTTGCCGTTGCCCCAGGGATCCCACGCAAAGCCGACGCGTGGGGCCGGATTCCAAAGGTGTCCTTGCAAGCAGCCGCGGGGAACGCCCGTCGATCCGCACTGCTGGATACCGTTGTAAAGAAATGGCGCATCCGCGGGATTTGATGGAGAAAGAAAAATCGAGTTGTCGGTAGGGCTCACTAACGCGCCAGAACCATTGGGATCGACGGCCGGCTCGAAATTCATGCTCCAAACGTTGGGGTTGAAATTGAACTCGGTTTCGTACTTATTGTAATAGGTGCCAAACAAGCTGATGCGCAAACCGAGGTTCAATGTCAGGCGAGAAGTGACGTGGAAATCGTCCTGAACATAAGGTTCGACGAACTGGTAGCGATCGTAGTATTTAACGTTTTGATTGGCCTGGGAAAAGGTAGAGATGTTTCCCAGGAGCATGTCGGCGAAGGAATTGCCCGTCGAAACGTTGGAATTCGTCGCATCGAACGTGAGTGCGCCGCCGTCCTGCAAACTGGACATCTGATTCTTCTGCGCCAAAACCGCGTAAGCGCCGAATTGAATATTGTGCTTTCCGATGATCTTGGTGACATTGTCGCGAATGGTATAGGTGGGATTCGCATTGTTCCACGGCTCGTAGGACGGGTCGGAGGTAAAGCCATACGCACTGTTCCCCGTGAGCGTGACGGCCGGAAGCTTAGCGGCGAAACCGGGCGCGTCGGGGAAAATTCCGGTCATGGTCATGTCGGCAGGCTTTTCGAACGGGCCTTGGTTGGTGAGGAAGATGTGGTCGCTGGTATAGCTGAAGACGAATTCGTTCACCAGAGTGGGTGAAGCGGTCCAGGTCAAGCGCGCGACGGCGCTGGTGGTTGGTCCAACAAATTTGGTTTGGATGTTGGGCACGGTAGCGTTGGACCAGAGAGTAAGAGGCGTGACGGTATTCCAGGAATCGTGGATGTAATGAAAAGTTGCGCGCAGATTGTGCGTGACGTTGTGGTCCACACGTAGAAGTTCTTCGCGCCAGTAGGTGGGCTGAGTGAAAGTCGTGTTGTAGCAGGCGCCAATCGGGGAAGGGCAACCAGTGGTGCTATTGGGTTGAGGGATCTCCGCCAAGAGCGCCGTGGCGTTCACGCCGATGGAGCCGGATGGAATCGAAGTTCCGCCCCCGGGCAGGACGGGGCAATCCGGGCCGGGGCAGACATCTGAAAAGTTTCCGCCCCGTTCGGCGACGGAGGGGACGGGTATGTTCGCGGCATCACCTTGTGAGGAAAGCCATGCGGAACCGGGGACGCGCTCAAGACGCCATTCTTGCGACCAGAAGAAAAAGGTCTTGGTCTTGTCGGTATTGTAGTGGCCCGGGATAAAGATGGGGCCGCCGATGGTATAGCCGAAATCGTTTTTCTTGTACTCGGGAGCGTTGGGCGAGCTCTGATCAAAATAGCTGCGGTCGTTGAATATGTTGTTGCGATTGAACTCGTACACATCGCCGTGGAAACTGCTGGTGCCGGATTTGATTTCCGTTTCCACCGTGCCGGAAGCGTTGCGGCCGTATTGCGCGCCGTAGTTGGAGGTGAGCACGCGGACTTCGGCGATGGAATCCACGCTGGGAAAAACGTTGAGGGAGTTGTTGCTGCCGTTGTCCATGTTGTCGCCGCCGTCCACTTCCCAGTTGTTGTTTTCGCCTCTGCCGCCGTTAATGCTGTACACGACGTTGCCGAGGATGCCGACGGTGCCTTCGTCCTGTGCGGTTTGGTTATTCACGCCAGGGGTGAGGTTAACGAGCTGCGTGAAATCGCGGCCATTCAATTGGAGCTGGGTGATTTCGGAGCCGGTAATGGTGCCGCCGATTTCCGAGGACTGGGTGTCAACCTGCGCAACGTTTTCGCCGGCGACGACCACTTCGCTGGTTATTGAGCCGACCTCCAGGTCTACGTCCACGCGAGCTTTCTGGCCGACGCGAAGGGCGACGCCCCTGGCCTGATACTTCTTGAAGCCCTTCGCGGTGACGGAAATATCGTAGCTTCCGATGGGGAGATAGGGCACAACCCATTCGCCGTCCTGATTCGTAGTGACGACCTTGTTGATGCCGATGCGCGGATTGGCGACGTTGACTTCGGCGCCGGCGACAGTGGCGCCGGAAGAGTCATGCACAGTTCCAATAAACGTCGCGGTGTCCTGCGCGCAGGCGGCGGAGGCGCAGAGCAGCAAGGCGATCAGGCAGCAAGCTTGGCGAAGAAATTTCATTTCCGTCTCCAGGTAGCGCAGAGTGCGCGCCTAATTTGCGATCCCGAAATGCTAATACCCGAAGTTGCTGGTTTTGCGCGAAGGGGTGAGGGCGCGGCACAGCTGGCAGGCTGCGCATGCGCGAGCGCGGGAACAATTATCCCGGCAAATGACTTCCAGTAGCTTGATGGACTCCACCCCAAACGTTTTATTAAATTTATTAAAACTGATTTATATACGGCAGCGGGGATATGTCAAGCGAAAAACTCGGGGTCATTGCGAGGTTTTTGCGGGAAGGAAGGGGCGGAGGCGGGTACCAAGGCGCAGGGTTGTGTGACGGGCGGCGATTGCAAGCCTGCGGCGCGGGAATCAGGCGGGGCAAGCCTCGCCCAACCCCAAGACGGCGGCAAGCCGGCGCACTCCCAGATATGCCGAGCGGTGATCGGCTGAGGAGGTTCTGCTGGGATGTTGAAGTTGAGGTTGAGCTTGCGAGGCGCCAATCGGGGGATCGATGTCCCAGGCGCCGGGCGGACGGGCGGGAAGTGTGCTAGTTTTTAGCCGTGAAGTGCCGGGACAAATTGCGCGTGGTGGTGCTGGCGGCTGCTGTGATAATCGCGATTCCGGCGGCTGCTGCCGACGCGTTTGACGAATCGGCGGCGGGCCAAGTGGTGCACTCCGGAGGCGCGCCCGCTGCGCAGGACGTGGCGGGGCTTTTTGCAAAGGGGGAAGCCTCTTTGCGGGCTGGGGAGCTGGATCGGGCGGCAGCGGCTTTCAGAAAAGTGCTGGCGGCGGATCCTGGCGCGGTGGGGGCTTACGCAAACCTGGGCGTAATTGCGATGCGGCGCCAGCAGTGGGCGCAAGCGCTAGAGTTGTTGCAGAAAGCGGAGCGGCTGGCGCCGGGAGTGGCGGGGATCCGGTTGAATATTGGATTGGTTTATTACCGGCAGAACGATTTTCATGCGGCAATTGCGCCGTTCGAATCGGTGGTGCGCGATCAGCCGCAGTCGGTGCAGGCGCGTTACCTGCTGGGGCTTTGCTATTTCTTTACCGAAAAATATGGCGACGCGGTGAACGCGTTGCAGCCGATCTGGGCGGAGGAATCGCAGGACTTGAATTATCTGTATGTGTTGGGGAATGCGGCGAACAAGGCGGGGCAGAGCGAGGTGGAGGAGCGCGCGCTGACGCGATTCGTGGAGCTCGGGCAGAACACGGCTGAATATCACTTGCTGATGGGCAAGGCCGCCCTGAATCGCGAGGAGAATGATAAAGCGATCGCGGAATTGCAGCAGGCGGCGCAGCTGGATCCGCGGCTGCCGTTTGTGCATTTTAATTTGGGGCTGGCTTATCTGGCGCGGGCGGATTTTGACAAAGCGCGCGACGAATTTTTGCAGGATGCGGAGATCGAGCCCGACGTGGCTTTCGATTACGACCGGCTGGGCGTGGCTTATGCGTATCTGCAGGACGATGCGAAGGCGGTAGAAAATTTCAAGCAGGCGCTGCGTCTGGATGCCCACCTTTCCAGTTCTTATTTTGGATTGGCGCGGGCTTACCAGCGACAGGCGAAATTTTCGCAAGCGCTGGAGGCGGCGGATTCGGCTTTGCGGATGGATGCGAACAACGCGAATTATCACAATTTGAAGGGGCAGATTTTGATGCGGTTGGGGAAGACGCAGGAAGCGCAGAAGGAATTGGCGGCGGCTACGGATTTGCTGAATGCTAGCCGGGAGCGGCGGCACAACGAGTTGAACGAGGCAGCTTTGCCGCAGCCAGAGTTGACAGCGGAGCCGAAGACGCAGTGAGCGGGGAAAAGCGGAAAAGGGAAAATGGAACAAAATGCAGTTCCCTCGCTCGACTCGCGGTTAGTCTTTAATTTTGTGACTGCAAAAATTTCGCGACTTCGCGGGCGGTCGGCATGGAGGGTTGGGCGCCGTTACGAGTTACGGAGATGGCGGCTACTGCGGCGGCGTAGCGGGCAGCTTCGAGCGGCTGCTTGCCGGAGAGCAGGCTTACCGCGAGTCCCGCGTTGAATGCGTCGCCGGCGGCGGTGGAGTCAATTGCTTTTACTGCGAAGGATGGAACCATATCGCGGAGGCCGTCGGCCGTGGCGAGGAACGCGCCTTGCGCTCCCATTTTTATGACGACATTTTTCGGGCCGCGTTCGCGGAGCAGCTCGGCGCAGCGCGCGGCGGTGGCGGGAGTGACGGGCTCCGTTGGCGGAAGTCCGCAGAGAATGCGCGTCTCGCTTTCGTTGGGCGTGATCCACGCTATGACCTGGAGCAAGCCGGAAGGCAATTCGCGAGCGGGAGCGGGATCAAGCATCAGCGGGATTTTGTAGCGATGCGCGAAGGCGCCGAGAGCTTCCAGAGTGATGAGCGGAATTTCGAGTTGCGCGAGGATCATGCCAGCTTTGCGCAGCAATGCGGAGTGCGCGGCGATGTCTTTCGGCGCGAGCTTGCCGTTGGCGCCGGAGACCACGACGATGTTGTTCTGTCCGTCGCTGCCGATATTGATGAGCGCGACGCCTGAGGAACCTTTCACGGCGCGCACTGAGTTCACGGCGACTCCGGCGGAGCGCAAGGCATTTTTCAGCGCGGAGCCGAACGAATCGTCGCCGACATTTCCCAGCATGCTGACGGGGTAGCCGAGATTCGCTACGCCCACGGCTTGATTTGCGCCTTTGCCGCCGTGAAAAGTACGGAAGTCCTTGCCGATGATAGTTTCGCCGGGGAGCGGCACGTGATCGGCGGTGGCGACGAGATCTACATTGATGCTGCCGACTACGACGATGGGTTTGCGCATTTTGCTGGCGCCTCCAGAGCGCGGACTCGTGAAGGCTACTACAAATCCGCGGGCGCGCGACGACCGCAGGGATGATTTTTTTGATTTAGAGGATAGGTGATTCGCGCCGGGGCGTCGTGCTAATCTTTGGTGCGTTCCCGCGGTTTTTCGAGCGACCCTGCCCGGGTGGCGGAATGGCATACGCGGAGGACTTAAAATCCTTTGTCCTTAACGGGACGTGTGGGTTCGACCCCCACCCCGGGCACCAATACCCCATTAAACGCGCTATTTTCGCGTGAATCGCAGTAATGAATCCGAAGATAGTAATGATTGAGAGAATCCGCCGAGCTGCTCCATTGCTGCACGGTGCGACTCTGGAATCACATGGCTGTACAGTTTCAGGGTCGTTTTAATGTCGGCGTGCCGGAGCTGGTGTTGAAGAACGGTTAACGGTGCGGCTGCCTCGACGAGTTCAGTTGCTAGACCGTGACGAAATGCGTGGAGACCAACGTTATCGCTGGGGATCCCAAGCTTCTTCAAAATTGGTTTCAGGCCGTACACAACTACGCCTTCACGTGACCGGCGACGATCACCGGCTTCGGTGGGGAAGAGAATTTGACTTGTGTTGGGCTTCCAGTGGTTCTGAAGGTAGTCACGCAACTTGCCTTCGAGATCGGAGGTCATCGGAAGCTTTGTGATTGACCTTGGTGTCTTCGGCTGCCGAATTTCCCGCGTGCGGTCGTCAGACGATTTGTTGACTCTCACCGTCTTGCGCGTGAAGTCTAGATCATTCAATGTCAGTGCCAGGATCTCGCCTGCTCGCAATCCAGTGGACCACGCCACTGCAAACAAAGTTTTGAACGGTTCCTGAACCGCTTCAATAATGAGGGCCACCTGACGACGGGTAAAGAACGGCACGTCGGTCACAACGTCGTTCGACCCGAGCTCCAGATCGGTGAAGCCGACTTTCGGCACCTTCATCCCGCACTTCTCACCGTGAGCTAGGATAGTGAATACACAGCCCAGGATATTCACGGTCGATTTGTAAGACATGGATTTCCGCAGATTAGTGGCGAACTGCTGGATCGCTTGAACGTCCATCTCGGGCAATCCCACTTGGCCAAACCGTGGAAGGATGTGCACACGCAGGTAGGATTCGCGTTGTCGCACTGTCCCAGGCGCTAGGTTGGGTGCGACTGCCGCACGCCACTTGTCGACGGCATCCTGGAAGACCTGACCTTTCAAAACAGGAGCAGAGCTGCCGCGGAGTCTGTTGACCTCTTCCATCGTCAGAGCGTGTTGCCGACGAGCTGCTCGTTCGGACATCGCCCGGCTATTGCCGATAAATTTCTTAACCTGCTTCGTTCTGCCGTCCGCGTCGACGTAGAACATCGAATAAAATCGGCCGTCGGGTTCAGTGACGAAGCAGCCTTTCTGGAATCGTCGTCGCACCACTGGCCCTCTTTTACGACCAGCGCTCGGTGGCGTTGCGGGGCGAATGGTAGTTGCCTCCCCGTTCTTCTGCAACTCCACGGGTGGCTCGCTGTCAGTAGCACATGATATGTCCGGTTGAGATAGCAAGTGATATGTCCGCTTTTCGGGCGGTGGTAGGAGACCATGCCGAGCATGAACTCCTACACACAAGCCGCCATGGAGCGGGCGATGAAAGTACAGGAAGTGATGTTGCAGGCGATGGCGAAGAAGTTCAGCTGGTGGCAAGCGGCCGAGATCCTGGGCATCAGCGACCGGCATATGCGGCGCTGGCGGGAGCGGTATGAGGAGTTTGGATTCCGCGGGTTGTTCGACCGCAGGCGAGGAAAGCCCTCGCCCAAGCGCGTGGCAGTAGCAACCGTGGAGCGGGTGCTGGAGCTGTACCGAGAGCGTTATTTCGATCTGAATGTGCAGCACTTTCACGAGAAGCTGAGGGCCGAGCATCAGATCCGGCTCAGCTACAGCTGGGTGAAAGGGATTCTGCAAGGAGCGGGGATGGTGGCCCGTGGGCGCAAGCGCGGAACGCACCGCAAACGACGACTGCGACGACCCTTGCCGGGGATGCTGCTGCACATCGACGGCAGCCGGCACCGTTGGTTGGGAGACGAGCGCTGGCACGATCTGATCGTGATTCTGGATGATGCCACCAGTGAGATTTACTACGCGCAACTGGTGCAGGAGGAATCGACGCAGACAGTGATGACCGCTTTGCGCGAGGTGATCGAGCAGCAGGGATTGTTCTGCGCCTTGTATAGCGACCGGGGCAGCCATTTTTGGCTGACGCCCAAGGCGGGCCAGAAGGTAGACCAGGCGCGTGTGACGCAGGTAGGACGGGCGCTACGCGAGTTGGGAGTGCGGATGATTCCGGCCTACTCGCCGCAGGCGCGCGGACGCAGCGAGCGTAATTTCGGGACTTGGCAGGGACGGCTGCCGCAAGAGTTGCGCTTGCGGGCCATCACGACAGTGCAGGCGGCGAACGCTTTTCTGCAGGAAGAGTACATCGCGGCATTCAACCTGCGGTTCCGGGTGCCAGCGACGCAGGCGGGCAGTGCCTTTACGGTGTGTGGGCAGCGAGACTTGGAAGGGATCTTTTCGTTGCAGTTTGAACGCACGGTGAACCAGGACAACACGGTGAGCTTTCAAAATCTGTCTTTGCAGATCCAGCCGGTACGCTGGCGAGCCACGCTGGCGGGTTGCACGGTGACCGTGCAGCAGCACCTGGATGGAACGCTGAGCCTGCGCTATGGGCCGCATGGCGTGGGGTGCTACAACGCCGAGGGTCTGCCTTGGATGGATAGCGATCGGCCAAAGGCTGTGGAGAAGCCGCGCCGTGGAAAAGTCGTAAAGCAGACTTTTCCACCGCGCTTGGAAATCCCGCCCAAAGCGCGGGATTCCCACTTCCCCACAGCCGCGACGGCGGCGGGTGATTAACAGTCAAACCGGACAACTCACTTACTACAAAAACCGGACCTTTTAACTTGCTACGAACACTCCACGGGTGGCTCGCTGGGAGATTCATTTGATCCGTCGTGGCCGGCAGCACCGGATGGATCTGGGATCGAACGGACGTCATCTCGCATTTCCTCGCTTTCACGCGGTGGTGGTCCAGGTGATCGAAACCCGCTGCGATTCCGTCACTGCGCCGTCTTCGGTTGGCGCGTCTGCACATAGGCAGAACACTTTTCCCCGGCAGAACATTTCCGTCCCCCTGCCATGGGACGTTGTAATTTTGTTGATCAGGGCTATCGGGTTTTTGCCGCGGTGCGAAAAAGGGTGTCACCGACCGGTACACGTAAGCCCTTTACCGCCACAGTGCCGCTGGTGCTGTTTCCGCCCTCAGAGAAGGTAACTGTTTTAAGTCCCCGCATGCTGCCCGCCAGAATCCTATTAATGGTGTACTGCGTCGTCTGGTGCTGAATCGCTAGCTGCCGGATGCTGGATCGCGTCTTTCCGCGGTCCGCTCGGATCTGTTCCAATTCAGCCTCCGAAAACCTCTTGAGCGGCGGCCTCCCAATGTGGCGTCCCTTTCTACGCGCTTCGGCCATGCCCATTTCAATCCGAGATTTCAAAATCTCTAGTTCAAATTGGGCGACAGCACCAACAATATGAAACAGCAGCCGACCCGCAGGGCTCGTGCTATCTAGGTCCTGTTTGAGGCACAGAAAATCTACGCCCAACCGCTGAAGTTCCTCCAGCCCTTCAATTAGGTTTTTCAGCGAACGCCCAAACCGATCGAGAGCCCAAACGCAAACGATCGAGATTTTTCCCCTCCTGCAATCGGTCCACATTTCATCAAAGGCCGGCCTGCTCGCTTTTGCGCCTGAGTAGCCGTGATCCCGATATACTTTGAAAACGCTCCAACCGCGTTTCTCGACCAGCGCTCGTAGTTCAGCTTCTTGTCCAGCTGGATCCTGTCTATCAGCCGTCGACGTGCGCACATAAATCGCAGCTGCCTTTTGTGTCGGCATTTTTCCCCCTTTTCATGGTGGTGCTGAAAAGGGGAAGTTTGAAGACCTACGCCCCAGAGTTCAACCTTCCATGTCGCTGGATTACATTAGTAGTCGTTTCCTCCTCACCGGCAGTGCTTCTTATTCCAATAAGGGCACGGTCGTCCATTCGTGTTCGTCATCGTCTTCATCCTTCTGGTCCTCGCTCTTCGGGATGTCAATGAGCGGCACCCACTTGACTGGAGGCACCCAGTCCCCGTAGATGAACGCCGTCGCGACAACGTGAACCGGCGCTCCCTCTATCTCTAGGCGGGTCCGCTTAACGCCGCCGGTAGTCGCAATCAGATAGCTCTTACCAGACCGCGATAACGTCGGCGGAACGATTCGCGGGAGCGTGATGAACAGCTTGTCATCCTCCAGCTTCAGTTCCATCTTCTGCCGCTTACGCTCCTTCGCCCAATAAGCGTCGGCGTCATCCACGCCATGGAACGGTTTAGCTCGTTTCCCGCGCGTATCCTTATTCTTTACGGTGCGGGATTGCTTACCCGCGACGGGGCGAGAAATCGCCTTGCGCCGCTTACCGCGGGAAATTCGCTTTCTCGTCATTGGACACATCCTCCATTCTTGCTTTTCGATGCTCGGACCTGAGCTTCGCTACCTCGCCAAATCCGGGCGCACGGAGTGATTCAAAGTGACCTGTGCATGGATCTCGCCGGTTGTGATTTCCTGGGTCAAATGAATCCCTTATTCTCCGTCGAAAGGGTGCCCCTTTGGTGGCGCGTCAAGATCCTGAGCAAACTTCCCAGGTTTCCATGGAGAGCCTGATTCGAGCCATGCGTCGACCAGCGACTTGATGCGACGGTGGGGAATCTGAATACCCTTACCAGGTTCTTCCACCCATGTCGGAAACAACAGTGTGCCGAGCGGATAAAACCAAGCTGTTTGCTCAGTCAATGCCGACTCCAGCGCCTCGACGCCTCCGTACTCCTGAATTTGGGCCTCAGGCTGGCAAAACACCTGCTCAAGCCCGTCTTTGTCGCAGTACTTATAAAAGAAATACTTGCGCGTAAACGTCGAGCTTGTGCTTCCGGTTGCGGCGGCAGCAGCGCCCTGAATCGTGGGTGCGCCTTTCTCGGTCCACGCTTCAAGCAGCGCTTTCATCGTTGGCGCCAGCGACTCTTTGTTGTCAGGGTCCGCAGCGTGAGATGGAACTTCCTCTCCGCCGAGCGGGCTATACCATCTCGAATCCTTGCTAATGGTTGCTTCAAGTGCGTCCACACCGCCTTGTTCCCGTACCCACGATTCAGCGAAATATACGACTTCCTCGTGTCCGTTCTCCTTGCAAGTTACGTAAAACAAGATCTGTGCCATTTGTCGATTCCTCCTAGTGGTTGTTTCTCGTGCATACCGCGGTCGTCGCGTCCGCAGCTTCGATCCAGATTCCTCCAGCCGACCGCGTCTCGAGCAAGCGGCCATTGGGCGAATCTTTCCGGCAAATCAACTCAGTCGTCGTCATGCTGCATTGCTTCGAACGGGGAGGCCCCTGCACTCATTCCCATAATTTTCGGTGACCCGCTTTGCTCCCATGCTTTCATGAGCGCAGCGATGGGTTTCACCGGCAAGAGAAGACCACCACGTCCGTTCGGGCGGCTCTTGACCTTCCCGACCGGGTAAAACCACGTGGCGGTTTCGCGTAGATCCGATTCGAAGGCCGCAACGCCCCCGCCTCCTGCCACCTCTTCTTCGGGAACAAGCCGCACTTCTTCATAGCCGTCGGCGTAACGCACGGCGTACACCAGCAGTTCATTCATAACTTTCTCCTCTGTCATTTCGTTCGCAATTTCTTAGGTGGCGCGACCGGCCATATAGACGCCCATTTTTTCAGCGCGTCGAGGACCACGTCGTTGGTTTCCAGCGGATCCAGGAGCCGCCGTGTGTTCTTCATTGCCAATTCCTGTCGCAAATAATTCAATGTCGCCCAGACATCACCTTCGAGTAGCCGGACGTCATCGAGAATTTCCCATATGGGTTTCGGCTTGCGGCCCATTCCTCGGAGCCGCGCTACCAGTTTCTTCTCGTTGAACCGCGCGAAATGGATGTGGCGTTTGGGCAGAATCTGGACGAGCTTCCCGAAATCGTACGGATCGCCAAGTTCGTAATGGCGCAAAAATCTCGACCGCAACTCCAGCTCAACTCGACGCATCCTAAGTTTCTTTGAGATACGATTGGACACGCTTGCTGCCCCTCCGGGTCCCCCAGTAATCGGTGCCGTCCTTGGACGCCACCGGCCTGCTTTTGCCGAACAGTCCGTGCTCGCGGACAAACTTGCGACTCACCTGATCAGGTGCAAAATCGAAAGCCAACTCCAGCATCGTCATCCTGAAATCCGGCAGGACCTCTAGCACGCTGAACACTTCGTCGGGCAATAAGCCCGTGCGATCGTCCGCGTACAGCGTCAGCCGATACGGCGGTAACCAGGCCTCTCGCCGCTCAGACTCCACTAAAAATTTCGTCGCCGACGTCCTGCTCTCGAACCAGTGAACGTAGCCGTAAGGTTGAAATCTTCCGTCCGCTGGCGGTTTGATCCTGTGCGCCGGTTTGCTTTTGAAGCCGGGGATCCCTTGTAGAGCGGCCGTCGGATTCTGGCGGCAATATCCCTACAGGCGGTCCAGCTTCACGACACAGGCGGGCGTCGGGGCAGGTCCCGAGCTATACGCCTTCGCCGGATTCCCGGCGAGATGCTTCAGCGTTGCGCGGGCGGCCTTCATCTCCGCTGGTCGCATATGCTCAAGCGCTTCACGCGCTGCGCGGATTTTTGTCACCATTAAATCGCTCCTCAGTACAACGAACACAGTTTGCCTCAGGGCTAAAGCGCACGAAAGTGACAGACGGAGGTAGGGAAGTTACGAGGAGCTACTTCTTTTTGGCACCCTTCGGAGTGGTATTTCTGGGTTTCCGGGCCCTGATGATGCTTCTAATGCTGACCGTGTCCCCTAACGTCTTCAGGATTTTTTGAATAACAACGTTGCGGGGGAATGGTGAGCGTGTGCCCGTGGGTGACGCCGGTAGGCATTTATCCAAGGCATTGATAAACCACTGCTCAATCTTATCGTCGCTAGTCCATGGCACGGGACCGGCTGAATGCTCCGGTGGAGGAATTTTCTTCTCAGTTTTAGTTTTGAATCTCCGATGAACTAACGCTGCTAATCCTTGCTCTCGGCCGGCCAAATCGGTCTCGAATTCGCTCAACCGATTGATAATTTTTTTAGAATCGAATGAAGTCGGGAGCAAAGGGGGAAATGTTGCCTCCGCTGCCGACACTGACTTCCGGGCATTTGTTAAATGTGCTCGCGTCCGGCCCAAGAGTTTTCGCCGTTTCCTGAACTCGGCCATCATATATTCCATGCCTCTCCTGCCACTATCTTTCAGGAGTTTCTGAGCTGTAACTACGTACAGCCCTTCTAGCAGTGTTTTGCGTTCGTGTGGCGTAACCCGCTTCAGGAGAGGTGCTATTGCGTCGTCAAATTCGCTGAAGCTCGGTAGCCCATATCCACGTGCCACGTCGTACGCATCGCCGGGACCGCCCGCAATAACCGGTAAGGCGTCATTGATTCGTTCCCGGAGCGTTCCATCATTAGCCATTGCAAGACTCCCTAGCCGCGAAATCTAGCATATTTGCCCCCGCCCGAATAAACAGACGCTGATATTACCTGGTTGAACGTCCGATGGTTGATCGTTCCACACCTGACACGAATGCACAGCAATCTTGTCGTGGCGGGGTCCTGACTGTGTTTCCGTCTCAGATATCCTCTCTTCCTCGGACATGCGGTGATGGACCAACGGTGGTTATTCGTACCACGGAGCATATCTGTGCAAACGTATCAGCACCGAGACGCGGAATGTCTCGTTTGGAAGAGAGCCGCAGCACCCGAAATACCGAAATCTAGATTCCCAACGGATTTCGACCCTCAAATAAATGCCGCTGGCCGCTGATAGCAGCCTTTATGGCCAACGTTGGAGAGGGAACTGCGCTAGGGGAAGCGGTTGATTGGGGAACAGCCATAAAGTCGTCACCGCCGGGGGTGAATTACGCAGGTGCAAATGCACACGAGACCGACGGTGGAACCCGAATTAATATTAATTTGTATCCGTGTTTCTCCGTATTAAAGAATCTAGCATTAGCTACCGCCCCGGGATCCTTCGCTGTAGACTGCAGAAACTCCTAACTTGCTCGCTGGACTGGCAACCGGCGGTCAGTTACCGGTATCCGCGTTAAACGCGCATCCGGTAAAGCACTAGCGTTAATCGGGACTTGACCTTCAATCGCGTTATTGCGTACCTTCCGTCAACTGGTAAGGGACCGGGAATGCAGTAGTGGAATTAACATCGTTACAAGGCCAGTGGAGCGGAATGAGCAGTTTCCCGTTTGATACGTACCGCAGGGATGTCAAACTCTCGGCTAGATTGGCGCTGGTCCTCTATTCAGCGGTGCTCATATTCGGCTGCGGCGTGGTCCGCGTACCGACCCAGACGGCCGACCCTTCTGGAAACGCGCAAACAATCGATTTGAGATTTCTCGAAGCCGGTTCGACGAGACGAACGCAAGTGTTGACTAACTTAGAGGGCATCGACTCACACGTAAACGAGCATGGCTTTTTCTGGGGGCGATGGGCGAGTTCTTCGGTGCTCTATGGAACCGGAGTCAGGGGCTGGGGCGACCACAACGTACTCGTCGAATTCGACCCACAAGGCATCGTGAAAGGCTGGACGGTTACCGATGATGGGGGCCTGAGCACGAACCTCGATCGACTCACCGCGGGCGACGCTCCTCTCAACCTCTCGCGCCCGATTCAAGCGCACGTGAAGCTGGCTTACTCTCACTCTGGGGATATCGTCCTCACGGGCGGGTACCTTGAGTGCACAGCAACGACAATTTCGTCCGCTGTCGCAAAGTCATCGGGATGCAATGGATCGAAGATTCCTCGCGCCAGCATTATCGGAATTGCGTACAGTTCGATTGCGGATGTTCGCCCTGATCCTTTCATCAAAGCCACGATTCACGTCGGTGACTCTAAGCATAGACTCACGGTTGCCGTCGATCCCACCACACTGCTTCTGCTGCACCGATATGTTAGGGAAACACATTGAGATGCTCTGGAAGGCGGCACTCATCGTCGTGAACCCAACGAGACAACACGCGCATCGGTCCATTGTTCACGTGTTGCTCACGGTTGTGGGAATGACTGGAATTGCGGGCCTGTTCCTGCCATTCACTTTTGGTACCTCGCCACTGGAGGCTGCCTCGACCAAGGAATTCTGGCAATTGGCGGTCCCATTCTTCCTTGCCGTTCTCGCTACCGCTGCCTCCATTCGGTGGGTCATCTCGGGCTCGTTTTCGGGAGGTGAACGGGCAATCGCCTACGTCATAAGTGGCTCGGTGGCAGGCTTGACTCTCTCTATGTCGTTCCCTTTTTACGGCCGGCCACGGAATATTCAGGAATGGCTCACGATGCTTAGTCCATACCCAATCCTCGCTTTGGGTCTCTATTTTCTAATTCGGAATTCAAGAATGGCGTCGTCCAGAGAATTCAATCCAGTGTTGGCGATCCAGGTAGCCTATCTCGCTAATGCTGTGATGTGCCTCATCGGATTCTATGGAGATTGGGACCCGGGTGCGTACTGCGCCCTGGTCGCGGCGGGTGCGTTTGTGCTTCAGATCGTCCTGGTAACCGGAAAGTAGGAAAATCCACTTTACCGCGTTAACCAAGCAAGTGGATATGACTCGCCAGCTGCCCGCTATGCTACGCGTGTTGACTTCGGGTTCAGAGAGCACCTAAGATGGCGCGAAATGCAGGATTCGCAGCGTTTGATTGGACGTACCGTCTCGCATTACCGCGTCGTCGAAAAGATCGGTGGTGGCGGCATGGGCGTCGTCTATAAAGCCGAAGACGTCAAACTCAGCCGCTTCGTCGCGCTGAAATTCCTTCCCGATGCGGTCGCTGGCGACGCGCAGGCGCTCAGCCGCTTCGAACGCGAAGCCAGGGCAGCTTCTACGCTTAATCATCCGAACATTTGCACGATTCACGAAATCGACGAAGAAAACGGGCAGGCCTTCATCGTCATGGAATATTTGGACGGGGTGACGCTCAAACACCGGATTTCCGGCAAGCAAGTGCCGCTGGAACAATTGCTGGAATTGGGAATGGAGATTGCCGACGCGCTCGATGCCGCGCATTCCAAAGGAATCGTCCATCGCGATATCAAGCCCGCCAATATTTTCGTAACCGAGCGCGGCCACGCCAAGGTTCTCGATTTCGGCTTGGCGAAGGTGTCTCCGGTCCGCGAAGGCGTTGGCTTTTCCGCAATGCCGACCGGCACGGCCGAAGAACTCTTGACCAGCCCCGGCGCCGCCGTTGGTACGGTCGCTTTCATGTCGCCCGAGCAAATCCGCGGCGAAGAACTCGATGCGCGCTCCGATCTGTTTTCCTTTGGCTTGGTCCTCTACGAAATGGCCACGGGACGTCCGGCATTCCCGGGACATACATCTGGCGTCATCACCGAAGCGATTCTAAACCGCGCTCCGCTTCCCTTTGAGCAGTTGAACCCACTGCTCCCGCCAAAGCTGGAAGAAATCGTCAACAAGGCAATCGAGAAAGACCGCAAATTGCGTTATCAGCACGCCTCCGACATTCGCACCGATTTGCAGCGCCTGAAACGTGACAGCACTTCGGGCCGTTCGCCCGGATTGCCTTCTGGACAAGCGCAACAGGTGGGACTCGAGTCACAGCCTGTTACCTCGCGCGTCTCATCTCAACAGACCCGGCGAAAAGCCATCTACGCGGTTGCTTCGGTTCTTCTGCTGGCGGCCGCAGGGGGCGCGTTGTTCCTCTATCGCTCATCTCACAGCGCGCCTCCTGCAAGTAAAGACTGGCAACAGCTCACGTTCTTCACGGATTCCGTCGTGTACCCGGCCCTTTCCCCCGATGGACGGATGCTCACGTTCATCCGCGGAAGCGACCAATTCTTTGGCACCGGGCAAATCTACGTGAAGTTCCTGCCGGACGGCCAGCCGGTGCAGCTCACGCACGACGCGCTGCTCAAGCTAAGCCCGGAATTTTCCCCGGACAATTCTCGCATCGAGTTCGGTTCGGCCGAGCCCTGGAACGTTTGGGAAGTGCCAGTTCTCGGTGGCGAGCCGCACATACTGCTGGCCAATGCGACCTCTTTGACGTGGATTGACGGCGGAAAGCGGCTGCTTTTTTCTGAAATCAAACAAGGACTGCACATGGTGGTTGTGACCACCGACGAAGGACGAGGACAGAGCCGCGACGTTTATTCGCCGCCGGGCGAACGCAGCATGGCGCATCACTCGTACCTCTCACCTGACGGGCATTGGGTGCTCATCGTGGAGATGGACAGTCGCGGCAATCTTCTGCCGTGCCGAGTTGTTCCTTTCCAGCGCAGCGGCGATGTGCGCGCCGTTGGGCCACCCGACAGCGCCTGTTGGTCAGGCGCGTGGTCCTCTGACGGCAAGTGGGTCTACCTCACGGTGAGCACGAAGGACCAGACTCACATCTGGCGGCAGCGTTTCCCCGACGGACAGCCCGAACAAGTGACTTCCGGCCCGACCTCGCAGGCGGGCATCGCCATGGCGGCGGACGGCAAATCGCTTATCACTTCCGTCGGTTCGGAGGACAGCACCGTGTGGCTCCACGACAACGACGGCGACCACCAGATTTCCTCGGAAGGAAATGCGGGATATCCTACTTTCAGCTCCGAAGGAAACAATCTCTACTACTTGATGGCCAACGGCCAAACCGATCGTAGTGAGCTGTGGGTAAGGAATCTGGCTAGCGGAACAACAGAGAGGCTCCTGCCGGGTTATTCCATGGACGCCTACTCCGTTTCCCGGGACGGAAAGCAAGTCGCGTTCAGTGCGGACGATCCGAGCGGCCGTTCGAGCCTGTGGGTTGCGCCAACGAGCCATCGCTCAGCCCCGGTGCGCGTCTCCCCATCAAACGCGATCGACGATTCCCCCCATTTCCTGCCCGATGGCGATTTGGTTTTTCGCGCCATCGAGGGCGGAGTGAATTTTCTCTATCGCATGAAGGTAGATGGAACCGGCCGCCGCAAGATTATCTCCGGCCCTATTCTTGACATCCTTGCCGTATCGCCGGACGGCCGTTGGTTTGTTGCCGCCGCGCCGATATCCGGTCAAGAGCACACGGCTGCGGTCAGCGCATTTCCGGTGGATGGAGGCGCGCCGGTTCGAGTGTGCCTGGGCTACTGTACGCTCTCCTGGGATGCGACTGGAAAATTCATGTACATTTATTTCCCCGAACTGCGCGAGGGCATCTACCCTCTGCCCGTGCAGCACGCCACCGGACTTCCGAAGCTGCCGCAGGCCGGTATCGCACAAGTGGAGGATTTCGCCAAGGCGAAAGCGGCTGCCGCGATTCTTGAGAACGTGAACTCGGCCTTTCTTGAAGACGCGACCTCGGCCGTCACCCCAACCTTCTACGCCTTCACTCGCGTAAACACTCGCCGCAACCTCTATCGCATCTCGTTGCCATAGTTGACGCATTCCTGTTGCGTTCGTCCGTTGGAGTCTCCCAAATCTATTGAGATGCAAAGCGAAACCGCCAAAGCCTGCGCCGCATATCAGGATTTCCTCGTGCTCTGGAAAGACGCCGACCACGACATTCCTATTTTCATCCCTGCGAGGGCGGAGTACGCGACGCTGCAATGACGTGTGATCGTAGAGGACGGCCTTTGATTGACGGACATCATTCGGACTATCCCGTCCTAGTGCCCGGTTAGTCGTTTACCAGGCGCTGGGGTCGTTTGGCGGCAAAACCAGCGAACCTATCGTCCGATTGAGGAAGCACGAATCCCCGCAGCGCACAGCTTCAGGGCCCAGGTCGTCGAAACGATTATTCGATCTCGCTCCGGATGTGTTTGGAAAGCTTCTCGATTTTCTTCAAATTGTCGATCAAATCTTTCGGAAACTTGCCGTTCCCTATTTGGTCCAGTTGTGCGGGCAGAGCCTGCGACATCGTGACCAACTCATTTGCCTTAGACTTGAGCTCATTGACATCGACCATTTTCCTGGTGGCCTGTTGAGGCCATGCGCCGGGCTGGCCCGTTACAGTATCAGGACTCCGAACAGGCTGCTGCGGGTTGCCAAAAACCACCGCTTGCGATGAAAATAACAATTGCGTCGCGCTTACACACCGCAGTGCGGTCCCACATTCACTCAGGTCGCCGGTGATTCCAATGAGAAACACGGCGGAAAGAACGGTAAGGAGAAATAGTCGCATTGTTCCCTCCTGCGACCCGAAATTTCAGTTGGATTCTATCCCAGTTACCCTGAGACGTCATTGGTTGCAAATTGAGTTACTCGGGATTATTCATCCAGCGCCGCGGCGCGTTTCCAGCGGGCAAGTCACGTTACCTGGCAACTGCCGTACCATTACCCGGTAAGAGCGTTTGAACGAAGCCGCTCTGCGACGAACGCTACGCGTGAGCCGAACGGAGCAGTGGTTGCCGCTCGTTTGAGGTATAAATGTGGGTCACAGGGAGATTCCCGTGACCCATCTCCGCGAGTTGATGCTGCAGCACGAGCAGATGAACCGGCCAGTTCTCGAAGTTGCCGATCTCGTCCGCGCAGCCGGAGACGCTTTCATCGAACGAAACCGCCGGTGGATCCGCTGGAAGCATGTCAAAGTGCTGCGGGCCATTGCGCGGTGTCGCACCGCCGCGCTGGGCGGTCACTTCGACGAGTACACCGCCTGCGGGCATCGGACCACCATCTCCTACAACAGCTGTCGCGATCGGCATTGTCCAAAGTGTCAGACCGCTGCCCGCGACCGTTGGATCGCAGGACGTCGCAGGGAACTGCTTCCGACTCGTTACGTCCATGTCGTTTTCACACTTCCTCGCCATTTGGCCCCGGTAGTGTTGCAAAACAAGCAGGTCGTCTACGATCTCTTGTTTCGCAGCAGTGCGGAGACCCTTCTGGAAGTCGCTCGCAATCCCCATCGTCTGGGTGCAGAAATCGGCTTCTTCAGCGTGCTGCACAGCTGGAGTCAAAAACTGGAAACTCACCCGCACGTTCATTGCGTCGTTCCTGCCGGCGGACTATCGCCCGATCACACCCGCTGGGTTCGCTCACGCGAGAACTACTTTCTTCCCAAGGAGGTTCTCAGGGAAGTCTTTCGCGGCAAGTTCGTCGCTGCTCTCAAGCAGGCCTTCCGTGACGGCCAGCTCCGCTTTGAGGGAGAGCTCACACTCCTGGCTCAGCCCAAGATCTTTGCTGCCTGGCTGCGACCCCTGTACCGCCAGGACTGGATCGTCCATTTAAAACCACCCTTCGGTGGCCCACAGTTCGTGCTGCAATATCTAGGCCGCTACACCCATCGCGTGGCCATCTCCAATCATCGTCTGGTCTCATTTGCTGACGGGAAGGTCACGTTCCGTTGGCGTGATTCCGCTCACAACAACGAACAGAAGTTGCTCACCCTACCGTCGGATGAGTTCTTGCGTCGCTTCCTATTGCACGTGCTTCCAAAAGGTTTCGTGCGCATCCAGCATTTCGGCTTCCTGGCCCATCGCCGGCATGCCACGACCTTGCCACTCTGTTTTCAGTTGCTCGGTTCAGCGCTACGACCACAAGCCAAGCAGGAAGCTTCCATAGTCACTGCTAGTGATCTCTGGTTTTGCCCCAAGTGCGGTGGGCCGATGGCGGCCATCGAGCGGTTTACTGCCCAGATCCCACTCCGCTCCCCACCGCTCCCGGTCACAGTTGCCGCATGAGACGACGATCCACATCACGAAGTCTTTGCGTGTCCCGACGCGCGCAATCTCTCTGTGCTTTGCCGTTCTACATATCTGGCCTTTCCCTCTATTCCAGTCTTTGTTCCCCGGTGGTCTTGCGCTTCACCCAACTCAAGAGCATCCGCCGTTGTCTGCCGCGCCCCAGGGCAACATCCCGACACACCTGGACACCACTCCTCCCTCCCATTCAATTCCCATAAGGCCCGCGTCCGCCGCAACCACGGACGGCTTCCTTCAATGCAAGTCGCTGTATCGAAAGCGCGCCGCAGCACCCTGCCCTCACATCATCCTTCTGTTGATGCGCGCTTCCGATACAGCACTAGGACTTACCGGGAGTTAGCCTGTCGCTGCAATCGATGGCATTAGAATCTGGGGTTGTTTCTGTCGTGTGGTGCTGCTCATAGACCATCGGGGCGGCTCCGATGGAAGCAGGTTCAAGCAAGGCATCGGAACCGAGACGGGTGTATGCTCCCGACATTCCCGAAGTCAGAAGTGCAATCCGTAAGAGGAGGTCCCATGGCTGATGTCAATGACGTGCTTGCGGCCAATCGCGCCGCCGTCCTCGACCTTGTCGCGGCCGCGGAGAGATCAGCGGCGACTTGGACGACGCCGCGCGCGCCGGGGAAATGGTCGCCGAGCCAGGTCGTGGAACATGTGGCGCGTTCCTTGGAAGGATCGGCCAAACTCTTTTCTGGCGGGGATCCGTCGATCCCGATGCCCCCCGCTTTCCTGCGCCCGCTGCTCAGACTGTTGTTCTTCAACCGGATCTTGAAGAAGGACGCATTTCCGAAGGGGTTTAAGGCCCACAAGACGATGAACCCTACGAGCGGACCGGCCACGCCGGCTGAGGCCGGCGTCCGCCTGGAAGGGGCGCTCGCCAGGTTCGACCAGGAATGTCGTAGACGGGTCGCGAGTGGCCAACACGTCGTGAGCACCGGTTTCGGTACGGTGTCGGTCGAAGACTTCGTGAGGTTTAACGCGATCCACACTCGCCACCATTGCAAACAGATGCCCGGCGCAGCCTAAAGACTGCGAGGCTCCAAGGCGAGCCAGCTAACCAGCGTTTGCAGCCGTCGGCGTCCGTCGAACCAACCTGCTTCGCCGAGCCACGGAGGGTTGCTACGTGAGGACGCGGAGGAGCAGCAATGTCTGGTCGTCTTGCTGCATGCCATGCCGTTTGACCGAAGCTTGTGCAGGGGGCCAACAAAACGATAATTACGGCAATTACTCTCATCATGCCTGGTAAGTAATCGGTAACTTGGGGACGGGACTGGGACGGTGCCACTCTGAATGGAGACCAATCCGTTTTTCCAGTTATGCGGTTGGCTCGATTCCGATTTGATCGTTCACCGCCTCCCGCAGTCGTTGTTTGCACCCTAAATATTTCTCGGTCGTCTGGACGGAAACGTGACCCAGCAGGAATTGGATCTGCTCTAATTCGCCACCGGCATTGTGACAGAGACGAGCGCAAGATCGCCTGAGATCATGCGGCGCGAGCTTAGAGACTCCCAGTTTCTTTGCGTATTCCTTGACGACGTGCCACACCACTTTCTCGGTTATCTCCGTACCCCATACTGTCCCTTTCCGGCTGACGCATCGGAGCAATTTGCCCTGTCTGATGTCAGCCGCATTCAGCCATTCGTCGATTGTGCGCTTCACCCATTCAGGCATCGGGACCGTACGGACATGTCCGGCCTTCCCAATGAGATCAACGATGGCCCAATGATCTTCCCGCCGCTGAATGTGGTCAGAGGTCAGATTAATCAGCTCTCCTCGACGCAATCCACAACCGAGCAGCACGGCAAGGATGGCACGATCCCTCTTTCCCTTGAGCGAGTCTGCATTAGGGATTTGCCAGAGGGCCCGGGCCTCTTCAGCCGTCAACCAATTCCCTAGCCTCACTCCTAATTTCTTCGATCCTTTCACGCGGCGAATGCCGGCCGCGAGTTCTGGGCTCAGCAGGCCCGTATCTGCTGCTTCGTATGCCAGTCGGCGCACCGCGGCCAGCCTGACGTTGATAGTTCCTGGCGCCAGCAACCGCTCTTCGAGATGAATCCGATAACGCGTAACGACTGTCTTATTGAACGAGAGCCGGGGCTCAGAGCAATACCAGCGGACGAAATCGTCGATGGAACGCCGATAGCTCCGTTGTGATTCCGGGGATCGCAGGCTGACCAGCACAGCCGATTTGGCGTGCTCTAAGTCGGGTAGCTCTAGCTTCGTTTTCGTACGATTTGCCTTGCCCCGTTTTGTCTTCCTTCCCATGGACGCCACCTCCTCGCGGCTGTCCACGAGAATGCACACATCGAGGTGGGGGCCTTAGTAGTTACCGGTAACGCGACTAACAGCTTGTTGAACAATTTGGTTTTCGAAGCTTTTTCGTTCTCAAGTTTTGAGTTCTGGCTGAGTTGTAAAGGAGTGGTTTGGGTTTTTCTATCTACTGAGCCGGCTCATCCAAGGCACGTGTCAGGTTCTGGCCATCAGGTTTCGCAATCGGCACAGATTGTAGGCGGCCCCGGTAAAGATAAACAGCCATCCCACCTTGTCGATTCCTCGCAACTTCACTTTCTTTAGCATCCCGACCATCTTCATCCACCCGAACGATTGTTCCACTCGTTTGCGCTTCCGCTGACTCACCTCATACCCCGCATGCCGTGTGGTCCGCTCATCCACCGCGCTCCTGCGATTGGTATTGTTCTGTGCCACATGCGGCGTGATGTTCATCCCGCGGAGTTCTCGTACGAATTCCTGGGTGTCGTAGTTTTTGTCCCCTCCTAACGTCACCCGCTTTTTCTGCGGGAGGGCTTCGGCCATGAGCAGCGCAGCATCCCGCTCCGCTCTTCCGTTCGCCTCAGTCAGAAACGTCTGCACCAATAGCCCGTTGCGGTTTTCCATCATTACATGTCCCATGTAGCTGAGCTTCGCCTCGCTCCCTCGGGACTTGGTGTATAGCCGGGCATCCGGATCGGTTGTCGATTCATGGGTTTGGTTCTTTCGCTTCTCCCCGTGAAAGTCCACCTCTCCTCCTGGTCCGGCGGCTTCCCCGTCCCATCCTTTGGTCGGAAACTCTTCTGGCTGGCCCAAGCCTCAATCAGCGTTCCGTCCACCGTGAAATGTTCATCTGACATGAATGGTCTGGCTCGTTCCAACACCCGCCTGAAAAACGACTCCGCGATCTCTTCGTTCAGCAATCGCTCCCGATTCTTGCTGTACACCGCGTGATTCCAGACCCCCTCGTCCATCTCCATCCCCACAAACCACCGGAACAGCAGGTTGTATTGCAGTTGCTCGATCAGCATTCGTTCGCTCCGTACCGAATAGAAGATCTGCAACAGCAGAGACCGAAACAGCCGCTCGGGCGCTATCGATGGCCGGCCCACTTCCGAGTACAACTTCGCAAACCGCGGTGACATCTCTTTCAGGATCTCATCCACCATCTTGCGGACCGGCCGCAAGGGATGATCCGCCGGGACTCGCTTTTCTGGCGAAACGTAGCTGAACATTCCTTCTTGCTGGTTATCGTCTCCCCGCATTCGCTCGCCTCCTTGGCCTTCCTTACTTCAGACGAGTTTTTTGATTTAAAGTTGCAGAAGAAATAGGTTTTTCAACAAACTGCTAATCAGGAGTTAGCCGGTTAACTCAATGGCCACTGACTGTGGTAACGGAGTACGTCGGCCATCCCGCTTCGTCTAAGATTTTCCCATGAAGCCTCTCGCTAGCGAGCAATACCTGCTGCTGTCTAAGGTGCTTCGTGTTGCGGGCTTCGTCGGTTTTGGAGCCTTGTTTATTTCACTTCAGATTCTTACAGGATACTACTCACTGCACCGCCCTAGATTCCCGCAGCCTGAAAACGGTTGGAACACGCGGCTTCAATGGAGCTTCAATGGCACTAGCTATGGCACAGCGCAAGAAAAAGCCAATCAGCTCCGCTTGTTCAATTCAGTATTCCCCTTTTTCGCGATTGGGTTACTAGGCGAAGGAATTCGGAAAATGCACGAAAAAAATGAACCTTGGAAAACGAGGCAGCTGTGACCCTGCGTTGGCTACCGGAGAAGTGAAATCGAGGCAAACCACTTGCCCGGTAACGCGACTAACAGTTTGTTGAAAAAGGCCTCTCAACTCGCCATTGCGAGCGCAGCAAGGAATTCCTCATCGCTAAAAGCCAACAAAAAGAGAGATTTTCTGGCGCAGCGCACCTCGAAATGACGACCCGAAAGAGTTTTTCAACAAACTGCTAATCGGGCACAACTTTGAAAAAGCTAGATTAGCCGGCGTCCGTTCGATAATGTGGGCGAAAGGAGAATGATGATTGCATTATTTGAGGGCCCAAAAGTTGACGTACTAACAAGTTCGGGAATGCTTCGCGTGACGATACATCCCATGCGGCAGGCTGGGCTCGCAACGTTGGGTTTTGACATCGTCTTTGCAGCAATTCTCTACCATTATTGGGCCGTTAGTCCGCTTTTCTTTCGCGGCATTTGGATACTTGTCTTGGCTTCTGCACTCGTGAGTGCCGTCTACGAGTATTTTGGCGAAGAGGTCGTCGAGATTAATTCCCAAACACTGACCATCCGAAAGGGAATCCATGGATGGGAGCGACAACGTGAGTACCAAATTACTGAATTGAGCAACCTCGAATGGCAACGAGGTCAGAAAGGTGGTTCGTATCTGACATGCAAAGTGGGTCGCTGGCCGATAAAATTCGGGGCCAGAATATCCGAGAATTCGGCAATTGAAATCCTCTCTGCCCTCCAACGAACGCTACCCGACGTGGCCCAACAGATTTGTGCATATCCAGGCGGCAAGGAGCATTTCATAACACTCGGTCTTACCAAGCGGTGATGGGCGGTCACTTCATTCTACCGCCCTTACCGGTAGAGTCGGCCCTACAACCCAAGTTTCCGGTTACGCGACCCGACGTGGCCCAACAGATTTGTGCATATCCAGGCGGCAAGGAGCATTTCATAACACTCGGTCTTACCAAGCGGTGATGGGCGGTCACTTCATTCTACCGCCCTTACCGGTAGAGTCGGCCCTACAACCCAAGTTTCCGGTTACGCGACGCAATATAAAAGGGCGCCCCTTTTGGAGTAGGTTTGGAGTGTTCGGCCTCAAACCCACAACAAAAAGGAGCGCCCTCAATGGATAGCGTGAAGTATATCGGGATGGATGTGCACCAGGAAGCGATCTCCATCGCGGTTCTGAATTCCTCGGGCAAGCTGGTGATGGAATGCACGATCGAAACGAAAGCCATCACCATCCTGGAGTTTCTGAAAGGATTGCGCGGGAGCCTGCACGTCACTTTGGAAGAAGGCACCTGGGCAGCGTGGCTCTAGGACGTGATCAAGCCGCACGTCACGGAACTGGTGGTCTGCAATCCCCGCCGGAATGCCCTGCTCAAAGAAGGTAGCAAGAGCGACCGCATCGATGCGCGGAAGCTGGCCGAGCTGCTGCGCGCGAACCTGGTCCGTTCGGTCTATCACGGGGAGGATGGAGTACGGACGCTCAAGGAGCTGGCGCGGAGTTATCTGGCGATCAGCACCGATGTGATAAGAGTGATGAGCCGGGTGAAGGCGATCTACCGCAGCTGGGGAATTCCTTGTGCGGGGAAGCAGGTCTACGCACCGCGCTATCGCTCGGAGTGGCTCGGCAAGATTCGCGAAGCCGGCGTGCACCGCCGAGCGGAGTTCTACTACCAACAACTGGACGCCCTGCGGCCCTTGCGCCAGGAGGTGCGGCGCGAGCTATTGACGGAGGCCCGGAAGCACGACGCCTGGAAATTGCTCCGTGCGATTCCATTCATCGGTCCAATCCGGGCGGCTCTGATCATCGCGTTCTTGCAGACACCGCACCGGTTCCGTACCAAGCGACAGCTCTGGACGTACAGCGGGTTTGGAATTGAAACCTACAGCAGTGCCGAGCACCGCTGTGTCAATGGAGAGCTGAAGCGTGCCAAGAAGCCGGTCTCGATTCGCGGGCTGAATCGCAATCACAATCACGATCTGAAGAACTTGTTCAAGAGTGCCGCCACCGTGGCTGCTGCCAAGCCCGGACCGTTCCAGGAGTTTTACGATCGTTTGGTGGCCAAGGGAATCCGGCCGGAGATGGCGCGTCTGACTCTGGCGCGCAAGATGGCCGCCATCACTTTGACCATTGGGAAGAAAGGAGAGCGCTTCGACGCCCAACATCTGAAACCACAAACAGCTTGAGTGTCTCGAGCCGATCCGTTCCATCCCTGGGATTCTTTCCAGCGGTGCCACGCCGATTCTTGAGACCCTCGGGTTCGAGGGCGAGTCTCAGCTGATAAGTTAGGCTTTGCGTGCTTCGGGCACCTCAGTCTCTCACGCGACCCTAGTCCCCCTCGGATGACCCGAAAAAGCTATGGGCCACGAGTCCCCAATGGAACCATGGTTGCCAACTGACAACCGTACTGCTTGTTGGTCTCAGAACGGATTAGCTTCGTCGCGCAGAGGCGATGAAAACCGCTGGTAGAGAAAACCCAAAGCGCTACAGGAAGCTGGTAGCGACCCGAGCTCCCGGAACGGAAGGCGAGAACAAACCTGCTCAACGAGGTGGGCTGGACGGCAAGAAAAACTCCGGCCACAGGAGAAGTGTTTTTTTCTTGACTCCTTTTATGGAACAAACCTGCTCAACGAGGTGGGCTGGACGGCAAGAAAAACTCCGGCCACAGGAGAAGTGTTTTTTTCTTGACTCCTTTTATGGAACTTATCAGGACTTACACCGCGGATTGGAAATACTTTCGATGAAAGCGGTTCCGCAATTGCAGTGACATCATCAGCCGTGGTGTCTACATGGATTCAGTACATCGATTGCCTACATTTGCCCCGCTAGCGTAAGATACCGCTCCAGTGACTGATTTCTCCCCCATGGTTGGCCGTACTGTTTCACATTATCGCATCCTGGAAAAGCTGGGAGGCGGTGGGATGGGGGTGGTGTATAAGGCTGAAGACACATCACTGGGCCGCTTCGTCGCCCTGAAATTTCTACCCGATGATGTCGCGCAAGACACGCAAGCTCTGGAGCGCTTTCGCCGCGAAGCGCGCGCCGCCTCCGCCCTGAATCATCCCAATATCGGCACGATTCACGAGATTGCGCAGCAAGACAGCCATCCCTTCATCGTCATGGAGTTTCTCGAAGGCTCAACGCTGAAACATCGTATCGACGGCCGTCCTGTCGAGCTCGAACTTCTTCTCCATCTGGCCATCGAAATCGCCGACGCTCTGGACGTGGCTCACGCGAAAGGCATCATCCATCGTGACATTAAGCCCGCGAATATTTTCGTCACCTCTCGCGGTCACGCAAAGGTCCTAGACTTCGGCCTCGCAAAAGTCACCCTGGCGGATACGGTCAAAGGCATTGGCGAGCGAACGGCCACTTTGGGCGCGGATTCAGCGCACTTGACCAGTCCAGGTACGGCTCTAGGAACGGTTCTGTACATGTCGCCGGAACAGGTTCTCGGCAAGGAGTTAGATGCGCGCAGTGATCTGTTCTCCTTCACCATTGTGATTTACGAGATGGCGACGGGCGTGATTCCATTCAAAGGCGACAGTTCCGGCGCGATTTTTGACGAAATAGTTCACAAGGATCCTGCCGATCCGCTTCGATTGAATCCGGCGCTTCCCGCCGAACTAGCCCAATTGATCCATAAGGGAATGGAGAAGGACCGCGAGCTTCGTTACCAGAGTGCAGCAGAGTTGCGGGCGGATTTGAAACGTCTGAAGCGCGACACTAGCTCGGGCCGCGTGAATGTCGGCAGCAGTCGGCACCAGGATGTGGCGATATCCGGATCGAGCGCGAGTACCCCAGCTTCGTCCGGTTCCACCGCAATCGCAGCTCCATCTGTGAAGCGCAGCTCGTGGAAGCCTATTCTCACTGCTGCGATTGTCGTGCTCGCGATTGCCGCGTTCGGCGCATACAAGTTTATGTCGGGTTCGCGCGCCTTCAATCTGCAGGATATGCGAATCACCAAACTCACCGATAGCGGCAACGCCGCGGATGTGGCCATCTCACCGGATGGAAGGGAGATTGTTTATGTCCTTGTGGATGGCGAGAAACAAAGCTTGTGGGTTCGCAACGTGGCAACGAAGAGCGACGTGCAAGTGCTGGCGCCGGCTTCGATAGTTTTCGCTGGTGTGAACTTTTCTCGGGACGGCGATTACATCTATTTCGAGCGCGCTGACAACGGCACCGACTCCGCTGATCTGTATGTCATGCCTGTTCTGGGCGGCACTCCACGTCAGTTGATCCGCAACGTAAACACCAGCATCAGCTTTTCTCCCAGTGGCAAGCAGTTCTCGTTTATGCGCGGAGGAGCCTCACAGGGCTCGGTGCAAGTTTGCATAGCCAACTCGAACGGCAGTGGCGAACGGTTGCTCGCTTCTTTGCCTCCGGGCCCGTTCTACGCCGGCACCGCCTGGTCTCCGGACGGCAAAACAATCGTGGCTTCCGCAGTGCAGTTTGCCAAGCAGATAAAGTGGGTGTTGAGTGTCGTACGAGTAGATGATGGCCAAGTGCGTGATCTCTATTCGAGCAGTGAAGAAGTCGGGAAGCCTGTATGGACGCCCGACGGGAACTCGTTGCTCGTTCCGTTAGGCCCGATAAACGGAAACTCGCGTCAGTTGTGGATCATCTCCTTTCCTGGCGGCGAACAGCGGCGCTTTACGAATGACCTAGCGGATTACGGAAGATCGATCGATCTCACCCGTGATGGCCGAACGCTCGTAGCAATCCAAGAGACACAGATTTCACACATCTGGATTGCACCGCAAGGCCAAGCAGGGCAAGCGAAGCAGATTACCTCCGGAGAAACCGAAGACCACCGTGTAATTACCTTGCGGAACGGAAAACTTCTGATTCGTGTTGCAAACACCGATTTGGTTCTGATGAATTCGGATGGCAGCAAAAGAGCTCCGTTGGTTGCGGACGCCAAAAACGTTGGGTCTTTCTCGAGCTGTGGTGATCGATATGTCGTGTTCGATTCCTGGCCAGGGTCCCAAGTGGCAGTGGTTCGTACCGAGACCGACGGCTCGAATCCGACGAAGCTCGTGGACGACGCAGTATTTCCCGATTGCTCGCGCGATGGGAAATGGCTTGTTTACTCGAACGCCCTTGGAACGAAGTTTTTCCGTCTGCCGATTGAAGGAGGTACTCCATCTGAGATTCCCGTCGCTCGCCAGAATGGCGATCCAATGCTCAGGGTTTCACCCGACGGGAATTGGATTGCATATCTATACGAGGAAGCGCGCCCGGCGCAGGAGCAGATCGCCATCATTCCTGCGAGCGGCGGAACTCCCGTGCACCTTTTTCCGCTATCGGAGGACACCAATGAGTTCCGTTGGTCGCCGGATGGAAAGGGTGTGCAGTTTATACTCACTCACAACGGCGCCGCCAATATCTGGGAACAACCGGTCAGCGGCGCCCCGCGACGCCAGATCACCAACTTTACTTCAGGGCACATCTTCGATTTTGACTGGTCACGCGACGGCAAGCAGTTGTTCTTGGCAAAGGGCGAAATGAACAGCGACGTGATCCTGATCAGCAATTTCCGCTGAGGCGGGTCCGGATGCTGCCCGTCAAGCGCGACGATTCGACCTATCCATTGTCCAGCTCCTGATTAACGCGGTGGTCTCAATGGGTCGACGCAACACTCAGCTCGAACCCACCTTGCATTGAAAACAAAACCTACAAGCGCTGGTTAGGTTAGATTAGCCGAAACGTTAACCTGGCTAGGTTTCGGCCGAGTCGGCCAGACAGTTTGGTTCTTAAGGGGGAAGTATCAGCCGATCAACTGATTAGATGGTGTTGCATCGACCGGTTGAGCTGGCAGCATTTACCGTACAAGTGAAATCGGCCCGATCCGTAATGTCCGGTTACGCGACTACACAGGCAAGTGGACTCTAAGGTCGCGCGTTCCTCCAACGGGGCTTCTGATTCGGAATAACTTCTGGTTAGCCCGCCGCTCGTCAAGATCTAGACATGCTGATGAGCCGAACCATGCCAACCCTAGACTCATGCTCGAACAGGGGGAATCACCAAGCCCACCACTCGCCGCGCGTGGAGTCTAGTTCTTCAAAGCCATGCCCCGAAGAAGGCTTTGGAAACGGGGATCGGGACGGAGGTTGTCGAGGCGCAGGTCAGATGTCAGGAATAAGGAAATGTCTAAAGACTTCTGCGAGCAGGCTTTCTCGAGGAACTCGAAAGCTTTGTCATTTTCGCCGAGGCCAGCGTAGATGGTGGCCATCGTATACGGCGGAACTGAGGTCCCTTCTGATTTGCGCTGCAAGTCGCGAAGAATCTTGTTGGCTTCCGCTTTTCTGCCTGCAGCGGAATAAGCATGTGCGAGCGCAACGTCGGCATTTGGATCATTCCAAATCTTCATGACCTTTTGGTACTCCGAAATCGCTTCCGGAAGTGTGCCGCTCGCTTCGTAACCGACGCCGAGAAGGTAGTGCAGGAACGCATTCTGGGGGTCCAAAAGCAAACCTCTCTTGCTTGCTGTGATCAACTTGGGATAATCCTTCAACTCATAATACGTAATTGCTTCGGCGCCCGCCGAGCTCGAGCTGTAATCCAGTTGGTTGATTTTCGCGATCTCGGCAATAGCTTCGTCGCGCTGGCCCGTAAATCCGAGAAAGATGGCGCGGTCCTCATGTGCGCAGCTATAGCTCGGCGCCAGAGCGATAGCGCGGTTGAACTCTCGTGCAGCGGCGTCCCAGTCCCACTCAAAGCGCCAGCTCAGCACGCCGAGGGTGTCGTGAGCTTCGCCGATGGCGTCGTCCAGTTGCACCGCTTTGGCTAGCGCCTCCTTGGCAGACCGATAGGCGGGATCCTTTTCTAGAGCTCCAGTAAAGGCTAAATAGACGTAAGTATTAGCGAGGCCCGCGTAAGCAAGCGCGAAGTTTTGATCTTTTTGGATGGATTCTGCGAAGTCCTGCTGCGCCATCTTCAGTGAATCAGGTTTGTTGAACCCAGTTGTGAAGTAAAGACGCCCCTTGAGGTAGGAATCGTATGCCGCTGGGTTCACCACGTCGGCGCGATGAAGCTGCGCCTGCTGTTGCGGAGTCAGTTGTGCGCGGACTTGTTGCGCGATGGCATCAGCTACCTCTGCTTGTAACTTCAGCACATCGCCGCGATCGCGGTCATACGTTTCCGCCCAGAGGTGCTGGTCCGTAGATGCCTGAAGCAGTTGGGCGGTGACTCGCACTCGCTCACCCGAACGAATCACCGACCCTTCAACGATGGCGTCCACATTCAATTCTCGCGCAATTTCAGGCAAGGGCTTCTTTGTGCCTTTGTATTGCATGACGGAAGTTCGCGAGATCACCCGCAGCGACCCGATCTTCGCAAGGTCCGTAATCAACTGGTCGGTCATACCGTCCGCGAAAAATTCTTCTGATGGGTCGCCGGACAAATTGTCGAGGGGCAGCACGGCAATGGATTTTGGGCGGGGCGCAGCACTTGCAGGACGGGTACCCGTGCGGGCCAGCCCGACGGCGAGCACTATAATCAAGAGGGCAAGAACGGTGGGGATCAGCAATCTGCGAGGCTTACTATGCGCCGGTGTAGCAGATACTTCGCTCGGCTGCGCTGACTCCGCAGAGGGAGGCGGCGCCTGACCTTCCTCCGTATCCACCGGCGCGATAAACCTATATCCGCGGCGCGGAAGTGTTTCGATGTAGCGCGGAGTCTCGGCGGAGTCGCCCAGGACCTCGCGAAGGCGCGCAATCGCATTGTGAAGACTATGGTCGAAGTCAACGAAGGTGTCCGCTGACCAGATCGTCGCTCGCAGTTCCTCGTGAGTGACTACATCGCCAGCGCGACGTAACAAAGCAGCCAGGACTTGCAACGGTTGCCCCTGCAGGCGGAGCCTTACACCCCGTTTACGCAGCTCACCGGCACGAACATCGAGTTCGAAATTGTCGAAACGCAGTGCACGCGCATGTAGCGCGGAGGTAGGCATATCATCGCCCGCGAGTGTAGCGCAGTCTAGCACACTTCCGGTTGCCCGGTGGCAGGCTCGGTTACGGCAGGAACACCTTTGTATTTAATACTTAGCAATGGAGAAAACTTTGGGGACGGATGGAGGCCGCGAGGATTGCAGTCCGCGCAGAAACCAGCGAGAGTGCGGAGGTTTCGCGGGAGCTCACGAATTGACAGTGCCGTGCACCGGCAAACTGTTTGTGAGCAATGTCCTGACGGAAATACACGGAGGATGAAAACATGAAAACTGCATCGCATATAACAGTGCTGCTGAGTGCGGTTCTGGCACTCGCCCCCTTTGCTTTGGCTCAACAGAATCAGCAAAGCGAACAAGGGGACCAGAGCAAGCTCGTCGAGATTGTACGTAATGCCACGAACAAGTATCAGGATCTCAACAAAGCCACTGCGGCGGGATACAGTCCTGTCCTCGGCTGCGTCAGCGGCTCCGACCATGGAGCAATGGGCATCCACTACGTCAATACCAGTCTGCTGAACGGACCGATTGACGCCACGCAACCACAAGCTCTGATCTATGAGCCGACCTCGAACGGTCAATACAAGCTAGTTGGCGTCGAGTTCATTATTCTCGCGAGCGCCCTTCCCCCCGATGCCGCTCCGCAGGTGGAGGGTCACCTGATGCAGTACATCGACGGTCCTTCTACGTCAAGGCCAAAGGCTCCCCCGAACCGTTACGGCCTACCGGCGTTCTTCGAACTCCACGTTTGGGCGTGGCGCGACAACCCCCAGGGCCCCTTCGTGGACTGGAACGACCATGTGAGCTGCGCCTCAGATAAAGAGTAGGTGCAGTACTGCGGTGGGGCGGGATGCAATTGCTCTTCCAATTGCGTCGCCCGCCCGCGCGCAGGACTTGTCCAGCAACCCGAAGTGGGCAAGGTGCACGGCGGAGGTGGCGGCGGGGGCGGAAGTCAGTAGATCCTAGGAGAAGCTTGGCCACGCCGTCCGTTTCCATGTCTCGTATTCCGAACAACATCACCGACGCATCCTGAGCTCGTCGCCGGAGTATATGGAAGCGAGACAGCGAAGGCTTCCCACCGAACAACACAAGGTAGTCTCCCCCGCGTGCTCACAACTCACCAAGCAAGAAAGAAAGAGAAATGCCCGGAGGCGGTGAAGTTCCCAGCACAAAGGGCGTCAGTGCTGCGCCCGGTTTGTCGGCCAACCTGAAGTTATCTGACCCCCACGGCGGGACTAGTCCTCTGAAGTCGCGAAGTGTTTAGTGATGATTTTCGGGAGGAGGTTCCCAGGTATCGGCCTCAGGTCCTGGTAAACGTTAGTGCTTTATCGGAGGCGCGTTTTCACAAAAGCGTGAAGTCCGGGCGAGGTGCTCTGCGCGCGTTCGATAGAGCCGTTTGAAGGTGGCCGCTGGCGGTTGCGGTGGATGCGGGCTAATGGCTGCAGCCGATCTAACGGCTATGGGAATTGAATCTTTTTTCGCCTGTAGTGTATTGATTTTGCATGGCTTAGAAAAATCAGAGAAAAGCGAAAATCGCAGTTAAAAGCTCTACCTTGCGGCATGACCTAAAGAGCATAGCACGCGAAGCGTCCGCCGCGCCAGCGACTACGTTCTAACGCCGTTACCGGAGATGTGGAGTACTAGCCCCGAACATGTCCGGTTACGCGGGTGATCTCAATAGGTCGATGCAACACCATCTGATATGAGTCTGCTTTCTAAAGGTGGTGTTTATATGAAGCCAGGGAAACGGTTTGGGCTGTCTGCGATTGAGAAGAGCGACATCTGGAGGCGATGGAAGGCGGGAGAGACGCTGCATGCGATTGGGCGCGCCTTTGACAAGCCACCTAGCTCGATTCGCTGTTTGTTGTTGCCTCGCGGAGGGATTCCTCCCGCAGTGCGCCGTCGCTCCCGTCTAGCCCTCATGCGGTCGGAGCGAGAGGACATCTCGCGAGGGATCGCATCCGGTTCATCGATTCGTGAGATAGCTAGACATCTGGATCGAGCAGCCTCGACGGTGGGCCGGGAGGTTACACGCCACGGTGGCCGTCCCGCCTATCGAGCCCATGAGGCGGATGACCAAGCCTGGGAGTCGGCCTTGCGGCCCAAGCGGTGCCTTCTTGCCGTGCACCGGAGGTTGCGAGAGGTCGTTGCGAGTAAACTGATCCTGGAATGGTCGCCGGAGCAGATTTCCGGATGGCTGAAGACCGAGTATCCCAAGGATGAGAGGATGCGCGTGTCTCACGAAACCATTTACCGCAGCTTGTTGATTCAAGCGCGTGGCGTGCTGAAAAAAGAGCTGCTGGATCACCTGCGAACCAAGCGGCGCATGCGCCGCTCGCAGCACTGTCGTATCTTCAAAGACTCGCGCGGTCAAATCGCAGATGCCATCTCGATTCGGGAAAGACCCGCTGAAGTCGAGGACCGCGCTGTCCCTGGTCATTGGGAGGGCGATCTGCTAAGCGGTTCACGGAACAGTCACATCGTGACTTTAGTGGAACGTCATTCACGCTTTGCCATGCTGATCAAAGTGCCCAGCAAGGATACAGCAGTGGTGGTTACGGCATTGAGTCGGCATATTCGTAAACTCCCCGCTACTCTGCGGCGCTCGCTGACGTGGGATCGCGGACTGGAGATGGCCAAACACAAGGACTTTACGGTAGCTACGGATGTGCAAGTCTACTTCTGCGATCCGCAAAGTCCTTGGCAGCGCGGCTCGAACGAAAACACGAACGGGCTATTACGACAATACTTTCCGCGAGGAACTGACCTGTCTGGCTACTCTCAAGCGCAGCTCGACCAGGTCGCGTTGCGCTTGAATCAACGTCCAAGAAAGACCCTGGGATTTCAGACTCCCGCGAGTAAACTTCAAGCAAGTGTTGCGTCGACCATCTGAGCTGGCACGACTTATTGGGAGTTAGCCCTTGGTTGACTAGCGAAGGCGCCCATACCTGGGAAGATACTGATGATAGCTGCGGGCCAGGAGTACGTCACCGTGGCGAGCCACCGGTATCGCGGAGAAGCACGATGTCGGATTCTAGGTGGGAGCGCAAGACGCCGAGAGTCTTGCCGTCTGGGGAGAATCCGTAATTTTGGATCGTGTCCGACGCAAAGTTCGTAAGCAAGTGGCCCGCAGCGCCATCCAGCGGCTGAAGCCACAAGTTTTCCGCGCCGTTTTCCTGAATGATGTAGCTGATCGATTCGCTGTCTGGTGCAAACTGTGGCACTCTCACAATTCGCGGATCCGGCTCGAGCAGCCGGGTTCGCGGCTCCGTTCCTGCAATCAAATTCACGATCGCGATCTTCATGTGTTGGACGCCACTCTTCAGGGCTATGAACGAAAGAAACTTATCATCTCGAGACAGGCTGATTCCCGAGACGCCGAGAAGCATGCCCGGCATCACCGCTTCCTTGACGACCTCGGAGTCGCCGCCCTCGACGGGAGTCCGCATGATCCGCGCGTTCACTAGATCGCTGTAGTAAACCCAACCGCCATCGGCGGAGCAATGAGGTCCTACGTCTGCGACGCCGTGCGTGAGCTGTTTAAGGTTCGCCCCATCGGCGTCGATGCGCCAGAGAACTACCTTGCTGCTCTCGGGGTGCCCCTGCCATACAAACACAACATATTTTCCAAGCGGACAGCCTACCGGTCTAAAAATAAGATGATCGGGATCAGCGAGCAGCGTTCTCGTGCCGCCATCGAGAGAAATGCGCTGCAAGTCGCCATCGAAATAGAAATCGCTGTTGCCGGCCCAACTGAAGAAATGCGAGTCCTTGCTCTGAGCCGCCGCCGGGGCCGGAGGAGTTCCAGTGAACCCCGCCGCAGGCATGAGATAGAGTGTCTGTGTGGCTTTTTGCTGTACCGCCGCCAACGTCTTTCCATCTTCCGAGAGTGTAAGTGTCTGGTAGCTGTTCGTGTCCTTGGTGATCCGGCGAAATTCCCCGCCGGGACTCGCGACGAATCCAATTTGCAAATGGTTAGGGGGCGGACTGCTGCCAGGCATATAGGTGGTGAGAAGACCGCTGCCGTTCGGCAGCCACACGAGACCGCTAAGATCCCTATCATTGAACTCCGCAAATGGCCGCACTTTGCCGGAGACGCTATCCGCGAACTGAATCATGCTGAGCGCGCCGTTCGCGTAGAAAAGGAGCGAGGCGATTTGAGTTCCGTCTGGGGACCACGCAACCATGGCCGGCTGATCCACCGTGGCGGGTCCGTCGTAGAGTGCGCGCGAATTCGTTCCATCCGCATTCGCTGTGAATACCCGAAACTTTCCCACGTCCGGATCGTTCGCCCGCACGAACACGATGCGCTTGCCTTCAGGCGCGAAGCTTACACCGCTGCCGATGTCATGGAGCACGGGTTGCGGCGCGCCCCCCAAAACCGGCGCGCGGTAGAGATCGAAGGCGCCGTCAGTTCTATTTCGAAAGTAGATGTAATTGCCGTCGGGAGAGAAATCAGATCCCGGTAAGAAGCATCCGCCGGCGCGAGCACCTGCGTATCACTATTTGTCGGAATGTGATGGAGCCAAAGGCTCTGCTTGCCTTTGTCTTCGATCACGCTGAGCAGGTATTTGCCGTCGGGAGAAATGGCCGCGCCAACGATCTTCCCGTTATTTGTGATTTGGGTGATGGTGAAATCTGCGAACGGAGCGGGGTTCGTTCGATGGAGCAGTGCATAGAGGCCGTAAGCCGCAGCGGCCAACACCACGATCGTGATCAAGACGCCCGCGGCCAAGCCGAACTTGTGCCGGCGCGCAACGGCCGTGACCGCGGAGCTGCCCGACAGCGCCTCCCCAGAAGCAACTGAAGGCGTCTCCAAAGCCGAGGGAAGTGTTGCGGAGGACTCGGACGACGCGAGCGAGCTGATTCCCGCGATGGGAACGCCACTCGAACTCGCGTCGCGCTTCAGCCGCTGCAAGTCCGCTCGCAGATCCGACGCGTGCTGGTAACGCAGCCTGTGATCTTTTTCCAGCGCCTTCAGGATGATCCGCTCGAGGTCGGCCGACAGCGACGGATTCAACCGAACCGGCGCCGCGGGCTCGCGATTCAGAATTGCTTCGAATATCAGCCCTGAGGTGTCGCCACGAAACGGCAGCGCGCCCGTCGCCATTTCATACAGCACCGCGCCGAAGGAAAACAAATCCGTGCGCGCATCGAGTTCCTTCCCGCTCACTTGCTCTGGCGACATGTAGGCCACGGTGCCGAGGGCTGAACCTGGGCTGGTGAGATGTTCGGGCAAGTCTTGCGTCGGGCCTGTGGCCTCACCTCCGCGTTCAGGACGGGAGACTTTCGCCAGGCCGAAATCCAGAATCTTGGCGGTCCCGCGGGTGGTAATGAAAATGTTAGCTGGCTTGATGTCACGATGGACGATGCCTTTGGCGTGTGCGGCATCAAGCGCATCAGCGATTTCGATGCCCAGCGACAACAGTGTCTCCTGCGGCATGGCGCGACCGTCGATGCGATGTTTCAGCGTGACACCTTCCAGAAATTCCATGGCGATGAACGAATGCCCGCCCTGTTCACCGATGTCGTGGATGGTGCAGATATTGGGATGATTCAGCGCGGAGGCGGCTTGCGCTTCGCGTTGAAAACGTCCCAGCGCGCGAGGATCGCGCGCAACTTCAGGAGGGAGAAACTTGAGGGCCACGAAGCGGTGCAGGCGCGTGTCCTCGGCCTTATAAACCACGCCCATTCCGCCACCGCCGAGCTTCTCCAAAATGCGATAGTGGGAGATAGTCTGGCCGATGAGCGAGTCGGTCGCTGACATGTACGCGCATCTTAGGTTGGGCCAGAAGGCAAGTCAACGAAGAGGGAGGGTGCGCCCTGGCTGGCTAAGTCCTGGTAAACGCTAGTGCTCTATCGGAGGCGCGTTTTCACAGAAGCGTGGAGTCCGGGCGAGGTGCTCCGCGCGCGTTCGATAGAGCCGTTTGAAGGTGGGCGCTGGCGGTTGCGGCGGATGCGGGCTAGTGGCTGCACCGATCTAACGGCTATGGGAATTGAATCTTTTTCCCCTGTAGTGTATTGATTTTGCGTGGCTTAGGAAAATGGAGAAAAGCGAAAATCGCAGTTAAAAGCTCTACCTTGCGGCATGACCTAAAGAGGATAGCACGCGAAGCGTCCGTCGCGCCAGCGACTACGTTCTAACGCTGCCAGCTCAGATGGTCGACGCAACACTTGCTTGAAGTTTACTCGCGGGAGTCTGAAATCCTAGGGTTTGTCGTGGGCGTTGATTTAAGCGCAACGCGACTTGGTTGAGATCCGCTTGGGAGTAGTCGGATAGGTCAGTTCTTCGCGGAAAGTATTGTCGTAAGAGCCCGTTTGTGTTTTCGTTCGAGCCGCGTTGCCAAGGACTTTGTGGATCACAGAAGTAGACCTGCATATCCGTGGCTACCGTAAAGTCCTGGTGTTTGGCCATCTCCAGTCCGCGATCCCAGGTCAGCGAGCGTCGCAGGGTAGCGGGGAGTTTACGAACATGTTGACTCAAGGCCGTAACCACCACTGCTGTATCTTGGCTCGGGTACTTTGATCAGCAGGGCAAAGCGTGAATGACGTTCCACTAAGGTGACGATGTGACTGTTCCGTGAACCGCGTAGCAGATCGCCCTCCCAGTGACCAGGGATAGCGCGGTCCTCGACTTCAGCGGGTCTTTCCCGAATAGAGATGGCATCTGGGATTTGACCGCGTCGAGTCTTTGAAGATACGACAGTGCTGCGAGCGCCGTATGCGGCGCTTGGATCGCAGGTGATCCAGCAGCTCTTTTTTCAGCACTCCACGGGCTTGAATGAACAGGCTGCGGTAAATGGTTTCGTGGGACACACGCATGCTCTCATCATTGGGATACTGGGTTTTCAGCCATCCGGAAATCTGCTTCGGCGACCATTCCAGAATCAGTTTACTCGCAACGATGTCTCGCAACTTCGGGTGGACGGAAAGAAGGCACCGCTTAGGCCGCAAGGCCGACTGCCAGGCTTGGTCATCCGCTGGATGGGCTCGATAGGCGGGACGGCCACCGTGGCGTGTAACCTCCCGGCTCACCGTTGAGACTGCTCGCTCTAAATGTTTGGCTATCTCACGAATCGATGAACCGGAAGCGATCCTCGCGAGATTTCCTCTCGCTCCGACCGCATGAGGGCTAGACGGGAGCGACGGCGCACTGCGGGAGGAATCCCTCCGCGAGGCAACAACAAACAACGAATCGAGCTAGGTGGTTTGTCAAAGGCACGACCGATCTCATGCAACGTCTGACCCGCCTTCCAACGCCGCCAGATATCGATCTTCTGAATCGTAGAAAGCCCAAACCGTTTCCCTGGCTTCATATAAACACCACCTTTAGAAAACAGATTTATATCAGATGGTGTTGCATCGACCTATTGAGATCACCGCGCTTACCGGACATCTCTAACAATGCTGACCCTGTCAATCTCTTTTTGCGCGCACTTCTCCGTTCACTCCGGAGAGTGTCTTCTTTCGTCGTGTTCTTTGGCCCTAGCATCGACGACCACGGCTCGCTTGTAATCTGTCGGGCTGCTTCAGTTCGACCCAAACATCTCTCCGATCAAACTTCGACCATGATTACTCGTTCAAACTCCCTTGGTAGGGAGCGGGATGCCCAATCGTATGTCCAGGAGAAGGCTGATGGGTTCAGTGGGAGATAGACCCACCAGGGTAAAAGTCAGAGCCCTGTAGCCAGGATCGCATGCGCGGAGGAAACGAAGCGCATGGAGTCGATCGACAAAGCCATCCATGGGATGGTGAGCAAGTTGTCGGGCTGTAACGAAAGTGAACGCATAGGTGACCTCGAGAATCCGAATCCAGAGGCCGAACCCACGATTGGGGGGTGAAGGCAGCATGGCTCGTCGCAAACTGATTGAGGCGGCGGGACGCTCTGGCGGGGCGTTAGCGACAGCACGATGACAAGGACGCATTAAGCAACGGGAGAAACCCTCCTCGTCCCGTGGAGAAATCTGCGGAGCAGGAAACCGTATAACCGGCAACACCGGGAAGTCGGTGGACGGCGAGAGGGTGGCGGAGGGGCCAGCAGTAGCAGTGAAGCGGGGTAATGCCCGTGGAGCGAAGAGGCCCTGCTGTGGTGCAAGAACTCCAACCAGAGGGGAGGCAAGGGTGAGATGACAAAGTCACCCAGCAGTTTGCAAGACCTGAGGAGGAGGATATACGTCAAGGCGAAGGCAGAACCAACTGGGCGCTTTTGGGGACTCTATGTTCACATCTGCAAGATGGGAACGCTCCAGGAAGCCTACCAGATGGCCAAGAGCAACAAGGGCGCACCTGGGATCGATGGCATCACGTTCGAGGTCATCGAAGAAAGCGGAGTGGAGAGTTTTCTGAAACAGATTCAGGAGGAACTGGTCCACAACACGTATCGGCCCATGCCGGTGCGGAAGAAGGAGATTGCGAAGGACGGGGGGAGCAAAGTCCGCGTTCTCTCGATCCCCGCAATCCGCGACCGCGTGGTTCAGGGTGCGCTTAAGCTCATCCTGGAGCCGATCTTCGAAGCTGATTTTCAATCGGGGTCGTATGGCTATCGACCCAGGCGTTCCGCTCCTGAAGCGGTAGACCGAGTGGCACAGGCGATTGTCCAAGGATTAACACGAATCATCGATTTGGACCTCCGGGCCTACTTTGACAATGTGCAGCATTCTCTGCGGCTCGGGAAAGTAGCACGGCGGGTGCAAGACGCATCGGTGATGAGACTCCTGAAGATGATCCTGAAGTCCACCGGGGCAAAGGGAGTTCCTCAAGGCGGGGTGATTTCGCCAATGCTCAGTAACCTCTATCTCACAGAGGTAGATCGTATGCTGGAAAAGGCGATGGCAACCACGCGCAGAGGAAAATACCCCAATGTTCAATACGCGCGATTTGCGGATGACCTGGTGGTATTGATGGACTCCCATCCGAGGCAGGAGTGGCTAATGGGGGCGGTAGAGAAACGGCTGCGGGAAGAATTAGCAAAACTCAGAGTGGAAATCAATGAGGAGAAAAGCCGAAAGGTTGATCTATCGAAGGGAGGAAGTTTTGGCTTCCTAGGGTTTGAGTACCGCCGCATTCGCAGCCGTAAGGGAAAGTGGCGGGCTCACTACGTGCCTAAGCTGAAGAAGCGGACGGCACTCCTGCGAAAGCTCAAGGACATCTTCCGGCGATACGTCAGCCAACCCGTAGGGTGGGTGATCGAACTCATCAATCCGATTCTGCGGGGTTGGGTACACTACTTTGCGCCAGGGGACTCGAGCCGGTGCTTTTCCTACATGAAGCTCTGGGTGGAGAAGAAGGTTCGGGGGCACTTGATGCGCGCCCGAGGGCGCCAAGGATTCGGCTGGAAGCGGTGGAGCACGCAGTGGCTCTACAACACACTCGGACTGTTTAACGAGTACCGAGTCGTGCGAGCCATCAGCGGAAAGCCACCCAGCACGCATCGGCCGCATAATCCTTGATGTGAAACACACAGGAAAGTCCAGTGCAGGAAATCTGCACGCTGGGTTTGATGAGGCGGGGGCTGGAAACCAGCGTACGATTCGGCTCGTGAGGCACTCCCAGAGGAAACGGGGAGCAACAGATAGGCTGAATCTACGGCGCCTGGCGCCAGTCCTCGACCCCACAAGTGGACGACGTTCTACGGCACGCCATGTCCGAGTCCGAGCTGTCCCGCGTGCGAACCGAATTCGACTAACTGCGCATATTGCCAATTGTTGCGCCACATCCAGTACAACCGTACCGCCAGTTTCCTGGCCAGGGCCACCTTGGCAATTCTTTTCCCCCGGCGCATCGTCAGGTGCACATAGCGACGCCGCCAGTCTGGGTTACACCGTGCCGCTGCTTGCGCTGCTTCTCCCAGCAAGAAACGCAGCAGAGAGTTGCCTTGCTTGCTGATGTGTCCCAGCCGTTGCTGGCCGGCACTGGAGTCCTCACTGGAAATCAGCCCGGTGTAGCTGCCGAGCTTCTTGCCGCTCGGAAATCGCTCCGGTGTCCCGATGACCAGAATGTAGACCAGCCCCGTGATGGGTCCCACGCCCGGGTGGGTCATCAGCCGTACCACAGCGGGCCACTTCTCGGCTTCCTGCTCGACGGCTCTCGTTAATTCCGCAATCTTGGGGTCCAGCTGGTCCAGCAGCTCCAGTAACTCTTTCCGGCGCCGACTGGCCCAGGGAGCGAGCGGAAGTTTTTCCAGCTGTGCACGCCCTGCTTCGCTCCACAGCTTTTTCTTCCAGCGATAGCCTTCGTTCATGGCCACCGCCTGCAGCTGATTCATGATGCGCGTGCGCATTTGCACTAGCCGATGCCGGTGCCACAGCAGCTGTCGCAGATCCCGATTCTCTGGATTCGGTACCCAGATCCGCGGAAAGCGATTCTCCAGAAGCAACCGCAACAGGAGTCGGCCGTCCTCGCGGTCGGTTTTCTGCTTCCGGCCTCGCTGTCGCTTGATCTCCGCCGCATCCCCAATCCATACCTCGAAACCCAGCTCTGCCAGTAACCGCTCGAACCAGCGTGAATGCCCGGTGGCCTCCATCCCCACGCGCACGCTGACTGCCCTCTGCTTTAACTCCTTGTAGAACCGCTCGGCTTCGCCATCGCTGGGATTCAATCGCCGATCGTCGCACTCACCAGTTTCCTGATCCAGAAAAGAGATTTGCTGAAAGCTCGGGTGATAATCTACGCCTATAATCAACATGTCTGGCTCCTTTCTCCCGAGCCTGGGTCGTCGCACAACCACAGTCTACTCGGGTCGAGGGAGCCAGCATTGTTATGAAATCAAGTGAAGTGCTACTTCACTTGATCTCCGGTAACGCGACTCTCCAGAAACTTGTTTATTAAGTTCCCTGGAATCAATAAATCCATTTGGACAAGTTTCTGGCACTAGCGACGCGTAGAAGACGCACTCAGGGCTTATCAGGAGTTAGCCCGCAGGCGGTACCTAACTCACGATTCGCCGAGCGGTGCCGCTTCCGGCTACATTGGTTTCTTGGCCGGTTGAGACTCGTCGGGGCTGACAAAATTGATCACAAAGGGCGCGACTCCGTGCACCTGCAGAATTGTATCGCCCTTGCATTCTGCGAAGTGCGCCATATGGGGCGCTGCCCAGAAAAATCCGCCCGTGGGCACGTCTTTGAGCGCCGTGTCGTCCCATTTCGATCCCATTCCGACTGCGGCCGCGCCCCGGATCACCGTAACGTTCTCCGTCGTCGGATGCCAGTGCGGTGCGATCTTGGCTCCATCGGTGCACGAAATGCGCAGAGTATAGGTGCGCCCCGCCGTCATCGGATCACCCTGGATGACAGCAACGCGCAATGTGCCACCGATTTCAACCGACGGCGTGCCGACCATGGCGGCCGCCGGAATGTCGCCCCACTTTTCCGAACCCGGCTCTAGAATCATCGAACTGCTTGAGGCCCGTGCAGGAGTTTCTTTTGCAGGCTGCTTTGTCTGTGCCCCCGCGACTACAGGGAGCAATACCAAGAAAACCACCAAACCCGCTCGCCCTATGGACATGCTTCCTCCTCGTTGAATGGATTCGATCCGGAATATCCTGTGTTTCGCGCATCGTACGCCTCTACCGGCCTCGGCACAACGAATTTGCCACCACGCCAAGTCCCAACGAGGTCGGCGGGATTCCGAGGCTAACTCCTGATTGATTAACGCACTAGCCGGACGTGTGCGGCGACCCTGCTACGGAGGAGAAAGCAGCCCGGCACGGCACGATTTAACTGCGCGGGAATGTAACGGTCCACGCCATTGCGAAAGTCCATCAAGCCCGCTTGGCGAGAACGATGGTCTGCACAAAGGAATGCATAGCTCTGGGTTGGCTCGCCACACGCGACTTAAGGCCAGCCTCCAATCGGTCCCCGAAATTGCGAAGTGCATCGACATCGCCGGCGCGGACGCTGGTGAGCGCGGATGCCAGTGAAGGCATGAAGACCGAGCGGAAAAACAGTGCGTGCTTGGCCGCCAAGGCCTCCTTGTTTCCATTCCTTTCGAAGTCGATCCACGCAGCGTCTTGGAGAATGGACATCTCGAATTCTTCCACGGTCAGATGCTGGAAGTGTCCGTCGTGCGCGAATGGAGCAAACAGACTGCCTTTCCGTCGCGGATACGCCTTAAGCGCCATTCGCGCCCGCTCCTCAGCAGTAATCGCACCGTCGCTGACCATCTGGGCGAGCACAGCATTCGCCTGGTCCATAATATTTTCAAATCCTGAAGTCCATCATCGGCGAGCGCTGAAGCACGATGACGAAGCGGCCGCCGTTACTCAATTCCATTGCACGCAACGACAGAAAGGCTTCCCAGTCCTGCGCACCCTGGCGAGCGAACTCTGCGCGGACGGCGTCTGTGCTGCGGAGAGAAATGAAATGGTCTGGAATCGAGGTCGGAATGCGGCTGAGCCACACAGCGGCATACGAGCTCCACGCCAGATGGACCGACCGGGAGGGAGTACGTTCTCATAGAACGATCTCCCGATAGCGCCGGGGTACAGGTTCGGATCATTCAGTCCATATCGGTCTGGGTCAGAAGTCAGTATTTCGAAGAGCGTATTGAAGTCGTTCGATGGCTGGTCAATGTGGAACACGAAAATTGGGCGAGTCGCGCCCAGGCGGTGGCGCAGAATTCTGAGTGCGACCTGCATCGGAACCAGCGAATTTTTCCCCTGCGACGTCTATAATCGGCGATAACGAGCGGTTGATCGTCTGTCGCGAGTGCGACATCGGAAGTGGCCCTCTCCAATAGTGGCAGGGCTAAAGCGGCGCCGCCTGCAGGCAGTTTTGCATACTTATTGTAAGCGCCCTGGCCTTCCATGACGCCGTGGGAGGTCGTTGGTTCGTTGGGCATCTGAACGTCGCTCCTTTTTCCACATAAGGAACATGGTAAAAGGACTGGAAGCTCTAGGATTCCGAGCTAATTTTGCTACAAGCCACTACGGGGTTCAAGCGTTGACTCCGCCCAATTGGGTTCTACGAATGATGCGAAGAAAACTAAGTCCTTCTATGAGAAGGCCGATCGATGTCAAGGCACACCTTTGGGTTTGCTGTTCGTGCCATGATTTTCTTTCTATTCAGCCAGGCCGCCCCGTCGCCATCCTTCTATCCGCACTCTTTTGTGAGCGATTGTCGCTCGGTGCCAGGTGGGTGTTCTCGTTCAGTAGGTGCTGCTACCTGATTAGCGTCCTCTCTTCTCACCTTTTCGGTGGGGAGTTGGGCTCCAGGAGTTAGTCGCAGTCACCTAGACTCGGCGGCTGAGCTCGGCTGTCCGGATCGAAACTTTTTAGGCCACGGCACGCATCGCTGCTTGGCTATTGCGCAGTGGTTCGTATACCTCGCCGCTCACCCACAACCGATGGAGCAGTACCGCCAACTTTCGCGCCACGGCCACTACTGCTCGTTTCTTGGCATTTTTCCCTCCTCGTTCCCCAAGCTTTCGTCCCCATCTCCGCAAATCACTGTCTTCTCCAAATGGCCCCAGAATGTAATGGGCGCCCTGCACCATCATGTTTCGCAGATACCGGTCTCCTTCTTTGCTGATGTGCTTCCGTGGTTCGCTCTGCCCAGAGTTCCTGTGTCCAGGTCGCAACCCCAGAAAACAACCTACCGCGCGACTCTTCCCGAACCGATACGGGTCCACTAGCGTCAGGACATAGGTCAAGCTGATCTGTGTTCCCACACCCTTCACCTGCTTGAGCATGCACACTTCCGGGTACACTTCCGGTCTATTTTCTCCATCCGCTGGTCGTATTCCTGGATGCGCTCGTTCCGTGATTCGATTTCTTGGAGCAGCGGCTGCAGAACTTCGCGCAATTCTGTGCTTAATCCCGCGGCTAACTCCCGGCTCAGCTGGGACGTGCCACACGGGGGCAGTCGTTGGCCATAAGATTTCACCAACCCGCGTGCGGCATTCACCAAGGCCGTTCGCGCACTCACCAGCTCAGCCCGCGCCCGGATCACCGTCAGATGAATTTGCGCCTTGGCACTGCGATGCCGCACCGGCCCCAATAGCTCGGGATCGATTCGCGCCAGCCGGGCCAGGGTCCGCGCGTCGTGCCGATCATCTATTCGATTGCTCTTGGTGATCAATTCCACTTTTTGGGCGTGCGCCACGATCACTTTGTGTCCCAGCTCCGTTAGCAGCCGGCTTATCCAGGGAGAATGTGTGCCTGTCTCCAGGGCGATGAGACTTCGCGGTATCTTTGCCAAGGTCTGCTGGATCGCTTCTGGTGTCGTCGATACTTTCTGTTCCAGAATGATTTTGCCCGCTTCACCCAAAACACAGTAAAACGACCAGCGGTCTCCCAGATCCAATCCGATGGTGAGCTCGCGCTCTTTGAAAATCTCCATCGTCTCGATCGCCACAGTGCTAATCTTCTTCATTGCCGGTTCCTTTGCGCCTTGAGCGCGTCGTTCATTGGGAGCGTATCGCATCCCGCTGGAGACCGGCCTTCTCATCCCATCTGATTAACGCTAATCGGAAACGGACCTAAACTATGCGGGCCATGAGCGCCATCGACGAAGTGCTCGCAGCAAACGAAATCTACTCGCGCACCCATGAATGAGCAAACTGACACCGCGTCCTGAGCGCAAGCTCGCGGTCCTGACGTGCATGGATACCCGGCTTTCGATTCGCACCCTGGGCTGAAAACGGGAGACGCGCACATCATCCGCAATGCCGGCGGCATCGTTACGGAGGACACGCTGCGCTCCCTGGTCGTATCCCACTATCTGCTGGGCACCGAGGAAATCATGGTCATCAATCACACCGATTGCGGGTTGATGCACACCAGCGAGCAGGACTTGCGCACTAAAATCCAGAATAGCACCGGAACCGCCGCTGTTGCTCCCGCGTTTTTCTACGCCTTCCAAAACATCGAAGAAAATGTCCGCCACCAATTGCAGAAGCTCCGGACCCATCCGTGGATTCCCAAGAGTGTCGCCGTCCGCGGTTTCGTCTACGACGTCGCCAGTGGACGCCTTCGCGAAATCAAAGACGCCTGACCTGACCGAGGCTCAATACTTAGGAGTCGCCACGGGTTGAGCAG
>CAVYDD010000007.1:0-259950 GCA_963767225.1 uncultured Acidobacteriota bacterium
GTCGTGTTCTTTGGCCCAATGTCGACGACCACGGCTCGCTTGTAATCTTTCGGTCGGTTTAAGTCCGACCCACACATTTCTTCGATCCAATTTCAGACCACGATTACTCGTTCAAACTCCCTCTTGCGAAGGAGCGGGATGCCCATTCATGTGGACGGCGTTCTACGGCACGCCATGTCCGGTACCGAGCTGTCCCGCGTGCGAACCGAATGCTACCCACTGTGCATACTCCCAACCGTTCCGCCACATCCAATACAGCCGAACTGCCAGTCTCCGGGCCATAGCTACCTTGGCGATGTTCCTTTGCCGGCGCATGGCCAGGTGCATATAACGTCGTCTCCAGTCCGCATCACAATGCGTGGCAGCTTGTGCTGCTTCTCCCAGCAAGAAACGCAACAGCGAACTGCCTTGCTTGGTGATGTGGCCTAGCCGTTGCTGGCCCGCACTGGAGTCCTCCTCAGGAATCAGTCCGACATAACTGCCGATCTGCTTGCCGCACTGAAACCGCTCGGGAGTTCCGATGATCAGCACAAAGGCCAGCGCCGTCAGAGGGCCCACGCCGGGATGCGTCATCAGCCGCAATACCTCGGGCCATTTCTTCGCTTCCTGCTCGACCACGGCGGTTAACTCTTCGATGCTGGGGTTCATCCGGTCCAGCAGCTCCAGCAGATCTTGCCGACGCCGTGATGCCCACGCTGCCAGCGAAAGCTTTTCAAACTGTGCTCGTCCTTGCTCGCTCCACAGCTTCTTCTTCCGTCGCAGACCTTCATTCATCGCCAGGGCCTGCAGCTGATTCATGATCCGCGTCCGCATCTGCACCATCCGATGCCGGTGCCACAGCAGTTGTCGCAGGTCCCGATTCTCCGCACTGGGTACCCAGATGCGCGGAAAGTTATTTTCCCGCAGCAGTCGCAGCAGCAGTCGGGCATCCTCCCGGTCGGTCTTCTGTTTGCGGACGCGTTTGGTCTTAATCTGGGCCGCATCGCCGATCCATACCTCGATCCCCAGTTCTGCCAGTAACCGCTCGAACCAGCGTGCATAGCCGGTGGCCTCCAGCCCCACTCGCACGCTGACTCCTGGTGCCGCCAGTTCCCGGTAAAACTTCTCTGCTTCTCCTTCGCTGTGGTTCAACTGCCGTTCCCCGTACTCTCCCGTTTCTGTGTCTACCAACGCGAGGTACTGATCGCTCGGGTGATAATCCACGCCTATAATGATCATGTCCGGCTCCTTTCTCCCGAGCCAAATGGTCGTCGACAAACCAAGTCTACTCGGGTCTAAGAGCCGGCGTTGTTATGCAATCAAGTTCGTCATGGCGCGAAGACAGCCACCGAGCGACTTAGAAGAGCGCTCCGGCGACCAGGAGGGCAAGACCGCCAACTCCTGCAACTACTCGGATGATGTGGAACGCTCCCCAGCGATCGCGCAGTTGTCGCCAATTTCCCGGTAGCGTCACCGCCGTCCAGGTCACGATTTGTTTGACGATCGGTACCTCAACAAGCATGGTCACCAGCAAGGCGACGACGAAGAGGCCGAACCCGGCAAAAGTCAGATAGAAAGTCCTTGGATGTTTGCTGAATGAGAAGAACAGAACGGGAGTTATCGACAGCAGCGCAGTCGGCGTCAGAATGGTCATGAGGGATTCCATATTTCGGTTCATGCGCTGCACGATAGCAAGAAAGACTTCCGGCTCGAATGTACGCATGGACCTACTCAACGCCAGCCACGGCCCCCAGTACATTCCACCCACCAGGGCCGAAAGAACGATGCTGATGGCTTGCCATATTTTCAAATTCACGGGCGCTCCACTCGAGAGTTGACCTCCACTTTATCGCAGCGTTGGCGACGGATCGAGCGGACAAGTCATAAGGGCGACACTGCCTGATTAACGCGGCGCATTCGACAGGTCGATGCAACACCATCTAATGTAAATCTGCTCTGTAAAGGTGGTGTTGGCATGAGACGAGGGATGAGGTTTGGGCTTTCTGCGATCGAGAAGCGTGACGTTTGGAGCCGCTGGAAGGCGGGACAGTCGCTGCATGAGATTGGGCGCGCTTTTGACAAGCCGCACAGCTGCATTCGCGCTGTGTTGTTGCCTCGCGGAGGGATTCCTCCAGCACTCCGCCGCCGCTCGCCATTGGCGCTCACCGTGGCGGAGCGAGAGGACATCTCACGAGGGATCGCTTCTGGTTCCTCGATTCGTGAGATAGCGCGAGGCCTGGATCGAGCGGCCTCCTCCGTGTGCCGGGAGGTCGCTCGCCATGGTGGCCGGCCTGCCTATCGTGCCCATGATGCAGATCAGCAAGCTTGGGTTTCGGCCTTGCGTCCGAAGAGCTGTCTGCTTGCCGAGAACCGCAAGTTGCGGGACATCGTTGCGAGTAGACTGATCCTGGACTGGTCGCCCGAGCAGATTTCCGGGTGGCTGAAGAACCAGTATCCCAACGACGAGAGCCTGCGCGTGTCCCACGAAACGATTTACCGTAGCCTGTTCATTCAAGCCCGGGGAGCATTGAAAAAAGAGCTGCTGGACCACCTGCGGTCGAAGCGGCGCATGCGCCGCTCGCGTCATTCCAGCGAGCATGGACAATCACGCGGGCAGATCGTCGATGCCATCTCGATCCGCCAAAGGCCTGCGGAAGTGGAAGACCGAGCGATTCCTGGCCATTGGGAAGGCGATCTGCTGGCCGGTGGAAAGAACAGCTATATTGCGACGCTGGTAGAACGCCACTCACGCTTTGTCATGCTGATTAAGGTGCCGAGCAAAGAAACCGAAGCTGTGGTTGCTGCCTTGAGTCAACATGTTCGCAAACTCCCTGCTTCGCTAAAACGTTCGCTGACCTGGGATCGCGGACTGGAGATGGCCAAGCACAAGGAGTTTACGGTGGCCACGAATGTGCAAGTCTACTTCTGCGATCCACAAAGTCCCTGGCAACGCGGCAGCAACGAAAACACCAATCTGCTCCTGCGGCAATACTTCCCGCGAGGCACCGACCTGTCTGGTTTTTCGCAAGCGCAGCTCGACCATGTCTCGCTGCGCTTGAATCAGCGACCCAGAAAGACATTGGGATTCGAAACTCCAGCGAGTAAACTGCGCGCAAGTGTTGCATCGACCATCTGAGCTGGCAGCCGAAACCGGACAAATACCGATCCGCCAATTCTCAGTGTCCGGTAACGCGACGCAATATAAAGGGCGCCCCTTTTGGAGTAGGGTTTGGGTGGTTGCCACAACCCCTACAGGAAGGAGCACCCTCTATGACTAACACTAAATATATCGGCATGGATGTGCACAAGGAAAGCATTTCGATTGCGGTGAGGAATAGTGCGGGAAAGATCGTGATGGAATGCGTCATCGAGACCAAAGCCAGCATGATTCTGCAGTTTATCGATGGGCTGCGCGGAGACTTGCACGTTACGTTGGAAGAAGGCACTTCGGCCGCCTGGTTGTACGACTTGTTGAAGCCACACGTGACGAAATTGGTGGTGTGCGATCCGCGCAAGAATGCCTCCATGCGGGAAGGCAACCAGAATGACAAGATCGATGCCCGCCGCTTGGCCGAGCTGCTGCGTCTGAACCATCTCAGCCCCGTCTATCACGGGGAACACGGCCTGCGCAGCCTGAAAGAACTGGTGCGCAGTTATCTGACCATCACCAAAGATCTCGGGCGGGTCATGTCGCGGGTGAAGGCGATCTATCGCAGTTGGGCTATTCCTTATAGCGGGAAGCAGGTCTATGCGCCACGCCATCGTGCCGAGTGGCTGGGGAAGATCACGGAACCGGGAGTACGCCGGCGGGCCGAGTTTTACTACCAACAACTGGATGCGCTGCGGACGGTACGTCAGCAAGTGCGGCGGGAGCTGTTGGCAGAGGGCAAGAAACACCAGGCATGGAAACGACTGCGCCAGATTCCCTCGATCGGCCCGATCCGATCGGCCGTGCTGCTGGGCATTCTGCAGACTCCGCACCGTTTTCGCAGCAAGCGGCAGCTCTGGACTTACAGCGGATTTGGCATCGAGACACAAAGCAGCGCCGATCACCGTAAGGTCAACGGGCAGCTGGAACGAGCGAAGAAACAGATCTCCATTCGCGGACTAAACCACAACTGCAATCACGATCTGAAGAATCTGTTTAAGGGCGCGGCGATCGTGGCCTCCAGCAAACCAGGTCCGTTGCAGGAGTTCTACACCGCTTTGCTGACCAAGGGCATGCGGCCGGAGATGGCGCGGCTGACCTTGGCCAGGAAGATCGCCACCATCGTGTTAATCGTGTGGAAGAGAGGAGTGTGCTTCGACGCCCAATATCTGAAACCACAAACAGCTTGAGTGTCTCTGAGCGCTTCCGCTCCATCCCTGGGTATTTCTCTGGCGGTGGTCTGCAGGTTCTCGAGACACTCTGGTTCGAGAGCGAGTCTCAGCTGGTTAGTTAGGCACTGCGTGCTTCGGGCACCGAGTCTCCCACGCGACCCTAGCCTGGATTATTCACGATTTTGCTGGCGGAAAAAGAAAAGGTGCTCTAAAAGATGGATGAACACTGGGTTTTAGCAGAACCCAACATTCTCTTTCGGAGCACCCCAGAGATGACATCTTGTATACCACAGCTGTTGTTTTCCTTCTATCGACACCGACCCATTCGCGCTGATTTTTCTGGTGGTCAGATCAGTTCGGACGCTGGTCTTCTCCCGTTGCGGGCCTTTGATCAGCGCTATGGGCTAACTCGCGGGTTGGCAGAACTCGTTCCTGATTCTCGCGAAGATGAGCGCGTCCGCCACTCGGTGTTGTCGCTATTTCGGCAACGCCTCTACCAGATCATCGCGGGCTACGAGGATGCCAACGACGCCGATCGATTACGTTACGATCCGGCTTTTCAGATTCTGGCCGATCAACCGTTGGGTGAACCTCTGGGATCACAACCAACTCTCAGCCGCTGGGAGAACTCCCCTGCGCCTCGCGATCTGCTCCGACTGCAGGATGCTCTGCTGGATTGGTTTGTGAAGATCTGCGGGAAACAAGTCCGCAAACGGGGAGAGATCTTGCTCGATGTCGATTCCACCGACGATCCCACTCATGGACAGCAGCAGCTCAGCTTCTTTAACGGTGCTTATGGCCAGCACATGTATCACCCTTTGCTGATCTTTGAGCGACACACCGGTTGTTTGCTCGCCGCCCGCTTGCGACCAGGAAGAGTCGGTAGTCACGCCCGTATCCTACCCTTGCTGTTGCGCCTCGTTCCGCGACTGCAGCGTGAATTTCCTGGCGTCCGCATCCAGTTACGTGCTGACGCAGGTTTCGCCACGCCACTGCTTTATGAATTTTGCGAGTTTTTCGGTCTGCAGTACGCCATCGGTATAGGCAACAACGCACGGTTGCGAACTGCAGCGCAGCCCCTGCAGCGTCGTCTGGCCAGGCGTTATCGTCGCAGCGGCCAGCCGCAGCGCTCCTTTTCCAGCTTTCGCTATCGCGCGCACCCCTGGTCTCATCAGCGGCGCATCGTCTACAAAGCTGAACACAGCGCTGCCGGTACCAACCTGCGTTTCCTGGTCACCAACTTGCCCGGCCGCAGCCGTTCTGTTTTTTCCTTCTATAACGATCGCGGGGAATGTGAGAACCGCATTGAAGAGTTCAAGAACGGTTTTGCTGCCGACCGCTTGAGCTGTCACCGCTTTCGAGCCAATGCCTTCCGCTTGTTGCTACACAGTTTCGCCTATAACCTGGTCAACCTATTTCGCCTGCAATTGCCACCAGCGCTGCGCTCCGCGCAGATCGAAACTCTGCGCACCCAGTTGTTCAAGATCGGTGCGCGCATCCGTGAAACAGCTCGTTGTATCCGCATTCACCTGGCGAGCGGCTGGCCTTTTCAAGAGCTCTTCCAAGCCGCCTCGTTCTGCAACTCTTCTTAGTTGGTTCGGGCCGTTCGACAACATACTCGGGGAAGGGCCAGGCGGAGCTGTCTCAAAAAACAGTCCGCGGAGTCAAGGGGCGGCCCGACAGACCTACATGAGCATCGCCAACAGAGCGCAATCCTTATTTGCGCCCCTAGAAAGCTTCCTGCGCCAAGATCTTGGCCTCTGATGAATTAACCAGGCTAGTCCCTCTCGGATAACCAGAAAAAGCTATAGGCCACGAGTCCCAGATAGAACCATGGTCGCCAAATTTGACCACGTTCTGCTTTGTTGGTTTCGGAACGGACAGGCTTCGTCGCGAACAAGCGATGAAAACCGCTGGTAGAGAAAACCCAAACCACGGGGTCGCATGGCCCCGCAACCGAGCCCATGGCGCGGTAGGTCAAAACACATCTCGCTCGATCAAGTGGGCTGAGAAGCAAGAAAAATTCCAGCCGAAGGAGATGTGTTTTTTCTTGACTTCTACCTTTATAGAACTTACCAGGACTTTCCGACCTTCGCGGTCTTGGTTCGGCCTGAGAGCCTGTCAACAGAATGAAATTGTAGCCGCTAATCAGAATCTCACCGTCAGTGTGTGGCCGTTCGGAGCAGCAACCCGAAATTCATTTATATTTTTGGTTGGCAAGGGTGCACGCCAAGGCCCTTTGCTCATTGGCTTGAAAGTAAACACAGCCCCATGCAAGGGGACGAATTCGTAACTAGATACCGGCCGAAAAGTTCCATCGTCGAAGTTGAAGAGGTAGTTCTCTTTATAGCCGGTTCTTACTAGCAGAAATGCGTCAGATTCATAGAAGGTGGGATTCCCGATGTATGCGTCAGCGTTAACCGGACGACCGTCGAGGGTTACTGCCGCGAAGTTATTCATTTTCCTCAACAAGTGCTCTGGGGCCAGCAGAAAAAAGAGCGATGTACAAACCAGGAATAGAACGGCAATGATTGCTCCAACTTTGAGGCGGGTCGTCGCCATAACACACCTTAATGAACGGAGAAGTAACAGTATGCGCAATCGGCTCAGGTCCCGCAAGAATCGACCGTAAGCGCTTGCTCAAACGCAAACTCCTAATCGGAAACTAGCCGTCAATGGACGGTTACGCGACAAATCAGGACCCAGAGTACGGCTTTGACTACGCGCAATGAAGGTCCACCGGCTGCGGCTTTCACCCAAGAACTGTGATAAGTTCTCGGCATGTATTCGCAGCTCGTCCCTTGGTGGGATTTCTACTTCTATGTTGCGGGGCCTGTCTTGATATGTTTCGGCGCGTTCGCCAAGAACGACTGGTTGAAGTATCTACGCTACAGAGATGGAAGTCAGCCCTCACCGTTGATGGCTAGAACAATCCTAATTTTGACCGGCGTGGGCGGTATTCTCATTACTTACTTTGTGCGATCGCACGGCAACTGAACATGTCCGGTTACGCGACTAACAGCTTGTTGAAAAACCCATTTCCTTTGCAACTTTGAGTCGAAAAACTCGTCTGAAGTAAGAAGGTCAAGGAGGCGAGCGAATGCGCGGCGACGATAATCAGCAAGAAGGAATGTTCAGCTACGTTTCTCCAGAAAAGCGAGTCCCGGCGGATCATCCGTTGCGACCGATCCGCAAGATGGTGGATGAGATTCTGAAAGAAATGTCCCCGCAGTTTGCGAAGTTGTACTCGGAAGTGGGGCGACCATCGATCGCACCAGAACGGCTGTTTCGGTCCCTGCTGTTGCAGATCTTCTATTCGGTGCGCAGCGAACGCATGCTCATCGAGCAACTACAGTACAACCTGCTGTTCCGGTGGTTCGTGGGGATGGAGATGGACGAGGCGGTGTGGAATCACGCGGTGTACAGCAAGAATCGGGAGCGGTTGCTGAAGGAAGAGGTCGCGGAGTCGTTTTTCCAGCGGGTGGTGGAACGGGCCAAGCCGTTTATGTCCGATGAACATTTCACGGTGGATGGAACGCTAATTGAGGCCTGGGCCAGCCACAAGAGTTTCCGGCCCAAGGACGGAACGGGCCAGCCCCCCGGACCGGGAGGAGAGGTCGATTTTAAAGGGGAGAAGCGAAAGAACCAGACCCATGAATCCAGCACCGATCCCGATGCCCGACTGTGGACGAAGTCCCGAGGAAGCCAGGCGAAGCTGAGTTATATGGGGCATGTATTGATGGAAAACCGCAACGGACTCTTGCTGCAGACCTTTCTGAGCGAGGCGCACGGAAGAGCGGAGAGGGATGCGGCGCTGCTGATGGCCCAAGCTCTGCCGCCAGGAAAGCGAGTAACCATGGGAGGGGACAAGGCCTACGACACGCAGGAATTCGTAAGGGAACTTCGGGGAATGAACATCACCCCGCATGTGGCGCAGAATACGAGCAATCGCAGGAGCACGATAGACGAGCGGACCACACGGCATGGGGGGTACGAGGTGAGTCAGCGGAAGAGAAAACGAGTGGAGCAATCGTTCGGGTGGATGAAGATGGTTGGGATGCTAAAGAAAGTGAAGTTGCGAGGAATCGACAAGGTGGGATGGCTGTTTACTTTCACGGGAGCCGCCTACAACTTGTGCCGATTGCGAAACCTGATGGCCACAACGTGACGGGTGGTTTCGACGAGCCGGCTCGGTAGATAGAAAAACCCAAAACACTCCCTTACAACTCAGCAAAAACTTAAAACTAAGAACGAAAACGCTTCGAAAACTAAATTCTTCAACAAGCTGCTAACCAGGAGTTGAGAAACGTGGGCGCGAAGAGTAACCTCTTGCGTACCGAGACACCAATTGAAAGTCTTACGAATTGTCGTCATTTTAATTTCGATTCTGACGTTTTCAATGCCGTTGCTCGCTTGCTCCATGGCTGGTTGCCTGGGTGACGGTCTTGAGATGCGCCATACTTTCGTTGTCGATATCGCTTTCGCTGGGAAGCCCCTGCCCGGAGTCGCCGTCGAGGTGCGCGGATTCGGCGGACAGAAGAGCGACAGCAAATTATTTTCGAGCGTGACCGCCCTTAACGGTAAGGTCAACGTTGGAGAACTCCCGCCCGGAAACTATTGGCTGTCTACGGATTTTTTGGGCATCTCTGCAGGCAGCCAATGTTTCCACGTGGCCCCAAGCTCGTCACGCTCCGCTAAAAAGCGAATAGCCTACGAATGGGGAGACTTGGCGCCCGGAGGGCGTAGGATGGTCGGACAGTTAGTCGACTCACAGCCGGGTCACGGTGACAGCCCGATAATGAACCTCGTACATCGCGTCGATGTGCCGATAGCTCACGCAAAAATGAAATTACAAAATCCCGTCACCGGTGCGGTCTACACCACCGAATCGGATGCGGAAGGTCATTTCACCTTCGGTCAAATACCGCCGGGAACTTACGTGCTTCACGTTGAAGGCGGTACGGTAACTAACGGGCGTGACTATGAGTCCACCGATTTGCTGGTTGCTCTGGGCGACACGGCGAAGTCGGACACCCTGCTGTTATCACGGCGGGAAGCCGGTGGTGGTAGTTGCGGTGGCACGTATTTGGAACTTCGCGACGACCGAAAGTAGAGCGTCAAGTCCTGATTAACGCTAGTGCTCTATCGGAGGCGCGTTTTCACAGAAGCGTGGAGTCCGGGCGAGGTGCTCCGCGCGCGTTCGATAGAGCCGTTTGAAGGTGGGCGCTGGCGGTTGCGGCGGATGCGGGCTAGTGGCTGCACCGATCTAACGGCTATGGGAATTGAATCTTTTTTCCCCTGTAGTGTATTGATTTTGCGTGGCTTAGGAAAATCAGAGAAAAGCGAAAATCGCAGTTAAAAGCTCTACCTTGCGGCATGACCTAAAGAGGATAGCACGCGAAGCGTCCGTCGCGCCAGCGACTACGTTCAAACGCCTTATCGGACATGTGGAATCAACCTAAAAGCTTCCTATTGCGGACGCGCGACGCCGTTGTGAGCATTGCAAACACTGACTTCAATTAGCAACGTTCCGTCTCGCAAGTAAATGAGATAATAGGAGCCAGCCTTTAACCATAGTCGGTCGTCGGGAACTGGAGGCTGCTCGGTACAAGTCTCGTAATCGCTTTGATTTATGATTCTGCCCTTGTAATCCGCGAACCTGCATCGGTCAACGCCCTGTTGCGTGTCAAGCCAGCAGCCAATCCATACACCCCTCGGAACCAATCTCAGCCGCACGTTAGGCTCTCGCATCCAGATTGACCCAGGCGGCCATCCTTTGGGAAGGTTCGGATTCTGAGATGCCCACCATTGCCACCCGATGAATGCCAGCAGTAAGGCGAACAGACCAGAAATTGAAGCGCGGATGATTTTAGAATTGGCAATCACCAACTCGACCCCGGACGGGGAACATAGCACATAACTCCTAACGCCGTTACCAAGTGGATTTTCAAGATTTCCGGTTACGACTTATCAGTAAGCGTCTGGTTTGAACCGTCTGGACGAAGTGTGGGTGAATAAGTAAGGGTAATCGTGGGCACTAAAGAAGTGCCCACGAGGGCTAAGTGGACACTTCGGCGAAGAGACGACGGCGTTGGGCCATCGAGATCAAGCGCAGGATTGTAGACGAGAGCTTGGAGGGAAACGCCTCGGTAGCGGAGCTGTCCCGGAAGTACGCGGTGAACGCGAATCAGATATTTCATTGGCGAAAGCAGTATCGCGAAGGGCGTCTGGGAGACAGCGGCTCGGCAACGTTGCTTCCTGTGACGGTGTCGCAGGAAATCGTAGTACAGGCAGCAGGCCCGCCGAGCCCATCTGGTGAGTCAGCGACAGGAACCCTGCAGATCGAACTTGCCAAGGGAAAGCTGCGCATAGCGGGCCGTGTGGACCTGGGGGTTTTGCGAGCGGCGCTCGAGTGTTTACTGGGATGATCGGGATGCCGGCAGGAACACGAATCTGGATCGTGGCTGGGGTAACCGATCTGCGGCGAGGGTTCACGGGGCTGAGCGGGATGGTGCAGACGGCGCTTGCGGAAAATCCGTTCTCCGGTCACGTATTCGTGTTTCGTGGCAAGCGCGGGGACTTGATCAAAGTTCTGTGGTGGAGCGGAGATGGGCTGTGCTTGTTTGCGAAGAGGCTGGAGCGCGGAAGATTCATCTGGCCGCAAGCCGCGAGCGGAGCGGTGTCTCTGACGCAGGCCCAGCTGTCGATGTTACTGGAAGGAATCGACTGGCGGCGTCCGGTGCGCAGCTACGATCCGCAGATCGCGGTGTGAATGAAAATATTTTAGTTTTTTCCAGTCGATTTTAATCATACTGTAAAACAACTGCGCTATATTTTCCTGCAATGAATCACGCGGCACTTCCCGACCTCGAAGCGCTCAATCCCCGTGAACTGAAAGCTCTGATCCTAGACCAGCACAAGCAAATCCTGATGCATCAGGAGCAACTGCTGTCCCGCGATGCGGAGATCGAACATCTCAAGCTGCTGCTGGCTAAGCTTCGCCGCACGCAGTTCGGACGATCTTCGGAGAAAGTGAATCGCCAGATCGAGCAGCTGGAACTGCGGCTGGGAGAACTGGAGCAGAGCCGAGCGCTGGAAACGGAATCGCCGCAAGGAATCGCGCAGGAAACCGTTGCGGCACGACCGGCGCGGCGGCCGCTGCCTGCGCATCTGCGACGTGAAGTCGAAACGTACGTGCCGCAACAGAAAGCTTGTCCGGACTGTGGCGGAGAACTGAAACATCTAGGGGAAGATGTCACAGAAATCCTGGAATATGTGCCCGAGCGGGTCAAAGTGATCCGCCAGGTTCGCCCGAAGCTAGCCTGTGCCGGTTGTGATCGCATCGTACAGGCTGCCGCGCCGAGCCGACCGATCCAGCGAAGTATCGCGGGGCCGGGACTTCTGGCGCATGTGCTGGTCTCGAAGTATAGCGATCATCTTCCGCTGTATCGTCAATCGGAGATCTACGCGCGCGAAGGCGTGGAAATCGATCGCTCGACCCTGGCGGAATGGGTAGGTGGAACGAGCCGGCTGCTGGCGCCCCTGGTCGAAGCGTTGCGACGACACGTGATGTCGGGACACAAACTTCATGCCGATGACACGCCGGTTCCGGTGCTGGCGCCGGGGTTGGGAAAGACCAAGACGGGGCGGTTGTGGACCTATGTACGCGATGATCGGCCGGCAGCCGATCCCACGCCGCCGGCCGTCTGGTTCTGCTACTCAGCCGACCGCAAGGGTGAGCATCCGCAGCAGCACTTGAGTACTTTCACGGGAACACTGCAGGCCGATGGATATGCCGGGTTCAATCAGATTTACGAAGCGGGACGGATCGAGGAGGCAGCCTGCTGGGCGCACGTGCGCAGGAAGTTTTACGATCTGGTGGAGGCGCACCAGTCACAGACAGCCGCTACAGCTCTGCAACGAATCGCTGAGCTGTACGCCGTGGAAAAAGAAATCCGGGGACGCAGCGCGGAGGAGCGAGGCGAGATCCGCAACCAGCGCAGCCGGCCATTGCTGGAATCGTTCCGGCAATGGCTGGAGGAGACGTTGGGGAAGCTGTCCAGAAAATCGGATACGGCGCTGGCGGTGCGTTACGCGCTGGGACGCTGGAAGGCTCTGCTGCGCTACTGTGATGACGGCGCGCTGGAGATCGACAACAACGCGGCGGAACGAGCCTTGCGGGTGGTGGCTCTAGGCAGAAAGAACTTCTTGTTCGCGGGATCGGATCGAGGCGGTGAAAGTGCGGCCGCCATTTACAGCTTGATCGGAACAGCAAAACTGAACGACATAAATCCGGAAAGCTATCTGCGTGGCGTTCTATCGCGCATCGCCGACCACCCGATCAATCGCATCGACGACCTGTTGCCCTGGAAACTCTCCGCCGAAAACCAAAACGTCCCTGCCTCGTAGATCTCTTCTCCTTGTCAACACGGCTTTCACCCAACGCTTACACTTATCAGGAGTTGCGGAATTCCGCAAAAGACGCTGGCTTGTGACCCGGCGTTTCATCAACAGCAGTCGGCAGTTCAGCGACGACGGTCAGTCACTTCAAGATACTCGGGGGAGAATACGGGACTTTATCACCGTCATTTGCGAGTTTTAGTTTAGGAGGTACGAAGTTGGAGATTAAAACCGACAGACAAATGGAGCCAACAAACCACGCCAAAACCATCATGATAGACGCGACGAAGCCTTGTTCGATTCCGTAAATTGAGAGGGCGGCGACGAGGAAAGGCGAAGACCCGAACAAAATAATAAGGTGGTAGGATGGAGAGTAACGCACCTCCGCACCGCATATAGCACAGTGAATTCCGTTCCCCCATTCATTCCTTATATCCCGGGGTTGTAGGTACGACCCGCAGCTCGGACATTGGAAAGTCATCGTTAATTCTCAGTAATATCACATCTCTTGATGTAACCGTCTATCAACATTGTTGCGTGAGACTCCGTGTGCACGGTATGCAGCCTGCAACTTAGAGGCATTATGTGCCCAAGTCCTGGTTAACGCCGAAACCGGACAAATACCGATCCGCCAATTCTCAGTGTCCGGTAACGCGACAAATCAGGAGTTGAACAACTGCTCGCAGAAATGTTAGTTAATTGGTCTTTATAGTGGGGTGCGGCAGGTTTATCGGAGGACCCGTGAAAAGATTTCTGTTTGTCGGATGTTTCGTGCTTATTGCAGTTCTGGTAGGTTGCTCGTCGTCTACAAAAGCGCCGTCTGTCGAAGTAGCAGTAAACGACGTTGTTGATGCTTACCTCTATGGCTTTCCACTCCTAATCATGGACATGACTCGTAAGCAGACCACAAACGTCGATTCTGCAGGGCCAGAGCGAGCGCCCATGGGACAATTCGTTCGCATGCGGACCTTTCCTACGGCAGCATACCGAGACGTGCCCGGCGCTAACACGGATACCCTGTACACCATGGTCTGGCTTGATGTCTCCAAAGAACCGTGGGTCCTGAGCATTCCCGACATGGGTGACCGCTACTATATGATGCCTATGCTCGATGGCTGGACGAATGTTTTCCAGTCGCCCGGTACCCGCACCACGGGAGACAAAGCGCAGAAGTATGCAATTACCGGCCCGGGATGGACTGGAACTCTGCCCGCAGGAGTGACCGAATATAAGTCCCCCACGGGGCTGGTCTGGATTCTGGGCCGCCTTTATTGCACTGGCACACCCGAGGATTACGCAAAGGTTCACGCATTGCAGGACAAGTTCTCCGTGGTCCCGCTTAGCTCTTACGGCAAGCCGTACACGCCCCCGCCCGCCGAAGTCGATGCCAGCTTGGATATGAAAACTCCAATACCTGCGCAGGTACAAGCGCTGAGCATGAATGACTATTTCAGTTATCTTGCGAGGCTATGGAAGACCAATCCTCCCACAGCACAGGATGCTCCCATCGTCGCGCGGATGGCCAAAATCGGCTTGATACCGGGACAGAGCTTTGACTCTAGCAAGCTGAGCGAAATCGACAAAGAAGCATTGAACCCGGCCCCTAAGTCGGGATTGATGAAAATGCTCAAGCGGGTGCAAGAGCAGCAGCCCACCAATGGCTGGCTCATTTTTGGGACCGACGTCGGCAACTGGGGTACCGACTATCTCCTTCGCGCCACCACAGCATGGCTTGGGCCGGGATGGAACCTTCCGGCGGATGCGGTCTATCCCCTTTCGCAGAAAGACGCGAACGGGAATGACTACAATGGCGCTGACCACAAATACGTACTTCGTTTTGACAAAGGACAGTTCCCGCCGGTGAAGGGCTTCTGGTCGGTGACCATGTATGACGAAAACAATTTCTTAGCCGCGAATCCGCTGAATCGCTACACTCTCAGCGAGCGAGACAAGTTCGTCACCAACCCGGATGGCTCGGTAGACCTGTATTTTCAGGCTGACTCACCGGGGAAAGCGAAGGAAGCCAACTGGCTTCCAGCGCCAAAGGCGAAATTTGGCGTCATGCTTCGGCTCTACTGGCCGACGGACACGCCACCTTCCATTCTCGATAGCACGTGGAAGCCACCAGCAATCAAACTTGTCCAATAAAATTTACAACGCACATCAACTCCCGGGAAACGCGGTGGTCTCAATGGGTCGACGCAACACCCAGCTCGAACACACCTTGCATTGAAAACAAAAGCTACAAGCGCTGGTTAGGTTAGATTAGCCGAAACGTTACCCTGGCTAGGATTCGGCCGAGTCGGCCCGACAGATTGGTTCTTAAGGGGGAAGTATCAGCCGATCAACTGGTTAGATGGTGTTGCATCGACCGGTTGAGCTGGCAGCTCAAACCGGACAAGTGAAGTTCTACTTCATATGGACGGTAACGCGGCTTAAGAGGTGGTTGGGATGGAGGGCGTTTGTATCAGCATCTTGCTCTGCTGGCGACGGCCAGAGTGGTTGGGGTCGGTGAATTCGAGCAGTTCGATGGGCGCGCCGTTTTCGACTATGAACGCGACGCGGACGCCGTCGGACGGGCTGTTAGGAGGAATCAGGATTTCGCGGCCAGCAAGCTCGGAGGCGAGATCAGCCACTTCAAACGCGACGTGCGGAACGTGCCGGACGAGATCAGGGACCGCTGCGTCCGCTTCGAAACGCATCCACTCCACGCCGAATTCGCTTTTCTCGTGGCTGACGACAAAGACTTTCAGGTGTTTCAAGTGGGTCTCTCCAGGCTTCGCTTCGGTAGTGGGAATTCCGATGTGATGATAACGGCGCATTGTTTTTCGCTCTCCGTGGGATTGGCACAAATTCTACGCTATCGTTACCGCGTTTGAAACCGTGCCCTCGTGGCGGACTTTTGAGGCACGAAATCAATTGTACTTCACTGGTTTTGGAGCGAGTCAGATTCGGAATGGATGACGAGCAAACAGGAACTTATCCTCAAGTCCTGAGTAACGCCCTAACCGGAGAAGTGAAGCGCTACTTCAAATGAACGGTTACGCGACAAATCAGGCACTAGAACGGATTCGTCCGATCCGTTAATCAATTCCCGATTCTTTGGCGGCCCGATTATTGCAGTGGTGTATTCCGCTTCGGCTTCCATCAGAATGGGAATGTCGGGGTCGGTGCGGGTGTCTTTCCACGCCGTTGGGCACTGTCATGTTCTTGGCAATTATTTCGCCAGGCATGCGGGCAGCTTTCCTGGGTACGTCAGGCTAAGGGCCGGTCCAGGAATCCCTGTGGACTTTAGCTCCAAATTTTCCGTTTTGCGCAAATCCGCCGGCAATTCCAGTTCGACTCGCTCAAAATTGGAAATTAGCTTGATCTGTTTTCTGAGCTGGACCAAGTCTTCGTCGGGCGCAGTGGTCACGCCAATTCTGGCCGGGAGCGATTCAGCCCGGCCCTCTGGAATGAGAACCGAGTAACCACCCGTGGCTTCTACGAAGTCACGGGATTGCCCCTTATCCCAACGCATTCTTGACGGGTGGGGTTCCTTGACGCTGATTGAAAACGTAAACAAGCGTACTCCTCTCTCGATCAAAAGATCCTCCGCCGTGGCGAGAGTAGCCCGGCTCGCGTCGTCATCGCCGTCTGAGAGCAGGTAGATAGAATCACCGGGGATCGGCGGGTTAAACTGCAGCGCAGCGGCTTGAATCGTGTCATAAAGCGCGGTTGTCGCCTTCTTATTCCGGGAACGAAGCTGTTCCAGCTGGTCGCGAATGGCCGCATGTTTTGTGGGCAGTTGACCTTTCAGTTCCACGTGATCGGTGAAGAGCATGAACCCCATGGGCGTGGAAAGCGGAAGTTGATCCAGTACGTCTTGCGCGACGGAAATATAGGCTTGCCAGATTTTCGGTTCGTGGGTCATGCTGCCACTGCCATCCAGGACGATAATGACGCGCGCTGGTTTGCTATTCGGAGTGACTGACAAGATTTCAATCGGGTGATGGTTCATCGTCGCTTGGAAGTTCGCAGGGGTCATCCCAGTCACGATATTGTTTTCGATGTTCGAGACGCCGACTGCAATCACGCGCCGCCTGCAAGCATCTTCTTGCGCGCTCACGCCCTGCACGCCCAGCAAACTCAAAACAATCGTGGCCAAAATGGGGTGAAAGAGACCGATCATTTTTTGTGTTCGGCGATATTACCAGGTTTCGTAGTCCGACACGCCGCATGTGGTTTAAGTCTTAACGCCTGGTTAACGCGCGGTAAAGTGTATTTTCCTAGTTTCCGGTAACCGGACTGATCAGCAGTTATCTGGATTACATGTCCGACTGCTATACTCTGCTCGCCGGATATGGAGAAATCGCTTCTAAGCAAGGCTGCACTGGTCGTGGGCGCTACGGTTTCGCTTTCGGCGCTCACCTGGCTGGTTAGCGTAGACCGGAGACCGTCGCTGGCATTCGGCCGCTCCTTATTGTTGCTCGGCCTCGTTGTTGCGTCGGGAGGCCTGATGCTCCTCTGGTCTACGATTATTGGTCTTTGGTCGCGGACCCGCATGTGGTCGCCTCAATGGACTTTTCTAGCGGGGGCGGTGCCATTCTACATACTGGCAATTTGGATCTTTTTCTTTAGTAGCCTCGAAATGAGGTTACTGGGATACATGAGAATGTTGCTAATGGCTTGCTGTGGTTCTATTTCAGGAAAACTGGCTCGAAAAAAGGCGTATCCTCAGTTCTCCGACAAAGACTCCCCGTCCACTCCGCTGCCGCCGCCAACACTCTTTCCAAAGTAGCTCTTGATTAACGACTAACCAGGCACTGGAATTGGGTCACTAACCGATTCCGCATTTCCAGAGATATAGGCATTTCACAGAGCGGACTTTCTTGCGTAACTCGCAAATGCACCCCGGTGAAGGGTTTGTTAGCGTGATGTGATTGTCCGACAGTGTCACCTCTGGGTCGTGTGTCGGCGAGGCGGGATACTTGCAGGCGTCTGGCGCAGAACAGGCGTCCGGCGAGTTATCAATTCGAAATGCGTAAAACAAACGGTACGAGGTCAATTCTTCGGTGCATTTGAGGCACTGAAACTGCGATTGCTTCGCGCTGCTCAAAGCCGCCTGCTGCAATAGTGGAGGTCCATCGATTACGCTCGCCGACTCAACACTCCCGTCCTTTCGAATGTTTAGTAGCAATTCGATGTCGCCCGTAATATGTGCTGTATGCGCAATCGGAGGGTAAACGGGCGGAGACAACTTCGTTAGGACTGCCGCGTTTTGTTGAGTGCCTGTAACAGTCGGACTCTGCGCCAAACATAAGTAAGTCCCGCTGAACAAAATTCCCAGTATGAAAACGATTCGAATCGAACGCGGAAACCCGCTCATGCGGGGTAGTTTAGACCCTAAAAGCGCTTTTGTTTGGCCAAACTCCTTCTATGAGAAGGCCGATCGATGTCAAGGCACACTTTTGGGTTTGCTGTTGGTGCCATGATTTTCTTTCTATTCAGCCAAGCCGCCCCTGTCGCCATCCTTCTATCCGCACTCTTTAGTGAGCGATATTCGCTCGGTGCTAGGTGGGTGTCCTCGTTTCAGTAGGTGCTGCTACCTGATTAGCGTCCTCTCTTCTCACCTTTGCGGTGGGAGTTGGGCTCCAGGACTTAGTCGCAGTCACCTAGACTCGGCGGCTGAGCTCGGCTGTTCGGATCAAAACTTTTTAGGCCACGGCACGCATCGCTGCTTGGCTATTGCGCAGTGGTTCGTATACCTCGCCGCTCACCCACAACCGATGCAGCAGTACCGCCAACTTGCGCGCCACGGCCACTACCGCTCGCTTCTTGGCATTTTTTCCTCCTCGTTCCCCAAGCTTTCGTCCCCATCTCCGCAAATCACTGTCTTCTCCAAACGGCCCCAGAATGTAATGCGCCCCCTGCACCATCATGGTTCGCAGATACCGGTCTCCTTCTTTACTGATTCTCTTCTGTGGTTCGCTCTTCCCAGAGTTCCTGCGTCCAGGTTTTAACCCCAGAAAACAGCCCACCTCGCGACTCTTCGCAAACCGATACGGGTCTTCGATCGTCAGCACATAGGTTAAGCGCGATCTGTGTTCCCACACCCTTCACCTGCTTGAGCAAGGACACTTCCGGGTACACTTCCCGGGCGATTTTCTCCATCCGCTCGTCGTACTCCGGGATGCGCTCGTTCAGTGATTCGATTTCTTGGAGCAGCGGCTCCAGAACCTCGCGTAACTCCGCGCTCAATCCAGCGGCTAGCTCCCGGCTCACCTGTTGCGTGCCACACTGGGGTAGTCGTTGGCCATAAGATTTCACCAACCCGCGGGCGGCATTCACCAAGGCCGTTCGCGCACTCACCAGTTCGGCCCGCGCCCGGATCACCGTCAGGTGGATTTGCGCCTTGGCACTGCGATGCCGCACCGGCCCCAATAGCTCGGGATCGATTCGCGCCAGCCGTGCCAGGGTCCGCGCGTCGTGCCGATCATCTTTGCGATTGCTCTTGGTGATCAATTCCACTTTTTGGGCGTGCGCCACGATCACTTCGTGTCCCAGCTCCGTTAACAGCCGGCTTATCCAGGGAGAATGTGTGCCTGTCTCCAGGGCGATCAGACTTCGCGGTATCTTTGCAAAGGTCTGCGGGATCGCTTCTGCTGTCGTCGATACTTTCTGTTCCAGAATGATTTTGCCTGCTTCATCCAAAATACAGTAGAACGACCAGCGGTCTCCCAGATCCAATCCGATGGTGAGCTGGTGCTCTTTGAAAATCTCCATCGTCTCTATTGCCACAGTGCTAATCTTCTTCATTGCCGGTCTCCTTTTTGCGCCTTGAGCGCGTCGTTCATTGGGAGCGTATCGCATCCCGCTGGAGACCGGCCTTCTCATCCCATCTGATTAACGCGCTAACCGGTAAAGTGGATTTTGTCCTAGTTTCCGGTTACGCGACGCAATATAAAAGGGCGCCCCTTTTGGAGTAGGGTTTGGGTGGTTGCCACAACCCCTACAGCAAGGAGCGCCCTCAATGGATAGCAAAAAGTATATCGGTATGGATGTGCACAAGGAAAGCATTTCGATTGCGGTGAGGAATAGTGCGGGAAAGATCGTGATGGAATGCGTCATCGAGACCAAAGCCAGCATGATTCTGCAGTTTATCGATGGGCTGCGCGGAGACTTGCAGGTCACGTTGGAAGAAGGAACCTCGGCGGCCTGGTTGTACGACTTGCTGAAACCGCACGTCAGGAAATTGGTGGTGTGCGATCCGCGCAAGAATGCCTCCATGCGGGAAGGCAACCAGAATGACAAGATCGATGCCCGCCGCTTGGCCGAGCTGCTGCGTCTGAACCATCTCAGCCCCGTCTATCACGGAGAACACGGCCTACGAACTCTGAAAGAACTGGTGCGCAGTTATCTGACCATCACCAAAGATCTCGGGCGGGTCATGTCGCGGGTGAAGGCGATCTATCGCAGTTGGGCCATTCCTTGTAGCGGCAAGCAGGTCTATGCGCCGCGCCATCGTGCCGAGTGGCTGGGGAAGATCACGGAACCGGGAGTACGCCGGCGGGCCGAGTTTTACTACCAACAACTGGATGCGCTGCGGACGGTGCGTCAGCAAGTGCGGCGGGAGCTGTTGGCGGAGGGCAAGAAACACCAGGCATGGAAACGACTGTGCCAGATTCCCTCGATCGGCCCGATCCGATCGGCCGTGCTGCTGGGCATTCTGCAGACTCCGCACCGTTTTCGCAGCAAGCGGCAGCTCTGGACTTACAGCGGATTTGGCATCGAGACACAAAGCAGCGCCGATCACCGTAAGGTCAACGGGCAGCTGGAACGAGCGAAGAAACAGATCTCCATTCGCGGACTGAACCACAACTGCAATCACGATCTGAAGAATCTGTTTAAGGGCGCGGCGATCGTGGCCTCCAGCAAACCCGGTCCGTTGCAGGAGTTCTACACCGCTTTGCTGACCAAGGGCATGCGGCCGGAGATGGCGCGGCTGACCTTGGCCAGGAAGATTGCCACCATCGTGTTAATCGTGTGGAAGAGAGGAGTGTGCTTCGACGCCCAATATCTGAAACCACAAACAGCTTGAGTGTCTCTGAGCGCGTCCGCTCCATCCCTGGGGATTTCTCTGGCGGTGGCCTGCAGGTTCTCGAGACACTCTGGTTCGAGAGCGAGTCTCAGCTGGTTAGTTAGGCACTGCGTGCTTCGGGCACCAAGTCTCCCACGCGACCCTAGTCCCTCTCGGATAACCAGAAAAAGCTATAGGCCACGAGTCCCAGATAGAACTATGGTCGCCAAATTTGACCACGTTCTGCTTTGTTGGTTTCGGAACGGACAGGCTTCGTCGCGAAGAAGCGATGAAAACCGCTGGTAGAGAAAACCCAAACCACGGGGTCGCATGGCCCCGCAACCGAGCACATGGCGCGGTAGGTCAGAACAGATCTCGCTCGATCAAGTGGGCTGAGAAGCAAGAAAAATTCCAGCCGAAGGAGATGTGTTTTTTCTTGACTTCTACCTTTATAGAACTAATCAGGCAGTAGCGCCGAACCATGATAGATTGCGCTGATCTGATGGGCCTTAGACGGAGCACGGCTATTTGCGCGATCACGCAAAAAACCAAATTCTTGTCAGAGGTATCTCAATGATTGTGCAGACGCACTCGATCTCAATTCTGTCGGTTGCCTTGATAGTTTTCCTAGTTGCTGCTGTCACTCACTCGCGCACCCTTGCGGCGGCTCCTCAGAATGCAGCGCAAAAAGAATCCGCGAGTGTCAAGAGCGTCGAGGCGACGGTGTCACGTCTTTTGGCGGTGCCGATATACACGGTGTCAGACGAAGAGCTTCTCAACGAGGCAGGTGACAGTGCCGCCGTCGCAATCACGAAAGCCGTGAGCCCGCCAGAGATGAACTCGGGTGAAACGGGAAGGCGAATTGTTTTGATCCTCCATTTGGCATTCGAGGCCCCGCAATCGATCACTGAAGCGAGCAACAGGTCCGCAAATACTGCGCTGCACTTGCTCAATCAACTGGAGCGAACGGATTTCGGGCGGGGACAGCCCAACGCAATCGCAAACGCGCGACGCGAAATCGAACACAACTCATCTACGGGCAAGCCACTCGAATTTGTGACTTTCCCAGGAGAACCCGTCGTTGACTGGGGGCACACTGAATGGATACAGAACGTGCTTGCTTGGACGAGCACGATCAAGTCTGGCATGACACGAACCGACCTCTTAAGGGTATTTACCAGCGAGGGTGGGTTGTCCACGCGAACGCACCAGACATACGTGCTGAAACAGTGTCCGGTGATCAAAGTTGATGTGGAGTTTTCTGTTTCAGGGGATCAAACGAAAGACAAAATCGCCAAGATTTCCCGACCGTATTTGGCATACACCAGTGCCGATTGGTTCTCTGCGAATCCTAGATGTTGCGGTAGGGACGACCATCGCTGGTCGCCCCCCGCACAGAACCGTACGAGCGGATTTCCCGCATACGGCTCCCACCTTGGAGGGTTGACGAGAGGTGCTACTACTCGCACACCGCCCAATCCTTGGAACACTCTATCCCCGCACTGTGTCGAGTGAGTGTTGGACGGAACGATGTTCTCCTTGGCCCGCACCCTTTTCTCCCCAGGCTCCGCCGAAGATTGCTCTTCTTGGTTCGTCTGGTTCATCGATACTATGGTGCGGTCCGACTCCTCCGGAGCGTGCGCGTCTGCCTTGTGGCTTTGCACCTTCGCCGACCGGCCTCGTTCCTTGCGGGCCGAGGCGCTCCAGAGGTCTCCCGGTTCTCGTGCAGGTTGTTTCTCAGCGTGCGCGGGGTCTAAGACTACGCAGGACCGATGGCTCGCTCGCGATTATCGCGAACCATCGTGGTGCCTTCCTCCATCAGGAGAGAGTCGGCATCCTGGTTTTGCGTTTTTCGAAGCTCAATACCCGGCCCACCGATACCCCTGTCTACGCTTCAAGCCACATCTCGCGATGTCTCCCGCAAGACTCGGGGCCAAGATGGAGTCGCTGTCTCCCTTCTTGTAGGACTCTTTCATTCCCTGCAACATGCCGGTTTATCCCGGCGCACCCTGGTTAACGCCGTTACCGGAGTGCGCCGTGAAAAGGCGCTGATCCTCAGCGGGAGAGAAATCCCGCCCGGGAACTGGTTCGCTCCACCCGGTAGCAATCGAAGCAGCGGCGGAGGCAACGAAGCTGCTGAAGCCTTCGGTGTAGAAGGTCGCATAGGCGACTCGGTGAGCATGCAGGCCGTAACGTGAGTAAACGCTGAGCAGGCCTCGAAAAGCGTAATGCAGGGGCCGACCCGCCTCCGATTCGGGGAAGGCCGAAGACGATGGGAGGTACGAGCGAATAAGTTTCCATCGGACCTGCCGGGGTATTGGCGACGGCATGCAGGCAAAGGGGATCAGACGCAACACGGGAAGTCCCAGCGGTGATCGCGGTACGGATCAACTGGCAGCTCGTGAGAGAAAGGCCGGGCTGACTGGGATGGCGGAGAGGCTCGTAGTACTGATGAAGCCGGGTAACTCCGGTGGAGGGAAGGAGCCTTAGTTGAAGGCGGACGCAAAAAGCAACGACGGAAAGGGAGAATGGCGAAGAGCCTAGCAACTCCCGCATTGTTTTCAGAAGTTGCAGACGGCGTCACATGCAATGGCTACGGCGATTGTGTGAGTCTTCTCCGAGAGCCGGATGCGGCAAATCCGCACGTCCGGTTCGATGAGCGGGATGTGGAAACGGAAGCAGGGCGAGGCTAGTGAGGCACCGGCAAACGAAAGGGCCGGCAACCGATAGGCCGCACCTAAACCACCGCGCCACATCTCGACTCCACAACTGACTGTATAGCCGGTATCCGCTGGTAACAGCTCTCCCATAACCAGCTCTGGGGGCGGCGCTCACCGGAACGTTCGCGCTGAGCGTTGCTCCCTGACGGTCCACTCGCCTCCTGGCCCAGATCTGACTCCGCGGTGCTGGTAACGAACGTTCTGCTTTCGGTCATTAGGGACGTTCTTTCGTGTTCCGGCTCCTTTCTGGCACGCCACATGGCCCAATTGGCGGCAGCCGTGGCCGACGTGGCGAAGGGAGCTGGTCCCAGTGCCTACATCCTCGGTTTTTGACTCTTTTCTCCGGCCTTATATGCGTATACGCCGGTGCGCATTTGTGCGGATGCGTAAACGCTAATTTTTAAGTTGGATTTATTGGTTTTTAGAAATTATGGACTACTGTGTTTAGGATTTACCCTCTTCACTTCGTGAAGAGGACCGCCGGCGGCGGACCTCAACCTTTCCTCCCTACGACCCAGCTCCCATGAAGCTGATTTCAGTTTGACTTCCAGTCCACGTGCTATTTTGCAGCACTCCGACGAGTGGACTCGATTTCCGCAGGCTGGATCCCTTGTTGGCATGCCGCTGCGTGCGGCTAGCGGTTGCTGAGGCGAGCGCTGCCGGGCGGGGAGCAGGGAATACCTACACTTGGGTCTGGGCAATGGCTAATGCTGGCGGTGGGAATCTGGGGTGCTGTTAATTCCTGCTGTTTAATTGACGGACTATTGTTGTTTGCTGCTTGTGCGGGAGTGCCCGTTGAGCACGACGTGGAGGCGGGAATCGCCGAGACTCTTCACGCTTCACCGTCCTCTCCGCTAGTTGGCGAATTCGTTTCTCTTCGGCGCTATCGTTCGCGCAAATTTCCGCAAAACGCCCTTCCGCAATTTCGTCAGCAACCTTCGCGATCCTTCGTAGGCGGCGGTGCTCCTCGGCGGTCGGCAATGGAGTACCAAAACACCGCGCGCTTTCCTCGATGACACAAGCCATCCCGAATGCAACTCGATTTATTTGACCGTTTCCATCTTCGGCCACTGCGATTTCAAACGGAGTCAGCGTAGCCTTGTCAGGCTGAATAGCGATCGCATATCTTTCCTCTGCCGATGGAATCACTCCGATACCAGTGAGAACCTGGCGACCGAGCCCACCGTCCTTCCGTACCCGGAGAGTGTGCTGGACTGCGTCCAAGGCATCGAATCCCAATCCATAGTATCTTTCGCGCATCTTCTGGACGACAGCGTTCATCTCGTCCGAGCGAACAATTTTAGTAATCGTCGCACGGTCTCTCCGTTCTTCACGCGCGATTTTACGAATGCTATCACCGCTTATGTACCGCTGCATTATTCGTGCCGATTGGGGGGGCGGTACAATGGTTCGAGGCTTTTTGGTTGAACTTGGTTGATTTTGGCCGCCAGTCGTCAATTGCTGCCGATTGGCCCTCTGATTTTCTCGTAGTAAAGTTCTTTTCAACGTCGGCTGGGCCATTTTTGGTCTGCTCCGATCCCTGAAAGGTGCTAACCGTTCCTTGTAATGATAGGAGCCTGGGGGAATCTAATTCAATGGATCTTATCGCCGTGCAGATGGGGCGGATCGTTGGAATAGCAGCGCTGTGCTACCTCACGATTGGCGCGGCGCGGTCGCTCCGATCAAACGCTGCCTAATTCATGGGGCTACTTTGAATCTGGCTTTTTTGAAGTAATAGAACCATCAGCAGAATATAGATTGCAAGGCAGATAATCGTGAGCCACCAAGGATGAAAGACAATCGGAAATAGAAAAACTAGAATGATGTATACCCACCAGCGCCAGGCTTCTGTCGGATTGGGGTCTAATCTTGGGAGCTTCACTTTCAGCTCACTCATCCTACTCAGGATGCTTTCAAATCGCCGCGCTCGCTCCGTAACCGCCGCCCTACTTGCGCTGCCGGTTGCTTAGCTCGACTTCAAGTTTAGTAATATCCTTTTCAACGGAGCATTTGTAACGTGTTGAACGCATGCTTCGATAGTCCCGAATTTTTCGCTTGTCCCTGCGATATGCCCAAGTGAGGAATACTACGAAGAGAACAAGGCCGACCGGAAGAGACCAGCGACCTCTCGCGTTCTGCGGCGCCAGGTCCCAAAACACAAAGGCCATGCCCCCAAGGACAAAATATCCCACCGACCATGCCATTGAGAGTGTTGATTCAATTCCCCGAAATAACTCTTCTTCCGTCCGAGAAATCAGCGCGTTCTTTTCAATTTTGCTAAGTTCGTCCTTCAGTTTCGTGATTCGTCGTACAAGCGCCGCCTGAGAACGACTCGCCCACCAATCCCTTACTTTTGGTGACGTGAGATGAGCGAGAACGTCAAGGGGATAGGCTAAAACAAGAGTAGTAATCGCCAAAACAAATCCCCACCATCCTAGGTCATGACCCCACATATATACATTCCTCCGAATCGCGCCCGCATTGTACGACTAAGGTAAGTCCTCACAAAGGAGAATGAAACGCAGGCTGGGTCTTCACGAAGCAGGAACTACAGATCATCAGAAGGGGATTCCTCGCTACCCTGCGCAATCGGCGACGTGGCGAGCTCGCTCCGTCTACGGCTTGGCTTTTTATTGTTGGTTGCGGGGAGGCAGGTGCTTAAGAATGGCCCAGATTACGATTCCCGGAATCACGACGTAGAACAGCCGATTGTCCACGCAGACCGAAATCAGAACGTAGCTGAAGAAAAGGAATACCAGCAGGTTGTGATTGTCATGTTCGTTCATTGCAATCCACTCTACCTTTTTCTAGAAAAAGGGCCAGCCTGAACGTCGCGGAATCGAAATTCGACCTGTGCTAGAATTTATGCATGAAGTGGGAGATTGTCGAACGATGGCACCCGGACCAGAAGCGACAGTATTTGGAGGTTCCTCGTTTTGAAACCTTCGCAACGAAAGAAGAAGCACAAAGTCGCGCGGCGGAAATGACGCCTCTTCATCCAGGTGGTCGCGTACTAGTGAAACCGCGTGCCTAGCGAATTTCTTAGGCTGCTTCCCCGAGCACATCCTCGAACGGCACGGCCATTTCCGGCAAGGGCGATAGGGGGATTCGATCGGGCCTCCTGCTAGCCATGTCCCGGTGCTACAAGAAAGCACAAGAACACGGAGAGCGCCAACGTAAGCCAAAGCTCCGGTATTAGCCAAGGCCATTCGCTCGTCCTCGTCCGATTTTCGTCCTCATTCTGTGGCGAACCGGCGGTACGCAGGAGTAGAAGAGCCTCCTCACGGAATCGTATTCACAATTTTTTGTCCGCTTCCTCCGAACGATGAATCATAATTAGCCACCAACCGTGCATGCCAATGGTGAGTAGGCACATAAAAACCGCCAGCATAAAGAAATCGAGACATGTTGTTGAGCCACGAAGTAATTCGCGCCAGCCAGCAGCGTCCAGAATCCAATGTTGGCTTTCCACTCGATTTCTTGAGTGTTTTGGCGGTTCTGTATCTGTTGCTTCAACAAGTCCAGGAATCCCTGCACACGTTTATCGTCATCCATCGCGCATACCTCCGCAAAGTTAGCGGCATACTAGCACACCACTTGCGCGACGTGTAAACTTGCGCGCGGTCGTCGCCCCGATTCCCGTGCTATCATTCGAACGAACAGGGAGGGAACACTCCGTGGAACCCGCGACAACGGTCACGACCGCGTGGGGCATCGTAAAGGCGGCCAGCGAGATTTCCAAGAAGCTCTACGAATTTGGTAAGGGGCTTAAAGACCGCGAAGCCAAGCAGCAGGTTGACGAAATATTGGACCAAGTTAGGGAGTTAAAGCAGTCCGCGTCGCAATTGGAAGATGAGAACCGCGAACTGCGCGACAAGCTCCGGTTCAAGAGCGATGATTTCGAGTTTAAGACTCCGTTTTGGTATAACCGAACGACACCTAATCGTCCACTTTGCCCTAAGTGCTTTTCAAATAATATCCCCGCGCCAATGGGAGAGCTTGGTCAGGGATGCAGCAGAGATTATCGGCGATGCCTCGTCTGCGCGGAATCCGTTCAGGTGAACTTTGGTCAACGCGGATATTGAATCCGAAATAAGGTCAATCGGCTGTCTTGGATAGACGGCCGTTCGACGCCCGAAAAGAGGAAGGGAATTCGCGTACGGAACGCGTACGGAAAAGGGTGGTTTAGGGGCTGATTTCTATATTCGTTCCCGCGATAAGCTGCGCGCCGCACGGGACTTAGCTAAATTCCCATCGCCTCCGAGCCTACGTCTGTTAAGCCGAAGGTCGTAGATTCGATCCCGCCGCCTCTAGTACAGTAATATTCAGTGATGATTGGAGAGATGTGGGAGTCCGCAACGCCGCATAAACACGGTCGATTTGAAGATTCACTGTGATTTCGACCCCCACCCCGGGCACCAATTCTTCTGTGAGCAGCCCAACCCCGATTGCTGGACGTGCGCCTGATCGTTGCGTAACCGTCTCCCTGCAGGAGAAAAATCCGTAGGGCAAACAATATTCCTCCCCGTGGCTATACGTTGCTATGTGCGCTAGCGCACTAATCGAAATAAAAGCGCGGACTAGTAAAACTGACAATTGTCTGAAAAGCCCGGCACAGGCACGATTTTGTTTTCTAACAGGAGCCGATTTTCGAGAAGTTTTATCAACAGTTTGAAAATTCCTGTAGATGGGCAACGGGTTTTTATACGACAGAATCTTTTGAAATCCATACGCGAGTACGACGATGCGATTTGACATGGCGACCGTCCTGAGAAAACTGATTATTTTGGGAATTCTGGCCTTTTTTTATTCTCCCGCTCCGGTGGTTGCCCAGGCCGCTCCCGTTGCCATGCTGGATTGGCAAGAGATGGGGCCTTCGAAATCCCCACACCTGGTATTTTCCGAGATGTCCGTGACCGAGTCGGAAATCGCGCGGGTAGCCTCCCCCAAACCGCTAGATCTCAGCATTCCGCTGCCATTCGAAAGGCCAGCGGCCAACGTGTTCATGCTGGCAAGCCTTTCCAGCGCTGCCGCGGCGACGAATCCGCGCGACCGGCCGGCATCGGGCACGAAGTTTCACTTCTGGCCATCATTCGGCGAGTCGTTGCTTTATACGGGTATCATGCACACGTTTAATTTGGCGACGGAGCCCGGAACGCGAGATGCCCTGAATGGTCCATGGTTCCATAACTATGTCCACTCCGTCGGGGAGTTGCGCGGTTGGAGTGACAACGATCGTTTCATGGCGCCTTACGTTGGCCATCCCATCGAAGGATCCATATTTGGTTTCATCGAGCGGCAGAACGATCCCAAGTACAAGCACGTGCAATGGGGAGACGGCCGGGACTACTGGGTCAGCCTGCTGCGATCCATGGCGTTCTCCGCGGTGTGGCACACGCAATGGAAGATTGGGCCAATCAGCGAAGCTTCGATCGGCAATGTGATGCTGCATGCTTCGCCCGGATTTATCACGCTGGTGGATACGCCGACACTGGGATTTGTCACCATGCTGGCGGAAGATGCTGCGGACCGCTACCTGATTGTCGGGCTGGAAAACCGGAGCACGAATCGCGCGCTGTTGATCCTGGCGCGTAGTTTTCTGAATCCGGGGCGCACTTTCGCGAACATCATGGCGTTCAAACCTCCGTGGGATCGTGCCACGCGGATGGGACTGTTCGGTGAGAACTATGAGATCCGCAAGGACATGGTGAAGGAATACAAGGAAGGATCGGGACAGAAACTCTTTGAATATCACAAGCCGCCTGTGGATCCGGATGAAGCCATGAAGAAATATCCGCTGGAAGCACCGATAGAATTGACGGCGTATCCGTATTACGAAAGCTTTTTGGGAGGCGGAAGCTGTGTTGGGGGCGGCGGATCCGGGGCCGCGCGAATCAATCGGCAACTGCAGGTGATCGCCCTGGTGGACGGGTGCCAGATCCTGCACCAACGGGCGTACAACATCAGTGGAGATTCCTTGTTCTATGGCGGCGGCGTACGCTGGACGCCGCTGGCGTCGCATCGCTGGTCGCCCTATACGCAAGTGGTTTTCGGCGGGAGGAAAGTCTCGCAGGAAGTGGACAACCCCCAGCTAAGAAAGCAGCTCATGGCGGAATGGAACAACGGCGCCGGCACGTTGGGCCACTACCCGATGCGCAGCGACTGGTCGGTGGAAACTTCCGAAAACGGCCCCAGCCTGCGAGTGGGCGGCGGAGTGGACGTGGTGATTACGCGTCCTTTCGCGTGGCGATTGATCAATATGGAATACTCACACTCCTGGATGCCCAGCGTCAACGTGCAGTCGGCAGTGCCTGCTGCAGATGCGATCCGGCCGCAAAACGGGTTCATCATATCTACCCAGGCGGTGGTGCGCATCGGCACCTGGTAGGTGAGGGGTACGCCTGTCACGCCCCGCGGCGCTGGAGCGGTTCAGAATCTCCGGTGTTTTCCTGCAAGAATTTCAGACCTGGCCGTTCTAGCGAGGAGCGGCGCGCGCGCTGCCATAGGAGGCCACAGATGCAAGTGACTGACGCTGCTTACAACGGTTTGCTGGTTCGCATGGCAAAACTCGAAAGACAGAGCCGGTTATCGAAAATTTTGGGGGCGCTAATTCTGCTAGCTGCGGTGCTGTCGCTTACGGCGAAGGTCACGGCGCAGGGTGAGGCCGTCAATAGGGAGATGAAACCCCCGACTGTGGAAGCGCGGGCCTTTTTGCTGCAGGACTCCGCAGGACACCTGCGGGGCAGGATGACAGTGGACGGGGACCGTCATCCGCTGCTGGAGTTTTATGATCTGGATGGGAACGTGATTTGGTCAACAGACAGCCGTGTGATCCCCACAAAATGATGGGGTGGTGTTCACTTTTTCTGCAGGGCAGGGATTACGGCGGAGAAGTCTTTTTCACCGTAGCCTGCGGCGATGGCTTTTTCGAAATCGGCGATGGCTGGGGTGGCGGTGTTCATTGCTATGCCGTGGCGCGCGCCTTCTTCGCGGGCGTAGGTTAGATCTTTGGCCATAAGGCGCAGGACGAAATTGGGAGTGAAGTCGTTTGCGGCGGCGCGGGTAGTGATCACTTTTAGTAGCGGGCTGCCGGGTGCTCCGGCGGCGAGCATGGCTAAGGATTTTTCACGGTCGAGGCCGCTGGCTGTGACGAGGGCCATGGCTTCAGCTATGGATGCAGCTTGGACGCCGCAGAGAAAATTGTTGATCAGCTTTAGAGTTGCGCCGCTGCCGACGGGACCCAGATGAAGGATGTCGCGGCTCATTACGGCGAGGACGGGTCGCACGGCGGCTAGGGCTTCGGCGGAACCTCCAACCAGAAAAAGCAGTTCGCCTGCGGCGGCTTGCGGTTTTGAGCCAGTTACTGGGGCGTCGAGGAGTTCGCATTCCTGTTGCTTGGCCGCAGCGGCTAACTCCTGAATCCATTGCACACTTGCGGTACTTGATTCGAGCAGCCATGTGCCGGGCGCGGCGCCGGCCAGGGCGCCGCTATCTTTATCCAGCCAGACAGCGCGAGAGGCGTTGTCATCCGCGAGCATGGTAATAATGATGTCGGCACGCGCGGCAGCATCGCGGGGAGTACGGGCGACGTAGGCGCCGGCTTTCGCGAAGGGCTCGGTTTTTTCCGGATTGCGGTTGTAGACGGCTAGCGGAAATCCGGCGGCGAGAATGCGTCCTGCCATTCCTGAACCCATTAGTCCTAATCCTAAAATTGCAACACGCGGCTTGGTCATTTATTAGTTCGCTCCAGTGGAATTACCCCAGTGAAATAACTTCGATTAGCGCGGGTATGGCGCCGGCCACCTGCAGCGGATTGCGCAAGGCGCGGCCGAAGCCTGCGAACTGAATTTGCATTACGTCTCGGTCGGCGAGACGAACGCCTTCGCCAAAGCTGAGGCAATCGGCGCCGAAGAAATGGACGTGGACATCGCCGGGGCGGCGGTGCGTTTCGTATTTGAAGTGGTGGTGCTCCATGTTGCGCAGGCTATGGCACATTTCGGATTCGCCGGTGCGGATGTTTTTGCTCCAGAGCGTTTTGCCGGCGCGTTCGATGGTCACTTCGCCTTGAACGGAACCGAACGCGGGATCGAGAGTGAGTTCGGGGCCTAGCGCGGGCGTGCGCAGTTTCGAGCCGGCGAGATTCAGGTAATTCTTTTTTTCGAACACGTGGTCGGAAAATTCGTTGCCGCAGGCCATGCCGACGCGATGCGGGCGGCCGTCGGAATCAATGAAATAAATTCCGGCGATTTCGGCTTCTTCGCCGCCGTCTTCGGCGTAGGCGGGAATTTCGAGCGGTTCATTGTGCGCGCGCAGGATTGTGCCGGTACCTTTGTAAAACCATTCGGGGGGCGTGCCGATTTCGCCCGCGGCGGGGCGACCTCCAGCAATCCCCCAGCGAAACATTTTCATGCTGTCGGTGAGATCTTCGCTGGCGATGGCGTGCATGTCCTGCCGGTCGCGCGCGCTGCCGAGATGAGTGAGGCCTGTGCCGGAAACGAGGCAGCGACTGGTTCGTCGGGATGATCAATGGGAGGCAGGATGCGCCATTCGGATTGGCCGGTGTAGATGGGGTCGTAATCGAGCACGAGATTCGAGAGTTTCTGTTGCACCAGGGCGGTTAGCTTTGCGCCGTTGGCAATGGCTTCGTGCGCCAGGGCATAAATGGATGGGGCGCGGTGGAGCAGGCGGAGGTGTGGCTCTTCGACGACGGCCACTGCACGGTCTCGGCCTTTTGCGATTTGAATTACTCGGGTCATTGGATGCGGCTCACTCGATCACCTCGAATTTTGCCAGCGCTTTTTCGTTCACGGTTAGGCCCAGGCCGGGAAGATTTTCGTCCAGATCGACGAAACCGTCCTTGGCTTTGCGGCTCGCCTTCGAAGATATACCAGAAAAGTTCGTTGCCGACTTCGACGTCCACGATGGGGAAATATTCCGCCATCGGGGAATTCAGGCTGGCCATGACGACGTGATAGTTGTGCATTTGTCCGGCGTGGGGAATCACGGGGACGGAATGCGATTCGGCCAGCGCGGCGATTTTGCGCGCTTGGGTGATGCCGCCGACGCGGTTGCGTGTCGAACTGAATGTAATCCACGGCGCGCGCCTCGAGCAGGTCGCGGAAACCGTATTGCGTGAATTCGTGTTCGCCGCCGGCGATGGGAATGCGCGCGTAGGATTTCAGTTCGGCATAGCCGTGGATGTCGTCCGGGAATACGGGTTCTTCGAGCCAGCGGAGATTGAAAGGTTCGAGCAGCGGCAGCATGCGTTTGGCGTAGTCGAGGGTCCAGCCCATGTAGGCGTCGGCCATGACGTCAATGCCGTCGCCCACTGCCTGGCGCACGGTGCGGACGAGGTCGACATTGTGTTGCATGCCAGCGGCGCCGTCGGTCGGGCCCCAGCCGAAACGCAGCTTCATCGCCTGGTAGCCTTCTTTTTTGTAACGCTTGGCTTCGGCGGCGAGTTCGCTGAGTTCGATGCTGTAGAGGCGGCTGGCGTAGACGGGAATGCGCGGCTTGGTGCGGCCGCCGAGCAGGCGGTAGACGGGCTGCTTGGCGGATTTGCCGAGGATGTCCCACAGCGCGATGTCCACGGCGCTGATCGCGGCCATGCCGATGCCTTTGCGGCCGAACGCCATCGTCTTGCGGTACATGTGCTGCCAGAGGAATTCGATGTCCCAGGGATCGGCGCCGATCAGCAGCGGCTTCAGATAGAGGTCGATCACTTGTTTGGTGATGGGCGGCGCGAGCGCGGCGTTGCCGATGCCCACGTGGCCGTCGTCGGTGAAAATTTCGACGATCAGCCAGCCGTGGAAAGTGAAAGTTTGCATGGAGGCTTCGGGGAGCGTGAGCAGGTCCATCGGATTCGTGCAGAAATGCGGAGGCAAGGGAACCGTCTTGCCGCGCCAGCGGACTGCTCGCGTGCGAATTTCTTTAATTTTCATGGGGCTCCTTCATGATTGGGTTTGTGTTGCTAATTTTTGCGCCATGTTTAGCGGGGCGACTTCGGGCACGGTGATCAGTATCACGAGAAAAGCGATCACGTGAAAGGTGGCGGCCAGCTTGAAGACGGTGCCGTAGCCGAAGCCGTGATCGAGCAGGTAGCCGGCTAGTTCGCCGAAAAGCGATTCCGCCCATGGCGCCGCCGAAACCGACCATGCCCGCCACTGCGCCCACGACGCTGCTGGGAAAAAGATCCGTGGGCAGAACCATCACCAGCGTGGACCAGGATTGCTGCCCGAAATACGCCAGGCTGAAAATCGCGATGGCCCAGGCGATGGGGGCATGCGGTGACCAGCAGGATAAGCGGCATCACTGCGGCGCTCAGGCCCAGGGCGACTTTGCGGGCTACGTTCACGGAGAATTTTCGGCGGACCAGATAGCTGGAGAACCAGCCGCCCAGCAGGCATCCGACGCCCGCGGCTGCGTAGGGGATCCAAGCCACGGCGCCGACCGCCTTGATGTCGAAGCCGCGCGCGTCGTAGAGATATTTCGGCAGCCAGAAAAGATAGAAGTACCAGGCGGCGTCGCTCAGGAATTTTGCGGTCACCAAGCCCCAGGTTTCTGGAAGCGCAGCAGATCGAGCCACGCGATTTTTTTTGCGGTGGCGGCGATGCTGGATCGGCGGGTGAGGGAATTTTTGCGCGCTCTTGTGCGGTGAGTTGCGGATGTTCGGCTGGTGGGAAGTACGATTTGCGCCACCAGGCCGTCCAGAGCAGTCCGAGCGCGCCGGTGATGAAGAAAATCCAGCGCCAGTTTGCGTAGATAAGGATCAGCGCGATCAGCGGCGGCGCGACTACGGCTCCTACGGCAGTGCCTCCGTTGATGATGCCCATGGCGGTGGCGCGTTCGTTGACTGGGAACCATTCGGCTACGGCGCGGGTGGCCGTGGGGAAGCCGCCGCCCTCGCCCATGCCTAGAGCGAAGCGGCTTACGGCTAGCATTGTGAAAGTTAACGCGAGGCCGTGGCTGGCGCACGCCAGCGACCAGAACATCATGATCAACGTGAAGCCGCGGCGTGTGCCTAGGGCGTCGAGAGTTTCCCGCCACCTGCGTACATGAAAGCGTAGGAGAGCAGGAACGCAGACTGCAGATTCGAGAATTGCACGTTGGTCAGCGGGATGTCTTTGCTGATGGCTTTGATCGCGACGGGGAGAGTTTGGCGGTCGAGATAGCTGATGGCGATCGCAGCGCTTACTAGGATTGCGATTCGCCAGCGCAACATGTGAGGCTCCCGAGTGATTGCCGGCGCAAAATCATGGCGCACTGAAGTGCGCCGCTGCGACGGCTAAGTCAAAGTCAAAGGCGCCCACCTAAAGGTGGGCGCTACAAAGTCAAGTGCTCCGCTTCGTTCGGAAATTTGTTGGTGCGCATCTAGTGGTTGTCGCGAGCTACGGGCGCGCCGCTCTTGCCTACCAGAAAATCCAGGTCGGCGCCTAGATTCGCTTGTTGCACATGGTCGGTGTAGAGCTTGACGTAGCCGCGAGCGGGCACGGGCGGCGGCGTCCATTGGGCGCGCCGAGCGGCTAGCGTGGCTTCGTCCACATTCAGGCGAATGGTGCGGCCGGGAACGTCGAGCGTGATCGTGTCACCGGAGCGCGCTAGCGCGAGCGGGCCACCGGCGGCGGCTTCGGGCGATGCGTGCAGAACCACTGTGCCGTAGGCAGTGCCGCTCATGCGTGCATCGGAGATGCGGACCATGTCTTTCACGCCTTTGCGCAGAACTTTCGGCGGCAGGGGCATGTTGCCAACTTCGGCCATGCCGGGATAGCCGCGCGGGCCGCAATTTTGCAGGACCATCACGCAGGTTTCGTCGATGTCGAGATTCTCCTGATCAATGCGCGCGTAAAAATCCTCGATGGAATCGAAGACTACGGCGCGGCCGGTGTGTTGTAGCAGATGCGGGCTGGCGGCGGAAAGTTTGATGACGGCGCCATCGGGCGCGAGATTGCCGCGCAAGACGGCGATGCCGGAATTTTCTTTAAGCGGCTGCGCGAAAGTGTGGATTACATCGCGATTCCAGCAGGGCGCTGCGGCGACATTCTTCCAGATGGTTTGGCCGTTGACGGTTAGCGCGTCGCGATCGAGCGCGCCGTTTTCGCCGAGTTCACGCAGGACGGTCGGCAGCCCGCCAGCGTAGAAAAAATCTTCCATGAGATATTTGCCGGAAGGCTGGAGATTCACGAGGCACGGGAGATGCGATGCGAGCGTATCGAATTCAGCGAGCGTTAGTGGCACGCCGACGCGTCCGGCGATGGCGATCAGGTGAATGACGGCGTTGGTGGAACCACCGATCGCAGCATTGGCGCGAATCGCATTCTGAAACGCGGCGCGAGTGAGAATTTGCGACATGCGCAGATCTTCTTTGACCATTTCGACGATGCGGCGGCCGGTGAATTGCGCGAGGGTGTGGCGGCGCGCGTCCACGGCGGGAATCGCGGCGTTTCCGGGCAATGCCATGCCCAGAGCTTCGACCATGTTGGCCATCGTCGAGGCGGTGCCCATCGTCATACAGTGGCCCTTCGAACGGTGCATGCAACTTTCCGCTTCGAAAAATTCCTCAAGCTTCATTTGACCGGAGCGAACTTTTTCGGACATTTGCCAGACGCCGGTGCCGGAGCCGATATCGTGGCCTTGAAATTTTCCGTTCAGCATCGGGCCGCCGGAAAGGCCGATGGTGGGAAGATCGCAGGATGCCGCGCCCATCAACAGCGAAGGCGTAGTCTTGTCGCAGCCCATGAGCAGGACTACGCCGTCAATGGGATTGCCGCGGATAGATTCTTCCACGTCCATGCTGGCGAGATTGCGGAAGAGCATCGCGGTGGGACGGAGCAGGGTTTCGCCGAGAGACATCACTGGAAATTCCAGCGGAAAGCCGCCTGCTTCCCACACGCCGCGTTTCACCCATTCCGCGATTTCGCGGAAGTGCGCGTTGCAGGGTGTGAGCTCGGACCAGGTGTTGCAGATCCCGATGACCGGGCGGCCGTTGAACATGTCGTGCGGCCAGCCTTGATTTTTCATCCAGCTGCGGTAGATGAAGCCGTCGCGGTCTTGGCGGCCGAACCATTCCTGGCTGCGCAATTTTTTCGTGGTCATGGATGGCAAGCTCCGTGATAGTTGCGGCGCAAAACAATTTGTTGCGCGACGGGCAGTTCCGCGCGTGTTCGTGCTCGATGAAAACGTTTACTCGCGAATCTGTGGTACCCAATGGCACTTTTTATAAAAGGACACGTGCAGTTCGCCGCAAAATATCCGCCAGCATGCAGTATCCCATTCGATTGGCACGAAACAAAACGCTCCGATGATAACGCAAAACGAATAGGCCGTGACGGAGATATGACCGCAGGTCCCGTTCCAGTCCGTTTATTGACGACAGAGGCCTGAGTCTAGCCGGACCAGCGGCTGCCGCGGAGATCTTTCCATGCGCCGCCGTCGGCGTAGCGTTCGGGGTAGAGAGCTTTGGATCGCGGGTCTTCGGCGACGTCTAGCTGCAGGACCATCCATTTTGGATAGGGGACGCCGGGGTCGGATACGACGTCTAGTTGGCGGATGTCTTCTTCTGCGAGCCGCAGATCGACGGCGGCGATGTTATCTTCCAGCTGGTCGAGCTTGCGGGCGGCTACGATCACGCTGCTGACTGCGGGGCGTGCTAGCGTCCAAGAAAGCGCTACGCGCGCGGGGCTTACTTGATGTCGAGCTGCAACTTCTTGCAGTCTATCCACTACGCGGTAGCCCGTCTCTTTGTCGAAGGGAACGAATGCGCCTGCTTCGGCGAAACGCGTGCCGGCGGGAGTTGGGTTCGCGCGCGTGTATTTGCCAGAGAGGAAACCGCCGGCTAACGCGCTCCAGACCAGAATGCCGATATTATGATACTTGGCGAAGGACTGGAACTCGTATTCGAGACCGCGGCCGACGAGGCTGTAATACATCTGAGCGGTGACGAATTTTTCCAATCCCAGATCTTGCTGGAGCATCACGGCGGTGGCGGCTTGCCAGCACATGTAGTTGGAGAGGCCGATATAGCGGACTTTGCCTTGGCGAACGAGATCGTCGAGCGTGCGCAGAGTCTCCTCGAGGGGCGTGTTGCTGTCCCATCCGTGAATTTGGTAGAGGTCAATGTAATCGGTTTGCAGGCGGCGAAGGCTGTCCTCCACTTCGCGCATGATGTTCACGCGCGTGGCGCCGCTGTGATTGAGATTTGCGCTCATGGGGAGGCGCACTTTGGTGGCGAGGACAATTTCCTTTCTGACGCCGTCTAGGGCACTGCCCACCAGGGTTTCGCTTTCGCCGAGGCTGTAGACGTCGGCGGTGTCAATGAAGTTGATGCCTTTGTCGAGGGCGAACTTCACCATGCGCGTGGTGTCTTGCTGATCAAGATTGCCCATGTTCATTTTGCCCCCGAACTGCATGGTGCCTAGGGCTACTTCGCTGACGATGAGTCCGGTGTTGCCTAGTTTTCGGTATTTCATTTATTGCGCTCCTTCCGCAGCGGGTCACGATTGCGGTGAATTTAGTCCGTTTCAGAGCGAAATCTTGAAACGGAGCCAGCATATTAAGTCTTGGATTATAGTGCGGGCGAATCGAGGCAGCTAGCGTCGGGATTTTTCTTGCCGGGGCATCGGAGACTGGCGCACCTCGAGGCGAATGGCTGTAACAAGTCTGTTGACGAAATGCGGCGCGGGATTGACTATCTTTGTCGGCAAAGCACTGCAGGAAAATGAACAGAGGCCGCTCAGGAGACTTAAACATGACCCGTTCCCCCTGTTACGGATTTAATTTCAGAAAGACTTGGAGCGTCGTGGTTTGTGCTGCAGCGTGTGCGGCAATTTCGCTACTGTCTGGCGCGAACGCGGCGCCGGCTGCGGCGGAGAAGTCGTTGCGAGTTTATTTTGTGGATGTGGAGGGAGGGCAGGCGACTTTGTTTGTTACCCCTGAGGGGCAGGCATTGTTGATCGACACGGGGTGGCCGGGGAATGAGGGTCGGGACGCGGACCGCATCGTGGCAGCGGCGAAGAGCGCGGGGCTCAGCAAGATTGATTACGTGTTGATCACGCATTTCCACAACGATCATGTGGGCGGCGCGCCGCAACTGGCTGCACGGATTCCCATCGGGACGTTTATTGATCATGGCGAGAACCGCGAGAGCACAGACGCGCCGACCGTGCAGGGATGGCAGGCGTATCAGGCGCTGCTGGCGACTGGAAAGTACAAACGAATCACGCCGCAGCCGGGCGATGTGCTGCCGATTCCGGGGATGTACGCCACGGTGATCAGCGCGGACGGAGCGTTGATTGAAAAGCCGCTGGCGGGAGCGGGGCAGGAGAATGCGGCGTGCAAGGAATCAGAAACGCGTCCTGCGGACAAGACGGAGAATTTGCGTTCGCTGGGCACCTTCATTGCTTTCGGGAAGCTGCGGATTTTGGATTTGGGCGATCTTACGTGGGATAAGGAAATGGAATTGATGTGCCCGTTGAATAAGTTGGGCCACGTGGATGTGTACATTGTTTCGCATCACGGATGGCAGCAGAGCAGCAGTCCTGCGCTGGTGTATGGAATCGCGCCGCGCGTGGCGATCATGGATAACGGCGCGAAGAAGGGCGGGACGCCTTCGACTTGGGACATTATCGAGAAGTCGCCGCATCTGGAAAATTTGTGGCAATTGCATTTTTCGGATGAGGGTGGGCCGGCGCACAATGTTCCCGCGGAATTCATCGCCAATCCGCCGGGAACCGATGCCGGGAATTATTTGGAACTAATTGGGTATGCGGATGGCGGCTTCGACGTCTTCAATTCGCGGACGCAGGAGACGAAGCATTACGCGGCGCGGTGAGTTTCTGACGACTATGTTGACGCGCCAGTGGTCGGCTCGGGAATTGGCTCGATGCGGCCGAGCCAGAAGACGTAGCCTGCTATGCCCGCGAGCAGGAACGTAGTGGCCACCACGAAGGCCCAGGCGAAGGAGTGAGTGGCCGCTACTACGTATCCGGTGACGATCGGCGCGACGATGGCCGACAATTGATTTCCGAAATTCAGTATTCCACCCAGAGTGCCCACGCTTCCTTCCGGCGCAATCAGCGAAGGGATGGACCAACCGACCGGAGCGGCAGCGGAAAGGCCGCCGATCGAAACGCTGATCCAGAATAACGCGCTGGTGGGGGTGTGCGCGTGCGCGGCGCCGAGTATGCCGAGGCCGAAAGCTGTGCCTCCCACCAAAACAATCTGGCGAACGAGGGAAGCCTCGTGCCCGCGACGGATGAGCGCGTTGACGAGCCAGCCGCCGATCAGCAGGTCGGTGCAGGTCGCGAACAGCCAGGGCACGCTGGAATACAGCACAGAGTGCAGCAGATTTACGTGCAGGGCCGTGGACAGATAGCTGGGCAGCCAGGTGAGCAGCAGATAGAAAGTGTAATTGTAGGCGGCGAAGCCGAGGACCAGACCTTGCACTTTGCGTCGGCGCAAGAGGTAGGCGAGCGAGGCGCCCTGCGTGATTACGCCGCGACCTTCGGTTTGCGCGCCGCCCTCCAGGATGAATTCGTGTTCTGCGGCGGTGAGAGATCTATCTTCGCTGGGATTGCGGTAGAGCCAGTAGAAGAGAATGAAATAGAGAAAGCTGAGAATGCCGGTGGCAGCGAAACTCCAACGCCAGCCGAAGTGAATTAGGAGCAGGCCGATGAGCGGCACTCCTGCGGCGGGGCCAAATTTCGCGGCGGCGTCGAAAATGGCGGTGGCGAGGCTGCGTTCGCGCGATGGAAACCAGTAACCGATGGCTTTGGCGTTGGCGGGAAATGTGGGAGCTTCACCGACGCCGAGCACGAGGCGCGCGACGAAAAAGCTTCCCACACCGGTGGCGGCTGCGGCGCTGAAAGATGCGACGCTCCAGAGTAGCGTGCTGATGCGGCCGACGAATTTCACGCCGAAGCGGTCGAGTAGCACGCCGCAGGGAAGTTGCAGCGCGGCGTACGTCCAGCTGTAGGCGCTGAGGAGGTAGCCGAATTGTACGGCGGTGATGCCGAAGACGGCGTGGAGAGCTTCTTGCGAGACGGAGATGTTGACGCGGTCGAAATAATTTATGAGGACGCCCAGGCCTAGAATGCAGGCAATCACCCAGCGGCGGCGGGGGATGGGAGTGATTTGGTCGGGAATTGTTGCGACGCGGGGAGGATTCATATTGTGGTTGGTGGCGCCATCGCGGGCGTCGGGGGAGATTGTAGACGAGGGGGCGGGTTCGTGGTGAAAAATGCGTGCCGGCGCGGGCTGCGCTGCGATTTTCCGAGGTGACTGTCGTATTTATCGGCGAGGGGAATCAAACAGTTATAATATGAAGCTCGGGGTTCGGCTCCGCTCCGGCAAATTCAGATATGAATCGAAAAGACAGAGCTTTTTCTTCGGTGGACCTTGCCGTCGCGGACATTCCGGACGGGGCGACGGTGATGTTCGGCGGATTCGGCGGCGCAGGATTCCCCAACAATCTAATTCAGGGATTGGCGCGGCGAGGCGCGCGGAATTTGAGCGTGATCAGCAATAATTGCGGCACGGGCGACGGCGAGCTGGGGATTCTTTTCAAGAACCGCCAGATTCGGCACGTGGTGGCGGCGTTTCCGGGGCCGGGCGCCACATATTTTCAGCAGCAATTCGATGCGGGGGAAGTGGAACTGGAATTGGTGCCGCAGGGAATCTTGTGCGAACGCATGCGCGCGTTTGGAGCCGGCATTCCGGCGTTCTATTCGCCTGTGGGAGTGGGGACAGACGTGGCGAAAGGCAAGGAAGAACGTGTGATTCGCGGAAAGCGTTATATTTTGGAGCAGGCGCTGGGCGCGGATTATGCGTTCATCAAAGCGCACCGCGCCGATCGCATGGGGAATCTGGTTTATCGCAAGGCCGCGCGGAATTTTAATCCGATCATGGCGACGGCGGCGAAGGTCACCATTGTGGAAGTGGACGAAGTGGTGGAGACGGGGACGCTGGATCCGGAAACGATTGTGACGCCTTCGATTTTTGTGCATCGCATCGTGGTAGCGAAGGGAATCCACAATGCCTAAGGCGCGGCTGACACGCGAGCAGATCGCCGAACGCGCGGCGCTCGAATTGCCGGACGGGGCTTACGTGAATTTAGGTTGGGGGATTCCGAACTTGATTGCGGCGTACGTTCCAAAAGATGTGGTGGTTTATTTTCACAGCGAAAATGGAATTCTGGGGATGGGGCCGCGGGCTAAGGCGGGCGAGGAAGATTACGATTTGGTGGACGCGATGAAGGTGCCGGTGACTTTGGTACCGGGCGCGGCTTATTTTTCGCAGGTGGATGCGCATGTGATGACGCGCGGCGGGCATTTGGATATTTGCATTCTGGGCGGGTTGCAGGTTTCCGAGCGCGGCGATTTGGCGAATTGGCGCGTGCCGGGAGCGAAGGGTGCGGGAGGAATTGGCGGGGCGATGGATATTTCCGTGGGCGCGGAGAAATTGATCGTGACCATGGAACATAATGCGAAGGATGGGCAGCGGAAAATTGTGAAGACTTGCAGCTATCCGCTGACGGCGATTGAATGCGTAAATACGATTGTTACGGATTTGGCGGTGATTGATGTTACGGCGGATGGCTTGGTGCTGCGCGAGGTCGCGCCAGGATTTACTCCGGAAGAAGTGCAACAGCAGACCGAGCCGACGTTGCGTTATGGCGGGAAAGTTCCAGAGATGGCGATCGGAAAGAAGTGAGCGCGGATTTTTGTTGCGGCAAAATCGGAGTATGACTTTTTGACTATGGAAAACGGATCGATGGAACGGAAGAAGCCGCCGACGTACTGGATCGGCGAAGGCGGCGGGTGGCTCCTGCGCCACGTGGTGAGCGGACTGGCGGCTACGGGCATCACGCCGAACATGTTTACGTTTTTGGGGCTGGCGGTAAATTCGTGGGCCGCGGCTCTTTTTGCGATGGGGATGTTCCGGCAGGCCGCGGCGGTTTTGTTCCTCGCGGGATTCTTGGATATGGCCGACGGACAGGTGGCGCGGCGCGTGGGGCGCGTCACGGCGTTTGGCGCGTTTCTGGATTCCACGCTGGATCGTTATTCGGACCTGGCTTTGTACATGGGATTGGTGGTGCATTACACGCTGGTGGGGCGGCCATTTTACATGGCGCTGGCGGCGGTGGCGATGGCCAGTTCGTTCATGGTGAGTTACGCGCGGGCGCGGGCGGAGTCGATTATTCCTTTGTGCAAAGTGGGATTCATGGAGCGGCCAGAGCGGCTGGTGCTGCTGATCATGGGCGGCGCATTTAATCGCATGGCACAGGTGCTGTGGGTGATCGCGGCTATTTCGACGATCACGGTGATTCATCGTGTGGTTTATACCTGGCAGGAACTGCGCGCGGGGCGATCGCTGCCGGCGACGAACGAGTCGCAGATTTCTTGAGGTGAGGCGCACGGTTTGCGCGCGTTTTTTTAAAACCTCTGTACCGGATTTTCCTGCAGCGATTCTTCTACCGGGGCTGACACGATTTCCTGCACGCGCTGGCGTAGCGCGTCCACATCGCCGCGCCCAACTTGCGTGGTATCGATCGTATCGTGAATGTGGACAATGATTTTTTCGGGATGCAGCATCCAATGTCCGGTCTGGAAGAATTGGTATGAGCCGACCATGCTTACCGGCACGATGGGAATTCCGAATCTCTGCGCGATGCTGAAGATTCCTTTTTTGAACGGCTGTACGTGGCCCGTGCGGGTGCGCGAGCCTTCAGCGAAAGCGATTAGGCTGACGCCGGAATCGAGAGCGGCTTTGGCGCGCTGCGTCATGATTTCCAGTCCTTCGCGGCTGGGCGCGTCGGGCACGGGAATATTTCCGAAGCGGCCCATCATCCAGCCATAAACGGGGACTTTGAAGTGTGATTCCAGTTCGAAGCCGCGCAGGAATTGCGGAATCGCGGAGTAGATCACGAACGGGTCGAAGAGATTCACGTGGTTGCAGATGAAGATGCTCGTTCGCGCGGCGTCGAATCCTGGAGCGCGGCGGACTAGGAAGCGCGCGCCGGCGAGGCGCAGGACGTTGCGGAAGAATACCCGCTGGGGCCAATCGTTCTTTCTGGGATCGATGACTGCACCGATGGCAATGAGAATCGTGCCGACCAGCGCGAAATGAATGCCGCTGATCGCCCACAAGAGGGTCGAGCGGACGGCGAGGCAGGCGTGTTTCATACGATCACGTCCAGCGCGCTCGGCAGAATGTCCAGCGATTGGCATTCGAGGCGCATGCTTTCCCCGTCCACCATTACGTTTACGGGGCCTGCGAGTTCGAAATCGATGCGTTTGGTGGCGGCGCGGGAGGCGCAGCGATGCTGGATGTGCGTGCCGGTGAAGAGGCGTGGCAGCGTCCAGATCAGGCCGAGGCGGCCGATAGGGCCCCAGCGGACGTATTCGATTAGGCCGTCGGTGGGATCGGCGTTGGGAGCGATCATCATGTGGCCGCCGGTGAATTTACTGTTGTTAAAGGAGAGGAATAGGGCGGGATTGCGATCCATTTCTTTTGCTTCGGCCAGGCGATGCGGAAATGAGAGATGTTCGAGCTGCAAGAGGCGTGTGAAGACGCCGAGAATGTAACCGAGTTCGCCCCAGCGTTTGAAGCGGCGGTTGGTGGTTTCGGCGACATTGGCGGGGAAGCCTAGCGTGAGGAGGTTCAGGAAATATAGTTCGCCTTGAGCGTGGCGGAGGCGGATTACGTCGCAGGGGCGGCGCGAAATTTTTTGCAGGGATTCGATGGTGTGTTCGACGCCGCGCTTGGTGAAATCCTTCAGGAAGGAATTGCCGGTGCCGAGCGGGAGGAGGCCGAGCGAGGGGCGGCCGTGGGTTTCTGCGGATGGGAAAAGTCCGTTGATGATCTCGAAGGAAGTGCCGTCGCCGCCGACCGCTAGGAAATTGCGGATTCCTGCGCTGTAGCCTTGGCGCGCGATTTCCGTGGCATCTCCGGCGCGGGTGGTGCGCGCTACGGTGAGATTAATTCCTGCGTTGCGAACTCTTTCTAACATGCTAGCGGCGAGTTGTCCGGATTTGCCGCCGCCTGCCGCGGGATTTACGATCGCGAGAAATTGCTTGGTCACTGGCGCGAGCGCTCCGGCTCGATGAGTCCGGTGCGAGTCATAGCGGCACCACTGCGGCACGATCGCGATTTTGGCGGATTTGTTCGGCCAGTTCGGCGCGTTTGATTTTCAGCGACGCGGTTAGGGGGAAGTCGCGGTCCCAGGGGAGATAGCCGCTGATGCGTTTGTAATTCAGGAGGCGGCGATTGCGTTCGGCGATGTCTTTCGCCAGCTTTTCGGTAATTTCTTGCGCGGTTTCCGGGTGCAGGACCAGGATGAGCTCTTCGCCGACCATGGTACGGGCCGGCCAGAGAAAGTTCGCCGCGAATACGCAGAACTCTTTTACGGGGAGGCCGGCGAAATAGGTTTCGACGTCCTCGGGATAAATATTCTTGCCTTCTTCGCTGACGATCATGTTTTTTTTGCGGCCGAAGAGCTGGAGATGGCCGGAGGGATCGAGCCGGCCGAGATCGCCGGTGAGCAGCCAGCCGTCTACGATGGTTTCGGCGGTCATTTCGGGATCGTCGAGATAGTGGGACATCAAGGTGCGGCTGCGCACGGTGACTTCGCCAATGCCTTCGGCGCCAGGATTTACGATCTTCACTTCCATGCCTGGGAGCGGTTTGCCGACGGTATCACCACGGAACGGTTTCAGATCATTGACCGTAATCACGGTGCCGGCTTCCGTGCAGCCGTAACCATTGCCTACCGGGATTCCCAGATCGTAAAAAAATTGCAGCGTTTCTGGTTCGGTGAAAGCGCCGCCCACGAAGAGGGCGCGCAGCCCGCCCCCGAAGGCTTGGTGAACTTGCGGCAGTAGCGCGCGGCTGATTTTCAGGTGCGGGCGGCGGCGGGTCAAGGCGCGATTTGTCGCGATCAGCGCGTTCAGGATTTTGCGCTTGCCTGGTGGGAGATCCGCGAATCTTTGGCGCAAGCCGCGTTCTAAATTTTTCAGCACCATGGGAACCAGCGCCATGTAGGTGATTTTGTATTTTGTGAAAGCTTCGCGGATAAATTCCGGGCGGAGGGTGCGCAGATGCACGACGGTGGCACCGCAGGTGAACGGGCCGATGAAGCCGACCATGAAATCTAAGGCATGGTTGGTTGGGAGGATGCTGAGATAGCGCACGCCGGGCCAGAAGGGATAGAGCGAAGTGAGCGCGACGCATTGCTCGAGGTAATTTTCGTGCGCTAAGACACAGCCTTTGGGGCGGCCACCGGTGCCGGAGGAATAGACGATGCAGGCGGGGTCCTCGCGTTTGCGCGGAATGAATGTCGGCTCGGCTTCGGCGCGAAAATGTTCCCAGCGATGGGCGCCGGCGAGATCGGCGTTTGGCGGCGCTTCGGTCACGAGCGCTGTGCGGGCTGCGAGATTTTTAAATTGTGCGGTTTGGCTGATGGCGCGCCAGAGGTGGTATTCGATCACCAGGAATTCGGCTAGGGAATGAGCCAAGAGTTGCAGCTGTTCGGCGGCGGTGAGTTTGTAATCGAGTGGCACTAGCACGCCGCCGCAGAAAAAGATCGCGTAGGCGGAAATCAGCCATTTGGACTGGTTGGTCATTATTATGGCGGCGCGTGTGCCTTCTCGCAGGCCAGCATTTTGTAGCCTGCTCGCCAGGGGCAGCGCTTGTTCTTTGAATTGGCGATAGGTGAGGCGCGCGTTTTCACGGTCGCGATCGGCTTCGATCAGGCAGATTTCGTCCGGCCAGCGATCCAGCGCGGCGCGCAACGCTTCGCCGAGCGAATTGTATTGGCGGAGATCCAGCATTACAGGCGTGATTGAATCCGTTGGGCGAGGGTGCGGAAGTCATTGACGCCCTGGAGTTCGAAGTCGGGAAGCTCGATTTGGAAATGCTGTTCGATGCGAGTGAGGAGGTCGAGGGCCTGAAGGCTGTTGATGCCGAGCTTTTTGAAGAAATCGTCGTCGGGACTGAGCTGATCGCGCTGCACTTTGAAATGCTCGGCCGCGAGGCGGAGGACTTCGTCGATGGTTTTGTCCAGGGTGTTCATGTCTTTCTATCTTGCCACAATTTTGCTTGGGTCTGCATGGTCGGTGCGCGGCGCTAGGGGAGATAGGGGAGCGCGTCGGTGCTTTCTACAAATTTGCGCAAACCGGCGTCAACCGCGGGGCGCATGAAAAGGTCGCAAAAGATTTCGATTTCGCGGCGGAGTTCGTCGTAGGGGATCGGCTTGATGAATTTCTTGGCGGCGATGGCTGTGCCGCGATCGAATTTCTTTAGTTGGGCCGCCGTGGAGCGAGCGACACGAAGCGCTTCGCCTTCGGCTGCTACCTGACTGACCAAGCCTACGGATTGGGCTTTCGCGGTATTGATGCTGCGGCCGGTTAGGAGCAGATCGCGGACTACTGCGTTTCCAAGATCGCGTTTGAGGCGGGGGATGCCGCCGAAGCCGGGGATCAGGCCCAGGCGCAGCTCGGGGAAACAAAAGCGGGTCATTTTGTCGGCGACGATCAGGTCGCAGGCCAGTGCGAGTTCGAAGCCGCCGCCGAAGGTCACGCCGTGGACGGCGGCGACGGTGGTCAGCGGGGCTTGGTCGAGGGTGTTCATCACCTGATGAATGCGTTCGAGAAAATCGCGCAGGGCGGCGAGACGTTCGTCTTTCGGGAGCGATTGGGCCACGCGATAGGTTTCGCGAAGATCGGCGCCTGCGCAGAAACCTTCTGTGCGCGTGCTGTGAATGATCAGCGCGTGGGCTTCGCGTTGCAGCGATGGGAGCGCAGCAACGAATTTTTCCAGATCGGCTAGCGTGGCGCGGCCGATTTCGTTGCAGGGGGAGCGGTCGAGAGTCAGCTCGATCGTGCCGTCGAGCACGTGCCACGAGAGAGTTTCACCTTGGAAGATGTTCATGAGGGTTTCTTCTGGTAGAGCGCTTCGATTTCGGCTTTGAAGCGCGCGGTGATGGCGTCGCGTTTTAGTTTGCCCATGGTCGTGAGCAGGCCGGTTTCGATGGTGAAGGGCTCTGAGACTAAGTGGAACGCGCGAATTTGCTTGTAGTGCGGCTGCGCGGCGTTTACGGCTTCGATGGCGGATTGAATTTGTTCGTCCGTCAATTGGTTGGCGCCGTTTGCGCCATTGGGCGTGACGAGTGCCGCCAGGAAGCTGCGTTGATTGCCGATGAGGACTACTTGCTGCGCTTCGGGTAGGTGTTGCGCTAGCTTTTCTTCGATTGGCTCGGGCGCGATGTTGTGGCCGGAGTTCAGGATAATCAAGTTCTTAATGCGGCCGGTGATGCGCCAGTTGCCGTTCTCGTTGGGTTCGCCTTGATCGCCGGTGTGGAACCAGCCGTCCTGCAGGGCTTGGGCGGATTCCGCGGGGCGCTGCCAGTATCCGCTGAAAATATTGGGGCCGCGGACTAGAATTTCGCCGTCTTCGGCGCGTTGCATTTCTACGCCGGGGATTGCTGGGCCGACGAAGCCCGGTTCGACGCGGCCGGGATCGTCGGCGGTGCAGATGGCTGTGGTTTCGGTTAGGCCGTAAACCTGCAGGACCGGGATGCCGAGCATCATGAAGAAAAGTTGGGTTTCGACGGCGAGCGGTGCTGAGCCGCAGATTAGCGCTTTTAGATTCGGGCCGATACTTTTGCGGATGGCGGGGAACATCAGGGAATTGCCGAGCGCGAGCCAGAAGAAGTCGCCAAACTTGGATTGTCTATTGTGGCGGCGGATGAAGGCTTGCTGGGCGCGCGGAAAAATCGCTGTTGCCAGACCGCCGCGCTCTTGCACCGTCGTCTGAATTCTGGCGCGGACGCGTTCGAGCAGGGTGGGGACGTTCAGGAAATATTCGGGGGCGGCGATTTTTAGTTCGTCGGCGAGCTTGGCGAGGTCGGTGGAAAGTGCTAGCACGCTGTGGCGTGACAGGGCGGTGAGCAGGAGGATCCAGGACGCGGCGAAGCAGAACGGAGCGTAGTGAAAAATACGGTCTGGCGCGGTGTGCGGGCCCATCAGTTTGTCGAGGCGGGAATTTGTGGCGCTGACGATGTGGTTTACGTTTCCGGCGTTGAGGACGACCCCTTTTGGTTCGCCGGAAGTTCCGGAGGTATAGATGATCGAAATTACGTCGGAGACTTCGTGCTGCATCGGCGGTGTGGGGGCGCTTGGTTCGCCGGCGTAGACGCCTTCTAGCAGCGAGATTTGCGGAGCTTGCGGCCAGAGCTTTTTTATTTCTGCGGCGATCGCGGCGTCGAGGCAGAAGATGCGCGAGGGTGTGGAGTCCTGCATCATCGAGACGAGCTCGGCAGGGGCTTGGCGCGCGTAAAGCGGGACGACGACGATCCCTTCGGCCATCAGTGCGAGATCGAGCGCGGCCCAGCGAATGCTGTTGGGAGCCAGCACAGCGCAGCGATCGCCTTTTTTCAGGCCGCGGGCTAGGAGGAAGTGGCGGGCCTGCTGGGTGATCGCCAGTAATTCGCTGCCGGTGACGGAGTGAATTTTCACGCCGTGGATTTCCTGAAGCACCGGCTCAGTAGCGGATTTGTTGAGCTGGGCGAAAATATCTTCGACGAATGTCATGCGGCGAGGACTCCGCTGTGTTTCTCGAGAAGTTTGAGCAAGCTGGGGCCGAGCGGGGGAAGATAATCTTCCCATCCCAGGACGCCTTTGCGTACGGGAAATTGCGGATAGCGCCGCGCGACTTGCTCTTCGAAATACGTGCCCATGCGCGCCATGAGTTGCAGATTGCGGGCAACGATGCGTTCCATGGCGTCGGGAATTTCTTCGGCTTGAGAATCGAGGGCGCGGAGGGCCGCGACAATTTTGTCGGCGAGACCCGCTTCATCCACGCGCAGGAGGAGATGTTCGTGGCCGCGTTCGCGGAGGAGATTGCGGATGCGCTCGTCCATGGTGACGCCGGCGGACGGGATGCCGGTGGGCATGGTGGTCACGATGGCGTGATAGCGCGAAGAGAGCAGGCGATCGCAGGCGCGCAGGATGCTGACGAGCTCGTACATGTTGAATTGATCGGAGCCGAAGACGGGGGCGCCGCCTAATTTTTCCGCGACACGCTGGCAGGCGTCACGATCGAGCATTTCCATCGCGACCATTACCGGGAAAACTTTGCGCGATTTTTGGTAGCCGGCTACGCCTGCGGCCATCTCGGAGAGATATTTTTCGTAGGCGGCATCCACTTGGGAGCCGGAGCGGTGGAAATAAATCGTGCGGTAGTAACTTTTTTTATACGCGCCTGCTACCCAGTGCGCCAGCCATTTCGCTAGCGATGCGCTGACTGGCCACCAGAACGGATTAATCGGGCAGACTGCTAGCACAGGAGTCGAACCGTCCCAGCCTGCATCGCACAGGGCTTTGCGGCCGTAGTCGGAGCTTAGCGGCTCGAAAGTCCATGCGGTGTCTGTGCCTAATTCGGTGGGGACGCCGAGCTTGCCCAGGACGGCTTGGGATTCGACGTTGCGGGTGATAATGAGGGAATCGCGGCAGTATCGCTGACACATTTTTTGCAGCAGGGGATCCATGGCGCCCGCTTCGGCGCCGTACGCGATACTCAATTTGTTTTGGGCCGAGGCGATGCCGAGCGCGCCGATCATCATGGTCGTGAGAGCGTTGGCGAATTTGCTTTTGAACATGGAGCCTTCGCAGGCTACGACGCCGTCGTTCTGGCGAACTACTTTGTGCAGGAACGGCGGGAAGACGTCGGGTAGGTGTACCTGATGCGCGTCGCCGAAATATCCGCGGGTGAGGTCGAAATTTTGCGACATGACGCTGAGAGCTAGATTTTCGTCGCCCAGGATGCGGCGGACCTGGCGGATCATTTCTTCGACGCGGACGTCGGAGCCGGTATTGCGCGTGCCGTTGTATCCGGCGAAGAGAAGTTTCAGTTTGGTGCCGGGATGCCAGGCGTGGCCGGCGCCGAGCATCCATTCGAACTTGTTGAGTTCGATGAGGCCGCTGACCCAGGATTCGAGGAGCAGGTCGGTCATTGGCGCGGATCCTGCGAGGCGTTTGCGGCGCGCGAGGCGGCGTGGACGGGCGCGTCGGCGGGCCATTCGCGATATTTGAAAACGAAATGATTTTCGCGGCTGAAACGCAGGAGCGGCAAGCTGTATTGGGAGAAGGGCGCGGGATGGCGGCCGAGTTCTTCGACGACGCGCGTGTTGTCGAAAACGGTGTTCCACAAAAGATAGGGGAGGAAAACCTTTAGCAGCGTGGCCAGGCCGCCGATTTTCCCTGCGCGGCCTGCCAGGGCGTTGACGATTTTTTCCGTGGATTTTTCAAAGCTGGGGACGAAGACGGGTCCGCGCTTGTCTTGCGCTTTGGAGAGCGCTTCGGTGAGTTCGATGAAGGTTTCGGACTCACGGCCGGACGAGAGATGGTAAATCTCGTGCGCGGGATTTTCTTTTTGATGGAGCGTTGCGACTGCGTCGGCTACGAAATCTACTGGGACGATATCAATGCGGTCGCCCGGGCGGAAAGGCAGCATCGGGAGGCTGGCGAGGAAGACGAAGGCGCGGACCATGTCGAATTGATTGGTTTCGGGGCGGCGGCTATCGCCTAGGACGATGCTCGGACGGAAAATCGTGCGCTGTACGTCTGGCAACAGCTGGCGGACCATGTGCTCGCAGAATTTTTTTGTGCGCGCGTAGGGATCGTAATCGGAGCGATTCCAGTCAATGGCGGCGTCTTCCTGGACTACTTCGTTGGAGCGTTGGCCGGCGACGGCAACGGTGCTGACGTGGCTGAAGCGGCGCAGGCCGTGCTGGTCACGGGCGCGTTGGGCGAGCTGGATGACTTCGAGAGTGCCGCGGAGATTTACGTTGAGGCAGCTCTTTTCGGATTTGCGATTCAGGGATGCGGCGCAGTGTATTACGGAGTCTGTGGAACGCATAAGTTGCGCGTAGTCGTCGTCCGCGAGGCCGAAATGCGCGTCGGTAAGATCGCCGCGAAAAATTCGGATGCGATCGTGCAGCAGTTGGTCGAAGCGCGCGAAATCCAGATGCAGTTGTAAGGCGCGCCAGAGGCGTTCTTGGGCTTCCTGTTCATCGCGCGCGCGGACGAGCAGATTCAGCGGGTCGGAATGGCCCGTGAGCAAATTCGACGCGATGTGCGCGCCGATATATCCGGTGGAACCGGTCAGGAGGATGGCCACAGTGATTGTGTTTCAGGATGCCGTTGCCGGACCCGAGTTTGCTGAACCCGAGCTTGCACAACCCGTTGCACCCGCGGCGCTACTGGCGTTCGCGTCGTTGCGAGCAGCGAGCGGCACCGAACGCCGGGGACGCGATTCCGGCTGGCGTCCTTCGATGAGAGGATAACACCACTTGCGCAGGGCGGGAATGTGGACGTTGATCCAGTAATCCCACCAATCGAGGGCGCGGGAATCGTAGCCGAAATCGGCTTGCTCGTCGGGGGGTAGCGCGGCGCTGAGCCGTTCGACGTTCGCGGCTTCGAAGACATGATCGTTGTGGAGGATAAAGGGCTCGAAGAGCGAGATGAGCTTGACGACTTTTTCTAGCTCGCGTTCCTGGCGAGCGAGCGGCGGCTTCGAGGAGAACGGTTCGGTCGCGCGATTGATGGCTTGCACTACGGCTTTTTGCGCGGGAGCGGAGATTGCTTCGTAGCGCGTTTTGGAGACTGGGATGGCGTCGAAGCGCAGGCGCACCCGTTGCTGGATGTCGGCGTGCGCGCGATAGAATTTTCGGTGGCCGAGGCCGGTGAGTTCGATGGAGCGGCGCATGTTGCAGGCGTTGGCGACGGAAGTGGCTAGTTGATAGACGCGCTGGTGGCGGCGGGTGACGAGCCCGGCGGAGATCAGAGTCATGCCGCGGCAGACGAGATCTACCGGGATGAGGTCGAGGCACTTTGATTCGTTGGTAGGGAGTTGGCGGAAGAAAGTTCCGAGTAAGTAGGAGAGCGAGGCGGAGGTGTTGATGCCTTCGTTCCAGCCTAGGAACGGTTTTTCCAGGGACGACTCGACGATGGCGGGGCGGACCACGGCGATTGCGGCTTGCGGGTTAGCGTCGAGAAAATCGTAGATCAGGGATTCGGAGAGGCTCTTTGTGAACGTGTAGGTGTTGGGCCAACCGAGTTCGTTGGCGCGGCGGGAGCCTGCGTCTGTCAAGTTCTGGCGGAGCCAGCGGACGCGGTTTTTGCGGATTTGATTTTCCAGCGCTTGGCCTTGGAGATTTTTGGCTGCGTGTTCTTTTTTTTGTGCGGCGCGGCGGAGTTCTGCCGATACTTCTGGTGATTCGGCCCGGGCCTCTGCTTCTTTGATCAGGTTTTCGAGCGCTTGCCATTCTTTTACTGCGTCGTAATTGGGGATTCCGCGAGGAGTGTAGTTTTTCGGTAGTTCTTCCAGGACGCGGCCGTCGCGCTGGCCTACTACGTAGCAGGTGGAGAGATGCAGCAGGGAAGCGTGAGCGCATTCTTTGAGGAAATCGAGGACGTAGGCGGTGGAACGGACGTTTACAGCGAGGGCGTCGCGCAGGTCGGGGTTGAAATCGGTTAGGCCGGAGCTGTTGACGATTACGTCGACAGTGCCAGAGAGCTTTTGCTGGTCTTCGGGGCTTAGGCCGAGGTTCGGCTTGCTTACGTCGCCGTCAACCACTTCTATGCGGTCTTGGAGAAATTCTGCGAATTTGTCGCCGTGGCGTTCGGCTAGTTTTTCGAAGACGGGGGATTCTTCGATCACGCGTTGCAGGCGTTCGAGGGAGGTGTTGGCGCGATTGTGGCGGACGAGCAGGTAAATGCGGCCGATCTCGGGGAGATCGGTGAGCAGATTCGCGAGCCACACTTTTCCAATGAAGCCCGTGGCTCCTACCAGCAGGATATTTTTTCCACGCAGTGCGGCGCGTGCCGAAAAAACTGGATGGCCGTTGCGCGATTCGTAGTGGACTACCGGGACGTACACTTTGGGCGCGGCGCGTTCGGCTGGTTTGATGGCTTCGTCGAGGACTTCCGGATTTTTTTCGAAGCCTAGAATGCTGATTAAATTTTCGCGGGGGACGCGACCGTCGGGTTGGCTGCCGGTGAATCTGGCGAAAGCGCCGCGGGGGCGGATTACTGGGTCGAGCAGACGTCCGGTCGCCATGCCTTCGCGGAAATCGAGACGATTGGAAATTATGCGCGCGATGCCTAGATGTTTTGCCAGCGGGCGCATGATGTGATCGAGGCCCTGGCTGACGAGGACGATTTCGCCGCCCTCGGCGATCGCTTCTTGCAACTTGGCGATGCCTTGTTGCTTCAGGCGCGGCTTCAGGAAATATTCGAAGAATTCTTCGCCTAGCAGGTCGAGGCGGTCACGACTGACTCCGCGGAGGACGGTGTGCAGCAGGCGGGTGGCGAAGACGCGATTGGTAATGTAGAGGAACGGGCGGCCGAGGGCGAGAATGGCCATGGCGCCGCGGCGCGTCCAGCGTTCCAGGAAGCTTTGCGAATTCCAGGCAAAGAAGCCGACGGGGCGGACTGCGGTGAGATTGAGCAAGCTGCCTTCGACGCGCCAGAAGACAGGCTCGCGCGCGGGTGCGGAGGCGTGCTGCGCAGGCCCGGTTATATTCGAGATTTGATGGTTTGAATTAGACAGCGACATCGTTGAGTGAGTTCGTGCTGGTGATTCGGAAGTAGTGAAATTATCACGGTATTTGGCGGCAAGCAAGCAGGCTGCACGAAAGATGATGGCCAGTTTCCGAATAGCCGACCATCAGCCTAGAATCGAGGGATTCGCGTGCCTCTTCCCCTTGACCACAACGCCAGCGAAGTCGCGGCCGGGGGTTCGCGGCAGAGTTGTCTTCTTGAAGCGTCCGGCGGCATTCCCGATGTCACTGGGATTGATCCCTGCGGCCTGCACAGGAACGAGGACTCGTCCCTGGCCCGGATCTGGAATCCCGACTTCTTCGATTCGCAACACCGACGGCGGTCCAAACTCGCTCAAACGCAACGCTCGCATTACGCTGCCGCCCATCATGGCTCTCCAATTGTCTCTCTCTTTGTCGTTACGGTTGTGGTTGATGCTTCTCAGCGGGCCCGGGTTCCAGTTATATCTAGTCGACGATGTTGACGGGGCGGCCATCGAGAAACGCACGGAGATTGCCGACGACAGTTTCAAGCAAACGAGTGCGCGCTTCTTTTGTAGCCCAGGCGATGTGGGGCGTGACAATACAGTTTCTTGCGTGCAGCAGAGGATTATCGAGCGATGGCGGCTCGCTGGAAAGAACATCCACGGCTGCGCCCGCCAGGCGTTCACGGTTGAGTGCGTCTGCGAGATCCCGCTCTATGATGAGTGGTCCTCGCGAGGTGTTGATCAGAAATGAGGCCGCCTTCATCTTGGACAAAGATGCGGCGTTGATCATTCCGCGCGTTTCCGGCAGCAGCGGACAGTGCAAGCTGACTACATCGGCTGCCGACATCAGCTCATCGACCCCGCACCAGCGGAAGCCCGGCCAGTTCGGAGAGTCTTTCCTGCCCGCGTCGGCAGCGATCACGCGCATCCCGAATGCTGTGGCGATTTCGGCTACGCGACGCCCGATGCGGCCGAAACCAACGATACCCATAGTCTTATCCTGTAACTCGACTAAGGGGGTCTTCCGGAAACTGAAATCCTGAGACCGCGACCAGTCGCCTGCATGGGTCGCCTCGCTATGAAGCGCGACGTGATGACAGAGCTCGAGCAGCAGCGCAAAAACCAGCTGGGCTACCGAGGTGGTTCCGTAGGTTGGAACGTTGGTGACAACAATATTACGCTCGCGCGCCGCTTTGAGATCGATCTCGTCATAACCCGTGAACATCGCGCCAACGTAACGGAGCCGGTTCAGTTGCGCCAGGGTTTGCGCCGAAAGAGGCGCTCTGGTGGTCAGCACGGCCTCGGCTTCGCGGGCACGGAGCGCGATGCCATCCTCGGGCGTCCGGTCGAACACTTCCAAGTCGCCCATGCTTCGTAGGTCATCCCAGCGGAGGTCTCCAGGATTTATTGCGTGGCCGTCGAGAATGACGATCTTCATCAAAGCCTCCTCGCGAGAGCGCGATTGTGCAGAATGGGGCGCCTTCGTCGCGAGCTTAGTGCAAGCGAGAGCCTAACTCTGTCAAAAAGTTCCCTGCAACATCATTTGTCGCAACCATTGACCCGTTGCAGACCTTGTCTCGAGTTCGGTGGCCGGAGCGCGCCTCGATTATTCTTGCCGGGAACTGAGGTGATCATAGATAAGGAACAATGTGCTGGCGCTTCGGCTTCAGTGAAATTTCTTTTCCAGGGCGGGCAATGCCTCGATGAAAACGTGGCCGACGATTGCGAGGCTGCGCGGGTCAACTTTGTCCAGCGTGTCCTGGGGCGTGTGCCAATACGTGGACTCGACTTCGTCGTCGATGAGGTCGCACGCAGGAACACCGCGGCGGATGAAGGAGAGATGGTCGTCACCGGACACGATTGTGCTTTCGTTCACAAAGACATTCTCATAACCGAGTTGACTCGCGGTGGCCCAGAGGAGATCTGTGAGCCACGGTGTGGAGTTTTTGTCTCGTTTAATCTTCAGATCGGAGGGCCCAATCATGTCCGCGAGGATCATCGCTTTGACTCGCTTGAGATCCCCGGAGAGCGCCATGCTCGCTGCCATTTCGCGACTGCCAAACGTACTATTCGTGTCACTCCACTGAATGCTATTCCTGTCGGTCCACTCACCCTGCGCTTCTTCGCCGTCGAAAAACACGATCCAGGTGTTGAGAGAGCTCATCGTCTTGCGCGCACAGAAAATTCGGGCTAGCTCCAGCATCGTGCCGGTGCCGGAGCCGCCATCGTCAGCGCCTACGAAGTTCGGTAAGCGCACAGTGTCGTAATGCGTGGTGTAGAGGAGGATGCCGCTGCCTGTGCCGGGAATCTTAGCGATGATATTTTTCAAAGCGATATCGCCGAGCGGCGTTGAGCCGCGGAAATCATGCTCGTCTACCGCGCATGCGAAACTTTTGAGCTGGCTGATGATGTATGCCTGCGCGCGATGAATTCCGTCGGAACCTGGCGCGCGCGGTCCGATTTCGACTAATTTGCGAACGTGTTCGAAGGCTTGGGCGCCGTCGAAGCCGCCGGTGGCAGACGGAGGAAGGGCCGCGGATTGACGAGTCGCCGGAGCTGCTGAGGCGCTCACAGCCGGTTGGCTTATTTTGGACGGCTGGCTACTGCAACCGACCGCACACAAAAACGCCGAGCTCGCAAAAATGATCGCAGTCTTGCGCACCTTGAACCTCCGCTCGGGCTGTGCCGACCGCAGCAAGTCAATCAAAAATTTGAACCACATTCGCTAAAAGACCCGGAATTATTGAGTCTAAACCTGCCCGCTTCGTCCCGAAAGGCGCGGGACGAAACGGCCGCTGCAACTTCAAAAGCAAAGTCAACTGCGCCCAACGGAAGCAGGCCGCTAGATAAACCCCTCGCACCCTACGATTGCGCCGGTGCTCTGATTAATTCTCCGGCTTCGGGTAGTCGAAGCGGAAGGATTCGCCGGCTGGGCCTGCTACGCCTCGGGTGTTGTACTGCAGCATGTAGTCCATGTGCTGCGGGTCTTCCGGGTACGCTACGCCATCGGGATAGGGGTAGGGCACCGTGGTGTGGAACGGCAATGGGGTTACAGTGTCGCCGTGGGCGGCGTAGAAATCCATGTCTTTGGCGAAGCCGTTGGCGTAGAAGAAATAATCTCGGGTCCAGCCGTTGGGAATGTCGGGGAGATGGGTCGAGTCGAAATCTACCGAGACTTCATCGCCGGAGCCGAAGATTACGTATTCGTCGTCGGTTTTCTGCATGAGGTCGGTTATGTCGCCGTAGCGGGTGTAATTTCCGATTTGGCGGGCGTAGGGGCCTGTGGCGCTTACGTCTTCGTAAACGTAGGAGAGATCGTTTTTCGGATTGCCTTCGACCACGCGGGGGTAGCCGCGGAACTGCAGCTTGGCTTCAGCTAGCGGGACTTCGGTGAGTTTGAATTCGGTGTCTTCGGGGGAATTATCCACGCGGATGCGATCCCAATAGACGCGAAGATTGGTGGAGATACGGATGAAGCGGGCGCCGGGGGGAATTTTCCCGGTGAGGTCGGCGACCATGGTGCGGGCGAGGCCTGCGGGGAAGCCCATGTCGTCAATCACCTTGATCCATTGGCCGGAGCCGTCTTGCACTTCGACGAAGGGCGGGACGGGAGTGATGCCGGCTTGCCAGGCGGCGTACATGGAGCTGGCGCTGAAATAATCGGTGAAGCCGTCCATGAGCAAGCGCAGGGGGCGCGAGGAATCCCAATCGCCCAGGTCGAGTTCGATCCAGTGCATTTCGGCGATGCCTGCGTAGGGTGCGAGCGGGAAATTCGTGACGTATTTGTGATCTTGCTCGCGGAGGAGGGGGAGGAGATCGCGGCTGTGATCGTCCCAAGCGCCGGCAGGGAGATGCGCGTCGCGGCTGGCGATTACTTTGAAGCGCGGGAAGGGGAGTTCGCTGGCGAAATGTTCGTTGGGGTAGACCTCGACGTCGATCGGGTGATCCACCGCGAGCAGGCGGGCTTGGTCGAGATAGTCGAGCTCCTCCATTGGTTCGAGCATCTTGAAACGCAGGCGGCCTTCTTGCGGTTGCGCTAGCGAGCCGGTGACTTTGAAATATTCGGCGGGGTTGGGAATGTTGCGTTGGTTGGGGCCGGTCCAGTGGCCGATGATGCCGGGGCCGATCATGTCGGCGAGAAATTCGAATTTCTGGCCGTTCCAGACGAAGACGATGGGGCAGGAGCTGCCGCGGCGGTCAATTTCGGTTATCAGTTCTTCTTTGTGGGCTGGAATTTCCAGTTCGTCCTGCAGGACGCCGGTGGGCCAGAGGAGACGGATGACGTCGGCTTGGCGTTCGGCGCCCAGGCCGGCGACGATTGGGGCCGGGCCTTGTCCTAGATAGCCGGAGGCGCCGGGGACTTCCCACTTTTGTTGCAATGCGCCTGCGTACATTTCCACTTTCGTGCCGATACCGGATTTATTGTCGTTCTCGCCTTTGAAGGCGATTTTGAGCCAATTGTAACGATTGCCGCCGTCGTTCTTTAGTAGCACGGGTGGAAGATTATTTTGGGTAATTAGGAGATCGGTCGCGCCGTCGCCATCGAAATCGAAGGCGATGATGCCGCGGGGATTTTTCAGTGCGATTTTGTCGAGGCCGGTGGAGGCGGTTACGTCGCGAAAACCGGCGGCGCCTTCGTTGCGGAGCAGGACGATGTGTCCTGCGCCTGCGAAATCTTCGCCCACTGCTACCAGGTCCATCCAGCCGTCGTCATCGTAATCAATCGGTGCGAGGCCCCAGCCTCGCATCCAGTCGAGGTCTGGGAGATTCACCCGTTCAAAAGATTTTCCACTGTTGTTGCGCCAAAGGCTTAGGCCTGGGGCGCCCCAGTGCGTGAAGGCCAAGTCCATCCAGCCGTCCTTGTTGCAATCGAGCGCGACTACTCCGGCGGTGGGAGCGGGCATGTCGCTGCTCCAGGGCGTGGTGGCTTGGAATGCGCCCTCGCGGGGATTGAGATATGCGACTGGGGATTTTTGCCAGCCGGTTACGACGAAGTCTATGGCGCGATCGTTGTTGACGTCGCTGGCGATGGCGCCTATCGAGGGCGCTGTGCCTGCCAGGGCCGTTTCCGTCGTCCAATTTGTGAAAGTGCCGTTGCCGTTGTTGCGCCACAGGACGTTGCCCGGGGGCGTGGTGTCTGCTGCGAATTCAAATGGGCCAGCCGGATTGGCTAGCGGGAAATCATTGAAGCGGGTGATGTAGAGATCGAGATCGCCATCGTGGTCGAAATCAATGAAGGTCAGGCCGAGGGCCAGTGCGCCGGCCTGGGCTTCGGTGTCTATTCCAGCGTCTTGGGTGACGTCTTTGAATGTGCCATTGCCTTCGTTGTGGAAGAGGATGACTCTGCCGTTCATGGTTACGGCTAGATCGGGCTTGCCGTCGTTATCGTAATCACCTACGGCGCAGCCCATGCCTTGGCCGTGGATTTCGAGACGGGCTTCGCGCGTTACGTTTACGAACCTTCCTGCGCCGATATTTTTGTACAACGCGGAATTGCCTCGGCCGTCTGCGTCCACCAGGAAAATGTCGGGCTTGCCGTCGCCTTTGTAATCAATGATGCAGGCGCCGCTGCCGAGGAATTGCGCGAGAGCACTAGCGGGGGGTTGCGCCGCGGCTTTCGCAGTGCGCGTTTTTCGCATGGAGAGGGTTGCGCTACCGTCTACGGATGGCGTGGTGTCCGCTCTGCCGTGCAGTTGCGTAGATGCGCTGCGCGCTGTGACGGAGGTCGGCAAGTTGGCGGCTTGCGTGACGTTGATGAAATGGACCGGCATCGCTTGCGGCACTGGCTCGGGCGCTGGTTGCATGATTTCGGCGAGGGAATACTTTCCTTGTTCGCCGTAAATGAAGCTGACCGGCTTGCCGAGTTTTTGCGAGGTCAGGTGCTGGAAGCGATCGAAGTGTATTTTGGCTTCGGCGGTTTTGCCGCTGCGTTGCAGGGCTTGAGCCATGCCGAATTCGGCGGAAACCTGGAATGGATTTAGTTCGAGCGCGCGCTGAAAGGCGGCGATCGCTTTATCGTACAGCTGCTGCTGGGAATAAATCAGGCCGAGGAAATATTGGGTGTCGGCGTCGTAGGGATCGAGCGCGGCGACTTTCTGGAAATCGGCAATGGCGGCGTCGGCGTCGCCCCCGGCTTTTTCCATGAGGCCTAGATTGAACCAGGCCCAGGGATTGCGCGGGTCGCGCTGGGCGGATTTTTGCAGGATTTCGCGGGCTTCGTCGAAGCGCTGCATGTTGAGGAAAGCGATGCCGGCATTGAGGCAGCCGATGTCGGTTTGGGGGTCGAGGATGCAGGCGCGTTGGAATTTGCCGAGGGCTTTTTCGAATTGCTGACGATTCATCAGGGAGACGCCGAAATTGTTTTCTCTTATTACGTCGGCGCGGGGGTTTGCGGGAGTTTCTTGCGCGGTGGAATCGTCGTCGGATTTCGCGGCGGCGGGGCGTGGGTGGGCGTGTTTCTGCGGCTGCACTGGTTGCTGCGGTTGCGTGGGTTGTTGCGGCTGTTGCTCTGGGCTGGCTGCGATTAGAGTGCAGGTGAAGATTGCCAGGAAAATTGTTGCTCGGGTGAAGCGGGTCATTACTCTCCCTTTCTGAATGCGTGGGACATTCTACCGCGTCAGGGGCGGTTTGGCTCTGACGGTGGATTATTTTCGTTTGATGGGGCGTGCGAGGGGGTTGCGGCATTCGGTGGCATTACAATTGGCAAGACAGAGGGCGCGGCAAGCCTCGCCGAGCGCGACTTACGATGCGGCTGAAGTTGTGGCGAAAGCAGCGGCAAGCCGCCGCATGCCAAAATGGGCTCGGCGGGTACGGTTGAAGATGTTCCACTGTTTCACTGCCGCGAAGATTGCGTTGCGCCAATCAGAAGATTGGCGTTCCCCGGGAGGGCGTGGCTGTTGCTGCGTGCTAGACTGGCGGGCGCGTTTGGCTGCTTTTTGTTGAGTTCACTATGAATGAGTTGAATTTTCTTTCGGCGGTGCAGATGGCTGAGCAGGTTCGGGCGCGGACCGTTTCGCCTGTGGAATTGGTGGATGCGCATTTGGGGCGGATTGCGGAATTGAATGCGCAGCGCGATCCGCAGTTGAATGCGTTTGTGCATGTGGATGTGGATGGGGCGCGCGCATTGGCGAAAATTGCTGAAGCGGCCGTGGGTTCGCGCGTTCGTGCGGATTCTCTGGGCGCGTTGCATGGCGTGCCGATTTCTGTCAAAAGCTCGATCGAGGTGGCGGGGTGGGCTTGCGAGTGCGGGAGCCGTTTGCGGAAAGGCTATGTTCCTTCCGAGGACGCGACTTTGGTTGCGCGTTTGCGCGCGGCGGGGGCGATTCTGCTGGGAAATACGAATGTGCCGGAATTCTTGATGGCTTATGAGACGGACAATGCGCTGTACGGCCGGACGAATAGCCCGTGGGATTTGGAGCGGACGCCTGGCGGATCGAGCGGCGGGGAAGCGGCGGCGATTGCGGCAGGATGCTCGGCGGGAGGGGTGGGGAGTGACGGCGGAGGGTCGATACGCGTGCCGGCGCATTTTTCGGGGATTTGCGGCCTGAAGCCTACGCCGGGGCGGGTTCCTTCAACGGGACATTATCCTGTATCGGCGGGGCCGTTTGCGCAATTGGGCGTGGTGGGGCCGATGGCGCGGACCGTTGCGGATGTGGCGCGCTTATTTGCGGTGATGGCTGGGTGGGACCTTGGGGATCCGGCGTCGGCGCCGGTGCCTTTGCGTGTGTGGGGCGACGAGGAAATTCTGAAGCTGCGTGTGGCTTATTTCGAGGATGACGGCGTGACGCCGGTGACTTCGGAAACCGCGGCGGCGGTGCGCGGGGCGGCAGAGGCTTTGCGTGCGCAGGGATTTCAGGTGGAGGCTTGGCGGCCGCAGAATCTGGAGCGCGTGTGGTCGCTTTGGTGGAATTTATTCGGGCGCGCAGTGCAAATGGCGTTTGCATCTACGGTGGAAGGGCGCGAGGCGGAATTGAGTTCGATGCATCGGGCTTGGCGGGAGCGCGTGGCGCTGGAGCCGGCGATGGACGGGCGTGAGTGGCTGAACACCATGCTGGGGCGTGATGCTTTGCGGGAGAGATTGCTGCGGCAGATGGGGACTTTTCCGATTTTGCTTTGCCCGGCCTGCGCTGTTCCGGCGTTTCGTCATGGCGAGCGGGAATGGATTGTGCAGGGCAGGAAGGTGGAATATTTGAAGGCGATGAGTTATTCGCAGTGGTTTAATTTGCTGGGGAATCCGGCGGCGGTGGTGCCGGTGGGGAGGTCGGCGGAGGGACTTCCCATTGGCGTGCAGATAGTTGGTAGGCCTTGGGAGGATGAGGCTGTGTTGGCGGTGGCGGCGAAGATTGAAGCGGCCAGTGGCGGGTTTAGGCGACCGCCTTTGTAGGGCTGATGATTTTGCTGCAGGCGGCGGAAAAACTGATCGGCGTTTTCGCTAGCCGGCCGTGTTGGCGCGGGCGATCAGCAGGATTGCCAGGAAATAGAAGACGAACATGAGCGCGAGGAAGGCCATGGCGCGTTTATTGGCGCCGGCGAATTCTCTCCAGACGAAGATGCCCCAGAGGGCAGCGACCATGGGAGCGGATTGGCCGATGGAGTAGGAGATGGCGACTCCTGTGTAATTGGCGGCGACCAGATTGAAGACGGTGCCGGTGGTCCAAATCGCGCCGCCGAGCAGCCCGAGGACGTGGCCGTTCACGGGGCCGCGGAAGAAACCGCTGAATGCGACGGCCTGGCCGACGAGCGGTTTGCGCATGAAATACAAATTCCACCACAGGCAGGAAAGTAGGGCGCCGCCGGTGAGAAATACGGCGATGCTGTAGGGGCCGAGGGTATTTCCGTGGGTGAGGGCGCGAGTGGAGAAGGGCGCCCAGAGGCCCATCAGGACGCCGGAGATTACGCAGACGAGGATGCTTTTGCGCGAGGCTTCCCGGTTGGCGCCGAGTTCGCCGTAGGCTTTGCCATCGAGGATTACGGCGATGACGGCGCAGAGGACTCCGGCGCCGAGCATCATTACGTTGCCGCGTTGCTGCTGCACGAAGCTGAGGACGGTGCCCACTACCAGGGCGATGCCGATGGCTACGGGGAAGGCAATGGCGAGGCCGGCCATGTCAATGGCGGCGACGAGCAGAAGGTTCGCGAGGTTGAAAATTATTCCAGCGAGGAGGGCCCAGCCGATGTTGGCGAGGTCGGCGGAGCGGACATTATTAAGGAAGCTGGCGGGGCCGTCGGTGCTGGAGCCCATGGTGAGGGCGTAGACCAAGGCGGCGAGGAAAATCCCGATGGCGTAGTCCCAGTAGAAAAGTTCGAAGCGGTAATTTTTTACGCCTTTGTAGGTGTTGGCCCAGGAGCCCCAACAGGCGGCGGAGACGATCATCATTAACAGGGCCGTGCCGAAGGTTGTTGGTGTGAACATTGAGGTCCTTTGAAATGCGAATGCTGGCGCGGCTTGCTTTCGTGCGTTTCGACTCTAAAATGCGGCGGCGCCTTTGGGGCTTTGGTGCTTGATCAGCGCTATTACTTCATCGTGTCTGGCCATAGCGCGGGCGCCTATTTTTGTGCAGCAGAGCGCGGCGCAGGCGTTTGCGAACAGGCCTACTTTCTGGCAATCCCAGCCTTGCAGCAGAGCGTACGAAAGGCCGCCCATGAAGGCGTCGCCCGCGCCGGTGGTGTCCACTACGTCCACCTTAAAGGCGGGGACTCTGGCGACTTCTTTGGGGGTGGCGATGAGGCAGCCGTCGGCGCCGAGGGTGATGGCGACAACTGTTGGACCCATGCGCAGTAGAGCGGTGGCGACTTTTTCGTAATCGGCTTCGCCGGTTAATTCGCGGGCGGCAGCTTTGCAGGGCTTTAGCACGTCCGCGAGGCGGAGAGCGGTGCAAAGTTCTTCCTGGGTGCCGAGATTGGATTCGGCATAGAAGCTGGGGGAAACGTCTAGGTCGAAGATGACGCGGACTTTGGCGTCGTGAGCTACCTGCATCGCCTCTTTTACGGGAGCGATGGCGAGTTGCGACGCTTCGGTGTGGAAATGTTGGGCTGCCTGAATGTGCGGCGCGAAGCGATGCAGGACTTGATAGACGGAAATTTTTCCGGTGACGTTGGGAAACATGTAGATGCAGCGCTCGCCGGAGATGTCCACCGGAATCCAGGTGAGCGCGGAGTATTCGCCCTTCACAACTTCAATGCCGGAGAGGTCCATGTGATCTTCCGCGAAGGCTTTCTGGATAGTGCGGCCGTTTTCGTCGTCGCCGATGAGGCCGAGCCAGCCGGTGCTGATGCCGAGGCGCGCGACTTGCGTGAGATTGTTGGCGGTGACGCCGCCGGCGTGAATTTCCATGCGCGTGGCGTTGATTTTTTCTTCGGGGCCGAGCAGGCGCGGGACGATGGCGAAATAATCCACGGTGCAGCTGCCGATTCCGACGACGTCCACTTTTGCTGTTAGGTCTGACATGGGCTCGATTCCGGCTATTTTGCCGCCGTTTGCGGATGCGTGGCGGGCGGCTGCGCCATCAGGTCAATGAACATCTTATAGAATTTTTCTTTGTTTAGTTCTTCGGGGATATTGACGAGCTGCTCGCCCAGGCCGGGTTGCGCGCCGCCGGTCCACACCAGCACGTTGCCGTAGCCTGCGGTGTGCGAAATGTCTATGTCCATGAAATATTGCGTTTGCTGGGTGATGATGGCGGGGTCGAGCCATCCGGCGACGGCGAGTTCGTCCCACATGAATTCTTCGTCGGCATATTTTGCGAGGTATTGGGAGGCGGGGCTGGGTGATTTTGCGATTGCGGCGATCAGTTCTTTGGTCATGCGGGTCTTCACGGAAATATCCACGGTGGTGATGGTGATTTTGTGCCAGGGCGCGGTGAGGACGATGTGGACGGCTTCGGGATCCCACCAGAAATTAAATTCGCGGCGATTTTCGGCGAGCCAGTCTTTGGGGACGATGGGGGCGATGCTGCCGCCCATTACCACGAGCTCTTGCGCTAGCTCGGAGACTTGCGGATCGAGGCTGACGGCTTGCGCGATGTCGGTCATGGGACCGCCGGCATAAATGGTGACTTCGTGCGGATATTTGTGGACCATGCGGATGATGAAATGCGCGGCGTCTTCTTTTTGCGCTTGCAGAGTTGGGTTGCCTTCGGCGAGATCGGGAACTTCAAAGGGCAGGTGATATTTTCCGCGCAGGCCGTCGCCGAGATTCATGCCGGGGCGGTGGCCGTTCCACGCGCCTTGATAGTGGACCGTGCCGTATAGTTTTTCCCAACGCTCGATCATATCCATGCGATTGATCAGCGGGTAGACCGCGCCGGGATAGACGGGGATGTCCTGGTGGCCTGTGAGTTCCAGCATGCGCAGGGTGTGGGCAACTTCTTCGTCGCGCCACATATCGCCGCTGACTACGGTGATGCCGAGCGTTTCCACGTTGGGAGATTGCAGGAACATGAGGATGGATTGCTGGTCGGTGGTGGCGGCGCCGCGTGCGTCCTGGTCAATGATAACTTTTCGCTTGGTTTGCGCGGTGGCGGCGGAAGCCAGCGCGATGCAGAAGACGGTGAACAGCAGGATTCTGTTCGGGCCCATGGCGATAATTGATCCCCTTGTTGTGGTTCGGCTGAAAACTATTTGCGGCTGGTTTCCCTTGGTCGTGTTCCGGTGGCAGGACACCTGTGGCACCAACGGAGCTTATAGTTCTCCGCGGAGAATGAGTCAAGAGAAAACGGCGTTTTTGCTGGAACGAAGGGTAGTGCCAAAACAGGTGACGTCAATAGCGGATGTTATAATCCGCGGATGTTTGCCGGGTTCAGAGCGTGGTGGAATTATGCGCAGCCGCTGGTTGGCGTGATGTTGTGTCTCGGATTTGCCGCGCACGCGCCGGTGAGTGTGGCGCAGACTGCCGGGCAATCGGCGGCGACTTTGATTTCACAGGCACGGGCTTCCGCGGCGGCGGGGCAATTTGCGGAGGCGATCGCGGATTATCACGAAGCGCTGCGGATCGCGCCGCGCAATTTGAATGCGGAAATTGGATTGGCGCAGGCGTATCGCGGGGTGCGCAATTTTGATTCGGCCAAGCAGCTGCTGGCAGAGGCGCGCCGCGAGCATCCGAAAAGCGCGCTGCCGCTTGCGATGCTGGGCGACATGGATTTGGAACTGCAGACGTACGACGCGGCGATCGGGCACTTGACGGCCGCGTTGGCGCTTGAGCCTGCGAACGTGGACGCGCGGAATCGGCTGGCGGTTGCTTACAAAGCGAAGGGCGGCGCGGCAGACAAGGCGGCCGCACTCGAGCAGGTCGCCCAGGTGCTGGCGCGCAATCCGCAGAACGCACTGGCACTTTACACGCGGGCGGAAATTTATGCCGACCAGAACCGCGATGCGCTGGCGCTGCCGGATGCGGAAAAAGTTGTGGAGTTGCAGCCGCAGAATCCGCGCGGGCGAGCGCTGCTGGGAAAGATTCTGGTGCGCGCGCCTGCTGGTGCTGCACCGGAGGAAATTAAACGGCGCTGCGGGCGGGCGGTGCTGGCGCTGGAGCCGCTGGTGAACGGAGCTTTGGCGGCCGCGGCCGATCCGGAGACGCTATTTTTGTTGTCGCGGGCATATCGCTGTGCGGGACAGGATGAGAAGGCCGCGACCACCTTAGAGGAATTCGAGCAGGCTTCGCGGAACGATCGGACTTCGAAGGAAAATCAGACACAGGCGAAACACCTGGTGCAGCAGGCCGATGAGTTGGCGATGAAGAACGATTTCGCGGGGTCGCTCGCAGTGCTGCAGCAGGCGATTGCTATGGACGCGACTTATCCAGGGGCTTACTCGCAGTTGGCGAAACTTTATTATTCGGCAGGGGACATTCAGAAGGCGAGCGATGCGATTGGGCAGGCTTTGCAGCGGGCGCCGTATCATCCGGAATATCTTTATGTGCAAGGGAGAATTTTTGAGAAGCAGGGGCGAATAGATGAAGCGCTTGGGGTTTTTCAGCGGACCGTGCTGGTAAATCCGAAAGAGTCCGATGCTTATTTTGAGCTGGGGGCGATTTACCAGCAGCGCGGGGAGCTTGCGAAGGCGAGGGCCGCTTACGCAAAGGCCGTCGAGATTTCGCCGGACGATCCTGATTACAAGCGGGCGCTGGCGGCGTTGCGTGGCAGCGCGGCCGCGACGCCGTAAGCTTGGGTTTGCTGCGCGACGCTTTCGTCTGGTGGATGTTTTAGTATCTGATAGAATCCGTGACCTATGCGAATTCATAAGAACTACTTTTTTGCCGCTGTGCTTGTCGCCGCTGGTGGCGTTGGGGCCGGCATAACGCTTCGCGCGCAAAAGTCCGATTCGGTTGCGGAGCGCGTGGCGGCACAGAATGCGATCTTCGAGGACAAGTACGAATCTGACCTGCGCAACTTCCCGGAGAACGCGACGGCGTACGGAGATTATCGCTACAACGATAAGCTGGAGGATTATTCGCTGGCGGCGATCGCGGAGCGACACAAAACCGACGAGGCGTTTTTGGCGAAGCTCGCGGCGATTCCTACGGCGGGGTTTCCTGATCAGGATCAGCTTTCGCATGACGTGATGGCGCGCGTGCTGGAACAGCGCGACGCGGATTTCGCTTTGAAAGAGTATGAGATGCCGATCAACCAGATGAACGGCATCCACACCAGCCTGGCTGACCTGCCCCTTTCAGTGCCGCTCGATTCGGTGCAGCACTACGAGGATTATGTGGCGCGGCTGCGGCAGATTCCTGTCGCGTTGAACCAGACCAGCGATGTGATGCGCGCGGGGATGCGGGACAAGCTGATGCCCGTGCGCTTTCTGCTGGAGAAAATTCCGGTGCAGTGCGAAGGGATCATTGACGCGGATCCTTTTCTGCAGCCGACGAAGAAATTTCCAGCGGACATTTCTGCGGAAGAGCAGCAGCGGCTGACGCAGGAGATCGCGGACGCAATTAATAAAGATGTGATTCCGGCGTATCGCACCTTCGCCGCTTTTGTGCGCACCGAGTATGCGCCGCAAGGGCGGACCACGCTGGCGGTGACTTCGTTGCCGGACGGCGAGAAGCGCTACCAGAACGATATTTACGGGCGTACGACCACGCGCATGACGGCGGAGGAAATACATCTGCTGGGGTTGCGCGAGATCGACCGCATCGAAGGCGAGATGACGGCGATTGCGAAGAAGGAAGGGTTCACCGACCTTGCGTCCTTCCGCGCAGCGATCGCAAAAAATGCGAAATACATTCCCACCAGCGCGGAAAAAATTCTTGATGATTTCCGGCATTACATTGCGGAGATGGAACCGAAGCTGCCGGAGCTTTTCACCTTGCTGCCGAAATCGCCGGTAACGGTGGAAGCGATTCCTGCTTTTCAGGCGGCCGCGGCGACGCACTACGTGACGGGGACGCCGGATGGGAAGCGTCCGGGGCGCGTGGTGGTGGCGACCTCGGATTTCGCACGCCGGTCGCTGGTGGGGGATGAGGCGATCGCTTACCACGAAGGAATTCCGGGACATCATTTGCAGCTTTCGGTGCAGCAGCAGTTGACCGGGTTGCCGAAATTCCGGCTGCACGGGTTGGGGTTCAACGCCTATATCGAAGGATGGGCTTTGTATGCGGAGCAGTTGGGGAAGGAAGTGGGATTTTATCAGGACCCGGTATCGGATTACGGGCGGCTGTCGTCTGAACTTTTCCGCGCGGTGCGTTTAGTGGTGGACACCGGGATCCATGCGAAAGGTTGGACGCGCGAGCAAGTGGTGGAATTCTTCCGTAAGTCGGCCGCGGTGGATGAGCCTACGATTCAGTCCGAGACGGATCGGTATATCGCCTGGCCGGCGCAGGCGCTTAGCTACAAACTGGGGCAGCTGAAGTTTCGCGAACTGCGCGAGCGGGCGCGCAAAGAATTGGGCGCGAAGTTCGATATACGGACTTTTCATGACGAGATGATCAATGGCGGGACTTTGCCGCTGGATCTGCTGGAAGCGCGGACTGATAAGTGGATCGCGGAGCAGAAATCAAAGTGATGAAGAATTAGCGCGGCGATTTGGATTTTGGCGCGCGGCTTCGAGCGCAATTGCTAGATCTTGCACGCCGCGGTGGATTTCTTTGGCGTCAGTTGCGGCGAAACCCAGCTGTAAGCCCGTTGATGCGGCCTTTCCCTGGCTGTAGACGCTCAGCGGAGTGACTTCTACGTCTCGTTTGGCGGCCGCTGCAGCTGCTGATTCGCCGTCCAGTCCACGTTTTAGCCAGCCTACTGTTTGCAAGCCCGCTTCAATTCCTGAAATCTCTAGCAGGCCGCTGAGATTTTGTTTGGCACAGTTCATGAGGACGTTCAGGCGCTCGGCGTAAATTTGCCTCATGCGTCGGAGATGGCGGCCGAAGTGTCCTGCGGTGATGAAATCGCAGAGGACGGCTTGATCCATGAGCGAGGCGTGGCGGCGAGTGATTGAGAGCGTGGCGGAAGCGCGGTCCGTCAGGTCGTTTGGCAGCACCAGGTATCCCAGCCTGAGGGAAGGGAAGAGAACTTTGCTGAAGCTGCCGGTAAACAGTACCTGGCCGTGGCGGTCGAGGCCTTGCAGTGCCGGGACGGGGCGGCCTGCATAGCGGAATTCGCTGTCGTAATCGTCTTCTAGAATGAGCGTGCCGGATTTGCGGGCGTATTCCAGTAATTGGAGGCGGCGCGCGAGACTCATGGTGATTCCGAGGGGAAACTGGTGGCCGGGAGTGACGTACACGAGGCGCGCGTTGCGGAGGGTAGCTGCGCACAGCTGGATGCCTTCGTCGTCCAGGGGGAGGTACGATATTTTTGCGCCGAGCGATTGGAAGACGGTGGCCGCGCCTATGTATCCGGGATTTTCCATGCAGACTCGATCGCCTGGATTCACGAAGAGACGCGCGATGATATCCAGAGCTTCCTGCGCGCCGGAGACAATGGCTACTTGATCGGGGGTGCAGTTTACGCCGCGCGAGGTGTTGAGGTAGGTTGCGACGGCTTGGCGAAGGGGCACGTATCCGAGCGCATCGCAGCCCATGAGGAAATTCATGGACACTTTGCGCAGGCGGCGCGCGGCGACTTGCGCCCATAGCGTGGTGGGGAAGAGATCGAGGGCGGGCAAATTGGGGCGGAAGGCTCGCGTGGGGTGGGGCGCGAAATTCGGGAAAAGGTGGACGCGTTTGGCGTATGCGGAAAATTTCCGTGGCTGATTTCGTGGTGGTCGTGGTTGCGGCGACAGTGGCCGCGGCGCGTTGCTGCGCACCTGAAGCAATTCGTCGGGCAGAGTGCTGCTCACGTATGTGCCTGAACCGGTGCGCGCTTGCACGTAACCTTCGGATTTGAGCTGATCAATGGCGTTGACGATGGTACCGCGCGAGAGGCGGTATTGGCGGGCGAGATCGCGCGTGGCGGGAAGGCGAGCGGCGGGGGGCAGGCGGCCTTCGAGTATGCAGGCGCGTAGTGCAGCGTAGAGCCAGCGATAGGCGGGCGCCGTGGAATCTTTGGGGGGAAGCGCGAGTTCGAATGTGGCGGCTCTTTTCACCATGGAAGTGGTACAGGAAGAATAGCATAAATGGACCTTGTGAATGGACCGCTATGGATTTAGGTTTAAGGCTGCGGGAGGAAGCGATGAGAGCTTACGGAATGCTGGGGCGAAGCATTGTTGCTGCGCTCTGCGTGATGGCGGCGGGATTTCTGGAGTGGGATCAAGTGCGCTCCGATACGCAGCATGCGGAGAGGAGTGAGCGAGGCCGAATTGTCCTGGAGCGGGCGCTGCCGAAAATGGATGGCGAGCATCTGAAGGTGACATTGGTTGAGGTGAATTACGGGCCGGGCGAATCGTCGGCGGCGCATAGCCATCCTTGTCCGGTGATTGGTTACGTGGCGGCGGGGTCGCTGCGAACGCAAGTGCGCGGCGAGAAGGAAGCGGTATACAAGGCGGGTGAAAGTTTTTACGAGGCGGCGAATGGCGTGCATGTGGTGTCTGCGAATGCGAGCCAGACGGAACCGGCGAAACTGATCGCTTATTTTGTTTGCGATCATGACGCACCGTTGAGTGTGACGGCGCCGGGAGGGAAGTGATCATGCGTGAGCGATCGTTTGATGCCGACGATATGGCGCGCCGAGCCGCCGGGACGACGCGCGCGGTGAATGGGGTGCGGTGGGGAACTTTGTATGCGCGCTGGGCGCTGGGCGCGGCTTTTTTGTCGGGGATCGCCGATCGCTTCGGGTGGTACACGGGGCGGAACGTGGGGTACGGAAACTTCGCGGGGTTTGTGGCTTACACGGCGAAGGTTAATTCGTTCATGCCGGCGTTGACGATTCCGTTTCTGGCGTGGGCGGCGACGGCTGCGGAATTCTTTCTGGGCATCTTGTTAATACTTGGCATCTGGCCGCGTTGGGTGGCGTTTGCGAGCGCAGCGCTGCTGGTGCTGTTTGGGATTGCGATGGCGATTTCATTTGGAGTCAAGTCGCCGATGGATTATTCAGTGTTTTCGGCGTCGGCGGCAGCGGTTTTGCTCGGGCTCTACGCGGATCGCGGGGCTTTGGCGCGAGCGTGAGTGGCGTGATCTAAAATATTGTGAGGTTGGCGCAAGGAGGATTTATGGAAACGCGATTTAATTTTATGAAGGCGGCGCCTGGAGTGTACGAAGCAATGCGCGGGCCGGAGAAATATTTGCAGGGGTGCGGGTTGGAGCAGGGCCTGCTGCACTTGATCAAGCTGCGAGCTTCGCAGGTGAATGGCTGCGCTTACTGCCTGGACATGCACTGGAAGGATTTGCAGGCGAGCGGAGAGAAGGAGCAGCGGATGTATTCGCTCGATGCGTGGCGGGAATGCCCGTATTACACGGAGCGGGAACGGGCGGCGCTGGCATGGACGGAAGCGGTGACTCTGATTACGAATGGTCACGCGCCGGATGCCGTCTACCAGGAAGCGCGCGCATATTTTAGCGAGAAGGAAATCTGCGACCTGACTTTGGCGGTGGCCGCGATCAATGCGTGGAATCGGCTCGCGATTTCTTCGCGGACGGCTCCGGGCGGATATCATGCGCAGCCAGTGAAGGCGGCACACTGACGCAGATTGAAGTGAGCGGATAATTTCCCACGAGGGGCGCACAGCATTCGCTGCGCGATGAACATTGGCCATGCGGGTTTTTTGTTTGGTGCACGGGTGTGTTCGAGCAGGCAGGTAAATTCAAAGGAGGAAAATATGCGACGAATTACACGGATGGCGGTGGGAATTTTTGTGTTGGGAATGCTGCTGGGCCCGGGGACGGCTTTCGGCCAGGATGAGCGAAGTCAAATTCTGAAGGTGCGGGAAAGTGTATGGCGGGCATGGTTTGCGAACGACTCGAAGGCGCTGGAAAGGCTGGTGCCGCCAGACACGATCGTGATCAGTTCCGACGAAGCGAAGTGGAAGAACCAGGCGGACGTATTGCGAACCGCGGCAGAGTTTCAGGCAGACGGCGGAAAACTGATCCGGCTGGAATTCCCGCGGACGGAGATCCAGCGATTCGGGGAGGTGGCGATTATCTGGACTTCGTACTTGGTCGAGACGGAAGAAAACGGGAAACGCGCGGTGGTTTCCGGACGGGCCACGGAGATTTTTGTGCGGCGCAATGGGGAGTGGGTGAATCCGGGCTGGCACACGGATTCGTTCAAGCCGGAATAGCGGACGTTGCCTTAAAAGCGCGCGCGGCGGGCGCTGGAGGTGATGTGCAATGCGGCACGGTGTACTGTATTGCGCATGTTTGAAAAGTGGCGAGAGGCATAGTCGAGGATGCCGCGCAACAGCAGCGGAAATTCACAATGGGAGGCCCTCTACATGCATCGTGCACATCGTTATGCCGCTTCGCTGTTTTTAACCGCCGCTCTGGCCGCGCCGCGGTCAATGATGGCTGCGCCTGTACCGCAAGGAGCGGGCGTGCCGGTACGAGTCTAGCACTCCAGCCCCACGATTATCACAACCGGGACGACCACGAGCGCCACAGATGGGGAGTGTACCTGTCGGACAACCACCGGCACGAGCACGAGTACTCGCGCGCCAATCATAAGGAGCCGAGGGATTACTGGAATTGGCGGCACGGTCATCGGGATTAATCGGCGGTAGTCGCAGCTTTTCGGATGGGGAAATGCCCCGCGACAGGGGCGTCCGGTCTGTCGCGTTGCGGATCGGACGCCATCTCAGGCGGGTGACTTCGGTGAAGAAGTGAACTTCGGTGTTGTGGTTCCCGCCGTTGAGAGTCTGTGTCAAAACACAAAGATCAGCACTTCAGCGGCTAAAGTTGCGTCGCGGAGGTGGCGGAGTCAAGGCGAGTCATGACGCCAGACCGTTGCTGCGGGGATAGCCGATGAGGTAGGCGATGGGGAATTCGCTGGTGAGGTTGACGCGTTCTCCCATTTCCCAGTGGTATTCGGTGGCGGATAGCTTTGCGATAATTTCGCGGAGTTCGTGCGGGCGGTAGCTGCGCAGGCAGGAGACGACTCCATCGAACAGTAGCACGAACGGAATTATGGGAAGGACGTAGGTGCAGGGCAAGCGCGACCAGCGGAAGGGACGGATCCAGGGAGTCAACAGGAAGGGAAGAAGGGCCCAAAGAAACATGAGCGCGATGGCGGAGGGTGCGCGACGCGTGACTTCGAATATGCCGATGCCTTGATTTGCGTCTACGGCATTCTGAAGGATGGCGCGGGCTTCTTCGGGTTGAAAGTGATGGAAGGAGGTGAACATGGTGCGGAAGCCGTGCAGTTCGTGGGGGACGTCGGTGGCGTCCACCGGAGCGGAATGAAACGAGATGTGATTTTGCGATGCGGCGCTGGCGGATTGGAATGCGCCGAGGTTTGGATATTTATCGGTGAGGAGAATTCGCAGGGAGGCGTGATGGTTGCCGTGCAGGCGGCGAGAAAGTTTCAGCCAGGGGCCTCCGCCACCGGAACACATATCAATGATGCTGCTGTTGCGCGTTACGTCGAGCGAGGTTTGCAGCAGCGGGGCGACGGGCGCATAGGCACCGAAGAAATTCATAGCGGATTGCAGCGTGTCAGTGATTTGGTCGCGGAGGAATTTGGGGAACCATGATTGTTCGTGGAGTTCGATGAGATGCACGCGTCGCATGGGAATTGGTTTGGTAGTATGCGGCAACTTTGGCGGAGGTGGCAAATGGATTGGGCGGGGTGGAATGCGCGTAGCCAGAAGTGCCCTTCTGCCGCGGGCAGGGCTGTGCCACGGTTAGTACATGATGGTGCGAGTCAGGTGATGGGGCCAGTCGGTGGTGTGGTAGTGGGTCCATATGCGGGCGTCAATTTGGGGGATGATGATCTGGGCGCCGGAGGAGCGGAGCTTGTTGATTTCTTCCGTGAGCAGGGCAGTAGCGTAAATGCAGTGGGCGCGGATTTCGATTTCCTGGGTGCTGTCGCGGGGAATTAGCTGATGCGTGTTGATCGCTTTTTCCAGGGCTGGCGAATAGGAAGTGATGCCCATGAGGCGCAGACCTACGGGAACGATGTAATCGGCGAAGGCTGTCATGGAGTGAATGTCTTCGATCTGAAATTTTCCGGTTGTATGCAGGCTGGTGTAGAGGAACCAGAGGCCGAGCTGCGGAAGTTTGTAGAGCTTGATCTGGTGGCCGTCGTAGAGGCTGACGTCGTTGAAGCGCGGGAATTCGACTACCAGGCGGTCCACCATGCCGTTGCCATGATCGTAGAGGCGGGGCGAGCAACTGCGGATGAAATTGTGGAAGCGGCCGGCGTATTTCGCCGCGAGCACGGCGCCGGTCTGGCGCCAGAGCTCCGTTTTTTCATCGAGCATGGGGACTTCGATATTGCCTGCGAAAATCTTTTCCATTTGCGGGCGAGTTAGCTGCGCGAGGTAGTGGCCATCGAGAATGGGGATGCCCTGATCCATGGCACGCTTGATGCAGGCGAATTCGGCTTCGGAATCGGACCAGTGCTGGCCAGCGTAGTCCACTTGAAATTTTACATGGGTGGTGAAATCGGTGAAGGCGGTGTCTACCACGTCCGCGACCATGATGAAATCAATGATTTCGTCGGGGTTGTTCTGGCCGACGCCGAGGGGCAGGTGGTATTCGGGCATGGGGAGTTCTTCGTAGGCCATCCAGCTGGCGACTTCGACTAATTTTTCGACGTTGCTGTGGACGTCGCGCGAATTTTCGATTACCGGGGGAAGGCTATCGAGAACGGGACTGCCGATGGGGTTGGGCCAGCGCACCTTTTCACGTGATGCAGTGGAGGCGGCAGCTGGCCGGAGGCTTTCGCCTCCGGCCGCCGCCGCAATCATGGAGCTGGTTGCGGTTTGTAAAAACTGCCTACGTCCCAGGGGCCCCAAGATCGTCAGAATACGAACTTGACGCCTGCTTGGAACGCGAACGGAGTGCTGCCCGGCGCAATCTGTGTGATCGCGCGGAAGCCGTTTTGCCCGATGCGTGGCATGGTGGCGGCGGTGAGCGGGTCGCAAGTCTGTCCGGCTGGGCCCGTCACCGAACCAGTACCGCCAACCGGTGGGGCAGGCGTGAAGTTCGGAGTGCAGCCGGTCAGTGAGATCGTGGCCGTATTTGGGTTGTTCGGATTCGAGTAGAGATTACCGTGATTGGTGAGGTTGAAGAAATCACCGGACAATATCACGTTCAAGCGATCATGTACGTGGAGGGTCTTTTGTAACCGCGCGTCCCATTCGAAATAACTCGGCTGGTCAAATGGGTAACGCCCCAAGAGAACCGTCTTACCGCCGGCGGTAGTGAAGGTCGGTCGGTCGTTATTGTGAGAGAGGTCGGAAACCTCGTCGCCGTTGAGGTCTTGGAGGATGTAGAGCGGAAATGGCACGCCGGAGTGAGCGATTACGCTAGAGCTGACTTCAAAGCCCCAGGGCAACTCGTACACGCCAGCGGCCTTGAATTGATTGGTGATGTCTAGACCGTTGCGGCCGTAGTCAATCGCCAGGTTGATGGGATCCTGCTGCCCGAAATACGTATCGGTATCGCGCTCGCTGGCGGCGTTGTCTTTGTTCTGCGACCAGATGTAATTGGCGAACAACTGGAAATGATTAGAGAAGCGCTTGGTGAGGTTAACAACCAGCGACTGATAGTTGCCATGACTAAAACTGGCTGTTTCATTGTTTGAAGTGGGCAACGTCGGGTCGAGCTGCGTGGGAAATTGGGTCTTCAGCACGCCGCCCTGGTAAACAGCAGTGTCTTGGAGGATCGATCGCCCGAACGGGTCGGTTCCAGTGATGATGTAATTCCGCTGCCAGGCTTCCTCTGAGTCGTAACCGCCGGTCCGCAGATGCGTGGAGTGCACGTAGGAGTAAGTAGCCGTCAACTGCAGGTTATACGGCAGCGCTTGCTCGATCCCGCCTGTAAAGCTGGAGACGCGCGGATTCTGAAACGCGGGATCGATGTATCCGCCTCCCGATGTGGAGGCCGGGCATCCATAAATCGTGCCGCTAACCGGATCAGGCGTAGTGCAAAGCTGGTTGACGGCTAGACTGGTCGAGTTGGGGTTGAGATAGGGAAAGCCAGCCAGCCCGTTGTTCGGAGCCGCGCAGCCACCGATGCAGTGGGTGAGGTTACCAGCCCCGGCAGTCGGGAGGAATATCCCAACGGTCAGCGCGTAATAGAGACCCCAAGCAGCGCGGACAACCGTTGGATGAGACCCTTGTCTAACGTTCCAGGCCATGCCGATACGCGGGCCCCATTGATTAAAGTCACCGGGAACGCGCTGTGGCACGGGGGCCTCATGCGATCCTGCACCCTGACCGACCAGGACGGTGCTTCCCCACATCGGAGTCTGCGGCTGCGGGTTCCACGTGCCGTCCCAGCGGAGTCCGTAAGTCACGGTGAGGTTTCGGGTCAACTGCCATTTATCCTGCCAGTAGAGGCCCAGGTCGGTCTGGTAATTGGGGAAAAGAGTTGTAGCCGGACCCAAGAACGAGAGCGGTTTTCCATTCAGAGCGACGCCTTGACTGAGAGCTCCTGCACCCGCCGCTCCGGATTGAAAGCTACCAATATCGAAGAAATCGTACTCACCGGCACCCCAGCCGACGAAGGAATCTTTGCGATCTTCGAAGGTGACCGAATCTCCGCCGAATTTCATATCGTGTTTGCCAAACGAATAATTGAAGTTGTCCGCCGCTTCGAACTTACCGTCCTGGTTGTTAATGGGCAGGTAGTAGCGTTGGCCGATGCCATAATTAAAGGCGCTGCCGATGGCCAAGTTCGGGAAGCTGGAATCGGAAATCGAAAGTCCGGGCGAATCACTGTTAGCGTGGCGCTCGCGAACCTCATCTGAAAGGCTGATGCGAACTTCGTTCACCTTGCGGCCCAGCACGCTGTTCAAGCCGAAAACAATGGCTCCGCCTTTGTTGGTGAAGTCCTCGGTATTGTCGAAGGCCTGAGGAATTTCATTCTGACCCTGAGCGCCGCTAAACCCGTTGGTATGGTTACGGGTGAAGTAGCTGCGCACGCTGAAGTGGTTTGCGGGGCTGAATTGATAGTCGTAGTGTCCCAGGATCGTGAACAGATTCTGGAACTGGTTGCTGGCGCCTTGGAATCCGGCTATCGAGGACTTGCCATAGCAGTCCATCAGCACACTTTCCCCGACAGTCGGGGAGGTTCCGCAGCCTGGCGGCAACGTAGTGCCGGCCGAAACAAGGCTGGGCAGCGGTACTTGGCCTGGCGTAACCCCATTGCCTGGATTGCAAAAACCCGGGACGCAGTTCGCAAATACGGGCCCCGTAATCAGTGGGAGCTCTGCGAGGCAGGCCGCTTGTCCTGCACCCGGCGAACAGAACTGAGTAACCAGCGGGCCGTTCTGCAATTGAGCATCAGTTGCGATGAACAGGAATTGGCGGTCTTTGTGAATGGGGAAACCGACGGAACCGCCGAACTGGTTTTGGGTTGCGATGTTGGGTGGTTCGCCGACAGCGTCATTCGCCGTGAAATCGCTGCCGCGATAGTAGTCGTGCGCTTCGCCGTGCCACTGGTTGGTGCCGGATTTGGTGACCACGTTGACCAAACCACCGGTCGCGCGTCCGAATTCCGGAGCAAAGCCGTTGGTGACCACCTGGAATTCCTGCACGGCCTCGAGAGGAACCGTGAAATTCTTGGTTTCGAGCGATCCGAAAATTTCACCGAAGTAGTTGTTAAAGGTGTCCTGCCCGTCAACGACGATGCCGAGGTAGTCGCTTTGCTGGCCGCCCAGGCGGATGCCGCCACGCAAGCCGGGAACGACTTGCGCCGAGGAACTCAGTTGCGCCAAGTCACGATAATCGCGGCCGGAGAGCGGGAGGGTTTCCAGGTCTTTTTGGTTGATGACCTGGTTGATGCCGGCGGTGGAGGTGTCGATGGGTCCAGCCTCCAAGGCGGACACCGTGACGGTTTGCGTCTGACCCTTAACGGGGAGGGTGATGTCGAGAGCAAGACTGGCGCCAATGTCCACAACCAGGTCCGTAACAATGGTAGAGGCGAAGCCTTCTGCCTCTGCCTGGACCTTGTACGTGCCCGGCAGTAACTGAGCAAAATCGTACAAGCCGCTGACGTCGGTGGTGAGTTCGCGCTTATAGCCGGTGGAAGGATTGGAGATGGTTACCTTGGCGCCCGCCACGATGGAGTGCGAGGTATCATAAACGAAGCCGCGGATTTCGCCGCGCTCGACGGATTGCGCAGGCGCGCCGGGAGCAGCGCAGAGAAGACTCGCGAGCGAAAAGACAACGGCCACTGCTGCCAGAAACACATTCTTCACCATTTTCATTGTTACTCTCCCTCTGGGTGTGGAGCTATCGATCGCGAGATTTGATTGGCCCGAACGAGCGAACGTTTTGTTTTTCATTTTATTTACCCGCCAGACGCGAATTCAGGAGCTGTAGAAATTTGTCAGCGTTGACGCCGGTGCAGACCTGGACGTTGGGCTCAACGTGGTCCACCCCCTCGATAATGTAGCGATTGCCGTGCAGCACGTTGCGTTCGACGCTGTCGTGGCGATTGGCGACGGTCTCGCCGCGAGTAAACTCACCGCGAGATTCGACGTCCACGTGCATCGCTTGCGTCGAGACGATGGATGGATCGACCGCAGTGCCGACGGCAAGCGGGTCGTACATCGGCGAACCTCCGCCCGCACCGTATTTGGCTTCCTGACCGATCAGGAAAGTGAGGACCTTTACGGCGAAGTCGTTTTCGGGGCCGTGGGTTTTCGCAAGCTGATCGAGATGGGCCTGATCGAACAGAGTTTTGTCGCCGACATCGAGACCGACCATCGTTAAGCGCCAGCCGGCCTGGAAGACGATCTGCGCGGCTTCGGGATCGTTGTAGATGTTGGCTTCGGCGGAGGCGTTGACGTTGCCACCGGAAATCGAGCCGCCCATGATCACGACTTCCTTCACCAGCGGAACAATGGAGGGGTCCTTCAACAGAGCGAGGGCGATATTGGTGAGCGGGCCGACCGGCACCAGGGTGATCTCGTGCGGCGACTGGTGAATCATTTGAATGATAAGGTCGGGACCGAAGCGCGGATCGGCTTTGCATTTGCTGGCGGGCAGCTCCACGTTCGCCAGGCCGTTCGCGCCGTGCCAGAGTTCGGCGGTGATCAATTTCTGAAACAGCGGATGCTGGGCACCGCCGGCGATGGCGATGTCGCAGCGATTGGCGAGCGATGCAAGCTTCAGAGCGTTTTCCAGGCCTTGCTGCGCGGTCACATTGCCGGGGACGACGGTGAGAGCGCGCACATCCAGTTCCGGCGAATTCAGGGCGAGGAGAATGGCGAGCGCGTCGTCGGTTCCGGGGTCGGTATCAATGATAACTTTTTTGGGAGCTGCGGGTGGATTCGCAGCGGCAGAGCGTGCATTTTCAGCCGCGCGCGTGGCGGGAGCGCCACTGAAGGTGGCGGCAGCTACGACGAGCACTGTGAACGCAGCAAAGACCCCGCCATGCGATGCTGCGACGCGCGTGGGAGTGTTTGTCCGCGTGACGGCTGATCGCAATTTCTTACGCGCACCACGAGAGCGGAGCGAAAATTCTGCGCTCACAAAGTGCACGAACTGCGGACTAATTATGGGAATCACTTCCGGACAAGGGCCCCCCAGCCCAAAGAATGGAAGCAGGCTATCCTTGGGTACGCGTGGAGTCAACACGAAACTGATTGCGAGCGAAGGTTTTCCACAGACCTCGAATGCGTTCCATAAAAGAACAGCGCTGCAGGAGATCGGCGAAAAGCATTACAGGAATGTGAACGAGTTGGCGATGAGTTGCTACCCTCGCGGAGAGATTCAGAGTCAAACCTGGGGAAGGCGCCGTAACGGCGCGTGACGTGGTACGGGGATTGGGTGTGCTGTTAGAATCTGTTCGGCAATGAGACAACAACGAAAACTTCTTCGGGCGCTCCCGCTGATTTCTATTTCTATCTTTGTTATGGCGACTGCGGATGTGTCCGGAGCGTTGCTGGGACCATCGGCGCGGGCGGCATATCAAAAGATGATAGAGCCACACGAGCAGCAGGCTGCGCATCCGCCCGCGCATGGGGAAACCGCGGCGGCGGAACCAGACGACACGGTGAAGCTGCGCCACCGCAGCGAGATCAGCAATCCTTATCATGTGGAATTTCGCGACGTGACCAGCGCGGCAGGAATTCATTTTCATCACGAGCGCGCGTCGTCGCCGCAGCGGCTGTACCCGGAGACGATGGGAGCTGGGGTCGGGTGGATTGATTACAACCAGGACGGATATCTGGACGCGATTTTTGTGAACAGCGGTTACACGCCGTATTATCGCCCGCTGGTGCCGCCGCAGCCGGCGCTGTATCGCAACAATCGCGATGGAACGTTTACGGACGTGACCGAACAGAGCAAGATCCGCAGCGACGGGACATTTTATTTCGGCGTGGCTGTGGGCGATTACGATAACGACGGGTTTCCAGACATTTATATGACCGGTTACCGGCATTCGGTGCTGCTGCACAACAACGGCGACGGAACGTTTACGGATGTGACCGCGAAGGCCGGAGTGGGCGACGAGGGAAACTGGGGCACGGCCGCGGGATGGTTCGATTACGATCACGACGGCAAGCTGGATCTGCTGGTGACGAATTACGTGCAGTACGACGTGGACCATCCGGTGCTGTGCGGTGATGTACGTCCGGGCTTCACGGGCGTTCCGCAGACCAGCGCGTACTGCCATCCGGATAGTTTTCACGGGAGTTCGGCGAAGCTGTATCACAACAATGGCGATGGGACGTTTACGGACGTCACCGAGAAAGCAGGGTTGCTGAACACGGATGGGAAAAGTCTGGCGGTGGTGCTGGCAGATCTGAACGGAGACGGTTGGACTGATATCTTTATTGCGAACGACACACAGCGGAACTTTTTGTACCTCAATAATGGTGACGGCACGTTTCGTGACGCGACTTTTAAATCGGGCGCGGGATTCAGCGAAGATGGGCGTTCGGAAGCGGGAATGAGCGCCGACGCAGGGGACGTGATGAACAACGGGCTGATGTATCTGTTCGTGAGCCACCTGGATTTCGAGCTAAATCGCATGTACCGGAATAATGGGGATGGGACGTTCACGGATTACACTGTTGCCTCGGGGATCGGGCAGACGAATATTTTGCGGAGCGCGTTCGGCGCGCGATTTTTCGATTTTGATAATGATGGCTGGCGGGACCTGCTGGTGATCAACGGACATATTTTGGACAACATTCCGCTGTATCACCCGGAAGTGAAGTACGAAGAAGAAAAGATGCTGTACCGCAATCGCGGCGACGGGAATTTCGTGGATGCTACACGAACTGAGGGGGCGGATTTTCGCAAGCCACGCGTGGGACGAGGTCTCGCGGTAGGAGATTACGACAACGACGGGTGGCAGGATTTTCTGGTGAGCAATAATGGGGAGGATGCGCAGCTCTTCCGCAATGAGGGCGGAAGTTCTCCCGCGGCGCAGGAGAATCATTGGATCGCGGTGCGATTGATTGGCGTGAAATCGAATCGCGACGGCATCGGAGCTTCGTTGAAGTTGACGGCGGGAGATTTGAAGAGCTACGACCAGGCGAAGGGTGGAATGAGTTATTGCTCGGCGCAGGATCCGCGAATTTATTTTGGCCTGGGGAAACACGAGAAGGTGGATTCGATTTTGATTCGGTGGCCTAGCGGGTACGTGCAGGAGCTGAAGGACATTCCTGCGGATATGATCGTTACCGTAACGGAAGGCGTAGACGCGAAAGCTGTGAAGTACAGACCCCCGCCGCAGAGATAGTTTTATCCATGCGTTGCAAGCAAGCGCTCAGATTCGCGGGATGGGTGTGTTTTGCTTACGTTTGCAGGAAGCCGGTGGCGATGATGTCGTTGCCGCGGCGCTCGAGGACTAGTTGCGGGAGGGGTTTGGGCGGAGGGCCGTCCAGGACTGCACCGTTGGCGGCGGAGAATATGCCGCCGTGGCAGGGGCAGGTGAAGATGTTGGCTTCGGGGCGATAGAAGACCGGGCAGCTGTGATGGGTGCAGAGGCGGCTGAAAGCGATGTAGGTTTCTGTGGCGGGACGCAGCAGGAAGCAGGGGCGATCGTCGGCGGGATAGGTGAAGATTTTCGAGCCACCCACTGGGATTTCGTTGGCTTGGGCGATTATTTTTTTTGGGTGGCCGGGTTTGTGTTTTTCCCAGTAGGCTGCGAGCGCGCCGGCCAGGGCTAAGGCGCTGGCGACGCCGAACCATTTGTTGAAGCCGCGGCGGCTGACCGTGGGAGCTTCTTCTTTTTGCAGCCGCTCGAAATCTGTTTCGTTAATGGTGGGCTCCTTCAAGTTTTTGGCGCGCGGCAAGATTGTCTATGCTACGCATCACGAAGCTAGATGGCCCAGCTGTAGGCGCGTTTGCAGGACGTGCAGGATGCTGTCGCGCGCGATCATGCCCACGATGGCGCCGTCTGCTACTACTGGCATTTGGTTAATGTCTTCGGTTTGCATGCGCTGCAGGACGCCTAGCGCAGGCTCGTCGGGCGTGGCGCAGTGCGCGCGGTCGAAGGGCATCATCACGGCTTGGATGGAAGTGTTGGCCCACTCGTCGCGGGGTAGGGCGCGCGCGGAAGCCAGAGTGACCAGGCCGACGGGGCGGCCGGCGCCAGTTACGATGTGGCAACGGCGACCCGTGCGCAGAACTTCGTGAACGTAATCATCCACGGAGATGTTGCGCTCGACCGTGGGCACGTCCTGAGTCATGATGTCGCCGGCGCGGACGCCTGTGAGCGTGTTGCGGACAGCGACCTGCGTATAGCTTTCGCGCGCGGCGCTCAGCAGGAACCAGCCGATGAAGGCGGTCCAGATGCCGTTGACCAGGCTGCCGTGGAATGCCCACCACACCCCGATAAAAATCATTAGGTAGGCGAAGAAGCGCCCGGCGTAGGAGGCGATTTTTGTGGCGCGGGTGAAATCGCCAGTGACGCCCCAGGCGATGCTGCGCAGGACGCGGCCACCGTCGAGCGGAAATCCGGGAATGAGATTGAAGACAGCGAGCATTACGTTGATTTCCCAGAGCCATGTGCAGGAGGCGACTACCAGTTCGTTGCCATGGAAATAATGACTGACCAGCCAGAAGCAGCCGCCGAGGAACAGGCTGGAAACTGGGCCGGCGATGGCGATATTGAATTCCTGCAGGGCGCTGGAAGGATCGCGCGAGATGCTGGAGAGGCCGCCGAAGACGTAGAGCGTGATGGACTGCACCGGAATTTTGTAGCGGCGGGCGACGATGCTGTGGCTGATTTCGTGGAAAAGCAGCGAGCCGAAGAAGAGAACACTGGTGATGATGCCGAGCGCCCAGCGCTGTTGCGCGGACCACGCGGGATGCAGGGAGGTGAACTGCTGTCCGAGTGAGACCGTGATCAGCAGGAAGATGATTAGCCAGCTGGAGTGGAGGTACACGGGAATGCCGAAGATGCGGAAGAGTTGAAAGCCGCCGGAAAGCTGGCCGGGGCGGGTGCGATTGCTGGCGTCGGAGGGCGGGGCGCCTCGGCGTTCTTGGTCGGGAGTGGGTGTGGTGGCCATGGGATTCGTATGTGTACGAAGCAGATTCTAGCAGAGGTCGGGTGGTTGCGCGTGATTGGACGTTGCAGGTGATGGATCGCGTCCCAGCTCGAAATTTCCGTCGTATCGAAATTACTGGCGGTATGGGGATTTATCAATGGGCGGGGATTTGTCAATGCGCGGAGGCTTGAGCGGGGCCAGCTTATTGGCGGCGATACCGCTCGCTACCAGGACGAGCATTAGGATCAGCAGAGGTGGACGGAACGCCTGCCCACGAAATGTAATCGTGATTCCATATGACAAACCGGCAGCAGCCCAGTACACACCGTCAGCCCACGAGCAGCCGGTCTTGCTTCCGTCTGGAGCTTGCCTGGGACCGAACAGCAATGCGTTCGCGCTTCCGAGAACGGCGCCCCAGATTACAACCCCAATCCAGTCGTGTATGGTTCCCATACGAATTCTTCCGAGCGCTTAGGTATCAATTACCATAATCAACTTTTTGGTACACGTAATATTTCGAGCAAAAGGCGTGCGGCCCCATCGAGAGACTACGCACGAACAATGCGGCTTTCAATGCCGATCACCTTCGGTGGGTGTTCTCCGCCGAGTGGGATTGCCCACAGCGTGTTTGCGCAGCCACATTTATGCGCGGGCGACGGGGAGTTTAGCTGCGGCTGAGTTTGCGGCATTTTGGCGGCAAGGTGTTGAGAATGCTGGGTCGGGGCCTCAGCTCGCATTCTGAGACTTCCTGTTTCCTCGATTGGCTACCTTCCTGCTTTTCGTCTGATTGCAGCCCAGCTCATAGGGAGGACTTGGCCATGGAAAGCGGAATTGGATTTGTGGCGGTGGCAGGAGCGATTTTCGTTTCGTATGCGGTGGCGTTGGGGATGGAGTGGCTGAGCTTGGTGGTGCTGATGAAGCTGATGCCAGCGCGGCCTGCGGTGCAGACAGTGGCGCAGAGGATGGCGGCGAATTCGCCGGCGCGCAGGCGCGGCGGGTCGGAAAAGCAGGCGGCGTAGCGAACAAGGCAAGAGCGGGAGCACAACCAAGAGTGGCTGTGCCACGAGGTGTCACATGCTTTTTCTGCGGCTGTTGTTGTTTTTGGTTAGTTTCGGGTTTTTGGCTGTGGCTGTTGGGATCGTGCTTTATGACATTTATCTGGCGTTTGAACTGAATCGCATCCTGCGTTTAGGTGAGCGCGCGCCCAAAGATCCGGCCGTGAATCAGACTGCGGGGGCTTCGAGCGAAAGTGGTCCGCTGTCTGGAACAGTCGGCCCCACTGCCACGCCTGCTGCGCAGCCTACATTTTACTTGCCGCCACGATCGGCGGGGCCGCGGCGTGCGATCCGGTGGTCGGCTGCTGCGAAGCTTGCGGCGATTGCGGCGCTGTCGAGCCTGTTGGGCAAAAGCATTCTGGTGGTGCCGGATGGTTACGCGGCGGTACGTGTGAGCCAGATTTCGGGGGTGCGGCCGGGAACTTTGTATGCGGGGACGCATTGGCTCCTGCCGCTGATTCAGCGCGCGCAGCTTTTCGACATACGCGAGAAAGTTTATTCGACGGCAGCGTCGGAGAATCCGCGGGACAAGGGACTCGAGGTGCTTACGGTGGAAGCACGCGAGGGATTGTCGGTGGGCCTCGCGGTGACGGTGCGTTACCGGGTTGATCCGCGTCATTTGGATTATGTGGACGCGAACCTGCCGCAGCCGATCGAGGACGAGATTGTTGCGCCGGTGGTGACCAGCACTTTTCGCGACCTCGCGCCGAATTACATCGTGCGTGATGTTTTTTCCACCAAGCGCGACGAATTCCGGCAGCGCGCGACGCAGGCCATCACGGCGCGACTCGGCGAGGATCAAATCATCGTGAAGGAAGTGCTGCTGCGCAAAGTATTGCTGCCAGAACAGTACCAGCAGGGGTTGCAAGGCTTATTGATGAAGGAGCAGGAAGACGACCAGGTGACGGTGGACCAGAGCATCGAGCAGAAAAAAGTGAAGATCGCGGAATCGCAGGCGGAGGCGCAGAAGGTGCGGCAGATCAAGCACTCGGAAGCGGACGCGCGCACGCGGGTGTTGATGGCGCAGGCGGAATCGGATGCGATGCAGTACACGTTGCCACTGAAGCAGAAACAGATCGAGCAATCGAAGCTCGAAGCGGAGGCGCGCAAGCAGACCACGATTGAAGATGCGGACGCGGCGGCGCAGGCGCGCGTAAAAAATGCCGAGGCGGAGGCGCAAGCCAAAGTGATTGACACCAAGGCGGAGCAGCAGCGGCGCACTTTGCTGGCGGCGACGCAGAACGAGGAAACGGTGAAGGGCGCCGAAGCGGCGGCGCAGGCGAAAGTGATTGACGGGAAAGCGGAAAAGGAGCGGCAGGATCTGCTGGCCGACGCGGAAGCGAATGAGATTCGCGTGACGGCGCAGGCGGGCGCGGAAAAAATGCAGCTGGAGGCGTCGGCGCTGAAGGTGAACCCGATGCTGGTGCAATTGACGGTGGCGCAGAGGTTGAGCGACCGCGTGCAGATCATGATGGTGCCGACGGACGGGAAATTTTTCTTTACGAATGATGTGCTGAAGTCGGCGCAGGCTTTTCCGGGGTTGAATGATGCGCCTTCGCGGGCTGGCGGGAAACCGTGATGCGGTGACTTTGGCACGCTGCGAAATCGATGGGATTCCCGGCCGGGGTTCTCGCGGCCTGTTCCGCGAGTAGGGCAGCCTGGTCTGGGAGTGACGCCGGCAAAAAACCCTTGCGGGTGGCACGGTGAGGACCAGGAGACAATGCGACGCGACCGCCGCAGCGAAGATTGCGTCCTGGAGCTGAGCCGCAGCTACCCTGCTGGCGTGAATTGCGGGAAGGCAAGAGAAGGAGCAGCGCCAGGAGTCGCTATGCCTCCAAGGCCGTCCGGCTAGAATCGAGGCGAGATCCTTCGCTGCGCAAACGATGACGAATCAGAGAAAGAACACAGGCGAGACTGCCCCTGCTACGGATTAACTGCGCGGACACTCGATGCGGGATGCGCGCGGCTTTGCGGATTCGGCGGTGTGCTAAGATGACGATTCGCGAATGTGATTTACGATTCGCGCACACTGATGCGGCCTTCCTGCCGGATTCCTCTCGCCATTCGCATTGCGCTGTACACGATTCTGATTGGCTTCTTTTTGGGCGCTACATCGGGTGTGAGTCATACGCAGACGACGTCCACGCTGCCAAAATCTTGGAATGATGCGGCGGCTAAGCTTGCCGACAAGGTTGCCGCAGCAATGAGCCCCACTTCTGTGAGGCTCGAAGTGGAAAACCTCTCTTCGCTCGACGATTCGAACGCCGGCGCTATCGAAGCGGCGGTTCGAACACAATTGCAACGCCACAGTTTCTCGTTTGTGCCAGAAAATTCCGCTGCCGCGCAATCCGTCGTGCCATTGCAGCTCTCACTTTCTGAATCCGCCGACGAATATGTCTGGGTGATGCAAGTTCTCAACGATTCGAGCGATGGGGCTGCGGTTCCGGTGATGATCGTCGCGGCGCCCAAAGTGGTTTCTGCCGATGCGGGAGCCGAAGCGCAGTCCCTGTCGCTGCAAGGGCGGTTGGTGTGGAAGCAGGCGGAACGGTTTTTGGACTTTGCGCTGCTGAAAGATCCGGCTTCGGGTGAGCTGACGCTTTTGGTCCTGGGAACGAACCGCCTTACAACGTACAAACTCGCGAGGTCTCAATGGCAAGCTTCGCGCACGAGCCCTATTCCGCAGGCGACGCCTCCGGCCCGCGACCCACAGGGCACGATTGATCTGAAGGAAGGAAGAATATCGCTCAGAGGCTTTGAGTGCGTAGGCGATCCGGAGCTCACGGGAATCCTGCAATGTAAGGGCCTCCAAACGCCCCGCGTTCTTGGTGGCCCCGTCGTCGAAATACCGGGCCTGCCGAATAGCTTGGGTACGAGTATTCCCGAAACATGCCATAGCGAATTCGTTTTGTTGTTTACTGCGGAGGGTGATTGGACGCAGAGCGACTCGATTCGAGGATACTTGTCGAAAGGCACTCCCCTACCGGCGGTCCCCTCCGGCAACCCAGTGGAATTCGACGGACCGGTGGTGGCTTTGCATCCTGAGCCAGAGGGCAGCTCCGCGCGCGCGGTCGTTCACAATCTGAAGACCGGTGAATACGAGGCTTATATTGTTACAGCGATTTGCGGTAATTAGCGCGCTGGCGGTTGTGACATTTGCCGTGATGCCTGCGCGGAGTGCGCGGCGGCCGCGGTATGGGGGGACCTTGCGCGTGGAGATTGGGGCGAGTATTGCATCGCTTGATCCGCCTGTCGCGACCTCCTCGCCGGAAGAAGTGGTGGCACTCGCGCAGATCGGGCCGCTTGTGTTTGAGCATTGGGGCGCGGTTGATACGCCTATCGGAGCGGCTGGGAGTGGGCCGTTTCGGGTGACGGCGTTCGAGGCGGGCAAGCGGGCGGTGCTGGCGGCGAATGAGGAATTTCGCGAGGGGCGACCATTTGTGGATGGGATTGAGATTGCCATGGGGCGGAGCGCACACGAGCGGCTTGTTGACCTGGAATTGAGCAAAACGGATCTGACGGAGATTGCGCCGCAAGATGCGCGGCGGGCCGCGGAACAGGGGGTACGCGTTAGCGCTTCGCAGCCGGACGAATTGCTGGCGCTGGTTTTTGTCGGTGGGAATACTGCGCCGAACGCAGCAACCGCGGCGAGTGCTCGCTCGACCGCAAAGGTTTCTGGCCAAGCGACCGCACAAAAGACCGGGCCAGCGAATGGACCGGCGCGCGGTGGGGCAGCCGAACCGGCAATGGGGCAGGCGCTATCGCTTGCGATTGATCGCGTTGCGATTGTAAATTTTATTTTGCAGAAGACTGGGGAAGCTGCGGGCGGGTTGCTGCCGCAGTGGTCGAGTGGGGCTGCGTTTTTGTTTCCGGCGGGGGCGCCGAGCGCGGCGGATCTGGAGCACGCGAAGGAACTCTCGAAGGAAATCGCGGCGGCGGGGCCTTTGGTGTTGGGATATGATTCCGCTGATCCGCTGGAGCAGAGTGTGGCGGAGCGAATTGTGGTGAACGCGAAGGAAGCGGGGATGGCATTGCGGGCGCAGGCTATTCCTGGTGCTGCCGTGGGGAATTCGCGCAGCGCCGGGTTGCAAACGGTGCATGTAGATGCGCGATTGGTGCGCTGGCGGATGACGTCGCCGCAGCCGGGCGAGGCGCTCCGGAGCATTTTTTAGCGGTTGATACGGACACGATGAAGCCGCTAGACGCAGTACCGTTCCCGGACCGGCAACGCCGGAGGACATTTATAAGCAGCAGCGGGCGGTGTTGAACACGTATCGCGTGGTGCCGTTGGTTTGGCTGCCGCAGGTTTACGGTCTCAGCGCGCGCGTGCGGGATTGGAAAGCGCCGGGGCCGGGCGAGAATTGGCCGCTGGCGGATGTTTGGTTGGAAGCAGATGTGGCGACGGGCGTGCAGTGAGGTGGTGTCGCAGACCTGGAGTGGGAACTGCAGCGGCTAAAGCCGCGCGGAAATTACAATGCTGCTGTCGTGGCTAAAGCCACGACCCACAAAGATTCTAGGACGCACAGGCAAGAGGGGCGCCTCCGTCGAGACTTCGGCGGGCGGCCCCGTACCACCAAAGGAACATCGTGACGTTTCGGACCAGGTTGTTCGTCAACTTTATGCTGGCGCTGCTGCTGTCGGTGGGATTGATCGCGGCGGGGGTCACCGTCGTGACGCGGCGGGCGTTTGAGGAAATGAATCGCGAGCACAGCGATGCACTGCTGGCGCAATTTCAGCGCGAGTTCGAGCGGCGCGGCAGCGAAGTGGTGCAAAGCGTGAAGGGCATCGCCGACGCGGAGTCGACCGTGCGGATGGCGATAGATTTGAGCCGGCCGAACGCGGATGTGTCGGTATATGTGAACGACGCGCACGGCGTTTCGAAATCGCACCAGTTGGACGTGCTGGATTTCGTGAACAACGACGGGACAATTATTTCCTCGCAGGAGTCCCCGGCGCGCTTCAGCTACAAAATGGAATGGGTGACCAAGCCACAGGATTGGCCGGCGCTCGGGCCGTTCCTGACGAAACTCGATACCGAAAACGGGCCGGCGCTGGCGCTGCTGTCTGTTGCTACGGTGCGCGTGGGTGACCGGGATTTGTACGTGGTGGGCGGTGAACGATTGGGCAAGGATTTTCTGGCTTCACTGGTGCTGCCGGGGAACATGCGCGCGCTGTTGTATTTGAATCTGGATCCGGAATTTCAAGATGCGAATTTGCTGGACGCGAATGGGCCGACGCCGGATGCGGATCGGTTCGCGCCACTGGTAGCGAACGAAAAGGCGGACCCGGTCGAGCAGTCCACCGAGATCCGCTGGAGCATTGACGCGGCGAGTGCGGAGATGTTTCACGCGTTGCCTTTGCAGGGGCGGCAGAAGGAATTACTGGGCGTGTTATTTGTAGGCAGCTCGCAGCGCGCCGTCGTGAGTTTGGAGCGGCGGATTCGCTGGCTGGCGTTGGGAGTAGTGGCGGTGGGATTGTTGTTTGGGCTGATGTTGAGCTGGTGGGGCGCGGCGCGGGTGACGCGTCCGGTGCAGAAACTGGCGCAGGGCGCACAGGAAGTGGCGGATGGGAATTGGAACGCGCGCGTGAATGTGCGCGGGCGCGATGAAGTGGGGCAGCTGGCGACCTCGTTCAACAAGATGACGGAGCAGTTGGTGGAGCAGCGCGACAAACTGGTGCAGGTGGAGCGCGTGGCGGCGTGGCGGGAACTGGCGCGGCGGCTGGCGCACGAATTGAAGAATCCGTTGTTTCCGCTGCAGACGACCGTGGAGAATTTGCGCAAAGCGCGTGAGCAGGATTCCGGGCAATTCGAGGAAGTTTTTCAGGAGTCGACGGGCATATTGCTGGCGGAGATTGAAAACCTGAAGGCGATCGTGGGGCGCTTCAGCGATTTCGCGAAGATGCCGCAGCCGGAATTGAGCACGATGAACCTGAACGAGATCGTGCGCACGGTGGTAAAGCTTTTCGAAGGACAATTCAGCGCGGTGGGGCGCCCGGCGATTACTCCGGAGCTGCATTTGGAGGATGAACTGCCGCAGCTCCAGGCGGACGCGACGCTGCTGCACCGGGCCATCGAGAACCTGGTGCTGAACGCGATGGATGCGATGCCTGCGGGCGGCGTGCTGATGTTGCGCACGGCGCACAAGGATGGCGAAGTGACGCTGGAGATTTCGGATACTGGCACGGGACTAACGCCGGAAGAATCCGAGCGGCTGTTCACGCCGTATTACACGACCAAGCAGCACGGAACTGGGCTGGGGCTCGCGATCGTCCAGGCGGTGGTGGCGGATCATGGCGGGCGAATTTCTGTTGAGAGCGAGACAGGCGTTGGGACTTCGTTCCATATTGACCTGCCGATTAAGCCGCCGCACAAGGCGCAGACTTTTCCGATGGTCTTCGAGAAAAAAGAAGACGAGGCGTAGCCGCCTGTGTCCGTAAAAGCCCACATATTGATTATTGATGATGACGCGAACACGCTGGCGTCCTTGGCGCGTGCGTTTCGGTTGGCGGGGCATGAGGCGACGGTTTGCGACAATGCGGCACGGGCGCTCGAGTTGGCGAAAGCCGAGCGCTTCGATCTGATTCTTTCCGATGTGGTGATGCCGGGGCGCGACGGGATCGCTCTGCTCGAAGATTTCAAGGCGATCGGACTAGCTTCGCCGGTGGTGATGATGTCGGGGCAGGCTTCGATTGCCATGGCGGTGAAGGCTACGCTGCTGGGAGCGAGCGATTTTCTGGAGAAGCCCATTTCGAGTGAGAAGCTCTTGCTGACGGTGGAGAACGCGCTGCGCGTGCGCCATCTGGAGGAAGAAAATCGCGATCTAAAGCGGCGATTGGGGCGGCATCACATTGTGTGGGCCAGCGCGGCGATGAAGGAAGTGATGGCGCAGGTGGAGCACGTGGCCGCGAGCGAAACGCGGGTTTGCATTCGCGGCGAGACGGGGACGGGGAAAGAATTGATTGCGCGGACGCTGCACGAGAAAAGTCCGCGGCGTGGTGGGCCATTTATTTCGCTGAATTGCGCGGCGGTGCCTTCGGAGTTGATGGAAACCGAATTGTTCGGACACGAGAAGGGGTCGTTTACGGGGGCGGCTTCGCGGCACACCGGGAAATTCGAGCAGGCGCATCATGGTACGTTGTTTCTGGATGAGATCGGCGACATGCCCATGACTATGCAGGCGAAATTATTGCGCGTGCTGGAAGAAGGCGAGATCGAGCGAGTGGGCGGGGACAAGCCGTTCGCAGTGGATGTGCGCGTGGTGGTGGCGACGCATCGCAATTTGGAAGAGCAGGTGCGGCAGGGAACTTTTCGCGAGGATTTGTATCATCGCGTGTTTGTGTTTCCGATTGTGTTGCCGCCTTTGCGCGAACGGCGCGAGGACGTGCGCGTGCTGGCTGAGCATTTCGTGCGGCAGTTGGAGGAGCAGAATAATTGGAAGCTGCGGAAGTTGTCGGCGGAGGCGATTGCGGAGCTGGAGCGTTATTCATGGCCGGGCAATGTGCGGGAACTGCGGAATGTGGTGGAGCGCGTGTTGCTGCTGGCGCCCGGGGATTTGGTAGAGGCGGAGACGGTGCGGCGGGCGTTGCCTGGCGCAGCGGTGAGTGGTGGCGTCGGCGGGAAAGCGCCGTCGGGAACTGCCATGGAGACCGGGATGTTGTCGCAGCGGGTCGAGGCTTTCGAGCGTGAGACGCTGGTGGCGGAATTGAAGCGGCATCATCATCACATGACGAATACTGCGAAGGCTTTGGGTTTGGAGCGCAGTCATCTATATAAGAAGTGCCAGCAGCTAGGAATTGATTTGCGGGCGGTACGGCAGACAGAATAGAGCCGGAAATGTTGTTTGCCGCCTGCTACGAAGGTGTTTGTGATTTCTTGCGCGAGGAAATCAGGTAGCTTGACGCAATATAAAGGATGATGGACACCGCCATGGTGATCCACATCGCCTGGGAATTCAGAGTTACTGCAAAAACGGTGATGGCTGCGAAAAATCCCCACATAAAGAGTTCGCCCAGGAATGCCTGTTTCCAGTGAGGCTCTAGCCCACTGTCTGGCAGGCGCGGTTCGAGCGACGGCCATAGCCGGGGAACGCGGCGGCAGAATTCAATGTAGGATTCGCCCTGCTCTCTTTGCAGATTGGATTCTTCCAGGCCAATGAGGCGCAGGCAGAAAATCAGATTCCCCACCACGATCAGCAGGAATCCCGCGCGGCTTGCCAGCAGGCCCATGCAGAACGACATCAGAATATTTCCGAGGTAGAGAGGATTGCGCACGTGGCGGTAGGGACCGGAGGCCACGATTTTCTCAGCGCGCAGGTCGTTGTCCTGCATTACATCAGACGGAGGTAGGACGTGGCCCAGGTGCGCAGCAGCGCGGTGAGCAGCATGAGCAGCGCGGCGAAAGCGAGGGCGCAGCGCGCGAGCAGATCGGCGTGGGAGATTTTCGCCGACGGTGCGGTTGACCAGATATTGCACGACGTTGACGTGATCAAGCGCGTAGAGCCAGAAGCCTAGGCCGAAGATCAGGCCGAAAATCCAGAAGCGATTGCGAAATTCGAAATCGGTGGCTTTCATGAGGCTCCTGTCTCCTGATGCGGCTGGATGTTCTGGCCGTATGTTATACGCTTGCTGGCGTGGATTTGTTACGGACATCGTGTGATTCTGCCGACGGCGGCAGGAACAGGCGGTGAAGAGCAAGTGCGTGGGGAAATAAACCATGAAGACGAGGAAGAGGAAAGTGATGCAGAGATGCGTGGGAGCGGGGCCGTAGGAGCGATGGAGGAAGGGATCGGTGACGGCGAAATTGAGATTTTGGTCGGGGGTGACGAAGCGCGAGGCGATCAGGACGGGGACCAGGATGGCGGATTGTAGTTTCCAACCGCGACGGTCATAGCCCAGGCGGCTGAGCGACCAGAGCAGTATGAAGGGCAGGACGATGTGGAAGAGCGAGAGGAGCCGGGCCCAGAGCGGAGTGGTGGCGTCGAAGAGATATTCTGTGCCGCCGATAAGGTGGCGGCCGGAAAATCAATCTGGTGGCTGTGTCGAGGGTCCAGACAATGTCGATCAGTACCGATGACACGGCTTGGCTGGAAATGAGGAGCGCGCTGTTGGCCCAGAGGCCGATGCAAGTGAGGATTACGGCGATGTCGCAGAGGTGGAGAAAATTCGCGGGGCCCCAGGCGTGCCAGTAGGCTGCGATCCAGATGACGAGCCAGAGGAGCGCGAGCCAGCGGAACCAATCGGGGATTTTTTGGCGCGCCTGCGGTGAGGTGAGCATTTTGTGGCTGCGAAAGGGGACATCGTAACAAAAGGGCCGGGGAAATCCCAACGGACGTGGACGCGACGCGGCTTCGAAAATTCCGCATTTGTTGCGCAGGCGGCGTGGGCGCGTGCGAAGATTTGAGCAGTGATGACGATTAATCCAGCGTGGTTTGCGGCGGGTGGAGTGTGCGCGGCGGGCGGGTTGTTTGCGTGGGGGGCGCTCGCGCCGGGTTCGCAGCTTTTCGGGCGGACGTTGCGGCGTTTGGATGATGCGTCATGCATGGCGATTACGTTTGATGATGGACCGAATCCGTCTGTTACGCCGGGAGTGCTTGAGCTTCTTGCGCGGCACAACGCGACGGCTACTTTTTTTCTGATTGGGCAGCGGGTGCGTGCGTTTCCGGCTCTTGCGCGGGAGATTGCGGAGCGGGGGCACGCGATTGGCAATCACACGGAGACTCATCCTTCGCTGACATTTCTAACGCCGGGACGAATCGCGGAGGAACTCGACCGATGCGATGAAGCGATCGTTTCCGCTACGGGAAAATCGGCGCGATGGATGCGGCCGCCGTTTGGATATCGCAGCCCTTTGCTCGATGGAATCGTGCGGCGGCGCGGCGGGGCAGGGGTGGCGATGTGGAATGTGGCGGCGCGGGATTGGCGGACGCACGCGCCTGAGCCGGTGATTCAGCGCTTGCGCAGGGCGCGTGGCGGGGATATCGTCCTTTTACACGATGGCGATCATCGCGTCCTGGAAGGGAAACGCGGGCACGTGCTGGCGGCTTTGGAATATTGGTTGCCGCGCTGGCGCGACGCGGGGATACAATTTGTGAATCTGGACAGAAGGGCAATTCAAAACTCAGGCGGGCTAAAGCGCATGGACGAAAAAAGATATTACGACGAGAAGCCCGAAACCAAGCAGATGACATTGGTTTGTCCGCATTGCCGGGAAGAGGGAGTGTACCCGGTGCGGTGGATGGCGCGCACGAAGAAGGGCGCGCTGCCTCCGGGCGGAAATGAGGACGATCGCGCGAAATTCGCGAAGGCGCGGTCTTATATGGTGCGCATGGACGATATGGTGGCGTGCCGGAATATTCGTTGCCGGAAGCGATTTGATCTTACCGGGCAGACCGTGATTCTTACCTAGCAGCGCCGCAGCGGCTAAAGCCGCAATGGTTTTGCGGCGGTTGTGGCACGCCTGAAGCAGCCGTACCCTGACGAAACTTACCGGTTCTCGGTTTTACACCCCATTCACAGAAGACTACCGCGGGAAGAAGTGCCGAAGGCGGGCACGGAGGCAGCCGGAATAGTCGCTGGGAGTACTAGGCCCGCCCCCCACGCTCAATCATTGTAAAAAGATTGTCATCCCAGCGTGTTCGCTTGACATCGCGTCGCGATTACTATTAATTGCTCGTCGCTACCTTGGCATACGAACCGCTCGCAGCGGGAGTGTGCACTGGTGCACTTTTTGGGGGCGGTTGACGCCAGGAGAGATTTCGATGAAAACAAGATTCATTGCAGCAGTTACGGTTGTGTTCGCGCTCCTCTTCAGCGCAGCGGTGGCAACAGTAGCGCAGTCGGCCAACGTGCAGTCACGAATCTCGCAGGCTGTGGATGACAAAAATATGGTGACGCCAACGTGTCGGACGTACACAATTTCCGCGCGCTTTTCAACCTACCTGTGAACGACCCGGAAGTGGTGCTGAACGGGCCGGATCCGGGGATTGATCCGAACGTCGAGCCAGAGGCAGTGATTGACGTGACTTGGTCTGGCGCCGTGGCCAAGGGCGCGAAAATCAAGATGGTGGTTTCCTCGAGCACGAATACCACAGAGGGCATTGCGCTTTCCGCGCTGTACATTGCCGACCACAACATCGCCTCCATTTCCAGCATGAGCTTCGGGCAGTGCGAACTGCACCTGGGCACGGCGGGAAACCAGTTCTGGAACGCGGTGTGGGAACAGGCGGCGGCGGAAGGCATCAGCGCATTCGTATCGGCGGGCGACGGCGGCTCGGCGGGATGCGACAACTTTGACACGGCTACACGGGCGCGCGACGGGCTGGCGGTGAGCGGCGATGCTTCCACGCCGTTCGACATCGCCGTGGGCGGCACCGACTTCGGCGGAAACTTCTTCAATCCGGCGCAATTCTGGAGCGCGACCAACGATCCTACGACGCAGGCGTCGGCTTTGGGATACATCCCCGAGCTGCCGTGGAATGACAGCTGCACGAACTCGATTTTTGCGTTTATCGGATTCTCGACGGATCCGATTGCCAACTGTAATGACGCGAGTCTCGCAGGCTTCCTCAATATCATTGGAGGGAGCGGCGGCGCGAGCAGTTGCGTTTCCTCGGATGGATCGCACATTGCAAGCTGCAGCGGCGGATACCCGAAACCTTCCTGGCAAACGGGCGTAGGCGTGCCGGCAGACAGCGTGCGGGACATTCCGGACGTTTCGTTGTTTGCGAGCAACGGATTCCTGGGATCGTTTTACATCATTTGCGAAGCGGACCTCACTCCGACCGGAATGTGCGATCTGAATCCGCCGTTCGAGGATTTCGCGGGCTTCGGCGGCACGTCCGTATCGTCGCCAGCGTTCGCGGGAATTCTGGGGCTGGTGAACCAGAAGACGCATGCGCGCCAGGGTAACGCCAACTTTGTGCTTTACAAGCTGGTGGCGCAACAGAACCCGGCAAATTGCAACGTGAATGGCAACGCGATTCTGACGACGCTGCCGGCAGCTTCATGCATATTCAATGACATCACTGCCGATACGAATGCGGTTCCTTGCGCTGCCGGTTCGCCGAATTGCGGCACCGAAGGCACCGCGCCGATCGGAGTGCTCACCGGGTACACTTCGGGTGTGGGATATGACCTGACGACGGGGCTGGGTTCGGTGAACGCGACGAACCTGGTGAACAACTGGAAGTCGGTGACGTTCACTCCGACGGTGACGTTGCTGAAGGTGAGTCCTGGATTCCTGGTGCACGGGCAAGCGGCGAATGTGGATGTAGCGGTGATCGCGAAAGGCGGCACGCCCTCGGGACAGATTGCGCTGAAAACAAATAATCAGAATCCGGCGGGCGATTTGACGCTCGGCGCAAACGGAACGATCAAGACCACGACGCATCTGCTGCCGGGCGGTCCTTCGCTTGTGACGGCGGATTACTTCGGCGACGGGACGTTTGGGCACAGCGATTCGAATGCGGTGCCGATTTTTGTGTTTCCGGAGCTGAGCACTACGAAAATCTCGTTCTTCTCGCTCAATGCACAGCAAACGGACACAGTGCCGTTTACGGGCGGCGGGTACGGCAGCATCGTGTTCCTGCGCGCAGACGTGGCGGGAAGATCTGGATTCGGGACGGCGACCGGCAGCGTGATCCTCACAGACGACGGCAGGCGGGTTCCGGGAAATCCGTTCAAGCTGAATTCCCAAGGAAACACTCTTACGCCGAATTCGATTAACACGTTCTCGGTAGGGACCCACACGATTCGCGCGACTTACACTGGCGATTTGAGCTTCCTGCCGAACGAAGCGAAGCCAGCGTCGTTCGTAATCACCAAGGGCGTGACCGCGGTTACGGTCACAGCAAGCCCCACAACCGCCGCGGTGGGTGCGAGCGTGGTACTAACGGCGACGGTGGGTACTTCCAGCTTCGGCAATCCGCCGACCGGCAAGGTGACTTTTACCACGGGCGGAAAGAAACTGGGAGAAGTTACCGTTACCGGCAGCAGCGATCCTAATACTGGGTTGGCCGCGGCTACAGCGTCCATTACCAGGACGAACCTCGCGATGGGAACGGACACGATTACCGCGACGTATAGTGGCGATCAAAATTACTCCGGAGCAGCGGGCATGGTGAGCGTGGCCATAACCATTCCGTAGTACGTGCAGGAAAATTCGACGGAATAAAAAAGCCCGCCCTTGGATGACTGGGGGCGGGCTTTTTATTTGTGTTGAGCTTTCGGCTCACGCGTGGTCGGCCAAGTCAAACATGCCCGCCTAAAAAGCAGGCGGCCGCTACCAAGGCCAAATCACAGGCTTAGATTGCGTGTGTTTTGCGGCGAAATTTACTGGCGTAAGGAGCTGACGGGGACGTGTTCGAGAATTTCGCGGATTTTGGTTGCGAGTACTTTCAGGTTGAACGGTTTTTGCAGGAAGGCCATTCCACCCTCGAGGACGCCGTGACGGAACACACTGTCGTCTGTATAGCCGGAGATGTATAGAACTTTCAGATCGGGGCGAGTGGGGGCGAGGCGCGCAGCGAGTTCGCGGCCGCTCACCCGAGGCATCACTACGTCGGTGATGAGCAAGTGAATTTTTCCTTTGTGGGCGGCAGCGATTTCCAGTGCTTGCACGCCGTCGGCTGCGTCGAGCACGTGATAGCCGCGAGCTTTGAGATATTCGCTGACGAGTTCGCGTACGCTTTGTTCGTCTTCGACGAACAGAATTGTTTCGGTGCCAGGTTCGTGGCCGCTGGTGATTTTTTCCGGCACTTTCTTTTCCATCGGCGCTTGCACCATCGGCAGATACACTTTGAACGTAGTGCCGTGGCCGACCTCGCTGTACACCCAGACGTAGCCGCCGCTTTGCTTGACGACGCCGTAGACGGTGGCGAGGCCCAGGCCGGTGCCGCGGCCTTGTGATTTGGTGGTGAAGAATGGCTCGAAGATGCGGGCTTGGGTGGCGGCGTCCATGCCGATGCCGCTGTCGCTGACGGTGAGCATGACGTAGGGACCGGGGTCAACGACGGCGTGCTCGGTGGCGTAATCGCGGTCGAGTTGCACGTTGGAAGTTTCAATGGTCAAGCGGCCACCGTCAGGCATGGCATCGCGCGCGTTGACCACCAGGTTCAGGGCGACTTGCTCGATCTGACTGGGGTCCGCCTTTACGCGGCCGAGGTTGGCGCCGGGCAGAAACGCGAGTTCGATATTGGCGCCGATGACGCGCGAAACCATCTGAATCATTCCGGCGACGACTTCGTTCAAGTCCAAGACGCGCGGCTGCAGCACTTGCATGCGGCTGAAGGCCAGTAACTGGCGGGTGAGACCGGCGGCGCGCTCAGCGGCCTGCTGGATTTGTTCGACGTTTTGGCGCGCGGGACTTTGGCGATCGGCAGTGCTGGCGGGCAAGCGATCGAGGAGCATCTCGGCGTGGCCCTTCACTACCATCAGTAGATTGTTGAAATCGTGGGCGACGCCGCCGGCAAGTTCCCCGACGGCCTGCAGCTTTTGCGACTGGCGGAGTTGGTCGGCGAGCTGTTTGCGGTCGGTGATATCAAGCGCGACGCCGATCACGCCGATAATTTCGCCATCAGGTCCACGCAGCGGGCGCACGTGAGATTCGAAGATGCGCTTCTGCCAGTGCAGTTCGTAGGTGAGAGATTCGCCAGCAAGGGCGCGCCAGTGCGCGTTGATGGAAGGGTGCTGAGCGTCGTTGGTCTCAAAATATTCGGCGAGGGTCTTGCCGGTGAGGCCGCCGGATTTTACGCCCAGCGAATCCAGGCCCGCGCCCATGCTGGAGGTGTAGCGCAGATTTTTGTCGGTGGTCCACAGGACGGCGGGCATGCGCTCGATCATCATGGCCAGGCGCGCGCGGCCCTCGTGGCGTTCGATCTGAGATTTTTCGAGGTCTTCGAGCATGCCGTTGATGGCGACGCCGAGGAATGCCAGTTCGTCCTGGCCCGGCACATCCACGCGCGTCGAAAGATCGCCGCTGGCGCCGATTTGCGTGATGTTCTCGGTGAGGTTCGCGATGCGCGAGATGACGAAACGCTCGAGCAAGTAGAGGGTGGCCGCGCCGAAAACGAATCCCGCAGCGACTAGCAGCAGCAGAAATTGCACCAGGCTGGTGTGGCCCTGCTCGTAAATGGTGCGGGGGAGCAGGACGCGGATGATGACGGCGGGGCGGCCATAAATGTCGTTCAAGACCTGATAGGCTGCGAGGGACTGGCTGTCCAGCGGGGCGATGAAATTCGGTGCGCCCTTGGAGATGGCCGCGGCTGCCGCTTTGAAATCGGGGCTGAGGGAGGAGGAAGAAAGCGTCTGCGCCTCGACGGGCATGAGCGTGAGGTCGGCCAAGTGCTGAATTTCGGCGGCGTCGAGCAGGTGGCCCATGATCATGGTTCCGGCAATTGGACCGGTGGCGTCGCTGGCGAGAATGGGGCGGGCATCCACTAGCGCGGGCCCGCCAGGAAGATCTAGAACTCCGGCGATCTTGCTGTGGGCATCTTTCACGCTGAGGAGCAACGCGCCGGACTTCAGGTGATCATCTAGGCCCGCGGGAACGGGCATCTCGCCGCCGTGGGTGAGGTCAAAGCCCGTGGAAAAGAGCTTGCGGCCCTGGGTATCGAGGATCACGACGAAGCTGATTTTCAGCTCCTGAAAGGTTGGGGCCGGGAATTCAGTCTTGATATAACTTGGCCGCTGGCCGCGGGCAAATTCGTAGGTCAAATCCCACGTCGCGTATTCGCTGGTGGTCTGGTCGAGGGTATTCAGTTCGTTCGCCAGGGCGCTGGAGGCCCGCGCGATGTCTCGGCCGGCGAAATCCTCTTCGAGGATGGCGAAGCCGCGCATGAGGACAATGCGCGAGAGCATGAACAAGCCGCCGACGAGGCCGAGCATGGTAATCCCGATGATCAGCAAAGTCTTGCGCCGTAGAGAGGACGGCACACGAAGTTGGGCTATTTGGAGGGGTCCCAAGGGAGGCCTCAGTTGGTATTATATCGGCTGCGGGGTGGCTGTGGATTTTGCGGTGTCTTAGTCGTACACGGGTGCATTGGCGCTGGCGGTGCTGGGAAGGATGTCGTGGCGGGTGGCGGGGAAGTTTATGCTGGATACATCTCGCCGGTCGTGGGCAGGCATCTTTAGTATTTAACCCGTATGGAATCGCGTGGAAGAGGCGTCAGATGAAAAAGAGTTCGCTTCGCTTGCTGCAGGCCCTTCTATTGGTGATGGCGGCTGGCTGCGCGCTTTCTGCAGTAGCGCAGGATGCTGGGCCGATGTCTCCCCCGCCGGCTGCGGCGGCTGCTCCCGCTACCGTACCCGCGAGCCAGCCTACGGCGCGGAAACAGCAGGATGGATCTGGTGGCGCGCCTGCTTCGGGCACGCCTGAGGCTCCGGCAGCGACGTCTGGGTCGAACCCTGTTGGTTCGCCGGCGACTGGACCCCCTGCGAATGCTACTGCGGGTGCGCCGGCGGCTCCTGGTGCTCCGGCCGTGGCGTCGGCGGCCAAGATCATGGTTCCTGCGGGGACGCACATTCCGCTGGTACTGCATAACGCGGTGTCCACGCGTAGCGCGCGGCCAGGCGACCCGGTGTACTTCGAGACTTTGTTTCCGGTGATGATTGACGGGAAAGTGGTGATCCCTGCGGGATCGTACGTGAGCGGAGAAGTCACAGAGTCGAAGCGGCCGGGGCGTGTGAAGGGCCGCGGCGAATTGATGATCAAGTTGACGACTATGATTTTGCCGAACGCGTACATGGTGAACCTGAACGCGGTGCCTAGCAATGCAGAGACGGGAGGCAACGAGACTACCGACAGCGAAGGCAAGATCATCGGAGACTCGGAAAAGGGGCACGACATCGGCACGATCGCTAAGACTACAGCGGCCGGCGCGGGCATCGGGGGATTGGCGACGCAGAGCGGGCGAGGCGTGGGAATCGGCGCGGCGGCCGGGGCGGCAGCGGGTTTGGCGGCGGTGCTGCTGACGCGCGGGCCGGATGCGGAGATGCCGCGCGGGTCTACGGTGGAAGCGGTGATTGACCGTTCGCTTTATTTGGATGCGGACAAGGTTCAGTTCACGGGGCCGGGGCAGGCTTCGTCGCTGGCTGGCCCGGCGAATCGCGAGCCGGTGCGCAATCGCGATCCTTTTTAGATTTTTGATTGCTGCGTCAGGATCCGGAAGCGCCGCGACTTGCGTGCGCCCGCGCATGCTCGTGGGATTTTGCGGCGGTGAAACGTAGCGGCGAGAAACTCTCCGCGTTGAAATTCGATTTTCCGGTGACGATCCAATCGCGCATGATTTTCGCTGTAGCCGGCGCCAGCAGAATTCCGTTGCGGTAGTGTCCGGTGGCTAGCCACAGGCCTGCGATATCTGTAGGGCCGATGATAGGTAGAAGGTCGGGCGTGCCGGGGCGCAATCCTGACCAATCTTCTACAATTTTCGCGTCAGCCAGCGCTGGAGCTAGCTCGAGCGCGGCATCGAGGATTTGGCGAACGCCCCGCGGCGTGACTTGTTTTACGAAGCCGGCGTCTTCAACGGTGCTGCCGGCGATGATGCGGCCATCGCGCCGCGGCACCAGATAGCCATATTCCGAGCGCAGAACTTTTTTCAGCTGCACGGTTGGCGAACGCAGCGCGAGCAGTTGGCCGCGTACCGGATGGACGGGGGCGTACTGGTTTAGATGCAGCTGTTGATGCGGATCGGCGTCGTGCGCGGCCGCTTCTGTGATGGTTCCGCAAAAACTTCCGGCGGCAATGACTACCTGTTTGGCTGCGATTTTCTGGCCGGCGGCAATCACCCCGGCGCAAGTTTGGCCTTCATAGAGCAGGACATCCACAGGGCAATGGGCGCGAATTTCGGCGCCGTTTTGCTTTGCCGCTGCGAGGACGGCTTCCACGAGCAGGCGTGGGTCTACCGTTGCTTCTTCCGATAGCCAGGCGACTGCGCCAGCCTGCGGGCCCAGCGAGGGCTCGTGGTTGCGCGCTTCGTTCAGTGAGATCGCTGCGGCGGCTAATCCCAGGTGGTGAAATCCGGCGACCATTTTATTGCGCGCGATTTCAGCATGGCGGCCGCGGAATATTTCAAACGTGCCGTTGCGCGTGAAATCCGTGGGCTTGCCCGAAGCTTTTTCGATCGCCGCGATGAATTCAGGGTAGAGATGCAGACTTTTTTTGCCGAGAGGCACCAGCGCCGAAGATTCGGGCGAATCCGGTCCCGGCGAAAGCATTCCAGCCGCGGCCCAGGATGCTTCGCGGCCCGGCTCCTGGCGATCGAGCATCGCGACGCGCAATTTTTCAGACGCAAGCTCGAAGGCGATCGAGCTGCCAATCAATCCGCCGCCAACGATGATTACGTCGTAAGCGCTCACCAAATCATATTATCAGGAAATGTTGCCGCTAATTCACGGTCAAGGCAATCGTGCTGGTATGCGTCGGGTTTCCGCTGGTTCCTGACACCGTCACATTGTAAGTTCCAGGTGGCGTATCGGGAGTCGTTCCTCCTCCGCCTCGACCGGTGCCCCCACCACCGCAAGAGGAGATCATCAGGATAAGAACGACCGCCCCGACCATCGCTGCGATCCGACGCCTTCTCGCCAGGAGCGGCATCGCGGCCGTTCCGAGGCCAACGACGCAAAGCGCTGCAAAGGGAAATTCTGGAAAGGAATAACTGTCGGGACTTGTGAACGCTGCGACCGAAGGAGCCGTGGTAGTGACGGCTACGTTCACAGTGACTGCAGCTGAGCCATCGAGTGTCACGGAAGATTTCGCAACCGTGCACGTTGCTTGCGACGGAGCTCCGGTGCAGGGCAGCTGCACCTTTCCGGAGAATCCTCCACCGGAATTTAGAGTGAGAAGCGACGTCGCGGTATTTGCTGCATTAATCGAACTGGAATTCGGATCCAGCGACATCGAAAACTCCAGCGGTCCGGCCCATCCAGGTCACCGGGAGGACTTGAGTTCGGGGAGCAAAATTGTCGGTAAAGCTGATACTGCCGTTGCTGACCCCGTTCGCCGTCGGAGTGAAGCTGACGTTAGCTGTGCAACCATGACCTACGGCCAACGGGCCCGCGCAGTTGTCGGGTTCAGTGAAGTTTCCCGTGATCTGGGGTGACGATCGCCAGCGGCGCGTTGCCGGTTTTGTAGTCAGCTTTGGGAGCATAGGTTCCGTTCGCTCTACTCAAAAGCACCGAAGCGGGTTGTCGTTTTGGTTGGTCACGGCAAAGTTGAGAATCCCGTCGCCGTTGAGATCGGCCAGCGCGATGCTGGAAGGATTGTTACCTACTCCGAGCGCGCTTTGGTTGTAGCGGTAGCCTTGCGCGGACGTCGTCCTTAGCAGCGGCCCGAAGCCCAACAGCAGTACAGTTGACGCCCAAAGAATTCGCTTCCATCGCTTTGGCGGTTTCATCCAGAAAGTTCTCTGGTGCCCTAACAGGGTCATTCTTACCGCGGTCTTGCGAGTTCACAGCATTGCGAAACGACTTTTAACCCATAAGCGCCCGATGAAAATCGTTCCGCCGTCGCAGCATATCGAATTACCGCGAAATCAAATATCACATTTTGTGGAAACAGTAAACTCCCTGCGAATTGGATTCTTGTGAATCGCCTAACTGCGCGATCTGGAGGGTGGTGTTCTGGTCAGAGCGAGTCAACGAGTTCGACGGAGAGGAGGCGGGCTTTTTGGGCCAGGGTTTGGGCGCGGGACCAGTCGCCGGCTTTGCCGGCTTCTTCGGATTGAGCGAGGAAGCTGCGAATTTTTTCCTGGAGATCCAGCTGCGCGGCATTGAGGACTTTGCCGTTGGCTTGTTGAAGATTTTTCTGGGCGACATTGGCGTCTTCGCCGCTGCTGCGGCGCAGGCTGGCTTGATCGCCGGGCGAAAGTTGCGGCGAGATTTGGGGCGGCGGAGTGCGCGTGGGCTGCTCGGCTTGTGTATCGGAGGATGCTTCGGTGGGTTGGCGGTGCGGAGGGGGCGGCAGCTTCGTGTGCGTCGGCTCAACCGGCAGCGGAGCGGCGGCGGTGGCGGTGGGAGTCGGCGGAGGGGCTACGGTTTCGACCGGCGGCAGAGCGTCGGTGTCTGGCGCGACGTTGGTGATGGGTTTGGAATCGGCGGTGGAGGGCGCGGGCGCAGCCGCGACGGGCGCGGCGGTTTTCACGAGCGAGTGGGAACACCCCGCCATGCTGTAAGACAGCCCACTGAGAAAAAAGGCTGCCAGCAACACGGATTCCGTTTTTCGGCTGGGCATTGATCTTCTAGCTTCTAACCTACGGCTTGAAACTTTCAACTCCTATAATTTCTCTTCCGCAAACGGCTGGCCGAAATCCCGATGTTTGCCAGCCGGCGCTTCCAGGAAACGCGCCAGCGGCAATTCCAGGCGGAAGGTAGTGCCGCGTCCAGGCTCGGATTCGAATTCTATCCGACCGTTGTGCAACTGCACAAACCGAAAAGTGTTTGCCAATCCGATGCCGGTACCTCCAGGACGGGTTGTAAAGAACAGCTGAAAGATTTTCTTCTGATTTTCGGGCGAAATTCCCGTTCCGGAATCGGCAACGGCGATGACGGCGAAATCACCGTTGCGGCGCAAGCTGAGGGCGATGGTGCCGTCCGGCCCGGTGAAGTCGCTGGCATTGAGCAGAAGATTGAGCACGGCCTGGTGAATGAGCTGGCCATCCACCAGCACGTGCGGAAATTCGGAAGGCAAATCCACGCGGAGTTCGATGCCCGCTTTGGCGATGCTAGGCCGCGCGGCTTCCAGCACGTCGTCGAGCAGGATGCGCAGGTCGGTCTCTTCCAGCTTGATTTCCAGCGGCTTGGTGAAATTCAGGAAAGTTTTCACGGCGCGGTCGAGGCGGTCAATTTCGCTATCGAGCATTTTCACGGCCTGCTGCGGTTCCGGCTCGACAGGCATATTGGCTTTCAGCACTTCCAGCCAGAGGCGCATAGAGTTGAGCGGATTTTTTACTTCGTGCGCGACTCCGGCGGTGACACGGCCTAGCGCGGCGAGGCGCTCGGAGACTTGCAGCTGGTTGCCGATGCGCTCGAGCGATTCCACGTCGCGCAAAGTGATCAGAGCGCCCATTGCGATGCCGTGCTCGCGAATCACCTGGGCACTGAGGCCGATGCGCTGGGAGCCGTGCAGGCCGGCGAGAGTGATTTCCGCGTTTTCGATGTGACCGACTTCGTCACCGTGGATGCCGAGAGCTTCGCGCGCGGGATGGCCGGGAGGGAAAATTTCGCTGACGCGCAATCCGCGCAGGACTTCGGAGCGCTGGCCGAGGAATTTCTCAACGGAGGGGCTAACCAACACCGCGTTGCCGCGCGCGTTGAAGAGTAGCAGGCCATCTTCCAGGCCGCCCATGACTTGATCGAGATTTTCGCGCAGAGTGCTGAAAATTTCGCGCACGTCTCTTAACTGCTTTCCAATGCCAATGATTTTGGTGCTTACCGCGCCGAATTCGTCGCCGCGCTCGACCGGCTCGAGATCGAATTCGCCGGCGGAGATGCGGTCCAGTTGGGCAGAGATGCGATCAATCGGAGCGAGCGAGGCGCGGCTGACGACCAGCGCGAGAAGAGTCGAGAGCAGCACAGAGGCCAGCGCGTAATAGCCGGCGGAAACCAGGCCGGGCGAGATTTCATTGCGGATCAGCGCTGAAGAAAGGCCGATGCGAATGTCGCCGAAAGGCCCGTTGATATTGAATGGGAGGGAATCTTCGTACACCAGCGGCGGCCCGTAGAGAGTGCGCAATTGCTGGAAAAAACCGCCGCGGACGAGCGAATCCACGGGCGGGCGCTGGGCAATTTTCTCGCCGCGCAGACTGGCGTCGCTCGAGACCAAGACGATTCCGTCGAGGTCGCTGATGGTGATTTCGTAGATCGTGGGCGAATAACCGATCGCCGACTCCATCACGGAGTTCAGCGTGCTGCTGTTGTCCAGCGCGCGTTGTACGTAGGCGCGCAAATCGGCGGGGCTGGAGGAGGCTGGAGATTCGCCGCGAGCGGCGGCGTCCGTCATGGAATTTTGGCAGGCGAGATAAATTTGCCGTGCGACGAAGCGCGCGCGATCATCGGCTTGGCGCAAAGTCTGGCGTGTGAGTCGCGCGATGTAAAGGCCGGAGACCGTGGTGACGACTGCCAGAACCAGCAGGGAAGTCGCCAGCGTGAATTTAGTTTTCAGGCTGAGACGCATCTCGTCGCCCCGCCTCGTATTCTTTTAATTTATTGTGCAGAGTTTTCAGGCTGATGCCAAGAAGTTCGGCGGCGCGCGTTTTGTTCTGACTGGTGGCGGCCAGGGTCTGCACGATCAGTTCGCGTTCGACGGCGTCCACCGTGGTGCCGATGGGAAAGCGCAGTCCGCCCAGGCCCGAGGTGATCATGGCGGTGACGCGGCCGAATTCGGCCGGCAGATGCTGGCGCGCGACGGTGCCGCGGTCCGATGCGATGGCGGAACGCTCGAGCACGTTGCGCAGCTCGCGCACATTTCCTGGCCATGGATAGGATTTGAAGAGTTCCATGACGTCGGTGCCGACGCCGGTGACTTTCCGTTCGTGCTTGGCGGAAATATCGGCGAGCAGGTGATCCACTAACAGCGGCAAATCCTCTTTGTGCTCGCGCAGCGGAGGGAGATGGATGTTGAAGACGTTCAGGCGGAAATAAAGATCCTGGCGCAGATGTCCATCGGCGACGGCTTGTTCCGGATTCTTGTTGGTGGCGGCGACCACGCGGACGTCCACGGGCGTTTCGACTTTGCTGCCGAGGCGGCGGACTTTGTGATCTTCCAGGACGCGGAGAAGTTTGGCCTGCGTTTGCGCGGGCATTTCGCCGATTTCGTCGAGGAGGAGCGTGCCGCCATCGGCCAGTTCGAAGCAGCCGATGCGGCGTTCGGCCGCGCCGGTGAACGCGCCTTTCTCGTGGCCGAAAATTTCGCTTTCCATCAGCGATTCGGGGATGGCCGAGCAATTGATCGCGACGAACGGGCGATCGGCGCGCGGCGAAAGCAGGTGAATCGAGCGCGCGACCATTTCTTTGCCGGAGCCGGTTTCGCCGGTGATGAGAACCGAGGCGGTGGAGGGCGCGGCGATTTCCACTTGGCGCATTACATCCTGCATTGGCGCGGAAGTGCCGACGAGCGTGCCAAGTTTTCCGGCGGCGCGCAGGTCGCGGGTGAGGGCTACGACGGCTTGCTGATTACGCACGAGGCCGAGCGCGCGTTCGAGTAACGCGCGCAGCACGGGAGGCTTCAGCGGTTTTTCGATGTACCAGTAGGCGCCCGCTTCGATGGCTTGCACGACGCGTTCGTCGCTGCCGCGACCAGTGATGATGATGACGGGAATGCGCAGAATGTCGTCGCCCAACTGCTTGAGCAGGTCGAGGCCGTTCATGCCGGGAAGCTCGACGTCCGCGAGAATCAGGCTGGGCTGGAATTCCTGAAATTTTGCGAGGGCTTCTTCACCGCTAGCGACGCCGAGAATTTCCCAGTTCCATTTGCGCAGCAGGGCTTCGTAGCCTTTGCGGGCGTTGTCTTCATCTTCCACGATCAGGATGCGCTGCTGGTTAGGAATCGGGATGGTCATCGGAACTTTCAGCCTACCAGCAGTCTAGCGGAAATCCAATAGAGTGGAGCGGCGGGGCCGCGAGCGGATAGGACACGGGACGTTTCCTGAAGTGGGATAGGCTAACAGCGCGAGTTGGGCAATCGGAGGATCGCCTGGTACGTAACGGCTTTATTGTCAGCAGAGACGGGCGGTGCGGTCGGCCATCTTCTTGCAGCCGCTTTCCTAGGTGAACCCTGGAAGAGAATCGAAAGGCTGTGCGCAATGACATTCACGTGCGCATGCAGTTTTGCATCTCGCGGCGGCAGCCGCCGGAGTTCCATGGCGGGGCGGTTGCGCGACATCTCGCGCACCCGCATTTTGTTCCGCTGGGAGATATCATTCGAGATTGGAACAACGCTCGAGCTGGCATCTTGTTTGCCGGCGGACAAGGAGTTCCATTCCTGCGTGCTGGCTCGCGCGACGGTGAAAACGCTACGCGGCTGGGAATTGCCGGGTGAACCTACGCCGCTTTTCAGAATTGCGGTGACCATTGACCGAATTGCTTTCGAGCAGCCTTCTACTTCGACCGCCGCGCAAGTTGCCCGGTGATTGACGCCCTGCCGCCTACCTTTTCTGTCAGTCCGACGCGTCTAGGCTCTGCCGAGGTGCAGCGGCCGCTCGAGAACCAGTTCGAGCTTCATATTTTGCGGCAGGGTGAGCTCCTGGCCCAGGCCCGAGGTGATCATGAATGCAGTGGCGGCGGAAATGGCCGCACCCATCGCTGCATCTTGTTTATTTTTCGAGGCAATCCCAGGCTCGGCGCCGATGAATGCGGCTTCGGCGGCGGCGAAAGCCGCGTCTTCTTGTTTGCTGGTGGTGGCGCGGATTTCGCCTTCGCGATCGTAGAGCACGCGAATGGAATGAACGCCTGGGGCGTCAATCAGATCGGCTACCAGAGGTATCCAGCCGGTGGAACTGCGGATCTCGTCGAAAGTGAGCCAGAGGCGCGCGCGACCTACTTTTCCAGCGGGCTGAATCTTGTCAATGTGGCCGCGGATTTGCGCTCCGGAGGGAAGGGTGGCGCCTTCGGCCGAAGCGATAGGTTCGAGGGTGCGCGCCAGGAATTGCTTGCCGACTTTATCTTCTTTAGTGGAAATACTGGTTTGCAGGGATATCAGGAAACGGGTGCCGCGTGAGGCGGCGTCGGGTGGCGCGTCTTGGGATTGGGAAGCGGGATCCTGCGACTGTGGTTGCGCGTGGGCTGCTGCGCCTGAACTCAGCACAAGAACCGACGTAAATGCGAAAATCCTCCAGCGTTTCATGAACTCCTCCAAATTGTAGTTTGGCGCTTTCAGCTGGAGGCGAAAGCGGGTACGACTTGCAGTGAATATAGCAAAACTGGCGCGGTTAGGCGAGCGCGGTTTGTCATTTGTGCGCTCCGGACGGAGGGAATCCTCCAAATTCATGGCGGTGTATGGCGCGGCAGCCGCGCCCGGCGAAGATTTAGAAAAAACTGTACAGGAACGGACGGGCGTGAATTATAATCCCGCCAGTTTTACAGGTACCAGTAGCACACGCTCGATACTCCCTTTTTTCGGCCCCCTTCGAGTCCTGCGGTTTTTTTCATGGCGTCGCCTGCGGGGGAACGAATGGATGCAATCGTCAGCGCGGAATGATGTGGGTTGGGCTTTGTCGAGGAGGCGTACTTTGAAATTGCTAGAACGTGCCGCCATTTTGGTTGTGGCTGTTCTTTTGGTGGTAGCGGCGGCGTTCGCCGACGATACCAAGCCTCGTGTGGCGGACGGGACCGCTAGCGCAGGTGCGGCGCCAGGGGCGACATCCAGCAGCGATACGAGCGCCAAGACTGCCACCGCTGCGACTGATTCCTCGACGGCGAGTGATGCGTCCGATGCAACCACGACCCCTGCGAGTTCCGCAGTGGCCGCGACAGTGCCGACTCCGGCGCCTTCGGCAATGCCCAAGTCCAATTCTGGCGCGGCGCAAGCGAAAGGCGGAATGAGCGCGAATGACGAATCTGAGCTCCCGAATTTTACGCCGATGCCCGCGCTGGATGGCAACCCCGGACTATTCACGCTGGAAACCGGCGAGACGCTGCCTAAGCACGGCTGGTCCCTGGGCATCGGACTGAACAAATTTTCGCGCATGCCGGGCGACATTACTTCGCTGCAGCTGGTGCCCTCACTGGGTTATGGCGTCACGAACTGGCTCTCGCTGTTTTATCAGATCAATTCGTACGATTACATTCACGTGGGCGCGCCCAGCCTGCTGAGCCTGGCGCCGGTGAACGCGGCGAATCCGCAATATCAGAACACGATTTACAATTCGATTATTCCATCCACCGGATTTCCGCCTGCTTATGTGGAGGATGCGCCGTTCGCGTCGCACAACGGCAGCGGCTTGGGCGAAATGGATTTGGGATTCAAGATTGGGTTGCTGTCCGAACGGCGGGGCAAGCCAATCAGTCTTTCGATTCGCAATGATTTCTATCTTCCGACGAAGACCGGGCTGACGAGCCTGCTGGCGGACCAGGTACAATACGGAAAGTTCAATTATGGAGTGGGGTTGGAGGCCAGCAAGACGTTCTTTCACGGCGGAATTACGGCGACGGCGAATTGGTCGTACCGGTTCACGCGCGATTCCGGCTACACAGCGCTCGTTGGTGGCGTGCCCGAAATCGTGATGCTGAAACTTGCGGATCAGATGCAGGTGGGCGCGGGGCTTTTGATTTTTCCGACGAAGCGATTTCAGATTATGACGGAGTACGACGGCACGATTTTCGTGGGCAACGGAATTCAGAACACCAGCTTCGGCGCGCGCGACCCCGTGGACAATATTATTGGCTTCCGGTTGTACGCGTGGAAGTGGGCGGCCTTGGACATGGGCTATCGCTATTCGCTGGACCTGTCCAATCATCGCGACCGCAACGGATTCATTATTAAAGTGGGCGTGGCGCACTGGCCTTCGAAGCCGCTGCCGCCCGACGTGGTGACGGCTTCGTGCGCGGTGGACAAGGCTGCGGTAAGGGAAGGGTCGGGGGATTACATCACGGCGAATGTCAGCGCGACGGATGCCAATGGGCTTCCCTTAACGTATCAGTGGACCGCGACGGGCGGTTCGATTGATGGGGCGGGACCTTACGTGCGCTGGAATTCCACCGGGGCTGCTGCGGGGAGTTACGTGCTCACGTCGCGCGTGGATAATGGCGGGGGCAAGACGGCGAGTTGCACAGCGAACGTGACCGTGCAGCCGAAACCGGCACCCCCTGCTCCGACGATGACGTGCACGGCGGATCGTTCGACGGTGCTGGCTGGGGAACGAGCCGAGATTACCGCCAATGTGAACGACGCGTCCGGGACGGCCATTCGATTCACGTGGCAGGCCAACGCAGGACAGATCATCGGCGCCGGCTCGATTGTGCAGTTTGATACATCGGGGCTCGCGCCGGGAACTTATACGGTGACTGGGCGCGCGGAAAATGAATTGCGCGGCGCGTGTGATTGCACGGCGGCTGTAACGGTGCAGGCGCCACCGGCGGCGGCGCAGGCGAGCAGGGTGAATGCTTGCGAATTCGCTCCTGGCAGCGCGGGCGCGGACAATGTGTGCAAGCGCAACCTGGACGACGTCGCGGTGCGTTTGCAGAGCGATCCACGGTCGAAGGTGGTGCTGGTGGGTTCGGCGGACCTCAAAGAACCGCGGGCCGCGAAGCTGGCGGGCGAACGCGCGGCGAGCTGCCAGAAATATTTGCAGGAGAAGAAGGGCGTGGACGCTTCGCGGGTGGAGGTTCGCACCGCGGCAGGAGTGGCGGGCGCCGGTCAGGAAAACCGGCGGGTGGATATAGTGTTTGTTCCGGATGGCGCATCCTATTGAGCTTGGGTTAATTTCGGATTCGTTGCAACTACTGCGGGAGAAAGGAAGCAGCAGGACGCGCGGCGGCATTCGCGGGCGGCGGTATTTCGGCGAGCAGTCTCTTTGGTTGAGTGATTTTGTAGGGGAAGCATCGTGCTGCTGCGCTCCGCCAGCGTCGGCGCGGTCCGGTGCTTTTAGTCGCAGTAAAGTTACGAGCGACGCCTCGCGGTAATTCCGCCGCAAATCTTTTGCCGGGCGCTTACGGCCCGTATCGCACATGACTTCGCTTAACAGGTCCCTCCGGTCTATTCCTATCTTTCTGATTGGCGTGGCTTGCGCGTGTGTCAGTGCGCCCCCCGTGCAGGCTCAGGTGTGGCGGGCTATGGGTCCGGCGGGTGGTGACGTGCGGGCGCTGACGAGCGATCCGTCGCGTCCCGAAGTGCTGTATATGGGCACGACCGATGGCGCAATATTCGCATCGCGCGATGCTGGAGCCGATTGGCAGCAGCTTGGAACGGCAGGTGAAAATCAAAACGCGGTGGTGACGGCGATTATCGTGGACCCGCGCGATTCAGCGAGGTTGTACGCTGCGACTTGGACGCGCGAAGCTGCGGGCGAGGGCGGCGGGGTTTTTTTGAGCGGCGACGGCGGTGAGACATGGCAGGATTCTGGCCTCACGGGCCACGCGGTGCGGGCGTTGGCGCAGGCTGCGTCTGATCCGGCCGTACTGGTGGCTGGTGCGCTGGATGGAGTTTTCTTGTCGCACGATTCGGGCGAGAGCTGGCGGCGAGTGTCGCCTGCTGGAGATGCCGAGCTGCGCAATTTTGACTCGCTGGCGATTGATCCGCGCGACCCCCTGGTAATTTACGCCGGGACGTTTCATCTACCTTGGAAGACGACCGACGGCGGGAAACACTGGAGCCCGATTCATGCGGGAATGATTGACGATTCCGACGTGCTGAGCCTGGTGCCGGACGCGGAGAACCCGCAGCGCATTTTTGCCAGCGCGTGTTCTGGGATCTACCGCAGCGAGGATGCCGGCGGCGCCTGGGAAAAACTCGAAGGCATTCCGTATTCTTCGCGGCGCACGCCTGTGATTCGTCAGGACGCAGTGCGCCCAGTGATCTTGTATGCGGGAACGACCGAAGGGTTGTGGAAGAGTGTGAATCGCGGCGCTACCTGGCGGCGGATTTCACCGCGGAGCTGGGTGATTAATTCGATGGCGATTCTACCGCGCGACGGTCGCGAATCGCGCTTGCTGCTGGGAACGGAACAACACGGGGTGCTGGCGAGCGACGATGGCGGCGCGAGTTTCCACGCATCGAACAAGGGATTCCATCATCATCGCATCGTTTCGCTGGCTGTGGACCCGCAAGACCCGGAGCGCGCGGCTGCGGTTCTGGAGAATGCACCGGCTGCGCTGCTGATGACCGCAGACGGCGGCAAGAATTGGGTGGCGATGAGCGCCGGGCTCGACGGGGAAGCGGTGCGGAAGATTTCTTCAGCGCCGACGGGCTGGTGGGCCGCGCTCGCTTCCGGCGGCCTCGCGCGATTCGACGTACAACGGGGTGCATGGGCGCGCATCGGAGTTGGCCGCGATTCTTCGGCGATAGATGCAGCTAACGATTCCGCCAGCGCGAAGAGCGAACTCCGCGCATTTCAGCCTGCGGTGAACGACATGTTTTTCGCCGACGCAGCTTGGTTCGCCGCGACGGAGCAGGGACTTTTCGTGTCGCACGATTCGGGCGCGTCGTGGATGGAATTGCCGTTCGGGCCGGGCAAATTGCCGGTCGGTTCGGTACGCGCATCGAGTGATGGCGTGCGGATCCGGCTAGTATCTTCGGGCGGGATGATTTTCTCCGAAGACGCGGGACGCACATGGGCGTGGCATGATCTTCCGCTTGAGTCGGGCGGCGCGATACGTTTGGAGTGGACGCCGGACAATATATTGCTGGCAGTGGCGCGCACAGGTTTGTACATTTCGCGCGATGCCGGAAATAGCTGGACGAAAGCACAAGCGGGTTTGCCCGGCGGCCTGGCCGATGCCTTGCTCGCGGGGCCGGATTTCTGGCTGGTCTCGATGCAAGCGGCGGGCTTGTACATTTCGCGAGACGAAGGCGCGACGTGGACGCGTTTAAAGCAGGGACCACCTGTGATCAGAACGGGCGGCGCTGCGCGCGCTATCGACGGCCCGTTCCCGGTGCTGGTCGCGGTCGGCGCCGCTGGGCGAATTTATGCCGCCTCCGCGAGCGATGGCATATATGTTCTCGATTTCTCCGGCGATTCCGCGCCGAAATCGCTTGCTACAGACGCCATCAGCGTACCGGGCGGGCACTAGGCCAGCACAGAGTTGGCGGGAGCGGCCCGCAGATGACCAAGAATCGACCCCAGTTGTAACCCAGTTGTCGCGAATTTCCCTCAGCGGGCGCGGCGCATCGTGAAAAACCTGCTGTACTTCGGGCGGGAAAGCGAGCCGGAGCGCGCACGCGTGGATCTGCACGAAATCGTGGAACGCACGCTGTCTCTGCGCAGCTGCGAACTGAGAGTGGAGAACATTTTGGTGGAATGCGAACTTGCCAACGATTTGCCAGAAACAATGGCGGATCCCTGCCATCTGCAGCACGTAGTATTGAATTTATTGACCAACGCGGAGCAGGCGTTGCTGCAGGAGCGCGGCCAGGGAAAAGTGACAAGCAAGGCACGAGTGGCCGACGGCCATCGGATTGCAATAGAAATATCCGACGACGGCCCGGGAGTTCCGCGGGGGATTGCGTCGCGCATCTTCGATCCTTTTTTTAAAACGAAGGCTCCGGGAGTCGGGACAGGTCTGGGGCTTTGGATTGTGTACGGAATCGTAAAGCAGCATGGCGGTGAAGTGACTTTTGAGGACCAGAACGGCGGCGGCGCGCGTTTTGTGGCGGAATTGCCAGTGCGAGCAATTTTCGCCGACGAGCGCGAGCCTGCGGCGCAGGAATTTGCGAGCGATTCGCAACCCGCGCGCAGCGGGCGGATTCTGGTGGTGGAAGATGAGCCCTGTGTGGCGCAGTTGATCGTTGAGGTGTTGCACGCAGCAGGGCACCAAGTAGAGGCGGTGCTGGAAAGCCAGGAAGGATTGGCGCGGTTGACGCGAGCGCATTACGACCTGGTGGTGTGCGACCTGCGCATGCCGCGGCTGGATGGGCCGGCATTCTAGGAAGCCGAACTACTGCAGGGCGCGCCTTTGTGCGAATTTCTCCGGCAATTGATGAAGACCGCGCCCGTGTACTTGCTGGCTGCTGCCAAACGGCAGGCCGAAATTCTGCGCATGGTGGCGGAGGGCGAAGTGGAATTCGTTGCGCGCCGCAGCGAATTTATTCTGTTAGCCGCGTGCCTGGTGGAGCGGCGCTTGCGCTGGGCGCGGCGGTCGGGATTGTCGGGAGGATCGCCGTGGGCGGAGAAGCCGGACGACGTGGCGGAAATTTTCGCCACGGGATCAAAATCCGCTTACCGGGATACTCGGCAACGCGGAGTTGTTGCTTTTCCATGGTGTGCGATTGCCGGCGGCGGATACGCAGAGATTGCAGACTGCGCTGGACCTTGCGGTGCGTTTGCGCGAAACCATTCAGCGGTTGAGCGATGTGTGGGATAGCCAGACGCGTTTGCCGAAGCCATCGGCGCCGCAAACGGCGTCTGGCGTTTCGCTGGCCTAACGTAACTATTGTTGCGGACTATTCTTTTGCCATGCCGCAGCTACGGCACGGGCTTTTTCCAGCAGTGCGTCGAGATCTTTGCGCGCCAGGAATTGTCCGGCGAGCACCACTGCTGAAATTTGCTGTGTGTTCTCGATCTTCTGTGATAGGATCCGCGTCCAGCAATACCATGTCGGCGCGTTGTCCTGCGGCGATTGTGCCGATACCGGTTCGCCTGAAGAATTCCGCGGGATTTTCGGTGGCCGATTGCAGGGCTTCCTGCGGCGTGAGTCCTGCGCCGACTAATTCCTTTAATTCGTAGTGCAAGCTGCTGCCGGGGAAAACGTAGCGATCGAGTGAATCGCTTCCGGCGAGCAGGCGGACTCCTGCGCGATGCATTTCGCCCGTCAACTTGCGGTCATTTTGGTATTGGCGTTCCCACCAGGCAGCGTCCGCCAATTCCTTTTGCGACGGCGGACTCGCGGGGCGCCACTCTTTTTGTAGCGCGGGCGGAACGAACGCTAGCAGCGGATCATCAAGTAATTGCTGCGGCGCACGAGTCAGAGTCGAGATGGGATAGAGCGTGGGCGTGACCCAGGTGCCATTCCGTACGAACGTGGCCCATAGCGCAGCGGCTTTCTGGGGCGAAAATGTCTTGTCCGCATCGTCGAACACTGCGGCATCGGACTGGTCCTTTTTCGCGATCGCTTCCTGGATGCGGCGGCGCAAGGCTGTCTCCTGGCTCGAGCAGTCCAGCGCGAGTGAGCTGTAGATGACGTGCTCAATGCTTTTCTGGCCGGCTGCCGAGGCTTCGCTGGCTGTGACGCCGGATGGAATGTGGCCGACGAATGTGATGCCGTCTTTCTTCGATTCTTCGGCGACCGCGAAATAATCTTCGCGCGAGAGTTGAATCACTTTTATGAAATCGGCGCCTTGTTTCTGCAGTTGATCCACTGCCGCGCGGGCCTCTTCGACCCTGCCGACTTGAAAAATTGAGGGATCCCTGGATTTCGCCTTGCCAGGCGGCGGAGCGGGCACGAGCATCGGTCCGGCGGCCACGATTTGCGGCCCCAGCAGCGCGCCGGATGCGATTTCGCGGCGCCATTCCTGCAGTGCGCGAAGGTCGCCGCCCATGTCCCGTAGAGCGGTGATCCCATTCGCGACGAGCAGGGGGAGCAGGACATTTTTCGACCAGGCAGGGTCGGCGCTGATTCCGGCAATGTGCGTGTGCATGTCCCACAAGCCGGGAATCAGGAATTTTCCGCGAGCGTCGAATTGCCATTCATTTTTGTATGTGGGGCGCTTGGGGTCGTCTGCGTTACCGATCCATTCGATCGTGCCGCTGGAGACGACCACGGTCATATCGTTCTGCGGCGAACCTTGCGGATTGACGATGGTGACGTGAGTAATCGCCAGCGGAATTTTCGCGGCGGAGCTTGGCGCGGATCCGCGCACGGCGGCGGTACCCGACCCAGGCGCGGCGGCAAATGCGAGCAGAGTTACACAAATGCAGACGGCGAAGCCGCGTGGCAGAAACCGCACGTTAGCACCCCTTGCTGCTTCTGCCCCGCTTAGACGCTACGGCGAGCCCTTTAGGTAGCGGTCAAACCACTCAATGGTGCGGCGAATCGCGTCAATTTGATTTTCGCGTTTGGCGAAACCGTGGCCCTCGTTCGAGTAGTAATGCGCGTCCACGGTTTTGCCCGCGTCCTTCAGGGTTTTCACCACTTGCTCTGCCTCTTCCTTGGGGACGCGGATATCGTTATCGCCCTGCAGCACCAGCAGCGGCGCTTTGGCGTTCTTGATGTAAGTGAGCGGCGAATCGGCGTCATAAATCGCGCGATCTTTTTCCGGATCGCCGAGCAAGGATTTTTCGTATTGCTGCAGGAAAGGGTCTTCGTGCTGTAACATGGTCAGCCAGTTGATGATGCCGTATTCTTCGACAGCTGCTGCCCACACGTCTGGAGCTTTGCCGATGGCCATCAGCGTCATATAGCCGCCGTAGGAGCCGCCGGTGATTCCAATTTTCTTCGGGTTCACGTAGCCGCTGGCTTCCAGGAATTTCACCCCGTAGATTTCGTCCTGCAAGTCGCCGCCGCCGAGGTCCTTCACGTTGGCCTGCTGAAAATCCATGCCGTAACCGGTGGATCCGCGGACGTTTGGCGCGATGCAGATGTACCCGCGAGTGGCGAGCGCCACGACGGTGCGATTGAAAAAGTCCGTGGTCTGTCCTGTGGGACCGCCGTGCGGCAGCACGATGGCGGGATTCGATCCCGTCGCGCTTCAGATTGAAGGGTACCCACACAAAGGCGCTGATGATTTTCCCATCGAAACTTTTATAGTGCACCAGCTGCGATGGAGGAATTTTCGCCGCGGTGAGGCTGGCGATGGCGGAAAAAGTCAGCTGGCGCGCTGATTTCTGCGCGATGTCGTATACCCACAGATCGCCGGGTTGCGTGGAACTCTGGTGCGAAATCAGCAGGCGCGCGCCCATGTGCGCGAAGGGCGAGGGATTTCCGGCGTAGCTGTTCAGGCCCGCGGGTAATTTTATTTTGACGCCGCGGCGCGGGGCGGTATCAGCAAGGTAGGCGTCGGTGCGGCCATCTTCGTTGACGTCGTAAGTAAATTGTTTGCCGTCGGGCGAGAAATCTCCGGCGTTTGCTTCCCACTTTAGATCTGTCACCCAGGTAAGTTTTTTGCTGGCCACATCAATTTCGGCGATGTTGCTGTAACCGCCGGGCCGGTCCGATGCGACGAGCAGCGTAGTGCCATCGGGCGAAATCGAAGAGGCCATGGTGCGATGATCGCCTTCGTGCGGTGACAAATTTTCCTGGGCGCCTGTCGCGGCATCAATGCGGAAGGCGTCCGCGTCGCTGAAGCCGGCATTGAAACGCGTGGCATAGATGAATTTTCCATCCGGGCTCCAGATGGCATTGCTCCACAGATGATTCGCGGTTTTTTCTTGCGTCAGGTTGCGCACCGCGCGCGTTTTCCAGTCCATGACGGCGATATCGGTGGCGGAAGCGGTCTTCGGCTTGTACGCGAAAGCGATGGTCTTGCCGTCGCGCGACCAGACCGCGCCGGTTTCGGAAATTTCCGGAGTGTTGGTCAGGTTCACGACTTCGCCGCCGTCGCTGGGAATCGCGAAGAGATCGTAAATTTCGCCGCCGCCCTGATCGGACTGAAAAACGATCCATTTTCCATCGGGAGACCACGTCGCACCGGACTGGCGATCGTCGGATTGGCTCAGCTGGATGGGCCAGCCGCCCGCAGCGCTCACTTTCCACAGATTATTGCGGCCGGTGAGGTTCGTGCTGAAGACCACTTGTTTGCCGTCCGGCGACCAGGCGCCGCCGCTGACAGAGCGCGTGTAAAAAAGGTCGTCCACTGGGAATCGGTATCGCGCCCATCGCGGGAGTCGAGACGACGGATTTGGGATCGGTGATTTCGCGCGTGTCCGGGGAATCCGAAGCAGCCAGCACGGTGATCGAAAAAGCGAGCAGCAACGCAAGTCGGCTGAATTTCACGAGGCGTCTCCTGGGTTTCGGGCAGCGCCATAATAGGTCGGGGTCACGGAGACGTCAACGTGGCTCGAATCTGTTTTGGAAATGTGCGGCGCTGAGAATTCGTCGCCGTGTACCAGATCAAGTCAGGCGGGTATCGGATGCGCGCGTTGCCTTGCGTTGGCGCACGGAGTGGCTCGGCTGTTGCAGCCAGTGCAAGATGGAGGCAGCCACGCGCGGAGGTTTTTCGGGGCCGCGAATGTATTGCGAGCGGCTGGTACGAGGCAGCGGATGACTACCGAGAAACTGGGTTGCCCGAACGCGCGCAGACGACGCGCTCTGTGGCGCCGGCCGTTGCGGTCTTGGCAATGCGTGGCGGCCCTTCCTTGGGCGGGATGGCGCTCGCAACCAGTGCAAACATGACGACGCCAAAGCGGGCCACTTGAAGTTGATCGTACTGGCGTTCCAGTTCTTGCTCCGCCACGCTGACAATTGCCCGGCGAGAGACCTGAACAACGAGCGAGTGTGCCTTTGCAGCCGCGCCCACCGAATTCGCGATGCCGAGGCGATCGCGGATAGTATCGGTTTCACGCGATTCGTTATGGCAAGAAGATGAACTCCCCAGCGCATGCTGAAATCATTCTGTGGTTTCGCTGCTTCTTTCCGCGCGACGGGATGTGGCACAACGACGCGCGGAGCGGTCGTGCGCTGCACGATTCGCGGTTCGATCGGCGCGGCAGTCTTGGATGTCGCAGCGAGACGCTCAATAATCTCGTCCGCAACTGCAGACGACGGCGACTGCGGTTGACTCGGCGAAGGAAACGCGATAGGCGCCTGTGAAATTCGTGGCGTGGCGGGACCAGACTCCATAGCTGACCTGCCAGCCGCAAGCCGAGCGAACGGTGTGCGTGTGGATTCGCCCGCCGCGGCGGCCGCAGCGAGACGATTCGGCTCGCGATTCGGGATGCGGGCCGCTCGGGCGTCGAGCGCTGCGTCTCGGGCGGGAGGAGCTGTTGCGGCCAAAAAATCCGGAGTTCCCACGAAACCTGCCGCGGCCTGCGATACGCCTGGCATGACCGCATCATCCACAGCGGAATGCGACACGAACGGTCTGATTTCGTCATATTGAAGTTCGTGCGCGGCTTCACCGACTACGCGCCCGGGCACGGTGCGGATTTTCTCGCGCGCGGCTCGCATCAGGGACTGCTCGCATAGCGCGTTGAGAACGCGCGGGAGTCCGCGCGAGTAAAGCTGCAACGCCTGAACCGCTTCCGGATGGAAGACCGCGGCACCGGAACCACCCGCGACGCGCAGACGCGCATCAATGTAGTCCCCAGTTTCCTCCAGCGTCAGCGGCGCGGTGCGGCAACGCAACGCGATGCGCTGGCGAATCTGGCGCAACTCGGGACGTTTCAGAGCCTCCTCGAATTCCGGCTGGCCGCACAGGACGATCTGCAACAGGCTCCCCTCGCCGGTCTGAAGATTCAAGAGCATGCGAAGCTCTTCCAACGTCCGCAGCGTCAGCCCTTGCGCCTCGTCCACGAACAATACAGGGGTTTGGCCCGCGCAGTGGCGGTCCTGCAGCCAACTATGCAGGTGCGCGAGCGGCGTGCCGCGGTTCGCGTTGAAGGGAACACCGAAATCCGCCAGGATCAATTCGAGGACTTCGCTGGCCTTCATATGCGAATTAAAAATGAATGCCTTGGGGATGCGCTCCTGCTCCAGCCACTGCATCAGGCGATTGAGCAAAACAGTCTTGCCTGTGCCGACTTCGCCGGTAAGCAATAGCAATCCTTTGCGTGCGCGGATTGCTTCGATGATCTGGTCCAGAGTTTCTTTCGTTCGCTGGGTGAGGAACAAATAGCGCGGGTCGGGATTGGCCCGGAATGGATTATCACGAAGATCAAAAAAACTGGAAAAAGGCCCGGTCATAGGGGGTCCTTGAGGGCCGGGTAGCCATGATAGGTGAAACTGCGCGCCGAGGCAATGTTTTTGGCGAGCCGGAACGAGCGCGACAAATGAGGCAGCGTTCCCGCGGCGTCAGCGTGCCAGAAAATCAGGTGGAGGGGCAGTTTCCGATCGCGCGACTATACGTCCACTCGTCAACGGTTTGCGATGCGTTCCGCAAACTCTATGGTCAATCAACCCGGTTGGTCTCAAGGGGCATGGGTTCTTGACCTGCGGAAGTTTGAAGGAGTGACGAACTCCCCTCCCTGCAGGGAGGGGCTTCTCATGCAACGGTAGCCAAATGCCTATCCGTTGGCGCATGAAGGCTCAGTCCGAGCCTTTGAATTTCTAACGCCGAAACATGGTCGCGCGTTGTTACCAATCCGCGTTCGGTGCAGACGTGTTCTCTGTGGGACAGTTTCTTCCGATGATCCGCAGCGCAAAGACAACGTAGACTGGTCCCGCGGGGGTCTACTGGAATGAATCTTCTACCAGCGTTTTCGGCTTTGTAGGAGAGCTTATTCAAGAAAGATGCCCACGACGCATCCTGAACTGATTTTGCGAGAATCCCTCGGGAAAGACCTCGCACGTTCAGGTCTTCCACGAAGATGGTTCCGTATTGCTGAATGATCCTTCGCGATTCTTTGTGCTGGAAATCATTCCGCTTATTGAAAATGTCTTTGAGTAATATTCTTAACGTTAACCGGATGAGTGAACAAGCGGAATCGTCGCTCGGTGGCCGTGTAAGGCCGCAACCGGAAACTGATACACTACCGAAACTCAAAAAAAGTGTGCCGGTCTCGCATGACTCGCGCGGGGACGTTTTTTCAAATAGCAGGAAACGCGATTAAGAAACCGCCCTCAGTTGGTCTTGCTGGCGGTGTTTGCGTCCTTGAGCACCAATACCAGGACGCGGCCGTCGGAGTGGAAGCTGCCGCCGGTTGCGGTGCTGGCTTCAGTGAGCGGGTCGGCGGGCGTCACGTGCGTGCGCTGCGTGACTAGCCCGGTGCGCGAGAGAGTATCGTTCACGTACTCGCGCTCACCGTCAATCGCCGGGTCAATTTTGTGAGTCACGCCGTTGTTGCGTTGGTCGCGCTCGAATCCGATATCGTGCGTGGCGGCGACGCACCACAGCGGGCGGCCGTCCAGCACGTACGGCGATTTCCACACGCGCAGGTGATTGCGCGACATCGCCACGCGCACCGGCTCGGCGTGCGCAAATCCGTAATCCTGCGGGCGGTCGAAGAGGTACAGCGTGCTCATCGGCATGGTGAGGTAATCTTTTTTCTCCAGCGAATCAATTACGGCGTTCATCACGGCATCTTGCAGCGAGCGGTCCACGCTCACCCAGCCCGCTCTGGTGAAGGCTTGCTCCACTTGCTCTTGTGTGCCGACGAGCAGGATGTTGACCATGTCTCCGAGCTTGCCCTGCGGGTCGGAAACTCGCCGCGGAATTTTTCGCAGTAGCGCAGGAGTGATCTCTGGCACCGGCGTTTCTGGCGGCCCGCCGATGGCCATCGCGGCGGCGGTGCTCAGGCCCGGATTGAGCACCGCGATTTTCACCTGGAAATTTCCTTTCGCGCCTTCGGCTTCGCGTAAGCTCTGGTTGATTCCCAGGAACAGCCGACCCGCTACCGGCGCTTCGTAATCCGTGCCCGCGCCTACTGCGAATGCTTGCGCGATATCGTCAGAGCCCAGCCGGCCGATCAGCGAACCGTGGCCTGCGTTGCTCACGGCGTACTCGTGGATCAGATCTCCGAAGCCTCGCACCAGGCCATCTGGGCCGAACGATCGGCCGTCCGGATGTTTTTTGTCTGCGGGATAGGTGATGGTCCCAGTGGCGTTGAAGCGCAGCTTTTCTCCGGCGCGCAGATCAATCTTCGTGTCCACCCACTGTTTGGCGGCGTCCACATCAATTTGGTAGGAAGTGACTGCGGCGGAGGAGCCTGTTTGCACGGCGGCCGGCTGGGCGAAAACTGCGAAGACACCGGGCAGGATTGCCGCGGCCAGAAAATGAAGCGTAAGAGTTCTGCGAAAATTCACGGCTTGTTACCGCGCATCCCGGAACTGCGCGTCGCGGGACGCGCCATTCATTCCCCAGAAAGATTTTTCGGCGATTTCTGGTTCAGCGTGGCGATCAGCAATCTGGCGCAATCCGGTGCTGGCTCTCTGCCAAAAAGCACCACACCCATCGCATCCACGGGTTTCCCGTACAGAACTGTATTCGCGCTGTTGTCCGGACGCAGAGTGGACCCAGCCAGCGAGATGCCAGCGAATAGCCCTCGCGCGCGCGAATAAGAGAACACCTCGGCGTGCATGGTCACATCCGTCTCGGCCGTCACGTTGCGTCCAACCGGACCTGCCGCTACGGAAGCATCGGCGCCAAGTTTCACCTTGCTGGTCAGAATGCTGCTGGCAGCTCGGTCGTTCATCAGCAGCAGTACAAAATCCGTGGCCTGCCCCCCCAGCTGCACGCCGAAACTGCCGCCTTCCAGGGCCATCATCGTCGGCGCGCCCCAAGGACCCTTAAAATTGGGGCCGCTGCGGCAGGTCATCAGGCCTCGTCCATAGCTCGCGCCCAGAACGAACGCCAGTTTCACTACGGAAGGAAGCACCACCACGCATTCCGCCTTGCCGATAACACTCTTCGGGATATCGTCCGGGATGTTCATGATCTCTTTCATGACCCGGCCGGCATCTTCAACCCTCCCGCATTCCTTTTCGGAAGCAGGCGCGTTGAGCATAAGCGCCGCGATCAATCCCACGGCGGCAACAGCTTTGATCATCAAGTCTCCCGATTCGTTTGCAGCAACCCGGACCGCAAGATTTCGCCAGGCAGCCTCGCGCCAGGGCATTCCATCAACGAAAGCGCGGTTTCTGCGAACCGCAGTGAATTCTACATGGGCGGAGAAACCACGGCAACAAGGGGGCCCGGTGTAATCCTGCGTGGCCCCAGGGAAACTCCCGTAAATCGGTGCCAGCTATTTACTTCGGACGCGAGTTTACCTACCATGTGCGGTGCCAGCGAAGCCGCTCCTGGGCGAGCTATCACTTTGCCGGCTCCCGAGAAAGCTACTAAAACCGATGCCACGTACCGCACGACTGGTTGTAATAGAACCGAACGGTGTGCGCCGGGAAGTCGCCATCGCCACCACGCCGTTCCGCATAGGACGGCAAGCCGGCAACGAACTGACCCTGCGCGACAGCCGCATCAGCCGCGAACAGGCGCAGATACTCTCCGTGAACGGCAATATGGTCCTGGAAGACATGGGCAGCCGACACGGAACGTTCGTCAACGGCCAAAAAGTGATCAAGCACGAGTTGCAGCCGAAAGACCAAGTGGATTTCGGCATGGCCGATTCGTACAAGCTTGAATTCCTGGGCGAAGGCGCGACGATCGAGGAACTGGTGGAGCGCGTGGAAGCGCCGGCGCCGACGCATTCCGGCTCGCGCGAACTGTATCACCTGGGCGTGCTGCTGGAAGTAGCGCGCACGCTGGGCACCGGGCTTTCGCTAGAGGACGTGCTCACCGCCGTGGTGGACGCGGCAATTCAAGTGACGCGCACCGAACGCGGCGTGCTGCTGCTGGCGAACGAATCGCACGAATTGCAGATGATTGTGGCGCGCGATGCGCAGCGGCGAACCTTGCGCCCGGACCAGCTGCAGGTTTCGCAATCGGTGGTGAAGCGCGTGGCGCAGACGCGGCGTGAGCTGATCGTTAGCGATACGGGCGAAGACGGTGGGATGAGTCAGCAGGAAAGCGTCGCGCGGCTGGAGCTGCACACGGTGATTGCGATTCCGGTGGATAAGCTGCCGGTGATCGAAACGCTGGACGCCACCATTTCGACGCGCCAGGGCGAATTGCTCGGCGTTCTGTACCTGGATAGCCATGTGCCGTCCAGTGCCTTCACCGATTTGGACCGCGAAGTTTTGCGCACGCTGGCGCGCGAGGCTGCGACCGTCGTGGAAAATGCGCGCTTATTTGCGGCTTCGCGCGCGAAGCAGCGCCTGGACCACGAAATTGAAATTGCCAGCCAGATTCAGAAACAGCTGCTGCCGAAGTCGCTGCCCGATTTGCCGGACGTGGCGGTTGCCGGTTCGACGCTTTCCTGCCACTCGGTGGGCGGTGATTGCTTCGACGTGATTGGACTGGGCGGCGGGCGGCACGGATTTTTTGTAGGCGATATTTCGGGGAAGGGCGTTACGGCCGCGCTGCTGGCCACTTTGCTGCAAGGCGTTTTCTTCACCACAGCTGCAATGGATATTTCACTGCCCGGAGTCTTTTCGCGTGTGAATCAATATCTTTGCGAGCGTACCGGCGAAGATCGCTACGCCACCGTGTTCTACGGGATTCTCGATAAGATGGGCCGCTTCGAATACGTGAATGCCGGGCACGTGCCGCCGTTGTTGAAACGCAAGGCGGGCGGACTCGAAGGCCTGGGCTCGGCGAATTTCCCTGTGGGCATGTTCTCCGAAGCTGAATACCAGAGCGCGCGCGTGCAATTCGAGCCTGGCGATTTTCTGGTCATCTATACAGACGGCGTCTCGGAAGCCACCAACACCCGGAATGAATTGTTCGAAGAGTTCCGGCTGCGCCAGATCGTGGAAGAATTCACCGGCGAGAACGTCACGCAGCTCGGCGACGCAATCCGCGAAGGGATGCGCGTATTCACCGAAGGTGCCGCGCAGTCCGACGACATCACCATCCTGGTGATCCAGTACAAGGGAAACGCTTCGTGAAACGCAAAGCCGCTCAGCCCAGCGAAGGCGGTTTGCCGCTCGAGACGCTCGAGCAAGTGGTGGCGACGCTCAATCCTGAAACTGAACCCGGTGAATTGGCAGCGCAAATGGTGTGTGTGCTGGCGGCGCCGGGGCGATTGGAAGGCGCGCGGTTGTGGCGCGTGGTGGGTGGGTTGCCGTCGGTATGGCAGGAAAGCGGTGAGCTTCCCAAGGCGGATGCAGCGCGCATCGAGCGGATTCTGCAAGGGAAAAATTCCGGAGCGAACGGCGACAGTTGCACATGGGTGCTGGGGCACGGCGCGGATCCGGTGGGAATCCTGGAGGCGTGGCCCAAGGGACCGCTCGATCCTAAGACGCGAGGATGGCTGGAACTTTTCCGACGTTATGCAGAAGTGGCGCTGGAGAGCAGCGAGCGGCGCCATGCGGTGATTGAGCTTTCCACGATTGTGGAAGCTACCAAGCGGCTGAATTCCACGCTAGATCTTGCCGAACTGCTGAATATTATTTTGCAATTGACTACGCGGCACACGGGCGCCGAACGCGGCACGGTGTTCCTGGTGGACCGCGAACGCGGCGAAATCTGGTCGCTCGTCGGCCTGGGCCTCGACCAGCACGAAATTCGGCTGCCGATCAACCGCGGAATCGCCGGCTGGGTGGCGGAACACGGTGAAACCGTGAACCTGGAAGATGCTTACGCCGACCCGCGATTTGAGTCCGAAGTGGATATACGGCTTGGATTTCGCACGAAGTCGTTGCTGTGCCTGCCGATTCGCAGCAAGAGCGGCGAACCCATCGGCGTGCTGCAATTGCTGAACAAGAAATCCGGCCCATTTACGCACGCGGATGAGAATTTGCTGCGCGCGATTTCCGATCACGTGGCTCTGGCTTTGGAAAATGCCCAACTGCACCGCGACCTGCTGCACAAGCAGCGCATGGAGCGCGACCTGGCCCTCGCGCGCAGCATTCAATTGGGACTGCTGCCGGAGCGCCCGCCGCTGCTCGACGGATTCGAAATTGGCGTGGCGCACCGGCCGTCGCTGGAAGTGGGCGGCGACTATTACGATTTCATCGCGCTCGCGCCGGACACGATTCTCACGGTGGTTGCGGACGTGGAAGGCAAGGGCGTCGGTTCCGCGATGGTGATGGCCAATTTGCAAGCGACGCTGCACGCGCTGCTGGCGCATCTGCACTCGCTCGAGCGCCTGGTGGAATCGCTGAACGACATGATGTTGGCCGATACGCGCGGCCAGAAGTTCATGACCATGTTTGTGGGATTGCTCGATCAGCCGCGCCGTACATTGCACTACGTAAACGCGGGTCACGTGCAGCCAGCGGTCGTGCGCGTGAATGGCGACGTCGAATATCTCACCGAAGGAGGCATGGTGGTGGGACTTTTCGCCGGTGTGCGCTACGAGCGCGGGCACGTGAAGCTGTGTCCGGGCGACGTGGTGGTTTTTTGCACCGACGGAATCACCGAAGCGAATAATTCGTCGGAAGAAGAATTCGGTATGCAGCGCCTGTTGGACCTGGTGACGCGCGAGCGCCATCTGCCGGCGCAGGAAATCGTGCAAGCCGTGATGACGAACGTGGATTCATTCTCGCGCGGCGGCACGCATGAAGATGACCGCGTGATTCTGATTCTGAAAGTTTCCTGATTTCGCAACGCCTCACGGATTACCTGGATATTTCTCGTAGAAACAGACCACCCGCTTTTCATATTCGGCCGGAGCTTGCCCCGACGCTGAGGCGTGCCCGGCGGCCTGTACAATCCACAACTCTTTCGGGCCAATCGCTGCAGCGTAAATGGCTTCCGCGTGGCGACAGGGCATTCTGTGATCGTTTGTTCCGCAAATCAGCAGCGCAGGGAACGGACGTTGCGCTACGGCTTTTTCCGGCGAGACTTCGTCGGGATCGAAGCCGCCTGTCTTTGCTACCGCGCGCATGGCGAAGATTGACGCAGGGCGGAAGAGCGTCTTGCCGATGAATGGGCTTACATCGAGGCCCGCGTAATCGTATGTGACTTCACGGAGGCTTGCAAAAGGATCTTCGGCGGAGACGGCGGCGATGCGCGGCTCGACAGCAGCGGATTGCAGCGCGATAGCGGCGCCCATAGAAACACCGTGCGCGTAAAGGCTGCGGACACGCTCGGTGGCGTAGAGGGCGTCGGTGATGGCCACCGTGTCGTAGCGTTCCTTCCACCCATAGGTGGCCATATCGCCGCCGCTTTTTCCGTGGGCGCGCGAATCCATCATCACGACACTGTAGCCGTGGCGCAGAAGAAATTCTGCGTGACCCAGATCGCCGGTGCGATTGTCGGAGACGCCGTGGAGAAGCACCACCCAATCGCCGTTCGCTGCGGGCGGCACAACTTTCCAGCCGCGCCGTTCGACGCCGTCGTTCGCGCGCACGGTGAAATCTGCTTTCGCGGCACCCGTTCGCCTAAGTGTTTGTTCCGTTTCCTGCAAGCGCTCCGGATTCAGGTTCGAGGGATGAAGCACTCCGGAGCCGATAGCGTTCCCAATAAATCCGGAAACCGCAGATAGCAGAGCGAGCGCGATAACCACCACGATCTCGAAGTGAGTGAGCCGACCCATATCAGTCCCTAAAGATGTTACGAGATCACACGGTCAGGTGTTTCGGAGGAATGCGGAAGAGTCGCGCGACTGATACCAAGCCTACGTTCCGGTGGAAGAGTAGTGGCGCGTGCCGAAATTCCACAGCGAGATTGCTATCGTGAGGAACACCACGGCTACGACCGGAACCAGCGGGGCGTATTGCGGCGAAATCGTGCGGCCGAGCATGCGCACGCTGGGATAGAACGACGCGAGGCCGAAAGGAATAATCCAGCAGAGGAAAAATTGCACCACGCCGCTGTAAATTGAAAGTGGATAGCGGCCGAAGGCAATCACGTTCCACACGGGCGGGTGCACGCCGATGCGGTCTTCGAACCAGAACGACACCGTGGTGAGGATTAGGAACACCGATATATATATGATGCCAGCGCAAAGGCCGAAGAAGAGAAGCATGGCGGATTTCGCGGGTGTCCACGCGAGGCCGAGATGACGCGTGGCCCACCACATGCAAAACACGCCGGTGGCCACTTCCTGCAGCGATTCAATACGAAACGTTTCGAACAACACTTGAAAGAGTGAGGAAATCGGCCGCAGCAGCACGCGATCGAATTTTCCTTCGATAATGTAATTGTTCCCGAAATCGTAGAGGTTCAGGCTGACGACGTTAAAGATGCCGTAAGGAATCAGCGAGAATCCGTAAAGGAACAGCACTTCCTCGAAGCGCCATCCCGCAAGGTCTGGAGTTTTATGAAACAGCACCACGACGAAACTCAACGCAAAGATCGTGGCGGCGAAGCTGGTCGCGAGGCTAATGAAGAAATCGCCGCGATAGCTGACGCGCACCTTCGCATACTGCGAAAAATAATCAAAGAACAGCCCGAAATGCCGGCCCATGGCGTCCAGGAAGCCAGCGAATCCTGATTTCTCCGTTATGGGCGCGGTTGTTGCCATGGTTCGCGCTACGAATTAGCCCCCGTGAATTGTGATCTTTCGCGCTGCTCGCTCCCACCACACGTGCGCGAGCCACAGCAGCGAGATCACCCACAGCCACTGAATTCCGAGCGCGCGCAATGCCGCCGTGCGGTCCAGCTTGCCCAGATAAATTTGCAGCGGCGTGTAGGCGATATGCTCGAACGGCAGCCATGCCAGCACGTTTTGCACGCGGTCTGGGAAAAATGACATGGGAATCAGCAAGCCGGAGAGCAGTTCGATCAACCAGTATTTCGCACGAATCAGCGCGAGGATGGATTTCAGTGGAATCGCGCAGGTGCCGATCATGAAATTGATCGCGGCCATCAGGAAGAAGCTGCCGAACACTGCCACCAGGAACAACATAAAATTCTCGTGCGATGCCGGACCTTGTACCGGAAATACCAGCGCGACGACGACGGCGGTGGGCAGCGTCAAAAGCCCCAGTCGAAACGCGGATTCGCCGATCGCTCGCGAAATCCACATCCACTGCACGGAAACCGGCTTGATCAGATCCATGGCGATCTTGCCTTCGATCACTTCATACGCCATTTCCTGGTCAATCGTGTTCCAGTAGAACGAGCGAATCATCCAGCCGACGCTCACGTAAGTGATCATCTGCGCCAGATTGTAACCCGCGATGGCGACGCCCCCGCGATACACGGCGCTCCAAATGAAGTAGTACACAGTGACGTTCAGGAAGTAAGTGAGGATCCCAGTGAAGTAGCGCAGTCGAAACGCCAGGATATTGACGAAGCCCACGCGCGAAAATTCCGCGTAAGGCACCAGCGCCTGCACCCAACCGCTCATGGACGCTTATTCCGCCCTGCGAGGATTAGCGTAGCCTGGCAGTTGACATTCATAGAGCAAAGGTGAAATTCATTACTTTGTGCCCGTTCTCGGAGAGAACCGACACATCCAACGCGTTCGAGATGGACACGTCGTTCGAGGGAATTTTGATCGAGAGTCCCCAGCGGGATTGTTCGTACTCCATCAACCAGCCCACGATGGGTGGAACCTTGGTCACTGACACATTGCTGACCCTCCTGCCATCATCGCCGTCAATCCAGCCCGCTGTGACTCTAACGTTCTTGACAAAATCGTTGAGCACAGCGCTCGTCGCAGAATTCGGAAGAGAGGTGGGCCAACCCCCGATCGCTCCTTGCAGCGAGAATTGGATCTCGTCAGGAAACACGCGCACGCCTTTTGATTTTCTACGGAATTCGACGCCCGATTCCGTTTCGATTCGCTGCAGTCCTTTGAAAAAGTTGCCTGCACTCGCACTTCCAGACCGGTCGCCGCAAATGCCGTCGGTCTCGAATCGAGGTGCGGGCAAAATCACGAAAGTCCCGTACGTTGTTTTTTTCGCAGCGTGTCCGGGAAACGCTAACCCCGTAGGAAGGGCCGCGAAAACCAGCCACGCCATACTTCGTGCCTTGAGTAACGGACTCACACGCTCACCTCAAGGTGGGCTTCGCCAGCGTAGATGCGCTTGATGATTTCTTCGATGGGCTCGTCTTCGATGAGCAGGTCGCGTACTTCCACCGCGTCCAGGATCTTGCGAATCAGATCCGAAGTGGACACCTTCACGCGATCGAAGCGGATACGATAGGTCAATTCGTCCACCTGGTCCACTTCCAATCCGTCGCGCGAGAAAGCGTCGAGGCAGTCGGCTTGCGTGCGGTCCTTCAGTACGAATTTAATCTGCTTGGTGCGCAGCAGCTGCTGCTTCAGTTGGGCGAGGTGCCCGTCGTAGAGAACCTTGCCGTGGTCAATAATCATGATCCGGCGGCAAAGCTCCTCGATGTCGTCCAGGTCGTGCGTCGTCAGCAGCACGGTAGTGCGAAATTCGCGATTGATGGCGCGCAGAAAATGGCGGATGTGATCCTTCGCGACCACATCGAGCCCAATCGTCGGCTCGTCCAGAAACAGCAGCGGCGGATTGTGCAGTAGAGCGGCGGCCAGGTCGCAGCGCATGCGTTCACCGAGCGAAAGCTTGCGGACCGGCGTGTGCAGGTAATCACGAATGTTCAGGATGGCGTCGAAGTGCTCCATGCGCGCGTCAAAATCGCGCTGCGGCACATCGTAGATCCGCCGCAGCAGCTTGAACGATTCGATCACCGCGATGTCCCACCACAACTGCGTCCGCTGGCCAAACACCACGCCGATGGTTTTCACATACTGGCGGCGCTGCCGGTAGGGTACATATCCATTGATGCGGATTTCCCCGCTGGTGGGAACCAAGATCCCCGTGAGCATCTTGATGGTGGTGGATTTTCCCGCGCCGTTCGGCCCGATATAGCCGACCATCTCGCCGCGTTCGATGGTAAATCCCACACGGTCCACCGCCGCCACGGTGCGGTAGTCGCGAACGAAGAGATTTTGAATCGAGCCCCACACGCCTTCGCGCCGCTTGAAGGTGCGGAAGTGCTTCGAGAGCTCTTGTACGTGGATTAGGGAGTCGGCGCTCATCCGATTGGGAATTCTAGCATTTACAGGGAACCGGCGCAGGCGCGGCACACCGGGCGCCCCTGCCATCCCGTCTGGCTGCTTAGACGTGAGAAAGTGAAATTTGGCGCAATAGAATCGCGAGGGATTTGTGTCGGCGGCGCGCGAAAGAAGATGCAGCAGTGCCTATTTGCCAGCTAGCCTTTGTGACAGACCGAGCAGTGCTTGGCTTCGTAGTTTTCCATCGTCACTTCGAACATGTTGTTGCATCCAATACATACGCGATGGATCTTCGCGGGCGGCTTTTCGCCGGGCTTAGTCTCGGTGGCAGGCGCGGAGTGCTGATTAGGTTGTGGCTCGCTCATGGCGCGATTCTAGCATGAAGCGAATCCCGTGGGCCGCCGCAACTCTTGGTCTTCACAGACCCCGTTCGCCGCCCGCACATGTCCAAGCCGTGGCACTCTTGCGGTGTTTGCGTGGGCAAGCCGGGAAAGGGTCTGCTACAATTTTACAGCTTCGGGGGAAGCCTGCGTCCTAGCGGTGCGTAAAATTACATGCCGGTCAACAACAAGCCTAAATGGGTGATTGCCAGCCTCGCCGTGGCTTTGGGCGTCGTGCTGCTGATCGTGTTGGCAGAGCGCGGACCGGCGCCTCAGGTGCAGATCGTAAGCGTCACGCGCGAGGATTTGACTGCTTCGATCACCGGGAACGGCAAAGTGGAGCCGATTTCGCCGACGGTTGCGCGCGCGCAATTTCCCACGTTTGTTGCGGACGTGAAAACTACCGAAGGGCAGTCCATTCACAAAGGCCAGCTGATTTTGACTTTGGACGCAGCCGATGTGCGCGCGCAACTCTCCCAAGCGCGCGCGGATCTGCTCGCGGCGCAAACCGATTTGCGCAACGCGCACGCCGGTGGACCTCCTGATGAGGTAGCGCAGCTGCAGGGAAATTTGCACAACGCGGAAACGCAGGTCGCGAGCCTGGAGAGAACGCAGCAGGCGCTCGCGCAGTTGGTTACCAAGGGCGCGGCCACGCAGGAAGAAGTCGCGCAAAACCAGACGGCGCTGGCGACCGCGCAGGCGAATTTGCAAATCTATCAGCAGAAGAAGGCGGCGCTGGAGCAGCGCTCCTCCGTGAATGTGGATGGCGCCAGCCTGCGCGTGAAGCAGCAGCAGGACCTGCTAGCCGCGCTGGAAGAGAAAGTCCGCTCGGCCACCGTGATCGCTCCGGTCGATGGGACGCTCTATTCTCTACCGGTGCACAAGGGTGATTTCGTGAAATTGGGCGACGTGCTGGCGGAAATGGCGGACTTGCGCCATGTGCGCGTGCGCGCGTTCGTGGATGAACCGGACCTGGGTTCGCTCGGGCAGAATCAGGGCGTGCAGGTGTTGTGGGACGCGATGCCCAACCGCATTTGGAACGGCAAAGTGGAGCAGGTGCCCAAGCAGGTGGTGGCGCGCGGGTCGCGCAGCGTCGGCGAGGTGCTCTGCTCGGTGGATAACGACAAGATAGAGCTGCTGCCGAACGTGAACGTCGAGGTACGCATTCTGGTTCACGAGCAGCGCGGCGTGCTGGTTATCTCGCGCAGTGCGGTGCGTTACGACCAGGGGCAACATTTCGTGCTGGCTTACGACGGCGACGCGGTGCACCGGCGGGATATTAAGGTGGGAGTCGCGGGCGCTGATAAATATGAGGTGCTTGCGGGGTTGGCCCAGGGAGACAAAGTGGCGCTGCCTGGAGATGTGGATTTGCGCGATGGCATGAAGGTGCGAGCCGCGGAGGCTAAATGAGAATGACGGGCGCCACTGGTAGAAGGAGCGCGAGAATTGTGCAAATACTTCGTGCGGCCTTTGTTGCAACGGCATTCCTGCTGGTCAGCGTGCCAATGCCGACCGCGCGGGCCGCATCGCGCGCGACGGACACGCCGAACGAACCAAGCGCGCAGCCTTTCTCGGGTGAGATCGCCGCGGACGCTTCGGCTCAGATCCAGACTGCGCAGCGCCAATTCAACGCGGGAAATTATTCCGCGGCGATTACCACGCTGCAGTCGGCCGTCACGCAAAATCCCAATAGCGCGGAGGCCTACTACTGGCTGGGACGCACTTATTACGAAGTGCGCGATTATGACAATGCAATCACTGCAGCCGAGAAGTCCGTCGCGCTCGATGCCAAGAATTCCGTTTACCATCAGTGGCTGGGCACAATCTATGGCGGCAAAGCGGACCGTGACCGCAGCTTTTCTTACGCGCGGAAGGTAAAAAAGGAATTCGAAGAGGCGGTGCAACTGAATCCTCAGAACATCGCGGCGCGGCGCGATCTGGAGGAATACGATTTGCAAGCGCCGTGGGTCGTCGGCGGAAATAAGGATGAAGCCAAGGCACAAGTAGACGCGATTGCCGCGCTCGATCCCGTCGAGGGTCATCTGGCGCGCGGCGTCTATGATATGGATGGCGCGAAAAAGCCCGATCTGGCCGAAAAGGAATACCGCGAAGTTCTGGCTGCCAAGCCTGCCAAAATAGATCCGTATCTGGAAGTCATCGCATTCTTCCAGCAGCAGAATAAGCCCGCGGACATGGATACGGCTATCCAAGCTGCTGCGCTGGTGGCGCCGAACGATCCGCGCTTGGGATATTGGCGCGGCGCGTACTTGACGCTGGCCGATTCGAATCTTGCCGACGCCGAAAAATATCTGAAGGCGTATCTAGCCAGCACGTCAGATCGCAGCGATTGGCCCTCGCATTCCGCCGCGCGTGGTTGGCTAGGCCGTGTGTACGAAGCGCAAGGGAAACGCAGCGAAGCCGCCGAGCAATATCGCGCGGCTCTGCAGCTCGATCCTAACGATAAGGACGCCAAGACGCGGCTGGATCGTCTGCAGAAATCCGCCCATTAAATCCGTGAAAGATCTGCTCGAAACTCGCGCCGCTGGAACTGCATCTCATCGTGTGATGACTCCTCTCACTCCCGTGTCGTCGGCCACCCCGATTTTCTGGGCCGAAACGTGGAGTCTGGCGTTCCAGGAGCTGCGCACCAACAAAGTGCGCGCCATGCTGACGATGCTCGGAGTGATCATCGGCAGCGCTTGTATCGTTCTGGTGGTTACTGTCTCACTGGTGGGAAAACGCTACGTCGTGGGGCAAATTGAAGGCGTCGGCGTGAATCTGGTTCATGCCGAACTGGTGCACACCGGCGACGCCCAACGCACTACCTTGGGTGACGAAATTACCCTGGCAGACATGGAGGCCGCCAAGGCGGAGCTCGCGCACGTGGCCGTGGCAGCGGGCTCGCACGATATGCCTATGACCTTCGTCGTCAACGGAGTGAGCCGACCGGTCAGTTTGGTGGGCGTCACCGAGGGCTTTCAGGAAATTCGCCGCTTTTTGATTCTGCGCGGCCGCTATCTCGACCAGGACGACTTCAATTCGCACAGTAAAGTCTGCGTGATTACCCGAGAGCTGGCCGAGTTGGCATTCCCTAACGAAGATCCGCTGGGCAAAGACATTCGTTTGGGAGATCTGCATTTCACGGTTATTGGCGTGTTTCACGAACGGACCGCCACGTTTGGCTTGACGGAAGTCACTCGGAATTCGGTGATCGTGCCGATTGGACTAATCAAGTACTACACCGGAGCGGCGTACCTGCGCACGCTTTACGTGCAAGGCGACCGGCCGGAGAACGTTCCCGAACTCACCAAACAGCTAGCCCAGTTACTGAGCAGCCGCCATCGTCGCAGCGCGGAATATCTTGTGGACAATCTGGGTTCTCTGCTGGATTCCGCTCGCAGGATCTCGATGGCGCTCACCGTATTATTGATCGTGGTCGCCACCATCGCTCTCACCATCAGCGGCATTGGAATCATGAATATCATGCTGGTGACGGTGACCGAGCGCACACGCGAAATTGGCATTCGCAAAGCCATCGGCGCTCCGCGCGACGCCATTCTCTATCAATTCCTGATGGAAGCCTTTCTAATCAGCGGGGCGGGCGCGCTGCTGGGCATCGCGATTGCCGTGACGATTCCGATAGTGCTGAATATTGTGATCAGCCTAGTTCCGGAGTTGGCGGGCGCGGGCGTGCACATTCCTGTGTCGTGGGTCTCGGTGGTTCTGGCGTTTTTGGTATCCTGTTCCACGGGCTTGTTGTTCGGATTTCTTCCGGCGAATCGCGCGGCGCGATTGCAGCCCACGGAATCGTTGCGCTATGAATGAATCGTCAATTCGGAAATCGCTCGCGGCTTGCGCGACGGCGTCGTTGCTGTTGCTTTGCTTCGCGGTTCCGGCGCGCGCGCAGGACGAGCGTAAACTCACCATGCGCGAAGCGGTAGCGCTGGCGCTGCAGAACAGCCGCGACCTGGCGCTGGCCCGCGTGCAATATACCGTCGCGATGAACGAAGCGGGCGTGGATCGCGCTGCTTTCCGGCCCAACCTCTATACAGGTTCTGGCGCAGCCTATACCAACGGCTTTCCGTCCATCGGCGGAAGTCCGCCGGCGATATTCCAAGTGAATTACAACCAAGCGTTTTTCGATCCTGTGCTTAAAGCCCAGCAACAGGCTGCGGAAGAACATGCCAAGAGCATGAAGCTGGAAATTGACCGCACGCGCGACGACGTGATCGTGCGCACCGCCGTAGCTTATCTGGAACTCGCCGAGGTGCGCCATTCGCTCGACCTGCTGCGCAAGGAACAGGTGAGTGCGGAAAAAATTCTGGGCGTGACGCGCGAACGTGTCGAAGCCAACCAGGAACTCGCGATCGAAGTGACGCGCAGCGAATTAACCGCGGCACGCGTGCAGGAGCGCATCATCAAGCTGGAAGGGCGCGACGAAACACTGACGCAACAGATTCGGAATTTCACGGGCGTGGGCGACACGCAATCAATTGAAGTGGACTCCGAAGCGCCGTCTTTCGCGATCGATCTGCAGGCAGCGGAGCTGTCGAATCTCGCTATTCAGAGCGACCGCGCTGTCCAGGAAGCCGAAAACGACCGTCTCGCCCGTCAAGAAATCTTGCGTGGCGCGCGAAGGAGCTACTGGCCGACCGTAGACTTCGTCGGCCAATATAGCGTCCTGAGCACCATCAACAATTACTCCGAGTTTTACAACAGATTTCAACGCAACAACGTGACCGCCGGCGTGCAGATTACCATTCCACTGTTCTCCGCCAAAACGCGCGCGAACGTGGCCCTGGCCAAAAGCGAATTGCAACTTTCCGAGTTGACACTGGGAAACAAGCGGCAGGAAGTTCGCCAGGACGTGCTGCAGAAGCAGCGCGACGTGCGCGAGCTGGAAGCGACCTACGAAGTCGCGCGGCTGGATCTAAAGCTGGCGCAGGAAACCGTGCAGCTGACGCAGGCGAAATTCGACGAGGGTCGCGCCACCTTGCGCGATATCGAAACCGTTCGCCTCGACGAAAACGACAAGTTCGTGGCGTTCCTGGATGCGGATTTCGCGCGCCAACGCACCCAATTGACGCTATTGCGCGCCATCGGGCAGCTCGCCAAGGTGTTTCAATAGCACGTCGTAGGAAAAGCATGGCTTGGGCTGAGTGCGGAAATCGAGTAAAATTGGTCGTTGCAGGTTTGGCCGTAATTTATACGTCTTATGGGATGCCCTGAGGGGGTAATTGTACATGGCGTCGGTAATGAAAACGTTGTTATTAAATCCGCCGAGTTTTGAAAAATTTGATGGTGGCGCGGGCTCCCGTTGGCCCGCCACACGCGAGATTGAATCGTACTGGTATCCCGTTTGGCTCACGTATCCCGCCGGCATGCTCGAGGGTAGCCGCCTCCTCGATGGTCCTCCGCACGGAATCACGCCCGCGGAAGTGGTTCAGATCGCGCAGGATTACGAGTTCGTCGTCCTTTTCACCTCCACCGTCGGCTTCTGGAGCGACTTGAAAATGGCGCGGGCCATGAAGGAAAAAAAGCCCGGCCTGAAAATCTGCTTTGTCGGCCCGCAAGTGCAGATCAAACCCGCCGAAAGCCTGCTGGCGAGCCCGGATATTGACTTCGTGGTGCGTGGTGAGTTCGATATTTCCGTCGTGGAGTACGCGCAAGGCAAACCGCTCTCCGAAATTCTGAGCGCGAGCTATATCCAAGACGGCAAGGTCGTGCACAATCCGCAGCGAGCCATGCTGCAGACCGCTGAACTGGACGCGCTGCCTTTCGCCACTGAGGTTTATCAGAAACATCTCACCATCGAAAAATACAACGTGCCGTTCCTGCTGAATCCTTACGTTTCGTTCTACACCTCGCGCGGATGCCCGGCTCTCTGTACTTTTTGCCTGTGGCCGCAGACGCTTTCCGGCCACGCCTGGCGCGTGCGCTCCGTGGAAAACGTGGCGCGCGAATTCAAGCAGGCGCACAAAATGTTTCCGCAAGCGAAAGAATTTTTCTTCGACGACGACACTTTCAACATACGCAAAGACCGCGTGCTCGCTCTCTGCAAGGAATTTAAACCGATCGGCTTCCAGTGGTCCTGCACCGCCCGCGTGCACAGCGATTACGAGACGCTCAAGGCCATGGCAGACGCCGGCGCGCGCCTGCTGATCGTCGGTTTCGAATCCGGCGACCCGCAAATTCTGAAAAACTTGAAGAAGGGCGCCACCGTGGAAATGGGCCGCACCTTCGTGCAGAACTGCAAGAAAGTCGGCATCCACGTGCACGGCGATTTCATCATCGGACTCCCCGGCGAAACCAAAGAAACCATCGAAAAGACCATTGATTACGCCAAGCAACTGGATTGCGAGACGATTCAGGTCTCCATGGCGCACGCCTATCCCGGCACTGAGCTTTACGATCAGGGCATGCGCGAAGGTTTCCTGGCCGGTGAAGCCATCACGGACGACATGGGCCATCAGCTTCCGCACCTTCAGTATCCGCATCTCTCACGCGAATACATGGTCGAATCTGTGAATCGCTTTTACGACGAATATTATTTCCGCCCGCGTGTGGCTTGGCGCATCGTGCGCGAAGCCCTGTGGGATTCCCACGAACGCAAACGCCTGTTCCACGAAGCCGTGGATTTCATGAAGCTGCGCCATGACCGCCGCAAGGTGGCCAAAAAAGGCGTGCAGAAAAAAGCCATGGTGCAAGTAAAAGTGCCCCCCATGGAGCCGCAAACTTCCGGCGCGGCGGGCGAATCACAGGGCGCATGACGTCTGCGCAAGGCCTGCACCTGAAAACCTACGTTTTCCTTTTATTTATGGTCACGTTTGGCCCGCTGGGCGACGTGTTTCTGGCCGACGGCATGAAGAAGGTCGGCGCTTTGAACATGCAGGATCCCACGTCAGTATTTCAATTCTTCGCGCGCGCCTTTGCTTCCGGCACGGTGTGGCTCGGCGTAATTTTGTTGCTCGCGTTTTTTATTTCCTACACTCTGGTGCTCTCCTGGGCCGATTTCAGTTTCGTGCAGCCGGCTTCTTCGCTGTCCTACGTGATCGTGGCGCTGCTAGGGCATTTTCTTCTAAGTGAAGTTGTCAGCCCCGTGCGTTGGGCAGGCATTGCGCTGCTCGGCCTGGGGGTTTTGATTGTGGGCTACACGCCGCCGCGAACTACTGAGCGAGTCTGATGGCGTGGACGGTGACTCGCGACGCGCTGCTGCTGCTGGCGCTCGCGTCCTTCGCGTATTACGTCGTGGCTATCGTCGCGGCGCTGCGATTTTTTGGCCGCACTCATGGCGTTTCGGTTCCTTCCGATTTCACACCGCCCATCAGCATTCTCAAACCCATCTATGGACTGGATCGCGAGACCTACGAGAACTACGCCAGCTTCTGCACGCAGGATTATCCGGAATACGAAATTGTATTCTGTGTGAGCGACGAGCAGGACCCCGCCATCCCCGTGATTGCCAAACTCGCGAGCGATTTTCCGCAGTGCCGCATTAATCTCCTGATCGGCTCGGAACCGCTGGGCGTCAGCGACAAGGTGAACAAGCTTTGCCGCATGGCGCGCGAAGCTCGGCACGAATTTCTGGCGGTCAGCGACAGCGACGTGCGCGTGGAAACGGAATATTTGCGCGCCATCGCCGCGCCCTTCCGCGATCCCGCCGTCGGCGCGGTCACCTGCCTCTATCGCGGGCTTACCGATGGTTCGCTCGCCGCAAATCTGGAAGCGATTGGCAACAGCACGGACTTCACCGCGGGCGTGCTGGTGGCGTGGCTGTTCGCTCCCGTGAATTTCACGCTCGGCGCCACCATGGCTACCACCAAAACTCGCCTCGCTGAAATCGGCGGCTTCGAGTCGCTGGTGGACCATTTTTCCGACGATTACGAACTGGGCAATCGCATCGCGGCGCGCGGCCATCGCGTGGAGCTCAGCACTTTTCCAGTTTCTATCGTGTATCCGCATCAGACGCTCGCCGACGCTTTTCGCCACCAGCTGCGCTGGAATGTGAGCATTCGCTTTTCGCGCCCCGCCGGGCATCTGGGATTGATTTTCACGCAAGCGTTGCCGCTCGCGTTGCTGGCCGCGATATTCGCGCCATCCGCTGGGTGGGCGATTAGTTTTCTGGTGGGTTATCTGTTGCTGCGGGGAATTTCAGCCTGGGTGGTCGGCGTGTACGGCATGCGCGACCCCGGCGTGCGAAAACACATGGAGTTGTTGCCGCTGCGCGACGCCTTTGCCTTCGTCGTGTGGATCGCCAGTTTCTTTCCCCAACGCATCCACTGGCGCGGCCGCGAATTTTACGTCCGCGACAAGCGCCTGGTTCCAACCGCACCGCGCGAGCCTTAGCAACGATCGCCGCTGGTTATCATTCGCCGTTTTTCTGTTCCTTCATCTTGTGCAGCAATTCGTACACGGCGTTGGCGTCGAAAAACTCCTGTTCGAGCTCTTTCGATCGGAGCCGCGTGCGCAAATACTCCACAGCCTGCTGCAGTCGATCCAGCGCACGCGCAATGTTGTCAGTATTGGTGTGTGCCACGTCGCGCCACAATCCGTAAGGGCTGCCCGCCAGCCGCAGCATATCCTGCAAACCTGGCCCCGAAAGCGAGACCGGCAATCCAGTCTCGTCCGTCTCATCGGACACAACACGCGCCAGCGCCACCGCCAGCAACTGCGGCAAGTGTGAGACGATTCCCACGGCCCAATCGTGCGTATCCGCATCGCACCACACCGGCTCCGCGTCTAGAGCGCGCACGAGCGCAGTAAATCCCTGCACGCGCGCATCCGGATCGTCTTCCAATCCGACAAGCGCATACCGCGCGCCGCAAAGTAGGCCAGCATCGGCTCGCGCGATCCCGGAAGTTTCCTTCCCGGCCATGGGATGCCCGCCAAGAAAACGCGCACCGCCAACGAAAGCATTTTTCCCCGCGCGGCAGATGACGGCCTTGGTGCTGCCCGTATCGGTCACCAGGGCGCCATCTTTTGCAGCGGCTGCAATTGCCGGAAGCGCTGCAATCGTCGCGCCAATCGGCAGCGCGATGTACGCCAAATCCGCGCCGCGCACCGCAGTCGCAAGATCCGGCGCAGCCTCGTGCACGGCTCCGCGCGCCAGCGCCGCCTGCAAAATGTCCGCGCGGTCGAATCCTACAATCGAAATGTCCGGGAAATGCTTGCGCAGCGCCAGTCCAAACGATCCGCCGATCAAGCCGGTTCCGAGGATGGCCACGCGTGAGAAGGGAACTGCGCTAGTCGTCGAAGGCACGCGGTAGTTTAAATCAATTCGCTGAAATCCGTCAGTCAGCGCGCGGAGGAACGCGCCGCCCGCCGTTCGCTGGCGGCATCATCCGGCTCGACCACTTCCACCTGCGAGACGTCCTCGAGTTTTTCGATTTGCCGCACCAGCGTATTTTCCGCGCGATCGGCCTGCACAGTCATCTGGATATCGAGAAAGTGTCCGTCCTCGGTGGTATCCGCAGTCAGATGCAGCAAGTCGAAGCGGCGCCTGCGCGTGACGCCCAGAATGCGCACGAGCGCGCCTTCGCTCTGCTTGACGCGCACCTGTAGCGTGAATTTGATCACCGCGCAACCTCGCGCGCCACTTCGTGCTGGTGCAGCATTTCGGAATTCGAGCGGCCCGGCCCGACGATCGGCCACACGTTCGCTTCCTGATGAATCAGCACGTGCGCGAGCACGGGTCCGGGCTCGGCGAGCAACCGGTCGATCGCACCCGAAACGTCCGCGCGATCCTCCACGCGAAACGCCGGAATCCCCATGGATTCGGCCACGCGGCAGAAATCGGGATTGTCGGAGAGATCCACTTCGCTGTAGCGCTTATCGTGGAACAATTCCTGCCACTGGCGCACCATGCCCAGCGCGCGATTGTCGAAGAGCACAATTTTCACTGGCAGGTCATAACGACGCAGCGTCGCCAGTTCCTGCAGGTTCATCATGATCGAGCCGTCGCCGGAAACATTGATCACGCATGCATTTGGATATGCGAGCTGCGCGCCAATCGCCGCCGGCAAGCCGTATCCCATGGTGCCCAGGCCGCCACTGCTCAGATGCTGCGATGGCCGATTGAAATGGAAATGTTGCGCCACCCACATCTGGTGCTGGCCCACGTCGCAGGCAACGATCGAATCATCGCCCGCGCGATCCGAGAGGCTCTTCAGGAAACCAGGTGCGTAGACTTCGCTGCCGGGCGCGGCGTAATCCCAAGCGTGCGTTTCCTTCGAAGTCGTGCACTCACGCCGCCACGGCTCGATATCCACCAGATTGCAGGTCAGAGCTTTCAAGGCATGACGCAAGTTGCCAATCACTGGAACATCGGCACGCCGCAGCTTGCTGATTTCGGCGCGGTCTACATCCAAGTGAATCACTTTGGCGTTCGGTGCGAACGCGTTCAGCCGGCCGGTCGCCCGGTCGTCGAATCGCGCTCCCACGCAAATCAGTAGATCGCAAGTCTGCACCGCGTGATTCGCGGTTTTCGTGCCGTGCATGCCCATCATTCCCAGCGCCAGCTCGTGCGTGGTGGGCAGCGCACCCAGACCTTTCAGCGTGGCGACTACCGGAATACGCGTGGTTGCAATGAATGCGCGAAATTCCGCCAACGCATTACCCATGCCGATGCCGCCGCCGGCATAAACCACCGGATTGCGACTCTCGCGCATCAGTGCGAGCGCGCGCGTGATGGATTCCTTCGATGCTTCGACGATTTCCTCGCTCGCATCGTCCTGGTGGAAGTCGTATTCGGCGACGGTGTTGGCGATATCCTTCGGCAAATCAATCAGCACAGGGCCGGGTCGTCCCGAGCGCGCGATGCGAAATGCTTCATGCACTATGCGCGGCAATTCCGCAGCGGTCTTCGCGAGAAAACTGTGCTTCACCACCGGCAGGGTGATGCCGAAAATATCCACTTCTTGAAACGCGTCAGTGCCCATCAACGAAGTGGCCACTTGCCCCGTGATCGCGACCATCGGAACAGAATCCATGTAAGCGTTCGCAATTCCCGTCACCAGATTCGTCGCGCCGGGGCCGGACGTGGCCATGCACACGCCCACTTTTCCCGTGGCGCGCGCGTAACCATCCGCGGCGAGCGCGGCGGCTTGCTCGTGGCGCACCAGAATGTGCCGGATCTTGGAATCCAGCAGCGCGTCGTACACCGGCATGATCGCCCCGCCGGGGTAACCGAAAATGATCTCGACGCCCTCGTGTTCGAGAGCCTTCACCAAAAATTCTGCGCCCTTCATTTGGCACCTCGCGCGGTCGCCGCCGTCTCCGGCTTCAGCCAGGACATTTGCGCGCGCAACTCCGCTCCTACTTTTTCGATCGGGTGATTCTTGTCTTTATCCAGAAGCTTGTTGTACACAGGACGCCCGGTCTGATTCTCGAGAATCCATTCCTTGGCGAACGCGCCGGACTGAATTTCCGCGAGAATTTTCTTCATGCTTTCGCGCACGTGCGCGTCAATCACCCGCGACCCGCGCGTAATGTCGCCGTACTTGGCCGTCTCGCTGACGAACTGATGCATCTTGGCGATGCCGCCTTCGTAAATCAGGTCCACGATCAGCTTCAGTTCATGCAGGCATTCGAAATAAGCGGCCTCCGGCTGATAGCCGGCTTCCACCAGCGTTTCCCATCCCGCCTGAATCAGTTCGCGCGCGCCGCCGCACAGCACGGCCTGCTCGCCGAACAAATCCGTTTCGGTTTCTTCCGCGAAAGTGGTCTGAATCACGCCAGCGCGCGTGCCGCCGATGGCGCTCGCATAAGCCAGCGTGCGGTCAAACGCTTGGCCGGATGCATCCTGATGAATCGCGAGCAAGCACGGCACGCCGCCGCCGCCTTCATACGTTCGCCGCACCAGATTTCCCGGGCCTTTCGGCGCGACCATGGTGATGTCCACCGCTTTGGGCGGCGTGATTTGCCCGTAATGAATATTGAAGCCGTGCGAGAACAGAATCATGGCGCCTTCTTTCAGGCTGGGCGCCACTTCGTTCTGATACAGCGCAGGCTGCGCCATGTCCGGCGCGAGCATCACGATTACATCCGCGCCTTCCACAGCTTCCGCCGGGCCCGTAAGCTTCCAGCCATCCTGCTCGGCCTGTTTCCACGAAGGGCCGCCGCGGCGAAGTCCTACGGTCACATTCAATTTGCTGTCGCGCAGATTCAGCGCGTGCGCGCGGCCCTGGCTGCCGTAGCCCAGCACGGCGATGCGTTTTCCTTCCAGCGCGCGCGGATTCGTGTCGGTATCCCAGAACATTTTCGCCATGGTCATTCTCCTTGTGGCTGCAATTTCTATGCGGCGCTGGTTACTGCGCCCAGTGATGCCGATGTAACGAGCTTTGCGTACTTGGCCATCACGCCTGTGGTGTAGTTCGGCGCAGGCGCCTTCCATTGCGCGCGGCGCTCTTCCAGATTGGCCGCGACGTCCAGCCGCCGCGCTTTTACGTCCAGAGTAATAATGTCGCCGTCGCGCAACAGCGCGATCGGCCCGCCATTCGCCGCTTCCGGCGCCACGTGGCCGACCATCAATCCGTGCGTCGCGCCGCTGAATCGCCCGTCGGTGATCAATGCGATTTTGTCGTCGATGCCCTGGCCGACCAGCGCGCCGGTCACCGCCAGCATTTCGCGCATGCCCGGCCCGCCCTTCGGCCCTTCGTAACGAATCACGACCACGTCTCCCGGCTGAATCTGGCGGCTCTGCACCGCTGCGAACGCGGCTTCTTCGGAATCGAACACGCGCGCCGGCCCGCTGTGCAACACGCGTTCGTGCCCGGCAAGTTTCACGACGCAACCTTCCGGCGCAATCGAGCCATGCAAAATCGCCAGACCGCCGTCAGGCTTGATTGGCTTTCGCGAGCGGCCGCACCACTTCCTGGCCCGCCGTTTCGCTCGCTTCGCGAATTTCCTCGAAAAGTTTTCGTCCCGATGCCGTGATCCCGTCTTGCAGCAGACCCGCTTCCAGCAAACGCTGTCCCAGCACGCGCATGCCGCCCGCGCGGAACATATCCGGCGCGTTAAACCGCCCGCCGGGTTTCAAGTCCGCCAGCACAGGGGTCTTCGCGGAAATTTCATCGAAATCTTTCAACGTCAGCGGCACGCCCGCGTCGGAAGCAATCGCCAGCAGATGCAGCACCGCGTTGGTCGAGCCGCCGCTGGAGGCAACCGACGCAATCGCGTTATGCAGCGATTCCCGCGTGATGATTTGCTTCGGGCGAATGTCCTCCTTCAGCAGCTGCATCACCAGCTTGCCGCAATCGAACGCAGCCTTGCCCTTGCGCGGATCGGTGGCCGGAATTTCATTTGCGCCCATCGGCGAAATTCCTAGAAACGTCAGCGCCATCGCCATCGTGTTCGCCGTAAATTGTCCGCCGCACGCTCCGGCCCCAGGACACGCAACGTCTTCCAATTCGCCCAGCTGCTTTTCCGTCATCTTGCCCGCAGCGCACGCGCCCACCGCTTCGAACACATCCATAATCGTGACTTCGCGCCCTGCGAAATGTCCCGCCAGAATCGAGCCGCCATAAAGCGAGAGGGAAGGGAGGTTCAGCCGCGCCAGCGCCATCACCGTGCCGGGAATCGTCTTGTCGCATCCGCAAATCGCGACCACCGCATCGAACGCATGCGCGCGCACAAAAAGCTCGATCGAATCCGCAATCACTTCGCGCGAAACCAGCGAAGCCTTCATGCCTTCGGTGCCCATGGTGATGCCGTCGGAAATCGTGATCGTATCGAATTCGATGGGCGTGCCGCCCGCGGCGCGCACGCCAGCCTTCACGCGCTCCGCCAGTTGGCGCAGATGAAAATTGCAGGGCGTAACTTCCGTCCAGGTATTGGCTATGGCCACCAGCGGACGCGCCAGATCGGCGTCAGTGAGGCCGGTAGCCTTCAGCATGGCCCTGGCGGGCGCACGGGAAATCCCCTTCTTGATGACATCGCTTTGCATGTTGTCGTTAGTAGTAGGCGGCCGGCAGGGGGATAAGTCCAATTTGTAATTCTTGGCGAATTCATAAAAGAGGCTTATATGTGGTTTCCACACACGGCGCTTGACGCCGGCCCCCGACTTTCGTATAGTAGCGGTTGCTGAGGTCTTACAAGGACACACAAGGCGCGTGGGTAATAAGTTTCGTTACCGTTTCGCTTTTACTAGCCGCTTCCCTTATCGGGGAGCGGGCCGGCGAGACACGCGCGGATCACGCAACACGTAGCAACCAAGAACCGCACTAAGTCTTTCAGCCGGCCGCGACCCGCAAGGGGAACGCGGCCTTTTTTGTTTTTGGGCACATTTTCAGCGCCGGAAAAAAGGGAGAAGCGGGATGAGTGAAATCAAAATTGGCGATTGGCGCGCGAAAATTGACGCGATCGACACCACCCTGCTCCACCTGCTGAATGTGCGCGCGGGATTCGCGCTGGAAGTCGGCCGGCTGAAGGGCGCGCGCGGCATCGCCCTGCGCGTTCCCGCCCGCGAACAGGAAATTCTCACGCGCATGAAGAAGTTGAATCCCGGGCCGCTCGATAGCGAAGCGGTCGACAAAATCTACAGCCAAATTCTGCACGAATCCATTCGCGTTCAGGCCGATCACGGCCTGGGCTCGACCGGAGATTCCCAAACGCGGCAAGACGCGGTTGACGGAAAAACGCCGCAAGGTGGCGGCGGCATGAAACGCGCGGCCACAGCGCGTGTCGCGTTTCAAGGCGAACGCGGAGCATTCAGCGAAGAAGCCGCGCTGAAATTGCTCGGCGCGGACATCACGCTCGTGCCGTGCCCCACGTTCGATGCCACGTTTTCAGCCATCGAAGCAGGCCGCTGATTACGTGCTCGCGCCGATGGAGAACAGCCTGGCCGGCTCGGTGCACCGCTCTTTCGATTTGCTCGTCGAGAGCGGCCTGCACATCGTGGGGGAAGTGATCATCCCGATCGTGCATAACTTGATCGGCGTGCCTGGCGCAACGCTCGAACGGATTGCGTCGGTGGAATCGCATCCCGTGGCGCTGGCGCAGTGCGAACAATTCTTCATCGCGCATCCGCGCCTGAAACGAATTCCCGCGGAAGATACAGCTGGAAGCGTCCGCGAAGTCATGCGCGCGGGCGACCCCACGCGTGCCGCGATCGCCAGCAAGCGCGCCTGCGAACTTTACGGCGCCATGATTCTGCGAGAGCATCTGGAAGACGACCGCGAGAATTACACGCGCTTCTTTTTGCTCGCGCCATCTGCCGCACAGCCGCGGGAATTTCCCACCGGCGCGGAAGCCGCCGACAAAATCTCGCTCGTCTTCCAGCTCGCGCACCAGCCCGGAGCGCTGCATCACGCCCTCGAGCCTTTCGCCCGCCGCAATATCAACATGATGAAAATCGAAAGCCGCCCCGTGCATGGGCGCCCGTGGCAATACCGCTTCTATCTCGACCTGCAAGCCGCGGCAAGCGATCCGGAATTCGTGGCCGCGCTGGCCGAACTCGCGCAACAATGCGGTCGAACTGAAAGTTCTGGGCTCGTACAAATCGGCGGAAACAGCGCCGGCCGGTAAATTTGCCTCCGAGGGGACCCAATGATTATCAACATGGCTGTAAACGCAACAGAAGAGCAGATTGACCACGTCGTGAAGCGCATTCAGGAGTGCGGTTTTCAGGCGCATCTGAGCCGCGGGGAGGAGCGAGCGGTGATTGGAGTCGTCGGCAAAAGCGAAAAGCATCGCGGGGAACTGGAAGCGTTGCAAGCGGCGCCCGGCGTGGAAGAAATTATCCGCATCACGCATCCGTTCAAGCTCGCGTCCAGAAATTTTCGCCCCGAAGGCTCGGTGATCGATCTCGGCAAGGGCGTTACCATCGGCGGGACGGAAATCGTCGCGGCGGCCGGGCCGTGCGCCGTCGAATCCGCGGCGCAGATCGGCGAAATCGCGCGAAAAAGTGGCGCGCGCGGGCGCGAAATTGCTGCGCGGCGGCGCGTTCAAGCCGCGCTCGTCTCCCTATTCATTCCAGGGCCTCGGCGAAGAAGGCCTGAAGTTGCATGCGCGCCGCCGCGGACGACAACGGTTTGCTGGTCGTCAGCGAAGTGATGGACCCTTCGCAGATTGAAGTGATGCTGCCCTACGTGGACGTGATGCAAGTGGGCGCGCGCAACATGCAGAATTATTATTTGCTGCGCGCGCTCGGCGAAATTCAGAAGCCGGTGCTACTGAAACGCGGCATGTCCGCCACCATCGAAGAACTGCTGCTCAGCGCCGAATACATCATGTCCGGCGGAAATTACAACGTGATTCTCTGCGAGCGCGGCATACGCACCTTCGACACCTACATGCGCAACACCATGGACATCGCCGCGATCCCCGTGATCAAGCAGCTCTCGCACTTGCCGGTGGTCGCCGACCCGTCGCACGGCACCGGACGCCGCGACAAAGTCGGCGCCATGGCCCGCGCCGCGGTAGCCGCCGGCGCCGACGGCCTGCTCATCGAAGTCCATCAAGACCCCGAGCGCGCTCTCTCCGACGGCGCCCAATCGCTCTACCCCGATCAATTCGCGCAACTGATGGCCGAAGTCCGCATGATCGCCCCAGCCGTAGGCCGCCGCATCGCGGAGGAGAACGCGCACAAGCGCGCCGCGGTGTGAAGGAGTGGGATGATTAGAGAAGTGATTGGTGAGTCGTGACTTGTGATTCGCCAGGCGCCGCGGCAGCAGCCAAAAAAGTGCGTGACTGTAACACGCTTGAACCGGCCACGAGCCGGACCAACGCGGTAAGAATCTTCCTCTGCCGCACCCTCGCCCGCCTGCCGTGCACCAGCAGCTGCTCGGTGTGCGCGCCTTGATGTTCTGCTGTTGCAATCTCTCCATGATTTCGCTTCTCGTACGTCACTCGCATTGAAAGCGCTTTTCGCCGGACACCACCCGCGGACAGCCGCCCTATCTTCCATCACAAGAATGTACAGGTCGCAGCTCGTTTTCGGCCAGTTCGCCCAAATCTATTCCGGCGGACAGCTGTTCTTGCGTTGCTGCCGTGGGAAGTTCTGATGGAGCCTAAAATCGGAAGCCCCACAAACGATCGAGCGATGCATGGCGGCGCCCGGCGCTGCTGCCGATTGCTCTGCTACACCCTTGCGCGTCGTTCACCAGTCGCGATCGCGGGCCGCAGGTCACGAGTCACGATACACTCATTATTCGCTACTGCCACCGTCTACGCGCTTTCGAATCGCTGATGAAAACAAACAGAGGGCTCCAATTCTAATCTGTCGAAAATCGCATGCTCGGCGCGCGCATTTTGGCGCGTGCGCAGCACAGACGGCAGGCGCAAGCGATCCATCGCCCGCTTCCGCGGACTCGGGATGACGACACAAAGCACAGCAGGCGCGAATTAATCGTGCGCGCTAACAGACCCCTACAAATGCATTTGGAGTTTGTCGCGACTTGGAAACGCTTGCCACACGGCAGCGAGCTGCGCGAACTACGGCTGGGGAAGAGTGTGGTTGTCGTACAGGATGCCGATGGCTTCTCCGTTGATGGCTTTGGCGATTGTGACTCTGGCAACTTCTCCGCTGAAGCTGACGCCAGTAATCGCTCCGGAAGGAGATTTTCTATAGGTAGGCGGCGTATCAAGCAAGCGGATATCCACCAGAAGGATCACGGACCGTTGCGAGCCGCTCGCATCCTGGATGTACTTGCGCGCGCCGGCTTCGTCAATGGGAAATTCCTTAAAGGACACGGGTTTGATGGAACTGCTATAGGCCGACGGCAACGTCCCGAGGCCACGATTGGCGATAATTTTGTTGACGATGGCGCACGCGGCGCGATCTTGGCTGCTGCCAAATTCGAAACTAATCGTCGCGGGAATCTTGGCGCCCTCCGCCTGGCCCGCATACAGAATCGGGAACGATCCCTTGGATTTATCGTATTCGCCGAGTGTGAGAAGTTTCTTCCAAAGTCCTGTGCCAGAGTAGAGAGCCGCGCCTGTTAACAGGGGCAAGCTGTTGAGGATTTCCCGGGCTTTCGGCTGGTAGAGCTCGGCCAAGTCCGGATAATCCAATTCGTTGTCGAGCATTTTGGCGACGTTTTGATCGTTGCAATTGTTGAGCGCGATAAAGTAGCGCGTGAAAAATTTCTGGTCCAGGAGCGGGGGATTCAGCCGCAGAAGATTGAGGTCGAGGCGCAGGGCGCCGCTCTTGCCGAATTTATTGACCGCGGGCGCGTCCAGAATGCCGTACTTGAAACCAGGAGCCGCTGGCGTTGCCGGACTCGACGGTGGAGGCGAGGACGCGTCGTCCCGGGGACGGGCGGGTGTGGCGGAGGCGTCGGCGCGATTGGGCGGCACGCTGCCGCGCGTCGACTCGCGATCGGTGTGCGGTCTGTTGCTGGCGCTGGCAGGAGTGGCGCTGTTAAGAGCCTTCTCGCCTCTGTGCGCCTTCCAGTCTTCGAACGATTTTTTCAGTTTGTCCGCGTGTCTGGACCAGTCACAGTTGGCATGAGCTGCAATCCGCCGCTCATGCTCAGGATCGTGGCAATCACCTGGCCCTTCGTGTCCAGAACCTGACCCATCTGATTGCCCGGGAGAAACCGGAACGTGGAGACATCCCACTTGATGTCAGTGAATGCGCCGGAATGACTGGGCGAGCTGTTTGCGCGCGCGTGGCGCCGCAGTGTAGGACCGTGACGAATGCAACAAACGCGAACAATCCAAGAGAACGGATTCGAGAGGGGACCATGGTTGTTCTCCTGATGTCGAACGTTTTAAGGCAACCGCCCTGCTACTGAACGTCGGTGACTTTTCCGTTGGTGAAGATCACTTTCATGTCGGGGTAAAAATACATTTGCTTAGCACCCAGGTTGACGATTTTTTGGGGCTGGCCGAGGATGCCGACCACCTGGTCTGTTGTTTGACCCAGAGCGATGGTCTTCGGAGGCGCGGCTGGTTGCGCGGCGGGGGCTGGCGCCGGGGTCGACGCGGCGTTATCGGCGGCCGGAGCCGCAGCGTCCTGCGTTTCGGCCTCGGGGCTAATTACCTCCTCGATAGTCTTTATGACTTCGTCGGCGGGAGGAGCCACGTTCTTCGCAAAGGGAAATTTCAGTTGGCCGTAGTAACGGACGTCGTTATAAGGGTCGCTGTAAAACTGAAAAACGACGCCGTCGGGTTTCACCATGTAGTCCGTAACCCAAAACTTTTCGCCGGTGACGAATTTTCGCTGCGCGATGGCCGTGGTCTGCTGATTGGCTGGCGAGAGTGCGATGCCCCAAGCCATGTTGGCGCCAAAACCGAAGGAGATGGTACCGTTCTTGTATGTGTTCGTCGGCGAGGCGATGGCTTCGGTGCTGCACATCACCAGGCCGTCCTTGTGCAACACCAGGACGGACCCAGCGCTGACAATATCGGAGTGGTCCGAGGTCATCTTGGTGCGCGTGAACTCCGCGCTGAGCCGCTTTTGAATTTCGGCGCGCTGGTCTTGGCCGTGAAGCGCAGGCGCCACGCCCGCCAGCGCCAGGCCCAACGCAAGAACCGGAGTCAAACAAATTGCTCGGCGCATAAACTGCCTCCTCATGAGTTGCGGCGCGAATTCCATTTTGAGGTGCGAACTGACCGACGGATAAATTACACCTGTCGCCGTTCGTAGGCAATTCCAGTGAGGTTCCACTTGAATGGCGCGGAAGCGTTGCGACGCTGCTCGGCGGATCGGCTTAGGGGAGTGAGTGTTCCATCACTCGCCTTGCTCGGCGATGAAGGCGTCTACGGTGAGGACCGATGCTTGCGCCAAGAAAATCTTCTCGGTAAGAACGCGGTGAACTTCCTCGTCGGGGTCAAAGCAGGCGTCTTTGATGACGATGCAGCGGAAATCCAGGTCGGCGGCGCGCCGAAGTGTGGAGAGCGTGATGCCGCTGGTGGAAATTCCGAAGAACACCAGATTTTCAATGCCGAGCGAGCGCAGAATCAAGTGCAGCTGGTTCTCTGAAAACGCGCCGACTCGTTGCTTATAGACCACAAGATCCTCGGGCCGCGCGACGGCGCTGTGGAATTCGGCGGAGGGCGTCCCGATGACGAAGAGATTGTTGTCCTTCAGGCGCTTGAAGCGGGATTCACTATCCGGAATTTCCGGATGGCCGGCGGAAAATCCCAGTCCCACGTGAATAATGTGAAATTGTTTCTTGCGCGCAAATTCCACGGCTTTGGCGCCGTTGGGGATGATGGCTTCCGCAGCGGGAACAAATCCAAGAATTCCTTTCTGGTAATCGAGAGTCAGCAAAGCTGTCTTTTTCGGATCAAGTTTCATCTGGCTTCCCCTATGGTTTGTTTGAGGGCTTCAGAAACAGATTGCGGTCTCCGCAGCAACTGGCGCGACGCTGGCATCCGCGGCGCGCCCGGACCGGGTCCGGCCGTCGGCTCCGCGGCTACGAGTCCTTATTTACATCGGTTCGGGCTGCATGCGATACTTCCCGGACTGAGGGACGGAGGTACGTCCATGCGCATCTCAATTCGTGCAGTCTCGCTTTTCCCCGCGGTGCTTGCCGCGGTTCTCTCTTGCGTAATCGTGAGCCCAGCTTTTGGGTCGGGCGAAGACAAGCCCGCAACGGGTCTTGCGCCGGCCGCTGCGCCATCCAGCACTGTGGTTCGGCCGGACCGCGAGAAGAAAGTGTACACCAACGACGACATTGACCAGATGTGGCCGAAGGCGCAAGCGGTTGCCAGTAATTCGCAGGCTTCTGATGCGAGCGCGCCCGCGCCTCGAGCGCCCGGCAGCTAACTGTTGTTTCCCGACCCAGGAGCGGCATGAGCGCACCGGCGAGCCGCGAGAATAATCCCGTGTGGTACGCGGCACAGGTTGAATCGCTCTACGAGGAACTGGAGAGCTTGAGCAACAGAGAAGCAAGCTTGCGCGATTTCCGCGAGACTGGATCGGATGCCGGCGTGACCGTCGGGCTGCAATTCGACGCTCCGTGCGAAGGCATCACCACGGACAATGCCATCCAGCAACTGGCGATTCGCAGGCAGGAAATTGAGCAGCAGCTCAACGAGCTTCAGGAAACGGCGCAGCAGAACGGCATGCCGCCCGCGGTCATTCAGGACCCATCCGCGATACTGCAAGCTGCACGCAAACCGCTCAGCCCCGGACAGGAACGCGCGGCGCTGGTGGAAAGGCAAAGCGACTTGATCGGCCAGCTCGACGGCGTGCAGAACCAACTCGCGGATATGTCCAACCAAGCCGCGGCGCAGGGTATCGCGTTGTTGCCGGTCACGCCGCAATGGGGCGGCAACCTAACCACCAATAAGATTGAAAGCCTCGACGAGCGCGCCAGCCAACTGCAGAACGCCTTAAGCGAAAACGAAGACGCCGCTCGCCAAGTCGGCCTCCCGCCCTCCGCGCTGCCTTAGAGAGAAACGTAGGGTTTGCGGCACTCACAGCGGGCGGCCTCCTCCAGTCGCCGCCGTGGATGTTTGTTGCGAATTTTGAACGTTTCGCAACGGGCTTTTATCTCGTAATCCTAATTCTATAAAAGACTTAACGTCCTACAGTTCTCATTGAACTCTTTTACAGGGAATACCCGAGAGGGGATTCTTCACGCAGCTACTATGATTGTGCTCACCCCGCCCAATTACTTCGAGAGGTGGGCTGTGCGAAAAGCTTCAGCGGTACGCTGCACTCTATTGCTTCTGTTTTGCCCTGCTTTCTTGATCGCGGGTGGAACATCGAAGCAACTCCGAGCTTCTATTGCGCCGTCAACGTTCGCTTGGGTGTATTCCGGCGATGAACCGGATGCTGGAACCTACGCCGGCAGGATTGTGTCGCAGAATGGCGACCGATTCATTCTGCGCGACGAAGCGAACGAGGTGTGGTACCACTTGGACGACCAGGCGCAGGCGCAAAAGTATTTTGGGAAGGATGTGATAGTGACCGGCGTTCTGGATGGACGCTCGGACATGATTCACGTCCGGAACATCGTCGAGGCTAAACCGTAACAGAGACCAACGGCGCGTGGACTAAGGTTTTATTCGCGCTCGGTTCAGCGAGATTCGGTGGCATGGAGCGCGCCCGGGGGCGGCGTTGCGGGGCGAGGCGCAATGGGGTCCGGAGGCGGCATCTGGTTAACTACTGTGACTCCCGAGGACGCCCACGCGAGCTGGCCTTTGCTGTTGGCGACTTCATCTACGATCTTCGCGAACAAGCGATCCTGCATGGTACTGCGCTTCACGTAGTCCACCACGTAGTTGAGAGTAAATTCCAAAGAGCCGGCATTCACCGCGAGAACGACGACGGGCTCGATGGGAGGATTCTCGGTGCGATAGTCATCACTAACGGCGTTCCAGGAGTTCTGCGCTTCTACCAAGTACGCTCCAATTACCTCGTGGGCGACGCGTAGAAGCATAGCTCGAGCCAAGCCGGCATCGCTGGTGATGCTGAACACTACCTTAATCTGATCCCAGATGAAGCGGAATCCTTGCGAGTAATTAAAAACTGAATTTTTCAAGACAGCGTTATTGGGGATCCGCACGATGCGTCCGCTGTATAGGTCGCGGCCGACCCAGCTGCCGACTTCCATCAAGGTGGTGCGCAGCAGGCCGATGTCAATTACGTCGCCGCGCGTGTCGCCGATCTGAACTCTGTCTCCGACCGTGTAGAGCTTCGAAAATCCGATGGAGAATGCGCCCGCAATACTAGCCAGCACATCCTGCAGAGCGACGGCCACGCCCGCGCCGGCTACTCCGAGGGCAAAGCTGAGGCGGCCCAGGCGATCTTCAAAGAGGATGGAGACGAAAAGCAAAATCGCGATGTAGCCGGAAAAGACCACGAACTTGCGAACTCGATAGCGTTCATCGACGCGGCCAAAGTGGCGCGGCAAAGTTTGTTCGAGCACACGAAAGCCGGCATGAATCAGCAGGATGCCGACAATCGCGGCGATGCACTTGCCGAGCAGCGACAGCGACATCGCGTCTTTGAGAACCTCTTTCATGCCTTCACCATCCTACTCAAGTCGCGGCCACAAACGCGGGCGGCGTCAGGAATTCTTTTTCTGTTTTTCCCAAAGCTCCAGGAACAACGCGACGGTCGCAGGCGCGTAGCCCGCATAGTGATTGTTCGCATAGGCGTACACTTTGATGCCGCGGCGCGTAGTTTGGTAACAGTAGTCCACCCAACGGGACAAGGCGGCGCGGCGGTCAACGATGGTCTTGTCCCATACCTTGGTTTGTTCCTCGATTCCTTTGCGGTCGCCGAGCCAACGGACGTAGGTAAAGTTTGCGGTGATGGGATCGAGCCGGCTGGTCAGTTCCGTTATGCCCGGCATCCAGGCTTGGTCAATGACGGCCAGCGCGACGTTGTGTTCGCGCAAGAGTTCCGTGAATTTTTCATTAAGCCAATTCTTGTTGCGGATTTCGAGGGCAAACTGATGGTCTTTTGGCAGTTTCTTCAGGAAGGGACGCAGGCACGCAAGAAACTCGGCGCCCGTCTTGAACTTGGCACGATTGAAGTAAGGAAACTGCAGGAGCATGGGGCCGAGTTTTTCTTTTCCCAGGCCAGCGGCGGTGTCCACAAAGGTCTCGAAATCCTCGTCGCAATCCTGGAGGCACTTTTCGTGGGTGATGACTTGGGGAATTTTCAGCGCGAAGGTGAAGCCGGGCGGCGTCTTATTGGCCCAGCCGGCGATGGTGGAGCGCGCCGGGGTACGATAGAACGTGCTATCGACTTCGACGGTGTCGAATTTCGTGGCGTAGTAGCTCAGATAATCGCGGGGCTGCATCCCGCCAGGATAGAACGTGCCTTCCCATCCAGCGGCGGTGAATGCCGACGTGCCTACGCGAATCTCGGCTTCGGTTTGATGGGCCACGATCGCCCGAGCCTAGCCTAATGACGGACTGTGGGGCAAGCGGGCGTTTTGTGCGGAAGAGATTGAGGTGGTTGACGAACTTCGCTTCCGCCAGTAAAGTAGTTCAGGGTCGTGCGAGCGGCCCTTTTTTGTTGTCTCTCCTCGGCTGGGAGGTCGTACAATTGGCAGTACATCAGATTCTGGAACCGAAAATAGCTTGAATTGGCGTGGGTTTCTACGAAAACTCAGCAAGTTACAAGGCACTCTGCGGCACTCTTCGGCACCGTTAGTCACTCCGATTATTACAAGTTGATGTCATTTTACTATAGAAAAGAAGCGGCGAGTCTATAAGCAGAAGACTAAACCCGTGACGAGTTTTTGCACGAGTTGTCACTGCGAAAGACACGGGAGAAGGTGGTGCAGAGCGCGAAAAAATAGCCACGCTAAATGAGCACATTCCAAAACCGAGCAAATTACGACAAAGGAAAAGCTGCTGGAGGCCAAGGTGGATAACGAAAACTCCGACCCAATAGCGCGCGAAACCGATAAGAAACTCAACGAACTTGCCGCCTTGAATAAACGACAGGAAGACGCAAATCAGTCCGAAGGTAGCGATACTCCACCAAGTAATCCAGATGATGACCCCGAGGCTTATCTAAAATATATCAGACGGCGAATATCTGTCTGGTGGGGGAGGGTAAAGGCACGGTTCGGATGGGTGACCAGTAATCGGACAATCGCGGGTTTCACTGTCGTCATCGCTCTGACTGGAATCGTTTATGCCATGTCTTCTTGGATGCAATGGCGCGTAATGTCCGGTCAACTCAGAGAAATGCACGACGCTAATGAGCTTACCCGCAAACAAATGGAGGGCATAAGCGCCGCGAGAGTCGAAATATCGAACGGCATTCAGATGTCTCTTGCTGTCCCCCCATTCGGATTCATTAGCGCCACCCCCATCAATAAAGGGCATGTGAATTCCCCAGAGGCGACTTTGACGGTTTCCTTGTCCTTGAAAGACTCGCATCAGAACACGCAGCGGGTCATTTTCAGCAATAAAACCGACAAAAGAACCGTGATTCCCCCAGGCGATGCTTCAGGCCTGCCGGATTTCAGATTTCAGTTTGAATTGAGTGCTGATGAGTATAGGCAAGTACAAAAAACTGAAGCGTATCTCGTCGTTGATTCCACGTTCGACTATGACAATGGCTTTGGAAAAAACGTCACACAAAGCGCGTGCACTGCCTACTTGTGGGGCAGCGACAAATTCGGACGAGCCACGGTTAGTTGCGATGAGGTACAGACCCAACTCGACTTGGCAAAGAAACTGGCAGTGGGCCAGAGTAAACGAAATTAGGACAACACTACGCAGTGATACACTTTCCGCAATGGTCGGACAAACTGAATTCCGCAGAGAAGAGTTTAGAGAACGCTTGCGGGCAATGTCCGATGAAAAACTGATTCAATACGGCAAAGCGGCTGCGTACATGGCGGACCCGGCGAAGTCGGCTGACAAGAAAACGGTCCATGAGGTTTACAGGGTTCAACTAGAAGGGTGTCGCGCAGAGTGAAAAAGGCGCTATCCGAAACAGGACCTCGCGAAATAATATTATCAGAGACTCGCCAAATCTTTTGCGTCAAGGTGAACGCGATATTTGGCGGACTCCTCAAGCTGGCTTTTGAAGCTAGGCAAGAAATCTCGGCGGCTATTGATTCTAAATTTGATTGTGCCGGTTACTCTGGCGGGAGTCAGAGCCTCAATTTCTGCTCTTAGAATATTATAGTTATAGGCACTCGCGCCGTTGGCAATCCGGCTAATGAAATCCGCGGCGTTTGCGATGCGATTGTCAATCACTGCAAATCTAACGCTCCGCTCAATCATTTCCATTGTCGTACCGTAGTGACGCTTTACGCCTTCGCACCCTTCTTTTCAGCGCGGAACTTCGCCCAGCGGGCCTTCTGTGCTTTGCTGATCGCGCGTTTCGCCTTTGCGCTCTGTTTATATTTTCTCTTGCCCGCCGTGATCGCCTTACTGCCTAGCATCTCTAAAGCTACGATGACTCGGTGCAAACGCTCTCGTTCGGCATCTACTTTCTTTTTTGCCGCGCGTAACTTCGAAAGAATCGCTTCTGTTTTCATGGCAGGATATTACGATGGAAGCCCGGGCCGCACAATCGGATTCTCTACGCCGTATATCCGTAGACTATGCGGCGTGTTTCCTCCGCGCTATCAACGCCAACAGGCCGAGTAGTCCGGTTCCCATTTAGCAGGAGGCTCGATGGCTCGGGAACTTTCTTGACCTTCCAATTTTTTGCGTCGCTGATTTCGTAGGGGGGCTGAGTGGAATCATGGAATCCGCCTCCGACTTCGGTAAAATTGCCGTTTAGCTCGGTGCCTGCCGAAGTACCGTCATACGATTCCAGCAAAGTGTTATCCGCAATCGCGCCCAAGCCAATTCCAGATTCCGTCAAAGCTTGGGAGAACGGACCCGTCCCGCTCGCGGGATAATCCTGCGCGGAAATAACCCACGACACAATATTTCCGTTAGAGTCTGTCGCAATGTCCACGTTGAAATTCGTTGCGTCGGTTTGAGTGAGTGAGAAGCCTGAACCATCGCCGAAGGAAAATGATGTTACGTCAGCCGTTATGTTTCCGGACGCGAGAGTCAAATTGTCCAGCGCCCTTCCTCTGAGCGAAGTATCGAGAGTGAGCGTAGCGCATACGGGTTCGGACAGACGTTATTGATGCCGCTTGGAGCGTAGGTCCCGACACAAAAATTGTAGGCATTGCCTGTGTAGGTATACTCCGTACCTGCCCGCACAGGATCGGACAGCACCAGGCACAGAAGGTTCAATAAGCCAACCCAGATGGGGAACTTCGCTTTTGAATTCATAGCTCCCCCTTTTAATGCGTAACAAGCACGGGTCGCGGTTGCGGTCCTAGCCGCTGTGTGCGGCGGATAAAGAAGAAAACCAGAAGGGTCAGAACGATAGCGATTACGATTGCGTTGGACTTCCGCTTACGATGGCGACGCGGTATCGAATGATCCTCGCTAACCGTAGTCGTGATGCGCGTTCGACGTGCCATGTGACTTCGGCGAAGGTTACTTCACTCTTCGGTAAAAATCAAGAAATCGCCTAGCGAGTCGCGGCCTTCCACAACTTTTGAAACTGTTCAATCGTGCCCGGTGCGAATCCTGCGTAGTGGTTGTTCACATAAACGTATGTCGGGACGCCCCGCCGAATATTGCGCTGGCAAACATTCACCCAGCCCATTAGCTCTCTGGAACGATCCACAATCACTTTGTCCCAAGTCTTCGTCTGCTTCTCGATTCCCTTCCGGTCGCCGAGTAGTCGGATGTAGGTGAAGTCCGCAGTGATCGGGTCAAACTTCTCAAATATCTCGCTCGGGCGCGGCATCCACGCCTGATCTATGAACGCGTACGCAACTTTGTGTTCGCGGAGTAGTTCGAAGAATTCCGCCGTCAGCCATTGCTTATTGCGAATTTCCAGGGCGAAACGATAGCCCTTCGGAAGCTTCTTGAGGAATGGCGCGAGTCTGGCGAGAAATTCCTTTCCGCTCTTGAACACGGATTTGTTGAAGTATCCAAATTGGAATAGCAGCGGGCCAAGTTTATCGCCCATTAAATCCATCGCTTCGAGAAAGTGCTTTAGGTCGTCGTCGCAATCCCGTAAGACTTTTTCGTGCGTGATTGTCTGCGGAATCTTGGCGGCGAGGGTAAAACCTGCGGGGGTCTTACGCTCCCACCCATTTACCGTGGCGACTGACGGAGTACGGTAAAACGTGGAATCCACCTCAACGGTATTGAACTTCGTGGCGTAGTAGGTCAAGTAGTCGGCTGGTTTCATGCCGGCTGGATAGAATGCGGTTTCCCACCCGGCAGCCGTGAACGCCGATGTACCGATCCAGAAGTTGTTCATCTTAATTTAGCCGCGCTGTTTTCTCTGAGCCATCTTCTGCGCCGCGAAAAGCAGCAGCTTCAAGCCACTCTGATCGATCCGGCCCATTAATCTGCGAAATCTATGGAGCGTCCTCGCGTCGCGGCCAGAACTGCCCCAATTGCCGTCGTCTACCTTCGGGGCCGGACCAGGAGGCTTCTCGCCGTCGTAGAAGAGTTGGTAGAGCGGAATTCCCATTGCGCGCGCAATCTTTTCCAGCGTCTCGATGGCTGGAACACTGTGGCCGTTCTCAGCTCGGGAAATATAGCAGCGCAACAGGCCCGTGCGCTTCTCGATATCGCCCTGGGACATATTTTTCTGTTCGCGTAAAGCCTTCAACCGCTCTCCAATTAGCATCGCGTCCTCTAGCGGCGAACACTATCACGCGGGGTGAAGCCCTTCAAGATGAGGGGGAGGAGCCAAGGCGCACAATTTTTGTCGAGCGGTTGCAAGTAGCTGGACAGCAAGCGTGCTACGTGACGCTTTCGACCGACGGCATTTCCTCAGGATTTCCACTGTTTTTGACGGCTTAAAGTGAGCGTCGTATTGACAAGGCTCGACCAGAAGGAGTCCGGACTTTCGGCTTTGCTTCTTTCGCAAGCACTGGATTCCATCGAAAAGACGCCTCGAAAGGCCGGTTAGCACCTATAATGAAGTCCCAACGATTATTCGGTCCGAGGCGCAACATGTCGGATTTGAAATTTGTATCCTGGAAGGAAATATTCCAAAAAGCTGTAGCAGAGACCGACCGTGAGAAGCAGAACTTGCTTGCCCAACAAGCCGACCTTGCTATCTTCCATCGCCATCAAAAATTATACAATTGTGCCCAGCATAGGGAAGAACTGAACGCCCTGAACGCCGCTACCGAGCGATTGCGACTCATCAAGCACTCAGCCCGGCAACTCGAAAAAACTGCGTGGCCCAGATACCGCGCCAAGTCCGCATGACACGATCTGCGTCCCTAGTACCTCACTGAATCACCAGTTGAACGTTATCCGTCGTCTGTACGGAGCGCGCAGTATATTTCAGTGGCTGCAGCCGTAACCGGACGTTCGAAGTTCTAGTACGCGACTTGTCCGGTAACGCGACTAATCGGGAGTTGAGCGAGCCGTTGCGAGGGGAAAGAGCTGCATCCTTCCAGAACGCGAAGAAATCCGATGAGCGGTTCGAGCTTGCTCGGCGCGGCCAAACAAGGACACTGGTTCCAGCAGTGAAATACCTCGAATCGTACGCCGCGTGGCGGTGGTGTGGATCAGAAATTTTCGAGCAACCAAACATTCGTGTTCCATCCCTGCTCGCCGTAGGCGAGATAACGCCCATCTGGAGAAACGATCGGTCGGTAAAAAAACTGACTCTTGCCAGGCGGAGTCAGGATACTGGTTTTCCCGTTCAATTCCACCCGTGCAATCCTCCCGGTGAAATCGAAAAGCGCCACGAGAAGTGCGGCGCTATCGGACGTCCAGCCCGGCTCCCAAATCTCCCACCCTTTCGGAAGCTGGACATTTTTTTCACGGCCGCTGCGAAGGTCAACAACGCGAATCTGCTCCTTGAGCCGATCTTGACTGGACATCGCGATTTGAGATCCGGTTGGAGAAATGCTCCACCGGAGATTCCGGGGTGCCTCCAAATGTGTTCTCGCTAACTCCTTTCCCTGTCCTTTCACCGGATCGAATTCATAAAAGACTAATTGAGCCTTCTCCCAGAGACTCAAGACGCAGGAACTGCCGGCGCGCGAAGGGCAGTGGAAATATGTCGTTTCGTCAGGGTGGGTTTCGAAGACCTGCTCCGGTGTACCGCCCGCAGACGGGACTCTCATCGCTCGCATGGACTTGACACTTCCCTTCGGATCTATCAGGGCAGACACGTAAATTATCCAGGTGCCATCAGGGCTGATCTCGGGCCCGAACTGATCGTCTGGTCCGGGTATTATGGCTTCCGGACTCCGCCCATCAAGGTACAGGCGGTAAATCTGATCTTTTCCCATGCTCGTGGAAAGAATCACCATTGCCCGGCTGTCCGCAAACCATGCAGCCGGAAGGTCGAAAGCATCCCCAAGCGTGAGATTCTTTGCACCCTCGAGGTGGCGACCTTTATCCTTAACCTCACTCACGAAGACGTCAGACTTTGTGTGGCCCTTGATAAGCGTGAGGCGCTGGCCATCTGAGCTAGCGCTCGGCGACCAAGCGAAGTTGCCGGGCCAATTTGTGATCTGCACCGGGCTTCCGGCGGACTTGCCAGTTCGGAGATCCACAGGCATTCCCCATAAGTCTACGGACTCCTGTTCCGAGGGATTCGACATTCCGAAGACCAGCCGTCCATCCGCAAGCCATTCGAGCCCGGCCCCGTCCGTTGCTCGCGAGAGAAGATTAGAGTCCGAACGCACCAAGGCGTCCGCAGATTGCTCTAAAGACCATGTGTGAATACTGCCCCCGGACTCTTCGTCAAGAATATACGCGAGGAATCGGCCGTCGGGTGACCAGGTCACGGCAGTGATCCTATTCGCGTTAGGGATGAGAACTTTTCTCGCGTTTTCTCCATTGGCTTCAATGATCGAAATTTCCCGATTAGCAGCGTACTCGTAAGGGGCCTCAGAGGTGACGACTATGGAAGAATCGCGGGGCGAAATCGCGAACGCCGAGCACCCCATTCTCAGCTTTCGAGGGGCGCCGCCAAATATCGATAGAACCCATATCGAATCACCATCCGTTTGGCGGTTGACGTCGAGCAGCATCCTGTTTCCGTCGGGAAACCAAATGACACGGTGGGCGGTATCTCGCAATTCGGCCGGCAGAGGCAGATCGTGCAGCTCACCCGTCGCAATCACGCTGATGTGCACACCTCGGTCATCGAGGTATGCGAGATTCTTGCCGTCGGGTGAAATCGCGCTATCCAGCACCCGATTCTCGAAGGCGTTGCGGGTGAGTTGCCGCTCGGTGAAGTTTTTCTTCTCCGTGCGCGCGAAGATGTTTTGCCAATGGAAAGCGGCCCATCCCAGCGCAATGGCAAGTAACACGGCGACCGCCGTGCCCGCGTAAATTCGCGTCGTCCGTCTGGCCGCCGGCGCTTCCGATGGCGGAACATCGACGGCCCGTAAGGAAGCTGAAATATGCGCCGAGTCCGTATCGCGTTTCAGCCGCTTAAGGTCTGCGCGAAATTCCGAGGCGTGCTGATAACGCACGTCCCGATCTTTTTCCAGCGCCTTGCTAATGATGCGCTCGAGGTCGGCCGACAAAGACGGATTCAGTCGCACTGGCGGCGTAGGTGCGCGATTCAGGATAGATTCGAAAATCAGGCCCGAGGTATCGCCGCGGAACGGCAGCGAGCCAGTCCCCATCTCGTACAGCACTGCGCCAAACGAAAAAAGATCCGTCCGCGCATCCAATTCCTTTCCGCTGACTTGCTCGGGCGACATATAAGCCACGGTGCCAAGAGCCGACCCGGGGCTGGTGAGATGCTCCGGCAGGTCCTGAGTCGCGGCGGTTGCCTCACCCCCGCGCTCAGGACTGCCGGAAACTTTAGCCAAACCGAAATCCAAAATTTTAGCGGTTCCGCGGCTGGTGATGAAAATGTTGGCAGGCTTGATGTCGCGATGGATGATGCCCTTTGCATGCGCGGCATCTAGCGCGTCTGCGATTTCGATTCCGAGCGTCAACAAAAGTTCCTGCGGCATTGCGCGTCCGTCGATGCGGTGCTTTAGCGTCACGCCTTCCAGGTACTCCATTGCGATGAAGGGATGCCCGTCCTGCTCGCCGATGTCGTGAATCGTGCAAATGTTGGGATGATTCAGCGCGGACGCGGCTTGCGCCTCGCGTTGAAAACGTGCCAGCGCGTGAGGATCGTGTGCAACTTCAGGAGGGAGAAACTTGAGGGCCACGAAACGGTGCAGCCGTGTGTCTTCGGCCTTATAAACCACGCCCATGCCGCCGCCGCCGAGTTTTTCGACGACCCGGTAGTGCGAAATAGTCTGGCCGATGAGGGCGTCGGAATCCGCCATGGTGCGCTCATCTTAGGTTGGGGGCAGAAGCCAAGTCAACGAATAGGGCGGTTTGTACTGCTAGGTCCTGATTAACGCTAGTGCTCTATCGGAGGCGCGTTTTCACAGAAGCGTGGAGTCCGGGCGAGGTGCTCCGCGCGCGTTCGATAGAGCCGTTTGAAGGTGGGCGCTGGCGGTTGCGGCGGATGCGGGCTAGTGGCTGCACCGATCTAACGGCTATGGGAATTGAATCTTTTTTCCCCTGTAGTGTATTGATTTTGCGTGGCTTAGGAAAATCAGAGAAAAGCGAAAATCGCAGTTAAAAGCTCTACCTTGCGGCATGACCTAAAGAGGATAGCACGCGAAGCGTCCGTCGCGCCAGCGACTACGTTCTAACGCCGTAACCGGACAATGACCCACAGTCTCCGTCAGCCGGGCCCGACAACCGGTGGCGCTTGTCGCAGCATCTAACTACCTGAAAGGTAAACCCAGCCCTGAAGCTCGCGGGACCTCCTCCCGTGAGGAGCGCCTATCTCCTGCGCTCAACCTATCGGCGGCTGGAACCCCCGAGTGCTCCAGCCGCCGGATAGGACGCAGTGGTTTCGGCGGCCCGGGAAATCTGTTATTTCTGACAGTGGCGAGCGAGGCGCACGGAGCCCGAAATGTGGGCTCTCGGTACCTCCTGCCGAGACAAACGCGTCATCGGGATGGCGCTCGTTAGTTTCTGCGCTTTCTGAACAGATTGGACAGTCCATAATTATTTCGTGAAAATCAGAAGGGTGCCACCGGGAAAAATATCAATGGCGAAGTCCTGCCAAAGTCGGGTTGGAACGTAATCTATCTCGATATCTTCTCCCGCTGTATTACTGGTCATTTGCTCAAGGACGGTTCCAGATACGCTATCGCCTATACTGAGGGTCTTGGATATCCCCGGATTGTTCCAGCGTATCCTCTGAATTTCTAGTGTGCGAAGCGTCCCTAGAGCGGATGCGGTCTGCGCTTTGTATCCGGTCACACTTCCTTGGATAAAAAGCGGATTGGTATTAAGAGTCGTGGACATTTCTGATTTCCTTTTTGAAAAACTAAATGTAAGTAGACAAGGCTTCTCCGCTGCAGATACGCTTAATCTACGTCACGGAAACAGGAGTAGAACGATGAACGATAAAAAAGTGCGATTCTTAACTTCGGAGGAATGGAAAACCGAATTTGAGCGCTCCACTCGCAAAAAAGATAACGCCAATGAATCGCTAGCATGGGTCGCCCTAGGCGTTTGCTTTGTGGTCTTCCTTTTCAATCCGTTAGCCGGTGCCATATTTGGCGTTGGTGCATTGTTGTGGCTTTTATCGGCTAAGAAATAGACGGCTGCTATCGGGTCTGATATTCCCGCGAATACGGATCGTGTCCACCCTCGATATCGGGATATTGGATCGGTGGTGGTTGAGGCTGCGGCTGGACTTGAGCCGGTGGATTTGCTGTTGCTGACGGATTTCCGAAAGTAATTCCTGCCCGCTGAATGCGATTGTTCAAGTACTGGATTTGCTGCGGCGTCTTGGTGTGCTTTGCGTTATGGTGAAACGTCGCAATCTTCTTTTGCATTTCCGGTAATAGCTCGGCCTTCTCCGCTTGTGTCGCAACTTCGTAAACGTCCAAGGCATCATTCAATGGCAGTGAAGCCACGCGGCCAGTCAACGGCGGCATTAAGGCTTCTTTCATAACGCGAGCGGCTTGGTTGCGCGTAATCTTGCCGTCCAAAACCGCTTGCATAATTTCCGGTGTTCCGATTTCGTGATTCCGTACTTGGTCAATCATCCGATTGGCTAGCTGGTGTGATTCAATCTGTCCTTGCTCTACTGCGCCTTCGGGTCCGCGTGCCGATACTTTTTTAATTGCCAAGATTTTCAGCCGTGGAACGGTTAGGCGTTGTCTGGATACCTGCGCCGCGTCCGAACTGTTGAATAGCGGTTTGGTCTGGTCGTGGGATCGCGCCTTGGAACGTGATAGGCACAACATTCTTGAGCAGGTCGCCTAACTGTTGACCGTAGGAAGCATTGCGGCCTGTTTGGTCTTTACCGCTCAAAAACTCAACTGCGGGTTTGGATGTGATGGGATTCAATCGGTTGTAGATTGAGCCGCGAGGGTCGGTCAAATAGTGCGCGATATCTTCGGGCATGGTGCGAACGGAGTAGAGATTCTTTCCGTCTTTGCTTACAACGGAAAACGGATGGTCCATGTGAACGCTGCCAGTGTTTAGAAGATTGATCGTCTGTGCGGCCAGCATGTTGTATAAGGCAATTCTCGCCATTGATTGCCACACGACACTTCCGCCTGATTGCAAACCGGCATGAGCAAACATCAATTGCGAGCCTGTAAAGTCGGGCGCAAGAAATGCCAAGCGTAGGGCGTCCTGGCTGGACATACTCACGCCTAGCTGACGCCAGTTGATTCCGCCAAAAGCGCCATTCGTAACCTTGGCTGCACGGGTCATAACTTCGGACTCGGCCCAATCAGGATTCTTTTTAGATAGCTGGTCTGCAACTTTTTCAAACGCTGCTGCTTTCAATCTCGGAATGTAATTTCCGAAAAGCTGGTCTTCGGCGCTCTTCAAGAGATTTCCAACAATAGGAATTTTGTTGATTAAATGACTGCCGCTAGAAGACACGCCTTCGTCTGCCAGACTGCGGGCCGATGTATCGCCGAACATCGTCAAACCATATTTTGTGCCTTTGGACATCGCCAAACCTTCGGGGTCAATCTGCGGAGGTTTGAATACTTCGGCAGGACTCAATCCCATTTGCAAACCGCGTTCGCCTTCTGTCGCCCAGTGAAACGGCGAGAACGATAGCAAACTTTTCTTGGCTTCCGTCGAAGCGCCCAATAGCCAATTTGTAACCGGATTTTGTTTGAACCAACTTGTATCTTGAAACGCCTGCATCACAGGTTTTAGATAGTCGGGATGCACTAACAAGTTGGTTCGTTCAAATACGGGTTGGCGTTCCCCTTCTTCATCGAACATGGTTTGCTTGACGCGGAACTTACTAAATTTGTCGGGTCCGGGTTTGTAATCCGAAACGTCCAGATACGGTTTGTCCACGTCGTTGAAAACGATACGGCCAGCGTCCGTTAGCTTGGCTAGGTCTGCCCCTTGGGGCAAACGGATAGCGTTCACACCGTCAATGATTCTTACTTTGGCCGGGTCAACTCCGATGGGCCGGGTATCATTGGCCTTGACCGTCTGCAAAGTATTTTCGGCTGCCCTTAATCCTTCGGCTTGTCCAAACTGGCGAATGTACTTTCCTCGTGCCCCTGCCAGTCCGATATCTTGCGGCTGGTATCCTTCCTTCAGTGCATCCGCAATCGTGGCGAATGTACGGGCTTTGGTGAATGCTGGTGATTTGGTGCCTGCCGTCGTTGGCGGTCGCATGTCGGAAGCGTCGGCATCTTCAGGCTCGTAGGTATGCTGTCCCGCGTAGTTGGAAAAGCCCTGACGCTCTTGGTCAAAGATTCCTAGCTGCTGGCCGCGTGCATAGTCATCGGCATAGTCCGTTCGCAGCGTGTCGGAAACGGCTTTGACGCTATCGGGCAGATTCAGAGCCTGCTTAAACAAAACATCGTACTTGCCCTTCATAGCGTCAGACACTTTTACGCTGTTCTGGATTTCCTGCCGCTGACGTTCCAATACCGAAACATCGCCGTTCGCTTCGTGATACAACTGCGCGGCCATGTCTAGCGGAGTGTTGCGAATTAAATCCTTGTTGGCTTCTTCAAAATTCTTGGCTTTGAAGTTTGCGTTTTCCGCAGCGTGTTGGTGAGCGCCGATTGCTTCTTTGTCGCCAGGGAACTCGAATTCGCTTTTGCCGAATCTGTCCGCTAGTCCTTTTGCGGAAATTCCTGCGGCCACGCCGCTAAGAATTGCTTCGGTTCCTAATTCAAGCGCGGAGTCTGTGTCGCCTTGCTTTATCGCGTCTGCGACTCTCGGCACGGCTTGGGCTACGGAATAAATTTGTTGGCCCGTGAAACCTGCGTGCATCAATTTCGAAATGGTGTCGGCTGCCGGTGAAACTACTTCTGCGATTTCTGGTGACAGTGCGGACAATGCTTCGGCTCCAGCACCTTCAGCCAGCGAACCTAATCCGCCCGTCAATAAAAGTAGCGCCACGGATAACGGCGAAGTCATACCGGATGCAAACTTTTCTGCCCCGCTTTCTATTGGTCCTGCGCCTTCACGGTGCAAATCCAATAACGGTTGGTTGGCCCAATCCCAAGCCTTGCCAATAAAAGACTCGTCGGGGTCACTTACGGCTGGCGGTTGTACGGTTTGATTTTCTTCGGCATGTCCTACGGCGTATTGCGCGAATGGGTCGTTGGCTGACGCGGGTTGCGACGCGGTTGAACTAGATGCGGGCGCGGTCGGTTTTACGATGTACTGCGAAAACGGGTCGCTTGATTGGCCGCTGTCACCTTGACCTGGCTGTGCGGCTGGTGCGGCTGCGGTCGCACTCGTACCCTGTCCCGTTATTGCGGGATGTGTAGCGGCTGACTGCAACATTCCAAGCGCCGCATCGCCAAGAATGTTCCCCGTGCTAGGCAACGGAGCGGGCGAATTTGAAGCCGGAGCTTGGGCCTGTGCCGGTGGAGGCGTGACTATATACTGGGCAAACGGGTCTTGCTGCGGAGTCTGTTGCTGTGGGTCGGGCATTATCTAGTCCCTACTGGTTCTGGTTGTTTTGTTCCCGCTCCTAAAATCTGGTAGCCAGGATGCGAATTAACGAAGTTCTTGGCCGTTTCTATGTCGGGCATGACTTGAACGCCGCTCGCACTTTGCACAACGATTTGATCGGGATTTGCAGACGATAGAGCGTCCGGCTTATTTGCAATGGCACGGCTAGGGACAACCCCGCCTTTCTGCGCGTTCGGATGGATTTTCAAAAACGCCTGCTCTTGGGACACTGGAATGTGGAACGTAGTTGCGCCATCCGTGTATTCAATCGCTGGCGGTGCTTGCAAAAACGGTGAATTCACGCTCTTGGTGGTCGTTTTGTTTCCTAGCGCGTCTTCGGTGACTTGAGTTGTGCCTTCGTTAGCCTTCTGGATGATGGCGTTGGCCTTCAGGCGAGCATATTCCTTCGGATGATTCTGCTGCATGTAGGCTGCGGTCGCAGTACCGTCAACGTCAGTAGGATTGTGGGAGGCTGAATCTTCGAAGGCATCCTGTACGGTCTTGTCCTGTTTCTTCGCGGCAATGTCCAACTGTTTTAGAACACTCTCGGTTTTCGCATTTTGCAATTGTTGGTCGGTCAAAAGAATTCGCTCGTTGGCTTCTTTCATTTCGAGCTTGCTCTTTTGCGCCGCCATCTGTCCTGCGTCTTTCTTCATCCAATCGTCTAGCTGCCTGTCAGCGGCCATGAACTGACGGGCAACGTCGGAATAGGTAATTTTGCCATCGGGTTTTATCAGCCGCGATTTCTCAACAAACTTTCCATCGTTGTCTTTTGTACCGTCAAAATACGGCGCGTGAATCCATGTTGAGGGATCGTTTGTATTGCCGGTTACGGGTTGATCCAGCTCGTCGTATGAAAATAAATTCGCGCCGTTGGCAGAATCTACACCGCCTGTTTGGACCGGCAACGCCTTGCCCGCCGCCAAACTTGGTGCGTGGGGAATGGCTTGCGCGTCTAGGCTCTTGCCATCCTGTGATGATTGCGAAACGCTGGCGTATGGATTAAGACCATGCGATATCAAAGTCTGGTTTAAGTCGTCGTGAATTCGACGGCGCTGCTCTAATCCGTTCGCGATTTGAATTTGGTGTTCTTCGTCTTCAATGCCTCGGCTGTGCAATTCCGCAGCGTGATTTTCAACGTCGAACTGTGATTTCTGTACGAGGTCGTGCGTCTGTGCGACTAACAAATTCGCCCGCAATTTCGCTTCAGTTGCGGCTCTTTCGTTCTCTGCGTTCTTCTGTGCTATCTGGCGGTTGCGGTCATCTTGAACTTGATTCGCTTTTTGCGATGCTGCGGCTGCGGCAGACATTCCCGCACCTCGTCCGCGTGCTCCGGGTTCTGGCTGCGATGCAATTCCTTCAGAAATCCCACGAAGAGCGCCGAAAAGCAGATTTCCTAAAATCCCGCCAGCACTAGGCGCACGGACAGGATCGGCGCTGACAATATCGCCTGCAGAATTTTGTCCGTACGTTCGGCCATTCAACGCCCTATTTGCGCCTTCCGCGAATGTCTGTTTCGGAATCGGTGCGCCGGGAGCTACACCTTGCGGAGTTGGAGGCGCGGTCTGCGCTGGACCTGTAGGCAGTACTGGCGCGGTCGCGTTCGGGTCTGATACATCGGGAGCCACGGGTTGCGCCGGTGTTTGAGTCTGAAGTACAGGAGCGTCATTCGTTGGGTCTGGCATGTTTTCTGTCCTTATGAAAATCTAAAAGTTTTCTGGTACTTCTCTGGTCGAATTACAATCCGCCAGCAACGCTACTCACAATGTCACTCAATCCACCGCCACCTGAAGCGCCTTCGGCAATTGAGGACCCGATACCTGGTGCTGCCCCAACTACACCGCCGACAACTTTAGAAAGCAGACTGTTTGCGTTCGCGGCATCTAAGGTTTGCTGCCCGGACATGGCTTCTCCCGCTGCAGAATTCGCGGCAGAGGCGTACGAAGTTGGTGCGCTCAGACCTGCAACGGCTTCTTCTGCGCCCGTGCCTTGTTCAAATAACTGTCGCCCAGTCTGATAACCCAGTTCCTTTTCGTTGCCAAGATTCGTTGCTGTTGACTGTGCGCCGGTCGCTGCAATCTGAGCGTTGAGGGCTTGCGTTCCGCCTGCGGGTCCACCACCTGCACCACCTGTTGCTTGTTGTTCCCGCAGCAAAGCCGCGTTTTCGGTATTCTCAGTTGCCGTCGCGCCCGCGTTTACGATGTTGTTCTGTAGCTGCTGGTCTTCTGCCGTCGAAAACCCGTACTGATAAGCGCCGCCTGCTACGATGGGCGACCATGCCTGTTGGATTTGATTCTGGGCGGTTTGCTCGTTTTGGAATTGGGTCTGCTGTTCGTTCTGCATGTTCTGCAAAAACGTTTCTTCGTCAGTGGCAATACCTTTTTCGCCCGATGTCGCGCCGCCTAGACAGAGTGCTAGCGGACCCGAATACTGGTACACACCGTCATTCGAAACCCATTCAAGCGTTTCCATATCCAAAACTGGATTGATTGTTATTACGTGCATTTCTTGTCCTTGTAGTGCGGTCTTATGAGGTAGTGCGTGCGGCCATCAGAAATGAGGTTAGAAATATTGGCTGTCTGATGCCAGTTGCGCCCGTGATCGGACGCTACGAGTTGCTTTTACTTCTGCGGTCAAATCGTCTGTGGATCGTGCATGTGCGAACCCGGCTTCATGGTTAATGGCGTCAATCTCAGCTTGCGAAATTTGCGTCAATGCCATTTCGTTTGTAATGCGGCGTCCGTTGAAGATGAGTAGCTTCTTCTTGGCTGCGGCTAGTTGTGCTGGCGTGATCGTCACAGTTGTTGACTGCAACATGCCAGCGTCAAACTGGCGCGGGTGTAGATGTTCTTCGCTGCGGCCGTAAGATTCTTGTTTGTGCAAACAATTGGCATCCCAGAGCCATCGGAAAGCATGGGCGCATTGATCCACTTTCGGCAATTCCCATTTCATCGCGGCAAAATAAGCTAGCAAGATTTGATAGTTTTCCGAATTCTGCCACGTGAAAAAAGTGGGATTATTCGTGAGCCATACATTTTCCTGCATCATCTGCAGAATATTTTGTTTGGTGAGTTCGCGTTTTTCTTCCTGTGGCATATCTTCCAGCCGTTGCCGGTTTGCTTGGTCCACGGCTATACTTTCTAAGTACCCGGTCCTGTCGGCTTTCCATTCGGCCTTGGCTTCGAGCGTGCGGACATCGAGAGCGATTCCGTTTTCTGTGCGCGTAGCATTCTCGTTCGTGACTGAAAATGTTGCCTGCGGAAAACGTCTCACGATGTCCCGGCGCAAATCTTCAAACGATGGCGCACGCATTTTCACAATCTCGCGTTTACCGGCTGCGTTGGCGTTGAGGCTTTCCAAGATTACGTAATGCGTATTGGAATTTTGGCTAAAAGCAATTTGTGCTGGTCTGAATTGGCCGAGAACACTAACCCAACTTCCTACTTCTAATTTGTGATTTGTCACTTCTTATAGCTCCTTCGAATTTTTAACCCTTGTAACTTGGTGACTGTTGCTTGAATCCCGCACGCATCTCGCGTTTCAACTGATTCATGCCTTCGGTCGTTTTAGATAGTTCCTTAACTCTCTCAGGGGTCATGCCGGTGTTTTGATTCGCATTGGCGGCTTGTCGTGCGCGAGGTCCATCATCATCTATGCCGTTCGCCCACGTTCCCGAGCTTCCACCAGGTACGAGTGCGCTACTGCCGCGTTTACGAATCGGTATGACTGGCACGGGTGGAAGAGATATAACGGGAGTCGCGGCTGGTGTTTCGGACGGCTCTGGAATCTCTAGTTTGTTGGCGGCTTCAAGGTCGTTCCACGCAATTTCCAAATTTCTTGCGGTGATCGGCCATCCCTGTTTATTGAGATATCCAATCAAGGCTTGAGCATTCTTGACGCCTGTCTCCGAAGATAGCCCGTGCTCCGGGTGGGAATCCTTGAAGATTAAAAATTCTTTTGAATATGCGTTTTCTCTAAGAAGTACTTTTGACTTTTCAGGAAGGGCGTTGAATTCGGGAATCGTTAGGTTATTCAGATTCAAAATTTCAAGGTCGTGCGTTTCTTTCAACTCGGGCTTCCCGCCCATTTTGCGACCGCGCACTACACTGCGGACTTTCAAAGTGCCGTGCGCTTTGCCCTTGAGTAATTTGAGGTTCAATTCTGCCTGACTGTCGGCGATGAATCTTTCCTCTCCGGGTTGATTTCCGTCCGCATCCGGCTTGTAATTAATAAGGCCGTACCACTTGCCGTCTCGAATGTCTCTGTAAGTTTCAACTACAAATTCCAAATCGCTGAACGTTTCGTGATGACTGAGTGGTGATTGCGGCCTTGATTCCTTCACAGCGGGTTGCGCTGCTGCGGGTTGTGCTGCTGCGGGTGCCGCTGGTTGGGCCGCTGTTCTGGGTGGGATCGCTGGCGCTGGTGACGGTGCTACGAATTTGAGCGATTCGTTGGCGTCCTCGATTTCTGCGGGGGTGTAAGCAACCCGTGGAGAGTTTCCGCCCTGTCCGCGTGTTGATTCTCTTTGAACGAACGTAGGAACCTTCGTGCCGCCACGTGTTGAGGTAACCGGCTCCTGTGCTGCCAAGAGTTCTGCCTTGGCTTGCTCCACGGAAATTCCAGCCGGACCCTTGACGAAACCTTTCTTTAATACTGCATCCGAATAAACGGGTACTTTCTGTGCCTGTGCCAATTTTATTGCCTCTCTTCCACGGTTTGTGGTCCTTCAAAATTGGAAACGCTGATACCTTTGCGTCTCGCAAAACTTTGCTGTCTAGTCGTTAGCTCCGCGTCAACGCCAAAACGCTTGGTTCCGGGGTTTCGCATCGGTACAAATGGCGGGGCGTAGGGTGTCGCGGGTTGCTCGTTGGGATAAATCTTGGCGGCTTGATTTTCTTGGGCTTGTGCTGCGATTGCGGCTTCGTCGGCTAGTCTCTGTTTTTCTTGGCGGGCCTTGTTTATGTAACCGGCGTATTCATCGTTCGTATCCCAAAGTTCTCGGAACGCTAAATCCAAGTTCGGCGCGGTCAACGGAACGCGCAGACGGCCCAACATTCCCATAACCATCGCGTACATTTTGTGGCTATCGTCGGATGAGACGTACTTGATTGCATCGGCGTAGATTTGGCCGTAGTGATAATTTTCCAACCAATCTGCGGTTTCGCTGGTCTTGTCGTCTATCTCGTCAAAATCGGCGAGCAATCCTTTTTCGAGTCTGGCATTTTCGATTTCGACATCCTGACGCTGCAAAGTATTTTGGGCTTGGTCGTGGAGTAGGCCGTAGGTTAGGTCGGTCAAATTAGCGGCTTCCTTGATAACTTGACTGCCGTTCTCATTTGCGACCGAAAGTTGATAAACGTTTCGGGTCTTGTGGAATCGGACTGTCGCTAGGCGTCCATCCTCCAACCTGATAGTTTCATCAGGCACGCGAAGACCTGGCTCGCGCTCGCGTCCAGCGGGGATCTCTCCTGCATTCGCCATCTCGTTTATCGAAGTCTTAATCTGTTGATTCAGTTCCGCTACTTTGTAATCTGAAAATTTCATTCTTAGTGCTCCTTAATTTCTGCTAAAAATTGCTGATGGCTGGTATCTTGACAGGGTGAATGAATCACAATTTCATTTGCTAAATATCTGTTGCCGTCTTCGGCTTTAACTGGCACGAAGGATATTGTTTGGTGGTGACAGGGTTCATCTGTATGCGGGTCTATGAATTCAAGCCCTGCTCTAAAATCTGCAAAGCGGAAAAAACATCTCACGCATTTTTCTTTGGCCGTAAGTTCGGGACTAGCGGCCATCCCAAATATGGATTTGTCGGAAACGCGGCCTACGGTCCAAACAACTCGGCCAGCAACAACCTGATTCATTTCTTGGCTCCTATAAAAACAGTGCAAGCGGCAAGTGGATTCTCACCGCCTGCACATTGCTGACTATGGCAGCCGTGGGGAGGAGGCCACGGACTACGGCCAGCAAACTTGGTTATTCGTCGTCGTGGAAACGGTGCTGCGTGGACATATCAATTCGGGTAGCGCGTCGGGCCTGCAACGCGGGTTCTACACCGTCGCGGATATCGTTGCCGGTTGCTTGTCTGTCGTGTCCGGCCACCAACTTGCTCTTGGGCGGGACTTTTTTGGTGATGCGAGATTTGGAGGGATCATTTAAGTGCGCGACATGTTCGACTCCTTCCTCGTGCAAATACTGGCCGCGCTTTTCGACGGCTTTTTCGGCTGGCTTATTTCCGCCGCATTCGCGTTGCATTCCGTAGATCTGGTTGGTACCCGTGGTCAGACCGCCATTGACGCCGCCTGATCCGCCTTGCGCAATTCGTGTGGCGCGTGGACTCTGATTGTTTTCGACGTTTGTCATCTTGACCGGCGCTATTGCCGCCGCCAACTCTTCCGCGATTCGCTTCGTCTCTTGATTGAGGATTTTTGTACACTGAGTTTTCCTTAGCTAAGTTTGTGGTGCTGTTGCAATCACGCCGCTTCGAAGTCGGCCATGAAATTTGATATGGAGAGAGGTTGGACCGCAGGTTAAAACGGTGAGTGCGATGATCCGAAATCAGGTGAAATCCACTTGTCCGGTAACGCGACAAACCAGGCACTTGAGCTAGCGGCGTGATTTTTTTTAAGTGTCTCGCCATGAATGACAAGTTATCGTATATAACGAACTGGATATATGCTGTGCCGTCCTCGCAAACGAACATGAAACTGATCACTCTCCTCATGATGTATCTGATGAGTCCGCTGGCGGCCCACGGTCAAGTTGCTGCGCAAACTTCCGCTCCGGCGCAGATGCCGCAGCAAGGTGATGCCTCACGATATGCTCGCGTCAAACCGATATTTTCGCCATTCGTCCCCTATCCGGAAGCAGCATTAACGAAGGGGATTGAAGGAACCGTCTTAGTGACCATAGACGTGGATTCGCAAGGCCTCGTAACGAATGTGGTTCCTGTGAGTGGCCCTCCGGAGCTCTTCCAGGCCGCAATCGACAGCGCGAAACAGTGGAAGTTCAATCCGCCAGAGAATCCGCCAATCCAAGTTCGATACGAAATCAAGTACGGTTACGACCACGAGTGCCCGGGCCCGATTTCTACGCAAGGCGGGATAATGGCCGGTGGACGCCTGGAAACGGCAAACGGCCTGAAATTTTCGTCTGAGGACATCGATTTTGAGTACCTGCTCTGGTATTTCAACACGAAAGTTAGAAAAACGGGCGTTGCGGGAGAAATTATACTTGCGATTACGGCCGACAGTGATGGGCGGGTGAAAAAAGTTCGCGTCGTCAAGTCGCTCTCGCCGGAACTCGATAAGGTCACAGTCAAGTCGGCTCGCAAGTGGAAGTTTAAGGTGGTTAAGCGAAACGAAAATTCACGCCCAGGAGAGTTCGAGCTCCCCGTCACTTTTGAAGCGTATTGCGGCCCGGACTGGGAAGCGCCTCCACTCTCGTCGCATTAAAGGCCCCAACCCAGAACACACGTCGATTGGAGGATACTATCTCTCCGTTTATCAAAAAAATGCATACTTGATTAACGCACTGACCGGAAACTGGCGGTCAATGTCCGGTTACGCGACTTATCGGGACTTAGCGCGTGGCTGACACGACTGAGTAGTGCGATCCACGAGCAGGAGAATTCTAGGTCCCCGCTATTGCTTGAAATCATTACCCAGCGCTGCGGCAAAAGCCGGACCAAGTCTCCTGACCGCTGACACCAGACCAGGATCGTCGTAAGCCCCATTGTTGTAGTAAACGATCTTCCCCTCAGCATCGATCAGCACAATCAGTGGAATTCCATTGTGGGGGAATTCAGGTCGCTTCAAGTCGTCATGGTAGTCTGCCCAGCCATAGTTCTTTCGTTTCATGAAGTCCACGGCGGTATTCTGGTCCCGGTCGTAATCCAATCCCAGCACGACGAGTCCCGTGTCTCGTGTCTTCCGAAATATGTGATCGATCAGCGGCATCTCCTCCAAGCATGGAGCGCACCATGTCGCCCAAAGGTCGATCAATACAGGATGTCCGCGCAGACCGCCTAGTTGCAACGAGCTGTTGTCCGCCGCATGCAAAGTAAGTGCTGGCTCCATCTTGCCGATCATGTCGGGCTGCTTGGGCAGGACCGTTGCGGAGTCAGCCGCCGCACTGAGGCCATAGGGCGAGGGAAACTCCTCCACAAGGGACGCATTTTCGGGCGGAGTAAAGGCAAAATCGATATCTGGAATGGGCTCGTTCAGCTCCACCACGGGATAGACAGTCAATTCTTCGCTGTGGACAGAAATTGGGTGTACGGGCGGGCGCGCCGGGTCGAACAGCCTATTGCCGTCGCTTACGCGTAGCGACTTCACGATGATCCGGTGCTCCTTGTCGATCCAGAAGGTCTGACTTGTCCTAGCAGATGGAAAGGGCTGTCGCAGGTCCTCCGGGCCAAAGGTCACAACCAGGCACGCGACGCGATGATCCTCTACCGAAATTGTTTCTTCTGGTAGGAAGTGCGCTGACTTGGCGAAATCGCCCGCCGTCGCGAGGTTCGTCTGCAAGAAAAAGGCTTCTTGCTCTGGCCCTTCATCCTGGGCGGTTGGCCTCTTCGGAAACGGGTGGCCATAGTTCCCTGGCGGCCTTTTGGTGTATTGGTCATAGGTGCGGTGTAGATTCCATTCCGTGACGCCGTCCGAGAGCACGATTCCAGAGCCTGAAGAGGATCGCCCTTCGAAGCGGTAACGGTTTCCCGGAGCCTGCTCAGCCCTCAGCATCTCCTTCTGCCAAGAAGAGTGGAGCTCAGAGGAGATCCGCGATTCGCGGATGGACTCGATGTGATAGCTGTTGGCATCCGCGTAGTGTTTCGAGACCTCGTCGAGCAGTTTCAACGCGTCGCCATTGTCCGTTTGGGCCCACCCCGCGACCGAGGAGGCTAAGAATAAAAAGGCCGCGACGCCCGCGAGTTTTCTCGACATACAAAGACTCCCTGCGCAACTGGCAACTAGGATAAACCCTCCCGCCGATCGGGGCTACTTCTGGAAGTCTTTCGAAACATTCCAGCGTCCGGATCGCTCCTGCAGGCAGGATTTATCCGTAACACCTGGGCCTAGTGCCTGGTAAACGCCCTAACCGGCAAAGTGGATTTTCGTAGTTTCCGGTTACGACTTATCGGGAGTCAGCACCGCTGCCAAGCGAAAACGCTAGCGGACTGGAGTTGGTGTAGTTGGTTTAATAATCCAAGTGCAGTTTCCGTTTAGCCAGCCTCGCGAAAATCCCACAACCGATAAAGCTGAGTATGATAAACACGATAAGAGGCCAGTGGAATGCCTTCCACCGAAACGTCGTTCCAAGACCAAAGCCCATTCCTGCGAAGGCCCAACTCAAAACCTCCAAGAAGGACAGAACGGGCTTGATATGCTTATCGCTTCTATCCAGGACTTCCCAAAGTAGCATCCCACCAGCCCAGAACATGCCCCAAAATGCTGCCGACATCCAGTCGTTTGCCGTTCCCATGACTCATCCTTGAAAACCTTGAGTCGTCGATTTAGCACTGCAAGTTATAGCTGAGAATTGGTCCTTCAGGACAGTACAAAAGTTGGCAATCAACAGTCGAAATTGGATGGTTTCAAACGCCAGCCAAACGGGTCAAGTCCTGATTAACGCGGACAAATACCGATCCGCCAATTCTCAGTGTCCAGTAACGCGAGTAATCAGGAGTTGCACGCTGCGGACCTTGTTCTTAATCTTCCTTCCTACGGCAGCAATGGTGCCCTCAAGATCATGGTAGATTTGCCACTCACCAGATAAACGGAGGTGCGAATGGCTGTCGATCCAGCCGAACAAGCCGCGTTCATTGATGGGCTTCGTAAGAAGGCAGAAGAATTGAGCGCAAAAAACCCGGTCCTTAGTGAGTTGCGACGCCTTGGCAAGACGATGGTCGATCAGTCACGAAAGCGTATTGCTGAGGGATCGGTTTCTCCGCTTGGCGGCTACCTCAGTTCCGACCAGCGAATAATCTTTGTCGAGACAAGATTCGGCGAGCCAAAGCAGGCGATTGACGATTTGGTGTCTGCATTGAGCGGTCTGGCTCGTGACGGTGGAATTCGTGCGGCTGCGATTAGCAGCCTCGTCGAGATACCTCCTCCCGTGGGACCTGTCACGCACATTCGCGTCCATTTAGAACACACTACCGGCTTGGCTTTCGTAAATAGTGTTCCAGCGGACGAGTCCGAATTGATGGCCGGGGTACGCGGCGTTGACGGACCAGCCATCGCAGCGTCCGGAGGCAAAGTGAAACCCATCATCTTCCCCGCTCAAGGCTGACCAACCCCCGGTGACCGCCCTTTCAACTGTTTTTTTACTTGTCCGATTACGCGACTTACCAGGAGTTGACCCGCAATTCTGCGATGATATTGTGAACAAACGAGTCAGAGGGACCCGGAATGTCGGAAATTGCAGCACTAATTGTCGGAAGCGAAAAGCTGACGTCCATATTTGGCCGATGGCCGTCGTTTCACGATGCCGAGGTGCATGAACTCCACCTTCAACGAGGTCACATTGATACGGATGCCAAAGTTTACGAATTTCCGCATTTAACAGTAAAACTTCATCTCTGGCTCATGACAAACGATGTTGACCAGAAGGGGTATTACGTCTCGACAAAGCACACTCTCGCCACGATGAAATTCTATGACGTGGATAACTTCAAGATGGAAGGCTTCAACCATCAGAACGCCATTTTTGGATTGGGAATTGAACAAAAGACCAGAGACGAAGGACCTACCCCATATTTCGCAGTCGATTTCGAGCCATCCTTCGGAATCGACGCTACATTTACCTGCCTGCGCATAGAAATCTTTGAGGCCGTGCCCTGCGACGCTGAGGGTCGCACGACCTAGGCACCTGTCCGGTAAGACGTGCCGGCTTTGAAACCTTATCGCACCGGCCAAGAGAATGACGTTAGAATTGCGGGCATGCCTCATCTGGTTTTATTGGGAGATTCTATCTTCGACAACGCTCATTACACGAGCGGCGGCCCTGACGTTGTGTCACAGGTTCGCAACATAATACCGTCAGGATGGGATGCGTCACTCCTCGCTGTTGACGGGTCTACGACTCTTAACATTCTTGACCAGATGCAACACCTGCCAAAAGAGTGCACCCATCTCGTGCTCAGCGTTGGCGGTAACAACGCACTGACGGAAGCATCAAGGCTTGGCATTTCGTTCTTCGGTATGAACGGTGAGCCCACTTCAAAATCACTCGATTCCTTGGCAGACATTTCCAACGAATTCGAGTCTCAATACCGCTCGGCTGTAGATGTTTGTCTGCGGCCCGGACTGCCGCTTGGTGTCTGTACCATTTACAATGGTTGCTTCCCCGACAAGTCCTATCAGCGAATCGCCTCCCTGGCTCTGGCGATTTTCAACGACGTAATCATACGAGTGGCCATCGAGCAGGGCCTCCCGGTAATTGACTTGCGCCTAATCTGCACGACTCCTAGAGACTATGCGAATCCCATCGAACCCTCGTCGATTGGGGGAGAGAAAATTGCCAAGGCAATCGTGGCGTTGGTGACGGGGCGATACGACCAAATGCACGGGACGCGAATACTCGGTGCTCCGCGGAAACCTTCAACTCCTGGTTAACGCGCTTACCGGAGAAGTGAAGTTCTAGTACTTCAAGATAGGCGCGGTTAGGATTTAACCTCTGCCGCAAACTCTAAGCCACAATGCGGGCAACGCACATCTTGAAGTTGCGTCTCGCGCGAGGTTGCGTTTGAGTTCCAGTGGATCGCCGGAATGGTTTTGCCCTGGCGGATCGCTGCGGTTTGCGCGGCCCACGCTTCCAAAGCATCCTGTCCGGTCAAGGTTTCGCAATCGGTAGAACGCGGAAGCGCAATGTTGGGCATAAAATCTTCCGGCGCAAAATCTTCAATCGGCGGCAATGGCTGTGTCGTGTGCATCGGTTGGATGGTTGGAGCGGCTTGGGGGTCCGACGTCGGCGCTTGTTGAGCCTCGTAAGGAATCGTTAGACCGTAATCCTTGTGGACGCGGGCTTGGTATATTAGATCCTTCAACATTCTTGTTTCTCCTGACGTTGCGATGCGCGAGCCAAATGCGGATGGTTGTTAAAATGTGAGTGAGCAACTAGAAGCCTGTCCGAGTGCGTTGGGTGCTACCACGTTTTCTGAATTGAAAGGCCGGGGCTGTCGTAGCCTGCTGCAATTTCATCTTGGCGGCTTGCCTCGTTGCAGGGTCGGTTGGTACGGGCAACGGTTCGGGCTGTGTGATCTTGGCTTTCTTAATTCGCGGCATTCTGACTCCTGTTAACATTTGGGCGGTCTGGAATATCGCATAGCTTTTAGGAACTAGATTGATGAGCAGAATTGATGGAGTCCGGCTCAAAATTGAACGGGCCAAAAAGCACATCGCAGACCTGGACATCGCAATCAAGTCCTTCTGTGATTCGAAGCCCTACACTCTTGATGCCAAGCCTCACCCGGTAGCCGAAATTGAACATACTACGGTCTATGTCGCCAGCGTGCAGCCAGTCCCCAACGACATCACGCTCTTCGTCGGAGATGCCGTCCATAATTTGAGAAGTGCTCTCGACCACTTGGCGTGGCAGCTTGTCGAAGCGGGAGGCGGAGTCCCCGACAAAGATACGTCCTTCCCCGTTTGCTGCGATCCCAAGGGTTCTCAAAAATACGCATCTGCCATCGGCAAGGGAGAAATAAAGATGATGGCCGTTGGTGCGGAAAAAATCCTCCATGCTGTACAACCCTACGTGACTAAGGACCTCACGCTCTGGTATATCCACGACTTCGACCGTATTGACAAGCATCGTCTCTTGATAACCGTTGCATCTACCATGCGCCAGTCGGGAGTTGAGGTAGTTAGAGGAAACACTCTGTGGTTCAACGAAAGCGGATTTTTGCCCTTGGTAGCAGGCGATGAGGTAATGAGTCTTCCCACTGCCACCTATAACAGCCAAGATCACAAGAATTTTAAGATCAAAATTGACGTAGCGTTCGGCCAGCCGGAGATTTCCGAAGGCAAGCTTGTCCTTGAAACGGTCAATAAAATGGCAGACTTCGTTGACGGCTTGGTCGCCCGATTCGATGTCTTTCTGGTCTAGTTGCATAGCTTCGCTTTAGTCTCCGAGAGCGTTCTTGCGAGGTCTTCCGCCCTTGGCTCCATTCAATCGTGAGGCTGCGGCTTTGACGCTGGAAGTTTGGGAGCCGCCTGCAGCTCCTAAAACCTTGGCTGCGGTCTTGCGGACCTGGATTGTGTCGTCGGTCGGGTTGACTTCACGCGATAACCTAAGAGTCTTGGCGTTTTCGCTGAGTTTGGTGCGGCGTTCTGTAGCGGCGCGGCGTTCTTCTAGGCGCTGTGAAATTTCTAAATCCATGTTGCGATATCCTCTGAATGTTCGAATGAAAAACCCAAGCGTTGCGGGCATGTGATTTGGTACAGGAGTCCCGAGAGAAATCTAAGCGTCCAGATTAGGCGTTTGGTCCCATTTCGGAGAAAACCGAAGCGTGTACCGGGTATAGTGAATTTTGGCCCCTGAAAATTGACTCACCGGACGGGTGCCTTGGGGTTGGTGGCGGAGCGTGTCTTGGAACCTTGTCTGCCAGAATGCTTACCTATTCCCCATAGAATCAGACAGTTGCACGTGGTTTGCTGCGTCCGTTCTCGTTAACCTTGTTACCAGACTTCCACACGATTTGCGGCACATTTCCCAGGACACGGGGCGGGGGATTGAGGCCAGCAATTATGTCAACGTGATGGCAGGCGCTGGTAAGCTATTGTAGATATTATACTTATACGGGCATATCAGATAGGGTATCTGAAAAAATCTCACGATTCGGGCCAGTTCTGCAACTAACAACACATTGACTACACGCGCGGCAACCCGGTCAAAATATTTTTCGTTCGAAATTCGAAAACAAAAACGCGCCATATACCTAATTCTTCTATTCTATTTTATATCACACTGATAATATAATACTTGCGTTAACTCGCCTATGTTATCGGCCACGGAATATCCAAATGGCTTTATCAATCCCTGTCCCGTGGCTATCGCTATCGGGATATGACTATCGCTATCGGGTCCTGTCTCTACTCTTCCTCTGCTTGTCTCGCTTCCCACAATGTATTGCTTTTGGCTTTCTCTAGACATTTTCGGATCATCTACACGCCATTTCACAGGCTTTTTCGGGCATGGGAACTACATCTGGCGGGTTGCGGAATTTTTGTCTAATTGTGCGCACAATGCAATTTTGCTTCGCCGACCGCTTATTAATGTGCCATTCCTAGCGATTGCAAGCGGACAGTTGCGTTTAATTTAGTTCTCTTAGCTCCTACCCCTAGCCTGGTTAATTCATCAGAGGCCAAGATCTTGGCGCAGGAAGCTTTCTAGGGGCGCAAATAAGGATTGCGCTCTGTTGGCGATGCTCATGTAGGTCTGTCGGGCCGCCCCTTGACTCCGCGGACTGTTTTTTGAGACAGCTCCGCCTGGCCCTTCCCCGAGTATGTTGTCGAACGGCCCGAACCAACTAAGAAGAGTTGCAGAACGAGGCGGCTTGGAAGAGCTCTTGAAAAGGCCAGCCGCTCGCCAGGTGAATGCGGATACAACGAGCTGTTTCACGGATGCGCGCACCGATCTTGAACAACTGGGTGCGCAGAGTTTCGATCTGCGCGGAGCGCAGCGCTGGTGGCAATTGCAGGCGAAATAGGTTGACCAGGTTATAGGCGAAACTGTGTAGCAACAAGCGGAAGGCATTGGCTCGAAAGCGGTGACAGCTCAAGCGGTCGGCAGCAAAACCGTTCTTGAACTCTTCAATGCGGTTCTCACATTCCCCGCGATCGTTATAGAAGGAAAAAACAGAACGGCTGCGGCCGGGCAAGTTGGTGACCAGGAAACGCAGGTTGGTACCGGCAGCGCTGTGTTCAGCTTTGTAGACGATGCGCCGCTGATGAGACCAGGGGTGCGCGCGATAGCGAAAGCTGGAAAAGGAGCGCTGCGGCTGGCCGCTGCGACGATAACGCCTGGCCAGACGACGCTGCAGGGGCTGCGCTGCAGTTCGCAACCGTGCGTTGTTGCCTATACCGATGGCGTACTGCAGACCGAAAAACTCGCAAAATTCATAAAGCAGTGGCGTGGCGAAACCTGCGTCAGCACGTAACTGGATGCGGACGCCAGGAAATTCACGCTGCAGTCGCGGAACGAGGCGCAACAGCAAGGGTAGGATACGGGCGTGACTACCGACTCTTCCTGGTCGCAAGCGGGCGGCGAGCAAACAACCGGTGTGTCGCTCAAAGATCAGCAAAGGGTGATACATGTGCTGGCCATAAGCACCGTTAAAGAAGCTGAGCTGCTGCTGTCCATGAGTGGGATCGTCGGTGGAATCGACATCGAGCAAGATCTCTCCCCGTTTGCGGACTTGTTTCCCGCAGATCTTCACAAACCAATCCAGCAGAGCATCCTGCAGTCGGAGCAGATCGCGAGGCGCAGGGGAGTTCTCCCAGCGGCTGAGAGTTGGTTGTGATCCCAGAGGTTCACCCAACGGTTGATCGGCCAGAATCTGAAAAGCCGGATCGTAACGTAATCGATCGGCGTCGTTGGCATCCTCGTAGCCCGCGATGATCTGGTAGAGGCGTTGCCGAAATAGCGACAACACCGAGTGGCGGACGCGCTCATCTTCGCGAGAATCAGGAACGAGTTCTGCCAACCCGCGAGTTAGCCCATAGCGCTGATCAAAGGCCCGCAACGGGAGAAGACCAGCGTCCGAACTGATCTGACCACCAGAAAAATCAGCGCGAATGGGTCGGTGTCGATAGAAGGAAAACAACAGCTGTGGTATACAAGATGTCATCTCTGGGGTGCTCCGAAAGAGAATGTTGGGTTCTGCTAAAACCCAGTGTTCATCCATCTTTTAGAGCACCTTTTCTTTTTCCGCCAGCAAAATCGTGAATAATCCAGGCTAGTCCTACCCCTACTTCCTAGTGTTTGCAATTACCTTGCCAGAACAGCATATTTGTCGGTTGGGGATAGTAAATAAATATCTTGACAAACCCCAAGCGTAGCGCCTAAACTGCCGCTATGTTAACCCGCTTTCAAATTCGAATAGGAGCTAACTCGATGAATTCGAAACGCAAAGCCGCAAGAATTCGCAGCGAGCAAATACGTTGGGTCCACTTTCAATTCAAGAATGGAGGCATACGTTAATGACAAACCTAAACGAAGCGATTCGCTGGGCTGATAAGGCCGCAAAGCTCAATGGCGAGATTCGCTTTGTAGTGCGCGAGTCTGGCGAATATCACATTGCGAGCGAAACGGACCTAGATACGTGGTTCGCGGGAATCTCTGACAACAATATTTTGTATTGCACGGCGGATTACCAGAACTAACTCAAATCTCGGATAGGAGCATACGAAAATGAACGTCTACGAAATAGTCACAAATCAGATTATCGAGCAGCTAGAGAAGGGAAATATTCCTTGGCGCAAACCGTGGAACACTGTGGCCCCGCGTAATCTCGTTTCCCAGAAAGAGTATCGCGGTATCAATACCTTTCTGTTGTCGGCCTCTGGTTTCCCTAGTCCCTATTGGTTGACCTACGCGCAAGCAGTCAAGCTTGGGGGCCATGTGAAACAGGGGGAACATGGTCATATCGTAGTCTTCTGGAACGTTGGGGAAGAGAAGCTTAACCCCAAGAATGGCAAGCTACAGAAACCCTTCCTGCTCCGGTATTACAGAGTGTTCAATTTGTCCCAAACCGAAGGAATCCAATCCAAGCTTGGCATTTCGGATGCGGACTCTAAGCCTGTCCCTTCAATCCAAGCCTGTGACGATTTGCTGTACGCCATGCCCAACCGACCAATCGTTAAGGCATCCGACCGCGCATGGTATCGGCCATCTACTGACGAAATTGGAATACCGGACAAGGCTGTTTTCAATTCCAGCGAAGCATTCTACGCGACGCTTTTCCACGAATTGACGCATTCAACCGGACACGCTTCCCGCGTAGGCCGTGAGGGTGTGGAAGTCCTGAACACTTTCGGCAGTGAAAGCTATTCCAAAGAAGAGTTAATCGCCGAAATGGGTTCTGCGATGCTGTGCGGGGTTTGTGGAATTGCTCCCGCAATCATCGAAAACTCTGCCGCATATCTCCGTTCGTGGATTGGAGTCCTGAAAGGTGATTCAAAGCTTTTGGTTCAAGCCGCAAGCCAAGCGCAAAAAGCAGCCGATTACATCCGTGGCGAATCAGCGAAAAACTCCGTGGAATCTCACGATACGGAATTGGTTGCGGCCTAGGACCGTGCGGGAGTCCTGCTAATTCTAGTGGGACTCACGGACTAGCCTAGTCCAAAGGATGAAACGAAAATGGAAACGCTATTCGCAATGGAATCACAAACCGCGATGGACTTCCCCAAGCCATTGACAGAGGAGTATCGGCCCGCGAAAATTGCGGACTTTGTTGGACTCGATAAGCAAAAGAGAGTCCTGTCTAACCTAGTCAAGCAACCCCGGCCCTGTGCGCTACTGTTCGTTGGGACTCCGGGATCTGGTAAGACTTCGATGGCACAGGCTTTTGCTGCAGAGCTAAATGCTACTGTCTGGCACATTGGTTCACAGGATTGCAAGCTTGACACGCTACAGGAAGTAGTGACGCATTGCCATTATGTTCCGAAGGCAGGGTTGCGCGGATATCACGTGGTAATCGTGGATGAGGCTGATTGTATGTCCGATGCCAGTCAAAAGTATTTGCTGTCTAAACTCGATTCAACTGGCGCGATTGCTAACACAATCTGGATATTCACGGCCAATGCTACAGACAAGCTAGAGGAAAGGTTTCTCTCTCGGTGCCTCAAACTAGACTTCAATTCCTACGGGGCAGGCTCTGGCATTACGGACCTACTCGCTAGAATCTGGCAAGCCAAGGCCCCTACCACGGCGGAAGTCCCTAACTTCAAGCGCCTAGCTTGTGGCAATGTGCGCGAATCGTTGCAGAGGTTAGAGACTGAATTGCTGGCCGTCTAGTGAGAGTGTGCTGCTAGGCCGTACCGCGATGCTGTGCGGCCAGTGGAGCGCATTCGGTAGACTTTCCTTCGCCGCATAATTGCCTGCAAATCCGTGGCGTCTGTAGAATCCTTTCCGCATTACGATTGGGCCTAAACTCCGTGGCATTTAATCCTTGGGGCGTATAAACCCGCACGGACATCGGCCAGTTGCGGGGCTAAAAACGTGCGCTCTATAACGCTTACACTTGGGGAATTCTCGTGGTCTGCCGCCCAGTTCGCCACCGAGCTTGCCGTTTTCTCTAGCCGCAATTATCTTGGCTTTGGATCTGGAGGCCCCGCCCTTTCTTCCCAATTTAGCAAAATCTATCATTCCCCATCATGGGCCGATGCCTTGGGGTTTGTCAAGAACCAGTTGTTTTAGGATTTGCGCATAATGCATTTGCGTTTTCCGCAATTCGGTCGTCGATTCTAGCGATTTTCCGTACCGACATGCCAACCTACCACTAGGTTAACTACTGCGTTCGTCTTTCCCGCCCCTAGGTGGCAAGGAAGGGGCATTACGCGGCCTTTGCGATTGTCCTAGACGCCAATTTCGCACATCTTGCCGGTCCATAGACGCTAGGTCCGATTTCTAGTGCTCCCCTCCAATTTAGACAGTCAGGGCCTCGTTTTTTAGTACAGCTGCGAAACTCAAGAATGCCTCTCGCGGGGTACGATTTCCGACTCCGCGATGAGGCCGGTCGTGATTGTACTCCTGGATCCAGCGAGCGATCGATGCTCGTGCTTCTTCCAAGCTCCGATACTCCGACGTCCAGACTTCTTCTTCCTTCAAGCTGCGATGGAACCTTTCGATGTAGCTGTTGCCTTCCGGGTGATGATACGCCGTCCGCCGATGGGTGATGCCGAGCCGCCCGAGCGTTTCTAAGAACCGCGACGAAGTGAACTGCGTCCCGTTGTCCGTGGTCAGCGTCACATGGGCCTCGCGGCTGCCCTCGGGCAGCCGTGCCAGCACCGCTTGCTCGACCGCCGCCAACGCGTCTTCGCTCCGGCAGCGATGCGAGAGATTCCATCCCACGATTTCCCGCGTGCAGCAGTCGATCACGCACACCAGGTACGACCAGCCCACGGCCGGGCCCGCCCAGATCTTGGTCATGTCCGACTGCCAGATCTGATTCGGCTCGGCGGCTTCCACGCGGCCCCACTCTTTTTCCTGCGTGCGCGCAGACGACGTGAGCGCACCAGCAACCCACGTTCGCGCATCACCCGCAGTACTCGTTTGCGATTCACGGGCAGGCCTTTCTTCCGCTGCAGCCACCAGGCCACTCGTCGATAGCCGTACGCCAACTTCTCTCCGCACGCCACGATGATCTGCTCATCGTAAGTGCGGTCCGCCCGGCTGCCTCGTGGCTTCTTCTCGTAGTACAGACTCGACCGGCTGATGGCCAGGGTCGCCGCTACCAACGAAGCCGTGTAGCCCTGCGTCACCATCTCGCGCGCCTGGGAGTGAACTTCACCGCAGCTCACTCCCCCACGACGTTTTTTAAGATCTCAATCTCCAGCGCCTTGCGGCCCAGTGTCCGCTCCAGTTGCCGGATGCGATGGTCCTTCTCGGTTTCGGCCGCGGCAGCGCTTCTCCCCCCAAGCGCTGCCTTCGCTCCCTGCTCCGCTTCATCCTTCCAGCGATAGAACAGATTCGCAGCGATTCCGTGACGCCGGCACGTCTCTGAGACGTTTCCGCTCTTAAGGCCTTCCTGCACGATCTGCCATTTCTCTTCGGGAGATCGATCTACGCGTGGTTTCCTGCCCATGTTGCCTCCTGTGTGGAGGCCCTGATCTTACCTAACTGGGGTGTCCAGTTTTAGAGGGGAGTTAACTAACCTTCGGGCATCCTGAAACGACAATTCCGGCCTTAGCTTTAATAGCTCACGCATGGCTAGAGCCGTTGGCGATTGGCTTGCCGGTGTATCCCTACGTTCAAAATATTGCTTTATCGTTTCCATCGTTTCCACTTTGCTTTTTCCTTCCGTTCTCACAAATCGAATCCCCCTGCGCTTGTCCATGTCTATATAAGCCTGTGCCAAATCCGTGCCCAGAGATTCACCGTAGACATGCCGTGGCCCGCTTTTTCTAGCGTCATCAATGGCGGTACCCCAACGTCGGGCCTTGACTCCACGCGGATATTCAACTTTCACGGCCAGCTTGCTTTCATGGCCTGCCCCGTCGAGTGTCGGTGTTGTGTTCTGTCCGGTGGGCAGGATTACGTGGTCGAGAGATTCTAAGAACATCCGATACGATTCCCGCATATTATCCGGCGCATACTTTGGTTCGTAGTTGTGACTCTGCCAGAGCTTGAAATACGATTGCTTTATCTTCGGAAATAGTCGCGTTGGGATACCGGGCGAATTTACGAGAACGTTGCCGATAATAGAATTACCCACGTGATCCGTTTTTTCGAATGCAATATTTTTGTGTTTGTCGAATCCTGCGCGGATGGAACCTGAGGTCCACGCCGTGAGCGTTACGCCTTCGCCTTGGAACGGCGAATTGTACCCATCCACAATCGGCGGCAAGTGTACTTGTTCAAATTTGTTCGGCGGTCGAACCGTTTCGACAACTGCCTCGGGAATTTTCCACTCCCACGACTTCCCAACGCCTGTCATTTGCTTGAACCACTCGGGCCTATCATCCGTAGGGATGGGCTTCGCGGGTTTCTCGGTGACGGCAGGTGCGAGTATGGGAGAAACAACAGGCTGTACGGGCACTTTGCCGTCAAGGATTGCTTGACGCTCGGCCAATAGCTGCGCCTGTTGTTTAGCATCCAGCTTGACAGACACGGGCACCACGGGAGTTTTGGTGGCTTTTACTTTCGCGGCCAATAAATCTTCTATCTCTAAACCCTTCGCAAGATGTGGGCCTTTCAAATAAAACGTATCGGGGTCTATACCGATGCGGATTAACCGTAGGGCATCCGCTAGACCTAGACCGTGGATTTGCACCAGTTCTGTGAATCTCTTCAGCCATTCCGCATTTTCGAGAGCGCCTTGCTTGAGCGCCGCGATTAAGACATTTTTGCGACTCTTATGCTTGTCGCCGGTTCGATTATACGGATTACCTTTCTGGAATCCTTTGGGCCGTTTGGGTTTGTCGGCTGGCTTGTCGGGTTGCTGTTGAGCTTGCTCGTCCACTTGTGTCCTCAGTCAGAAAGCGCAACGACGTTCGTTGCTGATTGTCCCTTCGGCGTATCTATCACTTCAAATTCCACGCTTTGATTCTCGGTTAGATTCTTGAATCCGTCAGATTGGATCGCGGAATAATGCACGAACACGTCTTCTCCGCTTTGGCACTGAATGAATCCGAAACCCTTGGAGGAATTAAACCACTTCACTACACCTTGTTGTCTCAATTGCTTTACTTCCTTTTGTTCGACCGTATTAACTTCTACAGCGAAAACTCTTCTACTTCTTTGGTTCGAAAACTAGTTCCAGCTTCGCCATGTGGCTGACGGACAAAACATAACCGTAGCCGTCTGGTTCCAAGCGAATCAAATAACTGGTGGGACTCACGCGGCCTTCTACTTGGCCGAAATGCGCTCTGCCGTCTCGCGTGAATCTAAATTGCTGTCCGATTAGCGAATCAACCTTTGGCGGCTTGTCTGCTTTGGCGGGTTCGGTTTTGGATCTTCTTTTCTCAGGCAATTTGTTGGTTTTGTGGCTTTTCAATTGATTAAAATACCGCCTTTCGTATTCTGTGGTGTTTCCGTTTGCAGCGCGTCAACCTGGCTTTTCGTTTTGAGGACGCCGTCTGCTGCCAAATATTTGAACGCCTGAGACAGATTGTTGATCGTCACGGGTGCACGGTGAGAGTTGAGCCAATCGCCAATCAAGCTATAGTTTTCTTGTGTCCGGGTGTAATGCACAGCGTCGGGAGTGCGGTGCCATTCAAACAGTGCGTACGCTTGCATCGCATCTTTGACCATGAGTTGAACATTCTCGGATAGGGCTTCGAATTCAGAGCGGCTTATATCGTAGCGGTCCTGTAACTGAGCATAGAAAACATTCCACGAATCTAGGCCGTCAACTGTAGGTACGGGCAAGGGTTGGAGTACTGCCGGTCTCGGAGCCGTCACAAAGAACGGATCGGGTGACTGCGGCTGCGCGTTTGGTTGTGGCTGCGGCTGAACTGCAAAATATCGGCCACGGAAACAGACTAACAACCCTGCTTCCACGGCCCGATAGCAAATCACTTCCACGTTGGAAGGATGAAAACCGGATTTTCGTGCTAATCCTTCTTGCGTGATACCTGGGTGTGCCGACACGATGGACACAAATATGGAAAATCGTTCTTCATCTAGAGTCATAGTATTTCCTGTGGCGCTTTTCTCTTGGCCGCTGTGAGCGCAGCGAACGGTTTTAGAATTTGAAGTTGTTTCACAGAAGCAAGACAAGGGCACCCGACATAGTGGTGGGCATTAGGTTATTCGGTTCCTAGGCTATAAGGCAGTAGGCTAAGAAAAGGCTTATAGGATAAAGGCTAAGAAATTTTCGCTGCCCGCATTTCGTTTGCTTGCTGTGGCTTGGAAGCAAAAACGTCGGTTGATGACCCGACGTTTGTACCGACGTTTGTACCGACGTTTCGGGTCGAATCAACGTCGTGAATGCCGACGTTAGCCCCGTCGTTCTTACCGACGTTTGTACCGACGTTAATGCCGACGTTTTCTTCCTGAAAGTCTTGTAAACAAAAGTCTTCCCAAGTTTGATTTCCCATGAGATACGGATACATTTTCTCGTAACGCTCCCAACGCTGGAATTCACACATTCCGCCAAGAGACTCTGCCCATGAATCATGTTCGAAAAACTGCCGCCCGTAGTACTTGCGTCTACGGATGGTGCGCTCGCAGCGTTTCCCCAAGATTCCGAGTACTTCAAAAGCTCGCAGGATACGTTCACATTGTCGTTCGGAAAAACCCTTTCCGTTCTTGTCGGCCCACTTTTTAGTGTGTCGAGTGATATCCGAAACAGATGCGACTACAAAACCGTCAAGACGCTGCGCCAGTAATCGGAGATAGCCGTACACTTCCCGCGCCGCACCTTTGAAATGGCGCTTGTCGCCGGGGCATTTTCCGTTTTCATGCCACACAGCCCTGAAGCTCATGTTAGTAAAACTCATTGACGCACCTCGGAAGAAACGGGTGCGGTCTCAATGATGTCTACGAGGATCGCTTGTTGTGCCTTGCCCGGTCGCGGTGCAGGGCCTTCCTGAAATTCGACCCTCTGGCCGGTCATTAATGCGATACGTCCAATCACATCGTCTATATGAACGAAATATTCTTTTCGAGATTCTACGTCTTGCAGAAAGCCGAAACCCCGAATACCAAAACGCAAAACTACACCGATTCTTTTGTTCATTTCATATCATCCTATTTAGATTTTTACTGCCTACTGCTACTGCCTACTGCCATCCGCTTACGCGGAAACTTGTTGTTGCTCGACTGTCTCGGGATTCTTTTTCAGCCAGTCAATAAAATTGCGAATGCTTTGCACATCCTTGGGCCGCACACTCAGGAAAACGCCGGTGGCTTGGCCCATTCTTTCTAGCCGCTCGTAACACATCCGCAATTCATCTGCTGCGCGTTCGATTCTTGCGATTCGGCTACCGGAGATATATCCGCGTCTCAAGTAGGTGCTTAACTCCTGCGGCGAAACCTCGGCGAGTTGAGCAAGCGTGTATTTTGGGATATCGAATTTGGTCAAGACTTCGCTTACCGTCATGCCTGCTCACTCCTTTGTTTAGAATTTTTGCTCGCATACTCACGCGAAATAAAAAGCAGACGGAATACGCCTGCTGCAATGGTGTTGGCGAATCCCGCGTAAATATTTGGTTGTTCGGTGGACTGCAATCCTGCGTCCAAGTTACTGCAATTCCTCTTCTGGATTTTCGTCGGAACCGGCTTCTAAAAAGTCGTAATAGCCTTCGGCGTTTTCATCGTCGCTCAAATCAGGATTGTTGCCGGTCGAAAAATCAAACTTGCCCGTACCTTCGCCGTTCTCGTCCAGCACTTCGCTGGCCCGGTGATTTGCAGCCGATATTTGCCTTTGGCCTTTTTCTTCTAGGTCATGCGACATTCCATGATTCGGCTGCGTAGGATCTTGGCTGATGGCGGGATTTACAAAACAGTGCCCGCGAATAGTGTCAATGTCATTGGTTGTATAACGGTCGTAAACTAACTCTCCGCGTCCTTGTTCTGCGTCTTTGGTGTAGATTCCAGCCTCTTCTGACAATCCGTTGAACGCTAGAACGTCTTCCCACCACTTTGCTGAAAACCCGAGTAGCTTGTTGAATAGCTGCGGTGTTTTCTTCGGGTCTTCGTGCGGCTTGCGAACCATGAACGCCGGACATTGTTCGGCGGCAATATCAGGATTGCGGAGTACCGTCTTTAGAAAACTGTCACTCCAACTGAGCACTACGGGTGGAAGATTCTCACCGCGAACCATACGGTTAAGCCATTTCTTAAAGTCTTCAAAAATCCTAGCTTCGATGGGCAAGAAAGAATTGTGAAACTTTAATCCTTCTTTCCGTAATGGTTCATGTTCGGCGACCGTCGCCTTGCTTTGGCGAATTACGATAGATCGCTGATTGTTCCCAAGCCATCGGGCCTTCTTGTCTGCGACTAATAGCGCGGCTTCATAGAACGTGGTGCGTTCTTTGCATCGGCAAGATGCGGGTTTGGATTCACCGTTTGCGAAACACCTATGTACAAGAATCGTTGCGGGAGCGGGCGCAACCTGGGCCGGTCGCGGATCGCTAATTGCTGCGGGAGCCATTCCAAGATGGCGAGTTTTGATGCGGTTAAATTGTGAGACTACTGGTGCTGTTGCCATTAAATATTTCTTACCTACCTATCGGAGTCCACTTTGGTCAGTGGTTATTACTTACTGCTGTCCGGCACTCTGCCGGGAAATTGGTCCAGAAAAACGAAAAGCCTAATCAGATAAAATCAAGCAGAGGGGCGGATTGCTCCAAACCCCTCCGCGATTTTCCGATTAGGCGGCACTACCTTGCGGTAGATTTTGCGCGGGACCAACCACGCAAAACATCGTGATACAGAAACTTGTTGTTGCCGTCTTATTAATCGGGAATACGCCTTGGTCGGCGGGTGATGCTAGAATTTTGTTTCTTACTGCTTGCCAGATTGCCGTACAGGTCTGCGAGGCGGGTTAGCGCGGGGCGGATCGTCGGTCGTACTGGTGGCCGCAGCCTCAAGCTACGGCTTCAAATTGCATTTGTTGCAAAAGCGCATTTTGCGCAAACCGTCTGCGGAAAACGCAAAAAACAATTACTGCTCTCGGACGATACCAACCTTAGGAAACGCTGAGTGCTATGTACTTTTTACGCGGTCGCTTTGACGCGGAGCGAATTAGCGGAAAAAACTAGCCACTTTTGAATAGTAGCACAAATCGAGACAAAAGTCAAGAGAAAAATGACATATGAGTCAATATTTCTTGTGCATATGTTGCAAATCGACAATTTCCTGCCGGTCGGGTCGCGCACGTCCCCTCATATATAGGACAGTCTTTTCGCTAAGTCTTTTGTTTTCTGCAAAGACAGGCCGGATAAATCTTTCAAGTCATTTACTGTCTATTACATATAGACTTTTGCATTCAAAACCCTCTCGCGCTGCCCTCCCTTAGCAGGGTACACATCTCCATAAGACTGAGTACATTCCCTCAATATAGCTCCAAAAATCTCGATTTTGAGGCTGTTTTCGACCCTAAATCTCGCGGGTCGGCCATGCCCGCAAAGAAAACAAACAAGTTAGCTATCAAAAAATATATAGAAATAGCACTTGACACAATCACTACCTGACGCCGTTTGCCGACTAGTGACGCATCCTGACGCGATTCGGCCTCTATAGAGATATACGAAGCCAAACGCATTTTAGTGACAATTTATTTTCTGCACAATGTGCAATCACTCCGAAGCCCTCAATCTCTTTGGATCTTCACTAGTCATAAGAGCGTAGGTCCTCGGCGCACACTGTCTCTTCGTTCGCGGACCTTTCGCGGGCGGCTTCAGGAGTCTTTTGTGTGCTGCCCGTGCCGCCGCGCTCACCTGGCCGCCTAGCAGTCTGATAAAACTCGGATCGCCACGCTTGCGCTGTCGGAAGCCCCATTGGAGAGCGAGATCATCCGCTGCGACTTCGTCCGGCCTCAACCGATAGGGCAACGCCAATTCCGCTGCCGTCCATAGGCGTAGTTTGCCGCCGTCTAGTAGCACGTGGGCAAACTCGTGAGCGACTGTGAAGTCATTATCCCATCGCGGTTCAAGCTCCAACATGGGAGACAAGTAAACTAAGACAAGGTTTGAAGGAACGGTCCTGCCAAGAGTTAAACCCGCAGTGCCGAAGTCTGGAGCGAAGATAACCATTGGCGGAAAAGCTTCGAAGCTGAACCCTATCTCCCTTAATTTCTCGTACACGCGAGAAATTGCCCGGTAGCGATGTGTCCCGTGGCTCATCCAGGCACCCGCCAGACTTCCCAAGACAACTTCGTCCCACCAAGTTTGCGCATTCATGCTGCTTCCTTCGCCTTGCGGTCTAGGAACTGTTGTAGATCGGCCACGCGAAAGACATACCGCTTTCCTAACAGGACGGGTCTCAATTCCTGGCTGGATACAAGCGTGCGGATTTGACGCGGCGCGACACTCAGGTATTGCGCGGCACCTTCGATTGTTACAGCGATGGGTGTGAGCGGTCCTGTAGTTGCGAGCGTAGGCGTAGCTATAGAGACTTCTGGTGCAACTTTCTGACGTGCCATTGATTTACCTTTTCAGCGCAGGCAGTGGTGCCAATAGATACGTGGGTGACGTGAAGGAAGCGACTACGACAGCGGCAATTTCTCCCCCGAGCTTGGACTTATAGATTACCAGATAAGTAACTTTATGTCCACAAGAAATGTGAGCATCGGCCCTTGGCGCGTATCGTAAAAGTAATAGCTCCGCACACCAGCACCCGGACAAAGTAGTCGGCCTACCTCACCACCTGCAGCTTCGTGGCTGGCGCGGTCTTCTCAGCTTCGGCCCGCCGCTGTTTGAGGTCTGCGGTTGTCTTAGCGGCAGCTTCCTTGAGGTCTCTCACAGATGTAATGTTGTACCTATCAAATACTTCGTCGCTTTCATGGCCGCTAATAGCTTTCGCAACGGTCGGGTCCACCCCTGCTCGAATCAAATTGCGGATGCCTGAGCGCCGAAGGTCATGGAAAAGGAAACCGATGTATTCTCCGGGTTCCACGGGGCGGCTGTTATAATCCGGCCAATCATGAATAGCCTTGCAACCCGCGCAGCAATCCAGGCCTCGCGCCGCGTCATAACCCTTGCTGAAATGCGATGTAGTTACATGGCCGCACAGTTTCGTTTTAATGTCCAAGCGGATGCAGGTGTTTTGCCATACTTTTTCAAATGAGCCGATTTCCTGGCCGTCTCGATTGAGATAGATACAATCGTTTTCGTCTGCAGTTGGATTGGCTTGGCGAAATTGTTCGATTGTTTCAGGCATGCCATCCAGTAGCGGCACCGTGCGGGGAATACCGTTCTTCGTGATCCCCAAATCAAGCATCCCATCTACAAGTTGACTCCATCGCAGGCTTAGAATTTCCTCTCGCCTCATTGCTGTATAAAATCCAATCTGCAATAAATCCTGAACGTATTTAGGAAAGGCCGCGTACAGTCGGTCGTAGTCCTGAATCTCAAGGAAACCTTGCCGTGGTTTTAATTCTTTTCCCGTTTCAATCAACGGAGCCGAACCGAGCATTTTGTTCTTCATCGCCAGTTTAAACATTCTCCGCAGCGCCGCTAGAGCACGGTTGATAGTTCCCGATGCCGCAAACGCCGCCTTGCGCTCGGCCTCAAATTTTGCAATCATATTTCTGTCAATTCGATTGACCTTGATGCCTTTGTCGCCCGGTTTCTCGTAGCCCATGAACGGGTCTAACCAGGCGAGGGAATCCAAGTAGGGTTCATCCGTCTCAGAATTATGGCGGAGAGATTTGCGCCCGTTCTTGGCAAGGTCGTTCAATAGCAGTTGTCGAAGGTCGCTGTAGTGGAGTTGGGCGGGGTCATTTCCAACGGACAGATTCCCTTTGGCGCAATCTTCCAATACTTCTTTAAGCAGAATGCGAGCGCTTGTAATGTTGGTCCACGATTCAACTAGCTTGGGGTCGCAGCCGGGTTTGAGTTCGCCACGAACCTTGCCGCCAGAACGTAGGCGAGTTCGGCGTACAAGTTTCTCGTTTAGGTCGCGGACTTGCACAGCCCAAAAACTGCTAATGCCGGGACGTGGCGGCATTAAGCAGCCGGAACCAGATTCGCGCTTTGCGCGCTTCGGGCGATTGGAAGATTTGCCAGTTTCGATTCGGTCGGAAATGTTTGACATAACGCCTCCAGCCAAACCAGTTTACGTTATGTCATGCATTATTACAAGTAAAGAATATGCCGCGATTGTTCGTAGCGAATACGTCACAATCGTCAAGCAGGCTAGCGTTTTCTTCACTGTTGGGAGGTCGTACAATTGGCAGTACATCAGATTCTGGATCTGATTATCCTGGTTCGAGTCCAGGCCTCCCAGCCAAATTCTTAATCGCTTGTAAAACTCTCTGCGGGACTCGCGCGACGCTTCGCTTCTGCGGTTATACGACATTGCAAGTTCCAATACCGCAGCCGCGATGACGCGCATCGCCTGAAACCAATTTCAGTCGGAGATTCGATTCGCTCGAATGGCTCACTGACCCTTAGCTCGATCAAAAACGGTTGAACTCCGTGCGCCTATTCGGCATCCTACAGTTCACCCCGGTTGGTGCGGTTCGAGATCTCCGCGATCCAGGAGAAATCATGAGCTCCTCCCTCCGCCTTACAAGCGAATCGCCGCAAACGAAAAAAGCACTTTTCATCGATGCTGACCCAGAAATTCGCGCGATGCTGGTTGACATTCTTGACCCACTGGTGTGGAGCGTGCGGCATGCGCCCGACAACAAGGCGGCACTCGCCCTTGCACAGGTCGGACATTTCGATCTCATCCTCACGAGCGAGAAGACATCCGGCAAGGAAGATGTCGAGTTGCTCCGCAGGATTCGCTCCGTGCGCCCCCACACGCGGGTCATTATTCTCACGGAGGAAACTACGCCAGCGGAAATCATCGAAGCGATGCGTGAACACGCCTTCAGTTACTTTTCAAGGCCGTTCTCGCTCTTCTCACTGGCGGACATGGTGCATGCCGCCGCTGATGGACCGTGTTGGGATGACGGTATCGAGGTTTTGTCGGCGACGCCGGACTGGATTCGGCTGGCGGCTAGTTGCGACATGAAGACTGCGGAGCGGCTGCTGCAATTCATGCACGAGATTGCTGACCTGCCAGAAGCTGAAGCCCACTCCGTGGCGATGGCTTTTCGCGAAATTCTGATGAATGCGATCGAGCATGGTGGGCAGTTTCGTGCCGACCAATATGTCGAAATTTCTTACGTCCGAGCCAAGCACATGGTGATGTGCCGTGTGAAAGATCCCGGTGAAGGGTTTACTCTGGACGAAATCGATCATGCTGCTGTTGCCAATCCGGAGGGAGATCCGGCTCGGCACATTGCGTATCGCGATGCTAAAGGACTGCGTCCGGGCGGCTATGGAGTTTTGCTCGCGCAAAAGCTGGTTGATGAGCTGATTTACGACCAGAAGGGCAACGACGTTATGCTGGTTAAGTATCTCGATGTTGCGCCCTTAGAGCATTTATAAGATCGCTGCCGATGGCGGGTGGCAGACCGTTTCACATCGCCCAAGTGAGAGTCTTGGAATTTTCGGGCGGGGCATCCCTTCGGTTTTGCGGGGTGCGGTTTTAGACGCTGCGCTTTCGACTGCGACGGCACGGTACATTCCCCAATTCATTTCGGCCAGTCAGCACTAGCTTGTGCGATGTTTGTCCGGACGTAAAGCCGCGCTGGGGGGGGGCGCCCGCGGCGGACCGGTCGCCGCGCTGTTTTTGGGAGACTATTGACTGACCACCAGTCAGTCAGATAAGATTGTCGCGATGGTCGGCCATGACGGCGATGCTGGACCGACCAATTTTCCAAGGAGATCGGCATGAAATATCTAATTACCGGCGCGACGGGAGCTATTGGGTCGCGCGTCGTCAATCTATTATTGAAACGCGGCGAGCGGCCCCGCGTCTTCGCACGGGATGAGCGGAAGGCACGCGCGCGTCTCGGCGATCGAGTGGACATCGCCGTGGGCGAACTGGCCGATGCTGGTTCGCTGTTCGCGGCGCTGGCAGGAGTGGACGCGCTATTCCTGGTCAACAGTGGCCCAGAAATCCCGAATCGCGACGAAGTGGCTGCGCAGGTCGCGAAAGCTGCGGGCGTGCGGCATCTGGTGAAGCTTTCTTCGATGGACACGGAGCAGGATGTGGGCACAGGCGTGTGGCACGCGCGAGGCGAGGCTGCAATCCGCGCCAGCGGAATTACGTTCACCTTCGTGCAGCCGACGGGCTTCATGGAGAATGCGCTTTTTTGGGCGACGTCGATCAGGTCGAGCGGCGTGGTACGTTCCGTGACCGGCGACGGCAAGATTCCGTTCATTCACTCTGACGACATTGCGGCCGTCGCGATCGAAACCTTGACGACGCGGGAGCACGACGGAAAAGCATTGCCGATCACCGGGCCGGAATTTCGGAGCTACGCGGAGATGGCGGCGAAAATTGGCGCAGCGATTGGCAAGCCGGTCACCTTCGAAGCGATTTCCGAGGAACAAGTGCGGCAGCAGATGACTGAAAACGGCAATTCGGAGGAAATGGTCGTGGCGCATCTTTCGATCTACCGCGCGATACGCGCAGGGCTGCTAGCGAGCGTCACTGACAACGTGGAGCGCGTACTGGGCCGCAAGCCGATAGGATTTGATCATTGGGCGCAGGAGCACGCGGACGCATTTCGCTAACACACTTGATAACGCGAAAGGCGGATGCGTGGGCGGCGAGCGTCGCGATGCAAGCTCACTTTGCTGTGTTACTTTATTGTGAGTGACCAACGTTCAGTCACGGAGGTTAAACTAGCCGTATGCTTGTTGCATCCAAAACTCGTCCTCGGACTAAGCCGGCTGAAGAGCGGCGCGAAGAGCTGATGAACGCAGCGCAGCGCCTGTTCCTAAAGCACGGCGTCGAACCGACGACGATCGAGCAAATCACCACGGGCGCGGCGGTGGCCAAAGGGACGTTCTATCTTTATTTTTCATCGAAGGAAGATGTCCTGGGCGCGCTGCGCGGCCGCTTCGCGCAGCAGCTATTGACGCGGATCAAAACGACGGTCGCGCAAAATAGAGAACAGGACTGGAAGGGAAAGTTGGCGACCTGGGCCGCGGCCAGTGTCGCTGGTTATCTCGATTCCGCGCAGCTGCACGATATTCTCTTCTACGGTTCGCCGCGTCCCGCGCGGAAGGGCCTGGTGAAGAACATCATCATCGATAACCTAGTAGAACTGCTGCAGGGAGGCGCTGCAGCCGGGGCATGGTCCATGGACGATCCTGAATTCACTGCCGTCTTTCTGTTTAATGGGCTGCACAGCGTGGTGGATCATGCGCAGACCACTGAGAAGCGCGTGAACCGCAGCCGGCTGGCGGAGAGACTGCAACGATTGTGCCTGCGCGCGATCGGGCTAGCGGGGGACTAAGCGATTCGCGTCCAACTTCCATCCAACGAAACGATCTGGAATTCGCTGACGCTGTGCGAATCGTGGCCTCAGCGCGCTGCCTCGCACACCACAGGTGGCTATTTGAACCGGTCGGACTATGCGAGATGCTTGCTTATGTTAAAATTGGTGTGGAGGGAAGATATGCGGCCATTGGAGAAGATATCGCAGAGTCTGTTGCTGGCAGTTGTGATGCTGTGCTTGGTCGTGCCGACCGGCGCGCTTGGGCAGGAGCGTAGTGATGCCACGCAGCAAGGCCAAGCGCACATGCTGCGTCTCTACAACACGCACACGGGCGAACGGCTGGAGACTGTGTTCCGGCGCGGGGAGCAGTACATTCCCGGCGCGCTCGCCAAACTGGATTATTTCCTGCGCGATCACAATACGGGCGACGTTCGCCATTTTGATCCGCGCCTGTACGATATTCTCGCCGACCTCACGGCGTCGGTAGGGCATGCCAACGCCGAGATTGACATCGTTTGCGGCTACCGTACTCCTTCGACGAATGAATCGCTGCGCGCCCACACCACCGGCGTCGCGAAGAACAGCCTGCATATTCAAGCGGAGGCGATTGATCTGCGGATGCCTGGAGTTGACACGCTCACGTTACGGCGGGCGGCGCTGGCGTTGCAACGCGGCGGCGTGGGTTACTACCCTCATTCTGATTTCATCCACGTAGATACGGGCCGCGTGCGGCAGTGGTGTTTCGACTGTCCTGCTCGCCTGATCACTGGCGACTAACCCCGGCAACTAACCCGGATACGGGTAACCTTTGACGAGGACTTTCTCGAGCGTGGCGTCGTGCCCGTAGATATCGTCGTAAAAGTGAACGATTCCATCCTCCGTGACGATTACCGTGCCGTAGACGATCAAGACCGGAATCGGATGCGCTAGGTTTATTTGCTGCGTCTGAATTCCGCTCATGGCTGCGCGCACGCGATCCAGATTCCAATTTCCGGGATTATCGCGCAGGACCCATACAGCAAGATCGGCAGGTCTTTCGAGTCGAATGCAACCGTGGCTGAAATCGCGCCGGGTCTTTGAGAAGAATACCTGCTCGGGCGTATCGTGCATGTAAATGTTGTAGCTATTCGGAAAGATAAATTTCACCAGACCGAGCGAATTCTTCGGACCGGAATTTTGCCGGATGAAAAGCTTGCCGGCGCGAAGCTGCTGCAGCACGTCAGCCGAAACGGGCCCGGATGTGACGATCTGCTGGCGGCTATCCACCACTGCGAAACCTTTCTTTTCCAAGTAATCGGGGTCGCGAGCGATCTTCGGAATGAATTCGGCTCTGGCAATGGAGTAAGGAACGCTCCAATAGGGCCGAAAAATCAGGTATTGCATGCTGTCGGCAAACACCGGAGTATCGTGGTCATAGGCCTTGCCGACGACCACGTTCATCGTAAGAGCGACTTTGAAATTTTCGTCATAAGCGCGAAGGCGAAACTCCGGAATATTCGCGACGATCGGCGCAGCGTGCAGGCCGATGGGCAGCCAACGCCAGCGCTCTAAGGTGAGTTGCATCTGGCGGATGCGCGTGGTGAGCGGCACGTTAAGATCGGCCAAGGTTTGCGTCGTGATTTTTCCGTCCGCGGTGCGGCCCAGGCGTCCCTGAAAATGTTTTAAGGCGTCCACGAGCGGACCTTGGTACAAGGTGGCGTCGGGCGGAACGTCCGCATCGGCCGGAAGGTCACCCACGAGCTTGAGGAAGCGACTGAGTTGAGGAACCCCGGGATAGGTGTCGCCTGGAGCGATCGTTTGTCCCGCGGCAGGCAGCGGCGCACCGTCGTATTCCTTCGCATATTGCAGATAGTTCTGCAGGGCTTGAATCGTGCGTTGATATCCGGGGTAAGGCGGTTCCACTGGCTGCAATATGCCGGCGACATCGAAAGCATCCACGACATCCGCTTTCAGGAATTGGGGTAAATCGTATTTCTTGGCTTGGACATCGAGGTCAAAATCAAAATGTTTGGGATTCACTTTGCCGATGTGCAGGTCCGAAATGTAGCGCATCACCGAGACGGTGAGCGCGAAATCGAATTGCACGGCGTCCGCTTCCGAAGGTTGTGATGCGGCGGGCTTGAGTTTCGCGAGGCGGCCGCTCCAGCGCGGGCCGTCGTAATCTTCGGCGGACAATCCCTTCTTGTCGGCTTGCAGCAGGACCGCGATCACCTGTTGCGCCTGCGCGGTTGGTTGCATTTGGCGGACCCACGGCAGGGAATTGCCGTACGAGTCGTAAAATTCCTTCACGAGCTTGGTGTAATCGCTGAAATCGGGCCAGCGCAGTTGCGGCAAATTTCCGGAATCAATCGTGGCGCGCAACGCGGCTTGGCCTTCGGGACTGAGCTGTTGGGGCGGCGCGGCGGATTGCGGGGAGGATCCCGATTGTAGACGCCAGTGAGACCTTGCCGCGATATTGTGGCCGTAGAGCAGCGCGATTGCGATGAGCGGCAGGATGAATGCCAAGACCTTGAGAATTCGCGATTGCTTCATTGGATTTCTCTCCACTTCGTTGCAAATCTCAACGGCTCGGCTCCTCCCACGGCGTGCGTGCGAGATGCAGGCCCGGGAGACGCAGATTCTATAACATGTGAGGCGGGATTGCGGCTAGTCGAACGACGATGCGGCAAGGATGGTTTCAGCCGGGAATTTTCTTTTGGCGCAGAAGCTGAAGAATGGCCGAATCAGGCGGAGATATAGATTGCGTCCAGAAAATTCGCTCGGGTGCGCTATGAATCGCTGGATTGGGCTGATTTTTTCACCGGCTAAGCGCCTCGCTTGGCGGCGAGTTCCGAGGCCCAGAGGAGAATGTCGAATAGTCGAGCTCGTTCGAGATTGTCCAGGCCGCGCATGGGATGAACCAGGCCGCCAGCTTGCTGCGCGCAGGAAAGCAGAAAGCGGTCGATGGAAACGGACGCGGCCTCGTCGGGATCGGCGAAGCGGTTCGCGTTGCATTCATTCAGGCGCTCATAGCAGCGCGCGATGAAATGGTCTATGCAGAGATGTTTCAGTTCCAGGGAGCACATCGCCGGGCGTCCACAATTTCCCGTGTCACAATGCGCCAGAGATTGCGCCAGGGATTGGCGATCTTGTCGCGAGTCCGATGTCTGCTTTTCATGCAGGAATTGCTGCGTATCTTCGTTCATCAAGTTCATGGGTCCCCATGCCTCGAATTGCGTGTGGGTGACACTACCCACGCGGTTGATCCACTCGGTGTTTACGTTTGGTGTCAGCACATGCGTGCATCAGACAACTCCCTGGCGCCAGGAGTTGTCTCGGCGGATTCAGGCAGTTCCGCTTCGTAGGTATGGACTTTCACGCGGACATCAACGAGCGCGGCGACGAGCTTGCGCACCGCTGGCGAATCTTCCCAGTGATTTTCGGTGGCCTGCGGAGCGGTTCCCCACAGGCTGAGCACGCGAATCAGGCGCGGTTCTTTGTGCGAGGTCAGCACGAAGATGCCGGCGAAGCCCGCTTGCCGCTTCAGTATCTCGGCGACTTCGCGACGCATGCAATTTCGCAGATGCTGTTCTCTTCCTGGCTTGGCAACGAACTCCACCGCACGTGCGTTCAAGTTAGCAGCCTCCGAATCTTGACTCGATCCCAAGAAGAGACGCGCGATACGCGGGTCGAGGTTGCCAATAACTTTCGCGGGCGCGTCCAATTCCAAATAAGCGTATGAATTCATTTCAAAAATCCTCGCTTCCGCCCGAATTCGTCACGAGCGCAGATGGGGGAGGCGCACCCCGGTGGGGTTCCCTGACCGTCAGGGCCGGAGCGCGCCCGGGGGGATGGACATCGGCTTTGAGCCATCGTCTGGACTGGGCCATCTGGTTCACCAATCCAATCTCAGTACAAGTACGCATAGGTAGTGCGCTGGCGCGGCGAAACGTTTCAATTGCGAGTGAAATATATTGCGGGGCCCGCAACGCGAATGAGCACAAGGAGAAAGAAGGTATGCGCTGCGTTTCGGTCTGGGAGTCCCGGGCAGGCGTTCGATTGCGCAGGTCGTCCATCGCGGGATATACTCGCTAGCCTTCGAGGCGCGTGTGGAATTATTCTCCTTTGATGAGGCCTACCTTAAACGGCTCCGGGAACGGGACTTCCCGACGGAGCAGCACTTCGTTGCATACTTCCGAAAACTGCTGGTCATAAAGTTAAGGTCTCGCCTGCGCGGTTCAGAGGCTGTGGAAGACATCGCCCAGGAGACGTTCTTGCGAGTGTTCAAGGCGATGGGTTCCGAAACAGGAATCCGGCAGCCAGAGAGGCTTGGGGCGTTCGTTAACTCCGTTTGCAACAATGTGTTGCAGGAGTTCTACCGCTCGTCTAATCACGGCACGCAGCTGGATGACGATACCCCGGAGCCGATTGACCAGGTGCTCGACCTGGATGGGTTTCTGGTAAGCAAGCAGACCCGGGAACAAGTAAGAAAGGTGCTGGACCAGCTTCCCGAAAAAGACCGGCAGCTGTTGCGCGCTATCTTCTTAGAAGAAAAGGAGAAAGACCAGGTCTGCCGGGATTTTGGCGTGGATCGTGATTATTTGCGGGTGTTGCTGCATCGCGCCAAGGCCAACTTCCGCGTTTTCTATGAGAAGAGCGAGGCGGAGGGGCCTCGGTCCGCGAAACAATAGGGAACGGGATGAAACGATTTGGGGTCTGCCGTCACTACTGGTAGGACGGAATACATGGAACACACACAAGCTATCCAATGGAAAGCCGCTGAGCGGTATGTACTCGGAGAACTGCCGAGCGACCTCCGCGAACAATACGAGGAACACTTCTTCAGCTGCGTAGAATGCGCGGAAGAGGTGAATCTGGCGGCGGCGTTCGTTGAAAATAGCCGGGCGGCTATGGGATCCGAGCCCGTACAGCCGCCCGTCCGTCTGCCGGTGGCTGCGGCGCCGCGGTCGCCGGCGAGTGGTTGGTTGGGCGCGTTCTTGCGTCCGAGTTTTGCTGTCCCGGTGTTTGCGGCCTTGCTGATGCTGGTGGCATATCAGACATTTTTGGTCATACCGCGGTTGAAGGGCACGGCGCCGCAATCGGTTGGCGCACTCGCGTCCGCCGCCGCGCCGCAAGCGTTAGCGTCGTTTTCCTTAATGACTGCAGATTCGCGCGGTGGTGGTGAACCGCTGACGGTGGCCGTTGCGCCGGGTCAGACTTTCGGTTTGTATTTCGATATTCCTCCGAACGAAAATTATTCCTCGTACACTTGCCAATTCCGAAATGATGCCGGCGCGGCGGAATTCTCCTTGAACATTTCCGCTGAACAGGCTAAGAATGCCGTGCAGCTTCTGATTCATTCTTCGAGTTTGGGAACCGGGAAGCACGTGCTAGTCGTGCGCGGACTTGGGACGCAGGACGGCGCGGCCGGCAGTGGGACCGAAGTCGCACGCTACCCATTCACAGTCGTAGTCTCGCAGTAATAATCCAATCGTGATGCAGGAGGGCAAATCCGATGGCGACGGACCCCATCAAGAAGACGTATATCCACACAGCGCATGGCTATGGCTTTAGCGCGCGCATTGACCGGCCGTTCGAGCACATTGTGGACGTTCACGCGGGAAGCACGCTGCCCACGACCGGCGGCTTCGAAGTGTCACGCGCGGAGAATTTTCGGTTAAAGGAAATCATCTCGTACAAGGCGGCGTATTCGGTGGTTGGCTCCAGCCGCAACCCGAAGGACGACTCCTTTAACTCCTCGGTGACCGCGGTGATCGAGGGGCTGAACATTCTGGATATGGTGACCGCGGACCGCATCGTCGCGCGCGTTACTTCAAAGCAGCGTCTGGACGAGGAAGAGCCGACGATTCTTTCGATCGGAAGCCGCTTCGAGAATTTGCGAATCGCGGGCTGCCCAGTTCAAGTGGACCTGGACAATGAACTTTTCGCACGCCTGGGCACGTTCGCATCTTTCAAGAAGGAATACACGGAAAACCAACAGTCCCGGGAAATGATGCAGGGACGATTCCTTTGGGGAAAACCGAAGGCAGACGTACCGGAATTTCTCCGGGAGAGGTATAACTGGTTCGCCAGCGACGACTTTCCGGAATCAAAAGGGATCGTGCTGTGTTCGCTGGTAAAGGATGTCAAGACCACTTGCTCGGAACTGCGCAGGTACGGAAACGTGATCGTGGTGCCGCATTTCGGCAAAATCTACCTGGCCGAATTGCAGCTGCAACGCCACGAGCGCGAACTCGCGATGCTGCGCGTGGAGTTGGGTTCCGTAGTTGGCGGTTCGGGAACCGGACCGGGCGGCACAGGCGGTGGCACGACGTTCCCCTGATTTGGTTGCTGCTGTCCGTAGAAGTCTCAGGAATCGTGGGTTGCCACTGGCCGCGTGACGTGGTGCAGCCCTCGCAGGCGTATCAGGAAGCGCAATCGCAGTTCGAGCACGGCGAGCTTCTAGGTGCATTCCAGAAATCCGACGCGGCGTACCGGGAGCTTTCCCAGCGTAATCCTGAATGGTCGTGGCGTTTTCGCGTGCTTGCCGCCGAGATACTGGTGTGGCGCGGCCTCAGTAAAGAAGCGCTCCAACTCCTTCAACCTCAATTGCCCGCTGATCTCGTCGCAGAAGACGTTGCCGTCCGCAGGGAAATTGTACTGGGGCTTGCCGACAGTTCTCTGCAACGGCAGGACGAAGCCGCAGAGTACATCAATCAGGCCGAGCAGTTGGCAACATCCCATCAGCGGGATCTGCTTGGCGAGGTCTACCTGAGCCGTGGGAATCTCGCGCTCGCACGCAATGACTACGCCGCTGCCGAGTCGGCCTTTCGTCGAGCCCTGCAATTCTCCCTGGAGATGAAACAGTCCTTCCTCAGATTGAGAGCTCTCGGCAGCCTTGGTTTCGTCTCGATGCAGAAAGGACGCTACGACGAGTCGATTGACTGGGACACCCAGGCCCTCGAATTGTCCAAGTCCCTCGGCGCCCGAATTGTCGGTGAAAAGGTCGAGGGGAATTTGGCCTGGAACTATTTCACGATGGGTGATCTGGAAAAAGCGCTGTCGCTTTCTATGGAAGCCAAAAACGTCGCAACGCAATCGGGTGCGGACAAGGACGCGATGCTGTGGCTGAGAAATATCGGGACAATCGAGTACACCCAGCGCGATTTTTCCTCTGCGGAAACCAACTATCTGCAGAGCCTGGCGCTGGCTCGCAAACTGGAAAACAATACGACAGCGACGGACTGTCTGAACAACCTCGCACACGTAGAACTGAAGGAAGGCCAGTACGATTTGGCCGCGAAATACAACACGGAGGCGCTTGGCGCGGAACGCGCCAACCATGATCGATCGTCGGAGCTGTACTCGCTGATCACTGATGGTTACATAGCCATAGATACGGAACACTTCTCGACCGCCGAGTCTGACTTTACCCAAGTAATACGAGAGAAGACCCAGGATCGTTATCTAACCCGCCAGGCAGAAGCGGGTCTTGCCGAAGTGTACTTCGTTACGACGAAACCGGCGGACGCCGACATACACTTCCAGAAGGCGATGGCGGCGATCGAAGCGGCGCGGGCATCGGTTCACCGCGAGGATTTGCGCTTGTCTTTTTTGTCTGGAGTCGCGGGTTATTATGGCGATTACATTAATTTCCTGGTCTCCCAGCGCCGAACGCAAGAAGCGCTGCAAGTGGCGGAAGTAAGCAGGGCCCGGACTCTAGCCGAGGGGCTCGGGTTCCGGTCGGCCTCCATAAATTTCCCGCTCAGGAACTTTCGTCCGCAACAAACCGCGAAGCGTTTGGGTTCCACTGTTTTTTCGTACTGGCTGGGCGTGGCCCAGTCGTATTTGTGGGTGATCACGCCGGAGCGGGTGCAGCTTTTCACGCTGCCGCCGGCGACCGAGATTGATCCCCTCGTGCAATCTTACCGGCAGGCGCTGCTGGGATCGCGCGACGTGCTGGCGACGCAGAACGCGGCGGGGCGGAAGCTTTATGATTTGCTCGTCGCGCCGGCCGCGAAGATGATTCCGAAGGGCGCGCGGGTCACGATATTGCCGGATGGCAGCCTCTACGGACTGAACTTCGAGACTTTGCTTGCGCCCGCGCCGCAATTGCATTACTGGATTGAGGATGTGGATGTTTCATACGCCAATTCGTTGACGCTGCTGGCGGCTGGGGCTTCGCGGCGACCGGCGCTTGCGAAGCGGCTCTTGCTGGTGGGCGATCCGGTGTCGCCAGACGCGGAATTTCCGAAACTGCCGCAAGCGGCGGCGGAAATGTCGGGGATTGAGAATTATTTCCCAGCGGCGGAGCGTACCGTTTTTTCGGGCGTGGAGGCGACGCCGGATTCCTATCTGAAGAGCCAGCTCGCCGGTTTTTCCTACATTCACTTTGTGGCGCACGGCACGGCCAGCCGCACTAGCCCGCTCGATTCGGCGGTGATTCTCTCCAGGCAAGGTGACGACTTCAAGCTCTACGCGCGCGAAATTATTCAGCATCCGTTGCACGCGGACCTCGTGACGATATCTGCGTGCCACGGCGAGGGCGTGCGCACGTATTCAGGGGAGGGCTTGGTCGGGCTTTCGTGGGCGTTCTTGCACGCGGGAGCCCATGGCGTGATCGCGGCGCTCTGGGAAGTGAATGATAACTCGACGCCGCAACTGATGGATCATCTATATTCCGAAATCGGCAAAGGTGCGGCGCCCGACGCCGCGTTGCGCGATGCGAAGCTGGCGCTTTTGCATTCCGGCGGCGTGTATCGCCGGCCATTTTATTGGGCGCCCTTTGAGTTGTATCACGGTTCTTAGGTCGCTGCGGAAAGTATGAGGTGCCTTTACGATTCGCCAGACGCTCGCGTGAAGAAAATATACATGGCTAGCAGCATCGCGAAAATCGCGGAGATTATGGCCCCCGCAACGCGATCCCACGTGCTGGTGAATCGCACTGTGACCTTACGGACGCCGTCTGGAAGCGTGACTAGCATCTGCGCGGTTTCGGGGGCCGAGCCCGGCAAACCAGCCCTACTGTCCAACCGTACTTCCCATCCCGGATAATTCAGCAGGCGCAGAGCCAGTGTCGCCGGCGCGGAGTGTTGCGCCGAAAAGCGTTTGTCGTTTGCGGTCCAACGCTCGATGCGCACCGTGCTGTCGAGCGTGGGTTTGAACACGTGTGTTTCGTTGTCAAACCACTGAATGCGCGGCGCAGGTTTGCCGATCATTTCGCCCATGGGATCGGCGCCGGGCAATTCGTAACGATCGCAGCCCAGCGGTTGATACTCGTCGGTGCCTTCGTAGCCGCGGCCGGATTGAATTCCCTTGGTGAGAACGGGAATGTCTTCGCTGTCCCACCAGCCGTCGTTTACCAGGGCGGCGCTCAGCGTAGTCAGAGCGATTGCGATGGCTAGGCCGCCGAGCCAAGGGCGTTTCGCGCGTCCAATGGCCGCGGCGAGAAAAAACGCGAACACGAAATCCAACACGCCGAGCCAACGCCAGGGGAATTGCACGAATTCCAGCTTGGGCAGCCAGCGCCACAGAAATTCGCTGAGGGGAAACATCAGCAATACCGCGGCGGCGCCGAGAGCGAGGAGCATGCGCCAGATCTCCGGAAATTCCCGGCGGCGGCGCGCAACCAAAACCGCCGCGATGCCGGTGATGAGCATCACGCCCATCGCCACTCCGGAAACTTTCCAATTGAAGATCAGAAATTCGGGGTCGCTCGCGTGGGTGAAGAGAAAGTTTTGGTTCGGGCTTAGGAGATCCGCGAGAGCCTGATGAATCTGCACCCAGCGCTGTTCATAAGCCGCGGGAAAGATATAAACCGCAGCGAGGCCAAAGCCCGCGGCCATGGAAACGCCGCCGAGCAGCAAGGGCTTGATGCTGCGCCGAAAAATGGAGGCCACGAAAAACAGCAGCATCAGCGAGTAGGTGGCCAGCACAGCGGCGGGCGCGTTCGCCAGCCAGATGAGCGCGAACGGAACGGCCAGAAAGTGCAATCCGCGCCAGCCCGGGTGCAGCAGACGCACGGCGCCCCACAAAGCGAGCGGCAACAACGCGCTTGCCAGCAGCTCGGCGAAATCGCTGCGGTAATAGACGATGATCAGGTGATACGGACTTACGGCGTAGAGGATCGCGGCGGCCGCGGCTTCGCGTGGCGAGAGCCATTCGCGCGCAAACCGCCACATCGAAAATCCCGCCAGCACCAGCGCCAGCCAGATAAACGCTCCGGGCGCCATTCTCCAGGGCAGTAGAGATCCGAGCGTTGCGCCGAGCATCCACGAGCCCGGCGGATAAAAAACGAAGCGTGGTTCTCCGTAGCCCCAGTTGGCCCATTCCGCCCAGCGCGGGAAGAAGGTGCCTTCGTGCCACTGGCTACTGACATCGAGCCAGGAAGCGAGGTGAAATTGGAAATCGTGGCCGGACGCGTTGCCCAGAAAAAGCATGGGCACGATCACGGCGGTCGCGGCGATGGCGAGAAGCAGAAGAGCTACGCGCGGCGAGCCTGCGCGCGTGCACGGAGCAGCCTGCGATGCGGTCCGCGATGAAAGTTCAGTAGTTACGCTCGGGTGAATTGTTTTCGTCCCATTGGAAATTGCCACGTGCCACAGCCGGATACAGGCGCGAACCGAAAGAGAATACCGAATTACGCGCGATCTGTGCCACTGGCGCCAGTGATGCCGCCCGCGCCGCTTGCGATTGCGCTCCGTGGCGCGACGCTATGCGGAACCAAGTATGCGTTCAAGTGGCCCGCTTGCCAATACGCTGCCGCAACGGGTAGAGTTCTCGGGGATTGATTGAGGCTCGTAGTCGCGGAATGATGTCGCGGTTCCAGGAAACTGGCAATTGTGCGCGCGCGGCATCGGCGATAAGAGATGACCATGGAATCCACGTGGACTGCGGAAGAACAAAGGCTGGTGGCTAGCGCCGATCGCGTGGCGCACTGGAAACGTTGGGGCCCCTATCTGGCGGAGCGACAATGGGGCACGGTGCGCGAGGACTACAGCGCGAATGGCGACGCCTGGGATTATTTCCCGCACGATCATGCGCGCTCCCGTGCGTATCGCTGGGGAGAAGACGGGATCGCGGGATTTTGCGATCGCCACCAGCACATTTGCCTGAGTCTGGCGCTGTGGAATGAAAAAGATCGCATTCTAAAGGAACGGCTTTTCGGACTTACCAACAAGGAAGGAAATCACGGCGAGGACGTCAAAGAGTATTACTACTACCTGGACGCAACTCCGACCAGTTCGTACCTGCAATTCCTCTACAAGTATCCTCAGGCGGCCTACCCTTACGATCAGCTGCGCGAAGAAAACGCCAAACGCACGCGACACCAGCCGGAGTTCGAGCTGGTTGAAACTGGGGTGTTCGCAGAAAATCGCTACTTCGACGTGTTCGTGGAATACGCAAAGGTCACATTCGAAGATATTGCGCTGCGCATCACGGCGTGGAATCGCGGTCCGCAAGCGGCGCGGCTGCGCCTGCTGCCGTCCCTGTGGTTTCGCAACCGCTGGGACTGGGGCGATGCGTACAACACGCCGCAAGTGGCGCGCGTGCCAGGATTCCAAGGCGGCGAGCTACTTGAACTGACGGAGTTTCACTACGGGCAGCGCTGGCTGGCGATCGAAGGAGTGCCGGAGCTGCTTTTTACAGACAACGAAACGAACATGGAGCGGCTGTTCGGCCAGAAGAGCAAGACTCCTTACGTGAAGGATGCGTTCCACCGCTATCTGATCAATGGCGAACATGGGGCGGTGAATCCCACGCTCACCGGCACGAAGGCCGCAGCACATTTTGCATCGGAAATTGCTCCGGGCCAGAGCTGGACGATTCGTCTGCGGCTGACGGACCAGAACCTCGCGGAAAATCACACGCCGGCAAGCCAACTTTTTGGGCCGGCGTTCGATGCAATTTTCGACCAGCGCAAAAAAGAGGCGGACGAATTCTACGAAAAACGCATTGACGCAAAACTGAGCGACGATGCGCGGCGCGTGCAACGGCAGGCTTTTGCCGGCCTGTTGTGGTGCAAGCAAAGCTATCACTATGACGTGCGGCGCTGGCTGGAAGGCGATCCGGCGGAGCCGACGCCCGACGCCAGCCGCCTGAACGGCCGCAATCATAAGTGGACGCACCTCTACAACTCCGATGTGATTTCCATGCCCGACACTTGGGAATACCCGTGGTATGCGTCGTGGGATCTGGCGTTCCACTGCGTTTCGATGGCTCTGATTGATCCGGAATTCGCGAAGCAACAGCTGATTCTGTTCCATCGCGAGTGGTACATGAATCCCAGCGGGCAGGTTCCCGCCTACGAATGGAATTTTTCCGACGTGAATCCGCCGGTATTGGCCTGGGCGACCTGGCGCGTTTATAAAATCGCCGGGCGCGTGGAAGGGAAGCAGGATCGCAATTTTCTGGTGCGGATGTTTCACAAACTGCTTCTGAATTTTACCTGGTGGGTGAATCGCAAGGACCCTGAAGGGAAGAACGTATTTGAGGGCGGCTTTTTGGGATTGGATAACATCGGCGTTTTCGATCGTTCCTCGCCGCTAGGCCCTGGAAATTTTATCGAGCAATCAGACGGCACGAGTTGGATGGCCATGTTTTGCCTGGACATGCTGGCGATGTCCATGGAGCTGGCGCACGACGACCCGGCGTACGAGGATGTGGCCAGCAAATTCTTCGAACACTTTGTGTACATCGCGCAGGCCATGAACGACATAGGCGGTACAGGGATCGGCCTGTGGGATGAGGAAGATGGCTTTTATTACGACGTGCTGCACCTGGGGAGCACCACTCATTTGCCGATGAAAGTTCGCTCCATGGTGGGACTGATTCCGCTTTTTGCGGTGGAGGTTTTCGAGCCGGAGGATTTGGCGCGGCTACCGAGTTTTCGCAAGCGCATGGATTGGTTTCTGGCGCACAATCCGGACGTTGCGGACCATGTAGATATGAGCGAGCGCACGGAGCAAGGCGCGCGCCTGATGCTGAGCATCGCCAATCGCAAAAAGCTCGAACGGATTTACAAGTACGTTCTGGATGAAAATGAATTTTTGTCGTCGCACGGCGTGCGCGCGCTTTCCAAATATCACAAGGATCATCCATTCGTTCTACACGTGAACGGCCTTTCGCAGGCAGTGGATTATGAACCTGCAGAATCCACCGGGGACTTGTTCGGCGGCAATTCCAACTGGCGCGGGCCGGTGTGGTTCCCGCTGAATTTCCTGTTAATCGAATCGTTGCAACGCGTGCATTACTATTACCGCGACGGCTTCAAGGTAGAATGTCCTACCGGGTCGGGCCCGCCCATGACGCTGTGGGAGGTAGGCCGCGAAGTTTCGCGGCGGCTCTCGCACATTTTTCTGCAGAAGAACGGGCGCCGCGCGGTGTACGGTGACGTGGAATTGTTCCAGAAGGATCCCTACTGGCGCGATCTGATTTTGTTCTACGAGTATTTCAATGGCGACAACGGCGCGGGTCTGGGCGCAAGCCATCAGACGGGGTGGACGGCGCTGGTGGCAAAATTGATCGAGCAGAGCGGGGAGTAGCAGCCGCCCATTCAACGCAGTTGGTGGCTCTCAGAAATCCGTGACCAGGCCTAACCCCAGCGAAACGCGATTGATATAATTGAAATATGCGACGGTGAGAACCGTTTCGCGCACGGCTGCATCGTCCCATCCGGCCTTTTTCAGCGTGTCGGTATCAGATTCCTCGATGTCGTCCGGGTGCCGCGTCAATTTATCGGCAAATCGGAAAAGTGCTTTTACGTTGGAATCCACGGCTGCATTTTCGTAATCCGCCGTGAGTTTCCGCGCTAGGGCCTTGTCCACTCCGAAGCGCCGCAGCAATTCCATGTGAAACATCACGCAGTAGGTGGAAGAGTTGATGCCGCTCACCACCAGGCCGATCTGTTCTTTCACGATCGTGGAAAGAGCGCTGTCGGTCATCACCGCGTCGCTCATTTGCAATTGCGCTTCGATCACGGCAGGCTTGGCGCCCAACGTCTTGAAATAATGCGGCAGAAATCCCAGCTTTTGCTCGATTTTTCCGTAAATCTCGCGCAGCGGCCCGTCTGCCTGGGCTGCTTCGATCTCGTTTACGAACGGCATGGAGTTGCTCCTCGGATGAAATGTGCGTGGGATAAATTTATGTTCTGAGCGTCCGCGCATTGTAGCACGCTCGAATGAATCCGAGGTTACATGGAGCTAGGGCGCGATTGGATGCGGCGGATGGCTTTTCTGGAAGGCGATGGCGCGGCCAAAAGAAATTGACGCTAGTGCGCGGCTTCCACGAGCTCGATGAGAACTTTTTTCGCATCGGGCCCGGTGGCCAAGAAGAAATTCACGCGGGTGCCGTCGGCGCCAGCGCGGGTGGCGGGATAGAGTGGCGGCAGAGCGAACCGCGCGCGCAGGATTTCCGTCGCGCGATCCACGTCGCGGACGTAAATCTCGATCTGCTGAATCCCTTCGCCGAATTTCTGCAGGTAACGCGAAATGGCGCCAGGGCCGCCAGGCTCGCGCGTGGTGAGAATATCGAATTCGATGGAAGCGTTGAGGTGCAGCTCGAATTCCTGTGCATCTTGATCCGCGGGCACATGCGCCAGCCGCGGAAAATTATTGCCCGCGCGAATTTTTTGGAATGTTTCCGGCTGCACGGCAATTCCCACAACGATCGCCGAAGGTTGGGAGCGAGCGTGCGCCTCATCAGCCAGCTTGCCGGGCAACGTGAGTTCGCGGAATTCCGGATCGGAAACCCAGCGGCTCAGTAGCGGCGTGCAAAGATCGACGCCTGCCAGATAAAGCCTCATCGCGGACTCAAGCTTCACGCGCTCATCGGAACCAGCCAAATCGTGAATCCATCGCGCGAGGCCAGCGGCGTCCGTCATAAGTGCGTGGCGCTAGTGTGCCGCGCCGCTCGGAGATTTTTCAGAGTTGATATTGGTGAGGGTGACGTAACTCGGTTGGCCCCCGCGGACGGTGACGGGGACATCCCAGCGTGCGCGCGCGTCTCCGGCCACGGCTTCGATGTTCAAGGTGCCGAGCCAATAATTTCCCGGAGCGATTCCGCGCAAGGTGGCCTGGCCTTGCATGTCCGTCTCGGCGCGAGCCACCAGATATTTTCCACGCGCTAGGTCCGCGGTTTCGCGGTTCAAATCGGCCAGGTTCTTGGCCTTCAGCATGTCCCATTTGTGGCCGGGGTTCACTTCTTCCAGGCTCAGATCCAGGCTGTCCTTGCTGTCGGGGTCGGCGATAATGAAGGTGCGAATGGCATCGTGATATTGGGTCACCAGGCGGTCGTACTTCGCGGGATCTTTGGCACGATCCTCTAGCTTGTATTTCGGGGTAGGGAAACCCGCGGTGCGGTCGCCGACCATCCTCTCGACATAGGCGGAGAAAAATTCCGGAACGTTCATGATGTCGTCTGCTTTGAGTCCTTTCGTGAAATCCTCACCGGAGAGCTTCACGCGATGGTTCGTCTTCATCCAGGCTTTTAGTTCCTTGGAGACATCCAGCGAGTCTATGAATTTATCTTGATTGGGGACGGGCAAGGCGGCTTCGGCTTCCTTCTGGATGTCCGCGTAGCTCTTGCTGAGCAAATAGAAGGGAAGCGTGCGCACGGGTTCGTCTTCGCCGGCCGAAGGAGTGACGCGCGCCACAAATTGTATCGAGCCGGTCTGCGCGGCGGCGCGCGGAGTTTTTCCAAGCACGCCCGCGACGAGGAGAAGCAGAGAAACCGTGGAGATTAAAATCCTGGAAGAAATTTTCATACCGCTCATCGTAGCAGATGCGCACAGGCGCTGGTACGAGATGGTCCTGAAGGTAAACGCCTGCGGGCGCGCTGCTATTGCCGGCGAAAAGCCATCAGTAGAGGTGGAAAGTTACTTCGATGGTTTGGCGAACCGGTGCGGGTCTGCCATTCGGTCCTGCGGCCGGCCGGAAACGCCAGGTGCGTACCGCCTCGATCGCTTTTTCATCCAGGCCCAGCCCGAGGCCCTTCAGCACTTGAATGTCGGTGGCTTTGCCGTCCGCGGTGATGATGGCGACCAGGGTTACCGTGCCCTGATATTTTGCTTTTACGGCTTCGTCGGAATATTGCGCTTGCGGGCAATAGATGCACGCGGGATAGCCGTAGCCGCCGGTGCCCGCATTGAAAACCCCACCGCCCGTCCCGCCGCCTTCACCTGGGCCAACGCCACCGCCGCTGCCGCTCCCCACGCCCGTGCCATTGCCGGAGCCGATACCATTACCGCTGCCGGGCCCGTTCGAGTCGTTGATAACTTTCGACAGCGGGTCGCCCCAATTATTCATGTTGGGGCTGGGCAGCTTCAATTCCGGTGGACCCAAAACCGTGGGAGTCATCGCCAGGCGCGCGTTCGGATTCGTAACCACTTTCGGCGGAGTCAACTGCTCCATCGCGAATTTTGGCAGCTTGCCGCGGCTCGCGGGCAGCACATCGTGTGCGCCGCCACCGCCACCGCCGCCGGCTTTCTTGGCGCCGGGAGGAAGCTTTGGCAAGAATGGCGAAATCGTGGTGATCTCAACTGACGAATTCGCTTTGGTAGTGGAAGGCGAAGGCAGCACCAGCAGCAAAGGTCCGATGATCAGCACCAGGATCGTCACGTGAACCGCAAGCGACAGCGCCTGCACCCGGGTGAATTGCGTGTTCTTGGACCACAGCTCCGGCACAGCCACGGGCTGGCTGGTGGTTTTCAACGGCGCCAGTTTGGGCGGCGAAATGAGGTCGCGCAGGTTCTGCCAGAAGCCGCTGAACCCTGCATTCCAGTTTATCAGCAGGTCGGAATTCACCGGGCCGCGAGGTGCCGAGACGAAGAACTCGCTCAAGTTGTCGCGCAGGCTTTCGCCAAATCCGGGAGTGTTAAATACCGTGGGTTTCGCGCCCTTCAGATTTACGGGGCGTTCGAAGAGGAAATCCCTTACGTTGGAGAAGAAATTCCGCAGCTCGGAATCCGCGACGGGAGACTTGTAGCGGCCGATCTGGAGGGTCGGATCGGCCTTGTCGCCTCCTGGATCGCTGATTGGTGTTGTACGGTCTGCCATTTGGCTGCCTGCTGCGTAGTGCCGCATTCCCCTGTAAGCTTAGACGCGCCACCACCGAAAAGGATGTCCAGCCGGGCGCGGCTGACACCATTCAAAAACCATTGTAACATACCAGCTGCAAGTTTCGTTGTGCAGCAACTCACAACTGGGCTTCGCTGGACCGCTGAGGGAGCCAGGTGTTTCAGCTGCCCCGCGCGCAACTTTATCTCGCAAGATAGAAAGGCTTCCGAACCCCTAGAGATGGCTAAACCTGTGGACCTGAAAAGCACGCTGAATCTTCCCAAGACGGATTTCCCCATGAAAGCCAAGCTGCCCGAGCGCGAGCCGGAACAACTCGCCGCATGGGAAGCGGACGGCTTGTATTATCGCATTCTGGAATCGCGCGCGGACGCGCCGCTATTTGTGCTGCACGACGGGCCGCCGTATCCCACGGGCGAAATTCATTTGGGCACCGGACTGAATAAGGTTGTGAAAGACATGATCGTGAAGTCCAAGACCATGTCTGGATTTCGCGCGCCTTACATTCCTGGGTGGGATTGCCACGGGCTGCCTATCGAGACGAAAGTCGAAAAAGAGCTAGGCGGCAAGACCAGCAAAGTCCCGGCTGCGGAATTTCGGCGGATGTGCCGCCAGTTTGCCGCGGGGTTCGTTGAGAAGCACAAGGTCGAGTTCAAACGCTTGGGCGTTTTGGGCCAGTGGGACCGGCCTTATCTCACGATGGACGCTCGCGATGAGGCGTCGATTGCCGGCGCGTTTCTTGATTTTTACGAGAAGGGATACGTGTATCGTGGCTTGAAGCCCGTGTACTGGTGCATCTTTGATCGCACCGCGCTGGCGGAAGCCGAGGTGGAATATGAGGATCACACCAGTCCTTCCATCTGGGTTCGGTTTCCGGTTGTTGCTGGGGAAAAAACGAAGGAACTGGGGCTGGATGGCGACGTCAGCGCGTTGATCTGGACCACCACTCCGTGGACGCTGCCCGCGAACCGCGCTTTGGCGTTTCACCCTGAGTTCGAATACGTCGTGGCAGATACATCCGCGGGAAAATTGCTGCTGGCGAAAGAGCGCGTGAATGCGCTTGAAACCGAACTGCACATCGAAGTTCATGCCGTGCACGCGACCTGGAAAGGCGCGAAATTCGAGGGCGTTCAGTTCCAGCACCCATTTCTCGGTATGCCGGTTCCCGGCGTGCTGGCGGATTACGTGACGCTCGATCAGGGTAGCGGAATCGTACACACCGCTCCGGGCCACGGCGCGGACGATTTCCGCACCGGGCAAAAGTACGGCCTCGAATCCTACGCGCCGCAGGACGACGACGGGCGTTTCATCGAAGGCTTGCCGGAGTACAAGGGCAAGACGGTATTCGAAGCAAACCCCATCGTCATTGAGCTGCTGAAGAAGCGCGACATGCTCGTCGGCGAAAAGAAAATCACGCACAGCTATCCGCATTGCTGGCGCTGCCACAATCCGGTGATCTTCCGCGCCACCGAGCAGTGGTTCATTCAGATGGATGCCGGTTCGACTGCGATTCCTGCGCCCAAGGCGCCGGCGCTGCGCCCGCGCGCTCTGGAAGAAATCGAAAAGGTAAAATGGCTGCCGGCATGGGGCCGCGAACGCATGCGCGAAATGATCGCGGGTCGTCCGGACTGGTGTATTTCTCGCCAGCGTTTCTGGGGCGTGCCGCTGATTGTTTTTTACTGCGAGGCTTGCGGACTGCAGCTGAAGGATCCTGTGACGCTGCGTCATGTGCTGCCGTTCTTTGAACGCGAAGGCGCGGATGTTTGGTTCACGCGCACGGCCGAAGAATTGTTACCGCCGGGAACCAAGTGCTCTTGCGGCCATGCGAAATGGCGCAAGGAAACGGACATTCTCGACGTGTGGTTCGAATCCGGTTCGACCCATCTGGCGGTGCTGACGCGCGACAATCAGCGCTGGCCGGCGGACGTGTATCTCGAAGGTCCGGACCAGTATCGCGGCTGGTTCCAGAGTTCGCTGCTGGTGGGTATTGGCACGCGCGGCGCTGCGCCGTACAGAGAAATCGTGACGCACGGTTGGACGCTGGACGAAAAAGGCGCGCCGATGTCCAAGTCACTCGGCAACGCTATCTATCCCGCGGAAATTTGCGCGAAGTGGGGCGCAGATCTGCTCCGCATTTGGGTCGTCTCGCAGGATTACACGGCGGACGTGCGCATTTCCGAAGCGATGATGACGCAACTGGCAGAAGCGTACCGCAAAATCCGCAATACGTTTCGGTTTGCGCTCAGCAACCTCTACGACTTCGATCCTGCACGCGATTCCGTGGCCGATGGCGACCTGTGGGAAATGGACGCTTGGATGCTGCGGCGCACCGGAGCTCTGGCGCGCGAGTGCGGCGAGTGGTACGACAAATTCGAATTTCATCGCGTCTATCACGCGCTGCACGATTTCTGCACCGTGGACCTCAGTTCGTTCTATTTCGATGTGCTGAAGGACCGCCTGTACACGTTCGCGCCGAAAAGCGCCGGGAGGCGTTCGGCGCAGACCGCTGTGTACCGCATCGCCAGCGCGTTGCTGCGGCTGATTGCGCCGATCACGGTGTTCACCGCGGAAGAAGTGTGGAAACACTTGCCGCGCGCTGCTTGCGCGCCAGCCAGCGTGCACATGGCCACGTTCCCGGTTGCGGCGGAACTGGAACGCGTCCTTGACGATGCGCATAGGAAGAACTGGGACCGCTTGTTGCAAGTCCGCGAGGAAGTGCTGAAAGCGCTGGAGCCGGTGCGCGCAGCGAAGACAATCACCTCCGGACTCGAAGCGCGCCTAACGGTTGCGGCGAACCCTGATTTGGCGGCGCTGCTGAGGAAGTACGCCGCGTATTTGCCGGGTCTGTTCATCGTGTCGCAAGTGGAAATCGCGGACGGAAAACCGCAGGGCGCTGCTGCGAGCGGCATCGACGGTTTGCAGATTCGCGTGGAACGCGCGCAAGGAAAGAAGTGCGAGCGCTGCTGGAATTACTCGACTCACGTGGGCGAAAATACCGATTACCATCCTACGATCTGCGAACGCTGCGTCGCCGCCCTGAAAGAAATCGAATGCGACGGCGGCCTGGCTGCCGGGAGTTCACAGTCCTGATGGCTGCAGCCTCGCCTTTTCGTGGGCTTGCGCTGGGAATTATTTCGCTGGGCGCGCTCGCGGCCGACCAACTCAGCAAACACGCGGTGGAACAACATACGGCCGTGGGCTCGCTGCGCGTCGTGATTCCCGGGTTGTTGAATCTGGTGCATACCACCAATCCCGGCGTCGCGTTCGGCTTGTTTGCCGATTCCGAAAATCCCTGGAGAGGCCCGCTGCTCATCACTTTTTCCGTCGCCGTGATTGCCATGCTGGTGTGGCTGCTCGCCACCGGCCGCGCGGGCGGACGATTGGGAGAGTGCGGCCTGGCGCTGATTCTGGGCGGAGCATTGGGCAACGTGCTGGATCGCTTTCTGCGTCATAGCGTTACCGACTTTATTGATTTTCATCTCGGCGGGCATCACTGGTACACATTTAATCTGGCGGATTCAGCAATTGTGCTGGGCGCCGCGCTGGTGGTGCTGGAACTCTTTCGCGAGCAGGCGCATCCCAATCAGGAGCCGGCATAGGCATGCATCCGATACTCTTCAATTTTGGCGGCATCCCAATTTATTCCTACGGCGTGCTCGTCGCGACGGGTGTGCTGATCAGTTTGTGGTATGGCCGTCAGCAGGCGCCACGCGCCGGCATTGATCCGGACAAGCTGTGGAACATGGGAATTTATTTCGTGCTGGTGGCGCTACTGGTGGCGAAAATCTGGCTGATCTTGAGCGCCTGGGATTTTTACATGGCAAATCCGCGCGAAATTTTCAGCGTCGCCACCTTTCAATCGGGCGGCACTTTTTACGGCGGCGTTCTGGGCGGCGTGCTCACGATTCTGTTGTACACCCATTTCCAGAAAATGCCGCTGCTGCCCACGCTCGATACATGCGCCGCCGCGTTGCCCATCGGCCACGCCATCGGAAGGCTGGGATGTTTCGCGGCCGGCTGCTGCTATGGCAAGCCGACCACGGTTGCATGGAGCGTCGTGTTCAAGAATCCTATGGCCGGGGAGTTAGCGGGCACGCCACTGGGAGTTCATCTGCATCCGACGCAGTTATACGAAGCGTCGCTGGAATTTCTGAATTTTCTTTTTTTGATGTGGCTGGGCAGGCGGCAGCGTTTCGTCGGCGAAATTTTCGGCACTTACTTGATGTTGTACGGCACCGAGCGCGGCATCATCGAATTTTTTCGCGGCGATCCCGGGCGCACCATGCTGTTTCACGACAGCGTTTCGCTGATGCAGATTACGAGCCTGGTGTTGATTTTGACTGGCGCGTTCCTGTGGTGGCGCGGTCTGCAGGGTAAGGCGCCGATTCATCCGGTGACGCCGATGCAGGCCGAAGCCGGCGATTAGCACACGCGCCAAACAGAATCGGCGAATTCCTTCATGCACGATTATCCTGACACCGATACGGACGACAATTTTGACGCGCCGGATGATTCTCTCCGTCACCACGAATTCGTGGTCGAGGAAGAGCACGCTGGCGAGCGCTTGGACCGCTTTCTCGCCGCGCAATTTCCAGACGTCAGCCGCACGCACGTGCAGTCGCTGATCGAAGAAGGCCGCGTGCGTGTGAGCGGAATCGCCAAGAAGCCCTCGCATCATCTGGAATCCGGAGAAACCATCACCGTGGAAATTCCCGCGCCGCCGCTGCCCGGTGTGGAACCGGAAAATATTCCGCTTACGATCCTTTACGAAGACCAGGACCTCGCCATCGTGAATAAGCCGGCCGGAATGATCGTCCATCCGGGCGCAGGCGCGGATGCCGGCACGCTGGTGGCCGCACTGCTGCATCGTTTCGGCGTCGAAAAAGGACTTTCTAGCGTCGGTGGACCGCTGCGGCCGGGAATCGTGCATCGCCTGGACAAGGGCACTTCCGGGGCGATGGTGATCGCGCGCAACGATGCCGCGCATTTGAAACTGGTCGAGGAGTTCCGCGAGCGCCGTGTGCAGAAAACCTATCTCGCGCTGCTGCACGGCAGTGCCAAGGGCGAAAAAGGACGCATCGAATTGCCAGTGGCGCGCGACCTGCGCCGCCGCTCGCGCATGACCGCCCGCCGCAGCGAAGGCCGCGAAGCGCGCACGGACTGGCGCCTGCTCTTGCGGCTCGGCGCATTTTCATTGATCGAGGCGGACCTGCACACCGGGCGCACGCACCAGATCCGCGTGCATTTTTCCGCCCTGGCGCTGCCCGTTGTGGGCGATACGTTGTACGGAGCGCCTTATCGGGAATCCATCGGACGCGAGCAACTGCCATTGCTCGAACGCAACTTTCTGCATTCCGCGCGCATCGCACTAGAACACCCCCGCACGGGCCAGCGCATGGAATTTCGCGCGCCTTTGCCGCAAGAGTTGCTGGCGTATCTTCGCACTCTGGGCTCGCTCGCGAAATTGCCGCCCGGTGGCATTGACGCCGCACTGAGGGATTACCTATGATGATTCGCGTGAGAACTCTGCGCACGATTGCGGCGGCTTCCACATGGTTCTTGGCAGCGCTGTTTCTGACTTTCGCCGTAACCACGCGCGCGCAACAGACCCCAGCCCCGACACCGCCGCCTCCGCCCGCCACCTCCGGCGACGCGTCAGCACAGAATCCGGAACAGAGTCCTGCAAAGTCCGCGACTCCACAAGCGACTACTCCCGCGATCACTTCCACCACGGGACTGGTGCACCTGGTTGCCACGGTAATCGATCGTCGCCACGAATTCGTCACGGATCTGGATCAGAGCGATTTCAGAGTTCTGGAAGATGGTACGCCGCAGGAAATTCGATATTTTGGGCGCGACACGGACTTGCCGCTGCGCATCGGAATCCTGCTCGATACTTCCAACAGCATTCGCCCGCGCCTGGAATTCGAAAAGGAGGCCGCCAACGATTTCTTGCAGCACGTGATCCGCAGAAACAAAGATCAGGCATTCCTGATGACGTTTGACAACGAGCCAGAGGTGATTCAGGATTTCACCGGTGATCTCTCGCTGCTCACTGATGCGATCCGCAAGCAGCGCGCCGGCGGCGGCACCGCGTTGGACGACGCTATCTATCGCGCCGCCGAAAAACTTTCCAATCCGCCATTGCCCAAGGGCCCGAATCCTGAAGTTCGCCGCGTGCTGGTGGTGATCAGCGACGGCGACGACAATCTAAGCGATCACGCGCTTAGTGAATCGGTCGAGGCCGCCATCCGCGCCGAGGCCGCGATTTATTGCGTCAGCACGAACACGGACTGGCTGGCCATTGACGGCGACAAGCCGCGCAAGATGCACATTGAAGGCGGCGACAAAGTGCTTGAGGAGTTCGCGGATCAAAGCGGCGGCCGCGTGTTCTATCCTTACAAGGTGGACGATCTGGCGCAGTCGTTCGTGGATATCGGAACGGAATTGCGCAGCCAGTACTTCATTGCGTACTCGCCGTCGAATCCGCAATCCACCGGAAAATACCGCAAGATCGAAGTGCAGACCGACCGCAAAGGCCTGAATGTGCGCACGCGCAAAGGTTATTACGCTACGACGCCCACTGTGCCGCCAACCGGCAAGTAAGTTGGCATTATTCCTGCGGTGTCCGTGCAATCCTGCCGGGACTGCGCAGCAGATTTTGGAGCGGCGCACTGCAGTGCGCCATCGGTGGTGCGGCGCGGAACGACGGCGGTCCCGCGCTGCGGGACTGCCGCTACGAGGGCCTCCCGTTACTTGAACGGCGCGTAATAACCCTTGCGCGCCAAAATCTTCACATCAGGCCGCGTGACACTGACCTGGATTTTGCGGAAGGTTCCATCGCGCTTCAGGTTGGTGGGGTAGTAACCCAGGACGTACTGCGACCGCAACTCCTCCGAAATTTCATCGAAGGCCTTCTCCAGCGACTTTTCATTGTGCACGTCAATCACGCGCCCGCCGGTATCATCCGCCATGCGGCGTGCCACGCCGGGGCCAGTGCCGAAAGTAGCCATGCGATCTGAAATCAGCAGCACGTGAATTACTGCGTCGGAGCGCTGCGCGGCTTCGATCGCGTCCTGCATGCGCAATTTGCTGCCGGTGTCTTCCGCGTCGGTCAGAATGATCACGCCCTTGCGGCCGGCTTCAGTGGCCAGTTCGTCATGGCATGCCAGATACACCGCGTCATACAAATCCGTCCCGCCGGCATTGCTCCCTTGCGGAATAGTGCCGGGAGTCACCACTCCGCCTCCGCCCACCGAATTCACGCGGGCGCGGCGAATCGCGCTGGATAGCACGGACGTGTCCTGCGTGAAATCGGCCAGCAAATCCACGTCAAAGTCGAAGGTGATTACCATCGCTTCGTCTTTCGGGTGCATCACTTCGCGCAGGAATCGCGAGGCGGCGTCCTGTTCGGCCTCAATCATGCGGTCCATGCTGGCGCTGGTATCAATCAGCAGGCCGAGCGTGATGGGCATATTTACTTCTCTGGAGAAAAATTCCACTTTCTGCTCGACGCCGTCTTCGGTGATCTTGAAATCATCCTTGTTCAGGTCGTTAACGATTCCATGCTGCTTGTTGCGCACCGTGGCAAATACGTTGACGACGTTGGTTGTAATTTTCAGAGGCGCCTGATCCTGCGGCAGATTCTGCGGATTCGCTTGCTGGCCCTGCTGGTTGGACTGTGCCTGTGGCCCCGGCTGTGCGGCGCCTTTGGCGGTCGCTTCCGTGGTCACCCCTAGGTATCCCGCCAGTGCCAATGTGAAAATGCCCGCCGCGAGGCTGGTCAGCCGCATTGTATAATCTCCCTATAGCCGGTTGCGTTTGATACGATGCACCGAGCGCGCCAGCGGATGTGTCACAAAGCTGCCCGGTGCGAAATTAAGAACCGGACTTCAAAATGGCGCCATGCGGCCGAATCGAGAATCTCAGATGACGCGATTAATTTCGACGCTGGGTATTGTATTACTTTTCGGCGCTCTTGCGTGGGCTCAGCAGTCGGGCGCCCCGGGAACGCAGCAGCAGCAATCCAAACCTCCCGTGCAGCCAGGACAGATGGCCCCGCCCGCGCAGCCCGCTGCCCCGATACAACCTCCGCCCGTGCAAACGCCGCAGCCGCAGACCGGGCGGTCGCAAAGCGTGCCGCCACCCGCCGGCCAGCCGCAGAATCAAAAGCCAAGCGGCGAGGCGCGCCAGGCGATCAAGATCCGCACGAACCTGGTGATCATCCCCGTCACAGTGAAGAACCGCGATGGCCAGCTGATCGGCGATCTGCAGCGCGACGAATTCCGCGTGTTCTGCGACAACGTGGAACAGCAGATTGTTTTCTTCACCTCTGATCCGTTTCCGCTATCGGCTGTGGTGCTGATTGATAACAATCTCTCGATCAAGTCCGCGGACCAGGTGCAGAAAAGTTTGACCGCGATTTCCGGCGGATTCGGGCCCAACGACGAAGTGGCGATCGTGACCTACGATCAATTTCCCGCTACCGTTTCGGAATTTTCTTTCAACAACGATCTCCTTTTCACGCAGCTGAAGCGCCTCGACCTCCGTTCGCATTATCCTGGCTCGCCCGTAGGCGGCCCTTTGACGTCCGGCGCCACTTCCAACGGACATTCGCTGGAAACTGGAGCGCCGACGACCTTGGGCGTGCAGCAGCAAAAGCAGGATAAGGACCTCGACGACGCCGTTTACGCGGCGGGCGAGATGCTGAAGAGCCGCGGCCGCGATCGCCGCAAAATTGTTTTCCTGATTTCCGACGGAAACAATTCCCGCACCAACGAGCACACGCTGGACCAGACTTTGCAGCTCCTGCTCAAGTCCGATATTTCCGTTTATTCCATTTCCGTGGGCCATGCCTTCATGCAGAAGGAAAGCACCCGGCTGGAGCGATACGCTACGTCCACCGGCGGCGATACTTTTTACGCGGGGAAGGATGCTGGGCTCGAGAGGCTCTATGCTTCCGTCACGGAGCAGGCTCGCAACCAGTACACCATCACGTTTCAACCGCAAGACACCGACCGCAGCAAGGATTATCACAGCATCGAAGTGCGCGTGCGCCGACCGGACCTGGACGTAACTGCGCGCCAGGGCTATTACCAGAGCGGATTGCACTAGACCTCGCACAAATCCTCGCCAGCGCGCCGCAGCTAAATAATCTTTGTCGCTCGCGGCTTCCGTCACGACACCCATAGAGAAAAATCGCGGCGGCTTCCTCGGCTGAAATGCAAAATTTTTCTTTTTCGCGGGAATCTCAATGTTCGCTAGCGCTCCGACGTTTTATAAATCGTGTTGATGCCAAAGTTTTTCTGCTTGACTTCAACGTCGGCGGCCTTTATAGATTGACGAAGCGAATCGAGCGCGTCGCGAAATTTGCGGCGCCGCTGAATCGCAGGGGAGAAAGTTCCACAGTAGTTCATGCGCGGAACATCCCGGGCTTAGTCAGGCAGAGAAGCCCAAGCGGGAAATGAAACGGGGCGTCGCGAGAAATCGCGACGCCCCGTTTTTATTTGCGGCACAAGTTTTTTTGAGCGGGTCAGTCCCGGCGCGGCGACGAATCTGCCATTTCTTTCGCGCCGGACGCGGGCTGTGATGGCCGGATCAAAATCAACTGCTCGTGCGCGGGGCACAGCGGTTTGTAATCGCAGAATGCGCAGCCAAATCCCGGCTTCGCGGCGAAATCGCGAGCGCGAATCCGGTCCGCCACTTCCGCGATTTTTTCCCTGGTGTCTCTTAATGCTTTGGCGTCGCGTATTGCGCCCACCCCTTCATTGGTCATCAGGTTGTAGAACACCAGGCGCAGCGGATCCAGGTCCAGCACCTCGCCCGCGGCCAGCGCGTAGACACCGAGCTGCAGATCTTTCGCGGCAGCTTTCAGGTCCTTCGGCCTGCCGGTCTTGTAATCAATAATTTCGACCTGGTTGCCTTCGATGCGATTCACCTGGTCCATGCGCCCCGTGACGATCACGTCGTGCTCCAGCGACAGCTCGAAAGTCTTCTCCTGATACAGCACGTCGGCCGGCGCGCCGCAGTACGTGGCGTGAAACGCTCCGAGTTGTTCGCGTCCCGCCTTGCGATATTCTTCTTCGTGATATTCATCGATGAATCCGGCGGCCGACCACTCGCGATCGTAAATCGCGTGCACCTCTTCCAGCAGAACTTTCTTCCGTTTGCCGTGTTCTGCGACAAATTCCTTGATGGTGCGATGCATCACGTTGCCAAACGTAGCCATGGCGTGCGCGCCGCCGCGGATGCCCCACAGGTACTGGAACATATAGCGCATCGGGCAGCGATCGTAGGCATCAATCGCCGAAGCGCTCAATTGCAGCGGTTCCGGGCGCGGCGGATGAAAGGCTTTGGCCCACAGCGCCACGCGCGAATACGCTCGGGACGGTTCGCTGCCGGGCGGAAATAATTGCATAGGATCGCTGGAATTAGCTTCGGGACCGGCCGTTTCCACGACAGGCGGCAATTGCACTCTGGGCGTGAGCTGATGCGTGTCCAGCGTCTTGATTTTCGCATTCGCCAGGAAGTCGTCGAGAAACGGCGAAGGCTTCTTGCGTTTGTTCACCAGAGTCGAAAGCGTCAGTTGTCGCTCCGCGCGCGTCAACGCCACGTAGAAAAGTCGTCGCTCTTCCTGAATCTGAAAATCAAACTTGGGTTGCTCTTCTTTCATCAGCTCGGGCGGAAATTCGAAGACCACTTTGCGCACCCCGGTAGGGAAGTCGTTCTTGGAAACGCGCAGAATGAAAACGCGCGGGAATTCCAGCCCTTTGGCGGAATGCACGGTCATTAATTGCACAGCATCGTCGGCAATTTCCTCTTCCAGAGAAATGTCGCCGCCCGCTTCGTAAAAATAGGCAAGGTATTCGATGAAATGGCGCAGCTGCTTTTCCTCGCTCTTGCGTTCCCACTCTTTCACGAACGAGACGAAGCGATCGAGGTAGTAGCGATCCTGATCCGCAGGCAGCGGCGCCAATGCGAGTCCGCTGATCAGTTCGTCCAGCACTTCGGTCGCCGTGGAACGCATCGCGTTCTGGCGCAGCGCCTTCAGCAACTGCACCAGCTCGCCGAGGTGACCACGCTTATCGAATGGCGCTTCGTCCTGTGCGGTTTCCAGTTCGTCGCCGAGGGGGCGTCGGTGATTTTTTTCCGCGCGCTCCGCCAGACGTACCAGGTCGCGCGGCTCCAGTCCCCAGTACGGCGCGGCCAGCACGCGCGCGCAGGCGACGTTGTCACCGGGCACGACGATCAATCGCAGCCATGCGAGCAAATCGCGCACCAAGGTGCTCGACAGAATTGATAACTTGCGAATCACAAACGGAATCTCGCGCCTGCGCAATTCATCCACCAGTTTTTCCCGGTGGGTGTGTTTGCGATACAGCACGGCGAAGTGGCGCCACGGCGCGCCCGCTGCGTGCAGCCGCTCGATTTCGGAAGCGACCCAATACGCTTCCTCCTCGGGCGTGCCAAATTCCGCGATGCGAATTTTCTCGCCTTCGCGATTTTCGGTAGTCAGCGCTTTGGGAGGCAGCAGCGGCGATTTTTCATTGTGTGCGATCACTTCGCCGGCCACGCGCAGAATGCGCTGCGTCGAGCGATAATTCTGCGAAAGCGAAACCAGGAATTTTTTCGTGGCGGGGCCCAGCTTCGCGTCCTCGACGCCGCAAAATCGCTTCAGAAAAATCGTGAAGCTGCCGAACGAAGCGCCACGGAAGCGGTAAATCGCCTGATCGTCGTCGCCCACCGCCACAATGTTGCGCCGTTCACCCGCCAGTAGCCACAGCAGTTCGAGCTGCGCGATGTTGGTGTCCTGAAATTCGTCGACCAGAATGTAGCGGTATTGTTCGTGCATCTGCGCGAGCAGGGAAGCGTCGTCGCGCAGTATCTGCACGGCATGCATCAGTTGTTCTCCGAACGTCAGCAAGTTGCGTTCGCGCAGCAGCCGCTCGCTCACGCGATAGACGCGCGCCAGCTCTTCCTGCCGCGCCAGTTCATCCTCCGCGATTTGCAGCGCGTCGGATTCCAGCGATTTCTTCCCAGCTTCGTGTTTCTTGCGCAGTCCGGCGACGAACCGCTCGTAATCTTCCGGCGTCACCAGCTCGTCCTGGCAGCGCGAAAAGAATTTCACGAAGTCGCTGATGAACTCGCCGGGATCCTGCAGCCTGCGGAAATGATTCAGCTCGAGTTCGCCGATGTGCCGCCGCAGCAAAATCTTGTGATCGAGTTCATCGAGAGGCTGCGAGTCCGGATTCGTCGCCTGCAGAATCCTTTCTAGGCAAAATTTGTGGAACGTGCTCAACCACACGCCTTCGGCGCGTTCGCCGATCGCTCGCACCACCCGGCTCTTCATCCCGCCGGCGGCTTTGTCGGTGAACGTAAGTCCCAGAATGCTTTCGCCAGCCAGCTCCGGATTCGTCTCCAGCAAATTGCCAATCCGCTCGACGATCACGCGCGTCTTGCCGGTGCCCGCGCCCGCCACCACCAGCAGCGGCCCGTCGCCATGCTGCACCGCCGCGCGCTGACCCGGATTCAGGCCGGCGTTCCGCTCCGAATTTTCGTTGGTCTTCATGATGCGCAAATTTCGCACGACTATATTAACAGAGTTTGCCGCAGGCGAACAGAAGGCGAAGATTGCGTTCTGCTGGCGCTGCGGTCACTTGAATCCGCCGTTCGCTATGATGCGCGAATGCATTCTTGCTTTTCGCGCATAGGCCCAGGCGCTGCTGCCCTGAATACCTGCATTCAACGCTCGATCAATACTGAGGGGAGGTGACGGCAAATGTCCTACACAAAGATTCAGCCGTTTCTCATGTTTGGAGGCAAAGCCGAGGAGGCGATGAATTTCTACGTTTTGTTGTTCCCCGGCGCAGAGGTGCTCGGAATCATCCGCTATGGCCCAAAGGGGCCCGGCGCCGAAGGTTCGGTGATGGAAGCGAGCTTTCGTATCGGAAATCAGACCGTCCTGTGCACCGACAGCTTCGTAAAGCATGATTTTTCGTTCACACCGTCAATTTCGCTGTTCGTCGAGTGCGAGTCCGAAGCCGAAAATCGCCGCCTCTACGCTGCGCTCGTGGCGGGCGGCGCCGCACTGATGCTCATTGCCTCGTACGGATTTAGCAATATGTTTGGCTGGGTAAACGACTGCTACGGCGTTTCGTGGCAGTTAAACCTACCATAGTTCATCAGCCGCGCTCGGCTGAGACCAGACGGCGGACCGGCGCAAAATTGACCGCATCCGTCGTGGCGCTTATAATTGTGTTTCCGACCGACGAGGCCTGAAGGAGCAATCGCCATGGAACGAGCGGTCATCTTAAGCGCCGTGCGCACGCCCATCGGAAAATTCATGGGCGGCCTCTCGCCGCTCACCGCGACGGAGCTTGGCTCGAAAGTCGTCGCCGAAGTCGTGCGCCGCGCTGGCATCGACCCCAATCAAGTGGACGAAGCCATCATGGGCAACGTCGTCCAGGCCGGCCTCGGTCAGAATCCCGCGCGCCAGGCAGCTCTGCGCGGCGGCCTCGACCCGCGCGTCGCCGCTATGACCATCAACAAAGTTTGCGGCTCCGGATTAAAAGCGGTGGCGCTCGCGGCGCAAGCCGTGCAGCTCGGCGAGTCCGAAGTGGTCGTCGCCGGCGGCATGGAGTCCATGTCCAACTGCCCGTACTTGCTCCAGGGCGCGCGCAGCGGATTCCGCCTGGGTAATCATGAAATGATCGATTCCATGATCAACGACGGCCTGTGGGACGTGTACGAAAATTTTCACATGGGCGTCACCGGGGAATTAGTTGCTGAAAAATATAAAATTTCACGCCAGGAACAGGATCAGTTCGCGCTCGAAAGCCATCAGAAAGCGATTCGCGCCATGAAATCATGCTTCTTCAGCGCGCAGATTGTTCCAGTGGAAATTCCGCAGAAGAAGGGTGATCCCATCGTTATCAAGACTGACGAATCACCGCGCGAAGATACTTCGCTGGAAATTCTCGCGAAGCTGAAACCCGCATTCAAGAAAGACGGCACGGTGACAGCAGGGAACGCGCCGGGAACGAACGACGGCGCTGCGGCGGTGATCGTCACGAGTGAAAAAAATGCCGCGCGCTTCGGCAAACAGTCCATCGCGCGCATCGTCGCGCAAGCCGTCAGCGGCGTCGAGCCGAAGTGGGTAATGATGGCCCCGGTTGACGCGGTAGAAAAGCTGCTGCAGAAAACCGGCTGGGATCGCGACAAAGATGTGGACCTGTACGAATTGAACGAAGCCTTCGCAGTCGCCGCGATCGCCGTAACCAGCGTCCTGAAACTCAACCCCGAAAAAGTAAACGTCAACGGCGGCGCGGTGGCGCTCGGCCATCCGATCGGCGCATCAGGCGCGCGCGTGCTCGTGACGCTGCTCTATGAATTGCAACGGCGCAATCTGAAGCGCGGCATCGCCGCACTCTGCCTCGGCGGCGGCAACGCAGTAGCGCTCGCCATTGAGCTCCCATAGGGGAATGCTCGACCCTATCCGTTCACATCCGGGACACCACCACAGCCGAAAGCACGAAACCTTGAAAGTGGCGCGCCCGTCTCATTCTGCGGGAAGCAACTTGCATGCAAGGAGGAAAACCATGAAATCAGCCCTCATGATCCTTCTTTCGCATCCTCGGCTTGTGCGCAGAGCGCGCCGTCCCCGACGGGTGCAGCAGCAGTGCCCGGATGCAGTCCCGCGAATTTCGGCTTTGCGGTGAAATCAGATGGCTCCCGCCATCTGGTCAGCCAGCCCGAGGCTGGCAAAGCGCTCGTTTATTTCCTGCAGGACGACAAGGCATTCGAATCGCATCCCCGGCCCACTGTGAAGTGAGACCTGGACGGCAATTGGGTCGGCGCCACGCAGGGCGACACCTATTTCTACCTGTCCGTTGATCCCGGCGATCATCATCTCTGCGCCGAATGGCAATCGGCCGTGCTCCTCGACGGCGGCCGACCGTCCGCAGCGGACCATTTCACCACGGAAGCCGGGAAGTCGTACTACTTCCGCGCCCAGGGTCTCTATTGGGGAGACGTCGCCGCGGCCGACGTGAAACGGGGCCGGGTCAATAGCGAGGAAGGTCCGCTCTTGATGACTCAATTCGGCTTCAGCAATTCGCATCCGAAAAAGTGACGCCGCACGCGCGTCGTGTTATACGATCCGTGCTCAACGTCTCGGAGCGCACGGAAACCCATGTTTTGCCCTAATTGCGAAGCCGAGTATCGCGCCGGTTTCACGCGTTGCTCCGATTGCGACGTTGCACTCGTGGAGCATCTTGAAGAAACAGACGCTCATTCCAACAATCCTGAACTTTTAGGCACTCCCGATCTACTGTGGACCGGAACCGATGCGGCGACTCGGGACAGAATCATTGACGCGCTTGAAACGGCGCAAGTCCAATACCACGAGCGGAGCGACAAGGTTGGATCATTGCCGGGCTGGTCGCGGCAGGTGTATGCGATCTTTACCCACGCGCACGATCACCGCGCGGCCAACGCGGCACTTGAAGCCGCAGCTCGCCGGCGGGAAGCGTCGCCCGAGGATTCAGGCGAAGCGCCCCGGCGTTCGAATGCACCGCTGCAGGACTCCCCGGCAAACGACGAGGATGAATCGGACGACGTTCCACCAGACTACGTTCCCGAGGATTTCGATCCAGGCGACGCGACCGCCGAAGTTTGGTCCGGCCAGGACGCTACCACCAGGGAAAATTTAGTCACCTGCCTCCGCAACATCGGCATCGGCTGCACGACCGATGATTCCTCAGGACAGCTGCGAATTCGTGTGACGCCCTCATCACAGAAGCGCGCACAAGAAATGATCCACCAAATCGCCGACGCGTCTGCGGCGCCCTAATCACCTCGGCGCACTTGTTACAGCGCGAGGCGAGAAGCTTGACGTTCCTCCACGTCCTATGTTTCCTTTACCTGCTCTGCATTCCTTTTCAGGTCGGAGGCTTCATGTCCGTTTATGAAATTAAAACTGTCGCGGTGTTGGGCGCCGGCACCATGGGCAATGGCATCGCGCACGTTTTTGCACGCGCCGGCTACCGTGTGATTCTGCGCGACGTCGAAACGCGCTTCCTCGATCGCGGCATCGAGACGATCGGCAAGAACCTCGACCGCGAAGTAAAGAAGGAAAAAATCACCGCCGCCGAGAAGCCGCAGATCCTCGCGCGCATCCAACCAACCACAGATGTCTCGGCACTCGCTGCCGCTGAATTCGCCGTCGAAGCCGTCCCCGAACAGCTCGACTTGAAAATCCGCCTGCTGAAAGATGTGGACGCGGCGCTCAAGCCCGGCGTGATCCTCGCCAGCAACACATCCTCGATTTCCATCACGCAGCTCGCCGCGCAAACCTCACGCCCGGAAAAATTCATCGGAATGCACTTTATGAACCCGGTGCCGGTGATGGCGCTGGTGGAAGTGATTCGCGGCCTGGCCACGAGCGACGATACTTTTGAAGTCACCAAGATCTTGTGCGAACGGCTGGACAAGAAGCCCGTCGCCGTGAACGACGCACCCGGCTTCGTTTCCAATCGCGTGTTAATGCCACTGATCAACGAAGCTGCCTTCGCGGTGATGGAAGGCGTCGCCACGCCCGAGGCTGTGGACGCCGTGATGAAAATGGGCATGAACCATCCCATGGGCCCGCTGGAGCTGGCCGATTTCATCGGCCTCGATGTCTGCCTGAATATTCTCGAGGTGCTGCAAAGCGGCTTTGGCGATCCCAAATATCGCGCCTGCCCTCTGCTGCGCAAATACGTGGCCGCCGGCTGGCTAGGCCGCAAATCCGGCCGCGGCTTCTACAAATATTAGAAGTGCCACTGCAATCTGTGCGCAAGTCCTCTTCGTTCAAATTTACGACGATCTGCTTCTCGAAGCCCACCTGCGCTTACTGGACCCTTGGCGGTGCGTCTAATTCGCCGGAGGCATCCCATGAGAGCCAGCACACCTGATTCGCCGCAAACGGAAAAGTTAAGCCATCGAATCGGATTGAGTCTGGTCGCGATTATCTTCTGCGCCGCTCATGCACCGAGTCTGATCCCCGAGCAGAAATCTGCGGAAGCCGAGCTTCTCGCGCTGCACCAAAGCGACCGCCGTGCGCATGTCACGCACGACGTAGAAGGCTTGCTCGCAACTTTTCCACCGGAATTCATATCTGTGCGCGACGGCAACATCCGGCGCCAACCCCAGGACGAGCTTCGCAAGCGATTTACAGAGTATTTTCGGGGAGCGAAATTCACGGCCTGGGAAGATCTGGAGCCTCCTGTCGTGCACGTCTCGCCGGATGGCCAGATGGGCTGGATGATTGCACGTGTGAAGATCGCCATCAACCGCTCCGACGCAGCAGGGCAGCCATCAACGGAAAACGTGGTCATGGCTTGGATGTCAGCATATGAGAAGCACGAGGGCAAATGGCAGCACGTCGCCAATGCCACGACAATTGAACCTTAGGCTAGCCGCCCTCCTCGATCTCACGGGCCGGCTACCTGCAGAAATACCTTTTGCTTTTTGTTCGCCTCGTGATATTATGCCGCTAGAAATGGCCGAGCCGGGAACGGGCACTCAGTGTTAAACTCACTCCGCCTCGGTCTCCAGCTAAGACCAATCAGAAAGTCCTCTTGAGGTGGCACTGTGAACGACGAAAAGTCAAAAAACCTGGATTTGGCAATCTCGCAGATTGAAAAGCAATACGGCAAAGGCTCCATCATGCGCCTGGGGAACAAGGACGTCCTGGTCCCCGTGAACGTAATCCCCACCGGCTCGATCTCCATTGATGCAGCACTCGGTGTGGGCGGCTTTCCGCGCGGCCGCGTGATCGAAGTGTACGGTCCGGAATCCGGCGGCAAGACAACCTTGACCCTGCACGTCATCGCCGAAGCCCAGAAGCTGGGCGGCCAGGCGGCCTTCATTGACGCCGAACACGCGCTCGATCCTTCCTACGCGCGCAAGCTGGGCGTGGACGTGGACAACCTGCTGGTATCGCAGCCAGACAACGGCGAACAGGCGCTCGAGATTGCCGAAGCGCTGATCCGCTCGAACGCGGTGGACATTATAGTAGTGGACTCGGTGGCCGCCCTGGTGCCGCGCGCCGAACTCGAAGGCGATATGGGCGACGCGCAGATGGGCCTGCAGGCGCGCTTGATGTCGCAAGCGCTGCGCAAGCTCACCGCCATTGTCTCCAAATCTAAGACCTGCCTGATTTTCATCAACCAGATCCGCGAGAAGATCGGCGTGATGTTCGGCAATCCGGAAACCACCACCGGCGGCCGCGCGCTGAAGTTTTACGCCTCCATTCGCGTGGATATCCGGCGCATTCAGTCCATCAAGGAAGGCGACCGCGTCATCGGCTCACGCACCCGCGCGAAAATCGTGAAGAACAAAGTTGCTGCGCCATTCCGCGAAGCCGAGTTCGACATCATTTACGGTGAAGGCGTCTCGCGCGAAGGCGATTTGATTGACCTGGGCGTCACCAATGGGCTGCTCGAAAAATCCGGCACTTGGATCTCCTACAAGAGCGAACGCCTGGGCCAGGGCCGCGAAAATGCCCGCGTTTTTCTGAAGGAAAACACGGACATTCGCGCCAAGATCGAACACGATCTGCGCAAGTCGCTGGGCTTGCTCGCGCATCCCGCCGTTCCAGCCGATGGCAACGGCAAGCCCTCGGTCGAAGTGCAAAAATTGGCCGCGGACGCTGCGGCCAAGCAACCGCCGAAAGCAGCTGCTGCAACCGCTTCCTCGCCGGGGCGCTCGGGCCGCTAGCTACCGGGGCAACGTCTGTACGACAAGAATAATTCCGCATGGGGCGCGGGGCGGCGAATTGCCGACTCGCCCACCGCGTTATCGCTTGGCGACGCCGCTGTCCCGAGCCGCAGGCCCTCTGTCCTCTCGTCCAGCCATGCGGCGTAGGAACGCTGTCTTGCTTAACAGTTGCGTTTCGCTGTACGTCTTCCGTAAACTGAGAGTCAATCGGCTGAAGCATGTATTTCGAAGGCCGATATAGGACTCGATGCAGCCCGTCCCGGCCGTCAAACAGTTTTTCCCGGTCTTGTGCCTTTTTCTCGCGGGCGCCGTTGCGTCGGCGGCGACGCCGGCCACTGCCACTACGCACACGCACCACAGAAAATCCGGAATATCGGCATACGGCGATCCCACCAAAAATGACAATGCGGATTATGACGATCCGGAGATCCGTCAGATCGCCGTAAACGCGCTGGGCCACGCCAACGGTTCCGTGCTCGCGATGGATCCGTCCACCGGACGCATTCTCACCATCGTCAATCAGAAGATGGCATTTTCTTCCGGCTTCGAGCCGTGCTCCACGATCAAGCCGGTCATCGCTCTCGCCGGATTGCAAGAAGGCGTGATCACTCGCGACACCATGCTGCAAGTGGGTCATCGCCGCTACATGGATCTCACCGAAGCGATGGCGCATTCCAACAATGTCTATTTTGAACAGGTCGGCACGCGCCTGGGTTTCCCGCGCGTCCACCAGTACGCGCGGCTGGTCGGCCTGGGCGAGCGCGCCGGTTACGATATTCCCGAAGAGCAGCCCGGCCTGGTGCCCTCCGTGCCTCCCGCGTACGGCGGCGTCGCCCGCATGTCCAGCTTCGGCGAAGGCATTCGCCTTACGCCGCTGCAACTCGCGTCACTGGTTTCCACTTTGGCGAACGGCGGCACGCAATATTACCTGCAATACCCGCGCACCGCCGAAGCCCGTCAAAATTTTCAGCCGCGCGTGCGGCAGCAACTTGATATCGCGCCGCTGCTTCCTGATTTGCGCGAAGGCATGCTGGCTGCCGTGATGTACGGAACCGCGAAGCAAAGTTACGACCCGGATGGCGAGCAGGCTCTCGGCAAGACCGGCACCTGCAATGACGAATCGCTCGGCGGACGCCTAGGTTGGTTCGTATCCTACGCCGATCAGGCGCATCCGAAAATCGTGCTGGTCGTTCTGATTCGCGGAGGCGGCCGTGCGGTGAGCGGTCCGCATGCTTCCGAAATCGCCGGCCGCATTTACCACGGCCTGCGCGAACGAAATTATTTCGCTGAATCCGCGCGCCGCGCACTGTACACCACCGCCGCAGGCGCCTCGCACTAACCTCTAATGGAGCCGAGTTGTCGCCCTTGCCGTAGATTTTCTCTACGCACTGTGCGTCTCAGCGCTTTCTAGCCTTGGCTCTGGCGCCCAGAAATCCACCGACCCCCCTTGTTACCGCCATGAACAATTCCGCACCATTTCACTTCCCGCCCCGCATCGGATCGCGCTATCCTTCCAGCTTCGTAAATCATTCGCCGTAGGGAATTATGGGAACGAAAAGCAAAGTCTTGATCGCAATTACAATGCTCGCAGCCGCTTCAGCCGGCGTCATCGCCGCACATTATTTCCGCACCTCCGCCGCCGACTACGAAATCATGACGCAATCTTCTCCCTCGCGCGAAGACGCTCATCGCATGCAGGAGCAACTGGTCCTCTTTAGCGAAGCGGTAGTCCCGGCGCGCCAAACGTTTCCGGCCTTCCTGCAGAGCATGGGATTCAGTTCCAACACCGCCACGCGGCTGATCGCTTCCGCGCAATCTGCATTCGATCTGCGCCATCTGCGCGCCGGAAACAGTTTCGTGGTGGGCCGCTCGAGCCTCGGCGATCTGCGCGAAGTGCGTTACCGCATTGACGCTGATCGCGTCCTCTACATCCGCCCGCAAGGAGATGATTTCCATGCCGAGGTCCAGACCATTCCTTCGGAAACTCAAGAGGTCGGCGTCACCGGCGAAGTGAACGGCTCACTTTTCAACGCCGTGCTAGACGCCGGAGAACGCCCCGAACTCGCGATGCGCCTGGCGGAAATCTTCGCCTTTGATCTGGATTTCTACACCGATCCGCGGCCGGGCGATACGTTCCGTGTGGTCGTCGAAAAGAAAACGCTCGACAGCGGCGAAATCGTTTCGTATGGACGCATTCTAGCCGCGGAGTACAACAACGGCCCGCATCCCTACCGTGCGGTCCTGTTTCACGGCCCCAATGGCGCGCCCGCCTATTACACGCCGGACGGCAAGTCCATGAAGAAGGCCTTTCTGCATTCGCCGCTGAAATTTGCCGCGGTGATTACCTCGCATTTCAGCCAGCATCGCTATCATCCTATTCTGAAAGAATACCGCCCGCACCTCGGCATTGATTACGCTGCGCCCAGCGGTACGCCCGTGCAAACCATCGGCGATGGCCGCGTAATTTTCGCCGGCAGGAAAGGTGGCGCGGGCAATTTGATCGAGATTCAGCACAACAATGGTTACACGACCTACTACATGCACCTGTCGCGCGTGCTGGTGCATTCCGGCGAGCGCGTCGAGCAGGGCCAGCGCATTGGCCTGGTCGGAATGACCGGCCTTGCTACCGGTCCGCACCTCGACTTCCGCATCCAGCGCGGCAAAGAGTTCCTGAACTTCGAGCGCCTCCCGCTGCCGCCATCCGATCCAGTATCCAAGCACGATTGGAACGAGTTCGTGGCAATGCGCGACCGCGCCATGGCGCTAATGCCGCCGCTGCCATCGCAGCAATCCACAACCGTCGCGAAGAATTCGCCGCCTGCCTCTTTGCCGGCGCCGACTTCGTCGGTTCCCGCAATCCAGTAGTACCCTCGAACCTTCGACTGCTTCCGCGTTGACTTGGGTTTCTGCCGCGGCCTAAGATGCTCGTTTGAGCGTTGCCTACACGTGAGCGACCAGACCGTCTCGCATTACCGAATCGTCGAAAAAGTCGGCACCGGTGGGATGGGCGTGGTCTATCGCGCGCATGATGACCGGCTGAACCGCGACGTTGCGCTGAAATTCCTCCCTGATGAACTGAACCATGACGAGAACGCGCGCGCGCTTCTTATTCGTGAAGCGCGCACCGCTTCCGCGTTGAATCATCCCAACATTTGTACCATTTACGATGTGGGCGAAGCTGACGGCAAGAATTACATCGTAATGGAGTTTGTCAGCGGGAGATCTTTGGCGGAGCAAATTCCAGAAGGCGGGCTGCCCGTCGAGACGGTGATTCGCTACGGCGAGCAAATCGCCGACGCCATGGCGCACGCGCACGAACGCGGCGTGATTCACCGCGACTTAAAAACTCCCAACGTCATCATTATGCCCGGAGGCCGCGTCAAGGTCCTCGACTTCGGCTTGGCCAAGCACATCACTCCGGGCGAAATCACGTTGAAGACGCAATCCATCAGCACGCTGACTTCGGAAGGCGCGATCGTCGGGACGATGCACTACATGGCTCCGGAATTATTCCGCGGGGAGCCGGCCGATGCGCGCAGCGACGTCTGGGCGCTGGGTGTAGTGCTCTATGAGATGGCCAACGGCAAGCGCCCGTTCCGCGGCAGAACGTCCTACGAATTGAGTTCGATGATCTTGCACGATTCGCCGCCGCCATTGCGGGACAATGTGCCGCTGGGTCTGCGTTCCGTGATCGAGCACTGTCTCGCGAAGGAGCCGGCGCAGCGTTATCAGCACGCCAGCGAAATCCGCGCGGCGCTGGAAGCGTTGCGCACGAATTCGGCCGTGATTCCGGCGAGCGCGATTCAAGCATCGGCCATTCTTCCGGCCATTGCAGCCCCTCGCTCGCGGTTCGGCCGCGCGCTACTGGTTGCGTCGGCCGTTGCTGCGTTGCTGCTGATAACCGCGTTCGTCTGGAAACTGCTTGAGGTCAAGTGGCGCGGCTCGCCGGCGGTGGGCGCGGCGTCCATTCGATCCCTGGCCGTGCTGCCGCTAGAGAATCTAACCGGCGATCCCAAGCAGGATTATTTCGCCGATGGAATGTGCGACGCACTGATCACCGAACTTTCCCAGATTAAGAAACTACGCGTCATCTCACGCACTTCCGTGATGCAGTACAAGGACAAGCACGAAAGCCCAGCGCAAATCGCGCAGGAACTCGGCGTGGACGCGCTGGTGGAAGGCTCCGTGCTGCGTTCCGACGATCGCGTGCGCATCTCCGCGGAATTAGTGCAGCCGCAAACCGGCCAAAATCTTTGGGCACACAGCTATGAACGCACCGTCACGGACATACTGGCGCTGCAGAGCGACGTGGCACGCGACATCGTCACGCAAATTCAGATTCAGTTGACGCAGCCCGAGCAGGAGCGCCTGGCGAAGACGCGGACCGTTGTGCCGGCAGCGTACGACGCGTATCTGCAAGGCAATTACTTCGTCGCGAAACGCACCGGCGACGCGGTGACCCAAGCAGCCAGCGATTACCGCCAGGCAATTCAGCTGGATCCCACGTATGCGCCATCGTACGCGGGCCTGGCGGGAGCTCTGACGCTGGCGGCGGATTACAAGGATGTTCCGTCCTCGCAGGTGTTGCCCGAAGCGGAAGCGGCCGCAGTAAAAGCGCTGCAGCTCGACGATAATCTTGCTTACGCGCACGCCGTGCTGGGTCAAATTCGTGCGTACCGGCTGGAATGGTCCGGGGTTTTGGATGAGTTCCAGCGCGCGATTGAACTAAATCCGGGCGAAGCGAATAGTCACCATTGGTATGCGCTGGCGCTGGCGTGCGCGGGCAGAAGCGGCGAAGCGATCGCGGAGATGAAGCTAGCGCAGGAACTCGATCCGCGTTCGCTGATCATCAACGCCAATCTTTCGTGGGTGCTGTATCTGGCTGGCCGGAACGGCGAGGCAGTTGCGCAGGCGCAGAAAACCGTGGCGATGGATCCCAGCTTCGCGGTGGCGCACGGATATCTTGGGCAGGCGTATCTGGCGCAGCGGGAATACGCGAAGGCGTTGCAAGAATTGCAGCGGGCGCTGACGCTTTCCGGAAACGAAACTTCGTTCAAGGCCGAGTTGGGTAATGCTTACGCCGTGGCGGGTAAGAAACCGGAAGCGCTAGCAATTTTGCACGATTTGCTGCAGATGTCGACGCAGCAATATGTTTCGCCTTACAGCATCGCGCTGGTTTACGCGGGCTTGTATCAAAAGGACGAAGCGTTTCAGTGGCTGGACAAGGCGTATCAGGAGCGCTCCGTGCGCTTGATCAATATTGCGGTGCATCCTCGATTTGCGAGTCTGCATTCTGATCCACGATTCATCTCGCTGGTGCAGCGCATCGGCCTGCCGTTTGCGTCCACGAGCACAAATACGAAGTGAAAATCACCGAGGCGAGGTCGCCGTCGCTGCGGATCGCCCACAGGGAATGTTCAGCCAAGCAATCTTTCTTGACGCTTTGCCGGGCCTCAACTACACTTCCGCCGTTCCTCGAACAGCCCCCGGAATCGGCCTGGGTTTACCCAACGGTGAAAGTTGCGCTGCGTCTTTCCAGGAGATAAGCATGGCCAAAATTAACTTCACGCTGAAGGGCATTACCAAGGAAATCACGAAAGCGGAGAAAAGGCTGCGGGCGATTCGCGGGCAGGTCGCCACGACCGACCAGAAGAAGATCGACCTGGAACTGCGAGGGCTAGCGCGGTGCAACAAGATCGTTAAAAATTTCTGCGGGCCGCTCGTGCATTACGGGCAGGCGTTCACGGCCAAATCCAAAAAGAAGTAACGCCGTCCGCGGCGCCGAGCGATTTGACACCGGCGCGTTTCATATCCACGGCATCGGAAATGGCAGGAGGGTGAGTCACATGGCCAAGATTGCTTTTTCGGTTCATCCGATTACCAACGCAATTCGCAGGGCCGAGAAGAAGTTGCGTGCCATTCGGCCGAAAGTCAGCAAGGCTGAGCAGAAGAAAATCGATCTGAACCTGCGCACGCTGGAAAAATCCTATCGTCTTCTGCGATTCCGTTGCCCGACTGCGAAGGCGCCTGAGTTTCGTCCGCCGCCGTACGGGCAGTGGTTCACGACCAATCCTAAGTAAAGCGCGCAGGAGAGCTGTGACTTGGTCTCGCGGCGAGTGGAACCGAGCGAGTCCGCATGCCTAAAGCGAAACGGGTGCTTTTGCGGCGGTCTCCGTTTTTGGTGTGCTACTGGAACGACAAAGCTCTGGTCTTTGAGAATTACGCGACGGGCAAAGGCGCGACCGCCGCGCCCATTGCCATCGAAGTATTGGATTTCTTCAGCCGCTGGCTTCCCGCCGAGGCACTTTTCCGCCATCTCCCCCAATATTCACCGTCGTCGCTGCGTGCCGCCATTAAAGATTTGGTGTGGCACTCGCTGTTGCAACGTTCCGACCGCAGACTGCAACCTCTCGAGCGTGCGATGCCTGCGTGGAAGGATTGGAATCCTGCCGCGGGTTTCTTTCACTTCACCGGGCGCGACCTTCCGTTTGAAGCGGACTTGGTGAGCATCGGCCGATACATGGAAGGGTTGACGCACGAAAAGACGATGCCCATTCCGGTGAAACACTATCCGAAGGCCACGCAGACATTGCTTCCGCCGCCGCGCCTCGAGGGCGAATTCACGCGCGTACTTACCGCGCGAAGAACCTGGCGAAGATTCGCGGCAGGCAAGCTTGCGCTGGCGGATTTGGCGACGCTTTTGGGATTGACTTGGGGAGTGCGCGAGTGGGTTGCGGTGCCGCCGCTGGGGCGGTTTGCGGTGAAGACCTCTCCGTCGGGAGGAGCCTTGCATCCGATCGAGGCGTACGTGGTGGCGCGAGATGTGGAGGGGATTTCCCCGGGGATCTATCACTACGATGCGACGAAACACCGGCTGGAATTGCTGCGGCGCGGGATGACGCGCGACCGGCTGTCGGACTACGTGATCGGGCAGAGGTGGTTTTCGGATGCGGCTGCATTTGTGTTCATGACCGCGGTCTTCACGCGGACGCAATGGAAGTATCGCTATCCGCGGGCTTATCGCGTGGTGCTGGCCGAGGCTGGGCATTTGTGCCAGTCGTTTTGTCTGGTGGCGACTTGGCTGGGGCTTGCGCCGTTCTGCACGATGGCGATGGCGGATTCCAAGATTGACCGTGATTTGGGGATTGATGGAGTTACGGAAGGAGTTTTGTACGTTGCGGGCGTGGGGAAAAGACCCGAAGGCGTGGATTGGAAGACAGCGTCGTTGCCGATCGATCCCACTGGTGGAAAACGCAAGTTGCGCGGATAGCCGCGCGGTGAAATCGAACCGAGATCCTGCACCCGCAGTCGCGGGTGCAGGGTGACGGCCGCGAAAAACCTAAAAGCTCTGGCAGAGCGTGATTATGCTTTCAGTTCCCAGGTGTCGCCGGCGCGCAGGAGCTTGGCCAGGTCGCCTTTGCCTTTTTTGGCGATTACGTCGCGAATTTGCTGCTGGATCAGATCTTCGTAGCGCGGGACGCCTTGCAGCGCGCGCAGAACGCCGATGGGTGTTGGGAAGCCGGGCATCGAATCCATACGCGAAAGAGCGAAGGCGTAAACCGGATTTGGGTTGTGCTCATCGTGGACGAGCAGATCTTTTTCGCTGATGCCATTTCCGAGTGCGACGACTTCCAGGTCCAGGCCCACCAGGCGAATCCCTTTGTCGCGGTTTTTTCCGAAGATGAGCGGCTTGCCGTGTTCGAGTTGGACGACTTGTTCGCTGCGCGCTTCTTTTTCCGTGATAGTTTCCCATGCGCCATCGTTGAAAATATTGCAATTTTGCAGGATTTCGATGTAGGCGGAACCTTGATGCGCCGCGGCCTTTCTCAGGGTTTCTTTCAGGTGTTGCTGAAAAACGTCTACGGAGCGCGCGATGAAGGTGGCTTCGGAACCGAGTGCGAGCGACAACGGGCTGAACGGGCGGTCCACTGAACCGAATGGCGTGGATTTTGCTTTCTTGCCGAGTTCCGAGGTCGGGGAGTATTGGCCTTTGGTAAGGCCGTAAATTTTATTGTTGAACATCAGGACTTTGAGGCCGACGTTGCGGCGCAGCATGTGAATGGTGTGGTTGCCGCCGATGGAAAGCGAGTCGCCGTCGCCGGTGGCCACCCAGACGTCGAGGTCGGGGCGAACCAGTTTTACGCCGGTAGCGATAGCGGGCGCACGGCCGTGGATGGTGTGGAAGCCGAAAGTGTTCATGTAATAGGGGAAGCGGCTGGAGCAGCCGATGCCGGAAATGAAAACGAATTTTTCGCGCGGGACGCCGAGTTCGGCGAAGACGGCCTGTACGGCTGCGAGAATAGCGTAGTCGCCGCAGCCCGGGCACCAGCGGATTTCCTGGTCGGTCTGGAAATCTTTTTTCGTGTAAACCGGCAAGGTGGCCGTGGTCATTGGCAATCGCTCCTGGAAAAAACTGCCCCGCTACACATTCGACCGCAAATTCAAAGGCTGGCGGTCTGAAGACCGCCGCTACCACTGCAACTTCGAACGCCAAGAGCCGACGAGACGCCGGCGGTACTTAGTCCAGCAGCTCTTCGATTTTTGCTTCGATTTCGGATTGCTTGAAGGGCTTGCCTTGGATCTTGCCGTAGCTTTCGGCGTCTACCAGAAATTTTGCGCGCAGGATCATGGACAGTTGGCCCATATTCATTTCCGGCACCAGAACTTTTTTGTAGCGTTTCAGAATATCGCCGAGATTGCGCGGCAGGGGATTCAAATAGCGCAGATGAACGTGGCCGATGCGATGGCCCTTCTCGCGCATGGGTTTCATGGCGGCGGTGATCGGGCCGGCCGTCGAGCCCCAGGCGACGATGAGCAGATCTCCGGACTGATCGCCTTCGGGAACGATTTCCGGAATATCTTGCGCTATGCCTTCGACTTTTTCGGCGCGGGTGCGGACCATGTGTTCGTGGTTCAGCGGCTCGTAATTGATGTTGCCGGTAACGTCCTGCTTTTCGATGCCGCCGACGCGATGTTCCAGGCCCGGCGTGCCGGGAATAGCCCAGGGGCGTGCGAGCGTGGAAGGATTGCGCTGATAGGGGAGAAATCCCACCGGATTCGTTTCGAAGTGCACCGGGATTTGCGGCAATTCCGCCACGGTGGGAACCTTCCATGGCTCGGCGCCGTTGGCGAGGTAGCCGTCGGAGAGAATAATCACGGGCACCATATACTTAATGGCGATGCGGCTGGCTTCCAGGGCAATCCAAAAACAATCGCCGGGAGACGAAGGAGCGAGCACCGGGACGGGAGCTTCGGAATTGCGTCCGTACATTGCCTGGAGAAGATCGGCCTGTTCCGTCTTGGTGGGAAGGCCGGTGGACGGACCGCCGCGCTGAATATCGCATATAACCAGCGGCAATTCGACAGCGACGGCGAGGCCGATCGCTTCGGTCTTGAGCGCCATGCCGGGTCCGGAAGTGGTGGTGATGGCGAGGGCTCCGGTGTAGGACGCGCCGATGGCTGAAGAGACGGCGGCGATTTCGTCTTCGGCTTGAAAAGTGGTGACGCCGAAGTCCTTGTACATGGAAAGCTCATGAAGAATATCGGATGCCGGCGTAATCGGATAGGAGCCCAGGAACAGCGGGATTCCAGCCTGCTGGGAAGCGGCGACGAAGCCGAGAGCGAGCGCTGCGTTGCCGCTGATATTGCGATAGACGCCCGGCGACAATCTGGCCGGAGGAATTTCGTAGCTGATCTGGAACGCTTCGGTGGCTTCACAAAAGCTGTAGCCCGCCTGCATGGCGAGTTTGTTGGCGGTCACCAACTGCGGCTTGCTCTTGAATTTATCATCGAGCCAGCGAAGGGTAGGCTCCATGGAGCGGTTGTAGAGCCAGTAGCACATGCCGAGCGCGAAGAAATTCTTGCAGCGGTCCATGCTCTTGGCGTCGAGGCCGACATCTTTCAGGGCGGCGCGGGTGAGCTTGGTGAGTTGAACGGCAAAAAGACGATAGCCATCGAGAGAATGATCTTCGAGGGGGCTGACGGTGATTTGCGCCTTGCGCAGGTCGCTTTCAGCGAAGTCATCGGAATTGACGATGAGGATACCGTTGGTTTTCAAGTCCGCCAGATTCATTTTCAGCGCGGCGGGATTCATGGCGATGAGCACGTCCACGCTGTCTCCGGGGGTGTAGACGTTGCTGGAGGAGAAATGGACCTGAAAGCCACTGACGCCGGGAAGAGTGCCGGCAGGAGCGCGAATTTCGGCGGGGTAGTCCGGGAAAGTGGCGAGGTCGTTGCCGTAGAGAGCGACCGTGTTGGTGAACTGGCTGCCAGTGATCTGCATGCCGTCACCGGAATCACCGCAGAAGCGGATAACCGCCTGCTCTATCGTTTCTCTTTTGCGACCCAAGATATCCGAGATAGTTGTGGACATTCCTAATTGGCCCTCGCGGAAGTGGCTGGACAGAATCCCTCACAACGGCCTTGCTGCGCAAAAGGCAGAAACGGGCCTCCAGATGCGCCAAAATGGCAGAAAAAGTACGGATTAGAACTGGTAGCCGTTGTTTGTTTTGTGTGAGTTACAGACGATTCTGACAATTGACGACTACCGATTAGATCCCTGTGCTGTGTCGTAGACTTCGAGGATTTCAAGGCGCGAAATTTGCGAGAAGCAGAGGAGATCGCCACCGTCGCGTGGAGCAAACCAGAACGGGAAACAGTAATGGGAGAGGGTAAGGCGCCGCAGTCAAGTGCGCGGCGCAGAAACTTGCGCGGGTTCGCTTCTTGTCGCATAACTCCAAAGACAGAGTACCCAAGTCCGATTATAGGCTACCACAACGAGCGAGACTTTGCCCTGTACACAGTTAGATGATGTTCCGTAAGAGTTGAGATGTCCGCATGGCAAAATGGGCCGGGGCGCAGGGCCGGAATCGGCGGGGAACCGGGGCGAGGGCGGTAACGTCCTAGTGATCGATCGTTGTGCTCGGTGAAAGGATGGCGGAGGCGGCGTCGCGATGAAATTCACACTGGAGAGATTAGCGCCTGCTCTGCCCACCACCGCGCATGTGGTGAGGCATTGGTTTTTGACGCTGGGCGGGCCGGGACTGATTCTGCTGGGGTTGATTGACAGCTCTGTGATCCCAGTTCCGGGGAGCATGGATGCGATGACCATCGTTCTTTCGGCGCATCAACGCACGTGGTGGCCGTATTACGCGGTGATGGCGACGGTGGGATCGGTAGTAGGCGCTTATGTGACGTATCGCCTGGCGCGGAATCGTGGGGAGAAGGCGCTGCACGACAGGTTGTCTAAGCGCAACGCGAAGAAAGTGGTGCGGACTTTTGAGCGTTGGGGATTTGGAGCGATCGCGCTTCCGGCGCTGCTTCCGCCGCCGATGCCGATGGTTCCGTTTGTGATTGCGGCGGGGGCTTTGCAGTATTCGCCGAGAAAATTTCTGGTGGCAATGTCGCTGGGGAGGTTGGCGCGGTACTGCATACTGGCGTATTTGGGAGCGGCGTACGGGCGGAAGATTTTTGCGGTGGTATTGGCGCACGGGGAAGTGGCGTTACTAGTGACGGTCGGGGTATTCGTGGCCGCGATGATTATTTTGGTGGTGCTGCGATTCAAGCGGAAGCGGGAAGCGCTGGCGGGAGGAGACTAGTTGTTAGTCTGCTCCGGCTCTGGGTCGAACGGAATCGTCGTTGAGCGATTGCCAGCGCGATCGGTGCGAAGCGTGCGCCGCACCTACGGCGCTCTGATTTTTTCTTACGAATTTTCCCAGGCCTTCCGGCGCGGGCTAGCTTATGCCCCGCCTACCGCGCTGGCTTGGCGCCCCCTTTTTGCAACGCGGCTAGCTCTTACTGTCGAAGTCGAGTTTGCTACGGTGCGGTGATGCGGTTCGCGATCGTTTTTATTCTGCTCACGAGTGCTGTTGACGCGCAAACGGGGTTGCAGCGGCAGATTCGCGACATTGCGGCCGATGCGCACGGGAAAGTTTCGGTGGCGTGCTCGCTGCCGGATACCGACTTGAGCTGCGATCTCGAGCCGCATGCGCATCCGCCGATGCAGTCAGTTTTCAAGCTGGCGCTGGCGGTTACGGCTTTGCATCTGGTGGATGATGGCAAGTTTTCGCTGGAGCAGAAATTGCGATTTTTTCCTAGCGATCGGATCTTGCCGCACACGCACAGCCCGCTGCAGGACAAGTATCCGGACGGGAACGTAGATGTTTCGCTGCGTGAGTTGCTGCACCTCGGGATCTCCGAGAGCGACAACGTTGCAGCGGACATTGTGCTGCGCAGCATCGGCGGTCCGGCGATCGTAGACGGATATATGGAGTCGGTTGGGGTGGCCGGCTTTCATTTGGAGGACGACGAGCAGGCGCTGGCTCGCGACAACGCTCTGCAATATCGCAACTGGTTTGAACCTGCGGGGGCGGTGCAATTGTTGCGGCGGATCAGCGACGAATCACCGCTGACGCCCGGGCACACGCGCATGCTGTTGCAATGGATGCAAGATGCGTCCAGCGGGGCGGAGCGGATCAAGGGCAAATTGCCCGCCGGAACGATCGTGATGCACAAGACCGGCAGTTCAGGTACGCGGGACGGCGTGGCGGCCGCTACCAACGATATCGGGTTGATTACGCTGCGTGATGGGCGACGGCTTGCGATTGCGATTTTCGTGACGGATTCCAAGGCGGATGACGACACGCGCGACGCGGTGATCGCGCGGCTTGCGAAGGCGGCGTACGCAGAGTGCATTCATACGAAGAAGTGAGCGCGACGTTCAGATAGAATGGCAACGGTGATCAACCCAGCGATACAAGATGAACCGGCGCCGAGGCGTGTCTTGGGCGGCGAAAACCATCGCGCTGTGATTGTCACTGGCGCGAGCCGCGGAATCGGAGCTGCGATCGCGAGACTGGTCGGCGCCAACGGTTTTCCCGTCGTGATCAATTTTTTGACGAACCGGGACGCCGCCGAACAGGTGGTGCGCGAGATTGTGTCAGGCGGCGGCCGCGCGGTCGCGATCCAGGGCGATGTTAGTCGTGAAGAAGAAATCCTTCGATTGTTCGAGACGACGGTGCGTGAACTCGGACAAATCGGAGGTCTTGTGAATAATGCTGGCGTCACCGGTGGCTTGTTTCGAGTGGATGCGCTGCCCGCGCAGGCGATCGCGCAAGTCTTGGCCACCAACGTGACGGGCACGATACTGTGTTCGCGCGAGGCGGTTCGGCGGATGTCTGTGCGCCACGGTGGAGTGGGCGGTTCCATCGTGAACATCTCGTCCCTGGCTACGCGGACAGGCGGTGCTGGGGAATGGGTGCACTATGCGGCCTCGAAAGGGGCGATTGATAGCTTTACTGTCGGGTTGGCGAGAGAAGTGGCGAGCGAAGGAATTCGCGTCAACGCAGTCGCGCCTGGGTTGATTGAAACCGAGCTTCACGCCGCCAATGGCGTGCCGGATCGACTGAAGCGTTTGGCGCCTTCGATTCCCATGGGACGTGCAGGGACACCACTCGAGATAGCTCAGGGTGTACTTTGGCTGCTTTCGGCAGCGGCTTCCTATACGACGGGAACGATATTGGAGATTGGTGGAGGACGATGACGCGGGCTCTACGTTGTGATTTCGCGGTATTCACGCGTCATTCGCGTATCTTCCTGATAGATTCGCTGGCGGACGACGTGGCGCGTGACGCGATGGAACTAGCACGAACAGATCGTCGAGCTAGTTAATCGGCGCGAGCCAAGTGTCCTGATCTACGCAAGCGGTGAGCGCGGTTCCGGCCGGGATGTGCACATTCTTGCCGAGTTGGATGAGGCCGATGGGACCGAACAGGACGGTCAAGGCGACGCTTGCGCCTGTCTCGCTGTCCCCTTCGCGACCTTTGGTGCCGCGAATGCGCACGTGGTTGGTGCCGGACACCGTATTGCATTGAAACACTGAGTTCTCCTGGTTTTCCCACCATTCCGGCTTTCTTTGCGTCGGTTACGCTGGCAACGGCGTGCGCTCCCTTCGGTACAACGATCGAACCTGCGACCCTCAAGTCATCGTCGAGGAGAAACGCTACGGGGTCGCCTTCCTGTGCGGCCTTCGAGTTTAGATCCGCCGCGAATTTAAGGGCAACCACATCGCCTTCCTTCCGCAGACATCCAGTTTTGGAGTTGCGCGACGGTTGGGAAGGGGCCGTGGTTATGCCGCCATCGATGGCTTCCACCGTGCCGGTGGGTTCCGCGGATTGGGCGGCGAGCATAGCTTCCAGAACGGACTTATCTACGCCGGCGTTCTTCCGGTTGATGAGCGACGGAGGGGAAGTGTCGAAATCCGCGCTGCTCGACTGAATATCTTTCACAATCAGGGCGGCGTCAAAACCCTGCGTGGTCATATGGACGATATCTGTGTTGCTGAGTGGTTTTGCGTTTGTGCGAAGATTGCAGGGAGCGCCGAGATGCTTATGGCGAGGAGCACTGTGAGACCGAGAGGTTTCAGGAAGACTACTGCTGAGAATATCAACTCTCGTGAGCGCCGAGCATATCCCCCATAGCAGGCATCAGTAGAATGAATTTCTCTTAAAGTACCTATGCCGCACGGCGGCGGGTTCAAAGAATCGGCGCGTCAGAGCGCGTGCGGATCGCGAAGGCGGAGTGCGACGAAAGCGTTCGCGACAAGAGCAAAAAGCAAGAAGCGCGCGGTTTTTGCGCTCTGATCCAGCAGACCCAGTTCGAGAAATCCGAAGCGTTACTTTGCTTTTTTACGAAGGCACCGGCGGGCGAATTCCAATCTATGGGGTCGCCGTCGCGCATGGAGTCGAGGTTCGGCATTCCATCGCAGGCGCTTTTTATGAGGCACGGGGTTGGAAAGTCCCAGACGTGATACGACTTCGTTTCGGGATGAAACTCGCGGCAGGAGATGGAGCGACCGTGGACGGTATTGGAAGCCGTTAGCTGGCTCACGCGTTCGTTCAGCGATTTGATTTTCTCGGACATTTTTTGCAGGAGTTGCGGAGCTTCCGTGGCGTCCTGCCATGGAACAAGCGTAGACCTGTTTACCGTGATGCCTTCCTTCGTGATGATGTAGGTGCGATCGCGGAAATACCACCAGGGGGCTTCCGAGCAGCGCAGGATCGCATCGAGTTTGCAGATCATATAGCTGTATCCGCGGCGCAATTTTCCGCAATCGGCGAGGATTTGAAAGGTGAGCGTGCCGCCGCCTTCGATCAGGTAGCGGGCGTTGCCGCTGTAGATGCAGGGGCCGCCGGCGTCGCCTTGAGGGAAGTGAATGACGTAACTGTCACCCGTCGGATTTCCGGCGACGATGGACTGAGTCAGGCGTGGTTCGAGCTGGCGCGACTCAACTGTCATGGGCCGGCCGGTTTTATCCTTCGATGTGGCTATAGATGTTGTGGGCGTGAAGACACCGTCTGGACGGCTGGACGGCGGATTCTGAGCGGCCTTGGCGAATAGGATGCCGATGAACGTGAGCAGCCATAAAAGCGCGGCGATGTGAAATGACCCCTTCAAGTCAGTCCTCTCCCTGGAGTGATCGCGATGATTCCGCTGATTGTGTCGAGAATTGCCAGCGTTAAACAGCTTACCGCGATCCGTTCCATAAATTTTGCGCGAGGGCGGCCCGAGATTCCTGCCGATAAACACCCTCGATGGTTGCGGTGAGCATGGCGCTTGGCTGGACCGGACAGGTGTACGCCGAGACCGGACGGGTGGTTGAAAACTGGCCTTTAACTGTCCCAGAGTACCATTGACTTTCGCTTTTGGTTCGCCTAGGGTGGATGCTTCAACCTGGGCCCAGAGGGGTGTGAAATGGCGCTGACCAAGAGACAGAAAGAAGTGCTGAACTACCTGGTGGGATTCATCAACAAGAACGGGTATTCGCCCAGTTTTGAGGAGATTGCGCGCGCGCTGAAGCTGACGTCGCTGGCGACGGTGCACAAGCACCTCTCGACGCTGGAGAAAAAGGGTTACATTCGCCGCGGGTACAACCAGAGCCGCTCCATTGAGGTAGTACAACTGCCGAAACCGATTCGCGAGCAGGTGCTGGACCGCCACGTGGTGGAGCTGCCGCTGGCGGGGCGGATTGCGGCGGGGCGTCCGCTAGAGGCTGTGGAGACAAACGAGACGATTTCGCTGGCCGATTTTGCGCGCGGGCAGAATACGTTCGTGCTGCAGGTGAAGGGCGAGTCCATGCGCGAAGACCATATTTTGGATGGAGATTACATCGTGGTGGAGCAAACGCAAGTGGCGAACCCTGGGGAGATTGTGGTGGCGCTGGTGGGTGAGGACGACGCAACCGTGAAGAGATTCTATAGAGAGCCGGGCGGGAAAGTGCGATTGCAGCCGGCGAATTCGGCGATGGCGCCGATTGTGGTGCAGGGCGCGGACGTGAAGATTCAGGGGCGCGTTGTGGGAGTGCTGCGCAAGTATTAGGATCAGGCCGGGGGGCACTCGATGAGCCGGCCTGAACGCACGGAAGCAGCGCCGTATTACTTCACTTATATCGATCGCATTCAGCAGGACGACATCGTTGGCGTGATGGAGAGCCAACTGGAGGATGTCGGCAAGATCCTCGCATCCATTTCCGAAGAAAAATCGCTCTATCGCTACGCGCCGGAGAAGTGGAGTGTCCGGCAGGTGCTTGGCCATTTAAATGATGCGGAGCGGGCGTTTGCGTTTCGCGCTTTGTGGTTTGGGCGCGATTTTCATGATCCCCTTCCTAGTTTCGACCAAAACATCAGCGTGAATGCAGCACGGGCGGATGAGTATGCATGGGCTAGCCATGCGGCGGAGTTTCGCGACGTGCGGCGGGCTACGGTGGCGTTGTTTCGGAAGTTGCCTGGAGACGCATGGGCGCGGAGCGGGGTGGCTAGCGGGAACTTGGTGTCGGTGAGGGCGCTGGCTTACATTATTGCGGGACATGTTGCGCATCACGTGGCGATTTTGCAGGAGAGATATTTGTAGGATCGGCGCAGAGTAGCGCAACCCATCCTCACAGACGCCGGCCCAGAACGCAGGCGGCCGCTACCACTTCAAGATCAGAGTCGAATCGCTGAGATCTGGAAACAAATCGCGCAAATCGCGCTTGCGGTTTGTGGGGTAAAGTTTTAGGATGGCGTTCCCCAGCTTGACCGGACGGAGTTATCTCGCCGGACACACCTGTCCCATTTTGGATTTGGCACCGCTCTGTGGCGGGACTACATTCAAAGACCCCGGTCCTTATATGTAGGCAGTCTGTGGTTTGGGCGTATTTGGATTCTAGGAGGGTAAATGTAATGTGGGGAGACAAGAAACCGGAGGCTCCGGGGAAGAAGGCGGTCCCGCAGCAGCCGCAACCGTCTCAGCAGGCGCAACAAATCAAACCAACCGTGCCGAGTGCAAACGCACCGGCTTTTGCTGGGGAGGCAAAGACAATGGCACCGAATGATCCGACGTATCCGAGCACGAGTTCGGGCAACACGGCACGACTTGGTGGCAGCCTGCATGTGAAAGGCGAGATCACCGGCAATGAAGATCTGCTGATTGACGGCACCGTCGAAGGATTGGTTCAGCTGGAGGACCGCAAGCTGACGGTGGGAGCCAGCGCGAAGGTGACGGCGGATGTGATTGCGCGCGAAGTGGTGGTGTACGGCAACGTGAAGGGCAACTTGCGCGCGCGCGACAGGATTGAGATCAAGAAGGACGGGTCGGTGGTGGGCGATTTGACCACGGCGCGGATTTCGATCGAGGATGGGGCTTACTTTAAGGGCTCGATCGAGATTGACAAGACCGGCGACGCGGCCGATGACAGCAGTAAGGCGTTTTCACGCGCTAATCGCGGCGCGGCGGCAACGACCACGTCGTAGGGTTGGATTCTGCGTTTTGCAAGGTGGCGGGCCGCCTGCGGTGGTCCGCCGCTGATTTCGTTGTTTTGCGCTTCCTCGCTCCCGCTTTTCGATCTTCTAGCCGCTGCTCCTCGTTGACATAAATCGCGACGTACTTTAGACTCATTGTTTGTCCCTAGACGGAAAGGTGTGACTGCATAGATGCCGACGTATATTCCAAGAGGCCGCGAGGCCGAAGAGTTGATGGTAGGGAAGAACTGGTTCGTGATAGACGCCGAGGGAGTGGTGCTCGGGCGGCTGGCGACGCGCATCGCGCGTTTGCTGATTGGGAAGGACAAGCCTTCCTACACGCCGCATCTGGATTGCGGAGATCATGTGGTGGTTGTGAACGCGGAGAAGGTGAAGTTGACGGGCAACAAGATCGATCAGAAGCTGTATCGTCATCACAGCGGCTGGCCGGGCGGATTGAAGGAAGTGCCGATCCGCACGTTACTGCAACGCCGGCCGGAAGAGGTTGTGCGCGAGGCGGTGCTGGGAATGCTGCCGAAGAACAAGCTGCGCGCGCGTCGAGCAAAGAAGCTGCGTGTTTATGCCGGAAGTGAAGGCCTCGCCCGCCACACCGGACAAAAGCCTCAGCCACTCTCGCTGTAACCTCGTCACGGGAACCGAAAAAAACGTTCCGCGGATTGGTCCGCAGGGACGATTCATGCTTCTCCTTGGTGGCGCTCCTTTGGGGAGTGCGCTCGGGAAAAATTAGGAGGAACTTTGAGTTCAGGTGCGAGTTCGCTGGAAGGAACAGCCAAACAGTTTTACGGCACGGGGCGTCGGCGGGAATCCATCGCGCGCGTATACATCAAGCAGGGCGCGGCGCGATTTACGGTGAACGGCCGGCCGGTGGATGAATATTTCCGCAACGTGGCGTGGAACACGGCGGCGGTGGAGCCGTTGAAGTTCACGCAGATGCTGGATCAGGTGGAAGTGAAGTGCATTGTTAAGGGCGGCGGCGTCGGTGGACAGTCGGGAGCGGTGCGCATGGGTCTTTCGCGCGCGCTTTCTAGGTTGAATCCGGAATTGCGTCCGGCGCTACGCAAGAATGGATTTTTGACGCGGGATCCGCGCATGAAGGAACGCAAGAAGTACGGACAGAAGGGCGCGCGGCGTCGCTTCCAGTTCAGCAAGCGGTAGTTTGCGAAAAGGGGCGGGTCTGAGACCCGCCCCTACAACTGGACGGTTGGAAGTGGTCGTTACTTTTGGTTGTGGGGTACGGATCAGGCTTCGAGCGATTGAGGGCTGATTAATTCACGGCCGGGAAGGACCGGCAAAAAAGGATGCTGCCTTAGCGATTGCACCTGGGTCGCGGGGAAATAAGCATCCCTTCACGAGAGGAGGAACTTTGGGAGTCGAAATTACGATGAAAGAGCTGCTGGAGGCTGGAGTTCACTTTGGCCACCAGACGCGCCGCTGGAACCCGAAGATGAAGGAATATATTTTCGGGGAACGCAATGGCATCCACATTATTGACCTGCAGAAGACCTTGAAGATGTTTCGCGACGCCGCTCGCTACGTGGCGGAGCTGGCGGGACAAGGCAAACGAGTTCTTTTTCTCGGGACGAAGCGCCAAGCGCAGGAAGCCATCGCCGAAGAAGCCAACCGCTGCGGGATGTTCTACGTGAACCACCGCTGGCTGGGCGGCACCATGACGAACTGGGTGACGCTGCAGAAATCCATCAAGCGATTGAAATTGCTGAAGGGCATGGTGGAAGACGGACGCATGGCGCAGTTTTCGAAGAAGGAAGCGGCGCGGCTGGAACGCGAGTTGAAACATTTGAAGCAGAATTTTTCCGGCGTGGAAAACATGACCACGCTGCCGGATGCGCTCTTCGTGATCGATCCGAACGCGGAGCTGATCGCGGTGCACGAAGCGCGCCGCATGGGCATTCCGGTGGTGGCGATCGTGGATACGAACTGCGATCCCGACCTGGTGGATTGGGTGATTCCGGGCAATGATGATGCGTTGCGCGCGATTCGCCTGTTCACATCGAAGATTTCGGACGCGGTGATCGTGGGCCACCAATCCTTCGAGCAGACGCAGATCGCCGATCAGAAGGCGATTGAAGGCAGCGGCGAAGAAGGCGTGGATTACGTGGACACAAGCGCCTACGAAGTTTACGAAAAGCAGGAAGGCGATTTCGTGGAAGGCGAGCCGGGTGATGCGGTGGCAGGCGAAGAAGCAGCCGCCGCAGCAATACCGACCGAAGACGAGACGCAGCCTCGGTAAGAGCGATTCCTCGCGTTTTATTTTGCAATCGCTGGAATTAAGCGGGGCGGTCCAGCCACACGCGCACTGCGTCCCCAATTCATGAAAAGGAATCGAGTACAACTATGGCAACGGCAGACGGAAAACCGAATATTTCGGCGCAACAGGTGAAAGAACTGCGCGATCGCACGGGCGTGGGTTTCGCGGCGTGCCGCGAGGCGCTGGTGGAATCCGCCGGTGACATCGAACGGGCCATTGATTTGCTGCGTAAGAAGGGGCAGGCAACGGCGGCGAAGAAGGCGCAGCGGGCGACGTCCGAAGGATTGGTGAGTTGTTACATTCACGCGGGCGGAAAAATCGGCGTGCTGATTGAAGTGAATTGCGAGAGCGATTTCGTGGCACGCACGGATGATTTTCAGCGACTGTGCCACGACGTGGCGATGCATATCGCGGCGTTGGATCCGCGTTTTCTGCGGCGCGAGGAAGTGACGCAGGAGACGCTGGACCGCGAGCGGGAAATCTACAAGGAACAGGCCAAGGCGACCGGTAAGCCGGAAGCGGTGATCGAGAAGATCGTCAGCGGCAAGATGGAAAAATTCTACGAAGAGAATTGTTTGTACGAGCAGCACTTCATCAAGGACGAAGGTTTGACGGTGAAGGAGCTGATTGACCACACCATTGCGAAGATCGGCGAGAATATTGCGGTGCGACGCTTTTCGCGGTTCAAGGTGGGTGAGATGGACGGGGCGCAACGCGCGGCGGGGGCGGCTGAGGCTGAAGCGCCGGGCGCTGTACCGAGCGCATAGAATTTCGCGCAATTGGAAGGGCTGTACGATCCGCCACGATTGTGGCGGATTTTTTTTGCGCATAGGTGTGGTCCTGAGCGGGGCGGAGAGAGAAGAGAGATCCTTCGCCCGCTTCGCGGGTTCGGGATGACGGCGAGAGGCGAGGGCGTGCTTCAGCTCAGGCGGCCGTTCTGCTTCGCTGCTGTCGCGCAAGGTTGCGTGAGGTTGCGGGGATTCTCTGCTAAAATACGCGCGGCCAGAGGGGCTGGCCGACCCGTGACCAAGAGAGCCGCACGAAGCAGGGCACAGAAAGCGCCGGCCAGCACCAATTCCAGGGGAAAGTCTTTGCTTCAAGCTACCATCCCGGAAACTATCGCGGCGAATGGCGGGCCGGTGTATCAGCGGCTGGTGCTGAAACTTTCCGGAGAATCGCTTTCCGGGCCGCAGGAATTCGGACTGCACAAGGAAACGATCCAGGGGATCTCGCATGAAGTGAAGGAGATTTGCGATCTGGGCGTGCAGGTGGCGATCGTGGTGGGCGGCGGGAATTTTTTTCGCGGCACGCGGCAGAAAGAATTGGCGATTGATCGCGCGACCGGAGACTACATGGGAATGCTCGCGACGGTAATCAATGGGCTGGCGATGGTGGACGCGCTGGAAAAGGCCGGCTGCCACACGCGGTTGCTGAGTGCGATTGAAATGCATCAGGTGGCGGAGCCGTTCATCCGGCGCCGCGCGACCCGCCATCTGGAGAAGGGCCGCGTAGTGATTTTTGCCGCAGGCACCGGGAACCCGTATTTTTCGACCGACACGGCCGCGGCGTTGCGCGCGATGGAAATCAAGGCGCAGGTGATATTAAAGGCCACGCGCGTGGACGGCGTGTATGACGCGGACCCGGAAAAAGTGAAGGGCGCGAAGAGGTTCGACCGGATCACCTACCTGGACGTGCTGCAAAAGGGACTTTCGGTGATGGATTCGACGGCGATATCGCTGTGCATGGACAACCAAATGCCGATCGTGGTGTTCAATATGAATGTTCCGGGGAATTTGAAGCGCGTGGTGCTGGGCGAGCAGGTCGGTTCGACGGTTACCGCAGCGTGAAACATAAAGCGTGGAGGCGAATTTCTCGATGACCACGATTGCCACCAGCAAGGATGCGTTGGCGCAAGCCAAGGTGCGGATGGAAAAAGCGGTGGAGGATTTCCGCAAGGAGCTGGGCAGCGTGCGCACGGGGCGAGCGAACACTTCGTTGCTGGATCACGTGCGCGTGGATTATCACGGCACACCGATGCCGATCAATCAGCTGGGCACGCTGAATGTGCCGGACGCTTCGACGATCGTGATTTCGCCGTGGGATCCGGGCGCGGTGGCGTTGATTGACAAGGCGATACGTTTGACGGATCTGGGTTTGAATCCGACGAATGATGGAAAAGTGGTGCGCGTGCCGATTCCGGCTTTGACGGAGGATCGGCGCAAGGACATGGTGAAGCACATTCACAAGGTGCTGGAAAATCATCGGACGGCGATACGGAATATCCGGCGGGACATTAAGGAAGGCGTGGAGAAATTGGAGAAGGAGAAGAAAATCAGCGAGGACGAACGCAAGAGATCGCTGGATGAACTCGAGAAAGTGACGCATTCGGAGACGAAGAAGATCGAGGATTTGTCGGCGGCGAAAGAGAAGGAAGTAATGGAAATTAAGTAGGGCGGGCTTTTTTTTGGCTTGCAGTTTTGCGATTGCTTCGTTGTTTTGTCCCTCGCTGCACGTCTCTGCGGTTCAGAAACCAAAATCAGAGTCAAACTGACAGGCAAAGTCACCGGAATGGCGCCTGGAGCGCTGGAGCCCGGGCGAGCGAACAGAGACCCTTCACCCGCCAGGCGGTTTCAGGATGCCGGCGATCTCGGGTGGCCGATTTTTTTGCGACGGGCACGCCATGTCGTGCCCCTACCATGAAGAACGAGCGGCAGCGCGAGTTCCTAGTTCAGGGTGCGGACATCTTCCGGGAGCGTTAGGGTAAAGGAGCAGGTTCCGCTTGCGGCGTAACAGGCTAGTGTGCCGCGGCGGACGATTTTTGCTGGCGAGACGTCTGGAAACATGGGGCCGAAATCCGTGGCGCGAAGTTTTTCTGCGAAGGGGCGCAGGTCCTGACTTCCGCTGATGAATTTCGCAGCCTCGACTTTTGGATTTTTTCCGCCGGGCGAGAGCAGAACGAAGAAATCAGCGCGAGCATTTTCTTTCAGCAGATCTCCTGCGGGGAAAATACGAATTTTCGTCAGCTCGGGTTTGGATTTCGCGACGAGTTCGTCAATTCCGGCGTTGCCACCAAGCAAGACAATCAGGCGCGCGCGCGTTTCGGGCACGGCGTGTGGGGCGGCGATGGCCGCGGCGTACATGCGCGCGGCTTGCTGTTTGTCTCCACGCTTTTCGTAGATTTGGGCAAGATGGTCGCCGACTTCGCCGTGTTGATTGAGCAACCAGGCGGCGCGAATGTAGCGTTCGGCCTGATCGAGATCGCCTTTGCGAAAATTTACCCAGCCCAAGGTGTCCC
>CAVYDD010000008.1:0-118980 GCA_963767225.1 uncultured Acidobacteriota bacterium
GGCGCCCCTTTTGGAGTAGGGTTTGGGTGGTTGCCGCAACCCCTACAGAAAGGAGCGCCCTCAATGGATAGCAAAAAGTATATCGGCATGGATGTGCACAAGGAAAGCATTTCGATTGCGGTAAGGAATGGTGCGGGAAAGATCGTGATGGAATGCGTGATCGAGACCAAAGCCAGCATGATTCTGCAGTTTATTGATGGGCTGCGCGGAGACTTGCACGTCACGTTGGAAGAAGGCACTTCGGCCGCCTGGTTGTACGACCTGCTGAAACCGCACGTGACGAAATTGGTGGTGTGCGATCCGCGAAAGAATGCCTCCATGCGGGAAGGCAACCAGAATGACAAGATCGATGCCCGCCGGTTGGCCGAGCTGCTGCGTCTGAACCATCTCAGCCCCGTCTATCACGGGGAACACGGCCTGCGCAGCCTGAAGGAACTGGTGCGCAGCTATCTGACCATCACCAAAGATCTCGGACGGGTCATGTCGCGGGTGAAGGCGATCTATCGCAGTTGGGCTATTCCTTATACCGGGAAGCAGGTCTATGCGCCGCGCCATCGTGCCGAGTGGCTGGGGAAGATCAGCGAACCGGGAGTGCGCCGGCGGGCCGAGTTTTACTACCAACAACTGGATGCGCTGCGGACGGTGCGTCAGCAAGTGCGGCGGGAGCTGTTGGCAGAGGGCAAGAAACACCAGGCATGGAAACGACTGCGCCAGATCCCCTCGATCGGCCCGATCCGATCGGCCGTGCTGCTGGGCATTCTGCAGACTCCGCACCGTTTTCGCAGCAAGCGGCAGCTCTGGACTTACAGCGGATTTGGCATCGAGACACAAAGCAGCGCCGATCACCGTAAGGTCAACGGGCAGCTGGAACGAGCGAAGAAACAGATCTCCATTCGCGGACTAAACCACAACTGCAATCACGATCTGAAGAATCTGTTTAAGGGTGCGGCGATCGTGGCCTCCAGCAAACCAGGTCCGTTGCAGGAGTTCTACACCGCTTTGCTGACCAAGGGCATGCGGCCGGAGATGGCGCGGCTGACCTTGGCCAGGAAGATCGCCACCATCGTGTTAATCGTGTGGAAGAGAGGAGTGTGCTTCGACGCCCAATATCTGAAACCACAAACAGCTTGAGTGTCTCTGAGCGCTTCCGCTCCATCCCTGGGGATTTCTCTGGCGGTGGTCTTCAGGTTCTCGAGACACTCTGGTTCGAGAGCGAGTCTCAGCTGGTTAGTTAGGCGCTGCGTGCTTCGGGCACCGAGTCTCCCACGCGACCCTAGCCTGGTTAATTCATCAGCGGCTGAGAATCGTTGCGCAGATGCGTTGCTGGTGACGCAGGATAAGGATCGCGCCTGTTGGCGATGCTCATGTAGGTCTGTCGTGCCGCTCTTTGACTCCGCGAACTGTTTTTTGAGACAGCTCCGCCTGGCCCTTCCGCGAGTATGTTGTCGAACGGCCCGGGCGAACTAAGAGGAGTTGCAAAACGAGGCGGCTTGGAAGAGATCTTGAAAAGGCCAGCCGCTGGCCAGGTGAATGCGGATACAACGAGCTGTTTCGCGGATGCGCGCACCGATCTTGAACAACTGAGTGCGCAGAGTTTCGATTTGCGCGGAGCGCAGCGCTGGAGGCAATTGCAGGCGAAATAGGTTGACCAGGTTATAGGCGAAACTGTGTAGCAACAAGCGGAAGGCATTGGCTCGAAAGCGGTGACAGCTCAAGCGGTCGGCAGCAAAACCATTTTTGAACTCTTCAATGCGGTTCTCACATTCCCCGCGATCGTTATAGAAGGAAAAAACAGAACGGCTGCGGCCGGGCAAGTTGGTGACCAGAAAACGCAGGTTGGTACCGGCAGCGCTGTGTTCAGCTTTGTAGACGATGCGCCGCTGATGAGACCAGGGGTGAGCGCGATAGCGAAAGCTGGAAAAGGAGCGCTGCGGCTGGCCGCTTCGACGATAACGCCTGGCCAGACGACGCTGCAGGGGCTGCGCTGCAGTTTGCAACCGTGCGTTGTTGCCTATACCGATGGCGTACTGCAGACCGAAAAACTCGCAAAATTCATAAAGCAGTGGCGTGGCGAAACCTGCGTCAGCACGTAACTGGATGCGGACGCCAGGAAATTCACGCTGCAGTCGCGGAACGAGGCGCAACAGCAAGGGGAGGATACGGGCGTGACTACCGACTCTTCCTGGTCGCAAGCGGGCGGCGAGCAAACAACCGGTGTGTCGCTCAAAGATCAGCAAAGGGTGATACATGTGCTGGCCATAAGCACCATTAAAGAAGCTGAGCTGCTGCTGTCCATGAGTGGGATCGTCGGTGGAATCGACATCGAGCAGGATCTCTCCCCGTTTGCGGACTTGTTTCCCGCAGATCTTCACAAACCAATCCAGCAGAGCATCCTGCAGTCGGAGCAGATCGCGAGGCGCAGGGGAGTTCTCCCAGCGGCTGAGAGTTGGTTGTGATCCCAGAGGTTCACCCAACGGTTGATCGGCCAGAATCTGAAAAGCCGGATCGTGACGTAGTCGATCGGCGTCGTTGGCATCCTCGTAGCCCGCGATGATCTGGTAGAGGCGTTGCCGAAACAGCGACAACACGGAATGACGAACGCGCTCATCTTCGCGAGAATCAGGAACGCGTTCTGCCAGCCCGCGAGTAAGCCCATAGCGCTGATCAAAGGCCCGCAACGGAAGAAGACCAGCGTCCGAACTGATCTGACCACCAGAAAAATCAGCGCGAATGGGTCGGTGTCGGTAGAAGGAAAACAACAGCTGTGGTATACAAGATGTCATCTCTGGGGTGCTCCGAAAGAGAATGCTGGGTTCTGCTAAAACCCAGTGTTCATCAATCTTTTAGAGCACCTTTTCTTTTTCCGCCAGCAAAATCGTGAATAATCCAGGCTAGTCCCTCTCGGATAACCAGAAAAAGCTATGGGCCACGAGTCCCAGATAGAACCATGGTCGCCAAATTTGACCACGTTCTGCTTTGTTGGTTTCGGAACGGACAGGCTTCGTCGCGAAGAAGCGATGAAAACCGCTGGTAGAGAAAACCCAAACCACGGGGTCGCATGGCCCCGCAACCGAGCCCATGGCGCGGTAGGTCAAAACACATCTCGCTCGATCAAGTGGGCTGAGAAGCAAGAAAAATTCCAGCCGAAGGAGATGTGTTTTTTCTTGACTTCTACCTTTATAGAACTAATCAGGCATTGACAAAAGCCACGTTCGATTCGTCGCTCCACCGTATAATTAAATACTTGTTGACGGCCCGAATACATCTTGCAGGCTGGACGAAAGCCGGTGGACATTAAATTACGAGCAGCTTGTAATGCGGATTTCGTTTTCGCGCGTGCCGTGTATTTCGAGACGATGCGTTGGATCATCGAGCGCTTGGTCGGGTGGGACGAAGAGCGCGAGCTCAAAAACTTTGCCCAGTTCTTCAAACTCGACGAAGTCAGGATTATCACCGCGGATGGCGAAGATGTTGGCTGGATTCAGGAACAGATTGAAGATGCAACCATAAATCTTGGCTCGTTCTACGTGACGCCGGTCATGCAGCGGCAGGGCGTTGGGACGCAAGTTCTTCAGATATTGTTGGGACACGCCTCGAAGCAAGCTAAAGCAATTACCCTGGGCGTGGTAAAGATCAATCCGGCGGTCCGCTTCTACGGGAAACACGGATTTCAGATTACGCACGAGGACGAGCATAAGTTCTACATGCGAGCTGACCCGCGGTAGTTTGTTCCGCGTGGTACTCAGGCTGCCATCACCAATGCCTGATACACGCGGTGGTCTCAATGGGTCGGCGCAACACTCAGCTCGGACCCACACTGCATTGAAAACAAAAGCTAAAAGCGCTGGTAAGGTCAGATCAGCCGGAACGTTACCCCGGCTAGGTTTCGGCCGAGTCAGCCAGACAGATCGGTTCTTGAGGGGGAAGTATTGGCCGATCAACTGATTAGATGGTGTTGCATCGACCGGTTGAGCTGGCAGCGTTAACCAGGCACTTGGTTTAGGAAGTGATGACGCTGTCATCAAGCCGGTGATAATGTCCTCTCTGGAGGCGTATTCCGATGACCACCGGGCGTGCTGCAGCTGTTTGCTCACTGATCTTGTTGTTCATTGCTTCGTTGGCGCGCCTTGGTGCGCAAAGTCTCGACCGGAAGACATCCTTCGTAATTGACCCCAACCGTCCATACGTGTATTTAAAGTTCGACCACGTCGGACCCGGGATACCGAGAGCTGAACACGAGCCAAAGACGCGCACCTGGCTCTGGTTGATGAATAATTGCAACGTGGGTATCGTCGTGACTGAAAACGGTACGCCGGACGGCAGTCCGAAAGAGGAAAGACAAATTATGTATGAGGTGGTTCCGACAGTTGTGCCGAGCTTTGGATTGCCCAGCTTCGACGCTACAGTCGGCGATACGAAACCAAAGCAAGAGAAGGCGGACGATTCAGACTCAAACGATTCAGAAACGATACCGCAAGGATACATGGGGGACGTTGGGTCGTCGGAAAGCATTGCGCCAGGTGAGAGAATTCTGTTTAGCGCCCCGGTGAATCATTTCAGCGAAAGATGGCACATCGAGATTCCGTACACCTTCGACTTACCGAAAGGAAAGTGTTGTCGCGCCACCGATGTTGGAGGTCAGCCCAAAATGGTAATCGAGTACGGCTCGTGGGACCTCCCGCCGGATTCCCGGGCAGAAATTCAACAGAATTAAATGGTTTGGGGGCCTCTCAAGGCCAATCGCTAGGATAGTGGACGTCTAGCAGCTTGTTGAAAAACCCATTTCCTTTGCAACTTTGAGTCGAAAAACTCGTCTGAAGTAAGAAGGTCAAGGAGGCGAGCGAATGCGCGGCGACGATAATCAGCAAGAAGGAATGTTCAGCTACGTTTCTCCAGAAAAGCGAGTCCCGGCGGATCATCCGTTGCGACCGATCCGCAAGATGGTGGATGAGATTCTGAAAGAAATGTCCCCGCAGTTTGCGAAGTTGTACTCGGAAGTGGGGCGACCATCGATCGCACCAGAACGGCTGTTTCGGTCCCTGCTGTTGCAGATCTTCTATTCGGTGCGCAGCGAACGCATGCTCATCGAGCAACTACAGTACAACCTGCTGTTCCGGTGGTTCGTGGGGATGGAGATGGACGAGGCGGTGTGGAATCACGCGGTGTACAGCAAGAATCGGGAGCGGTTGCTGAAGGAAGAGGTCGCGGAGTCGTTTTTCCAGCGGGTGGTGGAACGGGCCAAGCCGTTTATGTCCGATGAACATTTCACGGTGGATGGAACGCTAATTGAGGCCTGGGCCAGCCACAAGAGTTTCCGGCCCAAGGACGGAACGGGCCAGCCCCCCGGACCGGGAGGAGAGGTCGATTTTAAAGGGGAGAAGCGAAAGAACCAGACCCATGAATCGAGCACCGATCCCGATGCCCGACTGTGGACGAAGTCCCGAGGAAGCCAGGCGAAGCTGAGTTATATGGGGCATGTATTGATGGAAAACCGCAACGGACTCTTGCTGCAGACCTTTCTGAGCGAGGCGCACGGAAGAGCGGAGAGGGATGCGGCGCTGCTGATGGCCCAAGCTCTGCCGCCAGGAAAGCGAGTAACCATGGGAGGGGACAAGGCCTACGACACGCAGGAATTCGTAAGGGAACTTCGGGGGATGAACATCACCCCGCATGTGGCGCAGAACACGAGCAATCGCAGGAGCACGATAGACGAGCGGACCACACGGCATGGGGGGTACGAGGTGAGTCAGCGGAAGAGAAAACGAGTGGAGCAATCGTTCGGGTGGATGAAGATGGTTGGGATGCTAAAGAAAGTGAAGTTGCGAGGAATCGACAAGGTGGGATGGCTGTTTACTTTCACCGGAGCCGCCTACAACTTGTGCCGATTGCGAAACCTGATGGCCACAACGTGACAGGTGGTTTCGACGATTCGGCTCGGTAGATAGAAAAACCCAAAACACTCCCTTACAACTCAGCGAAAACTTAAAACCAAGAACGAAAACGCTTCGAAAACTAAATTCTTCAACAAGCTGCTAGTCGCGTTACCGGACATCTGCTTTCCGCTCGATTCCACTTGTCCGGTTTGAGCGTTCGGGAGTTGACACTCTTGGGACCAGGGAGGCCAGTACGCTTATTGATCGTGGATCGTGTAATCCGATGGCACCTGAAACAAAGTTGGATCGGGCTCCGTCTGCTCCAGATTCGTCATTCGGCTTTCGGATTCTCCGTGTTGGGGATCGGAAGTTTTCTCCAGAAGCGTAATGCCGATATCTCTCGAAATCCACGTCTCCCTTACAGTTGTGAGAGCGCGGTCGTTGCCTTCTGCGCCCGCTGGAGTCGTCCTTGTAGTTCTCGTTCCGGTCGCAAAGAGACCTTCAAATTGCTGCACCCCTAACGTCTCTGTTGCGATTTTGGGCTCCGGAGCGGGCGAGTGTTGATCTTGCGCGCTGACCTTCGCGCTCGCGGCGGGCTGACTTAGTTTGTGGCGGTAGGCGACGGCATCTTTTTGCGGCAGGATGAAGTACGAAAATCCTTCCACCGGATCTGATATCACTATCGTGTTTGGCGTGGTGTCTGCTGGAGCATAAGTTTCGCGGCGAATTCTTCCCAGTGAATCCCGATAGACGAGCGCCTTGAAGTTCGTCTGAATATGGGTTCCGTCAGCCAATGTCTGGGTGGTTGTGACCTGGATAACGGCTGAAAGAGGGCATCCGGTACGAGGGATTACCATCGGAAGATACAACGAAGGTTTCTCAAGCAGAGGGCACGCTGGGGGCTGCGTCTGTGCCATCGCTGTGTAGTCCGCCAGTGAAACCAGTCCACATACGAGCGTCATCTTTAGAAGGGCCTTCATCATGGGTCCTCCTGAAAGTCGGTCCCAAATCGTGCGCTGTCGCAGATTACCCCAGCGACCCGTTGTCTTTCAATTAATAAGACGGAGCGAATGCGTTTCGCGTTACGCCAGCGCGTCTCTTCCGGCTTTGACAGTCACGTCCTAAGTCCCGATTAGTCGTGCCAGCTCAACCGGTCGATGCAACACTATCCAGCGCATTGATTCGGCAATGCTTCCGCGGCAGCACTATCTCTTAGGCTACTCACGGCCAAAAGCTAGCCAGAGCAGCGTTCCTGCTGGTCTAACTCTAGCGAGCGGTTTTGGCTGTTGTTTTCAATGCCAGAGGGGTTCAAGCTTAGTGTTGCGTCGACCCATTGAGACCACCCGACTTATCAGGACTTGGGAGCAGCGCCCGTTTCGTCGCGCACTAATGAGGCGTATTCCATTCAATGCATTCGTAGACCGACAAACGGAAAAGTTCCCAGCGCCGCTGCCGGAATTCAGAATCCCGCCGGTGGGCCTAGCGCGGTTTGATCCTTGGCCAGCCAAGTTTGTAGGTTTTTATAGCGAGCAGGTCCGCCGCAGCGCACTTCATTTCGTTACGTTCGTAATGGTGGTCGGCGGAACCCGACAGTTCCTGTCCGCGAAGAAAAATCATCACTTCTGCGGCGTGCACCCGCGCGGCCAGTTTCGGTTTGTCGGATTCTCGAACTGCCAGTTCGTAGCTTTCTTTCCACGGTGTTGGGCTGAGAGCTAGCATGGGACTCTCCTACGAATTTCTTTCGAGGGCCGGAACAGCAGAGCAGGAACACAACAATATTCCAGCTGTAGATTTCGCGTCAAGTAAATGTTCGGTTAAATACGTCCTTGCGCTCCTGGTGCGATGCTGCTGCAATACCTAAGCAAACTGGTCTGGTTTAATTCCGAGTCCTGGTAAACGCCGTAACCGGTAAAGTGGATTTTTTCCTAGTTTCCGGTTACGCGACTAACAGTTTGTTGAAAAAGGCTTTTGAACCCGCCCCCGCGAGTGCAGCAAGGAATTCCTCCTCGCCAAAAGCCAACTAAAAGAGAGTTTCCATGTTGCAGCGCGCCTCCAAATAACGACCCGAAAGAGTTTTTCAACAAGCTGCTAACCAGGACTTAGGAGGTTGGTGCGTGGCAATGGTTTCGAGGCTAACTTCCGTGGTGTCGCCAACTCGGGGCTAACATGAGACTGCGATCTTTCTCACGATTCTCGTTCTGCCTCGTCAAACCGGGAGGACGGCGCCGTACAAGTGGTGAAACTGGCACGACAACCGCCGCGTCGAGGCCCCACCTGATCCGAAGTGGATCAAGCAGTCCGACGCTGGAGAAGCCACTTTCCAAAGAAAGCGCGGCGAAAGCATGACTATGGTTGGCAAGGGAGAGAACAATGGAAGACACGCTCAAAGATGAACTTGGAGCGCCCAGAATAGTCGATCGGAGCACGTTCCAGGCGGAGCTGGACGCATTGCGGATTCGAGAGAAAGCTCACACAAGAGAAGGCGACGCCATTGCGGCCGTGCGCCGACGGCTTCCTATGGTTGAGGCGGACGGCGCCACACCGCTCATTGGCGAACGTGGCGCGGTAACTCTATTCGAAGCGTTTGAAGGACGCCGGATGCTCATCGCGTACTACTTTATGTGGCACACCGGCCACCCTGCGCCCGAGCAGTGCGAGGGGTGCACATGGGTTACAACGCAGGTCCGCGAGCTTTCTTATATTCATTCGCGCGATGTCACCTTCGCAGTCTTTTGCCAAGGCCCGTACGATGAGAGCGCGCGCTATCGCGAATTCATGGGCTGGGAGGTGCCTTGGTATTCAGCCGTGGACTCGCTTGAGAAGCTCTTGGTTGGACGCCGAGTGGGCCGGATGCACATCGTTTGCTACCTGCGACAGGGATCCAACGTCTTCGAGACGTACTGGACGACTAGTCGCGGGGTCGAGGTGATGGATAACAGCTACCGGTTGCTCGATTTGACGGTCTACGGGCGCCAGGAGAAATGGGAGGACTCGCCGCGCGGATGGCCGCAACGGTGCTCCATCACGCGAACTAGCGACGGCTCTCCCATGTGGACACCAGTGCCAGTATGGCCGGAGGGACGACCCATCGCCCAGTGGCCGCGCCTCGAAGACGGACGGTCCGACAACCTCGGGATCGCGCACCGCTAGAGACTTCCATCCGATGCCGAAGTTTGCGAAAAGAAAATGACATGAGCACCAAAACCAAAACAATCTTAATCACCGGCGTAGATCGCTAAGGTTTCGCCGTCTGGAGCGTGTCCCTGTCGCAGATGGCGGCAAGTTTCTGATTAACTCTGTGACCCTCCCTGTGGATTTTCAAGTTTCCGATTACGCGGGTGATAACCGGATTCAACCGATACCAAGCCACAACAGAGGGCATGGCTGAGCCGACAGTAGCGCACCAAGATCTGGATCGTGCCACCGATTGCATCGCGAACGGGGCTAAACCTACGGTTAATTCTCTTCGCGCCATTGAAGGCTTGTCCTCCGTTCGACGCTCTGGCAGATTATCTGGAAGAAGAATCGATAAAGAGGAGACCTCCCGATGGCAAACCCCACCTACGGACCCGAAACCAAGCTGGAAGTCCGGCGAATGTTCGTAGCGCCGCGCGAGAAGGTCTTCGAAGCGTGGACTCAGCGAGAAAAGGTGGAGAAATGGATGTGCCGGTTCCCGCGACACGAAACCCGTTTTACCACGTCTGACGCGCGGCTGGGCAGCACCAATGTGATGGAAGTCAAGAATCCGCAAGGAGAAACGTTTAAGCAGAGCATTACGTACCGGGACATCGAGCCTCCGAAAAAACTGGTTTTTACCTGGGATTGGCAGAAGTTCTCCGCGTCGGGGAAGAAGGTCGACGAGGCTCTTGACACGCTGGTGACGGTGGAATTTCAGCCGCGCGGAGCTTTTACGGAAGTGATTTTGACGCACGAAGGACTCGCCACTGCTGATCAGCGCGAGGCACACAGCAAGGGCTGGAGCGGCTGCTTCGATCGGCTCGAGGAAGAGTTGAAAGCGTAGTTACAAGAAATTCGGGGGAGGGCCGGTTACGCACCACTAACCTAGAACGGATTAGGACTTAGGCCGCAGGCAGTCTCTGTTCATTGACTTGCCTTCTGGCTCAACCTAAGATGAACTTCAAATGTCAGATTCCTCGTCTCTAATCGGGCAGACCATCTCGCATTACCGAATCGTGGAAAAACTCGGCGGCGGCGGTATGGGTGTGGTCTACAAGGCCGGAGGATACAAGGCTGCATCGCTTCGTGGCGCTCAAGTTTCTGCCGGACGAAGTTGCACGAGACCATCAGGCGCTTGAACGATTTCGGCGCGAAGCGCAGGCGGCCTCAGCGCTGAATCACCCGTACATCTGCACTCTTTACGAAATTGGCGAAGAAAACGGCCAAGCCTTCATGGTGATGGAATTCTTAGATGGTGGAACACTAGAACTTTGCATTGGCGGGCGACCGATGGAAATTGAGACCGTCCTGGATTTGGGCATCCAAGTAGCGGATGGCCTCGACGCAGCTCACGCCGAAGGAGTTGTTCACCGGGACATCAAACCAGCAAACCTCTTTGTGACGAAGCGCGGTCACGCCAAGATTCTCGACTTCGGATTGGCTAAGCTCGTCCCATCGCCTCGCATCGGGCAAGGCATGGGTGTCTCCTCGATGCCAACGGTCGCGGTGGAACTGCTGACCAGCCCAGGCATCCCACTTGGCACGGTGGCCTATATGTCGCCCGAGCAGGTGCGCGGAAAAGATCTGGATGCGCGCACGGATTTGTTCTCATTTGGTGTGGTCCTCTACGAGATGGCGACGGGCACTCTCCCCTTTCTTGGCAACACATCGGGACTGATCACCGATGCGATACTGCATCAAGCGCCTGTCGCTCCCGTGCGGCTGAATCCCGATGTACCTGCGGAGTTAGAGAGGATCATCAACCGCGCGCTCGATAAGGACCGGGATCTTCGTTATCAGCATGCCTCGGACATTCGATCTGAATTGAAGCGGCTGCGGCGGGATGAGGATTCGGGGCGAGTTTCGTCATCGGGGAGCGCCGAAGCTCAGTCGTCAGCAGGTGTTGCGCGGAGATGGTATGTTGTTTTGGCCGCCTGCATCGCACTCCTGGCAGCGTCCTTGGCGGCGTATTACTTTTGGCCCCCCTCGAACACTTCGAGCGGCCCCGCAAAGATTAAGCGAATTAGCCAGTGGAACAAACCGATGGACTTCGCGACGCTGTCTCCCGACGGTCACAATGTCGCGTTCGTCTCACCGGTGGGCGGCATCGCGCAAGTGTTCCTGATGCTCACTTCCGGTGGCGAGCCCCTGCAACTCACAAATGACGAAGGCGACAAGGGGGTGTACACATTTTCGGCTGACGGACAGGAAATCTATTACAGAAGACTTTTCGGCCCGAACGAGGTTTGGGCGGTCCCCACGCTCGGTGGGGCTCCCCGCCATGTGCTGTCTGGCTTTCAGCCAGTTCCCTCGCTGGATGGGGCATTCGTCTATTATGCGAAGTCTGAGGGCTCCGCAATTTTTCGTGCGGAAAAATCCGGACTGAACGAGGAGTTAGTTTACAACTTCAGCGGCACCGGCGTGCGTTTCTTCCCGCTTCTGGTATTTCCTGGTGGCGACAACCTGCTCGCTTTTGGTCTCCGCGCGGACTCGCCGAATTTTCATGTCTACAATATAAACGTGACCAGCCATGAGGCGGTTGATTTGGGTGAGGTGTCCTGGGACCGGCGTGGCGTCGTGTGGGACGAACCAGGGAAAACGGTGCTGTTCCCCCGAAAAGTAAACGGGCTGACGAACATCTGGAGATACAGCTTGCAGGACCGAAGTCTGACGCAGATTACTTTCGGAACGGGACCGGACTACTACCCCATGCCGGACCCGGGAGGAAAGGGGATTTACTTTGTGAATGGCCAATCCTCTGGTTCCCTGACCGCGTACCATGTGGAATCAAAGGAATCCAAGGACATCGTGTCGGACGACGCAACTCAGCCCACCATTTCGCCGGATGGAAAACGCGTGATGTACATCACGCTCTTCGCACGCGATAGGAAGGAACTCTGGATGTCGGACATCGACGGCGGCAACAACGTGAAAATCGCCACCGGAGAATCTCGAAGCACGGGTGCTTGGGCTCCGGATAATTTTCACCTTTCTTTTCAAGAGGGAGTAGGCGACGGAGTGGACAAAGTCTACATCGTCGGAGCCGATGGCAACGGTCTTCGTCAGCTCCCGCGGACGGCAGAAGCTGTTGAGAGTTCGGTATGGAGCTCTGACCAGAAATCCGTTTACGTGACTGGCGTGGAAATGGCTGGCGGACTCCTAATCGTTTGGAAATGGAACGTGGATGGTTCAACTCTGGAGAAGTTCGTGGACGACTGCGGCGTTGTTTTCGATGCTGACCCAGGTGGGCAGTATCTGCTGAGCGTCGTGGAGGCTGGAGAAAAGACTGGAATTTACGAGGTCTCAATCTCCGATAGGAAATGTGACCTATTGCTGCCCGGCGCAGTAACTGACAGCGCAATTTTTGCTCACGATGGCAAGTCTTTCTTGTATGCAGTTGCTTCTCGTGGAGAGGTCACGGTTTTCCGTCAGCCTTGGAGGGACGGAAAACTCATCGGGGCGGCCCAGGTTGCGGTGAAGGTCCCCTTTGCATTTCCACTGTTTTACAGTGGTAACGCCTATGATGTTTCCAGAGACCTTTCCACCATCGTCTATGCGCGTCCCGATGGTCACGCCGACCTCTATCTTCTGAGCCAGAAATAAATCCTGTTCACGAAGTCGCAATCCTGCTGGTCCTCGCGGCCAACTCCCGATAAGTTACCGGACAAATACCGGGCTAGTACTTCACATGTACGGTAAATGCGTGAATCAGGACCTACACCGAAATCCTGCATTGGAACATACGGCAAAGTCTCATGCCTGATATCGCGCTTCCCGATGTCTCAGGCTGAACAATATCGCCACAACGGCCAAGACGAGCGGACAGATCACGCTCGCTTCGGGACCCACCGTTCCTCCGGTCAGCCACCGTGGCCCGTTCAAAGTCACATTGAAGAGGTTGTGCGATGGGGTAAATCCGCTGTTGGGCACCCCATAAAAGAACGTCTGGCACCAGTCATAGCCGAGGTGAAAGCCCACCGCGCACCAGAGAGTTCCGGTTCGCCGCAGAAACAAACACAACAAAAGTCCAAACAACACGACCGACAGCGATCCGAATATGGTTTCTCCTTTATTGCTCAGGTGACCGAACCCGAAGAGAGCTGAGAGCACGGCTGCTGCGGGCCAAAAACCTATGCCGGTCGTCAGCGTGAACTGCGCATACCCGCGATACAGAAACTCCTCCGCTATGGCTGACAACAGGAATGCGCCGCCCCAGGCAGCCGCCCACACCAGAATCGTCGTGCCATGGATCGTAGGGCTCGCGATCTGAAGCCCATGCAGCAGGTAAATGATTAGCACGGTTGCGCTGCTGGCGAGAAAGCCGATCCATAGACCCAACCACAGGTGCTTCATCAGCCCTTGTTGCAAGGGCAGGCCATACTGACCGATCTTGCGTCCTTCGATCTTGCTCATGACCCATGCAGCCACCGCAATGATGCATACGAAAAAAGCATCCGGCACGGCGACACTCGGTGGCGTGAACGTGGCGGGCGCAAATCCCGCCGGGATCAGAAGCCGGATGATAATCGCACGCGCTACCACGCCCATCGCGACCAGCATCAGCAGGAAAATCAGCAGTCGCCATCCTGCGCGCAACCCCTTGGGTCCAATAAACACCGCTCGCAAACCGATGGCGTTACTGTCCATAGTCGTCTCCTTTCTTGAGCGCGTTGGCCGCACAAACTGGCTGCATCCGCCGCCGTTCATACTACGCAAGGCTTTGCCGGAAAATTACGTTCGCCGTTGGCCGAGTCGCGAAACCGCTACAACGTTGGTTCCAAGCGAAGACGACGTGGAGGAATCCAACAGTGTGTCAGTTCCAGGACGGGCCCGGTTCCTGCAAGTTCCACTCGCGAATAAATAAGTAAAGAAAACTCAAGTCCCGATAAGTCGTAACCGGACAATGACGGCTAGTTTCCGGTAAATGCTGCCAGGCACTACAACTCATCTCAAGCCACGGTGAGCGTTATTGGTGCGATGGGGATTAAAACAGCTGTTCAACGCGGGTTTGGTTCTTTTTCCTAGGCCGCACGAAGAATAAGGAAACCGCAGGCACAGCACCGTACAGGAAGAAAAGTAGATACTCCGTCAGCGTACCGTTGTGTGGCGTCACTGCGACGGCCACTGCAAATGTCACGAACGGGATGAAGAGCAGCATTCACCCTAAGAGCGTCGGATAAGCGCACTGAATCAAGCACAGAAGAAGCCTCAGTAGATATGGACATGCAGCCGGGAGGCTCTCTTCGCCCCAAGGAGAGAAAGAAGCAGCCTACATTGCGGCTCTGAAGTGTCCCACTTTACCGTCCCACCATTTAGGAGTTGGTGTATGCTCCCCTCAATTTAAGCGTCCAACCGTGCATCATGCTGGTCATCCGAACACTCCGTGGCGACATCGCTTAGACAAGTCTAGGCCCTTTGAGCAGGGCCTCAGTTCCTTGCAGACACGCGGTTTTTCGCATTATGGACAAGAGACGTATAGGTGGAAAGTAAGTTCAGCGGGAGCACCGGTCTTGTCGAACGTTTGCACTTGTACGTCGTTCACGGTACCGCCCGTGAAGATGCCAGCGGTAACGGTGATAAAACCCGGAGTCGCACCACGGATCGTTGCCTCGTAGGCGCACTTGGTTACGTCCGTGCCGGGGAACCGGACAAGTACGTTCCCCGTTCCCAGCTGCGTTCCACTCGCGGCCGCATTGCTGGCCCGGGCAATGACCCCGTTGGCTTCGACCACGGCCCAGCTGTTCTGGCCTTGCAGGTCTGTGACGGCATTCTGTAGAGCGAATACCTGATTTTGCAACGTGTTGGCCACACTCTTGAGCGCACCTACGTCCACTTGAATCGACCCAACTTGCGAAATCAAAGCAGCCACCTGGCCTTCCAGCTTCTTAACCCGAAGCTCCAAAGCCGGGAGACCTCCTGCTTGTGAGTCGGCCGTTGCAAAAGTGGCAAACCCCACCACGATCAGAATCACGCACAAGAAAATGATAGCTTTCTTCATCATATTTTCCTCCTAACGTTCGAGGCGCCATGCAATTTCAGGGCAGCAAGTGTAGTTACCTGTGACCGACAAACATCTTGTCGAGCCGCGTCTGGTTCACATTTAGGGGGTAAACACGAACTGCGAAGCCACAGGCCGGCTCCGATTACCCGCTCTTAGATTCCTAGTCCCTCCGGCCGAAAGCACCAACCGACGGAGGGTGAGTCCCACGCCGCAACAGTTACTCCGCCCCGAGCATATTGGAACTAGGGATTCCCCTAGGTCTGAGCAAGGGCTACGTACAAGAATTAAACAATGTGAGCATCCGCGAGGAAGTCAAAGCGGAGTACGCAAAGCTGCAATAACTACGCGCATTATTAAAGGAGGGTGGGCAGACTTGGCTGACTCCCGATTAGCAGTTTGTTGAAAAACTCTTTCGGGTCGTCATTTCGAGGTACGCTGCGCCATAAAATCTCTCTTTTTGTTGGCTTTTAGCGATGAGGAATTCTTTGCTGCGCTCGCAATGGCGAGTTGAGAGGCCTTTTTCAACAAACTGTTAGTCGCGTTACCGGACATGTCCGATAAGAGTTTATCGGGAGTTAGTTGCCCGCATGTCCAAAGACCAGCCACGCGGCAAGTGTCGCGAACTTTTCGTCCTGGGACCACGGGGAACCAAACGGCCGGCCTAGTTCTGTGACCCGCCGTAGTAGTTCCGGCGGCTTGAGGGAAAATACTTCGGTGCACCGCTCCAGCAGTCCTCGCTCTTTGGTGCAAGTTATCTGCATACCGCAGCGGGTGCTGGCGTAGCGAAGAACATGGCGAAAGAGTTCTCCGTCCGCGGTGTGAATCAGGGCGTGAGACTGCAGTATCTTCTCTAATTCGGGGAGAGGCTTCCCCGAGGCAAGCAGTAACCCCGCTCGATCCAATTGGTAGCCCCGCTTTTTCAAGTCAAGTTGGAGGGTGTGAAGCGAGCGATAGGCGATGTGTTCTGCTGCTACCCGGACTGCTGAAATGAATTTGTTGGCGTCTTCGAACCGCATTGTCTCCGCAGTGTGAAACGGCTGCCGAAACTTGAAACTGAATGTTTCCACCAGCTGCAAGCGTTGGCGGCTCAGAACGGTGGGCACTCCTTTTTCAAGTGACACTGCCACGAGCGCAGTCCAACCGGAATGTGCGCGAAAACCAACTACAGCTTTTTTCATGACGACCTCCGCGGCAGAGGGTACCGAGGAACTTAAGGATGCACACCGGAAGGAGTATGGTCAAGAAAACCATCAATCAACCGGAGCCTCTCTTTCTTTTCGCTATGACGATCTGGGCATTGCATTTGTTCCTGGAAGCTTCTGCTAAGTCCTGGTAAGCCGTTACCGGAAACTAGGAAACTCGGGGCAAACCGATCAATTTATCCTCCATGACTGAAGGTCTTTGATGGTCAAATCTGAAGGGAATGAATTGAGAATGGCCTTCCCCACTTTCGTTATTCTATACATTTCCTTTTCACATCTTTCGATGGCTTTTGTGCCCACACCCCGGGCACCTTGCAAACACGCCAAAGCCAAATCGATGTTACTGTCAAATTCTGTCTTCCCATTACCAAGTTTCTGGCCACTGAATTTGTGCATGTCGCTGCGGAATCTTGAGCAGAGCGCAAGTAACGACAAAAATGGCCAATTTGGGGTTTCCTGCGTATTGGGACGTAGTTTGGGTAGACAAGTCCAGAAACCGCCCGTAGGGCACGTCAACGGGCGATCTGAAAGCCGTCGCGACCGTGGATTTTGCGATATTTCACTAATTGATTTCGATACTCTGATTTGGCCCCATTCGATACTTTGATTTGGCCCCACCTTACTGAAAACCAGATACCGTGTACTCCGCTTCGGGCTCGGTCGCCCAAGGGGAGGCCGGGTGGACAGGAGAGCCAAGGTGGAGCTATTCGAGCAGATACGACGTGAGTATGAGCATGGCGGTGGAACGATTCGCGGGATCGCCAAGAAGCTGGGGATTCATCGGCGCATGGTGCGTGAGGCTGTGCTCAGTGCGGTTCCGGAAGAACGAAAGACACCTGTGCGAAGAGACCAAAGCTGGAACCGGCGATGGCCTTCATCGATGCGATTCTGGAAGCGGACCGCAAGGCACCACGAAAGCAACGGCATACGGCACATCGCATCTGGTGCCGGATCCGCGCAGAGATGCCGGAAGTGGACGTGGCGGAGTCCACGATTCGTCGTCACGTTCGCGAACGGAAGATGAAGTTAGGGCTGACCCGTCGAGAGACGTTCATTCCTCAGTCGTATTCTTGGGGCGGCGAAGCCCAGGTGGACTGGTATGAAGTCTACGCAGAGATCTGCGGAGAGCGGCAGAAGGCTTATCTGTTTTGCATGCGGAGTATGGCCAGCGGAGGAGCCTTCCATCGCGCGTTCCCGCACGCCAGTCAGCAGGCTTTTCTAGAAGCCCACGAGCTGGCGTTTGCCTATTTCGGCGGAGTATTCACGACGCTTCGCTACGATAACCTCAAGAGTGCGGTGAAGAAGATTTTGCGGGGGTATCAGCGCGAGGAGACCACGCGATTCATTGCCTTTCGGTCGCACTGGGGTTTTGCGTCGGAGTTTTGTACGCCGGGAGAAGGACACGAGAAGGGAGGCGTGGAGGGCGAAGGTGGTTATTTTCGCCGCAACCATCTGGTGCCGGTGCCGCAGGTAGCGAGTTGGGAAGAGCTGAATGTCCTGTTGCTGGAAGCCTCGAAGCAGGATGAGCAGCGGATGATCGGCGAGCGCATCCAGACGGTTGGCGCAGGGATGCATACAGAACGCGAACACCTGCGCACTCTGGCCGAAGAAGGCTTCGACTTGGCAGCGGTTCACTTTCCCCATGTGAACGCCAGCGGCTGCGTGAAGGTGCTGACCAACTTCTATTCGGTGCCGCTGCCGGTCGGTATCGAAGTGCAGGCCAAGGTGTATTCCACGTACGTGGAGATATGGCATCAGGGACAGTGCGTAGCCCGGCACGAACGTTGCTTCGATCGACAGCAGAAGGTTCTGGATCTGGAGCACTACTTGGAAGCACTGACGAAGAAGCCAGGAGCGTTTGCTGGTTCAACACCACTGGAGCAGTGGCGAGCGCAGGGACGCTGGCCGGTAAGCTTCGATCGCTATTGGGAGATGTTGAAGCAACGGCAAGGCCGGCAGTCTGGAACACGCGCGATGATCGATGTTTTGCTACTGGGCCGGCCGTATGGATACCCATCGTTAAAAATAGCGATTGACAAGGCCCTGGACATGAGTTGTTTCGATGTCGATGCGGTGCGTCTGCTGCTGGATGCGGAAGGCCTGGGAAGACCAGAACCGGAACCAGTGGAGATCGGTGCACTACGTTGCTACGACCGGCCGCAACCGACCACCAGGAACTACGACCAGTTGCTGCGGAACTATCCTGGGACGGGGGTAATTCAATGAGTGCGACCTCCGTTGCGGTACAACAAGCAGCGATTCGGCAGTATGCCAAGCGACTGCAGCTGGCGACCTTGGGCGGACAGTTTGCGCAGGTGGCCGAGCAAGCGGTAAAGGAAAAGAAAAGCCATCTCAGCTATCTGGAAGCATTGCTGGAGGCCGAGGTAGAAGAGCGGGAACGCAACACGGTAGCACGGCGGATTCGCGAGGCCCATTTTCCCAAAGTGAAGACGCTGGAAGAGTTCGAGTTTTCCCATGTCCCGTGTATTCCAGCAACTCTGGTGCGGCATCTGGCCGAAGGCGGCTACTTGAGCCGCAGCGAACCGGTCATTCTTCTGGGAGAAGCAGGCACGGGCAAGACGCACTTGGCGGTGGGCCTGGGAGTGGCTGCCTGCCGGCAGAGAAGACGAGTGCGCTTCACGACCGCGGCGCAGTTGGTGAACGAACTAATCGAAGCCAAGAACAAGAGCGAACTGAATCGCGTGACGAACCGCTGGACGCGCTACGACCTGATCGTGATCGACGAGATGGCCTATGTGGCGATGCCGGAAGCTGCCGCGGAGATGATGTTTCAGATCATCGCCGGACGAGCAGAACGAGCGGCGGTGATCGTGACGACGAACCTGCCGTTCTCGGAATGGACGACGATGTTTCCGAATGCGAGGTTGTGCAAGGCGATGCTCGACCGGTTGACCGATCAGGCGCACATCATCGAGACCGGGAACGAATCGTATCGGTTTCGAAGAACGCTGGAGAAAAAAGGCGGCAGCAAATAAAACTTTCCCTCTGTCCCCGGCCTACGCTGCGCCCTAAACGCGTCGCCCTACGGGCGCCGCAGGGCTCCGCTCCGGCCGGGGACAGAGGGATGACTCACCAGAGGGTGGGGCCAAAAGCGAAGATCAAAAGGGGCCAAATCAAGTTGACGGAAGCACTAATGCTCGAAACCCTGCGTCGTACAGTTCTGACACCGTACGCGCGATCCACAAACTGATCGGCAGTGTATTTGTTCGAGGTGGAACCAAGCGAATGCGGTACGTTGGGTTATTTCGCATATTTCGCAGTTCCATACGCGCATACTCAATGGGCAGAGAAAATCATGTCGCTCATCTGCGAATTATGCGAAAAAAGACTTCCGCAAGACTCGTCGGAAACAGTCACTCGGACTTGGCCGCCATCACGAAGCCGGCAACTTTGTTTCCTGCCTTTAACGAAGGTTCGATCTGAGCATGACTTATTTCGCATTATTCGCAGCACTGACTCTCGCTCTACGCGTCAAGCGTGAACTCATTGCAGGCGAGGTCGTATTTTTTGATCAATTCCGCCTACCGTAATGGGTCTCTTCTCCCTCGACCAACAATCTGTCGTCTTGCTCTCGTCCAAGTCCGCCAGCGAGATAAGTCAACGCAACCAACCTGGATATCGTTCTCAGCGAAATCCCGAAATCTCCGGACAAATACCTGCGTAGAATCACCGCGACTCTAATTTGAAAACGTTTGTCGAAATCAATTCGCTTCGCCAAGGGTCTTGGGTAAGTTATTTTATCGAGGACTTGTTCGAACTCGGCAAGTTCTGGCGGCGGAATTGAGCGCAGTTCTTTGCCATCATCGATACAGATAGACCAACTGCTCCGCTCTTTCGCTGAAGCGAATAGCACATCCTGCCAAAAGGATTGCCGACCCTTCTTGAGAGTGTCTAATGTTTTTTGAAGTAGCGCTGAGCAGTTTTTCAGATCCATCTCCAGTTGGCGTTTAATGGGTGAATCCTTGATCTTTGGTTTGCTGAGTTTTGCTTTTGCCGAGGACACTGCGCTGATTGCGTCTTTAAAATATAAGCTTGCTGGAATGATAAAATTACAGAACGTTTTATAAAGATGTGCTTCTCGTGACAGTCTGTCGGTCAGAAGACGAAACAGACGATCCTGAGTGAGTCGATTCGGAAGCACGAACCAAAGCATATCTTTCTCGATGAGCTCCTGACACGCTTCGTATCCCTCCCAAGCACTGATTTCTGGCGCGGAATTGTTCCTGACTAGTCGAACCTGCTTTTGAATTTCGGCAGACCAGCATTTGCGGAAATGCTGGGCATCCGCTGCTGATGGAATGATGGAATTCTTCATTGAGACAAACCAAAAAGCCCTACCGACCAAATAACGGCTTTTTCCGTTTACAGAGACTAATAATCACACCGGCCGCACAGGAAGCAAGGGTCTTGAGTACACGGGTCGTCTAATCAGAATCGAGTTTGGGTGAGCAGCTCTGAACACGCCTCCCGCTGATCTCTGTCCCGATTTTTCTTAGCAATCAATAGTGGCGCGTTCTGTCCGTTCAGATACGGTCGTTAGTGAAATGGGAGAGGATGATATGGACGCAAAAACCAATCAAATACTTAGCTTCCGACAACGGGTCCTGAAACAAGCGCGAGCTTTTCTGCTGCGCGGCTTTCTTGTGCTTCCGATACTGCCAAAACGGAAGGCTCCTCGGTTTAGAGGGTGGACGACGTTACGCCTGAGGGAGCAAGACCTCGAGCGCTCATTTGGAGAGGCCGACAATATCGGAGCAATACTCGGCGATCCAAGCGGCGGCTTAGTCGACGTCGACGTCGATTCTGCAGAAGCCGTCGTCCTTGCTTCTGTGTTCCTGCCCGCGACAGAGCGCATCCACGGTCGAAAAACCAAGCGAGAGAGTCATCGGTGGTACGAGGTTCAACCATCACCGGCCCCAATGCAGTTCAAGGATGTGGACGACGACATGCTCGTGGAGCTGCGTTCGACTGGCCAACAGACCATGATACCGCCCTCCATTCATCCATCTGGTGAGGAATTGCATTGGAAAAAGGCTGGCAGCCCTGGGCGCGTCGACGCTGATACGTTGCGCCGAGCCGTTAAACGACTCGCCTCCTGTGCCTTAATTGCACGCCATTGGCCGCAAAAGGGTTCACGGCACGAATGCGCAAATGCCTTAGCCGGCGTGCTCCTTCGGTCCGGTTGGTCGGAAGACGAAGTGATCAGCTTCCTATCTAACGCGGCGAAAGTATCAGGGCATGACGAGGAATGGAATGCGCGCAGGGGTGACGTCCTGACGACATCAAAGAAATTGTCTGAGGGACGACCCACAACCGGAACGCCTCGCTTGGTAGAAATCTTAGGCGAACCCGTCGTCCGCAAACTTACTAATTGGCTGGCACTATCGTCCGGGAGCGCTACTGTAGTGCCAATCATCGGTTTGCCGTCCGATCATGTTCAATGGCCGGAGCCACTCTCGAAGAACGCACTCCAAGGTTTGCCAGGAGAGATCGTCTCCGCCATTGGGCCACATTCCGAAGCGGACCCCGTCGCGCTCCTCGCACAAACCTTGGGGAGCTTCGGAAACGCGATTGGAAGAAACGCGTTCTTTCCAGTGGAATCTGACCGCCACTTCGCGAACTTACTTCTCGTCTTGGTCGGCGAATCGTCGAAAGCCCGCAAAGGAATCTCCTGGGCGCACATCTACAATTTGTTCAAGCAAGCGGCCCCGGACTGGGCTGATAACTGCATCCAATCAGGGCTTTCGACCGGAGAGGGGCTCATCTGGGCCGTCCGCGATCCCTCTATGCGCAGGGAAGCCGCTAAAAAAGATGATGAGGAATCCGAACCGCAATACGTGACTGTCGATGAAGGTGTCCACGAAAAGCGACTTCTCGCGTTGGAGCCTGAATTCGCGCAGCTCCTGAAATTGATGAGCCGAGAGACGAATATCCTGTCGACGGTGATTCGGCAAGCATGGGACTCAGGAACGCTCAGAACCTTGACGAAAACTAGTCCCGGCAGAGCAACAGGGGCGCACATCGGGATCGTCGGCCACATCACGCAAGATGAACTGCGCAGATATCTCACGGAGACTGAGCAAGCGAATGGATTTGCTAATCGATTCTTGTGGTTCAGCGTTCGCCGCTCGAAATCCTTACCGGAAGGTGGCCATGTGGGTGATGACGAGATTAGCGAGCTGGTTCAAGGATTGAAAAAGGCGATGGATCATGCTCAATCTGTGAACGAACTGAAACGCAGCGATAAAGCGCGCCAACTTTGGTGCGACGTTTACGCGGAGCTTTCCGAAGGCAAATCCGGCTTGCTGGGCGCATTGACTTCCCGTGCGGAGGCACAGGTGACTCGACTCTCGATGATCTACGCGCTAATGGATCGATCGGCCGTGATTCGCCGTAAACATCTTGAGGCGGCGCTCGCACTGTGGACGTACGTGGAAGCATCCGCGCGGTTTATCTTCGGCGAAGCACTCGGTGATCGGCTCGCCGACGAAATTCTGCAAGCATTACGCAAGTCGGATGGAGGCCTAACGCGAACAGCTATATCAAACCTGTTTCAACGGCATCGGACCAGTACGGATATCGCGCGGGCTTTGAGCGTATTACTTCGTCACGGTCGTGCCGTCTGCCGTCAGGAACCAACCGATGGTCGGCCTGAGGAACGATGGATCGCACTAGGTTCAACTGCGAAAAAAGTGAATTAAGTTGCGTGAGCGACGATATTCCACATTTTTCGCTTAATTCGCAGCTTTGTGTGGTCGAACAAATGGGTTGCGGCTCGGCCTGACGGGCTGTACAGATTGAATTAGAGGTCGATTGGAACGTTAGGAGCGTTGAATGGAAAAAGAACAACTGAAAATCGCGATCTACGCGCGTGTTTCGACGAAAAACGGCCAAGACCCCGAGATGCAACTCGCAGAACTCCGAGAATATATTCGCAATCGGAAATGGAAAATCGCCGGTGAGTACGTGGACAGAGGAATCTCTGGCGCGTCTGATTCTCGACCGGAACTCAACCGACTGATGGCGGATGCGAATCGCTGTCGTTTCGATGTGGTCGTGGTTTGGAAGTTTGATCGATTCGCTCGATCGGTCTCTCATCTGTTGCGAGCGCTCGAAACCTTCCGGGCACTAGGTATCGAGTTTGTTTCGCTTTCAGAGAACATCGATACGAGTACGCCGACTGGAAAAATGGTGTTTACAGTACTTGGTAGCGTGGCGGAACTGGAGAGAAGCCTGATCGGCGAACGCGTTCGAGCAGGCATTCGTAATGCGAAGGCACGGGGAACAAGATTGGGTCGGCCGCCCTTGAAGGATCTCAGCGTGACGGAGATACGACGGCTTCGCAGAGAAAGACGAAGATCGAGAGTGACCTTCAAAGAACTCGCTACAAAGTACGGCGTTTCGGTTTGGACGGCATTTCAACTGTGCAAGAGGAGTGCAAGGGCGTAGGAAAACAATGACTTCGCCCTGTCTTCGATAAGGAATTGAAGACAGTTCCTTCACGGCGAGATAAACGGACACGGAGCGAGCGTTCGGGTCCGACAACGGAGAGGGGTTTGTTGGGGAACAAATGGGGCTCAGCTCAGCAGATGTGGGGATGGCCTTTGCGGTTGGCGCGACCGACAGATGAAAACGGCTAAACTCGGGCCAACAAGGAACTGACGAATACGACAGCATGGGAAGCGCAGACAAACTCGTGAAGATCGAAGAGCGCGAAACCGAAACCGGGTTCGAGCAACTGTATCGAATCTCGGAAATTGCAACAATGCTTCACGTGTCTCGCGGCTCCGTATATAACTTGCTCCGCGGCGAGCGCATCATCGATCTCGGGAGCAAGAACAAGCGAGGCTGCAAGCTCGTGCCCGCGTCCACACTTCGCGCAATCATTGACCGAAAGATTAAGGTCTTTCGCTAAACAAAAATGCTGAGCCACAAAAAACGCGGCAACAGCTGGCGAGTCGAAGGAATGGTGAACAAGCAGTACGTTCGCCTTTCGCTCGGAACACGTGACGAACGCCATGCCGCACGACTCAAAAATAATCTGCAAGACGCCTTGCTTCTCGGCACCGACTGCAAACTATGGCCTGAACTAAAAAAACATCTTCCCGAAGCAACTTTCAATTTCTTTGCGAGCGTCGCAGGCTGGCAGGAAAAAACCGAATCGCCGGCGTCGACGTGGACTGATTTACTGCGCGACTTCACCGGTCGCTTTCGACGGCAGATTCTGCAGGGCGAACGCAGCGAAGCGACCTGGAAACGCTACGAGCTTGCTTGTGATGCATTTGAGGAATTTCTGACGGCGCGCGGGATCTCGCGACTCGAGGACATTACTCGCCGTGTAACGGAAGATTTCAAGGCGTGGAAGCTCGCGAAGACCCTCGAACGCAAACACTCACGCAACGGCGCTGGACTGAAACTCGACGTCGCGATCCTGCACGGCGTATTCGCGTTTGCGATCGAGCTGGATCTTCTAAATGGGAAAAATCCCGTGAAGTCCGACGGTACGCCAGGACGAAAATCCGACAGCGGCGCGCAGCCGTTCAATCAGGACGAGCTGACGCAGCTGCGAAAATCCGCGGGTCCGGATCTGCTTTCATTTTTGCTCTTGCGTCACACCGGCTTGCGCGGCTTCGATACGACGGATCTGCGCTGGTCAGATCTTGATCTGCGCGATCGCATGCTCTCCAGATTGACGCACAAGCGGCGCAAGCAAGTTTGGATTCCGCTGCATCAGAAATTGCTTTTCGCGCTCGAGGCAGAATTTGCGAAGCGCGATCCGCGGCCTGACGATCATGTTCTGATAAATCCCGACACGAACAAGCCGATGAGTCGGCCGCGGTTGTATGAGCGAATCAAAGCTCTCGGCGGTCGCGCTGGCGTCGATCACGCGCACCCGCACCGGTTCCGAGACACGCTGGCTGTCGATATGCTGCTGAAAGGCGCGAGCCCCTACGACGTCGCGAAGACGCTCGGGGACACGGTTCCGGTTGTCGAGCAGCACTACGCGCCGTACGTGAAGGAACTTCGGGAGCGCACACGCAAAATCATGGCGAGCGACGAAGGAATCGAAAAGACAGCGCCGAACAGCACATTTCTTGCACACCAACCCCAACTGCGGGGGAAGGTGCAATGAAAATACAAAGGTTAGTCGCGGGCGAGTCTGTAAGCCGGATTCTGTCGCTGCGCTGTCGTTAGGCCCAACTTGCGTTGGGGTTGGCGATGGCACGGCCGATGATCATTCCTCTAGGTCCCGGATCGCTCCGGGACTCAAGCAGCCTACCCGAGGGTCGCAGCAAGTTGCTCCTGCGAGCGCGTTGCATACGGGCTGGGCCAGCCCTCCCCTCCTATTTGGCCTTGCTCCACGCGGGGTTTTCCGTGCCCCGGATGTTGCCATCCGGGCGGTGGGCTCTTACCCCACCTTTTCACCCTTGCCAAACGAGCTGCGCCGAAACAGGCAGGCCTGTGGTTTCCCGCAGGCCTGCCGCCGAGGCGATAGCATCACCGGCGGTTTAATTTTCTGTGGCACTTTCCGTAGCCGCGTTTTGTTGGCTTGCTTGCGCAAGCTGCGAAACGCAACCCCCTGGCGTTACCAGGCGCGTCGCCCTGTAGTCCGACACTCTTGCGAGCTGAGGACTCTGGGAGTCCGGACTTTCCTCCCGTTTGCGTTTCTTGCGAGGCGCAAACCGGCGATCATCCGACTCACCCGCTGGTTTTATTATACCTCGAAAGGTCGTGGTTCGGAGGATGACGGCATATGCGATTCAGCAACGGTGCTGAGAGATGCGGGCGGAAAGAAATGAAAAAGCGCGTAAACGGCATCCACCCGCAGGAGAAGGGTGAGCCACTGAGGGTTGTGAATCGGCAGCGACCGGGCGGTCAAATACACGTCATAGCCCGCATGCGCGAGAGCCGCGGGCAGGATTGAATCCGAGCCGACAGTCAACCATGCGAGGAGGTAGCTTAGACAAACGGTTACAAGCAGGTGCCACAACAGGCCAACGCACACATCTCGGACGGTCATTGAAGGATTGAAATCCCATATGTAGTGGAACGTCCGCCAAACGACGCCGACTAGGAAAATTCCCCGAACGATTCCATTGCGGCGGACGAACCGGGGCTGCAAGTAACCTCTCCAAGCAATCTCCGCGGCCAGAACGTATGGGAAATAGCCGAGGGAGGAAGTCGTCGGAAGCGCGAGAAAAGAGCCTGGCGACGCGGAATAAGTTTGCCCTAGCCATCGAGGCTCCCAAGGATTCTTGCGTGGAAGTAAGATGCCACGGACCCGACGTATGCGATTGCCGCCGGGATCAAGAGCGAGGCCGCCAGGTATATGGCGCGGGGCATCCGAAGCATCGTGGGAATCAACTTTCTTCCGCCGTTGCCAAGTGTGACGCGAACGTATGCGAGTAACAAAAGGGCGTGGAAGAGCTGCCTCAAGCAATAAAACCAATCCGGGTGCAGCTGCGCGAAGCGAATGATTCCCGAAGAGCCGAACACTTCCAACGCGGGCTCGGGAAGCCCGGTGATAAAAACCATGGCCATCGTCATCCAGACGAACAAGATGGTGCGCCGGTTTTCGTCTTCCGGTATGGAAGCGTCGGAAATTGTCTGCGCGGGCAGTTGAATTGGAAGCGTGGCACGGCCCCAGCTGTAGAGAACGAAGAAGGCGGGCACGAAGATAAACCCGACGCTGTTGAACTGGAAACCGACGCTGCGGTTTACCGCAAGCGCGAGAAGTATGTGCGGCTGCCAGAGGTGCGTGGTGCCGGGCACTTGATTGACAAAATGCGCTGGCTCGCCTGGATCACGAAACCAGTAAAACGCAACGATCAGCTTTGTCGCGAGGCCCACGATGACTGGAAGCAGAATTGAGTCGAGTAAGCGGCGCGCCGGTTTTTTACATCCGAATAAAGCGAGATAGTACGCTGTGACTCCGGCCGTGAAGATTGGCACTGACATTGGATAGTTAGCGCCGGCCCAAAGTAACAGCCTGGAGCAGTAACGAGACTGCGGTCACCAGCGGAGAGTGTGGGAAATAAATAGCAAGGCTGCGCCCGGGAGGACTCGCCAGCTGGAAGGATCGGCCGGCAGGCAAGTGCGGATAAATGCGGCGGCTCGTCTGGTGACGAGGAGAAAGGACATTGACGGCGTGATTATGGTTCAGGCGGGCGGGTGGATGCTACTCAAACTTCGGGTACTGCAACGTTTTGATTCTGGAGAGCTATTTGCTCGTTAGAAGCTTTTCGAATTGGGGTTCGCTGAGGATTGTTACACCCAGGACTTTGGCTTTGGCTAGCTTGGAGCCGGCGTCTTCGCCTACTACGACGTAGGTGGTTTTTTTGCTTACTGAGTTACCGGGTTTGCCGCCGTGGGAGACCACGAGGGCTTCGGCTTCTTCTCTGCTGCGCTTGGCTAGCGTGCCGGTGAAGACGAAGGTCATGCCGGCGAAGCGGGTGGACACCGCGGCCTGGCGTTCTTCTTTCATGTTCACGCCGATGGCGCGGAGATGTTCGATTAGTTTGCGGTTGGCGGATTCGGAGAAAAATTCGCGGACGCCTTCGGCTACTTTCGGGCCAACTTCGGGAACTTCCATTAAATCTTCCTGGGTGGCTTCGGCTAGTTTGGCCATCGAGCCGAAATGTTCTGCGAGGAGTTGCGCGGTGCGTTCGCCGACGAAGGGCATGCCGATGGCGTAGATGAGGCGGGCGAGGGTGTTCTTCTTGCTGCCGGCGATTTCGTCGAGGAGATTTTGCGCGGATTTTTCGCCCATGCGATCCAGATTTTCGAGCGTTTTCAGATCGAGTTTGTAAAGGCCGGCGAAGTCTTTCACTAAATCTTTTTCGAGGAGCTGGTCCACGATTTTTTCGCCGAGGCCATCAATGTTCATGGCGTGGCGGCCGGCGAAGTGCAGCAGTGATTCCCTCTTGCGCGCGGGGCAGGAGACGTTGACGCAGCGGTAGGCGACTTCGCCTTCGGCACGGTGGACCCTCATGCCGCAGACGGGACATTTATCCGGCATCTTGAACTCTTTTTCTTCTTTGCCGTGCTTCACTACTTTCAGGACGTGGGGGATTACTTCGCCGGCGCGTTCGACTAACACGGTGTCGCCCGCGTGGACGCCGAGGCGCTGGACTTCGTCCATATTGTGCAGAGTGGATTTGGTGACGGTGACGCCGCCGATTTGCACCGGCTCGAAAACGGCAAAGGGAGTGAGGACGCCGGTGCGCCCTACGCTGACTTCAATTTGTTTCAGCAGCGTGGTTTCCTGATGCGCTTGATACTTGTAGGCGATGGCCCAGCGGGGGGCTTTGGAAGTGAAGCCGAGCTCGTTCTGCAGGCCAACTTCGTTGACTTTTACTACGATGCCGTCAATTTCGTAGGGGAGCGTTTCGCGTTTAGCGTCCCATTTGGTGATGTAGTCTTCAACCTCGGCGACGCCGTGGCAGAGGGACCAGTCGGGGCTGACTTTGAAACGGAGATCGTTGAGCGCTTCGAGGATTTCGGAGTGGCGTTTTTTGGGGACGCGGCCGTTCACTAGCAGGTAGTAGGCGAAAAAACCTAGATTTCGCGATGCGGTGATGTTGGGATCGAGAACGCGGACGGAGCCTGCGGCTGCGTTGCGGGGATTGGCATAGCGCTTTTCGCCTTTGGCGTCTTGCTGCTCGTTCATGGCTTCGAAAGCTTTGCGGGTCATGATGGCTTCGCCGCGGACTTCGAATGAATGTGGGATGGCGGCTTTTTTGAGCCGGGCTGCGTCAATCCAGAGCGGGATGGAGCGAATGGTGCGGACGTTGGGAGTGACGTCTTCTCCGGTGTTGCCATCGCCGCGCGTGACGCCGCGGACCAGCGCGCCTTTTTCATAGATGAGGGACATGCTGAGGCCGTCGAATTTGTGTTCGGTGACGTATTCGACTTTTTCGCGGCCGGTGAGTTCGCGGACGCGGCGATCGAAATTCGCGAGTTCCTCGAAGGAGAAGGCATTGTCGAGGCTGATCATCGGGGTTTTGTGGCGGACTTGCTGAAATCCTTCGCGGGCTACGCCGCCGACGCGCTTGGTGGGCGAATCGGGCGAGGCTAGCTTGGGATTCTCGGCTTCCAGCTTTCTGAGCTGGTTCATGAGCTTGTCGAATTGCGCGTCGGTGATTTCCGGATCGTCGTTCGCGTAGTACAAATATTCGTGATGGCGGATTTTTTCGCGCAGACGTTCGATTTCTTTTGCAACCGCGCTGTTCTTAGCCATGAACACCCCGTGCCAATGCCGTCGGTGAATTGCGCGGGGTATTATACAATGACCGTTTAGTTTCACAGGATGAACGCCAACCGATGCCTCAAGGAATTCACGACGCGCTGCTGATCTACAACCCCACGAGCGGGGGGCGGCGGCAGCGTCGTTTTATGGAAATCGAGCAGGCCGTGCGGATTCTGAAGGACGCGGGAGTTACTACGGAAATTGCTGCCACTACGGCCGCAGGATCTGCGCAGGGGATTGCGCGTCAGGCCGTGCAGCAGCGGCGCGGGATGGTGATTGCTTGCGGCGGCGACGGCACGGTGAACGAGATTATTAATGGATTGGCGGGGAGCGCGGTGCCTATGGCGTTGCTGCCCGCGGGAACTGCAAATATTCTGGCGAAGGAATTGCGGATTCCCTGGGACATTCCGCAGGCGGCGCGTTTAATTCCTGATGGATTGATACGGCGCGTGGCACTGGGCCTGGCGACTTCACTGAACGGTAATCATTCGGCGGACATGCCTGCCTATGGGCGTTATTTTCTTAGCGTGGCTGGCGCTGGTCCTGACGGCGCGATTGTGAATGCGGTGAATGGCGAATTGAAAAAACGGGCTGGGGTTTTGGCGTATTGGGTCGAGGGGATGCGTCAGCTTGTTGGTTACGATTTTCCGGAGATGCGGGTGCGGTCGGACGGGCGGGAACATTTGGCGTCTATTATTGTGGTGGGCCGCACTGTGAATTATGGCGGGCCGTTCAAGATTACTACCGGCGCCAACTTGTTCGAGGATTCGTTCGAGTTTTTGACGAATTCCACGCGCAGCCGGCTGCGCTACATGGCTTGTCTGCCAGCTTTGTGGATGGGAAAACTGCGCAGCATGGAAGGGATTGCGGCCTGGAAGCATACTGAGGTGATTTGCGAATCGGCGAACGGGGCAGAGGTGTTTGCGCAAGTGGACGGCGAGCCGATTGGGGCTTTGCCGCTGGCATTTCGGATTGTGCCGGGCGCACTTTCGTTGGTGACGCCGGCTCATTTGAAGTAGCCGCAGTGAAGACACTACCGTGGAGATTCTTACTCACGCGCTGCTAGCTGTGATGCTGGCGCGGGCTGGCCAGAAACTGCTGCCGCGTTACGGGCTCGCGATGCTGATGGTTTCCGGTGTTGCGGCTGATCTTGATTTCTTGAGTTGCCTTGGCGGTCCTTCCGCTTTTTTGCGATTTCATCGTGGTGCGTTACATTCCGTTCCAGTCTCGATGGTGATGGTCTGTGTTTTGGCAGTCAGCTTCTGGGCCATTTCACGGCGGTTCCCTGCAAACGGGCTAACTTCGACGTTACCTGCTTTGAGTTTGCTTACGGCGGTAGTGGTTTGTGCTGTGGGCGTTGGGGCGCATTTGCTATTGGATCTTGCGAGCGGGATTGGGGTCCAGTTGCTTTGGCCTTTTCGCTTGGGCCGGACCGCGTGGAATCTGCTTCGCGATGTTGATCCTTGGGTTTTGGTGCTGCTGGTGTTGGGTTTGGGGTTGCCGGAATTGTTTCGATTGGTCAGCGAGGAGATTGGAGAGCGAGGGATAGGGCCGCGTGGGCGGCGCCCTGCTGTCGTTACATTATTGCTGCTGCTGATTTATGTAGGAGTCCGCGCTGGGTTGCACAGCCGCGCGCTGGACGAACTGAATTCGCGCGAGTATCACGGGGCTGCGCCGCTGAATGTGGGGGGCTTCCCTTCTGCGCTTTCGCCGTTCGCTTGGCGCGGAGTGGTGTCCACGGACAACGCTATTGATGTGGTTGAGATTTCGCTTGCGCCTGGAGCGGCGTTCGATCCGGATCGAGCTGTGGCGCATTACAAGCCGGAGGATTCCGCGGCGCTGGTCGCGGCGGAAAATACGGCGGCAGCGAAAACATTTCTGCGGTACGCGCGGTTTCCACTGGCCAGTTTCGGGCGCGACGACGAGGGCTATCGGTTCACGTTGCGCGATATGAGTTTTGCGCCTGGCGACCGCGGCGCGGATAACATTATTGTACGCGTGGAACTGAGCAGCGATTTACGGGTGATGTGGCAGGAATTTCGGTATGCTGGCTCGGCGGAACGGTAGTGACGATTGGATGTTCCGTTTACAGGCCGCGCAGAGATTACAGCGTTTTCGCGGGACTGCGGAATACGAAGTGAGTGAGGAGGTAGAGCAGCAGGATAAGCACCAGCATCGCCAACACAAATCTGCCGCCGTGCGACTTCAGGTAGTCGAGGGCGGCGTCGCCGTAGCGCACGGCGAGAATTCCTTCGCCGCCGTAGCGCAGCGCCCGGCCCAGGAGAATGGCGAGTATGAAAGTGCGCGGCGGGACTTGGAAAACTCCTTCCGCCAGGACGAAGGGCTTGAATGGAAAGGGCGGCGGGAGCAGGGCGGGAAGAAACGCGCTGAGGAAACCGTTGTTATCCACCCACTGTTTAATTTTTTCCGCTTTGCCGCCGGCGTGCTTGTGAAAGAAAGCTTCGCCGCCCTTTTTCGCGAGGAAATAGAGAACCATGCTGCCTAAGAGCGAACCGAACGCGGCCATCGCAGCGTAATAGGGCATGCGCGCGTGATTGGCGATGCAAAGTTCGATGAGCACTGCGTCTGGAAAGAATGGGAAGGAAAGCACCGACGAATCGAAGAACGTGACGACGAATAGGCCGCCGCCACCGAAGGCCATGACCAGACCCTGCAGCCACATCAGTATTTTTCGACGACCCATGATTGCAAAATGCTCCTGCAAAATCGCACGATTGTAACAGAGTTTCTTCGTGGGACCGGTTCTGCTGCTGATTCGATTGTGCAGCGAAAATTGCTCTATCCGGTGCGGTCAGTTAGAATTTGCGCTTGAACAATTCCACTTCATCCTCCACTTTGCTCGAAAAATTGAATGAGCGGCAGCGCGAGGCTGTGCTGACGACCGAAGGTCCCTTGCTGGTACTGGCTGGGGCGGGCACGGGCAAGACGCGCGTGATTACGTATCGCGTGGCGCACCTGATTGAGATGGGCGTGCCGGGCAGCGCGATTCTGGCGGTGACGTTTACCAACAAAGCTGCGGCGGTGATGAAGGAGCGCATTGGCGATTTGCTGCGCTCGACTGGGCGCGACGCTTCGGATGTGTGGGTCTCGACGTTCCACTCATTCTGCGCACGATTGATTCGGCGTGAGTCGCAACATCTAGGTTTGCCTCGCGATTTCGCGATTTACGATGGTGATGACCAGGCCTCGGCCGTGAAACGCGCTATGGCGCAGCTGGAACTATCCACCGACGATTATCCGCCGCGGAGCATGCGCGCGCAGATCAGTTACGCGAAGAATCATGGCCTGACTGCGGACGAGATGCTTGCTTCGGCTGCGGAGGCGCGGGATGACGCGCGGAAGCACGCTGCGGAGGTATTTCGCGTTTACAACGATATTTTGCGGAAGGCTGCGGCGCTGGATTTTGACGATTTGCTGCTGCGGGCGGTGGAGTTGCTCTGCGAACATGCGGATGTGCGCGCGGCGTGGAATGCGCGTTTCCATTATTTGATGGTGGATGAATTCCAGGATACTAATCGCTCGCAGGAAGAATTGGTGCGGTTGCTGGCTGGTACGCGCAAGAACGTTTGCGTGGTGGGTGATGAAGACCAGTCGATCTATGCGTGGCGCGGGGCGCGGGCTGGCAACTTGAAGCGGTTCACGGCGGATTTTCCGGACGCGAAGCTGATTCGACTGGAAGAAAATTACCGTTCGACGCAGACGATTCTGGACGCGGCGGCGGCGGTGGTGAAAAACAATCCCGACCGGCTGGGCAAGACTCTGCAGGCGACCTTGGGAGCGGGGGCGCGGCTGAAATTTTTTGAAGCGCCGGATTCTTCGGCGGAGGCTGAGTATATCTGCGGACAGCTGTCTGGGCTGGTGCGCAACGAGCCGGACGCGCGGATTGCTGTGCTGTACCGGACGGGCGCGCAGTCGCGTTCGTTTGAGGAGGTGCTGCGGCGGCTGGGGATACGCTATCGCGTGGTGGGGGGATTCAGTTTTTACGAGCGCGCGGAGGTGCGGAATGCGCTGGCGTATGTGCGCTTGATTTTCCATCCGGAGGACGATGTAGCTTTGCTGCGCGTGCTGAATGTGCCGCCGCGTGGGATCGGCGCGGTGACGGTAGCTGCTCTGGAAGCGCGCGCTAGGGAAACGTCACAGTCGCTGTGGTCGGTGATTTCCAGCGGCGAATTTCTAATGGGGAAGAAATTCAGCGGGGCGCTGCGGTCTTTTTGCAAGTTGCTCGAGGATTTGCAGAATGATTGCCGGGACCTGCAGCCGACGCAATTGATCGAGCGCGTGCTGGGCAGCACTGGGTATCTGGATTGGGTGGAGCAGCAAGACAATCTGGAGCACACTTCGCGTGCGGAAAATTTGCGCGAGTTGGCGAATGCGATGGCGGAGGCTACGGAGCAGGGACAGACGCTGGAAGATGTGCTGGACCAGGCGGCGCTGGCGAGCGATTCGGACCAGTATGACGACACGATTCCGGTTTCGCTGATGACTTTGCATAGCGCGAAGGGATTGGAATTTGATGCGGTGTTTCTGGCGGGACTCGAAGAGGGGCTTCTGCCACACGGCCGCGCGCTGGGCAGCAAGGCTGAGGTGGAAGAGGAGCGGCGGCTATTTTATGTGGGCATGACGCGCGCGAAGCAGTCGCTGGTGCTTTCGCGTGCAGTGTATCGGCGGACATACGGCGAAGAGCGGTTAAGGGCAGCGCTGCCTTCGCGTTTCCTCGCGGAAATTCCTGGAGATTTGATTGAGGCGGCGATGGGTTCGCAGTCGGAGCCTGGGGAAACGCGGCGTTATGAGCCGGATCCGGAATTTTCGGAGAATTATGGTTACCGGCAGAAGACGCGGACTCCTTACGGTGCGGTATCGCGGGGCGCGCGGCGCTCGTCGAAGGACCCGTTGATTGGGACGCGCGTGCGTCATGCGAAATATGGCGTGGGAACGATCATCGATGTCGAAGGCGAGGGCGAGGAGCGCAAGTTGACTGTGAGTTTTCAAGATCACGGCGCGAAGAAACTAATCGAGCGCTACGCCAAGCTGCAGCTAGCATAAGGCGTGGTTGTGCGAAACCGCTGTGCGCGGCACAAACGAGCTAGGACGAACCTGCTGTGCTGTAGGATGATGTCGCTGGCGGACGGCGACGGCGCGCAGTGTTGCGCCCCAGCTTTTCGCAGGGTAAAGTTTCGCTCTCTCACGGGGAAGGTGACGATTGGGCGCACAGCTGTTCCGCACGAAGGATATTGACCGGCTGATCTCCGATTCCGAGAATCCTGAAAAGCAGCTCAAGAAATCGCTGGGGTGGCTGAGCCTTACTTCGCTGGGAATTGGAGCGGTAATCGGCTCGGGAATTTTCACGATCATCGGCACCGCGATCGCAGGGCAAAAATTGCAATTCAAATCCGTGCTGAACGCGCCGCTGCTGGAATATTTGATTTATCACTCGGCGTCGTTCGGACGGCCGGGCGCGGGACCCGCGATTGCGCTTTCATTCGTGCTGGTGGGAGTGGTGTGTGCGTTCGCGGCGCTTTGTTATGCCGAGCTGGCGGCGATGATTCCGATCGCGGGCAGCGCTTACACATACACATACGCGACGATGGGCGAACTGATCGCATGGATTATCGGATGGGATTTGATTTTGGAATACGCGGTCTCCAATATGGCGGTTAGTGTCGGATTTTCCGCGCACGTGGTGAATCTGCTGGATTGGTTTGGAGTGCATCCCAGTTTGCGCTGGATCACGCCGGCTTATCTTCCGGCGGGGCTGGCGGATCTCCAGGGAAATAGTTTGTACGCTCCCGGTTGGCATTTCGGATTCAACTGGCCGGCTTTCATTATTGTGATGTTGCTGACGGTGATTCTGGTGCGCGGTATCCGTGAATCGGCGAATGCCAATAACATTATGGTGCTGCTGAAAATCGCGGCGATCATGGTGTTCGTGATTTTCGCTTCGCGCTACGTGCATCCGGCAAACTGGCATCCTTTTGCGCCGAATGGATGGCCGGGAATTCTGACTGGCGGCTCGATTATTTTCTTTACCTACATTGGGTTTGATTCTGTTTCGACCGCCGCAGAAGAGTGTAAGCAGCCCAAGCGCGATTTGCCGATTGGGATTATCGCGACGCTGGTGATTTGCACGCTTTTGTATATCGCGGTGGTGGTGGTGTTGACGGGACTGGTGCGCTGGGAGACGCTGCTGGACGATGCGGCGCCGGTGGTGAACACGCTAAAGAAGCTGGGCTTCAGAAACATTCAGCTGATCGTGCTGCTGGGCGCGTTGACCGGCATGATTTCTTCGCTGCTGGTATTTCAGCTGGGGCAGGCGCGGGTGTGGTTCGCGATGTCGCGCGACGGATTGTTGCCGCGGGTGTTCAGCCGCGTGCACAAGCGATTTCGCACACCGGATTTTTCGACGATCATGGCGGGATTTCTGGTGGGAATTCCGGCGGGTTTGCTGGATATCGGAACTTTGGCGGACCTTTCGAACATCGGGACGCTTTTTGCATTCGCGTTGGTTGCGGGCGGGGTGCTGATTCTGCGTTACAAACAGCCGGACCGTCCGCGGGCGTTTCGCGCGCCGGGAGGAGTACTGGCGCCGGTGATTACGATTCTGACCTGCCTGCTGTTAATGGCCGGTCTCCCGATTACGAACTGGATCCGGTTCTTCGTCTGGCTACTGATCGGACTGTGTTTTTATTATTTTTACGGGCGCCGCCACAGCCAGCTTTCCGACGCGAACATCAAGTCCGACTCTGATCGGGATAAGGATAAACTGCGTTGATGCGCCGTTCGCTGCAACGCGCGATGATTTTGTCGGCGGGGATTTTATGCCTCGCGCTGGCGCCGCTTTTTGGCTGGGGCGAGACTGCAGACCGGTTGGTGACGAATCGGGCGGTAGACACTCTGCCGCAGGAAATGCAGCCGTTTTTTTACGCGAACCGACAGTTTCTGGTGGAGCACGTGGGTGGGGCGGATGAAGCGGACCCGAGAACCGGGACTGCGCGTCATACGGATTTTATTCAGCTGGATCACTACGGGCCATTTCCCTTCTCCGCTTTGCCGCGCGATTACAATGCGGCGATCACGAAATTCAACCGGCGCGTGCTGGAACAGTACGGAATTCTTCCGTGGGAGATCGGTTTTTACAGCAAGAAGCTGACCGACGCATTTCACGAGCACGATTGGAATCAGGTGCGGATTTTCGCGGCGACTTTGGCGCACTATGTGAACGCAGCGCACGATCCTTTTAATACTACGACTAATGTGGATGGGAAGCTTTCGGCGCAGCCCGGCGTGAATGAAAGATTCTCCAGTGGTTTGGTTGACCGGTATCAATTATTTTTCTTCGTGCAGCCCAGCGACGCGGCATTCATTCACGATCCTACCGACCATGCTTTCGAGCTTTGTTTGACGGCACATTCGTGGCTGGAAAATGTGCTGCTGGCTGACCGACGCGCGCACGAAGGGCTCAGCAGTTACTCGCAAGATTATTACGACCGGTTTTATTCGCTGGCCGGAGCGATTCTGGTGCGCCAGCTATCGGACGCCTCCACCGACGTAGGCTCGTATTGGCTGACGGCCTGGATCAATGCAGGCCGGCCCCAATTGCCGCAACACTAGAATGAACGTGCAAACACAGACTGCCCGGCCGCCCATGGCCATCGACGCGCTGCCGAAAGCGGAACTGCATCTGCACCTGGAAGGATCGATCCGGCCGGATACCGCTTTGAAACTCGCGGCGCGGCATGGAGTGGTGCTGACTCCGGAAGAGGTTGCAGCGCGTTATAATTTTACGAACTTCAACGGATTTCTGGAAACTTTCAAGTGGGTAACCTCTTTTCTGCGCACGCCGGATGATTACGCGCTGATCACGCGGCAGTTGTGCGAAGAGCTGGTGCGACAGAACGTGGTGTATGCGGAATTCACGATTTCCGCGGGCGTGATTTTGCGGCGGATGCAGAATCTGGAAGCGACTGTAGCGGCAATTCGCGATGCAACGCACTCCGTGCCGTTCGCGCGTTTGCGCACGGCGTTCATCCTGGACGCGGCACGGCAATTTGGGCCCGATCCGGCGAAGGAAGTTGCGCGCTGGGCGGCTAAGATGCAGGCTCTGGGCGTGGTGGCGTTTGGCATGGGCGGCGATGAGCTGGCGTACCCCACAATTAATTTCCGGCCGGCGTTTGATCTGGCGCGGCAGGACGGGCTGCACATCGTGTGCCACGCGGGGGAAATTGGCGGGCCGGATTCAGTGCGCGAAGCGATCGAACTGCTGGGAGCGGAGCGAATAGGGCACGGCATCGCGGTAATGCGCGATGCGGCGTTCGCGGATACGCTGGCGATGCGCCGGGTGGTGTTGGAAATTTGTCCGACGAGCAATTTGTGCACGGGCGCGCTGGCGCGGCAAGCAGAGAAAGTTGATGTGTCGCTGCGCGATCATCCGCTAAGGGATTTCATCAAGCGCGGAATTGCGGTTACGCTTTCCACGGATGATCCCGGAATGTTTCATACTGATTTGCTGACGGAATATTCCAACGTAGCGGCGCTGGGAGTGACCACGCCACAGCTGGTGCGGTTGATGGAGCAGAGTTTTCACGCGGCGTTTTTGCCGCCGGAAGATAAGCGAAAATATCTGCTGGATTTTCGTGCGGCGGCGGATTCGGCGAGGCTGCTATAATCTTGCGGATGAAAGCACACGTCTGGGTGATGTTGAAAACCACGGTTCTGGATCCGCAGGGTCAAACCATTCAACGAGCGTTGTCGTCGCTGGGATATTCGGCGGTGAAAGACGTGCGCCAGGGGAAATTTTTTGTGTTGGCGCTGGATGGGATGAGCCGCGAAGAAGCGAAGACGCAGGTGGAACGGATTGCCAAGGACGTGCTCACTAATCCCGTGATTGAGGAATTCCGCTTCGACATTTTGGAGTGACACCCCTGACGGTTCCGAGGCCGTGTTTTTCGGCCGCGTAACGTGTGCCGCACTTGTTGTCGCCGCCGCCGTTGTCGGATTTAGGTGATGTGCTAACCTTATTCTAGGCGCGGCTGCTTGCAGCTTCGATCCCAAGCCAGCTTGCAGGAGCAAATTCCCGTGTGCGGAATTGTCGGTTACATTGGCAACAAACTCGTGGTGCCGCTGATTCTGGATGGGCTGAAGCGGCTGGAATATCGCGGCTATGATTCGGCCGGAATTGCCGTGGTGCAAAAAGACGGCAAGCTGGAAATTCGGCGCGCGCCGGGAAAGCTGCACAACCTGGAAGAATCCATCCGTACGGCGCCGCTGGAAGGCGTTTATGGGATCGGACACACGCGCTGGGCCACGCATGGCCGCCCTACCGAGGAGAACGCGCATCCGCATCGGGATTGCAGCGGAGAAATTGTGGTGGTGCACAATGGGATTATTGAGAATTACCTCGAACTGAAGCATCAGCTGATTGCCGAAGGGCATAAATTCATTACTGAGACCGACACGGAAATCATTGCCCACCTGATTGAGAAATATTCGCAGGGCGCGTCGCTGGAAGCGGCGGTGCTGCAATCCGTGAAGGTGATGACCGGGGCGTTTGCGCTGGTGGCTTTGTCCACTCGAGATCCGCTGAAGATTGTGGCAGCGCGGCTGGGTCCGCCGATTGTCATAGGTCTGGGCGAGCAGGAATTTTTCGTGGCCAGCGACATTCCGGCGATTCTGCAACACACGCGCAGCGTTTTCTTTTTGGGCGATGGCGAACTGGCGGTGCTGACGCCGCAGGGCGTGTGCGTGATGGATTTTCAGGGGCACCCGATCAAGCGGGAGCCGCAGCATGTTACGTGGGACCCGATCATGGCGGAAAAGGGCGGGTTCAAACATTTCATGCAGAAGGAAATCTTCGAGCAGCCGCGCGCGGTACGCGACACACTGCTGGGAAGAATTTCGCAGGACACCGGAAAGGTGTTCCTGGACCAAATGGATATCAGCGAGGAGGAATTTCAGAATTTTCATGGAGTTAAAATTATCGCGTGCGGAACGAGCTGGCATTCCGCGCTGGCCGGCAAATTCATGATCGAACGGCTGGCGCATTTGCCGGTGGAAGTGGATTACGGCAGCGAATTTCGTTATCGCGATCCCATCGTTAACAAACATCATCTGGTGATCGCCATCAGCCAGTCGGGCGAGACGGCGGACACGCTGGCGGCGCAGCGGGAATCGCGGCAGAAGGAGGCGAAAATTCTGGGAATCTGCAATGTGGTGGGTTCGATGCTGACGCGCGAGGCCAACGGGACGATTTACACGCACGCCGGGCCGGAAATTGGCGTCGCATCCACGAAGGCGTTTACGGGGCAATTGACCGCGCTGATGCTCACCGCACTGTATCTGGCGCAGGTACGCGGCAAACAGACGCCGGCGGCCGCAAGAACGTTGATGCAGGAATTGACACGCATCCCGCACAAGATTGAAACGATTCTGCAGCACGATGCGGAGCTGGAAGAGCTGGGGCGGCTTTTTTTTCGCCATACGGATTTTCTGTATCTGGGGCGCGGCATTCATTACCCCATCGCGCTGGAAGGCGCGCTGAAACTGAAGGAAATTTCCTACATTCACGCCGAGGGATATCCGGCGGGAGAAATGAAACACGGGCCGAACGCGTTGATTGACGAGGATTTGCCGGTAGTGGTGATCGCGACGCGCGACGAATCGGATCCGGCTTCGATGACGCGCTACGAGAAAACCATTTCCAACATGCAGGAAGTGAAGGCGCGCGATGGAATCGTGATCGCGGTGATTACGGAAGGCGACCGCCAAGCGCGTGAAATTGCAAATCACGTGGTGGAAGTGCCGGCGGCGCCGGAGTTGCTGGCGCCGATACTTGAGATTGTTCCCTTGCAATTGCTCGCGTATCACATCGCTGTGCGCCGCGGTTGTGACGTGGATCAGCCGCGCAACCTGGCGAAATCGGTCACGGTCGAATAGCAGGTTGGCGGCATTTTTTCACAGACTGCTCGACGGACTTCGCGACTGACTTTTCTTGGCGGTCCGCAATTCGCGGGTTCCCCTTACGGTTTCTGTGTTCTAGAATTGTGGGATGATGCGCCACCACTTCTTCCACAGGCTCTCGTCGCTGCTCTGCGCGTGCCTCCTGCTCGGCATCGCACTCACGCCGCTGTCTGCGTCGCGTCTGCGCGAGGCTCCGCAAAATGTGCGGCCGGGAACGGCACGGCTGGATTCCGTGCTGGTTGCCGGCTCGATGCGATTTACTTCGGAGCAGATTGTCACAGCCATCGGGCTGCATCCTGGCGAGACCGTGGGCCGCGAGGAGCTGCAAGGCGCCGCTGACAAACTGGCAGCGCTGGGCCTTTTTGCGAACATTCAATACAAGTTCGCGACTGTGGCCAACGGAGTGAAGGTTACATACCAGGTGTCGGACGTGCCCGCGCTGCCGGTGACGTTCGATAATTTTCCGTGGTTCAGCGACGAGGAATTGGCCGCGGGGCTGAAGAGTTCGGGGATTTTGTTTGATGGCGGCGCGCCGATGAAAGGCACGATTCTGGATGCGATTTCCGACGCGCTGGAAAAACTTCTGGACGCACACAACTTGCATGCGCGCGTATCGCACGAGGTTGTGGCGCAACCTTTCAACAATCTGAGCGTGCAGCAATTTCGCGTGGAGAGCACGGAGTTGACGATCCAGAAGATCGACTTCTCCGACCCGCTGGCGCAGAACGATCGCGTGGTGCAGGAGCGCCTACCGGACTTGATCGGCAAACCGTATTCGCGCAGCCAGGTGGAACTTTTCGAATTCGAACAAGTGCGGCCGGCGTATCTGACGCGCGCGTATTTGAGGGTGCAATTCGGGCAGCCGGTGGCGCATTTTGCGGCGACTCCGACAAATCCGCTTTCCGGACAGTTGATAGTCGCGGCGCCGATTGACGTAGGCGTCCAATATGCGTGGGGCGGAGTGGAATGGAAGGGCAACGATTCGATGACGGTGCAAGACCTCAATAAATTTTGCGCTTTGCTGGCCGGCGACCCCGCGGATGGCAACAAGATTCAATCCTTCTGGGAAACCGCGCGCGCGGCATATGGGCAACTTGGTTTTCTGGACGCGGCGGTGAATCCAGCGCCGCAGTTTGACGACGGGACCAAACGCGTGAAGTATGTTGTGCAGGTGACCGAAGGACCGCAGTATCACATGGGAAAACTGGTGCTCACCGGGCTTTCGATGGAGGGCGAGCGGCGATTGAAGAAGGCATGGAACATCGCGCCGGGCGCGGTTTTTGACAAGGGCGTGTACGATGATTTTGTCAGCGCCGGAATTAAGGCGGCGTTTGTGGGGCTGCCGGTGCACTACGACAAGATCGGAAAATTTCTGCAGCTGGATCCGCAGAACGCCAAGGTGGATGTGCTGCTGGATTTTCAGTAGGCGGAATTCGGTTATACTGGCTCGTCTATGTCCAACGTTAGGCAATTGCCGATAGCTGCGGATGCAGCTGCCGCTGCTGCTGCAGCGGTAGAAACGGCGGGGGCGCTCGCCAAGCAGGACAAACTTTTCGCGGATTTGCGGCGGCTCGATTCCGTTCTGGTGGCGTTTTCCGGCGGGGCTGATTCGGCCTATCTTGCTTGGGCTGCGCAGCAGGCGCTGGGGGAACGCGCGCTGGCGATCACGGCGCTCTCGGCTAGTTTTTCGCGGCACGATCGCGAGCAGGCAGAGGCGTTTGTTGCCGCGACTGGTTTGCGCCACGAATTCGTCCTAACGCACGAATTGGAAAATCCTCTTTACGTGGCCAATAACGCCGATCGCTGCTACCACTGCAAGGACGAGCTGTTCGATCAGATGGATGCACTGGCACGTGCGCACGAGTTTGCGGCGATTGCTTACGGAATTAACGCGGATGATACGCGAGATTTCCGGCCGGGGCATCGCGCGGCGCGCGAACATCATGTGTTAGCGCCGCTGCTGGATGCCAAACTCTCCAAGGCTGAGATCCGGTTTCTTTCGCAACGAACTGGATTGGCTACGTGGAATCGTCCTGCTTCGGCTTGTCTTTCGTCGCGCGTGCCTTATGGAACTGCGGTAACCCCTGAACTACTGGAGAAAATCGATCGGGCGGAGGCGGTGCTGCGGGCGCTGGAGTTCCGGCAATTTCGTGTGCGGGCGCATGGGGAGCTGGCGCGGATTGAGATTGCTCCTGAGGAGCTGGCGCGGGGATTTGACCCTGAGGTCTCGCGGAAAATTGCTGAAGGCGTTAGAGGCGCCGGGTTCACGTTTGTGACGGTGGATTTGGAAGGTTACCGCCAAGGTTCGCTGAATTCCCTGCTCAAGATAAAGTGACGACGGTCCCGCCTCGCGGGAGCGGAATCGGCGATTGCCGCTTCACCGATGGCGCACTGAACTGCGCCGCTACAACGATGAAAACTGCCGCCGCGGGAACTTCTGGTTGCTTATCCTCGTATATCTCTGATAGGAAGGGTGCCCGGGCCTTGTGAATGCACACGTCCGGGAGGCCAACCTCGAGGCGGCGAAAGCGAAAAATGAAGCGTTCACACAGACTCGGTTGGATTTCGCAGGTGGCTTGCGCAGCATTGCTGCTGGCGGGATGCAGGCCGCAATCCAGCGCCGAAGGGACGTTTGATAAGACTTTCACGGTGAATGGCCCAGTGCGCGTCGAGCTGACGAATGGCAGCGGCGATGCACATATCAGTCGCGGGAGCGCCGGGCGAAGTGCGCGTACACGGCGACATCGAAGCACGTTCGTGGTCTGAAAAAGACAGCCAGACACGCGTGCAAGAACTCGCCGCGAATCCTCCGTTATCGCAGGAGGGCAACTTGATTCGCATCGGCGGGTCGGGGTCGCACAACAGCAACGCGTCCATTGATTACACGATCGTGGTACCGGCCGACGCACAGATTCATGCCGCCACTGGTTCCGGCGATGTGGAGGTGGACGGGATCAAGGGCCCGGCGAATTTTGTTTCGGGCTCCGGTGGAATCAAGGCTTCGAATATTTCCGGCGACGTGCAGGCCATGACAGGCAGCGGTGAGATCAAGTTCTCGCAGGTGCGAGGGCAAGTACAGGCGACGACTGGTTCGGGCGATATCACGCTGGAGGATGTGCACAATCAAGTACGTCTGCACAGCGGCTCTGGCGATATGGAAATCACGAATCCCGCTGACGCGGTGGAAGCTAGCACGGGAAGCGGAGATATTACGATCAAGGGCGCGTCCGCCGATATTCGGCTGCGGACGAGTTCGGGCGACGTGGTTATTGAGGGCAATCCCGCGGGTTCGAATTACTGGGACATTCGCACGAGCTCCGGCGACGTGGAGCTGCAGGTTGCTCCTTCGGCTAGTTTCCGACTAATGGCGCATTCGAGCTCGGGCGATATTGATGCGGCGATTCCGATTGTGATGGAAGGAACTGCGCAAAAGCACGAACTGCACGCGCGGCTGGGAGATGGCAAAGCGCGCGTGGAGGTGCAGACTTCTTCGGGCAGCGTTTCCTTGAAGTGATGGATGTTCTTAATTCCCCGCGTGCGTTTGTGCTTTCGCCCTTTGGCGTTAGAATTGCGTTGGTAGTGCAGCTGCACGGAGTTTTCTGAGAGGGTCTAGTTGTCCTTTCCAGCCTGCGAAAGCCGTTCTGCAATCTGCCGCTGTTTTTTCCTGCTGCTACTTTCTTGGGGGGGGCTTGGTGGGGCGTGGTGTGCGCGCGCGCAAAATGCGACGCCACCGACGGCTGGGGCCAAGGCGCCGTCGGATGCGATTTCAAGGAAAGACGCGGACCCCGAAACGGAATTGCAAAAGACGATTGCGGATGCGGGGAACGATCGCGGGGCGCTGGTGCGCAATCTGGAGCGTTATCTGCAGCGATTTCCGGACGCGCCGCGCAAGGCGGCTGTGATTCGCGCGTTGGTGGAATCCTGCGAGCAGGTGCAGGACGACGCTTGCGCCCTGAAATATTCCGAAGAGCTGATTGCGCTGCGACCAGACGATTCCGAAATCATGATGCTGGCGGTGGGTCAGCTGCAGAAAGCCGGCGACGAAGCCAGTCTGAGGCGCGCGGCTGGATATGTGAGCCGCGTGCTGGACCGCATTGACAAAACCACCGCAGCGGAAAAACCACCGAGGGTTTCGCTGGCGGAATGGCAGGTGCATCACGATGAATTACGCGCGGCGCTTTATAATTTGCGCGGGCAAATTGAGAAATCGCAACACGATGACGCGGCTGCGGAGAAAGATTTGCGGATGAGCTACTCCGTGCGCCCGAATGCCGTGGCGGCGGAACAGCTTGGCGAGATTGCGGAAATACGGCGTGACTACGCGACTGCCGCGCAGGAATATCTGCTGGCGTTCGTGCTGCCAGAAGATGGGCCGGTGGGAAAAGTGAACCGGCGCGAGGTGCGCAAGCGTTTGGGGAATGTATGGCGGCAGCTGCACGGGAGCGAGCTGGGCTTGGGCGAAGCGGCGCTGGCGCAGTACGATCTGCTGGGCGCGGCTGCGGCTGGAGCGGCGTCTGCGGCGAGTCCGGCGGCGGGAAATAAAAATGCCAAGGACGCTTATGCGTTTGTGCTGCGAAAGATGGACGGATCGGCTGTGCTACTGGCGCCTCTGCGCGGAAAAGTGCTGGTGCTGAGTTTTTGGGCTACTTGGTGCGGGCCTTGCCGCGAGCTGGAACCACAGTTTGTGCAGGTGGCCAAGAATTACGCGGGAAATGCGGATATTGTTTTTTACGCGGTGAATACGGATGAGGACGAAACGCTGGTGGCGCCTTTTCTGAGCCATGAAAAGTGGGATGTGCCGGTGGTTTATGCAGATGGACTGGATGATTTTGTGAAAGTGCAGTCGTTGCCCACGGTGATGATCCTGGATCGCGCGGGAAAAATCACTTATCGCATCAATGGCTATCCGCCGGAAGGATTTGCGGAGAACCTTACGAATGCGATCCAGGCGGCGGTGGGTTCTGGCGTGGCGGCGGCTGCGAACTGAGGGCGAGCAGTGTGACCGGGGTATTGTTGTGACTGCGAAATCTGCACTTCAGGGCTAAAGCCGCACCGCCCCGGCGGGCCTGGTGTCGTGGCTGAAGCCACGACCCACAAAGATTAAGTCGTTAGTTTCCTGCCGCTTTCTTCCCTGCTGCATCGCGGGCTGCCAGGATTGTGCCTACGTGGATTGCCACGGTGTCCTGCACGCGGCGGGCGTAGCCTCCTGCCAGAGTAATTACGAGGGGACAATTATTGTTGCGGGCGTATTCCATTACCAGGGCGTCGCGGCGCGCTAGCCCGTTCAATGTTAGCGCCAGGCCGCCCAGTTGATCTTCGCGATAGGGGTCGGCGCCGGCTACGTAAAATATAATTTGCGGGAAAAAATTGGAGAAGGCTTTGTGCAAATGCTCTTCTAGGATCGCTAGATAGGCTTCGTCTTCTACACCGTCGGGTAGGTTGATGTCCATGCTGGATGGCGGCTTGAGGAACGGATAGTTATGCAGCTGGTGAATCGAGAGCGTGAAGACTTCATCGTCGCCGCCGAAGATTGCGGCGGTGCCGTTGCCGTGGTGCACGTCGGTGTCAATGACCATAGCTCTCTCAATCGCTTTGTCGAATTGCAGGCGGCGGATAGCGATGGCTACGTCGTGAAGCACGCAGAAACCTTCACCGTGATCGGGGCAGGCGTGGTGGAAACCGCCGCCGATATTCGCAGCCCACCCGTCTTGGAGCCCGCGTTGTGCGGCAAGGATTGAGCCGCCGGCTGCCAGCCAGCAGGCATCGATCAGTTCCTGGGAGTACGGGATTTCCAGTTGTTGGAGCTCGGCGCGGGAGAGCGAGGCCGTCTTGAGTTTGCGGACATAGGCGGATGTGTGGACTCGCAGGACGTCGTCGTCGGTGGCGGGAGCGGGCGAGAGGAAATTCGCGCTGTCCGCGATTCCGCTTTGCAAGAGCGCTTCGTGCACCAGGCGATATTTCTGCGACGGGAATACGTGTTCGCCGAGGTTCAGGTCGTAGCGATGATCGTAGATTAATTTGAAGGGCAGCACGACAAAGCCAGCGTACCGCGATGTTTTTGTGGGCGCAAACCGGGGGTGTGGAAATTTCGCGGCGCGATCTTGCCCCGTAGATGCGAGGCGGGATGCGCTGTGGTAGAATTTTTGGCGATGCGCCGTGTGCAAGCTATTCTCGTGATAATCGCGCTGCTGGCTACGCCGCTGGCTTTGCTGGCGCGCGCGGTGGATCCGGGCATGCCGGATTGCAATGGTATGTGCTGTTTGCCGCATGGCGGTCATCATCATTCTCCGGCAGGCAACACGACGCCGGCATCCCATGAGGAAGAAATGGCATGCCATCACGGCGCGCTAGGGCACCTGATGGATTGCAGCATGCGATCCGGGCAACAGCGCATGGATTACGGGTTGATTGCGCCGTTTCCGCCGGCTCGGGCTTCTGTCGTCGCTTCTGTTAATCAGCCGAAAGTTTCGCGTTTCGCTCGATCGCAATACCCTGTTTTCAATTTGTCCGCCGGTTTCCTTGCTGGTCCGTTCCAACCTCCGCGCAGTTAGCCTCGTCCGCAAGAACTGAAAAATCAAAATTCAGGACGGAGGCGTTGTGCGCAAGTTGATTTTCGGTTTGTGTCTCGCTGTGTTCTTGTTTTGTGGCACGCTGCTCCACGCGACAATTTTCGGAAAAATACAAGGAATCGTGCACGACCCGCAGCATCGGCCCGTGGCCGGAGCGTCGGTAAAGCTGCAGGCGATTACTTCGGATTGGTCTCAAACCGCGCAAGCGGACGATAACGGCGAGTTTTCGTTCACTACCGTGCCGGTGGGCGATTACAAAATCACCGTCAGCTCAGCCCAAGTTCGAGACTGCGGAGCAGACCGTCACAGTCGCTTCCGGCTCGTCGCCGATTCTTCACTTTCAACTGGCGATCGCGACGCGTGAATCAAACCACCGTTGTCGTCGGCCAGGCGGAGGTGGCCAACATGGATTCGGTGACGCCCACACGACCTGATCGATCGCGAGGACATAGCCCAAACTCCCGGCGCCGACCGCACCAACAGCATGGCGATGATCACCGACTACGTGCCGGCGGCATATGTGACCCACGACATGCTGCACATGCGCGGAGGCCATCAGGTCGGACTGGCTGATTGACGGCGTGCCCATACCCAACACCAATATCGCCACCAATCTGGGCCCGCAGATTGACCCCAAGGACATCGATTATCTCGAAGTTCAGCGCGGCAGCTACGATGCGGAGTACGGAGACCGCACGTACGGGATCTTCAATATCGTGCCCCGCACCGGCTTCGAGCGCGACAACGAGGCGGAACTGGTCGTCTCTTTCGGCAATTGGTATCAGACCAACGATCAATTCAATTTCGGCGGGCACACCCAGCGCTTCGCCTATTACGCGAGCCTGAACGGAAATCGCAGCGACTACGGCCTGCAGCCTCCGATCGGGCAAGTGGTTCACGACGCGGAGAACGGTTATCGGCGGATTCGCGTCCTTCATATTCAACGCCGAGTCGCCTCCAACCAATTTCGGCTGGTGGCTTCGTTGCGCCAGGATTATTACCAGATTCCCCATCGACCCGAATCCCAACTCAGCCGGCAATCAGGAGTTGATACGGCGGGCGCGGCCCCAGTACGGCCTTCACGATAGTGAACGGGAGCCCGATGGTTACGTCACCTTCTCCTGGGTCCACACATTCAATCCCAACCTGCTGCTGACGGTTTCGCCCTTCTATCATTACAACCAGGCCAGCTATAACAGCGTCGCCGAACGATGTGCCGGTGATCACGAATGTGGACCAGACCGCCAATTATGGCGGGCGCAAGCGAGCCTGGACGCGACCGTGCTGAAGAACAACGATATTCAAGTGGGAGTGTACGGATTCGCGCAGCACCAGAGCAATTTCTTCAATAACGTTTTTACGGATTGCGCGCCGAATAACCGTCTTGCCAGAACTTCGGCCCGTCTTCGGCTGCCGTAACCGGCGGCCTGGCCGAGGTATTCGTCAGCGACCGATTTAAGGTGACTTCGTGGTTGACACTGATCGCCGGCCTTCGCTATTCGCATTTCAATTCGGGGTCGATCATTGGTCAGCCGGCAGTAGTGGAGAACGCGACCGACCCGCGCTTTGGCGTGGCGATCAAATTCCGCGATTGAATTGGGTGTTTCGCGGCTTTTACGGCCACTTTTATCAGCCGCCGCCGCTCTTGACTGCGACCGGTCCGTTGATCGATTTGGCCAAGCCAGAGTCTGACTTTCGGGCCTCTGCGCGGAGAGCGCGATGAAGAATACAAGTTCGGCGTCGCGATTCCGTTTCGCGGCTGGGTGCTGGAGGCAGACACGTTTCAAACCCGCGCGAGGAATTGGCTGGACCACAGCAATATCGGCGAATCGAACCTCTTCTGGCCGCTCACCTGGGACGGCGCGCTGATTCAAGGCTGGGAGACTCACGCTGCGTTCGCCGCGCCTCTGGCACCGCGCGCAAGTCCACCTGGCTTACTCGAATCAGATCGCGCAGGCGCGTGGCCCATTCACCGGAGGCTTGATTTGCGGCAATCCTCCCGCTCCCGATTGCGAGCCGCCGCCGGCATACTCCCGGTGGACCACGATCAGAGAAACACGTTGAACCTGGGATTCAACGCGACTCTTCCCTGGCAGGCGTTCGCTTCGACGAATGTGTATTACGGCTCGGGGTTCACGAACGGAATACCGGACGCGCAATATCCCGGGAACTATCTGCCCCAGCACACCACATTTGATATTTCCCTGGGGAAAGCGTTCGGCGAGAAATATTCGGTGGGATTCACCGCTTTGAATGTGGCGAATCGCCGCGTGTTACTCGACAACAGCCTGACCTTTGGCGGATTCCACTATAACGATCCGCGGCAGATCTACGTCGAATTCAGGTGGAGGTTTCACTACTGAGGGAAAATATCGACATCTTGGCTATCATCAAGAGTGGAGCGCGTTGGTCGGCGACACGAGGTAAATTGTGAAAGCATTTTGCAGGCGAATGCTGTGGATGGCGGCTGTTCCGGTGATCCTGGCGATCGCCGGACTTTTCTGGCTGTGCGCTACGGGTTTAAACGCCCGCGACACGCCTGGCACGATCGAAACGCGGTTGGCGATAGCTTTGCAACGGCTGGCGATTCCGCGGGGGGCACGCGATCTGGCTAATCCGATGCAGGCGACGCCGGAATTGTTGGTGGAGGCGCAGCGGCATTTTGCGGACCATTGCGCCAGCTGCCACGGCAACGATGGCAGCGGCGCGACGGAGATGGGGCAGAGGCTTTATCCGCGGGCTCCGGATATGCGCTCGGCGCAAACGCAAAATCTTTCGGATGGCGAGATCTATTACATTATTGAAAACGGCGTGCGCTTCACCGGCATGCCCGCGTGGGGCACGGGCGGCACGAACGATCACGACACGTGGCATCTGGTTTTGTTCATTCGCCATCTGCCGAAATTGACTGCAGTGGATTTGCAGGACATGAAGGAGCACAATCCGCGCAGTCCGGCGGATATGAAGGAAGAAGAGCGGGAAAACGAATTCTTGAGCGAGCCGTCTGATACACGGGGACGGTCGAATCCACATTAGAGGAGGAATTGCTATGCGCAGGATGGCTTCCGGCTTGCTGATATTCCTGGCGTTTTCTTTGGTGGCGCTTGGGCACGGGACCGACAAGCACGTGCTGGGGACCGTCACAAAAATCACCGACAGCGAAGTCACGGTGCTGGCGCAGGACGGTTCGTTGCAGGTGGTGAAGATTGCGCCGGATACGTCGTTCGTGAAGAGCGGGGCGAGCGCGAGTATTAAGGATTTGAAGGTGGGCGATCGCGTGGTGATTCATGCGAAGCCGGTGGGAAGCGATTTGATCGCGCACGAAATACGGTTCGGCAAACCGCCGGCCGCCGCTGCTGGTGCTGCTCCGAAGAGCAATTGAGCTGCGGAGTTAGTTTTCGCGTTCGAGGATGAAATCGGGGACGGCCAGCAACGCGCGCCGGTATTCGGTATCCGGCAGGACTTCAAGGCTGGCTTTGGCGCGGCGCACGTATTCTCTCGCCATTTTCGTGGCGCGGTCGAGCGCGCCGGTTTCGCGCACGAGATTGGTGATTTCGTCGGCGCGGACGCTGCGGAAATCGCGCTCTTCCAGAACTTGTTCAACCAAGCGGCGGCCCTCATCGGTTGCGTGCGCGTGGCCGTTGCCGTCGCCATCTGCGTGCGGCGTGCGCTTGCAGTGCAAAAATCAGCGGCAGCGTAACTTTTCCTTCTTTCAGGTCGCTCAGCACCGGCTTGCCTAATTTTTCCGGCGACGCGGTGAAATCGAGCAAATCGTCCACCAGCTGAAACGCGAGGCCTGCGTTGCGTCCGTAATCCGCGAGGCCGTCTTCGATTTCTTTCGATTGCTTGCCGAGCACGGCGCCGAGGCGCGCGCATCCGCTGAAGAGGCAGGCGGTCTTGCGATAGGCTAGTTCGGTGGCTTCGGCTTCGTTCAAATCAATCTGGCCCAGGCGCGTGAGCTGCAGCAGTTCGCCTTCGACCATGTTCTGCGTGAGGTCAATCAGGATATCGAGGACCGCGAAATTGCGTTCGCGCAGAGCCATTTCGAAGGACTGCATGTAGAGCCAGTCGCCGGCGAGGACGCTCATGTGATTTCCCCAGCGGGCATTGGCGCTGGGGCGGCCGCGGCGAGTATCCGCGCCGTCAATCACATCGTCGTGAATCAGCGTGGCGCTGTGAATCATTTCGACGACGGCGCCCAGGCGAATGGCGCTTTCGCCGCGATATCCGGAGGCGCCGGCGGCGAGGAGCAGCAGCGCGGGACGCAGGCGTTTTCCGCCGCCTTCGCGCAGATAACTGGAAATTTCGCAGACCGGTTCGATGGCCGCGCTGTTTTGCGCGGCAATTTCCTGTTCGACGAGCGCTAGATCGTCGCGAACGAGATCGAAAATACCCTTTGCGATTTGGACAGCGAAAGCCATCCTGGGATTCACCTTGGCCGGGCTGGAATTTCGCAGGCCGCCTGGCCGGAAAAACCGTCTGAAATTCGCCGCGGTCGCGGCGGCAACTTCTTCGCGGCCTAAGTTTCTCACATTCGCAAGCGTCTGCGCTACCTCGACTACGTGAGGCGGGCTCGTTTCGTTTTCCGCGCCGGCCCTGCGGCGAAAGGAAAGGCGAATCGGTTTCGGTGAGGATTTGGTCGAGCGGAAGGTCGCGGGCTACGTCGCGGATTAGCTGCGATTTTGGGTAGGTGATGTTTGCGGCGAAGGAAATCAGGAAGCCCATGTCCAGGCCGCGTTGGGCTTCGCCGAGCGTGCCGGTGAAGCAGTGGAAAATTCCGCCTAGACCGCGGGGGCCCAGTCTTTTTCGAGGATTGCGAGGCAATCGTCCCAGGCGTCGCGGCAGTGGATGACGATGGGGAGTTTTGCAGCGCGGGCTTGCTGGAGCTGGCGGCGGAAAACCGGTTGCTGGACTTCGCGCGGGGGTTCTTCGTAGTGATAGTCGAGGCCCATTTCGCCCCAGGCGATCACTTTAGGGTCTTTCGCGAGTGCGTCTAGTTGCGCGTAGTTTTGCTCTTGCGCTTCGGCTGCGTCGTTGCGGATGGATTCCGATCGTGGCGTAGATCCAGTCGTAATCTTTGGCGACTGCGATTGCGGCATCGAGGCGGTCGGGGCCGGAGCCGCCGCTGCCGATTGCTAGGACGGCTTGCACGCCTGCGTCTTGGGCGCGCTGGAGCATTTCGGCGCGGTCGGCATCGAATTCGTCGGATTCGAGGTGCGCGTGTGAGTCAATGATTTCCAAGTTGTTGGGCCTGTCTCGTGTTTGAGATGTCGCGCTTAACTCTTAAGGTCTTCGATGTTCTTTGCAGCTCACTTCACTTTTGCGCCTGCGGGAACGTCTTCGGCGAAGGTGCAAAGGACTGGCTTGCCGTCTGGGCCAGCTGATGCGGCCAGTAACATGCCGTTTGATTCCAGGCCGCGCATTTTTCGTGGAGCGAGATTTGCGACGATCACTACCTTGCGGCCTACCAGGTCTTCTGGGGCGTACGATAGCGCGATGCCGGCGAGGACTTGGCGGACTTCGTCGCCGATGTCCACCAGGAGCTTGAGGAGTTTGTCGGCGCCTTGGATGCGCTCGGCGGATTTCACGACGCCCACGCGCAGTTCCACTTTGGCGAAATCTTCGATGGCGATTTTTGTTGCGACGGCGGGGGCGGCGGCAGCTCCTGCCGCAGCGGCAGTCGTGGCCGTTGATGCGGCGTCAGTGCCGGTAGCTGCGGGCTGTGCAACCCCTGGATTGCGTATCTCGTTTTCCATGGTTTCGATCCTCTCCAGTACTTCTTTCTTATCGGCGCGGGGAAAGACCCCTTCGGGCTTTCCGATGCGCGTTCCGGGCTTCAGGCCACCCCATTGCAACTCAGTGATCCTTACGTCTGCCAGCTTTCCCGGTTGCCCGAGCTGCTCCCACACCCTCTGGGTCGCGTCGGGAATCACCGGATGCGAGAGCACGACCGCGACTCGCAGCGCCTCTGCGACGGCGTACAGAACGCGCTCCAGGTCCTCTCGTCGCGCGGGATCCGATGCGAGCGTCCAAGGTTTCTCAAGCGCAAGGTACTTGTCCGCCCGCGCGATCAGGTCCCAAATAGTTACAATCGCACCAGCAAAACCAAAGTTGTCATAGGTCTCGAGAATAATTTGAATACTCGCTGGTGAATACCAAGCTATGAAATCGCTGTAGTTCTTCGGAATCAAAGCTCCCGTGACGCGAGGGCCAGGGACGACGCCGTCGCAGTAATGTGGATCATTGTCAACATGCGGTTAGCGAGGTTTCCCAGGCCGTTCGCGAGGTCTGCGTTATAGCGTGTGATTAGCGCGTCCGTGCTGAAATTGCCGTCCTGGCCGAAGACTACTTCGCGCAGTAGGTAGTAGCGCAGCGCGTCGTTGCCCAGGGCTTTCACGATTGGCTCGGCGTAGGCTACGTTGCCTTTGGACTTGCTCATTTTTTCTTGTTCGAAGAGCAGCCAGCCGTGGGCTTGGATTCTGCCGGGCAGGTATTCGGATAACTTTTTGTCTGGGAACGCAGCCATCAGGAACGCGGGCCAGTAGACGGCGTGGAAGCGGATGATTTCCTTGCCGATCATGTGCACGTCGGCGGGCCAGAATTTCTTGAAGCGTTCGCTGTCAATTTTGCTGTTGGTTTCGCCGTCCACGAAGCCGATGCCGCTCATGTAGCTGGTGAGCGCGTCGTACCAGACGTAGAAGACGTGTTCGGGATCGCCCGGCCAGGGGATGCCCCACTTGATGGTCTTGCGGCTGATGGAAAGGTCTTTCAGGCCGCTTTCGACGAAACTTTTTACTTCGTTCAGCCGGAAATCGGGTTGGACGAAGTCCGGCTGGTCTTTGTAGAGTTGCAGGAGTTTTTCCTGGTACGCCGAGAGGCGGAAGAAATAATTTTCTTCGGAAATTAGCTCGGCGGGGCGGCCGCAGATTTGGCAATCGGCTGGTTCGGGCGTGTCGCTGACGTAGAGATTGTCGTAAATGCAGTAGCGGCCTTCGTATTTGCGTTTGAAGATCGCGTCGGGCGAGACACGCCTGGGTGCGGCGGACCAGATTCTGCACGGCTACGGCGTGGCGCGGCGCAGTGGTGCGGACGAAATCGGTGTAGCTGATGCCGAGGAGCTTCCAGAGATCGCGGAAAATTTGCTGGTTGCGGTCTACAAGGTCGGCGGGGGAGATGCCGAGTTTTTCGGCGGCGCGTTCGATATTGACGCCGTGCTCGTCGGTGCCGGTGAGGTAGGCGACGTCGAAGCCGCACATGCGCTTGTAGCGCGCGATCACGTCGCAGACGATGGTGGTGTAGGCCGAGCCGACGTGCGGGCGGGAGTTCGCGTAATAGATGGGAGTGGTGAGGTAATACTTTTTCTTGGGATTATCCATGAACTATGCGGGTTTCCCGTCTGGGGTCGCGGTCTTGGGTTGCGTTTCGACCCATTTCTGAAATTGGTACGTCGCCGCCGCCAGTACATCTTTTAGCGGAATGCCTGCTTGCGCGGCGATGCGGCGGCAATCTTCGTATTCGGGCGTGGCGTTCAGTACGGAGCCGTGCATGCGCGAGATTTTCATGCGGACTTCGCCGAAGGGCGTTTCTATTGTGACCGATTCCCTGGCTAGGGTCTTGCGGCGGACTTCGTGGGTGCGGACACCAATAGTGGTCGTCTCGCGGAAAACGAGATCGATCAGGCGGTTGACGTTGTGGGCTTCGCTCAGGATTGTTACGAGCTGCCCGGGTCTGTTCTTTTTCATTTGCACGGGAGACGAAAATACGTCGAGGGCGCCGGCTTCCAGCGCGCGATCTGCGAAATAGCCGTAGATTTGCGGGCTCATGTCGTCAATGTTGGTTTCGATTACCGTTACGGGCGCATCCCAATATTCCGTGGTCTCGGTGATTGCGGATTCGCCGATCAGGAGGCGCAGGACGTTGGCTTTTTCTTTCAGGTCCGCGCTGCCAGCGCCGTAGCCGATGGATTTCAGCGTCATTTCCGGGATTTCGGCGTAGCGGGTGCAGAGCGTGGTGGCGATTGCGGCTCCGGTGGGGGTGACGAGTTCTTTGGCGATGCCGCTGGTGAACATCGGGGCGCCTTTGAGAAGTTCGGCGGTGGCCGGAGCGGGGACCGGGAGCAGGCCGTGGGCTGTTTTTACTTGGCCCGCGCCTACGTCGAATGCGGAGCAGGCGAATTGCTCAATCCCTAGCAGCTCGAAGCCGATGGCGGCGCCTACGATGTCCACGATGGAATCTACCGCGCCTACTTCGTGAAAATGGACTTCCTCGATGGGTTGCTGATGAACTTTGGCTTCAGCCTCGGCGAGGCGGGTGAAAATTTTGGTGGCTCTGGCTGCGGCGCGCGGTGCGAGCTTGGCGTTTTCGATTCGCTGAAGAATGATTGAGAGGCCGCGGTGGTGATAGCCTTCGCTGGATTCTACTTTCACGTGGGTGGCGAAGATTTCGCCGCGCTTTACCTTAGTGGCGGAAATTGACCAGCCCTCGAGGCTCAGCTTGCGCAGGTCGGCTTCGATGGCGCGCAGGTCGGCGCCAGCATCTACCAGGGCGCCTAGGACCATGTCGCCGCTGATGCCGGAAAAACAGTCGAAGTATGCGTGCCGTATGCTTTTCATCGGATGGTCTGGTGCAAATCCCGTCGAAAGGCGAAAAAACGATACTAGTCTGGCGTCCGAACGCTGTCAAATCCGGAGGCGCTCGGCGGCTTTGACGGTTTCTGCCGGTTTACCTATAATCGCCGGATTCAGTTTGCATGGGGAGCCACGTGTATAAAGCTGTCGAGGAACGGTTTCGCAAGGCGCTGCGGCATCACATCCACGAGCGTTATAAGACGGATGTGCCGATTGTTACCGAGCGTCCGCCGAAGCTTTCGATGGGGGAAGCTGCATCGCCGGTTTGTTTCGAGCTGGCCAAGCGATTGAAGAAACCGCCGCGGGCTTTGGCGCAGGAAATCGCGAATTCCTTGAAGCCGATTGCGGGGATTGCGAGGGTGGAAGTGGCTGGCGGCGGATACTTGAACGCTTTCTTTGACCGGGCGGCATTTTTTCGTGCTGCGGCGGAGGAGGCTGGACGGCAGGCTGGTGGCGGCGGAGGTTGGGGCGACGAAGACCGTCGTTGAACATACCAGCATCAATCCGAACAAGGCGGCGCACATCGGGCATTTGCGGAACGCGGTGTTGGGCGATACGTTTGCGCGTTTGTTGCGGCATTCGGGGCGGCGGGTGGAGGTGCAGAATTACATCGATAATACCGGTGTGCAGGTGGCGGATGTGGTGCTGGGATTTCTGCACCTGGAGAAAAAATCTTTGGCGGAAGTGCGGGCGCTGACGGAGGCGCCGAAATTCGATTATTTGTGCTGGGATTTGTACACGCGGGTGACTTTATTTCTGGCGGAGGACAAGGCGCGGCTGGAGTTGCGCGAGCAGACTCTGAAGGAAATCGAAGAGGGGCACGGAGACGCGGCGAAGATGGGGGAAATTGTCGCAACAGCGATCAATTACTGCCATCTGCACACGCTGGACCGGCTGGGGATTGATTTCGATTTGCTGACGCAGGAGAGCGACATCCTGCATTTGAAATTTTGGGATGCGGCGTTTGAGATGTTGAAACGCAGCGGGGCGGTGCAGCTGGCTACTTCGGGAAAGAATGCGGGGTGCTGGGTGATGGAGCTGCCAGTCGACAAGGCGACTGCGGCGAAGCAACCTGCGGAAGGGGCGGATGCTGCGGCCTTGGCAGCGGCCGAGGAACCACCGGAAGAGGCCGAAGCGAAAATTATCGTGCGCTCTACTGGCACGGTGACTTACGTGGGCAAGGATATCGCGCTGCATCTTTGGAAATTCGGACTGCTGGCGCGCGATTTTCACTATCAGCATTTTTACGAGCATCCGGATGGGCATCAGGCTTGGATTACGGCGAGCGAGCGCGACGATGCGGACGCGCCGGCGTTTGGCCACGCGCACGAAGTGTTTAACGTTATCGATTCGCGGCAGTCTTATCCCCAGCAGGTGGTGGTGGCGGGGTTGCGGGCGCTTGGTTACACGGCGGAAGCGGATCATTTGAAACATTTCGCTTACAACGTGGTGGCGTTGACGCCGCGTTGCGCTGCTGGAGATGGGCTACGAAATTCCGCCGGAGGATGCGAAGCGGCCTTACATCGAGGTGAGCGGGCGGAAGGGGCAGGGCGTGAAGGCTGACGACTTGCTGGACCGGTTGGAGGCGAGCGCGCGGGAGGAAGTGGATGCGCGGCATCCGGACAGTCCTCGAAGTCGAGCGAGCGGCGATTGCTCATGCGGTGGCGATTGGGGCGCTGCGGTATTTTTTGCTGCGGTTTACGCGGTCGACGGTGATTGCGTTTGATTTTAAGGATGCGTTGAGCTTTGAGGGCGAGACGGGGCCTTACGTGCAGTATGCGGTGGTGCGGGTGAATGGGATTTTGCGCAAGGGCGCGGAGATGGATCCGAGTCTCGCTGTGGAGGATGCGGCGAACATTGGGCGGATCAAGAGTGGGGAGTTGGATGCTTCGCGATTTTTGGGTTCGCCGGAGTATGAGGATATTTGGGATCTCGTGTTGTTGGCGGGGTCGTTGGATGCGCGGTTGGAGCTGGCGTTGGCTGCGCAGGAGCCAGCTGCGGTGGCGCGGTTTGCGTTTGAACTGGCTCAAGCTTTCAACGGCTTCTACCATAAACACAATATCAATCGGGAGCAGGATGCCGAAAAACGGGCGTTCTTGTTGTATGTGACGACGCTGGTGCGGGAGCAGCTTGTGACGACGCTTGGGTTATTGGGGATTACCGCGCCGGAGAAGATGTGAAGTGCAGTTGAAAGTTGACAGTTGAGAATTTAAAGCGAACGGCCAGAAAAAGCCTCTACGGCAGAGACGCAGAGAAAACCAAAGGCAAAGTCAAAGATGCCCGCCTGAAAGGCCGGCGGCTGCTCCAAAGGCAACGGCAAAGTAGCGAGCGGCTGCGATTTCATTATTGGCGCGGAAAAGCGAAGCGCGATCTTTCGCTGCGTTCAGCATGACGACGCCCGAGGATAGGGCGCGAGCAGAAAATTTACCGGTTTGTCGCGAAATTGATGAGCGATTATAGCGTCATGGCGAAGTCGACGATCGAGCGGATGGCTACTCCGGTGGGGCCTTTCGCCAGCCAGGGCTTGCCGTCATCTACCCAGCAGGTGGCGGCGATATCCAGATGGATCCAGGGCGTATCTTCGGCGAATTCTTTTATGAACCAGGCGCCGGTGATGGCGCCGCCGCCTTTGCCTGAGCCGGTGTTGCGAATGTCGGCGATATTGCTTTTGATCATTTCCTGGTATTCGTCGTCCATGGGCATGGGCCACATTTTTTCGCCGACGGCTTTGGCGCTTTCCAGAAACTGGTCGAGGTATTCGCGCGGCGTGCCGAATGCGCCGACGTGCACGTTGGCAAGCGCGACCTGGATGGCGCCGGTTAGCGTGGCGGCGTCGATCAGGTGCGTGCAGCCAAGTTTGCGGGCGTAGAAAACGCCGTCGGCGAGAATCATGCGGCCTTCGGCGTCGGTATTGATGACTTCGATGGTTTTGCCGGACATGGCGACCTGCACGTCGCCGGGTTTCTGCGCGCGGCCACCGGGCATATTTTCGGTGGCGGGAATTACGGCGATCACGGGTACCTTGGGCTTCAGGTAAGCGATGGCGCGCATGGCGCCGAGCATGGTGGCGCCGCCGCCCATGTCGTACTTCATTTTTTCCATGTTGTCGGCGGGTTTGATGGAGATGCCGCCGGTATCGAAGGTGACGGCTTTGCCGACCAGGCCGAGAACGGGAGCATCGGGCTTGGCATTTTCCGGAGTGTAGCGGATGACGATCACGCGGGGCGGCTCGACGCTGCCTTGCGCGACGCCGATCAGCGCGCCCATTTTCAGCTCGGAAATTTTTCGCTCGTCGAGAATTTCGACGCCCAGGCCGACTTCTTTGGCCATGGCTTCGGCGCGCGCCGCCAACATGCGGGGAGTGAGGCGGTTGGAAGGCTCGTTGATCAGATCGCGCGCGAAATTTTGCGATTCGGCGATAACGCGGCCGTGTTCGACGGATTCGGCCAGATTGCCGTTTTGATTGGCGTCGAAACCGGCGAGCGAGCACGGACTGAATTTCGCGATTGGTTTTCTTGTCGGTTTGATACTTGTTGGATTCGAAATCGGCGACGCCAAGGCCTTCGGTGACGGCTTGGGCGGCGGCGGGGCCGCGTTCGCCTTCGCGGGCGAGGAAAGCGAATTTCTTCACGCCGCGCGATTTCAGGTAGCGCAGCGCGGTGCCGGCGATTTTACGCAAGTCGGACTGCGCGAATTTCTCAGGCTTCCCTGCTCCGACCAACAACAAGCGCTTGGCGTCCAGACCTTCGGGGAAATGAACGAGCACGGTCTCGAGGGCTTTGCCGGTGAGTTCGCCGGTGGCGACCAGGGCGGCGAGGCGGCCGTCCATGGCCTGGTCAATGTCGCTTAGAACTCCGTCAATTTTATTTTCTTTGTCGAAGATGTAGGTGACGATGGCATCGGCTTGAATTGAAGAGTACGGCTGGTTTTCCAGTTGAATCTGCATATCTCCCTTTCACGTTTTAGCGGCGGCGAGAGCGATACATCGCTTCGCTGGCTTCACGTTTTGCTTCTTTTTGTTTTTCGGATTCGCGGCGGTCGTGGAATTTCTTGCCCTGCGCCACGGCGAGCTCGCATTTGGCGATGCCGTCCCGGAAATAGATCTTGGTGGGGACGATGGTCATGCCCTTTTGTTGGGTCTGTACCAGTAAGCGGTCAATTTCCCGGCGATTCAGGAGCAACTTTCGTTTTCGCAAGGGATCGTGGTTGCGGTAACCTCCGGCAAGATATTCGGGAATGTGGCAGTTTACCAGCCAAGCTTCGCCCAGGCGAATTTCGGCGTAGGCCTCGCGGAGGGTACCCTTCCCTTCGCGCAGGGTCTTTACCTCGGTGCCGACCAACACCATGCCGGCTTCCAGGCTGTCCAACAGATGGTAGTTGTAGGAGGCCTGGCGATTCTGCGCAACAATCTTGACGCCTTCGTGTTGAGATTTATCGGGCTTGGATTTCACGGCAGTACCATCATAGCTTCCGGGACTGAGCCGCCGCAAGTGACAGATGATGACGGCTTTCCGGGTAGCAGCGCGCGAATTCACGAGATTTTGATGCAAACCCGCTGAGGCGCTTCTATTATTCATACGTCTAACACGACTTTGGGATTCCTTGCTGCGTGCCAGGACGGGTGCTAGACTCTTCAGGTAACTGCCTACCCGTCGAAGGAGTGCTTTTGCGCCGTTCCGGATACTTAGTGCTCTTGGTGGCCGCTGCCGTGTTATTGGTCGGATGCCCTAAGGGAAACCAAGACTACGATGAGGCGCGAAAGGCTAACGCCCTCCAGGATTACGACACCGCTCTAGTGCACTACGAGCGCGCCCTCCGCGCCGACCCGACCAACGCCGAATACAAGCTGCGAGCTGCCCAGGCGCGCTACGATGCTGGGCAATTTCACGTGCAGCAGGGCAAAAAAGCGTTAAAAAACGGGGACCTGCAGCTGGCGCTGGGCGAATTCCAGAAGGCGCAGCTGATTGATCCGTCTAATACCGCGGCCGACCAGGAAGCGAAGCGGACGCTGGAACTGATGAACGGACAGTCCGGGCCCAAAGCGCTGAATCCGGCGACGCAGCCGGACGAGCAGATTCTAGCGCAGCCGCCGGAGCTGAAGCCGCTGTCGCGCGACCCAATCAACGGGTTGAAGATGACGAACGACGCGCGGGTAGTTTACGAGACGATCGCGAAGCTTGCAGGGCTGAGCGTGATATTCGATCCGGACTTCACCTCGCGGCGAATCACCGTGGATTTCCCGAGCGTGACGCTGGAACAGGCGCTGGATGCAGTGTCGCTCGAGAGCAAGGCGTTCTGGAAGCCGGTGACTTCGAACATCATTTTCGTGGCGCAGGACCAACCGCAGAAGCGGAAGGATCTTGACGATGAAGTTGTACAGACTTTTTATCTTTCGAACACTCTGACGCCACAGGATCTGACCGAAGTGGTGAACGGGCTGCGGGTGTTGTTGGACCTGCACCGGCTGCAGCAGGTGAACGCGCAGAATGCGATTGTGATCCGCGATACGCCGGACAAGTTGCTGCTCGCTGCGAAAATTATACGGGATATTGATAAAGCCAAACCGGAAGTATTGATTCACGTGCAGGTGATGACCGCGAGCATGGACCGTTTGCGGGACCTGGGGATTTTACCGGGGCAGACTGTTTCGCTGGCGTTCACGCCGCGGGCGTCGCTTGGGCCTCAGACTTCGACCTCTTCCACTACCACGACGACAACTCCGACCGTGCCGCAGGTTTTATTGAGCCAGCTGAAGAATCTGGGGACTTCCGACTGGGCGCTCACCTTGCCAGGTGCGACGGCAAACGCCATCTTGACTGACGACCGGACGAAAATTCTGCAGGATCCGGAGTTGCGCGTAACCGACGGACAAAAAGCCACGCTAAAGATTGGCTCGAAAGTGCCAGTGGCGACGGGCAGCTTTCAGGCTGGAGTGGGCGTGGGTGTAACCGGCAGCTCTGGAGTGGTGAATCCCCTGGTGAACACCCAATTCCAGTACATAGACGTGGGCGTGAACATTGAAATTACACCGCGCGTGCATCCGGATGGTGACATCAGTTTGAAGGGAACCGTGGATGTGTCGCAGATCACGGGGACGAGCAATATTGGCGGAATCAACCAGCCAGTGATCGGGCAAAAGAAAACAGAAATTGACGTGAGGCTAAAGGAAGGTGAGCAAAATATCTTGGCCGGCTTGATCGAGCGCACGGACACAAACAATGTGAATGGCATTCCAGGACTTGGTGAAGTGCCGCTGATGCGCTATTTGTTTTCGGATAATAGCCATGAAGATGGAAGAGGATGAGACGCTAATCGTGATGACGCCGCACATTCTGCGTTTGCCCTCGCTGACGGCTGCCAATCTGCAATCCATGGCGGCGGGCACCGATTCGAACGTGCGCGTCTATCGAGGAGAGGAGGGGCCGACGAGCGCACCACCGGCCACCGCTCCGGAAGCACAACCCGCGCGCCCGAATTCTGGAGTGGTGCAGCCGACGCCGGGTGTAACGCCGACTGGGATGGCGCAGCCTGCTCCTCCGCTGCAGGGAGCATCTGCGGCGGCGCAGCTGCATTTTGAACCCGCGACGGTGGTGTTGAAGGCGGGCGACACAACTACGCTGGGCCTGGCGGTTTCGAACGTGCACGATTTGTATTCGATACCGCTGATGATTCATTTTGATCCGGCAGTGGTGCGCGTGGAAGAAGTGCGCGATGGCGGATTCCTCTCCGGAGGATCACAGCAGGTGGCCGTGGTGCAGCGGATTGATGCGCAGCAGGGGCAAGTGATCGTTTCGGCGACGCGCCAGCCCAACACGCCGGGAGTAAACGGAACCGGGACTGTGTTCGGGTTCGTGGTGCGCGCCGTGGGTCACGGGACCGCGCGGCTGCAGATTCTTCAGGTGAACGCTCATGATTCGCAGCAGCAGACGATTCCGATGGTTTCCGGAGAAGCCACGATCCAGGTGCAGTGAGGCGTGATGAGCTGGAATCGTTTCAAATCGAATTCCCTTCTTGCCCGCCGGCAAATTTCCGCTGTGTCGCATTCCTCGATTGTCAGGCGGCGCGCGCCTGGCTCTGGAATGTCGCTGCTGGAATTGGTGGTGGCCTGCGCGATTCTGCTGATTTTGGCGACGGCGTCTATACCGATTGCGCGGAATACGATCAAGTGGAAGAAGGAAGAGCAACTGCGCTGGGATTTGCGGCAGATGCGCGAGGCGATTGATCGCTATAAGGATGCGTCGGACAAAGGGCAAATTCAGGTGAAGGCCGGGACGGAAGGATATCCGGAGAGCCTGGACGCGCTGATGAAGCCTACTCCCCTAACGGGGACGGCTGCTGACAAACGGATCCGGTTTTTACGCGAGATTCCGATGGACCCGCTCACCAAGAATAAGGATTGGGGGCTGCGTTCGGTGCAGGACGATACGGATTCGACTTCGTGGGGCGGGCAGGATGTGTTCGACGTGTATTCGAAAAGTTCTGGCACGGCGATGGATGGAACGAAATATTCGGATTGGTAGTTTGGTCTGGCGGGGCGGCTGAGGAAATGATGCGCGACGTATTCAACACGAAGGCGATTCTTGGACGGCGCGGCTGCGGCTTCGGCGCGGCGCGTCTGCGTGACGCGGCGCGGCGTGGATTTACGCTGCTGGAATTGATGGTGGTGATGGCGATCATCGTGATTCTGATGACCATCGCCACGGCGAAATTCGAGCAGATGGTGGTGAGGGCGAAAGAGGCGACGTTGAAATCCGATCTGAAGGTGATGCGGCAGGCCATCCAGGACTACACGCGCGACAAAGAATGTGGCCCGTCTTCGCTGGACGATCTGGTGAGCAACAATTATTTGCGATCGGTGCCGAAAGATCCCGTCACCAACGAAACCGACTGGATTACGAAGTCCGATGACGTCGCGCTGAGCCCTGAACAAAGCTGCTACGGCATTAGTGACGTGAATTCGTCTTCCGATAAGCTGTCGCCGTTTGAGAGCACGCCGTATAGTTCCTGGTAGGTCGCGGGCGGTTTGGATGCTTTCCTGTTTTTTCTGCGGGGATCAATTTAGGTTTAATTTTGGCTTGGGGGCCAGCGATTCCGCATCCAAGAAATTGGCTAGAGCCTAAATAGAGCTTCCCATTAGAATTACCCTTCCTGCGGTGATCGAAGCAGATTCGCATTGGCTTTTTTCGACTTGACAGCAAGCGATTCTTGTATACTGTAGTGTATAAGAAGAAGGAGGCTGCTTGCAACGCTTACAGTTCTCCGCCCGAGAACGCCGCCAGCGATCGCGCCTGGCGCAGGTGATCCACGGCGCTCGCTTTCTGCGCGGCACTCTCAGCGTGCGCAATGTGCGCTGTGGCAAGGCTGGCTGTCATTGCGCCCGTGGAGAACTGCATGCTTGTCTCTATCTGGTGCGACGCAAGGGAGGGAAATTACGCCAGATGTTCGTGCCTCGCCCCTGGGAAGAGCGCGTGCGGCAGGCCGTCGAGAATCAGCAGGAGATGGAAAAGTTGATCGAGGAACTCTCTGATTTAGAGTGGAAGCGCCTGCGGGAGAGAAAGGAGTAAGCCAGTTCTCCGACGACTGATCCGCTACGCGGAGAAGATCTTTGACCTCGGCGAGGTTCTGGGAGCAGTTTCCGATCAGCGTCTCCGTGCGCGTATTCCTACCGCTGCATTGCTGCAAGCGGTTTTGGTTCTTTACTGGGCTCGCCTGGGCAGCCTGAATGCGCTGGAGGCGGTGGGCGGGGCTTCTTTCTGGAAGCGTTGGCTGGGGAGGGCGCCGGCCAGCGCCGACACGGTGGGGCGGGTGCACGCCGCGCTAGAGAATGAGGGACTGCGCAGAGGGTTGCAGCAGGTGTATCGACGCTTGAAGCGCAACAAGGCTTTGCGGGGTGTGGGGGAATGGGACATTGCCGTGCTTGATGGGCATGAGAACCATGCCAGCTACCGCAGGCATTGCCGGGGATGCCTGCAAAGGACGGTGCGCACCGAGCAGGGAGAGAAGGTTCAGTTTTATCATCGCCCAGTGACGCTGATGCTGCGCTGCGAGAAGATGCGTCTGTTGCTGGATGTGGAAGCGCAGCTTCCTGGCGAGAACGAAGTCGCGACAGCGCTACGCCTGCTGGAGCGTGTGTTGCCGGCTTACCCGCGCGCCTTCCAGTTGCTGCTGGGCGATGCCCTCTATGCGCAGGCACCTTTTCTGAACTTTCTGCTGCGCCACGGCAAGCAGGTGCTGTTGGTTCTCAAAGAAGAGCGCCGCGATCTCTATAAAGATGTTTTGGGACTGTTGCCGTTGGTGGCACCGCAAAAGGGGCAGTATCGATCGCGGGACTGCCTGTGGTGGGATGTGTCGGATTTGACTTCTTGGTCCCAGGTGAGCGTTCCGGTACGGGTGGTGCGCTCGGAAGAACGATACGAAGTACGCCGCCAGTCTGACAAACAAATATCCCAGGAGAAGAGCGCCTGGATGTGGGTGACGACCTTGCCGGCCGCGCGAGCCTCCACCGCGCTGGTCGTGCATCTGGGACATGCGCGATGGGACATAGAAAACTATGGCTTCAATGAACTGGTGAACGGTTGGCACGCCGATCACATCTATAAACACGATCCCCAGGCGATCGAGGCCTTTACTCTGTTGGCCTTCCTGGCCTACAACCTGTTCCATGCTTTCTTGGCACGCAATCTGAAAGCGCAACTGCGCCGCGCCCAGACCGAATCCTTCTGGGCGCGACTCATCGCCGCTCAAATCTACACCGAGGCCGGAAGACGACTGAGCGCAAGTTCCCCCTGAGAACAGATCTTTCTTTCCGAAATTCGATTCCTGCTGCGCTCTGACCAAAGCAACGGAAGAGTCTTTCTCTGCGGAGTCTCGAGCGATCGAAAAGACCCCTCTGCCAGCTTTCCCGGACGCCAAAACGCTCGCAGGAACCTACCAGGGGATCGCAGCGATGCCCAATCCGCGCAGTTTCCTACACTTCCTGTCGCGGTTGCGGAATCGCTGCTTGGGGGCGGTAGAGTTTGACGGCACTGCGTGCATCCGCTATTATGTTTACGCGGGGTGGAGCAGCCTGGTAGCTCGTCGGGCTCATAACCCGGAGGTCGTTGGTTCAAATCCAACCCCCGCAACCACGCCATATTCCTAGTTCACAAGGGCTTGCTGCAAAGCAGGCCCTTTCCCATTTTTGGCCTCGAATGCTTGTTTTTGTCCAACTGCGTCCAACAAGTCTCCCAACTGCTCCGCAATTCGCTCGTCATCCGCGCTGGCCATGTGCGTATATACGTCCATGGTCAAACGCGAATCGCTGTGGCCAAGACGCTGCTGGCGTACTTTCATAGGCACCGCCAGACCGTCCATGAAGCTTGCGTTCGCGTGACGAAAACCGTGCAGTCCCCCGCTCTTGATACCAAGAGCTTGGAGTAACGGCCGCAGCTTTCTTTTCACGAGAAGATTTGCGTCCCACGGAGTTCCCGTACGAGTGGCGAATACCAAGTGTTCTTCGTTTGGTTTCCACTTTGTAAGGAAGTTCCGCAGGTGCTCACGTAACCTCGATGAAATCGCAAATGTCCGCACGGCGTTCTCCGATTTCGGATCCTGGAGTTTTCCATGCCAGGCGCTTTGCGCGATTTTCACCAGACGGCGGTTGAGGTCGATATCCTCGACGCGTAGCCCGCACAGTTCCCCGGCCCGCATGCCAGTTTCAGCGGCAAGCCAGTAGAACGTACGGTGAGGGTCTTGCGCCGCCCCAAGGATCCGCCGTGTCTCGTCGACCGAGTAAAACACTCGGCGAGACCTGCGAGGCTTCGGCAGAACGACGCCATCGAGAGCATTATGGGAAACGTAGCCCCACGCCTTAGCCGATTTCCACATCAGCTGTAGCGTGATGAATATATTCCGCACCGTCTTGGGGCTCAGTTCGAGCCCAGCAATGAAACGCTGGACACCCTCAGCCTCAACGTCGCGGAGCTGAAAACTGCCGAAAGCCGGAACGAGATACTTTTTGATTTGAGACTGCATCGTCGCCCGGGTTGAGGGTTTGTGTTGAATCATCACGGTAGACATCCATCGTTCGGCAAATTCTTTGAATGACGCGACGGTCCTGGGCCTATAGCCAGGATCGTTAATCCACGAAATTCTGTCTTCGAGTTCTCGCAATGCCAACCTGCGCGGCGCGAACTGAGCCTTCGTCCCGAGCAATTCGTACTTGCGATTCCGGAACAACTGCCCTTCTCGAATTTCGTCTTCGCGCCACCGTCCAAACCATTTGCCGCCCTTCAAGATCAAACTTCCACGCTGATACCGTCGGCGGGCCAATCTTGCGCCTCCTCGCTCGCTGACGGTGTTGCCGGCGGGGATGTTAGGAGCAATCTCTCTAGCCTGCAAGTTGATTTTTGATCCGCTCGCCATTGTGCTGTTAAAAAGTCTTTTTTGAATAAGAAGCGTCAATTCTGATACCGGTAATCGGCCCCGTAGCAATCAAGCTAAGGCGGCGCGACCGGGACTGCCGTGCAACTCGGGCCCGTACCCTGCCGACTGCGGTGCCTCGCTCCACTTTGTGTATTTGTGTAGCCTTGTGCACGAAAGATATCTGACTTTTCCAGCGCGTAGCTCATGTCGCAAATTACAACTTTCTCTATGCCGTTATCGTCCGTATAACGGACGGTGAGCTGGCCATTCAAACCATTGACCGAAAGGTCCGTCGGATGTTTGAAGGAAGGCCCTTTCTGCACGAGGTGGTCGCCTACAAGCCGGAGTGTGCCGCGCTGAGTAAATACCGTAGTTTCCTCGTTAATCGATCCGTCCTTGAAGCGAAAGACGAGGCGTGTTGTCACGCGATCTCCGCGAGTTATCTGAGCTAGTTCACCATCGGCTATTGCGTCACCGTCTTCGGTGCGAAGTACGAGAAAGCCATGAAGCTCTCCCTCGGCGTGGAGCACAGCCACTTGTGCCGCCGGCACTATTTGGATCGGAAATAACCCAGCGCACATCAGCAACAAAAGGCTCGCGTGGAGCGCGGACGAATTAATCGCTGCCTCATGATGGGCTCGTGGGTTTCCAGCTGCGTCATCCGTTATTTTTTTGCCGAATATTCTGCCAGTACCCAAGCTCTTTGCAAAGTTCGGAGGTATGACCTCAATGGCTACTTCTGGAGCTTCCAACTCCTAGCGCCTTAACTCGAAGGTCTAAAAGTGACTGAAGAGCCCGATCAGAATGATGAATGGAATCGGTACACCGAGCAATAAGAGCAATATCGAGCGCATTTGTCCGTCCTCCGAATTGAAATTAAGAACATCAAACGACGATGACGCGATCGCGTTGACTGCCACCGATCGTTGCGGCGAAGCTCGCGCAGAACGCTCCAATCAAAAGCGCAAGAAAGGACCAGTACATCGCATGTGCGATAGCTTTGCGAACTTTGTCGGCGGCTTGCCGTGCTTGCGTGAAGACGTCATCGACTTGTTTCTCTGCGTCGGCTTCACTGACTCCCGTCCGCGCCGCCACGACGTGAGCAAGATATGTCTTGTCGGTGGGTGGAATTTCCCCCTCCCGAAGTGCGTTCGCGAGAATGAGGCCGATCTCTCCGCTTACCGCACCGTTGTCTTGGGCCGACGTCGAAGAAGTGGCTCGCAACAGCGTATCAACGAAATACGCGGTCGAACCGTTTCGCGACTGCGCCGACCCTGGTCCGTCCGCGGGCATCGCACTCACCCGTGCAGCACCTCCGACCATCGACGCTCCTGCTGAGGTCAGAAAAGCGGCCGTGATGACAAAACCGACGGCCCAAACCAGCAAGCCATGTGCAGTGTCGCGGAAGTACACTTCGTGCGTATGAACATTCACCCACTTAGTACGCAGCCGGCCCGCCAGATAGCCTCCCGTTGAAGACGCAATCGTCTGCATCACGATCAGCCAGATGATGCCTCCGGTCCCGATCGTCGGAGCCGACGCGCCCGCGTTCGACCATGGTGACCACGCCGAAAATCCTATCCCCATACCTAGGACGAGAAGTATCAGGGAGAGGGCGGTGGCCACGAATGCGCCAGCAATCACTGCTGCCCATGAGACTCCGGACGCATTGGAATCGTTTGTGTTCACAGATTGGTCCATGTAGATTTTCCCTCCGTACAACAAGTCTCGAAAGAACAGCGTGGCAGCTATAAAGAGTTGCACGGCACCTGTGACACACCATACAAACGTCGAACGATCTCGGCCATACCGGGAAGGCTGGAGACGGACCGCGAAGATACGTTATAAACCGCAGAACCAATGAGTCGGTGCGGAACCTGATCAAGACGAGGAACTATCCACAGCGCTCCCGGGGTAGCTCATCGCATCACGTCGCCCTGCGAGCTCAAAGCAAAATAAAGGGTAAAAACTCAGCCCCAGCAATCTACCAGTATAATTGTTCACTTCTACTCGCTTCGCTGTATCGTCCGCCACTCCCAAACGTTATTTATGGATGGTGCGGGTTTGCTCGCATTAGTCCCATGCGATCCGCACAGGTTCTACAACGGAAAAGGAGATCCAGATGAGATTCAAAAAGTACTTGTGGTTACTTGCCGCGACAACACTCTTCGCCGGCTCAGTTCTAGCCGGTCCCATTCAGCAGGACCAGCAACCGGCACCGGACAATACCAAAACCAACCAAGGAGACGCGAGCAAAGGTGCCACTACTGCTGACCAGCAGAAGATGAATCCCGCCGACCGCGCAACAACGAAGCAGATCCGCAGCGCGCTCATGCAAGACAAAACGCTCTCCACGTACGCCCATAACATCAAGGTCATCACGCAGGATGGGCATGTAACTCTAAAAGGACCTGTCCGCACAGAAGATGAAAAGACGGCCATCGGTGAAAAAGCTACGCAAGTTGCGGGTGCGGGGAACGTCACAAACCACTTGAAGGTCGCGCCTCCGACACAATAGCAGTCATGTTCCGACGTCAAAATTGAAACGACCAGGAGATTCAAAATGGAAAATAAGAAAACAGCAGTGTTCGGGATTTACACGACAGTGGCCGCTGCGGATTTAGCCACCGACACCTTGGTGAAGGCGGGGTTTTCGGCTTCGGATATTTCCGCTCTTCTCCCCGAGAACCTCGGCTCGAAACCAATCGCAACCGAAAAAGCCACCAAGGCCCCCGAGGGTGCGACAGCGGGCGCTAGCACCGGCGCGGTACTTGGCGGGGCACTTGGTTTGCTCGCCGGTGTCGGGATGCTCGCGATACCGGGGCTTGGGCCTTTCATAGCGGCTGGACCGATCATGGCGGGACTTGCCGGGCTCGGAGTTGGAGGAGCCGTTGGCGGAGTCACCGGCGCGCTGATCGGCCTCGGCATTCCCGAATATGAAGCGAAGCGCTACGAAGGACGCCTTAAGACGGGCGGCATTTTGCTCTCTGTTCACTGTGATACGTCCGACGAAATCAAACGAGCCAAGGAAGTCTTGAAGCGGACGAATGCGGAGGACATCTCATCGACCGGTGAGTCCTCTGCGGACGTTAAGGCCGACGAGCCGCAGGTTCGCCATACAACGTCCGGCGGCAGGGTTTAGATTCGCGGGGAGGGAGCTCTCGTCGAGCTTCCTCTTCGACTTTCTTCCGAAGTGGAGGTGCAATGAATCACAGAATAAGATGGGCCGAATCGATCTCAGCATTCGTTGTCGGGCTCGGCGTGGGCGCTGCCCTTGGAGTACTCTTTGCTCCTCGATCCGGCGACGATACACGCGAATATATTCTAAAGAGTGCGAAAAACGGTGTGGATGGCGCGATCGCGGCCGGTCAGACGCTTACCGAGCGCGCGCAGCAGGGTATTGACGAAGCGAAAGGACGAGTGCGCCAGGCGAAAGAAGTTGGGGAACAGGCTTTTCGTGAAGCAAAGAACTCGTCGTCTTAGCGAGCCGACCGCGCAGAAGCCGTTCAGGAGAGGACAATGAAAATTACCGAACGCAAGCCAGCCGCGAAGGGCGAGGATTTGCTCACCACCGTTGCGCGGTCGATTGGCTCGACCCTCGGAACCGTGGCGCGGAAAGTAAGGCCATCGGCCCGCAAGCCAAACAGGCGGCGAGCAAGACGCAAGAGCTCTCGCAAGCTAAGTACTGCTTCCAAGAACCAGCGACAAGGCATCGCCAAAGGCTCGAAGCGACGCGCCAATCCCGCGCTGATCAAGCGCGGGAAGGGAAAAAAGTCTGCAAAGTAGTCTGTGTCGCTCCTGGCAGACTGCACAGCTGCGTATTTCCGGGCTAAGACGTAACTTTTTTTTACGAGGAGGTTCTGAATGTTGTTAATTATACTGATCTTGGTACTTTTATTTGCCGGTGGCGGCGGCTATTACGGATACTCTAGATGGGGTGCCGGAGGGGGACTCGGCATCGTCGGCACGGTTCTCCTGATTGTGTTGGTTCTCTATTTCCTTGGCGCATTGCATTGAGCGCCGAGCAAACGTAACCCCCATGAAATCCGGACCGGTGACTTGCCTTTCTACCGCGCTTGGTTTTGTACTTCTCATATCGACGATGTGTGGGTGCGCCTCGAACGAAACGGCGCAGCAGCGGAAAGAACGTGAAGACAAAACTCGGGACGAAGTTGCGAAGGCGACCAACCGCGCGAAGCCGGAAATCGAGGCGGCTGGACGTGAGCTCGGTCGAGCAGCAGATGAAGCCGCAAGAGAAGCACGCGCTTTCGCGGAAGGCGTACGACAGGGTTGGGTTCAGGGCGGGCACCACGTTGTCAACCTAAATTCCGCGTCGGAGAGCGAACTCACGGAATTGCCGGACATTTCTAGCGTGGCCGCTCGACGAATTATTAGGAACCGGCCTTATCATGAGCCGGCAGATTTGATTACAAAGCATGTCGTATCGGATGCACAGTACGCGAAAATCAAAGATATCGTCACGACAGAATAAAAATCCAGACTGTCTGAATGAGCTCGCTGTACAGTCCCTTGGTTTGGGGCGGAACAAGGTGATACGGAATGGCCAAGAAAAACGCCAGGAGAAGTCGTCTGGCCGATCCGTCACGGCTGAGTCCCATCGATGCGGATGATAAGCAGACAATCCAAGTTATTATCGAAACGCCTAAAGGAAGCCGGAACAAGTACGCATTCGACCCTGCGCAGAAGATTTTCCAGTTAATGAAAGTGTTACCCGCCGGCATGACGTTTCCTTATGATTTTGGCTTTATCCCCTCAACTCTCGCTGAGGATGGCGATCCTACCGACGTCCTTGTGTTGATGGATGAACCGGCTTTCCCTGGATGCCTCTTAAAATGCCGTGTTGTGGGCGTGATTGAGGGCGAGCAAGGGAAGAAAAAGAAAAAAGAACGCAATGACCGTATCGTTGCGGTCGAGAAGGAAAATCACAGCTATGCGTATGTAAAGCACGTAGACGACTTGGGGAAAAAGTTTGTTCGTGAGCTGGAAGAATTCTTTGTGAACTACCACAAGATGCTGGGCAAGACATATTCGATCATCGGCGTAAAGGGCCCCGGCGAAGCACGGCGCCGTATCAAAGTTGGCATGCGAGCGAATGCACGTAAGTAAGGGCTAGCGCGTTGAACGCCGTTTACTCGCTCGCCAGATTAGAACCGACACGCCGAGCCACAGACCCAATGCTACGAGAAGTACGACTCCGGCGTCCCAGACGGGAAGCAACTTCCAAACAAGCAAAGCGAAACAGGCGAGGCCAATACTGCCTATGGCGGCGCCCCGAGCATCCAGCGCTGCTGCTTGTCGGCCTCTCGTGGTGTTCCTAATTCCTGCCTTCCGCTTCTTCTCCCGTTCGTGTTTTTCAACCAGGGTGGCGCTGGCGGGGAAAATAGCCGGGAATGCGAGGAAAAGGCCGCCGAATACGGGCCCGAACCGTTTGGCCAACAAACCTGCGATTACCGTGATGGTGCCACCAAACAAGAAACGAACACCGTATTCATACCATCTAGTTCCTGCGAGCGTTGACAAATCGAACGTTACTTTCATCGCTCGTTAGCGCAAAACGATTGCCCAGACTCCGAGGACGCAAATCAACCACAGCGCAAGCGCAGAAGTCGACGCCAATTTCGAATGCATCCGTTTCCTCATCATCAGCCAGCTGCATAACGTGGCGTATGCACAGAAAGCGAGTGCGCCAACAATCATCGAACGGGCCTCTATCGCAGCATAGAGCTTACCGTCTGCCACGATTGTCAGTCCGAGAGTGGCGAGCGCGACAGAAGGCGCAGCCCCGAACAAGCCGGCAAAACTCTTGGGTTTAACAATGTCGCCGAGAGCGGCGAACATTGTGACGATGAAGCCGCCAACGGCGAAACGGAAAATGAGTTGCGTGATTAACAATTTTGCTCCCCGGCTTCGAGCCAAGGTATCTGCCGCGGACCCCGCACTTCTCCGGTTTCCGCGGCAGTACGAGTTGCTCTGGCGATCTGAAAGGATTACGCCCGAGCGGCCCTGCCCTTTGCCTTTCGAGTCCCCGAGGTTCCTTCCGTTTCGTTTTCGCCGGCTTCTTCGATTGTCATCTTGTCCGCGAGTTTGGATAGTTTTACGTCTGTATCTTTTTCTTCCTGGAGTGTTTGGCTGAGAAGATTTACGGCTTTGCTTTCGCCAAGTTTCTCCGCCATAGCCCGCACGGTGCCGTACGCCGCGATTTCATAATGCTCAACGCGCTGCGCTGCGCCGATCAAGGCCGCATCCTTTGCGTCACGCTCGTAATCTTCCTCGGCAGCTTCACCGCCTTCTTTGATCAGACCCTCCATGCCCTTACAGTGCTTGCCAGTTGGCGTTTCGTCCAGCTCGTCGAAGATCTGCTCCAGCCGCGAGACATGCTCCCTGGTTTGTTCGAGGTGCTGTACAAATCCATTGCGTAGCTCTGCGGAAACCGCAGCCTTCGCCATTTTCGGAAGGGCTTTCACCAACTGCGTTTCTGCGCTGTAAATGTCTTTCAACTCGTCAACGTAAAGCTCTTTCAGTTCTGATTGCTGCACGGTACACCTCCGGAGAATTTTTGAATCGTTCAAGTATGGGGGAGTGAATCGCCTTCAACTATCGAGCCGAGACTGTATACTGGGGTTACGAACGCTGTACGGCGACGCCTTGAATCTTGCCATCCACCCGCACGCGCTCTAATCGGAACGGGCGCACCCCCCAGCAGGGGAGTACCGGACGCCGGCCCTTTGAACCCGCACGACTAACAGTTTGTTGAAAAAGGCCTCTGAACTCGCCATTGCGAGCGCAGCAAGGAATTCCTCATCGCTAAAAGCCAACAAAAAGAGAGATTTTATGGCGCAGCGCACCTCGAAATGACGACCCGAAAGAGTTTTTCAACAAACTGCTAATCGGGCATTTACGATGGAAGGCGCGCGAGCTATGAACGTCCGAGGGAAAACCTAAAGTTGCCCCAAGTTGACTGTCGCGCGAGGCAATCATGCGATGCTGTGTCGTGAAATTGGGCCCTGTTCGTTCGCTGCGGGTCTCGTGGCCTGAAAAATAGCGGTGATCGTGGTACCCAAAGCATTAGAATCCACAGTCAATTCGCCATGAGCCTGCCGCACGCGCTCGCGCATTCCCCGAATCCCGACGCCAGCCCCGAGGCCTTGAGATTGAACCTCTGCGAATCGTTCCGGCGACATTCCCCTCCCATGATCCTGAACCGCTGCATAAATCTTGTCGGGCTCCCGAGTGATACGAATTACCGCAGTTTTGCTTCCTGAATGGCGGTGGATGTTTGTCAGGCATTCCTGCACGAGGCGAAATATGGCGAGTTCCACCTCAGGGGCAAGCCTTCCGAAGTCGGATGGAATATTCAGCTCAATACAAAGGCCGCTGCGCTGCTCCAATCCCTCTAGGTAGCAGCCAAGAGCAGACGAAAGTCCGAACTCGTCCAGCATCGGTGGGTGCAGAAGATAGGAAGTAGTGCGTATCTCTTGGCTCAGACCCTCAATTAAATCCCGGACTTCTTTGACGGTTTGAGATAGTCGCGCAGGGTCACGCTTCACCTCATCCTCGATCCGCGCAACAGTCATCGCCAGAGCAGCCAGATTCTGGCCAGCGCTGTCGTGCAAGTCACGGGCAATTCGCCGCCGTTCCTCGTCCTGAGTAGACATCAATCTTCCTGACAGATCTCGAAGCTGATCCGACTGCTGAAGAATCTCAGCGTTTCGTCGCCGCAACTCTTGAGTCCGAAATTGCACTTGAGTATCGAGCGCATCAGCGAGTGTGCGGAAACGTTGTTCGCTCTCATGCAATTCGCGCTCGGCCCGCTTGCGCGCACCGATATCGCGCGCTATTTTCGAAGCACCGATGATTTTTCCTGCGGCGTCTCTCACTGGAGAAATTGTCAGTGATACCTCAAGCTTGTGCCATCTTTTCGCACGCGAACGGTGTCGAAATGCTCGATGCGCTCGCCCTTCGAGTCGCGCAATAATTATTGTCTCCTCGTCTCGGCGATCGAGGGGAATGAGCATCGTAATAGGCTGGCCTATGGCTTCTTTGGCTGTATATCCGAACAGTCGCTCCGCACCGCATTCCAACTGGTAATGATGCCCCCTAAAGTTTTGCTGACAATCGCATCTTCGGAAGAATCTACGATTGCGGCGAGCAGCCCGTCGCCTTATCGGCTTTCAGCCGCAATGCGGGAAGCTCGTCCAAAATGGATTGAGTGATCTTGTCTGTGCTGACTTCTGTATCGTCAAGAATGCAGGCTGCGAGTGCTTCGTGCGCCGCAAGCAGTTGCTTGATGTCATCCTCAAACTGGATTTCAGGATGCACTCTGGTCCAGTAATGCGCCGCGCGAACGAACGCCAGGAAAAGCAGCAGGTATTGAAGTCGAACGCTGCCCAGCAATCGTTCCAGTGCATCAAGGCATTCCGGTGCGTCCGCCGTTTGCAAGAATACATGGCTGGCAAGAGAAAAAATCCCATCTTCCAACTGCGTGTCGGCTGTTGGCATTTCAGTAAGAGGCGCGAGAGATTGTGCACAAACCGAAAGACGCGATTTCAGTTCAGGCCCGCGTGGAAGTGGCCGCCGCAGCAATTTGACTACATCCAGAATGTTTGCAGCGCGGGCATCCTTGTCGCCAGCTGGTCGGCCAAGTCCAATCAAAAAACCCGCATGGCGGGCGATGCAGTAGCGAACAGCGCAAAAGCGTGAAAGTTGAACGAAAAGTCGTTCCTTGAAGACGGACGGCAGAGGGTTATCCAGATAGGCTGCTTGGGCAAATCCCCACAGTCTCTCGGTAATCTCGGGAGTTTCGGGCGAGAGCTGAAAGAAGTTCGGAAGCACACCAAAACGCTCATTAACGCGACGCTGTAGCTCCCGCGCAGCGGTACTTGGCGACTGAGAATTGTTGGATTTCATAAGCCCACCTTACAATCAGCATCACCAGTTAATCGATGCGAATGCCGAATTCTCGTTCCATGTCCCTTGGGCCGTCCGTAGGATTTCAGAATCTACCGTACACAATGGTACAGGTCAGTCCCTAGCTGTTAAATACATTCTTCGATGTATCGCTTTCGTCGCCCCATCCTGTTCAGCTTGTTTCCAAGGGTCCGACAGCCCGGAGAGTGATGGCAAAGAAAATCTTGGTCGCTGACGACAACGCGATGATTCGCAAGAGCCTTTGCAGAATCTTCGAGATGGAAGAGAACTACGATCTTTGCGCAGAGGCTGTCGATGGTGAGGAAGCGGTCGCGCTCGCGATCCAACACAAACCCGATCTAATCGTTCTAGATTTTCAGATGCCAGTGATGAACGGCATTGAGGCCGCCCACGAACTAAAACGCATTATGCCGAATGTTCCGATCATTCTGTTTACGCTGCACGCAGACACAATGAGATATGCCGTCGGACTAAACTCTCCGGTTGATCTTGTCATCGCAAAATCTGATGCGGTCCACATCGGAGATCACATTCGCTCGCTGATCCCCGTCTGAGTCAGCCGCCGGATCGTTTCCGAACTCTCGCCACAAGCTCTGTATGGGCTCGCGCTCGTTCGTGGTAGACGGCGACTAACAGTTGCCATTTCGCCTGTTGCGCCTCTGGTAGACCATTTGTAAGTTCTTCCACGTGCTGCGCAGCCTCGTCCCACCATCGTGCGTCCCCCTCGACGAATGACAACACTTCCTTGAGGAGTTCTTCCAAGTTGCACCTCCAGGAAAGGCGTACTGGAAAACAGCGCGGATTCTACCACTAATGCGCATCATTGGATTGCTGACTACTTTGCTGGGCGACGATTTCAGATTGTGCCGCATCCGCTGTGACCACTATTGCCCACCCGATTTTTTGATCGTCGGCTTTGCCCAAAAACAGCTGAGGCTGGTGAAAAACATGACGGGATATACGAATTTCCTGGGCAGAAATTTTGGGGCGTGGGTTTGTTTTGATCGTTGGAGCTGTCGTTCCAGCCTAACTTCTCGCCGCATGGCTTACACTCGCTGAGTTCCCAACGTTGGCGGCCGTTGCGCGAGGTATCGCACCAGGCGTTTCAAATTCTGAGCGGTTGCGGCCAACAAAAACTGCTCTGAGACATTCCACAGTCGGCGGAGTCGCACTCTTGGCAGCCGCATGCGTTGCTTGAGCTCGGCGAAGAGGGCCTCGACTCTATAGCGCGCTCGTCGGGAATGTTCATAAGCGGGCGTACCAACCAAAGCGCGTGCTACCTGTCGGGCCGGTTCGTGCCAGTGTACGAAAAGTCGACGAGAAGGAGCAGGAGTGCATTGCTTCTTCCGCGGGCATCCTCGGCAATCTGCTTCCGTCGACTGGTAAGCATACCCTTGGCTCGACCGTTGCAGGCCGCGATAGCGGAGCTGTTTCCCTTCCGGGCAGTGATAGACATTCATCGCTGGATCGTAACGAAACTGATCACGCGTAAATCGCCCCTCTGTCTGATGGCGACGATCGATGACAGGAATATGTGGTTGCACGCCTCGCCCTAGCAGCCACGCCAAAAACTCCCCACTTCCGTATGCCTTATCAGCTCCCAGGCTCGCTGGCTGAATACCGAGTTTCTCGACACGCTCCAGCATCTTCCGTGCGGCTGCCGTCTCCTGGTGGAAAAGTGCTGGCGTAGCTTCTACCCCCAGAATGACGCGACTCGACGTATCCACCAGGTAATTGTCGAAGTAAGCCAGCATGGCTGGCCCCGTCTTCTTGGCCCAAACTGCATCCGGGTCGGTTGTAGAAATCGTGTTGGCACCTAGTACCGGGTTGTTCTGTTCCAGTTCGGATAAATATTCTGCCACCGTCCGCGAAACCTGCGCCACGTCCTGCAATTTCTCTCGCGGAATTCGGCTTTGTCGGCTCGCGTTCGCTTCCACCATGGTTCCATCCACCGCCAGCTCTTGTCCCTCCACTAAGCCCACCACGATACAACGCCGCACAATCTCTTCGAACACTTCCCGAAACACGCCCGACCGGCGAAAGCGTCCGTGCCGGTTCTTGGAGAACGTCGAGTGGTCTGGGATCTGCTGCTCGAACCCCAGCCGCGTGAACCAGCGATAGGCCAGATGCATCCTGACTTCTTCCAGCAAACGTCGTTCGCTCGTGATTCCGTACCAATAGCCCACCAACAACAAGCGCAACAGTATTTCGGGATCAATGGAGGGGCGACCTGTCGAGCTGTAACAGTTCTTCAGTCGGTCGCGCACGAAGCTCAAATCCACATGGCGATCAATAAGCCGCAGCAGGTGGCTTTCCGGAATCTGGTCTTCTAAGCGAAAGTAGTAGAACAACGACTCGGTACGCGTTTGCTGACCCATCATCGGCGACTTCCTCCTTGCCGTGCTGTGTAGCACAACAGGGGCTAGTCACCGCAAATAAAATCGGAGCGGACTTTTTCAACAGTCTCAGCTGATTCTGGGCAACCGACCTGTGCATTTTGCGGTGAACAGAATCAATCGTTTGGAAGGCGTGCGGGGACAACGTTTTTGGGCAGACGCGAATGGTAGCAAACATGTGCTGCGCGCGCATCGCCGCACTTGGGCTTCACCTGTCGGATAACCGCGTTTTATCATGGATTGAGTCGAGTCTGCATGAACCCAGCGTTACTCAGGGCGTACTGTCCATGCGATCTCGACTGTTTCTACATGAACTATGAATTTCTGCCGCTTTGAAACATGGATCGGTTCTGAGAAACGACTACTAAACGCGGCGCGCCACATACCCACAGTTATCTCACCGCCGCTGGGCGCAACTTCTTCCAAGAAGCCCGCAACAAACCCCTCGCCTCGTCCAACAGCGATCTGCCGTGCCTGCGAGAAGCGCTGCTTGAAATCTTCGGGTGCGATTGAGTCCCCTTCTTGGGCGGGCACCGTCATTTCTTTTGTCTCAGCTTGATAATACCAGTACGACGTGATGTTGCACTTGGCAGGTGAGCGATAAGGGTCATTCAGATATTGCTCTTTCGGTGCTCGGGCATCGGCTATTGCTCGGGAAAATAAAGTTCCAGAATCCGAGGATTCGGTGATCGTGTCTAAACCAGCTTTGACTGTTTGCTCGACCGCTTCTCGCTACTCTGCGTGGGTATTGGTCTTTTCTGCCGCAGCAATGGCCTGGAAAACCGAAATGATCTCGCGGCCTTCATTGAGTTTCAAAACCGATTCTGCGAACAGCGCCTCCATCAACTCTTGCTTCGTCACAGTCTCATCCTCCCCGCCAAGTCAGGCCGTTAGGTTTCGCGTTTGAGGAGCCCGGTCAAGCGACGATGCAGGTCATCAACCGCGTTGAACAGATCGACGATGCCTGGCGTATCAATACCGACTTCGATCGATTGCAGGTCGAGAGAAAGGTCGCTCGAAATCTGTGTGGCACGTTTGACGCGCTCGGCGGACATTATCGGTAGGACGGAAAAGGGATCTCCGCCGGATTGGTCACTCAGGCCGATCCATTTCTGTACCGCCCAAGTAGTGTTGCGAATGTGGTCTACAGCGTTCCGGAATTCAGCGAGCACACGCGAATCGAGTTTGCCAGTTTTGACGAGTTCTTCGAGTTCATGTAACTCGCTGGTGCTGGCTTCCAGACGCGCTGTGATGGATGATGTTGAGCCCGGGGTTGAATCGTGTTCGGGAGTACTCATCCGAAATTCCCTCCATGAGAGGGCTGGGCTATCGGAACGAGACTAGAGCGCGACGGCCGCCGGAGACAAGGAAAATCATTCGCGCGAAGCGAATTTTAGAAATAAACGTGTGCAAACCGAGACGTTAGAGTCCGGATAGTCCTTGACGATTCCATTCGTAACCAGCGAATCGCGGCCGGTACTTGGATACGCCCTGAATAGTCGCGTAACCGTACATTACAGGTAGTACTTCACTTTTCAGGTCGTTGAGTCGATCACACATTAGAGCGTCGCACGACCGTTCAGGTTCGTCGTGCTTGCGCCACCATTTCTACCAAAACTTGTCGGGCTTCCGCCGGGCTACTCACCTCCCGCAGGAATGCGATCCGGACACCTCGCATGCCATCTTGCGTTTTTAAGCGAACGTGAAAGCCGAGACGGTCGACCGAGCTCATCGTCACTTCCTGAGACTCGATTCCAGCAAATGCCTTGGCAAGCAAGACGAGCCCTTCATCGTGATCGGTGTTCATGTGCTGGAGGATGGCGGCTGCGGTGTCAGCCAGCGGATCGGTTTGCGCAGCGTAATACTCCGAGGCAGAGACCCAGCCCATCACCCCGAAGCCGCCCACATAGTAAACGTCCACCACGTCCATCCGGTAAAACGAAAAGTCGTCAAAGTCCACCCAGTATTTGCTGTTGGCATAGCGGTCCAGGTAGAGTTTCCGTGCTTCAGCCACCTCCGGCACAGGAACTGGCAGAATATTTCCTAGCAAAGTGACCCTGGACGCTCCTAAGGGATCGCCGATGGTATCGGGCTGTGTCACTAACAGGCTGGAACGCGGGTCTGCCTGCATATTTTGAGTGTGCATGGCCATCGTACTAATTAGGAAGACAGGATTCGTGTGGTCGTCTAGTCCGTAAGGCATCACGGATCCGAAGGGAAACCCAATCTGTTTACGTGAAAGTGTCGAGAGACTCCCAACTCGGCCCAGATACACCAAAGTGCGCGCTCGTTCGGCAAACGTAGGTTCAGCCACTTCCGGCTGGTTGCTCGCACCGCCCGGTCCAGCGTGTTTCCCTGAAGATAGTGAAGGCATGACTGTGCTCCTAAGCGGATTCGGCACGCGAGCCGAGATTGTCTTGTGTTCTGGGTTCTAGGAACAAGCTAACACGCAGCGGCTTGAGCTGTCTGTTTAAGGCGAAAGTACCAAGAATCTCAGTTTCCGATAAGAGCGTTAGGACGTAGCCGCCCGGCGGCGGACGCTACGCGTGAGGCAGTGGAGCATTGGTTGCTGGACGGCTTGATGTAAATGTGGGTCACAGGAGGTGTTCCTGTGACCCATCTTCGCAAAATGATGCTGGAGGATCTCCAGCGCCGTAATTACTCGCAACATACCACACGTTCGTACATCCGCACCGTCGAGGATTTTGCTCGACATTTCCACTGCTCCCCGGATCGCTTAGGCCCTCGACACATTCGCGAATATCAAGCGGAGCTATTTGAGAAGCGCAAGTTGTCAGCGGCCAGCGTCGCGGTCCGTCTGGCAGCCTTAAGGTTCTTTTACTGCAAGACGCTCAAGAGAGCCTGGAGCATCGCCGACACTCCCTATCCGAAAGGGGCCCATCGCCTGCCAGCGATCCTCAGCCAGGCAGAAGTCGCACGATTGATCCAGGCCGCGGGCACTTCTTTCCATCGCACTCTGCTGCTGACGCTCTACGCCACCGGAGTACGACGCGCGGAATTGACCCACCTGAAAGTCAGCGACATCGATAGCCAACGCATGGTGATTCACGTCCAGGGCGGCAAGGGACGCAAAGACCGGGATGTGATGCTCAGCCCAAAACTACTCGAGGCGCTGCGTGAGCACTGGCGCGGATTACCGCGCAAGCCAAGCGCCTGGCTGTTTCCAGGCAACCGCTGGCATACCGGTGATACGCCGATCAACACCAAGGTGGTCTGGAACGCTTGCCAGGAAGCCGCCCAGCGAGCGGGCCTGCAGAAAGATGTTCATCCGCACACGCTGCGTCACTGTTTTGCGACGCATCTCCTGGAGGCGGGTGCCGATCTCCGCACCATTCAGATCCTGTTGGGCCATAACGATCTGAAAGAGACGGCTCGCTACCTGCATCTCTCCCAACGTCACTTGCATGCGGCCGCCAGTCCATTGGATTCACTGCCGCTCGAAGGCCCTTCGCCGCAGGAGCACTAGATGGCCCGGCCACCACTGGAGGTGGCCGATCTGATCCGCGCCGCGGGAGATGCCTTCCTCGAACGAAATCGCCATTGGCTCGGTTGGAAGCATGTCAAAGTGCTGCGGGCCATTCGCCGGTGTCGTACCGCCGCACTCGGCGGTCATCTCGATGAGTGCACCCGCTGCGGGTATCGTGCCACCATCTCCTATAACAGTTGCCGCGATCGCCATTGCCCGAAGTGTCAGACCGCTGCTCGGGACCGCTGGATCGCTGCGCGTCAGAGAGAACTTCTCCCGACCCGCTATCTGCACGTGGTCTTCACACTGCCCCATCGGTTGGCCCCACTGGTGCTACAGAACAAGAAGGTCCTCTACGGCCTCCTGTTCCGTACCAGTGCGGAAACTCTTCTCGAAGTGGCTCGCGATCCCAGGCATCTGGGTGCAGAGATCGGTTTCTTCAGCGTGTTACACACCTGGAGCCAAAAACTCAAAATTCATCCCCATGTCCATTGTGTCGTTCCTGCCGGCGGCCTCTCACTGGATCACACCCGCTGGGTTCGTTCGCGAGACAACTACTTTCTCCCCAAGGAAGTGCTGCGGGAAGTTTTTCGCGGCAAGTTCGTCGATGCTCTCAAGGAGGCCTTCCAGAACGGCCAGCTCCGCTTCGAGGGCGATCTGAAACTCCTCGCTCAGCCCAAGATCTTTGCTGCCTGGTTGCGGCCGCTGTTTCGACAAGACTGGGTGGTCTACTTGAAACCTCCCTTCGGTGGCCCCGCATATGTGCTGCACTATCTGGGCCGCTACACTCACCGTGTGGCCATCTCCAACCATCGCCTGGTCTCCCTCACCGATGGCCAAGTCACCTTTCGCTGGCGTGATTCTGCTCACCACAACCAACAGAAGTTGCTGTCCCTATCACTCGATGAATTCTTGTGCCGCTTCTTACTGCACATTCTTCCCAAAGGCTTCGTGCGCATCCGTAACTTCGGCTTCCTGGCCAACCGCAAACGCGCTACGCTCCTACCGCTTTGCTTGCAGTTGTTGGGTTCGGCACAACAGCCGCCAGCCGAACCACACCCCTCTTCCACCGAAGACGGTCTCCGATCTTTGGCGCTGCCCTAAATGCGGTGGACCGATGAAGGTCATCGAAAGGCTCAGCGCTGCCGAAATCCAACTTCGTTCTCCACCACGGATCAGCGTTGCGGCATGAGACTACTCTTTCCAACTCGAAAACTCTGCGTCCTTCCAGGCGCTCCGTATCTCTGTGCCTCGCCGTCAAACCGATCCCTTCTTCTACCTTCTTCGACCACAGTCTTTGCGATATTTTTTCGCCGTAACCAATTTCCGCGCGCACGGTGTCATGTGTCGCGCCCTGCAGCACAGCCTCGCCACGGCTTAACGCCGCTCCTTCCTACGATTGAATTTGCATAGCGCCCGCGTCCACCGCAACCACGGGCGGCCACGTCCAAACGGCTTTACCGGACGCGCGCAGAGCTCCCCGCCTCCGTTCACACCTCACCGAGAACGCGCATCCGGTAAAGCGCTAGCGTTAGTCAGGACCTCACTTTCGATCGGGACCTCCCCTTCAACACAGCGGGTGTATCCTCATTCCATTAAGATGAACGTCTTCTTGACCGCAATGCTGGCACGGTCGGGCTTACGATGAGTCATGCTGAGGTTGTGATATAAGCTCCGCGTATGATCCGGTAAACGAGGCTCCGAAAATGATTCTGCCTTCACGTCGCAGCGGCACAGTAGCTCTTACGGTACTCCTCGCGTTTTTCATAATATTCGTATCACATTCTGCAGGGCAGCAATTCCCCGGTCCACCTGTTACGCCCGGCCCTCAAGCCGAAGCGGCTTCCCAGGCAGCACAGCAAACAAGGAAGGAACAAGAGTCCGCTGGTAGGCAAGCGGATGCGCCAGAAGACGCAACCTATAAGGCTATAATTGATACAGCGCCGGGAGACACCGACGAGCGGATCGAAGTCGGCGAGCAATACGTTCAGAAATATCCGGTTGGCAAATATCGAGAGCAAGTCTATTCAGGATTGGCGGTCGCAGAATATGTGAAGCAGGACCTCGCGAAGATGAAAGCGTACGCGAACAAAGCACTAGATCTCGATCCCAACGACGTCACCGTCCTCGTTCTGTTGGGTTGGGATATCCCCCATAACTACGACCCGAAGGATCCAGAGTCCGAGCATCACCTTCAGCTGGGCGAATCGTACGAACGTCGCGCCCTAGTTCTTCTCCCCACGCTCATCAAACCAGCAAACATCTCCCCGGACGAATTCGCGAAGTCAAAAGAGCAACTGGAATCGCAGGCGCACGGCGCGCTCGGCCTGATCTATTTCCGCCTTCAGAATTTTGAGAAATCCATCGTCGAGTTGCAACAAGCTGCCCTACGTCAAGCGGGCCAAGATCCCACTGATTATTACGTGATGGGCGTCGATCTTACTGAACTGAAGCGTTTCGCCGAGTCGGCTGACGCATTCGAGAAATGTGCCGAAATGCCCGGTGCCTTCCAGGATCGTTGCAAGCGTGGGGGAGAGCAGGCCAAGCAGCAGGCGGCAGCGCAGCAAGGCGCAGCCACTTCTGCTGGACATCTTGGGACGCTAGATGTGCGCCTAAAGGATCCCGCCGGGGAGCAGTTTAGCGGCGTGGCGACAATCCATTTGTTCACTATCGCAGGATCCGAAGCTCCGGGCAGCGCGGAGAATTCCGATGAAAAAATACACTTCGCGGATATCGCCCCAGGTAGTTACATCGTCGAAGTTACCGCCCCCGGGTTCGCGTCGGTTAGGCAGCCGCTTGAAATTTCCGCTGAGCGGTTTTCAACTAGTGTTTTCTTGACTATGACGCCCGAGACAATCCGAGACCAAGCGGTTTCAGGCTCGGGTTCCGTTCCGATTTCGACCGCGAGTACACGCGAGGACGCGGAAAAATCGCTCCAAGCGCTACGGCAAGCCGATTCCGTCCCGCCTGTTATGCCAGGCGTTACGTGCCCTCTGCCCCTCGTGTTAAATGGAGTGGCCCAGCGCGTGGAAGAACTCGTTGACAACCTCGATCGATTCAGCGCCACGGAACGAGTTGACCACTTCGCTGTGCGTCCCGACGGCGAGGTGAGCGCGCCGGATTCCCTTTCATTTCAATATGTCGTCGTTGTTGCTCGGGGTGGCGACGGAGACTTTCAAATCGATGAGTACCGCGACGGTGGCGACGATCCCGCTGGTTTTCCTGCGCGCGTCGCGACGGTGGGCCTGCCGGCGTTGGCCCTAGTCTTTCATCCGAAATTCGCCTCCGAATTCAATTTTGTGTGCGAAGGCCTGGGAGAATTCGGAGCTAAACCCGCGTGGCAGGTTCACTTTGCACAACGCCCGGACCGCCCCAACCAAATGCGGAGCTACGTCGTTTACAAAAATACCTATCCGGTTCCGTTGCAGGGTCGCGTCATGATCGATGCAAGTACATTCCAGGTGTTGCGGATGGAATCAGAACTGGCCAAGCCGGTCCCGGAAATTAAGCTTACCCGCGAGCACATCCTAATCGACTATGCCCTGGTGCAGTTCCGTACCGGCGAGCAGCAACTCTGGCTTCCGCAGAGCGCCGAGCTTTACGTAGAAAGAAATGGAAACCGTTACTATCGCCGGCACGCGTTTAGCAATTTCCAGGTTTTCACGGTCGGAACGGATCAGAAAATTCACGCGCCGAAAGAATCGTATGCATTCACAAACAAGTCCGACCACGAGATTTTCGGAACTCTGACGGTCAACCCAGTTGCAGGGCGGGATTTGCAGCAGGTATCAGTGACATTCAGAATTCCCGCCGGCAGGACCGTCTTCGAGGTCGTCAGGCCAGGCAAGGACGTTAATTTGCCGGTCGAGTCGGTCGCATCAGCTCGGTTCGCTCACAACGGCGCGCCTGGCTCCGTAGATGCGAATGCCTACTTCGTCAAAGCGAGCACGCTTGAACTAATCCCTGAGACAGTTGTTCTTGTTAACGCAAACTGAGTGACTGATTCGGATACCTTTTACGCAGGCCGGCAATCGTCATTCTTGCGTAATTCTCGCATTTAGGATGAGAAACCTCGGACGATCCCGGCCGCACGCCGCCCTCAGATCGCATTCTTCGCTACGGGATTGCGACGGATTGACTGCCGGCGGACATTTGCTGTGATTCGCCCTCCAGCAATACTGCCCGCACGACATAGTTGCCCGGCTTCACGTTCACTTCCGTCGTCAAAGTCGCTCCGCTGCCCTCCAGCTTTCGTAGCGTCGTATCCGACAGATGCATTTTCAGCGTCTTTTTCCGTCCGGTGATGTAGTTTCCATCCCCGTCGAAAATCCCCAGCATGATCGTCACGTCATCCAGATTTTCGCCCCCTGCCTTCCGAAAGCGCATCGAACGCAAGTCTACCTCTGCGATCACGCTGAATTTCGTTGTCTGCGCATCCACCTTGTCGAATTTCGTGCTGAACTGCACCGCCAATTCGTTCGTATCGTGCTCGGAAAACATTGTCTGTTCCAACTTTTCGTTTTCCGCCGCCGCTCCGTCCACCGCTTGCTTCGGCGCGAAATATCCTCGCCTCGTTTGCACTGTGAGGCTTTCTTTCTTCACCAGTTTCACCGTCACCGTATGGAATTGCCCGTCAAATTTCAAATCGGTAGGAGCGAATCCCAGCAGGTACGATGCACTCCGCAAAGTTCCAATGCGGTTTAATGCGCTTTCCATATCGTTTGAGTTCTGAACCAGAATTCCTCCGGTGCCTTCGACGGCCTCCAACAACACGTCTCCGGTTCGCTGCCTTCCTTGACGTACGTATTCCGACTCACCGGGCAGCTCTACATACAATCCTTTAGCGTCCAACGCGTTGATCACGACCTTCGCCACCAGCGCCCGGCTGATCAGCGTATCGAGCTGATACCGGTATTCGTCATTTAGAAATCCGTCGGACACCATCGCAATCGTGCGTTCGCCCCCGGGGGTTTCGGCCATTCGCCGCACCGCTTGCTCCAGCGATGCTATTGTCGCCGCCGCTCCTTGGTCGCTATAGCGTATGACATTCCGCGATTCGTCGCGGGTAGCCTCCGCTAACAGAGGACACGGCTCGATCTTGCAATAGCAGGGTCGTACGAGGTTTTCAGCGGCTGTCAGCGCATCTGAATCCAAGTCTTCTACTCGCTTGGCCAAGTAAATTGGGAGCTTGGCGCAACCTGCGGTTGGCTCGAAACGGGGCGCGAGCACCAAATGCGACAGTGCGCCCTCCAGCTTTTCCCGGTCAGTTGTAAACTCCACCCGTACATGACCCGACGAGCTGAATATCGCTACACGTTCTCCGACATCCAGCCTCTTCGTCAGATACCGCTTCGCTGCGTCACGAACCGGGATGAGGTCTGCAATTCCTAGGTGGTAATCGTCGAAAAACAGCGCAGTGAACCTCTGAGGTCTCACAGGTACCGCAGTCGCTGATCGAGGTTGCTTTGTTTCGCCGCCGGAGACTTCCGCCTCCGTCATGGCGTCGGGCATCTCTGAGGAAAAGGATGAAATCACTTGCGGCTTCTTATTGTCGAACAATTGGAAATCGGCCTGGCTCAGGCCAGTGACCGGATTTCCTTTGGCGTCCCTCACCACCACGCGTACCACGATCAGATTCGAAAGGCTCCGTATCGCCGGAACTTTTTGCTCCTGCTGCGCCGCGGAGCTGGAGGTTTCCTGTCCAAGAACCGCTAGCCCGCAGCAGAGCGGCGGTAACAAGAGCAATGCATGCCAACGAGTGGGAACATGAATCCACATTCTCTGCGAGAACGGCCTCCTGCTGCTGCGCTGGAAGAACATATCTGCCTACTTATACCGACTAATGCTCCTGTTCTCTAGCCTGAATGCGCGTGCGCGTCGGAGTGTAACCCAATTAAACGCAGCCGACCACGAGGCTTGATCCGCGATTAGCGTCCCAGACGAAGCGAGCTCGAATTCACTAGCGAGGAACGCGGTGATATCGATTTGGAAAGGGGCATCGGAGCAGAATTGGTTCGATAAGCACGCGTAACCGGATATGTGCCCAAAAACTCCTCCTTGCCCAAAATCCTCGTCTCCTCGGGCTGTCGGAATCGTTGAGAATTCGCCTGCCCAAAAGTCCGGCGGAGCCCGCCTCAAAAAGAGGTCTCAATGGGTCGATGCAACACTCAGCTCGAACCCGTCTTGCATTGAAAACAAAGGCTAAAAGCGCTGGCTAGGTTGCATCAACCGGAACGTTACCTTGGTTAGGTTTTGACTCGCTATAGCTAAACCAATCGGTGCTTCAGCAAAAGTCTCGAGGGATCAACTGACTAAAAGGTGTTGCGCCGACCGTTTGAACCGGCACGACTCATCAGGCGTTACGAACTCGGAACATATGCACATGAAAACGCCGGTAGCATTTGTACGATAGATATAGAGCGGTCGAGATCGTATCCTAATCGACACGCTCCTCAGCAAGGACGCGCCGCCCGGTAGCACGTTCGCGCGTGACCGATGAAGACAGTCTCACCAATTGCGCATTCTCAGTTTTTGTCCGAACTCGGCGAGTTCACGGTGTCTGGGCTCAAGAGAATCCCAACCTGGCCAGCAGTTCGCGCAAACTAGGGATCGCTCATGCGGCTTACGGTGCGAGCTTCGCAAACGCGAGCGGATGCGCTGATACGATACCCGAACCCTCTTTGATGGTAATGAATTGATTGGGCCTGACTTTGGAGATCGATTCCTTTGTTCCGCTGGGCCACTGGATTTCGACGGAATTCACCTGAGCGTGCGTTCCCAGACCGAAGGTCAACATTAGTTCGCTGGAGGAAAGATAGCTCGACCCACTGCGCAGCATCTTCGTTTGCGCGTCGTTTCCCGCGGTTACACGCACCGTCGCGCCAATTCCGTCGCGATTTGATTTCGTGCCGATCAGCTTGATCCGCAGCCTGTTGTTCGTTGCTCCCGTGTTGCGGAAGAGCACAGCAGGGCCACCGTTGGTCGCGACAAGCAAATCCGGCGCGCCATCATTGTTGATATCGCCATAGGCGGCGCCGCGAGCCACGCGTGGCTTTAAAAAAGCGGCGCCGGCCGATTGCGTGGCTTCCGCGAACTTGCCGTTGCCAAGATTGTGGAACAAGTGCGGCGGTTCCGCGTAGCGCACGCGCGGCTGCACGCGCTCGATGGCGTCTTCGATATGTCCGTTGGCGACAAACAGGTCGAGCCAGCCATCCAGATCGTAATCAAAGAAAAAGCACCCGAAGCCGAGCGTCAGCAACGATGCGTGACCCACTGCCGATTGGGGAGCTTCATCCACAAATAGGCCATTGCGCTCGTTGTGATACAGCGAGAGCATTTGATTCGAGAAATTCGTGATGACCACGCTGGGATATCCCGAACGATCGTAGTCGGCGGCGTCCACGCCCATGCCAGCGCGCGCGATGCCGTCTTCGCTGTACCCGATTCCCGACGCCACGCCCTTTTCGGTGAATGTTCCGTTTCCGTTATTTACGTAGAGTTTATTTGGCTGCGTGTCGTTACTCACCAGGATGTCTGGCCAGCCGTCTTGATTGGCATCCAAAATGGCGATGCCGAGGCTCTTCGATGTGGGATCGTACAGCCCGGCCTGTTGCGTCACGTCCTCGAATGTTCCGTCGCCGCGATTGTGCCAGAGTCGCACCGAAGCGCCTTTGTAAGCTTCGGGAGTGCAGTAGGATTTCGTTTTGCCATCTAGCGCACAATACAGGTCCGTCTCGGGGGACCACTGCACGTAATTCGCTACCACCAAATCCAGTTTCCCGTCGCGGTCGTAATCCACCCACGCGGCGCTGGTGCTGAATGCGCTGGGGCCTTCCAGGCCTGCGTGCTTGGTGACATCGGAAAATGATCCGTTGCCGTTGTTGCGGAACAGATGATTGTGGCCCAGCGCGGTGATGAAAATATCGTCGAAGCCGTCGTTGTCGAAATCGCCGATCGCCAAACCCATGCCGTACATCTCCATGGCCAAGCCTGCTTTTTGGGTCACATCCGTGAATGTTCCGTCGTGATTGTTGTGGTAGAGCGCCAGAGTCGCACGTTTGTGCGCGTGTCCTGGCCAGTCCATGCCGTTCACGAGCAGAACGTCCTGCCAGCCGTCGTTATCGTAATCAAGGAACGCGACGCCCGGTCCCATCGCTTCCGGCAGCCATTTCTTTCCGAACGCACCGTTGTTGTGGACGAAGTGGATTCCCGCGGCGTGCGTCACGTCCTCGAACCGCACTCCGCTGGCTGGGGCCCCTTGCTGCGGCGAGGCATTGTGCGCAGTGCCCAACGCATCCATCGAGCCAATACTAATCAGCGCCGACGCGACGCATGCCGCGACGAACGAGACTCCACTCCTATGAAAGGGCATCAGTCGGATTCCTTGGCCTTGCGCGGGAGAACTGCATATTTCGGCGCCACAGACTTTGCTATGGCCAGCGGCGCTGAAACATGCTCGTGGATCGGTTGCCGCTCGTTATTGTCTTCCGGACGTGTGCGCACGTAGGGTCCTACAAGAGTTTGCGCGGATTCATCGGCTTTGAAACGCAAATAGCGCTTCTGAAACTGAGAAGCGATGTCGGCCTTACCCAATCCCGTGTACGTAAGCATCAAATTATAGTTGGCCTCGAGATCTTCGGGGTCAATGGCAATCGTTGCGTTGAATTCCTTCAAGGCGTCCTGGTAGCGGCGCTGCAGGAAATAAATCCGGCCTAAATCGTCGCGAACCACGCGGTCGCGCGGATACTGTGCCAGGACGGTTTGGAGATGCGGGATCGCGTCGTCATAGCGGCCCTGTTGCCTTAGTACTTTTGCGTAGAAAAAATTAGCGCGCGCCAGATCAGGTTTCAACGCCAGCGCTTTCTCCAGCACTAGTTGCGCCGCGGCCAGATTTCCTTCTTGCAGACGGACGCGCCCGACGTTGGTCCAACCGTCGAAATTGGTGGGAGCCATTTGCGTGATTCGCCCGAACGCGAAGGCTGCGCCGGAAAGGTCGCCCTGCAGGAACAGCCCGATGCCGTAGTCGTTCCAGCGCGACCAGTCGTCCGCATTGAGCGCGACACTTGGCGCAGGTTGCGGCGCGCGGGCCGGGAGTACGTTCAGATCCACGGCGTTTTCCGCCATCACTACAATTGGAAGATTCGGAATGCCTTTGCTCCCGCCGGGCACCTTGGAAGGATCGCCGCTGAAGACGTAGCGCGAGTCATCGTAACTTGGCGCGGTCAAGCCATCCTTCTGATTAGGAGCGCGCTGGCCCGCGAATGAAAACTGCGTGTCGAACCACGTGAACTTGCGATAGTTCACTTTAGCGTGCAGGTGGATCTTGTCGCCAGCATTGGGCGGAATCTTCACGCGGTAGTGAATTGTATCGGCCGCGCCCGGGGGAATCAGGCGCACATAGACGACGGAGCGTGTGGCCCAGGCATTGCGCTTGTTGATGGGGTTACCGTGCGCATCAATCTGCAGCGAGCGGTAAAAATGCGCGCCGGGATCCACGGGACCTTTGCCGTCGTCCGCCACGCGCCCGCTCCAGAAAATATTCTGGCCTTTGTCGTCGGTCGCGGTCAGCTCCGCCCAGCAATCGAAAGCATCCACCGTACCACCGGGAAAGAAGTGACCCAGTTTGCGCGTGCGCACCACCACGTCCACACGGTACGTGCCGCCTCGGCGCACAGCGGCGCTCGTGCGATTCAGCGGCGCAATGAGCAGAGCGACAGGCGTCGCGGACTCAGGCGATGAATTTACGGGAATCGAGGATTCCGCTTCCTCGCCGACGGCAAAAGTCGTTTGCAGTTCTGGCGCCGTAGCGGCGGCGACGGGCGCGGCGCCTTCTTCGCCGGCAGCTTTCGCCGCGCTTTTCTCTGGCGAAATCGCGAAGATGTCCACGCTTACCGCGCCCTTAGTGAGGAAATCCTCCGTTGCGGCGAGCTGCGAGGCGTCGTGATTGGCCGTGGGCAGCGCGGTATTCGCAGCGGGAAATTGGTGCGAATGGATCGCGCCTGCGATGTTGCCGGCATCGGCGGATTTTGTGAGCGGCATGTGACAATCCGCGCACATCTGCCCCTTCGCCGGATAATAAAACGAACGTGCGCCTTGAGATGAAACGCCGCTGGCTTGCCAGTTGTCGTAGTCATCGAAGCCGCGCACCCAGCGATAGTTATTCACCGGCACATCCAGGTGGACTTTGTGGCACGTCGAGCAAAACTCCGCCGTCTGCGTGCGCATGAAAGGCTTCAAGAACACCCGGCGGTGCGGCTCCGGATTCAGCTCGGTAAGAAAATCATGCAGGCGCACGACAATGGGATTTTTGCTGGCGGCCATCTTGTGCAGCGCCGGGTATTCCAGAAAAAAGTCCGCCTGTCCCATCGTACTCTTCACTTGCGAGATCGAGTGGCACATCATGCAGCCCAATCCGGCCTGTCCCGCAGGCGTATCTTCCACTTCGCGAATTGGACGATCGAACATTCCGCTGTACAGCAGCGCAGGGTCGTGGCATCCGGCGCACCATTTCGAGGATTTTATGCCGATGGTATCTTGCATGTACTCGATGCTCTTGCGATACCACGCATTGTTGAACGACGAAAAATGATGCGCAGAACCTTGCCATTGCTTGTAGATATCCTGATGGCAGCGCTGGCAGGAATCAGACTCCGTGAAGTAATTCGCGGGAATGTGCTGTCCGTCGGAGGTTTGCGCGGAACTGGGAAAGAAGGGACCTTGCGGGCCGTCGCCTTCGCTATCCATGGTTGCTGGCGCAATCGCCGGATTTTGAATTTGATGCGCGTGCTGCCACGGAACCGTGCGCAACCACCAGGCCCCGGCCGCGATCAGCGCCGCGACGGCTATGCTCAACGCACCGCGCAACAGCCCCGAACCGACTCTGCCCGCAAGAAAGCCGCGCTTCGACGCCCAGTCAGACACTAGAAGCGCGCAACCGGCCAAGCACGCGCCAATGTGCGCATAAAGCAGCGGCCAATCCGAGCGCCGCGTGCCGGTGTAGATCAATACAGCGCCGAGAATTCCTCCCGCCGCAAGAAATAGCCAGCCCAGCCGCGAAACGGTGGGTCCGTTCCGCAGAATGGGGCGTACCGTAAAAATCAGAACAAAAAGAAACGCGATCCCCGCCAGCAAATGCACCAGGATTGCCGCGAAGTACGGCAGACTCGCCGAGGGCCACGCAAAAAGATAAAGCGCGCTTATTCCGAGCGCGATCGTCACGTATACGAGAGTTCGCTTCAACGAAAATCCCCCGTTAGAGCAGGCATCACGAAATCGCACACGCCATCCGAACGTTGAGTCGGGGAGTGTCCTTTACTCGCGAAGTTGGGTCAATAGTAGTTTTCGATTAGTTGATACGCGCTGCTTGGTATCCACTGCTCGGAAGACATTATTGAGGTGCCGCGTTGCCCAAAAGAAGATGCCCAACACAGCTTGTGCCGCGCCGGTTCTTTTCTCTAGTGCAGGGCGTGGACGCGGTTTATGGAGAAGTGGGTATCAACAAAAGCCCACTCGAGTCGAGGGGGCCGACATTGTTATGCAATCAAGTGGTTTTCAGGGACCTTATGGGCGGGCTTTGCCGGCGTTGGAATGGCTGATTGCGAGCAGTCACAGGCGGAATACTCCGTACTGGTGTTAGGGCATCTCGTGGGGCGGTGGGCGCCGATCTACCAGGATGGTCTTTATGTGTCCGGCGACAGGCTGTACCTTTCGCCTCCTCGCATAGAGCCCTTTCATTCTAAGAACCATGTCGAGTGCCTTTACGCGTGAACGCCATGCAATGACCTCGCGCGAATCCGTGATCCTCCCCCTGGTCTGAAAGAACTTAGTCTCGTAGGAATTGAGTGCCGGAAGTAAATACTTGTCAATGAGCAGGTCGTCCGACAATCCATGTTCCTCCATGATCGCCGGCATCTTGTTCCTGAGCCCCTGAAGCGCCTGGTAGCCGGATTGGCGAGGATTTTTCTTTGAATATCCGGCGGCTTGAGCAGCCTCACGTGCGTTCATGCCTTTCGAGAGATGCTCCAGCATTGAACGCTGTCGCGGACTCAGATGCCTATGAGGTACGCGAACTCCCGGTTCTGGACGCGCAGTTTGGATCATTTTCAATTGTGATCCCTTGCGATGATACCGGATCACGCGGATTCGTTTCGTTCTTCGTCCCCAGAGCTCCTCTGTCGGTTTCTCTCCGCCAAGTTGTTGATTTCTTCTAGGGATAAATAGAATTTGCCAAGTATCGTCTCTACCTGCTCAGTTTCGAAACTCCAACGCGTCACGTATGCTGTGTCCTCCACAGCTCCAACCTTGAGCTTGTCCCGCAACCAATCCTGTGCGCGCGTCACGTCAGCGGATGTATGTAGAGCGCGAAAACAGTGCCAAAATGGTCCCTTCAGCCTATATCCGAGGGCCCCAGCACCAGTCTTAGGCGTACACGTTGAGCCGCGAAAGTGCTGGTTCTCGTCGAACTCCGGTATCTCGGACTCGTAATAACCGCATCGGCGACACATAAGCCTGTGACTACAGTCATGGCCGTTAAACTCCTCGTTAGCTTCCTCCCAGCCACATTGGAGGCATTGCACGGCACCCGATCCCGTTGACATTGGCCTTCTCCTTTGCAGAATCGATGCGCGGTGGAGTGAACCCTTGAAATGAGACGCTACTGATGGGCACACTTTGCAGAGAAAGGAGTGCAAAGTGAAGCGGAAGCGATATCCACGAAAGTTTCAGCGGATGGCGGTAAAACGCATGGAGAGTTGTGAGGACGTCGGTGAGTTGGCCAAGGAGCTCGGCGTGACTCGACGATGTCTCTACAAATGGCGATCCAAACTCGATTTGCTTGGACCGGGTGAGGAGTCGGTGCGAGCGAGCACACATGAAGGGTCCTACCGCAAGCAGGCTGACCGCCTGAAGCGACTTCTGGCGGAGAAAACGCTGGAAGTGGATTTTTTCAAAGGTGCCTTGCAAAAAATCGAGGAGGCCTAGAACAGTCCATTCTGCAGGCGAACGCGAGGGTCAGTGAAACGCTGACGCCTGTTCGTGAACAGATTTACGATTCTTACCGGAAGGCCTGGATCGAAATCTGCAGCAAGATGAGTGGCAACGCGATCGAACTTTCGACTTGGCGACAGCATAAGCTATTTGTGATTGGCGGGGGAAGCCTTTTGCCGCTTCTCGTCGACACGTTCAGAATTCACCCGGACCGACAGGACCCGCTTTCAGTGATGACAGTAGAGCAACCGACCGACCTCGTACGAGCCGATGACAAAAAGATCACGGGCGAAGAGTTGCCCTTCGTCTCCGTCGCTTACGGCTTGTCTCACTTTCAATCCTTACTGCCGAATCCTTATTGCCGCGATCCCGGATGAAGACTGGTGCTGGACGAGTTGTCGGCTATACGGAAGTTATCCGTTACCGGAGAATTGGGTCCCAGTACCCAAGTTACCGGTAACGCGACAAATCAGGAGGTAGCCTGCCGCTGCTGGGGCCCACGCCGGTAGTAAAGCGATTAATCAACCGTTAGAGGGGGGAGCACCGGAGTCCTCGGCACCGTTCCAGCGTCCCCTGAAACCGAGAAAAAGCAAAGCAGTCAAAGGCAAGCCACAAACTATAGCAACAAGGCCTGCGACAACCGAATGCCACTTGATACAGCCGAACGCGAAATCGACCACGGCGCAAATTGAAAAGAAAGCCAGTGCAGTGGGACGCTTCATTTTCACCAATACTATACTCTACCCCGCTCAATGCTGAACGTACCTAGCGAGAACAGGCGTGGTTGTCGAAAAACTCGCTCGCTGTTGAGGATTTCTGGGCTGAAGTGATTCCCTGCGGGGGAGTATCGCGCTTTCTGTTTCTATCTCAGATCGGAATCGTGGCCGATTCTAAAGGTCTCGATTTCAGGAAGCGACCGAGTCGTTTCAGGTTCTGTGCTGTAGCTGCCAAATAGAACTGTTCGCGAACAAACTTCATTCTCCGCAAGCGCACCCTCCGCAGCCCGATCTGGTTCTTCAACTCTGCAAAGAGTGCTTCTACTTTCCTGCGTTGGCATTGCGCTCTGCCGAAGGCCGGAAGTTTCGCCCGTTCACGCGCCCGTTGCCGTGCAGGTTCGTGGACAGGTACTGCGACCTGTCGATAGTGCCCCCTGGTGCATTGTGCTTTTTGCGGGCAGTCGCGACAGCGCTTTCGCGTGGCCACGTAAACACGCGTTCGATTTATGGCATTGACACCGACGTAGGTAAGGCGCTTTCCTGCGGGACACTGATAACTGTTTGTTTCTCGAATGTAGGTGAACTTTTCGATGCCATACAAGGTGCTTTTGGGAGCAGGACTCTCTTTCACGCGGATATAGGGGGTGCTGCCTCGTTCCTTGAGCCATGCCAAAAGCTCGCCGTTCCCATAAGTCGTGTCGGCGGCAACAGATTGTGGAAAGCGGCCTCGCCTCTCCGCTGACCGCATGATCATCTTGCGAGCCGCGGCACTTCCCTGACTCGACCGAGCAGGCGTCGCTTGCACATCAAGAATTACGCAGCTTTTGTTGTCGATCAAATAGTTGTTGAAGTACCCCAGTTCCGCCGGACGGCTTCTCTTAGTCGAATAAGTAGCATCCGGATCCGTTGTCGATACCTGGTCTTGTTGATGGGCCGGCTCTTCGACCGGGTTCTCTTGTGCGAGATCCGTTAAACACTCGCGAACGGTGCGTTTCACGTGAGCTGCTTCCCGCAGTTGTTCACGCGGGATGTGGCTCAATCGGCTGGCGTTCGCCGGGATGAAGCTGCCATCCACAGACAGGTGCTCGCCCTGGACTAATCCAGCCGCCTGGCAGCAGTCCACGATCTCTTGAAAGAGTTGCTGAAACAGGTGGGACTCCAGGAAACGGCCATGACGGTTCTTGGAAAACGTAGACTGATGCGGAATCTCCTGCTCGAAACTGAGGCCGGTAAACCAGCGCCAGGCCAGGTGCATCTGCAGCTCCTCGCCCAGATTGCGCCCGCTGGTAACGCCATATAGATAGCCGATCAGCAGGATGCGCAGGAGGAGTTCCGGATCGGTCGAACGTCTGCCGGTATCGCTGTAGGAGTCTTTCAGCTTCTCCCAAACGAAATCGAAGCTGATGTGCCGGTCAAGGAGCCGGAGTAGGTGGTTTTCAGGAACCTGATCTTCAATGCGAAAGTAACAGAACAGTGACTCGGAACGGGCGTGTTGTCCCGTCATAATCAGCAAGCCTCCGTGAATGGCGATGAAGAAAAACATCTGCAGAACGCTCACACCCATAGACGTTGCTGCTCGCTCTTCCGTTCAACTCCCAGTGCCAGTCACGAAGAGTTTTTCAACACCCACAGGATTTCTCGACATCTATCCGGCTCGGTCGCACTTGCGGACTCAAGTTCTAGCAGTTATTGCTGTTTCGCGTACTCCGCTTTGGCTTCGTTGAGAATGGAAATGTCAGGGTCGGCGTCTTCCAGAGCGCGAGGAAATCCTTGTACGCAGCGAGCGCCCGGTTGGATTCGAGATGGGATTTGACAAAGCCATGAAGCTATTTGGGTTGGAGCCTGTTTGGAGGAGAATTCTTTGCGTCGGTTGTGTCGAAGGTAGGAGAAGCGTATGATCTGGTAGAAAATGCGCCAGATCGAAAATCACGACTAAGGAGAAGTGTCATGTTCGCGGTCATTCGCCACTACAACTTCGATTCAAAGGACAGTGCAGAGCTCGACCTCCGGATCCGCCAGGACTTCGTGCCTATCGTCAAGAAGGCGCAGGGGTTTGTGCGCTATTATTGGCTGGATAATGGTAAGGGCGAAGGCGCGTCCGTCGGCGTCTTTAAGGACAAAGCCGGTGCCGATGAGTCGGTGCGCTTAGCTGCGGACTACGTACAAAAGCATTTGTCTAAACTCCTTACTGAGAAACCCGAGATTATCGAAGGGCCAATCAAAGCCCACGATTGAGCGGCTGGTACCCGCACTTATTTCCAGTCGGGCTCATTGTCGCTGCTACATTGGCCCACTCTTTCGCTGTAACATTCGGTCGCCCTCCTATTGCCCCAAGTCCTTTCGTGACGAAAAAGAAGCGCGTAGTAATCAGTATCCGATAATCCCGTTTGAACGAAGCCGCTGACGCGGCGGACGCTGCGCGTGCTATGCTCCTCACGTTATGCCGCAACGTAGCGCCTTTAACAGCGAACTTCGCTTTTCTCTTTTTTTCCTAAGCTATGCAAAATCACTAGACTACAGAGGAAAAAAGATTCAATTCCCATAGCCGTTAGATCGACTCCAGCCCTTAGCCCGCATCCACCGCAACCGCCAGCGGCTCCCTTCAAACGGCTCTATCGAACGCGCGCAGAGCACCTCGCCCGACTTCACGCTTCTGCGAAAACGCGCCTCCGATAGAGCACTAACGTTTCTCAGGACACGGCCAAGAAATGCGGATCTGTTAACTGGCGGCGATATACACTCAGTCTGCTGAAGTGCTAAACTCGCCACTGCTCCAGTCGCGGCACCCGATCCGAGTTCTCTGGCCCTCGTCCCGCTTGGATTCGGAGCTTTGCTGCTGATTCGGAAACGCGCGGGCCACATCCGTCTATCGGCTATTTGAGACCGCACACCCCTGCGATTCTCGTTAGGATAGTCGTCCATAACCAGGCCAACAACTCGAATGGCCGACACCACGCGGCCGGAAAGGAAATTACGATGGCAAGAACTCTTCGGAGGGCGCTCTATGCGGTTGCGTTGACATTAGCCCTGGTTGCGTCTTCCGGCTTGATTTGCGCCGGTTCTCACCCCGCATTTGCCAGCCGGGGCAGGAACGATCCATCAGAGCATCGCGGTTACTCGCTAGCCAGCATTAGTGGAAATTACGCCGTTGTCGGCACCTATAGCGCAAATGTGGCGAGCGTTTTCGGCGTGCTCACTTTTGACGGCCTTGGAACCCTGAAAGGGTCGGCGACTGTTAATCAGCCTGGACCGAATGGATCAAGAACCATCGCCAAGGTCACCGTTGCAGGGACCTACTCCGTTGAGCGGGACGGAACGGGAACTATGTCGGTTACGGTGATGCTGCCAAACGGAACTACATCGGATGCGACCGAAGACTTCGTCATCACAAAGGCCGAGTCCCGCGACGGGATGCTGATTGCAACTTCTATTTTTGACGCCCAGCAGCAGCCCAGCGTCCTCATTTCGGGAGACGTTTTCGTAACGCACACCTACACAAGACGCCCGGACTGATGGGGCCTAGTTCAGGCAAATCCTCCTGTCGACTCCAACCGCTGGGGTGTCTCCTCCCGTAGCACGCTGCTTGGGGCGCGCCAGCTTGTATACGCTGAGCGCATCGAAGGCTGCCGCTTCGACGCAGCCTCGAACTTCCGCTTTAAATCCGATTCGACGAACCAGGCTACTCGGTTTCGGTACCATATCTGCTGGATCTATAATTACACAACCGAAATGGCAACAGATTGCGCAAGGAACCTGATCTTCGATGCGAAAGTAGTAGAACAGCGACTCGGAACGGGAGTGTTGTCCCGTCATAATCCGCAAGCCTCCGTGAATGGCGATGAAGGAAAGCATCGGCAGAACGCTTGCTCATATAGACGTTGCTGCCAATATTTCAGTTCGCATTCACGAAGACTTTTTCAACAGCCACAGGCGTTATCACGAGCGAATCGGCAAGTGATTGCATAACAATGTCGGCCCCCTCGACTCGAGTGGGCTTTTGTCGATACGCTCGGGAAGACGGAGCCGGAATTCGGTTCGCACGCGGGACAGCTCGGTACCGGACATGGCGCGCAGTAAGACGCCGGCCACTTGAATGGGCATCCCGCTCCTTCGCAAGAGGGAGTTTGAACGAGTAATCATGGTCTGAAATTGGATCGAAGTCGGGTCGGAGGAGGCGCGCTTTCGCGCTGGCCTCCGTCCGCCGCTCAAACTGCACGTACGGTTTTCCCGTATGCAGCTTTCACGAAGACTCACGGCGCCGAGATGCAATAGAAGGAATTAAGCCCACTAGGTTGACAAGCCCGAACGCGCCGTAGAGCAGCTTCTGGGGCAACCGTTTCCAGCCGGCGTTGCGCCAATGCTTGAAGCGGTGCGACCAGATACGACGCACAATCCAGCGATCGAGTCGGTGGAAGAGCAATCGGACATGGGCTCGTTTGTAATACTCGCCCCACCCTCGCAAGAGCGGGTTGAGCTCCTCGATCAGCTCCTGGGTTGGCAAGGGCACCTTCCGCTTGGTGCGCTGCCGGACCTGGTCCATGAAACTACGAATCGACTTCTCCTTGGGATACGCATAGAGCGCACCCGGTCGGGCCTGACTACGAATCTTACTCGCAGGTAGATAGAGCTTCTTTCTCCCGCGTTTGATTTTGTAGCCAAGGAACTCGAAGCCATCCTGAGCATGAACGATCCGCGTCTTCTGCGGATGTAACTCCACACCCAATTGTTTCAGGATTCGGCCAGCAGCCTCCACTGCGGCTCGTGCCTCTGCTGCCGATTTACAGGTGATCACCCAATCGTCGGCATACCTCGTGAGCTGATACCCTCTCAGCCGCATCTCCCGATCGAACGGCGTCAGAAGTATGTTACTGAGCGTGGGCGAAACTACCCCACCCTGAGGAGTTCCGCGTTCGGATGGAAAGAGCTGCCCCTTTCCGTAGCTTCCTGCCTTGAGCATTGCCTCGATGAGACGAAGCACTCGGCCATCCGCTACTCGTTGGGCTACCAGCGTGAGAAGTTTCTCGTGATCCACGGACCCGAAGAAATCTCGGAGATCTGCGTCCACGATCCACTCCGACCCGCCTTGTATCTCTTTCCAGATTTTGCGCAGGGCATCCTTCGTCGATCGCCCTCGCCGATACCCGAAGCTGGCATCATCGAATACCGGCTCGAAGATGGGCTCTAACCGATTGAGCAGCGCTTGCTGGCACACCCGGTCATAAATCGTAGGTATGCCGAGCAAACGATACTCTCCGGGTTTATCCCTCTTCGGGATGGGGTGTTGTCTCACCGGCAGAGGTTGGTAGGTGTCCTCTTTCAGCTCCCGCTGCAGCCGATCCAACTGCTGGTTCAACTGCACTTCGAAGGCCTCCAGATTCTGCCCATCAACTCCTCCACTTCCCCGGTTCGCCCTCACCTTTTCCCAGGCCATCTCCAGGTTCTTCCGCTTGTACACCTTGTCGATTAATGAATGGACCTTCTTCCCATCCGTCAGGTTGATCCAGTCCACCAGTCTCCTCAGACCAGAGCGTACGGGTTTTTCGCTTAAGGAACTGTTCCGACCTCTCTCGTCTTTACTCATCTGGCTTCCTCTCTCTTCCCGACCGTCTTCGCCGGCTGGCCTTCCCCGACCCACTTCCGTCGCCGGTTGCCCGGTCACGTGGCTTTCGCCGCGCTTCAGGTACTATTCAGCCGTCCGTATACTGACAGAGCTTCACTCGCCACTTCGCTTCCGCTTATAGGTCTGCTTACTCCGGTGCCACCCGGAGACTCTGTCAGCACCTCCTGAGGTCACGTGCTGTTCTTCCGTACCGTGCCGCCCGCAATCACCTTGGTGCGGTGGGTGAATGAGAACGCCTTCGTCGTCATCTCGCAGACTCGACCTTGCCCCACCTTTGGCCGACCGGTTCATCATTGGGTCTCCCCATTGATTGCGGCCCGGTACTTCTCCGCAGGCCCTTCAGATTCCATCTTGTGATAATCACTTGATGGACACCCTGCCCTCCGGAGTACGACAAGCGGCGGCTCCAGTTCCGTCTTGGCTGTATCCAGCTTTCGCCTTCGTGCCCGTTTAGACGTCTCCATACCTTCCACTTTCTCCGGCCAGCGAGGAATTACCCCCGCTTTCTTGGATATGGCGCTCCTCATTCGAGCACCAGAGGGACTTTAACCCTCCTGAACAACGCGCTGCTCAGCACACGAGATGTATGGGTCGGACTGAAGCCGACCGCTAGATTACGAACGAGCCGAAGTCATCCAGGCCGACAAGAAAGACCACCCAGCAAGCGGAAGAAAAAACCCTTTTCAGTGTTTGGAGGGGTCTGCTCAAAAATTGTTTGACAGGGCCGACATTGTTAGAGATGCCTGATTAACGCAGCTCTTACCGGACAAATCAAATTTGCCGAAAACTAGATGTCCGGTAACGCGGGTGGTCTCAATGGGTCGACGCAACACCCAGCTCGAACCCACCTTGCATTGAAAACAAAAGCTACAAGCGCTGGTTAGGTTAGATCAGCCGGAACGTTACCCTGGCTAGGTTTCGGCCGAGTCAGCCAGACAGATGGGTTCTTGAGGGGGGAGTATTGGCCGATCAACTGATTAGATGGTGTTGCAGCGACCGTTTGAACCGGCACGACATATCGGGACCTAGCCGCGCTTGGTCAGGCGGAACATGATCATGCTTCACAATTAACCGCTTCCCCTCGTTGGAAATAAGAAACGCCATGGCGAGCGAAAGAAACTCTTCAGGACGAATTTCAGCAATTGCACTTGATCACTATAGGGAACGGAGTAGGCTCGCAACGCCACCCAAGAAGCAATCCCAAAACTTACTCCGAGGTTCAACACGAAGATAATGGCGATTCCGAGAAGGGTATGAAAAAACCAATTCTTGTACAGCCAATTTTTCCCAAGGCTGGTCGCTGCCAGCGCTAAAGTCCCGGTCGATAGTGTCACGTGCCTCACCTCCAAAGGGACGCCGAAGAAGTGCCCAAATGTCGGAACAAATCCCAACGAATAGCCCAGCACGATGCTAGCACTCCATCCGGATATGTTCTTTTCGAAAATATCGGAAATACGCCGCATTTTATCGAAACCGAAGCGCAGGCCCAGTGGGTGGTCGGCGATCGCATCCGCCAGCCGGTTGTATGTCGCAAAATTCTCGACCCATCCGCCGGCTAACGCCGATGTCCACAAAATCACTCCGGTCAACGCGGCATAGAAACCGGTTCCCGAGGCGAGAGGATTGAGGGACCGGTACACGTACTGAGAGCTCGACTCGGGAAGGAAGGGTGCAGAAAACCAGTGCAACCACAGGCTGGCAAACAGTATACCTCCGATCGTAACCGTCAGCAGATTTCCCAACGCGGCGGCGAGCTGCGTACGGGTAATCCGGCTGATAAACCCCGTTAGTTTCTCCCAGCGTTCGGACCCCTGTGTTGTGCGGACGATATTGGCATACGTCGCAGCGGTCATAGACGGCTGTTTTGTCGCCAGCGCCAGGCCCAGCGCTTGCAGTACGAGAAAGCTAATCGCGTAATCCGTGCCAGCCAAGAAGCCTTCGGCAAAAGGCGGGAAGCCGGCAGTTGAGATTCTTATTTTTATGGCTGCCGTTGCAACCGTCAGCAAACCACCTCCCAAGGCCGCCCTCCACATGCCCCAGTATTCGCTTCGGGTATTGGCAATATAATGTTCGCCAGTCTTCCCAGTCCGCTCCACAATCTTTCGTGCCAGCAGTTTGGTATTTTCGCGAACCAACGCCCTCAGGCTGAGGTCTTCAAGGCGGCCACGCAGCACGTCGTCGAGCAGTCTTTTGACGCCCTGAATGTCGTCTGCACGCTCGGAATACAAGACGTCCACGATGCAGGTTAGTCTCCGCAACGATCGTTCGATCATGAACCTGTCGAATTCGAGCGCAGTGCTCACGCCTATTTGCTCCATCCGCTCGTGCATGTATTCGAGCTCCGCCCGGCAACCGATCGTCTGTTCCCGCAGAGCCTTCAGCAGGGGTTGCGCCTGCGAAGCTGAACTGCTGTGCGTGAGTTCACCGACCAGCTGCTGGACTCGACAGAATGGCGAGTCTTCGACAACGTAGGGATGGCACCGTTCTCGAAATTCTGTTGATAAGCCTACTCCTGCCACGTGAGTTCCTAGCAGGACGAGCGCTTGTCGAAGATCATCTTTTTGCCGATTCCATGCATGTGGGGCGTTGTCGGGCGAAAGTACCCGCACCGTGCGCTGAAAGAGCTCATCTGGCCATTGCAGGAATCCCGCGCTATAGCCATCATTCGGATGTAGCCGAAAAACAAGCTTCGAGAGATCCTCATCCGCTCGAGCGGAAGGTAAGATTCGTTCTACAACTCTGCGCGTCGCTTCGGACCAGAGGCTCTCCCTCGAGTGCAGCCCAGCCTCCGCAAATAGGCCTACAGCTTGGGTTTCTCCGAGCATTACATGAAATGCTTTTTGAAACGGAACGCGCAGGGCGACGTCCGCTTCGATCAACGACAAGAGTTCATTCACGCGCGCGATGCGTTGAGACGCCGTAGCCCGCCTTCCGGCAGACCTGATCCAATCCACTAATTTGGAAAATGAGAGGAGGCGGCGGTTCAGATTCGATTCTGCGGAGAATTCTTGCAAAATTCGCTGCAACTGAGTGCTATCAGCTCGCAGCCTGCTGTTTGTAGGGGGCGAATCTCGGACTGCAGCTAACTGCTTTGGTGCCTTCGTCTCTTCGAGGTTGGAGCCCATGCAGATTGCTTTTGATGCGTTCGATGCGAGGCACAGTCTACAACAGGACCACTTGATAGCGAAATTTTCGATGTGATTAAGTCGTCCGCAAATTAACAGGCAAATTCAGGCGTCCACTAAAGCCACGCAACGGGTTGATTGTTCCACGAAAATGGCCCAATACCTAATTAACCGTGGATTTCAAGCGTTCAATGGAGCGCCCCATACCGAGCTAGGGGCCGCACAAAGCCTTTAAGCGCGTTTTACCCCCTAAAACCGCCCGAGGGGTACCGCCAAACGTCCTACTGATTCCCGCATAATATAAAGTCATTCTGGCCACAAAGAAGATTGCTTCCAGAAGGCGGTGCTCAGCCGCGGACGGCGGCGCATGCGACCTAGCGTTCGTCGCGCTGCTTCGCTCGGGTGCCAGTAGTCCTTGGGGCAGACATTGGGTAACTGGTGCTGCTTCCAGTAACCCCAGATGTACTCGAGCGGGTTTAGTTCCGGAGCGTAGGGCGGAAGGTAGGCAGTGGAAATCCAATCCTGTAAACTCGCAATGTAGTCCTGGACCAGCCGGCTGCGATGGCCGGGCAGGCGATCCCACACGATCAGTAACGGCTGTCCAGGTGACGCACCAAGGCCTTCAGAAAGTCTACGACCTGTTCCTTCTTGATGGTCCCGGCATAGATACGAAAGTAAAAGTTCCACAAGGTGAGGCCGGCAGCGACCGACAGACTCTTCCAATTGAAGTTGTATGGCAAGATGGGGGGTCTGTCCACGAGGAGCCCAAGTGCGACAACGATGCGGTCGCTGACTCAGTCCGCTTTCATCGATGAAGACGAGGATACGCCCTTCCCGGCGCGCTTTTTTTTAGTTCCGGCCAGACCTGCTTCTTCCCATTGAGGACCTGCTCTTCCTTGCGTTCTCGTGCTCGCCCCTCCGGGCGCTGTGGGCTCCAGCCCAGACCGAGCAGAATTTTCCAGACATGGCCTTCGTGATAGCGAACGTTAAATTCCTGCTCGATCAAATGCGCCACACGGGGACAGGTCCACAACGGGGTCTCATAACCGAGCCGCTCCGGACCTGCGACCAGGTACTTCTCTAACTGCTGCCGCTGCTTCTCACTCAAGCGCGGCATGCGCCCAGCGCGGCCCGCTTTCCGAAGTGCGGACTTACCTTCGTTGCGATAGTCATGCACCCAACGAGCCACCGTCTGCCGGACCACGCGGACTTGCCGAGCAATCTCGGCTTGACTCAGTCCGCGCTGCAACATCTGAATGGCTTGAAAGCGTCGTTTCTCTAAGGCTTCAAAATCGCGAGGTACTCCAGCAGCGTTTCCCATATTCAGTTAGACGCAGGATACCGGAAAAAGGGTCGCTATATTATGCGGGACTCAATAGGTTAGCGATACCCGTAGCTATCGACTTGAAAATCGGGCCGCCTCCCACTTTGTATGTTGTGTGTTCCTCGAACTTACGTGCTTCGAGGCTAAAATCCAGCACGCGGGTTGATAGCACTACAACGCCAAGGCAGATGTCGTCTGAAAGCAGCCCTCCGGCAACACCCACCACCAGTAACAGCGAGGGTTGCAAATCGTCAATGAGATCGCGATCAGCCTCTTGGGCCTCCCCGTTGCCCTGCTCAACTTGGCGAAGAACGGCGAGCCGATAACCAGTGCCCTGGCCCGCATCCGCAGTCCTCAAAGTATATTCACGGTGTCGACCTTTGTAGATACCGTGGTCGTCGGGAAAAACCTGAAGTACCGCCCGGAATTCGTCTTCGCGGATTGTTAAGATGCCGATATCGACGATTGGCGGAATTATAGGCGTCATCTGAGAAGTCCTTGCCTCGTTCTTCCGGCTCTGAGATGGAGCGATCCGCACATTCGATAGCCCAACTGCCCGCAACGCCCATTAATTTCTCAGGTTATATACGGTTGGTACATCGAATTATCGCGAGAGCAATCCATTGGTACTCGATGATGACCCATTGAACTTCGTGATGGTTCGCCCAGGCCGAGTTCCGAAGGTCAAATAGAATTGTTTCTAATTCCTGCTTAGAGGTTTGCATCGCGAAGTGCCCTTCGCAAGTCGTGGATCGCTTCTGCGCTTAACTTCCCTTCCCGCGAGTCAGAAAAACTTTGTTCACGTTGCCAGACGTACGTATATTCGAGCACCGTTTTTATTGGTGGAGATGGGACCCCCGCCGCCTTCTAGACGGCGTTGAAAATTTCGTAAGTTTTCGTGAAAAATCCTGCGACGGCCGGCACACCTAGCGGCGAATGAGCGAGAGCTCGGCGCGTTCCGCATCATCGGCATTGGCAGACCCTCGCACAGCTGGTCGGCGTTTCACACGCGTGAGGCGTGCCATTTTCAGATTTTCTGGTGACGCAGCTCTCCAGAAACTTGTTTATTAAGCTCCCTGGAATCAACAAATTCGTTTGGACAAGTTTCTGGCATTAGCGACGTGTCGAAGACGCAGTCAGGGCTAATCGGGAGTCCGAACTCTTTTCGCTTCTCGCACTAAAGGCGAGGGTCTACGGGTTCGCTTTCGAGTGCGAGGACACCGAAGACGCATTCGTGGACACGTCGAAGCGGTTCTGCCGAACGAAACGTTCGAGCATCGATCTCGGCTGCAGGAGAAATTTATTTTTCACGGGTTAATTCCCAGTAGGTTTGTGGTCTTCCTTGTCCTGTTCACCTAAATCAACGAGGACCTGGGCGATCAACCCAGTCCAGCCAGTTTGGTGGCTGGCGCCGCAGCCTCGGCCGCTGTCGCCGTGGAAGTATTCGTGGAAAGGGATAAGATCGCGCCAATGGGGATCTGTATTGAAGATGGCGTTTGAGCCAAAGACCGGCCGGCTGCCGTCCTTACTGCGTAGAAAGATGCGCCCTAGCCGCTGCGCGAGTTCCTCGGCGACCTGCGCCAAATTTTTCATCGTTCCGGAATTCGTGGGACACTCCACCTGGAACGCATCGCCGTAGTAAAGGTGATACTGCTGAAGCGCGAGCAGGATGAGAAAATTTACTGGCATCCAAATAGGGCCGCGCCAGTTGGAGTTACCGCCAAAGATATTTGTCATGGATTCACCTGGTTCATAGTCCAAGCGACTTTCTTGGCCATCCAGATTCAGGATCACAGGATGATCCTTGTGATAGCGGGAGACTGTCCGCACACCATAGGGGGAGAAAAATTCATTCTCGTCCAGCATATAGGTCAACATGCGGCGCAATTGATCTGGTCGCACCAGGCCCAGTATCAAGTTGTTGTTCGCGCCGGGTACCACCATTGGCCCGACGCTTTCCACCAGGTCGGCGCGATGCTCGATGAACCACTGGCGGCGGCGCTGGAAGTCCGGGTAGCGATCGAATGTGTAGGCCGGGACTGTACTGGCGCCAAATATAGGAACGAAGCCTACCATGGTGCGTGCGCGGATCGGGATCGGCTCGTGGTGCGCAGAGATCAAATGATCGTAGAAAAACCCATCCTTCTCATCCCAGAGCGACTTCGTCGGGTCGCGCAAGCTGTTCATCGAATTGGCGATAAAAATGTAGTGCTCCCAGAATTTGCTGGCTACGTCTTCGTAAGTGGGATTTTTTTCCGCCAATAGAAGAGCGAGGGAATACATGTTCTTGGCAAAAGCTGCCATCCAGCCTGTGCCGTCAGCTTGTCCCAGCAGATAGCCTGGCGGGAGTTTGTCGCGATCAAACACACCGATGTTATCCATCCCCAAGAAACCACCCTGAAAAACGTTTTTCCCCAACGCGTCCTTGCGGTTGACCCACCATGTAAAGTTAAGGAGCATTTTCTGGAAGACGCGCTCGATGAAGCCGTAATCGGCCACACCTGTATGCTGCCGCTCAATCTCGAAGACCGCTCTTGCCGCTAGAGACAGGACCGGCGGATTGACGCCGTTGAAATCCCACTCGTAGGCCGGGATTTGCCCGTTGGGATGCGTGTACCATTCGCGGAGCATCTGAAGAATCTGTTCTTTGGCAAGATGCGGATCAATGTAAGCCAAGGTGACACAATGAAAACCCAAATCCCAGGAAGCAAACCAAGGGAACTCCCACTTGTCGGGCATCGAGAGTACGTCGCGCGCGAAAAAGTGCGGCCAATCGTGGTTGCGCCCTGCAAGGCGTTCTGGCGGCGGGGCAGGCTGCGCTGGATCTCCTTCCAACCAGTCTGTCACAACATAGTGGTAATACTGCTTGGACCAGAGCATCCCAGCGAAAGCTTGGCGTGCCACCAATTTGGCATCCGCAGATAATTTAGGAGGCAGTACCGCACTGTAAAACTCATCCGCCTCCTTGCGACGCTGCCGCAGCAGTGAGTCAAAATCAGAAAACGGCGCACCGAGTAAATGCCCGTCCACAACAGATGCCAGGCGCAGGTCGAAGGTGACGGTCTCACCGGACCCAACAGTGCGAGTGTAATGCGCGGCGGCTTTCGTTCCGGTGGCGGCCGGGTTCACAGCCTCGAGCTTGCCCTCAACAACATACTCGTGAAAGGCGTCTTTGCAGTAGGGAGCGGGCGACGTGACTCCGTACAATCGAGAGCAATTGGTCTCATTCTCAGTGAACAGCAACTCATCGCCGCCAGAACAGTACAAAGCGTACTCGCCCAATTGCCAGTGCTGCGTGACCAGAACACTCGCCTTGCTCTGATCCTGTTGGCCACCGGGCCGCAGTGAAATCGAAGGGCGACGGTCATCGCGTCCCCACCGCCAGGTATTCCGGAACCAGAGTGTCGGCAGCACATGGATCGTCGCCGCTTCAGGACCACGGTTACTGACGGTGATGCGGATTAGTAGGTCCTCGGGCTCCGCCTTGGCATATTCCACCACTACGTCGAAATAGCGACATTCGTCGAATATTCCGGTGTCAACCAGTTCGAACTCAGTTTCTTGCTTGCTCCGTCGCTGGTTCTCCTCGCGCAGCCGCGTGTATGGGTACTCTCCTTGGGGATACTTGTAGAGATACTTCATGTAAGAGTGGGTCGGGGTGTTATCCAGATAGAAGTAATATTCCTTGACGTCCTCGCCGTGGTTGCCCTCGGATCCGGTCAGACCAAACAGCCTTTCCTTCAGAAACGGATCTCGGCCGTTCCAGAGAGCTACAGCAAAACAGAGAAACTGATGGCGATCAGAGATGCCCGCGATGCCGTCCTCGTTCCAACGATAGGCACGCGAGCGAGCGTGGTCATGAGGGAAGTAGCTCCATGCGTCGCCGTTGGCGCTGTAATCCTCGCGCACCGTTCCCCACGCGCGTTCCGAAAGGAAGGGACCCCAGCGGTTCCAGTGAGCTTTTTTTTGTTGGGTCAATAGAACGCGAGCGCCTTCGGTGGTTTCGTAGATGGTCACTTAGAATTTCCCATCCTTGCTGCTGGTCGTCCGCTTTTACCGCGATTTGCGGAATATCAGAACATTTTCCAGGAATTTCCTGTGTTTTTCATCCACATGGATTTCGGAGGTTTCTTAATCACGTACGTAAGCCCAAACGCTTTAGCAGCGTCCCACCTGGCGTCCCCTGGCGCGTTTGCCGGACCTTTGCAAAGTCACCTTCCGGCCGGCTAGCCGTTCCAAAAACCCTCGCCGTTTCTTGACGCCCGATTAGCGCCCGAGAAACGCCCTATTTCGTGGCTTCAAGGCCGGTTCTTGCCCTGTTAAAGCGCGCGCCGTCAACAGGTTATTGAATTTTGAATTCTAAAGCTCATAGCCCGGAGGTCGTTGGTTCAAATCCAACCCCCGCAACCATCCCAATTTGACGGTCGGGTACCAGGGCCCGACTCCTTGCCTACCAGGCTCCACTCCCCAGCTGCTTCGTAATGGGGATCGATTGCGTCCACCCGAGGAACCATTCTGATTACCTGGATGTGTTTGAGCAATTCAGACCTCGCCAATAGCACGTCTCTCGAAAGCAACTCTCGAAGATCAAGAATCCGCCTAGTTACAAATCGTCGGATATCCGCGAGACGAGCCTCAATCGAGTCCTGATGTGTCGAAAGCAATCTTTCAGAAATCGAGTCGAGTTCTCCCTGGCGAACTTTCATGGCCTGGATGATCGCTGGCATGTTCCCGCCCGCACCGAGGGCCTCAGCGTAACGGCGCAGTTCCGTCTCAAGCTCCACTTTGCGAGCACGCATCTGCCCAAGATCGCCAGATAGTTTTCCCAGCTCAGCCTTTAGCTGTCGGCCGAATTCTTCAAGTGCGAAGTCAATTGCTTCTGGCTTCAACACTTGGTCCTGCAGTTCAAGAACGAGTCGTTGCTCAAGCCATTCTTGCCGTTCAGTAATCGCATTGGGACACGCGCCGCGATAGTAGTGCTGTGAGCAACCATACCGGCGATGGCGTCCCTTATTCCCGGTAACGATGACGAGATTCCCGCCACACTCTCCGCATTTCAAAAGCCCACTGAACAGATACGAACTCGTCGCCGATCGCGGGAGAAATCCTCCTCCTTTTCCATGTCCAGGGTACGTGGCTTTTACCCTTTCAAATCGTTGACGGACGGCTCGCCACATGTTATCGCTCACGATCCGAAGATCCGGTCTATCCGAAACTTTCCACTCCGATTGTGGGCGTGCGCGCCGAATGCGACGATTCGTGCCAGCCCTCTTCACAAAACGCGAACGGTTCCAAATGACACGGCCGATGTACAGCTCCCGGAGAAGCATCTCTCGAATTCCCGTAGGGCACCAGGTTGAGAACTGCTTTCCCTTCCTCGGTCGTGGCGGGGAAATCCCTTCCGCATTCAAAGTCCAAGCGATTTTCTTGAGCGAGACCCCATTCGCTGACATCTCAAATACCCTTCGCACGACGGCAGCCTCGGCTTCGTTCAAAATGAGACGCTTAGAACTGCCTTCGCCCACCGAAATGGTGGCGTAGCCAAAGCAGCGCCCCCCGGCACTCAAGCCACGTAATACCAATCCCTCCAGCCCGCGATGAACCTTTTTCGCAAGCTCCTTCACGTAGAGCGAATCAACCATTCCGTGGACGGTGACTAGCACGTCGGCCTGATCGTCATTGCTATCGATCCCCTGGCTAACGGCGATAAGTCGGACTCCCACAGAATTCAGGCGCCGAAAAATCCCCAGCATTTCTTCCGTGTTACGACTCAGGCGACTTGTATCGTCCACGAGAATTGCATCAAATGGCCGCGCTGGAGACATGGCAGCGCTCATCATCCGCTGAAACGCTGGGCGATCAGAGCCTACGCCGCTCATCGCTTCGTCGGCATAGACATGCTCGTCGGCAATGACAAGCTTGCGAGCGGGTGCGTCCTCGCGACACTTGCGAATTTGATCTGCGGTGGAGAGTTGGCTCTGCTTGTCGGTCGAGACTCGGGCGTAAACTGCGGCACAACGGGACGGCTGGGTCACTGGGCCACCCTGGTGGCTGTAGCCGATGTCGCACCACTATCTAACACTTCGTTGCGCTCGCTCACAACTTGAATCCTTTGAGTCGCGAGATACTCCCGAACCAATATCGGCACGATGCAGTTCTCAATCCAGCCCTTCAGAGCCGGAGAGATCGGTCGAATCGGCGTGGCACCGTCCGTCATTCTATGCTCGCTACTCGTTCGGAAATCAAATCTTTTCCGAACGTTAAGAACTGTTCTGGATCGATTGTCCTGAGAGCAAGCCCCGACGATGTGCTCGGGGCGGTGCTTTTCGTCTTCAGACGCGCAGCGTTGTCATCGCCCGGGCCTTGTCTTTCGCGTTGGATGGAATGTTTCATTAACCAATGTCCGTTTGATCTCGTCTATTTGAAGCCGTCTGCCGCTTCGAACCGCTGGAAACTCCGGACCATCCGCTTCGATTTCTGTGGAGTTCCCAGCGGTTTGCCGCTTTCGCGTTTTATGGGTTAAGTGCCGACCTAGCGCTGTTGACTACGGCGCAGCCTCCGCGAGGCCATAGCGCTCTTGTTGCGTCGTTTCTTAGCGCGGCGTGAGGCTGGCCGTACCCGCATTACTGGGTAATAAAAGGCGCTCGCCGTGCAAAGAATGTTGCGTCCATCGAACTTTTGCTTGAACTTCCGGGTGCCGCGACTGCTGGCGATCACCATCGACTTGCCTGTCGTCGAACGTTCCGGCTCGTCGTACAGCGGAAGCGTGATCACGAGATTTTTACCCCATCGCCTAATTTTCATTTTTGTTTTCTCCTCTGTTAATTTGACTGCCTGACTAAATTGCTTTCCCAAACGGCTTTTCCCACGTGCTTCTCGAGTGAATTCATCAATTCTTTCTGCTCATGTATGTCTGAAGTTCGAGCAGAAAGAATGTTTTAGGATCGAAAATATCGATGTGGGTCCCCCTTTCTACCTTTTCCTAACCTCGAAATCTTTTCGTCTTTCAGTAAGGCATCAAGAAGTCGTTGGAGGTGCGCGCGCTTTTTGCCGGTTGCCTCGACGAGGTCTTCAATCGTTGCAGCAACTTTTCTGGATTCAGGAATTGCGCGAAGAACGTCAGCCGCAGCCTGTTCTTTCGCCACTTCACCCGGAGCTCCGAGTACGCGATATCCTTCTTCTGTCAACTCAACCAACAGATCATCCGTTGCGTCAAAACGTGACAGCGTTTGAATTAGGCGGACGTTTCGCGCCTGATTGCCTTCGGGTCTCCGGACGGACATAATGATGTCCACCGCACCTGCAAATGCGGAACTGCCTCGTGCTGAATCTCCAATGGATCCACCGCTCTTGCGCTCGTGCCTGACGATGACGACCGCGATACCTTGCTTTGCCGCTAGTTGCAGAGGCCGCAGGGCTTTGAGAGCATCACCGGCGTTATTTTCCGAATCCCCTACGAGCCCAGCGAACTGGCCAAGCGTGTCGACAATTAGCAGTCCCGCTTTTCGCTTCTTGCACTCGTCCACAGCGGCACTAACGACCGACGGCCACGACATACCAATCGTGTCTGTCCAGCTCAGAACAGTGAAATCTCGACGACCGAGCAAATTGGCTCGCTCCATAGCTGCACGGAATGAGATCAAGTGCTGCTCGGTCAAATACATAACTTCAGTTTGGGAAGTAGATTGGCCAAGAAAAGGGAAACCGTTGAGCACCGCGCTGACTATGTGAGTTAGCAGCGTCGTCTTTCCCAGCTTAACTTTTCCATCAGCTTCCGTGATCGCTCCGGATGCGATCCAGCGGAGGACGATCCAGGGTACTTCGGTAGGCGTTTCATCGGCGATCTGCTTCCCAGTGCGAAAATGCAATTTTCTTTCTGCTCGTTCATCAGTCTTAGATTGAGCAGAAAGAATCCCAATGTCGCTCGGTGCGTATCGACTGACGCTGTGCGCGACGTTGCGAACTTCGGCATCCTGCAGCGGCGGATTGCAGCGCCTTGCGTTGTCTTCAAGTAAAGCAGCTTCGATGGCTTGCGGAGTCGCGCCACGATATCGCATAGCACCGGCAAGCGACGCCAGGGTGGCGTTGCGCCGTCCTGAAGGAATCACCGCATCGGAGTCTGGAGTTGCAGAAGACGTGCGTGGTCTAATGAGTTTTAGAAGAGCGGCAGGAAAGGGCGCCGTGGACACCTTTCTCGGAGTTCTGCCATGGAGCCAACGGTATCGCCTTCCGGACTCATGTGTGCTCCCTGGGTAAACCACGTAACCGCCGTCGCTCTTCACATCTAGACCCGGCAACAAAGCAGTTTTGTTGCCTAGCCCCGGTAAATATTTGAAATAGAAATGAAGGCCGCCGCCCCCCGTTCGTACTGCCGGCACGTCAGGCAGTGGCCCATTTTCGTCTTCAAACTGTCGGAGAGACTCCAACCCGCCATGGCGAGGATCCACGTCGATCACTGTCAGGTTGCTCACTTTCCCTGTGGCGACGCCTATGTTGGCGTCGGGATGCTCTCGCCACCATCGGCGAATCGTCACTTTGTCGGTCGTTGCATCCTTCACGCCATGCCGAGTCATGGGGTGTTTCCCGGGGTGATCGCAGTTCGAGTCGCCGCAGGTGCATTTGACGTTGTTGAAGCCATGGACAGGAGAAACCAACCATCCGCGACCTGCAGCGCGCAACGCGGAGGGTAAAGCAGACCCTTGAGTGGTGAACATGGTTCGATAATAATCGACGCATAAAGGACAAATTTTCTTCGTGCCTTTGGTACAGCAGAATTTGTCCGCTTATCCGCTTAAGTGGCAGATTCGGGAGTCGAACCATGAGAAACCCACATACGGACGGTTGGCGTAAGCGGTGGCTTACCGGTGGATTTGGGTTGGGACCATTTACATTTGGCAATCAAATCGAGGGGATACTGCGAAAAGAAATCAGTTTCAAGGAATTCTCTAGACAGCTCCACGAACAACTGGACCCGGCTGGTCTCGACCATTTGCTGAGTGCCAGGACTATTTCATGGCTGTACGAAATCGCTCTCGGGGCTAGAGTGGAGAAGGAAACGGTGAATCTTGCGCGCCAGTGCATGAAGACCAAGGCATGGCACGACAGTGAAAAAAAGACGGACAAGCTTATCGCCCTACTGACCGGTTATCTGGCGTTCGATCCGGAACGGATGCTGCGAAGTGTTACTGGGAGCAGAAAGGATTCCCGAACACGCCGTCGGGCCAGCCAACTCCTCCAAAACCTGCGCGATCTCAAGTATCAGTTCAGATGGTGGTCACGATTCGCTGGATGGGGTCCTTGGCGCGAAAGCCATCGAGGTTACCGCGTCGCAATGGACAATCACTTACGGAAACGATTTGGTAGGTCTCTGAAGAAGCAGCGAGGCGAGATAATTGAGGTCGTCTTTGACGCCAGTGGTTCGAGCCAGAAAGCATCGGCGGAGTCTATTTTAAGGGCTCTCCGCCGGGAAGCGCGCAAAAGACGGACTCAGGAAAGGGGAACAGCACACTGATATCGAGCGGATTTCGTACGGCATCCTCGGGTTGCGAAACTTTACAGAAAGCCGATCTCGCATTTCGAGATTACCTAAAATCCACGGTCACGCTCGCTCTCAGATCGCCCAGTGACGTGCCCTGCGGGCAATTTGGGGACTTGTTTACTCGAATGACGTCCCAATGCGCAGGAAGCCGCGAATAGGCGATTCTTTGGTGTTCTGCGTGTACAGCTCAAGATTCCACGCCGACATGCAGAAATTCGCCGTTTTCTTGGGTTCTCAAACGGGAAAAGCGATAGCGGAGGGACACAGTCCTGCGTTGCGTCTACGCTTGACCTGTTTGTGGTAATCGTCGTTAGATTCGGGTGGACTACGCTACTTGCATTTCGGCATGCTGCCTTTCGTGCGGCCTGCCGATCGAAATTCTGTCAGAGACATGTCGATGGAAGAAAAAGAAGCATAGAGTGAGGACCTGATGCGCTTGTGTCAGGGCGAATCACCTAACAATGAGCTGTGCACTAATCCGGCCACAGTGCACTGTGCGACGTGCGATAAGTGGTTCTGCGACATCCACGCCGAGGATGAGGAGTGGCATCTCTGTATGTTGGAGCCGGGAGAAGAGGGCGGCGAGGCGTAGGACAAACAACGAATGCGCTCAAAGCTTGCCAAAAAGAGAACCAAGAAGCGCCAGACGAAGACTAGTGTGGGCAAGAAGCTCGCGCCAATGAAGAAGGCGATTGAGATGAAGCCAGCTCTGAGAACGGTAACTCCGAAAAAGGCGGGGGTAAAGCCGAAGGCTATCGGCAAGGCGACAACTGGCGGGAAAACCGTGGACGCGCTTGAGGAACAGGTTGGCCCCGAAAAGCCAAAGCGTGGAAACGGTGCCATTCGCACTGAGAAAGTAGAAACGCGATCGGGCGAGCAATCGGGAGATTTGCAGGGACTGTCTAACATCGAAGGCGCAGATTCGGAGAGTGTGGATGAGTTGCTCGAAGAAGGAACGCGTTCGAGGCCGACGATGTTGTGAAGGGCGTGGAAGACGCCGAGGACGACGGACGAAGTGGAGGTTCGCACGCACGAGGTACCGCAGGATGATGTTCCCAGCGAGTATCTGGGTAAACGGTATTGAGAGAGCGGTTCATACCGGAGCGGAGCAGTTTAAACTTGTGTATGGGAATGGCCCACCAATAATCAGGTAGGAAACCAACACGTCAAATTCTTTCTTGCATGTTATGCAGTTCACGGTCTGGTGGTTCATAGATTGCGTCCCGTTCGTACAAAGACATGAACAATCTGTTTCTGTTTGCAATGCTGGCAGTAAACAGGAATTTTTGACTTTTCCATGCCTGATTCTATAACGCGTCCAGCGCGAATTCATCACCTACCTGTCTCGCCAAAGATGACACGCTGGAATCCGCGCACAGAGCAAATCCCAGCTTCCTGCGGAAGCAAGCCCCGGCGAGGGGCATGGCGTTCTCGGCGGACCGATTCTTGCGGGGGGCAACTGCGAGCGTGATAACCTCTTGGCATGGAAGCAGACCTGCATGCGGCAATTAAGATGCTCCAGGGACAAGGCCATACAGTCCGTCCATACATCCGCTACGGTACGTTATGGTTTGAGATAGACGGTAACATGTTGGCTACCCGGCAGGAGATGCTGGAATTGGCTGACGGCGTGTACTCGTTGCAGGAACTGGCCGAACTATTCGCGCGGAGGCACGCTGGAGAAGAGAGCAGGCCCTAGCCCGGACCCGGAATCGTTGTCTTGAGGACGCGTTGCTGAGTAGGGGGGGGGGGGGGGGGGGGGGGGGGGGGGGGGGGGGGGGGGGGGGGGGGGGGGGGCGCCGACACGGTTTGCCGCGGAATTGAACGACGATTAGTAACTGCGAATTTCTGCGCTCATTGATGAGAACTTTTGGACTGTGATACGCAAAGGAGGAACTTATGACGGCGCAACAGCAGTATGACAGCCTGGACAGCAAGCAGAGGCGTGAACTCCTGCTGAAAATTGGCGAAACGCCTGAAGAGGCACAAATATTAGGTCAGCGTGATTACTTGGCGCTTGGCGGGTGGGTGAAGACCCGGCTCAAGAGATACTGGAATAGGAACAAAGCCTAGCCAAATGCCAAATCAGGTAAGCAGATGTGTATTAAAAATCCAACTGCTCGAAAACCGCCTCCACTTGTTTTCGAGTCAAGGGCGCTCGGATACTCCTTTGGAGGACCATGACAAATCTCCTGTCCGTTTCCGCTGAGATGCCAGCAATGCCGTCCGAGAGTTCTTTATAAGCTTAATGCACGACTCTTCCGTCGTGTGAGATCGCATTCCACGAGTCCTCTCTCACCGTATCCTCCTCTTTTCAGCCCTGTATTCTCATGCATCCGCCCACCACGAATCGTTTCAATGTTTCCGACTCCCTAGCAAGCCTAGGCAGAGAGCGAGTTAAATTGCTCATCGTCAATTGCATCATAATAGTCTCTTAGGAACGTTAGGCGGAGGAGCAATGTGCCAACGCTCCAGGCACTCACCGAAGGAGCAGAAAGCAATTGTGTGACCAACTTTGTTCTGCATCCAGAGTCATCGTGTTCCGGGCTGAAACGCGGTTCACAAAAGGAATAGAGACCGAGACAACGTGGATTGGGGCAAGGCGAAACGAAACAGATGCCTGTCTGGTCCGGGAGTAGTTCGGGGATAAATCTTAAGGGCAAAACACAGTTCGAACTGTGTGGGAGATGTGGCGCCGCACTTGTTCTTAGCCAAATTATCGGACGGGCTTAGACCCCGGTCTCGGGATGCCATTCCAGATTGCGATGAGCGTCAAGACAGTGACAAAAACCGCGATCAAACCAATCGACCTGCGATGAGTATTTTGGTTTTCCATATCCTTCTCCTGGGGCTGGGGGCTGGGCCAGACGCGCGGAACCGTTGACGCGAGGGAGATGCTTTATTATTTACATTTTGTCGTCCCGGCGGCTCTTTTGTTATACACCAAACGCGCTCGACTATGAGTCCTTTTTCTTGGCAGTGAATCCAATAATCCCCAGCCCAATACGAGCCAAACGAGCGATCCGATTCCTCACTTATTCCCAACCTTCAACAGCCACTATCCAAATGGGAATTTCCCATTTCCAAGTTGTTTGAAAATATCAAATTTAGACGCCATTTTAAGGTAAGCTACAGCCTGACTAGGTTCATCTTCTCTAGGACACTCTCAGGTAAGTTGTGCATCTCGACCTCCACACGGGCCAAGAATTGTCCCAATGTAATCAGCCCTTTAGCAGAGATATTGCGGGCGACTGTTGGGCTGAGCTATGATGAGCAATTTCTTCGGGTGACTCGACTCTTTCCCATGCTATCAGCCAGCCCAAAGTGACTTTGTACGGCAAGCGTCCTACGTGACGCTTGACGGGGGGTTAACTGGGGGAATCGCCAGCAAATCCGGAGATTCCGATTGCCATCTTCCATGGAAATGAATCCGGATGAATTGCTGAACCAGGAAGTGAAGACCAACGCACTGGGCCGTGTGCACCCCGTGAACGTTCAGGAAATGATGGACAACGTTCGTTCTTACCTGCGGATCACCAGGCCAGGCCAAGCTGGTGAAGAACTACTTTCGCAACGCCACGTCCAATATGCCGCCCGTTGAAAAGTGTCACCAATTTAATGCTCGGAGTAATAAGTCAGCATTTTGAAAAGCCGAAGAGCAAGACCCAGAGGCCATCATCGAGTTCTTGAAGTCCGCTTCAAGTCTGGGCGCTGGCGTTCTGGTCGGTACGGTCCACCAAAGCGA
>CAVYDD010000009.1:0-967856 GCA_963767225.1 uncultured Acidobacteriota bacterium
ACGGTATCATCCATCCCTTGCAGTCTGTCTCCCCTGCGGGGCGCTCCGGTTGGGTAACTACAGAACGTTCGGAAGCCACTGGCAAGAACCAGCTGACAATATACGTCATCTGCGTAAATATTTACGGGTTATGCGTACGTCCCGCATTCTCGACCTGCTCTTTCCTGCGACCCGGCAGAAGCTCCTAGCGGCTGTGCTCCTGTCTCCTGAAAAATGGTGGTACTTGTCTGAACTTGCTTCTCATCTAGGAACTTCTCCCTCGAGCCCACAACGGGAGCTCGATTCACTAACAGAGGGCGGCGTTTTGCAGCGAAAACCGGACGGGAGGAGAATCTACTGCAAAGCCCAAGCGAATTCTCCTGTCTTCAACGCGCTGCGAGAGCTGCTCTCAAAGACAGCGGGCGTTATTCCCGCGCTGCAATCCGAGATCGCAAAGTTCCACGGGAGGATCAGGTGGGCGGCAGTTTATGGCTCAGTTACGCGTGGCGAAGAAGGATCTGACAGTGACATCGATCTCTGGTTGGTGAGCGACGTGGCGACTGTCGATCTGCTTCCCGCGCTGCGTCGGGTCGAAGGGCGCTTCGGTCGCGAGCTGAATCTCACCCGCTACTCGGAAAAGGAATTCAGAGATAAGATTCACGACGGCGATTACTTTCTGAAATCGGTGACCAAAGATAAATTTGTAATGCTGACAGGTTCTCTGGATGATCTGGAAAAAACTGCTAGCAGAACATAAAGTTCACACGCACAGCACCAGCAAGAACGAGCTTGGTACCTTCCGCGCCGTCATCACGCGAGACCTAGCAAATGCAGCGGTCAAGGGATTGTCGGAAGACCGCAGATTCGCGACCGCGTACAACGCAGCCCTTCAAGCAGCCAAGATGGCGATCGCATGCGCTGGGTATCGCCTCGCGAACACACCAGGGCATCACCGTTTGACATTCGATGCGGCGCGTCTTGCACTTGGCTCGTCGGCCGTCCGGTCTCTCGATTGCTTTGAAACGTGCCGACGAAAACGAAATGTCATTGATTGCGATCGTGCGTTCGTGGCTAGAAAGACCGAAGCAGAAGAGATTGTTGCTGCGGACATGCTGGAAAGAACCAAATCTAATCCAAACGCCATCATCTACGGCACATTTCATACATACGCCAAGATGTGAAAGATGGCACGACTAACAGTTTGTTGAAAAACTCTTTCGGGTCGTCATTTCGAGGTGCGCTGCGCCATAAAATCTCTCTTTTTGTTGGCTTTTAGCGATGAGGAATTCCTTGCTGCGCTCGCAATGGCGAGTTGAGAGGCCTTTTTCAACAAACTGCTAATCGGGAGTTGGCTCGCGTTGCACCACAACCAAAAACACCACACCGACAACGGTAAACATTCGGAATGCCTCTTCCTGCCCATTCCATATTTGCGACTGCCACATCAGAAACCATTCGCCCCCGACATCGAGGAATGCCACCAACCACATCAGCAGGCTCGTCGTCAGCGCAATCACGGCGACGTTCAGCGCAGCGGCGAATTGCGCCCTGTCCGCACGATACGATTTCAGCAACCGAACACTACCCCACCAGCATAGAAGCATAGTGACTGATTCCCAGGCGATGATGCCGATGTAGAAGACCGTATGTACTAGCGGCGAGTTGACGGCGCGCCACATGCCGTGGTTTCCGGGAAAGGTTGAGTCCATCATCAGCACGTGGCGGACAAACTCGTAGTTGGAGCCGTAATCCGTGATGTTGTTTAGGACCAGAATCGTGTAGAAAAGTGCGATTGCAAAAACGAGAACTGCTTTGGAAGCGCGAAGCGCCATTACATGCCGCATAGGTTGTCGCACGCAGGAATTATATCTTCTCGGTGGCTTACCGCGAACTTTCTTGGAATGCGCACAAGTCCTGATTAACTCTCCCCTTTATAGAGCGCTCTTACCGGAAGTGTGAAGTCCTGGTACGCCACATGCCCGGTCTGCGAAGGCGCAAAGCCACAAGGCAGACGCGCAGGCTCGGGAGGAGTCGGACCGCACCATACTATCGATGAACCAGACGAACCAAGAAGAGCAATCTTCGGCGGAGCCTGGGGAGAAAAGGGTGCGGGCCAAGGAGAACATCGTTTCCTGCAACACTCGCCCGACACAGCGCGGGGCAATCGAGTGTGCCAGGGCTGGAGCGGTGTACGCAGAGCCACCCTCCTCGTCACTCATCCCAGGTGGGAGCCGTATGCGGGAAAACCGCTCGTACGGTTCTGGTGCAGCGAAGCTAGCTGCCATTCTAGTGGGTAAAAGTCCCACCGACCGAACACTCCAGGGACTGTCGCAGTGATATCCAGCAGCGAGAAAGGTGACTGACTCGTGGAAAGCCTGGATGTAAAAGCCTCTGTGGCTGAGAGAAATCTTGGTCAGATCCGTCTAGAGAGGCGAGCAACTGGACAGGCCGTAGCGAAATGCGAACCAGGAAACCTCGAAAACGAGCCCTGCTCGAAGCGGATGGCAGGATACCCGGGAGAGCCGAGCCTCCCAGAACTAGGCGAAGGCCCATGTCGAAATCGGTGATCTGGATGAAACGGATTTCGATCTCCCCGAGGGCATAGAGGACGGCATGTCTAGAAGGAATGAGCAGCAAAAGCTCGGAACCACTCGGGGTCGCCTAGGCACTCCCGCACAGCGAAGGCATCGCGTATAAGTCGCATGGTCGGCGAAATCGCGATGTGCCCACGAGTGGGTCGGATGGGGCTGAATAAGCGTTGATGGCCCGGGACAGAAGAACCCGGATCGGAGCGAGAGCCCCTGGGGCGGAGTCGAACCCCCACTCCAAGGCGGCGCATCGAGGAGTCAGCGGCCCGGCACAGAACGGGACAACCGAATCTGACAATGAGATGCGCGAAGGGCAGATGCAAACCAGGCGTCCACCGACGAATGCCGGGAGCAGGCTTAAGCGCTGGATGCACTGGGAAGGCGCTGTCTGACATGCCAGCCTTCCAGCCGTAATGGGGAAAACCCGCCGTACAGAATGATAGGGGGAACGGTGGAAACGTCGGCATCATTCGAAGCCCGCTACGCGCCACTGTCCTACCCGACTGCGGGGGGCGATCAGCGATGGTCGTCCCTAACGCAACACTTGGCTCAGCAGACCTATGAGGCGGCGCTATAAACAGTCGGCTGATCCACTGTCATTAGCCGGCCGTGGCGGCGGCAGTTAACTCCTGGGAAGGGGCTGGTGGCGTGGACATTTGCTCCTTCATCCTCTTCTTCATTTCCTGAGGCGTGGGTTCGGAAATATGAGTCGCAACCATCCACGTGTACCCGTCGGGATCTACCACGGTTCCGCAACGATCGCCCCAAAACATATCCATCACTGGTCCCTTGGGGACGGCCCCGAGCTTCACCGCCTTTGCAAACATCTTGTCTGCGTCGTCGGTCAACAGGTACAAGCTAGTCGGGGAGGCGCCGATTGTTTTCGCGCTGCGGGAACCCATCTGCGGAACTTCCGGCCCCAGCATTAACGTCGTACCACGGAGCGTCAGCTCGGCATGGATCGCTGTGCCATCGGGACCGTTCATGATTCCCCGCTTGGCAAAGCCGAATGCCTTTTGATAGAAGGTCGCTGCCGCCTTCACGTCGGTCACCGTAAGCATTGTCGTTATCGAACCGTAGTGCTTCTTATTAAGTGGATCGATTTTCTTAGGCATAACACTCCTTTCTTGCGATGAGTATTTAATATCGGCGGAAGCGTTCATGACGCACCGCTCCAAGAAACGTCTGGGCTGTGGGAATCGACAATACTGCAACGAGCAAGGCTCGGTCAACTTGTGAGTCGATTCCCGTCGCGGTCACGCGAGCACCCACTTGGACGTATAGCTGCGTAACAGGACATGGGGTTTTGTGGCCCACTTCTCCGGTAAGGGCTGCCAGCTCAACCGGTCGATGCAACACCAGCCCGCGCCTTGATTCGATATTGCTTCCGCGGGGAAACCATCCGTTTGGCAGTATTTGGTCAAAACCCAGCCAGGGCACCGTTCCGGCTGGTCTAACCCTGGCGAGCGATTTTAGCTGTTGTTTTCAATGGAGGGTGAGTTCGAGCCCAGTGTTGCGTCGACCCTTGAATCCACCGCGTTAATCACTTACCGATTAGCTGGTGATGACGCCTGATTCCGGCAGCGTTCCCGCGAATCAGCCCAGACGGAAGCGTGGCGTCGTCCTCTTGACTCCGCGTAAAGCACTGCTACCCTTCCTTGCCAAGAAAGGGGGACCACATTGGCGCTTAAACGACTGTTGATGCTCGGTCTGGTTATTTTCGGAATCATTGTAGCTGTCGCTGCGCGTGGACAACAGGGACAGTGGGCGGCAGCCGACAACGCAACCGCTAAGTTTATGGTGGACGCGGAGCGGCAATGGGCCGAAGCTGCGTGCAACCACAACAGAATTGCGGAAAAGATTCTGGCCGAAGATTTTCAGGGAACGTCTCCGGGAGGGCAACGCTACCCTAAATCGGAAGAAGTAGCAGAATTGGCTGATGTCTCCAAGACGGATCAGGATTGCCGATTGCTCGATGCCAAGGTCCGTTTTTTCGGTGACGAGCTCGCGATTGTCTACGGCACCGAGAGTTCGCTCCGAAGAGCGAAAGACGGAACCGCCAAAACTCGATGCCTGATTTGGACGGACACTTGGTTGAAACGGAAGGGCAACTGGCAAATCATCGCGGCGCAGGATACGCAGTTCGGCTGCAAGTAGAGCCGACCACGAAGCGCCGCTTGGCCTCGGCCTAAGTCCTGTCCATGCTTGGGGACGAATATCGGTGTTTGGCAGCGTATATGCGGTCTACTTCCCAGAACGCCATTTCTGGATCACAGCCCACTTTTCCCGTGGTGCGACTTGTCGATCATGTTGCGAGTCGCTGAGCTCAACGTCTGGCCTAAGAAACCTTATGGCTGGGCGGCCTCTCTGTTCACCGATATAGACGCGCTCGTCTTTCCGGCTGCATTAGGTTCCTGATAGCGCATCAAGAACGGCAGAAAGGGCGTCACCTCAAAAGGCATTTTTTCGCGGGCCGAATTCAGGGAGACTGGCTTAGTTCTCAACAGTTCCACTCGATCATCCCAAGGATTAACCTTCACGCGGGCACCCAGCGGCAATGCCGCCACCTGGTCGAGCTTGCCTGCTTGGAGCTGCGGTCCCAGACTTGCCAGCTCTGAACCGAGGGCCACGCCGTTGCCGAGGCGCGCATCAATGAGCGCCGGGAGTGCTGCCGAATCGGCCGAGAGTTGCTTCAGAAAGAGCGCCGCGTTTCCGAGTTTTTCTTTATAGGGCGAATTCTTCAGCAATTCGACGGCTTTCTTGTTGGACATGTCGACGTCCGCGGGCGTGGCCTTGAACGAAAAACGCGACAGTGCCTCGCCGGCGGTGACGAGCGTGGTGTCGCTGAAGCCCCACTGATCCGTCGACGGTTTGGTGATCATGATGGAGGCCAGTTCCTTGGCGAGCACGGCGGCAAGGCTGGCTTCGTCCGGGAGGACGTCGAGCAAGCCGCGGCTGATCACGATCGTATGTCCAATCGAGAAGGTCTCGAGCGTGCTGGTCAACATGACCCGGCAGTGAACGTCGAGATCCAAGTTGTTCGTTACTTCCAGGTTGTTAACGACGGTCTCGAGAGTTTTGTCCACTTCTCCCCGAGGCGCCAGCAATCCAATGCGTTGCAGGCGATCGACTACGCCAGCTTCCGCCCGCTGTTGCCATTCGCGCTCGGCTTGAATCGGAGAATAATCTTCCGCACCGTGACTATTATCAACCGTCGCCCCTTGATTGAAGTCCACCGGGTGGTTAAGACTCGTGAGGTTGTAGCCCCACAAACGGGTCTGTGCTTTGAAACGGATGGAAGCCGCAGAGGAACTCTTTAGTTCCGATTCCTGACTGTACACGAAGGCAGGGAGCCAAAGATGCGGCTGGAGGTTCAGTCGCCAGCTATCAAAGTGCAGATTGTTGCCAGTCCCTTCACTGCCGGACGATGTGAACATGCCGTTGAAGCGGACAATCGCGAATCCTTGGTCTTCCGCCCAGATGCGGCCGTAGAAGCTGTCCTTGCCCGCCTTGGGTAATGGGACTACGTCAAAAATCGCGCAGCGCACTTCGCCAAGGAATTCTCGCCCTACGTATGTGAACTGGTAATGCTCGCGATCAAACCTGCTCACGTCAATATAAACCATCCGAAGAAAGCCATGAGGAACGGCGGTAGAGGATCCCTCCAGGTGCGAAAACGGATTGAACGCCGCGACTCTGCTCTTCTTCTTATCTAGCATCGAATCGTCGATGATGCCCTTTGACAGCTCTGCCTGGCCCAGGAAATAGTGATCGCGAAAAGGCACTATACCCATCTCCGCATCGGGTTTCATATCCTGGACATACGTCTCGACGATTGGGCTGTACTGTCGGATTACGGAGACTTCGTCATGCTCGCGCGCAATAATAAGATCGATTGCCTGGTCCGCCGTGGTCACCGCGCCAACGGAGGATGCGCCAGTTTGCAACGGAGCGCGATTGGCTGTCTGCGTCTGCGCAGCAGCGGCGCTTGCGAAAATACCCGCCGAGACGACCGCAATGGCAAATCGGTTCAGTGCGTGCATGGATTCCCCTCCGGAAAACTGCTTCCCTCTTGCGTAGACCTGTTCTGGCTAATAATCAAGGATAGCAAGGAGTGGAGGCTTGCGAGCTAGGAGTCAGCCGCTGTGTGACCTATCAATCGCCTGTCCCTCGGGCCAGTCCCTAGCTAAATGGGTGAGCCGGAGCGGCGGATACTAGCTGATCGTGTGCCTGGGGGATTCTGCAAAAAAGCGATTGCTCCCCAGACGACCCCTCATGGGAAGTAGAGCGCTAGCAGCCCACTTGCCACGTAATCCGAGCCAGCTCAACCGGTCGATGCAACACCATCTAGTGCATTGATTCGGCAATGTTTCCGCGGGAGGACCGCCTGTTTGACTTCACTTGGACAACACCTAGCCAGGGCAGCGTTCCGGCTGGTCTAGCCCTAGCAGGCGATTTTGGCTTTTGTTTTCAATGCCAGGGGGGTTCTAGCTTAGTGTTGCGTCGACCCGTTGAGATCACCCGCATTAACGGACATCAGCAATAGTCTCCGGTAAATGCGTTAGAACGAAGCCGCTGACGCGGCGGACGCTGCGCGTGCTATGCTCCTCACGTTATGCCGCAACGTAGCGCCTTTAACAGCGAACTTCGCTTTTCTCTTTTTTTCCTAAGCTATGCAAAATCAATAGACTACAGAGGAAAAAAGATTCAATTCCCATAGCCGTTAGATCGACTCCAGCCCTTAGCCCGCATCCACCGCAACCGCCAGCGGCTCCCTTCAAACGGCTCTATCGAACGCGCGCAGAGCACCTCGCCCGACTTCACGCTTCTGCGAAAACGCGCCTCCGATAGAGCACTAACGTTAATCGGGACCTACGCGCATTTGACCCTATAATCACCTAGACGGGTCGGACCAGACGAGGCCACAAGTGAAGCTTGGCGGAAAGCCTGTTGCGACCGGCGTCGGCGTTTTCTTCATAGCATTTGGTGTTCTCTGCGCCGTACTTCTCATGCACGGCGCGAGAGAATCTCACTTACCCTTTCTGTACGTGTGTATCTTCGGAAGCTTGTTTGTGAGTGTTCCCGCTATTCTTGGAATCGCAGTAGTTCACGAGAATCTGCGAAAGAAGAATTCCCCAACAGCAGATCGAGCAGGGCCCTTTGGGATATAACGTTGCCCCGCCTCCGACCACGACGTCCGACCAAGACTTCGGTATGGATCGATACCTTCGTCCAATGGATTCGTTGTCGCGCTTCTGGCAATGTTGCGTTGCGCAGCCACTCGCTCCGACGCCGAACAGGAGTACCAAATGGACGGCACTAATGGACCGAATGAGACCACGCGCGTGACCGCTCCTGTCGACTCGACCGCGCTGAGTGTGAACGTTTTTACCGCCCCTGGAAAGGCTATGGTCGGCGAGCGGCCGAGACCCTTCGGCGAAGCGCTCGGCTTTGACCCGATCACTTCGACTTTAATCTTTGGCGATCACGACGCGGTGCTAGTAGATGCAATGATGACAGTCGCTGAGGCCGAGGCTCTCGCGGATTGGGTTGCTCTGCACAACCGCAACTTGGAGACCATCTATATAACGCACGCGCATTTCGACCACTTCTACGGTCTGGGCATGCTGCTGGACCGTTTCCCGGGCGCTCGGGCGATAGCAACGCCCATGACGTTGAACGCCATGCAGATGTCTTTCACTCCCCCGGTGGAGCGGTTAGCGCGCCGATGCTTTCCTGGTCAGATACCCACTAAGTTAGTTTCCCCTGAGCCCTATGAGCGCGACACGTTCACTCTCGAGGGCCACGATTTGCGCATCATCGAGCAGGGCCACACCGATAGTGCCGATACCACGTCTCTACACGTTCCGTCGATCGGCCTGATCGTCGCTGGAGACGTGGTATACAACCAATGCCGCATGTACGTGGGCGACACCACCCCCGAGAGCCGAAAAAATTGGATCGCGGCGCTCGACCGGTTAGCGGCGCTGAACCCGGAGATTGTTGTCGCCGGCCACAAGAAGCCCGGCGCGCCCGACTCTCCCGCTGCGATCCAAGACACCAAGCGTTACCTGCAGGACTTCGATCGGTTGCAGAAAACCGCAACGTCCGACCAGGAGCTGTTCGATCAGATGACGGAGCTATACCCGCGTTGGGTAGCGAATCAGTCGTGGTTGATGTTCGGATTTCCGCAGTGATGACCCATATCAAACGGTGATTCGAATGTTTCCTCACGCTTAATCGGCAACAAGCATGAATACGAAAGATCCGGAATCGGCGGATGAGCACCGTTTGCCGGAATTGGAGACGTCAATGAGCAGCGTACAAATCGAACAAAAGAGCTATCAGATGCCCCCGCGAGAGGGGATCAGCATCGCGCATTTTCTCACCGTCGCCGACGTCGATCGATCGGCTCGCTACTATGAAAAGGTCTTCGGCGCTCGCATTCTGACCATGGGTGACGGCAACGCGCCTCCGTACCTTCAGCTTGCGAATATCTGGATGATTCTGAATGTTGGAGGCGGGCCGACCCCGGATAAGCCGACGGTAACGCTCAGCGTCCCCGACCCAAATCACATCAACAGCTTTATGAATTTCCGCGTTGCGGATATTCAAGCGTGTTACGAATTGTGGAAAAGTCGGGGGGCTGACTTCCTCACGCCGCCGATCCCAAAGTACGGCGAGATTCGCTGCTACATCCGGGATCCTGACGGATACATCATCGAGGTGGGACAGAGCACCGACCTCAAGTACGGATGACGCTCGGCCCGGGAAAAGCATCCTCACAGTCCCGGGCGAGTTGTCGCCAAGTCGGAAGTTATCGCCAACCCGGAAATTGTCGGTGGTCCGCGCGGTCAAGTCCTTCTATGAGAAGGACTTTGGTTCGATTGTCATCTGGCTGACCGGTCTTGCTTCGACTGTTCTTCCGCGCTTACGTGCATCGACACCAATCGCGCCACTAACACGGCCAAATACAATTGCCCCGTCACGGCTTCTGCTGAGCAAAGCGTGTGCGCAACCGGGTCGTTGGGGACAATTCCTGCATAACCGAGTGTTGTCAGCATTCCAAAACTATAATTGATCCAAAGGAGCACGACCGAAACATCGATTCCTGCGGCGTTAAACGCGTTGGGATCCACCAATGCCGCGATGTGGTATGCGTGCGCCCATCCGAACCCAAGGCACAAGTAAGCGGCGATCGCGCCTTGGACGCGCATCCCGGTGACCGGTCCAGGGCGGAACACCTGCCAAAGCAGCACAACCGTAATCATGATAATGGCCGCCAGACCCGTCGATGCGCTCCAGAGTCTCAGTGTCTGTGTTGGCCTCCACCATGTTGCCCAGCGGAAGGCGATCGCCACGATTACCGCAACAGACGTTAGCAGAAAAAGCTTTCGATTCCTCCAAGCGATCGCGGTTCCTACGACTGCTACAACGGACGACGCCGCGTCATCGTAAAATTGCAAACTATTCTTCTCAAAGCCCACAGAAGGGAGCAAGAACGCCACTAAGATGAGAAGGAGCAAGAATAAGGAGAGGTTGGCCTGTGACTGCCAGGCGCGAACCAACAGAGCACGGGTCTTTGAGTGCATGAGTGGCTCCTCTGTCGTCGCGCGCCTAGCCGACGACTACATCATCCGTCTGGAATTTCACTTCGATCGATAAACACTCCTTTTCTGAGTAACTGGGTTGCTCTGCGAATCGCTCCTGTAATTGGGCCAGTCGGCCTTGTTCTGAGCCCCAGTAGCGACCGCTAATTGTTGAGTTCGGCTATGGCGTCATCGACTTTCTTCTGCTCCTCGGCAGACAACTGTGACGGTCCGATGTTGAACGTCAGCTTGTCAATGCTTCCGGTGAAGCGGAATGGGACGTCGTAAGTAAAGTCCACCGGAGTGCGAGTATCGAGTCCGACGTCAAAAGTTTCATCAAACGGCACGAGCATTGGTATGGTGTGCGCCATTGACTTGCGAGCGACCTCCTTGTCGTCCACCGACAACACCCCGGTTCCGCCCTTGCCCGGACCAGGCCCGTCGTACTTGAAGTTGAAAACGATCGTGTGTTTACCTTCGCCCAATGAAGAGAGCCCTTCCCATCGGAAACGCTCCAGGTCAAGCAAGTTGTAGACGAACACCGGCCTCCCTCGGCCGATATGGAATATGTCAGTGGCGAAAGATGCGACCAGTCCGAGTACCGCGACCAACAACAGAGCGTAGCCGGAGCGTTTTCTCCATTTGCCCGCGCTGCCCACGGAAGCCAGAAGCAGCCCCAAGATAAACAAACACGCGCTGAATATCTTAAAGACTGAGCTGTTAAGTATCCAACTGGCGCTCGGGCTCAGCATCAGCGCATATCCGCCGAAGCGGCCGCCTTCAGTCGCGATTATTCCTTCCGCGCCGCCGGACGGGATAGTTACATTGGCGGTGATGGTGTAATCCCTGTCCAAGATGCTCGGAGCATTGCCGACAGGAATCCCCGCGTTCTCACCCGTGTACGTGAAAACTGTAAGTCCGGCCACGGCGCTCGGCCGCGCCGTAAGCGCTCGCGAGAAGGCGGAGTTATCCAACGGGAAGACCTGATATTTGGTGGCCTCCTTCGTAAAGAGCGCCTGAAGTTCTTTCAGCTTTTCGGGATTGCTGGCGGCAAGATCGTTGAACTCCGAGTAGTCCTCAGTGATGTGATAGAGCTCCCATTTGTAACCGTCCAAAAGATTGGGCAACTTACCGGTATTCAACTCCCAAACCGGCGAGGGTGGAGTCGTCGCAGCGATCCAACCATCGTGGTACATCGCGCGGTAGCCAGCCATCTCAAAATACTGCGTATCCCGTTTCGAAGCAGCATTGGCATTGGCCTTGTCGAATGTGTAAGTCATGCTCACACCTTCGATCGGCTTTTGCTTGATGCCGTCTACCACCTCCGGGGCCTGGATACCAGCGACATCCAGGATTGTGGGCACAATATCTATAATGTGGTGGAACTGAGGCCGGATGCCGCCAACGTCGGTGATATGGCCGGGCCAGGAAATCGCCAGCCCTTGTCGCGTCCCTCCGAAATGCGAAGCCACCGCCTTAGTCCACTTGAACGGTGTATCGAACGCCCACGACCACGCCACCGACATGTGCGGATAGGTTGAGGCTGAGCCCCATTGTTCGTAGTGGAGCATCTGCAAAGGTTCCGGGAGCTTCAGGATGCCGTTATACGCGGTGAATTGATTGAATGTGCCTTCTGTCGTTCCTTCGCTGCTGGTGCCGTTGTCACCGCAGATATAGATAATGAGGGTGTTGTCGAGCTTACCCTCGTCCTGGACTTCTTGGATTACTCGGCCGATCTCATAGTCCGTGTAGGCGGTATAGGCGGCGAAGACCTCAGCCTGGCGCGCGTAGAGCTTTTTCTGAATCTCGGTCAGCGAGTCCCATCTCGGTAGCTTAGCGCCGGCATACTCGGCCTGTCCGTCCGGCCATGGGGTAAGCTTTGTATCCGCCGGGATCACTCCGAGCCGCTTCTGGTTTTCAAAGATCTCCTCGCGCATCTTTTCCCAACCCATGTCGAACTTGCCGTGGAACTTGTCGATCCACTCCTTCGTGGGTTGGTGTGGTGAGTGGCTGCCGCCCGGTACGTAATAGACAAAGAACTGTTGGTCGGGCGCGGACGCATTCAATTCATGCATGTGATGGATGGCGTCATCGGCCAGGTCGGTGGTCAGGTTGTAGCCCGGGTGGCCGACCCATGGAGTCACAGCAGTCGTGTTGCGAAAAAGATAGGGCGTCCATTGGTCGGTTTCGCCACCAAGGTAGCCGTAGAAATATTGGAAGCCCATCCCAAGGGGCCATTGATCAAAGGGGCCGGCAGGGCTGTATTGAAAAGACGGCGTATTGTGGTCCTTGCCGAACCACGATGTGGAATAGCCATTGCCTCGGAGGATGGTACCAATGGTGGCGTTCTCCACGCCGATGATGGAATCGTAGCCGGGATAGCCAGTGGAAAGTTCGCCTATCACCCCGTAGCCGACCGAATGGTGGTTGCGGCCAGTGATCAATGCCGCACGCGTCGGCGAGCACAGGGCGGTGGAGTGGAACTGGGTGTAGCGCAGCCCGGCTGCCGCGACCCGATCCAGCGACGGTGTGGGGATTACACCGCCGAAGGTGCTGGAAACGCCATAGCCCTGATCGTCGGTCATGATCAGGAGAATATTCGGTGCGCTCTTAGGCGGAACGACGCGCGGCGGCCACCACGGCGTAGATTCTGGGGCGGTTTCCTTGATCACGCCGCCAAATTTGGGCGGTGGCGGCGGAAGCTGTTTTCCATTGATAGTCGTGGTGGCGTCAGCCTGGCCCAACGTGCCCGTTACCTGCTGCGCTATTGCGTTACCGGCGACGAAGAGGGTGGCAAACTCCAAAACCATGAGGGTGAGGATCCGGCTGTAGGCTCTAAATTTCATTTGCTGCTTCCTCCTGAACGCTGTGGGCTAGGCTCGCAAAAAATGTTTCGCGAAGAGTGGATTCCGCTCTCAGCGCAGATTATCGCCGCCGAAATACCAGCGACCAGTGTCGGTCAGGTACCTGTGTGCGCATCAACCTGCGACTGGAAACCACAGTTGGCATAGTCAACGGTCAATGTACTCAGTCGCGGTTTCTTACTGTTGTTAGTGCGCTGCGAGATATGCAACATACAAAATGCCAAACATGCCATCGCCGATTGCTGCAGCTGTCATTACGTTCGTCCGTCTCACAGGCCCAAGAAAGATCAGCAACGCGAATGCAAACTTCTCGACGGCGGCAGCCATCAAGACTGGCGTGCGAACCGCGGGAGCGCCCATGCTATATACGATCAGTGCGCCCATCACGGTGAGTAGTGCTCCCCAATGCCGGACAACGAACGTTATCGAACTTTGAGAGCTTTCCACTCCAAACCCGAATCGCAAAAACGGACGAGGGGCAAGCAACGCTGCGAGACCCGCCCCAGCGGTGACAACTCCGGACGCTGTGACAATCCATCCAAAGGCCAATGCCAGCATCTATCCAACCATCCAAATTGTTCGGCGGATTGACATTCGGAGAGGCGAACGTCTGCTAAACGTGAAAATCCCATCTTCATTGCCGACACGGTCGAGGTTGGGAATTCTGCCAACGATCAAGCTGCGGTGATAAATACTGGGCTGCACCCAGCTGACGTCATCACCCACGGTGAGTAGGAAGTTCCGCTCTTTCTCTTGTGGTGAGGCAGACGTCGAGGCGAATCCGAGAGCCATGATAAACCCCGCAAGAACTGGATCAGTTTCCCGCCGCAACAAATGGGGGCTCAACGCTCAGCGAGCGCGAATATTAAAGATTTTGCATGGTCGCGCTATTGGCAAAAGTGACAGTCTGGCAAGTTGTTGGATCGCCGACGGTTTCAGTGCCTGATAAGTTCCATAAAAGGAGTCAAGAAAAAAACACTTCTCCTGTGGCCGGAGTTTTTCTTGCCGTCCAGCCCACCTCGTTGAGCAGGTTTGTTCTCGCCTTCCGTTCCGGGAGCTCGGGTCGCTACCAGCTTCCTGTAGCGCTTTGGGTTTTCTCTACCAGCGGTTTTCATCGCCTCTGCGCGACGAAGCTAATCCGTTCTGAGACCAACAAGCAGTACGGTTGTCAGTTGGCAACCATGGTTCCATTGGGGACTCGTGGCCCATAGCTTTTTCGGGTCATCCGAGGGGGGCTAGGGTCGCGTGAGAGACTGAGGTGCCCGAAGCACGCAAAGCCTAACTTATCAGCTGAGACTCGCCCTCGAACCCGAGGGTCTCAAGAATCGGCGTGGCACCGCTGGAAAGAATCCCAGGGATGGAACGGATCGGCTCGAGACACTCAAGCTGTTTGTGGTTTCAGATGTTGGGCGTCGAAGCGCTCTCCTTTCTTCCCAATGGTCAAAGTGATGGCGGCCATCTTGCGCGCCAGAGTCAGACGCGCCATCTCCGGCCGGATTCCCTCGGCCACCAAACGATCGTAAAACTCCTGGAACGGTCCGGGCTTGGCAGCAGCCACGGTGGCGGCACTCTTGAACAAGTTCTTCAGATCGTGATTGTGATTGCGATTCAGCCCGCGAATCGAGACCGGCTTCTTGGCACGCTTCAGCTCTCCATTGACACAGCGGTGCTCGGCACTGCTGTAGGTTTCAATTCCAAACCCGCTGTACGTCCAGAGCTGTCGCTTGGTACGGAACCGGTGCGGTGTCTGCAAGAACGCGATGATCAGAGCCGCCCGGATTGGACCGATGAATGGAATCGCACGGAGCAATTTCCAGGCGTCGTGCTTCCGGGCCTCCGTCAATAGCTCGCGCCGCACCTCCTGGCGCAAGGGCCGCAGGGCGTCCAGTTGTTGGTAGTAGAACTCCGCTCGGCGGTGCACGCCGGCTTCGCGAATCTTGCCGAGCCACTCCGAGCGATAGCGCGGTGCGTAGACCTGCTTCCCCGCACAAGGAATTCCCCAGCTGCGGTAGATCGCCTTCACCCGGCTCATCACTCTTATCACATCGGTGCTGATCGCCAGATAACTCCGCGCCAGCTCCTTGAGCGTCCGTACTCCATCCTCCCCGTGATAGACCGAACGGACCAGGTTCGCGCGCAGCAGCTCGGCCAGCTTCCGCGCATCGATGCGGTCGCTCTTGCTACCTTCTTTGAGCAGGGCATTCCGGCGGGGATTGCAGACCACCAGTTCCGTGACGTGCGGCTTGATCACGTCCTAGAGCCACGCTGCCCAGGTGCCTTCTTCCCAAGTGACGCGCAGGCTCCCGCGCAATCCTTTCAGAAACTCCAGGATGGTGATGGCTTTCGTTTCGATCGTGCATTCCATCACCAGCTTGCCCGAGGAATTCAGAACCGCGATGGAGATCGCTTCCTGGTGCACATCCATCCCGATATACTTCACGCTATCCATTGAGGGCGCTCCTTTTTGTTGTGGGTTTGAGGCCGAACACTCCAAACCTACTCCAAAAGGGGCGCCCTTTTATATTGCGTCGCGTAATCGGAAACTAGGAAAAGAAGCCGTGAAAAAACCCATTTGCCCTGTTTTTCGCACATTTTTTGGACAAGGAAAACGTCTAGCGATGTCCGAATAATCGCTCACAGCGCTTCTAATTGAGAAAAGTTTCCAAAGCTATTTCTCGGGTTGGGTTTTTTCACAGCTTCAAAATCAACTTTACCGGTTGAGCTGGCAGCGTTAATCAGGCCGGCATTGTTATGCAATCACTTGCCCTCTGGCCCTTTCTTAAATGGCGCATGCCGTTGTCGAGGTTCTTCACATCACGATTTCAATGCGCGTGAAGCTCGAATATCGACCGAATAAGTCCGTACCAGAGCAAGATCGACACGCCTATACAGATACACACAGCTTTCCATCCCGGCGCGCGGTAAACCACGCTGCCGTCCCTGCGGTAGTAGGCTCGCAGATCGTCTGATTCGGTGATGGGCCGGGAGTTTATTGCGATTAAGCTGTCACGCATGGCTTCAGTCTGCTTAGCATATCCAGCGCATCATCTAATTCGTCGCGCTCGTGACCAAAAACGCCAGCCTCTGAGGCCCGTGCTTTGATTGCATTTGCCGCTGCCCTTACGCGAACCTCCTGAACGACCGGGTCACGTTCAACGATTGCGGCAACGATTGCGGTCCTGTACAAGTCTCGCCAAGTAATTTCGAACATTTCGTTCCCCTGAAGAGGCAAATCAGCCGCGAATCTTTCCGCGCGGAGTATTCGTTAAATTCGGGACGGGGGGGCTGGGGATGCCCCCGTCCTGCACTATGAGCATTCCATACTCTCTTGATTCCGTCGTTGCACTTGAGCAACGAAGTGGATGCTCAAACGCAATCAGACAGGGGCTAAACTGGAGGGGAACCCGAAAACGAATGTCGGTCCGAACCAGAGGAGAAGCAAACTTGGGGATCCTAGAGAAGGCAGTGCTTGATTAGTCGTGCCGGTTCAAACGGTCGCTGCAACACCATCTGATATAAAGCAGTTTTTAAAGGTGGTGTTTATGAAGCCAGGGAAACGGTTTGGGCTTTCCGCGGAGCAGAAACTTGACCTGTGGCGTCGTTGGAAGGCGGGTCAGACGTTGCATGAGATCGGTCGTGCCTTTGGCAAAGAACATTCCTCTATTCGTTGTCTGGTGTCGCGTCACGGGGGGATTGCTCCGGCCGTCCGGCGGCGTGCGCTCCTCGCGCTCCCGCTGCGTGAGCGCGAGGAAATCTCTCGCGGGCTGGCTTCCAGTTCGTCGCTGCGTGCGATTGCCCAATGTTTGGAGCGAGCGGTATCAACCGTGAGCCGGGAGGTGGCACGTCATGGTGGCCGTCCGGAGTATCGAGCCAGTCCAGCGGATGGCGAAGCCTGGCAGTCGGCCTTGCGGCCCAAGCGCTGCCTTCTTTCCGTCAATCTGAAGTTGCGGAACATCGTTGCGAGTAAACTGATTCTGGACTGGTCGCCGAAGCAGATTTCCGGCTGGCTGAAAACTCAGTATCCCGATGAGGAGAGCCTGCGTGTGTCCCACGAAACCATTTACCGAAGCCTGTTCATTCAAGCCCGTGGAGCGCTGAAGAAGGAGCTGCTGGAGCACTTGCGATCCAAGCGCCGCATACGGCGGTCGCAGCACTCTCGTATCTTTAAAGACCAGCGTGGTCAAATCCCGGAGGCCATCTCGATCCGCGAAAGGCCCGCGGAAGTGGAGGACCGTGCCATTCCGGGTCACTGGGAGGGCGATCTGCTGCGCGGCTCAGGGAACAGTCACATCGCGACCTTGGTGGAACGCCATTCGCGCTTTGTCCTGCTGATCAAGGTACGCAGCAGAGATACGGCGGAGGTGGTGGGGGCCTTGAGTAAACACGTGCGTAAACTTCCCGCTACCCTGCGACGCTCGCTGACCTGGGACCGGGGGCTGGAGATGGCCAAACACAAGGACTTTACGGTGGCCACGAATGTGAAAGTCTATTTCTGTGATCCGCAGAGTCCCTGGCAACGCGGCTCGAACGAAAACACAAACGGGCTCTTACGACAATATTTCCCGAAGAACACAGACCTAACCGCCTATTCCCAGTCGGATCTGAACAAAGTAGCGCAGCGTTTAAATCAACGCCCACGACAAACTTTAGGTTTTCAGACTCCTGCGAGTAAACTTCAACAAAGTGTTGCGTCGACCCATTGAGACCACCCGCGTTACCGGACATCTCTGACAACGCCGGCTCTGTCAATCTATTTATGAGCGCATTTCTCCGTTCGTTTCGGTGAGTGTCTTTGTTCGTCGTGTTCTTTGGCCCAATGTCGACGACCACGGCTCGCCTGTAATCTTTCGGTCGGTTTCAGTCCGACCCACACATCTCTTCGATCCGAAACTTCAGACCATGATTACTCGTTCAAACTCCCTCTTGCGAAGGAGCGGGATGCCCATTCATTGGGACGGCGTTCTACTGCACGCCATGTCCGGTACCGAGCTGTCCCGCGTGCGAACCGAATGCTACCCACTGTGCATACTGCCAACCGTTCCGCCACATCCAATACAGCCGAACTGCCAGTCTGCGGGCCATAGCTACCTTGGCGATGTTCCGTTGCCGACGCACGGCCAGGTGCATATAACGTCGTCTCCAGTCCGCATCACAATGCGTGGCAGCTTGTGCTGCTTCTCCCAGCAAGAAACGCAACAGCGCACTGCCTTGCTTGGTGATGTGGCCTAGCCGTTGATGGCCCGCACTGGAGTCCTCCTCAGGAATCAGTCCGACATAGCTGCCAATCTGCTTGCCGCACGGAAACCGCTGGGGAGTTCCGATGATCAGCACGAAGGCCAGCGCCGTCAGAGGGCCCACGCCGGGATGCGTCATCAGCCGCAATACCTCGGGCCATTTCTTCGCTTCCTGCTCGACCACGGCGGTTAACTCTTCGATGCTGGGGTTCATCCGGTCCAGCAGCTCCAGCAGATCCTTCCGACGCCGTGATGCCCAGGTACCCAGCGAAAGCCTTTCAAACTGTGCTCGTCCTTGATCGCTCCACAGCTTTTTCTTCCGTCGCTGTCCCTCGTTCATCGCCAGGGCCTGCAGCTGATTCATGATCCGCGTGCGCATCTGCACCATCCGATGCCGGTGCCACAGCAGTTGTCGCAGATCACGATTCTCCGCACTGGGTACCCAGATGCGCGGAAAATTATTTTCCCGCAGCAGTCGCAGCAGCAGTCGGGCATCCTTCCGGTCGGTCTTCTGTTTGCGGACGCGTTTGGTCTTAATCTGGGCCGCATCGCCGATCCATACCTCGATACCCAGTTCTGCCAGTAACCGCTCGAACCAGCGTGCATAGCCGGTGGCCTCCAGCCCCACGCGCACGCTGACTCCTGGTGCCGCCAGTTCCCGGTAAAACTTTTCTGCTTCTCCTTCGCTGTGGTTCAACTGCCGTTCCCCGTACTCTCCCGTTTCTGTGTCTACCAACGCGAGGTACTGATCGCTCGGGTGATAATCCACGCCCATAATGATCATGTCCGGCTCCTTTCTCCCGAGCCAAATGGTCGTCGACAAACCAAGTCTACTCGGGTCTAAGGAGCCGGCGTTGTTATGCAATCAATGAGGCCACTTGTCCGGTTTCGGCTGCGTTTATCAGGACTTGAGCCTACACTGTAATTGGGTAATTATCGCGCCAGCCCAACGCTTGATCATCCCGTCTTCGCAACCTCGGTGAGGCTCGGGATTCCCTTCACCAGCACGATCACCGATCTCGTTCCAGCTTTACGGTCCGTCGCGATCTCTAGATATTCCTGGGACTCTGCCCAATCCCTAAATGAAGCCTCGTCCGGAAATGAGACCACCACGACCTTGTCGCCGTCCCACGCTCCTTCGAGGACGACCGGACTCTCATCCGCGACTAGGACGCGCCCTTTGTAATTTTTGAATACGTCCATAAACCGGGCCACGTACCGACCGTATGTCACCGGATCGTGGATCCACAATTGCGCAATCGCGTAAACGGTCATCGCGAGCCTCCTCGCACACTCGCAGCCACTCTGTTCACGAAATCTTACCCGTTCCGCTCTATAGCAGGTCATTGTAATCGGTGGGACCTTTCGTTCGGTGATTCTACATATCCGCTAAGAGCGTTTGAACAGGCCGCTGGCGCGGCGGACGCTGCGCGTGCTATGCTCCTCACGTTATGCCGCAACATAGCGCCTTTAACAGCGAACTTCGCTTTTCTCTTTTTTTCCTAAGCTATGCAAAATCAATAGACTACAGAGGAAAGAAGATTCAATTCCCATAGCCGTTAGATCGGCTCCAGCCCTTAGCCCGCATCCACCGCAACCGCCAGCGGATCCCTTCAAACGGCTCTATCGAACGCGCGCAGAGCACCTCGCCCGACTTCACGCTTTTGCGAAAACGCGCCTCCGATAGAGCACTAACGTTTATCGAGACTTGAGTCCGATACCTGGAAAATTCTCCTCCCAAGAGTCATCAGTAAACACTACGCAACTTGTCGGTGCCGATCACTAAGTCGCAATCTGGATTACTTCCGGGTGGCCGACGACTCGGGAGTGAGGCCGACACGATCTGCCTGCCAATCGTGCTCGTCCTTATGATCCTCAGTCCGTAAGCCCGTATAAAGTGTTTCCGCTTGCGTCCTGTTGCGTTCATCGGAATCCAGGGGGCTTCTCAAGAGATTTCTTCGCCTCCGAACACGTCCTCGGCTATACAGAAGGCGATGATGCTGGAGTTGGAAGAGTCATGATGGTGCCCAGCATGGTCGCAATCAATTTCTCTCGGTCCCCATTGATGGCGAATGCGTTGGCAGCGCATACTGTGAGTGTCTTTCCACGACGCTTGACTTGTGCTTTGGCTGCGAATTTTTTTCCTATCGCTGGCACCAGCAGGCTGACCTTGAATTCTACGGTCAGGACGCTGAAACCTTCAGGCGCAACGCTGTAGGCCGCGTAACCACACGCTGAGTCCATGATGCTGGCGAGGACACCGGCATGCAAAAAGCCATCTTGTTGCGTATGTCTCTGGTTGAACGGCACGCGAATCTCTACTGTTCCCGGCGCGATACAGTCGATTTCAGCGCCGAGCGTGGTCATGAATGCCTGGCGCCCGAAGCTTTCTCGAACTTTGCTCTCAAATGGTTCCACAATGCCTCCCGCGGCTTACGACAAGTTTACTCTTTCTGATACGAAGCGCGTGGGCCTCCCGAGTGCGGTCAACGATTCCCATGCCGTTCGAGTCTTTTGGGTTCCTACGGCGTTAGGAATGGGGTCTATTGCGTAAAGATTCATCCAGGTATTCTCGGAATACCAGATCTAACGAGCTCCTGCACCGTGGCATCTTCCTCCATTACCAACTCTTGCGCCACCGGCGCTCGCAAGAGTCCCTTGATGCTGCTAAAAGCTGCTGCATCTTTGCCTCCCATACGCTTTGCCACTTCTCGCGAGGCTTCCAGAAGTCGCGTTACCGGACAAGTTCCGGGGAAGCTGTGAAAAAACCCAACCCGAGAAATAGCTTTGGAAACTTTTCTCAATTAGAAGCGCTGTGAGCGATTATTCGGACATCGCTAGACGTTTTCCTTGTCCAAAAAATGTGCGAAAAACAAGGCAAGTGGGTTTTTTCACGGCTTCCGGGCTAGTACTCCACATGTACGATTAATGCTGCCAGCTCAGATGGTCGACGCAACACTTGCTTGAAGTTTACTCGCGGGAGTCTGAAATCCCAGGGTCTTTCTTGGACGTTGATTCAAGCGCAACGCGACCTGGTCGAGCTGCGCTTGAGAGTAGCCAGACAGGTCAGTTCCTCGCGGAAAGTATTGTCGTAATAGCCCGTTCGTGTTTTCGTTCGAGCCGCGCTGCCAAGGACTTTGCGGATCGCAGAAGTAGACCTGCACATCCGTAGCTACCGTAAAGTCCTTGTGTTTGGCCATCTCCAGTCCGCGATCCCACGTCAGCGAGCGCCGCAGAGTAGCGGGGAGTTTACGAATATGCCGACTCAATGCCGTAACCACCACTGCTGTATCCTTGCTGGGCACTTTGATCAGCATGGCAAAGCGTGAATGACGTTCCACTAAAGTCACGATGTGACTGTTCCGTGAACCGCTTAGCAGATCGCCCTCCCAATGACCAGGGACAGCGCGGTCCTCGACTTCAGCGGGTCTTTCCCGAATCGAGATGGCATCTGCGATTTGACCGCGCGAGTCTTTGAAGATACGACAGTGCTGCGAGCGGCGCATGCGCCGCTTGGTTCGCAGGTGATCCAGCAGCTCTTTTTTCAGCACGCCACGCGCTTGAATGAACAAGCTGCGGTAAATGGTTTCGTGAGACACGCGCATCCTCTCATCCTTGGGATACTCGGTCTTCAGCCATCCGGAAATCTGCTCCGGCGACCATTCCAGGATCAGTTTACTCGCAACGACCTCTCGCAACCTCCGGTGCACGGCAAGAAGGCACCGCTTGGGCCGCAAGGCCGACTCCCAGGCTTGGTCATCCGCCTCATGGGCTCGATAGGCGGGACGGCCACCGTGGCGTGTAACCTCCCGGCCCACCGTCGAGGCTGCTCGATCCAGATGTCTAGCTATCTCACGAATCGATGAACCGGATGCGATCCCTCGCGAGATGTCCTCTCGCTCCGACCGCATGAGGGCTAGACGGGAGCGACGGCGCACTGCGGGAGGAATCCCTCCGCGAGGCAACAACAAACAGCGAATCGAGCTAGGTGGCTTGTCAAAGGCGCGCCCAATCGCATGCAGCGTCTCTCCCGCCTTCCATCGCCTCCAGATGTCGCTCTTCTCAATCGCAGACAGCCCAAACCGTTTCCCTGGCTTCATATAAACACCACCTTTAGAAAGCAGACTCATATCAGATGGTGTTGCATCGACCTATTGAGATCACCGCGCTTACCAGGACTTGGCCAATCACGCTGCTCTTTTTTGGTAAGCTTCTGCGAATGCACTGAAGCTTGATTCGTTGCGAAGGAGAAGAAAAACATGATTACTAGACTAAGCCTCGTCACCATCCTGGTGCACGATCAGGACGAAGCGCTCCGTTGGTACACGGAGATCCTTGGACTCAAAAAGTTGCAGGATGCAAGCTATGGGAGCGGATCGCGATGGTTGGTCGTCGCACCTCCCGAGCAGAGCGACTTCGGTATCGTTCTTCAGAAGCCTGAACCCGCGGAACACGGTGCCGAACGAGCGCGCATGAAGATGGAACAGATCGGCAAGGGAACCACATGGGTGTTTCGCGCCGATAACCTTGACGAGACTTTCCAGGTACTGAGCGATCGGGGTGTAAAGTTTCTGAGTCCACCCAAGCCCCTGCCATGGGGCAGGCAGGCGATGTTCGAGGACTTATACGGCAATCAATACGCCCTGATGGGCAAGTAGGCTAGGCCCGCTTTCTGGGCGTTGGCTTATTGAAAACATCGGTACTAGCCGCCAACTTTCCGGTTACGGCGTTAATCAGGGTGCGCCGGGTAAACCGGCATGTTGTAAGGAATGGAAGAGTCCTACAAGAAAGGAGATAGCGACTCCATCTTGGCCCCGAGTCTTGCAGGAGACATCGCGAGATGTGGCCTGAAGCGTAGACAGGGGCATCGGTGGGCCGGGTATTGAGCTTCGAAAAACGCAAAACCAGGATGCCGACTCTCTCCTGATGGAGGAAGGCACCACGATGGTTCGCGATAATCGCGAGTGAGCCATCGGTCCTGCGTAGTCTTAGACCCCGCGCACGCTGAGAAACAACCTGCACGAGAACCGGGAGACCTCTGGAGTGCCTCGGCCCGCAAGGGAAGGAGGCCGGTCTGCGAAGGCGCAAAGCCACAAGGCAGACGCGCAGGCTCTGGAGGAGTCGGACCGCACCATACTATCGATGAACCAGACGAACCAAGAAGAGCAATCTTCGGCGGAGCCTGGGGAGAAAAGGGTGCGGGCCAAGGAGAACATCGTTTCCTGCAACACTCGCCCGACACAGCGCGGGGCAATCGAGTGTGCCAGGGCTGGAGCGGTGTACGCAGAGCAACCCTCCTCGTCACGCATCCCAGGCGGGAGCCGTATGCGGGAAAACCGCTCGTACGGTTCTGTGCGGGGGGCGATCAGCGATGGTCGTCCCTACCGCAACAGTTGAATTCGGGAGTATCACTCTTCTTCTGGCAACATGGGGCGGGGTCATCCGAGACGATGATACTCATCGAATGGCCAAAATCGGCGTTTCGGCGTTGCTCACTTCCGACACTCCTCGCGAACCATTCTGATATGCGACCGCAGATGATAGAGCTGCGGTCTGAGGGACAGTGGCACCCGCAAACGGCTGACCCGGTCTTCCAGCCGGTTCAATCGCTCGATGAAGTCCTCACCAGCCCTGCGGGAGCTGGCAGAATCCAACTCAGCTTCGAGGAGTCTCAGTTCAGAGTAGAACCTGTAGACCCGGCGGCTTTGAATCCACACAAATATCCTTGGTGAGATTCGCACCAGGGGGTACAGCACCCCCACTACAGGAATCAGCAGCACCAGGAATTCTTGGACCAGCACTGCCAGCCAGAAAGGCAGATGACGCTGGAGGAACGGCGATCCCGCCTTGTAGAACTGACGCGCCTGACGGCTCAGCGGGAAGTCGATGGATTCAGGAGCCGGGAACTGACCCGCCGCGCGGAATACGCCGGGTTCAGAGTGGATCTCTGATGCGGCTTCAAGCAGCAGGTACTGGATGGCTGGGTGAAGGTCGCTGCGCACGACCAGACTGGCCTTAGGCGCGATCAGTAGCACATCCGTCGGGGGCCGGTTTCCAGCCATATCAACCACCCCGGCGGGTAGCACCAGCTTGTTCAAGTACCCGTACAAAGTGACGAAGGCATCGGCTCTGCGAATACTCAACAGGTTTATCTCGTTCGCTGTCAGAAGCTGCTGTACGGCAGGGGTTTCCCAAGCGTCCATCAGAACCGCGACATCAATATCTCCGTTAAGTAACTTCGCAGCGGACTCCTGCGCAGTGAACGGAAGTAGCGTTGCAGTCTCCTCGTCGATCACTCCAACGCGCGCGAAAAACTTGAGCGAAAGCGCATGACTGGCGCTGCCCTCTGGACCTATCGAGATGCGGAGGCCGCGAAGCTGCTCGTGCTTTTCCAGAACATGGCCGCGGTAAAAAGGCCAAAGTGGTTCGTAGAACAGCGTACCGAGAGAGACCAGACCGGGCGACTCCTGCTCGTTGCTGACACCGCCCGGTATGATGGCGATGCTAATGCCCGACTTTGGGTCCCGCAGGCGAGCCATGCTTTCGACGGCGCCTGCCGTTGGCACCAACCTAAGATCGATCCCGTCACGCGCAAGAAGCTCGCGGTATCGCTTTCCCACTTTGGCACTGTAGCTGCCTTCCGGATCAATCGCCATCGTCACCGAACGCGGCGGCGTCGGGCGAAGCAGTGAGAACGTCAGCCAAATCCCGACTGCCGTGAGTGCCGCCAGCAGAACGATCGCTGTGGTCACAAGAAGGCGCCGATTTACGTGCTTGCCCGTCGGAATTTTCATTGCGCCGATCGATTGAGGCTCTTGGTGATGTCCACGATCATCTCCAATTGCGAGGAGAGCTTAAAAGTATTCGATGGGGTGTAACAAGTGCTAAAAATTGATGGTTCCGTCGGTCCCGAGCTAGTTGATTTTCACACCGCCAAACTGCTGCTCCCGGTAACGCTCAGGCTTTCACCCATCGCGCAAGTTTGGACTAAAGCCGTTCGAGAATTGGAGGACCTGCATTAGTTCCTGATTAGCAGTTTGTTGAAAAACTCTTTCCGGTCGTTATTTTGAGGCGCGCTGCGACATGGAATCTCTCTTTTTGTTGGCTTTTGGCGAGCAGCAATTCCTTGCCGTGCTCGCAACGGCCGGTTGAAGATCCTTTTTCAACAAACCCTTAGTCGCGTTACCGGACATATGACGTACTAGCACTTCACATGTACGATAAATGCTGCGTTAATCAGGTATGTCACTTCCCGTCACTCCGGGTCGATTTAGCGAAAGTGCTCCATTTTGAACAGACAAGGCGCGTTCTGTTCATTTATACGTTAGCTCTTGGGGGAAGACGGTCTGACTCCGGCTCAAATATTGATTGCCGATGACCATGAAGCTGCCCGGAGTGTCATCCGTTCAGAACTGCACCGTCGCTACGAGTTGAAAGTCTGCGGTGAAGCCTCAAATGGAGAGGAAGCGGTTCAGCAAGCTCTGTCGCTGAAGCCCGATTTAATCATTCTAGATGTCGTGATGCCCATAAAAGGCGGTTTTGCTGCCGCCGAGGAAATCAAGAAGGCTCTGCCGCGCATTCCGATTCTCTTGATTTCGACGCAGCGCGACGGAGAGATTGTCGACCAAGCAAAATTGGCTGGGGCACAGGGTTTCATATCAAAATACGATCTACACTCAGCCTTGCTGAAGGCCACAGATGCGCTGCTTAGCGGAGAGACTTTTTTCGTAGATGGACGCCAGTCTGAATAAATGAAAATTCTTCTTCGGTCGAAATTCGATGGCCATCGCTTTAAAATGCCTGAATTAGTCCGCTTGCCGCCGTTCCTGTGCGCACTTATCAGTCACTTGGAACCCTGAGCCGCAAAGCCCTTGGGTGCAAGTGGCACCCAAGCATTGACTGTTGTTCCTTGGCCCGGCGCGGATTGAATCACGAACTCCCCGCCGAGTGAGCGCACTCGCTCCTCCATGGTCCGGACGCCGAGCCCCTCTTTGTAGCTCAGCTCTCTCGTGTCGAACCCGCAACCTTTGTCGAACACACTCACATTTAATTTTCCGGCATTCACCAGCAGACTCACCAGCGCCTGTTGCGCACCGCTGTGTTTCTTAAGATTCCGAAGGCATTCTTGAACGATGCGAAAAATACCCAGGGCGGTGTCTGGGTGGAGCGTTCGGGGAATCTCATTGGATGTGAACTCAACTTGGAGGTGCTGCTTGGTGGTAAATTCCCTGCACAAGGCGGCGACGGCGGGAACAAGGCCCAGGCTCTCGATGGTCGATGAATGCAGGCGATGAGATAATGTGTGGAGATCAACACCAAGCTCGCTTGTGGACTTTATAAGCTCGCGCAATTGCTCATGAAGACCTGGCAAGGAAGCGGGCGTTGCTTCCTCCGCGTTCTCTAAACCCAGAGCGATAATCGCCACCCGTTGGCTAAAGTCATCATGAAGTTCCGACGCTACCCGGCTGCGCTCATGCTCCTCTGCGTTGATCAGCATGCCGCTAAGCTTCATTTCTCTGTCTCTGACCAGCTGGAGTTGCTTGCGGCTGTGCAGCAAGTAGGCAGCCAAGGCGGAAAGGCCCAGGATCATCGCAATCACAGTGGCCCATATCCACTTGGTGCGTTCCCAAACTGAAAATTCGCGGAACAACACCACGCTCCCAGGGGGGAGATCGCTTTCGCTTAATCCCCAGCGCTTTAGCGCCCGCCAATCAAACATGTAGGTGCCAACGCTATTTATCCTGGGTATGTCCTGCGGCTTGGCCCCACTGAGCAGCCTCAGCGTCATGCCTCCCGCAGCCTTCCCTTGGTCGCTAAGGCTGGATAGATAGCCTCCTACCTCTCCATGATTTATGTAAACATCGAACAAGCTAAATACCGGCGCGTTCGCAGCAGCGGCAACCATGGGGCCTGCATCGCTTGATTTGAACGAGGTTCCTGCGGCATCCCGCCCTACTGAGGTCAACAGGACGAGGGTGTGGGGCGGCAGGTGCCTCAGACGCTCCAGCAGATCAGGCATGGCCAACTCCATTATGTAGGTAATATCGAGATGGTCTGTGAACCCCTTCAGTTGCTGCTGGACGTAGGCTCGCCCCTGTTTGTCGAAATCCGATACACCCCCTACCACAACCACGTGCTCTGTGCCGCGCTGGAGCCGCAACGCTATTTCCAGAGTCTGTGCTGGAGCCATGTCATTTTCGACACCCGTAAAGTCAGAATCTAGTGAGGGAGCGCCAGGCGCGGTTCCATAAGGCAGGCAAAATACAATCGGCACGCCTGGGAAAGCTCTTTCGTGCACCTCTTGGATAAACTTGAGTGGGGATGGCCCAACCGTGATAATTACGTCTGGTTTGCGATTCTGATATTTGCGAAGGTAGAAATCGCGAAACTCCTGCTGGTCGGCCGAATCAGGAAACAGCAGGGTATCCATGTACTCGGAGTAGAACTCAAGGCGATAGGGTGAATCATTCAGCGCAGCTTGGATCCCGTTATTGATTATGGTTATCGCGGGATAAGAAGTGCCCGCTTCATTCAGAATCAGAATCCGCCGGATTTGCTTCTGAGGTTCCGCTCCAATCGGCTGCGACAGGGAAAAAATAGCCGCGAGAGCCGCAAGCACAATCCAAACGTGACGTGTTCCTCCCAGGCACATCTCTGCGCTGAAATTCTTCTGGTTGACTGACCCGTAGGACTTGCAGAGCATACCGCTCGCCTTACGTTCTCGAAACGTTATCAGGGCGAAGCCGAGGTGTCTAGGGCACATTGTGACGTCTTGTCCGTCGCAGGATATTGTCAGAAGTAACAGGTAGATGGACCATTAGTTAACTAGCCGGATGGACCGGGTTGTCGGAATTCGAATACCTCAAGCTGCAGGAGCTGCGCCACGCTGTGTCGAGCGAGTCGGAATGTTCAGCTCAGTGCCTGGTTAGCTCGTTGGGTGCATGATTATCGCACCGAAGGTAAGTCCACACTTCGGAAAGCGGGCCGCGCTGGGCGCATGCCGCGCTTGAGTGAGAAGCAGCGGCAGCAGTTAGAGAAGTACCTGGTCGCAGGTCCGGAGCGGCTCGGTTATGAGACCCCGTTGTGGACCTGTCCCCGTGTGGCGCATTTGATCGAGCAGGAATTTAACGTTCGCTATCACGAAGGCCATGTCTGGAAAATTCTGCTCGGTCTGGGCTGGAGCCCACAGCGCCCGGAGGGGCGAGCACGAGAACGCAAGGAAGAGCAGGTCCTCAATGGGAAGAAGCAGGTCTGGCCGGAACTAAAAAAAAGCGCGCCGGGAAGGGCGTATCCTCGTCTTCATCGATGAAAGCGGACTGAGTCAGCGACCGCATCGTTGTCGCACTTGGGCTCCTCGTGGACAGACCCCCCATCTTGCCATACAACTTCAATTGGAAGAGTCTGTCGGTCGCTGCCGGCCTCACCTTGTGGAACTTTTACTTTCGTATCTATGCCGGGACCATCAAGAAGGAACAGGTCGTAGACTTTCTGAAGGCCTTGGTGCGTCACCTGGACCAGCCGTTACTGATCGTGTGGGATCGCCTGCCCGGCCATCGCAGCCGGCTGGTCCAGGACTACATTGCGAGTTTACAGGGTTGGATTTCCACTGCCTATCTTCCGCCCTACGCTCCGGAACTAAACCCGCTCGAGTACATCTGGGGTTACTGGAAGCAGCACCAGTTACCCAATGTCTGCCCCAAGGACTACTGGCACCTGAGCGAAGCAGCGCGACGAACGCTAGGTCGCATGCGCCGCCGTCCGCGGCTGAGCACCGCCTTCTGGAAGCAATCTTCTTTGTGGCCAGAATGACTTTATATTATGCGGGAATCAGTAATTCTCGATAAGTGCTAGAATCCCCCTCGCGTCGCCGCCGATGAAGGCAACTTACTTCCACGTAGTTTCCGGCAGCCGAGGCCAGTACGCGTTGGCCGCGTTGCTGCTCCTGATTCTTGCGACGGAACTCGCGTCTACCGCGCGACACGAATCGCAGACTGTTGACGAAGGCATCCACATTTACGCGGGCTACCGGCACTGGTGTGGCGACTACGGTATCAATCCCGAACATCCTCCGCTCGCAAAGCTTATCGCCACCATTCCATTGCTGTTTGACCATCCGAAAAATCTCGGCCCGGCGTGCGGTTCAGATAATTCCGACAAATCGGACAATTTTGCGTTAGGCCGCCAATTTCTCTATTCGAATGATGCGGGCAGAATTCTCACCGAAACGCGCTCGTTCATCGGATTGTTCCCTCTGTTGCTGGCCCTGCTCGTCTTCGTAGCGGCGCGCCGGATGTTTGGCGGGTGGGCCGGGCTGCTTGCCATGCTCTTGGTTGTATTCGAGCCGACAATCGTCGGCCACGGCACATTGGTCACGACGGACTTGGCCGAAACGTGCTGTTACTTTGCCGCGGTGTATGCCTTCTACCGCTACACCCAACAACGCACCAACTTGCATGTGATTGTCGCCGGAGTTGCCGCGGGACTCGCATTGGCCGCGAAGCACTCGGGGATCCTTCTGCTGCCCGCTCTCGTTTTACTGGCCGCAGCAGGCCTCTGGCTTCGCCGTCGCGAGCCGCGGAATGAAATGTCCGGCCGCGAAAGCGAATTGAAAATGCAACTTGTGCGGCAAGCGGTGGCCCTGACGGTAATTTTTAGTATCGCGTTTGTGACGCTGTGGGGTTTCTATCGTTTCCGTCACGCGCCGCGGCCCTACGGGTACGAAATGTCGGAATCGCTCTCGGCCTTCATCCAGGATGGAGTCCAGTATCGCCACGCCCACGGCCTCATGCTGACGCGCGTGATTCCGCTTCTGGTATACGTGCTGCCGAAATCCTATGTGTATGGCATGGCGGACATCGCCATCGACAATTCTGTGGGCCGTACCGCATACGTTTTCGGCCGGCTCTATACCGCCGGTGAGTGGTTTTACTTTCCTGCCGCAATCTTGGTCAAAGCCACGCTGGGGTTTTTGCTTCTCTGGTCTCTCACAATTCCCGCGGCGGGTTATCTGTGGCGCGAGAAAAAACGCGAGACACTCTTCCTCCTCATTCCGGCGATTTCGTTTCTTGCCGTGAGCATGACCTCGAAGCTGAATTTTGGCATTCGTCACATACTTCCGATTTTTCCGCTGCTGATTGTGCTCGCCGCGGGAGCAGCGTGCTATCTCGCCAGTCGCAACCGCGTTTGGCTTTATGCAGTCGTTCTGTTCGCGGCATTTCATTGCGCGTCATCCCTGCGGGCGTTTCCGTATTATCTTTCCTATTCGAACGAAGCCTTTGGCGGCCCGCAGCAAACCTACCGCTATCTTCTGGATACGAACTCGGACTGGGCACAGGGCTTGATCGACGACCGCGATTATCTGGCGCGCAACGGCATCACCGATTGCTGGATCGATTACTATGGCCCTCTGGACCCCGATTATTACGGCATCCCCTGCAAAGTGTTGGCCCTGTACCCAAGTAAACGTGCCCGCGCACTTCCTCTCCCCTTCGAAGGAACGCTCATTGTTAGCGTGATGGATTATATGGGCTACTCATGGGGCCCGCCGGAAATTAATCCGTTTGGGCAGCTGCATCAAGTGCAGCCACTCGCGCGGCTCGGCGGTCACTCCCTCGTTTTCCAGGGCCACTTTGACTTGCCCGTGCCTTCAGCCGAAAGCCATTCGGCGATGGCGCAGATTCTTGCCGGTGAAGGACGCACGCAGGAAGCTCTGACCGAAGCGCGAACGGGCGTCGCACTGGCTCCGCAGGCGATGGATACGCATCTGTCGCTTGCCCAAATTCTTGTACAAGCTAAACAATTACCCGCGGCCCGTGCCGAATATCTCGAATCGATACGCCTGGCCGAAGCTCAGGGTGAGGGCTATTGGTGGGCTTCCATCGGCCCCGCCCGCCAGGGCCTCGCGCAGCTAGATGCTGCGCGCTGATTACCAAGTTCCTGGAGAGTCGCGCAATCGGAGAAGTCAATTTATCCGCCCACCAGCGCCAAACGCGAGTTGGGAGCGGTGCTCTCTTACCGTCCACTGTCGTCGGGACTACGGGCCGTCGGGTTCACAGACGTTTCGCGAGGGGAGCATCGGTGTGCGTAAGGTTCCTATGCGGCGGCTGGAGCACTCGGGTTCCAGCCGCCGATAGGTTGAGCGCGGGAGATAAGCGCTCCTCACGGGAGGGGGTCCCGCGAGCTTCAGGGCTGGGATTGCTGTTCAGATAGTTAGATGCCGCATCGAGCGCCGCCGGTTGTCGGGCCCGACAGACGGAGGCCGTGCGTCATTCTCCGGTAAGCGCTACTGCAACTTGTCGTACTCCGCCTTGGCTTGTTTCGGGATGGAAATATCCGGGTCAGAGTCTTTCCCAGACATCTGAGTTGCAATCAGTTCGACGTTCAAGGGATGAGTCTTTTTCCAGGGTCCATTCGTATTACGGATATGATAGGCCACTTGTTCATGACCTGGGAGGCGAGCGTGGGGGTGGAAAGCGAAGATGCCCAGCTTCGACGAGGTGACCCCAATGTGCTTTCTGCGCTGCTCATGCGGTATCAACCGTTTGGCAGCTCCAAGCCGTAGCCCAGATCTTGCATTGCCTTTCCGTAGGAGGGTGATATGCACGACACGAAAGAGAGGTTGTCTCTATTCTGGACCTTCGCGTTATTAAACTACCTGTATGCGGACGTGCTTGCCCTGTTCGCTTTCGTTGGCTCGCCGAATTCAGCCCCACACCTTCCACAATGGGCTCTGCTGGGTTCAGCGGTCTTGATGGAAATACCCATCGCCATGATTCTGGCGTGTCGACTGCTTCCGTTTAGAGCGAACCGGCTGACGAATATCATCGCGGGTGTCATTTTGACCCTTGTAAACGGTTTCCTCACCTTCGTTCTGCCTCTGACTAACGGTGACTTTCGGGACCCCGTTTATCCGGCGTACGTGTTCTTCGCGACGATCGAAACTGTGTGCACCTCGGTCATCATCTGGCAGGCGTGGACTTGGTCAGCGGTTGAAGCCGCAGTTAGTTCGGAGCGGATCGTCGGCAATCCGGAAACTGGGCTGCCTATCGGGTAGTTGGCGATCAATCGCGTTATCACGAGTGACCGGGTTCCTTGCGAGAACGCCTGTTCACGACAGTTGACTGTGGTGTGAGGATCTGCACGCGATGGAGCAGCAGGGCATTGCAGATTTTGTTTTTTGCTTTCCTGTGCGCTACTTTGTGAATCCTCTGCGTGTGCCGCTGCTGCACTCGCAACAAAATTCGCTCAAAGGAGCTCAATGTGAAAAGAGAACGCCTAACACAGATCGTCCTGGTGATCGTGGGGCTGTTCAATGTGTGCCTAATTTATTTTCTATATATGGATCTGCGGCATTCCAGCTGGCTTTTGGAGCAGAAGAACGAGTGCGAGCCGATGTTTCTGAGCTTCTTTATTCCGGTCGGGGTCTTTCTACTGATGGCGGCAAGGAGACCATCTGAGCATCGCTCGATGATTGCTCTAGCAGCTTGGTGGAACATCTCTCATGGCGTGGTGATGGCTATTCAAACCGTAGAAGCCCGGATTCACGGCGTCCACAGGGACTTTACCGATGTGGTCGTTTTCATTGTGATCGGAGGTGTCTTGCTAGCGCTTCTGCCAGCAAAACGAGAGGCAGTGGCGTCGAGCGTTGCGTGAACGAGCGCAGAAACCCACACGCCGCGCGAATAACCGTTTCTTCTCCTTTTCTGTTCACGGTTTTTTCCCGAGGGGATGACAGTATAGCGCAGCGGCTCTGGGGCAGATTGGCGTTAAATCGCCTTATCACAAGTAATCGACCCAGTCAGAAGCGGACTAACTCCCGGTTAATCGTTAGATATGGAACGACCTGTCAACTACCGGCTATGGTTTTTCATTCTTTCCTCCTAAGGAGGTGGTACAGGTTGCGGTCGAGGAAGCTTTGCGACAGTTGATCACTCAGATATTCGCGGGTCGATGCCGCATAATCGTGATCCGTCGGGAGCTGCCTGGGACAATCTGCGCGGGTTGGTCCATAGACCTTCCGCATAACGCGGTCGAGGATTCTCCTTCCCGTGGGCTCCAAGACCGCAACCTGTACCCCCTCCCTTGAGGTTTGCTTCCCCGAAAGTATTTAAACTATGCCGCTTGGCTCCATGCTTTTCTTTGCTCGGCTTCTACTTTCACCCCAATGGCGCAGATGAATCCCAACAGTTCGCGCCCTACTGCCGTGATTACCTTTCCGGTGTTTTTACCGCGCGCCGTGAGCTTTCGGTAGCGGCCGTGTAATCGGTGCTGTGCCTTCCAGGCGATCTCCTTGACCTCTTCACTTACTCGCTCTTGCCGCTTGCGCAAGCTTGGGGTTACCGCCGGCGCGTGGCGGTAGGCCCAGGCCGCCTCCACCACAATGCGACGCAGGTGCACATTCCCGGTCTTGGTGATGCCTCCTCTTCTGTGGCTCGCTCCGCTGGAGTGTTCCCGCGCCACGGTCCCGCCATAAGCCATTAACTGTCGAGCTTCTGCAAACCGGGAGATCTCTCCCAGCTCCGCTACGATCGTCACCGCCGATACCTTCGCAATCCCTCGCAAAGTTTGTAAGGCTGCGATGACTTCACGCATTTGCTGCGGCGCTAACAGAACGGCTTCCGCGATGGCCTGCTCGAGCCGCGTTACTCGTGCCGCCATGTGTTCTACTTCGTGTAGGCAATCTAACAAGGTGGCTTGTTGCGCCAGCAGTTCGAAATGCACTTCCTTCCTCACCCAATCCATGTAGCTCAATGTCCAGGGATTGACTCCCGCCGGTGGCCTTTTCCCATGTCGCAACAAAAACTTGGTCAGACGATTGCGGGCCCGCAATTGGTCCCTCTTGGCAGCTTCGCGTGCTCTTACCAAATCTCGCAAGGCCTCGTGAGCGGCATCGGGCACCCATACCGCGGTCAGCTCTCCCGCTCGATAACTACGGGCCAGCTTCAACGCATCCCGCCGGTGCGTCTTCACGCGATCGCCTGCCCTTACCGCTACCAAGGTTGGTGCTACTACTTCGCACTGAGCACCCAGCGCCGTCAGTTGCCAGTACAACACGTAGCCCGTTGGACCGGCCTCATAACAGCAGTGCAATTTTTCAGCAGGACCGAGTTTCTTTACCAATTTACGAATGCACGCGTCGCGATTCGGGATCACTCCAACCGATCTCACCTCTCCGTCTTGCTCTGCAACGGCGACCGCAATCGTCTCTGCGTGGACATCCAAACCAACAAAAACCTTATTCTCTTCATAGACCGGCTCCTTTCGCATGTGGCTCTGCGTTTTGGTCCTACCGACTCACAGCGTAACCCACGCGCAGCGAATCGGGGCCGGTCGTTCCATGGTGACAATCAGGAGTTGAGTTCGATGAACAAGGTCGTGGGTAAATGCTGCGCCTTTGGATAGGCGACAAATTCGGCGCCGGGTAAATCACTGGCAACGCATCACCATGTGAGTGAAGTCGAAATCGATGCGTTTTGCATGCAAAGATGCGGCGCCGAGAATACCGTCCACCCCTGGAAGTTCGCCTTGACCAGGACCATTAATCAGAAACACGATCCTCACCTGGTCCGATCCACCGATTCGCATGCCAGGCAGTTTGACCTCGGTAGCTCGCACGCCATTCTCTTCTACGTCTTTCGGTTCGCCTTCCGTGCGCATCTTCGGCAACTGTTTCCGAACGCGGTCTCTATACAGCAGGACGCCTTGAAACCCTGTATCCACAAGGAACTGCACAGCTGCTCCTTGTACGACTATTGGAATTTTAAAGCCCGGCACGACAGCCCGTTCGTCAGGGCTTCCATCCCTCAACTGGAACGACAGAGTTCTTCGACCGTAATCAATACTCAAGTGCTCGCTTCTAGCTAACAGATCGAGGCCGACAACACCGTCAACGTCCTTCCCATACCGTGAATATCTGGCAAGATCAATGACCATGACCCGGAGCGCTCTAGCAACAATCGGCCCGACCCTGAGTTCCGGAATTTCCGTCCACTCGACGGGAATGCGTCGATCGAACGTCATAATTTTCCCGGCGCTTCGTGGCAACCGTAGCCTGTCAGCCACCTTCGCATCGATCACGCTGCTGCTGGCGCCGGTGTCTAAGATGAACCTCATAACTCCCAGATTTCCGATCTGCCCGTTTACAACCACCAGAAATCCCGAAACCAACTCGAAAGGCATCGTTAGGGTAATGCTGGACCCGACTGCGTCTTGGGCACGGGTCGGTGAGGTGGAGATCATCCCAAGGACTAGAATGCTCCTGCCTGCAATGCGCATCCAACGATGCATCCCACACCCCTCGGCCGCTGCAGCGGCTTGGGCCAAGGGTCGAGCAAGCGAGCTGGTACCTCAATGCACCCAGCTTCTCCTCCTTGTATTGACTTTGTTAACATGCAATGATTTGATAACGCAGCTAGTTAGGTTCAGTTGTCTCCGCATACAATTGCACCGAGGCACCGAAGCGTAAAGCGGATAACTTGCGAGGCATCGAATGTCTGAGTCCGTTCGAGATTCCAAGATTCGATTCGGGGTCTTCGAGTTGGATATGCGATCGGGCGAGCTTCGCAAAGCGGGGACTCGGATTAGTCTCCAAGATCAACCCCTAAAAGTTCTGAACGCCCTTGTGGAACATCCCGGCGAGCTAGTTACCCGCGAGGAACTGAAACGCCGAATCTGGCCGAATGACTCCTTTGGCGACTTTGATCACGCCGTAAGCGTCGCGGTGGCCAAGCTCAGGGCGGCCTTAGGAGATTCCGCAGATGTCCCGCGCTATGTTGAAACCCTACCTCGCCGCGGTTATCGGTTCATCTTCCCCGTCGCCTTGCCAACGGCACTGGACTCAAGCGTCCCTTCTGGTGAGGCGGATGACGGGGTAAAGCCCGCCCAGAAATCCGCCCGGTTTCTATGGGCGGCCGCTGGTGCAACAATTGTGATTGTCGGACTGATCGTGGGCGGCTGGTGGTATTTCCCACGTAAGACATACGCGCCGATGCAGTTCAGTGCCGAACTCCCAGTTGGCGCAGGACTTGATCGGTTCTTTGGCGCTCAACTGGCACTGTCACCTGACGGTACTCACATCGTTGTTTCCGAGGATGAGCCGGACCGCAACTGGCGCCTGGCCATGCGCAGTGTGGATCAAAGTCAGTTTGTGCCGCTGTCCGGTGCGGACCACGCTTCCCGGCCTGTCTTTTCGCCTGATGGTCAGTGGATCGCCTTCTTTGCGGATCACAAGCTCAAGAAGTTGCCAGTACAGGGCGGCGTACCTATAACCTTAGTCGACGCGCCCGGATACAGCGGCGGTGCAAGTTGGGGTGACGATGGCAACATCATAGCGGCCTTCAGTGGGGGCACTTCCGGCCTGGTGCGAGTTCCTTCAGGTGGAGGCGCACCCGTGGAGGTCACCCGGCTAAGCAAGGACAAAGGCGAGACGGCACATGCCTGGCCGCAGGTTCTGCCGGGCAGCCAGGCGGTCCTATTCACCGCCTACGGCAGTGGCGCTTATGACGACGGAGAGATCGTCGTCTTTACCTTCAAGACTGGAGAGCGGAAGACGCTTCATGGAGGCGCCTCATTCGGCCGGTACTTGCCAAGCGGTCACCTGGTCTACCTGCACCAGAACACGCTGTGGGCCGCTCCGTTTGACCTCCGTCGGCTGGAAGTGACCGGGGCCCCGCAGCCGGTGCTCGAAGACGTTAACAGCAACGTTAGTGGGGGCAGCGATTTCGCCTTTTCTCAAACCGGGACTATTGTGTACGTCAGCTCGAAAACGCAAATTTCGTTTCCCTATTCAATCTGGTGGCTAGATCGTACCGGACAGACCAAGGCGTTACAGGTGCCCCCAGGCTTGTATGAGAATCCGCGTTTTTCACCCGACGGTAAACACTTGGCATTTGAGTTGGCAGCTGCTTCGGTGCGGGCGGACATATGGGTAAAGGACCTTGAGCGCGACACTGTGTCGCGGCTCACAAACCTGCCGGGCCGGAACAATTTCCCCGTGTGGACCCCGGACGGCAAATACATCGTTTTCGAATCGTGGAACTGGGCAGGTTCGGGCATGTATTGGATCCGCGCTGACGGTGTGGGCGAGGCGCAACGGCTAACCGAGGCGAACCTAAAAACTTTTCAGTCCCCGTATTCGTTCTCGCCGGACGGCAAAAGGCTCGCTTACTCTCATTATCAGGAAAGTTCCGGCTTCCGTGCGGAGATCTGGACGGCACCGATGGAAGGCGACCGTGACCATCCGCGGCTTGGAAAGGCGGAGGTATTTCTGCGCGCATCATTTTCCGAGTCGGATCCGGCGTTCTCGCCTGATGGCCATTGGTTGGCGTATTCTTCGGATGAGTCGGGGAAAGAGGAAGTATACGTGCGACCCTTCCCAGGACCGGGAGGCAAGTCACAGATCTCAGCGGGCGGCGGCTCGTACCCCCTCTGGTCGCGCGATGGGCGCAAGCTTTTTTTCCTTACTCCGGATTGGCTCATCATGGTCACAAGCTGCACCGCCAAAGGCGATTCCTTTGCCGCCGGAAAACCCCAGGTTTGGGCCCGGGAGAACTTGCCGTATCTGGGCGGTAACTACCCTTACGACTTGGCGCCCGACGGGAAACGTTTCGCGGTGGTTTTGAATCCAGGCGGGACGCAAGTGAGGTCCACCGACAGTGTCACCGTCCTGCTGAACTTCTTCGACGAGCTCCGCCGGAAAGTGCCCGCAGGTAAAGATTGAGACTGTTTTCGAATGTAAGCCCTGGCGTCGCGCGGTTTGAACAAGAAAGGATTGGGGATTCCGATCCTCCAACTTTGTAATGATTCGATTCGGTGCGGCTCAGCGAACATTTTAATTTCACAATCCCAATATTCGCAGTCGAAATTTAATAGATACCCATTCATGCGGCTGTGTATATCAATCGAATTCCACTTGCCTGGTTGGTCGCGTAACCGCTAACTTGAAACCCAAGTGGACAGTGAGAGCTCTAGTCAGGACTTGCCACTCTTGGGACCCGGGAGGCCAGTACGCTTATTGATCCTGGATCGTGTAATCTGCTGGCACCTGAAACAGAGTTGCTTCCGGTTCCGTCTGTTCTAGATTCGTCATTCGCATTTCGGAGTCTCCGTTTCGGGGATCGGAAGTTTTCTCAAGCAGCGTGACGCCCACATCTGACGAACTCCACGTCTCCCTTACCATTGTGAGAGCGCGGTCGTTGCCTTCCGCGCCTGCCGGAGTCGTCCTTGTAGTTCTCGTACCGGTCGTCAACAAACCTTCCAACTGCTGGGACCCCAGTGTCTCGGTGGCAATTCTTGCCTCCGGAGTGGGCGTGTGCCGATCTTGCGCACCGACTTTCGCACTCGTTGGAGTCTGATCTAACTTGTGGCGGTAGGCAATGGCAGCCTTTTGCGGCAGAACGAAGTACGCAAATCCGTCCACGGGATCGGATATTTCAATCATGTTGGGTACAGTTTCCGCGGGAGCATAGGTTTCGTACCGAATTCTTCCCAGTGAATCACGATAGACGAGCGCCTTGAAGGTCTTTTGAATGTGGGTTCCGTCAGTCAATGTCTGGATGGTCGTGACCTGGATGAAGGCCGAAAGTGGGCATCCGGTACGAGCGCTAACCATCAACACATGCAAAGAGGGTCTCTCAAGCAGTGAGCACGCCGGGCTTGCGTCTGCGCCATCGCTGTGCCGTGCGCCAGCGACAGCAATCCACACACGAGCGTCACTCTTACAGGAAGATTCGTCATCGGCCCTCCTGGCAGTCGATTACTCCGAAGGCGCGTCATCTTTCACTTGTATCAAGACGCACGGAATCTGACCTGCGTTTCGTTGGAGCGTTCGGTAGAATAACCGGAAACTGACGGTCAGTTACCGGTATCGCGTTAATCAGGCATAGGGATTTTGGCTTAGCTAATCGCTGGAGCCAATTGGAGTGCGTCCCGTTTCTACATCAACGTGTGCTGCTCGGACCCTAGTTCTCTGGGCGTATCACCACGGGATCGTCGTCCAAGAACACTTCGGTCTTCGGCTATTCAACCGACTTCTTCTTGGTACCGGGCAGAACCTCGAACCAGTCGTCGAACTTCACCATGGTCGAGCCTAGCTGTGCTAGCACCTGTGGATTGCCATCCGTCTTGGCTTTGCCAGCGGCGACTTTTTCCGCAAGTTTCGATGCCCCGATCATCACGTCCTCAAGATCGCGGCGATCGATCATAATGGTCAGGTCGGCGTCCTTCGCCTGATAGCCCGCGAGGGTTGGCCGAACAGGACAGAGACGACCGCACTCTGTAGGCGGGCAAGCGATATAAGAACCAGGTAGGGCTCGTTCGTATCGCCTGCTACAATCCCTGAATCAACCCAGACTGATGGGGCTCTGCATCGAGAGGAGGTTGCCATGGCCTCGAATCCTGTTCCCTCTTCGGAATTAAGATTGACCGTCAACGAAACAGCAGCTGACGCAATCGTGCAATGTAGCGGAAGGATCACGTCAGACTCATCCGAGTCGCTAAAGGCGACAGTCAAGTCGATGTTCTCGCCCGGCAAATTTATCGTGCTGGATTTGTCGAATGTAAGCTATCTAGACAGCTCCGGGCTGGGTACGATTGTCGGATTGTACGTCTCGGCGAAGAGAACGAAAAGTGAGTTGAAGATAATGCATTTGAACGAGCGCCTGAAGGAACTCATCAGTCTCACAAGGCTCGGAGAGTTTTTGACAGAAGGGCGCGACCCGAGCGAAAAACTGCCGCCCTGATTTGTGTTTACCGCGTCGCTCGGACCCCCGAAAGGGAACTGGAATCGGTAGTTAACCTGCCCCGCGCCCGATCGCGTCGCGTAACCGAAAAAACGGAGCGTTATCTTAAATCTCTGACCCAAGGTGACGCCCGTCACAGGATATTCTTGAGATTGGTACTTTTGAAGATTCTGGTCACCGGTCCTGTCCGTTCGCGCAAGACAGCTCAGCGATTCCAATAATCATCAAAAAACAGAAGTGAAAACGGCATACGAGCGTTACTCCTTCCGTCCTGGATCGAAACGCACCCATCGTCTGGCGTTACGACTGCATTGCGCCCGATTAGCACTAATCTTTTCGACGACACACGAAGCCGGAGCCGAGCAAACCTGAGTCTGAGATAACGCCTACGAAAACGTCAGCCATCTACGTCTTTTCTTCGGGGAACGACATGAAACCAGTAGCATAAGGAACGCATATTTGCACAAGTGCACCGTATCTGCAACTTACATCGCGCAGACGGGTGATTGCACAGAGGTGAACGAAAGACCCATCCTACCGCTTATCTATTTCACGATTTAATGCGTTGCACTCAGTTCGAGGGAACAGGAGGCACTAAAATGAGACATTTTCGAGCGCTTCCCAACTTTCGGAAGTGAACGGGGAACTTCAGCCGAAAGGTTCGCTAATCGTAAAGCCCGGGGAGCGAACTTCAGAATTCTCTATAGGATGTTCTCGCTAAGCCGTTTTTCTTCCTGCCAAAAATTTGGAAATTCCCAGAATCTCTCTCTGTCAGACAAAGGGGTTGGAGATCGTCACGCCTCCAATTTGCTGCCCATCCTGAAAGTTTTCACTGTAGAGAACGCCACATTGACCTTCGATGGCGGAAGCGACAATCAACGAATCGTACCAAGGCAACCGGAACCTGGCTCCAATCCTCAGCGCCTCTCCATACAGAGCTTGCGAGGAGTGAACTGACAGGAGTGGACGAAACGTGGTCGACAAGTATTGTTCCGCATCTACGCCAGTCATAGGTTTTGAAAAACGGCGAAGGGCAACATTGAAGAACTCTTGTACTACCTGATAGCTAACAATTCCGCCGTGCGTCTCGATTGCACTTCTGATCAGCTTCTTGGCTTGCGCAGCCTTCTTCGGCGAACTTGGGTAGAAGGAATATACGAAAATGTTGGTATCGAGAAAGAACCTACCGCTCATTCATCTCTTCCCGGCTGAAGCGCCGCCCCGCCTGTACATGCTTCAGGCGCTTCATCAGAGCGTCGAACTCCTTCGTGCCGCCGCTTTGTGCCGTGAACTGTTGCAGCCACTCGCGGAACATGGCGTTGAGCGTCTTATGCTGGGATTTGGCCAGCAGGCGCGCCTGCTCGATCAGTTGCTCGTCCGCACTCAATGTAATGTTTTTCATACGTAACCAGTGTACACGATATTCGTGCACCCAGCAAGCGATGAGCTCGCTATTTCTGTCCAGTACAACTACCGGCATCTTTCTCCCTGCGTTTCTGTTAGTCGCGGCAAGCGGCCCACTTGTACGGTGAGCCTTGAACGGCCAATCACAGCGAAGTATCGCAACCCGCGTAGGGTGGAGCAGGCAGAACGGATACGGAGCTGAAAGCTTTTGGTTTTCACGCAGATGAATTTTAGGCATCGCGAACGGCTCCAGGGACCGCCGCTAGCCGGTGTCAAAATGGTGCGGAAGGTTTTCGGCGCTTCAGCCGGTCCGACAGTCAGGTAGCCAAGAATTGATTCAACTGGGGAAGTTCTGTAACAATCTCGCCAAACCCATGAGTTCTGAAATCGACCTCTAGGGTGAGCCATTCTTCCTGTTTAGTTCCGTTCGCTGCTTTGCCGTCGATACGTACCCGGGCTGGAGGAAGCCTGTTCGGGTAGTCCTTGATTGGAATGTCAAAGCGCCATGCCGCCCGCCACTTCAATTCTTTGAGCATTCACCCAACGATTCTCGTCCGAAAGAAGCGCAGCAATCATCGGTCCGACGTCGTCCGCTACTCCCGCGCGCCCGAGCGCGGTCATTTCTGCAACACGCTTATTGATTTCAGGATTGTCACGCACCATCCCGCCGCTAAAATCCGTTTGAATGGCGCCCGGCGCGACCACGTTCGCGGTGATCCGGCGCGGTCCAAGCTCTTTTGCGAGATACCGAGTGAGAACTTCGATCGCGCCTTTTGCCGCTCCATATACCGAACTACCGGGAAGCGAAATTCGTGTTAGTCCCGACGAGATATTCACGATGCGACCACCATCGTTCAGCAGCGGAAGCAGCTTCTGCGTCAGGAAGAACACTCCCTTGAAGTGGACGTTGACCACCGCATCAAAGTCCGCCTCCGTCACTTGCTCAAAGTCAATGTGTTGAGAGTTGCCGGCATTGTTCACGAGGTAGTCGAAGCGCTCGCATCCCCACCCTTGTAGTGCCTTGCGGACCTCAGCGACGAAGCCATCGAAGGAACGCGTGTCGCCGGTGTCGAGACGAAATCCGGCTGTCTTCCGTCCCATCGCTTCGAACTCGCGGATGAGCGAGTTGGCCTCCTCCTGATTCGCGCGATAGGTAAAGAGGACGTCAACGCCGCGCCGGGCAAGATTCACCGCCGTGTTGCGACCGATGCCGCGGTTCCCGCCAGTTACGATGGCGATTTTGTTATTTGTGGTTCCAACTTTTTGGTTTTCCATAAATGCTCCTTCGAACCCACAGATAAGATGATTACCAGGGAACGCGGCCGGCGCTGGAGAAGAAACCTCCTGTCGGCCCATCTTGTGAAAACGTCGCGAGATGAACTGCCGCGGCGGCGCCCTGTTCAACCGTTTGGTAGCCGCGGTGCTGATTCAGATCGGTTGCGGTAAATCCGGGCTCGGCGGAGTTCACTTTTATTCCCGTGTCGCGCAACTCGAAGGCGAGCTGCACCGTAAGCATGTTGAGGGCGGCTTGGGAGGCACTGTAGCCCCGGTATTTATATTTCGTGAATTCCCAATTCTGCTCACTGCTTTTTTCGAGTGATCCCAGCCCGGATGAGACGTTTACGATCCGAGCGGCGGATGATTTGCGCAACAAGGGAAGCATGGCCTGCGTCACAATCAAGGCGCCGAAAAAATTCGTGCGGAATGTGCGCTCCACCGTTTCCAGTTTGACTGTGCCGGGAAGTCCATCTCCCGTTAAATCCGCGATGCCCGCGTAGTTGACGAGAATGTCGAGATGATCAAAATCTCCGGCTATTTTCGCCGCGGCAGTCTGCACGCTTGCCTCTCGATCCACATCGAGCTCAACAAAGTGCGAGTCCATCCGCTCGTCCGACAGTTTTGCGGCTGCTTTGCGGCCAAGCTCTCGGTTCCGCGCTCCGAGTATCACCGTGTGACCAGCTCTCCCGAGTGCGCGGGCGATTTCGAACCCTATACCTTGGTTCGCCCCCGTTACCAGAGCAACTCGGCTATCTGCTTGTGGCAAGGCGACCCTCCTTACTCTTGGCGTTTTCCGGCTCGAAATCGCGAGCACGGGCAAGATCGTCCAAAAGCCCAGTTTGCGTTGGTCGCCAATCCAACCGCTTCTGTGTGAGCGTGCTGGACGCCACCAAGTCTAGCCCAGCGAATATCCCAAGCGCACCAAAGTGCTCGCCCGCTCGCTCAGCAAACAGGGACATCGTCGGCAGCTTCAGGCCCCGTCCGATCGCCTCAGCGATCTCTCTAACCGGTACGCCCTCTTCGGCGACTGCGTGATATTTGGCTCCCACGTCACCCTTCTCAAGCGCCAGCCGGTAGAGTCGGGCAGCATCGAGCACGTGCACCGCGGCCCAGCGGTTGAGCCCGTCACCGATATACGCCGAGACACCCTTCATGCGTGCAATATTGATCAGATAGGTAACGAGGCCTTGTTTCACTTGGTCGTGCACCTGCGGGAGGCGTACGACCGACGCTCGAACCCCGCGTGCCAGCAGGGACATCGCTGCCACTTCCGATGCGCGCGGATAGGAGGCGGAGGTAGGAACAGGAGCATCCTCCTCAGTTGCGGCGCGGCCCGCCGCCACGAGCGCAAGTCCGGAGGTGACGAGCAGCGGCCGATCGGAACCTTCGAGTGCGGAACCGAGAACCTCGATGGCTCGCTCGTCGATCTCGCAATTCTCCTTGAATCTGGAGAAGTCATGGATAAACGCGGTGTGAATCACGCCATCGGACATGGTCGCACCGCTGCGCAGACTTTCGCGATCCTCCAAATCTCCCCGAAGCACTGCAGCACCAGCCGCGACAAGGGATTTGGCTCCCGCATCGGAGCGGGCAAACCCGATCACCGAGTGCCCCGCATTGATAAGCTCCTGAACAACAGCCGAACCGATAAAACCAGTAGCACCTGTGACGAAAATACGCATTTTCTCTCCTCCTGCTAATTTCGATATTCGATGGACCCAGTCTTGCAAGTTTGATTGCCACGATGAAGCGCCGCTAGGTACACGCTCACGCGCTTGAGGCTACGTCACCACGGGAGCGGGCCGTCTTCGTTTGAGAACGTGCCCGTCGGTCCATCCGGACCAAGCAGGGCGAGGCGCACTGGCTCGCGGGCGCCCTCCTCGACAGTCCGCGTGCCTGAATAGTTATTCAGGTTCGTCTTGGTATAGCCCGGGCAGGCGGCGTTGACCTTGATCCTCGTCGTCTCCAGCTCGATCGCCATGGCGAGCGTCATAGCATTCAGAGCCGTCTTGGATGCAGCGTAGCCGGGGCCGAAGATCGAGCGGTAGGCGTAGGCCGGGTCCGAGTTCCGCGTTAGCGAACCAACGCCGCTCGACACGTTGACGATGCGCGCCGCCGGCGCCTCGCGCAGAAGCGGCAGCATCGCCTGGGTAACGGCAAGGACGCCGAATACGTTGGTGTCCCACACCGCGCGCACTTCCGCCAGAGACACGTTACTCGGGCGAGTCAACTTCGCGTACTCCTGCACGGACATGTCCGGCAGCTTACTCGTATTCGAGATAGCCGCATTGTTGACGAGCACGTCGAGGCGGCCAAGCTCCTTGCGGATGCGCTTCGCCGCGGCGGAGATCGAAGCCTGATCCGTCACGTCGAGCTGAAGCGCGCGTGCGTCCGGCCCAACCTCCTTGGCCGCTGCCTCGCCGCGCTCGAGATTGCGCGAACCGACCAGCACAGTGAAGCCGTGTGCCACGAGATCCTTTGCGATCTGAAGACCGATTCCTTGACTAGCCCCGGTGACCAGGGCGACAGGTTTGTTCTGCATAGTAATCTCCTTGTTCATTTGTTCCCTTCGAGCCTGTGCCTACGGATGGCATGATCGCGAGCGCAAGCTGCCTCCATCAATCTTCAGCGTATTGGTTGGGCCTCGGCCTGGATGCTTTCGTCGATCGCGTTGAGCTCGGCGATGACCTGCGCAGGAAGTTCCAAGGCCGCGGCAGAGAGGTTTTCTCGAAGATGGTTTATCGAAGAGGTGCCGGGAATCAGCAGAATGTTGGGAGAGCGCTGCAGCAGCCACGCAAGCGCGACCTGCAGCGGACTGGCTTGCATGGTCGCCGCTACGCGGTCGAGCACTGAGGACTGTAATGGTGTGAACCCTCCCAACGGGAAGAACGGGACATAAGCGACGCCCTGCTGCGCGAGGGCATCCACGAACGCGTCGTCATTGCGATGTGCTACGTTGTAGAAGTTTTGCACGCATACGATCTCCGTAATTCTCTGGGCCTGTTGCAACTGCCGTGGAGTGATGTTGCTGAGACCGATGTGGCGAATCAACCCCCGCCATTTCAATTCAGCCAGCGCACTCAGTGGTCCCTCGATCGATCCCTCCGATGGCTCGGCGATTCCACCCACTCGGAGGTTGACGACGTCGAGCCGGTCCACGCCGAGGTTCCGAAGATTGTCGTGAACGCCGTCGAGCAAGTCTTGGCGCGAAAGTGCGTGATTCCATGATTTGTCCTCACCGCGGCGGCAACCCAGCTTGCTGACGATGACCAAGTCGGCCGGATAGGGATGAAGAGCTTTCTTGATGATCTGATTGGTTACATGAGGGCCGTAGAAATCGCTGGTGTCGATGTGGTTCACGCCGGCCGCGATCGCCGCTTGCAGAACCGTCATCGCACCATCCATGTCGCGTGGTGGGCCCCAAACTCCCGGCCCGGCCAGTTGCATGGCGCCGTAGCCCATTCGGTAAACGCTGATTGCGGTGCCGGAAAGGTCGAACTGGCCGCCGAGCTTTGTCTTTATGCTCATTTTGTGTTTTCCTCCCATCTGCGGGTCGGTTCAGGTAAAATGGAGACTGCCTCCGTATACTTAGATTACCGGAGACTACCTCCGGTTGCAAGTTTATTTTGAGGATGCCCATGAAACGTTCCCAATCTGCCGGCCGAAAGCCGCGGGCCGATGCGCAGCGGAATCGCGAGCGAATTTTGGAGGTGGCCAAAGCAGGCTTTCACTCGATCCGGCGCAAACGCCAGCTTAGACGACATTGCCAAGGACGCAGGCGTCGGACCGGGGACTTTGTATCGCCACTTTCCGACACGTGAGGAACTGCTACAGGCGGTTTATCGGTCGGAGATGGAAAAGCTGGCCGCAGCCGAGCGGGAGTTCGCTCAAAGCATGCCGCCGCTTGAAGCGTTGCGATCCTGGCTATTGTTGTTCGTTGATGCCATCGAGACGAAGCAGATCATCGCCCCTGTGCTGAATACTCTGATCGGCGATCCCAAGAAAGTGTTCGCAGCTTCGCACGCCCAAACCCATGAAGCCATTCGTGCCCTGGTGAAGCGCGGGATCAACAGCGGCGACATACGGAAGGATCTTGATCCGATGGATCTCTTCGGGCTCTCGTCGGGGTCGCGCACGTGGCATCTGGCCCGGACTGGCAGCAGAGCGCAAAACGACTCGTCGATATTCTCATCACAGGTTCGCGACCGATCCAATGAGCAGGCGGTGCACATTGTCGACCATCGACGCGTGCAGCGTCGAGTCACTCACGGATTCGGTTATGGTAGATCCAGGATGCGTTCCGCGATCACGTTGCGACTCTTCCAGGCACGAACCGTGCGCCAGCGAACGGCTACGCCCGTCGAATACGTTCCTCCGAGAACGGTCTCCCAATCGGTGGCGAAATTCCCCTCCGCGTCCTGCGCGCTCGCAGTCGCGCGAAATGATGCGATAGAAGCCAATCCCATCTCGAGCAGCGTATGCATGGGTTCCAGCACAGCTGCCATGCGCTGAAACGCGGCAGCCCTTCCATTCGACTCCACTGCGCCCAGCCACAGAACGAAATCTTCGCTGTAGAACCGGTCCAACAGCGCCGAGAAAAGAGATTTCAAATCCAGCATCCCGGCCAGAAAGTCCTCTCGGCTCAAATCCAAAATGGCCTGGTTGAGCTCCGCTTCGCGCGCTTCCGCCCGGAGACGCGCGGCACTGAATCCCACGATTTCCGAAGTGCGCCAGCGCTCCATCTCGGCTATTTGCTCGTTGAACCTTGTGACGCAGACATCGGTGATATAGGCGTATTTCGCATTTAGTTCCGCGCCATCGGATCCGTCGTCGTCCACGCGACGAACCAGTGCTGAACGCAGAAAGTCGAATTCAGCCAGAAGGTTGTCGACAGCCTTTTTTGCCGCGGCTCCTTCCGTTCCAGAAGCAGCCGGCGTCCGGCTGTCCGCATTCGCCAAGGAATTCATCGGAAGGCGCTCGGAAATTTGCATCAGCGCCACAAATTCTTTCGTCACTATCTCGCAAAGAAGATCGGCTACCGAACCCGACCGCGTGGCCCCAGGTGTCCCGCACTGCTCGTCACTCAAGCCGTGAAGCGCGTCCTCGAGCCGCTTCTTTCCCGCTCTCAATTCAATCGCCAAGTGTGACTTCTGAAATTCCTTCGGGCTCATTGCCTATCCCCTTGCGGAACTGACCGAATATTGCGATGTGGGCTAGCTCGGCTACGATTGTGAAAATCCGCGCCGTCCTTGCAGCGATTGACTATCCCTCGCGTCGCGCCAACGCCGCCTGCCCCAGGTGATAGGCAAGGTGTGCGGTTCTTCCGAGCAGCACGCCGAAACGATTCCGATGCGGTTCCCGTTCGAAATCCTGTTCAGAAACCGCAGTATGCCGCTGCGCCCAATCCGAGTCGTCGAACTTCGAGAAACCCTCCCAGAGCCTCTGGTTGATTTCTTGCCACGCAGCTTTAAGCGATTGTGCAGAGACAGTCAGGGGAACGGACTTGTCCGGGTTCGAGATGAACATGCCGTCGAATTCGGAATGAAGTCTTTCTCCAATCCCGAGCAGCGGCAAGAGCCGATCATTCACTGCTGCAAGATGGCCCCAGAGATAGATCAAACGATTTTTTCCTGGAGCAACTTCCTGCTCCAGTTGTTCCGGCGACAGTCCCCCAAACAATTTTTCCGCTCGTTCTACATTGAACTTCCACCCGCGGAGTGCGGAGTCAATGAGCGACTTTTCTGTGGTCATCCTTCCCCTTCCTTCGATTGGCGCGAATCGCATGTCCTCGGCCGCGCTTCTCCCACCGTTTCGGTTAGACCTGAGCTCTGCCGCCGTCAACGAACAGTTCGATACCCGTGACGAAGCTGGAGTCAGCGGAAGCCAGAAACAACGCGACCTTGGCAACTTCCTCGGGTTCTCCCATGCGTCCCATCGGGATAGTGGAGACAATACGTGCAATCACTTCTGGAGATTGGCGATTCACCAGGGGTGTATTGATCGGACCCGGACTCACAACGTTGGAGCGGATACGACGCTCCTTCAGATCCGTAGTCCAGGTTCGCACGAAAGAGCGGATGGCAGCCTTACTCGCGGCGTAGACGCCGAAGGCGGCCGTACCCTTAACACTCGCGACAGAGCCGTTGAGAATGACGGAGCCACCATCGTTCATTAGCGCTAGCGCCTTTTGCACCGTGAATAGCGTTCCCCTCACATTGATGTTGAACAGCTTGTCGAAATGTTCTTCGGTGACGGCCCCCAACGAAACAAATTCGCCCACGCCGGCATTCGCGAAAACAATGTCGATTCGCCCCTTCACCTGGGAGACGGTCTCGTAGAGACGATCGAGGTCAGCCAGTCGGGCGATGTCTCCCGGAACGCCAGAAACATTGCTGCCAATCGCCTTCACAGCCTCGTCGAGTTCCTTCTGGCGGCGGCCCGTGATGAAAACATAAGCGCCCTCTTCTACGAAAAGTTTTGCCGTCGCTAGCCCAATCCCTTCTGTCCCGCCGGTGATAACGGCGGTCTTGCCTTCGAGCTTTTTGGTCATTGTCTTTCTCCGTTCTCGCTAAGCTGGAACTCTCCAGCGCGGATGTTTCACGCGCGTAGCGAACCCCCCGTTAACTTGCGAACTGTCTCAGGTGATAATCCAGGTGAATCTGCAGGAGCTTGCCCCACTCTCTTGGCGTCATCTTGCCGAACATAGGATGCGGTTTCCAGGCATCGGCAGTTCTCGCGTTCCAGGCAGCCTCTAGAATTATCAGCAGTTGTGCCTTTTCCTGCGCGAACTCCAATCTCTGCGGATGCGGGATTTTGAAGCCCGCTGGAAGCCGTAGGCCGACGGGTTGCTCCGGAAACCAATCGACAAGAATCCACTTAAAGAACGTCCGTGAAGCAAGGTAACTCTCGTCCGGGAGATTGTAGAAACCGAGCGAGCCTCCGCAGGCGAGGTTGAGGTGGTGAAGCATCTGGTCAACCTCCATGGTCCCCCACTGACGCGGGGAGTGAGGCGTCACACTCTCTACACGACGCCGATACTCCTGCCGCTTCGCCTCCGTGAAGAAGAGATTCCCATCCACCTGCTTCACCCCGAAGGCCCGCGGAATATAGCGGACAATGGCTACTCCCGACGTCAAGAGGTTCCGGGTAAAGACTGCGTGCAACAGGTTCATGGACTGTTTCCTATCGATCTTCGTCGATCGCGACGCTTAGAGATCGCTGTGCAACACCGCCTTCTAGTACCCGAACCATTGGTTGAGCAGTTGTTTACGCTGTTGCGCCGTTCAGGAAAAAGAGCATCGTGACGGGTGAGCTTGCTTTGTTTCGCCAGGCGTGGCGCGTACCGTTCTGCACCACCACGTCGCCGCGCTTCAAATGCACAGGCTCACCGTCGTCCAACTCCAGCCAAATCTCTCCGTCGTAGACCACCGCGTAGTCCACGGTGTTTGTCTTGTGCATTGCAGGATCTTCCCTTTCGAAGTGGTCGGCCAAACCCCTCAGGCGAACCAATGCTTCGTTTCGTGCGGCTTCGCTATCGAAAGAAGGATCCGCGAAGACTGAACCGGGGGGAAGGGTCACGAAGTGCAGACTCGTGCCCCCGGGTCCTGGAACGACGGAGTCGGGATAGCTGTCGAACCTTTGCTCCTTGCTGAGGTCCGGTGTCGCCGGATTGACCCAGATGAGCGTGTGCTCGTAGCCGGGAACAGTTTTGAACTCATAGGCCAGCAATGGTTCGTCGCTTTGAACGATGGACTTCCCGTTTACATTTCCCGTGACGATACGACGGTAAATACTCGGTTTCTTAGCGCGCTGGGACAACTCTCGCTTGGTGGATGCTGTTCCGTTCATGACTAGACCTCCCGATCGGTAACTCTCAGAAGTTGCTTCCCGAATTCCTCGCCTGCAAGCACCCGGGCGCGGAACCTAAGCCTAAGCAGCGGGAGCCTTGGCGTTATAGGCAGGCACAAACACGTCCTGCACAAATTGTTCAAACGAAGTCGGCGTGGTGTTCTCCGGCGAACGCGGCTCCCGCGCAGCGACGACTCCTGCGTTGATAGCCTGGAACATCTCGATGTAACCTGCGGCTTTGCTCGACGAAAAACCCATTTGCGTCAACGCCTGCTGCATCTGGTCATACGGAAACTGCTGGTAACGCAGATCCGGTTTGCCAATGCCGCGCGCGATCGCCGCGGTAGCTTCCGTCATCGAGAGGTCACGCTCGCCAAGCAGTTCGCGTGTTTGTTTGCCGGAAAAATCCAGGTCGAGAAGGCGCTGCGCAGCATAGTCGCCGACGTCGCGCGTCGCGATCATCGGCGTCTTCAGGTCGGGCAGCAGCGCATGTCCGAACACTCCGATCGCATGAATCATGCCGATCGCCGCCAGATTGTTTTCCATGAAATATGCGGCACGCAGGTGCAGAACGTTCAAATCGCTGACCCCGTTCAGTTTTTGCTCCGAAGAATGCAGCCCCGCGATTGGCCCGGTGCCTTCCGGGACGTGCGCGCCGTAGCTGCTCAAGTACACCGCGTAACGCAGGCCGGAGTCCTGGACGGCTTTTGCGATGGCATCGCTCTGTTGCTCCTGCTCCTCCCGCGAAAATATCGGCGGCAGCATCAAGTACGCCGCGCGCGCACCGCTAAAGGCTTTCGTGAGCGCAGCCGCATCGCTCAAGTCGGCTGTGAACGGTTGCGCGCCTTTGCGCACAAAGCGCTGCAGTCTCCCCGCGTCGCGCCCGACGACCCGTACCTTCTTGCCCTTCGACAGCAGGAAATCGGCGATGATCGAGCCGGTGTTCCCGCTCGCACCCAAAATCACATACTCGGTATTGGAGCTGGCGGTTGAACTCATAGCTGCAACCTCCTTGACCTGATTTATTGTTCTTCTTATCTGCACAATTAAAGCGAAAAAAAGTCAGCGTCCCTTGGCTCGAATCTGCCTGATGAGGTCCGCCAGCGTTATTTGCGCCAGCGACTTCTCAAAACTCTCCTGCGTTCGAGAAAGAACCGCCGCCATGCATTCCTTGAGGTTGCAACTGACCGCACACCTCTTTTCCACCGGATAGGAATGAATGGCGAACGCCGGCGGTGCCCCGCTGGCACGGTAGATATCCAACAGCGTGATCCGTTTGGCAGGACGCGCCAGGACGCTTGCTCCGCTTTTACCGCGTGTGGTCACCACCAGGCCCGCCTTGGAGAGTTTGGACAGGGACTTGCGAACGAAAGTGGGATTTGCCTTTACGCTGTCAGCCAGAGTCGCCGAGCCGAGCTGCCCGCCAGGGTAAATCCCCAGCGCGGCCAGGATGTGCGCGGCGACGGAAAATTGGACGCTCTTTACTGACATCGGCTGCCCCCGCAATATGTGATGTTAAGAGTCACATTTGGTTGCAGGCTTTCTTGCGAGAATCTGCAACTGCTGCCGGGCGAGCAACGCCGGCATTCATTGGCCACTCTTACCGGTCGCGAACGTACTGCCGAACATTGGCTGGCCGCTCTTGGATTGTTCTCGTGTGGCCTCGTCTTGGATCACATCCCAATGCTCGACCAGAACACCGTCCTGGATGCGAACGATGTCCGCCGCGATCCAGTTCACGGGAAGGCCGAAGTCCGAAAATCGTCCATGCACGATTACGATGTCTCCCTCAGCCACGATCGTTCCCGGTTCGTACTGCAACGTCGCTGGGATGCCCTGAATGAGATGGAACAACCCCTCACGACCAGGCGCGATATGAGCACTGTGTTGAATGTAGTGGGGGGACCAGTAGCGCTCAGCCGCTGCGTAGTCGCGTTTGTTGAACAGAGTGTCGAAAGCCTCGAGCACGAGTGCCTTGTTCTCTTCCTGTTTAGTCCGGCTCATGGAATTTTTCCTCCTCAGTAAAACCATGCACTGCGTTCTCTGAGAGTCTCAATCCACCGTGCACCGCTCGCCGGGAGATACCTGGAATTAGTGAGCCAGCTTTCCCCCGTCCACCGGGATGGATGAGCCAGTCATGTACGACGACTTCGCCGAACCTACAAAAGCGATCACCTGGGCGATCTCTTCCGGTGTTGCCAGACGCTTGAGCGGTACGGTCGAGACCAGCGCCGCCTTATTCTCAGCCGTGTTGGTGAAGCGTGTAAGCATGCCCGTATCCGTAGCGCCGACCGCGACTACGTTTACCCGAACTCCGGTCCCCGCGACTTCCAGTGCAGCGGATTTCGTCAGCCCCTCCACCGCGTGTTTGCTGGCCACATAAACGGACGCACCGGCAGCGCCGACATGCCCATAGGTGGACGATATATTGACGATGCTTCCGCTCCCCTGTGGCAGCATCACCCGCAGTTCGTGCTTCATGCTTAACAGCACACCGAGTACGTTGGTATCAAACGTAGCTGCGTAGCTCTCTGCAGTCTGTTCTGTTACCAGACCCCGCCAACCTTCCGTCCCGGCATTATTCACTGCAATATCCAGGCGGCCAAAACGCGCGACAGTCTTGTCGATCAGTGCCCGGACATCAGCGTCGTGTCGCACGTCGGTTATTACGAATTCCGCCTCTGCACCTAGCTCGCGTAGTTCCTTCTGGAGCTTTTTGCCTTCCTGCTCACGTCGGCCGGCGACCACGACGCGGGCGCCTTCTCTGGCGAACGCGAACGCGGTGGCGCGACCGATGCCTGTCAATGCGCCGGTAACCAAAACCACTGCTGCACTCATAGCACTGCCTCCGTGGATCCCGACCCATGCAGGTTGAGCATAACTGGGAAGTCCGCTAACCAGCTCCGGGTGCTGGGATCACTTCTTTAGATGGGGGAGACTGCTTGAGGTAGCGCTCTTTGCGCATACTTTGTTAAGCTCGCATCCATGCTTCACAGGCATGGGAGCGCGAATGGAACTACGACACCTCCGCTATTTCGTCGCGGTCGCCGAGGCAGGAAGCGTGACCGTGGCAGCAGCACGAGACCTCCACACCTCACAACCATCGTTGAGTCGGCAGATCCGCGATCTGGAACGCGAGGTAGGTGCGCGGCTTTTGACGCGCCGCGCTCGCGGCATCGAACTGACACCGGCAGGTCGAGCTTTTCTCGATCACGCCCGGTCGGTCCTGGCGCAGGTGGAAGCGGCAACCGAAGCGGCGCGACGGGTCGCTCGTCCCGCCAAGCCGTGCTTCGCGATGGGCTTTCTGACCGGCCACGAATTGACGTGGATGCCCGAAGCGTTGCGGATCTTGCGCGCCGAACTCCCTAATATCGACGTGATGATATCGAGCCAATATTCGCCTCAGCTTGCGGAGGGCCTTTCGAAAGGAACGGTTGATGCAGCTTTTCTGCGGCGGGAAAAAGGCGTGCCAGGTTTGGCGTTCCGTCTTCTCGTGAAGGAAGCTTTGACGGTCATCTTGCCTAGAGACCACCGTCTCGCTGCGCGGAAAGCCATCCATCCTCAGGATCTAGCGGGCGAGACGTTCGTAACCGTATCGCAGACGGCTCCGGTGCTGCGTGAGGTGATCGACAATTACTTGAAGCGGAGCGGAATCAAAATCACGCCGGCTCATGAGGCGGACCATGTGACTATGGGGATGTCTTTAATAGCTTCGACGCGCGGCGTAGGGTTGTTGCCCGCCTACGCACAAAACTTTCTCCCGTCGTCTATCACCAGCCGTCCTCTCAAGGGAGACGCGCCAACCGTCGAGCTCGTCCTCGGCTACAAAAAGTCGAACGACTCTCCCATCCTGAAACTTTTGCTTTCCCGATTGGACGAGTTGGTCGCTCGTGTCTCGCAGCAGGCGCACTAACCCGTGGTGTGCAGCGCGATTAGCTCGTCGGTGCCGCACCTTGCCTTCCGAATAACTGGCTTTTCGATGGGGTGCGTGCCCGGCAAGGTTGTCCGTTCGTATCGAGTGGCAGATCAATCCCGAGCCGTAGATGAGGAACTCCAGCGGTGACACCATGCCGCGTGACACAGCTAAGCTATAATTTGCACATGGCATCCCCAGGACATGGCTGCGAACCTGACCCGCAGGCGCTGAACGAATGCGATGGGAAGCGGGGGTGAATTCCATGTTGGACCACACATCATGATCCTCGGACTGGATCAAGAGAGGTTGCAGACATTCAGCCAGGACGGATCGAACGGTCAGCCTTACGCCAACCGTCTTGACGGCCCCCGCTCCGAGCTATTTCTGGTGATCCCGATACGTCAATGGGATGACGCGCAAGCGGACGGCGGTGTTGGCGCGTTGCAGTGATGATTCTTGCGGATGTAAGATCGGCCATAGGAGCAAAACGTGTACGACAGGCACCGGCAAGCGGCCGATCAACATGAACTTGCGGCGCACGCCCATCGGACGGCCGCCGAACATAATGAGAAAGGGAAAAACGAATTGCGAGACTGGCATTTGCAGCGGGCTTTGGAGTATTCCGATCACGCTTACAAACTTGCGAAAGAATCCCACTCCAAATCAGGACAGATCGAGTCTCTGGAGCCCATGCCTGCCCCTCGTGACAATGAACTTCTCTATCAGAACCACAACCGCGCTGCAGAATTACACGACCGTGCCGCAGATGCCCATCGCATTGCGCAAAAGTACGAAGAGGGCGATGAGACGACAAGCGAGCAGCATTCACGCCAAGCGCTGGACCAGTCACAAGCGGCTGTCAAACTCACTAAGGCGATTGCGTTTGGATATGGCGGCATAGCTTTCGGACACGACGAAATCGCCGGCCTCGCCTACGACCTCTGGCAAGCCAGAGGTTGTCCGTACGGATCACCGGAAGAAGATTGGTTACGTGCCGAGAGCCAGCTCCGCGCCCGTGTTTCCAAGCGCTAATCGAAGCAGCTCAGACCACTATTGCAATGGCGCGCGCATCGCTGCTAGGAGGGCGGGTGATCGGCGCTTTCGCAGTACTCGAACGAATTATTCCGTCGTTTTCCGCTGTGGCGGCGCGATTCACTAAGTCTTATTTCGGCTGGCCTATCCAGGAATATTGCCAGGCCACTGAAACACTTTGGTAGTTTCCGCCGAATCGCACATAGGTGCCGTCGCTATAGCTGGCTTTGATGGATTGGTGTTTGCTAATGGGAATGGAAGCTGTCACTCCAATGCGCGACCCGGTTTGCTTGGTCTGCAAGTTCCTTATGCCGCTCAAGCTGGTGATGCCGCCGACCCAGAAATTTCCGTCCACTGACAGCCACCAACGCGGCTTCACGTCGTAGCTCAGATGGCTCTCCAGAGCACCCACGGGTTCTTCGGTCTGAGGGGCGACTACGGGCCCATCGAACGACGCCGGGTTCCTGGTGTAAAGCCAAATCCCGGCATACGCGTCAAGCACCCAGTGGCCCCATCGTTCCGAATACCCGATCTCCGGTTTAAACGCCCACCTATTGCCGCCCCAGTTTACCAATTTCGTTGGGTCATATTGCCCGGTCGGCGCCACCACCTTCAGGCTTGCACCTAGCAGTCTCTTTTGCTTCCAGGTTGCCATCTCCTTGGCTAGCATGGCGCGGCCGCCAATCAAGTTCACTGAAAATCGAAAGGTGGCGTCGAGCAGGCCCGAGCGGTATATCGCTTGAGGTTGTCCCGCGACGTCGCCCCTAAAATTTCCCACGCCGTAGGGCAACGAGGCGGTGAAGTTCGCCGAGCGCCCGAAGAAATTCAGCGAGTGATAGTAGCTGAGAATGGGAACGTAGTAGGTTCCTGTTGCGTTGGCGACAGGAACAGTGCCATTAAAGTTCACGCCTCCGTCGAAGAAGGACCAGGCGACGGTAACCGCGTTGGAATGTATTGGCGTGATTACGTAGGCACGCGGAGCCAAGTCCTGCGCGGCGAGCTGCGCAGCCCCTGCCGCAAAAGAAATGAATGCTGTCAGCAAGAACCGAAGGCGCATGATGGGCAAAAGAGCGAACTCAGAATGCAGAACAGCCTAACCGGGCGGGCGATAACGATTCAATTGTCAGAACATACAGTAGCCGCGCCGTATCTCCGGGAGCTTATGCACTGAGATTTTGTTTACCTTCGCACCGAGCTGCTTCTGACAGAGACGTGTAGAAAGACGTAGCCAATAATGCCCGCTGCCAGAGAAGCTGCGATAACCGCGACTTTTGCGCTGGCGACCAGAGCGTCGTCCGCGAAAGAAAGGCCGCTAATAAACAGAGCGACTGTAAAACCCACGCCCGCCAGAATGCCGATTCCGGTGATGCCCGTCCACGTCAACCCGTCTGCCATCCCGCCAATTTTCGATTGCACGGCCAGAAAAGAAAACGCAGTTACTCCCACCGCCTTACCCACTACCAGTCCCAGCAACACACCCAGCGCGATCGGGCTCGAAATCGCCAGCTTCAGTTGTGCAGCAGACAAGGCGACTCCTGCGCTCGCTAAAGCGAACAAAGGAAGCACCAGAAAACACACCCAAGGGTGGAGACTTCTTTCCAGGCGCTCGGCAATCGAATCAGTGCCGCCGAGAAGTTGACCCAGTGCAGTGAGAGTGGCTTCCGCCGATGATTTGTCCTGGCTCAAGATTTGAGTTCGGAAATCTTTCAGGAGCGGCTCCGCACTCTCAGCCAACTCTTCGGGTCGGAATTTTGGCGTGATCGGCGCGACCAGCCCCAGAATCACGCCGGCGATCGTGGCATGCACCCCGGACTTGAGAACTGCCGCCCAGAAAAATAGGCCCACGATCACGTAGATGTAGATAGGCACCCGTCGCATCGCAACCGCTACAAGCAGCACCAACAAACCAGCCGCCAGCAGTAGAGCCGGGAGCGAAATCGAAGGAGTATAAAAGAATGCAATCACCAGGATCGCACCGACATCGTCGACGATAGCCAGCGCAAGCATGAATACGCGCAGGCTCGAAGGGATGCGTTTGCCGAGCAACGCGAGAACACCCATTGCGAAACCGATGTCGGTAGCCATGGGGATTCCCCATCCGCGCGCGCCCGGGCCAGATCGATTGCATGCGAAATAGAGCAGAGCCGGAAGGATCATGCCGCCCAGCGCTGCGATGATGGGAAGGGCCGCTTGGCGAATGGAGGACAGCTCGCCCTTTACGATCTCACGCTTGATTTCAAGTCCGACCACCAGAAAAAACAGCACCATCAAGCCGTCATCGATCCAGTGATGCAAGTCCATGGAGAGAAGCGGACGGCGACCCAACTGCAAGGGAAGCTTCCAAAGCGCGAAATAAGATGCGCTCCAGGGTGAATTCGCCCAAACCAGAGCGGCAACGGTAGCTGCAAACAGAAGGATCGAACCGGAAGTCTCGTTGTGAATAAAACGCTCGAGCATTGACCGCGGGCGGGCCAGAAACCGATTTTGACTGGCAACTGGGAGAGGAGTGTCCATCAGGGTCGTCGTTCCCGTTCCATACGAAATTCAGACCTGGACCGCTGTTTCGTACAATGGCTCAATCACCGGCGGTAGCATTCCGCTCGCGCAGCGTTAGTTTCGCGGCGGACAATTCGGCTCGATGGATGTGGGACACAAGTCCGAACTGCTTGAGCATCCAAATGGTGTACCAGTTGAAATCAATTTCATACCAGCGCAGACCGTGACGGGCCGAAACTGGGTAGGCGTGATGGTTGTTATGCCACCCATCTCCGAAACTCACCGCTGCCACCCACCAATTGTTCGTTGAGGTATCGCGAGTTTGGAAGCGGCGCGACCCCCATATATGCGCGGCGGAGTTGACGATCCACGTCGCATGCAGTCCCACAACGGTGCGAAAGAAAATGCCCCACAGTACCAGGCGAGGGCCACCGATAGCGAACAGCACAACTCCGAGGATCGCGATTGGCAGAAGATGGTACTTGGTGAGCCAGACATGAAATTTGTCCTCGGCCAGATCGGGAGCGTAGCGTTTGAGCGTCGCCACATCTTGCCGCAAGGCATTGCCAACCAGGACCCAACCAGCATGCGCCCACCACTTGCCGTCGCGCGGAGAGTGCGGATCACCATCCTTGTCCGCGTATTGATGATGCTTACGGTGGATGGCCACCCACAGGAGCGGGCCTCCTTCCAAAGCTGCCGCGGCGCAAACGGTGAGAAAGTACTCAAACCACTTGGGTGTTGCGTAGGAGCGATGGGTGAGCAGCCGGTGATAACACATGCCGAGTCCCAGGCCACCCGTCACCCAGTATAAGAAAATCGCGACGAAAAACGCATGCCAACTGAAGAAGAAAAGTGCTGCTCCTGCGCCAACGTGAAACAAAATCAGAACAGGCGCGATCCGCCAGTTGAACCGATTCTTGCTTGATTGATTGTTCCGCGAACCAATCGAGGGCAACGCAAGTGTAGATGTCATAGCTTCCTTGTGGATCGAAGGCGTCGGCTCTGGAGCGCTTTGTTCTGAACTACCACGCACGCCACCTTGGAACAAACGTCGGACGGAGAATCCTGCGCAGGTGCACACTCCGATAAATTCCTTCTCATTTCACCTGAGACGGAATCTCCTCCGAGTCGGGCCGCGAAATCAAGCAGACGACAAGACTGGCATTAGTATCCCCGGAGCGCAATTGTCAGAGATGACAAGCCGGGCTTGCTTGAAAGCGAGTCGGGCCCTTAGTCAGCTGCGGGTATACAGCGATAGTCTCACTATCGGGAAGCTCGCGCCAGCTAAGATGGACAGCGCTAGCCGAATGCCAGATCCGGCCAGGCGGTTCGCAACGTCGGTAGCGCTGGGAATAAGGAGACAAAACGCTGGCACTGTCAATTCTGACAGTTCCGTGTTGGGCCGACTTGTGAAAGCATCACGCCGCCAGTCTTGAACCTACAAAGGGCGCACACCTGCAGCGGGTATGTACGTCGGTGAAGGTCAAATTCGTGGTACAGGCGTTCCTTCTATTCCGTGGCGCTTCGGACATTGTGCAGGTCCCGGCGCGACAGCGAGAAATAGCCTCAGGGAGAAGCACCCATGGCCTCTTCGAGAATTGCCGCCGTATCCGTGGGCTGGATATCGACCCTTTTCGACGGTCTAGCCATACAGGACCGCAAGAAGATCCTAGCCGCCGCAAGGCCTCGCCGTTTCGCTGCTAATTCGGTGATCACCTACCAGGGGCATCCGGCAGACAGTCTGTTCTTGCTGACCAAGGGGCGCGCCCGATACTTTTTCGACGAGCATGGCGGGCGACACATCCTGCTGCACTGGCTGGCGGTGGGCGAGCTCATCGGCGGAAGGGCGCTGCTGGCAAAACCTTCTTCGTACCTGCTTGGTTCCGAGACGGTAAGAGAGAGCTACCTGTTGGTGTGGGATCGAGCCACCATCCGAGGTTTTGTGGAGCAATATCCGGTCCTGCTGGAGAATGCATTGGGTGTCGCGTCGGACTATTTAGCGTGGTATCTTGCCGCGCATGTCGCCTTGACTTGTCATTCCGCTGAACAAAGACTGGCCGGCGTGCTGGATAACCTGGCCGGGGTGATCGGGCAAAAGGTCGCGCGTGGAGTGGAGCTCGACGTGACCAACGAGGAATTGGCGAATGCCGCGAACCTGACGCCTTTTACTGCCAGCCGTCTGCTGAGTGCGTGGCAACGCGATGGTGCCGTGAAAAAGAGCCGCGGCAAAATCGTGCTCTGCCAGGCTACACGACTCTTTCCTCACGAACTCTGAGACCTGTTCGGTTAGCCTTGCTGGCTGTGCGTTTTCTCCCCGCAGTTGCACCAGGGCAAGCGACAGCTTGCTTCATGACAACGACACGCTCTCTCCTGCATGCGATGCTTTGCTGGCAGTCGTATGTTCATCAACAGCACCTCGTCCGTGTGACCGTGAACTCTATAGGGGAGCTAGTCATCAGCGATCCATCGTTTGTCCGTATTCTGGTTGTAGAAGATTTTGGCGCCTGGCGGGACTATATCGTTGAGAAGCTTCGCGAAAATCCAAGCTTGCGCGTCATTGCTTTCGCGGCGGATGGGCTTGAAGCAGTCCGGAAAGCGCAAGAAGTAAGACCAGACTTGATTTTGTTGGACATCGGCCTTCCCGGTCTGAGCGGAATCGAAGCCGCGAGACAAATTCGCAGGGTTGTCTCGGAATCTAAAATCATCTTCATGACCGCAGAAACGTCGGCGCAAGTGGCGGAAGTAGCGCTGCGTCTGGGCGCTGAAGGCTACGTGTTGAAAATCGATGTGGACCGCGATCTTCTGGTCGCGGTGGAAGCAGTGATGTCCGGTAAGCGGTTTGTCAGTGAGCATGTAGATAAACGGCAATTTCCCCCTAATCGCTAAAGCGCGACGCAGGGTGGCGGTGCCGGCAACACCGGCCGAAGAGTGTTTAGGTGCTGAAGCGCCGTGCCAGGCATTCCCTTGTCTTATTCGATTTGTGATTGCCCTGCTTCGTTGCGCGTGAGCAAGTTCGAGATTGCTCTGAGGCAACGACGTAGTGATCGCCGCATGGGATGCTCTAAGCTCCGCAATTGGCCGGGCACCATCCGTTTGTCAATTCGGCTTAGAACTTCGAAAAACGCAGGCGACTCACCTCCGCAGGAGTCCAAGATGGTTGAAATTCAATGGCGGGCCTTATATCGAGCTGCGATTCTTGAACTCGATCCGCAACTGCTACAGGCTCGCGTGAAAGCGGCTGAAGAGGCCATTCATGCCCGCGCCTCGAGCGGGGCCCGCGTGTCTCGCGACGAGCGGAGAGAAATGGAGGCCGCATTGTCAACCATGCGGATTTTGCAAGCAAAGCAGTCCTAGTGGTTCGCGATTCGATCGGAGATTCCGAGAACGCTTCAGACCGGTTCAATCGTCGCATCTATTCAATGATCTTTTCCTTCTCCAATTGTTGAACAATCAGTTTGGCGATCGCGTCAATCGCCTTGAGCGGTGAATGAGGATTAACCGTATCACTGGTTCCGGTCCAGAGAAGTACGCCATCGGGCTTGGCCGCTGAGTAAAAATTTGTTTCGATTTGTGCGGTCTTGTCTATGCGTAGATAGTCTGGGGAATATACCACCGGATAGATGGCGCCGTAGTAGCCGTAGAACGTACCGTAGTAAGGATAGGGAGTGTAAACCTGCCCCGGAACATAGGTGACCTTCTTTTCCACTTTTATCAGCCTGGAGGCCACGATGGCATCGATATTTTGCCCACCAATGACGTCCCGCAATTGATTCATATCGATGGGCGTGGATTCAGGTCTCGGTAGCAGCGAGTAACTGGGAATCGCTTGAATTCCCGGGCGCGTTATCGCCGCGGCGAGCTGATCTTCAAATTCGGCGCGATTTTCTACTTTGCCGTTTATGCCCAGGACAAGAATGTTATGGAAATGCGCGCCGGAATAGCTCGGGTTCGTCCAAGTAAACACGAACTTTGTGGATTTGCCATTCACAAATGCCAGTCCAGCGAGCACCGCTACCATGAGCATGGTGCGTCGTCCCACGTTCTGTCTCCTGGTCTGGTCGCAAGATAGGCTTTAGCGATCTCGAGTTATCACAGCTTCAGGGCGAAAAGTTAGCCTGTCGCGAGCGGCCCCGACGCAGCTTACACCACAGCCTTGCAGAGTCGTTGATCCTGGCACTGGCATCCTGCCGCATCAAAACGCCTCGCCGACGCCCATCCCGAATGTATGTCCATCCCTGCCTTGCGCGATATCGGCTCGAAGATTGACGTGGTACTTTTGACTCAGCGCAAATCGCAGTCCACCGCCTCCGCTCGGCAGGAAGTGGCCGCTCTGCACCACTTGTAACGGTTGACTTCCGGCGGGTATCGTTCCACCAAGGCCGCCAAACACGACTAGCCCGAACCGCTTGGGCAAGACCAGGCGATACTCCAATTGTGTTGCCACGGTGTAGCGAGTGAAATATTTCCCCGCCACATACCCTCGCAATTCATTGTTGGTTCCGTAGATGCAATTCCCGTAGAAGGGCGGTGCGCCGCCCGTCCCACAGAAGTCGGCGTCATAGGCCAGCACCTGACGCGGGCTCAAGCTCCAATATTTGTCGAACTGCGTTTTGTAGGACTGGAAGGAATACTTGCTGCCCAGTCCCTGGGAAAAGAAATCAGATGTGAGTGTGAAAAAGGTTCCACCGAGCGGATAGAAGTGGTTGGGGCGGGTGTCCCTGGTCAGCCGTGCGCCGAGGGAGGTGAGGTTGTCGTGCAACCCGACCTCCGGGGGAATCGGAACGCTGCTGTTGCCATTCGGTACGACGGTAATAAATGAACGTCCGGTTATAAATCGAGGTCCCGCAAAAAATTTCCAGCCGAGGCGGCGCAAGAACTCCCCAAAGTACGCCTCGCCGGTTTGATCAAGGGGCAGCTTGAGGTTCGAGGCAATCCCCGTGCCGTAGATGTTGTAGTCAATGTTGCCATGAGCGAAGCCAGTTGTGATCTCGTAGGTATTCTCTTTCAGAAAGAACTGCCCTCCGATAGCGAATCCCCGGCTGCCGTTGTCCGTGATGAGGCCAGCCCCCCCTATGGTGGAAGGCGGAGAGATCTTGTCCTTCGAACTAAACGGAAAGATATAGCCGAGCACCGGTACGATGCCCGAGCCTATGGCGGGGCTCGATATTGGTAGAGGCGCAAGCACGAATGATCCGCGACCGCCGAACTTCTTCTTTTTTTGGGCTGCGTGTCTGCGCTTGCAGGCGTGGTTGATTGCGGGTCTTGCGCTGCTGCCTTCGGCGAATTCTCCTGTGAGGCTGCAGGCGCCGATGACTGCTCAGCACGTAGATTTTCTTGGGCCCGACAGGAGATGCTGACCGAGAAATATCCTGCGCACACCAGCAAAATGCCCAGAAAACGCTGCGTCAACGTCCGCCACCTGCGGCAGAACTCGTATTTGCGCGCAGTCCTGCGGGCAGATTTCATAGGATCGGCTTTTGCGGTACCCCAGCTAGCCACTCGAGTCCCTCAAGAGTAAGAAGTACGAGTTCCTCCCCCAATGCAGAGGCAAGCGCGGCCTGAAGCGATTCGTACAGAAGCAGCCCGCAATCGGTGCACGGCACCCGCTGGAATCTAATGGCTACCCGCAGATAGTCTGAAGCAATATGCATCATTGAACATTGTCAAAACTACCAGTTTTATTGGGAGGAGCAGGCGGGGCAAACTTGCAATGCAATTCCGCCCCACCGTCGCCAGTTCGCTGTAGCGAAATTGAATGTTTGGAGGTATGGTTTACGAAAATAAGAATGGCGACGGTCGTTTATGCATGACAAGTTCAGACTCGAAGGAAGGAACATGTGACGATGCTTCCCAATGCAAAACCAATCGCGAAGGCGGATACACCGGAGATCGTAGCAACGCCGTTCAATTGTGCGAGCGCCCGCCTGGAAAACCGCGTGCCTGAAGAGAAGTCCTCAAGGCGGGGGTTCCTGCAAACAGCTGCGGGAGGGACATTGGTTGGCCTGCTCGCGGGGGTGGGAGTGGAGCTTGCCGCCCCGGATTCTGTTCGGGCCCAGAGCACACTTAGCCCTGACGCTGCGCTCCAGGAACTAATGAATGGGAATCAACGCTTCACCTCGGACCGTTTGACTTCGTTCGAGGCCGACCTTCGCATCCTCAAACAAAACACCAAAGAAAAGCAGGAGCCATTCGCGGCCGTGTTGTCTTGCGCGGATTCCCGTGTGCCGGTGGAGTTGATTTTCGACCAAACGATCGGTCATATTTTCGTTACGCGCGTCGCCGGAAATGTTGCGACCTCCGAGATTATCGCGAGCCTCGAATATGGAGCGGCTGTCTTAGGTATAAACGTAATCCTGGTGATGGGGCACGGCAACTGCGGAGCGGTGAAGGCGACGATTCAAGCGAAAGCAGTCCCCGGACAGATCAGCGCGTTGTATCCACACATTCAGCCTGCCGTAGACCAGGCGGGATCGAATCTGGACGCAGCAACCAAGGCAAATACCAAGATCCAGGCCGCTCTGTTGCGAGAAGCATCTACTGTGGTCGCGGGATTAGTGAAAGAAGGCAAGCTCAAGGTTGTCGCTGCGCATTACGACATTGTCAGTGGCAGTGTGACCGTATTGGAGTAGAGGGACACACAGCTGCGCCGGCGCGCGCATGGCTCGGCCGAGAAGCGCGTCTTAGGCGCGCCGCGCCGCCGCACAAGCTTCATCCCGGTGCAATAGGTCGTGATTCCAATTCGGAATTGGTAAGCTCACACGTTAGCAGGGTGACCCGTCCGCACAGCCCGACTCGGTCTATCGCCAGCAATGTGCCGTACGTTCCAAACTGACCGGAGCAGGACACAAAGGTATAAGGTAAGCAGAATTCGATGAGATCGCCATATCTTATTTTCCTACTCTCTTTCGCCGTGCTTTGGATCGCTTCACGGATCGGCGTCGCACTTCGTGAGCGACATTCCTTGGACGAGGGCATGCGCCATGACCTCGATCTTGTCGTGGCCGCGACCCTGACGCTGCTCGGCCTGATCATCGGATTCAGCTTTTCCATGGCCACCGACCGGTACGATCAGCGCAAAAACCTCGAGGAGGCAGAGGCCAACGCGATTGGCACCGAATACGTCCGGGCAGACCTGTTGCCCGCCGCCGATGCGGCGCGAGTGCGTTCATTGCTGGTCGAGTATCTTGACCAACGCATACTGTTCTATCAGACCCGCGATGAGAATCAGCTGCGCCGGATCAATGATGCTACTGCCCAGTTGCAGACCGAATTGTGGTCCGCTGTCAGGGCTCCGGCTGTTGGACCGCAGGCGACGCCGGTGATCGCCCTGGCGGTTGCGGGCATGAACGATGTGCTGAACTCGCAGGGATACACACAGGCCGCCTGGTGGAATCGAATTCCAACGGCGGCATGGATTCTAATGCTCGTGATTGCGATTTGCGCCAACGTGATGTTCGGCTACGGCGCGCGGCGCGCTACTGCGGGAGCAATTCACGTTCTAGTTCTGCCGCTCGTTCTGTCCATTGCCTTGTTTCTAATAGCGGACATCGACAGCCCGCGCCGGGGTGTCATTCGCGTGATTCCGCAAAATCTAATAAGCCTCGCTCAGTCCCTGCACGCGGACTAAACGGCTGGAATTCTGTGCGCGCTACAGGAATTAAGAAGCAACCGGCAGGGATCCGGGCTGCTGCAGGCGAAATTCCAGTAGAGTTTCGCTCGGTATAGTCAGCTGCTGCCCCTTTTTGGAGGCGGCGACAGCGGTTCCGGCGCCAGCCCCAGCAAGCGCGCCGATTCCAGCGCCCTTTCCGCCTCCTGCAATTCCGCCAATCAGCGCGCCCAGTCCTGCGCCACCGAAAATTTTCTTTGCCGTGTTCCCGCCTTCACCCTTTCCCTTGACCTCATAAGTACTGGTGAGAAGCGGATAGGCGGTACCCCGGATCACGATATCGGTTAACTCGAGCGTCAGTTCAGAGCTGCCGGACATCCTGCCCGCCGATGAGGCAGACGCAAGGCGGCCGTACACCGTGGTTCCCCTGGGCGCCACCACTATGTTGTCAACCACGAGATTCGTTTCCAGGCTCGCGGTGAAGCGATCTCCCGCCTTTTGTTTGGTCGAATCGATGGAGTCAATTGTGCGGACCAAAATGCGCGTTCCGGCAGGCACGTAAATCTTCTTGGTACTTTGCGCCGCAGGAGACGCAGCCGTGGTGGGGGCCGTGCGCAAAGGTGCAGCGAAGGCCTTGGCAAAGGAACCTCCCTGTAGGGATACAATAGCGAACAGAATGGCCACGGCACAAACAGGCACAGTGCGCATATGCTTTCTCTCCTTCGTCGCGTTCACGATCATTCCCCCACAATCGGCAGAGAAGAAGCTATCTGAAGATCGATGATCAAGAGCAATTGCTCCTCGATCTGCGCGAACCGCGCGGCAGTCACCGCTCCCAACGCTTCCTTCACCCGGCCGTAGTATTTTGCAAGAAGTTCACCACGCTGCTTGCGGTAGTTCAGCGCGTTTTGGATCAGTTCGTCCGCTTTTTCGTCGGTCATCTGCGAGTAATTGTCTGCGTACTCCTTAATATTCGCCACTCGCAGATCATTCACCTTGGCCAATTCGGTGTCATACTCGCTGTAAATCGGCCAGAATTTCGCGGCATCCTGTGCGTTCAATTCCATGACGGAGCCCATGATCTCGGCCTTCTGGTCACGCACGTTGGCCCGCAAGAGTTCGACGTACTCCTGCATATTTTTCTTCTGCGTGGTGGTGGCCGACGATTTCGCCGCTGGGCTCTTGGTTGCTGGCGCCTTGGGCGTAACTTGCGCCAGAGCCGCAGGGCAAGTAGCGACAAGCACCAGAAGCGGAAGCCACACTGCGATTCGTTTCTTCATCTTAAATCCTCCTGTAAGGGTCACGTTGCTTGAGCGAAGCCGGCGCAGTGTTTCCAACACCAGAATTCGCTCCAACAAACACGGGAGTCTGCATTGCTACCCACAACCGGGACTCTATCGTTTCATCGCATTCACAAGCTTCCACGTTCCCGATCCAGAGCTTTCAAAAAGCTAAGGGACTGTCTTTATCAATCGTTACTCGGAGTCCAACGACTAAACTTCCGAAATTCCTTGATCGGTCATGGTTCAGGCTGCAGCGTCACCCACGCGATGGCATGATGCCACAGATCTTCATGGATTTTAATTCTTAAAACTAATGAGCATGAGAGAATCCGGCTCCAATTCCAGGCAACTCGCGCGATGAAGCTTCGCTTCATGAGCATTCGCGCGGTTGACCCCAACTGGACACCAGGGCAGCTGCGCCAGATATTCGCATTCATTGCTTGGGCGGCTGCTCCTGGTTCATCTGTTTCAGCTTTTGCTCCAACAACGCCTTTTCCTGCTCTTTCGTTAGCTTGGGAAACAGCAATACAAACTGTAAGCGCAAGCCCCACGGCGAAACTCCCGGCGGATGGACTGCATTTCCGTAAAACTGTGCGGTGAGGTTCACCGGCTGGAATCCGACCTTCATAATTCTTCCCACTCCACCGCCGAAGGGCACTGTCCAGACGCTTCCGCCTGGCGCTCTCCAGTTGGCGGTGATTATAGGCGAAGTGGTGAGGTACCAGCCCTTCTTCATGTTGTAGTTCACGAACCACTGGAGCAGGAACTGGTTCACGGGAGGCTTATCAAGATCGGAATGACCCGCGACAGACCATAGATTATTTGCAAGAAAACCGATCGTCCATGGCTTGGGCTGCACCAGCACCACCACGGAGGGCCCCAGGCTGAATTTTCCCTGTCCCAGAAAAGTCGTGTTGGTTGCCGTGGGAAATATGAAGCTCGGGCCGATGCCCCAGATCACTTTGCTCTTTTTAGGCGTGAGGAAAAACGTAGGGTTCATGTCACCCAGCCCATAAACGCCGGTGGTTTGCGTGGGTGGGCCGGAAGCTTGCGGGATCGGAAGTGGTTGGTAAATGATCGGAGTAATCCAGCGGACAATCAGATTCCAGTCCTTCGATACGCTGAGCGGAATCACTGGCTGAATGTTCAAAACATTCTGGGTGCGGTCACCCGGGCTGTTGTTGAAATTGAAGTTGTCCTGAATGGGAACGCTGATGAGGCTGGCTACCGGATTCTGCGCCGCATTTCGAAGCGCGTCCGTGTTTACCGCCGCGGCCGGCGTTTGCGCAGTTGCGACCTGAGTTCCCTCGGGGCCAATGGGCGTATCTTGTGCGCACAGTGGTACCGACGACAGGAAAAAGGCCCCCAGCGCCATGAGACTTCGAATCTTTCGCATGGATAGCTCCGAGTTTCTGTGCGTTGTCGCCCTGCACCTGTGCCCTGCTGGAAATTGAACCAGCGCTCACTGCCGATGACGAAGCGTCGACGGCGCGCCACGCCGCAGTCGTACACTTTTCCCAGGTTGCACCGTTGTGGATCATCGTGAAAGCACGGGCATTTCAGTTGTTGTCTTGTACGCCTGTCCGCAACTTTTCCATCACCTGGTCAATACCAAAGCTGGCTGGTGACTGACGCGGTGGGAAAGCTTTGAACGTCATCAGAAACTTCCCGATAAATGCTTGTGCCGGTACCAGCACGCAAACACGATCAATCATCCAATGGTCATAGTCAGAGGCTTCATAGGAGGCTCGCTCATAGGGGTCGGCGTGCAGGTCCTCAATTAGCGGCACACGCAGAGGAATCAGAGGATCGCCCCATACGTTGAATCCATGCGCACGCTGCTCCAGGAAAACCAGTTTCCATTTGTCATAGCGGAGCCCGGCAAAATCGCCATCGTCGGTCCAGTAGAAGAATTCTTTGCGCGGGCCCGGTGCTTTGCCGGCCAGCATATCCGTGAGGTCGTACCCATCCAGATGGACTTTGAAGGTTTTTCCGTTCGACTGGTAACCCGTCAAGAGCTTCTGAGTAACATCCGGTTCGCCCGCCGCTGCCAGTAGTGTTGGCGCCCAGTCTTCATGGGAGCAGATATCATTGATCACCGTTCCGGGCTTGATCACGCCCGGCCAGCGCACAACCATGGGTACGCGATAACCGCCTTCCCAATTGGTGTTCTTTTCGCCGCGAAAGGGAGTCGTGCCGCCATCGGGCCAGGAGAATGTCTCGGCACCGTTATCGGTGGTAACGATGACGATGGTGTTGTCGGCGATGCCCCAATCATCGAGTTTCTTGAGCAGCACGCCGACGTTATCGTCGAACTCCGTCATGCCGGCGCCATAAAGACCCTTTTCCGCAACCATCGCTTGATACTTCGGCTGCAGGTGCGTCCGGATGTGCATGCGAGTCGTGTTGTGCCAGATGAAGAAGGGTTTGCCTTCTTTTACCGAGCGCTCCATGTCCGCAATCGTCCTGGCGAGAAACTCTTCATCTGCCGTTTCCACGCGCTGCTTGGTCAGCGGACCCGTGTCTTCGCAGGTCTGCTTGCCCCACGGTCCAAAACGCGGATCGGGCGGAGCTGGATTGTCGGCGGCGGTCGCCTTGCAGTTGTAAACGCCCCGCGGACCAAATTTCGCGATGAATGCGGGGCTCTTCGGATAGTCCACATTCTCCGGCTCCTCTTCGGCATTCAGGTGATAGAAGTTGCCGAAGAATTCATCAAACCCGTGAACTGTAGTCAGAAATTCATTGCGGTCGCCCAGATGATTCTTGCCGTTCTGGAAGGTCAGGTACCCGCGGCCCTTCAGCAAATCAGCAATCGTAGGATCCTCGGCGCGCAAACCAAGATCTGCACCAGGGAGCCTAACTTTCAAAAGCCCGGTACGGAACGGACTCTGTCCAGTGATGAACGCCGCCCCCCCCGCGGTGCAACTCTGTTGGGCGTAATAGTCGGTGAAGAGCGCGCCTTGTTGGGCTGCCCGGTCAATATTCGGCGTGCGGTAGCCCATCATGCCCAAGTTGTAGGCGCTGATGTTGGAGTAACCGATGTCGTCACCGAAGATGACGAGAATGTTCGGCTTTTTCTGCTGCGCGTTGACGCCGGCCGCCGTGAGCGACATGAAAAGCAAAATAATCGAGGCTATGCGCAGTTTATTGAGCATTTTTTGATTAACTCTCTCAATGTTCGAATCGCGCTGCTGCAGCTTCCGAAGCGTCACATCGAGCTGGACCTGCCAGAGAAACTTTTCGCCTAGCCGAATCCCAGTGAGCCCGGTCCCGGACCGTTTGCGCAGCCGGGCTGACTATTCCTTAAAGGCTACCGGAGGGCCACTGACTCGCTTCCCCTTGAGATCAACGATCACTTCGACGCGATCAGCGATCTTGATGAACGGAATGCCGCTGTTCATGCCGTAGTCCTTGCGGTCAAAGGCCATGGTGCCGGTAATCGAGCCCTCGCCCTTCCCCTTGCCGGTAACTGTAAAAATCAGCTTTTCGGGCTTGGTCACACCGCGAATCGTGAAGTCGCCGTCGAGCTCAACCGTGTCGGGACCGGTCTGTGTGACCTTGGTGGAGTGAAAAGTGATCAAGGGATCGTGTTCGGAGTCGAAGAAGTCTTTGCTTTTCAGCTTGCTGTCCTTCATTCCACTTCCGGTATTCACGCTGGCCGACTGAATCTTGACGTCCAGTACCGCTGTCGACAGGTCCGGCGAGGTGAAGGTAAGACTAGCGTCCGTCTTCTCGAAGTTCCCCGCTATGGGTACCGACGCCTTTACGTTGAACTTGATTGAGCTGTCTGCCTTAATGATCTCGAAAACCGGAACACCTTGTGCAGGGGTCGATGATGCTGCCAGTCCCACAACCGCGACAGACAGCGCGACCAGGGTAGTTCTTGCCATCCAGTTCATAGCTATGCTCCTCGTCGAATTCCGGGCTTAACCGAAAGTCGCTGTTGCCGATCGCTTCGCGCAGGCGCGCGAGCACGCGGGCATCTTCACAGATTTCGTGATGCTACGCCTCAAGACTAGCGGTCGGTAATTGTCAGAACTGACAATCGAATCAGCGCGGTTGAGAATGAAGTGGCGTGATCCAGCGGCGACTGGAAAAGCGGCGCGCGATGGCTCGCGGTATTCCAAACTTCAATTGCACGAACCGTCGTCCACAAACTGACCGCTGGCCGCCATGGACCCGAGCGAGTGCCCGCAGGCCACGATGCGTTGGTTCAAATCATCATTCTGAAGTGCGTCCGGCGAAATGTAGCTCAGGTTAGCGCGCGCGGCTAGGTACTTGTCGGCCAATTTCGCCATGTTCTGAAACTCGTTGGTCAACAACTGAAAGGCTTTACGATCCGAATTCGTTTGGATCGCGACCGAGGCCAGCCGCAGATTGGTCGCAGCCTGATTGCGATACGGCGCCAGCCAACCTGCCTCCACCGGGGTTCCATTTTGAATGGCGGCCGCGAGCGCCGCATGCCATTCCCGGAGGGTGGACATTTGCTCGATACCTGCCGTCAAAAACGCCTGCGAAAATCCCGGATTCGGAGCCACAGCAGGTGCGGGCGCGGCCGTTGCGTTCGCAGCAGTCGTGTTCGCGCTGGAGCGTGAGCCGGGCAGGCTCAAGGCGATCTGGTTTCCAGAAAAGCTGAGCGAGCCATTTGCCGCGCGCGCCAGCGCTTCCAGATCAACGTAGGAGCGACCGTTGACCTGGATCACGTTCACGATTCCGGACTGGCCGTTTACGATGAGCGTGCGGTTCTGGTTAGCGTCCTGCGCCAGCGCAATGCCGGAGACGACCAGAAGCAACGCCGCCAGCGACCAAGCAAACGTTTTTCCTATTGGCATCGTGCAGCTCCTGCGATTCCGGATTTTCAGATTCATTCTGAAGGTAGGAATGGACGTTAGCTGCATTGAAGACGGGGCGGAAGTGTTAGAAGTAACAGGTGGGAAACCTCCGGCATTGGCGTGACAAACAGCACCCTGGCACCACCGCGCGGGTAATCCGGAGACATTTTGCGCAGGTTCCAGTTCACTTGAGTTTTTTGCTGTTTATTGGAATCGCAAACTACCGAGGCCATTTTGAGTCAAGCCGCGATTCGTTGTTGCGCAAAGTCTATCTCGCAAGCGACCCCGGCCGTGCTCCGCGGACGGCAACACGACCAGGGCTCGCTGCTTTTTTGCACAATACTGGCGACCGCTGAGAAGAGCTATGGCAACGCCTTAGTACCCACCAAGCTTTTGGTAATTGGAGTTGGTGGTTGTTACCACCAGCTGTTTGGCGGTCGCGTTAAGAATCGTCTGTTGCGAGTAGCTGGTTCCATCAGGCAGAGGGGCCATCTGAACCCGCAACGTCACTGCGTCTTTCGCTTGGCCCATGTACGTGTTGATGCTCAAGGATATGATCTTTTTTACGGCGGGATCATAAGTGAGCGTCATGCTATCGCCGGGCTGGGCGTAATCCGTGAAGACTAAATTCACCATACCGCCGGCGGGATTGAGTGCGACTTTACCGGCCTGAAAGGCTTGTTGCATTTTGTTTGGATCGGGCGGAACGTACATGCTCAGCACACCCTTCACATCATCCATGTAGTCAACCATCTCCGCCTTTTTCTTTTCAATGATTCTTTGCTTCATTCTGCCACCGCTGGGCGCTTCCGGCGGAGGGCCGATCGGGGTTTTCTGAACCTGCCCGTCGGGCCCATACTGGCAAAGTTTTTGAGTGGGCGGTTTCGCATCTCCGTTCAGCGTGATCTGCGTTGTTTCCGTCCATTGATACTGTCGGAGTTGCTGCTTATTTTGAGCAGCCGCCTGCTTCGCAGCCGCAAGTTTCTGCTGCAATTCAGCATTCTGCGCAATGGCGGCGACACCCGCGAGGAGCGCTATAGCGCCGATAATTACCAAGCGACTGCCGATCGGGACAAACAAACTGCCGAGGGACTGTATCCTGCAGCTAATCGAAACTTTATTACTCATCGCAACGCTCCTTTAACCTGTGTCGAAATTTAGCTGCTCCTGAATCCCGCGCCATTACGGCACTGGCGGAAGCGAGAAGCAAAAGGCGAACTGCGGTCGTTTTCCTGATTCCTCTCCCGTTTCTCGCTACGCGCCGCATACCCTCGCTCTCCATGGGGGGATTATGCCACACGCCGCGCCGGAGGTAGATTCACCAGGCGCCGCGAGTGAACTCGCTTTTAGCCTGAATTATGGGGGGACCCGGAAAAGAGTCTTGGGAGAGGCGTTGGGCGCCGCTCTTTAGAACGAAGCGTGGAGTAGTCTCAGCCCGGGTCCTCCACCCTAGCCGCTAGCAAGAGTAAGGTGCGGGCAGATTGGCGGGTATTGTCAAGATTGACAGGTTTCGCAAGAACGGGTGGGAGAGGGTCCGCGTGACTGATCCCTTATTGTAAGCAGGAAATGGCGTTTGCGGCCAGGTTCGGTGACCGCGCGCGTCGCGAAACAAAGCCGGCGCCGTTTATGGGAGCGTGAATCCGTCATTGCCATGGCAACGGGAAAATTTCGCCAACCCAGTTGTCTATTTAAGAGTAATAGTCACGCCAAAAACCACACCGGCAGTCGTGTCGTCCAGGTAGGCGCCTGAGCCGAGCCGATAGTCAAAGTAAAGATAGCGGTAACCGGCTTGCAGCGCGAGCGCAGGTTTGATCCGGTAGCCCAGAAGACCAAACACTTGGTAAGCAATTTGGGATCCGGCACCCCAGCCGCCCACGTCACCCCCAATCGTAAGTTCTACTTTGGGCGTCAGAATTCCGGTGATCCGCCCCCCGACCAGAGGGTCCACCCAATTCTGCGAGCCGGTGAAATTCAGAGTGTTGTCAGTAAACGACGCGCGCTCGCCGAAGTGCCAGAAGCGGAATCCCGCGAGCGCATCAATCTTCACCCTTTCGGAATCAATCACCCGATAACCGAGCTTCTGAGTCAGGAAGAATTCGGTCATGTGCAGGTTCACCACGCCCTGGTTGGGGCTGTGCGGGAGCGCTCTATCGTCCCCCAACCGGATCCAAAAGAAATCCAGCGGCATCACGATTCGCTTGTAACGAGGTTCGACCATACCCATTAATCCAATCCGGAAGTGCGAAAGAAGGTCGCCCGCGGACGCGCTAAAGGGGATTTCCCCGCCGTTCGCATCAGCAATATTTCCGTGCACTCCGGGCAACCACAAGTAGGGAGACACGGTGAGGTGCCAGTCGCCTTCGGGGGCGGCAGGAGCGGCTGCGGCAGCCGCACCGTTACTGAGTGTCGCCGCCACGGGATTGGCGTCGGAAGCCGTCGCTGGGTCAGTGGCCGCCGGATTCGCCGTCGAGGCGGTGGAGCTCGATGAATTGGACTCAATGACGTCTAGGCTGCGCGGAGGAGGAGTCGCTTGAGCGCGAGACAGGCACGCATTCGCTAGCAGGAGCAGTCCCAAAAACATTGCCGATACCGCGAATTTCCGAATTGACTTCACGAGAAGCTCCTTGTTGAGTCCCTTGCCGGACGGTGTGCTGCGCGCTGCCGAGACTGCCAATCCTGTGCCATGCCTCCGACGAATATAATTGTCAGAACTAACAGTCCCATCGCGTCCGATCAAGATCGCCCGGGCCGAGCGTAGTGCTACTGACGCTCATATATGTGTAAGCGGCGGTTTGGCTGGAGCCAGGTCTGGAATCGAGTGCGCGATGGCCCTGAATTCAGGGGCGACGGATTATTCGCGGAACGCCTAAATTGCAACTTAAGAATTTCCAGTGCTAGTTTGCGAGGACTAGAAAAACAGGTTCAGGATCAGACCTATTGCGTTCACCTGCTGATTCGGGCGCTTCCCCGTGTTGTTCTCGTGTTCGTAGTACGGATCGAACTCCACGTGTTTTCCCACCGGCAATAAGCAACCCACATACAGATTGGTGGAACTCCACTTTGCGTACTGGCTCTCGTAAAAAACTTCGGCGCTGACGTAAGGCGCCGGATGGTAGTTGCTGATCGTGAAGCGCCTTTCTACCGTCAGCCGGTTGCGATAGCGCCAGTTGAAGCCACCATTAGACCAATCAAGATCGGCGCGATTCCGGTCGGTAATCAGGAACCCAGCCGTCATTGGAATGTGAAATGTGAGGACAGGTTCCATCCGGTTGATCGTGGGCTTGCCGGGCGAGGGGACAACGCGGTATCCCACTGCCAACACCAGCGGCCTGGATTTCGCATCATCCAGATCGAAAACGGTGACGTCTTTCAGTTTGAGCAAGGGCTTCAGGTAAAATTCCAGGCTGGGCCCGAGTTCGGCTTGGGTAGGATCGCCGCCTTCTCTGGTGTCCTTCGCTTGAAAAATAAATCGCAAATACGAATTTAGTTTGAAATTCGCATCAATCTCGGGCAGGAACTCGGTTGTTGATGTTTGAGCGTACGCAGTCGAGCCAGGGAACAATAGAACAAAAGCCGCCAGCAGCCATCGGCCGCGAAAGCATTTCATCTCTTGGTCTTTTCAGACACGAGAAGTCACTCTGGAATCGCGACGCCGCAAAGTTCACTATCGCGCACCGTGCGCCACCTTCGGTGGGCGGCCCCTGCGAGCCGCCCGCCGTGTTCCCGGTTGAGTTATTCGGCCGCCTTCGCCGCGATTTTCGCGTCGAGCTCTGCTTTCAGCTGTGACAGGTTGAAGCTCGCGCCTTTTTGCATCGGCGGGAAATCAAGTGCGGTCATTGCGAGTTTCCCCACCACCTGCTGGACGAACACGAAGCGCCAGAACTCATATTCAAACCAGTCTTTGTAGAAGATCGATCCGGACGTTGCGGTGGGCATTCCCGTGCGTTCGAACGGATCCAATCGCAGGTTGACCAGGATGGGCCAATCCACTTTGACCGTCGCACCCAGCCATCCATTCGGCTGGTCGGTGAAGCGATATTTGAAGTCATTTATGCGGACGGCCGACAGTGTGCTTTCGGTGAAGTAGAAGATCTCGTGGCGCGCCGAAGGAGCTTTGCCGGTGATCAGGTCCATCTGGTTATAGCCGTCCAGATACACCTTGTACTTCGTGCCGGCCAGCTCCTTGCCAGACTTCAGCTCTTCGCTGATGTTGGGATCGCCGGCGGCCGCCACAAACGTGGGGAACCAATCGAGTCCCGAAAAAATTCCGTTTTCTATTTTGCCGGCAGGGACCTTTCCTGGCCAGCGGAGGATTGCCGGTGAGCGGAAACCGCCTTCGAGCGCAGTGCCCTTGCCGCCGGCGAAGGGAGTCTGGCCGCCATCCGGCCAGGTGAAGTTCTCGGTGCCGTTGTCGGTGGTAAACACCAGGATAGTGTTGTCGTCAACGCCCATGTCCTTGAGCTTCTGCATCACCGCACCGACGATATCGTCGAGTTGCGCCATCCCAGCTTCTTCGATGGACCAGCCATTCTCGGGTGTGCGCAATGCTTCGTACTTCGGCGAAAGGTGCGTGACGACGTGCATACGCGTCGGATTGAGCCAGAGAAAGAAAGGCTTGCCGTCGCTCTTGGACTTATCGAGAAACGTCATCGCATTGGCCAGGATCTCGTCGTCAATCGTTTCCATTCGCTTCGGACAAAGTTCTCCATCGTCCTGAATCTTTTGTTTGCCGATCTTCCCCCAGCGAGGCTGCTCGGTGGAATCGTCAACATTGCTTGCCCAGGTGTGGAGCATGTGCCGAGGTCCGACCGTGTCTTTTAGCGCGGGAGGATAATTGGGATGGCAAGGATCTTCCATGGCGTCCAGGTGGTAGAGGTAACCGTAGAACTCGTCGAATCCGTGCACAGTCGGAAGGTATTCATTGCGGTCGCCCAAGTGGTTCTTGCCGAATTGGCCGGTGGCGTAGCCCATGGACTTGAGCGCGCTGGCGATTGTCGGAGCTTCGGCGGGCAATCCAATTTTCGCGCCAGCCTGTCCGACCGTGGTCATTCCGGTGCGAATGGGAAGCTCGCCCGTAATGAAATTGGCGCGACCGGCCGTACAGCTCGCTTCGGCGTAATAGTCTGTGAAGAGCATGCCTTCAGAGGCCATCTTGTCCAGATTCGGGGTACGCCCAGCCATCATCCCGCGGCTGTAAGCGCCAATGTTCCAGATGCCGATGTCATCGCCCATGATCACAACAAAGTTGGGTTTCTTTTCCTGCGCCGATGCACGCGGCAAAGCGACGATCCCCAGCACCAGCAGGGACACCGCAACGACAAGAACTGACCTTCCGATGCGCTCCATGAACTTCCTCCTCTTACTTTTTCTCGCCGGGGAGTGAAATGTTCCCGCCTATCTTTTCGCTGGATGGTGGGGCGGGAACTGACAGCCTTAGCCATCCTGCCCCTAGACGTCGAGCCCAGGAATTGTCAGAAGTAACAATCGGATGTGCGGGGAACGGCCTGTGACACCGATGGGCCGGCAGAGCGCAATTCCCTATCGCTGAAGTAGCAAAAAATCGCCCGCGTTTGCCGTTTGCCGCCCGCTCGCCGCGGACCAATCCCTGGTAAACGCAACGCGCAAACAGCTCGAAAGCACTTGTATGTTCGCGGTCCTGTCAGGAGCTGGCGCGCGTAGCAGATTAGTGCAGGGCTTTTAGCAGGTCGCTCAGCACGACGGAGAACGGGATCTGTGCCAGAATCGCTGGCAGCGCGGGAATTACCACCGCAGCAGCCAACGTGTAAAGCGCTCCCTTGTCCGCCGGGAATGAGTTCATTTTTTCGATCGTCTGGTAAGCTCGGCCATAGTTCGAGAGGCTACTGATCTCGGGAGCCGTAAGAAATTCGAGTTCATGCCCGCCGCGATGCACAATCCACTTTTGGTGAAAGTCGGCGCTGTGGAGCTGGCCAAGGATTCCATAGTCCAGAATTCCTTTGCGACGGACTCCTGCCAGACGAGGTACAAAAAAAGCCAGAGGCCCGAGCGCGACCATAGCGGTGAGCGCCACAAGGACAATCGCCGGCAGCTCGAAGTTTACCAGGTGAGCGCCGTGATGGAGGATGTCCTGACGCCACGTTGCGGCGATCACCACGGTCGCGCTGAACGCGATGGGCGCGAACGCGGCGGAAGTTAATCCCAGGAAACCTAAGCCGCCGTGCCCATCGGGATGAGTGGCAACCAGCTTCAAATTCCGTTTCGACAATTTGTATGCGAAGAAAGTCCAGAGCAGCCATTTCCAAAGCGCCAGGCCGAGCAAAAACTGAAATATAGATGTACTAACGACCACGGCATAGCACCCTGCAGCGGTTAAGTGGAGCTCTCCGCCCGAGGCACGCGAAAGCCACGGTGTAGCGTCCACTAAACCTTTGTACGAGGTTGCCGTATGCACGATCAGCAGCAGCAGAATTGCGAACTCGGGCAGAAGAGAGTCGCGTAGGCGAATCATTGTCGCGATTACATCGTCAACGTGCGCTAGTTCCAACGCGTCCAACAGGCCCGCTTGACGGATATGTCCGACGACGGCGCGAAACCGAGATTCCATGAGAAGTTCGCCGACGAGCAACACGGGAACGGCAACCAGCAGGCGGGCATGAATACGGTAATCCCGTAGCAGAGAAACAAAACCATCGAAATTCACCAGCGCAGTGATTAAAAACAGCGGCAGCCAGCCCACCACGATCAGAAAAGTAACGCGGCGGGCTAGATTCCATTCATTCGGGCGGATGAGCCCAACCGCGTGCTGGATTCGATAGAACGGACCTCCGCGGATCAGAGAAATCTCACCAGGGGCGGAGGAAGAATCAGTTCCGGTGGCCATGCTCTCCCCGATGGCGAACCCTGTTCGTGGCTAAATCGAGGCTCCCGACCGTGCACGGTCGGGAGCCTCATCGTTCTTCGACACCCGGGCCATGCGCCTGGGGCGCGATGACTCGGGGCCGTTTCTCATACCAGCAGATTGCGGAAGTTACTTCCGAGTTGGTGACGCCTGGGTGAGCACCTCGTCCAGAGACTTGCCGGCCGGCCCAGTTGCTTGGCCACCCTCGATGATTTGCTTGGCCGTGAGTGCTTTGCCGTAAAGAGCTTTATTGGAGTCATCGTCGGTTTCCATTGATGCGCCTTCCAGCGAGACTCCGGCAAAAAGTCCACTGCTTCGCGAATACGTCAGAACGTCCACGTGCATCGCAGCGGCGTTGTAACCCGTCGCTTGAGCGCCCGTGGGACCTGCGGCGGCCGCGGCATTTGCTCCCAACTTGGTTTTCCCGTTGAGGATCTGATCCGCGCCGGTGTGGTTCATGACTACCAGCACAAAGTCAGTCGCCGTAGAGCCAAGCTGCACACCGATGCTCGCTTGATCGAGCTTATACATCGCCGGCGTGCCCCAGGCTCCATTCATGTCCGCGCCCCCACGGCAAACCAGCGCACCTCGACCATAACTGCCGCCGATTCCGATGGCTACTTTCTTGACGCTGGGAAATATGAGAACGCAGCTGGCCTGGTCGAGAATATTTGTGGGCAAGGGGCCGGCGAGAATCGCGCGGAAAACCGTGGCCGAATTCGATAGACGCTCTTCTTCCTTCTTCTGAGCGAACAAGGGGGAAGCTATCGCTAAACAGAGTGCACAGATGATCATTCTTTTTTTCACGGTTTTGTCCTTTTGTGCTGAGATGTTGACATGCCACTCGTATTGCGAACGAATTGTTACGTTGGCGGCTTACCCGTCATCCGCAAGCCGATTCTACTCGCACCCGGCCCATGATGGTAGTGTCAGCCATCAGGCGCCGTCCGTGCGCAATTATAGCGCAAGTGCGGGTGTGAATTTCCTGGTAACTACGCCGGATATTTCTTGAACATCTTGGCGACTGCTTTGTCCACCAGCTGCATATTTTTCTGTGAGTTCTTCTCGTTCAAGGTGCCTTGAGCTATGCCGCGCCAGACCAACTGCTTTGCTTTCACGTCGTAAATATCCACGACCAAAGTGGCGGTCAAACTCTGCTCCGGAGTGATCCCTCCCATTCCGCCGCCGAATCCCCGCATGCCCCAAGCGTTGTAAGACGTTTGCGTCTTCATCCCGCCGCTGCCGACCACGACCAAATCAGGATTCTCTGACTCCTGAACCAGCTTGAGGCCCTTATTCTGCATCTGCGCTTCGATCTGCGTTTTCGCTTCCTGCGCCAGAAATGAATTGGCGATCTGGTTGGGGTTCTGCTGTTGTCCCCAGGCGTAGGTGTGATATTGAGAAAAAGTCGCACTGGGACTGGAATTCACGTACACATCTTGCGCAGAGGCAGCCGTGAAGCTAAGTGCGATCAGAAGCGACAGATACAGCAGGAATCGTGTCTGCATCACATTTCCTTTTCCAACCGAGTTTTTACTGAAACACCCACGGAATCATTCCGCATCCGTGAAATGGTTTTTCCGAACGGCCCGTCGTCCCGCTTACGACAGGTCGCGTTGCGACGGAAAGCGGGACGTAAATACATGACCGGCCAGAGCCTCATTCATCGCCAGAATCAAGTCCGTATCCATAAGTACCTTGATCACGTATCCCAGGCCGCCGGCGGCCCGGCAAGTCTCGCGGATATCGTCGTCCTCATGAACCGTGAGAAATACGACTTTGGCCTTGTTGCCTTGTCTTTTGAGTTCCTCCGCGACTTCGATTCCGCTCATTAGCGGCATCGAGATGTCCAAAACTACCAGGTCGGGTTCGAGCTTCAAAGTGGCCGCTAGCGCCGCTCGCCCATCGCAAACCATGTCAACTACATCGAACGACTCGCGCAGCAGTGCGGCCACGGTGCTCAATACAGGAGCGAGATCATCCGCGACTAAGACTCGTACTCGAGTCATGAAAGCACATCCCTGAACCCCGGTATGTCCTCCACAAAGGGTTGGGGTGCCGATGCAACTTGAAAAAGGACGGGTAGTCCTGGGCTTCGACTTGATCCCGTTCGGTGTGGAGGCTGGCACCCACGCACATCTTGGGCCGGATTCAGCCGGCTAGATATTGGCAAAATTGACAGTAAGAGGGGAAATCGGATTCGTCAGACAGAAATGATTCTGTGCTTGATGGCGTACTGCACCAGCTCGGCGTTGGTTTTTATCTGCAAAAGCTCCATGGCGTGGTACTTGTGCGCGGCGACGGTCCTGGTGGTGATCTTAAGCACGGTGGCTGCTTCTTTCATGGTGCGACCTTCGGCCAATAGTTGAATAACTTCCCGCTCCCGGCCGCTTGGCCCCGGGGCATGTTCGCGGGATTTGGGCTCTCGCAACGAGATACTCGTCAGACCCTTGGCAGCACGGGGAGTTACATATCTACCTCCCTTCAATACTTCCTCAATTGCGTCAATCAACTCGAGGCCCGCTGCCTGCTTCAGTAGAAATGCTGACGCCCCTGCGCGGAAGGCTTCCCCCACCAGATAAGGGTCCTCATTCATGGTCATGACGATCAGCTTCACAGCGGGCAGCTTCTGTTGGAGTTTCCGCGCAGCGTCCAAGCCATTTAATTGAGGCATGGCAATATCCAGCACGATGACGTCAGGTCGCAACTTGTCCGCGGCTTCCAGAAGTGAACGTCCATCCGTCACCGACCCCACCACTTCACACCGCGGTTCCAGAACGCTCTTCAGCGCATCTACCAACATCAGGTGGTCGTCTGCCAATAGCACACGTGGGCGTTTCATGGTCTCATCCCTCCCGCAGTAATTGCTCTTGTATGGGCTTCATGACCGGAAACCGTCAGTGCAACCTCGGCAATGATTTTCGTCCCCTGCTGGGGGGCCGATTGCACCGACAGTTTTCCGCCGACCAGCCGGAGCCGCTCGCGCATTCCAACCAGTCCGATTCCTACATCGGTGCTGCCGAGATCAGCATCAAAACCCGAGCCCGCGTCCACCACCAGCAGGCGAATCTCATTATTCGCGCTAGCAAGGTCAACCTGGGCTCGCGCCGCTCGACTGTGTTTAACTACGTTGCTCAGCGCTTCCTGCGCCACTCGGAAGAAACACAGCGCGACATCCTTCGGGATTTCCGCAGGAGCGCCCCGGTCGGTGAATTCGACCTGAATTCCATACTTCTCGCTGATTTCTCCACAAAGTCCCATCAGCGCCGGTCCTAGGCCTACGTGCTGCAGTTTGCTGGAATGCAGCTGATGCGAAAGACGATGAACGTCAGAAGATATTTCCTGGGTTCGATTCCACAATTCCCGCACCAGGATTCGTTCCTCTTCCTCCGACTCCGGCCGTTTCTTCCACAGTCGCGAAAGTCCTATACCCAGCAATGCCAATCGCTGGCTGAAGTCGTCGTGCAGCTCTCTGGCAATGCGGCCGCGTTCTTCCTCTTGCGCATTGATCAGCCGCCCACTCAATATCTCGAGCGACTCTGCGGTCACCTTGCGGTCCGTTATGTCCACGCATGACCCGATATAACCGCAGAAAGTCCCATCGGATTCAAACCTGGGCACGCCGTAATCTACGATCCAGCGATATTTGCCGTCCCAGCGTTTTAAACGATATTCCATCTCGAAGTCAACCCGAGCGTCAAAGGCCCTCGAGTAGATGCTCAGACAACGCTCCAAATCCTCCGGATGCACCATCGACGTCCAACCGGTCCCGCTCTCTTCTTCGAGGGTTCGACCGGTGAAATCCAGCCAGCATTGATTAAAAAAAGTGCAGAGTTTGTCCGTGCCGGCCATCCAAATCAGTACTGGAGCCGTGTTGGCAACCAGGCGAAATCGTTGCTCACTTTCGCGTAGCGTCTGCTCGACTCGCTTACGATCGGTTATATCCACCACCTCGGCAACGAAATACTGCGGCTTCCCGTGGATATCACGGATCAACGAAGCACTGCACTCCCCGCACAGGACTTTTCCATTTTTATGTAGACAGCGCTTCTCCACTCCCTGGAAGCCGGCTCCGTCGCTGAGTGCTTGGCTCAACCTCTGCGAAAATCTCGGCCAGTCTTCCGGATGAGTCAGGGATTGGACCCCCTTGCTGAGCAGCTCCTCTTCCGAATATCCGACGAACCTGGAAAATGCGTCGTTGGCGGCCAGAAAGCGCCCTTCCGGCGAAACGATTGCCATGCCCACGCCCGCGTCCCGGAAGAGGCTGCGGAATTTCGCCTCGCTTTCCCCAAGCTCCTCCGCTGCCCCACTGCGCTCTTCCACCAGAACTGCCAGTACCATAAAAGGAGCTGCCGCGAAGAATATGAATAGCTGCAGCGACAACAAATTATTGACCGGTTCTGGATCGGTGAAGGGCCCTCGGCCATGGGTCGCACCCCAAATCGAAAGCATCGTAATCAGGACCACCGAAGTACTGACCCCAGTGGAACCAAAACGCAGCGCAGCCCACAACATAAATGGCACGAGGGAATAGAAAAGTCCCGGCGGACTGGTATTTCCAGGAGCGACGAACACGATGTATCCGAAAACCAGCAAACCAGCGATCAGTGCAGCACCTTCCGGGTAATAAGCGCGTGATTTGTTCCTCCCAGACAACCTTCCCCCGACCCAGCCAAGGATAGCGGGCATCAGCGTGAGGAATCCCAGAGCTTCCGAAAAGAAGCTCGTCCTCCAATTCGTCCAATAGCTCCCGGGGACGGCAAGCGCGCCAACAATCGCTCCAGCCGCCGGCGCGAGGAACACCGCGCAGAATGAAAATTTAGCCAGTGCCTTTATGCTGTTCAGCAGAGGTACACCGTCGAAAAAATAGCTCAGACCGACCAGGGCGAGAACGATTTCGACTGTATCGGCCAAAACCAGCCAAGCGGCCGTACTCGCTGGCACTCCGCTGTGCCGGTCATAGAAGAAAAACACAGCGAAGGCCGTCACGATCAGGATTGGCCACGTCTTGCGCGAGACCAGCAGCAACACCGAAACCAGAAGCACGCAACCCGGCCACAGTGGCGAAAGCATTTGGGGGCGGAGCACCAGTGCCTCCCCCAGTGCGGAAGCCACGTAACTGAGGATGGCAATGAGGCACACTAAAAGAATCGTGCGGAAAACCGAGCTCAGGTTCGGAACGTTGCGCGCGACGCGATCAGAGGTGATTTCCATTAGCCACCTCCGACGCGAACGGCAAGAGCGCAGAACAGCAAGACGGCCGTCAATGCACGCGGGGACACCCGCTCGATACCGACGCACCGAGCGGACGGTGCGGTCCTCTCATGTCGTTTTGCCTTCATTTGGGCCGGGACGGAACAAATGGCTGGTGATCTGAACCGTCAGTAGGATTTGAAACAACCTGGGCCTGTCCAAGCTCGGAACGCTGATTCGGGAGTGTACCACGCAAATAATGATGGGATGTTCAAAATTGAACACCCCCTTGAAATTGTCATTTGCCGTAGCAAGGGAGGGCCAGAAAACGACTATGGCGGCTTGTCAAAAGCCGCTCCGGTGTTACTCGTGGAGGACAACACTCCGCAGTGAGCTATGCACCTTCAATCCGTTGTTGTACTCAATGAAACCAAGTTTCTTGAATCGATTCAGGAAAACATTCACGTTAGAGCGGGTTGTACCGACCATTTCTGCCAGAGTCTGCTGCGTGATACTCTGGATCAGCGATTCCGAACTGCCTTCCCTGCTAAAGCGTGTCAGCATCAAGAGCGTTCGTGCCAGCCGCTTTTCGGTTGAATTGAAAAGCTGATCAACCAAGTCCGATTGTGTGCGGTTGTGGCGATCCACCATGTACGCAACAAACATATCCGAGAATTTGTGTTCCGCGTGTAGCGTACGCAGCATCTCCCTCTTTTCGATCTTCAGCACAGCGCAGCTAGTAGTTGCAGTCGCCGTTGCCATACGAAAGGGCTGGTCGGCAGCAATGCATCCCTCGCCCAAGAAATCACCGCGGCCGAGCAGACTGATGACCGCTTCCTTACCCTGTGTGGAGAGCACGCTAAGCCGTGCAGTTCCTTCCTGAATGTAAAACACCGCGTCCGCACGTTCTCCTTGCGAAAAGATAGTCTGTTTCGGGATGTACTGACGAAGCGTCCTGCCGACTCCAGCATTCGCTAGAAAGGCTTTGGGATCGAAGGGCTTGGTTGACTTCTGGTCACTGCGTTGGCGACTCGGCAACCGGCTAGGCGGTAGCATGGCTGACTCCTCAGAGCCCTAGCGGGCAGAGATCTTGCCAGCATTGTAACAACAAATCTCTGGGGCAGCGAATACTCCTTCTTCTTGCTGTGAAAGTTGGGCGAGTCGAGTTCTAAGCCTCAGAACTCACAGGGCAGGATCCGCAAGTCACAGAGGAGAAGGACCCGGACAAGACTCTGAGGAAAGGTGGAGGGCACCTCTCTTCTATTCGGGGAGGAGTCTCCGTCCGGGTCCCGTGTCGCTAGCATGGGGGCAAGATAGAGAAAGTCCCAGCCACTGTGAATTGTCAAAAGTGACAGGTTCCGGGCATAGCGTCACGGCTGGTTTTGCATTGACTCCTTCATGCGCCGGGAGCCGATTCAGTTCGTTACTGTCACTACTGACAATTCCAACAGGTCTTTCATTCGCTCCATCATTCGACTCTCTGCAGCCCACATGCCATAACGAAAATGAGGAGGCCAGATGAGTGCCGAAGTTTCCGAGGGCGCGAACCTCAAGCAAAAGGCTGCCCACGAATTGCGAGAATTTTTCGGGATCTTCTTGTATCTAGCGTTCTTCTTTTGCGCTTTTGCCACCTACAGCATGCTGCTGTTAAACGAGTTTCACGTCTCATATTTCGTTTTTGGCACGGCCTTGATCAACGCCCTGGTGGTCGCCAAAGTGATCCTGATCGGAGAATACGCACACCTGGGCAAGAAACATGAGGTCCAGCCATTATTTCTGTCAGCAGCCTATAAGGCGTTTCTGTTCAGTTTGCTGGTGTTCGCCTTTCACATCATCGAGGAAATAATCAAACGACGCTGGCACGGAGAAAATCTTGCAATCGCGGCCCACAGAATACACGTTAACGAGCTGCTGGCCCGCAGTGTCGTCATATTTTGCACTTTCCTTCCACTCTTCGCATTCAGGGAGTTGCGGCGCGTACTGGGCGAGGACAACTTCAGGTCACTGTTTTTCCGGGCTGGCGCGACGCCAAAAACAAATGCAGGCTAATGACAGCCGGTTATGGAGAGACGTTTGGCGCTAGTTCTTTCACGCAGCGGAAACCGAGGTGATTCGTGCCGGTACTGACCTCTCCCTTGCCTCGTGTGCCCACTATATAGCGCGAGCAGTACTGATCGGTGCAAAGAAACGAACCTCCGCGTTGCGTTTTCTTTGGCTCGGTAGGTTCGGCAGGGTCGTAGGACGATTCCGGACCCTGCGGGTTTCGCGCTACACCTCCTGCGGCCACCAATTGCTTGTAGTAATCCGGCCGATACCAATCGCTCGTCCATTGCCACACGTTGCCCGCCATATCGTAAAGACCGTAGCCGTTCGCCGGAAACCGCTCAACGGCGGTGACCCCGATGTAGTGGTCTTCGCCGGTGTCCTGGTCCGGGAAATGACCCTGAAAGGTATTCGCCATCCACTCTCCGTGCGGTCGAAACTCATCGCCCCACACAAACGGCTTTCCGGTCAGGCCACCTCGTGCTGCGAATTCCCACTCGGCTTCCGTCGGTAATCGTTTCCCGGCCCATTGCGCATAAGCCGCGGCGTCTTCGTAGGCGACCTGCAGCACAGGATAGTCCGCCTTTCCCTGGATGCTGCTCGCGGGGCCCTGCGGGTGGCGCCAGTTCGCGCCATGAACGTACGCCCACCACTGATAGTGGTCGTTCAAGGGGACTGCCTGTTTGGGGGGTGAGAATACTACCGATCCCGCCACCAGGTTTTCGGGCGGCGCACCAGGAAAGTCCTCCGCCTTGGGTTTCCGTTCCGCAACGGTGACGTACCCCGTCGCTTTCACAAATTGGGCGAACTCCCCATTGGTGACGTCAGTCTTGTCCATCCAGAAGCCGTCAACGTATACACGGTGAATCGGACGCGAATCCACCGTAGCCTGCATGCCAACCTTGTCCATCTCCGGCGGGTCCTGCGCCCCCATGGAGAATTCACCGCCTGGGATCCACGCCATCCCCTTGGGCGCAGACATGGCGGGAGCATTCTTGTTTTCAACCGTTGCCGCGAAAGCGGCGGTTACCACGGACGGTACTGTGGCAGTCGCCGTGTCGAGTGGTTTGGTCGCCTGAACGGTGTGGCGGCTTGCAAATTGCCAGAAGCCGAGCCCTAGCAGCAACATGGCGACGCAAACAACGATTTTCAAACGATGGTGTCGCGTAGCAGCTTTCACCGCTTCATCCGCGCGCTTTTTTTTACTCATGGAGTCAAATCCTTCCAGAGCCGGGCAAATCACCTCGCAAGCTGGAAATTATCACCGCGAACCGCCGGCAGCCGGTATTGTCACTTTTCACAATCGAACCGCATTCTATATTCACGCTCAGCCCTCGATACCAACAGATGGCTCGAAAGCGTGCCGCGGGATTCGAACACGAATTCGCGTCCCCTGCGAGGAATCGGATTCCACCGAAAGCTGACCCCCCACCAATCGCAAGCGCTCCTTCATGCTGATCAAACCAAGCCCAGAAGTCCTCTTCGCAGACTCAGGACTGAATCCTACGCCGGAATCGGAGATAGACAGCTCGATTCGATCGTTATGACCCGATAGTTCAACCTCGGCCACTGCCGCTGCGCTGTGCTGCACGACATTCCACAAAGCCGCCTGCGTGATCCGATACAGGCACAGAGTCACATCCTTGGGCAGCTGTTCTGGAATGCGGTGATGGACAAACTGAATTCGCAGGTTGTGCCGCTCAGAAAGTTCCCTGCAGAGGCCATCTATGGAAGCCACCGGACCCAGCAGGTCCAGCAAAGAAGGCCGCAGCTGGTGGGACAAATTGTGGATGCTCGAGGTAAGCTCAGTCGCCAGTTCCTTGAGGCTGCGGAGTTGTTCCCGAGCCTGGGACGACAACTCCGGAACATCCCGCTCGAATTGCCCCAGCCCGATTTGCAGCAGCGCCAGCCGTTGATTCAAATCATCGCGCAATTCTCCCGCCACGCGGCTGCGTTCCATCTCGTGCGCTTCAATTAACCTGGGACCCAGGCTGGCGCGGCTACCCTCCGCAATCTTGCGCTCGCTAATGTCTCGCACCACCGCCACCGCGTAGTCCCGGTCTAACTGGATGTACTTGATATTGATTTCGACCGGGAATGTCGAACCATCCTTCCGCCGGTGTTGACTCTCCATCATCGCAAACCCCGACTCACGCAACCTTTGATCCATGCGCGTATGCAGAGTCGGGTCGAGCAAAGGATCGATATCGTAGACGGTCATAGCCAACATCTCTTGGCGGCGATAACCAAGGTCGAGACAAGCTTTCTCATTGATGTCGAGGAAGCGCAGCGTTAGGGGGTCAAGCACCTCAACAGCATCATTCGAACCGTCAATCAATTTTCGGAACAAGGCCATCGATTCCTCGGTTCGCTTCCGCGCCGTGATGTCCCCGCTCACCCCCACCAGTTCGATCGTCACCCCGTTCTCGACGATCACGTTCACAATCTCATGCAGCCACACGATTCGGCCATCCGCCGCAATCATTCGATATTCGAGCTCATGATTCCGTTGTTCCCGGATGGCCTTTGCGGTCAAGGCCACCGTACGCTCGCGATCCTCCGGATGAAGGTGCTCCACCCAAAAAGCTGGATCTTTCAGCCAGCCCTGTACTGGATATCCCAGGATCTCTTCCACATGCTTGTTTACGAAAGTGGTCCGGAAAGAACTGGGCTCTGCCCTCCGCAGTATCGCTCGCACCGATTCAACCAGCTCTCGATTCAGAGCTTCCAGCTTCCTGGCATCGCTCCTGAAGCCGTCCTTGCTGAGTTGCTCCGCCAAAAGCGCAACAACCGCCAGAGACAATCCACAAGCGAGCACCACCAGCAGCCGAAATGTCCGCAGGCTCGGGGTTTCATCGTTCCGCAGGAGTTCCCATACCCCGATGACGGGCACCGTCACCACCACGGCCATAGCGAGCAGTGAAGCGGCCTTGCTATCGTCGCGCATCGAGTTCCTCCAGCGAGCTGCCAGCTGGCGCCAAGTGTCGAGCCTGCAGCGGCACCCAAAGAAACCAGCAAGCCGCCGCGTTCAGGGCCAAAGAATATAGGCTTCCGTTGTACGACTTTCCCATATCAATGGCCACGTTAGCCACCGTTGCGCTCACCGCGTACAGTGTGGACGCTGCCAATAAGTGATAATAGATTGAATTCCAAGGATCCTGCGCGCGACGGACCACCAGGCACAGAACCAGCACCAGGGCGAGATTTTCAATCGCGTACAAGGCGGTAAACCGCGGGTTATAGATGGCAGGGTTCGCGAACAGATACTGGTACGGAAACAGCACATAAGCATACAGAAACACCCATGCGACCAGCAGGAAAATAAAGGTCAGGCTCGCTCGGTATGCTTTCTGGTCACTTCGGTTCAGATGTGGCTGCATCACTACCGCCGCCATCAGCGGGACCAGGTGCAGAAACAGCGCCGGATCAGCAATGGAATTATCTGGGACATCTATACGCCGCAACACCACGTAGTACACGTAAAGCCATTGGTCCAACGCCCATAGTCCATAACCCACCGCAATAAACACCCAAAAGACGCGCCGACCTTGCGTTCTCTCCACTGCATTCAGGATTGCGAAACCGGTCGCCAGCAGAAGCAGCAGGAAGTAAAAGCAAGTGCCGATCGGGGCCAGCTTATCCCCCAGCCCCAAGCCCAGAGAGAGGATCGCTTTGATCGCCAGGAATCCGACGAGCAAACTCGACCACGCGGATAATGGAAGCCCAGGCCTGGAAGGCCCCGAAGCGGTGACCTTCATGGCACTTCTCCTGAGGGCCTGTGTACACAAAAGCTAGAAGCCGGTGCCACAATGCAATCCTTTGCGAGGCGATGACCATGCAAGACAATGACCCAGCAAGAAATGCTCACAGCTGCTCTGCCCGTCGAGCCGAACTCACCGGTTCGGCCATCTCGCTGGAGCATCCGCCAAGGCAAACGACTCGCTTCCGATCTTCTCGTCATTCCCTGATTGGTCTAAGTATCACAATCCCTCCATCGCGGGTAGACGATCGTGATTGAAGTCGCTGCCGCGGAAGGATACGCCACCCGCCGGCCCGCACACCCCTGGGAACGCGAATCTCCCCATTGGCGAAGTTGAGGCTCCATCGAAACGCAAGCCAACGCCCGCTGGCACAGCCACTGTTGGCTGTCCTTCTTGGCGTCGTCGCATCGGCAGTCCTGCCAGCGTGCACGCCGCAGGCGGGTGGGAGGCACGCCACGTTCTCACCGACACTCGGATTGCTTCGCTGACGGGGGCTAAAACGCAGCGGTGATAATCCCTGTTAGCAGCATCCATCCACGTTTTCCGTGCTGAGCGTTGCGATGATCTTGGTTCATTCAGGCTTATTCGAGGCGGGCATTTGCCGGAGGTGTATCATAGTGAACAGTCATACACGCCCGCCTGTGCCACTTTAAGTGCTTCGCATAGCCTATGAAACCCAACGATTCTCAATCGCCGAACACCACTACAGGGGAGCTGCAGCGCCGCGTCAAGGAGCGGTTTGGCGTGCTCCCAAACTTCTTCCGACTTTCGCCTGAGACTCCGGAGATTACCGGAAAACTATGGGGATTTGCCGAAGCGGCGTACCTTGATAACCCCCTGCCGGCTGTCTTTAAGGAACGGCTTTTCGTACATCTTTCCCGCTTTTGCGCCGTCCGCTACTGCATAGCGCGCCACACCGGTTTCTTGATCGGACTGGGCAGGCCGGCCGGTGATCAGGATGCCCAGGCTGAAAGCGTCGGCGAAGTTGTCAAATTGCTGCGGCGGCCACTGCCCCGTGGGCCTGAACTGAAGTCACGCCTTTCGTTTTGTGCGCAATGTCCCGCGCCTCTTATGGAAATGCCGGCAGCCGAGACGCAGCTGGAAGATGGGATTTTTTCGCTTGCCAGTCATGTGTTCTTGCAGACAGCGGACGCTCCGGAATGCCTGGATGCACTGCAACGATTGTTGGACACCGTTCGACTGCAGTATCTGCTGCTTTTTCTGGCCTTCGTTCGCGCGGCGCACTACTGGACCAAAGTACATCCTGAAATCGAGTATGAGGACGACATCAAGGAACTTCTGGCGACGCATGAAACTCTAGCGAGTTGTATTATGGAGGATCCGGAAGCCCGCGCAGACAAGATCACTCAGTCAATTTTGGACGAGCTTCCCGCATTGCGTCTGAAAGCCGATAAGGCGGTCGGCTTGCTCGCCTCGATCATAGATTCTTCCGATGATGCGATTATCAGCAAAACTCTAGGCGGCGTCATCACGAGTTGGAACTCCGGAGCGGAGCGACTCTTCGGCTACACCGCCGCAGAGGCCGTAGGTCAACATATATCGCTGATTATTCCCCTTAACCGCCGCGACGAGGAAACAAAAATCCTTGCGCGACTCAGCCGAGGCGAGCGCGTCGAGCATTTCGACACGGTTCGGTTGCGAAAAGACGGCAGTACGCTTGAGATTTCACTGACCATTTCCCCCGTGAGAGACGCCGCGGGGAAAATCATCGGCGCTTCGAAAATAGCGCACGATATCAGTGCGCGGAAGCGGGTCGAGCGCGAATTGCATGAGAGCGAACAGCGTTTTCGCACGCTCGCTGACGCGCTCGATACGCAAGTGCAATTTCGGACGCAGGAGTTGCGGCGCCGAAACGCTGAGATCCTGCAGCAGTCGGATCAGCTGCGTGACCTTTCAGGAAGATTGATGTCTACTCAGGACGAGGAACGCCGGCGAATTGCCCGTGACTTGCACGACAGCGCAGGCCAGAATCTGGCTGCTCTGGCGATGACCGTTGCGCTCATCGAAGAGGAAGGGCAGCGCGACCCTGCGCGACTGCCTGAAATCATCAAAGATGCCCGGGGTTTGATTCAGGATCTAACCCAAGAAATACGCACGACTTCCTATCTTCTGCACCCGCCCATGCTAGACGAACTGGGACTGTCGTCCGCACTGGGCTGGTACATCGAAGGCCTGGCGCAGCGCAGCGGCCTTAGTATTGAGCTGAATATTCCTGACGGCTTCGGCAGGCTTGCCCCAGACGTAGAACTGGCCATATTTCGCCTCGTGCAAGAATGCCTGACCAACATCCATCGCCATTCGGGAAGCAAAACTGCGGTGATCCGTATCAGTCGTGAGCCTGGCAGGATTTCTGCAGAAGTTCAGGATCAGGGTAAGGGAATGTCTCGGGAACGATTCGCAGAGGTTCAATCCCAAGGTGTCGGGGCTGGCGTCGGGATCAGGGGCATGCGTGAGCGCGTGCGCCAGTCTCATGGCGCTTTGACCATTGATTCCAATGCTTTGGGTACGACGATTACCGCGATCTTCCCGGTTGAAATACCCGCGGCGAAAGAACCAGCTCCTATTTCGTGACACAGCGTCGCGTGATTGCCCATGGCGGCTTGGGCGCGGAGCACACCTGCCCAAGAGATCTGCCGCGGACACCGCGCTTCGCGGGTTTCCGCGGCAATACGACTCAAGGTGATCCGGTGGGATTACGCCCGGGCGGCCTTGCCCTTTGCCTTTGGGGTCTCCGAGGTTCCTTGCGGTTCGCTTTCGCCGACTTCTTCGATAGTCATCTTGTCCGCGAGCTTGGACAATTTTGCATCTGTTTCTTTTTCTTCCTGCCGGCTCTGGCTGAGAAGGATTGCGGCTTTGCTTTCATCCCGTTTCTCGGCCATCGCTCGCACGGTCGCGTACGCTGCGATTTCACAATGCTCTGCGCGCTGCGCCGCGCCAATCCATGCTGCATCCTTCGCGTCGTTTTCGTAATCTTCCTCGGCTGCTTCGCCGCCTTCCTTGAGCAGACCCTCCATTCCGTTGCAATGCTTGCCAGTTGGTGTCTCATCGAGGTCGTCGAAGATCCACTGCCGCCGCGAGACATGGCCCTGGGTTTGTTCCAGGTGCTGTCATCCAAGCTCATGTTTGCAGCATCAGTACCTTGAGACCGCGACTTGTGTCATCCTATTTCCGGAAACGGCTAAGCTGTCCAACGTTCTTTGTGCATTAAAACTGGGACCGAACATGGCGAAACCAATCTTGTTAAGTGTTGACGACGACCCCGATGTGCTGCGCGCCATCGAGCGCGACCTGCGTACGAAATATGGTGCCGACTTCCGCGTGATTGGCAGCGATTCTCCCGAGGCCGCGCTCGCACTGCTGAAGCAGTTGAAACTGCGCAATGACAGCGTGGCCTTGCTCCTCGCCGACCAACGCATGCCGCACATGGACGGCGTCGCCTTCCTGCAGGAAGCGATGCACATCTTCCCGGACGCCAAGCGGGCGCTGCTCACCGCATACGCCGACACGAACGCAGCGATCGGCGCCATCAACGAAGCCAGCATCAACTATTTCTTTTTGAAGCCGTGGGATCCGCCTACGGAGCACTTGTACCCGCAATTGGACGATTTGCTTGACGATTGGCGGGCTTCGTACCGGCCGAAATTTGAAGGCATTCGGGTGCTGGGGACGCGCTGGTCTCCCAAATCGTATGAGCTGCGGGATTTTCTGGCGCGCAATCGAGTGCCCTATCAGTGGATTGATGTTGAACTTTCCGCGAGTGATCCGGAAACGAAGCGTCTGCTGGAAGTTCTGGGTCCGGAGGCCTCCAGTCTCCCGGTTGTACTTTTTCCGGATGGCTCAAAGCTTTTGGACAGCGTCCCCTCACAGGTCGCGCAAAAAGTTGGTCTAAAAACTCGCGCGCAAACGAATTTTTATGATTTGGCGATCGTGGGTGGCGGGCCCGCGGGCCTCGCTGCGGCCGTTTACGGCGCCTCGGAAGGTCTCCACACCGTGATGATCGAACGCGAAGCTCCCGGTGGGCAAGCCGGCATGAGTTCGCGCATCGAAAATTATCTGGGATTTCCGATGGGGCTTAGTGGCGGCGACCTGGCCCGTCGCGCCGTCGTGCAAGCGCAGCGATTCGGCGTGGAAATTCTGGCGCCGCAAGAAGCGCTTGGCATACGCCTCGAAGGCCCGTATCGCATGATCAAAATGGCCGATGGCAACGAGATTTCGTGCCACGCGTCGATGATTGCCACGGGCGTCCAGTGGCGGCGTCTGGAAGCTCCGGGGATCGATCGCCTGCAAGGTGCAGGCGTCTATTACGGCGGCGGTTCGACCGAAGCATTGTCCTGCAAGGGCGAAATCGTCTACGTGATCGGCGGAGCGAATTCAGCGGGCCAGGCAGCCATGAACTTTGCCAAGTACGCAGAGCGCGTTGTTATCGTCGTGCGCGGCAAATCTCTCTCGAGCACCATGTCACAATACTTGATAGACCAAATCAATGAGAGGCCCAACGTGCAGTTGTGGGCGAACGCCAGCGTCTCCGAAGTGCACGGGGAAAGTCATCTGGAAGAGATTTCGTTTCTTTGTTCGGACACAAACCAGATTGAGCGCGTGCCAGCGAGTGCGATGTTCATTTTCATCGGAGCGCAGCCGCGAACCAGCTGGCTGGCCGATCTTGTCGAACGTGACGAGCACGGATTCATCTTGACGGGTCCCGACCTGATTCGAGACGGAGATCGCCCCAAAGGCTGGAGCCTCGACAGGGATCCCTACTTGCTGGAGACAAATGTTCCGGGGCTTTTCGCCGTGGGTGATGTGCGCCACGGTTCGGTGAAGAGGGTGGCTTCCGGCGTCGGCGAAGGATCGGTTGCCGTGCAGTTCATCCATCAATATTTGAGCAAGGTCTAATGGTCGAAAAATCTGAATTGCTGAAGGTGCCGGCGTTTGCGGATTTGCCCGATGATCAGATTGCCTGGTTCATCGGCCAGGCAACTGAATTGAATCTAAAGGCGGGCGACACGGCCTTCCGGCAAGACGATCCCGCGGATGCGATGTTTGTTTTCCTCCAGGGACAGCTGCAGGTGCGCGGCGAATTGGCCGGCGAAACCGTGGTAATTCCGGTCAAGCAAGGGGATGTGACCGGAGTGCTGCCGTTTTCGCGGATGAAACAATTTACCGTGGGCGCGAAAGCGATAACCGATTCGCGCATACTGCGCTTTCCGGCGTCCCAGTTTCCGGAACTTGTTCACAACATGCCTGAACTGACTCAGCGGTTGGTGGGCATGATGTCCGACAGAATTCGCGAAACCACGCGGCGCGAGCAGCAGCGTGACCGGCTCGCTTCTTTGGGAAAGCTTTCCGCCGGGCTCGCACACGAACTCAACAATCCCGCCTCCGCCGCGAAGCGCGCCGCGAGCCAGTTGCGGGATGTGCTGAAGAAAATCCGCGACGCCAGCCACGAACTGGGAAGTCGCGACCTGTCGGCGGCGCAGAAAGCAGAGATCGAAAAGCTGGAGAACGCCTTTATCCAGAGCGACGCCGTTCCGCCGGATCCCCTGGCCATGAGCGATCTGGAAGAGCAAATCGATTCGTTGCTGCGCAGCCACGGTCAGAACGACTTGTGGCAAATGGCCGCGGACCTGGCACGAAGGAACGTCAAACCCGAAGCGCTGGAATCCTTGTTCGCTATATTGGACGCAGAAACAGCCCGAGCTGCCCTGGTACGGATCGCTGCCTCGGTGGAAGTCGCGACTCTCCTGAACGAAATCGAGAGCGGCACATCGCGCATTTCAGATCTGGTCCGTGCCATCAAAGAATACACATACATGGACCAGACGCCGCTGCAGAATGTTGACATTGTGAAGAGTCTGGAAACGACGCTCACGATTTTGAATCACAAGCTCAAGCACGGCGTCGTGCTGGAGCGCGATTACCAAAAAATTCCGCTGCTCGTAAATTCATTCGGCAGCGAGCTAAATCAGGTTTGGACGAACATCATTGATAACGCGATTGACGCCATGGGCGGCGAGGGCAAGCTTAAAGTCCGAACGTTTCGGGATGACAATTCCGTCGTCGTGGAGATCACCGATAATGGTCCGGGAATTTCGCGGGAAGTACAGGCGCACATGTTCGAGCCTTTCTTCACTACCAAGGGAGTCGGCCAAGGCACTGGTCTCGGCCTCGATACGGTGCAGCGAATCGTGAAAAAGCATCGCGGAGATATCCAAGTTAGCTCGAAGCCCGGCGAAACTCGCTTTCAGGTTTGGTTGCCGCTGGCCGAGAGCAGCACCTAGGACTGCTTCGGCCGGAAACCGCTCATCGCGGCGTTCGCCGAACGGTCTCAAGCGCATCGGCGCAAGCCCCCGCGTCTGGCTTTACGAGTGCCGCAGAAACGATGTCGCGGGAAACGCGTCTTCGTTTCGCTAGTCGATTCCCAGGCGGTGTTGCATTTCCTCGAGGGTGAATCCTTTCGTTTCCGGGTAGAAGAACGTGACGACGAAGAATTGTAAGACCATCATGGCGGCAAAAAATACGAAGGGATAGGCGCCGGAGGCTTTCGCCACGACGGGAAACAGAGCGGAAATGATGGCGTTCATGATCCAGTGCGAAGAGCTTCCCAGTCCCTGGCCCTTGGAGCGCACAGTATTGGGAAAGATCTCGCCCACATAAACCCAGATGACCGCACCGAGCGGAGCGAAAAAGAAGATATAGCCCACCAGGATCCAGACCAGCCAGTCCTGATTGCGTTGCGTGAAAAAAATCATAGCCACACCCGCCAGGCAAAGAGCCGTTCCCGCCGAACCGATCAGCAGTAAAGTTTTTCTGCCAAGCTTGTCAATTAAGGTCATGGCCAGCAGCGTGGCACACAGATTCATGGCGCCGATGGCGACGGCCTGCAAATCGCCCGACAAGTTGCTGAACCCAGCCGCCATAAAAATGGAAGGCAAGTAATAGAGGATTGCGTTGATTCCCGACAGCTGATTAAACACTCCGGTAGCGACCGCCACAAGAATGGGATAACGAAATTTGCGCTGGAATAGCGGCTCGTCGCCCTGCGATCGCTCCAAGTGAATCGAGTCCACGATTTCTTTAAGTTCCGTTTCGTAATTCGAGGGGCGCAAGAGCTTCAGCACATTGCGCGCTTCTTCGATGCGATGTTGCGTGGCCAGCCAGCGAGGACTCTGTGGAATTCCGAAAAGCATGACAAGAAAAACAAGGGCAGGCGCCGCGGCAACACCCAATTGCCAGCGCCATTCGAGCGCGCCCAAGCCAAGCCTGGCGATGCAATAGTTCGAAAAATATGCCAATAGAATTCCCAACACCACGTTGATCTGAAACATCCCCACCAGGCGGCCGCGTAAGTCCGCGGGAGCCAGCTCCGCGATATATACCGGAGCCAGGACCGAGGAACCCCCGATGCCCAGTCCTCCAATGAAACGGAAAATTACGAGCGCCGGCCAACTCCAGGAGACGGCGCAGCCAAGGGAGGAAACGATGTACAGTACCGCCATCCAGCGCAGGGCGTTTCGACCACCCAAGCGTTGACCCAGCATGCCCGCGCTCAGTGCGCCAACGACGGTTCCCCATAGCGCAATCGAAACCGTAATTCCCTTCGACCACTCCGAGAGGTTGAAAACTTGTTGCAGCGAGTGAGTGGTGCCGGCGATGACGGCGGTGTCGAACCCAAACAGCAATCCGCCGAGTGCGCCGACGATGCTGGCCTTGAGCAGGTAGGAATTCAGTCTCATAGAGTTTCCTGGCGACAAGGGGCAAGTGCGCGTGGCGGCTGCGCGGCCGCGATCGTATTGTCCAGGCTAGGCGCCATGTGGAGACGCCGTGAACGGGAGTATGCACGCACCGAGCAGACCGGCCTCGGGACCCAACTCCGTGAGCGTGACGTATGTTTTCGCCTTGGTCCCGCGCGCGGCATCGGACTTTTCCGGGTCAGTCATGCGGAAAACGTAGCTGCGATAGCGCAATTCCTCAAAGAGCGCCGGCGAAAATAAATTCCAGGAACTCGATAAGCCGCCGCCCACCACATACAGAGGCAAGTTGAGCGTGTTGACGAGCGCCGCGAGCCCCCGGCCCAGCGCGAGTCCCACTTCGTCGAAAATCCTCTGCGCGTCGCGGTCGCCTGCGGTGGCAAGCCCGGCGACATCACGAGGCGTGAAATGGGGATTGCTTTTTTCCAGCGCTGCCAACGCCGGCGATTTTCCCGCCGCGATCATTTCCTTGGCTCTGCGCCGCACCCCAGTCGCTGACGCTAATGGCTCCAGACAGCCGCGCGCGCCGCACCCGCATGCCGCGCCGTCCGGCCATATATTAATGTGGCCCGCTTCGCCGGCCATCCCATTCAACCCGTCCCAAATTTTCCCGTGGAAAATGATTCCGCCGCCCACCCCTGTGCCAAGCGTCAGGAAACACAAGGTATCGATTCCGAGAGTCTTCCCTTTGCCAGCGACACATTCCGCCAGAGCTGCGACGTTGGCATCATTTTCCACGACGACAGGCGTGCCCACGCTTCGCTCCACGGCCGCGCGCAATTCCAGTCCGTCGAAGCCAGGAAGATTGGGCAGGTTTCGCAGCCGGCCTTCGGGTAATTCGATTGGTCCCGGCGAACCGATGGCGATGCCTTCCAGCGCGAGCTGCGGAGAATAACGATCCAGAAGTTTGCGAATTCCTGCGCACATATCGGCGACGACCGCATCTGGTCCAGCCTGCAGGCGCGTGGGCATTTGAATTGTTTCCAGAAATCCAGACGCGGGCCGGTAGGCCGCCAGCCGCAGATTCGTGCCTCCGAAATCAATTCCGATCGAGAACGAATCTGAAGTCATGTCCGAGTAGCGGGCTCCGTTGTTTGCGAACTTCTAGTTTTGAGTCCCCGGCAGCACGCGACGGAGTTCGACGCAACACGGCTGCCGCGTGACGGCAAGCAATGTACACGAATCGCCAAGCGAGCGAATAGCAATTCCGCTGCAACCGTGTCGAGGGCGAACAACGATCTCGGTTCGCGCGCTCAGCATGGGCTCAAGAATGTGCAGATACTTCGCGGCGTGGCTGGTTGGTTTTGAATGCGAAAGACGCGATATACAGGTAGCACAGCGCCGGCAGAATGAAAGCGTGGTGGATTCCGATGTGGTCCGCGAGTACGCCCTGCAGCTCCGGAATGATCGCACCGCCTACGATGGCGCAGATCAACACGGCGGAGCCCTTGCCTGTGAGCGGGCCGAGGCCCTCAATCGAGAGCGTGAAAATACTGGGGAACATCGTCGAATTGAAGAATCCAACGAACAGGATGCTCCACATTGCCACATGTCCGAAGCTGAGCATCGAAAGGGCGACCAGCAGAAACGCCGTGAGGGCCGAAAAACCCAGCACGGTGCCGGTGCGCACTTTCTGCAGCACGGCCGACCCAATAAACCGGCCCAGCATCGCACCGCCCCAGTAGAGGGAAACGAATTTTGCGGCGAGTTGGATCGAGATGTTTCCAATATTGGGCTGGCTCATGTAGTTAACCAGCAAACTGCCGATGGCCACTTCGGCGCCCACGTAAACAAAAATTCCGATCGCGCCCATTATCAATCGCGGATATTTCCAGATGGAATCGTGAACCTTTCCGTGTGGCTCGACCGAGGAGATCACCGGCAGTTTGAATTTCGCAATGACCAAGCCGAGCACAAAGAGCGCGATTGCCAGACCGAGATAGGGCAGCTTCACGGAAGAAGCCTGCTGCAATCGATAGGCTTGCAGTTGATCGCTGGACATTCCACGGATCACATCCATCGCGACGGGCGCTCCGCTCAGAATTAGCATGCTGCCAAACCATGGCGCCACCGTCGTGCCGAGAGAGTTGAACGCTTGCGTCAAATTCAAACGGCTGGACGCCGTTCTCTCAGGGCCCAGGACAGCCACATACGGATTCGCGGAAACCTGCAATATCGTAATACCTGCCGCAAGAATGATTAATGCCGCCAGAAACAGCGGAAAGGAAGGCGCGCTCGCTGCCGGCACAAACAGCAGCGCGCCCACGCCCATCGTGAATAGGCCGCCAACCATCGCTTTCTTGTAACCAATCCACTCGATTAATTTCCCGGACGGCAATGCAAAGACGAAGTACGCACCGAAAAAGCTGAACTGGATGAGCATCGCTTTCGCATAGGTCAAATCGAAGATGGATTTTAAGTGCGGAATCAAAATGTCGTTAAGGCAGGTGAGAAATCCCCACATGAAAAACAGGGTCGTCACCATCGCCATGGCCGCTCGATCTGTGGAAACAGGCGCGGCCGCGGCTGCAGGGGAAACATTCGAACTGGCTATGGGCATCGAATCGGGGCTCTCCCGTTATTTCGGTTGAAATGTTGCAGCTGACGACTATGCACTCCGCAATCTTTCATCTCACGACGACAATTGCAAGCACGCCGTTCCCGTTGATTTGCGCACTACAAATTCGGGTTCGATCAATATCTCCGCAACGTAATCTTCGCTGTTCTTGATTTGGTTCAGCACCGATCGCGCGGCAATCTCGCCCATCTTCAGCAGAGGCTGCCGCACCGTCGTCAGCGGCGGATTGCTGTACGGAGCCATCTTGATGTCGTCAAATCCGACGACCGAAATATCGTTCGGGACGTGCATCCCGGCTTCCTGGAAAGCGCTGATGGCGCCTAAGGCGGAATTGTCGTTGAACGCGAACAGCGCGCTGAATGCCATTTTCCGATTGCACAGAAACGCTTTGGTCGCGGGATAGGCGACTTCCGGTGTGGACAAATCGCCTTCCAAGTGAATGGTGAGTTCCGGCCGCACAACGATGCCGAGTTCTTGCGCGACGTGCAGGATGGCTTTCCAGCGATCGGTAGAGTCCGAACTGTAGTGCGGGCCCTTCATGAACGCTATTTCGCGGTGGCCGAGTTGAAACAAGTGTTGCAGCGCCAGTTGTGCCGCGCGGCGATGATCGAGAAGGATATTGGTCACGCCTTCCAAGGGGCGGTGACCCGCGATGGCGATTGTGGGCAACGACATGGATTCACCGAGCAAGGTGTCCACCGAAATCAGGCCCTCGACTCCTCGTTGCAGAAGAATGTGCGAGTAGCTGTCCAGCAATTTTTTGTCGTTGTGGTGAGCAACCGTGAGAAAGAAAAAACTGTGTTGGCGAAGATAGCGTTCAATGCCGCTGATGAGCATCGCGGCATAGGCGTCACCCAAATCCCGAGTGATCACTCCGATGGTGTATGTACGTTGCACGCGCAAGGAGCGCGCCAAATAATTTGGACGGTAATTCAGTTCACGTGCAGCGGCGAGAACACGCTTCTTGGTGCGTTCCGGCACCGAGCGGGCGGCGGCGGAGTTATTCAATACCGCTGAAACAGTGCCGGGCGTTAGTCCTACATGCTCGGCCACCGCCTTCAGTGTGACGACGCGAGCCTTGCGGGCGCCCTGATGCTTGCTGCGACTTTCCATGGGGCTGTCTCTTTAAAGATTTTCGGCAGAAAAAATAATCTGAGCAGTTCGCGCGATCAATAGCCAGGAACGCGCGCAGGGATGAAGGGCACGTCTGCCCCGCAGCATAATACTGCGAATTAAAGCGGGCGTCATGGCCATTTTCGTGAATTGACGAAAAAGTCTTTAGAAAATCGTTATTTTTAGCTTGACAAGGGAAGGGCACTTGACGCTAAATGCTGCGCAGCTGGGTGGTATTGAAAAAAATGATAGGTTGTATCTAAAGAGCTTTTTGTTCAGGGTGGCTCTAGCGGTCGTATGGGTGTGTCTTGGTGTGCGCAACTCTGTTGGACATCGTGGGGCGATCTCTGGCGTAATTTCCCGCTCGGGTACGTGGCGGTGTTACCGACTTTGTGGCGTAGGCCGGGTGGGCCTAACGCGCTTCTCTTGGGGGAGGAGAAAGATTTATGAATAAGTCGCCGAATCGCCTTCTGTTTGTACTCGCCGTGAGTCTTTTCGTTTGTCTTGCCGCCATGCTACTGGGCGCGCCGCTTTCGGCGCAGTCCACATTCGGTTCCATTTCGGGATCTGTTACGGACGCCTCGGGCGCTGCGGTTCCCGACACGCAAGTTACGCTGACGAACATAGGCACGTCCGCAAAGCAGACCTACACGACAGGCGCGGACGGGCTGTATCAGTTCGTGAACTTGAGTCCCAACGAATATCGCGTGGACTTTGAGAAGGCCGGCTTCAAACACACCAAGCGCGACTCGGTAGTCGTGCAAGTCCAGCAGGCTGTCCGCATTGACGCCACTATGGAGGTCGGCGCGGTCACCCAGACCGTGGAAGTTACCGCGGAAACTCCCCTGCTACAGCCCACCACAACGTCACTCGGCCAAGTTATTGACGAGCGCAAGACCAACGAAATTCCCCTGAATGGCCGCAACGTTTTCTCCCTCATCACGCTTTCTCCAGCTGCTATCGCGGGGGGCAGCGGCTCGGGTTCCGCAACCGGCGGTTCGCAAGTAGGCCCGAATCCGTTCAGCTGGGGCAATTACCAGGTGGGCGGCTCGTTTGGCAACCAGAGTGCCGAGTACATTGACGGCCAGCCAGTCAATATCGGCTACATCAACCTGCCGGTTCTGATTCCCGACCAGGACGCCATCTCCGAATTCAAGGTGCAATACAATAACCTGGGGCCGGAATGGGGCAAGTTCTCGGGTGGCGTGATCAACCTGAGCACCAAGGGCGGCACGAACCAGTTTCACGGCGAAGCGTACGAGTATTTGCGCAATAAAGTCCTCAACTCGCGGCCATATTTCGTGGGTGCGAATCCACCTTATGTGCAGAATCAGTTCGGCGGCACGTTTGGTGGTCCGATAATTAAAGACCATACCTTCTTCTTCTTCGCCTATGACGGATACCGCCAGCGCGCGTCCACAGTATTTACTACGACCGTGCCCACCGTGGGTGAGCGAGGGGGCGTATTCCCGGCGGATGTTCCCATTTACGATCCACTCAGCGTTAGCGCTACGTGTATCGCGACGCAAACGGCACCAAATTGCGCCCGAAAGCAGTTCGTCAACAATACGATTCCCGTAATTAATCCGGCTGCGTTGGTAGAACTGAAGTTCATTGCGATGCCGACGAACGACAACGAAGCTAAATAACTTTACCGCAGCCGGGGCCTCGGGCGGCAATGCCAATCAATATGTCGGCCGCGTAGACCAAAACATCAATGCCAACCAGCACATCTTCGCCCGTTACAACTTCTTCAACTTACTGGATCTTCCATTAGATCCGTTTCGGCACGGGGTTGTGCGCTGACAAGTGCGCGGAAACGTATCAGACCAACGCCCTCGCCATAGACTACAGTTATACGATCCGCCCGGACATCATTCTGAACATCAACGCCAGCGGTAGCCGCTTCCACTACCTGCGCTCGCCGACAAACTCGAACTTCGATTTGACTCAATATGGCTGGCCTTCGTCTTACAATGCCGATATTCCATCCGCCGGCCGGTCGCCGTTCACGCCGTGCTTCGATCCGCAGGACTCGGCCGTTACCTGTTCCCAAGGCCAGAGCTTCATCGAAGACCACGATACCCAAGTCAACGTCTCGCCCAGCCTCACCTGGATCAAGGGGAAACATACATGGGTGTTTGGCGGCCAGCTCACAGAGACATACGACAACTACGCCCAGACGAACATCGCCAGCGGCGCTTTCGCTTTTGATGGCAGCTGGACGAGCAACAATGCCGTTTCCGGCGGGACGGGCGGCATTTCCTTTGCTGATTTCCTATTGGGGTACGGCCTCAACCAATCGAGCGTGTTCAACCACAATTACGGTGAAGCGCAGATCCCGGCGCTCGTAGCACAAAAGGAGACCTATCGGGGCTTTTACTTTGGAGATACATGGAGGGTCACGCAAAAGCTGACGATCAACTACGGTCTGCGTTACGACTTGCCGGGAAATTTCTCGGAGCGTCATAACCTTTCCAGTTATTTGGATCCGACCGCGGTCAACCGCACGGTTACAGGTTGCAGCTCGACCTTGAATACCGTGACAGGGCTTCCGAATGGAGTTCCAGGCAGCGCTTGCCCGGGCGAGATCTTCTTTGTGACCACCGGCGAAAACTCCGGGCGGACCGCAGTACCGCTGTACAAGAAGGAAGTAATGCCGCGCCTGGGAGTTGCCTATAGCTGGGACCAGAAGACAGTCATCCGCGCAGGTTACGGCGTCTTCTACATCCCTAACTGGCTGTTGTTCAATATGAACCCCAGCAATGACCCGCTCAACTTGGCGTCGACTCTGTGGGTTGCAACCACAAACAGCGGGATCACTCCAAACAGCACGCTCACCGCTACTAACTGCGCGCTCACACCCGGTGTCGCCAGCCCCCAGTCACCTTCCGGAACGCTGAATTGCCCTACCAACGGGCCGTTTGGTCCGACTGTCAATACGCCGCTTCCCAGCAACGGGAATGTTTCGGCTTTTAACGCTGGTGGAAACCCCTTTGAGGCTCCCTACAATGACTATAAACCCGGGTACTTGCAGCAGTTCAACCTGGACATCCAGAGACAGCTCCCCGGAGGCATATTCGTTGACGCCGCGTACGCCGGTTCCCGAGGCGTGCATTTGGCGAATTCAAATAACGTTTCAATTAACAATATTCCCGATTCGTTTTACGCTCAAGCAGAGCAACAATCCTTGGCAAATCAACCGGTCACTATTACTCAGAAGATTCCGAACCCGTTCACCGGGATTACGACTGTAAGCGGGTTAAATCCGACGACGAACCTTACGATTCCCGCCGGTCAGTTGGACCGTCCCTACCCCCAGTATAGCGGCCTGTCCCTTGTCGGGGATGGCTGCTGCGGCAGCAACTATAACTCGTTCCAACTCACCGTCACTAAGCGGTTTACAAGTGGCGGATCGTTCCTCGCTGCCTATACCAACGCTAAGTTGTTAAGCAACACAGACACTCTGACAACCTGGCTAGAGGGGTCTGGCGTCGGCCAAGTTCAAGACTGGAACAACCTCAAGGGAGAGAAATCGCTCTCCGCACAGGATGTGTCCCAGCGTCTGGTCCTCAGCTACGTCTATGACCTGCCTTTTGGCCACGGACAAAGGTATATGTCCGACGCTTCTGGTGTCGTCGGAAAGATAGTTTCCGGATGGGGCGTTGATGGCGTCACATCGTTTCAGAAGGGCTTCCCCGTGCCATTCTCGTATGGTGCGTCCACCGCTCTGTCAAGCGCGGGCTTCACACAAAACTTTGCTCTGCGTCCGAATGTCATACCAGGGTGCAACAAAGGGGCCGGAGCGCAAGCGCCTAACTTCAATGGGTTCGTTGCGTTCAACGTTAACTGCTTCGCGCCTCCGGGTGGCACTCTCGCGGCCTCGGCCTGGGCCTTTGGCGACGAATCGCGAGTGGATCCCACAATCCGAGGCTCCGGAATCAATAACTGGGACATTGCGGTCTATAAGACGACGAACTTCGGCCCGGAAAACAAGCTTGGCCTGCAGTTCCGGGCGGAGTTCTTCAACGCATTCAATCGCGTCCAGTTTGGCCTTCCCAACGCCGCTTGCTGCAATAACGTGGCTCTGGGAGCGACCAACAACACCGGCTTCGGGATCGTCAACAGTCAACTCAACAGTCCACGCTTGATTCAGTTGGCTCTGAAGTTCCTGTTCTAGCGCGTGAATGGAGCGAAGGTGGATGCCTGTCCTCCCGGCATCCACCTTGGGCTCCGCTAACTTCCAGCAGTTATCCTCAGCGAAGCGTTCGTGCACTCGGTCCTGGCAATTGGAGTCCCTCCCGTTCGAGTTCGTGGAAAAGTTGAGCGCCATGACCACAGCGGTCGAACCCGCATCCACGAGCTTTGTTCACGCGATGCGTCCTCACCTGACTTCTGCTAACCTTGCCTTGGTCCCAGCGGAGCTCCCAAAAGATCGCATGAACCGCCGAATCTCACGACGCGATTTCCTCGAATCGCTCGCTGCTATGGGCTTGGTATTACCCACCTCTGCCGCAGTATTTGACGTGAAGCGCCCGCGCGGTCTGGATTTCCAGCACGTGAATTCGCCCACGCCTCGGAAGTACCTGATCGAAACCATGGGCGGCGGCGTAGCGCTCTTCGATTACAACAACGACGGACTGCTCGACATTTTTCTGGTCAATAGCGGACAACTCACTAATCCGATGCATCCGCCGGAGACATTCGACCGGCACGACCCGCGAAACTGGAATCGCCTATACCGCCAAAATCCGGATGGCAGCTTTACGGACGTTACCAAGGAAGCCGGTCTAGCCAACGCGGGCGACGGCAATTACGGTATGGGCGTGGCGGTCGGCGACTATGACAACGACGGCTTTCCCGACCTCTACATAACCAACTACGGAAAAAATACGCTGTATCACAACAATGGCGACGGCACGTTCACCGACGTCACGGCCAAAGCCGGCGTCGAGGCGGGAGGCTGGAGCTGTTCTGCGGGCTTTTTCGATTACGACAACGACGGCCACCTCGACCTGTTCGTCACGCGCTACATGCTCTGGGACACGCAGCACAGCAAGATATGCGGCGGCGAGTGGCAGACGTATTGCCCGCCCGCCGAATTCCCTTCCACTACGAATATTCTTTATCGCAATCGCGGCGACGGCACTTTCGAAGACGTCAGCCAGCGATCTGGAATTGCCGCGCTCAAGGGACGCGCGCTCGGAGTCTCTTTTGCGGACTACGATGACGACGGATTCACGGATATTTTCGTATCGAACGACGGCATGCGGCAGTTTCTCTTCCGCAATAATGGCGACGGCACGTTTACCGAGCGTGCGCTCGAAGCCGGCACTGCGCTCACTGCCGATGGCAAGCCTCTTTCCGGTATGGGTACTGTCTTTCAAGACTACGACAACGACGGACGCCCGGACATACTGGTGACGGTGCTGCCGCGCGAGGTTTACGCGCTCTTTCACAATGACGGCAACGGGTCATTCAGCTATCGCAGTCTGCAAGCCGGCTTGGGTTTGCTCTCGGCCGCAAGCTCAGGATGGGGCGTAGGCCTGGAGGATTTCGACAACGACGGCTGGAAGGATTTGTTCGTCGCGCAGAGCCACGTGCTGGACAATGTCGAGCAGATTGACCATATGCTGCATTACAAGGAACCTCCGCTGCTGGCGCTGAATCACAATGGCCGTTTCGAGCGCGCCGATTCAGGCATCACTTCCGCGATTGCCGGCCGCGGCGCTGCGTTCGGCGATTTGAATAACGATGGCTGGATGGATGTCGTCGTCACCTCGCTCGGCGGAGAACCCCTGCTGCTTATGAATCACGCAGGCACCGGCCACTGGCTTTCCATTGCGTTGCGTGGAACGCGCAGCAACCGCGACGGGCTCGGCGCGCGCGTGCAGGTCAATGGACAGACGCGATTCGCCACCACCGCCGGCAGTTACGTTTCGGCGAGCGACAAGCGCCTGCACTTTGGTCTGGGATCTGCGGAAGTTGCTAGGGTCGAAATTCGCTGGCCCTCCGGTGCGCATCAAGTCCTTGAAGGCGTCAAGGCCGATCAATTTCTCGAAGTCCGCGAGCCGGAGAAATCATGAGCGGCGTTCTACTTTCACTTCTGCTCGCGCTGCAGGCGTCTGCGCCGTCGCCGGCACTGCAGCATCTGCATGCCGGAGTTGAGGCCGAAAAAAGCGGACAATTGGATGCGGCCGTGGTTGAATTTCAGAAAGCCGCCGAACTTGATCCCAAGCTTGCCCTCGCATTCGTAGACCTCGGAGATGTCTACATCGAAAAGCGCGATTATGCGGCCGCCATTCCGCCGCTGAAGCGCGCCGTCGAACTCAGTCCCGGCCTCGAGGGCGCCCACCGGCTGTTGGGTTACGCGCTGCTCGCGCAAGGGTATGCCAGCGAAGCGATTCCGCATCTGGAGAAGGCGCACGAGGTGGACGCGCTGGGCATCGCGCTGCTCGAAGCGGGAAGATTGCCGGACGCTGTGACCGTCCTGCAAAAGGCGCTGGCGCAAAATCCGAATGATCCCGACCTGCTCTATTACTACGGCCGCGCTTCCGGTCTGCTCTCCAAACAAGTTTTTGACGAACTCGAAGCACGTTTCCCGGATTCCGCGCGCGCCCATCAGATGATGGCGCAGGACTACGCCGCGCTGCGCGATGTTCCCGCGGCCGAACGCGAATTTCTCGAAGCGCTGCGTTTGCGCCCGCAGACCGCCGGACTTCACTTGGAGTTCGGTGAGCTTTACGCCCGCGCCCAGCAATGGGATAAGGCTGCCGAACAATTCCAGCTGGAAACCGAAACTCAGCCGGGCAGTCCCGAAGCTTTTTATCGTTTGGGTGAAGCTCTGGTGCAGCTGGGGAAATTCCACGAAGCGCGGGAGGCGCTCGCACATTCCGACAAATTGAAGGAAGACATGCCGGAGACTCTCTACATGCTTGGTAAAGCTGCGGCAATGGATGGAGACGACGGCTTGGCCCAAAAGTCCTGGGCGCATCTACTGCGCGTGGAAAAAGATACGGACCTGGCCGCCCAAGCGCATTTTGGCCTGGCTGGCATTTATCGCAAGCAGGGCAAAGCTGCGGACGCTGACCGCGAAATGGAAGAATTTCACAAACTGCAGGGCAGCGCGGGCCACACGGACGATTCGCCGAAATAAATAACTATTACGCAAGAGCCAAGGGAGAGAGCCGATGATATCTGCACGCACGAGCGTCACGCCGTCGCCGCGGAGAATTGGTGCGATCGTGGTATTGCTGTTTCTAGGAATCACCGCCGCGCTGGTTCCTTCCGCTACTTCCGCCCCTGGCGACGCCGAACAACGCGTGGAAGCGATTCTCAGCAAAATGACGCTCGAGCAGAAGATTGACATGATCGGCGGCGAGGACGATTTCTACATCCGCGCGTATCCCGATCTTGGCTTGCCCCGCTTGCGCATGGCCGACGGACCCATCGGAGTTCGCCACGGCGGCCCTTCGACCACGATGGCAGGCGGAATTTCGCTCGCGGCTTCGTGGGACCCCACGCTCGCCGCCGAAGTGGGAACTCAAATTGCCCGCGACGCCCGCGCGAAGGGCGTGCATTTCATGCTCGGACCTGCCTTCAATATCTATCGCGCACCCATGAATGGCCGCAATTTCGAATACTTGGGCGAAGATCCGTATCTCGCGTCGCAAATCGCTGTGGGCTACATCGAAGGAATGCAAAGCCAGGGAGTCAGCGCCACGGCCAAACATTTCCTGGGAAACAATTCCGACTACGATCGCCACAACACCGATTCCATCATTGACGAGCGCACCATGCGCGAAATTTATCTCCCCGCGTTCGAAGCCTCGGTGAAGCAGGCCCACGTGCGCGCGGTGATGGATTCCTACAATTTGACGAACGGCAGCCACATGACGCAGAACGCCCACCTGAACATCGAGGTATTGAAAAAGGAGTGGGGCTTTGACGGAATCCTCATGTCCGATTGGACGTCCACCTACGACGCGGTGGGAGCTGCTAATGGCGGCTTGGATCTGGAGATGCCGTCAGCGAAATTCATGAATCGCGAGAAGCTGCTTCCGGCAATTCAGCAGGGACAGGTTTCCCTTGCGACCATTGACGACAAAGTGCGGCGTATTTTGCGCGTCGCAATTCAGTTCGGCTGGCTCGACCATGAGCAGACTGATCTCGCGATCTCGCGTTACAACCGCGAAGGCGATCAAGTCGCGCTGCAAGCCGCGCGCGAAGGCGCCGTTCTGCTCAAAAATGATGGCAATTTGCTGCCGCTAAAAAAGGATGCGGTTAAATCCATCCTGGTCGTCGGCCCGGACGCTTATCCCGGCGTGCCAGTGGGTGGTGGCAGCGCTCGCGTAGTGCCATTTGCAGCTGTCAGCTTCTTACAAGGCATCAGCAACTACGTGGGAAATTCCGCTCAGATCTTTTACAGTCCTGGGATTCCCACCGTGCAGGAAATGGCAGCGCTGAAATCCTTCTCAACGACTGCGTCCGGCGGCACGCTGGGATTCAAGGCAGAACATTTCACCAATCCGAACTTGCAAGGAACACCGTTTTTCGCGCGCATCGAAGAGCGCGTCGATTTCGGACCGCCGCCGAGCAAGAAGAATTTGCCCGCAGAGGCTTTGTCCTCTCGCTGGACCGGCTACTACGCGCCGAGCGTGGCCGGCAAATACGATCTTTTCGTTTCTTCCACCGGAGAAGATGGCGGCTACTACCGCGTTTATGTGGACGACAAAATCGTACTCGACGATTGGACAACTTCAAAGGAAGTATTGGGCGTCGCGACGCTGACTTTCGACGCCAATCCGCACAAAGTCGTGCTCGAGCATCACGGCCAGTCCGAATGGCTCGGCGGACGGCTGCATATGGGAATTGCTCGCGAAGGATTTTATGTTCTTCCCGACGCAAAGAAGTTGGCAGCGAAGGCGGACGTGGTTGTAGTCGCGGTGGGATTTGATCCGCAGTCGGAAACCGAAGGCGCCGACCGCACCTTCCATTTGCCTCCGGGACAAGATGAATTGATCCAGGAAATGGCTGCGGCGAATAAAAACACGATCGTCGTGCTTACTTCCGGTGGCGGCGCGGACATGAACGCATGGCTCGATCGCGTCCCAGCGCTCTTGGAAGCATGGTATCCAGGACAGGAAGGCGGCAAAGCGGCGGCGGAAATTTTGTTTGGCGACGTGAATCCGTCGGGCCGGTTGCCGGCAACTTTTGAGCGCCGCTGGGAAGATAATCCAGTGCACGATAATTACTACCCCGCGGCTGGAAGCAATCGCGTCATCTATAAGGAAGGCGTGTTCGTGGGGTATCGCGGGTACGAGCACAACGGCACAAAGCCTTTATTTCCATTCGGTTATGGACTTTCGTACACTTCTTTCCAGTACGGGAATCTGGCCATCAGGCCGGTTGATGCGAACACGAAAAACAACGGATTTTCCGCGCCGCTCTATCAAGTTTCGTTCGATGTAACCAACACGGGAACGCGCGCAGGCGCCGACGTCGCGCAAATTTATGTGGCGCAGGCGCATGCGAAAGTTCCCAGGCCCGCCAAGGAGTTAAAGGGATTCGCGCGAATCAATTTGAAACCGGGCGAAACAAAAACCGCGACGGTGATTTTGGATGGCCGCGCTTTTTCCTACTATGATGGGGACACGAACAAGTGGCGCGCGGATCCGGGAGAATTCCAAATTCTGGTAGGACGTTCGAGCCAGGACATCGAACTCCACAGCGGCCTCACGCTCTCGGCGGATGTTGCGGCCTCGGCAAATAATCAATAGATCTCAGGATCTAAATATTTCGGCGCGCGTATTAGTGCATTGTTGCAGATGCTGGAAACGCGTCCGTCAGCGATATCACTTGCAGCGAGCTCTGGAGTTGATCGAGCGAGACGGAAGAAGGTGTCTTGAGTTTCACGGTGACCGCCTCACCCGGCAGCAAGTCAAAATAATTATCAACAGTCTGCACATCCAAGTCGCCGAACGATAGGTACACGCTCCGCGCGAGCGCAGGCGAGCGCAGTGTTACCGCATAGGTTCCGTTCAGACTCGCGAGTGACGTTTCGATATGCACCGACGTGGGCAGACCGAGATTGTGCATGGTGTCGAAGAAAATAAGGTTGCGCGACACGTTTTGTCCGCCAACTTCCAAATCGAATACCAGAAAGCTTTTCTTAGGGTCAGCCTTTGCCAGTAGTTCTTTCTCGTCTAGCGCGAAATACGCGCTGCTGGATTGTGCAGGCACCTGCACGTCCTGCGTTTTCTCGGACAGCAACTTGCCGTAAAAATCGAGCAAGCGCCAATGGACCTGGCCGCTGAGCGGTTGCAGCTTGTCAGACAGCACGTAAACGTCCACCTTGCCGTCGTGTGCGAAGGGCGAAACGATCACGTCATCATAGAATCGCCGCGCGTAATATTGCAGCGCCTTCCACCGACCGAAGTAATCGATGCTCGCCCAGGAAGCCACCGGCCAGCAATCATTCAACTGCCAGTACAGCGAGCCCATGGTGTTCGGCCGCTGCCGCCGCAAATGCTCGGCGCCAACTTTTATGGCTTCGGCTTGCAACACCTGGCTCAGATACACGAACGAAGCGAAATCCTTCGGCTCCGGATACCAGCGCAGCATGTAGCTGAGAATCCTTTCGTTGCCGCCGTGATTTTTCTGATGGTCCTGCATCGTCGCGGAGTGGATGTCCATGTCGCCGGGCTGCGCGAAAGTGCGAATGGTGCGCATTTCCGGGAAGGACTGAAATCCATACTCGGACATGAAGCGCGGAAATTGCTGCGTGTACATTTCGATCGGTGCCAGTGCGTGCCAGACTTGCCAGTAATGCATGTCGCCGTTGCTTTGGCTGTCCGGAGGATCTTCGAAATTCGCACTGGGGGAGCTGGCCCAGTACGGCACGGGATCTGCGTAACGCGCGACAACGCCCGCCAGGACGCTATGGAACAGCACCACGTAATCCGTCCAAACTTTTTCGCGGTCGGTGGGAGAAACCGCTTCTTGGAAAATTTTTCGGTCGTCCCAGTGCACCCAGCCGGTCTCGATTTCATTATTGCCGCACCACAGCACGATACTGGGGTGATCGCGCAGACGCTGGACTTGTTCGACGGCCTCCTGCCTTACATTTTCCTGAAAATCCGCGCCGCCCGGAACCATGTCGCCGCCGAAAATAAATTCCTGCCACACCATGATGCCCAGTTCGTCGCAGATATCGTAAAAATCATCCGACTCGTAGTATCCGCCGCCCCATTCGCGCACCATATTCATATGCGCATCACGCGCCGCCTCCAGAATCTGGCGGTGAATTTCCGGCGTCACGCGATTCGGAAAACTGTCGAACGGAATCACGTCCGCGCCCTTCGCGAAAACAGGAATGCCGTTGACGACGAAGGCGAAACTTTTGCCCGTCGCAGTCACTTCGCGGCGCAGCTCGATCGAACGCAGTCCTGTCTTCAGCGAGGCGTCCGCGGCGACGTCGCGCCCCATCCGCACTGTTGCGGCGAAACGATAGCGCATCCTGAGCTCCATAGCCGAGCGGGTACCACAGCTTGGGATTGGCGATGTGAATCGGAACGCTGATGCGATTCAGGCCCGGTTCCAATTGCACGCTCTGCCGGATGGGCGCGGCTGAAGCGCCGTTAAGCTCTCCATAGCTAACTTCAACGATCGCGGCTGTGCTGCGGCTCGCTTCGATTTCGAATTCGGCGGCGAGCGCCGCAAATTCCTTGCTGACTCTCTGCTGTTGCACGTGAAAGTTCTCGATGCGCAGCGCGTCCCAAGTCTCCAAACGAATCGGCTGCCAGATTCCTTCGGTCACATAGCGCGGCCCCCAATCCCAGCCGTATTGATAGGGCGCCTTGCGCGTGTACGGTGCGGTAGCGATGTCTTCCTCGTTCCCGGTGTTATGCGAAGTCACCGACGGCAAAATGTACGGAAGCGCTTTCACTTTCGGAATCATCGATTCGATCGGAGAATGAAACACTACGCGCAACGTATTCGGTCCGGCCTTCAACAAAGTTTTCGCCGGCACACGCCAGCGCCGGAACATATTGTCGCTATGCAACACGGCTTGGTCGTTCACATAAACGTCCGCGTAAGTGTCCAGCCCTTCGAAAAGCAGGTCCACGTGATCGTGCGCAAGCGTCGCGGCATCGGCCTGGAACGTGGTCCGGTATTCCCAATCGGTGAGGCCAATCCACTGCAGACGCGTGTCGTTATCTTGGTAAAAAGGATCGGGAATCAGGCCGTCGCGTAGCAGATCGGTCTGCACCACGCCCGGGCACTTGCGCGGGGTGCCAATCTTTCAACTCCGCGCGATCCGTCTTGCTGAAGGCACGAAATTCCCACTTCGCCTCGAGCACCCGCGCAGTGGCTTGACCTGCTACGCGCGCGGGAATCATCAGCACAGAAGAAGGCCAAAAAAGCAGTCCAGCGAAATAGCCGCAGTGGTAGAGGCAAGTTTGGGCCACCTCAAGTAGAATATCGATTTGGGAGCGCCTTTCCGGCGCGGTTAGAGAATAGATAATGAAGTTTCGTCGCGCAAGCACTTTCAGGTCGGCTCGGGCACTGGCCGCCCGAGGAGAAACCCTTTGTTAGACCGTCCTAAGAACGCAGCACCTCTACAGGTCGCGTTGATCGGCTATGGATTCGCCAGCAAAACATTTCACGCTCCGCTGCTGACAAACGTGCCCGGATTGCGCCTCTCGCATGTCGTTTCCAGCGACAGCGCCAAGGTCAAAAAGGATTACGACGTAACTGTGCTCGCGAAACCGGAGGATGCTTTCGCACTGCCGGAAATTGATTTGATCGTAATCGCGACGCCGAATATTGCGCACTTCGATCTGGCCCGCAAAGCGCTCCAACGCTGGCAAGCACGTCGTCGTGGATAAGCCGTTCACTAACACGGTCGCGGAAGCGAGGGAACTGATCCGATTGGCGAAGGCCCGCGGGAGATTGCTCTCTGTGTTTCAAGATCGCCGCTGGGACTCGGATTTTCTCACTCTGCGCAAGGTGATTTCCGATGGCGCGCTCGGCGAAGTCGCGCACTTCGAGTCGCACTACGACCGCTATCGTCCTGAACCGCGCCAGCGCTGGCGTGAACAGCCGGGGCCGGGCAGCGGCATTTGGTTTGATCTCGGCTCGCATCTTGCGGACCAGGCGCTGCAACTATTCGGCCCGCCTGAAGCGATCTACGCGGACCTCGAAATGCAGCGCCCGCTCGGTCAGGCAGTTGACTACTTTCACGCAATCCTCCGCTACGGCCGCAGGCGCGTAATTCTGCACGGCGCCTCACTGGTACGTTGCGGAAATTCCGCGATTCGCCGTTCATGGTGCGCTGGGAAGTTACACAAAATTCGGCATGGATCCTCAGGAAGAGGCGTTAAAGCGCGGCGAAATTCCAGGCACTCCGGGATGGGGACAGGACCCGCAGACGGGAACGCTAATCACGAAGACCGGCGAGGGCTTCGACAAGCGGCAAGTTCCGAATGTCCCCGGGAACTATCTTGCCTACTACCAAGGAGATTCGCGACGCGATTGCCCTCGGCGCGCCCAATCCGGTGACTGCTGAAGAAGGACTGGCGGTGATCAACGTGCTCGAAACCGGAGTCAAAAGCTCCGCGGCGCGCGCCGAAATGCCCTTCACGCAGACCAAATGGTGAGGCCGCAGAATCTGTTATGATTTGTTGCGGATGCTGGATCCCGTCGGTCGTCCGCAGAAGCATCGCGTGCAATTGCACATTTTCCAGCTGGAATTTTCATGAGCATTGATCAAGACCTCGAGAAAATCGCGCTGCAGGAAAAACGCCTGCAATTCCAACATTTCGATTCTGCAGCAGCTTGGGCCGTGGGCAGCGCTCTTAAGGCCGCAGCCGAAAAGCGCGGCGTCGCGGTCGCCATTGATATCCATCTCAATGGGCATCAGCTGTTCTCATACGCCATGCCCGGAACCACTCCGGACAATTGGGACTGGATTCGCCGCAAACGCAACGTCGTACAGCGCTATCACCGCAGCTCCTACGCGATCGGCCTGACGCATCAGCGCGCTCAAACTACCCTGTACGAGAAAGCCGGCCTCGATGCAAAGGATTACGCTCCCCACGGAGGTTGTTTCCCGATTTTTCTAGCGGGCACAGGATGCGTCGGCACGATCACCGTTTCCGGGCTGCCCCAGCGCGAAGATCACAATCTGGTTGTTGCCGTGCTTCAGGATTACCTGCAGCTGGCAGCCGAAGATCTCGCGCTCGGTGCGCCCGCCGCGTCTTGAAGGGAGACGATGGATGGCCGCCGACACTGTCACTCCAGACGCGAAACCGCCGCAAATCCGCGCGGTGATTCTGGATTTCGGCGAGGTCCTTTGCCATATTCCTTCCGCGGAAAACATCGAACGCCTCGCCTCCATCTTTCAGATGGATCCGCGAACTTTTCTTCCGACCTATCTGGAGACACGCGCTCCATATGACCGCGGGGACTTGCTTCCCAGCGAATACTGGCAGAAATTCGCGGACGCAGGCTGGAGTGAAAATCACTGACGGAAACGATCGAACAAGCGCGCCAATTGGATCTGGAGCTTGTGGAGTGACATCAACGACGCCATGGTCCTGTGGGTCCAGCAACTTCATGCTGCCGGATTCAAAACGGCGATTCTATCCAATATGCCCACCGACATGGCCACGCACGTGCGAAACAATTTCGCGTGGATCAGCCATTTCGACCATCACATCTTTTCCGGCGAAGTGCGCAGCGTCAAACCCGAACCCGCGATCTATCAGCATTGCATTGACGCACTCGGGGTGCAGCCGTCCGAAGCGCTTTTCATTGACGACCGGGATGTAAATCTGGAGCAGGCCCGCGCCGACTGGAATTCACGGAATCCGTTTTCAGTCGGTGGAACAGCTTCGCAAGGATTTGCAAGCGCTCGGTTTCACAATTTTACCGCAGCAATCCGAACCTCAGCACTCAACGACGCAGCAAAAGGAGGAACGACATGGCTAGTCAACCCCAAATCAGTTTAGTCCCGCCCTTCACTCACGAAACAGCCGTCCAAAAAGTGACGGAAAGCCGAAGACGGTTGGAATTCGCGCGATCCGCAACGCGTTTGCTTGGCTTACACCGTGGACAGCCGCTGGCGCAATCGCGCAGAATTCATCAACGGCCGCGAGGAAATTATTAGGTTCCTCACGCGCAAATGGAATCGCGAGCTGGACTATCGCCTGCATGAAAGAACTGTGGGCGTTCGACGGTGCACGCATCGCCGTGCGCTTCGCCTACGAATCACACGACGATTCCGGCCAATGGTATCGTTCCTACGGCAACGAAAACTGGGAATTCAACGCCGAGGGCATCATGCATCACCGCTATGCATGTATCAACGATCTGCCCATCAAGGAGTCCGAGCGCGTGTTTCATTGGCCTCTGGGCGCTCGCCCCGCGGATCATCCCGGACTCAGTGATCTGCGTCTGTAAATCCGCCTGAGCCATCGGCGCGAACGATTATTTCTTGGCCGAAATTTCCGGCGTCTTGGTCTCAGTTCGCCGCGATCTCTGCGCGGAATTTTGCCGCCTGCTCCGGCTGTTTCAGTCCTTCGTATTCTTCCACCAGGTCTTTGCGCGCGTTCACCAGCCAGCTCACCTTCGGATCCATCTGGGTGCTGAGAATATCGTAGCCCGCGTGGGTTTCGACCTCAGCGTCCGCATAGCGATGTTGGCGCAAGAGAGTTCTGCCGAGCTTAATTCGCGCGATGCCGGTGTTGATATGCGTGGGCGATTGCGATTCGGTGTAAATGGGAATCGCCTGGCGGTAGAGCTTCTCCGCGCGAGTCCACTGCTGCTGTGCGGTGTACACGCTGGCCAAATTTGAAAGCGCGGTGGCGTATAGATAGTGTTGCTCCCCGTATTCGGTCCTATAAATGTCCGCCATGCGCGTGAAGTATTGCTCTGCCGCGTCGTACTTGCCTTCCTGCAGCGCCACAGAGCCCAACTCGTTGAGCGTGGACGCGACGGTAGGGATGCACCTTCCCAAACGTGCGCTCTTTGATTGCCAGCGATTGCTGCAGCAGGTCCGACGCTTCGGCATAGCGTTTCTGGTAAACCAACGACCGCGCCAGAATCGTCAAATCCGTCGCCGTCTCGGGATTATCCTTGCCGTACCACGCTTGCACGATGTCCAGCGCCTGGCGGTCGTACTGCTCCGCTGCGGCGTAGTGTCCCGTGTCCAGCTGGATCGCGCCCAGGTTGATCAGGATTTCGGCCACGCGTGGATGCCGTTCGCCGTAGATCTGTTTATACATTGCCAAAGCGCGCTCGTTGATCGCTTCGGACTTTTCATAATGCCCTGCATAAAAATGCGCGTTCGCCAGTTCGTACAAACTATCCGCAAGGTCCACGGGTTCCGAGCCTGGAGCCGAATAAAGTTGTACGGTCTGCTCCAGAATCGCGATGGATTGGTCGTAGGCGCCGCGATCTTCCAGCACTCCTCCGAGCGCTAACATCGCCTTCGCCACTGCCGGGTCGTTTGGCCGGCAAGTGGCGCTTATCTCTATCCAGCGCCTGCCGAATTAGCCGCTCGGCATCGCCGTATCTTGCTTCTGCGTCGCGCAGCGAACCCAGCGCCAGCAGGCCCTTCGCCGTCTCGGTGCTGTCCGGGCCGTAAAGCGCTTCGCGTTTCGCCAGCGCGGATTCCATCAGCGAGTCCGCCTGCTCGAGCTTGCCCAACTTCTGGTAAATACCTCCCAACGTCTCGTAGAGTTCCGCCTGCACCGCAGGCTCCGCATCCAGGCTGCGCGCTTCCTGCACGCCGCGATCGAGCAGCGTCACCACGCGCAAATCATCGGCTGGTCCGGCAGATGGGTCTCCTCCTTGAAAAAGATTCAGCATGAACCGTTGAATGCGCTGCGTTCGCGCCGCTTGCATCAGAGCCGCGTTGCGCGCCCTGGTCAATCTGAACGGTATAAAAAATCACCAGTCCAACGAGCAGCGCAAACACAACCGCGGCTGCGGAGACCAGCTGCCAATGCCGGCGGACAAATTTGCCCACCGTGTAGCGCAAAGTATCGGCCCGCGCTTCCAGCGGTTCGCCCTCCAAATAATGATTCACATCCCGGATGAGCGCTTCCACCGACTGGTATCTGCGTTGCGGATCCTTGTGCATCGCCGTCAGGCACAGCACATCCAAATCGGCCCAGGCCGTCCTGCTCGCCGTCACTCCGCGGCCGTTCGTTTCTGCCGATCGCCGCCGCTTTCCCGGCAACATCCGACGGCTTCTCCGCTTCTTGCTCGGTCAGAACTTTTTCCGCTTGCGCCGGAGTGCGCTTGGTCAAATCAAATGGCAAGCGCCCCGCAAGCAGTTCATACAGAACCACTCCCAGTGAATAGACGTCGCTCTGTATCCCCACCTGCTCGCCGCGAATTTGTTCCGGCGCGGCGTAAGCCGGCGTCATCAGTCGCAAACCGGTGATGGTTTGATCCACCAACTCGCCCAGATTTTCCAGATGCTTGGCGATGCCGAAATCCAGCAGCCGGATGCTTCCGTCGTCTTTCACCAAGAATGTTGGAAGGTTTCAGGTCGCGATGAATCACAGCGTGCTGATGCGCATACAGCACCGCTTCGCAAACGTCGCGGAATAAACGCAAGCGCTCCGCAATCGAGCACTTCTGCGTCTTGCAATAATTCCGTGAGCGGAACGCCTTCCACGTACTCCATCACGAAGAAGGGAGTTCCGTCCGGCGAAGTGTCCGCGTCGTAAAGCCGCGCGATGGAGGGATGATTCAGCTGCGCCAGCGTGCGCTGCTCGGCGTTAAACCGTTCGCGGCGCGCGGGCGAAACCCATGCGTCGCGCAGAATCTTAATCGCGACCTGATTGCCCAAGATCCTCGCGCTCGCGCAAGATACACCACGCCCATCCCGCCTTCGCCCAGCGCTTTTTTGATTCGGTACGGTCCGAATTCCTTGAAGGGGAGCGGGCCTGAGGAGGAATCGTTGAAAATCTGGGACGCGACCTGGGCCACATCGCCGTCGAGCAGCGAGCCGCCGCGCGCGTCTTCTTCGAGCAGGATCAGGACTTCGCTGACCAGCCCCGCATCTCCGCCGCATTGCGATTCCAGAAAAACGCGCTGCTGCGACGCTGGCATATCTGCCGCTTCGTGAAAAAGAGATTGGACTCTCTGCCAGCGAGTGCTGTCCATCGTCGGTCTCCGGCCGAAAAGGAAAGAAAACTGCATGCCGATCAGCCGTTATGCTTTGCGAAGTTCGTGAGTCAGCCAGGCCTTCGCCGCTCGCCAATCGCGCAGTACTGTGGCTTCCGAAACGTTCAGCAGCGCCGCCGTCTCCGGAACATCCAGCCCTCCGAAGAATCGGCTTTCCACCATCATCGCCTGCCGCGGATTCATGCGCGCCAGCGATTCCAAGTGCGGTATTCAGCGCCAGAAGTTCGTCTTCGCCGGAGGGTTTCTTCTGAAACGCGTCGTCAAAAGTTACGGTAATTTTCGCCCCGCCACCGCGCTTTCCGGAATTCCGCCGCCGCGCCGCCTCCACCAGCAGCTGCCGCATGGCGCGAGCCGCGATGCGTTTGAAATGCAGCCGCGACGTCGCGCCAACATCGGGAGATTTCGCGAGCTTCATCCAGGCTTCATTCACCAGGGCCGTAGGGCTGAGCGTGGCGCTGGGATCGCCGCGCCGGACGCTCGAGGCCAGCCGCCGCAATTCTTCGTAAGTGACGCTGAACAGTTGGTCCGAGCGCCTGTCTGCTCGCCGCCGGCAAGTCTGGTCGGTTCCGCCGCTAATCCGTCCGCCGATGGAGTTGCATTTGCCGGCCATGACGGTTTTTCTTTCGCTTTCGCGCATTGTGTAGTGAAGGGCCATACCTGGGAACCCGTCTCCTGCCGGCTCTAGGTCCCGTCTAGGCACGGAACTGTAGCACCGTACGCAGCCATACGGCAACGGATGGGCGCATCTGTAGGTAGTCCGCCAGGGTCTCGCGAGAGGCGGATGCCCGTTCTTCGATGCTAGAGATATTAAAACTGGAATGCTTGCTCAGGAGAATTTATGAATGGCACATCGATCCGCAATTCGCTTCTCGTTTTCGTTCTGGCTGCAGCAGCTCTCGCGATAGGGTGCGGAGGCGGCGCCGAAGGCAAATATCGCGACCCCAGCGGCACGATTAACGCCGAATTCAAAGATGGCAAAGCCTACGTAGCGCTCGGCGCTTACGCCGTTGACGGCACCTACAAAGTCGAGGGTGACAAGATCATCGCGCGCGGCGATTTCGGGCCCATGCTCCCCAGCCCTCTGGTTTTCACCATCAATAAGGATGGCACGATTGACGGCCCCCGGAACAGCATGATCCCACGGCTCGAGAAGACGAAGTAATCGCCGCGAGCCGGCATGCCGCCCGGAGCTTCGCAACAAAGGAAACGATTGATGACAACGTATCGCGCCACGGCACTCGCCGCGCTCGCGCTCGCCGCGCTACTGGGGCCGTCCGGCTGCGGCCAGACAAGTTCGGACGGCGGTACCGACGAAATTCCCGGCCTCACCAGCGCGGACCGCGAGGCGCAAAGCGCGGCTATGGCAGAACTCCACAGCCATTGGAACAAAGGGCCCGACGGCTGGACGACCGCCATCGTCTCCGGCAGCCCTTACGCGCCTGATCATTTTCTGCGGCAGTGCCGCGCGCTAGCGATAAAAGAAATGGAGCCGCAGGACCTGAGCGAGTCGGACAAACTGAACGGTTTCGAGTGGGTGGGGCGGGCGAACTTCCAGCCCACGTCTTGCCGCGAAGCTGGCGGGCAGACCACCATGGTCCTGGACGGCATGTCCAACGTCTTAGTCAGCAAACACAGCGGCCAATGGAGCCAGTGGGTGGACTTCACGCCGGGGCCGTTGCGCTTCGCGCGCGAGAAAGGCCGGTGGCAGTTCAATTGGGACGCCACCTATTTGCGCGGATCGTTGCCCGTACCGCAAGATTTCGCGAACGCTGGTGTGCGCTAAGCGGTGAATCGCGGAGCAAAAAAAATTGCACGCGGAGAATTCCCGTCGCACTGGCGACTCTCTACGGCCTACTCTGTCGCCTTGGCCGCCAGCATTTCCGCCACCGAAATATTCTGCAGCAACTCTTGCGGAATGCCATGTCGCTGCTGCAAATACGCTGGGCTGTTGTAGGAAGCCCAGACTTTCCCGGCAGAATCTTCCCAAACCAGAATCTTTAGCGGTAGGTCCATCGCCGCGCTGGGCGCCGCTACCATCAGCGGCGTGCCACCTTTGGGATTCCCGAATATCAGCAGCTTGGTGGGACGCATTTTCAGTCCAGCCTTCTCGGCCTCTGTGCTGTGGTCCACCAAAGCGAACAGCGTCACGCCCTTGGCTTGCAGAATGCCTTTGAGCTTCTCCACCGTTTCGTCCACCGAATGGTTGCTGGCCTTGTTGATGATTCCATTATCTGCAATGGCTGCCCTGGATGTCATGGGTGCCTCCTCGCTATTCCGGGAATTGTTTTCAGAACTTGCATGCGCGGAACCGCGCAGTGAAATCAGATAGATTGTCATCGCCAGTCCGACCAGCGCGAGAAACAGTGCGATCGCGACCGCCGGTGCCGCAGGACGAGCCTGCGTCGCACCGCCACGATCGAGATCCCGCACCAAGCGAGCGTGTTGCCATCCTGCGAACAGATTCACGATCACTCCCACGGCGATTAGCGCGGTGCCGAACCACAGCGAGAGCCCGTACGATTGTCCCGACAAAGTTTTCTGGACGGCCTGCAGTTCTTGCAGAAATAGCCCGAAGCGCGCCACCACGAAGCCGAAGCCCATCAATGCCAGTCCCGTACGAACCCACGCGAGAAGCGTGCGCTCGGCTGCCAGGTAATCGCTCAAAGCGGCTTGCGGTTTCCCCTCTGTCGGACCAACCATCTCGCCGCCTCCTGCCGCAATCCCGCACTCCGTACGCGGCTAGAAATCTCACGGCGTCGCCGCCCCCGTTGGCGGGATTATATTCTGCGGGCCACTCCGCAAGCCTCAAATTATTTCGCAGGGAAGCCAGGTTCCGCGAATGGCCAGACTCATATAGCCCGTAAGCGAGCTACCACGATTTGCAAGATTCTGGATTACGGCAAGGCAGGTGAGCCCAGCGGGATCTGCAAAGTGAAACGCCGGCAAATCAGCGAGCAGGGGTTTGGCGCGGTTTCTTCAACATCACGTGCGGAGGTTGTCCGGAAGCTTGAGGCGGCCTTAGGCCGCCCCAATTTCGCTGCACCTGCAAGTTTTCCCAGCAAAGCGCGAGCGCGCGATGTGGGAATGTTCTAGCTCGCCGAGCAAAAACATTCTCGTCCGGCAGATTCTTCGCTAGTCGTTCTGGCCCGAACAGCACTTCTCATCCGAACTCTTCGGCTGCGTATAAATCCGAGTCGGATCGACCGGCTGGCCGTCAACATACTTGTCATGGTGCCGCACCCACGACATCGAGAACCCCAATCCGTCCTCGTCGCGCCCTTTCGGGGCCATGTCCAGCCAGTTGTAGGCACCGATCAATATATCCAGCCCGCGACCGTAGGTTGAGTAGGTGTGGAAGATGTTTCCGGCCTCATCCTTATAGAACGCGCTCGCGCCGGGTCCCTCTTCGCTCGGGAATTGCTGCATCGCGTAGTTGTAGTACACCTGGCCCTTGGCAGTTTCTTCTTTCGTGAACGAGACGTTGTAGTCGCGATTGAAGTCGTTCTCGAACGATGATACCCACTTGAAGCGCCAGCCCATCCGCATCTTGAAGGCGCCAATCTCCGCCAGCGGCGCTCGTGAAACGACTGCGAGCCTCGTGTCTCGAGCGCCCAGGTGCGCCACGCTGCCGTCAAAATGGTCGGCCAGCAACGAGCAACTCTGGCAACCTTCCGTCCACCCCGGACCGAGCATGAAGTGATAGATCATCAGCTGGCTCTTGCCGCCGAACAGATCGGACAGCGTCTCTTTACCCGTCGGCCCGTCGAACACGTAATTCTTCTTCACCTGTTCCCAAGGCAGTTCTCGGCGTTGCCGGCTAATCTCGTCGCGCAGCCGCGTAAACTCCTTCTCTTTGTTCAATAGCTCTGTCCTTGCTGCAATCCACTCCGCATGCGACACGACGTTTTGCTGATCCATCCTTTTCTTTTCTGCTGTTGATTCCATCGCCATCTCCTTAGCGCTGATTTGTCGATTCAATCTTTTTGCACCTACGCGAACGGATTTTCGTCCGCGCTCGGTCCGTAAATCGAAGGCACGGGAACATTCAACATCCGCAGATAGACGGACAGTTGCCCGCGATGGTGATAGGTATGATTCATGAGGATCGAACGCAGGAATCCGATCCGTGGGACCGACATCAAGATTTTTCCGTTCTTGGTCAAGGTCCATTCAGACAGAAGCCGCGCGTCATCCATCTTCTTCAGTGTGTCCCTCGCACTTGCCATGCTCTTGGAAAAAGTTTCCAGCACTTCCTGCCGGTTCTTCGGCTCCGGCCGCGGAGAGTTCGGAAATTCAAAAGTGTCCGGCACCACTGCTGCGGCGATCTGGCCTGGACCGGACGCAATGTGCATCGCCAACTGTCCCAGCGAAAATGATGTCGCATGCGGTTTCCACGTGAGCTTGTCGTCCGGAATTCGTTCCAGCACCCGCTTGGTTGTTTGAGCTTCCTGGTCAAACTCCATCAAAAGGGAATCTGCAAGTTTCATGATTGCTCCTTTCCGTGCGTATCAGATTTGACGTTCACAGCTTTGCGGTTTTGAGAATCGAACGAGCCCCGGTCGTTCGCGTTATTCTTCACCTGCAGCTTCTTCGCGGCGAGCGCCGTCAGGCCGCCTGTGGACATGATCCCTGTGATGATTAACGCGGCGCTCGCAATGCACGCTGGACACATATATTTCTGCTCCCACAGCCGTCGCGCCTACTGCGGCCGACGCTTCGCTTCGGCGTGTTGGCGCACGCCATCGTTCATATACGTCCAACCCTTCACAGCTCCCTCGCGATGCTCGTCTGCAATCAGTCCGAATGCCAGGTGATGGAACTTGATCAGCGTTCCGCCATCCACCTCACTCAGCCGGTATTGCACGTTCGAGCTAACCGGATAGGACATGAACAGTGGCCCGTAGAACTCCAGCAGCGAGGGCCGCTTGATCGCTTGCACATGGCCCCACAAATGGCCGTTCTCGCCGCCCAGGTCGCGATACCACCGCCCACCCGGCCATGGCTCGATCTTCAGCGCCATGGGCTTGCCGTCGGGCGTTTCATTCAACGGCCCGAGGTATTCGAGCAATGAGTCGAACGTCACTTGCAACGACGCCCGCACGTGAATTTCCTGGGTGATGCTCAACGTTAAATCCTCAATCGTCCGGTTTGCCTTCATCGCCGTCGAATTCATCGTTTCTCCTTTAATCAGAATTTGTCCTGCCGCGCGGCTGCAATCGCGCCACGCTTACGAACTGCTTTTCCTCTCCGCGTGCTCCTTCACCCGATTCAATTGATGCTGCCAGTACCGTTCGAACGTGCTGGTCCACTCATGCAACGGACGGATCGCCTCCGCGTTCACTCGGTACATCATCTTGCGTCCCTCCCGGCGTACATTCACCAGCCCAACGTCGAGCAGCACGCGCAGATGTTTCGACACCGAGGGCTGCTCCAGCTCCAGCGTTGCCACGATCTCGCCCACCGACCGCTCCTGCAGCGCCAGATAGTTCAGGATCTCGCGCCGCCGTGGCTCGGCGACCGCGTTGAATGCGTCAGACGTCGTAGCCGCTCGAGCCATGCGCACACAATACATGCCTATATAGGAATATGTCAAGATGTTTTTTTGCTGCCATCGCAGCGCTAGCTGGGGACGCAAATTTCAGGCGTTGAGGGCCGTGCGAATTTCCAACTGGTTAGCCGGGGGAGTGCCGTTTCGTGCGAACCCTTTGTTCGAGGTATTCCTCCAGGTGTTGTCTCATGGCGCGGAGAGGTTCTTCATCGTTCTGCAGCCGGCTGATCAGCAACGCGCCTTCCAGCGAACCAATGATCAGTTGCGCTAGCTGTCGCGGCGCAACGTTGCGGTCAATCTGTCGTTTCTGGATGCCTTCCGAGGTGATTTTGGATAGGCGGTCCGTCCAGCCGTGCAAGGCTTTTCTGGCACGCGCGCGCAACACTGGATTTCCGTCGTCGGCCTCGACGGCGGTGTTCATCAGCGGGCAGCCGCCGGGCACCAGTCCTGCGCGCCTCTCCACAAAATTGTCGATCGTTTGCTTTAGCCGATCCACACAGTCCGGGACATCCGCGACGCCGTCCAGCCTACCGTGCACGGCTTTTTCCCACGCGTAATCGAACGCCTCGGCCGCCAGTTCTTTCTTTCCGGAAAAATGGCGGTAGATTCCGCCCTTCTGCAATCCGGTGGCCTGCATCAAGTCCGCCAGCGAAGTTCCCTCGAAGCCCTTCTGATTGAATAGCGGCGCCGCTTTCTCGACGATGTCGCGCCTGGTTTGCTCGCCCTTGGTCATGCGTCACTCCCTGGACCCGTTCTGAGACCGACTGGTCTTTTATGGCATTCTAGCATAGAATGAATGAGACCGAACGGTCTCTTATGCATCCAAGCTTCTAGAGGACTCATGAGCGAGGCCCTGGCTCCCGCCATCCCCCTAAGTCTTCCCACTCCTCGAGTGGGCATCAATCCATGGTTCATCGCCATCACCGTCACCCTGGCGACCTTCATGGAGTTGCTCGATACCGCCATTGCCAACGTCTCGCTTCCCCATATCGCCGGCGGCCTCGCCGTCAGCGCGGACGAAAGCACCTGGGTACTCACCAGCTACCTCGTCTCCAATGCCGTTGTCTTGCCGCTGTCTGCATGGCTCAGCCGCCTCCTCGGGCGCAAGCGCTACTACATGATTTGTGTGGCGACGTTCACCGTCAGTTCGCTGCTGTGTGGTTTTGCCCCGAGCCTCGGCGCCCTCATCTTTTTTCGGGTCCTGCAAGGAATCGGCGGCGGCGGGCTGGCCCCGGTGGAACAGGCCATCCTGGTTGATACTTTTCCGGCCGCCCAACGCGCCGCGGCCTTCGCTCTCTACAGTATGGCTATCGTCACTGCGCCCGCGATCGGTCCTCCGCTGGGCGGATGGATCACGGATCACTGGAGCTGGCGCTGGGTTTTCTTCATCAACATCCCGATCGGCATCATCTCGTTGATCCTGACCAGCCGCTTGCTTTCCGATCCTCCGGAATTCAAGCGTGAAGTAGAAGCAGCGCGCAAAAACGGCAAACTGAAAATAGATGGCTGGGGAATTTTCTCGGTGGCCATGGCTTTCGCGTGCCTGGAAGTGGTTCTCGATCGCGGACAAACACTAGACTGGTTCGAAAGCAACTTCATCGTGTTCTTTTTTGCGGTCGCCATCGCCGCGCTGGTGTTCGCCATCCTCTGGGAGTGGCGCTACCCCGATCCGGTGGTCGAAATCCGTCTACTGGCCGATAGAAATTTCGCGCTAGCCAATATTTTCTACTTCTTGTTCGGATTCACATTGTATGGATCCACCGTGCTGATTCCACAGATGCTGCAACGGCTCTACGGCTACACCGCCACGGACGCCGGCCTGGTTCTAGGGCCGGGCGCATTCGTGATCGTGTTGCTCGCGCCAGTGGTGGTCAGAATTTTGCCCAAAGTAGGCGTGAAACGGCTCCTCGCCTTTGGCTATTTCGTTTTCGCGCTGGCCATGTGGTACTACGCCAGCTTCACGCTCGCCACCGATTATCGTCACGAAGCGCTAGCGCGCGTGATGCAAGGCCTCGGAATCGCAACGCTCTTCGTGCCTGTCAGCCAGCTGGCATATTCCAATCTGCCGAAAAATAAAAACAACAAAGCCTCCAGCCTCACCAATTTATTCCGCAATCAAGGAGGCAGCTTTGGGATCGCCTTCGTCACCACGCTTCTCGCGCGCCGCTCGCAATATCATCAAAGCGTCCTGGTAGCCCATGCCGTTCCTTCCGATCCGCGCTACCGACAGCTTCTCACCAACCTCGCCGCTTATTTTTCCGCTCATGGCTTTTCGCATACGGACGCCGCCGTCCACGCTCAAGCGCAGGCTTTCGCCCTGCTCGAACGCCAGGCTTCCTTTCAGGCATTTCTGGATTGTTTCACCGCGCTCGGATGGTTTGTGTTGATGGGTGTTCCGCTGGTGCTTCTGATTCGCAAATTCAAGCCGGTTGCGTCTTCGGGTGGCCACTGAAAGTACGCGAGATGTGTCTCGCTAACCCTTAATAAGGCTTGTTGGCGTCCGATAAGGGCGGTGCCATAATTTGAGATGGCCGCGGAAAACAGTGCGTCATGAAAGCCGCCATCCTAAAATCGGCGCAACCAGTTTCGGCAACCGCGCTAGTTATCGAAGAAGTTCCGCGCCCCCAGCTTATCCCCGGGCATTTGTTGCTGCGTGTGCTGGCCTGCGGCGTGTGCCGCACAGATCTGCACATTGCGGAACGTGACCTGCCCCCGTTGCGGCCCGAGCTGGTTCCCGGTCATCAAATTGTCGGTGAAGTCGTGGCCGGTGAAAGCGCGGCATCGCCGATCGGCTCCCGCGTGGGCGTTTCCTGGATGGGCGGCGTGGATGGTGACTGCTGGTATTGCCGTCACGCGATGGAAAATCTGTGCGATCGACCGGTCTTCACCGGTTATAGCGTGGATGGCGGCTATGCCGAATACGCTCTGGCGCGCGCGGATTTCACGTTTCCTCTCCCCGGCGTCCTGGACGACATCCACGTCGCTCCTCTGCTCTGCGCCGGCATCATCGGATTTCGCAGTCTGCGTGTCGCCGGTGTAGAACCCGGCGAACGCGTCGGTCTTTTCGGATTCGGCTCTTCCGCCAGCCTCACCATCGCCGTTCTGCAATCGTGGAAATGCGAAGTATATGTTTCCACCAGAGGAGATTCCCATCGCAAGCTGGCCACGTCGCAAGGCGCCACGTGGGTGGGGAAAGAAAATGAAAAGCCGCCGGTCGAACTCGATCGCGCCGTCACCTTCGCTCCCAGCGGAGATGTAGTGGTCAGCGCGCTGGCCAGTCTGCGCAAAGGCGGGGTAGTCGCGATAAACGCGATTCATCTGGATCGCATGCCGCGGTTTGATTACGACAAGCTTCTGTGGGGTGAGCGCGTGATTCGCAGCGTGGCCAACATGACCCGCGCCGATGCGCGCGATTTTCTGAAAATCGCGCGCGACATCGGCATCCGCCCGCAAGTCACAGTATTCCCGCTAGCCCAAGCCAACGAAGCCCTTCAGGCAATCAAGCACGAGACGGTGGACGGCGCCGCAGTGATCGTGCCGTGAGCTAAAGCGCGTTGCCGCTGGCAAGCAGCAACGCGCCGAATTTGCTTATCGATGGGAATTAAGCATTGCTTGGCAGGCGTCCTTAACCGCGCTACCTAGCTCTCGCGTCGAATTGCTAAAGATGTCATCGCCATCGCTGTTGAACACGGCGATTTTATTCCGATGTTGCAGCAATCCTTTTCCGCCTTCGTCATCCAGCGTGAGAACAAAATTGGCCTTCGCCAGATTGTTCGTCACCGTGAGTTCCGGGCAGCGCTGGTTCAGCGTCTGAATGATCTCGGCTGTCTGCGGCCGCGCATCGCCGGCCATCCCACTACTTGCACCCCAACCGTTCTTGTTTCCACCTGCGGACGAGCCGCCACGTGTTTCCCATGACTGGCTGTCGGTCACGAACACGCGCGTCGTGCCGTCGCCCACGACCGCTGGACTTGAAGGCGACTCAGGCGCGGGCTGCGATGTTACGGGTACTAGGTTCGTGGCAACGGGCGCTGAATACGCAAACGGCGCTTGTCCCGAAACTGATGCGTGCTTGCAACGTCTTGCCCCGCGGGAGGCGCCGTCAGCGCCGCTTGCGGAATCGGCCGGCAAGCTTGCGTACCAAATATCGTTTCGCCTTGATAGGTAAAGCCGCCGGAGTCTGCGAGATTCCGACACATCCAGTTAGACGGATCCGCACTTTGGGCACTCGCCATGGTGGAAAATGCTAGCAGGCAAAAAGTTGCAGTGATCGTTTTCATGTCGTCCTCAAATTCTTGATTTATGTTGTTAGCGCAGGCTCCGGGCCCGCTGTAGCGAGAATGAAACAGCGCCCGAAAACCAGTAATATTACTCTTGTTAATTGGTTAACAGATGGTTGTGGAACAGAGGGAATTTCTCGAGGAAGTTCTGACAGAATCCGCCTGCAGGCCGTTCGTATCCACTGCCGCCACGCCGCTACAAATCTAACGAACCAAATGAGTTATCCAGCTCGCCTTCCCACCGCGCAATCACCGCGCACGCCAGGCAATTCCCAATGACGTTCACCGCAGTGCGCGCCATGTCCATCAGCGCATCAATTCCCAGAATGATGAAAATCGGCTCCGTGGGCAGATGAAACGTCGCCGCCGTAGCCAGCAATACCACCAGCACCGCGCGCGGCACTCCCGCGACGCCCTTGCTCGTCAGCATCAGCGTAAAAACCATGAAGAGCTGCTGCAGCCATGTGAAATGAATGCCCGCCACCTGCGCCACAAAAATAGCCGCAACTGCAAGATACAGTGTTGACCCATCCAGGTTGAAGCTGTACCCGGCCGGAATCACGAACGCCACAATCCGCCGCGGCACGCCGAACTCTTCCATGCATTCCATCGCGCGCGGCAGCGCCGCTTCGGAAGTGCTCGTCGCAAACGCAATCGTAGCCGGCTCAGCTACCGCGCGCGCGAAGCGCCCCACCGGCAGTCGCGCGAACAATGCAATGGGCAGCAGCACAGCTAGCAGGAAGAACACCAGCGCGCCGTAACCTGTGAGCAGCAATTTTCCCAGCGGCAATAGCACGGCAATACCCATGTGCCCCACGGTGTAAGCCATGGCCGCGCCCACGCCCACCGGCGCGAAATACATCACCAGATTCGTGAACGCAAACATGGTTGCGGTGAGGGATTCGCAAAAGCCAAGCATCGGCGCGCGTTTGGCTTCCGATATCCGCGCCAAGGCAATCCCGAAAAGCACAGAAAACACCGCCACCTGCAGAATCTGATTTTCCGCCACCGACTTCGCAAGATTTTCGGGAAAAATGTGCAGCAGGAAGTCGTCCCAATGCAACGGAGCCGCGCTGGGCGCGGCGTCGGTCGCCGCCGCGGCCACCACCGTCAATCCCTCTCCCGCCCGGCTGACATTAATCGCGCCCAGTCCAATAAAAAGCGCCAGCGTCGTCACAATCTCGAAATAGATCAGGCTCTTCACGCCAATCCGCCCGACACTGCGCAAATTTCCATGACCAGCGATTCCAGTCACCAGCGTCCCGAAAATCAACGGCGCCACGATCACCTTGATCAAGCGCAGGAAAATTTCACTGAACACGCGCAAATGCTCGGCGAGTTGCGGCCGGTCCAGCCCAATCTCTCCGCCCAGCAGCATCGCGAAAAAAATCCAGTAAGTCAGCGACGGTTTTCGCCATCCGCCCGCCGCAATCACGGCCAGCCCGGCCCAGCGAATCAATGCGAACCACAAATGCGGAACAAAAATCAGCGGAAGGGTCGCACCCGCCAGAAATATCAGCACGCCTAAGGCGGCGAGTGTGCGGAATGCGGGCGACGCTTGTGCAGGTTGGGAACGATCAGGTTGTAGCGACGTAGGGCCGGCAGTGTTCATTATCATTGGTTTGCATGTTACTCAATTTTCCGCACAACTTGCGGCAATCGGGCGGCGAGCCGCCCCCACTATACGATTAAAACCTCGCAAATTGGAGGCGGCGCTCGGTGCAAGCCGAGCAGTAGAATAACCTGTCCGCAATCGGACAATCCTTCTCACATTCGTACAGCCCGGTTGTGCTCACAGGTTCGCCAATGCACTAAATCCTGTGGCGTCATAGTTTTGCACGTCACTGATTTTGGCGTTGTACGTGCCAGTTCTCCAAGGATTTGTTTGAACTTGATACTGGTTCGAAGCGTATCAATGGCCGTGCTTCATCTCGGTTGCACGATCGGAGAGCCTGAGCATGATGAACCTGCTGCGTGACACCCGTTTTGGATTCCGCCTGCTCGTTAAAAATCCCGGATTCGCCGTCGTCGCTGTTCTCGCCCTGGCTCTGGGCATCGGTGCCAATTCCGCCATCTTCAGCGTCGTCTACGCCACGCTGCTCGCTCCACTCCCCTATCCTCAACCCGACCAACTCGTCGTCGTCCGTTCGAGCGTTGCCGGAAATAAGAACGTCTCTTCTGCCGGTGATTTCCTCGACTGGCAGCGCCAGAACTCCGTCTTTCAGTCTATGGGCACTGCCACTGACTCTGATTTCAACCTATCCACCGGCGAGAAGCCCGAACGCGTCCGCGGCAGTTTCACCACCCCGGGTTTTCTGGATCAGCTGCTTGGCGAACCTCCGCTGCTCGGTCGCTACTTTGGTAGCGACGAAGCCGTGGCCGGAAAAGATCACGTTGTCGTTCTCACCAATCAAATGTGGCGCGAACATTTCGCCAGCGATCCTCACATCATCGGCCGTGAAATCCATATGAACGGCGAAAGCTACACCGTAATCGGGGTCCGCCCTGCCGGACAAGCCGACCGCACTCCCACAAAACTTTTCGTTCCGCTGGTTTTCAAACCTGATCAGATTAATCACGACTTTCATTTTCTCGTCATCTTCGCGCGCATGAAGCCTGGCGTCAGCTTGGCGCAGGCTACCGCGGACATGAACGCGGTCACCCGTCATATCGCGGATGTTTATCCGAAGTCGAACAAAGGTTGGGGCGCTTCGGTTGAGCCGCTGAAGAATGACTTCCTGGATCGCGACGTGCGCACCGCTCTCTGGCTCTTGCTCGGCGCTGTTGCTTTCGTGTTGCTGATCGCCTGCGCCAATGTTGCCAACCTGCTGATGGCGCGCGGTACCACCCGCCAAAAGGAAGTCGCCGTCCGTGCGTCCCTCGGGGCTTCGCGCCAGCGCCTTTTCAGCCAGTTTCTTGCGGAAAGCATTGTGCTGGCAGCCATGGGTGGCGCGCTGGGTATCGCTCTTGCTTGGGGTCTGCTAAAGGCCATCATCGCGATCATGCCTCCCTTCACGCTTCCTCCAGAGGCCGATGTTCGTCTCAACATTCCCGTGCTCCTGTTCACGGTCGCGGCCACTCTGCTGGCAGGTGTTCTGTTCGGCAGCGTTCCGGCGTGGCAGGCGGCGCGCATGAACCTGAACGAAGTCATGAAAGAAGGCGGCCGGTCCGCACAAAGCGCCGGACGCCATGGCCTGCGGCGCTCGCTGGTGATTGCGGAATTTGCATTGGCGCTCAGCCTTCTGGCCGGAGGTGGCCTCGCCATTCACAGTCTGTGGAATGTGGCACACGTGGACCTCGGCTTCCGCACCGATCACATCCTCACGTTCCAGCTTCCGGTGCCGCGGGGACACCTGACCGATCCGCAACAGATCACCACTTTCTACCGTCAGCTGCTGGAACGAATTCAAGCTTTGCCCGGCGTCAGCGCCGCCTCGGCCTGCGAAGGCATCCCGCTAGAAGGCGTGAATTTCGGCATGCCCTTCCAGATTGCCGGTCGGCCGAATATCGAAGATCCCTCCGCGCGTCCCGGCGCCGGATTCAGCATGGTCACTCCGCAATATTTCAAGACTTTCGGCATGAGCATGGAACGCGGACGCTCCTTTACCGAGCAGGATGTAGCCGGAAGTGTTCCCGTCGCGGTCGTCAACCAGGCCTTCGTCAAGAAATTCTTGGCTGGTGTTGACCCTCTGACCCAAACCATCCTCGTTGAACAAATAGTTCCCGGCGTCACCAAACTCGGCCCGCCCATACCGTGGCAGATCGTCGGCGTGTATCACGACGTTCGCAACGGCGGCCCGCGTGACGATGGGTTCCCCGAAATGGATGTGCCTTTCGCGCAGAGTCCTGAGCCGACAGCCGCCATCGGTGTCCGTGCGGCCGTCGATCCGGCCACCTTGACTCGCAGCATCACCGAGATCGTTCAATCCATGGACCCGAATCTGCCGCTCTCGGAAGTCAAAACGATGGATCAGATCAAGGACGAATCGCTTGCCGGAGACCGCTTCACTGCTGCTCTATTCGGAGGATTCGCCGCGGTCGCCTTGATTCTCGCGGCTCTGGGGATTTATGGCGTGATGTCTTTCGCGGTCGCGCAACGCACTCACGAGATAGGTCTGCGCATGGCTCTAGGCGCGGGACGCAGCAATGTGTTAGCGCTGATACTGAAGGAAGGGATGCTCCTGGCCGGCGTCGGACTCCTGCTCGGTCTCGCAGGAGCCTACGGCGTCGGAAAAGCCATGCACAGCATTTTCTACAATGTCGGCACGATTGATTTCGCAGCGTTTAGTGCCGTCGCCGCGGCTCTGCTGTTGGCCGCGCTTCTGGCTTGCTTCATCCCCGCGCACCGCGCGACGCTCGTGGATCCGATGCAAGCCCTGCGCGAGGAATGAAGCAGCAAGCGCCGCTAGCAAATGGCAGCGCGCGGCCCTGCTAGTCCTTATGCGCTTGCTGCGCCGTCGGTGGCAGCAGGCCGTTCAGCCGCAGATACATCGCCGCCGCGCTGTAATGGTCCGCGAAATCATTTGTCAGCGCGATCATCGCGCTCGCACGGGTCAAGGTAATCGCGCCGCGCGTGAAGACCACTTCGCCAAGCTTCGAATCATCCACGTTAGCCAGCGACTGCGTGCAGAAATCAAACGACGCCTTCAGCGCTCCGGTTAATTTTTCTTTTCCATCCGTCTCTTTCAGCTCGTCCATCTTAGGGATTTCCACGCCGGAAATCATCGCACAAAGGTGAAAATTCGAGTTCGCCATATGCATCACCACATGCCCGAAACTGTTCTGCGCTGGCGTGGGTTGATAGCCGTACTTGTCCGCGGGCATCTCTTCTGTCGCCGCAATCAGGTTTTTCGATTGCCGCTCGACGCTGCTGCGAACAGCGGTTGCGACGGGATTTGCCACCAGCGCGGTCGGCGGCGCGGGAGTCTGCTGCGCGATGGCTGCCAAAGGCGAAATCGCTGCCAATGCCAATAAGAGCAGAATCCGTTTCATGTCTGGTGCCTCCAGAAATTCACGCTGTACCAGCATAGACGCGCTCGCTGCCCGCGACAAGACGGTCGGGTGCTTTGCATTACAAAGTACTTGACATTTGGCGCCCATCCGCTATCCTTGTGGTATGGCGCTTCCTGAACCTTCTCGCTCCCAAGCTCCCGTCGCCATCGCCGACCATGCCCGCGACAACCTCCGTTTCATCCGCGAAACCATGGAACGAGCCGGTTCCTTTACCGCCGTTCCCGGTTGGGGCGGCGTGGCCATGGGCATCACCGCTCTCGGCGCCGCGGCCATCGCTTCGCGCCAGTCTTCGTCTCTGCCCTGGCTACTCACCTGGATCTCCGAAGCCTTCATCGCCATCATCATCGCCGGCTGGAGCACTTATTCGAAAGCCCGTCAAGCCGGGTCGTCTATGTTCAGCGGGCCGGGTCGGCGCTTTGTGTACAGTTTCGCGCCACCGCTTTTTGTCGGCGCGCTGCTCACCGTTTTGCATTTGCGCTCCAGTGAAATCGGCCCGATTCCCGGCCAGTGGCTGCTGCTGTATGGAACAGGCGTGGTCACGGGCGGAGCGTTTTCCATCCGTATCGTTCCGTTGATGGGCTTGTGTTTCATGGTTTTAGGAGCCGTCGCCCTGTTCTCTCCTTGGAATTGGCAGAATGCGCTGCTGGCGGCGGGCTTCGGCGGCTTACACATTATTTTTGGAGCCGTCATCGCGAGGAAATATGGCGGTTAAATCAGGAGCGTATCGTCGTGAGCGTTCCGAGGGCGACGAGCGCAATAAGCGAACCACCTCGGCGGCGCGGCCAGCGGAAAACACGGCTACCAATCTCGATCGCCTGATTCACGAGCGCACGCGCCTGGCCATCGTCAGTGCGCTGGCCGTGAACGAATCGCTCACCTTCAACGAATTGAAAGAGCTGCTGCGCGCCACCGACGGCAACTTGAGCGTGCATGCCCGCAAGCTGGAAGATGCCGGCTATCTGGGCTGTACGAAATCGTTCGATGGGCGCATGCCAAAAACGGAGTATCGCCTGACGGCTACCGGCCGCCGCGCCCTCGAAAAGTATTTGAACCATATGGAAGCTTTGATCCGCGTCACGCGCGAGGGTTAGGCTTCCAAAAAATTTTGCCGGGATACTCTATGAACAAAAGTACTTTGAAGTTAGTACCCCAATCTCAACTCCACGTGGCTATCCTGCTCGACGGCAATGGCCGCTGGGCCGCCTCCCGCGGCCTGGCCCGCTCCGAAGGACATCGCGCCGGTGTCGAATCTGTCCGCCGCGTCGTCCGTGCCGCTCCCGGCCTGGGCATTGGCACCATGACGCTCTACGCGTTTTCTTCGGACAATTGGGAACGTCCTATGAGTGAGGTCGTTGCCTTGCTCGCGCTGCTCGAGCAATATTTCCGTACCGAGGCCGCCGCCTGCGCCGGCGCAGGCGTTCGTTTGCGCGTCATCGGCCGGCGCGACCGCATTCCGCGTTCGCTCGCTCAGGCCATCGAAGCCGCCGAAAAACTCACCGCCGCCGGACGCGCCCTGGAATTGCGCATCGCCGTGGACTATTCCGCGCGCGATTCCATCCTGCGCGCCGCGTGCTGGATGCTCTCCAGTCTGGAAGTCTCTCAGCGTGAATTCGCCAAACGACTCGGCGAAGTCACTCACTCCAGCGGTCCGGCGTTGGACGTGGACCTGCTGATCCGTACCGGTGGCGACCGCCGTCTCAGTGATTTCATGCTCTGGGAATGCGCCTACGCGGAACTGTTTTTCACGCCGCGCATGTGGCCGGAATTCGATGCCGCCGATTTGGCCGCTGCCATCGAAGATTTTCGTGGCCGCGAACGCCGCTTCGGCCGCCTGCCCGAGGCCGCCGCAAGCTAAACATCGCTATTTCCGGGCAGTCCGCACGCGCCACATCTCAAACGCTCGCTTGACCACCCGCGTCGCTGTCGGAGTGAGTGAATACTGCCCAAGTTCCTCCTCGCGAGCCCAAGCCACATCACGCACGTCACTTGCGGCCCGCGCCTTGCCGCTCTCCACCGCGCACAAATAATCGAGAATCACAAAGTGGTATTGCGTTCTGCCCTCCTTGTCCGAAAAAATCCGTTCGAACACCTCAATAAATTCCACCACGCGCACTTCCAACCCCGTCTCCTCGGCCAATTCGCGCCGCACGCCTTCCGCGAAGGTCTCACCCAACTCCAGCATCCCTCCAGGGATTGACCATTCCCCTTCCAGCGGCGGACCTCCACGCCGAATTAGTAGCGCCCGTCCGTCTGCAATCACCACACCGCCCACGCCCACCAGCGGTCTCTCCGGATATTCGCGTCGCACCGTCACCTTTACGCATCCCCTCTCGCCCACGCTTGACACCTGCGGTATATAATAGCCCGCCGGTGGATGTACACCCAGGAAGGAGAGAATTCTCGTGACCCGATGTCCGGAATGCGACACCGAAATTGATTTGGACGAAGACGAAGTCGAGGAAGGCGAAATCCTCAGCTGTCCGGAGTGCGACGTCGAGCTGGAAGTGACGCAAACGCATCCCGTGCATCTCATCGTTATCTCCGAAGACGAGGATGATGACGACGAAGAAGAAGAGGAAAAGTCCAGCGTCAAGGAAGATGAAGAGGACGACGATGATGACGAGGAAGAAGTCGGATAATTTCCGTCTCTGGCTTTACGCTCGCATCTTTTCCGCTTTCCGCGTCATCTTACGAGCTGCCAACCGGAACGCCGGCCTTCTCGCACCAGAGCCGGTGTCAAATACGGCCGTACGTTTTTAGTTTCCAGGCGCAGCTGCTGGAAAGAACAGGACCCCGTGAAAAGCCACAGTCTGTTTCAGGTCGCCGTAGTGCTGCTGTTGGGCCTTTGGGTTGCGTTGCCCGCCCACGCGCAAGAGGAATCCAAAGCCCAGAAAAAAGCGGAAGCGCAATTGAAGGTGCTGCACGGCAGCGTGATTGATAAGAGCGAAAATCCGGTGCCCTCCGGCGTGGTCTACTTGAAAAATGTGAAATCCCAGGCGGTAAAAACATATATCGCGGACGATTCCGGAAATTATCGTTTCAGCGGCCTGGACCCCAACGTAGATTATGAAATTCACGCGGAACACGATGATATGACTTCTGCCATCCGCACCGTTTCCAGCTTCGATAGCCGCCGCGACATCGAAGTCACTCTAAAACTGTCGAAGAAAAAAAGCGGATAGCACCCGCAGCGACCTTTGCACGGGAACCCTAAACAGAACTAGCCTCGCGGCTTGGTGACCGTTTGAATTTGTCCTCGTGTTCGTCTTCGCTTCTATCTACATTTGCGTTTAGCTGCGTTTATCCGTGTTGCCTTTTCTCCCCACCATCACGCGAATCGCTCCGGGCAGAATCTCAAACTCCGCCGGCGCCTCGCCCAGCGCCTCCCCGTCCCCATGCACCCGCGCGGCCCGGTCCGCGCGCAATGAAACCCGGCGGCAGCGATAGCGTGTCACCTCCGGAAATCGGCGCAGATCGCCGGTAGTGAGCACGATCGGTATTGCTTCCAGCAAACGCAGCAACCCCACATCGCCCACCACCACCACGTCCAGCAGACCGTCATCCATCTCCGCCTGCGGAGCGATGCGCACTCCCGAGCCGTAGCTCGTCGCATTCGCCACTGCCACAAACAGCGCGCGGCCAGCCCAGTTCGCTCCGTCCATCTCTACTGAGACATCCAACAACGGCTCGCGAAAAAATATCGTGAACGCTGCCGCAAGATAACGCGTCACACCCGGCCATGCCCGGAATCGTGTGTTCGCCAAATGCGCCGCCTCCGCGTCCAGCCCCATGCCTCCGGCGCCAATATAATGCGCCACGCTGCCGTCGCCGAATTGCACGCGCACCAAGTCCACCGCGCGCGGCTGCCCGCGCAAGAATGCTTCCGCCGCCGTCACCGCATCGCCGGGAATCCCCAGAGCGCGCGCAATATCGTTTCCATTTCCGGCTGGAAAAAATCCCGCCAGCACATCTTTTCCGCGAATGCCTTCCACCAAGTGATGAAACGCGCCGTCGCCGCCCAGCGCCACCACCGCTTGAAATCCCTCCGCCACCGCGCGCGCTGCCTGTGCGCGAATGTCTTCCGAACTTTTCGAATGTACGAACGTGGCGGGGCATCCGCGCCCTGCCAGCAAGCTCGCCACCTCCGGCTCGGCGCGCAAAGCACGCCCTCCGCCCGACGCGGGATTCACTATCACGAGTGTGTCAGGTTTCATTCCAGAGGCAATATCGCAGCGCAGAAAATCCAGCCGGGCCATGCGGCCAAAGCCACCGCCAACACCATCGGTTAACTACATCGATTCGCTACCGCCCGCCTTTGCATCCCGGCACGCGAAACGCGCCGATCTTTGTCCGATAATTGTCGTCGCCGGCCTTCAAGTAGTCGCCAACGTACCAGAACGTGCAGTCATCGCTGGGATCCGTCGCGGTGGTCGTGTAATCCTCCCAGCGCAAGGTGTTTTTCTGCGCCGCTTCTCCCGTCGCCAGCACGGTCTCGTGGAACGACAGCACGCCCTTCGGATCGCCATCACGCCGCGCCGCGAATCGCTGCCCCGCGTAATTCGGAGTTCCGCCAAACGAATATCCCGCGCCGATGTTGCCCTTCTTATCCATCGCCAGGCTCGGAATCCAGCGATAGAAAGCGTCCGGCGCGTAGGTGCCCTGTTGATAAAGGTACGCATCCCGTTTCTTGTCCAAACGAAATTCGTACCAGCGCACTCCTCCTGCGCCGGCCCGCGTCGCCACGGAGTGGCCCGCGAGAATTGATTCACGATTGCCGATCCTGCGATACGCCAGCCTTTGCATGATCTTGTCGCCCTGTACGTCGAGGCGCCGGTCGGTGTCCGGCTGCGGCACGCAATTCGTCAACTGTCCGTTGCACAAATAATGATACGGCGCCACCGCGATTTTCACCGGTCCATCGGCTTTCGTATTCGCAGGAGTCGTCCAGTCCACGTGAACCTTCCACACATAAATCCCGTCGTCTTCGAATACTTTTTTCAGCTGCGTGCCCCCGGCCGCCATCATGATGTTCGGTGCCCCCGCTGGCGGCAGTTTCTGGCCGTCGATGTCCGCGTTGTTCAGAAAATTCACGCCGTCAATAATGATGCACTGCTCCGTCGCGGGCTGCCCTAGCAGCATCTTGTTGCGGTCCGCGATGCAATCGTGTTTCTGAATCACGTCGTCGCCCGTGCTCGTCGGCACGTAATATCCGTCTGGCCAAATCGCCGGACGCGGATAATCTGGGAACAGCGTCCGCTCAAATGCGTAGCGATAGTACGCGCCCAAGGGATCGGGTCCCACACTGACGGCGTAGCACATCGCAAAAGTTCCCTCTTTTTTCACCGGGCCTGGGTGTGGCGTGTGGGGAGGAGGCTGCGAAGGATTCGGAGGCGGCGCGGTGGCTGCGCCGGGATTATCGAGCTCCCCGGGACGCGCCGGCTTTCCCTGTTCCGAGAATTCGCCAGGCGCAATACGCCCAAAGATCGGCATCACGATCAGCCAGCGCTTCGCCAGTTGATCGTAGCGGACGACTGCGTCTCCGTTATCGCGCGCCTCGCACGCGCCACCGAAGCCGGTAAAAATCGCATTCGTGGGCACCGGGCCATACATCACTGTCCCGGTCGTGTCGTAACGCGCGCCCTTCTTCGAATAGACTGCGATCCGCGTGTTCACGATTTGCAGGATATGATCAGGACCCACCGCCAGGCTGTTGTCCGAAGGATTGCGAAAGGTCGCGGTTCCTTGCGGTCCCGTGAAACCGGAACCCAGCCCGTCAAAGCTTTCCAGCATTGGCACCGCAGGCCGTTTTCCTTGCTTCGTTTGTTCCACAGCGGCGCCTGCCGCGCTAATCACTGGCGCAGGCGCCACTTCTTCCGGCTTTTGCTCTTGATCCGCGTCCGCACCGCCTGGCGACGTGCCGCACGCAGTGCCTTCGCAATCCGGCACATTCTCTGTCGCGCCGGATCCGCGCAAAGATCGCAGCGGCGGCGATACGTCGTACTTCGTAGCGTGATGCACCGTCACCGCGCCAGTCTGCGTGTGCCCTTGTTGTCCGCGCGTGCGCGACCCTGCGCCACCCGCAAACAGAAAAACCGCCGCCGCGATTCCAATTGCTGCTGCGCTGCTCGTTTTTCCGGGCCGATTCATGCACTCTCCTAATGGCTGGCTGTCCCACGCAACGTCGTGCTCTGCACAGATGCAGGATCGGCGAGGAATTTCGCGACCATCGGCCCGGCAGAAATACAGTCAAGGCTCAAGTGACCGCAGGGTGATTCCAGCGTCAGCACTGCCGCGCCCATCAGGCCCGCAAAGGCGAGTGCTGGTGTCGGATTCACCATGTGATCTTCCGGCGAAATCACTACCAGCAACTTGGCATGCACGCTCTTTGCTGCCTGCTCCAGCGTCTCGCCGAATTCTCCGGGAATGTCCAGCGCATTGATCGCTTGGCGCTGTCGGATGGCATCGCACGCGTGCGCGGCATCAACGGTGGCTTCCGTACGCGTTTGTTCGATGAACTTTGGGAAATCCTGCGGGCTGGTATTTGCCACGCGATAGGCGGGCGAAGTTACGTTCATATTGCCGATTTCGTTGTACACCGCGAAGCCGGCCGTCATCGGCTGCCTACCCTGTCCGTCCTTCCATTCCGGATCCAGCCGCAACGCGTCCATCTCCGCCGTCCACAGCAGCTTGTCGTAAGACGTTGACTGCGGCGAGCCCGCCATCGGAACTCCTAGGTCCATGAAATCCGGGTAGGCCACGACCCATTCGAACGTCTGCATGCCACCCATGGAAATTCCCATTACCGCGTGCAAGTGCGTCAAGTGCAGCACCTCGGTCACGAGGCGACGCTCGGACTCCACCATGTCGCGAATCGTAAACTCCGGAAAAGCCAACCGCGCCTGGGTGTTGCTGTTCGATGGCGACGTCGAAACGCCGTTTCCGATCGCGTCCACCAGCACCACGAAATATTTCGTGCTGTCCACGACCTTATTCGGCCCAATGAATTGCACCAGCTCTTGCGTCTTGCCTCCCAGCCACGTTGGCCACAGAACCGCATTCGACTTTGCGGCATTCAGTTGCCCGAAAGTGCGATAGCCCAGCCGGAAGTCGTGAAGCACCGCGCCACTTCGCAGTTGCAAATCGCCCAGAGCCGCGAATTGCTGCGCGCCATCGGCAAGCTGTTGTATCACGGCTTGCGCCACGCCCTTCTCCCCCGCACCGGCCCCTTCGGCCGCGCTGCAGAAAATACCAATCAGGAGTGCAATGCCCCGTACCGCTTTCATGTTCCTCCCATCCTGCGTGGCGCTCGCCGCGACCGGCGTTTGCGAAAACGCCAGCGCCGTTTTCGCAATGGCTGCCCCTCGGTCCCTGCGAATATACGCGCACGTTTCGGATTTTCCACACCGAATATTTGAAGATTTGCGCGCAAAGTGAGATGCTACTTTTCCTTCTTCGCCAGGGAGGTTTGCCATGACTGCTCGTTTGGCCCACGCAGCAATCGCTCTGCTGATTCTCTGCGCCGCCCTTGTGTCCGCGGATTCGGCCATTGCCCAGGCGCATCCTGCGAATCCCCCACATTGGAGTTACAACGGTGCGGACGGCCCGGACCACTGGGCAGACCTTGAGTCTGATTATGCCGAATGTAAGTCCGGCCATCGCGAGTCGCCCATTGATATCGTCGGCGCGCAACCCGCGGATCTTGCGCCCATCCATTTTGATTACAAGCTCGCGCCGCTGAAATTGATTAATAACGGCCACACCATCCAGTTCAATTACGAACCGGGCAGCAGCATCACCGTCAACGGGACTGCGCTGCCTCTGGTGCAATTTCATTTTCACCATGGCAGCGAAAACGAAATCAACGGCCAGAAATACGACATGGAACTTCACTTCGTGCACATGGATTCCGCGGCTAACCGCACCGCCGTCGTCGCCGTATTCATCAAGAGCGGCGCCGAAAACCCTCTGCTACGCGAACTGTGGAGCCACATTCCTCGCGAAACCGGCAAGCAGGTGGAGCTGAAGAAGGTGGTCATTAACGCCGCTGATTTGTTGCCCGGAGACCAAAACTATTACACATTCGATGGCTCGCTCACCATTCCTCCGTGCAAGGAGGGCGTCAAGTGGTTCGTCTTGAAAACTCCCATCGAAGCTTCTCCCGCGCAAATCGCGGCGTTTGCAAAATATTATCCGGACAATGCGCGTCCGATTCAGCCAAGCAACGCACGAGAAATTCACGAAAGCAACTTCCATTGATGGAAAATTAGTTTGCATTCAATCTTTTCACAAAGTGCTGCTGGTTCACTCCAGGTTACGTGGGAGACTGCATGAATCTCGAAGGTCCGAGGCCATCGACTTTTGCTACGCGCGTTTTATTGCAACGACTTTTGCCGATGCTCGCTGTGCTCCTCGCGGCGTGTCTCGTTACTATTCCACTGCAGGCACAAATTTCTTCGGAATCAGACCAGCTGCTTCATCGCATGTATGCGTCGCCGGATTTCGAAGTCAAGTACTTCGGTCCCGCGCGCTGGCTGGACGATGGCGTGTTCTACACGACGGTGGAACCATCCTCAGCCGTCAAAGACGCGCAAGATATCGTCCGCTATCAGACGGCCACCGGAAAACGCGAAGTCCTCGTCTCCGCTGCGAAGCTCATTCCTTCCGGCGCGAAGGTTCCACTCGATTTCGAAAACTATGCGTGGTCCAAGGACAAGTCTCGCCTGCTCCTCTACACCAATTCCGCGCCGGTCTGGCGGCAGCACAGTCGCGGAGACTACTGGGTATTGGACCTGCAAACTGGCGCGCTGCGCAAACTCGGAGGCGATGCTCCCGCATCTTCGCTGATGTTCGCGAAGTTCTCACCGGACGGCTCGAAGGTCGCATATGTCCGCGCCAATGACATTTACGCAGAGGACATTTCCACGGGCCGCATCGCCCAACTCACCCACGACGGCTCGCAAACCATCATCAATGGCACTTCCGATTGGGTTTACGAAGAAGAGCTCGATATTCGCGACGCGTTCCGCTGGAGTCCCGATGGCCGCCGCATCGCCTACTGGCAATTCGACACGAGCAACGTGGGAATATTTAAGCTGCTCTACAATCTCGGCGCGCCCAAGGAAATTGTCACCGGCTTTCCATATCCCGGCCTGGGTGCGTATCCCTCGGTTTTGAATATTCCGTACCCGATTCCCGGCAGCAGCAACTCAGCCGTCCGCGTCGGCGTCGTCAGCGTGGATGGTGGGGACACGGCCTGGATGCAGGTCCCCGGCGATCCGCGGGAAAATTACATTGCGCGCCTTGAGTGGGCCGGAAATTCGGGCGAGCTCGCGATCGAACATTTGAATCGCCTGCAGAATACCAATGACGTGTTGCTTGCCGATGCCTCCTCCGGCCAAGTCCGCCAGATTTTCCGCGATCAGGACTCGGCCTGGGTGGACGTGATGAACGAAATTCAGTGGGTCCACAACGGGCAGGAATTCTTGTGGCTCAGCGAGCGCGACGGCTGGCGCCACGCCTATCTCGTCTCGCGCGACGGAAAGCGCGCGCAGCTCATCACACCGGGCGCCTACGATGTGATCGGAATCTCCGGCGTCGATGAAAAAGGTAGCTCGCTCTATTTCATCGCGTCTCCGGAAAATGCCACCCAGCGTTATCTATATCGTGCGCCGCTGGACGGTTCGCAAAGTGCCCAGCGCGTCAGTCCCGCCGCTGCGCCGGGCACTCACCATTACGACCTGTCACCTGACGCGCATTGGGCTTTTCACACTTATTCGCGCGCCGACCTGACACCTGTAACCGATCTTGTGGAACTTCCCGCGCATCGGTCTGCTCGCGTGCTCGAAGACAACGCAGCGCTGCGCGCGAGTGCCGCTCCGCTGCTCGCCTCGCCCACGGAATTCTTCAAAGTGGATATCGGCGACGGCATCACTCTCGACGCCTGGATGCTGAAGCCTCCTCATTTCGATCCTGCGAGGAAATATCCCGTTCTCGTTTATGTGTATGGCGAACCCGCAGCGCAGACTGTTCTGGACGAATGGGGTGCGTGGAATAACGATTACAATCGCGCCGTGGCTCAAGCCGGTTACATTGTCGTCAGCTTTGACAATCGCGGCACGCCCGCGCCGAAAGGGCGCGCTTGGCGAAAAGTCGTCTACGGCGCAATCCATCCTGTCATCGTTCACGACCAGAGCGCTGCCCTGAAGGCATTTCTGCAATCGCATCCTTTCGCGGATTCATCGCGCGTCGCCGTGTGGGGTTGGAGCGGCGGGGGTTCCAGCACGTTGAATCTGCTGTTTCGCTCCGCGGATCTGTACCGCGTGGGAATGGCGGTGGCGCCGGTTGCCGATCTGCGTCTTTACGATACGATTTACCAGGAACGTTACATGGGCCTGCCGCTGCAGAACGTCGAAGGCTATCGCAGCAGCTCAGCTGTGAACTTTGCCGAGGGTTTGCGCGGGCATTTGCTGGTCGTGCACGGCTCCGGCGATGACAACGTGCACTACGCCGGCACGGAACTGCTGCTCAATCGCCTGATTGAACTGGACAAACCGGTGGACTTTATGGAGTACCCGAACCGCACGCACTCGATCAGCCAGGGATCTGGCACCACGCTGCATCTGTATAGCTTGCTGTTGCGCTACTTGGAAGAGCATCTGCCGTCCAACTCGGCAGCGGCCCAGTAATTTGCTTCTGCAGATTTCGCGGATTTGAGTCTGAGGCGCCGGGCAACATGGGGTGAGGTGGCGAATTTCCACGGCCTAACGGGCGAATCTATGGTGCTGGCCGGGGGGACTCGAACCCACGACCTGGGGATTATGAGAACAGACGTCGATCTTGACGCGTTCTGAAAATTTTTGATTTTGCTATATTTGTCAATCAGTTACAACCGCACGGGTTTGAACCGTTTATCTTCGTTTTGAACTGATCTGAACAAGCGACTACTACGGATCTACTACAATGATTCTATATCCCGCCTTCCCCATTGGGTCGCCATGAGTGCTCGGCATCCCACGATGATGAAGCCGTGATGTTGTATCTCTCCAACCGACCAAACAATTGGGTTGCGGACCTCTGGGCGCAGGCTGTAGAGATTGAAATAGAGGGCAAGCTAACAAATGGAAAAAGAAGAACTGAAAATCGCGATCGACGCACGTGTTTCAACGAAAAACGGTCAAGATCCCGAAATGCCGCTCGCAGAACTCCGAGAATTTACGCGCAACCGACGTTGGAAAATCGCACGCGAGTCCGTAGACACGGGAATCTCTGGCGCGTCTGATTCTGGACCGGAACTTAACCGACTGACGGCGGATGCCAATCGCCGTCGTTTTGAGGTGGTCGCGGTTTGGAAGTTTGATCGATTCGCTCGATCGGTCTCTCATCGTCTGAGGGCACTAGAGACATTCCGCGCACTTGGAATCGAGTTTGTTTCGCTTTCGGAGTGCCTCGATACGGGCACGCCGACCGGAAAAAGGGTGTTCACGGTGCTTGCTAGCGTCGCGGAATTGGAGCGAAGCCTGATCGGCGAACGTGTTCGAGCAGGCCTTCGCAATGCGAAAGCACGAGGTACACGCTTGGGCCGACCGCCGCTGAAGGATCTCACTGTCGCAGAGATGCAGCGACCGCGAAGAGAAAGACGGCGCTCGAGAACTAGATTCAACGAACTCGCTAAAACATACGGCATGTCGGTGTGGACGGCGTTTCAGCTGTGCAAGAGGGCTGCTCGCGAGTGATGAAACTGCCGCGCTAGATCGAGAGACTGTCCGAGACGCGATTGCGTTCCTTATCACACTCTGATTTCTGATCATCCTATAATATCTAGGTCATTTGGGTTTTCTGGGAGAATCTGACCATGGACAAATTTGAGGAAATCGGACGACGTCTGGATGAAGAAGTGACTCGGCTGTTCCAGTACATCGAGGAAGAGGTAGGGCCCGAAACGGAACGGCGCACGGCGTCATTTCTACGGACTGTATCGGCGAAGCTCACGGAAGCGGCCGCGAAGTTGGAGGCTCGCCGGAAATAAAAGCCGGGGCTAACCGGGAGTTAGCCTGCCGCTGCCGCGGCCGATTCCTGGTGGGAAGCGGATTTCTCAACATCGATTGCAACTAGAACGTCCCGGCTAGTCTGCCGAACGCCATTCCCGACAATCCGATGTCACCGGCGTTTCCACATTTCTTCCTGGCTCATATTTGCCGTTGGACTTACCTCACATGACGGACGTTTCCCTGCTTGCAACGCTTTCGCTGCCCGCCGGGCCTTCATTTCGCTACTCTCGTTGCATAGCGCGTGCCCCAGCTCGTGTGCCACCGCAAGGTCCAGCAGATCTTCCGTGCTCAGCCCCCACCTCATGATGAGTTCCCCGAGGCGCTGAGGTACGATTGCGACCAGAGCCTCTTCGATGAACGTCTCTCTCTTCGCAAGGCAGGTAAACGCCGGGCTGTCAGGATCTAATCCTAGCGGCATCACAATGTACTTCCACTCCGCGGAACGCACCAGCACCCAAGTCCATTCGCCAAGCTCGGCAGCTGGGTACTTGGCGAGAGTCTTCCTCAGGACCGCCATATCGGCCTGGCATTTGGTCAAACTGTAACCGGTGTTGCAGACGAAGTGTTGCACCGGCGCCCCAACGGGCGGCCCAGCTCTCGTAGCTGTCTGTGATTGGAGTGCAACAAGCAGAACCTGTGCAGCGATCAGCAAACCAGTCCTGAGTTTCACGGAACACCTCCATCGGTGACCGCAAAACTCGTTGATCTCCCGAGCTACCTCAATGCATGCGCCCTCACATAGAGCTCACATCTTCATCGCAACGTAATGCATTGAAACAAACCAGTTTGTATCTGCGATCGTAAGCGCGACCTGCTCGGCTTCGAAGTTCCTTTGTGCTACGCTCTGCCCTCGGGGTTCCAGAGTGCCGAGAGATCAACATACCCGGACCGTTACCCGCTTCGGCCCATTTGAGGCGGACTTACAAACCCAGGAGCTGCGAAAGCAAGGGAGGCGCCTTCGCTTGCCGGGCCAGTCCTTCCAGATACTGAAAATGCTCTTGGACCGGCCGGGAGAATTGGTCACCCGCGAAGAGCTACGCACTGCGCTATGGCCCTCGGACACATTCGTTGACTTCGAGCACGGCCTCCATGCTGGCGTTAACCGCCTCCGGGAAGCTCTCGGCGATTCCGCAGATAACCCGCGGCTCGTAGAGACTCTCCCACGCCGAGGATACCGTTTCATAGGCGCAATCACGCCGTCCGTATCTGTTTCCCAGCCCTTGGAAGGTGGAAGTGCAGCAGAACCTGTGCCTGCCACCGTCGAAACGAATCGTGCCACAGCCGCTCGCTGGGTGTGGTTCAGAGCAGGAATGTGGGTCCTGGCCGCTGCGGCCGTCGCGTTCGCCGTGGCATTCATCTATCCACGATCTCGCCCACGTACTGCACCAGTGCCTTTGCGCCCCATTCCGTTCACGACCTATGAAGGCACGGAGACTATGCCCAGCTTTTCTCCGGATGGATCGCGGATTGCATTTGCCTGGGACGGCAATCCGCCGCCGGGTTCCAGAGGGTTTGATCTGTACGTGAAGGTTATCGGCAGTGAGAACTTATTGCGCCTGACGCGTCACCCTTCCCCCGATTGGATTGCGTCCGCGTGGTCCCCCGACGGCACGCAGATTGCCTTTCATCGGATCTCCGGTTCCGACGCGGGTGTGTATGTCGTTCCCGCGCTAGGTGGCCCCGAGAGAAAGCTGCGCTCAACGCGAGAGCTCCATCGAACTGGCGCACTAATCGACTGGTCTCCCGACGGCAAATGGATTGCATTCCAGGACAGATTACCTCCCGAGAATCTCCTGAGACTCTATTTGCTCTCCCTCGAGACTTCCGATAGTCGACAAATTCCTCATGCTACCGAGTGCGTAGGAGAGAAGTCCCCTGTTTTCTCTCATGATGGCAAACAATTGGCCTACACCTGTTGGAAAAACATTGGGAATACGGAGTCCGGCATGGAGTCCAGCATCAATATCGTCTCCACCTCGGGTGGCCAGCCAAGACATATCAGAACGCCAGGCAAGACCTTAACTGGATGGGGCCCGCTGATGGGTTTAGCCTGGACAGTCGACGACAAGAAGTTGATTTTCCCAGGCGATTTTCAACTGGAAGGAGGGGATTTTGAGCTGTACGAACTGACTCTTGCAGATGGCTCGCTCCGTCGAATCCCGCTCGGGCAAAACGCGATTTGGCCGACGGTCTCCCCCAGGGGAGACAAACTTGCCTACGCCACGTACTCTTTCCGCCTCAACATCTGGCGGAAAGACTTGTTGCATCCTGAATCGGCTGCCGCAAAGCTCATTTCCTCAACACGGCAACAAGAGAAACCGGCGTACTCCCCGGACGGGATGCACATCGCATTTCAATCTGACCGCGGGGGTCTCGATGAAATATGGATGAGTGATGCCGAAGGGGCCCAGCCCGTGCAGATTTCAGATCTCAAGAGTTCTGGGGCAGGAGATCCGAGTTGGTCGCCGGATGGAAAAACGATTGCGTTTGCTTCCGGGTCGTCGAGCGTCTCAGAGGTTTCGGGCGTCAGCGGAATATATATTGTCGACATTTCCGAACGTGTTCCGCGAAAACTGATTACTAACATTTTCGAGGCCGAGATGCCCAGTTGGTCACACGATGGCAAATGGATTTACTTTATGTCGCGTGGAACTGACGGCCAGAAAGTTTACCGCTGCCCCGCAGCCGGAGGCGACTCTGTACTGCTTGTGGCTTTGCCATCGACAGAGCAGGGTCTGTATCCGCTTGAGTCGTTTGATGCTGAGACGGTCTATTTCGCGGGATCCGAAAGCAACACCCTACTTTACGCAGTCTCTCTGAGAAATCCCGGTACGAAGGTTGCACTGGAAGAGATGCCGACGATAGCGAGAGCGACGTTCTGGACGATTGCTCCGGGAGGCATCTACTTCGTAGCCGCGGATGCACCCAAGTCTATCCGCTATTTCGATTTCCACACCAAGCATGTCCGCCAAATCTTTGAATTGGACAAACGTCCTTGGCATGGCTTGTCAGTCTCGCCGGATGGGCACTGGATCCTTTATGTAAAAGTAGACGAGGAAAACCAAGACATCGTGCTCGTCGATCAATTCCGGTAGCAGTCAGCGATCGTTATAGAAGGAAAAAACAGAACGGCTGCGGCCGGGCAAGTTGGTGACCAGGAAACGCAGGTTGGTACCGGCAGCGCTGTGTTCAGCTTTGTAGACGATGCGCCGCTGATGAGACCAGGGGTGCGCGCGATAGCGAAAGCTGGAAAAGGAGCGCTGCGGCTGGCCGCTGCGACGATAACGCCTGGCCAGACGACGCTGCAGGGGCTGCGCTGCAGTTCGCAACCGTGCGTTGTTGCCTATACCGATGGCGTACTGCAGACCGAAAAACTCGCAAAATTCATAAAGCAGTGGCGTGGCGAAACCTGCGTCAGCACGTAACTGGATGCGGACGCCAGGAAATTCACGCTGCAGTCGCGGAACGAGGCGCAACAGCAAGGGTAGGATACGGGCGTGACTACCGACTCTTCCTGGTCGCAAGCGGGCGGCGAGCAAACAACCGGTGTGTCGCTCAAAGATCAGCAAAGGGTGATACATGTGCTGGCCATAAGCACCGTTAAAGAAGCTGAGCTGCTGCTGTCCATGAGTGGGATCGTCGGTGGAATCGACATCGAGCAAGATCTCTCCCCGTTTGCGGACTTGTTTCCCGCAGATCTTCACAAACCAATCCAGCAGAGCATCCTGCAGTCGGAGCAGATCGCGAGGCGCAGGGGAGTTCTCCCAGCGGCTGAGAGTTGGTTGTGATCCCAGAGGTTCACCCAACGGTTGATCGGCCAGAATCTGAAAAGCCGGATCGTAACGTAATCGATCGGCGTCGTTGGCATCCTCGTAGCCCGCGATGATCTGGTAGAGGCGTTGCCGAAATAGCGACAACACCGAGTGGCGGACGCGCTCATCTTCGCGAGAATCAGGAACGAGTTCTGCCAACCCGCGAGTTAGCCCATAGCGCTGATCAAAGGCCCGCAACGGGAGAAGACCAGCGTCCGAACTGATCTGACCACCAGAAAAATCAGCGCGAATGGGTCGGTGTCGATAGAAGGAAAACAACAGCTGTGGTATACAAGATGTCATCTCTGGGGTGCTCCGAAAGAGAATGTTGGGTTCTGCTAAAACCCAGTGTTCATCCATCTTTTAGAGCACCTTTTCTTTTTCCGCCAGCAAAATCGTGAATAATCCAGGCTAGTGGGTCAGGCGCGCCGAAAGATGGCGCAGCATCTACATATCGTTCAGAACCTTGACGCAAAAGTTGGCAAGCCGTAAATCCAGTGGCCCTCTTTCATCCTTTGCCGCGGTACTTGGTCACGGTGCACTCGGAGGTATTCCTGATGTCTGCGCTCTATCCAGATAACTGTCGAGAACAGGGATAAATGTCAGCCGTCAGTAGTTGCCGTCCGAGCACTAGCCGATTAGGTGGTGATATTTACATCCGGGGCAAATGTTTGAAGCAGTAAATTGTCGGACAAGATCTCGGCACGAGTAACTCCTAATTAACGCAGCATTTACAGGAGAAGTGAAATCGGGTGAACATCCAACTCTAAAAGTTGGTTGTGAGTCGGAGCGCGAAACTTCGCGATGGGCCGATGGCATTGCCGGAAAAAAGCTACTGAAATCGATTGCGTCGAGCACGTTGGTGAGATTTCCTGAATCCCTATACTTAGGCGCTCCGATTTGTAAATATCCGCACCCGTCGAGGCGTTTAGCTGGAACGAAGGGTAGATGCGTCCGCGAACGAAGTGGATGCGGTTCACGACCTGTTAGCCATATGTCCCCCATGGGCCGCTTGGTGCGTCGATGCACCGTTGGGGTCCTATTACTTTTGTACTATTGACCGCTAGCTGGCGCTCTTGATACTCGGGGTTGAGTTCACGACGCCCAGGATTCAAAAGAAGTCATGACGCCGACGAGAGCCGGAAGCTCATTCGTTAATCTGCTTTGTTTCCAATGACACCGAACATTTCATGGCCGCAGCGCCGCCAAACTACGCGGACGACACTCAACAGCGTCGTCTATATCAATTTCGATCCGGATAACGGCGGCATTGTGTTGAACGTCTCTGAGGGAGGACTTTGCTTTCACTCCGTCGCTCCCGTTCAGCGCGAGGGCACGCTCCGTTTCTGGTTTTCGCAGCGCAAACAAAGAATCGAAGCCGACGCCGAAGTTGCATGGGTTGATGAGTCGCAAAAGACAGGCGGCTTGCGATTCACTTCTCTGCCCGCGGAAGGTCACGAGCAAATTCGCAACTGGACAAGCCAACCTGCCACGCGACTTGCCGTCGAAAGGCCGCCCGCTCGGTCGGTCCCGACCCCCTCTCCGGCCTTCAGTGCCATCCCACCCGACATCGATATTGCGCTCGATCCTGTCTTCCCTGCTGTGGATTCGTCAGAAGAAGCTGAAAGTCCTAATCTTCCTGCGGAGGATTCGTCCGCGATAAAAGTAGCCTCGCTGACGGCGTTTTCGCGCGGCATGGCTACCGGCCTTCTCGTTTCGGCACTCGTGGCTCTCCCGTTTTTGCTTCACGGCTATCGCCGCGAGCTCGGCGAGTCGCTCATCCATTTGGGCGAACGATTGGCGGCCAAGTCCCGCGCTCAGACCCAAACGGTCGCCCCCGCGCAGCAGGCTGTGTTGCTGCCACTGCAACCATCATCGCCGGCGCATAGACAGATTCCGGTTTCGCCGCCCGAGAAGGTTCTGCTGCGGCCTCCGATTGACCCGCCTGAACCTCAGCAGGCGAAGCTCGAACTCTCGCGTCCGCTAACCGCCGGTCACGCTGTCACCGGCGGCGTTACCAGCAAGATTCCCGCGTCCGCGGCCAAGGCTTCATCAGCACCTCCGGCAATTTCTCTCCCGGCGACTGCCGCCGCTCCCGTGTCCAATGTCATTCCAGATAAAATCGCCACAGCTCCACTGGGCGAATCAGCGAAACAGCCCGATGTCCACGCAGAAGTCACCGGAGAAGCAAGTGCCGGATCAAGTTCGGCAGGGTACTTCGAAGTCGGCAAATTCAAAAATAGCTTGTGGGCCAACAATGTGGCGGACAGACTGGGGCAGCTCGGATTTCACGCGGCCGTCTTTCAGAAAGGCCGCCTTTGGATGAATTCCTACTCTGTGCTCGTGGGCCCGTACGGCGATAATCAAGATGCCGAGGCGGATCGCAAGGATCTGGTGCTCCACGGTTTCAACCCGCGAGCTTTCGAAAAGGGATCGCGTGACTTCATGTTTCCTTTTGTGCTGACACTAAATGGGACGCATGTGTCCAAGGGGGATTACACCATCAGTTGGGAATCCTACAGCCCCGATGCGGTTGTGAAATTTGTCAGGAACTATGAAGTTGTGGCCACGGCGGAGGGAAAATGGATGAATCGCGACGTTCCTTACAAACTTGATGCCTTTGCGTGGAGAGCGAGTGCTGACGGATCGCGAATCCTCCTAGAAATCCGATTTGGTGGCATGAGCCGAGCTCTCGTTTTTCGCACCTCACCCTGATCGAAAGGCTCCTAGCCGGCTCCACGCGCAACACTCGTTTATTCATTTTCCGGTAACCAAGCCGCAATAACCGGGTGTGACATTTCAACTGCTGACGAAAACTTCGCCTACCTCGATGAAAGCACGCCAAGAAAAAATCCTGGTCGCTGACGGCGACCGCGCCCTCATTCCTCAAGTCCTGGTAAACGCCGTAATCGTACCTGTGGAATTTGGAGCTGTGAAAAAACCCAAGCCGAGAAATAGCTTTGGAAACGTTTCTCAATTGGAAGCGCTGTGAGCGATTATTCGGACATCGCTAGACGTTTTCCTTGTCCAAAAAATGTGCGAAAAACAAGGCAAATGGGTTTTTTCACGGCTTCAATTTTCAAGTTTCCGGTTCCGCGACTAATCGGGAGTCAGTGTGCTGGCAAGACGTCATAGTTTGCGAGGATGCAGCCACCTTCGAGCGTACGGCATTCTGCGAGTGTCAGTTTTATTCGATGTCCGAATTCGCGGAAGGTCGGTATGCCTGAGCCGAGAAGAATCGGGTGGATATTCAGGCCGACTTTGTCCACCAGACCTGCAGCTAAAAGTGACTGCGCCAGTTCGCCGCCGCCCATGAGGCAGATGTCCTTCCCCGGCTCTTGTTTGAGATGCTGGACGAACTCGACCGCGTCGCTCGTCACCAGTTGAACGTCGGGATCGTCGATCTCTTTGAGCGTGCGCGAGAATACAAAGGTTCGCATGGTCGCTTCAGTGCGCTTAGCGCTCTTGGATTTCTTTGGATTGTGCGCGACCGAGACAGCGTAAGTTTTTCGCCCCATCAGTATGGTGTCAACGTTCTTCCAGTAGTCCGCCATTACCTGCTGCACGTCCTTGCTGAAGTGCATCCAGTCGACTGCACCATTCACACACGCCAAAAATCCGTCCAAACTCACAGCTCCGCCATACGTCAGGATGCGCATCGTCTCACTCCTTTCCAGCCGATCTCCGCAAGTAAATATCCCAAAACCCCGGTTTTCTTCAACAAATTCGGTCGTGCCTGATTAACGCTGCCAGCTCAGATGGTCGATGCAACGCCATCCAATCAGTTGATCGGCCAATACTTCCCCCTCAAGAACCGATCTGTCTGGCTGACTCGGCCGAAATCTAGCCAGGGCAACGTTCCGGCTGAGCTAACCTAACCAGCGTTTGTAGCTTTTGTTTTCAATGCAAAGTGGGTTCGAGCTGAGTGTTGCGTCGACCCATTGAGACCACCGCCGAAACCGGACATGCGGATTTTGATTGAGCTGGGCCGTCGTTGGTCGCCGTCCGCGCAAGAGAGGGCTGAACTTCTACGATTTTGAGCCGGCCGCGAGCGGGGAGTCGATGACAATATCGCTGCGGGTGCTGTCGACGATCGCTTTCAGTTCAGCTTGCTCCTCGGCAGGCACCTTGAACTTATCCAGAGTCTGCTGAAAATCGTTGAGGAACGCCTCCCACTCCTTGCTGGTAATCTTCAAATCCTTGTGCGATTCCGCCATCGACTTGCCCGTGTATTTCTGCGGACCGCCCGTAGCCCAGCACACCATCTCGGTTACAAGGTATTTGAATCCCGCAGGCGCCACGCGATGATGCGCTTCTTCCACAAGTGGGTTGGAATTTAGTCTGGGGTCGATCATGATCCGGTTAATGAAGTCGTCCACCACGGTAGCGATGCTATAAACGCCGCCAAGTCTATCGTAGAGAGAGGGTTTTTCTGCTGGTTGCATGATGATTCTCCTTACGGCTTAACACTGTACTCAGCAGGGCGTTTTGGCAAATAAATCTTGAACAGACTCATCGTGTTCGCCGAGATTGCATTGATTGACCAAGCGTGGATGCCGTGCGCCTGCGAAATATTTGACAAGTTTGACCCGATTACCGCAAACTTCACCTACATTCGGCTGCTTGGCGACCGCAAGGGTATCGAACAAGAAACCAAAGTGTGGGACAAAGTGATCGTGGATCGCTCGCGAGACCTGCGCAATTGGGTCGATGTTTGTGAGCGCACAACCCGGCGCGGAGTTTCAACCCACGTTTACGTTATCAATCACTATGCTGGACACGCACCTGCAACCGTTGCGTCGTTCTTAAAGCTCCGGAAGGTCGCGAATTGAGGCCCCTGCATGATTGATGGTCGCTTGAAATGCACGAAGTCTCCGAGCGGGAGGCTCGAACTCCATTGCTCCACATGTAACGAACCGCCCCACTCCTCGACAGAGGAAGACGACAAGGGTGGGACGTGGCACCTGCTGGTCTGCCCGAAATGTTCCGCAACGCTTGGAAGATGGCCCAGTGTAGTGGCCCGAGAGAATGAACTTGATGTGCTGAGGGCGACGTGTTAATTGCAACATTGGATGGCAAATCGATGCAGCCGCTTCCAAGAAAGCTAACCACAGATCAGAAGGCGGTTCTGATTCAGGTGCTCGTTGCGTTCCCTAACCAGCAGGTCGACGTAAGCTACCATCCCGGAGCAAGCGACGCACGCGATTACGCGCAAGATTTCCTCACCGTGTTCAAAGTGGTTGGCTGGAAAGTGACCGATGGTGCGCCGTCCGAGTCCTTGAACACTCAATCCTCGGGACTGGCGTTTGTGGTAGGCGAACAAGGCAGCCTGCCTCCCAGTGCTGAAGCTCTGCGGGATGCACTGCGAGTCTTTGGCGTTGAAGTCGCCACAATTTCTGACCCTGCCTACATCACCGGATCCGGTGGATTTATTCTGAGCGTCGGCCCTGGTGCGTGAGATGGACTTTGCACATGATTGCCGAAACCACATTCGCGGTCGAAGAGTTCAGGAACCCATTCGGGCGATGACCGATGAGAAATTGGAGCGCACATGCAAGGCCGCGCTACATGTGCGATCCGCGCAATTCGGTGCCTGAAGGCCCCCAAATGATGACGGGGGGAGGAATTCACCGGTATTTTACATAGGCTGGAGTTTTGGTCAAAAACAAAATGGATCTGTTGCCGGGGGTTGATTTGCGTAGTGATGGCGGGTATGTCGTCGCCCCGGGAAGCTCTCACCAATTCGGCCAACCTTACCTTTGGAAACACAAAAAAAACTCCCGAGAAAATTCCTTTGCCAGCAATGCCCGACTGGCTGTTGAGATTTATTAGAAGACCCACGCAGTCACCGTTGGAAACAAGGTGGCGCATCCCGGAAGGTCAGCGGAACTCGACACTGGCTTCTCTTCTCGGGTCGATGCACTTTGCCAAAGCCGATGACGATTTCAAACGGGACGCGGCTGCAAAGCTCGAGGCGTTCATCACTTCAAAGAGTTCTGCTGAAAATACCTCAACGACGTCGACCACCTGGGTGAATTAAACTCGACTGCACACAATGGGCCCGACGTTGGGTGGCTGTTCCATCTTTGAGAGCAGCGAATTGCTCAACGTTTCCAAAGGCGGACTCGACGCACTGTGCTCGGTGCAGAGCCTGAAAGAGTCGCCGGAAGAAGGTGCGTCTTAGGTTTTTTAGCGCTGAGAGTGCTCGAAACTGCTACTGTTCTACTACAGTTGGCCTTTTCTCGCGCTCCGACTCAGAGAGCCGACTCATCGGAACTTCTTGAAACCAATAAAGTTGGTGCCGGCTGTGGGACTCGAACCCATGACCTAGGGATTGAAACTCAGGAGTTAAATCTATTTGGTTTCCAGCGGTTTCCCACGTTTCATATGAGTATTAACCAGGAGATTTAGGCGTGATGTTATGTCTGCTGTTAGGAAGACACATTCCATCTGTCGCCAGCGCATGAAATTGGCTCAGAGTATCGTTCAACTAAGCTGGCAGGGCAATCTGGTAGCGCATACGCCGCGGCATGATGACGAGGTGCTCGGATTGCCGAAGGCATAGTCGGCTGGTCGAAGATTACCCATCTGTGCTTCGGCTTGACAACGGCCTGGGCGGCAAGGCATCTTTGGCGCTAAACCCGATTTCCGTGGAGGTTTGATGCGACGTTCCCTATCATTTTCGTCATTGCTTGCCGCACTTTTCATCATGAATTTTGTCGGGGCCTGCTCGAACTCCGGTATGAAAACTCCGGCGCAGCCGCCGGACACGCGCGCAGCGGACGAAGCCGCGATACGTGGCTCTGTAATCGAGTGGAGCAAAGCGGCGCAGGCCAAGGACCTGAACAAGGCGGTTTCGTTCTACGCCGACGACGCGATACAGTTCGCCGATAAAGGCCCGCTGCTGGAAGGAAAAGACAATATCCGCACGGGATGGGAACAGATGCTGGCGCTGCCCGGCCCAGGTCTGACGTTCGCGACGACGGCAGTGGAAGTGGCGCGCGCGGGCGACATGGCCTACGAATATGGCACGTACGATTTCGCGACGAAAGACAAGAAAGGTAAAATCATCGATGAGAAAGGAAAGTACGTGGTCGTGTGGAAGAAACAGGCCGATGGATCGTGGAAGGTAGCCGCCGACATCGACAATCGCGACGCGGCACCAGCGCCACAGCCAGTGAAACGAAACCACGCCACCCGCAAGGGAAAGCACCATTAGAAGCAAAAAAAAGACGGATGACTTCTAGAGGGACGGATCGAATTCACGACAAGCGTTTCGATTACCCGTACGGAGGGTTAGTGTGGTGGCGTACTCGGAACTCAAGCCGTTCGAAAATCACATGAATTCCGAACTCCGGAAAACCGTCTGACTCGTATCGAAATATCAATCACTTCCACGCAGATCTGCGGAAGGATTTTCTGAAGGTCCGATGGTCGGCTGTGGGTGTTCCGATTCCGGGAGGACGCCATCGCGGAGAATGGTGCTGCCACGGCCCTATCCTAGTGGTCCGAGGGCTCCGAGAGCCTTTGTGACCACCGCCACGTGTTGTTTGGTGACCGGCCGGGACAATACAACTCGGACGGAGGAGAGGGCCGGTAGGGACTGCAATTATAGAGTTTCGACAATGCGTGGGCTCCGTGCACGCGTTTGGATAGTTGGCGGAGGCACTTGTTCAGTTTGCTGCGTCGGTGAAGGCAGATAGGCCTTGAATCCGGCGCGTTCCATGCCGCGCCGAGCCTCAGGATTCTTCATAAACGTATCCCACACGAATGACGTGCGCGCGTTCTCCGCCATTACCATGGTAATTCCTGTGTCGATCCCGACCACATCGATATCGTACCAGTCATTCAGCGGGTTGAATGCGTCCACAAAACCATATTGGGTCCAGGCGTTTTTTCCATATCGATCCTTCATCGTTCGCAAGACACGCACGGCAGCTTCCGGCAGGAAGGGTAAAGAACCTCCTGCCGCGCAAGGAACCACGGTGCCATCGATCGGTCCTGTCGCAGGGGGTCCGCCCCACACTACATAGCCTTTCACAGAATCCGAAGCCGTAATTCCCCATAGGTCCTCACTATAGTCGGGAAACTGTGTTGCCAGGTCGAGGCAAAAACGGCGGTGGACGTCCGTGGCCAGAATTGAATTCTGAAAATAGTCTGCATACTGGTCACGCTTGCCGCGGAAATCAAACCAGGCCTGCGAATACTGATGTATGAACAGAGGGGCGAAAGATCCGATGTAACGTATGCCGTCGTATTCGAATATGGTTCGCTTCCAAGTGTTCCATGCTTCGGCGGGCAGCGGATGCGTCGACGAGCCCAATCCCAGGAGGTACATCATCATCATTTCGCTGTACTCGCCCCAGCGGTATTGCAGAAAGCCAGTCTCGGGCGTCCATCCGTGCGGGAGTATAGGCGTGTCTTCTGAGAGCCACTTCCAGTCCACCCGGTTAAAGATTTCGAGAGCCAATTCACTGATCTCGGAATGTATGAAATGTTCCTTGCAAGTCATAACTCCGCAGAGCAGGATGGCAGTGTCGACGGAAGAAGCCTCTGAATCCCATATTCTTTCGCCCGTATTTATATTGCCGAAGTGGTAGAAGAATCCCCGATGGTTGGGCAATTTTTTCCATAAAAAGCGCAACGTATTCAGAACACGCGACTGAGCCTCCGTACGCGACACAAACCCGCGTTTTTCTCCAATGCAAAGAGCGGTCAGCCCGAAGCCGGTCGCCGCGATGCTTCCCAGATCGCTTGTGACGGGGCTGCGTGCATGACATCGGTCCTGCACAATGCCGGTTTCCGGATGCGCCTGCCCCCAAAAATATTGGAAATTGGCCTTCTCAAGTTCTTCGAGGAACGCGTCGTCGGCGCTGAAGAAAGGCGTGTTGGTAGCGGGCGCAGTCGACGGAGTAGTCTGTTTCTGCAACGCCCGTGGCTTAGACAGAGCGCCCAAGTGCGCAAACGGGACACAAGCTCCCGCGCCGGCGATCTTCTTCAAGAATTCCCGGCGCAATATCCTGCGCTTCCCGATATCTATCTCGTTCATCCGCATGATTATAAACGTCTTTCGCGTCGAGCAAACCCTGATGAAGCGAAGTGAAAGGCCTGTATCGAATCAACCAACCGGATTGTGACAGCCGAGGCGCCGGCAGCGAAGGGTATCCACCTTGATTTGAGTCTGCGGGAGGGCTAAGTTGAAAGGGAAATGGCCACGGCATCCTCGCGAAAAATCGCCATTTGGGCTGCTGTGATCATAGGTCTCGCTGGATTTCTAGCTGCAACGCTGATTACGGTTCGTCTGTACAGGCGGCACCGATCGATCATGTTGAGGGGCGCCGTTATCAAACAGAATGTCGACACCAGAAATCAATCGCCTATTGCAGATGTTGAGGTAAGTGCGGACGACGGATTGGCCGTCCTTGATTCCAAGTCCGATTTTTCCGGTGCCTTCAGAATAAGTTTGCGTCCGGGATCACACCGGGGACAACCGATCACGCTCACGTTTCGGCATCCGGATTATCAACCCCTCACCGTGAAGGAAGTCGTGAGTGACAACCTGTATGTCATTCGCATGGCGCCACTTTATGGGGAAGCTGAAGCAGGACTCAAAGAGGCGACGGTCGCGGTCGGGAACGTCTTCATAAGATATTCCACGGAGACGACGACAACAGAGCACGTTGGAAGTGCAGTGAAAGTTTTTCAAGTATTGAATACGGGAAACGTTCCCTGCCACAGACATTCTCCGTGCTCGCCCGACGGAAAATGGAAGGCCCAGGTGGGTGGTGCGTCTCTCGACGCCGGAGAAGGCAACCAATTCCGCAATGCAAGGGTGACTTGCATTGCAGGGCCATGTCCTTTCACTCGGGTTGACACCGATGGGTTTTCCGTCGGGGGGCACGACATTAAGGTGCTAATTCGTGATTGGTCCGATACGGCCACATTTGTTCTACAGGCCGACGTAACTCGCACCCAAGTCGGCGATGTTGTTCGCGAGTCTTCTCCTGTGATTTTCGGCCGAGCAATGAATTTCACGTTGCCGGCTAAAGCGGAAGGCGCCAGTATCGAAGCTGAAATGAACGGAACTCGCATCGTCTTTCCGTTGGGGCCGACTCCCGTCCTCAGCTGGGCCGATTGCAATGTCCGGGTGGAAAAAAATCAAGTAAAGGACTATCGGTGTGAGCTCAAAACAGGATATCAATACCGATGAGTGCTTCGGGCAGCGGGCCCGCTCCGCTCGCCGCCCTTCAGCCGGAACAATTCGAGGGCTGTGACGTCTGCCCTCATCAGTTGCGTGTCCAGGACCAACGTTCGTCCGGGCCTTGATGTTTACGCATCTCGATTGCCAACGATGCAGACGCTATTTCGAACACGGAAACGCTCGAGTTAGGGCGTTTCGAACTAACCACGACGCTCCTCTATTCCACAATTCTGGATGATCTGCTAAATATTTGTTCACGACTGTTATCAATTGGGCGGGATCGATATCTGCTTCGATACACGCTTTTCCTTCATAAGTGAGAGCTTCGGCGTGGGCTTCGATATAACCTTCGCAAAATCCGATTTTGACTTCTACCTTCGGTAGATCTTGGGGCATCGAGGTTTTGTCGATGACTGGATAATCTTTACAGCTTTCGACCAAAGCACTACCAACTTGATATGAAGTTGTTGTTTTTTGAGCAGAACCAATGTTTGGTAGCGACAGGATGAAAAGCAGAACTGCTAAACTTTTCATAAGCACCCCCCGCGCATTGGCGGGATTGTAGCAGATGTCAATTAAAGCGCAAATAATGCGGGCTTTACCGCCGGTCGAACGCGGCGTCGATGCAAGGTAGAACTAAAAGCCCTGCGACGCGACATGCGATCGAGAGAAGATTTCATTTTAAGAAGTCACTTAGCCACGTCGGACGTTGGCCGGATTATACTGGCTATTCGCGCGAATGGCGCATCATGGCTTAAGACCATTCATCGAAGCAATCAAAGTCTTGCTGAGAACGTGAATCACGCGAACCTCATTTGATGTCTGCTTCGATAATTCTAGTAATCTCCCAATCGCATTCTCATGGCCCGGCGCCGCCTCCCGCCAGATAGCGTCACCATCCGGTAGAACTTCGAACCGATCATAATCGCGCTCCATGTGGCTCCTTGGATGCTGAACGAGACAGAATTCCAGGATTGGGGATTTTTAGCTGTCTGATTTCGCAAGGAGCCGTAGGTCGTGGGAGTGTGGCAGGATGCTAGTGCGACACTTCGACCGTACTCGTTTTGGCGTAGATAGCTTTGACACATCTTGATTCCATAACGATGTCCGTGGGTTGGATCATGGAATGGCCATTGCAAAAGCACCGTACCGCCACTGGCCGGGCCAGGCAGAGTTGGGCTAACTATTCTGAGGACCGTCCACACGCCGGCGATGGCGCAAGAGAAACCACGCGTCGGCGAGCAACATCGCCAGCGCGAAGTAAGGCAGGCGCGACAGCGTCCACAGTGCGGCCTGCACCCGCGCCCGTAAGCGGATCACCTGACGGTTTTGATCGGCGGAAATGATAGTCGGCTGGTTCCAGTCGAGTGCTATCAGCTGCGCAAGCAGTCCGCGGCGAACGCAGCCTTCGAGATTGTAGATCCCTACCACCGGCGAAAAATGACTAGCGACGATCACGTCGTGCGACAGCTCCTCCCAGCTCAACGTGCCCCTACGCACGCCCGGCTGCGGGTCACCGGCCGTTATGCCTACGACAATGCGCTGAGCGGACGGACCGTACTGCCAGATGAGTGCCGAATCGGCGGTGCGGTTGAAGCTCGAGTAGAGCATGAGAACCTCGCCGTCGCCGCGCACATCGACAATGCCGAACAGGCGCTCTAGTAGCGTGGAGTGGACTTCGCGCTCATCGGCGATGAAGGGAAACTGATAGGTTTCGACGTGGTAGCCGGCGGCTTCGATTCGGGCGATGAAGGCCCTGTAAGCGATTCGGGCGCGAGTGACTGTATTTAGATCGACCAGCCGTTTGAGCGCCGCCGAAGCCGCGTGGCCAATACTGGTGAACTCCTGAAGATTTGGTTCAATATCGAGACCAATGCCCGACCAGCGCAGTCCCGAATCAATGGTCCACTTCTGAAATTCAGTGAAACGCACCTCGGCCTGTGCGGCGTTCGAGGCGTTGAGATAATAGCCCTGCTGGCCGGGCAGCGCCAACCACGCCGTAACCGGAATGCCGGCGGAATTCAGTTGGCGGACGACCTGGGCGCGGCCGGGGCTGAGATCGATCAGCGAAAGGGTGACTCCAGCGTTGAGCTGCCGCAGATCGCGAATCACATTCGGATCAGAGAAGAGCGATTGCAGCGCGGCCGTTTCCATTTGGCATGCAAAATTCAGTTGTGGATGCTCGGCCGGCGCGGTGACGCGGACTTGGCGCGCGTCGCGATCGAGCCGGCGTACGGCCAGGAAAGTCCTCGCAGCGATGAACAACGTGAGACACAAGGCGAGCTCGACCGCGAAAATCAGCAGCCATAGAAACACTCGCTGGAGCCGGCGGACCATCCTTTAATTATGCTACAAGCTAACTTCGGATCTTGCGCTGCGCGTCAGTGGACGTATAGTCGCGTTACAGGACATTCGCCGCAAGTTTCCGGTTAGTGCTGCGTAACCGGAAACTTGGTATTGGGACCAATCTTACGGGTACGGGCACGTGGATTTGGTCCGCACTCTCCGTTCCGACAACGTTCGCCAGCGTAGATTGCCGGAGCACTGTGCCTGTGATACGTTCTCAGAGTTTTTGGGGCTAATGGAGGTGAATCGTGTGTAAGAAGCTCCACCACCCTGGTCACACTCATAGCGAGCCTGACGCCGCCTCTCGCCGCGCATTTCTTTCATCGCTAATCTCAGCTTTCGTTTTTCTCCCGTTGGCTCATGGACAGGAAAAGACTCCGGTCGGAATGGCGGAGCAATTTCGTCAGATGTCCGAGGAATACGAAAAGGAAGGCCTTGCCGCGCCGTTTCGCGGAATCACGACGAATAGTGACGTACTGCCTGGGCTGTTCCAAATCAGTCCAAGCGGAGTTTCCACGGAACCCGTACGAAATGCAGCCGAGAAGTTCATCGCATCGCTGAATAACGTGCAGCTTGCGAAGACGATGTTCCCCGCCGATGACATCCAATGGCGAAAATGGATGAATCAACACTTTTACGTGCGACAAGGCATAAGCATGCAGGAAATGACCGAAACGCAGCGCGACTTGGCGTTTGGATTGATGCGGACTTCGCTGAGCACCCGAGGTTTTGAGCTGACGCGAAATGTGATGCGTTTGAATGAGACGCTCGCGGAACTTGCAGAAGACCCCGTATTTCTCGGTGAATGGCTGTACTTCATCACCATCATGGGCACGCCGTCGCGGACGGAACCCTGGGGCTGGCAGTTCAGCGGGCATCACGCCATCGTCAATTTTTTCGTGTTGGGCGACCAAGTAGTGATGACGCCGCTATTCCTGGGTTCAGAGCCAGTCCGCGCTCCATCGGGAAAATACCAGGGAGTCGTGGTGCTCCAGCAGGAACAAAAAGATGGGCTGGAGATGGTACGAGCGCTGACGGGAGCGCAACAACAGAAAGCGATTCTAAGCTTCTCTAAGACCGGGAATAATAATTTGACGGAGGCGTTCAAGGACAACGTCGTGCTGGAATATGCAGGCATCCAAGCCAAGAACCTGGAAAGCCCTGCCCGGAAGCAGCTGCGGGACTTGGCGCAGCTTTACGTGAGCAACTTGGATGACGGGCACGCGCGGGTAAAGATGAGCGAAGTGGAGAAGCACATTGAGAACACTTGGTTCGCATGGGTCGGCGACACGCAGGACAACAGTGTCTTCTATTACCGGATTCAGAGCCCGGTAATCCTGATTGAGTTTGACCATCAGCGACCCGCAAACCTGGCAAAATTTGCGAAAGACCCCAAAGTGCCCACGCAGCAGCATATTCATTGCGTGGTGCGTACACCAAACGGAAATGATTACGGGAAGGACCTGCTGCGACAGCACTATCTGACGCACCCTCACGAGAGCTAAGGCCATCCCCTAACCTTCGCCCCCTTCCTCGCCCGGCTCGACGACGCAGATGTGCGAAGACTCATCCTCGGCAGGGACGGCGCAAAACCACCGCCCGCAGATGCCGCAGTGGGACGTTGCGGCAGAATTGCAGGGCTCAGCCATGGGCGAAATGGCCTCACAGGACCATTCGAGGTTTCGGACACCAGTGTGATTCGATTGTTGCAACGTATCTTCACACACTCATCCTGCTATTACTGGATACAGGCTTGCGACCGAATGCAGAAGCCTTGACCCTGAAGTGGAGAGATGTCGACTTCGAACGCGGGATGGTCACCGTGGTATCGTCAAATACGCCTGCGGGACTGAGAACCGTGCCAATGATCAGCCGTCTGAAGGCAGAATTGCTCCGCTGGAAGAAGCTGACTGGCCCGAAGAATGCAGAATTCGTTTTCTTTTATCCGAGGAACCCCGCAAAGCACTTGCACCATGTTCGAAAAACATGGGCACGGGCGCTAAAGGACGCTAAGGTCGCAAACGCCGTCTCTATGATTGCCTCTCGACGTTCTGCAGTCGAATGTATACGGCGGGAATACAACCATTCCTTATCGAACTGCTCATGGGTCACGCTGGCAATAGCCTGGTTCACACCTATGCCAAAGCGGATGACGATTTCAAAAGGGATGCAGCTGCGAAGCTCGAAGCGTTTATCGCCTCAAAGACCGCCGAAAATACCACAACAACTTCGACCACCTGGGTAAATTAAACCTTTCGTTTTTGCTCTGCGATAGATTCCACAACAGCGCTTTCTCGGTCGGAGTCTTAGGTGAGAATACAAATGCTCAAAATTACTACGTTTTTACTACAGTGATGCTTTTGTTTCGCTCCGAGCCACAGTCGCAAGTTGCTGCAACTTCTTTGACACCAAACTAACGGTGGTGCCGGCTGTGGGACTCGAACCCATGCGGAATTCCACTAAAGCCTGTGTTTGTGCGGCGTTGCGCCGTTTCACCCCGGCACTAATCGGTACGAACTGGTACGTTCCTAGTGCAACTCCCAGTAAGAAAGAGCTTGCAAGCGTATAGCTATTACTATACGATTTACAGTGTAAAGTATAGTAATGACTATACACAGCAAGATGAATTGAATAGCTATAGCTATTCAGCTGATGATTAGGAGGTTTCAGTGGACAAGCAATTCAAGAGTCTCAAACTGCGCCAACTAGACCGCACTCTAGACGCATTCACCACCGCGCGTCAAACAGAGCGGCCTCAGCATGGCTGGCTTCGAGCGATTCGTCAATCATTAGGCTTAAGCATGGAAGATGTTGCGAAGAAGAGTGGGAGGGATCAAGCCCCTCATCCAACAATTTGAAGACGCCGAAAGCGATAACCCATCACTTTGGGCAGCTTGCGTCGTGTGGCAGAGGCCTTAGGCTGCACGCTCGTATATGCGATTGTCCCAAAAACAGGCACGCTCACCGAACTAGCGGAGCGTCGTGTTCACGATCAAGTCGTGAGTGATGTCCATGCAGTTGAACGCACGATGGCGCTGGAGGATCAGGCAGTGGGTGACGTTGAGCAGCTGGTCAAGGAAGAAACCAAACGCCGACAAAGACAATGAATAAGGTAACGGGCGCGACTCCCATCAACCTGATTGACCCTAATGACCTAATCCCTTCAATCAGCACCGAAAAAGAACGGAATGAGTGGGAGAGGTTGAACATTCTCATAGCGCGCGGATGGGCGCTGAACCCGCGTGTACTGGGCCGCAGAGATCCCACAGATGAGATCTATTTACGCCGGCTCCATCGACGGATGTTTGACAAAACGTGGAGATGGGCCGGGAAATATCGCTCCAGGAATGGGATCAATATTGGATGCCCATTCATAGAAATACGTCAACGAATTCCCCAACTACTGGGTGATGTTCGGTATTGGATTGAAAACAAGACCTACGGCGAAATTGACGAGATCGCAGTTCGTTTTCATCACCGCCTTGTTTGGCAGATTCATGCTTTTACAGACGGTAACGGACGCCACGCGCGTTTACTTGCCGACGTGCTCGTTGCGAAACACGGGCGCCCGGTATTCAGCTGGGGGCCTGCCAGCGCAAACCTACCCGCTGAGGGTGCTGTCCGCACTGCGTACCTAGAAGCCCTGAAAGCGCTCGACGCAAACAATAACGACGTTCAACCTTTACTTAAGTTTGCGCGCGCTTAGCCCACCGTCTCCAACATCGCCATACAGAATCCACTCGAAGATCGCGAACATTTTTTGAATGAGCGAAAGGATCGCTTGGAAGAGAAACCCTTCACGTTAGACGAGGAGCAACGGCTGCTCGCAGTCGCCAAAGGTTATCTCCGTCCGCTTATCCTTTTGCTGCTAGACACGGGGCTACGACCGAATGCAGAAGCCTTGCCGCTGAGATGGCAAGATGTGGACTTCGATCGCGGGATGATTTCCGTAATCTCATCAAAGACACTTGCTGGGCTGAGAACCCTGCCAATGACGACTCGCCTGAAGGCAGAACTGCTTCGCTGGAAGAAACTGACTGGCCCGAATAATTCTGAATTCGTCTTTTTCCATCCGCGAAACGCGGCCGAGCACTTGTGTCACGTTCCAAAAACGTGGGCGCGAGCGCTTAAGGATGCAAAGGTCGCAAAACGCCGTCTCTATGATTGTCGCTCCACGTTTTGTAGTCGGATGTATGCGGCGGGAATTCAACCAGTCCTTATCGAACTGCTGATGGGTCATGCTGGCAGTGGCCTGATTCACGCCTACGCCAAAGCGGATGACGATTTCAAACGGGATGCGGCTGCCAAGCTCGAGGCGTTCATCGCTTCAGAGAGTTCCGCCGAAAATACCTCAACAACGTCGACCACCTGGGTGAATTAAACTTGACTGCACACAATCGGCAGGACTTTGAGTGGATGCGCAAGCTTTGAGCGCATCGTATTCCTCCGCGTTTCCAAAGGGGGACTCGACGCATTGTGCTCGGTGAAGAGTCTAAAAGCTTCGCCTTAAGAGCAGGTACATCTTAGATTTTTAGCGCTGAGAGCGCACAAAACTACTACGGTCTTACTACGGTTGGCCTTTTCTCGTGCTCCGACGCAGAGCGCCGACTCATCAGAACTTCTTGAAACCAATCAAGATAAAGTTGGTGCCGGCTGTGGGACTCGAACCCACGACCTAGGGATTATGAGACCCTCGCTCTACCTCTGAGCTAAACCGGCCCGTAAACAAACTTCGATGCTAAAGGTTCGCCGCGCGCAGTGTCAAGATGCCCGTCCGGCAGCATGGCGCAAATTTATCGGCGACGCTCACACGCGATTCGCGATCAATTGAGTATTGGCCTGACGACGATGGCTCGATTTCATGGTGAAACCCTCTGACGCTTCTTGGGCCTCGGAATATTAAGTTGCAACACGTTTTGGCCGAATTCTTCCTCGTTTTGCGGTAGCAAGTCCGGGAGCCCGGTCAAAACCCCAGCGCATTGGCTGTATGCCAGATCGAACTGCAGCATTTCGAGGGGGTATTCGGTGAATTCCTCTCCCCAGGCGTGTTCTACATCCAGAGCCACCGCGTACGAAGTATCTTTTTCAAGGGTTTCCGGCGTCTCGCCGGGTTGATTCTCCTGGTTCAGCCGGCTGGCGTCGGCGCGTGCGAGAAACTCACGAAACCCATCGAGCCTTGCGAGTACCTCTCGACCGGCATTGGTTGGCGCTTCGAGCAGCCTTTTGAAAATCACATTTACGCAGAAGAGGCTGGTCAGCAGTAGCGCGAATCTGGCAGAGGTCAGGGCGCCGAGAAAGCCAAAACCCAACAGGGACGACGCAGTGAGCACGATGGGAGGCAAATCGGCGAAGTCGAGTGAGCGCGCAGGGCGTCCGTCACGGCGGAAAAACGACGCGATCTTCCACAGAGTCGGTGGCCACGCTCGCACGGCGGCGACGAAGGCCGAGCTGCCGAGAAAAATGAATATGCTGAGGTATACAACCGACGCTACGGATGCGATTTCACTAAAGACCGGTGCCGAGTAAAAAAGGTATGCAAGCGCGAACAGAGAGTAAGCGATCCCGCTGTACCACACGAATGAGTGCGCGGACATCAGGCGGGGCTGGGCAATTGCATCCATCGTTCTGCTGAATTTTTCGTAAGCCTGCGACAGCCAGCTACATTCGCGTGAATTGAACTTGTAAGTGTGAATGCTGGGTGGATAGAACAGCGTGGCCAGGATGAAGGATTCTTCAGCCGGAAGGGAAGAGTCGGCTTCGCGCAATCTTTCAAGGATGAACCAGTCGTTATGCTGCCCGATTCGCAGGAAGCCTTTGGAAGCGAGCGAAACCAGGGCGGCGGCAAAGGCCCTCTCGTATTTTCCGTTGTCGCGGAGATAGGCCGCCAGGGCAGGCGTAACTCCCGCCGGTGGGTCGTATTGAGTTACGGTGGTCGTCCTCGGAGTCCAGCGGAGCGTGATGACGGTGCACAAGTAGAAAATCAGCAGGATCCCGATACCGATCCCGTTCACTAGGTACTTCATAAAGGGATGTTTCCGTGTTTTTTGCGGGGGTTGGTGTCGCGTTTATTTTCCAGGGAGCGCAAGGCGGTGATTAGTTTGGCGCGGGTGTGGGCGGGCTCGATTACGGCATCTATGTAGCCGCGTTCGGCGGCGACATAGGGGTTGGCAAAGCGTTCGCGGAAGTCGGCGATTTTTTCCTGGCGGAGGCTTTCGCGTTCGGCTTCGGGGGCGCGGTCAATTTCGCGTTTGTACACGATATTGACAGCGCCTTCCGGGCCCATGACCGCGATTTCGGCGGTAGGCCATGCGAAATTGATATCCGTGCGAATGTGTTTGGATGCCATCACGCAGTAGGCACCGCCGTAGGCTTTACGGGTGATGACCGTAATTTTCGGAACCGTAGCCTCAGCGAAAGCGAAGAGCAGTTTCGCACCGTGGCGGATGATGCCGCCAAATTCCTGCTGCGTGCCGGGAAGGAAGCCGGGAACATCTTCAAAAGTGATTAGCGGAATATTGAAGGCGTCGCAAAAACGCACGAAGCGCGCGCCTTTTACAGAGGCGTTGATGTCCAGCACTCCCGCTAGAAAGGCGGGCTGGTTCGCGACGATGCCGACCGAGCGGCCATCAAAGCGCGCAAAGCCCACGACGATATTTTTCGCGAAGTGCTCGTGGACTTCGAAAAATTCGGAATCGTCGGCGAGGGCGTGGATTACGTCCTTGATGTCGTAGGGCTGCTGCGGATTCTCCGGAACCATCGCGTTCAGTGAGGGCGTGACCCGGTCCCACGGATCGCTGGTGGGTTTTCGCGGCGGGTCGTCTAGATTATTGGAAGGCAGGTAACTGAAAAGCTCGCGAATCATGGCGAGGCATTCGGCATCGTCGCGGGAGATGAAATGCGCGACGCCGCTGGTGGCGTTGTGAGTCATGGCGCCGCCCAGCTCTTGCTTGGTGACTTCTTCGTGGGTGACGGTCTTGATCACGTCCGGGCCGGTGACGAACATGTAGGATGTGTCGCGGGTCATGAAAATAAAATCGGTAATGGCCGGAGAATAGACGGCGCCACCGGCGCAGGGGCCCATGATCGCGCTGATCTGCGGGATCACGCCGCTGGAGAGCGTGTTGCGCAGGAAAATTTCCGCGTAGCCAGCGAGCGACATCACGCCTTCCTGAATGCGCGCGCCGCCGGAATCGTTCAAGCCGATCACCGGCGCGCCGGCACGCATGGCCAGGTCCATAATCTTCGTGATTTTCAAAGCGTTGGCTTCGGAAAGCGAGCCGCCAAAGACGGTAAAGTCCTGCGCGAAGACGTACACCAGGCGGCCGCCGATGCGTCCATAGCCGGTGATGAATCCGTCGCCGGCTGGGCGCTGGGTTTCCATGCCGAAATCGTGAGAATGGTGGCGCACGAACTTGTCGAGTTCCTCGAACGAGCCTTCATCGAGCAGTAGGTCCACGCGTTCGCGGGCGCTCAGCTTGCCTTGTTGGTGTTCGCGCTCGCGGCGTTCGGCACCGCCGCCGGCTTCGGCTTCGGCGTTGCGCTTGCGAAGCTCTTCGAGGCGGTCGTGGTGTTTGCGATGAGTGGTCATCGAAGGGGATGGTGAAGACTGATTGCCGAGTAGTGATTCACCAAACTGCCACAAAAACAACCGATGAGTAAAAACTTTCTCTCTTGTTGTGAGCAAGTTAGGTGGATTTCTAATAATTGACGACTACCGATTAGACAGGCGTGACCGGCGCGGCGTTCGAGGTGATTCCTAGACTGCAAAACGGTTGGAGCTTGTGAGGAGCAGAAGGGCGGCTGGTTCATTCCGTGAGTCGTTCGCGAATTTTGATGGTGAACCACAGGACACGGTAGCACGTTGTTCGGGAAAATGCGAACGGCGCTGTGTGTACACTGGGGCGCGGGGAAGCCGGTGGGCGGGCCTGAGACCCGCACTTACGAATGCAAGATCAACAGCACGCGCAACTAGCCGGCTGCCGCTACGGTGCGCAGGCGTCGGTCGACGGGGCGTCGTGCTGGACGCTGGTTATTGACATAACTGTTGCGGTGGGGAGGGCGGCCAGGTTGGATTTGGTGATGATTGTGTTGGTGGCTGGGACGGTTTGGGAATCCAGGTCGCGCCAGGCTGATAGATTTTTGTTTAGCTGGGTGCAGGATTCCTCCAGGACGGCTTGTGCGGTTTGGCTGGGGGCGGCGTCGCCGGATTGGATGAAGAAGCTCGTGCGGGCGAGGTCTCGATTGACGGGGCCTACGCCTGGAGCTTCGAAGGTGCCTTCCAGGATTGCGGCGACCTTTTTGTTCAGATCGTTCAGGGCGTCTGCAGATGCCTTGGCTTGCGGATTGGCGGCTGCCGCTTTTTCTTCTTGAGGTTTTTCTTCCGCGGATTTTTCCTTTGCTGGTGCGGACTCCGCGCCGAACCGGGCGCGCGAATCCTTCTCGGACGCGACGCCGAGAGTTTTCAGGCGATCGGCGATGGCGGCGCGCAGGTTGGTGATGGATTGAAAGGCCTTGGTGCTGGCGGCGAGGCCGGAAGCAATGCGCCTTGCGGCGAGGAGTTGCGCGTCGAGGTCCGCCTGAGAAACGTGGACGCGCGGATCGAGCGTGATGGTGAGCGGTTGCTTCATGACCGTGCCGTTGCCGATGAAAATCACTTCGTACTGGCCGGGGACGGCGAGCGGGCCGAGAGTTTGCTCGCGCGGTGTGTCGGCGGCAAGCGCGTGGTCGGAGATGGTGTATTCGACGTAATCAAGCAGGCCGCCGTAGTAGCCGAAATTCAGCGCTTGCGGCGGATCATAACGCAAGTCCCAAACGAAGCGATTCAGGCCGGCATCTTTCGAGAGATGCACGGGTGGACCGAACCAGTAATCCGGAACGTTCTTAGGCGTGGAATCCAAGGGAGGAGTGAGGCTGTTGAAGCGGCGCACTACCTTTCCGTGCGCGTCGTGGATTTCGAGTGAGAGCGGATTGGACGGAACAGATTTGAGGTAGTAGTCAATGATGGCGCCGTCGGGCGGATTTTTCGCCGTGGGTTCCTCGGGCGGCAGTGGAGTTTCCTGGTCGTTGTCGTAGCGAGTGCGGACGGCGGTGGCAGGCTTGAGCAAGTACGCACTGGCGCTGGTAATTTCCGGGCCGGCCTGACGGAGCGGCGTAATGTCGTCGAGAGTCCAGAGGGCGCGTCCGTAGGTGGCGGCGACCAGGTCGTCGCCATGCACGGCGAGATCGCGAACATCGGAGGCCGGGAAATTCAACTGCAGAGATTGCCAGTGGTCGCCGTCGTCAAACGAAACGTAGAGAGCATTTTCTGTTCCGGTGTAGAGCAAGCCTTTGCGGACGGGATCTTCGCGGATGACCCGGGCAATCCAATCGGGCTGCAAGCCTGTAGTGATTTTCTGCCAGGACTTACCAGCATCGCGCGTGCGGTAAATATAAGGCTGCAAATCCTGGCGCGCGTTGAGAACCACGTATGCGGTGCCAGCGTCGTAGTGCGAGGCTTCGATGGCTTCAATCTCGCTGTTTTTCGGCAGACTGGCGGGCGTCACGTCCTGCCAGGATTGCGAGGCGTCGCGCGTAGTTTGCACCAAGCCGTTGGTGGTGCCGGCCCAGAGGATGGAGGCGCTTAGTGGCGAGGGAGTGAGGACCGTGAGCGAAGTGCGGCGGGGACGTTGCGCCATTTCGAAATCGTCTTTGCCTCCTGCGTCGCGCTCCTCGATATCCACGGCTTCTTCGTATTCATTCAGAGGAGAGTGAGTGTGGGCGGATGGTGCGGATGCCGCTGCATTTACATCCGCAGTGTTCACGCGATTCGCGGGCGCGGTGGCCTGCGTGTGCGGTTGCTCGGCCGGCGCGCCAGGAGCAGCCGAGGGAGTAGTGAGATCGGGGCTAATCTGTGTCCAGCTGTCACCACCGTTGGTGGTTTTGAGAACATATTGCGCGCCGAGATACAGCGTGTGCGGATCCTGCGACGAAAATACCAGCGGAGGCATTTGCGACATGCGATCTTTCGTGCCGCGAACGAAGACATGCACGATTTGTCCGGTGGTTTTGTCCCATCGCAGGATGCTGCCGTACCAGCCGCCGGAATAAACGATGCCGGGGTTGGCGGGATCGGGAGCGATGTAACAGAATTCGAAGCCGCCGATGGAAAACCAATCGCGGTAACTGATTTCGCCGTAGTCGCTGCGATTGGGAACGGCAGCGGTGCCGCTATCCTGCTGCGGGGCATAGGAAACGTAGGGAAATTGATTGTCGGTGATGACGTGATAGAACTGGCCGGTCGGCTGATTGTACCAACTGCTCCAGGTGAGGCCGGCGTCGAGGCTGATGGTGGCGCCTTGATCCACGCCGAGAATCATGCGTTTTGAATTTTGCGGATCAATCCACAGGACGTGGTAATCGTCACCGCCCGGCGCGCCTTTATAAGCTGTGAAATTCTGGCCGCCATCGGTGGAGCGATAGGTGGTGGTCTGCATGACGAAAACCATATCCGGATTTTTCGGATCCACGTACACGCGGCAGATGTAGAGATTACCGGTGATGCGCGGGTCCTTGGTGATCTGGCGCCAGTGCGCGCCGCCATCGTCGGAGCGGAAGAGGCCGGGTTCCATGATGGCGAAAATTCTTTGGCCTTTGGTGCTAGGAGCGACGGCGAGACCGACGCGTCCTCGCGGCGTGGAAGGCAGGCCATCTTCGGAGACAGGCTTCCAAGTGGCGCCTTCGTCGGTAGATTTATAGATCCAGGAATCCTGCGTTTGGGAATCGGAAGGACCGGTGCGGAAATCGAAGGGTTTCCAGAGAGCCGCGTAGAGGATGTGCGGATTATCGGGGTCGGCGGCCAGGTTGGAAACGCCGGCCATGTCGTCCCGGTAGAGAGTTTTGGTCCAGGTCTTACCGCCGTCCGCGGTTCTGTACACACCGCGATTTTCGCTGGGCGCGCCGACGCCGAGAATCGGATGGCCGAGGACGCCGACAACGATGATCGCGGGATTGCGCGGATCGACCAGGACGGTGCTGATGAAGCGCGAGTCTTTCAGTCCGATATTGGTCCATGTGGCTCCGGCATCAGTCGAGCGATAGACTCCATCGCCGGCTGTTTGTTCGCCGGTGCCGACGATAATGATATTGGAATCGGATGGGGCGATGGCGATGTCGCCGATGGAGGCTACGTGCTGATCGTCGAAGATTGGCTTCCAGGTGGTGCCGCCGCTGGTGGTCTTCCAGACACCGCCGCCGGGCGTGCCCATGTAGTAGGTGGCCGCATCGCCGGGAACGCCGGCGACTGCGGCGACGCGTCCGGCTCGGTAGGGGCCGATCAGGCGCCAGCGCATGGCGGAATATAGGCTGGGATCCACGACGGGCGGAGTTGCTGCTGCTGATGCTGCGGTGGGATTTTGCTGGGCGTAGAGAGAAGCGGCGGTCGTGGCGGCGACGATGAGCAAGGCCGCGGCAAGCAGGCGTGGAAAGCGAAGCAAGATTGTCCTCCGAGAGACGGAAGAGTTTACCATTCTGGTGTCTTTGTGACCTACGATTTGGACGTACGCGGACGATCTTTGGCGCTTTTTTGTGATTCGCGATTCCGTCCGCGTTGTGCCGATGCGGGGCAGATGACGTTTTCGAGGCGCGGCAAGTTCTGGTTTGCTTGAGCGGACACTGCGTGGAGGCGGCTTAGTGGAGTCCGGACCAATCGTCCGCGAGGAGGATGGAATTGCTGGGATTGGATGGATCGTATTTGACGCTGGCGGTTTGGCCGGCGGCCACGCGGCCGAGGTGTTTGGCTTCTTCGAGGCCGGTGATGTCTTGTGCGGTTTCGTAGGTCACTCCGGAGATTGAATAGGTGTAGTAGAGCAGCTTTTGCGTGCCGTTGGAAAATGGGGAGGGCGCCGTGCGTTTCTGAAACATGCCGGGCGATTTCGCGGCGGGTTCGTTCGCGTCGCGCGCGTGTTCGACGATTTCCAGGACTTGGCCTTCGACGATGCGGCCGACGCGATTGAGGTAGGCGCGGCGTTGGCGTTCGATGTCGCTCTCGTCTTCCGGCTTGCGGCGAAGCCAGAGCACGATGCCGACGAGGACGACTGCGGCGACTCCGGCGAGCGGAAGCCAATCGTGCCAATCAGTCAGAAGTTCTTTCAACGGCAACCTTTTCCGGTGCGGATCAATCCTGCGCGGCGATGACGGGATTTCTGAGCGTGCCGATTCCGCCGACGCTGACTTCCACGACGTCGCCGGCGGCCAGCGGGCCCACGCCCGAGGGCGTGCCGGTGGCGATTACGTCGCCGGGTTCGAGCGTCATCACCTGCGCGATGAAGCGGATTATAACATCAACGGAAAAGATCATTTCCGACGTGTGTCCAGACTGTTTCCTGATTCCATTCACGTAGGTTTCGACGGCGACGCCGGCGGGTTCGAGCTGCGTTTCGAGGATGGGGCCGAAGGGGCAGAAGGTATCGAAGCTCTTGCCGCGGGTGAATTGCACGTCGAGCTTTTGCAAGTCGCGGGCGGTTACGTCGTTGAGGCAGGTGTAGCCGAGGATGTAGGGGGCGACGCTTTCGTCGTCTTTCAGGTGATAGCAGCGGCGGGCGATGATGATGGCGAGCTCGCCTTCATGATCCACGCGTTGGGAGATGCGCGGGTGGATGATGGGTTCTTCGGGAGCGATCACTGCGGAAGGAGGCTTCAGAAAGATCAGCGGCTGTGCGGGCGCGTCATTGCCCAATTCTTTGGCGTGATCGAGATAATTGCGGCCGACGCAGACAATTTTGCTGGGCGTGGAGGGCGGGAGGAATTTTATTTCATCGAGCGGCCAGGATTTGCCGGTGCGCTCACGTGAGCCATTTAGTTCGCCGCGAATTTCGTGGATTTTATCGCCTTCGATGATTCCTGAGCGCGGGCTGGGATGGGATTCGCGCGCGGAACGGCTAAGTGTTTTGGCGTCGAATTCCAGCGGTTGGAATCGGCAGAGCTTCATTGCTGGTGAGTGGTGAAGAAATCGGAGCGGCGTCGTCGCGGGGCGACGCGGTGCTGGCGCGTCAGCAGGATCATGCCTCCGACCCAAGAGCCGACCGCGCAAACGCCGTACACGACGGCGCCCTCGAGAAACGCTTCGAAGGGCGAGCGCAGCGCCTGGAACAGGCTGTGAAAAAACATTCCGGCGATGTCGTAGGCGATTACGAAAATTCCCCAGGCGAGCATGGCCGAATAGAACATCTTCAGCGGACGATTGAGGAAACGGAAAATCGGGACGAGCATGATCGCGAGAAAAAGTCCGTAGGAGGCGGCATTGCGTTCGAGGGCGCGATTATCGAGCCAGGACAGGCGATTCGCGGCGATCAGGGAGCCGCTCATTACGATTGTCAGCGATGCGCCGGTGTAGAGGCCGACGCGGACCGCGGTACTTATTGCTTTTGCTGAAACTTGCGCGTGCGCCTGCGCGGGGATGGAGTGAGTGGTGGTGGCTGGGTCGGTCATGGCTTGGGCTGCGCTTTCGGTGTTCCGTCTGCTGGAATTTCAGCCGGAGTTCCCGCGGGAGCTTCAACCGGCACTTCGCCGGGCGCAGCTGGGCTAGCGGGACCTTCGTTGCCGACCCGATCCACTGCCGTGACGGTGTAGAAGTAGCTACGGCCTGGTACGGTATTCATATCGCGAAACGCGGGAGTACGCAACAATTCCGGATTTTGCTTCTGTCCCGGGGCGCCTTCCTGCTCACTTCTATAGATGTTGTAACCGGCGATATCGTTTTCCGCGCTGATAGACCAGGACAGGTCGAGATAGGCGGGCGCGGCGCCCTGCGCGGGCACTAGTACGACGACGAGACCTTGCGGCGCGGACGGAGGAAACGTGTTGAGCGGAGAGACGCTGATTGCTGGCGAATCGAGCGATTCAATTTGCAGGTCCGGATATTGCGCGACGCTGCGCACGGTGTAGACGTAGGTTTTTCCGAATTGGATTTGCGTGTCGCGGAATGGCGAAGCCGGGCAATCGCCGATTTGTGCGTTGGGTTTTTCTGAGGGCGGTTGTGGCACGCCAGCGTTGGGCGTGGTCGTTTGTTCCACCTCACGGCGGAAGATTCGATAGCGCGCGATTGGCGGAGCGGAGCCGACCGCGGTTTTCTGCGGCGGCGTCCAGGTGAGGACCACGCCTTGATGAGTGACTTCGGCTTTGAGATCGGTGATCTGATTCGGGGCGGGTTCGACGCGCAGCGCCGCGGGATTGGAATTCGCAGATACTTTCTTTGGTGATGTGCGGGTACGGACGAGGTAAACAGCCTGAGCGCCAGGATGCTGGGTGAAATCCTCGGGCTTCAGCTGATCGACGTAGCGGATTTGGCGTCGCGTATCGTATTGATCCACCATCGCCGAGGGGATGGTCACGAGCAGCGTGGGTGCTTTGGAAACGGCAGAAGGCGCTGCGGCTGTGGAACCGGCGGGAACTGTCTGGAAATCGCGGAAGATTTCGATTGCGGGTGGCTGCTTGAGCTCACGACCCTCGACGGATTCCTTGGGAAAAGTGAAGGTGAGGATCACGTTGTCACCCTGCTGCGTGGCGGCGAGGTCGGTGACCGCAGTGGGAATCGGGGGTTTGCGCTCGGCCGGCTCACCGGGAACGCCGCAGCCGGCGAGGAGAAGGACAGAAGCAAAAATGGAAAAGAGAAAATAGAAAATGGGTGGCGGCACTGGTGAACTCTGGGCAAACTGAGACGGACCGGCCGCGTTTCGATTTTCCATTTTCTGTTTTTTAATTTCTATAGGATGTAACGGCTCAGGTCCTGGTCCTTCACGATGTTCGCGAGTTGCTTTTGCACGTAAGCGGCGTCCACTTTAAAGGATTTCTTTTTCATTTCCGGAGCTTCAAAGGAAATATCCTCCAGCACTTTCTCCAGAATGGTGTGCAGGCGGCGCGCGCCGATATTCTCGGTGTGCTCGTTTACTTTAGCAGCGAATTTCGCGATGGAGGCGATGGCGTCGTCGGTGAAAGTGAGTTTGAAGGGTTCGGTATCGAGCAACGCGATGTATTGCTTGATGAGCGCGTTCTTGGGTTCGGTGAGAATGCGGATGAAATCGGCTTCGGTGAGCGAGGTAAGCTCGACGCGAATTGGGAAACGGCCTTGCAGCTCCGGGATCAGGTCCGAGGGCTTCGTTGTGTGAAACGCGCCGGCAGCGATAAACAGAATGTGGTCGGTGCGGACCATGCCGTAGCGGGTATTCACCGTGGTGCCTTCAACGATCGGCAGAATGTCGCGCTGGACGCCTTCGCGGGAGACGTCTGGGCCGTGACCGGATTCACGGCCGGCGATTTTGTCCACTTCGTCGATGAACAGAATGCCCATCTGCTCGACGCGATCGACGGCGATGCGCGTGACCTGGTCCATATCAATCAGGCGATTTTCTTCTTCCTGGATCAGGTAGTCGAAGGCCTCGGCGACCGTCATTTTGCGCTTCTTTTTTTGCTGGCCAAACATGCCGGAGAGCATGTCCTTCACGTTGATGTCCATTTCCTCGACGCCCTGATTGGTGATGATTTCGAAGGAAGGCATCTGGCGTTCGCGCACTTCCACTTCCACCATGCGTTGATCGAGCTTGCCTTCGCGCAACTGGGCGCGAAGTTTTTCGCGGGTGCGGGCTACTTGTTCGCGGCGTTGGATTTCGCTGGTGGGCGTGGTGTCGGCGGGAATGGGCGAAGGCGGCAGGAGCAGATCGAGCAAGCGGTCTTCGGCGGATTGTTCGGCGCGCTCGGCGACTTCATCGAGTTTTTCTTCGCGCACCATATCAATCGCGGTCTCGACCAGATCGCGCACCATGGATTCCACGTCGCGGCCAACGTAACCCACTTCGGTGTACTTGGAGGCCTCCACTTTTACGAAGGGGCAGCCGGCCAGACGCGCCAGGCGGCGCGCAATTTCCGTCTTGCCCACGCCGGTAGGACCGATCATCAGAATATTCTTAGGCAGAATATCTTCGGCAAGCTCGGGCGGAAGTTTCTGGCGGCGGACGCGATTACGCAGAGCGATGGCCACGGCTTTCTTGGCGAGATTCTGGCCGACGATGTATTTATCCAGCTCGACGACGATTTCGCGCGGGGTAAGCTCGTCGAACGACGGAAGAGGCTCCGGTTCGGGAGCCTGCGATTCGTTTCCGGATAGGTAGATGACCATGTCTTTCTCCGATTTCTCCGTCATAGCTCTTCCACGCTGAAATTGTCATTGGTATAGATGCAGATTTCGCTAGCGATGCGCATGGCCTCGGCGGCGATATCCTTGGCGCTGAGCTTGGTGAACTTGGAAAGAGCGCGCGCGGCGGCCAGGGCGTAAGAACCGCCCGAGCCGATGGCGCAGATGCCGTCGTCTGGTTCGATCACATCGCCATTGCCGGAAAGCAGGAACGTGGATTTGGTGTCGGCGACGATGAGCAGCGCGTCCAGGTGACGCAGGGAGCGGTCCGTGCGCCATTCCTTGGCGAGTTCGACCGCGGCGCGCGCGAGATTGCCGTGAAATTCCTGCAATTTTCCTTCGAAACGGCCGAAGAGAGAGAGCGTCGGCCGTGCTGCCGGCGAAGCCCGCGATGATTTTGTCGTTGTAGATGCGGCGGGTCTTGCGCGCGCTGTGCTTGATCACGCCGTCGCCCAGAGTGACCTGGCCGTCGGCGGTGAGGACGACCTTGTTGTCTTTGCGCACGCACAGCACCGTGGTGCCGTGCATCTGTTCGCTTTTGTGCGTTATTGGCATCCGACGATTATACCCCGCTGCTGCGGGAATGGGCCACTGAGACGCGGTTGCGCTGAATCAACTCAAACGCACGACAGAAGAACGCAGATAAAGGCTAAAGATTTAACACAGAGGGCACAGAGCGAAGGCGGAGAACACAGAGAATGATAGAAGCTACCGCCGAGACGCACAAGGCGCAGAGAAAAGCGGCAGCGATGCCCGCCTGCGGCGGGGCCGGCATGAGGCAAAGGCGCCGGCCTCAGGATGACGATGCTCATCGCATCGTCAGTTCTTGTCGTTGTTCTTGTTGCTGGGACTGTTTTTGGATGGTTTTTCCTTTTTGCCGACTTTTTCCCACCGTTCTTCGAGGGATTCCTTGGTGAAAAGCGAGTCGGGGACGCTGGTGTTGTACTCAAACTTGTCGAAGAAGACCTGATAGACCTTGATGCCGTTGCGTTCGCGGGTGATCTGAAACGGGGTCTGGACGCCGTTGATGGGATGATAGTTCGAGTAGTATTCGACTTCCTCGGTGCGCATGCGGGTGTTGGCATTGCGCGTGTCCACGACTTTGCGGACCGGCAAGTGGGTGGTGCGCGCGATGGCGATGCGGAAGGTGCGATTGTCGCTATCCACCAGTTCGACCCAGTCGGATTCCTGGTAGTCCACCACGTCGAGGCCGCCGTAACGGAAAATCATCCCCTGTTCGTGGATGCGATGGCGGAGGATATTGTCTATGTCCTTCTTGGTGTCTTCCTGAAAGGTGGCGAGGTCGGTGATGGTGGCTTCGGAGACGCCGCCACGATCGAGCTCCCAGCCTTTATCGCCGTTATAAACCGAGATGATGTTGCGCTTCGGAAGATTTTCGGTGCGGTCCTTCAGCGGTGGCTGGGCATAGTCAACAAAATGCCCGAAGCCATTGAGTTCACCAGAATGTCCAAACTGGCTAATCCGCCCCTGGCAGGTGACATCGTGGACGTTCAGATAGGCGGGGCCGCCCAGCGCGTCAACGGCCTGCTGAAGGATTGCTTTGGCCTTCGCGGCGCTCTGCTCGGGGAGCAGTACTTCGTCCTGCGCGAGGGCGCGCAGCGAGATGGCGAGGCAGGCGCAAACGAGCAATAGCGATAATGCGATGGCGCGAATGCGGGCGGGGCGAGCAATCATGCGATGAGAGTTCCCTCCGTGCATATTCATGAGTGGAGAAATCAGCCGCAAAGCACCGAGCCTCCATTAACGTTGATCACTTCTCCGGTGATAAAGGTTGCCAGGTCCGAAGCGGCGAAGAGGATGGGGCCGGCGATTTCTTCGGCGGTGCCGACGCGCTTCAGCGGGATGGGCACGAGCGCAGATTTCAGGCCATTCTTGGTGCGCAGAACCGAAGCGGACATGTCCGTATCCACCCAGCCGGGCGCGACGCAATTCACGATTATGTTGTAACGGCCTAGCTCGCTGGCGAGACCTTTCACGAAGCTGATGATGGCGCCTTTGGTGGCGCCGTAATGAGTGTGAAATGCTTCGCCGCGTTGACCCGCGGTGGAACTGATGGCCACGATCCGGCCGCTCTTCTGAGCGATCATGTGGGGCACAGAATAGTGAATCACAGAGTAGACGCTTTTCAGATTGACCTGAACCATTTCGTCCCATTCGCGCTCGGTCATTTTTTCGATGGGCGCGTCGTGTTCGTTCCAGATGCCGGCATTGGCGACGAGAATGTCAATGCGGCCGAGGCGCTCGCGGGTGAAGTCTACCAGTTTCTTGGCATCGGCCATTTTGCCGAGGTCGGCTTTCAGGGATTCGATGCGCGTACCGTGCTTGCGGGCTTCCTGTTCGACTTGCGCGGCGGCTTCCTTGCTGCGGTGGTAATTGAACACGACGTCCGCGCCGGCTTGCGCGAAGAGTTTTACGGTGGCGGCTCCGATACCGCGGGAGCCTCCGGTAACCAGTGCAGCCTTGCCTGCGAGCGAAATCATTTTTCCCCCGATGAATGGCGTGTCGAAATCAGTTCCGAGTTGAGAGTTAAAACTTCACAGCTACGACTTTAAAGTCAAAAGTTGCAAGCTAAATTCGCAGATTCTGAGACTTTGCATGAACTGGCAGCTGCTGCGCTGCCGCAAGGCGCTGCGCTGCGCGCCTAAGAATGCACTGGCGCTTTGCGCGCGGCGGCTGCCGCTGCTAATTCGCGAAACAACGACCGCGATACTTCGTCCGATGCGACCAAGCGTTCGGGATGCCACTGCACGCCGACGATCCAGTTGGCGTCGCCGGTCCATTCGACTGCTTCGATTACGCCATCCGGCGCGTGAGCTACGACGCGAAGATTCGTTCCTGGTTGCAGCACGGATTGGTGATGCGAGCTGTTCACGCGGGCGCTCGTCGCGCCGACCAGTTGCGCCAGGCGTGAACCGGCGTCTATCGTGACGTCGTGATGCGGCTCGTCGCCCTGGTGGCCCGTCCATGCGTGCTGGATTTTAGTGTGGATGGCGCTGGCAATATCCTGCACCAGCGGGCCGCCGAGGAAAACGTTCAGACTTTGCGTGCCGTAACAGATGGCGAGGACGGGCTTGTGTTCGGTGATGGCGTGGCTGAGCAGCGCGAAGTCGGTGCGTTCGCGATCGGCGTCGGAATCGGCGGTTTTCGGATGGCGCGCGGCATGGAAGAGCGATGGTTCGACGTCTGCAGGGCTGCCGGGGAGGACTGCTGCGTCGAGTGTTTGCGCTAGATGCTGCAATTCGGCGGGAGAAAGGGCTAGGGAGATTTCGACGGGTTCGGCGCCGTTCGCTGCGACGGCTGCTACGTACTTATCGTAGGCATCGCGCTTGTTGCTAAGTTCTTCTTTTCTAGTGCGATAGGGGATGCCTACGCGAATTTTTTGGGCTGGCGCCGGGCTCATGAAATGCCATCCTACCATTGCGCGGCGGGCGCAGCAATCTCCTGTTGTCTTAGCGGCAAGAGCGCGTTTCCCAGGGAATCGCACGTGGCGAACTACTTGCGATACAGCATTCCTTCGTTTCTGCGGAGGACGAGGCAGCCGGAGAACATATCGTGAAGCGCTTGTTTGCGGGAGGTCAGCCCGGCGCAGATGCAGTCAACTGCGATGTAGAGGGAACCGATGAACGGAACGTGGGCCAGGAAGCGTCCACTGAAGAAGCGGCCGCTGGCGCGCGCGAACGTCACGCGATTGCCTTGGAGGTCTGCGACGCTGAGGCCGATGAATTTCTTCCCGAGCGTGCCTTGCCAGGGTGAACTTTCAAAGAGCGCGAAATAGAGCCAGTTGGTGACGACAAAGAAGCAAAGGATCAGGAGCAGATAGGGTCTGCCGAACGCCGCGACGATCTCTTGAGGTGATTGGCCCGGATGAAGGCTTAAGAAAGCGCGCCAGCTGCCCATGGCCACGGAGATGTAAGAAACGGCCATGGCTAGAGGAATAGCGAGGATGATCAAGTCGATTATTGCCGCGGGCACGCGGAGCCAAAAACCGGCGTATTGTTCGGCCGAAGGAATCGCGATAGATTTCGCGGAGGAAACGCTGGGCAAGAAATCAGACGCGGGGGATTGCGTGCCGATGCGGGCTGCGGAAAAACCTACCAGCGGTCTGCCGCACGAGCCGCAAAACGGTTTTCCTTCCGCGCTTTGTGCGCCGCATGCAGTGCAGATCATGCTTCGCCTCAAGACCAGAGGGTGCGCTTCGGTCTGGTTACTGATTTGCGCGAGCGGCGGCTGGAGTACAAAAGCGGTCGAATGCGCGCGTGAGATCTGCTGCAATGGCTTGCGGGTCGCGGCCTTCGATGGCGTGCCTTTCCAGCATGAAGGCCACCTTGCCGTCGCGCAGCAAGGCGATGCAGGGGGACGAGGGGCCGTAGCCCGTGAAATAACTGCGCGCTTGCTCAGTGGCTTCGCGATCCTGCCCGGCGAAAACCGTGGCGAGAATTTCCGGGCGCGCCTGGTGCGAGAGGGCCATCGCGACCGCTGGGCGAGCGCGGCCAGCGGCGCATCCGCAGACGGAATTCACGACGACGAGCACGGTGCGCTTTTCCTGTTGCAGGGCCGCATCAACGTCCTGTGCCGTGCGCAATTCGCGAAAACCGATGCTGGTTAATTCCTGACGCATTCCTACAAGCAATTCTTCAGGGTACATCGCAACTCCTTGCCGATTTTGGGCGGTGAACGCTCAGACTTGCAGCACTTCACGGCGTTGACGCGCCGCGTGTGCTTCGAAGTTACATTGACTATGCGCCGGCTGCGGCGGCTTGTGCCCGTTCTTCAGGCTTCACGAAGGCTTTGCTGGCCAGCTCGATGACTTGCTTCAGATGCCACCATTCGCGTTCGCTCATCAGGCGGCCATCGTTGCTCGAAAAATAAATCGAGACGTAGCCATCCGACGACAACGGCACGCGGATGATCAAATTATTTTTCTGTTCTGGTAGCTGGTTTTCCGCCACGGCTATCCTCCCCCGGCTGAGGCTGGGCAAAACTAAGAACCGAGCACCACAGCGTGAGCCATTCTCTCTCGTTGGCCGTACATGGGCAAGGGCTACGAGGAGAGAGGAGGGCCGGGCGATGTTGCGCGGGACACGGCGGAGGGTCGCGTTGCTAGCAGATGCCGGCGGTCATCGACACCATGCCTGAAGAAATTCCTGCAGCACGCGTCGGCGAAGGGCGGCGTCTGGGGGGATGCGTCGTGAGCCATAGCTCGTAGTTCTGACGCATCTGGTCAATGTGGTGCGGGATGTGGCGCTCCTGCAGATCCACCCAACGATCGAGGCTGATGGCGCCGTCGCGCGGATGGGTGATGGTGTTGTCCCAAACTTCCTCGGGAATCGCGATCAGCAATTGATAAGTCATTTTTCTGAGGCGGCGAATGATTTCCAAGGCTTCGCGCGTGCTCTGGTGAAAATAACCGAGCGAACCCGCCCAGCGCGAGGCGCTGAATTTTGCCGTTTGGCCGATGCTCGGCTCGGCGATGTATGCGCGGCAGCGCACATAGGCGCTGGCTTCGCTATCGGCGAGATGCAGAATAATTTCGTGGATGCTCCAGCGCTCATTTGCTGGCTTATAGATCCACATCTTCTTGGGAAACTGACGCAGCGCGGCAGACAACAAAGCCGGCGCACGGCCGAATGATTCTAGTTTTTGCCTTCTCGTATCCTGCCTCATAGGACCCTCCTGCTTATTTTTCTTAGACGTACGAACTGGCGTTTTGCCTCGCGATCCTTGACAGATAAACGAAGAAAATGGACGAGTTGTTCACAAAAAGGTTGAGCTTTTCAGCGGCAGGATTTGAAGCGTGCGTGCGTGGGAAAACGTGTTCGCTGATGGGACGCAAGGCGTGTTCGCAATTGGCAACGGTGCACGTTTTTGGGAGAACGCGCTGCGCGGCAATTGCAATCCGACAATATAAATGGACAGACTACGAATTGTCGGAGGCAACCCCCAACTTTGGGAGGAGAATATTAGCTCCCGGAGGAGGAATTTCGGCCGGTGACGGAACTCTGCTTCGCCGCACGAGTGCTCCAATAGGAACGCAATTCTCCGACAAGGTACAGCGAGCCCGTGGCGAACACGGCGTCCTGCGCGCTGGCCCGTTCTAAGGCGGTTTCGAGAGCTTCGCGAGGGTCGCGGATAACGATCGTATCCTTGGCGTCGTGGCTGGTCATTTCAGCAAGCAGCGGGGCGGAAATGGCACGTGGCTGGTGTGGTTCCGTCAGGATAACAGCGGCCGCGTGAGGGAAAAGCAGGCCGGAAATCTCATCGACGGCTTTATCGCGCATTGCTCCATAGATTAGAAAAATTCGGCGGCCGCTGTAATTTTCTTGCCAGAATTTCAACAATTCGCGGGCACCCGCGGGATTGTGCGCGCCGTCGAGGTAAACGTCGGGTTGAGTGGCGAGCCGCTCCAGACGTCCCGGCCACTTTGCCGTGGCGATGCCGCGCTCGATGGCGGAGTCGGGAAGTGGAAAACCGCGCTCGGCGAGCAAGCGGGCGGCGATGGCGGCGGTGAACGCGTTGCGAATTTGAAAACGTCCGGGCAACGACGGGGCGAGCGTGAGTTTCTTGCGCGAGTGCATGAATGCCGCAACAGCGCGATAGAAGCCGTCCGCGCTTTGTACGTCTTCAGCGCGCGCTGTTGCGTCTACTTCCACCAGGCGCGCGTCCATTTCGGTGCAGCGCCGGGCAATGACGGCGCGAGCTTCCGGGCGTTCACTGGCGCTGACCACCCACGCGCCGGGTTTGATGATGCCGGCTTTTTCGCCGGCAATTTCCTCGATGGAATGGCCGAGAAAATTCTCGTGGTCGAAATCAATGGGGGTAACGATGGCGACTTCCGGCTCGACAATATTGGTGGCGTCGAGGCGGCCCCCGAGACCTACCTCGCAAATGGTGAAATCCACTTGCTGCAGGGTGAACGCGAGAAAAGCGATGGCCGTGACGCACTCGAAGAAGGTGGGATGCGCAGTGAGTTTTCCGGAAGCCATCAACGATTCGATGGAAGAGTGGACACGGGACCAGGCCACGGCGAAATCCTGGTCCGAAATATTCTCACCGTCGATGCGGATGCGTTCATTGATGCGTTCCAGGTGCGGCGAAGTGTACAGGCCGGTGCGCAATCCAGCGGCGCGCAGGATGGATTCAAGCATCGCGGCCGTGGAACCTTTTCCATTGGTTCCGGCGATGTGCGCGCAGGCTGAGGAGCGCTGAGGCTGGCCGAGATCTTCCGCGAGAATCATGATGTTCGCGAGGCCGAATTTCTGGACGCGAGCCTGTTGCGGAGAGGCGAGCTCTCTCCCCAACGAAAATAATGCGCGAACGGATTCTTCGTACGTCATGGGAGCTAACCGACGAAGAAGTCCAGAGCCTGTGCGATATAAGGCTTCATTTCCTTGCGCGGGACGACGGCGTCGAGGAAACCGTGCTCCAGGAGGAATTCGGCGGTCTGAAATCCTTCGGGGAGTTTCTGGCGGATGGTTTGTTCGATCACGCGCGGGCCGGCGAAACCGATTAGCGCGCCGGGCTCGGCAATATTCAAATCGCCAAGCATCGCGTAACTGGCGGTGACGCCGCCGGTGGTGGGGTCGGTGAGTATGGAAATGAAAGGGAGCTTGGCTTCGTCCAGGCGCCCGAGCGCCGCGGAAACTTTCGCGAGCTGCATCAGGCTGACCACGCCTTCCATCATGCGCGCGCCGCCGGAACAGGAAACCACGATGAGCGGCTCTTTCTGCTCGAGGGAGCGGTCGATCGCGCGCGCAACTTTTTCCCCGACTACCGCGCCCATTGAACCGCCGATAAAACCGAATTCCATCGCGCAGCAGACCACCGGGCGCCCGTTCAAGCGGCCTTCCGCGGTGATGATTGCGTCTTTCATGTTGAATTTGCGCTGCGCTTCTTTCAGGCGCTGCGCGTAGGGCTTGGTATCCGTGAATTGCAGCGGATCGCTGGAGGCCAAGTCTGCGTCCAGCTCGATCCACGGTTCCTCATCGAGAAGCATTTCCAGGCGGCGCCGCGAACTGAGGCGGAAGTGATGGTCGCACTTGGGGCAGACTTCCCAATTCGTTTCGAGATCTTTTTTCCAAATGATGGCGCGGCAGGAATTGCACTTCGTCCACATGCCTTCGGTGTGGACACGGCGTTCTTCCGCCGGCGTGGGATTTTCGATCGGTTTTTTTTCGCGCTTGAACCAGGCCATAGGTCGAGGTTGTGGGCTGGAAGGCCCCTTACGAAGTTAACAGTTCATAGTTGAAAGTTGAAAGTTAAAAAATGTTGCCGCTGTCCCGTGGGGGCTAGTAGTCAATGCCGCGCTGCGCAAGGATGCCTTTGGTGTAGGGATGCTTCACTTCGCGCATTTCCGTCACCAGGTCGGCGGCTTCGATCAGTTTGGGATGCGCGCTGCGGCCAGTGCAGATCACGTGCACGCGTTCGGGACGCTGGGTGAGCGCATCCACAACCTGTTCGATGTCCAGCATTTTGTAGCCGATTACGTAATTGATTTCATCGAGCACGACCAGGTCGTATTTATCGCTGTAGATCTGGGCGCGGCCGAAATCCCAGGCTGCTGCGCACATTTTCACGTCTTCGGGATCGGTTTCGGCGCCGCCGATCTTTACGAAGCCGCGGCCCATAGGACGAATTTCAAATTTATCGTCGCCGAGCATTTTCGCGGCGTCCAGCTCGCCATAGTGCCACGAACCTTTGATGAACTGCACCATCATCACCCGCAGACCCTGACCGACGGCGCGAAAGGCGGTGCCCAGCGCGCAAGTCGTCTTGCCCTTGCCCGGTCCGGTGTAAACGATCAGTAGTCCTTTCCCTTCGGGCATGCGATGAGTCCTTATGCGAACAGTCGGAGAATAGTGAGCGTGCCGCGCGAAAACGTCAAGCCGCGGCTGGAAGATCGAATAGAGTAACTCATTCTGCATTCGTCCCATTGCCAGCGGCTCTGTCCGAATGCGAGGTTCATGGCATGACCGGTCACTTTCAAAAATGGCAGGAATGCAAACAGGCTTTCGAAAAGAGCGCAATCGAGCATCCAGTCCAGTGGGTGCTTGCCGCAATTTGCTTCGCTTTCGTCACCGGAGTAAATACCATGTGTGCTCTATTGACGATCCCTTCTTCGTCCTTTCAGCCCGATCCTCGGCATCTACGCGGCAGAAACATCCGTTATCTTCACCGCGCTATTCGCCAGCACATTAATCACAGTGCTGCGCCAGCTCGGGGGCGTCAAAAACACAGAAGGGCAAAACACACCTCACGCGCGGTAGCGGCGAACCACCTCATGCGAGGAAACGATAGCCGACGCCGCGGACGGTTAGCAGGTGCTGGGGCTTGGAGGGGTCTTTTTCGATGTAGCGGCGGAGGCGGACGATGAAATTGTCGATGGCGCGTGTGTCTGTGTCTTCGTGCAGGCCCCAGACGTCTTCGAGGATGGATTTGCGCGAGACGGTGCGGCCTTTGCTGCGAATCAGGTGGCGCAGGAGCTTTGCTTCCATGAGCGTGAGCTGGATCGTGCTGTCATTGACGCCAAGTTCCAGAGTGCTGAAATCGATGGTCTTGCCGTTGAAGGAAAATACTTCGGAATCCACGGCGGCGTTTGCGCCGGCGACGTTGGCGTTTGCAGCGGTGTCCTTACCATTGGCGGCGCGGCCCTTCGGAGCAGTTTTTTCAGCGACCAGCCATTGGCTGCGGCGCAGCAAGCCTTGCAGCCTGGCGAGAAATATCGGCAATTGAAAGGGTTTCGGCAAGTAGTCATCCGCGCCGGCGGCAAATCCCCGCAAGACGTCTTCCGGGCGGCCGCGCGCGGTTAGAATCAGGACGGGAACGTAATTGTGGGCCTTGCGCAAAGATGCGACGACGGCGAAACCGTCTTTGCCGGGAAGCATGACGTCGAGCACGACGGCATCGAAATCTTCTTTTTCGGTGACCAGGCGCTGCAGCGCGGATTCGCCGTCGCCCGAAACTTCTACCGAGTGGCCTTCGGCTTCGAGGTTGAAGCGCAAACCTTTGGCCAGGTGCGCTTCGTCTTCGACGATGAGCACGCGGCTCATGCAATATTCCTCGGCAATTCCAGGGAGATGGTGGTGCCGTGGCCCTCGCCTTCGCTGGCGGCGTAAACTTTTCCGCCGTGCGCGCGGGCGACGGCGCGGACGATGAACAGTCCCAGGCCGGTTCCCTTCACCTGGAAACTAGGGCGCCCGGGAACGCGATAAAAGCGTTTGAAGATGCGTTTGAGTTCGGGCGTGGGGATGCCGATGCCGCGATCGGTGACGCGCAGCGCGACGTGTTCATCGTCGGCGGAATCGATGCGCACGGCGACATCCACCTGGTCGCGGGAATATTTCACGGCGTTATCGAGCAAGTTGGAAACGGCGGTACGCAACTCAGCGGGATCCCCACGCAGGATGACGGGCGCGGCGTTGGCTGAAATCGCATCGAAGTGCAGGACGCCGGGCGCCAAGTGATGGCGCACGCGCGCGAGCTCGATCGATTCGCGCACCAGCTCCGTGAAATCCAGCTCGACGTGATGCCGTTTGCCGCGGCGATAACTGGCCTCGCCCGCTTTGAGCACTTGCTCGACGGTTCCCAGCAGGCGATCGGTATCGAGAAGCATCAGGTTGTAAAATTGCTGGCGCTGGGGCTCGTCCACTTCGCGGCGCTGCATTGTTTCCAGATACAGGCGGATGGAAGTGATGGGAGTCTTCAGTTCGTGCGTGACTGCGTTGATGAAACCGTCGTGCTGTTCGTTGCGGCGGATTTCGCGCACCAGGAAGATGGTGTTTAGAATCATTCCAGCGATGATCGCGGCGAAGAAAATCACGCCGAAAAATAACAGCACACCTTGGCGCCAATTCAGGATGGTCCAGCCAACCGTGAGGGCGATGGCCAGGGCCACCAAGGCGCAGCCCAGCACGACGAAGAAGGCGATGGTCTTTCTGCGGCTCGCGATGTGCACGGTGTCTATTGGGGATTGTACCGCGAAGAAGCGGGCGCGTGCGATATGGCGGGGTCTAGAACGTGCGTAGCTGGGTTTACAGCTTGGCAAGCTGGAGCGCAGCTAGCAGCGCCCCCTATCCGTGCGAGAGCGGGCCCGATGCGACGGGTTTACAGTTCAGCGGGAGCCAGCGCGCGGGGATTTTCCCGCGTGAGAGTTTTGGCGACGACGGCTTGATTGGCGCGCTTAATTTCGGAAATTTTCGCGGTGTAGACTTTTTTGGCGACGCCGATTTTTTCCAGCGTCCAGATGACATACCAATTGAAATCAATTTCGTACCAGGCGAGGCCGTGGCGCGCGGAAACAGGATGCGCGTGATGATTGTTGTGCCAGCCTTCGCCCCAGGTGACCAGCGCCACCCACCAGCTATTGGTGGATAGATCGCGGGTTTGAAAGCGGCGCGTGCCCCAGCTGTGCGTGGCGGAATTCACCAGCCAGGTGAAGTGCAGGCCGATCACGGTGCGCAGGAAGATTCCCCACAGGACGAACTTGACGCCGCCGACGGCGAGAAGGATAAGACCCAGAACGATCATCGGCACGTAATGATATTTGGTGATCCAGACGTGGAATTTGTCTTCGGCGAGATCGGGGACGTAACGCGAGAGCGTGGTCGTGTCGTGGTGCATGGACTTGCCGGTGAGAATCCAGCCCATGTGCGACCACCAGGTGCCGTCCACGGGCGAATGGGGATCGCCTTCCTGGTCGGAATATTTATGGTGAATGCGGTGCGTGGCTACCCAGAAAATCGGACCGCCCTCCAGAGCCAGCGTGGCGAAAACCGTCAGAGTGTATTCCAGCCATTTCGGAACTTTGTATCCGCGGTGTGTGAGCAGGCGGTGATAGCACATGCCGATGCCCAGGCTGGTGGCGACCCACCAGAGAATCACGGCGACGAAAAACGGCTTCCAGGAAAAGAAAAACAGAGCAGCGATGGCGCCCAGGTGGAAAATCACCATAAAAATCGAAGTGACCCAGTTAATTTCGCCGTTGTTCTTCGATTTCTTTTTTAGGATTTCCAGTGACTGGGTCATGGGGGCCTCTGGTTGGTTCTTTGTGGTGTTCACAACCTCCTCAGACTAGCAGGCTCAGGCGAGCGCGTTTGTAATACTTCTGTAATACCCGGCGGGGATTCACAGTGTTGGTTAGCAGGGCTGAAATGCGTAAATAACAAGGGAAATTACGGGATTTTGTAGTGGAATCGGATGGCCCGTCTCAAAATGACGCGTCAAAATAGCCTGGTGTGTCAGGATGACGCAGCATGGCTTGCGGGCGCAGAGACGAATGCGGCGCGCGACAATTTCAGATATGATGGGCGCCGGTCCATCGGATCGCAAAAAAACTGACGACCTATGATCGGGAGGAAATGTGATGCGGAAATTCTTGGTACTGTGTAGCGCGATTCTGCTGAGTTTTGGTGTGTTCGCGACGAATAGCATCGGGCAGCAAGACAAGAGCCAGCGGCCCAGCCCGCCGCAGCAGGCCGTGTTTCATTTCGCTGACGGGAAGACCGTAACGGTGGACTATTCGAGTCCGCGTGCCAAAGGGCGGAAGATTTTCGGTGGATTGGTTCCTTATGGGCAGGTGTGGCGCGCAGGGGCGAACGAAGCGACTACGTTTGTGACGGACACGGCAGTGACCGTGGGCGGCAAGAGCGTGCCGGCCGGGGCGTATACGCTCTTCACGATTCCAAACGCGGATAAGTGGACGCTGATCATCAGCAAGACCACCAAGAACGACAAGGGCGGGCCACTATGGGGCACGAATTATGCGGGCGAAAGCCAGGATCTGGCGCGCACGGATATGAAGGTTTCGTCGCTGCCCGCGCCGGTGGAAAATTTCACGATTGCTTTGGACAAGGTGGGGAATGGCGCGTCGTTGCGGATGGATTGGGAGACGACTCGGGCGTCGGTGGAGATTTCGGAGGCGAAGTAGCGGCGCGATTTCGGCGGGATTGAAGTCTGGCAATACACTCACCGCAGAGAGGCAGGGAACGCTGAGGCTGTCCGGCCATCGGTTGTGGGGCACTCGCTACGTACTGTGGGTCTCTGCGGTTGATTTTTTTGCGCCTAGGAAAGGCTGAAGGTGGAGCGGATGGTTTCCGCTATACGGGCTACTTGCTGCATCGCTGCGGGGGACATTTCTTTGCTGGCGCCGCGTTCGCGCAGGACTAACCAGATGCCCGGCCGATGTACGGATTTGTCGTGGCAGATCGCGCCGGTCAGTTGCGCGATTTCAAGATCGGCGGCGGGCAACTCGCGATCGAGCACGGTGCGCGTCTCATCGAGCAAGTCCTTGAATCCCTGGGAAGCGAGCATGGGATCCACGTCGCGCGGGATAGGTGCTTCGACTTCGTCGAGATCGTAGTCCGGCAGTGGCTGCGTGATCATGAATTCGATGGAGGCGGTTGGGGCTCCGGCATCGTGCGTGATTTTGATTGCCATAGTCCGGCTATTCTCGCATAAGACGCCTGCTGGTTTCCGCGAAACTCCCCGAAAACCGCGTGTTGCTCATTTCGGATAAGGGTGGCCGGCGAGGATGGCGAAGGCGCGATAGATTTGTTCGGCGAGGATCACGCGGGCGAATTCATGGGGCATGGTTAGGGTGGAGAGCGAGATTTTTTGTTTCGCGCTCGCACGCAGTTCCGCGGGAAAACCTTCGGCGTCACCGCAGAGGAAAACCAGTTCGCGTGCGCTGCGATCGCGCAGATCGGCGAGCCAGCGCGCGAATTGCTGCGAAGTGAATTGTTTTCCGGCGGCGTCGAGCAGGACCACCGTGGCGGCGGGCTCAATTTTCAATTTGCGAAGCGCGGCCGGGCCGGAGTTGCGTAGTTCGCTGACTTCGATTTCGGCATAGTGCTGGATGCGCTGGACGTAGTCGTTCAGCATCGCGCGCGCTTCCTCGCGGTGGGTCTTGCCGAGCATGATGAGGCGGATTTTCATTTCTTAGCGGTGCGCCACGCTACAACAGACCGAACTTCTTGCGTTTCTCTAGCAGCGTCTTGCGGCTGATGCCGAGGACTTGGGCGGCGCGGCCAATTTTGTAATGTGTGGCATCGAGCGTTGCCTTGATGGCGTCGCGCTCGAGATCTTCCAGGGAGCGCAGTGCGCCGCCGGAGCCCTGCCCGCTGCTGCCGGCACGCACAATTTCCGGAAAATCCTCGGCGCGCAGTTGCGGCTGTTTCGTGAAGACTAGCGCGTGCTCGACGGCGTTCTTCAGTTCGCGAATATTTCCCGGCCAGTCGTAGGATTCCAGCAGGCGAAATGCGGAAGGGTCGAACGCGGCGTCCGGATGGCCGTGCACGGGGCCGAGGCGCGCGAGAAAATGCGCGGCGAGTTCCGGAATGTCGGCGCGGCGTTCGCGCAGCGGCGGGACAACTATCGGCAACACATTCAGGCGAAAGAAAAGATCCTCGCGGAAACGTCCGACGGCGACGGCCTTGGTTAAATCTGTGTTGGTCAGCGCCATCATGCGCGCTTCCATGTGCAGAGTTTCGGTGCCACCCAAACGCTCGAAGGTGCGCTCTTCGAGCACGCGCAGGAGTTTTGCCTGCATCCCGGGGGCTAGGGCAGCAACTTCGTCAAGGACGATGGTTCCGGACTGCGCCATTTCCAGGCGGCCGGGTTTGCGAGCGACTGCGCCGGTGAACGCGCCGCGTTCGTGGCCGAACAGTTCGGATTCGACGAGTTCGGAAGGCAGGCTGGCGCAATCAATTTTCAGGAGCGGAGCATCGTGGCGCGGGCTTCGCTGATGGATCCAGCGGGCTAGCTGATCTTTGCCGGTACCGCTCTCGCCGGTGATCAGCACAGTGGTGGAGGCGCCGGCTACTTTTTCCGCAAGTTCCAGAACGCGCCGGGAAGCGGGGTCTGCCGCAATCCAGGGAATCTCAGCGCCGGCGCTCATGGATTCTTACTCGCAGCAAACGGGAGGCTGCGGAAGAACCACAGTCGGGGGCTGGCAATCGCTTGCTTCCATAAAGAAAGCGAAGCGCACAGCCAACAGTGGCTGTGCCACGAACTCTGTGAAACGCTCATTGCTGCGTGGCGTTACCTTCGGATTCGATGGGGCGCTCATCGTGAGATTTAGGGCGCGCCCCCGCGGGGCCGGAGGGATCGTGAAATTCGATGCGCTCCGCATTGCGCCACAGGCGCTCCAGATCGTAATACTGGCGCGCGCGTTCACTGAAAATGTGCACGACGAAAAACCCGTAATCGAGCAGCACCCACTCGGCGCTGGATTTGCCTTCGCGATGCGCGGCGCGGCGCCCGTGACGATGCAACCGCTCTTCGATGGCCTCGCCGATGGCTTGGATCTGCGGCTGGCTGGAGCCGGAGCAAAGCAGAAAATAATCGGCGAACGCGCCGGAACCGGAAAGGTTCAAGACGGAAACGTCCAGAGCCTGTTTTTCCTGAGCGGCTGCCACGGCCAGCAGGATTTCGGGATCGAGAGAGTTAAGGGTCACCGGTAAAGAGCCTGTCCCAGAATGTAACCCTCCACGGGCGCGGGCACAAGTCCGTGAATGGATTGGCGGTGGCCGAGGCGCATGCGAATCTCGGTGGAGGAGATGTGGCTGGACACCGTCGTCAGCAAATGAATGGTGGATTTGCGCAGGACGATCTTGTTTGGGTCGTCGGATCTCGCGCGGCCCAATTTTTCGGGAGGAATTACCAGGCGCAAAGCCTCGAGGCGAAAGCCGGGGCGGCTAGCGATGATGAAATCGCAAGTATCCAGAAGGCCTTCGTAATTCTTCCAAGTGGGGATTTCCAGAAACTGGTCTGCGCCGACAATGAAATAAAGCTGATCGTCGGGATGTTCGCGCCGATAGCGGCGGACGGTATCGAAGGTGTAGAACACATGCGGCGCGGCGCCGTCCGTGGGCGCTTCGGCGAGTGACGGATGGAAATCCGGGTGAGTGGAGCAGGCTAGCGCGACCATGGTGTAGCGATGCAGAAATGGAGTGAGCGCGGGTTTCGATTTGTGCGGCGGGCGCGAGGACGGCACGAAATAAACCGCGTCCAGATGGAAGCGCTTTTCCGCCGCCTGCGCCACGGCGATGTGGCCGGAGTGGACAGGGTCAAACGTGCCGCCAAAAAGCGCGACCGAACGGCGATGCGCGGAGCCGTGCGGTTTATGCGCGGCCTGTGGGCTCAACTCTCCTCCCGGGGCGGCGCGGCGTGGGCTTCTTCTGAGTCTTTTTCGAGCTCGTGGTCAGAGGATTCCTGCGACGATACATGCGTGGTGAAATTCGCACCCTCGTGCGATTCCTGGGTTTCCACCGGAACGCCGGGCTTCGGGAGCCGATCGAGCGCATCAGCCATCGCGCGCACCAGTTCGACGATGCCTTCGCCCGTCGCAGAAGAAATCGCGTGAAATTCCAAACCGCGCTCGGCGGCAAACGCGCGCAACTCTTCGCGATGCTCGCGGTTGGTGGTGGCATCCAGTTTGGTGGCCACCAGAATCATGGGTTTCGCCGCCAATTCTGGGCTGAACGAAGCCAGCTCGTGCATGATGATTTCATAATCGCGGATGGGGTCGCGGTCGTTGGCATCGCTGGTGTCTACTAGATGCGCGATCAGGCGCGTACGCTCCAGATGTTTTAGAAAGCGCGTGCCCAGGCCGACGCCTTCGTGCGCGCCTTCAATCAAGCCGGGGACATCAGCCACCACAAACGAACGCCCGTGACCAGGCGCGGCATCGGGATCGGCGGAAACCACTCCCAGATGTGGCTCGAGCGTGGTGAAGGGATACGCCGCAATTTTAGGCCGTGCCGCAGAGATGCGCGAAATCAGGGTGGATTTTCCAGCGTTGGGGAAGCCGACCAGGCCCACGTCCGCCAGTAATTTCAATTCAAGGCGCAGCGTGCGTTCTTCACCCGGCTTGCCGTCTTCGTGTTCGCGCGGTGCCTGATGCCAGGGCCGGACGAAATGAGGATTGCCATTGCCGCGTCCACCGTGCCCGCCCTTGGCTGCGAGATAGCGCTGCCCCGGCTGGGTCAAATCGAAAAGCTGCTCGTTGGTACTCAGGTCGAAAATGACGGTGCCGACGGGGACTTTGAGCACCAGATCGTCCGCGGATTTGCCGGAGCAATTCGAGCCCTCGCCGTGGCCACCGCGCACAGCTTTGAATTCGCGATTGTAACGGTAGCGCAGCAGGGTGTTGTCGTGAGGATTGGCTTCGACGTAAATGTCGCCGCCCTTGCCTCCATCTCCGCCCGAAGGGCCGCCGCGCGGGACGTACTTCTCCCTGCGAAACGCGACGCAGCCGTTGCCGCCGTCGCCGGCTTTGATGGAGATTTTTGCTTCATCCGCAAACACGAGTCACCTGATTTGGAATCGCTCGAAGAAAGCCTACGCCAGGGTTGGGAGCAAAGACAAAAATACGCGCCCTGGAAGCCGAGCGCGTATCGGAAAACGAATCGTTAATTGGCTGCCGCGGACTCTGCTGCAGACGCCGCGCGATCCGCGCCGCCGACGGCGGATTCTTCCGCCGGGAAGACGCTGATGAATTTGCCGTGCGCGCCCTTGTCTTCGAAGCGCACTACGCCGGTGATGGTAGCGAAGAGGCTATCGTCCTTGGCGCGGCTGACGTTCTTGCCGGCCTTGTAGCGCGTGCCGCGCTGGCGAATCAGAATGCTGCCGCCGGTCACCAGCTGCCCGCCGAAGCGCTTGATGCCGAGCCGCTGTCCGTGGGAATCGCGTCCGTTTGTGGATGAGCCGCCGCCCTTTTTATGTGCCATGGCAAACCCCTACGAAATTTGGATGTCGCTGACTTCGACAGAGGTGTAATTCTGCCGGTGACCGCGCTTGATGTTGTACTGACCGCCCGTCTTGTACTTCAAAGTGAGCATCTTGGGGCCGCGGTCCTGGGCGACGATCTTGCCGATGACTTTGGCCTTGGCAATGTCCGCGCCGGAAGCGAATTTCTTGTCGTCGTTGCGCACGGCGAGCACTTCGTCAAAAGTGACTTTGCCGCCGACTTTGCCCTCGAGCCGCTCGATGCGGATGGTCTTGCCTGGCTCGACGCGATACTGCTTTCCCCCAGTGCGAATTACGGCGTACATGCTGCCTCCTGAAGCTAGTGACAAACCCCAATTATACTGGTGCGCGGGCGGTTCCGTCAACGAAGTACGTAGAGTTATTACGGCCCGGGTTAGCACTTTATCGCCCGCACGATGGCTTCACACGAGTTCGGAAACGCAAAACTTACCGGCGGCTGCGGGGTTTGTTTTTTGTGGGGACGGTCCGTTACTGGATAAGGCCAGCAGGAGTTGTCCGGACCGAAACCAATATCGTCTGCGGTACGTCGAGTGGTGCAGCGTCGCAGCCTGGCGCTATACCGCGGGGTTCGGGCGCGGGCGACCAAACCGCACGATGATGGCCGGTGGTAAATTATCTTCGGAGGTGAACATGAAGCACTTTGCAGGTCTTCTCGCCGTTTTGTTGCTACTCAGTCTTCCAGTTTATGCGCAAGCTCATCCTGGCGGTCATGAGGGCGCCGTCCCCGCGCACCCGCCTGCTCACGCTCCTGCTCCGGTTAAGGGCGCTGGGCATCCCGTCGAAGAAAATCATTCGTATGTGGACAAGGAGGGACATCCGAACGCTCCGCACGTCCATGAGGATGGCAAGTGGGTCGGGCACGATACCGGGAAGAACGATCCGCATTACCATCTCGATCATCCCTGGGAGCACGGGCACTTCACCGGCGGATTTGGCCCGCATCACGTCTGGCACCTGGCAGGAGGAGGCCCGTCGCGATTCTGGTTTGGCGGTTTCTACTTCAGCGTCGCGCCGTATGATTTGGGTTTCTGCGGCGACTGGCTGTGGGATTCCGACCAGATCGTGATTTATGACGATCCCGATCACGTGGGCTGGTACCTGGCGTACAACGTGAGGTTGGGGACGTACTGCCACGTGGAATATCTGGGAAACAGTTAAGGGGCGGCGGGTATCCGCGCGCTTCGGGTCAGCAGCAGCGGGAGATGGTGGAATAGCGGCGTTGCAGCGCGTCGAGATAGAATTCGCGGCGCGTGAGTGGTTGAGCGGATGTGGCATGCGTCGAACAGCGGCCTGCTTGCATTGTGCAGGAATCAACGCGTGCCACTTTCGCTTGCGAGATGCGGCGTGCTGACCGCAAATAATTTTCGTAAGCCGCGTCGCCGCTGACTTGACGGACCCAGGCCCAAATATGCTGCGGGATGCGAATCGCCAGCGCTCGGATGGAGTTCATTGTTGAATTGCGCCTCCTCCCGAGACAACCGGCGCGAGCGCCTGGCGCGTGCCGATGCCAATCTGCATGGCGGTATTTTTCGGGAAGACCACTTCGCGACCTCGCGCGATGAAGTGAACGTAAACGGATTTGCTGGCGCCGAATGCTCCCATAGCCATGCCGAAAGGTTGTGAGTGCACCGTAGCGCCGAGAATGATTCCGATGAGCTTGTAGCCTCCGGCACCACCTGCGGCGCGTTCGGTGGTATCGCCTAAAGTGTCGCCACCAATTCCAGCGGAAACGGCGGCAAGCCCGATTGAGATGGTCGTCAGCAGGTACCTGGACTTAGGAGAACCAGCTTGGGCGCCGCCTTCGGCGTCCAGTGTGACGTTATCCGCCGCGGCGGCTTGCATACCTTCCAAATTCGCTTCCACTTTCTGCGCGACGAGCTCTCCGGCAGCGCCCTGCGGCGGGAGCAATTCGTGGAAAACCATGCGCAGCTGGCCGTTGCGGCTCATGTAGCGGGCGGGCTGGACCTGAACCACCGAGCCGCGCAAGCGGCAACCCTGTGGGAGAATCAGGCGCTTGCCATCGAAAAGCGGCTGGGAAAGTATCGCTTCCACCGGCGCTCCCTTTGGCGTGCTGGCCGAATTGAGCGGGGTAATCAGCAGCGTGCGCACGAAGCTGCCCGGCGGAGGAGCCGCGCCCAAAGACGCGGCCATTTCCGGCGTTAGCGGCTCGGCGCCGAAATCCAGTGGCTCTTGGAGTTCGGCGAAATAAATTGTGCCGGCATCAATGTAATGCGGATGGATGGGCAGCTGGGCAACGACGTAGCGTTCGGCTTTGTGAAATTTGCCCGGCTGCTGCACTTGTTGCATCGCGGCATCCCATTCGCGCTTGGCTTCTTCCTTGGCCTCTTTGACTTTTTCAGACGCGGCGTCCTTTACTCCCTTTCTTCCTTTGGCGTCGGCAGCGGTGAGGAAGCGGATCACTCGGCCGGAGCCGGGAGTGACCACGGTGTGGATTGCAACATGTTTGCCGTCGGCGAGAATCAGTTCGGTGAACGTGACGTCAATTACGTGCGGCGGAGTGAAATCGGCGTCCAGCGCAGCGAGCGTCCTTTTTCCCGTCGAGACTGGCTCGATGCGCGTGATTTCGCCCGAGACGGGTGTGCCGACGGGAATCATCAGCTTGTCAAACGCGTAAATCGGCTCGACCGTATGTGCGGCGAGCGCTTGGCCAACTTTCTGGATGCGAATCTCCTTGTCGAGAGCCACTTGCATTGGCGTGCCCTTCGGCACGGTCAGTGGAATTGTCGAGGGTCTCGCAGTATCGGTTGGCGGTATCGAAGCGGGGCGATGAGCTAGAGTGGGATCGGGTTCCGGCGGGGACGATTGCACCGGAGTTGGATTGGCCTGTTGTGCCTGAACGAAAGCTGCGCAGGCCCACGACAGAATAATCGCGCCCAACAGCCGTCGGCTCGTCATCTTCGTTCTCGCTGCCGCAGGGCCCGCGAGTTCGACCGGGGAAACTGGCACCGGCGTGACGATATCCGTACGCCGGTGGAATTCCCGAGGACGCCGCGAGTTCTCGCCGTGTAAGGAAGGATGCATCACGCTGTGGTTGTGTTGCACAGCACCATGCACGCGCCCAACGAAGTCCATTTTAGTCCCCTTCGGCCCATTTCGTCGCTACGAATGGTGATTCATGCAGCACCGCCGCCTTCCGTCCGCTGAGAATTGCAATCCATTCGCCGACGGCTTCGACCAGGAGCACCAGAATCATCACGGCTAGAACGGCCGTGACGGCGGCGTCCAAGCGGTTATTGAAAATAAGCCGCTGGGTAACTGCTATTTTTTCGGCGGGAATCGCGCCGGAGGCAATCTGCGCCGCTAGAGCATTGGCTTGAGAGAGAAAGCCGATCCGCACGTTCGCAGAGAAAATTTTCTGGTAGCTGGCGGTCATAGTGATGGCGACGAGCCAGACCATCGGCGCGAGGGTCACCCAAATCCATCGCGTGCGGCCCATTTTCAGCAGGATGGTGGTAGCTACCACCAGCGCGACGCACGCGAGCAGCTGATTCGCGATGCCGAAGAGCGGCCACAGCGAATTAATTCCGCCCAACGGATCTTGCACACCTTGCCACAGGAAATAACCCCAGGCGCCGACCATCAGCGCGCTGGTGGCGAGAATCCCGGCCGTTGAACCGGACTTACCCAGCGGTTTCCAAACGTGTCCGCCAAGTTCCTGCACCATGAAGCGGCCGACGCGCGTGCCGGCGTCCAGCACGGTGAGAATGAAGAGCGCTTCGAACATGATCGCGAAGTGATACCAGATGCTGAGCAGACGTTCGCCACCGATGGTGCCGCTGAAAATCTGTGCCATGCCTACGGCGAGGGAAGGAGCGCCGCCGGTGCGGTCGAGCAAGGTGTGTTCGCCGACGCGTTGCGCGAGGGCGGACATAGTTTGCGGATCGAGCGCGTAACCCCAACCGCGAATCGTCGCGGCCGCTGCGTCCGCCGTCTTGCCTACGATGCCCGCTGGACTATTGATCGCGAAATACACGCCGGGTTGCAGCGCGCAGGCGGCGATCATGGCCATCACGCCGACGAAAGATTCCATCAGCATCGCGCCGTAGCCGATCACGCGCGCGTGGCTTTCGCGCAGAATCATTTTCGGCGTGGTGCCGGAGGAAATCAGCGCGTGGAAGCCGCTGATGGCGCCGCATGCGATGGTGATGAAACAGAACGGGAAAATTTTCCCGGCAAAAACTGGGCCGTTCCCGTCCACGAAGCGCGTTAGAGCGGGCATCTCCAGTGTTGGGCGCACGAAGATCACGCCGATGGCCAGCGCGGCGATCGCACCCACTTTGATGAACGCGCTGAGGTAATCACGCGGAGCCAGCAGCAGCCAGACGGGCAGCGCGGAGGCGGCGTAACCGTAGGCGATGATCGCGATGGCCAGCGCGGGGCCGGAAAACGTGAACGCGCTGGACCACGCGGGCGAAACGTTCACCCATTGACCGGAAACGACGGCGAGCATCACCAGCGCGACGCCGCCGAGCGAAGCTTCCAGCACACGGCCTGGACGCACGTAGCGCAAGTAAATTCCCATCAGCAGCGCGATGGGGATAGTCATTGCGAGAGTGAAGGTGCCCCACGGCGATTCCTTCAGCGCCTTTACGATCACAAGAGCGACGACCGCGAGCAGAATAATCATGATGGCCAGGACGGCGAGCAGCGCGATCATTCCGCCGCGCTTGGAAACTTCTTCGCGCGCCATCTGGCCTAGCGATTTTCCGTCGCGGCGAATCGAGCAGAAAAGAATGATGAAATCCTGGACGCAGCCGCCGAGCGCCGCGCCGACGACTAACCAGAGGGTTCCGGGGAGATAGCCGAATTGCGCGGCCAGAGTGGGGCCTACCAGCGGGCCGGGGCCGGCAATCGCGGCGAAATGGTGGCCGATCAAGACCCATTTGCTGGTGGGAACGAAATCGTGGCCGTCTTCCAGGCGTTCGGCGGGGGTGGCGCGCGTGTCGTCGAGTGCGAGAACTTTTGCAGCGATGAATTTCGAGTAGACGCGATAGGCGACTAGGTAGGTGCAGAGCGCAGCGACGACGAACCAGACGGCGTTGAGCGGCTCGCGGCGTTCGAACGCGATAACGGCGAGCGCGCCGGCGCCCGCGAGCGCGATCGCGATCCACAAAAATGTCTTGAGGATTGATTTCATATTTTGCCGCGCGCCACTGGACATCGGTTTTGCCGCATGGGGCGCATCGTACGCAAGCGCGGAGGGGGCGTCAATCGAGAGTTGGGCGGTTGGGCGGGAGTTGGGCGGGATGTGGAAGCAGCGGTGCGTGCGAATCGGCGGGGACGAAACGAGGCTTGTGGCTGAGAGAGCGGCTAGTGCGTGAGCTGCGGACGAAATCTAAGCGTATGCGGCGCGGCAGGTCTCGTGCTCGCGGCACGACGCGGGGCAATTCGTCTTATCAATCAGAATGTAATTGTGACACGTCGAGCACAGCACGCCGTAAATCGTATCGCTGAACTGATCGTGCGCAGTGCTGCCAGCGTGTTCGCTGCGGGCTTGTTCTCGGCTGATAGCCATACTTTAAGCTCCGATGTCTGGACGACAACATTCTAGCCGAATTCGCTCGGCGGCACCAATCATCGGTTGACTGCCGGTAGCAGCCTGGATTCTCTCTGATGCGCGGATCAGGCATCAGTCGGGTCTGCCAATGTTATTTGGCTCATGAATATCCAACCACAGCCGCTGCCGTGTTAGCTTTGGACCATCTTGACGGTTTGTGGCCCTCGCGGAATGATAGGCGCACGATATATCGGAGTATTCATCATCGGCGTTCTTTGCGGCGGCCAATTGCTTGCGCAAACCGATGTGAACAAGCCAGCGACGCCGCCAAACCCGTGGGCATTCAATCTCAGTGTCAGCGGCTACGACGTGCCCCATGGGGAATCCTTTGTCTCACCAACATTCACGGCAGACCGCAATACGCTGCATTTAGAAGCAAGGTACAACTATGAGGGGCTGCAGACGGGTTCGTTGTGGGTCGGATACAACCTGAGCGCGGGGAAAAAGCTGGTCCTTGAGGTTACCCCCATGATCGGCGGCGTATTTGGAAACGTGAATGGAATCGCGCCGGGCCTGGAGGTCACGGTTACTTGCAAAAAGCTGCAGCTCTATAGCGCGAACGAATACATTTTCGATACCACCGCAAAGGCGGGCAATTTTTTCTATACGTGGACACAACTGACCTACTCGCCGGTTCCGTGGTTTGCAGCGGGGTACGTGGTGCAACGGACTCGGACCTTTCACACGTCGCTCGATATACAGCGTGGCCTGCTGGTGCAATTCACGCGCAGAAAGATTACGTTCTCCACACAGGCTTTCAATATGGGGCAGACCGATCCAGTGTTGGTATTTGCGCTAGGATACAGCTTCTAGCGCGGTCTTGCAGAAAACAGGCTGAGTCGGCGAAGCCAAAACCACGCAACGCCTAATTCCCGTCTGGCCGCGTGAGCAAGAAGTGCAGCGCTGCCGGGGCGCGACGATGCTACCCGCCCGCTGCAAGTCTGTGATAGTTTTCGGCTGCCTGATTGAGACACCCACAAGTCCTGTTGGAATTTGAGGAACGCATGAATAACGGTGTTGGAAATTTCTGGAAAGTTCCTGTGCTGTTCACGGAGATGCTGCTCCTGCTTGCGCCGGCCGTGGCGGCGCAGGCTACTGCGGATAGCGCAAAACCCGATGCCGCCAGGAGAGATCGCTGGACGGCGGACGACGTCGTTTATCAGGAGGATGGCGGGCAATTCCGGATTTCGCCGGATGGGAAATTTGCTGTGTGGGTGAAGGGGACGGCCGATAAGGACAAGGATTTGCGCGTCAGCAATTTGTATCTTTCAAATTTGAATGAGGGCAAGGAAGTGCAGCTCACGCGGGGGACAGACGAGGTTTCCAATCCGCGCTGGTCGCCTTCGGGAGAGACGATTGCATACCTGAGCACTCACGCGTTGCCCAAACCGAAGCCCGATCTGGCGCCCACGCAATTGTGGCTGTTGAATGCCGCGGGCGGAGAGCCTTGGGCGGTGACGGAATTCGAGCGGGGCATCCAGCAATTCGAATGGCTGGACAACGACACCGTTATTTTCAGCGCCGAAGAAGACCCTACGTGGTACGAGCGGCAGACGAAGGAGCGCAAGGACGATTCGAACGTCGTGGACGATACCGCGCACAGCGCGCCGGTGCGGCTATACAAATTTTCCGTGAAGGACAAGAAGGTCACGCGGGTGACCGACAACGACGATTGGATCCTGGGTTTTGAAGTTTCGCACGACAGGAAAAAAGCCGTCGCCGTGGCGCGGCGGGAGCTGAGCTTTGCGTGGGACCAGAAAATCCCGCCAGTAACCTACGTGATAGACCTCGCGACCGGCGCACGAACGCAGGTCTTCGCAAACGAGCGCATCCAGCCCAATGACGTCACATGGGCGCGCGACAATTCCGGGTTTTACGTCGTAGCGCCCTATTCCGACGACCCACGCTTCCTGATGGCCATCGTCGAAAGAGTCTATTTCTACGATCTGGCCGCCGGGAAAACAAGCGAAGTGAATCTGGATTGGGATCGCGGCTTCGCGCGCTCGCTGGAAGCGACGAACGACGGATTCATCGCGCTGCTGGCCGATGGCGTGTACACCAAGCCGGTGCGCTTCACGCGGCACGGCGGCACGTGGTCGCGCAAATCCATTTCCAGCGAGGATGAAAAACATTATTTCACTTTTGTGTTGGGCGAAGACGGCAAGACGTTGATCTACGATCGCTCCACCGCCAGCGTGCCGACGCAATTCTTTCGCGGGAAGCTGGAGGGCACAAAAATCACCTCGCCGCTGCAAATCACCAATTTAAATCCGACGTTCAAGAACAAGACCATCGCGAAATCAGAAGTCTTGCAGTGGAAGGGCGCGAATGCTGACGACGTAGAAGGCATTCTCTACTATCCGGACGATTACAAAGCGGGCAAAGCCTACCCGCTGATTGTTACCACGCATGGCGGCCCTGCCAGCGCAGATCACGATCAATGGGCGGAACGCTGGGCGTACGCGCCGAATCTGATGACGCAGAAAGGTGCTTTCGTGTTGAAGACGAATTATCACGGCAGCACGGGCTACGGGCTGAAATTTGTGGAAGCCATCTGTTGCGGAAAGTATTACGAGCTGGAAATTCCGGATATCGAGCGCGGCGTGGACAACTTGATCGCCAAAGGCCTGGTGGATCCCGACCAGATCGGCGCGGCGGGCTGGTCCAACGGCTCGATTCTTTCGATTCAGCTTACCGTTACCAATCCTGACCGATATAAGGCGGCGGTAGTCGGCGCGGGGGACGTGGAATGGCTGAGCGATTGGGCCAACGTGGATTTCGGTGAATCGTTTGACCATTATTATTTTGGGAAAACGCCGCTGGAAGATCCGCAGCTCTACATTGAGAAGTCACCGCTGTTCAAAATGGATAAGGTGAAAACGCCCACGCTGATTTTCTTCGGCACAATTGACCGCCAAGTTCCCACGGAAGAAGGCTGGACGCACTACCGCGCGCTGTACATGATCGGCAAGGCTCCGGTGAAATTCATTCTGTTCCCGGGCGAAGCGCACGGGCCGCGGAAGTTGACGCACCAGTTGCGCAAAGTGAATGAGGAAGAGGCGTGGTTCGATGCCTATTTGTTCAAGACCGCGCCGCCGGAAAACGAAGCGCTGAAAAAAGGGTCGCCGCTGGAAATGGCGTTGAAGCGCGCTACGGTGCAGAAGGTCGGACCTTCCTACGGTGTCGCGTTTCATCCGCCTGCCACACCGGAAAATCCCGCGCCGGATTTGCTGATTCCCGAAACGGTGAAGCGCGGCGCGATCGAGATCGGGCGGTTTGAAATTACGCGAGCGCAGTTCGCGGCTTTCGACAAGGACTACAAATTTCCTGCGAGCACGGAAAATTATCCGGCGAACGGAATCACGCTGGAGCAGGCGCAAGCGTATTGCAAATGGTTGAGCGAGCTGACCGCGGAGACCTACCGGCTTCCGAACGAAAGTGAATCCGTGGAGTTTTACAAGTCGCGCAGCGGTGAGAATACGCTGGATTATTGGGCGGGCTACGCGCTAAATCCCGAAGACGCGCAGAGGCTCGAAGCCAAAATCAAGGAATTGCCCGGTGATGCGCCGCTGCTGCGCGAAGTGGGTAATTTTTCGGCCGCGGGCGATGAAGCTGAAGAGTTGGTGTTCGACCTCGGCGGCAATGTGGCGGAGTGGGTGATCGCAGCCGACGGTTCGGGAAAAACTTTGGGCGGCAGCGCCGATCGCCCCGCGGACAACAAGGGCGCAGTATCGCGCAGCTGATCCGGCATATACCGGATTTCGCGTGGTGCACATTGCTCCACCGCCCAAAGCAGCGGCGGCCACCGCAGAACCGCCGCGACAGTAACCTATGTAAGCGCTGGGTGAGCGCGCGCGAACCGCAGCTATCCAGATTGGCACTTGCGGCTAACCTCGCGCCGATTTACGCTCGATGCATGACCGAGCCATTCAGCCCCACAGCGCGCACCAAAGTGCAGCGCCTGCCCGACCGCGGCAAGTACGATCGCGAAACCATTTATCGAATTCTCGACGAAGGATTCGTGTGCCACGTTGGCTTCGTCGTTGACGGCCAGCCCTTCGTGATTCCCACGAATTACGCGCGCATGGATGACACGCTGTACCTGCACGGTTCGTCGGCCAGCCGCATGTTGCGCACGCTCGCAGGCGGCGTGCAAGTGTGCGTCACGGTGACGCTGGTGGATGGTTTGGTCCTGGCGCGTTCGGCGTTCCATCATTCCGCGAATTACCGCTCGGTAGTGATGCTGGGCCGCGCGATGCCGGTCGATGATAGCGGCGAAAAAAATCGCGTGCTCGAGGCGTTTACGAATCACATCGTGCGCGGACGCTGGAATGATGTCCGCCCGCCCACGGAGATGGAACTGAAGGCGACGTCCGTGCTCGCGCTGCCGCTGGAAGAAGTGTCGGCGAAGGTGCGCACCGGCCCGCCCAAAGATGATGAGCAGGATTACGCGCTGCCGATCTGGGCGGGCGTGTTGCCCTTGCCGGTGGTGCCGGGCGCGCCAATTCCAGACCCTCGGTTGAACGCCGGACTGGAACCCCCGCAGAACGTGCTGAAGTATTCGCGCAACGGTGATGGAAGAGACGCTAGATAAAATCCAGGCCGTTGCGTCGAGCGACAGAGAACGCGCCACGCGAGCAAGCCAGATCGCCTACGCGATTCGCGTGCGCGGTCCCTATCGCTGGGTCGGAGTCTACGACGCCAGTGCGGACCAGGTTTCAATCATTGCGTGGAGCGGCCCGTTCGCGGCCGCGTATCCTACGTTTTCGGTGACGAAGGGTCTGACTAGTTCCGCGATTCGAGAAAAATCAGCGGTGGTTGTAGGCGATGTGCGCAGCGATCCACGTTACTTGACTGCCTTTGGCAGCACGCTTTCAGGGATCATCATTGCTATCCTGGATCCGCGGGATTCGCGAGTCATCGGCACAATTGACGTGGAGAGCGAGAGCGTGAATGCATTTTCAGATGTGGATCGAACGACGCTGGAGGAATGCGCGCAAGCAGCGCTGGGTCTTTGGATTGCAACTTGAGCCGCAGACCCTAGTGGCAGCCGCACCCACCGCCTCCGCAACAGCCGCCTCCCCTGCCCGAAGCTAAAGAAGGTCCAGCCGCCGATTTTCCGTTCGATGGTGAAGCGAATACGGACAGCTGAATGGTGTGCTTCGCGCTCGAGCATTTTGGGCAAGTGATGGACTGCGATTGGCTCAGCACAATGCGCTCGTAGCGCTCATTACAATCGTCGCAAACATATTCGTAAATTGGCAAAATCGTGCTCCTTAACGCTTCGCCGGGGCATTTATTGTCGCCCGAAGAGCTGTTTGACTTAGTCCTACCACGCGGACCAAGTATCCCCCGACCTATAAATGTAGCTGAATACCATCGTCAACGCGAATACCAGAATGAGTGCAATTCCTACCGCCAATAGTCGTGGCCGCGGTCCCCAGTCTAAACCGTTTTCCGAGCGGCAGGACATTCAGAGTGCAAGCAACGCGGGAAGGCCAACGTAGCAGAGTGCTACAACGAGTGTCACCGAAACATCCGGCCAATGGAGGATAGTTCTGATCAAGAGGGTTGGTCCTGCCATCAGCTGACTCCGGCGGGAAAAATTAGTTTCTAAATAAGCGTCAGCGTTGCCGCACGCTAGCCCAAAAAAGCAACAGCCCCGGTTTGAGCCGGGGCTGTTGGCCTTGCTTACCCTGCGGAGACTGTTGCGTGCGTCGGTTGGGTTAGTCGCCGGCTACTGCAGCTTCAGTTTCGGTCTTTTCGACCGTGGCTGAGCCGTTGCCGTTTGCGTGGCCGTTGCCATTCGCCGGGGCGATCTGCACTGGCTTCACGGTTACGCCGGGAACCGCGCTGAGGATCTGCTGCATCGAGCCGATCTGCACGACGGGCTCGGTGGACTTCTTCAGCACGAGTTCTTCGTAGATGCGGCGGACTTTGGCAGCCTCTTCGAAGGCCTTTTTGCGGCGGATGCGATCTTCTTCGGCAGCGGTCACTGGAATGTCGTGTTCCAGGTGGCGAACGCGCGAAGCGTCTTCGGCGTCAATGCGGAGCGAGTGCTCGTAACTCGCCAGATTGACGTTCTTGCCCTTGGCGAAGACGTCGTGTTTGCCGTGTTCCTTGTACCACTGCGCGACGGTCGCGTTCTTGTGCATATTCTCGATGATCTTCCGCCAGCCCACACCGGTGTTGTAAGCGCAGAAGGAAATTTCACCCTGTTGCGTGGCGTAGGGAATGATGCACATTTCCGTGCGGCGGAAATCGTAATTGAAAAGATCCTGGAACCACATGCCAGCGATGAAGAGGAAATTCCAAGGATCTTCGTTGCGGCGCTTCATGGCATCTTCGAACGTGCGGTCCCCCGAAACCTTGCCGTACTTCTTTCCGGTGTTCTTGGAAAGCGCCCAGGTCTTGTCGAACTTCCTCCAGAGATCCTTGAGCCGCAAGCTGGGAGGCGCCTGGAACGGGCTGTAATTCTTCAGCAGGGCCATCGCCATCATGAAGTTGGAGAAGCCCTTGCTGCGGGCAGCGTCCGTAATCGCGGCAACGTCCCTGGTCAAGCCCTGCGCGTCGAGGAAGCGCGGAACCGGCGCCCACTCTTTGGTTTCCTTGTTGATCATCAACGCCGTGCCAACGCCGCAGTTCGGGTGGCAGCCGCAGGAGAGCGAACCCCACTGCGAATCGGGCCCGTGCACCAAATCCGAGAAACCAGCGAACGTGCTGATGAAAGAAATCGGGAACCAGTCGCGCGTGGGTTCGACTTTGCCGACTTGCGCGCTGACGTCTTTTGCCAAATGCGAAAGCGTGTAGCGCTGGCGGATACGGCGTTCGGGAGTGATTTCTTCGTCGCGTCCCGTGAAGGAGACGGGTTGGAACGACACGAAGGAAATTTTCTTCGGGTTTTCCATGGCGAACTTCACGATCGGGCCTACTTGATCGTTGTTCACGTTGTTGACGATCGTGGTGACCAGCACGATCTCGATGCCGGCTTCGTGCATGTTCTCGATGGCGCGGAGCTTCACGTCAAACAGGTTGCCCACCTGGCGATGGCTGTTGGCGTCGTTGCCGATACCGTCGAATTGCAAGTACGCATAGCGCATGCCCGCTTCAAAAGCTGCCTTGCAGAATTCCTTACTCTTCGCGAATTCGATGCCGTTGGTCGCAGCCTGCACGCTGTTATAGCCGACTTTGCGCGCGTAACGCACCGCGTCAATAAACCGCGGGTGCATGGTGGGTTCGCCGCCGGAAAACTGCACGGACATCTGACGACGGGGCTTGATCTTGGTGGCGTTCTCCAGGATCTCCTGAATTTCTTCCCAGCTTAGTTCGTGAACGTAGCCGACCTGGTTCGCGTCCATAAAGCAGGGGTCGCACATCATGTTGCAGCGGTTGGTGAGGTCCACGGTAAGCACGGAACCGCGGCCGTGGCGAACCGTGCTGGAACCGTGGCGATGTAGGCCTTCGTCGTTATGCGCCGGAATATCGCGTCCGGGGAAATTCTTTTCAATCCATTCCAGGAATTTGGAATCCACAGCCATCAAGTCTTCATATTTTCCGTGAATGGCGCATTCCTTCACCATCCAGACTTGGCCGTCGCGCTCGATAATTTGCGCTTTGATTTCGCCGACCTTCTCGTGCACCAGATCGGTCCAGTCTTTTTTCCCGTTGATGATCAGATCGCGCGCTTCGCGGACGCAATCGGGACAAAGCGAATCCGTAGTACGAGGCCAGCCGAGCGTCGGCTTGGATTTCTCCCAGGATTTCAGTAAGGGCTTATCGGACCATTTCGGCGTAAAAGAAGGATTCGGATTAAATTTGTTGAAGTACTGAATCGTATTGTAAGTGACGCCGGCCGTCTTACACAGCGCCCAGTCGAACGTCTTCCAAAGTTTTGTACTCACCGCGTTCGCCATATTCCCACCTCTCCCTTTCAAACCACCCCGAGCTGCTCTTTGAAACCCCCCGAAGCTTGCCCCTACGGGCTACACTCATCGGTAACCAGTTACGGTACCAGAGTTTGCATGGATTCAAAGTCGGCGTCTAGGAAGGTGCGTCTAAAGGTGCAATTTGGGGGCTGAAAGGCGCCCAGGCGCAGCCAATGGGAATCGCGAAGTACCAGTCCGGACTAGTATTTAGCCTGATTTTAGTCCAGGTTTAGGGGCGTGCGCAGGACGCCGATCGCGAAATGCGCCAGATGCGGAGCATCGTCGTCGAGCTGTATCCAGCGGACCACGCAGTGGTCTTTTAGATATTGCGAGACTTTCGCTTCGCCTATGCCCAGATGCTCGGCGAGTTTAGACTTGAGGCCGCTGTCGAAAGCTGGGCGTCCGCCACGAACGGGTTTGGTGGTGCTGCGTCCGCTGCCGCGTGCGAGATTTCCCAGCCCGACGCGCAGCGTCTGGCAGGCTTCGATGTAGTACGAAGTTATCTGGTCGGAGTCCGAAAGCAGGAATACGCCCGGTCCAGCCGGAGCGGAATCGGATTCGTCCAGGCGATGGAGCGGGCTGGCGACAAGGCGGCGCAACATGGATTCCAGTTTGGACATGCGCGAAGCCAGGGCGGGATCGCCGGCGCGGCCGTGCGCGGTGCGCTCGGAAGGAAGCATCGGAGCGGCGTGCTCCGTTGCGGGCTATATTCCGGTTCATGTGGCGCGACGGCAGCCGCAGGCCGGTATGCGTTCAAAGGTTCGGCGTGCGGAGCAGGCCGCGAAGGCTGAAATCGCGGAGCCGGGGCTCGCGTTTGTGGCGCGACCGAGTCGGCGGGTGCGCAGCGCTGCCTGCATCCGCGAATGCCTGCGAAGGCAATCCGGGTGCGGCTGGAGCGCCTTTGCGACGGCGGCCTCGGCCACCACGGCGTCCGCGGCGGCGCTTTTTCTTGCCGTTTGTGTCGCTATCGGCCACGCCTGCGCCCGTTGCGCGGCGTGGCGTCAGAAAGATGTACGATCTCTACTTCGATCGCATCGCCAGTATAGTCCTCGGAGTCTTGGGAAATTTCGCCGAGCGCCAGGCGCGGTTGCGTCGCTTCTGAATCGCTCGGGCCGCTGTATTCGTGGCTTGGCTCAATTTCCATGCCGCTTGTTGCCGCGAACACAGGCTCGGGACTGGGTTTAGCGCCCGCCACGGGAATCGGCGCGCCCAATCGCGCCAGAGCTTCCTCGGCTTTTTTCTTCCAATCAGCGCGGCGGAATCGTTCCGCTGCAATTGTGTACCACTTCACGGCGTCCTCATTTCGTTCGGCTTTTTCTGCGACGGCTCCCAGCTCCCAGGCCACCATCGCGTCATGTGTGCGCTGGTAGAGCTCGGAAAGTTTTGCCGGTGCGTCGGCGCTGTTCTTCGCCTTGCGAATACGCGCCTGAATTTGCCGCCAATCAGCCATGGCCGCATTGTAGCAGCCGATGCGGGGATAGGCTAATGAAAGCAGTGTTCGGGAGTGGCTCAGGGCTCGCATTGGTACGATCATCAGTCACAGGTCAGGACCGCCGTACCTTTGGCTCACCGCGAGGATATCGGCGTGCGACTCACGGCGCGACGGATGCTTCGGCGTCTAACCAGTATGTGCTGCGCGCTCTGAGTTGGAACTCCGGCCTTTCCTTCAGCGTCAGTCCCAGAGTATGAAGCCCTGCACTTGGCGATTCCGGGCGGAAGCTCAGCAAGTAGTAATTTGGCACGTCATTCGAGACGGTGAGTAAGCTCCGCTTCAGCGTCGCTGCATTCGTAAACGCGAAGTATTCGCCTCCGGTCAATTGCGCCACGGACTCGGGCACGTTGCGCTTCAGTCCGTCTTTCGCGGCGCTAAACGCCATGCGCACCAAGCGCAACGGCGGAAGCAGATCGCTCATGCAGTCCAGCGCCTGAAGGCGGCGATCTCCGTGCGCGTCGGGGTCGGCGCCTGGGTCCAGACTCATGCAGCCACCCGCTCCATACGGCTCGTTCCCGTAAGGTGTTCCTCCGGGTCGCGGCAGCTTCGACGCCTCGTGCTTCACCGCTTCTTTCGTCGTGGAAAAGCCGAAACTATAAATCGCCGTGTTCGTATCGCTGACGAAGCGCACGGCATCATCCAGGCTCGTCTCGCTGCCGCTGTCGGCTGTCTCGGTGACAAGCAGAATCGCGCGACGATAGTGCGGCGGCACATCGCGCAAAAGGTCGATGCCGAACTCGAGTGCGTCGAGAATGGCCGCCCCTTGGTCACCCTCGTGCAGAGTGGCAATCGCTTTTGCCGCAGCGTCTGTATTGTCGGTGAAATCCTGTGCGATTCGAGGTTTGCTGTCGAAACTGACCACGGCGACAAGATGCCGCACCTCACCGATGACGGCATCGAGCTCGGCCCCAAGATTTTCGTAGTCGTGCAGATGCCGCGCGCCCTGCCCGCCGGTCTCCACAATGACGACCAGCGCCAGCGGCTGCGAATCCGTATCAGTCTCCAGATGCAAGCTCTGCCGCACGCCGTTATCTGTGAGGATGAAATCGTCGGCGGTGAGCGAAAAGACGGTCCCGCCGGATTTGGTTTTCACCAAGGCGGGGACGAGCACGACAGTGGAGATGGTGCGAATTCGATTTTCTGACTGCGGTGTGTCGTTCGTTTGTCGTTTGTTAGCCGGATCAGGAGAAGTGCTTCGGTTTTGGGTTTGCGCGTGAGCGGATGGTCCCGCCGCGAGGAGAAGTAACACTGCACCGGAACCGACGTATTTGGGCAGTCGCCCCATGGCAGATTTCATGTGATTCAATGGTGCCTGCACTGGTTGTCTATCGCGTGGTTGCGCAACCGGAAACCGGCCCACTGGCGCACGCGGCGGCGCTGGCGGCAGTGGCGCGCGGCAACGACTGTTGATGGCATGATAGCGCCATGGATTTGGCTGCACGGACGCGCTGGATTTGCGAGCAGGCACGCGACATAGGATTTGATCTGTGCGGCGTGGCGGCGGCGGAAGCCTTTCCGAACTGGTGCAGGTTTCTACGTGGCTGGAGCGCGGTTATGCGGGTGAGATGAATTACCTGCGCGATGCGCGGCGCCTGGATCCGCGACTCGCGCTCGATGGCGCGCGCAGCTTGATCGTGGTGGCGTTGAATTACAATGCGCCGCAGCCTTATTCCACCGAGCAGGCTGCGCGGATGCGCGATGACGATTCCCCGCGCGGATGGATTTCGCGCTACGCCTGGGGCGACGATTACCACGAAGTGCTGCGCGAAAAGCTGAATGCGCTCGTCGCGCGGATGCGTGACGCAGTGGCCCGAGCCTTTCGACGCGCGCGCTTACGTGGACACGGGGCCGGTGGTCGAGCGCGTGGCCGCAAAATATGCGGGGCTTGGCTGGCTGGCGAAAAATACTTGCCTGATCAACGAGCAACTCGGCTCGTGGCTGTTTCTCGGCGTGATACTTACGACGCTGGAGCTGGAGCCGTCACTCGCTGCCGGCGAACCGCCCGCCGCCGATCTGTGCGGGAATTGCACGCTGTGCCTGGATGCCTGCCCGACGCAAGCGTTTGCCGCGCCGTACGTGCTGGATGCGCGGCGCTGCATTTCCTACCTGACGATCGAGCTGCGCGGCGCGATTCCGGAAGAGCTGCGGCCGCAAATGGGCGACGCCGTCATCGGCTGCGACATTTGCCAGGACGTGTGCCCGTGGAATCGCAAGTCGCCCGTGACGCAGCTGGCGCGTTTCAGCCGCGGCGGATTGAACTGCAAAGCGAAAATGGAAAAGAGAAAATGGAAAATCGGCGCGACGTTGTTCGCGCCGGAACTGGAGTGGCTGGCGTCGCTATCGCAGGAGGAATTCAGCCGAATTTTTCGCGGCAGCGCAGTGAAACGCGCGAAGTGGCGCGGCTTGGTGCGCAACGCTTGCGTCGCGCTCGGAAATTCGCGAATAGCGCGCGGATCGCGAGCGCACGCGCGCATCGTGGCGTTGCTCGAACGCCTCGCCGCATCCGATGATTCGCTGATCGCCGAACATGCACGCTGGGCGTTGCGGCGCCTCGGCGTGCCGCATGACGCGCCGCACAGCTCGGATTGACTTACTGACTGCGATTCCGCTAGCGTGGCGGCGCAGGCTCGAGCGCTTGATCGATTCGTAAAACCATAAGCGGGAGGTCGCCGTATGACTGTTTCTCACCTGTCGCACCTGGCACTCGCCATTCACACGCTCCAGCCGCAGTTCAGTTTTCCGCAAAGCGGCGGAGCGGCCGAATTCATCGTCCTGCGCTGGCTGCATTTCATTTTCGGAATTATCTGGATCGGCCTGCTGTATTTTTTCAACCTGGTGGGCTTTTCCACCATGAAGCAGTTGGAGGCTCCCGTGCGCGGCAAAGTGTTTCCGGTACTGATGTCGCGCGCGATGGGCTGGTTTCGCTGGTCGGCAATGATCACCATCGTGGTCGGCGTGCGCTATTACTTTCACCTGCTTTCCGTGGACGCGCAAAACTCCGGCGATCCCTCGCTGATGCTGCGCTGGTTTTTCCGCTGGGTGCTGGTGTGGCTGGTGGCCTACGCGCTGATTTATCCATTTCAGCTTCCGCACAAAGGTTTCCTCGATAACGTCTGGGTGCGCGCCATTGCCATCGCTGCGATCGTGATTGCGGCTTCCTGGATCATCCTGGATCTGAATAGTGGCGCGGAAGTTTCCAACGCGCATCTCTGTATCAGCGTCGGCGGCGGGCTGGGTTTTCTGATGCTGATGAACACCTGGGGCGTGGTGTGGCGCGTGCAGAAACAGTTGATTTTCTGGACGCGTGCGAGCGCCGAACAGGGCACGCCGATGCCGGAGCAGGCCGCGCGCCTGGCGCGCTGGGGATTCCTCGCCTCGCGCGTCGGATTCTGGCTGTCGTTCCCGATGCTTTTCTTCATGGGAGCGGCCGAACATTACCCGTTCTTAAGCAGCATCGCGAAATGAACAAGCTTGTACCCTGCGGTTAGTTAGGCGCGTCCTAAATCACAGCACTAGAGACCGCCATGAAACCAGCCGCTCGCTCCGGTTTAGCGATACTTCTCGGCGCGTTCGTCATTCTTGCGCTGGTCGCGCTTCCCGCGCTCGCGTATCAGTATCCGCTTTCGTCCTCTGACATTCGGAACGCCTACCTGCTCGGTTACGCGAAGGATCAGAACACGACTAGTTTTTTCGCTGAGTACGTTCGCCAGCTACCCATGCCCGAAACCGGCCCGCACGTCGCGAAGATCACACTTAGTACGCCGTATGCCCAGATCGTCGAGTTGGGTCAATCCGCTGTGAACTCCGACGTGCAGGGCGCTGAAGAGGAATTGGCCCACCGGAAGCTTTCGCTGCTTGTGAGCGTGGGAATTGATCTGACGCCGACGTATCCTGACCCGCCTGTGACAAACCTCGCGTCCGGTTCGCCGGCGCCCGATTTTGAGCAGGACTTCAGCATCGAATTCTTTCAGGACGGCACGAAGATTGCTCCGCAATCAACCCGCGTCAATTTGCTCTACTCGGACGGAGTCAGCAACACGTACCAAGTCTCCGGCGCGATCATCGTATTGAGGTATGACCCGGAAAAGGTCAACCCAGACGACGAGATGATTGTGAAAGTGCGCACGCCGGACGATCAACACGTGAACGCGACGTTCGATCTGGGCCATCTTCGATAGGCACACTACGCCTGCGCTGGTTCGCGAATTCCTTCGGAGAACAGAAACGATTACGACCGCCAGCGCAACGTGACCGGACCGCTCATCGGATGACGCAGCGGGGTGCCGCTGCGCTGGGCTTCCAGATACGCGGTTTTCAATTCGAAATACCAGCGCGCCTGGCGGTCGGCGTCGTCAATCAGCATCATGCGGTCCTCGTACTGCAATCCCATCGCTTGTTTCTTGATCACTTCGGTGTCCTGGCGGATGAAGCGCGGGCCGAATACATTAATGATGAAGGAGACGACCGGAAACCACGGCAGAATATTCCACGCAGCGCAGAAATCCAGGCGGCAGAAATCGCGGCGGATGGGCGTGACCGTGGTGCGACTGGAAAGCCAGTAACGGCCCGCGCGAATTTGTTCGAAGCGCTGGTTGGGCAGCACGAAATCAATCCTGGTGGTGGCCGGTTCGCCGGTAAGCAGCTTCAAAATTTTGTAGGGCGCGCTGTTTGCTGAAGGCGCGTGCGGGCTCATGCGGAAACCGTCGGGGATCGGTTCGAAAGTTTTCTCTTTGTTACGGATGCTGTGGCGGGTGCGCCACCACCAGGCTTGATGCACGAACGGCCCGTGCGCGGGATCCATTAATCCGATGATGGCCTGGTCCACGCCGCAGGGCAGGTCGGCATAGAGGCGCGCGATTTTGTAGCCGGAGCTGAAAACCGGCAACTCCGGCGGCGCGGGCGGCGGCTCGCTGGCGGCGCGGCCTTCGGGATTGGCCATGAACGCCCACACGTAGCCGTCGCGCTCTTCGCAGGGAAAGCTGCCGGCGTAAATTCGCTCGCACTTCAATTTTGAATCTTCGCTGAGCGATGGAATGGTGCGGCACTGGCCGGTGTGCGCGTCGAATTGCCAGCCGTGGTAAGCGCATTCGACGGTCTTGCCGTCGAATGCGCCGAAGGAAAGCGGAAATGCGCGGTGCGGGCAGACGTCGCGCAACGCGAACGGTTTTCCGGCGGTGTCGCGGCCCAGCACCAGCGGCACGTCCAGCAGCATCGCGCGCACCAGTTTGTGCCGCCGCACCTGTTCGCCGCGCAGCGCGGGATACCAGAATCCCCACAGCATGTCGCTCGAGCGTGCGCCCGGGCGGGAGACATTTGATTCGGTCATTTCGCGATTCATCCTAGTACACAGCGCGGTTGGAGCAAAGTATATGCTGGCAGCTGGCGACGAGCTGATGTCGCTTGCGACTCTTGAGTTGACGCTGCACCGGATTGCCGATATTCTTGGTTCTGCGATGACTGCAATGTTCGCCGCGTTCTATTAGCGAAACCTATCGACCCCGCCCGGGGCCACGTTTCCGTGCAGCTGCATCCATTTTCCGATTTCTCTTTTCGATTTTCTGCATTTTTGAGGTAGTGCCATGGCGAATTTGACGCTGTTCCAAAAGCTCGAAAATATCGAGTCGAAGTACGAAGAACTGACCCAGCAGCTTTCCGCGCCCGAAGTGCACAACGATTCGGCGCGTTTCCAGAAGCTCGCCAAGACGCACGCCGACATGGCCGCAATGGTGGCAAAATACCGCGAGTGGAAAGAAATCGAAAAGGGCTTGCTGGGCACCAAGCAAATGCTGGTGGAAGCCGAAGACGCCGAATTGAAACAGTTGGCGCACGACGAGGAGCACGAGCTCGAGGCGCGCCGCGAAATCGTGGAGCGCGAGCTGAAATTCCTGATGCTGCCCAAAGATCCCAACGATGACAAGAACGTGATCCTGGAAATTCGCGCGGGCACCGGAGGCGATGAGGCTTCCCTCTTTGCCGGCGAACTTTTCCGCATGTACTCACGCTACGCGGAAACGCAAGGCTGGAAGCTGGAAATTCTGGAAAGCTCGCCGTCTTCGATCGGCGGCATGAAGGACGTGGTCGCCGCGATCCAGGGCAACAAAGTGTATTCGAAACTGAAATATGAAAGCGGCGTGCATCGCGTGCAGCGCGTTCCGGCCACCGAACAGCAGGGACGCATTCACACTTCGGCTGCCACCGTCGCAGTGTTGCCCGAAGCGGATGAAATTGACATCAAGATTGAAGCGAAGGATTTGCGCATTGATACGTTCTGCTCGTCCGGACCCGGCGGGCAATCTGTGAACACCACTTATTCCGCGGTGCGCATCACGCATATTCCCAGCGGGCTGGTGGTTTCGCAGCAGGACGAAAAATCGCAAATCAAAAATCGCGCCAAGGCCATGCGCGTTTTGCGCGCGCGTCTGTATGAAATGGAGCAGAACAAGCAGCACGAAGCCATCGCGGCCGAACGCCGCGACCAGATCAAGACCGGCGACCGCTCGGAAAAAATCCGCACCTACAATTTTCCGCAGAATCGCGTGTCGGACCACCGCATCGGGTTGACGCTGCACCAACTCGATCAAGTGATGGAAGGCAAGCTGGGACCGATTGTGGACGCGCTCTCGACGCACTACGAATCCGAGCGCCTGAAGCAGGAACTCGTCGAAGCGTAAGCGCAGGTGTAGCTTAGGCAATCTTGCCTGTGCGGTTTTTCTTCAGGCATCGCAAAGCAATCGCGCCCCGACCATCGTGTCAAATTCAAATCCAATGGACATTCGCGCCGCGCTGAAGGAAGGAATGGCGCAACTCCGCGCAGCCCAGATTCCATCACACACGCTGGCGACCGAGCTGCTGCTGATGCACGCGCTGCAGCGCGATCGCGCCTGGATCTACAGTCACCCCGAAGAGTCGCTCGATGCCGCGACCACGCAAAAGTTTTTAGCGCTGATCGCGCGTCGCAAAGCAGGCGAGCCGGTGCAATATCTCACGGGCAAACAGGAATTCTGGGGTCTGGAATTCGAAGTCACACCCGCTGTGCTGATCCCCCGCCCAGAAACGGAGCACGTGATGGAAGTAGCGCTAGCACGCCTGGGCGAGCGCGGACTAAAAATTCACCTGGATACCGGAGCCCCCCGCGAAAAACTGCGCGTGGCTGACGTAGGCACAGGCTCCGGCTGCCTTGCTGTCGCGCTGGCGTGGGAATTGCCGCACGCCGAAGTATTCGCCACAGATATTTCCGCGCTAGCGCTCGAAGTGGCACGCCGCAACGCGGCGCGGCACAAAGTTGCCGATCGCGTTCATTTCATGCATTGCGATCTCCTCACGGGGCTCGCGAACGCGGATTTGCCAAGCCCAGGCGCAACGCGAGGCGCAGCGCAGTTCGATCTAATCGTCAGCAATCCGCCATACATCGCGAGCAACGAAGCCGCCGAACTGCAGCGCGAAGTCCGCGACCACGAACCGCACGCCGCGCTGTTCGGCGGGCCAACGGGCGTCGAAATATACCAGCGCCTGATTGACCAAGCGCGCGACCTGCTAGGTCACCGCGGCATCTTCGTCCTCGAACTCGGACACGATTCCGCAGAACACGTGCGCGCAATTTTCAACGCGCAGCCGGCTTGGACCAACGTCGCGATCACCATGGACTTGGCTGGCATCGCGCGCGTCATCGCCGCCGAATGTGCCCGCTAGCCCTGCGAAACATTGTTTCCCACCCCAGACGAGCACTGATTTATGCTGGCGGTGCCGCGATGACCAAGCTCGCACAATACCGCGCCAAGCACGATGCACCACTCGCGCTCCCGCTAGACGCCTCCGCCTCCATTCTGCACGTTGATATGGACGCGTTTTTCGTTTCCGTGGAGCTGTTGGCACGGCCGGAGTTGCGCGGCAAAGCAGTGATCGTGGGCGGCCAGCGCGAGCAACGCGGCGTTGTCACCTCCGCCAGCTACGAAGCGCGCAAGTTCGGCGTGCATTCTGCGATGGCCTTGCGCACCGCCGCACAATTGTGCCCACACGCAATTTTTCTCGATCGCCATCACGAGCTTTACGGCCAATGGAGCAATCGCGTCGCCGCGATTCTGGGAAGATTTTCACCAATCGTGGAAATGGCTTCGATTGATGAAGCGTATCTCGACTTCGCCGGAACAGAACGCCTGCACGGCCCGCCGCTCGCCGCAGCTCACAAACTTCTGCAGCAAATCACGACGGCGACCGGCCTGCCTTGCTCCGGTGGTCTTGGCGCTACGCGACTGGTGGCAAAAATCGCGAGCGAGCAAGCCAAACCGCGCGGCTTGGTCTGGATTCCAACCGGCAGCGAAGCGGCGTTCCTCGCGCCACTCGCCGTGCGGCGCATTCCCGGAATCGGCAAAGTCACCGACGAGGCGTTGCGTGGCCTCGGCATCGAAACCATCGCGCAATTGCAGTCCGTCCCACTCGAACGCCTGGAAAATACGTTTGGGCAGTGGGGCACCGCGCTATTTCGCAAAGCGCGCGGCATTGATTCCTACGAATTCTTCGTGGATGCCGAACCAAAATCGCTTTCACACAATCAAACGTTTGGCGAAGACACGCGCGACCGCGAGTTGCTGGAATCCACGCTCAGCTATTTGTGCCAGAAAGCTGCAAAGCGGTTGCGCGACGCGGCTCTGCACGCGCGCACCGTCACTCTCACCGTTCGTTTCGCTGATTTCACGACGATCACGCGCAGCCACACGCTGGCCGAGCCTTCCGACCTCGATACCGTATTTCTGAAAGCGGTCCGCGAACTTTTTCAGCACGCCTGGAACGGGAAAGCGCTGTTGCGGCTGGTGGGTGTCGCGCTGACGTCGTTCTCAGCAGGCTCGGCGCAATTCGATCTGCTCGATTCGGAACGCCGTGAAAAACTCGAACGCCTGGCGCGAGCCACGGACAAGCTGCGCGACCGTTTCGGTTTTTCCAAAGTACAATTCGGCGGTTCGCTGCCGATCCGCGATGATTCCGAATAGGCGTCAACGGCAAACTGGCCGGTTATGCGCCACGCCAGACAAACCTGGCCCATCGATTCATCGCATTCGGTTTCTTGCCTTATAATCGCAGCGCGCATGTCCACCACTTCTCCGCACGCACAAGATCCGAAACCAGGCCTCGTGCAGCGCTTGCGGGCTTTCTGGGGGCGCTTGACGGAAGGGTTCCGGCTCGAACAGCTCTGGGGGCAATTCAGATCCGAAGCGCAGGCCGGCTACGTCCTATATTCAAAGGATGTGGACTGGGAAGCCATCGGACGCGAAAAATCGAAATTCAAACGGATCCTTTTTTCAGGTTGGGCGCTCTTTCAGGCCATGCTGATGAAGCTTTCGCCTGCGCGAAGAGTGCTGCTGGTTTTCGCACTGCTGCTGCTGGCTTTTCATCCGGACGTGCGCTGGGGAAATAACGAAGTCAATTTCGATTTCGTCGGCGTTGCGGCGCTGATTCTTTTCATGCTTTTGGCTCTGGAACTGGCCGACCGCGTGACCATGAAGCGCGACCTGGAGATCGCGCGCGAAATTCAACAATGGCTGGTGCCCAGCGAGCCGCCGCAAATTCCCGGCATGGATATTGCGTTTGCCACGCGTCCGCAGAATACAGTGGCCGGCGATTACTACGACGCGTTTCTCCGGCCCGTGCCGGAGACAGGCGCGACAACACCTTCGCTATTGATAGTGGTCGCCGACGTTGCGGGGAAAAGCGTGCCGGCAGCGCTGTTGATGGCGACGTTTCAGTCCGGCCTGCGCGCGCTTTCCGCAACCCCTGCGACTCTGGATGAGATTGTTGTGGGCTTGGAGCGTTATGCGCGCGCGCACAGCCTGGACGGCCGCCGCTTCACCACCGCGTTTATTGCGGAAATCGATCCGCAGACGCGCGCGATGCGTTACATCAATGCCGGGCACAACTACCCGATTCTGCGGCACGCCTCGGGGACCATCGAGCGACTGGAAATCGGGGGCCCGCCGTTCGGTGTGCCGCTCTTTACGGACAACGAGATTGCCTATGGCGTGGGCCGCATCCAGTTGGAGCCCGGCGACCTGCTTTTCATTTTCACCGACGGTGTTGCCGAAGCAGTGAACGAAAAAGGCGAGGAGTTCGGCGAGCCGCGAATTGTTCCAGCGACTCTTTCCATGCCAGCGGGAACCGCCGCTGCGGTTCTGAATCGCGTGATGACCGACGTAAACACTTTCGTTGGTTACGCGCGGCAGCACGATGACATCACCGCGCTCGTCCTGCGAATTGTGCCGTAATCCGCAGCAGGATTTATTTCAGGATTCCAACGCGTCCGCACGCCCGGCGCAATCTCAAAACTTCCCACGCAGGCGCGATTCCCTCATAATCGCGGCATGAACGCTCGCGCATTTGCGGAACACATCTGCCAGACACTGCGCTCCGCAGGCTACCAGGCCTATTTCGTGGGTGGCTGCGTACGCGACATTCTGCTTCATCGCGAGCCCGCTGATTACGACGTCGCCACCGATGCGACTCCTGAACGAGTGGAGCAAATATTTCCGCACAGCCTGACGGTCGGCGCCAAGTTCGGCGTCGTGGTGGTGATGCAAGAACCAGCGGCGAGCGACGACGCAACGGGCGCGGCCGCGATGGTGGAAGTCGCGACGTTTCGTTCGGACCTGGGCTACAGCGATGGGCGCCACCCGGATCAAGTGCTGTATGCGTCGACGGCACAGGAGGATGTGCAGCGCCGCGACTTCACCATCAACGGCTTGTTGCTCGATCCGCAGACGAACGAAGTGCTGGACTTTGTCGGCGGGCGAGACGATCTGCGCGCTGGAATCATTCGCGCGATTGGCCGGCCTGAAGAGCGCTTCGGCGAAGACAAGCTGAGGATGCTGCGCGCTGTGCGCTTCGCCGCGCGATTTGGCTACAAGATCGAGCCGGAAACGCTGCGCGCGATTCAGAAGCTCGCTCCACAAATCGGCCAAGTCTCCGCGGAGCGTCTGCGTGATGAATTGACCAAACTACTGACGGAGGGTGCGGCGCGCCGCGGATTTGAATTGCTAGAGGAAACGCTTCTGCTGCCCCAGCTGCTTCCCGAAATTTCGCGCCTGAAAGGCGTCGAGCAGCCGCCACAATTCCATCCTGAAGGCGACGTCTGGATCCACACTCTGCTGATGCTGGAAGGTCTGGCTCCGCAAAGTTCGCCGACGCTCGCCTGGGGCGTGTTATTGCACGACGTGGGCAAGCCTCCCACGTTCACACCGCCTTCTGGACCGAATGGCCGCATCCGCTTCGATCGTCATGTGGAAGTGGGCACGCGGATGACTGAGGAAATCTGCGAACGCCTGCGCTTTTCGAATGACGACACTGCGCAGATCGCCTCCCTGGTGGCCAACCACCTGCGGTTCAAAGACGTGCCGCAAATGAAGCGCTCGACGCTTAAACGCTTCGTGCGGCTCGACCGCTTCGACGAGCACATGGAGCTGCACCGGCTGGATTGCTCCTCGAGCCACCGCAATCTGGAGAATTACGCGTTTATGCGAAGCTTCCTGGCCGAGACGCCTCCGGATGAAGTCCGCCCCGTGCGGCTACTGACCGGAGACGACCTGATCGGCTTGGGATTCCGGCCGGGACCAGAGTTCAAGGAGATGTTGGACGCTGCCGAGGACGCCCAGCTGGAGGGGACGATCACAACCCACGACGTCGCCCTGACTTGGGTTCGCAAGCATTACCAGACACGCTCTGGATAAGGTAAGGCTATTGTTGTCAGTCGAATAGGAGGAGCGACGGGCTCAAGAATTGACTTGTTATAGGATCTTAGTGTGTTATTATAAGGTTGCTTGCTAAACAGCAACGAAACTTATAGAAATCTTTTTCCGACCTCCTGCATCTAACGTTCATGGCAGCCGATTAGCTGCCTGATGGGTCAACTTGCTTTTTAGGCCCAGGGAGAAAATGGTGACCAAATCTAATAGGGTTATACCGAACGAACTGCCCATTCTTCCAGTCCGCGACACGGTTCTGTTTCCGGGAGCGGTTCTGCCGCTGCCGGTAGGCCGTGAGAGTTCGCTGGCCCTACTGAACTCGCTCGAAGGGACCGAGAAAATTCTGGGCGTAGTGGCGCAACTGGATCCTCGCGTCGAAGCGCCCACAGGGACTGACCTGCACAGCGTTGGCACTCTGGCCAAGGTTCACAAAATGGTGCGCATGCCCAACGGGAACGTAGTCGCGTTTCTGGAGGGGATTGAGCGAATCCGCGTGATGGAAGTGCTGGGATTCACGCCGTTCATCAAGGCGCGCGTGGAATCGCAGCCGGATCTGGAAGATCAGCGCGACCCGGAACTGACTGCGCTCGAACGCAACGTGCAGGAATTGTTCCGCGAAGTCGTAGCGCGTTCGCCGCAACTTTCCGACGATCTGCAAACCGAAGTAATGGGTATCGATTCGCCCGGCCGTCTGGCGGACTTCGTTACCTCCACGCTTCCTTCGCTGAGCACCATGATCCGCCAGGAACTTCTGGAAACTTTCAGCGTGCGCAAGCGTCTGGAGGCGTTGATCAGCGAATTGACCAAAGAACGCGAAGTGCTGGATCTGCGCAACAAGATTCACGATCAGGTGCAGGAGCAGGTAAACCAGAGCCAGCGTGAATTCCTGCTGCGCGAACAAATGAAAGCAATTCAGAAAGAACTCGGCGAGTCCGACGATGGGCAGGCTGAAATTGATGAGTTGCGCAAGAAGGTTGAAACCTCCGGCATGTCCGCGGAAGCCAAGAAGGAATGCGACCGCGAGCTGAAGCGGCTGGCGAAGATGACTCCTGCGTCCGCCGAATACATGGTGGCGCGCACCTACCTGGAATGGATGACTTCGCTGCCCTGGAATAAAACTTCCGGGACCGAAGACATCAACATTCCCAACGCGCAGGCCATTTTGGACGAAGATCACTACGACCTGGTGAAGATTAAGGAGCGCATTCTTGATTACCTGGCCGTCAAAAAACTGCAGCCAGGCATGAAGGGACCGATCCTCTGCTTCATCGGGCCTCCGGGCGTGGGTAAGACGTCGCTTGGAAAATCTATCGCTCGCGCGCTAGGACGCAAGTTCGTGCGCATCTCGCTGGGCGGAATGCACGACGAGGCGGAAATTCGCGGGCACCGGCGTACCTACATCGGCGCTTTGCCCGGCCAGATCATTCAGGGCATTCGCCGCGCGGAGACGATGGACCCCGTCCTGATGCTGGACGAGGTGGATAAACTCGGCCGCGATTTCCGCGGCGATCCTTCGGCGGCGTTGATGGAAGTGCTCGACCCGGAACAGAACGCCACGTTCCGCGATCACTACTTGGACGTGCCGTTTGATCTCTCGAAGGTGCTGTTCATCGCGACAGCGAACTGGCTCGATCCGATTCCGGAGCCTTTGCGCGACCGCATGGAGATCATCGAGCTCTCCGGATACACGGAAGAGGAAAAAGTCCACATCGCGAAAATGTTTCTGATCGCCCGCCAAGCAAAGGAAAACGGCCTGGCGTTGGGCGAGCAGATCGAATTCACCGATGAGGCTTTGCACGAACTCATCCGCCACTACACGCGGGAAGCCGGCGTGCGCAATCTGGAACGCGAAATCGGCACGCTGGTTCGCAAGCAAGCGCGGCGTTTGGCGGAGGGCAAGACGGACAAGCTGCTCGTCTCGCCCGAAGTCATTCGCGAAGTGCTGGGCATTCCCAAGGTGCATCTGGAAAAGGAAGTGGAAGAACGGGTTCAGAAACCGGGAGTTTCCGTCGGCTTGGTTTGGACTCCGGTAGGCGGTGACATCGTCTTCATCGAAGCGAGCAAGATGCGCGGCGGGAAGACGTTCACGATGACCGGCCATCTGGGCGACGTGATGCAGGAATCCATGCGAGCTGCGCTCACATGGGTTCGCGCTAACACCGAGCGGTACGGAATTGACCCGGACTTTTTCCGCAAGCAAGACATGCACATTCACGTGCCGTCGGGCGCGGTACCGAAAGACGGGCCGTCCGCGGGCGTGGCGATGGTGACGGCGCTGGTCAGCCTGCTGACGGGCAGGCCCGTTCGTCCGCGAGTGGCGATGACGGGAGAAATTTCTCTCTCCGGAATCGTGCTGCCCGTGGGCGGGATCAAGGAAAAAGTGCTGGGAGCGAAGCGCGCCGGAATTCGGGAAGTCATTCTGCCTTCGGAGAACGAACCGAATGTGCAGGAAGATTTGCCGGAGGAAATGCTGGAAGGCATGAAGGTGCACTTCGTCCGAACCGCCGAGCAGGCTCTGGAAATTGCACTGGGCAAATTCGAGAAGACCGTACGGCCGGTAACGGGCGGGACGCACGAAGACCGCCCGCCGCTTGCGGGACCGATTCACTAAATCCCCAGAAGGCGATAAGAGACAGCCAACAAAAGGCCCGGGAGGATTCCCTCTCGGGCCTTTTCTTTTTCGCGCACGAAAAGTGATTCCCCTTGCGGCGCGCGGCGCAATCGCGTACAGCTTGAAAAGTTCCAATGCCCTATCGTCCAAGAGAACTCGTGGTGCGCGCGCGCGAAGCTGCCGCACGATTGCTGGCGACGCTCGACCACAATGAGATGGTCCCGCGGTTTCTGGATATGTATGCGGCGGAAAATCGCCGCCCAGGACGCGCCGACCAGCCTGCGCATTACCGCGAACAACTCGAAACAATTCGCCGCGAGGCGCTTCTGGCTATGGTTCTGCGCGCCGAAGCGGCATTGCCTACGCGTTTGAAAGTCCGTGTGACGGTTCGCGAGACGAAGCGACGGGTGAAATCGAAGAAAGGGAAAAAATCCGCGAAGGCAAGCGCTCAAAAAAGACAAATCGCGCGAAAACCTGGCCTGGACCTGGCGATCCCGCTGCTCGATCTCTTCCGCGAAGAATTTTTCGTCGCGCTGGGCCAGGCGCTGCGTTGGACAGACGAAGACGCGCAAGCCTTCTGGCACGACCTGGAATTGTACGAAAGCCTCGCGGCGAACGAGCCGCGCCGCCCAGCACGACGCGCCATTGCGTCCGGACCTTTCGTGGACCGGACGGCGCTGCTGCTCGATCCCTCGCTGATGGAACAAGCCCGCCGCGCCGCCGGAAAATTTCAGCTGGAGCTCGACGCTGCCGCCGATCGCGTACTGCGCGGTGTCTTCTCGCGCCGCCGCGCAAACTGATCCCGTCCACCGATCGCCCCGATGAGGCGGCCGACGATCAAGCAACGGCGCGGTCTTAGCGTCGAGCTTCGAGAACGATGTTGAACGGCGTCTCAGTCGCTCGCCGCACCCGCGTGAACCCTGCCGAGTGCAGCACCTTCGCCAGCCGCCCCTCGCCCGCTTGCGCTCCCAAACCCAGGCCAACTTCCTGCGAAAGTGAAGCGGGAGTGCACAGCATGGTCGAAGCGGAATAAAACACGCGTCCAATCGGATTCAGATTGTCCTCGAGCTTGTCGTTCGCGAATGGCTCGACGATCATCCACGTCCCGTTCGGATCGAGCGTCTCCAGCACATGCCGCGCGGCGCCTTCGGGATCACCCATGTCGTGCAGGCAATCAAAGAACGCCACGAAGTCATAGCCCTTCCCCGGATACTGCTTCGCCGACGCCACTTCGAATTTCACACGATCGGAAACACCCGCTTTGGCCGCGGCCTCTCGCGCCAGTTCGATCGAGCCTGCGTGATAGTCGAAGCCAACAAACGTGGATTTCGGATACGCCTGCGCCATCAGAATCGTGGACGTTCCCAATCCGCAGCCGACATCGGCGACGCGTGCTCCCGCTTTCAGTTTTGCTTCGGTGTCGCCCAGCGCCGGAATCCATTCGTTGATCAAATGGCCGCGGTAGTTCGGGCGGAAAAATCGTTCCGTCCCGACAAAGAGGCAGGCGTCGTGCTCGTGCCAGCCAACTCCCTTGCCGGTCTGGAAAGCAGACGTGATTTTCGGAATTCCCTTGATCGTAGCTTCCACCGCCTGAAAAAATCCGGGCAAGAACACCGGGCTGCTTTCATCGGCCAATGCTAGCGCCTGCTCGGGAGGCAAAGTGAAGCGGCCGGTGGCAGCATCGTAAGCTGATGAATCCGCCGGCGGCCTGCGCCGAAAGCCATTCGCGCACATAGCGCTCGGTGGTGTTGGTTTTGGTAGCGAGTTCAGCCGACGTGATCGGTCCCGCGCCGGCCATGGCTTTGTAGAGACCCAGTTTGTCGCCGATCACGATGAGCGCGGTGTTAATCGCAGCGCCCATTTCAGCGACGGCTTTCATCATGAATTCCTGCAGCTTTGCTTCGTTTACGGCTTGTGGTGCGGTAGCGGACATGAGCGTACCTCCTGCGTGAGCGTTGGCTGGGGAACGCGTCGGAAATTGTGCCGAGTCTATCGTTGCGTGTAGGGCAAGTCAATCGCGGAAGGTTGTGCCACTGGCGCGGCGATTTTGCTATCCTCGCGCCCGTGCAGATACTTTTTTACATTTTGGTCATCGCGCAGATGGCCCTGGGGCTGTATTCACTGTGGGACGGCTTCGCATGGTTCCAGATGGTGCGGCGACGATTGGCGTCCCACGCGGGATTCTACACGCCGGCGACGGCACTGATTTGTCCTTGCAAGGGCAACGAGCGCGGACTGGAAGAAAATCTTCTGGCGCTCACGCGCTTCGATTATCCGAACTACGAAATATATTTCACGCTGGCAACGAGTTTGGACCCTGCGCTGAAAGTAATCGAGCGCGTGAAGGCCGCGAGCCAGAAGCCCGTGCATATCGTGATCGCTGGGCCGCCCTCGGACAGCGGAGAGAAAGTTTACAATTTGCAGCGCGCCGTCGAGGCGTTGCCGCCCGACAAATTTGAAATGCTCGCGTTTACGGATTCAGACGTGCGACTGCCGCGCACCTGGCTGACCAAGTTGATTGCGCCGCTCAACGACGGTCGAATCGGCGCCACCACCGCCTATCGCTGGATCATTCCCAGCGGATCGGGCATGGAATCGCTGGCGAGTTGCTTCGCGTCCGCTTGGAACGGCGCTGTCGCGACAATGCTCGGCAAACCCAACGGAAATTTCTGCTGGGGAGGCGGCACGGCGATTCGTCGCAAGACATTTGATGATGTGAACGTGCTGGAGGCGTGGAAAGGAGCGGTCAGCGACGATTTCGCGATGACTTACGCGCTCGAATCGGCCGGGAAACCCATCATTTTTTGCCCGGAGTGTTTCGCCGCCACGCTGCATCCTTGGACCGGCGCGGAGTTGCTGGAATTCACCAACCGCCAGATTCTGATCACGCGCGATTTATTCTCCCCGCCGCTGGCAATTCGGAGCCGCCGCGCATTTGAGTTATTCGCTGACGCTGCTGTACGCGGTGTACGTGATCCTTTACAGCATGGTTGACGTGGACCCCTGGGGCCAGCTCCTGCTGCTCACTCTCGCGATTCCGTTGCTGGCGGCAATGAAGGGCGCCATGCGCACGATCGCTGTGAGCGAAGCGATGCCGGAGTCGAAAGCAAAACTGCAGGAATGGAGCTGGGTGTGCCCGGTGTTTGCGCCGGTGGTGCCATTTCTATTTTCGTGGAATTTTATTATGTCGCTGCTGACCAAGAGCATCCGTTGGCGCGGCATTCGCTACGAATTGGTGGCGCCCAACATGACGCGCATTCTCAAACGCTAGCGCTCGGCGTCGGTTCGGGCACCGGCGCGAACGCCCGCTGAATTCGTCCCAAGATAGTAGGCCGTCGCGGCCCCCGCCGGAATTGCGAGCCACCATCCCGCGCGCAGCACGGCTTCCGAGCCCACGAGCGGAAATAATAGCGACGCATATTCCGCCGGCAGCACGAGCGCCGCGCGTCGGCTGCCAATCCCCAGCGCCAGCACGACCAGCGGCGCAAGAATCGCGCCCGCGATTGCCCAGTGCATGGGAGTCTTACATTTCAACGCCAGCATGATTCGGCGCAGCAGCAAACCAAACAGCAGAGCAGTAGGCGCGCCGAACAAGTATCCGTAAACAATTAATGTCAGAAAGCCCTGCGTCGCTTCTCGCACTAAGTCCTGAGAGTGACACGAGGATCATGTTCTGGCACCACACTGCCAGCACCATGAAAAAGCAGCCCAGCGCCCAGGCCGCCAGGTAATAAATCAGGCTGCCTTGGCGGGTCATATTCGCCGTTGAATGTTCGGGAAGTCGAGCCAGACTTTCACGCCGCAGAAGTGCGAGCCTTCCGTGCAGATGGGCGTGGAAATTCCCGCGCGAAGATGGCAGGGAGGTCCGATGTAGCGCGCGAGTTCCGGAAATGTCGCGCGAACTTGTTCAACCTCTTCGATAGAGGACTGGTAGATCTCTTCTTGCGCGTTGAAGCATGTGCGCATGGTCCATTTGTGCAGCAGGTGCAGCAGCGATCCGGATTCCACCAGGCGAATTGCTTTTGCGTTCGGCAACAAGTACAACGCAAATTCCGGAGCGACGCCGCGGTCGAGCAGTTCGTTTTTCGCGGCCCAGGCCTCTTCCATCGCCATCTGATAAATTTCCAGCGCGCGCGGATTATCGCGAATCAGCATCGGCGTGATGTAGTCCGGCGAGCGCGTATCCGCCAGCGTCAGCAGCGGCCGCGAGCCGGGCACCATGCGATGCCGCTGATCCTGACTATCCGCGGTGTGGCTGATTTTCTTTGCGAACGTGAAGTTCGCATGCTGCAGCGGCCGCATCAGCGGCGCGTGCACGCCAATGTTCAGAGTTTCGCGACGGTAAGGATTGCGCGCCGGATTCAGCATGCGGTCCAGCGCTTCCGCGTCGGGGCATTCCGCGGCCGTCAGGCCCACCACCGCTCGATACGCGTCCGCCATTACTGGCAGCGCTCCCGCCGAATAATCCACCAGCTTGGACGTGAGTCCGGAAAGTTTCGCGTCAAATTCGCGCGCAAATGCCTCGCCGTTTCGCGCGGAATCGTGCCATTCCGGCGGCGCATCCATCGGCTCATTGTCGAAGCGATCGAAAAATTGCGGATCCACTTCGCGTACGCGCGCGACCATTTCGCCGATCACGTGGCGCGCTTCGCTGGGCGTGTCGCTGGCCGCCTGCATGCGATACAGCCGGTGCAGCACGATGCCCGAAATCGTGTGCACCATCGTGGTGAACGCCGCCACCGGCAGAACGTAGCGGGCCACTTCGATCGCGCGCTTTTCCGATTGCCGCTCGACTTTCTGCAGGCGCTTCGGATGAGACATCGAGCTGACATGCCAGATATCGCTGAGAATCTCGCGCGCAGTCGGTTCGAGCACGCGCGTCAGCTCGCGATAGTGCTCCCAGGCGCGCGCCACAGCCTTTTCGTAAATCGCGCGCTCTGCTGCGCCAAATGCGCGGCCATCGCCCGGAATGTAAGCCTGCGCGCGATCCAGCCGGACGTAGCGCTGGCTCTGCTGCTCCGAATTGTAAAAAGGATGCGCGTGCAGGAAGGACCACACAAATTGCCGGCTGATATTTTCCAGCCCAAATTCGAAATGCGCGTGCTGGTAAACGGTATGATGCCCGCCGAAATAAGTAGCGGACCCGATCATCACGCGCTGCTTGTCGGTGACTTCCTCCGGCCCGATCAGCCGCGGCGCATAGCAGGTGCGTGCCGCCGCTATGGCCGAATCAAACCCGTGCGCGAAATAATTTCGCAGTGTGACGCGGGGCGCCGCCGTTTCCACGTGCGAACCCAGCGGAGCGTCGGATGATTGGGACAAATGCGTGGCCATCTCTACGCGGCATTGTACACCGCGCCGACGAGTTTCACGGTAGCAGAACAGCTTCGCCCAAAAAAAAGCCCCGAGTCATGAACCCGGGGCTTATTGGATTTTTCTTCTCGAGCGTCGAATCCGCATCGTTACTTCTTCATCGCCGCCGCTTTATCGGCGTACTTCTTCGTGAAGCGCTCCACGCGGCCGGCCGTATCCACTAGCTTCTGCTTGCCGGTGAAAAACGGATGGCAGTTCGAGCAAATTTCCACGCGGATCATCTGACCCTTGAACGTGGAACGCGTGTCAAACTGGTTGCCGCAAGCGCAGTGCACCTTCACGACGTGATAGTCGGGATGGATTCCTTCTTTCATGGTGCTCCTATCGGCCAGCCGGTCTGCGCGACTTCTCGAAACGAGGCTGCACAGTCGCGTCGCTAGGCTAGCGGGAAACTTTAATTATACGGCAGGCGGGGCGATTTGCCAAATGCGCGATGCAATCGCCGGTTGCGCGGTCCAACTCCGCGACTACGACACGAACGAGCAGCCCACTCGCGCGCGGCCGCCCTCCAGGCGTTGCGTATTGGTCTTCCGCAGGACTACGCGGACCGGCGGCAGAATTGGCACATGCAGGACCGCGTGAAATTGATTGGGCACGTCTTCGGGGTTGTCCAGGATCAGCGCCACACCACCGTAGCTCAAATCCAGCACCGCCGCCGTCTTCTGATTCACGTCGGTCAGTATTGCGTAGGCCTTGGTGCCGGCCAGCGACACGCGCTCCCATTTGCGAGCCTCGGCGTGCGGGGCGGTGGGGCCATGCGGTTCCACCGGCGTCGGCAATGGCGTCGGCGTCGATCTCGGCGGCGCAGCCTCGGTTTTCATGGCCGGCGTCACGGTCGGCGGGATCACCACCGGAGGAGCCGCAGGAGCCTCGCGCTGTGTCGGCGCAGCGGTGGGAACTTCGCGAGGTGTTTGCGTCTCCAGCGGAATCACACGCGCCCCTGGGCGTCCGGTGTTCTTCAGTTGATAGAGCCGCTGGTCGGCCAAATTCATCAGCGCGCTCTTGGTTTCTCCGTCGTGCGGATGCACCGCGACGCCGAAATCCAGCGTCACGCCGATCTCCATTTTCAGGGGACGAATTTCGGTTTCGTATTGCGTGCGGATGCGGCGGCAAAGCGTGATGGCCTGCTCCGGATCGGTCTGCGGCAAAAGCAACGCGAACTCATCTCCGCCGATGCGGAACGCAAAATCCGACGCGCGCATCGTCTTTCGCAAGGTAGTGGCGGCGAGTTGCAGCACCTGATCTCCCTGCAAGTGTCCATGACGATCATTCACTTCCTTCAGCTTGTGCAGATCCAGAATTACGATCGCCAATTGATGACCGTAGCGCTTTCGCGCGATTTAATTCCTTGTCGCAATATTCGTCGAAGAGGCGGCGGTTGTACAGACCGGTGAGCGCATCTGTAGCCGCGTTGATTTGCAACTTCTTGAATTCGTCATACTCCATCAGGATGGGAACGCGAAGAAAGTTCGTCGAGGCCAGCACGTCCACCAGCGCCGTTTTCAGCGAGACGCGCTTGCCGAGATTTTCGGCGAGTTCTCGCCGGCGCAGCAGGATGCGCTCCCAATAGTCATTGCTCTGCGCGTCGGTGAAATCAATCTGCGCGATGGTGCGGAAGAATTGTCGTAAAAATTGACCGCGAACCGATTCGTCGAGCCCGTCCAGAGTCTCCACCAGGAGATCCAGGAAAGAGTCTTCGGCCGAAGGCTGCGGCTGAGAAGCGTCGCCGGTCTGAGACATCAATGGGTTCCGCAATAGTTTTATTGTTCCCTGTGAACAGGGACACTGCGGGGGCAGAAAAGTACTAGCACGAGAAAGTCCAATCGCAGGCGCGAGCGGAGGTTCTGAAACCAATCCTATAAGAGACTGAAAACAATGAGGTTACGTCACGAAAGCACCGCGTCTGCGGGAGAACTAATGCCGAAGAGCAAGCCGGGTGGCAAAACCGTTCCACTTTCCGCCTGTGGCCCACCCGTCCGGTCGCGCCAAAATAAGCAGAGCGCTCTAGCCGATCGGCTTCAGGAACTCCACTCCGACCAAGTGCACATCGCCAGCTTCCTGTTGGCGCTTTACCCTGGCTTGAATAGGGGGCATCCCTGCGGGAACCAAAGCGGAGGAAGTGATGGAGGGTGCAGGGATCGTAAGCGTCACAATCTCATTTACAACGAGGGGCCGAGGACAGGTAATAAAAGCACCGAGAGCACTGATATCAAGGGTCTTAGCAAGCTCCAAGAATTGCTCTCCATGAGCGTCCTTGCCGCGGACAAACAGCGGCACTTGCAGATTAATGCGTTGAAATCTCCGATGCTCGTCATAAAGCGGCGATAATCCCGCGCGGTGTTGGATTACGCCTTCCCGAATGGCCATTGGTACCCCAGTTTTAGTACTGGTTCTTTGAATCGCAATTTGAATGCAAGTGTGGGAGGGAACTTTGTTTTGTATAACATGTTTGCCCACAGTACCTTATAAAGTGTTCATATTGACACTCTAACGTGACTGTTAGTCGGATGTGTATATTAACTCCCTAACATTTCCAACATTGTGCAAAGTAGGACGCATTTACCATTGACACTATTTGGGGCCTTTGCGAGCATAACCATCCACAACCTCGTCCCTGGTAGTGCCGACCGGTGCGTGAAGGTGGTGTGTCTGCACCCATTTCGTGCCGGTCTTGGGGGAACAACTTGCCGAAAAGCGCTACAGCCGAACAACAAGCGAACAACCAGCAGGTGCTGCAGCTGGTCTCCAGTCTCTTAGATGCTTTTGACCGGCCTTTGGTCGTCACGGACCGCTCCGGCAAGATTCTGTTCACGAATTTTCACGCCCAAGAACACCTGAACGCGAAGGGCTTGAGTGCCAAGCCCGATTTGAACTTGTTCGTGGATATTCTGCATACGGATCGTCAGGAAATTCTCAAGCAGCTGGAAGCGGGCGAGCAAGAACTCAATATGCCGATTGATTTCGCGAACGAGATCCAACGTGCGCGAGTTCGCTGGCTGCCGGAACCCGACTGGCTGGTGACGTACCTTGAGCCCACCCCGGCAGAGGCTCCGGCGGACGAAGCCGAAATGCGCCAGACCGTTCAGGAATTGATGCAGGAACGGGAGATCACCTACCGGAACTTGCTGGCCGCCTATCTTCGATTGCAGGAAGTCAACCGCCAGAAGACGGTGTTTCCTGGCATCGGCCGCGCATGAATTAAAGACGCCACTCGCGGTGATGAAGGGATATTACGACCTGCTGCTTGACGGGCTCGCTGGGAAAGCTTGACGATCGCCAGCGAGATATCTTGCTGGAATCGAAGGAAAGCTGTGATCGACTGATCCGGCTGGTTTCGATGTTCCTGAATTACTCGGCACTGGAAAGCGGCAAGTTAATTCTGCAGCTGCGGGAAAATGATTTGCGCGACTGCGTGAAAGATCTTACCTGCCGCTGGCAAGACGCGTTCCAGCGTGCGAAGGTTCGACTCGATATCCAAATCCATCCCGAGCTGGGGCCGTTCAAGTTCGATTACCAGAAGGTGCAGCAGTGCGTCGCAAATTTTCTGGATAACGCGCTGAAGCACACTCCCGCGCAAGGCTGCGTAACCTTGATCGCGGAACCGCACTTCTGGGAACGGCGCATTTCGGAAGCAGCGCCTTCCTCCGACCGCCGCCGCGGCGGCCGCAATCATCCTAACAGCGTGCTGGTCTCCGTGTCAGACACCGGAAGCGGGATCGCCGCGGAGTTTCACCAGGAGATTTTCGAAGAGTTTGTCCGAGTTGATCCCTCGTCTTCCGGGATGGGCTTGGGCCTGGCCATCACCAAGCGCCTGATTCAGGCGCATCGCGGTAAAGTTTGGGTGGATAGCGTGGTTGGACACGGAAGCTCTTTCTCATTTTTGCTTCCAACGAACGCAGAATAGGATAGTGTATGAATCGGAACCGCAGTGTTCGGCTCCTTAGGAAAAACGATGGCTGATAAAGAAAGTATTCTCGTCGTTGACGACGAACCAAGTATTCGAAAGTATCTGCAAACGCTTCTGGAAGTGGATGGATACGGCGTCGAGGCTGTTTCCAGCGGTAAAGAGGCGCTCGAGCGCATCGGAACCGGCGAGCGTCCCGACTACATCGTCCTGGACGTGCTGATGCCGGAGATGGATGGCCTGGAAACGCTGCGTCAATTGATGCAGATCGACCGCACACTCAACGTGATTATGCTTTCCTGCTCGAACGAAGTTACCACCGTGGTCGAAGCCATTCGCATCGGCGCGCTCGATTATCTGACAAAGCCGTTTGAGAAGCCGGAACTGGACGCGGCATTCCTGAAGTGCCGCCAGAAGAAGGAACTGCGCTCGGAAAATAAATCGCTCCGCGAATACTGCGAAGCGCTCACCGAAGACCTGTCTTTCCTGGCCGCCAGTCCGCAAATGCTGAAGATCCGCCAGCAGGTTCTGCAGATCGCTCCCGTGGACGTTCCCGTGTTCATCAGCGGTGAAAGCGGAGTCGGCAAGGAAGTGATTGCGCGAATGATTCATCTTCGTTCGACGCGCCGCGTGCAGCCTTTCATTAAAGTGAACTGCGCGGCGTTGCCGGGCGAGTTGCTGGAATCCGAACTCTTTGGCTACGAGCAAGGCGCTTTCACCGGAGCGGTCCGCGCCAAGCCCGGCAAATTCGAACTGGCGAACAAGGGCACGATTTTCCTGGATGAAATCGCGGAGATGAGCCCTCATCTTCAGGCGAAGCTTCTGCACGTTCTGCAAGACGGCCAATTCTCTCGTCTCGGCGCCCGCGCCGTAGTGAATGTAGACGTGCGAGTTCTCGCGGCCACCAACGTGGACGTGAAGGACGCCATGCGCAGCGGGCGCTTCCGTGAAGACCTCTATTACCGTTTGAACGTACTTTCCATCCACATTCCGCCGCTGCGCGAACGCACCACCGAAATTCCCCTGCTCTTCCGCCATTTTCTGGCGAAGTACAGCGAGAAGTACGCCAAGCCTGCGCCCGATCCATCCAAGCATTTGCTCGAAGCCGCTCTACGCTACCCGTGGCCCGGCAATTTGCGCGAACTCGAGAACTTCGTGAAGCGCTACGTAATTTTGGAAGATGACGAAGGCAGCTTCCGCGAGCTTCTGGAAATGACCGGACAGCAACACCGCACCGCTCCGCGCGAAGAAACTCCCCCGCCCAAGGAACAGGGGCTGAAGGCTCTGGTTCGCGGATTGAAGGACGAAGCAGAGATGGAAGCGATCGCCGACGCGCTGGAGAAAACAAATTGGTGCCGCAAAGACGCGGCGCGGATGCTGGGCATCAGCTACAAGGCGCTGCTCTATAAGATGCGGCAGTTCAATCTCGATTCCGGTCGTGGCGCGCGTTCGGCGGCGGCGAAAGCTGCGCGCGAAGCAGCCGCGAAGGAAGCGACGGCGAAAGAATCGCAAGCGAAAGACGCCGCGGTGAAAGAATCCGCTCCCGCCATTCGCGGTTCGTAATTCCACCAGTGTGAATTGATGAAATAAATTAACGATTGCCGATCGCGCGCTGGAAATGGGCGAAGTCCGGCAGTCGTATTTCCGCGCTTCCTGTCTCAAAATACGACATGTGGTACCCAAACGTACTAGTCCTACGACTGTTGCAAAGAGTTGCATATCTAGAGCACATTCAGCGAAATAGCACTACCCTTCTACCCTCGGCATGGTCTAGTATTCGCTCCGAAACGGGGCATGAGCGATGCTCCTCATGGGAGGAGCGATTTTGAGCCTCCCGATCCGAAACTCACATCAACGCTTGTCACTGTTTTCAAAGGGTTTGCCATTCGCTGCTAGCTGTGTTGAAGCCGAGAGTGCAGGAAGCAGCTTCGCCGGACGCGCGCAGCTTCCCGTTGAAGAGTCCGTTGCCTTTGGAAGAGCGATTGCTGCTTCAAGTTGCGGGGAAGTGTTGCACTTCAATCTTGGCATGGAGGATCAGTGGGGATGACGGAGCGTCGCATGGCACGCCGGTACGATTTGTCGCTACCGGTAAACGTTCGCCTGCCGATCAATCGAGAGCCGGGTACACACAACGGTCAGACACGCGATATCTCGACGCGCGGCGTTTACTTTATGATGCAGAAGGATCTCGCTCCCGGCACTGAAGTTGATTTCACCCTCACTTTGCCGGCGGAAATTACACGCGGTACCGAAGTCTTCGTGCGCGCTCACGGACGTGTGGTTCGAGTGGACAAGCAAGACGACGACGTGGCTCGCGAAACGATTGGCGTAGCGGCAGTCATCGAACGCTACGATATTATTCGCGGAGAAGCTTCACCCATTTAGGATTTTTCTCTGCTGCACCAGCAATGCTGTCCGTTTGGTTTTGTTCTCCATAGTTTTTGCCGCCGATCGCGAATCCCGGTGCGCACCGTCGCGGCACGCACCCCAGCGTTTCACTGCGTTCTCCCGCGAGCGTTTAATTTCAGTTGCATTCTGCGCTGGAATCGCCCTACCATCCGCTCCAGTCCAGCCTCTAGGAGGTTTTCATGAGAGTTGCGGACTTGATCGCTTCCCGCCGCGAAGTCTATTTCATTGGTGAAGAGACCACCGTGCACGATGCGGCTCGCTATCTCCGCGACAAACAAGTGCGCGCCGTCGGAGTGTGCGATCAACACGGCGTCCTGTTGGGAGTCGTGTCGCAAAGTGATGTCTCCGACAAAGTTGCTGCGGAAAATAAGTGTCCCGCCTGGATGCGCGTTTCAGAAATCATGACGCGGCAATTGGTGAGCGCGACGCCGGATACCTCGCTGGAAGACTGTTTGCGGCTGATGGAACAGCACGGCATCTATCACTTGGTGGTTCTGGACCACGCGAAGGGCTTTCGCGGCATGATTTCGGTGACCGATCTGCTGCAGCTCTTTGCCTCCGACCAAAAGGCCCGCGCCGACATGCTGGAGGCGTTGATCTTCCCGCAACGCTAAGGGGTAAAGGTTTCCGTCGAACCGCCTCGCTTGGTAGGGTGACAGCCTCCCGTTGCACTCCGGCGCCAGACCGTTTTGGGAATTCAGCCGAATCGCCGGTCGGGCCAGCTGGGAAGACCAGTTCCCGAAAGTGCCTAGCATTTTCTGACGACAGTACTATTTTTCGCTGTTACTGGGACGTTCGGTACTAGCGCGTCAGGCCCTACCCATTCGTCTATCTTTCTAAGAAACAGCTACTTACGCAAATTCGCGCTATCCAATTTACGATCCCCACGTACCAAGGCTTTTCACATGTTTGGCGGTCAGTGTGCAATATTCTTGTCGGGGGCGCGGCATAAGCCCTACTCAAGATCACTGGACACCAATGGCATCCGCCGCTGAAGCAAAGCTCGTACCGCTTACCCAAACCGTCGAACTACCTCCTCCTCACATCTATTTTGGCCCATCGGAGGCCATGCAAGCAGTTCGGCAACGCGTCGAACGCGCCGCCGGGCTAAACGTCCCCATCCTGGTTCTGGGTGAAAGCGGCACGGGCAAGGAAGTACTGGCGCGCTTTATCCATGAACGCTCCCCTTGGAATCAGGGGCCCTTCGTGAAGGTGAATTGCCCGGCGATTCCGGCCACCCTGATCGAAAGCGAGCTATTCGGATTTCAGAAGGGCGCATTCACAGGCGCGCACGCCGCAAAACCCGGCCGCATGGAGCTGGCGCAAGGTGGAACGCTCTTCCTCGACGAAATTGCCGAGATCGATTCCAGCCTGCAGGCGAAGTTGCTGCACGTTCTTCAGGATGGTCATTTCACGCGCATCGGTGACCACGAAGAACGGCGCATGGACGCTCGCGTCATCTGCGCCACCAACCGCCTGCTGCACCAGGAAATCGCTCGCGGCGGCTTTCGCGCCGATCTTTTTTATCGCATCAACGTCATCACTATCACGCTGCCGTCCCTGCGCAATCGCCGCGACGATATTCCGTACCTGGTTGATTATCTCCGGCAACTTTTCAACCGCCGTTTCCAGCGCGACGCCGCGCCGGTCTCCCGCGAAGTGTTGCAACTGCTCCAGCAGCGCGAGTGGCCTGGGAAATATCCGCGAGCTTGAGAATTGCATGGCGCGCTATGTGATCCTCGGGTCGGAAGAAGCTTTCCATACCGACCGCGATCCGTCTGCGGAAAAGAAACCGCTGCACATTTCCTACGAGATGAACGAAGAAGGAAACATTCCGCTCAAGCACATCGCGCAGCAAGTCACTCGCCGCATGGAGCACGACGTCATATTGAAAGTGCTACAAGCCAACCATTGGAACCGCCGCAGAACCGCCGAAGTCCTGAAAATCAGTTACCGCGCGCTGCTTTATAAGGTCCGCCAGGCGGGCCTCCCGGCCAAGCGGCCCGCGCGCAGGCTGGACCCGTCCGAGCGGCGAACTCTCCGAAACCTCATAGACACGCCGAATCTGCGATCCTGGCCGCTAAACCTAAAGCTCTAAGAGCGTTTGGCATAGCCTCGCTTGTCGCATTCGAACCGCACCCAAAGACGACCCTGGCCTGGAGCAGCCCGAAATTCAGCCCAGGCGCACCCGTGTCTGGTATGAAATCCGCTCCTCCATCTTTCTTGCCCCTGCGCGCCAATTCCGCTAGCCTTAGCTACGATGGTTAAGGCGACCGCAAACTCCAAATTACTAAAGGTCTGCATTCTCTCCCCGCACCCGATGGTGCTGGAGGAATTCCGCCGCTTGCTCGCGGATTCCAGTTTTCAGCTGGTGATCCGGCAACTCGATTCCATGCTCGCGCCGGATCTGCGCAACCTGGAAGTGCCGCGCGCTTCGGTTTACGTGATTGACGCGCACGCGGCGCGGCAAGCCACCGGCGCATTGCTGGGCAATATCCTGGATCATAATGCCGCCGCGCGCCTGCTGGTGGTGGGCGACAATCTGAAGGAATCCGATAGCTACACTCTGCTTCGCCAGGGCGTGAAAGGCATTCTGAATTACAAAGAAGCCCGCGAACAGCTTCCTCGCGCGCTTCCGCTGGTCGCCTCGGGCGGCTTCTGGGTGCCGCGCGAAGTTCTCTCGCGCTTCGTGGACTCGATCTTGAGCACCACGCAAGGGCGCCGGCTGCGTGGCGATTCTCCTGCTGAATTGAGCCGCCGCGAGCAGGAAGTTCTCGCCGGTCTGCTGGAAAATTTGGCGAATAAAGAAGTCGCGGACCGCCTGCACATCTCCGAACGCACCGTAAAGTTTCACGTTTCCAATCTGCTGGCGAAATTCGGCGTTCGCCGCCGCGCGGACCTGATCCTGCTTTGCTACCAGCGCCGCGGCGCCGGAGTGTAATTTAGCAATTCGTTACGCCCGTCCCCGCCTTGCTGGCTGTGACTCCCGCGCAGTTACACTGCTATAATCTTTCTCCCGCCTCCTCCCTGTGTGGAGTGTGCGCGCAACGTCATGGCTACCTTTTCCCTGGAAAATTTTGGCTGTCGCGCCACCGAAGCCGATGCTGCGGCGATGCGCCGCGCTCTGCGCAGCGCCGGATGGACCATGCTCGAGCAGCACGCCTCCGCCGAAGTCGTGGTGCTCAACACCTGCACCGTAACGTCCGCCGCCGATTCGCAAGCGCGCGATGCCGTGCGCAAAATTCATCGCGCGAATCCTGCCGCTCGCATCCTGGTCACTGGTTGTTATGCGCAGCGCGCGCCGGAAGACCTGGCACAGCTTCCGGGCGTTTCCTGGGTGGTGGGAAATTCTCATCAGACCGAAATTCCCGGCTTGCTTCGAGAATTGCTTTCCCGGGATGTGGAGCGCGGCCCTCGCCGCCAGCTTCGAACCGAATTCCTGCCGTGCGAACTTCTGCATGGCGCGCCGTCTGCGAGATTTCGTTCCGCTCGCGCAGCCTCGATACCGAATCAATGTCGCTCGCGCGCGGCCCGGCCAAAATTCTCACCGGAGACATTTTCGCGCAGACGTCCATGCAGGTCAGTCCCCTGGAAGGCATGCCAGCCGACCGCACGCGGCCCATCCTGAAAATTCAAGATGGCTGCAATAATCGCTGCTCCTACTGCGTCATTCCCTTCGTTCGCGGACGCAGCCGCAGCTTGCCGCCAGATCGAAGTGCTGCAAGAAACGCGGAAACTCGTCGCCGCGGGCGCGAAGGAGATCGTTCTTAGCGGAATCAATCTCGGTTCGTACGGACGCGATCTTGACGCCGCGTGTGGAGTTGGCCGATTTGGTTCGGCGCATTCTGAACGAAACGCTGCTCGAACAACTGCGCTTCAGTTCCATCGAGCCGCAGGACGTCACCGAAGATTTCGTCGCGCTCGTGGCAGCGTCGCCGCGCATCGCTCCGCATTTTCATGTTCCGCTGCAGTCCGGATCAGACCGCATTCTCCGCGCCATGCATCGTTGGTATCGCGCCGCGCACTACGCGGAACGCATCCAGCTGATTCGCAGCGCGCTGCCCGACGCCGCCATCGGCGCGGACGTAATCGCGGGTTTCCCAGGCGAGACCGACGAAGATTTCGCCGTCACTTTCGATTTCATCGTGCGTCTGCCATTCACTTATTTGCACGTGTTTTCGTTTTCCGCGCGTCCCGGCACGAAAGCCGCCGATCTGGGCGCGCCCGTTTCGCCCGCGGTCACTCGCGACCGTGCCCGCGCGTTGCGTTCGCTCGGCCAACAGAAATCAGTGGCCTTCCGCGAGCTGCAAGCAGGACGAACCGTGCGCGCTCTCACGCTGGCTCGTGGCGGCGACAGCTGGACCGAAGCTTTGACCGGCAATTATTTGAAAGTGCGGGTGGAAGGGCGCTGGCCGGCGAATATCTGGTGCGAAGCGTCGCATCCGTGCGGCGCAGGAAGCGGTAGAACGCGACGAAGTGCTCAGTTCTCGAAGATAACTTCGGCCAGCGCGAGATTCCCGCTGTGCGTAATCGTAAGCGAAATGTTTTTCACTCCCAGCCGCTCGCGCAAATTCGCCTGCCACTCCGTGCAGTCGCAGCGAGGGTTTGCCGGTCGCCTCGCGCATCACTTCTATATCGCGCCAGCGCACGCCGAATCGCCAGCCCGTTCCCAGCGCTTTCATCGCCGCTTCTTTGGCGGCAAATCGTCCCGCGTAGCGTTCGAATTTGCCGCGAAAACTTTCGCAGTACGCCACTTCCGCCGGAGTGTATAGCCGCTCCAGAATCGGCGCGCCGTGCCGCGTCAGCGCCGCTTCGATCCGGTCAATCTCCGCGATGTCCAATCCCAGGCCGACGATCAAACGCGCCTCGCTTCCCCCATCGTGCGGTACAATGCAAATTCTGCGCCGCGCCGCAATTATACCTAGATTGAATGCTCGCGGCGATTTCGCTTGAGAAGCGAAGAAACGAAAATGCTCACTCGTCTGGCAACGAAGAAAACGCCGCCGCGAAAAGTCATCGCGAAAACTCCGGATCGCTCTGCGCACTGGAGATTGCGCCGAAGCCGCGGCTTGCAAATACTCGAATCGCCGCCGCTCGCCCGCTTGCACTGGCTAACCCACGGTTTCAGCACGCGTCCCGGCGGCGCAAGCGAACTAGCCGCGAATCGCAACGGCTCAGAGGCGAAGAAGCGCAATGCCGGAGAAAAAGTATTGAACCTGGGATTCATGGACTGGGATTCGCGCGACCGCGTCCTGCAAAATCGCGCCAAATTCTGCGCTGCAATCGGCGCACGTAAAATGCGCGTAGTTGCATTGCGCCAAATTCATTCCGATCTCATGCACGTGGTTGGCGCAGCGGAAACCGCGCCGGGCGAACAATCTCTGCAAGGTGATGCCTTGATTACCCGCGAGCCCGGCGTCCTGCTGACCATCCAAACCGCCGACTGCATTCCCATCCTGCTCGCCGATACCAGGCAGCGCGCCATCGCCGCGATTCATTCCGGCTGGCGCGGCACGGTGCAACGCATTGCCGAAAAAACTCTAGGCCGTATGCAAATGGAATTTGGCACGCGCCCTCAGGACGTGGTCGCCGCGCTGGGCCCGGGCATCGGCAGCTGCTGCTACGAAGTCGGCCACGAAGTGGTGAGAGAATTCACGGCGAAATTTTCTAACGCGCGCGAATGGTTCACAGGCCCGTTCGATGCGCTCGAAAATGGCGATAATGATTCCAACTGGCTGCCCTGGCTCACCATGCGCCCGCCCGGTCACGCGCCGCCCGCTCCACGCGCGCATCTCGATTTAATCGCCGCAAATCGCGCCATTCTTTCCGGCGCGGGGATCGCACCGAACAATATTTTCTCATCCGATTTCTGCACCGCCTGCCGCAGCGATCTTTTCTTCAGCTACCGCCGCGAACACACCACGGGCCGGCTGATGGCCGCGATCGGAATTCTTGGATGAAATACGATTGACCGAACTAGGAAGCGGGAGAAATCTGCTCGAAACGAGACGCCGCCGGTGCCGCGGCTGATTCCAGCAGCGCCAATTGCCCGCAAGCAGCCATCACATCCTGCCCACGCGAGTAGCGCACAAACGCGCGCACGCCTTTGTCCTCCAGCATACGCCGAAATTCTTCGATCCGCGCTGCATCGGGTTTCTGGTAAGGAAGCTCTCCCGGATTCCACGGAATCAAGTTCACTTTCGCGCGCAAATTTGCCAGCAACTTCGCCACACGCCGCGCATCTTCCGCCGCGTCGTTAAATCCGCCGAGCAGCACATATTCAAACGTCAAGTGTTCCCACGGCCGCAGCGGATACCGCGCGCAGGCCTCGAGCAAGTCCTCAATCGGATACTTGCGATTGATCGGCATGATCTTGTCGCGCTGCTCATTCGACGACGCATTGAGCGAAATCGCCAGCTTCGGACGCACTTTTTCACCGCCCAGCCGCTCGATACCCGGAATAATTCCGCTGGTGGAAAGCGTGGTGTGCTTCGCCGTAATTGCCATGCCGTTTGGGTCCAGCAGGATTCGCAGCGCCGCCATCACCGGCTCGTAGTTCAATAAAGGTTCGCCCTGGCCCATCAGCACCACATTCGTCTGCGGTTTCAGGCTGGCGCTATTTTCCTCCAACGCAATCAGCACTTGTCCGACAATTTCTCCCGCCGACAAATTGCGGATCAGCCCCAGCGTCGCGGTCAGGCAAAAATGGCAATCCACGGCGCAACCCGCCTGCGTGGAAATACAAATCGTCTGGCGATTTTCTTCCGGCATGAACACCGCTTCGACCGTCGCGGAGTTCGTGGCCTTTGCCTCGCCGCTCGCATCCGCCGCCGGCAGCGCCAGCACGTAACGCGCCGTGTGGTCATCCGATTGGTAACGCCGTACGATGTGCGGCAGCGGAATCACAGCCTCTCGCGCCAATCGCTCGCGCAACGCCACCGGCAGATTACTCATATTCGCGACGTCGAACCTCCGCTCAGCGTAAAGTGCGCGATAAATCTGCGCGCCGCGGTAGGCCGGCTCGCCCAGCGATTGCATGTACGCCCGCAGCTCTTCCGCCGATTGGCCCAGCAGATTCACCGGAAGGCGGGATTTGTTTGCAGGCATCTTCTGACCATGATAACACGCGGCGCCGCGCTGATTTTCCGCCGCCGGCCCCGCCACGCAGCGATATAATGAACTGTTTGCGATTCGCACGTAGAAGCACCAGGAGGCGCGCCAATGAGCACCCTAACGCCGGCGGAAAATAAAAAGCCGATGGAGCTGGTCACCATTGATGAATGGGTCAAGCAGCTCGGCGCCATTCCTGAAAAAGAATTCACGATTCCACGCGTGCTGGATTTTACCGAACGCAAAGCCATCCAGCCGGAGACGCTGGCTCCCTACATTTTTTACGCCAATAGCCATTACACCCGGAATCTGATCTACAAATGCGAACTCTTCGAGATTCTCGCGATCTGCTGGAATATCGGCCAGGTCAGCCGTATCCACAATCATCGCGGCCAGAATTGCTGGATGGTCACGCCCATCGGCCGTCTGCGCGTGCAGAATTTCCGCGTGGAAAATCGCGACGTCGTGCATGGAAGCTGCCAGCTGGTCCCCTCCGATTCTTACCTGATGGATGCGACGCATCCCGCCGTCGTGCGCCCTGAAGAACCTGTGCACCAGGTGCAAAATTTGCAGGAATACAATCAGGCCTCCACCAGCGTGCACATCTATTCTTATCCATACGATTCCTGCGAAGTGTATTCCGTTGATAAAGGCGCGTACGCCGACGTCCCGCTGCATTATTCCAGCGAATACGGCAAGCTGTCGCCTGACGAGAAATTGAGCCTAGGTCTGCTGCCAACCCGGCGGCCTTACAGCACACACGCTACGTCGCTCCGCAGAAATGCACACTGCCCCAAGGTTCATAATGCGCAATAAAACAATCGTCGCGTCCATGACATTTATGGGCCCACCATGCCACAATGGAATCAGACAACAACATGCCCGACACAAATCATAAGGTCCATACGGAGACCCTTCCGAACGGGCTCGTCGTCATCACCGAGCCGATGGAGCACGTGCACTCCGTTTCCGTGGGAATCTGGCTGCGCACCGGCTCGCGCTGCGAACCTCCCGGCCTGAACGGCATTTCGCATTTCATCGAGCACATGGTATTCAAAGGCACCACGCGGCGCACCGCCGAAGATATCGCGCGTGAAGTGGACAGCGTCGGCGGCATGCTCGATGCCTTCACTTCCAAGGAAATGGTCTGCTTCAATACGCGCGTCCTCGATGAACATCTGCCCAAAGCTTTCGACGTGCTGGCGGACATGGTTCTCGATCCCAAATTTGCCGAAGACGAAATTGACCGCGAAAAATCCGTCATCCTGGAAGAAATTCGCATGACCCAGGACAATCCCGAAGACCTGGTCCACGAACTATTCACCCAGAATTTCTGGTCGCCGCACGCACTGGGCAAACCAATTCTGGGCACGCCGGAAACCGTCTCCGCTTTCACGTCGCGATACGCTGCGCACCTGGTTCAAGCAGACGATACGCGCCGAACAATATGGTCATCACCGCCGCCGGGCATCTGACGCACGCGCAGCTGGTGGACTTGGTTTCCGAACGCTTCGCGAAAGGCACTTCAGCCGGTGAAGACGCCGCGGAAGCCACGCCGCAGCCTGCTTCGCACGTCACCCTGCGCACCAAGCACGAGCTCGAGCAAGTTCACATCTGCATGGGCGTTCCGGCGCTGCCCATGACCGATCGCCGCCGCTTTGGCGTCGCGGTGCTCAACAACGTTCTTGGCGGCGGAATGTCTTCGCGCCTCTTCCAGAATATTCGCGAGCGCCAAGGCCTCGCCTACGCAATTTTCAGCGAACTGAATTCCTATCGCGATGCCGGCGCGCTCTCCGTTTATGCTGGCACTTCGCTGGACACCGCTGCGCAGCTGGTCCGATCAGTGCTCGATGAATTCCGCCGCCTGCGCGATGAACCGCTCAGCGCCCACGAACTGCGCCGCGCGAAAGATCACCTGAAAGGCGCCACCCTGCTCGCTCTCGAAGGCAGCGGCCAGCGCATGAACAGCCTCGCGCGTTATCACATGTACTTCAAACGCCATTTCACCGCCCAGGATCTGATCGCCCTCCTGGAAAGCGTCACCGTGGAAGACGTCCAGCAACTGGCCCGCGAATTCTTCCAGCCCGGCCGCATGGCCGCCTCTGTCGTCGGCAACCTCAACGGCTTCGAGCTCACTCAAGACCAGTTAGCCATCTGATTTTCTGAGTTTCTCAAGAGCATCCACTCCCGCTGATCAGCGCGAGCTAGTTTCTCTTGCGCGACTTCGTATTGACGCCAGCTCAGCACTTTGCCATCATCCCACTGCGGTGTCGCGCGCAACCGATCGCGGTTGTTGACGCGATTCGCGGGGGAAGCGTATCTCGTTTCGCGTATCCATTCTGGCGTCGGGCAGCACGGGCAACTCCACGTTGCTCGAATCGGGGTGCACGACTCTCCTGATTGACGCCGGGCTCGGCAAAAAAGAAATGTTGCGGCGCTTTGAAACTCTCGGCCGCGCGCGCCCCGAAAAAGTGGACGGCATCCTCGTCACCCACGAGCACAGCGACCACTCCAACGGTCTTGCGCAAATGTCCCGCGAGTGGAAATGCCCCGCCTACCTCACCGCGCCGACCCATCGCGAAATCCAAAAAATGTTCGGCGATGGACCGAAGACCAGAATCGAGCGCGTGGAATACATTCGCCCTGGAATCAAATTTGTAATTGGCGATATCGAAATCACCGCATTCACTATTCCGCATGATGCCGCTGATCCCGTCGGTTACGCCTTCTGCGCCAACGGAAAAAAGGTCGCCATCGTCACCGATCTCGGCTACATGCCCGAACTGGTAAAGCATCACCTGCGCGAAGCCGACTTCCTGATCCTGGAATCCAATCACGATCTCGAGATGTTGAAGGTCGGCCCGTACCCCTGGTACATCAAACAGCGCGTCATGAGCCGCACCGGGCATCTTTCCAATTCAATCGTCAGCGAATTTCTCGCCGACTCCGAAGTTTTCGATGGACGGGCGCGCCACCTGGTCCTCGCGCACGTTTCCGAGCAAAACAACACTCCCGATCTGGCCCGCATCTGCGCCGAAGAGGCCCTCGGCCGCCGCCCCGGCGAGTTCGCCTTTCGCGGCACCCTGCACGTCGCCTCGCAACGCATCCCCCTCGGCCCGTTCGACCTCTAGTATTTGCAGTTCCACCGCTTAGCGGGATTCTTCGCGCTGCGCCATACTGCCGTAGAACAAATCGTGTACGGCGCGCGTTCGCCCCGTCTCCAGGTCTGCGTCGCGCACAATCGCCAGACGCGCATCAAACAAGTTCTCGGCGTTCATCGCAAATCCGGGTGCGACTTCGATCTGCACCAGACTCGCCCCGCGGTGTCTTTCGCCGGCAGCTTGTTGCAAGCCGCTGCACTGATGACACATGCCCGTTTTATTGATCAGCGCGCAAAGCCCGTCGTAATCCTCAATCATTTTTGCACGCCCCGCCGAAAGCCTGTGGCGGAATACCGGCTCTGAAACCCCCAGGATCCCTGCTGCTTCCTCTCCGGTAAATCCCAGAACTTCCCTCAGCATCAACGCCGCCTGTTCTTGCGGCGGCAAAGTACGCGCAATGCACGAAAAACAGAACGCGATGTGCTCGCGAATTTCGAAGCGGAATCCCGGCTGCTGCAGCAAAGCTGTGAGCTCCTCGACTCGCTGCGGATCCGCCGTGGCTTCTTTCTCGCCGATTAATTGAGCCTCCACGCGCCAGCGCTTCTTCGCGCGCAGATGGTCCAGGCACACATGCGTCGCGATGCCGAAGAGCCAGCTCTTGAACCGCGCTTCCCCGCGATACGTTCGTATGCCTTCCAGCACTCGCACCAGCACGTCTTGCAACAAATCTTCAGCGTCCTGCCGCAGCGTCACCATCCGGTAAATGTAGCCGAAAAGCGGTTTGCGCCACGGTTCCACCAGCGACCCGAACGCCAGACTGTCTCCTTGCTTCGCTTTTTCCACCAGCTGCACTTCTTCCTGCAGCGCAATTTCCGGCAGTGGACGCACGGCCATTTTTTCTCCCCCTAATAAACGATCGAGCCGCGCCAGTTTACAACGACATACCAACCCGGCGCGGCTCCTTGCGCTGCCACGACAAACTACGACTGCATCAGCGGCTGCGCCAGCTGCAACCGGTTGCCCGCAGGATCGCGAAACGTCGCCAGCCTCACGATGCCCGGGATTTCCTCGATCTTCCCCTCGAATTTCACTCCAGCTGTTTCCAATCGCTTGTGTTCACGCTCGATGTCCTCCACATGGAGCACGATCGTCGCTCCCGGTTCTTTCCCGGCATGCGGATTCACCGCGATGCCGATGCTCTGTTCGCCTTCCGCGCCTGCGAACTCCGCCCATTGCTGCGCTTCAAACGTTTTCTTCAGACCGAGCACGTTGCCGTAAAACTTCTTTGCGCCTTCAAAATCGTTTACGCTGAACCAGGAAAGTCTCACTTTCATCGTATTGCTCCTCCGATTGAATTTGGCCTGCTATCTATTAAGTCGTTCGGTGCGCGAATATCCGCCAAGACTCTGAAACGAAGCAGCTTGTCTCCCCAGAGAAGGGCGGGCGCGGCTTTTCGCTCACCCATGCAAATTCGGGTATGATGGCACAGGGAATGCATTCCGTTGTTTTCTGAAGTTCGTCACGGGCTTCGCGCGCTAGACTGTTTCGCTGCTGCGCAGCTGCCAAGGGGGCTGGATTTGATCGCACGTTACACCCGCCCGGAAATGGGCCGCGTCTGGAATGACGAAAATCGCTTTCAGAAATGGCTGGAAGTCGAGCTGGCGGCCACCGAAACGCTAGCCGAAGCCGGCGTAGTGCCGCGCGAGGCCGCCGCTACATTGCGCCAGCACGCCCGCGTGGATGTCGCGCGCATCAATGAAATTGAAGCAAAAGTTCGCCACGACGTGATTGCGTTCACCATCGCCGTGCAGGAATCGGTCGCCGATCCCGAAGCCGCGCGCTGGCTGCACTACGGCCTCACTTCCAATGACGTGGTGGACACCGCGCAAGCGCTGCTGGTCCGCGAAGCGTCCCATCTCATCGAGAAAAAAATCGAAGCGCTGGGCGAAGTCCTGGAGCGCCGCGCATGGGAATTCAAGGACACGCCGGAAATCGGCCGCACCCACGGCATTCACGCCGAGCCGATTACTTTCGGTCTGAAAATCGCCAACTGGTACGCCGAAAATCGCCGCGATCTCGCGCGCTTTCAGGTTGCCGCGCAGCAAATGGCCGTCGGAAAAATTTCCGGCGCGGTGGGTACCTGCACGCATCTCGGCCCGGATATCGAACAGAAAATCTGCCATCGGCTGGGCCTTGCCACCGCGCCGATCACTTCGCAGGTAATTGAACGCGACCGTCACGCGCAATATCTCACGACGCTCGCTGTCGTCGCAGCCTCTCTCGAACGCATCGCACAGGAAATTCGCCACCTGCAACGCACCGAACTGCGTGAAGTGGAAGAGCCGTTCGGTGGCGAGCAACGCGGCAGCTCCGCGATGCCGCACAAACGCAATCCTGTCTCCAGCGAACAAATCTGTGGACTAGCCCGCGTAGTGCGCGCGAATTCTCTAGCGGCCCTGGAAAATGTCGCGCTCTGGCACGAACGCGATATCTCGCACAGCTCCGTCGAGCGCGTGATTCTCCCCGATTCGACGATTCTGGTGGACTACATGCTCCATCGCACGACCGAAATCGTCGCCAACATGAAAGTGTTTCCCGAACGCATGCTGCGGAATCTGAACGCCACGCAAGGCTTGGTTTTTTCTGGGCAGCTGCTGCAGGATTTGGTCGAACACGGCGCCCCACGTGAAGACGCTTACAAATGGGTTCAGGCCCACGCCATGGCCGCCTGGGAATCCGAGTCCAGCTTCCAAGACCGTGTCGCTGCCGATTCCAATATCCGCAAATTCCTCGACCAGCAGGCGCTCGCGCACACCTTCCATCTTCATCGCCAGCTGCGCGCCGTGGACGCCATATTCCTCCGCGTCTTCGGCGCGAAATCCGCCGTCGCGGTGTAACTCCCGCCGGCCATCATCATCCCTTGCAAATTGACTTTGGCGGAGCGTGGGAATAGAGTCCCGTGGCCTTGTGCTGCAGCAGCTTGGTCACGCGAGTCCGGCTATTTCCATCAGGACAGATTCCATGAAACCGGCCAACAATTCGCATCGCAAAGCGCTCGCCGCATGTTTGCTGCTGTTGCTCTGCGCGTGTGTTGTTTTTTCCGACGAGTGGAAGGCGCGTCACGGGTTGGTGTTGCCTCCCGGCGCGCCGGATTTGGGCGTGCCCGCCGCGCCCGATGCTGTTTTTCTTCCGGGTCCGCAAACTCCCGACCAAACTGAAAAATGGCGCGCTGGCATCAAACAATGGCGCAAAGACCGCCTGGCTGAATATCATTACAAGCCTGCGCAGTACGATCGACCCGAACTTGCCTGGACCCAGCACGTCGTTTCTCAGTGTCAATTGCTCGTCTGGGACCGCTCTTTTTACGATCCCGAAAAACGCGAATACACCGTAGACGTTTTTCTCGCGGACCTCGAGCGCCGCATCGGCCCGATTGACGCCGTGCTGATTTGGCCGGCATATCCGAATCTCGGCGTGGACGACCGCAATCAGTTCGATTTGCTGCGTGACTTGCCGGGTGGAATTCCCGCGTTGCGCCAGGTTGTCGAACAGTTTCATCACCGCGGCGTGCGCGTCATGTTTCCGATTCTGGCCTGGGATACCGGGACGCGCGCTGAAGGCGCGCCGCCCTCCACCGTTTTTCCGCAGCTGCTGACGGTAATCGGTTCCGACGGAATTAATTTCGACACGCTGGAAAGCGTGCCCAAGGACTTCCGTGCCTCCTCCGACGCAATCGGCCATCCCCTCGCGCTCGAACCGCAATTCGCCATCCATGACGATTCATTTGCCTGGAGCAACATCAGTTGGAACGACTGGGTGACCTGGGAAGACGTGGCCTACCCGTTCGTCCCCATGGTCAGCAAAGTGAAGTGGCTCGAGCCGCGGCATACGGTGAACGTCACCGATCGTTTCACGCGCGACAAAACCGACAGCCTGCAGCACGCGTTCTTCAATGGTGAAGGCTACGCTACGCTCGAGAATCTGTGGGGCTTCTGGTATGGCATGACGCCGCACGACGCCGAAACCGTCTTGCGCATTACGAAAATCGAGCGCGCGTTTCCAGAAAATCTCTCCAGCGCGGAATGGGAGCCGCATGTGCCCACGCTACAGGCAGGCGTCTTCGCCAGCACTTTTCCTGCAGCGAATTCCACGCTCTGGACGATTGTGAATCGCAATGAGTATGACGTCACCGGAGAACAGCTTCGCGTTCCGGTTCAAGCCGGCATGCACTATATCGATTTGTGGCATGGAGTTGAACTAGTTCCTCGCGCGAATGGCACGCAAGCGACGCTCTCATTCAACATTGACGCGCTCGGTTTTGCCGCGGTCCTCGCCACCGCGGAAAATCCCGCTGCCGCCGGCGAGTTGCAAGAGCTTCTGAAGTTCATGGCCACGCATTCCGCTCAGCCTCTCGCCGCGTATTCGCGCCAGTGGAAATTCGTCCCGCAGACCATGGCAGCCTCGGCGTCAACCAAACCGCCCTCGACTGCACCAGCCGGCATGTTGCGCATCCCTGAAGCGGACTACGATTTCGCGGTGCAAGGCATCGAAATCGAAGGCGGCAACGATCCAGGCGTGGACGTGCAATATCCCTGGGAAGACGCGCCGCGGCGCTTCCACCGCAAGCGGATGCACATCTCCAGCTTTTATATTGACCGCAGTCCCGTCACCAATCAGCAGTTCAAAGAATTTCTGAACGCGACGAAATACCATCCAGCGGACGACCATAATTTCCTACGCGATTGGAAGAACGGATCGTATCCCGAGGGCTGGAGCACCAAACCGGTAACCTGGGTTTCCATCGAAGATGCGCGCGCCTACTCCGCATGGAGCGGCAAGCGCCTGCCCCACGATTGGGAATGGCAATACGCCGCGCAATCAACCGACGGCCGGATATATCCATGGGGAAACGATTGGAATGCGCAAGCTTTGCCGCCGGCCGATCACGGTCGCCTGATGCGCGCGCCAGCAAATGTGGACGCATTTCCCAACGGCGCAAGCCCGTTCGGCGTCCTGGACCTGGAAGGCAACGTCTCTCAATGGACGGATGAATTTCGCGACGAGCATACCCGTGCGGCGATCGTGCGGGGTGGCGCTTCCTATCAGCCTCGCGGTGCTGTTTGGTATTTCCCGCAGACTTACCGCCTCGATCAGCACCAGAAATATCTGCTGATGTCGCCGGGCCGCGATCGCTCTGGCACCATCGGTTTTCGCTGCGTTGTGGACGCGCAGTAACGCAAAATTAATGCTTACTGCACTCTTTGAATGTACCGCGCCTCGGAAGTATCTACTTTGATCTTGTCACCGTTGCCGACGAACGGCGGAACGTTCACGACCAATCCCGTTTCCAGCTTGGCGGGCTTCATCACCGCGCTGGCTGTCGCCTTCTGGATGCTCTGCTCGGTCTCCACCACGGTGAGATCCACCGTGTCCGGCAGCAACACGCCGATGGGCTTGTCGTCGTAGTATTCGATCTTCACCGGCAGATTAGGAATCAGGTAGTCGCGGGTGTCGCCCACGATATCGTTCTGCAGCGCGAGCTGTTCGTAATTCTCGGTGTTCATGAAATGGTGGGTATCGCCATCGCTGTAGAGGTACTCGAAGTGGATTTCGTCCACCACCACTTTCTCCAGCGTTTCTTCGGCGCGGAAGCGGAAGTCCATCATGTTCCCGTTGCGCAGGTTGCGCATCTTGGTCTGCATCGAACCGCGCTTATTCCCCGGAGTGCGATGGTCCACGCTATACACGACGCAGAGGTCGCCCTCATGCTTGATGATCATTCCCGGGCGTAGTTGGGTTGCCTTAATCATTTGCTGCTCCTGAATTCTGGTCTGGAATTCCCCGCCCTTGTCTCGCGTTGTCTCGACGTGTCTCGCGCAGGGCTATTGTAGGGGACAGCTCGCCCGCCGCGTGGGATCGGGCGCCTGACAAGCGCTCGGCATAAAATCCAAGCACTCCTTCGGCGTGCATTTTGTCCTCTGCCGAAACAACGATTATAGCGGCCCACGCCACGCACGGTCAAACCGCCGCACGCGGTGCCGTCCCGGCCCTCTCCTTGGTCGCCGTAACTCTCGGCGCCTGCTATTTTTCTGCTACGGGCGGTCCTGCGCCACGAAATGCCAGAAAAAGTAGCGACTAGAAAATGTTTTCCCGTTTGTTGTGAGCGGGTTGGCTCGATTTCTAATATTTGAGTAGCGATTAGAAATCGTGGGAAGTGCGGATGCGAGCTGACGACGGCTGATTCTTGAGTTGGGATTGGTGAGTAGTGACGCGCGAAGCGCATGCCAAGACATGCGATTTTCGACCGAATAGACAAATCCAAAACATTGTTTTCAGGGGAGTTGCGGTCGATTTAAATCGCGACGCGACCAATTAGAAATTCGCGAGTGGAGGGGCGGTCAAGCGTGGTGCTGAAGCGCTGGCAGCATTGACCATGTATCCCCCTTGTCGTGACGAAATTAGCGCACGACCAATGATAGAGCAGTAGTTACGGTAACTCAAGGGTAAACGGCGGGCCGGAGCCTCGCGGGGCCAGAACGTGCTAGGGTGGGCGCGAGCAACTCGAAAACACGCGGCAAAGGCGCCGCGAAAGGTCCCTTCCCGCCAGCCGCCGGCCCGTAAGGTGATCCGGTTTTTTCACCCGGCGCCACTCTTCAGGTCGCCTCCGCCAAGCTGGTAACGGAATCTTTGTGACGAATGGATAGGGCGGCCAGCGCTCAGCCACAATCGGCTCAATCGGTGAGCTTCCGCATCGAGTTGCACTCATCTTGCACTGGAACAGATTTTTCGCTTGTCCGGCTAGCGCTTAATCGGGCATGACAGACAAATAACCTCAAGACGCTATGGGTGAGTCAAATCTGCGAAGGGCTTCGCCGATTCGAGTCGTACCGAAGGGCTGTAGACGTGCCAGAAATCCCCATCCGCAGTTGAGAATTCGACGGCAACTCTCCTTCGGCCGCGCTGCTTTGGCTCGACATACACGACGCGACATTCGCGCTCTTCTTCGGTAAAGCTATTGACGATCAGGATCCTTTGGCCAAGTTTTACCCTCGGCTGCATGCTGAGCAGGCCACCGTATTTGCTAACTGTCATCGTGGCGGTTACTGCCCGGAACGGATGGTTACGGGGACTCCGGCCGTAGACTTTAACGGGAATGGTAAGCGGGAGTCGCTGGCAACGGCGGCGTTCAACCATGGGAATCTCCTCCGAAACGTCAGGAATTGGCAATGGGCGTAATTCAAAGGTAGGGCTGCGTCAAGGGCCGAGCAATAGTACTCAGTTTATTAACTGCACAACAGCCTATCGCGCGCGCAAACAGTGCGAGCGCATATTTCCGCCCGATACGGACCGCGGTCGCGAGATCGTTCGTCGTACCGTATTTGTCCGATAAATGCTAATCAGCTGGGACTTGGCGAGTTGGCCTCAATCGCTTGGGCGTTTTGCGCGATCGCGGCGAGAGCCAGGGAAGTAAAACAGGTGTAGACTTGCGGCATTCTGCCCCCGATGGAGATCCCATCCCAGGAGATCAAAAATATGGCGCGACGCTCGTTTCTGACTCAGCTGGCGGCTTTACCTTTTCTAGCGTTGGGTCTGAAGGTCGAGGAGTCAAAAAAATCGCTCAAAATCATGATGAAAGGCGCGTGGGGTCCCGATGACCCAACAAGGGCGGCTTTTCCGTTCGCGCACGGCCTCGTGCTCGCAGAAGCGGGGCACGAGGTACAAATCTTCCTTCTCGCAGAGGCCACTTCTCTGATGCGAAAGTCCATGGTGAACGCGATTCTGCCGGTGGGCTGGCCGCCGCTGAGCGAAACGCTAGACAAGGTTGTGGCAAGACACATTCCGATCTTTGCTTGAGGAGCCTGTTCCCGGGCCCGTGGGGTCACGGAAACAGACTTGAATCAATGGGGGGCAAAATTTGGCAATCCGGCGATCTTTGTCTCGCTCGTGGAGTGGTCTGACCGGATTATTGTAGAGTGAAGCTAAGGCAATATGTTCCAGGCGGGTGAGCTAACAGCTGTTTCCAACACACCGTCAACTCCTTCCAGGAGAAGGCATGTGGATTATTTCCGAGTTCTCCATGATTCGAGAACAATCGCCAATGATATCGGAAATACTCCATCACCAGCATAATCAGAAGACCGCCATCCCTATGGGGCCTTGGCTAAGTGGATTCCGCAGTGTGTCATTCGCTTGCCGGGTTCCCGAGACCACGAATAGTCACCACGCCAATCCAGAGGGAGGACAGAATGACAGCCGATAAACGCGTGGTTTGCTGTTTTGTATCACTCTTACTGCTCATGGAGTGTGCCGCGACAATATCCGCCGCTCCAATGGCGAGCGCCGCTCCCGGTAATGCGCAGATCACTATTCTCTATGATGCATTCGGCAAAGAGTCCACGATGCAGAAGGACTGGGGTTACGCCGCGCTTGTCGAATACGGCGGAAAACGGATTTTGTTCGACACTGGCAACAACCCTGAGATCCTTGCGCAGAACGCGAAAGCCAAGGGCGTGGACTTGACGAAGCTGGACTTCGTTGTGATGTCGCACCGACACGGCGATCACATGGGAGGACTGGCCCACGTATTGAAGGTGAACCCCGCGGTGAAGATTTATGCACCTAAGGAGGGGTTCGGGGTTTACGGTTCCGACCTACCGAGCAGTTTTTATCGCAAGGACACGTCTCTCCCTGCGGAACAGCGCTACTACGAAGGTGAGCCGCCGCCAATCATGCGGTTTGGATCGGCCTGGCCCGGAGCCAACTTTCAACTTGTCGACAAAAATATTGAGATTGCTCCCGATATCCATCTGATCGCGTTGGTGTCCGATAAGCCGGGAACGCTGGAATTGCGCGAGCTGTCGCTCGCCATCAACACGCCCGACGGCATGGTGATCGTGGTGGGCTGTTCGCATCCGGGGATTGACAAGATCATGGAAGCAGCGGGGACAATCAACCCGCGAATCCACTTGATCGTGGGCGGCTTTCACCTGGTGGTAACCAGCGACGCGGACATTACGAATATCGTTACGGACCTGCACGATAGATTCAAAGTAGAGTATGTCGCGCCTGGCCATTGCACCGGTGAGCCCGCCTTTTCAGCGCTACAGAAGGCGTTCGGCGATCGGTACCTTTACGCTGGACTCGGGACAACATTGCCGCTGACCGGTTCGCAGAAATAGATGTTAATTCCCGTCACGACGACTGAGTTCGCGAGTCGTCGACTATTTGGTACCTATCATGGGGCACGCGGCTAAGCCCTGGCAGCGCGCGTTACCGCACAAGTGGTTTCGCCCCGATTTCAGTTTTCCGGCAACAGCATTCATCGTCCAACTGCAAGGCGCTCCAGCCAAACTTCGCGCATTCCATTTCTGGACAATTTCCGCTTCGCCGACTATCCAAGGATGATCGGTAAAGGCTGCTCCGATTGGCGCGATCTGCCACTAGGAGCGATATGATTTAGAAGGCAGGACGGGTCGCGACCGATTGCAGACGTCAGCTCGCAGCAGCTCAACTGGTGACGCACTGCTACGGAACGACGCAAAGAAAGCGGCGTTCGCCCTGATCGAGGATAAGGAGCACACGAACATGAAGCCAAAGAACACGATCTGCCTCTGGTTCGACAAAGGCGCGCATGAGGCGGCGCGCTTCTACGCCGCCACCTTTCCGGATAGCAAAGTAACCGCGGTTCACCAGGCTCCCGGTGATTATCCGAGCGGCAAGAAGGGCGACGTGCTGACCGTGGAGTTCACCGTCCTGGGGATTCCCTGTCTCGGTCTCAACGGTGGCCCGGCGTTCAGGCACACCGAGGCCTTTTCTTTCCAGATCGCGACGGAGAATCAGGAAGAGACGGATCGTTACTGGAACGCGATCGTCGGCAATGGCGGAACGGAAAGCCAGTGCGGTTGGTGCAAGGACCGCTGGGGCCTTTCCTGGCAGATCACCCCGCGCACGCTAACCGATGCGCTTGCGGTTGGTGGCGGTGAGGCGAAGCGTGCCTTCGAGGCGATGATGACGATGAAGAAGATCGACATCGCCGCCATCGAGGCAGCGCGGCGAGGCCAAAGCTAAGCGCGTAATTTCGCTGAACCAAAGGGCTCAAGCGTTTAGGCCGAGCATCTGAAACACCTGCTCAGTCTTACGTCGAATGATCGCTTCGAAGCACCGGACGAGACGCTGGAAACGGATTTTCTTCTGCAACGGGCAGTAACCTTTCAGTACGAGCCGCCGACCGAAGGTCGCGCAATCTTCGACGACGTGCTTCAAACGCCAGGACTCCGGCTCACTTAACAGGAATTGGAATGTATGACGTCAAGAGATACCACTGGCTACCGATGGTCGCCGTTTGACGGTCAGAGAAAATCTTGATGACGGGCCCCGGGAGTCGTTCCACTGCGACAATTTCGTCGGCTTACGGGGAACTTGGGCGCGCCGGGAAAATCATTCCGAGCGAAGCGCTTGTATGACGTCCACGCGGGCGGCGCGTGCCGCCGGCAGCATCGAAGCGACTACCGCGGCGCCTAACAGCACAAACGCAGAAATGATCACGGGCAATGCGCCCGGCATTTTTAAATCGCCGAAATAACTGCCTGCCACGCGCGCAACGGCGAGCCCGAACGCCGCGCCCGCCAGAACGCCAACCGAAGCCATCACGACGCCTTCCTTGACAATACCTCTGAGAAGATTTCCCGGCTGTGACCCCAGCGCCATGCGGATGCCGAATTCGCGGGTCCGCGCGCTGACAGAAAACGCCAGCACGCCCGCGACGCCAACCACGGCAATCAGCAAAGCGACCGCTGCGAACACGCCAAAGACCAGGGAGTTCAAACGGTCAGGCGCCAGCACCTTTGCACGAATGTCTTCCAGAGTGGCGGCGTTCTCCACGGGTTCATCGGCGGACATTGCGCGGATAATTTTCGTTACCGGCGTTACAAGCGAATAAGGATTTGCGGTGGTGTGGATGAACAGGTGCCCCCCGTACATCGAGCCGTCTGCAAAGGAGCCGTAAATGGTGGAGGTGGGCTCGGGAACGATATGATCGTCGTCCACATCGGCGGCGACGCCAATAATGCGGCGTGGCGAGCTAAATCGCGCCTTTTCGCTAGCACTGCCAGGTATGAACTCGAGCACCGGATCGGTCCAATAGACATGTTGTCCGACGGCATCCTGACCGGGAAACATGCGCTGTGCCAGGGTCGCGCTGACGATCGCGACCGGCTCTCGATCCTGGTCATCGAACGCGTTGAAATCGCGTCCTTCCAGCATTGGAACTCCCAGCGCGGTGAAAAAGCCGGGAGAGATGGTACGCAACATCGCGCGAGGATCGTCCTTGCCGTGAACGTGACCGTCACCAGAGAATTGCAAACCTATTCCGAAGTTGTCCGCATCACGCCAGGGAGCGATCATCGCGACGGCCGTCTCGGTTACGCCGGGTAGCGCATCGATTTTACGGATCGATTCCTTGTAGAAATCCAGGACTTGCTGGGGCGTTTTTCCGTAGGACGGTGGCGGAACATCCACCACCAGGACGCGGCGCGTGTCCATGCCCGTCCTGGTTTGTTGTAGTGCGATCAGCGTAGTGATCAACACGCTTGCGCCCGCCAGCAGAACGAATGACGCGGCGATTTGGGTGACGGCGAAGATGCGCTGGCGGCGTCTGGTGCTGCTGGTGATGCGCACGCCGCCGCTCGCCAGGTTCATGCCATTCGACGCGTTAGCCGAAGGCAGGCGCGGCACAAACGCCAAAATCACCGCGGCGACGACTGCCAGCGCCGCCCCTACCCAAAGCATGCTCGAGTCCACTGTCAGATCCAGAGCGCGAACCGAGAAGCGCGATGCGTACCGGGCTAGGATAGTGAGCAGTGGCTGCGCGATTATCACGCCGATTGCCGCGCCCGCGCCGCAGAGCAGCAGGCTTTCAGCTAACAACATGCAGCGCAGCGCCCAACTGCTGGCGCCCAGCGCGGCACGGACCGCCAACTCGCCTTCGCGTCGAACCACCCGCGCCAGAATCAAGTTGGCAACATTGGAACAGGCGATGATGAAGACCAGTCCCGAAGCGACCAGCAGCACCAGGAGCACGGTGCGCGCGCCGGAAGTAATCTGGTCGCGCAGCATCTTCGCGTCAATGTTATAGCGGGCGTTATCGGGATAGGCGTCGGGATGATCCTTGAGCATCGAGGCATACCCGGTGCGCAATTCGCTGCGGGCCTGCCCGAGCGTGGCGCCGGGAGCAAGCTTACCGAAAAGTTCAGTCATGCGGTGGACCCGGCCCGTGACCATGGTGGCGGACAGGTGGTGCGGGCTGGTGACGAGGTTGCCGATAATCTCGGTCTCCGCGGGATACGGCACCGAAGGCTCGAGGACGCCGATCACCGTGGCCGAACGATCGCCAAGGCTGCTCAGGCGCACTGTTTTGCCGATCACATTCGGATCTTTCTTGTAAACGGTGGACCAGAAGTTGTACGTGAGCACGATGACGCCGGACGCATTGGGACCGTCGTCCTGAGGTCCGACCAGGCGGCCCAGGACCGGACGCAGACCCATTACTTCAAAGTAGTTGCCGCTGACCACGCCGCCTTGCACCACCCGCGGTTCACCGAGTCCGACCATCGTAAAGGTCATCTGCGAGAAATCGCCAAACTCACTGATGGACTGGACGCCGGTTTCGAGATCCTTGAGTTCGGGGACGGAGAACGCGGTGTTGTCGGCGCCCAGGCCTGGGGCGCTCTGGCGGATGTAGATCAGCCGGTTCTCGTCGCGGTTGATCAGCGGCTTGAGCAACACTCCGCGGACCAGCGTGAATATCGCGGCGTTCGCGCCTATGCCGAGCGCCAGCGTGAGGATCACAATGGTCGCAAGCCCTTTGCTGCGCGCCAGCGAGTGAAACGCAACTCTTAGATCGCGGAAATAAGACATGGTTCTCCTCCCCTCGGTGTTTCTCAGCACCACTCGTGCCAATAGAAAGACCCACATTGTAAATCACTTACCACGGCCTGCGTTATAGGGGATGGTCGTTTTCGCCAGCCAATGTCCAAATTCGGACAGCGCCTCGGATGTGCAATCCCGCGACACGTGGCGTGTGTTTCAGAAGCAGCGATTTGCACTGACCCTGTTCCCTAGGGGCGCATCGCTTTCGCAAGGGATTGCAGAGTGTTTGTACGATCGCTGTTAGACTGGGCGCAGTCCTGACACTTTTTCCTCGCACCCGGCAATTCCAGGCTGGGCTGAGTTGCAACACCGGTTTGGTTGAGGCGGGTTGGGCACTCCGACTCGGAGGTCGCGCGCGTCAGAGGTGAAACGCAGACGGCACCGCGCTAGAGGCGTCGAGTCCCGTCGGGCGCGAAAAGCTATTTTCCCGTATAGACGACACGCCAGATGGCGTTCGACCCGTCGTCGGTGACCAGCAGCGATCCGTCCGGCGCTACGGTGATCCCCACCGGACGGCCCCACACGTTCCCGTCGGGAAGCACGAACCCGGTAACGAAGTCCTGGTACTCGCCGCTGGCGTGGCCGGTCTGGTGGAGCGGCACGCGAATCACTTCGTAGCCGGCGCGCGCCGATTTGTTCCACGAACCGTGTTCGGAGGCAAAAATATCACCCTTATATTCCGCCGGGAATTGTTTGCCTTCGTAAAAAGAAAATTCCAGCGAAGCATTGTGCGGCTGCAGTAATACGTCCGGCGTGATCACCTTGTCTTTCAGCTCCGGATGCTTTCCCTCGTGGCGCGGATCCTGGTGGCTGCCCATGTACCACCACGGCCAGCCATAAAAGCCGCCCTGTTGTACGTGCGTGATGTAATCCGGCACGAGATTGTCGCCGAGGCCGTCGCGCTCGTTCACAGAGCACCACAGTTCACCGGTGTCGGGGCTGAACGCGATGCCTCCGCCGGCGTTGCGTATGCCGTAGGCGTAGATGCTCTGATCGCTACCGTCCGGATTGAATTCCAGAATGTCCGCGCGATTTCTTTCCGCGGGAGTAGTGTCCGGATCGTCCACGTTCGAGCCCGAGCCCACCGCGACGAGCATTTTCTTTCCGTCGGGTGTGAACTGCACCGAGCGCGTCCAATGACTCGGCTTGCCGGGAACGTCCACGATGTGTTGCTGCGGCCCGCGCGCTTTCAAATCGCCGTTCTGATACGCAAAACGCACGACGGAATCAAAGTTGCCGATATAAACCCAGTGCGGATCGGATCCTGGAGGATAAAATGCGATGCCGTAAGGTTGTCGCAGGCCAGTCGCAAACGTCTCCACTTGTTGCGGCTTGCCGTCCGCGGTGACTCCGCGAAAAACCTTTATGTCTCCAGGTTTGGATTCCGCCACAAAAAAATCGCCGTTCGGCGCCGTCACAATGAGCCGTGGATTATTCAGGCCGCTCGCATATTGCTGAACGCTGAAGTCCGGAAGAGTTTTCGGCCACGCGTCACTTGGACGGGCCACCATTTTCGGGCCGTTGTCAGCAGACTTCGTCGCAAAAGGCTGTGGCAAATCCTGCACCGTGATTTTGCGAACAGTGCCGGGTTTCTCGTAACGATAGTCCGTGAAAGGAGCGTTCGGAGGCGGTGCAGCATTCGCGGTGCTGCGGGCAGGGGCCGCGCCGGCTTTAGCATTCGGCAACGGCGGATTCGCGCCGCCCAGCGCTTTCAAATATGTAACGGTCTGCCAGCGCTCTTTCTCGCTCAGACTCGACCAGGAGGGCATTCCATTGTTTGGATCGCCTTGCGTGATGAACCAGAAAATTGCGCCGTCAGACGCGCTCTGTGTTGGGCCCTTGGCCAGCGCCGGGATGTTGCCGGTGCCGCCGCCTGTCGGTCCGTGGCAGGCAGCGCAATGTCGCGCGAACAGGTTTGCTCCTGCCTGCGCGCCTGCTCGCTTGCCTGCGTACGGGTTTTTCGTTTGTTCTGCGGCGGCCGGAGCATCGTGGAAGGAAGTATTTTGGGCGCTAACCGGCAAACAGGCGCCGATTGCCGCGAGTAGAAGTGCGGATGCGAGTTGCAATAAAACGCGAACAGTGGTTTTCCGACTCCCGCGTATGACGGCGTTCAAGATTCCTCCCAACCGATGGTAGATGTATCTTGCGCGTGCGACTTCTAGTTCTTCCCCCGGCGCTTCCGACGCGCATCATTCTACATCGTCACAACTCGGAACAAGAAGCTGCGGCGTCTGTGCGCTTCGGGGTGCGCGTGACTGCGAAGCAGTTCTGCGCTAAGCTTGCGCGCGCGGTATACGGATAGAATCCCGAAGTTTCACTGGAAAATCCCTGTTTTACGGCGAAATTCGACGCGAGCTATGCTGTTGACTATATAGGCGCTTGCATTAAGAAAATCGCGAAATGCCGCTTTTCCCGTGCACTTTCGCCGCAACTGTGGTATTCTTCGTTTGCGCTTAATACCTCGGTTGTGTTGTGCGGCCTCTGGTGAGCAGTTGATCTGAGATTACCCGCCCTTCAGTTCTCTCCGTACGTCTTCAGCGTAATTTAAAACAAAGACTGGCAAGACCAGTTTGCTGTGCCCGCACCCGATCTGTGCAATACGTGTGTGCGCGCCGCGACGGCTTCCGCCAGATAGAAGGCAACATCCAGATGGATAGTATTACAGAAACATTTTCACAGATGGCGATCTCCGCTTACACCAAAGAGCGGCTGGCTTTCGCCAAGTTCTCAATCCCCACACCAGTGCAAACTGCGGCAATTCCGCAAGCGCTGGCTGGGAAAGATGTGCTGGCAACCGCGCAGACCGGCACCGGCAAGACGCTCGCGTTCTTGATTCCGGTGATGGAGCGGATGCTGCAGGAAAAAACGCCGGGAATCGCGGTGCTCGCGCTCGTCCCTACGCGCGAACTTGCGATGCAGGTCGTCGAGCAGTACAACGCGCTGCGCGGCAAGCTGCTCGGGCCCGCGGCGCTGGTCGTCGGTGGATTGTCCGAAGGCCTGCAGCTCACCAACTTGCGCAAAGGCGCGCGGCTGGTGGTTGCGACTCCTGGACGATTGGAAGATTTCCTTTCGCGCAAGCTCGTGCATTTCCGCGACCTGCGCGTGCTGATTCTCGACGAAGCCGATCGCATGCTGGACATGGGATTTCTTCCCGCGATCCGCAGAATCGCATCGGTACTGCCGAGAGAACGGCAGACGCTGTGCTTTTCCGCGACGCTGGAAGCGTCCGTGGTGCATCTGGTGAAGGACTACATGCGGAACCCAGTGCGACTCGCATTCGGTTCCGTGCTGAAGCCGTCCGAGAATGTCCGCGTGCAGGCGTTCGAAGTTGCGAGCGATCGCAAACTGCCGTTGCTGCATCGTCTACTCTCGAAGGAAACCGGCCGCTGCCTCATCTTCACGCGTACCAAGCGCGGAGCGGAGCGCCTGTCCATCACTTTGAGCCGCGACGGATTCGCCGCAGCCACGATTCACGGCGGGCGCACGCAGTCGCAGCGCACAGCAGCGTTGACGGGATTCCAGCAGGGACGCATACGCGTCCTGGTGGCAACCGACCTGGCATCGCGCGGGATTCACGTGCAAGATATCGCGCACGTGATTAACTACGACTTGCCGGACATCGCCGAGAACTTCATCCACCGCGTCGGACGTACGGGACGCGCGGGCGGACACGGCGTTGCTTCCACGCTTTTTGGCAGAGAGCAACGTTCCGAGCTGATGGCGCTGGAACGCACACTCGGCATCAAGATGGAGCGCATGCGCACGGAAGGCGACCCGGGAGAGAAGCAGCCTCCCGCGGTGAAGAGCGCACTAGAACGTTTTCAGTCCAACACCAAATCACGCATCGGCCAGCTTCCAGGAGAAATCCTGCAAGCGCAGGTGTAATACCGGCCCCAAATCGGTGAGCAGCGCGGCGTTGCAAAACGCGGCTGCGTCCGGAGACAAAGCAAGGTTTTGATTTAGAAGGTTGCAGACAGAAAGCAGGAAGCGACGGCGGTTCCGCAAAACGGGACCGCCGTTTTTATTTTTGCGGTACTAAAATCCGGGGGCACCGGTGGAGGCGGGGCGGACTTCGCCGGATTCTACGCCGAAGCGGAGGCGTTCGAAGTAGGTTTGGGCTAGAGACATTAGGCCGGTGTAGAGGTAGCCCCAGACGAAAAGCAGCAGGAAAGGGACGGTGGCGTAGTTTTCATTTTGCAGCGCGTAGACTACCGCTGCGGCGAAATACAATCCCAGGAGGACTTCCGCGAAAGGCATCCACCCGGCGCTCTTGTGATACTTTTTCTTGGCCCAGACGCCATCGCCTTGCGCGCCCGCTTCCACGCGGTATTTCGGCGTGCGCACAAATTCGGATTTCACGCCTACGATCGCTTCGATCACGGCCAGCGCGTTGCGCACGGAAAGACCGATACCCACGGCCATGACGAACGGCAAATACAGAAACGTGCGTTTCCAGGTTTTCGGATACAGGGCGCGCTCGGCGGCCAAATAAAAGGATGAAATCGAGCAAGTGGACGCGAGAAACAGCGGCAGGTCAATCACCAGCACCTGAAACCAACCCTGGTAGAAGCGCACGATCATTGCCGGCAGCAGGATCATGGACATCAAAACCATCAGCGGGTAGCTGATATTCGCGGTGAGATGGAAGAAAGCTTCGGCCTTGACGCCGCCCGGAACATTCGCGCGCATCACGCGCGGTAGAATTTTTCTGGCCGTTTGCATCAGGCCCTTGGCCCAGCGCGCTTGCTGCGATTTGAACGCGTTCATTTCCACCGGAAGTTCGGACGGGCATTCAATTTCCGGCAAATACACGAAATGCCAGCCGCGCAGTTGCGCGCGATAGGAAAGATCGGTGTCTTCGGTGAGGGTGTCGTGCTGCCAGCCGCCGGCGTCTTCGATTGCGGCGCGGCGCCAGATGCCTGCGGTGCCGTTGAAATTGAAAAACAGACCGGTGCGGAAGCGCGCGGAATGTTCGATGACGAAATGCCCATCGAGCAGGATGGCTTCCACTTCGGTGAGCGCGGAATAATTGCGGTTGACGTAGCTCCAGCGGGTTTGTGCCATGGCGAGCTTGAGATCCGCGAAATAAGGCACTGTGCGGCGCAGAAAATCCACCGGCGGAATAAAGTCCGCGTCGAAGATGGCGACAAATTCACCGAGCGCGGTGGCTAATCCTTCCTGGAGAGCGCCGGCTTTGAATCCTTCGCGGTTGTCGCGATGAATGTAGCTGATGGGCAGGCCCAGGCCCTGGTAGCGTTCGACGCAGTCGCGCGCGACTTCCTGCGTTTCGTCGGTGGAATCATCGAGCACCTGAATATCGAGCAACTCGTGCGGATAATCGAACGCCGCAATCGCTTCCACGAGGCGCTCGATGACATAACGCTCGTTGTAAATGGGAAGTTGCACGGTGACGCGCGGCCATTGCGCGATTTCCGGAGGCTCACCGGCGACGCGTTTGCGATTCTTGTAATAGTTGTAAACGAGAGCGTAGCGATGAATGCCGTACATGGCGAGGATGGCCATCACGAAGAAATACGGCAGCATGATCGCGAAATCGAAAGTATTCAGCTGGTAGAGGCCGCGAAACGGATTCAGCTGCGCGTCGGTGTTGCGACGCCAATAGTCTGTGAGAGGATTGTCGACGGCCGGCGTCCCAGTGAGCACGGAACACACCGCCTGCGTCGCCGCATTATGAAGCCAGATCACTGCCTACATTCCTCCGGGGCAAACTACGACGCGAAGCGCCAAAACGCGACGCTGCTGAAGCGGCCTGGGATTGCTGGGGTATCGCCAAGCTAAGCACATGATTATACGGCGGTAAGGCACGGTGTCAACGAGGTTAATGTTGGGTCGCGAGCGATCGTCGGGTTGTGGCTTTCGATCGGTTAGCGCAATTTACACGGACGCGATTGCCACACCAGGCGACGCGGCGTCAATCGGAAGGGTCTTCAGATGGGTCAGAAATCCCTCCACTTGATCGAGTGAAATTCGCTTACGGCGGTAGGCCAGCAAAAGCCCGTTGCCCACTTCGTAACAGCAGAGCTCCGGAACGAGGGCGCGTTTCTCGGCGAGATTGGCGAGGACATTAAGGCTGCATTTCCTGTCTGTTTCGTCTTCCAGAAACCACGGAAGGGCCGGGGACGCATCCACCACGAAATCACTCACAGACGGTGACCTTCGTGAATCAATTCCTTCGCCGAGACGGCGTCCAGCCGCGCGTGGTTCTTTTCCACAAAGGCGAGCATCTCGCGCACTGCGTCGCGCTGCTCGCCGTTACGTCTGGACGCGCTCGGCAAGCGCTCCTTTTCTCGCAATGCTTGCAGCGCTTCTGCGATCACTTCCTCAACGTTGCGGAAGTGCCCGGATTGCAGTTCGTCTTTGATGGTTTTTTCCTGTTCGGGGTTGAGTTTGATATTCGTGGTCCGAATCCCATTGGTTGCAATGCCCCACCATGCCAGGCTCACGGAGTCAAATGACAGCGCAGCGTGACTTGGGTATCGCTCGCGTCACGGTCCATCAAGATTTGCTCCGTTGGTCGCTGCGAGAATGCGCGCGCTTGCTCTAGATTCTTAAATTCGCTGCGCGATGCGCGGTCCCGTGACCGCGGTCGGTGATTGCCGCAATACGAATGGCCCACTGAAGTGCGCCGGTTCGAAAGCTAAGTCAAAGGCGCCCAACTAAAGCTGGCCGCTACAAATTCAAAAGCGCGGGTGCGTCGTGTCTGTCACGCGTTGACACGCGCGCGCTCCCGCTCTTACCATGGCTGCGGTTGCGCTGTGTCGAAGTGCGGCTTGGCCCAGGAGAAATGCTCCGATGAATGTACCGAGGAACCGTTTGCCATTTGCTTTGCTAGTTTTGGTGATGATCGGAGCCGCCTGTGCCTTGCTGGGCGCGCAATTCTTGGCGCTGGGCGAGGTTCATGCGGCTCGTCGGGTGCACGCTGTCGGCGTCACATCGCCGACCTCCTCGGCTTCGCTAGCATTGAGGGCGGCCGCGATGCAGCGCGGGTCGGAAAACCCGATCTTGGCTAAAGCATACCGGTTTGAGCGTGGGGGTTGGATTTACGTGCATCTGGAGGGCGCGCCGCACGACATTGGGTATCAGCATGGATTTCTTTTGGCTACGGAGATTGCGGATGGGTTTGCCGCGGCTAGCTTGGAGATGACGCACAATAGCAATCGCGACTGGGATTTTTTCCGGCGGGCGGCGCGCGAAATGCTTTGGCCGAAGATTGATCCGGAATATCAGGCGGAGTTGCAGGGGATTGTGGAAGGGTTACGAGCACGGCAAGTGAAGTTGGACCTTTATGACGTTGTGGCGCTGAATGCGTTCATGGAACTTGGTGATTACTACGTGCCTTGGCTCGACAAGCAGACCAGCGCGCAGACGAGCGGGCGGAACAATGGGCAAACGAGCGCGCAATCGGGCGGACAGAGCAGCCGCAAGAACAAGGACGCTAACGCGGCGGCTACGCACGAAGGGCACTGCAGCGCGTTTGTTGCGACCGGGAGTTATACCAGGGATCACCAGATTGTGATGGCGCACAACAATTGGACGAGCTACCTGGAGGGGGCGCGCTGGAAAATCATTTTCGACATCGTGCCGCAGACGGGCAACCGCATGCTGATGGATGGTTATCCCGGCGTGATCGTCAGCGACGACGATTTCGGGGTTAACTCGGCCGGGCTGATGGTTACCGAGACGACCATCACGGATTTTCACGGCTGGGATCCCAGCGGTAAAGCGGAATTCGTGCGCGCGCGCAAAGCGATGCAGTACGCGGGATCGATTGATGAGTACGTGAAAATCATGCTGGACGGAAACAACGGGGGCTACGCGAACGACTGGCTGCTGGCAGACCGCAAGACGAACGAGATCGCGCGTTTCGAATTGGGCCTGAAGCATGCGAAAGTGTGGCGCACTAAGGACGGATATTTTGTCGGCTCGAATTTTGCGAGCGATCCGGATGTGCTGAAGGATGAGACCACGTTTGATGTGAAGAACCTGGCGGCATCGGCGAACGCGCGGCACGTCCGCTGGGACGAATTGATGGCGGCGAACATGGGAAAAATTGACACGACGCTGGCGGAAGGATTTCTTGCGGACCACTACGACAGCTATACCAAGCAAACCGGCGCGAATCGGCGCACGCTTTGCGGGCATGGTGATGCGGCCACTCCGGGCGACCCGGGTTACGCGGTGAAGCCATACAATCCGTTTGGGGCGGTGGAAGGTAAGGTAATGGATGCGCACATGGCGGAGGCGATGAGTTTCGTGGCGCGCATCGGGCATCCCTGTGGCACGGATTTCAAGTCGCAGCCGTTTCTGGATCAGCATCCGGATTACAGATGGCAAGCGTCGGTGCTAACGGACATGAATGCCGGGCCGTGGATGGCGTATCACGCGGGAGACCAAGCGCCGAATCCTTGAGATTGGAATTTATTGCGGCTGTCGCGAATGAGGCTTGGGCTGCGTGGAAAAATTGGCGCCGCGCGGGACCGCCGGCTCGACTGGGTTGCCAACGGCCCGAGCGATGCCAGTACAAAAAATGAACTGCAGCTGACGAGTCAGCTTGCTCCCTGAACTCGCAGGTTGTTGGTAACCGAGAAAACGTTGGGCACGCTGTTAGCGCGGAGTCCGGCCAAGTTCTTATCCGTTTGATTGTCCACCACGCCTTCCAAGATCACGTGGCCGTTGTTCACAATGATGTGAATGCCGGGAATTGTGCCCAATCCGTAGCGTTGAAACGACGGAAAGGAATAGATCTCGCGGAGTTCCGCGCGCCGGATTTGGTCATCGAAGTTTGAAACGGAAAGCACTTCAATCTGATTGTCCACTTCTGCAACGCCGTCGATTGTTTTGCGGCCGACGCGGCCTCATCCTTCAATATGGGGCGAACAACCTGGCCCGCAAGAACGACTTTATTTCCTTGCACCGAGTATTCGAGATTGTCGAAAACCGAATACCACGGGAGCATCACGAGTTGGTGGCGGACTTGATTGGCGAGCCACGCTGCGGAAGTCTGGGAGCCGCTCGGCGATTGATTGCGGTTCGACGCCGACGCGGCCGCCAAACTGCTCGTGGCTGACACACTCGCCCCTGTCGCCAAAATCAAGGCCCACAACAACAACGCTGCTGCAAGATTCTTGTTCACGAATTGCTTCATGGCCTTGCCTCTGTTTGGCCCCCCACCCCAATTAGATGCGAGATTGCGAAAAAAATGACTGCGAGCGAGCCAGGCGTAAGCGAAGGCATTGCAGGGAGCTAGGACTGCAGGCTGGCGGGCTTCAATCAATGCACCGGTGCGTTGAGGGCGGCCATTAGTTCGACGAAGGTTTCGGCGTGCAGGGCTTGCTCGATTGCTTCCTTGCGGCTGAATAGTTCGCCGGCATCGAGCAGCAAATCGTGTTGCGATTGATTGTCTCCAGTAAGAATTAGAATGATCAGCCTAGCGAGTTTTCCGTCGCGCGCGTCGCAGTCTATCCCTTGCGCAACTCTGCCGACGACTACCAAAGGCTCGAGCAATCCGTTAACGCGGGCGTGCGGAACGGCTAGGCCATTTTCCCATCCGCTGGCAGTGACGCGCTCGCGCTCCTGCACCAGGCGCAGGAATCTTTCAGGAGAATTGCTGACGGCGTCGGCCGCGGCGATGCACATTTCTTCCAGGACTTGTTGCTTGGATTGCGCTTTCAGCGCGGGGAAGAATAATTTTGCGTTGACGGTGTCTTTCAGCTTGATCGTGCGGCGGCGGCCAATCAGGAATTTGATGGCGGGCGCAGAAACCAGAGAAGTGAAGAGGGCCATGATCACCAGGGCCACGAACATGGTTTCGCGAATCAGGCCAAGCTGCAGCGCGAGAAGGCCGAGAATCATTTCCATGGCGCCGCGCGCGTTCATGGCAAGGCCGACACCCCATGAAGTGCGCCGGTCCATGCCACCGAGGCGGGCGCCCATTCCAGCGCCGAGGAGTTTGCCGACGCAGGCCACGCCGATGACGGTGGCGGTGATGGGAAGATTAAAGTTGGCGACGAAATTGGTGCGCAGGCCGATGCTGGCAAAAAAGAAGGGTGCGAAGACGTTCGTGACAATTCCGTGGATGAGTTCGGACGTGCGTTTTCGCAAGTGAGTGGATTCGCCGACGGCGATGCCGATGATGAAGGCGCCGAAGACGGCGTGAATGCCGGCGTATTCTGCGAAGGCGGCTGCGGCAAGAGTGAGCGTGAAGATGAAGCCGAGGACGCCACCGGGCCAACTGGTGTGCGCTTGGATATGCGGCAAGAGCTTGTCGATCAGCCAGCGGACAACGGTGAGAGCGAGCACGACGAAGGCGATGACCAGGATGATGGTGCGTTTCACGCCGTCCATGGATGTGCCGCCGCCGTTCATCATGCCCAGAATCATGGAGAACAGGATCCAGCCGACGAGGTCGTCGAACATGGCGGAGGACATGACCACGGTGCCCATTTCGCTGCGCAGGAGGTTCAGGTCCATCAGGATTTTGGCGATGACGGGAAGCGCGGAGATGGATAGCGCGGTGCCGACGAAGAGCGCGAAAATCAGAGCGGTCGGCGCCGGGAGCTGCGCCGAGAAATCGTCGGGAATAATCCTGCGGCGCCGAAGCCGAACGCGAAGGGAATGATTACGCCGAAGAAGCTGACGGCCAGCGCGCTTTTGCCTTGGCGGAAGATACTGCGCAGGTCAATTTCGAGTCCGGCGATGAGCAGGAAGAAAACTACGCCGAGGGTGGTGACGGTCTCAAGCGCGATGGGAAGATTGCCGGTGGAGGGAAAAATAAATGCGTAGAGTTCGCGGTTTGAAATGGCCCAGCAGCGTGGGCCCCAGCAGAATTCCGGCCATGATTTCGCCGAGGACGGAGGGCTGATCGAGTTTTTGCATCAGCTCGCCGGCGAGCTTGGCCGCGCTCAACAGCACGGCCAAGGCGATGAACATGTGCATGATGTCGTGTGGGGCGAGATGCGGCATTCCGCGATGGCCTTGTGGAGCTGAAAATGCGTCGAGTTCGTGTTTAACACGGGCTTGGGCGTATCGCAACAGAATGCGGCGGGCGCAACGGAAAGAAATGCGGCGGAGCGAGAGGCCGCAATCGGGATTTCTATGCGCGGCATCGGTGGCTTGCGGTTTCGCCATTTGCATTACAGTAACTGGTGTTGAGCCACCTGCTATCTAATTGAGCGCACCATGCTTAGCGGCGCTGGAATTCGCCGCGTCAAGATGCTACAAAACAATGAGCTTGTGAATAGGTGTGTCCGTGGCCGAAAATTGCAGTGCAAAAGGCTGTAAGATCAACGTCCCCGCAGGGTTAGCCGCGGAGCATCTGTGCATCATGCACTTCACATTTTTTATTGAAAATGAGTGTGCGGAGATGCGGCGGGAGACGGCGCTGGGTAATACCAACCACGAACGTCAGATGGAATTCATTACGAAGATTTCGGGCCGAGGCGAGGCGCTGGTGCACGTTGCGACGAGCGGATTTCCGATGTCCGATGAGCTGAAGGCGCGGGTGCTGAGCACTTTGCTGACTTTGATGAATACGCGGGAAAATATGGACCGGGCGGCGATGCGGCAGTCGGCGCTGCGGCGATTTGTTGGCTGATTCTTTCCTTCGCAGTTGAGAACCCAGGAACAATTAGGCACCCACGTAGCGGGCGTAGAGCGAGCGCGCGACTGCGGGATCTTTTGTGCCTTTGACGATGGCGCGGCCGTCGGCGAATACGGTCATTTCGTACGTGGAAACGCGAAAGCGTAGCAGGAATTCGTTGTGGTGAACGTTGTCGGCGGAGGCTTTGACGATGCGGCGGCCGAGCTCGTCGAGGTCGAGGCTTCTTCCGCGTTCATGAATTTGCACGGAGTCGCGGCCGCACATGGTGATGTGGGGCTGGGCTTCTCCTTCGAGATAGCTGAACTCGTGGCGGACGCAGGCGCGGCAATTTGGCCGGCGGGCTACGCGGATGGATTGGAAGCGTCCGCTCCAGACGTCGGTGGAAACGAGGCGTCGGTGCAGAGCTTCGGGTTTGCCGGCAAGAATTTTTGTCGCTTCGGCGGCTTCGACGGCAGCAATCACGCCGACGGCAGCATTCAGCACGCCGGCGGTATCGCAAGTGGCTTCGGCGCCGATCGCCGCGGCCTTTTCGTCGCCTTCTAGCAGGCAGGCGAGGCATGCGGTTTCACTGGGTCGAATCGTCATGGTGACACCGTAGCTTCCGACGGCGGCGGCATAAATCCACGGGACGTGGAGCGAGATTGCGGCGTCGTTCAGCAGCAGGCGCGTCTGGAAATTATCCGTGCCATCGAGGATGAGCTGAAATCCGCCGAGAAGTTCCGCGGCGTTCTCGGATGTGAGGTCGGCGACTATGCCTTCGACGCGGGCGTCGGAATTGACGGCGTGGAGGCGGCGTTCGGCGGCCACTGCTTTTGGCAATGCTTCGCGCGCGTCCGCTTCTTCGAAAAGAGTCTGGCGCTGGAGGTTTGACGGTTCGACGAAATCGCGGTCAATGATGCGCAGCCGTCCCACTCCGGCACGCACAAGCAGGTTGGCGACTACGGTGCCCAGCGCGCCGCAGCCGGCCAGCACCGCGCTGGAGCCGAGGAGCTTCTGTTGGCCGTCATCACCGATTCCGGCGAAGAGTATCTGACGAGAGTATTTTTCGCGCTGTTCGCTGTTCATTCTTGTAGTCTATTAGGGGCGGAGGAACTGTTCTCAATTCAATATCATAGCGCCATTTCGCATCTGGCAGGCAACGCGGCTATGCTAACCTCTGCTCTTACCTCCAAAGCGAATGAGAATTCCGTGGAATCAGCCATGCCCGCAAGCCTGCGCCTCTCACCGGACCGGGACTTGGGGAACGGTTCTAGTTTTCGGCGCGCTGCTATGCAGCCTCCTCGCCGGTACATCGTTGCGCGCGCAGGAAAGCGAGATCGAAGGCCAGACCGTCGCTGCAATTCGCGTTGTGGACGACACGGGAAATTTGCTGGCGAGTCCCGCCCCTACCCTCCCACTGGAAGTCGGCAAGCCATTTGATTTTGCGGCGGAACGCGAAAGTTTGCGCGTGCTGTATCGCACTGGCGATTTCGCAGACATACGCGTGACGGCCGCGCCGGCGGGTCAGGGAGTGCGGGTTGAGTTCATCGTGCAGCGGAATTTCTACAACAACGTGGTGCGCGTCGAAGGGCTGAAGGGGCCGCCCACGGAAGCGGCGGCGCTGGCTGCGATGCGGCTGGCACTGGGCGAGCCATTCCGCGAAAGTTCGGTACGCGAGGCCGTGGACCGGCTGAAGGATACGCTGATCAGTGAAGGACTCTACGAAGCCAGCGTGAAATGGAGTCTCACGCCCCACCCAGCGACGCGCCAAATGGACGTAATCGTAACCGTGCAGCCGGGTCCGCGCGCGGTGGTGGGCAGCGTCATCGTCAAGAATCAGACGCCGTACCCCGACGCGGAACTCATCCGCCGCTCGAAAATGAAACTGAATAAACCGTTTACGTCGGGGCGGGTGACGCGGGCATCACAGCGGCTGAAAAAATATCTCGTTAATCAAGGCTACCTGGGCGCCGGGATTGAAATCACCGCCGGAAATTATGAATCGTCTTCCAATCTGATCGCGCTGAACTACCAGGTGACGACCGGCCCGCGCGTGAGCGTAGCGGTGGGCGGCGCACACATCAGCCAGGGCAAATTGCGACAATTGCTGCCGATCTATGCCGAAGGCGCGGTGGATGAGGACCTGCTGCAGGAAGGCCGCCGCAACATTCGCGACTATTTTCAGCGCCAGGGATATTTCGATGCCGATGTACAGGTAACTTCGCGTGACGACCCCAAAGCAGGCGTGCGGCTAATCAGCTACGAAGTTTCCCGCGGTGACCGTTCGCGGCTTGCCGGCATTGCATTCCACGGCAACAAATATTTCAGCAAAGATCTTCTGGAAGGGCGGCTGGGGCTTCAGCCGGCGTCGTTCGCCTCGAGCGGCCGATTCAGCCAGACGCTGGTTCGCGACGATGGAGATTCCATACGCGGTCTGTATCTTTCCAACGGTTTTCTGGACGTGAAAGTCACTGCGACGGTGGACACGGATTATCAGGGGAAGAAGCAGAACCTATTCGTCACCTTTCAGATCGTGGAGGGGCCGCAGACGCTGGTGGAGGATTTGCAGATTAATGGCACGCAGGTCATGAGCAAGGACGCGGTGCTGAACGTGGTGGGATCTTCTCCTGGTCAACCTTATTCGGCGGCGGCGGTGGCCAGCGACCGGAACAATATTCTGGCGATGTACTACAACGATGGATTTCCGGAAGCGCGTTTTGACGACAAGGCTGTGCCGGGAAGCGCGCCCAACCGGATGCAACTCTTGTATCAAATTACAGAAGGCCCGCGCATCAGCGTGGCAAAGGTATTGCTCACCGGGTATCAATACACGCGGCCCGGAATTATCGCGCGGCAAGTGGTGATTCAGCCGAACGGTCCGCTGCGCGAAGGCGACGTCGTTGAATCGCAACGGCAACTTTACAATCTGGGAGTATTCACGCGGGTGCAAATCGCACCGCAAAATCCCACTGGGACCGATCCACAAAAGGTGATGGTGGTGGACGTAAGGGAAGGCGGCCGGTACACCATCGGCTACGGATTCGGCTTCGAAATATTGAAGGTCGCGAATCCCTGCCCCAGCAACCCGCCGCCGAATTCGCCGCCGTGCAATCCGAACGATACACGAATCGCGGCAAGCCCACGCGGCATTTTCGAAATTTCGCGCGCGAATATGTTCGGAAGGGCGCAGACCCTGACGTTCAAGGCACGAGCCAGCACGCTGCAGTACCGCGCTTTGGCTTCCTATTCGGCCGACAATTTTCTGGCGAAGAAGGCGCTCAGCGCTGCGCTGACGGTATTTGCGGACAAGACGCTGGACGTGGCTACTTTCACGTCCATCCGCTACGAAGCTCAGATTCAACTCTCCCAGAAACTTTCGCCATCGAGTTCGCTGCTGTACCGTTACTTTTTCCGGCGGGTGGTCGCCACCAATCTGAACGGTACGATTTCCGAAGACCAGATTCCGTTGTACAGCCAGCCCACGCTGGTTTCCGGCATTGGCATCACCTATGCACGCGACCGGCGGGACAATCCCGCTGACCCAAAATCCGGAAACTTCAACACCGCGGACTTGAGCTATGCTGCAACAGCACTCGGTTCCAGTGCGAGTTTTTTTCGTGTATTCGCGCAGAACTCTTCCTACCATCCCTTCGGCCGCGCGTTTGTGTTCGCGCGTTCGACGCGGTTCGGAGTGGAGATACCCACGGGCACAACCACCGGCAATGCTCCTACGAATTGCGCCGACGCGACAACCACGGGGCAGATCATTCCATTGCCGGAGCGTTTCTTCTCGGGCGGTGCGCAATCGCTGCGAGGCTTCAGCCTGAACGAAGCGGGGCCGCGCGATCCTTGCACGGGTTTTCCTATCGGCGGCCTGGCCGTACTGATATTCAACCAGGAATTGCGCTTTCCGATGAAGCTGCCGTTTATCGGCAACCGGCTGGGCGGAACGGTGTTCTACGACGGGGGCAACGTATATAGCGACGTGGACCACATCAACCTGGCATGGAAGTCCGCTTCGCCGACGGTGCTGAATTATTTTTCGCACACGGTCGGGTTTGGGGTGCGCTATGCGACTCCGATCGGCCCGGTTCGCGTGGATTTCGGCTACCTGCTGAATCCGGCGGAATATTCGGTGACGCCCACACCTCCCACGGTGCCGCCCACGACGAACTTTCGCGTTTCTCATTTTGGATTTTCTTTCAACATCGGGCCGGTGTTCTGATGCGACGCACGCTGTTGATGTTCGGGTTGTGGGCGTGGAGCGTGGGATTCGCGACGAACGGCGCCGCTGCCCAGACCGGCGCATATTCGGAATCACCGCCTGCGGATGGCCCTTCCCTTTCTGCGGGCGCGCAACAGGTGGATGGCGTGGCGGCGCGCATTGAAGACGACATCATCACGGAAAGCGAGGTTCGCGAGCTGGGCGCATTCCAGATGCTGGTGGACGGAAAATCGAAAGCGCGCCCGGAGTTGATTCGCGAACTCAGCGATCAATGGCTGATACGCACGGAGGCGACCGCGACGAAGTACCCGCAGGTTCCGGCTGCGGACGTGGATCGCGCCTATGCAGAATTTATAAAACAGTTTCCTTCGGAGGAAGAGTTTCAGAAGCGCCGCATCGCTGCCGGATTAACGGAGGCGGCTGTGCGGCGCATGGTCGCCCAGCAGCTATATCTTTCGCGGTTCATTGATTACCGGTTCCGTCCGGAAGCGCAAGTGAGCGATGAGCAAGTGGAGGCGTACTACCGCGACGAATTCGCTTCGCAAATAAAAGCGCGCAACGAAGCCGTGCCGCCGCTGGACGACGTGGACGACACGATTCGCGAAGTACTGATCCAGAGAGCCATCAGCGACCGCGCGGCGAAATGGCTGAGCGATTCGCGCGACCGCCTGAAGATTGACGTTGTGGCCCAGGGCAGCGGCTCATGAAGCTTCGCTGGCGGCATGGGTTTGCAGTCATCGCGCTGGGGATCGGCGCGGTAGCTGCGACGCTGTTTTGCATTTTCGAGTTTGGCATCGCGCAACGCTGGGTGCGTGATTCGCTGCTCCATCAACTGGAAGTGCGGACCGGCGCGCGCGTGGAGCTGGGCGGGTTTCATTTGCGTGCGCTGCGCCTGCGCGCGGAACTGGATAACCTGACGTTGCACGGACTGGAGGCTTCCTCTGAAGCTCCGCTGTTTCACACGGACCGCATGCAAGTGGGCATCACCGTGCTTTCGTTTCTGCACCGGCAATTCAAGATCGACGAACTGCTGGTGGATCGTCCGCAACTGAACGTGCGATACGAAAAAAATGGCGCCAGCAATCTGCCCAGTCCGAAAATTCAGCCTGGCGCCGGTCCCTGGCAGGACACACTTTTTGATTTGCGCATCGGCAAGTTGGAACTGCGCAATGGCGGCGCGAACATCAACGACCGGCGAATTCCCCTGGAGATAAAGGGACAGAATCTCGCGTTTTTATTGCAATACGTGGTGCCCGCGGAAGGCAGCGCAGCCTACGTTGGGAACCTCAGTTGGAACCAGGTGGAATTGGATTTGCAGCGGGATGTGCCTTTGCGTTTCGATTTGTCCACGAAATTTGTATTGCACCATGATTCATTTGAGCTGAATGAGCTGGTTTGGAAGACCCTGCACTCCGAGCTGAATCTGCGCGCCGAGCTGCCCAGTTTCGAACGCGCGGAATGGAATGTGCATTATCGCGGCCGCTTGTCCCTGGAAGACGTGCGGAAAATATTTCGAGAGCCGCTCACACCCGACCTGATTGCGGATTTTTCCGGAAACGCTCGCTACGTTTCAGGTGATTGGACGGGCAGCGGCCATTTTGACGGCCATGATGTCAATATGCCGTATGAGTGGTTCCATGCGACGAATATCGAAACCACGGGGAATTACACAATCGCGAAAAAAAAGCTGGTGGTGGAAAATCTGGCGATTCGCGCGCTGGAAGGGTCGCTGGACGGCCACTTGGAGATGGATTTACCCACGCTGGCGTTCCGCACGCAAACACATTTTCACCACGCGAGCCTGGCAGAAGCCATTCATGCCGTGAATAATACGGGGTTCCCGATTGATACGCTGCATTGGGACGGCGGCATTGACGTGGACTCGTACAATACCTGGACGGCCAATTTCAAACATTTTACTTCCAAGGGGGAATCGCGCTGGTCGCCGCCAGCCGTGCTGACGCCGGGAATGATTCCTGTGAGCGCCCGCATTTTGTATGACTACTCGGAAGACACCGAGGTTTGCGGGCTCGACCACAGCGAAATCACCACGCCGAACACCCAGCTCGAATTTGATGGCGCGCTGCGGGGCCTGGATACCACGCTGGAATTGAATTTGAAGGCGCGGAACTTGCTGGAGTGGGACGATTTCATCAACCGCCTCAGCGGCGTGGATACGATTCCCTCACGCGTTTCCGGAAGCGTCGCCTTTCGCGGACGCATCCTTGGCCCCATCGCCGGGCCTACTTTCTCCGGGCACATTCGCGCGACTGACGCGCATTACGACAATTACCAGTGGGATGAGATTTACGGCGACCTGGACTATTCGCTCGACGAATTCAAGTTCAGCGAAGCCGTGATGAGACGAGGACAGGCTTCCGTTAGCCTAGATCTTTCCATGCAGCTGGACGGTGATTGGAGTTTTGTGCCGCAGAGCGCCTGGTCGCTGACGGCGCAAACAGCGCACGCACCCAGCGAAGACGTGCAGGCGATGTTCGGGACGGCATACCCCGTGACGGTTACGATTTCTGGGACATTGAATGGCGGCGGCAGCAGCGCGCTGCCTTTGCTGGATGCGAATTTGATTCTGGAAAATATCGAAACCAAAGGACTGCATTTTGACCGGCTGAGCGGCAACTTACATTTCGCGCGCGATGAGATCAGGCTGTCGCGCGGGGAATTGCAGCGCGATACGGGACGCGTCGCTGGAGAAATTCTCTATCGTCCCAAGGAACAAACGACCGAGTTTAATCTTTCGGGCACAGGGATACTTCTGGAAAAGATACAGGCCCTGCAAAATCCATCACTGCCGCTGGCGGGGCGGCTTGATTTTGCTTTGCGCGGAAGCGGGCCGGTGCGCGCGCCGTTGGGGCAGGGCGATTTTCATGTGGCCGGTTTGAGGATCGGCACGGACGAGGAAGGAGATTTCCGCGGCAAGCTCGATTCCGACGGGCACGATGTTCACGTGGCGCTGAACTCGGAAGGAGCGCATGGGCAATTGCAGGGCGAGCTGGCTGTGGGATTATCGGGAGACGAGGAACTTTCCGGGCGGCTTTCGGTGGCCCAGTTTGATCTGGACCCGCTGTTTTCCGCGGGGCTGCATTTGAAAAACCTGACGGGCCACAGTGTGGTGGACGGAAATTTCACTTTGGCCGGCGCGCTGCGCAAACCGGATTCGATCGAGGTGAATGCGGACATCGCCCGGATCTCGTTGGACTATTTGTTTGTTTCTTTGCAGAACGAAGGGCCGCTGCAATTTACCTATCATCGAAACGAAATTCGCATCGCGCGGGCGCATTTGCATGGGCCCGATTCGGACTTTCAGATCAGCGGATCGGCGCGTTTTGACCGCGAACGGCCGATGCACGTGAGCGTCACGGGGGCAGTGAATCTGGGCCTGCTGAAGGGAATGATGCCGGACCTGCACGCGCAGGGGGAAGCCAATGTGAACGTGGCGATCGAGGGCACCATGTCCAAGCCGCGGATTACGGGCCGAGCTACGGTGCGCGATGCCTCCGCGAACTATTCCGATTTTCCGGTGGGGCTGAGCCACTTGAACGGCGATCTAGTTTTCGACCGCAGCCGTTTGCTTTTCGAAAACGTGACGGCGGATTCCGGAGGCGGGCAGCTGACTTTGAACGGCAGCGTCACCTACGGAGACGAAGGTCCGACTCGCTACGAAATTTATGCGCGGACGCCGCAGGTGCGCATTCGTTATCCGGCGGGGATGAGTTGGCTTACCGGCGGAACTTTGCAGCTGGTGGGGACTACCGAGCGCGCGGTGCTCAGCGGAAACGTGGAATTGAAACGTTTGCTGTTTGCTCCGGGGGCGGATATCACTTCGTTTTTTGGCGCTTCACCGGATACTTCCGCTATCGGTGGGGCGTCGTCTCCCTTTATGCGAAACCTCACGTTCGATGTTGCTGCGCACACCAGTCCGGGGGCACGGATTGAATGGACTGGCGCGCAGGTGGAAATTGACAGCGATCTGCATTTGCGCGGGACTTGGGACCGTCCCATTTTGCTGGGGCACATTCATCTTCTGGGCGGCGAAATGTCGTTTCGCGGAAATACTTTCACTTTGACGCGCGGAGACGTTAATTTCGCGAACCCATTTCAGCTGGATCCGGAGTTGAACATCGAAGCGACTTCCACGATCAGCCAGTATCTGGTGACGATCAATTTTTCCGGACGCGCAAGCAAACTTTCCTTGAGTTACCGTTCGGATCCGCCTTTGCCGGATACGGACATTATTGCTTTGCTGGCGCTCGGAAGTACCGGGCAGGAGAGCGCGTTGCGTTCTACCGCGGCGGGGTCGAACTACGGGGCGACCGCACTGCTTTCTGAGGCGGTTTCCAGCGGAGTGGGCGGGCGCATCGAGCATCTTTTCGGCATCAGCCATTTCCGGATTGATCCGTTCCTGGCTGGGACGGCTACGGAATCGAACGCTTCGGCGCGGGTGACGATCGAGCAGCAGATTACACGAGATCTTACTGTGACTTATTCTTCGAATGCGGCTTCCGACCAGGAGCAACTGATTCAAGTGGAATACCATGTGAAGCGCGATCTTTCGATTGTGTTTTTGCGCGATATTAACGGGACGTACGGCCTGGACATTAAGTTCGTGAAGCACTTCCACTGACGATTTTTTATTCCGGCATGGCGAATAGCGATTGCGGGGCTAGGCGCACGCGCCACGGTTGCGGGCGATCGCGGAAGCGCTCCCAATTTTCTTTGAATACTTCTGCCTGCAGGCGGGCTTCGCCGGCTTCGGCGCGCCGAGGATCTAGGTTCAGGTAGAGCGTGATGCGGAAGGGCGTTTCCGAGGTGCGGACCAGCCAGCAGGGGAAAACATTTTGTTGTGCGGCGGTCTCGCCGGCGGCGGATTCGGGAAAATCGATGTGGTGCGCGCGAATGCCGATGTACTTGGGCGTTTGGCCCGGCTGATTCGCGAGGCGTAGGCGGCAATTCCAGTCGAGCGCATCTACGGTGCCGTCCGGATTCTGTTGTGCGCGCGCGATATTTTTGCAGCCTGTGAGTCGCGCTACTTCGGAGCTGGGCGGGCGGCGGAATATTTCTTGCTTCGCGCCGTAGGCTGCGACGCGGCCGCGCGCCAGGACGAGCAATTGTTCGCCGAGGCGGTAGGCTTCTTCCATGTTGTGCGTCACCAGGAGCACGGGGCTGCGGTACGTTGCGAAAGTTTCCTGCAATTGCGCTTCTACTTGTCCGCGCAGGTGCGTATCGAGTGCGGAGAGCGGTTCATCGAGCAGCAGGGCTTCGGGTTGAATCGCGAGGGCGCGCGCGAGGGCTGTGCGCTGTTGTTCGCCGCCCGAAAGTTCGCGCGGGTACCGATTTTCCAGTCCCGTCAGGCGCGTGCGCGTAACGAGCGAAGCGGTGCGCGCGGATTGCTCTTCGCGCGGTAAATCTTGCAGACCAAATGCGATGTTTTGCGCAACCGTGCGATGCGGGAAAAGCGCGTAGTGCTGGAACAACATGCCGATGCGCCGCTCGCGCGCGGGAATTCCGACATGCTTTTCGGAATCGAAGAGTATCCGGTCGTTCAGCGCGACGCGGCCGCGGCCCGGTTTTTCCAGGCCGGCGATGCAGCGCAACAGCATGGATTTTCCCGCGCCTGAAGCGCCCAGAATGCTCAGCGGCGTTTCGGTGGCGCGGAACGCAACGTCGAGGGTGAACTCTGCAAGCTTCTTTTCGATTTGGACTTCGAGGGTCACGTCAGTACTGTCCCCAGCGTTCGCGGCGCAGGCGTTGCGCGTGCGTCCAGTAGTAAAGGCCGCCGAGCAGCGCGATGGAGATGCCGACATCCACGGCGCACCAGGCCATGGCGCGCTGAATTTCGTTTGCTTCTACGGCAAAATAGATGGCGATGGGAATCGTCTCGGTTTTTCCTGGAATATTTCCCGCGAGCATCAGGGTGGCGCCGAATTCTCCGAGCGCGCGTGCGAAAGATAAGATCGTACCGGCCAGAACCCCTGGCCAGGCGAGAGGTAGCGCTACTGCGCGGAAAATGCGCGCTTCGGATGCGCCGAGGGTGCGTGCGGCTTGCAGTAGATGCGGGTCTACTTGCTCCAGGGCCGCGCGGGCTGTGATGTACATCAGAGGAAATGCCACGACGGTTGCGGCGATCACCGTTGCCGGCCAGGAAAACACCACTGTCGCGCCGAATTGCAGCAGGAATTTGCCGAAAGGGCCGTTGCGGCCGAAAAGCAGTAGCAGGAGGAAACCCACGACCGTGGGAGGGAGGACGAGCGGGAGAATAAAAATTCCGTCTACGAGCGCTGCGCCAGCGCCCGCCCGATTCTGCCGCCAAGCGGCAGCGGCCGAGCCGGCGACGAGCGTGACGGCTGTCGCCGTCAGGCTGGTGGCCAGCGAGATCAGGAGAGGAGACCAATCCATCGCGAGAGGATTGTATCTGGATCAGTTCTTCGCGGCTGATTTTTCGGCAGATGTGAAGCCGTACTTCTGGAATACGGCGTGGGCGTCGGGGCCCTGCAGGAACTCCAGGAAGGCGCGCGCCGCCGGTTTATTTTTTGAGTCGCGCAATAGCGCGGCGGGATAAAGAATCGGATCGTGGGAGTCCGCGGGAGCGATCGCCACCACCCGAACCTTCTTCGACGTGTTCGCGTCGGTTTGATAGACCATCCCCGCATCGGCGTTGCCTGTTTCTACATAGGTGAGCACTGCGCGGACATCTTTCGCGTAAACCACTTTCTTCTGTAGCGCCGCAAACAGGCCCAAATGTTCCAAGGTCTGCTGCGCATACATTCCAGCCGGCACGGTGCTGGTTTCGCCGAGCGCGATGGATTTTACTGCCGCGCCCGTGAGATCCTGAAAGCTGTGCGGCGTCGTAGCCTGCGCAGGCGCAATCAAAACCAGCGCGTTGCCCACCAGATCGCGCCGCGAATCCGCGTCGATCAAGCCCTGCGCCGCGAGTTCGTCCATCTGTTTTTCAGCCGCTGAAAAGAAAACGTCCACTGGAGCGCCTTGCTCAATCTGACGCGCCAGCGTTCCCGAGCCGCCGTAATTACAGGTGACGACGGTGCCGTTGCCGCCGTTCTTGCGATGCTGCTGCACTTGGAAAATAGGGCCGAGTTCGTCGAGCGCATCCTTCAGGCTGATCGCCGCGGAAACTGTGATGGAGGCGGACTGGGCGGCCCCTTGCAGCGCGAAACTTCCCGCCGTGCCGAGCGCAAATAAAAAAAGGAAGCTCGCAATGACGAGCCTCCTCTTGGTGAATTTGGCCTGGTCTCGTAACATTATCGCGACTCCTCCGTGCCTGCTGCGAGCGCTCGTCGCTACCGTCCCGGCCCTGCGGGCTTTAGGGTGGAAGGCGGCGTGTTGTGACTGCGTTCCCGGAGCTGGTGTGGCCGGAGCCGGAGCCGGCGCACTGGACGGCGCTGGCGCCGAACTGTCCGCCGGCAGCATCTGTTTCAATTGCGGGTACTCCTCGGACATGCTGCGCAAAACGGCGAGCGCCACAGTGGTTTCAATCTGCTGGCCGGCGGTGCGCATCTGCTGATCTACATCCGGCATTTCCTTCACGATGCGTTGGCCGATCGGCGATTCGTAGAACTTGGTAAGCCCCTGAATGTCTTCCATGGAAAAGTGCTTCGCGTAAATGCCTACAATCGCGTCGTTGACGGCGGTGGGCGGAAGGCCGGCGGTGAATTTTTGCGAGAACGTGTCCATGAATTTCGGCAATTGGTCGGCGGGAAGCGCGCGGCCTATGCCGCTGTGAACCTGGTTGGTTATGAAATTCGCGATGTTTTCGCCCATCTTCGAACTTTCCGTGATGTCCATCAGATGCCGAATCGCAGCGTCTTTTGCGGGGTCTATTTTTTCGGCAGGCGGCGGTGCTTGCGTGGCCGGTTTTGCTGGAGCCGCCTGTCCTGGATTGGCGTGCGGCGCCAGTGTTGGTGTGGTGCTGGGCGTGGGGGTTTGCGCCAGCGCCGGTCCCGCCGCACAAAACAGTCCGGCGAGCACGGCTGTTCGTAGCTTCATGGAATTCTCCTGTTATTCGCTGCCGGCCCTAGATCACTGCTGCCATGACATGCGAATCTAAGAATCGTATCGAACGTGCGCGGCAGATGCAATTCGGGGGCGGGATTTGTGGCGGAGCCCGCGGGGCATGCTGAGCGCAGCACCGAGCCCGCCGCAGAGCGGGCGGTTTGTTCGGTTGCAGCCTGGCCCTCGCTCTAAATCGGAGAGAGAGCCCTCGCTTCGCTCAGGATGACGACGCGGCCGGTGGCAGGGTCGCGGTTGCCTGTGATAGCTTTTCAGGTGGGGGCAATCTTTTGCGCAACTTTGCCACGACGACCGTCACGATTGGCATCAAAAGTAGTCTCACGGGTAGCCTCAGGCCTGGTGCCGCGCTTGGCGATGGCGCCTGGACGTTACCACGATGATTTTCGGCGGCGTCTCCTCTTCGACTGCAATCCCCGATTTCGCGGCGGCGCGCAGTGAAATGGTTGCGCAGCAAATTCGCGCTCGGGGCATTATTTCGCCGCGCTTGCTGGATGCGATGGGCACAGTGGCGCGTCACGAATTCGTCCCTGCGGCGGCGCAAGCTTCCGCTTATTCCGACGAGCCTTTGCCTATCGGCGGCGGCCAAACAATTTCGCAGCCATTCATGGTTGCATTGATGACGAACGCGCTGCAACTCTCTGGCACAGAGCGCGTGCTGGAAATTGGCGGGGGTTGCGGGTATCAAGCGGCAGTGCTGTCATTGCTGGTGCGAGAAGTGATCGTAGTGGAATTGCAGCCGGCGCTAGCTCGCGCCGCACGCGAGCGTCTGGCGCGGCTTCGTTACGGCAATGTGCGCGTTGAAGAAGGCGATGGTTCCCTGGGCTGGGCCGCTGGCGCGCCGTACGACGCGATTCTGGTATCGGCCGCGGCTCCGGCGATTCCTCCTCCGCTGATCGAACAGCTGGCGGAAGGTCGCCGGCTGGTAATCCCCGTCGGCGGTCCTGACCGCCAAGATTTGGTGCGAATCGTAAAGCGTCGCAGGCGGTCTGGCGCAGGAATCGCTGTGCGGCTGCCGCTTCGTTCCCTTGCTCGGACGGCACGGTTGGGCCGCCCGCGTTCCGGATGCGTTTCAGGGATCCGCGGCGCGATGAACGTCCCTGTTTCCGTGCCTGAACTTTCCATCATCATTCCCGCTTATAACGAAGAGGGGCGGCTCGCGCGCACACTTGCGCGGATTCGCGAATATTTTGCGGGCCGCCGCGTGCCGCCGGGCGTGGCGCCAAGCATTAGGCTCGAGCAGTTGGAAATTCTGATCGTGGATGACGGATCGAAGGACGGCACGGCGCGGATTGCGCAGCAATGGGCGCGGGAGATGCCGGCAGTGCGGCTGGTTTCGAATGGAGAGAATCGCGGGAAAGGTTACAGCGTGCGGCATGGGATGCTGGAAGCGCGTGGGCGCATCGCGTTGTTCACCGATGCGGACTTGTCCTCGCCGATCGAGGAGATCGAAAAGCTGCTGGCTGCGCTGGCTGCTGGGAACGTCATTGCGATCGGCTCGCGCGCGCTGGACCGATCGCTGATTTCAGTGCACCAGTCGCGACACCGCGAACTGGCGGGGATGGTGTTCAACGCATTGGTGCGTGTGATTACCGGTTTGCCGTTTTCCGATACGCAGTGTGGGTTCAAAATCTTCCTGCGCGAACCCGCGCGGATTATCTTCGAGCAGCAGCGGATTGAGCGGTTCGGCTTCGATCCGGAAATTCTATTTTTGGCCAAGCGTCATGGATTACGCACGGCAGAGGTGCCGGTGCGCTGGGCGCATGACGCGGCTACCAAAGTGCAGGTGCTGCGCGATAGCGTGATGATGTTCGGCGATCTTCTGTTGATCCGCTGGAACTGGCTGCTGGGCCGCTACCCCAGGAAACACGGCGAGCGTTAGGGATTTCGGTTTTACGCGTCGCTGAATGACTGGCCGCGTGGCTGATCTTTCGCGAGTGGCGGCGGAGCGGTCGGCTCGTTGAAATCCTTGGTCCAGTGCCAATTGCGAATTTCCGGCAAGTCCTGGAAGTGTTCGCGGATGTACGCGTGATGTTCGTATAACTTCCGGTTAAACATATCAATCGCGTCGGACGCTTGCGACTGCAGCCGGGGCACGTGTTTTAGCGCGTCAATCGCCAGGTGAAAGCGACTCATTTTATTCAACACCACCATGTCGAAGGGAGTGGTGGTCGTGCCCCAGTCGTTGAATCCGCGCACGTGGAAGCGGCCTTCGTTCGCGCGGCCGTGCACCATGCTGTGAATGAGCCAGCGGTAGCCATGGAATGCGAATACCACGTCCACATCGCGGGTAAAGAGCGCTTCGAAGGAAATATTGTCCATGCCGTGGGGATGATCGTCGGGGCTCATTAGTGAATTGAGATCCACGACATTCACTACGCGCACTTTGATGCCGGGGACGTGCTTTTGCAGCAGCCAGGAAGTGGCGCAGGCTTCGATCGTGGGCACATCGCCGGCGCAGGCCAGGACTATGTCCGGTTGCGTGCCAGCGTCGTTCGTCGCGAAATTCCAGATCGATGCGCCTCGCGAGCAATGCGCGAGCGCTTCGTCGAAGGTGAGCCATTGCAGTTCGGGCTGCTTTCCGCAGGTGACGACGTTCACGTAATTGCGGCTGCGGAGGCAGTGATCGAAAACGTTCAGGAGGCAGTTGGCGTCGGGCGGATAGTAAACGCGAGCTACCTCGCTGCGGCGTTGCAGAGCGTTATCCACGAAGCCGGGGGCTTGGTGACTGAAACCGTTGTGATCATTGCGCCAGGCGTGGCTGGTAAGGAAAACATTTAGAGATGCGAGCGGACGGCGCCAGGGAAAATCTAGGCATTGCTCCAGCCACTTGGCGTGTTGCGTGACCATGGAATCCACAACCTGCGCGAACGCTTCGTAGGAAGACCAGATGCCGTGGCGGCCGGTGAGGAGATAGCCTTCGAGCCAGCCTTCGCAGAGATGTTCGCTGAGGACTTCCATGACACGGCCGTCGGGAGCGAGATGATCGTCAATGGAAACTGTTTGCTCCATGGTGCAGCGATTGGTGGCGTCGAAGACGGAGTTGAGTCGGTTGGAGTTGGTTTCGTCGGGGCAGAAGAGGCGGAAGTTTGTGGGATTTTGTTTGATTACGTCGCGCAAATATTCGCCGAGTTTGCGCGGGGCTTCGGCGACAACTTGGCCGGGACCGGGGACTTCGAGGGCGTAGCGCGCGAAATCGGGGAGATCGAGAGCTTTCAGTACGCGGCCGCCGTTTACGTGGGGGCTGGCGCCCATGCGTTTATTTCCGTCGGGCGCTAACGCTGCCAGCTCGGCGATGAGGCGGCCGTTCTGATCGAATAATTTTTCGGGTTGGTATTTGCGCATCCACTCTTCGAGGAGTTTCAGATGCGCGGGATCTTCGCAGACGTTGGAGAGCGGGACCTGGTGGGCGCGGAAGGTGCCTTCGACGGGCGTCCCGTCAACTTCCTTGGGGCAAGTCCAGCCTTTCGGAGTGCGCAGGATGATCATCGGCCAGGGTGGGGACGATGGATTGTGCGCGGCGTTGGTGCGCGCCTGCTCTTGGATTTCTCGTATTTCGGCGTAGCAGCGATCGAGCGCGGCGCCCAACTGTTGGTGGACGATCGCTGGATCCTCACCTTCGACAAAGTAGGGCGTGTAGCCGTGCCCGCGGAATTGCGCGACGAGTTCTTCGTCGGTCGAACGCGCGGTCACCGTGGGTCCGGAAATTTTGTAGCCGTTCATATGCAGGATCGGAAGCACAGCGCCGTCGCGGGCCGGATTCAGGAATTTGACACTCTTCCAGCTGCCTTCGAGCGGGCAAGTTTCCGCTTCACCATCACCGACGACGCAGGCGACGATCAAGTTCGGATTATCGAATGCGGCGCCGAACGCATGCACGAGCGAATAGCCGAGTTCGCCGCCTTCGTGCATGGAATTGGGAGTGTGCGGGCCGCAGTGACTGGGAATTCCGCCGGAAGTGGAGAAAGAACGGAAAAGCAGGCGCATGCCGGCAGCGTCTTGCGTGATTTCGGGATGGACGTCGGTGTAGGTGCCTTCGAGATAGGCGCAGGCATTCAGAGTGGGGCCGCCGTGGCCGGGGCCGGAGATATAGATGATGTCGGCTTGTGTGTCGCGGATCAGGCGATTCAGGTGGACGTAGATGAAATTTTGTCCGGCGGAAGTGCCCCAGTGGCCTAGCAGGCGGGGTTTGATGTGGGCTTTAGTCAGCGGCTCGCGGAGCAGCGGATTATCGAGGAGATAGATTTGGCCGACGCAGAGATAGTTTGCGGCGCACCAGTAGCGTTGCATCTTGTCGAGGAGGTCGGCGGAGAGCGGGCCTTTTGCGATTGGCGCTAGTTCTTTTGTCGGTTGCGGCTTTGGCGCCGCGGCATCGATGGCGGTGGACAACTTTGCATCGAAAATAAACATGGGGACCTCACTCTGTCTTCGGGGTTCTTTGGTCGAGAACCTTTCGTACGTGTTGCACGATCATTAGATCTTCGTTGGTTTGTATGACGCGCACGTTCACGGGGCTGGCGTTTGTGGACAGTACCGGGGCGTTCTGTTCGTTGCGTGCGGCATCCAGGTGGATGCCGAGGAATTCCAGCCCGCTGCAGATGTGTGCACGGATGGCTGGGGCGCGTTCGCCGATTCCCCCGGTGAAAACGATGGCATCGAGACCTTGCAGAGCCGCGGCATAGGCGCCGATGTATTTTTTCGCTCGATAGCAGAATAAATCTACTGCTTCGGCTGCGTGTAGGTCTTTCTTTGCTTTTTCCAGCAGGTCGCGCATGTCTCCGCTGGTGCTGGAAACTCCCAGCAGGCCTGATTGTTTGTTCAGTAGCGTGGCGATTTGCTGCGCGGACATTTTTTTCTGTGCGAGCAGATAGAGGAGCAGGCCGGGGTCCACGTCGCCTGAGCGCGCGCTCATCACGAGGCCTTCGAGCGGCGTGAATCCCATGGAGGTGTCCATGCTCTGGCCGTTTTGCAGCGCGACGATGCTGGCGCCACTGCCGAGGTGCGCGACGATGACGCGGCCGGCGGCGAGTTTCGGGTCCAGCTTGCGGAGTTCGCCTACGATGTATTCGAAGGATAGACCGTGGAAGCCGTAGCGGCGAATGTCTTGATCGTAAAATCGCCGTGGTAGGGCGTACATTTTCGCTACCGTGGGCAGCGAGCTGTGAAATGCGGTGTCAAAACATGCTACCTGCGCTAGCTTTGGAAATTTCCGCGCCACGAACTTTATTCCGTCGATAGCGGAAGGGAGGTGATCCGGGTCCAGCGGCACAAGTTTGTTGAGTGCTGTTAGAAATTTGGGGGTGATGCGCTGCGGCTGGGTGTAACGTGCTCCGCCGTGAACCAGGCGGTGGCCTGCAGCGATCAGCGCCGAAAGATATTCGTGTTTTTCGAGCCACGCGAACATCGTTTCCAGCGCGGCGTTCGAGTCGTTGGCTTTTGCTGGAGAATCGAAGGGGGTGGCGCCGCTGGCATCGGCAATTCTTATACGCGCGCCCGCTGCGCCATTGTAAGCGACCGAAATCGAGAGCAAAGCTTGGTTGTGCGCGCCGACTTCGTAGAGGGTGGACTTCAACGTCGCCGACCCTCTGTTCATCGTCAAAATTCGCTGGCGCTGCGAAGCCATATCCCAGGAACCTCAATTGAGCGCGGACGCTTTTTTGTTTGCGGTTGCGCTTTGCTTCATTTTGACGCAGGCGCGGGCGGTTGCGATTCGTCGAGGAGTTCTTCCAGGTATTGCTGCCAGAGGGCGGCCCAGGTGTGGGTGCCGTGGCCGTGGGTTTGCTCGGAAATTGGTAGTAGCACGAATTTTCCGTTTTTCACTTTCTGGATTTCACGCTCGGCGATGCCCAGCTCGGGCGGATTGATGAAGTCGTCGGCGGAATTCACGAACATTACCGGGACGGTAATTTTTCCCAGGTCCGCGGAGGGATCGTAATTGCGCGAAGAGTTCACGGCGTAGAGCAGATCGTTAGCGTCCAGAGTTTCCGTTTCGCGTTTCGTTACGTCTTGCAGCCAGCGGTCTGCGGCGTCGCGCGTGGGCAAGCTCAGCTGCATGGGGAGGGGAGCGCCGCCGGCGATCAGGAGCATGTCCGCAGCGATTTCGAGGCCAGCGCGGGGTTCGGTGGTGTAATCGCCATTCTGCCAATCGGGATCCTGGCGAATGCCGGACATCAACATTTTGCGCCAGAGGCGATTGCGTCCGGCGATTTGCACGGGGAGGCAGGCGAGGGGCATGAGCGCGTCCATGAAATCGGGATAGGTTTCACTCCAAATCCAGGAGTGCATGCAGCCCATGGAAGTACCCATAATCAGGCGGAGATGATTTACGCCCAGGCCTTTTGCAACGAGTTCGTGCTGCGCGGTGACCATGTCGTCGTATTCGTATTGAGGGAAATGCGCGTGCATGCCGTCGCTGGGCTTGCTGGATTTTCCGTGGCCGATGTTGTCGGGGAGGATGATGTAGTAACGGGTGATGTCGAGGAGCTGGCCGGGGCCGTAGAGGACGCCGGCGAATTGCGGCACGAGAAAATTTCCACCCCAGCCGCCGGTGCCGTGGAGGATGAGCACGGCGTTGCTGACGCGGCCGCTGGCATCGCGCACGGGAGTGCCGAGGGTGCGATAGTGCATGCGCAATTCGGGCAGGGTTTCGCCGGATTTGAAGTGGAAGTCGTGCACGATGAAATCGCCTTCGAGGGGTTTGTAAGGTTGCGCGGAGGCTGGCTTGTCGGGTGCGGGCTGCGCGGCGGGTGGCGCGGATTGTTGCGCGCGCGATGCTGGAGCGAGCAGTATGACCAGCGCTAAAACCACCGTTGCAAATCCAAATTGCGACACTTTGTGCTTAGAAATTCTGCACGTGGAAAACGGGATGCATGCGTTCACGGACTTTACTCCTCGCGCGACACTGTAACATGAGAGGCCGCAGCGGCTTGTCGCAGGTCGCGACGCTGAAACGATTCCTGGTTTGGCGTCACTATACTACAGGGTCGAAAAGAGGAGGCGAGCGATGAGATATGAAGCGTGGACTGCAACCTCGCCCGACGGAAAAATTGTGAGGTTTGCATACAAGGAGCTGTCGGATGGTATCGCGGGTATTTCCGTGAAATCGGAAGAGAGATTTGTGATGATCTTGCAAAGGAGTATTCGCGCGCCACTGACGCGAAAGCAAGTCGAGGCCGTTTTCGAGCGAACCAATTTTGATTGAGGCGATCGGTGAGTTCCGATGACGGCGCGTGAAAATCCGGCGTCAGCAGATTTCTTGTGCGCGCTGTTAGACCTTTACGGCGGCGCGGATTCTGGGCCAGCCGGTTACGGAAGCTTTTAGTTTGGGGTCTTTTTCGATCTCGTCGAGGACGGCTCTTATGATTTGTTCGTCTATATCGGGGGCGGTGCGAAGTTCTGTGGGGTAACGCACCAAAAATTCGAGTCCGGCGTCGGCGTAATGCAGCTTGGCCTGGGGCGTGGGTGGTTTCATCTCGATTTCGATGCGGCGCTCGAGTTCATTGTGCTGGCGCTCGATGTCCTGGCGATATTTGTCGTACACGGAATTCACCGCACCGAGTAATTTTTCCTCCGCCAGGTTGTAATCAGCGCCCGCGACGAATTGCATGACGACTTCGTGCCAGGTGTATTCCGTGCCGGGGATTTGTTTGTAAAGAGGCGTGGTGGCCTGGAACAGGACGGCGTTGGAGAAGACCACGATGCGACCGGTGGGATACAGATTCACATCGCTGCCCGCCAGTTCCATCAGATAGAAACGCACGGGCGAGACATCAATCACGTCGCCGGTGACACCCGCGATGCTGACGCGATCTCCGATACGGATTCCGTAGCGGCCAATCACAAAAAAGTAAGCGGCGACCGATAGCAGAACGGCTTGCAATCCGACGGCGATGCCGGCTGTGGCGAAGCCTGCGAAAGTGGCGAGCGAACTGAAATCGCTGACGACGCCGAGGGTGAGAACCGCGCAGACCAGGAAGCCCATGACGAAGCGGCGGAGCAGCAGAAATTGGCGACGGCGACGCAAATCGTGAACGTAACGGAAGGTCCAGCGGCGCCAGACTTCGGAAAGTGCCCAGACAACGCCGAGAGCAAGCAGGATCGCGACGGCGTTGGAGACAACGGAGCGCAGCGAGTCTTTGGATTCGCGGGCGATGGAGTTGCGCCAGTTGAGGAAGTTGGAGCGGCTTTGATCGAGGACCATCATTTCCTGGCTGAGCGGGATGACGACGTTCGATAGCTGCTTGAACTGACCGGTGAGCGAGCGCAATTCCTGCTGCGCGGCCTGTGCTTGTGCGGGATCGGATGGCGGGGTCTGACTGGTGAGATTGCGTCCATGTTGAATGGTTGCGGCGAGCGTATCGCGCATGGGTTTGCGCAGGGCGGCAGCATTGTCGTGCATGCGTGCGGTTTCGTTCGCGAGCTGGTCAATGTTGTGCATGGTGCGCAGCTCTGTGTACAACGTGAGGGCTTGGCCGATCAGTCCAGAGGATTTGGAAATTGAAGGCTGCGCGGCCGCGGGTTTGGCCGCGGTTCTCTGGGCGTTGGCATCGCCGAGAATCTCAGGGACGGTGCGCGCAAGATCGTTGATGCTGCCGGAGAAGCCGCCGAAGCCGGATTCCTCGTTGCTCTCGACGAACGTCGCCAATTTCTGGACCGCGTCCAGCGTGGCTTGGTCGAGCGCGATTTCGGCTTGCAGTGAGTCTCTTTGAGCGGTGAGGCTTTGACGCTTGCTTTGCGGCGCGGTTGCGATCTTTTTATTTAGGGCGTCGAGTGCGGATTGGTCCTGGTCAATACGAGCTTTCAGAGTGGCGAGCGTCTGGGCGAGGTTCTGTTCTTGCATGGAGCTTCCTGAAGCATCTGCTGACCCCGGAACATTGGACTGGTCCGAGGAGTTCACCAAGGCAGCGGCCGCTTGCGCGGCTTGAAACGCGAGGCGGACAGCTTGCTGCGCGAGATTTTGAGACGTGTCCTGATAGATCGCGTCGCTGGGAAGGCCGACGGATTGGATTTTGGAGCTGGAATCGCGATACCAGCTGATGATGGAGTTCAAGTGATTGAGGATGGCGTCGCGATTGACCGGTGGCGCGGCGCCATTGCCGGCCGCGCCGATGAGCAAGGCGGCGAGACATAGCAGAGCCGCCGCGACAATTCTTTGCGGGGGTTTTTGGAGAGGGGTGAAGGTTCGCATGATCGATTGTTCTCTCAGTGAATTCTGCAGCGCGTGAATTCAGTCCGCGGATTGCAGTGGGAATTCGCGTGAGGAATACGGTCTCCTGAGCTTGCTGGAATTGTGCCCTGGCTATCAGCCGGGGGTCTTCGAGCTGGGCTGGTTCTGGAGAAGCGATCTGGCTGGGCGAGACGACTTCCGTGGAACTGGGTTACGTTCCACGCAACTATTATACAGAGATTGAAGCTGATGTTTAATTGGCGATCTGGATTCGCGATTAGATTGTGTTTCGTCGTGGATCGCTTGGCGCAGCGCAGGCTTCGAGGGTGTCAACTGGGACGCAGCTCGACGCCCCGCGATGGCGCGTGCTACAGGGGTTCGTCGCGCGAGGTCGGAGGATGCATACTGGCAGGGCATGATGAGTTAGTGGGAGAGGCTGCGAAGCGAGAAGAGGAAGGCGCACGGAAGGAGAGCGGACGTGGCTCCGTTTGGTTCGAAGCTCGGTTACTTGATCCGGCAGCGCAGCCTACAGATCGCGTTGGTGCTTTGGGTGCTGATGAGCCTGGGGGCGCTGTGGCTTTGTCACGGAACGATGCCCTTGCAGATTGGCCCTGGTCCGGTGAATCCAGCTGGACAGGTGATTTTCAGCTCGATCGCGCTGTTATTTCTGGTTCTGGAGACGGGGCTGGTCGCGCTAATCACGCGCCGGCGGCCTTTGCCTGAACTGGCCGAGCGCGCGCCGGAGCGCGGAGTCGCCTTGCGCGAGACCGTATTTTTGTGGATCTACGGTGGACTGGTGCTGCTGGCCGGACGTTTTATTGGGATCCATTATTTCGGCGAAGCCATCGCGCTGCATCTGAACGGGTCGCTGGTAGGAGCGACGCGCGTCGAGTCTCCGAATGAGGTGTACACGTGGGCAGCTTACAACGGGATATTTCTCGGCCTCGTTCCTTACGTCGTTTTTCGGCTGCGCGGCTACTCGAATCAGCAACTGAATCTGAAATCAGCCAATCTTAAGAGCGATGTGATTGTAATTCTTGTGGTGCTGGCCATCGGCTGCGTCCTGGACCTGACGCTGGGGCCGAACATCACGCAGCTGACGCGCCACCAGCAAATCGTTGGCGGCTTGCTCACGTTTGTTGTTCACATGTTCGGCACCGATCTGCCAATCATGATATTTGTTTACAGCATTTTGCTGCCGCGTTATGCCCGGCTGGCGTCTCCGATAACCGCTTTTTTGCTGGGAGCGGCCAGCTATCCGGCGATGCACGTGTTTGAATCCTGGACTCGCTACGACTCTCTATCGCATTCCGCTCTGTCGGTGATTGTGGTCTTCCTGTTCTTCTTTCCTCCTGGAGTAATGAAATCGTTTCTCACGATGCGCACCGGGAACGCCTGGGTGCACCTGTGGGGCTTTCACGCCATCTCACCGCATGTGACCGTTGATACGCGACTAATCGTGCGCGATTTTGACATCCGCTGACGCGCCTTGCGGAAGAAATGAGGTTGCCTGATTTGGCTGCGATGAATTGCGCGCGCTTTCGGTGTGTGCGGCGCGGTGCTATAGTGCGTCTTGTGAGAGTTAGCTGCGCATTCCGGGCGCGATTGGTGGCGGCGATTTTGTCGCTGGCGTTGATTTATGCGTTTACGTGCTCGGCGACTTGCGCGAATTGTTTGGGTTCGGGGGCTACTGCAGCGACGGAGAGCCAGGGGTGCGGGCACGCGGCGGCTGATGTGGGTAGTAGCTCACACCACCAGGGCCCTGCAAAGCCTGATTGCTTGGGGCATCACCATTCAGGTTTTGCGGCTGTGCAGAGCGACGGGCTTTCGCGGGTTCGGTTGAGCGCGACGGGCTACCCGGCGCAATTGTTTCACGGCGCGGTTGGCGCGGAAGTTGTGAACGCGGGTGCATCATTTTTTTCGGATTTGGCTCCGCCGCGAGATGCAACGATTTTTTCGCAGCAGAACAATTCCATTCTTCGTATTTGAGTTCCTCGTTTTTGGTCCGTCCTATCTAGTCCTTCAGAATTGCGTCTTTAGCGTGGGCGTGCACGCGACGGCGTAAGGCGACGCTTATCGCAGATTCAACTATGCCCCCTAAAAGGCAGGCGGCCGCTACAAAAGCAACAACAAATTCAACAGAGCCGGCGGGGCGCCGGCGCTCCAGAAGGCAACTGATCAGGACCGGAGGGAGATATGAAGCGGACACGGCGCGATTTTTTGCAGGGGGCGGTGGTGGCGGGGGCTGGGGCGCTGGCTCCAGGGGCGCTGCGCGCCGGAAATTTGGCCCAGGCGCGGGCGGGCGGGCGTGGGATTGGTGAAGAGCGTCATGCGCCGGATGGCGCAGGGTTGCGCGTGGTGGTGACACCGGATTTGCCGGATTTGGCTTTTGAGATGGATGGCGGAGTGAAGGTGTTTCATCTGGTGGCGGAGCCGGTGCGACAGGAGATTTATCCGGGGAAAATTTTGAATTTGTGGGGATACAACGGCAGCGCGCCTGGTCCGACGATTCAAGCGCGGCAGGGCCAGCGGGTGCGAATCATCGTGGACAATCACTTGCCGGAAGCGACTTCGATGCACTGGCACGGATTTGATATTCCATTTGCGATGGACGGCGGGCCGGGGCTTTCGCAGGATGCGATTTCGCCGGGTGGGCGATATGTTTACGAGTTCACGCTGCAGCAAGAAGGGACTTTGTTTTACCACTCGCACATGGCCATGCAGGAAATGATGGGAATGATCGGAGCGTTCATCATGCATCCGGCGGAGGCGTACGACCCGCCGGTGGAGAAAGATTTCGCGATTATCTTACAGGAGTACGCGGTATTGCCGAATAATCCGACGCCGAATTCGATGAGCATGGAATTTAATTGGCTGACGCTGAATGGAAAATCGGGGCCGGCGAACACGCCTTTGATCGTGCGCATGGGGGACCGGGTGCGGTTGCGATTTATCAATTTGGGAATGGACCATCATCCGATACACATGCACGGGCACCAGTTTGTGATTACCGGGACTGAAGGCGGGCGACAGCCGCGGGCTACTTGGGGGCCGAATAATACGGTGCTGGTGGGAGTGGCGCAGTCGCGCAACGTGGAGTTTGTGGCGACCAATCCGGGCGATTGGATGATTCATTGCCACATGCCACATCACATGATGAACCAGATGTCGTCAATGGCGGGGCCGATGACGCGGCGCGCGGGAATGGTGGCGGGCGCAGGCATGGAGGAGGGGATGGGCATGGTGCGCGGAGCTGCGGCGACAGCGGCGGAAAATGGGCCGAGCATGGGGCGCGGGATGGGAGTTGGATCTGCGGTGTCGCAGCCGACTACGAACGGGCCATTGTCACCTCAATCGTCGTCTGCGCAGCAATCTTCGCAGCAGTCAGGAGCACCAGGAATGGGCGGGATGCAGATGGGGCAAGCGGACGTGAGTAAGGATGCGAATTTCGTGCCGGGGTTTCCGCAGGACGCGTTCATGGAGAGTCCGGCGATGGCGATGGACGCGATGGTGGAGAAGCCGGAGACGTTTGGATTGCGTCCGGGATGGAGCGGGTACATGCAGGGGATGATGACTTTGATTCGGGTGCTGCCGGCGGAGCGTTATGAGGAGATTGTGAATTTGCGTGAAAAACTGCGGAAGAACGGTGGGGCGACGATGCCGGGGATGAATGGTACGGGCGAGCGGCGTTAGAGGTTGAGTTTGAATTTGATGAAAGCGGAATACGGGAGAGCGGTGATGAGACGCCTGACATTTTGGAATTTTCTGCTGTTGAATATTTTTGTAGGCGCGATGGGGCCGGCGATGATGGTGGCGGCGCAGACTGTACCTGCAGCGGGTTCCGCGCAACAACATGAGCAGCACCAGACTGTGCACGAGCGACCGGCGCAAGAGGCCGGTTCGCAGGAGCCCGGGCTGAAGCTGGAACAATTGCAGGAGATGGCGCTGGCGAACAATCCGACTTTGGCGCAGGCAAAGGCTGGAGTGCGGGCCGCGGCGGGGCACTCGCGACAGGCGGGGCTGTGGCCCAATCCCACGATCGGGTACACGGGCGACGAAATTCGCGGTGGGTCTTACGGCGGGGGCGAGCAGGGGGTGTTCGTGCAGCAGAACGTGATACTGGGCGGGAAGCTGAGACTGGACCGGGAAATATTCGATGCCGAAGGAAAGCAGGCGGCGGCTGAAGCGGATGAGCAGCGTTTGCGCGTGGAGAATGGAGTTCGGATTGCGTTCTACCAGTCGCTGGCGATGCAGGCGATGGTGGAGACGCGCGGGAAGTTGCGCGATATTGCAAAGGATGCAGCCGAAACTACGCGGCAGCTTTTTAACGTGGGGCAGGCGGACCAGCCGGACGTGTTGGAAGCGGACGTGGAAGCGGACCAGGATGACCTTGCCGTGATTACCGAGCAGCAAGAGCAACAGCGCGCCTGGAGCGTGCTGGCGGCGGTGGTGGGCAAGCCAGATCTGGCCCTAGAGCATTTGCAGGGCGACCTGGAAAAATTGCCAGAGGTGAACGCCGAGCAAATATTGCAGACGATTTTGCGGGATAGTCCGGCGTTGAAGATTGCGCGGCTGGGAGTGGCGCGGGCGGATGCGGAGGTGCAGCGCGCGCAGCATGAATCGATTCCGGATTTATTTTTGCGGGCGGGATATTCCTATAGTTTCGAGCAGCTGGGGACGGTGCCGGCAAAAGCGGTGGGCTCGGAAGCATTCGCGGAAGTGGGAGTGAATCTGCCGATTTTCAATCGCAACCAAGGAAACATTGCGGCGGCGGATGCGGATCGCGAGCGCGCGACGCTGGAGGTACAGCGCGTGGCGTTGGTGCTGCGGCAGATGGCCGCGCCCATCGTGCAGAATTATGCGAGTTCGCGGGCGATCGCGGAACGTTACAAGGGCCGGACGCTGCCGCATGCGCGGCAGGCTTACGAGCTTTACTTGCGGAAATATCATGAGGGCGCGGCCGCGTATCCGCAGGTATTGATCGCGCAGAGAACGCTGGTGCAATTGGAGACGAGTTACATCACCACGCTGGAAAATGTGTGGATCAATGCGGCGGCGCTGCAGGGGTTGCTGCTTACCGATGGATTGGATTTGCCTGCTGCGCCTGAGGAGATGGACCGGCCGGTGCGGGAAATTAATTTGCCGATTGCGGAGAATCCTGGAATGCGGCCGTGACGGGGCTTCGCTGGCCGGAGGTTCGGTACATGACGAATCACCTATTGCCTGACCCATCTTGTAAGAATGTTCCGCGCGAACGATGTTTCCTGCAGTGAACTTTGGATTAGCCCAGTAATTGATAAGGCAGATAGGTGTACCTCTTCTTACTAGCGTGCAGCATATTCATGCTATGCTGCGCCGCCTGAATGGAAATCATCCAGCGCGTTGCTATGCATAGACCTGCGATGTGGAGCAACATTCCTGTGCTGACTCGCAAATCCACTTGGCTCGTTTTTCCGTTGCTGCTGCTGTGTATTTTTCTGACTGATTGCGGCGGATCCGGGAGTACGCCCACCGTTACGACGATTGTGGTGACGTCTGGGCAATCGTCCATCGCGGTGAGTGGGGGTGATTCGTTTAGCGCGACGGCGAAAGATCAGAAGGGGAACGTCATGAGCGGAGTTGCGTTCGCGTGGGCGAGCAGCGCTGCGAATATTGCGACGGTCGACGCCAGCAGCGGCGTTGCGATGGGTTTATTGCCGGGCATGACGCAGATCACCGCGTCGGCCAACGGCGTGACCAGCAACGCGGCGAGCTTGACGGTGACTCCTGGTTTTTTGGCGACCGGGAGCATGAGTATGGCGCGCTCAGACGCGACCGCGACGCTGCTCAACAACGGGATGGTGCTGATCGCCGGAGGGATGGCGTCGGGAGCTTACCTGTCCGAAGCGGAGCTGTATAACCCGGCGAGTGGAACTTTCGCGGTTACCGGCAGCATGAGCACCGCGCGCGAACTGCATTCCGCGACGCTGTTGAATAGTGGAATGGTGCTGATTGCGGGCGGCTATAATTCCAGCGGTTTTTTGAGCAGTGCGGAGCTTTATAATCCTGTGTCAGGCACGTTCACCGCTACCGGAAGCTTGAACACGCCGCGGCGATTGTTTCCAGCGATTCTGCTGCAAGCTGGGACGGTATTGGTTGCGGGTGGCGCGGGCGCAACGGATCCGCTGCAGGCATTGGCCAGCGCGGAGATATATGACCCGGTGGCGGGGACGTTCACACCGACTGGAAGCATGAACGTGGCGCGCCGGCTGACTACCGGGACGCTGCTGGATAACGGGATGGTGCTGTTCGCGGGCGGCACTAACACCAACGCGACGCTGGGGAGTGCGGAGTTGTATAACCCGGCTACCGGAACGTTCACGCTCACGGGCAGTTTGAATGGGGAGCGCTGTTACCATTCGGCGACGCTGCTGAATAACGGGATGGTTCTGTTCGCGGGTGGCGAGGCGCCCGGCAGTGCTGGCTTTGTGGCTCTGGCGAGCGCTGAGCTGTATGACCCTGCGAACGGGACGTTCACTGCAACCGGCAATGTGAATGCGGCGCGCGTGGATCCCACCGCGACACTTTTGAATAACGGAACCGTGTTGCTGACAGGTGGCTTCGTATTGAGCGGCACCACGGACGTGCCGCTATCCAGCGCGGAAGTGTACGATCCCGTCGCGGGAACTTTCGCGACGACGGGCAGCTTGAACAGCGCGCGCGCGGGACAAACTGCGACGCTGCTGCCTAATGGAACGGTTCTGGTTGCTGGCGGATTCGATGCGAATGGATCGCTGGCCAGCGCGGAATTCTATGAGCCGGGAACGCTGACGCCGGCGGGGCTCACTGCCATTGCAGTATCTGCCGCGCCTGCGACGACTCCGGCGACTCCGACAATTTCTCCGGGAACGTACCAGCGATTTATTGCTACGGGAACTTTTGCTGGAGGGAACCAGCAGCTACACGCAGTGGCGTGGAGTTCTTCGGATTCCGGGACGGTGCAGATCAGCAATGACACGACGAATCCAGGGGCGGCTGTTGCGGTGGGTTCGCCGGCAACCGTGGAACCGATCACGGTGACCGCTGCGGCCGGGACCATCAGTGGCACAGCCAACCTGAACGTGCGGCCGACGGGCTTTATAACTATCGCGAGCATGAAGTTGGCGCGAGAGGACTTTACCGCGACTGTTCTAGACAATGGCTTGGTACTGATGGCGGATGGATCACCTGAAGTTCCCGCGCCTGCCGAATTGTACAATCCCGCAGCCGGGACATTCAGCCTAACCGGTACACCCATTTCTCCACGCAACTTCGCTACCGCGACGCTGCTCGAGAATGGAATGGTTCTCATCGCGGGTGGTTCCTCCACGGGACCACCGGGCTTGTCCAGCGCGGAGTTGTATAACCCTGCGACCGGAACCTTTGCCGCAACGGGCAGCTTAAACACTGGGCGGTATGATCACACTGCGACCTTGCTTAATAACGGGATGGTCCTGATCACGGGAGGCCAGACATCTCCCAGTTCCTTTTTCGCGAGCGCGGAACTGTACAATCCTGCAACAGGTCAATTCACCTACACGGGAAACCTCACGATAGCGCGCGGACAGCATACTGCGACGCGGCTCGATGACGGTACCGTGCTGATCGCCGGCGGGCAGGGCACAGGCGGATCTTTCCCAGCCAGCGCTGAGATTTATGACCCGGTAGCCGGATCGTTCAACTTAACCGGCAGCTTGAATACTCCCCGCGTGTCTCACACAGCAACGTTGCTGCCGAACGGTACCGTGCTGATCGCCGGAGGCGTGGTCAATTCCAGCTTCGCTTCCTCCAGCGCGGAACTGTACAACCCCGCGAATGGAACTTTCATGACGACCGGTAACTTGACCACGGCGCGCTCTCAGCACACTGCGACCCTCCTGGGCAGCGGATTGGTATTGCTAGCAGGTGGTCTTGTGCTCTCGCCCGCGGGTGCGACGGCCAGCGCGGAATTATACAATCCCGCCAGTGGAACTTTTACTGCGACCGGATCGTTAACGGTCGCGCGATCCGTGCACATCGCGGCACTACTCAACAATGGGACCGTTGTGATCGCAGGCGGGGCGGGCGGCACGGTCTTATCCAGCGCGGAGCTCTATTAGCGCTGACCTTGTGGCACGCTCGGGCGCAGCAAGCAGCGACGCTACCGTGGCTACGCCGGGACACGCCGGCATGTGCGGGATCTTGGGACGCAAAAAGGAGATTGCGCGTGGAGACATTTGTTCTTTTGATTGCAGGCTTGCTTACTTTTTTTGTGCTGAGCATATTTCTGGGGTCGTTTTTCACGGTGCAGACGGCGCAGGTGGCTATCGTGCAGAGGCTGGGGAAGTTTGCGCGGGTGGCAGGGCCGGGGTTGAACTGGAAGACGCCGTTTCTGGAAACCGTGGTGCAGCGGATGAGCATGAAGGTGCAACAGTTTGACGTGCAGGTGGAAACCAAGACGCAGGACAACGTGTTCGTGCAGATTCCGGTTTCGATTCAGTACAAGGTAATTCCGGAGGGGGTGGAGTCGGCGTTCTATAAGTTGTCAGACCCGGTGAAGCAGATCGAGTCGATGGTGTACAACGTGGTGCTGGGGCATGTGCCGAAGATGAAATTGGACGATACTTTTTTGAACCAGGCGGACATTGCGGGGGATTTGCGCGATAACCTGGACGCTTCGATGAAGGAGTATGGGTATTCGATCGTGAAGGTGCTGATTTCGGACATCGTGCCGGACCAGAAGGTGAAGGCGGCGATGAACGACATTAATGCGGCGCAGCGGGAGCGGGAGGCTACGGTTTCGCGCGCGGAGACTAACAAATTATTGCTGGTGAAGCAGGCGGAGGCGGAGGCTGAATCGAAACGGCTGCAGGGCGAGGGGATTGCGAATCAGCGCAAGGCGATCATCGCGGGGTTGAAGGATTCGGTGGAGGATTTCGCAAAGACAGTACCGGGATCGACGCCGCAGGATGTGATGCAGTTAGTTTTAATGACGCAGTATTTCGATACTTTGAAAGAGGTGGCGGCCAACGATCATACGAATACGATTTTGATTCCGCACACGCCGAATACTCTGACGGATATTTTCGCGCAGATTCGGAATGCGATTATCACGGGGAATGAGTTGGGGCATCATCCGACCGCGGCACCAGGGCCGGTGGTGGATGCGCAGAGGTGAGGTCGGGCTTTGCGGCGCCCTGCTCACGGTGTGTGGGGCGAGGCAAGCCTCGCCTGGCGCGATTTGCGCTGTGGCTGAATTGGTGGCGAAAGCGGTGGCAAGGCGCTGCACTCCAAAATGGGCCAGGCGGAATTAAGGGTAACGCGAGAAATTTGAATCAGCGAATTTCGATTAACACGAGGGCGTCGGGGGCCAGCTGCAGCGCGATTTGCCCGTTGTGGATGGACATTTTTTCTGGGGGCGGTAATTGCGCGGCTTGACGCAGCGATTGAATTTGCGCTTGCGTGGGGTAGGCGGGACTATTCATCGCGGCGTAGGCTTTGAGCAGCGAGCCGTGATCGGCGTCCACGCGGTAGACCGTTGCTTTCCTGCGGCTTGCCAGTGAATTCAGCTGTAGCTCTACTTCTTTTGGTTCGCCTCCTCCCCCAACTACCGGAGTATTCCATAGCGCAATCACGACTGTGCCATCGGCGCGGCGGGTGACGAGAGCGTTGTCGGTATTTACGGGAATTCTTGTTTCGCCGAGCTTGTGGAGGAGCTTGAATGCGTTGAAGGCGGGTTTGGGCAGGCCGTCTTCGGCGATTAGGCCGTAGCCGCCGTAGAAGGGGCGCTTCACTACACCCTGTTCTTCGAAGACGTCGGAGAATGCCCAGTAACTCATCATATCCACCAGGCCGTCGCACTGCCGAATGGTGTCAGCCATCCAAGGGCCCATGTAGGTGGAGTCGGTGACGTCTGGTTCGTTCATGTAGCTGGCGTTAAATTCGCTCCAGATCAGTGGTAGATTGGGGCGGGCCGAAGCGGCGATCTGGTCGTGAACTTTGCGCACGGCGCGGCAGACCATTTGCGTGCGCGGGATTGGTTCGTGAGTGCCGAAAACATCGGCCGCCGAATCGTTGCCGTAGACGTGGGTAGAGACGAAATCCACCGGGACGTTTTCTTTTACGACGTGCTGAATGAAACGATCGGCCCAGGCTGCTTGAGCCGTGGTGGGGCCGCCGACGCGCAGGCGCGGGCTGACTTCCTTCAGGGTGCGCGCGGCAGCATCGTAAAGCTGGAAGTAGGTTTGTTCTCTTGGAACGCCGGCCCAGAAATCAAGGTTGGGTTCGTTCCAAACTTCGAAATACCACTGCGAAACTTCGTCGAGCCCGTAGCGGTCCACCAGGTGTTGCGCGAACTGGTGGACGAGTTCGGCCCATTTCGCGTAACTCTTGGGCGGCGAGACGTTGGGTTTGTACCAGAAATCCTGATACTTCGGTTCGGCGGCGAGCTTCTTGGGCATGAAGCTGAGCTCGACGAAGGGGCGCACGCCGGCTTGCAGCAGGCCATCGTAAATCTGGTCCACGTAGGAGAAGTTGTAGATTGGTTTTCCCGCGGCGTCTTCGTCGTAGACGCCGACTTCATCGTGAAAGATTGCGTGGAAGCGGATATATTGGAAGTCGGTGGCGGCTTTCACTTCGCGCAGGTCGTCGCGATAACTTTGGCGCAGCGAGAGGATGGCGCGGCCGGAGCCGAAGATTTGTTCCCAGAAGTGCGGGAAGGGTTGGGCTGGGGCGCCTAGGTCTATTTGGATCGTTTCAACCGCGGGCCGGGGACCTTGCGCAGCGGGTTGTTGCGCGGACGCGCACAGCGCGAATGCGGCGGTCAGGGACCACGCCAGGAACGTCTGCTTCATCCGGGGCAACCTCACAGAAAAATAGAGAGCTGCGACACCAGGGCTAGGATGGCACAGGTTCTGGTGCCGGCTCAATATTTTCTGGCGTGGGCGCGAGGGATCTGGGTGTAGGTTTCCCACGGCGGGGTGCCGTCAGGGAATATCGTTCCGGTTGTGCCGCGCTTCCTGGTGTGGCCCGGTTAGCCAGGCGGCGCAGAGGAAGGCGCTAAACATACGCCCCGGTCAGGGGTATCATTAACCAGCGCGTCCCCCCGCGCGATGGGCAGCAAAGGACAATTCGGGACAAATCGGGATATGGGTGCGACAGAATCAAGCCCTCGAGCGAATCGGCGCCTGGATACGTGGAAAGAGATCGGCGCGTTCTTTGGGCGCGACGAGCGGACCGTGAAGCGTTGGGAGACGACGCGCGGGCTGCCGGTGCATCGTGTGCCTGGAGCCGGCCGAGCGAACGTGTACGCCTACACCGACGAGCTGGCGGAGTGGCTGCACGGGGCAAAGATCGCCGGCGAGCAAGAAACCGACCCAAATCCCGATGCATTGACCGGAATCGCCGCCCGAGCCGCAGCGGAAACGAGCGCCGGTGCGGGCGCCGAGGCGCAGGCGAATGTGGGCTTCACTGACAGGCGCGTGGGCGAACGACGAAGCGCGGAGCGCCTTACACTACCGCCGCACAACTGGCCCGCGGGGCGATATATGGCGATCCTTGTGGCGGTGTTGGTGGCGGCATTACTGGCGGTGACGGTGGTGCGGAGGGCATCTTCCGCGCGTGCCGTGCGCGCGACGCCCGCGGCGGCGCGGCACCACACGCCTGATCCGGCGGCGGAACAGCTTTATCTGAACGGGATTTATTACTGGCAGAAACGGACTCCGGAGACGTTGAATCAAGCTGTGGATTATTTCACGCAGGCCGTGGTGCGCGATCCGCAGTATGCGGAGGCGTATGTGGGACTGGCGAATTGTTACAACTTGCTGCGTGAGTATTCGCTGATGCCGGCCAACGAAGCTTACCCACGCGCGCAGGCAGCCGCGCAGCGCGCGATCGCGTTGGATGATTCCCTTTCTGGAGCGCACAGCGCCCTGGCGTTCGTGGATTTCTACTGGTCGTGGGACGCGGCGGCAGCGCAGCGGGAATTCGTACGCGCGCTAACCCTGGATCCCAACTCGTCCGTGGCGCATTACTGGTACGGCACGTTCTTGCTGCATCTGGGGCGATATTCGGAATCACTGCAAGAGATTGAAAAGGCCCAGAAGCTGGATCCCAACTCCAAATCCATTCTGGCGGACAAGGGACTGGTGCTATTCCACTCCGGCCAGACGACGCAGGCAGCTGAACTGCTGCAGCAACTGGCAGACGCTGAGCCGGACTTTCTCTCCCCGCACAATTACCTGGCGACGGTGTATCTGGGGCAAGGCGAATATCCGCAATACCTGGCGGAGTCCAGAAAGGCTGCGACGCTGCTGCACGATCAGGCGCGCCTGGAAGTTGTTAGAGCCGGTGAGAAGGGATTGGCGCGCGGCGGACCGCGGGGAATGTGGAGCGAAATTCTGCAGGAGCAACAACGGCTGCACGCAAACGGCAAAGAGACGGCTTACAATCTGGCGCGGACTTGCGCCTCGCTGGGACGAAAGCAGGAATCACTGGATTATTTACAGGCTGCTTACCAGCAACGCGAGCCAGCACTTGTGACCATGCGCGTTGATTGGCAGCTTTCCCGTTTGGACGGTGAACCTCGTTTTCGGGAACTCTTGGCCCAAGTGGGGTTGCCGCCACTGCCGTAAATCTCGCCTGCCTGCTTTGCAAATCGCGTAGGAATCTAAGCCGCAAGGGTACCGCGCGTGCTTTGCGCGATTAGGCGGCGGAGCGGGCAAAAAAAAGATTCCAGCGGGGCTTGACAGGATTGCGGCGGTGCAGTTTAATTCTTCCTCCAGTTGTAAACCAGTTGCAAGTAGGAATTGCAGCAAGCGCTCTGGTTTGGTTGTTTTCCAGTTGTAAGTCAATTGCAAGTAGGCATGCGGCGGCGGTGTTTTTTTGTTTTCTAGTTGCAATCTTGTTGCAACTAGAATTTTCGGCCGGTAGACCTATGATTCGCTCCACTACGAATCACGTTCGAGTTCCTGTGCGCGTACTGTGGCGGTCCGCGCTGGTTGCTTTCTCGCTGCTTTTCGTGCTCTGGCCGCGGGCCGCCGCACAGGAGCCGCCTTACTTCGTCACGTATTCGTCCGCGTTGGAAGAGCCGGGCGATTTGGAAATTTCGCTGAAGAACACGCAGGCGGCGCCGCCCGGTGGCAATGCGTTCCTGGGGAGCACGCTGGAGTTCGAGTACGGGGTGAAAGGTTGGTGGACCACGGAGTTTTATCTGGACGGGCAGGCCACCAAGAACGACTCGACTATTTTCACGGGCTTCCGCTGGGAGAACCGCTTCCGGCCGCTGCTGCGGGAGCACTTCATCAATCCGGTGTTGTACGTGGAATACGAGAACACCAACTTCGCGGATCGCAGCTTGCTGGAAATTGTAGGGCACGACAGCGTGGCGGACCTCACGATCCCGAACTCCGTTGCGCGGCCGCAGATCGAGCGGGAGATGGAGCTGAAGCTGATTTTGTCCACCAATACCCACGGCTGGAATTTTTCTGAGAACTTCATAGCGGAGAAATCGTTGAATGAGAGCGAGCCTTGGGAATTCGGTTACGCGTTGGGAGCGAGCCGGCCGCTGAGCCTGATCTCCCGCGGCAAGTCGTGTTTTTGGTGCCGCGAGAATTTCGCGGCGGGCGCGGAGTTGTACGGCGGACTGGGCACCACGGACGGCTTTGGGTGGAAGGCTACTTCGCAATATCTGGGGCCTACGGTGAGTTTTGACATTCCGCGCGGGCCGACGATTCTTTTTTCACCGCAGTTTGGGTTGAACGACAACAGTGCGCATGTGTTGTATCGCTTTTCGGTCTCCTACGAAGTGCAGCAGGTCTGGAATATGTTTCGGCGGAAAAACGAATGAGCGCAAGAAGCGCGGGCGAGAAGTTTTTGATTCGTTGCTGGGGTGCGACGCAACGGCACAGGATGCCGTTGCGGGTGATGCTGAGCCTCGGGGCGCTGGTTATCTGCATGGCGCTGGCGGACGGTTCGTGGATGCAGACGGTGCCGGCGGACTTTCACTCCAAGGTGAATCCTTATACCGGACAGCCGCAGGCGATTGCGGGTGGAGCAAAACTTTTCGCGGATCATTGCGCGAAGTGCCATGGCGCGGATGCACTGGGGCGACGGAAACGTCCCAGCCTGCGCAGCGAACGCGTGCAGGTGCAGGCGACCGAAGGCGATATTTTCTGGCTGCTGAAAAACGGGAACCTGGGGCGGGGCATGCCTACGTGGAGCGCCATGCCGGAACCGTCGCGCTGGCAAGTCATTGCTTACGTGAAGAGTTTGGGACTGGCGTCTGGTCCGGCGACTGCCGGAAATTCTTCTGAGGAGAAATCGGAATGATTCGGCCGCAGGCATTGCTTTCCTGCGTTACAGCCGCGATGGTATTTCTGAGTGCGTGCTCTTCCGGACAGGTGCCCCAATTTCCCACCGAGAACGACACGATCAATGCTTCGGAGCAGCAAATCGGCGAGCGGCTTTTTGTGGAGACGCGGTTCGCGGAATATTTTGCGGCGCACCGGGCGGGAGTGAACGATCCGCTGGTGGCGGGTGATCCGGTTGTGGCGCAAGTGCTGACGACCAACGGGACTTTGCCTGGGCCATTTGCGGGACAATCCATCAACTGCCGGTCGTGCCATTTCGTAGTGGAGTTTCAGGCAGTGGCGGGAGCGGGCAACCGGACATATGCGGATTTTATTGATCACAGCCCGTTGCCGCTGGCGATGGGTAATTTCAGGGCGACGCCGCGGAACTCGATGCAGATGGTGGGTTCACTACAATCGCGCACCGGCCCCACGTTTCTGCATTTTGACGGGCAGTTCAATGATCCGGCTGATTTGGTGAAGAGCACGCTGACGGGGCGAAATTTTGGCTGGGGACCGACGCAGGCGCAGGAAGCCATCGCGCATATTGCGAAAGTGATTCGCGAGGACAATGGCATGAACATTCCCGCGCAGGAATACGGCGAGAATCTTCCGTATTCTGTGATCTTTCTGGGGACACAGCCTGGGATTCCTGCGGACGTGCAGCTGGCTCCGCCGTACCGGCTGGATGTGACGACGGCGACGGACGATCAGATCGTCGACCTGATTTCGAAGTTGATCGCGCAATACCTGGCGGGGTTGTTGTTCAAGCAGGATCAGTACGGACGCTATTACTCTTCGCCGTACGATGTGTTTCTGCGGATCAATCATTTGCCGGTGCAGCCGATGGCCGGGGAGAGCATTGCGCAATACAACCAACGGCTGTTGACGCTGGTGAGCGGCTTGCGTAATCCCATCTTTGTGAATGGAACGTACGGGCAATTCCAGTATCACGCGCAACCGTTTCAGTTTGGCGCGACGGAACTTGCGGGGCTGAAAATATTTCTGCGTGGGGCGAATCACGCCGCGGATGGTTCGCAGCACGCGGGGAACTGCGCAGCGTGCCACACGGCGCCGAACTTTACGGATTTTCGTTTTCACAATACGGGCGTGACGCAGGAAGAATATGACAACGCCAATGGGACTGGTGCGTTCTTGAATCTGGCCATTCCCACGCTGGCGCAGCGCACCCAGAATTTCGATCAGTTCATGCCGGTTTCCGCGATGCACCCCAATGCCACGGAACAATTCCGGCACCAGGCGGTGGCGGGACAGCTGAATTGTGCAGACTTGGGGCTTTGGAACATTTATTTGAATCCGGACCTGCCCAATCCGCAGACGGATTTGCGATCGGTGGTGTGCGCGAATCCGCAGAATTGTGCGGTGGATCAGGGGCTGGCGACGACGATTGGGCAATTCAAGACGCCGATGTTGCGCGACCTGGAAGATTCCGCGCCTTATTTTCACAACGGGAGCAAATTGAAGTTTCCGGATGTGGTGCAATTTTATGTGCGGAGTTCGGCGCTGGCCCGAGCCGGCACGCTGCGCAATGCTCCGCTAGAATTCCAGGGGATGTCTTTGAGCGATAGCGACGTCGGGGCGTTGGCTGCGTTTCTGGCGTCGCTGACGGAAGATTACGACGATGCATAGAAACTGGCGTCGGTAGGAGGGTGCTGATTTTCCGGTTGATAAGCAGGAAGCAAATTTACCGTGCTGTTACATCTGATCCGCCAGACCCTGCGTACAAATGGCAGCGGAAGTTCCGCCGGGGCGGGTTCGCGCTGACCTGGTGCTCCCGCCGTATTTGACTTAAAAAAAATCAGACAGGAGCGTGAAATCATGAGCACGGAAAAAGAAAAGGGATTGGTGTGTTCGCAGACGGAGCAGAACCAGACAAGCAGCCGGAGAGGCTTCTTGCAGCGGTCGGTGATGGCCGGAGCCGTAGGCGCCGCCGGACTGAGCGGCCTATTGAGTTTCGCCTCGCCAACTGCAACAGCGATGAATGCCCTGCGTGCTGGTGATCACGACGAAGAGCACGACAGGCTCACGAAGCGCGACACGGACATACTGATTGCCGCGGAAATTGCCGAAGCGCTCGCGGTGACGACGTACACGCACATCATTGAAACAGCGCCCTTTTTCGGCCGCATACCTTCCGACGATCAGGGATATCTACGCGGTGCACGGCAAGAAGAAATGTCGCACTACTTGCTGGAGGAATCGGTTACCAGGCAGCCGTCGCCGTTCCAGTCTTTCTTTTATCCTAAGGGGATGTTCGAAGACGCGCAGACGACTTTGAACGTTCTGGTGACTCTGGAAGATGCGTTTATCGCGGCTTATCTGGTGGGCGTACGCAATTTCAGCAACCGCGATTTGCGCCTTACGGCTGCACGCATCATGGGGATTGAAAGCGATCACCGCACCCTGGCTCGAGTGGTGGGGCCGGATGTGGCGCCGCAAGATGGCGGACCGATTCAGAAAATCACAGGCGCGCAAGGAGTGGCGGAAAGCGTTGCTCCGCCGAACAACAACGGTTACGAGCGCACGCTCTGCTGGACGGAAATCGACCAGGCGGTCGCGGCGCTGACGCCGTTCGTGGACATCACTGCGGCCAAGGCCGCCGGATTCGAGGTTGGGAAATCATTTGGTTTCGAACCGTTCACTCCGAAGTTGCCGAATGCGTTGGGAGATTTCATCTCGTTCCAAGGCTGCTGAATTCGACTGGGACGCGGGCGAGGGCGTTGCTGCGGGATGAGCCTCGCCCGAATTTCCCATCTAGAAGCGGCCTTGCGGGGTGATGCCTTTGGCTTCGACGCAGTCGTAGGTCTGACCGGCGGCTAGATTTTTGTAGTCTTCTGATCGGCCGCTCGGCCAGTCAATTATGACGCGATCAATTTTGTCGCCTTTGCCTAGGCCGAAAGTCACGGGCAGCTCGGATTGCGACAAGTAGCTGGAGCCGCCTTTTACCAGGCGCTGCTGGGCGGAGCCTTCGTGCTCGATGCGGACCATGGCGCCGATCGCGTCGCGATTCGATTTCGTGCCGGTGAGGCGAAAGCGGATGCTGTGGTTTCCGGCTTGCTGGTCGTTGCGATAGAGATACGCGGGGCCGTTGTTGGTGGTCATTAATATGTCGAGGTCGCCGTCGCGGTCGAAGTCGGCGTAGCAGAGGCCGCGGCCGACTTTTGGCTGGATGAATGCTGCGCCGGCGGATGCGGCAACGTCCTGAAATTTTCCCTGACCATTGTTGAGAAAAATCTGCGGTGGTTGCGCGTAGCCGACGTTACCGCGAATGTTGCGGACGGTGTCGTCAATGTGGCCGTTGGCGACGAGGAGGTCGAGCGCGCCGTCGAGATTCGCGTCGAGGAACGCGCAGCCGAAGCCTAGGGTGTTTTGCGACGCGAGGCCTACTCCGGCCTGGACTGCGACATCGTTGTAAGTGCCATTCGCTGACGGGCGGTAGAGGCCAATCATTTCGTTGTCGAAATTCGTGATCGCGACGCCAGGAAAACCGGAGTGATCGAAATCGGCAGCGTCTACGCCCATTCCAGCGCGGGCTTTTCCTTCGGCGCTGAAGGCGATGCCGGCTTCGACGGCTACGTCTTTGAAAGTGCCATTGCGTTGGTTGCGATAGAGCTTGTTGGGTTGCGTGTCGTTGGCGACGAGCAGGTCGGGCCAACCGTCGCGATCGTAATCGAGCATTGCGACGCCGAGCGATTTGGAGCTGGTGTCGAAGATGCCGCTCTTGGCGGTAACGTCTTCGAACGTGCCGTCGCCACGATTGTGAAAGAGCCAGCAGGTTTCGCCGCGGTAGGCTTCGGGCGTGCAATAGGATTTGTGCTTTCCGTCGAGGCTGCAGAATACGTCGTGTTCGGGTGACCACTTCACGTAATTGCAGACGAAGAGGTCGAGCAGACCGTCGCGATCGTAATCGAACCAGAGGGCGGAAGTGCTGAAGGCGAGGCGGCCGTCGAGTCCGCTCTTGGCGGTGACGTCGGCGAAGGTTCCTTTGCCTGAATTGCGGAAGAGGCGATTCTGTCCGACGCAGGTAACGAGAATGTCGGGAAAGCCGTCGTTGTTGTAATCGCCGACGGCTACGCCCATGCCGTACATTTCAACGTCTAGGCCGGCGCGATGGGTGACGTCGGTGAAAGTGCCGTCGCGATTATTGCGATAGAGACCAAGCGTGGTGCGTTGGCGCTTGTGCTGCGGCCAGTCCATGCCATTGATGAGTAGGACGTCCTGCCAGCCGTCCGCGTCGTAATCCAGGAACGCGCATCCTGAGCCGAGAGTTTCGGGGAGAAGTTTGCCGCCGTAGGCGCCGCTGTTGTGGCGGAATTGCAAGCCGGCGGTGTTTGTGACGTCTACGAGGCGGAAACCGGGAGTTGCAGCGGCTTGCGCGGTGATTAATCCGGGAGAGGTTCGTGCGTGCTTTTCACGAGCGAGCGAACTGGCGGCGAGGCTCGCCATTCCGAGCAGGAAGGACCTGCGATTCACGAGATATTCACCAGACCGTTGCGGATGGCGTAGACGACTAGCTCGGCGGTTTTGTGAATGCCGAGCGCGTCCATAATATTGGCGCGATGGACGGCTATGGTGTTGGCGCTGAGGCAGAGGCGGTCGGCTATGGCTTTATTGGAATTGCCTTCGACGATCAGCTGCAGGATCTCGAGTTCGCGGGGGGTGAGGCCGGAATCGCGTTCGCCTTTTAGTGAAGGTGCGCGCGAAACTTCGGGGGCGAGAACGATTTCTCCGGCGGCGACGCGACGGATGGCCGAGCCCAGGCCGAGATCGTCCGCATTTTTCAGGATGTAGCCGCGCGCTCCGGCATCGAGCGCCTGGCGGACCAGAGTGTCTTCGGAGTGCATGCTGAGCATCAGGATGGCTTGGTCGGGAAATTCTTCGAGTATCAGGCGCGCGGCTGCGAGGCCACTCATGGCGGGAAGCGCGCAGTCCATTACGATCACATCGGGGCGGAGTGCGCGCGCGAGGCGCACGGCATCTTCACCGTTGCTGGCTTCGCCGGCGACTTGCAGATCGTCTTCGTCTTCCAGCATGCGCCGGAAACCGCGGCGCACCAGACTGTGATCGTCGACGAGTAGGACGGAAATCTTATCCGGCATTTGCTTCGTTGCCCTCCCGCGGAACTCTCATGCGGACTAGAGTTCCACCTTGCGGCGGTTGTGTGAATTCGATGGTGCCGCGGAGCAGCTCGGCGCGTTCGCGCATGGCCACCAGGCCGATGCCCGAGCGCGCAGCCACGGCGACGCCGCCTTTGCCGTGATCTTCCACTTCCAAGTCCAGGGCTTGCGCTGAAAACTGCAGGCGCACTTGCGCTTCGCGCGCGCCGGAGTGGCGGGCGACGTTGTTCAGCGCTTCCTGAAGCACTCGATAAATATGAATGGCCGCGCCCCCGTCGAGCGCGAAGGGCACGCCGGACTTCTGATAGCTTATGTCAATTCCGGTTTGCTTCTCCACTGTGGGAATGTACCAGTCCATGGTGCTCTCCAGGCCCGTTTCATCGAGCATCACGGGGTGCAGCGCTTGCGAAAGGCTGCGGACGTTGTCCAGGGTGGTTTGCGCGATGTCGCGGACTTCGCGCAAGTCCGTGTGTAGAGCCGAGCCTTCGGGGATGCGTTTTTCGGAGCGGGTGAGGAGCGAGCCGATGGCGGTGAGGATCTGGCCGAATTCATCGTGAAGTTCGCGGGAGATGGAGCGCAGCATGGATTCTTGCGAGGAAATCAATTTCTGGGCGAGTTCGCTGCGTTGTTGGGAGAGCGCTTCGATGCGGGCGAAGAGCTGGCGGTTCGCTCGGATCAGATAGAGGCTGGTGAGCAGGATCGCGCTGAGCGTGGCGGTGAGAAATAAATAAACTTGGCGCTGCACGCGATCGTAGATTTGCGCGACTTGTGTCGAAGCTTGCTGCTCGCTTTCGTTGTTCTGCACCAGGAGGCGGGAAACGGCGGTGCTGAGCGTGGACTGGCGGGCTTGCAGCGAGAGGCGAATCTGCGCGCGTGCTTCGGCATCCTTGCCGGCTTGGGCGAGGGCGAAGGTGCGGTCGGCGGCGTCCCAGAATTGGGCGAGGGAGTCTTTCAGATATTGCGTTTGTTCCGGAGTGCGACGGGCGATTGTGAGTTGTTCCTCCGCTTGCAGGGCGCTATCGAGGTCGGTGCGGATGCGCTGGAATTGCGCGGACCAGGCTGTGAGGGGATAAGGTTCGTCGTTGTCGAGCATGTCACGCATGGCGAGGCCCAGGGAATTCAGGTCGTTCTGCACGCGCAGGAGTTGGAGGGAATCGCGGCGGTTGTGCTCGACGAGATTATTTTGCAATTCTCGGAGACGGGAGATTTGCAGGGTAATGTACCAGGAATAGGCGATTACGGCGGCGATGGTGATGATCAGGCCGAGGGACAAGCCGGTGGTGGGTGAACGTTGTGGCGAGCGCGCCATGGTTTGCAGGATATAACGCCATCGCGCCCGGACACTACACTGAATCCCCAGCGGGATTTTGGCGCACTGCTATGACCGCCAGTCGTGCGGATCGCGTCCTGCTCCGTAACTGTTGCGCCAACCGACTGTGTCAATGCTGGATTTCCTGTACAAATTCCGGTAGCATGCCGTGGTTTTGTTTGTCTGCCAGTAATCGGCCAGAAGTCAGGAGACCGGGATGCCCAAGAACGGGAATGCGCCAAAGACCCTGTTGGAATCGCTCGATTCATTGGTGGCGAAGCACCACCTGCTGAAGCATCCCTTTTATAAGGCTTGGACGGAGGGGCAACTTTCCAAGGCGGAGCTGGGGTTGTATGCGGAGCAGTATTACCAGCATGTGCGCTCGTTTCCGGAGAATTTGAAGCAGCTGGCTGCGCGCACCAATGGCGACCGCAATTTGAATTCACTGGTGAAAGAGAATCTGGCCGAAGAGCTGGACGCCACAGCACCGCACCCGCTGCTTTGGCGACAGTTCGCGCAGTCGGTGGGCGTGAGCGACGCTTCTCTGGAAGATGCGCGGCCTCTGCCGGGGATTGCGGCCTTGCTGGACACCTACGATGAAGTGGCGGCGCAGGGATCCACGACGCAGGCTGTGGCGGCTTTTTATGTTTACGAGGCGCAGGTTCCGGAAATTGCGAGCCAAAAGATTTCGGGTTTGCGGCGTTTTTATGGGATCACTGAGCCACGGGCGCTGGCGTATTTTGCGGTGCATGAGGAAGCGGACGTGCGGCATCGCGCGGCTTGGCGGCAGTGGCTGGTGCAACAGAAGAATGTGGATACCGTTGGGGTGTTGTGTGCGGCGGAGCGCGGGTTGAAGGCTTTGTGGGGCGCGCTGGATGCGATTTATCCGCAGGGTTGCGCTTCGAAGAATTAGAAAACGTCAGGCACTGCCGCAGGAGTGTCGCGCCGACCACGGTTGCAAATCTCAAGGCAGCATCAATCGGTTTGGGAAAAAGGCAGTGGCTAGTGGCTAACAGCGCCTGCCGAGTTTCTGCAGCGCTCACCGAGCCGTGAGGATTTGGCTTTTATTTTTCCTTGTGCAGCTTTTTCACACCGTTTTTTCCCGCGATGAATGCCTCTGTTGCGAACCGCAGGAACAGGCCGTGCTCCACCAAGCCAACGACGTGATCGAGATGATGGGCAGTTTCTTTGGGATCGTCCATGGGGCCGAAGGCGCAGTTGAGAATGTAGTGGCCGCCGTCGGTAATGTAGGGCTTTTGGTCCGCGCCAAGACGCAGCGCCGGTTTTCCACCCAGCTCGGCTAGCCTTCCGGCGGTCACTTGCCAGCCGAAGGGCACAACTTCCACCGGAACGGAGACGAGTTCGCCGAGACGAGCAACCAGTTTTGTATCGTCCGCGACGACCGCCATGCGTTTGCTTGCCGATGCCACGATTTTTTCGCGCAGCAGCGCGCCGCCGTGACCTTTAATGAGGTAAAGCGGACCGGGCAGGACTTCATCGGCGCCGTCAATGGTGAGGTCAATCTGGGTGTGCTCGGCGAAAGTGGTGAGAGGGATTTTCTCCGCACGGGCTTGCTCGGCGGTGCGGTCCGAGGTGGGGATTCCCAGGATGCGCAGTCCTTCTTGCGCGACTCTGCGTCCGATGGCCGTGATGGCGAAGCTGGCCGTGGAGCCGGTGCCGAGACCGACGATCATTCCATCTTCGACCAGCATCGCGGCAGCGTCGCCCGCTTCCTTCTTCCGTTGATCTTGGGGCGAGGGTTCCATCGGTCGTCCGTCCTCGGCGAACTTTGCAACGGCGGTAATCATAGCCGGAGATGCGCGCATTGCCAACATTCGGTCATCCGTTGGTCATCCGTTACACGGAAGCGGCGTCACTGGAATCCGGCTTTGGATTTCGAAAAAGTTTCGCGGGCATGTTCGAATCCGAGCGGATTTACGTGGACAGCGCCGCGAAAGGGCCGATCAATATCCGCAATGGCGACCAGGGCGAGCGCCAGAAGGAGCGAGAGGGAGAATACTTGTATGGCGTGAAGTTTGAAATTGTCGGTGCCGAATAAACACGAGGACAAGGTGGTGATCACTCCGCCTACAATCAGGACAGTCCACAAGATGGCGGGGAGCTTGGATTTGCTTTGCATTTCGCGCAGGCGGCGATGTTCGGTCATGTTCGTGAGTTCGGTGAGGACATGGTTCCAGCTGGTTTGTTCACCGAGACTTGCGGGCTTGGCCTGCATCGCGGCGGCCCAAAGCTGCGTGATGATGCGGTGTCCGTTCAAGCTTAAGCTGCCTTGATTCATGGCGGGCCACTCTTCGTTAATCATCGCGTCGGCATAGTCTCGTGAAAGTTTCTGGATCTGATCGCGATCGGCGGGCGCAAGGCCCTCGGCCAGGCGGAACACGTTGACCAGACAATTGGCCTCGGAGTCAGCGGTCATTTCGGCGGCGTTGAAATCGGTCCAAACGGCGTAGAGCATGAAGCCCATGATGACGGCATAGGTGGTGCCCAGGACACTGACTTGCCAGCCGATGATTTCGTTGTGTTCGCGGCGCTGGCTGGAGGGCCAGAAGCGGTGCATCAACAATAAGAAGCCGAAGGTGAGCAGGACGCAAAGCAGGACGATGAAAACGCTTTGAGTTGCGGTCAGCATGCTTGATTCCTCCCCTGCGGGCGTGCCGCCGGAAGCGGATGTGCGGGACATTCTATCCGGTGGAGCGGAGCTTAACAGAATAATTTTGGCGAAACGCCGCGCGCATGAATTGCGATCTGGAAAACGCAGAGTGGTGCGAGCTGAGCGGAGAGGAAACGGAGTTTAGTCGTCGAGCAGGCTGTTTCCGGGAGCGGGTGCCGCGCCGGGGAGATCGTTGCCGCCGAGGGAAACGAGCAGGCGGCGCAGTTTGGCGCGGTCTTCCAGATTCATGCCGACCATTTCGAAGCCAGCCTGATGCGAGCGCACGAAGCGCACCACGGCCTGCATGCTGATGGAGCGAAGGCCCGCGGGGATTTTCAGGGTGGCTTCGGTGCCCACGGGTAGTTGCAGTTCACCGCTAAGCAGACCGCCATCGAGGCTGAGCACGCTGATCGCGGAAGAATATTTTCCTTTTGCCGAAGTAACCATGGCGGGCACGTTGCGCGGGAGGCGGACGCGACGATAGCGCCGATGGCGCACGAAATCGCGTTCCGGAATGGCATCGAGCGGCGCGAGTTGAAAGACTTTTGCATCCAAACCTGACTGCGGCAAGAATTCCTGAATCCAGGCGGGATCGAGTTTAACCAGCGCCTGGGCTGCGGCCATGCGAATTTCGTCGGGGTAAACCCAGCCGAAAGTCTTGCGTTCCTCGACAAAACGGCGCAAGTGGCTAGCGGCTGCGGGAGCGCGCATACGGCCGAGTGCTTCGATGGCCTTGACGCGTACGTAATCGGGGCCTTGCGGCAATATTTCACCTTCGGCAAGGTGCAGAAGTTTGGTGGCGGTTTCGCCGTCGGCGCACATGCCGATTTCGTCGAGGGCGAGAGGAAGAATCATCACATCGAACATTTCAAGCGAATCGGAGAGCAGCTTGCCACGCTCCGGAGCGCCGGCAGTAGAAAGCTGGCGCACGACGGCATCGTGGAAGCCGCGGCCGCCATCGCGGAGGCGCCGCGGCAGAAGCTCATCTACGGATGCAGGATCCAGGCGGCTGAGCAGGCCGATTACAGTTGCGGCTTTCGCGGGCGCGTCGTTCTTGAGCGCTTCCTTGAGGTAGCGCACGCACGGTGCGCCGACGGCCTTGGCAAGACTAACGACATTTTCGCGTTCCGTGCGCCGCGAGGTTCGCGCCAGGCGCACGGAAAGATGTTCGGCCGCGCCCTGTGGCACGCGCATCAGCACGCCGACCAGACCGTCCGGCATGGATTCGGCGACCATAGCTTCTTCGATGAATTCAGGAATGCGATTATCCACGCCGATGCGGGGACGCAAAGTTTGCACCCAACTGGGGCGCGAGCCTTCCAGGTCCGCCAGTGAATCGAGGGCCTGTTGGACGGCGCGGTAGTAGCGGCGCGCAGCGGATTCCTGGCTGAGGCGGACGAAGGCGGCACTGAGAAGCGTTTGCAGTTCGGTGTCTTTTTCCGCGGCCATGGCCAGGCCGATTTTGGCGATCGTATCTTGCAAGCGCTGGCTGGCGGCTTTGCTGTAAAGCTCGGCGAGTTGTCCGAGGCCGATCGCGGCTTTCTTGCGCGCCTCGGCGTCGGAATTGCCGACGCAGGACGCGTAATGCAGCAGGATGTCTCCGGCGGCGTCTGATTCGCCGCGGCCCATCAGCTCTTCGACATACTGCTGAACGTTGCGCGGCGGAATGCACCACGCTTCGGTAGACATGAGTACGGTTTTTTTGCCGGAGTCCGGGACGGCGGCCCAGAACTGGCGATCGAGAACGTCGGCGTGGGATTCGACCGACATGCCGGCGTGGGCCAATTTTTCTTCGCGCGATTTCAGCAGTTTGCGCAGTGTGGTGAGTTCGTTGCCCATGCGGTCCAGCATCTGGCGGACGGCATTGACCTTCACTTCGCCGCGTTGGTAGCGATCAATGGCGAAACGGATGGCGAGATCCTCGGCGAGACGGAGCATGGTGCTCTCGTCCATTTTCGCGTTGGGTGATTGCGCGGCGACGGTTGCGAGAGCCTGCTGGAGAGTCACTTGAGCGTTTTGCGGGAGGGCCGAAATTTTTAGCCGCCACGACAACGCATCGAGGTCAGGATTTTTGGCCGATTGCGCTTCGCCAAACTGAGCGAGCAGCCTGAGGAGGCTATGGAGCTCCGCTTCCTCGAGCTGGCCGATTCCGCCCGCCAAGCCGGAGACGCCGCCCCCGCCAGTGCCCGTGCCGGACCCCGAGCCAAGTCCTGCGATGCCGAAGTTTCCGGGCCCGAACCCTGCGCTCGTACCTGCGCCGGAGCCCGCGCCTGATTCTGTGCCCGTGCCACTTCCTCCCGCGTAGAACGAGCCGGGTACCGTTCCGCTGCTGCCGCCGGTTCCGGGCACGCCCGGGCCACCATGTTCGCCTTCGGCTGCCGCAATCAGCTGAATCATTTTTTCCGGGCTGCGGAACCATTCCTGGATGCGGTCGGCGTCGGCACCCAGAGTTTTCGCGGTGAGAGTGGCGGCCACGCGCGCGTCAGAAAATCCGGAGTCTTCCGCGACGAAGCGAATCTCGTTGACGCGGATGCCGGAATGGGTACGATGCGCGAAAAAGACGGCGAGGCGATCGGACAAGCTTCCGGCCTTCGGGCCCGTTTCCATGAAGCACTTCACTAGATTGGAGAATTCTTCGCGTTCAACGCGAGGGAGGAAACCGATGCTGGCCACTCCGGAGGCGTTGAGGAAATCAGCGAAATTACGCTCGGCGGGGCTGGATTCCAGGGGGACGCCATCGAGGAGGAGCTGCGAACCGGAGGCCCCTAGGAGCAGGCCACCTGGCCCGGCGGCGTTGACGGCTGCCCGCAGTTCTGCCCATGCGGAATCAAATTGACCGGCTGAACGGGAATGCTCTAAACCATAGAGTCGAGCGTACTTAAGCAACACATTGAGGCTGCGGACGAAGGCCCGGGCATTAGGGATTGTTGGCTCGCTCTGCATGGTTAACTCGCGAGAGACAGGTGCCATACGGTTCGACTCGCGACAATTGTGTACTAGGACTCCTGATTATGGAAATAGTACGGAAGGGCTAAGGTCGCGCACTAAACAATAGGGACGGCGGGTGTTAACAGGCTAAGCGGATCTCGACCTCCTGACCCTCAAGTACTGGCCGAACGCGGCGAATGACTTCGCTGGCCCAAAGTTTCTCGCTGAGGATGATAAGCGAGCCATCTTCGAAATTGCAGATCGCGCAAAAGGCGTATTTCGTGAATGCGGTGTGGTAGGCGTCCACGCCACGGCGCGCGAGTTCGCCCTCGAGACTGGGGTCGCCATCGGCGAGCGGACCTCCGGCGCGAGCGCCAAACGTCTCGCCCTGAAAGCGATCAAGCAGCGGTTCGAGGATGGCAAGTTCGGGCGCAGGCACGACGATCGAGTGTTTGGTGGCTTCGCGGTAGGAGATCAGATGGCGTTGGCAATAATCGCGCAGACGGTCGAGATGGCTGAAGAAATCCAGTGCCCAGTTTTCAGGCGCGGCGATAGCGAGGAGAACGGGCGACCATATTTTGGCGGCGTCGGCGCCGCGGATGGGTTCGCGATTTTCGTCTGCTTCGGTGAGTTCCAGGCCCATCGCGCGCACCTCAGCGCCAAGGTCCAGTGGTTCAATTTCGAGGAGGTGCACGGATTTATTCTTCCACGGCGCCGGGCTCGTCTTCCTCAAGTCCGGGCATGGGGAATTTGTTTTTGAATTCTGGAGACTGTTTGCGAACTTCCAGCCAATCGAAGAAGGCGTCGGGAGTTTCCAGCCAGATGGCGAACCAGTGAGCGATTTCTTCTTTTTGGGCGCGTTTGCTGGCGTCTACTTTGTGATTACGCGAAATCATTTCGGCGCGGCGGCGGCCGAGTCGCGCGACTTCGCGGACACGTTCGGCGGCGGGCTGCTCGTGTTCCAAGAGGAATTTCCGGAGCAGTTCATCGAGGCGCACCAGGCACATTTCGGCTTCTTCGAGAGTGGAGAAATGGAGCAAGTCGGTGAATTCTTCTTCGTAACGGCCGTCGGTATCAGAGCGCGTGGACCACACCACGCGCAAACCGGCTTCTTCGAGCACGCTGACGATGTAGTCCGGCGAAGTTTTCCCTGGGGCGCCAAGCTGGGCGATCAATTGGCGGCGGATCTGTTCGATCTCGGCCGGAGTGTAGCGCGGCTTGCCGAGTCCCTCCGCGACTTCGAGGATCAACGCCTTCTTGGTGGGCGATCCGCCTTCGTGATGCGCGTCTGAACGGGCGGGACTCATGACGGGCCTCGATGCGCGGGTTGCTTCTGTTCGGCGACAGGTTGCTGGTCGCGGGAAAGCAGGCTGCGATAGCGCGCGACGTTGCGGTTGTGCTCTGCGAGCGTCTTGCTGAAAAAATGTCCGCCGCTATCGTTGGCTACGAAGTAGAGGTAGTCCGTTTGGGCGGGCGCGAGGGCGGCGCGGAGCGATGCTTCACCGGGGTTCGCGATCGGGCCAGGAGGCAGACCGGGATTTTTGTAGGTGTTGTAAGGCGAAACGATCTGCAAGTCCTTGGCGTGCACGACTTTTACCGGGTGACCAGCGAGTTCCAAAGCATAGGCGACGGTGGGATCACATTGCAACGGGCCACCACGCTTGATGCGATTGTAAAACACGCCGGCAACCAGAGGGCGCTCCTCCTTGCGCGGCGTCTCGCGTTCGATGAGCGACGCGAGAGTTACAACCTGGTCAGAGCTGAGGCCATCGGGAAGATTCGCAGCGCCGGAGGGATTCAGAGATTCCCAGACGGCGCGGAAGTTCTGGACCATGCGTTTGGCAGCCTGTTCGCAGGTGGTGTGGTGCGTAAATTCGTAGGTGGAAGGAAAAAGATAGCCCTCGAGGTTTTGCGCTCGCGGCGCCAGGTCTGAAATCAGACTCGTGTCTTTTGCGGCTTCGAGAAAGCCGTCGCGGGTGCAAACTCCTTGGCGATCCAGATCGTCGGCGATGTCGAACATCGTCCAGCCTTCGGGAATGGTGACGGTGTGCACGAAAATTCTGCCCTGGGCGAGCTGCCAGAAAACTTCACGCGAGGTGACCGGATGGTCGAAATAATACTCGCCAGCTTCCAACGGCGTGCGGAGGTGCCAGAAGCTGAAGAGGGCGAAGGCCAGGCGATCGCGAATCACATCGTTCTGGCGAAGGATTCCGGCAATGGACCAGCGCGATTTGCCGTGCGGAATATCCACGAAAATTTTTTCGGGGCGGTGACCGCGATAGGGACGACTGATTTGCGAATCGAGCCAGCCGGCGCCCGCGCCAATTGCAGCGATCACCAGAAGCGCCAGGAGGCCGAGCCGTCGCATCGCCGCTTATTCCTTCTCAGCCGCGGCAGGTTGCAGGCGGCCACGATTGCGTTCGAGGTGCTCGCGCAGGAAGATAGCGGCGGCGACGTCGTCCAGGGACGAAGCCTTGCGCTGCCGGGATGAGCCCGCTTCCGCCACTATTTGCCCTGCCTCCCAACTGGTGAGCCGTTCGTCCACCAGATCCACTTCGATTCCCAACTCCTTCTGCAAGCGCGCGGCAAATCGCGCTGCCTCGTCCGCCATTTCACCCGCCTCGCCGGTGATGTGCAGCGGGTGGCCCACGAGGATACGCGCCACGCCCTGTTTTCTGCAAATATCGCGAAGGCGGCGGAGGTCGTTGCGACGGTTGGTACGCGTCATGACTAGAAGCGGTTGCGCCGTGAGCTGCAATTCGTCGGAGAGAGCCAGACCGATTCTTTTGCGGCCGTAGTCAATCGCCAGAATCCTGGAGAGCGCGGATTCCGGCGAGGCCGCAGTGCTATCCCGAACGATTGGACGCGGGCTGACAGTCATGTCCTTCCGCATAGTATACGCGATGCCTACCGCAGCATACACACTCTCGCAAACGATTGAAGCGCAAGGAAGTTGCGTTTTCGGCTGGCATGGCGTATTAGCTAGCGGACTGCGAAAGGAACGGTATCGTTAAAGGAGAAAAACAAATGGGCGGCTTGTTGTTTTTCGTGTTTGTCGTGATTTGCCTATTGGGAGCGTGGCGAATATTTGTGGCCACTAAGGCCGTTCACGGTGACGGCCAGATTGCTGGCAGCCTGACGCATGGCATTCCGTTTTTCATCGCGGCGGCGTTGATTTTCATTTTCTGGATGTCATTCACAACGGTAGATTCCGGTTATCGTGGCGTGGTCTTGCGCTTTGGCGCCGTTACGGGACGGACGCTGGAGCCGGGTCCGCACCTGATCTTGCCGTTTCTGGAAACGGTGAGGCCGATTTCGGTGCAAGTGCAAGTGGAGAAGCTTGATTCGCAGGCATCCAGCCACGATTTGCAGGTGGTACACACGCAGGTGACGCTTGCGTACTATCAAGATCCCTGTTGCGTGACGGATATTTGGGCGAAGTTGAATGACGATGCCGTCGATCGAGTGGTGAAGCCCGCGATTCTGGAAGCCATCAAAGCGCAGACGGCGCAATACGACGCGGAGCAACTGATAGCGCAGCGGGCAACGGTGCGAAACGGCATCGAGCAGTATGTGCGGGACCGGTTGGCAGCACACCACATAGATGTGGATGCGGTAAGCATTACGGATTTCAATTTTTCCGAGGAATATAACCGCGCGATCGAGGCCAAGGTAACCGCGCAGCAGAACGCGTTGAAAGCGGAGAACGATTTAACGCGGATCAAAATTGAAGCGGAGCAGAAAGTCGCCCAGGCGCAGGCGGAAGCGAAAGCGCTGGAAGTGCAAAAACAGCAGATTACTCCGGAGTTGCTGCAACTTAGGACGATCGAAATGATGCAACAACATTGGGACGGGCATCTGCCCGAAGTGTATATGGGCAGTGGGCAGGGTGGTGCGCTGCCCATGATTGACGTGTTGAAGGCGGCAGGGCGGAACAAATAGGCCTCCCGTCGAGCCGGGAGGTTACGGCTGGCGCCCGCGGACGCTCTGTTCCCAGAGCGGCCAGAAGCCGGCTTCCTGCATTTCTTTGTCGAGGCCGGAATCGCGCAGAAGTTGCTCGATCTCGCTGCGAGATTGGCGCGGACCGATGCGTTGCTCAGCGTCGGCCACGGCAAATGTGGTGACGGCAGCGATTCCTGAATGGCGCTTTAGTTCTGCGATGTCTACTTTGTCGAAGGTGTCTGAAGCCGCGTGATAGTTGAGCATGTAATTCGCGGGGTCCTGGATAGCGACTAGCGTGGGGACGCCTTCGATGAGGAAATCGAAGTTGTCGGTATCCATTCCGGCGTCCATGGTGAAATCCTTTACGCCGAGAGAGGCAACCGGTTCGAGCGCTGCGCGCACGGGCGCGAGGGCATCTTTGCGTCCGCCCAGCGCATACCCGGTCACTTTGCCGACTCCTGAGTCAAAAATAATAGCACCGACCATGTTGTCCAGTTCAGCGCGGTGCGCGTGGGCGTAGGCCGCCGAGCCCAGCAAGCCTTGCTCTTCGCCCGTGAAAAGGATGAAGCGGATCGAACGGCGCGGGATGGTGCCGGAGGCGTGAATGACGCGGGCGGCGTCAATCACCATGGCGACGTTGCAACCGTTATCGAGCGCGCCGGTGCCAAGGTCCCAGGAATCCAGGTGCGCGCCGAGGACGACGAATTCATCGGGTTTTTCGCGGCCGCGAATTTCCGCGACTACGTTCTCGGAGTCCACCGGACCGGTGAGGCGATTCGGCATTTCGAAATGCACGTGTACTTTTTGTCCGGCGGCCAGGAAACGCGCCATGCGTTCGGCGTCTTCTCTGGCTACAACGGCTTGCGGCATTTTTTCCACTTCGCCGTTGACGGCCAGCGTATGGCGGTAGAGAAGTAAGTTGGGGCGCGAGGACATCCACAGCACGGCGACGGCGCCCGCTTTCAGTGCGCGATCGAGGATGGCGGGCCCGACGGTGTATTCGTTCGAGAGATCTTCCCAGGTGACCAGAAAATTCGAATGGATTAGCACGATTGCATCTTTCGCCGCGGGGCCTGCTTTGGCGAAGCCCGCATCATCGCCCATGCCGACGTCCACCACGTCGGCGGTAATGCCGCCTTCGGGAGTCGGGGGCGACCAGCCGATGGAAACCAGGCGAACCGGAAATGGCGCGGGGGAAAGAATTTCGAGATGCGTGTGGCCTTCGGACCAGCCAATGGGGATGGTGAATTTTTCGGTATGGACGTCGTCAACACCCGCGTGACGAAAAGCTTGAACTCCCCAATCCGCGGCGCGGTCGGCCGAAGACGTGCCGGTGACTCGGCCCCCGATGGTATCGCTGAGGTAGCGGAGGTTTTCTTCCAGTGGAGAGGGACCCAGAGCGGACTGAATCATGGTGGGTGCCAATTCGGAACAGGATTTCTGCACCGAGCAGGCACCGGAGCCTTGCGGCACTTGCGCTGCGAGCGGAGCGGGTTTGATGGGAGGAATTTGGGCGGCCGCCGCGAACGACACAGCCAGCAAGCCGTGGGCGACTAGCAAGTGTTTGCAAGTTCTGTGCAAGGCTTCCGCTCCCCACGAAGAATTTTCGGCACAGGCTTCCGGAAGAGGAGTGTAACCCGAAAACTTTTTCCGTGAACGGATTCGTGATGGCCGGAACAGTTCGAGATGAGGAGCGCGGGCGATTTCGGTCGTTAAGAAGTTGTGGATAAGTTGTGCGCACGGAAGAATTTGCAATGCTAGAGCAGTTTCTACCTACGAATGATGGACCACAGGAGGAGCGGGACCGCACATCTTTCTCATTTTGAGGCACTTAAATAAATTCCCGTTTGGCAAATAGCCTGCCACGGCCAAGTGCCGGCTTTGAAAGTGACCGTCACTTTCGCAATGGGGAAATTGGAGCAGCCGAACCTGTTCGGCGCGGACCGGTGTCTGTAAGCATTTCGTGCAAAATGCGATGTAGACATACCGTAGTACAACGCAACATTACAACATAGCTCGTAAAACCTAAGGCTTCGCCGCATGCAATCCTGGGCAAGCAGACGGAAGGCTCATTTTGAAAAAAGTTCGCGTTTTTCCAAAACTCGTTCCGCGCGAAAATAAACAACAAGCAAACCACCCCAACCTATTCCTCTTTTGCGAATCGTCCAGCGGAACGGCGCAGTTTCGCGCTACGGGCGGCGGAGACTTGGAATGCACCGTGGAACGCATCGCAGGTCTGCTGGCGATGCAATGCCTGGTGCGCGGACAGAATCCCGCCGAATTTCAAGTGCTAGTGCCTGCGGAGCAATCGCTGGTGGCGCGGCTGCTATCGCGGACCGAAGAACTGCTGAAGGAGGGACGGGCGATCGCTTGTCCGACGTCGTTGAGCGCGCGGCAGAGAGAAGTGCTGGACGCGGTGGTGAGCAACCGCGCGAACAAGGAAATCGCCTCGCGGCTGAATATCACGGTGCGCACCGTGAAATTTCATGTGTCTTCGTTGCTGAGCAAGTTCGGAGTGGAGACGCGCGCGGAGTTGGCGCGCAGAGCTGCCGGATTCATGCGGCCGACCCTGCTGGAAAACGAGGCGAAGACTCCCGCGCAATCCAGCAAGGGAAACCGAGGTCTGGTCCCCGAGCAAGCGATGCAGAAAACGGCGCTGGCGATCGCGGACGGCTCGCGCAGCGTGCGCTTCCCTGGGCGAGTTCTTACCGCGTAACGAGCCTTCGCACCAAAAACGGACAAGTAGGACGCTAGGGTTGGGGAGATTTTCGTCCCGACTCCGCGATCGCCGGAAGAGAAGGTCCGCGATTCCCGTCATGCTTCCGGTAGCAAGTGAGATATTCCCCACCGCGCACCCCTGCGATCCACTCGGTGTTGGTGCGATACCAGTCAATCGTCTGGCGCAATCCATCTTCCAGGGAGACGGCGGGCCTCCAGCCAAGTTCCCACTCGATTTTCTCCCAACTCAAACCGTAGCGGCGGTCGTGGCCGGGGCGATCTTGCACACGGGAAAATAGCGATTCAGTTTTTCCGCTGGCGCGAAGCACGCGGCGCGCCATGCTGAGATTTTCGACCGCGTCCGGGCCGCCCCCTGTTGTAAACCTCGCCGATATGTCCGTGCTCAAGTACCGCAAGAATTCCGCGGCAATGATCCTGCACGTGGAGCCAGTTGCGCTCTTGCTCGCCGTCGATGGGCAGAGGCCTGCCGTCCAATGCGTTGGTAATCATGAGAGGCAGAAATTTTTTCGGGAATTGGAAAGGCACGTAGTTGCTCGAGGCGCGCGTAATGACGGCGTGGAAATCGAACGTGCGAACGTAGGATCTGACTATCAGATCCGAACTGGCTTTGAAGAAGGAGTAAGGGCTGCTCGGCTGCAACGCCGAATTTTCGTCGGCACAGGCGCCGGGTTCCGTATCGCCATAGACTTCATCCGTGGAGACGTGTATGAATTTCTCAATTTTGCGTTTGCGCGCGATCTGCAGAAGGACGAGGGCGCCGGTGACATTGGTTGCAATCGCACGCGCCGGTTCATAGCTACTCCTGTCCACGTGGGACTCGGCGGCGAAGCGAACGACCGTCTCGTAGCCGTCCATGGCCGTTTCGACGGCGGCGGCATCGCAAATGTCACCCGTGATAAAGCTGTACCGCGGATGGTCCGCGACGGAAGCCAGATTCGTGAGGTTTCCAGCGTACGTCAATTTGTCATAGTTAACGACTGAATACATCGGGCGCCAGCTGGCATTGTCGCGGCAGTGGAGATCGCGCGGCGCGAAACGCCGATTCAGAAGTGAAGGGGTGGCTCGAGATTTGGATTAGTTTTGCAGGAGCAAGCGGCGGTCGCTGTTGATCCAGAGGAAGCTGCCAATGGCGAGGAAGAATGAGAGTCCGAGATACAGGGAGGAAAACGAGCGACCACTGGTCGAGACTAGGATCCATTCCAAGAGAATGGCTGGAAGGAGGAATGCGGAGGCTAGCCAGAGGGACTTGGCAGCCCTGGGAAGAGGTAGATTTCTTGCAGCCAGGCCTAGGATTGCGCCGGGAAGACAAAAAATAAGGATGTAATAGATGTAATTGCAGCCTTCGAGTTCACCGGGTTGGATTCGACGCACGTATTTCACCAGGGCGGTTCCGGGACCGAGCCGGTAAGTTAGAGTCTCCTCTTTGCCGTCGATGAAGAGGGAGAGGTTCGAGCCATCGTACGTATAGAGGATGTCGCGGGTGCGGCCGGCTGAAAATATTCTTGGATAATACCAGGCCAAGATTGCGTGGCTTGCCGAAAGCGGATTGCGAAACCACAAGACCAGATTGGCGTCTTCCTGGCGGAGAGTGAGATCAGCAAAGCCCGCAGGTTGCGAGATGGAAATGATTCTGGCGTCGCCCGCGCCGGTTTCCGCGGGCGTGCAAACAACTCGGACGGTGAATTGATTGGTCTTCTGCAGGTTGGCGATCAGGTCAGGCACAGCGACGCCGGTGGTGAGCCAGGAAGCACCATCTAAGGTAAGCAGGCCGGAATCCAAAGCGCCGGGAGCGCGGGGAGTCCAAGCCAGCTCGGACGAAATCTGCCTTTGATTGCGAAAAGGCGGTCCCGCGGAGAAGTCATAGTCCACTAGCAAACCCGGATTGCCGGTGTCCACAGGTTGGCCAGCGGACAATTGTTGCACCGCCTCCTTACGGAGCGCGAGATCCCAAACTTGCACGATATTGACCGTGCCCTGCCACGGAAATTTTCCCGAAGCATCGTTGCCGACGACGAGCTGAGCGTCCGCGCGCCAATTGCTCAATCGCGAATTGCGTTGGAGCGAAGCGGAAGCTGCGAACCACAGCGCGAAATAGATCAGCAGGACGACGAGGGCACGCCGCAGGGTTAGCAGGGATTCGAACCAGCTCTCGCAGCGCGACAGGCCGCTCAGCAGCGATGCGCCGAGAATTTCGTACATAATGCAGCCCAGAACGGATCCCGATCCGTTGGTAAAGACGTCTTCCCAGCCCGAATCGCGCTGTGGAATGAAGTACTGCAGAAGTTCGATGGTGTACGAGAAGAACGCGCCTGCTGCCAGGGCCAGCGCCAGCGTGAAGGCGAATGATTTTCGACGCTCCCGAAGCTTCTCGGCAAGACCAAAGCCGAAGGGAACAAATAGCAAAACGTTTAAAAAGGCATCTAAAAAGCCCGCCGGCTTGAGGCTTTTTCCCAGAAACAGGGGCGAAGTGCCCGCAGGCGAAGCTACATGAAAATCAAGGCGAAAGGGATAGAGAGTAAGGAAGAGGATCGCGGCCGTCGCGAGAACCAGAATTCGATTTGACCACCCACGTTCGCGCGATTTGGAGGGCACGCCAACCTGTTGATTCTGCATCTCGCTAGTACGCGGTTTCCTCAGAAGGACGCCTTAAAGTCTAGCACACGACGCATTTCCCAGGCTTCGTTCGCCGCATTGCGTTGGCACCTTCGCCAACAGTTTCCCAAGGGCCAGCTGACCCGAAGCAAAACACCCGGGTAAGTCTCTGCGATTAAACGACTACACGTACCTGTACGGGTGTGAAGGTCAGGTAGGTCATGGGCCGACTGAACAGGCGAAGGGCCTTGAACCAACTCGGTTCCTCTGACCAGTAGTTGCGCCCCTGCATGGCTGCCTACACTGACCGTGACATGAGAGCCCACACCCAACCGCGGCTAGGCCGCACCGCAAGTTCAACTTCGCAAGACGGAGTCCCGGTGAAACGTCCATCCACGCCATTCGTTCTGATAACCACGCTAGCGATGATCCTGGCGATTGTGGGACTCTCCAGTTGCGCCGGCTATACCAGTCCGGCGAAAACAACGCCTTCCAACCCTGGTGCGGGAATTCTTTCGCCGAGCGCGACGGGCTTGGCTTTCGGGAGCATCGCCGTCGGAAACACCACGACACAAAGTTTGACCGTGACCAATACAGGTTTGGGAACGGTGACGATTTCCGGGGCGAGCTTGACGGGCACCGGTTTTACCGTGGTGGGTGGAAATCCTTCCGGGACGATCGCAGTGGGGCAGAGCAGCACGATACAGATTCAGTTTGCTCCGACATCGGGTGGAGCGATAACCGGCAGCCTGACGATCCTAAGTGATGCGTCCAATTCTCCGTTAGCGATTGCGGTTACGGGAACTGGAACACAGACAGGATTGACGATTGCTCCGTCCGCGTTGACGTTTGGAAATGTGGTGGTGGGACAAAGCGGCACGCAGAGCGTGAAACTGACGAATAGTGGAACTTCCAATCTGACGATCAATCTGGCGACGGTCGGGGGAACTGGCTTCGGAATCAGCGGGCTTTCGCTGCCGGCGACCTTGACGGCCGGGCAGAGTCTTTCCTTCAGCGCCCAATTTGCGCCGACAGCGGCGGGTGCGGAGACAGGAAGCATCACGTTTACCGACAACGCGCCAGGCTCACCGCAGGTCTTGAGTATGGTGGGGACCGGCGTGGCGACCAATTCGACGCTAGTGGCCAATCCGGGCAGCGAGGCATTCGGGAACGTGGCCACGGGCAGCAACAGCCAAAAATCAATCACCTTAACGAACAATGGAAATGCCAGCGCGACGATTACGGCGGTTAGCGCGACCGGCAGCGGATTCAGCGCCATGGGACTATCCACTCCTTTGGTACTGGCCGTGAATCAGAGCACTACCTTTACAGCGCAATTTGCGCCGACCACCGCGGGCGCAGCAACGGGCAGCATCGTTGTTACCAGCACCGCGAGCGTTCCGACGGTGGCTATCGCGCTCAGCGGAACCGGCGTGCAGGGAAATCTGACGGCGAATCCGGCCAGCATCAATTTTGGCAGCCTGCTTGTGGGCGCCAGCGGTTCGGTGAGCGTAACTCTGACGAACTCGGGCACCTCGAGTGTGGCGATTTCGTCGGGCAGCGCGTCGGGGACCGGATTTAGCATTACCGGTCTGACTCCATCGACGCTGAATGCAGGACAGAGCACGACGTTCACGGCGAAATTCTCGCCGACCACGGCGGGGAGCGCGACGGGCAGCATTTCGATTGTCAGCAACGCGCCAGGGTCCCCACTTTCAATCGCCTTGACCGGATCGGGAACCGCGACGCAACCGCAACTTACGATCAGTCCTGCGAGCGTCGCCTTTGGCAACGTTTCCGTTGGCAGCAGCGGATCGAACACAGTGACGCTTACAAACGCCGGGACCGGGACGTTGACGGTGACGAGCGCGTCACCCTCGGGCACTGGATTTAGCATGACCGGCGCCAGCATGCCGATGACGATCAACGCTGGAAGCAGCGCTTCGTTTTCTGCCATCTTTGCGCCAACCTCGGCGGGAGCGGCTACGGGCAGCATTTCAATCGTCAGCAATGCGACAGGCTCGCCGGCGTCTATCGCATTATCCGGGACGGGAATGCAGGGCCAGGTCGCTGCAAGCCCCTCGAGCGTGAATTTTGGATCGGTTGCGGTTGGCAGCAACGGCACCCAGTCCATCACATTGACGAACTCGGGGTCAGCCAGCGTGACGATATCCAGCGCCACGGTGTCAGGCACTGGTCTAAGCATCAGCGGATTGAGCACGCCGCTAACGTTGGGCGCGGGGCTGAGCACTACATTCAGCGCCAAATTTGCACCGACATCAGCCGGAAGCGCGAGCGGCAGTATTTCGATTGTCAGCAACGCTCCGAACTCACCGACGACAATCGCCTTGAGCGGGACGGGCACGCAGCCGCAATTGGCGGCGACGCCCACCAGCACAGCGTTCGGTAACGTGGCGACAGGGACGAGCAATTCGCAAACCATCACGCTGACGAACGGCGGCAGCGCAACAGTAACGATTTCTTCTGTTACGGTTGCGGGGCAGGCTTCAGTACCACGGGGATTACGACGCCGATGACCCTGGGCGCAGGCCTGAGCACCACGTTCAGCGCCAAGTTTGCACCGACATCAGCCGGAAGCGCGAGCGGCAGCATTTCGATTGTCAGCAACGCTCCGAACTCACCGACGACAATCGCCTTGAGCGGGACGGGCACGCAGCCGCAATTGGCGGCTACGCCTACCAGCGCAGCGTTCGGTAACGTGGCGACAGGGACGAGCAATTCGCAAACCATCACGCTGACGAACGGCGGCAGCGCAACAGTAACGATTTCTTCTGTTACGGTTGCGGGGCAGGCTTCAGTACCACGGGGATTACGACGCCGATGACCTTGGGCGCAGGCCTGAGCACTACGTTCAGCGCCAAGTTTGCACCGACATCAGCCGGAAGCGCGAGCGGCAGCATTTCGATTGTCAGCGACGCTCCGAACTCACCGACGACAATCGCCTTGAGCGGGACGGGCACGCAGGCACAATTGGCGGCGACGCCCACCAGCGCAGCGTTCGGTAACGTAACGACGGGGACGAGCAATTCGCAAACCATCACGCTGACGAACGGCGGCAGCGCAACAGTAACGATTTCTTCTGTTACGGTTGCAGGGGCAGGCTTCAGTACCACGGGGATTACGACGCCGATGACCTTGGGCGCAGGCCTGAGCACTACGTTCAGCGCCAAGTTTGCACCGACATCAGCCGGAAGCGCGAGCGGCAACATTTCGATTGTCAGCAACGCACCGAACTCTCCGACGACGATCACCTTGAGCGGGACGGGCACGCAGCCGCAATTGGCGGCGACGCCCACCAGCGCAGCGTTCGGTAACGTAACGACGGGGACGAGCAACTCGCAAACCATCACGCTGACGAACGGCGGCAGCGCAACAGTAACGATTTCTTCTGTTACGGTTGCAGGGGCAGGCTTCAGTACTTCAGGGATCGCGGCACCGGTAAATATCGGTGCGGGCCAGTCCACGACATTCAACGCAGTCTTTGGACCGAGCTCGGCGGGAAGCGTCACTGGAACGGTACAACTGGTCAGTAACGCGCCGAATTCGCCACTTACGATTTCGCTGAGTGGAACCGGGGTTGCGGCGACTCGCGTTCTCGGATTGAGCAGCTCGACACTGAGCTTCGGAAACGTGAACGTGGGAAGTACGGGATCGATGACCTCGACCGTGACGAATAACGGAAACTCGAACATAACGATTTCAAGCGTGAGCGTTACGGGAACAGGTTTCAGCGCCAGTGGTTTGACTGTGAGTGAAACCTTGGCGCCGAATCAATCTGTGACGGAGACGGCTCAATTCGCGCCGGGGGCAGCGGGATCGGTGAGTGGAAGTGTGAGCATCACGAGCAACGCGACGAACTCGCCGACCGCAATTACACTTTCGGGCACGGGAGTGGCGGTCACCCCGCGCTCGGTGGCGCTAGCCTGGACGGCAAGCTCGTCTCCGGTGAGTGGCTACAACGTATATCGTGGAACGACGTCGAACGGGCCGTACCCGACGAAGCTGAATCCTTCGCTGGTGACGACGGTGGACTTTACCGATACCACGGTTGCGGACGGAACAACCTACTACTACGTGGTCACGTCGGTAAATTCGAGCAACGTGGAGAGCGTGGATTCGAATCAGGCGACCGCCGTAGTTCCGTAGCAGCAGCGTGGCGGGCGAGGATTCGGAGCGAACGCTAAGACTCAGGTTCTAAGCTGGTTCGGAGCGAGCGGTTGGCCAAACGGCCGCTCGTGCCGTGACTGCAAGTGAAGACTGTCCTGCCGTACAGGGTAATGCCCCTGTCCCAAGTGTGTACCCCCGGCCAGTAGTTCTGGCAATCTGCCCCGATGGAGAATGCGCGTGGTGATTACACGTGCCCCCATCCTGGAGGGAGCTCGCGTGAGCGGCGCGTTTCGCTCACGACGATTTGCTCTCGAATCCATCCTTCGCGGGATTTCCGGAGCTCTAGCTCTGCTCGCGATTCTGGTTACGTCCGGCTGCGTCGGCGTCGCCGGTAAAGGCACGAATCCCGCTGTGACAGGTCCTTCGATTGAGGTGTCGCCCAGCAGCGTGAGCTTTGGAAACCTGGCGGTTGGGCAGAGCACGACGAAGACATTGACGGTGACCAACAACGGGACTGAAACGCTGACGGTCTCGGGGATTTCGGTGGCAGGTACCGGGTTCAGTGCTTCCGGTCCGAAGCTGCCCATGTCGCTGAGCGCAGGCCAGAGCGCTTCCATTTCTGTTGTTTTTAAGCCAACCGCCGGAAACGCAGACACTGGAACGATCACGATCGCCAGCAACGCCGACGGCTCCCCTTCGCTCGTTGCGCTGAGCGGGACGGGCACAACGGGCACGAAGGTTGCCGCGCTGACTGCTACTCCTAGTTCGATAGCTTTCGGAAGCGTTGCAGTGGGCAGTGAAGCGACGCAAACAATTAAGTTGGAAAACACCGGCAGCGCAGCGGCTGTAATTTCCAAAGTCGCGATTTCGGGAACGGGAGTCAGCGTTTCAGGAATGACGGCACCGATGACGTTGAACCCCGGGCAATCAACGACTTTGACGATTACCTACAAGCCCACTTCCGCAGCGACTTTGACGGGGAATGTTTCCATCACCAGCAACGCCGACGACTCCCCTTCGCTCGTTGCGCTGAGCGGGACGGGCACAACGGCTACGAAGGCTGCGCTGACGGCTACTCCTAGTTCGATAGCTTTCGGAAGTGTTGCAGTGGGCAGTGAAGCGACGCAGACAATTAAATTGCAAAACACCGGCAGCGCAGCGGCTGCAATTTCTAAAGTCACGATTTCGGGAACGGGAGTCAGCATTTCGGGAATGACGGCACCGATGACGTTGAACCCCGGGCAATCAACGACTTTGACGGTTACCTACAAGCCCACTTCCGCAGCGACTTTGACGGGGAATGTTTCCATCACCAGCAACGCCGACGACTCCCCTTCGCTCGTTGCGCTGAGCGGGACGGGCACAACGGCTACGAAGGCTGCGCTGACGGCTACTCCTAGTTCGATAGCTTTCGGAAGTGTTGCAGTGGGCAGTGAAGCGACGCAGACAATTAAATTGCAAAACACCGGCAGCGCAGCGGCTGCAATTTCTAAAGTCACGATTTCGGGAACGGGAGTCAGCGTTTCGGGAATGACGGCACCGATGACGTTGAACGCCGGGCAATCAACGACTTTGACGGTTACCTACAAGCCCACTTCCGCGGCGACTTTGACGGGAAATGTTTCCATCACCAGCAACGCGAGCGATCCCAGCATGGTGATCGGGATTAATGCGACGGCAACATCTTCGACACTGGCTGCGACGCCCGCGTCCGTCAGCTTCGGAAACGTGGTGGTTGGCAGCAACACGACACAGACGATTCGCTTGCAAAACATAGGCACCTCGCAGGTGACGATTTCCAGCCTCACGCCATCGCTTGCAAACCTGACGATTTCAGGGATTTCGCTTCCCGCTAATTTGGCGCCGGGCACGAGCGCGACTCTAACAGCAGCATATAAACCCACTGCGGCCGGCAGCTTCGCGGGCAAGATTACAGTTACGAGCAATGCCGTGGGTTCGCCGACGATCATTAATCTGAGCGCGACAGCCGCGGCCGCCTCGATTCAACTGACGCCTAGCGCGACGAGCCTTAGTTTTGGAAGCGTGACAGTGGGATCGTCGGGCACGAATCAGCTGACGGTGAAGAGCACTGGAAACACGAACGCGAGCATCTCAAAGGTGGCGGTCAGCGGTACTGGATTCGTTCTGGGAAGCTCGGGGGCGAGCGTGATTCTGGATCCCTCGCAGTCGGAATCTTATACGGTGAATTTCGATCCTAAAGCTACAGGCAACGCGACCGGAACGCTGACGATCACCAGTAACGCGGCGAATTCGCCGATGAATATATCTCTCTCCGGGTCTGGTGCTGCCGCTGCCTCGAAGCATACGGTGGCGCTGTCTTGGGAGCGTAGCAGCTCGACTGTGTCCGGATATTTTGTGTATCGCGGTACGAAAGCCACTGGGCCGTACACGCAGCTGAATTCTTCGCCCGAGGCGAGTCCGTCTTACTCTGATAGCTCGGTTTCCAACGGCCAAGTCTACTATTACTACGTGACTGCGGTGAACTCCAGCAACATCCAGAGCGCTGATTCGAACCAAGTCTCCGTAACAATCCCCTCGAACTAAGCCTCGGATCTTACCCAGTAAGAAATGTGAAACCCACGGGTTGTGGGCACATCGCTCCTGCTGAATCCGCAGGCTTGGTTGTCCCGCCGGGAAACAGACGAAAAGATTGGCGGATACTCCAACGGTTCAGCCGAGAATTTCGACTGCCAGATCGCGGACTTGCTCCGCGATGGACGGCGCTGAGGTGAGGCCCGGAGATTCGATACCCATGAGCTGGACGACGCAGGGAAATTCGGGGTCTCGTTGGATGATGAAATCCGCGACGCGTTTTTTTCCGTCTTTGCCGGGAGGAGTTAACTTCGCGCGAATGCCGGAATACGCTGGCATGAGGTCAGCGATTTCGAGCTCGGGCAGAAGCAGCTTGGCGCCGCGAGCAAATTCTTCGATGGGTTCGCGGTCGCGTTCGTAATTGTTCTTGTCGTCCAGATAGCGCGCCGTGGGGCCGACCAGAACATTGCCCCAAACTGTTTTTGTGAGATGCACGCCGAGACTCACGCCTTCGGGGTGCGGTAAAGGGTAAACCAGCCCGCGAATCCAATCCTGCCTGCTGCGCTGCAGTTCGCAATATTCTCCGCGCACCGGATAAATGCGATTTTCGGCCAACGGCGAACCGAGCATTTTCGCGACTTCATCGGCAAAGAGTCCGGCGCTATTCACTAAACACCGCGTTTCAATCTCGCCAGCTGTGCTGAAGATGCGCACTCCATCGCGCGAAGGTTCCAGGCGTTCGACTTTCGCGTGAACTACGATGTGGGCACCCTGATCCGTGGCGATGCGCGCGTAGGCTTTGACTAGTTCTTCGCTGCCGACGATTCCTGTGGAGGGAATGTCGATGGCCTGGAATCCTTCGACATGCGGTTCACGCGCGCGAATGGCGGCGCGATCAATGATGCGCATGTTCTCGACGCCATTGGTTTCTCCGGTTTTCTTCAGAGCGGCGAGTTCTTCTGATTCCGCGGGCGAAGACGCGACTACTAGTTTGCCAGTGCGGCGATGCGGGACCCCGTGCGCGGCGCAAAATTCGTAGGTCAATTGATTACCGCGGAGGCAATGGCGAGCTTTCAAGGAGCCCGGCGGATAGTACAAGCCGGAGTGGATGACGCCACTATTGCGCGAGCTGGCGCCCATCCCGATTTTTGGGAGCGCTTCGAGAACGAAGACGTCACTCCAGCGGGTGGAGAGAGCGCGGGCGATGGCGCAACCCACGACGCCACCGCCGATGATCACTATGTTGGCTTGTTCCACGGTTTACAGTTTAGCTTTAGACCCGCACGCTTGTTTCTAACTTCTGCGGAACAAGTGCGCAAGCTGCACTTACTGTTGCGAAGATAGCGGGCGGTTCGGCTAGGCTAGCAGCGGCCGAGGGATTCGTCAGAGAGAGCGGCCGCTATCTGCGGAGGCGGAAGAGTTGCAGTTGGCGGTGCGCGGCGACGAGCGCTGCCTTCATATCGCTCTGCGCCACGACGAAAGTGAAACTGGAGCGCGACGAGCCCTGAGACCTGGCAAGGACGGCGATATTCTCGCAGCTCAATGCATTGAGCACCCGGCCAACGAGCCCTCCCGCGCCAAACAGCTTCTCGCCGATGACGGTGACGAGCGCGACATCCGATTCAAGAGCAAGGGCTCGGATGATTCCGCACGCCAGATCCGAAGTGAATTCTTTGCGCAGCGCATGCAGAGTTGTTGCGGCGAGCGCTGACGGAACGACCAGAGAGATTTCGTCCTGCGCGGTGGAATACTGCGGCGCCAAACGAAGTTCGGCTGGAACGCCCGCAATCGTAGCGAGCGCGCGACGCAGAATATTCGGCGTATCGGAGACTTTCGCTGCGCGCACTGTGATTAACGCGGCATCGTTCGAGCCCGTCAATGCTCTTACTCCCGCGCCGCTCGAAGAACCGTCGGATGTGATTTTGGTTCCGGGTCGCTCGGGAGCAAAAGTATTGCGAATCGCAAGCGGAATGCCCTGCAGCATCAAAGCGTGCATCGTCTTCGGATGCAGAACTTTGGCGCCCAAGTCCGCGAGGTCCGACGCTTCGCGATAAGACATCTCAAGGATGGAGCTAGCGCCGGGCACCAGCCGCGGATCCGCGGTGAGAATGCCGTCCACGTCGGTCCAGAGAATGACTTCATCTGCGTCGAGAGCCGCGCCCATAATCGTTCCGGAAAAGTCGGAGCTGTTGCGGCCGAGAGTAGTAGGCACGCCTTCCACGGTCGCGCCGATAAAGCCCGTCACCACGGCGACGATGCCTTGCAACAAAAGCGGGCGCAAACGCGCTTCACAGCGTTCGCGGGTGAGATCCATGAACGGCTCAGCGGCTCCGTGACGGGAATCGGTGACGACGAGTTCGGTGGCTTCGATGGCTTCGCTGAGTACGCCTCGCTCCGCGAGCGCAGCAGCGACAAGGGGAGCCGACAGACGCTCGCCCAGGCCCGAAATCGCATCGCGCACTTGGGCTGACATGTCACGACGCTGGATGGCGTTTTCGCAGAGGCGCTCGCCGTCTTGCACGCGCGCTTGAATCGTCTGGACAATCGTCTGGCGTTTTTCATGCGAAGAAATCAGTACATTCGCCGCCGTCTCATGCCGCTGACGCAGTTCCCCGAAAATCGCCGCAACCGATTCGCGGTTCCCGGCGTCCGCTTGGTTCCCGGCTTCGACCAACTTATTTGTCACGCCGCTCATTGCGGAAACCACCACTACCACGTCACTTTCGCGCGCAGCGGCGCGCACGATATCAACGACTCTTTGGATGCAGGACGCATCACCAACCGACGTTCCGCCGAATTTCATAACCCGCAGCGGCTTCTTCACGTTTTCGTGAGGTTGGGTGTGAACCACACGGGGGTGCAGCACATGCGCCGGATAAAATTCCGCAGTCCTTGCGTTTCCATCGGTACGGGGATTCGTGGCGTGACTGGCAGCGGATGCGTTGATCCGGCGTTTGCCAAGCGGCTCCGCCGAAGCGAACGAAGCCTCGACAGCATGGGGCCCAGGTTCCAAAGGCCGAGCTGAGCATCCGGATTCCTGCGGATACGCGGCCGCGCGTTCACTACTAAACTCGGAATTTACCTTGCGTCGCAATTCCACTCGCTCCGCGCGCCCTCGTGATGGTTCACTCATGCTCGAGGTAGGCGCGCCACTGAAAATGCCTGCAGCCGATTTTGTTGCGAATACCAGGCGTCCTGTTTCTTGCGAGCGCGGACGCAGGCGCGAATCAATTCGGGTTTGTCCCACGGCACATCGTGGTAGGCCGAGTGCAGAAACGCGCTTGCCGGATCGCGGATCCATTCCTGCGGAAATAGCGCGAAGGTGTCGTCGTCCGTGATTTTCATGGCTGGGCGAACTGGCTGCCCGGAAACCGCCGAATACAATGCCGCGGGAATATCGCGCCCAAGGCCGAGCGTAAGGTGTCCAACTTGAGTCGAGCGCGGATTGATTTCGATGAGATAGGCGTTGCCGGTCTGCGATTCGAGCATGAAATCAAATCCATGCAGACCCGAAAGATGGAGGCGGCGAACCAGCTTCTCTGCAGCGGCGGACATTTCAGCGTGTTCGATCGCGCGAAGGACAGTGGCCGGTCCCGCTGAAACGCCTTTATTGAGCACTTCGAAATGGAGAGCCGCGAGGACTTCGCCTTCCCAGCAGGCGACTGCGCTGGTCGCTTCGCGGCCGGCTACAAAGGTCTGTGCGTTCACGAGAGAGCGGCGACGAAGCAGAGAGGGCCACACCAACGTCGTGTCGCGGTCAACGAAAGCACGCTTCATCGCTCGTGCCAAAAGAGGCGGAGCTTGCAGAGCGCGCAAGGCCCGTTCGGCGTCTTCCAGATTGCGGGCAACTCGGACACCATCGCCGCCGGAAGAAAAGTCCGCTTTCAGGACAACAGGAAAATCATTCTGAGCGATCCAATTTTTTAATGCGCTGCTTTCGCGAATGACCGCGGTCTTGGGAACGCGGATGCCTTCTTCCTGGGCCAACTCCATAAATTTGGCGCGCGCATAGAGTGCAGGGAAGTTTTCGGGCGAGCCTAGCGAACGCTCAACTAACGCGCAAAGCGAGGCGCCCGAGTCACCTTTGCTGCGTTCCTGGTCGTAGAGCAAATGTAAATGTTGGGTAGCCAAATCATCGCCTGGAACAAGCACGTCGGGCTTCGCGCCAGTGATGGCTTCTGAGACAGATGACAGGGCGTCGAGACCATCGTAATTATAAATTCGGCGCACAGAATCGGTTTTGGTGATGGGATGCTGAGACGGGCAGACGGCGTCCACCGCAAATCCCGCGTTTGCCAATGCGACCGCCAAGCGCGCGGTGGGGAACCAGCGCGCAGTGGTGACAATCAAGACCGTCGGCTTCACCGTGATTCTGGCCTCCCTAAAGGCTGCAGATCGTAGCTGAACGTGCAAAATGTGCGGTGCGAGCAGTCAACGCCGTGACCGATGCGTAGTCTAAATGGCAATTTGTGGACCAAAGTCAGACGGCTGTGCGGGTTCCGTGTTCTATGTAAGACTATAAAAACAAGAGAGTTAAAACACAGGCGGCAAAAATTGGAAGGCACGGCCGGGCCCGTTACTGAAAACACTTGCTCTTAGTGGCAAATCTGTTCCCAGCCTTCCTGCGCATACATCCAAACGCAGACGTCCGGGCCGGCTGCGATCGGCTCCAACCTCTACTCGGTAATAGAAGGCTTCGCAAACCTGCCCATACGCAGTAGAGGGGTTTTCCCTGTAATCACCGAGTTCGAGTACTTCTAGAACCAGCCCAAAATAGGAATGACGAGACTTGACGCGTAGAGTTTATCAGAGGTATGGTTGAACTCCTTTCGTCCTCTGGTCTGCAGACAGACCGTGATTTTCCGTTTACCGGAGGGTGCCATGCCCGAATCAAATCTCTTCGAAAATTTTGCGAACGTGGAACTTGAGCCGGGCACCATACCGGCGGAATGGGTTCTGAATGGCAATCCAGAGACGCGAAGCAAAATTCTGGGAAGGAGCCGTGACCTTCTCGCGCACATCATTGTTTGGGAATGCGGCGCGGTGAGCTACCGGTGGCACTACAACCAGGACGAAGCCTACATTGTACTCTCCGGTGAGGGATTCGTGACCGATGAGAAAGGCGCGGAGCGTCGGGTGGGTCAAGGAGACGTGGTTTTTTTTCCGGCGGGAAGCAACACCACGTGGCGCCATCCAGATCATTTTAAAAAGATCGCGGTGCTCAAGGAATCGGTCGCGCGTCCGTTGGGAGTCGTCCTGAAGTTATGGAACAAGCTTCTCCGCATGGTCGGGATCGCGGATACATCGCCATTCTCTCGTTCGGCACAACGTCCTCAATGAAGTGGATAATTCAATGACGCGCCAAGCTGATTGGCTTAACACACGCGCAGGGGCGTCAGGCGAGCTTAGGATGCGCGTCGAACACGTGTGAATTCCGGTCGAGCGCTACCCATCCGAAAATGAGAGAGAACAAACACGAACTGCGCCCTGGCGACCTTGTTGAGGTTAAGACTCCGGACGAGATCCTTCAGTCGCTCGACGCCGCTGGAACTGTTGACCAACTTCCATTCATGCCTGAGATGGTCGAACTTTGCGGAAAAAGATTTCGGGTTTCTAAGCGGGTAGTTAAAACTTGCACTTCAGGCACGAAGGCCGGTTCGAGCATGCGCCTATTCCGAACCGACGACGTTGTGCTGCTGGATCAGCTGCGCTGTTCAGGTGCGGACCACGATGGGTGCCAAAAGGCATGCACGATTTTTTGGCGCGATGCGTGGCTTCGCAAGGTGGAGCAATCTACAGTCCCGGCCGTGGCCGTGGCCGGAAGTGAGCGACTGCGAGCCAGGCTCAAGACCAAGGCGGGCCCAAAGACGTATTTTTGCCAGGCCAGCGAGATTTTGAAGGCGACCAACCACATGTCGCGGAAGGAGAGGTTCACCAAGTGCGTTAGCGAAATCCGCGAGGGAAATTGCAGCATTGGGGAAATGGCCGTACGGATCGCGACATGGATGGTCTGGAGAATCCGGCGGGTTTTTCTCGGCGCCTATGCTCGCGGAACCAATACCGCAACTCCGGTAGAGAGTTTGAATCTGAAGGCCGGGGACTGGGTGGAAGTCAAACCGATGGAGAATATCGTGCAGACACTGGATAAAGCCGCGAACAATCGTGGATTGTGGTTTTCGCCGGATATGCGGCTATCGTGCGGTCAGCGGCGACAGATCGAGAAGCGGATTGAAAGGATTATAGTGGATGGAACGGGGGAGATGCGGCAGCTCCGCAACACCGTATTCATCGAAGGCTCGCTCTGCGGCTGCCCCCACGTGGCGTTCGGCGGATGCTCTCGGAGCGAATATGTTTATTGGCGGGAGATTTGGCTTCGTCGGGCCGGGGATTCAGGATCAAGACGAATCCCGTCTAAGACATCGAAGAGTTTGCGCTGTTCTTCGCTAAGGAGACGGCGTTTTTCTTCATTTGTTTGGCAGAGTAAAAATTCCAGTCGTGATACCACTTGTCTGCTGGCACATGCGAAGTCACAGGAGCACGGCCAATTATCGAGATTCCAGCCACAGAGCCACTGCCGGACGGCGCGGCGTGCCACTAACCGCAGGGCAGCGCTACGATTACCGAGACACGACGCGCGCGGAATTGTGGCTGACACGGACCGGGCACCACGTATGGGCGCAAATCGAGAGATTGCGCGCGAAATCGGGGCATGGATGTTGAAAGACCGGCGCTCTAGGCGGCGCTCGAGGTCGTTTGAGAAGCCAAGCGGCGCCGAAGCGCGACGGCTGCTAGACCGGAAGCTAGTGAGGAGGAGCATCTCAGGCTCTGGCACAAAGCCAACTTGCACATCTGCTGTGAATGTTTCGCTAGGGTTAGCCTGACCTGGAAGGAAAAGTAGGAAGTTCCCGGGAGTGGCAGGGGGGATAATGTTGCCGTTGCTGTCGGTGTTGAAAACCTCGTTTGGACCAATATCTGGAACGCAGGAACCAGACGGGCTCATATTGCAAAACAATAGAACTTCAATCACGTCGCCAGCAGCATTCTTCCACGCCGCCCTTCCGGCCCAGGATCGCCCAGAGACGAAAATTGCCCCAACGGTCCGTCTGAAATGAAGTTCAGCGTTCCTGGCATGGCCAAGTAGGTCGTGTAGTCAACCTGATAGCTCATTGAGAACGACTCGCCTTGGCTACTCGTAAACGAGCCCACAATCTGAACTACTGAATCAGCTCGACCAATTCGCGCGGATACCAGCAGAAATAGCGCTGCTATGACCACTCGTTTCATCATTCCCTCTTTTAATGCCCATATTCGGTGCGTGGCGCCAGCGTCTTTTGGCACGCAGAGTCGGAACCTAGACTGAAAAACACGGCGTCGGCTTGGGCCGTAACCGTGAATAACAATGCGGTCAATAACTGGCAACCCGAGCTTCAATTTCATGCGCCTATACCCGTAAGACTAGTAAGACTAGTATCGCAATGCATTCCAACAGCCACGGCAGTTAAGCTCTGATGGCGGCAAAGTTACTGAGCCATCACGGCTTAGATTTACGACGCTGTAGCTTACGTGGAATTACGATCCTATTATATGCAACCGTCTTCGCAGTCTCCGCTCGGCGCACACCGAGGGACGACTTAATCTCGCGCAATGGAAGCCGTAGTCGAGGTTTCGACCGGCAGGCGGCGCAACCGATCTTGTCAAACAGGGCGGCACCCTTCTTTGCAACCGCAGTGACTGCACTTGCGAATCTCGCGCTGGTGTTTTCGTGGTCGAATCAACCGCGCGACGTGACCGATATCGGAGAGGCCGTCGGCTCCTGTTGTATCATTCGGCTCCGAAACAGTGCTGCAAACCTTCGTCACTTCTTCCGGTTGAAGGCGGTTCCCATAGCAACATCTTGAGGAACGTGTCGGAGCCGTCCCGGTCAGCTTCCAACTCCGGACGGGCGTCGTTGCCACAGCAAGATACGTTGTAAACATACGCTGAGGAATGCTCATTCAGTCGTACAATTCACTCGGTGAGTCCTCCGGAAGCTGGCAAGCAATCCGTGACAGTCGGCTTCGATACGAAGAATCGTTTTAGGTTGAGGAATGGTTTCTCAAGTAAATTCCAGGACAACGCGGCTAGCGCATAGCTCGAAATAAAGATAATCGGTAGAGGAAGGAAAGGCCGCTTATCCAAATGAAGGGCCTGCACCATTCCGAACGGAATCTTATGGAGCAAATATAGCCCGTAACTAATGGATCCTGTATAAACCAAGAATCGATTGGTCATCACCGCCTGGAGCCAACTTTGGGCGGAGAACAATGAAACGTAGACAAATGCTGCCGACGCGATCGCGGTGAAGGAATAAACAATCCATTTTGCATCGAAGTCAGAAGTCAGAAACGCCAGCGGCGCTGCAATGGCCAGGATAATCCAGGCTCTCTTGAGTAACTTCGACGGAACAAAATTGTCGGATCGGACAAGAACTGCAAGAAGCGCTCCCGCCATCAGCCCATCCAAACGACAGAAGACATTGGTGTACAGGTTCACGTGGTGCAGCGACAGGTAATAGCGCAGAGCCGGAGAAATACAGATCTCTGCGATGGCAACGCGGCGGAGCTGCGTCAACGAGCAGAACCGCACCAGCAGCGGCCAGATCAGATAGAACTGTTCCTCGATCGCGAGGGACCAAGTGACACCCAGAGGCCCCGCAGCATTGGTTGAAATCGGAAGCAGGAAATTCTGCAGGAACAATGGAAAAGCCCACCAAGGTGATGCCGTTTGAACGACGGCTTGGAATTCCGATTGGCTTAGGAAACGGATGATGACGAACATGAAGAAGAGCAGCGAATAATAAAGCGGCCAGATCCTCAGACAGCGCCGGACGTAGAAATTCTTGAAATAGCCATCTGATCGATTAGTATCGACGAGAATGCCCGTAATCAAAAACCCGGAGAGTACAAAAAAAAGATCGACTCCCATCCATCCGTTGTTGAACAATTGTTGCGAATGGAATACGGGATACTTCAGGCTGATGTTATGCATCATGACGACAAGAATCGCCACGCCGCGAACTGCATCGAGTTGAGGAATTCGTCGCTGCATTCTCTCCGTCGCGCGAAGTGGAATAGGCAATAACGGCTAGGCAATCTTGCACAGCTCCAGCCGGCCTGCTGGCCGATTTCTGGGATCCAATCTGCGAAGAATACGAGTACCGGGAAGAGTATATTCGAGTGCGCAGGCTTTGGCAGCCGCCAACTCGATCAGAGCAATCCGCCGAATCCCCACGAGCCCGCTCCCGGACGGATGGGCGAATAACCTCAGGACTGCCGCCGATGAAGGCGCGTCGTAACTAGGGCACCCTGGCACCGCTGGGGATTCGGCCTGAGGGGGTGTGTAAAGGATTGGCCGATAGGGAAAACAATTTCCGCAATTTGGGCTGTGCAGACACGCAGACTGTTCATTCTAAGTCGAGTTACGGATATCTCTCAGAGGCAATGAGATTGCAATCTACCAGGTAGAAGGCACTATCCGAGTAGCTACAGGCCTGCAGACAGAATCTGGACAGCCATTTGATTTCGGGCCAGTATCGAGTATGACCACCATTCACGGACGGCGCAGTGGGCAACGAGAAACAGAATCTACGGAGAGGGGATTAACCCAAAGACTATGATTGAAACAGCGATTATCGGCGCAGGTCCTTATGGACTTTCGATCGCCGCGCATTTCCGCACTCGCGGAATTTCGTTCCGCATTTTTGGACGCCCAATGGACAGCTGGCTAGCGCACATGCCAAAAGGCATGATGCTGAAATCGGACGGTTTTGCTTCGAACATCTACGATCCGAACGCCAAATTCACTTTGAAAGATTTTTGTGCGGAGCGCGGGATCGAGTACGCGCATATGGGGAATCCGGTAAAACTTGCGACGTTCGGCGATTACGGGATGGCCTTCCGCGATCGGATGGTTCCGGAGTTGGAAGACAAGGTCGTCTCAGCATTGAACGCGCGGCGGATGGATCGTTCCTTTTGCGATTGGACGACGGCGAAGAAGTGAAGGTTCGGCGAGTGGTGCTGGCGATCGGGATCACGCACTTTGTGCACATGCCGGAAAACCTCGCTCATCTGCCGCCACAGTTTTTGTCGCACAGTTACAATCACCATGACCTTGCGGCATTCAAAGGGCGCAGCGTGGTGGTGTTGGGCGCCGGCTCGTCGGCCATTGATATGGCAGCATTACTGCGTGACGCCGACGCGGACGTACAACTCGTGGCACGCGCCACAACTTTGAAATTTCACACCGCGCCGCAACCCGGCAAGCGCCGTTCGTGGTGGCAGCGACTGCGCCATCCGGATTCGGGGCTTGGTCCAGGCATGAGGTCGCGTTTCTTCTCCGATGCACCGGCGCTGTTTCACTATTTGCCAGAAGTTTTGCGTCTCAAGGTGGTGCGAACTACCCTGGGCCCATCCGCGGGATGGTTCGTGAAGGACAAAGTGATGGGACGCGTACCGCTCGTGCTGGGATACAGCGTCGAGCGCGCCGAGATCCAGAATGGCAAGGTCCACTTGCATCTGCGCGGATCGGATGGTTCGACTCGCGAAATCGTCACGGATCATGTCGTTGCCGCGACCGGATACAAAGTGGATACGGAACGATTGAAGTTCCTGAATTCGGAAATCCGCGGGAAGCTCAAGTGCGTCAAGGGCACTCCTGTGCTGTCGTCTAATTTCGAGTCATCCGTGCCCGGGCTATATTTCGTCGGGCTTGCGGCAGCAAATAGTTTTGGACCCGTGATGCGCTTCGCATTCGGCGCGGGTTTCGCCGCAAGACGCCTGACGCAAGCCATGGTGAAAGCCGTGGCGCGGACTCCTGCGAAAGTCCCGGCTTCCCGCATGTCCACCATCACGGAATGAGCGCTTGGGCGGTGCTCTTGTGAACCTGCCCCGGGCCCAATCAAGCGCGGGACGCGTCAAGCGGAAATATATCCCGGCGATGTATGCGATGCCGAGGCCACTGAACACATGAAGCTAGAGACGATCGCGATTCATGTAGGTTACGACGGCGATCCCACGACGAAAGCCGTGGCCGTGCCGATTTATCAGACTGTTGCGTTCGAATTTGACGACGCTGCGCACGGTGCGGCTTTATTCAATCTGGAAGTTCAGGGAAACATCTACACGCGGATCGGGAATCCGACGAACACGGTTTTGGAAAAACGAGTTGCCGCCCTGGAGGGCGGCGTGGAAGCGCTGAGCGTAAGCTCCGGAATGGCGGCGATTCATTATTCGCTGATCAACATCGCGGAGATGGGCCACAACATCGTTTCGCTTCCGCAACTCTACGGCGCCACTTACACGCTGCTCGCCCACATTTTGCCAAAGCAGGGAATCGCTGGGCGGTTTGCAGAGAACGATAGTCCTGAAGCTGTTGAAAAGCTGATCGACGAGAATACCCGCGCGGTTTTTTGCGAAAGCGTCGGCAATCCGGCCGGCAACGTCGCAGACATCGAGGGGCTGGCGCGAGTGGCGCACAAGCACGGGGTGCCGCTGATCGTCGACAACACCGTCGCGACGCCCATTCTGTTGCGGCCGTTTGAGTATGGCGCGGACGTGGTGGTGCACTCCATGACGAAATTCATGGGGGGACACGGCACGACGCTGGGCGGAATGATTGTAGATAGCGGAAAATTTCCGTGGCGCGATCATCCCAAGCGCTATTACATGTTAAACGAGCCGGAGATTGCGTATCACGGAGTGGTCTACACCGAACATTATGGCGCGGCCGCGTACGTGGCGCGCTGCCGGACGGTCGCCCAGCGCAATACTGGATCTACGCTGTCGCCGTTCAACGGATTTTTGTTGCTGCAGGGAATCGAGACAATGGCGCTGCGCGTCGAGCGCCATGTGGAAAACGCACAAAAGGTGGCGGAATATCTGCGCAATCACGAGCGGGTCGCGTGGGTGAATTATGCAGGATTTCCAGATAGCCCACTGTATCCGATGGCGCAAAAATATCTCGGTTCGAAGCGCTGTTCTCTTATGACTTTTGGGGTCAAAGGCGGATTTGAGCAGGGCGTGAAGTGTTTTGATGCGCTGCGATTGTTCAAGCGCATGGTCAATATGGGAGACGCGAAGTCGCTGTCATGCCACCCTGCGTCTACGACGCATCGTCAACTGACGCCGGAAGAGCAAGCGAAAGCAGGTGTGACGCCAGAAATGATCCGGTTAAGCGTGGGCATCGAACACATTGAAGACATCATCGCGGACTTGGCACAGGCGCTCGACAAAGCGCAGTAGATTTATAGGGATCGTGTTGCGTATCAGCTTGGGAGAAAGGGAATGTCCATCGTAATCGACGGAGGGCGAGTTCCGAAGCTTCTGTCGCGAAGGAATGCGCCCAACGTTGCGCGGCCGGCTGGAAAACAGGAAGCTTCCGCGGAACACCTTCGAATCGCGCTGATCAATAACATGCCGGACTCCGCGCTGGAAGACACCGAGGTACAATTCTTTGAGCTGCTCGAATCTGCGGCCGGCGATCTACCGGTTTCCCTCAAACTTTATTCGTTGCCGCAACTTCCGCGGAGCGGCGCGGGACAACAGCACTTGCAGAACTACTATTACGGCATCGACGATCTCCTGAACAGTTGTTTTGATGGAATGATCATGACGGGCACCGAACCGCGCCAGCCTGATTTGCGAAACGAACCGTATTGGCCTGCGTTGTCCGAAGTTCTGAATTGGGCCGAACGCAGCACGGCTTCGACGGTGCTGTCCTGCCTGGCTGCTCACGCGGGCGTCCTGCATAGCGACGGAATTCCTCGTCACCGCCTCGGCGACAAGCAATTCGGGGTATTCGCGTATAAGAAAGCTCAGTGCCATATGCTGACAGGAGATATCGCAGACCCAATGCAAATTCCGCATTCGCGCTGGAACGAAGTGCGAGCGGACGCGCTGACAAACTGCGGTTATGAAATCTTGACCCAATCCGCAGAAGCGGGCGTTGATCTATTTGTGAAAAAGAAAAAGGACAGCCTGTTCGTGCATTTTCAGGGTCATCCGGAGTACAGCGTTCGGACCCTGCTGAAGGAATTTCGCAGAGACATCAAGAGATTTCTGAAACGAGAAAGGGAAACTTATCCCACGATGCCGCAGGGATACTTCGGCGCCGAGGCGGCTAAATTGTTGTCGGATTTTCGAAAGGTTGTCGAAGCGGATCCCCGCGAAGATTTGATAGCAAAGTTTCCTGAAGCTGCAGTGGCCGAGGCGCTGCGGGGAACCTGGCAAGTGTCAGCAGCTTCGGTCTACCGCAATTGGCTGCGCTACCTGCAATCAAGAAAGACGGAAGCTGCGACGTTTTCCATGATGACTCCGGCTGCAGGCGCGTGATTTGATGGACGCAATCCGCGAAGACGGGGTCTGTTAACTTTTTAAGTTGACCGCTACAGAACACTACGCTTCGATCCTGCTCGCGATATTCTTGTGCGAGTCGCTAACAGTAGCCAACAGGGTTCCACCAAACAAAGGCTTGCGCGACATCTGAAGGCAGCGAGCTGATAAGATAGTGCCTCATGACCGACCACCAAACCTCCGAACTCCTAGACTCACTACCCGCGAATATTAGCGATGTCATAAGACCTTGGGTAGAAAGTTCCCCCGACAAGTTGGCTCTAGCCGAACCCTCTGGCACGTGGACCTATGCGCAATTGGATGCCGCAATTGCTGCAACACGCGTCTGGCTTCGCGACTCAGGCGTGCGGCCCGGCGATCGGGTCATGCTGGTGTGCGAAAACTGTCGGGCATTTGTGGCGATATTTTTGGCGCTGGCGGGAATGGACGCTTGGCCAGTGCTCGCAAACTCGAGACTTTCGCCGCGTGAGATTGACGATATTCGAGATCACTGCGGGGCGCGTCGTGTGATTTATATGACTAGCGTCTCGCCACTCGCCACACAGCACGCCAAACGGCACGGTGCGGTGATCGCAGAAGCCGCGGGCTTGGGCCCGATCGGACTGGGACCCTTGAATGAAACGGTTGATCCCGATCCGATTGAGACGAACAGAACTGATCGTGTAGCCGCAATGATCTATACTTCCGGGACCACCGGCCTTCCCAAAGGCGTGGTGCTGACCCACCGCAACTTGTTATTCATCGCAGTCGTTTCCGCTCAGATTCGTTCGCTCACTCCGGAGGATCGTCTCTACGGTGTTCTGCCGATGTCGCACGCTGTGGGACTCTCCGTGGTTCTGTTGGGCGCGCTTCTGAGCGGCTCGGCGCTCTATTTGTCGGCGCGTTTCGACCCTGTCCAGGCACTCAAGAGCTTGGAACGAGACCGGATTACCGTATTGTTGGGCGTGCCTTCGATGTTTGCGTTATTGGTGGAATACGCGAACACAAAAGGGCTGAGATCATTGAAATTTCCCGAGCTTCGTATTATTTCGTCCTCGGGCGCACCGCTGCAGCCCGCGGTCAAGTCGGCCGTCGAGGCACTTCTCGGCATGCCGCTGCATAACGGCTACGGTGTGACGGAGTGTTCGCCCACCGTTGCGCAGGCCAGAGTTGATGAGCCGCGAAGCGATCTCTCGGTGGGCCGAGTGCTTCCGGGAGTTGAAATCGTATTGATGGGAAAAGATGGCAAGCAGGTCGCAGACGGAGAAGTAGGCGAACTATGGGTGCGCGGGCCTAATGTCGCGAAAGGTTACTACCGCGCGCCCCAAGAAACCGCGGCTGCGATCAGCGCGGAGGGATGGTTTAATACGCGCGACCTGGCCCGCTTGGAGGATGGAAATCTTTTCATCGTGGGACGCACGAAGGAATTGATCGTTCGTTTGGAGAGAATGTCTACCCGGCTGAAGTCGAGGCAGTAATAAACACTCATCCGTCTGTGCTTCGATCCGCTGTGATTGGCCGGAACGTTCAAGGACTGGAAGGGGGTGAGGAAGTGGTGGCCTTTGTAGAACTCTCGCCAGGGTCGCCGGCCACGACTGCGGAATTGGCGGATTATGTCGCGCGGAACCTCGCTCCTTACAAACGTCCCTCACATTTTGTGTTGGTGGATGCCCTGCCGTTAACGCCGACTGGAAAGGTAAAGAAGGACGAGCTCGCCAAGATGGAATTGTCTCCGGCACCGCCGCGATAGCGCCTCGCGCCAGCCGCGTGTGCTTGACGAAAAATCGCCGCTACTCATTTCCGCAAACTGAACCGCATTCAGATTCTTACAGAGGAACTTCGATCAACGTTGGGCCGTCGGTTTCAAATCCTTCTCTCACCGATTTTGCGAATGCGTCTAACGTGGTGACGCGGGTGGCGGGCACACCCATACCTTGTGCGAGATGGACCCAATCCAGAGTTGGATGACCGATGTCGAATAAGCTCGCAGCGCGGGGGCCGGGCGCGCCAACGCCGATGCCCGAATATTCCCGTTGCAGCACAGCGTAAGTACGGTTGGCGAAGACGACGGTCGTGACGTTCAATCCTTCGCGCGCCATGCTCCACAGGGCTTGCAGGGTGTACATGCTGCTGCCATCCGCGGTAAGGCAGAGCACGCGTCGCGTGGGGCAAGCGACGGCGGCGCCTACTGCGAGCGGCAAAGCGATGCCGATCGAGCCGCCGGTATTTCCAAGCCAGTCGTGAGGAGGAGCTCCCACCGTCGCGGCCATTATGCCTCGGCCGGAGGTCATGGCTTCGTCCACCACAATCGCATTTTCCGGCAGCAGCGCGCCGATTACGGTGGCCAGACCGCCTAAAGTAATTTCGCCGACTGGGCCGCGGCGGCCGCTCCGCTTTTTCTGTCAGGATCGGTTTGCGATTTTGCAGCGACAACTCTGCGACGAGCGCCTGCAGTGCGCCGACATAATCTTCTCCTGGAGTTGCGAGCGCGTGGATTTCACATTCTGGCGAGGTCAACACGCTGCTTTTGCCGGGATAAGCGAAATACGAGACCGGAGCAGCCGCGCCCACCAGGATCAGCTGGCGAATATCTTTCAGCAGTTCGACGCCTGCTCGGGCATGTAGGGAATGCGCTGCACGCTGGGAGTGCCGACGCCTCGCTCGACGCGGGCGATGGGATAGGGAGCGAGAAGCCTGGCGCCCGTAGCCGCAGCGATTCGACCTGCTGCTGTTAATCCTTCGCCATAGAGTGCATTCCCGGTAAGCAACAGCGCTGTCGGCAAGCCCGATCGAAGTATGGACGCTGCGCGATTGACGGACTCGTCGGAGGGCTGCGCCGCTTTGGGTATGGGGGGCACTTCGGCAACGGCAGCTCCGTCGGTCCAGGCCACGTCAGCTGGGACGATTAGCGTGGCAATTTGCCCGGTGCGGTGCGCGCGGCGACGATGCTTCCGCAGCGTCGCGGCCGATCGCAGACGCGGCGGACGATGTGCGCAACCATGTGGAATAGGGCCGCGCGATCGCCTCGATGTCGGAAGTGAGCGGCGCGTCGTAGAGCAGGTGATAGCTCGCGTGCTGGCCGATGATGTTCACGATGGGAACTTGCGCGCGGCTCGCGTTGTGCAGATTCGCCACGCCATTAGCCAGGCCAGGTCCGAGATGCAGCAATGTGCACGCCGGTTTTTCAGCCATGCGCGCGTAGCCGTCTGCCGCTCCGGTAACGACACCTTCGAAGAGACCAAGGACGCAACGATCTCCGTCACGCGATCCAGCGCCGCGACCATGTGCATTTCGGAAGTGCCGGGGTTCGTGAAACAGGTGTCAACTCCTCCGGCAATCAGCGTGCGGATTAGACTCTCTGCGCCGTTCATATTGGTTGGGAATTACCTCTCGAAGTCTGGATTCGAAAATCCGGCAGACGATGTTATCACCTTCTGACGATGCGCCGGCAAGTACACGTGGTCCTTCGAAGCCCAGAACATGGGATAGGATGCCACGGTAATGCGAAAGTGCTCGCCGAATGGGATCACGGTGAGGTCTGCGGTTCGAGCCCGTACGGGCCTACCATATCCCCTTGATTCTATTGGAGAGTGGTAGGAGTTGCCTCCGCAATTGGGCCAAACTCGTCACCATTCGTCACCAATTGCGAAAGGTTTTCGACCGCTACCCGCAAGTGCGCCGGAATCGCGCACCGTATAGATCTCCAGCGTCGTGGACATCTAATTGTGACGAGTCGCGCCTGCGCATCCTTCAAAGAAGCTCCCGCCACCTGCAACAACGTAGCGTGAGTCCGCCTCAGAGTGTGCCAGTTGAGCCATGGCGCGCCGATCGTCGAGCCTGCCGGTTTCAAGTGTCGGTGCAGGAGATTCGATTCGCTGAGTGGCTTGCCATAGCGGGGTTGAAACACCAAGCACTCGTCTTCGGATCGCGCGTGGTGTCCACATGCGCGCGCGAGCGGAGCGGCGATGAGCTCGGGAAATGGGAAGTGATAGCTTGCTGACTTTGGTCTTCGGCGGTCCGAACAAGCCGCGATAATTCGCCCTGTTCGATATGAATCTCGCCCGTCACAAAGTCTACGTCCTTTCGGCGCAGGCCGAGAATTTCCCGGCCCGCATCCCTGTCAAAGTGCCTATGAGCACGATGGTAGAACTGGTTCCTTGAGCAATTCGAGTAGGCGAGGAATACTGTTCGGGCTGTGAGAGCATGTTTTTCGCGAACCGGATTTTCTCGGGAAGCGAAACGCCACTTGCGGGATTGACTCGCGGAGTGACAGTTCCGTTGCTTCGCTCGTTCGAAGACCTTGGAGACGAGATTGCGCAAATGATTGGCGGATTCCCATCCCAAACCGCCTTCCATTTTTTGCAATACGAATTGCTGCAGGTCGACGGTTCCGATGTCCCGAAGCCGATAATTTCCAAGAGCAGGCAAGAGGGAGTTGTTAGGTTTGACGGTAACGTCTTTGCGTGGAAGGTTTGCGTCACATTTCCATTCTCATTCCCCATCTGGTTCAGTCCTCATGATCGCGCGTGGACGATCCTGGCCGGCTGGAGACGAAACGCACTACAGAATCCATCGAGCTGAGGCAGAAGCCCAGGGGTTTCCAGTTGTGCATTAGTTTGCCGATTATAAGAGCGAACCGAATCGGCTCCTGCAATTTTGAAACTGCGGAAAAGTAACTGCGCGCGATTTCGGTAGTTACTCACTTTGAATTTTGACCTTAGGAAAAAAATGAAGGATACAAAATGCGCTATTTCTGGCCGTACGGACTAGCAAAGTTAATCGTCATCAGTTGTTTGGCCGTCTCCTCTTTCTCGATTGGTTTCTGGAACGCGGAGGGTTTTGGCGCGGTACTTTGGGTAATCGCCTGCAAAAACCAGCAAGACCGCAATTGTATTGGCGGCAGCACCAGTTAAGACTACGCGAATTGTCCCGGAATATTTGCAAACCGTGAGGTTGCACGCACCGCCACGATACGTCAACGTGGTGTTATCGAACGTACATCCTTGACAGTTTAAGCCATTCAACATTTGGGGGTTGTTGCGAATTATTAAGTTCTCAACAACCGTTCCGTTCAACAGTGGAGGGACAACAGGCAAGCCGCCAGTGCCAATGGCCGTCGATTGGGCCAGTGCGTGCTGTTCAAGGATAGATGCCTGGTTTTCCGAAAAACGCAAAGAACACATTGCAGGCGCCCACTATAAACGATCCCCAATACAAGCGTAACTTTGGACATAGCGCGGGGCGGTGGACACGGCAGATTAGGGTTGGAAAAGCGAATACGTTCGGCTCTTCTCCGAAGACTGGAACCCTCGTAAGTGGATTTAAGCCGCCGATTCGTTTTGCGCAACTCCGCCGATAACTATGCTTTTCCCGGGTTCCAATCAGGTCGGCGGGTGTTTTGCCAAATCGCCGTAGGGTGGATGCGTTTATCTCTATGATTAATGTCGGATGGTATCGATTGATGGTTTCCTCAGCTCCTTTGAGCAGCGAAACCTCGGCACCCTCGACATCGATCTTGATAAAGTCGACGCGCGCCAGCTGCATTTGTCGCACATACGCGTCCAGCGTCGTTACCTCGACCTTTACAGGCCCGTTCGTGCTGAGGTGGTTGCAACCGCAGTTCCCTTCGTCTGGCACGCTCATCGCCATCGTGCCCGAAAGTCGGTGAGCGCCAGTGGGTTCAGATGAACCATTGTTCGCAATTGGGGATTCAGGTCGAGATTTCGATCAAATCTCTGGGCGTTTTGTGGGAATGGCTCGAACGCATGGACGGTGCCAGACTCCGTATCCACTTCGCGAACAACAGACTGAAATACCCGATATTTGCGCCCACGTCTAAGACAACGTTCCCGGATTTAATGAGCCGTTTCAATACGCGACAATCCCTTCGTGCGAACCCGGTGTAGTATATCTCGCGCGCCACCATGTCGCGGAGGTCGCACTCAAACCGAACTCCGAATCGAGTTCGAATCTGCAGTCGGTCCCATGTTGGGCGAACGTACGCTAGAAGGTGCTCATAAATCCTGTCCATGCCCGGATGATGTGGAAGATACCCGTAGGCGACGAGCGCCCGGTGGCTGGTGATCTGGTGTTAATTGGAGAATCTTAAACGGTGTATCTCGCAATTTGGGTTCGCACCTATCCATCATGAGAATTCTCAATTTGGACCTCTAGGAGGTTATTGGATGGATCACCATTTACCCTTGCGGAAACTACTGCAAGTTCTAGATTGGCGGAAATAGGCTCGCGACATTCGGGCGCGGCCATGCGGCTCCGCCAAAATCCTCGCTCCAATCGGTTCCGGATTCCGAACGGGCTACACATGCCGCACATAATGTGCTGGAATTCGGCGGCGGCGTAATGTTGAGTCGCTGCAAAAGCTTCGCGAGAAGCGAACCACAATCCAAGAGGGGCGCCGCAGCAAATGTTTGCCGCGTTACCAGCCGGCATACACTCCCAGCTAATCGCCGCCTTCGCCTGCAGATCTAGCACGGGCGATATTGCGTCCTCCGAAGAAGCCTTGCTGAAGTTGATCCTCAGAGACGTCAACGCGTTCCATGTCCGTGATTGCTAACTCGAAGGCTTTGTCGCAATCTGGGCAGTTCAATTCGATGGAAGATGTATCCGTACAAAAATGCTTCTTCTCGGAACCGAGTCTTGAAAGGATGACAGTCGCGCCGCAGTTTCGCCTATCACAAATCGTCACACAGTTCGATCGTCGGCACGGACTCTCTCCCGCCTGTGTAGTGATTGGGAGGTCCACAGGTCCAAAGCTACTGCGGCGCGCATTCTATCTCCCACACGTTGCACCCAGGTTACGCGTCGTCGAGCATTGTGTTCTTTTTTGAGGACGCCGAGGCCGGCGTCCCGTGCGCCCTCACCAACTGGTTTTCATGCGGTGCCGCACAGATCCCATCGCCCGTTGGTTCGACTACCACGACGAGCTACCTATGCCGACGCTGTTGCGCCAAGCCTGCTCGGAGACGCGACACCGAAGATGCCGAGCCTGGGCGCGCCGAGCGGAACGAAACGAAGCCGCGGTAACGGCAGCGAAAGAGCGGCTCAATCGGTTGCGACGATTGTGTTCGTATAGCCGGAGATCCGAATCCAATTGAAGATCGGCGATCACGGCCTGACAGGCGGGAATTACTGCGGGCGGCGACAGTCGGCTTTCAATTGTGCGACGATTCGCGCAAATACTTTGAGAGGGCCGAACCGAGGTGTTCGAAGTGTGTACTAACGATACCGAGGTGGTCGCCTGGGACGGTGGTGCATTCCAATTCCGCTACCAGATCCTTCCAGACTGCAACGGGATCATCTGGAAAGTCCGTGAGAATCTCGGCTCTTACGAACTTTATTTTGCCGGAGTAGCGGCGAGGCTGATATCGGCTCAACGCGAGGTAAGCGGTGTCACGCGCGCGCTGCATCGTGGGAGAAACTATCCCGGCGTTCGGCGGCTCATTCCGTGACGTTCCGTTGCCGTTACCATTGATGATGCGAGCAAAGTAGAACCTACGGCTGGAGGGAAGCATGATGTACGTCAGCGCGTCACGGAGCGGCAATCGGCTCACCGTGTAAGCTCGATGCTTGGCGACGCGCGCGGCGAGGCGCAGACGCTGTCCCAACGCCAGAAATTTTGAATAAGGGTAAGACTCGAGCATGGCCAAGAGCGCGACCTGCTCGCCGCCTTGCGCAAGGCGTTGCGCCATCTCCAGGGTGACGAGACCGCCGAGTGAATAGCCCACGAGGTAGTAGGGACCGTGCGGCTGAATTTCTTTTATCGCGTTGAGATAAAATTGCGCCAAGTCCTCGATTCGGTCAAATGGCTCGTCCACCCCATCGATTCCTCGCGCCTGCATGCCATAGATCGGTTGCGGTGAATCGATATATTTTACGAGTTGGTAAAAATCGATTACGCTGCCGCCCAGGCCGTGGGCAATGAAGATCGGCGGCTCGTTGTTTCCGGGTTTGAGCAATACGAGTGGCGGGAAGCGCGATGCCGAAGGAAGTTCAAGCTCCGCCGCCAGAGCCGCGATCGTGGGCGCCTGATAAATCATTACGGGCGGCATTTCCCGGCCAAAGGCTTGCTCGATTTCGAAGAAAAGGTTGACCGCGAGCAGTGAGTCGCCGCCAAGGTCGAAGAAATTGTCATTCACTCCGATTGGCGAGCGCTGCAGGACGCGCTCCCAAATCGGGATTAGCTGCTCAATTGCCACGGAACTGGAACTAGTTTTCACGTCGCATCTCATCGAGCCGAATCGAACTCGTCTAGCTGCACATGCCCGATCAAATCAGGAGCCTCAAGTTTATTGCCGATCATGAATGCGCGAACGCCCAATAGAGTTCTCGTGCTTTCGTGTATAACGGACCGAAGGGGAGCGGGCGATCGTCAATTCGAGTCACGGGGACAACTTTCGAGTAATTTCCCGTCGAGAATATTTCATCTGCTGCTTGAAAGTTTTGATAAGTCAGAGTTTTCTCAATCACCGTCACGCCGTTTTCGCGCAGCAACCCGATGACTCGCTGGCGAGTGATGCCGGCGAGAAAAGTCCCATTCGCGATTGGTGTGTAAACCACGCCATCCTTCGCCATGAAAATGTTAGAGGTGGCCAGTTCGGCGACGTTGCCGAGCATGTCGCAGACAATCGCATTGTCGAAACCTCGGGCCTGCACTTCAAAGAGCGCGCGAGCGTTGGTGGGATACAGGCATCCGGCTTTTGCATCCACTGGCATCGTCTCTACGGTCGGCCGTCGATACGGTGACAAGGTGACCGAGAAGCCTTTGGGCGGGCGCATCGGCGCTTCATAAATGGAGAGGCACCATCGCGTTGACTCGGGATCGTGCGCCTGGACCCACGGTCCCTCTTTCTCCGCCCAATACATCGGCCGGATGTAGAGCGCGGCATCTTTATCGAATCGCGTGAATCCTTCTCGCGCGAGCTTGACCCAGGTTTCGGTCGAAACCATGGGCTTCAGAAAGAGTTTCATCGCGGATTCATTGACGCGCGCGCAATGCAGATCGAGATCGGGCGCAACTCCTTCGAAATACCGGGCGCCATCGAACACCACGGAGCAAAGCCACGCAGCGTGCGTGCGCGGACCCATGATCGGCACGTTGCCTTCGTGCCACGCGCCTTCAAAATACGTCCAGGTCTTGGGACCACCCTCTGCCGGCCGCCAAGTGTCTCCTCCGCGAACCTAATTGTAAGGGCAGATTTGCGAAAGAGCTAATTGGGCCCGGCGATCTGCGCACTCGTCTCGTCGCATGGATTTCTCAAGCGGCACGTAGCCAAGTGCTTGACGAAGGGCTCGAGGAGCATCCCGGCAGGGATATGAAGGAAGGACGATGACGTCGTGTCCGCCTTGGCGCCAGACGGTCCCACTTTGCGTCCGGCCGGTCAAATAGCTGATACTGTTTGATGGGCCGAAAGTCCGTGATAAGCGCCGGGATAAGGCTGCGGGACGTAATGCAGGGCATGCCAGGTCGTTCGGCGTGCCAGATCTTTGCCAGCACCACCGGTTCGGACGTGTTCGCGGAAGCGTTCATTGCTGAATTTCGCGAGGAGCATGCCGCGCCACACGGGAATGCGGGTTCGCAATACCTTCATTTTTCTCTCGAAGAAATTGAGACTTTGCCGGCGGAGCCAAGCCGAAAAAATTGGCCGCGTGGTAAAACAGGCGTTCGATGGCGTAGTAACTGTTGCTCCACATCGTAGGCAGACGGGATCTTGGACCAGTTCGTGGTGTCGAATAACGCGAGCAGCGCTACGCGCTCTCCTTGCGATTGAATCTGTTGAGCGATCTCATAGGCAACGGTGCCACCCAAGCAGTAGCCCCCCAAAAAGTACGGGCCCTGCGGTTGTATTTTCCGTATCTCTTTGAGCGTACCTGCGCGGCCATGTCTTCGATTCGCGCAACGGCTGGCAGCTACCGTCCAGGCCAGGGGACTGCAATCCATAAAATGGCTGGTCAGCGCCAAGACGCAGTGCAAGAGTCGCCTGGTAAATTAAAACGTTTCCACCCGCGCCATGCATGCAGAAAAACGGAGGTCGCGAACCGGAAGTTCGGATGGGAACAAGCGGCGACCATCCAGACGGCGAGGCCTCCGCTACGCAGAACCTGCGCAAGTTCTTCGATGGTGGGTGCGTCGAAAAGCGTGGCAAGAGGCAACTTGACATTGAAGGCACGCTCAATCTGAACGAACAGGTGAACAGCCAGAGATGAATCACCACCTAAATCAAAGTAGTTCTGGTTCGGAGCAATTGAATCGATACCCAAGAGTTCCTGCCAAATGCGGGTGAGCTGACGCGTGGTGTCATCCGTTGGGACGTCGGGATGACCAATCGCTGAACCCGACACAGGCTCAATCTTCATTGGTAGTGAACTCCACGTTTCGTCTCACCAGATTCCAACTCCCATGATAATCCTATCGTGCTGTTCGTGGTCGCTGTCGTTGTGAGCTATTGAATAGGCATGTACTTAAGCTCTTTCGTGCAATCCATGGACCAATTCGACAATTGCATAAATCATTGTAAATAATGGTTTTGTTCTAGCCGTCTGTCGATTAGCTCGCCGTTTTCCATCTGCGATTGTGGAAATGTTTTTCCTAGCTCTACCGATTGCCAATTGCGTAGATTTACTTACGGAGCCGTAGTAATACGTATCCCGTCCAGACTGGCTCTCACTCCATTCTCGATCGTTCCAGGGGCGCTTCAAACCGTGCGCATCGCAACCGGAAGGCACGTCACCATCGCTTTAGGTCGCAACTTTGCACGGACTAAGTTACTTCGCAATTCCGATGCGGCCTGCACAGCGGGAAATTGATCCGAGCCTGTTCGAGATGAAATCGCGTGCGTTCTGATCGTCACACAGATAGCTGGAAACGATCTTGGAGAACGCATGCGCTCAAGAGAGTCATAAGAACCTGATCGTTCGCGACACGTGAAGCTTCATCCATTTTGAAGAGCCCGTCGAGCAGGTTTAGCACTTTTGGTGCGTCAAAGAATGGCATCGAGGTAAGTGCTCGGACCACGGAGCGTGTCCTGCAGAAGGACGTTAAAGCGACTTTGTTGATTGAGCGTTGCCGGCGGGCTCAAAAACGGATGCTTGTGCCGGCGATAGACAGTGTCGGTGATGACGTCCCTAACTGATTCCCGCAAAATGTATTTCTGCGTCACGCCACGAATTTTCTGCGTGACCGGTTGAGAACGCATAAGTTCGACGAGATGGTGATCGAGGAACGGCACCCTGCCCTCAATTGAATGGGCCATTTCCATGCGGTCACCCAGAAGTGTGAGGATGTAATTGGGCAGCCTGGTTTTCGACCACAGGTAAAGTGACTGATGTAGCGGATGTCGCCCGGTAAGCTGGCCTGGGACATCAATATCTTTGATGAAATTGGAGAACCCTACACGTCCGTTGGTCGCGGCGATGAAATCTTTCGATAGAACCGCATGCATCTTTGTCGAAAGTGAGATGGCGGTCTCAATCCAGCCAGGGACGAAACCGAGAGATTGATTGACGGCGTCGAGAGCTGGTCCGCTGCCATTGACGGCGGGGATGATGGGCTTATGAAAAGTCATGTCACGACGGAAGTGCATGTAACCGCCGAGAATCTCATCGGATCCTTCGCCGGTAATCACGACTTTATATCCAAGGTCTCGGACGGCGCGGCTGAGGAGGAATTTCGCCACACCATGTCCGTTGACGCAAAACGTTTCCGCCTGGTGGATGGCGTCGCCGAAATGATCCGCGAGATCGTCCTGCTTGATGGGGATGGGGAAGAATTGGGCCTGTGCCTTGGCCGCCATTTCCCGGGCAATTTCGCCCTCGTTGTATTCGGGTCGGTCGAAGGTGAGGGTAAATGCGCGAATTGGTTCTGGGTGATGTCGCGCAGCGAGCCCCAGCACCGCGCAGGAATCAATGCCACCGCTAAGGTAACAACCCACCGGAACATCCGCGCGGAGACGCAATCGAATCGCGTTCATCCAGAGTACGACGAAACTCTTCGGCGTACTCGGCATCGGAGCGCTGCGGCGTAGTCTCGGTGCACTCCGGGTAGTTAAAATCCCAGTAGCAAGCGTCAGCTTGATATCCTCCTCAGTAGCGACCATATAGTGGCCCGGAGGAACTTGAAAAATACCTTTGAAGAGCGTGCGTGTCTGGCTGGCGCCGAAATCAACAGAGTCATAAACGACCTCGCCATCCCAACGAGCCGGAACTCCCGCGGCGAACAGGGCTTTGATTTCCGAAGCGAGATAGAGTGTCCCCTCGTGAAGCGAGTAAAAGAGTGGTTTGATTCCAAACCGGTCACGGGCCGCAAAGATTCGTTTATTGATGTCGTCCCAGATCACCAGGGCAAACTCGCCGCGCAATTGGCGCAAGCAGTCGGCGCCGAGTTCCTCGTAGAGATGCAGGGCAATTTCGCTATCGGAACGCGTGCGAAGCCGGTGACCCCGGCCCTCTAGTTCCTTTTGGATCGACTCATAGCCATAAAGCTCGCCGTTGACGACAATACGCAGCCGTTCATCTTCGTTTGCGATGGGCTGATCCCCGGTCGTCAGGTCGATGATGCTGAGCCGCGCATGTCCTAGCGCGGTCCGACAATCAGGCGAGATCCAGTGACGCTGTCCATCGGGACCGCGATGGTGGAGGCTCTTGGTAGCTTTCTCGACTGCCCCGGTTGGGATCGGCGTACGACGGGAAAAAATGGCCACAATTCCGCACATCTATTGAAACTCCTTCTAAACGCAACTCGAATCTGAACGTGTCCATGCTCGTCTTCGCCCGATTCCGCCAACGCGATAATTCACTCACTGTAGTGATGCGAGGATAGACCCAAGACGACCATCCCGGATCCGAGCCGCGAAGAATTGGTGAAATCAGCGATGAACTAATAAGAGGCCTCCGATTGTGGGAGCTCAAAACCGCTATTCCAACCTCCGCCTGATGTACTGCAGAGCGTCCGCGTAACACTGCGGACTCCGTCGTCGGCTCGTACCCGGTAGCAGCCGTCTCGCTAGCCCCTTGGTAGGAGCCGTCGAACGGCCGTCTGCTTAATCCAGGTGGTGCAATCGATTTAGCCATTTTGTGAAATTTCGCAACTTATTGCTTCGATAAATGACTTATGTGTGATCCATTGGATCGTATTCGTCATTTTACGTTCCCAGAGCTGGCAATGATTGTCCCCCGGCAATGCGATCGTACGTGGGGAATACCAGACCAGAACAGTCGTTCCGGCGACGGCAATTTGAGCTCTGGGGGGACAGAGTGCAGGCTGACTTCGGGGCCGGCGCTGTTGGAAAAGTGCGCCGACCCGCTTGGATGATCTCAGTTCTGGCGGCCGACCGAGTGATATTCGAATCCGAGCGCCTTCATTTCGCGAGGATCCAGTAAATTTCGCGCGTCCAGAACTAACGGCCTCGCCATGGCGTCGTGAATGCGCACCCAGTCAAGCTCTCGAAATTGTTTCCATTCCGTAGCGATGACCAGAGCCTCGGCGTCCCTCGCAGCGTCGTATGCGGACGCCGGCATGTCCACCTGCGGCAGCACCGCCCGCGCCTTTTGCATTGCTTCGGGGTCGTATGCACGAACACGCGCCCCCTCGGCAACCAGCTGATTGATCAGATCGATGGCCGGTGCGAAGCGAATGTCATCGGTATTGGCCTTAAACGCGATTCCAAGAACGGCGATTTGCTTTCCCTTGATCACCCAAAGCGCACGTCGAATCTTCTCGACAAAATATTCGATACGCTTAGAGTTGATTTTCTCGACTTCCTTGAGCAGAGAAAAATCCACGCCTGCGCGCTCTGCCAGATGCACGAATGCTTGCAAGTCCTTGGGCAAGCAGAATCCTCCGAAGCCGAGTCCGGCGTTCAGGAAACTTCGCCCAATCCTTGGATCCATTCCGACTGCGTGGGCGACTTCTCCAATGTCGGCTCCCAACCGCTCCGCCAGATCGGCGACCATGTTGGCGTAAGAAATCTTCAGGGCCAGAAAAGAGTTGGAGGCATGTTTAATCAGTTCAGCGCTATTGATAGTGGTAACGAGCCACGCCGGGAGTGGCACATCTGGGCAGGCCGCTGGCGCATGGATTGGGCAGTTGAATTTACGGTCAAGCACCGGGCGGTAAATCTCGTGCAGTTGACGTTCCGCGATTTCATCTTCGACGCCAACCACGACTCGGTCAGGGTGCAGAAAATCCTCAATAGCGGTTCCTTCACGCAAAAATTCGGGATTCGACGCCACCCGAAGTGTCACACCGCTCTTGCGCCCATAAACGGAAAGAGCGCGCTTCAATTCCTGTCCGGTGTGCGCCGGGACGGTGCTTTTCTCGACGACCAGTCTTGGCGAACGCGCCTCGCTGCCGATAAGCCGCGCCACATGGTCAATCGCGCTCAGGTCCGCATCGCCATTGGGCAGCGGCGGAGTGCCGACGCAGATAAAAATAGCGTCACCGCTTGAGACCGCATCAGCGGGATTCGCAGAAAAACGCAACTGCCGTTCCTTGATCGGCTTCGCGATGACTTGCTCAAGGCCCGGTTCGTAAATAGGTAGGCGGCCGGACTTAAGCGTCTCGATCTTCGTTACGTCATTATCCGTGCAAACCACTTCGTGCCCGATCAAAGCCAGGCAACCACCTGTCACCAAGCCGACATAGCCGGCTCCAATCACGGAAATCTTCAACGGTCCCCCTTAGCTTTGTAAATCTGGCATACATTCATCAACGTCAAGGTCGAGCATCACTCGTGTTGCAGTTCCGCAGCCCGACGACATTCCCAGGAAAACCCTAACCTTCCGGAAAGTACGCAGAACCCGAACTCATCTGCCTTCCGCATAACGTTCTCGGGTCCGTTACGTCGAGGCAGCGGGTTATCCTCTGGAAGAATCGCTGCAACCTGTTCTCCCTCGCGCAACTTCGATCTTGTCGGCCTCCCACGTGAGCGAACGCAAATCGTCATACTACTACATCAATGGTGCTCTGGGCCGAGGACCTAATTATGATGTACCTATCGTCAACGGCTATTCCGGCGCTGAAATTGCGAGCACTCCCAAGAGAATTCTATGGAAGTCGCACCGCTGGCAGGGAAATGGACATTCTAGGCGACTCCGTTGAGAACGAGGATGGCGAGCGCGTTCTCGCCGAGAGCGAACCGTTCGACTGCGCAAAGGGAACGAGTCGTGGGCATGGATCTCCGAGGTAGCGGGCCGTTGGCCGCCACGGTGTCGGAACTCCGAGAGCGGCCCGCGCCACTGTCACAGCCTCGATCAATGCCCAGAGCGCCGAAAATGCACGAACCCTCGTGGAACTCGCGTCCACACGGGCACTCGCTTCAATTTTCAGTGACGGCCGATCGAGGCAGAGAACTCGATAGCGTAAGAGATTTACGCTTGGGTATTTCAAACGTGCCACTACCGTGATTGCGAGCGGGATTGATTCCCAGTTGCCCGGTAGACAAAATGCAGGACGAGGCGCAGCACTTGTCTGGTGACCAACACGAACCACGCTGATCTTCCGATGGAATCTCGACCGGATGTTTTCCACATAGCTCGGAGCATTTCCAGCGCGCTCGCGGTGAGTCACGCGATACTTCACGCCCTTGGTGTCGATAATTTTGTAGGTGTCCATTTCCAGATACGCCGACCGGATTTCCTTGCGAAGGGATTCGAGCAGCGAGAAAGGAGTTTCATGTTGGACGATTGCATTTACGACCAGGAATGGAAGTTGTCCGCGCTCGATCAGGCCGGCCAACAGCAGCGTATCTTCGCCGCGGACTGCGCCGGTATAGAACACACCCGCCTCGACATTGAGCTGCGTTCGGCGAATCGCGAAGCCAGCGGTGTTCAGATATCTCAGGCAACCGTCCGGTTGCAGCAGGTGATCCTGGAGCGTAATAAGACGAAGTTCTTCGACCCGGCCAACCAACGTTGCGCAGTCACCCGTGAGGCGGAGTTGAAAGCTACTGTGCTGCGGGGAGCTGGCGATGGTTGAGGCCAAAGCTTGCAGGCAATTAACATCGAATCTGGAATCGGCGTCCGCGAAGACCAGGATTGGGCCTTTGGAAATCTGCGCCCCGCGATTCCGGGCAGCGGATACGCCGGCGTGCGGTTGCCTGATGATGGTTAACGGATACTGGTTGTTCCAATCGCGAATGAAGTCAGGCGCGGGTTCCGCGCTGCCGTCATCCACAAGAATGACTTCAAAACTTGGCGGGTTCGTTTGTTGAGCGAACGAACGCAGACACGAGGTAAGCGCTGCCCAATCATTGTAAGTACCGATGATAATGCTGAACAGCGGAACCGAGGTTGAAGTAGGAGGCTCGTTAGCCATGCGTGTTTACGGGAAATTGTTCTGAACCGAATTGAAAACGCTGACGGTCGCAGGACGGCACGTTACGCCACGCAGATGCGTGGCGTCAACGAATTTGCGGGATTTTCGGCGGATGATTGACTGATGATGCAACGAACAGCGAACCAATCGTCAAGAAAAAGGAGCGCTGGCGGCTCCCAGAGACGGCTGCGATTTTCACGCGCTCACTATTCTTCGAGGACTGAGTCAGCGAGTCCACCAATTCGAGATAAATTGATTTTTGCGCGTCCCACTGGTAGCGACGAATGAACGCGGTGGCTTCTTGAACCATGCGATTGGTCGCTTCCTGGTCCTTGTGCAGAGCTAAAATGGATCGGGCAAGATCTTGCGCATCCCCGCCGCGGCAGAATCGCAACACGGAATCGGTGAAGTAATGTTTATTCGTTCGCGTACTGGATGCGATCACTGGAACACCAAGCGCCATGAATTCGAAGATTTTGCCCCCGAATGCCTCATTTGCGAAACCGTCGGTTCTCTTGGGATCGACTCCCAGGTCCGCATTCTGCATAATGCGCAGGATTTCTTCGTGAGGAACGTACGGCTGCAGAAATACGTCCTTTTCCAATCCCAATTCTCGAATGAGTCGGCGGATATTCTCGAATTCGGCGCCCTCGCCGTAAATGTGAAACTCCGCTTCCGGAATCGAATGTTTTACCAATGCAAACGCTCGGACCGCGACGTCCACTCCCTGGTGATGATTCAGACTTCCTGGATATAGGATCGTGAATTTGGAATTTGTTCTTTGCCGGTTGCGCGCCTGTGGAGTCACGTGCAGGGGGTAGTTGAGAATCGTAGTGCATTTTGATCCTCGCAAAGCGCGGGACATCAACTTATCCCTCCAGACATCATTTGCGATGATGACGTGATGCGCGAAGGCGGCACAAAGCTTTTCCAGTAGCAGCAGCGATTGGAACGCCAGCGAGCCCGGCGGCGCGTTGAATTTGGTGGCGTAAAATTCCGGGACGACATCGTGAATGTCCAGCACCACTTTCGCACCCGCGAATCGTGGCAACCAGGCGGCAAAGACGAGAAAATCGGGCACCGAGTGGATATGGATCAGATCGTATCGTTTGTGGAGATGCCTTCTCGACAACAAGAGCGAAGAGCTTGCCAGAAAGCGCAGCAACTGGAACAAATAGGAAATTCTGCCCTTTTCGTTGTAGTCGCGTCCCTGAATACGAAATATTCGGACCCCTTGAGCAACGTCCTCGGCCGCTTGGCTTTCTTTTCGCAATCCGATGAAATCCACTTCGTCACCCCGTTCGACCAAGGCTCTGGCATACTGCCGCACGCGGCTGTCCAGTTCATAGAATGTGTAGCCCAGCATGCAAACGCGCATCAGCGATCATCCCGGCAATATTTGAAGTGGCGCGACGGCCCAAGTCGCAGCGTTGGTTTCCTGGTCAGGTTAGCATAGCGATCTGACGCAACCAGAGCGTCCGCGCGGGACTGGGCGCCATCAGTCAATAGCGCGATCGTGAATCGTCCGAAGGTGATTTTATAGATTCTGGTCGGTCAGGAGCGATGAATAAACATTCCAATTCGGCTGAATGGTTCTCAGCTCCGGTCGGTCTCAAGCTAGGCACGGATGATGTGCATTTGTGGCGAGCTTCGCTCAATTGCGAAGCGCCGGTGCTCTCCCGGCTCGAAACCGCGCTTTCACCCGATGAGATGGCGCGGGCGAACCGCTTTGTTATTTCGACGGATCGGAATCACTTCGTCGCGGCGCGGGGGATTCTTCGCGAGTTGCTGGGAGCCTACTTGCTGCTTCCGCCTGCGGAGCTTAAATTCCGCTATGGGAATCATGGAAAGCCAGCGCTCGAGGCGAAAGCATCCGATTCGGACCTACAGTTCAACCTTTCCCATTCTGGCGGTGTCGCGATCTATGCGTTTTCTCTCGGACGGAGGCTCGGAGTTGATGTGGAGCACATCCGCCCGCAGCTCGCGGGTGAGGACATCGCCAGGAGATATTTCGCTGCTCGCGAAGTTGCTGAACTCCTAGCTCTGCCAACACACCTGCGGACGGAAGGGTTCTTTCTTTGTTGGACGCGCAAAGAAGCCTACGTCAAGGCGCACGGGGCTGGTCTGAGCCTGCCGCTGGACAGCTTCACGGTGTCTCTAACGCCTGGCCGAACTGCGGAGCTCCAAGCCGAGGATAGCGATCAGTGGGCCTTGTGCTCGGTTGAACCGGCGTCAGAATTTGTCGCCGCGATGGTCGCGGAAGGGCACAACTGGCAGTTTTCGCGCTGGAGTTGGAACCCCTAATTGGGGACATTATCCCCCTAAGAGAACCCAATTTGAGAAGGCTCCCGGCCGTTTCATTAAAATAAGTGCCCATTTTTGTTACCGGTACAAGGCGGAAAACATTTGCAATTCTGGGATAACAAAGTTCATCGAAGCAGGCCCTCAGAGACGCGGATCGAACCGCAGCACCCGTAGCCTAATCCACTTGGAATCTTATCGTTACAGAAATGTAGCTGGCCGGTCGGGGGTGGCATCCGTCGTGCATCCGTAGGGCTGTTCGGACGCGAGTCGATGTGACTCTAAGGGCGGTAGCCTATGTTCGCAGCTCACGACACTGAAAATCCGCGAAACGGAAGCGAGCTGGGTGCTCGGCCGGCCGCTGTGTCGTGGTTCGCGCTGCAAGTCCGAGGGCGCCAGGAATTCAATATCTCCGAAAACCTCGGTTCGAACGGCTACGAATGGTTTCTGCCGCTTTACAAGAGCAGCAAGCGCTGGTCGGATCGGATTAAGCAGGTGGATTCGCCTCTGTTTCCGGGCTACGTGTTCTGCCGATTCAACCCGATGGATCGACTGCCAATACTCAAGATTCCAGGCGTGATACAGATTGTGGGATTTAATCGCCAGCTGGTAGCTGTTGACGAAGAAGAGATTCGCGCCATTCAAGCTCTAGTGGCTTCGGGAGTCCCGAACCATCCCTGCCCGTACCTGGAAGTTGGCGACAAGGTCCGAATTGAATCGGGACCGTTGCGTGGGCTAGAGGGACTGCTCGTTGAGTTCCAAGGAAATCACCAGTTGGTATTGTCAGTGACCCTGCTGCAACGATCGGTAGCGGTGAAAATCGACTCCGCGTCAGTGACTTCGGTGCGCACGACCGTGCCGCCGCGCGCGGAGAGGGTGTACTCCGAACCACGTGGAATGCGGCTCGTATTTCAGCCGTAAAGTTTCGAAATTATTGAGAGACGTCTCTCTCTAGTCTCCGATGGTTTTGCAGGATCGAGGATCTTTCGTGACCCAGAACGCACAAAAAGCACCCGCAGCATCGTCGAACGGCAAGAACCAGTCTTTGCAGCATGTTGCGTTCGACCAAGAGTCTGGCCATTTGTTTCCCGAGAAACAATTCCGGCAGATGCTGTGCCGGGAACGGAAACGCTCGGAGCGCTCGCGCAAACATCTCGTGCTGATGCTGATTGACAGCGAGGTCCTGCCGAAATCCAAGAACGACAAAATTGTTCTGGGACAGATTGCGGAATCCGTTTCTCAGATCGTCCGCGAAACCGATCTGACGGGTTGGTTCGATGAGGGCAGCGTAATCGGCGTAATTTTCACTGAACTGGGAACTGCCGAAGTGAGCTCCGCCTTCACCACAATCGAGTTGAAGATCAAGACCGGGCTGCAAAGCGTTTTCAAGCCGAGCCAACTTGCGCATCTGCGCATATCTTTCCACGCATTCCCCGAGATTTCCTCGGACCAGACGCGCGGAGGCGTTGTTACTACGAGACTTTACCCTGACTTGGTGGAGACCGAAAAAAAGAAGAAGGTGCCGCTGATGATCAAGCGCGCGATGGATGTCGTCGGCAGCACCTCCGCGCTGCTGGCTTTCTCGCCGCTCTTTCTGATTCTTTCGGTGATTATCAGGCTGACGTCGAAGGGGCCGGTCTTCTTCCGGCAGGAACGGATCGGACAGTATGGCAAGCCGTTTGTGTTCCTGAAATTCCGCTCAATGCACATCGCAAACGACGCGGAAATTCACCGCGAATTCGTACAGAACTTTATCGCTGGAAAGTCGGAGCCATCAGGTGCGGGAAAGAATTCGAAGGCGGTGGTTTACAAGATCACCAACGACCCTCGCGTTACCTGGATCGGAAAACTGATGCGCCGCACCAGCTTGGACGAACTGCCCCAATTTTTTAACGTGTTGCAAGGCGAGATGTCGCTGGTCGGACCTAGGCCGCCAGTGCAGTACGAATTTGACGTGTACGACGTTTGGCATCGCCGCCGCTCGCTGGAAGCCAAGCCGGGAATTACCGGGCTGTGGCAAGTGCACGGCCGCAGCCGGACGACCTTTGACGAGATGGTCCGGTTGGATTTGCAATATTCCCGTTCGTGGTCCCCGTTGCTGGACCTGAAAATTTTGCTGCTCACTCCGCGGGCGATTCTTACCGGAGACGGAGCCTACTGAGATTTTGCAAAGCTCAGGGCGTTTACCAGAATTGGGCGATTCGGTTTTGTCCCAGGTGCAGTTCTTAATAGGAAGCGTTTTCCTGCCACCAGCCTGTCAGTCCCGGCAGTGATTGCTTCTTCAACTCAGCTATTCATAAGGCGGAGAAAATGGCGACAAGCGTAAGTGTCGGCTCTTCAGCAAACCTGCCGATCAAAGTAAGTCTGGCGCAGGACGTGAAGTTGGACGTAGCTAAAGACGTGCTAAAGGTCGGAGTGATCGGATACGGTTACTGGGGTCCGAACATTGTCCGGAATTTTCACGGCCAGGAACATTCCAAGGTCGTGGCAGTTTGCGACAAGAGCCCCAATTCCCTTCGCCGCGTGCGCCAATCGCATTCAGACATTCACCTGACGAGTGATTGCGAAGAATTACTAACCTCGCCGGACATTGACGTGGTTGCTGTCGTTACTCCGGTCTGGACTCACTTCGAACTCGCCAAGTCGGCGTTGCTGAACGGCAAGCACGTATTCGTCGAGAAGCCGTTCACCTGCACGACGGCGCAGGCCGAGGAACTGATCGAATTGGCCGATCGCAAGAATTTGAAGATCATGGTGGATCATACGTTTTTGTTTACCGGCGCCGTGAAGCGTATTCGCCAGCTGATTGACGACGGAACGATGGGCGACTTGTACTACTACGATTCGACGCGCGTGAACCTGGGCCTGTTCCAGCATGACGTGAACGTCATCTGGGATCTCGCTCCGCATGACCTCTCGATCATGGACTATCTCATCAAGGAGAAGCCGGAGGCTGTCGTGGCTACCGGTGAACGCCACCTGAATGGCGTTGCGGACGTCGCTTTCCTTACCCTCTACTATCCGAACAACATCATCGGTCACATCAACGTGAATTGGCTGTCGCCGGTGAAGGTGCGCACCACCCTAATCGGCGGCGAAAAGAAGATGCTCGTCTGGAACGATCTGGAAGCGGACGAGAAGATCAAGATTTACGACAAGGGCGTACAGATGCAGACCGGTGAAGCGGTCTATCAGCAACTGGTCAGCTACCGTACCGGCGACATGTGGGCGCCGAAAGTTGAGCAGATCGAGGCGCTCAAAGTAGAGGCCGCGTACTTCGTGGACTGCATTCTGAATGACAAGAAGCCCTTCAACGACGGTGTTGCCGGTTTGCACGTGGTCAGGATGCTGGAAGCCGCTGACATCTCGCTCCAGGCGAAAGGCAAAGTCGTCCAGCTATGACCGATTACGTCTGCATCGCCCCCGATGTAAAGCTCGGCAAGGACGTCAAGTTATCCAAGTTCATCAACCTCTATGGTTGCGAAGTTGGAGACAACACTAAAATCGGCGCATTCGTGGAAGTTCAAAAGAATGCCACAATCGGCAAGAACTGCAAGATTTCCAGCCATACCTTCGTCTGTGAAGGGGTCACGATCGAAGACGACGCTTTCATCGGCCATAGCGTGACTTTCATCAACGATTCCTATCCGCGCGCGACGACCGGCGACGGCCAGATGCAAACCGAGGCGGACTGGAAAGTAGAACGCACAGTCGTGAAGAAAGGCGCTTCGATCGGTTCAGGTTCAACGATCCTGGCGAATGTCGTAATCGGCGAGAAAGCCATCGTAGGCGCCGGCAGCGTAGTGACGAAAGACGTGCCCGCGAATGCCATTGTCGCGGGGAACCCAGCCAAAGTGCTGCGTTACATCACCGAGGAGTCTAGAATCGCATGATTTCTAACAACGGAAAGATTCCATTTTTGGATTTGGTCACCCTCCACGAGGAGTTGGAAGCGGAACTGGTTCCTGTGTTTCAGAAGGTGCTGCGCACGGCCGGCTTCGTCGGCGGCCTGATGGTTGAGGATTTTGAGCGCGAATTTGCGGCGTTCACCGGAGCGACCCACTGCGTGGGCCTCGCGAGCGGCACGGATGCCGTGCGCTTTGCGCTGATGGCGGCGGGCGTGCAGCCGGGCGATATCGTTCTGACCGTTCCGCACACTTTTATTGCCACTACGGAGGGAATCAGCCAGGCGGGCGCGCGGCCGGACTTCGTGGACATCGAAGAGACCACGTATTGCATGGATCCCGTGAAGTTGCAGGAATATCTCGAGAAGAAATGCTATCTGGATCGTGAAACCGGCAGGCCGTACAACTGGGAATCACGCGCGCCGGTCACCGCGATCATTCCAGTGCATATTTACGGACAGACCGCGGACATGGATCCGCTTCTGGAGATTGCGCGCCGCTACAATTTGATCGTGGTGGAAGACGCCTGCCAGGCTCATGGCGCCGAATATTTTTCGCAAGAAGGAAAATCGCTGGAGGAAAGCCGGCACGATGGGCCATGCGGCGGCCTTTAGTTTCTACCCGGGCAAGAATTTGGGTGCTTGCGGGGAAGCAGGCGCGGCAACCACCAATAGCGAATCGATCGCCAAGAAAATGCGTATGCTGCGCGAACATGGCCAGGCGAAGAAGTATTACCACGATATCGAGGGCTACAACGGACGCCTCGATTCCCTGCAGGCAGGCATCTTGAGCGTGAAGCTGCGCCACCTGGCGGAATGGACTCGCAAACGTCAGGCGGCTGCCGCGCGATACGACGAAATGCTTTCATCCGTGGAAGGCGTTACGGCACCTCAGCAGCCGGACTGGTCGCGCTCGGTTTACCACTTGTACGTGGTGCGCGTCCAGGATCGCGCCGGTCTGCAGAAGCATTTGGCAGAGGCCAACATTGACACCGGCATTCATTACCCCCTGCCGCTTCATCTTCAGCAGGCGTACAAGCATTTCGGTTACAAGCAGGGTGATTTCCCGGTGACCGAGAAGGTCGCTGCGGAGATCCTCTCGCTTCCGATGTATCCTCAGCTCGAGGCTGAACAGCAACAGCGCGTGGTGCAAAAAGCCGCGGAGTTTGTCGCTGTCGGCTCTCTCCAGTAGAGATGGTTTCTACCCTCTAACCTGGCTGGGTCATAGGACTCTGCATTAGCGGAGTTCCGGGCGAGAGCCTTAACTTCCGAGGGTCAGTACCATTACCATGGCAACGTCTGCTTCGCCATGGCGTCGATGCTGATTGCGATACGGTAGCCCGCGCATGTCACTCTCGGTTTACAACTCTGATTGCGAATGCTTGCGTTTTGACGCTGAAAAGCGGTGATGACGCTAAGATGGACTGGAGGTAACGACTGACGCCGGATTAGGCGAGAAGCGTTCGCATTCAAGCTAGCTTCCTGGCTGCTACGTCGAAATCAGGGACTGTAGACAGGCTGGCTGACGAGGACTGAGCTCCCCCCCACCGTACTGCGGTACAGTGCCATCCCCCCTGTACGATAACTGGACCTTTGGTCACTATCTCGTGGCTTCCTCGAACCGTTACTCTAACTCCAGAGTAGACCGTGAAGTCGCTCCCAAACTCGGACAGGTGCGAAAGCCATTGAAAAGACTTACGAATTCTTCAAACCGCAGCTTTCGACAAGAGCCAGTACTTCTTATGGCGATATTTGCCGTTATGGCCTGTGTAACGTCCACGGCGCGGGCGCAAAGCGCGAGCTTCCTTCCTTCAAGCCGCACAGTGGATTGGAGTCATGTGGGAATACCGGGAGGAATTCCGGACGCGAATTGGCCAATCTGCCAAACGATTTCGCCGAGCGGCGGAGCGGACGACAGCGTAACCATCCAAAACGCCCTAAATTCTTGCCCGGCCGGATCCGTTGTGGTGCTGGACGCTGGGACGTACACGCTCCACCGCACGACCGGGACTGTTTGCCACGGGAAGTCCGATGATTACGCAACAGGTGTCTATGAGGCGGGACTCTGCTTGACGGATAAATCGATCGTATTGCGTGGCGCCGGACCGAACAACACCGTGCTTAACTACGGAGACGGTGCGAGCATCATTAGCATGGGCAAAACCTACCTATCATCGAACCAGGTGTCGTTCATCCCAGTTTCGTCCACGGCGCTCCAGGGCGCGACAACACTGACGCTATCGAGCGTCGCCGGAATCACGGTCAACAGCTACATCGTGATAACCCAAACCAATCCGACCGATACGGACGGCAACCCACTGATCAACACCAGCGGCTATACCGGTGCCTGCAGCGGCTGCGGGCACAACCTGACGAACAATCAGATGCAGCAGATTGATCAGGTGACGGCTATCAGCGGAGACACAGTTACCCTCGCACGGCCGCTGTATTTCAATTACTCGACCTCTCCCCAAGTTTTCGTTCTGCCAATGGTACAAAGCGTCGGCCTCGAGAATCTGCGGGTGATCGGCACGGCCGCATCAGGCACCGAGCTAGAATTTAAGAACATCAACATAGAAGCCTGCGCGAAGTGCTGGGTGCATAACGTTGAGTCGGACTGGGCGGTCGACAAATCAAACATCTACCTCTCAGACACCTACCAGAACGAAATCAGCGGAAATTATCTCTTCGAGGCGTTCAATCACGATAGCGGCGCGGATTACTCGCTGCTGCTGGAATTCAGAAATTCGGAAGACCTCATCCAGAACAACATTATCCGCCGGGCCAGACACTCGACCCCTGAAAGCGGTGGCGCTGGCAACGTCTACGCGTATAACTACGAAATCAACGCTTACATGGGCGAGTACCACAACTCCTTGCCCGAGACACAAACGCACGCGCCGCATCCATACATGAACCTATGGGAAGGCAACGTTACCTCGAACTGGGAGTTTGATTTCGCGCACGGCAGCAGTAGCCACAACACGATGTTTCGGAACTACTTGGACATGACCGCTTTGGACCCCGACAGCAATCAGCCGATGACTGGCGGCTTGATCGCCATCAATGTCGCTTACTACAGCAACTATGTGAACTTGGTAGGGAACGTCTTTGGTCCGTATGGTTCTACGTGCAAGGCGAGTGTCTACGAGACGGACTCCGGAACTGCGAAGGTCAATGGAGTGATTTATCAGCTTGGGTACTACGACGACGGCGGTGGTTCTTCCCCGAATCCCACGCTCTCTGCAAAAGTTGGTCAGACCATTTTGCGTGGAGGTAACTGGGATTGCGTGACGAAGTCAGCGGTGTGGAACAACAATGTGCCCAGTGGCAGCCTGGCGTCGTCTTACCTGGCGCCCCAGAGCTTGCCAAACTCGCTGGTGTTTACGACGGCCCCGAGTTATTTCTCTGCGACAGGTGCGGTGTGGCCGCCCATTAATACCGGCGCGAGCACTGTCGTAAATCCTATTCCTGCTCAAATCTGCTACAACAATGGACCAGTAAATAGCCTCGGCGGAGGATTTAATCCGACCTCCTGCTACTCCGGCACCGCCGTTACCGTCCAGCCTCCAACCGACCTCTCCGCGGTCGTTCACTAACCGTCCATATCGGCGCGAAACACTGCACTCTGCACTGTTTTTTTTGGGGATACAGCGACGCCTCCGGCTTCGGGAGTCGACCTGAATCTCGGGATTCGAGCCGAAGTTGCTATCCTTGGCACGGTCTCTTTTCAACAGGAAAGACGACGAAGTTCCTCGTGAGACGCAGACTAGTTTGTTACAAGCACTCGTTCAATCGTGCTTTCTTTCAACTCCAGGTTCTCGATATAGTCGGAATCTCAGTTGCCCGCTTCAATCAATAAAAGGTTCTCGCGAAATGATCGGAATTATCGCCAATCCCACTGAACACTCGATCGTCCGCGAATTCTTCGAGCTGTTCAAGACTCCGTGGGAGTTTTACCGGAGTGATCGGAAGTATCAGGTTTTGGTTTGTGCCGCGGACACCGATTTCGACAAGGATGCGGCGAAGGTAACGTTAATCTACAGCGGACAGAAACTCAGTTTTGACTCGAAAGAAAACATCGAGATCACTTCCCGTACCAAGAACGATCGTGTTCTATCGCACAACGGAACGCGAATCCCGATCTATGGAGACTGCATAACATTTCGCGGAGAAGGCTCCAGCGCCCTGCGCGATGAGGAATCCCACTTGCCAGCGATCGACCTACGCCGATCCGGGGAAAGGTTCGTGGGGCGTATAGGCTATGACCTTTTCGGCGAGGTCCGTACTTTGCTGACGGCGGGGCAGCCGGTTGCGAATGCTGCCGTGCCAACGCTCGATTTGCACATCGCGCTGCTGCGGGACTTGATTGTTGCGGCTGGCGTGTCGCTAGTTGAAATTCCGCCAGTGCCCGACGGGTATCGATTCATCGCCTGCCTAACGCACGATGTGGATCATCCCTCGATCCGCCTGCACCGGCTGGATCATACGATGTTTGGATTTTTGTACCGCGCGGTGTTCGGATCGTTGTTCGACGTGGTGCAAGGCCGGATGCCGTTTCGAAATCTGCTACGCAACTGGGCGGCGGCTGCGAAGCTCCCGTTTGTACATATGGGGATTGCAAACGATTTCTGGCTCGAATTCGATCGTTACGCAAAGCTCGAAAAGGGAGTGCGTTCATCTTTTTTCGTGATTCCCTTCAAAGACCGCCCTGGGCAGAGTGCAAAAGGCTCGGCCCCCAGCCGCCGGGCGTCCCGCTACAGCGCTCAGGAGATTACAGAGCCCATTCGCGCACTGATGTCTGAAAGCTGCGAGATTGGGCTACACGGAATCGATGCCTGGCTAGATGGCTCCAAAGCGCGTGGGGAACTCGGAGAAATTCGTCGAATCACGGGGGCGCGCGATATTGGCGTGCGAATGCACTGGCTTTATTTTGACGAAAAATCGGCGGGAATCCTGGATAGGGCAGGGGCCGATTACGACTCTACGGTTGGTTTCAACGAAACGGTTGGATATCGCGCGGGCACCGCGCAAGCTTACAAGCCCCTGGGCGCCGTGCGGCTCCTGGAACTACCGCTCCACGTTATGGATACGGCATTGTTCTATCCAGGTCACATGCATCTAAAGCCCGAAGAAGCCCGTAAACGAGTTGGTGCTATCATCGACAATGCGGTTCATTTTGGCGGTGTCGTCACAGTTAATTGGCACGATCGGAGCATCGCTCCAGAGAGACTCTGGGGTGATTTTTATTTGCAGCTGATCGATGAGCTAAAGGAAAAAGGCGCCTGGATCACGACTGCATCGGAAGCCGTGGCCTGGTTTCGTAAGCGCAGATCAGCGACGTTTGAAAATGGCAGGCCGGAAACGAACGCTTCAAATGGGAAGGGTGCCGTCGAATCCGACGCGGGGGTGCCTCGTCTGCGTTTACGAGTCCACACCCCCGGCGAGTCGCATCAAGATACTGTTGTCAGCGCTGTTGTTGCGCAAGACGTTCGCATCCCATTGAATAACAGATGACTCAGAAACTTCGCTAAACGTGCCCTTGGGCAGCTAATAAAATGCCTCCGTCAATTGCTGCTACGATTTGTACCGTCGGAATCCTCGGACTGTTTTGGCTTGATCGCGACCCGAAAGCTCGAACTTCGATTGCGCTCTGGATTCCAATGGTTTGGCTTGGTCTTGCTTGCTCACGACCGGCGGCCACATGGCTGGGGATGGCACCCATGGACTCCGCCCAGCAGGTTATGGAAGGCAGCCCTGTCGACCGTCTGGTGTACACAGCGCTGTTGCTCACGGCAATCCTCGTGGTTATCATTCGAAACCAGCGAGTCACGAAAATTCTCAAAGCAAACGGGCCGATTATCCTATTTTTCTTGTACTGCGCCGTAAGTATCGTCTGGTCGGACTACCCCGCGGTGGCGTTTAAGCGTTGGTTTAAGGCACTCGGCGACCTCACTATCATCTTGATTGTTCTCAGTGAAAGCAATGCGGTCGCAGCAATCAAAAGATTCCTGGCCCGGCCCGCGTACGTGCTGATTCCCCTGTCTATTTTATTTATCAAGTATTACCCGCAGCTTGGAACCTTGTATGGTCCGTGGGGCGGCCCGAGAATGAACACTGGCGTCACCATGAACAAGAACAGCCTTGGAGCGATCTGTCTGTGCTTTGGACTGGCTGCGTTGTGGCGTTTTCTGGCGGCGTTTGACGATCGGAAAGCCGAGGAGCGAACTCGAGTCCTGGTGGCGCAGGGAGTAATCCTAAGCATGATTTTATGGCTACTTTATAAATCCAACTCCATGACGTCGACGTCGTGCTTCCTGATGGCGAGCATCCTAATGTTGGTGACGAGACTTAAGTTCGTCAAGCAAAAGCCAGCGCTCGTCCATTTCATTATTGTGACTATGCTGGCTGCTTCCGCATCGGTTTTGTTTCTCGGTGCTAGTCCGGATGCACTAGCCACGATGGGAAGAGACCCTACGGTTACGGGTCGAACCGAAGTTTGGGGATGGCTTTTCAGTCTCGTCCAGAATCCGTTGGTTGGTGCGGGGTTCGAGAGCTACTGGCTCGGGCCCAGACTCGAGAAATTGTGGAGCATTTATTGGTGGCACCCAAACGAAGCTCACAACGGTTACATCGAGATCTATCTGAACTTGGGCTGGATCGGAATCATGTTATTGGCTGTGGTACTAGTAACGGCTTACCGAAAAATAGGCGCAGCCTACCGCAACAATCTACTCCTGTCTAATCTCGCGCTTGCCTATTTCCTGGTTGGATTGACCTACAACTTCACTGAGGCTGCGTTTTTCAGAATGCTTGCTCCCACGTGGATATTTTTCCTTTTCGCGGTCGTTAGCACTCCCACGATTTTGGGTGAAGCATTCCAGCCCGTAGTGCAAAGCAAATTCGATCGTAGCGGTAACTACCGCAAGGAAATAAGCGTACGCACAACCCTACCCGTGAGGGAGCTCCGATGATTAAATATCACCTGACCGCGCTCGCCCTGAAGGCCTTTTCTTCGTGTGAGCCGAGTCGGAATCTCTACCGAAACCTGGGTAACAGGCTGGGAGGTAACAAGCGAACTGGCGGGAACATGCCGGCCAACTATTACGAGCGCGCGGTGCGAAACGTCACGTGGTGCTCAAAGTACGCGCCGCTCCAGCCGGATGATGAGGTGCTTGAGCTCGGAACCGGCTGGGTGCACTGGGAAGCGCTTACTCTTCGACTTTTCTTTGATTTTAAGGCCGTTCTTTACGATGTCTGGGACAATCGCCAACTGAGCGCCCTGAAGAGTTTTGTTCGCCAACTCGAGGGGCGTTTCGGGCAGGACGGTTTCTTGGAGGGTTGTGACTTTGATCGCGCACGGTACCTGATCAAGAAAATTGACGGGGCATCCACCTTCGATGATCTCTACAAAATGTTGGGATTCCGATACGTTTTGGATCCGACAGGCTTAATGGAATCCCTTCCGCAGGAAGCATTTCGCGTGACCATCAGCGCTGGCGTGTTGGAACACATTCCTGCAGTAACCGCCGGTCAATTTGTGTCAAACATCAATTCGCTAATGACGAAGAACGGCTTGGGGATTCACGGTATCAACATCATGGATCACTTATATCTTTACGATATGTCCGCAAACCCCAAGCAGTATCTAGCGTACTCGGAGCGCAGGTGGAGGCTTTGTTATGAAAATGGCGTGCAGTACATCAATCGAATTCAACGGAGCGACTGGATCAGGATGTTTGATCGCGCAGGGTTTTCGCTGCTCGAGGAAGCGTCGTCGTACGCCGATCTGGCTGACTTAAGAATTCATCCGCGTTACACGGGATTCAGCCGGGAAGACTTAAATTGTACGACTGTTGTCTTGATCGTCCGAAAGGCCTAGAGATCCGAATATGAGAGTTCCTGAGTATCCAATCGCGGCTAGCGGGCAAATCCACCGTACTTCGCACCAGGCGGGACTTTGAGGCCCTTCGATTCCGCGGGCGCTTGGCTGCCTGCCGTTGAGACCAGCGGACTGCGTCGTCGCGCCGTGCGCGGTGCTGGCATCACCGTTTTCGCGCAGGGCTCCGCATTTGCCGTTCAGATGATAGCCACGGTCGTTCTGGCTCGCCTTTTGATGCCTGGCGACTTCGGCGTGGTTACGATGGTCACTACGTTTAGCGTGCTGCTCATGAGCTGTGGACGCGTGGGACTTCCCGACGCCGTCCTCCAACGAGACGAGATTGACCACTTTTTGGCGAGTAACCTTTTCTGGGTAAACATTGGCACCGCGCTGGTGCTGACGATTGGGTTCGCCATAGCGGGATCGATGCTCGCGAGATTTTATGGCGACCCACGCGTCGCGCGCGTCGCCGCCGGTTTATCTCTCACGATCTTCGTAGACAGCACTTCGATTTTGCATCTTGCGCTTCTTAAACGCGCGATGCGCTTCTCGGCGGTTTCTGCCAACGATATTGTTGCCCGCGCAGCGTCAGTGGTTGTGTCCATCACGCTAGCGTGGGCAGGATTTGGATATTGGGCATTGGTGGGCGGGGCCGTCGCACTTCCTCTTTCTACAACCATTGGCGCTTGGATACTCTGCCGTTGGGTTCCCAGCCTGCCCCGGCGCGTACCGGGAACTGGCGCGATGGTACGGTTTGCGATACACGTTTTCGGGCGCTACAGCCTCGGCTACACTGCTCAAAATACAGACAATCTTTTGGTCGGATGGCGATTTGGTTCTGGCGCATTAGGGCTGTACAAGAAGGCGTACGATTTGTTCGTTCTTCCGTTCAGCCTATTGAATGTTTTTCCCGTGGTGGTCTCGACGCTGAGCCGGCTAACCAAGGATCGCGCGCAGTACAGGCGATATTTTCTTTCAGGCCTATCCATGCTGGCGTTGGTCGGGATGGCGGTTGGAGCTGATTTCACGTTAGTCGGGCGCGACCTGGTTCGGCTGCTCTTAGGACCCAAGTGGGAGGAGGCGGGCCGGATTTTCGTTTTCTTTGGACCCGGGATTGGAGCCCAGCTTATCTATTCGACGTATGGGATGATCCACCTCTCGATCGGAACTACGGCCCGCTTTCTTCGCTGGGGATTCATCGAAGTTACGGTGACGCTCGCACTATTTTTATTGGCACTTCCGTGGGGTCCAGTGGGGCTGGCCGTCGCTTGGACGGCTTCCTACTGGCTGCTGCTTATGCCTGCGTTTTGGTATGCAGGCAGACCGATACAACTGGGAGCGGGAGCGATCATTGGAGCGATCTGGAAATTCGTTCTGGCCTCGCTCTTGGCTGCTTGGGGATGTGTTCTGGCGGTCCGCCAACTTCCGTCCCTCGGTGCCACGCCTGGTTCGGTGGGAGCTTTGGAGAGAATTATCACGACCTCCCTCGTGTTTGGGGTGCTGTATGTGAGTGCCGTCATGCTGCTGCACGGCGGCGGCACCCCGATCTACAGGCTGGGAGAACTATTGGGCGAGTTGGCGCCGGGGAAAAAGTCCTCGAACTCCATTCCAGCTGTCAGCGCCTGTGCTGGCAATGACGGCAGCGTAGCAAACGGATGACAACTTCCCTATTGAGTCAGGAAACTCCTGTGAAAGCGACCCTCCACCGCGAAGCCGCCCCGCCAATCGCAGAAAAAGTGGCATTGCTCACCGGCGGTTTCGACAAGCCATACGCGCTGGGGTTGGTAGTGGCGCTTGCGAGCAAGGGCGTGGCACTAGACGTAATCGGAAGCGATCAAGTAGACAGTCCGGAGATGCACACCACTCCAGGCGTAAGTTTCTTGAATCTGCACGGAAGCCGGGAAGACGCCGGTTTGGCCTCGAAGATGTTGCGAGTCCTGCTTTATTACGCAAGGCTAATCTGGTACGCAGCTTCCTCCGAGGCAAAGATATTTCATATTCTTTGGAACAGCAAGTTTCAGTATTTCGATCGGACGGCGTTGATGCTGTACTACAAGCTGCTGCGCAAGAAAATCGTTCTAACGGCGCACAACGTGAATGCAGGAGTTAGGGACTCCAACGACTCGTGGATAAATCGGGCTACGTTAAAAATTCAATATCGTCTGGCCGACCATACTTTCTTGCACACTGAAAAAATGAAACAGGAACTGTTGCGAGATTTTGGAGTTCACGAACGCGCAGCCACAGTCATCCCTTTTGGGATCAACAACACCGTTCCGAACACCGACCTGACGGGGGCCGAGGCCAGACGTCGTCTGAACATCGCTGAGAACGAAAAGACAATTCTGTTCTTTGGAGCAATTCGGCCGTACAAAGGTTTGGAATACCTCGTCGAAGCATTCTTTCGGATCGCGGCGAACCAGCCTCAATATCGGTTGATCATTGCTGGCGCACCCAGGAAGGACACGGAGCAGTATTTGGCCGAAATCGAACGAGCAATCGAAAACCATCCCCAGGGAAAACAGATAATACGGAGAATCCAGTATGTGCCGGATGAAGAAACAGAGCTGTATTTCAAAGCGGCCGACGTGCTGGCGTTACCATATACTCACGTTTTCCAGAGTGGCGTGCTGTTCCTGGCCTTCAGTTTTGGCTTACCCGTCATCGCGACCGACGTAGGATCGATTGGGGAAGACATTGTCGAGGGCCGGACGGGCCTGGTATGCAAACCTCGTGATTCGCAAGGCCTGGCCAGTGCGTTGGAGAAGTATTTTGCAAGTGATTTGTTCAAGAACTTGGACATCCAGCGGAAGGAGATCAAGGATTATGCGAACGCACTACATTCCTGGGACTTGGTCGGCGAGATTACACGCAACGTTTACTTAGAATCGTTAGAGGTGGATGGGTGAGCTTGCCTTTAGTTTCCATTCTAATTCCAACTTATAACTCCGCACAATGGATTGCGGAAACGATTCGCTCGGCTCTGGCACAGACATGGGAACGAAAGGAGATCATCATCGTTGATGATGGATCCACGGATCAAACGCTGCAGGTCGCGCGCCAATTTGAATCCGAATCGGTTCACGTTGTCAGCCAGCAAAACCAGGGCGCTGCCGCAGCGAGGAATAAGGCGTTTTCGCTCAGTCACGGAGACTACATTCAATGGCTGGATGCAGACGATCTGCTGGCAGCGGACAAGATAGCCAGGCAGATGGAAGTGGTCAACTCGGGGGAAAGTTCACGCACACTTCTTTCTGCCCCTTGGGGGCCATTCATCTACAGGGTCCGTCGCGCCGAATTTACTCCGAACGCATTATGGTGTGATCTTTCGCCTGCTGAATTCCTTCTGCGCAAGCTGGGGCAAAAAATATTCATGCAAACCGCGGTGTGGCTGGTCAGCCGGGAATTGAGCGAGGCTGCAGGCCCGTGGGATGCCAGTTTGGTTTCGGACGACGATGGCGAATACTTTTGCCGCGTCATGTTGGCGAGCAGTGGCATTCGATTCGTCCCGGACGCCAAAGTGTATTATCGACGCGTGGGGATCGGGCGTCTCAGCCATGTCGGCCGTGCCGATAACAAACTCGAGGCGCTGTGGCGATCGATGCAATTGCACATCGGCTATCTGCGATCGCTGGAGGACAGCGAAAGGGTGCGCGCCGCCTGCATCCAATACCTGCAAAATTACTTTGTAGTTTTCTACGGGCAAAGGCCGGACATCGTTGACCAAATGCATGAAGTTGCACGAGGCCTGGGAGGGCAGCTTGGTGTTCCAACCCTGTCTTGGAAGTATGCTTGGATCAAGTCACTTTTTGGATGGAGCCTTGCGAAGCGCGCCCAATTGTTCTTTCCAAGCGTCAAGTGGTCCGTGCTGAGAAGTATCGACCGAGTTCAATTTAGCATCGAGGAAAAATTCTTGCCAAAGGACAAAGGATTCCGATTGGAAGATGGTGACGCCGCAAGCAACGGCCAAATTCACGCTCGTGGGCAAGAGGTAGCAGTAAAACAACGGAGAAAAAGCGGTTTTTAAAACCAATGGCCAAGACTGCGCTAGTAACCGGAGCGGAAGGATTTATCGGGTCCCACATGGTAGGGTTCCTACAGGCCAAGGGATGGAATGTGGTCGGGGGCTACCTGCTCGAAGGCGCCGCTACGCAGCGAAAATCGCGAAATCTGCGATTCGTGCGGTGCGACCTGCGGAACGGTCAGTGCGTCACGCAAGTTTTGGCCGAATATCAGCCGACGCATATATTTCATCTTGGTGCGCAGAGCTTACCTACCGTGTCTTGGTCCGATCCGGTGCGGACTTTCGAGTCAAATATCATGGGCTCGTTGTATTTGTTGGAAGCAGTCCGTCACATGAAGCGACGTCCGGTGGTCGTTTCAGCGTGCTCGAGTGCCGAATACGGAAACGTACCGGCATCGGCAATACCCGTCGGCGAGGAACAGCCCCTTCGTCCGCTGCATCCTTACGGCATCAGCAAGCTTTGCCTGGATTTGCTGGCGCGCGAATATTTCCTCGATTATCGGATTGCAACAGTGAATGTACGACTTTTCAATACCACAGGACCCGGGAAGACCAACGATGCGCCGAGCGACTTCGTGCGCCAGCTGATTCGAATCAAGAAAGGCCTGCAGCCGCCGTTGATCGAAGTCGGAAACTTGAAACCGCTTCGCGCGTTCCTGGATGTACAAGATACGGTGCGAGGTTTTTACCTCGCTGCCCTGAAGGGGAAGCGCGGCGAGGCTTATAACCTTTGTGCCGCCAAGCCGTATCAGATCGGTGAGCTGTTGCGCACGGCGATCCGGCTCTCGGGCGTAAAGGCAGAAGTTCGCCCCGCGCAGCACTTGATGCGCCCTTCGGATGAGAAGATCATCTTCGGTCGCACCGATAAGATGCGTCGAGACACAGGGTGGAGGCCGTTGCTTTCCATCGAGCAAACCCTGAAGTCCATGCTGCAATACTGGGACAGAACCACCGGATAGGTGGCTGGCTACTCCTATCAAACTCCATAAATTTCACGTGAAACATCCACTCAACGCGAAGAGCAACGCAGTCGGCCAGCCCGCAGCGGAAGATCCTCGGGGAAATCTACCTGCCGTGCTGCTTGTCGGGGGCTTGGGAACGCGATTGCAATCCGTTGTACCGGGGATGCCCAAACCTCTGGCGCCGGTAGGGAAGAAATCATTTCTTCATCTCTTGGTTCGTCAATTGCGGTCGCAGGGCATACGCGACCTAGTGATGTGCACAGGATATCTTTCCGAACAAATCGAAGAAGAGCTCGGCGACGGCCGGGATTGGGGCGTTGCGATCCGTTATTCGAAGGAGTTGCAACCTCTAGGAACAGGCGGAGCGGTGAAATTAGCGGAACGATATCTCCCGGCGGATTCAGACTTCCTGGTCATGAACGGCGACTCATTTCTGGAACTCGATTTCGGTCAATTCATTCGTTTTCATCGGGAACATCACGGATTGATTAGCATGGCGGTGAGGGGAGTTTCGAATGCGGCGCGGTATGGAACCGTTCAACTCGACACGCATCATCGGGTCATGGACTTTCACGAGAAGACCGGAGCTCAAGTTGCCGGCATTGTGAATGGTGGTGTGTATCTGTTCGATCGAGCCGTGCTGCAACACATTCCGGATGGACCGGCGAGCTTGGAGAAAGACGTATTTCCTCACTTGCTCGCGGAGGGAATCCACGCCTTTGAGCAGGACGGATTGTTTATAGATATAGGGACACCCGAAGATTACGCGCGCGCGCAAGAACTCTGCGACAGTCTTAACCTAGCGGCCCTCCGCGAACCGCCACGGGAACACCGCGATCGCTAGATGCGGTCGTTCATCGGAACCAACGGCATAGGAATAAACGGGAGATAAACGGCTCCCGAATTGGAGGATGCGTGAAAGACACTCACGTTTTTGACGAAGAGGTTGCCCGGTTGATTCGAGCGTCCATCACGGCGAAGGAGCGCCTGCTCGAGAGTTCGGATTTCGTGTCGATCGTCGCTCGGGCCAGTGCAATCGTGCTCGCGTCGATGCAAACGGGTCATAAAGTCTTGCTCTTCGGTAACGGCGGCAGCGCTGCCGACTCCCAGCATATCGCCGCAGAATTCGTAGGACGCTTCGCATTTGATCGACCCGCGTTACCGGCTTTAGCTCTGAATGTAAACACTTCCTGTGTCACCGCGATCGGCAACGATTACGGTTTCGAACAAGTGTTTTCACGGCAGATCGAAGCTTTGGGGCAGGCAGGAGACGTTGCCATAGGGATCTCGACGAGCGGCAATTCGCCGAATGTGGTCCGCGGGATATCGGTTGCGAAGAAAAAAGGGCTACACGCGATTGCCCTCACGGGCCGCACGGGTGGGACACTCAAGTCTGCAGCGGATATTTGCATCTGCGTGCCATCAGAGGAGACCCCGCGGATCCAGGAGAGCCACATCTTAATCGGACATATCATTTCAGAATTAGTCGAAGAGGCGATATTTCATGCACAGCGCAGTGTTCCTGGATCGTGACGGGGTCATAAATCGAAAACCACCCGAAGGAGACTACATCACCCGCTGGGAAGACATGGAGTTACTACCAGGCGTAGTCGAAGGGATTGCATTGCTCAACCAAGCGAACTTTTGCGTTATCGTGATTACGAATCAGCGCTGCGTCGCGAAAGGACTGATTAGCGTGGCAGGCTTGGAAGAGATACATCGGCGGATGACGGAGACTCTGACCCGGTCAGGAGCTACCTTGGACGCCATCTACTATTGTCCGCACGATCTTGACGCGTCCTGCGGGTGCCGCAAGCCCGCGCCCGGCATGCTGCTGGATGCGGCGCGCTCGTTCGGCATTGATCTTCGGTCATCATGGATGGTTGGTGATTCCGACATCGACGTGGAAGCTGGCCGGAGAGCGGGATGCAAGACCGTTCTACTTCGCGGGACAGGCGATTCGAACCTAGGGCCACAGCGGGCCCACAGTGGGCAGCGTCAAGAAGCTAATTGTGTCGCTCCGTCTCTTCTCGCAGCGGCTCGCCAGATTCTGTATCGAGAGGGCTTCGGGTCAAACTCACCGGGCCCATCAATCCCATAAATCATCCGCGGCGCGAGGATTGGGCGAGCGCGTGTTGCACGGTATAAGTCGGCATTGGACTTTGCCTCCGATTGTGGCTCGGTCGAGTTTAACTTTTCATTTTGGCGGAACTGCGACAGCCCATCTGAGGAAACGAGGAATTAAACGCATGATAACTACTCGAACTCCACTTCGCATCTCGTTTTTCGGCGGCGGAACGGATTATCCGGTCTGGTATCGCGAGTTCGGCGGCGCGGTATTATCTACGGCGATTGACAAATGCTGCTACATAACTTGTCGGCGGCTGCCGCCGTTTTTCGAATATCACAGCCGTATCTCCTACTCCAAAATCGAAAATGTCGCCGTAAACAGCGCGATCGAACATCCGTCGGTGCGCGCATGCTTGCAGTATCTGGAGATTGACGAAGGCGTCGAAATCCATCACGTCGCTGACCTGCCGGCCCGTACCGGCCTGGGCACCAGTTCCGCTTTCACCGTGGGGCTCTTGCTGGGACTGTACGCTCTGAAGGAGCAGATGCGCGACAAACATGCATTGGCTGCCGATGCCATCCATGTGGAACAGGATCTGCTTGAGGAGTCCGTAGGATCTCAAGACCAAGTGGCGGCTGCCTATGGCGGCTTCAATCGAATTGACTTCAACCGAGACGGCAGCATTGATGCGAGGCAATTGCTCACTTCGCCCGAGAGGCTGGCTTTCCTGCAGCAGCATTTTGCTCTCTTCTTTACAGGATTCGTGCGGACCGCCTCTGAAATTGCCAAAGAGCAGATCCGCCTGACTCCACACCGCCAACACGAGCTCCAGACGATGCAACAGATGGTTGGAGAAGCGGAGGCGATCGTTACAAACCCCAATCGCTCGCTGAATGAATTCGGTCACTTATTGCACGAAAGTTGGCAAGTCAAGAGATCCCTCACTCAAAACATCACGAACTCCCGCTTGGATGATATTTATGAGGCCGGCCGCAGTGCCGGAGCTCTGGGGGGCAAACTTCTTGGGGCTGGTGGCGGGGGCTTTATGCTTTTCTTCGTACCGCCAGAACGCCGGCGAGAGCTAAGAATGCGGCTTAAGAACTTGCTTTGCGTGCCGTTCGGATTTTCCAGTAGGGGCAGCCACGTCGTGGTATATGAGCCGGAAGCGACGTACGACAAATCACTCGCTCTCGAGCGCAATGACGTGTACGCGCCAGAAGCGGGTAAGTAACGCTGATTAGCGACAGTAAAGATATTCGTTTCAAAAAATGACGTTTCCGGAGGGTCACGTAGCTTGCTGTTCCCTCCGGGACGAAAAATCTTGTGCGAGGAATTCGTGATAGAGCAGGACAAACTGATCATCGGAAGCCACGATCGTATACTGATCACCGGCTCGAATGGTTTCATCGGTTCCAGGGTGGTCGAGGCATTGCTCCAGCATGGCTTCACTAACCTTCGCTGTTTTGTGCGCCCTTCGAGCGACGTGAAGCGCCTGAAGTCGATTATTGCCTCTGTCGCACAAGCGCAGGTCGAGGTGCTACAGGGAAATCTACTCTCGCGTGAAGACTGCGCCAAGGCAGCAAAGGACGCGGCGGTGATTTTGCATTTGGCGGCGGGAATAGAGAAGACATTCCCAGGATCCTTTATGAATTCTGTCGTGGCGACCAGAAATTTATTGGATGCAGCGATTTTTGGCGGCGCCCTGAAACGGTTTGTCAATATCAGCTCGTTTGCCATCTATTCGAATCGGAACATCCGCCGCGGCGGATTGCTCGACGAGAATTGCGCGCTCGAAGACAATCCGGTGGAACGGGCTGAAGCCTACAGTTTCGCCAAGCTGAAACAAGATCAGCTCGTTATGCAGTACGGTCAAAAGCACCACGTTCCCTTTGTCATCTTGCGTCCTGGTGCAGTCTATGGTCCCGGAACGAAGCACGTCACGGCTCGGGTGGGTATTGGCACGTTTGGGGTTTTTCTTCACTTGGGAGGGTCGAATCGGATTCCGCTGACCTACGTTGACAATTGCGCCAATGCCATCGTTCTGGCAGGTCTGAAGCCCGGCGTCGACGGCGAAGTGTTCAATATTGTTGATGATGACCTACCCACCAGTCGGCAATTTCTCCGGATGTACAAGAAGTACGGCAAACGCTTCGCCTCCATTTACGTTCCGTATTGGTTGTTCTACATTTTTTGTTGGGGGTGGGAGAAATATTCCAAGTGGTCGCAAGGCCAGCTGCCACTTGCGTTCAATCGTAGACGCTGTGCCGCGTATTGGAAGGGAAATACATACAGCAATCAAAAGCTGAAAGATCGACTGGGATGGGCACCCTCGATCTCCTTTGCGGAAGCGTCCAGACGGTACTTCGAATACGTCAAGACAATGAGTTAAGCGATGCTAAAAGTAGCGATTGTCGGGTGCGGCAAGATAGCTGACCAGCATGTGGAGCAGATCGTCCTGATTCCAGGCTGCGAGATTGTCGCAGTTTGCGATCGGGAGGAGCTGATGGCTCAACAGCTGTGCGAGCGCTTGCAGAGTGGCAAGTTCTTCACGGACATCAAGGATCTACTCGCGGAAGCGAAACCCGACGTCGTGCACATTACCACTCCGCCTCAGACTCATTTCTCCGTTGGGGGGTTGTGCCTCGAAGCGGGCGTCAATGTTTACATCGAGAAACCGTTCACCGTGAACTACTCCGAAGCAGTGGAGTTGATCCGGCTGGCGGAACGGAAGGATCTTAAACTGACAGTCGGCCATAACGTGCAGTTCACGCACGCGGCCAATCGAATGCGCGCAGTTGTAGCGGAAGGGTATTTGGGTGGTCCTCCAGTGCATATGGAGAGCTACTATTGCTACGATTTGAGCGATCCTGGCTATGCCAAGGCGCTCTTGGGAGACAAGTATCACTGGATTCGAAGTTTGCCCGGTGGCTTGCTGCAAAACACGATCAGCCACGGTGTTAGCAGAGTCGCTGAGTTTCTGGAAGGCGACGCCCCCGAAGTGTTTGCGCACGGATTCACGAGCCAGGTTCTTAGAAGCATCGGAGAGACAAAGATCATCGATGAGTTGCGCGTTACCATAAATGACGGAACGAGAACCGCTTACTTCACCTTCTCCTCACAGATGCGCCCTGCTCTGCACCTGCTGCGTTTGTACGGCCCCAAGAACGGCTTGATCCTGGACGATCAACAACAGACATTGATCAAGGTCAGGGGAGCGCTCTATAAAAGTTATTTGGAACAATTCTTACCGCAGTGGGCTTATGCGAAGCAGTTTGCCGGAGCCTCTTTGGGAAACATACTAAAGTTCATTAGGGCGGATTTTCAGGGAGGCTACGGCATGAAATTCCTGATTCGCGCGCTGTATCGCGCGATCGCGGAGGACGGCCGCCCTCCGATCCCCTATTCGGAAATCCTGCGAACTTCGTGGATCATGGAGGAGATTTTCTCACAGTTGAACGCTGCCCAGAGGACCGCTGAACCCGGGCTCGCCGCGCAAACGTTCCGTGAGCCACATCGAGGTAACGAATGATAAATCGCTCAGGTCACATCTCGTACGTTCTCGTTACTCCCGCTCGTAATGAGGAAGCTCTGATCGAAAAGACAATTCAATCTGTGATTTCGCAGACCGTGTTGCCTGCTAAGTGGGTGATCGTGAATGACGGTTCGACCGATAGCACGGAAAGCATCGTAAGCCGCTATGCCGCAAATCACCTTTGGATCGAGTTGGTAAATCTTCCCACACATCGGGATCGAAGTTTTGCCGGAAAGGTTCATGCATTCAACGCCGGATTTGAGAGAGTAAAAAACCTTGATTACGAAGTGATCGGGAATCTGGATTCGGATCTTTCCTTCGACGCCGATTACTGCGAATTTCTGCTGAACAAGTTTGCCGAAGACGCCACTCTGGGCGTAGCTGGCACGATTTTCCGAGAGCACGGCGGTTACAGTTCGGCGAGTGACAGTTTTGAAGGTCAGAACCACGTCGCGGGTGGGTGCCAACTTTTCAGGCGCCGTTGTTTTGAGGAAATTGGCGGCTATGTACCCAATCGCGCGGGCGGCATCGACTGGATTGCCGTCACCACCGCCAGAATGATGGGTTGGAAGACCCAGTCGTTTCGCGAGAAGAGTTTCTTTCACTACCGAAGTTTGGGAACGGCTGAACGCTCGCTTCTGGCGTCGACGTTTTCGTACGGTGAGAAAGACTACTACTTGGGCGGTCATCCATTGTGGGAGATCTTCCGCGTCGCCTATAGAGCAACCAAGAAACCCTATCTCTTGGCCGGCATTGCTCTTTATTCCGGATATTTGTCAGCGTTTCTTCGGCGAATGAAAAGACCGGTATCCGATCGTTTGATGGAATTCCATCGCAGAGAGCAGATGCTAAAGTTAAAAGCAATCTTCAGGTCCCTGTTCAAGTTTAAGAGAATCGATAGCTTTGAAGTGAAGCCCAATTAGCCACGAGCCGGAGATTAGACGGAAACGATGATTCAGACGGTCGAAGTCGACAATGTAAGCGCGGCGGTGCTGCGTTTTGTGATATGGCTCGATCGCTACGGCGAGACGTCCTACGATCACCAGAGCTACTTCGCGAGCGATTTAGCGCGGAGTGTCAAAGCTTTGTATTACCGAAAGCCGCTGCTGGGAACTTTACTCGTCTCCCCGATGATATTCTCCGAGGCTTTCCTGCCTTCGGCCCGCAGACTGTTCTGGAAGCCACAGAGATTCCCCATCGCAGACGCCCACTACGCCATGGGCTTCGCCTTCCTCTCCCGCGCGCTCGCACAGCGACAGTATTACGAACGCGCAGTGCATTTTCTGGAAGTTCTGAAAGAAACGCGAAGTCCAGGATACAAACACTACTGCTGGGGATATCCGTTCAACTGGGAAACCAGACGGGGTACGATGTGGCAAGGAACGCCGCTCATTACCACCGTTCCCTACGTATACGAGGCTTTTAGAGAGGTTTACCAGATCGATTCCGACCCAAAGTGGCGGGAAATTATGCAATCGATCGTGCTCCATGCTGTTGAGGACTATCACGATTTTCAAACCTCGGAAAATGCGTCTTCGTGTTCTTATAATCCCGAGCCGCAGGACCCCGGCGGAGTCATCAACGCAAGCGCTTACCGGGCGTTCCTTCTGACACAAGCAGCCGTGGATTTTTCTGAGCCGGGCTACCGCAAGATCGCCGACAGAAATCTGAATTTTGTTCTCCAGGCACAAAATTCAGACGGCTCATGGCCTTATTCCACCGACGAGGAACGTCTCTTTGTAGATCACTTCCATACCTGTTTTGTCTTGAAAGCCTTGGCGAAAATTGAGGTCATAACCAAGAATCCGGAGTGCACCAAAGCCATTGAGCGCGGAGTCGATTACTACGTTCGAAATCTGTTTGACGAACGAGGACTGCCTAAGCCCTTCTCGCGCAGACCTAGAATGACCGTATACCGCAAGGAGCTGTATGACTATGCGGAGTGCATTAACGTAGGAGTCCTGTTGCAAGGCCGATTCCCAAAGCTGGATGAGAATTTATCTCGAGTCATCCGCCTCGAAGGATGGAAAAAATCCGACGGTTCCTTCCGCAGCCGCCAGCTACTGCTTGGCTGGGATAACACTCCGATGCATCGCTGGGCCCAGTCACAATTATTTCGCAGTCTTTGTTTCCTGCTTTATCGAAGCTCCGAGGCGTGGGAACCTAGATCTCCAGGACAAGATTAACCAATTTATGTGCGGAATTTGCGGCCAATATCAACTTCGACAGCCAGGCTCCCGTCGTTCGCCAGGAAATAGAGCGGATGACCAAGAGCATCACGCACCGCGGCCCCGATGATGAGGGCTATTACATCGCGGGACCGCTAGGGTTCGGCTTTCGCAGGCTCTCGATCATCGATCTCGCGGGCGGCCACCAGCCTATGTCAGATCGCGAAGAGTCTGTTTGGGTCGTGTTTAATGGCGAAATCTATAACTTTCCTGAACTGAAGGCTGAACTGGAAGCCCTGGGACACGTATTTCGAACCAAATGCGATACCGAGGTAATCATTCACGGCTATAAACAGTGGGGCACCGAGGTACTGAATCGCCTGAATGGAATGTTTGGGCTAGCAATTTGGGACGCGCGTCAGCAGCGACTCGTCATTGCGCGGGATCCTTTCGGCATCAAATTGATTTACTACAAGATTGCGAAAGGCCGCGTCTCTTTTGGCTCGGAAGTTCGCGCTGTCGTTGCGGCCGCAAACGAAAAAGCTGAAGTGGATCCGGTCTCGCTGAATCTCTTCCTGCGATATCGTTATACCCCATCCCCTTACACAATATTCAGTGGCGTTCGGAAGTTGGCGCCAGGAACAATGCTGGTAATTGAAAAGGGAAGCTACAGCTTGCGGCGTTGGTACAACTACGCACCTTCACCGTTCTCACCATCCTTGTCGGCCGGTGACGCCACGGAAGAGCTGCTGAAACTCTATCGGCAATCAGTAAAACGGCACCTCCTCAGTGATGTGCCCCTTGGGTTACTGCTGAGCGGCGGCGTCGATTCAGGGCTATTGCTGGCTCTGATGAATCTTTACGGGAAGTCATGGCGCACCTATACGGTGGGGTATGGATCGACCTTTGCTGACGATGAGTTAAAAGACGCTCAAGACACTGCGACGTTATTTTCTGCGAACCACACTTCTGTAGTGTTGGACAGGAAGACGTTTGACGACGCTCTGCCGCACATCGTTTCCTGTTTGGAGGAACCCATTGCGGCATCCTCCATTGTGCCGATGTATTTTGTATGTAAGCGAGCGCGGGAGGACGTCAAGGTTGCCTTAGTCGGCCAGGGTCCGGATGAACTGTTCGGCGGCTATCGTCGACACATCGGAGTGCGATACGGCGGGCTCTGGGGGGGACTGCCGAGCTCTTTGCGCACGGTTGTTGGCTCAGTCATATCCGCACTGCCCCGGAACGAGATGCTGAAAAGGGGCCTGCATTCGCTGGACGTTCCAGAACGGATGAGGCGGTATCAGCACGTTCTTTCGCTAATGCCGGCCGTTCAAATCGACAGCCTATTTCAGGACGGAATTCTTCCGTCTGGAATAGACGATAAAATCCTGGAGTGCTGGCAGGATCTACCTCCACTGATGAAGCAAACCGACGAGCTAGGTGGCTTTCAGTTCTTGGAACTGCGGTCAACCCTTCCCGATGAACTCCTCATGTACGCCGATAAGCTCTCCATGGCTCACAGTCTCGAGGTTAGAGTGCCTTTCCTTGACAAGGAAATAGTGGAATTCTCAGAGAGACTGCCGTCGAACTTAAAGGTTCGCAATGGGTCAGGAAAATGGTTGCATCGCCAAGTGTGCCAGTCGCTGCTTCCGCCGGCAATTCTGAGAAGAAAAAAAAGAGGATTTGCTGTAAATGTCGTGGACGAGTGGTTCCGGGGCGCAGCAGCCAAGAACATGGAAGAAATCCTGCTGGACCGGGACTCCCAGATATATAACTACCTGCGGCCGTCTGCCGTGAAGCAGATTTTCGATGAGCATCGCTCCGGTCAGAACGACAACCACAAGATTCTGTTCAGTCTAATTGTTTTTGAGCAGTGGCTCAGAGTCCAGCATCAGTCCGAAGGGGCGCATCTACACGGATCGGTGAAATAAAATAGGCCGCGATCGTCGGTTTCCAGCTGTGGGCTTTCTGGGAACTCGCACGCTAGACTCTCTTCAAACCTAATCGAGCTGATCTAGTCACGCCGAGCGCAAAAGTGGTGGTCGAATCCGTGCTTCTTCTAACCCCCCATAGAGCGTATTATTGCCCATCGCGTGAAACGCACTGTTATGAATCGATTGAGTGAAAGCCTGGGTGGCGGCAGGAGTCCTTGGATCTGTATGATTTAAAAGGAGTAAAGACGAGTCGTAAGGTTCATCTGAGTTCCCCCCGCCGAAGGATAGCAACGCACCTTAGGTACAGGAAGCATGACCTGTACTGTTCTTGCCCTCAGGAGCAGTATCCATCAGACGGACGGAGGTTTAAGCTATGTGACGTGGGGCTCTAGCGATGAACTAACAATCGCCGGTATGGCTCGTACGTTTCCAAGGTCCGAAAACGCTAGCGAGGAACGATGATAAGAAAGATTCTCCTGCTCACAGCGATACTAGCCTGCTTCGGTGGCGCGGCCCCGTGCTTTGCTAGCTGTTCTGGGGGTTCGCCGACATGGACGGCTGCAAGCGCAGCAGCCTCCGATGTGCAGGCGTGCATTAGTTCCGCTTCCAGCGGCGATACGATCATGGTGCCGGCGGGTACAGTTTCGTTCGGCGGTGCAGTTGATATTCCGAGTTCCAAATGCCTTACGATTAACGGCCAAGGTCTTGTGATCATCACTTCCTCGCCGGCTTTCACGCTGGAGCCTTCTGGTTCCTGCGAATCGCGGATCACGGGATTCACTTTTACGGGAAGCTCATCCAATCCGCCGAACACAGATGTTAATGTGACCAGCAATACTTCTTCTTCTCCATATCGAATAGACCACAACACGTTCACGAATTCGTCCCAATCAGTCTTTCTCGCCGTTAGCGGGAATGGCCCTGGCCTAATCGACCACAACACGTTCACGGGCGGGCCTGCCTCGGAAGACATTCACAATTTGGGGATGGGTGCGGGCAACGAAGCGGGCTGGCAGGACAACATAGTACCCGGCGGATCGCAGATGGTTTTCGTAGAAGATAATACGTTCAATGATTCGAGCACGACTTATATAAATTCTGGGATCGAGTCCTATTATGGCGCGCGGACCGTTTTGCGCCACAATACATTTAACTTTACTCAGATAGACCAGCACGGCACGCCTGGGAATGTCGGCGCACGGTGGTGGGAAGCCTACGATAATACCTTTAACAATCTGGGTCAGAATCAATGCTGCTACATCACGATGCGCGGTGGGACCGGTGTGATTTGGGGGAACACCGCGGTGGGGAACAATCAGGGCGCAGGCTCGATCGATCTATACTACGAAGAATCAGGAACTTGGCCGCAAGCATGGCAACCAGGGAGCGGAATTAATGGGTATACGACTCCTCACAACGCTTGCGGCAGCGTGAACAGTGCTCCCGCTTATGTTTGGGGAAATAGCTCGAACATGCCGGTCTCGAGTCAGACGGCAAGCTTGGTTGAGCTTAATCGAGATTATTTCTCGTCGAGTACGCAACCCGCAAGCATGTCGTGGGAAGAGTCTTCCAGCGACACCTGCTCCACGAAATACAACTATGTGCCGTATACGTACCCGCATCCTCTACAAGGTGGACAGAGTACAACAGTCGCAGCCCCAACAGGCTTGACTGCGGTTGTTCAACAGTAGCCGACATCTAAACCGCGTCCGGCGAAACGCCGGGCATTCAGATGTTCCCGATTCTTATAGCTCAAATCGTCTCAGAGCAAATGGCGTCGGAAGTCTTCCTGAACCGGGGTTGGGCCGAAGTCCGTGAGGAAGTTTGCGGTCGACTTCGATGGGTTCGGAACATGGGCCTGAAATCCCGTTGAACCTTCAAGACTGAGTAGCCTTCGGTTCCAGCCGGGTGATCGTCTCTGAATCTCATAACTTCGATTCCCCAAGTGCCCCCCCATAAATTTGATTAAACATGACTGGCGCATCGATTGTTGAACGGCCAGCTAAAAACATTCCCATAAACGCGCGGAGGCATTCTTCTGGGGAATGCCGTGGCACGAAAATGCGACGCCGAGGAGCCTAGTTTGGAACGACACCGGAAATCGTTGCGAGGCTTGGAAACAGATATGCGATATCCTCCGAAGATGTACAATTTGCTGGAGCAGCGACGGGTCTGAGGACAGGGCATCCGTCCTGGGAAGAGCCAAGTTCTGCTGGAGCAAGTGCGTTCGGGTCATGTCAGGCATTGACGGACACCGTGGCCGATCCGGTTATTTGGACGGCAATCACGGAATGGCGAGGCAATGCTGACCATACTCGAAAGGAGGATAGGCGGTCTAACCATTTTATGACGTCCCAATCGAAAGATTCACCGAAAGGCAGCACAACTCCGAAGAAAATCTGCATGATTGCGTTCACCCGTTACCCTTTTGACGGCCGTGTGAGGCTTGAGGCGGAATCACTAGTTGAGTGGGGCTACGAAGTTTGCTTTCTGGTTCCCAAGGAACAAGCGACGGCGACGACTTATACGCTCGAGGGCGTTGTTGTGCAGGAACTGGACATGGTCGAATACGGCGGCAAAAACAAGATTCAATATCTCCTCTCATACATGAGCTTCATGATGCTGGCATTCTTGGCCTGTACACGCCTTTTCGTGAAATCGCACTTCAGAATTTTTCACGTCCACAACATGCCCAACGTTCTGGTGTTCGCCGCTCTGATCCCTCGACTATTTGGCTGCACGCTCATTTTGGATGTGCATGATACGGTAGTCGAAACCTACCAGGCTAAATTTGGGCGCACCTCGGGATTCCTGCTCAGCCTTCTGCGATTGGAAGAGCGGATATGCTGCGCATTCGCGCAGAAAATTATCTGCGTGAACCACGTCCAGCGCGAGTCGCTTATCGAACGGGGAATTCCCGCGAAAAAAATCTCTACGGTTATCACTATGCCGAGATTTGATTCCCTCGAGCGGGGTGACCAGGACGGCAGCCGCAACGGGAAATTCCGAATGGTGAATCACGGGACAATCTCGAAGAGGCTCGGCAATGATTTAATCGTTCAGGCCGCGGCAAGACTCGTACACGAAATCCCCAACTTTGAGCTGCACATAATCGGTGGCGGCGATGACTTAGAAGAGTGCAAGGCCTTGAGTGAGTCGTTGGGGCTGGCCGAGCATGTGCATTTCCACAAGGGTGTCCCTTGGAACGAGCTGGCCAAGAAATTAGAATTGATGGACGTGGGAATAGTCGCTAACCGGGTAAACGTGGCCACGGCATTGATGTTGCCATCCAAACTGATCGACTACGTCGTTCTCGGCATTCCTGCTATCGTTCCACGATTAAAAGCAATTGAATATTATTTTACGCCCGGGATGGTTTCTTATTTTGAACCCGAAAACGTCGATTCGATGGTGGCGACGACCGTGCGTGTCTACAAGGACAAGGAAGGCCGCGAGCAACAATCACGGAGCGCGAAGAGCTTCCTCGAGAAGTATGGATGGCACAATCGTCAAGACGGCCTGAGAGGCCTGTATAGCGATTTATCGTAAGGGAGCCACGAGAGCCCATCCCTCTTTCTCGGGTGGCACCGGGTTCAGCCAGCCCGACGATTTATATTTGCGAAAAGTATCGGTTACGAATCAACTGGCAACGTTGCCCCTGAAGCCCGTTTGACGCGTTAGAGACTAATGGAGCGCAGGCATGCAAGTGCCAAATTCACGAAAGGATGGTACACACCGCTTTGTCTAATGAAATCGTAATCGTAGCTGGCTTGGGGGAAGTCGGGAACCCCTGCTCCAGATTTTGAGTCGCTCGTACGACTGTAAGGGCGTGGATGTTGCGCCAGTACAAATCGATCGCCCCTGTTCTGTGTTGCATGTCTGCTATCCGTTCCAGCTTCCGGATTTCGTGGGCACCACGGCTTCCTACATCGAAAAGTACAAGCCGGCCCTCACCGTCATTAACAGTACGCTTGCCGTAGGCACCACTCGGAAGGTGCAGGAGCGCGTCGGCTCGCCGGTTGTTTACAGCCCGGTCCGAGGTAAGCACGCGAAAATGGAGCAAGACATGCTCCACTACCAGAAATTCGTCGGTGGTTTTGATGAGCAATCCACGCAACGAGCCGCGGAGCACTTTTCCGACGCGGGTTTTGCGGTGGCTAAGTTCCGGACTCCCGAAGTCGGCGAGCTGAGCAAATTGATTGAAACCACCTGGCTTGGAATATTAATCGGCTGGGCTCAGGACGTAGAGCGGATGGCCGCTGGCTGTGGTGCTTCTTATGAAGAGGTGAACGCCTTCATAAAGGAGATCAGTTTCCTTCCATCGCATGTTTTTCCCGGCCGTATTGGTGGTCATTGCGTAATGTCCAACATCGCCATCTTGCGCTCGAAGATTTCTTCCAAACTTCTCGATGCGATTGTCGAATCGAACGAAGTCAAAGAAAAGGAATTGCAGGCAGTGGCCAAGCAAAGGCAGGGCACGAATTAGGATTCGGCGGTCATATCCGGATTGGATCTCGGATTGGGATTCGTAAAAGAGGACGCAATTGGAAACCGTTTTAGCCGAATGCGATAACGAAGCAGTCGGTGCGGTTGAAACACGCCAATCCAAAGCGCTGATGAACCTCTATCAGATCGATCCCGTTGGGGATCCACGATGGTCGGAATTCCTCAAGAAGCATCCGAGTGCGTCTGTTTTCCACACTACTGGGTGGCTGGAGGCGTTGCGCCGCACCTATGATTATGAGCCAATCGCCTACACCAGCTCACCTCCTGGCGCAGAAATCCGCAATGGTCTGGTATTTTGCCGAATCAACAGTTGGCTGACAGGTAGACGCTTGGTGTCTTTGCCGTTTTCCGATCATTGCGAACCGTTGTTCGACTCTTCCGAGGAACTGGATCTTTTCGTCGGACGTCTGCAAGCTGAAGTGAAGTCACAGTCGTTGAAGTACCTTGAGATTCGCCCGATCCATGAGAGTTTTTATCGAAGCGGAGGACTGCCTGGTTTCCGGCCGGCGAGGCGATATCTTCTGCACGTGATTGATCTGCGCCCGGATTTGCACCAAATTCGCCAGGGCTTTCACAAAGATTCGGTGCTGCGGCGGATTCGACGGGCTGAACAAGCGGGCCTCATCGAGAAAACTGGGCGGTCCGAGGCCCTGCTCGGTGACTTTTACCGACTGCTCGTGCTTACTCGGGCCCGTCATGATTTGCCTCCCCAACCTTATAAATGGTTTCGCAATTTGGTCGATTGTCATGGGTGACACTCTGGATATACGGTTAGCCTACACAGGCAGCACTCCGGTAGCGGCGATCCTGGCATTGCGATGTAAGGGTGTTGCGTTGTACAAGTACGGGTGCTCCGACACGAAATACAAGAACCTGGGCGCGATGCCTATGCTCCTGTGGAGGGCAATTGAAAACGCTAAGTCCACCGGTGCAAGTGAATTCAGTCTTGGCCGGTCTGACGAAAGCAACACCGGCTTGGTTGCTTTCAAGAATCATTGGACCATGCAATCTAAGTCGATTGTTTATTGGAGATACCCTGCGCCCGCGTCGTTGCAGACCCAGAGAAAATTGGAGAGTTAGCACGCTGAAGCGAATTTTTGCACTCATGCCCAAACCGTGTGCTCGCAGCGACCGGAAGGTTAATTTACCGTCACATCGGCTGAGGAGGTTTCCGGTGAGGATGGGAAGCAGTGCGATCGGAACGGTGAGGTCGTGCTTCTCCATGGTGCGAAATCTCGGAAATGAAACTGAGGATTCTTTCGATCGGGGCGAGCTATCTCGATGGAACCTAGGGCTTGACGTTTCAAGAGGCAGCCGTCCGCAGGAGAAAGTTTGAGCAGCAAAATGGAACAAAATCTAAACGAATACTACCGGCTTCCCGAAAGAGTTGCCGTATGCCGTTTTGTCCACAAAGAAACAACCAACGCGCCGGGTTTTTTTAAATTCGGGCTCAGAGACAATTTGCTTCGGTCGCTGCGAGACGGGTCCTGCTGCGAAGTCACCTTCGTCACATCTCTACGACGCGGTCGGTGATGCGTACGGAGAGGATCACTGCGTCCGAATCCCGTTTGATGCCGCGGAAGTGGTCGCCAATCTTAGGAACGAGCGCTATTTGGGCCCGAGCCGTTCTCGCAGAACGGGGCTGGTAGGCAGTCCTATGATCCGGAAGGCCTACTATGCGGTTCGAGAAGTTCTACCTGTATCGGTCCGACGCCAATTTCAAAGAATGTATCTCCAGAGGGTGGAAAAAATTAACCTTTCCCAACTTGGCCGGTGGATTTTACCGTGGACACTCTTCACGAGAGATTTTTGAGTTTGTCTATGAAAGCCATGCGAGTCCAGCAGGTGCCGTTTATCTGGTTCTGGCCTAGTGGCGCGCGTGGTTGTGTGGTCATGACTCATGATGTTGAAACTACAGTCGGCATTGACTTCACCTCAGGTTTGATGGATATGGATGATTCCTACGGAATCAAGGCATCCTTTCAAGTTATCCCGGGCGGACGTTATCAGGTTCGTGCCGACTACTTTGAGGAGATTCGGAGACGCGGATTTGAAGTAAATGTTCACGATTTGAAACACGATGGTTCACTTTTCCAAGACCACGCCGAATTCCTCCGCCAAGCCGCAAGAATCAATGAACATATTCGCAGTTTCCAGTCGCAAGGCTTTCGCTCGGGTGCCATGTACCGAAACCCGGAATGGCTTGGAGCTTTGACATGTCCTACGATATGTCGGTTCCCAACGTAGCCCATCTTGAGCCGCAGCGCGGAGGCTGTTGCACTGTGATGCCATACCGCATCGGAAAAATCCTGGAACTTCCCCTTACCATGACACAGGATTATTCCTTGTTTCATATGCTCGGCGATTACTCGATTGACCTTTGGAAAACGGAATGCGACCAGATCTGCGTCGCAACGGCCTGATCAGTTTCATAGTGCATCCGGACTACGTCGTTGAGCAGCGTGCTCGGAACGTCTACTTGAATTTGCTCGGTTATTTGGCACGTCTGATTGCTCATCAGGGTCTGTGGGCCGCTCTTCCGCGAGATGTGAATCGCTGGTGGAGGAACCGCAGCCAGATGGAGCTAGTTCGCGATGGTGACAGGTGGCGCATTGAAGGCCCCGATAACGATCGCGCCAGAATCGCTTGCGCGACTTTACAGGGCGATCGTTTGGTTTACACCTTGGACGAAGCTCCGTAAGCTAGGCGAAACGTGCGATGCTGGAAAATATGCAAGATCGTTCAGGTTCCGCTGCTCGCCGACATTGGTACTTTGCCGGATTCGTGGCGGCTTCGGTCATTGTTTCGTGGAAGACGCTAACTGCTCTGGCTCTTTTTTCGCTGCACGAAGAGTCCTCGTCGCACATCCTCCTGATTCCGTTAATTAGCATTTATCTTGTTTACGCCGAAAGAAAGCGGATTTCTAAATCTCTGCGGTCCGATGCTGTTCACCCCGCTTCGCTCATTCTAGGCGGCATCTTCGTTCTCCTTCTTGTTATCGTCGAGCGGTTCTTGGCGGAGCAAGCCTCCTATTTGCCAGTCGCAATTTTCTTGCTTGTCGTGGCCTGGATAGGGACGTTCGCATTGGTTTACGGCATCGGTGCGCTGCGTGCGACGGCATTCCCGTTGGCCTTCCTTTTGTTGATGATCCCGCTCCCCGAAACTGTTTTGGCCCGTTCGATTTACCTATTGCAAACAGGTTCCACCGACATCGCATATTTTCTTTTCCGCGCTGTGGGCGTCCCCGTCTTTCGCCAGGGGTTTTTCCTCACCGTGCCCGGCGTTACGATCGAAGTGGCCACAGAGTGCAGCGGTATCCGTTCGAGCGTGGCCCTCTTTCTTACGTGCCTCCTCGCTTCCCATTTATTTCTGCGGACGCCGTGGAAGCAACTCCTATTCGTGCTCCTCGCGTTCCCGGTGGCGCTCATTAAGAACGGGATTCGAATCGTCACTTTGACTCTCCTCAGTATTTATGTGGATCCCAGCTTTCTGACGGGCAGTCTTCACCACAAAGGAGGATTTGTTTTTTTCCTCTTGGCGCTCGCGATACTTGCGCCAGTGTTACTGCTGTTGGAAAAATCGGAACGTCTCCCCACTCCTGTCGTTCCTGCCGCTCCATCAAAAACGGAGGGCACACGTCGCGTAGCTGAATCCGGTCGCCTGTAATCCCGTGTTCCAAGCCCGTTCGCCAATTTGCGCAATTACTCTCGATGAAGATCCGGATTGGTGCCCCACGCGAGACTCTGATTCAAGATCTGACTCCCGGGGACGGCAGCAATCAGCTCGCTTATTGCGCATTTTTCAAGGATCGCAAAGCCTTGGGCAGTATGGCGAGCCGCCGCCTGGGCCAGCACCCACGTGACTTCGGCCGTGCGAGCACCTACCTGGAAACGATCGACTTGCCCATCCTTGCGTCATCGTACGAACGCTTTCTTCGCGTGATTAACGATTCCGGGCTCGTTGGGGTGGAGTTCAAGCTTGATCCAAGGGACGGTCAATTCAAGCTGCTGGATGTGAACGCCCGCACTTGGGGTTACCACTCACTGGGCTTCGCAGCAGGCGTGGATTTTCCATTTATGCTGTATGACGACCAAATCGGAGAGACTGCGGGTCCGTCTCAGGGAATCCCAGGTCATTTCTGGATTCGCCTTCTGACAGATGTTCCCACGGGCGTCCTGGAGGTGAGTGGCAGACGAATGAGACTGAAAGACTACAGCGAATCCTTGCGCCGCATTCACACCGACGCTGTGTTTGGTTCCGAAGACCCATTCGAGGGTATGGTTGAGTGGTTTCTCTTACCTTACCTAACTGTGAAGAGAGGCTTCTGAGCGAGGACGGCGCGTGCTCCGGTATGCGGACGTTCGCGCTTTCGACGCCGTGCTTGCATGGGGAGCTGCGAAGCGCACGAACTTGAGGAATCAACCGGGCGGCGACTCAGCAAAGCAATTCGACGTTCGTTATTTACTTGAATCTGCCGCTTCGCCGTGGCCGTAGCCGTAACCATAATTGTAGGCGGAGTAGTCGTAGGCTCCAGAAGCGTGATCCGGCCCCACCGCGTTCAGCACCACTCCCACCACGTTACGTCCTTGCAGCTCTTGGCAGGCTCTCTGCGCGGTTTCTGCAGGGGTTTGTCCCGCTCGCACTACCAGCAGCACACCATCAACCAGATCTGCCAGAAAGCTCGAGTCCGCCACCGGCAGCAGCGGCGCGGAGTCCAGAATGATCCAGTCGAAAACAGGTGCTACGCGGTCAAGCAAAACTCTCAGGCGTCCATTCGTAAGTAGCTCGCTCGGATTCGTGACCTGATTCCCGCCCGGAATGAAACACAGGTTTCCTTCCAGCCCATGCTGGATGACCGCCATCTCGTCAACTTCGCCCTTCAGATAATCGGTCAAGCCGGGCGAAGCGGGAGCTCCCAAAGGAACGTGCAAACGCGAGCACCTCAAGTCCGCATCAATAATGATGGCGCGGCGATCCGGCTGGCGAACGATCGCCTGAGCCAGATTGTTGGTCACGAACGTCTTGCCCTCGGCCGGCACGGAACTGGTGACAAGAAGCGTGCGTAACGTTTGCGACGAGCGCATCTGGTACAGGCGCGAACGCAGCGTACGAAATTGCTCTGATCCGTGGGCGCTGAGCGCTGGATTGATGAAAACGTTCACATTGGGGTCCAAATGCCACTGCGGGTGCGCACAATGTTTACGCAGGTCATCGAAGCGCAGATATCCGGCTGAATGCGTCATCACTGATTCAGTTGCGGGATTTCGTTCGGTCTCGCTTTCCGGTTGGATGGCAGCCGGGACAAGCGAATTCGGCATCGGCGGCGCGGTCAACACGCTGGCGCCGCTGGCTTGCACCGCGGCTCTTTCCTGTTCTGCTTTTTTTAGAGCTTCGTGAATGCGACTCATGGTTTCCTTTCGCGCGAGGATGAAGAAGGCACGATATTGGCCTCGCGCAGACGGCCGAGCAATTCATCCAGATTCTGGAGCAGGGCCTGTGCGTCCACCGCTTGCCCTGTCCCGTTGGCGCCGTGAGCCGCCAAAATTGGTTCGATTTCATCAAGCTGGAATTCGCGTGCCACTTCCTCCACCAGATGAGCCGGAACGGGGCGCAGGTGATCCACGTACGCGTTGATTAGGGCGTGCTCGCACAGCAAGTTCACCACGCGAGGAATCCCGCGCGAATATAGGTTCACGGTCTCAATCGCTTCCTTGGAGAAAATCGGCTCGCCATTCGCGCCCGCGATTCGCAATCTCTCGGCAATATATCCAAACGTTTCCTCGAGCGTGAGTGGGGAAGTGCGGCAGCGCAGCGTAATCCGCTGGCGCAGTTGGCGCAGTTGTGGAAGTTTTAGCTTTTCTTCGAGTTCAGGCTGGCCCGTCAGCACAATCTGCAGTAGTTTTTCGGTAGAAGTCTCCAGGTTGGTGAGGAGACGTATTTCCTCCAGCACCTGCAGTGATAAATTTTGCGCTTCGTCCACAATCAGTACGGCTGTCTCCCCCGCGCGATAGCGTTCCAGCAGCCAATGGTTCAGCTTCAACAGCACTTGGCTCTTGTGCCGTGATTCCACAGGAATTTCAAAATCGGCCATCATGAAGTCGAACAGCTGGCTCACGTTGACCTGCGAATTGAAGACGAATGCCGTCTTGACGCGCTGGCCGTGCAGCCAGTCCAGCAGCCGGTTCAGCAGCGTGGTTTTCCCGGTGCCGACTTCGCCAGTCAGCAGAATGAAGCCTTTGCGATTTTGAATGCCGTAGGTCAGACCCGCCAGCGCTTCCTGAATTTGCTTCGTCAGGAACAGATAGCGCGGGTCCGGATTGACGTTGAACGGGCTTTCCCGCAGTCCGAAAAATTTCTGGTACATGTTTTCTTAGGCCCTCGCCCCGACTTCTATGTCGGCGGCTGCCAATTTCTGATTCCCATTCTTCTTGTTGCTCTTCGCCAACAACGGTTCGATCGCGGGCACCATGGCAAGCACCGGCAGGTGCAGCGCGAATTCCACGTCTCGCTCTGTCTTGAATGAGGAGTCCTTCATTTCCAGAAAAAATGCGATACCGAGACCCAGCCCCAGTCCTCCGGCAAGTCCACCTAGGGCAAATAGGGGCCGATTCGGAAACGATGGTTTATCTGGCAGGTTCGCGGGATCCAGCACGCTGAATTGCTCGCCCTGCTGTTTGCGTTCCAGATTTACGGCCATCTCCGAGCTGTCGCGCTTTTTCTGAAGTTCGTCGAAGGACTGCTGCGCCGTCTGATATCCGCGAGTCAGTTCCTTATACTGTTGCTCGACCGCTGGACTGGATTGGATCCGCTCTTGGTAGACGCCGATTTGCTTCCTGATTTGTTCCTGTTCCTTTGTTTTTGCCCCAATGATCACTTCATCGTTGTGGACTTGGGCGCGCAGCTGCTGGATCTGGGACGGCTCGATCGACGATTTCGGTCCCTTGCCGGCTCCGACTGGCTTGTTCGGTCCATCACCGTCAGCAATTTTCTTCTGCAGATTGGCAATGTCATTCTTTGCCTTGATCACATCCGGATAATCGTCCGTGTAACTGGCCTGCAGCGCGGACAGATGCGCCTGCGCGGCTACCAGCTGTTGTTCGAGCGTTTCGGGATCGCGTCCGGTCTGCGACGCTTGCCAGGCGGCTACTTGCTGAGACAGCAGCGATTCGTTAAATGTCTTGTCCTGTTGCGCGCGTGACAGCGCCTGCGTCGAGGCATCCAGCTGCGACGTAAGACCTGTAAGCAGGTTCAAATTGGTCGGTTCGTCTTCGGGCAGCTCGCCCGCGTAACGGCTCTTGAACGCCGCGAGCTTCGCATCCTGCTCGTCCAGGCCCGCTTTCGCGCTGGCCAGTTCTTGCGCCAGGAATTTGGTCGTTGTTTCGGAGTGCTCTTGTCGCTGACGGATGCTCTGCTCGATGAACATTGACGTGATCGCCGTGCACACCTCCTGCGCATTGCGAGCAGTGTCCAGCGTGACGGCAACGTAGAATCCGGGTAACTGTTGTGCGCGCGTTTCTGCCATCGGTAGAATTGGCGTCACTTCAATCGATTTCTGCAGGCGCAACACCAGCTCGTCCATGCTCTTGCGGTTGACATCCTGCGGATACAGATCGAACTGCCGGATGATTGGTTCCAGCCGAGACCGGCTCAGGATTTGCTGCTGCATGCTGGAAAGTCGCTGGTTGATGTCCGTAGAATCCAGCGAATCCACAATCTTGGCGGAAACGGTTGGTTGTTCGATCAGTACAAGCGTCTGTGATTTGAACTTGTTGGGAAGAAGTCGGGACACACCGTAAGCCAGCGGCCCGCCGACAAGCGTCAGCGTTAGAATCAAAAGCCAACGGCGCCGGAGCATTGAGATGTAATCTGCAGGAGTCAGTTCACGCTGAGCCATTCCGTCCTCTTTTCCTTCTCTCGAGAATCTTGCCGAATCTAGAAAGGAATCGGCCGTCTGTGCCAGTTAACGCCGAAAGTAATTTGATTACGCGTCAAGCTTTGATTGCACGTAGTGCCGATACAAAATGTCGAGTTTGAATCCTGATACTGAAGCAGATAACCCAAGCTCAAGTCCAAACTGCGGCCGAGGGAGTACGCGAGATTTACACCGCCGAACCAATACCCGTACGATTGGGTCGTTGGCGTGGCGGTCGAAGTACTAAGCCCTTTGTTCCTCGAATAGCCGAAGTTCAAAGTGCCGTTAAATCGACGTGAAAGTTGGCGACTCACGGTGCCGGTTACGGTATCCTCCAATGATCCAGCAAGCACTCCGGAACCACCACTCACGCCGTGGGTGTAGGAAGCCGTCAAATTCGTCCGCCGTAAGAGGTATTGGACTGAAGTATTCAGCGACCAAAACAATTGCGATGTGGAGCCGCCCGAAGGGGTCGCCGATCCAGAACTCGTTGCGATCGGAATTGTGGAAAATGTGAATTCGGGGCCTGCCGCGATTTGGAACGAGAAATGACCGGTGACGCGGCGACCGTAGGAGACCTGGACTAGATTGTCGTTAATCGACTGATTGACGCCGTTATAGCGGTAGCCACTAAAGCGATACAAGACCGCAACCGTGTCCTTCCGCGTCATCTGGTAGTTATATCCTGCCTGCAGAATCGCGTCCTTGATATCAAGAAGATCGTTGTCAAAGTAGTGAAGAAGCGTGTAGCCCCCGAGAAACGTCAGAGAGGAGCGTCGCGTCAGCTGAGTATCAACCTGCCCCAGCGAAGTATTCGAGATTCTTTGGCCACGGGTTGTGAGGATCGTCCCAGCTGGGGTAAGTCCCTGTTGCAACCCCGTCGATCCGCCTCCGGGCAGTGATACGCCGCTGAGGCCGTTGTATCCAAACGAGGATTCAGGGAGATAGTTCAATTGTTCTATGAGTGTCAGTTGGACGCGGCGCCAAGAAAGTTTCTCGTTGAGATCCAATTGCTGAATAACTGAATTTTCCACACCGCCATCGTTCGAGAACGTTCCACCACCCGAGTAATTCACGGTCAACATCGAACGTCCCGAGTTCTGTTGGAGATCAAAACCCGCAAGTATGGCGGTCGAGGCTATCCAACCAGGCGTCTGTGTCACTGCTAGCCCGTCCGAATCCGCAGTAGCAACCACGCTCACACGCGGTACGAGATTGTTGTGAATGAGCGGCATTCTTCCAATCGATATATTCTCCGCGCCCGTCAGAGGGGCGGTGTCCGGGATCATTTTCCCAGCATCTCCAGTACCCTCTTGGCTGTCGTCGGTATCGGCAGCGGACGCAAGGGGCGAACGAATCGCAGGGATCGGCCGCGCAGCGTCACCTTGATTTTGGTCCTGAGTAGAATTTTGCGCGGGCTCCTGCGCTTGCACGGGAAACACACCCAGTGCCATCAGGCAAATGGTTACCCCGAAAATGTACCGCGAACTGCTCATCATTTGTCCTTATGGCACGACGATCGTGTCGCCAGCCTTCAGTTGAACATCCTGCTCGGACTTCTTTCCGTTCACTACTTCCTTATAGTTGAACGGGTACTTCACCTGCTTCCCATTCTCTTGACGAAGCACGTAAATATTCTTCATCCTGGCGAATTGCGTGAATCCCCCTGCACTGGACAGCGCTTGCAATACTGTCATTCCCGGCAGCATGGGAAACGCTCCCGGTCGCGTCACTTCGCCCAGAATATAGACTCGCTGGCTGTTGATCGTTGTGACGATCACCGTTACCTGCGGGCTGGTGACGTATTTTTTCAGGCTTTCCGTGATCTGCACCGCCAGTTGTGCCGGCGTCAGTCCAGCTGCCTGCACGTCATTCAACAGCGGCAGCGAAATTTTCCCGTCCGGCCGCACGGGGACGATGCGAGAAACCTCCGGCTCCTTCCACACGCTGACGTCCAGCACGTCCTGCGCACCGATCACGTAATTCGGGTCTGCGGTTGCAGGCTTCTTGGTGTCGTCGCTGGCCATTGCCGGAATGGCGGGTTGAGCAGGCTTCCCGACGCCGGACTGGTCCTGTGCTCGCACTGGTACCGCCAACGCCATCAGCCACAGTATCGTCACTACTCGCAATCGTCTGGACATCTCGTCTCCTACCGCGTTAGTCAGCTTCGGTATCCAAAACACCGATCTGCTTCAACTTATAGAGCAGTGATTTGTAACTAATCTGCAATTCCTGCGCGGCGCGCTTGCGATTCCAGCGCGTACGCGCCAGCGCTTTCAGAATCAGCCCGCGCTCCGCTTCGCGCGATGCCGCACGCGATGCCGCCTTCAACGAATAACCGCGAGGCTCAGCCACTTCCACTTGAGGTTCCGCGGGCGCAGACGCCAATTCGGAAACCGCCAACTGCTCATCGCCGAGTGCAATAATTTTCTTCACTACATTTTCAAGCTCGCGAATATTTCCCGGCCAGGAATGTTCCAGCAGTATGCGCAACGTCCGCGGACTCAAAGACGGACGTGGGCGCCCAAACTGTGCTGCATGCTTGCTCAGGAAAGATTCGACGAGAATGGGAATATCCTCTCTGCGATCACGCAGCGGCGGCAGGCGCAAGCAGACTCCATTGATCCGGTAGTACAACTCCGTGCGAAATCTACCCGCACGCATTTCATCATCCAGGTTCTGGCGAGTGGTGGAGATCACACGCGCTCCGAGTAATCCGCGTCCCGCGTCGGCATGTCCGTCTGGCAGCGCGTAGAGCAGATTGCGTTGGCAGGCGGAATCGAGTTCGCTGATTTCATCGAAAATCACACTGCCCACCGTGCGCATGCCCCCATCCGTGTTGCGGCTAGCGTTCAACCGCAGTTCGGCGGAAAGCTGCGCAGGATTCATTGCGGCGCAGGAAATCGTAATCAGTGGCTCTTCTGAACGCGCGGAAAGCTGATGAATGCGTTGTGCAAACATCGCCTTACCGGTGCCGCTCTCACCCAGGAACAGTACGGGGATATTGGTCGGCGCGATCTCAGCTATGACGCTTTCGAGTGTTTGCATCGCTGGGCACATGCCCGTTACGAAACCCCAATCCTCGTGAATCAATATGCTCTCAGGTCCGTTGGTATTCATCGGTTCATACGCCTTCACCCGTCCATATGGTTGCCGCGCGTCGCCGCTGGCCGATACCTGTCCTGACGCACACTCGAGAATGCAAGGCAGTTGCCACCCGTCAAGTCAGCTTCCTCTGACGCCAGAATTGCAATAAGCCTTTTATTTACATATATTTAATAGGGGATGGACGTAGCGTTCTTGGCGTCTACGCGGTCTTCAACGCCGCCGGAATCCCAATGATACTCCACGAAAGGGCAAAATACTTTCCCTTTGTTCCCAAGACGCTGCCATTTCGCCAACTAGCGACGAGCAGATCATCCCACTCGGTGATGAAAGCGAACTAAGTTATATTATATCAGTGCGTTAGCAGTGCACGAACGACGCTTGCCTCACTGCGTAATCCCGCCGGTCACAGGCTTGTTCAACCTGGCCGCCCCTGCAACGCCAGCGTACTGCCAATTTGTCCTAAGGCCATTATGCACAGTCCTTTACAAGGGATGTGTACCGTGCCGCTACGCAGCGTCTTAGGACGCTGGATTGCTCCCGTCCGAAGGTGTAGGATTTCATCGCCTATTCGGTAGGCACTCACTTAGCGAGGGCGCGATGATCTTCAGCAAACACTCCAATTTCTGCGCGGCCATATTCTTCGCTGCCATGTTCATCACGGGGTGTACTCGAGACCCCAACGTCCTAAAGCAAAAGCACCTCGCCAATGGTGAAGGCTATTTTCAACGCGGTCAGTACCGCGAAGCCGCCATCGAGTTTCAGAATGCGATCCAGATCGATTCCAGGTACTCCGATGCGCATTACGGTCTCGCGCAAACTTATGTGAAACAGGGTGACTGGCTTCACGCGTATCAGGAACTGGCGAAGACCGTCGAAATCAGCCCTAATAATCTGAAAGCCCAGCTGGATCTGGCCGACTTGTTCCTCGCGGCGGGCAAGGTTGCCGACGCTCGAGCCCACGCCGAAATCGTTCTGCAGAGTGAACCGCAAAACGCTCAGGCACAAACCATCGTTTCCCGCTCAGACGCCGCGCAGGGGGATCTCGTCGCAGCGTTGAGTGAAGCTCAAAAAGCCGTGCAGATGGATCCGAATCGTCCCGAGACTTTTCTGAATCTTGCAGTCATCCAGGAAAAGTCCAAGGATGTAAACGGCGCCGAACAAAGTTATCTGAAAGCTGTTTCACTGAACCCGAAATCTTTGCCCGCCTTGCTCTCCCTGGGAACTTTCTATCAACGCCAGAAACGCTGGTCGGACGCCGAAAAGCAGTTTCAAACCGCGATGACGGTGGATCCTAAAAGTCCGTCGCCTCGCGCGTCCTTGGCGGGGCTCTACATCAGTGAAGGAAAGATGGACGCCGCGGAGAAGGTTTTGCAGGACGCCAAAGCTGCTCTCCCGGACAATCCTGCCGGTTACCGGATGCTCGCCGAATTCTATCTGGGTCAAAAACAGTGGGATAAAGCGGTCGCGGAGCTTGGCTCGCTTTACTCCGCGCATCCCAAAGACTCGATCGTCGGCAAAATGTACGCTGAGCTCCTGTTCCAGCAAAATCGCCTCGACGATGCGACCAAGGTTACCGACGCGCTCCTGAAAAACTCTCCCTCTGATCCGGGAGCGATGACGTTGCGCGGCCAGATTTTAGTTCGCCAGGGAAAAGCCACCGAGGCTGTTCATGTTCTGGAGCAGGTCGTGAAAAATTCTCCGGATAGCGCGATGGCTCATTTTCAACTCGGTCTCGCGTACGCCGCGAACCAAAACGTCGGCCAGGCCGAATCCGAATGGCGGCAGGCGTCCAAACTCCAGCCGGGCATGATGGAACCTCTTCGTGCCCTGGCTTCCCTTGCCATCCATCGTGGCGATGAGTCGCTGCTCGAAGAAACCGGTGGAAAGCTCATGATGCTTGATCCGCGCTCCCCGGAAGGCTACGTCCTGCACGGCCAAGCTCTCCTAATGAAGAAGGATCAGGCCGGCGCCGAAGCGGATTTGAAAAGAGCGATCAGCGTGGCTCCGGACAATGCTGCCGGCTATGCCCGGATGGGTGATCTACGCGCGGCGCAAAAAAAGTTTGACGAAGCCCAGAAATACTATTCCGAAGCGTTGCAGCGAAACCCATCCGCGCTGGACGCGCTCACCGGTCTGGTAAATGTCGCCATCGAACAGAAGCAGCTGCCCACCGCTTTGCGCCTCGTGCAGAATCAGATTGCCAAAGCCCCCGATAGCAGCGGCTTCTACGTCCTGCTCGGTCAAGTCGAGCTTCGCAATCAGGACTCCGCCCAAGCCGAGCAGGCTTTTCAAAAAGCTACAGATCTTGACAAGAACAACGTCAACGCGTTCCTGCTGCTTTCCAGTGTGCAGATTTCCCGTGGTTCCGTGGATCAGGCCATCGCTGGTTATCGCAGCGCTCTGCAATCCAATCCTCGCGACATCCGCATCTACGTTGCGCTCGGCAGCCTGCTCGAAACGCGCAATCAGTGGGAGGAAGCCGAAGCACTGTATAAAAAGGCGCTGGAGATTCAGCCCGATTACGCCCTGGCCGCGAACAATCTGGCTTACTTGATGCTCGAACATGGCGGCAACGTCAATGTCGCGCTCTCGATGGCGCAAATCGGCCGCAAAGGAATGCCCGATTCACCGAATTCCGCCGACACGCTCGGCTGGGCTTACTACCAACAGGGCGCTTATAACGCCGCGATTGATCTATTCCAGGAAGCCATCAAGTCCCAGGGAGAGTTAAAGGGCAGTCCGGACAATGCCACCTATCACTATCACCTCGGCATGGCCTACCTGAAGTCCAACAATCTCGACATGGCCAAAAAACAATTGCAGTACACGCTGCAAATCAGCCCGAATTACAGCCAGGCTGGAGAAATCAAAAAAATACTCGCGCAATAGCCCGAACAGAGCATTGCAGTGCGAGCGAAACGATCACCATCGGTTCAGAGACTGTAGCAAACCTTCCCGCATTTCCGCCGTCGCAAACCTGTGGAAAACCAATCAGCCCACATTCGGCGAAGCACGCTTCTGTCGCAAATAATGCGCTCCCTGATTCTTACGCTGAAGTAAAATGCACGCGCAATCTATGGATCCCAAGACCAAGCAAAAAGTTCTGCGGCTGCTGACCAACGGCATGTATATCCTCACTTCCCGTAGTTCTGATGGCTTTGGTGCCGCCACCATCACCTGGGTTTCGCAGGCTTCCTTCAAGCCACCGCTCTTGATGGTCGCTTTGCGGAAAGATGGCAGCGCGTATCAATGTGTCGGCGAAAGCCGCGCCGCGGCTCTTCACGTTCTGAGTAGCGACCAACAAGCCATCGCGCAGAAATTTTTTGCAGCGACAGTGGAATCGCAGGGACTATTGAACGGCGAGCCTTATTCCGAGGGAACGAATGGCAGCCCGGTCTTGGAAAACCTGGGTGCCTACGTGCTATGCAAGGCGCTGGAAATTGTGGCCACGCACGGGGATCACGCCATCGTGGTCTTCGAAGTCCTGGATGCCGTGCTCCGCAAAGACGTCGAGCCGCTAACCGTCACCGGTTCTCCCTGGCAATACGGGGGTTAGGACAAAGGATCGCCCTCCGTCGCGCATTTCCGTGGAATCTCGTTGAGCCGCGCACGTCAACTCCATTATAATTGCGTGATTTGCCAAGGTAGAGGGAGCCACAGACAGTCATGTTGAAAAGCATTCAGCAACGGGACCTGGAACGAAACCGCTGGGTCAAGATCGGGATGAGCGTTCTGCTGGGGGTCATCTGCTTGAGCATGCTGACGTACCTGATACCTGGCATGGGCAGCGCCGCCCTGACCAACAGTCCCGATGCCGTCGCTACCGTCGGCGGACAAGGCATCACCGCGACGGACGTGCAACGCCAGCTAAATACCGCGCTCCACGGTCAATCAGTCCCGGATGTTCTGAAGGGCCTCTACGCTAAACAAGTTTTAGATCAGATGATTCTCAAGCAAGCGCTCGCGCTGGAAGCGCAGCGCCTTGGTATCCGCGTCACCGACCAGGAACTCTCGGATCGAATTAAGCAGATTCTGCCGGCTGCCTGGAGCGGCGATACGTGGCTCAAAGACCGCTACACCACAGAGGTTCAGACTCGCACAGGCATGTCCATTCCGGAATTTGAGGACTTTCTGCGAGACCAGATGCTGCAGGATAAGTTCAGGCATATGGTCACGGATGCAATCACCGTTAGCCCCGCCGAAGTGCAAGCCGAGTATCGCCGTCGCAACGAAAAAGTTCAGCTCGAATACGTCCTGGTAAAGCCTTCGGAACTCGCACCCGCAATTCAACCGACGGATGCCGACTTGTCGGCCTATTACACCAAGCACGCGGGGCTGTATCAGGTTCCGGAGAGGCGCTCGGCGCGTTTCGCTCTGTTGGACCTCGCGAAGCTGCGCGCTGGGACGACCGTTGGTGACGATGCGCTGCGCGCCTACTACAATTCCCATATTGATGAATATAAGGTCGAGAATCGCGTTCACGTCGAGCACATCCTGTTCAAGACTGTGGGCAAGACGGACGCCGAAATCGCGGAAATCCGCCAGCAGGCCGAAGACGTTCTGAAGAAAGCCAAGAGCGGGGCAAATTTTGAAGATCTCGCCAAGAAATTCTCCGAAGATGATGGCACCAAACCCAAAGGAGGCGATCTGGGCTGGATCGTTGAAGGCCAGACCGTGCCGGAATTTCAGCAGGCTGCTTTTACTCTGCCCAAGGGATCCATCTCGGATCTGGTGAAGACCCAGTATGGTTTTCACATCATCAAAGTTCTAGATCACGAACAGGCTCACACCAAGAGTTTCGAAGAGGTTCGCAGCAGTATTGAGCCGACGGTTCTCGATGAAAAAGTTAGCGTCGAGGCCAACAACATCTCGGAGAAGATCGCTTCCGCCATTCGTCAGTCAAATCACCAACCGCTCGATGATCTGGCGAAAAAGTTCAACCTGGTAGTAGGGGAATTGCCTCTGGCTTCCGCCGCGGATCCGATCGCGGCGTTCGCCAATTCTCCAGATGTGCGCACCGCGGTTTTTCAACTGCGCCCCGGCGAGCTAAGCCAGCCCCTTCAGACTCCGCAGGGCATCGCGGTTGTCACTCCCAAAGACATTCAGACCGCGCACCAGGGTACCTTCGCCGAAGTCCGCAGCCGCGTCCTCGCCGACTATCAACAGGAAAAATCGCTCGAGCTGGCCAAATCCAAGGCCGACGAGCTTGCCAAACTCGCAAGAGGCGGAGAACCTTTCGAAAAGGCAGCGAAATCCCTTAATCTGGATGTCAAGACCTCCGAATCAGTCTCGCGCACCGGCTCGATTCCAGATGTTGGCTCGGGCCAATTGCTCGATGCCGCATTCGCGATGCCCGTAGGTCAAGTGAGCGATCCCAAGGCCGTAACAGGTAACTGGCTCGTCTATCGCGTTGCCGCTCACGAGCCCGTGAACGACGCCGCAGTGGTGCTGCAGGCCGACCAAATTCGCCAGCAATTGCTGCAATCCAAGCAGAACGCGGCATTTGAAGCGTTCCGCGTTGCTCTTGAGGACCGGCTAAGAAAGGAAGGCAAGCTCGTGATAAATGCCGACGCAATGAAGAGGTTGACGGGCTCAACCCCTTCCTAAATATCTGAAAATAAACACTTTAAATAAATTCCACTCTCCTCTTGCCGTCGCTTATCCTCTTCGTTAGACTACTTCTATCCGCAAAGCCTGCCCCGTAGCCAGCGGGGTTCTCTTCCCCGATCACTCGGGGATCAAGGGCAAATGCCTTCCAGCCCTGTATCGCATGGTGCCCAACAAACCGACGTTTCTAAGGAGCATTCCTATGGCATTGAAAAATTCCAGGGCAGGCAGGCTTGCAGCGGGTGCTTCAGGACTAAAGAGAGGACGGAACCGGACAAGATCAGTCGAGTCCACCGCTAACGGGAAGGTAAGGAGCATGATGTCCACCAAGAACGGCGCGTCCGGAAATCTCTATCACTGTGCTATGGAGAAGAATAAGAACGGCAAGTACAACATCCGCATCCGCGTGCAATTCGAACGCGGTGGCTGGTACCTGTCGGTCTACTTTCTTGCGTCATCGTTCACTGCTGGGATGAGAAAGCTCGAAGAGTCGCTGCAACTCCTGCAGAAAAGCGAAGAACGCTTGCGTTTTTGGGGTGTGGAACGCAGTGACGATCCCAATTTCGCGGGTGACCTGCTGCAGGAATCCGGCTTGTGGCTGGACCGCCGCCGCGAGTTCCCTCGCAAAGTTGCGGAAATGAATGTGGCGAGTGAACGACCCGTCCCGGCTTCGCTGCTCGCGCCTGTTCGGCGTGTTCTGGCGGATTCGGTGTCTCAGGAGCGCGAGCGGTCCTATTCAGCTGCCGCAGGTGACTGAGAGCGCAAGAAAGCGTCCTCGAGGTTGCCGCTGTTGGTCTACTTTTCGCGGACCAGAACCTCGCCCTGCGCTAAAACTACGTCATTTAGCGAGAGCCGGTACTTGTAAGAGCCCGGATTCAGCCCCGGGCGTGTTGGCCCGCTAATTAGCCGCACTCCAGGCGGCGCCTGGAATATATTGGAAGAGAACGGGCAGCGCTGCGAATCGAACTCGATCTTTATGTTCCCCGCATTCGAAATCCATTCCGCTTGATCGCCCGGATCGAGCACGACCACCTCCGGCAAGACGCCAACTAAAACGCGCTTCTCCGTCAATTTATCCTCGATTCAGTTTCTCGTGGAACAGCAATACGTTCACAGATTGCAAAGGAGTGACCAAAAATGTCATTCCAGAGGCTTAAGTGGCCCGCGGGGACTGCTTGTTCCCTGGGTTAGCTCAAAATTCAGGTATTCGCGCCGGGTTCAGGCCGCCAGTCAAAAAGTCCCGCAGCACGCGGTCGGGATTACAGTACGGCCTTTACAGCCTCAACGATGTGCCGCGCTGAAATTCCAAATGCATCCACAAGTTCATCCGGCTTGCCCGAGTGAGGCAACCCATTCACCGCTATCAGCTTGGACTTGGCAGCGGGCGCACCTGCTGCGGCGAGTGCGTGCAACACACCTTCGCCCAGACCACCTTCGGGCCAGTGATCCTCTGCTGTCACAAGCCGTCCGCCGGTCGCCGTTACCTCAGCCGCCAGCGCCTTGCCATCCAGTGGCTTCACGCAGTAAAGGTCAATCACGCGGATTGCAATTCCCGCCGATTTCAGCTGATCCGCTGCTTTCAGTGCTTCGTGCAGCGTCACGCCCGCTCCGATCACCGTCGCCTTGTCGTCTGCACTCTTCCGCAGCACCTTGAAACCGGGAACCGGGAATTTTTCGTCCTTCGAGTACAGAATTGGCATTTTCGGCCGCGATGTTCGGAGGTAGTTGATTCCCGGACGCCGCGCCATCGTCTCCGTAATCCGCTCGGTCGAAACCGCATCGCTCGGGTAAAAAACAGCCGAACCGTGAATCGCGCGGAACATCGCGATGTCTTCCAGCGCCATCTGCGACGGCCCATCTTCGCCGATGGAAACCCCGCAGTGCGAACCGCACAAATTGATGTTCGCGCGGCTGATAGCGGCCATGCGCACATTGTCATACGCGCGAGAAAGGAAACACGCAAACGTGTCGGCAAACGGCACCTTGCCGCGCGCCTGCAGCCCCACTGCAACGCTCACCAAATTCTGTTCCGCGATGTAGCCCTGCCAGAAATGATCCGGGTACGCATCACCAAAGGTCTCCGAGAAGGTCGAGTTCTTCACGTCGCCCGATATGGCCACCACCTGCTTGTTCACAGCGCCTAGCCGTTTCAATGCGAAGCCGTACGCCTCGCGCGTGGCTATCTTCGCATCCGCTGCGTAATCCGGCGCTGGCGGCTCGGGGAAATCCGGCGGCACCGGCAAAGGCGTGCGCTCGTACGATTTTCCTGGGTCCGGCGGTACCGTCGGCCCGCCGCCCAGCTCCTGAATAGCCGCGGCGAGCTGTTCTTTCGAGAACGGCTTTCCGTGCCAGTTCAGTTTGTCCGCAACCTGGCTGAACCCGTGTCCCTTGATCGTCCGCGCCACGATCGCCTGTGGCTTTCCCTTAACCGTCTTGGCGCGGTCCAGCGCCGCCAGCACGGCCGCCACGTCGTGCCCGTCAATCACCTGCGTATCGAAACCTTCCGATTCGAACTTCAGCCGGTAGCGTTCCATGTCGTGCTGGTACATTGTCGGCTCACTCTGTCCAAGTCGGTTGATATCCGCAATCACCGTCAGATTATCGAGGTTGTAGTGCGCAGCGAAGGCTGCCGCTTCCCAAACCTGCCCTTCCGCCAATTCGCCGTCACCTGTCAACACGTACACGCGCGTCGGACTCTTGTCCATCCGAGCGCCGATCGCCAAGCCAGCGCCCACCGAGAGCCCTTGGCCCAGCGATCCGGTCGCGGCGTCTACACCATGAATCCGGGGCGTCGGGTGCCCCTCCAGCTCGCTGGAGAACTCCCGCAGAGTCATCACCCGTGAAACAGGGAACACGCCTGCTTCCGCCAGCGCAGCATAGAGTACCGGCGCGGCATGACCCTTCGATAGCACAAAGCGATCATCATCGTTCGAGTTCGCATTCTTTGGGTCGAACTTCATCGCATGGAAAAATACGCCAGCGACCAGCTCGGCGGCGGACATGCACGAAGTCGGGTGTCCCGACCCCGCGGCCGTCGTGGCCATCATCGAATAAATGCTCAGCAGCTTGGCTTTTTCTTTTACGGCACTCACGGAGGCGGCGGAAGGTCCTGCGGATGAAGGCGCGCTCATATCAGCTCCTTTAACAATTCATCAGTCCTTCTGATTTTACCCTTTTCAGCTCCATCTGGCGCAACTGTAATTTCTATGAAATCGTTCGCCTTGAAGTTGAGGCAAAAACGCGCTCCAATCTGGCATGGGGGGGCGATTAGAGCACAGCGTCGCCGTTTGTTTTCTGTGCGTCAGGTTGCAATCGAATACCGCATACTGACGATGAACCGCCTGGGTAGGAAATTTGCTAACCCGTGTCCGAAAGGTTTGCGCCTTTCGCCTCACGCCCACTGATGGTCACAATTACAACCAGCGCTGACACCAGAACCGCTGTCCACGCCAGCACCGGCGCGAAATTTCCGCCGAAGGAATGTTCCGCCAGGTTGGACTGAATCACGGAATTTCGCGAGGCGAGCAGATTGCCCAGTTGATATGCCAGCCCGGGAAACGTGCCGCGCACCGCCGGTGGTGAAAGTTCATTCAAATGTGCCGGGATCACGCCCCATGCGCCCTGCACCATGAACTGCATCAGAAAGCTGCCGAGCGCGAGCATCGGCGCGGTGCGAGGGTAAACCCACAACGGAATCATAGGAATTGTCAGCGCCGCGGCGATTACGATCGCTTTTCGCCGCCCCACCCGCTCCGACCATGAGCCGAAACAGATTCCGCCCAGCAACGCGCCGATGCTGTAGCCAATCGCGACCAGCCCTACGATTTTCGGCGAAAAACCGCGATTCCTCTGCAGAAAAGTCGGATAGATATCCTGCGTGCCGTGACTGTAGAGGTTGAAGGCAAACATCAGCACCGTTAAAAAAACGAAAGTGCCCAGGTACTTCACGATATCTTTTCCCAGGTTTCGCTGCACTCCGATGGTAGTTCCACCGCCCTGCCGCCATGCGGGCGATTCTTCCACCTTCGTGCGAATGTAAATCACCAAAAAAGCCGGCAACGCGCCGATTACGAACATTCCACGCCAGCCTACGAAGTGAAAGAGCGTGCCGTACAACAGCGCCGCTAGCAGGTAGCCCACCACATATCCTTCCTGTAGCAATCCGGAGAAAAATCCGCGGTTTTCTGCCGGCAGGGTCTCAAACGCCAGGGCGGCGCCGACTCCCCATTCCCCGCCCATCGCAACGCCAAACAGTGCCCGCAGGATCAAAAAAACATGCAAGGAAGGAGCGAACGCGGAAGCCAGCTCGAACATTGAAAACGCGACGATATCTATCATCAACGCCGGCCGCCTGCCAAAGCGATCGGCGATCGTCCCGAACAGAAATGCACCCACGGGTCGCATCGCCAGCGTCAGGAAAACTGCTTCGAAAATTGCAGAAACCTGCGCGTGGAATTCCGTGGCAATGGCAGTGACGCAAAACGTCAGAATGAAAAAATCGAAAGCATCGAGCGACCAGCCTAGGAAGCAGGCGATGAAGGTGTTGCGCTGCGTTGCAGTGAGGCGCCGAAAATGGGCCAGAAATTCTATGGTTCGCTCCCTAGCAGCTGCTCAAGCCGTCCTTGGTTGCTACCGCAATCGTGCTTCGGTGAAATCACCACCACTCATCTTCGGCGCATCAGTCGCCTAGACGCCACCGCATCGCAAACTCGCGCCACCTGCGTCATCGCCGCCACGTCGTGTACGCGAACGATGTGCGCCCCCTGCAGAATGCTCGCGGCGACCGTGCCCGCCGTGCCCCAAATTCTTTCCGCGCCAGATCCAGCGCGCAACTTGCTCTTTTCCAGAACCTTGGCGATGAAACTTTTTCGCGAGGTGCCCAGCAGCAGCGGGTAACCCAAGCGCGCGAGTTCCGGCAAACGAGCCAGCAATTCGCAATTCTGTTCGTAGCTCTTGCCAAATCCAATCCCCGGGTCCAGCACAATCTGCGATTTCGCGACTCCTGCTCTCCGCGCCAGCGCCACCGCATGCCGCAAACCCTTCTCGACGTCGCGCAGCACATCCCGCGCAAACGGATTTTTCTGCATGCTCCGTGGCTTCCCGCGCATATGCATCAACACCAGCGCCAGCTTCCGCCTTCGCGCCACTTCCGCAATCCGCGGATCGTTTCGCAGCGCCGTCACATCATTCACAATCTCCGCCCCGGCCTGCGCAGCCGCTTCTGCCACTTCCGATTTGCTGGTATCCACCGATATCGGTATCCGAATCTTGCCGCGCAGCTTTTCAATTACCGGCAGCACTCGTCCTAATTCCGTTTCCACTGAAACGCCCAATGACCCGGGCCGTGTGGATTCGCCTCCCACGTCAATAATGTCGGCCCCGGCGCGTTCCATGGTCACGGCCTGCGCCACGGCTGCGTCGGTGTTCCCATATAATCCGCCATCGGAAAAACTGTCCGGCGTCACATTCAGCACGCCCATCACCAGCGTGCGTTCGCCCAATGACAGCGCGCGCCCGGGCAAGCGCAGTTGAAATTGTCGGCGATGGAACATCGCCGCTATTGAATCACGGTTTGCGCAAAAGCCTAAGCTTAAGCACAAGATCGTGACGGGTCGGAAAGCTGGGCACACAAGAAAGGCTGAAATTACGGTGTCGCAACGACGTAGTACGATGAGCGATGCACTACGGTCGGATCTCCGTGATCAATCACTTCCACGCGCAACTGGTGCCAGCCAGGACGAGGCGCCGCGTTCGCGTTATTCGCAGGAGAAAATCCCAGCGTGTACTCTGCGCGAATTTTCAGCGCGATCTGCCGGAACGTGTCCGCCAGCGTTTCCGCCTCGCGCAGGAAGTACAACTGTCCCCCTGATCGTCGCGTCAATTCCGCCAAGTACAGTGTGTAGGCGGGTATTCCCCACTCTTGCGCGGTGTACGTCAGCAGCGTTTGGCTTGCATGCACCTGCACCCAGGTGGGCGTCATGATCTTCGGCCGGCTTTCGGTGGAGACCGCAAACACTTGAATGTCTTCCGCCGCCAGCGCCCGCGTCACGTCCGCGAACGTCAGTTGGTCCCGCGGCCATCCCGCACGAGGTCCCGCCGTCTTCGGATCCAGCGTAAGCCCCAGCCCGCTGTCCTGCCCATCGGTCAGCAAGACGATGGCCTTGCGCCCCGTGCGCCCAGCAAACAGCTCACGCGCCGTCAGAAATACCGCCTGATAAATATTCGAACCGCCGGTATCCTCCAGCAACGAGCGCGCGTCCACACGCGCCACGGCTTTGCGAATCAATATCCAATCACTGGAAAAGGGAAGCTGCAGATAAGTGTGCGCCGAAAAATCCACGATAGCGGTGTGATCCGAAGCTGAAAGCGCATCTACCAGCGCGCGCGCTGCATTTTTCATTTCTTCGGACTCGCGCAGCACGCTGGGGCTGGCATCGATCACCACCGCTACGTTCGCCGATTCCGTGGAAGCGTCGAAGTAAGTGAGTGGCTGTTGCACGCCTTCGTCGAAGACCCGGAAATCCTCAATCCGCAGCCCCCGGACCGCCGCGCCATCCGCGCCGATCACGCTGCATGTCACCGGAACAATCTGCGTGACCACCGAAATCGCGTGCGCGTCAGCAGCCGTCCCGGCGTCACCTGTTCCTTTCGCGCCGTTACCCTTCGCGCCGCCTGCCGGAATCGCCGTCAGTTCTCCCGTTACCGGATCGCGCTTCCAGGTTACGTCTTCGTCCAGGCGCCGCGGTCGCGGCAATTTTGTTTTTTGCGGGGCTTGCAGCGGGACTGCCGGTCGCACGAAAAGCAAACTCGCCAGCGCTATGGCCAATAGAACGGCCCGTACCACAACACGAGGCGACACCCAATGCGCACGGCGCCTTCCAGAAATCCGCCGCAGTCGCATCGCGCGTTTAATCGAGGTCGAAATCGCGAAGGGGTTTTTCGATGGGTCCGTCTTTGGCCTTCTTCAACCCCTCGGCGAATTTTCGCGCCAGCACATCTTCCTTCGATTTCTCCGCTTCCACCGACGCGCGGAATTTCGCCTCCACCGCGTCCACCTGTTGTCGCAGCAACGCCGCCGTATCACCCAGGTCCACCGAGGGCGGCGGCTTCGGCGGAGGGACGTGCGACAGCACCACGCCGATCTCGCGATCAACCGTCAGCTTCGCATGACAGCACGGGCAACTGACCCCAAACGTGTCTAACGGTTTCTGAGCCATGCCCGCATTTTACGCCAATTCTGGCCGATCAGATACCGCCCGGCAACGCGCAGGCCATCCGCAACGTGCTTCTGCCGAACTTCACCTACGCCCTCGCCCTGCAATTTCTGCCGGGAGCTTGCGACGAAGGTCCCTGGGCTATGCCGTCTTCACCTTTCCCAAATCAAGTACGCGTTCTTTGCGTCAAATCGGATTCCGTTGCTGCGCGCGCGCTGCGCGAAATCCTGGAAAAAGATGGTTACCATGTCGTGATCGTCTCCAATGCGCAAGAGGCGCTCGACACTTTGCACGGCGAGACGCCTGACGTCATCCTTGCCCAGGCCAAAGGCCAGGAAATCTCCGGCAAGGATTTCGGCGCCGTCGTTTGCATGAACATTCCCTGCAGGCCCGAACGCATCCGGAGTGCCATCGACCTTGTTGCGGCCCGCCCGCGCGCTGCTCGGTGTACAGCGCGCGCTTGAGCACGGCTTCCTTCGTGCGTACTTCCTAGACGCGCTTCCCTTGCAGCACGGCGATCTCCCAAAATCGTTCGCCTTAAAAAAAAGAACCTCGCCTCTTTCGAGACGAGGTTCCGAAAAATTCCTTCGTTGTTTCTCTGCTTCTAAGCCGGAGCTGGTTTTTCGCCCTTGGCTAGGCCAGGAATCGGCCGCGGTTCAGGCCGCAGTGAAAGCTGCGGTTCCTTGGTCGGCACCGGCGGCGCAGCGGGCGGAGGAGGCGGTATCTTCTCCGGTAACGGCTTACCTTCCATCAAGAGCTTCAATTCCACGGCGTCCAAAACTTCGCGGTCCAGCAGGGCCTGCGCAATGCGCTCGAGCTTATCGCGTTGCGTCTCTAGAATATTGCGGGCCTTGCTGTACCCGTTCGTGACGATGCTGCGAACTTCGCCATCAATCTTGATTGCAGTGTCTTCCGAATAGTCCCGGTGCTGCGCGATCTCACGCCCCAGAAAAATCGCTTCTTCCTTCTTGCCGAAGGTAAGCGGTCCCAGAACGCTCATGCCCCACTCGCACACCATCTGCCGCGCGATTTCGGTGGCGCGTTCGATATCGTTTCCCGCGCCCGTAGTGATGTGGTGCAGGAAAATTTCCTCGGCGGCGCGCCCTCCCATCAGTACGGCAAGTTGCGCTTCCAAGAACTCCTTGGTGTAGGTGTGTTTGTCGTCGATCGGCAATTGCATGGTGACGCCCAGCGCCATGCCGCGCGGAATAATCGTCACTTTGTGCAGCGGGTCGGCCCCCGGCGTCATCGCCGCCACCAGCGCATGTCCGGCTTCGTGATACGCCGTGTTGCGCTTTTCCTCGTCAGACAAAATCATGGACCTGCGCTCGACGCCCATCAGGACTTTGTCCTTGGACATCTCGAAGTCCACCATCGCTACAAACTTGCGGTTCTGCCGCGCCGCCCACAGTGCGGATTCGTTGACCAGATTCGCCAAATCCGCGCCCGAAAAACCGGGCGTGCCGCGCGCAATCACTGAAAGTTCCACGTCTTCGGAAAGAGGTACTTTGCGCGTGTGTACGCGAAGAATTTCCTCGCGGCCCTTTACGTCAGGACGTGGCACCACCACTCGACGGTCGAATCGGCCCGGCCGCAGCAGCGCTGGATCCAGCACATCAGGACGGTTCGTTGCAGCGATCAAGATCACGCCTTCGTTCGATTCAAAGCCGTCCATTTCCACCAGCAACGCGTTCAAAGTCTGCTCGCGCTCGTCATGCCCGCCGCCCAGCCCTGCGCCGCGATGCCGTCCGACCGCGTCAATTTCATCAATGAAGATGATGCATGGTGCATTCTTCTTGCCTTGCTCGAACAGATCGCGCACGCGGCTCGCGCCCACGCCCACGAACATCTCCACGAAGTCCGATCCGGAAATCGAAAAGAACGGCACATTCGCTTCACCCGCAATCGCGCGCGCCAGCAACGTCTTGCCCGTTCCCGGAGGCCCCACCAGCAGCACGCCTTTCGGAATGCGTCCACCCAGCTTCTGGAATTTCTGCGGATCCTTCAGGAAATCGATAATTTCGTACAACTCTTCCTTCGGTTCATCAATGCCAGCCACGTCCTTAAACGTCGCCTTTTTCTGCTGCGCCGTCAGCAAGCGCGCGCGGGACTTCCCGAAACTCAGCGCCTTGTTTCCGCCCGCTTGCATCTGCTTCATCATGAAAACCCAGAAGAGTACCAGCAGCAGCAGCGGACCAAAATTCACCAAAAACGTCAGCCAGTCGGCGTTCTTCACTTCCTTGTAGTTGTAAATAACGTTGTGATCTTGCAGAACCTTCGTGACATCGGGAATCGCGGTGTTGGCGATCGTCACGCCGCGAAATTTCCCGCCTTCGCGGTACTCGCCTTGCAATTCGGCGCTGTTCGGCGAAAGGTAGATCTGCACATCCTTGACGCCGTTGTTCTGCACCTTCGCCAGAAAATTCGTGTAATTAGGTTCGTCGTCGTGCGCGGATTGTCCTCCCGTCGAGGCCATCCGCCACAGCACAACCGCCAGCAAGATCATTAAGAGCCAAAATAAAATTGTTCGGACTGTTGAGTTCACCTGATTACCTCACCTGTTCCAATCTGCTCGAAAAATTGCCAAAAATCGCTCGTCCCGATCCTGCACTTCTTTAGATGCAGAAGACGCCCGGAAATACTCAACTCGGCCGGTCGCCCTCAAGACCTTCTTCCTCGATCACGACTCCCGTCCGCGTGTTCTCTCTCGCGCGGAAATCTTCGGCGGCAGGCATTCCCCGGGCCCAAACTACCTGGCCGCCGCTTTCCAGCACCGGCCACACCATACGATCGCCGCTGGGAACACGCCCCGCCAGGAACATGCTCTTCAGCTTCCGTTCATGGCGCCGGCCCCGCGGTCTATAGGCGTCGCCAGGCCTCCAATTCCGCAGAATCAAAGGAGAGCGCAGGAGGTCTGCATCGAGGGCGTTGGCGTCCTTCTTAGTGTCGCTCTCTGTCACAGGCCAGTCAATCACTTTCAGCCGGAAGCACTTTCCAAGTTCCGTAATGGAAACAGTTGCCGTCCCACACAGCGGCAGGCTCACAACATACTGATACACGTTCGCTTCTTTCGCGGTTCCATTGTTTCTGGACGTCCGGATAGCATCCCGTCGCGAAAAAGTCAGTTCGCCAAAATCTCGCCGCACGATAATTTCGCCAGGAAGTTCTACGTGGTGGCCGCTGCCGGATCCGCTCGCGAGCTGAACCACCTGCTCCACGTGGTTCGCGCCTAGTTCTCGCCGGTTCCCCCGCACTCCTTCATAAAGACGGCGGATCAAGCGTTCCGTAAGCACGCGCAAAGGCCCGAATTCATTGTACTTCGGCGATAGGAGGCTTTCGGTATGGGGCAGCCCCAGCCTCAATGGCGTCAGCAGGTCATCTACTGCCACGCGGATGCCATCTTCGCCGCCCTTCGCAAGAACCTGGAATTGAGCCTCCACGAGTGCATCCCAGAAATTTCCTTCTTCGCGCGCAAGCCGCGCCAGTTCGCTCAGGTGGCCCACAATCGCGCCGGAGAAATCGCGCTCGAGCACCGGCAGCAGCTGCTCACGAATGCGCGCGCGGGTTCGCCGCACATCCCGATTGCTGGAATCTTCTCGCCAAGTCTGGCCGTTCGCGCGCAAATATTCGCGCAGAATTTCCCGGCGTGTGCCTAGAAGCGGACGCACAATCGCGCCAGCGACGGGATGTATTCCTCCCAGGCCCGTTGGCCCTGTTCCGCGAATCAAATGTGCCAGTACAGTCTCGCCTTGATCGTCCGCCGTATGGGCCACCGCGATGTGCGTCGCGCGACCCTCGCCGACGATGCGGTCGAAATACCTGTAGCGCAACCGTCGCCCCGCGTCTTCCAGGTTCCACCCTTCGCGCACGGCTTCTGCCTGCACATCCGCACGCCCTGCCACGAATTCCAATTTCAGAGCCTGCGCCAACTCCGCTACGAAGGCTGCGTCGCCTTCGGATTCGGCGCCGCGCAGATCGTGATTGAAATGCACAACCGCTAGCGTGATGCCCAAATCGTCGCGCAACCGATCGAGCAAACGCAGGAGCGCAACGGAATCGGCACCCCCCGAAACGGCCACTCCGACACGATTTCCTGCCGCCAGCATTCGGGACGATTGGATGTTCGCCAATACGGATTGTTCCAGCGGGACTCGCACCGGCCAATTCCCTCACGATTTCGGGATCAGGATATGCCTATGGTAACAGTGCGATGGTACAGGGTCGAGCGCGGTGCGGCCGCAAGTAAAACACTACACCGCTCGGATGCTGGAGAGTTAGAGCCGGTCGGTAATTTGTTGAGTGAAAAGATCGCGGCTGTACGAAATGCGCCGATCGAGGGCCACCGCAGCGAAATACGAACAGCTCTTGCGTTCCTGCTCCACCCAGACGGCGAATCGCGGTGCCACCGGCCGCGAAACACGGTTCAACACTGCGAGCAATCCGTAATAAGTTCCTACAGCGCGAATCTCGGACTGGTCGTCGCCCCGCTCTGGGCACAATCGCACCAACTGCAACAGGCGATTGAAATCATCGGCGCCAACTTCCTGGTCGGCGATGCCAGTCACTTCGCGTACGCGGTCCGACAGCGCGATATTCCTGCTGGATGCCAGGATCGAACGGCAGTAGGACACAAAGAACTGCAAGAAGATTGCCGCCGAAACCACGCAGATGAGTGCCGCAATCATCGCGCCCTCACCATCAAGCGGGCGGGCTCCAGACGGGCGTCTTCTTGAATATGTGTAAAGGTGTAGGCCCACGCCATGGGAAGCCACAATCCCACCAAGGGCGGGAACCAGCGCAGAAAGTTCGGCTCCAGGCCGGGAAAAAGATTGCGCAGCGCGTAAGTGCAGGCATCGGCGCTGAAATAAATCCCCAGCGCCAGAACGAGTTGGATCAGACGCGTACGCGTCTCGCGCAACTTCAAAATCGCGCCCCAAAGCAGGTAGGTCAGAACAACTCCTACAAAGTAGAAATTCTGGCCGATCTCCACGACGAAACGACTCGTCAAGTGCGTCCGGTTTTGATGTACCACGGCATAGGAGAAAACCGCCGTCAGCAGTATCAGCATCACGGCTGCTCCGCGGATGTACTTGCTCACACCCATTTCCGCGAAGGTTTCCTGGTAGAACTTGATGATCACCCAGAACATCAGGACGTTCAGCAAGCTGTCAGTGTAGTAGTAAAAGTAGACGTACGTGGTGGATTCAAATCCAAAATGGTGCACGCAGTAATACTGCCCCCAGGTCACCAGGGCATCGCACAACATGTAGAAACTAATGGGGAAATAGCGGAAAGACTGCTTGCGCGTGATTAGATACACCACCACGCCGATCTCCACGAGGAAACCTACAAGCCATATCATGTAATCGAGTGGTCCAAGCATTCCAGTTTCGCTTCCGGCGCTCGACCACTCAACTCCCTTTTATCGGGAGTTCCCTGAAACTAGTTCCAGGGTGTGGGTGGCACCGGGGCCGTTGTGCTCATCCAAGGAGTCGGCGGCACAGGAGCCGTCGTACTCATCCAAGGAGTGGGCGGCACCGGAGCTGTCGTACTCGCCCAGGGAGTCGGCGGCACAGGAGCCGTCGTACTCGCCCAAGGAGTCGGCGGCACAGGAGCCGTCGTGCTCGCGACCGAAATGGCCTTCAAACCTACGGCGCTGGCCAACACCGACATGACCAAAACCGCTACAACTAACCACTTACTCATTGACCCCTCCGAGTAGGGACACTACGCGGCGGAGTCTATAAGTGTTTAGTTGCCGTCAAGAGGTAAATTATGAGGGTGTGTGTCTAAACGGTACACACCCCTGCCTCTTGACTGTTTTCAAGCCCTTCCTAATCGTCAACGTCAAATTAGCCGTTTGGATTGTGTACGGTCAATGGACCCAAAGTACCAAGCCGCCGGAACTTTCCGTGGACACAAACAGCGCAGAAATCGGCCGATTACGTAAGCCCGCGGGCTTGATTTCAGAAGTTGGTTCGATTCGGTGTGGGGACCAAAACGCTTCCCGCTGTGGGCAGAGTCTGCTAACATACGTTCGCAAGTAAATCGACAATTTATGATCTGTGGAGTGACGCAACAATGGCACTAGCATGTGAAATGTGCGGCAAGAAGCCGCTGTATGGTAACGCAATCAGCCACGCCCATAACGTTACGCGGCGCCGCTGGAATCCCAATCTGCGCCGCGTCAAGGCCGTAGTTAAAGGCGCTCGCAAGCATATCCGCGTCTGCACCTCCTGCATCCGTTCCGGCCGCGTGCAAAAGGCCGCGTGAATCCGGCCCTCCTCTGGAAGGAGTCCAGTTTGTCACGACGAATCTTGGCTCTCGCGCTGGTCTTCGGGAGTGTGTGCGCCGCCGGTTGCAAGAAGGAGACCGCGCCCGGACCGGACGTCTGGGCCGTCGTCAACGGCAAGCAGATCCAGCGCTCCGAGGTGGACAAGTACTTTCGCACGCGGGTTAACGCCGAAGGTCCGGCGCCTTCTCAGGAAGAGGCGCTTTCGCTCAAGTTGAATATCCTGGACGAACTTGTGAACAATGAAATTCTGCTCGAGCGCGCCAACAAACTGAATCTGGTCGCAAGCGATGCCGAAGTAGAAGACAAATTCACCGAGTCCAAGAGCCCTTATACCGAAGAGGAATTCCAGAAGAAGTTGAAGGACTCTGAGCTGACCGTGGACGATTTAAAGGCGGACATCCGGCGGCAGCTTTCCGTGCAAAAGCTCCTGAATCGCGAAGTAGTTGCGAAGATTTCGATCACCGATCAGGATGTGCTCGACTTCTATAACAAGAATCGCGCGCAATTCAACGTAGCGGAATTGCAGTTTCACATCGCCCAGATCGTCGTTACGCCGCATCCAGACCCTGCTGTCCACAACCGCAAGAACGATAAAGCCACTTCGGAACCCGAAGCCAAGCGAAAAATTAGCTTGATCGAACAAAAGTTGGCAAGCGGTGCGGATTTTTCCCAGTTGGCGATGGATTATTCCGAGGATTCCACGGCAGCCACGGGCGGCGATCTCGGCTTCGTTCCGGAATCCGCATTGAATCAATCCGACCCGCTGCTGAAAAAGACGGTTCTGGCGATGAGGCCCGGCGACGTAACGCCACCCATTGGTGTGAAAAACGGCGGCTACCGCATCCTCAAGCTGGTCGCCAAAGAGCCCGCTGGGCAGCGCGAACTTTCCGATCCGCAGGTGCAACAATCCATCCGCGACATGCTGCGTAATCGCAAGGAACAACTTTTGCGTTCAGCGTACATGATCGAAGCGCGCGACGATTCGCGCGTCACCAATTATCTGGCTCGCCAAATCCTGGAATCGGCGGGAAAACTTCCCGCCTCAAAATAACCCGGGAGTCGCCACGAAGATTCGCAAATGCTGGATTGAATCAGCAGGATAAGCGATGAGCTCTAGCCGCGGCTGATGGTGTGCGCAAGGGGCCGGCCCGGACGCAGAATCCGGGCGATGAATAGCATGATCAGGCCGGTCACCGGGCTTAGTAGCAGGCCAACCAGGAATCCCTTCCAGAACGGAATCCCGTCCTTTTCCATCCTCGTCGCCGTGACCGCGCACGCCATCACCCACACGAGGCCCACGATTGCCAGCAAAAGCCACGCGGCGATCGCGGCAAAATGCACATGTAAATACATTCCGAATCCCCCAAGTTTCCACGCATGCCCGGTGCCCAAGTGTCGCGCGGATTGAAACCATTGTGACCAAAGCAAGGTTGCGGGGAAAGGCGCGAGAACAAAAAGGGAACTTAAGGGTAACTAGTTACGAAGCCGAAACATCCGCTCAGCTGACGATTACCACTACCTCTCCTGCGTTCACGGTTTGGCCTGCGACCACCCGCACTCGGTCAATCGTTCCCGATTTCGGCGCGCGTATCTCGTTCTGCATCTTCATCGCCTCCACCACCAGCAGGCCCTGACCCGCCCGCACTGAATCACCCGCGCTTACCAGCACCCGCACGATTTTCCCAGGCATCGGGGCCAATACCTGCTGGCGGCCTTCCGCCTCGACGCTGCCACCACGATTGCGACGCCATTCACGTTCATCCTGAATCAGGAGCCCGAATTGCCGGCCGCGGGTAACTGCTCGCAACTCTGCGCCGCGGGTTTCCACGCGTACCTCGAACGATTTTCCGTCGATCAGAATCGAATAGATTCCCGGTGACACTTGAGCTGCATCCGCTTCCACACGTTGCCCGTCAATCGCCCATGTCGGGCGCGCGACGGCTTGCGTCATCTCGACACGCCGCATTTTCCCGCCAATCTCAATCTGCAATTTCACGCTAGCTCCGCTCGGCTTGCAGAGTTTCCGTCATGGTAATGGTTCGCGATTCACTTGTTCCCGCCGGCTCTCCGTCTTCCAACGTGATGCTGCAATCGGGTGCGTTTCGGAAGCGTTCGCGCCGCTAGCCTGCGCCGTGTGCCACAGAAATGCCGCAAGGGCTGCAGCTTGCTCAGCCCGGGCTTCTTCTTCGTCGTTGCGGCTTGCCGCAACAGGCGCGGCGCTAAGGAAATCATCCAACCAGCGCGTGTAAATCGCGCCTTTCTGAAAATCGCCGCTCGCCAGGATGCGGCGAAAAAGCGAGACATTGGTTTTTATCCCGCTCGCGTAATACTCGGCCAGAGCCCGCCCCATACGCGCCAAAGCTTCCTCGCGATCGCTGCCCCACGCAATCAGCTTTCCCAACATCGGGTCATACTCGTTTGGCACGGTCCAACCCGCGTAAATCCCGTCATCCAGCCGAATCCCAGGACCGGTCGGAACCCCGTAGCCCGATATCTTCCCCGGCGATGGAAAAAAATTGTTGTCCGGGTCTTCGGCATAGATGCGGCACTCGACGGCATGGCCGCGCAGTTCAATGTCGCCTTGGCCAAACGGTAAGGGCTCGCCCGCCGCGATGCGCATTTGCCACTTCACCAGATCAAGCGAGGTCACCATTTCCGTGACGGGGTGCTCCACCTGCAGCCGCGTGTTCATCTCCAGGAAATAAAAATTGCGTTGTGCGTCCACCAGGAATTCCACGGTGCCAGCGTTCGTGTAATTTCCCGCACGCGCCAGCTTCACCGCCGCTTCACCCATGGCTTTCCGCAGCTCCGTCGTCATGATCGGTGACGGCGCTTCCTCAATCACCTTTTGGTGCCGTCGTTGTACCGAGCATTCACGCTCTCCCAGATAAACAAAATGTCCGTGATGATCCGCCAGCACTTGAATTTCGATGTGTCGCGGGCGCTCCAGATATTTCTCCAGGTACACTCGCGCGTCACCGAATGCGTTTTGCGCCTCCGATGTAGCATCCCGCCATGCAGAGTCGAGTTCGCTCTGGCTCGCGACACTGCGCATCCCCTTGCCCCCGCCGCCTGCTACCGCTTTCAAAATCACCGGGAAACCAATCTCCCGCGCGATTTCCGCCGCCTCATCCACAGTCTTGATCGGATGCAGAGCGCCGGGCACGGTGGGCGCTCCTACCTCGCGCGCAATCTGCCTTGCCGCCGTCTTCGATCCCAGCTGTTCCATAGCAGCGGCCGAAGGCCCAATGAAAGTGATGCCCGCGTCCACACACGCGCGAGCCAGCGCGGGGTTTTCCGCCAGAAAACCGTAGCCCGGATGGATCGCATCGCAGCTCGCATAACGCGCCGCGCCGAGTAACTTTTCAATCACCAAATAGCTTTCGCGCGAGGGCGCTGGCCCGATCGGATAGGCCTCGTCCGCAAGACGAACGTGCAGTGACGCACGATCCACGTCGCTATAAACGGCGACGGCGCGCACCCCTAGGTCCCGGCACGCCCGTGCGATGCGCACGGCAATTTCACCGCGATTGGCAATCAGCACCTTCTTGAACATTGTCACTCCCCAGGCAAACCCGGAATTCTAGCATCTTGGCTGCCCGCCCGCCTGCAACGACGCCTGGGCACGCTGAGCCTGTTTCGTTGACACCCATCTGGGCCGCTGTTAGATTGCATACTTTGTGTTCATAGTCCGGTCCAAAGTCAGCATTCGGCGCATCATCTGGATGGCATGGTCCGCGGCGGCGCTCGCCTCTGCCTTCGGTTGCGCCGTCAGTCAGAAAACGGTCGTGAAGCCGTCGCAAGCGCCGGCTCCACTGCAGGCCGCGACCAAAGAACAGCTCCTGGATAGCTACAATCGTCTGGCGCAGACGGTCCAGTCTCTCAGTGCCGGCGTGAGCATGAAGCTGATCGCGGGTTCCGGGTATTCTGGCGTCATCGAGCAATACCATGAAGTGAGCGGCTTTATCCTGGCAGCCAGGCCCGCCAGCATTCGCGTAATTGGCCAGGCCCCGGTCGTCAGCAAGAATATTTTCGACATGGTGAGTGACGGCTCAACTTTTAGCATCTACATCCCGTCGAAGAATAAATTCATCGTCGGCCCCGCCAGCCTGGAGCGGCGTGCCGAGAAACCGATCGAAAATCTCAGGCCACAGCACCTCGTGGACGCACTGTTCTGGCCGGCTGTCACGGATCAAACGCCGGTGTTGTTCGAACAAGCCAGTGAAGGCGCGGCGCGATTCTACATTTTGACAGTCGTCAGGCCGGAGACGCCGCAATCAGCGGCGGGCTCGGGCGATGCCGGCAGCGCTGCCACGAGTCAGCAGCGAAATTCCCAGCATCCGATGTTCAACTGGGAGATCGCGCAGAAAATATGGTTCGACCGTAGCGACCTGCGCGTTTCGAGAATTGAGAATTTTGGCTCCGGTGGTAAGGTGGCTTCCGACGTGGCCTACGGCAATTGGCAGACCACCGGCGCCAGCAGCTATCCGTGGCAGATCAACGTCACCCGGCCAAGTGACGACTATCAATTGCAGATCACGATCAAGAAGCTTACTGTGAACGAGCCGATCGCCCCAGACCGCTTCTCCCTGCCGCAACCGCCCGGCACGGATTTGGTGCGCGTCGGCGAAAACGCCGGGGACGACCAGCACAAAGACGCTGGCCCGAACAACAAGGAGCCGCATCCTTAGCGCTTTTGAAATTCGCTTAGCGCTACGAAAATTTATGATTCGTTACATGATTGTGCAAAACGTGCTGCACCGGCCGCTTCGCACGTTCATCACCGTGCTAGCCGTAGCCGTCGAGGTCACTCTCGTCATCATAGTCGTCGGCCTCACCAGCGGCCTGCTCTCGGAATCGGCTAAGCGCATCGAAGGCGTCGGTGCGGACGTCATGGTTCAGCCGCCTGAAGCTTCTTACTTTATGGCCTTTAGCGGCGCGCCCATGCCCATCGCGATCGCAGCCAAAATATCGCAACTGGAATACGTGCAGGCGGTCGCCCCCGTGCTGACGCAGTTCAACACGAGTGGCATCGAGATTGTTTATGGCATCGACAAGGAGAGTTTTAACACTGTTACCGGCGGATTCGTTTTTCACGAAGGGCATGATTTGCAAGGGTCCAACGACATCCTTGTGGATGACGTCTACGCCAAGTCAAAAAAAATAAAGCTCGGCCAGACGCTGCAACTTTTCACCCACGATTTTCACGTGGCGGGCATCGTCGAACATGGCAAAGGAGCGCGCCTATTCGTCTTCCTCTCCACGCTCCAGGGAATTGTGGGCGCGAACGACAAGGCTTCCGTCTTTTTCATCAAGGCTGATCGCGCCGATCACACTCCGGCAGTCACTGATGAAATCAAGGACCTTCTGCCTCGCTATGCAGTTCGCCCGCTGAAGGACATCATGTCGCTGATGACCTCCTCGAACCTTCCCGGTTTGGGCGCCTTCATCAACGTCATGATCGGCATCGCCGTGGTCATCGGCTTCCTGGTGATTTTTCTCTCGATGTACACCACCATCATCGAGCGCACTCGCGAAATCGGCGTTTTAAAGTCTTTGGGCGCGTCCAAGGGTTACATCGTGCGAATCGTCTTGAGCGAGACGACGCTGCTGTGCATCGGCGGAGCTGTGGCCGGCGTCGGACTCAGCTTTCTCATGAGCGCAATCTTCATCAAGCTGTTCCCGACGCTCACGATCCTAATTACGCCGCTGTGGGTTCTGCGTGCTGGGCTCATCGCGATTGTCGGCGGCCTGCTTGGGGCGGCGTACCCCGCTTGGATGGCCAGCCGTAAAGATCCGGTTGAGGCTCTGGCTTACGAGTAGCTCAACGCAACTATTCCCGTGCGGATCCGGCGTTCAAGCCGATTCGCGTCCGCGCATCCGCGCTAGGCATATATGCTAAAGCCGACTAGAATATTTCTATCCTCGGATTCGCTGACGCTTGAAGGGGAGCGGCTGTTGGAGCCCATACTTAAGACTGAAAACCTGTGGAAGGTCTACCGTCAGGGCAAAGTGGAAGTTCCTGCGCTGCGTGGCGTCAGCATTGAAATCTTTCCCGGCGAATTTGTCTCCATCATGGGCCCTTCTGGATGCGGCAAATCAACCATGCTGCACGTGATTGGCGGCCTGGCCCAGGCCACCTCCGGGCGTGTGCTCCTCGACGGCAACGACCTCACTACCATGAGCGATTCCGCGCGCACCCTGCTGCGCCGTCACAAAGTTGGCTTCGTCTTTCAGCGTTTTAATCTGCTCCCAACTCTCGACGCCTATCACAACATCACCCTGGCCCAGCACATCCACGGAAATGGTTTCGATCCGCATCGCTTCCAAGTCGTCGCCGATCTGCTCGGCCTAAGCGGCCGGCTCAAGCACAAGCCCTCGGAGCTTTCAGGCGGTGAACAACAGCGTGTAGCTCTGGCTCGCGCTATAGTCAGCGAACCCAAAATTGTCTTGGCCGATGAACCCACCGGCAACCTCGACACCAAAAGTTCCGAAGCCGTCTTGAGCCTCTTGCGTCAGCTGAATCAAGACCTCGGCCAGACCATCGTCATGATCACTCATAATCCCGAAGCCGCCGCCTACGGACACCGAGTCCTGCACATGCGTGATGGCGAGGTTGTGGACGGCTCGTCGGTTCACTGATATGCGAACCCTATGGCGGGGAATCGTCCGCACTATTTTCTGGTCCTATGAGCGCGGCAGTTGGCCCTACGATCTGGCTGTGATTCTGATTATCCTGTTTGTGTTGGTCACGCCGTCACACTGGTTCCACGATCAGCCCCAAGCGACCGCCGCATTTGGTTCCAAAGTGCAGCTGCAATCCGAAGATCCTGCGAGTCAGACGCACACCTATCGCGTGGATGCCACCGTGCTTGCACCCGAAAAGCGAACGACCCGCGCCACTCCCGAACTCGAGCGCGAAACTCACGACATCCTCGCGCGTACTGTGGCCGAACTGAAGGACCAGACCTTCCAAGTCGTGCATATTGAGCCTGTCTCCGCCCAGGATGGTTCGATTCTGTATTACGATGTCACCGTACATCCATCTCCTCTGATGTAACTTTTTCTCTCCGCCTCGTTACCCGCTTGGAACCCGGCTGGCGGTCCACTGCGTCTAACTAATTGTAGTATCATGAACGCTTCGTTAACGGGCCGACCACTCACTGAGGGACATGATTTGATTGTAAAACGTTTCGTTTTGGGAATTGCGCTTGTCGCCGTCGTTACCTCCGCGTGTCTCAGAGCATTTCCTGCGGCTAGCCAAAACCACAACGCAGTTACACTGGACACTACACTCAGAGAGCTGGATCGCTCCGCAAAAGGCTTTCACAGCCTCTCCGCCGATGTCGAGCGCACCAAAGTCACCGTCGTGGTCAACGATCGATCCACCGAAGTCGGCTCCATCCTGGTTCACGACGACAAAATGCTTCTGGAGATGAAACCTCCCGACGCGCGCACAATTCTGCGCACCGGCGACACCCTCTACATCTATACGCCGGGTCTGAAGCGCGTCGAGGAATACAACCTCGCGCAGCATCGCGCCCAGGTGGACCAGTATCTTCTGCTCGGCTTTGGAACACAGGGGAAGGAACTGCAAAAGTCCTACCTGGTGACGCTGCTCGGCGAGCCGACACTGGATGAAAAGAAGACAGTCGAGCTGGAATTGACTCCCAAGTCTCAGGAAGCCCGCAACCAGATCTCCAAGATTCAGATCTGGTTCGATCAGGCTACCTGGCTTCCCGTGCAGCAGCAATTCAATGAAACCGGTTCCGGCGATTACTTCGTCATCCGCTATTCAAAGATTGTACGCAATCCCGACCTCGGCGATGCCCACTTCAAACCGCACTGGCCCAAGGGCACCGAAAAAGTCAAACCTCAGGGCTAGCGTCTATTTTGCTGATTTTCGCTGCGCCGTTTCGCCCCGCTCGGCGGACTCGTGTTCCAGCAACGCCTGTTTGCGCTCTAGTCCCCAGCGATAGCCGGCCAAATTCCCGTCTTCGCGCACCACGCGATGGCATGGCACCACCACGGAGACGGGGTTCATCGCGCATGCCCGGGCCACGGCTCGAATCGCCTTGGGCTTGCCAATCGCCCGCGCCACCTGGCTGTACGTCCGCGTCGTGCCGTAGGGAATCTTGCGCAATTCTTGCCACACCCGCCGCTGAAACGCAGTCGCCTGCACATCGGTCGGCAGATCCAGATTCGGTTCTCGCCCTCGCAGGTGCGCCAGTATCTTCCCCACCCAGCTCTCCAGACCGTTCCTGTCGCGACGAATCTCCGCGCGCGGATATTCGTTTCGCAACGAGTTTTCCAGCGGTCCGTCGTCTTTCCCCAGGTACAACGCGCTGATCCCGCGGTCTGTCGCCCCGACCAGCAATCGTCCGAGCGGCGAACTCACAATCGTGTAATGGATTTTCATTCCCGCACCACCCTGCCGGTAAGTAGCAGGCGTCATGCCCAATTGCGCCGGAGCGCGTTCGTACAAGCGGCTGCTCGATCCAAATCCTGCGTCGTATAACGCGGTAGTCACGTCGTCTCCTTTTCGCAATCTGGATTTCAAGCGGCGCATCCGCCGCGCATCGGCATACTGTCGCGGCGAGATTCCCATTACGCTGCGGAACGCGCGCTCCAGTTGATGCGCGCTCATTCCTGCTGTCGAACTCAGCGTGCCCAGCGTCAAACGCATCTCGCTCGCATCTGCGTTCGCAGCTTTTGCGCCGTCCGCGTCAATCTGCGCCTCGATTTCCCGGCACACTTTCGCCACCGCCGCAGTGCGCGGGTCGCGCAATCGTGCTAGGCGTGGCCGGCACCTCAGGCATGCGCGGAATCCCTTCTGCTCCGCTGCTTCCGCCAGCGCAAAGAATTCCACCTGCTCGCGCCGGGGTTTTCGCGAAGGACACGACGGCCTGCAATAAATTCCGGTGGATCGCACGGCATACACAAACGCACCATCCGCGCCGCGATCGCGCGTCTCGACCGACCGCCATCGTTTCTCGTTCGGCGGCTGCATGCGCGTGCCGCCAAAATTCTCATTCGAAGTTCTGGTCATCAGTTCGATCATTGTATGAGCCTCGCTCTCTTCTGGAAATTAGCGAAACTCAATCAAACTCGCTATCCGTTTCTAGCGCGCGAATTCGAAGCGAAAAACTTCACATCCATATCAAAAAATCAGCAGTGCTCCAAAGGCGAATATCCTTTCGCTTTCGGTTGTCTTTCGCGCCCAGCGAACAAACCACAAACCCAAAATCCCACCCCTCAATCACCTTAGAAGCTGCAACTCCCGCCTAATCATAGCGATGTGCCCCACCCCTCACTGTTGTATGATACGGCACCCGCCCATCACTTCCCTTGACGCGGTTCCAGACTCCGCGCATATTCGCTCTACTGGCTTGGGGGAAGCTTAGGCTGTTCTTGGGGGAGAGTACATGGGGGCTGCTCCGGATTGGAAGGGGCTGCGGCCGGTCGTGTCGCCGCTGCGTGAAGTTGAAAGCCACACAGTAAGCGTTGCATCTCCAAAAGGGAAGCCTGGGCCACAGCGTTTTGCGCGAGTTCCCACGCACGCCGTCGGCGTTGCGCGTGAACGCCGCAACAATCCGCGCGCATCGCTCTCGTTGCCGCTCCGCCTCACGCGCGTCGGCGACCGTCTCGAGCCCATTCCCGTCACACTGGTAACCCGCAATATCAGCTCCAGCGGCGTTTATTTCCTCGCTCCTCGCGATTTTCAGCCCGGCACGGCCATTGAACTCGAAGTTGCGCTTATCGAGCGGCCGCTCGGCCAGGGCAGCGTGCAGATGTGCACCGCAGCTCACATCGTGCGCGCCGAGGAAGTGGATATGCCCGGCTGGCGCGGTTACGCCGCCACCTTCGACGACTTTGCGCTGCGCCGCGACGATATCGTCCCGCTGCGCTATCGCAGTCACTAAAGCCGGCCAGACGCTGGAAATCCTGCCCGCGTCTGTTACGCGGCATCCGCCAGCGCGAACGCTGTCTTGGTTCGCGCGGCCGGCCCTGAACCTCCAGCGCATCGTCCCTGAGCCGCTCGGCCTCATTTTTCCCAATCCCCGCCGTCTGATACGATTCCCTCGCCGTGAAAATCGCTCATTTCTCCGCCCGCGCGGTCCTGTTCGATTGGGATGGCACGCTGTTGAATTCCTACCAAGCCGATCTCCGCGCCTATCTCTCCATGTTTCACGCCCTGGGCATCCATTGGACCGAGCGCGAACTCGCGCTGCACTATTCCCCCAATTGGCTGCGCGTTTACCGTGCAGCCCTGCTCCCGCGTTCCAAATGGATGGAGGCCGGCCGCCTCTGGACCCGCGCCTACAAACTCGAAAATCCTCCGCTGCTCCCAGGCGCGCGCCGCGTCCTCCGTCTCCTGGCTCAAAAATTTGATCTTGGCATCGTCACAAGTGGAAATCGCCAGCGCGTTCGCCGCCAACTCCGCCAACTCGAACTTGCAAGCTATTTTTCGGCATGTGTTTGCAGCGAGGACGCTGCCAAAAGGAAGCCCCATCCCGCCCCGCTGCTGCTGGCGCTGCAACGGCTCCGCCGCGCTCCTGAGCATTGCGTGTACGTTGGCGACACGGCTGAGGACATCGAAATGGCTCGCCGCGCCGGCGTGCGCGCCATCGGCGTGTTCGGCCCGTTTCCCACTGCCGCTCGTTTGCGCGCCGCCAAGCCCGATGTCCTTCTGAATTCGGTTCAAGAACTCCCGCGATATCTGCGTACGATTTCGTAGCCCAACCTGAGCTCCTCCGCAAAAGTTGCGTGTGCTTGATCGCGCGGAAAGTATCAGCGGGGAGTGGATAGGGGAACGCCAGGCGATGAGCCGGAATCCGCCGCAGGCGGTGCCGTTGCCGCACCACCGGGACCCGCCGCCGCACGCACCTTGAAATCGGTCGAACGAACTACCAGCCGCAACGGCAGCTCATCGTTGCCTTCGCTCTTGTAATAATCATCGGATCGCGTATAAGTCGGCAGCCAGTATTTTCCTTGGAAATTCTCGCGGTAGGTTTCGAACATGGTGAAAGGCAGCGCCGTACCGTTCCCCTCCAGCTCACTTACGAATTTCCCGTAGCTCTTCACGATCGCAAAATCGTGATCGTCAATCCAGATCACGCCTTCGAAATATCGTTTCTTGCGGCTAAGCACCTTCGGCTTCACTTGAAAAATATAAGTTACCAGCTGGTCTAACTTTTCCTGCCCGGCGTATTTAAAATTGTAATTCTCAATCTCCTCCGCCGTCAGCGGAAATTCGGGCATGCCGGCGATCACCCGCACGTCTTCCAGCGAAAAATGCATCAGTTTCAGGCTGGATTCCGCAGGCTTCGTCACCCGCATGTACCGCAGGCCGTCGCCCTTTGTGTAAACCTCGCCGGTCACGCTGAACTTGCCGCCCGGATCGGTCAGTTCATCCAAACGGATGGATTGCGTGAAGTCGTATGCGTCGTACACCTTCTTCATCACGTCTTCATTCGCTGCGAATCTGTGAATAATCTCATCCACCGGCAAGGGTGGAGGCCCCGGATGCGGCTCCGCAGGAATCCGCTCCACCTTGAATGTCGGTGGCGGAGCCTGCGGCCCGGCGTCTTGCGCCCGAACGACGCCGGTGTAGAACAACATTGCCGCCGTGCCGATGAACGCCAAACGGATCGCGCCGCTACGCCCCGCCCGATGAAAACGTCGCCGCATTTTGAGATTTTCCGCCATCCATCTTTGGATGCGAGGTTCGCTCTTCGCGTCTAACATCGGGCCTGCGTACCAAGCGCAAGTGATCATGCTCCTCACCACCCCGGCCATTTTATCGCGATCCCGGCAAATACCGCAGACGCATCGAAGCCCAGACAACCGCCACAAAAATCGCGTCCTGTGCCTGGCGCGCCTCTGTTAAAATCACGCGTTTGCGGATGAAGCTTCCGCACGATCCATGGCAGATACGCCGCAAACCCGCGAGTCCAGACGTTATTTCGTCAGTGGTATGGTGCAGGGAGTCGGCTACCGGTATTTCGCCATGCGCGCGGCGCAGCGCCTGGGACTGGGCGGCTATGCCAAGAATTTGCCTGACGGCCGCGTTGAGGCTTACGCCGTCGGCAGCGCTTCGAAGCTGGGCGAATTTCGCAAGGAGCTAGAGCGCGGCCCCCAAGGTGCCTCGGTTGCCAGCGTCGCCGAAGAGAAAGCGTCGCTGAACCCCGAATTTGAGAGGGGATTCTCGATTGAGCATTGACGCGCGATCCATGGCGGCTTGTTTTCGCGTGAATCGTTTGGCTCGTTAGCACGCCATCGCATTACTAATCGAAGGAGCAGAATGACCGACCTGAAAGCATTGATCCGTGAAATCCCCGATTATCCAAAACCGGGCATTCTTTTCTACGACCTCACTACGTTGCTGAAGGATCGGGCCGGTTTCCATTCGCTGGTTGATCAGCTCTGCGCACAATACAACGGCACGAAAGTGGACATCGTCGCCGGCATCGAAGCCCGTGGATTTATTTTCGCTCCCGCGCTCGCCTATCGCCTCGGCGCCGGTTTCGTTCCCGTGCGCAAACCGAAAAAGCTACCAGGGAAAACAGCCTCTGTCACCTATCAACTCGAATACGGCACCGACCAGCTCGAACTCCACGAAGACGCGATCAAGCCCGGCCAGACCGTCCTTATTTGCGACGACCTCCTCGCCACTGGCGGCACCGCCGCGGCCACTGTAAAACTAATCCGGCAACTCGGCGGCCAAGTTGCCGGAGCCGCCTTCGCCGTAGAACTCACCTTTCTCAACGGCCGCGCCAAGTTGCCCGGCGTCCACGTGTTTTCCTTATTGAAGTACGACAAATGAAATCCCGGTTCCTGACAATGGTGGGTTGGTGGTCGAAGCCCGAGCATGCGGGGCGACTCAAGTGGATATCTCTCTACGTTTTTATCTGTCTACATCTGCGTTCAGCAGCGGTGCCTTTGACTTGCTCTCCCGCGCCGATCCGCGATCTCCCCCGCGCTGCCTCACTACCTCGAAGAGCATAACCCCAGCCGCCACGGAAACGTTCAGCGAACGCACCGGCCCAGCTGTAGGCAGCGAAACCAGAAAATCGCAGCGCTTCCGTGTTAATTCGTGCAATCCTTCGCCTTCGCTTCCCAGCACCATTCCAATCGATCCCTTCAGATCCACTTCCGTATAACTTTTCTCCGCGCGCTCGTCGAGCCCCACCAGCCAATATCCCGCTTCCTTCATCTCTTCCATCGCCCGCACCAGATTCTTCACCCGCGCAATCGGCAGATGTGCCAGCGCGCCAGCCGAGGCGCGCTCGACTGTATCAGTCAATCCCGCTGCACGCCGCTCCGGGATCACGATGCCGTTCGCTCCAGCCGCCAGCGCCGTTCGCACTACCGCGCCTAGATTATGCGGGTCCTCGACGCCATCCAGCAGCACCAACAATCCCTGCGGCGTCTTAGCAGCAAGCAAATCCTCCAGACCCATCGCCGGTTTCGCCGCGCCCAGAGCCGCCACCCCTTGGTGCTCGCGCGTTCCCACGAGGCGGTCAATCTGCACTCGGTCTTCAAATCGCACCGGCACACCCTTGGCCTTGGCCAACCGTACCACGGACTCTACGCGTTCACCGTGGCGCCCGCGCGCGATCACAATTCGATCCAGCGCTCGCCCCGCCGCCAGCGCCTCCTCCACCGCATGAAATCCCGTGAGCCAGTTCATTACCTTTTCCTTCGTCCCAAAGTCAGGTATGCGTCCCGAACATAGAGTGTCATTTCTCGATTTTGTTTTCTCTGTGTCTCTGCGGCGAATTCAACCTTCCAAAGTAGCAATCGTATGCGCCGCAATCGCCTCACCGCGCCCGATCTCGCCCGTACCTTCATTCGTCTTAGCCTTCAGATTGATCTGCTCTTCCGAAATCCCTAACGATTTCGCCAACGCCGCACGCATAGCAGGGAAGTGCGGCCCCAACTTCGGCCGTTCGCAGATCACTACCGCATCCAGATGACTGATCCGCAGCTTGCGCTCATCGAGCAGCTTCCGGGTGTGTTCCAGAAAAAGCAGGCTCGAGGCACCCTTCCACTTCGGATCGGTATCCGGAAAATGCGTCCCGATATCCGCGAGACTCGCCGCCCCCAGCAACGCATCGCACAAAGCGTGCGCCAGCACATCGCCGTCCGAATGCCCCACTGACCCTTTGTCGAACGGCACCTCGATCCCACCGATCATGAGCCTCGTCCCCGCAGCCAGCCGGTGCAAGTCGTAGCCAATTCCCGAACGTGTCATTAAGCTTCCTTGCTCATGAGCTTGACCAGTCTCACCGAAGAATTCATCACCGCGGCGCCTTACGTTCCTGCTCCAAATAAAACCGCGCCAAATCCATGTCCGCCGGCCGGGTAATCTTGAAATTCCGCTCCGAGCCCAGCACCACAAATACCTCATGCCCGAATCGTTCCACCAACGCCGACTCATCTGATGCCAACACGCCATCCGTCAGCGCCTTGCGAAACGCATCTCGCAGCAGCGCATACGAAAATGCCTGCGGCGTCTGCGCCAGTACGATCCGTTCGCGCGGAATGGTCGTCGTGATCAGCGCCATATCTTCCGGCAAGGTCGCGCGCTTCACTTCCTTCACTGTATCAATCGCCGGAATGCCCAGAATTGCCGCGCTACGCTTCCGCGCCTCCGCAATCACCCGATCCAGCTGTTCCGCCGTCACAAAAGGCCGCACTGCGTCGTGTACCAGCACCACTTCCGTCGCGGGGTCCACCTGCGCTAACGCGTTCGCCACCGACTGCTGCCGCGTGTCGCCGCCATGCACCACTCGCGCCGGCCTGCCCAACGCCGCCTTCGCAACTTTGTCCTGTAGCGACACCACGTCGTCCGCTCGCGTAGAAACAAAAAAATCAGTGATGGCGTTGCAGGCTGCCAGGCGGCGCAGCGTGAAAATCACCAGCGGCATCCCATCCAGCTCAAGGAACTGCTTCGGCATTTCGGCGCCCATGCGGGTGCCCAGACCTGCGGCAGGAATAATGGCGGCGACTCGGCTCATAAGAGGGAGGACAGTCTATCGCAATCCAGCAGCCCAGCACACGCACTCTTGTTTGCATCAGGCAAGCGACCGCAAGGGGTATTGTGCACCTGAGCTCGAACCGGACGGCTAGTAGCGGCCGATTTCGCCGCGCCGTCAGCAACGCGTCACCGACCGCAGCCAGTAAGAAAACCGGCGCTAACTCCTGCCGCTATCAGGATAAAGCGGCCGCGCAGGCCGTTCGCCCCCAGGCGTAGCGCCTTCGTTTGCACGAGGCGCCGATTGCGGTTCGGAGTGTGGCGCGTTCTGCGCCGCCACGCGAGGAACCTGCTGCTCGCCGCGCTCGTCATACCGTCCAAATATCATTTTTCCCGCGGTGGTCTGGTGTACCGAAGTCACGGTGATGTCGATCGTCTTGTTGATCATCTTGCGCGCGCCATCCACCACCACCATCGTCCCATCGTCTAGATAGGCCACGCCCTGGTTGTATTCTTTCCCTTCGCGCAAAATGAACACGCGCATCGTCTCGCCTGGCAGCACCACCGGCTTCAGCGCATTGGCCAGCTGATTCACATTCAGAATCTCGATCCCTTGCAGCGCGGCAACCTTATTCAGATTGAAATCGTTGGTCACGATCTTCGCGTCGTAGCGCTTCGCCAGCTCGATCAGCTTCAGGTCCACTTCCGGTATCTGCAGAAAATCGTCGTCTGCGATCTGCACTTCCAGGTGTGCCATCTTCTGGATTCTTTGCAGCACTTCCAGCCCCCGGCGTCCGCGTTGCCGCTTCAACGGGTCGGCCGAATCCGCCACCAGCTGCAATTCGTGCAGCACAAATTGCGGAATAATCACCGTGCCATCCAAAAATTGCGCGTCCGCGATGTCCGCCACGCGCCCATCAATAATCACGCTGGTATCCAGCACTTTGAAGGAGTGCTTCAAGCTGCGTTCGCTGCCGAACAATCCCCCCAGCGCCTGCAAATTCAGCATGTCGCCCTTATTCGCTCCCAGAATCAGCCCGATGTACGCCATCACCAAAAACGCCGCCAAGCTGAAGAACGATCGGGTGCTCTCCGGCATGATCGTATGCGTCAAAATCAGCGACGTCAGGTAAGCGCCCAGCAGGCCCAGGATCGAACCGACGGCCGCGCCAATCAGCCGGCGCAAGCTAGCGTGCCGCAGGCGCAGTTCGAATAAGATCACTGCCAGTCCAAACAGAAACCCCGTTGCCGCACCCGACAAAGGTGTCACGCTGAACGGACGGAAATGAAAACCCGCCGCGACGCACACCGCCATGAACACAACCCGTATTCCCAGCATGTCCCAAAACGTTCCTACGTGATCATGGGTTGGACGCGAAGCTGATGTCGGCTTGTTTGGCGAGCTATCCAGATTTGAGGCGCTAGGCGGGCGATTCTGAGACCCAGGGTTCCTCTGCATGTTTCCACCTTATAGATATGAATGAGACGAATCGCTCCTACTTGCTTCGTCCCCAGCTCTTTTCCCGGCCTATGATATTTTGGAGCGCCCCGCCGGGATCATGAGACCAGCTTTATGAAATCCTTATGAACTATCCAGTATAGCACCGCGCACGAAGCACCAGTCAACGGCCTATGTTCGCGGCGTGTAACCGTCAACCACGTTGGAATGTCCGGCACAGGGTCATGGCACACCCATACAGCTCTCTGCCGGGTGAGATCAACTGATGTATTTAGACCAACGCAGGGCCGAATGGTTAGAGAGCGAGCACGGAAAACCGCGACCCGCAGGCCGCAGAAGGCGCACGCGACGTCCTCAGAAACCACTGCCCGCTGCGCCACATCAACCAGCACAAGGCGCCGAGCACCGCTTACTTGATCTTGGCCACGCGTCCTTCGGTAGGGAACTTCTGGAATTGCAGAGCATCATGCCCCGGCACCACGCGGTCCGCCGACCCTGCCAGCTCAATCATCCGTGACTGCGCGGCAATGTTGGCCGCATGATCGGCGTCAGTGAAAGTAGCGCTGGCTAGGTGAGATGACAGGTTGAGATAGAAATAACAATTGTCGGAAGCCAGCACGAACGGCGGATTGCCGTCCACCCTCAAATATTGCGAAGCATACGTGTGCCGCGCCCCAGTGTAAGCCCGAATACCCGGAAAGATTTCCACGTTATCGCCATTCACCAGATGCATGCGTCGCTCGGTATTCAGCTGTACCAGCTCCTTGGCGTCTTCCGGATCAATCCCGCCGTGGTCGCCGCCCGGCTCCCAAGCATCCATCGTGTAGTAGCGATATTCTTCCTTCTGAATCCAGACGTTTGCCTTCGGAAACAGGTCCATTCCGCCCATGTGATCCCAGTGCGCATGGCTGATGACGATGTCCGTCACCTCTTCCGGTTTCACTCCAGCACTTTCCACCGCCTTGTCTGGCCGCAGATAGTCCTTCATCGGAAAATCCTTCAGAAAAGTGTCGCGATGAAAGCCGCTGTCGAACAGAATTGTATGGCCACTGCCCCGAATCAGCCAAACCACCATGGCAATTTCGATTTTCTGGTCCTTCGGCCCGCCCACCACCAGCTCAGACACCGGCACGTCCGGCACACTGGCATAACGTATCGCCTGAATCGAATACTCGGGAGTTGCCGGCGCTCCCAACAGCGCAGCAAACATAGCCACGATCAAATATGGTTTCATGTCGGCTAGATGATACGGCGAACCGCGCGGACTGCAAGAGGGAATTAGGAAGCTAAACGTAAAACTTTGGCACGCGCCGCCCCAGCGCGCACAATAAATCAGAAGTCACAGTTCCGATTTCGTGCGCCACTTCGGAAACCTCGATCGAGGTGTCGCCGTCCGTCCCGTAAATCGTCACGATGTCGCCCAGCACCGCTTCCGGCACGTCGGTCAAATCTAGCGTCGTCAAATCCATGGAGATCGTTCCCACCAGCGGCACGCGCTTCCCGCGCACCAGCGCCCATCCGCGGTTTGTCCGCGCGCGCACCACGCCGTCGGCATATCCCGCATTAATCACCGCAATCCGCGATGGTCGCTTGGTCACAAAACGCGCCGCGTAACCCACACCTTCTCCCACCGGCACATTCCGCAGCGAAATGATCCGCGCCCGCAGGGAGAGGCACGGCTGCAGCGCCACCTGCCCCATCACTTCCTGTTTCTTCTGCGGCGGATCAAACGACTGGTAGTAGCCGTAAAGAATCGCGCCAGGACGAACCATATCCGCCCACGTACTCGGCCGCGCGCAAATGGCCCCGCTATTCGCCATGTGCACGATCCCCGGCGAGACGCCCAGCGCGCGCATGCGATCCAGGCACGCCAGAAAAATCTTCTCCTGCTGGTTCGTCTGTCGCGCCGTGAAATCTTCCGCCGACAGCGAAGTGCGTGAACGTCCCTTCCAACTCAAGGTGCTTGCATCCGGCCAATGTTCGCGCGAAGCAGTCCACTTCATCCGCGGAAATCCCCAGCCGGTTCATGCCCGTATTAATCTTCAAATGAAATCGCAGCCGCGATTTTCCGCCCGCCGCCTTCGCGCTGCGCTCCAGATGGCCTAGATCGTCCACGCGCGTCACCGTAGGCGTCAGATTATTTTGAAGCAGCCGTCGCTCTTCCCCGGGCCAGAACCCGGTCAACACCAGAATCCGTTTGCGGATACCCGCCTCGCGCAGTTCCACGCCCTCATTCGCGCAGGTTACGCCGAACCATTCCGTCCCGGCCTTTTGCAGTGCTTTCGCCACCGGCACAGCGCCCAGTCCGTAAGCGTTCGACTTCACGACCGCCAGAATTTTTCGTTGCGCTCCCACCTGCTTGCGAATCACACGCAGATTATGCAGGATCGCCGGCAGCGAAATTTCCGCCCACACCGGGCGTCCTGAGAATTGAATTGTTTTCGCCATCGTCATTTAGAATGCCAGACTCCTCGCCGCGCGCGCGAACGAAATTGCCATTCGCATTTCGCTTCGCGCCGTTTAGGTAAACATCCACAATGGATTGTTGCAGGACACTCGCCACTTGCTTCGACGGGCGCCCCATAACTCTGTATCGTTGTAAGTGTCAGACGCAGTTAGAGTTACAAGTGATGTACAGCCGGAAGGCTCTTCCCCAACAGAAGTTCAAATCCTGGAATCCGGGTTCATCTCGACACGCAGCCGGGTTCGCCCGCACACGCCAGGCGCGTTACTGTTCCGGCTCGCCACCGGCGCTCCACGCATCCGGCGCTGCCTCTTCAAATCGCGTATGCCGCGCCAGAAAAACGAATTTCAAGTTCCCGGTCGGACCATTGCGCTGCTTGGCAATGATCAACTCCGCCTTCGCGCGATCCTCATCAGGCAAATCCGTCTTGTAAAAATTCGGCCGGTTGATGAACAGCACCACGTCCGCGTCCTGCTCAATCGCGCCCGATTCGCGCAAGTCCGCTAACTGCGGCTTGCGCTCCTCGCGTTCCGGCGCGCGTGTCAATTGGCTCAGCACCACAATCGGCACCTTCAATTCCTTGGCCAGCCCTTTCAGCGCGCGCGACATTCCCGAAACTTCTTCCTGCCGGTTGCTCTGCCGCCCCATATTCGTCGGCACCACCAGCTGCAAATAATCCACGATGATCAGCGAAAGGCCACGATCGCGTTTCAGCCGCCGTGCCTTCGCGCCCATCTCCATCACCGTCGAAGAAGCCGAATCATCAATCCACAGCGGCGCCTCCGCCAAATTCGTCAGCGCTCCGGTCACTTTTCCCCAGTCGTCGCGATTCATGTGTCCCGTGCGGAATTTGTGCGCGTCCACACGCGCCTCGGAAGCCAGCAAACGCAGCAACAAAGACTCTTTCGACATTTCCAAGCTGAAAATCGCCACCGGCTCGCGATGCCGCACCGCCACATTTTCCGCGATGTTCAGCGCCAGCGCTGTTTTTCCCATCGAAGGCCGCGCCGCCAGAATAATCAATTCCGAAGGCTGCAGGCCGGCGGTCTCGTTGTCCAAATTCGCGTAGCCCGTAGCGAGGCCGGTGATGCGCCGCCCTTCACTGAAAATTTTCTCCAAGCGTTCGAAATTGTCGCGGACCAGCTCTTTGACGCCGATTAGCCCGGCCTTTACCCGGTCTTCCGCCAGCTGAAAAATCACCGATTCCGCGCGGTCCAGAATCACGTCCGCGTCGTCGCCCGCCGCCAGCGCCTGCTCCTGAATCGCCGACGCCGAGAAAATCAGGTTACGCAGCACCGACTTTTCTTTGACGATCCGCGCGTAATGCTCCACGTTCGTGATGCGCGGTAGTCCGTCCGCCAGTTGCGAAAGGTAGGCAATCCCTCCCGCCGTTTCCAACTCGCCCCGCCGCGACAGATCTTCCATTAGCGTGACAATATCAATCGCCTGCTGCTTTTCTCCCAGCTGCACCATGCGCTCGAAAATCTGGCGGTGCTGTGGCAGAAAAAAATCATCCGAGCGCACCTTCTCAATCGCCGCGTTCAACGCGTGGTTATCCAGCAGTATCGCGCCCAGTATGCTGCGCTCTGCCTCCAGATTGTGCGGTAAAGGTCGTTCCAGTGTGGCGTCGCCTGGCATGGTGTGTCTTTGTGCTCGAATGTTCCGCTTGCGAAGTTACGAGTGCAATCTTACGCCCGCTTCCACTCCGCGACAACTCGCAGGCGGACGTCGCGCGTCTCAGAAATTTCCTTGAATCGGCAGGCGGGATTGTGCGCATTCACGAGGGACGCGTCAACCGTACCACCCTGTGCAATAAATCGGAAAAGTGGAAAAGCCTCGGCGCAAAAAAAGGCGTCCCGAACCTCGAGACGCCCAATTCTGTTGCGATTCCTAAAATCCATCGGCCGGCGAACGCGCGGCACTACAAACTAAACGCGGCCTTACTCTTCCTTCTTCACCGCCACCTTCACATTCACGATCACTTCGCGGTGCAGCTTCACCGGAACTTCGTACTCGCCCATCACCTTGATCGGCTCGGCCAGCGCAATCTTCTTGCGGTCAATCGCAAAGCCCTTGCCCGCCAGCGCTTCGGCAACATCCAGCGAAGTCACGGAACCGAACAGCTGGTCGTTCTCCCCAGCCTTGCGCGTGAATTCCAAGGAGACCGCCGCGAGCTGCTCGCCCTGCTTCTGCGCCGCGTCCTTCTCGGTCGCTTCCTTCTTCGCAAAATGCGCCCGCATCCTCTCCAGCCGCTTCAAATTGCCGGCCGTAGCTTCCAGCCCCAGCTTGCGCGGCAACAAGAAATTGCGCGCGTATCCTTCCGCAACTTCCACCAACTCGCCGCGGTTTCCCAGCTTTTCCACGTCTTCCTGCAAAATGATTTGCATGGTATGCGGACCTCGAATCCTTTAAACGTAACGCCAGCGTCTGGCCGGCATCTTTGTTTTTCGCCGTGCTACCACTAATCCTGCAACGAGTGTCTGTAGTAGCGGCAGGTCCCGAGTCTGCGGGACCGCCCTGTTTAACTCTTCTTGAACTACAGCTCCGCCGCGAACGGCAGCAACGCGATATTCTGCGCCCGCTTGATCGCCACCGTCAGCCAACGCTGGTGCCGCGAACAAGTCCCCGTCATCCGCCGCGGCAGAATCTTTCCCCGCTCCTGAATGAACGGCGCCAGAATCTCCGCCTTCTTGTAATCAATGAAATCGGCCTTGTCCACGCAGAACCGGCAAACCTTCTTCTTGCGTACGAAATTCCGCTTCCCGCGCTTCGCTGGTCCCCCAGGCCGTCCTCCGCCCGGACCACCGGGGCCGCCCGGTCCCGAAGACCGCATCCCTCCCGACGAGGGGCCGTGCGATTGCTGCTGTGGTGCGTTTTCTTCTGCCATTCGAGTCTCCTGACTAATTTCCCGTCAATATCCATCGGACGCAAAGTCCGATGCGTTTCCTGGGGCTGAGGCGAAACCTCTCGTCAGCTACGCCGTAGGCGCGGACTGCTCGCTCGGCGGCGGGACCGGCGCAACAGGCGTCGGCGCTGCAGCCGCCGCCTTACGCGGACGGCGCGCCGCACGCCGCTCGCGGTGCCGCTTCAACTTCTCCTGCCGCTTCAATTCTTCATCCAGCCGCACGGTCAGATACTTGATCACCGGATCCGCCACCTTCAAGCGGCGTTCCAGTTCTTTGACCACTTCGCCGTGCGTGGTCTTGATAACCATGTACACGAAGTATCCCTCGTGCAGTTTCTGCACGCGGTACGCCATGCGCTTGCGGCCCCACTTCGCGACCGACTCGATCTTCGCGCCCTTTTCCGCAGCAGTGCTCTCCAGGGTCGCAATCACCTTGTCAATGTCCGCTTCCGGCGTATCCGGCCGGCAAATAAAAATCAGGTCGTACTGACGCTCTTCCATATGTCCTCGATTCCTCGTCTTCTCGTTCGCAACTTTCCAGCCCTAAAACCAAAAACCCTTCACTCCGAATCTTCTTCGTCGGCTTCGGCGCGCCGGTTAAATTTCGCCATCGCCTTGCCCGCGCCCTCAGCCACAATCGATTCCACGGCTTCAGCCGCCTCCGCGGTCATCTGCGCCGCGAGCTCGCGCTCCGGCTTCCGCATCGTCCCTAGCACGTATTCCGCCATGTCCTCCAGCGGATACTCCGGCTTTACGCCTAGCCGCACGCGTATAAATTCGTTCGACCCAACCGACGCGATGATCGACTTCAATCCGTTGTGCCCGCCGGCGCTGCCTCGTTCCCGAATCCGCAGCATGCCCCACGGCAACGCCGCCTCATCGCTGAGCACGATCATCTCAGCGGCCTTGCATTCATACCGCTCGAGCAGCATCCGCACCGCCGTGCCGCTCAGATTCATCATCGTCTGCGGCTTGGCCAGCACCACTTCGTTTCCCGCAACGCTGCCGAGCCCAACGTACGACTTCGCCTCAGGCCGCGTCACCCGAATCCCGGCGCGCCCGCCTAGCGCATCCACCGCCAAAAATCCCATGTTGTGCGGCGTGAACTCGTATTCTGGGCCAGGGTTTCCGAGGCCGACGATAAGTCTCATTTTTACCCTGAGCGTCCGTCGCTGGCGCCGCAATCGAAAACCTACTTCTTCTTCTCGGACTTCTCGGCCTTCGCCGCAGGAGCTTCCGCCGCTTCGCCTTCGCCCTCTTCCACTTCCTTCTTGCCCTTCTTCATCACTTCGGGTTCGGCCGGCGCCGCATCCGCTGTCACCGCCGCATCCGCAGCCGGTTCCTCTTCCTTCTTCAGGACGACCACGTGCGCGATCACGCGAACCGGGTCCGTCAGCAACTTAATCTTCGCAGGGTCAAAGGGAAGATCCGCCGCGCGCAACTGTTTGCCGATCAGCATCTCCGTCACATCCACTCTGAATTCTTCCGGAATGTCCGCAGGCAAGCATTCGATTTCCACTTCGCGCGTAACCGTCTCAAACACGCCGCCCTGCATCTTCACGCCCTGCGGCTCGCCAAACGTGTGTACCGGCACCATCACGCGCATGCGCACGTCCATCGCGATGCGGTACAGATCCACGTGCAGCAACTTGCCGCTGACCGGATCCACCTGCCAGTCCTTCACCATCGCCTTTTCGGCCGCGCCGGAAGCCACTTGCACCGTGAAAATCGTGTTGTGCCCCGTTTCCGAGCGCAGAATGCGCGCCACTTGCTTCGCGTTCACGGAAATGGAAATCGAATCTTTCTTCCCGCCATATAGAATCGCCGGGACCATCCCGCTCAACCGCGTGCGCCGCGCCGGACCCTTCCCGCGCCCTTCGCGTACCTGACCTTCGATTGTAAATGTTTCCATGACTCCCTCGTTGCGCCGGCTGCTCTTGGCTACCTCACGCCGGCTAGCTTGAACTCATCGAAATCCGCCGGCGCAAGGCCGGCCCTGCGGCTAAATAAATAGTTCGCTGATCGATGTCTCTTCGTGAATAGACTGAATCCCTCGCGCCAGCAATGACGCGACGCTCAACGCCTTGATCTTGCCCAACTTCTGCGCCGCTTCGCTCAACGGCACCGAATCGGATACCACCACAGCCTCGATCTTCGACTTCGCAATCCGCTCTACCGCCGGCCCGGAAAGCACTGCATGGGTGCACGCCGCAAACACCCTGGTCGCGCCATGTTCCAACAGCGCTTCCGCTGTTTTCACCAGCGTTCCCGCCGTATCGATAATGTCGTCAATCACCAGCGCCGGACGCCCCGCCACGTCGCCGATCAGATGCATCACTTCGCTCACGTTCACATCAATTCGTCGCTTGTCCACAATCGCCAGCGGCGCGCCAATTCTCTTCGCGAAAAATCGCGCGCGCTCCACTCCGCCCGCATCGGGCGAAACCACCGTGATCGGCCCCAGCTGCATCTTCTGAAAGTATTCCACCAGCACCGGCGACGCGAAAAGGTGATCCACGGGAATATTGAAATATCCCTGAATCTGCGGCGCATGCAAATCCAGCGTCAGCACCCGGCTCGCTCCCGCCGTTTCCAGCAGGTCCGCCACCAGCTTCGCCGATATCGCTACCCTCGGCCGGTCCTTGCGATCCTGCCGCGCATACGGGTAATACGGCACCACCGCCGTAATCCGCCACGCCGAAGCCCGCTTGAACGCATCAATCATCAGCAACAACTGCATCAGATTGAAATTCACCGGAGTGCTGCAGGGCTGCACCACAAACACATCCGCGCCGCGCACATTCTCCAGTATCTGATAGCGCGTCTCGCCGTCGCTGAACTGCCCGTGCTCCGCTTCGCCCAGCGGCACGCCCACGTACTTGCAAATCGCTTTCGCCAGCGCTGGATTCGCAGTACCGCAGAAAATTTTGAATTTATCGTCGGTCAAAAATATTCCCTCAGCCGTCCACACTCAGGCGCGCATGCGCGTCCGCACGCCAGCCCAAAGCACGGCCATAGTCTTCCCTGGATAGGGTTCTAACGACGAAAACCGAATCTTCCGGGAATGCACGAGCGGCTCGGCGCGCACGCGCTGGGTTTCGGAATATTCCGAACACCGCCGACCCGCTACCCGCCAGCGCGGCATCTACGGCTCCTCGCCGGAGCAATCCGTCCCGAATCTCTTCGAGTCTCGGATGACGGTCGAAGACCGGCCCTTCGAAATCATTCGAAAGGCCTGCCCCCTGCCGGCTCCAGCACAGAGCGCAGAACCCCCAAATTTTAGGGGGTTCCGGGCGTTTTGTCAATTCCGCAGAAATCCACTGGAAGGCGTCCTTGGTGCTCACTGCAATATCGCGCGGAGAAACCACCACAATCGTCTGCTGCGGCGCATTCGGCAGCGGATAGATTTCGTCTCCGCGGTTTACCGCCAACGCCCGCCCGCCAAACAAAAAGAACGGCACATCCGCGCCCAGGCCGGAGGCGATTTCCAGCAGCCGCGCCAGCGGCAGCTTGTTTCCCATCAGCCGTAGCATGCCGATCATCGCCGCGGCTGCGTCGCTCGACCCTCCGCCCATCCCACGCGCCACCGGAATTTTCTTTTCCAAATGCGCGGCAACGTCGCCATGAAATCCGATTTCCTGCTGCATGGCACTTACTGCACGCGCTACGAGGTTCTCCGCACCCAACAACTTTTCATCGTTCGAAGTTAACCTGAAGTGAAAACCGGACGAATCAGGCGTAAAGGAAAGTTCCAGCGTGTCGCGCAGCGAAATCGCCTGGAAAATCGTGCGCAGCTCGTGGTAACCGTCCGGCCGCTTACCCACCACGTGCAAACACAGATTAATTTTCGCAAACGCCGGCAGGCGCACTGATTTTTTCTTGAACGTCGCGCGAGTCATGCGGGGGAGCTTACTGCGGTTTCGCGGAATCCGGGGTGGTTTTCTGCGCCGTTCGCCGTTTCAGATTCTTCAACTGTGCATCCAGCTCGTTTACTTTGTCCGTCTCGTAATCCGCCGGCACGGCCTTCTGCCATTCCGCCAGCGCACGCTCCCAATAGATTGCGGCCTGATCGCTTTGTCCCAGCTTGGCATACACATCGCCTAGGTGCCCCAAAATCGTCGGATCGTGTTTCTGCCGCTCGTTCGCCTTGCGCAGATTTTCTTCGGCTTCCGTCAACTTATTCTGTTTGTAATACGCCCAGCCCAGGCTGTCCAGATATGCTCCGTTGCTGGGCTCCTGTGTCACCGCCTGCTTGATCATCGCGGTCGCTTCTTCCAGACGCACTCCGCGGTCGGCCAGCATGTAGCCATAATAATTCAGCACCGACGCATTCCCGGGGTTCACTTCTAGCGCTTTGCGGAATTCCTGCTCCGCCTGATCAAATTTCTTCTGCCGCTCGTAAATCGCGCCCAGCATGAACCAGGCGGTCTCTTTATCGTCATTGCCCCGGGCCATCTGCTCGGCCTTCTGCGCCGACTGCTCCGCTTCCGCGTACTTCTTCCCGCGCTCCTGCACCTGCGCCAGATTCAAATAAATTTCCTGGTCGCTGTCGTTTCCTCGCAGCAGGCCAGCCAGCAGCTTCGTCGCCGCATCCGCGTCGGATTTCTCGCCGTACAGCATCGCCAGCGTCACCGTCAGACTCGGATCGTTTGGCGCAGCTGTCAAAGCCTTCTGGGTCTCGGCGACGGCGCGATCCAGATCGCGGCTTTCCCGATAGGTGTCAATCAGCAGCATCTGCGCGCGTTTTTCCGCATCCGGACCCAGCTTGCTCATATCCTGATAGGTCTGAATCGCCGCCGAATAATTTTCCTCTTCGCGATACGCGTGCCCCAGTTGCTCGTAAAGAATCGCCAGCGCATTCGGGCTCGTCTCGCCACTCACCGCTCCGTCCGCGCCGTTCCCCGCGGCGGCCCCTCCCGAATTTCGCGCGCTGCTCGATTGGCTCTTCATCCCGGCGATCGCGTCGCTTAGCACCTTCACCGCGTCGCTGTACCGCCCCTGATCCTCGTACAAAAGCGCTTCGTTATAGAGCACTTCCAGGCTGCCCGGCGCCAGTTGTTTTGCCCGCAATAGACTCGCCTCTGCCTGATCGAATTTCCCCAGGCGGCGATAAAGCTGCGCCATCCGCAAATAATTTTCCGACGTGCTTGGCTCGATCTCCGTTAGCCGCTTGAACTGATCCAGCGCGTCCGCGTATTTGTCTTCCGCCATCAGCGCTTGCGCCAGGCCATGCAGGTGGCCCGCATCGTCGGGGTCTTCCTCCACGGCCTTGCGGTACGCATCTTCGGCCTTCGCATAATCCTTCGCTTGCGAATAAGCGTCGCCCAGCAAATCGAAAACTTCCGGCGAAGAAGATTGCCCGGCCGCGTCCGAAAGCAGCTTCACCGCTTCTTGCGACCGCCCCTCATCCATCAGCAGCTGGCTCAATTGTTCCAGCGCCGGGCCATTCGCCGCATCGCGTGCCAGCAATCCGCGCAGCACGGTTTCCGCTTCGCTGTGCTTGTTTTCAAATCGATAGAGCCGCGCCAGCCACAGCCCGGAATAAACGTCATCCGGCTGAATTTTCAGAATCTCCTGAAACTGCGCGATCGCCTTTTCCAGCGTCTCCTTTTGCACTTCGCCAGCGCTCAAATCCCCCAGCTCGCGCACATAAATGCGCGCCAGCAGCCGGTGCGCATCCACATTGTTCGGATCCGCTTTTAGCGTTTCTTGCGCCTGTTCCACGGCTTGGGGCAGCCGCTGCGACTTGGCATATATTTCCGCCAGCCGCTCCCTGATGACCGGCGATGCCGGCGCCAGCTCCAGCGCCTTCTTGTAAGACTCGATGGCTTGTGTCGCTAGTTCCGCGCGCCCGGTCAATTCGAATTGCTGCTCGTCCACATGGCCGATCGTGTAGTAGTAATACACATCGCCCCGCGTCCCCTGCTCACCAGGGTTCGCTGATGCGGGTGTGGAATTCTTGGAAGAATCCGCGGTTTTAGGAGCAGCCGGCGTGGCAGGTGCAGGCGAGGTATTCTGCGCGCGCGCGGCTGGTGCCGCCGCGACAAGCCATATAAATGACGAAAGTGCGATTCCTATTGTTGTTTTCATGCGTCCGTCGCAAAACTCCATTATCGTACAGCGGCCCAAAGGGGTCAAAGCAATACCGCGCGCCCGTGCTTCCCGGTAGCGCACATTCTTTGGACGCAAATTAGCCGCGTTAGGATACCTCCATGATAGAGTTTTCTCCGCAATGGCTGGAACCTTCGCAAAACGATTTAACTCCACCGCGAATCCTGTGGGAAAATCTCATCGCTGCATCTCGCGGAGGCCAAGGGTGTTCCGGTTCAGAATCGGCGTATTCTTCCTGTGCGCGTTCGGCGCTGCCCTCGCAGTGCTCACCTCGTCGCGTGCGGACTCTGCGCAACAATCCGCCGGAGCAGGCTCGCAGGCGAAGGCCGGGCCGGTCGTGGCGTCCGCAGCAGCAGCTTCGGCAACGCCGCCGCCATCGGATCCAGGCCCAAAGCTCGCGGACTTCTCGTGGCTCGAAGGCCGTTGGCGCGGCGATTGGGGCCCGCGCTTCGCCGAGCAGGTCTGGATGGCGCCCAAAGCGGGCATGATGCTCGGCGATTTTCGCCTGATCGAAAACGATAAAGTGCTCGTAGTCGAGTTTTTCACGCTGGTGGAAAAAAACGGCGGCATCGATTTCTATTTCCGCCATTTCACGCCGGAACTGGTGCCGTGGGAAAAATCAGATGCAACACTTCTGAAACTCTCCACCGTCGAACCGAAGAAGTTTGACTTTGAAAATTCCGCGAACGCAAAGCCCAAGCGCGTGATCTTCACGAAAATTGATGCTGACGCCTATACTTGGCGCTCCGAAATAATTCCCGAAACTGGCGATACGCAAATCGTCGAAATTACCTATCATCGCCAGCCGCTCCCCGCCATCGCGCCCAATTCCAGCGCCGCCGCACACCCCAAGAAAAAATAGCGCGCAGCCCGTGGCTAGATATTTTCCGCGCCCGTTCTAATGCCGGAAGTGTCGCACGCCAGAAAAAACCATCGCCATCCCCAGCTTGTTAGCCGCCGCAATCACCTCCCCATCGCGCAGGGACCCACCCGGCTGTATGACGGCAACCGCTCCCGCTTTCCCCGCTTCCTCCACGCCGTCAGGAAAAGGAAAAAACGCATCCGACGCCACCACGCTGCCCTGCAAGTCCAGCCCGTTGGTCGCCGCCTTGATCACCGCAATCTTCACGGAATCCACCCGGCTCATCTGCCCCGCGCCGACGCCCACCGTCTGCCCCTCGCGCGCAAACACAATCGCATTTGATTTCACGTGCTTGCAGACTTTCCAGCCAAAAAGCAGCGCGCGTGTTTCCGCAAGCGTCGGCGCGCGCTCCGTCACCACCTGCAGATCCGCTGCCGCCAATTCGTGCCGGTCCGCTTCCTGCGCCAGCATGCCGCCCGAGATTCGCTTCAGATCGAGCTCTTCCACCACCTCGCCACTCTGCATTTGCAGCAGCCGCAAATTTTTCTTTGCGCCCAGTTTTTCTAGCGCTGCTGGGGCATATCCCGGCGCCACAATGCACTCCACAAACAATTTCGCCACTTCCTCCGCCGTGGCCGCGTCCAGCGCGCGATTAAACGCCAGCACCCCGCCAAAGGCTGATACTGGATCACAAGCCAGCGCCTTCCCATATGCATCGCTCAGCGACTCCTGCTCCGCCGCCCCGCACGGATTGTTGTGCTTGATGATCGCCACCGCCGGCCGGTGAAATTCCTTCGCCAGCGCCCACGCCGAATCCAGATCCACCAGGTTGTTGTAAGAAAGTTCCTTGCCCTGCAGTTGTCTTGCGCCTGCCAGGCCCGCCGCCGGATATCCTGCGGGAATGTACAGCGCCGCAGCCTGGTGCGGATTCTCTCCATAGCGCATGGACTGTCGCCGCTCCAGCACGATGTGCATTCGTTGCGGCAGCTTTTCCAGCGCGCCCATCACAATTCCAGTTCCGCCCGCCGCCCCATCGCTCACGCTGAGCCGCTCGAGTTCGCTCGCAATTTCTCCGTCGTAACGAGCCGTCCGCGCGTAAGCCTTCCGCGCCAGATTCAGCCGCATCGCAAGGCCCAACTCGCGTTTCTCGCGTAACTCCGCCGCAACTGCCGCGTAATCGCCCGGGTCCGTCACCACTCCGACGCTCTGAAAGTTCTTCGCCGCCGAACGCACCATCGCCGGCCCGCCGATATCAATATTCTCGATCAACTCCCCGGCAGTCACGCCAGGCTTCGCCGCCGTAGCCGAAAACGGATATAGATTCACTACCACAAGGTCAATCGGCACAATTCCATGCTCGCCCACCTGCCTGCGGTCCTCCGCCTTCCCGCGCTGAAATAAAATCCCACCATGTACCTTGGGATGCAGCGTCTTCACGCGTCCGCCCAGCATCTCCGGCCAACCTGTCAGCTCCGCCACCTCGCGCACCGCCACGCCACCCTCGCGCAACAATCGCGCCGTCCCTCCGGTCGAAACAATCTCCACTCCCAGCGACGCCAGCTCCCGTGCAAATTCCACCACTCCGGTCTTGTCGAACACACTGATCAGCGCCCGTACCACGCCAAGTTCTCGCGCCACGATAATTCCTCCAGTCCAGAAAGCCCCGCCAGTGTATGCGTTTGCGGAAAATTTCGGAAGAGCACGGCCGCGTGAACAAGGATTCATTCAAAGCAAGCTTCCAAGCAGGAAGGGTGAAGACGCAAACTTTTCAGCAAAATTCGATGTGCTGGGGATTAATACGGCTTGCTGTGCGGAATTTCCGGCAACAGCGCTGGCCCGACAATCATTCTCAGCTCGAAACTCTGGCCTTCAATTTCACGTGCCCGCCCTCGATACTGACGGTGTACTCGATCTCCCGCCCGCCCTTTTCCTTCAGATCCTTGGTCTTCTGCCGCACGAACCGCTCGAAATCCTTCAGACTCGGCACCCCAGCCTTCTCGCCCGTCTCCGTGCGCGCTTCCACCAATCGCTGATAGAGCTTCTCTACTTTTTCAGTCTCGTGCTCAGGATCGGAAAGCGCCAGCGCAAAATCCGCCGCGTGCCGTACCTCCGCAGCGCGGGTAGCCGCATCCGCAGCCGCGTGCGCAATCGCCGTCGCCGAAGACACTCCCTTGTCTTCCGCCGCTGTCTTCAGCGCAGCCTCTGCCGCTAACCGCGTCCGCAGCGCATCTTCGGCGGCCTTGCGCTGCCGCTCGCCTTCGATGGCCTTCGCCGCCGCGCCGTAATGATGCTGCGTAGTTCCAGATTCTTTCTGGATCAGCTTCTTCCGCCACATGTCCTGGTACTTCGCGTAGGTCGAAGCCAGATTGCTATAGCGAAAGCGCTGCCCCGAGGAAAGCTCCCCCGCCCGGTCCGAGTAGCGCTTCAAATTCGTCTCCAGCCGCCACTGCGTGTCCGTCGGAGGCCGCGAACGCCCGCCGCCGAAATATTGCTCGAACTCAATCTTCAGCGTGCGGATGTCCCGCTCGATTTGTCCCAGCTCTTCGTCAATCGTCGCCATAATTGTTGAGCCGTGCCGTGCCCCCACCGCCGCACAAGCCTTCCCGCAGCCCGCACTTGCGGCCAACCCCATCCGCCTCTATCTCCAGCCTAGAGTGCGCAATCGACGGCGTCAATGTGACCCTCTGCCTATATGTCGCAAAGGGAAATGCCTCCCTGCAAGGCTAGGATTGCCAGGCCTTATCATACTGTGTTCAAATGCCTTAACGATGAACCCCGTCCCAGAATCCGCGGCCAAAATGCAGAGCGATTCAGGCGGCCGCCTCCGCGCTATCCCTTCGGTCGACCAATTGCTCCTGCAGCCACGCCTGGTCGCCCTGGCCGAAAAATCCGGCCGCACCCTGGTCGCTCAGGTTGTCCGCCACATCCTCGCCGACTACCGGGCGCGCCTGAAGAGCGAGTCACCGCAATCCGCCGTCCCCAATCCGCGAGCATTCGATGCGCCCCCATTGGAGGTCCGCGTCGTCGCCGATGTCGTTGCCGAAGTCCTTGCGAAAGTCGAGGCCGCACTCGCTCCATCCCTCCGCCGCGTCATCAACGCCACCGGCGTAGTGCTGCACACCAATCTCGGCCGCGCCCCGCTTTCGCACGCCGCTCTCGCGCAGATCAGCGCCACCGCCGCCACTTACTCCAATATCGAATACGATGTCGCGCGCGGCGCACGCGGCAAGCGCGACGTCCACACCGGAGGCCTACTCGCCGAATTGGTGGGCGCCGAATCCGCTATCGTTGTCAACAACAACGCCGCCGCCGTTTTTCTCGTGCTCAACGCGCTCGCAAAAGACGCCGAAGTCATCGTCTCCCGCGGCGAACTGATCGAAATTGGCGACGGCTTCCGCATCCCCGAGATCATGAACGAAAGCGGCGCGCTGCTTCGCGAAGTCGGCACCACCAATCGCACCCGCCTCCGCGATTACGAGCGCGCCATCACCGATCGCACCCGCCTGCTTCTCCGCGTGCATCCTTCGAATTTCCGCATCACGGGATTCACCGAGCGCCCGTCACTTGCGGAACTGGTCGCGCTCGGCGAACGCTGCCATCTCCCGGTCTATGAAGATCTCGGCTCCGGCTGCATCGCCGATCTCGCAGCCAGCGGAATTGCCGAGCCTGTCGCGCGCGCCAGTTGCGATGCCGGCGCGTCGGTCATCACTTTCAGCGGTGACAAATTGCTTGGCGGCCCTCAGGCGGGAATCATCGCGGGCAAAAAAGAAATCCTAGAGCGAATCCGCAGCAACCCGCTTTTTCGCGCGCTCCGCGTGGATAAGCTCACCATTGCGGCTCTGGAAGCCACGCTGCAATCCTACCTGCGCGGCGCGCTCGACGAAATCCCAGCGCTGCGCATGATCCGGCTATCTCCGGATGAAATCGCCGAACGCGCCCAAAACTTCTGCGAAAAGTTCCGCTCCGTGCTGCCAGCCGAGGTAAGGCTCGAAATCCATCCGGGTTTCTCCGTAATCGGCGGCGGCTCTACGCCCGATCAACAACTGCCCACCACGTTGATCGCCATCTCCACCCCGCGCCACTCTGCCGCACAAATCGAAGATCGCCTGCGCAAGCCACAATCCGGCAGCCCGGGCGGCGAAACCTCACCCACAGCAACACCGGTAATCGCTCGCATCGAGGATAATCGCCTGATCCTCGACCTTCGCACAGTCCATCGCAACGAAGAAAACGAAATCGCCGCCGCGCTAGTAGCCGCCCTCGCTTAGGGAAGTCCTCTTAGTAAACCCACTTTTCATCCCGAGCGAAGCGAGGGATCTGCTTTACTTCGTGCCTCGGTCCAGCCGCGGCAAACCGACAATCTACAGCCTGTTGATCACGCTGGCGACGCATCCCGCCCCAAATCCATTATCAATATTCACCACGCTGACATTCGAAGCGCAGCTATTCAACATCGCCAGCAGCGCCGTCAACCCGCCAAAACTCGATCCATATCCAGTACTGGTCGGCACCGCAATTACCGGAGCCGCCACCAACCCCGCCACTACGCTCGGCAGCGCCCCTTCCATACCCGCCACGCAAATAATCACCCGCGCCGCCGCCAATTTCTTCCGGTGCTCCAACAGCCGGTGCAACCCCGCGACGCCCACGTCATAAATCGCCTCGGCGCGATTTCCCATGATTTGCGCCGTGACCAGCGCCTCTTCCGCCACCGGAATGTCGCTCGTCCCGGCGGTCACCACCAGGATCGAGCCCTTCCCCCGATTCGCCGTGCTGCGCGAAATCGTGATCGCGCCCGAAAGCTCATGAAATCGCGCTGCCCGTGCCAGCTTCTTCACTGCGGCAAAGACCTTTTTGTCCGCGCGCGTGATCAATATATTGTGCGACGCCTTCGCGCGCAGCATTCCCCGCGCGATCTCCGCCACCTGCTTCGCCGTTTTCTTCCGCGCGAAGATCACCTCCGGAAATCCCTGCCGCAGCGCGCGATGGTGGTCAATCTTTGCGAACCCCAAATCCTCATAGGGCCATTGGCGCAGCTGTTCAACGGCGCGTTCCACCGGCAAATTGCCGCGCTGCACCGCTTCCAGAAATTTCCGTACGTCTGCTTCATCCATGGCGTGTCCTCGGCAGACCTGGCATTCTAGCACCGCCCGCGCGCGGTCGGTCCGCGGTGCATCGCCGCCAGCGGATTCGTGCTACATTGGCGCTCAGTTGAGCGCCAGGAAGCCGGCCTCTGCGGCGTACGGCATGCTCTCAATCTTTCGGAGGTGCGCACATGGGATTCCTTTGGGAAATCATCATCGGTATTCTCGCGGGTTTCTTGGCCGGGAAAATCGTCAAGGGCTCCGGCATGGGTATCCTGGTGGACCTCATCGTCGGAGTTGTGGGATCGATCCTGGGCGGGTGGGTTTTCGGTTTGCTGGGCCTCGCGGCTTACGGGCTGATCGGCCAACTTGTGATGGCCACGGTAGGGGCCATTATACTGTTGCTAATCGTCCGCGCTATTAAAAGGTGAACCCCGCACGATTGATTATCGCAGGGGCGGGTGCCGCATGATTGTGCGAAACCCGCTCTTCGAACAAACGCCTGCTGCGTGAAGCCCCTCTAGTTCTCGGCTTTTCCCGTCACGTCCACCACATTCACCGTCCCGTATTTTTTCAACACGCTTTCCACTTGCTTGCGATCCCCCACGCAAATCCACTGCAGGTGATCCAAGTCCACGAATTTCTTCGCCGACGTCTGCACCCCCGCCGCGTCAATCCCGCCGATGTGATCCGGGTACTTGTCCCAATAATCGGCCGCCAAACCGTAGTACTGCACGGTCAGCCAATCATTCAAGATCTGGCTCGGCTGCTCCAGCGACAGCGCGAAGTTCGCGATGATTGCCCGGTGCGCGTCGTCCATTTCGGTTTGTGGCACCGGTTCGTCATTGATCTTCTTGAATTCATAGAGGAAGCGGTCGAACGCATCGCCCGTCACTTGCGTGCGCACCGGCGCCGACGCCTGCCAATCACCCGGATAAATCTCCGTGTTGAACCGGCTGTAGGACCCATACGTCAGGCTGTGCTCTTCGCGCAAATCCAAAAACAGCCGCGCTTGCGGCCCGCCTCCCAAAACCTGATTCATCACCGCCAATCCATAATATTCCGGATCGGTCCGCCGAATTCCCCGGTCACCGACGATAATGTATGTCTGCACCGAAGCCGGACGATCCACGAGCGTAATCTTCGTCGCTTGTGGCGCAACGCTCGCCGCAAATTTTTCGGGCGCCTCGGCCGCTCCAGTCCAACCTCCGAAATATTGTTCGATCGTCGCGCGCATTTCACCCGCGGTGAAATCGCCCGTAACGCCCAAAATCGTGTTTCCCGGCACGTAATGTTTCTCGTGGAATCGCTTCAAATCCTCCACGCTGATTTTCTCGATCGATTCTTTCGTTGCGGATGCCACCGCCATCGGCGTATCGCCGTAAATCACCCGCCGAAATCCCTGCGTCGCCAGAAACGCCGGATTGGATAACCGCTGTTCCAAGCTTGCCCCCTCGCTCTGCTTGAATTTGACAAGCTCGCTCGCCGGAAAACTCGGATGCAGCACGACATCGCTCAGCAGATCCAGAATTTTCGCGCTGTCTGTGATCAGCCCGGATGCATTCACCGACGTGTAGCTCACACCAAACCGCGAACTGGCGTCCAGCGTCGCGCCCAGCGAATCCGTTTCGCTGGCGATCTGCTCGCTTGTCCGCTTCTCCGTCCCTTCGCGCAACATCCCCGCCGTGAACGATGCCAGCCCCGGCAGGTCGCTCGGGTCCGCCAGCTGTCCCGGGCGAATCCACATCGTGAACGCAATTGTCGGCAGCTTGTGATCTTCTTCCAGCACCAACGTCAATCCGTTCTTCAGCTTCACCACCGTCGGCCGCGGCAGCTGCACGCGTAGAACGTCCTTGCTTACAGGCGCGCGATTCAACCGCTGCACTTGGCTCAGAGGTGCGCTCTTGTCCTGGCCTTGGCCTTGCGCAAACGCCGCGCCCGGCAACAGCAGCCCGGCGATGGTCGCCAGCAGCGCAATTGTCGCGCGTGCAGCCGGAGCAACCAGCGCAATTCCCAAAGTCGGCGAAATTCCGCTGCAATTCTTCATCGCGCTCCCTCTCATTGCGCCCCCTTCGACGACGCCTTCTCATCCGCGGCCGGATAAGTGATCACCACCGCGCGCTGCTCCAGCACCAGATATTTCTTCGCCACGGCATTCACTTCGTCCACCGTCACCGCTTGTTCTTTGTCCACAATCGTGTTGATCAGGTTCGGATCGTTGAAATACACCGTGTAATTCCCGATCAAAATCGCCGTGAACAGAGCCGACCGCCGCCGTTCGATGAACTGCCGCAGCAACTGCGATTTTGCTTTCGCCAGCTCTTCCGGTGTAACGCCGCTTTTCACCACCGCGGCAATTTCCTCGTCAATCGCTTTTTCCAGGTCTTCCACCTTCACACCCGGCCGGGGATTCGCCGAAATGTAAAGCTGGCTGACGCCGATGCGTGCGTCCGACTGCACGTTGACTTCCGCAGCGAGTTGCTTCTCTTTCACCAGGCGCTGGTAAAATCGCGAACTCTCTCCTTGTCCCAAGATGAACGTCAGCTGTTGCGCCGCGTAGTTTTCCGGCGTGTTGCCCGCTGGGATGTGATACGCCATGTCAATCTCCGGCAAGCGCGCCAGCGGATCGTAAATTATTTCTCGCCGCTCGCCGTAATGCGGCTCCTCGGACAAATCCACTTTCGGCGGCGCGGGCTGCGCGGGAATCGCGCCGAAATATTTCTTCACCTTGGCCAGCGCCTCATCGGGATCGAAGTCGCCCACCAGCGTCAGCACCGCGTTATTCGGCGCGTAGTAAATCCGGAAAAAATCCTTCACATCGTCAATGCTCGCCGCGTTCAAATCCGTCATCGAGCCGATCGTCGAATGTTTGTATGCGAAATTGTCGTAGGAAAGATTGTCCACATCCAGCTGCGCCCGCCCGTACGGCTGATTATCAATTCCTTGCCGCCGCTCCTCCTGCACCGCGTTCCGCTGGTTGTCCAGGTTCGCTTGCGTCACGTTCAAAGCGCGCATACGGTCCGCTTCCAGATACAGTGCCAAATCCAGCTGGTTTTTCGGCAGCTCTTCGTAGTAGGTGGTGCGGTCTTCGTTGGTGGTCCCGTTCATATTGCCGCCGTTGTTGAATACCAGGACGAAATGCTCGCCTTTGGCGACGTTTTCCGAACCTTCGAACATCATGTGCTCGAACAAGTGCGCGAATCCCGTGCGCCCGGGATGTTCGTTGCGCGCGCCCACGTTGTAGCAAACATCAATTCCATAAACCGGCGCCGAATGGTCCGGCACTAGGATTACGCGCAAACCGTTGTCCAGCTTCACGTCGCGAAATTCCAGCTTCGGCACCTTCACGCCTGCGCTCGCTGCTTGATTTTCGCCCGTCGCCGCGTGCAACGCTCCACCCAGCGCCAGCGCAAATCCCAGCCCCGCGATCGCGGCTGCGCGCATTTTCCGCGTAACATTCATTTCCAATCCTCCCAACGGCGGCAGGTATTCTCCACCTTTGTGTCTTTCGACGCAATGAGTGCGGGTTTGGGGTCGGCTGCGGATGGAAGAATGCGACAAAAACGAGCGATCGATTCCGGTCGCCGGTGTGTGTTCTCAGTGGCTGTGACGGCTTTCGATCATGTTTCGCTAGCGCTGGAATTGCGGCGGGTGGGTGAGTCGGAGGGGAGGGATTCCCGGCCTGGACCGTGGGCTGCATCGTGCGTCGTTTTAAGAGCCTGCAAAAGTGCCCGCCGACTCATGCCAACACACTCGGCGATCTCTGAATATTCATAGAGATACGTACGCGCTAGGCGACGGAGGAGATGAGGTAGATTTACCGAGAGCGAGGCCGAGGCAACGGATAACGCAGTTGCTGCGCAAGACTGCCACAGAGCCCGATAGGTTTGAGGGACCGCCGCAACTTACGCAGTTGCCTGGGCGCTTGGTTTCCCAGCGTAGAGCCGATTGATTCGCGGCTGCATAAACCATACACCCATGCTGGCAAAGAACAGGAGAAGAAACGGCCCGAAACAGTCCAGGAACGAAACGCTCTCGCCGGTTTCTGCGATTGCCAGGCCTTCCGCCACGAAATACAGGTTGCTGCACATGCAGAACACCCCGAACAGTCGCAGCGGGATTGTTACGATAAACAAGTTTCGGTCAATGCTCCGGAACCGCGCGACGGACAACAGCGCATCGATCGCTGTACCGAGGATGGTGAACAAGAAAAATCTCTTCTTGAGCTTGAGCGCAGGGGGCACGAGCGACGTCAGAAACGAGCCCAGAGACCACAACCACAGAAGAAAACACCAGCTTGCCAGCGCCGTCGCAATTTCCGTCAATAGCGGAACCATGCCACAACTCTGCTGCGATGGCACAACCGTGGTGAGATTTCCGATTACCGGAAATTCCCCCACAGCGAACGCCACCACAAACAGCAGAAAAATCTGCCAGTGCTTCGCGCGGACAAACAGTCGTTCGATCCAATTCATGGTTCCCCGCTTCCGCCAGGCGAACCTGCGCTAGCTCGACAGCGAATTTTGAGAGATACACGCGTTCCGGTCAACGTTAAATCCCGCGGGCCCTTGCCTTGACTTTGCCGAAACCGGCCACCTACACTCGTTGATTCAACAATCACCTATGGCGAAATCCAGCGGCATCATTATTACAGTCGGAATCACAGGTGCGAGCGGCGCCGCCTACGCCCAATCCCTCCTCCGTTTGCTCGATGCAGATGCACGCGTGCAGCGCGCCTTTCTCGTCTCAAGCGAAGCCGGCATGCGCCTGATCGCCACGGAACTCGGCGTGGTTCCTAGGGATCCGAAAAAACTTCCCGCGCTTTTGACCGGCACACCGACAAAGAAAATCGAATATTTGCCAAACAAAGACATCGGCGCCAGCATCGCATCAGGCAGCGCCATCGTGGACGCCATGGTGATAATCCCGTGCTCGGCCGGCGCGTTAGGCGCGATCGCCGCGGGAACCGCCAGCGATTTGCTCACGCGCGCAGCCGACGTCTGCCTGAAAGAGCGCCGCCCGCTGGTGCTCTGCCTGCGCGAAACTCCGCTGAACCGCATCCATCTGGAGAATATGCTGCGCGTCCACGATGCCGGCGCCACCGTAATGCCCGCGATGCCCGCTTTCTACTACGCGCCCCAAAAAATCGGCGACCTGATCGAGCAATTCGCATGCCGCGTCCTCGCGCAGCTTGGCCTGCCTCAGGGAAAGCAGTATCGTTGGAACGGCGGGAAGGAATAAAGCTGTGGCGAAGAACCGCATCCGCATCGTGCTCGAGATGATCAAGTTCGAGCACTCCATTTTCGCTTTGCCATTCGCGCTGGTCGGCGCGCTGCTAGCTGCCCGCGCCAGTGGCGCTTACCCCACGTGGCGGCAACTCCTTTGGATCATCGTCGCCATGGTAGGCGCCCGCTCCGCCGCGATGACCATGAATCGCATCGCCGACCTGGAATTCGATCGCCGCAATCCGCGCACCGCCAATCGCGCGCTCCCCAAAGGCGAACTCTCGGTAACCTTCGCGGCAGCGTTCACGGTAATTGCTTCCGCTGTCCTGGTTGTGGCTGCGGGGCAATTGAACCCGTTGGCTCTGAAACTTTCCCCCGTCGCGCTCGCTATCCTCTTCTTCTATTCATTCACAAAACGATTCACCGCTTGGTCCCATTTTGTCCTCGGCTTCGCTCTCGGCATTTCGCCCGCCGCCGCGTGGATCGCCATCCGCGGCTGGCTCGACCCGCGCATGTTGATTCTCTGCGCCGCCGTGACTTTGTGGGTCGGCGGATTCGATGTGCTGTACGCTTGCCAGGACGTCGACTTCGATAAAGCCGTCGGGCTGCACTCCATCCCAAAAAAATTCGGCGTAGCCCGCGCGCTCCTAATCGCTCGCGGGATGCATGTAATAATGGTCGCGCTGCTGGTATGGCTTGCGCTCAGTTTCCAGCTAGCATGGCCTGCGTGGGTGGGCATCGCTGTCGTCGCTGCGCTGCTGGCGTACGAACACTCGCTGGTCCATCCCCACGACCTGAGCAAAATGAATGCTGCGTTTTTCACCGTGAATGGCTATATTAGTTTGTTGTTCCTGCTCTTCTGGGGCGCGGCCACCTTTGTGAATCGCCCCTGAAAACGCGGCGAAGGAATCGTGAAACGGAAATGGGTCTGCCACTCCACAATTTGCAAGTAAACGACGCCCGGCTGCAGCCGGTAGCCGCAAAAGTCCTGGCCGGCGAACGTCTCAACGCCGCAGACGGTCTCGCGCTCTATGACTCGCACGATCTTCTGGCGGTAGGCTGGCTCGCGAATTTCGTCCGCGAAAAAAAGCATGGCAATGTCACCTATTTCAACGTCAATCGTCACATTAATCCCACGAACGTTTGCGTGGCGCACTGTAAACTCTGCGCCTTCGGCCGTTCGCCCGATTCGCCCGGCGCTTACAACTTCGCGCTCGACGAAATTTACAAGCGCGCCGGGGAAGGGGTCGCGGAAGGCGCCACCGAATTTCACATCGTCGGCGGCCTGCATCCCGATTTGCCCTTCGAGTATTACCTGACGCTGATTCGCGGCCTGAAAGAGCGCTTCTCGCAAGTGCACTTGAAAGCTTTCACGATGGTTGAGGTCGGCTACTACTCGCGCATTTCCAAACTCTCCATTCGCGATACGCTGCTCGCCATGAAAAATGCCGGAGTGGATTCGCTTCCCGGCGGCGGCGCCGAAATTTTTCATCCCCGCGTGCGCAAAATTATTTGCGATCACAAAGTCAGCGGCCAACGCTGGCTGGAAATCGCGCGCACCGCGCATGAGCTTGGCTTACGCTCCAACGCCACCATGCTCTACGGCCACATCGAAACCGCCGAAGAACGCGTGGATCACCTGCTGCAGCTGCGCGCGACGCAGGACATCACTCCGGCTTCGTCACCTTCATTCCGCTGGCATTTCATCCGGCGAATACGGGCCTGGCCCATCTTCCAGGACCTACCGGCATGGACGACTTGAAAGCCATCGCCGTCTCGCGCCTGCTGCTCGACAATTTCGATCACATCAAGGCTTATTGGATCATGTTGACACCGCGCATCGCCCAAGTGGCGTTGCGCTTCGGCGCCAACGATCTGGATGGCACGGTCGTCGAGGAAAAGATTTATCACGACGCCGGTGCCACCACACCCGAGTTCATGACGCGCGCCGAACTCGAGCGCCTGATTCGCGCCGCGGGACGCGTGCCGGTCGAGCGCGACACGCTTTACAATCCGGTGGATCGCGTTAAATTTCCGATGCCGCCTCCACGCGTTTCGCAGGGCCGCACCGACGGTTTCGTGCCGGAAACATCGCTGACTCTCAACGTTTAGATTTCTTCGTCATGGTGCATAACCCTCGGAGCCCTGCGCAAGCCGTTCCGAAACCGGACGTGCCCGGCGCGCAAACAAAAAATCCAGCGGCCGCGCCTGACCAGCTACCCATGCACCACACCCCCGGCGAAAACGAATCGCGCCTCGAAGCGCTCATCGGTTCGATTGATGAAATCGTATTCGAACTCGACCGCGACGGCACTTTCCTCAATATATGGACCACCAACGAGGAACTTCTGTATCGGCCGCGCCACGAACTGAAAGGGAAACGTGTCTCCAGCGTGATCGGTGAAGAGTTTTTCCAGCCGTTCTCGCTGATTTTTGACAGAGTTTTGATCACCGGTCGCAGCGAAGAGCTCGAATACTCGCTCGACGTGCCCGCCGGTAAGCGCTGGTTTCTGGCCCGCATGAACCGCATTCCTTCCGCAGAGACCGAGCAGTACACGCTGTGCCTCGCCGTGCGTGACGTCACTGACCGCAAGCACGCCGAAGAAAAATTGCGCGTCTCCGAAGAGAAATTCTCGAAAGCGTTTCATCTGGGACCAGATGTCGTCACCATCACCTCGATGGGCGATGGCCGCTTCATCGAAGTGAACGATAATTTTCTCCGTTTGACGGGTTTCACCCGCGAGGAAGTCATCGGTCGCACCACCCTGGAACTGGGTCTCTGGGCCAATCCCAAGGATCGCCAGCACGTCGTCGCGCTCCTCAGCCGCTCCGGTGCCGTGCGCGATCTGGAAATCCGCATGGCGGTGAAATCGGGCGAACTCCGCACCGTTCAGATGTCCGCCCACACCATCGAACTCTCCGGCCAGCCGTGCGTGATCGCAATCATTCGCGACGTCACCGATCGCCGCGCCCTCGAGGTGCAGCTCCGCCAGGCGCAGAAAATGGAAGCCGTGGGACGTCTCGCCGGCGGCGTAGCCCACGATTTCAATAATTTACTCGTCGGAATTCTCGGCTACAGCGAGCTGCTCAAGAAAAAACTCACAGAGCAAAGCTCGCTGCTGCGCATGGCCAACGAAATTAATTTTGCCGCCATGCGCGCGCGCGATTTGACTTCGCGCCTCCTGGCCTTGAGCCATCGCCAGATCATGCAGCCCGCTGTGCTGGATCTGAACGCGCTCGTGCAGCAATGCGAAAGGCTGCTGCGGCCCGTCATCGGCGAAGATGTGCGCGTGGTACAGCGCCTCGATCCTAAAATCGGCAGCGTGAAGGCCGATCCTGCACAGCTCGAACAGGTGATCCTCAATCTCGCGCTCAACGCGCGGGATGCCATGCCACGCGGCGGCACGCTCTCGCTCGAGACCTGCCGCATCCAAGTGGACGCTGTATTGGCGCGTCAGCATCCCGGGCTGATTCCCGGAGCCTACGTCCGATTACAGGTCGCAGACACCGGCCACGGAATCGCGCCGGACGTGATGCCCCGTATCTTCGAGCCGTTCTTCACCACCAAGGAACTTGGCAAGGGCAGCGGGCTCGGTCTTTCCACGGTGTACGGAGTCGTGAAACAAAGCGGGGGCTGCGTGACTGTTTTCAGCGAGCCGGGCAAAGGAGCCGCATTTGGAATCTACCTTCCTCGCGCAAGCGAGCTCCCCGAGCGCAGAACCCACGCGCCGGCGGCTGTCAATTCCAGTGTTGGCAGGGAGACGATACTGCTGGTCGAAGACGAAGCGGTCGTGCGGGACTTGGTCTGCGAAATCTTGCGGGAAAGCGGTTACGTTGTCCTATCAGCGCCTTCCGGAGCCGACGCCATGAAGATCACCACCAACCACACCCGACCGATTGACCTGCTGATCACCGATGTGGTCATGCCTGAAATGAGCGGTCCCGAGCTGGCCAACACCTTGCGTCGCGCGCGCGGCGAAATGCGCGTCCTATATATGTCCGGTTACACCGACGACGCCGTGCTGGTCCGCCAGGGTCTGCCGGACAATTGCGCCTTCATCCGCAAACCCTACACCCCGCTGCAATTTCTGCAGAAAGTTCGCGAAACCCTGGATGCCACGCCGCGCCGCGTGCTCTAAATCCCGGCTGCAGGCGCCCGCGTCGCAACCAGGTGTTAGCGTTTAGAAGCGTCCGCCACACCCATCACCTGCACGTGAATAGACCGCTCGCGCGGGCCATCCAGTTCCGCCAAAATAATCGATTGCCAATAACCCAGCGCGAGTTCACCGTTTCGCAGCGGTACGGAAAGCGTGTGCCCCAGCACCATCGCGCGCAGATGCGAATCCGCGTTCTGCCGGCTGCACTCGGAAAGATCCGGATCGTTGTGCCGCCAGTAATCAATGCGCCCGACCAAGCGTTCCAGAAAGGACTTAATATCGTCCAACAATGCCTGCTGGAATTCGTTGATGAACACCGCTGTCGTGGTGTGCAGTGACTGCACCAGCACGAATCCGGCCTTCAACCCGTGCCTGCGCACCACTTCGTTCAGGTCCTTCGTAATATTGATCAGCTCCAGCCGTTCTCGCGTTTTGTAGCAAAGCGTTTCCAGATACATCTGCAAGCCCGTGGTGGCAGGAGTTTCCGGGACGAGTTGCGTTACTTTCGCTTGCACGGTTTTCATTCGCAATAGTCCTTGTGCTTCATTATTTAAATATATGCAGAACCCTGCAGATTGGATGCCGCAAGAGCAGGCGAGTTGCTTTCATTTGCATCGCCGCTCTGCGACTAGAAATCACAGCGATTTCCCGGCTGCACGGATCGAACGCAAGAAATCACACCGCATAGTACGCTACTGTACCCTAAGGCAACGCTCCTCGATGTTCCAAAAGTGCCGAAACAATTTTTAGGCGTGCGTCTCAGGCGTGCGGATGGGATTTATCGTACACCGCCATCAGTTGCCGGATGCTCGTCTGCGTATAGCGCTGCGTGGTCGAAAGAGATGCGTGGCCCAGAAGCTCCTGAATGGCGCGCAGATCCGCTCCGTCGTTGAGCAAATGCGTGGCAAAGGCGTGCCGCAATGAGTGCGGATGCAGATCCAGATTACTTCCCGCCAGCCGGCAATATTTTTTCAGGATGTAACGGACCGCGCGGTCCGTCAACCGCCCGCCGGAAGGATTCAAAAACACGGCTTCCGCATTCGCAGGTCTGCGCGCCTGTCCCAGAATCCGGTCGCGCACCGGCCAATAGGCTTCCAGCGCTTCCTGCGCTTTCCCGCCATAGGGCACCACGCGTTCCTTGCGGCCCTTCCCCAGCACGCGCAGCATTTGCCCGGTCTTGTCGAAGCTGCCCAGATGCAAGCCCACCAGCTCACTCACACGGAGTCCGCAGGCGTACAGCAATTCGATCATCGCGCGGTCGCGCCGGGGCATCAGCTGTGCGGTAGCATTAAGCTTGGGCGGCGCGTTCTTCCCACTTTTTCTGCGCGCAGGCACGGGCTTGGCAGCCGCGCCGCCCGGCAGGCCATCCAGAAAATTATTGATCTCTTCGGCGGTCTGCACTCGCGGCACCAGTTTGGGCAACTTCGGCGTGCTTACCAGTTTCGCCGGATTCGTTCGCGTGTACTTTTCACGAACGCAAAATTTGAAAAAAGTCCGCAGCGCCGAAAGCTTGCGGGCCACGGTCACTTTCTGCAGTTTCCGGTCGTACAGCCAGCTCACGAATTCGCGAATCACGCGGTGATCCACGTCCGCCAGCGGCAACGTGGGTGCGCCTGGTGGAGTCAGGAATTGCTGGAACAGCCGCACGTCCCCGCCATAATCGTCCACCGTTTCCGGTGAGGCGTTGCGCTCGTATCGTAGATAGCCGATAAATTTTTCGATGATCTCTTTCATGGGAACATCACCTGGCCGCGGCCATCATAGTTCGCTGCCCCTCGCGCGCCGCCAAAGAATTGCCGCGACGAGGCCTGAGAGATGACCGGTAACCCGCGAGGTGCACTTTCAGCAACGAAGACAAAACGCCGGGAACAGGCCCGCGCAGCAGTTCGCAGGGATCCTCGACGCCAACGCGAAATCAGCGCACGCAGGCAGCGCGGCTCGCTGGTAATCGCCATCCGTCGGGACACGGCATGCCTTGCTCGCCTCAGGAGGGCCGTGCCCGACTTCGCTTCGCCGGGCTGGCGACCTTTAATCTGCGCCGTCGCGCTACCCGCTTTCCGATCTACTTGTGTGCGAAGCGTTGGCGTTGCGTACGGTGCACCTGAAACTCGCTCGGTTCCGTCACCGGCGTCGCCGCCGTAACATAGGTTTGTGAGATGCGGTCCTGCCACGTGAAACGATCTTCATCCCACAGCGACCACAGGAATCCCAGCATCATCGTCGCGCCGGAAAGCAGATAGCCAAAACTGCGCCACAGCAATTGCCGCGTGTCCGGCAAGCTGCCGTCCAGCCGCACAATGGTCAGCCCGCAGATTTGCATTCCCGGCGTGGCGCCCGCAAAAGTGGTGAACAGAAAGAAATATTGCGCGTAGAAGAGGTAGAACGTTGCCACATACACGATGGCGTCCACTTTTTCCAGCGCCAGTTGGCCGCCGAGCGACCGGAACAAGCCCAGAAACCCCGCGTAGGTCAGCGCCAGGAACAGAAAATCCAACGCGCCCGCGTGCCGCCGTTCGACCAGGCCCGCCACCGGCACCAGCGCCGTTTGCGGATGCGCCCGGTCGTCCGGGAAACTCGTGAAGTCGAGCTCGGGCTGAATATTGATCTCGACGCGTTCATTTTGCAGTTTCTTTTGTACGGGGCGCTGCTGCACCCGCGCACGCTGCCGTTCGTAAAGCTCGATCTCCTCGATCTCGCGATCGTCTTCTGCCAGCGCCGTGGACGCACGCGAGAAGGGCAGCCCGGATTGCGAATCGTCCGGCCGACAGCGTCCGCGCCGCACGCGATACGCTTCCAGCCGGCGCGAAACTTCTCGCCGCCATTCGGGTTCAGCGGATCTGGCAGCGTCGGGATCGTCGTCTGTGTCGAGCGCACCATGAGAAGTTTCTGGCGCGGACACACTTATCGCGACTGACTCGGAATTGTCGCCGGTCTCGGCGAGCGGTGCGTCACAGAAACTGCAATTTTCGACGTCCTCGAGCAAGAGGGCGCCGCAATGCCTGCATATTTGTATCACTGGTCCGTTTTGCGCTGCGGTATTCCAGTGACGGAACACGGCTATGTTAGCACGCGGCCGAAATACGCGGACCGCTCGCCCAGCAATTAACGTGGCCCGTGTTGCGTATCAGGCAACCCGCGACCGGTCGCCCCATTCTGAATGCACTGGCAATGGACGCTCGCACGACCCTGCCGGTTCACTCAGTCCCGGCGAACAACACTACGCTGCTGCCTTAGCTGGTAACGCCGCCGCCTAGCCACACAACCGGCGTCGTCGCGCATGGCTGATTGCGGGCCTGCGGCACGCGTGTTAGGCTCGAATTTCTTTTTTCATGGCAGGAATGCGATTTTCACGAGGCATGCCGAAAGCAACGGTCTTGCAACCGCTTCGCAGATACGTTCTTCTCCCATTGTTGCTGCCGATCTTGCTTGCGAACACGCGCCTCGCACGCGCGCAAAGCGTCGGCACCCCGCCCCAGCAAACTCCACAAAAAAAACAGTCCAAGCCTATCTCGAAAAACGCCACCGCAACTCCGGGCGAGGAAGCCACTCTCGAAGCCAAACAACAGCGCCAGGTCGGCAAAATTTACTACGCCGATGGCGACGTGGATGTTCATTACCAGAACACCCGCCTGCGCGCCGATCACGTCGAGTACAACGAAGACACCCGCGTCGTAATCGCGCGCGGTCACGTCCAACTCGATTACTTCACGCAGCACGTGGAAGCCACAGACGCTCGCTATGAACTCGCGACCGGACGCGGCACTTTCCATCACGTCCGCGCCACCTTCGCCGTTCAGCGCCGCCCCCCAGCACCGCCGCGTGAGGTCAACGCCATGCAGCGCCAACCTACGCAAACGCTCCTCATTAGCCCCAATCCAATTTATTTCGAAGCGCAAGAGGCCGAGCGCATTGATGAAAACACCTACATAGTCCACAACTCCTGGATGACCGTCTGCGACCCAGACAAGCCCACTTGGAAATTTTATGCACCCGAAGCCACCGTTTACCTCAAGACTTCTGTTCATCTGGAAAATGGAAATTTCCGCGTGTTTTCCGTCCCGGTTTTGTATTTGCCTTACGCCACATTCCCCGCGGAAAAACAGCGCGCCTCGGGTTTCTTGATTCCTGATTTCGGCGAGAGTTCCAGCAAAGGTTATATTTTCGGCGACGGCGTTTATTGGGCTCCCACGGACTGGGCGGACCTGACTGTCGGCGCCAACTACTACAGCCGCCGCGGTTGGAGCCAACGGGGCGTCTTGCGCATGCGTCCCTGGGAGAATGCGTCGCTGGAGATAACCTACAACGGAGTGGTCGATCGCGGCCTCCCGCAACCCTCGGGACCTCCCATCAATCAGGGCGGACACGAAGCGCGCCTGCTTTTTACCGCGCTGCTGCCCGAGGGTTGGCGCGCCGTCGCCGACCTCGATAACTTGTCGTCACTCACCTACCGCCTGGCGTTCAGCGAGACGTTCGTGCAGGCCATCAACTCCGAAGTGCGCAACACCGCGTTCCTCACCAAGAATTTTCGCGGATTCAGCCTGAATTTCGCCGCCCTCAGCTATCAAAACTATGTAAGCGCCACGCCTTCGACAGTACGTATATCCTGCGCACCGCCCCCGAAGTCCGTTTCAGCTCGGTGGATCAGGCCCCGTGGAAAAACTTGCCCATTTATTTTTCCTTCGACGCGTTTTCAGACGCCGCGCACCGTTCGCAGACACCGTGACCGGATTTCAGAACGGCGAATTTCGTCGCGCGCAGCGAAATCGCGCCCACCGTCACCATTCCGCTGCACTGGGGCGCTTGGCTGGACGTGACTCCTACCTTCACTTTCCGCTCCACCTACTACGGCGGGCAGATTCAAAACGGCTTCTACGTCAACAACGGATTCTTCCGCAACACCGAGGAATTTTCCGTGGATATGCGCCCGCCGACGCTGGAACGCGTGTGGGGCTCTTCGGATTCCGGAACGAAATGGAAGCATGTCATCGAGCCGGAAATTATTTACACCTACGTCAACGGCGTCAACGATTTCGCCGTATCGTGCGCTTCGATGAAGATGAAACCCTCACCGATACCAACGAGTTCAGTACGGCATCACCCAGCGCCTCTACCGCCGCAAGAAAGACGGCACCGCTGAGGAAATTCTCAGCTGGAAGCTCTCCCAGAAATATTTCTTCGATCCCAGTTTCGGCGGCGCGTTGGTCACTGGCCAGCGCAACGTCTTTCAAACCACCGACGCGCTGACGCCTTTTGCCTTTCTGGCCAGCCCGGCATTTTTCTCCGATTGTCAGCGACCTCCGCATCGAGCCGGGCCGACATTTCGACACCCAATTCATTGTCAATTTCGATCCCCGCGCACGGCCAATTGACCGCCATCGGCGACCTGCTGAAGTGGAAGCCTTACAAGGAATCGTTCCTCACCCTGGCCCATTTTTCCACGGTCAATCTGCCCACGCCGCCCGCCGATAATCCTCCGAATTTTATTTCGAGCCGCGCTCCAATCAGGTCCGCGCCCTCATCGGCTACGGAGATCTCACGCGCCGTGGCTTCAACTCCACATTCGGCGCCAGCTACGACCTCACCGCGGCATCATTCCAGAACCAGATTGCCGAAGTTGGCTACAACGGCTCGTGCTGCGGATCGGCGTTCGAATACCGCCGATTTTCTTTCGGCAATATCCGCAGTGAAAATCAATATCTCTGTGTCTTCCGCATCGCCAATCTCGGCTCCATGGGCACGCTCCTCCGCCCGGAAAAAATATTTTGAGCCGCGCCCGCCTGATGGCGGCACGGCGCCCTCACGTTCCATTACCCACTGTCCCGCCGCCCAGCCAATCGCGCCCACAACGATCCCCGCGAGCACATCCGCTACATAGTGGTAGCGCCCGTAGATCGTCGCTACGCACATGCTGCAAAAAAATGGCAGGCAGATCCAGAACAGCCAAGGTTGTATCGTCGCGCAGCCAGCAGCGCGACCATCGAACCCGCCACATGTGCGGAAGGAAACGCCGCGCCGTGGACCCGCCCGAATCGCTCGATAAACTCAATCGTCGTCGTGAACGCGCCGCCCGTCAGCGGTGCCAGGATGCAGCGACGCCAGTGCAAAGTAAGGGCTCTCGACTGGGAAATAGTATTGCGATCACATACACCGAATAATGCGCGATGGCCGTTGAGGCCATCACAGTCCAGAACGCCGCTGCGCTTTTTCTGAATATAGAGGATCGCCGGAAGAATCACCAGGTATAGAAAATAGGTCATGTAAGAAAATTGCATGAAATCGTTCAGCACGGGATTCGCGAACCGCGCCATCCACGCAGCCGGATGCACGCCGGCAAAGTTGCAATCGAATTGAATCAGCCAGCCATCAAACCAGCCGGGAAAAATCGCATGCACCCACTCGCGTAACTCCTCGAAAAAGAAAATGTAGAGCGCTAAGGGAAACCAATGTCGCAAAAATTGCACCGCGCGATTCGGTGAACGCGCGGCCATCCGTGCAAGCCAGACGATTCCCACCGCGATCGTGCTGTGAATCGCAAAATAACGCCCTGCGTGCGGAATGTTGCGATGGCATAAGCACAACAGTGCGAGCGTCCAGCCCAAATAGCTGATCGTCACCCACTCAAACGCTCCGCAAGCGCGCAACACCTCCGCTAGCGGCTGCGATGCCGCCTCCGATTTCGCATCCTGCGAAGCGAGAACCTGGGTTTCTGCAAAGCTGGTGATGGAACCGCCCCTGCCGGTCAACGGACCGAACGCAAATTTCATCGCGCCACCTTCGATGCCAGCCGCCGCGCCGCCAAGTCTGGAGTCTCGCCCAACGTTTTTTTCCACATGCATATCTGCCACCCGCGCTTCCCTGCCACACGAGCCAAGCCCCGTGAGGGATTCACCGCGAAGCCAGATCCCACAGCTTCGAGCATCGGCAGGTCGGCGGCGCTATCGCCGTAGGCATAACTGCGCGCAAGATCGAGCCCGTAGCGCGCCGCGAGCATGCGAACCGCGCGCAATTTCGCGCCGCCGCTCCTGTGCTCGCCGGCGATCCGTCCGTTCCAGATTCGCGGTGCACCCGGCGCGACTTCCAGTTCCGTCGCGCACACTGCAATTTCCGCGCAAAGCAACGCGCCAAGACTTCGCGCCGCCACACCGGCCAAGGGCGCCAAGGTTCCGGAAATGAGAAACACGCGATGCCCCTGAGCACAGTGCCAAGCAATCTGTTGCAGTGCTTCGGCGAACCACGCGAGCGAATCCAATGCCGGCGCTAGCGATTTTTCCCACTCATTCACTAATGCTTCGCTGAGTCCGCGGAGATAAAGTTTGTTTCCGAGCGTAGCAGCATGCAGATCGTGCCAGAAAGTTGCAGCAAACCGCGCCAGCCATCGGCTTACGTGCCCGCTGGAGATTTCATCGCGCTCCAGCAGGTAACCGATGAACCGCCATTCCAACGACGGCGCTCGAAGCAACGTGCCATCCACATCGAAGAACGCGCCCACCGTTTCCGCACGCCCGGTCGCGCACGTCATCGTACCCCCGAGATTGCGGGGGCACTTCGCGCAGAAATTTTTCGTTCAACCGCACCAAGATAGCGGCGCCCCTCCCACACCACCGGCACAGCCCGCAGCACACAGAAGAAAGCCGCTGTACTTGCCAGGATTTGCCCCGTGAGCAAGAGCCAATGACGAACGCCTGCGTCCAACCAATCCGCTTGCCAGCGCGCGACCGGCAGCAGCAATCCGAGGTAACAGAAGCACACGCACTTCAGAATCGCATAGGCGCCGCGGCTGGCGCGTGACGCCACCAGCGCTCGTCCCCACCAGGTTGCAAGCATCGAGCTGTCGCCGAATCCGTTTCGTCCTGCCCGACTCGCGAGGCCGCGCAGAAAATCGATCGAAGTTCCGCGCACAAAAAACAAAATCGGCAGCCACAACGAAACCAGTCCGGCCACCGCAAAAAATGTGAAGAACAGATTTTCCACCACGCGATCACCCAAAATATCCAGTTGCGCGCCCAGCGGCGTCGCCATGCCGCGTGTCCGCGCGATGTAGCCGTCCAAGCCGTCCAAAGCAATAGCGGCTACAGTCAGCAGCACGGCCGCGATGTCCGCTGCGAGCACGTCACCAAAAAATGTAAACAAAGCCACAGCCGCAAATGCCGCAAGCACTCGCGTGGCGGTCACTTGATTCGGTGTCATCGCGCCTCCTCATCGGCAATCTCGTACAAAAATCTATGGGCCCGCCACCGCGAGTGGCAAGATTTCCGCCGCTCCCGGCTCCAGCGGACGGGCCCTTGCGGCAAGTGATTGCATCCGCCATGCCACCAGCACGATGGCGTTTAGTGCTGTTTTGTCAGATACTTAGCGCGAGCAGCAGGCGGCCGGCACGGCGCAAACAGCAGGATTTTGGCGACACCTGGCGGGTTTTCCTCGCCCGCGGGCGAAAGCGCGAAAAACCGCAGCCACACGTCCAAAGGATGTGGGAAAATTACAAATTGCACGCGCATCGTTGCCGCGTCTGACACAGGCAACGAGCCGGCAGCAAAAGGACGCGAACGAACCGAATGGACGTCTCCATATTTGCGGCATTTCTCGCCGGCCTCGTATCGTTTCTTTCCCCGTGCGTGCTCCCGCTGGTGCCCGGCTACATCTCCATGCTGTCGGGGATTGGCGTCGAGCAGCTGAAGGAGGGCAAGACGCCGCGCGCGGGCTTGCTCACTTCCGCGCTGGCGTTCGTCACCGGATTTTCCGTGGTCTTCATTTCCTTCGGAGCATCCGCCAGCGCGGTCGGTTCGTTCTTGCTGCGCCATCGCGCGTCGCTCGCGCCCATCGCCGGGGCGTTGATTGTCCTGTTCGGCCTGCACCTCACCGGACTGCTCGCGAAAATTTCCGTGCGCGCCGGATTGCTGATCGGCTGCGCGCTGGTCGCCGCCGGAATCGCGCTCAGCCTCCGCGCAGGCCTGCTCCCCCTTTGGCTGAAGCCCATCCATTTCATCGCCATCTCTCTGATTTTTCTGCTGGGCCCTTCGCTCACGCGCTGGCTCAATCGCGACGTTCGTTTTCGCAATCTGGGAGGCCAGCCCGGAGCCGCGAGCGGTTTTCTAATGGGATTTGCGTTCGCGTTCGGGTGGACGCCGTGTATCGGACCGATTCTAGCCAGCGTGCTGGCTGTGGCCGCGACGCGCGACACGGTGTGGCAGGGAATTTTTCTGTTGGCCGTGTATTCCGCCGGTCTCGCGATTCCGTTTCTGATCACCGCGCTAGGCATCGGCGGGTTTCTGCGTTTTTATCAAAAGTTTCGCCGCCATCTTCACACTGTGGAAGTTTTCAGCGGCGTGCTGCTGCTGGCCGTCGGCGGCTTGGTTTTCCTGAACCGCCTCACATGGCTTTCAGGCAAGCTCGCGTTTCTGAATAAGTTTTCTCTCTAATGGGAGTATTGTGCATGCGCGTATCGTGGAAATTTTCGCTGGTTGTGATTCTGCTGGCAGCCGCTGCAGCGGGTTTCGCGGGCTGCAAATCCGGCGGCAGCCAGGCGGCCGGCCTCGGCACGGAAAAGCCTCTACCGAACGAACCGGAGGTCACCTTCAAAGATTTGCAGGGGAAGGACGTCTCGCTGGCGAGCCTCAAAGGAAAAGTAGTCGTCGTTAATTTCTGGGCTACCTGGTGCGAGCCCTGTCAGGCCGAAATTCCCTGGATGATCAATTTCCAGAAAAAATACGCAGACAAGGGTTTCACTCTACTAGGCGTCGCGATGGATGAGGAAGGGAAGAGCGTCGTCGAACCGTATGCGCAGAAGACTCAGTTCGACGTCGAAGGCCACCCGATGACCATGAATTATCCCATCGTGCTGGGAAATGATGATCTGGCGGACAAATTCGGAGGCCTGCTCGGCTTGCCAACCACTTTCGTCATCACACGCGAAGGCAAAATCGCCAAGCGCTACATCGGCCTGGCCAGCGAAGGCGATCTCGACAAATTGATTCAGTCGCTGCTCTGACATCTCGGCGCGTGTCTTCCTTGCTCCCGCTCGCGCAACTGCGGTAACCTGCCACTGCTATGATGAATGAACAGGAATTCACAAAAAAATGTGACGCCACCTTCGAAGCCTTGCGCAATCGTCTGCTCGAACTGGGCGATGCGAACGATTTCGAAGTGGAAGGCGGCAGCGGGAAGCTGGAGATTGAATTTGCCGACGAAGACGAGACGCGTTTCGTGATCAGCCCCAACACGCCCGTCCGCCAAATCTGGATTTCCGCGCTGACCACCAGTTTCAAACTTGGCTGGTCGGATTCCGCGCAAGCCTTCGTGCAGGACAAAACCGGCGAGACGCTCCATCAAGTCATGAGCCGCATTCTCACCGAAAAACTAGGCACCCCGATTGAGGTTTAGACGGACGATGCGATTTACACAAGCTGTTGTCTCTTGCGCTTTCTTTCTGACGCTCGCCGCCGGTGATTTTGCGCCGAGCGCACCCCCAGCCGCTGCTGCACAGAGCTCAGCCGATGTCCCCAGTCCGGCGGCGGTCGTGAAACCCCGCGCCTTCGTTTCGCTGGAGCCCGTGCCGCGCGGAAAAGAATTTCAGGTGGCCGTGGCCGTGGACATCGCGCATGGCTACCACATGAATTCGCATCACCCCACCGATCAATATTTGATTGCCACGACTCTCACGCCCAAGCTCCCTACCGGATTCGAGCTTCTGGATACGCTCTATCCCGCCGGCCGAGTGGAAAAATTTTCATTCTCGCCCAAAGGTCTCGACGTGTATTCCGCCAGCGTAACGCTGAAGCTTCGCCTGATCGCGCACAACGACGCGCCCATCGGCGCCGTAACTTTTCCCGTCACCCTCCGCTATCAGGCGTGCAACGACACCACTTGCCTGCCCCCAGTGAAGGTTCCGGTTGACGTCCGCGTGGACGTAGCCGCAGCCGGCGCAGCGACGCACGCAGCTCATCCTGAAATTTTCTCCACATCCGCCACGAAGTAAGTCCGCGAATCCACCGCAGACTTTCGCGACCTCTTCCAGGTTCTAGCGAAGAGATTTCCCCGGGAAAATTTCCCGGATGCTACCGTGAAGCGAGAAACGTCAAAGCCCGCCGCAGCCGCTCGACCACCTGCTGTTTGCCCAGCACAACCATCGTATCGAAGAGCGGCGGCGCTACGGCACGCCCCACAATCCCTACGCGCGTTGCATTGATCAGCAATCCAGCCTTCACGCCCTCAGCCGCCGCCACTCCCCGCAACGCCGCATCGCAAGCGTCATGGTTCCAATCAGGCAGCGCCGCCAGCGCTTCGGTCAGCTTGGCCATCAGCGCCGGAGACCTTTTCGTCCTTCCAGAATTTATCGCACGCTTCCTGCTCGTAATCAAACTCATCCGTGAAAAACGCCCGCGCCCAACCAGTAAAATCGGTCAGCAAGCGCGTCCGCGGCCGAATCAGATCCACCGCATGCGCAAACCAGGCGTGCTCGGTCGTCGCCCATTCGTCCTTCCACAATCCCGCGCGCTGCAATTCCGCTTCCACAAACGGCAGCAACTCCTCCACCGGCGGCTTCTGCAGATATTGCGTGTTGTACCATTCCAGTTTCGCGCGATCGAAAATCGCATTCGTGCGGCTGACGCCAGAAAGCTGAAAGCGCTCGATCAGCTCCGTAGTCCGCATGAATTCGCTGTCATCGCCTGTGGACCATCCCAGCAGCGCCAGAAAATTCCGGAACGCCTCGGGCAGAAATCCTTCGTCCGCGTACGAAGCGACGCTGGTAGCACCGTGCCGTTTCGAAAGTCGCGTGCGATCCGGCCCCAGAATCAGCGGCACATGCGCGAAAATTGGTGGCGCCGCGCCCAACGCGTGATAAATCAGCACCTGTTTAGGTGTGTTGGACAAATGATCCGCGCCGCGAATGATATGCGTGATGCGCATGTCAATATCATCCACCACCACGCTCAGCTGATAGGTAGGTACGCCGCTCGAGCGCAACAGCACGAAATCTTCGATGTCCGCATTCTGAATTTCGCGCGGGCCGAACACTGCATCCTGGAATTTCGTCACGCCCGTGCGCGGAGTCTTGAAACGGATCGCCCGCGGCACACCTTCCTTTTCCTTCGCCGCGCGCTCTGCATCTGAAAAATCGCGGCAAGGGCACGCCACCGCCTTCAGAGTTTTCGGCCCCTCATCATCTCCTTCGCCTTCGTGATCCTCATTCTCCGCCGCGGAATAATCCCCGCCCGCATAGGCGGTCGCCTTGCAGTAGCACGCGTATCCGGCACCACTAGCCAAAATTCGCTCGGCCGCGGCGAGATACATTTCCCCGCGCTGCGACTGGAAGAATGGCCCTTCGTCCCACTCGATTCCCAGCCACTGCAGCGCCAGCAGTATTCCGTTCACCAATTCGGGCTTGTTGCGCTCCACGTCCGTATCTTCCACGCGCAGCAGCAGCGTGCCGCCTTCGTGTTTCGCAAAAAGCCAGTTGAACAAAGCAGTGCGCGCTCCGCCCACATGCAAATAGCCCGTCGGAGAAGGCGCAAAACGCACGCGCGGTTTTTGTGCAGCAGACATTCTGTCGAATTCCTTCCCCATAAGAGAGTCACCCATCTTATCGGAAGCAGGAGCCAAAATCGAGCCAGCCTCGAAACGCCTCGAAACGTCCTCGAAACGTGCGTTTCGGCGCGTCGGAAAAATACCCGGAACCTTTTGCGCATCCGTGCGTATCTAAGGATGAACCCTATGCGCTTACGTCTGCTCGCTCGGCCTGTTGTCTTGCTCTTCCTTTGCTTCGCCGCTCCTGTGCAAGCGCAGGATGCCAGCAAAATCTTGAATCAATACGTGCAAGCCTCAGGTGGTGCGCACGCGCTCGCGAAAATCCAAACCATCAAGCTGGAGGGGACGGTCGCAGCGCAAAACGGCGGCAAACCCGGCGCCTACACTTTCGACCTGAAATTGCCCGACCGCTACTACTCCGAATTAGTGACCGGTGACCAGACTTTGATCGAAGCGTTCAATGGCAAGTCCGCCTGGCATCAGAACGCGGGCGGAGAAATCTCCACTCTGGTCGGTCCCGAAGGCCTGCAACTGGAAGCCGCCGCGCGCTATTACAATTCGCATCTGTTGAATCCGAAGAAGAACAAGCTGGTCGTCACCTATGCCGGCGCCGCGCAAGTGCGCGGGACGGATGCGCTTCAGCTGGAAGTCACGACGCCCTCAGGCGTGCAGTGGCAAGTGTTCTTCGACGCGCAATCGCACCGGATCGTGAAAGAATCCGCGCGAGTAGGCGGCGTGAACCAGGAAATACTCTACGACGACTACCGCGCGGAGAACGGCGTCCAGCTGCCGCACAAGATCGAGCTGCACCGCGGCGCCGAGATTTACTCGATTGAAATAACCCGCGCCGCAGTGAACGAACCGGTCGGTGAACGCGTCTTCGATTTTCCGCGGAAATCGCAGGTGCAACTCCCCGACCTGAAAGCCCTCTTCAAGCAAATTGATGCCAACCAGCAAGCCGTCGACAAAATCAAAGAGAACTATGCCGGCACGAAGGTTGAAGAAGAAACCGAATACGAAGGCAACGGCAAACCGAAAAAGCCCGAAGTCCGCGAATCCACTTTCTTTTATCTCGACGGCACCGAAGTTTCCACTCTCGTCAAAATTGACGGCCAGCCCCTCAGCGCCGCAGCCCAGAAAAAAGAAAACGCCCGGGTACTGAAGCAAATCGACGAACTGCAAAAGAACGCGAACAAAAAAGAAAGCCCGGACGAAAAAAGCAAGCAAGCCCAGAAGGAAGAGGAGGAAGAAGAGGTCTCCATAGACGCTTTCCTCCGTGCCTGCCAATTCGTCAATCCGCGCCGTGAACGTTTCCGCGGCCAAGACGTGCTGGTCTTCGACTTCGAGCCCAATCCCGAATTCAAGGCGCGCACGCTGGTGGAAAAAGTCATCCAGAAGCTCGGCGGCGTTATCTGGATTGACGAGAAAGCCCTCGATGTCGTCCGCCTCGACGCCTTCTTCGTCAACAATGTGAAATTCGCCGGCGGCCTGCTGGCCGATTTGCAGAAGGGAACTCGCGTAGTGCTCGAACAAACCTTCGTAAACAACGAAGTCTGGCTCCCGACCTATGAGGAGGTGCACATTGACGTGCGCGTGCTGCTTCTGAAGGGAATTAAAGTGGACGGCACCACGCGCTATTCCGATTACAAAAAATTTAGCGTCGAAACTCTCTCCACGATCGGCAAACCCAAAGCCGCCGCCGATCAAACTCCTCCCAATTCCCCTGGAAAACCGCAGTAACAAGATCCTGCCAACCTGTCGTACACGGCAAGAAATTGTCTGCCCACACGGACTCCGAGATGCTACGCAAATTGCTGATCCAAAGAGAGTTGGTACGCCAGTACTGTTGACCTAGGCATCGGCGAATCGCATAGTATCCGCAGGCCGCAGCATCTTCGGCCTAGGCCATGCAATGCGCGTATTTAGCCGGTATTCGAACAATTTTCGGTTCCGTGCAGCCGTTTATCGGGCACGTGTTAGTACAGGTGACCTCCACGAAACTCGGCTGGACACCCGGCCGAACACCCATCAATTTTCTGCTATTCTCAGGAGAAATCTGCAGTGTCCTGGTTACGGAGTTTTGAGTTGTTAAGTCATCTCAACACGAGTGCGGTCGTGCTTCTCGCCGGCGCATTTCTGCTGGGCATATTCTTTGCCTATGTCTATCAGCAGAAGCGCCAGGCATACCTCTTGGTTTGGGCGTCGGCCTGGTTGCTCGTGTCGCTCTACTTCGTACGCTCTGCATTCGCTGGTCCCGCGCCCCTTTCTCCGTGGGTTGGCATCATAAGCGAATGGGTCATGGCGCTCGCCGCGCTGGCATTTTATTGTTCGGCGCGATTGTATGCGCGGCTCACGCTCTCTGCGCGTCGCGTCGCTTTGGCGGCGGCTGGCGCCGCATTCTGGTCGTTCGCCTACCCGCGCGAGTGGATCGCGATTCCCTTGGCTTTCGGAGTTGCTGTCGCGTTCTTTCTTACCGCGCAAGTCTTCTGGCAGGAAGGTCGCAAACAGGAATCACGCGCCGATAAGTTGCTGGCTGGCACATTTGTCGCTACCGGCGGATTGCGCCTGCTCTTCATCTTCCAGGCGCACCTGGGACCGCTGGCCAGTGCCAACCTCCAGCCGTTCGCCCTGCTCGCGGAAATTATTGGTGGCGTGCTTATGTTGATGGCCGTGTACGACGAAGAGCGCCGCCGTGTCGAGCGCAACATGCTCGCGCTCTCCAATCTGAATCTCGCCACTTCCAGCTTTGCCGGCGGCGAAATTCAGAAAATGCTCGCGCAGGCGCTGGATCGCGTTCTCAATGTGGTGCGCATTCCCGCCGGCGCTCTCATCCTGCACTATGGCGATGAAAATGGCCCCGCATCCGTCGTTGTCACGGGGCTGGACGACTCCTTCTGCGCCTCTGTCCAGGAAAGCAATCTCGACGACTACCTCGTCAAACTCGTTGCCCGCCTCGGCGGTCTCGTCGTTTTGCGCGATCTCGCGCGCGATTCCAACTGGGTCGCGCTGGAAAAAGAAGAGCCCTTCCGCGACGTTCGCAAAATGCTGCTTGCTCAGGGCCTGCGCACCATGGTCGGCATCAGCTTGCAGGCCAAAGATCGCGTGTTCGGGATGCTGCTGCTCGGTACGCCGGACAATCGCAATTTCGCTCCGCCAGAATTGCGCCTGCTGCTGGCTCTGGGCCACCAGATCGGCATGGCCGTCGAAAATAGTTACCTGATTCAGCAAACCGCGCGCCGCAGCGAAGAGCTGCACATTCTGAACGAAATCGGCCGTGCGTTGAGCTCCACCCTCGAACCAGACGCGCTCTTCGAACGCATTTACTCCGAAATGCAGCGCCTGCTCGACGTCAACAGCCTCTTCATCGCCTACTACGATCGCAAATCGGAACAGATTCGCTTTGAAATCGAAGTCATCGATGGCGTGCGCCAGTCCAAACGAACGCGTCCGATGGGCAATCATCTCGCCGAATACGTCGATTCGCACTGTTCAGCCGCTCTTGATCCGCGAACAATTCTCCGAGGAAACCGCGCGCATGGGTTTCGCGCCAAACAAACAGACCGGCTCGATGTGCGCCGTTCCGCTCATTTTGTATGACCAGGCCGTTGGTGTGATGGCGGTGCACAGCGCCCAGGAACGCGCTTTCGACGAGGGACACGTCGAGTTGCTGCGCGTGCTCGCCAGCGAAGCTGCGATCGCCATCGAAAACGCGCGCCTCTTCTCCGAAGAGCAGAAAAAATCCAAGCAGTTGATGCTGATCAACAAAGTCTCCAGCCACGCCATCACCACGCTGAATCCCGAGGAAATGCTCGCGAAGATCGCCACCGAAATCGAAAACGCGCTCACCTACGATCACATCGGCATCGCTATTCTCGATTATTCCTCGAAGGAACTCGAAATTCAGGCCGAAGCGGGCGCACGGCGCGACGCACTGGGTCGCCGCATCCTGCTGGGAGAAGGTCTCGTGGGCCACGTGGCTCGCTCCGGCCAGATCGCCACTGTCACTGCGGTTAACGCCGAATCGCCAAGCCCCATTCTTCCCGGAACGGTTTCGGCGATCGCTCTGCCGGTCACTTACGCGGAAAGTTTACTCGGCGTGCTCTACGTCGAATCTTCCAAGCCCTGCGAATTCGCGGACGAAGAAATTCGTCTCCTGCGCACCCTCGCCGATTTGTTCGCTGGCGCTTTGCACAATGCCGTCACTTTCCAGAAAGCTCAGGAGCAGGCCATTACCGACGGCCTGACAGGTGTCAAAACCCACCGCTTCCTGATGGAAGCGCTCTCCTCCGAATGGAAGCGCTCCACCCGTGCCAATCGCCCGTTTGCTCTGGTCCTTATGGACCTGGACCGCTTCAAATTCGTGAATGATTTTTACGGCCACCTGGAAGGCGACGTCGTGCTCCAGCGCGTCGGACACATTCTCGAACAGAATTGCCGCCGCTCCGATGTCGTCGCGCGTTACGGCGGCGATGAATTCGTCATCCTCATGCCCGAAACCAGCGTCGAGCAGGCCATTCAGCTCGCCAGCAAGCTCCGCGGCTGGGTCGCTGCTGATCCTTTGCTCCGCGACAAGAATATTACCGCCAGCTTCGGCATAGCCGGATTCCCTTTGCATGGTTCTACGCCGCAGGAACTGATTCAGGTCGCGGATTCATCGATGTATCTGTCGAAACACCAGGGCGGAAATTCCGTTTCCAGCGCCGAACAAGGCGATCCCAGCGATACCAAGCGATGGAAAAAAGATGTTCTGGAAGCCTATCTGGGCGTCACGCTCAAGCGCCAATTCTCCACCGGCCCCGACGCCTTCGACGAAATCTACCGCCGCCTCGAGCAGTTCACCCGTTCGCTGATCGAACACGGCGACGGCAACGCCGGCGATCCTGTTCCGCCAGCCGTGGTGGACACTGTCACTTCGCTCGCGCTAGCCATTGACGCCAAAGACCGCTATACGCAGGGCCACTCGCAAAAAGTTTCCGCCTACTCCGTGATGATCGCGCAGGCGCTGCGCATGAACCAGGCCGAAGTAGAGGAAATCCGGCTCGCCGGTTTGCTCCACGACATCGGCAAAGTTGGCATCCCCGAAACCATTCTGAATAAATCCGGGCCCCTCGATGCCGCTGAGTGGACCACCATGAAGACCCACACGGAGCTGGGCGCGAAGATTCTTGAGCCCCTCGCCGCCATGAATCGCATCCGTGAAATGGTTCGCCATCATCACGAGTTTTACGATGGCACGGGCTATCCGGACCGCCTCAGCGCCGATCAGATTCCGCTCGGCGCGCGCGTCATTGCCATCGCGGACGCCTACGACACCATTACGTCCGAGCGCACCTACAAAAAAGCCCGCAACCCGGAAGAGGCTTTTTCGGAGCTCGAACGCTGCGCCGCAAACCAATTCGACCCCGAAATCGTCCGCGGCTTTGTCGAAACCATGCGTCGCGCCCCCCAGCAACACATAGCGGCCTCCGTAGGCGCGTCGGAATCCGAGAACCTAAGCTCCTAGCTTCAAATCCCCACGCCCCGCAGTATTCCCCTCGTTACGGTATCCTCTTTTCCGACGCATTCTGAGCGGCGGGACGGGACCTCTGGTGGATCGCTAACGTCGCTCTGTCATTCTTGGCGGACCCGGGAGCGAGGGCTTTCCATCCGCGAGTCTTCGAATTGAACCGAAAGTGGGATATCCTTCCCAGCGCATGGTAGCGCTCGAGGGGCGATTCATCCGACCGAGATTTATCCTCTTGACATAAGCGACACCATGTCGCATATTTGAAATGGCACAATATTCGATATCCGAAGCGGCACGGGTGCTGGGTATTCACCGGGCAACTTTGCACAGATGGATCGACAAAGGAGTCGTGCCTGAGCCTGTCTCCGAGAAAATCGCAGGCTCACAGCTTCGTTATTGGACCGAGGTCGGCTTTGCCAAATTGAAGGACTACAAGGCCGAGCATTACAGAAAGAAACCTCGTCAGAAAACTAAACAGCGACGCAGAACGATCAACTGAAACAACGGGACGCGCCGGTGCGATCAACACCGGCACGCCCCTGACCAAGTCGCACGGTTGAGGTGCAACGATGGCTGCAACAGAAGTTATCCGGTTCTGTTTTCGCATGCAAGCGGTTCACCGCTTGCATTCGTTGACCCTAAGCCCCTCCTTCCTGTTCGAGCATTCCCGCCGTAATCCTAGTTCGTCTAGTCCCATTCTCTGTTTGATCCGTCGACCTATTTCGCCGGGATCTGTGTGTCCCACGTTTAGCCAATCGTTCTGCAGCCCGGTCGCTCGTCACGGGCGGAAAGGAAGACTCGAATGCAAAAGGCTCATCTCTACGAATCAATTCTGCTGGTGAACCGCGGAATCGACGTGGCAGTTCAGGGACTAGAACGCCTCAAGCGTGCTAAGTATTCAGGTTTAGACGCCTCATGCTTCGACGAAAAAGTGACGCTCTTCGAGATTCATCGCGCTTCGCTCAACAGCTATTTCTGCAACAACGTTGGGAGGAATGAGGAACTCGATGTGGTCCGATTCGAGAAGAAGCACCACGAGTTTGAGAAGCACACTCTGGACGAGGCTCAGGTTTACCGGGACCTGCGAGCCGTGGAGGAGCGCCGGCGGATCGAGGGTAAGCCACCCAAGGCACGGTTCTTCACCCAGGAGGAGCAGCGGGAATGGGAGCGGCAATATCCGAGACCGGTCGAACTGGCCGGCGGCGAAGCGTCTCGTGACACGGTGGGACAACCATGAAACTGAGCCTGTTGGAAGGACTACTGGCTCTGAATCAGGCGTTTGACAACGTAATCCGCGGACTCGAACGAATGGAAAAAGTAACGCTATTCGACAACGACCAGCTCCGATATTCGCGTGCCGAAGTTGAAACTGCCCGCGTCGACGCCAACCGCGAATTCTTCGACAAGTTCGAGGAGATCGTCGAGAACGATGCCGAGTGGGCCTACAAATTCTGTCGGGCCTACGATCAGAAAAACAAAGACCCGTTTGATTTCTACCTCGAAATCAAAGAACGCGAGGAAGCCCGCAGGAAGAGAGGACTGCCTCCCCGCGCTGTGCTGCTTCCCGATTGGGACAAGGACGATGAGCAACCCTACGACGACAAGCCGGCTAAGAAGCGGACTACAAACAAACCGACAGAGGGCGCCAGTAAGCGCAACCAAGGGTCTGCGAGTACGAAGAGTCCGGCCCACACCGGCGTTCCTAGAACGCGACGGAGGAAAACACACCCTGACGAAGCGTAAATCATCTTCCAAGCCAGAAGTTCGGCAACCGGCTCCCGACAAACAATACCCCGGCGTCAGAGGCAAGATTGTGGACTGGGCCGAACACGTCTTCGAGGAAGGAATGCTCTACGTGCGCGTGCGATTTATGGACAAGACCGAGTTGTGTTGGGTCCTCCAGACCGCTCACATCATCCTGGAAGCTGACCTGAGCGACTGGAAAACCGGCGATTGCAAGCAACTGGCAGTGTTCGTGGAGAACGAAAGCGACTTCGGATAACACTCGTATGGATTCTCTGCGAGCCCTGAACACGATTCAATGCATACAGAAAACGCATGTACGATTGCTGCGCCGCCGGATTTCACTCGGCCACCTCAGCTTCCTTAGTGCGCCTCAAACGCTCGGGAGAGCCAACTTTTGAAGCGGCCTGGTCGGAAAGGTGCGAGTACTTTCTCGCCAACCAATCGTTAGCTTCTGGCAAACTCGCGTACGTATCAGACACGCTGCAATTTTCTTCAACACATATGTTGTCGGTTCTAGCCTCTTGTGTCCCCTCCCTCGTACCGTCGCTCTCACCTCAACAGATTGCCGGCGGGCTCGCGTCCATACGACCCGGATGAGCCGCTCGTTTGGCAGTAGAAGCTGCAGGCGTGCTATGCCACCCTGGCATAGCTCCTGTGCGTACTTGGGGGACGTTTATTTCCTGGATTTTGCTTCGAGCTCCTCGCGGCGGTATGCGTAAGCCTTTGGAGCCGCAGCGAAATCTGTACTACACTCCACCCGCGCGCGCGCCGACATGGCTACGACCCCCAAAATTATTCCCGAGCCTCGCTGGCCTGCATTTGTCGCCATGCTCGCCGCCGGCGGTGTGTACCTCGCGCTGCCGGAGCGTCTGTCGGTGGGCCCCGGCTGGGGGTTGCTCGCCGTAATTTTGGTCTTGATGGTTCCCATCGCGGTGTCGAACCGTCGCGGCGACTTCCACATCACCAGGCCTCTGGTAGTTATCGCCAACGGCGCCATCACCGTGGGCATGATTACTTCGCTGGTGTGGCTGATCAAAGACATCCCGCAACATCGCGATTCGCCAGTGGAGTTGCTGCGTGCCGCCATCGCGCTTTGGATTACGAACGTTGTGGTCTTCGCGCTTTGGTACTGGAAGCTGGACGCCGGCGGCCCTTCGCGACGCGATGCCCGAACCGAGCATTTGAAAAGTTCCTTCCTGTTTCCGCAGATGTTGAACGAGGAAGGCCGCGATCCCAACTGGTCGCCGCAATTCATGGACTACTTGTTCCTGGCCTTTAATACCAGCACGGCCTTTTCGCCGACGGACACGGCCGTCCTGTCGCGCTGGGCCAAAGCAGGCACGATGCTGCAATCGCTGATCTCGCTGGCGATCGTGGTGCTGCTCGCCGCGCGCGCCGTGAACATTTTCTGAGTTCCTCTCGGCACGCACCGCATCGGCTCTTTTTCGCCCCGCGGCACCAAAGAAAGTTTCACGTCGCAAAGTAGCGGCGCGGTGTCTGTCCCAATTGCCTCCGGAACATCACGATGAATGCGCTCGCGCTGCTATACCCGGCGTCCATGGCCGCTCCCGTAACTTTTTCTCCCGACGCCAGCAGCTGCATTGCGTGCAGCAGTCTCAGTTGTTGGCGCCATTGGCTGAAAGTCATTTTCGTTTCCGCCACGAACAGCCGTTCGATCGTCCGCTTGCTTGCGCCGCAATCTGCGCAGAGAGCTGCCAGCGTCCGCTGCCTTCCGGGCTCCGCCAGCAGCGCTTGCACAACTCGCATCGCCCGGCGATCGCTCGGTTGCGGCAGCTGCAGCGGGATGGAATGCACCGCTTCTAACTGATCGGCAATCATTTCGATGATGTGCCGCTGAGCGGGTTCCTCCTTCTTCAGTTTCGCAAACTTGCAAGCGTGCAGAATCAGCTCTCTCAGCAACGGCGATACGTTCATTACAAAACATATCGCGGCCTCGGTTCGCACTAGCTTGGGTGCGAAGTAGAGCGTTCTCATTGAAACCGGCCCCAGGATCGCCACCGAGTGCGGCGTTCCGGCCGGTATCCACACCGCCCGCAGCGGCGGCACCACCCAAATCCCCTGTCCGGTCCGCACGGTCATTACACCCTTGGAAGCAAAAATCAATTGATCCTCAGGGTGAAAATGCTCGGGGATCACGTGGTCGTCAGAAAAATCGTGCGCCAGCGCGGCGAGCTGGGCCGTTTGGCGGCCTCGGCGATCCAGCAAGAGGCTGTGGCACTTCTGCGACATTTGTTGTCAACATAGCGGGAGACAACACGAACCACAAGTGCTACTTTCCACCGGTGCCATGGCGCAACGGAGGACGCGAATGTTGGCTTCCAGCAAAATTGTAGGCGTGATCCCTACGCGAGATTCCAAGAAAGCCAGAGATTTTTACGAAGGCAAACTTGGCTTTCGATTTGTCAGCGACGACCCATTCGCTCTGGTGATGATGGCCGGTGACACCATGCTCCGAATCTCCAAGGTTCCGAAAGATTTCGTTCCAGCCGCGTTCACAATTCTGGGCTGGGAAGCCAAGGATATCGAAGCAATGGCCCGATGGCTCCAGGGACGCGGGGTAGCGTTTGAGAAATACCCGTTCGTTCAGGATCAAGAACTCGGCATCTGGACCGCCCCAGACGGCGACAGAGTCGCCTGGTTCAAAGATCCCGACGGCAACGTCCTTTCGGTCTCCCAGCACGTCTGAATAGCCGCCGCAGGGCGCGAGCGATTCACCCTTCGCTCCCGCTGTGCGGGATCCAAGCGTAGCGGCGCACCGCAATGCGCCATTGGTATCGTCCGCAACACGCAAGGAGGAGCCATGACAAAATCTTTGATCCTCGGAACTATCCTCGGCGGCGTGGCAGCTTTCGTCTGGAGCTCCATTTCGTGGGAACTGATCGGCTGGCACGAAAAAACCATGGTCGCGTTTCACAATGAGGAAGAGGTGTCCGCGGTGATCGCCTCGCATGCCGGCGAGGACGGCACTTACATTTTGCCCAGCATGCCGCCAACCGCAGGAATGACGCCCGAACAAAAGAAAAACGTAATGGCCGGAGTGATGCAGAAGATGCAGGCCGGTCCCATCATGGTCGCAGCAGTGCGCCGCGGTGGATTTGGCTCCTACACCCGCGGCCTGATCATGCAGCTGCTAAGCCTGATGGCTGCGGCATTCCTGCTCACCTGGTTGCTACTGCAGACCAGCGGCTTGAGTTATGCGCGCCGGGTAGCGTTTCTCGCGCTTGTAGGCCTCGCTGCCAGCGTCATCGTGGATCTTCCCAATTGGAATTGGTGGGGGTTCTCCGGCGCATACACCGCGGTGAACCTCGCCGACTCCACGCTCACCTGGCTGGTAGCGGGCCTGGTCATCGCCAAAGTAGCCAAGCCCGCAACGCATTAGTTGGCGCCGCCCGGCTGTCCACAGGGCCGTACCCGGAGTTCATTGACTTGCACTCCAGCGCTGTGATAACCATACTCGCGTCCTTTTATTAATCGGACCTTGCCTCGACCACGGATGGCGGCCAAAACTCAACGGATTGAAGTCTTGCTGGAGACGCTTCTTGAAAGCGTGGACCTCGCGGAAAGCATTTCCATGCGCGTGGCTGAGGCCGCAGGCTTTCCCGAGGAAGAAGTCCACAAAATTGGCATGGCCGTCCGCGAAGGCGTGATCAACGCCTACAATTACGGCAACCAGCAGGATCGCCAGAAGAAGATCATGATGACCGTCGAGCTGCAGCCGGACAACATGATCGTTCGCGTGCTCGATCAAGGCAAAGGGTTCGAGCTGACCGAAATCCCCGATCCCCTGGCTGAAGAAAACCTGCTGCGCACCTCCGGCCGCGGCCTTTTCCTGATGCGCGCTTTCATGGACGATTTCAGAGTGGAACGCGGCCCCGAGGGCGGCGCCCACCTGATAATGATCAAGAAACTGCCCCAGCCAGTTTCTGACAACGGCAAGCACAAACCAGAGTAGAATCAATACACGAGGTCAACGTGGCTCTCCAAGGAACACGCCGCCAATTGGGCGACGTAACGATTGTTGATTTCAGCGGTAAGATTACGCTGGGCGAAGGCAGCGCCATGCTGCGCAATACCGTGCGCGAGCTGATCAATTCCGGCAACAAGAAAATCCTGCTCAGCCTCTACGACGTGGATTATATAGACAGCTCCGGCATCGGCGAGCTCGTTAGCGCCTACACCACCGTGAAGAACGCCAGCGGTGAGCTCAAACTACTGCACCTGACCAAACGCGTTCACGATCTCCTGCAGATCACCCGCCTCTTCACCGTCTTCGACGTGCAGTCCGAAGAAGGCGCCGCCATCCGCAGCTTCAAGCCGTAGCAGGCGAGCTATCGCGCGGGTTGTTCCTCCGATTGCGCACGGCATCACGCCTTTATGCTAGTATTTACGTTTACTAATTCGCTCGGGGTGCACACTTGGCGCAACATCTTTCCCGCAAGGAACTAAGAACGGACGAAGTTCGCGAAACACTCGCGCACGGCGCAGACGCCGTCCTTTCTCACAAACAATTGACCGCCTATATCTTGTTGGCCGCGGTGCTGGTCGCTGTCGGTATTTTCGGCTGGCAAACCTACACCGAGCGTCAGACCGTGAAGGCTACCGCTGCCTACGACGACGCCATGAAATCCTTCGAAGCGCGCATTCGCACTGGGGGCGAGCCTGCTCAGCCCGGTGAAACCACCTACATAGACGACACGAATAAGTATTCCGATGCTGCGCAGAAATTCGCCGCCGTCAATGCGAAATTCAGCCACACCCGTCCCGGCCAGCTCGCCGCCTATTACGCCGCCTTGAGCGACGAAAAGCTCGGCAAGAATGACGAAGCGAAGAAATGGCTGCAGGGCCTGTCGGAAAGTGGCGTCGAAGATTTTGCCGCCATGGCGCGCTTCGAACTCGCCCAATTGAACGACCGTATGGGCCAGGGCGATGAAGCCGTCAAGCTCTACCAGCAATTGATTGCCAAGCCCGTCGTGCTCGTCCCCAAGCCGGTGGTGATGCTGGCGCTCGCCGAACACTACGGTGCGAAAAATCCCGCGCAAGCCACCAAGCTCTACTCGCAGATCAAGACCGACTATCCCGATACTCCGATCGCCGAGCAAGCCACCCAGGAATTGAATCTCCTGCCCGGCAAATCCTGATCCTTCGTTAAGCAACTGCGTCCGCGCCTTCCAAACCCGGCTGAATATTTCCGCGATACGGACTAGAATAAACGTAAAGAATGCTCGCACCCTACGCCATGGACGTTCGGCGCACCCTCGGCCGCCGCTTCCCGGAGCCGCAACATCCTTATCGCAATGATTACGCGCGCGACCGCGACCGCGTCATCCATTCGCGCGCGTTCCGCCGCCTCGAAGCCAAAACGCAGGTCTTCACCACGCGCTACTCCGATCACTTTCGCAATCGCCTCACCCACACCCTGGAAGTCGCGCAAGTAGCCCGCACCGTTTCTGACGCGCTGAATTTAAATACCGATCTCGCCGAAGCCCTGGCGCTCGCGCACGATATCGGCCATCCGCCCTTCGGCCACGCCGGAGAAAAACAACTCGACCTGCGCATGCGCACATTCGGCGAACGCTTCAACCACAATCTTCACGCGCTCTACATCGTCGAACAGTTCGAGCAGAGCTATCTCGATTTCAACGGCCTGAATCTCACTTTCGAAGTTCGCGAAGGCATCATCAAACATTCGCGCGATTATTCCGCGGCTGAATTTCCGCAGCTCGCCGAATACCTGCTCGACCAACGGCCCCCGCTGGAATCCCAGCTGATTGATTTCGTGGACGAGATCGCCTACAACACCGCTGACCTCGACGACGGGTTCGAAGCCCACCTGATCGATCTCGATCAGCTGCGCGCCGAAGTTCCCATTTTCCATTCAGCGTACGAAGATGTGGACCGCCACTACCGAAAGGCAAAGCCCAGGCTGAAATTCAACGAGTCCTTGAAGCGGGTGCTGGATCTGCTCGCGACCGACCTCATCTTAACCACGCACGCCCGCGCCCAAGAATCCAGCGTGCAATCAGTAGAAGATGTTCGCCGTCAACCGCAGCGTCTCGCCGGTTTCTCACCGTCCGTGGCCAAGCTGAATGGTGACCTGAAACGCTTCCTCTTCGCCCGGCTTTATTCCCAACCATCCATTGTCGAAGACCGCGAGCGCTCCGTAGCCGCGCTCGACGCCGTCTTCTCGTTTTTCCTCGACGATCCCAAGCGCCTGCCTCTCCAGTACGCCGAACTAGCCCTGCAGCACCCGCCCCATCGCGTCATCTGTGACTACATAGCCGGTATGACCGACCATTTCCTCCTCCGTCAGTGCCACGATCTGCTCGGAATCGCCGCCACTCCGACGACCTAAATCACGCCGCCACTCTTGCAGCCAACGCCTTCGATTTTTCACCGCCACTTGCAGCGTAAATTGGTCATTGTCCGTTTAGTGTCAAGCAAACGATCTCCACAGCCGGCTTCCTTGACATCGCCCTCACTGGACTTATAATTGAATTTGCTCTATAAAGACGGGGAAATCTAATGTTTCTCGATGTCAACGAACTCGCGCTGCGCAAGATCCGTATCCGGAAGAGCTACACCCCGGGTACGCTCGATTTCCATTCCGGTGAATTTCACCAGGTCGAGCCGCTGGAAATCCGCGCCACTGCCGAGCTGGTCGAAGGCCAGATCCGCATCTACGGCAATCTGCACACCCGTGTCGAGCTGATCTGCGCCCGCTGCCTGGATACCGTAGTCGAGGAAATCAGCCGCGATTTCGATCTCTTCTACCGCCCCATGACTTCCATGGCGGTGGACGAGGAATTTCACCTGAACTTGGACGATACCGAAGTCGCCTTTTTCGAAGGTGACGGTCTGTTCCTCGCCGATATTCTGGCCGAGCAGGTGAATCTGGCGCTTCCCATGAAGGTCATCTGCCGCAGCGATTGCCGCGGCCTCTGCCCGCATTGCGGCGCCAATCTAAATAACGAAGAATGCCGCTGTGAAAAGCATGCCTCTGACCCCCGGCTCGCCCCGCTGGCCCGTCTGAAGCAGGACTGGTTCAAAAAGCAATAAGACGCTACAATACCTTTTCCATTTCGGCCGCTCTGGTAGCGGCCTGTCAATTGAGGAGCTGCAATGCCGAATCCAAAACGCCGTCACTCGCATGCGCGCAAGAACAAGCGGCGAGCCCATGACTTTCTTACGCCCTTGTCCTTGGCTGAATGCCCCAACTGCCACGAGAAAAAGCTGCCTCACAATGCGTGTCCCCATTGCGGCTTCTACAAGGGTCGGGAAGTGATTGACACCGCTGCCAAGACAGCCTAAGTTTCCATCGCCTACCTTTCCAGTTTGGTGCTCTCTGGGTGCCCATGGGTGTATAGATGACCACCATTGCCGTTGACGCTATGGGAGGCGACCATGCGCCGCGCGCCGAAGTCGAAGGCGCGATTCTCGCCGCCCGCGAGCTAGGCGTCCGCATCATTCTCGTTGGCATCGAAGCCACCGTCCGGCAGGAACTCAGCCGTCACGGCCATCGCGGCCTGCCCATCGAAATCGTCAACGCCGTTGACGTGATCACCATGAGCGATTCGCCTTCCCAGGCCTTTCGCCGCAAGAAAGAGAGTTCGGTGCACGTTGCCGCCCGTCTGGTGCGCGACGGCAAGGCCGAGGCGCTCGTAAGCGCCGGCAATACTGGCGCTGTGATGACGGTCGCCCGCTTTGTCCTGGGTACGCTCGTTGCGGTGGACCGGCCTGCGCTTGCGGCCGCCTTCCCCAACATGAAGGAAAAAGTCACCGTCATTCTCGACGTTGGCGCGAACGTGGATTCCAAGGCCGAACAGATCGAGCAGTTCGCCGTGATGGGCGAGATTTATTACCGAACCATTTGGGGTACGAAGCGCCCGCGCGTCGCGCTGCTTTCGATCGGCGAAGAGGAAATGAAGGGCAACGAACTGACCCGCGAAGCTGCGGCGCGCCTGAAGCAGCTTTCCCTAAATTTCGTGGGCAATGTCGAGGGCCGCGACGTTTTCCGCGGCGACGTGGACGTGATCGTCTGCGACGGCTTCATCGGCAACATCGCGCTGAAAATCAGCGAAGGACTTGTGGAACATATCGGCGCCATGTTGAAAAAAGCCATCAAGAGCAGCCTGAAATCGCAGGTCGGCTACGTCCTCTCCAAAGACGCCTTCGACAGCTTTCGCAAGCGCACCGATTCCTCCGAATACGGTGGCGCGCCGCTCCTCGGCGTCCGCGGCATCACCATCATCGGCCACGGCCGCTCCAACGCCGTAGCCATCAAGAACGCCATTCGCGTCGCCAGCGAACTCTGCCGCTCGCGTTTCAACGAAAAAATCGAACAGGAGCTTTCCGCTGCCGCTGTTGCTGCGCGCGGCTGATCTGCGCGGAACCGTCAATCTCTCATGGGCAAACTAGCATTCCTTTTCCCCGGTCAGGCCTCGCAGTATTGCGGCATGGGCCGCGACCTCGCCGCAAATTTTCCGGAATCAAAAGCCGTTTTCGACGCAGCCGATTCCGCGCTGGGATTTTCCATCACGCAAACCTGTTTTGAAGGTTCCGAAGCAGCGCTGAAGCTCACCGAAAATACGCAGCCCGCTATTCTGACGGTTTCGACAGCGGCCTATCGCGCGCTGGAAGGGAAGGGAATCGTTCCTGATTTCGTCGCCGGCCATAGCCTCGGCGAATATTCCGCGCTGGTAGCGGCCGGAGGGGTGAATTTTACCCCCGCTGTGAAGTTAGTGCGTGCGCGCGGAAAATACATGCAGGAAGCAGTGCCCGCGGGGCAAGGCGCCATGGCCGCGATCCTGGGCCTCTCGCCGACGGAAGTAGCCGACATCTGCAAAAAAGCCGCCGAAAACGAAGTCGTCTCGCCCGCGAATTTGAATTCGCCGGAACAAACTGTCATCTCCGGGTCCGCCGCAGCGGTAAAACGCGCCGTCGAAATTGCCTCGCAAAGCGGCGCCAAGCGCGCCGTCATCCTGCCCGTTTCCGCGCCGTTCCACTGCGCGTTGATGATGCCCGCGCAGCAGCGTCTGGAACCGGACCTACGCGCCACCCAATTCAGCGCGCTGAAGATTCCGTTGATCACGAACGTGGACGCCCAAGCCATCACGACCGGCGATGAAGCCCGTGACGCGCTCGTCCGCCAAGTCACCGCCCCGGTCCGCTGGCTCGATTCTGTCCGCGAAATGATCGAATCTGGTGTCACGGTCTTCGTCGAAGTAGGCCCCGGCAAAGTCCTAACCGGCCTGTTGCGCCAGATCGATCGCTCCGTCCGCGTCTTCAACGTAGAAGATTCCGCCACCCTGCAATCCACAATGGAAAAGCTAGCTCAAGCCCGCGCCGAAGTCCGCGAACCGTAATTCAGCGTCGCTAACTTGCATTGGAAATGCGTGGCACAGCCGTTCTGGCGGTGCCTGTTGCCATACCCATTCCTGATAAGGTAGTTTCAATCCTTATGTTCTCACTCCAAGACAAAGTCGCGCTGATCACCGGCGCCTCCCAAGGCATCGGCCGCTCCACCGCACTCGCGCTGGTAGTCGCAGGCGCAAAAGTGGCCCTTGCCGCGCGCAACGCCGAAAAACTTGCCACTCTCGTCGCTGAAATCGAAGCCGCCGGCGGCACGGCGCTAGCCGTCCCGATGGACGTAGCCGATCCGGCGCAAGTGAAAACCGCGTTCCAGCAACTTCTCGCGAAATTCGGCAAGCTCGACATTCTGGTGAACAACGCCGCCATCACTCGCGACACTCTCGCCCTGCGCATGAAGCTCGAAGACTGGGACGCCGTCCTGCGCACCAACCTCACCGGCGCGCATCTCTGCATCCAGCAAGCCCTGGGCGCGATGCTCAAGCAACGCTCCGGCCGCATCATCAACATCACTTCCGTGGTCGCGCAAACCGGCAACGCCGGCCAAGCCAACTACGTCGCCTCGAAAGCCGGTCTCATCGGCCTCACCCGCGCCATCGCCGTCGAAGTCGCTTCGCGCAGCATCACCGTGAACGCCGTCGCTCCCGGTTTCATTGACACTCCCATGACCGCCCCGCTGCCGCAGGAACTCAAAGACAAAATGAAATCGATGATCCCGTTAGGCCGCTTCGGCTCGGATGCCGACGTCGCCGCCGCCATCGTCTTTCTCGCCAGCGACGAAGCCGCCTACATCACCGGCCAAGTCCTTGACGTAAACGGCGGCCTTTACATGGGCTAGCGCAATTTCCATCGAGCGGCCCGCCACGTCAACGTCTCACTTCCACAAACCATCACGGCGCCGCGCACCTATAAGTCCCAACTCGAATCCGCCACACCCGCTGCCCCGTCGTAGGCTGATATTCCTGCTTCCATTTCGCGCCGGTATCGCGCACCAGGTCCTCTTCCCCGTTAATCTTGCAACGCGCACTCAGGGCCGCGCGGATCTGGTCCATGGAAGGTCCCGGCACACCAAAACTCAATCCGTCGAACAGCGCAACGGTGGCGCTGGTAGGCGAACCCGCATCGATCCACTGCTGCGGCGTGTACACGTCGTGTGCATGCAACGACAAAGGCAAAACCCCCGCAAAATATCCGTTAGTCGCCGGATCGGTGGACGGTGTGAAATACGTCAGATAAAAAAAGAACGAAGGATTGTTGCCAATCACGATTCCGCCATCGCCCGCAACCTGCGCAGCCTCTCGCGCCACCCGATCCCAAGGCTCGGTCCAATGCGGCGCTGCGTAAAGCTTGCGTGAGAAAATGCCGTACCAGCCAATCGCGCCAATCAAAATCAGCGAGCCCACCAGCAAGCGTCGCGCCGACTGCTGCGCCATCGTCCCCAGCGTGACCCCGATGCAAAGAATCAGCCACGGGCTGATCATCAGCATCCGCCGCGTGGTTACAATTTGCAAAAATGTCATCAGCGTCAGCAGTGCCGCGAAATACAGAAAGAATCGCCGAGCGTCCGGCTTCGCGTAGAGGAATACCAGCAGCAACACGCACGCAATCGCCAAACCCGCCGTGATCCCCGGCACCCAGAACCATGGCGCAACCGATTCGCTCACAAATAAACAGTAGAGATTGTAAATGCCGGTCGCCACCGGCAAACTCGCACGGCCAGTCACAGCGCCCGTGCGCAGTTCCGTGATGAACGCCCGCATGATCGGAATAGAAGCCAGTAGCAAGAATATCCCTGTCGCCAGCAGCAGCAGCGAGGTTCACCGTTCCCGCCCGAATCGCAGCAGGAGATCCAAGCCCAACAATCCCATCAAAGCCCAGCCAAAATAATTCGTATCGACCAGTGCCAACGCGCACAGCACCACCGGCATCCAACCCCTTGGCGATGGACGTTCGATATATTTCAAATAAACGAGCGTGAGCAATGAGATCAGCATGAACGTGAATGAATACCAGCCGGCCAATCGTCCAAGGTGAAAGCCGAAGGGCCACAGCAGCAGCAGGATCAAGGTGTAGTTTCTAGCGCGGTCCCCAGCCATTCGCCGCGCGGTTTGCACCAGAAACCATGCTCCCAGCACATAGAAAACAACCGAGGGAAGCCGCAGCAGATGGGTATTCCCGTTGCTAAGCCAAAGCCATCCGTGCAGCAGCAGATCGGATAGCGGAGGATGCTCGTGCTGGCCGCCGCCGCTAAGAAACAGTTTCATCGTTGCCCCTGCAGGCCGGGCCGCTACGTTAATGATGGCGATTTCGTCATCCACCGGCGTGAACCACGGATTGCTGGCCATCAGAATCGCGCCAAGCGCCACCAGCGCCGCTGCAATCCAGGCTTCGCTTCCGAATCGCCGCGCGAACGACGCCCTCGGCGGAATTATTTCAGTGTAATGTAGCTCAGGAATCAAGTGGATGCGGATGCTACGGGGGAAAAAGAATTGGGTCAAGTACGGCAGTTACTGCCCGATTCTAATCTGGACTGCCTGCCGCGAAATCCGGCGCGCTGCTGGTATCATCTTTGTGGAACGATATTCAACAGTTCATTGAAATAGAAGGGAAAGCCGTAAACAGCTTACCGTGAACTCAAAGAAGACAAACTCGCGCAGAAAATCCGGGAGATGCGCCTTGCGGATCTTGGTTCTGCACGCGTCGCCGCTATTTTTTTTGGGACTAGGTCTGCTGCTCTGCGCCATGCCGGCTGTGGCCCAACCTCAGCTAATTCCTGCCGTTCCGGCAGCGTCCAGTGCTCTTCCCGACGCGCCCACAGCCAGCCAGCAGCAAGCCGCTCAACAATTGCCGGGAAACATCAGCGGCACGGTCGTTGACCCGTCCGGAGCCGCCGTCGCCGGAGCTAACGTGATTCTCACGCGCGACGACGAATCCCTAAAACAAGAAGTGCTATCCGGCGACGACGGCCAATTTTCCTTTGCGAACGTCGCGCCCGGCCCTTTCCAGCTCACCGTCACTTCGGAACTGTTCACCAGCCAGAAAGTTTCGGCCACCCTGCATCCTGGCGAAACCCTCGTTCTCCCGCAAATCGTCTTCGCGCTCGCGACCGCGGTCACTCAGGTTCAAGTCAGCGTCCCGCGCTTCGAAGTCGCCGAAGAAGAGATCAAAATCGAGGAAAAGCAGCGCATCTTCGGCGTGATTCCTAATTTCTATGTCAGCTATGTTCCCAACGCTGCTCCTCTCGCCTCCAAACAAAAATTTCAGCTGGCCTGGCGCACCACAATCGATCCGGTCAACTTTGTAATCACCGGCGCCATCGCCGGCGTGCAGCAGGCCACCAACACTTTCAGCGGCTACGGCCAAGGCGCGCAAGGCTACGGCAAGCGTTACGGCGCATCCTACGCCGACCTCGTCACCGGCACTTTCTTAGGCAGCGCCATACTTCCCGCTCTCCTGAAACAAGATCCGCGTTATTTTTACAAAGGCACCGGCAGCGTTCGCTCGCGCGTGCTTTACGCCATCGCCAACTCAGTGATCTGCAAGGGTGACAACGGACACTGGCAGGCAAATTATTCCGGCATCCTGGGCAGCTTGGCCTCCGGCGCCATCTCCAATCTCTACTATCCCGAGCAGAATCGGGATGGCGCCGCCCTGACCGTCGAGAACACCCTGATCGGCATCGGCGAAACCGCCGCCACCAACCTCCTCCAGGAATTCGTAATCCGCAAGTTAACCCCCAACCTCTCGCACCAGCAACAGGCAAACACGCCGTAGCGCACCACCAAAATCCTATGGGACGCTCGCGCATCAGGCGGACGCCTGGCCCAGGTTTTCTCCGCGCCCTCTGCGCTCCGTCCTCTGCGTCAAACCGCGATATTTTGATCAACCGTACAGCAACGCAAGCCGCCTCGCCCGCGCTTTCGATCTACTTTAACGCCCGCAGCGGCCACTTCTATCCCCGGTCAAAGGTTGACCCAGCATTGAGCCCCGCATAGAATGGCAAGGTTGTGTTGAAGGCGCTACCCCAGCCTGTCGTGTGACCGGGGATTTCCAGACAGCCGATACCGGAGGAACAATTAGAATGGCCAGCGTCGAAGAACGCGTGAAAACGATTATCGTCGAGCAGCTCGGTGTGGATGAAGGCGAAGTTACTCCCACCGCCTCCTTTGTGGACGACTTGGGCGCCGATTCGCTCGATACCGTCGAGCTGGTAATGGCTTTTGAAGAAAATTTCGGCATTGAGATTCCTGATGAAGACGCCGAAAAAATCGCCACGGTTAAAGACGCCGTGGATTACATCGAGAAACACGCCAAGGGCAAGTAACGCGCTCTCCCGTCGTCCCATTCCGTACAGGAGAAGTTCCCTTTGAATCGTCGTGTTGTCGTTACGGGCGTTGGACTGGTTTGCGGCTGCGGCATTGGCACCGAAGAAGTCTGGCGCAATCTGCTGGCCGGCAAGAGCGGCATTCGCCCCATCACTCATTTTGACGCTACGGCCTTCGATTGCCGCATCGCCGGAGAAGTCCGCGATTTCGATCCTTTAAATTGGCTCGAGAAAAAAGAGCTGAAGAAAACCGGGCGCTTCATTCAACTGGCTCTTGCCGCCGCCGATTTCGCCATGCAAATGTCCGGCCTGCAAGTCACTCCGGAAATTGCGGACTCGACTGGCGTGTACATCGGCTCCGGCATTGGCGGATTCGACGTCATCGAGCGCGAACATTCCAAGTTTCTCGCGGGCGGTCCCGGCAAGATTTCGCCGTTCTTCATTCCCGCCACCATCGTCAATCTCGCTGCAGGACACGTTTCTATTCGCCACGGCGCGAAAGGCCCCAATTCCGCCACCGCCACGGCCTGCTCCGCTTCCGCGCACGCCATCGGTGACGCCTTCAAAATTATTCAGCGTGGCGCGGCCGAGGTGATGATCACTGGCGGCACGGAAGCCGCCATCACTCCCATGAGCGTCGGCGGTTTCGCGGCCATGCGCGCTCTCTCCACGCGAAACGACGATCCCGAACACGCCAGCCGCCCGTTCGATGCCGATCGCGACGGCTTCATCGTCGGCGAAGGTTCCGGCATGGCGATTTTGGAATCGCTGGAATACGCGCAGCGCCGTGGTGCAAAAATTCTCGCGGAAATTGTCGGCTACGGAATGTCCGGCGACGCGTATCACATCACGCAGCCCGCCGAGCACGGTGATGGCGGCTATCGCGTTTCGCTCGCCGCGCTAAATGACGGCAACATTTCTCCCGACGATGTCAGCTACGTCAACGCGCACGGAACTTCCACGCCCATCGGCGACGCCATTGAAACCGAAGCCCTGAAGCGCGTCTTCGGCGCCCGCGCCAAAAAAGTTCCCATCAGTTCGACGAAATCCATGACCGGCCATTTGCTCGGCGGCGCCGGAGGTCTCGAAGCTGGCATTAGCGTCCTCGCGCTCCGCGACCAGATCATGCCGCCCACCGTGAATTACGAAAAGCCCGACCCGGAGTGCGATCTGGACTACATTCCCAATCGCGCGCGCAAAGCCGAGGTCACCTACGCGCTATCGAACTCTTTCGGTTTCGGCGGCACTAACGCCTCCCTGCTCTTCAAGCGTTGGGCGGAATAGTTGGTTCTGATTCTGTAGCGGCCGCCTTCAGGCGGGCGCAGTTGCTTTTGCGGTGATGCATCGCAGCGCGGCGCCTCGCGCGATTTGTCCCGTTGCTCCAAATCTGAAATTCTGATAGAAACTATCAGATTGTTCAGAGCACCTATTTTTCGGAGGTATTCTTGAAAATCGCAGTGTGCGTCAAACAAGTACCCGCGAAAGACGCTCCGCTCGCCATCCTCGAAGGCGGCGCCTGGATTCGCGAATCCGACATCGGCTTCGAAACCAACGAGCCCGACACATTCGCGCTGGAAGAAGCCCTCCGCCTGAAAGAAAAACACGGCGGCGAAGTCGTAGCCATTTCCATGGGTCCCGAGCGCGCCAAACAAACCATCAAGGAAGCGCTCGCCAAAGGCGCCGACCGCGGTATTCACGTCTCCGACGCCAATTTCTTCAAACTGGATCCGCTCGGGTCCGCGCGTTCCCTAGCCGCCGCGATTCAAACAGAAAATTTCGACTTGATCCTCACCGGCCTGCAAAGTGACGACCAAGGTTTCGGCCAAACGGGCGTCCTGCTCGCCGAGCTTCTCGGTCGCCCGCACGCCACCATCATCATGGCCATCGAAGTCGTCGAAAATCACATGAACCTCAAGCGCGAACTCGAGGCCGGCTGGTTTCAGCACGTCGAATTGCCACTCCCCGCCGTGCTCTCCATTCAGTCCGGCATCAATAAGCCGCGCTACGCCACGCTAAAAGGCATCATGGCCGCCAAGAAAAAGGAAATCGTCACAGTAGATCGCGCCACAGTCAACGTGCCGGACGCTCCGACACAAAAAGTCGAGCGCATCTACATGCCGCAGAAAACCAAGAAAACCGAATTCATCACCGGCCCGCCCAAAGAAATCGCAGCCAAACTGGTGGAAAAACTGCGTCACGAAGCCGCGCGTCCTCTTTACTGATCTGCGACTTTTTCTTCACAAAACGGACAAAAAATGAAAATTCTCCTGATCACCGAACAACGCGACGCACAGTGGAACAAAGTCAGCTTCGAAACTCTAGCCGCCGCCCAGCAAATCGTCCAACAAACCAAGGGCACGCTGACCGGCGTAGTAATCGGCAAAGGCATCTGCGCCTTCGCCGCCGATCTCTCCGCATATCAACTCGACGAGGTACTCGCCGTCGAACACGACCTCCTCGAAAAATACACGCCCGACGGCTTCTCGCTAGCTCTCCGCCAGGTAATCGAATCCACCAAACCCGACTTGGTCCTGCTCCCCCACACCTATCAAGTCCGCGATTTCGCGCCCAAGCTAGCCGCCTCGCTGAAGAAAGGCATGATCGGCGACTGCATCGCCTACCGCTATGAAAACAACAAGCTAATTTTCGTCCGCCAAATGTTTCAAGGCCGCACCTCCGCCGACGTAGTCTTCAGCGGCGACGCCCCCTGGATCGCCTCGTTCCAAGCCAGCGCATTCCGCGCCGACCTCGCCGCGAAACATTCCAGCGGCACAGCGCCAGTAAAATCCGTAAGCGTCGAATTAAAACCAGAACAAATTCGCACCAAGCCGCTCGATCTGTTCCGCGAAGCCAAGCAAGCCGTGGACCTTACCCAAGCTCCCATCCTCGTCTCCGTCGGCCGCGGCATCAAAGCTCCGGAAAATATTCCGCTCGCCGAAAAGCTCGCAAAACTCATGGGCGGCGAAATCTGCGCCTCGCGCCCCATCTGCGACGAAGGCTGGCTCCCCATGGATCGCCAAATCGGCAGCTCCGGCCAGACCGTCGCGCCCAAACTTTATCTCGCGCTAGGCATCAGCGGTGCCATCCAGCATGTAGTCGGCATGAAAGGCGCCCGCACCATCGCCGCGATCAACAAAGATCAAAACGCCCCCATCTTCGAAGTAGCGGACTACGGCGTAGTAGGCGACCTCTTCGAAATCGTCCCCGCCCTGATCGAAGAACTGGAAAAGCCGCACTAACTCAGTAGCATAGGCAATCTTGCCGGTGCACGTACTAAGCTAGCAACGCGCTAGATCCTCGGCCCGACCCTTGTCCAGTTTCGCGACAGCACTTCCCGCAACCGCGCATTCCGCCCCTCCCGTCGGCGGGCCCCCGCCTCTAGCTCACTGAATACAATTTGTTTATGTCGAGCTTACATTGGCAGCCCACCTGCCAATACTCTTCGGGCTTTGTGTGCCAGGGAGGCTGCCGATGACCGCACTGCTGCAAGACCTCAAATTTGCCACCCGCATGCTCGCGAAATCCCCGGCCTTCACCGCCGTCGCCATCTTCACACTGGCCCTCGCCATCGGCGCAAACACCGCGCTGTTTTCCATCGTCAATGGCGTGCTGCTGAATCCTTTGCCTTACCCGCAACCCGATCAGCTCGTCACTCTCCACGAGAGCAAACCAAATTTCAACACCGGCTCAATCTCTTACCCGAATTTCCTCGATTGGCAGAAAGACAATCACACGCTCTCTGCCATGGCCGTCTCGCGCAGCTATTCTTTCAGCCTCACCGGCCTTGGCCCCGCCGAACAGGCGCAAGCGCAATTCGTCACTTCCGATTTCTTCCCCATCCTTGGCGTGCAGCCCGCTGCGGGCCGCACCTTCGTCTCTGCCGACGACCAACGAGGCGCCGCCCCCGTCGCATTAATCAGCGCAGGCTTCTGGAAACGCAAGTTCGGCGCCGCGCCCGATGCCATCGGCAAAACCCTCACGCTCGACGGCAAGCAATTCACCATCATCGGCGTAATCCCGCAGGATTTCGATCTCATGCTCGACTCCTTCAGCGCTAGCGAGATTTACGCTCCCGTCGTCCAGTGGAATAACGACTTGCTCTTCAGCCGCGGCTCTGGCCTCGGCTTCCACGGGATCGGCCGCCTGAAGCCCGGCATCACCATCGCTCGGGCCCGCGCGGATTTCGCCGCCAGTCACACAGAATCTTGCCGCCGACTTACCCGGACGTAGATAAAGGCATCGGCGCGGCCCTGACTCCTTTCAAGCAGCGTATGTTGGGCAACGTGCAATCAATCCTGCTCGTGTTGTTCTGCGCCGTGGGCTTCGTGCTTCTGATCGCCTGCGCCAATCTCGCCAATCTTCTTCTCGCGCGTTCCACGGCTCGCATGCGCGAATTCGCCGTTCGCGCCGCGCTCGGCGCCGGTAAATCACGCCTCATTCGCCAACTTCTCACCGAAAGCATTTTGCTCGGCGCGCATGGGGGGCGCGCTCGGCCTGCTTCTCGCCAGTTGGGGCATGCGCGCGGCTTTGGCAGCTTTGCCCGACACTCTTCCGCGCGCCGGAGAAATCCAAATTGATATGCGCGTGCTACTGTTTACCGCCTCAGCCACGCTGCTGTCCGGAATTTTGTTCGGCCTCGTTCCCGCGTTAAAAATCTCGCGCACGAATCGGCAGGATAGCCTGAAGGAAGGCGGCCGAGGCTCGAGCGGCTCGCGTCAACGCGCTCACGGCATCTTAGTCGTAGTGGAGATGGCGCTAGCTCTCGTTCTCCTGATCGGTGCGGGCCTCGCGCTCCGCACGCTAGTGCAACTCTGGAACGTAGATCCCGGTTTCAATCCACGCGACGTCCTCACCTTCGGCTTCTCGCTTTCACCTTCCACGTTGCAGACCAACCCCGCCGCAATTCGCGAATCGTTCCGCGCCGCCGAATCCGCAGTCTCATCCACGCCAGGAATCCAGTCCGTCTCGCTGAGCTGGGGTGCGTTTCCGATGAGTGGTGACGACGAATGGCTCTTCTGGCGCGACGGCCGGCCTAAACCCACCACGACCAACGAAATGAACTGGGTCATCGACTACGTCGTGGATCCGGACTATCTGAAAATAATGCAAACCCCACTGCGCAGCGGCCGCTTCTTCAGCGCACACGACGACGAACATGCACCGCCCGTCATCGTAATTGACGATGTGCTTGGCGCGCCAATATTTCCCCGACGAAAATCCCGTCGGTAAGCGCCTCCTCCTCGATATCGGCCAGTCAAAAATTCAGGCGCAAATTATCGGCGAAGTAGCCCACGTAAATCAGTGGGGCCTCGATACCGACGACACAGAGCGCCTCCGCGCCCAGCTCTATTTTCCGTTCATGCAGCTTCCCGATCCCACGATGGCGCTCGCCCCTACTGGCATGCGTATGGTCGTGCGCACCCGCGGCCCCGCTCCGGGCATCTTAGATTCGATTCGCCAGTCCGTGCAGCAAGTAAACAGCGAACAAGTCGTTTATGGCGCGCAAACCATGCCTGAAGTCATCAGCGATTCCACCGCCTCCCGCCGCTTCTCCGCGATTCTCCTCGGATCCTTCGCCATCGTCGCGCTCCTGCTTTCCGGCGTCGGCATCTACGGCGTGATCTCTTACCTCATCGGCCAACGCACCCACGAAATCGGCATTCGCATGGCTCTCGGCGCGCAACAAAGCAAAGTTCTCTATCAAGTTCTCGGCGAAGGTCTGAAACTGGCAATCACCGGCGCGGGAGTCGGCCTGGCCGCCGCGTTCGCACTCACGCGCTTGATGACCAGCCTACTTTACGGCGTCAGCCCAACCGACCCTCTCACCTTCACCGCGGTAGCGGCTCTTCTGATCAGCGTAGCTCTCGTTGCCTGCTACATCCCAGCCCGCCGCGCCGCGGCCGTAGATCCCATGGTTGCTCTGCGCCATGAATGAGAGGAGCCTAGAATGTCCATCCTTCTCCAGGATCTAAAATTTGCCCTTCGCACGCTCGCAAAGTCTGGGGCCTTCACGCTCGTCGCCATCCTCACGCTCGCTCTCGGCATCGGCGCCAACACCGCAATCTTCAGCGTCGTTAACGCCGTCCTCTTCCGCCCTCTGCCATTCAAAAATCCGTCGCGCCTCGTCTGGTCCTGGGGAAATTGTCCTCTCTGCGACCACGGCGCCGTCTCCCCCGCCGATTTTCTCGACTATCGCGCCCAGAACCATTCCTTCGACCACTACGGCGCCATGGCCGTCGGCGATTCGCTTTTCAATCTCACGGGCAATGACAAGCCGATCCAAATCAAAGGCTCCATGGTCACTGCCGGTTTTTTTGACGCACTCGGCATTCAACCCCGCTACGGACGCGTGTTCAACGAATCCGACGAAAAGACCACGGATCCCGACGTCGTAATTCTCAGCCACCATTTGTGGCAAGATCGCTTCGCCGCCGATCCCCAAGTCATCGGACAATCCATTTCGCTCGACGGCAAGCCGCGGGCCGTCGTTGGCGTCCTCCCTGCAGACGATCTTCTCCTCACCGAAGCCGATCTGTGGATCCCGGCTCCGTTTCTAAATCAGGGAATGCAGACCCGGCACTCCCATTTCCTCCGTCCCATCGGTCTTCTCAAACCCGGCGTCACTATTTCGCAAGCCCAATCCGAACTCGACGCCATCGCCGCTCGCCTCGCTGCGCAATATCCCGTCACCAACAGCGGATGGAGCGCAAAGCTCGAGCCTCTTCAGAACGTTCTCGTCGGCGATGTGCGTCCCGCATTCATGGTGCTCATCGGCGCCGTGGCGCTGGTTCTTCTGATTGCCTGCGCAAATATCGCCAGCCTGCTCTTCGCGCGAAATACCGCTCGCCAGCGCGAAATTGCCATCCGCACCGCGTTAGGCGCAGGGCGGTCCCGTCTTTTACGCCAGCTCCTAACCGAAAGTCTCGTCCTCGCGCTCGCAGGAGGCGTCGCCGGAATTTTTCTTGCCAATGTCGGGCGTGGAACTCTTGAAGCAATTCGGCCCGCAAAGCTTTCCGCGCCTCGACGAAGTAAATATCAGCGGCGCCGTACTCGCTTTCACTTTTGTCACCGCAATTTTCACCGGAATACTTTTCGGCCTCGGTCCCGCGCTCAAAGCCAGCCGGCGGGATCTGACGCAAAGCCTCAAAGAAGGCAGTGCTTCCGGCGATTCGCGCTCCAAACATCGCGCGCACAATGCGCTCGTCGTCGCCGAAGTGGCGCTTTCTGTCGTCGTGCTCGATCGCCTCTGGCCTGTTGCTCAATAGTTTCTGGCGCCTCATGCGCGTTCATCCGGGCTTCGATCCCACAAACGTCCTCACCACGGAAGTCTCTCTCGTCACTCCGCGCTACGCCGACGCGCAGCGCCGCGAATCGTTCTTCCATGCGCTCCAGGACCGTCTCCAATCCGCGCCCGGCGTCAAAACCGCCGGCTTCATTTCCGAATTGCCTCTCAGCGGTGAAGGGAACGACACTTTCTTCACCATCACCGAACATCCCCCCGCGAACCCCAATGATAACGAGGACGCCGATTTTCGCAACATAGACGGCGACTATTTCTGCTGCGATGCGCATTCCGCTCCTTGCCGGACGCGTTTTTGACCGCCAGGATTCCGCGGAGTCCCGCCAAGCGTCGTCATCGTCAACGAGCCATTTGTGAAGAAGTTTTTCCCGAACGAAGACCCCATCGGCAGACACTTGAAGATGTTTGAAGGTCAATCCGGATTCGTGGCGCGCGGAGATTGTTGGCATCGTCGGCGGCAATAAACACTTTGCATTGCAGGAATCGCTGCGCCCCGAGATGTTTCAAGCCGGGCTCGTTCGCCCGCATGAACATTGTCGTTCGCAGCGCGGGCGATCCCGCCATGCTCACCACTGTCGTGCGCCAGTCCATCCATGCGATCGATCCCGATGAGGCCACTTCCACATTCCGCACCATGGACAACGTCATCGCGCTCTCCGCCGCGGGCGATCGCTTCAATACGCTCTTGCTCGGAGCATTTGGCGACTATCGCCCTTCTGCTCACCGCTGCGGGAATTTTCGGCGTGCTCTCCTATCTCGTCACCCAACGCACCCGCGAAATCGGCCTGCGCATGGCGCTCGGCGCGCAGCCTCAGGACGTTCTCCGCGTGATCGTAGGCCACGGCCTCCGGCTGGTCCTGTTAGGTCTCTGCGTCGGCGTCGCAGCCGCGCTGGTAGTGACGCGCTGGATGTCCAGCGTCCTATTCGACGTGAAGCCCACCGACCCGCTGACGTTCGCAGCGGTGGCGGTGCTGCTGGCAGCAGTAGCTTTCCTGGCGTCCTATATACCAGCCCGCCGCGCCATGCGCGTAGATCCCATGGTCGCGCTGCGATACGAATAGTAATGAAAGGAACCTAATTCAAAATGTCCGCCATGCTGCAGGACCTCAAATTCGCCCTTCGCACACTCGCGAAATCTCCCGGCTTCACACTGGTCGCCGTCCTCACCCTCGCTCTCGGCATCGGCGCCGATACCGCCATCTTCAGCGTCGTCAACGCCGTTCTACTTCGCCCGCTGCCGTTCAAGAACTCCGCGCAGCTCGTCGTCCTCCGCGAAACCCATAAGAACGTCGGAAACGTGTCCGTTTCCTACCCAGATTTTCTCGACTGGCGCCAGCAGGCCCATTCCTTTTCCGCGATGGCCGCGATTCAAAATCGCGGCTTCAATCTTTCCGGCGTCACGCAGCCCGAAAATATCGGCGGCTACGCCGTCTCGCCAAACTTGCTCGCGCTCCTTGGCGTCCACCCCGTTCTCGGCCGCGATTTTCTTCCCTCCGAAGAAAATCAGGGCACCGCCCCCGTAATCTTGCTCAGTTACCAGCTCTGGCAATCGCATCTCGGCGGCGATCCCGCCGTTGTCGGCCGCTCCATCAGCCTCGACGGCCGTAGCTTCTCGATCGTCGGCATTCTCCCGCCCACATTCCGTTTCCTCGAGCGCAGCGACGTGCTCGTCCCCTTCGGCGTCTTCGCCTCCGAACTAACCGAACGCGGCGAGCGGAGCGACACCGACGTAATCGGCCGCCTCTCCCCCGGCGTGCAGCTTTTCCAAGCCGCGATGGAAATGAATACAATTACAGCCCGCCTCGCCGGGCAATATCCGCAATCCAATTACGGCTTCGGCGCGCACCTCGAATCCTTTCGCGAAGCCTTCACGGGCGACACGCGCCTCGCCGTCCTCGTCCTCTTCGGTGCCGTCGTGTTCGTCCTGCTGATCGCCTGCGTCAACGTTGCTAATCTTTTCCTCGTACGCGGCGCCGCACGCTCCCGCGAAATCGCACTCCGCCTCGCATTCGGCGCCAGCCGCGGCCGCGTCATTCGCCAAATGCTTACCGAAAGTCTCGTCCTTGCAGTCTGCGGCGGCGTGCTTGGCATAATCCTGGGAGCGTGGGGAATTTCCGGCCTGGGATATTTGCTTCCCGCTGACTCACTCCAAGCGCTGGGCGTGCGCTTGGATCTCAGCGTCTTGCTGTTCGCTGCCGCGATCATCGTTTTCGTGGCTTTCGCTTTCGGACTAATCCCTGCGCTGCAGGCCACGCGCCCGGACCTGCACGAAACTCTGAAAGAAGGTGGCCGCAGCGCCACTTCCACCTCCGCCCAGCATCGTCTCCGTAGCGCGCTCGCCATCGCCGAAACCGCGCTCGCCCTGGTCCTCCTGGTCGGCGCTGGCCTCATGCTCAAGAGCCTCTACCATCTCATTCAAGTCAGCCCCGGCTTCCAGCCAGCCCGCGTCCTCACCATGGAAATGGCGTTGCGCTCCGACCAGTATTCCAAAGATCCGGCCATCCTGAATTTCTGGCAACAAGTCCTCGACCGCGTCCGCGTGATCCCCGGCGTCGAATTCGTCGCCGTGGGCAGTTCGATTCCCTTGTCGGGCGATCACAGCCGCGGAGACGTCACCATCGAAGGCCTGCCGCTTCCCGGTCCTGGTGAATATCCGCATCCCGATCGCCACTCGATCAGCTCCGCCTACACCCGCGCCATGGGCATTCCTGTTCTGCGCGGGCGCACCTTCAGCGATTCCGACAACGAAACCGCTCCGTTAGTCGCCCTCATCAACTCCACCATGGCCCGACGCTTTTGGGCGGACGGCGATCCCGTCGGCAAACGCTTCCTGACAGGCCACCCCGGACAAGGCGAAAGATGGGTCACCATCGTCGGCGTTGTTGCAGACACCAAGATGTACGGCCTGGATAACCCCGCGCGCCTCGAAGTCTATTATCCCTACCGCCAGCGACCGAACAGCGTTATGAGCCTCGTAGTGCGCTCCGTCGTTGCTCCCTCGACCCTCACTGCCACCATTCGCGCAGCCGTCGCCACGATTGATAAAGACCAGCCCATCTTCGACGTCCACACCATGCAGCAACTCGTGGACGATTCCATTTCCACGCGCCGCCTCACCCTCGTTCTGCTCGGAATGTTCAGCGCGCTAGCACTGATTCTGGCGGCGATTGGAATCTACGGCGTGATGGCTTACACCGTAGCTCTGCGCACGCAGGAAATCGGCATTCGCATGGCGCTAGGCGCGCAACAAAAGGACGTCCTGCGCCTGGTCCTCGGTCAAGGCGCCCGCATCGCATTTTTCGGCGTAGCCATCGGCCTGGCAGCGGCTGCAGGCCTAGCCCGCCTGCTCTCCAATCTCCTTTTCTCCGTGAGCTCCGGCGACCCGGTAACTTTCGCCGCCGTAGCCATCCTCCTAGGCGCAGTCGCGCTCCTAGCCTGTTACATCCCAGCGCGCCGTGCCCTCCGCGTTGACCCCATAATCGCCCTCCGCTACGAATAATCGCGATCGCGCGTAATCTCTGTGCGTCCGTGGCAAATCCCGTCAACCCATTTTCCGCCTCTGCTATCATTGCTGAATGACCGACACCCCCAACATCCAGCGCGAACAATTAGAAGCCGATGTCCTGATCATCGGCGCCGGACCCGGCGGCCTCTCCTGCGCCCTGCACCTCGCGAATCTGATCGAAAAGCACAACGAAGCGAAAAAATCCTCACCCCTCTCCGCGGAAAATATTTACGTCCTCGAAAAAGGCCGCGAAATCGGCGCCCACCAGCTTTCCGGCGCCATCATGGACCCGCGCGGACTGCGCGAACTCGTCCCGGACTTCGAAAAATCCGCTCCGCTGGACACTCCCGTAACCGGCGACGCCGCCTACTACTTCACCGAATCCAGCAGCTACAAACTTCCCATCACTCCGCCGCCGCTGCAAAATCACGGCAACTACGTCGTCTCGCTCAACAAGCTAGTGAAATGGCTCGGCGGCCTGGTCGAAAAAAAAGGCGTCAACCTCTTCACGCAATTTGCCGGCAGGGAACTGCTCTACGACAAAAACGGCATCGCCGGAGTCCTCACCGAAGATAAAGGCGTGGACAAGAACGGCAAACCGAAGGACAACTTCACCCCCGGCTACGAGTTGCGCGCCAAGGTCACCGTTCTCGCCGAAGGCCCGCGCGGCTCGCTCACTAAAGAACTCGTCAGCAAACTGAAACTCGACGGCCTGAATCCGCAAGTCTATGGCCTGGGCATTAAGGAACTGTGGGACGTCCAGCCAGGAAAAATCTCGACGGGCTACGTCGCTCACACGCTCGGCTGGCCGCTCCGTTCAGATCTCTACGGCGGCGGCTGGGTTTACGGCCTGCAAAATAATCGGGTCTCGCTCGGCATGGTCGTCGCCCTGGAATATCACGACCCGCTTTTCGATCCGCACGAAGCCTTCCAGAAATACAAAACGCATCCCTTCGTCAAAAATATTCTCGCAGGTGGCAAGCTCATCCGTTACGGCGCCAAAACTGTTCCGTACGGCGGCTGGTATTCCATGCCGCGCAGCTACGTGGATGGCGGCCTGATCATCGGTGATTCCGCCAGCCTCCTGAATTCCCAGCGCCTGAAGGGAATTCACACCGCCATCAAGAGCGGCATGTTGGCGGCCGAAACAATCTACGAAGCACTCTGCGCCGGCGACACTTCCGCGAAAACTCTCGCCGCCTATCCGCAAAAAATCGAGCAGAGCTGGATCCAAAAGGAACTCTGGGAAGTCCGCAATTTCCACCAGGCTTTCCACAGCGGCTTGTATTCAGGTCTGGTCCAGGCGGGATTGCAATTCGTAACCGGTGGCCGCGGCCTCGGCGATCCCATGCGCAGCGAGCCGGGCTACGTGGAATATACAAAGCTGAATCGCCCACACACGCTGGTGGACCAATCCACTCGCTTCAAAGGCGACGGCAAGCTCACCTTCGATCGCCTCACCGATGTCTATCACTCCGGCACGCGCCATGAAGAAGATCAGCCGTGCCACCTCGTCGTCCTCGAACCGACTATTTGCGGCGATCGCTGCGTCCGCGAGTTCGGCAACCCCTGCCAGTACTTTTGTCCCGCGGCGGTTTACGAGATGGTCACAGAAAAAGGCGAGCCCAAACTAAAAATCAACCCCTCCAACTGCGTCCACTGCAAAACCTGCGACATCGCCGATCCCTACCAGATCATCAACTGGGTCCCGCCAGAAGGTGGCGGCGGCCCAAACTACGAAGGTATGTGACGAAGTGAAGATGGGAAGCGAGGTCATGTCCTGCCCGCTTGGATTTCTATGAACGGCTACTAACTACTTCCACCAAATGCCCGCTTCACTCGCGCCCAAAATCCCTCTTTCTTTCCCCCCGACGAATGCGCCTCGCCCGCCCCCTGTTTCCCTGGTGACGAACTACTCTTCTGCGCCGCCGTTTCCAGACGGGGCGCTTCCACGTGTCCCGTGAACTGATAATCTGGCTCCACGTGCACGGTCCGCACCAGTATGACTGCCTCGATTGCTGGATCCTCCGGCGGGGCAGGCGTTGACGAAGCCGAATACACCAACGGCGGCAAAATAATCTTGTACTCCGGCACCGAAACCACCGGCGGAGACGGAGCCGCGTCTTTCGGCGCCGGCAAGGTCGGATGCGTCGCGTTCGCCCCCGCCAGAATCCTCAACTGCACATTCGGCTCCGGCGCAGGCTCCTTCTCAGCTACCGCAGTCGGCAGTCCGGGCGCAGGTAGAGGTGTAGGCGCCGCTTCCGATGGATACTGTTCCACATTCAGCTGATCTCGTGAGGTCACGCCCATCACCGGAATCTGCGGTGGCGGCAACGATTGCGCATGCATCGGCGTGCACTCACAACTGCCCGGCGCGCCCGCCACCGGCACCAAATTTCCCGCAGACAAAAAGAATTCGCCGCTCTGCGGAACGATCAGCCCCGCACCAGTGAATTGCTGCTCCAGCCGAATCGCGCCACTGCTCGCCACCACGCACAACGAATCGTTCCTATCCAGCCCTGCAGTGATCTCGCGGCTTGCTCCGCCAATGTCCAGTGGCGTCGCGATCATCGTCGGCGTGAAAATCCGCAGCGGTGTGCTCGCCGGAAGCTGCAAATGAATCCGACCAAAGTTCAACGCCAAAGTAATCGCAGCCCCGGACTGCAGCAACGTAAATTTCGCCGGCCCGCAAACATCCACTTGCCCGCCCGCAACCAGCGTCAAGCGCGCCTTCCCGTCATGCACCGTCAGCACGCTGCCGTTAAATACGAAACTCGGCGTTCCATGAGCCGCAGGCGCTGGCGCGCTCTCCGCCGCCGTGCCGTTGTCCACCGACACATCATTCCCCTCGACGCGCCCGATCGCGCCCGGCGGGGCTTGCTGCCCGCGCGACAGCCCCGGGCATGCCGAAAAAGCCGCCAGCGCCAGAGCGAGCAGAACGACAATTCTGGGCCGCAACGGAAAAGCTTCGTACCGCACGGATTGTGGTCGGGAGCACATCGAGACCAGCGCGAGATTCTCCTATACTATACCGCAGTGGATACCGACGCGAAATCAGCCGCTCCCGCAAGCGCTCCAACCAGCAAGTCGCCATTCGACCTACGCACACCGCAACTCTCGCGCTGGCGCCGCATGCAAATCCCCGTGATCGCCTGGTTCGTGTACGGCGCGATTCGCCTCATCGGCCCGACGCTTCGTCTCGACGTCGTCGGCGCCCGTAACGCAGTCCTAATCGAACACCGCGGCGAGGTTGGCATCGGCGCTTTCTGGCACCGTTGTATTTTTTCCGCGGCATGGGTCTGGCGCAACCGCGGCATGGTGATAATGAACACGGTGAACTTCGACGGCCAGTGGACCCGCCGCGTAATCGAACGACTCGGTTTTGGCACCGCGCAAGGCAGCTCCAGTCGTGGCGCGATCGAAGGCCTCAGCGTGATGGCCCAGCGCATCAAGGAAGGGAAACACGTCGCATTTACGATTGACGGTCCGCGCGGCCCGCGCTACGTCGCGAAACCCGGACCAATAATTCTGGCGCGTCGCACCGGCAGTCCCATCACCGTATTTCACATTGGCCTGCAGCGCGCCTACACCTTCAAAAAATCCTGGGATCTGTTCCAGATTCCGATCCCGTTTACCCGCGCCGTGATGTTCCTGGCGCCAGCCGTTCGCGTTCCCACCGATGCCGGCAGCGAGAGCATGCACCAGAAACAAGCCGAAATGCAGGCCGCGCTCGAAAAAGTGCGTGACGCCGCGGAATCATGGTTTGAACTGAGTGATCAGGAACGAAAAGAAGTGCGCGCCACGTGGAATCGCCGCGATGAATTAGCGGCTGGCTGAAAAAATCCTCTGAAGTTTTTACCCCTCGCCAAGCTTTACCGGAACATTCATCTGTTTGCCGTCGCGCACGATCGTCAACGTCACCGAATTCCCGGGCTGCGACCGGTTCAGCATCAGATTCAAATCCATCTGGTTGGTGATCGCCTTGCCATCCACCGCGATCAGCACATCGCCGCCGATCCGCAATTCCTGCAAGCCCGCCACCATGGATTTGTTGCCGCCGCGAATCCCCGCTGCCGCTGCCGCCCCACCTGGCTCCACGCGCTCGATCAATATGCCCTGCTGCACGTTCAGCTTCAGCGCTTCGGCCAGGCCCGGCCATAGTGCGCGCCCCTCGGCGCCGAGCGTCGCGCGCCGCACGCGCCCGTACTTGATCAAATCTTCCGCCACGCGCCGCGCCGTATTAATCGGAATCGCGAATCCGATGCCCGCCGTAGTTCCGGTCGGCGCATAAATCGCGCTGTTAATTCCAATCACTTGCCCGTGTGAATCCAGCAGCGGTCCGCCGGAATTCCCGCGATTGATCGAAGCATCGGTCTGAATCGCTTCATCGATAAAAGTATTTTCGCTGGTCTGCACCGTGCGGCCCAGCGCGCTCACAATCCCGGTAGTAAGTGTGCTCGAAAATCCAAAAGGATTGCCAATCGCCAGCGCCCGCTGTCCCACCAGAAGATTCCGCGAATCGCCCAAGGTCAACGGCGTCAGCTTGTGCCCCTGGGTATCTATCTGAATCAACGCAATGTCATTGCGCGTGTCTTCGCCGATCAATTTCGCTTTGTAACGCGTCAAATCGCCCAGCGTCACCTCAATCGTCTGCGCGCCCTGCACCACGTGATAATTGGTCAGAATGTGCCCGTCCACATCAATCAGAAATCCGGAGCCCGCGCCTTCCACCGGCACGGGATTGTAGAAGAAATCATACTCCACCGTGCGCGTAACAATGTTCGCCACCGCCGGCGATGCCAGGCGGTAGATCCGCACATTTTCTGCTTCCGTTGGATCCAGCGTAATCGCCGCGCCGCTCGAGTCCGGCGCGCGCAAAGCATCCACTGCCGCGGGATTGCGCTCTCCATAACGCGAGCCGGCCCAATACGCGCCGAGCCCGATGATCAGCCCAACTGCCAGCAGCCGCACCGCGCGTCCCTCGCTTCCCGCTCTGTTCGTGAAGTTCATGAAAAAAGCTCTCGCTCCCCGCCGCACCGGCATTCTCGCACGAATTCGCTCTGCCAGTTGATACGCTGCCACGTCAGGAAATGTTTCCACCCGCGGGAGCCGCCGGCTGCGACAATCGCTTCACCACTTCCATCACCTGGCGCTCCGTCTCTTCCAGCAACCCCGAACAGTCAATTACTTCATCGCCCAGCCGGCGCTTTTCTTCCATGGGCATCTGCGCGGCGATGCGCAATCGGGCCTGCTCCGCTGTCAGCCCGCGCTCCTCCAGCCGCTGCAATTGCTGTTCCGCAGGGCACCAGCACACAATTACCTGGTCGAGCTCTTTGTTGTATCCCGCCTCAATGATCAGCGCCGCTTCCACCACGGCCAGCTCCGGCCCGCCCGCCTGCGCCAGCGCCGCAAACCATTTGCGCACCACGTCCAGAATCCGCGGATGCAGAATCTGATTCAAGCGCGCGCGCTTCTGCGCATTCGCAAAAATAATTTGTCCCAGTTTGCTGCGGTCCACGTTGCCGTAGGTGTCCAGCACTTCCTTGCCGTACTCGCGCACCACTTCGTGGTAAGCGTCCTGTCCTTGCTCCAGCAGCTCGTGGCCCAGTGTGTCCGCATCCAGCACCGGACAATCCAGTTCGCGCAGCAACGCCGCCACGGTGGATTTGCCCGAAGCGATTCCGCCCGTGAGCCCAACGCGCAACATTAGCGTTGCACGGCTGCAGCCGCCGGAGCGCTCGCGGAAGCACGGGCTCCTCGCCGGAGTCGCGCGGCCTGGATGGTATTGCTCATCAGCATGGCTATCGTAAGAGGTCCCACTCCGCCCGGCACAGGAGTGATCGCGCCCGCAACGCTCGCCACATCCGGATGCACATCGCCAACCAGCGCCGTTCCTTTTTCGTGGAACGCCGTCAGCCGCTCTGGAAAATGCGCGAAGAAATTTGCCGCCTGTGCCGGATCGCTGATGCGGTTGATGCCCACGTCAATCACCGTCGCCCCCGGACGCACAAAATCCGGCGTCACCATTCCCGCGCGGCCCAGCGCCGCCACCACAATGTCCGCGCGCCGAATCACTTCCGGCAAGTTGCGCGTCTTGGAATGGCAAATCGTCACCGTCGCATTCGCGTGCATCAGCAGCAGCGCCATCGGCTTGCCCACAATATCGCTGCGCCCCAGCACCACCGCGTTCGCGCCTTCCAGCCCAATCGCACTGCGCCGGAGAATCTCCATCACGCCAGACGGCGTGCACGCCACCAAAGTAGGCCGCCCAGCCACCAGGTGCCCCACGTTGACTGGATGAAATCCGTCCACATCTTTCGCCGGATCCACCGCATCGAGAATTTTCTTCGCGTCCACCTGCGGCGGCAAGGGAAGCTGCACCAGGATGCCGTCCACATCATCGCGACGATTCAAACCTTCCACACTCGCCAGCAATTCCGCCGTCGAAATCGTAGCCGGAGGCGTGACCTGAATGCTAGCCAAGCCCAGCTGCTCGCAAGCTGCGATCTTGCTCTTCACGTAAACTTTCGAAGCGGGATTGTCGCCCACAAGTACCGCCGCCAGCCCCGGCCGAATTCCCGCAGCGGCGAGCGCCGCAATTTCGCCCGCCAGCTCCCCATAAATCTCATCGCGGATCGGGTTACCGTTCAGTATGCGCGCAGCCAAAAACACTCCTCGATGATGCATAGAATTGTTGTCGAATCGCCATGATAGCACAGCGGAATCCGCCGCGAACGAGCCGGGTAAGGCAGCCTCTACAGCAGCGACTGTGAACGGATATAGAATGCATGTACCAATTGCTGGGAAGGAAGTCGCGCAATGGCCTTGGGACAAGACACAGAAAGAAAACGCCGGGAACGCGCCATGCGCGAAGCCGGCAGACTGCCGCCCGGGCAATCGCTCACGTTGCGATGGCCCGTGCTGCACGAAGGCACAGTGCCGCGTTTCGATCCGGCCACCTGGGATTTTTCTGTGACGGGATTGGTCGAGCGCCCCCTGCGGCTCACCTGGGACGAATTCTCGCACCTGCCGATGACCGCCGTCACCGCCGACATGCATTGCGTTACGCGCTGGAGCCGCTTCGACGTCCGCTGGGAAGGCGTCGCGTTCAGCGAAGCGACGAAGCTTATCGCGCTGAAGCCCACCGCAAAGTATGTAATGGTCCTGGCCGAGCAAGGCTACACCTCAAACATCCCGCTCGCCGACCTGCTGCGTCCCACAACGCTATTCGCGCTGAAACACAACGGTGAACCGCTTCCCGCCGAGCACGGCTATCCCGTGCGACTCGTACTGCCGCACCTCTACGCTTGGAAAAGCGTGAAGTGGGTCCGCGGCCTGGAATTCATGGCGCAGGACGCCCCAGGATTCTGGGAGCAGAACGGCTACAATATGTACGGCGATCCGTTCAAGGAGCAGCGCTACGCTGTCTAAAAGACACACGACTGGTGCTTCAGGCGTCAGAAAATCCCAGCAAGCGAAGCAATTTTTCAAACTTGCTAGTGAACTTCGTAAATCGGAAAACCTAGCGGAAGGGCAGCGCTGGAAGAAGAAACTTGCCCAACTCACGTTCGGCAAGTGCGCTCGCGCGCAACAGAATCAGTGCTGCTTCCTGCTTCCCGATAGTGAGAACCGCACCGACGGCGCGTCCGACGCGCTGTCCTGCTCTCGCTCGATTTGCCACACTCTTGCGATGGAGCGAGCTGCTGCAAGACCAGCACGTAAACTCTCTGCTGCGGCGACGGCCGGAAATCGTATTGCCCCGCAGTCTCCGCCCTTGGCCTCAGTTTCTCGATTTTGGTGCTGTAGGCAAATCCTGTTTTGATCGGCTGCGTGGACTGCCATTCCGCGCCTTTATATTCGTCGACAGACGCCACGAGCGCAGCGCGGACGGGGAAATCGCCTAGGTTCTTAAAGCGCAAATAGACGTGGCCCACAAGAGGGGAGGAGATCGGGTCTGCTTCGAACCGATCGCCAGTCATCGAGAATTGCTCGACTCTTGAGACAGTGATTTCGAGTTGGCCCCGCTTCTCAGGTGTCACCGAGACGGCCTGCGCGGATCCGCTAACGAGTCCGTTGAGGATCACCTTTGTGGCGACAACCGGCAGCCAGCGAAAAACTACAGACTTCGTGATACAAAGTCAGACCCCAACTCGATTCCGAATGTTTCCGGTTTGACGCAGGATGGTCGCAGTTCGTTCGCGGCGGATGGCAGGGGTGGGTCTTAGACCCGCCCCTGCGCAGGGAAACTTTCCTTCGGCGCTAGTAGATGTCGTACTGCTCCCAGTGCAGCGTGGGATCCGCCTGAATAATAATGCTCTTCTTAGTCCAGCGTTCCAGCTCCTCAATCAGCGACGACTCCCGCGTCTTCAGCGCCTTCGAAATTTCCGGATGCACACGCAAAGTGATGCTGCCCGAACCCATCTCCGGCGACATCTTCCGTGCTTCCGTCTGAATCTCGTAGCACAGTGTCGGAATGGATTTCACCATCCCAGATCCAGTGCAATAAGGGCATGGCTGGCAAAGCGTGCGCTCCAAAGCCTGCTTGGTCCGCTTGCGCGTAATCGCCACCAATCCAAATTCATTGAAGCGCAACACTTTCGATGGCGCGCGGTCGGCGCGCAAAGCGTCTTCCAGCACCGCCATCACTTTCTCGCGGTTGCGCCGCTCTTCCATGTCAATGAAATCAATAATAATGATGCCGCCCAGATCTCGCAGCCGCATCTGCCGCACAATTTCTTTGCAAGCTTCCAAGTTGGTCCGGACGATCGTATCTTCCAGCCGGTTCGAGCCTTTGCCCACAAACTTCCCGGTGTTCACGTCAATCGCCACCAGCGCTTCGGTGTGATTGATCACGATGTACCCGCCGGATTTCAGCCAAACCTTCGGCCGCAGCCCCTTGTCTATTTCCTGCTGGATGCCGAACTCTTCGAATACCGGCGTTTCCTTCGTATAAAGCTTCACGCGCCCTACCAGCTGTGGCTGGAAGCGGCTCATGAAGTCCACCACCTTGGTGTATTCCTCTTCGGTGTCCACCCAAATCGCGCCAAAATCCGGCGTGATGTAATCGCGCAGAATGCGTTCCACCAGGTTCAAATCGCGATGCAGCAGGGAGGGCGCCTTGCGCTGTTCGGAGCGCGCTTTGATTTCCGCCCACGTCCGCGTGAGGAATTCCACGTCCGCGCGAACTTCATCCGGAGCCGCGCTGGCCGCCGCGGTGCGCACTATAAATCCGCCGCCGGAAGATCCCTTCGCGTCCGTCACCAGATGACGCAAACGCGCGCGCTCCTCCGCGGAGGCGATCTTGCGCGATACACCGGTGTGATCCAGCGTCGGCATGTAAACCAAAAACCGCCCGGGAAGAGCCACGTGGCTTGTAATGCGCGCGCCTTTCTTGCCCAACGGCTCTTTCGCGATCTGCACGATAATTTCCTGGCCCTGCTTCAGCATGTCCGCAATCAGTTGCGTGCGTCGCGGTTGCTGCGGTCGGCCATGGTGGCTGTGTCCGCCGCTGTGTCCGTGCTGCGGACGCCGCCCTCTGTCATCGCGCCGGCCACCTCGATCGCGCCCGCCACGACGTGCGGGACTCTGCATGCGGGAGCGGAAATCGCCGCGTACGCGCGCTTGGAAAGGCTGTTGCGCCGCCGGCTGCGAACCATCGGAGAAAACCGCACCGCCATTTTCACCTTGCGCCGCGATGGAATCGGGTCCTTCGATTTCGCCGGGCACGTGTTCCTGTGGCGCGATCATGCCTTCGTCTTCGGCGGCCGCCTCTTCCTGCTCGAGCTCCGTTTCCTCGGAGTCCTCCGCGTGCTCTTCACCGTCGGGTTCTTCGGCTAGGGGCTCGTCGTGCTCGACGTGATCCCCGTGCTCGCTGTGATCCTCATGTATGCCGGCATCCGCAGCCGCGTCAGCCGCCGCGAACACGCGATTCTGCGCATCGCGCGCTGCATCATCATCCTGAGCGTCCGCAATATGCTCCGCCAACGCCGCGGCTTCCTCTTCTGTCAAATCCACGTGAGGATGCTCGTCGTGATGCCCGGCTTCGTGCTGACCGGCTTGTGGTGTCGGCAGCTCAGGAGCATCACTCAATTCGAAATTCTGACTCAACCCTTCCGCTCGATTCCAGTCACGCGAATCGTGCAAGCCGTGAATCTCCCGCTCAGCCGGCTCCTCCACATGTGCTTCCGCCGTAGGCACGGAATCCACTTCCGGTCCCGCAGGCATCAGCGGAGAAAGCGGCGCAAAGCGAACCGCGTCAGGCACCGGCGCGTTGTCCTCCGGCTGGCGTGTCTGCAGTTCCGAAGCTTGTGGATCAGAATCCAAGGGTTCAGGAGCCACGGGTTCGGGCGGAAGATGCGTATGCGCCTTCCACTTCGAAAGCGTCTCGCCAGGCAACGGCTCCAAACCCGCTGGACGACGGCGCGCGGAATCCCTCATTACGCCGCGGAAAATTCTCCCGCGCCGGCAACGATCCTCTAGCTGAAGACTCGCGCGCAGCAGGACCACGACGGTATTCCGCCGGCTGTTCCTCCGAACGCGAAGGCGCTGCCGAATCATGCATTGCCTCGTGCGCTTCTTCGCCTACAGCTTCTTGCACGTTCCCAAGCGCCTCTGGTTCGTGTGCACCCGATTCATGCTGATCAAAGGCAGGCGTATAACTCGCCGCCGCTTCGGCGTCATGCGAGTGCGTCTGCGCAGCCGATGCCGAAATATCCGACGGCCCTCTCTCCCTGAACTTCGCGAGAGACTCCCCGGGCAGCAGCGTCGAGATGTGTCCTTCCGGCGCTCCCGGTTCGCTCCCATGGTCCTCAGGCGGCCGCGACGATGCATACTTCGAAGAGGGAAGTTCGCGCCCAAAACGCCCACCGCGATCCCCGCCCGGTCTGGCTCCGCCGCTGCGTCCGCGTCCGCCACCACTGCCGCCGCGCCGGCCAAATCGCCCGCCACGATCTCCGCCAGGCCTTCCGCCGCGCGAACGATTCTCAAATCGTCCGCGATCGGAACCATGCCCGCCGCCCGACGGACGAGAAACTGCCGGCGAAAACGTCCCCGGCACCGAAGACGACCCGCGCACCGCCGAAATAGATTCACCAGGTAGCGGTTCCAATCCAGCGCCCGCAACCGGAGCCGCACCCGCACCCGCACTCGGACGAGGCGATTCCACATCAATCGGTTCGATAATCGGCGCGGTCCCCGTATTCGCAGGGAAAACTTGCCCGCCCTGCTCCTCCATCTTCTGGGCTTTGTCCTCAACAGTTGTGACGACGTGATCCAGCTCCTCAATCTCTTCCATGAAGTCGCTGACGTACAGGAAGGCGTCGCTATCGAGGCCAATTTCCACGAAGGCAGACTGCATGCCTGGCAGCACGCGCGTAACTTTGCCTTTGTAGATGCTTCCGACTAACGCAAACTCTTTTTCCCGTTCGACGTAATACTCACAAAGCTGTCCTTCTTCCAGAATGGCGACCCGTGTCTCGTGGGGGTTCGCCGATATAACCATTTCCTTCGACATGAATACTCCTAGTGGAGCACCGGACCGCGGCGGCGCGCGCGCTTGCTCGCGCTCGACCGGAGTGGGGCAAGGTCATGCCTTGCGCTGGCCACTGCGGGCCGCTCAGGAAAGATTGCTGTTGTTGCATGAATGCTTTCCTCACCCGATGCTTACCTTGCTCAAAATTTAATTTACCGGCCGGCGGATTTTCCGCGGCTCGGTTACAAACACTTCTGATTTCTTTGCACTTCTATCGTGGCCGGATCTCAGTTGACGAATCGTCGCATGCGGACGTTCATCACCAGACCCAATGCCAAAAAAACAAACGCGGTCGAAGAACCGCCGTAACTCATCAACGGCAACGGTATGCCCGTTACTGGCATGTAGCCTATCACCATTGAGGCGTTAACCAGAACGTGGAAGCCCAAAATTGCCGTGACTCCCATCACTACGTACATCCCCGCTCGATCTTTGGCCTTCTGCGCGTTATCCACCAGCCGCAGAATCAGACCCAGATACAACAACAAAACCACGCAAACTCCGATAAAACCCTGTTCCTCGGCCAGCGCCGCCAGAATGAAATCCGAATACCGGACGGGCACAAAGCCCAGCTGGTTCTGGCTGCCTTTGCCGAATCCCTTGCCCCAAAAACCACCCGAACCCACCGCAATTTCCGACTGCAATATCTGGTATCCGGCGCCACGCTGATCTTCTTCCGGATGCAGGAAAGTTTCAATCCGCTGCTGCTGGTACGGCTTCAAGTGGTGCCGCATGTTCCAGCCTACCGGAATCAGCAACGCCACCAGAACCACTCCGATGGCCCAATGCCGCCATTCAATCCCGGCGATGAAGGCTCCCACAATCGCGACGGGAACCAGCACCATCGCTGTTCCCAGGTCCGGCTGTTTCAAAATAAGTGCCGCCGGAACAATCGTCAATGCCCCGACTTTCACCAGATCCGCTAGCGTCAGCCGGTCGGTGCGCACTTCGCTGAAGAACCGTGCCAGCACAATGATTATAATCAACTTCATCAGCTCTGACACTTGCAAATTGAAAATACCGCCCATCGAGATCCAGCGCTTTGCGCCCAGGTGCGTCGAGCCGATCACCATCACCACCAGCAGTCCCGCCACTCCGCAGATGTAAAGGATGGGCGCCTGGTCGAGCAGGGTGTGGTAGTCAATCCGCGAAATAATGAACATCCCCACGATGCCGATGCCCAGCCACGTCAGTTGCTTCCACTGCATTCCGGCCATTGCGCTGGCATGCGTGGACGAATAAATTTCCATCACGCCCAGCCCGCAGATCGCCGCCACGATTGCCAGCAAAGTCCAATCGAAATCCTGTACGCGCGGCCGGTCTTTCATGGGTGCTGGACTCCCACCGTCGCCACCAGCGGATGATTCGCATTCGGTTGCGCGGGCGTTTCGCCGCCAGCCTGCTGCTGGTTGTGCGCCGCTTTTTTGTCGTAATACAGCTTGACCACGTCGCGCACCACCGGTCCCGCAGCCTCGCCGCCATGTTCCATCGTGTCCTGCACGATCGCCGCAACCACAATATCCGGATTGCGCCGCGGCGCGAATCCCACGAACCACCCATCCATCTTCTTCGTGCCCAGGCGATTCGCCGCGTCATAGCTCATCAGCTGCGCGGTGCCGGATTTTCCGCACAGATCAATGTTCTGCCAGCCGCAGGTGATAAGCCGTCCCGCCACCTTCGTTCACCACGCCGAACAGCCCTTGCGTGACTTTTTCGACAGCTTCATCAGACAAAGGAAAATGTTCGATCTTCACATTCGCGTAACCCTTCAAGAAATGTGGCTGCACCAGCGTGCCGCCGCTGGCTACCGCAGCCGCCATGCGCGCTAGTTGTATCGGCGTCACGGTTACTGCGCCCTGGCCGATCGCTACGGAGATCGTCTCGCCGGCGTACCATTTGTGGTGATAGGCGCGCTCTACCCATTCTTCCGACGGCATCAGGCCCGGCTCTTCGCTCGGCAGATCCACGCCGGTGCGCTTTCCCAGCCCGAGGCCGGATCCGTAGTAAGCGATCTTATCGATGCCGAGCATCTTGCCCACGTTGTAGAAGAAGATGTCGCAGGAATCCACGATGGCTCGGTGCAGTTCCACTTCGCCGTGGCCCTGCGGGCGCCAGCAGTGAAATTCGCGGCCGTAGAAATTCGCGTGCCCCGGACAGTACACGCTGTAGGATTCGGGAATGAGTTTCGAATCCACCATCGCCGCTGCCATCACAATCTTGAAAACCGAACCTGGCGCCAGTTGTGCCTGAATCGCGCGATTCAGCAAAGGCGTGTGCTTGTCCGTATTCAACTTCGCCCATTCGTCCTGTGGAATGCGCACCGCAAAATCATTCGGATTAAAAGTTGGCTTGCTCACCATCGCCAGAATCTCGCCGGTGTGCGCATCCATGGCCACCACTGCGCCCTCTTTGTCGGCCATGTCCGCTTCTGCAACGGCTTGTAAGTCGTAATCAATCGTCAGTTGAATCGGTTTGCCGGGGATGGATTCCACGTCTTCCAGCGTGCGCACCACTTTACCGACGCTGTTCACCACCACGCGCCGCATTCCGTCGGTACCCTCGAGTTGGTCGTTATATTCCCGCTCCAGGCCCGCTTTCCCGACGATATCGCCCGGACGGTAGTGCCCGTCGCTATCCTCTAATTGCTGCGCGGAAACTTCACCCACATAGCCGATGGCATTGGCCAGCATTTCATCGTGCTGGTAGCGACGGCGTTGCACCATCATCAATTCCAGCAACGGCAAATCCGCGCGGTGCGATTCCACAAACGCGATGTCCGCCTGCGTCGCCGCCGGCTTGATCACCACCGGCTGGAACTTCGGCTCGTTCTTGGCGATGTCCAACGCCTGTTGCAAATCTTCGTGGCTGATCCCCAGTCCCTCTTCAATCTGCGGCAGACTTTTCCCCAGCGACTTCGGATCGTCGCGCAGCAGCAAAATGCTAAAAGACGGATAGCTGTCCACCAGCACGCGCCCTTCGCGATCCAGCATCGGTCCGCGCGGCGCAATAATCGGAATCGAGCGCGTGCGGTTGCGGTCCGCCAAATCCGCAAAATGCCCGGACTGCACCACCTGCAGCTTCCAGAATCCGATCATCAGCAGCACGACGAATATTACCGAAAGGTACGAAACCAGCGCCAGCCGGCTTTGGGGGATTTTCTGGTCGTTAACGTTCCATGATGGCAAGGAAGTTCCTGCTCCCGCGCGGGGTCCTGCTCGGCCCAGATGCGCTCACACTCTTCGAATCGGCATACAATTCAAAGCGCTAACTACGCTACCACCCGCGCCGCAGCCCCCGCAAGCCGCGCATGTCCATTCGGTCAACTGGCCATACGACTAGCTTTCGCCTGTGCAGTCGCATTCGAATTTCCAGTGGCCAGCTTTGGCTGGACGCCTTTGACTTTGCTCTTGCAGCGACGCACTTTAGTGCGCCATCGGTCCGCACCATCGGCGTGAGCGTAGGAGCGAGACCTCGGGTTGGGGTAGAATTCACGCCGATGAAAAACGGACTCGCGTTGGCGTCGGCGATCCTACTCGCAGCGATAACGCTCCTCTCGCTAAAACATTTGCCCACTGTCCGCGCCGGCTCGGACTACATGGTCCTGACCGTAAAAGACTTCGAGGCCGGAATCTCTTATCGCGCGATCCAATCCCACGCCCCCATCGGCCTCATCACCAACCCCTGCTCCCAAGCCGACAATTTCGTCCCCACCATTGACTGGAACGACGGCACCGGCGAACACAAACCCGACACCAATACCGAAACGAAATTGTCTTACAGCAAAATCCCCGTCGTCCTGACCGGCGATTATCTTTTTTGGGACGACACTCATGTAGCCGCCGATCCCGGCCCGCAAATCGTCGTCACCAAACTGCTCGTCCACTGCCTGGGCGATCCGCCGGGCGATCGCGCCTACAGCACGCGAAATATCGTCAACATCTACGCGCGCATTCCCGTGAATCAGGCGGAGTTCAGCAAAAACGGCAAGCCCGTGGACACGGTGAAAGGCCATGACACGGTAGATCTGACGCTTACCCTGAACGCGCCAGCGCCCCCATCAGGCACCTGGGTAAAACTAGAAACCACGCCGCCCGGCGTCCTGAACAGCTTGCCCCCGTACTTTCATTTTCCTGCGCGCCAGACTCAGGCCACCATCCCCGATCTGGAAGTTCGTAGGCCCGCATCGAACGCCACTTTACTGGTGACCGCCTCAACCGTAGGCCGGCCGCAACAAACGCAGCAACTCACCATCGTTCCTTAGGCATTAGCAACACGGAAGAACAGCGGAATAAATCAGGAAGGTCTGCGCAAACGGTCCAGCAGCGCAAAAAGCGGCACCGCGAACGCCGCCGTAACCAATGAATCCAGAAAAAGCCGCAGCGTGAACAACGGCGCCGAGTGATTCAGCAGCACGCGCTGCGTAATTGCCAGGATTACCTGGTGAAAATGAAAGAAGAAAAAAACTAGCGCAAAGCGGCTCAGCGGATGTTCCGTATCAATTCGCCCGCCGATCGAAGATGCCAAATATCCAATAATGGTCTTCGCGATTCCGTACATCCCGATCGGATTGTCATGGCTCAGCGCGTCCTGCAGAATGCCGATCGTGCCTCCTAGAAATAATCCCGTCACCGGATTTCTGCGGCTCACTCCAAAATAAATCGTCACCAGCAGCGGCAGGTCTATCAGCTCCGACCAGCGCCCATACTTGTGCAAGAACGCCTGGAACACCAGCGCCAGCAGGCACACGGCGGGCACCGCCCCACTGTAGAATTTGTGTACTTCCACATTGGGGTCCGAACGCTCGCCGACATTTAGCATGTACGCCATCTCATTGCGGAGCAGCAGAAGGATTCGCGGTCGCTGTTTTCGGAGGCGTCGCACCAGAGGCGGACGCGCCAGCCGTCGCCGCGGCCGGAGAAGCTTCCGGCTTCTTGAACACCACTTCTTGCTGTGACAGTAGCACCAGCACCTCTTCCAGCCGGTCCAGCCGCGCGCTGGGCTGCACGCGAATCACCTGGAACGGATTTCCCGGCTTCGCGCTCTCCACCGTCCCAATAGGAAAATCCTTCGGAAAAATGCGGTCCTCTCCCGAAGTCACAATCGCATCGCCAGCCTGCACTTTCTCGTCGTTCACCACATATTCCATGCGCGGCTCGGGATCTCCGCTGCCGCGCACCACGCCGTGCGTGCGCGACGCGCTGAATAGCGCCCCCACTCCGCTGTCCTTATCATTAATCAGCAGCACCTGCGCCGTATTCGGCAGCACTTCCACGATCTTGCCCACGATTCCATCCGGCGTCACGACGCCCATATTGACCCGCAAACGATCGTGCTCCCCGCGATTGATAAAGAGCGTGTGCGAAGTGGGATCCGCGCTCGACCCGATCACCTGCGCGGCCAGCATGGATGCTTCGGCATGAGCGTTGCGGAAATTCAGCACCGTGCTTAGCCGCTGCGCTTCGGCAGCCTGGCTCTCCAGCTCCCGATTGCGCAACCGCAGCTGGTCCAGCTCAGTGCGCATGCGGTCATTTTCCGCGCGCGCGTTGCGCAGGCCCACGTACCCGCCCCACGCCCCGCCCACTTTGGAAAAGCTCCACGTCCCAGCGCGCTCCAGCGGAGTCACCAGCGCCACCGCCCAATAACGGATCAGCCGCACGTCGTGCTCGCCCTTGATCTGAAATGCCAGCAGCATCACCTGCGCCACCACCACGATGGCGAGCAGTGCGAGCGGCCGATGTCGGGAATGAGTGTCCATCATGATTTCTACGCTGTATCTCAGTGATTACGCAGTTTGTGGAAAAAATTCCGAACTCCGCTGCGGATGCCGCCGTTGACTTTGTAGCGGCCGCCGCTTCGTAGGCGGGCGTCTTCGACGTTGCTTCAATCAATCGAAACAAGCCGCAGCAACCGAAAATCGCTCAGCATCTTCCCGGTTCCCAATACCACCGACGCCAGCGGATCATCCGCAATCGAAACCGGCAAACCCGTCTCCTCGCGTATGCGCTTATCCAAATTCTTGATCAACGCCCCGCCGCCCGTCAGCACAATCCCGCGATCGCTGATGTCCGCGGAAAGTTCCGGCGGCGTGCGTTCCAGCGCCACGCGAATCGCATTCAAAATCGTCGAAATGCACTCCGAAAGCGCTTCGCGAATTTCGCTGTCGTCAATCGTCACCGTGCGCGGCACGCCTTCAATCAGGTTCCGCCCTTTGACTTCCAGCGTCAGCGGTTTTTCCAGCGGATAGGCCGAGCCGATCTCGATCTTGATTTGCTCCGCCGTGCGCTCGCCCACCAGCAAATTGTATTTCCGCTTCAAATAATGCATCACCGCTTCGTCCATTTCATTTCCAGCCACGCGCACCGAACGCGAATACACGATCCCGCTCATCGAAATCACAGCGATGTCCGTGGTCCCGCCGCCGATGTCCACCACCATGTTGCCTGAAGGCTCTTCGATCGGCAGCCCCGCGCCAATGGCCGCGGCCATCGCCTGCTCCACCAGATACACTTCGCTCGCGCGCGCCCGGTACGCAGAATCCTGCACCGCGCGTTTTTCCACCGGCGTGATTTCGCTCGGCACGCCGATCACAATCCGCGGATGCACCAGCACGCGCCGGTTATGCGCCTTCTGAATGAAGTAGGTGAGCATCTTTTCCGTCACCTTGAAGTCCGCGATCACCCCGTCCTTCATGGGCTTGATGGCCACCACGTTGCCCGGCGTGCGCCCCAGCATTTCCTTCGCTTCACGCCCCACCGCCACCACTTCACCGCTATTCTTATTAATCGCCACGATCGAAGGCTCGTTTACCACGATGCCTTTCCCCCGCGCGAACACCAGCGTATTCGCCGTGCCCAGATCGATCGCCAGATCCGACGAAAACAGGCTGAAGACCGACCGCATGTTGTAGGTGCTTTTCGTCACGTCTTGCTTCCCCCAGAATCCACTTGAGCGCCATGGCGGCGACCAGTTATTTTGCCGGCCTTCGTTTCGAGCTGCCCCCGCTCTTGTTGCAGGCCGTCTGCTTAAGGTATTACCACTTCCACGCGCTTCGTCGAACTTCCACCGCGCCGGTTCTGCCCAGTCAGAATGATTTCATGGCTGCCCTTGGTCATCGCCGGCAGAAAATGCCGGAAATGTCCGTCCGGCTGAATGCTTGCCACTTGCTCGCCATTGATAATCAGCGCTGCGCCCGGTTCGGTTCTGCCAATCACTTCCACCACGTTGCCATTCAACTCGGTGGAATCCACTTCCAGGAGCATTTCCTGCTCTTTGCCATGCACCACCAGAATAAATTTGAAAGGATCGCTCACGTCGCTCGTCTTGCCTTCCGCATCAATCGCCCGCACCCGCCAGAAATAATCACCCGGATCCAGCCCCGTAATTTCCACACTTTCACTCGAAATTTTCTTGTCCATCACCACGTGGTTGAATGCCGCCGTGGTGCTGATCTGAAATTCGTAGGTCTTTGCCGTCGCCACGGAATTCCACGCGAAATGAACCGGATCATGCTTGGGATCATTCACCGTGATCGGCTGCAAATTCAGCGGCTGCACCAATTCCGGCGGAGCCAGCACTTGTGACTTCGTCATCTGCCCGCCGGTGGGGAACGCTACCCGTTCGAACTGGCCGATATCCATGTGTTCATTGCCGCGGTTCAGTTCCGCGCTACCGGAAGCCACCGTGATCTCCTGCTGCTTGGTTTCCGGATCGCTGCGCACAGCCGCGCGCGTATTCGCCTGCAACGAAGCGACCGCATTCTCGAACGAAACCTCAGCTTTCGATCCCGGAACTTCCCACGTCCCGGTCGCCAGATCCACTTGCCCCGAAGAAATATGCACGCCTACCGAAGACGCGCGGTCGTGCTCCACTAAGTTTTCTTCCACCGTCACCAGCGTGTCACCCTTCACCGTGTACTGCGTTCCGTCGGCAAACGCGATACGCGCCACTCCCTCCGGCCCCGTCTGCACCAGGTCCCCTTTATCCAGCGTCAATTGGTAGTCAGCGCTTGCCCATGTTACTGAGTTCACTTTCTTTACCTGCACCTTCCCGTCCAGGTTCACAAACCGCGCCTGCCTCGCGCTGATCGTCGCCACGCCCGATTCCGGCGGAGCGATCGTGTCCGAAATATGCCGCGCCAGGTTGGCCGTAGCTTCCGGAAAAACCAGGTAGGTGGCTGAACCGATGATCGCCGCAATCACAATCACGTACAGCGCCACGGTCTTGTACGTCACCGTGTGCCAATACACCTCCACACGCGATATTTTCGGTTTTGCGGGCGTCGTTAGTTTGCTGTCGCTCATGTTATTTTGGGGGCTAATTTAGAAATCTAGCACACGGGTATAGGCCACACAACTCGACGGGAAAACAGTTGCGAAACTGCTACCCCCCTGTGATTCCAATCGGTTAACGGCGCATTCGCCTCACTGCAGCAGGTGCAGTCCTGGTACCCGCCTCCCGCCATTTTGGTGGTTGACCCCGGCCCGACAATTTAGCCACACTAAGACGTGCGGGGCGGTTCCTCCCTTATCCTTGTGCCCCGCCGCGAACAGGTTCTTGGCGCTCATTCCAAGTTTCAGATGTCCACTGCCATGCGAGGAAGAGATATATGAATGAAATCATTGGTGAGCTTCTGCCACCCACGCGTTTGATGTTGACGCCCGGCCCTTCCAATATGGACGCCCGCGTTTACCGCGCCCTCAGCACTCCTCTCGTGGGCCATATGGATCCCTGGTTCATAGACATGATGGGCGACGTGCAATCTCTACTGCGGCGCGTTTTTCAAACGCAGAATCGCATCACCTTCCCTGTTTCCGCATCCGGTTCAGGCGGCATCGAAGCGGCAGTCTTGAATCCTCTCGAGGAAGGAGACGAGTGCATCGTCTGCAGCAACGGCTGGTTTTCCGAACGCATGGCCGTGATTGCCGAACGCAGTCCGAAGGTGAAAGTGATTCGCGTTGAGGCGCCCTACGGCAGCACCGTGGATCCTGAAGATGTCCGCCGCGCCGGCAGAGGGAAAAAAATCAAATTCGTCGGCCTCGCGCACGGCGAGACTTCCAGCGGCGTAGTGCATCGCCTTGCCGATTTCCGCAAAGTAGCGGACGAACTGGGCGCTCTGCTCGTCGTGGACGCGGTAGCCACCCTCGCCGGCGTGCCGCTGGACATTGACCGCGAAAAAATTGATATCTGTTTCAGCGGCTCGCAGAAAGCTCTCAGCGCCCCTCCGGGAATGTCTCCAATCACTGTCAACGCCCGCGTGGAAGAATTAATTCGTGCGCGCAGAACTCCCGTCGCCAGTTGGTATTTCGATTTCACTCCGATCATGACCATGTGGGGCGGCGAACGCACCTATCATCACACTCCGCCCATCTCTTTAATCTACGCCATGCGCGAAGCCTTGCGCCTGGTGCTCCTAGAGGGCCTGGAAGCGCGCTGGGAACGCCATCGCAATAATCAACAGGCGCTGGTGGCCGGCCTCGAAGCCATGGGTCTGGAAATGTTCGTCCCCGATCCCGCCGACCGCCTCATCACCGTCACCGGCGTGAAAATTCCCGCCGGCATCGACGACCGCAAAGTGCGTATGCAATTGCTCGACGAATTCAATATCGAAATCGCCGGCGGCTTCGGTCCGGTGAAGGGAAAAATCTGGCGCGTCGGCCTGATGGGCTATTCCAGCCAGAATACCAACGTTCTGCTGTTCCTTGCCGCGTTTGAAAAGGCTTTGCTCGATCAGGGACTGCGCGTCCCCGCCGGCGCAGGCGTAGCCGCCGCGATTCGCAGCTATCAGCAGACTGCTCAGAACGTTGTGGCAGGCGCGCGGAGGTAAGCACAGAACGGAAACTGCAGCTCGCAGTCGGAAAGCACCGGAGGAGAAAGTTCATGGCCGTGTCTGAAGCAGCGTGGATTCCGAACATCGGTGCGATGAGTGATTTCATCGGCGCCTTTGACGTCCCATCCAAAGTAACCGACTACGTATATCGCTGCCGCTTCTCGCACTGCTGGAATGGCATCGCCACCCGCCACGCCGATACCATGGATTGCAAATTCTTCGTGGATGGCCGCGGCGTCGTGCTCGGCCTCGCTCATCCCGGTTTTGTCGAATTTCAAAGCCGCACCGGACGCGACCTCAGCGATCGCGAAGCCAGCTATGTCGGCGCCGAATATCTCCGCGAACGCCTCGAACAGGAAGACGAGCACGCTCTTTACGACGTTTCCATCGCCGATGTCTCCCGCATCATCCAGAAGCTCGGCATCCGCTAGTTCCGCTGCGCAAGCGATCGAAAAGCCGCGGCTACTGTTTCGCCGGCGTGAAATTCTTTTGCGCCAGTGACCGCACGTAGTTCACTAAATTCCAGATTTCGTCAGGCTTGCTGCGATCCCCTTCGCCCGTCATGTCGCCTTTTCCGTTCTTGATAATGTAGAACAAATCCCCATCGGTCATGTCCTTCAGGGAAGCTGGATCGCGGTAATCCACCAATTTCAATTTCATGTCCGTCGCCAGCTCGCCCTTCCCGTCGCCATCTTTCCCATGGCACATCGCGCAATCAAACCCGTAAGTTTTTTTGCCCGCCGCCAGTGATGACGCGGTCGGCTTCACCGGATTCGCAAGTTTTGACGCCTCCGGTGGAATCTTGTAATCCGCAGCCGGCGCCTTCTGCTCCTGTCGAGCAGAAACCGCGCAGCACAAGAAAACGATGGCCGCGACAACGCGAACGGCATTCCGCATAGGGCCTCCACAATGGACGCACATTAAATGGGTGAAGGCGCATTCTACTCCCGCGGCGGGAATCCCGGGGAAAGTTTCTTAGCGCAGTTGCGCTTGTGGAAAAGTGCGACGGGCTAAGCTCTTGACGCTGCTTCGCAATCTTTGTAGATCGTGGCTTCCGCCACGCATGAACCTAGCGGCATCAGCGCGGCTGCAGCCGCCGCAGTACCGGTTCTGCAGCGGCCACGCCTAATCACGCGTCGGAAAGCGACTCGCCGAAACCCGGCTCCTCATTCTTCAATTCGCCGGCTTCCAGAATCTCGCCGCAATCCAGGCACTCCACATACTGCGCATCCTCATCCTTGGCAATCAATTGCGTTCGCTGGTGCTGGCAGGCAGGTTCGGGTGTTAACATGGTCGTTCCACAAATCTCCGCGCATTATATCACTTGCGACTTACGCAAGCGGGCGCCCGCAGCAGTTGACAAACGCGCCCATTGAATCTATCAGTCTCATGGCGGCCCGGTGAAACGAGAGAACTTTTGAGCCCAGAACAGACCACGCGGAAACGCCTGGGCACGGTGCTTTTTTACGGCATCGTCGCGATTCTGGCGTATTTCGTGTTTCTGGTCTTCCAGCCTTTTCTCCCCGCCTTGGCCTGGGCCATCATTATCGTGGTCGTTTCCTATCCCGCCTATGTGCGCCTCACGCATCGCTTCAGTCCAACAATAGCTGCCCTGATCTGCACGGTGGGAGTTACCGTAATCCTCATCGTGCCGGCGCTCCTGGTGATGGCCGCTTTCGTCCGCCAAGGCGTGCAGGCCGTGCAAACTTTGCAACTGCAAATCCAGAACGGGCATTTCGATTGGATGAACCGGGTCTGGCTCGAATTGCAAGCACGTTTTCCCGATAACGACGCCACCAGCCTCGCCACAATCCTAAGCCGCTACGCCGACCAGGCCGCAGCGTTCACCGCTGCGCGCCTCGGTACGCTCCTCAAGAATACCGCGCTGTTTCTGTTTCACCTCAGCGTCACCATGCTCGCCATGTTTTATCTCTATCGCGATGGCGCATCCTTCATGGTCAGGGCCCGCGAAATATTGCCGTTCGAATCGGATCACAGCGAACGCATGATTCGCGAAGCCAACGATTTGATCTTTGCCAGCGTGGTCTCCAGCTTGGTGGCCGCCGCTGCGCACGGAATTTTGGGCGGCGTGGCTTTTGGCCTCGCCGGAATCACCGCTCCTGTCTTTTGGGGCGTCATGATGGGTTTTTTCTCGCTGGTGCCGGTCGTAGGCTCCGCGCTCATTTGGGCGCCTGCGGCCATCAGCCTGATCGTAGACGGTCACATCATCGCGGGCATTCTGCTGGCTCTATTTTGCAGCGTCGTCGTCGGTTTGGTGGACAATGTCGTGCGCCCCTGGGTCATCAGCGGACGCGCAGAAATGGGCGGCCTGGTCGTTTTCATCAGCGTGCTCGGTGGCATCAGCGTCTTCGGATTGCTCGGCGTCGTTGTCGGGCCGATCGTCGTAGCCACCGGCGCCAGCCTCCTGGACCTCTATACCGCCAACTCGCCCGCTGGAAACATCGGAGCGCAACGACATGGGAAGAAAAAGCGTGTCGTGCTAGAGTAGCGCCCTTCGGACACACGCATGAGCAAGAATTCCAAACCAAAAGTCGCGACCACGAAAGGCGCCGCGCCAAAGCACGCCACCCTGCCGCCGGAAAAACTTTGCTGGCGCTGCGATCCCGCCACCATTCCGTTTGAGACCACCGCCGAAATCCCGCCGTCGTCCGGCGATCCCGGCCAGGAACGCGCCCTCCGCGCCTTGCGCATGGGTGTTGAATTGACCGCCCCCGGCTACAACCTCTTCGTCTGTGGACTTTCCGGCACCAGCCGCGGCGGCATGATCGTGCGCATGATCGAAGGCCTGCACCCGCAGAGCGAACCCGCTCCCGATCGCGCCTACGTAAACAATTTCAAGAATGCCGACCGCCCGCGCCTCCTCACACTGCCCCGCGGCCAAGCCAACGCCTTCAAAAAAGAAGTCGAGTCCGGCATAGACTTTCTGCGTCGCCGCATTCCCCAAGTATTTGAAGGGGAACCCTTCCAGCGCCAGAAAACGCGCATCGTCGAGCGCTTCACTGTGCGCGAAAAAGAATTGATGGACGATTTCACCCGCCGTATCGCCCGCGAACAATTCGCGCTCGGCCGCATGCAAGTCGGCGCCGTAGCCTTACCCGAAATTTTTCCGGTACTCGATGGCGCAATGGTCCCCATCGAGGAAATACCCAAGATGGTCCAGGAAGGCAAGCTCGAGAGCGTCGCCGCCGAAGAGCTCGAGCGCAAGTACGATCAGTTTCGGCAGGAATTCACGGTCGTCTATCGCAAGACTCTTTCGCTTTCCCGCGAGCTAGCCAGCGAAATGAGCTACCTCGAGCAGGAAGCCGCCTCCGTCCTGGTGGACGGCGTTATCGAAGAGCTAAAAGAAAAATATCCCAGCACGCAAATCGCGGAATATCTGGAAGAAGTCCGACATCACATTCTCGATAATCTAGAACCCTTCAAGGAGCGCGAGGGTGAAGAGGACCAGCCACCCTCCGAAGGCGGCGGTGGCCCGCGCGTCGAGCGCCAGGAACGCGATCCTTTCCGCGTCTACGGAGTCAACGTGATTCTCGCCCACGGCGAACGCGAACAGTGCCCGGTAATTTTCGAAACCATTCCCACCTACGCGAATATGTTCGGCACGATTCATCGCAGCTACGACACCCGCGGCGGATGGAACTCCGATTTCATGGACCTGCGCGGCGGTTCGCTACTGCGCGCCGATGGCGGCTTCCTGGTAATGTACGCGCTCGATACGCTGACGGAAACCGGCGTCTGGCGCACCCTGAAGCGCACCCTGAATCACGGGAAGCTCGAAATCCAGCCCGTCGATGTATTTTTCCCGTTCAGCCCTGCGGCCCTCAAGCCCGAACCGATTGACGTGCACGTCAAAATTATCCTCATCGGCGACCGCGACATGTACGAGCTCCTCTACGATTTCGAGGAAGACTTCAAAAAGATTTTCAAAGTGCGCGTCGAATTCGACGAAGAAATGAAGTGGAGCGACGAAGTCATCCGCCAGTACGCCGGACGCCTGCGCAAAATCTCCGACGACGAGCGCCTCTATCCCTTCGATCGCACCGCGTTCGCCGCGATCCTCGAGCACGGCGTACGTCTCGCCGGCCGCCGCGGAAAAATCACCACCCGCTTTTTTGACCTCGCCGATCTGGCCCGCGAATCTTCCTACGTCGCGCGCAACCAAAGCCAGTCAGTAGTCACCGCCGCGCACGTCCGCAGCGCTCTCGATTCCAAAATCGAGCGCCACAATCTCACCGAGTCGAAAATCCGCGAAATGATCGAGCAGAATTTGCTTTTCATTGACACCACCGGAACCCGAGTCGGTCAGGTCAACGGCCTCAGCGTCATGGAAATCGGCGGCTACGCCTTCGGCAAACCCGTGCGCATCACCGCTTCCGCTTCACCCGGAAAAGTCGGCATCATTAATATCGAAAGGGAATCAAACCTCAGCGGCCGCTTCCACGATAAAGGCGTGCACATCATTTCCGGTTACATGCGCCGCACCTTCGCTCAGGACAAGCCCCTCGCGCTTTCCGCCAGTCTCTGCTTCGAGCAGTCCTATTCCGGCGTGGATGGCGACAGCGCCAGTTCCACCGAGATTTACGCGCTGCTCTCGGCGCTTTCCGGCATCCCCATCCGCCAGGAACTGGCCGTCACTGGCTCCGTGAATCAACAAGGAGACATCCAACCGATCGGCGGCGTGAACCAGAAAATCGAAGGCTTCTACGACATCTGCAAAATGAAAGGCCTGACCGGAAATCAAGGCGTCCTGATCCCCTCGGAAAATGTGGACGACCTGATGCTTCGCGAAGAAGTCATCGAAGCGGTCGCCCAAGGCCAGTTCCATCTCTACCCCGTAGCCACGGTCGAACAAGGGATCGAAATCCTAACCGGCCGCCACGCCGGCAAACGCCTCCCCCATGGAAAACACGAGCCCGACACCATCTTCTGCAAAGTAGACGCCCGCCTCCACGAAATGGCCCTAACCCTCCGCAAGTTCGACTAGCCCTTCCTCGGCGCCGCAGCTAGAAGTGGTTTCCAACGTTCTCCGCCAATAACGGATCCGCTTTCATCCCAGCCCGCGCCTTTTCCACGTGCCCCTGATAATCCTGTTTCCCATTCTCCGTGGTGATCAGCGCCGCCGCGAATTCCATTTCCGCGTCGCCTCCCCGCATGCTGATCGCTTTTTTCACCCACACGTAGCCACTGAACCCCGTCGCCGGATTCACCCAATCTCCGCGATGCTTTTCGCCGCGCGACATCCGGAAAGCCAACTCCAACTGCCGGTAAGTTTCGATCAAGTATCCATAATCGAACGCGGCAAGCGAATCGTGTTCGCCGCTGGTAGCACGCGTCTGCAACCCCGCAAGCAACTCCCGAGCAACCGCCGGACTATTCTGGCTGTAAAGCGCCGCCCGTCGAATCGTCTCCATCCGCACCAGCACCGGCGTATCAGGAGCCAGCAGCACCAACGTGTCCGCAACGAGCTGACGCACGTCATAGCCTTGGTCTCCGGAAAGAATCCAGGTCGTGCTCGCCCACGGCAGCGATCGCGCCGAACCGATGTTGATCGGATGGCAAACCAGTGGCGGCCCCGCAAACACCGGCGCGGCAAGCAACACCATTGCCACAAGAATCTTGATCGATCTCTGCGTCGCCACGGAAATGTAGCGTTTCATTTGCGTCTCCTTGCAGAATGATCTTTCTTCCTGCACCAGGAAAGACGCTCAAAGGAACCGCGCTGTTAACAACCACAAAATCCAGCCGCAAAAATCCTTGCGGCAATTATTCTTCCACGCGCGGCGGCCCCTTCAGCCCCTTCTTCACATGTCCCAGCCCGAGCTTGTCCCACCACGCGCTCATATCGTCGCCGTCCACCGCGTTCTGCCGCGTTACACCAGCAGGCGGAGGCAGCAGCACCGCCAGCCGATCGTAAAGCCGCCCACGATCCTCCGCATCCACCCGCCGGAAAAGATTCAACAAAGTAAACGCATCACGAGTCCGCGCCTCCGCCAATAAAATCGTCAAAGCATCAGAACGAGCCTGCGCGTCCTCGACGTCAAAGTTCACAGTCTCCAGCGCCTCACGAAATCGCTCGCTGGAATCCTCGAAATACGGCGCTCCTGGACCAATCGCTGGCCGCGATTCCGCCGCCGCTCCCGCCGGAACCAGCGACTGCCGAAAACCGTGCTGCAAATCCACCCACCCCACCGTAACCCGCAAAATACTCACGCCCGCATCGGTCACCCGCAACGTGTACGCGCAACCCATATCCAGCGCATAAGCCCCGGGCGTACGCACCAGCAACACGTAGGGCGGCGCAGTCACCGACGCCCGAATCGTCCCGCGGATCAGCCGTATCTGTTGTTGCGCCGCATTCGCTTGCAACAGTACCAAGTTTGCATTCGGCCCCACTTCGATTTCGCCCAATCCATCCACCTGCAAGTTCACGCGCGACGTTCCATCGGTTTCCAGCGATTGGCCGATCTTCCAGCCATCGTTCTGCGCCGCAATTTTTCCATCAATCCGCGGCGATCCTTCCAGCGCGGCAATCGTCCATGCCTCGCGGCCCGTCAGCGCCCGCAGCAGCCATATGCTCCCCAGAAACAACGCGACCGCGGCAGCAATCCGCAACCATCCCGTCCGCCGGGTGCGCGTACGGAGCGGAGAAGTCGCGGCAGCGGAAGGGAACTCGATTCCCGCGCGCGAGTGCCGAAAACGCCCAAGCACTTTTTCTAGCCGCTCCACAGCCGGGTCCGGCGTGCCGGATCCATCCCAAAGATATTCGTCACTCATGAGTCGCACTCATTCCCAGTTTTTCTCGGAGCTGCTTCATCCCGCGGTGCAAATTTACGCGCACTGAAGCCGGCGTCATCCCCGTCCGGGCCGCAATTTCCGGGCCGGTCATTCCCTCCACCAGCCGCAAACTCAAAGTCTCGCGATAAGCCTCCGGCAAAGATTGAATGGCCGACAAAGCCGCTCGCGCCTCCTGCTCAGCGGGATCGCTCGTGCCAGGCTTGTCCTGAAATTCTTCGGCAGCTCGCGGCCGGCGATGAAAATCATTCGCCCTGTTCCGCGCAATTGCCAGTAGCCAGCCGGCAAACGCCGTCGGCTCACGCAAACTATCCAAGTGGCGCAGCGCCGTCAAAAATACATCCTGCACAAGATCGGCAACTTCCGCGAAAGGCACATACGCCAGCAGAACCCCATGCACCATCCTTTGGTAGCGATCATAGAGTTCGCCGAACGCCGCAGGGTCGCCGCCGCGTGCCGCCTCCACCAGTTGTGCGTCTTGGGAAAAGTCTCCCATCAAGTGGTCCGCTGGCATGGGAGCTTCTCGGATTACCAGCATCCGGTCAAGAGTTGCAACCACGCAAATTTGCCTCGAGTAAAAGACGCCCAGAACCACCCCACCGTTATCCTCGCGGTAACAAACAGAAATTAAAGCGCTTAAATAGAGATAGAGACATCTTGACAAATGGCATCAGAACGATATCATAAGGATATTGCGTTCAGGAGGAGTTCTATGCGAGAAAAATCAGCCTTTTCGCTCCTCGGCGGCGCCATGTTGCTGTTGCTTGTCGTCGCAATCGCCGGCACGGTTTTTGTCTTGATCAGCTCGGCCCAAATGCAGGTCGCAGCCGGGGTCGCGCTAGCCATGTTCGCGCTAGGCGTTGAAGTGATTTGCCTCAAAGGTCTGCTGATCGTGAACCCCAACGAAGGGCAGGTCCTGCAGCTTTTTGGGACCTACGTGGGCACACTGCGAAACCAGGGATGGCGTTGGGTGAATCCATTCACGACGAAACGCCGCATTTCCCTGCGCGTACGAAATTTCGAAACGTCAAAGCTGAAAGTGAACGACCTCGACGGCAACCCGATCGAAATCGCAGCAGTAGTTGTTTGGCAAGTCGTGGACACAGCGGAAGCGGTCTTCCAAGTGGACAGCTATGAAAACTTCGTGCAAGTGCAAAGCGAATCCGCGTTGCGCACCATGGCCACTTCCTACGCGTACGATTCACACGTCGCCGGACAAATGAGCCTGCGCAGCCACATTCAGGAAACTGCCGCGGAATTGCAGAAAGAAATCCAGGACCGCCTCGCGAAAGCCGGCGTGCAAGTGGTCGAAGCGCGCATCAGCCACCTCGCCTACGCTGCCGAAATTGCCGGCGCAATGCTGCAACGGCAGCAAGCTTCCGCGATCATCGCCGCGCGGCAGACCATCGTCGAAGGAGCCGTGAGCATCGTGCAAATGGCGCTCGATCAGCTCTCGGAACGAAAAGTTGTCGAGCTTGATCCCGAACGCCGCGCCGCGATGGTCAGCAATCTGCTCGTGGTCCTCTGCGGTGAACGCAGCCCACAACCGGTTGTGAACGCCGGTTCGCTGTACAGCTAGAGGCAAAATGGCGCAGCGCAAACCATTTCTTCTGCGGCTCGATCCCGCGACGCACGTCGCGCTGGAGCGCTGGTCCGCCGATGAATTGCGCAGCCTGAATTCGCAGATCGAATATTTGCTGCGCCGCGCCCTTCAGGAGGCTGGCCGCTTAGCGCGCCCAGCCTCCGACGTCGCGCCGCCCCAATCCTCGCTTCAACCCGCCGCAGAAGTCTTGAAACCGTAGGCGAATCACAGTCATACAAAATTCGCAGCCAAGCCATTGACGCTCAAATGCGCCGCCGCATCTGCAACGTCTCGCTGATCGTCTGCCCCTTGCGTTCAATCAGCACCTTATATTGATACCCAACCTGCCGAAACAGATCCCGCACCGCTGCAAGCGTCAAATCTGCCGCCGCCTCATCGCCAATCCCCGCGATCACATCGCCCGGCACAATGCCAGCATGGGCTCCCGGCGTCCCCGGCTGCACCGCCACTACTTCAAACACTTTCAGGTTCGGCCCTTTCGCGATGATCGAAAGTCCGCTCATGTCCTCGTCCGGTTCGTGATTCAACTGCACATTCGGCTCCAGAATCACGCGCTGGTGCGGAAAATCAAAAATCACCGTAAACCGCCGCAGAAAATTGCTGCCGATGGCGCCCGCAATATCTTTGCCCGCTCCAGCCTTGGTTTTTTCCTGGGTGAAGTCGCCAACAATATCCTCCAGTACGTACGGACCGATCTCAAAGCTTTTCAGTCGCCCCAGAAAAATCTTCGCTCCGCCATCCACTTCCGGATAGGACGCCGGCTCGCTCTTGAAATGCGCCGCCGATATCTTCGCCGAGTCCGTGAATCCCCGGTAAAAAATCACTCCTGAATCAAGCGCTGTGTCCAACGCGAAATCCTCGGTGCGCGACCGATGTCCGGAAATCTCAAATTTCGCCCGGATCAGCGGCACCGGTCCTGCAAAAGTCACCGGGAAACTTTTCCCTTGTCCGGAATAGGTAAAAACGCTCGGGTCGTACAATTGCACCGTCTGCCTGTGATAATCAATTTCCACCACCACCCGATCGAAGAAGTCTCTGCCCAGCGTCCCTTGATAGACCTGCCCCACCTGTTGCGCAAAATCATCGCGCGTACTCACGGGCAGCGTCACGAACGGCAGCTGCACTCCGGGCAGTGCCAGCACCGCGTATTGCAGCACATCGCTCGCCGTGTCCCCGGCCGCCTTGCGATCCAGCGCACATTTCTCAGCTGCCGAATCCAGCTCAAATAAAACAGGCTTGCCACCGTTCACTCGCCCGGGCATGAAAATCAAATTGCGTAGAAATACCGCCGGTATCTGCGCGGCATCGCCCTGAAAAGAAAAGCGCGCTGCCATCGGATCCTGCGGCGCTGCTGGGGCCTTGGGCTTGACGTTCTGCTGTGCCGGCAGCGCAGGCCGCGCCGCCCAGGCGCACAGCACGATGCAGCATCCCATCAGATATTTTGCGCGGCGCCGATTCATCTTTCCTCCCGTCGTCGATTCAAGAATACAAATGTCGCGCAACCAACTCGCCTGGAAAACGCCAGCCGATTATACGAGTTAAGGCCCTGGCGCCAGATATCCTTCGCGCGAAAATATCCGGTGCGTCGCTTTCTTCCCCTCGGTCGCCCAAGGCTGCCCGTTGCCATCCAGCGCCTGCACGCTCAGCGCGTGGAATTGCCCATCGTGCTCCGGCGCAATCCCCAATAAATATTGGTGCCGCAGCGCCGCGGCGATCTGTTGGTACATCGGCGCAAAATCCTTCGCCGATTCCGGAAAAAATGCCCGCCCGCCGGTAATCGCCGCCAGCGAATTCAGCGCCTGGTCCGCCGTGGCAAACACCTGTGAATCCTCTTGCGGTGGCCCGGCTGCTTTCTTCTTTTTATCTGGCGGACGCCGCAGCCACCCGCCCAGCGCCACCGGAAAAATCACTACATCGCACGCCCGCAGTTTTTGCACCAGCGCATCCCATCGCGCCGGCGACGACGAATCCAATCCCGTCGTCAACAACACCAGGGCTTTCTTGCCGCTCACCCGAGCGATCCAGTCGAGCGCCGTGGACACCGCGTCGTAAAAATTCAGCTGGCCCATCCCCACGGAAAATTGAATTTGTCCCAGCGCGTTCAGCAGCGCGTTCTTGTCCGGCGTAAAAGCCAGCACTGCCCGCGGCGCTTGATCGTAGGTCACCAGCGCCACCTGATCGTCCAGCGCAAGGCCATCGAGCAGCGCGTAAGCCGCGGCGATATGCTGATTCTGGATCAAGTACACCGCTGGACTCGTCTCCACCATCACTAGAATCTGCGCGGGCGCATCCGTAGGCGCAAAAAATAGCAGCGGCTGCTCCACTCCACCATCGAGCACCCGAAAATTCTTGCGCTGCAGGCCGCTGACAAAATCTCCGCCCGCGGCCAGCACGCTCACGCCGATCTGCACCATATCGGTGGTCACCTGCAGCGGCTGCTGCACATTTGCACCAGCTTGCTGCGCGACCGCCGCAAACGGAATCATGAGCAGACAGAAAATAGTAGTGAACGCAGCGCGGAGGAACAAGGTACGCGGAGATTTAAGCTTTCCGAGGTTGCAAATCAAAGTGAACGCCGTGGAGTTCTGCTCACGACCGCGACCCGGGCGCGCCCCAACGTAGCACGCGCCCGGGTCTCGGCCGACAAACCGATCGAATAACCTGATTAGTTGCCCGAAGGCGCTTTCGCGGCAGGCGGTGCAGCGTTCGCCGATTTCGGCGTGCTCAAATATCCCTTCGCCGTGTCCTTCGTCAGATCGAACACCACGATCTCGTAAGGCGCCCGCGCCCCGCGCACGTAAAACTGAATAGGCTCGCCCACTGTCTTGTCCTTCTTCTCGATGCTCTTGTCGTCGGCCACCACATTCAAGGTGTACTTATAACGTTTCGTGTCCACCTTGCGCAACGCCACTTGAATCGGTCCCACATGCTCGGGGGCCTTGGACGATTTGTTCAGGTTAAATTCAAAAATGTCGCGCTCACCGAGCCGTTTCAATTCTTCCACTTCGTCGTGATTGCGCGCGATCAATCCGCTCTGCACGCCCAGATCGCCAATCGTGCTCTGCAGCTTTCCTTTGGTCGCATCTAGATCAGCCTTGGTCGCGTCTACTTCGGTCTTGGTCCCGGAAAGTTCTGTGGTCACTTGCCCAAACTTGGTCGTCGTGTCCGCCTGCACCGCGCCAATCTGCTCGCGCAATTGCTGGTCGCTCTTTTGCTGATCCTTCTTTATGGATTGCGCCAGTCCGCGCGCGCGCGCCAGTTCATCCTGCGTCAGCCCCAGCTTCTGTGAAGTCACGTCCAGCTGCCCCTTCAGATCCGCAATCCGCGAATTCGTCTTGTCCAGCGCGGCCGCTAGCGCCTGCGTTTTCTTGTCCGCATCTTCCAGGCCCTTGCGAGCTGCCTCGCGTTGCGTGTATCCGGCGTAAAGCAGATAGGCCACCAGCGCGAACGCGATTGCGAATAGCAGCGTAACCCAGCGCGGCAGCGCAGACGATTCCATGATCGTGGTGCCTTCACCGGGCGTATTCGGGGTCGAACTCATTGAGCCTCCTTGGGCGCGGCGCCTGCCGCATACATGTGCGAAATTATCGCTGAGGACCGTCGCGATGTCCATCCCCGATGGTTGCGCCTGTCCTCTACGCCACATATCCCGGTACAGCCCGCGCTGCTCCTTTAGCGTGCTCACTGGATGCGCCCTTGGTACCTTCCCCGGCTTGCCCGCGACCCGGCTTTTCGGTATTCTGCGCTACGACTTCGGAGCCACCATGATTTGTCCCCATTGTCGTAGTGACAACTGTTTTCGTTCTCACCGCGACGGAATCCTCGACTACGCTTTCAGCGCCACCGGCCTGCGCCCCTGGCGCTGCCACAGTTGCGATCGGCGCTTTCCTGCCTGGCGGGTCGCCGCCAATCTCGAACGCTTTGCGCACTGCCCCCGCTGCGGCAATTTCGATATCGAGCATATCTCTCGTGATCGCGTCGAAGATGGCACCCTCATTTTTCTGAAGCGCTGGCTCCGATTTCCCGCTTACCGCTGCGATCCCTGCCGCCACCGCTTCTTCAGTGTCCGCGAATTCCGCCGCATCCTGCCCGCTATGCTTGAAAGTCACACCCACAGAACCGCCAACTATTAGAAGTTGCGCTGGTTACTGCGGCCCGTCGTCCGTCAAATTAGCTCCGAAAGTTCCCATTTTGGCAGTAACGCACAATTAACATTCCCGTCACAGTAGGTTCAAACAGGCCGCTTAACGTGCCAGCGTCGCTCCGCGTGTAGCGGCTCTGGAGACATCCGAATTCAAACAGTGCGGGTGTGAAAACGTGTCTTTAGAAGTCCGGTTGCTTCCCATTGCACGCGGTTCTTGTCGTAACGCGCGCCAGTAGATTTCGCTCAGCCGGCCACAGTGGGGGACAGTGACGCAGTTTTCCAAACCGCGGTTTCGGGTCTCGATTTCCATCGTTCGAAAAATGTGGCAGTAAAATTTCAAGGAGGAAGTAATGCGAGCATTCGTTGCAAATCTGTTAGCCCTCGGTCTCGTGGTTATGCCAGCAATGGCGGCGACGGGTTCGTCGGGTGATAAGGACAACACCGCTGCCAAATCCAGCAGCACAGCCGCTTCGGACAAAGACGCTTCCGCAAGCGCGTCCAAGTCCGAGTCGAAGTCCGATCCGGCAACGCCCGGGAAGACGGCTGCCTCTTCCAGTCTGGAAACCGAGCTGCAGCAGCTCCGCGACCTTCTGGAAACTCAGTCCAAGCAAATCCAGATTCAAAACGAACAAATGCGCGAACAGCAGGAACGAATGGAAGCCATGGAAGCGGAGCTGAAGGTAGCCACCACTCCTCGCGATTCTTCCTATGTTCCGGCTCCCGATAGCCGCGTTCCGAAATCCGTCGATGGCTCCTCTCCGGCTCCCGGTCCTAACATGGGCGGTGTCTTCATCGGAACCGCTGACGGCCAAGCCGCCAGTCCCGATAATCCCATCGCCATTCACTACAAAGGAATCTCCATCACTCCGGGTGGCTTCCTGGCGGCTGAAACGGTTTTCCGCAATAAGGCCATGGGTGCGGACATCAACACCCCGTTCAATAACATTCCCTTTGCGGGCAACCCCGGTGGTCAGACCACGGAATTCAACACAACCGCACGGCAATCGCGTCTCAGCATGTTGGCGGAAGGAAAGCTGGACTCCGCTACACTCAGCGGTTACGTCGAGACGGACTTCTTGGGCACCGGCATCACCTCCAACGACAACGAAAGCAACAGCTACGTACTGCGTGTACGCCAGGCTTGGGGCCAAGCTAAATTTGACAGCGGCTTCGCCGTCACCGGCGGCCAGATGTGGAGCTTGGTCACCGAAACGAAGAAGGGCGCGGACAATCGCTCCGAAGCGTTGCCGTTGACCATTGACCCACAGTACACCGTGGGATTCAGCTGGGCTCGCCAATACGCTCTTCGCGTATCGAAGACTTTCGGCGACGATGTAAAATTCACACTCGCCGCTTCCGTGGAAGGCGCCAACACAACTCTCACGGTTCACGGTAATCCCACCACCGTGCTGCCTTCGTCTTCCACCGTCACCGTCACCGATGGCGTTACCAGCGTCGCTACTCCCATCGTCACCAGCACCACTTTCAACAACTTCCTGGTCGGTGCGCCGGGCATCAGCGGCGGTCTTTACAACCAAACTGGGACGTATGCCTACAACAAGACCCCAGACTTCGTCGTTAAGGCTACTGTCGATCCGCACTGGGGACACTTCGAGGTCTACGGTGTCGTCGCCACCTTCCGCGATCGCGTTTATCCCTGCTTTGCGGCTCACGGTGCCATCACTCTGCAATTCCCGGGTGACGGCACGCAACCGTTGCCAGCTCCTGTGGTCGCGCCCTCAGTCACCTGCGCGCTCACCGGCTTAACGAATCCCACCTCCGGAGCATTCAACGATTCCCGCACCGGCGGTGGCATCGGTGCCAATGGCCGTGTCTCTTTCGGAAAGCATCTTGATGTCGGCCTGCACTTCCTTGGCGGCGATGGCATCGGGCGTTACGGCACTGCTGGCCTCCCCGATACTACAGCCCGTCCGGACGGCACCTTGGCCTTGATCCGCAGCTACCAAACGCTCGGGACCTTGGAATTCCATGCCACGCCGAAGTTGGATATCTACGCGTACGTCGGTGGTGAATACGCCGGCCGCGCTACTTACAACTCCGGCAAGGAAGGCTACGGATCCTTCGCCCGTCGCGATGACGGTTGCTCGGTCGAAACGCTCCCGCTGGCCGCCCCTGCAGCTGCCATCAACACCACCGCCGTGCTCGGCTCCAATGGCTTCATTCCTGGCGCGCTCTCCAATTGCGATGGCGACGCAAGGAACATCATCGAGGGCACCATTGGCTTCTGGTATCGCGTTTACAGCGGTCCCAAGGGTCGCTTCCAGTGGGGTCCGCAGTACTCCTACCTGGTCAAGAACACCTGGTCCGGAGTGGGCGCAACCGCTGGATCCACCGCAGGTCCGCACGCGATCGACAACATGGTGTTTACGTCGTTCCGCTACTACCTGCCGTAGAAAACCAATGCACGCGAGAGAGGCGGCCAACCGTCTCTCTCGCGCCGCATTTCTCCACCCCTCCGAGCGCATTGACATCGTAGCGTTGCCGAGCTTAGCATCGTCACTCGTCGCCTTTTTTGGCGAATCGATATGCCCACCTCCAAACTCTTCACGCCCCGCGACGCCGCACAGGTTCTCGGTATCAGCTATCCCACCCTGAAGCAGTGGATCTACAAAAAGAAAATTCGTACCGTCAAAACCGCCGGCGGCCACCACCGCATTCCCGAAAACGAAATAGACCGGTTTCTTTATCGCGCGACCGAACACGCCGACGTTTCCGAACGACGTACCAACTTTCGCCGCATCAGCGGGCGCAATCAACTGGTCGGCCGCATCACTGACATCAAAGTGGACGGCCTCATCGCCCAAGTGGCCCTTTCCATCGGCGGCCAGCGCATTACATCCATCATCACCAGCGATGCCGTTCGCGAACTCCGCTTGAAAACAGGCCAGACCGTTGCCGCTCTGGTCAAGTCCACCGAAGTGATGCTCGTCCGGCTGTAAGCTCTCGTGCGCCACCGCGCTTGTTGCTCTCTCGCCTCGCTGTGTTCGCCGTCGTACCCAGCCACCGCACCTGTTAACCGCATCAAATCGTTTTGACATATCTATAAAATTCGTATAGATTCGCGCCTCGTCGTCATTATTCGTACAGCCACTGAATCTACCTAACCGTGATCGCAAGGAGAAACCTGTGAGGCCCCTCTTAATCGCTTTTGTAGCCCTATCCCTGTTTCTCGTGGTTCCCCCAGCCGCGTGGACCCAGACGGCAGCGACCCTTTCCGGCTTGGTGACCAACCAAGCCGGCGCAGCCCTTCCCAATGTCGCGGTGACAATCAAGAACCTCGACACATCTGAAACGCGCACGATCTTAACCGACGGCGGGGGGCGCTATCAGGCTGCCGGCCTGCCTGCAGGGCGCTTCGAGATTCGAGCGGAAAAACACGGGTTCGTTGATGAAACGCGCACCGGAATCAGCTTGGCGCTTGGCCAAGGCGCCACGGTTGACCTGAAGATGCAGATGAAGGCCCCCGACGTCTGCGCGAGCGGCCGCGAATTTGCCACCACCGATTGCACGCTCACCTGGCACGGCGTCACGGTGTACGGTGCGTATGACGTCGGCGTCGGCTGGGTCAGCCACGGCTTACCGGTAAACGGCTATAACTATGAAGGCGAATCTCTGGTCAACCGCAACGGCTTTCAATCTCGATTTCTCGTCGCACCGAACAACCTGCAGCAGACCGGTCTGGGCATCAGAGGCAGGGAAGAGTTTGCACCCGGCTGGGCCGTTGTGTTCAACGCTTCAACAGGAATCAATCCGCAGTCCGGCCTGCTCGCCGACGCGCCCAAGACCAATATCGTCAACAACGGTCTTCCCCGGGCCAGCTATTCGATGGCCATTGACGGCGCGCGCGCGGGCCAGCCCTTCAACGACGAATTCTATGGCGGTATATCGTCCGAGCGTTTCGGCACGCTCACCTTCGGTCGTCAGCGCTCTCTCGGCACCGATGCGATGCTCCTTTACGATCCGGTCGGCGGCGGCTATGGCTTTTCGTACATCGGCTATAACGGTACGATGGCCGGCGGCGGCGACACCGACGACTCCCGTTGGGACGACGCTCTGAAGTATCGCCTCAGCGTTGGCCCGGTCCATTTCGGCGCCATGTACAAATTCGCCAATGGTTCTGGCGGTTGCTTCTCGGCCGACCCAGCCTGGACCGCCGCCACCTGTACTCCGGAAAGGGCGCATAACAACGCCTATGGATTCGACGTTGGCGGACAGCACGGCAAGTTCTCCGCCGATGCAGTTTTCCAACATTACAACCAGGCGATCAGCGTATTGAACCCGTTGCTGGGGCCTCAGAGTCTGTCGGCGCCATATCAGTCGACCATCGACAGCATCAATACAAACCAAATCACCGGCGTCAATCTGATCGACCCGAACAACACCCTATATGGCATCGTCACCGACAACAGCGCCATCATGATCGCTGCCAAGTATGCGTGGGACCCATTCAAGTTTTATGCCGGCTACGAATACATCTGGCAGAACAACCCGCAGCAACCGCTGGGCGTCGGCGCCACGGACCAGGGCGGTTACATCCTGAGCGGAGTCGAAGACGACAATCTTGATTCTGAGAAGTTGCTGCAGATCTGGTGGGCAGGCGCGAAATACACTTACCGCACCAAAACCGATGTCACTTTATCCTGGTATCAACAGCGGCAGAACGACTTCCGTGTTCCGGCGACCTGCTCGGCCGCAGCCGGTTTCCGCAGTTCCTGCGCAGGCACCCTCAACGAGGTGTCGCTCTATGCGGATCATCACTTCACCAAGCGTTTCGACGGTTACCTCGGAGTTGCCTATTCCTTCGTGAGTGGCGGTCTGGCCATCGCCATTCCTCATGGCCCCGGCGTCCCCTATATTTACCCGACCAACGTTGCTCCGACAATCGGTGTTCGTTTCGCCTTCTGATCGTTTCCGCGGCGGGCTCAGTCGAGAGCCCGCTTGCCTTTCAGGCGGGTGTCGTTGACCTTGCAGTCGCCTTGGTCAGCCACCCGCGCGCTCACCTACTTCCCCGCACCAGGATGCCGATGCTACAATCGGACAGTCAAACGAAGGCGCTACGTTATCTGCCGGCGCCCGCACTTAACTTCATCACGCATAAACGGCGGTATGGTGCAGGGGTCAGCACGTCAGGTTCTCAACCTGAAAACCCGGGTTCGATTCCCGGTACCGCTACCAAACTTTTTCTAGAATTCTCCGCTCCGGCCGCAACACTTCGCGCGAATCGCCAACTGGTAATCCATCTACCGAGTCCTGTTTCGCTCCCGCGCCATCTGTTATCGTTACGCCCATGCCACAAATCAAGAATCTAGAATGCTCGCGCTGCCAAGCCAATGTATCTGCCGCGACGCCCCAGACCCTCTGCCCCCGATGCAAAGGTGCACTTTACGTCCGTTATGATCTACAGCCTCTGCGCGGTATTGCCGCACGCGACTCCATAGCCCGCTTAGCTGCGAACTCTCCCTGGTCCGGCATGTGGCGCTATCGCGATGTCCTCCCCGACGCTCGCCCCGTCACCCTCGGCGAAGGTTGGACGCCCATGCTCCCCAGCCGCCGCCATCCCAGCGCATTTCTGAAAGAAGAAGGCACGAATCCCACCGGCTCCTTTAAAGCGCGCGGCCTCGCTCTCGCCGTCACCATGGCCCGTCATTACGGCCTGCGCCAACTCGCCATTCCTTCCGCGGGCAATGCCGCCGGAGCCCTCGCCGCCTACGCCGCAGCGGCCGGCATCATTGCGCACATCTTCATGCCCCGCGATGTTCCCTTCGCAAATTACGTCGAAGCCATCGCCTACGGCGCAAACGTCACCCTCGTTGACGGCCTCATTTCCGATTGCGGCCGCATCGTCGCCGAGCGCAGCGAGGCCGAAGGCTGGTTCGACATTTCCACGCTGAAAGAACCATTCCGCGTCGAAGGTAAGAAAACGATGGGCTACGAACTGGTCGAACAACTCGGCTGGGAATACCCCGACGCGGTTTTTTATCCCACCGGCGGCGGCGTAGGTCTCATCGGAATGTGGAAAGCATTCGCCGAACTCGAAGAACTTGGCTGGGTCAAACCGGGAAAACGTCCGCGCATGATCGCCGTGCAATCTTCCGGCTGTGCCCCCGTAGCCAAAGCGTTCGACGCAGGCGCGAACGCCTGCGAAATGTGGCCCAACGCCGCCACCTTCGCCTCCGGCTTGCGCGTTCCCAAACCCTACGGCGATTCCATCATGCTGCAAATTTTGCGCGATTCGCACGGCACAGCCGTCGCCATCCCCGACGCAGAAATTCTCGCCTCCCTCCGCGATTGGGCCAAAAACGAAGGCCTCTTCCTCTCCCCCGAAGGCGCCGCAGCCACCGCCGCCTACGATCGTCTCCTCGCCTCCCGCTTTCTCGCGCCCAACGACCGCGTCGTCCTCTTCAACACTGGCTCAGGCCTCAAGTACAGCGATGTAATAGCCGAATCCATGCACCTCCAACGCCCTACAGTTGGCGAGTGAGTGCGCCATTGGCAGCGTAGCAACCGCCTCCACTCCACCAGTTGCGCCGCCCAATCCCCACGAGTATGCTGTTTTCGTCCTTTGAAGAAAGAGCCTACCAGCCCAATGAAACAATCCCTCTCCTGGTTCCCATTTTTCGCCGTACTCGCGCTCTGCGCTTTTCCGCTAGGCGCTTTTACTTCCGCGCCCGCCACCAACATCGTCCTCACCACCATGCAACAAGAATTACAGCGCGCCACCAAATCCCTCACCAAGACCGACCCCGCGCCCTACTACATGAGCTACGCCGTAACCGACACGGAGGAAACCGCTGTAGCGGCTTCCAACGGCAGCGTCATCTATTCCGCCAGCATTGACCGCCGCCAGGCAGACGTCATGATGCGCGTGGGCTCCGTCGCGCTCGACAACACTCACGGCCAGAGCCGTGCCTCCGGAATCACTTCCGGCCTGCTCCCGCTGAACGACGACACCAACGCCATCGCCCATGTCCTCTGGCAACTTACCGATCGTGAATACGAGCAGGCCTCCGCCGCATTCCTGAAAGTCAAAACCAGCAACGCGGTCCGCTCCGAAGAAGAAGACAAGTCTCCGGATTTTTCCAGCGAAGCTCCGCAGGACCATCTGAATCTTGTTCCCCTGCATCCGCCGTCCGACCAGCAAATCTGGGAAGCTCGCACCAGAAAAATTTCCGCAGGCTTCCTGAAATATCCCGAAGTCTATACTTCCTACGTTTCCTTCAACATCTCCGCCGATCGCTCCTACCTGGCCACCAGCGAAGGCACCGCCCTGATCCGTCCTGGCGCCATCGCGCGTCTGATCATTCAAGCCGGAACCCGCGCCGACGACGGCATGGAATTGATGCGCGTCGAATCCTTTCAGGCAGCAACCGCGAGCCAGCTTCCTTCTGACGCCGAGCTCGCCGTAAGAGTGGACAAGATCGCTGCCGACTTGAAAGCTCTTCGCGCCGCGCCAGCCGCAGATCCTTATGCAGGTCCCGCGATGCTTTCCGGCCGAGCCGCCGCCGTCTTCTTCCACGAAGTTCTAGGCCACCGCCTCGAAGGCCATCGCCAGCGCGACGAAAACGAAGGCCAAACCTTCACCAAAAAAGTGAATCAGCTCGTCCTTCCGGCGTTTCTAAGCGTCGCCGACGATCCGACCATGAAAGAACTTAGCGGTGTGCAGCTCGCCGGCCATTACGATTTCGACGACGAAGGCGTCCCCGCAGCCCGCGTGGTCGCGGTCGAAAATGGCGTGCTCAAAAGTTTCCTGATGTCCCGCATGCCCATCAAAAATTTCAGCACATCCAACGGACACGGCCGCCGTCAGCCCGGCCTGATGCCTACGGGACGCCAGGGAAATCTGATCGTCACTTCCACCAACACCGTAAAAGATTCTGAATTGCGCGAGAAATTCGTCGCCGAGATCAAGAAGCAGGGCAAACCCTACGGCCTCTATTTCGACGACATTCAAGGCGGCTTCACCCTCACCGGGCGCACCTCGCCGCAAGCCTTCCAGGTGATTCCCGTGATGGTCTATCGCGTCTACGCCGATGGCCGCCCCGATGAGCTCGTCCGTGGAGTGGACATCGTCGGTACGCCGCTGCTTTCGCTCAACAACATCGTCCTCACCGGCGATACGCTGCAAGTTTTCAACGGAATCTGCGGCGCTGAATCAGGGCAAGTTCCGGTCGCAGCCGCCGCTCCAGAAATGCTCTTCACCGAGATCGAAGTTCAAAAACGCCGTCGCGGCAGCGAACGCCCGCCGATTCTCCCGCCGCCAGGATTGGAATCTACCGCTACCGCGTCGCCCGCGAACGCCACCCAGCCTGCCGCGTCCGGGGCGAAGCCATGAGCGCCCTAATTCGTGGTAGCGTTCCGTCCATCACCGCCGTGTTCGCGCGCCGCTCATTGCTAGTATTCACATCGTTCCTCGCGTTTTTCCTCGCCGGCGCCGCTCCCGCCGCGGTAGCGCAAGCGCAGCAAAAGTCTTCGGCCGCCTCCGCCGCGGCAGTTCAATCCGACCCGTTACTAAAAGCCCTGCGCGAAGAGCTGGACCGCAACAAATCCCAGCTCAAAATGGACAATGTCCCCGCGCCCTATTACATCGAATATCGCCTCTCCGACCTGGACGAGTACTCCGCCGAAGCCGCCTTCGGCGCCCTACGTCAGGACCAACGCGTCCACGGCCGCACCTTGCGCGTCGTCGTCCGCGTTGGCGATTACAAACAGGACAGCTACTACGGTCCCGGCACCGGCATCGTCACTTTTGCTCCGCGTGATGACGACTCCATCGCTCTCCGCCGCGAATTGTGGCTCGCCACCGATCGCGCCTACAAAATTGCCAACGAAGCCCTCGCGTCCAAGAAAGCGGTTCTCAGCCAGTACACCGCCGACCAGCCTTTCGATGATTTTGCCCGCGCCCCTGCGCTCGAATCCTACAGGCCATTCGTCAAACTTGATTTCTCACCCGCGCCCTGGAAAGAAACGCTCGAGAAAGTCACCAATCTCTATCGCTCCGACCCGAAAATCCAGTCTCTCTCCGCCTACGTGCGCTTTCGCGCTGTGAACGATTATTTCGTGAACACGGAAGGCACCAGCACTCGTCAGGGCTACGCCGTTTATTCCCTAAATCTTTCCGCGGCAACTCAAGCAGAAGACGGCATGGAACTCGGCCGCTCGCCTTTCTACGTCGGCGCCACCGCCGCAGAATTGCCGTCGCAGGAAAAGCTGCTCGCAGAAACCTCCCAGATGCTTCAAACCCTGAAGGATCTCCGCGAAGCTCCCACGGTCGAAGAAGATTATCGCGGCCCCATTCTTTTTTCGAACGACGCCGCCAGCGACATCCTCGACGGCATGATCGGCGCAAATATTCTCGGCATCCGTCCCAAGCCCGGCGATTCTGCGCGCACCACTGGAGAATTTTCCTCGAATTACAAAGGCCGCGTCCTTCCGACTTTTCTGTCCGTCTTAGACGACCCCACCATGGAATCCTTCGATGGCAAGTCCCTGATCGGCAGTTACCGGATTGACGAAGAAGGCGTGCGGGTCGCCCCGCTTCCCGTCATCAAAGACGGTGTCCTCGTCGAATATCTCCTCGGTCGCGTGCCCATTCGCGATTTCCCCGATTCCAATGGCCACGGCCGCGCCGCTCCCGGGCAGCCCCCGTCACCGAACATCGGCGTCTTGATCTTGCAGCCCAAAGAATCCAGCTCGCCCGATGAGCTAAAAAAGAAATTGATCGAGATGTGCAAACAGGAAGGCAAAGCCTACGGCTATTACGCGGAAACCTTGGTCGGCTACAATCCGCGCCTGCTCTATCGCATTTATGTAAGCGATGGCCACGAAGAACTGGTCCGCGGTGCCGTCTTCAATGAACTAGACCCCCGCACCCTGCGCAGCAATCTGGTAGCCGCAGGCAACGATCCGCTGGTCAGCAACCGGGAAGGCGCCGTACCCACCACTGTAATCAGCCCCTCAATCCTGTTCGACGAGCTAGAAGTTAAACGCACTGACTCAAAAAACGCCAAGCTCCCCGAATATCCCCCACCCACCATCACCGCGCGCTAATCGCGTCCCGCCCTTGCCTTTCTCTGCGTCCTCCGGGCCTCTGCGCTTGTTCCCTCTGTCGTCTTGCTCTATGTTCTCTGTTTTTCCACTGTACCCTCTGTGTTAAATCTCTTGGCGTTGCCTTCGACTACCGCTGGGGCAACTCCCAGCGCACGCCAACCCGCCCTACCATCGGCAATCCCAACTGCAACACCGGCGTCGCGGCCGTGTAATAGGTTGCGTTAAACAAATTCTCCGCCGCCCCGTAAATCTCCACCCCGGCCCCAATCCGCCGCGAAATCATCGCGTCCAGCACAAAAAAACTCCCCAACGGAAACTGGTTCTGATCGTCGTCAAACGCATTCCCGATCGCCCTTCCCGTCACCGCCACCGTAAGAATCCTCGGATTCGAATACCGCGCCTGAAACGTAAACGAATTGTGAGGCACCTGCGCCACCCACAATCCCACCAGCGCCGTATTCGCCGGATACGAGCTCACTTTCGAATCCACAAACTGGTACCCGCACGAAATCGTGAAATCCCGCACGAAGTTCGCCGTTACGCCCAGCTCCACTCCCGGCGCATTAATCCGGCCCAGATTTTGCCGTTGCCGCGTGATTAAATTGGGCGTCGTAGTCAAAGTCACGTTCGCCACTGGATCCACGATCTGATTGTAAAAAAATGTCCCGTGCGCTTGCAGCCTGCCGTTCAACCCCGTCACCGCCACGCCCGCGTCGCCGCCCGTCAAATGCTCCGCCACCAGAAAGGGATTGTCCTCCGTCACCGTATTGCCCTGGCGGAACGAACGGTACAGTTCATTCAAGGTCGGTGCGCGAAACGCCCGGTACACCGAAGCATTCCACGAAACCTGCGCATTCACCTGGTTCCGCAGCGTCAATCGCGGGCTGAAGGCGTTCTGCGAGCGGTCCGGAAAGATCGTATCGATCAGCGCGCCAGGCGGCGCAACCGGCTCGCGCAAAGTCGAGGCGTTGAAATTGCTCCAGTGATCCACGCGCGCGCTAGCCGAAAGAAACCAGCGCGGCGCAATCTGAATCAGATCTTCGCCGAAGATCCCTACCGTCCGCTGCCGCCCGCCGGAAGAAAGATCCGTTGTGCCACCGGAAAGCAAAATCTCATGGCTTGCCCCGATTTCTTCGTGGTAGTCGAATCCCGCCACCAGAGTCTGTCGTTTTCCCGCTTGCCGCGACCACACCGCAGACCCGCCCACTCCCTGCGACGGCACCGTCTGCAAATCCGTCTGCGTCTCGCTATCCCTGTCGCTCGCGACAGCCGAAAACGTCTGGTGATAAGTCTGCGCGTCCGCATAAAATCTCAGCGTCAGCGCCCCAAAATTTCCCAGCTGCAGATTCGCGCCCAGCGCCCCCTGTGCCAGCTTCGTATCGTTCCGTTGCAGCGGCGTACCGTTCCCACGCGTTTCGTCCAGATACCAGCCCCGCGCAAATATTTCACTCTGCTCCCCGATTTTTCGCCCCACCATCAGGTCCGCAGTCCCGTCCCGCGAATCTGCCGGCACGTCCACCGATCCACGCTCCGCTTCCGGCGTCAGAATGTACCCGTCCGTATTAAAAACTGCGCCGCCAAAACTCGATTCCCATTTTCCTTTTTGTCCGCCGGCCCAAAGCGACAGGTCCGGCGTAGTCTGATTGCCATAAGAGGCATCCAGTGCAATCCCGCCCGGCTGCGTCGGACGCGACACAAACTGCACTACGCCGCCCAACGCATCGCTGCCGTAAAGACTCGATCCGCCCTCCTGCGAAATCTGCACATCCGAAATCTGCTCCACTGGCACGCGATCCCAATACACCCACGCACCAAACGGATCGTTCAGCGGAATGCCATCTTCCAACACCAGCGCGCGGCTCGCCCCATTCGCCCCCAGCCCTCGCAAAGAAACTCCCTGCGTCGTCGGATTCGCCGTGCGGCTGCTCGACCGCCGGAATAAACTGAACCCCGGAACCTGCCGCAAATCATCATCAAGCTGCAGCGCCGGCGTATCCTGCAAATCCTCGCGCGTCAACTGCACGTCGCTCACCGGCAAATCGCTCACCAGAGTCGCCGCGCGATACGCCGTCACCTGCACTTGCTGGTTCACCGCTGCCGGCGCCAGCACAATCTCTACGCGCACCACCGCTTGTCCGTCCGCCCGCCGCCACGCTGGCTCAATGTTCTGAAATCCGGTCGCGCTCACCAAGACCGTGCCTGCCGCACCCGGTATATTCTCAAACGCAAACGCCCCGCCGGAGTCGCTTACAGTCGAAGCCGAAAACGACCCCGCATGCACCTCCACCCGCGCCCCCGGCACGACCGCGCCGCTGGAATCGCGCACCACACCCTCGACGCGCCCGCCAATGCCAATGGTTTGCGCGCGACTAAGCGCTGTCGTCAGCAAAATCAGCGCAATAAAACGCGCCGCCCACGCGACGCACGCCCGCGCATTCCCCACCACCCTGAGTCTTGCGAACAAAGCCGCCCAGCCTCCACACGCGTCTACGCCGCGCCACCCGCGCTCATCATATCCCAGCCCATAAACCGTAAATCAGCGAAGAACGCCCCGCGTGCCGAAGTCCAACCTGCGCCGCGGGTATGCTATCGTGTCCTACGGTTCGTTCTGCTTCATTTCAGGAGGGATTGGCATGGGTACGGCGGCGCAGCGTCGCAGTGATCGTGTCTCGCTGACTTTATTGCTGGAAGCTTCCGGCAAGGATATCAACGACCAGGAATTCGCGCAGCCTGCCCGTACCATGCAAATCAATCGCACCGGCGCGGTCATCCTGCTCGACCGCGATCTGCAAGCCGATTCGCACATTCTCATCCGCCGCCTGGCCCCGGCCGAAAAGCATCGCCAGACTCATGTTCGCATCGTCGGCCAATTCGGTCGCCAAAAAGAAGGCTACGTCTACGGCGTCGAAATTCTCGAGCCGGAAAACGACGTCTGGGCCATCGAATTCCCGCGCATTGCCGAATCGCAGGAAGCTGTTGCGCGCATGTTGCTCGAATGCACCTATTGCCGCGCCCGCGAAGTCGTTTACCTCAACGAGCTTGAGCTCCGCGGCTTCGAAGGCACCCGCGGTATCGCGCGCTATTGCAAGACGTGCACTGTCCCCAGCATCTGGTCGCAGGCGCCTCACGAAAGCGAAAAAAAGCTCGCCTCACGCGCCGCCCGCGGGCGCGCGCAAGCTCCCGCAGAAATGCCGCCCGGTGGCGATCAGCGTGGACGCGAACGCTTGCGCATGAAGACCCGGCTCACCGCCTGCATTCGCCAGGCCAACGCCGACGATGAACTAGCCGTCTGCGAGGACATCTCTCCGGTGGGAATGTGTTTTCGCAGCAAACGCCGCTACGAAGCACAGGACGCTATTGACGTTGCCGTCCCCTACACGCCCGAAGTAGCCAACATCTTCATCCCAGCCCGCGTGGTCTACTGCGAAGAACTGCCCAAAGCAGGCCTCTTCCGCCACGGCGTGGAATACCGCAGGCCGGAATCAGCAAAAGGATAAATTCCGCATTGCCTTCGAATTGGTAGCGGCCGCCTGCTTTCTAGGCGGGCGTCTTTGACTTTCTCTCGCGCAACCCGCGGCGCCGTGCATCGGCTGTGCCGATCCTCGACTCAGCTCCGCAGGCGCGACACAGCGATTGTCGCCGCGACAACTAGCCGCCCAACAAAGTCTAGTACACCGGAACCGGCGTCCTCTCCCCGCTCCTTCGCTGCAAATACTGCATCGCAATATTCAAATGCACGTTCCCGCCCGGCGTCTCAAAGCAAAGTATCGTCGCTTCCGAATCCTGCCCCGCCTTCTCGCACTGCTCCTGCGTCAAAACCTCCGGCGGCAGCACCTTAAAATGAAATCCCGCATCATTCAACTGCGTCACCGCATTCCCAATCACCATGTTCGCCAATTCGCAAACTGTCTCGGTCACAATCGTCGCCGAAGGATCCACCGCGCCACCCGCCAGAAAGCTCGCCACCTGCGCTGCCGCTCCCGGCTCCATATCCAGAATCACGCGCCCTTCAATCTGACCCTTGAAACTCACAGCCGCCGCGGTTCCTTGACGCCGGTAGCCTTCCTCTTCCATCGTCAGGTCCACGATCTTCGCCGGCACCTTCATCATCTCCGCCAGCACCGCGTCCAACGAGCCGATAAACGGCTGGATCAGGTCCATCCTCATCGCGAGCTCTCCTCTGCGGCGCCCACCGCAGCCGTCACGCCGTCATCATTCAGCACGTAACGAATAATCTCGTACAGCGCATCGGGCTTCACCGGCTTCTGCACGAAATGCCGCGCGCCCTTCTGCAGCGCTGCCAGAATATTGTCCTGGTAGCCCACCGACGAAACCATGATGATCCGCGCTTCCGGATGCTCCTGCACAATCCGTTCCACCGCCTCGATGCCTTCCATCTGCGGCATCGTGATATCCATCAGCACGATGTCCGGCCGCGTCCGCGCGTACTCGGTGATCGCCGTGCATCCGTCGCCGGCCTCTCCCACGACGTGTCCGCCGAACGATTCCACCATTTTCGCCAGGCTCTTGCGCGCGAACACAGAATCGTCCACGATCAAGTACTTCACCGCCTGATGGTCATTCTTTCGCGTCAATGCTTCGAACTGTTTCATCACGATCTCCTTCGTAATCCCGATTCAGTGGTGAGAATTTCCGTGGCCGAATCCTGATTCACCTGCTCATTGAGCGGCCGTTCCGCGATGCATTTCGCCTGCAAAAAACTGGAGAGACTGGAAAGCGATACCACCCGCCCCGCAAATCCGCGCTCGATCGCCGATCGCGGCATGCTGTCCACGATGCATGTGTCCGGGCTTTGCGCGATGGTCATTCCGCCCGCCGCTTGAATCGCGCCCAGGCCCTCCGCCCCGTCGTCGCCCATCCCGGTCATCAATACTCCGATCGCATTGCTCCCGAATTCCTGGGCCACCGAATGAAACAGCACGTTCGCCGACGGCCTGTGCCCATTCACGCGCGGCTGATCCACTAAAATCGCCACGTTTCCATGCTCCATCCGCCGCACCTTAATATGCCGGTTGCCAGGACAAACCAAAGCGCGTCCTGCCAGCAGCAAATCGCCCGATTGCGCTTCCTTCACCTCAATCGCCGAGCATTCATCCAATCGCCGCGCAAACATTTCCGTAAAGCCCTCTGGCATATGCTGCACCACCAAAATGCATCCGGGAAATTCCGGCGGCAGCTGCGAGAATAAATACTGCAGCGCGTTCGGCCCCCCCGTGGAAATTCCGATGGCCACAATCCGCGTCGGCCAATTCGGCATCGAAGTCCGCCGCTGCTCCTTCTGCTTGAGCGGGGGCACGGTGATGATCATTTTCGGCGCGCCCGATCCCGCCGCCACCTTGATCTTCATCGCCAGTTCCGCGGCAATCTGGTCCATCCGCCCGGAAGCCGCTTCCGGCGGCTTCGTCACGAAATCAAAAGCCCCCAGGGCCAGAGCTTTCAAAGTCACCGAAGCTCCGCGATCCGTCTGCGCGCTCACCACAATTACCGGTACGCGATGCTTCCGCGTGATCTGCCGCAGCATCTCCAGTCCATCCATGCGCGGCATGTCCAGATCCAGCGTCACCACGTGCGGCTTCAGTTCGTCCAGCTTCCGCAATCCCACTTCGCCGTCCATCGCCGTGCCCACCACTTCAATGGATGGATCCCGCTGCAGCACTTGCGGAATCAATTTACGCATCAGCGCCGAATCATCGACCACCAGGACGCGGATCTTTTCGCTCATGCCGTCGCTCCCACAGGCTGAATCCGCGCGAGATGTGAAACCACGGCAGGAATGTTCAGTATGAGCACGATTGTCCCGTCGCCTAGAATCGAAGCGCCACTCACCAACGGAGAAGTGACCAATTGGTCCTCCAACGCCTTGATGACCAGCTCCTCTTCACCCATCAGCTTGTCCACCGCCAATCCAAATCTCCGGCTCCCCGCTCCGATTACCACCACAAAAACTCGCTTCGACCGCTCGGACGCCTGCACATGTTCCAGCCGCTCCAACCGCACCAGCGTCAACACCTGCTGCCGCAACTGAAACACTTCATGATCGTCCACGCGATGAATCTGTTCTTCGTTAATGCGCGTGATCTCCACCACCGAAGCAATCGGCACCGCGTACAGCCGTCCGCCCACGTGGAACAGCAGCGCCTGAATGCTGGCTAGCGTCAACGGCACGATCAGCCGGAAGGTCGTACCCTTGCCAGCCTCGGTTTCAATTTCAATCGAGCCTTTAAGGTTATCCAGCGCGGACTTCACCACGTCCAATCCCACCCCGCGTCCGGAAATTTCCGTCACGTTTTCCGCCGTGCTGAATCCCGGCGTGAATATCAAATGATTGATTTCCGCTTCGTTCATGCGCGAAGTTTCCGTCGCGCTCATCAGTCCGCGCTCGACCGCCCGCCGAATTATCTTTTCCCGATCAATGCCGCGGCCATTGTCGGAAACTTCGATCACCACCTGATCGCCTTCGTGATAGGCGTCCAGCCGCACCTTGCCGCTACCCGCTTTACCAGCTGCCGCGCGTTCGCTCGCGGTTTCAATCCCGTGGTCCGCGGCATTGCGAATCAAGTGCGCCAGCGGTTCGGCCAACGCGTCCAATATGCTCTTATCCAGATCCGTGTTCTGGCCCGCAATTTCCAGCGCGATCTCTTTGTTCAAGTGCTTGGCCACGTCGCGCACGATCCGCGGAAATCTTCGAAACAGCTGCTCCACCGGCACCATGCGAATCTTCATCACCGATTTCTGCAGCTCGTTCAGAATCCGCGATTGAAACGCCAGCGCGTCCGAAAACTTTCCGCGCAAAGCATCCTTCGCAAAGCGCCGTTCGAATTCCGCAATCGTGCGCTGCAGCATGGATTTCCCGATAATCAACTCGCCCACCAGGTTCATCACCGTATCAATCCGCCCGGCGTCCACGCGCAGCGTGTTTTCCGCCACCGCATGTGCCAGTCCACTAGGCGCGCTGGAAGATTGCGCCTCCTCTTCATCCTCGAGCTCTGCGCCATCCGCGGAATCTCCCGCAACACTCGCCGAAACCGCCGCCGCTTCCGATTCCACCAGAATATCCAGCACGTCGCGCGGCCCCGTCTCCAGCAGCGGGATGCGATTCACGGAAATCTGCGCCACCACCGAAGGCACCTGACAGCGTTTGCGGATCCAATCGGCCGGCTTAGTGCTCGCCAGTGCCGCTTCCAGCAAGCCGCCGCTCACCACCTCGCCGCTATTCTCAGGACGCAGCGCCAGAATTTTTCCCGCGCGCTCCAGCGCCTTCTTCGCAAGCTCGTAAGCCGCCGCGGGCAACACCGCCTCGCCCGCCAAATGCATGGCTACTTGATAAACCGTCTCGCCGCGCCGGAAAGATTCCGCGATCAGCAAGCGCTCATATTCTGTCCAGCTAAACGTCGCCTCTGCTTCTTGCAGAGGTTTTTCACGTCGCGCCGTTGCCGGCTTGTGCAGCAACCTCTGCACGTATTCGCGCAAAGCCCCGCCGTCCGGCGGCTGCAGGTTGCTCCGATACGCCGCCAACATGTCGCGGAACGTATCCGCAGCTGTCAGCACCACCTCGGCGATCAACCCTGCATGTTCCTTCACCAGATCAGGAGTCAGAACGTCTTCCAACTCGTGTGCCAGCTCACTCAGCTCTCGGTACCCGCAAGCAGCGGAATCTCCCTTCAACGTGTGCACAGCTCTGCGCACACTGCGCAGGCTTTCCTTGTCGCTGGGCCGTTCCTCCAGCGCCAGCCCGGCATCATTCATTGCCTGCAGAATTTCCTCCGCGCTCTCGAAAAAAAGATCGCGAAGTTCCGAGGCTCGATCGTCGGGTGAAAACGTCACTGCGGCCCCTCGATTCGCTGGTACACCGTCGCGTTGTTCTGATGAATCATGTGGAATCTTTTCGTCAGGCCAAACAAGCTCTCCGCGTGCCCCACAAATAGATATCCTTCCGGGTTCAAGCAGCGATGGAATTTATCAATCAGCCGCTTTTGCTCCGCCTCGTCGAAATAAATCATCACGTTGCGGCAGAAAATCGCGTCATTACGCTGCGGCAGGTATTCCGTCTTTAAATTGTGGAAGTCAAACTGCACCAGGCTCTTCAGCGCCGGCTTTACCGAATATTTATCGCCCACCTTGTCGAAATAACGCAGCCGGCAGGTGTAGTCCACCGTCTCCATCTGCGTCTCGGTGTAAATCCCCTGTTGCGCGGCCAGCAAAGCCGAATAACTGATGTCCGAAGCCACAATCTCCACTTTCCACGGCGGAGGAATCAGCGGCTTTGGCGTCGGCATCTCAAAAGGCAACGGATTCCGCAGGTAGTAATAAGCCAGCGCATCACAAATCAAAATCGCCAGCGTGTAAGGTTCCTGTCCGGTCGAACAGCCCGCACTCCATATCCGCAACGACCAATCGCGCCGCTCCTGCTTGCGCCGCAAAAGCTCTTCCAGCACATGTTTCTGAAATAATTCCAGCTGCGGACGAATTCGAAAAAAACTCGTCTCGTTCACCGTCAGGTTTTCCAGCAGTGCCACCAATTCCTGCTTGCCTTCGCGGCTCGTCAGCAGCCGGTAATACGTATAGAACGAATCCATCTGACAGGCTTTCAGGCGGCGTTGCAGGCGATCGCGCAGAAAATGCGTCCGGCGCTCGTCGAAATACATGCCGCATTCCTGATACACCAGCGTCTGCAGGAGCTTCAATTCGGGCTCCGTGAGCGGAACCTGTGCTGTGAGTGTGGACATTCGCTCCTCGTAGTTTTCCTTCTCGCGCCAGCTGCGCCGGCGGCAGCGGCCAACACTAGACGCGTGCCAGGTTGTCGCTACCGAAAGCGGCGGCGGATTCAGCCGCGTCTTCCAGCCGGCGCAGCTCCCCGCGTTGCAGAATCTTGCTCAGATCGAGCATCATCACCAGCCGTCCGCGGAGTTTCCCCACGCCGGTGATGTAATTCAATTCGCCCTCCTGAAACACCGAGTGCGGCGCTTCAATATCCGAAGGCGGAATCTTTATTACTTCCGAAGCCGAATTCACGATCAATCCGATCGCCCGGCTTTCCAGCTCCACCACCACAATTCTGTTTCGCTTGCTCGCCTCGATCACTTTCTCGCCAAACCTTTTGCGCAGATCCACCACCGGAATGATTCGCCCGCGCAAATTGATCACGCCCTCGATATAATCCGGCGCGTTCGGCACCGAAGTAATCTCCGGCACGCGCACGATTTCCCGCACCATCGCGATCGGTAATCCAAAAGTTTCCCGCCCGATCCGGAATCCTACGATTTGGATGTCTTTGTCCATGTTGTCTGTGAACGCGCTCTAGGAACGTGAGACTTCAGCATATTCAGTCGGTGCATGCCGCTCGTTCTCGCTCGAACCGGAGCCGAACGCGCCGCCAGGACCCTGCCGCCGGCCGAATTGCCGCCGTCCCTCAGCAAAGCCCTCGTCCAGAACGAACCGGTCCATGGATTCCAGCAGCACGCGCGAAAGTTTAGACATCTGCTCGGCCGCCGCAGCCAATTCCGTCGAACTCGATGTGGACTGCTGCACCAGCTCCCGCATCTTCTCCATCGCCCGCACCACCGCCTGAGAACCCGAGGCCTGCTCTTCCACTGACGAATTGATTTCCTGTGTAATCTCGGTCAGCCGGTTGGTCGCCTTCGCAATCTGTGAAGACCCGCTGGATTGTTCGGTAGTAGCCGCGCCGATCTCTTGCGAGAACTTGTAAACCTCGGACACCACATCCGAAATCTTCTCCAGCGCGAAACTCAGGTCCTTGTTCAGCAACAAACCTTCCTGCACCATGGTCGTGCTCTTTTCCATGTTGTCTACGGCTTCCCGCGCTTCCTTCTGGATGCCCTGAATCAATTCGGAAATTTCCTTGGTGGACTGCGTGGACTTTTCCGCCAGCTTGCGCACTTCCTCGGCGACCACCGCGAAACCCAATCCGTGCTCCCCCGCGCGCGCTGCTTCAATCGCCGCGTTCAAAGCCAGCAAATTGGTCTGCTCCGCCAGATCATCAATCACCTCAATGATCTTGCCGATGTCGTCCGCGCGCCGCCCCAGCACATCAATGATTTCCGCCGAAGACTGAATCGCATGGCTGGTCCGGTTCAAGCCCTCGGTAGCCTTGTTCATCGTCACCATGCCGGTTTGAACTTCCTCGCGCGAGCGGTGCGATATATCCACCAGCAGCTTCGCCGTATCCGCCACCCGCTCGATCGAAGTCACCATCTGGTCAATCGAAGCTGAAGTTTCCGCCACGCTGGATGCCTGCACCTGCGTGTTTTTCACCACGTTCTGCACGTTGATGCTCATCTCGTGCATGGTGCTGGTCACTTCGTCGATCGCAGAAGCCGCCTGCACGCTCACCTTCGCCGATTCATCCGAAGCGCTGGCCATCTGCCCCGAACCGCTCGCCACTTGCGCCGCGCTGTCCCGAACTTGGCGCACCAGGTCCCGCAATCCACGCGTCATCTGCGCAAAAGCCTTAGCCATCGTGTCCTGCTGCGAACGCGGTTGCACCGTAACGGAGAGCTGCCCCTCCGCAATCGCCGCCGAAACCGCAGCCATATCCTTCAAATGCACAATCATCTTGTTGAAGTTTTCCGCCAGCACGCCCACTTCATCGTCGCGATGCGTATCAATCGTCTGTTCCAGGTCGCCCGTCTCACCAATCCGCCGCGCCACTTCGATCAAATGGTAGATCGGCTCCTTGATGGACTTCGCCGTGTAGAAAGCGATCAGCAATCCCAGCAGCACCGCCAGCAGCGTCCCCGCGGTGGTAATGCCCGTGCTCCACGTCGTAGCCTCTTTCGCCGAATTATTCGAATCTTCCAGCGATTTTTGCGCGGCGTTATCGGCCTGATCCAGGATCACCGTGGACTTGGTCAACCAGGAAGCGGGGTCGTGCTGCAGGTAATAAATCTGCAAATCGGAAACCGTCGCGTCCCCGGCGTCCACCTGATGCCGCTTCGCGATCATGGGTTTCGCGAAATTCTCCGACCAGCTCGTTTCCGCCTCTCCCACTTGCGCCAAGGTGCTGCGCAGGCTGGGATCGCTCGACGTGGTTTCCGCCTCTTTCAGCAACGCCAGCAAATCGCCAACGCCCTTGTTGGTCTTGTCTTCATCCCTCAGATCGCCGCTCAGCAAATAATTGCTCAGATACAAGCGGTCTTGCATCATCTGGGAGCGTGCGTTGCTGATTGCCGTCTTTGTAATCTGCGTGCTCTTCGCCGTGTCCTGCGCGCTGTACTCGCGGCGCACCGTGATCACGTTGATGAAGAACAACACCAGCATGATCGCCAGAATCGCGCCAAAGCCGAAATAGAGTTTCTTCCCGATTGTCATGAGAAATGCCTCCGCTCCCCGCCCGCGACCGCAGCCGCCGGCCCCCAATCACACGCCCTCAGTTGTGCCCCGAGAAATCGAATTCCACCACTTCTACCGATTCTTTCGCCGCCGGCTCAAATCGCCATTTCTTCAAAGCGTCCTGGGCGGCGCCCACCAGCAACGGGCTTCCGCCGATCACTTTCGTATTCGTCACTTTCCCATCCGCGGAAATTGTCGCTTCGATTTTCACTTTGCCGGTCGCATTCATCTGCCGCGCCAGCTCCGGATATTCCGGCACCGTCTTCGTCTTCACTTTTCGCTTCGCGCTTTCCGCCGTATTTTCCTGCGCGTTTGTGCGCGGTGCCGCTGCCAGTGATCCCCCCAGGATCATCGCTAATCCCAATCCAAGCAGCCGTGTCTTGCCGTTCATGCGTACGCCTCCTCAATCGAGGGAAAGGTCCCGCATCGGAAATTGCAATGGGGATGCCATCGGGAAAGTGTTCTTACCTCACGTTGAAAATAAGCCAACTCGCCTCGTATAACTATGAACAGGAAGCATTTACGGAGAATCCCGCCCGCCCCAATCGCCACGCTCTACCCACCGGTTCGTCTCAAATGCCCGCCGCCACCTCTTGCCCCGTCTCACCTTGCGACGTAACGAGATTGTTCAATAAGGCAACTGCCGCCGCCCGTTCGCTTGACTCAAATTGAGAACACGCCGTAACGTCTTTCTCGCATAGGCGTAGCGCGCGCAATGCCCCCTAGACCTCCATGCGTGCACTAAAAAGAAGTCGCGATGTCTCACCTCGTCTCAACGGCTCTTTCGAGAGCCTGCTCGCGCAGTTCTCTGCCACCACGCTGGAGCTGAATCCTTCACTGGGTGCCGCGGAATTCTCACGCCGTCTCACCGTTCGCGCTGCTGAAATGCTCGGCGCGCGCGCCGCAGTTCTCGCCATCGCGAACGATGCCGAATGGGAAATCGCAGCGCTCAGTGGCCCCGCGCATCGCTGGGATCCCATGACGCAGCACCATCTGGCCGGCGTTCTCGCCGAGCAAGCTCGCGTTCCCGGCGAAAAATTGCGCGAAGGCTCCGCCATAATGTTGTTAGGTCGCGGCCTGGCCGAAGCGCTGGTATGGGACGAGCTCGTGGTCGCCCGTCTCTCCGGCAGTCAAGGCGAACTGCTCGGCGTGCTGTGCCTGATAGATGTCGCGCGCGAACTTTCCGCCACCGAACGCCAGCTGCTGGAAGCTCTGGCAGGCCACGCAGCCATGGCGCTGGAAAACGTCAGACTCTTTTCGCGCGTTGAACAGTCGCGTAAACAATGGGTCGAAGATTTCGACGCCATCTCCGATTTCATCGTCGTCCACGACGCCGGAAATCGCGTCCTGCGCCTCAATCGCGCCCTCGCAGAAGCGCTGGGACTGCGCCCCACCGAAGCGATTGGCTACGAAATTGATCGTCTGGAAATACTGGACGCGCCGCCCAAGGAAGGGCATTGCCCCTTCTGCCGAAATCCGCGCCTCGCCCATGAGGAATACATCCACGAAGCGGCCGAGCGCACTTTCCTCATTTCCGCGTCGCGCATTCACAACGCCCAAGGCAACGACTGGCGCACCATTCACGTAATGAAGGACATCACCGATCGCCGCGTCGCCGAACGCCGCTATCGCCGCGAGCGCGATTTCAACAAAAACATTCTGAACAATACGCAAAGCATGATTCTCGTGCTCGACACCGCCGGTCTCGTCAGCTACGCGAACCGCCGCTGCTTCGAAGCTGGCTACCGCGAACAAGATTTGCTCGGCCAGGCTCTGGTCGGCATGGTCCCGCCTGGGCGCCGTCCTCTACTAGCCGAGGCCCTCGAACGCACCCTGCAAGGCGCCGCGCTCGATAATCTGGAAATCCCGCTCTTCCGCGGCAGCGGCACGCCCGGTCAATTTTCCATCAGCCTCAGCCCCATGCGCGACGAGCAAGGTGAAATCAATAGCGTGGTAGTCGTCATGACCGACATTACCGACGCCGCCAGCCTGCAAGCAAAATTGATGCACACCGAAAAAATGGCCGCACTCGGTCAACTCGTCTCCGGCGTAGCCCATGAAGTGAATAATCCGCTGGCCGCGATCGTCGGTTTCACCGATCTGCTGCTCGAGAATCCCGCAGTTCCCGACGACGCCAAAGAAGAGCTGCAAGTAATCCTGCAGGAAGCCCAGCGCACGCGTGTCATCGTACAGAACCTGCTCAGCTTCGCGCGCCAGATGCCCGCCCAACGCGAGCCCGCGCAAATTAATTCCATCCTGCGCCAAACCGTGAAACTCCGCGCCTACGATCTGGAAAACCACGGCGTCGAGCTAACCGAAAAATACGCGGCCGAACTTCCCATGGTCATCGGCGACCCGCACCAGCTCCAGCAAGTGTTCCTGAATATTCTGAACAACGCCTACGACGCCGTGCAGGAAACGCGCCGCACCGGAAAAATCGAAGTCCAGACCGTCCATCGCTCCGACAAAATCGAAGTCATTTTCCGCGACAACGGTCCCGGCATCTCCCAAATCGACCGCATCTTCGACCCCTTTTTCACCACCAAGGAAGTCGGCAAAGGCACCGGCCTCGGCCTCAGCATCTGTTATGGAATTATCCAGGCTCATCGCGGTGAGATCGTTGCCAGAAATAATCCTGATGGCGACGGCTCCACATTTACAGTGCGTTTACCCATCGCCGAAAAAACCGCGGAAATGCACGCCGCCAAGGCTGCTGAATGACGGCCACTCCCACTCACGCGCCCGTCAACGCCACGTGCTCGCGCATCCTCGTCATCGAAGACGAGCCGTCGGTCGCCGCCTTCGTGCGCGCCGCGCTCGAACGCCACGGCTACGAAGTAACTTCATCTTCCTCCGCGGTCGAGGGCCTGCGCCTTCTCGCGCTCCATGATTTCCGCGGCGTCATCTCCGATTTCCGCACTCCAGGAGGCATCACCGGCTCCGATGTGCACGATTGGCTGCAGCGTCACCGGCCCGAAATGGCTACGCGCATCATCTTTATCACCGGCGATACCGCCAGCGACGAGACCATCGCGCTGCTGGCTCTCGCCGGCACTCCCTGCGTCGAAAAACCCTTCCGCGTTCAGCAACTAATAGACGCGGTCGAAAAAACCATTGGAAAACCATGACCGACGAACTGAAACTTCGCTTCTTGATTGTGGACGACGAGCAAAGCATTCGCCGCCTGTGCATCACCGTGGGCCAAGGCCTCGGTTATCTCTGCGCCGAAGCCGAAACCGCCGAAGCCGCGCTCGAATCCCTGGAAACCAGCGCGCCCGATCTGGTGGTCACAGACCTCAAGCTTCCCAGCCTCTCCGGCGTCGAACTGCTGCGCAAAATTAAAGAAATATTGCCGCGCGCCGAGGTCGCCATCATGACCGGCCACGGCTCCGTTGAAACCGCCGTGGATGCCATGCGCCAGGGCGCCTACGATTACATCGAGAAACCCTTCCGCGTCGAGCGCCTGCGCCAGCTGCTCCAGCGTATGGCTGAAAAAGTTCGCCTCGTAACCGAAAATCAATTCCTCCGCGAGCGCGTCAACACCGTCACCGATATGGACGGCATCGTAGGCACCTCCGCCAAAATTCAAGACGTCCTGCGCATGATTTCGCGCCTGAAAGAAACTCGCACGCCCGTGCTGATCACCGGAGAAAGCGGCACAGGAAAAGAACTAGTCGCTCGCGCCATCCACTTCCGCGGCCCGCTCGCGGAAATGCCATTCGTAGCTGTGGATTGCGGCTCGCTCGTTCCCACGCTCATGGAAAGCGAACTCTTCGGCCACGAAAAAGGCTCCTTCACCGGGGCGCTGAAAACAAAAGCCGGCCTCTTCCAGGCAGCCAATGGCGGCACAATTTTTCTGGATGAAATCGGCGAGCTGCCGCTGGAATTGCAGGCCAAGCTCCTGCGCGTCCTGCAGGAAAAAGAAGTCCGTCCAGTCGGCAGCAATGAAAAAGTTCCAGTGGACGTTCGTGTCATCGCCGCCACCAATCGCGATCTCGAAGCCGCCTACCGCGCCGGAACGTTTCGCAAGGATCTCTATTTCCGTCTCAACGTAGTCACGGTCCACGTCCCGGGCCTGCGCGAACGCCGCTCGGACATTCCGCAGCTAGCGCATTATTTCCTTGATCGCTACGCCGCAGGAGAAAACATTCAGGTCACGCCCTCTGCCATGAAAAGCTTCCTGCAATACGAATGGCCCGGAAACGTCCGCGAACTGGAAAATTGCATCGCCCGCGCCGTAGCCCTCGGCGACCATCACACCATTGACGTCGAAGATCTGCCGCCCGCCGTCCGCGCTCCGCAAGACAACAACATCGCGTCAGGCGATTCCGCCTCGCTCTCCACCACGGCCCTAGCCGACCTCGAACGCATGACCATCCTCCGCGTCTTCGAAAAAGCCGGCGGCGATAAAGCCCTCGCCGGCAGAATGCTCGGCATCAGCCGCGCCACCCTTTATCGCAAACTCAAGCTCTACAACATCCCCCTACGCGCCTCCCACAAACACGAAGTCCAAATGGCCTCCTAAAGAGCCTGCACCGCGTGGGGGCGAGGCTTCACGATTCGCCGACAAATTGATTTGCGTGCCATCCCGAACCGATGGCCGCGCTTTTTCCTTCCCGACGTATTTTGGCGGGCGCGCGACGCAGAGAAAGATCTGCTTTTCGCAGCAGAGCCGCGTTCCGCATTCGGCCGCGCGCCGCATCGCTGAGACGCATCTGTATCACCCTGAGACATCCGCAAGATTCCAGTCTCAACCTCCAATTCGTAACGGACACATAAAAAGACACTTATGGGCCTGACCTGGCGCCAACCTTTGGCCGTCTTCGTGCAAACATCTCCCCGGAAGTCTTTCTGCGTCCGCTACCACTGCGTGCACTTGCGGTCGCCTTTGACTTCGTAGCAGCCGCCTGCTTTTCAGGCGGGCGTCGTTGAATTTGTCGTTGATTTTGTAACGGCGCACTTGAGTGCGCCATTTTTGCAGTTCGACCAATATTTTGGGGGTTCCGTGATCACCGAAGCCGCACTAGACACGGCCGAAGGCGCACAAACGTGCGTCGAAAAATTATCGCAACTATTCCCCAGCGCCTCGCCCATGCGAATTCCCGTCCGCGTGGTCACGCTCGCGATGGCGCGCCGCCCCTTGCAGGAACAAACCGTAATCGAATTCGGAACCGCGCAGGAAGTCCTGTTCGCTTCCACGCTCCCGCTGGAATTTGAAGATGGCGTGCGCGTACTGAACTCCGACGGTTCGCTCGACGCGCGCGCGACAGTCGTCGCCGTGCGCTATCACGACGGACGAAAGGCCGTCGCTGCCCGGTTCGTCGGAGAAGTGGGCAACTGGATCATAAAACGATGACCCCTAAATCAGACGTCACCACTTTGCAGCCGCCGGCGCAAGCGGGCACCGCGGATTTCGTCGCGCAATGGTCCGAAGCGCGCAACGCCTATCCGCTCTACGCCGCGCTCGCCACTCAATTCAACTTCGGCCCGCTGCCGCATCCCGTCGGCGAACTACCACCGCAGCGACCCACACGCGAAGTTTTTGACAGCGTTTTGAAGTGGCTCGATGGTATTGACGGCCGCGTTCGCGCGTTTCAAATCCGCCAGCTCCCGTCGGAAACCCTGAACGCCAGCGAGCAGAATCTCCGCGCCTTCCTCCAGCGCCAGTTGCGCAAACAGGAAAAAACCACCGCCGATCGCGACAAGATTGATTTGCTCCTCGTCCAATATTTCGCCTTGTGCGCGCCGGAAGAACTCTATCGCAAGGAAATTCACCTCGAAGACGTCGCGGAAGTCTTGCAGCCGGTTCTCGCCGGTGCCGATGCCACTCGCCTCGAATGGTGTGAACCGCTCGACAAAATTCTCGACAAAGTCGCGAACTGCGAAAGCCTGCGCGACATGATGGAACTCGGCCTCCTGGAGCAAGGCCGCCTGGTAAAAGAATCCGCGGGCGCCATGTTCTACGACCCAGCCGCGCTGGTCGCTTTCTGTCGCTTCAATTTTCTTCTCCGTCGCGCCTTCATCCGTATGTTGCACGCGGATCTCAGCGCCGTCCGCCAGGCCGCTGAAACTCTCGACGCTAATGGCGTAAAGACGGTTGACTGCCGCCGCGCCGGTTTCTCCGCCGCCGAAACCACCACCCAACTCCGCTACTACTGTGAAAATTGGAAGCAGCCTTTTCACAAGGACTACACCGAGACGTCCGTCACTCACGCTTTCGAACAGCTCCTGGCCTTGCGCGCCGACCTCGAAGAGGCTCTTGCGCGCGGCCAATCCGGTCCGCCTGCGGCTGCCAGCAGAGCGCAAACGCGCCAGCCCGACAAGCGTTCAACCGTGGATCAATCGTCCAAGCCTGCGGCACCCCCTGCGCCACCTGCCGCTGCGCCCCAGGCGTCTGTAACAAACGCCCCGGCGCCGAAACAAGCCACTGCAACTCCGGCAGAAAAACCAGCACCAGCAACAGCAGCGAACGCCTCGGCAACTTCGGACAAAACCGAAAAACCGGCCGCCGACGTCCCGGCACCGCCAGCCGGCGCGCTCGATAAAGAAAAATGTCTCGAATCAATCTGGGAGCAGCTAATCGCCGAACCTCCCTCTCGCGGACGCTCCATGTCCACGATCGTTTTGCAAAATACAAAAGTCCTGCTCTCTTCGTGGGAAGTCGCAGCCTTCGTAGCCGAAGGGAATCAGGAAGCAGAGGACCTGCGCCGTGCCGTAGTCGCCCGCGCCCTACTCGCCGTCGCCGCCGAAGAGCGCAAACGTTCCGGCGATTTGAGCCAGCTAGCAGCCGCTCTAACGCTGGCGAAATCCGAAGTTTCCTATTTCCAAGGTCGTGTCGAGCAAGCCAAGCGCGCCAAGAACACCGAAGCCGCGGTAAATCTCGGCATCAGCACCAAGCGCCTCCTCTCATTTATCGAGGAAGCTGAAAAGTTGCAGCCCTGAAGCAAATAAGGTCTTGGGGGAAAGCCGTTGACTCACTCCAGCGTCCTGATCGTCTCGGACGACACTGAATTCGCGCGCACGGTAGCCGCTCGTTGGCAAGCCGAACGCCGAGTCCCCGAGATCACCCTCACCACCAGCGACGTCTGGCAAGCCTCCGCCGCCGAAGGCTACAACCTGGTAATCGTCGGCCCGGTTCGCAACAATAAAATCAGCGCCATCCTCTCCGCGCTCAACGCAAACTCAACTTCCGCCACCATCCACGTCGCCACCGAGGCTGAAACCCGGGATGCGCAGCAACTAGCCGCCGAACACCCGCACGTCCTAATAATCCCGCGCGAAGACGGCTGGATCGGCACCCTGATTCTAGTCGCCGGAGAAGCCCTCCGCCGCGCCGCCGCCACCGCCCGCGCCCAACGCGCCGAACGAGCGTCCGCAGAACAGCAACGCAACGCCGTCCTGGGCCGCTACATGCTCGATGTCCGCCCCAGCGTCAACAACGCGCTCACCAGTGTCCTCGGCAACGCCGACCTCCTCCTGCTGGACGCCGAATCAATCCATCCCGACGCGCGCGAGCAAATCCGCACCATCCACACCATGGCTCTGCGCCTCAACGAAATCATGCAGCGTTTCTCATCGGTCGCCGCCGAAATGCGCGCCGGTGAGAAAGAATCTCAAGCTGAGACAAACAACCTCTCGCAAATTTCCGCAGCCGGCCTCGCGCGCTAACCCGCCCCCGCGTAACCGGCTGAAAAACAAAGGTGTTGCAATCCAGTCGCAGAACAAGAAATCCGTTCCGCACATGGTCTTGCACTTGCATTTCTATCTGCGGGTATTTCTGTGGAGGTCCGTCGATGTCGAAAAAAATTCTGATTGTGGATGATTCCCAGGCGGAACTCCACCTCATGCAATCCATGTTGCAACAGGGCGGTTTTCATTCCGTGGGAATTTCCGATCCCACCAGAATCGAAGAGGCCATCGAAGAAGAGCGCCCCAACGTCATTCTCCTCGACGTTGTCATGCCGCGCCGCAATGGTTTCCAGGCCTGCCGCGATCTGAAAAGCCAGCAACCGTACTCGAATATTCCCGTGATTCTCGTCACTTCGAAATCCGCTCCCAGCGATCGCTATTGGGGCGAGCAACAAGGCGCGAATGGCTACGTCACCAAGCCCTTCACGCCGGATGAGCTGCTCAACGCGGTGAAAAGGTTTGCCTGATGTCACTGGAACGCGACAACGCGGCGCTTTCCGCCGACCTCGATGGCGGCGCATTCCTTGAAAGCGAAGTTTTTTCCGAGGAGCGTCTCCCCGAGCGTCAGTACTGCGTTTTCCGCGCCGGCCGCGAACGTTTTTGTTTTTCAGTTCTCGAAGTGGAAGAGGTTGTGGACTGGCCCATCGTCACGCGCATTCCGCTCACTCCCGCGTTCCTGATGGGAGTGTTCAATCTGCGCGGCACCATCGTTCCGCTGATCGATATCGCCTTCACCGAAGGCCGCCGCCCCGGCCTTCTGCCGAAGCACGTAGTCGTCGCGCTGCTAAAAGGCGACGCGCATCGCGAAGATTTGCGGCTGGGAATTGCTACCGACGAAGTCATCGGCACATTCTCCGCCACCGAAGAGGCGCTGCTGGATCAAGCGCCCGCCGACGTCCCGCACTGCCGCGGCATGTTGCGCCACGACGATCGCCTCGCGCTCGTCGTTGACTTGCGCAGATTGGTTGACGTCTTTCCAGTGCCGGTAATTTAGCACCGGCGCTCAATGAAGCACCCGAAATAGGCGAGAGTTCTTGGGGGTCACAAAGCTTTAGTCCGCGCGCACTTTCCGTTCCGCATCACGGACCGGCGGGGTAATCGTAATTGGGCGCACAAGTTCTTGGGAGGAAGTCATGAAAGCTCGTTTGAGTTCCACAGTCTGGCTGCTCGTATTCTGGGTCACACTGTTGCTGTTCGCCGCCGTCGGTTCTTCCTATTACGCCGGCGCCCACTCGGCCGCTGCAGGAGCAGACGCCGCGGCCGCCGGCGGCGCCAGTGGCGCTCTGCTAGGCGCGGTCGTGCTCGGCCTGGTCGCGGTGATCTCTGTCGTCTACGTCCTCAGCAAGCGCGTCCTCACTCCCGTGGATGAACTCGCGAAATTCTCCGAACGGGTAGTCTCTGGAGATGTGCGCGCGCGCGTCGAGATCAATTCCAACGACGAGTTCGGATTCATTGCCGAAAATTTCAATCGCAGCGCCGCAAAGGTCGCTCACGCCGTCACCAACCAGCAGGCCCAAGATTCTCTGCAGCGCAGCATCACCGACCTGCTCAACACCATCAATCAGGTAGCCCGCGGCGACTTGACCATCCGCGGCAAAGTCACCAACGACGCTCTCGGCAACGTGGTTGACTCCGTCAACTTCATGCTCGACAACTTCACCAAAGTTCTCGAGCGCGTCCGCAAAGCCGCCGTGGACGTCAGCGGCAGCGCCAACCAAATCCTCGACGCGGCAGACGACATGACCGCCGGCGCCACCCAGCAGGACCAGGAAATCACCAACACCTCTTCCGCCGTTGAAGAGCTCACCGTCTCCATGAAACAGGTGTCCAACAACGCCGAAGCCAGTGCCGAAGCCGCACGCCGCGCGCTCGACGCCGCCGAACAAGGCAACCGCGCGGTGCGCGATACGCTGGAAGGCATGCAGCGCATCCGCGCATCCGTGCAAGCCACCGCCAAGAAAATCAAATCTCTCGGCGATCGCTCACTTGAAATTTCCGAAATCATCAACGTGATTAACGACATTACCGAGCAGACCAACTTGCTCGCTCTGAACGCGGCGATTGAAGCAGCCCGCGCCGGTGATGCCGGCCGCGGCTTTGCCGTCGTCGCCGACGAAGTCCGCAAGCTCGCCGAACATTCGCGCAGCGCCACGAAAGACATCGCGGCGCTCATCAAAGCGATTCAAGCCGAAACAAACGAAGCGGTCGTCGTCATGGAAGACGGCACGCGCGAAGTGGAAGTCGGTGCCGGCTTGGCAGATCAAGCTGGCAAAGCGCTCGAAGCAATTTCCAGCGTCGTGCGTCAATCGGCCGAACTCGTCCAGGAAATTTCTCTGGCCTCGAAGCAGCAAGTGCGCGGCACCGAGGGTGTGGCCAACGCGATGCAAATCATCTCCGGCATCACGCGTCAGACCACGCAGGGCGCGCGCCAAACCGCTTCGACGGTCGGCAACATGGTCAAGCTCTCTGAACAATTAAATGAAGCGCTCGCGCAATTCCGTTCCGGCCGCGCGGGCGAAGCGGCCGAAGAGCCGCGTCCGGCCGCGCCCGTGGGTGCGCATCGTTAGGTCGCAGTGATTCCTGGCGCCGGCGCGTCCTGCCGGCCCCGAACGTGCGCCGAACATGAAACCACACTCAGCAACGACGACGAAGCTCAGCGAGTCCGAACTCGATGATATCCGGACGCTGATCGAGCAGCGCTCGGCCATTCTTTTCGATGCGTCGCGCGAGCGGTTTTTCTCCACCCGCATCCGCGAATACACCGCAGAAAAAGAATTAGCCGGCGGCGCGGCACTGTTCGAGCTGGTAAAAAGCTCCAGCACGGAGTACGAAGCCCTGCTCGAGCGCCTGCTGACGCAGGAAACATCTTTCTTTCGTTATCCGGCCGTCTATGACGCGCTGGAAAAACGCATTTTGCCGGAGGTGCAGGAACGCAAATTCTGGCAGAACCCGCGCGCCCTGCGCATCTGGAGCGCCGGCTGCTCCACAGGGGAAGAAGCCTACTCCATCGCCATCACCCTGTGCGACGCGCTGAAATTTGTGGAGGCCTGGGAAATCGAAATTCTTGCGACGGATATCAGCCGCCGCGCGCTGCGCCACGCCGAACGCGGCCAGTACAGCAAGCGCAGCCTGCAAGATGTCTCGCTGGGCCAGGTGGACACTCACTTTACGGCTACCAAGCACGGCTTTCAGATCAAGCCGCGCATTCGTAAAATGATTTCGTTCGCGCAAATGAATCTGGTCGAGCCGGTGTATGTCGGCAAGCTGGACTGCATCTTCTGCATGAACGTGCTCATGTATTTTTCGGAAGAACGCCGCCGCGCGATTCTGCGGCGCTTTTACGACGCCCTCGAACCGGGCGGATATTTTCTTCTGGGTCACTCGGAGACGCTTTCCAATGTGCCCATGAAATTTGAATCGCTGGTGATCGGCGATTGCCTCATCTATCGCAAGCCGGTCGCCGCTGAATCGCGCGCTGCAACCGTGTTGGTGGAGGAAAGCCTGTGAACGGGCCCAATCAGGAATCCGTCGAGCTCTTCCTCCAGGAGGCTTCCGAAAACCTCCAGTATCTGCGGGAATATTCCGGCATGTTGCAGGAACCGCAGACCAAGCCCGAAGACCTCGAAAAACTTTATATCGCCGCGCACACTCTCGCCGGCACTTCCGCCAGCTACGGCTTCCCGCAATTTTCCGAAGTCGCCGCGAAAATGGCCCACATCTTTCATTACGCCATGAACGCCACGCTCACCGCGGACATGCACGGCCCGCTCACCGAATTTATTTCCGACGCAATTTCCGTTCTCGAATTTGATCTGCTGCAGATCAGTTCCGGCGGCAGCGAAACCGATGGCGACATCCTCGCGTTCAAACAGCGCTATTCTTTCGCGTTTCCCGCGCCGCCCGCCTCGCGCGCCGCGCGTGAAGCCGCCGCCGAAGTCGCGGCCGAAGAACCTGTCGCCGACGCTCCGCCCGCGTACTCCTATGTTGACCATCTGCCGCAGGACAGTGACGTCCCGGCCGAAGTCCTGGAATTTTTCGTTCCCGAAGCCGAAGAGCATCTCCAAGCCGTCACCGAATGCCTGCTCGCGCTCGAAGCGAATCCGAATGCGGAAGATATCAACCGCCTCTTCCGCTCCATGCACACCGTAAAAGGCTCCGCCGCGCAAGTCGGCCTGCACCGCCTTTCAGCCGTCGCCCATCGCGTCGAAGATCTCATCGGCCGCCTGCGCGATGGCGAACTTAAACCCAGCGCCAACATTGTGGACATCTGCCTGGAGTCCGTGGACGTCCTGAAAAAATTCCTACACCGCCAATGGTCCGGCGACGACGAAATGCGCGCCGCCGTGGATCCGCTCCTCGCGCAAATCGCAGAACTCGCCCCCGAAGAAAATGAAGAAGCAACTCCGGCTCAGCCCGCAACAGCCGGCGGAAACGAAACCGCGGCCGCCGAAACTGGAATCACCGCACCAGAAAAGCGCCGCGCCGCTCCCGAAGCCCTGCCACAGGCAAAATCCGTCCGCATCTCCCTCGAGCGCCTAGACCGCATGATGAACGCCGTCGGCGAACTTGTCATCAACCGCACCCGCATGGTCGGCCGCCTCGCCGAACTTGGCAAATTAGTGGAAGTACTGAATTTCTCGAAAAGCCGTCTCTCCGGAAAGGTTTCCGAATTCCAGGAAAAGCACGAGTTCAGCAAAATCCAGCCGTCGCTGGTTCCCGGAAGCCATGCCCCGCAGATGGATACCTTTCGCCCGAATTTCTCGGGCATGTCTTCGGTCACCTCCAACGACCTGCTCGAATTCAGCGATCTGGAAATGGATCGCTACGATGACGTCAACATTCTGTCCCGCTCTCTCACTGAAATTTCCGCGGACGTCAACGTCGTCCTCACCCAGCTCGAAGGTTTCATGGGTCGCGTGGATTCAGACATTGACGAATTCACCAAGCTCGCGCACCACCTCCAAGACGAAATCACCGCTGCGCGCATGGTGCCCATCGGAAACCTTTACACGCGCCTTTCTCGTACCGTGCGCGATGCCGCCAACGCCACCGGCAAGCTCGTCGAACTCTCCCTCGAAGGCGCGGACACCGAACTCGACAACAATATTATTCAGCACGTTTCCGATCCGCTTATTCACCTGGTGCGCAATGCCGTCGCGCACGGCATCGAAGATCGGCGCACCCGCCAGCGCTCCGGCAAATCCGAAAAGGGCTCGGTCAGTGTGCGCGCTTACCATCGCGGCAATCACATTTTCATCGAAGTCGAAGACGACGGTCGCGGCATCGATTACGACGGCGCCCGTCGCCGCGTCGTCGAAATGGGCGCCATGTCTTCGGTTGCCGCCGCCGAACTCACCGAACGCGAGCTGCGCGAATTTCTTTTCCGCCCCGGCTTCACTACCGCTGCTGCGATGACGGAGCTTGCCGGCCGCGGCGTTGGCCTCGACGTCGTCCGCGCCAACGTACACGCCCTGAACGGAGAAATCGAAGTCCGTTCCGAACCCGGCCACGGCGCCACTTTCACCGTGAAAGTTCCGCTCACATTAATCATCTCGCAAGCGCTCTTCGTGCGCTGCGGCACATCTGTCTTCGCTCTGCCTCTCGCAGTAGTCGAAGAAATTCGCCGCCTCAAGCCCGACGAAATCGAAGACGTCGGCGGAAAACTTCTCACCCGCGTGCGCGACGTAGTCACCGAAGTTGTGCGCCTCGACGTGCAACTCGCCCTGCCGCCGCTCGAGCCCCTAAACGGCTATTTCCACATGGTCATCGTAAAGGTCGCCGGAAAACAAGTCGGCGTAGTTGTCGAAGAAGTCTTGGGCAAGGACGAAATCGTAATCAAGAACCTCGGCGATTATCTCCGCAGCGTGAAACTTTTCCCCGGCACGACCATCGCGCCCGATGGCAGCTTGATCCTGCTCATCGATCTGAACCGTCTCGCATCCGCGGACACCGCCGAACGTAACGCGCTTCCCGCCTCTTCGCCCGCCGCCCGAGTCTTCGCCCCGGGCGCGGAAGCGGTAGCCGCTGGCAGCATCCCAGCCGGAGCCGTGGACTCCATCGAGAACGATCGCGTCGTAGTTGTCGCCGACGATTCCATCAGCGTCCGCAAATTCGTGGGACGCATGCTCGAAAAGGCCGGCTATCGCGTCAAGCTAGCCTCCGACGGCCTCGAAGCTTCCGAAATCGTCGCGCAAATCGGCTGCCATCTGGTCATCACCGACCTCGAGATGCCGCGCATGAACGGCTACGAGCTGATGGCCCATCTGCGCCAGAACCCGGTCACGCGAAAAATCCCGGTGCTGGTCGTCACCTCCCGCGCCGGCGCAAAACATCGCGACCGCGCCATGAAGGAAGGCGCCGCCGCATTTCTGACCAAGCCCGTGCAGGAAGATCAGCTGGTCTCGACCGTTGACGATTTGATTGGCGCCGAAAAACCAGAAACACGCCGCACCATAAACGTGCCTGTGCGGCAGGATTGAAATGATTAAGGTCCCAGAAAAGAAAATTCGCGTCCTCGTCGCCGATGATTCCGCCTTCATGTGCAAGGTGCTGAAGGAAATCATCAATGCAGACGCGCAACTCGAAGTCGCCGGCACCGCCCGCGACGGCCGCGAAGCCGTGGCGCTCGCCGAATCTCTGCGCCCAGACGTAATCACGATGGACATCAATATGCCGCATCTCGACGGACTGCAAGCCACCGAGCTAATCATGTCTCAGCATCCGCGGCCCGTGGTGATCGTCAGCTCTGAATCCCGCGAAGGCGCCGCCAGCACTCTGCGCGCCCTCGAACTCGGCGCCATAGACTTCGTGCCCAAGCCTACCAACGGCATTGACCTGGACATGCGCAATATCCGCGAAGAGCTAACGCGCAAATTAAAAATGGCCGCCAAAGTTCGCGTAGTGCGCACCGCCACCATGTCGAAGTTAACCGCTCACGCGCCAGTCCCGCACCCATCGGCCTCGGCAAACGCAGCAGATCGCGCCGCGCACAGCAACGCCGCCCATGGCACAAAATTTCCGATCGTCGTGATCGCCGCGTCCACTGGCGGACCCGCCGCAGTCATGCGCGTAGTCGCAGGCCTGCCGAAAGATCTGCCGGCCGCAGTCCTCCTGGTGCTGCACATGCCAGCTGCATTCACCAGCCAATTCACAATCCAGCTCGCGGAAATCTCCCGCTTACCCGTGAAAGAAGCCGAATCGCACGAGGCCCCGCAGCCCGGCGTAATCTATCTCTGCCCCGGTGCCAATCATCTGCGAATTTCTTCCACCGGGAAAATCACGCTCGATGGCGGCCCGCGCATCGAAGGCTATCGCCCCTGCGCCGACGTCGCACTGGAATCCGCCGCAGCCTTCGCGCGTCCGCTCACAGTAGCCGTAGTTCTCACCGGCATGGGCAACGACGCCTCCAAAGGTGTGCAAGCAGTAAAAGCCGCCGGCGGCCACGTGATCGTGCAAGACGAAGCCACTTCCGTAATTTTCGGCATGCCCGCGGAAGCAATCAAAACAGGCTCCGTAGACGAAATTCTGCCTCTCGATCAAATCAGCGCCGCAATCGAAAAGCGCGTCGCGAAAATCACTCGCCTCGCCCCGATAGGTGCGCGATGAAAATCGCCACACAAGACGCAGCGAAGTCGCGCCGCACCCGCTCCACCGAAGCCGTAATCCTTTTCTGTATCGGCACGCAAACTTTCGCCATCGCCGCCGACGCAGTCCAGGAAATCCGCAGCACAGACAGCCTCGCCACCGCCGCCGTCGAAATGGAACTCGCCGAAGTTCCCAAAGTCCGCCATCTCGTCGAACGCAGCCATCGCACCTACTACGTCGTCAGCGGCTGCGCACATTTCGGCCTGCGCGTCACGCGCCCCACTCTGGTTCTGATCCTGCGCCAGATTCGCACCGCCGTTCTGGTGGACTCCATCGAAAGAATGGCGGACGTCTCCAAAGTGCACGCGCTCCCGCAAGCCTTTCAAGGCGCAGAGCGCCAATGGTACCGCGGCCTCACCTATCTCGAAGATCGCGTGATCCCGGTAATTAAACCCGACGGCTTTCTCACGCCCGAAGAATTCGCGCGCCTCGATCGCGCCGCGAAATCCATCGAACCCCGCCACGAATTCGAAGGAGCCGTGCAAGCATGAGCGCCGCCCATAATCACGCGCGCAAATCCTGGGTACTCCTGCACTTGGGCAACCGCCGCTTCGCGCTGCCCGCCGAATCCGTGATGGAACTTGCGCCTCCCGTGCGCCTGCACAATTTCCCGCACACTTCGCAGCTCATCGCCGGAGTAATCGTCCGCCGCGGCCGCATCGTTCCGGTGTACGACGTCGCGCCCGTTCTCTGCGGCCGCGAATCTTCCGTGCATCGGTTTTATCTCATCGCCGACCGCGCCTTCGGAACCGGCCCCAGCACCGAAGCCAGCGAGCCCAACGCGATCCCCGTAAACGGCGAATGCGAACTAGCCAATGCCGAGATGCGGCCGCGCGACGAAAACGCTCCACCCTATTTCGCTGGCACCCTAGCCATCGGAAACGAAAATATAGATGTCCTGGATTTGCAAAAGCTCGTGACAAGCGCCGCCAGCCATAATCCCAGCGCCGCAAATCAAGCGGAGCCGCGCCCATGAACGCCCTCACAAATCTTCCCCGCATCCTGCTCGTGGATAGCAACGTCTATTTCGCCAAACGTGTCGGCGAAGCTCTCCAGCAGGTCGGCTTCGAAGTCGTCCCCTGCACCCAAGCCGCCTACGCCCTCACCATGCTCGAATGGAACGCGCCCGCCGCGATATTGTGCGCCACCAATCTCCGCGAAATGGGCGCGCTCGAAATGGCTCCGATCCTCCGCGCCGATCCCAACACCGCGCACATTCCGCTAATCGCCATCGGCGGCACAAACGCGGGCGAACAAGCTCTCCTCGAGGCCTATCGCGCCGGCTGCGACGATTTCGTGGATCGCCGCCGCTCGCCCTCGGACATCGCCGCGCACGTGCGCAGTTTTCTCGTCAGCCGTCAGGACGGTTTTCAGCCCACGCAAATGCTCACCAGCGCCGAAACCGATTTGAGCGGCAATCTCCAGCATCTCGATCTGCCAGGAGTAATCCAGATGCTCGGCCAGGCTCGCCAGACCGGCGCTCTACACATCAACGCCCTGGAGGCCGACGGAATTATTTTCTTCGAGGGCGGCGAAATCACCCACGCCGAATCCGGCATGCTCTTCGGCGACGAAGCCGTCACGCAAATCGTCGCCACCTGCCAGAGTGCCAACGAGGGTGTTTACAAATTCGTCTACGGCGCCACCGCCACGCAGCGCACCGTCCTGCGCTCTGCCACCGATCTGCTCCTCGACGCCATGCGCGAATTCGACGAATCGCAAAGAGACTCCGAGGAAGGGCCTCCAGACGACACCGGGCAAATCGCCGAACCAGGCAAAGTCGAAAAGGAATCGCTATGAGCGAAACGCAAGTTCTCACCGCTGCCCGCACTCCGACGGTCTATTTCATTGACGACAGCGCCACCATGCGCGAAGTCATCAAGATCGCCTTCCGCAAGGAAAATATAAACGTCATCACCTGCGCGGACGCCGCCTCAGCCCTGGCCCAATTCGGCGACTCCGCCCCCGACGCTGTCATCACCGACGTGATCATGCCCGATAAAGACGGCTACGAAGTCTGCCAATTCATAAAAGAACACGAACGCTTCGGAAAAACTCCCGTGATCCTCATGTCCGGCGTGGTAAATCGCACCGTAGCGGAAAAAGCCATGCAGGTGAAAGCCGATGAACTAGTGCGCAAACCCTTCCAGCCGCAAGATCTGATCGCCCGAGTGAAAAGCCTTCTGAATCCCGCCGGCGCCGCGCAGCGCGGTTCACTGCGCGAAGAAGAGGCAAATTCGTCGCAAGCAGCAAGCCGAGTTCTCAGCGGCCTCTTCTCGCCGCCTGCGCCTCCACCAAATCTAGCCCAGCCAAACTACGCGCCGCCAAATTTCGCGTCTCCCAATCCTGCCACCACAGCAGCATGGCCCGCGGAACCCGCGCAAACATTCGCGCCGCAACGCACCGCGCCAGCAGCCACGCGCCCGACAGCGCCGCCGCAACGCGCCGCAACAGCCCCACCCTCAGCCGACACCCAAAAAATGCGCCACGAAATCCGCCGCCTCGAGCTCCTGGTAAAAAAACTCCAAGCCGAGTTGGAAGCCCAAAAACAATACTGCGCCGCCCTAGAAGCCGACTTCAAATCCATGCAAGAAACCGACTAACGCCTTCGCAACTAGCCGATCTCATTCAGCGTAAGAATAATCAACGCCGAGCACATTCTGGAGTACGGCGGCTTGCCGCCCCTTTCGCAACAGCCTAAACCACGGCGCGGTCGACCTAGGCGAGGCTTGCCTCGCCCGCTTCCGCGCCATAACGAAACCCTCACTCCAATCCCTTCGCCCGCAAAAATTCCCGCGCCACATCCGCAATATCCCGGTGCTCCCCATCCACCTCATAATTCATCCGACGCATTTCCTCATCGTCAATCTTCCCCGCCAATTCCACTAGAGCCGAGCGCATTTCCGGAAATCGCCCCAGCGCGTCCCCTCGCACCACCGGCACCGCCTCATAAGGCGGAAAATAGTGCTTGTCATCCTGGAGCATCGTCAAATCCCGCGCGGCCAGCAACCCATCCGTCGAATTTCCCGCAACAAGATCCACCTGCTTCTCCAACAGCGCCCGATAAAGCAATCCCAAATCCAAAATCCGCGGGGTTTCCTTAAACGAAAGCCCATAGGTTCGCGCCAATCCCGAAAACCCGTCCGGCCGCTCCATGAATTCGTACCCAAATCCCGCCCGCCAGTTGCGCGCCAAAGGCGCCGCATCCGAAATGGTCTTCAAATGCAGCCTCCGCGCATCCTCCCCGCGCACCACAATCGCAAAAGTATTGTTGAACCCCAGCGAAGGCAGCACTTCCAATCCAAATCGCCGCTGGTATTCACTCCGCACGCGTTCATATACGGCCGTAGGGTCGGCCTGCAAAGGATCATGCAAAATCGCCGTCAGCGCCGTCCCCGTATATTCCACGTACAAATCAATGCGCCCCGACAGTAAAGCCTGCTGACATATGTAAGATCCCGCCAGATAAAATCGCCGCGTAACCGCACGATGCGTCCGCGCCTCCAAATGTTGCGCCACAATCTCCCCAAGCAAAGCCTGCTCCGAAAAATTCTTCGACCCAACAACAATCTCATCGTGCCGCGCCCGACCACATGAACCAAGCGCCACAGCGCATGAAAACACAACACCAGCCAAAACACCCAACCGCAGCCCAGCACGGCGTCTCATGATCGCGCGGGCTGCAACCGGCGCTCGCACACACCCAACAGAAAATCCGCAATCAACGCCAGCAACGCCGCCGGAATCGCCCCAGCCAAAATCAATTGGTTGTTCACCATCGCCAATCCGCGAAAAATAAATTCTCCCAACCCTCCCGCTCCCACCGCCGCCGCAATCGTCGCAATCCCCACCGTTAGCACCGTCGCCACGCGTATCCCCGCCAGCATCGTCGAAAACGAAAGCGGCAATTCCACCTGTAGCAAGATTTGCCGCTCCGTCATGCCCATGCCGCGCGCCGCGTCGCGTACCGCCGCGTCCACGCCCGTAATTCCCGCCGCCGTATTCCGAATAATCGGCAGCAGCGCATACAACGCCAACGCCGCGATCGCTATCCGCTCAGCACGGTCCCCCAGCCACGGCACCGGCAGCAAAAATCCAAAAAGCGCCAGGCTCGGAATCGTTTCCGCAATATTCGCCCCGCCCAAAATCGGTTTCGACAGCCACGGCCGCCGCGCCACCAGCACGCCCAGCGGCACGCCCACCGCCACCGCCAGCAGCATGGCAACCCCCACCAGCTCGACATGCTCCAGCGTCGCCTCCAGAATTTCCCCATGATGTCGCGCAAAATATTCCAGCAGATTCATGCCGGTCCCTCCAGCTTTTCCAGCATCCGCACATTCGCAATGTACGCTGCGGTCACTGGCTCCGTCGCGTCCATAAAATCCTTCGGGGTATAAAGCCCCACCAGCGCCCCCGCATCAATCACGCCAATGTGATTGCCCAGCAGCAGCGCTTCCGCCACGTGATGCGTCACGATCACGATCGTCTTCTGCAGCCGTCGCTGCAAATCCTGAAATTCTGCCTGCACCTCGGCCCGCGTCAGCGGATCCAGCGCCCCAAAAGGCTCGTCCATCAGCAGAATCGGCGGATCCGCCCCGAGCGCCCGCGCCACTCCCACACGCTGCCGCTGCCCTCCGGAAAGTTGATGCGGATAACGATGTAAAAATTCCGCCTCACTCAACCCCACCAGCTGCATAAGCTCCGCCACCCGTGCGCGAATCCGCTCTTCCGGCCAGCGCTCCAGCCGCGGCAGCAAAGAAATATTTTGTTCCACCGTGAAATGCGGAAAAAGTCCCACTTCCTGTATCACGTAGCCGATCCGTCGTCGCAACTCAATCGGATCGCCCTCCAGCGTCGAACGCCCATCCACCAGCACCGCGCCTTCGCTAGGCTCCAGCATTCGGTTGATCATCTTCAAAGCCGTGGATTTTCCCGCCCCGCTCCGCCCCAGCAAAACCAAAGTCTCGCCGCGCTGCACCACCAAATTCAAATCACGCAAAAGCGGCCGCCCGTCAGGCAGCAGGTATCCCGCATGGCGAAATTCAATAACAGGACGTGAATCAGGAAGGGAACCGCGCCCAGAAGTAAGTTCGGTGTCAGCGCTCATGAAGTTGACGGCGGCACGAACCGTCGCTGCGTCTCGCGCAGGCTAACAAGCGCTGCCAGCACTGTCAAACGTCAGCAATGCCTCTGCCCGGCACATCGCTCCGTTGTTCCTCCGCCCAGAACCAACGAATCCCACCGGCATCCAACCTCATCTCATAGAGCAGTAATAGACAGCCAGCCACAAACGACATCCAAGGGAGTCTCACGTGAGCAAACTAAAAGGTAAAGTCGCAGTCGTAACGGGCGCCTCGAAAGGCATCGGCGCAGCCATCGCCAAAGCGCTAGCAGCCGAAGGCGCAGCCGTAGTCGTCAATTACGCTTCCAGCAAGGAAGGCGCGGAAAAAGTCGTCTCCGCCATCACCGCAGCCGGCGGCAAAGCCGTCGCCGTGGGCGGTGACGTTTCCAAGTCCGCCGAAGCCCAGAGCATCATCGCCGCAGCCATCAAAAATTACGGCCGTCTCGACGTGCTCGTCAACAATTCCGGTGTCTACGAATTCGCCCCCATTGAAGCCGTCACCGAAGACTCCTTCCACCGTATGTTCAATATCAACGTGCTCGGCGTGCTCCTCACCACGCAGGCCGCGGTCAAGCATCTCGGCGCAGGCGCCAGCATCATTAATATAGGCTCCGGTGCCAGCCGCATCACTCCTCCCAACAGCGCCGTGTACACCGCCACCAAGGGCGCACTGGACGCCATCACCGGCGTTCTCGCTCGCGAACTCGGTCCCAAAAAGATCCGCGTTAACAGTATCAACCCAGGAGTCGTCGAAACCGAAGGCACGCACACCGGAGGCTTCATCGGCTCTGAATTTGAGAAGGGCGCGATCGCGCAGACCCCGCTGGGTCGCACCGGGCAACCTGGCGACATCGCCCCTGTTGCCGTCTTCCTAGCCTCAGACGATTCCGCTTGGCTAACCGGGGAGCAACTCCTGGCCTCCGGCGGCTTCCGCTAACCCAATCCGTGCCCGCGACGGGCGCGCATCGTCAGATTTGTTGGGGGCGGGTCTCAGACCCGCCCCACCGTAGTGCGGGCGTCCGACCGGTCCTTCGCAGTTGAATTTGTAGGGGCACGGCATGCCATGCCTGCCGCTTCGCTGCGTACGGACTCGGTCCGGCCCAATCCCATCTACAAGTTGACGCTCTAAGTAGTTCTACGAATAGTTATCAATTCCCAAATGTGCTAACGTGAGTCGGGGCACTACCGAACCCCCTGAGGACGCAACATGTTCCACCCAGCCCAAAACGGGAAGCCTACGTTTCCCAGACCTCTCGCCGGCCTCACCCAGAACCGAACCGGCCCGCTCTCATCACTCGTCACTGTCCTTTCTAATCGCTTGTGACCCATTATTAGCATTCAATGCAAACCATTGAAAACCAAGAACAGCGCCCCGTTCGAATCGCTAGTTTTTCGAACGTTTTCCTCTGCGAGATACCTGTTGCGCCCAAGCCGCCGCAAAGGTATAAGCGCCGCAAATCTTTTGGGGTGCCAAATGAGCAGAGCGGCCAGCCGATGACGGAACGCACAAATGCAGAGCTGCATGCCACAGCGCGCCCGGCCGCCGCCTCCAACTGGCTCTGGAATAAAGACCTGGCCCCCGTCCCACGCAATCAACGCACTTGGGGAACCTACAACTACGCCGCGCTTTGGGTCGCCATGAGCGTCAACATCCCCACCTACATGCTAGCCAGCGCCATGATTGCCGGCGGCATGAACTGGAAGCAAGCCATCTTCACGGTATTTCTCGGCAACATCATCGTGCTCATTCCCATGCTGCTCAACGCGCACGCCGGCGCCGAATACGGCATTCCGTTTCCAGTTTTCGCGCGCGCTTCCTTCGGCGTGCTCGGTGCCAACGTCCCTGCGGTGTTGCGCGCTCTGGTAGCCTGCGGCTGGTTCGGAATTCAAACCTGGATTGGCGGTGAAGCCATCAACACGCTGCTGGCAGCCATGATCCACGGCTGGGACCACGCCTGGCTTTGCTTCTTTCTTTTCTGGCTGTTGAATCTCGCCGTAATTCTGCGCGGCATCGAAGCCATCCGATACTTGCAAGGCATCACGGCTCCGGCCCTGCTCATTCTCGGTCTCGCGATGCTCGGCTGGGCCTACTCGAAAGCCGGCGGCCTCGGTCCGATGCTTTCCACGCCCTCGCAATTTCACACCTTCGGAGAATTTTCCGCGTTTTTCATTCCCTCGCTCACCGGAGTAGTAGCGTTCTGGGCCACGGTCGCGCTGAACATTCCAGATTTCACCCGTTACGCCCAAGGCCAGCGCGAACAAATGCTCGGCCAGGCGCTCGGCCTTCCAACGACGATGACGTTTTATTCGTTCATCGGCATCGCGGTCACATCCGCAACCGTAGTCGTATTCGGCCGCGCAATTTGGGATCCGGTAGAAGTTCTCAGCCGGCTGGGAAATCCGATCGCCGTGGTAGTGGCAATGCTCGCGCTGCTGCTCGCCACTCTGAACGTAAACGTGGCCGCCAACGTCGTCTCACCCTCGAACGATTTCTCGAATCTCTATCCCCGTAAAATCAGTTTCAAACTCGGCGGCGTCATCACCTGCTTTATCGGCTTGCTGATGCAGCCGTGGCGTTGGCTCTCAAGTCACGGCAGCTACGTGATGGGTTGGCTGGTGGGATATTCCGGTTTTCTAGGTCCAATCGCCGGAGTGATGATCGCGGACTACTACGTCCTGCACAAGCGCGTGATTCTAGCCGATGATTTATATCAACGCGGCGGCGCCTACGAGTTTTCGCGCGGCTTCAACTGGCGCGCCATCGCCGCCCTGGTCGCCGGCGTAGCCCTCGCACTCAGCGGTCTCGAAATCCCCGCGCTCCACGGCCTCTACCCCTACGCCTGGTTCGTAGGTTTCGCCGTCTCTTTTTTCGTGTATCTGTTATTAATGCGAGGATCGCGCGCCGGAGCGCCGAAATAATGCACAGGGAAAAGTGCGCTTTTGTTACGGCGGTCCCGCAGCGCTCGCCGCGCGCCAACAACGCAGCGAAATGCTCCGCGACTCGCCGGCGAAAAATCATCGCACCAGAAATTCTCGCACGTCGCGCAAAACCTTAAACAACATCGCGTCCGTCAGCTTTCCAGTAAAAGTATTCTGCTGGCTCGGATGATAAGACGCGAACAAGCGCGGCAAATCGCCTGGCAACTTGTAACTAGCTCCATGCCGAAAAGGAAACGCAGCCAGCGTCGCAATGACTCCGCGCTCCTTCAACAATCCCAAGTAAGCCCGCATCGCGATGCCGCCCAGCACCAGCACCGCGCGCGGCCGCAGAATTTCGATCTCGCTCTCCAAAAAGTGCCGGCAATTCGCGAGCTCCGCGGGCAGCGGCTTGTTCGCAGGCGGCGCGCAGCGCAAAGTCGCGGCCATGTAAGCATTCTGCAGCGCCAGACCGTCTCTGCGATTTATCGAAGTAGCCTGATTCGCGAAGCCCGCACGATAGAGCGCCTGGTACAGAAAATCACCCGACCGGTCACCGGTGAACATGCGTCCCGTGCGATTCGCTCCGTGAGCCGCAGGCGCAAGCCCCAGTATCAAAAGCTCCGCGCGCGGGTCGCCGAATCCCGGAACCGGCTTGCCCCAATAATTCCATGCCAGGAACGAACGCCGCTTGTCCCGGGCGACCTGTTCGCGATACCGTACCAGCCTCGGACAAGCGCGGCAGCGGATAATTTCCTGGTTCAGCTTTTCCAATTCGCTCAAGCGTCGCTCCCGCTGGAAAGTTATCATGAACCCACTTAAGCCTCACAAGCGTCTAAGGGGCAAGTGGCGCGAGTACCCCGGCGAGCCAATCGCGACGCCTGAATCGCAGACGCTTATAGCTTGCGTGCTCTCTCGCAAGAACAGCGCGTTGAAAACTTCGGAGCCAACGGATCTCAATGGTTAACACCCCCGAAAGAATAGTCATCCTCGATGCCGATCCCCGCAGCCGCGAAGACCTGCGCGCCACACTGCAGTCCGCCGGCTACGACGTCTCCGTGTTTGCAACCACTCGCGAAGGACTCGACGCCATCCATCAGTCTGGCGCCGATCTTCTGCTGCTCGACGCCGCCATGCAAGAGCCCAGCGCCGGCGAAGTGCTGGCAACGATTCGCGGCTCCGCGAAAACCGCGGCCATTCGCGTCCTGCTGCTGGTCGCAGGGGGAAGCGAGCAGCGTGCCTCTGCCCTGGATCTAGGCGCGAACGACGCCATCTCGCGCCCTTACGATTCGCGCGAATTGTTGGCGCGCGTCCGCGCACGCCTGCGCGTGCAACGCGCCGAAAACGAGCTGCGCGAGAAGATGCGCATCGCCGAAGAGGGGCAGCAGATCGCGCACACCGCGTTCGAGGCCCTCGCCGTCACCGAAAAAATGACCAGCGACGCCTTCTCGCTCGATCGCAAACTCAAAACCGGTTTCGCGGCCGTGCTCGCGGTGGCCATACTGATGGCGGGAATTTATTTCCTATTCGCGCGCAGCGCACAGAAAGTCACGCAGCGTTCGAATTCAGTTCTGGCCCGGCTGGAAGGCGGAATTGTCCGCCAGCAGGACTTGATCGCCGAAGCGCGCAAACTCCGCGCGCAACAGAGTAGCCAGCCGGGAGGCGTGGACGCCGCTCGGACAGACGATCTGAAAAAACAAGCCGAAGATCTGAAAGCGAAAATGGCCACCGCTAGTTCCGACGACGCGGCCGGTCTGCAAAAGCAGTTGCAAGAGACGAATTCGCGCCTGCTGCGCCTCGAAGCGCAGGGCCAAGCCGCGCAAAGTATTATTCCGCAGGATGTCCAGTCTGTCTGCCTGCTGCACGTCTCGGTCGCGTTCAACGACCAGACGTCCGGACGCCGCTTGCGTTACGGCGGCCTCAACGAAGCAGGCGAGCCGATACAAGATAGCGAAGGCAATCCAGTGCTGACGCTCGAGGGAAAAGGCCCGGAAGTGAAGCTCGATGTTTTCGGCACAGGTTTCATCGCCGGACCAAGCGGACGCGTGATCACCAATCGCCACGTAGCCGAACCCTGGTGGAAGAATGAGGAAATCGCTTCGATTACCAGCCAGGGATTACAACCGCAAATTTCCGCGATACGCGCCTATTTCCCCGGCGATCCGCGCGCGTTCCATGCCGAAATCCAGGACATTTCGGACGTGACGGACCTCGCCTCCGTGCGCGTAGACCTGCAAGAGCTGAAGCGCCCCGTCCTCGCGATTGACACGGGTAAGAACTCAGCCTTGAGCGGACAACCCGTCATCCTGATGGGTTACGCCACGGGCCTCGCCGCAATCCTCGCGCGCACCGATGAAGAGTCCGCGCAGGACATCCTGAAAAAAAGCGGCAGCGACGTTGCGCAAGTGCTCAACGAACTGGCCAAGCGCAATTTGATTCACCCTCTGATCACCCAAGGACACATCGGAGACATCTTACCCGACAAAATTGTGTTCGACGCGCAAACCACTTCCGGAGGCTCCGGCGGTCCGCTCTTCAACCGCGATGGAAAAGTCATCGGAGTAACGGTAGCGATTCTGAAAGGCTTCGGCGGCTCGAATTTCGGCATTCCCATTCGCTTCTCGCAGCCGCTGCTATCGAAATAGCGCGCCACACGCGAAGGCTCGTGCGTCGCGCGAGGTTTGTCCAAATCCCTTCAGGAAAAAGCTAGTGCGTGAATCCCACGCGCCGCAACAGTTCCTGAAATCGGGGATCATCCCGCAGCGGATCATAAACAGGTTCCACCTTCAACGCCGTCAGCAGATTCGAGCGTTGCGCGTACCCTTTCTCCAGTGCGCCCAGCGCCGCATCGTTATTCCCCATACCAGTGTACGCCCGCGCCATAAGCACGGGATCGAGCGCTTGCGTCCCGCTCATCGCTTCCAACTTTCTCAGCTCGGCTCGCGCTTTGTCCTTTTGCCCCATCCTTCCGTAGAGATAAACCAACCGCGAACTGATGTGGATCCCATCGCCCGAGGTGCGACGCCAATCCTCCAGATTCGCCAGGGCTTCTGCGAAGCGGCCTTGTTGCATGTAGGCATCAACCACCAGGCGAACGCGTCCGAAGCTCGGATCCATTTCCCGGACGCTCTGGAACTGCTCGATCGCGCGGTCATATTGCCGCGAGAAGTAAAGGATGGCGCCGCGATCCGCAGCGATAATCAAGGACAACGGATCAAGCCTACGCGCGGATTCGCTCTCGCGCAGCGCCTCATCAAAGCGCCCGCGCCACATCAGAAATTCTGCATACCAATGGTGGGCTGTCGCGTAGTTCGGGTTCAATTCAATGGCACGCCGGTATTCCTTTTCCGCGGTGTTCCAGTCCCAATCGTAGTTCTCCAGAATCAGAGCCAGCGCCACGTGTGCCTCGGGCAGCTGATCGTCAATCTCCAGCGCTCGTACGGCCGCCTCCCGGGCTTTTGGCATATATTTTGACGCCGGGGCCAAGGTGTAGCCTGGCATTAGCGCGTAGCTATTCGCCAGACCCGCATACGCAGGGGCGTAGTTTGGATCTCGGGCGATGGCCAGCTGGAAATATTCGATCGCCTGCTGAAATCCTGGCACGTTGCGTTTGTTCCAGAAGTAAAGTCCCTTCAGGCACAGGTCATAGGCTTGATAAGCCTGCGGCGTCAGCGTGGGTTGACGAACGGTTTCGCTGCGTTCTGGGCTCCCGAGCGTTAGTTGGATGGAATCAGAGATTTCGCGTGCGATCTCACCCTGCACCACCAGCAAATTCGTCAGTTCGCGATCGTACTGTTGCGCCCAGAGCTGCCGCTGCGCGCCCACTTCGATCAGCTCCGCGTCAATTCGCACGTTCTCGGAATCGCGCCGCACGCTACCTTCCAGCACGTACTGCACGCCTAGTTCGCTTCCGATCTGATCCACCTTCTCGGAGCTGTGCTGGTAATGCATCACCGAAGTTCGCGCGATTACGCCAAATTCCTGCGGATCCAGGCGCCCCAATTGAGCGATCATTTCTTCCGTCAATCCGTCGCTGAAATAGTCTTGCGTCTCATCGCCCGTCAAATTCTCGAAAGGTAACACTGCCACCATGATTCTCGCGGCGGGCGCTGCTCGTTGTGGCGTCCGATGCGCTTGCGGCCACTTCAGGAACGCAACCAGGCAAGCGATCCCAAGCACGCCCACCGCTGCCGCTATGAACCACAGCGGCTTTCTTGAATGAGCCGGTTGCGCTAACGTCGAAACGGTCGCTTTGCCCGCCACCTTCGCGCTGCCGGAATATTCCTCGGCCTCGATGACCCGCTCGCCCGGCGAGCCCGCGTCGTACTCCACCGACGCGATCATCCGATAGCCCAGCTTGGGCAGTGTCTCGATATACCGCGGCTCGGTAGCGGAATCGTTCAGGCTCGCCCGCAACTGTTTGATCGCCGTATTCAGCCCATTCTCAAAATCGACAAACGTATTCGACGGCCACACGCGTTTCTGCAGCTCCTCCCGCGTCACGCACTCTCCGGCATGTTCCAGCAGAAGCGCCAGAACCTGGTAGGCCTGCGGCCGAAGCTTCAGCTTCAACCCGTGGTTGTAGAGTTCGCGCGTCTGGGCCCTGAGCTCAAACGAGCCGAAGCGGTAATTAGACTTCAGCGACATGAATACCCCGGTACATCGTCTTCGAATTCTGCGCTCCAGGTCTTTCGCAGCGCAAGCTATAAGTCGCTAAATCAGCTACTTAGACGTACATCTCGATAACACGCAATGTCCAGCCGCCTTCCATTGACGGATCGCCGCGCATCTGCGATCAACGTTGCCAACCTAGCAGTCTGAACACTCGCAGAAGAACCGAAGCCTTGCTCGAAATGCATCCCCACTCGGGGCCAGGAGGCCAAATGCGGCCAAAGCTTGCTTTATTAGATGGTGTAGCGCGAGGGCGAAAATGGTTGCTGGTGGGCGGGGTCTTGACGCTGGCCACGGTCGCTTCGGCCGCCATCATCCCCAACCTCTTCCCGTTCCTCGATCCCACCGGCCTCATCTCCAGCTACAACGCCAATGGAAGGATCGATGAAAGTAGCAAGAACGTGTTCTTCCAGAGCCTAGGCACCAATGGGCGCTCCTGCGGCACCTGCCACCTCGCCAGCGACGGATTCGGCCTGGGCGTCAACAGCATTCAGGCGAAGTATACGGCGACGCATGGGAATGACCCGCTCTTTGCGTCCATTGACGGCGCGAATTGCCCGAGTAGCACGTCCCACGACCCCGTTTCGCACAGTCTTCTGCTGAAAAGCGGATTAATTCGCGTATTCTTGCCGGTTCCCGCAAACGCCCAATACCAAATCCAGGCCGAACGCGATGCGTACGGCTGCGCGGTGGTGACCGAGGCGTCCACCGGCTTGCAAACGGTTTCGGTTTATCGCCGGCCATTGCCCACCACGAACTTGCGATTTCTCAGCGCGATCATGTTTGATGGCCGCGAAACGATTCAACCGCTCACCGCGGAGAATAGCTTTCCGGCGAATCTGAAGACGGATCTGCTGCAACAGGCCATTGACGCCACGCTGACGCACGCGCAAGCCTCCGAACCACCGACGCTCGAGCAGCAAACCGCGATCTTCAACTTCGAGATGGGGCTGAATTCAGCCCAAACACTGGATTTTCGCGCCGGCTGGTTGAACTTTGCGGGAGCGCTTGGCGGGCCGGCGATCCTTTCCAAGAATTACTACTATCCCGGCATCAATGATTCGCTTGGCGCCGATCCTCAAGGCAACACTTTCAATTCCACGGCATTCACACTCTTTTCGGCTTGGGAAAATTCACCCGATCCCATGCGGCGAACGATCGCAGCCGGAGAAAAGCTCTTCAACACGCGCGCGCTCACCATTTCGAACGTCCGCGGACTAACTGATAACGCCGCGCTGGCCAAGGCCCTCGGTACCACGGTGCCCATCGCGCCATTTGCGGGAACATGCACCACCTGCCACGACGCGCCGAATGTGGGCAACCACTCTCTCCCCTTGGCGCTGGATATCGGCACCGGCCACGATCCTGCCGCCGAAACCGATCCCTTGATTGCCAACGGACTGGCGCAACTCAGCGTTGCGGATCTGCCGGTCTTTCGCATCACCGGATGCCCGAATCCGTTCCAGGTTCCCGGGCAACCTGCGGAGCCGTACGTGATTTTCACCACGGATCCGGGCAAAGCACTGATCAGCGGCTTGTGCAGCGACATGGTCCGCACGAAAGGCCCGATCCTGCGTGGCCTCGCTTCGCGCGCTCCCTATTTCCACAATGGAGCGGGCGGTGATCTGAACGAAGTGCTCGAATTCTACAACCAGCGTTTTCAGATGAATTTGACACAGGAAGAAAAAGTGCAGTTCATCGCATTCCTGAACTCTCTCTAGTGTCCGGATTTTGCGCAGCGCGGCCCTGTTCCATCAGTGGCGCAGGGCTGCGCTGTCATTTCATGAGTTCCACAGAGGCAATGCGTAGAGCAGCGGCCGGCTTTTGCTGGTGCGCCAGAAATACGCGAGGATGATTATGCTGGCCACCGCCGCATAAGCGCACCATAGCGATGTGAACGCGTAACGCTTGAACGCCATCACCACTAGCAGAATCACTAGATTTGCGAAGCCGAACATCACCATGGGCTTGACCTCAGAAAAAAACAACGAACCGCAGGTTGCAATCACATAAAGCACCGCAACCGCCGTATTGTTGGTCGCCTGATTGATGTACACAATGCTATTTCCGCGCACGTACACCTCCGTTGGATACGCGGTCAGCGCCCACAAAATATAAAGCGTCGTGCCCACGCCGAGCGCGAGGAACAGCGCCATGCGCCTGCGGCCCTTTCCGTCAGGCTCAAACAGCAGCACGCTCAGCGGCAGCAGAAAAGGCAGCAGCCCCTGCGCATACAGCATGAACGCCGCGCCCATGTTGTGCGTCATCGTCGGCGAAAGATAGCCGTCCAATCCTAGCCACACAAAGCCCTCAATGAACTGATGAATCGCAAATAGCAATGGCAGCGAAGCGAAAAGCAACTCGCGCCGGTGCTTCACTTTCGTCAACGTCACGATACCCACAGCGCCCAACGCCGTGCTGCCAACAAAGTTCGCAGTTGCGGAAAAACACATGGCCGATTTTTCTCCCGGCGCGAGCATTGCACCGATCTTCCCGGAACGCAAAATGTTTCTTACACTGTTGCCACGACAGGATTTGCTGGAGGCCTGCACTCGGAACCGACAGAAAGTAGCTTGCGGGGTTAGAAGCCCGAAGATAGACTGCCGCTCCTGATAAGATTCTCGATATTGTTCATGTGCATACTTACGTTCGCGACTCAAGCAATTGGTCAAGCTTCCGCTAATCAATCGGCGCTCGACTCAAGTTGCAAAATCTCTCTTCCGATCCATCTCGGCCAACTCCAATGGCAGGCAGATGGTTAGGAGATCATCGAAAGTTCCGCCAAATCGAAAGGGCAAGAAATTGGCCTGCGGGGCCAGGACGCGTCGAAGCGAGTCGCATTCCTGGGTTTCTTGTTTCTGATCCCTGAAGAGGCACCGCTATCGAGCGCGAAATGCAGTGATGGGGCTCTCGTCGCAGAGAAGAAAAATCCCACGCCAGAAGTCCTGGTAACTTCTCAGCGGGAAGGTTCCAAAGATCCGCCCGTCGCACTGGTTACTAATTCGACCAAGAGCCGAGACGGCAAGAAGTGGTATACCGTGCGCGGCTTCGTGGCAACGGGCGACATTTGTGGAGACCTGGAATTTTACAGCGAAACTTCCATCAGCGCGGACGATCCAGATCTGCGGAAGATTCTTGAAAGCTATGGCCTCGACCCGAGTTACGCGCCGCAGTTCAGAGACATCTTTAGGTATGTGCAAATTCGCTATAAGCACCAGATGTCCAAGGCAGCCGCTCCGGTTTTTGAGCAAGCCCTGGCAAAGCTCGGCGACGATAATGCGAAGCTGAAAATGCGCCGCGTGACCACCCATCAGGCCGGGAGATCATCGGGGATGTCCGGCGATATTCCGAAGGCTGGTGCAATTTTCGAGGTGGTCAGTGCGAAAGACCCTGATTACCCCAGGTATTATTACAATCTTGCCTGCGCCGACGCTGAGGAAAGAATCTCGCAAGTGCGCGCGTGCATCTTCAGAAAGCATTTGCCCGCAAGGTGAACATGATCTCTGGAGAGAACACGCCGGACCCGACGAAGGACGATGCTTTCATTCCCTACAGGATCGATAAGGATTTTTGGGCCTTGGTGCATGGGTTGCACTGGCGAAGCAGTGAACTTGTGATGCGCTCGGACAATAGCGTTCGATGCTATTTTGATCAGCGCATACACGGATCAGTGGCGCCGATTCGGTTCCCAGTCCCGGGTTAGCCGCGCGATCGAAGGCCGCCGCATTGAATGCGCTTTCGTGAAATTGACAGGGCGTGCTCCACGCAGCTAGCATAGTTGCAGCGATTGTTCCCTCGGAGGCGACTGCAAAGGTGTGCCTGCCGAACCCGGAAACACCGGATCTTGCGCCATGGAAAGCAGCTCGCGTTCGCAAAATATTCTGGAGCGGATTGTCGAAGCGCGCCGCGCATCGGTGGCGCATCGCAAACGCGTGCTTCCAGACGTCGCGCTGAAACTCGCCGTGGAAAAGAAAGTTGCGCCGCCGCGCGATTTCCCGGGCGCGCTCGCGCGGTCCGGGAAAATCAACATTATTTCGGAATTGAAGAAGGCTTCGCCCTCGCGCGGCGTGATTCGCGAAGAATATGCGCCGGCGGTGCTGGCCGCGAACCTGGAGGAAGCGGGCGCCGCTGCTTTGTCGGTGCTCACCGAGGAAGATTTCTTTTCCGGCTCGCTTGGCGACCTGAAAGAAGCCAGCCGCGTGACGAAAATTCCAATCCTGCGCAAGGATTTCATCGTGGATCCCTGGCAAGTTTGGGAAACGCGCGCGGCGGGCGCCGATTCGTTTTTGCTGATCGCCGCGGTGCTGAATGACGCGGCGCTGCAAGAATTGCTGGAACTGGGGCGCGAGCTGAAAATGGAACCACTGGTGGAAGTGCATTCGCGCGAAGAGCTCGAACGCGTGCTCGGAGCCGGCGCGCGAATTATCGGTGTAAATAATCGCGATCTTCGCGATTTTCAGGTGCATCTGGAAACTTCGCTCGGATTGGCCGACTTGATTCCAGAAGAATGCATCGCCGTGAGCGAATCCGGACTGCGCACGCATGATGATCTGGCGCGGCTGCATCGTGTGGGGTTCGACGCGTTTCTTATCGGCGAGCATGTGATGCAGAGCTCCGATCCGGCGGCGGCGCTGCGGGCATTGCTGGCGCCGGTTGGTGCGGGGCATACGGCAACATGACCAGTGGAACATCATGGTGAAAGTGAAAATTTGCGGGATCACTAATTGGAGCGACGCGCAAGGCGCCGTCGAAGCCGGTGCGGATTTCCTCGGATTTAATTTCTACCGCCAAAGCTCGCGTTACATTGCACCAGCCGCGGCCCGGCGCATCGTGCAACGCTTGCCGGACAAAATAGCATCCGTGGGAGTATTCGTGAACGAGCCGGAACCCGAAATGCTGGCGATTGCGCGACAAGTGGGCCTCGATTACGTGCAGCTGCACGGAGAGGAGACGGCGGAAGTAGTGTCGCGCATGCGGCGAAGTGTTCGCGTGATCAAGGCGATCCGAGTGCGCGGTTCATCGCCCGCTGCGCAGCTGGCGAATTTCAAGCGAGCGTCGTCCATTCTGCTCGATGGTTTTGATGCGCAGTTACGCGGAGGCACGGGAAAGAGTTTTAACTGGAAGCTGGCCAAAACCGCCGGCCGTGGACGCCAAATATTTCTGGCGGGCGGCCTGACGCCGGAAAATGCGGCGGAAGCGGTATCCGCAGCGCGGCCTTTCGCGATTGATGTGTGCAGCGGAGTGGAATCGCGGCCCGGAAAGAAAGATGCGGCGCGAATGCGCGCGTTGGTCGCGGCGGTGCGCCCGGTGACAATTGCGACTGCGACGCGCCCGGTGATTGCGAAGCGCCCAACATTTCCAGCGCGGAGGAAACGACGATCATGAGTGCCATCCCACAAATGGTGCCCGATGCGCGCGGCAGATACGGCGGCTACGGCGGCCGGTACGTTCCGGAAACGCTGATGGCGCCGCTGGAAGAACTCGAGCGTGCCTACACCGCAGCGCGCGCCGACAGCGATTTTCAGGCCGAACTCGATTCGCTGCTGCGCAATTTCGCGGGGCGTCCCACACCGCTGCAATTCGCCGAACGACTGACCGCGCATCTGGGCGGCCCGCGCATTTACCTCAAGCGCGAAGATTTGCTGCACACCGGCGCGCACAAAATTAATAACGCGCTGGGCCAGGGCCTGCTCGTCACGCGCATGGGCAAGAAGCGCATCATCGCGGAAACCGGCGCGGGCCAGCACGGCGTCGCCACCGCTACGGTCGCGGCAAAGCTTGGCCTCACCTGCAGCGTGTACATGGGCACGGAAGATATGGAGCGCCAGCGGCTGAACGTATTTCGCATGCGTTTGCTCGGTGCGGAAGTGGTGCGAGTGGATTCGGGCAGCCGCACGCTGAAAGACGCTATTAATGAAGCGATGCGCGATTGGGTGACCAACGTCGAAAGCTCGCATTATTTGCTGGGATCGGTGCTCGGCGCGCATCCCTATCCGCAAATTGTGCGCGATTTTCAAAAAGTGATCGGCGAAGAAGCGCGCCGGCAAATTGTGCACGCGGAAGGCCGTCTGCCGGACACTTTAATTGCCTGCGTGGGCGGCGGCTCGAATGCGATTGGGCTTTTTCACGCGTTCTTGCCCGATACCTCCGTGAAAATGATCGGCGTGGAAGCGGGCGGGCGCGGCACCAGGCTGGGCGAACACGCGGCGCGCCTGGCAGCGGCCAGCGGTTTCAGCGGGGCGCGCCCGGGCGTGTTGCAGGGAACTTACACCTACGTTTTGCAGACTACCGACGGACAGATCGCGACGACACATTCGATTTCCGCGGGCTTGGATTATCCCGGCGTCGGCCCCGAACACGCCTGGCTCGCCGAACAGGGCCGCGCGGAATACTGCGCGGTGAGCGATACGGAAGCCGTGGAAGCCGCGCGCACGCTGGCGCGTCTGGAAGGAATTATTCCAGCGCTGGAATCGGCGCACGCGCTGGCCGAATTGATTCGTCGCGCGCCGCGCATGAAGAAGGATGAACTGGCAATCCTGAATCTTTCCGGCCGCGGCGATAAGGATATGGACATTTTCTCGCGCTATGTCTGAAAACTTCGCTCCGTCGCAAACCGCTGTGGCGGTGCCAAAGCCAGCCGGGCGCATCGCGCGACGTTTCCACGCGCTCGCCGAGGCCGGCGAAATGGGCCTCGTCGCCTACATCACCGCTGGGGACCCTTCGCTTGCCGCTACCGAGAAAATCGTGCTCGCAGCCGCCAACGCGGGCGCGGATGTGATTGAGCTGGGCGTGCCCTTCAGCGATCCCGTCGCCGATGGCCCTACGATTCAACGCGCCAGCGATCGCGCGCTGCGCAGCGGCTGCACTCTCGCAGCTGTGATCGAACTCGTCCGACGCATTCGCGCACATTCGGAAGTTCCGCTGGTGCTCTTCAGCTACTTCAATCCGATTTTGCAGATGGGCCTGGAAAAATTTGCCGCCGCTGCGGCTGCGGCCGGCGCGGATGGCGTGCTGGCGACAGACCTGACGCCCGAGGAAGCTGTGGAATATCGCGTCACGCTGCAAGCGCATGGCCTCGACACGATTTTTCTCGCGGCGCCCACATCCACGGACGCCCGGTTGGCGCAGATCGGCGCAGCCTCCAGCGGTTTTCTGTACGTGATTTCGCGTGCCGGCGTTACCGGTGAGCGCGCGGAACTGCCCGCGGAATTGCCGGCGTTGGTCCGGCGCGTTCGAAAATTTACGAAGCTGCCCATCGCTGTGGGTTTCGGCATCTCGCTGCCGACGCACGTTACGGTGCTCGGCGGGATTGCCGACGCTGCCGTGATCGGCTCCGCGCTAATGGCCGAAATTGAAAAGTCGACATCGCCCGCCGAAGCAGCAGTGGCCGTCGCGGAACGGATCCGTGTGCTGAAATCCGCCGCACGTACGGGCGTCAGCCGTCGCAGCACTGAAGCGTCCTAGCAACGTCGCAACGCCGGCGTGCGACCAGCCGACCGCCAACGAACGTTGCGAAAAGTTTCCTCATTTGCAGTAAACTTCATGCGCATTGCGTAAGCGGATTTGTGTTTCGAGGAGAACAGATGGATAAGCGTGTGGCCAACGCGGACGCCGCCATCGCGGGCATTCAAGATGGCGCGACGATTTTGCTCGGCGGCTTCGGCCTGTGCGGAATCCCGGAAAATTTGATCGCCGCGTTGCGCCGCAAGGGCACCAAGGACCTGACTTTGGCGTCGAATAATGCGGGTGTGGACGATTTCGGCATCGGCCTGCTGCTGCAAAGCAAACAAGTAAAAAAAATGATCGCCAGTTACGTGGGCGAAAATAGGACATTCGAACAGCTCGCTCTGAAAAAAGAAATCGAAGTGGAGCTGAACCCGCAGGGAACGCTCGCGGAGCGCATTCGCTGCGGCGGCGCGGGAATTCCGGCGTTTTACACCCCCACCGGTTACGGAACCCTCGCGGCGGAGGGCAAGGAAGCTCGCGAATTTAACGGCCGTCCACACGTGCTGGTGCCGGCGCTGCGCGGGGATTTCGCATTCGTCAAAGCCTGGAAGGGCGATCGCTGGGGAAATTTGATCTATCGCAAGACCGCGCGCAATTACAACGCAGTGATGGCCACCGCCGCGGATTACACCATCGCTGAAGTGGAAGAAATCGTGGAGCTTGGGAACCTGAATCCCGATTGCGTGCACACCCCGGGAATTTTCGTAGACGCAATCTTTCAGGGCGAGAAGTACGAGAAGCGTATCGAGCGGCGCACGGTGCGCAAGCGTTAGGAGTAGCGAATGCCAACGGAAATTGACAAGCGCGAAGTGATTGCGCGGCGCGTCGCGCAGGAATTGCGCGACGGGTACTACGTGAATCTGGGCATCGGCTTGCCGACGCTGATCCCGAATTATTTGCCGCCGGGAATCGAAGTGATTCTGCAATCCGAAAACGGCATGTTGGGTATTGGGCCGTACCCATTCGCGGGCGAAGAAGATCCGGACCTGATCAACGCGGGCAAGGAGACAATCACGGAAATTCCCGGATGCTGCTATTTCTCGAGCTCTGATTCATTTGGCATGATTCGCAGTGGACGAGTGGATCTGACGGTCCTCGGTGCGTTGCAGGTGGACGAAGCCGGAAACCTGGCGAACTGGGCGATCCCGGGGAAAATGTTGAAGGGCATGGGCGGCGCGATGGACCTGGTGGCCGGCGCAAAGCGCGTGATCATCGCGATGGAACACACTACCAAAGAGGGCGACGCGAAAATCGTGAAGAAATGCAGCCTGCCACTCACGGGCGTGGGCGTCGTGAAACTGATCGTCACCGAGCTGGGAGTGATTGAAGTGACGCCGCAAGGTCTGCTGTTGCGCGAAGTGGCGCCCGGCGTCACGCCCGATGAAGTGCAGAAGGCCACCGAGCCGCAGCTGAAACGCGCGCCCGATTTGAAAGCAATGTCTGTGTAGCCGACACCCAACAAAGTCACTTCTTGCGTCGCGGGGCTGCGCGGGAATCGCGAATTGCGATACCATGCAGAGAACGGGGCCGTCCAGGAGATTTGATGGAACCGCATTCAATAGTGGTGATCAGTTTGCACACGCCGAAGGAGCGCCTCTGGGGCGAATTGATGGATATCTCCAGTTCCGGTGTGACGCTGCGCGGGATTGACCTGAGCTCGTTCGACGATTTCGTTAGTCAGGTGCTGCATCCCGAAGGCGACCGCATGGGTCTGCCCACGCTTTTTTTCCCCATGCTGCGCATCGAACGCATTGCCCTGGATGAACCGCGTGGCTCGATTCCATCGCTGGCGGAGATGTTCGCGAAGAAGACCGGCCGCTCGCTCGAGGATTATTTGGCGCAGTTCGCATAAGCGGCTGTTTCCGGCGCTTTACAAAACACATTCATGAAGAGCCGAATCCTTACAGTTCCCAATCAGCTTACGTTTCTGCGCCTGGCCTTCCTGCCGTTTTTCATCATGGCGATTCATTACGAACGCTATAACTGGGCACTCGCGATTTTGATTGTGGCGGGCTTCACCGACGCGCTGGATGGATTTCTGGCGCGCGGGCTGAATCAGAAAACTCCGCTCGGCGCCTATCTGGATCCCATCGCAGATAAATTGCTGCTCTCATCTTCGTATTTCGAGCTGGCGCTGCACGGAAAAGTCGCGTGGTGGTTGACAATTCTGGTGCTGGGGCGCGACGTGCTGCTGCTAGTCGCAAGCGCGGTGATCCTGCTCACGGTCGGCTACATGTCTCTGCCTCCGAGCATGTACGGGAAGGCCACCACGTTTTTCGAAATCACCATGATTTTTCTGGTGCTGGTGTTGGCGCTGTGGGACAACCACGCATTGTTCATCGTGAAGGAAATCTGCGGCTACTGCGTCGCGGTGTTTGTGTGCATCTCAGGCGTTCATTACAGCATCGTGGTGTCGCGGCGGTTGCATACCGGCGGATGAAGTGTTTGCTGCGCCAACGTCGGCAGACGCCACGGCAAATTCAAAACCTGGTCCGGCGAGCATTCTCCCGCGAATTGCTAGCGTGCGCTAAAAACGCCGAGCGCCACCATCCCCAAGCTTGCTGCAATCACCAGCCCCGTAGCCCATCCGAGCAAATTCGCGCGCTTCCATTCTTCCGGCGAAGACGGCGCGCGATCCACCATAATTTTGCCCAGCCCGAAGCCGCTGATGAATCCGCCAATGTGCGCGGAATTGTCAACTCCTGACATGAAGAATCCCAGGACAGCGATGTAAATCAACCAGCGGATCAGTTGGCTCCGCAGCATCTGCATCGAGGCGCTGCGGCGGTTAGTGGTGATGGCCATCAGGACCCCGATCAATCCGAGTAGCGCGCCCGATCCCCCAATGCTGAAATGGCCGACGAAGCCGCTAAGCAAGTAGGCTCCGATGCCGGTGACAACATAAATGAAAAGATAACGCGCCGAACCGTACATCTCCTCAATTTGCGGACCGATATCCATCAACACCCACATGTTGAATGCGATGTGCAGAAGGCTGCCGTGAAGAAACGTGGCCATGATCAACCGCCACGGGTAGTACAGATCGCCCGGCCAAGGCAACGAAGCGCCGAGCTTGGCCAAGACCTCGCCGCTGATAGCGCCCAGATTCATCAAAGCGGAAAGTCCTCCGCCAGCCGGCGGCTGAAATCCGCTGGTGCGAATCGTAGCCAGCAAGCTCACGCCGTACAGCAAGCAACTCAAAGTTAGGATTCCGTATGTTGTGGGCGATGTCGTTGGCAGCAAGCGGCCGAGAGAGCGACTCGCAGCGGCCATTCCGAACGTCAAACTCGCGCCGCATTGGTGGCATTTCGTGGCAGTGGCGCCGACGAGCGTGCCGCAGGCGGGGCAAAGCTTGGGGCGCGGGTTCTCCTTCGCGCCTCCGCCAAAGAAATCGTTCATCTGTTCCTTAAATCGGTCCAGCTTCCAACGCAGACGCGGCGAGATATCCAATAGGGTTCCTTGCGAGAGTGTGAGTGCATTCATATAATACCGAAATGCGAGAAAAGCTGTGAATCGGGAAACTGCGTGAAGCCAGCCGGTCGGCCGGAGAAAGTCCCCCCACAATTCATGCACGGCCTGTGCAGCGAACGATTCGCTTGCGCGCGGCCCATGCTCACAATATTTTTTGCGCTGCTGGCCGTCGCCGGATGCGCGAAACGCAACGTGGCGACGCATCAGCCCGCGAACACTCCTCCTTCGCAACCGTCTGGTTCTCCACGAGCACCTCAGCCGGGCCAGCCGGGAGCGTCGAGTACATCCGGCCCTCCGCCTGCAACCGAGCGCCAACCCGCCGTTCCGGGCGAATACGTCGAGGAAGGTGTTGCGTCTTGGTACGGCATTCCATTCAACGGGCGGCGCACATCCAACGGCGAAATTTACGACATGCACGAATTCACTGCGGCGCATCGCACGCTGCCGTTCAATTGCGTGGTGCGCGTCACCAATCTGAACAACGGCAAGCAGACCGAAGTGCGCATCAACGATCGCGGACCATTCGTGGCCAACCGGGTGATCGATTTGTCGCTCTCAGCGGCGCAAGCGATTGAAATGGTCGGACCCGGAACGGCCAACGTGCGTCTGGAAATTCTGTCGGGGCCGAATCCGAATGTAGGATTTTTCGCAGTCCAGGTTGGCGCGTTTAAAGTGCAGGAAAACGCCGAACGGCTGAAAGCGCAGATGGAAGAGACCTATCCGCCCGTGAGCATTGCCACGTACGATTCGCCGAACGGAACATTTTATCGCGTGCGCATCGGGCGTTTGCCCAGCGAAGATGCCGCGCAGAAGCTCGCGGAAAAATTGCACAATGCTGAACAGCTCACCACGTTCGTTGTGCGCTTGGACGATTAAGCGTTTCAGCAGCGCGGGCAGGCGCTATTTGTGTTTCATCGCGTAAACGCCGTCCCATTCGACGGACGGTTCTTCGGCGATGTATTCCTCGCAGCGCGCGAGAAATACGCGCGAAGGGCCATCATCCGGCCAGCGCTCCAGAATCGCGGCCCAGGCGGATCTTGCAGTGCGCCAGTCACGGTGCTTGTACGCTTCGCGCGCAGCGCCAAACAGCGCAACAAGCTCCTCACCACTGTTTTCTCTTGCACGCGGGCCCAGTATTTCGTAGATGGTCACGGGTTGCAGCTTGCCTTTCACGCGGATGAAATCAATTTCGCGAAAAATGAATTGATCGTTGCGCAGAACGCGCCGCGTGAATTCGCTGATCAATATTTGCGTGCCGTATTCCTTGTTCAGGCCTTCCAGCCGCGCGGCCAAGTTCACCGCGTCGCCCATCGCCGTATATCCGTAGCGCAACGACGAGCCCATGTTTCCCACCGAAGCGATTCCGGTGTTGATGCCGATGCCAATTTCCAGCACGGGGCTACCCTGCGCGCGCCACTGCAGCTGCAATTCAGCCAGGCGCGCCAACATGCTCACGGCGCCCAGGCAGCAGCGTTGCGCGTGATCGGGTTCATCGAACGGTGCCCCCCAGATGGCCATCACCGCGTCACCGATATATTTATCAAGCGTACCCTGGTAGCGAAAAATGATGCGGGTCATTTCCGTCAGATAACCGTTCAGCAATCCCGCCAGTGCTTGCGCATCGAGCGTTTCTGAAATCGTGGTGAAGCCGCGAATGTCGCTGAACAGCACGCTCACTTCGGTTTTGCGCGGCTTCACGCGCTCGGGATCTCGCAGCAGACGGCGAATTACTTCCGGCGGTGCGTATTGCTGGAACGCGCTCCGCACTTTGCGTTTTTCCTGCTCTTCGATCAGCACCCGGTATAGGCCCACTAGGCTGACGTTGGGGATCAGCACGAACACGGCCGGAACAATAAAGTTCAGCCACCACCCGTGCAGAAACGCCCAGTACACAATTCCGGCGAACGGAAAAACAAATGCAAGACCCAGGATCATCCAGCGCGGTTGCACCACCGCCAGCCAGATCCCTAGCGGAATTCCGAAAAGAAAAATGAATCCAACGTCAACAAGCGCTTGCATGCCGCGCTGCACGATGAATTGCTGGTTCAGAATATTGTCAATCACGTTGGCATGAATTTCCGTCCCCGGAAAATCGATGCCGCCAAACGGCGTCGCACGCAAATCTCCAATTCCTGTAGCGGAGGCGCCGACCAGCACAATCTTGTCTTTAAATGTTCCAGGAGGAAACTTCTTCAGCGCGGCATTGGCGAACGAAACGTAAGGATACGTTCGCGCCGGGCCGTGATAATTCACCAGCAGGCGGCTGATGTAGTCCGTGCGCACGAAAAGTCGCTTCCCGAATTCCACACCGACCACTCCGCTGCCGCCGTAGGTCAGCGCCACTTGTTCGTCGCTCAGGCCGAGATACAGCCGCACCGCCTGCACCTCGAGCGAGGCGTAAAAATCCCAGGAGGCGAGATCCGGGTCGCGGCCGTAGGGAATCGCCAGCGGCAAATGGCGCATTACGGAGTCCGCATCCAGAAACACGTTGAAAAAGCCAACGCCTTTTTTTGCTGCGACCGCTTCGGTGAAAATGGCGGCGTTGGCTTCGGCGCCGCGCGGCAGATAATTCAGGTCCTCGTAGAGCTGTATCACGTGCACGCGGCCCTGTTCACCTCTGGCGGAAGGCAGCGGCCGCACCTGCGGAAAGGGAAAATAGGCAATCTGGTTGGCGTATTCGTCGAGCGACTGGCTGGAAACTCCGGCGAGGTCCGCTTTCGTGTAGAGGAAATAACTTCCCAGGACCACATTGCCAAATCGTTGGATGGCTGCGGCCACCTGCTGATCGTAGTTGTATTGCTTTTCCTTGTTTTCGATGGTGGAAAGCACCGCGGGGCTGACGGCGCGGCCTTTTTTTCGCTCCGCCGCCAGATCGCCGGAAAGGTCCTGCAGCGGCAGCACAGTTTCGTCGGGCTTGCTGAAAGTCATATCGAAAGCGACGACGCTGGCGCCGTCTTCGCGCAGGGCGTCCAGCAAATGCGCGAAATGGACGCGCGGAAATGGCCAGCGGCCCAGCTGTTCCTGCGATTCCTGATCCACGTCCACGATGATGATGCGCGGATCGGTGCGCGTGCGGCCGCGAAACTGAAAGCGCGTGTCCAGGCTCGACAATTCCATGCGGTTAACGAAATCGGCAACTGGCATGGGCCGTTCGCCGAGGAACGTGACGTAGTACGTGGCGAGCGCGAAAACAGTGACCAGCAGGCTAATGGCGAACGAGCCGCGGTGGTCCCACCATTCGCCTAGCAGCCTCGCGGTGCGGTTGATTATGCGTGTGGGTTCGGCCATAGTTGCCGCGAATGCAGTGTGCCGCGCCTACAGGGATGGAAATTGAAATCCGCGCAAGGCTAACAAACGGTTGCGCGTGATTCAAGGCATGAAGGTCAATGATGTGCCACGCGCAGGACGCCCGCCCCTTGCGAACAAAAAGGAGATAGAATCCTCTGTCTGTGGCACTCTCGTCGCTTCCGCTATACTGAGGTGCTGGCGCGGCGTGTAAGAACTCATGGGCGAAAAAAGAGAAATCTGGTTCATGCATGGTTCGGCGGCGGAGAAGCTTGCCGCGCCTCTGCGCGGAAATTATGATTTGTGCAACCTCTCCGCGAGTCAGCAGATCGCCGCAGGTTCAAAAGCAGAGCCGGGATGCGCGGCAAATTACGGCGTGGTGCTCGCGGACATGCGCGATGGTGCGCCGGTACTGCCCGCTTCGTGGAATGGTTCCGGCAGCAATTATCGCGTGATCGGCGTGGTGCCTGCGGCGGGCTTGGCTTCCGTGAAGAAGTCCGAATCACACAACGCGAAGTCGGCGGCAACCGTTTTCGCGTTCGTTTCTTCCAGCGCTTCCCGCGAGGAATTAGAAAAGACCATGGGGACTGCGTTCGAAAATATCGAGCTGGCCGCACGGGAACGCGCGGCGCGCGAAGAACTGGAAATCGCCGAACGCGAGCGCGAGCAGCTGAACGAAATCGGGATCGCTCTTTCCTCGCAGCGCGATGTCCGCGAATTGCTCAACCTGATTCTGGCCAAGGCCCGGGAAATCACGCGCGCCGACGCCGGCTCGCTCTACCTGGTCGAGGAGGAAGGCCAGGGCGGCCGTCATTTGCGATTCATGCTGACGCAAAACGACAGCCTGGTGTTTCCCTTCAAGGAATTTGCGCTGCCGATGGCCGAAGACTCCATGGCCGGCTACACGGCGTTGCGCGGCAAAGTCGTGAATTTCGCGGACGCCTACCATATCCCGCCAGAAATGCCGTTTCATTTCAACGATCATTACGATCGCGAATCGGGCTATCGCACCAAGTCGCTGCTCACCTTGCCGATGTGCAACGCCAAGGGCGAAGTGTTGGGCGTGCTGCAACTGATCAATGCGAAAAGCGATTCGGCGGCGCGTTTGCGCAGCGAGGCGGACGTGGCGCAGCACGTGCAGCCGTTCCACGAACGGTCGGTGCGGCTCGCCTTGTCGCTCGCGTCGCAAGCGGCGGTAGCCTACGAAAACCGCAAGCTCTACAACGATATTCAAACGCTGTTCGAAGGTTTTGTGAAAGCCGCCGTGACCGCAATCGAGCAGCGCGACCCTACAACCTCTGGACATTCGCTGCGCGTGGCCGCCTACACGCAGGGCCTGGCGGAAATTGTGGACCAGGTCGCCACCGGCCCCTACAGCGGCAGCCATTTCGATCATGAGCAGATGAAAGAAATTCGTTACGCCGCGCTGCTGCATGATTTTGGAAAAGTAGGTGTGCGCGAAGAAGTGCTGGTGAAGGCGAAAAAGCTGTATCCGCTGCAAATGGAGCTGGTGAAGCAGCGCTTCGACTACATCCGCAAGGAAGTGGAAGTCGGAATGGTCCGCCGCAAGCTGCAGATGTTTCTGGAACGCGACCGCGGCGACGCCCTCAGCGAAATCGCTCGGCTCAGCGAAGATTTCGAACAGCGCCGGGCGCGCATTCAGGATTATTTGCAGTTCATCCTGGAAGCAAACGAACCGACGCTGATGGAGCAGGGACAATTTCGCAAGCTGAATGAGATCGCGCACCAGTTTTTCGAAGACAGCAAGGGCAGCGAGCTGCCGTACATCAATGCGGACGAAATGCGGCTGCTTTCCATACCCAAGGGCAGTCTCGACGCGTCCGAGCGCCTGCAGATCGAATCGCACGTCGTGTACACTTTCAATTTTCTGAGCCAGATTCCGTGGACGAAAGAATTGCGCGGCGTGCCGGAAATCGCCCGCGCGCATCATGAAAAACTGAACGGCACCGGCTATCCGTACAAGCTGCATGGCGATCAGATTCCGCTGCCCACCAAAATGATGACCATCTGCGATATTTTCGACGCGTTGACGGCTTCCGATCGGCCCTATAAGCGCGCGGTTCCCGTCGAGCGCGCTCTGAGCATCCTGGACGAATGCGTGCGCGCCAACGAAATTGATTCCGAGCTTTTCCGGCTGTTCCACGAATCGAAGGTGTACGAGCGCGTGATGCCTCCGCCGCCCCCCCAATAATGCGAAACATGCGAACTGTTTTCGGATTTGTGGCTACAACGAGGCCGCGCGTGCGGATTCATGCGTTTGTTGCGCGCACGGTTGCTGCGTTCATCGCTGGCAGTTGCGTGCTTTTCGCTGGTGCTCCCGCAGCGCCCGCGCAATCCACCGCCGCCACCACCTGGTCCGTTTCGATCGTGCTGCCTTCGCGCTTGGTCGCAGGGCAACCGGCTACGCTTGCGGTTCTCGGTGTGGACGGACGGCTCGCGAACGGAATCACCGTGGATCTGGGAAGAGGGGAGAGCGTGAAGACAGACAAAACCGGTCGCGCATTTTTTACCGCTCCCACGGATGCTCCCGTGCTGATTGTCAACGCTGCCGGAAATTCCGCCGCAGCGCTTATAGACGCGCCCGCGACGGGCATGGGCGAGCAAGCCGCCATCGTCGCGCCGGTTGTTTCGCAAGTGGATCGGTTTTCAGTCTGCGGCGGCGGATTTCGCGGCGACGTGGACGCGAATCGAGTGAGCGTCAACGGCGACCGGGCATTTGTGCTGGCTGCTTCGCCCGAGTGCATTGTGGTGCTGGCGAGCCCGCGCGCCCTTCCGGGCCCAGCGAAATTATTGCTCGAGACGCCGGGCGGGCAGTGGACCGCGACCACCACGCTGGCCAGTTTGCATTTTGATCCTCCCCTCCCGCCGCTGCTTCCGGAAAAGCGCAGCAAGCTCGCCTTGCACGCCCAAGGAACGGACCAGGCCCTGCGCGTGTGGGTGGAAAATCAAACTCCCGGCGTGCTGCGATTTTTGCGAGGCGACCGGCAGCAAGTGCTGACGTCCGGCGGCCCGCAGAATTCCGCCGAGATTGAAGTGCAAGCGGTTGCCGCGGGAGATTTTTCGTTTCACGGACGGATTCTTGCCGCGCCCGATGCCGGTGTGTCGCGGCGCTACCTCACCGCCGCGCAAAGCATCGCGCCCAAAGATCTACAACACGCGGTGAAAAACCTGGCGGACCGGCTCACGCATCATCCGGACGAAACGCAAAAAGTGTGGCGCGATGCACAAGCGATTCTTTCCACCACGATGGCGGGAGATTTTCGCACACTGATGGAATGCGCGGCCGCGGCGCTGCAGTAAGAATTACCAGCGGATTATGTTTTGTGAAGCCTGCGGGACGCGACGATCTGAAACAAAAAATCCAGGCCTGCAGAATTAATCTTCGTTGGCGGCGCTAAGGACCTTGGGCGGCGCTTGGCCTTCGGGAAGCGCGCCTTGCGCCATTTGTTCCAGAGCATTGCGCGCGCGACCCAGCCGGCTGTCCGCATCTTCGTAACTCTGCTGCGCGTGGCGCAGATGCGTGCCGAGCCGGTCGTAAACTTCCGCAAACGCCTCGAACTGTTTTTTCAACCCGCCCATGCCGGCGAGCAAATGTCGGGTGTTTTCCTCGATTTTCTGGCCTTGCAGGCTGATGGCCACGGCGCTGAGGCAGGCATAAAAAGTGTTCGGCGAAACGGGAAACACGCGCTTGGCGCGGCAATATTCATCAATCTGTCCGTACTTCGCATCTTCGGTCATCAGCAACTCGTAATACACGCCCTCCGACGGCACGAACATCAGCGCGTAATCGAAAGTATGCTCGTCTGGCAGAATATATTTCTCAGCGATGGCATCGGCATGCTTGCGAACGGCGAGCGAAAATTCGCGACGCGCCGCTTCGCCGGCGTCGAAAAGCCTGCGGTAAGCGTCCAGAGGAAATTTCGAGTCCACGGAAAGAATCCGGTCGCCGCTGCGCACGATCGCGTCCACGATAGCCCCTGTGGAATCGAACCGGTACTGCGTTTCGTACGCGCTGCGCGGCAAAGCATCCTGCAGCAATCGTTCCAGCACCACTTCGCCCAGCACGCCGCGCGTTTTCGCTCCGCCCAGCACGTTTTGCAGCGTCTGCGCGGACTGCGACATCGCGTTTCCGGCCTGCTGCACTTCGGCGATCTGCATGCTGATTTTGCGAATCGTCTCGTTCGAGGATTGCAGTTGCTGCGCCATGGCGATTTGCGCGTCGCTGGCGAGTTTGCCGGACGATGCCACGCCAGTTTGCAATTCCTGGCGCACCTGGCCAAGCTGCGTCGTCACCGATTGCATGAGGTGATTGATTTGCGCGTTTACGGACTGGCCCTGCGTGGCCAGCGAATTCTGCATTTCCTGACGCACCGCGGATAGTTGGGCGTCCGAACGCCGCGCCGCGGACCACACGATGGCCGCGACAACGCCGATGGCGATCAAGCCGAGGATTAACCACACGATGGAGCTCATTGAAATTGTTCCCGTCGAGTCAAACGCTCCCGCCGAGCGCTTACAAGCACTTTAGCGCGAACTCCAGCAGAGCGCAAAATCTCACGCAAACAGGGAGCAGCCCAATCGCGATGCAAGTAACGCAAAAGCTAGTACGAAATTCACGGCGAGCTGAGCGACTGCCCGCGGATTGCCTAGAAATTAAGCTTCAGCGCGAACTGAAACGTCCGCGGATCGTATGCCGATGTGGGCTGGCCGGCGGCGCAAGTAGCGGCACCCGCGGTGGAATCGCAAACGGGGTTCACACCGCTCACATTGAAGCGGTTCAGCATATTGAAGCCATCGGCGATCACCTGCAGATTGACGCGCTCGTTGATCGGGATTTGCTTGGCGATGCGCAGGTCAATCGCAAAGAAACCCGGCTGATTGAAAGCGTTCCGCCCAAGGTCGCCCGTGCAGCCCGTGGGCGGCACGGGAACGCTGGCGCTGGGCGGAATCACGGAGCCGTCGCTGCCGAAGCAGTTCGTCGGAATGATGAATTCGGCTTTGGAGATAAATGGCGAAGTGGTTGCCGCCGGGAATCCGCCAGGAACCGCGGCGCCGGCAGGCAGCGCGGAAGGACGCCCGGTGGAAGATCCGAAGTCGAGATTTGTGTCATAACCGAGTAGCACATTATAAGGCCGTCCCGAAGCCACCTCGATCACCGGCGACACGGTGAAATTAGAAAGTATTTTTTTCCACAACGCGGAATCGCTCTGCTGGAACGGCGTCTGATACACCGCGCTGGTGATCCAGCGATGACGCTGGTCGAAATCCGAATTTCCGCGGTCGCCATTCGGATTGCTGTTGTCCTGCGGATTCAGCAAAGTGGAAAGATCGGTAGAATCGTCAATCGTGTGCGAATACGTCCAGCCGGAAAGCATTTCAAATCCGTGCGAGAAACGCTTCGTTACCGTGAGCGTGAAACCGTTGTAAAGCGAATTGCCGGTGGAAGTCTGCGGATTCACGTCGCTCCACGGAACTTGCAACCCCGCAAAACCGGTGGGGAATCCGCCCTGGGCCGCGAGCGCGACCAAATTCGAATAACCTCCCACCAGTCCCGCGAATGACGGATTCGGACCAGACGGCCGGAAGAAATTAAACGCGGCCGCGGTGCCAATCGCTCCGATCGGCGTTCCGCATCCCGGCGCGGAAGAGCCGATACCGAAAACACCGGGCGCCTCCACCAGAACGCTGCCCGTGCCGGTGTTCACGCAGCCCGGCACGCCTCCGTTGGCGGGAACCTGAACCGTCAGAGGATTTGTTCCCGGGGTGATCAGGCCCGAGGCGATCGCGTTGCTGGCATTGGAATCCAGAATCGCCGGATTGGTGACGTTGATGTTAATGGTTCGGTCCAGGTGCGTGCCGTGCGTGTAGTTGTAACCTGCGCTGACTTTCCAGTCGCGCGAAAGCTCATGCTCGATCGAGAGGTTCGCCTGTTGCGCCAATGCATACTGGAAATTATTTTTGATCGGAATCGTGTAGGGAATGCCCACTAGCGGATAGCCCAGCGCGCCCGGCACTAAGGGGTTCGGCACCGTCAAATAATTTTGATTGATGAAAAGGGAATTGGGCTGGAACGCATTGAAGCGCTGCTGATTCGCCTGATAACACATGTTCGGCGTGGCCGTGGAGCAGCCCATGTTCGGCACATTCAAAATTCCCTGGAAAATCGAAGCGGCATTCAAAGAGCCATCGGGTGTGCCGCCGGGAAATTGCAGCAGGGCAGAACGCGCGCCGTCTTCAGCCGTCGCTAGGAAAGTGAGCGCGAGCGCCGGATTGTCGTAGAAAAATCCGTAGCCTGCGCGAATCACGGTCTTGCCGTTGCCCCACGGATCCCAGGCAATTCCGATGCGCGGCGAGACGTTGTTGGAATCAATCGGGACGCCTTCCTGGACTCCAAACGCTTTCTCCGCCGCCGCGTTCGCCGCAGTACCGGCAGCGAAGGTGGGCTGCCAACCAATGTCATAACGCACGCCATAATTCAAGGTAAGCCGCTGGTTAATTTTCCAGCTATCCTGCGCGAAAACTCCCAGCAATTTATTGTTGAACGGATTATCCGACTGGCCGATGCCCTGGAAGAAAATCGTGGGCGTGCCGAAGCCGTAGGCCTGCACGGGAGTCAAGCTGGGAGCGCCCGTCGCGATCGAGACGCTTCCAAAATCATACACGCCACCGTAATTCAGGGTGAAAATCTGCGAGGAAGGCGACTGCAGTTGGATGAAGTTGAAGTCCACGCCGAACTTTAGCGAGTGCCTGCCTTTGATCCAGGTCAGATTATCTGTGATTTGATAGCGCTTTTCGACACGATCTTCGGTGGAAAACGGCTCGCGGCCGAAATACGCCGCGCCGGCGATGTTGACGGCGGGGTCGGAGCCACCCGGAAGATCCGAGAAACCGTAAAAAAGACTGCGGCGCGCGAACTGGAAGTGAACTTCATTGAACACATTGCTGCTAATGGTGGTGGTGTGCTGCGCGATCAACGCCCAGTCGTGTGTTTGTTGCGAGGAAGTACGGCTCCCGGAGTTCTGCCCGAACGTCTGGTTCTGCGCGTTCACTTGGATGCCGTCCACGCTGTCGGGAGAAATCATCCCGCGCACGAAAGTGCTGTTCCGCGAATTCCAGATGTGGTCCAGGCGCAGCGAGTAGATGCTGCCCTTTTCGGAGATGGGAAAATTTCCGATAGTGGAAAGCAATCCGGTAAATGAAGCAGGCACCGGTGCGTTGGTGAGGGGAAACGTGGCGCCTGGATAGACTGCCGTGTTTCCGAAGATGGCCGTGAACGAACTTGCGGCGGCCAAGCAAAGATAGGGAATGCCCACTCCTGCGGGCACGGACTGTACAAACGCTTGCTGCGCGGGCGTCACCAAATAGGCTGGCAGCGGGCACGGCGCGGAAAACGGCGGCAGAATATTGGAGTTAACGAATCCGAAATTGTCCTGGCCGATTGCGGTGAATCCTGTTTCCTCGCGGCGCGTGAGCTCGTAGCTGAAGAAGAAAAAAGTTTTGTCTTTTTGGATGGGGCCGCCGAGCGTCAGACCAGCCTGCACGCGCGTGTAGGACTGCTTGACGGGAGTGATGCCGCATTGAAACGTCGTAGGATCGCAGGACGCCGTGTCCGAAAATGGATTTTGCGCCTGAATCGCGCCGTTGCGCAGAAAGCCAAAAGCATTGCCGTGAAATTCGTTCGATCCTGATTTCGTGACGATGTTGACGACCCCGCCCATCGCGCGCCCGTATTCCGGCATGTAGCTGCTTGTGATCACCTGAAATTCCTGCACGCCTTCCTGCGACACCGTGGCGCGCACCCCGTTCACCGAGCTATCCACGGCGTCCGCGCCGTCCACCGATATTTCATTGGACCGGCCGCGCTGGCCTCCCAGGTTCAGCCCGGTGTTGGGCGCCGCGCCAATCGACGGAGTGTTGTCGCGCGCCGCACGCGAATCCAACAGCGTGAAGTTGATGTAATTTCGTCCGTCGATCGGCAAATTATCAATCTGATTTTGCGACACAGTCATGGAAACATCGGTCTTGCTGGTTTCCACCAGGTCCGGCGCAGCCGAAACGCTTACCGACGCCGCCGTGGTCTTCAGTTGCAACTGCGGGCTGAATTCGGCCACTTGTCCAAGCGTCAAAGTGAAAGATGTGTCGGTGAGAATCGCAAAACCCGGCGCTTCGATCGTCAGCGTGTAGGTTCCGGGCGCTACGCCGACGAATTCGTATCGACCGTTGGCGTCGCTGGTGGTGGTGCGCGCGATGCCCTTGGCGGGATTCTGTAGCGTGAGCCTTGCGTCTTTCACCGCGAGGTTCTGCGGATCCAGCACCGTGCCGGACAAATTCACGGTGTTCACCTGCGCGGAACTGCGCGTGGGAACGGCCGCGAAGATGGCACAAATCACTATCATCAAAACCATAACTTTGCGCAGGCTCATCGTCACACCCCTCAAGGAAACCCGTAATTTGCTCTTCCCCGACATTCAGCCGCATCTCCACGTCTGCACTAGGATTTATGGGTCCGCTCCGAACCCCGCGGAGCAGAAAAAAGGACGGATGAGCGACTTCTACGCCCACGTATAAGTCTTTGCAATAGGAAACTTTAATTGGTTTGATAGTAATTGCCCAAGCAATTAGCCGGATGCGGCGCGCAAGAGAAACGGGGGCGACGCGCAGACTTTCAGGACTTGTAGAGGTGCGGCGAAATTACGACGGTCGATTCGACGGGCCGGTGAGCTGCACGAGGTTTTCCGCCGCAGTCATGGGAGGCGTGGCGTCGGGTTCAAGCGTCTGCGGCGCCCGCCAAAAATCCATCGCCGAAGTTTGATGCACGCAGGAAACGGTGCAGCGCGGCGCGCAGCCTTTCTTCGTGAGAAATTCGCGGTGGCGTTGCTCGTCGGTGTACTGCGCCAGCGGGACGCCCGGATAGCCGCGCTGCTGCGAGCAATAATGCACCAGCCCGTCCTCGCAAATGTAGAGATAACGCGAGCCGGCGCGACACCGCCAGTTGTTCTCCAGCCCCTTCGCGATATTCTGCTGGAATTGATTGATGCGCGTGAACGACTGCTTTCCGAGCGACATGATCTCTTCGAAAATTTCCTGCTCGCGCGGGCCGAGCGGCTGCAGCTGGCCGTTGTGGTCGTGCAGAATCCCGACGGTGGAAGTGAAGCCCAGCTCGACGGCGCGGTGCGCCACGGTCAAGGCATCTTCGGAATTCGCGACGCCTCCGCCCAGCACGGAATTGATGTTGATCTGAAATTCGGCGTGGTCAGCCAATAGTTTGAGTTTCTGGTCCAGGACTTTCAAGCTCTTCATGGAAACGTCGTCCGGATTGACGTTATCAATGCTGATCTGAAGGTATTCCAGCCCGGCGCGATTCAGCGCTTTGATGCGATCGGCGACGAGCAAATAGCCGTTGGTGATCAGCCCGGCCATGATGCCGTTCTTGCGGATGCGCGCGATGATCGCGTCCAGCTCCGGGTGGAGAAGAGGCTCGCCGCCGCTGATGGTGATGACGGAGGTACCCATCGCGCCGAGCCGGTCAATGCGGCGGAACATTTCTTCCAGCGGCACGGGCTTTGAGAAATCGTCGAATTCATTGCAGTACGTGCAGGCCAGATTGCAGCGGCGTATGGGAATGACGTGCACCAGCACGGGATGGCGCGTCGAGACCAGGCCCTTGGCGAGCATCCGCATCTCGCGCAGTTTGCGATGCACCGCGAGCAGCTTTCTGCGAATTTTTGTGCGTGTCGTCACTCTTGCTGGGAACCAGGCGGCTGCCGTACATTGCGAACAGCTGATTTTGCCTTAACTATTATGCCATATTCAGGGAGGCAGTCCTCGGCGGATCGCTGCCGCGATGCCGAAAATGCTGCGCAGCAGCGTACGGGATCTCCTTCAGTCCGACCACCGTTGCGGAACGCGATCCCAGCGATGCGCCTTGAGCTTTTGCAGCAGCGCCTTATCGAGCGGCCCTGCATCGCTTACCGCGAAGTTCTCTGTTACGTGCGCGAGTTTTCGCATCCCGATGATCGTGGTGCCGACGTCCGGGTTCGACAGGATGAACCGCAGCGACATCCCCGGCAAGCTCATGCCAGCTGGCTGTATTTTTTTCAGTTCATCCACGCGCGCCAGAGTCTGCGCCAGATTCGCAGGGCCAAAATATTTCGCGCGCCAGTCGTTCGATGGAAATTTTGTCTCGCGCGTCATTTTTCCGCCCAGGCTGCCTTCATCGAGGGGAACGCGTGCAATCACGCCCACATTCAATTCGCGGCAAACCGGAAAAAGCTTGTCTTCCGGGGATTGATCGAAAATGTTGTAAATCACCTGCACGGCGTCCACCAGGCCGGTGCGCAGCGCCGCGATTCCATTGTTGGGCTCCCAGCGATTCAGGCTGAGCCCGAAGAACCGAATCAGCTTTTCGCTTTTCAGATTCTCCACGGTCTCGCGAAATTCTGCTTCCTCAGCCCAGCTGTCGTCCCACACATGGAATTGCAGGAGATCAATGGATTCCGTGCCGAGTTTTTCGCGGATTTTCTGCGCGTAGCTCATCACGTGCGCTGCAGGGAACACGTCGCGATATTTGTATTCCGCCGTGGCTGGCCAGCGGCCGTTCAGCGGCGGAATTTTCGACGCGGCATAAAGCCGTTTGCCATGGTTGCCGGCAAGTATTTTGCCGAGCAGGCCGTCGCTCTTGCCTTCGCCGTACGCCCAGGCGCTATCGAAGAAATTGCAGCCCAGGTCAATCGCCGATTGCATCGCCTGCAGCGACTCCTGGTCTTCGGAACCGCTCCAGCCGCTCATGCCCCAAAGTCCGTGGGCGATATCGCTCACATCGAAACCTGTGCGCCCCAGCTTGCGGTATTTCATTTGCACTCCTGAATGATTGTTATACAACGAATCGGGTACTGCAGCTCGCCCAAACCCCCACGCCTACATTGGAAAGAATGCTGTCAAGCGTGATACCGTTTCGCTACTGGCTGATCTCGCTGCGATCTCCGCGATGAAAGAGGTGACGCGATGCGCGACTTTCCAATTATTGATATCTCAGCGGCGCAGACTGCGTCACTTCCCGCCATGAAAGATCTCGCACGCCAGGTGGACGAAATCTGCCGCCAGACCGGTTTTCTCGCCGTCGTCGGGCATGGAGTTCCGCGGGAAGTTATCCGCGCGGCTTGGAAAGCCTCGCAAGAGTTCTTCGATTTGCCCGTGGACTGCAAGCTCGCGACGAAAATGCCCTACGTCGGTTATCCCTATGGCTTTTCTCCCCTGCAAGCCGAAGCCCTCGCGCAATCGCTCGGCGCGGAAACGCCGCCGGACATCAAAGAAAGCTTCAGCATCGGCCCGCTGCACCAACCGCCGCACACGGGCAAAGAGCCCGACGCTGATTTTCGCTTCGCCGCGAATCTGTGGCCGCAAGAGCCGACGAATTTTCGTGCCGCGTGGTCGGCGTACTACGTCGCGATGGGCGAACTGGCCGCGCGTACCATGCGCGTCTTCGCGGCGGCCTTGCATCTACCCGCCGAATTTTTCGCCGGTATGATTGATAATCCCATTAGCGCGATGCGCGCGCTAAATTATCCCCACCAGCCAGTGCCGCCGCAGCCCGGACAATTGCGCGCCGGCGCCCATAGCGATTACGGCAGCCTCACGATTCTGCTTGCCGAAGCCGCGCCCGGCGGACTGGAAATTCGTACTCCCGATGGTCAATGGCAGCCGGTCCCAATCGTTCCGGATGCGTTCGTCATCAACATCGGCGATTTAATGGCGCGCTGGACCAATGATCGCTGGGTATCCACGCTACATCGCGTCGTAAATCCGCCGGCCGACCAACCCGGCTCCACGAGGCGCCAGTCCATCGCATTTTTCCATCAGCCGAATTGGGACGCGGAGATCACTTGCATTCCCACCTGCATCGCACTCGGCGAATTCGCCAAGTATCCACCGGTAAAATCCGGTGAGCACCTCATGCAAAAATTCCGCCGTACGGTGAAAGTTGCCTCCCCTGGCGCGGCTCTGTAAGCGCTGTCGCCTTCAAACAGGATGGAGCGCGCTGTAAGCCTTCGCGATTTGCGCGGCGACTCGCGCGTTGTGCACCAGCAGGGCGATATTCGTTTCCAGCGTCTGGCCGCGGCTCGCTCTCGCCAGATGATCCAGCAGATAGGGCGTGACGGCCTTCCCGCGAATTCCCTCGGCCGCAGCCGACTGCAAAGCTTGCGCGATCCACGCGTCCACTTCCTGCTTCCGCAGCGCGCTGGCAAAAGGCGGCGGGCTGCAGAACACAATTCCCGACGACAATCCCAGCTCCCGGTGAATCTGCATCAGCCGAGCCGCGTCAGCGGGCGCATCCACGCGCGATTGCAACGGCAGACCGCTGTCCTCCACGTAGAAAGCTGGAAATTTGTTCGTGCGATAACCGACGACCGGCACGCCGAGCGTTTCCAGCATCTCCAGCGTGCGCGGAAGATCGAGAATGGCTTTCGCGCCCGCGCAGACCACAGCTACAGGGGTGCGCGCGATTTCCGGCAGGTCCGCGGAAATGTCGAAGCTCAGTTCCGCTCCGCGGTGCACGCCGCCGATTCCGCCGGTTGCGAATAGGTGAATCCCGGCACGCGCGGCGATCAGCATGGTCGCGGCCACCGTCGTAGCTCCGGATTTTCGCGCAGCCCGCACCGCAGCAAGGTCGGCACGACTCACTTTCGCGATTCCATCGGTCGCGGCAAAAGTTGCGAGTTGCTCGGAGGAAAGCCCTACGACCAGAGACCCTTCAATAATGGCAATCGTCGCGGGTATCGCGCCTTCTTCGCGCACAGCCGCTTCCATTGCGCGGGCTGTCTCCAGATTTTGCGGCCGCGGCAAGCCGTGCGCGATTACCGTGGATTCAAGCGCCACGATTGGGCCGCCCGCCTGCAACGCGGCAGCCACGTCTTCCCGAACCAAAAGCGAGATGACCAAGAAAGCCTCCGAATCCTTTTGGTCTTATCACAAAACGTGGCGCGGAGCGAAGTTCGCGCGAAGAACTTTCTCGGGCGTGCTAGGATTTTGACTCCATGAGCGTCCACAGAATCCGCCAGCCCAGTATCGTCGTGCTCGGTGACATCAATGTCGACATCATGGGGCGCGTAAAAGCGTGGCCGAAGCCCGGAGAAGATTGCCTCGCGCAAGAATTGGAAATTCGCTGCGGCGGAGTGGGCGCCAATTGCGCATTCGGTCTTGCGCGCTGGGGCGCAGCGCCACGGCTAGTGGGCTGCGTCGGCCAGGATATCTTTGGCGAGTATGTGCTGAAAATTCTTCGCGCAAGCAACGTGGACGTTCGCCACGTGCAACGAACCAGCGCTGCCATCACCGGAATGTTTTACATCAACGTGACGCCCGACGGAGAGCGCACATTTTTCGGCGGCCGCGGCGCGAATGCGCTACTGCGATTGCCACACCGCGACACGGCCTGGGCCAAGGGAGCAGCCGCAGTACACATCGCGGGCCATAGCTTTCTCGATCGCGGCCCGGCACAAGCCGCTAAACATTTGATCAAGGCCATCCACGCGCGCGGCGGCTGGGTCTCCCTTGACGTGGGCATGCAGCCAAGCAAAGCAATTCCGCAGAAAATTTTGCAAAAGGCGCGCAGCGTGGATATTCTGCTCGTCAGCCTGGACGAAGCCGCCGCGCTCACCGGCACGCGCGATCCTTTCAAAGCGTTCGCAGCACTGCGCAGGGCCGGCGCCCGCGAAGTAGTGCTGAAAGTTGGCCGCCGCGGTTGCTTGATTAGCGAAAGCCACCACCCGGTGCTGGTTCCGTCTTTCGCCGTGCACGTCAAAGATTCCACAGGAGCGGGAGACGCTTTCGTCGCTGCATTTCTGCAAGCGCGATTGCGCCGCTGGCCTATGATCGAAAGCGCCATCGCCGCGAACGCCGCCGGCGCACTGGCAACCACGGTCGTGGGAGCAGGACAGAATCTGCCCGGAGAGCGCGAAGTGGCGGCGTTGCTGGGCGCGCAGCGGCTGAAAGGGAAGTGGGACGAGCCGCGCAAGCAAGTTCTCGCGCGCCTGCAACGGAGCCGCTTATATCGAAGAAGAAGGAGTTTAGAATGACGCGAACACCTGACAACACGCCGCTCCCCGAATGGAAAATTGAAATCGACCGGCAAAGATTGCGCTCGCTCACGGATCTCTTTCCCGCGCCGAAGCCTGTGATCGGCATGGTCCATCTGTGGCCCCTTCCAGGCGCGCCCGGCTACAACGGATACGGCATGCAAGCGATCATTGATCACGCGCTGCGCGATGCCGAAGCATTGCTCCATGGAGGCGTGGACGGCCTGATGGTCGAAAATATGTGGGACCTGCCGTACTACGTTGGCAATGATGTGAAGCCCGAAGCGATGACCGCGCACGCTGTAGCCGCCGCGGAAGTCGTGAAAAATTCTCCCGTGCCCGTAGGCATCAACGTGATTCACAACGGCGGAGTCGTGTGCCTGGCCATCGCGCTCGCGGCCAAAGCGCGCTTTATACGCGTCTGCATCCTGACCGGCGCGCGCGTGTGGGATACAGGAGAGTTCGATCACGGATGCGCGGCGGAGCTGATGCGCAAGCGCAAGGAACTCGCCGCCGCCGAAATTCACATTTTTGCCGACGTGGACAAAAAGCACTCCGTACCGTTTCCCGGCATTGATTTGGCCACGCATATCCAATGGACCGAATTCTACGGAGCGGACGCGCTGATCGTTTCCGGAAAATTTACCGGCAACGCGCCGGACGTAGAGAAAGTACACGAGGCAAAGCGCCTGGCGACGCGCCCGATCCTGATCGGCAGCGGCAGCAGCGCGGAGAATGCAGCGGCACTGTTGCAATATGCCGACGGAATTATCGTCGGAACAAGTCTGAAGAAAGATGGCGTGATGGAAAATGCCGTGGACGTGTATCGCGTGCAGGCGCTGATGGACCGCGTGCATGCGGTGCGCGAACGCGCCGCCGCGCAAGCTTCCTGATCGTGCCGCGCAGCGCCCTGTTTTCCAATTCAGTTTCGGAGGACACCTAATCGTGCCAGCGAAGAGTTACAAAATTGCAGTAATCCCGGGAGACGGGATCGGCCTGGAAGTCGTACCGCAGGGAATTCGCGTGCTCGAAGCCGCCGCCAAGCGCTTTGGATTTTCATTCACCTGGCAAAATTTCGATTGGAGCTGCGAAACCTACCGCCGCACAGGCCGCATGATGCCGGAAAATGGCGTTGAGCAGCTGCGTCCCTTCGATGCAATTTTCCTGGGCGCCGTCGGTCATCCCGATGTTCCCGACCACATATCTCTTTGGGGCCTGCTGATTCCCATTCGCCGCCATTTTCGCCAGTACGTAAATTTGCGGCCGGTGCTCTTGCTCGAGGGCTTGGACTCACCTCTGAAAAATATCCGGCCCCGCCAGATTGACATGGTCATCGTCCGCGAAAATAACGAAGGCGAGTATTCAGAAATCGGCGGCAGATTGTACGAGGGCACCGAAGAGGAACTCGCGATTCAACAGACGGTTTTCACTCGCCGCGGCGTGGACCGAATCCTGCGTTACGCTTTCGGCCTGGCTAGAACCCGCAAATCGCACGTGACCTCCGCCACGAAATCGAACGGCATCATTCACACCATGCCGTTCTGGGACGAACGTTTTCGCCTCATCGCGCAGGAATTTCCCGATGTGCGCAGCGATCAATTTCACATAGACATTCTCACCGCCCATTTCGTGCGCCATCCAGAATGGTTTGACGTGGTAGTCGGCTCCAATCTGTTCGGCGATATTCTTTCCGATCTGGGGCCAGCGGTGGTGGGTTCCATCGGCATTGCGCCCTCGGCGAATCTGAATCCCGAACGCGAATTTCCCTCCATGTTCGAACCAGTGCACGGTTCCGCGCCCGATATCGCGGGCCAGGGCATCGCCAATCCGATCGGGCAAATCTGGTCCGGCGCGATGATGTTGCGTCACCTTGGCGAAGAGGATGCGGCGAACGCCGTCGAGCAGGCTATCGCCAAGGTGCTGGCGGATTCGAAAGTGCGCACGCCCGATATCGGCGGGAACTCCACCACCGGAGTTATGGGCGAAGCGATCGGGCGTGAAGTCTTGGCAGCGCACAAACAAAATGCCTGACGATTTAGTAACGGCATTCGCCGTGTTAAAATGCCGCTGTGGGGCTGTAGCTCAGTTGGATAGAGCGACGCACTCCTAACGCGTAGGTCGTCGGTTCAATTCCGACCAGCCCCACCATTTTGAGTTTGTCGCTGCTACGGGACGTGGCGCCTAGCGCAGAAATTCCCATCCTGGCAGGATTCGTCTCTACGAACTACGCGGTTTCTTGTCTTTCAATGCGCGCTTCAAGTCTTCGACCGATGGAAAAGATGTAGGCGCTGTGAGCGCTAATTCCGGCGGATTTTTTCTCTGCTGCATCGCTGCGACGAGCATTTCAATCGCCAGTTTCGTATTCGGTGGGACCACCACGGTGGCCGCAAGCAATCCACTCCGCACATATTGCTGCCCGGTAGCGATCAAACCGTCGCAACCCGTGAACGGCACGCCTAGCCATTTTTCCCGCGCAGCCCCGTCGGAACTTTCCTGCATCGCTTTGCGTGCGCCAATGGCCATCGAATCGTCCTGCGCGCCCACCAGATCCACAAACTGCTTCACGGAAGTGGACAAGCGCATCCAGGAGCTCACCGCTTTGTACGCGCTCTCTTCGGTCCATTGGCCTTTCAACATATTTATTTTTATGTTTGCAGGTTTGGTTTGCTGCATTCCGGTGGTGCGTTCTTTCGCGGCGGAATTCTCCGAAGGACCTTGGATGTAGAGAACCGAACCGCCATTCGGCAGCAGCGCCGCGAATTGTTGGCCCTGAATCCGTCCGATCTCCAGATGATCGGAGCTGACCGCAAAAGCCGGCGCGCGCCCGGAACGGCGCAGTTCGGACAGATACTCAGCGTTGCGATTCAGAACCACCCAGCCAATTCCGGCGCCAGACGCCGCGCGAGCTACTTGCGGCAGCGCCGTGGAACCCAGTGGTTCGAAAAGTATGGCGTCCGGCCGCGCGCCCGCAGGCGATTGAATCGCTTTCAAAATTTGATCGCTTTGCTTGATCGCGTCGTTGGCCGCGTACATGACCTGCAGGTCCAAGCCCAGACGCTGCGCCGTTTCCTTCGCGGCGGTAGCTTGTTCCTGCTGATAATCATTGTCGTCGGTGGGTAGCGAGAGCAGATAGTTCAACTTGGGCATGGGTCGGCCGAGATCCTTAATATGTCCGTCCCGGAAAGAGTACATGGAAAACGGCAGAGGGGTTCAGCGAAGTCACGATGGAGTGCCGTGTCGTGACATGCCCGCAAAACGCCCGCGAGACGCGAGAGACACGGACGAATTGCGCAGGAAACGCTGTCCGCAGTCTAATTAAATCGCACGTATTCAAAATTCAATGGCTGGCGATTCACGCCCCGGATCGGCGGTGCGATCCAATTGGCGAATTTGCCGGGCTCGATCACACGCCCCGTCATCAGCGATTGCACGAACTTCTGATCTTCCGCGCTGGGCATCCACTTATCCCGATTATTTTCCCACGTTTCCTTGGTCAGCACTTCGCCTGCGGGGCTGATGAAGTACCCGGCGAAGTTACCAATCGCGCGGTGGAATCCCTTGTGCGGCAGCGTCAGGCGGAACGAAATGCCCGCCTGCTCCATGATTTTGTTCCAGCGATCCACGCCGCCCTGAATTTCCGCGATGTAATCGTCGCGTAGCCGTTCGTTCAGCGCCGTCAAAGCGGAAACGTGCCGCGTGACAATTTTGTTGCCGGAAACTTCCAGCACCGGATACTCGGCGTTTTGCAGCACGTGGTCGTCCTCAATTTTCGTTTCCTCGTAGCGTCCCTTCAGGCCGGTAGTGTAGTAGCTGGCGGCATTCGACGAAGCGTCCGAACCAAAAAGATCAATCGTCACGCTGAAATGGAAGTTCAGATACTTCTGCATCGTTGGCAGGTCAATCACGCCGAGCGCGCGCACGTCGCTCGCGTTTTCCACTTTGTGTTCCTTCATCACTTCGCAGGTGCGTTGCAAGATGCGGCTGATGCCCGTCTCGCCGACGAACATGTGATGCGCTTCCTCGGTGAGCATGAATCGGCAAGTCCGCGCCAGCGGATCGAAGCCGGATTCGGCGAGCGCGCAGAGCTGGAATTTTCCGTCACGGTCGGTGAAGAACGTAAACATATAGAACGCCAGCCAATCCGGCGTAGGCTCGTTGAACGCGCCAAGAATTCGTGGATTATCCGCATCGCCGGAGCGCCGCTCCAGCAGCGCTTCCGCTTCTTCGCGTCCATCGCGGCCAAAATAACGGTGCAGCAAATAGACCATGGCCCACAGGTGCCGCCCCTCCTCCACGTTTACTTGAAAAATATTCCGCAAATCGTATAAAGACGGGCAGCACATTCCGAGCAGCCGCTGCTGTTCCACCGAGGCCGGCTCGGTATCACCCTGCGTCACGATCACGCGTCGCAAGGTCGAGCGGTATTCGCCGGGAACTTCCTGCCACGCAGGCTGTCCCTTATGCACGCCGAAATTTACCTGGCGCGCGGCATCGCGCGGCTGCAGAAAAATGCCCCAACGATATTCGGGCATGCGCACGTAGCCAAATTGCGCCCAGCCGTCGGGTTCCACGCTCGTCGCCGTGCGCAGGTACACTTCCAGCGCGTGGCTTTCGCTCGGGCCCATGTCGTACCACCAGTTCATGTACGCCGGCTGCCAGTGCTCCAGCGCGCGCTGCAGCACGCGGTCCCTGCCCAGATCCACGTTATTTGGGATTTTTTCCGTGTAATCAATCATGACGATCTCCTAAAAATGAAAAATGGCGCAAATTCTCGCGCTGGGGAACGTGCTTCAGACTCGCTCCCAATTAAATCTCACCGGCGCGCCCGTGCCGTAAATCTTCAGCGCGCCGCTTTCGCCCACAGCGTTCGGCCGAATGAAAATCCAATTCTGCCATGCGGACAGCCGGCCAAAAATCCGCGTCTCCGTGGTTTCCGTCGCGCCAAACCGCAGATTCGCTTCCATGCCGGTCAAGGCATCCGGCGAAAGCGCGATTCTGGATTCAATCGCCTGCCGCACTTCATCCTGCCAATCAAGATCGTCGGGTGCGGCGGTCACCAGTCCCAATTCGACGGCGTCCTGCACCTGCAGCGCGTGTCCAACCTGTTTATGCAGTGCTCCGATTCGCGTTGGCTCCTGGTAAAAGCGCGCCGCCAGACGCGAAAGATGATTCACCATCGGCAGCGCGCCGAAATTCATCTCCGAAAGCAACATCATCGCTCGCGCTTCGCCCTCTTGCGTGTCCAGCATGTAAACGCGATCGGCCGCCAGCGCCAGCTCCAGCAAAGTTCCAACAAAACAGGAATCAGGTTCCACCAGCGCATAAATCGAGCGCGAGGACACGTCCAGCCGCGCGAAAGTACGCCGCATCATGCCCAGAACTTCGCGCACAAACCAGTTACTCTGATTGTTCAGGATGAAATTATCGAGCGCCAGCACCGCATTTGCATCGCCGCTAGTTTTAACAATCCACAAACCAAGTTCCGCCTCGCTGGTGCGCAGCCCCAGAATCGCATCGTCCAATTCGCGCGCCATTTGCAGCGGCCACCATCGAGCGCCAGCGGCCAGCGCACTCTCCACCGTAGGCGCAACCACGGATTCCGGAGCGCGCACGGTCAAAGTCACGGTGCGCGCTTCGCGATTCACCTGCGCGTCCACAAATTCGTAATGCCGCCCGGCATCATCAATCTTTCTTTGTAACGGCGTCAGCGCCACGCCCTGCTCGTTCGTGGGCCGATCGCTGCGCTTCGCCAGATCCAGCGCGCGCTGCTTCACGTGCTCCGCAAATTGCTGCGTCTTCACCACGTCGTCCACCAGCCCCCAATCTTTGGCGCGCTGCCCTTTCACTCCATCCGCCGTTGTGCAAAAAATATCCGCATGGTCACGGCGCACTTTTCTTTTGTCAGTCACGCGCGTCAGTCCGCCGGTGCCCGGAAGCACGCCTAGCAACGGAACTTCCGGCAAGCTGACGGCGGAAGAGCGATCGTCCACCAGAATAATTTCATCGCAAGCCAGAGCCAGCTCGTACCCTCCACCCGCGGTAGTTCCGTTCAAAGCGGCCAGAAATTTCAGCCCGGAATGCGCGCTGGAGTCTTCGATCCCGTTGCGCGTCTCGTTCGTGAATTTGCAGAAGTTCACTTTCCAGGCGTGCGAGGAAAGTCCCAGCATATAAATGTTGGCGCCTGAACAGAAAACCCGATTCTTCGCGCTGGTGAGCATCACGCAGCGAATCTCCGGGTGCTCGAAGCGGATTCTCTGCAGCACGTCGTGCAATTCGATATCCACGCCCAGATCGTAGGAATTCAGTTTCAGCTTGTAGCCCGGACGCAGACCTCCATCCTCGCTGACGTCCATCGTCAAAGTCGCCACAGGCCCTTCGTAGGCCACGCGCCAATGTTTGTATTTCGCTGGCTCGGTCTGATAATCCACCGGCGCGGTTTTAATTTGCGAATCATGCGTTGCGACGACGTCCACGCGTGCCTCCTAACCGATTTCGGATTGCAGTGCTTGCTTGAGTTTCAGAAAACTTTGCTCCGCGGATTCGCCTGAAGTGTCCAAATGCAAATCCGCCTTGCGGTAAAAAGGTTCTCGCGCCTCCAAAATCTGGCGCAAATCTTCCATGGCCTCGTCGTTTTCAGCCATGGCACGAAAATCACCTTGAGCCATCACCCGCGCCATATAGTCTTCCGGATTCGCTTTCACCCAAACCGTGTAACAGCTGGCGAGCAGCCGGTCATACGTTTCTTTTTCGGAGACCACGCCTCCGCCGACGGACAGCACCGCGCGCTGGTATTCCCGCAGGATGCGCTCGAGCACTCGCTGCTCAATCCTGCGGTATCCGCTCTGCCCGTACAGCGAAAAAATCTCCGACAAATCCATCCCGGCTTCTTTGGCGATCTCGCGGTCCAGCTCGATGAACGGCGCCTTCACCGCCTGCGCCAGCTTCATTCCCAGCGTGGATTTCCCCGCGCCACGCAGGCCAATCAACGCGATGCGCGAATGCCGGTCCTGTTGCGCTGCGCCGAATTCCTGCACGAGGCGCGCCACGACCGCGCTGAGTTGCTGCGCAGGAAGACGATCGAGGAGTTTCTGTATCGAGCGTTTCACTTCAGAATCAGGGGCTTCGGCGCCAAACAGGTCGGCCAACGAGACATTCAGCGCAGTCGCGATTCGCCTCAGCAGCACCACTGAGACGTTGCCATCGCCCAGTTCCAGCTGCGCCAGATGGCGTTCGGAGACGTCGGATTCCTGCGCCACCATCTTCCGCGTCATGCCGCGGCGGCTGCGCAGCTCGCGCACTCTGTGTCCGAGCAAGCGCAGGAAGTCTTCGTCGCTGGGATGTGTGGGCGGGGAAGGCTGGACAGCGCCGGATTGCATTTCTGGAGTCATTACAATATGCACTCGCGCAATATGCAGTATAATACATGCAATCAAACTGATGTCAACCACTAAACCCGGAGTCCTTCTGAGAGTCTAGATGCTCTTAAGGCGCACAGAATATCGCTCATGTGCAGATAATAAAGAGCTTACAAATTACCAACAAGAGGAATCGATCCAGTGCCATGCCGAACCCTAATGTGCAACATACTACCAATTCATATGCCCGCTGTTAGCCGACGTCTGCACGCGTGCGCACCAGGCAATTGGTACGAGAATGGTACGAATGGACCATCGCGTCCACCTGTACCCATAGTGCTAAAGTTAGTCATGCGCGTCCGATGCCTCCATTGCAACGCACAGGTAGAGCTCGACGACCGGCGGGTAACAGGACGTAAAATGGCCCAAATTCGCTGTTGGATGTGCGCGCAGAGTTCGGTAGTGGACCTAGTGCCCCCGGACGTCAAATCCTCAACAATGATCACCGATCCAGTCGCGCCCCAGGACCGGCCTTTCGCCGCCACGCGTCTCGAACAATCCGCGAGTGACAGGGTCGCGACACTCGATCTGCCAGAAGGAAAATCAATCGCGATTTCGGTCGTGGGAGGTTCCTCTCAGGGGCTGGAACGCGGTTTGACGATGCCGCTGGTGACCATCGGACGCCTCCGTGGAGGCGCTGATTTCGAAATTGACGATCCCATGATTTCGCGGCTGCACTGCGCCGTTGAAGTGAAGAACGACACGGTTTATCTCCGCGATCTGCGCTCGACCAACGGTACCTACGTCGCCGACAAACGGGTGCTGGCCACACAGATAGACGATGCCACCGAGTTCCGAATTGGAACTTCCACCCTGCGCGTCAGTATTCGCTCTCACCAATAGCTCGCCGAATCGCTCCCAGCTTTGGCCCAACATAAGAAGTTTAGGCCTACGCCGCGTTGACGTCTGGGGTATGCTCTTTTCCTATAAATCTAAAGCCGGTTAGAGCAGATTCCGCTCGTATTGCCGGTGGTCAAATCCGCGGGGGAGCAGGTGAGTGGTGAAAAGCGCGATCGAAAAATCGGCATGGGAAGCAATATTCCGAGGCGCGATTTCCTCAACGGGTTCGGTGTCGCTATAGGCGCATCCTTAATACTTCCAGACGCACAATGGTTCGAACGCTTCGGCCTCCCGCAATCGCCTCGCTCTGCTGATAAATCCTCCGCCTACTATCCTCCGGCCCTAACGGGCATGCGTGGGACCACGGACGAAGTAATGGAAGTTGGCCACGCCCTGCGCGACGGGAATACTTGGAACACCCCCACAGCGGACGCCGAGTCGTACGACCTGATCGTCGTAGGCGGCGGAATCAGCGGCCTTTCGGCGGCGTATTTCTTCCGCCAGATGGCCGGACCGAAAGCCAAAATTCTGATCCTCGAAAATCACGACGATTTCGGCGGCCACGCGCGGCGCAACGAATTTCAGACCAGCCAGCGCATGATTCTCGGTTACGGCGGCACGCAATCCATCGCCGGCCCGAAAATTTACAGCAAGCAAGCCAAGCAACTGTTCGCGGAGCTGGGCATTGACGTCCAGCGCTTCTACAAGTATTACGACCGCAATTTCGAGAAATCGCATGGCCTTGCGCGCAGCACTTTTTTCGACAAGAAGACATTCGGCCAAGACAAGCTGGTCACAGGCACCGGCAAGCCCACATGGCCCGCGTTTCTCGCCAAGACACCGCTATCCGCGCAGGTCCAGAAAGATCTCGCGCGCCTGCACACCGAAAAAGTTGACTATCTGCCCGGCATGTCGTCCTGGGACAAAAAAGTCCTCCTCGCAAAAACCAGTTACAAGGACTATCTGCTGCAGTACGTCAAGCTCAGTCCCGAAGCGATTCCTTTTCTGCAGACCGAGACGTACGGCCTCTACGGCGTCGGCATCGACGCTGTTCCGGCCGGCGATCTCGCGGGGCTCGGCTATCCGGGATTTGCGGGCATGGATCTTTCGGGCCCGCCAGGACCGGGACTGGGAGCGGAAATCACTAAACAGGACGAAGACCAGCCGTACATTTTTCATTTTCCGGATGGCAACGCTTCCATCGCGCGCTTGCTGGTCCGCTTACTGGTTCCCGCGTCCGCACCCGGCCACACGATGGAAGATATCGTCACCGCGAAACTCGACTACGGGACGCTCGACGATCCCGCTACTCCCGTGCGTCTGCGCCTGAATAGCACCGTAATTCTCGCGCGCAATGTCGGTGAAGCGAGCGCCGCGAAAGAAGTCGAAATCACTTACGTAAAAGACGGCCGCGCCCGCAGTGTGCGTGGCGCCAGCTGCGTACTGGCGTGCTGGAACATGGTGATTCCGTACCTGTGCCCGGACCTTCCGGACAAGCAGAAGGACGCGCTCGCCTACGGCGTGAAAGTTCCGCTGGTTTACACCAACGTGTTGATCCGCAATTGGCAGTCGTTTAAGAAACTCGGAGTGAGCGCAGTACGCTGCCCCGGCAGTTACTTTGAAACCGTCACTTTAGATTTTCCGGTCAGCATGGGCGACTACACATACCCCGCGAATCCGGCCGAACCTTGCGTGCTGCATCTGGAACGTGTCCCGTGCAAAGCCGGTCTGCCCGCGCGCGAGCAGCAGAAGGCCGGCCGCCGCGAACTCCTCGGCACCAGCTTCGCAACTTTCGAGCGGAATATTCGCGAGCAGCTCGGCGCGATGCTGGCGCCCGGCGGATTCGATCCAGCCGCGGATATTCAGGCCATCACTGTAAATCGCTGGCCGCACGGCTATGCCTACGAATACAATTCCTTGTACGATCCTGATTGGCCCGAGGATCAACAGCCCTGCGTCATCGGCCGCCAGCCGTTTGGGCGCATCTCGATTGCCAATTCAGACGCGGAGGCGTTCGCGTACACCAACGCGGCCATTGATCAGGCTTATCGCGCTAGCAACGAGGCTGCACAATTCAACCGACCGGCCGGCACCTAAGGCGGCCGCCAGTAAAGTGATATATTGCACAGGATGTAAAGTGCTGCGCGCTTTCACGATGCGGCGCTACGCCCGGATTTGAACCACTTGAGCGAAAAACAAACAGCCCGCCTGCTCGATCCCCTGTTCACCACGGACTCCATGCGTGAAATCTTCTCGGATCGCCACAGGCTCCAGGGCATGCTCGATTTTGAAGCTGCGCTGGCGCGAGCACTCGTGCGCGCCGGTGTCGCGCCGGCTGAATCAGCGCCAGCCATTGCAGCGCAATGCAGGGCGGATACATTTGCAATGGACGTGCTCGCGCGTGAAGCGGCCCTCGCTGGAAACGCAGCGATCCCGCTGGTGAAGGCGCTCATCGCGGCCGTCGCCAAATCCGATCCGAAAGCCGCCGGCTTCGTGCACTGGGGCGCCACCAGTCAGGACGCGATTGACACCGGTCTCGTGCTGCAGCTGCGGGACGCGCTCGATTTGCTGCTGCGCGAACTTGCGCAATTTTCCAGCGCGCTCGCTCGCGTCGCCGAAAAGCATCAATCCACGCTGCTCGCCGGCCGCACTTGGTTGCAGCAAGCGAGCCCCGTAACTCTGGGCCTGAAAGTAGCCGGATGGCTGGATGCAATTCATCGCCAGCAAGCGCGAATCGCGCGGGCACGCAAAGAGGTTTCGACACTGCAGTTTGGCGGCGCCGTGGGCACGCTTGCGGTGCTCGGCGACCAAGGCCCGGCGGTGGCAGCGGCCTTGGCGTCCGAACTAAAATTGGATCTGCCCAGCATTCCCTGGCACACGCATCGCGACCGCTTCGTCGAAGTCGCCACCACGTTAGGCCTGCTTCTGGGCACGATGGGAAAGATCGCGCGCGATATTTCGTTGCTCGCACAAACCGAAGTCGGCGAAGTTCTGGAGCCTGCGGAATCCGGTCGTGGCGGATCTTCCACTTTGCCGCACAAACGCAATCCGGTGGGTTCCGCCGTCGTCCTCGCTGCGGCGATTCGCGTTCCCGCGCTCGTTTCCGTGATGCTCACCGCCATGGTGCAGGAACACGAACGCGGCCTGGGCGGCTGGCACGCCGAATGGGAAACTCTACCTGAGATTTTTTTGCTCGCCGCTGGCGCGCTCGTTCATATGGCGCATGTGGTGGATGGTCTGGAAGTTTACGAAGAGCACATGACGCACAATCTTGGCGCGACGCACGGCCTGATTCTCAGCGAAGCCGTGGCAATTGCGCTGGCCAAGCAGATCGGCCGCTCGCCGGCGCATCAACTCGTCGAGCGCGCCGCGCACCGTGCGCTCGAATCCGGCCGCTCGTTGCGCGAACTGTTGCTCGAAGACCAGGAAGTGCGCGCGCATCTTTCGCCCGCGGATATTGATGCATTGCTGGATCCCAGAAACTACATTGGCTCGGCTGCATCCATGATCCAACGAGTATTGGCTGACGAAAAGAACAAACGCTAAATCATGGTTCACCAAAATTCCGATATGACCTTTACCGAAATTGGCGGCGCGCGTTTTCAATACCGGCTGGACGGCGCGGCCGACGCTTCGGTGGTTGTGCTTTCCAATTCGCTCGGCACCAATCTCGCGATGTGGGACGCGGAAGTTCCCGCGCTCGCGCAACGGTTTCGCGTCCTTCGCTATGATTCCCGCGGGCACGGCCTCTCGGACGTCATGCCAGGGCCGTATACGATCGCAGGGCTAGCCGAAGACGTAGTCGGCCTACTCGATGCATTGCAAATTCCCGCCGCGCATTATTGCGGCCTTTCGGTCGGTGGATTGATCGGCCAGTGGCTGGGTATCAACAACGCGAAGCGTTTCAAGAGTCTGACGCTGTGCAACACTGCTGCCCGCATCGGCACCACGGACGGCTGGAATTCGCGCATAGCCGCCGTGCGCGAAGGTGGCGTGGCGCCAATCGCGAATGGCGTCGTGTCTCGTTGGTTCACCGAGGATTTTGCAAAGCGCGAGCCCACAGGGGTGGAAGCTGCGCGACAAATGCTGCTGCATACGCCGCCGGAAGGCTATGTTGCAACTTGCGCCGCGCTGCGCGACGAGGATTTGCGCGACCAGCTCTCGCGCGTGACCTTGCCCACGCTGGTGATTTCCGGCGCGCACGACGCGGCCACTACGCCGGCGGACGGCCGATTTCTGGCGCAGAAAATTCCCGGCGCGCAATACGTGGAACTGAAGGCCGCACACCTTTCGAATATGGAAGCGGCCGAACCCTTCACAGCCGCGCTGCTGAAGTTCCTCGGGCAACAGGAGGCGAAATAATGGACGAACGGGAGCAGCATCAATCAGGCATGAAAGTCCGTCGCGCCGTTCTGGGCGATGCGCACGTGGACAGAGCCGAAGCGGCGAAGAATTCCTTCAGCGAACCGTTTCAGGATTTGATCACGCGCTACGCCTGGGGCGAAATCTGGTCGCGCCCCGGTCTTCCGCGCCACACGCGCAGCCTGCTGACGCTTTCCATGATGATCGCGCTCAATCGCAGCGAAGAATTTCGCATGCACGTGCGCGCCGCATTGAATAATAAAGTGACGCGCGAGGAAATTCAGGAAGTACTGCTGCAGAGCGCGATTTATTGCGGCGTGCCGGCGGCGAACGCGGCGTTTCATCTGGCGCAGGAAGTATTCGCGGAAATTGACGCCGAACGTTGACGCAATTTCAGGTTACGGCGCGTAATTCTACGTCGTCGAATATCAATCAGCGCCTCCACTCATCGCAGTGGCGCCAATTTCAGGAGGAATCATAAATGTCGATCGAAAAAGTTGCAGTAGTAGGCTGCGGCCTGATGGGCTCAGGCATCGCGCAAGTGGCGGCTCAGTCGGGCTGCCAGGTCACAGTCCGCGAAGTCTCTCAGCAGCTTCTCGAAAAAGGGCTGCAATCCATCGAAAAAAATCTGCAGCGCCTGGTAGATAAGGGCACTCTCGCCGCTGCCGATCGCGATCAGGTTCGCGCGCGCCTCCGCGGCACCACTAATCTCGAAGATTTGAAGGATTCAGACCTGGTGATCGAAGCGATCATCGAGCAGCTGCCCGCGAAGCGCGAACTCTGGACCGCGCTCGATAAGATTTGTCCCAAGTTCACCATTTTCGCCAGCAACACTTCGTCGCTCTCCATCACCGAAATGGCCATGTTTACGCAGCGGCCCGATCGGTTCCTGGGCCTGCACTTTTTCAATCCCGTGCCGGTCATGAAATTGGTCGAAGTAATCCGCACCATCGCGACGGACCCTAAAGTGGATGAAGCAGCCGTTGCGCTCGCCGCCCGTTTCGGCAAGACGCCCGTGCGCACCACCGACCGCACCGGCTTCATCGTCAATCGCCTGCTCGTGCCATATCTGCTCGATGCAGTGCGCGCACTGGAAGAAGGCGTCGGCTCCATCGAAGACATTGATAATTCCATGAAGCTCGGCTGCGGCCATCCCATGGGTCCGCTCACACTGCTCGATTTCGTCGGGCACGACACCACGTATTACATCGCAAATATCATGTTCGATGAATTCAAGGAACAACGCTTCGCGCCGCCGCCGCTGCTGAAGCGCATGGTGCTGATGGGGTGGAATGGCCGCAAAGCCGGACGCGGATTTTACGATTACAGCGATCCCGCAAAACCGAAGCCGATGCAGTTCACTTAGAAGCTTTCAAGCGCTGTGGCCGCGTGAACTCTTTTAAGACTTCGCTTGGCCTTCTGCCACGCCAGCCTGCGAAAGCCGCTCGATCACTTCCGCCGGCAATGGACGCGATTTCATGCGCTCTGGTTTCGCTGGATCCGTGCCAGCCCACACGCGCGTCTCAAAACCCTCGACGGCCAGCACGCCTGCCTTGAACAATTGATGCCGGATGATAAAACTGCTGCGGCGAAACTCCGTAACCGTCGATTCGGAGTGCAATTCATCGCCAAAAGTGGAAGGCACCAGAAACCGCACGCGCACATCCACCAGCGGTACTCCCAGAATCGCATGCGCACGGAACAAAGCGCGCGTGGGCATGCCAGCGTTCGTAAAAAGCGCCGTGGTGCAATCGTCAAACCACGCCAGATATTGCGGATAAAATACGATCCCCGCCGGGTCGCAGTGCCCCCATTCCACCAACAGATGTTTCTTGCTTACGAACATCGCCTGATGCCCCCAAAAAACATCGCAGTCGCGAGCAGAAATTGCATCGCAACGAAATTCATCCGAATGCAACGACGCATGGTAGCACCCACTTCCGCGACCCTCCAACTATTTGGGTCATCGCATGATTTCGTTCCGCCGCGCGCACCCCTTCTGCTATCGTTTATGAAGAATCACGCGAGGACGCATCTCTATGCGCACGCAGGTTGGCATCATCGGCGCCGGGCCCGCGGGCCTGGTTCTCTCGCACTTACTCCACCTCCACGGCATCGAATCCGTCGTCCTCGAAAATCGCAGCCGCCAGTACGTGCAAGAGCGCGTGCGCGCCGGAGTCCTGGAGCAAGGCACGGTGGACCTGCTGAAAGAGACCGGCGTAGGCGAACGCCTGCAACGAGAAGGCCTGGTGCACTACGGGGTGAATCTGCGTTTCGGCCGCCGCACGCATCGCATCGATTTCGCGGATTTAACCGGCGGAAAAGCTGTCACCATCTACGCGCAGCACGAAGTGGTGAAAGATTTAACCGACGCGCGACTCGCCGCCGGCGGCCAAGTTCATTTTGAAGTAGCCGACACCAGCATCCACAATTTCGACGACTTGCGAAATTCCATCCAAACCCACGATCCGCTTTCGCAAAGATGGTGAGCCGCGCGAACTCGTCTGCGATTTCATCGCCGGCTGCGACGGCTATCATGGCATCTGCCGCCCGTCGATTCCGGACGGCGTTCTCACCGCTTTCGATCGCGTGTATCCGTTCGCCTGGCTGGGCATTCTCGCCGAAGCCCCGCCGTCTTCGGAAGAACTGATCTACGCCTACCACGAACGCGGCTTCGCCCTGCTCAGCATGCGTTCGCCCCACATCGGCCGCCTCTATCTCCAATGCCGCCCCGATGAAGACATCGCAAATTGGCCGGACGAAAAAATCTGGCAGGAACTGCACATCCGACTCACGGGCGAGGAAAATTGGAAATTGGTGGAAGGCCCTGTGCTGCAAAAAGGCGTCACCGGGATGCGCAGCTTCGTCATCGAACCGATGCAATACGGCAAGCTGTTCCTCGCGGGCGACGCCGCACACATCGTGCCGCCAACCGGCGCCAAAGGTCTGAATCTCGCCGTCGCCGACGTGCGCATCCTCGCCCGCGCCCTCGCGGACTTTTACTCCACTGGCCGACATAACTTGCTCGATTCCTACTCGGAAACCTGCCTGCGCCGCGTTTGGAAGGTGCAGCGCTTCTCCTGGTGGATGACCTCCATGCTGCATCGCTTCAACGACGAGAACGCTTTCGACCAGCGCCGCCAACTCGCTGAGCTGGATTATGTTACCAGCTCCCGCGCCGCCTCTCAGTCACTCGCCGAAAACTACGTAGGCCTGCCGCTCGAGTAAAGCCGCGCTGGCCTCCCCTGGCAGCCCTGGTCTAGACGCCTAGGTCGGAAGCTCGAGCTTCAGATCGTCCTTTAAACTGCTATAAAAAATAGCTTTAGAAGCAGAAGCTGCTCGTAGGGATCGTCGAAGCTTCGCGACGCCATCGTCTTTCACATGTTGCAAAGCGGTACAGTCGCTCACTCCACCCATCGGTACCAGCCGATTGAGAGTACCGGCCTATCGCCACAGTCTATCCCCGACAGTATTCTGTCCAAGTTGGAAGCCAGCACAGGCAACCAAGCCCTGCATCAGGGGGCAGCAAACGGGGGTTCAGATGCAATCTGGGGGATTCCGCAACATCATCCGTGGCCTTTTGGTAGCGGGCACTATTCTCCTCGCCAGCCAGGCGGCGCAAGGGCAGCAACCCTTTTATTTGCAAATACATATGGGTGAAAAAGGCCAGGATCCGATCGGGTTCATGGGTCCTCATTACTTCATCCACCAAGCTGCAGGCGCGAGCCTCAGCACACCGCCATCGACGGCCTTTACCCCGTCGCAAATTCGCCACGCCTACGGCTTTGACCTGATCACCAACCAAGGCGCTGGCCAGACTATCGCGCTGGTGGACGCTTACGACGACGCCAACGCGGCCAACGACCTTGCCGTCTTCAGCAAGCAGTTCAATCTGCCGGCCTGCACCACAGCCAACGGTTGCTTTCGCCAACTCTACTCCAACGGCCGCAAGCCTGCCGCGAATGCCAACTGGGCCGTCGAAATTTCGCTGGATATCGAATGGGCGCACGCCATCGCGCCGCAAGCCAAGATTCTCCTGGTCGAAGCGCCTTCGAATAATCTGAGTGACTTGCTCGCCGGCGTAGATTTCGCGGTGCGCGACGGCGCGTCTGTCGTTTCCATGAGCTGGACGTCCGCCGAACTTTCCAGCGAACACAATCTGGACAATCACTTTGTTTCCACCGGCGTCACCTTTCTCGCGGCATCCGGTGATAGCGGCACCGGCGTGAACTATCCGGCGGCGTCGCCCGATGTAATCGCTGTTGGCGGCACTTCGCTGACGCTCGACAAATCCGGCAACTACAGCAGCGAATCAGCGTGGAGCGGCAGCGGCGGCGGAGTCAGCAAGTACGAATATGAGCCGGTCTCCCAGGCGCAGTTTCCGATTGCAAACGACATACACGGTACGCGCGGCGTGCCGGACGTTGCCTACAACGCCAATCCCGGAACCGGATACGCCATTTATGATTCCGTCGGAGTCAGCGGCTTCAGCGGTTGGTTCCAGGTAGGCGGCACCAGCGCCGCGACGCCGCAGTGGGCCGCGCTGATAGCGATCAGCAATTCGCAGCGCGTGGCTGCCCGCAAAGCAAACTTGAGCGCCACCGCAACCTCGGTGTACGCGGTTGGAAGATCGAGCCTCACCACCAATTTTCACGCGGTCACCACTGGCAGCAATGGTTCCTGCGGCACAATGTGTGATGCCCTCAGCGGATACGATTACGTCACCGGTCTCGGCACGCCGCAATCTAAAGTGTTGATCCCAGCATTGGCCGCCCGTCCGTAATCAGGCAGCTTTCGTCTTGGTAGCGAGCCACCACAAAATATTCGTGGCGGCTCGCTCCCCGTTTTCCGCGCACCACCTCCGCACGGTCTCACAACTAGCCTTCCCGCTGTCTTGCTCTTTTTGATTCCGAAACACCGCCGCTTCGCCGTGCTCTCGGATTCTGCCGCGGTAGTGTATAGTTTTTTCAGGCGCGGCCATTCCAAAAGCCACATTTGCTGCAGGCCACATCGATTCGCCACGCCACAGGTCTATCCCAAATGAAGCCACAGCTGCAGGTCATGAAATTCGGCGGCACATCGGTGGGTGACGCATCCTGCATTGCGCGCGTCGCCGAAATTGTCGCCAAAGCCGCGCGCATAGGACCTCTCGTCGTGGTTGTTTCAGCGATGAGCGGCGTCACCAATCGCCTGATCGAAGCCGCCACTTGCTCGGAGACCGGAGACCGCGAGCGCGCCACCCAGCTACTGGAAGCTTTGCGCGAACAGCATTTCGATGCGCTGCAAATCTTGATTCAGAATCCGGAAACAAGAGATCTAATCGCCTTGGGCATCGAAGAACTTCTCCGCGAAGCGCATCGCCTCTGCGAAGGCACCGCGCTGATCCATGAACTCACCGTGCGCACTCTCGATTCCGTTTCCAGCCTTGGCGAACGCCTCTCAGCGCCGTTGGTTGCCGGCGCTTTAAGCGAACGCGGCGTGCGCAGCGAAGCCGTTGAGGCCACCGGTTTGATCGTCACCGATTCCTATCACGGCGCTGCCGAACCGTTGATGGAACCCACGCAAGTCCGTTGCGAAGCGCGGCTCCGCCCGTTGCTGCAGCAAGGAGTCGTGCCGGTTGTCACCGGATTTATCGGTGCCACCGCCGAAGGCGTGCTCACAACGCTCGGCCGCGGCGGCTCCGATTATTCCGCAACGATTCTCGGAGGTGCGCTCGGCGCCGACGAAGTAATTATCTGGACCGACGTGAACGGCGTGCTCACCGCCGATCCGCGCCTAGTCCCGGGCGCGCGCACCATTCCCGAAATTTCCTATCGCGAAGCCGCGGAGCTCGCGCATTTCGGCGCCAAAGTTCTGCATCCCAAGACGCTCCGCGCCGTCACGCAAACCGGTATTCCCGTCTGGATTCGCAATACCTTCGAGCCGGAACACCCCGGCACAAAAATCACGCCGCAGGGCCGCGCCTCCAGCGCCGGAGTGAAAGCGCTCACCGCCATTCGCGGCGTTTCGCTCATCGCCGTCGGAGGCCCGGGGATTGTCGGCCTGCCCGACGTGGTCGGTCGCACATTTTCCACAACCTCAAACGTGCGCGCGAATGTGCTGCTGATTTCGCAGTCCTCTTCGCAGAACGATATCTGCTTCATCGTTTTTTCTTCCGACGCCAAACGCACCGTGGACGCGCTGCGCCAGCAATTCGCGCAGGACCTGATGCATCAGAAAGTCGAGCACATCACTCTCGATCCCAATATCGCCATAGTCGCCGTGGTGGGCGAAAACATGCGCGGCACCGTGGGCATGGCCGGCCGCACCTTCAGCGTGCTGGGCCGCGAAAACATAAATATAATCGCCATCGCTCAGGGCTCTTCGGAAACCAATATTTCGTTCGTCGTGTCCAGCCAGGACGTGAAAAAAGCGCTGCTGGCCGTGCACCAGGAATTTGCGCTCGATACGCGCAATTCGCAGGAAACTTCATCCGCCGCAAAATGAGCGACGCCATCGCAAAAACGGCGCAGAAAGCCGGCACATCGGCCGTGCAACGTTGCATTGCACCCGATTGCGCCGCCGCGTTTGGCATCCGCGAACAGATTTACGTGTGCTCTCGTTGCGGCGGACCGCTGGAAATTGAAATCCCGCTCGATCTGCTGAAGTCTGTGCCGGATCTAGGCGAGCGTTGGCGCGCGCGCGCTGCTTCACAGGAAGCCCGCGATCGGAGCGGCGTGTGGCGTTTTCGTGAATTGCTGCCGTTCGACGACGACGCGCCGGTCGTCACACTTTTCGAAGGCAACACCCCGCTGTACGACGCTCCGCGCTCCGCGAAATATGCTGGCCTCACCGCGCTGCGCCTGAAACATCAGGGCTGCAATCCCACTGCGTCTTTCAAAGATACGGGCATGACCACTGCCGTCACCCAGGCGAAATTGCTCGGCGCCCGCACGGTAGTTTGCGCCAGCACCGGCAATACTGCCGCGAGCCTGGCTGCCTACGCCGCCCGCGCGGAACTGCAATGCGCGATTCTGCTGCCGCAGGGGCAAATCAGTCCCGCGAAGCTTGCGCAGAGCATGGACTATGGCGCCGTCATTTGTGAGATCGCCGGAAATTTCGACGATTGTATGAAACTGATTTCAGAACTTGCCGATGTGCCTTCGATTTACATCGCGAACTCCATCAATCCTTTTCGCATTGAAGGGCAAAAAACTGTGGCTTTCGAACTGCTCGCGCAATGCGGCTGGCAAGTCCCGGAACAGGTAGTCGTTCCGGGCGGAAACATGGGCAACAGCTCCGCGCTGGGAAAAGGTTTCGATGAAATGCTGCGTCTGGGGTTGATCGATCGCCTGCCGAAGATCAGTGTCATTCAAGCTCAAGGCTCCGCCCCGCTCGCGCATTTGTTCGCCGCGCTGAAACCATCCCAGATCGCGGCGGACGCAGCTGTTCCGGACCAGATTGCGCCGGTTGCGAACCCGCGCACGCTCGCCACCGCCATAAAAATTGGTGCCCCCGTTTCCTGGAAAAAAGCACTGCGCGCCGTTCTGCGCACAAACGGGAGCATTGTCAGCGTGAGCGAACAAGAAATTGCCGACGCCAAAGCCATCATCGGCCGCGATGGGATTGGCTGCGAGCCTGCCTCCGCAACCTCGGTGGCCGGCATCCGCAAACTGGTGGCGGCAGGGAAAATTCACGCGGGCGAGTCCGTGGTCGCGGTTTTGACCGGACACGTCCTGAAAGACCCCGACTACGTGAGCCATTATCACCGCGGCACTCTTTCGTTTGAATCCGTCACGGAACAAGGATCAACAAAGACCGTGCAGATTTCCGGCGCATTTCGCAACGCCCCGGAAAAAGTCGCCGCAACTAAGCAAGCCATTCTCAAAAGTTTGGAGAGTCGCCGCTAGAGCAGGGAATTCGGCCACAGGATAAAAACGCCGGTATAAGATTTTCCAGGCGATTGCAAAAGCATCCATGAAAAAGTCCAAGCCCCGCTCCTACGAAGTCCGCGTTCCCGCATCCAGCGCCAATCTCGGCGCGGGCTTCGATTGTTTTGGGCTGGCGCTAGAGCTATTTCTCACGGTGCGCGCCACGGTGCAGTCCGAACCGGGCGCCCGCAGCGCAGCGCGCAGCCGCGGCGTCCCCGGCAGCGAAGCCCTACCCAGCGCCCCTGAAGAAAATCTGATCCTGCGCGCCATGCAACACGCCGCCGAGCGTCACGGCCTGCGCTTGCCGCCTGTTCATCTGGCCGTGCAGAACCAAATTCCAATTGCTGGAGGTTTGGGCAGCAGCGCCGCGGCCATCGTGGCCGGCACTGCGCTGGGTTTCGCGGCCTGCGGGAAAAAATTAACACAGGAAAACGCACTGCGCCTTGCCGCCGAAATGGAACATCACACCGACAACGTGGGAGCCGCATTGCTCGGCGGCATGGTCGTCTCATTTGTTGGCGCAGACGGCAACGTCATCGCGCTGCGCAAAAAGTGGTCGAAACAAATCCGGGTGGTCGCCGTCACGCCGAAAATGGCGTTACAGACAGCCGCTTCCCGCGCGGCTTTGCCGCAAACAGTCGAGCTCGCCGCCGCCGTGCACAATCTCCAGCGCTCCGCGCTATTTCTCGCGGCCCTCGACGACGAACGTTACGATCTGCTCTGGGACGCCATGCAAGATCGTCTGCATCAATCCTATCGCCAGGCGCTGATTCCCGGCCTCGCCGAAGTTCTCGCCATTGCTCGCGTGCCCGGGCTGCTGGGCGTCGCTCTCAGCGGTGCCGGGCCCACGGTGGTCGCGCTCGCCACCAAAAATTTCGCGCAAATCGGAAAAGCGATCGCCGGCCACTTCGAACGAAAAGGCCTTTCCTCCAGCGTCCGCAATCTTGCTGTGGCTCAAACAGGAGTTCGCGTAAACGGAAAGTCTCTGGCGAATAAATAGCCCGCCCAGGTTCAAAATCCAGGACCCCGCAGCGATATCACTTCACAATCGTCAAACCGTGCGGCACGAAATGCGGAAACACATAAGCGTAGAGCATCACAATCACGCCCACGATGGAACCCAGCGCGATCGAATGCCAAAACACAAAGCGAAAAATTATTCCTTCGTTGCCCACTTGCTCGGTTGCAGACGTAGCAATGGTGATGGACTGCGCATCCACCATTTTGCCCATTACGCCGCCCGCGCTATTGGCCGCGCACATCAAAATCGGGTCAATACCCAACTGTTGCGACGTGATGCGCTGCAAACTGCCGAACAACGCGTTCGAAGAAGTATCGCTACCGGTCAACGCCACGCCCAGCCAACCCAGGAACGTGCCAAAAAACGGATACAGCCAGCCGGTTCGCGTGAACGCCAGCCCCAGCACCGCGTCCAGCCCGGAATAACGCGTCACGTATCCCAAGCCCAGCATGAACGAAATCGCGATCATCGCGAGACGCATACGTACCAGCGTATGCCAAAATATTTTCATCAATCGCAGTGGGCGCACTCCCAGCAAAAGCCCAGAAACAATCGCAGCCAAGAAACAGCCGCTGCCCGTCGCCGATAGCCAATTGAAATCGTAGCGCGCCTGTTCCGGGGTCGGCTTGCTCACCACCGGCGCGGCGCGCGTGATGGCGTTGTGCAGATAAGGCCAGTCCCATCCGGGGTTGCCAGGCCGCACCTTGCCGTCCGCTTGGACCACGATGAACGCGGGCGTCGTAGCCTTGTTGATGAGGAGTTTCACCGAAGGCAGTCCCCACGCCAGAACGAATAACGAAAGCACCGCAAACGGCATCCATGCTTTCAGCACCGTTCCAATAGGATATTTGCGCGGCGCCACGTAACCATCGTATTCCTTGGCATTCCACTCCCCGCCCATATCGTCCGCAATTTTTCCGTCCACTACCACCGGCTTCGCGCCTTCCCGTTCATAATCGAACCGCCAGATTTTCTTCGGCTTCCAAAAATGTAGAAAAAAAACGGTGCAAAGAATGGACACTACGCCTGCCGCGATGTCTACCAGGTTGCTGTCACGAAAGTTCGACCACAGATATTGCGTGCCCGCGAAAGAAATTCCCACTACCAAAATCGCCGGCAGCACTTCGAAAGTTTCCGACCAGCCCACCATCGTGCGCACCAGCCAGAACGGCACGATCACCGCGGTAAACGGCAGAATGCGCCCGATCATCGCGCTCAAATCCGATTCCGGCAGTCCCGTCACCGCCGCCAGCGCGTGCACGGGAGTTCCAATTGCTCCCCACGCCACCGGCGCGGTATTTGCAATCAAGTTCAACGCCGCCGCGTGAAACGGCCGGAAGCCCAGCCCAATCATGAAAGCGCCGGCGATCGCTACCGGCGCTCCGAACCCCGCCGCTCCTTCGATAAATGAGCCAAAGCAAAATGCCACCAGCAAAACCTGCAGCCGGCGATCCGGCGTAATTCCCGCGATGGATTCCTTCATGATCTCGAATTGCCCAGTCTCCACAGAAATATCGTAGAGATAGACCGCTGCCAGTACGATCCACGCAATTTTCAGAATTCCATACGCCACGCCGTAAGCAAAAGCCGATGCCGCTAGCAGCGCGGGCATCTTGAAGACCAGCGTCGCCAGCATCACCGCCGTGAACGCTGCGGCAATCGCGCACCAGTGCGGTTTCACTTTCAAGCCGGCCAGAAGAGTGAAGAGAACCAGAATCGGAAGAGCCGCGATCAGAGTCGAAACCCACCAAATCCCGGCGGGATCATAAACTTGCGTCCAACTCATACCAGCCCCCTCGAAACAGCATGGGTTCGTTACCAGCGCCGACTTTGTGGACGTTCCATATCCCGCCGCAGAAATTTTGTCAAGAAATGGAATTGCGATTGAATTTACCGAGTTTGTGAACAGAAGATTACCGAAAGTTAGGCGCGCGCTTTTTTTCGCAACAGCCAAACGCAAGCACAACCGACGGCGAGCAGCAGTAAGTCCGAACCTTCCGGCGTACTGATTGCCGGCGGCGGCGTCACAGGCGGCGGAGGAAGCGTTGGTGGCGGCCCCACTGGCGGTGGACTGTTCGGAGGTGGCAGCGGGCCTGTGGGAATTCCCGGAGAAGATGGCGGGCCGCCGATTGGGAAAAGCGGCGGAACGATCGGCAGGAAGATGGATCCAGGAGACTGCTGTGGCACCACAATGGCAGTCATAGGCGGCACGGCCAGCGGTAATTCCGGTGAAGATTCCGGAGCGGCCAGCAGCCCGCCATCTGCGGGAATTTCCATCGCTTCCGGCGACGGCTCAGGATTCAGCACCGGCCCGATGGGAACCGCGGAAATGCGGTTTCCGCAGCGAGTTCGGGCCAGGTGCTCACCGTCGGTTACCACGGTTTCTCCGGCAGGCAGGGTCAGTCTATTCTTCGTCCAGAAAATTTGCCTGCCGACGCGATAGGAAACGAAAACCGCGCGCGCTTCTTGCAAGCGCGTCACGCGTACCTCACGCAGATCAAAATCCGAATAGTGCCGCGCGACCACTACGTCGTGCGCCACCGCGATCTGCAGTTCAGCCGAACTTCTCACTCCGCCAGGAACCACGGAATACGGATAGAGGACGCGGTCCGTCTTATCCAATTCCGGAGTACGCGCGAGCCAGTCGCTATCGCTAGGAGCTTGTTTCAGCGCTGCGGAGACATTCCAAACGGTAGATCTACGATGTGCTTGACCGTAGTTGTACGGAGTAAGCGCGACCGATACCAGTGCGATTTCCAGAAACAGGACCGCCAACGCTCCCACGCGACGGCGATCAATTTTTTCGGCGAATTTCGCCGCGACCCTCCAGCAGCCCTTCCCCATTTCCCCTTTTTACGGTTCGGCAATCCCCATCGCCGAAAATATTCCCCGCAACTGTAGTACGCAATCGTCCTGCCAACCGGCCCACTTTGACACACCGCAGCCAATGCCTGTAACAGGCTCGAACTCGATGTAAACAAAGGGAGACGTTTTACTAAACGCGCCGGAATTTTCCAAAGGCGCTCTGTCTTCGCGGAAAGGAGAGAAGAAAGTTTCCCGTAAATGGTACTGTAGTTCTAGCGGCATCCTGCCAGCCGGAAGCAATTCTTCAGCGGGATTTTCAATAGTTTGGCTATCCAGACGTGCACGCGGCTAGAAATTTGTGCCGCTCACGCGTCCGATTTGGAAGATTGTTCCCGCGACGCCGCGGCGGATCCCAGCGCTACTTCATTCTTGCCATGCTTCCACACCGCAAAGCCCAGTCCCAAAAAGGGACCAATTAGTACCACCAAAAACGCCAATAAGAACAGCACCAGAAACAGAAGAACAATCACAATGGCTGGCATTGGTTCTCCTCGCTCCCATCCTGGAACCGAGTTCTCCTCGCCTTTGGCCCAACAATCGACCCAACCCATGGCGCAACAAAGCGCGGACTCACCTGTTTAGATGTAGCTATCAACACCGCGGGTTACAGAAAGTTACGGCCTTTGACATTTTTCGAACCGTTCGACGCTCCAGTTTCACCGTGCACGGCCAACCGATCCTGGCAAGCGCCGGCTGCCAATTTGGCCCGCCAATCTCCTGAACCTTGCCCCAAAAACCGCCATAGCCAAGCGCGCCAGCCGCGCCGCAACACCCGCAAAATCAATTCCTTGCGCGGCCGTAACCGGATCATCGACCCAGCCGTCCAAGCCATGTGGGTCAATTCGTTTTGAATCTCTTTAGCTTCGCCGCGAATCTCTTAGCGTATGCCGTAGACCCCGGCGTTCAGGTATGAGTTCGGGCGTGCGATACTGAACCTCCCCCACGCGGGTTCGTAAATCTCCGAATCACGGAGGTGCCGTACTTGCTGGGCATTTCGGGAGCCATTTTCGATGTGGATTGTTCGACTCGCGTTACGTCGGCCTTATACGTTTATCGTAACGTCCATCCTTCTCTTGATTCTGGGCCCTGTAGCAATTCTGCGCACGCCCACGGATATCTTCCCGAACATTGATATTCCGGTTGTCAGCGTTCTCTGGAACTACACCGGTCTCTCGCCGGAAGAAATGTCCAATCGCATCGTCTTTCAGTACGAGCGGGTCCTGACCACCACAGTCAACAACATCGAACACATCGAATCGCAGTCCCTAAATGGAATCGGCGTCGTCAAAATCTTTTTTCATCAGGGAGTGGATATTGGCAACGCCGTGGCCCAAGTGACCGCGGTTTCGCAAACCCTCTTGCGTACGCTCCCGGCGGGAACCACTCCTCCGCTCATCATCCAGTACAACGCCTCCAGCGTTCCCATTCTGCAACTGGCGTTGGCCGGAGAAGGACTCTCGGAGCAGCAACTCGGCGACATCGGACTGAATTTCGTGCGCACCGGATTGGTCAGCGTCCCCGGTGCCGCAATTCCCTATCCCTACGGCGGCAAGCAGCGCCAGGTTCAGGTGGACCTCAACACTACTGCGCTGCAATCGAAAGGCCTTTCGCCCAACGACGTCGTTAACGCCATCAGCCTCCAGAATCTGATTCTTCCCGCTGGCACCGCGAAAATCGGCACCTTCGAATACGAAGTGGATATGAACGGCGCGCCGCAAACCGTTCTCGAATTGAACGACCTTCCCATCAAAACCGTCGGGACCTCCACCATCTATATCCATGACGTCGCGAACGTGCGCGACGGGTTTCCGCCGCAGACCAACATCGTTCGCGTCAACGGACAGCGCTCCGCACTGATGACCATCCTGAAATCCGGCGACGCTTCCACGCTGGACATCATCTCCAGCGTCAAATCGCTGCTGCCTACGATTAAAGCGTCCCTGCCGCCAGCTCTGGTCATCAATCCGCTTTCCGATCAGTCCATCTTCGTGAAGGCCTCCATCGTCGGCGTCGTTCGCGAGGCTATCATCGCGGCTTGCCTCACCGGCTTCATGATTCTGGTTTTCTTAGGAAGCTGGCGCAGCACGCTGATCATCGCCGTTTCGATTCCGCTCTCGATCCTTACATCGCTGATCGTTCTCAGCGCGCTCGGCGAAACCATCAACATCATGACGCTCGGCGGTCTCGCACTCGCCGTCGGTATCCTGGTGGACGACGCCACCGTGGAAATTGAAAACATCAATCGCAACATCGATCAGGGCAAGGAAATCGTGCAGGCGATTTTGGACGGCGCATCCCAAATCGCCGTGCCGGCCCTGGTTTCCACACTCGCCATTTGCATCGTCTTCGTGCCCATGTTTTTTCTTTCCGGCGTCGCGCGCTATCTGTTCGTCCCGCTCGCTGAAGCGGTTTGCTTCGCGATGCTGGCTTCTTACTTGCTCTCGCGAACGCTCGTGCCCACCATGGCCAAATATTTACTCGAGGCCCGCACCGAAGAAAATCCGAACGCGCCGTCCCAGGCCTCCTCCAATCCGTTCGTGCGCCTGCAACAGAAGTTCGAAGTTCACTTCGATGGCCTGCGCGATCGCTACCACCGCTTGCTCGAGCGTTGCATTCACCATCGCGTGATTTTCGCCATCTGCTTCCTGGCTTTTTGCGTGCTTTCCTTCGCGCTGCTGCCCCTGCTGGGGCAGGACTTCTTCCCAGAAGTGGATAGTGGCGAATTCAAGCTGCACATGCGCGCTCCCACCGGCACGCGCATCGAAGAAACCGCCGCGCTCTGCGACCAAGTAGAAGCGGTCATCCGCAAACAAATTCCGCAGTCCGAGCTGACCAGTCTGATCGACAACATCGGGCTGCCTTACAGCAGCATCAATCTTTCGTACAGCAATTCCGCGCCAATCGGCACCGGAGACGCCGATATTCTCGCCGAGCTGTCCAAGGATCATCATCCGACGGCCGAGTACGTGCACGATCTGCGCATCGAACTGGCCAAGGATTTCCCCGGCGTCACTTTTTACTTCTTGCCCGCGGACATCGTCAGCCAAATCCTCAATTTCGGCCTGCCCGCTCCCATCGATATCCAAATCCTCGGACGGGATCTCACGGCGAACCGCATCTTTGCCGATCATCTGCTGAACCGCTTGAAATTTGTCCCCGGCACCGTGGACCTGCGTATCCAGCAAGCCTTCGACCAGCCCAAATTGCACATTGAAGTGGATCGCACCAAAGCACAGCAGGTCGGCTATTCCACTCGTGATGTTGCCAATAATGTGCTCATCTCGCTCAGCGGCAGTTTTCAAACTTCACCCACTTACTGGCTCGATCAGCGCACGGGAGTCAGCTACAACATCGCCACGCAGACGCCGCAGTACATTGTTGACACCTTGCAGGATCTGGAAAATATTCCGGTCACCGGCCCCAGCACGCCACAATCCGAAATCATGGCCAGCGTTGCCTCCTTCAGCCGCGGCTCGGAGATGGGAGTTGTCTCGCACTACAACATCATGCCGGTGATTGACATCTTTGGCGCCGTGCAGGGCCGCGATTTGGGCGGCCTCTCGCGCGAAATTGAGCCGATCATCAACAACAGCAAGAAAGATTTGCCGCGCGGTTCGCAAATAATCGTTCGCGGACAAATTCTCACCATGGCCTCGTCCTTCTCCGGATTGCTGTGGGGCCTCGCGTTTTCGATCGTGCTGGTCTATCTGTTGATCGTCGTGAATTTTCAATCCTGGCTCGATCCCTTTATCATTCTTATGGCGCTGCCCGCCGCGCTCGCCGGGATCGTCTGGTTTCTTTTCATCACGCGCACCACCGTCAGCGTGCCGGCGCTCACCGGTGCCATCATGTGCATGGGCGTGGCCACCGCCAATAGCATTCTGGTCGTCAGCTTTTCCAAAGAACGCCTTGGAGAAGGGAAGACGGCCGCGGAAGCCGCTTCGGAATCCGGCTTCACCCGTTTTCGTCCCGTGTTGATGACGGCCCTCGCGATGATCATCGGCATGTTGCCGATGTCCCTGGGCTTGGGCGAGGGCGGCGAACAGAACGCGCCGCTGGGCCGCGCCGTAATTGGCGGCCTGATGTTCGCCACCGTCGCAACGCTGTTTTTCGTGCCGGTAACTTTCAGCATTGTGCACGGCGCGCGCGAAAAGAAACCAGGCGCCGCGCAGAACGAACTGCCGGCGGACTAAATGAATGTGCATGCGCACAAGAGCGCGAAGCGAAAACTCAAGAGGACGCAATGACAGAGCCCGCTGAACATCAATCACCACAGCCGAATCCACCCCACTCCGGCGCGGAAAAATCCGGTCACGGAGTACTGATCGCCATCATTGCGGTGATCGTTGTGATTGCCATCGTCATAGCCGGAGTCGTTCCGCGCCTGCGCGCGAAAGCCGCCCTGCGCGTCGAGACGAACTCACTCGCCGTTCCCGAAGTCATGGTGATTCAGCCCAAGCGCGGTGCCACAGCGCAGGAAATCATCCTGCCCGGAAACATTCAAGCCTTCATTGAAGCGCCCATCTATGCGCGCACCAATGGTTATCTGAAGGTCTGGTACTCGGACATCGGCGCCCACGTGAAAAAGGGCCAGCTCCTCGCCGAAATCGAAACTCCCGAAGTGGATCAGCAGCTCCTGCAAGCGCGCGCCGATTTGAATACCGCGCAAGCCAACGCTCACCTGTCGCAAATCACCGCGGACAGATTTGAGGGCCTGAAAAACACCGACTCCGTCTCCAAACAGGACGTGGACAATGCCGAAGGCGACTACGCCGCGAAACAAGCCATCGTGGATTCCGCGCGATCCAATGTCGGACGGCTTCGGGACCTGCAATCCTTCCAGAAGATTTACGCGCCATTCGATGGAGTGATCACCGCGCGCAATACCGACGTGGGCCAATTGATTGACTCCGGTTCCGCAGGCGGCGTCGCCAAGGAACTCTTTCATATTGCAGCCATCCGCACCCTGCGCGTCTATATCAATGTCCCGCAGCAATACTCCGTCGCGGCCAAGCCAGGTATCGTCGCGGACCTGAGCCTCGCGCAATTTCCCGGCCGCATTTTCCAGGGAAAATTGGTGCGCACCGCGAACGCCATTGACCTCGCCACCCGCACCCTGCTCGTCGAAGTGGACGTTGATAATCCCACGGGCGAACTTCTCCCCGGCGCCTTCACCGAAGTCCATCTGAAGCTGCCCACCGAGATTCCGACCTACATTCTTCCCGTGAGCGCGCTCATTTTCCGTGCGCAAGGTTTGCAGGTCGCTACCGTCGAAGATCGCAGTCGTGCCAAGCTCATCACGATTGTACTGGGGCGCGATTTCGGCGCCACCGTGGAAGTCGTTTCGGGCTTGACCGACGCAGACCGCGTGATCGTCAGTCCTCCCGATTCGCTTATTGACGGTGAAGAAGTGAAGATTGCGCAACCGATCCAGCAAGGAGGCTCCCTCAGTGCACCGCCTCAACCTCAATCTCGCTGACGTGCGCTACAACTTCACCCAGGCGCGCCCCGCACACTCCGCGCCATGCGCGCCTCGCGTTGTCGTGTGCCGCGGCAATTTTATTTTTCGCAGGCTGCACCGTGGGGCCGAACTACGTCCATCCCACCGCCGAAGTCCCCACCGCGTTTAAAGAAACTCCCGCGAATTGGAAACAAGCTCAGCCCAGCGACGCGATCGCCAAAGGCAAATGGTGGGAAATTTATCAGGACCCGCAGTTGAACGAGCTCGAAGAGAAGGTCAACATCTCCAACCAAACTCTGAAAGCCGAGCAGGAGCAGTTTGCCGAGGCGCGCGCTGCGCTGCGCATCACCCGCTCGAACCTGTTCCCGAATGTCAGCACCGCCCCCTCGGTCTCGCGCACCCATCTCGCGCCCAATCAGCCGCTCTTCAACGTCGCCACGGAAACCAAGGACTACAACACCTTTACCATCCCCGTGGACGTTTCCTACGAGCCCGATCTCTGGGGCCGCGTCCGCCGCACCGTCGAAGCCAGCCGCTCGGAAGCCCAAGCCACCGGCGCGGATCTCGCGAACGTCAGCCTCAGCGTGCACGCAGAGCTTGCGGGCGATTATTTCCAGCTGCGTGGCCTCGACGCCCAGAAGCAGCTGCTTGATTCCACGGTGGAGGCCTTCGAAAAGGCGCTCGACTTGACGCAAAGCCGTTTTCACGGCGGCCTGGCTTCCGCTGTGGACGTCGCGCAGGCACAAACAATTCTCGAAACAACGCGCGCGGAAGCCATTGACGTCGGCGTGCAGCGCGCGGCATTCGAACACGCCATCGCCGTGCTGATTGGCAAGCCAGCATCGCAGTTCAGCCTGCCGCCCATTCCCCTCACCGCGCCGCCGCCGGTAATTCCCTCCGGCTTGCCGTCCGATTTGCTCGAACGCCGCCCCGACATTTCCGCCGCGGAAAGGCGCGTGCAAGAACAGAACGCGCAGATCGGCGTCGCCCGCGCCGCGTACTTTCCGCAGATCACCCTCGGCGCCTCCGGCGGTTTCGAAAGCGCGGTCTTCACCACGTTGCTGCAGGGACCCAGCGGTTTCTGGATGCTCGGCGGTCAAGCGGCCGAAACTTTGTTTGATGCCGGCGCCCGCCGTGGCGCATCCGAGCAAGCCAAAGCAGCTTGGAATCAGTCGGTAGATAATTATCGCCAGACGGTGCTGGTTGCGTTTGAGGAGGTCGAGGACAATCTCGCCGCCCTGCGCATCCTCGAAGAAGAAGCCAATAAAGAAGCCGAAGCCGTAGCCTCCGCGCAACACTCCTTGTCGCTGTCCGTAACCCGCTACCGCGGCGGCGTCACTAATTATCTTGAAGTCACCACCGCGCAAAGCGCCGCGCTCGCCGATGAAGTCACCGCCGTAAACATTCTCACTCGTCGCTTGGCCGCCAGCGTACTGCTCGTCAAAGCTCTCGGTGGCGGCTGGAATGTCTCCCAAATCCCCCACGTCTAGCTTCTACAGCGACTGGGTCGCCAAAAAACAATTCAGAAAAACAGGAGAAAAAGAATGTCCAAGAAGCTAGAAGGCAAGATTGCACTCATTACCGGCGGCTCACGCGGCATCGGCGCCGGAATCGCCAAGCGCCTGGCTGCGGACGGCGCGAACGTGGCCATTACCTACACCAAAGGTGCCGCCGCGGCCGCGGCCGTCGTCAAGGAGATCGAACGCGGCGGCGGAAAAGCCATCGCGATCCAGGCGGACGGCACGGATGCCGCCGCGGTCGTCGCCTCGGTTGAAAAGACGGCCACGACCTTCGGCCGGATCGATATCCTCGTCAACAATGCCGGCACGGCCATCCCGAAAACGTTTGAAGAGACCACACTGGAAGAGATGGACCACATGCTTGACCTCAATATCCGCGGCGCCTTCGTCGCTACACAAGCAGCGCTGAAACACATGAAGAACGGAGGCCGCATCATTATGATCGGCTCATGCGTCGGCGAGCGCTTGATGACGCCCGGCCTGGCGGCCTACTCCGCCACAAAGGGAGCCATCAAGATGTTCACTCAAGGGCTCTCCAGAGAAGTGGGCGCCCGGGCCATCACCGTCAACAATGTCCAGCCCGGTCCGATTGACACGGATTTGAATCCTGCCGCGGGCGAGTGGGCCGCGCCGCAGATAGCCAATACAGCGCTGGGCCGCTACGGAACTGTCAACGAAGTCGCGGCGTTAGTAGCCTTCGTGGCAGGTCCCGATGCGTCCTACATCACCGGCGCGAATCTCACGGTTGACGGTGGCACCAACGCCTGAACGATTGTAAGTCGCTGTTCGCCGCAGTGCCTGAGATTGAGGCGAGGTTCCGGCTATCGCGTTCAGCGGGAGCCGTTGGCTGCCGCTAAACCCGCACCTCCCCGTAGCCCTGCTTCAGCTCCGCTGGTTGACTTGCCTCCGGACGCAACCTGAGATGTCCGTTAAATGGGCGATTCGCGATCGCGTGTGGGGCATACCGTGTCGCGCTATCGCATCATAGACAAGCTCTGCAGCGGCGGTATGGGAATCGTTTACCGCGCCGAAGCTGTGAAACTGGGGCGCGTCGTCGCGCTGAAATTTCTTTCCGAACAAAATTCAGAAGATCCTCAAAGCCTCGACCGCTTCTATCGCGCAGCGCGCGCCATCTCCACCCTGAACCATCCCAGCATCTGCAGCATTTATGAAATTGTTAAGAGCGATGGCCAGCCGTTCATCGCGATGGAGCTGCTGAAAGGCCGCGGCCTCGATGCGGAGATGCAAGGCAAGCGCGTTGCCCTGCCAACGCTGCTGAACATCGGAATACAGCTTGCGGCAGGCCTGGAAGCGGCACATTTCAAAGGTATCGCATTCGAGTTAACAGGACCGCGGACGCCGTAATTTTCCGCGATGCTAAGAAGTAGAAATATCTTCCGGTGAAAACTCACCCCTGGCACATAACCCACAGCGTCACTTTCCCACTGCCTCTCTGGAAGCGTTTACCTTCTAAACACCCACAGCTGCCGGAGTCCTATTGGCTTTATCGCTTTATTCTCATAACAATTGAGTACACCGTTCGCTGCGCCTGCTCCGGTTTGCAGCATCCCGGACGCCGGCGCGCTCCAGCATCGCTCGAGCTACGTCCGGGCCACGCCCGAGGAACGGTTGACAGGAGATTGGCTCGATGATCATTCCCGTTGGCCATGAAAATTTGCGCGGCCGCCGCTGGCCCTGGGTCACGACCGCCATCATCCTGCTCTGCTCCGCCATTTTCCTCGCCACTATCAGTCCCATGGATGAGCAGATGCGGCAGCTCAATCAGACGGAACTCCACATCATCCTATTGAGCGCGATTTATCCCGATGCGCCGCTGACTCCTGCCGCGTCCGAAATCGTGCGCGCGTATAAGTTCGAGCACATGGACTTCTATTCCCAGCTGCAAGATCCCGACCGAGACCGTTACTTCGATGTCTGGGACAAAAACATTCATTCCAACGATTTTTCAAGCAACGATGCGAATACGGAAATGACCGCGCTCGGCGCGCAGCTTGCACGGCAGCAGGCCGGCTCCATCGACTGGCAATATGCGTTTCACTCCGTGCATCCTTATGCGCGAACCTACATCACTGCTACGTTCCTCCACACTGGCTGGCTCCATATCATCTTCAACATGTGGTTTCTCTGGCTCGCCGGCACGATTCTGGAAGATCTCTGGGGACGCATCATCTATCCGGTTTTCTACCTCGCGGCGGGCACGCTCGCCTGGGCCGTACACGGCGCCGTCTTTCCGCATAGTTTCGTGCCCGCGCTCGGGGCTTCCGGAGCGATCGCGGGCTTGATGGGAGCTTTCCTCGTCCGCTTTCCGACTACGCGCATTCGCCTGGGCTGGGTGCTGTGGGTGAAAATCATAAAATTCAATGTTCCAGCATACGTCCTTCTGCCGCTTTGGCTGCTCATGAATTTGTCTTCGGGCCTGCTGGCTCGACTGGTCGGAGCAGAAGCCGGAATTGCCTACTGGGCGCACATCGGCGGCTTTGCCTTCGGCGCTCTGGGAGCGTACGCTCTGCGCACCACCGGCCTCGAGCAGTCCGCTGATCGGGCCATCGAAGCAAGAGTCAGCTGGACCGCCGACCCGTTGATCGTTCGCGCCACCGACTCGCTCGCCGAAAATAATCCCGCCGGCGCGATTGCCAGCCTGCGTCAACACCTTCAGGAAAAGCCGGACTCGGTGGACGGCTGGGACCTCTTGTTCAAGGCCCAGGAGCGAAGAAAAGATCACCAAGGGCAAAAGGAAACTCTCGCCATGCTTTGCCGGCTGCGCGTCACCTCTGGCGAACTGGAAGCCGCGGCGGCCGATTACGAAATGTATAAAAACCTGGGTGGCGAGAAGCTGCCGCGCGGCGTCTGGCTCGAACTCTGCCGCTACTTAGAGCGCGAGCAGCGCTGGGAACTGGCCGCCGAAGAATACGAAAAGCTTGCCCACGCATTTCCCGCCGAGCGCGCTGCAGTCTCGGCGCTCGTTTCAGCGGGACAAATCTGCGTCGCCCATCTTGCCAGACCCGAGCGCGCCGAAAAATGTTTCAAAGAAGCGCAAATGTCTCCGGTTCCGCATTACGATCTGGACCCCGCGATTCAAGCAGGACTGCAGAAATGCGCCCCAGCCCCTGTGCAAGACGTGCGCTACCTGCGATAAAACTTCCGTCGCCGTCGCGCTGTCCTCTTCTTTCGCGGGTTCGCGCCGCCGCATCCAGCCGCCGTGTACAACCCGCGTGCTATACGCCGGAATCTCAAAATCCGGCTACAATCGTAGGGACAATACCTGAGGCCTGCGCACCCCATGAAAGTTCGCAACCTTGCATCCGGCATCGCCGTAAGCTTCATCCTCGTCGCGCTGACATTGCTCGCGGCACTGCTTCCCAACTGCGTGCGCGCGCAAGCCAAGCCCGCACCGGACGCGGAAATTGTCGCGCGCGTGAACAACGAAGTCATCACCCTCGCCGATTATCAGAAATCCGAACAGCAATTACGCGACGAAGTGACCCACGATTGCGCGGATTGCCCGCCGGAAAAAATCGCAGCGCAGTTCAAAGACCAGCAGAAGGATTTACTGCGCGGCATGATTGACCAGTTACTGATGGCGCAGCGCGCCCAAGACATGGGCGTCAATGTCGAACCGGACCTCAACAAGCGCCTCGACGAAGTGCGCCAGCAGAATGGCCTCGCCACCCTCGCCGATCTGCAAAAGGGCGTCGAAGCTTCCGGCCTAACCTGGGAAGGCTACAAAACCACCATTCGCAACGGGCTGCTGCAGAAGGAAGTCGTGCGCCGCGAAGTCGGTTCGCACGTGGAAATTTCCAAAGACGAAGTGAAGCAATATTACGATGCGCACCCCGACGAATTTACGCTGCCTGAGCGCATCACACTTTCGGAAATTTCACTCAGCACCGACGGAAAGAAACCGGAAGAATTCGCCGCCGTGCGCAGCAGAGTCGAAGGCCTGCGCACCAGCGTCCTCCACGGCGATAATTTCAACCAGGTCGCGAGCCTCTATTCCCAGGGCAGCACAGCAAAAGAGGGCGGCGGCCTCGGTACCTTCAAAAAAGGAGAACTCCCGCCGCAGATCGAAGCGATTGTCTTCCCGCTGGGCAAAGGTCAGATCAGTGACGTGATCCAGACCCGCACCGGCTTCGAATTCTTCAAAGTCGAAGATCATTTCCAGTCGGGTTTGCAGCCGCTGGAAAAAGTCGAACCCGACATCCGCAACATCATCCGCGCCCAGAAAATGCAACCCCTCATACGCAATTACCTTGCCGAACTCCGCGAGCAAAGCAACATCCTCGTAAAGCCCGGCTACAGCGACAGCGCCCTGCTCTCCGGCGCCAACGTCCCCCAGCCGGACAAGTCTCGCCTGTGAAGTTTAGTCTCCGGTAACCGCGTCAATCGGGCCTGTGGACTATTTCCAATGTGCCGTAGTGCAAGACGTATCCGCCTCACCCCCCAGCAGCGTGGTAATATAGCGGCCATCCAGACAAGGAAATCCGCGATGCCAACGGGAGGCTAGGAATGGCGAGAATGGAATCCGCGCCGGTGCCCCTGCCAGCTTGCGTCCCAACTTCCGCCTCGGCCGTCGCAACGACTACGGCTACCTCGCGGCACTCTACCCTCGTTCGCGTCACTCACTGGATCACCACTCTGTGCTTTTTCGCCCTGCTCGTCAGCGGATTTGAAATTGTGATCTCTCACCCCCGCTTCTATTGGGGCGAAACCGGAAACGTTTTGACGAAACCGTTGTTTCAACTTCCGATCCCTTCCTCGAGGCACTTGGTGCAGACCGGCTACGGGTACGTGCTCCCAGACCAGAACGGCTGGAGCCGTTATCTCCACTTTCAAACCGCCTGGGTTGCGGTGTTGACCGGCTTGCTCTACGTAATCTCCATGTTATTCACCGGGCACTTGCGGAAAGACTTGCTCCCGGACAAATCCGATCTTTCCTGGCGTAGTTTCTCCTCCACAATCGCCGGTCATCTGCGTTTTGCAAAGCCGAGCGAGGAAGAGGCCTGGTCGTATAACCTGCTCCAGCGTCTCAGCTACCTGTCCGTGATCTTCGTTTTATTCCCCTTGGTAATTTGGACGGGCCTGGCAATGTCCCCCGCCTTCGTTTCCGCGTTTCCTGCAACCGTGAACGTATTAGGCGGCCAGCAATCCGCGCGCACCCTTCACTTCTTCGTTTCGCTGGCTCTCCTGCTCTTCCTGCTCGTCCATGTCGTGATGATTTGTGTTGCAGGATTCAAGAGCCGCATGCGAGCGATGATCACAGGGCAACCCGCCACGCATAAGGAGCGCACATGAGCGATCTTTCAAGCCGCAAACTCTCGCGCCGCAAACTGATCGTCGGCGGACTCGCAGCCACCGCAGGAGTTGCCGGCCTGGGCGTCGCCGCGCGTATCGCGCAAAAGTACGGACTCGTCCCGCCTGATCACGGCGGCATCTACGGTCTCGGCGAAACGCTCACCTACGCTTCGCAGCGTCTGCTGACCAGGCACTCTTTAGCGCGCGAATTCTCCAGGAGCCAGATTTCGAAGCGTCCATTGGCCAACGAAATCGAGCCTCCCAGTGACGAGTTCAAGCGCCTTCAGGCCGGCCGCTTCGCTGACTGGCGGCTTTCGGTCGACGGCATGGTCGCCCGCCCCGCGTCGTTTTCGCTCGAGCAGCTAAAGAGCTACCCATCCCACACCCAGATCACCATGCTGCAATGTGAAGAGGGTTGGTCGTACATCGCCGAATGGAACGGCGTGCCTTTGTCCCGCGTTCTGGACGTCGTCGGAGTCCGACCGCAGGCCAGATACGTCTTCTATTTCTCGATAGAACCTGACAGGTGGGAAACCATTGATATGGCCGACGCATTGCACCCGCAGACCTTACTGACCTACGGGATGAACGGCGACGAGCTTCCCGTAAGCCACGGCGGGCCGCTTCGCCTGCGGCTGCCTCGTCAGCTTGGTTACAAAAACGTGAAATTCATCAACCACCTCACGATCACCGACAATCTGAAGGGTGTAGGGAAGGGGCTGGGCTCTGCGTCTGCAGACGCAGGCTATGCCTGGTATGCCGGCATCTGAGAGATTTGTTGAATCCGACCACCGCATCTCGGTCACTGATCGCTTTCTGGGTTTCCTCAAAATGTCATGTCAGCCAAGTCCACCCCGCATTCGCGATCCCGCCGAAGTCGCGTCCCGGAATCGGACAGTAGCGCTCGATTGCACTGACGGCACGTCGGCTAAGTTGCGCGTCATCAATCCGCTACAGGCAACTTCGGTTGGGTCAAAACATGCTCTGTAATACCAAGAATTAGAGCAAGGTGTCCTGATGACCTCGTTCTGGCAAGATATACGCTACAGCCTGCGCATTATCGCCAAAGCTCCTGGCTATGCCGGGATCGTCATCCTCACTCTCGCGCTGGGCATCGGCGCAAACTCCACAATTTTCAGCTGGATCAATTCCGCGCTCCTCAATCCGGTTCCCGGACTCTCCAAGCCCGGCGAGGTCGTCTCGCTGACGCAAGGCAAGCCCGAGGATTATCTGGGTTTTTCCTATCCGGATATCCAGGCTCTGCGCGACGGGCAACAGAGTTTTACCGGCATCACCTCGTGCATCTTCACTCCCATGAGCCTCACGGGCAGAGGTAAACCGGAGCGCGTCTGGGGAATGGTGGCTTCCGCCAATTATTTCGATGTGCTCGGCGTGCATCCCATCCTCGGCCGCGGCTTTCTTCCCGCGGACGATGAAAAGCTCACAGGCGCGCCCGTCGCGGTGATCAGTTATCGCCTTTGGCAAACGCACTTCGCCGCGAATCCGAACATCGTCGGCCAGAGCATTGAAATCAATCAACACTCCTACACCATCGTGGGCGTAACCCCAGCCGAATTTCAGGGCAGCCAAACCGGACTGCGCATGGAAATCTGGGTTCCGATCATGATGGCGCCGCAACTGATTCCCGGGGACGACCTGCTTCATGACCATCACAATTTCTGGCTATTCGCGTTTGGACGGTTGAAGCCGGGCGTTACGCTACAGCAGGCGCAGGCGGAAATGTCGCTGCTCTTGAAGCGCGAGGCCAAGAATTATCCCGAGGAGCACAAAGGGCACGACAGTGTCACGGTGTACCCGCTGTGGCGAAATCCGTTTAGCTTCAATATTTTTTTCTCCGTCCTGCTTCCCACGCTGATGGCCATCGCGGGCCTGGTGCTTCTACTCGCGTGTGCCAACGTCGCCAATTTGATGTTGGTGCGCTCGGTCGGTCGGCGGCGCGAAATCGCCATTCGTATGTCGCTGGGGGCCAGCCGCTGGCGCCTGGTGCGGCAATTACTCGTCGAAAGCCTGATGCTGGCGCTGGCCGGAGGCGCCGTCGCGCTGCTGATCACGCTCTGGACCGCCGGGACACTAATGAAATTTCTTCCGGCGACGGATTTCCCGATCTCGCTCGTCGTGCGCGCGGATCGCAGCGTGCTCCTCGCGACCATGCTGATCTCGCTGTTCACCGGCGTCATCTTCGGAATTTTGCCTGCGCTGCGGGCATCCAGCATTGCGCCGGTGGCGGTGTTGAAAGAGGACACGGGCAGCGCCTCGGGTGGGCTGCGCAAGGTGCGTCTGGCGAGTGCGCTGGTCGTGGCGCAAATGTCGCTGTCGCTGCTGCTGCTGATTTGCGCGGGATTGTTCATTCGCAGCTTCCTGCGCGCACAGCAAATCAATTTGGGATTCAATCCGCGCCATGTGGTGATTGCTTCCTACGATCTGTTTCCCGCGGGATATTCAGAAGCGCGCGGTGCGGAATTTGATCGCCAGCTCGTCGCGAAACTGGAAGCGCTGCCCGGCATACAGTCGGTGGCCCTGGCCAGCCGCCTGCCGGGATTTTCCCCGGGCTCCGCCAGCGTGAAGCCCGAAGGCTACGTGCCGCAGCCGAACGAGTCAACGGAAATGCCGATGGCCATCGTCACGCCAGATTATTTTCAGACCATGCAAATTCCGCTCGTGCAGGGACGCGACTTCACGCTCCAGGACAGCAGGAATTCCCAGCACGCGGTCATCGTCAGCGAAGCATTCGTGAATCGTTACTGGCCCCATCAGCAGCCGCTCGGCAAGCGCCTGAATCAGGGTGTGACGCATGAATGGTGCACCGTCGTAGGAGTGGCGCGCGACAGCAAAATGACCGGCCTGGCCGACGAGCCGTCTCCCTTCGTGTATCTGCCGTTGTACCAGGTGTACCAGGCCGCCATGATAGTCAATGCGCGCGTAGCCGGAGATCCTTTGACGTACGGCAAGACGGTCGAGCACACGCTCCATGACCTGAACCCAGATCTGGTGGTGTTCGACGTGACTTCGCTCGAAACGAGCGAGCGAATCTCCAGTTTCCCGCAGCGCATCGCCGGAACTTTTGTCGGCGCATTTGGGCTGCTCGCGCTGCTCCTCGCTGCGGTGGGAATTTACGGCCTTACGGCCTACACCACGCGTCAGCGCACCCATGAAATCGGAATTCGCATGGCGCTCGGCGCAAATAAAGAGGACATTCTGCGCCTGGTGCTCGGCCAGGCATTGCGGCTGGTTCTGGTCGGCGTGGCGCTCGGTCTCGCGGCCTCATTCGCACTGACGCGTTACCTCAGCAGCCTGCTACTCGGCGTCACCAGCACCGATGCGTTCACATTCTCCAGCGTAGCGCTCCTGCTCTGCGCCGTGGCGCTCCTCGCTTGCTTCCTCCCCGCCCGCCGCGCCATGCGCCTCGACCCCATGGCCGCGCTGCACTACGAATAATTTTTTTGCTTTTCCGTCCCGTGGAGAATTACTCGTATCTTAACGCCACCATCGGATCCACGCGCGTCGCGCGCCGCGCCGGAATATAACAAGCCGCCAGCGCCACCAGCGCCAGCAGCACCGCCACCGCGCCCATCGTCACCGGATCGCTCGCACGCACATTGAACAACATCGAGCGCCAAATAACGCGTCACGCCCAGCGCCACGCCAATCCCCACTGCCGCGCCCACAAGAGCCAGCACAATTCCTTGCCGCAGCACCAGCCTCAGCACCCGCTCCGGCTGCGCGCCCAGCGCGATGCGAATCCCAATCTCCCGCGTCCGCCGCGATACTTCATACGAAAGCAATCCGTACAATCCGATGCACGCCAGCACCAGCGCCAGCACGCCGAAAAATCCCGCCAGCCGCGCCACCAGCCGCTCCTGGAACAGCAGCCGATCAATTTGCTCCGATTGCGTCGTCACATTGAAAAGCGGCAAATTCGCGTTCACTTGCCCCACCACTTCGCGTATCGCCGGAAGCAAAGCCTGCGGGTCAGCCGCCGTGCGCAGCTCGAACGTCGCTGCTCCCACATGATGCGGCTGGTACATCATCGGGTGGATTTCCCGCCGCAAATCGTTGTATTTCGCGTCGCGCACCACGCCAACGATTTCGTAGCCAGGAGTCGCCGGTCCAAACGCGCCCGCCGCCGATTCGCCAAACGCTTTCCCAATCGGATTTTCCTTGCCCAGATATTTCTGCACGAACGTCTGATTCACAATCACCGGAGTCGGCGCCGATGTCGGCTTGTCCCCGCCGTTGGCTGCCGCCAGCTCGAAATCCGAAGCGCTGAATTCGCGCCCCGCCAGAAACGGAATGTGCAGCGTCTCGAAAAAATTCGGCCCCACGTCCAGAGCGTCCGACTCCGCCGTCTGATCCTCCGGCGTGCCCGGCCAGTGGAACGCGGTGATCATCAGCCCGTTGCTCAGCAGCGGCATCATCGAGTAGCTCGCCGATTTCACTCCCGGCGTTTCCGCCAGCCGCCCCTGCAAATCGCGGTACAAATTGTCCGCCTGCGCGCCTTTGTAACCCGCCAGCGTCGGATCAATTCCGAAAATTAAAATATTGTGCGCGTCAAAACCCATGTCCACGCTCCGCAAATTCTGCAGCGTCCGCACCAGCAGTCCCGCGCCCACCAGCACCACCACTGCCAGCGCCACTTGCGTCACCACCAGCGCATTTCCGGCGCTGAACCATCTTCCGCCGGAATGTCCTGCGCTCGCCGAGCTTCCTTCTCCCTCCTTCAGCGTCGGCGTCAAATCCACCCGCGCGCTGCGAAACGCCGGCGCCACGCCGAAAAGTATTCCGGTGAAGAGCGAAACGCGCCACTGTAAATCCCAGCACGCGCAAGTCCACGCCCGTCGCAAATCCCAGCGGCCGCGTCTGATTGCTCGACACAAACGAAATAATCGCGTGCGCGCCCCAATACGCAAACAAAATCCCCAGCGCCCCGCCCAGCACCGAAAGCATCACACTCTCCGTCAGCAGTTGCCGCACGATCCGTGCGCGCCCCGCACCCAACGCTAATCGCACCGCCATCTCTTTTTGCCGCGCCGCAGCCCGCGCCAACATCAGCCCCGCCACGTTCGCGCAAGCAATCAGCAAAATAATTCCGACTGCCAGCATCAGCACGTACAACGGATCAGTGTAATGCGCGCGTTGTCCGCTTAGACCGCTCCGCGCCGAGACCAGGGTTACCTGCGGATTATCGTCGGCCGTCGAAAGCGTCTTCGGTGCGCTCGGTGCTTCGGTTTCGGCGGCATGCGCGCCGCCGGGCGCAGGCGTCGCTCCCGGCAGCGGCGCATTCAGCGCGAACTGCGTTTTCCCGTTCCCTGCGGGTTGCGCCGCCACCGGTCCACCACCCGCTCCCTCGCGATGCATCTGGATCGGTGCGTTCCCCGGCGCCAGTTGCGCCGCCGCAGGCGGTGCCGCGCTCGCAGCCACTCTCGATCCTCCCTCTCGCCGCACCGGCAGGGGCCCCATCTTTCCGCCCGGGAACAGGAGCACGGCTCCATGCAGCACTTCGTTGCGGAAAATTCCACTCACCATCGCTTGCGCCTGCGCCATCGGCACACCCGGCTTCAGCCTGCCCACAATCGTCAACCACCAAAAACCCACATCGCTCCGGCGGTCTTGCCCGCCCAACGGATCAATTCCGTTCAGCGGATTAATTCGTTGCTGGTTCGCGAGCGGCAACCACACATCGTAATCGCTCCCCGGAGTAATTCCCGTAAACCTCTGCTCGGCCACGCCTACGATCGCGAATGGCACCGCATTCAATTCAATCGAGCGTCCGATCACGTCGCGCGACCCGCCAAACGCGCTTTGCCAGTAACCATAACTGAGCACGGCAACGGGCGCGGCGGCCGTCGTGTCGTCACTCGCGTTCAGCAGTTGGCCCAGCGCGGGTTTCAATCCCATCGTGTGGAAAAAGTCTCCGGAAACCAGCTGGCCGTTGATCACGCTCGCCGGCCCGTTGCCCGTCAAATCCAGCCGCCCGGTGCTCGCAAACGCAGCCGTCCCCGAAAAAATATCGGCCTGCGCGATTTCGCGATACATCGGCTCGGAAAAAGAACACCCCGTCGGATTAAACCCGCCTCCGCCCATATCCATCGGGCAATCCCCCGAGGACATCATCCCGTGAATGTTCGGCGCCTTCCGCGCGCTCCACTTCAGCAACATCAATTGCGCCGGATTCTCCACCGGCAACGACCGTAGCATCACCGCATCAATCAAACTGAAAATCGCCGTGTTCGCTCCGATGCCAAATGCCAGCGTCAGCACGGCCACCGCGGTAAACGCCGGACTCTTCCGCAGCATCCGCAACCCAAAACAAATGTCCTGCCACAACTGCTCCAGCCACACGAAACTCCACACTTCCCGCGCGTCCTCCTGCACCCGCGTCACGTTGCCGAATTTCCGCATCGCCGCATAAAGCGCTTCCTCTGGCGACATGCCGCGCGCGATGTTGTCCTGCGTCTCGATTTCAATGTGCGCGCGAATATCCTGCTCCAACTCAGTCAGCATGCGCTTGCGCCGCTTCATGATTTGCCCTCCTGCTCCGACGGCCGCAGAATTCGCGCGATCGCTCCCGCCAGCTTGTCCCACTTGCTGGTCTCCACCGCCAGTTGCTTGCGGCCCTTCACCGTCAGCCGGTAAAATTTCGCCCGCCGATTATTTTCCGACGTGCCTTCTTCTGCCGAAATCCAACCGCGCTTGATCAGCCGGTGCAGCGCCGGATACAGCGACCCCTGCTCCACCTGCAATACATCGTCGGATTTGAATTCGATGGCCTTGGCAATGGCGTGCCCGTGCGTCGGCCCCAGGATCAGCGTGCGGAGAATCAGCAGGTCCAGCGTTCCTTGCAGCAGCTCGATGCGTTCGCGTTGCTCTTTGGTAGACATTCTAGGTAAGGTACAGACGTCCGAGTAGAATGTCAAGGTGAGTAGTTTGCCTAGCAGTGCGCTCAGACTGTCTTATTCTTCGCGCAAAGCCACCAAAGGATTCACGCGCGTAGCCCGCCGCGCCGGAATGTAGCACGCGAAAAACGCCACGCCGGCCAGAACAACCGAGGCCGAAAGGAAAGTAATCGGATCAGAGGGTGGCACGTTGAAAAGCATGGACTGGAAAAATCGCGTCATCACCGCAGCGCCCGCTAGGCCCGCAACCAATCCGATCACCACAATTCGCATGCCTTCCACCAGCGCCATGCGCAGAATATCCAGCCTCTGAGCGCCCAAGGCCATGCGAATGCCCACTTCATGCGTGCGCTGGCTGAACGCGTAGGACATCACACCGTAAATCCCAATCGCCGCGAGTAGCAGCGCCAGCGCCGCAAAAAATCCCAGCAGCTCCAGCGCAAACCGCCGGTCCGCCACCGATCGCGCAATGATTTGATCCATCGAGCTGACGCTGTGCACCGGAACACTGGGATCAACGCTTTCCACCACGTGCCGCACCGCTTCGCCCAGATGTTCCGCGTCGCTTCGGCTGCGCAGAAACAGCACTGCATTGATCGGCGCGAATTGCCCCATCGCAACATATATATGCGGCACGCTGGGCGCTTCGAATCCGTCTGATTTGATATCGCCCACCACGCCGACAATTGTCACGCCTTTCGGACCTGGTCCAAATCCAAATTTTACCTGCTGTCCAAGCGGATCCTGCTCCGGCCAATAACGCCGCGCGAGCGTCTGGTCAATCACCGCCACCGCCTGCGTCGTACTCGTATCGCTCAGCGTGAAATTTCGTCCGGCCATCAAAGGAACTTCCATCGTGTGAAAATATTGCGTATCAACGATGGCAATGTCAGCTTCCGGACTGCGCTCGGAATCCGTAGCGCGCCCTTGCATCGAAAAAGCAGAATAATTTCTCCCGGAATTCATCGGCAGGGTGTCATTGCCCGCAATCGCGGACTCTTCCACACCCGGCAGCTCCGCCACGCGCCGATAAATTTCCAGCAGAAAAGCGGAACGCTTCTCCATCGGACCATAAGGATCCATGTCCGGATTGTTAGGCTGCGGAATCCAGATTTGCACCGTCGTCAGATGGCTGGGATTGAATCCTGGACGCACTTCCAGCACCCGCCAGAAACTTCGCAGCAGCAGCCCAGCACCCGCCAGCAAAATAATCGAGAGAGCTACCTCCGACACCACCAGAATCCGCGAAAGTCGCGTGTGCCGCCTGCTCGCGCCAGATCCGCGCCCACCTTCCCGCAGATTTTCCACCTGATTAGGATTCGAAGCCTGCAGCGCCGGCGCCAATCCAAACAATACGCCCGTGAATATCGATATCACGAACGCGAAAAAGAGCACCTTGCCGCTGACGTCTACTTCGTTCAGCCGAGGAATATCCGCGGGAGCCAAACTGACGATTGCATTCTTCAAAAACAAAACCGTAACCAGCGCGACCACCCCGGAAATCACCGCCAACAGTGTGCTCTCTGTCAAAAGCTGCCGCGCCAGCCGCGCGCGACTCGCCCCCATCGTCAGCCGAATCGCAATCTCGCGCCGCCGTCCCGAAGATCGCGCTAACAGTAGATTCGCAATGTTCACGCACGCGATCAGCAACACAAATCCCACCGCTCCGAAAAGTATGAATAGTTCCGTCCGCTGCGGCCCCACCAGATCTTCTTTCACCGATACCAGCCGCAGCGTCCATCGCGCCGCCGCCGGATACGCAGCGGGATACTGCCGCGCGAGCTGCGCCGCATAGCCATCCAGCTGCACTTGCGCCTGCGCCACCGTCATTCCCGGCTTCAGCCGCCCGATCGTCGCGGGGATGATCCGCAGCGAGCGATCCGCCGGCACAGGGAATGGCTGTCCCTTGAATTCGGTAGCCAGCCACACTTCCACGTCCGTATCCAGCGTCCGCCCCGGATGACGAAATCCCGGCGGCATCACGCCCACGATCGTGTACAAATCGCGATCGAGCGACATTTTTCGCCCGATGATCTTCGGATCCGAACCGTAATTGCGCCGCCAAAATCCGTCGCTGATTACCACCGGCTCCAAAAATCCCGGCACGGAATCCTGCCGTGTATAGACGCGCCCGAGTTCCGGCTTCGCTCCCAGCAATTCAAAATAATCAGGGCTGGTGATCAATGCCTCGGCGCGCAGCATCCGCTCTCCGCCGCCCACCGCAGAATTACCCGGCGCCACCGCGGAAATTTCCTGAAACACACCTGAGCGCCCTTCCAAGTCCCAAAGCTCCGGCGCGGACATGCCCACATCTTGCGAGTTCGGCCCATTCAGATCGTCGAAGATGCGCACCAGCTGTTCGGGATGCGGGAAGGGAAGCGGCCGCAGCAGAACGCCGTACACCACGCTGAAAATCGCGACGTTCGCGCCAATCCCCAGCGCCAAAGTCAGCACCGCCACAATCGTAAATCCGGGGCTCTTGAGCAAAGTGCGCAGCGCATAGCGTACGTCTTGCACGAAGGTGAACACGGTTACCTCCTTGGTACACACCCTTTACGCGGCAGAAGTGATTGTTCCTGTTGCTGTATGGACGAGCGAAGTCGCGCGATTGTTAGCAGGAAAATGCCAATAGCCGAAGGACGTTCGGCAAGAATTTCAGCCGCCAAATCGAAATGACCGTTTCCGCAACGGGCGTGCAGTGTCCGCTCCGTCGCGATACCGGACAATGCTAAACGTCCTCGGTGGCCGGCAGCTCGCCAGGAACCCAAAGCCGCCGCGAGACCGCGCCGCCCGCAGGTCTTACCCGTGAGCGGCGCAACCCTGATGCAACCACGCTCTGGATGGTGTCTGCCGGGAAAGTTCTCGTGTAGAAGAACACCGCATCGGCCTTGGTACTTCCGTCCAGCTGCGGCACGCCGAACACCTTCGCTCGCGGACCGGCGATCAAATTAGTCGTGCTAGCCGCCACGCCCGCCGTCGTCGTGATGTCCACCGGGGTGATCGTCACCACATTCGCGGTGCGGTCAATCTGGTAAACAAGCGGGACTGAGCCTGCCGCAGTGCTCAAGTCCGCCCGCACATCTCGGCCGCCGCCGTCCACCTCGATCGTGAAACTGCCCGCAGTGTACCCGCTGACTACCGTCCCTGTCGGAAGCGGCGCCGGCACCAGAATCGTCCACGGCATCGACCATGCACCCCGGGGCAATGGGATCATTCCAGGTAGCAACGCTTTCGCCCGCAGGCGGAATGGTGCCCACCTTGCCGGCAACCTCTGCCGAACTGGCCGTGACCGCTTCGCACGTCTCGACCGCAGTGACTTGATCGTTGAGGGCGGTCGGGATTGCACCATACCACCACTTGAATCCGGCGATGGCAACGCCGGTCAACGGATCTGCTCCGTTCGCCGTAGCGCCCGAAATCTAAGGCAACGTCAGCGAGTAGTCGTCTGTCCCAATGCTGAAGTTGGTTGTGGCAGTGAATCCGCTCCCATCCGCGTCCGAAATCCCGCTCTCGAATCGGGCAATCTCTATATCAATCCTATGTGCGAGCATCGGACTCACCCCGGGATCCCACGAGCTCGCATGCACCTGGAAGCCGCGCACGACATTTGACAGGAACGCGATTCCCGCGCCGATCGACGTTGCGTCTTCCACTGCACTGCCCGGCGTGCGGAAATAGTATTCCGTGTTTTCGTCCACCGTAACCGGCACGCCCACACCCATCTGGTTCTGCACCGTGACGATGTCTCCAATCGTATCTACGTGCAGCACATGCCCTTCCGGACCGAGCCACACGCTATTGAACGACGTGCTCACCCACATGCGCACCGCCACCAGCTTGCTGTCCGGCTGAAAACGCGCGGCCACGCAGACGAACTTGCCCTCCAGCGTGCTGGCGATCGTGGAAAAATCCGTGAGCGTCCCTGTGTCCTCTTGGTCGACGTTATAGACAATGGTTCCGTTCGTCGCGTCTGCCAGAAGCGTCAAATCTTGCGCGCTGGCAACACTCGTCTCCGGACTGGTTGCTGGTTCCACGGCAAAATCTTTCGTTATGGCGAACGAGGTGTTGTCGCTCGCAATCGCCGTTCCGTAGATGTGGCGCAGCACCCTTGCGGCAATATTCGCTACCGGATGTTGGCGCACCGGACCATTAAAGTTTACGGCCCATAGATGCATCGCTCATCGTCATCGCCACAGTGCCGCTTTGCGGCGCGGGTGAAGTTGGGTTGGAAGTCGTGCCGCACCCCACTGCAAAAAGTGAGATGGTGCCAATCGCCGAGCCGAGCGTAATTCGAGAAAACAGACTGGTCATATCTTATTTCTCCTCGGGAGATTCGATGCTCCCCAGTAATAGTGCGGATTTTCCGTTTGGAAGTCTGGCGTGACGAATCCGCGAGGAGAGTTACAGTGACTGCTAACTCCGACCAGCCTGAAGAGATCGCTCCTGACCCGTTGAACAAGGTCGCGTTGATTCCAGTTTCAGTCTGTAGAATTTCGAACTATCAGCGCGCGTCGGACCTCAAAGACTAAACGCTCAATTTGAAACGTGTCGTATCGCAACAGCAGCGGGACCGTTCACGCACACAACTTTGCGCGGCGCTCGACAGTCCAGAATTTTTCAATCGAATTGCAGGCGCTGATTTTAGTCAGGCGATACCGGAAACCTGCGAGTTTTGTAATCCAGAAGAAATTCTCAAAAAGGAAATTTCCACGAGGCGCCGGCGCTGCGCCCGAATGTCTCGCGCTGGGAACCTCGCGCGAGCCTCATCGCAAAACCATTGGGGAGCTGCCACACTTCAGCAACTGCGCGAACTACTCGTATCTCAGCGCCTGCGTCGGCGCAATCCGGCATGCTCGTCGCGCCGGCACATACGCCGCCAGCATCGCCACCAGAAATAGCGACGGCACCACGATCGCATACGCGACGACGTCCACTCCGCCGGAGTTGAATATCATCGCATTCATCAGCCGCTCCAGCGCGAAACCCATCAATAGCCCCAGCGCCGTTCCCATTCCCACCAGCGTGATGCCTTTGCCCATCACCAGCCGCAGCACATCCGAACTCACCGCGCCCAGCGCCATGCGAATTCCGATTTCGTGCGTCCGGCGGCTCACGTTGTATGCCACCAGCCCGTACAGGCCGGCGATGGCCAGCAGCAGGCCCACCGCTCCCATGGTTCCCACCAGATCAATCGCTATGTTCGGTCCGCGCACGGCCTGGTTCAGGTAGAACTCCTCATAAGCGCGCGTCTGCAACAGCGGCAGGTTCGGATCCAGGCTGCGCACCGCGTCCTTCACCGGCTGCACCAATTGCAGCGGATCGCCGTCCGAGCGCAACAGCAATACCATCCGCGCCACCGGGTGCTGCGCCAGCGGCAGGTACACGAAATCTATCGGGTCTGTCATCGTTTGATACTTAATAGTCTCTGCGACGCCTACAATCTCCACCGCCGCCCCGGTGCTGCTGTCCATGCGGATATGTTTGCCCAAAGCGTCGCCTGCTGGCCAATAGTGCTTCGCAAAGTGCGCATTCACGATAGCCACGCGCGGCGCATCGGCGGTGTCGGTCTCCAGAAAGGCGCGGCCGCGCAGCATCGGAATTCCCATTGTCTGGAAATATCCTTCATCCACCGTATCCATGATCGAAGCGAAATTCTCGCGGTCCGGCGGCATCGTGAAACCGTCCGGCACAAACGTCACGCCGTCAAAATCGTCCTGTCCCAGTGGAACATTCTGCGTCAGCGCCTCGCTCTGCACTCCGGGAGTTTCCCTCATCCGTTCAGCCAGCAGCTTGTAGAACTGTTGCGTTTGCGTCGCGTCGTACTGAATCAGGCGCGGATCGAAACTGGTCATCAGCAAATGATCTTTCGTGAAACCGGTTCCTACCAGCAAGTCGTGCTGGAATCCGCGCGCCATCAGGAAAGAAGCTGTCAGCAGCATCAGCGACATCGCCACCTGCGCCACCACCAGCATAGTGCGGCCCCACAAACGCTTGCGTCCAGGGACGTCCACATCGGCCGACTTCAGCGCATTCACCAAATCCACCCGGGTGCTCTGCAGCGCCGGAGCCAGCCCGCAAAGAAATGCGCTCAACACCGACAATCCGACGCATAGCAGCAGCACGCGCTTGTCCATTTGGAAGGGCACGGCCATCGGCAACTCCGTCGCAAAAATGATGGTGTCTTTCGAGCGGAACCACTCGATGACGCCGTAGCCGATGGCAATCCCCGCCAGTCCGCCCAAGGTTGCAAGTATCAGGCTTTCCGTCAGCAGCAGCCGGATCAACCGTAAACGTCCCGCTCCCAGCGCCAGCCGCACCGCGATTTCCCGCGCTCGCTCGCGTGCACGGCTCAGCAGCAGTCCCGCAACGTTGGTGCAAGCCACCAGCAGAACGGCCAGCGCCAGGATCACGAAGACCACGCCGAACCTCCAATTCTGGTCTTCGGTCGTCCGCGTTTGAAATTGCGTATAAACGGTCGCACCGCGGCTGCGCGTCACGTTCGCATAATCCCGCTCGAATCCTTTCGCCAGCACCTCGAGTTCGTTGCGCGCTTGCTGCAAGCTTGCGTCCGGTTTCAAGCGCGCCTTCACGCTCAACTCGCGATCGTCACGGTCCTCGAAAAAATTCTTCCCCAGGTTCGTCGAAAATACGCGCGCCATCGCCAGGGGCATATAGAAGTCCGGATGCCCGAACGTCAGCAGCCCCGGAAACTCATCCGGAGCCACGCCAATCACCGCGAACGCCGTGCCGTTCAGTCGAATCGTCTTGCCCACCACGCTGGCGTCGCCCGCGAATTCATGCCGCCAGAAGTCCGGCCCCAGCACCACCACCGCGTCGCGCCCGGGCACTTGATCTTCGTCCGCGCGAAATCCGCGTCCCAACCGCGGCTCCACTCCCAGCGCCTGAAAAAAATTTCCCGAAACCATCATCCCGCCCTTGATTCGCGGCGTAACTCCGGGCTCGGCGCTGAAGCCCACCGCCTGCATATCCGCGTAGGCGATCACGCCGTCGTAACTTTTGGTGTGGTCGCGGATGTCCAGGTATTCACGGTAGGAAAAATTCTCGAACTTGCTATCGTGCGTGGTGCCCGCCAGCGAAACCACGCCGCTCGCATGCGGCACCGGGTACGGCCGGAAAATCAGCGCATCCACCATGCTGAATGTTGCAGATGTCATCCCGATCCCCAGCGCCAGCGTTATCACGACGAACGCCGTCAACCCCGCCGTGCGCCGCAAGCTCCGTACCGCGAAGCGGACATCCTGCACCAACGAATCCAGGAACGCCCCCGTGCGCGAATCGCGCACCTGTTCCTTCACTTGCTCCACTCCGCCCAATTCCACCCGCGCCTCCCGACGCGCCTCCGCCGCTGGCATCCCCGCACGCATTTTTTCTTCGATCAGTAGTTCCAGATGTGCATGAACCTCCTGGTCCAGGTCCGCATCCACCCGGCGAGAATAAAAAAGATTGCGCAGAAAACTTCGAGCTTTCACAAGCAGCGGCATGTTCGGTGCCTCCCTACGACGTTTCCAATGCCTGCCCAATTGCCAGGGAAATGCGGCTCCAGCGCTTGGTTTCCGCTTCCAGCTGCTTCATTCCCGGCTTCGACAGGCGGTAAAATTTCGCGCGCCGATTATTCTCCGATTCTCCCCAAAACGCTGTAATCCATCCTTCTTCTTCCATCCGGTGCAGGGCAGGGAACAGCGACCCCGGCTTCACCACAAATGTCCCCCCGGTAATCTGCTGAATCCGCCGCGAAATCCCCAATCCGTGCATCTCGCCCGCCCGCAGCGATTTCAATATCAGCAAATCCAAAGTCCCCTGCAAAAGGCTAGTCTGTTCAGGGCTCACTCGCACTCTCCTATCGCCGTTCTATACGAATCCTACCACCGACCTATAGAATGTCAATAGGAAAGGAGTAGGAAAGGAGGAGCCCCGCAGCGATCGAAAATGTGGCAGCCCAATTCCGCCAGCGTGGCCCCTGTGGGACTGCGGCGGCTTGCCGCCGCTTTGCCTGGCGCGAGGCTCGCCTCGCGCGCATTCCCGCTACACCACTCAAAGCCTCTGCGTGGCGCTTCCACGCTCGCGCCTGACTCGTTCGCCGGCAAATTCCCAGACGGGCCGCCCCTCGTACCGCTAGCCTCCCCGCACCGCCTGTGATAAAGATGTTCATTCCACGTGCGCCATCATCGTCAGCCATCTCGGAGCCATTCTTGACTCGTCGAAAAGTTAAAAGCACCGCCGTCACTCTGCGCGACGTCGCGCTGGAAAGCGGCGTTTCTCCCGCCACCGTTTCCATCGTCCTCAATAACGCCCCGCTCTCCCGCTACATCCCGCCCACCACCAAAGACCGCATCGAACGCGCCGCGAAAAAACTAGCCTACCGCCCCAAAGTCGTCTCGCGCTTCCTCAGCGCCAAACGCAATCGCACCGTCGGCGTCATGGTCTTCGATATCACCGACCCGTATTGCACATTAATTCTTCGCGGTATCGAAAACGCGCTCTACCAGGCCTCCTACCTCCCCATCCTCACCGACGTGCACAATCAACGCGGCCGCTTCGAGCGCTATCTCGAAATGCTCCTCGCGCGCCCCGTCGAAGCGCTCATCGTCGTAGCCAACTGGCTCTTCGTGGATATAGACCTTCTCGCCGACGTCGAAAAACGCAACATCCCCGCCGTAATGATCGGCCGCGAACTCCGTTCCGGCGCCGTCAGCTCCGTCATGGTGGACAACGAAGCCGGTGCGCATCTCGCCATGGAACATCTCCATTCCCTCGGCCATCGCAAGATCGCCTTCATCCGCGGTCCGAAAATGTTGGGCGATAGTTCTCCGCGCTGGCGCGGCGTGCGCGCCTTCGCCCGTTCCGTGAATCTGGAAATCGATCCCGCGCTCGTCCTCGATCTGCCAGATTCCTTCGATCCCAATTCCAGCTACGAAGGCGGCCTGAAACTCACCGAGGAATTCCTGAAACACAAAAAGCGCTTCACCGCCGTGATGGCCTTCGACGACATGACCGCGTTCGGCGTCATCCGCTGCCTGGCTCGCGCGGGTATAAAAGTTCCCGAAGATTGCTCCGTCATCGGCTTTGACGATGTAATCCCCGCCGGCCTTTCCGTTCCGTCCCTCACCACCGTCCGCCAGCCGATGGAAGCGCTCGGCAACGCCGCCGTGGGCATCATTTTGGACGCCGTCAATGCCGCTATCGAGGAACGCGAATCCCCAGCCCTGCACCGGCTGCTCGCGCCCGAGCTCGTCGTGCGCGAATCCACGCGCGCCGTTTCCTGGACCTAGAATTGTGCGCCGGCGCGTCGGTTTTAGGCTTGACTTGCAAGCAACGCGCGCATAATACTCGCTTTAATAAATTTTAATGAATCTCAGCGGGCCGCAAATGAATGGCCGTATGCTGTATGTTTGAGGTGGTGGCTTCAGCCACGACAATCAGCATGAGCAATGCACGCGGCTTCCGCCGCTGCAGTACAGTTTTTAGCAGCTGTCACACAGAATCCTTCACTGCCCACTAGCTCAGACGGGAGGTCGAGGCACCTTGCGCAAAAGTCCAATCGTTCGTTGGCGTCCTCAGCGCGTCGCAGTCGCCGCCCTGGTACTGATGTCCGCGCTCGCGCCCGTCCGCCTCTTCGCCGACACTCACTCGGATTCCGCCGCGAAATTATTCCTGCACTCGGACTGGACCCTGCAGTCCTCTTGCCAGATAAACGCCACCGGCGAACAAATCTCCAGCGCCGGCTTCAACACCACCGGTTGGCATTCCACCACCGTCCCAGCCACGCTCGTAGCCGCGCTGGTCGCCGATAAAACCTACCCCGATCCCTACTACGGAAAAAACCTGCGCGATATTCCCGGCACCGAATATCCCATCGGCAAGAATTTTTCTCTGCTGTCCATGCCGCAAGACAGCCCCTTCCGCTGTGCCTGGTGGTATCGCACGGAATTCAAGCTTCCCGAAAATTTCGCCGGTCGCAAAGTGTGGCTGCACTTCGGCGGCATCAACAACCGCGCTAACATCTGGCTCAATGGTCACAAAATCGCCGACGCCAAAGATGTCGCCGGCGCCTACCGCACCTACGAATACGAAATCTCCGCCCAGCTCATCGCAGGCCAATCCAATTCACTAGCAGTGGAAACTTTCGCGCAAACCGACAAAGACCTCGGCATCAACTGGGTTGACTGGAATCCCGCGCCCCCCGACAAAGGCATGGGCCTGTGGCGTCCGGTTTATCTCCAAGCCAGCGGCCCCGTAGCAATCCGCTACCCCCAGGTCATCACGCATTTTCCCACCACGTCGCTCGCGCAAGCCAATCTAGCCATCGAAGCCGAACTGCACAATGCGACCAACGAAGAAGTCGCCGGCACTCTCGAAGCCCAGTTCGACGACGTGCAAGTCCACCAGACCTACACGCTGAAACCGCACGAAACGCGCACTGCCCGCTTTCTCTGCGACACGTATCCGCAATTGCAAATCAACAATCCCAAACTGTGGTGGCCCTACGGCATGGGCGCGCAAGACCTCCACGAACTTTCGCTGCGTTTCACGACAGGCAACCAGGAATCCGACGTGCAAACCGTACAATTCGGCATCCGCGAAATCACCGCCGCGCTGAATTCCACCGGCGCTCTGCAATTTTCCATCAACGGCAAAAACATATTAATCCGCGGCGGCGGCTGGTCACCAGACATGCTGCTTCGCCAGGACATGGACCGCCTCGAAAACGAATTTCGCTACGTCCGCGACATGAACCTGAACACCATCCGCCTGGAAGGAAAGCTGGAATCCGACGAGTTCTACAACCTTGCCGACCAGCGCGGCGTCCTCATCATGGCCGGCTGGTGCTGCTGCGATATCTGGGAACAGTGGAAGCACTGGCAACCCGAAACTTTGGCAATTGCCACCGCCTCGCTGCATTCGCAAATCATGCGCATGCGCAGCCATCCCAGCATGCTCGTCTGGCTCAATGGCAGCGATAATCCTCCACCCGCCAACGTCGAAACCGCTTACATAAAAGTCCTGAAAGAAGCCTCCTGGCCCAATCCGTATATATCTTCCGCCTCCGCCACTCCCACCACCGTCACCGGCCCCTCCGGCGTAAAGATGACTGGCCCGTACGACTACGTCCCGCCCGATTACTGGCTCATTGACACGAATAAATACGGCGGCGCTTTCGGTTTCAACACCGAAACCAGCCCCGGCCCCGCGCCTCCGCTCGCAAGTTGCCTGAAAAAATTCATTCCCGACGACCACATGTGGCCGCAGGATTCCTTCTGGAATTTTCACGCCGGTTCCGAAGGCTTCAAGGACCTCACGCATTTCAATAGCGCCATGGACGCGATCTACGGCCCGCCCGCCGGCCTTGACGACTACCTCGTGAAATCCCAAGCCATGGCGTATGAAGGCGAACGCGCCATGTTCGAGGCTTACTCTCGCAACAAGTACGCCACCACGGGTATCATTCAGTGGATGCTCAATAACGCTTGGCCCTCGACCATCTGGCACCTGTTCGATTATTACCTGCAGCCCGCCGGCGGATATTTTGGTACGAAAAAAGCCTGCGAGCCGCTGCACGTGCAATATTCCTACGACGACAACGGCATCGCCGTCGTCAACAGCCGCTACGAAAAGGCCGCGGGCCTGACGGTCACAGCCAAGCTTTACGACGTTTCTCTGCACGAACGATTTTCAAAACAGGTCCAGGTTGACGTGGACGCCGACGGTGTGCAGAAAGCCCTCACGCTCCCCGCGGAAGCTTTCAGCCCCGCCTCGCCGGCGTATTTCGTTCAGCTGCAAATGCAATCCAGCGACGGAAAAATCGTCAGCCAGAATTTCTACTGGCTCTCGGCCAAGAAGAACACCTACGAGTGGACCAAGACCACCTACCGCTTCACTCCCGTTTCGTCTTACGAAGATTTGACGGCCCTGAAGGCGCTCGAAAAAGTCACCGTGGACGTCAATGCCAGCGTGTTGCCCGGCCCCGACGGCCCCGTCGCTCATGTGCTGCTGAAAAATCCCAGCGAGCATCTCGCTTTTCAGATTCATCTGGGCATTCACAAAAGCGGCCAGTCCGATGAAATCTTGCCCGTGTTCTGGGACGATAATTACATCGAGCTGATGCCCGGCGAATCTCGTGAGCTTACCGCGCGCTATCTTCCGACGTCGTCAGTATTCGGCGGATCGGAATTGACCGTCTCCGGATGGAACATCGCGTCCGCCACCATCCCTCTGAAAGAAGGCCGCGGCCTGCCCGCGTTATCCACTGGAGCAGGACACTAATGTTCAGCGAGCAGGGCGGGCCATCCAATATGCCTCCAGGACAATTTCCGAATCACATGCTGCGCGAAATTTACGAGCAGCCGCAGGCCATTCTTGAAACCATTCGCCAAAATGTAGCCGACGACGTAATTTTTTCCAATTCACTGCAGCCCATCGAAAAGGCGCTCTTCGCGTTCAAGAAAATCATCATCGCCGCCAGCGGTTCCAGCCGCAACGCCGGGCTGGCAGGCGAAATCATGATGGAAGATCTTGCAGGCGTCGCCGTGGACGTGGAATACGCCAGCGAGTATTGCTATCGCTCTACCCATTCGGACACCGATCCGATCGTGGTCGTCATCACGCAGTCCGGCGAAACCTCAGACACCACCGCCGCGCAACGCGAAGCTTTGAACCGCGGCGCGAAAACCGTCGCCATATCAAACGTCGCTGATTCCACAATCTCGCGCGAAGCCAGCGCGAATCTGCAAACCTGCGCCGGCCTGGAAAAAGCCATCCCCGCGACGAAAAGTTTCACTGCGCAGCTGACGATGCTCTATCTGCTCGCGCTTTTTCTAGCCCGCCAGCGCGGACGCATGACGGCGGAAGTCACCCGCACGCATCTGAATTTTCTCTCTGAGCTGCCCCGTCGCATCGAAAAGTATTTGCCGACATGGGACGCCCAGGCTTCCGGTTGCGCGCGCGAATTCCAGCAAGGCCGCACCTTCATGTTCCTGGGCCGCGGCGTCCATTACGCCATAGCCCGCGAAGGCGCACTCAAGCTTAAGGAAATTTCCTACGTCCAGGCCGAAGGCCTGCCAGCCGGCGAACTGCGCCACGGCTCAAACGCTTTAGTAGACGAAAATCTAGTGGTCGTGGTTCTGGTCACGCGCGACGCTGCCGATCCCGATTCCGTCCTCCGCTACCAAAAAACTTTGCTCGTACTCGAATACGTCAAAAGCCGCGGCGGTAAATCCATCGCCATCGCCACCGAAGGCGATCGCGAAGTCACCACGGTGGCCGATCGCACCATTTTCATTCCTCCCGCGACGGAGCTGCTCCTGCCGATTCTGGAAGTCGTGCCACTTCAGCTCTTTGCCTACCACTTCGCCGTCCTGAACGGCTGCGACGTAGACCGCCCCAGAAATCTTGTAAAATCCGTGATCACCGAATGAGTGCTCGCTGGTTTTCGGGCGCCGCTGTTCGTACGCACAATTTTCTGTAACATGAGTTCCGCGCGCGCGCGTTCCCGGCGCTGCGTTCATTTTCAAGAGGACCGATGCCCAACGAGCCCGCCCAATCCGCGCAATCAACAGTACAACTCCGCCGCGTCCTAACCCTCTGGGACCTCATCATCATCGGCATCGTGATCATCCAGCCGATCGCCCCCATGGGCATCTACGGCGTAATCAGTAACGACGCTCGCGGCCACGTCGTCACCACCATCCTCATCGCCATGGTCGCCATGCTCTTCACCGCCATCAGCTACGGAAAAATGGCCCGCGCCTATCCTTCCGCCGGCTCCGCTTACACCTACGTCGGCCAGGAACTCAATCCCGCCCTAGGCTACGTCACCGGCTGGGCCATCGTTATGGATTACATCCTGAATCCGCTCATCTGCACCATCATCTGCAGCCAGCTCACCCAGAATATTCTTCCGTTCCTGCCGTATTGGACGCTCGCGGTCTTCTACGCTGGCGCTTTCACGCTTCTAAACATCCGCGGCGTCAAAACCTCCGCGCGTATCAACGACGTGATGGCCGCCGGCATGTCCATCGTAGTCGTGATTTTTTTCGCCTTCGTCATCCATTTTCTTTGGAGCCTGCACGAATACGGCCAGGGCTTTTTCACGCACCCGTTCTACAATCCCGCCACCTTCAGCTTCAAAAATGTTTTCCACGGAACATCCGTCGCCGTCCTCACCTACATCGGCTTCGATGCCATCTCCACCTTTTCCGAAGAAGTCGAAAATCCCCGCCGCAACATCATGCTAGCCACCGTCCTGGTCTGCCTCATCACCGGCGTGCTAGCTTCGCTCGAAGTCTATGCCGCGCAGCTGGTCTGGCGCGACCAGCCCTTTCCTTCGGACAAAATCACTTCCGCCTTCCCACTCGTCGCTCAGACGGCCGGCGGCTATTTTCTGTTCCAACTCGTCAACTTCACCATCCTGATCGCCAACATCGGCTCGGGCTTGGGTTCGCAGCTCGGCGCCGCTCGCCTCCTCTTCGGCATGGGCCGCAGCAACGGCATCCCCAAAAAATTCTTCGGCACGCTCGACCCCAAAAATCACATCCCGCGCAACAACGTAATCCTGGTCGGAGCCATCGCCCTGGCCGGCTCATTTATCATCACCTACGACCAAGGCGCGGACCTCCTCAACTTCGGCGCCCTCCTCGCCTTCATGGGCGTCAACGTCGCCGCTCTCGTCCGCTACTACGTGCGCGAAGAAAAAAAGCAAATCCTCAACCTCCTTTCGCCGCTACTCGGTTTTCTGATTTGCGCGTTCATTTGGACCCACTTAAGCGGCCCCGCCCTCAAACTAGGCGCCATCTGGATGGTCTTAGGCATGACCTACGGCGCAATAAAAACCCGCGGCTTCCAGGCCGAACTGGTGAACTTCGACATTCCTCCCGACGAAAGCTAGTTTTTCGCAAGCCTCGCCGTCACATATCGCGCCATGCGCTTCGATTTGCGACCCCAATAATGTTCGACTGACGCCCCGCCAATCCTTTCATCCCAACCGGACGATTCTTCCGGCAGAGGCTTCCGGAAGCTTTTGGCGACGCAGCCTCCCATCCTTAAATCTCTTGAGCGTCGCGCCGCGGCACAGGGCTGTTTGATTTCAGCGCACTTCAAACCGTGGATCCCAGACCCCTGAACGTTCTCGTGATCATCGCAGGTGCTCAAGATGAGGCCAATATCCGCCAAAAACTTGGCGAGGCTCGCGGCACTTCGTTTGCCGTGCCCGCCGTCGCCAGCATGTCCGCGGCTTTTCAGCAAATCGGCAAAAATTCCTGCGACGTTTTCGTGATCGACCCAGAGGCGGATCAGCACTGGCGGATCGAACGCCGGACGCCCGCCTGCTTCTGCACTGCTCTCGATGGCTGGATAAAAGGCACGCAGGTGCAGGCGCCCTAGCAGTGCCCCATAGCTCTGGCCGGATGCTCGTCGCCGATGAGGTGTTCCACATCCACGGCTCGCCCGCTCAGCTGCTGTCGGTTCACCTGGCGAAGCAACGGCTGTTTGCGGATCGGATTTTCTTGGCTCAGGCCGCGCGCTTACGGCAGACTTCCTTTTTTGCAAGAGGGGAATTCAGAGGGTATCTTCACAGCTTAGTTTTGCAGGGCCGGGGTTTAAACCCAAACCACCGGCACCGCAATACTCCGCGCACGCTCACTCCGCCTCCTGCGTAACAATATGCACATCCACCGCCGGCGCATCGTTCAAAAACTTATTAATCGCATTCATGTACAAAAGCTTCCGCCATCCCTCCGTAGCGGACCTCCCAAAAATCACATGCGTAATATGTTTCTCCCGCACAAATTGCGCCATCGCCTCCGCTACCTGGTGCCCCTTCAACCGCACCGGCTTTGCTCCCAAATTTTCCGCAAATTGTAAATTAGCCGCGAGAGATTTCGATTCCTCCTGCTCGCTTTCGCGATCCAAATCCACGTGCACAGCGTAAAGCTCCGCATCCATCCGCCGTGCCATCCTCGCCGCACGCGCCACCAGATATTGCGCCTTCGGATTTTCGCTGATGCACACCGCCAGCCGCTCGCGCACCGCCCACGCTTCCTGTATATCCTTCTCCACCATGTACGATTCCAGGCTGCGGTCCACCTGTTCCGCCACCTGGCGCAACGCCAGCTCCCGCAACGCGATCAAATTCCCTCGGCGGAAAAAATTCTTCAGCGCCTGCTCTACCTTTTCTTTTCCGTAGACGTCTCCGCGCCGCATCCGGTTCTGCAGCGCCTCCGGCGTCAAATCCACCATCACCGTTTCATCGGAAACTTGCAGCACCCAGTCCGGCACCGTCTCGCGCACCGCCACTCCGGTAATCGCGCGCACCGTCGGCGCGATGCTTTCGATGTGCTGAATATTCACCGTCGAGATCACATCAATGTTCGCATCCAGCAATTCCAGCACGTCTTCGTAGCGCTTGCGATGCCGGCAACCCGGAATATTCGTGTGCGCCAGTTCGTCCACCAGTACCACCCGCGGTTTCCGTGCCAGAATCCCGTCCAGATCCAGCTCCGCGAATAGCGTCCCCTTGTAATCAATCATCCGCCGCGGCACGGTCTCCAGTTGCGCGGCGAGTTCGGCGATCCCTCTTCGTCCGTGCGTTTCCACCACGCCAATCACCACATCTTCGCCGCGGCTGTGCCGGCGAATCGCCTCGCTCAACATGCTGAACGTCTTGCCCACGCCCGGCGCATATCCCAGAAATAGCTTCAGCGCGCCTTTTATTTTTTCGGCCGGGTTGGCCGCGGCCAGCCACTGCTCGGGGGTCTTTGGCATCGGTGTATTCTCTTCTACGAACGCTGTGAAAGCTACGTTAGAATGGCAGCGTGCGCGTGCACTGGTTCACCCGATCCCTGCGATTTCTGGCTGCTTTCGCTCTGGTGCTGGGCATTTCCGTTGTGTACAGCCACATTCTGATCGTCAACCCCACCACTGTAGCGCTCAGTTTTCTGCTCGCCATTCTAGCCGTTTCCACCGTATGGGGCATCGCCGTTTCGGTTTTTATGTCCGTGGTGGCAATGCTCGCGTTCAATTATTATTTCCTGCCGCCGGTGGGCAGATTCACGGTCGCCGACCCGCAGAATTGGGTCGCGCTCTTCGCTTTTCTGGTCGTCTCCGTGCTGGCCAGCCATCTTTCCACTCGCGCCCGCCAGAAAGCCGAAGATGCCTCGCAACGCCGACGCGAAATCGAAAAGCTATATTCCTTCAGCCAGGGACTGCTCGAATCCGGCAACGTAATCCAATTGCTCAACCGCATACCCTCGCAGATCGTGGATATTTTCGAAGTCGGCGCCGCCGCCCTGCTTCTGGCCGAAAAACAAAAAATCTATCGCTCCGGCCCGGTCGTCGCCACACTCGATCTCGAAAGTCTCAACACCGTCGTTCTCCGCGAAGAGCCCGTGATAGACGTCCCGAACAGTCTCTGCTTCGTCCCGGTGCGTCTCGGCGGACGCTCCATCGGCAGCCTGGGAATTTCCGGCTCCATGCTTTCACGCCAGACTCTCGAAGCAATCGGCACGCTCGTCGCTGTCGCCATCGAACGCGCCCGCGCCATCGAGCAACTCGGCCTAACCGAAGCCGCGCGCGAAGGCGAACGCCTGCGCACCGCGCTCCTCGACTCCGTCACGCACGCGCTACGCACGCCGCTCACTTCCATCAAAGCATCGGTAACAAACTTGCTCTCCAACGCCAGCGTCACCGACCGCCAGCGCACGGAGCTTCTCACCATCATCAATGAAGAAACCGATCGCTTGAATCGCCTCGTCGGCGAAGCCGGCGAAATGGCCCGCCTGGATGCCGGCGAAGTCGAGCTCGAGCTCGAACCGCGCCCCATCGAAGACGTCATCGCCGCCGCTCTCAGCAAGTGCCGCGTCACACTGGGCGATCGCGTCGTGAACGTCAACGTGCAACCAGTCCTGCCCCGGGTCCGTGTAGATATTTCCCGCGCCCGCGAAGCGCTTGTCCATCTGCTCGAGAACGCTAATCAATATTCGCCCGCGGCCCAGCCCATCACTATCACTGCGGAACTGGCCGGCGATTTCGTCGTCACCAGCGTCGCTGATCGCGGAGCCGGCATTGACGACCTCGAGCAGAGCCTCATCTTCGAAAAATTTTATCGCGGTAAGGATCAGCGCTATCTGGTGCAGGGCACTGGCATGGGCCTGCCCATCGCCAAAGCCATCATCGAAGCCCACGGCGGCACCATGAGCCTGACAAGCCAACGCGGCCAAGGCTCCGTTTTTTCCTTCACGCTGCCCACCGAACGCGGCCGGAGCAGAGACTGATGAACGCCGCCACCATTCTCGTAGTAGACGACGAACCGCAGATCCGCCGCGTCATGCTCACCACGCTCGCGTCGCAGGGCTACTCCGTCGTCGAGGTCCGCAGCGGAGAAGAAGCTCTCGAAAAAGTTCGCGGCATGAGGCCCGATCTTATTCTTCTGGACGTGAACTTGCCCGGAATCTCCGGCCTCGAAACTTGTCGCGAAATTCGCACCACCTGCGATGCGCCGATCATCATGCTCACGGTGCGCAATACCGAGCGCGACAAGGTCCAGGCTCTCGACGCCGGCGCCGACGATTACGTAGTCAAGCCTTTCGGCGTCGAAGAGTTAATGGCGCGCATTCGTGCCGCTCTGCGCCGCGCCGCTCCCGGCGATGCCACGCCGCCCTTCGTCTCCGACGACCTCAAAATTGACTTCGAGAAACGCACCGTGATGGTGCAGGAAAAGCCTGTCCGCCTCACGCCCAAGGAATTTGAACTTCTGCGCCAGCTCGTTTCCAATTCCGGCAAGGCGCAGGCGCACCGCCGCCTTCTGCAAGCCGTCTGGGGACCCGACTACGGAGAAGAGACCGAATACCTGCGCGTTTTCATCAATCAATTGCGGCGGAAAATTGAGCCCGATCCTCGCCATCCGCGTTACATCCACACCGAGCCCTGGATCGGCTATCGCTTTGATCCACCCAAACCAAAATCCCGCGCCCCTCGCACTGAAAAATAAAAAATAATCTGCCTCACCGCGTGCCGTGAACGCGACTCACGGATTGGCCCAGAAGCCGAACGGATGGCTCTAACCGATCGGGAGTGCGGCTTGCCGCCGCTTTGTCAAGGGGAGGCTTGCCTCCCCGCATTCGGCCAAGGCGCGGCATCAACTCCTGAAGAGTGTGTGCGAGAACTTGGGAGTCTTTGTGGGTCGTGGCTTCGGCCACGACATACACTGCCTAGAACCCGACCGGCTCTAGCCGCTGAAATCCCGATTGTGCAGCTCTCCCACACAGTCGGAAGCGACGCCTCCGAACCGCGCCAAGCCCTAATGCAACGGCCGCACCGCATCCAGTTCCAAATTCAATTCCAACACGTTCACCCGCGGCTCGCCGAGGAATCCCCACTGCCGCCCCTCCGTATGCTGCGCCACCAATGCGCGAAGGTCCCCCTCACTCATCCCCCGCTCCCGCGCCACCCGCGCAATCTGAAATTCCGCAGAGGCCGGTGAAATATGCGGATCGAGCCCCGAGCCCGAACTAGTAACCAAGTCCACGGGAATCCGCGCCCCAGGGTTCTCCGCCTGCAACTTCTGCACGTCGCTATTCACGCGCGTAATCAAAGCCGAATTCGTCGGCCCCAAATTTGATGCTCCTCCACTGGACGCATCCGGATCGTATCCAGCAGCCCCCGCGGCCGAAGGCCGCGAATGAAAATATCCCGCCGAAGTAAACGGCTGCCCGATCAGGCTCGATCCCACCATCTTCCCGCCCCAGTGAATGATTTCTCCATTCGCCTGTCGCGGAAATGCCCATTGCGCCAAAAAAGTTACGGTCAGCGGATACAAAATCCCCAGCAGCACAGTCGTTGCCAGCGTCATCCAGATTGAAATCAGCAAATTCCTTTTCATAAGTCAAGCGCCCCTAAGCCATTCCCACGTGCGTGATAATCACATCAATTATTTTGATCCCGATGAACGGCGCGATAATTCCGCCCAGCCCGTACACCAGCAAATTACGCCGCAGCAGCGCTTCCGCGCCCAGCGGCCGGTATTTCACTCCGCGCAAAGCCAGCGGCACCAGCGCAATAATAATCAGCGCGTTGAAAATTACCGCCGAAAGAATCGCCGAGTGCGGATTCTTCAGCCCCATCACGTTCAACACCTCCAGCTCCGGAAAAGCCGCCGCGAACATCGCCGGAATAATCGCGAAATACTTCGCCACGTCATTCGCCACGGAAAAAGTAGTCAGCGCCCCGCGCGTAATCAGCAATTGTTTTCCGATTTCCACCACCTCAATCAATTTCGTCGGATTCGAATCCAGGTCCACCATGTTCCCGGCCTCTTTTGCCGCTTGCGTTCCCGCATTCATCGCCAGACCAACGTCCGCCTGCGCCAAAGCCGGCGCGTCGTTCGTGCCGTCGCCCGTCATCGCCACCAGCTTGCCCTTGGCCTGCTCGCGGCGAATCAAAGCCAACTTGTCTTCCGGTCGCGCCTCCGCCAGAAAATCATCCACTCCCGCCTCGCGCGCAATCGCCGCCGCGGTCAAGGGGTTGTCGCCGGTAATCATCACCGTGCGAATCCCCATCACGCGCAAATGTTCAAACCGCTCCCGCATCCCGCCCTTCACAATATCTTTCAGATGAATCACGCCCAGCGCCCGCGCATCTTCCGCCACCAGCAATGGCGTCCCGCCGGAATTCGAAATGCGGTCCACCGCCTCCATCGTTTCCTGCGGCACCGTTCCGCCGGCGTCCTTGATGTATTTCACGATCGCATCGCGCGCGCCCTTGCGAATCTTTCGCCCGTCCATATCCACGCCGGACATTCGCGTAACCGCAGAAAACGGAATGAACGTCGCCGCCACCGAACCCAATTCTCGCCCGCGCAACCCGTACGTATCTTTCGCCAGCACCACGATCGAACGGCCCTCCGGCGTCTCATCCGCCAACGAAGCCAGTTGCGCCGCATCAGCCAAGTCACTTTCACTCACGCCCGGTGCCGGAATAAATTCAGTCGCGAACCGATTCCCCAAGGTAATCGTCCCGGTCTTATCTAGCAGCAAAGTATCCACATCGCCCGCCGCTTCCACCGCGCGTCCAGACATCGCCAGCACGTTCTTCTGCAGCACGCGATCCATCCCCGCAATCCCTATCGCCGAAAGCAATCCGCCAATCGTCGTCGGAATCAGGCAAACCAGCAACGCCACCAGCACAAACACCGATTGCGGCGCTCCTGAATAAATCGCCATGGGCTGCAACGAAACCACCGCCAGCAAAAATATAATCGTCAGTCCAGCCAGCAAAATATTCAGCGCAATTTCGTTCGGTGTCTTCTGCCGCGAAGCGCCCTCCACCAGCTTGATCATCCGGTCCAAGAATGTTTCGCCCGGATTCGAAGTAATCCGCACCTTGATCTCATCCGAAAGCACGCGCGTCCCGCCCGTCACCGCCGAGCGGTCGCCGCCGCATTCTCGAATCACCGGCGCCGATTCCCCAGTAATCGCCGATTCATCCACGGAAGCCACGCCCTCGATGACTTCACCATCACCAGGAACGAATTCCCCTGCCGTAACCAGCACCAAATCGCCAGCCCGCAATTGCGAGCCCGGCACCGATTCGATGCTGCCATCCGGTTTCAGCCTGCGTGCCATAGTGTCCGCACGCGATTTGCGCAACGCCTCGGCCTGCGCCTTCCCGCGCCCTTCCGCCATCGCCTCCGCGAAGTTCGCAAACAGCACTGTGAACCACAGCCACAATGTGATCTGCAACGAGAACCCGAACCCATGCGTGTGCCGCACCAACCCGCGCACCAAATCAATAGACGTGAGCAGCGCGCCCACTTCCACCACAAACATTACCGGATTTGCCGCCAGCGTCCGCGGGTTCAGTTTTACGAAGGAATCCCACACCGCCTGCACCACAATTTCCTGTCCCCAGCGCGATTTTTCCTTATTGCTCGTTTTAGTAGCCATGTGTCCTTAAAACACCTTTCCCGCGTGCATCATCAAATGTTCCAGAATCGGTCCCAGGCTCAAGGCCGGGAAAAATGTCAGCGCGCTCACGATCAGCACCACCGAAACCAGCAGCACCGTAAACAGCGGCGTCGTCACTGGAAACGTTCCAGCCGATTCTGGCACGTACTTCTTCTTCGCCAGGCTTCCCGCAATCGCCAGAATCGGAATCACCGCGAAAAACCTGCCGAACAAAGTCGCACATCCGATCGTCGTGTTGTACCAGAGCGTGTTCCCATTAAAACCGCCGAACGCCGATCCGTTATTTCCCGTAGCCGAAGTGTAGGCATACAAAATCTGCGAAAGTCCGTGCGGCCCGGGATTTGAAATCGAAGGCGTCCCAAAAGATTTGGCGACGACGGAGATCGCCGTAAACGTCAAAATCACCAGCGGAAAAATCAGCACCGAAAGCATCGCCATCTTCACGTCGTAAGCCTCGATCTTTTTTCCCAAATATTCCGGAGTTCTTCCCACCATCAGCCCCGCGATAAATACGGAAAGAATCACGAACACGATCATTCCGTACAGTCCCGATCCCACTCCTCCGAACACCACTTCGCCCAGCATAATGTTGATCAGCGGAATCATCCCGCCCAGCGGCGTGAACGAATCGTGCATCCCATTCACCGCGCCGCAGCTCGCATCGGTCGTCACCGTCGCATAAAGCGCCGTATTCGCGATGCCGAACCGCACCTCTTTCCCTTCCATGTTTCCGCCGGACTGCGCGCTGCTCGCCCGCTGGTCCACGCCGTGCAACAAGGGATTTCCACGCGCCTCCGCGCTGTACGCCGAAACCACCGCGGCCAGAAACAGGGCGGCCATCGCGCCCCACACCGCCCAACCGTGCCGCTGCGATCCCGTCATCCGCCCCAGCGTGTACGTCAGCCCCGAAGGAATCGCAAAAATCAGCACCATCTGTAGAAAATTCGTCAGTGGGGTGGGATTTTCGTAAGGATGCGCGCTGTTGGCGTAGAAAAAACCGCCGCCGTTGGTGCCGAAAATCTTGATGGCCTCCTGCGACGCCACTGGACCTTGCGGGATCACTTGTTCGTGCACCACCTGCGTAGTCGTTTTGCCGTCGGCGCCCGTGGTCGTCACTGTTTGCGCGTCCACCAGTTGCGTTGTGGCATAGGGCCGCAAATTCTGAATCATGCCTTGCGACACAAAAATCATCGCAATCACCAAACACACCGGCAGCAGCACCCACAATATCGTCCGCGTCAGATCTACCCAGAAATTGCCGATGGTCTCCTGTTCGCGCCGCGCGATCCCGCGAATCACCGCCACCGCCATCGCAATACCCACCGCCGCCGAAATGAAATTGTGATAGGCTAGCCCCGCCATCTGCGTGAAATAACTCATCGTCACTTCCGGCGTATAAGCCTGCCAGTTCGTATTGGTCGTAAACGATGCCGCCGTGTTGAACGCCAGATCTGTCGGCACCGCCGCGAGTTTCTGCGGATTCCATGGCAGCCATTGCTGCATGCGCTCGATCGCGTACAGCAGCGTCATCGAAACGCCGCTGAACAGCAGCATCGCGATGGCGTATTCCGTCCAGCGCATCTCACGCTTTTCGTCCACGCCCGTCAGCACGTAAAGTAAGCGCTCGCACGGTCGCAGCAGCGGGTCCAGCCAAGTCTTTTCACGCCTGAAGACCCGTGTCATGAAAAGCCCTGCTGGCTTCGCCACCGCGAATATCGCCAGCAAGAACAAAAATATTTGCAGCCAGCCATTACCCGTCATCGGTTAGAACCTCTCCGGCCAAAGCAGGGCCGCCAACAGGTACATCAGAAGCAAAACGCATACGACTAGCAGGAAAATGTTGCCGAACATTCTGTCGCTCCCGTTACTTCAAGCGATCGCACCCACGCACATACGCGAGCGCCACCGCAAAAAAACAAATCGTCACCACCACGAATATCAAGTCCAGCATCGCTGTTCACTCCTCACGGCAGCAAGAAACGGCGCGTCCCATTCCTCAACCGGCAAGAACGCGCCGTCCCGCTTCTCCTTTGCACCAAGCAAACTGCTCGCCTCGTCACGGAACTCAAAATTTGTAGATCAAGTCCAGGCCGAAGAAGAGCTGGTTTCTGGCCTTTCCGGCGTTGTATGCCGGCAGATCCCACGAGTGATCGAAGCGCAGTTCGGGACGGATCATGATCGTGCTGCCAATGTATTTCGTGGCATACAGCGTGTTTTCCGTATATTTCGTGGCGAACCCGGTTCGTTGACCCTTCTGGTCATCGAGGAAGTCAGACCGGAATCCAATAAAGAACTTTGGATTAATGTAGCGATTTACGTAGTTGACGATCGCCCATTCGGGTGCGGTGCAGCGCAGCTCGCCGGCCTTGCAAAATGCCCCGTTCGCGCCGATTTCGGTCGGGACGGGATTGGCCACATTCCCGGCGACGTTCGGTACATCGCGTTCGTACATGTACCAAGTCTCCGTCGCCATATGCCATTTGCTGTTGAACTTGTGATACCAGGTGAAGTCATAGTCCTGCAGGTTGTTGTAGGCGTACTTGCCGCTATTTATGCCGTTCGCACAACCGTAGAAATTATCGTTGTTGCTCGCCGTGGAATAATTCAGGCAAAAAATGGCGGAAGGGGTAGCGTCCGACGTCCAGCACGCGACATCGTGACTGCACGACACTCCGGCCTGAATCATCCATTGCGCGTTCAGCTTCAGGGAGGCGTATATCCCCGTGTCGGTAAAGGGATCGATGGTGTAGAGCAACGAGTGCGTCATGTTGTAATTGTTCGGCGCCAATTGCGCTTCGATGCCAGGAACTGAGAGAAAGCGCCCGATGCGGATGTCCAGACCGGCTTTGACCGGGAAGTAGAGGTCCGCGTATTCCAGGACGGGATCGAATCCGTACTGACGGTTGAACTTCAGCAACTGCTGGCTGAAGTAACCCTTCGCCGTCGTGAAACGATAGTCGATGCCTTCGAACGCAGTCAGATGGAAGCCCCAGTCGAAATGATCGTTTTGCACAGTATCTGGCAGGCGCTCCACGTAAATAACCGCCTGATTCAGTTCGATCTTGTTCGGGAAGATGTCATAAGACACTGGGAAGTTATTCTGGCCTGATGTGCTGAAATTGATGCTGGTCGCAACCCATCCGTAGACTTTCACGCGGCTGTTCTCCAGGCGGAGCGCGCTCATTAGGGGATAGGTGTTGCCGTCAGGGGCGCCGATGTCGGGCGCGCCTCCGTATATCCAGTCCGAGGATGGGAATGGCGGCGAGTCTAGCGGTGCCGGGAGTCCGCGCTTCTTGATCGTGGGCCCAGCCGGATTTGTCCCGGCCCAATCCTGACGATAAAACTGCGCCAGCCGCTGAAAGAAATTTCCTTCCAGCACGTGGTCCTGCGCCGTATTCTGCCCCGCAGTTTGAGGTGCGCTCGCCGGTGAAGACGAATTTTGCTGCGGTGCAGAGGTAGACGCCGTCGCCGCAGAACCGCTTGCGCTCTGATCGACGCTGGCATTGACGCTATCCGCAGCGCTTGAAACCACGGGCGGTGCGTCCGTTGTATTCCCGGCGCTTACATCGTTTCCCGCCGTTTGCGCTTTAGTTTCCGAGCCGGTCGCGTGGCTAGCCTGGTTCTGCGGCAGACTGGCCTGAGCCCGCAGCAAACACGGGGACAGTATGGTACAAAGTACTGCGGCGGCTGGTAGGTGCCATCTGCGCGCCATCTTGAGCATCCTCAGCACCTTCCACATGAAAATCCTCTCCTTTAGTTGTTCGTTTTTTGATTCGTGCAATCTTTGCGTTGCTCCTCGCCCGGTGTCTCCAGGGGCATCACGATTTGTGCGGAAGAAATCACCGGAAATCCCAGAGGCGTTTCACGCCTTTCGCTTTCGTGCTTTTCGTCCAGCCAGAACTGCACCAGCACATACAGAAAAAACACGCTCGCCGCAGCCACCACCAGAAATGCAATCAGCACCATAAAACTCATCCTTCCACTGCACACCCGCACCGCTCGATCGCAGCCATCCGTTTGATGTCGCAGACGGTGGAAAGTTTTACGGTACTCGTGTTGTGTCAGGAATCCGTAAGCGAGCTATAAGGATTTCGTAAGGATTTTGGGGCAGGAAACGCTGTTGCAGAGCGATTCAGGCAGGCGTCGGAACAGCCTGCACGCGACCTTGGCGTCTCTGCAAAACCGCGGCGAGTGCGACCGCCGTCAGCAACAGCACCACCGGATCAATCGGGTGTCTATAGCGCAGCGAAGTGTGGGTCACATAGTAAATCACGGGATACACAATCGGGCATGCCGCCAGCGGGAACGCGTACGCGTTGCGCGACCGCACCAGTGCCAAAATCCCGCACAACGCCCCGACCGCCGCGAGCGTATTGCTGATCAACGCCAGCCGCGCCAGCGGCGAGTCCGCGTCGCGGAAACCCTCGAGAGGCTGTTCCAGTCCAATCCAGGTCGCCACGAAGCGCCGCGCGAAAAGAGCGAGTTCCAATCGTGGGTGCGACTTGATGAAAGCAGTCGCACTCTGCCACTTGTCCTGCATGAAGGCCGTCTCGCCCATGTGAACATACTTTCGGATTTCAAATCGCTCTGGATCCGCCGCCGGCACGACCCGCGATTCTTCGTCGAATTGCTCGTTGTTTCCTAGCCACAATTCAAAAGGGAAATTGGAACGCAGCGGAATGAATCTGTGGAACGTCAAAAAATTCCGCATGGTCCACGGCACGCAGCACAGCACTGCAATCCCGCACGCCAGCAGCGGACGGCTCAGGCGCAAATGTCCTTGTTTCCACGCCCGATACGCGGACCAGCCGAGTAACACTGGCAACACACTGCCCAGCGAGGGATTCGTCATCAATCCGAATCCCCACAACAATCCGTACCCGCACCAAGCGCGCACGCTCTGCGTTTCCGCAAGTTCAAGCGTTGCCCACAATATCGTCGCCATCAGCAATGCTGCCAGCGAAGTATCCCACACCCATTCGTAAGGAATAATCACGGCGTTGGGAAAAATCGCCCACAGCCAAGCCGCGGTGCTGCCCGCCCTCACACCGCCCAGCCGTTTGCCGGCATAAAATATCGGCACGCAAGTCGCCGCGGAAAATAAAATGTTCAAAAACACGATTGCGAAAAATGAGCGCGGCGTGTGGATCCCGAAAACGCGGAACACACCCGCAAGCAGCGCCGGATAAACTGGCGTTAACCACGCCGTCGGCCCCGTCTCCTGCCAATACGGCGAGCTGAATCCGTGCCCCGCCGCGAGCGAGTACGCGATGTTTCCCGTCTCATTCAGGAACGGTACCAGGCCCACAAGATCGGCGCGCATCTTGTGTTCCTGGTTCCACGCGAACGCCACCCGCGCTCCTAGCGCAATCACCACGATCAGCGCCAAAGACGTCGCCGCCTTCCCCAATCGTAATTTCATGCCACGCGTTCCTCTACTCGCGCGCCGTCCAGTCTACCTCGGATGCCGCCGTCATGGCGCAACGACGATTCCGCCGGCACTTTGCAACGTGTTTCACGCTGCATTTTCAGCCGCATGGGTGTCGGCCGGCAGTTTTCTTCCTGCCTCTTCCAGTTCCGTTCGTGCATCTGATAACGTAGAAGCGTTGCGGCGAAAAGCGATTTTATTTTCGCGCTGGTTAGGGAGCTCGCTGACAGATGGCTGATGCACACAAAGTCGTAATCATCGGCGGCGGTTTCGGCGGGCTCACCGCCGCGCTCGCCCTGAAAAAAGCGCCGGTGCAAGTGACCTTGGTGGACCGCTGCAACTATCATCTTTTTCAGCCGCTGCTATACCAGGTCGCGACCGGCTCGCTTTCCCCCGCGAACGTCGCCGGCCCGCTGCGCCAGGTCCTGCGCAAACAAAAAAACACCCAAGTGCTGTTGGGCGAAGCTGTCCACATTGACGCCGCGAACCGCCGCGTCATTCTCAGCGACGGCGCGCTTGATTACAACACCTTGATCGTCGCCACCGGCGCTACGCATTCCTATTTCGGCCACGACGATTGGGAGCAGTTCGCGCCGGGACTGAAAAATCTCGACGACGCCACCGCCATGCGTGGCCGCATCCTTCTCGCGTTCGAAGCCGCCGAGCGCGAACGCGATCCTGAGAAATTGCGCGCGTGGATGACGTTCGTCATCGTTGGCGCAGGTCCCACCGGCGCGGAACTGGCCGGCGCGCTCGGCGAAATCGCGCACGACACGCTGCGCCACGATTTCCGCGCGATCGATCCGACACAAACTCACATCATCCTGGTGGAAGGCACGGACCGCGCGCTGCCATCCTATCCGCCGAAACTTTCCGAAGCCGCGCGAAAGATGCTGGTGCGACTCGGCGTGACCGTCAGAACCGGAGCCATGGTCACCGACATTCGCGCGGACGGCGTCACCATTCGCTGTGGCGATCACGACGAAATTATTCCCACGCGCACGGTGTTGTGGGCCGCGGGCGTGCTGGCTTCGCCGCTCGGCGTGATTCTTTCCCAGGAAGCCGGCGCGAAGCTGGATCGCGCGAATCGCGTGATTGTGGAACCGGACATGAGCATCGCAGGGCATCCGGAGATTTTCGTGATCGGCGATCTTTCGAATTGCAGCCACCAGACCGGTCAGCCGCTGCCGGGCGTCGCGCAGCCTGCGATTCAGCAGGGCGATTATGTCGCGAAATTAATTCGCGCGCGTCTGCGCGGACAAAAACTTTCCCCGTTTCATTATTTCGACAAAGGAAATCTCGCGACCATTGGACGTGGTGCGGCCGTGGCGGATTTGAATTGGCTGCGACTTTCAGGCTGGCCTGCTTGGCTGATTTGGGTTTTCGTGCACTTGCTTTACATCATACAGTTTCAAAATCGCTTGCTGGTGATGTTGCAGTGGGCGTGGCTCTATTTATCTTTCAGCCGCTCCGCGCGGCTGATCACCGGAAAAAATCCGCTGCCGTTGGATTTGTGAATTACGCCGCGGAAGTTTCGGCCGCACGCACCTGGCCCGCGCGAATCGCTTTCAGCAGCGCGGCGTGGTCCCGCTCGGTCTGGTTTGCATACGTCACCGCAAATTCGGCGATCGCGTCGTCGAACGTGGCGTTCTTGCCCATGTAGCCGCCGATGCGCGCCGCGTCGCCGCTGCGTGCGTGCGCGCGCGCCAGAGTCCAGCCGCAAATCTGCACGTACTCCAGCCATTCCGATTTAGTCATGCTCTCCAGATCGAATTTCATTTTCATGTCGCGCAGCTGGCGAAAATAGTAATCACGGCCGTCGTCGGCGCGCGTCCAGCCCAGGAAGACGTCGCTGGCGGCCTGCAACATTCGTTGCCCGGTGACGACGCGCTCGCCACGATTCGGGTAACGGCTCTTGCCGGCATAAGCCTCCAGCACGGAAGGCAGCGCCTCTTTCAATTGCAGCACCATCGCGTCGTCTTTTCCGGCCATTAGCAACGCGACGTCGCAGCGCGTGCCCACACTGCCCACTCCCACAACTTTTCGCGCGATATCTACGATGTGATAGCGATCCAGAATTACGCGCCGTTCTTCGGGCAGCGTCAAGCGATAGCGGTGAAACAGAGCGCGGACGTGCTCGTCAATTCTGGCAGTGTCGCGCGGATGATAAACCAGAGGAGGGTGATCGATGATGCGCCGTTTGCCTTTCGAGACCTCGGTAATCTTCGGCAAGATGTATTCGGCCGTTTGCATCTTCGCGGCGCGTTCCACTTTCTTCCAATACCTCTTGTCTCGCGCGGTTTTCGCTTTCTCGATAAAAATGTCCACATCAATGTGCGAATACCATGCTTCCAAGTAGGCCATGCGCGCGTATGCGCGCATGTGCGTGCGGTAGGAGGCCACCATGTCGCGCGCCGCATCTCCGCAACGCCGTTCCTTTATACCTTTTTGCCGGCCTGCCAGCACGACGCTAGCGGCGAGGCGCTTCACGTCCCACTCCCACGGCGCGGGAAGAGTTTCGTCGAAATCGTTGATGTCAAAAACGAGCCGCCGCTCCGGAGAGCCGTAGCCGCCGAAATTCAGCAGGTGGCAGTCGCCGCAGGTCTGCACGCGAATTTTCGTAACGGGAGTTGGCGCGAGATCCCAAGCCATCAGCGCGGCGGCACCGCGGAAAAAAGCGAACGGGGACTGGCGCATGCGTCCATAGCGTATCGGCAGGAGTTCGGACAATCGGCCCCGATCGGATTCTTTCAGTAGCGTTGCCGGCTCGGGACGATCGTGCGACGGCGTCCACTTCGCGTGCGCAGCCCGCGGGACGCCTTCGCGCAAGGATCTGCCGGCGGTGAGGCGCTCTTCGAGCGTCGGACCGAGCGAGTCTTCGTGCGAATTGGCGTGTGCCTTGTTGCTGCTCACGATCGTGGGGCGGGCGTCGCCGGTTTTTTGCGTTTCGGCATTTTTCATTGGCATCGGAATTCTGTACCAGAAGATACCTAGTGGCAAGCGTGGTGATTTTGAGGTAGATGCGGCGGGGAGGGCAAGAACGGCAAAAAATAGTTGATTAGAATTGAGTGCGGTTCTTTGTTTTCAGTCATTTGCGGCAGTTTCTGATCGTCTGGGCGCCGATCAGGATCTCCGTAGTTTTACGATCCACGGGGGATGAAAAAGTACCGGTTGTGGTCTTTGCCGGCGTGCGGTCCGGAATACTTCGGGGCGGGCATCGAGCGCGTTGGGCGGAGTACAGGAGGGCGACGCTGGCGCGAATCTTTTGGGGCGGCGCGAATGTTGAAAAATTTCCATTTTACTTGAGTCGGGTACAACGTTAGCACGCGCGAATCGAAAGCACAGGCGTAGGTTCGGACAGAAGTGGGACAGAACTAGTACCCACTGGCCTTCATGTTTTTCAGTTGTGTTTCGACGCGCTACGTTTTCGTGCGCACGGTGGTTTGGCGGACCATTTTCTGGGCTATGAAGGCTAGTAGCTTGCGATCGTTTTCGCTGATGCGCTGCAACAGCCTACGGAAGTTACTGAGGACCCTAGCATCCTTGCCGGAACTGCCCCAGGGGAGACCTTCTCCCTGCTTGCGCAAGGCGAACTCTGGGAGCTTGGGAGGCTCCTCACCGTCATAGAAAAGCTGATAAAGAGGAACTTCCAGAGCGCGCGCCATTTTTTCCAGCGTTTCGACCGCCGGAACGGTGTGGCCGTTTTCGACGCGCGAAATGTAGCAGCGGAGCAATCCGGTTCGCTGTTCGATATCGCCCTGCGATAGCTTCTTTTCCTCGCGCAAAGTACGCAATCTTTCACCAATGATCATGTGAGGCACCTTTTGGGCGTACTGCTTGCCGCCGAACATGACGCGCAAGCTGAAATCGCCGGCATTGAGATGACGTGCATTTCCTTAGATCCCATCCCATAAATCTTCAGCCGCAATTGTAAAGCGTCGCTGCAGGGCCTAAAGCCCCTTTTTGCGAGTTTTACGGCGGGGCTGAAGGCCCGCCCTTCCGGTCCAACCCATTTACCAGATGGCTGCCAGCCAGGGCTCAACGAATACGGCCATCAAAGTTCAGCGGGACACCACCTGAGGGTACGGCCTCAGGAGACGAATCACTTGTTCGACGGGCGCTCTTCCTTGCCAGCTCCAACTGAAGAGCCTCCACAGTATCTTGCAGCGCGCGAATTTCGCCTTCTTTAACGTCCTTAAGGACACAGTACATGCCCAACACATCTTTGGTCGCGCTTTTCTGTTCGGAATATGCCGCGGCGACCGTCAGGGTGGAAGCAGTGCCCACGGCCATAAAAGCACCGACGAACAGTGGCAGGCCGGTGGCGTTCTCAAAAGGCCCTAATCCATGAAGAGAACCCCACATCGCAAATCCGCCCATGACCAGTGTTGCACCGGCCGCTTCGAGCGGGCAAAAGCGGAGGGCTGACCATACCAAGAAGGGAGCGCAGAGAAACAGTAGTCCGTTTCCCGGTATCCAGGAGATCGGCTGATGGCCGAAATTCAGCACGCACATGAAACTGAGACCTGCAATCAGGGCAGTAATTTCGAGCGGCTCCGCCCATCCAAAGAAACGGTGTTTGTGCCCTAACAAGAGCACCAGAAACGGGGTGACAAATAGTACGCCCAACATATCTCCAACCCACCAAACGAACCAGAGCGCCGGGAGGTCTGTGAGCTTGGCGAAACCGCCCAGACAGAGAAAGCTGACTCCTTGAGTAGCGCACAGCGCCGGGCCCAGCATTGCGCCAAAGAAGACAAAACGCAAAGCGTCAGGCGCTCTAAAGAAGGCGCTCTTGCCGTGGGCATATCTGTTGATGAGAAACGTTGCCAGGAGCGCCGTCAAAATATTGCCAACAGCAAGAAACAATGAAATCAAAATGGACCCGGTGATTGCGATGCTGAGGAAAAAGGCACCGAGAAAGGCGCCCGGCCACACTCGATATCCGCGTAAAAGCAAAGCCGCCAAGGAAATCCCGGCAGGAAGCCAAATCGTGGTGACGGATTGGTTCGGCGCACCCGGCCGCACACCGATTTTGCCTACGAAGAAGTACACGAGCGCCACGAAGGCGATGGTCGCGAGATTGCCAGGCTCAAAATAGGGGCGCAGCTTGCTAGCCAGCGATCGTGGGAGAGTAGAGAAGATATAACTCGAACCAATAAAGTTGCGGAAACGATTCAATGCTTCCTCCGTATTTCACGGTGCCAGGGAATCATCGGCCTAGGATGGACTGTGTGACAAGGTCGATCACCGGCTTGAGTACTTAATTCTAAAATATTTCAATGTCAAGAGGATAGTGGTAGCGGTGATCGGGAGGTTGTTGTTTTGTTTGATTTTTTGTTCGGTCTGTTAGGCGTAAACGCCGTGCTATCAGGGCCAAGTCAGCGGCAAGAGCGACGACAAATTCAGAGGCGTCCGCTTGAAAGGCAGGCGGCCGCTACAAATCCGACCGCAACGGCTGGCAGTCTGAAGACCGCCGCTACATATTCAAGAGCAAACTCGACTGCCACTGCAACGGCGGTTATTCGGAGCGGAGGGCGTCCATTACGTCTATGCGGGCGGCGCGGGCAGCCGGCAGGACGGAGGCTACTACCGCGGCGGCTAGCAGGACGGCGGCGGAGGCAATTACTGGCACTGCGTCGGGCATGCGCATGTCCACGACGTAACTGTTGGCGAGGCGTGCCAGGAGATAGCCGAATACGGCACCTGCGACGATACCGACGGCGGCCATGACTGCGCCTTGCGCGATTACGCTGCCGAGAAGGTTGCGCGGTTGCGCTCCTAATGCCAGGCGGATGCCGAACTCGCGCGTCCTGCCGCTGACGGAAAACACCAGCACACCCGCTACGCCAATTACCGCGATCGCTAGAGCCACTGCCGCGAAGCCGCCGAAGACCAGCGCGTTTAAACGATCTGGAGTGAGCACTTCGGCGCGGACATCGTCGAGCGTGGCGGCTTTTTCCACCGGTTGATCTACGGACAGATCGCGAATGATGTGCGTGATCGGAGTTACCAGTGCGTAAGGATTGGTGTGGGTGTGCACGAACAAGCGGCCGCCGCCGATTTCCTGATCGAGGGGGTGATAGACGGTGAGCGCGGCGCCGGGGACAACGTTTTCATCGTCCACATCGGCGGCGATGCCGACGATGCGGCGCGGCTTGGTGCTGACGTCAATAAATTGCATGACTGGGTCGGTCCACAGGATGTGCTGATTGAGCGCGTCGCTGGCGGGGAACATGCGGAGCGCGACGCTCTGGCTGATGATGACGACTTTCTCGGAGTCTTTGCGGTCGGAATCGTTGAAATCGCGGCCTTCGATGATGGGGACGCCTAGCGCGGCGAAAAATCCGGGCGAGATGGTGCGGAATTGCGCGTGGGGATCTTCTTCACCGTTCGCGCGCACGTGGCCTTCGGCGGAGAACTGGAAGCCGGGGCCGAAGATGCCTTTATCCCGCCAAGGCACGGCAGTGCCGACGGCGACCCGATCCACTCCCGGAAGAGCGGCGATCTGGCGCATCGCTTCTTTATAGAAACCGAGGATTTGATCGGGCGTCCGTCCGTAGGAAACCACCGGAACGTTCAGGGCGAGAACGTTGTGCGTATCGAAGCCGGTGCGCACGGTTTGCAGAGCGAGCAGCGTCTTGAGCAACATGCCTGCGCCGGCGAGGAGCATGAAACAGGCGGCGATCTGCGTGACGGCGAAGACGCGCAGGCGGCGGCCGGTGCTGCCGGTGATGCGCACGCCGCCGCTCGCGAGGCTCAATCCGTTTGAGGATTCCGCCGAAGGCAGGCGCGGGACGAATGCGAGGAGGACTGCGGCGACGACGGCGAGCAGCGCGCCTACCCAAAGCATGCTGGAATCCACGGTGAGGTCGAGCGCGCGAACTGAAAAGCGCGAAGCGTAACGCGCGAGAATTGCGACCATCGGCCGCGCGATCAATATACCGAGCGCAGCGCCGGCGCCGCAAAGCAGCAGGCTATCGATGAGAAGTGTGCGGCGCAGCGAAGCGGTGCTGGCGCCGAGAGCGGAGCGGATGGAGAGTTCGCCTTCGCGGCGAACAGTGCGCGCGAGAATCAGATTGGCGGCGTTGGAGCAGGCAATGACGAAGACGAGAATGGAGGCCGCGAGCAGCACCCACAACACGGTCTTGGCGCGCGAAGTGATTTGCTCGCGCAGGAAGACGGCGCTGATCTGGAAGTTGTCGGCGTGCGGATAGGCTTCGGGATGCTGGGCGGTCATCGAGCCGTAGGCGGAGCGCAGGTCGGCGCGCGCTTGGTTGATATCCGCGCCGGGCGCGAGGCGGCCGAAAAGTTCAGTCATGCGATGGACGCGGCCGGTGACCATCGTAGCGGAAAGATGATGCGGGCTGGTGACGATGTTGGCGATGAGTTCGGTTTCGGCGGGGTAAGGCACGGAGGGTTCGAGGACACCGACGATGGTGGCAGTGCGTGCGCCGGCGGGATCGCCCGTATCGAGTTTGAGAGTCTTGCCCAGCACGGAGGGATCGCTATGCAGCGAATTGGTCCAGAAGCGATAGGTGAGGACGACGGCGCCTGCGGCATTCGGGCCGTCATCGTGCGCATCGAGCAAGCGGCCGAGAACCGGATGCAAGCCCATGACTTCGAAATAGGAGCCGTCCACGACTCCGGCGCGGACTTCGCGCGGTTCGCCGAGGCCGACCATGCTGAAGCCGATGGTGGAGAAGTCGCCGAACTGGCTGACAGTCTTGACGCGCGACTCTATATCCTGGATCTCGGGAACGGAGAAGCTCTCGTTTTCGACGCCGATGCCGGGGGCGCTCTGGCGAATGTAGATGAGGCGATTCTCGTCGCGATTGACGAGCGGGCGGAGGAGCACGCCGCGAACGACGCTGAAGATAGCGGCGTTGGCACCTATGCCCAAGGCGAGGGTAAGGATAACGGTGATCGCCAGACCCTTGGTGCGCGCCAGGGAGCGCAGCGCAACTTTTAAATCGCGGAGGAACATGTCTGGTGTTGGCATCTTCGTTCGACCTCTTGGTTATCCAGGATACAGAGGAGCGTCCTAGGGGCCCTTTGTACCACATTGGGTATGAGATTAAACACCACGAGCGTCTAGCCCGCAAGTTTCGTGGGCGTTGAGGCACGTATGGTTCCGTGGTCGACCGCAGTAAAGCTTGTTATATCAATCAGTTGGAGATGATCGGAGCGGGAGGTAAGGCCGGAGTGCTCGGTATTGGGACGGCACTGTCGCGGGGTAGGACAGAAATTGTACGAGGGTGCGTCGCGTAAATGTCCGAGGCCCGGTGCGCCGAGCGCGCGGCCAGGTTCTGCTTAGTCGCGAGGCGCAGGTAATGGTTGCGCGTAATAGCCCTGACGAGTGCGAGCGCTTAGGCCGGGCCTGGCGATACTTACTTCGAGGTGGTGATATTCATCAGGGCGTTCGGCTGCGGCGGCGACGAAGGAGATCTCGTAGTACGGCGCGGCATCTGCGATGCATTCCTGCAACAGTGCGGCGACGTCGTTGTTGAAGTTAAGCGCGAGACCGCCGCTCTGGGTTGCGAGGACCGGGAGACCCAGATCGCCGGCTTCAATCTGGCTGGGCTTGCTGACGCCTTTGACGAATTCCTGGTAGAACCAAGCGCGGCTGACAGACTCGCTGTTGCCCAGCGGATCGACGCTGTAGAGAGTGACGCGGGCCTGGCGGAGCTGGGTCGAGAGATTCACAATATGTCCGAACATCATTGTTTGCAATTTGGCATCGAGGTCCACGGTTGGGCCGGAGAGCAGGGGCCATCCGGGAGAAACCCACAGAATGAGCTTGCGCCCCGGGCGCGGAGCCAAGTTTGCGACAAGCTGGGACAGGGTCTTCAGGGAAAGCTGCCAGCGTTCGGTGGCACCGTTGAAGCCGGCGGAACGTCCGAGGTCACGGAGACCAATTTCATGGTGATCCAATTGGGTAGCGATCGCATTTCCGTCGGTCGAAAAGCCACCGCCCAAAATTTGTGTGCCTTTATCCCCGAAAACTGCAATGGCGAGGCGGTAGGCGAGGTGGCCTCCCTCGGCGCGCAGGACCTTATCGATATTGCTGCGTTCCAGAGCGATCGTCCGGGCAGTAGCGTTGACCGCATCGATCACCAGAAGCACTTCAATCGGGCTCTCGCGGCCGGGGACGGCTTTGAACGAGGTGATTTTCTGTGGTGCCTTGTTGTCCAGCAGGGCGAATTCCTGCTGCGTGAGATCGCCAACAGGCGGTCCGGATTTTGGGGTGACGACAACGTCGAGGAGGATTTGATTTGGGGCGGGTGAGGCCGGGCGCGGGGCTTGTTGCGCCGACGCTGCCGTGGCGGAAAGTAAAGTGGCAAGGATCAGGCGACGGAGGCGCGAGGTGCTGAGCATTCGTTAGATTCCTTGGGATGAAGGCTTGCCGTGATTCGAGTGCAAGCTTCGGCGAGTATGACAGGGTCGACTGCCGGGTCACATAGACGCAGGAGGGGATTGATGCGTTTCGGTTAAGTGCCGAGAAACGCACTGGGAGCTATCGTGCTCTGTTGACGAGTTGCGTTTTTTCGCGGGAGTGAAATTGCGGAAGAGGGTGCGCTGCAACGCCAGGCAAACTATTTCGCGCCTATCGCACTAGGGATTCTCCGCGGCGAATTGTCTGGCGCTCGCTGGTTAGTTGTGGGGTGCAGGTTGCGCGTAATAGCCCTGACGAGTGCGTGCGGTGAGGCCGGGCTTGGCGATTCTTATTTCGAGGTGGTGATATTCGTCGGGGCGCTCGGCTGCGGCAGCGTCAAAGGAGATGTCGTAATACGGCGCGGAATCGGAAACGCATCGTTGCAGGAGCGCGGCGACGTCGTTATTGAACTCGAGAGCGAGACCGCCGCTCTGGATGGAGAGCACCTGGAGTCCTAAATTGGCCAGATTGACCTGGCTGGGTTTGCTGACGCCTTTCAGGAACTCCTCGTAGTACGTGCCGCGAAAGACAGATTCGCCGGCGCCGATAGGATTGACATTGTAAAGGGTGACACGCGCCTGCCGGAGTTGAGTGGAGAAACTGACAATTTGCGCGAAGATCTCTTCTTGCTGCTTGGAATCGAGTTCGATATTGGGGCCGGTAAGGAGAGGCCAGCCGGGAGAAATCCAGATCAGGATTTTGCGGCCCTGATGGGGAGCCTCGCTGGCAGAAACTTGATTTAGCGCCTGGAGCGAATATTGCAAGCGTTCGGTTGCGCCGTAGAAACCGGCGGAGCGTCCGATGTCGCGGAGACCGATCTGATCGCGATCCATGGCGGCGCTGAGGGCGTTGCCATCGCTCGAGAAATTCTCAGCGAGCTTCACGCCGGTATCAGTGGCGACCACAATCGCGACGGGATATGCGAGGCGACCTCCTTCGGAATGGAGGAACCTGTCAATCTGATTGCGTTCGAAGCCGATGGTGCGGGCATCGCTATTGATCGCGTCAATTACCAGGACGACCTCGATGGGAGCCTGGCGGCCGGTGACGGCCTGGAAAGAGGTAATGGCCTGCGGGGAATTGTTGTCCAGCACGGTGAAGTCTTGTTGCTGGAGATCGCCAAGGGGCGCGCCGGATTTCGGGCTGACGACGACATCGAGATAGATCTTGCCGGCGGCCGCCCCGGCTTGCGGGCTGCCCTGTCGGGCTGAAGAAGCAGCGGCGCAGAGGAGAGTTACGAGAAGAAAACCGGCGAGGCGTGAAGTGCTGAACATGATATGCATTTCTCCTGGCGAAAACTTCAGGGTTTTCGCTAAATCACATCGCAAACGCGAGAGTGCTCACTGTATAGATGAAATTCAGGGTTGAGAGGTCTCGGCCAAATTCCACCAAATGCGTTAAATACGGAATGGAAATGGCGTCGCTGCGTGTAAGGTGGCGAATTCGTTGTGCGCGGGGACGGAGAAGCGTACGATGCGCGAGCTAGAGGCGCAAATCCGAAATTCCGGTTTAGTGGGTGAATGATACGATTCGGATGCGAACTTGGCAGGCGTCGAAAGCTATGCGCCGCTGATCGGCTGCGGAGTTTGGAGGCTCTTCCTGTGTCGTTCGATGTGTTCATCAGTTATGCGTCTAAAGATAAAATTGTGGCGGACGCGGTTTGCGCGCGGCTGGAAGCTGCGGGGATTCGGTGCTGGATCGCGCCGCGGGATATTGTGCCGGGGACGTCGTACGGCGAAGCGATTATGGATGCCATCCACGGCGCGAAGGTGATGGTGCTGGTGTTTTCGTCGAGCGCGAACGCTTCGGGGCACATTCCTAAGGAAGTGGAACGCGCGGTGAGCAACGGAGTGGCGATTCTGCCGTTTCGGATTGAGGATGTGGCGCCGGGGAAATCGCTGGATTATTTCATCGGGTCGGTGCATTGGCTGGATGCGATGACGCCGCCGATGGAGCAGCATCTGGATAGCCTGGCGGCGACGGTACACAAGCTGATTCCTTCGAACGCGGCGGGAAGGGCGACGGGCACGTCGCCGGCAGGTATGTCGGATGGCACGGTGATGTGGCAACGGGGCGCGGCGGGATCGGCTGCTGCCGGTGCTGCGACGGCTGCTGCTGCGAAGACGACGCCGATGACGGGCACGAGCGAGATGCCGTCTGTGGGTGCCGGTGCGAGTGGCGGCGGGTTATCGGCGAAAAAGATCTGGATTGGCGGGGCGGCGGTGGTGGTGTTAGCGGCGGTGGTGATGGGAATGACTTTGCTGCACAGCGGAGGGAGTTCGGGAAGCGGGTCGGCAGTTACGCCGGACGCGCCGGACGCGACGAATCCTGCGGGTGGCGGAGAAGCGGCGAACGATCCGAATTCTGGCGGAGGGAAAACCGTGGCGCCGGCGCCGAAGAGGACGCCATCGCCGAAATCGTCGGGCTCGAATGCAAATGCGGATCCGATCGTGGGTTGCTTCACCTGGTCCAACAATGCGCCGGTGGTGTTTCGCGCCGATGGCACGATTACCGCGGGGCCTTTCACGGGGCATTGGCGGCTGGTGGATGCGGAACGGCGGGCTTACACGTTTACCTGGCCGGTGATGATAGAGACGCTGACGGTTTCGGCTGACCAACGAACGATGAGTGGAGGAAATCAGTACGGGTATCCGATTTCGGGCGGGCGCGTGACGGGAAGCGTGGGATTGGCGGGAACCTGGCACTGGGCGAACGGATGGAACGTGGACGTGTCGCCGAACGGCACGTTTGTCAGTGGATCGTTTCGCGGAACGTGGCGGGCGGTAGCTGCGTCACGAGGATTGTATGAGATGAATTGGCCGGCGCCGGTGGACAACGTGGTGCTGTTGGGCGGAGGCACGCAGGTGGCGGGAGCGAATCAGTACGGCGTGGCGACTTCGGGAGTGAAGACAGGAGTGTGCGGGGGAAATTAGTTTGGCGGCGCGGCGCTAGAGCCACCGCCGCTGTGACAAACGCAGAGTTCTGAGCGCCCCTTCCATTTTTTTCAGATATGCCACTGCCAGCTGCGGGAGCGTACTACAATTGCGCCTGGTGAAGTGCAGATGACGCGCGGGCAAAAAACGGTTTTGGCGGTGTTGGCGTTGCTGGTGGCGGCGACGGCCTGGGCGATTTTGTACACGCGGGATTGGGCTACCTCTGCGCGGCGGCTGCACGCGGACCAGATGCGTGCGGTGCACACCTCGCAGCAGATTGTGAATACCAGCGCGCTGCAGACGGCGCAGCAGCTTGCGCCTTTGGCGGTGACGCACTGGGAGCAAGAGTATGCGCAGCAGGCGCTGCGGCTGGCGGACCGCTCGGTGGATTTGTCGTTCAACGCGGCGCTGGAAGATGCGAAGGAGAATCCGGCGCCGCTGACGGCGGAAACAAGTCCGCTGGCGGCGCGAGTGAAGGAGGCGGATTCGCGGTTGAACGTGGATCAGGATCGCGTGGCGCAACTGACCGAGGCCCTGGCGAAGGCGCGGCCGAGCGCCAAGGATGACGTGCAGGGTCAGATTGATCTGGCGAAGGCGCAGGAGTCGCTGGACCAGGATGAATTGGATGATGCGCATGAAGATTTGACGCGGGCTGGCGGCGACAAACTTTCCTTGGTGCAAGATCAACTGGACCAGCACGAGGCTTCGGAGGCGCATACGGGGAAGTCGCCCGCTGGCGGCAGTGCTGGCGGCACGGGGCAAGCGGCGTCGCCGGAATCTTCGCGCGCGGCAAATTTAGTGGCGCAGGTGGAAGCGATTTTCTCGCTGCGGACGAAGGAGAGTTTGCTGGAGCAGGCGCGGCAGAATGCGCTGGCGCGGATTGCGAAGGATACGGCGGAGCACGGCGCGCTGGAAAAGCAGTTGGATGCTGAGAAGGCGCAGAAGAGGATTTTGCGGCGGCGTTCGGCTGCTGATGCGGGCGGGAAATCGTCGGGGGCAGGCGCACCTGCTCCGCTGAGTGCAGCGGCGAATGCGTCTGGGAATTCTTCCGGTAAATCTTCGAACAATTCTTCCGCAACTCCGCCGGTAAGTTCTTCCGGCAACGCGCCCGCCAATCCTGCGGGCAATGCGCCCGCGAGTTCCGCCGCGGGGCCGACGGACGCGGCCGGGGCCGTTGTATCGCAGCTGACATTCGTAAGACATTTGAGCGCGGACCAGAAGGCGCTGGCGTTGTACGACAAGCGCATGGAGGCGGAGGAAGCGCTGGCGACAACTTACAGCAACTGGCTGGCGCTGGTGGTGGCGCGGCGGCATGCATTTCTGCACGGACTGTTTTTGTGCATATTGTGGATCACGCTGGTGGCGCTGTTTGTGTTTCTGGCGAACATCTGGGTACAGAGATTGTTTGCCGAGCTTCGGATGGACCGGCGCCAACTGCGCACGATGCAGGGAGTGACGATGTTCGCGGTGCAGGCGATCGGCGTCTGTTTGATTTTGTTGATCGTGTTTGGAATGCCGAGCAATTTCGCGACGGTGCTGGCGTTGGCGGGCGCGGGAATCACAGTGGCCATGAAGGATTTCATCGTGGGATTTTTCGGGTGGTTTGTGCTGATGGGAACCAATGGAATCCGTCCGGGCGATTGGGTGGAAATTAATGGGGTGGCGGGAGAAGTGCTGCAGGTGGGTTTGCTGCACACGGTGATTCTGGAAACCGGGAGCTGGGCGGATGCAGGGCATCCCACGGGGCGCAAAGTGACGTTCGTGAATAGTTTCGCGATTGAGGGGCATTATTTTAACTTTTCGACTTCGGGGCAGTGGCTGTGGGACGAAATTCAGGTGCAGGCGCCGGCGGGAAAAGATCCGTATGCGGTGGCGGACGCGATCCAGAAGCTGGCCGCAGAAGATACCAAAGCGAATGCGGAATTGGCGGAGAAGGAATGGAAGCGCGTGACGCCGGACTTTGCGGAGAAAACTTTTTCGGCGGTGCCGTCGTTGAGCGTGACGCCTTCGGGCGGTGGGGTGGACATACGAGTACGGTATCTTACGCGGGCGAACGAAAGGCACGAGGTGCGCGGGCGCTTGTATCGCAGCGTGGTGGAGCTGTTGCGCGACGAAGGAATCCCGGAAACGGCGCAGGCCAAGCCCTCCACGTAGTTTTCATACCACATAGAATATGTTTCAGTCCGAGTCTGCCGCGGAATCGGCTGCGGAATTTTGCGACGCTGGCGATGCTTGCGGCTGAGAGGCGCCAGCGCTCGTGTCGCATGCGCTCAGAGGGCCGCGAAGATGTGGTAACTCACGGTGCCGAGCGCGATTCCGATGGCGGAGCCGGCAAGCACGTCGCTGAGGAAGTGCATTCCCAGGATGATGCGCGAGGATGCGATGAGCAGCGCTACCGCCAGCAGGACGCCTTGCAATTGCGGGTAGAAGAGGCCGAGCGAGAGCGCGATGGCGAAGGCAGTGATGGTGTGGCCCGACGGGAATGAATATTTGTCGGGCGGAAGAATCAAGGACCAGCAGTGCGGCTCGATTTCGCAGGGGCGCTGACGTTTGCTGGTTTTCTTCAGGGCGCGGAAGAGCAGGATTCCCACGAACGCTGCGGAGGTGGCCGCGCCGATCGCCAGAAAGCGGTGTTCGCCGCCGTAGACGAGCAGGATCAGGCCGAGCGAATACCAGAGCCAGCCGTCGCCCATGCGCGTCATTAGTATCATCAGAATGCGGAACCAGCGCGGAGCGCGCCAGCGGTGTACGCGGCGCATCAGGCGGTGATCGTTGGATTGAATCTGGTTCCAGACAGCTTTGCCGACTGTCATACCCATTCCTCCGCCGCAGATTGCGGCACCGATATCCAGCGGGGACGTTTGTGGGTTTCAGGCGTGCCAAGAATTTCCGCGGCCCAACGGCGGCCGAAAGCGCGTTCGTCGTGATAATTCCAATAAGTGAGCACCGGGATCAGTACGGCCAGCGGTGAGAGCAGAGCCGTCCAGGATTTTTCGCGCATCATTTCAAAGGCGATTACGAAGACGTCGCGCGTGAGTTTGCTGAAGCCGCCGGACTCGCCGCCGACGCGGCCCATGCCCGCGCGCAGACCCGCGAAGAATTCTTCCTTGTCGCGGGCGCCAGGAACTTCGGTGTAAGCGGTGCCGGCCGAGGGCAGCGCATGCGCGTCACTGCCGCCGATGGCGATTTTGTCCCACTGTTTGGCGAGCTGGGCGGCCCGCTGGTTGGCGCTTTCGAGCATGTGGCTGTTGCGCGTCTCGACGGCGGGAAAATATTCCTGGAACCAGGCGAAGTCTTCGCGTTCGCGGCGTCCGGTGACGCTGGAGAAAACGTGATTGATGCTGAAGAAGAGGCGACGCTCGGTGAGATACATCAGGAGCGCGACGATATCGTTGCGGCGCTGTTGCAATTGTTGATGCTGGCGGTCGGTGATGTCGTACGCGCCGACGTGCACTTCCGTGCCGCTGGGCATTTTACAGGTGAGCTCTTCGCTGACGAAAAAATCGGGATGTTGGCGCAGTTGTTCGGCGCCTTCAACGGAATCGTGATCGGTGAGAGTGATTAGATTCATGCCGCGGCGCTGGAGAAGGGAATAAACGGCGTGGGGATCACTATAACTTTCGCGGCAAAACTTTCGGACAAAGGGGGTCGTACAGGCACCAGAGAAGTACGAGTGAACATGCAGGTCGCATCTCACGTGAATAAAAATAGCAGAGCCGTGTTACCGGCAGATGACATGCGTGCCAAAGTTCTGAAAATACAGATATTTATCTCTTTCGACACAGTCACAGTCTTTTAACCATTCCGTAGCAGATCTCGGCATTGCGGATGCGAGACTCCGCCCGCATGCAACGAATCGAGTTTTGCTTTTTCGACGCCGGCGGCGGGCACCGCGCGGCAGCTACGGCTTTGCAGATGTCCATCGAGGCGCAACAGCGTTCGTGGGACGTTCGCCTCCTCAACATACAAGAGTTACTCGAGGAGCTGGATATCCTCAAGAGATACGCGGGGATACGCATCGAGGACTACTACAACTGGATGCTGCGCAGCGGGTGGACTTTGGGCAGCGTTTACCTGATGAAAGTGTTGCAATTTGTGATTTGGTCGCGCCATGCCTCTATGGTGCGCGTCCTGGAGCGGCATTGGCGGGAAAGTGCGCCGGACATGGTTGTGTCATTCATTCCGCACTTCAACCGAGCGATATATCAAAGTTTCACGAATGCGTGGCCAGGACGCCCATTCGTCACGGTACTAACGGATATCGCGGATTTTCCGGCGCATTTCTGGATCGAGCGGCAGAGGCAGTATTTGGTTTGCGGATCGGAGCGCGCGATGGAGCAGGCGCGCGAGCACGGGCACATGGACGACCGGATTTTTCGCGCTTCGGGGATGATTTTGCATCCGCGATTTTATGAGCCGCCGGTGGAAGAGCGGGTGGCGGGGCGATCGCGTTTGGGGTTGCGCGCGGATCTGCCTACGGCCGTGGTTTTGTTTGGGGGCTACGGTTCACAGGCGATGTGGGAAATCGCGCAACAGCTGGATGCGTCGAAGCTGGAGCTGCAACTGATTTTTATTTGCGGGCGGAATGAAAAATTGGCTAGCGCGCTGCGCGCGGGGAAGCCGCGGCTACCTCGGTTCGTCGAGGGATTTACCAAGGATGTGAACCGGTATATGCAGCTAGCGGATTTTTTTATTGGCAAGCCGGGGCCAGGAAGTGTGAGCGAGGCTTTGGCGATGCGTTTGCCGGTGATTGTGGCGTGCAATGCTTGGACTTTGCCGCAGGAGCGGTACAACGCAGTGTGGATTTTGGAGAATGAGGTGGGGGTGGTATTGCGGAGTTTTGATGAGATCGTGCCGGCGGTGGAAAGGATGATCGAGCCGGCGAATTTGGCGCGGTTTAGGGCGAACGCGGAGGGATTGAAGAATCAGGCGGTGTTTGAGATTCCGGGGATGCTGGAGCAAATTTTGGAGAAGACGGCGAACGCGACCGAGGCGTTCGCCGCCAGCGAAAAATAAGTACGCAACTCTGCGGGTGAAAGGGCTTGGCTTTCGGCGTTATCCGATCAACGTGATTTGTTCCAGTCCTTAGGCCAATATGCCGCGCAGCCTAGCCCCGCAAATAGCGCGAGAACCGAACCCGCGGACATCCTTCTAGTATTGTTGGCTTCACCTACGTCGAACATTATGCCGCGCCTACGGCGCTGGTGCGGAGGCTTTCAACAAGAAAAGAGACGGCGAGACGCCGGCGCTACGACAACCGTTGTGTCGCGGCGGATTCTAATGGAGCGAAATGGATGCTAGTCGCTGAATTTATCGTGTAGCAGGGCGAAGTCTTTTTGCAGTTGGTCCCATTGGGATAGCAGGTCGTTGAGATGTTTGGTGGAATCTGCGAAGGCTGCGGAAGCTGTGGCTGTGGGGGCGCTGTCGGCGCTGCCGACTGCGATAGCTAGCGAGGCGAGGGTGCCGTCTTCCCCCGTGAGGCCGCCAGGAGTGGCGGGATAGGGGGCTTCAGGATTGCCTTGGATGGATTGGGCGCGCTTGTCGAGGGCGTCCACTTCATCGAGGATGGGTTTTGCGTCGGGTTTTTCGCTCAGGTTGGTGTGCAGAGCTTTGAGCTGTTCGCGAAGAGTGGCGATGGACTTTGCGGCGTCGGTGGTTTTGGTTAGCGCGCTATCTATTTTCTGTTCGAGCTCGAGTTGACTGACTAATTCTTCGCGCGGGATTTTTACGCGCGGGTCCATGTCTATGGTTAGCGGGGCCTTGTAGGTTTGGTTGCCGCTGGTGAGCACGATTTCGTACTCGCCCGGGAGCGCGAGGGGGCCTTGCGGCTCGGTGATGGTGCCGCTGCCATTGATCGCCGTCATGGAATATTCGTTGTGCAGCGCGGCGGGCGGGGCGTAGCGCAGATCCCAGACGAAGCGGTGCATGCCGGGAGCGTTTGAGAGCGCGATGAATTTTGGCAGCCAGAAGTTGGGGAATTCTGGCGGCTCGGCTGCGGGCGGCTCTTTGTCGGAGCTGGAATATTTGCGGACCACGTTGCCTTGCTGGTCGTGGATCTCAAGAGAGACTTCTTCCACGTTGCGGCCGGCGGCGGGCGATTTCAGGAAGTAATCGAAAATGGCGCCTGCAGGCGGATTCGTTCCGACGGGCGTTTCCGGCGGCAGCGGCGAATCGTGATTTTCGCTGCGGCGGATGCGGATAGCGTGCGCAGGTGGAAAGAGACGCGCGTTTTGGCGCATGGCATCTTCGTTCCATGCGCGAAGGGGCGCGATGTCGTCGAGGATCCAGAAGGAGCGGCCGTGGGTGGCGATGACGAGATCGTCGCCGTGAATCACCAGATCGCGGACGGAACTGACGGGCAAATTATTTTGCAGCGGGCGCCAGGAAGAGCCGTCGTCGAAGGAAATGAAGACGCCAATTTCGGTGCCGGCGAAGAGCATGCCTTTGCGCACGGGATCTTCGCGGACTGCGTGGACATAGGCGTTTTCGGGCAGGCCTGCGACGATTTTTTCCCAGGTCTTTCCGGAATTGTGCGTGCGGTAGATGTAAGGATGGAGGTCGTCCACCTGATGGCGGTCAACTGCGGCGTAGGCTGTGGCCGCGTGGTAGCGCGAAGCTTCGATGAGGCTGATTTGGCTCCAATCTTCTACGCCGGGCGGAGTGACGTTTGACCAGTGCGCGCCTGCATCGAGCGTGAGATGGATGAGGCCGTTGTCCGTGCCAGCCCAGATTTCACCGGCGAGCGCGGGAGATGGCGCGATGGTGTAAACCACGCCGCCGATTTCGCCTTCTTTGGGCGCGACGTTTGCTGGTACTGGGTTTCTTAACGTGAGGTCGGGGCTGATGGCTTGCCAGCTTTGGCCGGCGTCTTCGGAGCGTAGGACGAACTGCGCGCCGAAATATAGGACGCGGGGATTTTGCGGCGAGTCTATGAGTGGGGACGTCCAGGTGAAGCGCAGTTTAGCGCCGTTGAAGGGAATTGCCGCGGGAGAAATGTCGAAAGTTTGCGCGGTGGTCCAATTGAAGCGGCGCAGGACTCCAAAGGGGCCGCCGCCGTAGACGATGTTCTGGTCGGTGCGATCGACAACGATGTAGCCGCTTTCTTCTCCGCCGATGGGAGACCAATCGCGAAAAGTAATTTGGCCGTAATCGCTGCGGCTGGCGACGGCGGCGGTGCCGCTATCCTGTTGCGCGCCGTAGACGCGATAGGGAAAACGATTGTCGGTGGTGACGTGATAGAGCTGCGCGGTTGGCTGATTGAACCATGAGGTCCAAGTGGCGCCGCGATCCACGCTGACGGCGGCGCCCTGATCGCTGCCGAGAATCATGCGCGACGGGTCATCGGGAGCGATCCACAGAGTGTGGTAATCATCGCCGCCGGGTGCGCCCTTGATGGCCTGGAAATTTTCGCCGCCGTCGCTGGAGCGATAGAGCGCGGTGTCGGCGACGTAGACTACGTCTGGGTCGCGCGGATCTGTGGCGATGCCGCCGAAATACCAGCCGCGTTGCCAGACGCGGGCGTCGGAAGAAACACGGCGCCAAGTTTGGCCAGCATCGTCGGAACGATAGATGCCGCCTTCGTGGGCGTCAACTACCGCGTAAATGCGATTGCCATTGTTGCCGGGGGCGATGGCGATTCCGATGCGGCCCAGGCCTTCGCTGGGGAAACCGTTGCCGGTGATTTGATTCCAGGTTGACCCGCCGTCAGTGGATTTGTAGAGGCCGCTGCCGGGGCCGCTGGTGGGCGCGTAAACATTCCAGGGCGGGCGACGGACTTGCCACAGGGACGCGTAGATTGTTTGCGGATCTGTGGGGTCGGAGCAGAGGTCGATTGCGCCGGTGTCGTCATCCTTGCCGAGAACTTTTTTCCAGGTAGCTCCGCCGTCGCTGGAGCGATAGACGCCGCGTTCAGAATTGGGGCCGAAGGGGTGGCCGAGCGCGGCGACAAGGACGATGTTCGGGTCGTGCGGGTCCACCAGGATGCTGCCGATCTGCTGCGAATCGTGCAGGCCGGCGTTGCGCCACGTGGCACCGCCGTCGGTGGATTTGTAGATGCCACCTCCGACGGAAATGTCCGAGCGCATGTCTGCTTCGCCGGTGCCGACGTAGATGGTTAGAGGGTCGGAGGAAGCGATGGCGATTGCGCCGATGGAGGCGGTTGGCTCGGCGTCGAAGATTGGGCGCCAGGTTCGGCCGGCGTTCTCTGATTTCCAGACGCCGCCGTCTACTGCGCCGAACAGATATTCGTTGGGCTTGCCGGGAACGCCGAGCGCGGGGAGCACGCGGCCGCCGCGAAATGGGCCGATCATGCGCCACTGCATTTCGGGGAAGAGGGATTGCGAGTCTGGTTGCTGCGAGAGTGCAGGTTGCGGGCAGAAAATCGCTGCGGCCGAAGCGAATGCGACCAAAAATGACGCGCGGAATCCAATGGGAGTGTTCATGGTTTGTTTTTTCGCTCGCGGAGTATACACCATTGGGTTTGGAGCGAGGATGGGGCGTCAAGAGCATCTCAGTTCCGCCTGGCGACGCGCCTGAGCTTCCATGGGAAATGCTTGGCGGTCGTCAATTGCGCGGGATTATCATAGTATGTGGCTTGGTTGGACGCGGCCGGGCTTGCGGCTGGTGAGGCTTCGTGGCCTCTCGATCGTCACGCTGACCGATCCTCAATTCATAATTGCACCTCAGAGAAGGAGAAGCCATTTATGAAGACCCAGGAAGGCGTAGCCTCAGCTTCATCGCTTAAGGATAGGGAACCGGAAGATTACGACTTGGTGATTTTGGGCGACGGGACGGGATCGACGCTTGCTGCGTGGACTTTTGCAGGTGAAGGAAGGCGTGTGGCGGTGATTGAGCGCAAGTACATCGGGGGATCGTGTCCGAATATTGCGTGCATGCCCAGCAAGAACATCATTCACAGCGCGAAGGTGGCGGAGTACGTTCGCGACAGTGAAGATTTCGGGATCAGCGTCGAGGATTTCAGCATTGATATGTCCGCGGTGCGAGCGCGCAAACGCCGCATGGTATCGGGATTGAATGAAATGTACCTGGGGAATTACCAGAAGACCGGAGCCGAGTTTATTTTCGCGACCGGGCGGTTTCTAGCGCCCAAGACCGTGGAGGCGACGCTGCCGGACGGATCCGTGCGGCGATTGCGCGGGACCAACGTGATCATCAGCACGGGGACGCGCGCGGCGATCGATCCGATCCCTGGTCTGGCCGAGGCGCAGCCGCTGACGCATATCGAGGCGCTGGAACTGGGCGAGATTCCTGAACATCTGCTGGTGCTCGGCGGCGGCTACGTCGGATTAGAGCTGTCGCAAGCGATGCGCCGCTTCGGGAGCAAAGTGACGTTGATCGAACGAAGCGAACAGCTGGTGTCTCGAGAGGATGACGATATTTCGGAAGCGCTTAGCGGGGTGTTCCAGGATGAGGACGTGGAGATTATTTTAAATGCGAAGGTGACGCGAGTATCAGGTGAATCGGGCGACGCTGTACAGGTGGTTATCGAAAAAAATGGCGCGGAGAAAACGCTGAAGGGAAGTCATTTGCTGGTAGCTACGGGACGGAAGCCGAACACGGAGGGAATCGGGCTGGATTTGGCGGGCATCGAATTGACCGAGCGCGGATACGTCAAGGTGAATGAGCGGCTGCAGACGACGGCGCCGGGCGTTTGGGCGATCGGCGAGGTGGCGGGAAGCCCGCAGTTTACGCACATCAGCGCTGACGATTTCCGGGTGGTGCACTCCAACCTGAACGGCGGTGACCGCGTGACGACTGGCAGGCAGGTTCCGTTCTGTCTATTTACCGATCCGGAGTTCGCGCGGGTTGGCTTGAGCGAGAAGGAAGCTCAGGCGCAGGGGATTACGTATCGTTTGTTCAAAATCCCAATGGAGGCGGTGCTGCGCGCGCGGACACTTGGTGAAACGCGCGGATTTATGAAGGCATTGGTGGAAAACGGCGGCGAGCGCATTGTTGGCTTTGCGGCGGTCGGAATCGGCGCAGGAGAGACGATGGCCGCCGTGCAGATTGCGATGATTGCAGGCTTGCCGTATGCGGCGCTGCGCGATGCAGTCCTTACGCATCCGACGCTTGCGGAGGGGATTGGGGTGCTGTTTTCGTCGGAACCTGCGGGGCAGAATCAGCGGACGCGCGCGGCGAAGCAGTGATTGGGGCGCCTCGACCCATTCGCCGCGATGTGGCAACATGGAGCTTCGCGATACGGAATCGTAAATTGATAGCGGAGGAGTTTTTTAATCATGGCTAAGGCAACTTTTGCGGCGGGATGTTTTTGGGGAGTGGAGGATGCGTTTCGGCAGGTGCCGGGGGTCACATCCACAACTGTTGGCTACGCTGGCGGGACTGCGCAGAATCCGAACTACAAAGAGGTTTGCACCGGGCGCACTGGGCACGCGGAGGCTGTGGAGGTGGAGTTTGATCCTTCGCAGGTTTCTTATCTGGAGTTGCTGGCGGTGTTCTGGAAGAGTCATGACCCGACGACGATGAACCGGCAGGGGCCGGACGTGGGCACGCAGTACCGGTCGGCGATTTTTTATCATGATGCTGAGCAGGAGGAAGAGGCGCGCGCGTCGAAAGCGGTGCTGGAGAAGGATCACGTTTTTAAGAAGCCGATCGTGACGGAGATTGTGCCGGCGGGGGTGTTTTATCGCGCAGAGGAGTATCACCAGCAATATTTTGAGAAGACGGGGATACGGGCTTGCCACACGTAGGGCTTGATTGGTGGGCTTCGAAGCACTGCGACAGAGGCGCGGAGAGCCTGAAGGACGGAAGCCTCGGCGAATTCAAAAGCTGTACTGCAGCGGCTGAAGCCGCTCTTCGTTCGCTCCGGTGATGTCGTGGCTGAAGCCACGACCTACAAAAATTCTGGAGTTAGCAGACGCGCGAGAGACGAGGCGGAAACAGCAGACCCCTCACGCTCTGTCGCGGGTTCGAGATGGCACCCGCGTTATTTTGTGCACCACGAAGTTGAGACCTTCTGTAAAACGCACGCTCTGCGAAGAGACGGCACCCATGCCACGAGAGACGTGGTGTATTTGCAATGCGTCAAAACTATTAATTGGGGTTGGAGGGGCTTTCGCTCAGGTGGTACCAGAGCGCGTAACTGGCGCCGCCGACCGCTCCGAGAACGATTAGGTCGAAGAGCAGGTGACGATGGCGAGGAGCTACGACTTTGTTGTTGCCACCTGCGCCTGCGGGACCTTGCGGTTCTGAGGCGGGTTCCAGATCCATGGTGACGCGATAAGATTTCCCGGCGGGAATTTCGTGGAGATCACCTTCATTGTCCAGGACGAGCGTGCCGCGATATGCGGAAACGATCACTTCGCGTGGACCGAGCATCGTGACCTGGCCGTAAGCGGGCTGACCGTTGGCAGCGCGCACAATTCCTTCCGGAATTTCCAATGCGAGTTGGTCCGTGCCGTTGGAAGAAAAGCCGACCGTGCCGCGCGCGACGGAGGCGTTCACGACAGCGGAGCTTGCGGAAAGAGTGGCGCTGCTGGAAGAGAGCAAATAGAACTGGCTGCCGCCGACTTTGAGGCGAACGGTGCCGCCTTCGTCAGTGGCAAGTGTATCGCCGGGGTACACCGTAGTCCCGATTGCGACCGTGGCAGATCCCAAACGGGCCTCGGTGGCTTGCGTGACCAGGCCAAGCGGCTTTTCATTTGCGCCGAAGCTGGGAACGTTGAGCAGGCCCACGGACAGGATGGCGACTAAGAAAGATCGAAGGGCGTATCGCACGGCAACCTCCTATGAACAATAACAATCTAGGCGCAGAAGGGGTTGGTGTCAATAGACTTGAACAAGGCTTCATTGATCTCTTCATGAGCGGAAAACGAAGGCGAATGAATCAGATTCGCCGGGTTTTTGCCGAAGCTGCGTATGGCAGAAGCGTTCTGCGCTAGAATATAGAGCACTTTGGAGGCCGCATGATTCATCGTTTTGTATTTCATAATGATCGGCTGCTGCCGGTGGCAGAAGTGCGGCTTTCGCCCGGGCAGGCGGGGCTGTTGAATGGGTGGGGACTGTTCACCACGGTGCGCATTTACGAGGGAATTCCGTTTGCGTTCGAGCGGCATTGGAAGCGATTGCAGCGCGACGCGGAACGAACCCATTGCCCGTTTCCGTTTGCAGAGAATGTGGTGCGCGGGCAGTTGGGCGAAGTGCTGCGCGCCAATCATGTGCGTGAAGGCGCGGCTCGAATTTACACGGTTTATAATCAGGTGGGATTCTGGCGGAGTGATGAGGATTTTCCGCGCGTGGATTTGTTGATGTGCTCGGCGGATTTGCCTTCGTATCGCGAGCCGGCGCGGTTGGGATTGCGCGAGCACGGCCGGAATGCGGCTTCGCCCTTGGCTGGAGTGAAGGTGATTTCCTGGCTCGACAACGTGTGGAATTATTACGAGGCGCAGCAGGCGGGATTGGATGAAGTGGTGCTGCTGAACGAGCGCGGAGAAGTGGCGGAATGCACGGCGGCGAATATTTTTTGCGTGAAGGGCGGGCGGGTGGCGACGCCTCCTGTGTCGGCGGGATGTTTGCAGGGGATTACGCGGAGCGTGTTGCTGGAGATTGGGGTTGGCGCGGGTGCTCCGGTGGAGGAGCGGGTTTTGCGGCCGCAGGATTTGTATGCGGCGGATGAGGTATTTATTTCGTCGACGAACCGGAGCATGTTGGGGGTGAGCGAGGTGAACGGGCATGTGATCGCGACGGCTCCGGGAGCGATTACTTTGCAATTGGAGAAAGCGTTTGGGGAGTATGTGCGGCAGTACCTGGAGGCGCGATCGGCGGCCTCGGGGCAGAGGTGAGTCAGGCGGATTGTTTCCTTTGGTGTGAGTTGGTTGCGGGGAGTGGGCGAGGCAAGCCTCGCCTAGATCGTTTTGTTGGTCGGAGTTTAGACTCGGCGAAAGCGGCGGCAAACCGCCGCACTCCAAAATGGGCTCGGCGGTGTTCGCTGGGAGATGTTTTCACTGTGACGCCGAGGCGCGGGCGGCGCGGCGATTTAGTGGATCATCAGACCGGTGATGCCCAGGAATAATCCGGCGACGGCCAGGACGATGCCGAAGAGCCAGAAGATTTTTTTGCGCGTCAGAAGGGTGATCGAGGAGATCACCAGGGCGGCTTCGAGCAGGACTTCGGAAAGATCGTAGCGATCGGCGCGGGCTTCTTCGACTTTTACTTCAGCTTCTCCTTTGCGGGCTTCGGCCTCGATTTCTTTCAGCTCTTCGGAGTATCGTTCTACTTCCTTTTTGTACTTTTCCTTGATTGATTCCACTTGCTTGGCGTCCTGCAGTGAGAAAACAGAAAGCTCGTCGAGGAACAGTTCGTAATTGCGACGGCGAATTTCCTTGGCCTGGAAGTAGGCCCATTGATCGGCGGCGCGCGTTTGCAGCAGAACTTCCTCGGTGTGGGCTCGGTGACCGAGCAAGGTGACGGTGGCGATCAGCACGGCGAGGATGGCCATGGTGAGAGTGACGGGCGCGACGCTGGGTTCGTGCGCACCTTCTTCCGCGTGTTCTTTTAGTTCGCCGAGTTCATCGGACATTCTGGATCCTCACAGGCGCTGGATTTGCGACGAGTTGCGTCAGCGGCGGTTGGGGAATTGCCGCGCGCAAGAGAATAGCAGAATGGGTTGGGGCGATGCCATCGCGGGATTTCTGGTGGCGGGGTTTGCGCAAGATAACCCGCAAGAGGGCGGTTCTTGTAGAATCGGAGGCGGGCGTGAATTCAGGAGGGTGCGAATCATGAGCGAGCTTGCGAAGAAGAGTTGTGTGCCGTGCCGTGGCGGAGTGCCGCCGCTGGCCGGTGGCGATTTGGCAGCTTTGGCTGAAGAGGTGCCTGGATGGAAAGTGGTGGACGGGCATCATATTGTGCGGACGTTTACGTTTCCCGATTTTAAGCAGGCGCTTGCGTTTGTGAATAAGGTGGGAGCAATTGCGGAGGAGCAGGGCCATCATCCGGATATTTTGCTGGGGTGGGGGAAGGCGGAGATTACGACGTGGACGCACAAGATTAATGGATTGACGGAGAGCGATTTTATTTTGGCTGCGAAGATTGACGCGATTTAAGGTTCGTCGTCGCCGGCGGTTTCTTGTTCGGGCTCGAGGGTTGCGGCCAGATTGATGATGGGTAGATTGGCGCGGCGGAGCTGATCGTCGAGCGCGTTGATGTCGCGGGCTTTTATGTCGTCCCACTGATTTTGCAGCGCGGTTAACGCTCGCTGTAAATCCCCGGTTGTGTCCTGCGCGGTTTGCGTCGGTGCGGCGTCGGCGCCGTCGACTACACCTAGCATCTGGCCGAATTGACCGTTCAATTGCGCGAAGCTGTCCTGATGAATAGCTGGGAGGACTCCTGGCGCTGCGCCTTCGAATGGCGCGATTTTTTGTTCGAGTGCGCGGATGGAATCGGCGAGTTCGCCTTTCGGCGCTTGGTGCGCGAGGTCGCGCAATTGGGCGCGGACGGCGCGAATCTGGGCTAGCGATGCGAAGCTGGAGTTCATCGCGTCGCAGATGCGCGAGGCGAGGCGGAATTGCTGGTCGAGCTGGTCCACGGGCGCGGTAATGCGTGGATCCATTTTTATTTCCAGCGGCTGAGTGTAAGTTTGGCCGGCGACGTCGAGTCTTACGGTGTACATGCCGGGCCTAACGGCCGGGCCGACGGGAAGCCGCGGCGTATCGTGCACGATTGCAGAGATGGGATATTCGTGGCGGAGCGACGCGGGCGGAGGACTGCGCAGATCCCAGACGAAGCGGTGCGCGCCCGCGGCGCCGGAGAGAGTTTGCGGCGGACGAATCCAGTAGAGCGGAACGTTTAATTCCTTTCCGAGTTGTTCCACTGTTGCTTCCGGTTTATCCGTGCTGGAAAATGCGCGCACGATATTTCCATTGGCGTCGAGGATTTGCAGCCTCACAGGAGCAGGGGCGGCAGATTGCAGTGTGTAATCAATGATGGCGCCATCGGGCGGATTTTTTCCGGCGGGTTCTTCCGGAGGCAGCGGCGTATCGGTATTGACGTTGCGGCGGACGCGGAACGCGATTCCGGGTCTGAAGAGGAAGGCGCTGGCGGCAGCTGTTTGTTCGGTGACCTGACGAAGAGGCGTGATGTCGTCGAGGATCCAGAAGGAGCGGCCGTGGGTGCCGACTACGATGTCGTCATTGTGAATCACGAGGTCGCGCATGGAAGTGGCGGGGAGATTTAGTTGCAGAGATTGCCAGGAGTCGCCGTCGTTGAATGAAACGTAGATGGCGCGCTCAGTTCCAGCGAAGAGCAGGCCTTGGCGGACGGGATCTTCGCGGACGACGTTCACGGATGCGTCGTCGGGAAGGCCGGTGCTGATTTTTTCCCAGGTTTGGCCGCCGTCGTGGGTGCGATAGATGTACGGGTGGAGATCATCGAGGCGGAAACGATTGACTGCGGCGTACACGCCGTTGGGATCGAAATGCGAAGCGTCGAGTTGGGCGATCTTGCTCCAAGCGGTGAGGCCGGGAGGGGAAACTTCGCGCCAGTTTTGGCCACCATCGCGAGTGAGCCAGATCAGGCCGTCGTCGGTGCCGGCCCAGATTAGATTGGCATCGAGCGGCGATGGGGCGAGCGAATAAATTACGCCGCGATGTTTGCCTTGCGCGGGATCGTCCGCGATCATGTTGGCGATATTCGGGGGAACGCCGGGATCTTCGCGCGTTAAATCGGGGCTGATGATTTGCCAGCTGTGTCCGGCGTCGGTGGTTTTGAAAAGGACATTCGAGCCAAGATAGAGCGTGTGCGGCGCGGCGGGTGAAAAAATCAGCGGCGCGGTACGGTTGAAGCGAAATTTTCCGGTGCGCACAATTACGGGCGAAACGTCCTGCGTCTGGCCCGTGATCATGTCGAAGCGTGTGGCTTTGCCGCCGTAAATCAGATTGGGATGGAGCGGGTCGGGCGCGACGTATCCATATTCTTCGGTGCCGACGGGATGCCAATCGCGAAAAGTGATTTCGCCCCAGTCGCTGCGGCTGGCGGTGGCGGCCGAGCCGCTTTCCTGTTGTCCGCCGTACACCCAGTAGGGAAATTGATTGTCGGTGATGACGTGGTAGAACTGCGCGGTGGGCTGGTTGTACCAGCTGCTCCAGGTGTCGCCGCCGTTGACGGTGATGGTGGCGCCTTGATCTGCGGCCAGGAGAATAATCTTGGGATTTTCGGGATTGATCCAGACGGTGTGATAGTCGTCGCCGCCGGGTGCGCCTTTGATGGCGGTGAAGCTAGTGCCGGCGTCGGTGGAGCGATATGTGGAAGTGTTGCAGATATAGATGATGTCCGGATTTTCCGGCGAGACGCGCACCCAGGCAAAATCGGAGCCTCGTCCCCATATGCGTTCCTCGTGATTGATACGCTGCCAGCTTTCTCCGGCGTCATCGGAGCGATAGAGGCCGCCCTGCTCAGGCGCGGCGTCGACTAGCGCGTACATGCGATTCGGATTGCTGGGCGAAATGCCGAAGCCGATGCGGCCGAGGCCCTGCGCGTTTGTGGGCAAGCCTTTGGTGAGTGCGTGCCAGGCTTCGCCGCCGTCACTGGATTTGAACATGCCGCCGGTGTGGCCTTCGAGCGGGCTACTGGTGGTCCAGGGCGGGCGGCGGGAAGACCACAAATCTGCGTAGATGATTTGCGGATTTTTGGGATCGAAGGCGAGGTCTGTGGCGCCGGCGTCGTCATCTTTGTAGAGGACTTTCTGCCAGGTTTGGCCGCCGTCGGTGGAACGGAAGACGCCGCGTTCGGAATTGGGTCCGTAGGGATGGCCGAGTACGGCGACGAAAACGCGATTGGGATCTTGCGGGTCAACGATGATGTTGGTGATTTGTTGGCCGTCGCGCAGGCCCAGGTGTTGCCAGGTTTTTCCGGCGTCGATGGATTTGTAGATGCCGTCGCCGGTGGAAAGATCGGGGCGGCGGAGGCCCTCGCCGCTGCCTACATAGATGATGTCGGGATTGCTCGCTGCTACGGCTAGCGCGCCGATGGAGCCGGTGGGTTGGCCATCGAAGACGGGCAACCAGGTACGGCCGGCGTCGGTGGTTTTCCAGACGCCGCCGTTGTTGACGCCAATGTAAAAAAGATTCGGATTGCCGGGGATGCCGGTGGCGGCAACGGTGCGGCCCCCGCGGAAGGGGCCGATGCAGCGCCACTGGAGATTCGCGTAGAGGCTGGCGGGGATTTGCTGGTCATTGCTACTTGCGTTTGTGTTCGTTTTGGCCACGTTCGTTGCGATTGATTGTGTTGCGGCGGATGATTGCGCGCGAGCAGCGATGGGGAGCGAGCTGAGCGTTGCAAGAAAAACGGTCGCCGAAATAAGTGCGCGCATTTGCCGCCGGAATTTCATGGCCAGTCCCCTGTACAGGCAAAAACTATACTACCTGAGCGGGGGTTCGTTGCGGCGTAAGAAGCGAATTGTACTGCTGACAGGAAATGTTTGTTTCTTGTTTGCGCGGCATTGCTGTTGTGGCCGGGGGCTAAACGCTTTGTTACGCGCGTGTTACGTGGCGAAACCTCCACTACACGTCCACTACGGCGTTATTTGTACGCACCACTTCGCAGCATGTTCGTTGACCACATCGTTAACAGCGCCTACGTTGAGTTTGTACCTCTCGGAGGAAATTGTGCGATCTGTGGCGCGATTGTGTCTCGTGGTGTTGCTGGTAGCGAGCCTGCTGGATCTTCCGGCGTTTGCCGCGGCGGAAAAGCCGTTGGGAATGGTGGTCCAGGCGCAGGAAGCGCAGCTGGACAACGCAAAGCTGGAGGTGGGTACTTCCATTTATCGCGGCGACACGGTGGCGACGGATGCGGGCGGCGGTCTGCGCCTGAAGCTGGGCGGCAGTCAATTGTATTTGCTGGCGGACAGCACGGCGACGCTGGCGCAAAATGCGACGGCGATTCATGCGATGGTGACGCGCGGCACGGTGGGATTTTCTTCGAACGGCGCGGACAACATCGAGCTGGAAATCCCGCAAGGAATTTTGCGCGCAGCGGATGGGCAGCCCGCTTACGGGCAGGTGACGATTTTGAGCGCGCAGGAAGTGGTGATTTCGGCGTATCGCGGTTCGTTGGCGCTGGATAATGAGGGTGAGCTGCACACGATTCCCGCCGGGAAAAATTATCGCGTGACGTTGGAATGGGAGCAGGTCGACCAGCAGACCTCCCCGGCGAGTACGGGCGGTGATAATCCGATCATCCAGCCGCGGAAGAGGCGGCGCCGCAAGCTGGCTTTCTATTTGATTTTCACGGGCGCGCTGGCGGGAGCCACCTACGCGATTTGGGACCACCTATCGGAAAGTCCTTCGACACCCCAGTAGTTTAGTTTTTTTGCGCTGTCGTTAGACCAATCCCAGGTTCAGGATTTTTTGCGGCGTTTTGCGCGCGCGGCTTTGTGTTTGGTGGGGGATTTTTTCTTCTTCTTTGTCGGCGTGGTCGGGCTGCTCAATGCAGCCAGCAACGCGGCACCATCCGGCGTACCCAATCCTGTACAGGCGTCCCATCCAGGCCCGGCGGAATAGGTGCCGTTGCTGCCCGCGGTGATGTCGTGCAGGGTGGCTTCAACATTTTTCTTATAGAGCAGCGGATTCAGGTAGCCCACATTTTTCCCCAGTGACTGATTGATGCGCGCGAGCAGCCCAGCCCACAGCGGAGCGACGGCGCTGGTGCCGCCGATTACGGTTTGCTGCCCATCAACAAGAACGTTGTAGCCGGATTCGGGATCGGCATCGCCGGCGACATCGGGGACGCCGCGGCCTACAAAACCGTTCGGAGCTTTCGGGACGCCCGCGCTTTGCTGATAACCAGGCAGCGCGAAAACTTCGCTGACGCCGCCGCCGGTGGCGCCCTCGCCGGAGGAAAGCTCGTTCCAAGCTTGTTCGCTGGAAATTTTGGTGCCGGAGAGAGCGAGCTTCGTTCCGCCGCAGGCCAAAACGAACGGGCTGGAGGCGGGAAAGTCTACTGTGGGGGTGCCGCTGGATGCGCCGTCGGTGGAACCATCGTCACCGGAAGCGACGAGGATGGTGACGCCGATGGTGGAGGCGTCTTCACACGCGGAATTGAATGCGGTGAGCGCTTGCTGCGTCCAGGAACTTTCCGGGCCACCCCAACTGATGGAAACGACGGCGGGTTTCAACGTCGTGTCGTGGACGGCGGTGGTGAGTGCGTCGAGAAATCCCTGGTCGGTATTCGGTGAGAAATACATGGCGATATGCGCGGAGGGAGCGACGGCTCCGGCGACTTCGATATCGAGTTCGACTTCACCATCGGGGCCATTGGGGTCACCGGTAGGGGAATTCGTCGCGCCATCCACGGAGACGGCGGTGACGGTGGGCGTGGCGATGCCGAGATTCTCGAAATATGTAGTGAGATCGCTGGAGCTGTAGCCGCCGGATAATTCGAGAATGCCAATGGTTTGGCCGCTGCCGGTGGTGCCAGCGGGGAAATCGTAGGCTTGCGCCACTTGTGGGGCGTTGTAGGAAGCGCTTGCTGCTTGAGCATGCACGGCGGAATTTTGCGATCGTTTACGGATGCGGAAATGCGGCTTGGCTTGCGGACGGTTATCCAGGCCGAAGACGCCTTCGATGATGCCGCTGAGCGCGGCGGGAATTTGGATCGTGCCGCTGCGCATACGGCTGGCGCCGGCGCCATGTTGGTAGCTGTTCAGTTCTACGCTGAACGCGTGGCTGAAAGCTGCGATGGAGCCGCTGAGAAAAACGGACCGGCGGGGTCGGCTTACTTCGACTACTTTTAATTTATTTTGCGCGGCGAACGTGCGGATTTTTTTGATGTCCGCGGGGCGCGCGCCGTGGCTGGAGGCGAATTGCGCGCGGGAAAGATGCTGGCGTTGCGCGGGGAGGAGTTTGCCGAGTTTTTTTTCGTCCGGGAATTGTTTGGGAGAGGAGCCACGGCGGAGAAAGATCGTTACCTGGATTTGTTCTTTGGGGTCGCACGGGCCGATTTTGCGCGAACCGGGCAAGAGAGTACGTTCGCTGCCGGGGAGGGCGATGGGTTTTTCTATTTTTGCCATGATTTCCTCCTGCTTATTTAAGTTATGGCGAGGTCGGCAACGGGTACGTGAGAAAAATGAGTCGGCGCGTTTGGCCGGGGGAGACGCGCGGCCACAACGAGTATAAACTTGCAGGCGATGGTTGCGCCACTGCGTGAGCTGACCTCTGCTGCGCCTGCCCGAAGTGGTTCTCGTTTCATTCGCGGGGATGATTTTTCCATGATCAAGCGCCTGTTTTCACATTATGTCGCTGAAGAAGCGCGTCCCATGCTGCGCTTGGCGCTGCCGCTTGTGATGGCGGAGCTGGGATGGATGACCATGGCGATTGTGGACACGATGATGGTGGGGCGGCAAGCGAATAGCGCGGTGGCGATTGGCGCGGTGAGCCTGGGCAGCATTCTTTTTAATTCCGCGGCGATTTTTGGAACCGGATTGATGCTGGGATTGGATACGCTGGTTTCGCATTCTTACGGCGCGGGCGACGTCGAGGATTGCCACCGGTCGCTGGTGAATGGCGTTTATTTGAGTTTGGCGATCAGCCCGATCTTGATGGCTGTGGTGTGGCTGTTCGGGCCGCTGCTGCGCTCGCTGGATATACAGCCGGCGGTTTTAGATCAGGCGCTGCCCTATTTGCGGACGCTGAATTGGGGCACGTTGCCGCTACTGCTTTATTTTGTATTTCGGCGGTATCTGCAGGGAATGAATCTGGCGAAGCCGGTGATGTTTGCCTTATTTTCCGCGAACTTTATCAATCTTGTCGGCAATTGGGCGCTGGTCTATGGGCATTTGGGTTTTCGCGCGATGGGCACGGTAGGGTCGGGCTGGTCCACGTTTGGCGCGCGCGTTTATATGTCGTGTGTACTTTTAGCTTACGCGCTCTATTACGATCACCGAAATAAAACTGGCTTGCGCAACGCGGCGCGATTGCCGAATTTCCCCCGCGTGTGGAGGCTGGTGTATTTGGGACTTCCGGCGGCGACGCAATTTGGCTTGGAGGTGGGCGTGTTCGCGGTGGCCACGATGCTGATCGGCAGGCTGGGCGCGGCGGCGCTGGCGAGTCATCAGGTGGCGTTGAATACGGTGAGTTTGACGTACATGGTGCCGCTGGGAATCAGCGCGGCGGCGGCAGTGCGCGTGGGGCAAGCGCTGGGACGCAACGACCCGCAAGCGGCGAGCCGCGCGGGATGGACGGCAATGCTGCTGGGGACGACGTTTATGGGATGCATGGCTGTGGCATTTTTGTTGGTGCCGCGCGGAATTGTGCGCGTGTATACGACGGACCAGGCTTTGATTCCCGTTGCGAGTAAATTACTTTTTGTGGCGGCATTTTTTCAATTGTTTGATGGAATGCAGACGGTGGCGACGGGAGCTTTGCGCGGCGCGGGCGATACGCGGACGCCGATGCTTTGCCATTTGTGTTTTTATTGGCTGGTGGGATTGCCGCTGGGGGCGTTGCTCTGTTTTCGTTGGGGATGGGGCGCGCCGGGAATGTGGGCGGGTTTGAGCGTGGCGCTGATTTTGATTGGGAGCGCGTTGCTTTACTTTTGGCGGCGGAAGGAAAGGTCGTTTGCGACGATGGCGTTGCGGCGGGCCAGCACGCCGGACGCGATGGTGTGACGGTGCGCGGCGGGTATGGACCCGACGAACCTCTGGACATTCTGGTTCCTGCAGATGTGAGCGGCTGCGCTACAATCACGGGCAGCGAGTGGTAACGTTGTACGAAGACTGATGCCCGATCAAACAGCCAATGCAATGTGTGACAGCTTTATGGCGCGCGCGCTCGAGTTGTCCTTGGAGAACGTGCGCTCGGGACGCGGCGGGCCTTTTGGCGCGGTGATTGTTCGGGGCGGCGGGATTGTTGCCGAGGGTGTGAATTGCGTTACGGCCACGAATGATCCAACCGCGCACGCGGAGATGATGGCGATTCGCCAGGCCTGCCAGAAGTTGGAACGTTTTGAATTGCCCGACTGCGAGATTTATTCGAGCTGCGAGCCGTGTCCGATGTGCCTGGGGGCGATTTACTGGGCGCGGCCGGGGCGGGTTTATTTTGCGAACTCGGCGGAGGACGCGGCGCAAGCCGGGTTTGACGATGCTTTTATTTATGAGGAGTTGACTCTGCCGCACGTTCGACGAAAAATTCCGCTGATTCAGCTGAGGCACGACGACGCGCTGGCGGCGTTCCGCGCGTGGCGGGAGAAGTCAGACAAAATTCGCTATTGAGGCCGGCTGAATTGGAAACGCGTGTGATAGGAAAATCGGTGCCGCGCAAGGAAGGGCGCGAAAAAGTCACCGGGCGCGCGCGGTATGTGGATGATTTGAGTTTTCCAGGGATGCTGCATGGGGTGACGGTGCGCAGTCCGGTGGCGCGGGGGAGGATTCGCGCGATTCACTTTGAGGGCGAGATTCCCTGGCACGAGTTTACGGTTGTTATCGCAAAAGACATTCCTGGAAAAAACTGCATCGCTTTGCTGATGGAAGATCAGCCCTGCCTGGCTGCGGAATTCGTCAACCATCCGGAGGAAGCTGTTGTGCTGCTCGCCCACTACGATAAATATTTGTTGGAAGAGGCGCGGCGGGCGGTGCGGATGGAGATCGCGCCGCTGCCCGCGATTTTCTCGATTGAGGATGCGCTGGAGCGCAAGGAAATTATCTGGGGACAGGACAACATTTTCAAATCGTTCTACGTGGAAAAGGGCGACGTGGATAGCGCGTGGGCTGACGCGGAATTCGTGGTGGAGGGAGTGTACGAAACCGGAGCGCAGGAGCAGCTGTACATCGAGCCGCAAGGAATGATCGCGCAGGTGAACGAGGCGGAAGGCGTGACGGTGTGGGGTTCGCTGCAATGCCCGCACTACGTGCACAAGGCGCTGATGGTTTTATTTGGCTTGCCGCGCGAGCGCATACGCGTGGTGCAGACCGAGACGGGCGGAGGCTTTGGCGGGAAGGAAGAGTATCCGTCCATGATTGCGGCGCACGCGGCGCTGCTGGCGCGAAAATCGGGGCGGCCGGTGAAAATTATCTACGACCGCGGGGAAGATATGGCGGCGACGACGAAGCGGCATCCTTCGCGCACGCGTCATGCGACTGCCGTGAGCCGTGACGGAAAATTGCTCGCGATGGACATTGATTTCACGGTGGACGGCGGGGCTTACGAAACGCTTTCGCCGGTGGTGCTTTCGCGCGGGACGATTCACGCGGCGGGGCCTTACGCTTGCCCGAACGTGCGGATACGCAGCCGGGCGGTGGCGACAAATGCGCCGCCGCATGGAGCGTTTCGCGGATTTGGCGCGCCGCAGAGTGTTTTTGCGCTGGAGCGGCATCTGGATCGCGTGGCGGAGGCTGTGGGAATCGCGCCGGAGGAGTTGCGGCGGCGGAATTTCATTCGCGAGGGGCAGACGCTCGCGGTGGGGCAGTTGCTGAAAGAGAAAGTGGATATGAACGGTTTGATGGAGCGGGCTTTTGAGCTGAGCGGGTATCACGCGAAGCGGAAACTTTTTGCCGAGACGAATTCGGAATCGGATGCGCGCGGCGGGATCAAGCGGGGGATTGGGTTTGCGTCGTTTCTGCATGGCGCGGGATTTACTGGGTCGGGCGAAGAATATCTGGCTTCGGAAGTGGCGCTGGAGGCGATGGCGGACGGTACCGTGCACATTCTGGCGGGCAGCACGGAAATGGGGCAGGGCACGAACACGATTTTTGCGCAGATTGCGGCGGAGGCGCTGCGGCTGGATTGCGAGCAGATCAGGATCGTGCAGCCGGACACGGCTCATGTGCCGAACAGCGGGCCTACCGTGGCTTCGCGAACGGCGATGATTGTGGGCAAGCTGGTGGAAACGGCGGCGGCTGGTTTGCTGAAGTTGCTCAGGGATGGCAGCTGGCTGCGGGATGGATATTCCGCGGCGGATTTTTCGCATGCTTGCCGTTTGTACGTTGGGAAGCATGGCGCGCTGAAATCTTTTGTGAAGTATGAGCACCCGCGCGATTTGCATTGGGACGATCAGAAATATTCCGGCGACGCTTATGGGGCTTATGCGTGGGCGGTGTATGTAGCGGAAGTTGCGGTGGACATGCGCACGGCGGAAGTGCGCGTGCATGATTTCGTCGCGGTGCAGGAAGTGGGGAAGGTGATCAATCCGGTGCTTGCCGCGGGACAGATTGAAGGCGGCGTGGCGCAAGGGATTGGTCTCGCGTTGTATGAAAATGTGGTGTGGCAGGAAGGTCGGATGGCGAACGCGCAGCTGACCAATTATGTGATGCCGACGTCGGTGGACCTTCCCGCGATTCGCGTTTACTTCGAGGAAATTCCTTATGGGCGCGGGCCGGCGGGCGCGAAGGGCCTTGGCGAGCTACCGCTGGACGGAACTGCTCCGGCCATTGCGAATGCGATCGCGCACGCTACCGGCGTGGACGTGCGGCGGATTCCGATTACCGCGGAGGCTTTGCTGGAAATGCTGGAGGCCGTGCATGCGTGAGGGCGCGCGGAAAATTCGCGTGGCTTGCGTGGTCAATGGCGCCTCGACGTCGTTTGAAGCTTTTCCGATGGCGCGGCTGCTGGATGTGTTGCGCGAGGAATTGAAATTGACTGGGACGAAGGAAGGTTGCGGCGAGGGTGAGTGCGGGGCTTGTTCGATTGAGATGGATGGGGCGCTGGTGAACAGCTGTTTGGTTCCGGCGTTGCAGGCGGAGGGCACGAAGATTCGCACCATTGAGGGTTTGGCGATTGGCGGCACACTGCATGCGGTGCAGCAGGCATTTATCGCGCATGGCGGGGCGCAGTGCGGAATTTGCACACCGGGAATGATTTTGGCGGCGGTGAATTTGTTGGCGCGGCATCCGCAGCCGAATGACCAGCAGATTCGCGAGGGACTTTCCGGGAATTTGTGCCGTTGCACGGGGTACATGAAGATTTTCGAATCGGTGGTGGCGGCAGTGCGGCAGGCGGAGGCTCGCGCGTGAGGGCGTTCCTGCCGGCGTACGAAATGGAAACGCCGCGGGATCTCGGGGCGGCGCTGGAGCGCATGGCTGCCGAACCGGGAGTGTGGCGGGCGTTTGCGGGCGGGACGGATTTGATGGTTTTGCTGGAAGCGGGGAAATTGCCGCATATGAGATTTTTGAATATATGGAACCTGGGCGACTTGCGCGGAATTTTCGCGAGCGATGAGCATCTGACGCAGGGCGCTTTGACTACTTACGCGGAAGTGCAACAGCACGAAATTCTGGCGCGGGAATTTCCGCTGCTGTGCCGGGCTGCGGCGGAGACCGGGAGTGTAGCGACGCAAAATCGCGGGACGCTGGGCGGGAACATCGCGAATGCTTCGCCAGCCGCGGATTCGCCGCCGGCTTTGATTGTTTATGACGCGGAGATAGAGATTGTTTCGATGAGCGGGGCGCGCTGGGTGGCTTACGATTCCTTTCACAGTGGATACAGGAAAATGAATTTGCAGGCGGGGGAATTGATTCGCGCGATTCGTTTGCCGCGGGTGTATGCGGGGTGGAAGCAATATTTTCGCAAAGTGGGGGCGCGGCGGGCGCAGGCGATTTCGAAAATTTGTTTTGCTGGGGCGGCGCGAGTGGCTGCGGGACGGATCGCGGAGGTGCGGATCGCACTGGGGAGCGTGGCGCCGGCGGTGTTGCGTGCGGTGCGGGTGGAGGAATTATTGCGCGGGCAACGGGTGGGAAGAGTGGACTTGCGTGGCGCGCAGGACGCGCTGAGCGCGGAGATCGCGCCGATTGACGATATGCGTTCGACGGCGCGCTACCGGCGGAATGTGGCGCGGAATTTGCTGGCGGAATTTTTGGAAACGTTGGCGGGTTGAGCGCAGATGCAAAATTCTTCGGAAACTTCGCGGAGTTCGCCGCCGGCAGCGGATTTAATTGTGCGCGGAAGGCGCGTAATCACTACCGAAGGAGAGCGTGCGGCGGCGCTTCACGTGCGCGGGGGCGTGATTGCGGCGATTGCGGCGTATGGTGAGATTCCTTCTGGCAGCACAGTGCACGAGGCTGGCGATTTTGTGGTGATGCCGGGCCTAGTGGATACGCATGTGCACATCAACGAGCCGGGGCGTGCGGACTGGGAGGGGTTTTCATCGGCGACGCGTGCGGCTGCGGCGGGCGGCGTGACTACGTTGATCGAAATGCCGCTCAATAGTATCCCGGCGACGATTTCGGCGGCGGCATTGCGTGAAAAGCTGGCTGCGGCGGCGGGGAAGCTTTGGGTCGATGCGGGATTTTGGGGCGGCGTGGTGCCGGGAAATTCTGAGGAGCTGCAGGCGTTGTGGGATGCCGGTGTTTTTGGATTTAAATGTTTTCTGGTGCCGAGCGGAGTGGATGAGTTCGCGCATGTGACGGAAGCGGATTTGCGCGTCGCGTTGCCAAAGCTGGCAGGTTTGGGCGCGCCTTTGCTGGCGCACGCGGAGTTGCCGGGGCCGATCGCGCGGGCTGTCGCGAGCTTGGCGAACAGTGCTTCGCCGCGAAAGTATGCGACGTGGCTGGGGGCGCGGCCGCGCGCGGCGGAGAACGAAGCTGTGGCGCTGCTGGTGCGGCTGGGCGGCGAATTCGGAGCGCGGATTCACATCGTGCATGTGTCGTCCGCGGATACGCTGGGATTGCTGCGTGGCGCCAAGGATGCGGGCGGCGCGGTGACTGCGGAAACTTGTCCGCACTATTTGACATTTGCCGCGGAGGAAATTGCGGACGGTGCGACGGAATTCAAGTGCGCGCCGCCGATTTGCGAGGGCCAGAACCGCGAAAAATTGTGGCAGGGGTTGGCGGACGGAACGCTGGATTTTGTGGCGACGGATCATTCGTCCTGTCCTCCGGCGATGAAGCTGCAGGAAGAGGGAGATTTTCTGCGCGCGTGGGGCGGCATCGCTTCCTTGCAACTCAGTCTGCCGGCTGTGTGGACGGAAGCACGTGCGCGCGGATATGCTGTGACGCATCTTGCAAAGTGGTTGTGCGCGGGGCCTGCGCGGCTTGCGGGACTGGCCGGAAGGAAAGGATCGATCGCCCTGGGTGGTGACGCTGATTTCGTGATTTGGGACACGGACGCGAAGTTTCGCGTGGACGCGGCGCAGTTGCATCACCGGCACAAGGTGACGCCCTACGCGGGGCGCGAGCTTTGCGGGCGCGTGGAGACGACTTTCTTGCGCGGACGAAAGATTTTCGAGCGCGGAGAATTCTCCGCGGGGCCCGTCGGCCATGTGTTGCAGCGAGGCGCGGCATGAATGAGTTCACGCAATTCGTGAATTTGGCGTCGGAGCGGCTGGGCGGCTGCGTGGTGGAGGCGAACGACGAATTTTTCGCGCCGAAAGAAAACCTCCTGAAGCACAGCAAACCGATTTTCATCGAGGGAAAATATACCGACCGTGGAAAGTGGATGGACGGCTGGGAGACGCGGCGGCGACGCACTCCGGGATGCGATTGGTGCATCGTGCGGCTGGGATTGCCGGGAATTCTGCGCGGGGCGGTGGTGGATACCAGTTATTTCACGGGAAATTATCCGGCGCGGTTTTCTTTGGAAGGTTGCGACCTGGGCGGTTCCGCGCCTTATAAGGATGAAAAGAAAAAGCTGGGAGCGGCCGCGATGCACTGGGAGGAGGTTTTGCCGGAGACTGCCCTGAAGGGTGATTCGGTAAATCCCGTGGTGGTGGCGCACGCGGGGCGTTTCACCCACGTGCGCTTCAAGATTTATCCGGATGGGGGCGTGGCGCGTTTACGGCTCTATGGCGAAGTGGTGCCGAGCGCCGCGGGGATCGCGAAACGCGAGCTGGATTTGGCGGCGGTGGAAAATGGCGGGCGGATGATTATGACGAGCGATCAATTTTACAGCGAGCCTCTGAACATGCTGATGCCGGGGCGCAGCAAAATTATGAGCGATGGGTGGGAGACGCGGCGTCGGCGTGGGCCGGGACACGATTGGGCGATTGTGAAACTGGGGATGGCGGGGACGATTCAGCGGGTCGAAGTGGACACAGCGCATTTTAAGGGAAATTTTCCGGAGAGCTGTTCGATTGAGATTTGCGATGCGGAAGAGGCGGGCGCGGAAATTGCGCGGCTGGGCGCGGCGAACTGGCGGCAATTGCTGGCGCGTGTGCCGCTGCAGGCGAATCGCAGCCATACTTTTCGCCGTCAGTTGCACGATGTGGGCGCGGCGACGCATGTGCGGCTGAATATTTATCCGGATGGCGGGATCGCTCGGTTTCGGGTTTTTGGGCGGGCGGCGCGGGCCGCGGACCGGCTGACGGGGATTGCGCGGCTGAATGATCTGTCGCGCGGGCGGGCTTCCAGCGCGCTGTTTGATTGTTGCGGCTCGAAAAAATGGGTGCAGCGAGTGCTGGCGTACCGACCATTCGTTGATGACGCGGCGCTGCTGGATTGTGCGGAAGAAGCTTTTGCGTCGCTGGGACGGAACGATTGGTTGACGATTTTTCGCAGCCATCCGGCGATTGGGGCTGCGAAGGCAAAGGCGAAGCAGACGGCGACGGCGCGGGAGTGGTCGGCTAGGGAGCAATCGCTGGCGCAGCAAGGCTCGGCGGAAACGCTGGCGGTGCTGGGCGCGGCGAACGAGGCATACGAAGCGAAGTTCGGCCACGTGTTTTTAACTTGCGCGACGGGAAAATCCAGCGAGCAAATATTGCAGAGCTTGCAGGAACGCTTGGGGCACGACCCGGACACCGAAATGCGCATAGCCGGCGAAGAACAACGCAGAATCACGCGGCTGCGCCTGGAGAAACTACTGGGAGCATGAGCCAGATCACCACGCACGTACTGGATACTTCGCTCGGACGCCCCGCGGCGGGCGTGCCGATTATTTTGGAAATTCAAAAGACCGGCGGCTGGCAGGAAATCAGCAAGGGCGCGACGGACGCGGATGGTCGGCTGCGGCATTTGCTGGAGCCGGGAACGCTGGTGGCGGGGATTTACCGGCTGACGTTCGAGACGGGCGTTTATTTTCACGCGCGGAAAATTCACGGGCTGTACCCGCAGGTTACGATCGTGTTTCAGGTTGCGCATGCGAAGGAGCATTACCATATTCCGCTGCTGTTGAGCCCTTACGGATATTCGACCTATCGCGGGAGCTGAACAATGGCCATCAAGCTGGGGAAAAATAATTACGGCAAAGCGCGCGTGCGATTGTTGCGCGTGGTGCGCCAGGATGGACGGCATGACATACGCGAGCTGACGGTGGGGATTTCGTTTGAGGGCGATTTCGAGACGGCTCACACCAAGGGCGACAACCGGAAACTTTTGCCGACGGATACGATGAAGAACACTGTGTACGTGCTGGCGCGGCAGTATCCGGTGGATTCGATCGAAGATTTTTGCACGCACTTGGTAGAACATTTTTTGACTTACAACCCCCAGGTTTCGCGGGTGCGGATTCAGGTGGAGGAAAATCTGTGGGGGAGGATTGCGCTGGGCGGGAAGCCGCACGCTGCGGCATTCTTGCGCGGCGGACAGGAGCGGCGGACGGCTGCGCTTGACGCGACAAGAGAAGGAACGGCGATTCGCACGGGGATTGCGGGGCTGGTGGTGCTGAAAACTTCGAAGTCGGCGTTTGATAATTTTTTGCGCGATCCTTACACGACTTTGAAGGAGGATCGCAACCGGATTCTTTCCACTTCGATTCATGCGGATTGGCTGTATGAGGGGAGTGATATTGAGTTTGGGCCGCTGTGGCATGGGGTGCGGCAGACTTTGCTGGAAACTTTTGCGGAGCATGACAGCCAATCGTTGCAGCATACCTTGTACGCGATGGGCGAAGCGGTTCTGAATAATTTCGATCGCGTGCGGGAGATACATCTTTCGTTGCCGAACAAGCATTTCAATCTGGTGGATTTGTCGCCGTTTGGGATGGATAACCCGGCGGAGGTTTTTTTGCCTACGGATGAGCCGCATGGGTTGATTGAGGCTACAGTGCTTCGGGAGTAGGGTGAACGAGCCTAAAGAAAGGCAAAGGATTGAACACAGAGGACCCAGAGGAAAGGCGGAGGGAGATCTAAGAAAGATAGAGGCATTTACCGCAGAGACGTCCCGACGACGTCGGGGTAAACGCCGGGCGCAGAGAAAAGCCGGGTCGCGCGGAGGCGCTGGCATCGTTAACTCGTTTCGAATCATCTAACGAATTGTGGGTTGTTGGAAGTTCGGGGACAGGTTACATTGGGTTAGTCGCGGAGCCAGCTCGCCAGAAACTCCGATTGTGCCGTGATTCGTACGGCTCGGAGTGTGTTTTAAAAAAAGCTCGAAAATCTGAATTTGTGGGATCGCTCGAGGGTCTTAATACGCACTTATGTACGAAAAGATACTAATTGTGGATGACGAATCGGGAGCGCGGGCGGCGCTGGAATTTTTGCTGCGGCGCGAGGGGTTCGAGGTGCGGGACGCGGCGGATGGTCCGTCGGCGATTCAGGAGTGCGCAACTTTTCGTCCGGATTTGATTCTGCTGGATATCATGATGCCGGGGATGAACGGTTTCGAAGTTTGCCGGCACATCAAGGCGACGCCCGAAACGCGACTGACGCCGGTGGTGCTGGTCACTGGGCTGACGACCACCGAAGATCGCATTACAGGTATCAACGCGGGCGCCGACGATTTTTTGAGCAAGCCGATCGACTTGAACGAACTACTGGCGCGCACGCGATCGTTGCTGCGTTTGAAGCAGTACACGGACGAGCTGGAAAATGCGGAGGCAGTGCTTTTTAGCCTGGCGCACAGCATTGAGGCGCGCGATCCTTACACGCACGGGCACTGCGAGCGGCTGGCGGAAATGTCCGCGCGTATGGGCGAGCGGCTGGGCGTGCCGGAAGAACAGATCAAGGCGCTGCGCCGCGCCGGAGTGGTGCACGACATCGGCAAAGTGGCGGTGCCGGATTCGATTTTGCTGAAGCCGGGGCCGTTGACGTCTGATGAAACGAAAGTGATGCAGAAACATCCGGTGGTGGGCGAGCGGATTTGCGCGCCGCTGAAAACTTTTCGTTCGGTGCTGCCGATCATTCGGCATCATCACGAGAAGCACGATGGGACGGGTTATCCGGACAAATTGCAGGGCGAGGAGATTCCGCTGACCGCGCGGATTTTGCAGCTTTCGGATGTGTATGATGCGCTCACCACCGACAGGCCGTACAAGGTGGCGTTCACTCCCGAGGTTGCGCTGGATTTGATGGGAGAAGAGGCGGAACGCGGCTGGTGGGACCGGGAATTGTTTGAGGCGTTTCGCGAAATGATCCGGCTGCACCACAAAGATTTGGCGCCGGATGTTTTTCGTAAGGCTGTGAATTAAGCGCGCTGCGGCTCGCGCAATGGCTTCATTGTTTTGCTGTGTTTCCTGCCACGCGTTCCTCGCCTGCATAAAGCACGAAGCGCCTGCCGCGCAAGAAACCGATCAAGGTTAATCGCAGTTCGCGCGCGAGTTGCACGGCGAGGCTGGACGGCGCGGAAACCGACGCGACCACCGGCACGCCTGCGACGATTGCCTTCTGCACAATTTCAAATCCTCCGCGCCCGCTGACCAGCAACACCGAATCGGAGAGCGGCACGCGGCCTTCGAGCAGCGCCCAGCCGATTACTTTGTCCACGGCGTTGTGGCGGCCGATATCTTCACGCAGGACCAGCAATTTGCCTGTTGGGTCGAACAGGGCTGCTGCATGCAAGCCGCCGGTGCGCTGGAAGACGTCTTGCGAATCGCGGAGGGTTTCGGGCATTTGCACGAGCGTCTCCGCGTCGAGGCGAAAATCGGAATTGGGCGCGGCGAGCAGGCGCGAGCGGATGGAATCGATGGAGGCTTTGCCGCAGATGCCGCAGCTGGAGGCGGCGAAGAAGTGGCGCTTCATTTTTGCGAAGTCGGGGGCGGCGTCTGGCGTGAGTGCAGCTTCGATTACGTTGCCGCGGTTTGTTCCGACTTGCGGTTCGGCGGGTTCGAGTCTGAGGATTTGTTCGCGTTGCTGGATTAAACCTTCGGTGAAGAGGAAGCCTGCGGCCAGTTCACGATCGTGGCCGGGAGTGCGCATGGTTACGCTGAGCGGGTCTCCGCCGATGCGGATTTCCAGGGGTTCTTCGGCGGCGAGGTAGTCGTCTTTGCGGCGCAGTTCGCCATCTTCCCATTCCGAGACTTGGGTCAGGTTCATGCTGCGGGGCGGTCGCGGCACGTCGATGTTCCTCGCGGACCATTATGCATGGGGAGCACAGCACCTCAAAGGCGCGACTGCTGGACGCAGATGAACACGGATAGAGGCAAAGGCGAAAGATTTAACACAGAGGGCGCAGCGAAAAGCCAAATCAAAGCCTGCGGTGCTGCAGCGCGAAAAAAACTGGCTCGAGCCGATGGATTGGCTCGAGCCAGTGGTCTGTGCTGTTATCAGACGACCGCTGAGAGTGTTCGCGGTTTAGTCTCTCGATCCTTTCAGGATTACACCGGTGGATGGATCCAGGATTAACTTCGGGGCCTGGTTGTCGCCGTCGAAGTCGAACATGCCATCGAGTGCGCCGGCTTTCACGTCGCTGGAGTCGTTGCCGATGCGGCCGAGTTCCCAATTGTCTTCGATGAAGCGAAGGATGGAGGACTGGTCGGTGGCGCGGTGATCAATGTAATTCTGCTTCGCGTAGGGAGAAATCACGAGCAGAGGTAGACGCGGGCCGTAGCCGCAGCGGCCTTGTGTGCCCCCGGCGGTAGCAGCAGTGGCAGCGCCGCAATCGCCGTTGCCAGCCAAGGCATCGTCCGCGACGGCGGATTGATTGACTACTGGTCCGAGGACGTGATCGTACCAACCATCGGAGTCGTCGTAGGCGATGATGATCGCGGTGTCTTTCCAGTATTGGCTGTTGGCGATGGCGTTGATCACACCGACGTCGAAGATTTGCTCGTCAATGGGATCGGAGTAGCCGGGATGGCCGTCCTGATACGCGGCGGCCTTGAGATAGGTGACGGCCGGAAGGCGGCCTTCGCCGAGAGTCTGCCAGAAAGCGCTGAGGTCGTACTGGTGATTGGCGCCATCGGAGGAAGTGCCGATGAGCGCGGCGTTCTTGGGTAGATTGTGATGGAGATTCTGGGTGTTCTTGTAGTACTGGAAAGGCTCATGGTGGGGAATGTAGTCGCCGACGGTTTCGACGGCGTCATCACCGGCGAGTCCGGCATGGTGCGCGGCGCAGATGGCCTGGCCCTTGGCATTGAAGCCGGTGGGAGCGAAGCCGCCCTGGAACCAACCCCAACTGATGTGCTTGGCGTTGAGCAGGTCGCCAACGTTCGTGCCCGCAACCGAGACCATGGTGGTGGTCTGGAGCTGGGGATTGGTCAACACGCATTCATCACCTGCGGGGCGCGGGTCGCCGATGACTGCACCGGTGTTGGAGTTGTTGGCGATATTGCCGGATGGGCTGGCGGCGGCGCCATTGGGTTTGGTCGGGAACAGAGTGGCGGTGGCGGTGGTTCCGGCGATGAGATTCAGGGCGCCGACGGAGGAAGGACCGAACATGGTGCCGTAGGAGTTGTCGCTCATCGCGTAGTGCTGCGCGTAGTTCCACATGGCAGTGACGGTGTTGCCGTCGAAATAGCCCATTACGGAGCCGATGCCCTTGCCGTAGTCGTTGCACGGAGAGCCGGAGGTACTTGCGGTGCCGGTGGATTCAGGGAACTTGTCCATCAGGCCCTTGTCGAGCGCTTGTTGCTCCGGGGTATAGCTATGATTCATGTCGCAGGTAACGGAGAGCAGACCAGTGTCCATGCGGAAAGGCTGCGTGGAGTTCGGATTTTCGGTCAGCAAACCGCCGCTGAGGAGATTGTTGGCGCGCGGCGTGCCTTCTTTGCTCTGAAAGAAGGGTTCGCCTTTGGGATTGGTCGCATGCGGGTAGGTGCCGAAATAGTGGTCGAACGATATATTCTCACCGAAGATCACGATGACGTGCTTGATCGGCGTAGTGGTGTGCGCTGATTCGGACGCGTCGTTGCCTGGGACTGGCGCGGCGAACAAGCCGCTGGGCATCGCCAGTACCAAGTTGGAGGCGAGCGCGATGGCTGCCATCCGGCGAAGATGCTTGCTAATCATGAGTTCTCCTTAGGGTGTGGATAGTTCCGGTCTTGGACCGAGAGGCCCGCACGTGCGCGGCAGCTTCCGAGAGCTGCTTTTGGGGTCGGCGGAACCGAACGGGCGCAGGCATTGATACGCGGCGGGTGTTATTGCCAGATGACAACTGCGTTAAAAACTGGTGGCGGGATTTGGCGGTCTGTGCTGAGTAAGCGATGTGCTATCAGTTGCTTGCGGGAGGTATGGGATCGGCGGACTGGGCGGACGCGGCGGCGGGTTGGGGGATCACTTGGATCACGCCCATCATGCCGCCGTCTTCGTGCTCGAGGAGATGGCAGTGGTAGAGGAAGGTGCCGACGATGCGGGGATCACGGAAGTCCATGCGTAGTCTCACGCTGGGGAATTGGGGGCTGGTGCCGTCCCAGTAGGCTACGTTGATGGTGTCGCGGAGGAAAGGCTCGTCTATCGGCACGCCGTTCCATTCCTCGAGCATGAAATGGATTTGGTGGATGTGGAAGGCGTGCAGTTCGCGGGTGCGATTTTCGATGATCCAGTCTTCGACGTCGCCTTGATTTGCGACGATGTTCGGGATTGTGCTCTGCGGGTCGAATAGCTTCGGTTCTTGGCCCTCGACGGTCAGGTAGAAGTCGGTGCCGCTGTTGGGGTCGTTTGCATCGCGCGGGTTTTCGGTGAAATAAAGTGTGCGGGTCCGGGCGGGCTTCACCTCGCCTAGCCAGGTGTCTGTTGAACGGCGGAGAGGGGTGGGATTCTTTGCGAGTTGCACGCTTGGTTCCGGTGCGTTTGGTTCGGCGACGATCGTGGCTAGCGGGCGGGTCGGATCGTTTTCGCCTGCCGGACCTGTGTCTATCGTGCGCGTGATCAGGCTGGCGCTGGCTCCGGCGGCTGCGCCTTTCACTATGATTGTTACCCGGCCCGCGGGCGGCATCAAGATGTGGCTCTGCCAAATGATCTTGGTTTGAGTTGCGCTGTTAGCGTGGATAGGGACGCCATCGAGCGAGACTACTCCTAGCATTTGCGGTTTATTTTCCACCAACATTTGCAGGTCCAGATAGGTGATGGCAGAGGCGTTCAGGACGCACCAGAGCTGTTTTTCTTGCGGACGGATTTTAATTTTGGCGGGGAGATAGTTGGGGAACGGGACCGGCACGAAATTGACAGAGAGATCTTTGGCGGGCTTGCCGCCGCCGGTGCCGGTGTTGAGGATGTCGCCCTCGGCGTCGCGCATGACGAGGGGTGGGGGCATCGAATCTGTTTGCGCCGGCTGCGCGTCTGGATTCAGCAGGTCCTGATCGCGGATTACGAGGACTCTTTCGGGGAGGCCGGCGACCTCTTCGTTTGCTCTTTCGATTCCTTCGATTATCAGTGCGCCGGAAGCGCCGCCCAGGACTTCGGTGTTCGTGAAACCGTGAATGTGCGGGTGATACCAGTAGAGGCCGGGCGGTTGATCGGCGGGAATGCGGATGCGGTATTCGAAGGGAGCGTCGGATGGGTTGATAGAGGTTTTTAGGACTTCGTCTTGATGGCAGACGGGCGGGATTGCTAGGCCGTGAAAATGAAGATTGGTGGCGATGGCGGTCATTTCGCCGCGCTGGCAGGGATCGGTTTTTGGCTGGGCTGTGCTTGCGAGGTGCTGGTGCGCGGCGGTTCTATGAGTTGCCGGCTCGGTCAGTTCGTTTTTCAGGCGCAGGATCAGCAGATCGCCCGGCTGCAATCTGAGAGTGGGGGATTGGGTGCCGTCGGCGGTGACGTAGCAGTAGCGCATTTGGCCGTTCGGACCCGGGCCGTTGCGCAAGGTCAGGTCTGCTTGCAGAACGCCGGCATGGCTGTGGAGGTCCGCTGGCTCGCGGGCTTCGCTGCCGCTGGCAGGGCGGCTGCAGGTTTCGGGCGTTGCTGACTGGGCGAATGCGCAGGGCGTGGCGCAAGCACAGAGTAGGAGGACGCCAAATAGGAGGCTGATTGACGCGCGCAGATGTGCTACGGGTTGCTGATGGGGCGCTCGGGACATTTTGGGTTCAGGTGGCAACGTAACAGGCGGAGGAGAGAACTCCAATGGGTTTGACGAACATTCAATTTAACGGGGCGGCTGAGGGGCAATATGAATTTTCTGCAAATATTCGATTACGGTTTGAATAGTGTAGTGGCGAGCGGCCCGCTCCATCCGACCCGGGCCGTCGCCGACCGCCCGACCGCCGCGTATTGGAAAAGTCGGGGGCGGAGGTGTAGGATTGGGGTTTCCGTTTCGGCCGCTGAGAAAGCTGGTATTGATGACCGCGCATGCAGTGACGTTACCCGCCGAGCCTCCCATTAAGCGAATTGGACTAGATGTGTGGATGAACCGCGTGCTGGAATTGGCGGAGGAAGTACAGAACGGGTGGAAATCGCGCGAAGTGCATGATTTGCGCGTGGCTTTGCGGCGCTGCCGGACGATGGCGGATGCTTTGAGCGAAGTGAACCCTGGCCACGGGTGGCGCGGGCTGAAGAAAGAGAGCCGCGAGTTGTTTCGGGCGTTGGGCGCGCTGCGAGATACGCAGGTGGAGCAGAAGTGGTTGCAAAAACTCTCCGCGCCGGGGGATCCGGTGCGCAGGCATTTGCTGAAGGTGCTGGCGGGGGCGCAAAAGGAACACCGGGCGAAGGCGCGGCGGGCGTTCGGGGATTTTGACCGCAAGGATTGGCGGAAATCGGTGCAGAAGCTGCGGGGGAAGGCGCAGTTCTTTCCGCTCGAGAGCGTGGTGTTTCAGCGGTTGGCTTTGACGCGCTTGAATGAGGCAGCCGAGCTTTATGACCGCGCGCGGAAGAGTCGCAGCCGGATTGGCTGGCACCGTTTGCGGATTGGGCTGAAGGCATTCCGCTACACGCTGGAGAATTTTATGCCGCAGCGTTACCAGCCATGGAGCGCGGATTTGAAACGCATTCAAGACCAGCTGGGCGAAGTGCACGATTTGGATGTGCTGCGCGCTTTGATCCGGCGGCGGCGCACGAAATTGCTGGAAGTGGACGTGCTGCGATGGTTTCAGCTGATCGAAGAGGCGCGCAAGACGCGGCTGGAGAAATTCCGGTCAGTGGTCGGGGGCGGCGGCAAGGAGTCGCTTTGGCTGGTCTGGCGCGCGGGATTTCAGGGCATTCATATCGTGCAATCGTCGCAGGCAATCGCGACGCCGCAGAGGCTTCAATCCGCTAGTTGACGCAGCATTTTCGGTGTGAGGATCCAGAGAATTTCCCACCTACCGTGGCCTGCGGTGTGTTCCAGGCAAGCGACTCCGGCTTTTTTCAGTGACGTGAAAACTCCGTGGGCGCCGGTGACGTGCGCAATCATCAAGTCCAGCTGCGGCGCGTGGCCGAAGCACATCACTTCCTTGGCGCGCAGGCGAATTACTTCTTTCAGGATGTCCGCGGGATTTCCGGCCGGCTTCAGGGCGTCATGGGTGCGGATCTTCTGCGGCGAAAATCCCAAGGTCTCGGCGAAAATTTCGGCGGTTTGCGCGGCGCGCACGTAGGGGCTGGTGACCAGCACGTCTGGTTTCACTTTGAGCGCTTGCAGGCCCAGGGCGGCGGCGCGCGTTTTCTGCACACCTTTGGCGGTGAGCGGGCGTTCCGGTTCCGGCGGGGACTTTGGGTCGTTGGGATCTACGGCGATTCCGTGGCGAACCAGATACAAAATCATGGTTTATTATGCCACCTTTTCTTTTCCCTGCGCGCGGCGGAATTCTGGTTTCAAGTGGAATTCTTTTTCGAAGAGGTCGGACTTGCGTTCGAGGCCGAGCAGATCGAGGCGCGTGCCGTCTAGCGCGCGGATGATGAAGATCGCCTTGCGGCCGGAGATTTGCACGTCCACGCCGGAGATTCGTTGGGCATGTTCGGATTCGAGTTTTTCGGCGATGCGCAGAAGGCTGGTGAGCAGGCGGGCCTGGCGGCGCCGTTCGCCATCGAGCGCGGCGTAGGAAGCGTGCTCCAGCTGCGGCTCGGATTTTGAATTGTGGTAACGCACGAGGGCGGCAACCATATCGCGCCGCCAGCCGCGCAGTTCGGGGATTTCTCCGTTGCGAATTAAATATTCGCCGTGGCGATGATGCGATTTACGCGAGACGAAATGCCCCACGTCGTGCAGCAGCGCCCCCATTTCCAGTACCAGGCGCAGGTCCGCGCCCATTTCGTGAATGGGACGCAGCTGATCGAAAAGCGAAAGCGCCAGGCGCATTACGTGCTCGGCGTGTTGTGGATTGTAATCGAGGCGGCGGGCGAACCAGCGCGCGCTGGCGAGCAGTTCGGAGGCGCGGCCTTTTTCTTCTTCCGATGTGGTGCGGACGGAATATTGCTCCGCGACCAGGTCCAGCAGGATTCCTTCGCGCACTCCCACGCCGGGCACTAGCATGGTGCGCAGGTCCAGCCACTTCGCGAGCGTATTGAAAATAATTGCGGCAATTCCGATTACTTCGGCGCGGTCTTTGCGGATGCGGAAGACGCGCATGCGGCCGGGAACGTCGAGAGCCAGCATGCGCCAGGTCTGATCGCGCAGCAGCCGGGTATTGATGGTGGGGATGCGCTCGACCATCGGGCCTGCAGCCAAGCGCACTAGCGCTTCAGCGTTTCCGCCGCAGGCGACGCCAATCGAGCGCGTGAGGCGGGGAGGGGTAGGAACCGCGCTGCGCAGTAACGCGAGCATGTGGTGGCGCAGGCGGTTGGCGTTGTCTTCATCAATCGCGCCGTCAATGGAGAAGGTTTCCATCAGGCGAATGGTGCCGAGCGGAAGGCCGATACGTTGCTCGAGCACGCCGCGCTGATAAAAATTCAGCTCGAGGCTGCCGCCACCGAGATCAAAGATCAAGCGCGGCTGGATGCGGTCTCCCAGCGCCCATTGCGCGGCGGAGCAGACCAGGCGCGCTTCTTCCTCGCTGCTGATTACCTCGAGCTCGATTCCGGCTTTGCGCTGCACGCGATCCATCAGGCGGCGGTAATTGCGTGCTTCGCGGGCCGCGGCGGTGGCCACTGCGCGGTAGGCGCCGACGTTGTATTGGTCCATGCGATCGCGGAATTGGCGGAATGCGCGTGCGGCGCGAGAGATAGTGTCGCCGCTGATGACGCGCCGAGTGAAGGCGTTGTGGCCCAGGCGCACGGCGGCGCGCTCGCAGTCGAGAATTTGAATGTGCTTGGGAGATGTGGCGCGGGCAATTACCAAACGAATCGCATTCGAGCCGGCGTCAATGGCTGCCAATTGAACCGGGGCGGCCATTCGTTCAGCGCCAGAGGTGGGACAAGGCGTGCGAAGGCCGATAGTGCGTGCTCCGTATCCCCAGGTGTGCGGCAATGCGTTTGCGCAACAACCGGTTCAGATCGGAGACGCTGCTTTCGCCGTCCATTTCGATGAAGCCGTGGCGTTTCGAAAGATATTCGAATTCGCGTTTGATCATAGATTGGTAGCGGATGAAGGACTGGAACAAGTCGTTCGAGAGCGACATATCGCGGCCGGACTCCCAGTAGCTGATGGTCTGGGATTTCTTGAACTCGCGATCGAAGGCGACTTCGGGGCGCACGTTGAGCCAGAAGGTGAGATCCGGGCGCAGCGCGGTTTCGTAGATGCCGTGCAGATAGTCGCGGCCGATGCCGCGGACGGCGGCGCGCGCGATCAGGGTAAAAATGTAGCGGTCGGCAAGGACGATGAGACCGGAGCGCAGCGCGGGGAGAATGCGACGTTCGAGCTGATCGAAGAAGTCGGTGCTGTACATGAGAGCGAGGGTCATGCGCGTGACGGAATTTTCGGCCAGCAGGCCGTCGATATCTTCACCGACGAGATAGGAGCGGCGCAGGCCCATGGTCTGCACCGCGAAGCCTTCGGATTCGAGCCATTCGGTGAGGAGAGAGATTTGTGTGGAGCGGCCGGAACCGTCGGTGCCTTCGATTACGACGAGCGTGCCGCTGAGTTCTTCGGGTTTCACGCCGGGAAGGGCGGAGCCGTAGAAGCGCGAAGGCAGCTCGGCCACGGCGCTTTGCTGTCTTTTCGCGGGCCGGCCATTCGAGCCGCGGGATTTCAGCGTGGTTTTGTCGGCGCGTTTCATTTTTTCTTGGGCGCGAACTGCTGCAGGGAGATGCGCTCGCCTACGATCTGGCGCATTAGTTTTTGCAGCTTGTTGACACGCACGGTGCCGTCCATCAGAACGAAATTATCGGTTTCGATCATCTGGTCGTAATTGGTGAGGATACGTTCCTGAAAGATGCGAAAACTTTCGGCGCGATCGAGCGAAATGCCCAGGTCCATGCCGGCTTCGTAATATTTCAGCTTGGGACGGCCGGCGACGATGCGGTTGACCGCAACGTCCAGCGGGGCGCGAAAATAAAAAGTGATATCGGGCGTGGGCGCGAAGCTGTAGAGGTTGCGCAGCCAGTGAGGCGAGCAGCCGCGGGCGGCGTCGCGCGCAAACGCGGTGTAAATGTAGCGGTCGGCCAGGACCAGGTAACCGCCGTGCAGCAGCGGCATAATCTGGCGTTCGCAGCGATCGGCGAAGTCGGCCGCGTGCAGTAGGGAAAATGTGGTGGGCGTGAGCAGGCGGCGCTGTTTGCCGCGGCGTGTGGCGGACTTCACCAGCGGCGAGGAATTCCATTCGGTGAAATGGATGCGATAGCCGCCGATTTCCAGCCAGCGCTTCAGCAGATAGAGCTGCGTGCTCTTGCCCGAGCCGTCAATTCCTTCCACCACCACCAGAGCGCCGGGATATTCGCGCTTGGGCACGGGTTCCTTCAGCGAAAGCGAATCCGTGACGGTGATGGCGTCTGGCGTATCAGTCCCCATTGTTGGCCAAGCCCGCTGCCAATCCGACATGATATCCCGGAACGCGGGACGCGAATGTGAAAAAAGTGTTACAACGGCGGGAGGTGGCGCGCGGGCGCGGTTGCATTCGTTCCTGCCTGGAACCAGGTATGCTGGGCATGGTCCGTCGGCGGATTGTCGCGCGCGCTGCGCCGCAAAGGGGCATTTTATTTATGGCCACTAATTTTTCGAAAGAATTGATCGTTAAGCGCGGGCATAGGGTGCAGCTGCGCAAGTACGATCCTGGGGACACGCTCGGTTGGGGCAAGGGGCACGCCACCAAGGCGAGCCTGGCGAAGACGCTGGAGAGGCTCAATAAGCTGCAATACCTGCTATATGCGGACCACAAGCACGCGCTGCTGGTGGTGGTGCAGGGATTGGACGCGGCGGGAAAAGACGGAACGATCCGGCACGTGATGTCGCTGGTGAATCCCCAGGGCTGCCGCGTTACGTCGTTCAAGATTCCTTCGGCGGAAGAAGCCGCGCACGATTTTCTGTGGCGCGTGCATAAGGCGGTGCCGCCTTACGGAGATATTGGCATTTTTAACCGCTCGCACTACGAGGATGTGCTGGTGGTGCGCGTGCACAACTTGGTGCCGAAGGTCGTGTGGCGGGAGCGCTACGAGCAGATCAACCGGTTCGAGCAAATACTGCATGAGAACAACGTGCGCATCCTGAAATTTTTTCTGCACATCAGCAAGGAGGAGCAGAAGAAGCGCTTCATGGAGCGGATTGACGATCCGGACAAACGCTGGAAGATTTCGCAGGCGGATTTCGACGAACGTAAATTCTGGGAGGAGTATACGCAGGCTTATGAAGATGCGCTGACGCGCTGCAACACCAGGCGCGCGCCGTGGTTTGTGATTCCCGCGGATAAGAAATGGTTTCGCAATCTGGCGGTCTCGCACATCATCGTTGAAACGCTGGAAGAAATGGGGCTGAAATTTCCACCTGCTACGATTGACGTGAAGAAATTGAAATGGCGATGAGCAGGACATCTGCGCGGCAGGATTTCTGCTAGAATCGCTCGTCCTTAAGCGTCCGATGCGATCAGTAGCGCGCGAAACGATCGCTTGGACCCGTGGTTGTGCGGCGACTTATGACCGACGAAGCGATTTTTCCGCGGAATTTTTTGAAGGCTTATCCCGTGGCGCTGCGGGGAGAGGGATGCTTCGTCTACGCGGTGGGTGGCAAGCGCTATCTGGACGCATCGGGCGGCGCGGCGGTGGTTACCATCGGGCACGGCGTGGCGCAGGTAGGGCAAGCCATCGCTGAACAATCCTCGCGGCTGGCCTACGTACATTCGTCACAATTCCACACGGCTGTGGCTGAAAAACTAGCTACGCGCATTCTGGCATTGGCTCCGCAGGGCATGCGCAGGGGCGGGCGCGTTTATTTTACTTCGGGCGGATCCGAGGCTAGCGAGACTGCGCTGAAACTGGCGCGGCAATATTGGATCGAGCGTGGCGAGACGCGGCGCTTCCGAGTGATTTCGCGGCAGCAGAGTTATCACGGCAGCACTTTGGGGGCGCTTTCGGTTTCTGGAAATGTGCGGCGACGCGAGCCGTTCGCGCCTTTGCTGAAGGAGTGGGGGCACATCGCGCCGTGCTTTTGCTACCGGTGTCCTTTTGGATTGAAGTATCCGGAATGCAATGTGGATTGCGCGGATGATCTGGAGCGTTTGCTGGAGCGCGATGGATCGCAGGACGTGGCTGCGTTTATTTTCGAGCCTGTCGTGGGTGCGACTTCGGGCGCGGTGGCGCCTCCTGATGGTTATGTGCAGCGGATTGCGGAAATTTGCCAGCGGCATGGGATTTTGTTGATCGCTGACGAAGTGATGAGCGGGATGGGGCGCACCGGAAAACCTTTTGCCGTGGAACATTGGGGCATTGCGCCGGACATGATTCTGGTGGGTAAGGGGATTGCGAGCGGGTACGCGCCGTTGGGCGCGGTGATCGCGGCGGGGCATGTGGTGGATGCGATTTCGCAGGGCAGCGGGACTTTTCTGCACGGGTTTACCTACAACGCGCATCCGGTCTCGGCGGCAGCGGGGAATGCGGTGCTGGATTATATCGAGCAGGAAAATCTTTTTGCGCGCGTGGAACTTGTGGGTCGGGAACTGCGTGACGCGCTGGAGCCGCTGCGGAAATTTTCTGTGGTTGGAGATATTCGCGGGATGGGATTGCTGCTGGCGATCGAATTTGTGCGCGATGCAAAGACGCGGGCGCCGTTTCCGCCGGACGCGCGAGTCGCATTTCGCGTGCAAGCGGATGCGCTGGAAGCCGGCGTGATGACTTATCCGATGCAAGGGTGCGTGGACGGCACGCGCGGCGACCACATTCTGATTGCGCCGCCTTTCACGATTGCGCCGCCGCAGATTCAGATGCTCGTGAAGGGATTGGAACAGGCCATCGGCGATCTGGAAAAAAGTCATCTGGCGGCTACGGGAGGCTCCTCTGCGTCGCTCTAGGGGCCGTGGCTGCCGGGCTGCGTGCGTTGCCGGCAGCGTATTTTTGGCGGCGCTTGCGCTGGCAGCCGCACCCGACGTTGCGAAAATGTCCGGGTTTTCGCCGCGCGCGGCGGCGCAGGAAATCGTTACGGAAAGTTCCTTCCGCGAATCCATTTCGACTCCTGAAATTATCCAGTTTCATCGTTACCTGACGGCGGAGCCGCACCCGGCCGGTTCGGCGCGGAATAATGAGCTGGCGCAATGGGTGGCGGAGCAGTGGCGGAAGCAGGGGCTGGAAGACGTTACCGTACATCAGTATGACGTGCTGGGTTCCTCGCCGCACAAAATTTCGCTGGAGATGGTAAAGCCCACGGAATATCGCGCTCTCTTGCTCGAAGCTCCCGACACCGTGGATCCGGACACAAGAAATCCGAAAGTGGACGGCGCGTACCTTGGTTATTCGGCTTCGGGTGAAGTGACCGCGCCGGTGGTTTATGCGCACAGCGGCAATCCGGAAGATTACGAATATTTGCGGCAGCATGGCATTGATGTGCGCGGCAAAATTGTGCTGGTGCGTTATTCGAATCCTTACAGCTATCGCGGATTCAAGGCGCTTACCGCGGAACGGCTCGGAGCGGCAGCCATCCTTATATATTCCGATCCGGCCGAGGACGGGTACACGAAGGGCGCGGTGTACCCGAAGGGGCCGTGGGGGCCGGAAACCCACATCCAGCGCGGGGCAATCACTTACGATTTTCTGGAGCCGGGCGATCCGCTAACTCCTGGTTACGCTTCGCTGCCGGGGGCGAAACGGATTCCGGCGGAGCAGGCGATTTCGCTGCCGAAAATTATGGGCGTGCCGCTTTCCTGGCACGATGCCGAGCCGCTGTTGAGGAAGATGGATGGACCCGTTGCGCCGGATTCTTGGCAGGGCGGATTGCCGTTTAAATATCACGTGGGTGGAAAACGCGTGGTGGCGCATTTGAAAGTGGATATGGATACGCGCGTTCAGCCTTACTACGTGACGGAGGCGCGCATACGCGGCAGCGAGGCGCCGGATGAGTGGGTGATTTTGGGCAATCATCGCGACGCGTGGGTTTTTGGCGGCGTGGATCCTTCCAGCGGCACGGCGGCGATGCTGGAAATGACGCGCAGCCTGGGTCAACTGCTGGCGCGAGGGATTCGTCCGAAGCGGACACTGGTGATTTGCAGTTGGGATGGCGAGGAATATGCGCTGACCGGTTCCACGGAGTGGGGCGAGCAATACGCGGACGAATTGAAACAGAAAGCCGTGGCGTATTTGAACGTGGACGAAGCGACATCGGGCAAAGATTTCGCGGGAGACGCGGTGGGTTCACTTGCACCGCTGCTGGTGGAGGTGAGTAAGGCGTTGCCTGCTCCTTCGGGGAAGACGCTTTACGACGAGTGGAAGATTTCGCGGAAGGCGGAGCTGAACTTAACGCAGGCGGTGCCGGATGCGGAGCTGGCGAACACGCGAATTGGCAGCGGTTCCGACCACACTGTGTTTCTGAATTATCTCGGGATTCCTACGGTGGGGTTGACGTTTACCGGACCCTACGGCGTGTATCACTCGATGTACGACGATTTTTTCTGGATGAATCATTTTGGCGATCCTGGGTATCGGTATCACACGCTGATGGCGCAGTTATGGGGAGTGCTGGCGCTGCGTTTGGCGAATGCGGAGATACTTCCCTACGATTTCGATGCGTATGCCGAAAATATCCGGCAGTTTGTGGTGGATCTGAACCTGGCGAACCATGTGAGCGGGCATGTGGATCTGGCGGCCTTGCAGCAGCACATTAGCGATTTTCAGGCGGCTGGGCGCGAATTGAAGCTGACTGTGGCGCAGGCGATTTCTTCCGGCCGGCTGGACGCAACTGCTGCGACACGGGTGAATCAGCAGTTGATGCAGGTGGAGCGCAACTGGTGCACTGTGCAGGGGATTCCTGGGCGTCCCTGGTTCAAGCATTCTTTGTATGCGGCGCGCTACACCTACGCGCACCTGGAGCTGCCCGGATTGACGGAAGCCGCAGAGGCGGGAGATTGGAAAGTGGCGGCGGAGCAGGCGAAGATTCTGGAGGACGCTCTACAGAGGAACACAGAGCTGCTGAAGCGGGCGCGCGGGTTGCTGGAGCAACCTGCTGCTGGCGCGCAATGAGATGGTCTTTTAGCCGGCAGTATTTCCAAACAAGTGGGGACAGAATGACGAAGATTTTGGCGCACGGGTTTCTGGCTTCGAGGCTTGCCTTGGTCATGGCTGCCTGTTGCGTGATTCTGGCCGCGGCGCCACTCGTCGGAGCGCAAGACGCAAACTTCGTGCGTGAGGCGCGGGCGCGAGATTTGGGCGTGCCGTTTGAGGGAACGCCGGGGCCGCTGGATTCGATCACGGATGTGAAGGGCGTGGAGGTTGGGTACCGCACGCTAATTTCCGGCGAGGGAAAATTGGTGGTGGGAACCGGTCCGGTGCGCACCGGCGTTACCGCTGTATTTCCGCGCGGGAAAAATTCCGTGGATCCTGTGTTCGCGGGATGGTTCACCGAAAACGGTAATGGGGAAATGACCGGGACGACATGGGTTGAGGAATCGGGATTTCTTTATGGACCGGTGATGATCACGAACACGCACAGCGTGGGCGTGGTGCGCGACAGCGTGATCGCCTGGCAATTGCAACATGGACCGACGCTGCCGCTGGAAGATTGGTGGTCGTTACCGGTGGTGGCGGAGACATGGGACGGCTATCTGAACGACATCAACGGATTTCACGTGAAAGCGGAAGACGCTGACGCCGCGATGCGCGATGCGCATGGTGGACCGATCGCCGAAGGCAACGTCGGTGGTGGCACGGGGATGATCTGTTTTGAATTCAAGGGCGGCACAGGGACCGCATCGCGCCAGTTGCCGGAAAAACTAGGCGGGTACACTGTCGGCGTGCTGGTGCAATGCAATTTCGGGACGCGGCACCTGCTGCGCATCGCGGGCGCGCCGGTGGGATATGAAATTACCGGTCATCCCGTGTGGGGCGACGATACCGGTTCGATCATCGTGGTGGTGGCGACGGACGCCCCGCTGTTGCCGAGCCAGATGAAGCGCATCGCCAAGCGCGTGACGCTGGGGCTGGGACGGCTGGGCAGCATTTCCGGCGACGGCTCGGGCGATATTTTTATCGCATTTTCCACGGCGAATGCGGGCGCGGGCCTGGAGCAGAAAAAAACCGTGGCGCTGCAAATGTTGCCGAACGACCGCATGGACGCGCTTTTTGAGGCTACCGTACAGGCGACGGAGGAAGCTGTGGTGGACGCGCTGGTGGCGGCGAAGACAATGACGGGCGCGGACGGCCATACCGTGGAGGCATTGCCGCACGACCGGTTGCGCGAGGTCTTGAAGAAGTATAATCGTCTGCTGGACGCGAAATAGCGGGAAGCATGCTGGAAACGTGGAAATAATGAGGAGGCAGAGCGCCAATGAAAGGCTTTTTGTCTGGAATCATACTGACTCTGATCGCACTGGCCGTTGGTGGATATTTTCTGCTGAAAAAAGGTTACGTGGATTTCAAGGCTGACAACGAGCCGTCTGCGTTTGAGGGCCACCTGGCCATGTCTGCTGTGGACGCTTCCACCGAACGCAACGCGCCGGAGCAGAAGAATCCGGTTGCGGCCGACGAGGCAAATTTAGTGGCGGGCGCGAAACTTTATGTGAATCATTGCGCGGGTTGTCATGGACTTCCTGCGAATCCGGATAGCCAGTTCGGGCGCTCGTTCAATCCGCCGGTGCCGGCATTTTTCAAAGAGGCGCCGGACATGCCGGAGAATCAGAATTATTACATTATTCAGCACGGGATTCGCTGGTCTGGAATGCCGGCGTGGAACAAGACTTTGAGTGAAGCGCAGACCTGGCAGCTGGTGACTTTCTTGAGCAACGTGGAGAAGCTTCCGCCTGCCGCGTTAAAAGAGTTCGAACTACCGGCGGGCGCTCCGCTGGCCGCGACGCCTTCTGCACCTGCAGCGCCTTCTGCGCCCGCGATGCACATGCACTAAAGCCGGGCTAGGGAAAAACAGTCGGCCCGCGGGGCGCGCAGTCCTGCTAGAATTTGATTTCCCCGTGGGCTTGGGCTACGTTTTATGGGGTGGAAAACGGGCCGGTTTCTTGCAGCCGCGGCGCGACGCTGCCGCACCTCGCCAATCATAAGATGCATCGAATGGATGGAGGATACGCTTGATGTCTGACGCAGTCGCAGAAAAGGTGATCTCGACGCTGGCTTCCGTGAAAAGGATCCCGGCGGACACGATCAAGCTGGATACAAATTTGCAGGATCTGGGCATTGATTCGCTGGACGTCTTCACGCTGCTCTTCGAACTGGAAAACGCGTTCAAGATCTCCATTCCCGACGACGACGTGCGCTCGCTGCGCACGGTGAACGACATCGTGGATGGCATCAAGAAGATCCTTGCCGCCGCGCCGCCCAATACTTCGCTGGGCTCGGCCACCCCGGCGGACTGACGAATGGCCCCACGCCGCGTCGCGATTACAGGATTGGGAATTATTTCTCCGCTGGGATTGAATCTCGAGGAAAACTGGAAATCCCTGAGCGAAGGCCGCGCCGCCATCGGTCCGATAAAAGGCGCGGACTGCTCGACGCTGCGCTTCAAGAACGGTGCGGAAGTGACGGGCTATGACCCCGTGATACATTTTCCAGGCGGGAAAGACGCATACATTGACCGCTTTGCGCAATTTTCCGTGGTGGCCGCGCGCGAAGCTTTGCGCAATTCGGGCCTGGAGTTGACGCCGGATTTGCGTGAAAACTCCGCGATCGTTTGCGGTTCCGCGGTGGGCGGGCAGGCAGCGATCGAAGCTGGTTTCCAGGATCTGTGGGTGGAGGGGCGCGGGCGGGTTCATCCGCTGACGATTCCGAAAACCATGTCCAACGCGGGCGCGAGCCACATCGCGATGGACATGGGCATGAGTGGTCCGACCTACACCGTTTCTACTGCTTGCTCTTCGGCGAATCACGCGATCGGCCAGGCGTTCAGGCTGCTACGCGACGGCGAGGCCGACGTGGCCATGACCGGCGGCAGCGAAGCGATGTTCAGCATCGGGATGTTGAAAGCGTGGGAAGCGATGCGCGTGATTGCTCCGGATACTTGCCGGCCTTTCAGCAAAGACCGCCGCGGAATGATACTGGGCGAAGGCGGCGCGATGATGGTACTGGAGCCGATGGACGCGGCTCGCGCACGCGGCGCGAAAATTTTCGCGGAGATTTGCGGATTTGGGATGACGGCGGATGCGCATCATTTGACGCAGCCTGCGGTGCATGGTCCGGTGCGGGCGATGCGCGGAGCTCTGCGTGAGGCGGGATTGGCGCCGGAAGCGGTTGGCTACATCAACGCGCACGGCACGGGGACGCCGGGGAATGATCCGGTGGAAAGCAGCGCGATTCGCGAAGTATTTGGAGCGCACGCGGATAAAATCGGCGTGAGCTCAACGAAATCCATGCATGGGCACGCGTTGGGAGCTGCGGGGGCTTTGGAAGCTATCGCTACGATTCTGGCTCTGTATCACGGCATTTTGCCGCCCACTGCAAATTTCAACGAGCGCGATCCTGAGTGCGATTTGGATTACATTCCGAATCAGCCGCGGGCGTTGCGCGTGGAAGCGGCGCTTTCGAATTCTTTTGCGTTCGGCGGGTTGAACGCTGTGGTGGCTTTCCGCGCTGCGCCGCGTTAAGGCGCTCGTATCTCCTCGGTCTTCCGGCTTTCGTTTGTCGTCTGGCGTTGAATCCGTTTCTGGCTGGAGTATCATCGCGCCGTGCGTCGCGCTTTATGTTTCATCGCGTGCGCTTCGCCTCTCATGCTTCACGCAGACACCACGCCGGAGGAACCCCCATGGCAAACGCAAGCCTTGAGCAGATCGTGGAAGTGGATGTAGCGGAAAAAGTCTTTGGTAATGCACCGAACATGCTGGTTTTATGCCTCACGGTGATTGGGCTGATCAAGATCTACACGCGTTTCGATAAAATCACGACGCTGGCGGATAATTTTCTAGCGTTTATCGCGCTGGGATACCTCGTGGCGACGATAATTTCTTATCTTGCCCTGCGGTCGCGGAGTGCGGCGCGACGTACGCACCTGGCACGCGCTGCCGATATGGTGTTTCTGCTTTCATTGGTTTTTACAGCCGCCGACGCGCTATTTATGACGTTCGCGCTGGCGGGATGAGGTTGTGCGGGGGGACTTCGCGGCGGGACAGCCCGGCGCGGGGCGCGTGCAAAAGTTTGGCAGTTAAAAGAGCCCGCGCAGCAACGGAAGGATCGTAGGAATCGCGGTGTTCCAGGCGCCGGCTTCGGGCGACCAGCTGCGACTGAGCTCGTCGGCCAGAGTGAAAGACACCAGGATTGCCAGAAAGAGAAAGCCTGCCATCACGACAACCTTGGTAAGGCCGCTGCTGTACTTCACATGCATGAAGAACAAGATTACCAGCAGCATTTTTACGACAGCGATAGCCAACGCCACTACCGTATTCAGCGGAATCACATCCACCAGGCCGATTCCGGTGTGCACGTCGCCGAAATCCACGAAGGCGGCCCCGGTGGTGAGCGCGGTCAGAACCAGCAGCGCGACGAATATTCCAAGATAGGTTTTCACCGGTACGACGTGCGCGGACATTAATGCACCCCCGGTATTGCGAATCGACCGCCAATCAAATACAGCAGCGGAAAAAGGAAAATCCAGACGATGTCCACAAAGTGCCAGTACAGACCGCTGACTTCGAGGGGCGCGTAATATTCGCAGTTGAACCGGCCGCGGTGCGCCATCACCGTGAGCGTTCCCAGAATGCCGAAGCCGATGATCATGTGCATCGCGTGCAAGCCGGTCATGAAAAAGTAGAAGCAGAAGAAGAGGGGAACGTGCGGGCCCGCGGCGCCCCATTCCGGGCGGATGATGAAGTGGAAGCCGGGAACCAAGTGCTCGGTGTAATCGGCGTGCCACTCGTATCTGAATTTCAAGAACAGGAAGACCGCGCCGAGGATCATGGTGAGGACCAAATACAGCACCTGCTCGGATTTCTTTTTGCCGGCTTGCGCGGCGTGGATTGCAAGAGCCATGGTCAAGCTGCTGCCGATCAGCACCGCGGTATTGACAGCGCCGAATTTCACGTTGAGCAGGCGGCTGCCGGTTTCGAACGCGGGCAAGTACAGCGCGCGATAAATAATGTAGGAGGCGAAAAGTCCGCCGAAGAACATGATTTCGGTGACCAGGAAAACCCACATGCCCAGGCTGCCGGCTTCGCGCTGCTGGTCCATGTCCTCGAATTGATGTTTGAACCCCGGCGGATGCGGGGCATGCGCGGCCATATCAGCCACGGGAGCCTCCCACATTCGCGTAGTCGTAGGCGTCTTCGGTCACCACTGGAATCTCCTCGAAATTTTCGGTGGGCGGCGGCGAGGGCGTTTCCCACTCGAGACCCTTCGCGCCCCAGGGATTTGGTCCGGCGATGGGGCCGTAGCGAATGGACCACAGCAAGTAGATCAGCGGAATCAGGTAACCGATGCCGAGGATTGAGGCGCCGGCGGAGGACATCACGTTGAGGACCTGAAATTCGCTGGGATATACGGCGTAGCGGCGCGGCATGCCGAGGTAGCCCAGCACGAACTGTGGGAAAAATGTGAGATTGAAGCCGACGAAAATGATTAGAGCGGCGAAACGCGCCCAGCCGTCTGCATACATGCGGCCGGTAATTTTCGGCCACCAGAAGTGGATGCCACCGAGGTAAGCCATTACGGCGCCGCCGACCATGATGTAGTGAAAATGGGCGACGATGAAATACGTGCCGTTCAGGTGCACGTCTGTCGCGAGGGAGGCCAGAAACAATCCGGTGAGGCCGCCCATGGTAAACAGGCCGATGAAGCCGAGCGCGTAGAGCATCGGCGCGTCGTAGGAAATGGAGCCTTTGTAGAGGGTGGCGGTCCAATTGAAAACTTTCACCGCGGAGGGAATCGCGACGAGGAAGCTGAGCACCGAAAAAATCAGGCCGGCGTAAATGGACTGGCCGGTGACGAACATGTGATGGCCCCAGACGAGGAAGCTGATGATCGCGATGGCTAGGCTGGAAAACGCGACGAAGGTGTAGCCGAAAATGCGTTTGCGCGAGAAGCAGGTGATCAGCTCGCTCATCACGCCCATGCCGGGCAGAATCATGATGTACACGGCGGGATGCGAATAGAACCAGAACATGTGCTGGAACAGGATGGGATCGCCGCCGATAGCGGGATCAAAGATGCCGATGTGCAGCAGGCGTTCGAGGCCCAGCAGGAAGAGCGTGATCGCGATTACCGGCGTGCCCAGGATGAAAATAATGCTGGTGGCGTACATCGCCCAGATGAAGAGCGGCAGGCGGAACCAGGTCAGTCCTGGTGCGCGCATTTTGTGAATGGTGACGACGAAATTCAGGCCGGTGAGGATCGAGGAGAAGCCGGTGATGAATACTCCGAGCGCGGTGGGGATTACGCTGGTGTGCGAAAAAGTGCTGCTGTATGGAGTGTAGAAGGTCCAGCCGGTATCCACTCCGCCCGAAATCACCGCGTACAGCGTGAACGCCGCGCCGATTATATAGATGTACCAGCTGAGCAGGTTCAGGCGCGGGAATGCGAGGTCGCGCGCGCCGATCATCATCGGCACCAGGAAATTGCCAAGCGTCGCCGGGATTGACGGGACCAGGAAGAAGAACACCATGATGATGCCGTGCATGGTGAATAGCTTGTTGTAGGTTTCCGGAGCAACCAGCGCGCCCTGCGGTTCGATGAGGTGCAGGCGCATGAGCACGGCGAAAAAGCCGCCGACGAAAAACATCAGGGTGATCGAGCCGAGATAGAGCAGCGCGATGCGTTTGTGGTCAGTGGTGAGCAGCCAGGACTTCACGCCGTAACTGGCGTTCAAATAATTGACGCGCGATTCGGCCGGAATTTCCTGCCCGGGCATTTCTGGAATGACTGTAGTGCTCATTTCCCGTTTGTCTTCCTTTCTTCCGCTCCGAGCGACTTCACGTACGCGATCAGTTGCAGCACCTGCTCCTCGTTGATCTGGCCCTGGAAGGAGGGCATGATCGGCGGAAAATTGGGCAGGATGATGGAATTGGGATTCACGATGGCCTGGCGAATCAGAGTTTCATCCACAAGTTTCGAGTCGCCGTTGCGCAGTTTTTCCTGTTTGCCGTAGAGGCCCACCAGCGAGGGGCCGCGGCCGGTATTGTCCGCCACGTGGCAGGTGACGCAGCCGAGTTGCGTGAAGAGGCGTTCGCCGGTCTGGGCCATGGATTCGTTGCGCGCACCGCCGGAAAGCCATGCGGCGTAGTCGGAAGGAGACATCACATAGACCCAGCCGATCATTTCGGCGTGGTCTGCACCGCAATATTGCGCGCAGAAAATGTGGTACGTGCCGATTTTGGTGGCCTGGAACCAGAGCGAGGTATAGCGGCCGGGGACGGCGTCTTTTTTCACACGGAACGCGGGAATGTAGAAATCGTGGATGACGTCGTCGGACGTCATCGTGATCTTGATGGGTGCGTTCACGGGCACGTGCAATTCGTTGATTTCGCGGACGCCTTCGGGATGCTGGATGTGCCACATCCATTGTTTACCGACGACGAAGATTTCGGTGGAAGCTTCGGGCGGGCGCGAATTTTCAAAATAGAGGCTGGAAGCCCACACGAAAATCACGACGGTGATCAGGGTGGGGATGATGGTCCAGCTGAGTTCGAGCGCCAAGTGCGTCTTGGTGTCCGCGGGGCGTTCGTCGGGCGAACGGCGGCGGAATTTCACCATGAAATAGAAGATCGTGGTGAAGATACCGAAGGTGAAAAACAAGGTGATCAGAGTCAGAAAAAAGTAGAGATGGTCCACGCTATCCGCGATGGAGGAGGCGGACGTGGGGTGAATAGGGATTGCCGCCACGGCGGCTGCCAAGTGGGTGAAGCCCGTTCGCATGAGACCCGTGATCATCGATTTCTTAGTGAACCTCTAGTGTTTCCGTAACGCGCGACGAACAGCGGCGCCGCGCCCCTGTGCTGCTTCAAACTTTTCTTTGCGGCAGCGCGTAATGCTCGCCGCGGAACAGAATCAATATCGCGACTCCCAGAATCAATACGGTGAGTGCGCCGCCGGCCTGGATCACATGCGAAATCAGCAGGCCATATTTTCCCGTCGCGGGATCGTAGTGATAGCAGAACAGCAGGATCTGATCAGCGGGCGTTCCGATTTTTCCTGCGGACGCTTCCACCAGTCCCAGCCGCAGTTCGCGCGAAGGGTACTGAATGCCGTAGAAGTAGCGCGAAATTGTTCCTGCGGGTGTGAGCAGCATGATGGCGCTATAGTGCGCGAACTGCTTGCTATCGGGATCGTAGGCGTAGCGGAACCCCACGGCGTCTGCCAGCTGCTTGATTTGCGGTTCGTCGCCGGTGAGGAAATGCCAGCCTTGCGCGGCAGCGGGGCGGCCGTACATGCCCACATACATTTCCTGTTTCACTTTGGCCAGCACGTGCGATTCCGTGGGGTCAATGCTGATGGTTACCACGTCGAATTGTTTGCCGATGTCCATGGGCAATTCTTTCAGGCCGGATTCGACGCCGTTCAGCACCTGGGTGCAGAGGTTCGGGCAGTTGTAATAGACCAGGGTGAGAATCACGGGTTTCTGTCCGAAAAATTGTGCCAGCTGGACTGGTGCTCCGTTCTCGTCGCGGAACGTCAAGTTCAGCGGGATTGATTGGTTCAGTTTTTGATCAATGCTCACTTGTTTCAGGAGTTCGGGGCGCACGCCCGCGCTCTGCATCGGGTCTGACGCTAATTGCGCCGCGGAGGGGAGCGCGAGCGACAGAACCGCGGCTGCCATTGCTGCCGCAAACGACGCCAGCAAGGCGTGACGCGAGCCGAATTTGCCGGACGCAAACACGCTAGTGCCTCACCTCTTGGCTCATTTCCAGATCTTTATCGCGCTCCAGCACGAAGCCGCATGGGCCGGACTGGTCCTGAGCGGAAATATCGGGCGTAAATCGGGGCGGATTGCTGATGCCCGCCGGAATATCGGCTGCAGCGCGCGCGGGCAGACCTTGCTGGAGCGTCAATTCCATGGCGCGATCCACGGGGATGCGCACGACGCCGTTGTGTTCATCCGCCCATCCGTAAGAATTCAAAAGTTTATCCTGTTGCTCGCAATAGGCGTGCAAGTCGGCGCGCGGTTCCACTTGCAGGCGCGGCGCAGGCGGCAACACGCGCGCATTCTGAAATGGGGACGCGGGTTTGCCCAGGCTCTGTACTTTGCCGTAGAAATCAAACAGCCAAGCCATGGAGAAAAACACGACGACCAGCACAGCGATGAGGTACGCGCCCCAGTGCAACAATCCGCGCGGGTTCGCGTCAGTGCGCTCGTAGCCTTCGTGCGAGGCGCCCGGACCGGGTTTAGTCTCCATGCTCATGCTGGAGCTCTCCTTCGAATCTCGGGTCGTGCAGCGGCAGCAGCGGCATTTTGCCGAGCTGCCAGAAATACGTGGCGATCCAGAGTGCGCCGACTGCCAGGAGCCAAAAAATGTCCCAGACAAGAGCGCCCAGCTGCGGGCCGTCTTTTTCGTAGGCCGGAACCATCAGCCAGTACACGTCCACCATGCTGAGAACAATCATCATGGCGGCGACGGCGGAAAGGCGCTGCACGCGGCGCTTCAGGTTGCGCTGCAGAAGCAAGAGGAAAGGCAGCGCGAAATGCAGGACGATCAGCACGACCGCGAGCTTTCCCCAGCCACCGAACGCGCGCTTTATGTACCAGGGGATTTCGTCCTTGATGTTTCCCGCCCAGATGATCAGGAACTGGGAGAAGGAAAGGTACGCCCAGAGCATGGTGAAGGCGAGCATGAGGTTGCCGAGGTCGTTTAATTGGCCGGGCGTTACTTTTTCGCGGACTTCTTTGCCGCGCTCGTCGTCCGTGAGGCGGCGCAGGACGAAAATCACGAAGGACATCGCGGTGAGCGCGGCCACGATCATGAAAATCATGCCGTAGATGGTGGAGAACCATGCGGGTTCAAGCGACATCACCCAATCGATCATTGCAAACGATACGGCGATGCCCCACAAAATCAGGCCGGGGCCGCTGATGCCTTCCAGGTATTTCGCGAGGCGCGGATCGCCGGTTGCGTCCTGCTCGCGCGACCATTTGTTCAGGAAATGCGCCAGGCCCATGAGGATCGCGAAATAAAGTATGGCGCGGATGATGAAAAAGTTTGTGCTCAAGTACTCCATCTTGAAGTGGTAATCCTCATGACTAAGCATATCTGCCCGCTGATTCAGCCACGGGTAGATGGGCTTCATGCCCAACATAATCGGGATAAAGAGAAGCGCCATAAGGCCGAAGGTGCGCGTGCCGGCTTCGAGCAGACGGCGGATCGGGTAGCCCCACCAGCCACCGGTGAGGTGATGCATCATCAAGATGGCCATGCAGCCGAGCGGAATCATCAGCCAGTAAACGTAGGCGAGAAGGTAGGCGTGCAAAATTTGGTTGCCGAAGCTCATTGCGATTGCCCCGCATTCTGATTCAATTTTGCACGATCCGATTGCGGCACATCCTGCTCGGTGGCATGCTGGCTGAGCTGCAGCACGCGAATGTACGCGGCGATGCGCCAGCGGTCTTCCGGCTCGATGCGCGAAGCGTAGCTGTACATGGAACCGTTGCCGTTGGTCATTACGTCGAAGAAATACCCGACGGGCGCCTGGCGCAGGCGGTCAATGTGATACGAGGGCGGCGGCGGAAATCCGCGCTGAACGACGATACCCTGACCTCTGCCGGCGTAATCGTGGCAGGGGGTGCAATAGATGTTGTAGCGCTGGCGGCCGCGCTCGAGATCTTCGCGCGTGATGGGGAAGGGGAACTTGTTCGCCAGCACTCCATTTTCTTTTCCGCTGTAGAGGAGTTCGTCCAGGCGCAAATGACCGCGCGCAACAGTGCCGGGCACTACGGGGCGCTCGCTGCGGCCGTCATCGAAGAAAGTAGTGGGCTCGTAGGGCAGGTACTTGGGCTGCTCGTGCATGTCCATGCGGCAGCCCGCGAACAGCAGAGCAAATGCGGCGAGGCCGAGCACTTGCGTGATGCGCGTCGTCGTCCGGCTTGTTATTCCGAATTGGAGATTAAACTTCAACTTCAAAAACTCCGTGCGGATTCAGCCCTTCCAGGAATTTTTTCGTTTTGGACAGCTCGAAACTCTTGTCGCGCACTTTTACCACCAGGAAAAAACGGTCGTTGGACGCGAGTGCGAAGCGCGCGACATTGAACACCGGGTGGTACGGAGTGGGCAGGCCGTTCATCGCCAGCATGCCGAACACGGCGCACAACGCGGCGCCCAGCACGGTCAGCTCAAAGGTGATGGGAATGAACGCGGGCCAGCTGTTGTAGGGTTTGCCGCCGACGTCGAGCGGATAGCTGATCACGTTTGCGTAATACTGCATCGAAAAACCGGTGAGTCCGCCGAGCAATCCGCCGATGAAAACGACTACGGGCAGAATCGTGCCGTGAAAGCCGACGGCTTCGGCCAGGCCCTCGATGGGCAGCGGCGAGAACGCATCAATCTTCTTGTAGCCGGCGTCGTGCGTGCGCTGCGCCGCTTGCAGAAGTTCTTCGGGCGTCTCGAACTCCGCGAGTAATCCGTAAAGTGGTTTGCGCTTCACAAGCTATCCGTGAATCTCCGGATTGGGATTCAGCACGCTCGCCAGGTACGTGGTTCGCGGCCGCGTGTTCAAATCGTCCAGCAGATGGTAATTGCGCGATTGCGCTTTCAGCTTGCGAGACGCGGCTGTTCGGGATCGTTGATATTGCCGAAGATGATGGCCTCCGCGGGGCAAGCGCCCTGGCAGGCGGTGACGATTTCGCCGTCGCGCACTTCGCGATTTTCCTCTTCGGAGTTGATTTTTGCGGCGTTGATGCGCTGCACGCAGTAGGTGCACTTTTCCATCACGCCGCGGCTGCGCACAGTGACGTTCGGGATTGCGCGAGCCGTAAAGGCTGGGCGTGGTGTAATCGGAGTAGAGCATGGAAATTGAAGCGCCGCACTTTATACGGGCAGTTGTTCGAGCAGTAGCGCGTGCCCACGCAGCGGTTATAGACCATGTCGTTCAGGCCTTCGGGGCTGTGCACGGTGGCGCCGACCGGGCAGACCAATTCGCACGGCGCGTTTTCGCATTGCATGCAGGGCACCGGCTCGTAATACATCTCGGGATTGTCAATGCCGCCGCGGAAGTAGGTGTCGACGCGAATCCAGTGCATCTCGCGGCCCTTCATCACTTGTTCCTTGCCGACGACCGCAATATTATTTTCCGCCTGGCAGGCGACGACGCAGGCGTTGCAGCCGATGCAGGTGTTCAGGTCGATGGACATGCCCCAGGCGTAGCCTTCGGATTTGAATCCGGGATAGAGCGAGAGGCCTTTGGTGGCTTCTTCCTCCGGATCTCTTGCGAAATTCGGGTCTTTCCGGAATTCCTCCAGCGTGGCGATGCGGATCAGGTCGCGGCGCGCGGCTTCGACGCCTTCTTTCGATACTTGGTGCCCGTCCTGGTCAATCACGTACTGGTGCTGGGTGACCGCAAAATAATATTTCTCGCCGGTCTTTTCGATTTTCAGTCCGTTGGCGATCCACGGCGCGTTGGAAGTTCGAATAAAATTGGCGTTGAATCCGGGGCCGGTGCCGACGCTGCCGGCGCGGCGGCGTCCGTAGCCGAGGTGCAGCGTGACGCAGTTGTCTGCGTGGCCGGGAACGACTACGAGGCCGGCTTTGGTTTCGTGTCCCGCGAGCTGCAGCTTTAGGAAATCGCCGTCGGCGAAGCCGAGCTGCTGCGCGGTGGCGGGACTGAGCATTGCGGCGTTGTCCCACGTTAGTTTCGTGTTCGGCTTGGGCAATTCCTGCAGCCAGCCATTGTTGGCGAAGCGGCCGTCGAAAATTGTGGCGTCCGGGCGGAAGGCGATTTGCAATTGTTCGCCGGGAGTATTTTGCGATTTGCTGAGCGATATCGGCGCGCGGTGCAACGGAAATTGCGGGCGGCGCGGTTCCGGCCATCACGCCGTCGTGCAGTGAGCGTTCCCAGAAGGCTGCGAAGGCCTTGTCTTTTTCCGGGCGCGCGCTTTTCCAATAATCCTGCACGATATCGTGGCCGGATTTTCCCGCGTCTCCGGCAAGGACTGCTACTACTTCATTCGCGGTGTGGCCATCGTAGAGCGGTTGGATGAGCGGCTGAATCATGCCTATCGTGCCATCGAACGCGCGCGCATCGCCCCAGGATTCCAGGAAATGCGCGGCGGGGACGTGCCAGTGGCACAGCTCCGCGGTTTCGTCGTAATAGAGGCCGGAATGCACGCGCGTTTTAACTTTCAGCAGCGCGGGGCCGAAATCGAAATCCACTGGCGCGTCGTAGACGGGATTGTTGCCGCCGAACATGAAGAGCAGGTCCACTTTGCCGGCGTTGATGTCGTTTACCAAGTCGCGCAGCGATTCCATTTCGTTTACGGGATTCGCTTCGAGCGGGTCGGTGTAGTACACGGTCTTGCCGACGTTACCCAGCGCGGCATTCATGGCGTGCGCGAGGGCGTGCACCGCAGGTGGCTGTTCCTCGCCGGCGATGACCAGCGATGCGCCGCGATGTGCTGCGAGATCTTTGGCAACGGCACGCGTCCATTCGGCTGCAGCCTTGCTGCTGGCCGCGGCGCTGTTGGCGCCTGCTACGCCCGAGGCGGCCGCGAGTTCGCGCGTGAACGCTTCGATGTCGCCAGCGCGCAGCGGTTTGCGATGGTCGGCCACGGCTCCGGTGCTGCTCGGCATGCTCTCGACCACGTAAAGGCGGTTCAGATTGGCGTTCTTGCCTTCAATTACGCGGCGCGACGCGAATTCGCGGGCGTAGCGCACGTGGCCGGGCCCGGAGGAAACGAAATCGGCGTCGAGTGAGACGATCACGTCCGCCTGGTCCATGCGATACACAGTGTTGACGGGCTTGCCGAACGCGAGGCGCGCGCCTTCGCGCGCGTTGTCGCGGCTGCAGGGTTCGTACTGATGCCATTTCGCCGCGGGCAATTTCTTTAGAATTGCGTTGATCTGTGCCGCGAGCGTCGGTGACGTCACCGTGTCGGTGAGAATCCGCAGGCCGCTGCCATCGGCGGACATTGCGGCTTTTTCGTTGCCCATCGCCGTGAGGAATGCAGCCCAGCTGCTGATGCGACCTTCGAGGACTACTGTTTGCGAGCGGTCGGGATCGTACATAGCCAGCGTCGCGGCTTGCGCGAACACGTCAGTCCCGCCCAGGCTGCCCGGATGCTCGGGATTGCCTTCGATTTTGGTGGGGCGGCCCATGTGGCTTTCCACCAGCAGACCGGCCGCAACGCCCGCCAGCGGCATAGACGTAGCGTAGAAGAGCGGCTTGCCCGCGACGATCTCTTCGGGCGCTTTTACGTACGGGACAATTCGCTGCGTCGGCAGTTTGGTGCAGGCGCTCAATCCGGCGAGTGCGGCAGAGGCGGCGGCGAGCTTCAGCACGTCGCGGCGATTCAGGCCCGGCTCATCTTTTGCAGGATCGTGCGGGAATTCATTCTCCAGGAATTCGCGGTACTCGTTTGTTTCCGACAATTCTTCCAGGCTCTGCCAGAAGCGTTTGCCAGTTTCCTGCGCGAGCTTCGCGCGCAGCGCTGCCAGGTCCATCGCCTGCGGAACTTTCGGGTTGAGATCGGAGCTCATCGTTTTCTTTTTTTCGCCTTCAGCGGTGGCACGTCGAACAATTTGTCAGACTATGAATTTTGTACTCTTTCACCAGTTTCGCGCCGAGTTCCAGCTGATTCGACGGCGTCACGTAGCCCGGATCGAAGACTTTGGATTTTTCGCGCACGTATTTTTCCGGTGCGCGATGACAATCCAGGCACCACTCCATGTAGAGCGTGTTGGCCTTCCACGTGAGCGGCATTTCGGCTACCTGTCCGTGGCAGGTAGTACAGCCGATGCCTTTGCTGACGTGGATGCTGTGATCGAAATAGACGAAATCAGGCAGGGCGTTCACGCGCGTCCAGGCGATGGATTTGTCGTCACGATAGCTGGCGCGCACCGGCTCGAGCATGGGCGCATTCGTCCAGATCTGCGAATGGCAGGTCATGCAGGTCTGCGTTGGCGGCAGGCCCGCGAAAGAGGATTTTTCCACCGATGTGTGGCAATAGCGGCAGTCAATGCCCAGCTCGCCAGCATGATGCTTGTGGCTGAAGGGCACGGGTTGCTCGCGGGCTTCGTTCACGCGCGTGTAGATGGGAGAAAGCTCGATCGCATACAGCACGCCACCCAGCAACGCCAGGATGAAGACGGCGCCGTAGATGCTCACCCGCGAGATGGTGTTCGTGCTGTGATGAAAAATTTGCATCGGTGCCCGTGAATGCGTTTATTTCTTGGGATTCTCCTCGTCCGTTTCTTCCACCAGGGAGCGCATTTCGTAAATCGAAATGACGGGCAGGAAGCGGATGAACAGGAACAACAACGTCAAAAATAGTCCGATGGTGCCGACGTACGTAGCCCAATCCCATCTTGTGGGGTAGTACATGCCCCACGACGAGGGCAGAAAATCGCGGTGCAGGCTGATGACTACGATTACGAAGCGCTCCAGCCACATGCCGACGTTTACGATCAGCGAAATCACGAATAGGATTGCCACGTTGTTGCGCACGCTACGCAGCCACATGATTTGTGGGATCACGATGTTGCAGGCGATAAGCATCCAGTAGAAGAAGGCGTATGGGCCGGTCATGCGATTGATGATCAGGAAGCGATCGAAGGGATTTCCGCTGTAGAACGCCATGAAAGTTTCCATCATGTAGCCGTAGGCGACGATCAGGCCGGTGGCGAGCATCACCTTGGCCATATTGCCCAGGTGGCGCATGGTGATGAAATCTTCCAGGTTGTAGAACTTGCGGATGGGAATCGCGAGGGTCATCACCATCGCAAAGCCGGAATAAATCGCGCCCGCGACGAAATAGGGCGGGAAGATTGTGGTGTGCCAGCCGGCTACTTGCGCCACGGAGAAATCGAAGCTCACTACAGTGTGCACGGAAACGACCAGAGGCGTCGCGAGCCCCGCCAGCAGGATTGACGCGGTTTCGTAGCGCGACCAGTGCACGGCGGAACCGCGCCAGCCCATCGCCAGCATGCCGTAAATAATTTTCGCAGGGCGGTTGCGCGCGCGGTCGCGCAGCGTGGCCAGGTCTGGAACCAATCCCACGAACCAGAAGAGCAGCGATACGGTGGCATATGTGGAAACCGCGAAGACGTCCCATACCAGCGGGGAGCGGAACTGCGGCCACAGCCACATGGGATTGGGGTAGGGCGTGAGCCAATAGAAAAGCCACGGGCGGCCCATGTGCAGCAGCGGGAACATTCCGGCGCAGGCGACCGCAAAGAGCGTCATGGCTTCGGCGAAACGGTTGATGGAAGTGCGCCACTGCTGGCGCAACAACAGCAAAATCGCGGAGATCAGCGTTCCGGCATGGCCGATGCCGATCCACCAGACGAAATTGACGATGGCGAAACCCCAACCGATGGGGATGTTGATGCCCCAGATTCCGACGCCCTTGACGAGAAGGTAGCCAACGGTGAAGTTCAGGAGCATCAACAGCGAGAAAGCGATGGCGAAGCCGAAAATCCAGCCCTTGGACGTGCCGCGTCCGAGCACAATGGAGCTGATCTTGTCGGTGACAGTGCCCAGCGTATAGCCCGGCTCAATAATCGGATGAGCCGAGGTAGATTCGATGGGACTTTGAGAGCCTTCCGGGTCCACGCGGTCGCCTCAGAACACAGTAGTAGATGCTCGCGAGCTTGAAGCAGGGGCATCAGAAATTACGAAATCGCCGGTTGCTCGACCCCAGGACGCCAGCGAGTTACGGTTGACGGCTGCTATGAGTTGCACAAAAGTCGGGACAGACGCAGAGCGATAAGAAAACACGTTCGCCCCGGAACACATTTAAGACTCGATAGCATAAAACCGGAGGCGCGTTGACGCAAGTTGAAAGAAAATTTTTCTCAGCGCAGTCTTATTGTTGCGTGCGGTAGAAGGTCGCGGCTTTGAAGTTATCCCTTGTTGCACAGCAAAGTGAGATTGGGGTCAATCACAATGCGCGTGGGCCGGATGCGTGATTCAAAATGAAAGCGTGTTTCCGCGCCGGTGGTGACTACCACGCCGAGGCGTTCGGGTTTTCCGCCGATGCGTAGCGCGTACAGCGGCACGGACGCGGTAAATGCATCTTCGGTTCCCGCTTGCTCGAGCTTGCCGGACACAGTGAATTCGTTGCCGTGCGGCTTCACTTCGAATTTGACGGTGTAGCGCGGCAAATCGGTGCCGCGCACCCACTGGTCGAAGAACCAATCCATGCGATGCGTGCCTTCGAGGTCCATGGAGGGAGTCATGTGCTGCTCGATGGCGTGCTGGAATTCGGCAGTGGAGAGCGGGCGAAACTGGTGCTCGGAGAGGATTGCACGCAACAATTCGCGGAAGCGCGCGTCGGGATCTTTGGAGTTCGGATCGCGCAGCATTTCGCGCAGCATGTGCATCACCCAGGTGCCCTTGCCGTAGATCAGCGTGTTGTAAGCGTCCGGGACTTTCAGCGAACCGAGGCGCGGGCCCAGGACCAGCGGGCCCACGGCTTCGATGGAATGCTCTGTGCCGGGAACTTTCGCGGTTAGCTCGTCGCGATAGCGGTCCAGCCAATTTGTGAGGCGGTGCTGGCCGGGCCTTTTGCTGTCCGCGTACCAGAGCGCCAAATAATTCGCCATGGCTTCTTCAATCCACACGTCGCGGTAGCTGGCCGCGCCGGTGACGTTGCCCCACCACTGATGCGCCACTTCGTGATAGGGCATCAGGTCGCGCGCTTCGCTTTGCGCCCATTCATTCAGGCCCGCGCGCTCCTGCGTTTCGGGCGGCAGGAAGGCGAGCGTCGAAAGATAGACCAGTCCGGGCCAGCCCTGTCCGAAGGAACCGGGAATCTGCGCCACGCTGAGATGGTCGAAGGGAAACGCGCCATTCACATTTTCGAAGAAATGGATGGAGTCCTGGACGCTCGTGCCGAGTTGTTTTAGTGCCGTGGTAGGGCTGGGCGGAGGAGGCTCGTTTGCGGCTTCGGACAAGCGGTCGCTATCCCTAAAACGATCGAGCAGCGAAGGCGGCGGCACGGCGGGCGGAGGGGCAAGCTGCAGACGAGCCATGATTGCTTCTTCGAGTTCTTTGTTCGCGTACACCTGAATTTTCGGGTGACCCGTGGTGCTGGCCATCTGGTATTGGCTCAAGTTGAAGCCTGCGGTGGGAAACGGCGTTTCCGAGCGCCAGCGTCCGGATCTTGTTTCGGAGCCGTCGTGCGTTTCGGACTGCGTGCCGGTCGCGACCAGAGTCAGGCGCCTCGGCCAGTGGAAGGTGAGGTCGTACGGCGTGAAATGCACGCCGCCGATATGCGCATACCACGCGCCGCGCTCACCGACGAAATAGGCGCCGTTGCCCGCGTCGGTAATTACGCTGCCGTGATAGGCGACCTGCAAATGAAAATCCGCGCCGGCCTGCTTTCCCGCAGGCAGCACCACCATTATGAAATCGTTGCCGCGGCGGGCGGCGTCGTGGCGGCTGAGTTCGTCATTCTGGAAATACGGGAGGGGTTGGGCGTCGTCGCCCGTAATTTCGTCCACCGTCAGATGGCGCGAGAGCTCGATGGGAACCACGCGTTCACCGGAGCCGCCCGCACGCAGGTGCAGCGTGGTCTTGCCTAGCAGCGAGAGATCCTCGGCGATGGTTGAGTCCACGCGATAATCCAGCGGGACGAAGGGGTCTGTGTGCGTAGCCGGAGAATTTTCGGTGCGGAAGGAAGCCCACACATCGTAGGAACGGATGCCTTCGACATAGCGCGGCTGTCCGATGGTTACTTGCTCTTCGCGGCGATTATCCACGGAGACCTCTACCGCTCCGGAGGTATCGGTCTGCAGCAAAATGTAAAAATAGGGAACCGGCTGGGCGGCCAGCCAATCCACCATGGTGCGCAGGGAATGGGTGGGCGCGAGTCCCGCTGCCAGAGGGATCCAGTGCGCGGTGAATTTCGGGTCGCTCGCGGGCTCGATGCCGTCGGCTGCAAACTGGCGCTGCAGTTCTGTCGCTGTGTCGTCTGTAAAGCGGATGTACGCCTCTGAAAACGATTGATCGAGGATGGGCACGCCGATGAATTGCGCTAGTGAACGGCGCTCGCCGCGTTCGTGCGGCGTGGCGATCGCGTGGCCGCGGCCGGAAAAAAAGGCGCCGGTGATGCGTCCGCCGAGTGGCTCCAGAAACGACAGCTCGCCTTCGCTGAACGTGAAACTGACTACGTCGCGGCGGAGCGTCAGATCTTTCACGCTGTAGACGCGCGCGGCATCGGGCCGCAGTGCGTTGAGAGCTTCGTAGAGAGCGCGCGGGTCGGTGGGAATAGTCGGGGTGGCGCTGGCTTGCTGAGTGGGAGCGGCTTGGGGCGCTGCATTTGGCGCAGCACTGCTGCGGTGCGTGATGGCGAGAAAATCAGCGCTCAGCAGCAGCAGAACGACTAGGGAGACTCGCATGGACCTGCGCACGTAATTCACTCTATAAGTATGATTGCTGCGAGTATAAGCCGGGTTATCCCGTTGCTTCCCCTTATTTTGGGCTTTGTGCGCTGTGGGTTAAATGTTTGACGCACGGCAACGCAACTTGCCGTTAGCGCGCGCCGCCTCGCCTGTACGGCGGGACAGGCTGTATTGCTTAGGGCATCAGCCGGGAAGGAGCGGGCCCGCGGCGTTACTCCCGCTTGGTAAAATTCAGGTGTGCGTCGCGCAGCGCCCATCGCAACACTTCTCTTGCTGGTCGTGTCTTCGGCGGCCGCCGATACCATTGTGCTCAAGAATGGCCGGCGGATTATGGCGTCGAGCGTCACCGAAGACGGCGACCACGTCCGCTACGAAACCCCTGCCGGCACAATGTCCATCCCGAAATCCATTGTTGCGCGCATCGATCGCGACGGGTTCGGCTACGCTTCGGGCGCGGCCGCTTCCAGCGATCCTCCTGTTTCTGCGCCGCACGTGGATCCAGTGCGCGGGTACGACGATATCGCGCGGCTGGTGATTCATGACAACGCGATTGACTTCGCCTACATCTCGCAGCTGGAAACGGATGCGCGTTCGCATGCAACACTGGCGATTGAAAAAGTGGCCGCCGGACATTACGCCGCGGCGCAATTTCTGGAAAGCAAGGGCGATACCGGAAGCGCGATTGATCATTATCGCGAAGCTCTGAGTTTCGCGCCCGAAAATCTGGCGTTGCTACTGAATTTGGCGGTGCTTTATTTGCACCAGAGCCAGTTCACTTCGGCGCTGGAGCCGCTGGAACGCGCGCGGCGGATCGCGCCGGATTCGCCGGACGTGGCGAAGCTCACCGGGTGGGCTTATTACGGCGCGAACAAAATGGATTTGGCGGTGGCCGAATGGCATCGCGCGGAAAAATTGCGTCCGGATGCGGATGTGGAGCGCGCGTTGGAAAAAGCCGAGCGCGACAAGGCCGAGGAAGAAAGCTATCGCGAGGGCGAAACCGCGCATTTCAATCTGAAATATAACGGCAGCGCGACGCCGGACCTGGCGCGCGGAATCATGCGTGTGTTGGAGGATGATTTTCGCGATCTGGAATCGCAGCTGGATTTCGCTCCGCCGGATTCGATCGGCGTGATTCTTTACACGGGGCAATCGTTCGCGGATATTACGCGGGCGCCGAGCTGGGTGGGCGCGTTGAACGACGGGCGCATGCGGATTCCTGTGCAGGGCCTCGACGCCGTCACTCCCGAGCTGGCACGCGTGTTAAAGCATGAGTTAACACATAGCTTCATCGGGCAGAAGACGCACAATCGCGCGCCGACTTGGTTGCAGGAGGGTGTGGCGCAATATATGGAAGGGCGGCGCAGCACGGGCACGGCGGGCGCGCTGCTAAACGCTTCTGCGCAGGGGGAACTTCCTGCTTTGGCTAGCTTGGAAGGATCGTGGATGGGGTTGGGCGGCGGCGACGCCTCGTTCGCTTACGCCTGGTCGCTCGCTGTCGTCGAGTGCATTGTTCAGAGTGGGGGCATGGGCGATATCACCCGGCTGCTCGACAACATTGCGAGCGCGCCTGACACGGAATCGGCGCTGCGTGCCACCTTGCACGAGGATTATGCGGATTTGCAGCAGCAGGCGCTGACTTATTTGCATCAGCAGGATGTGCGGTAGTTTTCGTAGCGGCCATCCCCAGACCGCCATCGTCGTGCGCTGCAACACAAATGGCGCACTGCAGTGCGCCGCTACACCTGCAACATCGCGATCGTCACAACGTTGCCAGCAATCCTGCGATCAGTGCCGCGCGCTCCGGTAGCCGGCGTATCACCACGTGTTCGCGGGGGCTGTGCGCGCCATCGCCTACTGCGCCCAGGCCATCGAGAGTTGGCACGCCTAGCGCTGCCGTAAAACTTCCATCGGAGCCTCCGCCTGTGGAGGCTTCGCCTAGCGGCAATCCCATTGCACCCATCAGCGATTGCGCCACGGCGAATAGTTTCTTTACTGCTGTGCTGCGCTCAAGCGGCGGGCGGTCTGCGCCAGCGCGGACTTCGACGCGCGCACCTTTCAGGATCGGGCGCAACGCATGCAGCCGGCGATGGATGCGCGGAATGTCTGTGGCGCGTGCGTAGCGGATGTCCACCAGGGCCCGCGCGTGTTCCGGCACCACGTTGGTGATCGTGCCGCCACTCACTACCGTGGTCTGCACGGTGATCCCGCGCCGCGGGTCGTTCAGCTGCATCAGCCGGGCGATTTGCAGCGCCAGTTCGTGCACCGCATTCACACCACTCTCTGGATCAATCCCCGCGTGCGCCGAACGACCGGTCACCCGTATCTCCGCGCCGCCTACGCCTTTGCGCTGGGTCTTCAGGTGGCCTTCGCGGCCGAAGGATGGCTCGAGCACCAGCACTGCATCGCTACGGCGCGCTTCCCCTTCGATGGCGCGACGCGAACTTTCGCTGCCGATTTCTTCGTCGGATGTCCACAGGAACACGAGGCGTTTCTTCGGCTGAATTTTCAGCGCGCGCAATGCGTCCACGGCGAAAAGCGCCAGCACCTGCCCTCCCTTCATGTCGAATGTGCCCGGCCCCCAGGCGCGTCCGCCCGCCACGCGAAACGGCATCTGGGCGAGCGTGCCGAGCGGATACACCGTGTCGCTGTGCCCCAGCACCATGATTTGTCCGCTCGCGCGCCCTGCGCCATCCCAAATTTCCGCGCGCACGTGATTGCCGCGCTCTCGCTGCTGCAAAATCCGCACCTTCGCGCCGCGCCGCTGCCATAGGCACGCCACCATCGCCGCGCATTCGTCCACCGCGCTCTTCACGTGGCTGGGCGATTCACAACGGACGAACTCGCCGAGCAGTCTCAGCATGTCGCCCTGCCGTCCGCGCAGCTCGCGCAGGATTTGTTTCATCGTTAGGTCCTTTGAATTCATCACAGCATCCATCGCAGTTTCACCCGTAGCAATGCTAGCAGAGATGTCGGGTTGCGGTACGTCCCGAGGCTGACAGCAATCTTCTTTCGCGCTATGCTTCGGCAATGCGTTTGCAAATTTCTGCCATCGGCCTGCTAGCACTCGCGTTGCTCACGCCTTACTCCGTTCACGCGCAGCGGGCCAGCGCTACGAAGAATGCCGCGCCGTCGGCCGCGCAAAACGCTGCTGGCTCGCGACAGCCGGCGCAGCCGAAAGATACGCTTTTGCTGACGGCGAGCGCGAATCACGCGAATGTATCGATCTCGCTTGCGGAATTTCTTGCGCTGCCGCACGTGAACATTACTGTGCACAACGCGCACGCCAAGGCTGACGAATCGTACTCGGGTGTACCGCTCGCCGAACTTCTCGCGAAACTCGATGCGCCGCTCGGTGAGCATTTGCGCGGCAAGGCGCTGGCGAGCTACCTCGTGGCGTCAGGCTTGGATGGATACTCCGTGGTGCTGTCCATCGCGGAAGCCGATCCAAGCTTTCATGGCGGCGAAATATTGGTGGCCGACACGCGCGACGGCCAGCCGCTCGCAAAATCCGGTCCTTTCCAATTGATCGTCTCTGAAGACAAGCGCCCCGCCCGCTGGGTCCGCAACCTCGTTTCGATCTCGTTGCAAGACGCGCGCTGACTCCTTGGCTGCATCCGATTCCCACCTGCCCGTGTTTCGTATAGAATTGTTCGATTGTGCGCCTGAGAAAATGGCGTATGGCTGAGTGCCGCGGCGCGTGGCATTGGGCTCGGCTCGACGAGCGCTCAATCGGCTACGAGTAGGCGATCAATCGGCGTTCGATACGCAATCTTTACTCAATCAACTTGCAGGCAGAGGCTAATACACGATGCTCCTCGATAGTATAGGAATCCAGAAGATCCTGCCGCACCGCTACCCGTTCCTTTTGGTGGACGCCATTGAAGAAATGGAACCCAAGAAGCGGATTGTAGGAATCAAGAACGTCACCATCAACGAATATTTTTTTCAGGGGCATTTTCCCGGCAAGCCGGTGATGCCGGGCGTGCTGATCATCGAATCCATGGCGCAAATCGGGGGGCTGCTGCTGCTGCTGGACATTGCAGACCGCGACAACAAGCTGCTTTATATGGCTGGAATTGACTACGCGCGCTTTCGTCGTCCGGTCATACCCGGCGATCAGTTGCGGCTGGAAGCCAATGTCCTGAGCTTCAAAGGACCATTCTGCAAAATCGCGGCGTGGGCGCGCGTGAACGGTGAACTCGCCGTCGAGGCCACGCTAATGTGCGCGATGGTGGACGTGAAAGCTGATGGCACGCCTGAACGCTCCACAAATTCCGTCGCGCATGTACCGGTGAAGAAGTAGATGAGTGAGATTGATGCGCGCGCGATTGTTGCGGCCAGCGCTAAGATCGGCAAGGACGCGAAAATCGGCGCGTTTGCTGTGGTGGGCGATTCAGTCGAATTGGGCGATGGCTGCATGCTGGACGACCACGCCATCGTGCGCGGGCCGGCGCGATTGGGCCGCGCGAATCATGTGTATTCCTTCGCGGTGGTGGGCGGCGATCCACAGGACCTCACTTACAAGGGCGAGCGCGTTTCCATCGAAGTGGGCGACCACAACGAATTCCGCGAATTTTCCACGGTGAATCGCGGCACGGTGAAAGGTGGCGGCGTCACGCGCGTGGGCAGCGATAATCTGATTATGTCCTACGCGCATGTGGGGCACGACAGCCAGCTCGGGGATTTCAATATTCTGGTGAATGGCGCCACGCTGGCGGGGCACGTCACCATCGAAGACCACGCGCAGGTGGGCGCGTTCTGCCCGGTGCATCAGTTTTGCCGCATCGGGAAACATTCCTACATTGCCGCGCATACGGTGATCACGCAGGACGTGCCGCCGTTTTCGAAAATCGTGGCGCCGCGCGGGACGCGATGCTTCGGCGTGAATCGCGTGGGGCTGGAACGTCAGGGATTTTCTTCCGAGCGCATCGCCGCGATTGAAAAGGCCTATCGCTTGCTGCTGCGCTCGAAGTTGAACACTTCGCAGGCGCTGGAAAAGATGCGTGGAACCCTGGCGGACTCGCAGGACGTCTTAACCTTAGTGCAGTTCATCGAGTCGGCGTCCTCCGACCGAGGTCTGACGAAATAGCATGACGCTGCCAGCGACGGACACAAATGCTACGGCCGCGACTTCCGCGAATTGGGGATTGATCGCGGGGAACGGCGATTTTCCGTTTCTGGTGCTGGAAGGCGCGCGCAGCCGCGGCATCGAAATGGCGGTGATCGCGATCAAGGAAGAAGCTTCGCCGGGCCTGGAGCGCGTAGCGAAACGCCTGCACTGGGTGAGCCTGGGCGAACTGAGCCGCACCATTGAACTGCTGCACGAAGAGGGCGTAAAGCGCGCAGTGATGGCGGGGCAAGTGAAGCACAATAAAATCTTCAGTTCGATACGGCCGGACTGGCGGCTGGCGAAATTATTGTTTTCGCTGCCGTCGAAAAATACGGATTCGTTGATCGGCGCAGTGGCGCGCGTGCTGGAAGATGAAGGCATCGAGCTGGTGAACTCCACGGAATTTCTTGGGCCGCTGCTGCCCGCCGCGGGCGTGCTTACTCGCCGCGCGCCGGATGAGTCCGAGGCTGCGGACATTGCATACGGGCGCGGCGTAGCAACGCAAATCGCGGGATTGGACCTGGGACAAATGGTGGTGGTGCGCGATCGCGCGTGCGTTGCCATTGAAGCGATGGAAGGCACGGATGAAACGATCGAGCGCGCCGCGCGCATCGCCGGCGGGCAGCGGCTGGTGGTGGTGAAGGTAAGCAAGCCGCGGCAGGATATGCGATTTGATGTTCCGGTGGTGGGATTGAAGACCATTGAGGTGATGAAGCGGTCGAACGCTACAGCGCTGGCGATTGATGCGGGGCGAACTTTGCTGTTTGATCGCGAAGCCATGATGGGCGCGGCGGACCATGCCGGGATTGCGATTGAGGCGTTCGCGCCGGAGCGTGTTGTGGGCGACGACGGCCGCGCGCAGAAATCGGCAGCCAAAAGGAAATCGTGACTGATAAACCCATACGCGTTGCGGTGGTCGGCGTCGGAGATTTCGGACGCAACCACGTGCGGGTGTGGTCGGAAATGGAAGGCGTGGAATTGGTGGGCGTGGTGGATAGCAACGCCGAACGCGCTAGGCAGGTGGCGGCGGAATTCAAAACGTGCGTGCTTCGCGATTTTGAATCGCTGCCCATGGAAAAAATTGACGCGGTGAGCCTGGCGGTGCCGACCAAGGATCATTCGCGCATCGGTTGCCGCTTGCTAGATTCCGGCATGGACTTGCTGGTGGAAAAACCGATGGCTTCGTCGCTAGGCGAAGCGGACGGTTTGATCGCTTCGGCAGAGCGCAACAATCGCATTCTGCAAGTCGGGCACCTGGAGCGATTTAATCCCGCCGTCGCGACGGCGATGAAAATCGTTTCCAAGCCGATGTTCTTCGAAGTGCACCGTCTGGGAGTTTTCACGCCGCGCAGCCTGGATATTGACGTAGTGTATGACGTGATGATTCACGACCTGGACATTCTGCTAGCGCTAGTGGGCGCGCCCGTGGTGGACCTGAAGGCCGTGGGCATTCCGGTGATCACGGATAAAGTGGACATCGCGCAGGCGCGCATTGAATTCGCGACCGGCACGGTGGCGAACGTTACCGCCAGCCGCGTTTCCACCGAACGAGTGCGCAAGATGCGGTTTTTTCAGGCGCACGAATATTTCTCGCTGGATTTCACGCGGCAGGATTTGCTGCGTGTGCGCGTGGAGCCTGGTTCGCCGCAGCCGCAAATCAATTTTGAAAAAGTTCCCACTGCGCCGGAAGAGCCGCTGCGCGCCGAGCTGGGCGCGTTCTCGCGGTCCGTGCGCAATCGCCGCCCGCCGCGCGTGGATGGCGCCGCCGGACGCGCTGCGCTGGCATTGGCCGACCGCGTGATGGCAGGCATCCAGGAACACGCGCGGCGCGTCCAACTGGATGCCGTCGTCTCCCAGGAAAATAGATGATTCCGCGAACTCTCGTTCCGACAGATGTGCGCCCGTTCACCGACAACGGCGACAAGAAGCCGCCGCGCCGGCTGACGACGTACATGGACGATCGCACCGTGGTGCCTTCCGATTTGTCGGAAGCGCCGCCCCTCACCGGGAAGACTACCATCCCGGAACATCTTCCGTTGGATGTGCTGATCGAGCGTAGCCTGGTGCCGCGCGGAATCGGCGTGAAACCATTCCAACAATTTCTTCCGCCGTCGGAATTTGCGCCGCTGGCGATTTTGGACCGGCGCGTGGTGGTGCCTGCCTACGTCGAGCCGCCGGAGCAGAGGGAGATTGATAAATTCGACCAGCCGCCGCAGATGACGGCGCAGCTGCGCGAAATTGTCTCGCCTGATATTTTCAATACCGGCGAAGCGAACCTGCTCGTCGAGCCGGAAGATCGCCGGGACGCAAAGTGGGACGCCATCACGCGGGTGATTTCCGTGGCGGCGCACATTGCGTTCATTATTTTCCTGATTTTTCTGCCGAAAATATTTCCGACGCATGTGCCCACGCGGGAGGAAACCGAAATCGCCAGCAAAGAACTCGGCGTGGTTTACTTGCCGCCCGACGAAGGGGAAGTCTCGCGGCGGCCTTCGCCTCCTCCCGGTCCGGTGGTGAAAATCACTCCGAAGGCGTTGAACAAAGCCGCGCCCCCGCGGCCGGAAGAGCATCGCGTCGAAGCGCCTCCGGTGGCTTCGGAGCGGCCGCCGCTGGATTTGCCTGCGGCGCCTGCGCCGAAGACGAACACCAGTCCAACTCCGAATACCGCGCCAGCGCAGCCGCCTCCGCCCGAGCCGTCGAAACTGATGCCGGTGCTTCCGCCGACTACGCCAGGACATTTGAATTTGGGAATTCCGAACGCTTCGCCGGGCAGAGCGATGCAGGAAGATTTGCAGGATGCAGTCAAGCGTGCCCCCAGCGGCGGAACTTACAGTTCGGAAGGCAGAGTTTCCGGCGGCGGTGGCAGCGGTGGTGGCCGTGGCAGAGGTGGCGGCGGCGCGCAGGCGGGCAACGGCGTCACGATTCTGACGCCCACCGAGGGCGTGGATTTTCAGAGCTACATCAACCGGTTGCTGGCCAAGTTGAAACAGAACTGGGTTGCGGTGATGCCGGAATCTTTTTATTTGGGTGACAAGGGAATTGTGGCGATTTCGTTCCGCATCAATCGCGATGGCAGCTTTCCGGGCGAAAGCCTCAGCATTGATCGGACGTCTGGCAAAGAGCCGCTGGATATGGCCGCGGCCTCCGCGATTCGCGCCACCAGCCCCTTCGAGCCGTTGCCGCCGCAATTCAAAGGCCCAAACCTCGATCTGCGCATCGGGTTTTACTACAACATTCCGATTGGGGATGCGCCGCAGTAGAATGAGCGGTTCGACTTTTCTGCGCGCGACGTCGAACAGAGATCCTTGACCCGCTGTCGCGAGTTCAGGATGACGGCGTGTCCTGGCGTGCGCGTAGTTGCGCGCGACGCCGCGCTCGCGCCTGCAATCTTCAACTGCGCTGCCCTGCGCTGATAGCTTAGCTGGTGACGACCCCATGAAACCCAATCGCTCGCAGGTGATCGGCGTTCTTTTCCTGGCCGCATTGGTGTTGGTCGGTTTGCTGCTGCGCGACTGGAAATTCTCGGGATGAGCGCGCTGCCGCGGCTCGTCGTTGTGCTTGGTCCTACTGCTTCCGGCAAATCCGCACTGGGGATTCACCTTGCCGAAAAACTTGGCGGCGAAATACTGGTTTGCGATTCAACGCAGGTGTATCGCCGCTTCGATATCGGCACGGCAAAAGTTCCCGCTGCTGAGCAGCGTGGCTTTGCGCATCACCTGGTTGATCTGATCGAGCCTGCCGAAATTTTCACGGCCGGAGATTACCGCCGTTGCGCGCTCGAAGCTCTGGGTGATCTGCGCCGGCGCGGGATTTTGCCGATCCTCACTGCCGGAACCGGACTTTATTTGCGCGCGCTCCTCGAAGGGCTCGCCGATGCGCCGCAACGCTCCGAAGAAATTCGCGCGCGCTTACGGCAGATCGCCGAACTGCGCGGCTCCGCGCATCTGCATGGCGTGCTCGCGTGCCTGGATCCTGAATCCGCAGCGCGCATTTCCGCCGCCGACGTGCAAAAAGTGATTCGTGCAATCGAATTGCGGCTGCTCACCGGAAAATCGATGGTTGAAATTCATCGCAGCGGGCGCGAAGCGCTGCAAGGATACGAAATTATCAAGATCGGCCTGCTGCCGCCGCGGGCTGCGCTGTACGCGCGGATTCACGCGCGCACGGCTGCGATGCTCGCGGCTGGATGGCTGGAAGAAGTGCGCGCGCTGGTGGCGAGCGGCGTTCCAGCGGACGCCAAGCCGTTCCAGTTCATCGGGTATGCGCAGCTGCGCGAACATCTCGCCGGTCGGATCACGCAGGAACACGCCGTGCAGCAAATCCAGCAAGCCACGCGTCGCTTCGCCAAGCGCCAACTCACCTGGTTCCGCAGAGAATCCGGCGTGCGCTGGCTTGCGGGCTTCGGCGACGCGCCGGAAATTTCCGCCGCAGCTCTCGCGATCGTAAAATCGTAACAATCGCGTAACAATCGCGTAACTTGACGCGCTCGTTGCACTCCGGTATCGTTCCGCGGCACATATAGAACACCACATGGCTACCGCAACTGCGCTTAAATCTTCTCCGCTGCAACCCGACGATTGGATTCGCGCCGCGTTCGCGCGACTTGCCACGGAGGGAATTGAATCGGTGCGCATCGAATTGCTGGCGCGCGATCTGGGCGTGAGCAAGGGCAGCTTCTACTGGCATTTTCAGGATCGCGAAGAGTTGCTGGCGAAGATGCTGGACCGTTGGGAAGGCGACGAGATCGCGTGGCTGGACGATACGGTGTTGACTCCACAGGCTGCGGCGCGCTGGGCGCGGGTCGTTGAACACTGTGCCGATCTTTCTTGCGCGCGTCGGGAAGCGGCGCTGCGGGCTTGGGCTCGGCGCGATGAGCGTGTGGCCGCGCGGATTTCCGGGATTGAGAAAAAACGGTCCGCGCATGTTTGCAGCGTGCTGCGCGATATCGGTTTTGCGCCTGAGGCTGCGGAATCGTGGGCTGAGGTAGCGTTGCTCGTTTATTTGGGATGGTTGGATCGGGCGACGCGCGATCTGGAATTTCAGGTTTCCGGGCGCGGGCTTAGCCAGTTTCTATCTGATTTGATACTTGCCGCTTCGGCGCGTTCTTCGGCTGCGACCGCGCGCTGAGTCGGCCCGCATGAGTTCGACGTAAATCAAGGCAACGGGTATACAATTCCCTCCATCTGCTGGCTCAAACCAATAATCCCAGCGATTCGATTCGTATAAAGGACGACGCATGCCGTTCTCCGGTCGCAACACCGCTCCCTCCGAATCCTCTTCGGCGCCATGCGACGAAGTTCTCATTCGCAACGTGTCAGACACCGCGCGTTTGGTGGCCCTTGACCGCGCTGTAGAATCCGAGCGACCCGACGCGCTTTTCCGCGATCCCTTTGCCCGCCGGCTCGCAGGGAAGCGCGGCGACAGGATCGCCAAATCCAACCCACTGGGCGGACGCAAGGGCGGCATCGGCTGGCCCATCGTTACGCGCACCTATTTGATTGACAGGATGATTCAGGCGCATATCGCGCAGGGGGGCGACGCGGTCATCAATCTAGCCGCTGGCCTGGACACACGCCCCTATCGCATGGACATGCCTTCCTCGCTGCAGTGGATCGAAGTGGATCTTCCCGAAATACTTGCGCACAAAGAGGAAATTTTGCGCGGTGAAAAACCAGTTTGCTCGCTCGAACGCATTCGCCTCGATCTTTCCGACCTCTCTGCGCGCCGCGAACTCTTCGCCCGCCTCGGGCCGCAGAGCCGCAACGCGCTGGTCATTGCCGAAGGCCTGGTCGTTTATCTTACCTCCGACGAAGTGGCCCGCTTCGCGCAGGACCTCGCCGCCCAGCCCAGTTTTCGTTACTGGATTCTGGATTTGGTATCGCCAAAATTGCTGGCCACGCTGCAAAAACGCATGACCGCTAACTTGAAGGAGGCCGCGCCCTTCAAATTCGCTCCGGCGGAAGGCCCGGGCTTTTTCACGAAATTCGGCTGGACTGTGATCGAAGCTAATTCGCTGCTGCGTGCGGCAGCGCGAGTCCACCGCCTTCCGTTTTACCTGGTTCCCATTTCCTGGCTTCCTGATTCGCACGGGACGCAGCCGCAGCGGCCGTGGGGCGGCGTGTGCCTGTTCTCCAGAACCCGTTGAAGCCGCTGCGCGTTCCAACGGCGCGAGCGCGGGCTGAAATTCGCGGCGCTTGTTCCGCGCGCATTCGGCGTATAATCGGACTACCAATGAATAAAATTTCCCGCGCTTTGCATGGGGCCAGGGCCATCCCATCCGCATGAAGATCTCGCAATCGGTGGACAATCGCGAAAGCGTGCTGCTTGTTGGCGTGAGCCTGAAAAAATCTCCGCGCGGACGTGCGGGCGATCCTTCGGCCGCGCGGCGCGATTCGCTGGAAGAGTTGCACGAGCTTGCAGAGTCCGCCGGCGCGAAAATCGCGGGGAGCATTTTGCAGGTGCGCGACACTCTCGATCCTGCGACGCTGGTTGGCCGCGGAAAGCTGGATGAAATTCGCGCGGAGGCGGAGCTGCGCCACGTGCCGCTGGTGATCGTGGACCACGACTTGACGCCGGTGCAGCTGCGCAATATGGAGAAGGGCATCGGCACGCGCGTGATTGACCGCACGCAGCTGATCCTGGATATTTTTGCGATGCACGCGCGCACGCGCGAGGGCCAGCTGCAGGTGGAGCTGGCGCAGTTGAATTATTTATTGCCGCGGCTTACCGGACGTGGCGAAGAACTTTCGCGGTTGGGCGGCGGTATTGGGACGCGCGGGCCGGGCGAACAAAAACTGGAAACCGACCGGCGGCGGATTCGCGACCGCGTGAGCAAGATTAAGGAAGCGATCGAGACGGTGCGGCGACAGCGCACCACGCGCCGCCGGGCGCGCCAGGCCGTGCCGTTGGGCATGATTGCGCTGGTGGGTTACACCAACGCGGGAAAATCCACGCTGTTCAACGCGCTGACTCATGCGGACGTGCTTACTTCTTCGAAGATGTTCGCGACGCTTGATCCGACTGTGCGGGCGGTGCGTTTGCCTTCGCGGCGGCGTGCTCTGCTGTCGGACACGGTGGGATTTCTGCGCGATTTGCCGCCGGATCTGATTGCGGCTTTCCGCGCCACTTTGGAAGAAGTGCAGGAGGCGGCGCTGATCGTCCAGGTGAGCGATATTTCGAATCCTCATCATGCCGAGCAGGATGCGGACGTCTTGAAGGTTCTGACTGATTTGGGCGTGCAGGAGCGGCCGCGGTTGCAGGTCTTCAACAAGACCGACCGCCTATCAGCCGAAGAACTCGCCGGGCTCGAGAAGGCGAACTGCCGCAACGAAAATAAAACTTTCACTTCGGCTGTTACTGGTGCAGGCCTGGAAGGCTTGCTGGCGCGCATGGATGCGGCGCTGCCGGTGGATCCGCTGCTGCGCGTGGAGCTACGCATCCCGCTTTCTGACGGCCGCAATCTGTCGCTGGTCCACGCGACGGGCCGCGTATTGCATTCCGAAGTCACAGATGGCCACATGCACCTCGAAGCTGAGCTGCCGGAGTCGCTCGCCCGCCGCCTGGAAGACTTCGCGTCGCCTGCTGCAGCGAAAACCCGGTAGACCCACAGGACTTCGACTGAGTGGCCGAAACACGCTGGTTTACTTTACTAAGCAAAGTACTTGACAATATGAATTGAATTCGGGAGAATGTGTCTGCGGCGGGGGACAGAGTCCTTAAATCATGGAGTTGTCGAAATGGTGAAGCGCATCGCTGCAATCGGTTTCATTGTTGTTTGTACTTCGATAGGCTGGGCCATTCTGGGCAGCACGATCTTCTACCGCACGTATTCCACTGATGAGCGTTTGAAGGGCCGGGTGTCGTCGTCGTGGGGAACGACTCAGGAGCAAACGCCGCCGACCGCCGGTTACCAAATTATTTCCCACAGGCAGGTCGCGTCCACCGAAAACGGGGTGGTAGGCGTGCGCAGCGTGGAAGAAAAGAGCTGGATTACGCTGCCGCTCGAACAAACGCGCGCCAACGCGGCGCTGCAGCTGGATTACCGCAAGAAGGGGCTGCTTTGGTACAGCACGTATCAGGTGGACTTTTCTGGCGGTTATCGCTTCAGCAATCCCAGCGATCAGGCGCAGGAGGTAACGTTCCGGATGGCCTTGCCGGCGAGCCAGGCGGTGTACGACGGTATGATTTTTTCGGTTAACGACGCTGCGGTGGCCATCACGAGTGAAAAAAACGAAGCGGTGGCGACGGTACAGCTGCAGCCACACGAGACGGCGGCGCTGCGGGTTGCCTATCGCTCGCATGGGCTGGACAGCTGGAGTTACGGCTTTGGCCATGAGGTGACGCAAGTAAAGGATTTTCAGCTGCACGTTACTACGAATTTTGCCGGCTTCGACCTGCTGGAGAATACGCTTTCACCGACGGAAGAGGTCCGTCAAGCGAATGGATGGGATCTGGTGTGGAACTACAAGAACTTGGTGTCGGGCTACCACGTGGGGATTGCCTTGCCGCAAAAGCTGCAGCCGGGCCCGCTGGCGGGGCGCATCAGCTATTTCGCGCCCGTTTCGTTGCTGTTTTTCTTTTTCGCGCTTTTTCTGCTGACCACCGTGCGGGGGATCGAGCTGCATCCCATGAATTATTTTTTTCTGGCTTGCGCGTTTTTTTCGTTTCACTTGTTGATGGCTTATCTGGTGGATCACGTCTCGATTCATGTGGCCTTGGTGATTTGCTCGGCCGTTTCGATCTTGCTGCTGGTGAGTTATCTGAGATTGGTGGCGGGTATGCGCGCGGCGTTGCTGGAGGCCGGCTTGGCGCAATTTGTTTACTTGGTGCTTTTCTCCTACGCGTTCTTCTTCGAGGGATTCACAGGGTTGGCGATTACGATTGGGGCGATTCTGACTTTGTTCATCGCGATGCAAACCACGGCGCGCATACCATGGGCGGAAAAGTTCGCGCTGCGTTGAGGTCGGCTGCGCGGCGGCGGCGCACGGGATGGTTTGCGTTGAATTGTAAAGTGGCGGACGGCAGAATGCTTGCGGGAGCGTGTTTGCTTATGAATACTTGGGGTTGGGTGTTTGCGGTGGCGCTACTGTTGGGCTGCTCGGCTATTCCTTCCCCGGCGCAAAAGGAGAAGACCGTGGCGGAACATGCTGCTGGGACGTTTGAGGTGAAGGTGGAGGCGCAGGGGGAGGCGGACAAGGGGCAGGGATCCACGCTCGGGAGGTATTCGTTGGACAAGCAGTACCACGGCGATCTGGAAGGGACGGCGAAGGGGACGATGTTGACGGCGGGGACTGAGGTTAAGGGGTCGGCCGGATATGTTGCGATGGAGCGCGTCACTGGGACTTTGAGGGGGCGGAGTGGGAGCTTTGTGCTGCAGCATAGTGCGACGATGACGCAGGGGGAGCCGCAGCTGTCTATTACGGTGGTGCCGGATTCAGGATCGGGGCAGCTGGTGGGGTTGACCGGGAAGATGAATATTATTATTGCTGCGGGGAAACACTCCTACGAGCTTGAGTACACCTTGCCGGCGCTGCAGTAGGGCGAGTCTCGGCGACGAGCGGTCGAAGAGAGATCCTTCACCCGCTGCCGCGGATTCAGGATGACGAATTAAAGAAAGAGCACAGGCAGGATTGCTTGTGCCAGGAAAGAACGGCGCTTGCGCGCCGTTTTTCATTTTGTGCGGCTTCGAATGTGTCGACGGCAGGTTTGCAGCGCGAGCTGCGGCCGCTACCTGCAGCAATTGTGGCAAGCTCAGCGCTACGGCTTGCTCGGGTAGATTTTTAATTCGTCCCAGCCGCTGCCTTGGGCGTCGGTTTCGCGGGTGAACTGGACGCCGATTAGTTCGGCGATGGTGATTTCGCCCGTGGTGTAGATTTTGCAGCCGGTCATGAGGTGGCCGCCGATCATGGTGCCTTGTCCGGTGGCGATGGAGAGGTGGATGTGTTCACCGCCTTCTTCGACGGTGCCAGTGATGGAGACGATTTCGAAGTGGCCGGTGTGAATGTGGGCTTCGGGCTGGTTGGCGTAACGGATGGAAGCTTGCGTGAGGCTGCCGACGGCGCTAAGCAGCACGGCGGCTTGAATGTGATTGGCGTTGACGTAGGCGCGAATGCCGCCGAGCAGATCATCGCCGGGGCGGAGACGGAAGACGCGGATGCGCAGGCGGTCGGTGCTGATGGATTCGTGGCGATCGGCGAGCTGTTTGGTCCAGTCGGCGGGGAGCGCGGGGGACGGAGGGGCGTTTTTGAGCGTGCTGCTCTGCGGGACGGGCTCGGCGGTGGGCGGCGTGTATGGTTTTGGAGTTTGCGCGGCGGATTGGGGGGCGGCGAGGGTTAGCGCGGCGCAGGTTAGGGCTAGCGCGGCGAAAAATTTGGGTGGCACTGTGGACGTGATGATCGGTCTCATGAAGTCCTCCCGTGGAGTTCGGTCCTGGGCCGGCGCGCTGTGTGGCGCGCGCTGGGCGCGAATTTTTCTGGGACATTATGCATGGGCGCGTTGATTGTGGAGAGATGATTTGCGGGGACTGGGCGATTCGAGAAATGATTCGCGGTTAGGGGTTGGCGCGGCGGAGGACGGCGCTGGATTTTTCTGCTGCAGCTACCTGGTGGAAGAAGTCGCGGACTTCGGGGAGTTTATCTGTGGGGACTACTACGCCTTTGACTTCGTAGAGGCGTTTGTAACGGAGGACGTTGTCCTTCACCTCGACGTTGCTCTTGTAGCTGGCGTAGTCGCACTTGGCGTCGACCGGTTGGGGAAGCTCGTCAACGACGTAGCCGGCCGGCAACGTAATGTCGAACATATCGGATTGCAGGGTGGTGCCCTGGAATTCGATGGGATATTTGCGCGGTTTTCCGGTGAGGATGCTGGAACTTTTATCGCCGACGACGCGCGGGCGCAGAATGAGGAGGTCGCCCGCGGTTTTCGCGTAGCCTTGTACGACGAATTGATAGTGAAGGGAAAAGTTCTCGTCGTATTTATCGAGATTGCCGACCGAGGCGTGGGTGAGAGTGAAATTGTTGAGGAATGTTCCGAGGAATTTCTCGAATACCTTCTCACGGTCCGCGGGCGAAGAGCCTATGAACTGCGCGCGGCTATCCCCGGCAGGAGCGCCCCAGCGCAACTCGTCGACATCGCCGCCCAGGTTGCCCGTGGGACCCAACGTGAGAGTGGCAGTGCGCAGCAAGCGGTTGGTGGGGGCAGCCAACAGGGGAAGCAGAATCAGTTTGCCGCCGTCGGGCGTGACGACCAGGCCGTAGCTTTGCTGGAGGACCGAAGGCAAGTAACCCAGGGGCACAAATTCGGCGGTAGGATCGAAAAATAGCAGTTTGCCGAGTTGCGGATCTTCGACGGTGGCGTAAAGAGTGTTGGCGGTAACTTCCTGGGGGAGACGTATGGCCATGATCATGTGGTTGCCGCGGAGCGACGGAAAATCCGGATTGACGATGCCGCGATCGGTGTCAATCATGACGTAATAGGAATCGACGCCGATTACCTTGAGCATAGTGCTGAGCAGGGTGGCTTTGTCCTTGCAGTCTCCGTATTGATGTTTGAAGACGTCCGCAGCGGGATGAGGCTGCAAGCCGCCGATGCCGATTTCGATGGCGACGTAGCGAATTTGTTGCTGGACGTAGGCGGCGAGCACCTGCATTTTTTTGAGAGGGTCGGAAATGCCGGCGGTAAGTTCAGTAACTTTTTGCTGGAGCGCGGGCGAGGGTACGCGGCTGCCAGAGGTGAGATTGGCATACCAGACGCCGATGTCGTTCCATGAGCCGGTGGTCTTGGCGCGGAGAGCAGGGTTGCGCGGGAAGTATTTTATGTCCATGCGGCTGGCAACGGTGACGAAAGGCGGCATATCGGTTTCGATTTCGACGCCGGGAATATTTTCGACTTGCCAGACGTAAAAATTGTTGGCGGATGATTGCGGCTGTTGTTTCGGAAAGTTGGCCCAATAGTCGGTGAACTCCCAGCCCGGAGGCACCTGCAAGGAAAAGCGCGCGAGGCGAGTGGGGATCGCGTGCTGAAATTCCCAGTCGTCTTCAAAGACGAACGGGCGATGCTTTTGGACGTACTCGTAGCCGACGATGCTGCCGGGGTCCGCGGCGGAGAACTTGATGCCCTTGGCGCGCTCGTCGCTGAAGACCTCGAAGCTGGTCAAGCTAACCTCGACTGCATCTTTTTCCTTCAGCTCCATTTCCTTGCCGTCGGCAGTGATGGTCCAGGCCTTGAAGAAGGTAAGCTTCGTCTCGTTATCGAAGTCCACGGCCGCGTAACTGTAGTTCTCGCGAGCTTCGGGGCGCAGGAGCTTGTAGGCGCGGCGATGCCGGGTTTCGATTTCGCCATTGTCCTTGACGGTGGTCTGCAGGTCATCGAGAAGGACGACGGCGACGGTGTCCTTGGGATAGTCAGGGAGAGTTTGATGCGCGGCGGCGCGCAGCCAGTCCGGTGCGGTATCGGCGAACACACCCGGAGAGAAGTGGCTGGAGACCGACGCGAGGCCCACCATAAGGGTCACCGCGAACAGAGCTGCGAGCGCAGCGGCGGCGAGTCTAGTTATTTTTCGCGGATTCGGCATTTTGCAGAACAATTTGCGCGTCGTCATCGGTTTTCACCGTGTTGAAGAAATTACGCAACGCCGGATAACTGGCAACTGGAAAAGCCAAGCCATCCAGGACCAGGAGGCGTTTGATCTCGACCACGTTACCTTGCTGCGACGCAGAAATTTCGTAGGACACTACGCCTGGCTTTGCCTGCTTGGCTGGGGGAACGGATTCGATTTTGTACTCCGCGGGAACCGTGAGTTTCACGTCGTCAATTTCCTCATACGGGCAGTTGAAATAAACGGCGTAAAGGCGTTTTTCGGCGTGAAAGGCCGCAGTCTGGCGGGCTTGAAAGGGCGAAGCCGGGACGAGCATGCGGCGTCCGGCGGCCGTGCCGAGATTGGGGATCTTGGCGCTGCCTTCGACGTGCAGAGGCACGTTCTTGTTCTCCCAATTGGTGATCGCGGTGACTTCATAGACGGAACCGGCGGGCAACCAGCCCTGGATCTCTTCGCCAATGGTTTTGCGGAGGCCGGCTTCATCTTCTTGGCGCGATTGTTCACGGCGGGAGGCGGCCAAGTGGCCGGTATAGTCCACGACGAGCTTTCCGGTGGCCTGCCCGTCGGAGTCAATTTCGAGTTCCGCGGTGCGGATTTCGGTGGCTTGAGTGGGGGGAGAAGGAGGCACGGCGACGATTTCTCCGCCGGCTTTGGTGCAACGAACGCCGCGCGTGTTGGTTTCAAACCAGGGTAGGATTCCGAAGGGGAAAGTGCTGGCGGCAGGATCGAGATAATAATCCTGCGCGCCGGCATGAACCCAAACTATGTCCGCGGCAACCTGGGAAGGGTCCTGCATTTCGGGGAGGAAGAAGTTTACGTGTCGAGGCGCGACGAACACCTCAGCCGAGGCGAACCCCGCAGTGCGGGCGAGGCCCACAAATGTGTAGTTCAGTTCGCGGCCGGTGGCGTAGTTGTGTTTCAGGACGTCTTCGACGTTGTTATTGGGCTTGAGTTGTTCCTGCTTTTGTTCCTTTTCCGATTTGGCATCTTCCATGGAAAGATTGCGGATTTTTTGTACGCGCGCGTAGATTTTGCGGAGTTTTACGTCAGGCGTGTCATCGGCGCTGACGGAGTGGGACAGGTCGGCTTCCAGCGCGGATTTCTTGTTTATGAAACGATCCACGTCGTCCGACCAGGTTTTGCCCTTGCGATTCCAGAACTTTTCGGGGGTCTCGTTCTGCGGATCGTTGGGATTGGCGTAATAGAAGTCCACGTGCGCCTGTAGGACGCGCTCGGGTGGCATGTATTCTTCCGCTTCCAGCCCGGGGAGATCGTGGATGTCCATCGTGTAAGTGCCGTTGTTCTGCTTGACCGGAACGGCTCCGACCGGGAGGCCGTACTGGCGATAGAGAAGGCGAGCGGCGTAGGCACCTGTGTCCGGCCGAATGACGAAATGTGCGTCGCGAGTGTAGAGGTGGCCGGTGATCGTCCAACTTTCATTGACGTAATAATTGGGGTCGCTCTGTTCGCGATAGCGGTATTCGATGATGCTGCCCGGGTGGACATCTGGAAGGGTGAAAGTTTTCGCAAGATATTTGAAGCCGCTGGCTTTGACGATGGTTTTCTCGAAGGGTTTGCCCTCGAAATTGACGATGCTGCCGTCTGGGTGGATGGTACGGCCGCGGATATCCATGATGTTCACTTGCTGCTTGTTAAAGGGAATTTCGACGTCGGCTTCGTTGGCGCCTTCCTGCGTAAAAATCTTGATGCGGACGTATTCGCGGACAGAGGATTCCTTGGAGTCCATGTCGCTGGAGCGATAGAGGATCATGGCGTGGCCGCCGGGGCTGGCGGGATTGTCTTTCAGGGCGAGGTCGGCGGGAGGGATGGCGAGCCAATCGTCGCCCGCGGAGGCGAGGCGCGGAACAATGGCGATGGCGCAAAGCAGAAGGGACGCAAAGGCAGTGGTGCTAAGGAATCGCTGGGTTCGATTCATGTTGAAGCACACTCCAAGTTCAGAAGAGAACGGGTGGCCGGGCTGCCGTGATGCGTTGAGCCGCGGGCCTGGGTAGCCAGTTCTCAAGCGGTGACGTGAGCGCTACGGTACCTCTAGTTAACGGCGGTGTCAACGGTGCTGCGGGACAGGTGTGTATTCGATTGAAATAATGCGGCTTGCTTGGGTTTGCTGGTGGTGCTAACTTGCCCGGCGGCGTGGGGCCAAATTGGCTGGCGGGCGCGAAGTGAAGCCAGCGCAATGGCCACGGGGGTTTGATGGCGACGAAACAGTGGAGTTCGACGGCACCGCCGGGGGAATTTCGTCCTTATGTGGAGGCGGGGGAGACGGTCGCGGAATTTAGTCTGCGCGCGGTGATATTGGGATCGCTTTTTGGCGTGCTGTTCGGCGCGGTTTCGGTCTATGTGGGGTTGCGCGCGGGATTGACGGTGTCGGCCTCGATACCGATCGCGGTGCTTTCGATCAGCATCTTGCGCGCGTTCGGCCGTTCCACCATTCTGGAAAACAATATTGTGCAGACCACCGGGTCGGCGGGCGAATCCGCCGCGGCGGGCGTGATTTTTTCCATGCCGGCGCTGATTTTTCTGGGATTTTCGCTGAACGCGGAATATTGGCGGATATTTTTTCTGGCGCTGATGGGCGGGTGGCTGGGCGTGCTGTTCATGATTCCGCTGCGGCGGCAGTTGATCGTGAAAGAGCACGGCAATCTGACGTTTCCCGAAGGCACGGCGTGCGCGGACGTGCTGGTCGCGGGGGAACGCGGCGGATCGTTTGCGGGCCGCGTGTTCTGGGGCTTGGGGCTGGGCGGCATTTACACATTTGCGATGAACACACTGCATATGTGGCCTTCGCAGCCGGATTATCAGCCGAAATGGCTGCCGGGTTCCTCGTTCCGCGCGAATATCACTTCGGAATATCTGGGCGTGGGTTACATCATCGGGCCGCGCGTTTCCGGAACGCTCTTTGCGGGCGGCGTGATTTCGTGGCTGGTGGTGATGCCGGCGATCAAGTTTTTCGGATCGCTTTCCGGGAATGTGGCGCTGTATCCATCGACGATTCCCATCGGGCAGATGTCGCCCGACCAGCTTTATAGCAGCTACATTCGTTCGATTGGCGCTGGGGCGGTGGCTGCTTCGGGGCTGATCACGTTGATCAAGACGCTACCGACGATATTTTCGGCTTTGAGCGCGGGGATCAAGGATATTCGCGCGAAGCAAGCGGCGGCGGCGCTGGCGGCTGTGGATCGCACGGAGCGCGATATGTCCGTGCGCGTGGTGCTGATTGGCTCGGCGGTGATTGTGGCGATGATGTGGGCGCTGCTGAAGTTCAAGCCGATTCCGGGAGCGATGACCAACGGATTTTCGGATTTGCTCGCCGCGCTGTTTGTGGTGGTGTTCGGATTTTTGTTTGTGACGGTCGCGTCGCGCATCAGCGGATTGATCGGGAATTCGTCTAATCCGATCAGCGGGATGACGATTGCGACTTTGATGGCGACTTGCGCAGTGTTCCTGGTGATTCACTGGACTTCGACGCCCTATCAGGTGCTGGCGCTGACGATTGGCGGTGTGGTGTGCATCGCATCGGCGATTGCGGGCGCGACTTCGCAGGATTTGAAGACGGGTTACCTGGTGGGCGCGACGCCTTACTGGCAACAGGTGGCGCTGGTGATCGGCGTGATGGTTTCGTCGTTTGCGATTGGCGGGACATTAATTTTGATGAATATTGGCTTGGCGCAATACAAGCCGGTGCAGATCGCGTTGGATATTGATCATCTGCAGCCGGGTGTGGACGTGCAGGAGCGCGGCTATACGTACAACGGGAAAAGCTACACGCTGGTGAATGCGCTGGGGTCGCACGAAGTGCCGGACGGAAAATATTTGTACGATCCGGGGACGCGGCAGATAGAGGTGCAGTGGGTGCAAGGGATTGGGAGCGACCAGGCGGCGGCTCCGCAGGCTCGACTGATGGCGACGGTGATCAGCGGGATTTTGAATCAGCGGTTGCCGTGGCGGCTGGTGTTTCTGGGGGTGTTTTTGGTGATTGCTGTGGAGTTGCTGGGCGTGCGATCGCTGCCGTTTGCGGTGGGGTCGTATTTATCGATTGCGACCACCATGGCGATGTTTGCGGGCGGGTTGGTGCGTTGGCTGGCGGAGCAGGGATTGGAGAAAAAGAGCGACGCGGAGAGTGAGGTTAGTCCGGGATCTTTGTATGCGAGCGGCTTGATAGCAGCGGGAGGGGTGTTTGGGCTGCTCGCGATTGTGCTGAATTTGCTGCAGGATCCGGAATTGAGCAAGCACGTGCCGCATTGGCTGGGGATGATTTTGCATCTGCCCTGGCCCGCGAAGATGTTTGCGCTGGGGGAGAAATTTCCAGTGCTCAGCAATGCGCCAGGCGTGGGCGTGCTGCTCTTTGCGCTGCTGGCGATATCGCTGTTTGTTTCGGCGCGAAAGAGATTGGGCCAGAGTTAACGGCGCACGCGCTGCGATGTGACTTGCAGGGCGCGCGCCGCTGTTGGCGTAGGGTGCGGTTTAGTTCTTCTTTGGCTTTTCCTCGTGTGCGGGAGCCGATTCATGTTGTGCCGGCGGTTTTGATTCGTGTGTGGCCGCCGGCTTCGGCGCTGATTGGGGTTTGGCCTCAGGCCTGGCTTCCGGTTTTTGTTCGTGCGTGGCCGCCGGCTTTGGTTCTGCCTTCGGCTTGGCTTCCGGTCTGGGTTCATGCGTAGCCGCCGGCCTTGGTTCTGCCTTCGGCTTCGCCTCGGGCTTCGGTTCGTGCGTAGCCGCTGGTTTTGGTTCGGCTTTTGGCTTTGCCTCGGCTTTTGGCTTTGCCTCGGGCTTAGGTTCGTGCGTCGCCGCCGGCTTTGGCTCTGACTTAGGTTTGGATTCGGCTTTGGGTTCGTGTGTTACCGCGGGCTTTGATTCCGTCTTGGGCGTGGCTTCGGTCTTCGGCTCACGCGTCGTTGTAGGTTTCGATTCGGTCTTCGGTTTGGCTTCTGGCTTGGTTTCGGTTTTGGGCTCGCGCGTCGCCGCCGGATTGGATTCGGTCTTCGGCTTTGCTTCCGTTCTGGGTTCACGCGCGGCCTCAGTCTTCGTTTCGGTTCGAGGCGTGGCTTCCGTTTTTGGTTCGGCTCGCGGTTTGCTTTCGGCGCGCGTCGCAGGTTCGGCGCGGGGCTTGGGTGCGGATTTGGTTTCCGTTCGGGAGTTGCCGATGCGGTCGGAGGCAGACGCCTTTGCCGGCACTACGCCGGAGCCTTTAAACTCGCCGGGCCTCGCTGTTGCGACTACCGCAGGGCGTCCGTGATTGGCGGAAGCGAATTGGTTGCGGTCGGAGCGCGCTTCGGTGACATGGCGCTCTTGCACCTCGGTGGGCGCGATGTGGTGTTCATGTGCGAACCTTTCTTGCGTGGTGGTGGGGCGCGCGTGGATGCCGCCGTAGCCGCCGTTATAGCTGACGCGTGAGTTGTGCACGACGACCGTCCTCTCATAGACGTTGTGAACTACGTGGACGTTTACGTTGTTCGCGCGCGTGTTGTAGTAGAAACGACCGTTGCTCCAGCGGCCGCCGTAGTATCCGGTGCCGACGTAACCAAAGCCATAGTTGATGCCGCCGTAGAAGCCGACTTCCGGTCCCCAGTAGCCCGCGTTCCAGAGATACGCGCCGTTGGACCAGCCCCAGTAGCCGGGCGTCCAGAGCACACCAACCGTAGGCGGTTCAACCCACGTTCCGGGAACCCAGAAATATCCGCCGTCGTCGCTGTAGCTCCAGTAGCCGGGCGTCCAGATGTAGCCATCGCCCGGGCAAACCGGCTGCGCGTAAACGGGAAGAACTGGTGGAGCGACCGATACAGAGAGAACGACCTGCGCTGAAGCGGTGGAAGGTACGGCCGGAACCATGAACAGCGCTGCAAATAGTGCGATACAAATGCAGAGTCCGAGCGATTTGAACGCGCGGCGAAAATTGGAAATGTGCATCGGCTTCACCTCGCAAGAGAACTTGTGACGGGTGAAATGTTACGTGGCAGGATGAATTATGGCGATACGGCGAAGTCTTTAGAGGAGTAAGGAACTTACCTGACGGGCGTAAGGGCCTCAGGTGGAATATTTTGCACGTATGGCCGAAGAAAATACCCAGCGGGTTCGTGCAGCCCCAGTGCGACGTGAAGAACTGTTCAACCCGAAGTGATTGAGTGAATGGGAGTAATTTTTTCGTGGCGTGAACGGAGATTGAAATGCGTGTTTGCAACGGGAGTCCTTCGGAGAGCGCGAGGAGGCGGTATGAATTACAGATTCGACATATTCAAGAGGTTGCCGAACGGAAACACGCTTTGGATCACCACCGTGGAAGGATTGGTGGAAGCGACTAGCCGAATGGGCCGCCTGGCGGCAATCTCTGGTGGAGAATATTTTGTATATTTGCAGGGAGAAGGAATTGTGGCGGAGCTGAGTCCAAGTTACCAGCATCGGGCGGAAGTTGCCTGAACGTCAAGCAAGCTTGTGCCGCGGGGTGAGTTAGCGGTTCTTTCTAGCGCGGCTTTGACGGGGATCTCTACCTTGCGCGAAAAGACCACACAGTAACCGAATGCGACCGCCGCTTAGCGGAACGTCGGTTCTTCGTAGTCGCGTCGGAATTGTCGTTTCGTTTTCGACGATGCCGCGAAACAGCCGCGAGAATACTTCATCGCGCGTTTATTTTTACAATTTATTCGCATCCGCGAATCCTTTCGCAACGTCACATTAGCAGACGGGGCTTGCGTGCCCCTTGTCGAGGCGCCAGTAAACGTAATGCGGCCCGCCGGCCGAACTATAAAGGAGAAAATGCGATGGTCAAGCTAGCCTTTTACGCGAGATTGGAAGCAAAAGCTGGCAAGGAACAAGAAGTGGAGCAATTCCTCCAGAGCGCCGTGCCGCTTGTGGAAGAAGAGCAAGGTACGATCACGTGGTACGCCCTGCGCATGGGACCTTCTACTTTCGGAATCTTCGATACGTTCAACGACGAAGCGGGTCGCCAAGCTCATCTTTCAGGCAAAGTGGCCGCTGCGTTAATGGCTAAAGCTCCCGACCTTTTCGCAAAGGCTCCCGAAATCAGCAAAGTGGACGTTCTGGCATCCAAGGTTGCCGACGCGAAACGTAAGGCGTCCGCGTAGCCGAACCGCCGCTCCAAGGGTCCGCTTTACGATTTCCGTGGCAACCCCATTGCATCAGTGGAGCTGTGCCCGCACGATCCGATCAATTTCCTCCTTGTCAGACAATCATTCCAACAGCTTTACAGGTCGCAATCCGGTTTGCCGACAATCCACCCGGAACACGAATCAATGGCTCCTCGATGACCGCAGTGGTCTGAACCGCTAAGGGCAACGTTGCGTGTCACGCGATTGGCAGGCCAACTGACGCAAATAAAGACGGGGCTTGGGTTCTAATGTCAGCGCCGGGCGAGGTAGGCTATTGGCACTGCAGCTGCAATTTCGTTCCCGTTTCTAGGTTTCGTTCATACGACCTCATGATTCGAGTTTCCGACGTAGGGCCAAGTCCGAATTAAGTTGTTGTCATACCAACATTCAGTGGCGGCGGCATCGCGCTACCGTAAGTTAATAGGGGATTCTGCGGTGAAGTCCTGATTAACGACTTATCGTCCACTTGAGCGCGTTTGGCGTCACTTCACCAACGCGATATCGCCGGGCTTCCAACTCTTCTCGATGGCGGCTTCGGTTGGCCCGTAAAGCCTGAGAATTGCGAAATACCCTTTGCCGGGAACGGTGGCAAGCCAGTTGGCTTTCTTGCCTTCCGGCGCTTTAGGCCCGAGGTAGAGGTCCGTGCTGCCGTCCTTGTGAACCAACGACTTGTCATTTGTACCAATAATGTTTGTCCCTTTGACTCGCGTATAAACTGCAGGATTTTGCGCAAGTTTGTAACCCTTTGCATAGCTCGACGGCGTTTCCTGTTCTTCCTGCATCAGCTCGGTCAAAAGAAACTCTTTCAGGACGCACAGGCAAGACGTCAGATACGGAGGAATTGACAATGTTAAACGAGGCTCTGCAGGATTCGAGATTCGTTCGACTCGCGGGTGTCTTTCTATTTTCCCTGCTGGCAGCGGTGGGCGCAAAATCGCAACAAACAACCGCTTCACCGTGCCAGCCTAGCGCCACCACGACCATTGACGGTAAGTACGTACCCGCACCTCCTGCCGCTTTCGGTGGCACGATTAACCTGAGTGCCGAGCAGTCCAAGCCGTGCTGGCCCGCGAAAGTCGTGCCGCCCAAAGGCGCGCCGAACGTGCTATTGATCATGACCGATGACCAGGGCTATGGGGTTTCCGGTACGTTCGGCGGGGTCGTTCCGACTCCCGCCATGGATCGCATCGCAAAAGCGGGGTTGCGGTATACGCAGTTCCACTCGACAGCACTGTGCTCGCCCACACGCGCGGCTTTGATTACGGGTCGCAACCATCACTCGGTGGGTTTCGGTGTCATTTCGGAAATTTCTACAGGCTATCCGGGTTACGATTCTGTGATCGGTCCGGAAAGCGCCACTGTCGGCGAGATTCTTAAAGAGAACGGCTATGCCACGTCGTGGTTCGGCAAGAACCACAATACGCCGAGCTATCAGTACAGCGCGGCAGGCCCGTTCGACCAATGGCCCGTGGGCATGGGCTTCCAGTATTTCTACGGTTTTATGGGCGGCGAGACCGACCAATGGACGCCGTACCTGTTCCGCAACACCACGCAAGTGTTTCCGTGGATTGGGAAGCCCGGTTACAACCTCACGACGGATCTGGCGGACGACGCGATTCTGCATTTGCGGGAACTTAATGCCTCCGCGCCCGACCAGCCGTTCTTTCTTTACTACGTTCCCGGAGGAACCCACTCGCCGCACCAGCCCACTCAAGAATGGATCGATAAATTCAAAGGAAAATTCGACATAGGTTGGAATGAACTGCGGGAGCAAATCTTTGCAAATCAAAAGAAGCTTGGTGTCATTCCACCGAACACGCAACTCACTCCGTGGCCGGATAGTTTGCCGAAGTGGGATACGCTTTCGCCGGATCAGAAAAAGCTCTACGCGCGCCAGGCGCAAGTCTTCGCGGCCTACGCTGCATACACCGACCACGAGATCGGCCGTGTCATTCAGGCCGTGGACGATCAAGGAAAACTCGACAACACCTTGATCATTTATATCAGTGGTGACAATGGCACAAGCGCGGAAGGCACGCTGGTTGGTACGCCAAATCAGATGACTGCCTACAACGGCATCCTCGATATTCCTATCGCGGATCAAATGAAGTTCTATGATGCTTGGGGGTCCTCGGTAACGTATCCACACATGTCCGTAGCGTGGTCATGGGCATTTGATACGCCGTTCAAGTGGACGAAGCAGGTGGCTTCGTTTTTCGGTGGTACACGGCAAGGAATGGTGATTTCGTGGCCCGGCCACATCAAGGACGTCGGGGGAATTCGCACGCAGTTCCACCACATGATCGATATCGCACCCACCATCTTGGAAGCTGCAGGTGTCCAAGCCCCAGTGATGGTGAACGGTGTCGCACAGAAACCAATCGAAGGCGTGAGCATGGCCTACACCTTCGACGCAGCGAACGCGAATGCACCCTCCAAGCGCCAGACGCAATACTTCGAGATGTTTGGCCTGCGCGCCATCTACCACGACGGTTGGATCGCCGCCACGCCGCCCCCAGCTCCGGTCTGGCTGATGGGAACGACCAAGGCACCTGAAGTAGTGAATGGATACAATTGGGAGCTTTACAACATCGCTGAAGACTATTCGGAGAATAACAATCTAGCTGCCAAATATCCCGACAAGCTTCGCGATATGCAAGAGCTGTTCATGGTGGAGGCGACAAAATACAACGTATTCCCTCTGGACAATTCCATCCTTCCCCGCCTTGTTACGCCGCGGCCCAGCGGGACCGCAGGGCGATCTGTCTTTACCTACTCAGGTGAATTAGAGGGTCTGCCCGTCAGTGATGCGCCGAGCCTCCTGAACAAGTCTTACACCATCACGGCAGACGTGGATGTCCCTCAAAGCGACTCGGAGGGAATGATCGTTACTATGGGCGGACGCTTTGGTGGCTACGGTCTCTACTTGCTGAAGGGAAAACCAGTTTTCACATACAATGGCTTGGACTTGGTTCGATTCAAGTGGCAAGGTCCGGGGCCGCTAACTCCCGGGAAACATACGATCCTATTTGACTTCACATACAACGGACCCAGTCCCGGCAAGGGTGGCACTGGCGTGTTTTCGATTGACGGCCAGACCGTGGATACCAAGACGATCCCGCACACAATTCCGTTTTTGATGTCGATCGATGAGACATTCGATATCGGTGTCGATACCCGGACGCCAGTTGACGATACGGACTACCAGGTTCCCTTCCACTTCACTGGCAAGATCGCCAAGCTAACCATCAAGCTCGGACCTGATCAGTTGGTTGAGGAGGACCGAAAGGTAATGAATGAAGCGCTCGCTAGAGCGCACGACTAACAGTTTGTTGAAAAAGGCCTCTGAACTCGCCATTGTGAGCGCAGCAAGGAATTCCTCATCGCTAAAACCCAACAAAAAGAGGGATTTCATGGCGCAGCGCACCTCGAAATGACGACCCGAAAGAGTTTTTCAACAAACTGCTAATCGGAACTTGAGCTTCCGCGCGGGGCTCTCCTGCTTTTCCTCTGTAGCACGTGCGATTTCAGGTGTTCACCCGGTTGTGGGGCAGGTCTTCTCTCCATGAAACTCTCGATGAAGGAAATATGTCCCACTCGGGTAGGTCCTCCTGTCTAGGTCGGAGGTCGGTATGCTCTGCAAGTCCTGCGGGTCAGTCAACCAGAAGAAATTCAGCGCGGAGATGTGCATTCATTTCCCCGGACTGAAAGATATTGACAGGGCCGCCGTGTGGGAGTTCGCTGACGTAGTAGTCTGCCTGGATTGTCGCGCCGCCGAATTTGCTGTTCCGGAAGAAGAGCATCGCCAACTCGCCAAGGGAGACGCTGCGCGGCAGGTTAACCTAGAATTGAGTCTTACTTTTCACCGGGAATACTCGGCTGAGTGTCCCGTACACATTTTCTGGAAAACGTGCTCGTCTTTCTCGCCGTGAAAACTAGTCATGGCATATCCGCAGCTGACATCCACCCCGCGGTGTCGGTGAACTCGTAATGTTTCATGCTGCTACTAACAAATCGCTTGCCCTCCAGAACCGCATCGATTGCAGCCAGCAGTTCGCGTCCGGCATCCATCTTGCGAACGTAACCCACAGCGCCCGCATCCAGAGCTGCTCGAGCGACGTCGAGATCATAGTTCTGGGTTAGAAAGATAATTTTGGAGCTGGGGGAGCATTGTCGTATCTGCCTGGCGGCTTCAATTCCACCTAATTTGGGGAGGCCGATGTCCAGCAGAATTAAGTCCGGCTTCAGGTCTTCCGCCTTCTGAACCGCTTCTGTTCCGTCCGACGCCTCGGCGATGATTTGCCATACGGGCCGCGCTGGGAGCAATGAATGGACTTGGCGTCGCCAATCCTTGAAATCGTCAACGACGAGAATGTGAATTACATCCCTTCGTACCAATGGGGTGGACTCCAGGGTGGCCATCGGCAATTAACCTTTATACCCCCTGTCGCTCGTTCGCATCTCTTCGATGCAAAAACAACGGGTACTCCTTCCCGAGAATATTGTCAGTCCGGTGGCGTACCAAGGAACATGGCAACAATGTGAACCACCGCCGACATCGCAAGTTTCTCAGTTCTGGTCCTCCTTACCCACACCGCTAACAGTCCCCGAAAAGCGAACGGACGTGACAAAGTCCCGATTAACTTATCGGAGAAGTCAAGTCCTAGTACGGGACATGTCCGATTACGCGGGTGGTCTCAATGGGTCGACGCAACACCCAGCTCGAACCCACCTTGCATTGAAAACAAAAGCTACAAGCGCTGGTAAGGTCAGATCAGCCGGAACGTTACCCTGGCTAGGTTTCGGCCGAGTCAGCCAGACAGATTGGTTCTTAAGGTGGAAGTATTAGCCGATCAACTGGTTAGATGGTGTTGCATCGAGCGGTTGAGCTGGCACGACTTTTCAGGAGTTGGCGCGACTCTTTACGGCGTTGATGAGCGGATTTCTAAGGGGCTGCTGCAGATTTGGTTTTGGGATTGAGGGACACGCGAGCGAGAATCGTTGTTCCGCGCTGAGATTGCGAATCAATGAAGAGTTCCCCATTCACAAGTTTGAGGCGCTCCCTGATGCTTGTAAGACCGAGCCCACTCCCTCTTGTGGCGTCTGCAGGATCAAAGCCAATCCCTGAATCGCGTACCGTCAGCTCCACCCCATCCGACCCGCCGCTGAGCGAAACCTGGAAGTACCTGGAGCCACTGTGTTTGATCGCGTTCTGCAGAGCCTCTTGCAAAATCCGGAACAAACAAAGGGAGATCTCCCTTGGAAGATCGTTCGGAATGCCATCGGAGTGAAACCTGATTTCCACACCTCTCCGTTCTGAGACCTCCTTGCAGAAACCTCCTGCTGCCGAGACGAGCCCGAAATATTCGAGCTTTGAGGAATGCAGGCGATGCGAGAGAGCCTGAATATCGTTCCCAAGACCCTCCGTCTCTTCGCTCGCTTCGCCGATCGCGCGGCGGATTTCAGCCACCGAAGGCGGAAGACTGTCCTGCAAACCCTGCAGTTTCACGACCAGCAGTGCAATCCGCTGATTGATGTCATCGTGAAGCTCTCTGGCAATCCGGGTGCGTTCTTCCTCATGTGCTTCGATCAACCTTCGGCCCACCGTAGAAAGCGCTTCTTCTGCCCGCTTACGTTCGGTGATATCCACATGCACAGTTGTGGAATGCAAGAGGTTTCCCTCCGCGTCCACCACCGATCCCGCGCTAACGAGCACGACCCGTCTCTCTCCATCCCGAGTTAGTAGGACTACCTCTTCACTTTCAAGCCGTCCCGTCTTCTTCCACTTCTCAAGCAGATCGCGCATTTTGGAATGTGACTCGGGAGCGTAAATCATTGAGACCGCCTTGCCGATCAGTTTCTCTTTGGTGTAACCGAGGGCTTCACATGCTGCTGGATTGACGTCCAGAACGATGCCCCCTGGAGAAATCATGTAGCAGCACTCCGGCTGGGTCTCAAAGAATTGCCTGAATCGACCTTCGCTCCTCAAAAAGGACAATGTGGCGAGCTTGCGTTCTCGGACGACGGCGGCGAGAGCAAGGACTGGAGCGCAAATCATAATCCAGCTTATCTGGATAGAGGTGACGCGGTCGATGAGGGAGGGACGCAGGAAGGGCCCCTCTCCAGCATATGCGCACCAACTTGAAATACAAACGAGCGCTGTCAAGCATAGACTCGCTCCGGCTGGGCCAAATCGAACCGCTGCCCACAGCAAGAACGATATCGGAATGAGGTAGAGGGCGTCTAGCATCTGGCCGTTCGTGGCGATGCGTCCATATGCTAGGAAAGTGGCCATAATGAAGAGCACTGTCAGGAATGCTCCCTCGGCAACTCGTCGTGAGGAGAAACCTCGAAACCAAGAGCTGCCTCGCGTAGCGCAAACCAGAATCGCGGGAACGAAGGCTATGAAAGACGCGCTGTTATTGATCCAACAGCTAGTCCACACCGCAAAGAAACCGGCTGACGAATTGTGAGCGAGAAGAGCGGAACTACTCGGTGAGAACTTGAAGACCGGATAGATGGCTACCCAATTCATCAAAACGGGAACAGCGACTGATACTCCTAGAAAGATGAGAACGTCTCGAAGCGCCTCAAAATAAAGTATTTCGGGCTTAAACTTTTGAAGGATTGCCGCGTATGTAGCTGTCAACGCTGAGTTAAATGCTATTTGATACGCCAGCCACCATAGGCCTAGGTTATAGGAATTCATCGCCGCTATATGTGAGGGAATGATCGCAAGCAAGTACAACCACCAGCGATCTTTCGGGCTCAGTACGAGAGTTGCTGCAAGCAGTGCGTTTGAGGGCCAAATCAGGGACAGGCCTGACGTGGAAAAGTGGAGCTTCATGCTGATCACAACCAAAAGGTAGTACAGCAGAGCGATGAAGGCGCTTTTTCCGATCAGCAGCGCCCACCGACGGTAGGCATTTTCGTCGACCAGCTGCGAGGGTATCCGGATACCGGCAAGTCTGCGCAGAGGCGAATATCCCGCTGGGTCACTCATAAACTCCCTGCGAAACGAGAGACCTAAGGTTGGACCGGCATCGAGACGGATACGAGATTCGTATTCAACTCAGCCCGACGCACCGAGTGATCCGATAAATCTCCAAATCATAGCCCCGAACCGGGAACGCTAGGCGACACTCTAGTTTTGGAGGGGCGCTTTTGCAAGCGAATCTGAGCCAAGTCCTGCTTAACGGAGCTACCGAAGCAGTGAAATTCTAAGACGTCACAGCTTCCGTAGCGCGGGCGGACTCACCCGGTCAGCGCAACACTAGCTCGTAGTCTACTAGCACCAGCTTCAAAAGCTACCGCGCGGCAACTTTTAATCACAGGGGCATTCCGTTGGTGCTGAAACAGCATCCTGCAGGATGGCTGGCGAGGTTATTCTCCAGATCTTCGAAGAGGCAACGTGGCCTTAGGCGAATCCCTAGTTCCCATACACTCGGGACGAAGGTATCTCTACGGACATGGGGGCGACTCCTCCCCGGAGCGGGATAACACCGCTCCAACCCCATAGTGATGTCGCCTCCATCCATTTCAAGGGAGGCCTGTGGGATGATCGTTCTCGCTATGCTCGTCATAATAAACTTGCTACTACTCCTATGCGTTTTAGATATTGTGTTCATCTTGATGCGGCACGGACACGTTAAGCGTGACGAAACCGGAAGTGGGTAGCATCCCGTAATTGCGTTCGGGCAAGTCCAAGGTTGCCCAAAGGCAAAGACTGAGTCAATCTCGTGTGGGATCCTGCTGCTGTTGCAATTTGTTCGATACCGAGAGCTTGTCAATCTGGTCTTGAACTCTAAGCAGGAGAACACTATCAGCAACCAATTAGCAGTCCGTGTTTTTGTCGTGGATGACTTTGCCCCCTGGCGAGATTTTGTCCTTCAAGAGCTCCGGGAAAATCACAATTTACAGGTTGTCGGCGTTGCGTCGGACGGATTAGAAGCTGTTCAGAAAGTGGAAGAACTGCAACCGGACTTAATTCTGCTCGATATCGGGCTTCCGTCGCTAAATGGAATCGAAGTCGCTCGACGAATCCGCAAGTGCTCTCCTAAATCCAAGATCCTTTTTGTAAGCCAAGAATCTTCTGCCGACGTAGTTCAGGGAGCCCTTGGCTCGGGAGCCCAGGGATATGTCCTCAAGATGGATGCTGGAAGGGAGCTATTGGAGGGTGTGAACGCCGTTCTTCGGGGTGAGCAGTTTGTCAGCAGCAGATTTGCGGGCCACGATTTCACCGGGCTTCAGACGCAGGAACCCCCCACAGTGTCCGAAGCAATGCCGTTGTCGGACTGACCAGCGCGGGTTTTTTCGCATCGTTCAAGAATGCCTTCGGAACCTTAAGAAACACGGTGGCGCACAACAGGCCCTGGTAAGTCTGCGGGCGAATGCAGGAAAAATTAAATGTGTAGTCGCTAGGCAGAGGTGCGTGCAGGTCGAAGTGTGATCCAAACTAGGCCGTCTCATAAGTCCCGATTAACGCTGCCGCTACCGGACAAATGGATTTCGCACTCGTCCAGCCATTCCGAATTTTACCGATCACACGGATATCTGCACATGCGACGCGAAATCGAAGGACTATGAAATATCGTGCAAAAATTGGGCGACGAATTTAATGGTCATTATCTGTGGCGCGATTTGCTGTAAACAGGAAGGATAGAATGTCGTAACATCGGTAAAACGATTTCCAATTTCACTACCGACCGATCCCGCAAAATATCGCGGCCCACGGTGAAATATCCCGCATCGGTATTTAATTCTGCCAAAACTCCGCTCACCCCAGGCATTGCCGCCGAAATTGCCCCCCGCGCCATCGAAGTCGAGTTTCCATTTCGTCGAACTCGATCGAAATCTCTCTCGCCAACCGCCACCGGCACCGTACGCGCGGATCGTCGAAGTATTTTCGCACCTATCCGCAACGAAACGGAAATCGCAGATCGGCGACGATGTCTAGGGGTCTATCACTTTTCCCCGCGCTGTAACCTATCCCAGAGCGGCTTTGACGGGATGGCGTATAGGGACGGGAAAAAGGGACCACCCCGCGCGTCGCTTCTTAACTTTGGCCGCTAATTTTAAGAGTAGAAATTCGGGAGATCTGTGACGCAAAAAGCAATTGTCCGGTTACGTTTATCAGGACTTGGTACCGTTCTACCAAGCCGCCGAGCGCGTTTCATATAGGTTTTTTCGGCCAGTCGCTACCCTATCTGTTGATTTGGAGGAACGAGAGGCAGGACAGTGAGATAAGAGAAGCTGTGCGGCTCGCGCACTGCAGCTTCTCCGATCTTGTGGAGCTGAAGCGCGCCGATGACCCCTTCAGCCATCTTGCTTGTCATATCGCGTCTTCGCGAGAGCACAAGCGTTTATCGGGAACATTCCTGATTGTTGAACCGATAACTTTCAGCTCATCGGTTAAGCGCTCGAAAACGTGCGGCGAACTCTTCCGCGAGGCCCAACGCTAGCCTTGCTCTTGCTTCACATACTCGGCTTTCGCTAGGGGTTTCCCTAGTTGTGCAGACCTCGAGTCAAATCTACAGTCGTTTTTTCTGATCGAATCGCGTCCACGGCGGAGACCCCGGCATAGGGAACCAGAACCGCATAGGAGACTGACATGGCCACAGTAGCGCCCGCAACACCCTCAACGTCCACAGAGCGTGATTGGACGAAACCACAAGCGATGGCGATTCCCAAGGGAGGGTTTTTCCCGGACAAGATCGAGCAAGGCAGGTACGGCCCGATCTTTCCCAAGACTCCGGCGTGCTACGGCTTCTCCGTCATTGCGAAAGTCATCCCCGGAATGGAAGAGCACATATACAACCATGGCAAGGTCATCGAGAAAGCAATCGCAGAAGCCCCCGAAACGCTCGCTATCCTCAAGGCACACTACTTGAGGTGGCTGGTCTTCACCATTAAGGGGGAGAGCTACATGATGTATCAGGCCATCTTCGATACCGATTTCGATAAATACTGCGAAGACGCCTCTGTCCTCTTCGGAAAGACAGGCATCAAGTCGGCCTTTGAAGCCCTTGAGGGATGGCCGGCGGACTACGCGACCAATCCTTCGTCCATAGTCAAGTTTTTCCGCGAACACCAATGTCCGAGCTTCCTCGAATACAGTGAACATCCCTATGTGAGTTGCGAAGAAATCAAGAAGGCTCTGAAACTCAAGGCTGCATTCACCGACATGCTGGACTTGATGCAGTAGTAGAGCTGTTCTTTTACCGACTACGGAGAAGGGCGTGTCCCGCTTGCAAGAATCGCATCGCGTTTCACAAGATTTGACCAAAGAAACCGATCAGCCTGCTTCGCTTGATTTCGACGACATTCAGCATTTTTTGATGTCGCGGCCGCCTGCGCGAGCAGCGCGTTACGAGTTCCTCGCGTTCAAAAGTGGTTCAGACGGACGAAGGTGGCTGACGGGCCTGATCGAAAAGGTGGGCACGGCGAGTGCGGTCGGATCGAGCCTACTTGACGCAAGGTGGGTGACCGTCGGCTTCACCTGGAACGGCTTGCAAATGCTTGGAGTAGCCGAAGCATCATTGGCCACCTTCCCGGAAGAGTTTCGTCAGGGGATGGCGGCCCGGGCGGGAGTCCTCGGCACTACCGGCGCTAATCATCCAGATCACTGGGTGGGAGGACTCGCGAGCTCAAACCTGCATGCGATCGTCGTACTGTTTGCTCGCGACGTTGCCGAACGTGAGCGCTGTCGCGGGGAGCACGAACGGTATATCGCGCAATGCGGCGGGGTCGAAGTGCTGTCGACTCTAGATCTGGAAGCTATCCCACCTTTCGATTACGCTCACGAACACTTCGGCTACCGGGATCGGCTCTCACAGCCGGTGATCGAGGGAACTGGAGTAGAGCCGACGCCCGGCTCTGGCACACCGATCAAACCGGGCGAGTTTTTTCTTGGCTATCCTGACGAAGAAGGTCCCGCTTCCAGATTGCCGCAGCCGGAGATTCTTTCTCGCAACGGCAGCTATCTTGCCTATTTGAAAATGGAAGAACACGTAGGCGCGTTTCGCGATTTCCTCCGAGCCCATGGTGAAACACCGGAACAGCAAGAATTAGTAGCTGCCAAGCTGATGGGACGATGGCGGAGCGGCGCTCCCCTTGTTCTCGCGCCGAATAGGGATGATCCAAAGCTCGGCGCTGATTCTCAACGCAGCAACGATTTTAATTTCGCAGCGATGGACCCCCACGGCTATGGCTGCCCGCTTGGGGCACACATCCGGCGCATGAACCCGCGCGATACTGCAGTGAACATGAACCGGCGGAAGATGATCCGGCGCGGGGGGACTTATGGTCCAGCTCTGCCAGAAGGTGTTCCCGAGGATGGCATCGAGCGAGGTATCGCCGCGTTCGTGGGTTGTGCGAGCCTGGTCCGCCAATTTGAATTTGCGATGAACGTGTGGGCGAACGATCCAAATTTTCACGAGCTGGGAAACGAGCGCGATCCGATTTTCGGTACACAGGACGGCACTTTTGACATGACCATCCCAAAGCGGCCCATTCGGAAAAAGATCAAGGGCCTACCAGCTTTCACCACGATCCGAGGCGGCGCTTACTTCTTTTTGCCGGGTATAAAGGCACTCCGATATCTCGCGTCGCTGAGTGATGGCGTTTGAAAGAAAGGTTATTGGAAAGCGCAGAAAGAGAGGAATCATGAGCTCCGGTCCTCAACCGCCGCGTACTTACAACCAGAATCATGCGTCGCGCAAGTACACTCCTGGTAAGCGGAGAGTTTCAATCTACTGGACGTGGAGTTACCCCTGGGAAACCAACCGGAACACGGCTGAATTAGACAATCGCTTCTCGACCATGACCGAGGTCCGGAGAGTCGCCTGGCCAGCATATGAAGGAACCGAGTGGGATGAAATGCATTTCCTGCAAGGAATCGCCGGGACCCTGGAGCTGTTCCACCGCTCCACGCTCGCGTTTCAGAGGGTCGTTGGTGAAGTCACCGGACATTCTGTTGCAGTATTTCAACGAATCGACCAGGCCGGGTACAAACTTCCGATCGACGAGCGAATCCTGGAGGACACAGACACGCTGATGGTGTTCGGTCTCGATCACCTGGTTTCAGAGCAGGAGGCGGCGTCTGGGGAGATCGAGGCGGTCCGCAACTGGCTGCAACGAGAAGGAACTTGCCTTCTGCTTGGGCCCCATCACGACGTGGGATTTGCAGAAGATCTGCAGCAGCGCCAACTGGAATATATGCACCACGGGGATGCGCTCGTCCCTCGCCAGCAGCGTTTCGGACAATACACGCGTTCGATGATGCAGGCGCTTGGGGTGCCGGTGATGAATCAATTCGGACTTCGCCCGGCCCTCGTCAAAGGCACAAAACAAATTGCACCGCTGACAATCAACAAAGACCTGGATAAGCTTGGCCTCCTCAACGGGGTTAGCACATTTAATTTTCATCCCCACCTGCCTCATTACGCGCTCACCACCGATGACACAAAGTCCGTCCACGTGCTTACACGCCAACCGATTGACCTGGACCGACCGCATCCTTTCACCCAGGCGGGCAATACTGAGTTCAACTCGTTCCTTTGGATGCCGCCTAACGCGCAACGCGCCGGAAACATCCTGCTGGCGGACTCCACGATATTCACTACCTTGTTTGGCGGTGTCGAGTCGTTGGAGACCTTTTGGAAAAACCTGGCAACGATGCCACTGGCAAGCGGGATGCCAGCGAAGAAAACTCAATCTGTCGCCTGATCCGAAACGCTAAGTGCACAAGCACGGCACGGGAAAGGTTGAATGGAACTCCTAAGTAAGGCAGTCCCAATCGCGATGCTCTCCTTTGTAGTTTCCAGCATGCTGGCGGTTGGTTTGAGTCTCACCATTCGGGAGATTGCCGCTTCTCTGCGCAATGGAAAACTCGTTTTTCTCGCACTGCTCGCCAATTTTGTGCTGATGCCACTGGGGGCATTGGCTATAGCCAGAATTCTGAAGCTTGACCAGCCACTCGGCATAGCTCTGCTTTTGCTGGGCGCAGCTGCCGGCGCGCCATTTCTTCCCAAGCTGGCAGGAATCGCTAAGGGCAACCTTGCCTTCGCCGTGGGTTTGATGGTGCTACTCATGGTTTTGACCGTAGCCTACATGCCCCTCGTGCTGCCCCTGCTTTTGGAGGGCGTTTCGGTTGACCCGATGAAAATAGCACGCTCGCTGGTCCTTCTCATGTTGCTTCCACTGGGTGCCGGGCTTGCAGTGAACGCCTGGTTCGGAAGCATTGCGGGAAGACTGCGGGCGCCGCTTAACCGGATCTCTACTCTCAGCCTGGTACTCCTGATTGTCCTGCTGTTGGTGACGAATATTCAAAATGTAATCTCCTTGTTCGGAACACGCGGCATTTTGGCGAGCATCCTCTTTCTTTTCGCTGGTGCTGGAATCGGGTGGCTCCTCGGCGGCCCGGGCTTCGAGACAAAGGGCGTGCTTTCGTTAGCGACTGCGCAGCGCAATATTGCCGCTGCGCTTGTTGTCGCCGGTAAGGAATTCGACGACCCCAAGGTGCTCGTCATGATTGTCGTCGTTGCAGTTGTTGGTCTGCTTGTTCTAATGCCGCTGGCGCGCGTCTTAGGAACTCGGAGCGCGGAAAGTCCGGCATAGAAGACTACAGGTTCAGGACCGCAGAGTGTCCCAGATCTGGAACAACAGAACTTTAAGGTCGATAAGAACAGGCTTGGCAATTCGTTTCCTTGCTGCGGTTGCCCTCGCTGTGGTTGCTAACGTTGTCGTTTTGACGCCCGCCGAAGCGCAAGTCAGAGGTGTCTATCCTGTAGGAATGAATGCCACCAACTCTGGTGTGACCCCTGAAGCAGGAATCACCTATTCAAACCTTTTTGTTTTTTTCTCGCGTGATGAAGAGAGGGGCCCTAGCGGCGAAATAGTCGCCACCGGCCAGAACTCGATCATGATGGATTTGAATACTTTTGTCTGGGTAGGCAATAAGGAGATCGGATTCCTGGGTGGAGCAGTGTTCTCGGCATCCGCTACTCTTCCAATCGCTAACAACTCGCTCACTTCGGACCTTCAAGGCCCCATTAGCGGGGGTGGAGGGTTTGCGGATTCCTATTACCAACCGTTTATTCTAGGCTGGCGCAAGCAGCACGTTGCCGTTCGCGCGATCTATGGGTTCCTGGCGCCCACCGGAAGATTCAGCCCGGGTGCCAACACGAATGTCGGTTCAGGTTACTGGACTTCAGTTGTTGCGAGTGGACAGACGATCTATCTCAGCTCGAGCAAAGCCACTACCTTTTCTGCATTTCAGATGTATGAATTTCATAGCACCCAAGAGGGCACAATGGTCCACCCCGGCCAGACCTTTAACCTGGACTACTCGCTAGCCCATAGTTTTCCCGTTCAACCTGGATTACGCCTTCAGCTTGGGCTGGTGGGCTACGGCCAGTGGCAGACTACCGACAAACATGGCCCGAACATTACACCGGAACAGGCAGCCGCGCGCTACAGAGTTGATGCGCTAGGCTTCGCAGTAAACGCAATATTGCCTGAGAAGAAGGTAAGCGTGGGCCTCAAGTATTTTCACGAATTCGAGGGCAGATCTACCTACCAAGGATACACACTTCAGATCTCCGCCGCGATTACGTTTTAGACCGGCCCCGGATTCGCTTGGGGAACTGTGCGTCCATTCTTAACGGATGGTCTGCAACCAGGGGCCGAGTCCTTTTGCCCGGTCGAAAGTTGGACTCCGGGCTGTCCCGGCTCAATCAGCGTAGTAGATATCTGAGGAGAATCGGGTTCTGTCTCAGAGGATAAAACGGTTACGATGGAGATCGGCGGATTGAGCCGTACCACATTGTTGACATAAATTTCGCCTTTGAGACCACCCTCCACCTGCCCTCCGCCGTCCACCACGATCGGTAAGCGACAATTGTTAATCAGATGCAGCCAAATGCGTGTGGACGGTTCCTGATCGTTCATAGGCGTGCCTTGCCCGACGTGGTCGAACTTCAGGTAAACCAAAGGCCGATGAGGATCGAGTCTAAAAGTCGGAGCGGTCTGGTCGGCGGGTGTGTCATGTTCTGCCTTCTGTGCCTGAAGGCACGTGGCAACGATGAAGCAAAGCAAAAGGCATCTAAGCGCTCGCATTGCCCGCAATAATAGCACTCGCCTCTCGCAATCTAGATAAGTCCTGATTAGCAGCTTGTTGAAGAATTTAGTTTTCGAAGCGTTTTCGTTCTTAGTTTTAAGTTTTCGCTGAGTTGTAAGGGAGTGTTTTGGGATTTTCTATCTACCGAGCCGAATCGTCGAAACCACCTGTCACGTTGTGGCCATCAGGTTTCGCAATCGGCACAAGTTGTAGGCGGCTCCGGTGAAAGTAAACAGCCATCCCACCTTGTCGATTCCTCGCAACTTCACTTTCTTTAGCATCCCCACCATCTTCATCCACCCGAACGATTGCTCCACTCGTTTTCTCTTCCGCTGACTCACCTCGTACCCCCCATGCCGCGTAGTCCGCTCGTCTATCGTGCTCCTGCGATTGCTCGTGTTCTGCGCCACATGCGGGGTGATGTTCATCCCCCGGAGTTCCCTTACGAATTCCTGCGTGTCGTAGGCCTGTGCTGAACGGCATTTTCTTGGGGTAGTCTTCGATTTTGATGCGATACCAGCCGCGTTTCTGGCGGATATGCTCGCGGAGAAGTTGATTGGTACGCGGATCAACGATACGCACGTGCAGCGCATCCCATTGCACTTTGACCAGCCGTCCGATCCATCCCGGCGGTAAGCCGTAATAAGCCGCTTCGACTTCGACACAGCCGTCCAGATGAACGACGCGTTCTCCGTATTGGTAATAGCGGAAGGGTTCCAGCGGCAGAGCCAGCAGTGACGGTTTTTCTTCGGCGAACAGGACTGCGACCTGCCGTTTCGTCGTGCCGTGGATGCGCGTATCGGCCCAGCGAGTCTCCCAGCGATCCAGATAGGCTTGTGCTTCTTCCAGGTTCTCGAAGCGCAGTCCCTTGAGCGGAGTCTTCTGTGCGTGTCCCACGCCCGATTCCACTTTCCCTTTGCGATCGGGGTCTTGGATGCGGCAAGGCATCGCCACGACACCGTAGTGAGCGAGCACATCCCGAAACAGTGGATTGAGAGTGGGATCGTAGATGTCGGCAACGATGACTCCCTCACGCAGATTATCAAGAACCACTACGCGAGGACATCCACCCAGCCTGCGAAAGGCTTTTTCATGCAGTTCGGCCCAGACCCGGGAACTCGAACGCCAGAGCAGCAGCCGTACGGATTTGCGACTATAGCCGAGGGTCATCACGAACAGCCGTGTCCGTCGGTACTTTCCGCTCTGCGCGTCCCGCACCATCGGACCCGTTCCGTAATCGACTTGCGCTTCTTCTCCTGCCGCAGTGAGGATGATCCCCACCGGTTGCGGCCGATGAGATCCATGATGCTTGCGGACGAAACGCTTCACCGCCTGGTAGCGGCTGGGAAAGCCGTGATCGGAAACCAAGTCCTGCCAGATGGCCTTGGCGTTGCGGCCACGATCCAGCCCCTGCTCGATCAGTTCGCGATACGGTTCGCAGGTAGCGATAGCCCGGCCCTGCTTGCCAACCAGAGGCCGAATCTGCTGGCCAAAGTCGGGGGTCACCTCATTGGCCGGTTTTGAGTTGGCCAACCTGGCCAGGGTAAGATCGGCTCCAGAGTCGGGGGTCACTTCGTTGGCCGGTTTTGCCGGCGCTCGCCGTCCCCAGCTACCCGGTGGTCGCACCGCGATCCCGGCTGCCTTTAGGTAAGCGCCTGCTGTTTCACGACGGACACCAGTGGCTTGCTCGATCCGCCGCAAGGGCCATCCGAGCTTCCCCAGTGCGATGACTTGTTGTTTCTTTTCTTCGCTCAAGACATTGCTCATGCTGACGGAGGCTATAGGCCCTCTCGCCAGTGTCAATGTCCCGGGTTTTATCGTTGGCCGGTTTTGAGGTGACCCTCATTGGCCGCTTTTGGGTGATCCCTGAGGCGCATCGTAAGAATCGGGAATTGCTGACATTAACGCTTCACAAGCTCGGTCTATTATGATGAGTTTAGAGCTACCACAGAGATAACGCAGTCGCACGAATGTACAATATCGGGATATCGAAAGCCGAATGAATAAACTAGATATCAGTTCGGACCATCATCTTTGGACTCCAAGACTTGACTTATAGTTTAAAACAGCTCTAGGCTAGATTTGTGATCTAAATTCAAAATCGAGGCGCACAAGGCCCGTAGGTCGAACGGAAGCTTGGGAATGAAGCGGGGTGGACCAAAACAGCTTTGATAATCGGGCCAATCGCGAGTGCTCTCGTTATGTTGCTGCATTTTCTCAATTGCTGGGGATGGGCAAAAAGGTAAATCGCAAACAATTCTACCGCGCCAAAGATTCGAACCTGATAGTCACGGGACATATAGTCATAATCCGCGCCCCACCTCTGTGCTCCTAGTTCAAATACCTGATTAACGCAGCCCTTATCGGAGATGTGGGTCCCGGTACCCAAGTTACCGGTAACGCGGCTTATCCGGCAGTGGCGCATCATACCGAACCAAAGACGATCCGGGCGTGTCCCCCATGCACAGTTTTCAATCAAAGTTTCTATTTTGGAAATAGACTAGGGGGCGATTGCTTGCGGTTGACGGCAACCCACGAATCCACATCCCTGATTAACGCCGTAACCGGTAAAGTGGGTTTTTTCCTAGTTTCCGGTTACGCGACGCAATATAAAGGGCGCCCCTTTTGGAGTAGGGTTTGGGTGGTTGCCACAACCCCTACAGGAAGGAGCACCCTCTATGACTAACACTAAATATATCGGCATGGATGTGCACAAGGAAAGCATTTCGATTGCGGTGAGGAATAGTGCGGGAAAGATCGTGATGGAATGCGTCATCGAGACCAAAGCCAGCATGATTCTGCAGTTTATCGATGGGCTGCGCGGAGACTTGCAGGTCACGTTGGAAGAAGGAACCTCGGCGGCCTGGTTGTACGACTTGCTGAAACCGCACGTCAGGAAATTGGTGGTGTGCGATCCGCGCAAGAATGCCTCCATGCGGGAAGGCAACCAGAATGACAAGATCGACGCCCGCCGCTTGGCCGAGCTGCTGCGTCTGAACCATCTCAGCCCCGTCTATCACGGGGAACACGGCCTGCGCAGCCTGAAAGAACTGGTGCGCAGTTATCTGACCATCACCAAAGATCTCGGGCGGGTGATGTCGCGGGTGAAGGCGATCTATCGCAGTTGGGCCATTGCTTGTAGCGGCAAGCAGGTCTATGCACCACGCCATCGTGCCGAGTGGCTGGGGAAGATCACGGAACCAGGAGTACGCCGGCGGGCGGAATTTTACTACCAACAACTGGATGCGCTGCGGACGGTACGTCAGCAAGTGCGGCGGGAGCTGTTGGCAGAGGGCAAGAAACACCAGGCATGGAAACGACTGCGCCAGATTCCCTCGATCGGCCCGATCCGATCGGCCGTGCTGCTGGGCATTCTGCAGACTCCGCACCGTTTTCGCAGCAAGCGGCAGCTCTGGACTTACAGCGGATTTGGCATCGAGACACAAAGCAGCGCCGATCACCGTAAGGTCAACGGGCAGCTGGAACGAGCGAAGAAACAGATCTCCATTCGCGGACTAAACCACAACTGCAATCACGATCTGAAGAATCTGTTTAAGGGTGCGGCGATCGTGGCCTCGAGCAAACCGGGTCCGTTGCAGGAGTTCTACACCGCTTTGCTGACCAAGGGCATGCGGCCGGAGATGGCGCGGCTGACCTTGGCCAGGAAGATCGCCACCATCGTGTTAATCGTGTGGAAGAGAGGAGTGTGCTTCGACGCCCAATATCTGAAACCACAAACAGCTTGAGTGTCTCTGAGCGATTCCGCTCCATCCCTGGGGATTTCTCTGGCGGTGGCCTGCAGGTTCTCGAGACACTCTGGTTCGAGAGCGAGTCTCAGCTGGTTAGTTAGGCACTGCGTGCTTCGGGCACCCAGTCTCCCACACGACCCTAGTCCCTCTCGGATAACCAGAAAAAGCTATGGGCCACGAGTCCCAGATAGAACTATGGTCGCCAAATTTGACCACGTTCTGCTTTGCTGGTTTCGGAACGGACAGGCTTCGTCGCGAACAAGCGATGAAAACCGCTGGTAGAGAAAACCCAAACCACGGGGTCGCATGGCCCCGCAACCGAGCCCATGGCGCGGTAGGTCAAAACACATCTCGCTCGATCAAGTGGGCTGAGAAGCAAGAAAAATTCCAGCCGAAGGAGATGTGTTTTTTCTTGACTTCTACCTTTATAGAACTAATCAGGAGTTGACCGCTGCGGTGCAACTCAACTGTGAAACCGTTGCGCGTTTCTGGAGCCGTTTGCATATGGCTCTCGCTGCGGCCTTTTCTGTTGCGAATCCGTTGTCTCCAAGACAGGAGAAGCGTACGATGCGCGAGGCAGCGATTCAAAGTTGGGACCCCCGGTAGTTCTCTCATGTGCCGTCGCACAAATCTGGAGGCATTATGCATCGCTTGCTGGCGCTCTCGGTCCTTCTATGCGTTTTACTCATTCCTTGCTGGCTGGTATTCGGGCAGGCCGTTTCGCCGATTCCACAGGATGCGAAAGCAGCAATGGAAGAACTCCAGAAGGAGCCCTTTCGCGCGCACATGGCATTCCTGGCGGATGATCTGCTGGAAGGGCGCGGCACGGGCAAGCGAGGTCATGAAGTTGCCGCGCGTTACGTCGCTGCACAATATGAAGTCCTGGGATTGAAACCCGCCGGTCAGAACGGTACGTATTACCAGCGAGTGCCCCTGCGACAGATTACTGTTGAACCGGACAAATGCGCCGTCACGATTACCGAAATCGGCTCCGCATCGCAGCTCAAATGGGGCGACGACTTCATCATGCGCGGAAGCGAGGTAGGTCCTGATCTCTCGATTGAAGCGCCCGTGGTGTTTGTCGGCTACGGTGTGAGGACACCCGATGGCAAATATGACGACTATGCAGGCGTGGATGTGAAGGGCAAGATCGTCGCCGTTCTGATCGGGGCGCCACCCTCGCTTCCCTCGGAGCTTCGAGCGCACTTGAGTTCCGCTCGTGAGAAGCAGCGCACCGCCCGTGAGCATGGCGCAGTTGGTTCGCTGGTGCTCTGGACAGCGAGAGACGACAAGACCCTGCCTTGGCCACGCGTGGTCATTGGCGCTGGTTTTCCCTCCATGCGCTGGCTGGGACCAGATGGTCTTCCGAGCGATTCATTTCCGCAGATCAAAGTCGGCGCCATCCTTTCCCAGGCAGCGTCAGAAAGACTTTTTCAACACGCCTCCAAATCATGGGCGGAAGTGCAGCGAGACGCGGAGGCATCCAAGCCGCAGAGATTTCCGTTACCGGTCACCGCGACTATGCGAGTAGTTAGCCAGCATGAAACGATCACCAGCCCCAACGTGGTCGCTGTGCTTCCCGGCTCGGACCCGAAACTAAGTCGGGAATACGTTGTCTATACTGCGCACGTCGATCATTTGGGAATTGGGAAGCCCATTAATGGAGATTCCATTTACAACGGAGCTGCCGACGACGCTTCCGGTGTTGCGGCAATGCTGGTAATCGCCAAAGCATTCAAGTCCATGCCGCGCGCGCCGGCGCGTTCCATGATGTTCCTCGCCGTAACCGGAGAAGAAAAAGGATTGCTCGGTTCCGACTACTTCGCGCATTTTCCCACCGTCCCGATCGATAGCATCGTGGCGGACATAAACATGGATGGGGCAAGCGTGTTCTACACCTTTAAGGATATTGTCGCGCTCGGTGGGCCGGACAGCACTTTGGACGCAGTGGCGAAGCACGACGCGGAGCTTCTCGGATTGAAGATAAGTCCGGATCCCGAGCCGGATCAGAACTATTTTGTTCGCGCTGATCAGTATTCGTTTGTGCGCCAGGGCGTGCCTTCGGTTTTTATCACTGAAGGATACGAAGCCAAAGACCCCAACTTCAATGCCAAGAAATTCGTAGATGAATGGATCGCCACACGTTACCATTCTCCTTCTGACGATATGAACCAACCGCTCGACTTCGATGCCGCCGTCGAGTTCATGCAAGTCGATTTCCTGGTTGGATACGATATTGCGAAGAATCCACAGCGCCCTCAGTGGAAACCCGGCGACTTCTTCGGCGAGACTTTTGGACGCAAGTAGTAAGTCCTGATTAACGCTAGTGCTCTATCGGAGGCGCGTTTTCACAGAAGCGTGGAGTCCGGGCGAGGTGCTCCGCGCGCGTTCGATAGAGCCGTTTGAAGGTGGGCGCTGGCGGTTGCGGCGGATGCGGGCTAGTGGCTGCACCGATCTAACGGCTATGGGAATTGAATCTTATTTCCCCTGTAGTGTATTGATTTTGCGTGGCTTAGGAAAATCAGAGAAAAGCGAAAATCGCAGTTAAAAGCTCTACCTTGCGGCATGACCTAAAGAGGATAGCACGCGAAGCGTCCGTCGCGCCAGCGACTACGTTCTAACGCCGTAACCGGACACTGAGATTTCGCGCTTGGTCTGGATCACCGGAATGTCACCGCGAATCGCAATCGCTGCGCCTATTACGCAAAATTGAAAGATCGTGAAATGCGGTGCAGAAAGCTGACGCGAGATTTCACAATTTGCGCGATGCTTGTAACTCTTTGTAAACAGGAAGGATAGAACAATCGCATCGTGACGGAAACGATATCTAGAGTCAAAAACGACATTTCCGTTTAATCTCGTTAAATATCGCCGCTCGCTGTGAAATATCCCCCTCCAGGATTTAATTCCGTTAAAACTCCGACGTCGCCGCTGAAATTACCTCGCAACAGAAATCGGATTTCCATCTCTTCGGATCTCATCAACATTTACCTCGCCAACCGCCACCGCCAATGCACGCGCGGATCGGTGAAATGTTCTGTGCAAATATTCGCAACGAAACGGAAATCGCAACTCGGCGACGACGATACCGTGGTTTCCACCAACGTGGGGTCGGGCGACGGCTACTGTGTGGTCTTTTCGCGCAAGGTAGAGATCCCCAGCGCGGCTTTGACTCCGGCGGTATGAGCATTTAGACTTGTGAGCTGTGAGATCTATTTCGCGCGGCGGCGGCGGGTACATGTTCGACATCGGGAGTTATTTCCCGCCGGCGATCAAGACAATTTGCATTGCTTGCGTTAGCGTGTTCCTGGCGCAGGAAGTTTCGAAGCTGCTTTTTCATGCGCCAGGATGGAATTTCTGGTTGCTGTGGTTCGGTCTTGTTCCCGTCGCGGTGACGCACGGTTTCCTCTGGCAGCTCTTCAGTTATATTTTCCTGCATGACGGCGTCTGGCACATTTTGTTCAATCTGCTGTACCTGTGCATGTTCGGAGCGGATTTGGAGCGGGCGTGGGGCAGCCGGAAGTTCTACACGTACTTTTTCATCTGCGGCGTGGGCGCCGGACTCATCAACGTAATCGTGAAGACGATTTTGGACCCGCACGGGCTGGGTAGCGCGCGCATTCCGACGATTGGCGCTTCGGGCGCGATTTATGGCGTGCTGCTGGCGGTGGCGGTGATCATGCCGCACCGGCAAGTATGGGTTTTTCCGCTCCCGGTGACGGTTTCCATGCGCGTGTTTGTGATTGTGATGGGCGCGATTGAATTTTTCGGAACGCTCGGGGCCGGCGGCGACGATGTGAGCCATGTGTGCCACCTGGGCGGAATGCTGGTGGGATACATTTATTTGCGGCGCGGATCTTATGGGTACAGCGTACGGAATTATTTTTCGGATTGGAAGAGGCGAAGGTTGAAGAGGAAGTTTGAGGTTTATGTGCGGGATCATCAGGATAAGCCGCCTTCTAATCCGGATAATTGGGTGAATTAGGGATTTCGGTGGGAGCGCATCCGTTCGGGTGCGCGGGAATTTTCGAAATGTTTCGTTTCGGCGTCGTGGTGTGTTTGTGGAGTTCAAGAGATTTAACCCGGAGGGCACGAGGAAAGGCGGAGGTAAATCGGAGAAAGGCAGAGGCGACAACCGCGGAGACGCAGAGAGCGCCGAGAAAGCCGAAGGCGAGAGAGATCCGTCACCCGCTGTCGCGGGTTCAGGATGACGGCGCACTGCCGCAACGGCGACTGAGCGGGCGGGACGCCGGCGCTACAAATTCAAAAGGCACTGCAAAGGCTGGCGGTCGGAAGACCGCCGCTACGAATTCAAAGCCAACGACAACGGCAAAACACCCAGCGGGGTTACCCGCCGATGCGGAGCAGGCGCATTAGATTTGTCGAGCCTGTGGTGCCGATGGGCGTGCCGGCTACTACGCCGATGATGTCGCCGCGCTTTACCAGTTTTTCTTCGAGCAGGCGTTTTTCGGCGGTGGCGGCGAGTTTGTCGATATCATGGACTGCCGCCATGCTGCGCGGCAGGACGCCCCAGAAAAGAGCAAGGCGGCGGCGCGTTTCTGCACTGGGGAAAAGGCGACGATGGGAGCGCGCGGGCGATACTTTGAGACGAGGCCTGCGGACGAACCCTTCTCGGTGAAAACGGCGACGACTCTGAGGTGCAATTCTTCGGCGGCGTGGCAGATGGCTTCGGCGATGACTTCGTTGATTTGCAGATTGCCGGAGCGCGCGGGGCGCGGCAATTGGGTGACGCTGGCTTCGGCTTCGCGGATGATGCGGTCCATCATCATCACGGATTCCAGCGGATAGAGGCCGGCGGCGGTTTCGCCGGAAAGCATCAGGGCGTCGCTGCCGTCGAAGATGGCGTTGGCGACGTCGGAAGCTTCAGCGCGTGTGGGGCGCGGATTTTTCTGCATGGAATCGAGCATCTGCGTGGCGGTGATCACCGGAATCAGCGCATTGCGCGCTTTCAGGATGATCTGTTTCTGCACCACCGGAACTTTTTCCGGGCTCATTTCGACGCCCAGATCGCCGCGCGCGACCATCACGCCGTCGGCGATATCCAGAATTTCATCGAGATTGTCTATGGCTTCGGGTTTTTCCAGTTTGGCGATCACCGGAGTATCTTTTCCGGCACGCGCGATGGCGTGCTTGGCGGCGCGCACGTCAGCGGCGGTGCGCACGAAGCTGAGCGCCAGATAATCGGCGCCGATAGCCAGGGCCGAATGCAGATCCTTGCGATCTTTGGCGGTCATCGAAGGAATATTGAGCTTGATGCCGGGAAGATTGATGCCTTTGTGCTCGCCGAGTTCTCCGGGGTTTTCTACTTGGGTGATTACGTCCTGGCCGTGCGTGGAGAGAACGCGCAGCGCGATGTCTCCGTCGCTGAGAAGAATGCGGTCGCCTTTGTGCACGGATTCGGGCAGCGCGCCGAAAGTGGTACTGACGCCTTCCTCGGTGCCGGGAATGTTGCGCGTAGTAATAGTGAAGCGCTGGCCGAAGCGCAGGCGTATGGCTTTGCCGGCAACGAGCTTACCGGTGCGGATTTTTGGTCCCTGCAGATCGGCGAGCACGCCAATAGGTTTTTCGTATTTGGCGGAAGCGCGGCGCAGGGCAGCGACCATGCGCACGCGGTCTTCATGCGAGCCGTGGGAAAAATTCAAGCGGGCGACGTCCATTCCGGCATGCACCAGTTTCTCGATCATGTTGTACGAGGAAGTGACGGGGCCGAGGGTACAGACTATTTTTGCTCTGCGAGGATTGATCACGTATTATTTGCTCACCGAGAAATCATTCACGATTGCGAAGAGAAATTCAATGCCCTTATGAAAAGAATCGAGCGGGATGCGTTCGTTATCGGCGTGAAAGCGGGACAGATCATCGTCGTTGAGCGGGAAAGGGATCAGACCGTAGGCCTGTACATTGCGCAGACGCAGCGGAGTGGAATCAGTGAAATACGTGGACATGAGCGGGACGATCGGGGCGCCAGGGATAGCCTTTGGCGGTGACGCTGGAGATCGTGTTGTAGAAATCGGAAGTGAGCGAAGAGGACGGAGAGGTTTCGGACAGGGGCAGCTCCGGCTCGAAGGAGATAGCGGGGTCGTTGACGAGTTGCTGAAGTTTTGCGATGAAACGGAGCGAGCTGGTTTCCCGGGAGCAGGCGGACGTTGAGGACGGCGCGCGCTTCGGAAGGAATCACGTTCGGCGCGAATTCCGGCGCGCAACATGGTGGGGGCGACGGTGTCATGCAGCATCGCATTCCACGCGGGGCTTTGATTGGAGATTACGCGGGCGGCATGTTCACCGCGGTCGGAAGTATCGAGCGAGCGCATCCATTTGGCGGTTTCTTCATCCTGGAGCGGGGCAATGGCCTGGAAATAAGCGCGGGTGACGGAATTGAATTGCACGGGGGCTTCGTAGTTTCCGATTTTTTCGATGGCGGCGGAGAGATGGATGACGGGATTGTCTTTGCGGGGCATGGAGGCATGCACCGGAGGTGCCCTTAGCGATGACGTCCACATTTGCCGGAACTTTTTCGCTGACTTGCACGCCGACGTATTGCGGCTTGCCGTTCTTGAGGAAAACGCCGCCGCCTTCGTTGATGGCGTAGCCCGCGGCGATTTTGTCCCAGTGCTTATCCACGGCAAACAACATGCCGGTGGTGCCGTAGGCTTCTTCATCGCCTTCGGCGAGAAAGATCACGTCGCGATTGAGGCGTGCGCTGGAGCGTTTTAGTTCGATGAAGACGGCGAGATTCGCGGCGAGCATGCCTTTATCGTCAATGGCGCCGCGGCCGTAGAGGTAGCCGCCTTTTATCGTGGCGGCGAAGGGATCTTCGGTCCATTTGGATTTGTCCACGCCAACTACATCCAGATGAGCCATCAGGAGCAGGGCGCGGGATGGATCGGGCACGGCGCTGGAGGAGAGACGGGCGACGATGAATCCGCGGCCGGGCGTGCTTTCGAAAATTTCAGAAGGGATGCCCTCTTTGGTGAGAATGGCGGCGATGTATTTGGCGGCTACGAGTTCGTTGCCTGGCGGGTTGGTGGTGTCTATGCGCAGCAGGCCCTGCAGCCAGCCGAGCGCGTCGGTTTGAATCTGGGTGAGCGACGGGCTCGCGGCGGGCGAATATTGCGGCGACGTGGGAAGGGACTGTGCTTCACCAGGTGTGACAGTGAACAGAAATGCTATAAGGACAAGAATCGGTGACAGAATGCGCGCGCGCGCCATCCTTGATTTCCCCCCAGAAAGTGAAATTCATTCGCGGAGCAGAAGACCAATTCATACTATCATGCTGGCGGATGCGGTCCTGGGAGCCAGACACAGGGCGTTTTCTGAACAGCAATCTTAGCTGAACGGTCGGAGACAGCGGACCATCCCGAGAGGCAGATGGAAGCATCCTAATGTGCGAACGGGCGCAGCGGGCGGGTTATGCGTTGCGAAAACAGGGGAGCACAAAATTGAAGACAAGGATTCGAGCGGTGCTGCTGGCGATTCTGATTGTGGCGCTGGGTGTGCCGCCGGGGACGTTGACGTCCTACGCGCGGCAACAGGAAGGGCCGGTGACGCCTGCGCCGGCGCAACAGCCGGGCGCAGCACCGAAGCAGCCGAGCGGCCAGCAGCAGCCTTCGCAAGCGGGGAAACCGCAGGCGCAAGCGCCGCAGGTGGCTATCGCGGTGCAATCGAACGTGGTGAATATTGATGCGGTAGTGACCGATTTCGAAGGGAACATCATCACCGGCTTGCAGAAACAGAATTTTCGTGTGCTGGATGATGGCCAGCCGCAGCAGATCAGCAACTTTGGAGCGAGCGAGGCGCCGATTACGATTGTGGTGCTGATGGAATTCAGCCGGCGCATGGGAAGTTACTTCGGCTACCGCGGGAAAATGTGGGCTTATAACTTTCTGGAGCATTTGAACCAGAAGGACTGGGTAGCGTTCAAGACATTTGATTTGAAGACGACCATGGTTTCCGATTTCACGCAGGATAAAAGGGCCGTGGCGCAGGACGTGGCGCAACTATATTTTCCGGATTTCAGCGAGGCGAATTTATTTGATGCCACGCTAGAGACTTTGGATCAGCTGCGCGATGTGAAGGGAAAGCGCTCGATTCTGATCATCGCCTCCGGTTACGACACTTTCAGCAAACACACTTTGGATCAGACTTTTAAGCCGCTGAAAGAAACCGATGTGACGATTTTCTGCATTGGGATGGGCGCGGCGCTGGATGCGATGGGAATTCACGAACGCAGCATGACTGGGCCGGAATTCGCCAGCGTGAATTATTTGCAGGCGGAGAATCAGTTGAAGACTTTTGCGGAAATGACGGGCGGGTGGGCTTGGTTCCCGCGATTTGAAGGGGAGATGAACGACATTTTCAATTCCGTGGCGATTTTCCTGCGGAATCAGTACACGATTGGATTTACGCCCTCGACTCCGCCGGATGGGAAAATCCACAAGCTGAAGGTGGAGATATTGGATAACGAAGGCAATCCGCTTACCACGGCGGATAAGAAGGGGCACAAGAAGAAGATCGTGGTGAATGCGCGGGAGTGGTATACGTCGCCGAAGCCGACCACGGGGAACTGAGCGGCATCTGTGCCGCCCTTGTGCTGTATTTTGCTAGAATGTGTACCACCGGAGCACTCACGAGTAGTACGACCACTGTGACGGTTCGCATTCCGACCAAGTTGAAAAATAGGCTCAATAAACTTGCTGACGCTACGGCCCGCAGTCGGTCGTGGGTTGCGGCGCACGCCTTAAAGTATCCGTCGAAGAACAGGAGTGCGAGGTCGCCGAGATCCGCAAGGGAATTGACGATCTGAATGCTGGGCGGGTTGTTTCCCATGAAAAAGTTTCGCGCTGGCTGCGTTCTTGGGGCCAACGACGGACGCTCCCGCCGCCATCCCGCACGTAATTTCGACTGAAAGAGAGGTTTTCCACCTCATTGAAATTCCAAGGTTTATCGAACAAGACAAACCTGACGCTGCACGAAAATTGACTCAGAAAATTCTCCCGCTCGTGGACCGGCTTGTGCAGCATCCCTACCTTGGCCGACCTGGTCGCGAACCTGAAACGCGCGAGCTGATTATCCCGGGTACGCCTTACATCGTTCCCTATCGAATCGATCGCGGACGGCCCGCAGTCCTGGCCGTTCTGGGCGCTGCGCGAAACAGGCCTTACGCGGTGTCGTAGTGACAACCAGATCCCTCACCCGCGGTCGCGGGCTGACAAACCCGGCCAAATTATTTTCGGGGGATGCGGAGGTCGCGGCCGGACATTTCTGGAGGCTCTGGGACTTCGAGGACGCCCAGTAGGGTGGGGGCGATGTCACGCAGGGAGCCGCCGGCGCTTAATTGGGTGCGGCCGTTTTCTGATAGCAGGATGAACGGGACGGGATTGGTGGTGTGGTAGGTGTGGGCGCCGCCGGTGACGGGGTCAATCATGGTTTCGGCGTTGCCGTGGTCTGCGGTGATGATCCAGGCGCCGCCGCGCGGTTTGAGGGATTGAAAAATTCTGCCGAGGCATTCGTCCACGGTCTCGACGGCTTTGATGGTGGCTTCTAGTCTGCCGGAATGGCCTACCATGTCCGCATTCGCGAAATTCATGATGATGGCATCGAAATTTCCCTTTTCGATGGCCTGGATTACGGTGTCGGCGACGCCCGCGGCGGACATTTCCGGTTTTAGATCGTAGGTGGGTACTTTCTGCGACGGGACGACTACGCGTTCTTCCCCTGGAAACGGTTTTTCCACTCCGCCATTGAAGAAATAAGTGACGTGCGCGTATTTTTCGGTTTCAGCTACGCGCAAATTCCTGTAGTTCTGCTCGGCAAAAACGTTGGCGAGGATTTGTTCGAGTTTTTCGGGTGCGAGCAGGTAACGCAGCCAGGGCCAAGTCTTTTCGTATTGCGTGGTGGCGACGAAGAAAAGATTTCTTGGGCGCGCGGGATCGGCGAATTCCTTGAAGCCGGGCTCGACGAGGGCGCGCGTGGTTTCGCGGGCGCGGTCGGCGCGGAAGTTGAAGAAAATCACGGCGTCGTCATCGCGGATTATGCCGCGCGGGACGGCTGGCTTTCCCGATGCTGGTTCGGTGGTGACGACGGCGGGGACAACGAATTCGTCGGTGACGCCTTTTTCGTAGCTGGCGCGGATGGCGGCGATGGGATCGGGGAATTTTGCATCGGCTTCGCCGTGAGTCATGGCGCGATAGGATTTTTCGATACGGTCCCAGCGATTGTCACGGTCCATGGCGTAGTAGCGGCCGATAACCGTGGCGATTTGGCCGACGCCGTACTCGCGCATTTTCTGTGCTAGCGCGCGGAGGAAGTCGATGCCGCTGTTGGGCGGGGTGTCGCGACCGTCCATGAAACAGTGGACGAAAACTTGCGTGACTTTATGCTCGCGTGCCATGCGGAGTAACGCGTAGAGATGTTCGATGTGGGAGTGCACGCCACCGTCGCTGAGGAGGCCGAGCAGGTGCAGCTGGTGGGTGCGGCCACGTTCCATGGCTTCGAGGAGGAGAGGCTGGCGCTGGAATTCGCCGCTCGCAATGAGCTGGTCAATGCGCGTGATGTCCATGTGCACGATGCGGCCGGCTCCGATATTCAAGTGGCCGACTTCGCTATTGCCCATTTGTCCTTCGGGCAGGCCAACAGCGGGGCCGGAGGTATGGATGAGCGTGTTGGGAAATTCTTTCAGCAGGCGATCGTAATTTGGCTTGCGCGCGAGGGCGATGGCGTTGCCTTTCGATTCGGCGCGGTAGCCCCAGCCGTCGAGCACGGTGAGGACGATGGGTTGCGGGCGTTTATTTTGCTGGGTCATGTCGCGGGCCAGAATACCTTATCGCGGGCCGGTGTTCCATTTGACCGGCCGGGTCATTGCAAATTCGAATTCAAGAGCGCGTTCCGTTGGAACTACGGACGCAACGCTTTGCGGCCGGCGAAGCGGGCTTTGGCGCCGAGAGCTTCCTCGATGCGTAGGAGTTGGTTGTATTTGGCGATGCGGTCGGTGCGGGAGGCGGAGCCGGTTTTGATTTGGCCTGTGCCCATGGCGACGACGAAATCGGCCAGGAAGGTGTCTTCGGTTTCGCCGCTGCGATGGGAGACGATGGCGGCGTAATTGGCTTTGCGCGCCATTTCGACGGCTTCGATGGTCTCGCTGACCGTGCCGATTTGATTGAGCTTGATCAGGATGGCGTTGCCGATGCCTTCAGAGATGCCGCGCGCGAAAATTTTCGGGTTAGTGACGAAAATGTCGTCGCCTACCAGCTGAATTTTTTTGCCGAGGTCGCGCGTGATGATTTTCCAGCCGTCCCAATCGTCTTCGGAGAGGCCGTCTTCGATGGAGACGATGGGATATTGGGCGGCCCAGGCTTCCCAGAATTCCACCATCTCTGCCGAGGCGCGCTCGGATTTATCGGATTTCTTGAAAACGTATTTTCCTGTGGCGCGGTCGTAGAATTCGCTCGACGCGGGATCGAGCGCGATGGCGATCTGCTCGCCGGGTTTGTAGCCGGCGGCGGTGATGGCTTCGAGGACGCGTTCCAGAGCTTCTTCGTTGGATTTTAGGTTGGGCGCGAAGCCGCCTTCATCGCCGACTGCCGTGGAGTAGCCGTTTTTCTTCAACACGGATTTCAGGTGATGGAACACCTCGACGCCCCAGCGGAGCGCTTCGCGGAAATTGGGCGCGCCGACCGGCATGACCATGAACTCCTGCACGTCCACGGAATTATCGGCGTGGGCGCCGCCATTGACGATATTCATCATGGGGACGGGGAGCTTGTCGGCGGATTTGTCGCTGGAATAGCGCGCCAGATACTGATAGAGCGGGAGAGCGAGCTGCGCTGCGGCGGCGCGTGCGGCGGCCATGGAGACGGCGAGGATGGCGTTGGCGCCGAAATTGGATTTGTTCGGCGTGCCATCGGCGGCGATGATTTTGCGATCGAGGGTTTGTTGCTCCGCGGCATCAAGCCCGGTCACGGCTTTTGCGATTTCTGCGTTCACGTGGCCAGCGGCTTTCAGCACGCCTTTGCCGAGGTAGCGCGATTTGTCGCCGTCGCGGAGTTCGTTAGCTTCGTGTTCGCCGGTGGACGCGCCGGAAGGAACGGCCGCGCGGCCGACGGCGCCGCCTTCGACGTGGACGTCGGCTTCGACGGTGGGATTGCCGCGGGAATCGATTATTTCGCGGCCGACGACTTTAGTGATTTTCGTGGACATGTTGCTCCTGTGAAGTTGGTCGTTACTTGCGCGACGAACATCGTAAACGGTTTGGGGTGGGTGGTACAAGGCGGGGATGTCGCGGGAATTTCGCGCTCTCTGCGGCGCAATGGAAAGCAGGGCGGGTCTGAGACCCGCTCCTACAGGCCGCACAACTGACGGCGAGGTGCCGGCGCCAGGAAAGCCGGTCTTCAAAAAGGGCGGAGCTATTCGGGTTCTTCGATCATGGATTCGGGGCGAACTACTACTACTACGCCGTGCTCGGTGACGGAGTAACGCGCGCGGTCGGCTTCGGCGTCGTAGCCGATTACCGTGCCTTCGGGCAGGCTTACGTGGCGGTCAATGATGGCGCGGCGGATGCGGCAGCTGCGGCCGACGATGACGTGATTGAAGATGATGCACTGATCCACTTCGCTGTAGCTATTGACGCGCACGTCGAGGCCGAGAACGGATTTGGTGACGCGTCCGCCAGAAACAATCGATCCCGCGCCGACAATGGAATCGAGGGCGACGCCCATGCGCGAGGGATCGGCAAAAACGAATTTCGCTGGCGGATATTGCTGCTGCCAGGTGTTTAGCGGCCAGCTTTTGTCGTAGAGGTTGAAGACCGGGGAAACGGAAACCAGATCCATGTTGGCTTCATGGTAGGCCTCGACGGTGCCGACATCACGCCAGTAGGATTCTTCCTTTTTGTTTTCGTCGCGGAAGTTGTAAGCGAAGACGCGGTGCTTTTCGATGATGCGCGGGATGATGTCCTTGCCGAAATCGTGTTTGGAGGTGGGATCTTCGGCGTCGGCGATCAAGATGGGAACAAGCAACTGCGTATTAAAAAGATAGACGCCCATGGAGGCGTTCACTTTGTCCGGGTGGATGCGCGAGCGTTTAGGGTCGGCGGGTTTTTCCTCGAAGCCGACGATGCGCCAGTCCTTATCGGTTTCGAGAACGCCGAAACTGCCGGCAGCTTCTTGGGGAGAGACCTCGAAGGTGGCGACGGTGACATCTGCGCCGGCTTCGACGTGCTGCTCGAGCATCTTCTGATAATTCATTTTGTAGATGTGGTCGCCGGAAAGAATGAAGACGAAATTGGATTGCTCGGAGCCGATGGAGTAAATGTTCTGATAGACGGCGTCAGCGGTGCCCTGATACCAGTGCTGCGAGACGCGCATCTGCGGAGTGAGAACTTCAATGAAATCGCCGTGGCCCATGAGCTGGGACCAGCCGCGACGCACGTGGCGATTGAGGCTGAGAGCTTTGTATTGCGTGAGCACGAAGACGCGGCGCAGATCGCTATTCAGGCAATTCGAAAGCGTGACATCAATGATGCGGTAGATACCGCCGAAGGGGACGGCCGGCTTCGCGCGATCACGCGTGAGGGGCCAAAGGCGTTCGCCCTGGCCACCAGCCAGCAGGACCGCAAGTGCGTTGCGCATCAGAGGCATGGAACGTTCCTCCCGAAACTCCTGGGCCAGCGAGGGACATTCTAGCAGCAAGTCCGAGCGGGCCGAAACTGTGCGGGTAACGGTTGCGATTGATCACGGGGGCGCAAACGATGCGGCGTTGGCAGCGCGCGCCGAAGGATTAGGCGACGGTTAATGATAACTAGAGAGTTACAAACGAGGGTTTTTGGGGCTTTGCCAATTTAAGCCTTGACTTACGGGTGGGCGGGCGATAGAAGAACTTGGCAATTGCCGGTTCGGGTGTGAACCGGCTACACTGGTGGTAACCCACTTAGTGCAATCTAACATTCAACGGGGAACGGGGGTGAATACGCGTGGCAGAAGTTGTCATTCAAGAGGGAGAATCTCTGGAAAATGCACTCCGACGCTTCAAGAGAAAGGTGCAGTCGGAAGACATTATCAAAGAGATCAAAAAGCACAGCTACTACATGAAACCAGGTGAAAGGCGCCGTGCCAAAGAGGCCCTCTCGCGTAAGCGTCTCCGAAAAAAGCAACGGCGTGAGCAAGACTAGGCGACCATATAACCGGGGTCCATTCAAATGGTTCGGCCGGTGGGAGTGAGTGGGGCGTGAATTTTCCGGGCATGCTCCTGCATTCTTCCGACAAGAACCATTCCGCTGCTACTCCTGTTCCAGCAAGGCCTTGGAGCAGCGTATGGAATACCATGATCGGGTTTTGAAGTGCGCTGAATGTTCGGCTGAGTTCGTCTTCACCGCCGGCGAGCAGATGTTTTTCGCCGACAAGGGCTTCAAGAACGAGCCCAAGCGGTGCAAGGCGTGCAAGGCTAATCGCTCGGCGGGCACCACGGCTGGATCCGGCAGCGTACAACGTGTCGAAACCAAGACGGTGTGCTCGCAATGCGGAAAAGAAACAACCGTCCCGTTCAAGCCAACACAAGGACGCCCCGTATATTGCCGCGAATGTTTCCAACAGCGGCGATCGGCCGGGCCTCAGAGTATCGCGGCGCCTTAAAAAGCGCGTCTCTTCGTGATGGTTTGAAATAGGCCGAGCGAAGTTCCCGGCGGTTTGAGTTCCGATGCTTGTGCGGGATCGGAGGGTTGGGAGCGAGTCCGGAAAACAGGGAAAACCTTACTCAAAGGCTCTTCTTGGCGTGCAAGCGCCGGGAAGAGCCTTTCGATTTTGGGGTGGATGTGAAGTTGCTGCTGCTGCGCGATTTGGTATTTGTCATGCGGCGGCGCGCGCAGGGTTAGCGGGCGAGATTTCACGTAGGACGGCGAGGAACGCTTCGGTTTCGGGTTGCGTGCCGATGCTGACGCGCAGGAAATTGGGCATGGCGCGGAACTGGCGGCCGACAAAGATCTTGCGCGCGCGAAATTGTTCGATGATGGGCTTTACGTCCCTGCCCATGTCCAGCATCACGAAATTAGCTTGCGAAGGGATGAACGTGCGCGAGTCTTTAGTTAGTTCGGCGCAGAGCCATTGACGCGTGGTGTTGAGTTTCGCGCGACAGGTGGCGGCGTGATCGCTGTCCGCAAGGCTGACGAGGGCGGCTTGCAGGACGGCGGCATTGCCGTTGTCCTGCAGAAGGTGTTGCGCGAGGAGGGCGATGGGTTCGCGGGCGCCGACAGCGTAGCCCAGGCGCATTCCGGCCATGCCGTACAGTTTTGAAAATGTGCGCGCGACGATGACGTTGGGATGTGCAGGGATGAATTCCACGGCGCTCGAGTAGCGTGGGTCGTCGGCGAAATCGTAGTAGGCTTCGTCCACCAGGAGGAGCGTGGTGGGCGGCACGGCTTGGAGGAACGCGGCCATTTCATCGCGGGTGATAATTGTACCGGTGGGATTGTTGGGATTGCAGACGTAGACGACGCCCGTTTTGGAGGTGCAGGCCGCGGCCATTTTCGGGAGGTCGTGACGATGGTCGACGGTAAGTGGGATCAGCACGGAATTGGAGTGCAGGACGCGCGCGTAGTCAAGCACAGCTTCGAAAGTGGGCGCGGCGGCGACGACGTTCTGTGTGGGATTAAGGAAGGCGTCGTCCGCAGCGCGGAGAATTTCGGTGGAGCCGCAGCCGAGGATAATATTTTCGGGCTTCAGGTTATATTTTTGCGCAAGCGCGTTCTTCATTTGGCGATAGGCTTCATCGGGGTAGCGATTCGAGATGGAGCTGCAATCGGCGAGGGCTGCGCGGGCCTTGGGCGACGGGCCATAGGGGTTTTCGTTGAAGCTCAGGCGGATGGCGCCGGGGGGCATCGGTTTGCGCTCTGTCGCATCCAATAGGTTCAAGCTCGGCAGACGAGGCACGGCGATTGCGGCAGCTACGGATCGCGCGAAGATGCGCGAGAAATCGCGGCGGGAATGGGTTGCGGCTGTCATCGAGTGCTCCTGTGTTAAAAAATTCTGCAGGATGATACTCCTTGATAGCCTGGCGGACAATGCATGGCTTGAACGCTGCTGCGAATGAGCAGGCTGGATTGATCTGGAGGCGGGAATGGCGACGACGAAACGCAGAAAGAAGCAACGGGTGAAACGTACATCGGCGAAGAACGCAGGCGCGAAGACGCCGGGTGTGAAAGCCGGGCGCGACGTGAACGATAAGTTGTTGCGCGAGCAATTGCGCAAGGTGCTGAGTTGGCGCGAGGCTCATGCGGATTGGAAACAGGCGCTGGCGGGGCTGGACCCTGGGCATCGCGCGGTGCGGCCCGCGGGATCGCCGCATTCGGTATGGGACTTGCTGGAGCATGTGCGGCTGGCACAGCGGGATATTTTGGATTTCACGGTGAATCCGAAACATGTGTCGCCTGATTGGCCTTCGGGATACTGGCCGAAGAATTTAGCGCCGGCGGATGATGCGGTGTGGGAAAAGAGCGTGCGGGAATTCTTCCACGATTTGCAGGAGATAGAAAAACTGATCGGCAATCCGCAGACGGATCTTTTCGCGCGGATTCCGCATGGCACCGGGCAGACGATTTGGCGCCAGGTATTGCTGCTGATTGATCACAACTCGTATCATTTGGGACAGTTGGTGCTGGTGCGGCGGTTGCTGAGCGCGTGGTAGGAAAAGTGGCGGGGCCTTCGCTCGCACGTTGCTGGGCCTTATCGTTATAATAGTAGAGCGAAATGGTTAGGAGAACTTGGGGAGATTCATGAGCCGTCAGCAAACAATTGTGGACTCCGCAGCGACGCAGGACGCGCCGGAGCGCGTCTGGGACGCCTTCCGCCGCTGGGGATATCTTCAGGCGAATCTGGATCCGCTGGGCGACATGGCGCCGGTGGCCATGCCGGAGTTGGAATTGAGCGGCGCGGACGCCGAAGCCGCGCGACGAGTTTATTGCGGGACAATCGGCGTGGAATTCATGCACATTCCCGAGCGCGAGAAACGAGAATGGATTCAAGCGCGGATGGAAGTAGAAGCTCCGGAAGCGGATCGCGCGCGAATTCTGGAATGGCTGGTGCGCGCGGAAATTTTCGAGCAGGTGCTGCAGACGCGTTATCTGGGAACCAAGCGCTATTCGCTCGAGGGCGAAGCGGCGCTGCTGCCGTTGTTGGATGCGATTCTGGAAGCGTCGTCCGAACAGGGAGCGGTGCAGGCGGTGCTAGCGATGAGCCATCGCGGCCGGTTGAACGTGATGGTGCACATAGTGGGGCGCGCAGCGGCGGAAGTTTTCGCGCGATTTGAGGATGTGGATCCGCGCAGCGTTCTGGGCGGCGGCGATGTGAAGTATCACATGGGTGCGACCGGCGAATTTGCGACAGCAGGCGGAAAAAAAGTAGGCATGCACCTGGTATCGAATCCGAGCCATCTGGAAGCGGTGGATCCGGTGGCGATCGGGCGAACGCGCGCGAAGCAGGAGCGGCGCGGCGACGCGGGATTGCGGCAGGTGGTGCCGGTGCTGATGCACGGAGACGCGGCGTTTGCAGGGCAGGGAGTTTGGGCGGAGTCGCTGAACATGGCGGGCGTGGAAGGATTCACGGTGGGTGGGTCGGTGCACATAATCGTGAATAATTTGATCGGGTTCACGACGATTCCGCGGGATTCGCAATCTTCGCGATTTTCTTCCGATTTGGCCAAACGTTTGCCGATTCCGATTTTCCATGTGAACTCGGAGGATCCGGACGCGGTGGCGCGCGTGGGGCGGATGGCGGCGGAGTATCGCTACGCGTTTGGAACGCCGGTGGTGGTGGATTTGATCGGCTATCGCAGGCACGGACACAGCGAAGTGGATGATCCGACGATCACGCAGCCGCTGCGTTACCGGAAGATTGATGCGCATCCGCCGCTGTGGGAAATTTATTCGGAAACAATCGGCGTGGATGCGGCGCCGATTGTGCAGCGCGTGCGCGGGGAATTGGATGCGGCGCAGAAAACGGCGCTGGAGCTGGAGAAAAATCCGCCGATGCGCAAGCTGCCGCCCTACTGGGATGCTTATCGTGGCGGACGCTACAACTCGGCGATGGAAGTTGACACGGGCGTTACGCGCGAAGAGCTCGTGGCGATTGGCGAGGCTTTGACTCGCTATCCCGAGGGATTTCACATCCATCCGAAGGTGAAGAAGCTCTTAGAGCAGCGGCTGGAAATGGCGCAGGGCAAGCGGCCGCTGGATTACGGAATGGCGGAAGCGCTGGCGTTTGGTTCGTTGCTGAAGCAGCGCGTGCCGGTGCGGCTGAGCGGGCAGGACAGCCGTCGCGGGACATTCAATCAGAGGCACGCGGCGCTGATTGATATCGAAACGGAAGAGGAGTACGTGCCGCTGCATCATCTGGGGCACGGGGAAGCCTGGTTCGAGGCGATCAATTCGACTTTGTCGGAAGCTTCGGTGCTGGGATTCGAATACGGATTCAGCCGCGATTTTCCGGAGGCGCTGGTGCTATGGGAAGCGCAGTTCGGGGATTTCGCGAACGGCGCGCAGATAATTATTGACCAGTTTATTTCGGCGGGCGAGGACAAGTGGAATTTGCTGTCGGGCGTGGTGCTGCTGCTGCCGCACGGTTATGAGGGACAGGGGCCGGAGCATTCCAGCGCGCGCATCGAGCGATTTTTGCAATTGGCGGCGCGGGACAATATGCAGATTTGCCAGCCGACCACCGCAGCGCAGTATTTTCATCTGTTGCGGCGACAGGCGTTGCGCGCGTGGCGCAAGCCACTGGTAGTGTTTACGCCGAAGAGCATGCTGCGGAATCCGGCGGCGTCTTCGTCGCTGGCGGATTTGGGAACGGCGCGATTTCAGACGGTGATTCCGGATCGCGGGGATGGGTCTGCGGAGCGCGTGTTGCTGTGCACGGGAAAAATCGGGCACGAATTGAGCGCGGAGCGGAAGCGTCGCAAGGATGCTTCGACGGCGATTATTTTCGTGGAGCAGCTATATCCGTTTCCGGAAGCGGAGTTGGCGGCGGAGATGGATCGCCACACTGCGGCGCGGGAATTTGTGTGGGTGCAGGAAGAGCCGGCGAATATGGGCGCTTTGGCGTTCTTGTTGCCGCGATTGGAACGATTGGCGCGCGGGCGCGGAGTGCTTTCGATCAAGCGTTCGGCGAGCGCGAGTCCGGCGACGGGTTCGCACAAGGCGCATGAGATGGAGCAGCACACGTTGTTGACGTTGGCGTTTGGCGGGGCCGAAAAAAGCTGACCTCGCGCGCGGTTATTTTTTTGAAATTATGAAGCTTTGCGGGCCTGGGCCGGGGCGCAGCTCGTTGAGAGCGAAGCCTGCTTTGCGGAACATTTTGTCGTATTCGGAATAGGGGTAAGAATCACCGGCGCGTGTGGTGCCCAGCATGATCATGCTGAAGGCAGCGGGGGCTGGCGGCGAGACGCGATCTTCGTTGGGTACGAATTCCACGGTAACGGCGCGGCCGTGCGGCTTGAGTGCGGCGTGAACTTTGCGCAGTATGGTTTCGATCGTTTGCGGATCGAAATGGTGCAGGAAGCCGGTTAGCAGCACGATGTCGTAGTCCTTCCCGAAATCCACTTCGAACGCACTGCCGGGCAGGTGGCGATGGCGCGCGGCGACGCCTGCGGCCTTGGCGTTCTCGTGGGCCACTTTTAATACTTCCGGCCAATCCAGAGCGAAAATTTCCGCGTTGGGGTTTTGTTTGGCGATGGTGACGCCGTACATCCCGTGGCCTGCGGCGACGTCCAGTACTTTCCATTTTTCGCCGGCGCTGGCGCGGAGCGTTTCGGCGAGGGCTGCGGCGGTGATGCGCTGCAAGCCGCTCATGGAGCGAGCAAACTCCACCCACTTGGAACTGTCCGGCTCCGCGGTGGACTCTTCGCCCTTTAGTGACGTGCCGGCACGCACGATGGCGGTGAGGTCTTGATAGAGGTTGATCATTTCCGGCAGCGCGAGAAAGTTTGCCGCCGCGCCCATGTAGGCAGGCGAGCGACGATTGAGAAAAACGGCGGAGTCGTCGGCGAGGGCGTATTCCTGGCCGTTCTTGAGCAGGAATCCGTTGATGACAAGGTAGTCGCAGAGAATGCGGATGCCGCGTTCGCTGGCTTCGCAGCGCTTGGCGATGGAGCCTTGCGTGGTGGCGCCGGCCGCGATGGCTGAAAATACGTCCAGTTCGATGGCGGTTTTCAACGCGGCGGTTTTTTGGTACGCGTTCAGAGTTTCAAAGATGCGTTCGGGAGTAACGTTGGCGGGTTCTGGTGCGGTGGTCATGGCAGTCGCTCCTAAATTTAAGATGCGCTAATGGGCAGCGGAGTTTTCAGCGAAACACCAGTGTACGAATTCGGGTTTGTAGGTTTCGACCACGGCTTGTGGCACGTCGGATTCGTTCAATTGGTGAAAAGCGAAACTAATTTCGCCACTGGGCCGTACCGTGGCTAGCAGAAAACCGTAAACATTCGTGGCGGCGGCTTTGGCGTCCACTTTTTCCGGTGGCAGCGCGTAACGAACTGCTCCCGCGGTGCCGATGATCCATCCGGGGAGGACTCCGCCATTCGCGCGCCAGTACGCGGTGTTGAATATGCCGTCCATGAAATAGTGCGAGTGGCTGGCGAGGACGTAGACGCGTTTGTGCGCTTCGTTCTGAGCCTTAAGCAAGTCGGCATAGACGCGGCGGCCGGTTTCGACGCCGGTGGGGGATTGGTCCATGGCGTGAATTTCGGAGATGCTGTTGGGGAGGGCTTCGTGCATGGCCACCACGATGGTGCGAATTTGCGGGCTGGCGAGATCTAGCCGCAAGACGTTTTCAAACCACGTGAATTGCGGGAGGTCGAATTGGTCCGGGGTAGCGTTGTCGAGGTTGATGAAATCCACGCCTGACTGGGACCAATGGAAGTAGGTGGTGATTTTGTGCGCGTGGGGATCGTCGCTGAGGCGCTGTTGCTGCAGCGCGGGTTGATTCAGCCAGTCCGCGAATTGGATTAGAAACTGTTCGCGGGTTTTGGGTGGGAAGGTGTCGTGGTTGCCGATGCCGAGAAACACCGGCGTCGTGCCGAAAGGGACGATCTGATTTTGGATGAAGTCGTCCCAGACGACGGACAAATACTCGCTGATCGTGAGCGGCTTGGCGATGTATTGCGGTTGATGCCGCATGTCTTCATCGAAATTGTAGATGGCGCGAAAATCGCCGAGGTGCCAGTAGAAGGCGGCGCCTGATTGTTTTACGCCGGCGGCGATGCCGGGCATGACTACGTCGCCGCAGTTGCGCGAATCGCCGGAAACGGCGAAGGTCCATGTGACATCGGGCGCGACGGGCGTGGAAGATTGGGCGACTGCAGGGACGGGGATCCCGCAGAGCGTTGCGAACACCAGGAAACACGCTGCGAGCATCGTTAGGCGCGTCATCATTTTGATTTGCGAATTGCCCCCGGCTGAAAGTGACAAGCGATTGTAGTTTTTCGAGTTGGCGATGGCAACGACGGTGATACGGAATTCGCTTGGGTAATGCGCGTGACTTCGCTACATTTCTGGCGCGCTGCGGCGCGATTTCGTGGCTGGATCGAGGTGAATGAAATGCAGATTGAGCCGTTTGAACTGGAACGCTGGCAATCGGTGTGGGAGAACAAAGTCGAGCTGAATATTTCCGAGAGCGGGGTGCATCCGTTGACGACGGCGGAGCTGGTGCCGGACCCTGAGCAGCTGCGGAAAATATTGGATGTGCAGCAATTGTATCCGCAGACAAACGGCAGCGAGGAATTGCGATCGCGGATCGCGGAGCTGTATCCCGGGGCGAGCGCGGAAAACGTGCTGGTGACTTGCGGCGGGTCGGAGGCGAATTACGTTTCCACGTGGTCGCTGCTTGAGCCCGGTGATGAAGTGGTGTTCATGATGCCCAATTACATGCAAATCGCCGGAGTGGCGCGGGCGATGGGCGCGACGGTGAAGCCGCTGTGGCTGCTCGAGGCGCTGGACTGGGGCATCAATGTGGACGATTTGCCGCGAGTGGTGACGCCGAAAACGAAATTGATCGCCATCTGCAATCCGAGCAATCCCACGGGAGCCGTGTTGCGCGGGGACATGCGCGCGGCGGTGGTGGCGGCCGCGGCGAAAGTGGGCGCGTGGATAATTTCGGACGAAGTGTATCGCGGCGCGGAGTTCTACAGCGAGATGACGGAGACGATGTGGGGCGGGTACGAACGCATGTTGTGCACGGCGGGACTTTCGAAAGCGTTCAGCTTGCCGGGGCTGCGCACGGGGTGGGTGGTCGGCGCGCCGAAAATGATCGAGAAGCTGTGGAGCTATCACGACTACACCAGCATTGGACCTTCGATGTTGACGGACCGGCTGGCTTCGGTGGCCCTGGAGCCGACGCGGCGCTCTTGGATTTTGAATCGTACGCGGGAATTCGTGCGAAGCAATTATCCGCCGCTGCGGGCATGGCTGGACGCTCACGTGGATACCTTTTCGCACGTGGCCCCGAAAGCGGGAGCGATCGCGTGGGCGGGATTGCGCGGCGGGAGAAACTCGGCGCAGATGGCGGAAGAGCTGCGCGTGAAGAAGAGCGTCCTGCTGGTGGCGGGCGAGCAGGTCGGGATGGAAGGGTTCGTGCGGTTTGGCTTTGGCGGCGATCCTGCGCATCTGCAGAAGGCGCTGGGGCGGATTGACGAGTGGCTGGGAGAGACGCGGGCCGCTGGCGCGCGGTGATATGGCGCGGCCGTAACCCGCAACGACACAATACCAGGAGGCAAGTGATGCGCACGGGCGAGGCACGCGAGGTCCTCGTGGTTTGCTGGGAGGGGATTGGCGCGCCTAGTGCTGATCGGTTTGGCGGTAGTGGTGTTGTGCCTGGCGCAAGCGGGCGTGGGTGGCGCGCAGCAGGGCTCCAAAGATCTTGCGCAGCAAATTTTTGACACGATGCTGCAAGTGCCGGGGACGACGGCGGGGTATCGCGTGGTGCATGCGAAGGGGATTGTGTGCGAAGGAACGTTCACGGCCTCGAAGGCAGCGGCGGGCATTTCGCGGGCCGCGCGATTCCGCTGACGATTCGTTATTCGGATGCTGCGCCCAATCCGAACATTACGGATAGCTCGCCCGATTCGCCGCCGCACGGGATGGCGATCCGCTTCAAGCTTCCAGCGAAGGAGAATATGGACATCGTAGCGGTTGCCCACAATGGATTCGTGGTGGGCACCGGCGAGGATTTCTGGGCGCTGGAAAAGGGAGTGGTAGCGACCGATCCCAGCAAGCCGCACCCCTGGCCTGTGGAAGTATTTCTTGACAGCCACGGTGAGTTTCGCAACGGAGGGATACTTCGGGAACAAAGCGTTCGTGTTTGTGAACAAGGCCGGGTGAAACAGGCGGCGCGCTGCCAGATTCTGCCCGTAGCGGGAACGCAGTATTAGTCCGACGCCGATGCCAAAGCGGCGGCGCCTGATTTCTAGTTCGCGGACCTGCGCAGCCGTTTGCCGAAAGAGCCTGTGAAGTTCCGGTTGGTGCTGCTGCTGACGGGGCCTGGCGATCCGACGCAGGATGGTTCGATCGCGTGGGCGGTGGACCGCAAGACGGCGGAAATGGGGACGATCGCGGTTACATCCGTGGTTGTGGATCGTGATGCGGCGCAGAAAGCTTTGACGTTTGATCCCACGCGGCTGACGGATGGGATTGAGTTATCGGATGATGCGTTGCCGGCGTTGCGGTCTGAGGTTTATATGTTGTCGAGGATGCATTGCGTGGGTAGCGGTTGCGGAAAAAGAAAGCCGGCCTTTGTGGCGGCGGTCCCGGAAAGCGAGACCGCCATTGGCGAGTGCTGCGCGGGCGATGGCGCACTGAAGTGCGCCGCGACAAACACTAAGCTCGTTACTTCTGTTGACTGGCGGTTTGTTCCTGATCGGTTTCGGATTTGTGCCAGCTGGAATCGGGATCGAATTTCTTCATGGCTTTGACGATCGATTCAGTATTCTTGCCGAGGTCTTTCTCGTAAACCACTCCGTTGCTGCCGACGATGAAGGTCATCACACCGGACGACCTGTACTCCGCGGGATAAGCCACGAAGGCGAAGCCGCCGGTCATTTTGCTGCGCACGATGTAGTTTTTCGAGCCGCCGGGGGCATGGTGTCCTTGGGCGATCAGGATGTGGAAGTAATAGCCGTGGAAAGGAGTGGCGCCACCTTCGGGAATGTTTTCGTAACCTTCGGCGACGGCGGATGCGATCAGCGGACCGATCGGGCTTTGAGGCGACCCGTCCGCGGCTTTCCAATAGAGGCCATTGTGCTGGCCTGCGTCGCTAAAGAATCGCTGCGCATATTCATTGTGATTTTGGGAAGCGTAATCCTTCTGCGCAGCTACCAGTTCCTGGCAGACGCGGATGGTGGTGATTTCGTTGCGGCCCACGCGACGGAAGAGAATTTCTTTAATTCCGGCATCGGTGTCGAAGTACCAGATGTTCCCTTTGTGCACGAGCGGGATGGGCGTAGGCCAATTTTCGGCGCCGATGTAGAGCGTGGTGGTGCCGTCTGGTTCATTCACCAGGCGATGCATTTCCAGGAATTTTTTCACGAAGTTGGCGCGCATTTCCTGGTCCTGGACATCGTCACCGGAGGAAACGACCTGCTTGCCGTCCGCGCCAAAGATGAGGAGCATACCCTTTTCATCGTTACTTTGAGTGGCGGCGAATAGCGCGTTGCTGGCTTCTTCGGCAGACGCGAATGTTTTTTGGCCCGGCTGCTGCGCTTGGAAAATGGCGGGCATCGAGCCCAGCAAGAGGACAGCTACTGCCGCGAATTTCGGAAGATTGCCGTACAGAAGTGCCGCAAAGTTCAGGTTCGTTTGCCGCATAGGTAGTCTCTCCATTTCTATAATTTCGTTTGCATACTTCGCAAGCTGCTGGGAATGTTATGAGACTGGGAACATATTTGGATTGCGACTAGCGATGATGTCCGCCGCCACCGCCGCCGCCGTGAGATCCGCCGCCACCGCCGCCGTGAGATCCGCCGGCACCGCCGCCGAAGCTGGCGCTTCCGCGCGAGGAATAACTGCGCGCCTCGCCGCCATGGTCATAGCCGCTGAAGCCGCTAGAGCGGGTGCCGGTCTGGCCGTGGGCTTGATCGAATCCCCGTGCGGCCTGAGTATCTCCATGGAAAGGCGTGTCGCGCCCGCCGGGATGGTTGTAAACATTCGCGGGTGCGCGATTCACGTTATTAGCGACACCGCGTTCACCGCCCGCGCGATAGTAATTGTTGCGGTTGTAAAATGTATTGCTGCGGGAGTAGTAGCGGTTATTGTTATAAATCACGGTGCGGCCGCCCCAACCAACCCCCCAGTGGCCCCAGCCCCATCCGTAGCCGCCGTAGAAACCGATACCGAAGCCGACTCCCCAAAATAAAGACGGGCCGCCGTACCAGATTCCAGGATAGGGGTACCAACCGGGCCACGCCGCGACAGGATATCCATAAATCAGCCAGGGATCATAAGCCGGCACGTACACCACATCGGGAGCAGCAGGTTGAATGACGATTGTGGAGCCTTGCGTCTGAACGGTCTGCTGCGGCGTGTCTTTCAGGTTGCCGGCTTCCTGCGCTTTCTGGCGCATCACCTGAATCGCGTCCATCACATTTTGTTCCTGGTTGTAGTAAGCGTCGCCGAGAGACGAGGTCCAGGAAATATTCTTGTCCATGTTGCCGAGGACGGAGGGAAACGCAGTGAGTGCTTTCACGCTAGGGTCCCAGGATTGCTGGTCCACGGCCTGCGCGAGAGCATCGCCCTTCAGATCGGGATTGGCTTGCAGCCAGCGGTCGGCTTCGACAATCTCCGCAGGAAAAGTGGAGGCAGCCAGAACCTGCGCCACCAGCGAGTCGGGATAAAGCGCGATGGGCGCTACGAGCTGCTGCAGTTGTTCAGGCGTTTGTTGCGTGTAGGGCGGCGCCTGAGGAGATTGCGCGGTGGATTGCGCATCCTGCTCTTGCTCTTGGGCGGAAAGAGTTTGCGGCAACACCGGCAACAGTAAAGCGAGCGCCAGAACGCAAGCGAGGATTTGCCTGTCTGAAACTGACCCAATATTAGAACTGGCTGCTAAATGCTTAAAAACGTAGGTGTTCGTGAGGCTCGAGACGAGCTTCATGAGGTGAACCCTCCTTTCTCATAAGATGCGTATTGGGGAGATTCGGTTTCGTGCATGTGGTCGAACTGCTCGACGGTATGCGCCGTCATATTCCGCTGCATCGAGCGGGAAAGTCAACGCCGAAGGAATTTGAAATTTGATGCTGCAAGCGGGTAGGCGCACTTCCCGATGATAGAAGCGTCAATGCTGTTGCTGCTGCGGCGGCGAGACGTTCGAGCGAATGAAGTAATGAGGCTTGTCGAGATCGGAGCGCACGGCTACGTCGAAGAATCCGACCATCATCTCATCGTAGGTTTGATCGCCCCAGCGGACGGCGGCGTCTGGATCGGGATTATGCGGATTATTTTTGGAATTATCGTACCAGGCGACGGCTTGCAGCAGGGTGCCGGCGGGCAGCGAGCCGTGGTTCGGCGAGGCGATAGCTTAGCTGCCAGTAGAAATTGTAATTCACGCGTAGCAGCGGCTCGGTGGATCTGTCGGTGCGCAAAATATTGTATTCGAAGCACTTTCCGCGCAGGTGCATGTGCGGGAAAAAACTGAGCAGCACGGCGTCGTTCGGAAGCGAGCCGTGGACCTCCACTCGGTAATCGTCCACGCCGGGAGGGATTACGAAGCGATCGTTGGTCAGTTGCAGCGTCAGAACGCGCTGCTTCGGAGGTTGGCTCGCGAAAATGATGCCGATGCCGGATTGATCGGTGGTGGCGTGGCCATGCGCCATGTAATGCATTTGAAACACGAAGTCGGAGCCGGCGGGTACAAATTTCGCCATGCCTGCGGGCCAATTGTCCGGCGAACTTCCAGGCGCGTACACCAGAAGGATGTCGGCCTGAGTGAAGTGTGTGTCCTCGCGGTCTTGCTCGTCGGTCATGTCCGCGCCAGTGAAGGGAACGCCGATGGGCGCGCGGCGCAGCCAATTGGAATTTGGCGGCCGGACGTAGACGACGGCGTGATGTACATTCGCGCGGCTGGAGGGTTGGATCTCGGACATCTGTACCCATTTATCTTCTGTGAAACCAGTGGGGGCGATTTCGTAGGTGTAATCAATATCGCCGTGCGCGGGAAGCACGACGGGTTTGGGCATACGCACGATTGCGTCGGGCTGCGGGATCATCCAGCCTTCGGGCCACTGGCGCGACCGTGGCGCTGCTTGCGGATCGCCCGCGAGCGCTTGCGCATTCGCCCAGGAAACGAGCGTGTCTATTTCCTGTTGAGTAAGTGATGGATCGTTGGAGAAATGGCCGACGGCGGGATCTGCAAACCACGGAGGCATTTCGCGTTTGGCAACGGAATCGGCTATGGCGCGGGCGAAGGGGCGGGTTTGCGCAAAGGAGATGAGTTGCATCGGGCCGATTTCGCCGGCGCGGTGGCAGCTTTGGCAATGCTGCTGCAGGATTGGTAGAACGTCGCGATAGAACGTGGGTGAGGCAACCAGGGCCTGTGATGGCTCGGTCGGCGGCTGCGGCGTGGTTTGATTTTCCTGCGGCGATGCGGCTGCGGCGAACAGCAGCAAGAGAGTGGGCAGAGAGATTCTCACGAAATTATGGATGCCGAATGAGCGGCTGGGGTTTTCGGGTTGGATCACAGTGTTTCGGGAATTGTACACCGAGCCTGCCGGCGCACCGCCGATACGCACATGTTTGGCGGACCAAGTTTCGACTACTTCCTGTTAAGCGTTGCGATGTAAACGGCGAACGGCTCCAGCGATAACTGCGCGACAGAGGAATTAGCTTGCAGCGACTGCTGCGTGGTGAGCAGAGTCTTCGCTGACTTTACGCTAAGGAGCTGCGTCGAGAGTTTAAAGTTCAGCGTTCGCGGTGCGGCGGACATGTTGATGACGACGATCACGGCGTCGTTTTTGGTCTTGCGCAGATACGACAGCACATTCGGGTCTTTCTCGTTCAACCCGATGTAATCGCCATCCAGCAGCGCGGGGCTGGAGCGGCGTAGCGCGAGCAGCTGCCTGTACCAGTTAAGGATCGAGTTCGGGTCTTTCAGTTCGTCCGCGACATTGTGCGTTTTGTAGGTTTCCGGAATAGCGTTCCACGGCTTGCCGGTCGTGAATCCGGCGTTGGGATCGCTGCTCCATTGCATCGGCGTGCGCTCGCCATCGCGGCCTTTCTCTTGCGGCCATCCCAGGCGGCCGATGGGGTCCTTCACGTCTTCGCGGCGCGTGGGATCGTTGTTCTGCATGCCGATCTCTTCGCCGTAATACATGATGGGTGTGCCGCGCAGGGTGAAATACATCGCGGCCATGTCTTTGGCGATTTGATCGTTATGCTGGCCGTCGCCGTAACGATTCCAGGAACGCTGGATATCGTGATTGCCGATGACGAACACCGGCCACTCGCCCGTAGCTTCGACGGCATCAATGTGTTCGCGGAAAACGGGCGCAGAAAATGTCAGTTTGGTGAGCAGCAGGTCCATGGGCATTTGGAGCTCGTCGTTCGCGGCGCCGTAGTAAGGTTTCAGCTGCGTAACGTTGTCCGTCCAGGTCTCACCGATCAATACCGCGTGGTATTTGTTGGCCACGGCGCGCAGCCCTTGCAGCGCGGTGTGCACTTCGGGCAAGCGCTGGGTGTACTTGCCTTCGATTTTGGGATCGCCGAAAGCGTTGGTGCCTGGCAGTACGGGATTGTCACGCAGTGCGGAATCTTCGAAGAGGGAATCCACGGCGTCGAGGCGGAAGCCAGCGACCCCGCGCTTGTACCACCACTCGGTGGTGCCATACATGGCGTCAACGACGGCGGGATTGCGCCAGTTGAGGTCTGGCTGCTGCACGTAAAAATAATGGTAATAATACTGGTTCGTGGCGCTGTCCCACTGCCAGGCTGAGCCGCCGAAATTAGAGATCCAGTTGTTTGGCGGGCCGTGGTCCTTGCCATCGCCCTTGCCGTCACGCCAGATGTACCAGTCGCGTTTCGGCGCGGTGCGCGAGGCACGCGAATCAGTGAACCACGGATGCTGGTCAGAGGTATGGTTCACGACGAAATCGAGAATGATTTTGATGCCATGGTCCGCGCCCAATTTTTGCAGGCCGTCGAAATCGGCGAGCGTGCCGTACATCGGGTCGATATTTTCGTAATCGGAAACGTCGTAGCCGAAATCCACCTGCGGCGATGGGAAGCACGGGGCGATCCAGATGGCGTCCACTCCGAGGGCTTTCAAGTAATTCAGCTTCGATGCGATGCCATTCAGATCGCCGATGCCGTCGCCATTACTATCCATGAAGCTGCGCGGATAGATTTCGTAGAAGACGGCGTGCTGATACCAGGGATGCGGCTGTACGTTCGTCGTTTTGCTTTGCGCTCTGGTGGCGCGCAGTGCGATGAGAAAAATGATCAGCAGCAGCGCTGTCGCAGCGAACCTGTTGTGCATGCACGCGCCCCCGCGGAATGCCGAAAGAATCATGATCGCGTGCGAGTCTAACAAGGTCGTTCGCGCGCGGCCAGTGTGGCCGCTGTATCCCCAAAAATCTGGGACGCAGCGGCTATTATAATATCCGGATGTATGCGCGAGCGCGGTGCTGGCGCGCACGCGAGTTCTACTCGGGCATGATTACCGTTTCTTCGCGTGGTATTGCGTCCAGGGTGGCTTTATCGAGATTCAGGTGAGCGGCGACGAGCTCTGGAGGAGTGTGCGAGAGCCATTCGGAGAGCGCTAGATCCTGATAGTAGCTGCTCTTGAACATCTCCAGGAATTTCAGGTCGGTCGAGCCGGTGTTTTCCACGTAGTGCGGCAGAGTTTTTTGAATATAGCCGACGTCGCCGGTTTCGAAATCCATGGTGCGGGCGCGGCCTCCCGTTGTGAATACGGTCATGCGGCCTTTGCCGCCGAAGTAGTATTGCCACTCGTCGGCGTTGGGGTGCCAATGCAACTCGCGCACGCCGCCGGGCTTGACGGTAACGATAGCCGCGGCGGTGGTGGTTACTTTGAAATTTTTCGCATCAATGATACGGACTTCGCCGCTCTTATTGCTCTTGGTGGGCGGCAGGTCCATGGTGCGGAACGCGAAATCAATGGAAGATGGACCGAGCTTGCCCGCGGCGATACGGCGATCTTCCTCGAGTGGCCCGGGGACTGCAGTCTGAAAGATGAAGCGTTCTTTCTTGGGCAGGTTGGCGAGGGCTTTTTCGCTGACGCCGAAATTTTTCGCGACTACGTCCGTGGGCGTGTGCGCCATCCAGTCGGTCAAGAGCACGGTCTCGTATTCCGAAAAATTGCCGTCGTCAAAGACCAGCAGGAACTCACAACCGTCGGGGGAGAGTCCTTGAATGGAGTGCGGAATGCCCGGCGGGAAAAACCAGAGCTCGTTTTCCTTCACGTCGGTGACGAAGCTTTTGCCGTCGGCGTCAATGCAGGTGATGCGTGCGGTGCCGTAGAGCATGAAGGCCCACTCCGCCGCGGTATGCCAATGGAGTTCGCGGACGCCGCCTGCTGTGAGTCGCATGTCCACGCCTGCCAGGGTTTTCGAGACCGCCAGTTCGCGTTGGGTGACTTCGCGCGACCAGCCGCCTTCTTGCATCCGCTTGTGCGCGAGCGAGAAGGGGTATTTGAAGGTTTGCACGCCACCAGCGTCGGTTTGAGGGGGACTGTTTGAATCGGGATTAGCGGCATCCAGCGCGGGATTTGTCGGACCGGGGTCGCTCGAACTGCGATTGTTTTTCTGTTGGTAAGGGGCCTGTTCCTGCGCTGTCAACTTTTCGCCCGCGAGCACGCCCGCGGCGGCGAGGGCCGCCGAGCCTACTCCCAAAAAGCCCCTGCGCGTCAATACGTCCTTCTGTGATTCGTCGCTCATATTGATCACCTTTACGATTCGAAATGGATTGCGTCAATGAATTTGAAAATCACACGATATGCCGGAATGTAAGATGAAGAAAACCCCGGGAAAGTAGCAGAGTACGCGAAGAAAAAGAGCGATCTGGTGTCGAACGGGTTTGCGTCATCACCTGACTTCGACGGGGATTCTACACCCAACGGTTTTCGCACGATAACCTGTGGTTCGCGGAATCGATCGGAATTTGAGCGCGAGCGGATCCGCGGTGGCGATCCGCGCTGGCGGCCCCTCGGCCATCCATGAAAGCGGACATTTCTACTTTGCACAATCCGGACATTCTCATTTTGCAGCGACAGCTGGCGTGCTGGCGTTGACTTGAGCATGGCGCGGCCATAAGATGGCGCGCAGCCGGGTTCGTGCCCGCCTGCCATGAAAGCGCCGCCACCTGAGAACGAATCGGCACGACTCGAAGCGCTGCAGCGTTACGCCATCCTGGATACACTTCCCGAGCAGGAATTCGACGATCTCTCTCGCCTCGCCGCGATGATCTGCGGCACGCCAATCGCGCTGGTCAGTTTGGTGGATACCCACCGGCAGTGGTTCAAATCAAGAATCGGGATCGAGGAAACGGAGACTTCACGAGACGTAGCTTTCTGCGCGCACGCGATTCTGCAGCCGGACGTGATGGTGGTTCCGGACGCTCTGGAAGATGAGCGGTTTCGCACGAATCCTCTGGTTACGGAAAATCCCAACGTGCGTTTTTACGCGGGCGCGCCGCTGATTTCGCAGGAAGGTTACGCGCTGGGGACGCTGTGCGTGATTGACCGCGTGCCGCGAGAGATATCGCCAGAGCAGAGGGACGCGCTGAAGGCTCTCAGCCGCCTGGTGGTGACGCAGATGGAACTGCGGCGCAGCGTTGCGGATTTGTCGCGGGCGATTCGCGAGCGGCGCATGACGGAAGAGGAGCTCGATCAGCTTTTCACGGTATCGCAGGACATGCTGTGCATCGCGGGTTTCGACGGATATTTCAGGCGGATCAATCCGGCGTGGGAAAAGACTTTGGGGGTGCCTATCGGGGAGCTGCTTGCCAAACCATTCAACGAATTCGTGCATCCGGACGATCGCGACAGAACGACGGCGGAATCCGAGAGGCTGGACGAAGGCGAACAGGTAATTTCCTTCGAGAACCGCTATCGCTGCGGCGACGGGAGCTATCGCTGGCTGTTGTGGAACGCGACGCCGATCCTCGACCAAAAGTTAATTTTCGCCGTAGCGCGTGACGTGACGCAGCGCAAGGAAGCGGAGCGTAGGCTTTCGACAGGATATGCGGTGACGCGTGTGCTGGCGGAAGCGGAATCGCTAGATGCCGCCGCACCTTTGATTCTGATGGCGATTTGCGAAGGGCTGAGCTGGGATTTGGGAGTCTTGTGGCGCGTGGACGAAGCGGCGGGAGTTTTGCGCTGCATGAATGTGTGGCACCCGCCGAGCCTCCGTTTTCCGCAATTCGTCAAGGCCACTCAGGAATCGGCGTACCCGAGGTCCGTGGGAGTTCCAGGACACGTGTGGGAAACTTCGCAGCCGATGTGGATGGCGGATCTGCCGCAGGTGGAAAATTTTCCGCGCGTTCCGTTCGCGATTGCCGAAGGACTACACGCGTCGTTTGCATTTCCGATACGAGTGGGAGAGCACGTCGCGGGCGTGATCGAATTTTCCAGCCGGCAGATACGCAAGCAGGAGCCAGATCTGATGGAGATGTTCGATTCCATCGGCAGCCAAATCGGGCAGTTCATTGAGCGGCGCCGTGCCGAAATGGAACTGAAGTTGTATGCCGATTATCTGGAAGCGGCGCGAAATGCGCAGCAAGCGGATGCGCGACGTTTGGCGCAGCTGGTGAAAGAGTTGGAGGCTGCGAAGGAAAAGGCTGAAGAAGCCACGCGCGCCAAGAGCGAGTTCCTGGCGAACATGAGCCACGAAATACGCACGCCGATGAATGCGATTATCGGCATGACGGAACTGGCGCTGGAAACAAAAATGTCCGCCGAGCAGCGGGAATTTCTAGGCACGGTGAAAAGTTCGGCGGCTTCGCTGCTGAATTTGATCAACGACATTCTGGATTTTTCGAAAGCGGAAGCGCGCAAGGAAAAGCTGGAGCGTGTGGAGTTTCCGTTGCGCGAGACGATCGAGGAAACGCTGAAATCCCTGGCGCCGCGCGCGCAGAAGAAAGGAATCGAGCTGGCCTCGCATTTTGCGCCGGATGTGCCGGACGCGTTGATCGGGGATCCGGACCGGCTGCGGCGGATCGTGGTGAATCTAGTGGGGAACGCCATCAAGTTCACCGCGCAGGGAGAAGTGGTGGTGCGGGTAATCAAGGAAGCGCATGGTGAGCCGGATATTTTGCTGCATTTTTCGGTAAGTGATACGGGGATCGGAATACCGATCGAAAAGCAGCAGCATATTTTCGAGGCGTTTGCGCAGGCCGATTCGTCCACTACGCGCAAATACGGCGGCACCGGGCTGGGACTGGCGATTTCGGCGCAACTTTGCGAATTGATGAACGGAGTGATGTGGGTGGAAAGCGGAGAGGGCCGGGGAAGCACGTTTCATTTCACGGCACATTTCGGACGGTCGGAGAATTCCGCGAAGAAAACGCCGGAACCCGAGCCGGTGAAGTTGCGCGATTTGCCGGTGCTGGTGGTGGACGATAATTCGACGAACCGCAAAATCCTGGAAGAGATGATCGCGAATTGGCGCATGAAGCCGGTGGTGGCGCCGAATGGACCGGCCGCGATGGAAGCGCTGCGGCGGGCGCAGGAGAATGGAACTCCCTTTCGACTGGTCCTGCTCGACGGGCACATGCCGGACATGGATGGATTTGAAGTGGCGGCGCGGGTGAAGCAGGATCCGCAGTTGCATGGCGCAAAGGTAATACTGCTGACTTCCGCGGGGCGCAGCGAGGATGTGGCGCGCGCGAAAGCCGTAGGAGTGGCGGCGGCGCTGAGCAAGCCAGTGAAGCAATCGGAATTGTGGGACGCGATCATCAGCGTGTTGCATGTGCCGGGGCGGCAGAAGTCGCGGCCATCGGCGGCGAGAACGCGCGCGCGAGCCGCGCGGCAGCCGTTGCGCGTTTTGTTGGCTGAGGACAATCCGGTGAATCAGGAAGTAGCTGTGCAGATGCTGGAGCGGCGCGGGCATTCCGTGATCGTCGCGGAAAATGGGCGGCAGGCGTTGACGGCGATCGAGCGGCACAAATTCGATCTGGTGCTGATGGATGTGCAGATGCCGGAAATGGGCGGGCTCGAGGCCACGCAATTAATTCGCGAGAAGGAAAAATCCACCGGCGGGCATTTGCCGATTGTGGCGATGACCGCGCACGCCATGCAGGGAGACCGCGAACGCTGCATCGCCGCAGGAATGGATGGATATCTCGCGAAGCCGATTGATCCCAAATCCTTCCTGCAGACGGTGGAAGGAATTTCGCAACAAGTGGCGCAAAACGAAAAAGGTCCGCAGGAAGCGGCGGCGCGCGAAGGGAGCGTCGACGGGAACGGCGATGGCAAACGCGCGTTGGATTCGGCAGCGCTGCTGGAATGGTTCAGCGGGAATCGCAAATTGCTGCGCAGCATCGTGAAAACATTTCGCGACGACTGCCCGCGGATGATGGCGCGCATTCGCAGCGCGCTCGCGGCGAATGATGCCAACTTACTGGCGGATGGAGCGCACGCGCTGAAAGGCTCGGTGGGCAACTTCGGCCCCACGGCGGCGCTGGATACCACTCGAGAGATGGAAAAAATGGCACGACAGGGTAAACTCGACGGCGCCTGGGAGCTCTACGCAACGCTCGAAGACGAGATCGCGCTGCTGCTGCCCGCGTTGCACGCGATCGGTGCCGAAAAAAGTCCGGCGCGGCGGACGGGCCGCTCGCATCATGCACCGGGGAGGAAACGATGACGCGCATTTTAGTGGCTGACGACGACCGCACCACTCGCTTGCTGCTGACCGAAACGCTGCGGGCGCAGAAATACACCGTGGTCGCGGCTGCTGACGGCGCGGAAACCCTGAAAAAATTGAAGACCGGGAAATTCGACCTGGTGTTACTGGACATATGGATGCCGAAAATGAACGGGCTCGAGGTGCTGGCGAAGTTTCGTAAGGCGAAGAAGAGGCCGAAAATCATCGTGATGACTTCGGACGACACGCCGCAAACTTTGCTCGGCGCGATTCGCGAAGAGGCGTACACATACGTCGCCAAGCCGATTGATCCGAACGCGCTGGTGATCCTGGTGAGGGAAACGCTTTTGAAGAAACCCGGCCAAGGGCCGATTGAAGTGATTTCCGCGAGTCCGAACTGGGTGGAGTTATCGGTTACGTGCTCGCTGGACGAAGCGGAACGGATCGAAGCGTTCATGGCGCATCTGAAGACCGGTCTTTCCGACGATGTGCGGCGCGCGGTGGGGCAGGCGTTTCACGAACTGCTGCTGAACGCGGTGGAGTGGGGCGGCAAGCTCGATCCCAATCGTAAGGTGCGCATTTCGTATCTGCGGGCGCGACGCATGCTGATGTATCGCATCGCGGATCCGGGGCAGGGATTTCAGTTTGCAGGCCTCGATCACGCGGCGATTTCGCACACGCCGGATGAGCCTACGGCGCACGACCAGGTTCGCCAAAGTAAAGGATTGCGGCCGGGTGGATTCGGATTGCTGATGACGCAGGCGAACGTGGACGAGTTGGTCTACAACGAAAAACAGAACGAAGTGGTGTTCGTGAAATACCTCTCAGAGTGATCCCCCAGGCGCAAGATGCAGCGTACGCATGCGCACCGTGTATCTTTGACACGCTTTTGCGCCGAAGCCTGCTCGATGTGGTAAATTCGACTCGAAGAGCGTGATGAAAAATCTGCTTATTATCGCGATGTTGGTGGCCGTCGTGGCAATCGTGATTGTGTTCGGTCTGCCGCGATTTCCCCGTCAGGAGCATGTGGCGCAACGGTCGCAGGCGTCGCCAGCGCCGTCGCCGTGGAATTCGGGCGCAATTCAGAGCACCTTTGCGGGTGCGCAAGTGCAGGAAACGGATGCGACGCATGCGACGCTCGAGTTTTTCTACGATCTGGAAAACAACACGGATGCGGATTACCGGTTCGCCAAGAGCCCAGGCACGGTGGTGATGACGCGGTTGAAGTCCAACGGCAGCCTGAGCTCGGAAGAACCGATTGAATTGAATTACTCTGTGTTTCTGCCGGCGCGAAATCGTACGCGCATCGCGTTGCAAGTGACGCGGCCCTTCAATTGGCCCACGGGCCTGCCGGCATCACAGATCGGTCCGGTGAACCAAGTGAAATTCCGGCAGCTGGTGGCGGATGAAGTGGCGAACCTCAGCGGATTTGTGATGTTCGATACGGAGACGCATTTTCAGATTGAGCTTCCGGGCGGCTGGCAGGAATTGCAGCAACCCGCAAGCGCGGCGGGGTTGAACTAGAAACGCGAACTGAGGGTTGTTGCGCGCGGAGCTGGCGCAACAAGCGCGATGCATGACTGACGAACCAGAGCACAATTCAGATTCGAGTCCCGTTTCCGTTCCGGCGAGCGACCGACGGGCACATCCGCGCCAGCGCATACGTTCGCTTGCTTACGTGCATCTAGGCGAATCGAACGGCGGAATCGTGCTCAACGTCGGTGAAAGCGGAATTGCGGTGCAGGCCGCCGAGGCTCTGGATGTAAACGATGGCCCGCTGGCAATGCGGATTGAGATTCCGCGGTCGCGGAAGCGGCTGGAGGTTACCGGCGAAATCGTATGGGTGGGCGAATCGCGCAAAGAGGCGGGATTGCGCTTCGTGGATCTTTCCGAAGATGCGCTGAAGCGGATTCGTTCCTGGATGGCGCGCGAGGATTCGCCGGGAACCGCGGCGGAGGAGAGCGAAGAGGAAGTGGAGGCGCCGGCGTTCAGAGCGGCAGAGGTTCGCGCTGAGCCGGTTGTGACCTCAGAAACTTTGGCCGAGCGCGAAGATCGCGTTGCTAAGGCTGAGGAACTCGCGGCGCAGGACCAAGACGACCGCGGCGAACTCGACGCGCTGGCCGAGGGCGAGGAAGCAGTCGTGGAGTCTGGCGAAGAGTTTGAAGAGGAGTCGGCTATCGAGGTTGCAGACCAACCGGAGGAAGCGGCCGAAGATGCTGCGGTCATGATGGAAGCGCCGGCTGGTGCGACGAAGGAACCTGTTGTTGCGGTGCCGGTCGCAGGGAAGGACGAAGATCGCCCGCGAACGATCGCGCCGCCGGCTTTGACGTTCGAGAAGAAACCGCAGGTACCAATTTCCGCGCTCACCGGAATCAGCGGCACGCACGGGGCGCCGGCCTTTGCGGTGGCTGCCGCGCCGCCCGCGCCGTCGCGTCATGCCATGGGCGATTCCGCGGCGACTTTGTTTCCGACGCCGCGCGTTGCGACCGAACCCGCTGCCGCGGATGATGGCTGGAAGAGTTTTCGCGTGCAGCTGCAAACTGGATGGTTTCTGGCGGCGCTTGTGCTCTTGTTGGCGACGATTTCATTCGTAGCGGGGATGGCGGTGCGCCGTGGTGCGTTGAATGCCGTGATGGGCGATGTGGATGATGTGGCGCAACCCAAGAGCGCGTCGGCGCCGGCACCGTCGGTGGGAAACGTGGCGGCGAACTCCAGCGGCAGTGGTGCGGGCGCGACTGCTGCGACTGCGCCGGCTAAACCGCTGCAAATCGAGATCGTAGATTTGGAAAATCACCGCTGGACGATTCCGGCGGCGAGTGGCGCGAACGGTCTGCGGCGGACTCCAGTGAACGATGGTGCGCCGCCGGACGCTAGCGCTCCTGCATCGTCTGCGTCGTCTGCATCGAATTTGCTGAATCGAAATTCCGGCCCGGGCACATCACCTGCTGATGGCGTAGCGGTGGCCGCAAGACCGGGCGAGCCGCTGATGTTGAGTTTCCCGGAAACGCCGATCAGCGCATCGGGTTCGGTCGCGATTCGCGCGACGGGCGTCGTCGCGGTGCCGGCCGGCGACGCGCAGTCCGCGCAGCACGCGCGCAATCTGCAGATCGGCGAGCTCATCAATTTGGTGGAGCCTGTTTATCCGCCCGACGCGCGGCAGGCGCGACTGGAAGGAACTGTGAAATTGCATGTGGTGGTCGGCACGAACGGCGAAGTTGAGAGCTTCCACCCTGTCAGCGGGCCTGAATCCTTGACTCATGCCGCGATGATTGCGGTTCGCGAGTGGCGTTACAGACCGACCTTGTTGAACGGAAAAGCGGTGCAGACGCAGGAAGACGTCACCTTCGTTTTTCGTTTGCCGAATTAAAAGCACACCAGCGGCGTCGCCAGTTTCCTATTAATTAGGCTCGGAAGAGCGCGACGCGGCTCGAAGTGAGTGCTACTCGCCGGAGTTGACCTTACCAATCTCGCCACTGCGGTGATCCTGCGGTGATCCTGTATTGACGATGACATGGGCGACGTATACGATTACGCCGCTTTCATCTGGAGGAAAAAATGGCGAAGAGCAGACTCACCAAAGTTGCAGAAAGCATCGGCGGAGCAATCGGCAAGGCCGATCGCACCGCCCATAAAGTTGCCAAGGCCGGCGTGCTGGCGAAGAAAGAGCTGGAAGCGCTTTCCAAGGAAGTGGATTCGCTGAAGAAGCGCTTGCAGAAAACCACCAAGCGCTTGCGAAACGCTCTGTCGTAAATTTTGTGCCTGCTGACCGACCGGGAACGACGTTACGGTTGCTCTCGTCCGTCGTGCGGCTGATGTGGATGCACCAGCTAGGAGCCGGATGGTGCGCGGGATTTGGCTTCTGCTGCTGCCGTGTCGTCGAGACGGCGGAGCGCTTCGCTCGTCGTGATTGTTGTGGCTCCCAGCGCTCTCAGTTCAGCCATGGTGCGGCGCGCTTCATGCTTATTCAGCGTTTCAATTGCATCGCTCACTACGGCCACGCGCCGTCCTCGTTCTAGCAGGCCCTTCGCCGCAAGGCGCACGCAGAATTCCGTTACTACTCCAAACACGACAAATTCTGCGTCCCGTGGCAGACGGCCGAGCAGCGTTTCGGCGTGGTGGCTTTCGAAAATGTCGAGCGTTTGCTTTTCCAGCACGATCTGGTGGAATTGCTCAAAATCAGCCGGCAGCTTGGCGGTAGCTTCGTTCGGGACCGTGACGTATTTTTCGGTGAGCGCTTCGGGGACTAACTTCGCGCCCGGCGTTTGCTGGATGCAATGCGGCGGGAACTGCGCGAATTCCGGATCGTCTTCCGTGTGAATGCAACCGTGCGAAACCAGAAGCACGCGACCCTGGCGTGCTGCATCAGTGAGCCGCCGGATATTGTGCAGCAGCTTTTCCGCGCCTGGGACGTACAGTTTGCCCCCCGGCGCCATAAAGTCTTCCTGCGCGTCCACTTCCCAGAAAATTATTTTCTTCGAGACCATTTGGTATCCTGTGGTCGCGCGAGCGAATCGGGTAGTCCGCTTTGCGCGATACGGTAATGCGAACTGCGGGAAATTCATTTATAGCTGGTTGGCAATAACATGACAAGGTCGCGAAGCAGGTGGATTTGCGCCCTCGTTGGCTAAACCAGATCGCCTTCCTTTGCCTGCGGATTGATGTTAGTTTTCTGGTGAAATTCGCACGATGGTTTTTTTGACGCGCCTTTATGCCCGAGCGATTTGCATTTTCGGATCTGCGTGAGCTTTTTGCCAAAGCGAACGAGGTGAAGTCTGGCGATCAATTGGCCGGGATCGCCGCGGGTTCGGAACGTGAACGAGTTGCCGCGAAACGCCAGCTCGCCGATTTACCCCTCGACGAAATTGTGCGAAACCCGCTGATTGATCCGGATCAGGACGACGTCAGCCGTCTGATCCTGGAGTCGTTCGATCGCGAAAACTTCCAGCCCCTGAAAAGTATGACCGTCGGTGAATTCCGCGAGCGCCTGCTCGATGATGCCACCACCGAAAGCGAACTCCAGACCGTTCAGCGCGCCATCATTCCGGAAATCGCCGCAGCCGCGGCGAAAATCATGAGCAACAAAGACCTGGTGTTAGCCGCGGCGCGGATTCGTAACGTCACGCGCTGCCGCAACACCATGGGCGAGCGCGGTGTGCTGGGCATTCGCGTGCAGCCCAATCATCCGGTGGACGATGTCGGCAGCATTTTGCTCGCCGCGTTTGAAGGCCTGCTCTATGGATGCGGCGACGCGGTGATCGGCGTCAACCCGGCGGCGGATTCGGTGGAGACGGTTGGGGCGATTTTGTACGCCCTCGATCGCCTGGTAACTGCTTGCAGCGCGCCGACGCAAACTTGCTGTCTCGCGCACATTTCAACACAACTTGCGGCGTTGGGCCGCGGCGCGCCGGTGGATCTATTGTTCCAATCGGTCAGCGGCACCGAAGCGGCGAATAAAAGTTTTGGCATCACGCTCGCTATGTTGCGCGAAGGGCGTGACCAAGTGCTCGAACATCACGCGCAACGCAAGGACGTCGTCTGGAAAGGGACGAACGTGATGTATTTCGAGACGGGGCAGGGCAGCGCGCTCTCAGCGGAGGCGCACTGCGGCGTGGACCAACTAACGTTGGAGGCCCGGGCGTATGGCATCGCGCGCGTTTTCGATCCGTTCCTGGTGAATAGCGTGGTGGGATTCATCGGCCCAGAATATCTTTACGACGAACGGCAAATTATTCGCGCGGGGCTGGAAGATCATTTCATGGGCAAACTGCTGGGACTGCCGATGGGCTGCGACGTGTGCTACACGAATCACGCGGAGGCGGATCAGAATTCGGCAGACAATCTTCTTCTGCTGCTAGGCGCGGCGGGATGCAATTACTTCATGGGCGTGCCGTGCGGCGACGATGTGATGCTGAACTATCAATCCACCAGCTATCATGATGCGATGGGCGTGCGCAAGATTTTCGGCCTGCGGCCGGCTCCGGAATTCTTGGCGTGGCTGGAAAGTACGGGAATTTATCGAGATGGCGAACCGGTGCGGTTGGATGCCCCGGCGCGGCGACAACTTTTACAGGGGCTGGAATCCTCGCTGCAGGGCATGGCTTGAATGGTTGAAGACTCCGGCAAAATCGCGGCCAATAAATTGGTTGCCGGCTCCGATTGGCCGGAGCCGGTGCGAAAGATTCGTGCGCGCACGCCAGCGCGAATTCTCGTTGGGCGCGCGGGGCCGGCTTATCGCACGGAAACGCAACTGCAACTGCGCGAAGACCATGCGGCAGCGCGCGATGCAGTGCGTACGGAACTTGATGTTAAAGCGACGTTCGGCGCGGAATTTGTGGAACGATGGAAGTTGTTCGAGGTGCGCACGCGCGCGTCTTCGCAGGACGAATATTTGCAGCATCCATCTCTGGGGCGTGCATTCAGTGACGCATCGCGCGAGGAAATTGTGCGGCGATGTGCTGCGGGGCGCGATGTGCAGATCGCAATCGGCGACGGGCTATCTGTTCCGGCGATTGGCGCGCAGGTTCCGCGGCTGCTTCCGTTGCTGGTGCAGGGAGCGGAGGCGCGAAGTTGGAGCGCCGGCCAGACGTTTATCATTCATCATTGCCGGGTAGGGATTGTGAATGAAATTGGCGAGCTGCTGAGACCGCGGATTGTGCTGCTGCTGATTGGCGAGCGGCCGGGCCTGGCGACCGCGGAAAGTTTGTCGGCGTACATGGCGTACCAGCCGGAGCGCACGCATTCGGATGCGAGGCGCAACCTGATTTCGAATATTCACAGCCGAGGATTGAGCGCTGAGAATGCGGCTGCGCGCATTTTGAATTTGTGCGCGCAGATGATGAAGCTGCGGGTGAGTGGCGTGGCGCTGAAAGAAATCGCCGGTCACGAGCCGGAGAGCTTGCCCAAGTAAAGAGCCATGCCGACGGCTGCTTGCATGCCCATTTTTTCCAGCGCGCGAACTTCTTTGTAGCTGCGAATGCCTCCCGCTGCGGTGATGGGTTTTCTTGTGACGAAGCGCAGTGTTCGGAACCAGGCGAGGTCTGTGCCTTTCATGGTCCCTTCGTTGTCCACGAATGTGCAAAGAAATCCGGAGCAGTAGGGTTCGAGCCGTGGAATTACGTCCGCGGGACGCAATTTCAGGCGCTGCCGCCAGCCGCGCACGACGATTTGGCCACGTTCGCTGTCCAGCGCCAGAATCACATTCTTGCGCCCGACGCGCGCGCGCAATTGTTGGAGGAAATCGTGCGCGATTTCTCCATCGCGGAACGCGGCGCTGCCCACGATAATTTTCTCCGCGCCCCAGGAAAGAACCTTCTCTGCACGGACTACGCTGCGGATTCCGCCGCCCACGCGAATCTTCATTTTTGCCCGGCTGGACAAAATCTTGATCCAGCGGCCGTTCGAGCCGGTGCCAATCGCGGCGTCCAGATCAATCACATGGAGGACCGGATGGTCGCGAAAGCGTTCGAGCAGGCCAAGGACGTCGTCAACGGAAAGTGCGAGCTTCCGCCCGCGAACCAGTTGCACGGCTTTGCCGCCTTGCAAATCAATGCAGGGAATAATCATCGGCTGAGGCGCACAGGCACGCCGCTGCCTGCCAAATATTTTTTCAACGCACCAATCGAGTGTTCGGCGGTGTGAAAGATCGAAGCGGCGAGCGCGGCGTCGGCCTGGCCTTCACCGAAGACCGCCCGAAAATCCTCGAAAGTTTTTGCGCCACCGGAAGCGATCACCGGAACCGATACCTGGGCAGCAATCGCCGCCGTCAAGTCGCAATCGAAGCCGCTGCAAGTGCCGTCGCGGTCAATCGAAGTGAGAAGAATCTCGCCGGCACCGAGCGCTACGCCTTCGCGCGCCCACGCCGCGGCGTCGCGTCCGCTGGATTCGGCGCCTCCTCGGATGAAAACTTTCCAGCCGGTGCTCGTTTTTTTTACGTCCATCGAAAGCACAACGGCTTGCGAACCAAATCGCGCGGCGAGGTCGGAAATTAATTCCGGACGCTCGACTGCGGCGGTGTTCACGGTGACTTTATCGGCGCCGGCACGCAGCACGGCGTTTCCATCTTCGAGGCGGCGGATTCCACCGCCCGCCGTGAATGGAATATTTAATTGCTGTGCGACCCGGCGAACCGTTTCCAGAAACGTGGCGCGGCCATCGCGCGACGCGGTGATGTCGAGGAGGATCAGTTCGTCGGCACCTTCGCTGTTGTAACGGACGGCGAGTTCTTCGGGATCGCCCATGTCGCGCAGGGCGGCGAACTCGACTCCTTTCACGACGCGGCCGGCGTCTACATCCAGGCAGGGAATGATGCGGCGAGCGAGCGTCATTGCGCCCACTCCAGAAAATTGCGCAGCACGCGCGCGCCCGATTCACCCGATTTTTCAGGATGAAACTGTACGGCCATCATGTTGTCTTTTTCTACGACGGCGGCGAACGGAAAACCATGAATGCATGCGGCGGCGGTGTGCGGTTCGTTTGCGGCCGCAGCGTAGGAATGCGCGAAATAAAAATAGGCGTCGTTCGGGATTTCACGAAGCAGGATACTGTCGCGCAGAAGTCGCAGTTGGTTCCAGCCGATATGCGGCGATTTCACGGTGGTGGGCAGGGCTCGCACATTTTCGTGAATCAGGTCGAGACCTGGCTCGCCGGGGGCTTCCGCGCTGGACGCGAACATCGCTTGCAGGCCGAGGCAAATCCCGAGAGCTGGAATTCCGCTTGTGAGCGCTTGTCGAAGCGCTGAGGTCAAATTCCTTTCGCGCAGTCCGCTTACGAATGCGGAGAAATGTCCGACGCCGGGGATGATTAGCGCTCGAGCCGCCGCGATTTGTTCGGGCCTGGTGACGCATTCTGTTTCGGCGCCCAGACTTCGCAAAGCGCGTTCGACCGACGGCAAATTTCCGGCGCCGTAATCAATGATGGAAAGTTTCACAGCAGCCCCTTGGTGGTCGGCAAAACACGGCGCAGCTGGCGATCGCGCGTGGTGGCGAATCGCAACGCGCGGGCGAAGGCTTTGAACATCACTTCAATCTGGTGATGTGACGAACGGCCGTACACGTGGAGCAAATGTACGTTGGCCGCGGCCGCTTGGGCGAACGCCTGAAAAAAATCCTCGAGCAGCTCGGTTTGAAAATCGCCGACGCGGCGAGCGAGCGGCCGCCACTTGCAGACAAATTGCGCGCGGCCGGAAAAATCAAGCGCGCAGGCCGCTAGCGAATCGTCCATGGGCATCAAGTAGTATCCCGCGCGCAGGATGCCACGTTTCGAGCCGAGCGCCCGTTTCACGGCTTCGCCCAGCGCGATGCCGACGTCTTCCACGGTGTGATGTTGGTCCACGTCCAGATCGCCGCGGGCGACCAGATCGAGATCGAGCCCGCCATGCCGGGCGATTTGCTCGAGCATGTGATCGAAAAAGCGGATGCCGCTATCAATGCGAGCTTTTCCGCGGCCATCTAGGTTCAGCTTAAGCTTGACGCTGGTTTCGTTCGTGGTGCGGCGGATCGCTGCTTTTCTCATCGGATCAGGATCTCTTTTAGTTGCCCCAGCACGCGGCGAGTTTGGGAAAGCGTTCCGAGAGTGATGCGCACGTAGCCGGCGCCGCCGAAATCGTTGGAGCGATTGCGGATCAGCGTTCCTCGGCGAGCGAGAGACACGATGATTTCATTCGCACGGGCGCCGAGGAAGAGCAGAACGAAGTTCCCGGCGCTGGGGAAGAATGGGATGCCGAGCTTTGCGAGTCCGCGCTCGAGTTCTCTGCGGCTGCGGCGGCATTCGCGGAGCGTGCTGCGCAGGAATTGTCGATCGCGTATTGTGGCGCGCGCCGCCACCAGAGCGGCGACATTCACGGGATAGGGCGATTGCGCTTTTCTAAAATGTTCGGCGATGGAGCGATTAGCGAAAATGCAGCCGAGACGCAGGCCCGCTAGCCCGGCGGCCTTTGAAAATGTGCGCGTTACCACCAGATTGTTGTGGCGCCTGATCCAGGAAAGAATCGTGATTCCGGAAAACTCAAAATAGGCTTCGTCCACAACTACCAGAGTCTTCGTGGCGGCTTTCAGGATGCGTCGCAATTCCACAGGTTGCAGCACGCTGCCAGTAGGATTATTCGGATTGGCGAGGAAAAAGATGCGCGGGCCTTTGCTTAGTGCGGCTAGCAGCTGGTTCGTTGGAAATTGCATAGCGGCGTTGTAGCGCAGCGCGTGGATGCGCGCTCCTGCAAGTTCAGAATAGAAGCGGTACATGGCGAAGGTGGGTTCGACGAGCACAATTGTGTCATCCGGTTCGACAAACGTGTCCACGATCAGGTGCAGTGCTTCATCGGTGCCGTTGGTCAGGAGCAGCTCGCTATCTCGCACTCCGAAAAACGCCGCTAGCTCGCGGCGCACGCTTTCCTGCTCGGGATACATGGAGACAGCTGCGAAAGTGAGATCGCGCAGCGCTTGGCGCGCCAGCGGCGAGCAGCCGATGCTGTTTTCGTTGAAATCCAGGCGCAGTTTTCCGTCGCGGCCTTCGAGCGGCGGATGATAAGAACGCATTCCTGCGACGGCCCTGCGTATTGGAGTTACGGGCTTCATTCGCGCACCTCGACGGCGCGCGCGTGCGCCAGCAAGCCTTCGGCTTTTGCGAATTCTTTGGCAACCGGCGCCAGACGCGCGAGCCCCGCGCGAGTAACTTCCTGCACGCTGACGCATTTCACGAAATCGGCCGTGCATAATCCGCCGCGCGCACGGGCCACGCCGCCTGTGGGCAGCACGTGATTTGTGCCAGTGGCGTAATCGCCGAAGGATTGCGCGCTCCAATCGCCGAGGAATATGCTACCCGCCGAATCGAAGCGATCTGCGAGGCGGCTGGCCGTGCCGGGCAAGCCCAGATGTTCCGGCGCGAAGCGATTGACGAAGCGTACGGCGGCTGCGGGATTAGGCGCGACGAGTACGGAGACATTTTTCGCGAACGCGCGCCACGCGGGATTCGAGATCGTTAGCCGCGCGAGCTGCCGTTCGATTTCAGCAGCGACACGGCGACCGAAATGCAGCGAGGTGGTGACGAAAAGCGCGACAGCATCCGCATCGTGTTCGGCTTGGGCGATGAGATCGGCTGCAATGAAGGCGGGATTGCCGCTCGATGCGAAGACTACTGCTTCGGTTGGTCCGGCGAGCAAATCAATCGCGCAGTCGGCGCTGACCAGGCGCTTGGCAGCGGTGACGTAGCGATTGCCCGGGCCAAATATTTTGTCCACGCGCGGAATTGAGTGTGTGCCGTAGGCGAGAGCGGCGATCGCTTGCGCTCCACCGACGCGCGCAATTCGCCGAACTTTGAGTTTTTCGGCAGCTGCGAGAAGTTCGTCGCTGGGCTGCGGGCTCGCAATTATGATGTTGCGCACGCCGGCTTCTTGCGCGGGAATCGCGGTCATTAGTAGCGTTGAAACCAGCGAAAATCTTCCGCCTGGCAGATAACATCCCACCGTTTCGATGGGCCGCACGCGCTGGCTCGCGCGCACGCCCGGTTCCACTTGCAGGTTCCACCCCCGCGGTTTCTGGCGTCGCGCGATGGCGCGTATGTTGCGCGCGGCATGGTCCACAGCCTCAAGAAACTCGGAGGAGACGCGGCGCGACGCACTGCGTAATGCATCGCGTGGAACCCACACGTTGTTTTGTTGCAGTGCGACGCGGTCGAAGCGCTTCGTCCAATAAAATAACGCTGGGTCGCCGCGGCGCTGCACATCGCGAACGATGCGGGCCGCAGCGCGTTCCGCCGCGGCATCGCAGCCGCGCCGCTGCGCCAAAATCTTTTCTTCGATTGTGCCAGTGAGCCGGAGTACGCGCATCAATACACAATTTTGTTGAGGGGATACTCAACAATCCCTTCCGCGTGCGCCGATTTGAGTTTCGGGATTAGTTGCCGCACGGTGCGTTCTTCGACGATGGTGTTGATTGCCACCCAGTCCGGATCGCTCAGCTGCGCCACGGTGGGATTTCGCAACGCGGGCAACGCTGCCAGCACGTTGGGAAGATCCTCGCGACGGACGTTGAGCATCAAGCCCACGCGGTTATATGCCTTGATTGCGCCTTCGAGCAGCAAGACCATGTTCTGGATTTTTTCGCGCTTCCATTGGTCTTGCCAGGACGCGCGATGGGCGATAAACCACGGCGCGGATTCCAGCAGTGTGTCCACAATCCGCAAGTGATTGGCACGCAGCGAAGCGCCGGTCTCAGTGACCTCCACGATGGCATCGGCCAGTTGCGGGACTTTCACTTCGGTTGCGCCCCAGGAGAATTCCACGCGCGCGGTTACTCCGTGCCGCTGCAAATACTGTTCCGTGAGATGCACGGCTTCGGTCGCGATCACCTTTCCTGCGAGGTGGCTGACGTTTTTCACAGGCGAATCCTCGGCCACCGCCAGCACCCAGCGGACGCGGCCCAGGCTCGTCTTCGCATACACCAGCTCGGCGATTTCTTCCACCGCGCCGTTGGTCTCGAGAATCCAGTCCTTGCCGGTGATGCCAGCGTCCAGCGCGCCACTACCGACGTAACGCGCCATTTCTTGTGCGCGCACTAGCATGCATTCGATTTCGGAGTCGTCAATCGCGGGATAGTAGCTGCGGGAATTCACTGAGATGCGCCAGCCTGCGCGCGCGAAGAGTTCTACCGTGGAATCCTGCAAACTTCCTTTGGGTATGCCCAGCTTCAGGGTGCTCATGGTTTCTTTCCTTCGCCGTAAAGTTCTCCGGGAGAAAATACGCGCTCGGCGATCACCTCGACGGCACCGTTTCTTTCGAGACGGCGGAAAAAACAGCTGCGATAGCCTTCGTGGCAGACGGCCGAGCCGGAAAGTTCCACGCGCACCAGCAGCGCGTCCCGGTCGCAGTCCATACGCAATTCGCGCAGCAGCAGTTTCTGCCCGCTGCTTTCGCCCTTGGTCCACAATTTCTGGCGCGAGCGGCTGTAGAAAGTCACGAGTCCCGTGGCGCGCGTGCGTTCCAGCGCTTCGCGATTCATGAATCCCAGCATCAGCACTTCGCCGCTGGAATCGTCCTGGACAATGGCCGGGATCAAGCCGTTTTCCTTTTCGAAGTCGAGGAGGTCCATTTTTTGCTCCCTAAATACAAAAAACCCGCAGGCGGGTTAGGCGCCTGCGGGTAGATGAGTCCAGCTTAGTTTCGGATTCGCTAGTCACACCACCGCGGGCACGGGATGGCGTGATGATGATGGCGCAGAAGATTTTGTGCCCGAAGTTTCATGACCAGCAAGACACTATCGCGAGCCTTCTGTAAAGTCAAGAATTCTAACTTGCTCAGATTCTCGAGCCAGATGAGATGAGGGGGACCGATCTGGTTTTGTCTACCCGCCAGTGCCCTGGCGCTCGCTAGTTCACTTCGATGGTGGTGACGCTCAACGCCGGCAGCGCGATTGGGAAAGAAGAGCCGCTCGCCGGCATCGTACTAATGGACACCGGCCGGACGGGATTTTGTCCCTGCGCGGAAGCCGCCGTGATCTGATCGAGCTTGGCGGTGCCGGAAAGCGATTGGCCATCGATAGCGGTTGCTGGCGAACTGGTGGAACGATTGATGGCTACAAACACAAACCTGCCAGCAGTGCTGCTGTTCGAGCTCGCATAGACCACCACATTTTGCACGTTGCTGGAGGTTGCCAGCAGGGAAGTGTCGCCGAAGTTCGCGCCTGCTCCCGTCGAAATCGCGGAACGCGCGGAAGCCCGCCAGCGCGTAGGAGTACGTTCCATTCGCAGGCCAGAAATTCGCGGCGAAAACCCCCCGTGGCATGTTGTTAGTTCCAAAAGGGGAATAAGCGCTTTCTTAGAAATAGGTTAGGGGGAGGGAACGAAGCCGACAACTGTCCGAACGCACAGAAAAGGTTCTAGTCCTTACTTTCCACTAAACCTAAAAGTGAGGCCTATGGCCCCGGCAGGCATGCGGCGGGGCGGTGTCGCGCCTGAGTTCACCAGGAACCGCGTAGATCAGCGGGGTATCTCTCGCATCGCTACCTCGATTTCAGGGCCTGCTATTAACCACCTTGGCGCACTCGGTGGCGCTGCGCGTTGACACTCTCCGAGCCTCTGTCAAAATCGTTGCAACTGGACGCCGAGAAATCTTTCAAAGGAGTTACGGATGAATTCGTTTAGGCGCTTTACTGTGATTGTGCTGAGCTCTCTGCTGGCGGCTCTGCCAGCGATGCCGCAGCCTCAGACGGGCAATCAACCCGCGGGCCAGATCAACGCTTTGATCCCGGCAGCCACGCGCAATTCGCAAACCGCGAAGGTCAAAGAGGATTTGAATTGGAATGATTTACTGAAGACGGAGCATAGCGGACGTGTGCGCGCCGGTCTGAAGGACGGCTCGATTCTCAGCCTGGGCTCGGATAGCGAGCTGCGCATCGTGCAGCACGACAGCGCTTCGCAGCAGACCTCGTTGGAAATGGATTTCGGCAAGATTCGCAGCCAGGTGGTGAAGATCTCAAAACCGGGCGGGAAATTCGAAATGAAGACGCCCAACGCCGTGATCGGCGTCATCGGCACGGATTTTTACGTCGGATTCGAGTCGAATTCCACCACGGTGATCTGCTACAAGGGCAAAGTTTCGGTGACGCCATTGAACGGAGCGCACGCCACCAACAATTCCGGGCAATCCGACGCGGCTTCGAACTCCGTAACGGTGGGCGCCGGGCAAATGGTGGTAATTACATCGGAATTGCCGCCCGCCGGATTCCACGCATCGGACACACCGCCCGCGACGCTACAAGCCAGCCTCACCGATACAGACATTCCCAGCAGCGCCGGGATCCCGCACCAAGGCCACACCCTGCGTTGGGTTTTCATTGGCACGGCAGTGGCGGTGGGATTGGGAGTCGGCCTTGGCGTTGGCCTCACGCGCGGCGGGGGTACGCCACCGCCCCCCCCCGGGAACAGAGCTCCGTAAGTCGGAGTTGCGAACACCTTCGTCCGTTACAGACTGGCACGATTGCGCCCAAAAGAATGGCCCAGAGAACTGATTACGCAGTGCGATTTCTATGAGCTCGCCGCAACAGCGATGGCCCCGCTGGCGGGAACGGTTAAAAGGATTCGCGCTCGACCACGTGGACCTGGGTCTGGGCGTGCTGGTCACGCTGCTCGGGCTGATATTGTTCAGATTTTCGGGGATTGGCGCGATTGATTCGCGCGCCGGTTTCGCTTTCCTGCAAAGCATCGAACAAAGCTCGCTGGACCTGCGTTTCGAAATGCGCGGTGCGCGCCCGCACGACGACCGCATCGTTATCGTGGGCATTGACGAGCAGACCCTCCAGAAAATTGACTCCTTTCCGCTTCCCAGAAAAAACTATGCGACGTTGATAAATCGATTGAGCGCCGGCGGAGCGCGCGTGATTGCGTTCGACGTCACGTTTCCGACGCCGGAGAGTAATTCCGGGGGCGAGGCGCTGCGGAAGTTGCAGGCGGAGCTTGGCGGTTCGACATCGCCTGCCCTGCGGAAGCAGATTGAAGACCTGGAACTGGCCAGTGATCAGGACGCCGCGCTGGCCGCCACCATGAAGAACAGCGGCAACGTTGTGCTTGGCCACATATTTCTGGACTCCCAACCTGATCCAAAACTGGCGGAGGAATATTTCAATATCGCCTGGGCCCACGTGTTTCCTCAAGTGCTGCCGGCGGGATTCAAGAGCGGAGAGACCGTGGACCTGGGCCAGGTGTGGAAAGATAACGGCGGATTGGTGAGGCAGGGCGTCGAAGCCAACATCTCCAAACTTGCGGATTCAGCCGCCTCCTTTGGATTCATCAACATTGTGCCTGATTCCGACGGCACCCTGCGCCACGCCTTGCTGATGATCCGCTACCAGGATTTGGACTTTTTCCCTTCGCTCGATCTGGAAGTGGTGCGCGCATACGAAAAAATTCCGGACCAGCAAATTGCGGCCTATATTGGGCCGAATGGGCTCGAACGGATTCAGCTTGGACGCCACACGTTGCGGCACGCCAGCGATGGCAGCGCGCTATTGAACTACACGGGTCCGTACCACACCTACGCGCAGTATTCGATGTGGGACGTAATCAGCGGAAACACGCCGCCGCAAGCCTTCAAAGACAAGATCGTGCTGGTGGGAGCAACGGCTTTGGCCATCGGCGATATCCGCAACACCCCTTTCGAGGGTGTTTACATGGGGGTCGAAGTCCACGCCAATATCATCGACAACTTGCTGCATAGCGAAGAGCAGAGCCGCGGTTTCCTCAGGCGCGGGCTCAATGAAATGGCCGTGGATACCGGCTTCATTCTTCTGTTCGGGCTGTTTTTCGGATTTATATTTAGCCGCGTGACGCCCTTGTATTCAACGATCACCGTGCTACTGACGCTCACGGCCTATGCGTGGTTCGTGTATTTCAGCTTCGTGGACAAGGGCCAGTGGCTCAGCTTTGTGATTCCCGCTGGCACGCTCGCGGCGAACTACGCGGCCATCACGAGCCTGCGCATGATCCGCGAGGAACGCGCTAAGCGCAATATTCGCAAAAGCTTTTCACAGTATCTTTCTCCCGGCGTGATCGAGCTGATTGAAAAAGATCCGGAGAAGTACATTCGGCCCGGCGGAGAGGTAAAGGAACTCTCCGTGCTCTTCAGCGATATCCGCGGATTCACCACCATTTCCGAAGGCCTGACTCCGGACGAACTGGTGCACCTGCTCAACGAATATTTCGGGCAAATGACCGACTTTGTTTTTGCCACTGATGGCACGCTCGATAAATATATCGGCGACGCCATCATGGCCTTCTGGGGCTCGCCGTATCCGCAGGAAGATCATGCTTCGCGCAGCTGCACGTGCGCGTTGCGCATGGCAGGCGGTCTGGCGGTGCTGAACGCCAAATGGCAGGCGGTGGGTCGTCCTCCGATTTCGATTGGCATCGGCTTGAACACTGGTTTGGTGAATGTGGGCAACATGGGCTCGGCGCGCCGGTTGTCATGGACCGTGATGGGTGACAACGTGAACCTGGCATCGCGCCTCGAAGGCATCACCAAGCAGTATCAGGTACAGATTGTGATCAGCGAGGCCACTTATCGTCAGGTGTCCAGCCAGTTTGTGTGTCGCGAGTTGGACAAGATTCGAGTCAAGGGCAAAACTTTGCCGGTGAACATCTACGAGCTGATGGATGTGGTCGCCGAAAAATCGAAATACGAGCCGCTGCTTGAACTTTTCGACCGGGCCATGGCGGCTTACCGGTCGCAAAATTGGCGTGAGGCGGCGGCGCTGTTCACCGATGTTCTGCTGAAATTTCCGGATGATGGGCCGAGCCAGGTTTTTCTGGAACGCGCCGTGGAGTACTCGCAAAGCGCGCCCGAAGGTGAGTGGGACGGCGTGTATGTGATGAAAACGAAGTAAAGTGCGGCACGCTATAAGCTCTTCAGATTGGTTCTTTCTTGCCGATTAACAGGAATGTCGGATCAGTTGCTGCGCAGCGACGCCGACAAAGTGAAAGTTCCTTTCATACTCTTCTCGCGTTTCCAGTCGTGATAGATGTGGCACTCAAAGCATCGCGATTCCGCATATTCGCGTCCGCCGCGATGGCACTTCTCGCAAGTCTGGATCCCCGGTAGCAACACGTCCGCCGTTTCTTGGCTCGTCGTCGCGCTGGAGTGACATTCGACGCATTTCAGGAGCTTGTGCGTATCGTGATTGAAGACAGCGTGTTGGAACCAGCGCTGCGTAATATTGGATTTTGCGACGATGGGTAGTGGCGCATTTGCGGCAAATTTTAGCGCGTGGCATTGCGCGCAGGTCTTCCGGTAAAGCAGATCCTCCGATTCTGCCACGCGGAGTGCTAGCCACTGCTGCTCGGTGAGCACACGCAGCGCAGGCGGGATCGGCTGATCCGGAAGGTTGCGGTTCGGAGCTATGATGCGCAGGTCGGCCTGATGGTTCGGGATGTATTGCTGAAACTTTTGTACCAGGAATGTATGAATTACTTCGGGCGTGTCGTGTGGCACGCCTTCCTGGAAACGCGTATCGAATTGCAATCCGTGGCACGCGGCGCAATGTCTCGCGTACGCGACGGGAGACATGTACGCGCGGCTGGGGTCCATGGATGGCGGAATCGCCTGCAGATTTACCGGCTGATCTTGCGCGCCGCTTGCGCCGAATCTCCAGCGCGATTCCGGCTTCGCCGTGCGATGGCAATCGTCGCAATCGAGTTGCACCGGGCCATTCGGCCCGCCCAGATTGTGTTTCAGGTGTATCGCGTGATTAAGCTTGATCGTGCCCGGGTCAACGCTGCCGGGACGTAACGCCGCAAATTCAGGATGGCCGCCGACGAAGCGTGTTATATCCGTCGTGAAATGCGCGGCAGCTCCAGTGGTGTGCAGATTCGCGTGGCACTGCGTGCAACTGACGTCCGCGGTTACGGCTAGGCGCGGGTGTCCGCGGTGTTCTGCGTGGCACTCCGCGCAAGTTGGCGTGAAAACCTGATTCCCGTGATGCAGCGGCGCATCGTGGCAGGAATCGCAGCCTTGATCGCTGGCTCTTGCGCTGAACATGCCGACCTGCGCCACGTGGCACGCGCTGCAGCGCGCGCTGAGCACTGCATGAGACGCCGACATTTTTCCGCCGCTATAAATTCGGTTGTTGCGAGCCAGCGCGTACCAGCCCAGCCAGAGCAGCGCGATTACGGGAATCGTGACGGACAAAATAAAACGCAGGCGCCGGAACGGGTGCGGATGCTTGAAATATTCGAGGTCAATCCGCTGCGCCAGGGTTTTTGTTGTGAGCTTGGCTCGGGCCACCAGTTCTCGCCTCTATCCGTCTCTACGCGCCGCCTCAGTAACGCAACGCCATGATCGCGTGCGCGCATCCCAGCAAGAGAAGCGCCAACGACAATGGAACGTGCAACATCAGCCATCCGTGCAGCCAATGGTGATAGCGTATCTGCCGCCGCAATTGGCGTTCCTCTTCGCATATATCTTCGAGATTTTTTACGGTCGCTTGCAGAACAACGGGCAATAGCGTCCTCAAGCTTTCGAAAATCCCCGCGGCTTTGACTTTACTCGAAAGCGCGGAACTTTGTGCGCGTTGCTGCTGCAGAAAAGGCCGCAGGTCGCGCCTATAAAAGTTGCACAGTGGGAGCGCATCGGTTGCTTGGATCGTCGCGGTGGCTACGCTTGAGTGGGCGTTTGGCGCCGGCGCGGCCTTCCGCAAATTCAGCGGGCCGCACGCAGCTTCCACCAATTTGTCGGCCTCATCGAGCAGTTGCGCGCGCACGCGATCGATTTGCTCGAAAATTGTTTCCATCGGGATGCGTGTGGTCATCACCGGCGGCATGTAATGTTGCAAAACCGCGCCGAATATTCCGCTTGCGACGACCACGATCAGCAGCACCATCAGAACGCTGGTGAGCGGGCCGCCGAACCGAAACCCGCCGTGAAAAAGAATCAGTGGCAGGCTCAGCAAGCCCAGCCACAGATGACCGCGCATCCAAGTCTGCGCGCGGCCCAGCCTCCAGACCGGAACTTTCTTCCGCGCCGCCAGCAATCCTGCGAAAATCATGCAGAGCGAGCCGGCAATCCCAAACATCAATCCGATGGCGCTGCCGCCGCTCGCTCCCGCCGGAGAACTCGCGGCGTAAATAAGATAAATGGCCGTCGCGACGCCCAATATAATCAGTGACGCAATCAGCCACGCCCGGTGTGTGCGGTCAATGCGCAAGGTTTCGTGCGTTCCCGTGCTGCAGAATTAATCTCTTAGCTTTCTGGCGTAGCGCTCGCGCCTTGTTTCAGCAAATTCGCGAAAAATTTCCTCGGATTCACGCGATGCGCCGCGTCGTGCGGGCAAGCGTAAACGCAACTTGGCTCTGCGAAATCCGAACAAAGGTCGCAGGACGTGGCCTTCTGTTTCACCATCGCTTTTTTCTGTCCGGGCATTCCCGGCACGTCGGTGAAAACATTAAACGGATGCATGTTGATGTTGCCGTACGGGCAATTCTCCGCGCACAGTCCGCAGCCGATGCACCAATCCTCGATAATCACTTCCAGCGAATTTCGCCGGCGAATCGAGCCCACCGGGCATCCCACCATGCACAGTGGATCCAGACACTGGCGGCACGAAGTGGCCACCAGGTAATGATCGAATCGCAATCCTTCGCGCACCAGCCGCGTCACACCTTCGTGCGCATCCGCGCAAGCCTTCACGCAAGCGTCACAGCGCGTGCACGCGTCCAGATCTAGCAGCAATAAACTCTGCGCTTCCATCAACCCCTGTTTCAGGAAGCTGTCCAGCGGCGTGCTGTTGATCATCACCAGCGTTTCGCGATTCATCTGCACGCGTTCTTGCCCCACCTGCGCGAGCTTTTGGCGCACTCCGGGGAACTGCCGCGTCATGCTGGCGAAATCTTCGGCGCTGATTCGTACCACTTCCACGTGGTCCAGCGCCGAGCAGGTCGCGCTGCGCACCGTATCTTCCAGCAGCGCCGTTTCGCCGAAATATTCGCCGCGCGAAAGATATGCCAGTACCATTTCTCCGCCCGCGTGCGTCTGCGAAACTTTCACGAAGCCGATGCGCACCAGGTAGAAACTGTCGGCGGCGTCGCCCTGGCGGCAAATCACCTGGCCTGGTGTAAAGCGCAGCAGCTCCACTCGTTCGCGCAGTCCCTCGATGAATTCGTCCGTCAATTCCGCAAACACCGGAACCGCGCGCAAATGACTATCCAGCGCGCGCTGCCGGTACGATTGATCCAGCCGCGCGCGAAAAGTTTTGTTCCGCTGCATGATGTCCAGCACGTTGCGCAGCATTTCCAGCGCGGTGCAAGCGGTTTCCGCGCGCACCGTCGCCGACCGCGGATACAAGCTCATGCAAGTCATTTCGCCGAACAGGTCGCCGGGACCCAGCGTGGCCACCGGATTGTCGTAGCTCAGGTCCATCGGCGCATCAATGTGAATCCAGTGCTGCGAAGTTTCCTCTTCGCGCTCGTCGTTCTGGCGCTGTGTCAGCTTGCTGGAAAGTTTTCCCAGGAATTTGCGCACCGCGCCTTTGGTTCTTACGTGTGCGATGGGGCTGGCGATGGAAACCTTGGCTTGGCCTTCCAGCATGTAGAACGCCGTGGAGCCGTATTCGCCCTCGCGGCAAATCACTTCGCCGGGTTTGAAGTGCCGGCGCACCACGGCATTGCGATTCAGGCTTAGAAAGGTTCCGGAAACGCCTTCGAAGAACGGCAGCCTCTGCAATTCTTCCAGCGCCACTGGCTGGGAATCCGGTGTTTGCGCGATTGCCGTCTGCGTCACAACCTTATTCGTCAGCGCGCCCGTGGGACAGGAAACCATGCACTCACCGCAGGAAACGCAGGACGATTCGCCCATCGGCTCGTTGTTATCGAAAGCGATTCCCGCCGTGGGGCCTTTGCCCATGCGTCCCAATACAAAATTTTCACGAATATCGGCGCAGCCCCGGATGCAGCGGTCGCACAAAATGCACGCATCGAAATCTACGGCAATGCTCATCGAGGAATTGTCTGTGCCGCGTCGCGTCGCGCGCGGCGTATAACGCGCTGTTGTGATTTGCTCCTGCTTGGCCAGCGCTTCCAGTTCGCAATCGCCGGATTGCCGCTCGCGCGCGCACGGGCTGGGATGATCGGACATCAGCAGCTCGACCAAAGTGTGCCGCGCGCGCTTCACTCCGTCGGCGACGGTGTTCACCACCATCCCGGGTTCCACGGGGCGAATGCACGAAGCGGTGTACACGCGCGCGCCCACGTCCACTACGCACACGCGGCAAACCCCCACGGGCTTTTCGTTTTGTTGATGGCAAAGAGTGGGGATCTCGACGTCGAGCATCCGCGCGGCGTCGAAAATCGTGGTGCCAGCTGGCACCGAGACTTTCCTTCCGTCAATGGTGAGCTCTACGAGCGGAGCTGTGCTCATGCACGCCCCGGTTTCGCTGCTGCGAAGCCCTGCGCGGCTCTTCCGCCGGCGCGCTCACCGCAGGGGCAAACACCCGCAGGACAGCGCCGCTGCAAAATATGTGATTCCACTTCCGCGCGAAAATGCTTCAACACGGACGCGATCGGCGCGGGCACCACCTGCCCTAGACCGCAAATCGAGGTGAGCCGCAGCGCTCCGGAAAGGTCGTCAATCAACGCGACATCCGCCGCCGAACCTTTGCCTTCGCTCCAGCTCGTCAGCATGTCCACCAATTTCTGCGAGCCCACGCGGCACGGGACGCACTTGCCGCAGGATTCGTTGCGGAAGAATTGCGTGGAATTCAGCGCCATGTCCAGCATGCAGCGGTCTTCCGCGCACACCACTAGCGCGCCGGAACCCAGCATCGAGCCGGCATCCGCCAGCGATTGGAAATCCAGCGGCACATCCGCCATGGCAGCGGGCAAATAACCGGAAGATGGACCGGACGGCGCGAATCCTTTCAATTTTTTTCCGTTTGCAATCCCGCCACCGTATTTGAAAATAAGTTCAGACACCGGCGTGCCCATCGGTACTTCGTAAACTCCCGGACGCACCACGTCGCCGCTCACACCAATAAATTTCAGCCCGGCCGCGCCATTCAGCCCCTGCGATTTGTACCAATCCACGCCGCGGAAAAGAATCGTTGGTACGTTTGCGAATGTCTCGACGTTATTTATGACGGTCGGCTTGTTCCACAAACCCTGTTGCACGGGGAACGGCGGCTTATTACGCGGCTCCGCGCGCTTGCCTTCGATCGCTTCCAGCAGCGCCGTCTCTTCGCCGCAAATATATCCGCCGGGGCTGACAAATATTTCCAGCTCAAAGCTGAATTCGCTTCCTAGGATTTGCAGCCCCAGCAGCCCCTTCTGCTCGCAACGCCGGATTTCTTCTCCCAGTATTTTTTCCTGCTCTTCGTATTCGTGGCGGATATAAAGGATGCCCTTCTGCGCGCCGGTTAGCACTCCCGCGAGGATCATTCCTTCGATCACCAGGTGCGGCAGGTGCGTCAGGATGAAGCGGTCCTTGAATGTGCCAGGCTCGCTTTCATCTGCGTTGCAGACGATAAATTTTTCTGGTCCCGGCGCCTGGCGCACCATTTGCCATTTCGATTCGGTGGGGAAGCCAGCTCCGCCCAGGCCGCGCAATCCGGAAGCCTTCAGCGTTTCCAACGCCGCATTCAGATCCCGCGATTTGATCAGGCGCTGAACGTTCTGGTAATGCTCGCCTTCGCTATAGGGATCAGACGCGCACGATACCCGGCGATGTACCTGCGAAATTTCCGGCAGCGTGCCGCCGGCAAGTACGTCGCCGACAATCGCCGTGATCTGATACTGCGAGAGTCCAGTGTAAATATGTTCGTTGATCGCTACCGCAGGCGCCTCGTTGCAGCGGCCCAGGCAGGAGACTCCGCCAAGCTTCGCCTCCGTGTACGCGGCCTGGTCGAACGATTCTTCGAGCCCCCTGCGCAACGCGCCAGCGCCGCGAAGATGGCAGGACATGTCCTGACAAACGCGCACGTCTGCTTTCGGCGGCGGCGTCAGATGAAAATGGGGATAAAAGCTGGCGACTCCATGCAGACGATACAGCGGCACATCGATTTTTTTTGCGAGAGCTTTCAGTTGATCGGCGGGCAAGTAGCCGAACTGGCGTTGAATTTCCCTGAGCTCGCTAAAAATCAAGGGGAAGGAATCCTCACCGGGGAGAGTATGCATTAGCGGCCCGGAAAACAACCCTGAGTCTTGGGAGGTGTGGCGTATGGGGATATAAGCGCCAGCTTCGGGCAAAAGTCGAGCATGCGGTTATTCTTGCGCGAACGGCAGCGAATAAATGCGGCTGAATTCATTTGATTTCGATAGTATCCGTGAGTACAAGCTGGCTGATTCGCAGGATTTTCGCGCTTCGCCGCGATTGCTTTGCGCCATCCTGCTCCGCCAAATTGCAAATGGAAACGAAGCTCGCCACAAAACGCCGTTTACTTGCGATTTCTCCATCTTCATTTCTTGTTTTCCTGACGGCAAGCATTGCGCTTTGCCCAATTGCGCGTTCACAGGGTACCGTAATGCCGCTCTTTGCATTCGATGATCACGCGGGCCAGCCAGGTCAAGCGAACCAAGCAGGCCAGGCCCCGCGCTACACGGGTCCCGGCTCTTGCGCATCCACCACATGCCACGGCAGCGTTTCGCCGCGCAGCGATAATCGCGTGCTGCAGAACGAGTACAGCACATGGATCGTCAAGGACAAGCATTCGAAAGCCTACGCGTCTCTGCAAGGCAACGTCGGCGAGCGCATGGCCGCAATTCTCGGCATCGGCAAAGCACAATCCGCGCCGAAATGTCTGGCATGCCACGCGCTGGATGTTCCGGCGACGCAACGCGCCCGCACTTTCGACCTCAGCGAAGGCGTGAGCTGCGAAAGTTGCCACGGTCCAGCTGCTGCTTGGCTCGGTCCTCACACCGAGCGCGACTGGACGCACGAAAAATCCATCGCGGCGGGCATGTACGATACGCGCGACCTCACCAAGCGCAGCGAAAAATGCCTGAGCTGCCATTTGGGCAGCGGGGAAAAATCCGTTGACCACGAAATGATCGCGGCCGGTCATCCGGACCTCTATTTCGAGCTCGATTCCTTTTCCGCCGTTATGCCGCGCCACTGGAAAGAACCGGGCGAGCCTGGTGAAGCGGAAAACAGCGATCCCTGGTACGACGTGCGCGAGCTGACCACCGGCCAGGCGGTGCAGCTGCGACAATCGCTGCTGCGCCTTGAATCTCGTGCGCACGGAAAATACTGGCCCGAATATTCTGAGCTGCAGTGCTACGCGTGCCATCACAGCCTCACGTTGCCGGAAAATAGTTGGCGGCAGGCGCGCGGATACCCGGGGCGCCGCCCAGGCGATCCGCCGTGGAATCCTTCGCGGTACACGATTTTTCACGAAATAGTCCTTCAGGCTGATGGTGATGGCGCGGGGAAACTCGACTCCGAACTCGCGCGCCTGGCTCAACTGATGAGCCAGCTGAATCCCGACCGCGACGCGGTGGCTGATTCCGCTGGGAATTGCGCGAGGCTCGTTGGCGATTTGTCCGTGAAAGTGGACGCGATGGCGAATGATCCTGCATCCACGCTGCGCTTGCTGCGGAAAATTTCGGGCGACGCGGACAATATTTCGGCGCAGGGCGAACATGCCGCGGCACAGGCCGCCATGGCTGTGCAATCGCTGTTCGTGGCTTACGAGCGCAACGAGAAATTCCCACATTCAGCCGAACTGCGTACAGCCATCAGCGCGCTTTTCCAGGAGTTGCAGGACCCGTCCGCATACGATCGCACACGTTTCGCCGGGAAGTTGCGCCAGGTAAATGCGCTGCTGCCTTAACTCGCGATGGCGCGGAAAATATTTTTGCGATTTCTGAAAGCCATGCACGAACGATCATGCGCAGCGCGCCGGGAGGGCTTGCGTGCAAAAATATGACTTGGTGGTGATCGGCTCGGGTCCAGCAGGTGAAAAAGGCGCTGCACAAGCCGCGTACTTCGGCAAACGCGTCGCGCTCGTTGAGTCCAGTGACATTCTGGGAGGCGCGTGCGTAAACACCGGCACCGTTCCCAGCAAGATCCTTCGCGAATCCGCGCTGTATTTTTCCGGAATACGCCAACGGGGTTTGTACGGCGTGGATTATTCGCTGCGCGAAGGTTTGACCGTAAAGAATTTCATGCATCGCAAGGACGTGGTCGTCCAGACCGAGCGCGAGAAGCTGGCCAAGAACCTCGCCGCGCATGATATTGATCTCATCCGGGGTCTGGCTTCGTTCGAAGATCCCTCAACGCTTTCAGTAAAAACGCCGCGCGGCGAAAATCTGTCGCTGCACGCCGACGCCATTCTGATCGCGACCGGCTCAGTCCCTCATCGCGCGCCGGAAATCCCTTTCGACGACGAAAATATTTTCGATTCAGACTCGATTCTGAAAATGGATTCGATTCCGCGCAGTCTCGCGGTGGTGGGCGGCGGAGTGATCGGGTGCGAATACGCATCCATCTTCACGGCGCTGGGCGCTGAAGTATCGCTGGTTGACGGCCGCGATCGAGCTTTGCCTTTTCTCGACGCGGAAATTTCCGCGTGCCTGCGCGAACGGCTCGCGGAACTTGGCGTCCGATTTTTCTTCAGTGAGCGCACTACTCAAATCGAGCGCGCGCAAAAGAAAGTGCGCATCACCCTGCAATCCGGCAAGACACTCGAAACCGAAGCGGCCCTGTTCGCGGCCGGACGTCGCGGAGCGGTGGACAAGCTTGCGCTCGAAAAAGCAGGCGTGACGCTGAACAAACGCGGCTACATCGAAGTGAATGAAAACTATCGCACCGCCGCGCCGCGCTTGTATGCGGCCGGAGACGTTATCGGATTTCCTGCGCTGGCCTCCACTTCTATGGAGCAAGGCCGCGTCGCCGTCTGCCACGCCTTCGGATTTCAGTACAAGCAACGGCTCGCTTCGATGCTGCCAATGGGTGTCTACACTATCCCCGAAATTTCCGCCGTGGGCGAATCCGAAGAAACCTGCAAGGAGAAGGGAATCGAATACGCCGTGGGACGAGCGCGCTATGCCAACAATACCCGCGGCCAGATCGTGGGCGATTTGACCGGTTTGCTGAAATTGATTTTCGCCCAGTCAGATCGCCGCCTGCTTGGCGTGCAGATTATCGGCGAAAGCGCCACCGAACTGATTCACCTGGGAATGATGGCGCTGGAATCCGCGGTGACTCTCGACGCCTTCATTGACTTCGTCTTCAACTACCCGACGCTTTCTGAAATGTATAAGTACGCCGCCTACGACGGCCTGGGAAATCTTTCTGGCCATAAACTCCGCGAGGGCTAGTCCGCACGGCCCTCATCACTCATCACCAATCTCTCGTCACGGAGTCTCTAGTCCGTCGGATTTCGCGGAAACTTCAAGAATGGCAGCCGCACACCGTCAATCACAATCTGGTCCGCACGAATATCCGTGGGCGCCTCAAATCCCGTCGCGCCTCCCGCGGTCACGTAGTCATCCTGATCCACGCCATCGCCGCTGACGCCCAGCCCTCCCACCAGCACATCATTGATATAGAGCGGCTCCGAGCCCGGGAAAAATACCACGCCGCTTTGGTTCGCTTTGGGCCACGCCGCGCTTGGGACTTGAAATCCCTGCGTGCATGCGTTCCCGGTATCCTGCGTATACAAATTAAAAAACGGTCCCGGCGGGGTGCCGTCGATTCCTGAAGGAAAAAAAGGCTGCGCGCCGAAACCAATGCTGCGATTTGTGACGGCCGTTCCCAGCGGCACCTGATTCAGATCCGCGGCTTGCCGGTTCATTCCGCTGAAATAGATTACGTTGCGCGCTTTCGTCGCGGCCACGTCAATGCTGAACACCGTTCCGTCTGTCATGCGGTACAGGCCGATCAGCGTGCCATCAAGGTCGCTCACCGCGATCGTCATTTTTGCGCGCGCGCCGATAGGCAAACGAATTTGCGCGCGCGTCAGATTAGCCGTTGCGACCGCGCTGGCGATGATCTGCGTCACCTGCGCCGCCGTCAGGCCGCCTATAGGACCGTTCGTCGCCGCAATCAGCGCGCCTTCGGGCGGAGATCCCGGGCTCGCTACGGGAGCCACCGTAAAGTTGGCGGCGTTGAACGCGCCGGGCGTAACACCGCTCGGTGGAGTGGTTTGATTCACGAACGGCAGCGTGATGCCGTTAATAGAAACAATCCCTGGCGCTGGAAAAGCAGGAAAGCCGACACCGTCGGTTGCTGCGCTCGGCCCGCTCAAGGCGATCATGCCCGCGGCCGCGTATGCGACATATTCCGCAGTGCCCGGGTCCGCCGCCACGACTCCAATCCCGCCAACTTCCTGCCCGTTTTTGAAAATGGGCACGCCGCCTGGATTCACGGCAGTCGCGACGCTATCGTTTAAATCCGCTTTGCCTGTAATGATTCCGTATCCCGGAGACGTACCGGCGATTGTGGTGGCTGGCGGGACGATTGCATCTAAGCTCGTCGAGAGATTACAGCCGCGATTGGTATTTTCGATGCCGTAGAGCGCGGCGCTCGCCGAGTTCACCACGCCCGGCGGAAAATGTATGCCGCTGATGAATCGCACAGTGCGCGAAGATAGCGGAGCCTGATCGTTGCTGAAGAATGCGCCGGTGCGCGCCAGCGCAACCGCCAGATCTGCCGTGGGAATCGCTGCACCAAAATTTCCTGGAGATGTCGCGGGCGCCGATGGCCCTACGTAAACGGCGAGGATGCGTCCCATGCGGTCAACGACTGCGATGGCCATGGCATCGGACTGAGCAGCCGTTGCCGCAGCCTCCACCACCATTTGCACGTCCGCTTGCGTCAAAAGTTCCGTCGCGGCGCGGAGGATTTGTGGACGCGCTGCCACTCCCGCTGCCGCCACTGCCTCCGTTGTTGCTGCCACCTCCGCCACAAGTCGCAAGCGGCAGGCAAAATGCGACGCCGAGGCAAACCCGTAGAGCAGCAGCCTTGCGCAGGCCGCCTCGAAACATTCGATTTTTCGCCGGAATCATGAGGTTGAACTATTGGTACCACAGCCGCACATCGTTCTCAATCATTCTGCAAATCGGTTGTTCAATCGTGATTGAATGATGCAGAAATCAGGAACCAGATTTGCGCGCGGAGCTGCTTAAAGACATTTGCCCGCTCCGGAAAAAACCGTGATCGCCAGACGATTCCAATTGTTTCTCCCCGAAACTCGCCGGACAGCCGGGGCCTGACGCAATGCGCCGACGCATCCCGCGAATTTATTTCGAAATCGCGCCTGTCTGTGTTGGCTCCGAGTTTGTTGTGGCCCGTGACTGCGGTCGCCTCCACGCGCAAGTCCGAACTTGCCTGCAAGAATCCGTTGGCGCAGCAGCGATTGCCCGGGCACAATGGCTCCCAAAAAGCGGGAGTTGCAAGGCGTCGTGCGCGATTCGAACAGGAAACCGGTCATCGGCGCAACCGTGATTTTGCGAAACTTCGTCAACGGATCAGAAACTAGAACAAGTCAGCGGCTCGCAAGGGGTGTTCCGCTTCATTGACGTTGCCTCCCGGCGACTACGAGCTGAAAATTATGGCGGAGAGCCTCCAGGAATTCACACGCCTGCAGTGCAGCTGAAACCCGGCGACGATCTGGTCCGCGAAATTTCGCTGGTTGCCATACCCTCCACCGCGCCTGCTCCGCCGCAGTTTCCCCAACTTCCGGCCGGAACCACGAATCCGCCATCAGGATCTCAATCCGTGCCTTCTTCCACCGTTCCACCTAACGCAGTGCAGAACGGCAACCTTCAGCAGTCCGGCGAGCAACCTGCGCCGGAGGCATTGCCTGCGCCCTATCAGGTCTTTCGTCCCGAACCCCATCGCTGGTCTATCGCCATGCCCGATTGGGATCGCTACGGTATTGGCGGCGAACATCCTTACGTGAAGGGCAGCAGGTGGGATCCTTTCAATCGCAATAAATTGAAAGGCGACGTTCCGATCATCGGCAAGCAAACTTTTCTGAATCTGACGGCCACCAGCGACACTTTTCTCGATGGCCGGCGTCTGCCCACGCCCACTGACGTCAGTTCGGCGCGGCCAGGAAGCAGCGAGTTTTTCGGCAACGGCGGACAAATTTTCCTCGATCAGACTTTCGCATTTTCCTTCGACCTTTTTCACGGCGACACTTCGTTTCGTCCGGTGGATTGGCGCATCCGCATTACTCCGGTGGTCAGTTTGAATTATCTCTCGGTGCAGGAACTGGGCGTTGTCAACGTGGATGTGACCAAGGGCACCACGCGCCTGGATTCGCATATCGGATTGCAGGAGGCCTTCGCGGAGGTGAAACTGCACGACCTGGGCCCGAACTACGATTTCATTTCCGTGCGCGCCGGCATTCAGGCTTTCAACAGCGACTTTCGCGGCTTCCTGTTTGTGGAAGAGCAACCCGGCGTGCGTTTCTTTGGCAACCTGGATTCGAACCGGTGGCAATATAACGTCGCCTATTTTAATTTTCTGGAGAAGAACACCAACAGCGGGCTGAATTCCATGGCGCTGCGCAATCAGCAGGTAATCATCGCCAACGCGTACCGCCAGGATTTCTTGTTTCAGGGCTATACCGCCCAGTTGAGCGTGCACTACAACAAGGACGATGCCTCGATTCATTACGACGACAACGGTTTTCTGGTGCGCCCTGCACCCATCGGCGCCGTTTTTTCCAATGGTATGATTCGCCCACATAGCGTTCACGCGGCGTATCTCGGCTGGAGCGGCGACGGTCACATCGGTCCGCTGAATTTGACGCACGCTTTTTATCAGGCGTTCGGCAACGACAGCTTTAACGCGATTGCCGGCAGAGCCGTCACAATCAATGCGCAGATGGCCGCGCTCGAGCTTTCCTACGACAAAGATTGGTTTCGCATCAAGAGTTCCGTCTTCTATGCTTCCGGTTCGGCGAACCCTTCCAGCAGTCGAGCGCGCGGTTTCGACTCGATTGACGATTTCCCTGAATTTGCCGGCGGCATCTTCAGCCTGTGGAATCGCGAAAGCATCCGTTTGACCGGCTCGGGCGTCTCGCTGAATCCCGGCGACAGTTTGCTCCCCGATCTGCGCTCGAATAAAGACGAAGGCCAGGCGAATTTTGTGAATCCCGGAATGTTCCTTGCGAATATTGGAGCGGAATTTGACCTGACGCCGAAACTGCGCGGCTTCGCCAATGTGAACTACTTGCGGTTTGAACGCACCGAGACATTGGAGCAGATTCTTTTTCAGTCGCCGATTCACCACTCGATTGGCGTCGACTCCAGCGTCGGCGTGCGCTACCGGCCGCCGCTCACCGAGAATTTTTCCATCGCGGCGGGTGCGGCCACTTTGATTCCAGACCAGGGCCTGAAAGACATTTACACAGGCCGAGTAATGTTTTCACTTTTCACAGATTTGCGGTTCCAATTTTGAGCGAGCGAAATTGTTGATGACCTTCATGCGCGGCTCGATGGATGGCGCCACCATGCGAAAGCGCGATGTGCAGCGCCGCTTGCTTGTCGTGTTCGCTCTGGTCAGCGCCATCGCCGCTGCGTTGCTGCTCGAAGGCCGCTCGCACGCGCAGTCGCCTGGCTGGTTGCCCGTGCAGCAACAAAGCCTGCTCGGCCAATCACGATCCGACGTTGACCGCAAAAACGCCGGATGCGTTTCCTGCCACACCAGCACCGACGAGCCTTCCATGCATCCCACCGGCACCGTTCGCCTGGCCTGCGTGGATTGCCATGGCGGAGACGCAACCGTGATCCTGCCATCCGGCACCCATCCTGGCGCAGCGGAATACGAACAACTGAAAAATCGCGCGCATCCGCAGCCCACCGATTCCGCGCTCGCTGGCGTCTCCGCGAATCCACCCCGCCTCTACACCGAATGGCTGAGTGAGAATTACGCCTACGTACGCTTCGTCAATCCGGGAGATTTGCGGGTCGCTGCGGAAACTTGCGGCAGCAACGGTTGCCACGCTTCCGAAGTCCTGAAAGTAAAAACCAGCATGATGACGCACGGCGGAATGTTGTGGGGCGCGGCGCTCTACAATAACGGCTCCTTCCCGCTGAAGAACACCCGCTTCGGCGAAAGCTATTCCTCCGACGGCCAGCCCCAAGCAATCCGCACCGTGCCCGCCCCCACGCCCGAAGAAACGCGCACCAAAGGCGTCGTCCCCGAACTCACGCCGCTGGAACGCTGGGAAATCTCGCAACCCGGCAACGTTTTACGCGTGTTCGAACGAGGCGGCAAAAAAAAAGGGGAAATTGGCAATCCCAATCGCGAAGAAGAATCCGGCCGCCCTGACGACAAGCTCGGCGAGCGTGGCTTTGGCACCCTGCTGCGCACCGATCCCGTTTTTCTCGGCCTGCAAAAAACGCGCCTGCTCGATCCGCTGCTTTCGTTGCCCGGCACGAACGACGAACCCGGTGATTATCGCGGCAGCGGCTGCAGCGCGTGTCATGTGGTGTATGCCAACGACCGCTCGCCGCAACATTCCGGCCCATACGCGAGCTTCGGCCATCTCGGTGAAAGCGCCACATCCGATCCCACCATTCCGAAAAATGAATCGGGCCATCCCATTCGCCACAGCTTTACGCGCGCAATTCCTTCCAGTCAATGCATGATTTGCCATGTCCATCCTGGCACGAACATGGAGACCACGTATTTCGGCTACACCTGGTGGGACAACGAGGCTGATGGCGCTGCGATGTATCCGCGCCAGCAACACAATCCCACCGACGAAGAAAAATATCAGGTCGCCCAACGCAATCCGGAAGGTGCCGCCGCGCGCGGACTGTGGTCCGATCCAAAATTCCTGGAAAAAGTGGGCAGCCCGGAATTCAACGCGCAGCTCGATCAGACGCAATTCGCCGATTTTCACAGCCACGGCTGGGTATTTCGCGCCGTCTACAAACGCGACCGCCAAGGCAACCTGCTCGACGCCGAAAATAAAATCGTCAGCCCCAAAGATACCGATAAATTCAAAAAAGCGGTCCACCTCGCGGACATTCACCTCGAGAAAGGCATGCATTGCGTGGATTGCCACTTCGAGCAGGATTCCCACGGCAACGGAAAGCTCTACGCCGAGCCGCGCGCCGCAGTGGAACTCGACTGCGTGGATTGCCACGGCACGATTGACGCGCGTGCAACCCTGATTTCTTCCGGCGCCGCATCTCCCGCGGATGGCACGCACTTTGACGCGCTGCGCACTCCCTGGAACACGCGCCGCTTCGAATTCCGCGACGGCAAATTGTTCCAGCGCAGCATGGTGGAACAGGACAAAGAATGGGAAGTCGTGCAAACGCTGGATACGATCACCCCCGGCAACCCGCACTACAGCGAAAAATCGCGCTGGGCCAAAACCATTCGCTCCGACGGAAAATCCTGGGGCGATGTTCCATCCGATTCGTCGCAGCTGGCGCATGCCAATAGCCGCATGACTTGCTATGCCTGCCACACTTCGTGGACTCCGAATTGTTTTGGCTGCCATCTTTCCATGACCGCCAATCAACGCAAGCCCATGCTGCACAATGAAGGCCTCCTCACACGCAACTGGACCGCATATAATTTTCAGGTTCTGCGCGACGATGGCTTCATGCTTGGCATTGACGGCACCGTCACCGGCCATCGCATCGCGCCAGTCCGTTCGTCTTGCGCCATCCTGGTAAGTTCGCAAAATCAGAATCGCGATTGGCTCTATTACACGCAGCAAACCGTTTCCGCCGAAGGACTCAGCGGCACTGCGTTTAGCACTTTCGTTCCGCACACCGTCCGCGCCAAGGAAACCAAGTCCTGCGACGATTGCCACATTTCCGATCGCAAGGACAACAACGCCTGGATGGCGCAGGTGTTGCTGCAGGGCACAAATCTTCTAAATTTTATGGGCCGCTACATTTATGTCGCCGACGGCGCCAAGGGATTCGACGCCGTGGCCGTCGCCGAACACGATGAGCCGCCCGCGATCATCGGTAGCTACCTACAGCGCATCGCGTACCCCCAGGATTATCAGCAACACGTCGCGCGCGGCCGCGAACTGCAGGAGGCCTATCACCACATCAGCAACGTTCTGGATCTGCAGTTGCGCGGCGAATATCTCTACGCTGCATTGGGCAAAGGCGGCTTCCGTGTCTACGACGTCGCGAACGTTGACAACAAGAATTTTTCCGAGCGGACCGTCACCGCGCCGGTTTCTCCGCTCGGCCAGCGCCTGTACGTCAGGACGAAATATGCAACGGCCGTCGCCAGTCCTTCGACGCAAGCGCTTGATCCCGCGCGCTCTCGCAATCCGGTGAACGAAGAGCAGGCCATTCACCCGCTGTACGCTTATTTATATGTTGCGGACAAGTACGAAGGGCTCGTCATCGTCGGCGATCCCGATCCCCAGAGCAAATCGCCGGGAGTGAGCACGCTGCTCGATGGCGATCCGCGCAATAATTTTCTAAAGCGTGCGCTGGCTTTCAATCCGGATGGAATTCTCAACGGCGCGCGGCGCATCACCATCGCTGGAACGTACGCTTACATGCTTTGCGATCGCGGCCTCGTGGTCGTGGACTTGAATGATCCGCTGAAGCCGCGCGTGGTTGCGGAAATCGGCGCGCCCGAACTGCACGAGCCAAGCGGAATCACGATTCAATTTCACTATGCGTTCGTGGTTGATCGCGACGGGCTAAGGGTTCTCGACGTTTCTGCGCTGGACCATCCGCGCGCCGTCCCGAGAGCTGCCGTGCCTCTCGCGGACGCGCGCAACGTTTACGTCGCGCGTACTTACGCCTACGTCGCTGATGGCAAGGACGGCGTTGCAATCGTTGACGTCGAAAAGCCGGAGCAGCCGAAGCTCGATCAGATGTTCACGGGCGGGGGCAAGATCAACGACGCGCAAGACATCAAGATCGGAATGGTGGACGCCAGCGCCTTCGCCTTCGTCGCTGATGGCCGCAACGGTCTGCGCGTGCTGCAAATTTTATCGCCTGAAGATTCGCCCAACTCTTACGGTTTCAGCCCGCGGCCCACGCCCAAGCTGATCGCCACGTACCGCACCAGCGGCCCAGCGCTTGCAGTGTCGAAAGGTATTGACCGCGATCGCGCTGTGGACGAAAGCGGCAATCAAATTGCCGTATTCGGCCGCCGCGGCGCCCGCCCATTCAATCGCGAAGAAGCCTCGCGCCTCTTCATGCACAATGGCGCGCCTTACACAGTTCCGAGCGAACCGCAGAGCCCGCCGCAATCGCCCGCAACTACCGCCGCCGCGCAATCCAGCGCACAGACTGCGCCGCGCTGACGCCACGCAGGCGAGCAGCCCACGAAATCGCATTTTTCTAGCGGGACCGCTAAGTATTGGTGGGCCCGCTAGGATTCGAACCTAGGACCAACGGATTATGAGCGGACCAAATGAATTGCTCACGACATCCCTCATTTGCTCTAAGTGGGTCCCGCGCAGTTCGTAGAACATCTACTTGCTCTCGTTTGCTTGCTTCATCCCCTGTTGTCGTCCGTGTCTGGTCACACCGGCGTCACAATCAGCCAACGACTTTGTCAGGATGATTTGATCCAAAACGACGTACGATTAACCGGCGATCTTCGGACTGGGAGCCAATGCGCGCCAGGCTCCGCACGATGAGCGACGCGGAACTGGTTCGCTTCGGTCGATAGAAAAGAATTTGTGACTGCATTCCCATAACACCCGAATTCGCGAAAAGTATGAATGGCTTAGGACGTATCGCAATGCGATCGTCAACGAAGATCTGGCGCCGAACGTAAGACAACAATTTCTAATTCCAAGACTAGGTTCAGAGCACTAAATAACTGATGCGAGTTGCATCACGGAGACCACCGTGAACTTAAAGCGTGCCGCCGACCGCGGGACGATCGAGGGTGTCGGCCACACAACCACCAACAAATGCGAAGCCGACCTCTACCAATGGGGCGCCAAACCCATCAATCGATCGCTATCTTGGCGCCTCGTTGACCAGAGTTCGACAAGCGCTCGATGCGATGGTCGATTACTTCACGAATCGCCTTGAGGAACTCAATCCGCGAATTCGTCAGGTGTTGGCGCACCGCAGGTGGCACGTCAAAGCATTCCTGCAGACGATCCACGACCTCGCGGCAGAGACAGGATTCGTGACTGACCCGCTCGCCCGCCGTCTGCTGGTTTGGATTTTGCTCGCTCATTGGACCTCCTTCATCTCAATCGTGAGTACCTGATTTTCCAACCTCGCTCGGCCCGGCTGGAGAGCCGCCATTGATCGTGGGAGGCCGATGTGACGGCGCAAAGTGCCAATCTCAACGACGAGTTCGTCGCCCTTCTTGAACAACCCGATCTCGCCTTTTGAGGCAAACGGCAGCGACACCTGCACTTCGTACTCTCCGTCTCGTTTCGTAAACGTGTAGGATTTCTCCGTTCGAGTCACCGCCGCCGGATCTTCTTGCTCAGGATACAGCACCTGCGCAAGATCTTCGAGCCGCTGTTTTCCCAAGACCTCGTGCTGGAATAGGGGCACGCGTTTCACCGGGACAGGCGCAAAATACTCTTCGATCTCAGCCAGGGCTTTCTCCTGTGACGTGTGCCACTCCTTAAACCACGCATCCGTGACATTTGCGGGTAGCAGACGATTGACGATTACAGTATCCACAGTCAGCCCGTGAAGGGAGAAATATACAAACGCGCGCTGAGTTTCGCGCAGCACCATCTTTTCGGGATTAGTAACCAACCGCACGCTGGTGACCTTCGGGTCCCCCATAATTTCGTCCACTCCATCCAGTTTCTCGAAGAGATCGCGAATATTGAGGAAGTAGCTGTCCGTGGGCAGCTCGAACGGCGCGACGCGGTTCGCGATCGGCCGCACGGCCTTCAGCAGGTTGCGCTGGAAAGGAAAAATGTGTTTCATATACCAGTCCAGAGTTGTCGGCATGCTGATGAACCGCATGGATTCAGCGGTAGGAGCTGCATCCAGCACAATGACGTCGTAACGCCCCTCGCGCCGGTACTGATTGATGTACATCATCGCGCTAAGTTCTTCCATGCCCGGGAGTATTGCCAGTTCTTCGGCCTCGACGCCAGTGATCCCGGTGGTGCGCAGCACTGCGCTGATGTAAGAAGAAATTTCCTTCCAGTGCCGCTTGATTTCTTTCTGTATATTCAGTTCCATTATCGAAAGCCGGTCGTTGATCGAAAGCGGGTCCGAAGTTTGGACTTGGAAGAGTTCCGTATCCAGATCGAAGGAATCCGCGAGGCTGTGGGCTGGATCGATGCTCATCACCAGCGTGCGATAGTTAAGCTCGGCAAGCTTCACGCCTGTCGCAGCAGCGACGCTGGTCTTTCCCACACCGCCCTTGCCAGTGAGCATTAGAATTCTCATACGGATATTATAAATCTCATTCCACCGAACCGGTGTTATTACTGGCGCCGCTAGATATAGACGAAGGTCTTCGTTAACTCCGGGAAGAGCGAACCACAGAAGAGAATCAGTAAAGAAGGAAACCGCTATCTGCGAACCATGATGGTGCAGGGCGCCCATTACATTCTGGGGCCATTTGGAGAAGACAGTGATCTGCGGAGATGGGGCCGGAAGCTTGCCGAGCGAGGAGGAAAAAATGCCAAGAAGCGAGCGGTAGTGGCCGTGGCGCGCAAGTTGGCGGTACTGCTGCATCGGTTGTGGGTGAGCGGCGAGGTATACGAACCACTGCGCAATAGCCAAGCAGCGATGCGTGCCGTGGCCTAAAAAGTTTTGATCCGAACAGCCGAGCTCAGCCGCCGAGTCTAGGTGACTGCGACTAAGTCCTGGAGCCCAACTCCCACCGCAAAGGTGAGAAGAGAGGACGCTAATCAGGTAGCAGCACCTACTGAAACGAGGACACCCACCTAGCACCGAGCGAATATCGCTCACTAAAGAGTGCGGATAGAAGGATGGCGACAGGGGCGGCTTGGCTGAATAGAAAGAAAATCATGGCACCAACAGCAAACCCAAAAGTGTGCCTTGACATCGATCGGCCTTCTCATAGAAGGAGTCGGCGAGGGGCCGGGCCCCAGCGATTACCTCGTGAGGACCGGACTCAACGATCTCTAGCCACTTTACCGGCCGTCAAAGTCGGACTCAGCGATAACTTCGGAGAACACGAATGGCTGTACCGGAGTCGGTGGATCGGCGAGTTCGCAGTAGCGAATAAATTCCAAGTACTTGATTAGGGCGCGGGAACGCGTCAGCGCGACAAGTCGGCGGTGTCGTGCAGGAGCACGACATCGGATTCCGTATGCGCCCGGAAAACACCGAGGATCTTGCCGTCGGGGGAGAACTGGAAAGTCTGGATGGCATCGGCTTCAAAGGTAGTGATCTGGCGGCCGCGGGAGCCATCGAGCGGCTGGAGCCAGAGGTTGTCCACACCGTTTTCGCGAATGGAATATACGATTGCGCTTCCATCGGGTGCGAATCGTGGATTCCCCGCGACCCTCGGGTCGGGGTCGAGCAACCGCACCGGCGGACTTGGCCCAGCATCTAGCGAAACCAGCGCAATTTTCTCGTCGGAGCCGTTCGTTTCAATCCGGTTGATAAGAACCGCCAGGTACTTGCCGTCGGTGGAAATGCCGAAGCCGGGCTGGGTGAAAATGGTGTGGGGAACCATCGTTCCCGGAACAATCTCAGGCGTTCCACCATTTATGGGCACGCGCATGATGCGACCGCCGCCGATCCAATCTTCGTAGTAAGCCCACTTTCCGTCCGGTACGCATTTCGCACTAATATCTGCAGTGCCGTAGGTAAGCTGTTTGAGGTTCGAGCCGTCGGGAGCCATGCGCCAGACGTTGGTCTTACTCCCGGAGTGGCCGTCCCATTCGAGTAGGACGAAAGGCTCACCGGGACAAGCAACCGCCCCTGCAACCACAGCAGCGGGGTCGCTAAGAAGCGTCGTCTTGCTAGCGCCATTGCGTGGGATTCGCACCAAGTTGCCACCGTCGGCAAAATACAGGTCGCCGTTCGCCGCCCAGTTGAAGATGAAGGCGTCTCTAAGCTGCGCGGAAGCTGGGCTTGGAGGAATTCCGGAGAATCCCCTGGCGGGCAACAGATACAGAGTTCGCGTGACTTTTTGTTGGACGGTAGCCAGCGCCTTTCCATCAGCCGAGAGCGTCAGCGTCCGATAGCTGTTCGTATCCTTGGTGATCGTCCGAAATTGCGTCGCCGTAGAAGAGAAAAGCCCGATCTGGACGCGCGCTAAGGGTGTCGTATTGTTCTTATAAGTGACGACAAGTCCGCGACCGTCGGGCTGCCAGACGAGATCGTCGAACTCCACTTTATTAAACGGGAGACGAGCGTGCAATTTAGCCGAGTCCACATCTTGAAACTGAACGGTAGTTAACGCCTCGCCCGGGCCCTCGAAAATGGAAGCTATTTGTTTGCCATCCGGCGACCAGGACATAGACTGCGGAGCTTCGCTAGCAGGGCCGCCGGAAAAGAACCTTTCATTCGTGCCGTCCGCATCCGCAGTGAGCACCTGAAACTTTCCAACCTCGGGGTCATTGGCGCGCACGTAAGCGATTCGTTTGCCGCCGGGAGAGAAAGTAATCCCGGTGTCTATATCTCGTACGACAAGCTGGGGTGTCCCACCCAGGAGCGGCGCCCGGAAGGCATCGAACGAAGTGAGCGTGTTGTCCGCAGCCTTGCGGAAATAAATGTAATTGCCATCTGGAGAAAATGCCAAAGTCTGGTAAAAGGCGTCGGTGGCCGGAATCACTTGCGTGTCGCTGTTGGTGAGGACGTGCCGAAGCCAGAGGCTCTGTTTTCCTTTTTCGTCGAGGACGCTGAGAAGATATTTGCCATCGGGAGAGATGGCAGCTTCGACAGATTTCCCGTTGTTGGTGACCGGCGTGATGGTGAAGTCTTGGAATGACACAGGGACCGCGCGACGGAACAAAGCATATAAACCGTAGGCCGCTGCGGCCAGGACGACGATCAAGATCAAGACACCGGTAGCCAGGCCGACTTTGTGCTGCCTTGCAACAGCCACCACGACGGAACTACTGGAGGCCTGGTCAGCGGGCAAGGGTGAAGCAGGAAACGCCTGGGGCACAGCAGACTGAGACGCGTGTGACTGCGGGCCACTGCCGGCAGCTGCCACGCGCCCGGAGGCGCTGTCGCGTTTGAGTCGTTGCAAGTCGGCGCGCAGTTCGGACGCGTGCTGATAGCGGAGAGCGCGGTCCTTCTCGAGGGACTTGTTGATGATGCGATCGAGTTCTGCCGGAAGCTGCGGGTTGATCCGGCCCGGCGGTACCGGGTCTTTATGCAGGATGGCGTCGAACATGGCCCCGGAAGTTGCACCGTAAAAGGCCATGGCGCCCGTGGCCATTTCGTAGAGAACCACACCGAACGAAAAAAGATCGGAGCGTGCATCCAAATCTTCTCCGAGCGCCTGCTCGGGCGACATGTAGGCGACCGTGCCCATCGTGGATCCGGGGCTGCTGAGGAGTTCCTGCTCTGAAGAGGTAGGCAGCGCCGTCACAGTAATGCCGGGAGTCGGATAGTGCGCCGATAGAACCTTGGCGAGTCCGAAATCGAGAACCTTGGCTTGTCCCTGGCGGACCAGAAAAATATTCGCGGGCTTGATATCCCGATGAATGATCCCTTTGGCGTGAGCGGCGTCGAGGGCAGTGGACACCTGGACAGCAATTTGGAGGAGTTCGTCGAGTGGAATCGCCCCTTGTGCGATGCGATGTTTGAGAGTTTGGCCGTCGAGGTACTCCATCACGAGAAAGTGGCGGCCCTGGTCTTCGTCGATGTCGTGGATCGTGCAGATGTTCGGGTGGTTGAGTGCGGAGGCAGCGCGCGCTTCGCGGCGAAAACGTTCGAGCGCGTAGGGATCGCCCGCGGTGTCGTCTGGCAGGAACTTCAGCGCGACGAGGCGGCGGAGTTGAGTGTCTTCAGCAGAGTAGACCACGCCCATGCCGCCACCACCCAGCTTTTCGTGTACGCGATAGTGGGAGACGATCTCGCCATTCAGAGGACGGACATCTGCCATATTGCGTGGATATTAGGCCGCGCATACATGCAAGTCAACGGAAGCCGGAACAGCCGAGCTCTGAGCGAATTGTGGGCTAATCAGAAGTCATGGTCGCCCGGCGAGGAAGGGTCCGTTGCATTGACGTATTCACCGAAGCCAAAGTTGACGGTGAATGTAACCAAGACGCGGGTCTGCCAGCTGCCGGAAGAGAAGTTCGACTTTCTGGGGTACACGTTTAGTCGGTGCTATTCGTCGAAGACAGGGCGTGCGTACATGGGTACGTTTACCTCGAAGAAGCGGGTGAACCGCATCTGCGAGACGATTAGCGAACTGACCGGACGAGATCAAACCCAACTGGATCAAGAGATGGTGGTGACGAAGCTCAACCGTACGATGATTGGATGGGCCAACTACTTCTGTCCAAGACCAGTCAGCAGGGCCTATCAGGCGGCGGATCAACACGCACGCAATAGGCTGCTTCAGTGGTTGTGTGCCAAGCACAAACTGGTATGGCCGGCGGCCAAACGGTTTCCGGAGTCATCCCTGCATGAAGTGCTCGGCCTCGTCTGGCTTACCAAGCGGACGAGCAATTTCCCGTGGGCGACCTCGTGAAACTTTCTCCGAGAGCCGGATGCGGGCAATCCGCAAGTCCGGCTCGGTGAGCGGGGTGTGAAGACGGAAGCATGGTCCAGCTAATGAGGCACCGACAGACGAAAGGGTCGGCAGCGGATAGGCTGAACCTAATCCACCGCGTCACACCTCGACTCCACAAACTGACCGTCAGTTTCTGGTCATTCAACCGAACGCTCCAACGAAACGCAGGACAGATTCCGCGCGTCCTGATGCAATGAAATTCCACGTATCGCTAGAGTAATCGACTGACAGGAGGGCCGACGATGAATCCTCTTGCAAGGGCGATGGTCGTGAGTGGGTTGCTTATTCTGGCGCACTCCACCGCGATGGCACAGACGCAACCGCCAGCGTGCCCCTTGCTTGAGAAGCCCTCTTCGCATGTTGCGATGGTGATCGCTCGTACCGGATGCCCTCTTTCAGCAGCTATCCAGGTCACAATCACCCAGATATTGGCTGACGGAACCCATATTCAGACGAACTTCAAGGCGCTCGTCTATCGTGATTCACTGGAAAGAATTCGCTACGAAACTTATGCTCCAGCAGACACCATGCCAAACATGATTGAGATATCCGATCCCGTGGGCGGATTCTCGTACTTCATTCTGCCGCAAAAAGATGCCGTCGCCTACCGCCACAAGTTAGATCCGTCTCCAGCGATCACGAAGGTCGGTGCGCAAGATCAGCACACGCCCACTCCAGAGCCAAAAATTGCCACGGAGACGTTAGGGGTGCAGCAGTTCGAAGGTGTCTTGGCGACCGGAACGAAAACTACAAGGACGACTCCAGCGGGCGCAGAAGGCAACGACCGTGCTCTCACAACTGTAAGGGAGACGTGGAGTTCGCGAGATATCGGCATTACGCTTCTGGAGAAAACCTCCGACTTCCGAAACGGGGACTCCGAAAGGCGAGTGACGAATCTGGAGCAGACGGAGCCCGATCCAACTCTGTTTCAGGTGCCAGCGGTTTACACGATCCAGGATCAATAAGCGTACTGGCCTCCCAAAAGTGGCAAGTCCTGACTGACGCTCTCATTGTCCACGTCGGTTTCAAGTTTCCGGTTACGCGACTCTCCGGGAACTTGTTGATAAGTCCATTCAAATCAGACAATCGTCCGGAAGAAGTTCCTGGCACTAGCGACGCGTCGAAGACCCAGTCAGGGCTTGTCAGGAGTTGACGGGGCGCCAACGGTGGTAGTGTGCCAGTTTTCGATTAGCCTTCTGACCAGGCGCTGTCGGAACGTAGGGCGCGTAAAGGAAATGAGGACTATTGACGCAGAGCAGCGCGAGCTTCGGCCAATTTGTTCTGTCACTGCTTCAAGTAACGAAGCGCAACACATCCTGACTTAAAAATCTTGGACTCAACAAGTTTTAATTGTAATTTTTCCTGTAGGCTAATGCCTTCCAGCAGCCGTCTCCCTGTTCCTGCAATTACTGGCTGAACGACAAAATGATATTCATCCACTAGACCAAGCTCTATAAGCTGTGAAGGGATATCTACACCGCCGATTAAAATATTCTTGCCTGGTTCTTGCTTCAATTTAAGCACTTCGTCTAGAAGGTTCGTACGAACAATTCTCGTATTTCCCTCGGCGCTGTCTAACGATCGTGAGAAAACAATTTTATTCTTGGAGACAAATGTTTGAGCAAATTCCCGATCTGCTTTTGTCTCAGAAGGATTTTTTGCGACATCCGGCCAATAAGGAACCATCAATTGATACGTTTTACGCCCAAAGACGAGCAAGTCAACACTTCGCAGGAGGTGCGTGTAATGTTCAAGCAGTGCGTCATCGGCAATCGTGTTGGTGTGATCGAAGCAGCCATCTAGGGTAAGGTTGATTGCGTAGATCACATTTCTCATTTTCGCCTCGGATTGAGCAGCGTAGTCTCCGAACATAAGTCCAATAACTTTGAACCGCGCGTCAATGCAACCCGAAGATTCGGTGCATCCGGCTGGGAACGGCCGTCCAGCAACTCATTCGAACGCAATAAACTCTCGCACTTCGATTTCGGCCTCCTGTCCCGGCGACGCCGGAGCTCGCTTCGCCCACTCGATCGCTTCCTCGATCGACTTCACGTCGATAATCCAGTAGCCGGCGACCAGCTCCTTCGATTCGGTGAATGGTCCATCGGTCACCGTTTTCTTCCCGCCGGTTGAGATTCGGATTCGCGCGCCTTTGGAACTGGGCCACAGACCCGCCGCATCGATCAGAACCCCCGCCTTGGCCTGCTCTTGGTTGTACTTCACCATCGCGTTGATCGTTTCCTCGCTCGGCATCTTGCCTGCTTCGGAGTCTTTGGTCGATTTTAGAATCAGCATGAATTTCATCGTCATTTCTCCTGAGTGAGTGTCCGTGACCGGCGAAGCTCAATTCCCGGCCTCACTTCCACGTCGAACCGCAAACGCTGAAATCGACATCCACCGGAGAATTTCCCTATGAAATCCATCCAGCGTCCTAATCTACTGCAAACGCGACGGTTAACGCAATTCAATCACAGAAATCACAAGCGCGACTTCCGCGAGCAATAAGACCTTTCGCACCGGGCGCCTCTCATCGTTCAACCTAACCTAGTATGCCGAGGGCACGTAAGCGGGGCAAGGTCCCGCAGCCCTAACCGGACAATCGATTTCACGCATCGCGGCGCGGAAGGTGATCAGAAGTCCAGTAACACCAGACTCGAAGACCGTGAAATAGGTGCCGTAAGCAGCCGCGAGATTTGATATTCGTGGAATCGTTGCAACTTGCTGTAAACCGGAAGGATAGAAAAATCGCATAGTCATGGAAATAATAGCTAGAACCGAAAAGCAGATATTCTATTGAACCCCGTGAAATATCGCCACTCCCCAGATAAATATGAGCGACGGACGCAGCTCGGCACTTGTCAGGATCACAGATGTGGACAACGCTCGTACGTTTGAGCAGTTAACGGACGATGATGCACGTGCAGAAGGGTTTGCTACTCGTGATGAACTAATCTCGGATTCGCTCAAATACTATCCGCGCGCCAGCCTCTCAGATCCGCTGGCGATCATCAACACATCAACGGTGCCTGGTTCGGATGGCACGCCTTTCGCCGTGGCCTTGGGACGCGCTTGAACGAGGCGGGCGTAGACGATAAAGAGATTCAGGCCATATTGCGGCACGCGGACGTTCCCACCACGATGGCCTACTACATCTTGCCGAACAGCAAGCGAGCGGAAAAGGGACTAAAGAAACTAGCGGCCGTCGCGCGACGGAAGTAGGGTATTAAAGAATAACGGGCCCGTAGCTCAACTGGTTAGAGCGTCGGACTCATAAAACAGGGGACCGTTCTGACTGGTTTTGAAAATTGTGGACTCGACTATATTGGCCGAACAGGTACAACGACCAGGAGTTGCCCCGTTTGTACTCGATTGAATCGTTCTGAACCGAGAACTACTACAAATTTACAACACTGATTTCTCTCGCCGCCGTCGCCATTGAGCAGACATGGGATTGGTCGTACGGCAGCGAGCTGAACCTATCCTGATAAGCATTTCGATGCACTTCTACGAGGGAGCCATTCAGCCATTTCAAAACCTGCGATATAATCCCCCCCATGAGACTGGGATTCCCCATCATTCCAGCGAAAAATCCGACGCTCGAAAGTCGAGTACTGCCGATGGTGCCAACGTTTACGCGTCCCGCTGATGCCAAAGAAACCGCGATTGTCTGCCTCAGCGCTGCGCTGCTATTCGCATCACTTGCGGTTCTTGCGTTGGCAAACGAGCGGTAGAGTTTGGATTTTCTCAGCTGGCGTTCGTGCATCCGTTTGCACACTGTGGGAAATGCCTTGGCCCTACGCCGCGGTTTTTCGTCGGGAAGGTAATTGCCCACTCGCATCGTATCCGGCGCAGCCTTAGGACATTGCGTACACAGCGGGATTTGGCTTCTTAATTGCGAGTAACCGGGTTGCGGGCTATAACCGGCAGACAACCCGCCCCCACCACGGGCGGCAACCTCTGGGGATTCCCAGAACCACCTGAATAGCCCGCCCACGCTCCACATATCCAACATTCTGTTGGACCATGACTGACCATTTCTCTCGATGCAAAAACTAAACAACTACAGCGCTGAGTTTAACTCGATGAGAAAGCATATACTGCAGCCAATCAAAACGCGTTGTGAGAATAAAACGTTGTTGAGATGGGTTCGGAGCGTGCAGCTATGAGTCTCCAAGTCTCTCTCCGTCACGCCGCCGACGTCGTCGTACTAGACCTGCAGGGAAAAGCGACGATTGGTCGCGCCAATGACATCTTGAACAAACAATTGCGACAGCTGATTGAAGACGGAACAGACAAGATATTGGTCAATCTGACCGATGTCACGCAGTTGGACTCTTCGAGTATCAGTACCATCGTGCGCGCGTTTGTATCCCTCCAGCACCGAGGCGCGAGTCTGAAATTGCTGCGACCGCGTGGAAATGTCAGGTTGGTTCTGGAGACGCTGCACTTGCTCGACGCAATTCCTAGTGCTGAGGACGAGGCCCAAGCGATTGCCAGTTTCCATTGAACCGCAACGTCGACCCCCAAAGTTCAGAGTCGGTGTAGAATGCCTCCAACGTAGTTGGCTTCCGCACAATGGAGCGCGCCATGAATGCTCGCGTCTGGCAATTCCACATTCGCCCCGGGAAGGCGCAAGATTTCCACGATATTCTCTCTTCGGTGATCGACTTGGCACGCCAGCAAGCGGGATATCGTGGAGGTGTCGCGTTGGGCTCCGGCAAATCGGAATCACCAGAGGTGACACTGGTCGCTCTCTGGGATTCCTTAGAGCTGATGCGCGCCAGCGAAAATAACTTATTTCTCACTCAGGCAATCTCTCGCTTTCTGACTTGCTGCGAGGGCCTGCCGCACATCACCGAACAGGAAGTTCTTGCGAGCGACTTCAATGTCACGGGGGCCCGTGCCAAGGCGTGATTGCTTCTTTCTGAACGCCAGCAAAATTCCAAACACGCGAAGGCTTTAAACCGCGACCTAGCTTCACTTCAGCTTCGCATATTCTGCCTTAGCAGCGATGAGCACCGGAATATCTGGGTCGGCTTCCTTCCAGAGCGTGAGGAAATCTTGATAGGCCGCCTTGGCTTTGGCGGTGTCGCCTTGCATGGCATACGCTCTGCCGATTTGAAGATGCGCGAGTACTCCGATGGGTTCAGCGACTATTATCCCGCGGTGATCGAGGATTTTCTGGAATTCGACCGCAGCGTCGGTGCCTTGATGCGCGGCCAGATAGGCTTCTCCGCGCACATAGACTGGATACATACTCACGAAGTTCGCGGGGGTGCCTAGCTCGTAAGGCGTGGAGACCTGCAAGGACTCAATGGCTTTTGTGAAATCGTTGTGGTTGGCAGCTAGTAGAGCATGGATTGTTGGAAGGTAGTTCAATTGTACCAACGTATTCTCGGGGAGGCGCTTATCTAAGTCGTCAGCCAGCGCCCGTGCCCGAGCTGAGTCCCCGGCCAAGGCTAACGCGAGCGCGGCTCCGTACTGTACTTCCCCGCCAGTCGAGAGGTCCAGCGCCACCGCAGCCTGCTGCTGGGCTTCGGCTGCGTTGCCGAAGAGAGCTTCCCGCACGGCTTCTCTGGCTTGATAGCCGGCTGCTGTTTCCTTCCCTGCCGTATGCTCGGCTGCAGCAATTGCCTGGCGAAAAAAATCCCGAGCCTTCCCAAGCTGTCCGGAATAGGCGACTGTATCGCCCTCCAATCTCAGGAAGTCTGCCTCTCCGGGCTGCGCTCTGGCCCATTCCACTTGCTTCGCCATTTCAGCTGAATCGTTCTGCAAGAAGGCAAGCCGGTACAGGGCCACGCGCAAGAATAGCGAATCGAGTGCTTTCGTCTGCGCCTCTACTATCGTGGCGCGAGCCTCCTCGAAACGGTTCAGCGACACATAGGCCCGAACAACATTGACATATATTAGAGCGCTCTCCGGGTTAAGGCTGTGGGCCTCGCGGAATTCGTCAAGTGATTTGTCGTTACGCCCGAGTCTCCAGTTTATGAAGCCCATGTTATTCCGTGGCAACCAATCTCGCGGATAGGTCTGTGCCCAGAGTTCATACGCTTGGTTAGCCTTTTCCAGGTCGCCGGTGACATATTCATAGTAGTGGGACTCAATATAGAGCTTTTCGGGCTCGCTCACCCGAGTCCGTAGCTCGTAGGCCTTCTTTACGTTCTCAATGGCCAAGCTACTCTCACCGAGATTCGCGTAGTTTTGCCCGAGCGTCGCATAGGCCTGGGCGAAACTCGGGTCGAGGCCGATGGCGCGCTGAAAGAATGGAACCGCTGCGGGAAAATCAGCTTTTCGATTCATGGTCTTCCGTCCCAGGCTAAACGCCTGTAGGGCGTCAAGCGAGGGCGTCGTGGCTTGTTCAATCGGCGTATTGAACTTCTCGACGGTGCTGAGCGATTCGCCAAGCTTGTTGCGAATTTCCGCCGCTGCCTTTCCCAATGCATCGAGAACGTCATTCTTGTCACTGGCCTGAGCTTCGGTGCTCGCGAGCGATTTCCCATTCGCGCAATTCGCGGTCTTCAGCGTCAGAAGGTAATGCGTGCCAATCTGCGCTATCGAACCGTCGAGAACAGCCGCACTGTCCGTCCGCTGGCAAAGTTCCCGCGCAATCTCCGGCGTGAGCTTCGCATCCGGCTTCTGGCCCATCATTTGTAGGGTTTGCTTGATTTGGTCGTCAGAGATGATGCTTAGAAAGGGTGACTGTTCCAGTTGTATGGCGAGCCCCTGCTGCAGCGTGCCATCGAAGACTGGGTCGCCAGTGGCATTGGTGAAGTCGGCGAGGACAATTGTATCTTTATCCGTGAGTTTCGGCGCGCGGTTAAAATAAAAATAGCCGCCCGCAGCAAGCACCACAAACCCCGCAGTAACACGGACTACCACCTTCCACCGGATTCCTCGCTGCACCCCCGGCCCAGCCACCGCGGTCGTGGCGGCTGTTGGCCGTCCTGATTCTGTATCGCGCTTCAACCGCTGCAAATCGGTGCGAATATCAGCAGCACTTTGGTAACGGAGCTTTCGGTCTTTTTCAAACGCCTTCCCGATGATTTCGTCCAGCTTTGGCGGGAGCCCTTTGCAAACCTGCGTCACAAGAGCGGGTTTGCGGTTCAATATCCCATCGTGGATAACTGCAGCACTACTTCCCGGAAAGGCCATGCGACCCGTGGCCATTTCGTACAGCACTGTGCCGTAGGAGAACAAGTCCGTCCGTGCATCCAATTCTTCGCCCCGCGCCTGCTCCGGGGACATGTACGCGATAGTGCCAATTGCTGTCCCGGGACTAGTGAGCAACTCCTCTGCGGTCGCCGTCGGCATCGCGGAAACTCCAACACCCTTGGTATCAGCAGTCAGCTTCGCCAAGCCGAAATCGAGAATCTTGGCGCGCCCGCGCTCGGCGACAAAAATGTTGGCAGGCTTGACGTCTCGATGAACGATACCCTTGCTGTGGGCTGCATCCAGTGCGTCGGCAATCTGGATTCCCAAGTCCAGCACTTCCTCAAGCGGGAGCGGCTTTCCCGAAATACGATGTTTTAGTCTGGCGCCTTCCATGAATTCCATGGCGATGAAAGAGCGCCCGCCAGCTTCGGAGATTTCGTAGATGGTGCAGATGTTCGCGTGATTCAACGCAGATGCGGCTTTCGCTTCACGCTGGAAACGACCAAGCGCCTGCGGGTCGTTGGCGACATCGTCAGTAAGGAATTTCAGGGCGACAAAGCGATTGAGTGTCACGTCCTCCGCTTTGTACACCACACCCATCCCACCACCGCCCAGCTTCTCTATGACTCGGTAGTGCGAAATGGTTCGGCCAATCATGCCAACGAAGCTGCTCTTGGGGATGGATGTTAGGCCGGCCCCCAGGGCAAGTCAACGGAGCAGTGCCGACGTAGAAAGCGCGGCCTCCCGCAGCTCTGGTTTGGTGGCTGTTACGACAGGTCGGTCGCCGGCGGGGCACGCGCTGCCATCATGTCCGACGAGCAGATGCTTAAGGAGAACGTAAATCCTCCGGTGCCCCTCACGACACAGTTCAGCATCTTCGTAAATTGAGACGTCTCGGGAAAGGCGAATCCTCTTCGCCTCTAGAATTGCCGAGGCGGCGGCGCGTTTGAGCAGGTCGAGTTCTTCGCACCCAATTTTCGCCGTCATGCGGGACACAATTCTATAATTCGCATTCAGCAAAACAATGGTACTCCCGTACCACTCAGACATGGGATTGAGTACGTCACCGAAGAATGCCGTGGAGCCTCTCTGGCAATCCAGACAGCGTAGGAACTCTCCTGTTTGCACATGACTATTTGAACAAGGTCCATTGCACAGAACGTTCGTCGCTACGAATCTAGTAACGAGGGCAACTTCGGAAACGGACTCATTCCCCAATCAGGGGTTTGGGGGATGTGCCCGCTTGCGTGGAGACACCGTCGTAGCGCAAAAGGGGGTCAGTAATGAAATTCATGCTATTCGTCATCGTAATCTTGACCGCGGTCCCGGCCTTCGCGCAGAAAACAGGGACGCAGGACGTCGTAAAAGTGATGGACGCTTTCTTTAATGGTTTTCAGAATTTTAGCGGCTGCGACTCATCAGCTTGGAACGCTATCCACGTCGCTGCCCTGGCTCGTCTACAAAAGCAAGACTTGCCTCCTGCAACCGTCGAAGATGATGTGACCAAGGCGTCGGCGATTGTCGCCTGCTACGGCACCCTAGTTCACAAAGCAATACAAGTGGCCCATGACCTGTCGAACAGTATAAAAGATTTGAAGGCGGAATCCTTTGACGCTATGAACCCGCCATCGAAAAGCGCCACGTTGCCTTTTGAGATTGTCGACAATGTTGAAACGAAACTTCTCCCTCTATTCCGAGACTACGAGAATTTAGAAAGACTGGAGAACTTTGCTCTAAACGCTGAGATGGATTATGAAGAGCATGCAGAAAGCACTCGCTATAGGAACCTTGCGGCACGTTACAACGCGCTTGTGGGCCACTATAACTCAGGACAGCGAAACGGCCAAAGACCCGCGTCTCTGCACTGCGAGCCCACAAGTACGTCGTCGGGCGTGAGTACGCTGGACTGTCAGTGACTCGTGCCGACGAGCGTCTGCTCCAATGTCGGGTTACCACTGATTAGCGCCACCGTCGGATACTGACCGTTTACAACGTGCCCTGTACGGGGCGAAGAAGTTGCGTAGTGGGCCCGCCTGGACTTGAACCAGGAACCTGCGGATTATGAGTCCGACGCTCTAACCAGTTGAGCTACGGGCCCCACGGTTGTAACTGCCTGATTTTATATCATTTGTGAGAAGCCCGCAGGTGATTCCGATGCCCTAAAATGGTGCATGTAGTAAATATGCAGTACTTTTTCAAACGTTCTTGTCGGTTTCGCTGAGGAAAGCTCAAAATCACCATACAGAATGGGGCCGCCGCTTCGAGGTCTTTGCAATGCACCTGCGGTGAACTGTAGTACTTTCTCGATCGATTGGAACGTAGTTTCCGATTACGACAGATCAGGCACTAAGCCCAAATCGTGTTAAATTCGGCTGAATCTGTTGCACACGGTCGCGATGGTATTTGGTGTTAGCTGCGAAGCCGGCTCCGGCTGCAAAGCCCGAGCATCAGCCCGCCCCTACTCGTGCGGAAAGGGCGCCGCCGGCGCACCAGGCTGTTCCTGCGCACACACAAAGTACGCCGAAGCAAGCCGCACCGCAGCATGAGGCTGCGCCCAAGCCGGCAGCCTCGCCAAAGCCCGAAGCGGCGCACCATAGTGCGGCGGAACCAAAAGAACCGGCACCCCGCTAAGACGTAAAGGTCCGGCGGGACTGACTCCTTCATACCCGTGAGTGGCTCGTAGAAAGAGCACGAGCCGCTAATCGGGAGTTAGCCAAGCCTGCTAGCCCTGCTTTAGCGATTCGGATTGTTATTTCAGGTTCGCGTATTCAGACTTGGCGGCGATGAGGATGGGGATATCGGGGTCGGCGTCTTTCCACAGTGTGAGGAAATCCTGATATGCCTCTTTGGCTTTCGCAGTGTCGCCTTGTATTGCGTAAGCTCTGCCCATTTGGAGATGCGCGAGTGCGCCGATGGGTTCGTTGAGCACAATTCCCCGATGGTCGAGAATTTTTTGAAACTCGGCGGCGGCATTCTTGCCTTGATTCGCCGTAAGATAGGCTTCGCCACGCACATAGACGGGATACATAACAAAGTAGCTCAAAGCTCCCAATTCAGAGGGACTCGCAACCTGTACAGCCTCGATGGCCTTTGATGCAGCGCCGCGATTGAGCGCAAGCTGTGCTCGCAGGGTCGGCAGATGGTCGAACTGGACGACCGTGCCCTCTGGAAACCGTTCGCCCAAATCATCGGCCAGAGCCTGCGCGCGGGCAGAATCTCCTGCCACAGCCAGAGCTAGTGCCGCTCCATGCTGAACATCCCGACCATTCGAGAAGGCCAGCGCCGCTGCCGCTCGATGGCGGGCTTCGGCTGGATCGCCAAAGAGGGCTTCCCGCACGGCCGCCTCAGCTTCGTAGCTCGCTTCGACCTCCTTCTCTTCCGCCCGCTCGGCCGAAGCCACAGCCCGGTCGGAAAACTCGCGAGCCTCGCCAAGCCTCCCGGAATAGGCGGCCGTGTCAGCTTCGTTGCCCAGCAGCACGTCTTCCACTCCCGGCTTGCCCGCAGCCCAGGCCACCTGCTGCGCCATCCCCGCCGCATCATTCTGCAAGAAGGCAAGCAGGTACAGAAGGGTGTGTAGGTCAGGAGAATCGAGCTTTTTCGCCTGCGCCTCCTGGGCCGTGGCGCGGGCTTCCTCGAGGCGATTGAGATTTATGTACGCGGCGACGAGGCTAGAATAACTCAGACCGTTCGCTGGGTTAAGGCGCATGGATTCGCGGGCTTCTGCAAGGGATTTCTCATATCGCCCGAGTACAGCATAGATTGCGTAAAGGGGTGGCAGCGGGGACCAATCTCGCGGATAGGTCTGCGTCCAGAGCTCATTGGCTTGGAGAGCCTTTTGCAGGTTGCCGGTAACATTCTCATAGTAGTGACCCTCGATGTAGAACCTCTCCCTCTCGCTCACGCGGTCGCGGAGCTCGTAGCCTTTCCGCGTATTCTCGGCTCCTAAGGTGTTCTCGCCGACATTCTTATACACCGTCCCGAGCCTGGCATAGGCCATGGCGAAGTTCGGGTCGATGCGAATGGCTCGTTGGAAGAACGGCACGGCGCCGACCCAGTCGGCTCCAGCGCTTGCCTTCCGTCCCAAACTGTAGGCCTGAAGGGCTTCAAGCGACGGCGTGGTGGCCTGTTCAAGAGGCGTATCAAACTTCTGCACGGTGCTCAGCGACTCGCCCAATTTGTTCCGAATTTCTGAAGCTGTCTTTCCCAAAGCGTCGAGCACATGGTTTTTGTCGTTTGCCTGCGCTTCCGTGCTCGCCAGCGATTCTCCGCTTCCGCAGTTGATCGCCTTGAGGGTCAGAAGGTACTGGGTGCCAATCTGCGTTATTGACCCGTCAAGGACGGCGGTGCTCCCCGTGCGCTGGCAGAGTTCCCGCGCAATCTCCGGTGTGAGCTTCGCATCCGGCTTCTGGTCCATCATTTGCAGCGTCTGCCGGACTTGCTGGTCTGAAACGAGGCTTAGAAAGGGTGATTGTTCTAGTTGTATCGATAGCCCCTGCCGCAGCGTCCCGTCGAACACCGTGTCGCCGGTCGTATTCGTGAAGTCCGCGAGGACGATGGTGTCTTTGTCCGTAAGCGCGTGGGCCTTGCGCGTGAAAAACAACCAACCGCCCACGGCCAATCCGACAACCACGATCGTTGCACCAGTGGCCACCGCCCACCGAAACCGAGTGGATTTCGCGGCGGGCTTCGACTCGCCTTGTCCTATTGAGGCGGCTGAGCGGCTCTTGTCCGAATCTCGTTTCAGCCGCTGCAAATCCGTGCGAATTTCCGCCGCACTCTGGTAGCGCAGCTTGCGGTCTTTCTCCACTGCCTTGTTAATGACTTCTTCGAGCTTTGCGGGAAGGTCGGGATTTAGCCGCACCGGCGCAACTGGCGTGCGATTCAGAATTGCTTCCGCAATCATGCCGGAGGTTTCGCCCCGGAAAGGCATTACGCCCGTCACCATTTCGTAGAGCACCACACCAAACGAAAACAAGTCCGTGCGTGCATCTAGCTCTTCGCCCCGCACCTGCTCCGGTGACATGTACGTGACGGTGCCTATTGCCGTGCCCGGACGAGTGAGCATTTCTGGTTCGCTCGCTGTGGGCATCGCCGAAGAATTCACTGCACCGCCAGCCGGTGTCAGCTTCGCCAGACCAAAATCCAAAACCTTGGCGTGTCCACGCTCCGTAACGAAAATGTTCGCTGGCTTGATGTCGCGGTGGACGACTCCTTTGGCGTGCGCTGCCTCGAGTGCGTCCGCAATCTCAATCGCCAACTCCAGCACTTCCTCAAGCGGGAGCGGCTTTCCGGAAATGCGGTGCTTCAGGGTCTGACCATCCAGAAACTCCATGACGATGAACGCCTGTCCGTTCTGGTCGTCAATCTCGTGAATGGTGCAAATGTTGAAGTGGTTCAGTGCAGATGCAGCTTGAGCTTCACGCTGGAAACGACCAAGCGCCTGCGGGTCGTTGGCGACATCGTCGGGAAGGAATTTCAGGGCGACGAAGCGATTGAGTTTGGCGTCCTCCGCCTTGTAGACCACACCCATCCCGCCGCCACCGAGTTTTTCAATAATTCGGTAGTGCGAGACGGTTTGCCCGAGAAGTGACTGGGACTCCGCCATTTGGCGCACATCTTAGGTTGGTGCAAAAGGCAAGTCAACGAGGAGAGACGAGGAGAGACGAGGAGAGACAGTCCACCGCACTCGATTTGAGCGACGCTGCGATTTTGCTAATTGGGCAGTAGTCCAGAGTCCGCTTCCAAAAGCTGAGGCGGTGCTTCCTGCGCGGCAAAAAAAAGAGCGAGTCAAAACTAGCGGAGCGTGAGTGCGACGGCATAGCCTGTCAGCAGCCCGTGGAAGAATGCCTGCCGCACTTTTTGGTTTGAATCCCTGTAATGGCGAGCCGCGTCGTCAAGCGCGCGAAGTAATTTATCACGCCGCACCTGTTTCCCACTCCCCTTTACCAGCTTCGCCAGGAGAACGCGCACTGCGTCATCATCAGCAATCGTAAACTTATGAGAATGTTGTCCCATAGTTGCACCTCCCATGGCAAATCATATTAGCTTTGGCGCAGATTCGAGCCGAAAAAATCCAAACGCTACCGCTCAGTTGCCAATGCAAGAACCGCAGTGACGCGAATAGCAGCGCGGCGCTGAGGCAGATAATCGCAGTCTCTTTCACATCAGCGGAACGTGCAATACCTTCGACGGTACCGAATTTTATTCGGTCCACTAGAATCAATATGTTGTAGGCGCTGTGAAGCCGACCCGTACGAACCAGAAACACTTGGAGCTGTGCATTGTAGTAATACTACTGCAAAGTAAAATTATTTAGTCAGAAAACCCGCTTGCACTGTATCCTTGCCCGCGTACACTTGGTGCGAGGGACACATGGTCCATGATGAATTTTGCGTTTGCGGACATCCGCAGTCGCTGCACAGAACTTACGGCTGCAACGGCTCGTATCCCAATCCAGACCCAAAATAAACCGACCGTGTCTTCTGTCAGTGCAAAACATTCCAAAAATGCAAAGCTGCTCACGCTTAGAGCGTGGGCCGGCGACTTGGCTCGTTCAGGGAATCCCCGTCGAGCAAGAGCGTATTTCACCCAGACTTGGAGTGTCGGTCGAGCAGTCGAAGCAGGAACCCTCTGAGGCCGAAGACCGAGCCGGCGTGCGGTCCAGCAATTTTTCAAACCCTTCGCAGCGGGTTCGCGGCCTGAGGCGACCGCGTTACGCCTCGCGCCAGAAATGAGGAGCTGAACGGCTGAACCGGATGGTGACTCGCGCCTTACCATCAACCCGCTTCCCAATCGTGATTACCCGACACTCCTGCTCTGCTTGATTCCGCATGCTTATCAAGAACAGCCGTTGGCCACGCGCGACCCTTGTCTCCAGCCACAGCAGAGACCCGTTCTCGTTGATTTCAAATGCCTCGGCCTCTTCGTGGAACGGCTGTTCTACTGCGTCCCAGCCGTAAACAAGCAAGGGTACACGACGCGCCGGGCGTTGGCCTTCCCGGCGCTCGGAAGAGTCCTTTTCAGAGGATTTTTCGCGAGGCTTGTCGGGGCTCTGTATGGCGTTCCGTTGAGTTACATGGGCCCTTTCTCGTTCAGCTTCTTTCAGGGCATTCCAGACGCGGCTCACTGGAGTCTCTCCCAAGTCTTCGACGTGTGTCGGTAGCAGCGTCAACGATAGCCCTCGGAGCGAGTCACGGGCCGGAAACGTTCAGGTCGGTTTTCGTCTTGGTAACCATCGCCGCAGTCGCCCATCTGGGTTTCGCACGGACCTGTGTCTTGCAGGGCTTCAAGAAACGGCGTAATAGCTCGGCCGAATGTCGGCCTGAGAGCGGTCAATGGGCGTCGGTTCGAAATGCTTTTGTCAGGATAGGTGGAGGTCGAAGGCGGTGTGACCAATCCCACATCCGCTCAATGGCGATGGCAGCGGGAGAAATCAGTGTAGTGAATTTGTAGTAGTTATCGATTCAGAACGGTTCAAATCGAGTACAAACGGGGCAACTGCGGTTCGTTGTAACCGCTTGGACGGTATAGTAGAGTCCAGGATTTTCAAAATCAGTCAGAACGTTCCTCGGTATCACGAGTCCCCTGCTCTAACCCGCCGAGCTACGGGCCCGGCCTAGTTGCATCATCTTGTAGCGAAACCCTTCGGCGGGCGGCAAGTGTTTGTGGTCGCGCGCGGAAAATCGATGCGCTAGCTTATAATGCGCGTGGTTCGCCGCGGGTGCTCGCGCCGTGCGAGCGTTGTGGTCAAAGCTGTGTGTAACGCGGAGCGAACGTGATACGCGCCGCGAGCGCCGCACCGACGCAGTGCACAAATGCCGCGAAAACGCAGGAAACAAGGAGGGAAATGGCTCGACTGGATTCTCCGGGGGTCGTCAACATCGAGGACTTGCGCCAGCTGGCGCGACGCCGTCTGCCGCGCGCGGTCTTCGATTACGTGGACGGCGGCGCAGGCGACGAAGTGACGCTGCGGGAAAATTGCCGCGCATTCCAGGAAGTGGTTCTGCGCCCGCGCCATGCCGTGGCGCTCGAAAAGTGCGATTTGTGCACGCGCGTCCTGGGACAAGACATTTCCTTTCCCGCGATTCTCGCGCCGATTGGCTACTGCCGCTTGTTGACTCCCGATGGAGAACTGGCCGCGGCGCGCGCCGCGGGCGAGTTCGACATCGCATTCATCCTCTCGACAGTCTCAGGCCACAAACTGGAGAAAACAAAGGCGGCTTCGACCGGCCCGGTCTGGTACCAGCTGTACATGATGGGCGGACGCGAGGTCGCGGAAGCGGCGATCGAACGCGCGCGCGTGGCTGGTTTTTCCGCGCTGGTGATCACCATTGATACAGCAATCGCCGGAATGCGCGAGCGCGATGTGCGCAACGGCGTGAAGGAATTGCTGGGCAATTCGTTGCTGGCGAAAATTCCGTTTGTACCGGATGTGCTCATGCATCCGCGATGGCTGGCTGCATTTCTACGCGATGGTGGCGTCCCGCGGCTGGAAAATGTGGTGATGCCCGGCGTGGGGCCGATGCCGATGATGGACGTGGCCGCGGCGCTGGCGCGATCGGTGATCACTTGGGATGATTTGCGTTGGCTGCGCAAATTGTGGCCGGGCCCGCTGGTAGTGAAGGGCGTGCTCACGGGTGACGACGCACGCCGCGCGATTGACGGCGGCGCTGACGGGATCGTGGTATCGAATCACGGCGGCCGGCAACTGGACACGGTGCCAGCTTCGTTGCGCGCGCTCCCCGAGGTCGTCGCAGCGGCGAACGGCCAAGCGGAAGTGTTGATGGATGGCGGCGTGCGCCGCGGCTCCGACATCGTGAAAGCAATTTGCATGGGAGCGCAGGCAGTGCTGATCGGTCGCGCGTACGCGTACGGACTCGGCGCGGCGGGGCATGCCGGCGTGGTGCGCGCGCTGGAAATTTTGCGCGCTGACGTGGAGCGCGTGCTCAGGCTGCTGGGTTGCGCTTCGGTGAGTGATCTGAATCCGTCGCTGGTGGGTGTGCCGGAAGCGTGGCGCACAGAACCACGCGCGCAGCGACTTTGAATTTGTAGCGGCGCACCTTAGTGCGCCATCGGTGACGCGGCTACCACCGACGGCGGTCTGAAGCCCGCCGCTACAAAGACCGACCATTTCCGCATCGCGACCAATTCACGCACACGCGCATTCCTTAGTTGACGGCGGAGCAGCGCGTGTGCTAAATCCCCCTATCCGGTAAACGTATACTTGTAACGCGGATCGTGCGGAGATTCACGGCGCTCGCAATGCCTTGTCGCGCGCCAGGTGTTCCTCATCCGCTACTTTGCGTGATCCGGACTCAAGCAAGTGTGCCGGTTAGTGCTAGTCTTTGTTTTAACGCTTCAGGTCACAGCTTTGAAATAGCCGGAATTCCCGGCCAGCACGAACACAGGCGGAAAACGAATGATGAATCTGGGCGTGGCGATGTTCGCCGGAGATCGCTTGGTGCGTTTGGCGCCGGTGGATCTGGTAATCGTAGTCTTTTATTTCGTGCTGGTGCTGGCCATCGGCTTCTACCTGAAGGGCCGCTCGAACACGGGCGAAGATTTCTTCCTCGCCGGTCGCGAAATGACCGCGTGGATCGCAGGCCTCAGCTTTCTTTCCGCAAATTTGGGCGCTTTGGAGCTGATGGGTTGGGCCGCGGCGTCCTACCAATACGGAATCCTGGCGGCGCACTGGTATTGGATCGGCGCCATCCCGGCGATGTTGTTCCTCGGCCTGGTGATGATGCCGTTCTACTACATTTCCAAAACCCACTCGGTGCCTGGGTATTTGAAATTGCGTTTTGGAGAAGCCAGCCGCGCGCTTTCGGCGATTTCTTTCGCGTTCATGACGGTGCTGATGAGCGGCATCAACATGTACGCGATGGCGCTGGTGATGAAAGTCGTCCTGGGATGGGACATCAATTTCAGCATCTGGATTTCCTCGATCACCGTGGCGGTCTACGTGACGCTCGGCGGCTTGCGCTCCGCGATTTTCAACGAAGTGCTGCAGTTCATTCTGATTTGGGCCGGCGCTTTGCTGATTCCGATTCTCGGCTTGATCGAAGCGGGCGGCTGGAAAGCCCTGCAGCTGAAAGTCGCGCAGAATGCTTCGGTGGAATACACGCACTTGTGGTCCACGCTCGGCTCGTTCAAAGACAATCCGATGGGGATTCACTGGACGGGCATCGTCTTCGGCCTCGGCTTCGTGATTTCGTTTGCCTACTGGACGACGGATTTCCTCGTCGTGCAGCGCGTTCTCGCCGCCAAAGATCTACGCGCTGCGAAAATGGCGCCGATCATCGGCGCGGCGTTCAAAATGTTCGTGCCCTTCATCGTGATTTTGCCCGGCCTCCTGGGCCTCGCGGTGCTGCCGATGAAACTGACCGGCGAAGCCGCGGCGGTCGCGAGCGGCGGTCACAGCTACAACGAAGTGTTGCCACTGATGCTCGCGCGCTATTGCGGACCTGGATTGCTGGGCCTCGGCATCACCGCGCTCATCGCAGGCTTCATGTCCGGCATGGCCGGCAACGTCAGCGCGTTCTCCACCGTCTGGACCTACGACATCTACAAAGCGCTGATCAAGAAGAAAGCCACCGACGCGCACTACGTTCTCATGGGCCGCTGGTCCACAATTCTGGGCGTGCTGATCAGCATCGGCACCGCGTACCTGGTGATGCAGTTCCTCAGCATCATGGATTACGTGCAGGCGCTCTTCAGTTTCTTCATCGCGCCGCTATTTGGCACCGTGATTCTGGGCATGCTGTGGAAACGCGCCACGGCCGCGGGCGGATTTTGGGGATTGCTGGCCGGCACGGTCTCGTCTGTCGGGATGTGGGCGTGGGTGAAAGTGGATCCCACGGCGCTGCGTTACGTGGCGCTTTCCAGCGACGCGCGCGACATGGCGGAAAATATGTACCGCGGGCTGTGGTCGTGGATCATCTGCGTCGTGGTGACGGTCGCGGTCAGCATGGTTACCAAGCCCAAGCCCGAAAGTGAATTGGTCGGGCTGGTTTACGGCGCGACGGAAATTCCCTCGGAAGCGCAGGTTCCGCTGTATCAAAAACCGGCATTCTGGGCCGTGGTCGTGGCGATTGTTTTCATTGCACTCAACGTTATGTTCTGGTGAGGCCGATGCAATCTGACGGAACGATTTCAATCTGGTTCTTCATTGGCGTTTCGCTGCTGGTCAATGGCGTGCTGATCTTCGGCGCGGGGCTGTATCAGATTTCCCATCCGCCCGAGATCAAAGTGGTGCTCTACGACCTGCACGCCAGCGTGTGGTGGGGCGGAATCCTGGCCATCATCGGGTTGCTCTACTGCATCCGCTACAATCCCAAACGCGCCTGATTCGCCGCGCGGCTGCGTCAAGTGCCCCAGTACCGCGCACGCGTGATCGCAGCGGAGTTGTTTTCGTGCAGTTTCGCCTACCGCGCGGGAATTCCTCCCTCCGCAATAACACGCCGCGTAGTAAAGTGGTGCGCAGCTGCATTCGCGCAACCGTTCTGCAAATTCAGACTGGAAGGATGGCTGATGGCGATTCTCGTCGCGGGAGGAGCCGGTTACATCGGCAGTGTCACCGTGGAACTATTGAGCGCGGCAGGCGAGCGCGTAGTGGTGCTGGACAATCTGGTGCGCGGTCATCGCCCGTCGCTGGCAGCAGACGTGCCGTTCTATCAGGGCAATATCGGCGACCGTGCTTTGCTCCAGCGCATCGCCGCCGAACACCAACTCGAATCCTGCATCCATTTCGCCGCGGTGACCTTCGTTGGCGAATCCGTAATAAATCCCGGCTGGTATTACGAGAACAACGTCGAGCAGGGCATCGCCCTGATGAGCGCGCTGGTGGAAGCCGGAGTGCGCCGCGTGGTCTTCTCCTCCACAGCCGCAACCTACGGAGATCCCCAGCACGTTCCCATCTCCGAAACGGAACCGCAGTGGCCGGTAAATCCCTACGGCTGGTCGAAGTTATTCATAGAGCGGCTGCTGCATTCCTTCGATGTGGCCTACGCCTTGAAGTTCGTTTCGCTGCGTTATTTCAACGCCGCAGGCGCCACGGAAAAGTGCGGCGAGCACCACGATCCGGAGTCCCATCTGATCCCATGCGTTTTGTCGGCGGCGGTGCAAGAACCGCCGGAAGTCGCGGTGTTCGGAAATAATTATCCCACGCCGGATGGCACGCCGATCCGAGACTACGTGCACGTAGTGGACCTGGCCGACGCGCACATCCGCGCACTCGGCCATCTGCGCCGCGGGGGCTCGTCGGATTACCTTAATCTGGGCACAGGCCACGGCTATTCCGTGCTCGAAGTAATCGAAACCGCGCGCCACGTAACGGGCCGCGATATTCGCATTCGCCTGGAACCTCCGCGCGCGGGCGATCCGCCGCGCCTGGTAGCCGATCCCGCAAAATCAAAATCCGTCCTCGGCTGGGTCCCTACAAAATCCGATCTGCGTTCCATCATTGACTCGGCCTGGCGCTGGCACCAACGCCATCCGCACGGTTACGATTCGTAGCAGTCCGCAGACTCGTACCGATGGTGGATCCGGTACCGCCTGCATCCTATTTCTTGCTTTCTGAATCGTATTTACAGAAGATAGAAAAGCAGGCCGCATACGCACTTCATGAATATCAAGCCACGATCGCCTGAACCGACAGAGCAAGCAGCGGATACGCGACGCCTCTGTCTGAAAGTCGGCGTGGTGATGTTGCTGCTAGCTATCGCGGGATTCTCCACTCTGGCGAAAAATAGCCAGTATCTTTCCCGGTCCAACCCGGCTCACTACATCAATATATCCAGCAAAATGAAGGTCAGCCATTTGCCGGTGGTGATCGACCGGACTCCGCTGCGCCCCGTCGCTCGATTCATACCACCACAACCTGAAATGCGCACCGCCAGCGTGGTGCAGAAAGAGATTCCAGCGCTGCCGTCCATAGGCGTAACGGTTTCTCTGCAGCATCGCTCTCCCCCGATCCCCCTCTCGTAGTCTGCTCGCACGCTTCTGAAAGACTGAATTTCCGATTATTTTTTCATGCTCCGGTTTTTTTCGATTGGTCCACGGACACGATCTGGGAGAGGAGTACTCATGAACGCAGAACCGCTGCTGCCTCCGTACTTGGAGGAGTTGCGCGCGCTGAGCACTTGCGTCGTCGCCAGCGCCATCGAAGGGTTTGGCGTGCGCTTGCGCAACAAGGGCTTTTCCGATTCCCGGTTGCACAGCATGTTTCCGGAGTTGCCGGTCGCGGTGGGCTACGCTGCGACGGCTCGTTTACGCGGTTCCGATCCTCCCATGGAAGGGCGCAGTTATTACGATCACGGAGCTTGGTGGAATTCGCTGCTCAAAATCCCCGCGCCGCGGATTGTCGTAATCGAAGATGTGGATTCCACGCCCGGCCTGGGCGCGTTCATCGGAGAGGTGCACGCTAATGTCCTGCTGGCTCTGGGTTGCGTCGCGGTGGTGACGAACGGCGGGGTCCACGATCTTCCCGACGTGCGCAAGAGCGGCCTGCAATTGTTCGCCGGAAATGTTTCGGTGTCGCACGCTTACGCGCACGTCTTCGATTTTGGCGGCACGGTGGAGATTGCCGGCCTCACGGTGCATCCCGGCGATTTGATCCAGGGAGATCTCCACGGCGTGCAAACCATTCCGCGCGAGATCGCCGCGCGTGTTCCGGAGAAAGCCCGCGAGATCATGAAGTCCAGAAAAGAATTGATTGGCCTGTGCCGTTCCAAAGATTTTTCGATCGCAGAGTTCATACAGAAGGCTAAGGAGCTGGAATCATGATTCATAAACCCGCCAATCATCGTTCGATATTCATGTTGATCATTCTTTCCGCGTTCGCCGGCGGCTGCGGCGAAGCGCACCAGGCTGACGCGAGCGATGTGCCGCGCGCCGCCGTGGTGAAGGTGCAACGCAAAGATCTTTCCAGCACTCTGGAGATCGCCTCGGAGTTTCTGCCCTACCAGGAAATTGACGTCTACGCGAAAGTTTCCGGCTATATCCAGAAGCTTTATGTGGATTGGGGCACGCACGTAAAACAAGGTCAGCTCCTCGCCGTGTTGGAAATTCCGGAACTGCAACAGCAGCTGTTGCAAGACGAGGCATCCGTTCGCCGCGCCGATCAGGAAGTATCGCGCGCACGCGAAGAGCAAACCCGCGCGGAATCGGCGTACTCCGTCGCGCACGTCACCTACACGCGACTGGCTGATGTCCAGAAATCACGGCCGGAGCTGGTCGCCCAGCAGGAAATTGATGTGGCGCAGGGCAAAGACCTGGAGGCAAGTGCGGGCGTGTCATCTTCGAAAGACGCGTTGGCCGCCGTCGAACAAGCGCTGCTCGCAGCAAAAGCTGCGTTGGATAAGGACAAAGCCATGTTCGCCTACGCGCGCATGACGGCGCCTTTTGACGGCGTGGTGACGCAAATTTACGCCTACACCGGCGCTCTGTTGCCCGCCGGAACCTCCGCGGCCAAGGGCGATTCCGCGCTCTGCCATCTGTCGCAGAACAATTTGCTGCGCCTCGTGATCCCCGTGCCGGAAAGGGCGGTGCCGGACATTAGCGACGGCCAGACCCTGGAAATAAATGTATCGGCGCTGCACAAAACTTTCGCTGGAAAAATCGTGCGCTTTTCCGATCAGATTGACCCGGCCACGCGCACCATGCACACCGAAGTCACCGTGGCCAACGTGAATTACGAGCTGGTGCCGGGAATGTACGCGTCGGTGAAAATTCCGCTGCATTCCGTCGTCGGCGTGCTCACGGTTCCAGTGCAGGCGATTCAATCTTCGGGCACGGGCCAGGGCACGGTCCTGGTGGTGAACTCCTCGAACCAGCTGGAAAGGCGCGAAGTGAAACTGGGCCTGCAGACAGCGACGGACGCGGAAGTCGTTTCCGGGCTCCATGAAAACGAATCGGTGGTTTTCGGCGAGCAAAATCAGTTCAAAGAAGGCCAGCAGGTTTCGCCGCAACTCGTCACCGCCCCGGGAATGGAGTAACCCGACCATGCCGACATTTGCCATACGCCATCCTTATTTCATCATCGTGGTTTGTCTTTTTATTTGCGTGCTGGGCATCACCAGTCTGGCGCAGATGCCTGTGGACATGTTTCCGCCCATCAATATTCCCGTCGTCCTCGTCGCTACTTTTTACAACGGCATGCCCCCCGTGCAGATCGAAGCGGACATTACCGACACGTTCGAGCGATTTTTCACCCTCGGCAGCGGAATTGACCACATGGAATCGCGCTCCATGGCCGGCGTCAGCCTCATAAAAATTTATTTCCAGCCGGGAACCGACGCGAATGCCGACGTCACCAGCATTTCCAATCTCGCCATGGCCGATCTGCGCCGCCTGCCGGAAGGCACGCTGCCGCCGGTCGTGATGCAAGTAGACGCCTCCAGTCTTCCCGTTTGCCTGCTCACCGTGGATGGCCAGGGGCTCGACGAAACGCGGCTGCACGATTACCTGCAGTTTCAGATTCGCAATCAGATCGCGGGAGTTCCCGGCGCTACGGTACCGCCGCCCTACGGCGGAAAATACCGGCAGATCATGGTGTACGTGGACCCGGTGAAATTGCAGGCGCACGAACTGAGTCCGATGGACGTGGTTCGCGCCATGAACGAGTCGAATTTGATTCTGCCTGCCGGCGACGTGCGCCTGGGCCCCATGGATTACAACATCTACACCAACGCGCAGGTACCCAACGCCGAAGCGCTGAACCAGGTGCCGCTGAAAACCGAAGGCCAGAAATCCGTTTTTATTTCCGATGTGGGTAGGGCCGTGGACGGCTCTTATCAGCAATACAACATCGTCCGCGTGAATGGCCAAAAATCCGTTTACGCGCCGATCCTCAAGCAGGGCGGCGACACCAATACCATCGCGGTCGTCAACGGCATCAGGAAGGCCATCACCACGCTGCGCGATATTCCCGCGCAGCTGCACGCGCACGTCGTTTTCGATCAATCGCTTTTCGTGAAGCAGGCAATTTCCACGGTGTTGCGCGAAGGCGGCATCGGATTGTTTCTCACCGCCGTGATGATTCTGTTGTTTTTGGGAAGCACGCGCGCGACGGCCGCGGTTTTTCTCTCCATACCGATTTCAGTGATGATTACGTTTTTTATCCTGCATATCGCCGATAAGACCATCAACAGTATGGTGCTCAGCGGGCTCGCGCTGGCTTTTTCGCGTCTGATCGATGACTCCGTAGTCGTGATCGAAAATATCTACCGCCATATCGAGCTGGGCGAGGATCCGAAAGTCGCCGCGGTGAAGGGTACGAATGAAGTGGCGCTGGCGGTGCTGGCCATCATGCTCGTCGCGGTGGTCGTTTTCTTCCCGGTCACACTGCTTTTCGGCGTCAGCAAGTACTTGTTCTCGGCGCTCGCGCTGGCAGTAGTTCTCGCACTCTGCGCTTCCTACTTTGACGCCGTCACCGTGGTTCCGCTCTTCTGCGCATATTTCTTGAAACCGGCCCACGAACAAAGCGGGGAAGGCGAGCCATTGCAGAAATCCTGGGGCGCCAGATTCCACGCCGGCTTCAACGCCAAATTCGAAAAGATTCTGAACGTCTATGAAAAATATGTACAGAAAACTTTGGACCGCCCGCGCGAGGCGCTGATGCTTTTCGTCGGGATCTTCCTGCTCAGCTTTGTTCTTGTTCCGTTCATCGGCGTTTCGTTTTTTCCGCGCTCCGATGCCGGCCAGTTTGTGATCAACGTCAAAGCTCCCACCGGCACGCGCATCGAAGTCACCAACGATTACCTAAAACAAGTGGAAGAAATCGTCCGCCAGGTCGTGAAGCCCGAGGATCTGAATACTGTGGTATCGAACATCGGTGTCATGGCGGATTTATCGGCGTTGTTCACGCCGAACTCCGGTATGCATACCGCCTTCGTGCAAGTGGGCCTGAAAGAAGATCATCATGAGAGTAGCTTTGTTTACATGAACGAAGTGCGCCGACGCATTGCCGCGCAACTGCCGCAGTTGCGCACGTATTTTCAATCCGGCGGCTTGGTGGACGCGGTCCTGAATCAAGGTAAGCCGGCGCCGATTGATGTACAAGTCAGCGGCATGGATCTGAAAACGGACGACCGCATCGCGCAGGACCTGGCGCGCCAATTCCGGGCCGCACCCGGTGTCTCCGACGTGTACATCCCGCAGGACACGGATTATCCCGCGCTCGAAGTAAACGTGAACCGCGATCGCGCTGCGGAACTGGGCCTCAGCCCTAAGGAAGTGATTGATAACCTCATCACCGCGCTCACTTCAGACGTAATGATCGCGCCCAGCTACTGGGTAGACCCAAAAAACGGAAACAATTATTTCGTCACGGTGCAATACCCGGAAAACCAGGTGAAATCCATCGAAGATCTGAAAGCAATGCCGCTGCACTCGCCCAAACTGAAAATGCCCACGTACCTGAATCAAGTGGCGGACATCGTCCCGATTCAAACTCCCACCGAAGTGGACCACTACCAGCTGCAGCGCACGATTGACGTTTACGTTGCCCCCACCGGCGAGGACATCGGCGGCCCGCAACGCGACATTTCACGCATCATCAACCACACCCAACTTCCTGCGGACACCCGCGTGGACATCCGCGGCCTGGTGTTGACCATGCAATCCTCCTTCAAAAGTTTCGGCCTGGGACTTTTCCTCGCGGTGCTGCTCGTCTATCTAATTCTCGTTGCACAGTTTTCCTCCTTCGTGGATCCGTTTCTGATCGTGCTTGCTGTGCCCACCGGGCTGATCGGCGTCGTGCTCACTCTCGCGCTCACCGGCACCACGCTGAATATCCAGTCGCTCATGGGCGTGGTGATGCTGCAAGGAATGGTCGTCTCCAACAGCATTTTGATTGTGGATTTCGCAAACGTGCTGCGCGGCCAAGGGCACAACTTGCGTGAAGCAGTGGTGCACGCCTGCCGCATCCGGCTGCGGCCGATTTTGATGACGTCGCTGGCCACCGTCGTCGGGCTGCTGCCCATGGCTTTCAAACTGGAAACCGGCAGCGAAGCCTACGCTCCGCTCGCGCGCGTAATCATCGGCGGTCTGCTCACTTCCATCGTGCTCACGATTTTCGTTGTCCCCGCGGCGTATCTGCTGATGTACCGCCGCCGCGCCGAAGCTTCCGCTTCGCTGATCGCCGAGGAGGCTCACTAATGCGTCGCCGAAATCTTTCGCTATCTTTCATTCTATTCGCGCTGGCGGCCTTCGCCGCCACGCCCGCTGCGGCGCAACTGCACGCTGCCGTCGGCGTGCAGGCTCCTGCGCAAGCGCCGGTCGCCTCCAGCGCCGCATCGCAAAGCCTCACCCTGCAAGAAGCGGAAAAAATCGCGATCCAAAATCATCCGCAAGTGCAAGCTGCCACGTATCTGGCGGCTGCGGCGAAAGCGCAAGTGACCGAAGCGCGCTCGGATTACTACCCGCACGCCTATGGCAGCGCTACGGGAGTGATATCGGAAACCAACAGCCGCGTCGCCGCCGGCGCGCTGAATAATCCGATCATATTTAGCCGCTTCGCCGATGGTGTCACGGTCGAGCAACTGGTCACTGATTTTGGCCGCACGCATGAACTGGTGAAAAGTTCGAATCTGCACGCGAAGGCCCAAGAAGAAAACGTCACCACCTCGCGAGCGGATGTGCTGCTGCAAGTGGACGCCGCATATTACAACTGCCTGAAGGCGCAAGCCGTCCTGCACGTGGCCGAGGAAACAGTCAAAGACCGTCGTCTCGTTTCCGATCAAGTCACCGAGCTGGAGAAAAATAAACTCAAATCCGGCCTGGACGTCAGTTTTGCGAATGTGAATCTGGCGCAAGCGCAGCTGCTGCTGGTGCAGGCACAGAATGATTTGCAGGCATCCTACGCGGAACTTTCCGCCGCGCTGGGATTCGCCGACCAGAAAACATTTCAGCTCGCTGAGCAGCCGTTGCCGCCGACCCCGCCCAGCGATCTTTCTGTCTTGATCGCCGAAGCCATGCGCAACCGCCCCGAAATCATCAGCCAGCAGCTGGACCTAAGCTCCGCGCAAAGCTACGCCACCGCCGAACGCGATTTGTGGCTTCCCACTATCAGCGCGGTGGGCACCGCAGGCCTCACGCCCTTCCGCGTGGAAGAACTTGGGTCGCGCTACGCCGCCGCCGGCTTCAACATGAACATTCCTATTTTCAATGGCCGCCAGTTCAACGCGCTGCATGCCGAAGCCCAAGCGCAAGCCGGCGCGCGCCAGCAATATCTCCGCGATCTGCAGAACACGGTAGTGCGCGAAGTGCACAAAGCGTGGCTCAACGCCAATTCCGGCTACCAGCGCCTCGCACTCACCCAGCAATTGCTGGACCAAGCGAATCAAGCCCTCGATCTCGCGCAGCAGCGTTACAAATTAGGCCTCAGTTCCATCATCGAGCTGAGCCAAGCCCAACTAAATGCCACGCAAGCCCAAATCTCCCAAGCCAGCGCCAAATACGATTACGCCGCGCAACTTTCCGCGCTGAATTATCAAGTGGGATCGTTGCACTAGAAGTTCGCGCCCATTCCCAGGTTTGCAAAGTGCGCTCGGACTAAAACAGACTAAAACGACTAAAACAGCGCGTTGACTTCCCGCTGGGCCGGGTGTATATGTCGGCTTTCTAGGTATGCCAATGGCCGAGCCAACAACAGAACTCCTGCGCGGAACCCTGGACCTACTGATCCTGAAGGTCGTGGCGCTAGGTCCCAGCCACGGTTACGCGATCGCCCGACGGTTGCGCCAAATATCCAAGGACTTTTTCCAGATTCACCAAGGCTCTCTCTACCCCGCGCTGCATCGCCTGGAGGACCGCGGCTGGCTGCAAGCCGAATGGAAGGAATCGGAAACCGGTCGCGAAGCCAAGTTCTACACCCTCACCAAGAAAGGCCGCCGCCAAATGGACGCCGAGGTCGCCGAATGGGAGCGTCTCCGCGACGCTGTCGGCCTGTTCCTCCGTGCGCCAGGGAAGGAGTCTTAGCCATGAACTGGATTCGCCGCGCGTTTCGCAAATCACAGGCCGAGAAATCGCTCGACGATGAATTGCAATTCCATCTCGATCGTCAAATCGCCGATTACGTAGTCTCTGGCATGCAGCCCGAAGAAGCCCGCCGCCGCGCCCGCCTCGAATTCGGCGCCCTGGAAAGCGTAAAGGAAGAAGTCCGCGACACCCGCTGGGAAATTCACCTCCAAAATCTGCTGCGCGATTTGCGTTACGCCTTTCGCAGCCTGCACAGAGACCGTCGTTTCGCCCTCATCGCGATATGCGCGCTGGCCCTGGGCATCGGCGCATCCACAATTGGCTTCAGCGCCGTTTATAATTTAATGTTTCATCCATTCGCGGCCAGAGATGCAAACCGGTTGGTCGTCGTGTCGGTGCATTATCCGGACCAGCGCGCAGACGATCCAGGCTTCGACTACTACATTTCGGACTTTCTCTCTTACCGCACGGAAAACCACACTTTCGAAGACATGGTCGGTTCCAGCCTCACAGAAGTCTTGTATTCCGACGGCAAAGGGACTCGCCAATTGTCCGGCGCCTTCGTAACCGCCAATGCATTTGAATTTTACGGCGTGCCAGCGCTCCTCGGCCGCGGTCTCGAGCCAGAAGATGGACTGCCGGGAGCGCCTCCCGTATTCGTCATCAGCTATAAGCTTTGGCAAAGCGAATTCAACGGCGCTCGGGACATCCTAGAAAAGAACTTCACGCTGAACGACACGCCCAGCACTCTGGTAGGCATAATGCCTCCACGATTCCACGCTTCCGCCATTATGCTTCCAGGGAATAAAAGCGCAGGCGTCGGCGTCTGGTTGCCGATCACCATTTCTCCCGGCGTCACCAGAGCGGCTGTCGGTCCCGACGGCGATTCACACTATCTTCTTCACACCGTGGGTCGCTTGAAACCCGGCGTCACGCGCCGAGCCGCCGCGGCGGATATCGATGCCATCGGCCACCGTTTGGACGAGGCAGAATTCCCGCCGCAGGACCAGCCATATCTAGCTCAGTTCACTGCGATCGTTCAATGGGATGCGGACTATCTGATGGGATCATTCAGACGCATCCTCTACGCTCTGCTCGGCGCAGTCCTGATCCTACTGCTGATCGCCTGCAGCAACGTCGCGAACTTGCTGCTGGCGCGCGCCACCGTGCGCGAACGAGAGATCGCCGTCCGAGCAGCGCTCGGCGCCACCCGCGTGCGCTTGGTGCGCCAGATGCTGGCCGAAAGCTTCGTCCTTGCAGCAATCGCCTGCTGCGCCGGCTGCGCTCTAGCCTACTTCGGTTTGAAAGCTGCCGTCACGGTAATCCCGCAAGCAAAAATCTCCAGCGAGTCGGTCATCGGCCTGAATCCGGCTGTCCTGCTATTTGCGCTTGGCGTGACCATGGCGACGACGCTCCTCTGTGGCCTCGCTCCAGCATTTCACGCCGCGCGCAGCGACCTCCGCTCGCGCCTTAGCGGCAGCGGCAAAGGATCGGGCGGAAGCTTTCGTCACGCAAAAGTTCGCGCAGCCTTGGTGGTGGTGGAGGTGGCTCTTTCCATCGTACTGCTGGCCGGCGCCGGACTGCTGTTGCGCACCTTTTACGCTCTCACGCATGTAGACGTCGGATTCAGCCCGAAAAATGTCGCCGTCGCGGAGCTTCGCGTTCCCAAAGGACGCTACGACACCCCCGATAAACAAAGATCTTTCTACCAGCAGATTCTGCAGCAAGTCACCGCACTGCCAGGTGTCGCCTCCGCCGCGGTAGATTCAACATTCCAGGACTCCTCCGCGGCAATCAGTGAAATCAGTTTCCCAGGAAAAATCTCTTCCGGGCCGTTGCATGCTGAATTCGATCTCTGCAGCGAAGGATTGTTCCGCACACTAGGACTGCATTTGCTCAGCGGCAGGCTGCTCACGGCGGAAGATACTGATGCGGCCCGCCAAGTGATTGTAGTCAACAAAGCTCTTGTTCGCGATTACCTTCGCACCCCCGACGATAATCCCATCGGGCAAATGATCCATTTGAATCCATGGAACGTGCCGCGCGATGCTCAGCATGTCCCCAACTTTCAGATCGTCGGTGTCGTCGCCGACACTCCGAATCGCGGCGTGCAGTATCCCGCGGCGCCAGAGGCGTACGTCCCATACACTGTGGGAGGCAAGGCGGGCGGCGCGATCATGGTCCGTACCAGCGTCGGAGCCGGCTCTTTGCTCCCCGCGATCAGCCGCGAAATCTGGGCGGTGGATCGCGACGTCTCGGTTTCCAGCGCGGGCTCGCTCGATACCTATCTCTACCAGTCTTCGTACGCGCAGCCGGCATTCGGCCTCATGACGCTCGGCGCGCTCGCTGCAATCGGTCTCATCCTCATCGTCATCGGCGTGTTCAGCGTGATGGCTTACACCGTGTCGCTGCAGACCCATGAGATCGGCGTGCGCATGGCGCTCGGCGCCCAGCGCGAAAATATATTGACGATGATCCTCTCGCGCGGCGCCCTCCTGATCGGCGCGGGAACAATCGTTGGCTCAATCGCCAGTTTCTGGCTAACGCGCTTCCTCGCCAGCCAAATTTGGGGCGTCTCCGCCACCGATCCCTGGACGTTCGGCGCAGTCGTAGCGCTAGTCGCCCTCGTCGGTGTCGCCGCCTGCGTCCTTCCCGCCCGCCGCGCCGCCACCGTAGACCCACTCGTCGCGCTGCGCTACGAATAGGAGTCGCGAATATGAACTGGATTCGCCGCGTGTTTCGGAAATCACAAGCAGAGAAGTCACTCGACGCAGAATTGCAGTTCCACCTCGATCATCAAATCGCCGATTACGTAGCCGCCGGCATGCAGCCCGAAGAAGCCCGCCGCCGCGCCCGCCTCGAATTCGGCGGCGTAGAAAGCGTCAAAGCAGAACTCCGCGACACGCGCTGGGAAACGCGCTTGGAAAATGTGTTTCGTGACTTCCGCTTCGCCGCCCGCAGCCTGCGCAAAGACCGTCGCTTCGCCATCGTCGCCGTGTTCGCGCTCGCGGTGGGCATCGGTGCGACGACCGCAATTTTCTCCGTCGTCAATGCGGCTCTGGTGCGGCCGCTTCCGTATCGCGATCCATCGCGCCTCGTGTGGGCTGATGAATTCTTGCCCCACTTCAACGATTGGATGGTTCCCAACCCCGAGTACACCAACTGGAGCATGAACAATCACACATTTGAGGCGATCGCCGCGTACGACGGCGGCGGACAGGCGAATCTCATTGCCGGCGACGAGCCCGAGCGAATTGAAACGACCAGCGTCACTGCCAATTTTTTAGCGGTTCTCGGCATCACACCGACTCTTGGCCGCGGGTTCCTCCAAGATGAAGACCGGCCCAGCGGTCCGCTCGTACTGCTGCTCACCGATTCCCTTTGGCGTCGCAAATTCCATGCCGATCCAGTTATTGTCGGAAAATCAATCGCACTCGATGGCCGCGCCTACGCGGTCGTAGGCGTACTTCCGGCGAGCTTCCATTTTCCCGATAAGAGCCGCGATCCCCAGTGCCTGCAGCCGTTTCAGCTTCCTCCGACAGTCAATTGGGGTACGCCGTCAATGCACCTTACGCGGGTGATCGGCCGACTGGCGCCGGGTGTCTCTTTCGACCAAGCGCGTGCTGACCTGACGACGCTTGCCCTGCAATCCAATTCGACGATCCCGGTGCCATTCGTTCATATGCGCGACGGTTTGCAAGTGCAGGTTATACCCCTGCACGAGAAGATCGTCGGAGACGTTCGCACCGCTCTGCTGGTTCTTCTGATTGCCGTACTCCTCGTTCTGCTGATCGCGTGCGTCAACGTCGCCAATCTCCAGCTAGTTCGTACTGCCGGGCGCCACAAGGAGCTGGCCGTGCGAGCGGCCATCGGTGCCAGCCGCACGCGGCTGATTCAGCAATTGCTCATCGAAGGTACGGCGCTCGCGGCAATGGGCGGCGTGGCAGGATTGTTCCTTGCGGCTATTGGTGTTCGATTTCTGCGCATTTCTTTGCCTGCCACGATCACACAGATTGGGGCTATTTCCATTGATCGTCCGGTGCTGCTATTTGCGCTCGCCATCACTTGCCTCACAGTCATTCTCTTTGGCCTCGCGCCAGCACTCCGAGCGTCCAAGCCGGACGTGAACGATGCCCTCAAGGACGGCGGCTCTTTCATCAGCGCCTCTTACGCTCAGCACAGGCTTCGCAGCGCATTGGTCGCAGCCGAGTTCACTTTGGCGTTCTTGTTGCTGATCGGCTCGGGCCTTCTGATTCGTAGCTTTGTTCGTTTGTCGAACGTTGCACCTGGCTTCGAGCCCGCGAACGTGCTCACCGTCAGCACAGAACTCCCCAACGCAAAATATTCCGGCAACTCGCAGCGGCAGGCTTTCTTCTCGCAGCTGTTGGACCGCGTGCGGACGCTTCCCCGTGTGCGCGCTGCTGCCGTCACCACCCGTCTCCCGTTCAGCCGTTTTTGGGGAAGCGCTTCCTTCCTCGTGGAAGGCCAGCCTGAGCCTCCACCGGGCACTTCGCCGATGGCGCTCAATCAGCAGGTCAGCGCAGACTACTTTCAAACGATGCGCATCCCAATACTCGCGGGGCGATCGTTCACGGCATCCGATCTCGCGCCCGATTCGCACGCGATCATTGTGAGCGCCGCTTTCGCGCAGCGCTCTCTTCCCGCCGGTGCGGCGCTCGCAAAACGTGTACGCCTGGGCGCGCCCACCGCTCCTTGGAGCGTCGTAGTCGGAGTCGTTGGTGACGTGCGTTATACGAGCCTCGATGCCGCTCCGGACCCTCAGGTGTACCTGCCCTACGACGGCGAAAACGCTAACTTGGCCTCCGTTGTTATCCGCACCGAGCAGGATCCCCGTGGCCTGGCTTCGCTCGTTCGAACCCAATTCGCCGCCATCGATCCAGCGCAGCCTGTTTTCGACATCACGACGATGACGCAGCGTCTCGATGACTCGATAGAAACACCGCGCTTCAATATGGCTTTGATCGCGATCTTCGCGGCCATCGCTCTCGCACTAGCTATGATCGGTATTTACGGCGTTATTTCCTACTTCGTCTCGCAGCGCACGCACGAAATCGGTATTCGGGTGGCTCTCGGCGCCGGGCGTTCCGACATTCTGTGGCTGGTCTTTGGGCAGGGCGCGCTCATGATACTCACCGGACTCGCGCTGGGTGTCGCCGGTTCGCTGGTTCTCACGCGCTACCTCGCGAATCTTCTTTACGGCGTACGTCCGATCGATCCGCTGACGATGATTTCCGTGGCGGCGTTGCTCATCATCGTGGCGCTAGCGGCTTGCTACATCCCCGCGCGCCGCGCCTTGCGTCTCGACCCCATGACCGCGTTGCGCTATGAATAATTCCTCGAGCGTTTAGACGCAGCGTCGTTTGAGCCGCATCCCGATCAAAAGCCATTGGAACAAGGCACGAACGCGGCAGATTAGCCCCACGCCAACGAGCTCAAACAAGCGGTGAAGCAAATCGACAACGATCGGAAGAAGAACAAGAAGAACAAGAACAAGAACAAGAACAAGAACAAGAAGAAGAACAAGAACAAGAACAAGAGAAGAACAACCGGTGAGTATCCGAAAACTGTTCTCAACGATCTTGGGCCTTGTGGTGCTGGCGACGGCTATCGCGCTCGCAAACCCGCAGATGAGCGAGCTGGCTGCGCGCGAGCAGGCCAGCAATATCGCACGCGCAAAACTGCAATCCGCAGTGCATTTCAGAGCCGATCAGTTCCTCGGCATCGAGAGGGACGAGCAGTTGGAACAGACCCTGGGAGTCGCTGCGGGCGGATATGCTGGTTTAACGTTCATCGACAGAGCTAGCCCGGCAGGAGTGGAGCTTAGAGGGCCCGCTGCTGTTTACCACACGTGGACCCATGTCGATCCGCTGTTCATCGTCGTAGTCAACCCACGGGATGGAAGCGCCTATCGGATGGACGGCTTCAGGCTCGCCGAGTCTGTGGCCGAGTTTGAAAGACTGACGACAGCGCTGAGAATGCACGTGAGCAGTCCGGACCGGGCCGAGTCACTCGCGGAGTTCTATCGAAAGGTGAACCCGGAGAATCACGCCAGCCTAACTCCTATCTTAAGCCCCATGGAACTCAAGCAAGCGGCAGAGCGGCAATGTCAAAGTGTGGCAAAGTCGTTCGACGCCGGCGAACAAGCGTTTACAGTCTGGTCGAAGCATGCGCAGCCGCTGTACGCCGCGCTTCCGTTGCGGCAAAGGGCTGTCTTTCACGGCAGCGGCTATCTCGTGGAATGGATCGTATTATCATCGGCTTCCGCTGAAAACTGTGGCGGCGCTCCCCTGCGCGCTCAGCTTGCGGGCAGCTCGGATGGTCATGTTGGCAAGATATCGATCGTGCCCGTTCCTAGCGGCTGAGTCACCCAGTGGCGGGTAGCCCGCGCAGAAGAAATCTGTACCGAACCTGTCCGTCGCAATTCGTACGGGTTTTGGCCGATTTCCCTACAGCTAGTACTGGTTCCGCACTAAATCTGTTCCATTGCACAGCTGTTTTCACCGCGCCTTCGCGCTACGTTCGAACGGAAACTAGAATAGGAAAACGCGCACTCGATCGAGCCGAGCCAGCTGTTGCCGCAACGCAGGACTGCCCTCATTTCCATTTTCTCTCCGCGCGCTTCGAGCAATTCTAATCGGTAGTCGTCCATTATTAGAAACCGACGCAAATGACTGAAGACAAACAACAGCGACCGGTTCTAGTCGGTGGTTTTTCGGCCGTTTTCGCGCCTGCTGTCCGTCTCGGACTAATTGGCGGGCTTCACGGACTCCATCAGCCCGAAAAATCCTTCCGCCATCGTCGGATGAATGTACACCGCGCCTTTCAATATCGTGTACGGCGCCTCCGCCAGAATCATCGCGCCGAGGATCTGCACTGTCTCTCCGCCTTCGCTCCCCAGAATTGCCGCACCCAGGATGCGATCCGTCTGCGCGTCCACGATGATTTTCATGAGGCCCGCGGTTTCGTCGCGTTCGATCGCGCGCGACACACTAGACATCGGAAACGTGCCCATCTTGAATATTCGGCCCGAGTCGCGCGCTTCGCTTTCGGTGATGCCCACGCGTCCGAGTTGCGGGTCGGTGAAAAGCGCGTAGGGCAGATAGCGGTTTTCGATGGTGAGGTTTTTTCCTTCGATCAGGTTCGCGTAAACAATTTGATAATCATTGTAGGAAATGTGCGTAAAGGCCGGGCCACCCTTCACGTCGCCCAGCGCCCAGACGCCCGGAACGCCTGTTTCCATCCGGCCGTTTACCTTCACGTAGCCGTGCGCGTCGGTTGCGATGCCCGCAGCTTCCAGGCCCAGGTCGTCGGTGTTCGGCCTGCGTCCGGTGGCGACCAGCAACTGCGATCCCTGCAAGATTTCGCCGCCGTGCGGGGTTTCCACGGTCAGCGTAATCACGCCATTACGATTCTCGGCGCGCTTCGTCGCGGTGTTCACGCGGAACACGATGCCCTCGGCTTCCAGCACCTTCTGCAGCGCCGAGGCGATGTCTGGGTCTTCGCGCGGCATGATGCGCGCGCCGGTGTGAATGATGGTCACGCGGCTGCCGAAGCGGCGGAAGATCTGCCCAAATTCCAGTCCGATGTAGCCTCCGCCGAGAATCAGCAAATGTTCCGGCACGGTTTGCAGTTCCATCACCGTGGCGTTGGTGAGAAACGGAACCGTGTCAATTCCCGGGATTTTTGGAATCGCAGGACGCGTCCCAGTATCAATGAAGATTTTCTCGCTCTCGAAAATTTCCGCGCCAACTTGCACCTGGTGCGGCCCGCAGAATTTCGCTGGTCCGTGGATCAACGTTACGTTCGGCCTCGCGTCAACGCGTTTCTGTACGCCCGCACGGCCATATTGCACCTTCTGGCTTTTGCGAGCCACAACGGCGGGCATATCCACGCTGACGTTGCTCACCCGTACTCCCCAGCGCGCCGCATCGCGGGCGTAATGCGCCACCTGCGCGGACGCGACCATCGTCTTCGTAGGCGTGCAGCCGGTGTTGATGCAACTGCCGCCCAGCTCCGCGCGCTCGATCAACGCTACCTTCCAACCCAGATCGGCCAGCGCGAACGAAAGTGGATTGCCCGCTTGCCCGGAGCCGATTGCGATCGCATCGAATTTCATTTCGTTCCCCCCTGTCGACCGAATGATTGCGCGCAGCAAGTGTACCGAAATTCACGCGCCACGGGCTGCCGCCGATTTGCAAAATTGATCGGCCGGCCGGGCGCCCGCTGCGCCTACCTCCTCAAGTCGCAGGAACCAAGCCAAGGAAACTCGCGCAAAAAATGCATCCCGATTTTTGCCCCTCCAAATTAGAATCATACGCATGGCCAGGGGTTGGGAAAGCAAGGCAGTGGAAGGTCAGGTCCAGGAATTTCAGTCGAAAGAGGACCGCAAGAATAAAAAGCAAGTCTCGCAGGACCAGATCGAAGTGCGCCGCAAGCGCGGCGTGCTGCTGCTATCGCGCGCGCGCGTCGAAAAACAATTGCAGGCCAGCCAAGGCCCGCGCTACCGCGAACAACTCGAGCGCGCCCTCGCCGACCTCGACGCCCAACTGGCGCAACTCCCCAGCGACACAAAGTAAATCTCCAGCGACCGGTGAATCGAATCGCTGCCAAAAGGCGCATGATTGCTCTCGCTACTATAGAAATCGCGGGCCCCGAATACTCCTCGCGTTTCCAGGTCAGCCATTTGTGGAGCGCCACGCGCGCCATGCGTGGCATGATGCGAGTGGAAAGAGGAGCCCAGCGATGCCGCAAGATAACCCAATCTCCGAAACGATCACGGCGCGTTGCTGCATAGTGGGCGGAGGCCCCGCGGGAATGATGTGCGGCTTGCTGCTCGCCCGCGCGGGAATTGATGTAGTGGTGCTGGAAAAGCACGCAGATTTCCTGCGCGACTTCCGCGGCGATACCGTTCATCCCTCCACGCTCGAGCTGATGTACGAGCTGGGAGTTCTGGAAGACTTTCTGCGCCGCCCGCATCAGGAGCTTGCGCAGATCGGCGCTCAGGTGGACGACTTCACCGTCACCGTCGGGGATTTTTCGCATCTACCTACACACTGCAAATTCGTCGGCCTGATGCCGCAGTGGGAGTTCCTGAATTTCATCGCGGAAAAGGCCAAAGCGTATCCGGGATTTCACCTGCGCATGGAAACCGAAGTCACCGATTTGCTGATTGAGAACGGCAAGGTCGCAGGCGTCTGCGCTAAGTCGCCGCGCGGCGCGCTGGAAGTGCGCGCGGATTTGACCATCGGTGCGGACGGCCGCCGTTCGATTGTCCGCGAAAAGGCGGGCCTCGAAGTGCTGGACCTCGGCGCGCCTATTGATGTGCTGTGGATGCGCGTCTCGCGCGACCCGAGCGATCCGAATCAAACGCTCGGCCGATTCAGGGCAGGAAAGATCCTGGTAACGCTGGACCGCGACGAATATTGGCAATGCGCCTACGTAATCCCAAAAGGGGGATTCGACACCATTCGCCAACGAGGCCTGGCAAGTTTTCAGGACGAAATCGCCAGCGTCGCGCCATTTTTGCGCGAACGCCTCGGCGAATTAAAGGATTGGAACGACGTCAAGCTGCTCTCCGTCGCGGTGGATCGCTTGCGGCAATGGTCGCGTAGCGGGCTTCTGTGTATCGGCGATTCTGCCCACGCCATGTCTCCCATCGGCGGAGTGGGAATTAATCTCGCGATTCAGGACGCGGTCGCGGCCGCGAATATTCTCGCCGGGCCGCTTGCAAAGGGCGCCGTCACTGACGAACGGCTCCGCGATGTACAGCACCGCCGCGAATTTCCCACGCGTGTGACCCAAGGATTTCAGGTTTTCGCGCACACGCGTTTCATCGGTCCGGCGATGCGCAACGCCCGTCCACTAACCCAGCTGCCGTTGCCGCTAAAGCTTCTGCAGATGTTTCCGATTTTGCGGCGCATTCCCGCACGGCTGGTGGGATTGGGCGTTCGGCCGGAACATGTGCACACGCCCGACATGAAACGGCAACCATCGCGTCAAAGCTAAAGCAGTCAGTGAAGCCAGAAAAGTTGAAGAACGCAGCTAATCGCGCGGGCGCCCAGGGTCGGGATCCTCAACGAACACCACGCCAACGCCATTCTGATTTTTTTCACGCCCCAGCTCGAAATGCACCACGGTCCCGCGAAGAGTCATCACGCTGGAAATCGTGGGATCGCTGGAAGCTTCAATCACCACGCGCACTTCGGACTGCAGGCGCGGCCGGCTGTGCAGCGCCAGGTAAGCGCCCTGCAAGCTGATATCGCGCACGGTAGCTTTTTCCTCGAATGGCTTGCCGTCCTCGGTCTGCCCGCTGACCGTCGCTGCGAAGCGCAGCCGCCGGCGAATTCCCAGCCGCGTTTCCTTCATATCTACGGCCACGCCGCGTTCGCTCAAACTGATGGACATGCCTTCGGTCGCAGCCCATGTCGCTGGAAATTCCTGGCGCGCCGCAGAGAGAAACCCGTCCACCGCCTTGTCCGGCGAATCCGGGTCGTGGTGGAACAAAATCAAATTCCGCACCTTGGCCTCGCGCGCGATCTTTACGCCCTCCAGCCAGCTGGAATGTCCCCATCCTTTGCGGTCCGAAGCCAGCTGCTCGGGAGAATATTGCGCGTCGTAGATCAGCACGTCCGCGCCGTGGGCCAGTTGCCGCAAATTCTGATCGCAAGTGTGGTCGCCGGGTTCGTTGTCGGTGGCGTAAACGATGGAACCGCCGGTGGTATCCAGCCTGTATCCCAGGCATCCCTGTGGATGATTTAGATATCGCGCGGTAATGTGCGTGCCGTTGATCTCCCACGATTCCGCGTCGGCCACTTCACGAAAATCGCGCGTGGCGGTCATCATGGTTACGTCCACGGGAAAATAGGGGCTCGCGAGTTGCGCCGCGAACACTTGTTCCAGGCTGTTCGGTCCCAAATACTTGGATCGAAAACTATAGAAATGGAAGCGGTTCTGCGATTCGAAGAACGGATGGAAAAACGGGATGCCCTGAATGTGGTCCCAGTGATAGTGCGTAACCAGAATGTGCGCTTCGATGCCCATTCCGCGGCGTTTTTCAGTCAGGTGGTTGCCGAGCATGCGCAACCCGGTGCCGCAATCCAGGATAAAATTGGTCCCGTCCGGCGCCGTCAGTTCCAGGCAAGGCGTGTTCCCGCCATAGCGCCAGGTGTCGCGCTCCAGTGTAGGCGTCGAGCCGCGGACGCCCCAAAAAACAAGTTTGCCAACCTGGTGCGTCATCGCCGGGCGGCTTGCGACGCTGCGCGCCTGCGCCCCCTCTGAGAGTTGAGGTTCACGAAACTGTGTCATGGTAGGCGGGTGCGGCGAGGTAAGTCAATTGCGTTTCAGCCGTCGCGTTCGTTCCTGACGATCGTCGTGATCCAGGGCGTTATTGGCCGCGGACACGCCGCGAATCCACGCTGTGAGCCGAACCAAATCACGGTTAGAATCGAGCGGATGCACGACGAAGCGCAGAAATCCGGTGGCCACTCGCACGACGGCCACAGCCACGGCCACGACCATGCGCAGGATCACGATCAGGGGCACGGCCACGGCCTGGGCGGCCACTCGCACGTAACGCTTCCTGCCGAGGGCATGACGTTGGCGCTCGGTGCGGCGGTCGTCGCCACGTTCGCGTTGGTTGCCGTCGAGCTTCTCGCGGGTTACGCCGGGCACTCCATCGCCCTCGTCAGCGATGCGGTGCACAACCTTACGGACGTGCCCACGCTCGTGCTCTCCTGGCTCGCGATGCGCTGGGCCGCGAAGCCTCCCACGCCGCAAAAAACCTACGGCTACCACCGCGCGGGTATTCTTGCAGCTTTCGTCAACGCCATGCTGCTCACGTTGGTCTCGCTGGGCCTGATCTACGAATCAGTGGTGCGGCTGCGCGCTCCGGTGGAAGTGAAAACCGGGCTGATGCTGTGGGTCTCCGTGTTCGCCCTGCTGATTAACGGCGGGATAACGATCGCACTGTCCAGCGGACGCCGTGACCTGAATTTGCGCAGCGTGTGGATCCACAATCTGGGTGACGCGCTGTCGAACGTCGCAATCGTCGTCGGCGCGCTGGCGATTCGCTACACCGGCACCAGTTGGGCCGACCCGGTGATCGGCATTGCCATCGGCGCCATGGTGCTGTGGTCCGGCGTCGGCATTTTGCGCGAGAGCACGCACATTCTCCTGGAAGGCCTGCCGCGCAGCATTGCCCTGGAAGAAGTGGCGCGCGCGCTGTTGCGCATCGAAGGCGTGCAGGAAGTCCACGACATCCACATCTGGACGCTCGGCACCGACCTCAACGCGCTCTCCTGCCATATCTGCATCCCGGACATGCACATGGAAGAAAGTGAAAAGGTACTGGCGAAAATCCACCAAGTGCTCGACCATGATTTCCGCATCACGCACACCACCATCCAATTCGAGCGCGCCGGCCTACCAGCCGACGCCGGCCTATATATGCCCGAACCAATCCGCCGTTCCGAAGGCTAAGTCGGCCGGAATTTATCGCGTAGGAATAATTAGCGGATTTTATCCGCAGCCGCTACAGAGGAAGTTGCATCGGAGTGCCGCGCTCTTGGTTCACATGTTGGGTTGCGTCGGCATCGAAAATTTCTGCTGCTATGCTGAGGCGCCGGCCTTCCGGCGTAACGTAAATCACCTGCCCTTGCGTCATCGTGAAGGCCAGCACGTCCAGCCGGCTTCCATCGCGCAACACCAACGTCAGCGTGCCCACGTCCGGCAGCGGTTCCTGCTGCTCGACTGCCTGCTGTTCGGGCGCGCGTGGAGCGGCATTCGCTTCGGTCTGCTCGTCATCCCGATTGTCAGCGCGTTCGCCGTCACGTTCGCCATCTCGATCGCCGTTCCGGTCATTGGGAGCCCCGGCCTGCTGGTCGTCCGCCAGTTGGCCCTCGACCTCCGCCGCGTCCTGTGCCCCATCTTGTGTCGCGCCCGCCGATGCATCACCCGGCGGGGCATAGTAATTCCCGCCGACGCCGAGAATATAAACCACTCGAGGCGTCGAGATAGGCGTGGTGACCGGCGGCGGATTGCGGCGGCGGTTCAACGGCGGGCCTATCGGCGAAAACACGCGGTTGCCGGTGTTCTGCGTGCGCAGCGTCGAGGGCATTCCGGCGTGCCGAGAAGGGACATCTGTGCCGTGAACACTTGCACGCGCGCGAACTGCGGAGGTAGCAACCGGCACGGCGCTGGGAGGGGCAGAAGCTGTGCGTACTGCACTGGCAGCGTGCGGCGCGCCACCACCTGAACCGGCGCCAGCACGCATTCCAGAACCAGCGAATCCGCCAGCTGATCCGCGTTGTGCCGCAATCACAGACGGCATCGCCGTGAGTAGCAGCACTCCTACGAACCCGAACATCATCCGCGGTTTCATGATTCTCTCCGCCGCGCCCTGTTCATATGACGCTGCAAACCGCGCGTCGGTTGCCGATACTTTACCACCAACCGGCGACAACCCACCCGGCGAACTATTTTTGCCTTGCCGGTGTCTAATGGGCATGGCTCGCCTGAGGTGGCCTGAAAAGGGTTTACGACCCTCAGTTACCGCGCGACGCAGAACGTCGAAACGCCGATCCGCATATTACTGCTGGCTGGATGTTTCCGCGCTACTTGCGGTGTTCCTTGTGATTTTTGTATCGTTAGCAGTCACACCTGAAAATGTATGCTCCCGAGCACCAGGAGCAGACTTAGCCAAGAGCCAGCATTGCAGGCGCAAGTCTGGTGCCCTTCGCGAAGACGCGATGCAATTAATCGTAACGCGCGACGGTAAACTATATTTTGGCAGAGAAAAAATTAATCCAGGCGAGCTGCCAGACCAGCTGCGCGCAGACGTGCGGGCAGGTGCCGAGAACAGGGTCTATCTCTTGGTTGACTCCAGAATCAAATACGCAGACGTGAAACCGGTTCTGAACGAGATCGGCGCGGCAGGAGTGAAAAACATCAGCTTCTTGATGCGGTCAGCGCCAGCTGAGGGTGCTAACCCTTGATCGAAGCAGCTTCGCCCAGCGCGGCCCCGAAAATCGCCCTTGGCTTTTCCCCACACCCCGGATGTGCTATAAACGTGCGTCCGAAGGACTACTAGAAATGGGACAGCCGGAAGCCGTAGTTGCGAAGGCGGAAGCAGCAGAACCAGAAGTCAGTAATCGCGGGGTGCAACCGGAGCCTTCGCAGTATTGCCCGCGATGTTCGGCTCGGTTGGAGCAGCGCAGCTGCAAAATGATCTGCGCATCTTGCGGATATTACATGTCCTGCTCGGATTTTTATTGAAGAGAAAGATCGCCGCCCCCCGGGCAGTGACTTCTCGGCTCTACCGATTGCAAATAAGGTTTCGAATTTTCCAGGAGGCGCGAACGTGGCACTGAGAATGGTTGATAACGAAGTGAATGGCGTGACGGTGCTGGAGATCGAGGGACGCATCGTGCTGGGCGAAGAGAGCAATGCGTTTCGTGAAAAAGTGAAGAGTCTGCTCGCCGCCGGCAAGAAGCAGATCGTGCTGAACTTGGCGCAGGTCGGTTACATTGACAGCGCTGGGCTTGGCACTTTGGTGGCCACATTCCACAGCGCCCGCTCGCAAGGCGCCGTTCTGAAGCTGGCCAACCTCGGCTCGAAATTCAAGGAAGTGCTGCAGGTTACCAAGCTGATGACCGTGTTCGACACCTACGATAACGAAGCGGCGGCAGTCGCCAGCTTCGCCAAGTAAGTCAACATAGAATTCACAGGGCGGGTCCTAGCCGCGGACCCGCCCTTTGTTTCCTCGCCTCGAGCTTACTGACCGCTGCGTGCGTCCGCTTGCCCCGCGACGCGTCCTTCCACCTGATAGATCGCAATGCCGCTCAATAGTTTCGGATAGAAGTCCGTGGACTTCTGCGGCAGCACGTCGCCACCGAGCGCAATGTCCGCCACCTGCTTTACGCGCACTGGATTCAGCAGGCAAGCCAGCTGTGCTTCGCCGCGATCCACCGCCGCGAGCGCCGCGTCCATTTCTCGTTCGTAACCCACATTTTTTTCCGCAGCCACCGCTTCCGCGCCAATCCCCAGCCCTTTTTCCAGTAGCAGCCGATGCAGCAGCATCACGTCCAGCCCACGCTGCGCCTCCGATACATCTGGCAGCATCGCTTCCAGATCAGCATCGCGCCGCAGCAAAAATATGTAGAATGCCCCACCGCCGGGATAGATGCCGATTGCGCGCCGCCCGTGGTTTGTTCCTTCCAGGTCTTTGCGAAATTCGGCGTAAGCACTGGCGCGCTCTTCCGGATTTTGAAACGGGTAGGAATACCAGTCGAAAGCCTGCGCCACGGCAGTGCGGAACTTGTCGAAATTGAAATTCGCGACGTTGCGGATCAGGCGATGCGTTGGCAGGATCGTCAAGCCCTTGGAATGTGTGTTGACGAACGTCATCATCGCGAATTCAGGCGCGGCGTACGGGTCGTTCACACCGGCGGCTGCGCGGGATTCGTTGCGAAAATTCAGCGCCGTTTCGTAGCGGTGATGGCCGTCGGCGATGATCAGCTGCTTGTCCGCCATCGCGCTCTGAATTCTGCGGATGGTCGCAACATCCGCGATGGGCCATAACCGATGCGTCACGCCGAATTCATCGCGCAGTTCCTGCGGCGCGGATGCGTGCGTCGCTTCCTCGAGCAGTGTGTCAATGCGGCGCGGCGGATCGTTGTACAGCATGAAAAGCTGGCCAGTTTGCGCGTGGGTGTGCCGCAGCAGCTCGATGCGGTCTGCCTTCGGCGCAGAGAGCGTGCGCTCGTGACGGTAAACCACATGCGCGTCGTAATCTTCCACGCGGCCCAGCGCGATGAAGCCTATCCGCGTCTTGCGCGTGTGCGTTCCCGGCACCAGATAATCCTGCGCGTAAACATAAATTCCTGGAGCCGCGTCCTGCACCAGAATTTTTTCGGCAATCCATTCGCGCACTTTCTGTCCCGCGCGCGTGTATACGTTATTTTCCGGCGAATCGCTGGCGCCGGCGCGACCCTTCTCGATAGCAATCAAATTGTAAGGACCGGCGGCGTAATACTGCTCCTGCATCGCCGGCGTGATTTTGTCGTAGGGCTGCGTGAGGACTTTTTCGAGCGGCACGCGGTTCGTATCGTAACGAAAGGCGCGAAAGGGTTGAATTTCAGCCATGTGGGCCTCGGGTGGCAGTCAGCGCAACTGGAGAAACCCTGATTGTACCAGCCGCGCCCACACAATCCAAAAATTCGGCAACGTAGGAAGACGAGGATTGTAGTGGGCCGCTAAAATTTCAGTTCGGCGACTCGTTGCAGGAGGCGAATCAGGGCGGAAGCTTCGCGCGGCGTCAGTTCTTTGCGAAGTTTATCCTCGGCTGCGCGGCGTTCTTTGACCAGGCCTTCTCGGTACTTGTTGCCTTTCGCTGTTAGCTGAACGAAGAGCGCCCTGCCTGTGGCCGCCTTCCGTTCCGAAAGCAGCCCCTCGTGAATCATCGTCTTGATCGCGCGATGCACCACGGTCCGGTCGAATCCAAGAAGCGTCGCGATCTGATTTTGATTGAGCGCTGCGCCGCCGCGCAGCGTGGACATGATGAAGCCGCGCGTCTGCGAGCACTTCGTCTTTTGCTCCAGCCGCTTGCCGACCGCAAAATAGGCCGAAGCCAGATTCAGCAGTACCGAATCCTGCAAGATCTCCTGCGGGATCAGTTTCTTGTCAACGATGATCATACGATGCGCACCGTCGCTTCCAGCGGCCTGCGCCACTGCGGTTGGTCCACGTGGCGCGCCGATTTTTTTCCGATGGCGATGACCATCACGATCTCATGGTCCTTCCCTGAAAGCCCCAGCAATTTGCCCAGGCGCCGCCCGTCAAATCCTTCCATCGGACATGTATTCAATCCAAGCGCTTCCGCCGCAATCATCAGATTCTGGCACGCCAGTGAGGCGCTCTTGGTCGCCCATTTGAACATGCCTTGGCGCGCCACCGGCAGCGTGCCCATCGTCTTCCAGAAGTGCAGCACACACAGAATCGTCCATTTCAAGAGGCCGAACACGCCAAACCAGCCCTGCAGGAAAAACCACTTGCCGAATTTGGCCCGGCGCTCGTAGTCCGCTACTTTCTTCGGCGGGAAGCCCGCTGTGCGCATCCATGCCAGCTCGCTTTGCGACGTGGCCTTCCACGACCCGATGTCCGCTACCGCGACGATCAATGCCGACGCAGTCGCAGCCGGACTCTGGCCGAAGCAAAGTCGTGCTGCGGCGCTCCGCATTTCCGGCGTCTCCACCCAATAGAAGCGGTAGGGCTGGATATTAAAGCTCGAGGGTGCCACGCGTGCCGCGTTCAGGATTTGCTGGCGCGTGTCCGGGGGAATCTCCACGGGATCGAACACCTTTACGGCCCTTCGTTGCATGATGGCTTCCAGAATCTGGCTCATGTTCGGCCTCCATGTTGCTATTACAGCATATCTATGTTGCTTGCGCAACATGAACGATGTGGGAGCCTGGCGCAGTGACAATTCCTGTTCCGCCGCATAATATGAAGGTGTCGAACGAAAAATCCACGCGAGGTTTCCGCGACAGATGCTGGACAAGAACGGCCGGTTCTCCGGCGTGCGCACCCTAATATTCGATCTGGACGGCACGCTGATTGATTCGCAGCTGGACTTGGTGCTTTCGGTGAACGCCATGCTTGAACAGATGGGCCGCGAGCCTCACGTCCACGAGAAAATCTGCAGCTTCATCGGGAGCGGCGCGCCGACGCTGGTGCGCCGAGCCCTGGGGGACGAAGTTACCGAAACGGAAGTCGAAAGGGGCCTCGCCTATTTTTTGGATTATTATCGCGCGCACATGCTGGACAACACCGACGTCTACCCGGGCGTCCGCGAAGCGCTCGCGCTGCTGCAGAAATATCCGATGGCGGTGCTCACCAACAAGCCTGTGCATTTCAGCCGCGCGATTATCGAAGGCCTGAATCTTTCGCGCTATTTCCGTTTCGTTTACGGCGGCAACAGTTTCGCAACCAAGAAACCCGATCCCCATGGCGCGCACATTCTGCTGCGCGAACTGCAAGCTGCGCCGCACGAAGCCATGATGGTGGGAGATTCCGACGTGGACATCAAGACGGCGCGCAATGCCGGAATGCACGCCTGCGGTGTAACCTACGGTTTCGGCACGGAAAGCCTGCGCTTCCATGCACCGGATATAATGGTCGACAGCCTCAGCGACCTGCCTGCGCACCTAAAATGATTTCAGGATCTCGCCAACCAAAATCGCGCTAGGTCTTCGCGTAGGTTTGCCTGTACCAATCCCAAGTCCGCTTCAATCCCTCTTCGAATAGCACGCGCGGCTCGTAACCCAGGATTTTGCGCGCCAGCGAAATCTCCGCCTGCGAATCGCGTATGTCGCCGTTGCGCGGCGCATCATATTTCGCCTGGATCGTTTTCCCCGTAATCTCCGCGAGCAGCTTCAGCACCTGGTTCAGCGTAATCCGCGCACCGGTCCCTCCGTTGAACACTAGTCCCGAAGCTCCGGGAGCTTCGCAGGCGCGCAAAGTCTCGTCCACAATATTTTCCACATAAGTGAAATCGCGCGATTGCTCACCGTCGCCATAAATGACCGGCGACTGCCCCTGGATCACTGCCAGCATAAAACGCGAGAGCACACCGGAGTACTGCGAACTGGGATCCTGGCGCGGACCAAACACATTGAAGTATCGCAGACAAGCATTCTCCATGCCGTAGGTGCGCCCAAAAACGTGCGCATAGAGCTCGCCCACATATTTCGTCACGCCATAAGGTGAAATAGGCTGCGCCGGCATGGTTTCGACTTTTGGTAGTGTGGGAGTTTCGCCATAGGCCGCCGACGAGGCAGCGAAAACAAAGCGGCGGACTTGCGCATCGCGTGCAGCGACCAGCACGTTCAATGTGCCATCAACATTCACGTGATTGGTTTCCGCAGGATTCAGCACCGAGCGCGGCACGGACGTCCGCGCGGCAAGATGAATCACGTACTGCACACCCTTGCACGCCGACTGCACCGCGGCCAGATCGGTGATGCTGCCAATGTGAAAATCAATCTTGTGGCGCACTGCCGCCAGGTTCGCTTCCTTGCCTGCCGAAAGATCGTCGAGCACCGCCACTTCGTGGCCGCGGTTCACCAGCTCATCCACCATATTCGAGCCGATAAATCCCGCGCCACCGGTTACCAGATAACGCATTCTGAAAATCCCCCCGCACAAAGGAACTGCAATGAACGGCTAGTCATCCACTTTTTGGTACGCTCGACTATATCCTCGCGCCTTGCGAACCGGCAACCTCTGGAACGAGAATAGATGACTTGCGAGCAACACGGGCAAGCCGAGATGGTTGCCGCGTCGCAAACACTTGATCATCAGCCGGGCGTCCTTATGAAATTGGATCATCGCGCAGCCGCCGCAAGCCGGCTCTTCACCGCCGCTATCATTTTCATTTGCGGCGTCTTTCTTGCGGCTCGGCCTCACGCTGATACAAATCAATCGTCCTCTAGCGCTCCCGCGAGGGCATTCACGGCGAGCAAGATCGCCGCAGCGGAAATCCCGATGCCATTCCGCGCCGGCGAAAGCTTGAATTACCGCGTCGAGTGGGCAATCTTTCCGAACGCGGCCGCGCTGCAAATGAACGTCGTCGAGCGCCGCAATCTTCTCGGCTGGCAGACCTGGCACTTTCGCGCTGCGGCGCACTCGGTGGTTCCGGCGCGCACATTCTTCGAAGTGGACGACCAATTTGATTCCTACACGGACGCCACAACGTTGGAGAGTCATCAATACGAAATGTATCTGAACGAAATGGGTTCGCAGGAGAACGAAGTGTTACACCTTGTCCCGGTTGGGCAAGCGAATCGCAGCAACGTCGCGCCGGTGATCGTGCAGCCGGGCACGCGGGATCCCCTCGGCGCCTTCTACGCACTGCGCGCGGCTGATTGGCAGCAGACGCCGGAATTTCACGTTCCGGTTTACGATGGCAGCGATTTATACGACGTGCACGCGCGCCAAGAAGTGGCGTCGGACCCGGTCGCAGTAGACGCCGGAAATTTCCAAGCTACAAAAATCTCTCTGCGCCTGTTCGAGCACGGTAAAGAAGTGCCACACACAGGTTTTCTGGTTTGGTTTGCGCACAATGCCGCGCGCACACCCGTGCTGCTACTGGCGGAGATGCCTGTGGGAAATGTTCGTGTCGAATTAGCAAGAGCGCCCAGGTAACCGCGGCTGGACGACGAAGCACGAAGCCCGATTAATCTTCGGGAACGACCCAATCGTCCGGCGGAAAATCAATCTGCCAGAAAGTGCGCGAAGGCTTCACGAACTCGATGCCCATCTGCGCTTTTCCGGCCTGTGCCGCGCCCACATACACGATGCGGCATTTCTGGGTGTGCTGCGTGGCCTTATTTGCCAGCGTAACTTCCTGCGCGGCGGCTACGCGCGCGGCGAGGGAAATCAGCGCCCCGTGGGCGTTCACCACCAACGTGCGCGTCTCTTCCTGAAAATCCTGATGGGAGGTGTTCTTCCCGGTCACCGTGATTGGTACGCTCAGAAGCACGCGCATGCTGCGGCGACGCCCCGGGTCCAATAACAGCGGCTCTTTGTCCTTTTGCGGTTGTGTGCGTGCTGGCATGTCCCCACGATAGAGCGTCGCTTCGTACTGGGCAATGGAACTATCTTCCCATGTTCGAAAACACAACGCCCCCCTGTTCGAGGGTACAGGCGAAAATCCGGCGCAGAGACCGCCGTGAGACGTGCAGAGAGATTAGCTTGGGACGAGCGGCGCGAACTAGCAGTGCACCACTTTTTCGCGGTTCTGTCTTACGTGACGCGTGGCGTTGCGCGTATCCACCACCAGCTGGGAATTGCGCACGATGGCGTCGTAATCGTAGCTGGTGTGATCAGTGGCAATCAGCACGCAGTCGTAGCTCGCCAGGCGCTCGGGGGAGAGTTCCACGGATTTCATGTTGGAATAATCGTAGTGGCGCATTTTGAAGAGCGCCGGAAAATAGGGATCGTTGTAATCCAGGACGGCTCCGCGCGCGCTAAGCAGCTCCAGTAATTTCAGTGACGGCGATTCGCGCAGGTCGTCCACGTCCTTCTTGTAGGCCACCCCCAGCAGCAAAATTTTCGAGCCCTTCACGCTTTTTTCGTGGCTATTCAAAGCGCTCACGAGCGCGTCTACCACGTTGTAAGGCATGGCTGTGTTAATTTCGCCGGCCAGCTCGATGAAGCGCGTTGCGAAATCGTATTCGCGAGCTTTCCAGGAAAGATAATACGGGTCCACGGGAATACAGTGTCCGCCCAGGCCCGGGCCAGGATAAAACGCCATGAAGCCAAAGGGCTTCGTCGCGGCGCTGTCAATCACTTCCCAGATGTCCAGGTCCATGCGCAGCGAAAGCTGTTTGAGTTCGTTCACCAGCGCGATGTTCACACAGCGGAAAATATTTTCCAGCAGCTTCACCATTTCCGCCGCGCGCGTCGAACTCACCGGCACTACCTGCGATACAATCTGCGCGTACAATGCCACTGCCGCGCGGCCGCTGGCCGGATTGATTCCGCCAACCACTTTCGGAATCTGCGCTAGCCCGAATTGCTTGTTGCCCGGATCCTCGCGCTCCGGCGAGAACGCCAGATAGAAATCCGTGGCCACGTTTTCGCTGCCTGCGCCGCGGGCCAGGGGACACCTCAGGCCGCCCTTCTCCAGAATCGGCAGCACCAGTTCTTCGGTGGTTCCGGGGTACGTGGTGCTCTCCAGCACGATCAGCTGGTTGCGCAGCAGATTCGGCGCGATGGACTGCGCGGTTTTCTCCACGTAGCTCAAATCCGGTTCGCGCCGCTCATCCAACGGCGTGGGTACGCAGATCAGCACCGCGTCCATATCGCGCAGGCGCGCGAAATCCGTGGTGGCGTCGAAGCGCTTTCCCTGCACGTGCTGCTTAATTTTGTCCGCGGAAATATGCTGGATGTAGGATTGCCCGGCGTTCAGCTTGGTGATTTTTTCCTGATCGGTGTCGAACCCCGTGACGCGCTGGCCCACATCCGCAAAGCGCAGCGCCAGCGGCAGGCCCACGTAGCCACACCCGATAATTCCAATCTTGATTTCTTTCCCCGCAAAAAATTCCGGATTGCGCTCCGCGGCCATCTTCTCTCCCTCAGTACTGCGAATGAAGGCAGCCGCGCCCAGACTGGGCCGAAGCCGCATTGTGAAACGAAAAATTACTATAACAAGAATTCGAATCTGGTCCTAGGCGGCGTCGGTGGCCGGTGTGTAAGCCATTACCATGTCGGATGCTATTGCTTGGGCCAGACAACGATATGCCGGAAGCCGAGGAAATCTGCTTGCGGAGAAGTGGAGATTGCACAGTAATTGCGCGGAAACTGCGCCAAGCTCGAGCGTTGCTGTTGCGGTAGGCCAAACGCATTATTACTGCCGCGCTGAGGTACGTATTTATTTGAGACGGATGCAAGGGCGTAGGCAAGCGCGCGCCCGAGGCAATCAGGCGATCGCGCTCCATTCAGTCGAAGAGATCATGCGCAGACTCGGCAGCGGCGCCACCAGTTTCCCGTCGCGCGCCACAAAATCGTGTTCGCGGATCTGAATTTCATCCATGAAATGCCACGGCAGCACCAGAAAATTATCGGCGTGCGCGCGAACCTCGGCTTCAGAGACGACCGGTACCCACGTTCCGAACGTATATTTTCCCCATTTTTCAGGACTGCGCTCTGCCGCGGAGCGAATCGTGGTGTGATCCAGTCCAAACACTTGCAGAAAAGTGTTGCCCCTCGTGGAAGCGCCGCACGCGGAAGCTTCCTGGCCGCGCCGCCGCTCGTTACCCAGCCATTCCTGCAGCTTCGCGCCGATCTGGCGCACGCGCGCGCCAAATTCCTGATAGGCGCTCGGCTTGAGCAATCCGGCGGTTTGTTCCCGCGCGCGCATGCCTCCACGCGTTCGCGGCGCGCGGGAACGGATGCGGCCGGTGCATCGCGGTGAACCACGTAGACACAAAACCTTCCGCCATTCACCTCGTTGGTCTCGACGTCCGCCACCAGCAAACCGTGGCGCGCCAGCAAAGGCTCTGGCGAGCTGAGCAAATAGTATTCGAGATGTTCGTGGCAGATCGCCTCAAACGCGTTGCACTCCAAAGCCACGGGCAAATAGTGCATCTCAACCACCCAAACGCCTTCTGCCATAATGCGACAGTCATTTGGTTTGCTTTTTGGAACGGTCCGTTCTAACTGAGATTCGCGCCACACATACCAGCCCGACCATGTGCGCCTGTTGCTTCGGTCGTTTTCGGTGGCGTGATTCCGACACTGCGGCGAATTGCAAAAGTGGCATCACGATTCCGCAAATGAAACTGTTCGCGTCGGTTCCACAGGCCTGGAGAGCAAGATTCCTGCCAATCAGTTTGTCGCTTCTCGCCATCACTCTGCCGCAGTCTGTCGCTCCTCCGTTGTCATCTCTGATCCGCTGCGCTATCCTCCCCTCCAATGATTGATATTCATTGCCACTTGCTTCCGGGGCTCGACGACGGTCCCGAGTCCATCGAAATGTCGCTGGAAATGGCGGAAATGGCTATTTCAGACGGCATTACGCACGTGATTGCGACGCCGCACGCGCATCCGCAGCACGCTTTCGTCCCCGAGTTGATCAGCTCGCGCCGCGAAGAATTGCAGGCGCAGGTCGCAGGGCGCCTGATTCTGGCCACCGGATGCGACTTTCACTTGAGTTTTGAAAACCTGCGCGAGATTCAGCGCCTTCCCAGCCGCTTCACGCTGAACCAAAAGAACTACTTGCTGGTAGAGTTTGCCGACTATTCGATTCCGCCTTCGATGGATCAGGCCCTGCACCATTTGCACCTTGCCGGGTTGCGGCCGATCATCACGCACCCGGAACGCAATCCGTTGATCCGCGCGAAGCCTGAGCGTCTGTATCGTTGGCTGCGGCAAGGTTGTTATGCGCAGGTGACCGGGCAATCGTTACTGGGAAAATTCGGGAAGGCTGCGCAGGAAGTGGCGGAAGAATGGATCGGAATGAACGTGGTGCATTTTCTGGCGAGCGACGCGCACAACGTAAGTTCGCGTCCTTTGCGCTTGAAGGAAGTTTTCGATCATGTGGCCAAGAAGCGCGGCGCGGACGTCGCCCAGGCGCTGCTGGTAGATAATCCGCTGGCGGCGTTTGAAGGGCAGTCGCTGCCGTGGGTTCCGGAGATGGATGACGATATCGGGTTAAGTCCGGGCGCTACGCCGCGCAAGCGGAAACGGTTTTGGTTTTTCTAAAAGTTGGCGACAGCGTAGTCGCTCTTCATCTAAAGAGCTCCAAAATTTCTTCGTAGCGTTTGAAGGGCGCTATTAGATATGCGCCGGCGATGCTTTCGCCGCGCGCGGTGCGGGCCCAATCGAGCATCTGGCGGGCTAGCACGAAGCCGCGTTCGCGGGCGGCGTGGCCGGCTTTTTCCATTTCGCGCAGCGTGGCTTCGGGGATGACGATGCCGGGAACTTCGTTGTTCAGGCGCAAGGCTTGCTTGTAGCTGGTGAGCGGCCACAGTCCGACGATGATGGGCACGGGAGATTTTCCGCCCAGGCGCTTTACGAAATTTTGCCAGTGCTGGGGATCGAAAATCGGCTGGGTCATCGCGAAATGCGCGCCCGCTTCAATTTTCGCTTCAAAGCGCCGCAGCTCTTCGTCAATATCTTCCGCGACGGGATTCACGGCGACGCCAATCGTAAAATTCGTTGCGCCGCCCAGGCTCTTGCCGGCCCAATCCGTTCCCTGATTCAACCGCGACAAAACTTTCACCAGGCCGATCGAATCCACTTCATACACGCCGCTCGTTTCCGGATGATCGCCGAGCGAGGGAGGATCGCCGGTGATGGCCAGCACGTTGCGCACACCGCCGACGGCCCATGCGCCCAGCAGCATGGCCTGCAGGCCGATAATATTGGCGTCACGCGTGGTGACGTGGGGCACGGTTTCATAGCCGTGCGCTTCGAGAGCGCCGGCCAGCACGAGCGCGTCCATGCCAACGCGCGCGAGGGTGCCGCTATTAATGTCAATCGAATCCACGTGCGGCGAAGCCATCACGCGGCCGACTTGCTCCAGGATGCGGTCAATGGTGACGCCCTTGGGCGGATCAATTTCCACGGAAGTGACAAATTGCCCCGCCTGAATTTTTTTCCAGAGTTTGCTTTCCGGCTCGCGGGCGGCGATGCGACGGTAGCGTTCGGCCGGCTCGAAAACCTCGACGCTTCCGCTCGCGCCGCTTCCATCCCCCGCTTTTGAACCACGCGGTTTCGCCGAGCGGAGTTTCTTAACCACTTCCGAAATGGCGTGAATATGTTCGGGGGTGGTGCCGCAGCAGCCGCCGATGATGCGTGTGCCGATTTCCGCGGCTTCCTGCGCGAACAACGCAAAATATTCCGGCGAAGACTTTGGATAAACGATGCGATCGCCGATGCGCTTGGGAAATCCCGCGTTGGGCATGGCGGAAAGCGGCAGCTTGGCGCTAGCGCCAAGTTCGCGCAGCACGGGCAGCAAGAGTTGCGGACCAATCGTGCAGTTCGCGCCGATGGCCTGAATATTCTTGTCTTTCAGCAGCTCCCAGGCATCTTGCGGGCGTGTACCACCGAAAGTGGTGCCTTCATCGGAGTACGTCAGCTGTGCGACGACGGGCAGGCGCGAAAACGAGCGGATGGCGTCCACGGCGGCGAGGAGTTCGGTGATGTCGCTGAACGTTTCGAGCAGAAATAAATCCACACCGCGCTCTTCCAGCGCTCCGGCCTGCTCCTTGAAGATGGCGACGAGGTCTTCGTGCGGCAGTTCGCGCACGTGCTGCAGAATTCCCAGCGGCCCGATGGAGCCGGCAATGAGGACTTCGTGTTTGGCAGCCTCGCGCGCTTCGCGGGCAATTTTTACGGCGCGATGATTCAGTTCGGCGACGCGATCGGCCATCCCGAATTGCCCGAGCTTGTGGCGGTTGGCGCTGAACGTATTGGTCTCGATGATTTGCGCGCCGGCTTCGATATAGGTTTGATGCACCTTAAAGACGGCGTCGCCGTGCGAGACGTTGAGCTCGTCCACGCAGCGCTGCGGCCCGACGGATTCATAGAGCAGCGAGCCCATCGCGCCGTCCGCGACCAGGATCGCTTGCTTCAGCCGTTCGTTGAAATCTTCGATGCGCATCGTTCTTGGTTTTTTCTTGCTTGTCGCGCTGCGCCGGCGATTCGAGCCGCGGCGAATCGGGCGCCGCCTTACCACGTTCCGGCGGCGCGCAAAAAGTTCGTAATTATACCATCGGCGGAGCCGTGGACCGTAAAGCGCGGGGGAGGCGCGCCTCGGCTACAGAAAGAGAGATCCTGCGCTGCGTTCAGGATGACGGATTAAGTCCTGGGCGCGGCAGGAAAGAAGGTGCGGGGTGGCGGTGCGTCGACGGATTAGCTGCGACGATGGCTCAGCGTTTTTGGCCGACGAGGCCGGCGATGGTGTCCATCAGGTCGAACTTGGTTAGGACTTCGAGTTTGGCGTCGGGCATTTCTACGAAGACGGCTGGGCTGTCGTGGCTGAGGATGTGGGTTACTCGTTCGATGGGCGAGTTGGCGGGGACTTGGGGCAGCGGGGCGCCCATTACTTCGCGGATGACGAGCTTGCGGAGATCTTTTCCCTGCAGCGCGAGATTCAAAATTTGATCTTCGAAGACTGTGCCGATGGATTTTCCCTCTTCGAAAATTGGGAGCTGCGAAATATCTTGCTGCTGCATGGTTTGCAGGGCGTGGAAAACGGTCTGGTAAGGGCCGGCGACGATCATGTCGCGTGTTTTGCCTGCCTGGCGTTTCACGCGAATCACATCGGCGGCGGAGAGGGCGACTTCCGCGTCCACATAGCCGTGCTCGCGCATCCAGCCGTCGCTGAAAACCTTGGACATGTAACGCGAGCCGGAATCGGGCATGAAGGCGACGATCATGTCGCCGTGTTTCGCCTTGCGCGCGATTTTTAGCGCGGCGGAAATGCAGCCGCCGCCCGAGCCTCCGGTGAAAATGGCTTCTTGTTTGGCGAGTCGGCGGGCCCAGACAAAACATTCCTCGTCACTCACTTGCAGGATGTCGTCGAGAATTTTCAGGTTCATAGTGCCGGGGAAAAAATCTTCGCCGATGCCTTCGACGACGTAGGTGAGGGCCTTGCCGGTGTTCCCGGTTTTCACTTTTTCGTAATAGAGCGAACCGATGGGATCCACGCCGATAATTTTGATATTGGGATTTTTTTCCTTCAGGTAGCGGCCGACGCCGGAAATGGTGCCGCCGGTGCCGACGCCGCAGACAAAGTGCGTGATTTTTCCTTCGGTGTCCTGCCAGATTTCCGGGCCCGTGGTCCGGTAGTGCGCCTCAGGATTCATGGGGTTCTCATACTGATTGGGGTAGAAGGAATTGGGAATTTCGCGCGCGAGTTTCGCGGCGACGGAATAGTAGCTGCGCGGATCTTCGGGTTCGACGGCGGTGGGGCAGACGATCACTTCAGCGCCGAACGCTTTCAGGAGGTCTATTTTTTCGCGCGATTGCTTGTCGGTGATGGTGAAGACGACTTTATAGCCGCGCACGCAGGCGACGAGCGCGAGGCCCATACCGGTGTTGCCGGAAGTGCCTTCGATGATGGTGCCGCCGGGTTTCAGTTTTCCGCTGCGCTCGGCTGCATCAATCATGGAGATGCCGATGCGGTCTTTCACGGAGCCGCCGGGATTCATGTAGTCGGCCTTGACCCAGACTTCGGCGGGAGAATCTTTCGCGAGGCGATTCAGGCGAATGATCGGCGTATTGCCGATGGCTTCCAAAATGTTGTGGCACTTCATTTGCGCGGGTCAGCTCCTGCAGGGATTGGCGGACCAAACCAGCTTAGAGATTTTCGGAAACTGTGGCAAGCGGGAAGGCCGGTGCGTTTCCGCAATTGCGATTGGCGACGCGGCGCGTCGGCTGGTGCAAGCGCGCGCGGCGCTCGTGCTATGCTTTTCTGGTGGATTCAGACGCACCTGCTGCGGAATATCTTTTTTATGATGGACATTGTGGGCTGTGCCATCGCGCGGTGAAGTTTGTTTTGCGGCATGACCGCAGCGGGGGGGCGTTTCGGTTTGCGCCGCTGCAGGGTGAGACGTTTTTGGCTCAGGTGGCGGAGGCGCGGCGGGCGGGCTTGCCCGACAGCGTGGTGGTTTTGAAGCGGGACGGGCAGTTGCTGGTGCGGTCGGCTGCGTTCTTGCATGTTTTTCGGCGATTGGGCGGGGGTTGGCGGGTGTTGGCTGCGGTTTTGAGCGCAGTGCCGCGGGGGTTGCGCGATTTTGTTTATGACTTCGTGGCGCGCGTTCGTTATCGCGTATTTGGGACGCGCGAGGATTTGTGTCCGATTGTACCTTCGGAGTTGCGGGCGCGTTTTGATCCGTAGAGTGACGGCAGACCCGCGGCGCGAACGAAAATTTTGATTGGGGCGAAATTTGACTGGGAGGGACTGATGACGCGAAGGAACATTTCGAGCGGAACGCCGTGGGAGCCGGTGATTGGTTATTCGCGGGCGGTGCGTGTGGGTGCGAACGTTTGGGTGTCCGGCACGACGGCGACGGACGCGCAGGGAAAAATTGTCGGCGTGGGGGATGCCTATGCGCAAGCGGTGCAGACGCTGAAAAATATCGAGCGGGCGCTGCAGCAGGCGGGAGCGGCGATGACGGATGTGGTGCGGACGCGGATGTATGTTACGAGCATGGCGGATTCGGAAAAAGTTGGCCGGGCGCACGGTGAATTGTTCGGAAAGATTTTGCCGGCGACTTCGATGATTCAGGTGAGCGCGTTCATTTCGCCCGAGATGCTGGTGGAAATTGAGGCCGAGGCGATTGTGGGGAAACGGTAGCTGCACCCGCAACGCACCCTACCGGCTCGCGCGGCCTCGCAATCCTGCGGAACGAACCGCGCTCGGCGGTTGTAACACAATATTCACAATGCACCCGGCCGTGATTCGCTAAAATCGCGAGCCATGGCCAGGGACACATTGCAGATTGTGGTAACGGCAGGGAGCCACGAGGGGCAGAAAATTTTGACCCTTAAAGGCTCATTGAACATTCAGACGATTTTCGATTTTCAGAAAGCGACGCGCGAGGAAGGCGCGCCGAAACTGATTCTGGATTTTAGTGGCGTGCCGTATGTGGATTCGGCGGGGCTGGGCGCGCTGGTGGGCGCCTACGTGGCGGCGCAGCGCACGCAGCGCAAGTTGGCTGTGGCCGGAACGAACACGCAGGTGAAGGCGTTGATTGATATGACGCAGGTGGGGGCGCTGATCAAGTCTTACGCGACGGTGCAGGAAGCGGAAGAAGCGCTGGGGTAGCGGCAGGGAATTGAAATTGCAAAAGTGAAAATAGAAAAGCGGGCGGCTGCGGTTCGTTTATTTTGCGTTGCTCTTCTTCCTTGATTCATCCGCGCGGAGAATCCCCTGAGAAAAGATTGGTTAGGCCTCTGCGGCGGCTTCCTGAGCGTCGAGTTTTGGCTGGATCCATTGAAAGACGGCGCGGACGATCAAGACATTCAGAAAAATGGAGAGGAGCGACGCAGCCAAAGTGGCGGTGAAAATTTCCTGACCCACCAAGCCAGACGATTTCGCCACTTCGACGAGTACGAAAGATAGTTCGCCGATTTGGGTGAGGCCGGCGGCGACGGCGAGGGACGTCCAGAGCGAGTAACGGAACAGCTTCATTACCGCCAGCCAGATGAGGAATTTTCCGAAAACGATCAGCAAGAGCATCACGCCCAGCAGCGGAAGATTGTGGAGAATGACCGAAGGCACCACCAGCGTGCCCAGGGAGACGAAGAACAGCGCGACGAATGCGTCGCGCAGGGGGATGAGCGTGGTATGCGCGAAATGCAAATCCTCAGCGCCGCTGATGGAGAGGCCGGCGAGAAACGCGCCGAGGGCAACCGAAAAGCCCATCGCCTGCGCGGTGGCGGCGGAAACCAGGCAGATGGCAACGGCCACCAGCAGGAAAATTTCTGAATCGTTGATGCGCGCGACGCGGCGGAGCACGCGTGGGACCACAGTCATCGCGAGAAATGCAAGGGGGATGAGTAACAGCGTGGCCTTGCCGAGGGTCCATGCGGCTTTGCTGAGGCGGCCTTCGGCGGGACCGCTGAAAATGGGGATGATGATGGTCATGAAGACGACGGCTATGTCTTCGACCAGTGTGATGCCGATCATCACGCGACCATACTTGGTGCCCAGAGCGTTGCGGTCGGCGAGCAGGCGTGCCAGGACCATGGTGCTGGCCACGGAAATGGTGGCGCCGATCACGAAACCTTGAGTCATGGACCAACCAGCAAGCCACGCGGTGGCGAGCGCGATTGACAACGAAAGCAGAATGCCGAGCGTGCCGCCGCCCAAGGCAATCCACTTCACGCGCAACAGGTCGGGGATGGAAAATTCCACACCTATGGAGAACATCAGCAGCACGACGCCGACTTCGGCGAAGACTTCGAAGGCGTGCAGGTCGGAGATTTTCAAACCGGGAGTGAAGGGGCTGATGAGGATGCCGCCGAAGACGAATCCGAGGATCAGCGGAAGTTTCAAGCTGCGGGCGAGCAGGCCGCCTACGACTGCCGCGAGAAAAATGAAAGTAAGATCGCGAAAGAGAACTGGACTGGCTTCCATGGGGCCTCGTTGGCTGGGATAGCGAGAACAATTTACTGTGTGGGATTAGGCCTGGCAACGGCAAATTGGGAACATGGCACGAGGTAGCGTCCGGCGAGGGTCGTGACTATGCGATAGAATGGCAGGGCGATGGAACGATTTTACCGCGCGACGATGAAGATTACCGGCGACACGGTTTTTGGCCGGCTGGCGTTTACGTTTCTGGTGGTGTGCGCGATCGGGTTGGGCGCGGCGGTCGGGCTGTTGTTTGTGTACTCGAGCGATCTGCCGGAAATTCACGCGCTGCAGGATTACCGGCCGAATGTGGTTACCGAGCTGTATGCGGATGATGGGCAATCCATCGGCACCTTCGCACTGCAGCGGCGGATTCTGCTCACCTACGGGCAGATTCCCAAAGTTTTGAAGGACGCGATCCTCACTACCGAAGACCAACACTTCGAAGAGCACTGGGGCGTGGACATTCCGCGCGTATTGCAGGCCGCCTGGCACGACATCGCCAAACACCGGCTGGCGGAGGGCGCCAGCACATTGACAATGCAGCTGGCGGGCGGACTTTTCTTGAACCGTTCGGACCGCAGCGCGCGACGCAAGATTGAGGAAACGATTCTGGCGATCCAGATCGAGCGGCACTACACGAAAGAACAAATTTTCACGATGTACTGCAATCAGATTTATCTGGGTTCGGGGAATTACGGGTTCGAAGCGGCGTCGGAATATTATTTCAGCAAGCCGGTGGGGCAACTGACGCATTCGGAGGCGGCCACGCTCGCGGCCATCATTCGCGGGCCGATTTATGCGCCGATCAATCATCCGGACCGCGCGCTGGCGCGGCGCAATCTGGTGCTTGAGCTGATGGCGCACGACCGCAAAATCACTCAGGCGCAAGCCGACGCCGCGATCAAAGAGCCGCTGGGCCTGCACCTGGAATCGCTGCGCAACGATCTGGCGCCTTATTTCGTCGAAGAAGTGCGCCAGTATTTGGAACACACCTATGGCACCGCCGCGGTACACGAGCAGGGACTGCGCGTTTACACGTCGTTGAATGTAGCGATGCAGAAAGCCGCGGACCAAGCGGTGCGCGACGGCTTGCATGCTTACGACCGGAGACACGGCTGGCGCGACAAGCTGCCAAACATCCTGGAGCAGAATTTGGGGCCGTTGGAAAAATATCAGGATGAGGACTGGCGCAATACGCCGCGCAAAGGCGACTACGTAAACGGTCTGGTGACGGCCGTAGAGCCCACTTTCGCGACGCTGAAGATCGGAACGTATCATGCGATGCTAACGCCCGCGGATTTTGCGTGGACGGGATTCAAATCGCCGAAACAACTACTGAAGGTGGGCGACCTGGTGTGCGTATCGGTGAAAGACGTCTCGGGACTTACGGTGCGCGCGCAGCTGGAACAAGTGCCTACCGCGCAAGCCGCATTGCTCGCGATTGATAATGCCACCGGCGAGATCAAGGCGATGGTGGGCGGCTACAATTTCGAAGAATCGAAATTCAATCGCGCGACGCAAGCCGTGCGGCAGACGGGCAGCTCGTTCAAGGTGTACGTGTACGCGGACGCGCTGGAAATGGGGATGAATCCGTTCGACACGGTAGTGGACGAGCCGGTGACGTTCCGCAGCGGCGGGCAAAATTATTCACCGAAAAATTACGACGAGAAGTTCGAGGGGCGCATCACGCTGCGGCGCGCGCTGGCGGATTCGCGCAACGTCCCGGCGGTGCGTTTGCTGGATCATGTTGGCGTGCAGAATGTGATTGAACTGGCGCGCAAATTCGGGATCACCAGCCCGCTTCCGCCGTATCTGCCGCTGGCGCTGGGCGCGGCGGACTTGACGCTGCTGGAGCATACTTCGGCATTCACCGTGTTTCCCGATGACGGCATACACATCGAGCCGCACTACATCCGGCGCGTGACTTCGTACGATGGTGCGGTGTTGGAAGAGCCCCGTCCGAAGGTGAACGATGTGATTCCGCCGGACGTGGCGCGGACCATGGTGGCAATGCTCGAAGAAGTGGTGCTGTTCGGCACCGGCGTCCGCGCGAAAGAATTGGCGCGGCCTTCGGCGGGCAAGACCGGCACGACGAACGATTTTACGGATGCATGGTATATCGGGTTTACGCCGCAGCTCACGGCGGGCGTGTGGGTGGGAAACGACGACAAGCGCATTTCGCTAGGGAAGAAGGAAACCGGGGCGCGCGCGGCTTTGCCGATCTGGCTGGAATTCATGCAACAGGGAATGCAGACCGAGCCGATGGAGAGTTTCCCGAACGTGGTGCCGCTGGAGAAGCTTGCGCCCACCAGGCAGGTGCAGGTGGACGTGCCGGACACAGCGCCTCCGGCGGATGCCGCGGAGCAGGGGTTGACGGAAACGGCAACGCCGAAGGCCGCGCCCGCGCGACCGAAGCCTGCGCCTTCTCCCACTCACACCGGCGCTCCCGCGGCTCCGCAAGGCAAACCCGCGCCGGGTCGGTAGGGTTTATGGTCAGCTCACAAGCGATTAGCTCTGTTCTCCAAGGTGTCGGCCGCGTCATTCTGGCCAGCCGCTCGCTTATACTGGGCATACTCGAGCAAGGTGTTCTTGAGCCGTCCGGTGTAGTTGTCCTTATGTCGAGGTAGATTCAGAATTGCAGCTTCAAGAGTTTCTACTGCCGTGCTGAAGAGCGGATCGCCTTTCTCGAAATTCCCCAAACGAAAATAGGCCCGCCCCAAATTTGCATAGCTCGCCGCCCGGTCGGCGTCATTCGGCTTGAGGAAATTCTGATCGAGTGTGAGCGCCTCTTGCTAGTGAGGCAAGGACTCGCCGGTCTTACCCCGAAGAATGAGCGCGTTGCCCAGTGATGATTGCGCGGTACTTCGCTCGAGGACGGCATCGTAAGCAAGCTTGTGCGATAGATAAACGGCGTCAGAGCAAGCTTCTTCGGCATCGGAATAGTTTTGCTCTGTGACGAGTTGCCGGCACTGTTCGTCCACGGGAAGGATAGCCTGGCCCGCGGACTGTTCCTTCGGCATTGGGCCTGGGAAGAGGAGTTTTTCGATGTAGGATTTAACGCGAATTGGACGACCGTTTTCAAGGCACGAATCGTATTTCCATTGTTTGGTGGCGTCCCGGGCCGCTTGCGCGAGGAACGGTGCACTGCCGACGAACGTCACAGACTCGGCGGAACCGTCTGGTGCGATCACCAAGTCAGCGCACACCCAACCGCCGGTCTTCGTGAGCTTGGCGATAGGAGGTGTGATTGGTTCGACCTTCTTGATGAGGTTGCTTCGTCTTTAGGGATCTCTGGAATCTCGTTTTGTGTGAGGAGGCAGGGAGCACTCGCGAGCTGGAGTAAAACGAGCAACGAGACCGAGAGTCGAGTGAGGCGCGGAATCATTGTTTCCCCCTAGTCTGCGGTTCGCAGGCATCCCCAGGATTGCGCTCTTCGTCAACGCCGGATCGGGTTGGCTAAAGGCACGGCTGCGAGGGCGGAACCTGGGCGCCGCACTCGACTGCGTGGCAACGAGGCGCGTTGACTTGGCTCGCGGCGCAACCTAATATGTGCGGCACATGCAGCCTACCGATTCGCTGATTGGCAAAACATTTTCGCATTACCGCGTCGTGGAACGGCTGGGCGGCGGCGGGATGGGTGTGGTGTATAAGGCGGAGGATACGAACCTGGGGCGGTTCGTGGCGCTGAAATTCTTGCCCGATGAATTCGCGGCCGACCCACAGGCGCTGGAACGATTTCGGCGGGAGGCGCGTGCGGCCTCGGCGCTGAATCATCCGAACATCTGCACGATTCACGAGATTGGCGAGGAGAATGGGCACGCGTTCCTGGCGATGGAATGCCTGGATGGCAAAACTCTGAAGCATTCCATAGGTGGGCGTCCGCTGGAATTGGAATTGCTGCTGGACCTTAGCATCGAGATTGCAGACGCGCTGGACGCGGCACACAGCAAGGGCATCGTTCATCGAGACATCAAGCCCGCCAACATATTCGTCACCGAGCGCGGTCACGCGAAGATTCTGGACTTCGGGCTGGCGAAGCAGATTCAGCGCGCCGCGGTGCATTCCATGACGCAGGACGCGACGCAAGGCGCGCAGATGACTGCGGGAGTGCGTCCGGAGGATCTCACGAGTCCGGGCGTGGCGGTGGGCACGGTGGCGTATATGTCGCCGGAGCAGGTGCGGGGCAAGGAGTTGGACGCGCGCACCGATCTGTTTTCCTTCGGCGTGGTGCTGTACGAAATGGCGACGGGCGCAGTGCCGTTTCGCGGGGAAACTTCGGGCGTGATCACCGAAGCGATTTTGAATCGCGCGCCGGTGGCTCCTGTGCGTTTGAATCCAGAGTTGCCCGCCAAGCTGGAAGACATCCTCAACAAGGCGCTGGAGAAGGATCGCGATCTGCGCTATCAGGCGGCTTCGGACATTCGCACCGATTTGAAGCGGCTGCGGCGCGATACGGATTCGGGCCGAATCTCTTCCACTAGTGGCCGCGCGGCTCAGGATGTTGCGCTGGCGCCGGCAGCAGGTAGCAGTTCGAGTGCGGCATTCCCGGCTCAGGTGGCAACGCCGCCTGCGCGGAACAATTATCTCCTGATCGCAGCTTGCGCGGTGGTGCTGCTCGCGCTGGCGGCAGTTGCGGCGTATCACTTCTGGGGCGGTTCGCGCGCTCCCAGCGGGCCCGCGAAAATCGTGCAAATCAGCCAGTGGGATAAGCCCATTGATTTTGCCAGGCTTTCACCGGACGGGCACACGGTGGCGTTCAGTTCGCCAATAAACGGCGTTGACCAGGTATTCGTGATGCTGGCATCGGGCGGTCAGCCGCTGCAATTGACCAGCGACAATGGCGCGAAGATCGTTGATAGCTTCTCGCCGGACGGATCCGAGATTTACTACGGCAAATCCGAAGAGCGTGCCGAGGAGTGGTCGGTGCCGACGCTGGGCGGAAAGCCGAGCCGAGTGGTGTCGGGCGCGAATTTGGCTCCTTCGCCCGATGGCGCGTACCTTTTCCATACCGACACTGATGCGCGAGTGATTTCGCGCGCGGGAAAATCCGGGCTGGAAGAGGAAAAAATATATGGTTTTGGCGCGGCCACGCTTCCCGTCAGCCGCATCTTGCCCTACGCCGATGGCAGCCATTTGCTGGTGATCACGGCGGACCCGGTTTCTTCGCGCGAAGGATTCCGGGCGCACGAAATAGACATCGCCAAGAAGACGGCAAGCGATTTGGACGAGATCCCAGGCATCGCGGCGAGCGTGGTGTGGGCCGACCCGGGTAACACGATCCTGTTCAGTCGCACGTTAAACGGCCTGACCAACATCTGGAAGTACGGATTGGCGGACAAGAAATTGGAACAGGTTACGCTGGGAACCGGGCCGGATACCTGGCCGATGCCCGATCCCGGAGGAAAAGGGCTCTACTTCGTGAACGGGAAGTCTTCGGGGTTCTTGACCGCTTATAACACCCGCAGCAAGCAAGTCACCGACATTGCTTCGGAAAACGCCACGCAGCCTGCCATTTCACCCGACGGCAAAAAGGTAGCCTACATCACGATTCCGTCGCGAGACCGCAACGAGGTGTGGGTGGCGGACATTGACGGCAGCAACAAGACGAAAATCGCCACGGGGGAATCGCTGGCCACGGGGATGTGGTCCGCGGACAGCGCTCGCGTTGGTTTCATCTCCGAAAAAGCCGGCGTGCCGGACAGACCCTACTTCGTGCTGACCACTGGGAGCGGCATGCAGCCGCTGACCTGGAGCGGCGGCACCGTGCAGAACATCTTGATGAGCCCCGATCAGAAGACGGTGTATCTGAACAGTTTTGAAAAGACGATCAATGCGGCGACTATTTCGCGCGAGAACGCGGAGGGTTCCATTCCGGAGAAGATCAGCGACACTTGCGGGTTTGCTTTTAGCGTCGCGCCGGGCGGGAAGTATCTGTTCACTCTGCTGGGGGGTGCGGGGAAGGTTGGAATTTACCAGCTTTCGCTTGCGGACGGGAAATGTACGCCTCTTGTGCAAGGCGTCGTGACATTCGGCGTCGTCAATGGCAAGGATGGCAAATCGTTTTCGTACGCGATCCCTTCGCAACAGGACGTTACGATTTACCGCCAGGATTGGCAGGATGGGAAAGTCATCGACAAGCCCCAGGTGGTGCTGAAGCTGCCGTTCGCTTTTCCGCTGGTGAGCGGAGGTAATGCGTACGATTTCTCGAGTGACCTTTCCACCGTGGTATACGCCCGCGCGGGCGGGCATGCTGATATTTATCTACTCAGCCAGAAGTAAATACCGATTGCCAGGCGGATTTTTAGCGAGTGCTTGCTGTTGTCGCGGGCAGGGTCTTCGTTTTGGTTATGTGGCGTCGGGGATATCTGATGTTGGCCTTGGCGTGCACTCTATGGGTGCTGTTTTGCAGTCCGCCGGTCTCCGCTCAGATATCACGCAGACTCGATCGCTGCCTTCCGTGTCCCAGGCGCGCCGACGAAATCAGTGACAGGCGCGCGGAATTGGAAATACTCGCAACACCGCCAGGGAGGAAGGCGCGCCTGCACGTGCACGTACCGTTGTTCTTGACGATGTCGGATTTGATGCTCCGACTCGTATGCCGGACGTTCGAGAACGAGTCGTCGCCGAGCTGAAACTGCGCACGTTCGAGGCTGACTCTGACTGGCTGGAAGAACTACAAAACGTGTCGATTCCAGGTGCCCGAGTGGCACAGCCGATCTGCGGTTCAACTTTCAATGCTGCCCGCAACTGCAACAGTAGTTCTTTTCGCGTACGTTCGCGCAGTCACCTAAATGGATCCCAGCCTTGAGATTTCAGCGGCTTCTCGCGTCCGTCGTGGGCTACGAGAACCAGCTGGCGGTTGCGCGTGATTTCTCCGATGGCGGTTAGGGATGCGGCATCGGGCGCGCGGCGGAGTTTTTTCGCTTGGCGCGGTGAGACGGTGAACAGGAGTTGGTAGTCTTCGCCGCCGTGCAGGGCTAGTTGTAGGGAATCGAGCTTGTGCTGGCCGATTTTGCGAACGGCTGCTGCGGGAATCTCCGCTGTGGGAACTTTGCTTGCGTAGATTCTCGCGCCGACTTGGCTTGCGGTGCAGAGGCGGGCCAGGTCTGTCGAAAGGCCATCAGAAAGATCCATCGCGGAAGTGGCGGTGCGCTGGCGGGCCAGCCAGGCGCCTAGTTCGACGCGGATTTTGGGATACAGGTGCGGCTGGACGAGGGAGTGCAGTTGGCGGTCTTGGGCATGGCCGCGCAGGACCAGCTCGAGGCCCAGTTGAGCGCGGCCGAGTTTGCCGCTCACGTAGATGATATCGCCGGGGCGCGCGCCGGAACGGGTTAGTGCATGGCCGGGGGCGATTTCACCGAGGACTGTGACGCTGATGAACACGGCGCGGCTGCGCGTGGTATCACCGCCGATGACCTCGATACCTAGCTCGTGGGCGGCGCGGGCCATCCCTTTCAGGAATCCATGCAGCCATGTTCCGGTGCGCGTGGCCGGTAGCGCGAGAGTTAGAAGGAAGTGACCCGGGGTGGCACCCATGGCAGCGAGGTCGCTTGCCGCGCGCGCTAAAGCTTTATAGCCGATCGCGTCCGGCGGATGGGTCTTCGCGCGGAAATGCACATCTTCGAGAAATGTATCGCAGCTGAGTACCCAGTCGGTGGGTCCGGCGGGCGAGATAATGGCGGCATCGTCGCCGATTCCCATCTTGAGACGCGACGATGCGGCCCGAGCTGGTACCAGAGCGCGGGCGATTTTATCGACGAGTTGGCGTTCTTGTACCATCCTGAACTTCCGTACAGTTGTATCGCGATTCAAGAATAAGGTAAGGTTTCTAGTCGGGATTCCCTAATGTAAATTAGGGGTGCGCCGATAAGTCCTTTGCACAGATGGGGAAGCTGTGGAAAACTTAAGTTTGAGGTTGACCACGATGGGTGCGGTGACTACAATTCAGCGGGTTTTGTATCCGGCTTCTGCGCTTGGACTTAGTCACACACTGCAGTGCCGCGATTGGGGAATCGCGGATTCCGATCAACCGACTCAAACTTACAGCGAGAAAAATTAACACTATGAAGGGCAAGTATTACACGTTCTTTATTGCTTCGAGCGCGTACGGCGGGATGCGGCGCGTTCGTGTGCCCTTCTATGTGTTGCACGCGCTGGCAATTCTGGCTGCGGTGGGTGGCGTTACGGTGCTGGCGGGGATGGGTTCGTACTCCCGCATGTTGTGGAAGGCTACCAACTACAATTCGCTGCGCCGCGAGCAAGACACCCTAAAGCAACAATATAAGGTGCTGCAGACCGAAGTGAAGGATACCAACCAGCGACTGGATTCGCTGCAATCGCTGGCGAGCGAAGTGGCCATCGCCTACGGGATTACACGCTTTAAGCAGACTCCTTTCGCCTTTGGCGACGATGCTAGCGGGCAGGACGTCGAGTACCAGGAATCGCTGGACGAATTCAGCTATTTGCAGCGAAACGCTTCGGCGGTGACGATGTCCGATGGCGGCTTGCGATTGCTGCCTGCTGCTTCGCAACTGAGCAGTCTGGGAATTGTGCCGACGCTTTGGCCAGTGGTGGGCGAAATCACCGGGCACTTTGGTGAGCGGCTGGACCCGTTCAGTGGTGAGGGCGCGTTTCATGCGGGGATGGACATTGCTTCGCATTACGGCGATTCGGTGCACGCGACGGCTGACGGAATTGTCGCGGTGGTGGAACAGCGCGCTGGATACGGCAAGCTGGTCGTGATTGATCATGGATTTGGCGTCAGCACTTGGTATGGGCATCTTTCAGCATTCTCGACGCACGTCGGCACGCATGTGAAGCGCGGCGATATTATTGGATTGGAAGGCGCAAGTGGGCGTTCCACCGGACCGCACCTGCATTACGAAGTCCGCATTTACAATACACCAGTGAATCCTTGGCGTTACCTCAGTACGGCTGCTACGGCGGCTTCCGCAGCGGATTAGTTCTTCTCTTCTGAAATCGCGGTTCTTCTCTTGGGAGTTCTAATTCTGCGCTACTGAGAAGTGTGCGGATAATCTGCGGCAGGCTTGGCCGGCGCGGCGGCGTGCGGCGTGGTTGGAGCGTGCGTTGCGGCCGGCTTGGGCGGCGCTGGCGCTGCGGAGAGCATATCGGGCGTGATCTCCAGTGTGATGCGTACTACTTTGTTCTGGTGATTGATCGTGGCGCGGTTGAGGAGCGCTTCGACGAATGCGAATTGCGCTTTTGTCAGTTGGCTACGGGTGCGGGGATCGGAAAGCGCCATGGAACCGGCCATTTTTCCGGTTTCGAGCAGGAAGGCAAGTTGCACGGCGTTTTTCAGGGCGTCGCATTCGGCATCAATCGTAATTCTTAAGTTGTTGCGGTCGGGCTGTCCCGCCAGGGTGATGGCTTGCACGCTGCGCGCGATTTGTTCGAGCTGCGGCGAATTGTGCAAATTGGCGTAGAGGCTGGACGGCAGACGATCGGTACGCGCCACTGCAAATATGGGCGCCCCCGCTACGCGCTGAATGCGCGACTGCAGGGCGGGTCCGCGAGACGACGCGGACGACGCGCCGGGAGTGACGCGCGCGAGAAGTTCTGTCGCGTTGCGGCCGCCTGCGAGCGCGATGCGCGTCGGCGAGAGGAACGTGAGCGAGACCGGAGGACTTCCCGGGACTTCATATACGGGCTGCGACCCGCGGGGGATTTCTTTTCCCATGCGCAACGCGTAGGTCTTGATTTTCTGTTCGTCAAAGCGGCCATCGGCGATCGCCAGGACGCGATCTTCGCCCAGGACGTTGTCCGGTGTTCCGAAGCTGGCAGGCCACGCGGCGATGGCGGCGTGATCGAGGTCGCGCGTGTAGTCGAAGCCCGTATCACGGACGAAGTTGGCGTAGTCGCGATCGGCCTGCGGGCCGGGCGACGCGAGGCCCAGCGCGGCTGCGAGCGGGGAATTCTGTAACGCGCGCAAATTTGCCGCGTCTATATAAGCGACGACCGGCGCATCGGCCGGAAGCTGGCTGAGAATGTCGGGCGGTGGACCGGCAGCCGGCACACCGGGAACAGTGGAAACGATCGGCGGCAGCGGACGAGCTTGCCAGAAATAATAAGCCACGCCCGCGCCGATGAGACAGAGCAGCACGACGGCGATTACAATCAGACCGCGTTTGGTGGAAGAGAGCGGCACGTTAAATGAATGTTCGGAGCTACCAACTTAGTGTAATGTTTTTGTACCCGGCTGCGTAGAATATTCAATGCGGCGGGTGTGTGGCGATTTGGCGCCGCGAGGTGTGGAAATGAAATTCGGATGGAAGAAAACGCTGGGCATCGGCATTCTAGGGTTGCTTTGCGTTTTCACGGCGCAGGCGCAGGATGCGGCGAAGCCGGCAGCGCCCGCAACGTCCGCCACGCCATCCGCAATGAAACCGGCGGCCGCGTTACCCACCGCCGATCAGGTTCTCGATCACTACGTACAGGCAATTGGCGGGCGTGCGGCGTGGCTGAAACTGAATTCGCGTGTTTCCAAGGGCACGATCGAAATTCCGGCGATGAACAATCTCAGCGGCACGGTGGAGATTCACGAGAAGGCGCCGAATCTAATGCTGGCGGTGATCAATCTGGGCGGCGCGGCGTTCGAGCAGGGCTTCGACGGAAACGTAGGCTGGTCCGACAATCCGCAGAATGGCTTGCGCGAACTTTCCGGCGGGGAACTGGATGACGCGCGACGCGAAGCGAATTTTTATCACGCGGTGGAGCTGAAGAAGAACTACACTAAGATGACCGTGAAGGGAATCGAGAGGGTGAACGAGCACGACACGTACCTGGTGGAAGCGACGCGCGCAGAAGGCGCGCCAGACAGAATGTATTTCGACACGCAGACCGGGCTGATGGTGAGAAGCGTGAATCAACGCTACACTACGGACGGCATCACGGAATTTACGGCGGACGTAGCGGACTACACGGAAGTGGACGGTGTCAAATTGCCCTTTAGCGTGCGGCAGACGGGCGCTAGCGCGACGTTCATTATCCGGTTCACGGAAGTGCATCACAATTTGCAACTGACGGACAGCCAGTTTGCCAAGCCGCCTGCGGAACCTGCCGCGGAAACACCTGCTGCGCCGGCGGAGAAGCAGCCGGAATAAGGCAACTGCATTCGACGAAAAATGGGGCTAGCTGTATAATAGGGCACTGCTAGTACTTGCAGTGATGAGGTAAGTGGCGATCTGGCAATGGTTTTGCGGCGGGCAGAAAGTTGCTTGCAATTTGATTGCCTGTGTGATAATTTTGCTCGGTTTGCCAGTGCTGGCGTAGCTCAGTTGGTAGAGCATCTGATTTGTAATCAGAGGGTCGGGGGTTCAACTCCCTCCGCCAGCTGAGTTCGAAGTACCGGGAATATTTTGGCAAGGGTTGCGGACGAAACTCCTCGCGACAAAAGCGCTAGGGCTGGTGTCTTTGGACACGAGCCCTTTCTGCATTGCGGAGTGCCCCGTACAACGTTGCTGTTCAATCAGGTTGCTTGAGAGATGCGGGATGCAGTTGTGTCCCGGAGGATTTCACGGGACGCGCTTTAAGTGTTCCGAAAGGTTTTGCGGGACGGGTGGGTGAGTGGCTAAAACCAGCAGACTGTAAATCTGCCGCTCCTTGCGGGCTACGGAGGTTCGAATCCTCCCCCGTCCACCAGTAACCCGCGTTACCCAAGCGAATGGTCGGACAGTCTGGCGGAAAATTATTCGCAGACGAAAGAAATTCAGAAGCGCGGCGGCCCCAGCGGCGATTCTGATGGCAGTGCGGAGGGAAGTGGGGCGACCGGTACGAGCCTGGGTAGCTCAGTTGGTAGAGCGCGTCCTTGGTAAGGACGAGGTCACCGGTTCAATCCCGGTCCCAGGCTCCACGTTGTCGTGAGTGAGGCATGAGCGGGGGTAACTCAGTGGTAGAGTCTCTGCCTTCCAAGCAGATGGTCGCGGGTTCGAGTCCCGTCCCCCGCTCCATGGCGCGGCCGAATGCGAAGGAATTGAGTTTTTTGCAGCACATAGTACCGCAGTGACATCTTATCGCGCGCCTCTCGCCGCGAAGCTCTAATACGAGGGTGATACCAGATGGCGAAAGAGAAATTCGAACGGAATAAGCCGCACGTGAATATTGGGACGATTGGTCACATTGACCACGGCAAAACGACTTCGACGGCTGCGATTACGAAGGTGCTGTCGAAGAACAATCCGAAGGTAGCGTTCCGCGCGTTCGATTCGATTGACAATGCGCCGGAAGAGCGCGAGCGCGGAATTACGATTGCGGTTTCGCACGTGGAGTACGAGACGGCGAATCGCCACTACGCGCACATTGATTGCCCGGGCCACGCGGATTATGTGAAGAACATGATCACCGGCGCGGCGCAGATGGACGGCGCGATTCTGGTGGTGGCGGCGACGGACGGACCGATGCCGCAAACGCGCGAGCACATTTTGCTGGCGCGGCAGGTGGGAGTGCCGTACATCGTGGTGTTTTTGAACAAGTGCGACATGGTGGACGATCCCGAGTTGCTGGAATTGGTCGAGCTGGAAGTGCGCGAGTTGCTGAAGAGCTATCAATATCCTGGCGACACGCTGCCGGTGATTCGCGGTTCGGCTTTGAAGGCACTGGAAGGCGACGCGAAGTGGGAGAAGTCAATTCTGGAATTGATGGAAGCGGTGGACAAGAGCATACCGCAGCCGGTGCGGGACATTGATAAGCCGTTCGCGATGCCCATTGAGGATATTTTTTCGATTTCTGGCCGCGGCACGGTGGTGACGGGAAGAATCGAGCGCGGCAAGGTGAAGGTTGGTGAGGAAGTTGAGATTGTGGGCTTCCGTCCGACGATGAAGAAGACGGTGACGGGGATTGAAATGTTCCGCAAGCTGCTCGATGAGGGCATGGCGGGAGACAACGTGGGGTTGCTGCTGCGCGGCACGGAAAAAGATGAAGTGGAGCGGGGGCAGGTGCTGGCAAAGCCGGGATCAATCACGCCGCACACGAAATTCAAGGCTGAGGCATACGTGTTGACGAAGGAAGAGGGCGGGCGGCACACGCCGTTTTTCACGGGCTACCGGCCGCAGTTTTATTTCCGCACCACGGACGTGACCGGAGACGTGAAGTTGCCGGCGGGAGTGGAGATGGTGATGCCGGGCGACAACATATCCTGTGAGATTACGCTGATAACACCGGTAGCCTTGGAGAAGGGCTTGCGCTTCGCGATTCGCGAGGGCGGGCACACCGTAGGCGCCGGAGCGGTTGCCGAGATCATCGAGTAAACGACCATGAGAGAAATCATCACGCTGCAGTGCAACGATTGTAAGAACCGGAATTACACGACGACCAAGAACCGCCGGAAACATACTGAGCGGCTGGAAACGTCTAAATTCTGCAATACATGCAGAAAGCACACCGGCCACAAGGAAGTAAAATAAGCCGGATGCACAAAGCGTCGGCGAATTTTTCCGATGCCATCGCTTGCGGGCTCTCGCACTAGATTCGAGCCGCAAGCTCGAGTTTAGGGGAGTAGGTTTAACGGTAGACCATCGGTCTCCAAAACCGAGAGTGGGGGTTCGAATCCCTCCTCCCCTGCCAGATTGTTGGCGGTGTAGCGGGCAGGGAATGTAGCTGGATCAGCGGACTAGGACACGGAGTGAAATGGCCGACGCGATACGCACGAATCGAGACGAAGAATCCCATCGCGTAAGCGGGTTTGCGCTTTTGGAGCCGGTGCAGAAGCTGGGCGGTTATCCGAAGCGCTTCCGCGC
>CAVYDD010000010.1:0-339571 GCA_963767225.1 uncultured Acidobacteriota bacterium
ACCCGCACACCACCGCGGGCAAGCTCGCCGACCTGGAGCACCGTCGGTCCGAGGCGGTGCACGCCGGGTCCCAGCAGGCGGTGGCCAAGCAGCACGAGCGGGGCAAGCGGACCGCGCGGGAGCGGATCGACATGCTGCTCGACCCGGGCTCGTTCACCGAGTTCGACGAGCTGGCCCGGCACCGCGCCACCGACTTCGGCATCGGGGCCACCCGGCCCTACGGGGACGGCGTGGTCACGGGGTACGGCACCGTGGACGGCCGCCCGGTCTGCGTGTTCAGCCAGGACTTCACGGTGTTCGGCGGGTCGCTGGGCGAGGTTTACGGCGCGAAGATCGTCAAAATCATGGATCACGCGCTGAAGACCGGCTGCCCGATCATCGGGATCAACGACGGCGGCGGCGCCAGGATTCAAGAAGGCGTGGTGGCGCTTGGCCTGTTCGCCGAGATCTTCTACCGCAACGTGATGGCCTCCGGCGTCGTCCCGCAGGTGTCGCTGATCATGGGCCCGTGCGCGGGCGGGGCGGTCTACTCCCCCGCGATCACCGACTTCACCCTCATGGTCGAGGGCACCAGCCACATGTTCATCACCGGCCCCGACGTGATCAAGACCGTGACCGGGGAGGACGTGACCTTCGAGGAGCTAGGCGGCGCCACCGCGCACGGCGTCAAGTCCGGCGTCGCCCACTACCAGGCGTCCGACGAGCAGGATTGCATCGACTTCGCGCGCGAGATCCTGTCCTATCTGCCCTCGAACAACCTCGAGGAGCCCCCGCGGCTGGACGTCGTTGCGGACCTGGACATCGGCCCGGCTCGACGCCGAACTGGACACGATCATCCCCGATTCGCCGAACCAGCCCTACGACATGCACGAGGTGATCACCCGGGTGCTGGACGACGGCGAGTTCTGTGAGATCCACGCCGGCTTCGCGCCGAACATCCTGGTCGGCTTCGGCCGGGTCGAGGGCTCACCGGTCGGCGTGGTGGCCAACCAGCCGATGCACTACGCCGGGACCTTGGACATCGACGCGTCGGAGAAGGCGGCCCGGTTCGTCCGGACCTGCGACGCGTTCGGCGTCCCGATCCTGACCTTCGTCGACGTGCCGGGGTTCCTGCCCGGAGTCAGCCAGGAATGGCAGGGCATCATCCGGCGCGGCGCCAAGCTCATCTACGCCTACGCGGAGGCCACCGTGCCCAAGGTCACGGTGATCACCCGGAAGGCCTACGGCGGCGCCTACGACGTGATGGGCTCCAAGCACCTGGGCGGCGACGTCAACCTGGCCTGGCCCACCGCGCAGATCGCGGTCATGGGCGCGCAGGGCGCGGTGAACATCCTGTACCGCCGGGAACTGGCCGCCGCCGCGGACCCGGACGCGCTGCGCGCGGAGCGCATCGCCGAGTACGAAGACACGCTGGCCAACCCGTACATCGCGGCCGAACGCGGCTACGTGGACGCGGTCATCCGCCCGGCCGAGACCCGGCCCGCGGTGACCCGCGCGCTGCGCACGCTCCGCACCAACGCCAGACGCTGCCGCCCAAGAAGCACGGCAACATACCACTCTGAGTATTTGAATGGATCCAATGCGTCGATGAATGTGGTACATGTGGCGCACGCACAGGTCCGGCTGGCCTAGAGTCAAAGGTGATGACCGAATTCGCCGCCCCGCTCCCCATCCTGGCCCGCTACGCGGTCATGGTGGACGTCGGCTACATCTATGCCGCAGCGGGCGAACTGCTGTTCGCCTCCAGTTCGCGCCGGGATTTCCGGGTGGACGCGGTCCCGCTGATCCAGGTGGTCACCAAGCACGCCGATGAGATCATCCGCGGCGATCTGCTCCGGGTCGACCGGTACGACGCGGCGCGCGACCGGGTGCCGACGATCGATCAGCGGGTCATCGCCCAGATGCCCTGGGTCAAGCTGCGGCTCGGCAACCTGAACGCCCGCGGCCAGCAGAAGGGCGTGGACGCGCAGATCCGGGCGGACATGGAGGCGCTGGCCCGGCACCGGGCGATCACCGACGCGGTCCTGATCGCCGGCGATGAGGACATGGTGCCCGCGGTCGAGGCGGCCCAGGCCTTCGGGGTGCGCGTGCACCTGTGGGGCATCGAGCCGCCCTACGGCACCAACCAGGCCGAGCGGCTGGTATGGGAGTCGGACACGGTCGACGTGCTGGACGCCTCGTTCCTGCGGCCCTACTTCACCAAGAACCCGGTGCCCGACCAGTCCCGGTCGGACACGGGATCCTTCCCGGCCCTCGGCTCGGCGCCGCGTGCCCTCGCCGGCCCAGCTGTTCGGCGAGCGGCACAGCCGGCCAGGGATGCCGGTCACCCAGCCGATGTCCCGGACCGGCGCGCACGCCGCGATGCCGCCCGGCGGGCTGGTCGCCGTCCACACCGGCCCGATGCCCCGGCTGGGGCCCGACCGGATCCGGGTCGAGGAGGCCGGCGAGCACGTCGCGCAGAAGTGGATCCTGACCCGCGGCCGGGACAACATCCGCGACCTGCTGCCCGGCCCGATCCTCCCGCCGGTGATCGACAAGGAACTCCTGGTCGACGCGGAGAAGGAACTCGGCCTGTCGCTGCGGCCGTACCAGGAGGCCCGCGAATGGCTGCGGGACGCGTTCTGGGAGCGGGTCCACCGGGAGTTCGGCATCGGCACCGGCAAATCCCGCGGCTAGCGATTTTTATACGGAACGGATCGTGGTGACCAGCCCCCAGCCCCGTCCTGCGGGTCATCCGCGGCGACGCCACCCCGGAAGAGATCGCGGCCGTGGTCGCCGTCCTGCTGTCCCGTCCCGCTTTGGCCGAGCCGAGGCCTCGGCGCGCGCCGTCCGCCTGGGCCGACCGGTCCCGGCTGCTGCGCCGCCCGCTGTTCCCCGGCCCGGACGCCTGGCGCCGCTCCGCCCTGCCCCGGTAGAGCGCTCTCCGTTACCGTGCCGCGCTCGATCCGAACGACACCGGCCCATCGGGGCGGTTCTGACCGCACCAATGGCCGAATCGGCGGCGGCCCGACGGCCGGCTAGGCTCAGGCGCTCCAGGATCAGCTGGCGGACGCGGGCGGCGTCGGCTTTGCCGCCGGTGGCCTTCATGACCGCGCCGACCAGGGGGCCGACCGCGGCCACCTTGCCCTCGCGGACCTTGGCCGCCACGTCGGGGTTCGCCGCGATCGCCTCGTCGATGGCGGCGTTGAGCGCGCCCTCGTCGCTGACCACGGCCAGGCCGCGGGCCGCGACCACCTCGTCGGGCGTGCCCTCCCCGGCCAGCACCGCGTCGATCACGTCGCGGGCGAGGCGGTCGTTGAGGGTCCCGGTTGAGACCAGCTCGGCGATCCGGGCGACCTGGGCCGGGGTAATGGCCAGGTCCTTCAGCTCGAGGCCCGCGTCGTTGGCCCGGCGGGCCAGCTCGCCCAGCCACCATTTGCGCGCTCGGCCGGCGAGGCGCCCGCCGCGACGGTCTCGGCGACCAGATCGAGCGCGCCCGCGTTGGACAGCGCGGCCATGTAGAGGTCGGACAGGTCCCACTCGGCCTGCAGCCGGGCCCGCCGGGCGGACGGCGCCTCGGGCAGCGCGGCGCGGATCCGCTCCACCCATTCGGCCGGCGGGGCGACCGGGACCAGGTTGGGCTCGGGAAAGTACCGGTAATCCTGGGCCTCTTCCTTGGACCGGCCGGACGTGGTAGTGCCCGAGTCCTCGTGGAAGTGCCTGGTCTCCTGTACGACCCGGCCGCCGGCGTCAAGCACGGCGGCCTGCCGCTCGATCTCGAACTCGACCGAGCGCTGGACCGAACGCAGCGAGTTGACGTTCTTGGTCTCCGTCGCTTGCCCCACTGGCCGGAACCGCGCGGGGACACGAACAGGCCTTTGATATCGAACTCCAAAACCCAGTCATACTTCCAGCACCGCTCTCGCGTAGCCCCTACAGCATCCAGGGCCGATTTATTGGGCCTGTATCCATAGGAGTCTGCCAGAAAGATGGATTCTAGAGTCGGCTCAATCACCTGCTTAACCACCATTTGCGCCACTCGATCAGCTACGGTGGGCACGCCCAGGATCCTTTCTCCGCCACTCTTTTTCGGAATGGGGACGGCGCGCACCGGCGGAGGAAAGTAGGTGCCCGAACTCATCCGATTCCAGATCTTGTAGAGATTTCCCGACAAGTCGGCCTCGAACTGCTCGAGCGTCTGACCATCCACACCAGCCGCCTTTCCGTTGGATCTGATCGCTTGATACGCTTCGTACACCCATCGCTTCTCGATATGGAACGGTTTGTTTGTCGCACGCATCGAGATCCTCCTGTTTCCAGTTGTTTCGCTCATGCAACCGCCTGACCCGACCCCTTTGCTCCAGCCCCATTACAGGACCTTCTTTGCTCGTACGAGTCGGTCCGCCCCAGTGCTCCGCATCGGTACTCTCGCCTCGCGGTTTTGGCCGCTTGGGTTTCTCCCTTGACATCGGAGCGACTGGTTCCTGCAGTTCCGTGCAATCGCCTGCATCCGAGTCACGCCCTCTCTACGCCGGCCGCCACCCGCCCAGTCATCAGGCACCTCGCGGGTTTATCCCAGAGGGGTTACACGCATCTGGTTTCGACGACACTTGATTTCTTAACGACGCGTCCTCGAAAGGTTCACTTTCGTTCGTCTCTCGGATGCCCACCTGCACGAGTTTTCCTCGCGCTTTTCCTCCAACGCTCACTACCGACGGCTCTTGACCGCAGCAGCTTGGAGGTGGTTTGAGACCTGCTCCTGAAAGCCGATCTCAAGGGGCCCGCCCTCATCGATTGCACAGCTCGTCCACGGATTTATTAGGTCATCGCAACCTCCTTCCCCGTGTACTTCTGCAGCACACTGTAATCCAGGAAATTTGAGCGGTTGGAGATGTAGCGAAAGCAGGCACGAACCGGAGCCTCTGGGTCGGGAAGGTGGGTCGGTTCTAAGCCCGGCCGCAGAGCCTCGAGAACATCTTTCCAGCGATTGTCTTTCAGCCAGTCCTTCTTCTCCTCCATCCAGGCCGACTTATCGTTGCCGGCGATCCCGTCTGCGGCCGCCGCCAGGTAATCGCAGAGATGATAGAAATCCACCAGATACTGCGCTTGGGTGCCAAACTGCTCCTCCATCTGCTCGGTAATCCAGACCGCCCCATCGCCCACCCCATGGATCTTCGTCTGGCTTCCCCCTCCTGCCTCCAGCGCGCAGACCGCCAGCCGGTCGCCGGCTTCCTCCACGCTTCCCATCGTCGCGCCAAAGATGGGAGTCACCGAACCCGGGGCATGCGCCAGAGCCAGGCGGGCTTCCTTCCAACCCACTTTGCGGGTCTTTCTCCGATCCCCGGGCGCTGCTCCCGCCACCGGCTCGGCTACTTCCACCACCGGCAGCATGCTGCCGTCCATTTCGCTAATGAGCACGGCCACGCCGACACGATCGGGCCAATCGCTTTTCTGCTTCTCTTGCGCCCGCATCGCCGCCCCATGTTCCTCCGTAAACTCGCGCACGGCGCTCACCGGAACCTCAATCCCATAATGTTCTTTCAGCTTGGCCGCAGCTCCGGCAAAGGCATCATCGGCACCGAAATCGGTCATGGCTCGTTGCAGGCCTTCCGAATACCCGCGGCACTCCACTTCCGCCGATTCCGAAAAGGGCCGAATCTGCGACCCGCGTCGACCTTGCGTGAAGATCTGTTCGTCTACTTCGATGGTTCCCAGTCGCGTGGACCAGTAGAGCTTTTTTTTTCCTTCCGATTCACGCCCGGCTTGGCGTTGTTGGGATAGAGCTCGAGCGCGCCAGTTGTAGGCGGGGGGTTACCAGCCTCACCCTTTCGGTTGCGAGGTGGGATCACATTCCCGCCATGACCACGTTTCCCGAGGCCCCCCGATAATCCCGGACGGCCGGATTTCCCAAGGTCCGGTTCGGAGTCTTGGCCTTTCTTCCTTGAGCCTTCCCAGTTTGGCAAGGTTTAAGCGCTGATCCGCATACGCCCCGACTTCCGTGGTTTGCCCAAAGCTTAGTTCCGTCTCCTACGTGAGGCGCATTGTCGGCTCAACGTCCGACTGCCCCACTGAACTACGGAACCACCAAGTACCCAGAGTCCCTTTGCGCGATATCGGCGTTACCTCTATCGCAGAGACGTGTACCGTCTCTTAGGGGAGCGTTACCTCTCCCTCATCGCTCTTACAGACTCATGCGCCCACCCTGTCTGCCTCTCCTCTCCTTCGGTTTGTAGCCTCGTTCGAGGAGTCTTTGCAGGTTGTCATCAGTCCCTGCTGTCGGCGAGATGTTCCCGACGTTATCTCTGAGAATCTTTCCTCGGATGCCTGACCCCATGCCACGGCGGTCCCACGGAGTGCATGTGCCTGTTTCTTCCTCCGCGTCATCGGCCTTCCCCGGGAATACAACAGGTCGGCTTCCCGCTTCTATCCACGAACACGACTTTTCGTGGAGGAAATTTCGAGGCTGCAGGTATTCCTTTATGTTCAGGCCTCCGAGTTTGCTCGCCTCCCAGGTCGTTCCCACCGCTGCTTACTGCCGCAGGGCGGCCGAGGCTTTGACATCCGGGCCGAACGTGCTTCGTTGCCTCCGCACGCACCGGATCTGCTAACTGTCCGAATACAGGCAATTGACAGTACGAGGACTTTCACCTCGCTAGTTTCTCAGCCTTGTCGGCTGCTCCGTATTCCTCTTCCTTCTTCTGCTGCTGACGGCGTGCCCAACTGTGTAAAACCTCGCTCCCCATCTGCCGCATTTCCTCGATGACCCGCCTCTCGGCTTCGGCCGCTTTCTCCACATCCCCGCCTGCATTCTCGATGATGGCCAGCATCGTCTCCATTTTGGCCTTCAGCTCCGGGTATTCCCTGAGCCTCCGGATCAGGTCCCGTTCGGAGGGCTGGATTTCCTCCCCGCTCGGTTTGATCTCGTTCCCTTTGGCCACCGCAGCCTTCTCCATTTCCCAAAAACGTTCTGGCATGGGTTCTCCTTGAAGTGGATTGACCCATATTTACTTATTTGATTCTGACCGAAATGTCCAGCACTAACGCTTGGGAGAACCCGCCCAATCACCTCCCGCCAGCGTCTTCGCCTAGAATCTGACTCTCACTTTTAATTTCACCTTCTGGACGAAAGGAAATTGATTTTGCGCGGTATGGGTGGGCGACGAAAACAAATGCCGGCCTCGAAAGGCCGCCATCACAAGCCCCTTCGGGGGATTCGACGGAGACGTGGTTGCAAGAGGCCGAGCTGGGCGGCGGTGATGACTTGCTCGACGCGCGCCTGGAAGTGGTCAAACGCCTGTGGAAAATCAGGGGAAGAGAGGAGTGCCAGAGTGCTCTGAGACAAGATTGGCCTCCGTACCAAGGCTGATTTTGTTTAGGGCTGAGCGGGTACGCACTCAGCCCGTTGATTGTTTATATCTCGGTCTGATTCCCCTCCAGCCGAGAGATGCGGGTTTCGTGAATTCGGGCGATTTCCAGCAGGCTGAGCGCCGCTTCGTTCAGTTCGCGGACATCTAGTGTGAGCATTTCCACGCTCTGCGTCAGGGCTTCGTGCCGCTCGGTTAATCGGTCGATGCGATCGTCGGTTGTCATGGTGTTAATCTACACGTACCCCCTACGTATGTCAAGGATAATTTACAAATATCTTGCCTACCCCCTAGGAACGGTGTAATGTTTATTCGATGGCCCTTAGTAAGGACGCGCGGGAGTATTTCGCCAAAGAAGGACGGAAAGGGGGGAAATCTCGCGCCCAAAAGATGACCCCTGAGGAACGCTCCGAATCCGCCCGCAAAGCTGTCGTAGCCCGCTGGGCCAAGCAGCGCGAGGAGCTGAAACAACTGAACAAGGACGCGAAAGATCTGCTCGCCAAGTCCCGCAAACGCCAAGCTCAGCTCTCCGAGAAAACCAAGAAAGGCTAACCTCCATGCCCATCACCGCACTCGTGAATACGCGCACTCAATACCGTAATTCAGATGGGGACGTGCTCCTTACCGCCGAAGAGGGAAAAATCTTTAACGGCATTTTTCTCCTTGAATCACTGGCCGAAGTGGAGGAGTTCATCGCCGCACTGAAAGCCGCCGCACAGCAAGCTCAACTGCCGCCCACGAAGCCCGTCACGGAGAAGGACAGGATGTATGCCGAGATCGAGGAGATGACGAAGAAAGCGAAGGGCCAGTGAGCCTCGAACCCGTTGCTACTGAGCAATTGCATACAGCTTTGCAGCCCAAAGGGGCTAGGCTAGTGGCATGAAAATACCGCTCTGGCAACTCCAGGCAATGATCGCGATCGCGAAATCTTCCGGCGCAACCGACGATTGGCTGATCGACTTCGCCGACGAAACCAGCCAGGGCTTCTTGCTGACTGCCCCGGTACCGGCTGTGACGCTCTCTCTGGTCTCGGCGCATTAACTGTCCAGGCTCTTCTCTTGCGCTTCCCTCCCCCCGCGTATAGTTGGTTCGTTCCAGCACGACCGTTCCCAGCACGACCGCACGTCTATGGAGTTTATGGAGTTCACCCCAGGAGGTAACAAATGGATACCAAGCTGAACGTTCCCATCTCAACCCTAACCACCACTTGACCCGCTATGCCAAATGCGAGACCATTGCGGCCGACAAGGCGCATCTGTTTGAGATCGTGGAGGGGCTGGGCAACGCCATCGCCACCCACATCCCGGCCTGAACGTTCAGGAGTTCATCCTGGCTTGCGGCGTGAGCCCTAGCTGGGCGACGCAGGCTGCTTAATACCCCAGATAGCGTTTCATGTTTAGGGTTTACTCCATGGGCGGTTCACGTCCTCGTACACTCCCGCTACTACTACCTGGCAGAGAATGCGGAGAACGTCGTGGCGGGACGTCCAATTTAGATGATGAGGACCGGTCGCAGAGGTTGCTGGATACGGGTTTCCGGGCGCAATCGCTAACTACAACACTCGCCGAGAGTAGTAGATGATTTACTGTAAGTGGTTCAACCGGGCTGGCCTGGCGTCGGCGGAACTATCGCCCCGCGGCTTGACCGAGAGTACAAAGTACTCGCGTTCTTTGCTGTCGATACCTTCTATGCGCAGCAGCATCTTATTTTTCTCCAGGCGGAACTGTGCGCTCTGACCGATCGGCAGCAGCACGGCATGCTTGTCGTCCTTGGGGCGTATGCGATAGATCACTTGATCGGTCTGTACCAGATATTCCTGGCAGAGCAGATCGTGAGTCTTCCCCTTCTTCGCGTTGTCGTCCACACCAAATTGCACCGAATCCATCTGCAACAACTTGCCATCCTGATAAGCTTTCAACTCTTTGGCATACGCGGTTGCCGCCAAGAGAAGCGATGCCAGCACAAGTGATTTGCAGCCCATGAAATCCTCCGGTGAGTACGGAAGTGATTCGGATGCCTGGCCGAACGATCGCGCCGTTCAGGGCAGACATTGGTTCAATCTGAATTGTTTCTAATTTTGATGACCGTCGTTAGATCACGTCAGTCATCGAACGGAAGTAACCAGGGAAGGTGATGGACGCTAGCTTCGGGAGATCCGACAGAAGTGGCCGACCATCAGAACTCAACCAAGCTCTCCAGCACGGAGAAAAAATCGCGGGTAGGAAATCGCGGCGGACTCGGCGCCGCGGATCAGGGTTTCGCCTTCGGCGCGCAGGGCCGCGACGGCGAAGGCCATGGCGATGCGGTGATCGCCGAAGGAATCGAGTTCGGCGCCATGAAGGGTTTGGCCTCCGGGAATCTTGAGACCGTCTTCGCGCTCTTCGACTTGCGCGCCCATGAGCCGCAGATTGGCGGCCACGGCGGCGATGCGGTCGGATTCTTTCACCCGCAGTTCTTTGGCGTCGCGGACTTCGATTCCCTGCTCGGTATAAGGCGCGATCGCGGCCAGCACAGGGATCTCATCGATCAGCGCGGCGGAGTCGGCGCCGGCGATGGTCGCTCCTTTGAGCGCGGCGCCTTCGATCTGCAGCGTTCCAACCAGCTCGCCGTGAATCTCATCGAGTTGCGTCACCGAGATGCGCAGTCCGATCTGCATGAGGATGTCGAGCAGGCGGGCGCGCGTGGGATTCATCAGCAGGTTGGGGATGGGTGAGTTGCGAGCCGGGGAACAGGGCGGCCGCGCACAGAAAAAATGCCGCGCTCGAAAGATCGCCGGGGATGCGGGCCTCGATGCCGCGCAGACGCTGGCCGCCGCGAATGCGAACTTCATTTCCCGCCACACTGCCCGTCACACGCCCGATCCGGTGCTCTTGCGCTCGAGCTTGCGCCGAAGGCGCGGAGCGCGACTTCGCCGTGATCGCGGGTGCGCAGCGGCTCTTCGATGCGAGTCTCGCCGTCGGCGAAAATCCGGCAAAGAGCAGGCAAGATTTCACCTGCGCGCTGGCCACGGGCATGGTGTAGTCGATGGCTTTCAGGGCAGCCGCCGGTGATGCGCAGCGGAGGCTTGCCCGCCTGCGAGGCGATCTGCGCGCCCATGGCCGTGAGCGGCGTGATCACGCGCTCCATGGGGCGGCGGGAGAGCGATTCGTCGCCAATCATTTCGCTGCAGAATTTCTGGCCGGCGACAATGCCGCTCAGCATGCGCATGGTGGAACCGGAGTTGCCGCAATCGAGCGGCTGGCTGGGAGCGGTGAGCGAGGGGCCACGTCCTTGCACTTCGATACGTATCGCTTCTTTTCGCTCCCAGGCGACGCCGAGAGAGCGCATGCAGCCGAGCGTGCTGGCGCAGTCGGCGCCGGTGGAATAATTTTCGAGGCGCGAGGGCCCTCGGCGATGCCCGCCAGCATGGCGTAGCGATGGGAAATTGATTTATCTCCGGGAAGCCGAACAGTGCCGCGCACGTTGCGCGCCGGACGCACGATCACTTGAGACCCGTTTTTCATTCTGAATCAATTTTAGCGGATTGGATCATGTGGGCCCGGACACATTCGTCCGGGCGTGAGTGGAATGAGATTGCGGGAACCGGCGAACAATTGAATGGGACGGTAGGCCGCCGGACGAATGCGTCCGCCGCTACGCGAGCGCTTTGGCTTCGGCAATGGCTTCTTTGAGGATGTTGGGCGGGACTTCTTTCAGGCGAACATCAAATTCGAACATGGGGGTCTCGGTGCCGCGCCCCCAGCGGGCCACTTCCCAGTGCAGGCGGATGAACTTCACATCCGCATGCGCCGTCAGATCGAGCAGCAGAGGAGACTCACCGCAATAAAATTTCTGAGGGAAGGCCGCGATGGATTTCGCGCCCCATGTTGCGCCGTCGGCGGAACCGTAGATGCTGATTTCGAGAGATTCTTGCTCGATGATCTTCGTGATCTCGAGGGTGACCAGAAACACTCGGCTGGCTGGCGCCGCTGACGTCGACCGCAGGGCCGTCGCCCTTGCAGGTAGCGACTATTTTTCGCTGAACTAAGGAAGCGTCGATCATAAATGGCCGATCATCATCCGCCGATCAAAGTGAACCGATCATGGCGAAAGGATTGTAGCAAAAGAGCAGGCTCAGTTCTCAGTCTGCGAAGAATTCACTCCGACGGATGCGGGCCGTGAACTCCGAGCAGCAGGGCTTCTGCACGGGTTTGAATTCCATCAGCTCCACGCGCGTGAAGTCCGGATCGTAGAGGTTGAGTTGCCATTTGCCGTCTTTGCCCAGTCTGCGCTTTTTCGTCGCCGTGGGGCTTCCAGCCGTGCGCTTCGAGCGTGGCTTGCGCTTTTTTGATGTCGGCGACGCCGAGCGAAATATGATTCATCACGCCGGCCAGGTGCAGGTCGGCGGGGTCGGGCTGATTCACCATGAACTCGATCCAGTCGGTGCCGTCGGGAACCTGAGTGGCAATCCATTCGGTCTTGTCGTCTTTCATGCCGCCGTGCCAGTAGGGCCGAAAGCCGAGAATGTCGCGGTAGAAGTGGTCTGGTGGCCTCGCGCTTGTAGACCAGAAACCCGGCGTGGATCATGTGGCGCGAGACTCCGGCGGTGGAGGGCGGTGCGGACGTCGTTCTTGTCGCGTTCCACGAATTCAATGTGATGGCCCTCGGGATCGTTCACCACAAAGAACAAGCTGTGATCGGAGCGGCCCTGAATTCCGGGAACGGCGATGCCCTGTGCAGTCAGATACTTTTTCAGCGCCGCGATGTTGTCGGTGAGCAGGGCGACGTGGTCCATGCGATTGGTCGAGTTGGGATCGGGCGCGGGACTGAATCCGACCCACTGTTTGCCCACAAGAAATCGCAGCGTGCCGCCGGGTTCGACGGGCGCGGCAGACGTGAGACCAAGAACGTCGGCGTAGAGTTTTTTCACGCCGTCGGGCTGAGTCGTGTAAAAGGCGACGTGGTCAATGCCAAGAATGTGCGGACGCGGCGGCGGAGTTTGGGCCTGCACGCAGAGTTGGAGTAGGGCGAGGGTGAGGACGAGGGAAAGTTTTTTCATAGCGTTGATGATTCTAGATCAACCACGGTCCGGGGGCTAAAGCCCTTTTTCGCTTCCGGCTCTTACGCGGTGCTGAAGCGCGGCTCTTCCACGGTTGCGCGGGAGCGCCGCCCTTCGGTTAGCGCAGGCCATCGAGAAATTGGCGGAGGACGATGATCGCGTCCTGCGGTTGCTCCCAGGCGGCGTAGTGGCCGGCTTTGGGGATCACCCGCAGCTCGCTGTCGGGGATTTTTTGGCGCATTAACTCGGCTTCGTTCAGGCCGGTCATGACGTCTTCGTCTCCCGTCACCACGAGCGTGGGTACATTGATGGTCTTCAATATCTCGACGGAGTCGGAGCGGGCGGCCATGCCGCGCTGCACTTGCGCCACGTCGTCGGGAGACATCCTGCGCATCATGCGCAGCGCGCCCTCGATCAGGTCGGGGCGGGCGTCGCGGGTGGTCTGACTCATCAACTTGGAAACCATGGACTCGAAAAACGGTTCGGTGCCACGGTCGAGAACTTCGTTGGCCGCTTGCAGGCGTCCGGCGCGGGCTTCGGGAATGTCGGCGGGAGCTTTGGTGTTGCAAAGGCCGAGAGCGACTGCGCGGCTGCGATATTTTCTCCAGAATTGGAACAGGGCATAACCGCCGATGGAGACGCCGATCAGCGCGGCGGCACCGACTTCGGCGTCGTCCATGACGCGAGCGATGTCAGCGGCATGTTTTTCCATGGTGGCGGGGCCGTCGCCGATGCCGGAGTCGCCGTGGCCGCGGAGATCAGGCAGGATCAGGCGATAGCGCGTGGACAGCTTTTCGGCCACCGGCAGCCAGAATTCGTGGTTCACGGGGAAAGGATGGAGCAGAACGACAGGGGGGCCATCGCCGAGCATCCAATAGGCGATTTCGGCGTCGGCGCTTTTGATGCGCTGCATGCCAGGGATTAGAACACAGATGGGCGAGGTGGCGTTGCATCGGACGCATTCGTCCGGGGCTAAGCAAATTCCAGATTCTCTGTCGGCGGCCTGGTTCCAGCTTCGGGACGGGGTCTTGAATTGCTGTGCTGGCGCCGGCAGGACAAACAGCTAGGGCTCTTCCGGCATTACGATCCACGCGATCGGAGTAGGGAATGAATCCAACGCCGGTCATGATGCGATCAGCCACACCAGGCGCACCAGGGTGACATCAATGTCGAAATACTCGGCGAAACCGAGGCAGACGCCTGCGATTTTGCGTCCTTGGCGGGGGCGGACCAACTGGGTTCGGGCGAGCGAGGCGCCCACGCGAATGCCGCAATAAGCGCAGACAGCGGCATCGTCCTGAATGAGTTTTCCGCAGTAGTTGCAGTACATGGATTTCCACCCTCACTGAAGAGTACGTAATTGTATGCCGAAAGTTCCCTTGGTTGGACTGCTCGATGGCTCTCCTTCTCCCTGCTCTGTCCTTCTCCTGAGTCCCCCAAAAACCGTAGGTCGCACGAAAATAAGCCTTATTGAATCTCGCATAATATAGTGACAACTGGACAAAAATGAGTTATGCTGTGGCTATGAATAAGAAAGTTCGGCCACGGCGTGATTTTCAGGAGTTAGAACGGCGACGCAAACGGGCGGGGCGTTACTTCGAGGCGGGCAAACTCTCCCTGGCGGAGATCGCTCGAGAACTAAATGTCAGCCGGCAAAGTGTAAGTCGCTGGTATGCCGAGTGGAAACGAGGTGGTGCCGCGGCTCTTCGTGGGGCCGGTCGCGCGGGACGGAAACCGCGGCTGCAGCCCGAGCAACTGGAGCAACTCGACGAGGCGCTACGAGAAGGAGCGCGGGCACACGGTTTTCCTACCGATTTGTGGACGCTGCCCCGCATCGCGAAAGTGATCGAGCGCCTCACGGGCATCCACTATCATCCCGGCCATGTATGGAAAATTCTCAAGACCATGCGTTGGACCTTACAAAAGCCGGCCACCCAAGCGCGGGAGTGCAATCCGCAGAAGGTGAACCGCTGGCTGAAGGAAACCTGGCCGGCCCTAAAAAAAAAGCCCGTCGACAAAAAGCCTGGATCTTCTTCCAAGACGAAAGCGGAGTCTCCCAACGACCCTCAATCCGTAGAACCTGGGCGCCGCGGGGGGAAACTCCCGTCCTAGTGCATGCCTTCAACTGGAAGAAGATGTCGCTCTCGGCGGCGATCGGCTATCGTTGGGACGGAACCCGCGCTCGGCTGTTCTTTCAAACCTGTCCGGACAGCTACAACACGCAACGGCTGATCGCATTCTTGCAAGATCTGCGCCGCGAAGTACGCGGCCGGAAAGTCATCTTGGTATGGGATGGCCTGCCGGCGCACAAGAGTAATGTGATGAAGGAGTATCTGTTCGAACAACGAAAATGGCTCACGGTCGAGGCTCTGCCCGGTTATTCTCCGAAGTTAAATCCGGTGGAAAACTTGTGGGGGAACATTAAAGGACAAGAGTTAGCCAACCGTTGCTCCATCGACCTGGGCGAAGCCGCGACCGCCGTGCACCGGGGCATTGAGCGCGTCCTCGAATCCGGTAAGCTCCTATTTTCTTTTCTCAAACACGCGGGACTATTTTTTTGACCGCTCTGTCACTGTATTATGCGAGATTCAATAAGTGCAGTTTTGCCACCCGGTGCGGGCATCTCATGGATGCTCGATTTCGATTTTACGACCTTCGATTTTACGGGCTTCGATTTTACGAACCTCGATTTTACGACCTAGGGGAGTGAAAACCGATTATGACGCGCCACATGAAACTCGTCGTCTGCCTGATCGCCATGCTTAGCGCGGAAGTGGCATTCAGTCAGGTTGCATCCAGCGAAGGTAAGGGCGGCGTTCGAGGCGGACCGAGCAGTTTGCCTGTCGCCTACGTCTATGTATCGAGTCGTCCGAGCAGCAAAAAGAACGAGATTAACGCCTACATTGCCGCTCCTGACGGGAAGCTCGCGCCCGTGGAAGGTTCACCTTTCTCCGCCGCCGCGGGCTACGACGGTTCCGTGGCAGTGAAGGGAAAATATCTGTTTCTCACAAATGGCGTTAACATCTACTCCTATTTGACGGCCGGCGCGGCCTCGCAACTGGTTGTCAATGCGGCGAGCCTCGTGGCGTTCGGTGCCCAGAATGTGCAGGCCGCCCATAGCCACCACTTCATCGTGTTCTGTTTTGCATTCCGCGGCGAACTGATCGTAGATAGGCTTCCATTGTTCCAACGGCACTTGAAAGATTTTGCCTTCGATTTGAAACAGCACCATAGCCGGGCTGCTGCCGCCGTTGGAAGGAGCTAGCGCAGCGGCACTGGCAGCACTGGCTGCGTCGGCTTGCGCAGCGGTTTCGGTGCCAGGAGCCGCGCCTATCACCGAGCTGGCCGGCGCGTAGGGCAGCGCGAGCTTGTTCTTCAGGCAATAGTCGCGCGTCATGGCCTCGGGATTGCCGCCGAGCAGTATATCCGTGCCGCGGCCGGCCATGTTCGTGGAAACCGTAACCGTGCCCTTGCGCCCCGCCTGCGAAATAATGATTGCTTCGCGCTCGTGTTGCTTGGCGTTCAACACCTGGTGCGGAATGCCGGCCTTTTTTAAATGCGCCGCGATCTTTTCCGATTTTTCAATGGAGATGCTGCCCACCAGCACGGGCTGGCCTCGTTCGTAATATTGGCGGACGCCGCCTTCGCGCGTGCCGTCTTCCTGCAGAATGCCGTTCACCGCCGCTTCGAATTTTTCCGCCTCGGTGCGGTACACCACGTCGGAATTTTCGATGCGGATCAATTCCTTGTTCGTGGGGATGGCCACGACTTCCAGCTTGTAGATCTTGTCGAATTCGGGCGCTTCGGTTTCTGCGGTTCCCGTCATACCAGAAAGTTTTTTGTACATGCGGAAGTAATTCTGGAAGGTGATTGTGGCCAGCGTCTGGTTTTCGCGCTCGATCTTCACGCCTTCTTTCGCTTCCACCGCCTGGTGCAAGCCATCTGACCAGCGGCGACCGGGCATCTGCCGTCCGGTGAACTCATCAACAATGACGACTTCGCCGTCTTTCACCACGTAATCCACGTCTTTCTGAAACAGCGTGTGCGCGCGCAAGCCCTGATACACATGGTGGATGATGTCCATGTGCGCTGGGTCATACAGATTTCCCAGGCTCAGGAGCTGCTCGCACTTGGAGACGCCTTCCTCGGTCAGGGTCGCGGTGCGATGCTTTTCGTCGAGCGTGTAATCAATGTCCAGAATCAGCTTGGGAATAATTTTGTCGATGCGGTAGTACTTGTCGGTGGATTCTTCGGCGGGGCCGGAAATGATCAACGGAGTGCGCGCTTCGTCAATCAGGATGGAGTCCACTTCGTCCACGATGGCGAAGTGATGGCCGCGTTGCACGCACTGCGTCAAATCGTACTTCATGTTATCGCGCAGATAATCGAAGCCGAATTCGTTGTTGGTGCCGTAGGTAATGTCAGCGGCGTATGCGGCGCGGCGCTGGACGTCGTCCAGGTCGTGAACGATGACCCCCACGGAAAGCCCCAGCATCTTGTAGATCGGCCCCATCCATTCCGCGTCGCGGCGGGCCAAGTAATCGTTCACTGTGACGATGTGCACGCCCCTGCCGGTGAGCGCATTTAAATATGCAGGCAGGGTGGCGACGAGCGTCTTGCCTTCGCCCGTCTTCATCTCCGAAATTTTGCCTTGATGCAGTACTGAGCCACCGATCAGTTGCACGTCGAAATGGCGCATGCCCAGAGTGCGGCGCCCGGCTTCGCGCACCACTGCGAACGCGGGCACCAGCGCGGGCTGCAACGCTTCCTGCATTTTTTGCTTGTAGTCCGGATCGTCGCGCTCCAGGCCTTCCATGCGCGCCTGGACTTCCGTCTTCAGCTGGGCGGTCTTCGCCGTAATCTCGGCGTCCAAGAGTTTGCGCATCGCGGGCTCGAGCGCGTTGATTTCCGCGACCAGGGGTTGCAGCTCTTTAACGTCGCGTTCGTGCTTCGTGCCAATGAAACGCGCGACGACGCCATTTATGAATTTTTCGACATCCATATTTTTAGATCGGACGCACGCGAGCCCACAAGCGGGGCAAAATTGTTATTTAAGCTCCCGTGAACGGGGAACCCGACCTGCAGGTGTGGCGGCTGCGAGGATCGCGCGTCTCCCTGAGTACTATTGTAGCCGCTTGCGCGATTTCGTGCAAAGCGCTCGTCGAACGCCTGTGTGAACGTTGTGCTCGTCGAGTGACTAGATTCGCTGCCGGGAATGTTGCTCACGACCTTGCCGCTCCAGCGGCGGCAGTCTATGATTGCAAGTTGACCTTGTGATTGGGGACATCGCTGCTACGCGGCGCCACCGAAAGGACTCATATGCCTCCGGGACCTGGATCAGGACCTGCAACCGATAAAAAAGCGCCCATTCCGGGCGTGAAAAATCTCGTGGCCGTTGCCAGCGGCAAGGGCGGTGTAGGGAAGACCACCGTCGCTGTGAATCTGGCGATTGCGCTGAAAACACTGGGCGCCGCCGTGGGCTTGTTGGATGCCGACGTGTACGGGCCGAACGTGCCGGTGATGCTCGGCACCAATGAGCAGCCGCGCGCGGTGGACGAGAAGACGATTATTCCGGTGGAAGCTTACGGCGTGAAAATCATTTCCATGGGTTTGCTGAATCCTGGGGATAAGCCGCTGGTGTGGCGCGGACCGATGCTGCACAGCGTGATGCAGCAATTTCTGCGCAGCGTGCAATGGGGCGCGCTTGATTATTTGATTGTGGATCTGCCGCCGGGAACGGGCGACGTACAGCTTTCGTTGATCCAAAGTGTTTCCGTGACAGGCGCGGTCGTCGTCACTACTCCTTCGATCGTGGCTCTGGCTGACGTGCGCAAGGCCGTCGAAATGTTTCGCCAGGTGCATGTGGAAATTCTCGGCGTGGTGGAAAACATGAGTCACTTCAATTGTCCGCATTGCGACGGGCGCATTGACGTCTTTGGCCACGGCGAAGGCCAGCACATGGCCAAGAATTTCGGCGTGCCGTTTCTCGGCGAGATTGAGATTGACCCGCAAATTCGCATCGGTGGCGATACGGGCAAGCCGGTGGCGTCGTTGGGCGAAGACGCTCCTGGCAGCATGAGCGTCTACGCGGTGACGCGCAACGTGATCGCACGGCTGGAAATCGTGAATGCTTCGGCTGGCGCGCCCGTGGTGCAGATCTTGTGATTTCGTTGCGGTGCCTCGCGCAGTAACAAAAACGCATCTCGAACGTTAATCTGGAGTGGTACCTTGCTTCGCAGCTACAAGGGACAAATGCCGCAGGTAGCGGCCAGCGCTTATATTGATCCGCAGGCCGTCGTTATTGGCGATGTGCTGATCGGCGAGGATTCCAGCGTGTGGCCTTGCGCTGTGATTCGCGGCGACGTGCATTATATTCGCATCGGCGCACGCACGAACGTGCAGGATGGCTCGATTCTGCATGTGATGCGCGATACCAACGCGCTGGTGCTGGGCGATGACGTTACGGTGGGCCACAGCGTTACGTTGCACGGCTGCACGATTGAATCGCGCTGCTTGATTGGGATGGGCAGCATCATCCTAAATGGAGCCGTGATTGGGACAGGCTCGATTATTGCGGCGGGGACGCTGGTGCCGGAGTGCACTATCGTTCCGCCGGGCAGCCTGATGATGGGCCAGCCTGCCAAGCTGCGGCGTGCGCTGGGTGCTGCTGATCTGGATTCGATTGATGCGTACGCACGGCGCTATGTCGAGTACAAAGAAACGTATCGCGCGGAAGATCGGATGCGGGGAAGCAAGGAGGCAGGGAACTAGCGTTGCCAGAGAAACGACAATTCCGCGCGATTAAGGGCACCCGCGACATACTCCCGCCAGGTTCGGCGCTTTGGAATTGGTTCGAGCAGACAGCGCAAGTCGTATTCGAAACCTATGGATTTGGAGATATTCGTACGCCCATTCTTGAAGAAACGCAGCTTTTTGCACGGTCCATCGGCACTGACACGGATGTGGTCTCGAAAGAGATGTTTACGTTTCAGGATCCTCTCGCTCCCGAAGAGCTGGTGCGTAAAATAATCGAACGAGGATTCGATCCGACGAAAGTGCACGCGAGCGGTGAGCAAGGTTCCAAGGCTATCTGGGAGGCGCTCTCGGAATTCGAATGGCTTAGCTTGCGTCCCGAAGCGACAGCATCGGTCTGCCGTGCCTACATCGAGCACGGAATGCACGTCCAACCGGGCAACGTGAAGCTGTACTACATGGGGCCGATGTTCCGGCGCGAGCGGCCACAGAAGGGTCGTTACCGGCAGTTCTACCAGATTGGCGCGGAAGTCTTGGGGCAGTCGGACGCGCCGGCGATTGACGCGGAAGTTCTGGAAATGCTGATGGTGTTTTTCAAGCACGTGGGGTTGACGCGCACGACTCTGTACGTCAATTCGATCGGCGACAAGAATTGCCGTCCGCAGTATGTCGAGTTGCTGCGTCAGGAGCTGGCTAAGGTTAAGGATCAGCTCGGGCCAGACTCCCAGCAGCGCATCGCGACCAACCCGCTGCGCGTGCTGGATTCGAAATTACCTCAGGAACAGGAAATCATCGCGAAATTGCCGCGGATCTCTGAGCACCTTTGTGCAGAATGCCGCGAGCATTTCGCGAAGCTGAGAGAAGAGCTCAAACTGCGCGGAATCGTGTACGAAGAAAACTGGCGCCTGGTACGTGGGCTGGACTATTACAGGCGCACGACGTTTGAGGTGATCGCTGAAGGGCTGGGGTCGCAGAATGCCGTCTGCGGCGGCGGACGCTACGATGGGCTGGTTGAACTTCTCGGGGGGCCGCCGACGAAGGGGATTGGTTTTGCGATCGGCAGCGACCGCGCGATTCTTTCGATACAGGAGTCTGGCAATTTGCCGCATCTGCCGGGCTTGGATGTGTTTGTAGTGTGGATGGGAGAGCCGACGTACCCGACTGCGGTGGGACTCGCGAGAAAGCTGCGGGAGTCGGGGCTTGCGGTGGAGCTGCCAGGGGAAGAAATGAAATTCAAGAAGTCGCTGAATCTGGCTGACAAGCTCGGCGCGCGCTACGCGCTGATCATCGGTAGCGACGAGGTCGCCTCCGGCACTTTCACGCTGAAGCGGCTCGTCGACGCGGATCAGAAGAAGCTTTCCGAATACGAACTGCTAGAATATCTGGAATCCGAAAAACGCGGCACGCGGGGCTGACGCTGCGATTGCAAGCTCGCGTTAATGCGCAACCCGCGCCGGCGGAAGGGAACCCATTCTTGCTCGATGCTCTCGGCAATCTGAAACGCACCAACTACTGCGGCGACTTGCGCGAGTCGGACGCTGGTAAGGATGTGATCCTGATGGGCTGGGTTCACCGCCGCCGCGACCTGGGGCAACTGATCTTCCTTGACCTGCGCGACCGCGCGGGCCTGGCGCAGATTGTGTTTAACAAGGAGCTGCACCCCGAAGCGCACAAAAAGGCCGAAGAGCTTCGCTCGGAGTTTGTCGTGGCTGTCGAGGGCCAGGTGATTCGCCGCCAGAAATCCAACCCCGAAATCGCGTCCGGCGAAGTGGAAGTGATGGCCACGCGCCTGCACATTCTAAACAATTCCAAGACGCCGCCATTCCAAATTGAAGACGAAGTGACAGCGAGCGAAGAAACTCGCTTGCGCCATCGCTACCTGGACCTGCGCCGTCCCAGGCCACACCGCAATATCGAGCTGCGGCACCGGATTCTGTTCGAGATGCGCAAGACGCTCGACGGCCTGGGCTTCTTCGAAATCGAAACGCCGATGCTGACGCGCTCTACGCCCGAAGGCGCGCGCGACTACCTGGTGCCGAGCCGCGTCCATCACGGGCAATTTTATGCGCTGCCGCAATCGCCGCAAATCTTCAAGCAAATCCTGATGATTTCGGGCATGGACCGTTATTTTCAGATCGTGCGCTGTTTCCGCGACGAGGATCTGCGCGCCGACCGCCAGCCGGAATTTACGCAGCTGGATCTGGAGATGTCGTTCCCGCGCCAGCAGGATATTTTCGAGGTGATCGAGCGCGTGATGATTCGCGCGCTGGAAGTGGTTGGTGTGAAAGCCCAAGGGCCGTTTCGCCATCTCGATTACAAGGAAGCGCTGCGGCGATATGGGTCGGACAAACCCGACTTGCGTTTCGGCCTGGAGCTGCAGGACGCGACTCAACATTTCGAGCCGGCACGCGCGACTTTTCGTTTTGAAGGAAATGTACAGGCGCTTGTCGCTCCAGGCGCGGCGGGCTGGTCGCGCAAGCAGCTCGACGAGTTGGGCGAAATGGCGAAATCTGCCGGCGCACGCGGCGTCTATACCGTGAAGGTCACCGCCGAAGGCATCAGCTCGCCGCTCGAAAAAACTATTGCTGCAGATGGGCTGAAGAAATTGGCCGAAGCAGTTGGCGCAAAAGCTGGCGACCTGATTGTCGCCGTGGCCGCGAAAGAACAAATCGCGCACACCGATACTGCGTTGAATGTCGCGGGCCAAGTGCGGCTGTATCTGGGCGACAAGCTCAACCTGGTTGATCGCGCCAAGTGGGAGTTTGCCTGGATCACGGGCTTCGCGCTTTTTGAGTGGAGCGAGAGCGACAAGCGCTGGGTGAGCGCGCAACATCCTTTTACAGGGATCTTCGAAGAGGACCTCGACAAGCTAGAGACCGCGCCGTGGGAGTGCCGGTCGAAGGGCTACGATTTGGTGCTCAACGGCGTCGAGCTGGGCTCGGGGAGCATAAGAATCCATCGTCAGGATGTGCAGGCGCGCATGTTCAAGGCGCTCGGGCTGAGCGAAGAACAAGCACGCCAGCGATTTGGTTTTTTCCTCGACGCGCTCACTTATGGGACGCCACCGCACGGCGGCATCGCGCTGGGCCTTGACCGCGTAGTAATGCTGCTCGCAGGCGAAAAATCTATCCGCGAGGTGATCGCCTTCCCGAAGACGACGGCGGCGCAGGATTTGATGGCCGAATCGCCGTCCGCAGTGGGCACGGATCAGCTCAACGACCTGGGAATTGCCATCAAGCAAGCTGAAGCGGAGATGACGGCGAAGAAGGACGCATGATGTCGGTTGTTTCGCTGATTGGCACGTCAATTGCAACGTTTCAGAGATCGGGATGTGCCGGCCCGCACTGCCCGAGACATCGTTCATGAGCCGCATCCGCATACTACCGGAGACGGTAGCCAACAAAATTGCCGCGGGCGAAGTTGTCGAGCGGCCGGCCTCCGTCGTGAAGGAACTGCTCGAAAACGCATTGGACGCAGGCGCGCGCTCGATTCGCATCGAGACGGAATCGGGCGGCAAGCGCCTGATTCGCGTGATTGACGACGGCTGCGGCATGAATCACGATGACGCGCTGCTGGCGTTCGAGCGCCACGCCACTTCCAAACTGCGCACCGCTGACGACCTGCTCTCGATTGCCACGCTCGGATTTCGCGGCGAGGCTTTGCCCACCATCGCCGCGATCTCGCGCCTGTTGCTGGAAACACGCGACGCGGAAACAGGAGAGGGCACGCGCGTCGAATTTGCAGGCGGCAAGCTTCTGAGCGTGAAACCCGCGGGCGTGCCGGAAGGAACTTCCATCAGCGTGTCGGATATTTTTTATGCGGTTCCGGCGCGGCGCAAATTTCTGAAGTCGGAAACCACCGAACTGGGCCATATCGCATCGCTGGTGACGCATTACGCGCTGGCGCATCCCGACCGGCATTTCCTGCTGAAGACTCCCTCGCAGGAAATTCTGAACTGCTCGCCTGTGGAAAAACTGGCGGATCGTGTGTATCAGATTTTCGGCCGCCAATCGCTGGACGAACTCACCGAAATTCCGCCGACGGAAGCGGCCGTGCGCAGCGCCATCACGGAGCCACCGCTGGAACCCGAGGAGCGGGCCGCCACGTTGCGCGTCAGCGGGTTCGCGTCGCGCCCCGAAGTTCAGCGTAGCAATCGCAACGGAATTTACATTTTCGTGAACCGGCGGCTGGTGCGCGATCGCCTGCTGCTGCACGCCATCAGCGAGGCGTATCGCAACATCGTGCCGCCCGGCGTTTTCCCGGTAGTGCTGCTGTTTCTGGATATGCCTTACGAGGAAGTGGACGTGAACGTGCACCCGGCGAAAATCGAAGTGCGCTTTCGCCATCCGCAGTTCGTGCACGATTTCACGCGCGATGCAATTCGGCAGGCGCTTTCTGTTGCGCGGCCGATTCCCGGATTTCCCGCGGCGCGCGCGGCGACTGCAGCCGGCGGGGCCGCTGTGGCAGCTTCCGCAACGAATGGCGGCTCGACCGCGTTTCCAGCCGGGACTGCGGCGATTGATCCTGCGTTCCTTTCGCCTGCAAATTCCGGAGCGCTTCCCGGCACACTGCCAGGTCCGCCACGCGCGATAATTCCGGCTTCGTTTGGCGATGTTGCCGGCGCCGCGGAAGGATTTGAATTGAGCGGCGCGCCCGCCCGGGCGATTTCGCAGCGGTTGCAATTTAATCCTGCCGTCGCGAGCGATTTCGCTCTGGGTTCGCAAGAATCCATTGCGCCAGTCACCGGCGACAACTTCCGCCTTGCCGAAACTCCCGGCGCGTTGCCCAGCGTCGAGGAGATCGCCGACCTGAAGCCTCTGGGCCAGGTGAACAGCAGCTTCATCGTTGCGGTGAATGGCGAAGGATTGTGGATCATTGACCAGCACGTGGCGCACGAACGCGTGCTGTTCGAGCGGCACTTGCGCGCCCGCCGCGACGGCGAACTGGGCGGACAACGATTGCTGGTGCCGCTGATCGTGGAGCTGAATCCGCGTCAGCTGGCGATTTTCCAGCAGATCGGCGAAGAACTGGGTGCGAACGGTTTTGAAGCGGAATTGATGGGCGCGCGCAGCGTGGCGATTCAGGCCGCGCCGGCGGGCATCACCAGCGGCGACGCCGAGAAATTACTGTACGAAATCCTGGACGGCGTCGCGCGCGAAAATCAGGCGATCTCTATTGATTCGCTGCAGGCCAAGATCGCTGCATCCACTTCCTGCCACGCGGCGATCAAGGTGAACACGCCGCTGGACCCGGCAAAAATGGAATGGCTGTTGGGCGAGCTCGCGAAAACGGAATATCCGATGAGCTGTCCGCACGGACGGCCCGTGGTGCTGCGCTATTCCGTGCGCGAAATCGAGCGCGCCTTCAAACGAATTTGATGGCGCATTTGACGGCGAATCTGCTTCTGGAATGGAAGCCGAACCCCGGCCCGCGAGCGACCTCTTGAAGAAACTCATCATTGCCATAGATGGGCCCGTCGGTTCGGGCAAGAGCACGCTGGCGCGGCGCGTCGCTGAACTGCTGGGCTACGTGTACGTGGATACTGGGGCGATGTATCGCGCGCTCGCGTTCAAAGCGCTGCGCAACGGTTTGGCCCTCGATGGCCACGACGAGGAACTAGTGGCGCTAGCGCGTGCCACGCGCATTGACCTGCGCGCCGAAGACGGCACGCAGCGCGTGCTGCTCGATCAGAACGACGTGACCACCGCGATTCGCACGCCCGAAGTTTCCCAGGCTGCTTCGAAGATTGCCGTGAATCCCGGCGTGCGGCAGGTGCTGGTGGCAGAGCAGCGCCGCGCCGGCGAGCAGGGTGGGGTGGTGATGGAGGGGCGGGACATCGGCAGCGTGGTGTTTCCCGACGCGCAGCTGAAAATCTTCCTCACCGCTTCGCCCGAAACGCGCGCGGAGCGGCGCTGGCGCGAACATCAGCAGAAGGGCGACGAAATCAACCTGCAGCGCACGCTGGAGGAAATTCACGAGCGCGACCGCCGCGACCTGCAGCGATCCACTTCGCCGCTGGTGCGCGCCGCCGATGCCGTGGTGGTAGACAGCACGGCGATGGAAGCGGAGGAAGTGGCGCGGCTGGTAGTGTTGCTAGCCAGAGAGCAGACCGCAGCAAGCGCAAGCTAGCTAGTCGAAAGATTCGTCGCCGGCTGCATCGTTCGCACTGGTGGCAGCGACGCACGCAAGCAAGATCAGGCAAACACCGTTCGCCGAAGCCCCGTTTAAGTAAACGCCGTTCACGTAAATCCGCGTCGCGAGGTAGACCTGCGGCGATACGGGTGCTTCGTGCGGCTGAAGTATCTGCCACGACCACTCGACGGCCGCCACATATAGCTCGGGAAACGCGTCTTCCTGGTTCCCCGGCCGCGCGGCCGACGGGCCGATTTCGTCCCAACGCCCGGGTTCGTAGTTCAATGCAAATTTGAAGATTTCGCGGAGCTTGTTGGCTTTGCCCATAAGCGCATCGCGAATTTGCTAGTGAATGCTGATTTCCTTCGGCACGTCGGGCGTGCGCATGTCCAGAATTGCGTCCCTGGCGGAAAGCAGGCCGAGCAGGAAAAGATCGTTCGAGGAATCCGCCTGGCGGGCGCAGGGCGCGAGGAGTCCGCAGAATTGCGCGCGGATCAGCGGCAAGGCCGTCCGCTCCGCCGGTTTTCCGGTGGCCATGCAGGTGACGGCGATCAGCGAGACCCATTTCCGCGTGCCGCGTTCGCCGAGCAACGCCAGCGCGTGAGGAATGGAGCGCACTTCCACGAGCAGCGGTAACGCCGGAGAGTTCAGATAGCGCAGTAGGCGAAAGCTGAGGGACGCTTCGGCCTGGATTCGCGCGCTACCTCTTCGACGTCCATCGGCGGGCGATTCACCGCCTCCTGCAGCACCAGCAGGCGGTTCATCTGGTTCGGCGGAATGTCGTTGCGCGCGAGCAATTCGGGCCGGCTGAAAAAATAGCCCTGGAAGAAGGCGTAGCCGCAGCGGCGCGTGCGGTGAAAATCGTTATGCGTTTCCACTTTTTCCGCCACCGTGCGGATGTTCATCGGCAAATAGGTCTGCGCCAGGCGCAATTGAAGATCGGCTGGCGAGCGAGAAAACGTTGCACGTGTTACTCCTTCCCGCTGTGCGCGGGTGCTGCAATGCGGGAAAGGGGAAAGGGGCACGCGCCCCGTGAAAAAACCGCGATTACGCCGGACTCGACATGGAAGCGAGGAATTCGCCGTTCGTTTTGGTTTTGGACAGACGTCCGAGCAGAAGCTCCATGGCTTCTACCGTGGAGAGAGGGCTCAGCACCTTGCGCAGCACCCAGATGCGGTTCAATTCATCGGCGGGTAGCAGGAGTTCGTCTTTACGCGTTCCAGAACGGTTGATGTCAATCGTCGGAAACACGCGCTTGTCCACCAGGCGGCGGTCAAGGTTGATTTCCATGTTGCCGGTACCTTTGAATTCTTCGAAGATGACGTCGTCCATGCGGCTGCCGGTGTCAATCAAGGCGGTCGCTATGATGGTGAGCGACCCGCCTTCTTCTACGTTGCGCGCGGCGGCAAAAAACCGACGCGGACGCTGCAAGGCGTTGGCATCAATACCGCCGGAGAGGACTTTGCCGGAAGGCGGCGTGACGGCGTTGTAGGCTCGTCCCAGGCGGGTAAGAGAATCCAGCAGGATCACGACGTCGCGCTTGTGCTCCACCAGGCGCTTAGCCTTTTCCAGCACCATTTCGGCCACCTGGATGTGCCGTTGCGGCGGTTCGTCGAACGTAGAACTGATGACCTCGCCCTTCACGGTGCGTTGCATGTCTGTGACTTCTTCGGGGCGCTCGTCAATCAACAGCACGATCAAGGCGACTTCCGAATGGTTCGTGGTAATCGAATTCGCGATGGATTGCAGCATCATCGTTTTTCCGGTGCGTGGCGGAGCGACGATCAAGCCGCGCTGGCCCTTGCCGATGGGGCAGAGCATGTCCAGCACTCGCCCCGTGAGGTTTTCCTTGGTGGTTTCCAGGCGGATGCGATCGGCTGGATACAGCGGCGTCAGGTTGTCGAAAAATATCTTGCTGCGCGCGACTTCGGGGTCTTCGAAGTTGACGGCTTCGACCTTGATTAGTGCGAAGTAGCGTTCGCCGTCCTTGGGCGGGCGCACCTGGCCGGACACGGTGTCGCCGGTGCGCAGATCGAATTTGCGGATTTGCGACGGAGAGACGTAGATGTCGTCCGGACCCGGCAAATAGTTGTATTCGGGCGCGCGCAGGAAGCCGAAGCCGTCCGGCAGGCATTCCAGCACGCCCTCAGAGAAGATCAGGCCGTTCTTTTCCGTCTGGGCGCGGAGGATCTGGAAGATCAACTCCTGCTTGCGCATGCCCGAGGCGCCGGGAATATTCAATTCCTTGGCTACCTTCGCCAGGTCGGTGATGTTCTTGTCTTTCAGTTCTGCAAGGCTAATGCTCATCGATTTCGTTCCTTCTCAAGCCTGGTTTTCAGGCAGATTGATTTCTGAATGGATTACGGGCGGGCGCAAATTCGAACCTGCCACTCTTTTGCAACTTAAAAAACGGGAAAACCTACAGACAACCGGAAACCTCTGGCCGCGGGCCAAGCCTGCTGATCAAGGTGAGGAAGGACCAGAGGGTTTCAATTGGTTAGTTCATTGTCCTGCGCGACGTCCGCGCCGAACTCGGGTTCGACTCCTGCAACCGGTGGGTGGCCGGGAATCGGGAGCGGATGCTCCAGCGCAATCTGCAGCACGTCGTCCATGGACTCGACGAAATGAATGGACATCTGCGACTGGATGTCCGGCGGGATGTCCGCCAGATCTTTTTCATTGTCTTTCGGCAAAATAATGGTGCGCAGGCCGAGGCGGTGCGCCGCCAGCAGCTTTTCCTTCACTCCACCGATGGGCAGCACCTTGCCGCGCAAGGTGATTTCGCCAGTCATGGCGATATCGCAACGTACCGGAATCTTGGTTAATGCGCTGACGATGGAGGTGCAAATTGTAATCCCGGCCGAAGGACCGTCTTTCGGTATCGCGCCCTCGGGCACGTGCATGTGAATGTCCAGGTGACGGTAGAAATCCTTGGGCAGGCTGAAAAGATGGCTGCGCGAGCGAATGTAACTCATGGCAGCCTGCGCCGATTCCTGCATCACGTCGCCGAGCTTGCCGGTGAGAGTGAGGCGGCCGCGGCCCTGCATCAAGGTGGCTTCCGTGGAGAGCACTTCGCCACCCACTTCCGTCCATGCGAGGCCCGTGGTGAGGCCGATTTCGTTCTTCTTTTCCGCGAGGAAGTCGCGGTATTTCAGGATTCCGAGGTAGTCGTTCAAGTTCGCCGGAGTGACTTCGACGGCGACGTCTTTACCTTCCGTGACGACTTTGCGCGCGACTTTGCGCGAAATGTTGGCCAGCTCGCGGTTCAGGCTGCGCACGCCCGCTTCGCGTGTGTAATGGCGAATGGTGCTCTTGATCGCGTCGTCCGTGATTTTCAGCTGATTCTTCGCCAGGCCGGTGGCTTCCAGTTGCTTAGGAATCAGGTAGCGCGTGGCGATCTGATATTTCTCGTGTTCGGTATAGCCAGGGATGCGCAGCACTTCCATGCGATCCTGCAGCGGCTGCGGAATGGTGTGCAGCACGTTGGCGGTGCACACGAACATGACTTTCGAAAGATCGTATTCCACGTCCAGGTAGTGGTCGGTGAAGGCGTGATTCAGCTCGGGATCCAGCACTTCCATCAGCGCCGCGGACGGATCGCCGCGGAAATCCATGGACATCTTGTCCACTTCGTCCAGCACGAACACCGGATTGGTGGTGCCGGCCTTGCGCATCATCTGGATGATCTGGCCGGGCAGAGCGCCGATATAGGTGCGGCGGTGGCCACGAATTTCAGCCTCATCGCGCACGCCGCCGAGGGATACACGCACGAACTTACGTCCCGTGGCGCGGCCGATGGACATCGCGAGCGAAGTCTTGCCCACCCCTGGAGGCCCGAGGAAGCACAGGATCGAGCCCTTGGGATTTTTCACCAGCTGACGCACCGCGAGATATTCCAGGATGCGGTCTTTAATCTTGTCGAGACCGTAATGATCTTCCGAGAGAATCACTTCGGCGCGCTTGATGTCGCGAATTTCCTTGGAGCGCTTCTTCCAGGGCACCGCCAGCAGCCAGTCCAGATAATTGCGCGATACCGTGGATTCCGCGGACATCGGCGGCATCATTTCCAGCCGCTTCAATTCCTGCATAGCCTTTTCCTGCGGTCCTTCGGGCATACCGGAAGTCTCGATCTTCTTTTTCAGCTGCTCGATTTCGTTGGCTTCGCCGCGGCCGAGTTCTTTCTGGATAGCCTTGAGCTTTTCGTTGAGGTAATACTCTTTCTGCGCACGCTCCATCTGGCGCTTTACGCGGGTATTGATCGAGCGATCCACGTTCAGCTTTTCAATCTCCACTTCAAGAATGTCCGCGATGCGGTTCAAGCGCTCCAGTGGCTCGAATAGCTCCAGCAATTCCTGCTTTTCTTCCACGGGGATCTGTAGGTTTGCGGAGATCGCGTCGGAAAGCTTTCCGGCATCTTCCACGCGCACAGCCGCGATCATGGTGTCGTAATTCAGGCTCTGTGAGAGCTTCACATACTGCTCGAAAAGCCCGGTAACCCGCTCGGAGGCCTGCTGCAGCTGCGGGGAAGGTTCGGTCTTGGAAGTGACCACACGGATCGAAGCGCGGAAAAAGCCTTCGTCGCTGGTAATCTGCACGATCTTGGCGCGCTCGGTGCCTTCCACCAGCACTTTGATATTGCCGTCAGGCAGCTTCACGCTCTGCACGATATTTGCGAGCGTCCCCACCTGATAGATTTCTTCCGGCTTGGGATCGTCCACCGACGCGTCATGCTGCGTGACCAGGAAAATCTTCTTGTCGCCGGCCAGTGCGTCTTCCAGCGCACGCACCGATGCCTCCCGGCCCACGATGAAGGGATGCATCATCTCCGGGAAAATGACCATTTCCCGCACCGGCATCATCGGTACGCGCTTGATTTCGCCTTTTTCGCGATTGAACATCGAGTCCTTTTTTCTCCCGGTGCGCTAGCCCGCCTTTTCCAGCAGGCTCCAATTGATTTCGCGCCCCTTGACCATATCTGCCGTAACTACGAAGTCGCGCAACTTTCGCTGCGCCGGCAGGTGATACATCATTTCCAACATCAGATCTTCCAGAATCATGCGCAAGCCGCGCGCGCCCACTTTGCGCTGCAGCGCCAGTTCCGCCACGGTGTCTAGGGCGTCGTCCGTGAAGCGCAGCCGCACATTTTCAAATTCAAAGAGCCGCTGGTATTGCCGCACCAGCGCGTTCTTCGGCTCGGTGAGAATGCGCACCAGCGCCGACTTATCCAGATCGCTCAGCACGCCTACTACCGGCAAGCGCCCCACAAATTCCGGGATCAAGCCGTAGCGAATCAGGTCGGTGGGCTGCGCCTGCTCCAGCATTTCGATATTGCGCCGCGATGCCGTAGTGACCTGCGCATCGGCCTGGAATCCCAGCGATTTATGCCCCACACGCCGTTCGATGATCTTTTCGAGCCCCACGAAAGCCCCGCCGCAGATGAACAGGATGTTGGTCGTGTCCACCGGCGTAAATTCCTGGTGCGGGTGCTTGCGTCCGCCTTGCGGCGGCACATTGGCAACGGTGCCTTCCAGAATCTTCAGCAGTGCCTGTTGCACGCCTTCGCCGGAAACGTCGCGGGTAATCGAAGGGTTTTCGTCTTTCTTCGAGATCTTGTCAATCTCGTCTATGTATATGATGCCTTGCTGAGCCTTTTGGACGTCTCCATCCGCGGCTTGCAGCAGCTTCAAAATGATGTTCTCCACGTCTTCGCCGACATAACCGGCTTCCGTTAACGTCGTGGCGTCCACAATCGCGAACGGCACGTCCAGCATGCGCGATAGCGTCTGCGCCATCAGCGTCTTGCCGGTTCCCGTGGGACCAACCAGCAGAATGTTGGACTTCGCCAATTCCACGTCGCCCGGCTGCTTGTTCAGGAAGATGCGCTTGTAGTGGTTGTAAACCGCGACCGCGAGCTTCTTCTTGGTCTTGTCCTGCCCGATAACGTAGCCATCCAGAAACGCCTTGATCTCAGGAGGGCGGGGCAGACGGCGATTCGCAGGGCTGGACTGCTCGCGCTTCTCGTCCTCGAGAATCTGCTGGCAGACGCCCACGCACTCGTTGCAAATGTACGAGCGCGGATATTCCGATGGAGAACTGATCAGCTTCTCCACCTGCTCCTGCGTTTTATGGCAGAAGGAACAGCGTAACGGCTCTTCCGGTGTGAACCGTTTCACTGATTAGGCTCCCTCGATTCGGATTTCACCACACCCTTGACGAATGTATCTCGTATTCTAAACCGGAATTCGGCCGGGCGGCAGGGAATCATCTGTTTGGATACTAACCCTTTGGAACGGCAATTACCTGTGCTTCGTAATGATTTCGTCTACGATGCCGTACGCCTTCGCCTGTTCGGCCGTCATGATGAAATCGCGCTCCACGTCTCGCTCGATTTTTTCCAATGTTTGGCCCGTGTGTCCGGCCAGCAGCTTGTTGAGCGATTCGCGCGTGCGGATGATCTCTTTCGCGTGAATATCAATGTCCGTCGCCTGGCCTGACAGGCCGGACATCCAGGGCTGGTGAATCAACACTCGAGAATTCGGCAGCGCATAGCGCTTCTTCGGCGTGCCAGATGCCAGTAGCACGGCCGCGATCGAGGCAGATTGGCCGATGCAATACGTCACCACGTCGGGACGCACAAACTGCATCGTGTCGTAAATCGCCATTCCCGCGGAAATCGAGCCGCCCGGCGAATTGATGTACACCGAAATGTCTTTCTCGGGATCTTCCGAAGCCAGAAACAGAAGCTGCGCGGTCACCAGATTCGCCACATGGTCGTCAATCGGCGTGCCGATGAAAATAATGTGGTCCTTCAGCAGCCGCGAATAAATGTCATAAGCCCGCTCGCCGCGGTTCGTCTGTTCGACGACCATCGGAACGAGGGTGGTGGCGTACGGAGTCGCGTCGTTTGTATATTTCATTGGAAGTGTCTTTGCGCGCTGAGGAGCCCGAACCAGATATTACTCTTCACGTTTGGCTGTCTTCTCGATTCGGGTATTGCTGTAGAGCCACTCGATTGTTTTGTCGCTTCGCAACTTCGACTTCATCCTATCGAGCGCTCCCTGCTTTGTCAAGCGAGCCCGCAGCGACGTTGCCGATTCGCCACTGTGTTCCGCCAGCGCATTTATTTCCTTTTCGACGTCTTCGTCGGTTGCTTCGATTTTTTCCGCGTCCGCGATCCGATCAATTATCAGTTCGGCCTTCACATCGTCCACCGCGCGGTCGTGCTGGCCCTTGCGGAGCGAAACCCAATCCACGTTCACCGCGCGCGGGTCCACTCCCTGGGATGCCAGAGACCGGACCGTGCGTTCCAGCCGCACGTCCATTTGATGCTCGACGAGCGCATCGGGCACCGGAAAATCATGCTTTTTTACCAGCGTTTCCAAAATCTTCTCGCGCGCTTGCGCCGATTGCCGCGCTTCCTTTTCGGCTTCCAGGTTGTCCTTGATTTTCTTGCGCAGCTCGGCGACTGTCGCGACGCCGCCCACTTCCTTGGCAACCTCTACCGCGAATTCGTCATTCACTTCGGGGAGCTTCTTTTCCTTGATCGCTTGCACTTCCACCGTGTAGTCGTAGGTCTTGCCCTTGAGCTTCTCGTCAGGATAATCATCAGGATATTTGGCCTGGAATTTCTTAGTCTCGCCGGAATTTGCGCCGCGGAGATTTTCCGTGAAGCTCTCCAGCGTTTCTTCGGCGCCGATGTGGCACATGATGTTGTCGGCTTCGACCGGATCTCCGCCGCCTTCGGGCATGCCGGAAAGCTTAATCAGCGCGTAGTCGCCGTCTTTCGCCGCGCGGCCCTCGACGGGAACGAACGTCGCCGCACGCTCGCGCATTTCCTTGATGACTTCGTCAACTTTGGCATCGCCCGCGTCCACTTCATCCACTTGAACTTCCAGGCCTTTGTACTCGCCCAGCTCGAATTCCGGGAGCACTTCGAACACCGCGCGGAACTTCAGCGGCTCGCCTTCTTTGAATTCGACTTTATCCACTTCCGGGCGGGTTACCGGGACCAGTTTTTTTTCGTCGAGCGCCTTTTCCAGATATTCCGGCACGAGCGACTGCACCACTTCGCCCTGGATATCTTCGGCGAAGCGGCGGCGGATCAGCGTCACGGGCGCCTTACCCGGACGGAAGCCGGGAATGCGCGCTACCCGCGCGAGATCGCGCTCCACTTTCTGACTGGCTTTGCTGACGACTTCAGCTGGAATTTCCAGCTCGATTTCACGTTTGCAGGTTGATTCGGTCATGGGATTTTTTGCAGGGGAAGGACTGCGGAACACCCTGTTTCCAGTCTGCCTTTCACCTGTTCGAAATTCGAGAGGGAGGACGGCAGGGAAGTGCGGCCAAACGCAACCGCATCAGAAACTCCAGTATAAAGAATCTGTAAGCGCGCGTCAACGCCGATTGGGACGAAAATAAAAATTCGATTTGCGTGCGATCTGCGTCGCACCGCGCATTTGTCTGGCCGAATTTGCCGCTGGTGCGGCAACACGCGCTATACTGCCGGCGGGGAGGGCCAGGATGAATCAATCAAACGAGGACGCCGCCGCGCAATTGAAGCGCGAGCACGAAGCCGCCAAGCAGAGATTAGAATCGCTGCGGGAAGAAGCGCGCAAGCTGGGCCATGAATTCGAAGAAAAACTGAAGCCGGAAATTTTGGAGGCCGAAGTAGAGCTGACCCGCCTAAGCGGCATGCTGGGGCAAATCGGGCTGTAGCGCTTCGCGTTCAGTGGAAGAATAATCTGCAAGAAGAGTTCGCACGAAGAATGGGGAAGAAGAGTGCGGAAGAAGGGACTCGAACCCCTACGGCCTTTCGGCCACCAGCTCCTAAGGCTGGCGCGTCTGCCAATTCCGCCACTTCCGCGGTGGAACCCGCAGTATAACATTGGCGCCGGATTTCACCTCCGCGCGCCGCCACGGTTTGGATAGCGCTCCCCGCCCGGCGCAACCAACATTTTGCTCGAATACGCTTGCGGCGGCCCCGTGCTTTTGTTAGTCTCCGCGGCAAATGCCACGCAGAGACGCCAATACCTCGAGGGGAACTTCATGCCACATTGCACTAAGTGCGGAACGACGGTTGACGACAACGTGCCATTCTGCCCCAGTTGTGGCGCGCCGCAGGCGGGGGGAGTAGCGACTGCCATGGCTCCCGCTGCCAGCACGCAATCAGGTCTATCCGAAAATGTTGCCGGGCTACTTTGCTACGTGCTGGGCTGGATCACGGGGCTGATTTTCTATTTCATCGACAAGCGCCCTTTCGTCCGGTTTCATGCGGCGCAATCGATCGTCGTATTTGGTGGCCTCACGGTTATCCGCATTGTCCTTGCGATGCTATTCGTACCCACGGGGCTGGCGGGATTTTCGATGGGCTTCGGACTCCTCGCGCTCGTCTCCTTATTAGGTTTCGTGCTTTGGATTTTGCTCATGGTCAAGGCGTACCAAGGCGAGAAATTCCGCATTCCGCTCGCCGCCGATCTGGTCGATCAATTTTTCGGGAAGTCCTGAAGCGATTTCCCGACGGCAATTCCTTTCGGCAGGGCACGCTTTGCTATCGCGGCCGCCGGGGCCTGCCTGACGTCCATCCCTGCAACATCGCAAAGTCGCGCAAAACGACCGCGGAATCCGCTCGTTCTCGTTCGCTCTTGACTTTAGCCAACTGAACGTCCATCGTTGTTGGCTTTCCCCTGCGCGGAGCACCTTGGCGCGGGGGTGCTCAGGAGAGGGAATTGAAGGTCCGGGTTTGCTTCCACGATAAGTGCTTCGACGGAGCCTCCTCCGCCGCGATTTTCACGCGCTTTTATAAAGAGCGCATCAATCCTGCAGCCGAATTCTCCTACACCGGCATGACGCACAAGGCGTCGCAGCCCTTCGAGGAAGGCACGTTCGACGGCGACGAAAGCGCCATCGTGGATTTCAAGTATTCCAGCTCGCCCAAGCTCACTTGGTGGTTCGACCACCATCAGAGCGCGTTTCTGACGCCCGCCGACGCCGAGCATTTCCGGCAGGACCATTCCGGCAAGAAGTTCTACGATCCCACTTACAAATCCTGCACTAAATTCTTAGCGACCATCGCCTCCGAAAAATTCGGGTTTGACGCCAAACCGCTCGCCAACCTGATTCACTGGGGCGACATTATTGATGGCGCACAATTCGCTTCGCCCGCGGACGCTGTCAGCCTTTCGGAGCCCGCCACGCAGCTGGCCCTCGTAATCGAGGCTGCGCCCGAAACCGATCTGGTGCCCAAGCTGATTCCGCACTTGGCCTACAAGTCGCTGGCGGAGATGGTCGAACTCCCCATCGTGAAAAAATATCTGGGACCGCTGCTGGAGCGCCACCGCAACTCCCTCGATGTATTTCGCGAGCGCGCCGATTTTCGCGATGGCGTGATTTTTTTCGACGTGAGCGATTTGGATCTCGAGGGCTACAACAAATTCGTCCCGTACTTTTTATTTCCTGATGCGCTGTATTCAGTGGGCGTCAGCTCCTCGCCACTGCGCGCGAAAGTTTCGGTAGGCACCAATCCCTGGAAGGAAGCTTCCGCGGATGTGAATCTGGCCTCGTTGTGCGAGAAGTATGGCGGCGGCGGTCACGCGCGCGTCGCGGCCATTTCGCTGGGTCCCGGCGACCTGGTCCGCGCCAGACAGGTCGCGCAGGAAATTGCGGCGACCCTGCGGCGGCGCGATTAAATTTTTTCGTGTGAACTAAAACAGTATTGCAATCGCTGTGACGATTTCTGCAATCGGCAGCGACGGTTGGGTGCGGGATTCACTCGTGTTACAATTTTTTCAGTGGGCCGGTAGCTCAATGGTAGAGCAGCTGCCTCTTAAGCAGCGGGTTGGAGGTTCGAGTCCTCCCCGGCTCACCACTTCTTTAACAAAACAGCGTGTTTTTAGCGTTAGCTTCGTTCGCGCCCGAATGGGACTACCTTTGGGACTACCTCCGGTGACGAAGATCGCGAGCCCACGAAAATCATTGGTTTACATGTTTTCTCGGGCCGCGTATCTCTACTTCGTATCACAGCGTACATCTTCAACCTCCCACGAGGAGGGCGCCTCGGGAGCGCTCTCCCCCGTTGGGATTTTTATTTTCACTCGACGCGTCGCGCTAGCGGAGCTGTGGGTACGGGTACGGGACTTGTCCGGTAACGCGATATAAAAGGGCGCCCCTTTTGGAGCAGGGTTTGGGTGGTTGCCACAACCCCTACAGCAAGGAGCGCCCTCAATGGATAGCAAAAAGTATATCGGTATGGATGTGCACAAGGAAAGCATTTCGATTGCGGTGAGGAATAGTGCGGGAAAGATCGTGATGGAATGCGTCATCGAAACGAAAGCCAGCATGATTCTGCAGTTTATCGATGGGCTGCGCGGAGACTTGCAGGTCACGTTGGAAGAAGGCACTTCAGCCGCCTGGTTGTACGACTTGTTGAAGCCACACGTGACGAAATTGGTGGTGTGCGATCCACGAAAAAATGCCTCCAGGAGAGAAGGCAACCAGAATGACAAGATCGATGCACGCCGCTTGGCCGAATTGTTGCGCGTCGACCATCTCCACCCCGTCTATCACGGAGAACACGGCCTGCGCAGCCTGAAAGAACTGGTGCGCAGTTATCTGACCATCACCAAAGATCTCGGGCGGGTGATGTCGCGGGTGAAGGCGATCTATCGCAGTTGGGCTATTCCTTGTACCAGGAAGCAGGTCTATGCACCACGCCATCGTGCCGAGTGGCTGGGGAAGATCACAGAACCGGGAGTACGCCGGCGGGCCGAGTTTTACTACCAACAACTGGATGCGCTGCGGACGGTACGTCAGCAAGTGCGGCGGGAGCTGCTCGCGAAGGGCAAGAAACACCAGGCTTGGAAACGGCTCCGCCAGATTCCCTCGATCGGCCCGATCCGTTCGGCCGTACTGCTGGGCATTCTGCAGACCCCGCACCGCTTCCGCAGCAAGCGGCAGTTGTGGACCTACAGCGGATTTGGCATCGAGACACAAAGCAGTGCCGATCACCGTCGTGTCGACGGGCAGTTGCAGCGAGCGAAGAACTTACCAGACAAGTGGAATTGCTCCGGTTACCCGTCATCCGTTCGTGGTTTCGAATTCTTACGACAAAAACGTGCATGGGTGTAAAGCTTACAGCGTCTTGACATTGACGCGGTTAGCCGAAATGGAACGATGTAACGGACGTCAGTCGAATCATGGTCCAGAAGCCGGAGCATTCCCGTCCTTGGCAATGGTGGCGACGACGTTAAGAAGCCTCAGCAGCAGGAGTGAAAATGTCTAGCGATTCCGCTGGCGACACTAAAGGAAAATACAGGATTATCTGGATTGTATGAATCGTTCATATATCACATCTTGACAACCGTCCTGCAATTGAGTCCACGTCGGCGGAACTGAGGGCTCTAGTGCGCATTGTGACGTCTTATCCGTCGCCGGATACTGTCAAAAATGACGGGGTGGGTGGACCACCCGTTAATGACGTTCTGAGAGCGTACGTAGGGGTGGCGGTATGCTCTGCAAGTCCTGCGGGTCAGTCAACCAGAAGAAATTCAGCGCGGGGATGGACATCCATTTCCCGGGACTCGAAAATATTGACAAGCCCGCCGTGTGGGTCTTCCCTGACGTTGTAGTCTGTCTGGATTGTGGCATTGCTGAATTTGCTGTTCCGGAAGATGAGCTGCGCCAACTCGCAAAGGGAGACGCTGCCGCGGCAGGTTAACCTAGAATTGAGTCTTAACCTCGAGGCGCTGAGGAAGCTGCGGGGTCTGTGAACTCATAGCCTTTTACGCTGCTACTAACGAATTGCTTGCCCCGAAGAACCGCATCCATGGCAGGGATTAGTTCCTTTTTGACGTCTGACTTGCGAACGTAACCGCGTGCGCCGGTGGTCAAAGCCGCCCGGACGATGTCGAGATCATTGTTCTGACTTAGGAAGATGATCCTGGAAGTGGGGGAGATTTGTTGTATCCGCCGGGCGGTTTCGATGCCATTTAATTTGGGGAGGCCGACGTCCAGCAAAATTAGCTCGGGCTTCACGCTTTGGGCTGTCTCAACAGCTTCCAATCCATCCGACGCCTCGGCGATGACCTGCCATTCTGGCCGCGCCTGAAGCACCGAACGGACTTGCAGTCGCCATTCTGCGTAATCATCAGTTATGAGAATTCGAATTGACGACAACGGTGGCCCTACCCTTGGATCTCATCGAAAAAACTTCTCATTATCGCCGGTTCCGGTAAGTGTCCCGGATGTGGGTATCGAATCGGCTTGGACCGGCACAGCGAGACCACCCATCATCACGAGGGCGAATAAGGTCGCGGCGAGTAAGCGAATCATTGCGAAGCGAAGCCTCCTAGACAAACACTCTTCCTCGGCGTCAATTAAATCGCACGATCGCTGCCGATCTCGCCCTGCTGGAACAAAACCACTTGTCGCCCCCAGGCAGTACACATCCTGCAAATAAATGCGGACATAGAGCGAAGCATTGCCCATCCTGGTCACATAGGCAGCATGGGTCGATCGCAACACTCCCTACGAATCGCTGGGCACGCGGGTATGCCGCGCCCACCGCAGGGGTGTCTTGCAGGATAATCGTCCAGTTTCAGCATGCCGGACGATGACAGGATTCCCCGCCGAGCATGGACTCAGTGTTTGGTAAACGCTAGCGCTTTACCGGATGCGCGTTCACTTCAGGAGTGAACGGAGGCGGGAAGCTCTGCGCGCGTCCGGTAAAGCCGTTTGGAGGTGGCCGCCCGTGGTTGCGGTGGACGCGGGCGCTATGCAAATTCAATCGTAGGAAGGAGCGGCGTTAAGCCGTGCCGAGGCTGTGCTGCAGGGCGCGACACATGACGCCGTGCGCGCGGAAATTGGTTACGGCGAAAAAGTATCGCAAAGACTGTGGTCGAAGAAGGTGGAAGAAGGGATCGGTTTGACGGCGAGGCACAGAGATACGGAGCACCTGGAAGGACGCAGAGTTTTCGAGCTGGAAAGAGTAGTCTCATGCCGCAACGCTGATCGGTGGTGGAGAACGAAGTTGGATTTCGGCGGCGCTGAGCCTTTCGATGACCTTCATCGGTCCACCGCATTTAGGGCAGCGCCAAAGATCGGGACCGTCTTCGGTGGAAGAGGCGTGTTGTTGTTCTGCTTGTGGCTGTTGTTCCGAACCCAACAGCTGCAAGCAAAGAGGTAGGAGCGTGGCGCGTTTGCGGTTGGCCAGGAAGCCGAAGTTACGGATGCGCACGAAGCCTTTGGGAAGAATGTGCAGTAAGAAGCGGCACAAGAATTCATCGAGTGATAGGGACAGCAACTTCTGTTGGTTGTGGTGAGCAGAATCACGCCAGCGAAAGGTGACTTGGCCATCGGTGAGGGAGACCAGGCGATGGTTGGAGATGGCCACACGGTGAGTGTAGCGGCCCAGATAGTGCAGCACATATGCGGGGCCACCGAAGGGAGGTTTCAAGTAGACCACCCAGTCTTGTCGAAACAGCGGCCGCAACCAGGCGGCAAAGATCTTGGGCTGAGCGAGGAGTTTCAGATCGCCCTCGAAGCGGAGCTGGCCATTCTGGAAGGCCTCCTTGAGCGCATCGACAAACTTGCCGCGAAAAACTTCCCGCAGCACTTCCTTGGGGAGAAAGTAGTTGTCTCGCGAACGAACCCAGCGGGTGTGATCCAGTGAGAGGCCGCCGGCAGGAACGACACAATGGACATGGGGATGAATTTTGAGTTTTTGGCTCCAGGTGTGTAACACGCTGAAGAAACCGATCTCTGCACCCAGATGCCTGGGATCGCGAGCCACTTCGAGAAGAGTTTCCGCACTGGTACGGAACAGCAGGCCGTAGAGGACCTTCTTGTTCTGTAGCACCAGTGGGGCCAACCGATGGGGCAGTGTGAAGACCACGTGCAGATAGCGGGTCGGGAGAAGTTCTCTCTGACGCGCAGCGATCCAGCGGTCCCGAGCAGCGGTCTGACACTTCGGGCAATGGCGATCGCGGCAACTGTTATAGGAGATGGTGGCACGATACCCGCAGCGGGTGCACTCATCGAGATGACCGCCGAGTGCGGCGGTACGACACCGGCGAATGGCCCGCAGCACTTTGACATGCTTCCAACCGAGCCAATGGCGATTTCGTTCGAGGAAGGCATCTCCCGCGGCGCGGATCAGATCGGCCACCTCCAGTGGTGGCCGGGCCATCTAGTGCTCCTGCGGCGAAGGGCCTTCGAGCGGCAGTGAATCCAATGGACTCGCGGCCGCATGCAAGTGACGTTGGGAGAGATGCAGGTAGCGAGCCGTCTCTTTCAGATCGTTATGGCCCAACAGGATCTGAATGGTGCGGAGATCGGCACCCGCCTCCAGGAGATGCGTCGCAAAACAGTGACGCAGCGTGTGCGGATGAACATCTTTCTGCAGGCCCGCTCGCTGGGCGGCTTCCTGGCAAGCGTTCCAGACCACCTTGGTGGTGATCGGTGTTTCACCGGTATGCCAGCGGTTGCCTGGAAACAGCCAGGCGCTGGGCTTGCGCGGTAATCCGCGCCAGTGCTCACGCAGCGCCTCGAGTAGTTTCGGGCTGAGCATCACATCCCGGTCTTTGCGTCCCTTGCCGCCCTGGACGTGAATCACCATGCGTTGGCTATCGATGTCGCTGACTTTCAGGTGGGTCAATTCCGCGCGTCGTACTCCGGTGGCGTAGAGCGTCAGCAGCAGGGTGCGATGGAAAGAAGTGCCCGCGGCCTGGATCAATCGTGCGACTTCTGCCTGGCTGAGGATCGCTGGCAGGTGATGGGCCCCTTTCGGATAGGGAGTGTCGGCGATGCTCCAGGCTCTCTTGAGCGTCTTGCAGTAAAAGAACCTTAAGGCTGCCAGACGGACCGCGACGCTGGCCGCTGACAACTTGCGCTTCTCAAATAGCTCCGCTTGATATTCGCGAATGTGTCGCGGGCCTAAGCGATCCGGGGAGCAGTGGAATTGTCGAGCAAAATCCTCGACGGTGCGGATGTAGCGAACGTGTGGTATTTTGCGAGTAATTACGACGCTGGAGATCTTCCAGCATCATTTTGCGAAGATGGGTCACAGGGAACACCTCCTGTGACCCACACTTACATCACAAACCGTAAAGCAACCAACGCTCCACTACCTCACGCGAAGCGTCCGCCGCCGGGCGGCTACGTCCAAACGCATTAATCAGGACTTGGGCAATCGGAATCACCGATCGCGTGGCTTGACGGTGTCAAGGAAGCGCCCTAGAATTGCGGCGAACACGCCCCTCCCCCGCCTGGGCGTTCGCATCCCTTTCTAACGTTTGCGATGGAGAACGACCATGGCTCGTTTATTAGAGATCAAATTAAAGTCTATGCCCCCCTTAGTGTGGATTGGCAGCCTCGCAATAGTGTTGGTGCTGGTAGCTGTGCTGGTGAATTGCAGCGGGTCGGGCTCGGGCTCGACTATGCAAATGGCCGGAACAGGTAGCATAAACGTAAGCATTACCGACCCACCCAGCTGCAAGTTTCCAAACGGCGACTTCCAACACGTCTACGTGACGATCCGTTCGGTGCAGGCGCACACCAGCGCTACTGCCGACGACAATTCTCCGGGATGGCAAGAATTGGCGCCGCAACTAAATACGCAGCCTATGCAGATTGATCTCTTCGCGGCGGGACCGAACGCATGTCTACTCACGATGCTGGGATCGAATACCGCGCTTCCCACGGGCACCTACCAGCAAATCCGTTTGCTGCTGGTTCCGAACGACGGAGGCGGTGGCCCCGTCCCGGCAATCAATGCCTGCGGCGATCAAGGCTTCAATTGCGCAATTCTGCAGGACGGGAGCGTGCATGAACTGCAACTCTCCAGCCAGGCAAACACGGGGTTGAAGATCCCACCGGGGCAGATTCAAGGCGGACCGATCACCGTCGCAGCCGGGCAGGACGTTGATCTCAACATCGATTTCAACGCCTGCGCCTCGATCATCGAGCAAGGCAATGGTAAGTTTCGGTTGAAGCCGGTGCTGACCGCAGGACAAGTGAGCACGAACAATAGTGGCATCAGCGGGCACGTGGTGGACGCAGCGACGATGCAGCCAATCTCGGGCGGCACGGTGCTCGTCGCACTGGAACAGCTAGAAGGTTCACAGACCGATGTGATCTTCATGCAGACGGCTGCGGATTCCGCAGGCAATTTCAATTTTTGTCCGCTGCCGACGGCGGCGACATTCGATGTGGTGGTGGTCGCGATAAATGGTGCTGGATTGGCTTACAACGCGACGATGGCGGTTGGTGTGCTCGGCGGGACCAACCTGGGAACGATACCGTTGAGTCCAGAAATAGGAGCTACGCCGGGGCCCGCGACGCTGCAAGGAATCGTAACCGCGACGAACGCATCCGCCGCGGGAACCATTGACGCGTCCGTCTCCGCCTTGCAGACAATTACCTTGCCGGGCGGAGCGAACCTGGTGGTCACGCTTCCAGCGGAAAGCAACTCGGTCTCAAATATTTCCGTGGATTCGAACACCGATTGCCCGGCAACCGCACCTGCGAACACAAACTGCGCTCAGTACACGCTGATCGAACCGGCAAGCAACCCAAGCGTCGGAGTATTTGCGTCGGGCAAAATCAGTTACGCCGCGCCAGCGTCCGGCGAGGTGCTGTATTCGGTGGGCGCGGACGCTTTTGTGCCGTTGAGTGGCGGCACGGCCGATTGCTCACCTCCATCAATAACCACCAACTTGGACGCGAACGGGAATCCGTTGAAGGTAAGTCCGGGCGCAACGGTCACGCCGCAAGAGCTCGATTTCCAAAAGTGTTCGTAGAGCAAGAGTTGATAGCCGGACACTGCTGCTACTGAATCTCGAAGTGGAAAACGCTGTAGACGTAATTCGTCTTTGCGTTCAGCAAGACTAAATGACCGCCGATTATGACGTTTTTGCAATCGCATGCCTCGGGAGGCGGAGGCAAACGCCTTTCCAGGTCTACGGGCACTGGCTCGATCTTCTTCTGCAGACCCGGAGGCAGGGTGCCGCGCTCACGCAACTGCTTTTCAAGGCCCGGTGGAAGCTGGTCGCGCTTAGCGAGGCCCGGCGGGAGACCATGCTCATGCTGGTGGTACCATTCGTTCAGCGAGTCTCGATCATGTTCGTACCCAGCGGTTTCGTAGGAACTCACATCGTCGTGTTTGCCTTTATCATGCCCTTTTCCATTGCCGTGCCCGTTGCCATTTCCGTTGCCTTGTGCGAACGCGACACTGCAGCTCAAGGCAAAGATTGACGTAGCGATGAGGGCGACCCGGCATCTTGTGTACATGGATTTTCTCCTAGCGCCTCGGACCATCAAATTCGTTTACTCGATTGTCGCTTTTTAGAGCGTAGTCTCGAACCTGTCCCGGAGGTCAGGAATGCCTGAAGCTTCAACCAAGCCGACCAGACGTTGTTTGGGCGTCGGGACTGGCGAACAAAGAAACGAGAAAGGACTAGTTGGCGGACTCGGTGCGGGCCGCAACAGCCAGGGCAAATAGTCCCGTCAGTGCCCGATTAGCAACCACGAACCCCTTGGCGGAATCTTTCGCGTTCCTCTGGCGCCATCTTTTCCCACCGTTCTCTCATGCGATGACGCATACGTCCTTTTCCGCCTCCAGAGCCGCCCCAGCCTCCGAATAAAATCCGGCACAGCGCCAACAACCCGAGCGCTTGCCAGAAGGTGATTGTGCGCCAGCCGAATAGCGGCGGTAGTACCCAATTCCACAGGAGCATCACAATCTCGCCCCCGAGGTAGGCGAATAACACAATACCGAGAATCGCCAGCGGGGCGATCCAAATCCATTTCCTTTTCATGTTCCGCGCTCCTCATGCTTGCGTAAATTCGTCATAAATGCTTCGCAGCCGCTCGCGCAGATGTAGCACCGCGTAGCGTTTGCGCGAGAGCAGTGTGTTCACGCTCACGCCGGTCTCGGCGGCCAGCTCCTTGAAGCTGCGGCCGAGTAGCTCGTGGGCGACGAACACTTCGCGTTGTGCCTCGGGCAGTTCGTCGAGCGCAAGCTCCAGATCGTCGAGAAGCGCGTTGCGGACATAGAGCGCTTCAGGCCCGGCGTCAGGCGATGGCAGCAGATCTTCGATCTGCAGGAGCTCGCCGTCTTCGTCCGCGACCGAGGCGTGGCTGAAAGTCTCCGGCTTCTTCTTGCGAAAAAGATCCGTGATGCGATTGCGCGCCACGCGAAACAGCCAGCTGGTGACGTGATCGATGGGCATCAACAGTCGGTTCGCTTCCACCAGCTTGTAAAAGGCGTCCTGCAAAATGTCCTCGGCATCGCTCGGGTCAGGCACGCGACGGCGGATGAAATTGCGCAGCCGGGATTTTTGCTCCGCAAAGATTGCGGAGATTTGGCGGTTTTGCTCGGTCATTGCCCAGGTGACCTTCGACGTCTGATTCATCCACTTCTGTAGACGAATGGAAGTCGAAAATATTGTACACATTGAGCGGGGAGAGGCGTCGCCGGATGATCTCGGGATAGCAGACGTATGACAGGCTAACCGGAAGTTATTCCGAATCCGGGGGCCCGTTAGGACATTCTGGCTTGATAAGTCCTGCTTTGTCGGGTTATCGGACATGTTGGTACTGGGACCAGCGGGGTGCGCTATGAATTGAGACCAATCTGTTTTTCCAACTATGGGGTCGGCTCGATCCCGATGCGATCGATTACAGACTCCCGGAGTCGCTGCTTGCAGTCCGGGTATTTCTCGGTCGTCTGCACGGAAACGTGACCCTGCAGGAATTGGATCTGTTCCAATTCGCCGCCTGCACTGTGGCAGAGACGGGCGCAAGATCGTCTGAGATCATGTGGAGCGAGCTTAGCGATTCCCAGTCTTGTGGTGTATTCCTTTACGACGTGCCAGACTACCTTTTCCGTTATTTCGGTGCCCCATACTGTCCCTCTCCGACTAACGCGGCGAAACAATTTGCCATGCCTGATGTCGGCCGCACTCAGCCAATCGTCGATGGTCCGCTTCACCCAGTCAGGCATTGGTACAGTCCTGATGTGCCCTGCCTTTCCGACGAAATCGACGATGGCCCAGTGATCCTCACGGCGCTGTAAATGGTCCCAGGTAAGTTCGATCAATTCTCCTCGACGCAGCCCACAGCCGAGCAAAACGGCCAAGATGGTGCGATCCCTGGTTCCCTTTAGCGTGTGGGAGCTGGGGAGTTGCCAGAGGGTGCGGGCCTCATCATCAGTCAGCCAATTGCCCAGTCTTATGCCCAATTTCGTCGAACCTTTCACGCGTCGGATGCCCGCTGCGAATTCCGGGCTCAAGAGCCCTGTATCCGCTGCTTCGTAAGCCAGTCGACGCACGGCCGCCAGACGTACGTTTACGGTGCCGGGAGCCAATTGTTGATCTTCAAGATGAATTCGATAGCGGGTGACCACTGTCTTGTTGAAAGACAGTCGAGGCTCGGAACAATACCAGCGGACAAAATCATCGATAGAGCGGCGGTAGCTACGTTGCGACTCCGGAGTCCGCAAGCGATCAAGGACTGCCGCTTTAGTGTGCTCTAGGTCGGGAAGCGCGAACCACGCTTTTTGTCGATTTTGTTTTCTTCGTCTTGTGTTCCGTTTCATGGTCGCCGCCTCCAGACGGCAACGCATGAGATGGCACCATTCGATCCGTACTTCCAGTTCTAGACACCGCCGTGGCGAGGGAGTATGAAGTCTTCAGGCTAGGGCGGCAGTTCGGGTCAGCTCTCATAGATTCGTGCCCCGGCTTCCTGGGAACACGGAGGTGCTCGATGGACATTGATCAGGAAAAACTGGAACATGCGGTTCTGGCACTGCTCTATCTGACTTCCTTCGAGGACAGATTCGGCGTGAGGGCGTGGAAGGGGCACGATTGGGAAGTAATGAACCGCTTGCATGAGAAAGGCTACATCTCGAATCCGGCTACCAAAGCCAAGTCCGTCGCATTCACCGAAGAAGGGGCTCGGCTGTCGAAGGAGCTGTTCGAGAAGCTCTTTGCACTGAAGTAAAACCCCCGTCTTCCGCGACAGCCCTTCGTTCGGAAATCGGGCTCCCTGGGCCTGGTTCGAACTTCTCCGCTAACGCGACTCTCCAGGCACCTGTTGATAAGTCCATTCAAATCAAACAATCGTCCGGGAGAAGTTCCTGGCACTAGCGACGCGTCGAAGACGCAGTCAGGGCTTATCAGGAGTTAGACAAGAAGCCAGTTGTGATGGGACTCGCGGGCTAGAAGCGAGCCTTGAGTCGAGCCTACACGGCAGGATGAACGACGATTCGCGGAGCGTCTGAGCTGCGAGGTTTTGAAAAATACCGAAAGCGCAGATAAGTCAGAACGATCACCATCAATGTGATAAGGATTTCGATGATACTGGCTTCGGGGCCGACAGTCCCTCCGGTCAGCCACTTCGGTCCGGCCAGCGTCGTGTGCAACAAGTGGCCTGGAGCCGGAAAGCCGCTATCGGCGACACCAAATAAGTACGTCTCGGTCCAGTCCCAACCTGCGTGCAACCCAATCGCAAACCAAAGATTGCCGGTCAACCTGAGCGAGACGCAATAAGCCATCGAGGCGAGAAAGGTAGTCAAGCCGCCAATCCAAGTTTCGGCCGGATTAAGCATGTGTGATGCCCAAAACAAGCCGGACAAAACAAATGCCGCCGGCCAAAAACCAATTCCGGTCGCCATCGTGAACTGCGTGTAGCCGCGAAATTGAAATTCTTCAGACAAGCCCAGCAGGACAAATGCTGCGCCCCAGGCAAAGGCATAATAGAAAGCTGCGGCTCCGTGTGTATCGGTTCCGTGAATTCGCGCACTGCCAGCGGCGCCAAGTATTCCCAAAGTGGCGCACTGCGAAGTAATCCCCCAGGCGATTCCTTCAACGAATCGGGGACCGAAGGCACCGCGAGCGGGAAGGCCATAATCAGCGAGAGATCGCTTCTCGATGCGCGCCATAATGAGCGCCGCCACCACAGCTATGAGAAACGCGCCTCCGTCTACAATCGCGACAATGCGCGGTGTGATCTCAATCATGCTGAGCGGAAAGTGAAAAAGGAAATGCGCCATATACACCAGTCCCCAAAAAATGGCGCCGAAGAGTAACAAGCGCCAAAGCGCGCGATATCCGTTTGGGCCCCGCAATATATTGCCAAGCAGTCCAACCTGAGTGCTTGCGACATTTTCTGGTATCGAGGGATTCACAATAGGCCGCATATTATCACTCGTTCAGGAATGACGCTCGGGTTCGCGGCTGAAAGCCCAACCTTCGTGTTAGCGCCTGATAAACGCTGCCGGAAAAGTTAAAATTGTCAGCTATACGATCCCAACACCCGACCGTAAAGAGCTTGTGTCAGTATGGGAACGAAGCTATGCGGCACCAGACGCCAGACGCGATCGCGCTGCGCGAACCTTCGGTCACTAGCGGCCCTATGGTTAAGCCAACGCCCTGATCCCTGGTATCCCCGCGCGTTCACGTCAACCCCGGGCTGACGAATATCGCTCCATTTATTGCCGAGAACAGCGCAATAACAGCACGGTAAATTGCTAACAATTGCTAAGGTTTTCTGGTTATAGGAAGTGTGCCCTATTTTGTGCCGACCTTTGGTAGAAGACCATCGCAAATGATGATAGGGAGGAAGGCATGGGAATCGCCCGTACCGGCGCGGCAAATCAACGTGATAGCGACCCCTCGCACTCCATGCTAGACCTGCTTGGACGGTCTCTTAAGCAGCGGGTTGGAGGTTCGAGTCCTCCCCGGCACACCACTTCCTCGCAGTTCTTTTGCTGTGGCGGATTGCTTTCCGTCTTGTGGGCCATGCAGTTTTAATGCGCTTCGTCCATCGGTGATTTCCCGCATAATCGTTCCGCGATTCCCTTGACGCTAGAACTTGCTTTGCCCGATGCGCAGCGATTTATCGTTTCATTGCACGCCTGGTCCTGTAAAATTCCAACTCGTAGTGCCCTGGTGCTTCTGTCTTGCGGCCGCCCTCCCGATGGCCGCCGGATCTGCTGCCTCATTCTGCCGGCGAGAATGCGCCGGCCGCAGATTTCGGCGGTCGGTAAGTAAATGAAATGATTGGAGAATCGAAGCTAGAAGATGGCTAAGCTGGCCCAACCGCCTCCGCCCATATTTTCCGAGCCCGAGGAGACAATTCGCGCAGAGCTTTTTAGCGTGGAGCGCCTGGAGCAGCACGCGGAAAGCTTGGCGGCCGCGCAACTGGTGGTTACCGATCCCGAAGAAGGGCGACCACTGATTCCTCGCGTGCTGGAGAACGGCCGCGTGCTGCTGGAATATTACCGGGCCACGGCGCGTGCCATTCAACACGAACAAGCCATCACGCCCGCGGCTGAATGGTTCGTGGATAATTTTTATATCGTCGAAGAGCAATTGCGCGAGATTCGCGACGATCTTCCTCCTGGTTTTTACCGCAAATTGCCGAAGCTCGCGTCTGGCCACCTGGAAGGATTTCCGCGCGTCTTTGGCGTCGCCTGGGCGTTTGTGGCGCACAACGACAGCCGCTTCGACCCCGAAGTATTGCGCCGCTTCGTCAACGCGTACCAGCGCGTGCAGCCGCTGACCATCGGCGAACTCTGGGCCGTGGCGATTACGCTGCGCATCGTGCTCGTGGAAAACCTGCGGCGCGTCGCCGAACGCATCGTGCGCAGCCGCAACGCGCGCGTGGAAGCCGATATCCTCGCCGACCGCGTGCTCGGCGCCGCGGGGCAAACGGCCGTTTCACCCGCCGCCGTTCTGCGCCGCTTTGAAAACAAGCCGCTCGAGCGCTCTTTTGCCGTGCAATTGGTGCAACGCTTGCGCGACCTCGATCCCAAGGTCGGCCCCATTCTTGTGTGGCTCGATGAACGCCTCGCAGCGCAAGGCACCACCGCGGATGAAATCGTCCGCACTGAGCATCAAGAGCAAGCCGCCATGAGTGTGACGGTGCGCAACATCATTACCAGCATGCGGCTCACTTCCGCGTTCGATTGGGAAGCATTTTTCGAGAGCGTCAGCCTGGTGGACGAAGTGCTGCGCAACGGCAGTGATTTCGGCAACATGGATTTTGCGACGCGCGATTACTACCGCCATGCGATTGAAGATCTCTCGCGTGGTTCGTCTCACTCCGAAATCGAGGTCGCGCAGCGCGCCGTGCAACGCGCCAAACATGCGCGCGCCGAACTTCATAGCGATGGCCAACCTCCCGACGAGCGCAAGGCCGACCCCGGCTACTACCTGATCTCGCGGGGGCGGCTCGATTTCGAAAGGGAACTCGGATTCCAGGTCGCTTGGCGACGCGGTGTGCTGCGCATGTACGTGCGAGCCGCCGTACCGGGGTATTTGGGAACAATCGCGGTAATGACCGCGCTGATTCTGGCGTTACCGCTGGCGCATGCGCGTGAGTTGGGAGTGAGTATTCCTATTTTGGCGCTGTTTGCTCTGCTCGCTTCCGTGCCTGCTTCAGATCTGGCCATTGCACTGATCAATCGCGTCGTTGCGGATCTACTGGGCCCACGCACATTGGCGCGACTGGAATTGCGCGATGGAGTTCCGAAGGAGCTGCGCACCATCATCGTAGTTCCTACTCTCCTAATCTCGCAGGATGCCATCAAAGAACAAGTTGAGCGCCTGGAAATTCATTACCTCGCGAACGTGGATGGTGACCTGCGCTTTGCGCTGCTCACCGATTGGATGGACTCGGCCACGGAAACTCTGCCGGGCGATGACGAACTGTTGGCCTCGGCCGCGAGCGGCATCGCCGGCTTGAATAAAGCGCATGGCCCCGCGGCCGGAGGCGGCGCACGTTTCTTCCTGTTCCACCGCAAGCGCGCCTGGAACGAACGCGAGCGGAAATGGATGGGCTGGGAGCGCAAGCGCGGAAAGCTGCACGAGCTGAACGAACTGCTGCGCGGCTCGACGCAGACAAATTTCATTCCCATTGGCGGCCAGGTGCCGGAATCGATTCCGATGATCCGCTACGTCATCACGCTGGATGCGGATACGCGCCTTTCTCGTGGCACCGCGGCCCGCCTGGTGGGAACCATGGCGCACCCGTTGAACCGGCCGCAATTCAGCGCGGAGCTAGGCCGCGTGGTAGACGGTTACGGCGTGGTGCAACCGCGCGTGACACCTTCGCTTCCCACCGATCGCGAAGGCTCGCTGTTCCAGCGAATTTTTTCCGGGCCGAGTGGAATCGATCCGTATGCTTCGGCGGTGTCTGACGTTTATCAAGATTTGTTCCACGAAGGTTCGTACACCGGGAAGGGAATTTACGATCTCGACGCGTTTGAGGCGGCGCTGGCCGGAAAGGTCAAAGAGAATACTCTGCTGAGCCACGACTTGTTCGAAGGCATCTTCGTGCGCGCCGCGCTGGCCACCGACATAGAGCTCTTCGACGAATTTCCGTCGCACTACGAAGTCTCGGCCGCTCGGCAGCATCGCTGGGCCCGCGGAGACTGGCAGCTATTGCCTTGGATTTTAGGGCACGGGGGACTCTCGAAGGAAGAACGCCGCAAGGTTTCGATTCCCGCGATCAGCCGCTGGAAGATGCTGGACAATCTGCGCCGCACGCTTTCGGCGCCCTGCATGCTGCTGCTCATGTTCGCGGGGTGGATGGTACCGCAGGTGTCGCCGTGGATGTGGACTCGCTTCGTGCTGGCCACAATCGCGATTCCGTCGTTGATCCCTTTTCTGGTTGGGTTGAATTCCCGGCTGAGCGGCATTTCCAAACGCAGCCATTTCCGTGATGTCCTGTCCGACCTGTCGCTCGGTGCATCGCAGATCGGTTTAACCATCACGTTTATCGCGTACCAGGCGTGGCTGATGACCGACGCGATTGTCCGGACGCTGGTTCGTTTGATCTTCACGCGCCGCAATCTGCTGCAGTGGGTAACTGCGGCGCAGGCCAAACACGCCGTAGACCTGAGTTTGCTGGCTACCTATGGACGCATGGTCGCCAGCGTCCTGGTGGCTTTCGCCGCACTATTGGCTGTCGCAGTCCTGCGTCCTCAGGCTTTGTGGGCAGCGATACCGTTTGGCGCGCTGTGGATCGCAGCGCCGGCGGTGGCGCGTTGGATCAGCATTCCGCCTCCTGTTGAAGACGTCGAGCCGTTATCAGCAGCAGATACCAAGGCTCTACGTACAATTTCCCGCCGCACCTGGCGATTCTTCGAAAAATTCGTAACCGCCGAAGACCGTTTTCTGCCGCCGGATAATTTTCAAGAAGATCCCAAGCCGGTGGTTGCCCATCGAACTTCTCCCACGAATATTGGTCTATATCTGCTCTCGACCCTTGCGGCGCGCGATACGGGTTGGTTGGGTACGCTGGAAGCAACGGACCGCCTTGAAGCGACGCTGCAAACCATGAGCCAGCTCGAGCTGTACCGCGGCCATCTTTACAATTGGTACGACACGCGACGCCTGGTTCCGCTCGATCCCAAGTACGTCTCCAGCGTTGACAGCGGAAACCTCGCCGCTGATTTGCTGGTTCTGGGGAACGGCTGCCGCGAAATTATCCAGGAACCGTTCGTTGCGTCGCGCCCGTTCAAAGGGGTAGGGGACACGCTGCACCTTCTGCGTGAAGCGCTGGAAGAAATCGCGGATACGCAGCGGACGCACACCGTAACACGCAAGCAGTTGGCCAATGCGTTGGATTCGCTCGCTGCCTTACTCGAGCCGGTTCCTGACGGCCCGCGCCAATGGGCCGCGCGCTTTCTGGAGATTCAGGAACGCGCGCAGACGGTGGCCGATATCGCCCAAGCTTTGGCGCAGGAACTGGGCGCGCCTGCGGATTCCGAATTGCGCATCTGGGCCGAAGCCGCGCGAGCCAATCTGGAAAGTTACGCGCGCGATGCGCGCATCATGATTCCATGGTTGCGTCTGGAACCCAGCGAAGTGCTGGCCATGGCGGAGCGTCCGCAGGAACAAGCGCCAGAATGGGTGGCCATTGAGCCTTCTTTTCGTCACCTTCCGGCTTTGGCGGATGTTCCGGATCGTTGCGAATCCGCCGTGCGGGAATTGGCGACGCTGCGCGAAAGACTCTCGGCTGACGCCGTAGCGAATCGCGAAGTTCTGCAGCGCATTGATGCTCTCACGCTCGCGCTCAATGGCTCGGGCCGGGATGCCTCGGCTCTCACCCGTCGCCTGGTCACGATCGCGCACTCTTCGCAAAGCATGTTCGACGCGATGGACTTCACCTTCCTGTTCGATAACTCGCGCAAGCTCTTCTCCATCGGCTTTCGCGGCACGGACGGCGCTCTGGACGATAACTGCTACGACTTGCTGGCCTCCGAAGCGCGCCTCGCTAGCTTCATCGCCATCGCCAAGGGAGAAGTGCCTGCGTCGCACTGGTTTCGTCTGGGCCGCGCGCTTACGCCCGTCGGCCGCGGCTTAGCTTTAATCTCCTGGTCTGGCTCGATGTTCGAATACCTGATGCCAGCGCTGGTGATGCGCTCCCCTGCGAACAGCATGTTGAGCCAGACCTACGAGCAGGTCGTCGTACGTCAGATCGCATACGGCGAGGAGCGCAGCGTTCCCTGGGGAATCTCGGAATCGGCCTTCAACGCCCGCGATATGGATTTCACCTATCAATATTCCGGTTTCGGCGTCCCAGGCCTGGGGCTGAAGCGCGGGCTTAGCGAAGACCTGGTAATCGCGCCGTATGCGACGGCACTGGCCGCTATGATCAATCCCGTTGCGGCGGTGCAGAATTTCGCCAGGTTAGCGCGCGCAGGAGCCGCGGGCAGCTACGGATTTTACGAGGCGCTCGATTACACCAGCAGCCGCTTGCCCGAAGGGAAAGATGTCGCGGTGATTCGCGCCTACATGGCACACCACCAGGGCATGTCCATCATCGCACTGGCCGACATACTGAATGGCGGCGTGATGCGCGATCGTTTCCACTCCGAGCCGATCGTGCGCGCCACCGAGTTGCTGTTGCAAGAGCGCACCCCGCGCGATGTGCTGGTCGCCCGACCGCGCGCGGAGGAAGTTTCGGCAGCATCGAAAGTGCGTGAACTGGTCCCTCCGCTGGTGCGTCGCTTCAGCACACCACACGATGCGACTCCGCGTACGCAATTGCTCTCCAACGGACGCTATTCAGTAATGCTTACGGCCGCCGGCTCGGGCTATAGCCGCTGGCGCGATCTGGCCATCACCCGGTGGCGCGAAGACCTCACGCTGGACAACTGGGGCCAGTACATCTTCCTGCGCGATGAACAATCGGGAAATGTGTGGTCGGCCGGTTATCAGCCTGCAGGAGTTGAAGCCGATGAATATGAAGCCGTTTTCTTCGAGGATCACGCTGAGATCATCCGGCGCGATCGCTCGCTGACGACGGCGCTGGAAGTGGTCGTCTCCTCCGAAGATGACGCAGAGGTGCGGCGCATCTCGCTCAGCAACGTCGGCGTTCGTGCGCGCGACATTCAGGTCACGTCCTACGCAGAGCTATCGCTCACACCGCAAGCGGCGGATGCGGCGCATCCTGCTTTTGCGAAGCTGTTCGTCGAAACTGAATTCGTGGCGGACGTCGGCGCGCTAATCGCGACGCGCCGAAAACGTTCCGATGACGAAACGTCGGTATGGGTCGCGCACGTACTGGTGACGGATGCGGAAACGGTCGGAGAATTGCAATTTGAAACCGATCGCGCGCGTTTTGTGGGGCGGACGCGCAATCTGCGCGATCCGGTGTCCGTGATGGATGGCCGGCCGCTTTCCAATACGGTGGGCGCGGTGCTGGACCCGATCCTGAGCCTCCGCCGCACGGTTCGTGTCCCGCCGGGGGGCACGGTCCGTTTGATTTATTCCACCATTGCTGCAGCCACGCGCGAAGAGGCACTGGACCTCGCGGATAAATATCGCGACGCCCGAACCTTTGAACGCACGCACACGCTGGCGTGGACGCAGGCGCAGGTGCAGCTGCATCACCTGGGCATCACTTCCGAAGAAGCGCTGCTTTTCCAGCGCCTCGCCAACGCCATCCTATACGTCGATCCATCGCTTCGTCCTACCGCCGATGTGCTGGCGCGTAGTTCGCTGGATATTTCCACGCTGTGGTCCCAGGGAATCTCCGGAGATTTGCCGATCATTCTCGCGCGAATTGATGATCCCGACGATGTGGATATCATTCGGCAGATGTTGCGCGCGCACGAATACTGGCGGATGAAGCAGCTGTCCGCGGACGTGGTCATCATCAACGAAAAGGCCGCGTCCTACGTGCAGGAACTGCAAGATTCCCTGGAAGCGCTGGTGCGCGGCAGCCAGCTGAGGCTTTCGCCGGACTCCGGAGGCGTAAGCGGGAAAATTTACCTGCTGCGCGGCGATCTGCTCACTCCGCAGGCGCGCACGCAACTGCAGTCTGTAGCGCGCGCGGTGCTGTTGAGCCGCCGTGGCACGCTGGCCGAGCAGATTATTAGGTCGCAATATCCCGAACCGACGGAGCGCGCGCTAGCTAGACCGCCCCGTGCTACCAAATCGCCGGAATCACGCCTGCCGCGGCAAGCTCTGCAATTTTTTAACGGTCTCGGTGGCTTCGCGGACCGCGGCCGTGAGTATGTGATCGCTCTGAATGAAGGCCTGCGCACTCCTGAGCCGTGGGTCAACGTTGTGGCCAATCCAAATTTCGGATTCCTGGTCTCGGAATCCGGATCGGGCTTCACATGGTCGCTCAACAGCCATGAAAATCAACTTACGCCCTGGTCTAACGATCACGTTTTCGATACGCCGGGAGAGGCGATCTACATTCGCGACGAAGGTAGCGGCGACGTTTGGACGCCCACGGCTCTGCCCATACGCGACGAGGGCGCGAGCTACCAGGCGCGCCATGGACAGGGCTACAGCCGATTCCTGCACGGATCGCACGGCGTCGCGCTGGAATTGTTGCAATTTGTTGCCGCGGAAGATCCGATCAAAATCTCACGGCTAACGCTTCGGAATGACTCGGACCGGGTGCGCCGCCTTTCCGTCACTGCGTATGCGGAATGGGTGCTGGGCAGTTCTCGCAGCGCCACCGCGCCGTACATCATCACGGAAATCGAGCCGCAATCGAAAGCCATCCTGGCACGCAGCGCCTGGAACGGTGAATTCGGCGGGCGCATCGCTTTCGCCGATCTGCGCGGGCAGCAGACTTCCTTCACTGGCGACCGCACGGAATTTTTCGGCCGCAATGGCCGGCCGGACTGCCCCGCAGCGCTGGAGCGAACCGCCCCACTCTCTGGCAAAGTAGGGCCCGGTCTGGATCCATGCGCCGCGCTGCAGACGACGATTGAGCTGCGCGCGGGCGCTCGAGCCGAAGTCGTATTCTTCCTGGGCCAGACGGAGGACAAAGATAAAGCGCGCGACTTGCTGATGCGCTACCGCGCCGCGGATCTGGACAAAGTTCTCGCTGAAGTCACGCGCCGCTGGGACGAAATCCTGGACACCGTGAAAGTCACCACTCCCGATCCCAGCATGGACGTGCTGCTGAATCGCTGGCTGCTTGTATCAAACGCTGTCCTGCCGCGTCTGGGCGCGCGCAGGGTTTTACCAGGTAAGCGGTGCTTACGGATTCCGCGACCAACTGCAAGACGTGATGGCGCTGATGTGTCGCGAAACGCGGCGTGGCGCGCGAACAAATGCTGCGTGCAGCCGCGCACCAGTTCCCGGAAGGCGACGTCCAGCACTGGTGGCATCCGCCTTCCGGCCGCGGCATTCGCACCCGCATGTCCGACGATCTGCTGTGGCTGCCTTACGCCGTGATTCAATTCATCGAAACGACCGGCGACATGACGGTGCTCGAAGAATCCGTTCCTTTTATCGAAGGTGAACTGCTGGCGGAAGGGCAGAAGGAATCCTATTTCCAGCCGCGCACTTCGGATAACCGCGCCACGCTGTTCGAACATTGCGCGCGCGCCATCGACCGCAGCCTGAACGTCGGCAGTCACGGACTGCCGCTGATGGGCACGGGCGACTGGAACGACGGCATGAACCGCGTGGGCCAGGACGGCAAGGGCGAAAGCGTCTGGCTCGGCTGGTTCCTGCACACCGTCTTGTGGGAGTTTGCGAAGCTCGCGGATGGCGCGCGGCGAGCACCAGCGCGCTGAAACCTGGCGCCTGCACGTCAGCAGCCTGAAGGCTGCGCTGGAACACGACGGCTGGGACGGCGAATGGTACCGCCGCGCGTATTTCGACGATGGCACGCCGCTGGGCTCCGCGCAGAACGCCGAATGCCGGATCGATTCGATCGCGCAGTCCTGGGCAGTGCTGAGCGGCGCGGCGGAGCCGGGCCGCGCCGCGCGCGCCATGGCGGCTGTGGATCAGCAGCTGGTGCGTCGCCCTGACGGGCTGATCCTGCTGCTCACCCCGCCTTTCGATCATCCACGATCACGATCCCGGCTACATCAAAGGCTATTTGCCCGGCATCCGCGAGAATGGCGGGCAGTATACGCACGCCGCAATCTGGACGCTGATGGCTTTTGCGGCGCTGGGCGATGGCGACAAAGCCGCCGAGCTATTCCGCATGATGAATCCCATCAACCGCGCCGATACGCGCGCCAACGTGCAGCGCTACAAGGTGGAGCCTTACGTCATGGCAGGCGATGTCTACGCCGAAGCGCCGCACATCGGTCGCGGCGGATGGACCTGGTACACCGGTTCGGCGGGCTGGCTCTATCGCGCGGGCATCGAAACAATCCTCGGATTCCGCGTGCGCGGAACTTCGCTCTCGATTGACCCGTGCATCCCGCGAGATTGGCCCGGATACAGCATGGAATTCCGCTACCATTCGTCTACTTACAAGATCACGGTTGAAAATCCATCGGGTGTCGCGCGCGGCGTGGCTCTTACCGAACTGGACGGAAAACTGCTGGCCGGGTCCGCCGCGATTCACCTGATGGACGACGGAGCGGTGCATCAGGTGCGCATCGTCCTGGGGTGAAGCGTCCGCGCGAGAAATGGCCTACCCAGAGAGACCGTTCATTCGTCGAAACAGTCATTAGGTTCGTTTCGTCCGCAGTTTCATTCGATGTGCGGTTCGTCTAACATAAATTGTGCCGACTAGGGACATATTGAGGCCAAGAAAGCTATCCCGTCGCGAACTGCTGAAAGAGTTGGCGGCGGTTTCCGCCTGTGGCATTCCGACCGCCGGAGGTCTTTCACTCCAGCACTCGGTTGCCGGCCGCCAGGCCACCCAGGTCGCCCCGCTCGCCTCGCAGCTTCCGCCTCCGACGTATCTTTCTCCCAGAGACGATTCCTTTCTGGAAGAGCTCGAAAAGGCGATTTTTCAGTTTTTCTGGGACCAGACGAATCCCAGCACCGGAATGGTGAAGGATCGTTGCAACGTGCGTTCCTCGGACAACGGTGTGGTGAGCAGCATCGCGGCCACCGGATTCGGTTTGACGGCGCTATGCATCGGCGAAAAGCGTGGATATGTCTCTTTCACTCTTGCCCGGGAACGCGTAATCAACGCCCTGCGGTTCTTGTGGAAGAAGCTGCCCACCCAACGCGGATTTTTCTACCACTGGGCTAACATCAACACCGGCGAGCGGCTCTGGCAGTCCGAATTCTCCTCGATTGACACATCGATATTGCTCTGCGGAATTCTCACTTGCCGCGCACATTTCGAGCACTCGGAGATCAGCGATCTCGCGCACCAGATTTTCAACCGCGTCGATTGGAATTGGCTGTCCGAAGATACGCGCATCCTGCCGCACGGCTGGAGCCCGGAAACAGGATTCCTGCAATATCGCTGGGACAGCTACAGCGAAATGATGATGATGTATTTGCTGGGTCTCGGCTCCACGTCTCACGCGCTGGCTCCGGCCACTTGGGACGCCTGGAAGCGCACCATCTTCGAGTTTGACGGGATTAAATTCATCGGCTCCTACGCTCCGTTGTTCGTACACCAATATTCGCAGGCCTGGTTTGATTTCCGCGGCAAGCGCGACCTCTACGCGGACTATTTTCAGAATTCGATTCTCGCGACGGACGTGCACCGGCGATTTTGTCTGAGCCTGGCGCACAGGTTCCCGGATTACAGCGACGATCTGTGGGGCATCACCGCGTCGGATTCCATCAATGGTTACCGGGTATGGGGCGGCCCGCCGGAGACAGGTCCGATTGACGGCACCATCGTGCCGTGCGCCGCGGCGGGTTCGCTGCCTTTCTTGCCGGGGCCAACGATGCGCGTGCTGCGCACGATTGATAATCGTTACGGCGCTGGCACATGGAGCCGCTACGGGTTCGTGGACGCGTTCAATCCGCTGACGAATTGGTACGACAGCGACGTGGTTGGCATTGATTCCGGAATTACGATGGTGATGGCGGAAAACGCGCGCACTTCGTTCGTGTGGGACACCTTTATGAAGAACCCGGAGGCGCAACGGGGTATGGAACGCGCGGGATTCAAATCCTATCAACCACTGGCACCGCAGGAACTGGTCGGCCTGCACCCCCGTCCAACGCCATAAAAACCGCGGTAGGGAAGCGGGCGAATCTCCGCAGGAGTTGGTGCGACCGCCAAGCGCGTACGGTAAAGATCGGCCCTCGGAGAAATTAGCGGTAATTTGCAGCTTGCAACTCGAACATCTCCGCATAATGCCCGCCCACTTTGAGGAGTTGGTCGTGCTGGCCCTGCTCGGCGATCTCGCCGTCTTTCAGGACCAGAATGCGATTGGACATCTTCACCGTCGAGAAGCGGTGCGAGATCAGCAGCGACATCTTGCCTTCCGTCAGCTCCGAAAAGCGTTGAAACACTTCATGCTCGGAACGCGCATCGAGTGCCGCCGTCGGCTCGTCGAGAATTAGCAGCTGCGCGTCACGCAAGTAGGCGCGGGCGATTGCAATCTTCTGCCATTCGCCGCCCGATAGATCGACGGCGCCTTCAAACCGCGAACCTAGCACCTGATCGAAGCCCTTGGGCAGCCGGCGGATCGCCTGTTCCGCCAAGCTCTTGTTGGCAGCCGCGCGGATCTGGAACGGATTGTTGCGTTCTTCGATACGGCCCACGGCGATGTTGGCCGAAGCCGTCATCTCATAACGCATGAAGTCCTGGAAAATTACACCGATTTCCTGCCACAGGCTTTCCAAGTCGTACTCGCGCAAGTCCTTGCCATCGAGAAGAATCTGGCCTTCGGTCGGATCGTACAAGCGCGTCAGCAACTTCACGATGGTCGTCTTGCCCTGGCCATTCTCGCCGACGATCGCGATGCGCTCCGAAGGGGCGAGCTTGAAGCTGACGTTCTTCAGGATCATCCGCGAGCTGCCTGGATACGCGAACGAGACATTCTTGAACTCGAATCCCTGCTGAATCTTCTTGGGGGCGGGCAACGCGCCCGGCTTCGAGAAGATCTTCGGCTTCACCGCGAAGAATTCCAGCAGGTCGGTCATGAATAGCGCCTGGTTCGCGATTTCTGAAAACGTAGTAAAGACCGCCTGAATGTTGGAACTCGCTCCGCCAATCGCACCAGTAAGGAAAATCATCGTAGCCAGCGAGAGGACGCCGATCACCGTGTGATAAATCACGAACGCGTACGTCCCGTAGTAGCCAGCCACGCCGACCATCGCTAGGAGCGAGCCGATAAGCAGCCGGTGTCGCGCCACGCTTATGGTCTGGTCGTGGAGTTCGGTGGCAACATCCGCATACCGGCCTACCAGGAACGGCGCAAGCCCAAAGAGCTTCAGCTCTTTCGCGCCTTCTTTGGTGCCGCCCAGCAAGCGCAAGTAGTCGAGTTCGCGCCGCGCGGGGGTCTGCTGGAAGCTCAACGAATATCCCAGGAACGCAAAATGCGTTTCGCCAAGAAACGCAGGCACCACGCAAGCCACCAGCGCGATCAATAGCCACGGCGAGTAAATGAAAATCCCCGCCGCCAGGCTAACCGTCGTGACGGTCTCTTGAATCAGCCGTCCGGAGATCTTGATCATCTGCACCCGATCGGTGCTCTGCACTCGCGCCCGTTCCAGCTTGTCGTAGAAAACCGGATCTTCATACGACATCAAATCCAGATTTGCCGCGTGCTTCATCAGCCGTACGCTGATGTGCCGCATAAACCGCTCGGCCAGCGTAGTGTCGCAGAAGTCAGTCACCCGCATCAGAATGGCCGCGATTCCGGCCAGCCCGAATTCCAGAGTCACCAGCCACCAGAAATAATGTGGCAGCGGCGTGTGATCGGCGCGCAGCGCATAAATCGCAGCAATGATTGTCCGGCCGACCGCCAGCATGGAAAGCGGAATCAGCGCAGCCGTCAGTCGCGAAACCAAATTCGCAACGGCCACGCCAGGCGCAGCGTCCCAAACATATTTCATTACCGGGGGAATGTTCTTCAGCGCGCGGAGGCGCTCTGCCCATCTAGGGCTGGGAATATCCTCGGCGGGTTTCGCTTCCCTCACTGCCGGGTTGCCGACTAGCGCTCTTGTACTCACGACTGGGTCTCCGTTCTCGACTGCTGCTGTCTCGTCCTGTCATGAAGCTCACCGACGGGATTCGATTATCCGAGAGTGCACGTCTACTGCCAACATTGATTTCCCTGTAACTTGCTAATAAGTAAAGACCTACGGATTTGGTTGCAAGCTTGCTACAGGATTTTTTTTCGTGGTTACGGAAAGTTCTACTCGAAATAGTACGCAGCCAGACAGGGGGAAGCTACAGAGACCCCAGCCGCTGCTAGAACTGGCTGCCCCGAACCGCACGACTCACAGTTAAGCATACCTGAAAAACCCGATCTGCGCGTGGTGCCGAAACAGCGTATGGTTGAAATGTGGCTACCCTGGCGAGCGAAGAACTTCGCGCAACGACGGGATCCAGACGGGCGCAACTCCGGAATTTCGCGCATAAGCTTAAAAGCAAAGCCAAGCGCACACTGTGGCATTCCAAGGACGGCTGGCGCCAGTTAACCGCTGGTATGGAGACCGCGGACCTCTGGACGCAATTCAAAGCCGAGGCCCAGGCCAGCTCCAGTCTATATAAACGCGACGTTGACTGGCACGCGGTGCATTCGCAGAAGGCCTGGAAGCAACCGTTCAAAATATTCGCCGCGCTCTTTGCCGGCATACTGAGAAAACTTTCGCCGGCTCGCCGCGTGCTGCTGGTGTTTAGCCTCCTTCTTGCGTTCGTCTCGGTCATCGGTTTGGAGTTTCTGTTCATCACCACCAAAGTGGAATTTCTAACCGCCTTCGTGGGCCTGCTTATTCTACTGATTATGGTCGTGGGAGATCACGTGGCGATGAAACGCGACATCGAGATCGCCCGCGAAATCCAGCGCTGGCTGGTGCCGCGCGTTCCGCCCGAAGTGCCGGGCATTGATATGGCTTTCGCCACGCGCCCCGCTAATACCGTGGCCGGCGATTACTACGACGCGTTTCGCCGCGCCGCCGATGGTCCGCTGCTGATCGCCGTCGCCGACGTTTCCGGCAAAAGCGTGCCGGCGGCGATGCTGATGGCGAACTTTCAGGCCAGTCTTCGCGCACTTGCCGGTGCGCCCGGTTCTTTGTCGCAATTAGTCACGGACCTGAATCGGCTGGCCTGCGGCAACAATCTCAACGGCCGGCGATTCACCACCGCGTTTCTGGCGGAATTGGATCCCGTTACCGGTGAGCTCAACTATCTTTCAGCTGGTCATAATCCTCCCATACTGGTGCGGCAAGATGGCAGCATCGAGCGGCTGAGCTCTGACAGCATGCCGCTCGGGATCGAGTTGACCGAAAAGTTCGTGGCCGGTACCACGGTGCTGGAGCTCAACGATCTGCTGGTGATTTACACCGACGGAGTCACCGAGGCGCAGAACGAAAGGGACGAGGAGTTTGGCGAAGACCGGCTGCTCGCTCTTTTGCAATCGCGAATAAGAGAAAGGGCCGCGCTAACACTTTCAGGAATCATGAAACATCTCGACGATTTCGTGGGCGACGCCGCGCAACACGACGACATCACCTGCCTGGTCGTCAGCCGAAATTAGCCCCATTTGATCGTGACAAGCCGCAGTGTCCGCGATGTACCTCAGCAACGTTCGATGATCGCAGCGATTCCCTGGCCGACTCCAATGCACATGGTACACAGCGCGTAGCGTCCTTGGATCGCCTGCAAGTGATACAGCGCCGTGGTTACCAACCGCGCGCCGCTGGCGCCCAGCGCATGCCCGATCGCGATAGCCCCGCCGTTGGGATTCACGTGCTGTGCGTCATCCGGCAATCCCAGCTCTCTGGTCACCGCCAGCGCCTGCGCCGCGAATGCTTCGTTCAGTTCGATCACGTCCATCTGTGAAATCGTCAGCCCGGTTTTTCTTAGAAGTTTTTTCGTGGCCGGAGCAGGCCCGATGCCCATGATGCGCGGAGCCACTCCAGCCGTCGCAGTGGCCAAAACGCGTGCGCGCGGCGTCAAGCGATGCTTCGCGACGGCCGCCTGCGACGCCAGCAGCAGCGCGCAAGCGCCGTCGTTGACGCCAGATGCATTTCCAGCGGTGACCGTGCCGTTGGCCTTCACGATCGGTTTCAGCTTTGCCAGTCCATCCAGAGTCGTGTCCGGGCGCGGATGCTCATCCGTGTCAAAGATCTTCGGGTCGCCTTTTTTCTGCGGTACCGGCACAGCGACGATTTCCCGTTTGAAAAAAGCGGCGGCATTCGCACGCACCCAGCGTTGCTGTGTGCGGTAAGCAAAAGCATCCTGGTCCGCGCGCCCTACGTGAAATTCTTCTGCGACGTTTTCCGCCGTTTCCGGCATCGAATCCACTCCGTACTTGGTTTTCATCAGAGGATTGATGAAGCGCCAGCCAAGAGTCGTATCGAATGTCTCCGCATGGCGGCTGAAGGCGCTGTCCGCCTTGCCGGTCACGAACGGAGCGCGCGTCATGCTTTCCACTCCACCGGCAATCATCAGGTCCGTCTCACCGGATTTGATCGCTCGCGCAGCCACGCCCAGCGCGTCCAGGCTCGAGCCGCACAAGCGATTCACCGTCGCGCCCGGCACTTCCTTCGGCAATCCCGCCAGCAGCAGCGCCATGCGCGCTACGTTGCGGTTATCCTCGCCGGCCTGGTTCGCGCATCCGTAGATCACATCATCCACCGCCGCCCAATCCACGCCCGGATTTCGTTCCTGCAGTGCGCGAAGCGGAATCGCTGCCAGGTCGTCGGTGCGAATCGTCGCCAGCGCGCCGCCGTAGCGCCCAAAAGGAGTGCGCACCGCATCGCAGATGAACACTTCGTTCACAAATCTTCTCCCGTGGATTCGATGACGATGCGGCCGCTTGCGATTCGCGGCTGGCGCGAACCCTGTAGCAGTTCAACGCCGCGCGTGCCCATCGTCGCGAGCACGAATATCGGCCAGCAATTTGACTTACCCATCTATTATATCCGACCCGGCAGCGCTTTCGGCCGTAGCGCGCACTTCACAGGAAATATAAACTTCGTGTAAGCTATGCCCATGGGCGAAAAAACACAGAAAACCGACGCCGAATGGCGCGCGAAGCTGAACGACAATCAATATTACGTCACACGCCAGCAGGGAACGGAGCCGCCTTTCACGGGCGAGTACGAAAACGAGGAGGCGGAAGGAACTTACATGTGCGTGTGCTGCGGCCAGCCGCTATTTTCTTCCGACGCGAAATTTCACTCCGGGTCGGGCTGGCCCAGCTATTACCAGCCGGTGGCGGCCGACAACGTGGAACTGAAACGCGACATCAGCCACGGCATGGTTCGCACCGAAGCCATCTGCAGCCGCTGCGATGCGCATCTGGGGCACGTGTTCGACGACGGACCAGATCCCACTGGCCTGCGTTTCTGCATCAATTCTGCCGCGCTAAAGCTCGAGGAAAAAAAGTAGGACGAGAAGTAAGCGTAATTGCCTTCGCGCCTCCGTGGCACGTTTTCCCGCCCCGGCGGCACGCCGACGAACTAGTGGTTGAAGTACACGACGACCGGGTGCTCGTTGCCGGGATTCGAATCAGTAGAGATCCCGCTGAAACTGCTCGGCGAAACGACGTAGATCACCATCCCCGACGGTAAGCCGATCGTCGCACCAATCTGCATCGTGCCGCGGCCAGTCGGCGTCACCACGTAATTCGGGATCACCACCGTCTGATCCGTGTGCGGCGTTCCGTCGTTGTCCGCTTCATCCAGGATTCCCGTCATGGACCCGTTGCCGGTCGGTGAATTCAACTGTCCGGTGATGTTCAGCGCCGCCGGATCGAGCGTGATTTCGGCGCTGAACGTGTATCCCCCCAATATTGACGTGGTGGAGAAGGGCGCTGTCGAAGTTTGCGCCTGCAGCAAACCATAACTAACCGCCGAATCCGAGCCGATCAATATTCCCTGATTCGGCGCGGTCAGGTAAGCTGCCGCAAACCGCGCGCCTAAGCCCGTGAACGCCACTCGCCCATTCGTGCTGGGGTCTGCGATATAAGTTCCCGCCGCGGTGTTGTTCGAAGTCACCGTCCCGCCGTCGTTCTGATCGTAGTTGACGCCCACACCGCTGATTCCATTGCCAGTCAACAGTCCCGCCAGAACAGTCGCGTTGCTGCCATCAAGTCCGCTGCTGGTCGCGACGCTGACGCCGTTCAAAGCTGTGGCATCGAACACCGTAGAAGTCTGCTGCTGTACCAGCTCGCCGCCCAGACGTGGATGCGTGGCGTCGGTAGGATCAACCGCCACCAGGAAAATGTCCGACGAAGAAACAAAATAAAAAGTGTATGTCGCGACTACTGGCGCCGAATTAGGAACCTGGTACGTCAAGAACATAAGGCCCTTGTTGTTGCTCGTACCCACCTGAAAACTTCCGGTCACCTGCACGGCCGGACTATACGTGCCCCCGTCGTTAACGTCGAACATTCCGGGGGTAAGCAGGTTAACGCCGTCGGCGTGCATTACGCCCACGACCACTTCCAAATTCCCCTGGTTGTCCTGTCCGTCGAGCTCGAGCACATAGTTTCCGCTGAAAGCGGCGCCCGTCAAAGCGCCCCCCGCCACCGGCTTTATGACTCCCGATCCGTGCGTCTGCGGCGTGCCAATCGTGTCGTTCTCGATCATGTGGAAGTTCCCGCCGGAATCCTCCGCGAGCAGGTAGTTTGTGGTGGACATCGCTCCCTTACTGTTCGTCGTGATGAGCTGCATAGTGCCGCGCCCATCGCTCCCGACCGAGTACGTCCCGGTAACCGTGGAACCTGTGAAGATCCCCAAAGTGCCGCCCGAACGATTGCTGTCCAGCTGTCCGAAAATGGTGCCGGTACCGCTGGCCGTCAGGTTGCCGGCTATCTCCACATTCCCGCCCGAATCGAAACCATGAAACAGAAAGCTGTAACCACCGCTGAACAGCGAATTGGTAATCGCGGATCCCGGCTTAACTACTATGCTCAGGTTCTGCGGTGCCGATTTCGTCGAATTGGAGTCCTCCACTTGTACGGAGAAACTGGCGGTGGTCGTAAGGATCGGTATGCCGGAGATCGTGCCCTGCTTGGAGTTCAGCGTCAGGCCAGAAGGAAGTTGGCCGCTGGTTATGCTCCAGGTGTACGGCGACACTCCACCGGTAGCCACAAGACTAGCGGTGTAGCCCACGGCGACGTCGCCGGAAGGAAGCGGTGGCGTCACCGACTGTAGCGGCGCCACGGTGATCACTGAAATCGTCACGCCAGTCGTCGAGGTAAACTTTTGCGGTGGAATCGCGGAATCTGTGACCGTCGGGAAGAACTTGTAAACGCCCGGCGTGGTTGGTGTGCCAGTGATTAGCCCGGACGAAGTATTCAGTTCAAGTCCTGGAGGCAAGGTTCCCGGCGGCACGCTCCACGTCAATTGCGGTACGCCGCCCGAAGACGCAATCGGAGAGCTGTAAGCTGTGCCGACAATCCCGTTGGCCATCGCCGTCGAGGTGATCGAAAGCGGCGGCGGCGGATTAACCGTAATCGTGTAGATTGGCGAGCTCACGCTCAACGGCGGAGTCCCGTCGTCAATCGCGTTAATCGTAAATGTGGATGTTCCCGAGCTGGTGGGGGTTCCGATTACCGTTCCTACGCTATTCAGTTTCAGGCCCGGGGGCAGACTGCCAGTGCCTACTGCGTAGGTAATCGGTGCCACTCCGCCCGTGGTAACAATTGTTTGATTGTAGGGAACGCCGTTGGAACCGTTCGGCAAAGAGGTGGTTGTGAAAGTCACCGGTAGGACGATGGTGATGGATGACGTCGCGGTGACGCCCCCATTCGCCTTGGCGATCGCTTCCAGGCTTACGGTGATGCCGGTGGTGAGGCCCGCTGGAGCGGTATACGTTACGCCGGTAGGTGTGACGTTCGTCAAAGTGCCGCAGCTGGTCCCCGCGCAACCGGATCCGGTAAGCGGCTGCCAGGTGACTCCCAGGTTCTTCGTATCATTGCCCAGCGTCGCGACGAAAAGCAGCGACTGCCCTTGATCCATGCTGGCGGTTTTGGGGGTGATCGCCAGCGTGATGGAGCCATTGCCGCCACCGCAACCCCAGACCATCGTGACGCAAAGAAAAGCAAGCAAGGCGCACCCGAGCGACGACACGCCGCTCCAGTTAAATCCACCGTTGGCGCTTCCGTGCAACCTCAGCGCCGCTAACTTTTTCATTCGGGCATACACCTTCAATGTCGTCATAGCACCTTGGATTTCTTTTCGGATCCGCCCGGAACGGAGGGAGTTGCTCCCACATCGAACCATTGGCTCAATAAACGAAACTAGTTGAATAACAAAACCGCCGCAGCGTGTCAACGCACATCTCCACCCGGCCGCCGGCTCGCTGCCAGCCGCAAAAGCCTATACCAGCCAGAGATTTGGTCCGCGATAATGCGCCCCATTGGTCAGCCATAAGGATGCAGACTATCCGAACCTCGTTGCCCGGGCCTTCTCGCCAGTCGTTCGCGGAACCCGCGCTTCCGATCAGCAGCTTCAAGCAGTTGAGTTTTCCTGCAGGCGTGCATGGTGATTTCTTCGGTCCGGGCGCCACGCTGGGCAGTAGGTTCGCCGCGCAAATCGCTGGCCGCTTCAAATTCTAATGCGCGATTTGGGACCCAGGATTTCCTTGGCCGATGGTTAAGCGGTATTGTAAACTCGCCTTTTCGCGAGAGTAATTGTGTAGCTTGCTTCAAACCCATGCCCAAATCTCCTCTGCGCCGATTCGTCAGACCTGCATCCGCGGCATTCGTGCGCAGCTTGCTGCATCTTTTTCTCGTTAGCTGCACGATTGCGGGCGCGCTTGCCTGCACCGCATCCGCAGGCGCATCCGCTGACGCGGATGTCCCCAGGCCATCCACTACTTCAGCCGGGCCCGGCCTGCAATTTGCGGTCGCGGACTTCGACGGCGACCATCGTCCGGACCTGGTCGGGGTGCAAACCGGCCAAGGCAATGTGGCCCGCACGAAATATTGGATTCAACTTCAGTTAAGCGCGGCAGGCCGACAATCAATTTCGCTCGTTGGGCCCGCAGGTGGTTTGCAGATCGCTGTGCGCGACGTGAACGGCGATCAGATCCCCGACCTGATTCTAACGACGAGCTGGCTCGGCGAGCCCGTCGCGATATTCATAAACGATGGTCACGGAACTTTCACTCGCGCAGAGCCCTCCGCGTTTCCCGAAGCGTTCCGCGAATCTCAGACCCGCTGGAATTCGTCCGCCGATCGAACGGCAGAGGCCGTTGCCGTTCCGCCGCCGTCGCGGGTGGGAGTTTGCGTTGCAGTGGCGCGCTGGCAGCATGCAGGATCGAAAGCGGGAGCCACGTCGCCGTCACGCCGGGAATTCTTTCCCAGTCCATTCTTAATCTCTCAACTTGGTCGAGCACCTCCCTGCGCAGTTCGGTACCTCTAAAAACTCGCTGGAGTAGATCACTCGTTCGTCGCCGGTAGCGATTCGCGGCGATCATGCTGGCCTATCTCCTGCACCTACTCGGGGCGAAATTTACCAAAGCCTGCAAGCCCAACGACATGTCCCGTTTGTCTGTGAGCATGGGCGCGTTTTGAGGAAATTCTTCGCCCGGGCCCGAAACTGTCGCGTACGGAATGGTGAAGCCGCAGGTGAGAACCCAGCAACCACACTCGATGGAGAGGCAATGATTCGCGCGTTCGTCAATTACGCTCTCAACAATCAATTCATAATTCTGGGGCTCGCCGTCCTGCTGCTCATTTGGGGTGCGACTTCCTTCCACGACCTTCCGGTGGAAGCCTATCCGGACGTTGCCAACAACTACGTGCAGATCATCACGCAGTGGCCCGGTCGCGCCGCGGAAGAAGTCGAACAACAAGTCACAATTCCCATCGAAATTCAAATGAACGGAATTCCGCATCTCGAGCATCTCCGCTCCGTCTCGCTCTTCGGGCTTTCCAGCGTGATGCTCATTTTCGACGATCAATCCGCGAATGACTGGAACCGGCAGAAAGCGCTGGAGCGCCTTGCGCAGGCCACGCTGCCACTGAACGTGCAGCCGCAGATGGGCACGGACTGGAGCCCCGTCGGCCAGATTTTTTGGTACACGCTCAAGAGCACCAATCCGCGTTACGACCTGATGGAGCTGAAATCTATCGAGGACTGGACGCTCGAAAAACAATTCAAATCCGTGCCCAACGTTGTGGACGTCTCCAGCTTCGGCGGGATCACCCGCGAGTATCAAGTACAGGTGGACCCCAACAAACTGGTGTCCTACGGCTTGAGCATCGCCCAGGTGGAACAACAACTCGCCAACAACAATACCAATGCGGGAGGCAGCTTCATCGAAGCCGGTCTGCAGCAGATAAACGTTCGCGCCGTGGGATTGTTCAGCACCGTCGAAGACATCGAGCAGACTCCCATCGTCGCAAAAAACGGTACACCTCTCACCATCAAGAACATCGCGACCGTGGTGCAAGGTTCCAAAATCCGCCTGGGGCAAATCGGTAAGGCCCTTCATCGCGCTGACGGCGCCATCGTTGATAACGACGACGTGGTGGAAGGAATCGTACTGCTCCGCAAGGGCGCCAATTCAGACGACACTCTGGTGAGAATACACGCGAAGGTCAAGGAGCTGAACGAAGCCATCTTGCCGCCCGGCGTAACGATCGTTCCGTTTCTCGACCGCAGTGACCTGGTGCGTTACACCACGCACACCGTCCTGCATAACCTGACCGAAGGAATCCTTCTCGTTTCCGTGATCCTCTTCTTATTCCTCGGGAATTTTCGCGGCTCGCTGATCGTGGCTTTGACGATTCCGTTTTCTCTATTGTTCGCATCAATTTGTCTGAGCTTGAAGAATATCCCAGCTAATTTGTTGTCGCTGGGCGCCCTGGATTTCGGCATGGTCGTTGACGGCGCGGTGGTGATGGTCGAAAACATCGTTCGCCATCTGACGCACGGCGACACGAGCCGTAAAGCTACGCTCGAACGCATTCGCGATGCTGCTTTCGAAGTGCAACGCCCGGTCTTTTACGCCATCGCCATCATCATCACAGCGTATCTGCCGATTTTCACGCTGCAGCGCGTCGAAGGCCGTCTGTTCCGGCCCATGGCCTGGACCGTCGCATTCGCCCTGTTAGGAGCGCTCCTATTCTCCATGCTTATCGCGCCGGTACTCTGCAGCGTGCTTTTCAAACACGGCGTCCACGAATGGCACAACCCGGTGATGGATTACCTGCAGAGTTCTTATCGCAAGGCCGCGCGCTGGGCCATTGAGCATCGTGCGGTGACGGTGGCCGTCCCGGGCATGGCCGTGTGCCTTGCGATCTTTCTCACTTTTGGCGATGTGATCGGCTCCGAATTCCTGCCGCATCTCGATGAAGGCGCCATCTGGGCCCGCGGTACGCTCGCGCCGAGTACCGGACCCACCGAAGGCGCGCGCATCATGAATCAGGCGCGCATTGTCTTCGCATCGTTTCCGGAAGTAACCCAGGTTGTCTCGCAGGTCGGCCGCCCCGACGACGGCACAGACACCACCGGTTTCTTCAACACCGAATATTTTGTGGACCTTAAGCCGAAAGAAAAATGGCGGCCTGCGTTCGGCAGCGACAAGAACGAATTGATCGGCGCGATGGACCGCGAACTCAGCAAAATTCCTGGCGTGCTCTGGAATTTTTCCCAGCCCATTTCAGACAACATGGAAGAAGCCGTCAGCGGCGTGAAAGGCGAGCTGGCCGTTAAGATTTACGGCGACGACCTGCGACTTCTCGAGAAGAAAGCCGACGAAATCGTCGCAATCATGCGTGGCGTCCGCGGAATCGAAGACCTCGGAGTCTTTCGCGTCATCGGCCAGCCCAATCTGAACTTCGTGGTCAATCGGAAAGCAGCTGCGCGCTTCCAAATTAACGTTGCGGACATCCAGGACGCCATTCAGACCGCCGTCGGCGGCAACGCCATCAGCCAGGTCCTGCAAGGCGAACAGCGTTACGACCTGGTGCTGCGCTATCAGGCGCCCTACCGCGACACACAGGAAGCTATTGAAAATATTCGCCTGCTTTCACCATCCGGCGCGCGTGTTTCGCTGTCTGAGCTGACGAAAATCGAAGTTCGCGACGGCGCCTCGGAAATTTATCGCGAGGAAAATTCACGTTACGTCGCCATCAAATACAGCGTGCGCGGCCGCGACCTCGGCGGAGCCGTGGAGGAAGCCATCCGCAAAGTGAACGCACAGGTGAAACTGCCCACCGCTTACCGCATTGACTGGGCCGGCGAGTACGAAAGCCAGAAACGGTCGCAACGGCGCCTCCTGCTGGTGCTGCCGCTCACGGTGCTGGGAATTTTCGTGATTCTTTACACCATGTTCGGTTCCGTGAAGTGGGCGCTGCTGATTCTCGGCAACGTGGCTATGGCTCCTGTCGGCGGACTCTTGGCGCTGCTACTCACTGGCACTCACTTCAGCGTTTCGTCAGGCGTGGGATTTCTGGCGCTATTCGGAGTCTCGGTGCAGACCGGCATCATCATGCTCGAGTACATCAATCAGCTGCGCGCCCGGGGCCATACCATCGAAGACGCAGCAATCGAAGGCGCAGTGCTGCGGCTGCGCCCGATTATGATGACGATGCTCGTCGCGACGCTCGGCTTGCTACCAGCAGCTCTCTCGCGTGGGATAGGCTCAGATTCGCAGCGACCCTTCGCCATCGTCATCGTCGGCGGCCTACTCGCCGCCCTGCTGCTCAGCATCTTCCTGCTGCCAACGCTGTACGTGTGGGTCGCAAGCGAAGGTGACAAACTGCCGGACGTGGAGATGGGCTTCGATGAAAGCGCCTAGCGCAGTTCGGCGCTTCATTCGCAGTCAGGAATAAGCTGAAGCGTTGGCCGAACCATCCGCAAACCAAAAAATCGCCGCGCTATTTCATAATGCTGTGTTCGCTATGGCCGCGATACAGATTGGCAGTGGGATAGTGCGCCTGGATCACATCAAATACATAATCGGAAGGCACCATCTGGCCCAGGTCAACATCGGGAATTGCTCCCGCAATAATTCCGATCAGCATCACGCGATGCAACGCGGAGGGCACCGGCGGCAACAAATACACCGGCGAGCCGCTATTGCCGGCAACGAAGTTTCCGGCCAGCAGCCACACATCGCGCGGCAGCGCCTTTCCGGCCTCCGTCTGCGTGCACTTCATGTAGATCGGCTCTTCCGGTATATTGGATATTCGTCCGAACTTGAAGGCCGGATAGTTACGTTGCGCGTCGAGCAAAGCCGGCACGAGGCCAGCCGTCACAATTTGGTCCCCGATCCCCACCTTGTAATTTTCCGTTTCGGCTTTCGTCGCGAAGTCCGCCACGGGAACGAACCGCACATCATTGTGCAGCAGCTGTTCGACGTGCGTCGAGCCAACCGGAATCACCGCCACGTCCACTCGATCGTTGGGGCTCGCATACCAGAGGTTCTTCCCCGCGTTCACCAGCCCCAGCAGCACGTCGTCGGTTCCGTCCTCTTTTTGCCCCACCTTGAAATTCTTCACGTTCACGCGCGCATAAATCGCCTGCGGATTGGCCCACGAGCAGCCCTCCCACTTCGGATCCACGATGTGCCGCGCCGTTACAATCGCCACGAAGCTCTGTTGGGGAGCTGCCTTCGACGGAATATCCACCAGAAACCCCGTGCCGACTTCAAAATCCTTCTCCTTCGGGTAGTAAAGGAACACGATGCTCTTTTTCACGATGCCCACGTTGAACGGCATCGAAGATCCGCGCACGCGCACAGTAGGAGCAACGAGCAGCGCAGCAAGCAGCACCGCCCCCAACGCAGCCGAGAATCGTTGCACGATGAGAACTCCTGGTTACTTTTGCCGCGGATGATACTGAGAAAACGCCTGCCGCACCAGTGCGGTTCCTGCGACGCGGCGCGAACTCACTCACCGCCAATCACCGGGTTGATTTTCAATTTGCGCCGTTTTTTAGTATAAACATTTGTTTGGAACTGTCCGTCGGACTAACCGGGTTCATCTTTGCGGGAGGCATGCATTGATAGAAGTTCAGGATTTGACGAAAGCCTATGGCGGGGTCACGGCCGTAGATCGCGTTTCATTCACAGTAAATAAAGGCGAAATTCTCGGCTTCCTCGGACCGAACGGCGCCGGCAAAACCACCACCATGCGCATCCTCACCGGATACATGCCCGCCACCTCCGGCACCGCGAAGATCGCCGGCTACGACGTGTTCGGCGATTCCATGGAAGTGCGCCGTCATATCGGCTACCTGCCTGAAGCTCCACCGGTATATCCCGATATGACCGTCGAGGATTATCTGGACTTTGTCGCACGCATTAAGAACGTCCCATCCGATCAGCGCGCCGCGCGCGTCAGCGACGCGATACGCAAAACCAATCTCGAAGATTGCCGCGCGCAGCTGATCAAGCGTCTCTCGCGCGGCTACAAACAGCGCGTGGGCATCGCGCAAGCCCTGGTGCACGATCCCGATGTCATCATCCTCGACGAGCCTACAGTCGGTCTCGATCCCAAGCAAATCATCGAGGTCCGCAATCTAATCAAAGGCCTCGCGGGCGACCACACAATTATTCTCTCGACGCATATTCTTCCGGAAGTCAGCATGACCTGCGACCGCGTGGTGATCATCAACAAAGGCAAAATCGCCGCCGTAGACACGCCGCAAAACCTGACTTCGCAGCTCAAGGGCGGCCAGAAAATCCGGATCGAAGTAGAAGCGCCGGAACAAGCTTTGCGCGACGCGCTCACGCAGGTTCCCGGCACCACCCGCGTGGAAGCAGATCAACTCCCGGGTGGTGCGCACCTGATTGCGATCGTCGAAACCGCGCAGGGCGCTGACATTCGCAGCGCCATCGCCGCGAAAATTGTGCAGAATGGCTGGCCGCTCTTTGAATTGCGCGGCGTCAGCCTGAGCTTGGAAGAAATTTTCCTGGAATTGACCACCGACGACGCCGCGCACGCGCAGGCATCCGCGAACTAACCGCCATGCGGCATTCTTACCAAGGAGCCTGAAAAACGATGCGCAACCTCTACGCCATCTATCGCAAGGAAATGCGGCACTATTTCGTCTCGCCGGTCGCTTATGTCTGCATCGGCTTGTTTTTGCTCATCAGCGCGTTCTTCTTCAATTTCTTCCTCTCTGCGGTCATTCAACAGTCTTTTCAGATGGAAATGCAGAGCATGCAGTTCGGCATGCCGCCGCAGTTTGACGTTCCCGGGCAAGTAATGCGCGCTTTTCTCGGCCTGCTCTCGACGCTCATTCTTTTCATCACGCCATTTCTCACCATGGGCGTCTTTGCCGAGGAGCGCAAACGCGGCACCATGGAACTACTGATGACTTCGCCTATCAGCGAACTCCAAATCGTTTTGGGGAAATTCCTCGCTTCGCTATCACTGTTCGCGCTCATGCTTCTTCCTACGGCCAGCTACGTGGTTTACATGTATCTCCACAGCGATCCCCTCCCGCCATGGCGCATGCTGCTCGCGGGCTACGCCGGAATTATGCTGCTCGGCGGTTCGCTACTCGCGCTGGGCACCTTCATCTCCTCGCTCACCGAAAATCAGCTCATAGCGGCTGTGCTCACCTTTGTTGCCTTCTTGTTCCTTTGGGTTCTGGATCTGGGCCGCACATCGGAAGGCGGCCTCGGTTCCGTATTGCAGTATCTTTCCGCCAGCCGCCATTACGACGATTTCGCTCGAGGCACCATAGATACGTCTGGCCTCATTTATTATTTCAGCTTTATGCTTCTTTTCGTTTTCTTAACCGTGCGCTCGATCGATTCGATGCGCTGGCGCCGCGCCTAAATCCAGCGCGCGCGGCTCACAATTCATGGAGGAACTTGCAGTATGAAATGGGATCGCGAAGAGATAGCTAGTTTCGCAGGAACGATCGGCGTGGCGATGCTCGTCGCCAGCGGCGTGCGCTACTCCATTCAAGGGGAATTGCTCACGACGAGCAAAGTGCTGCTGATCGCCGGCGGCGTTTTCGTGCTGGCCGCTGTGGTCCTCGGCTTTCGCGGCATCGTCAGAGCATTTTCCGGCCGCGGTGCGCAGCAGGGAACGAACACCACAATTCTCGCGCTCGCGGTCATCGCCATTTTGGTAGTCATCAACTTCGTGGGCTTCCGTCATCACAAGACTTTCGACCTCACTACCGAGAAGCTCTACACCCTCTCCGACCAGACCCGCAATATCGTCAGCGGTCTCAAACAGGACGTCACAGTCGCTCGCTTTGACAAGACTCCAAACACCACCTTCGACGATCTGATGGCCGAATACAAAGCGCTCAGCCCGCATTTCAAATATCAATTCGTGGACCCCCAGCAGAAACCGGAAGTCGCGCAGGACTTCGGCGCGACGCACATGGGTGATGTCGTCGTCGCCTACGGCACTCGAAAAGACCATTTGGACGCCAGTGCGCACGGCCAGCTGGGCGAAGAAGACGTCACCGGCGCGCTCGTCAAGGTGACGAGCGACAATCCGAAGGAAGTCTGCTTCGTCACCGGCCACGGGGAAAAATCTCTCACCGATGGTTCGCAGGACGGCTACACCCAGGCGGACGGCGGCCTGAAGAAAGAAAATTACACGACGAAAACGATAAACCTTATTGCGGATAACGGCGTGCCAGCGGACTGCAACGCTCTGGTGATTGCCGGACCGAAGCAGTCTTTCTATCCGCAAGAAACCGCGATGCTCGGAAAATTTCTCGACGCCGGCGGCGACGCGCTGGTCATGGTGGATCCTGCGACCGAACCGAAACTCGACGAGCTGTTCCAGGCATGGAATGTGGATGTGGGCAGCAACGTGGTAGTGGATGCCAGTGGCATGGGCCAACTCTTTGGCGGCGGTCCGATTATTCCCGTGGTGCAGGATTTTGGATCCAGCCCGATTACCAAAGGCTTTCAGGGTTCCGTGGCATTCTTCCCGCTCGCGCGCACCGCTGCGATCGCGGATAAAAGCAAGACGATTCCACAGACGGTCGAGCTTCTGAAAACGTCCGAGCGCAGTTTCACGATTCCCAAGCTCGAGCCCGGCCAGAAGAAAATATCTTTCGATTCGAAGACAGACAAGCTCGGCCCGCTTTCATTGGCTGTTGCGGCAAATCGCAAAGTGGGCGACCGGGACGCTCGCCTGGTCGTCATCGGCAACTCGCAATTCGCCGCGAATCCCTGGATCAGCCAGCAAAGAAATGGCGATCTTTTTTTCAATGCCGTCGATTGGCTCACGCAAGACGAAAACCTGATCTCCATCAGGCCCAAGAGCGCTACGAACCGCCGCGTCAACCTCTCCCAAGCTCAATCCGCCGCGCTGCACTGGCTGGATCTCGTCTTTCTTCCGGGACTTGTGATCTTCTCCGGCATTTACATTTGGTGGAAACGCCGCTAACCCTCATGCAAAGGATTTACAGAAATTTCTAAAGGCCATGATCAAGAAATCCACACTGATTGTTCTGCTCGCCGCCCTCATTATCGGCGCCGCTGCCTATTATTTCGATTGGAAGCGCGGCCAAAAAGAAGCCGCAAACGGGCCGGCGGACACGACCAAGCCGGCGTTCACCCTGCAAGCCGATGACATTTCTTCGCTGACCATCTCCTACCCGGCCGATCCGAAATCGCAGCCCATCCATTTCGAAAAGCAAAATGGCGCATGGCACATTACCCAGCCGCTGCAGACGAGCGCCGATGACGCATCGCTACAAGGAATCGTGCAGCAACTCGCGTCCGCACGCGTCACTCAGAACGAGCCCGGCACACCCGATCGTTTGAAAGTATTCGGTCTGGAAACTCCAGACGTCGCGCTCGATTTTCAAATGAAGAATGGCGCGAAGCATTCGCTGCGCCTGGGCAAGAAAGATTTCACAGGCGTCTCGATTTACGCCATCGTAGACGGCGCGAAAGACGTAGCCCTGTTACCCGAATCGTTGCTGGTCAGCGCGGATAAACCCCTGCAGGATTTGCGCGATCATTCCGTTCTGCATTTCGCCACACCTGACGTGAATTCTTTCGATCTCAAGAATTCATCGGGCGAACTGGCTGCAGCCAGGGATCATGACGCGTGGAAGTTTACGAAACCCAGCAACGCGCTTGGCGATGGAGACGCGATCAACTCTCTTCTCGCGACCGTCGCCAGCAGCAAGATGACCACGATCGCCAGCGAAACCCCGGACCATCTCGCAAAATACGGTCTGGCGAACCCGCCAATTTCGTTCACTACCGCGGACGCTAAGGGCAAGACGGCGACTCTGTTGGTAGGGAAGAAGGAAGGCGACGAGTATTTCGCGCGCGATGTCGCGCGCCCCACTATCTTCCGCATCAACCAGAGCCTGTACCAGAAGCTTGCGGAAAACTTCAGCGACTTGCGCGACAAGAAACTCGCTCACTTCGATCCTGCGACGATTACCCACGCGGAGATTCACAACGCCAGTGGCACGATCCTGGTTACGCGCAAAGACGAAACAGACTGGGCGTTTGACACAACGGCTGCGAAGGAAGAAAAAGAGAAGCAGAAAGACCAGCAGAAATCCAACGAGCAGGCAAAACCCGTAAGCCTCGACAAACTGTTTGCTCCGCTACTGCAAGCAACTGCCGACGAAATTTTCGACCATCCTACGCCGGCGCAGCTTGCCACACTTTTCAAACCTGCCTGCGCAGCGATTCTGACCGACAGAGGCGGAAAAACCCTGAGAATCGAATTATCCAAGGAATCCGGCGGGTTCGTTTACGCACGCACCAGTGAATCCCCAATAATTTACAAGCTGAAACCGCAGATTCTCACCGACCTCAACTTCAAGGCCTCCGATCTGACAAACTAACCGCGCGCGAAGAAGCGTCAGCGCCGCAAATACAGCACGCCCTACGCACAGACCAACTTACGCTGTGGTATGCATTTCTTCTAGCACGCTTTCGGCAGGCCAGGTAGCCACCAGCAGCACTTTTCCCGTTGCGGGAGAAATGTGCACGTAAAACACCTGCGCGTCGCTCTTAACCTCATACAACTCAGGATGTTTCGGATCGGGAATTGCCTCGGTCCCGCTGGCCAACAAATGGCGCAGCTGCACGATCAATTCCGTTGGATGGTCCCGCAAGTCTTCTATCTGCATGTCACATGCCCAGCGCATCACCGTGCTCCTCCCCCGCCGTTTTATCGTGCCCCACTTACTTATACGGTTGGATGCCTGGGAATGTTGCAAAGGCTCCCGATTTTTTCGCTTTAATTCAGCCAAATTGGCCCTTGAAACCCGCAGCAGTCAGCCAATCAAGTATACGAACGTTAACCCCTAACTTGTTACTTGCGCGGCCCTTCCAAACTTGCCATAGTCCCCACAGCGGAGGCATCCACACATCGTGACTAAGCAGAGGCTCAAGAAGACCAGCCGCATGAAGCGCGACAAGCGCCGTAAGCATCACCACTGGCAGGTAACCGTGTACTACGCCGACGGCGAAAAGTTTGCTCGCGTTTACATTGATCGCGATCGCGCTCAGAAGTTTGCCGACCGGCAGAAGAAATCCCCTGTCGTTAAGGCCACGCGAATCATGGAAGTTGATTGACTCCCCGCTCGGCGGCGCCGGCGCTCGCACCTGACATCGCGAAGACGTCCCGCCGCCCCTTCCATTTTTCATCTTGTCTCGAAAGCAATTTCTAACCTCGCGTAGTACCGCCGCGGCCCGCCAGCCTCTTCTGAACCGCGTGCCATTTCTGCTATAGTTGCCGCCCTCTGGACTAATCTAGAGTTGACGCCGCGCGCCAGTGTCATCGCGGCCAGAATCATGTGCGGAGCTTTCAGCGGCTATGCCCGACCAAACCTACGTTCCGCACCCCGTGGATACTTCGCAAGTGAATCTGGAAGATCTGCAGTCGTTGCTCGAAGGCCTCGCCCGCAACGCGCACGAGATCTGGGCGCAACAGCGCATGCGCGATGGCTGGACCTACGGCGCGCATCGCGATGATGTAAAGCGCACCCATCCCTGCCTGGTGCCGTACGAAAATCTTTCAGAATCCGAGAAGGAATACGACCGCGTCATGGTCAACGAAACTTTGAAAACCATTCTCGCCCTGGGATATTGCATCGTAAAAGGTGAGTGATGCATAAATCGCAACCACCGAAACCCAGACTGGCTTTGCGCGTCGGCGTTACCGGCCACCAGCCCAGAGATCTGTACAACGCACACATTGACCAGCTGCAAAAGCAAATCCACGAGGTGCTGCAAGTTTTGAAGCAATTCGCGCAGGAGCATCCGCGCGTCTCGACGTATTATCGCGAGCGTGACGAGCCAGTCCTCCGCCTGGTTTCCGCACTGGCCGAAGGTGCGGACCGCTACGCCGCGCAGCAGGCGATCTCACTCGGCTACGAACTGCAATGCCCCTTGCCCTTCGCTCGCGACGAGTACCTCAACGATTTCGAAGAAGATGCCTCGGCGCAGGAATTTAACCGGCTGTTGGACAACACGCAGTTCACCACCGCGATCCTCGAATTGGATGGTTCACGCCACCGGGAAACGGAATCCTACCTGGCGGCCGGCCGCGTCATTCTTAGTCAATCCGATGTTCTGCTCGCAATTTGGGACGGTCAAGGCCCCCGGGGAGAAGGCGGCACCGCGCAGATCGTCGCCGAGGCCGGCTTGCGCAATATCTTGACCATCCGGATCGAATCCGCCGCTCCCCATCGCATTTTCTACCGCCTTTCCGGCGACAAATGGGAGTCTTCAGGCGAAGCCAAGGACTGGCTGCTCGGTCAGCTGCGCACTTTGCTCAACCCTCCCCACCACACCAAAAAAGAAAAACAGGAAGAGCTTTCCACGTCTCCTCAGAATTACTTCTCCGAAAAACAGCGCTGGCTCAATTGGGGCTCACCGTGGATACCGTTTCGTAATCTATGGTTGTTTCGTCTGAACTTGCCCAAATTATTTGCCCCAGACTTTGCGTTGTCCGGCGCGGATGAGTGGGTTGCAGTGCTGCAAAACTCTGGCGCGTTCTCAGACAGCGCAGTCGGAATCATTGATAGCGCCCGTCTTTGCGACCATTACGGTTGGGCCAATAGCCTGGCCGAATATTACGCCAATCTCTATCGCTCGGCGTTTGCGATGAACTACCTCATCGGCGCGGCTGCGGTCTTCTGCGCATTTCTTCACTATGCCTTGGGACAAATAAAGTTGGAGCGAGCCAGCCTGGTGCTAAATGTCGCGGAGCTCGTGCTGCTCGTCGCGATTCCGATTATTTATGTGACCGGCAGGAGGCGTCGGTGGCATGAAAAATGGATCGACTACCGTTTGCTTGCCGAGTATCTGCGCCAGCTATTCTTCCTGATTCCGTTAGGCCCCGGAGAGCTCTCCTCGCCGCATTTGCCGAAGTACCTGTCCGCAGGCGATCCCAAAGGCACTTGGATGCATTGGCATTACCTGGCTCTGCGGCGGGAAATCGGGATCGTCGGCGGTGAGCTCACCCCCTCGTACCTGGATGCAGTGCGATCTTTTCTCGATAGCAAAGCTGGTATTCGCGGCCAGATTGACTATCACGAGAACAACGCGGACCGTCTGGAAAAACTCGATTCCAGGTTTCGCTACGTCGGCGGCGGCCTTTTTGCTTTTGCAATCGTAGCGGCGTGCATCGCGCTCGTAATTCTATGCAAGCAGACACATCATCATGATGTGCCGACGTCGACCGAAATAATTGTCGGATTGGTTGCGACTGCAACTCCTGCCTTCGGCGCCGCGCTTGCAGGCATACGAACCCAGGCGGAATTCGAGCGCGTGAAAAAACGATCCCACGCCATGCTGCAGACTTTGCGACGCATCGGCAAGGAGCTAGCCCCGCGCGCCGAGAGCCACGAGAAAATTTCGTACTCCGCCTTGAACCTGATCGTCGCCGAAGCTGGTCAACTAATGGTGGACGAACTTCTCGATTGGCGAATCGTCTTTAAAGATAGACCGCTGCCAGAACCGGGATAACGCGCGCCAGCCTAGCCACGACTTAGACGCAGAAAATTCAGTGCGGCTTCGGCCGGCGAAGCACGGATTTGCAGTTCAGAAGCAAGTCGTCAGCTGATTGCGATAACTAAGGCTGCGGTTGGCTCTTGGTTTTATGAAATTTGCGGCGAATGTCCGGCCAGAATTCGTTCAGCACGATTCGTATCGCATCATATCCGACCTGCGTGCCCCACACCGACGCGGTATTAGAGAGCGTCTTATCGGTCTCCGGATGATAGCTGTAGGTGGAAATCGCCGCCGCCGCGAAGCTGCCCCCGATTTCACCAAAATTGAAAGTGTTGTGGCCGGAATCCGTGCGCGTAATCACCAGGCGGCTCAAAGCGTAGCCGGTGCGGTGCAGGAATCCGCCCTTACCCAATTGATAGTAACGAGGATCGGTGTGTATCAACGACGGCACCACGGCATTCACCATGAAATTCTCGATCGTGCCATCCGCGAATTCCGAGCCGTAGCGTTTGGCATATCCTTCCGCGCCCTGGCCGTAGCCTGGTTCACTGTTTTGCGCCTGGCTGATTCCTGCCAGCACCGCATACCACGGATACTGCACGTAGTCGAACGAAGATCGCGCCGCCACTTGAAATTTTTGTTTCGCGGTCATCGGGGGGACGTGCGCGGAATTTTCCAGCGCCAGAAAATTCGGCAACGCGAAGAATAGCCGATCCTTCGATCCAGCGTCCGATTGAGTCGCGGTCGGCGCAGCGTTGGGATCGGCTGGTTTCTGGCCGCTGGTCGCTTGGCCGGATGCCGGAGTGGCGCTCGGCGTTGCAGGCTGAGCGGGCTGTGCAGGGGTTTGCTGCGCGGATGGTTGCTGTGCTGCTGGCTGCTGCGCCGGCTGTGGCGGAGGTTCCGCTTGTGGCCGAGCGTAACTGCTCGCAGCCGGCACAAGCAGCGCAACTGCAAATGACGCTAAACAAAAAAATCGGGGCCGCCCACATCTCGTTGTCATCTAAATCTGTAATCCCTCGGCTGCGAGCCGCTATCTGAACACTCATCCGTGCGTGGTTGCTGAGCGACAAATTCATCGCTGCAATCCCGTCGCTCGCCACTGGCTATACTAGGAATTCACAACGAGCCGCAGTTAAGTTCCACAATCCGCTCGTCAGCGTCTGGAACTCACGAAAACGCGCGCCATTTCGGGTCGAGCTGCTGGCTTATGAAATGGAATGTAGCTCCAAGCATACCAGAATCGCCATCCAGCGACTCTCGATGTTGCTAGGGTTCGCAAACCCAGGGAGGTTCTCTCCGCGCAGCTCGGGCAATACTTCGTGACAGCGTTGCAGCTGACGCCAGGAGTCAGGAACTCGCCATAGTCCGTTCGCCACTGGCGCCGGCCAGCAGCAGAATCGCTCCGCCGAAGGCCAAAGTATCAAAGAAATAATTCAAGCTGACGATGTCGGTGGGACTCGCGACCAGCAGCGGCAAATAAACAAACAACACCAATAGCAAAATCATCAGGCCCAAATAGGCCGCCGCCAGCCGCGTTTTCTTGTTCACTAGCAGGCACAGTCCCGCCACAACCAGCACCACGCCGGCAAGATACGCCCAGAATACCCGTCCCGGAATCCACTCCGGGATCTCTTTTCCCAGCGGAACGCCCGGCGCGTATGTTGGATGCAGAAAATGTTCTACGCCGTAGAACACCGCCGCCGTCCCGATGACAATCCGCGCAACGGTTACCAGCGCCGGTACGCCTCCGGCACGCTTCGCGCTCCTCTGCGTTCCCGCAAAAGCCAAAGCCCCGCTGCCGAAAGCTAGTTCTCGCAATGCCAGTGTCCAAGAAAATCGATTGCCCGGCTCCGCCAGCGCGGCGGGTATATCCATCAGCAACACAAATGAAAAGAACATGGCTCCCAGAAGCGTTGCCGACAAACGCGATTGCACCTTCACCGTAATACTCAGCGCCGCGGCAATCAGCCCAACACCCACCAGATACACCCAAAATGTGTGTGCAGCTATCCAGCTCGGAACCATCGTCGCGATGTCCGCCGTATCAGTGAAATGCTCCGTTCCGAACACCGCCATCGGAATCGCGAAGCACAAACGCCCGAACGGAATAACCTTGTCGAGCCCGTGCGCTTGCGGTAGTTCATCCTTGAAAATTTTCAGCAGGCCAATGACGAGTAATACCGCCGCCGCGAAATAACCCCAGAACACGATGCCCGGCATTCCAAATACCGCAATCGCAGCCGCAAAATCAACGTGCGTGACTTCCAGGTGAGCGCTGAACATTCCGTCAATCCCCTTGGTGGTTCTGAATCACCCAGCGTTGCCAGAGTTGCACTCTGCGCTCGACCCCACGGGCAATCGCACCCACGCGTCGCGGAGGAAATATCCGCAACTCGATTTCGTCGCGACGGCTCGATCCTGCTGGCGCAAGTACTGGTATTCGATTCGTGAGCGTTGCGTCAGGTTTGATGTAGCAATTCAGAAATAGAAAGCACTGGCGGAACGGAATTTGTTGCTCCTAAAAAGCAGAAGGCCCACCTTGCGGCGGGCCTTCGAGGGGAGAAAGCTCCACGGCCACTGCGCGGTGGGCGGCAGAACTCTTTCCTCGGTCGCAGTCTAGTACGAGCTACGGAAATCAGTCAAGCAGGAAAGGGTACTTTTTAACCCTTCGTTAACTCAATGAAAACAAGCATCTTGGCCGCAAAAGAGCGGCTTTTCCACTGGGTGCTCACTTCGGCAGCTTACGCTCTATCCCGTAGAAGTCCTCTGAATTGATGGGCTTACTGCCCAGCCCCAATTGCAGCACTTGCATCGTGCTGCTGCGATCAAACACCTTATCCGGCCAGAATCTCTTCACCACAATCCGAAATCCGCCGAACGCAATCCCCGAAATCAACGCGAAGCAGCAGATGATACCGGTACCGATGATCGCTCCGACGATCATCGTAGTGATCGGCGGCTCTTTGAATTGAAAAGTCGGCTCGTTCCAGGTGACTTCTGCTCCGGATTGAACCTGGTTCAACAATTTATCCGCTTCGGCTTGCGTGCGCGCGCCAAACACAATCACCAGCAGCGTAATCGAGCGTTTCGCGAACACCGGTGAACCATTCTGGTCCGGGTTCGTTGCATTCACGTGATAATCCTGCTGCAGCTCGCCCAATTTTTTTTGCGCCGTCTGCGGAGTAGGAAAGTCCGCGATCAGCAGATTTAGTTCGCGCCCGTCCACGTGATATCGCGCGACCTCCGCTTCGGCACCAGTCGAAAATCCCAGCCAGTCTTTCTGCGATACGGGGAAAAACTGGTCCAGCGTCACCGGCCCCAAGATGTATTTGTCCGAACGCTCGATAAATCCTTTCGTCGGCAAATGCTCGCTAAGCGTCGGCAGTGGACCTTGCTGCGATTTCGGCGAGACTGCGGTCACCAAAGTGTTTAAATCGCTCGCATCCTTGATTAGCTCGCTGCCGCGAATATCCAGGACCAGATTCCCTATCAGCACGAGCGCGTGATCGGCAGAAACGGCGGAGTGTTCGTTCGGCCCCGGTCTCGACATATCCGGTGCGCGCAGATACGAGTACTCGCCGTACGCCCCGCTGGGGTCTCTCATTCGGTAAACTTTGACGTACAGGGTCTCGCCATCAGCCCGCGCGTACGTCACTTGCTCGCCAACCGTGAAACCGTATTCCTGTGCAGCCGCCACCGACAAGGGTGCCGGCACGGTTGTGTCGTCATTGATTACCGGCAGACCACTGCCGTCAAACGAACTGCGACTGGTTGCACTCCATCCGGCGAAGGAATTGGGCAGAATCCCCTGTGCAGATGCGGGAAGGGCGGCTACAAAGACAAATAGAAGGAACAAAGATCGGGCGTGGCGCATGGTGTCCCTTTATTAGACGCCAACATTCTACTTAGGGTTCCCGTCGGAAGCTACTGTCGCGGATCCCCCGCCCGAGGTGCGGTTGGCAGAGACCAGCTTGGACTTATCGTAGGAAAGACTATTGAGGCTATCGAGATACGAGGCGATGCCGCGATACAGGCCGTCCGCGACGCGCTGGCGCTGGTCGGTCTTGCGCAGCAGCTTTTCATCACTGGGGTTGCTGATGAACGAAATCTCCGAAAGCACCGAAGGCATATTGGCGCCGATCAGCACCACAAAAGGCGCCTTCTTCACGCCGCGGTTCCGCTCGTCCTGGCTCACCAACTGCAACCGGTGCGTCAGCGAATCCTGAATGTCGCTCGCGAGTTCTTTCGATTCTTCGATCTTTTCGTTTCGCGCGATTTTCTTGATGATGTCCTGCAAATCGTGCAGCGAAGACTGCGCCAGCGCGTTTTCGCGAGCCGCTACCGCCATGGATTCTTCCGAAGTGGCAAAATTCAAATAATAAGTCTCGATTCCGCGCGCGGCCGCGTCATGGCTGGAATTGGCGTGCATGGAAATAAATAGGTCCGCTTTGGCTTCGTTCGCGATCGCCGTGCGCTCCTCCAGCGGCACAAAAGTATCGTCCTTGCGCGTGTAAATCACTTCCGCGCCTGGCAGTTTTTCTTCGATCTCGTGGCCCAGGCGCAGCGCCACATCCAGGCACAGGTCCTTCTCCATCAGCCCATGCGGCCCGATCGTTCCGGTGTCATGCCCGCCGTGGCCCGGATCAATCACGATCCGGCTGATCTTCAAGCCGAGCGCGCGCGTCAGCGATCGCTGCCCGTCGCGGGTAGGTTTCGATTCGGTTGGCCGGGCCAGCGCGGCCGATGTCGCCGCATCCGCCTTCGATTTCGCAGCAGGCTGTTTCGCAGAAGCCGCGGGCTTGCCCTCAGCGGTTACCGAAACCGTCTCGCCTGCCGCAGCGCGCGGTTTCGCACCAGCATCGTCGGATTCGGCTTTCGTATTCTTCGCCGCACCTCCAGAAACCGAAGCGGCAGGCGCAGCAGGCACTGCCGTCGCGGCGTTCGCAACCTCACTTCCATAAGCAGCAACAGGTTTCGCGTGAACCTCAATCACCAGCCGGTAAGGATTCGCCAGCAAATATCCCGAATAATCGCGCGCGCCGCTCACATCCAGCACCAAGCGCACCACGCCGTCCTTGTTCTGCCCCAGGCGCAAGGACTTCAGCAGCCCGTCCTTCACATCCCAGTTTTTCTTGGCGATGTCCGGCGTCAGCTTGGCTCGGTGCATGTCGAAATAAACGCGGTCCGGCGCGGCGATTCGCGCGGCATTGAAAGCAATCGTGTCGCTCAAAGTCACCACGATGCGCGCGGAATTTTCCGTATTCCAGCTTTTCACATCCAGCACGCGCGGCGTTCCAATCGCGCTCTCCTGCTGCTCTACCACTTTGCCTTTCACTTCCGGAAACGCGTTCGTCGCGGCCGCGGGCTGAGCGTTGGCCTGTGCCTGCAGCTTCGCCTGAGCCTGAGCTTGAGCTAGCGCCTGGGCCTGTGCTTGAGCTAGCGCTTGTGCCTTAGCTCGTTCGCGCGTCTCGGCGATATCCTTCAACGCCACGCGCGCGTCACTGGCCAGATCAGATTTCGGGAAGCGTCGGATGTAGTCCTTCAGCGTAGCTTCGGCCACATCAGGCTGATGCAATCCATCCTTCTGCACTAAGCCAATGGAATAAAGCGCCTGCTCGCGATAGCGGCTGCCGGGATACTGTTGCAACAGGAAATTGTAAGCATCGATCGCGGATTGGAAGTATTTCGGATCAAACAAGCGCCCCATCTCTTCGTACAACTCAGCTTCAGCGATGAGGGAAGGCGTCACTTCCTCCGCCTGCGCTGAAATCAGATAAACCTTGTGGTAAGCGGAAACAGTCGCGCGGTAATCAATAAAAGAGCGTTCTTTCTGAGGCGTGCCTTCCAGAGTTGTCCGCATCCGCACTGCGCGCTCAAACTGTTGGCGCGCTTCCATCTTGGGGTCGGTTCGCGCGGGCAGACAAAGGGGAACGGCTAGCGCCAGGGCTAGGAGGAGCCATCGGGCCGGCAATATTCTGGCGGATACCACTTGGGTCATTCGTTCGTGAAAATTACCCGGCCATTCGAATCCACTTCTTTTCGCACTGGATTTCTTGGCGGAGTCCAGAGCGTCGAGTCGCGGCCCGAGCCGGGGCGAAAGTATGCGTCTTGCACCTTCTGAACGTACCGCTGCGTTTCCCAGTACGGCGGAACGCCTCTGTTTGCATCCACGGCGTGCTCGCCGGCATTGTAAGCCGCGAGCGTCTTACTCAAGTCGCCGTTATAACGATCCAGCAGAGCTTTCAGGTACGTCGTCCCGCCTTCCACGTTCTGCGCGGGATCGAAGGGATTGCCGACGCCAAAGCGTTGTGCCGTCCCAGGGATCAACTGCATCAACCCCACGGCGCCCTTGCGAGACACCGCTTGCGGATTCCACCCCGACTCCGTGCTGATTACGGCTTTCACCAGCGCGGGATCCACTTGATGACGCGCCGCCGCATCGCGCACGATGCGATCGAGGCGTCCATCATTGGCGCCGAGCGTTTCCGCCGCAGACTCGGACGAAAGCGTCGAGCGGGAGTGCGAACCGCTCGCCGTAGGACTGATAGTACTCCCACGATGTGCGTTCGGGGAATCCCCATTCACGAAGACGAGCTTACCGTGCTCGTCCACCTGGGTTGCAATCTGGGCGCGCAGCGGCGTGGACGGCGCGAACAGCGCGCCCGCGACCAGCACTGCAACTGGGATGCAGTTCTTGTTCATGGTGATAGTTTTCGCCAGCGTCTTTTGCAAGCGCCGGCGCACGGCCTAACTCCGAGCCTCGGGGAAGGCAGAGCGCTTAACTTTCTCAGCTACAATCGGAAGACACGAATACGGCGAAGAAGGAGGCTTCTCCGGCGTAAGCATCTGGCACGACAGCAATTATAGCAATCGGTCGAGTAGGGGGTAAACCTGGTCAAGGGCGTTTTGTATGCCCGATGTGTCTTTTCCGCCAGCCTCCGCCAAATCGGGTCGGCCGCCGCCGGAACCGCCTAGCTGCTTGGCCAGTTCCTGGACGATTTTGCCTGCGTGGAGCTTGGGGATCAGGTCCTTCGTAACTGCTGTGATTAGAGCGACTTTGCCGTCATCGGCTGAGGCCAGGACCACCACGCCGGAGCCTAGTTTCTGGCGCAGCGCGTCCACCAGTTGGCGCAGGGCGTCGCGGTCGTAACCGTTTACCTGGGCGGCAATCAGGCGAACATCCTTCACGGTGCGCGCTTTCTCCACCAGGTCACCGGCCAGGGAACCCGCCGCTTTGCGTTTCAGGGCCTCGAGCTGTTTTTCCAGCTGCTTGGTGGCTTCGAACTGGCGTTCGAGCGTTGCGATGATTTCGTCTTCGCCGGCGTTCAGCATTCCGGCGACGGTGCGCAGCGTCGCGAGCGACTTCTGATATTCGACGAGCGCGCGATCGCCGGAAATGGCTTCGATACGGCGCACTCCCGCAGCCACGGATTGCTCGCCAATAATTTTGAAAACGCCGATGTCGCCGGTGCGGATGACGTGCGTGCCGCCGCAAAGCTCCTTGCTGTAGAAACCGCGCGGAGTGGATGCGTCGGGGATGGTGACGACGCGAACGTTGGCTTCGGGATACTTGTCGCCGAAGAAGGCGAGGGCGCCGGAAGCGAGCGCGTCGTCAATGTTCATGATGTCCGTGCGCATTTCCAGATTTTTGCGGATTTCTTCGTTTACTTGCTGCTCGATTTCGCCGAGTTCGCTGGGATCCACTGGCGCGAAGTGCGAAAAATCAAATCTTAAATGATCGGGCGCGACCAGCGAGCCGGCTTGTTTGACGTGCGTGCCCAGAATGTTGCGCAGCGCCGCGTTCAGCAGATGCGTCGCGGTGTGGTTGCGCATGTCGCGCACGCGTTGCTCGGAGTCGGCGATGGTGGCCACATGGTCGGCCACGTGCAGGTCTTCTTTCGCGACGATGCGGTGGGCAATCAGTCCGCTGACAGGGTAGTAGGCGCCGCGCACTTCGGCAACTTCCAGCGCGCCGGAATTATCGAAGAACCCGCCGGTGTCGGCGATTTGTCCGCCGGATTCGGCATAGATCGAAGTGCGATCGAGCACAACTTCGGCTTCGGTCCCGGCCTTGATTTCGTTTACCGCACCAGCTTTGGTGACGATGGCCTCGATGCGCGCGTCGCGCGTCTTCGTGCCAAAGTAGAACTCCTGCTCGGTCTTGTACGATTGCGCCAGCTTCGAATAGACGGGGTTCGCCGCGTCCTTGTGCGCACCTTTCCACGATGCCCGAGCGCGCGTGCGTTGCTCCTCCATGGCGCGTGCGAAGCCTTGCTGTTCGAAATCCAACCCGAAATCACGCACCGCGTCCTGAATGAAGTCCAACGGCAACCCGAACGTGTCGTAGAACTTAAAGGCATTCTTGCCCGGATAGGTGAGGCGCGTTCCGGTCTGGCTCGCCTCGCTTATCTTTCTGTACAGATCGGCGCGTTCCTGTTCGCGTGCGCTTTTGTTCCGTTCGAGCTTGTCGCCGGGCCCGGGCCGAACCGACTGCAGCGCGAAGTTGTATATATCGTCTTCCAGCGGACCCAAACCGGCATCAAGCGTGCGCGTGAATCTTGTCTCTTCGCCCTTAACGATGCCGGAAACTCGCTCGGCGCTTTCGATGAGTTCAGGATATGCATCCTTCATCTCATCGCAAACCGCGAACACCATCTGGTAGAGAAAAGGCTGTTCCTGTCCGAGCAGGCGGCCGTGATGAATCGCGCGGCGAATAATTTTCCGCAGCACATAGCCGCGGCCTTCGTTGGAGGGAACGACGCCATCGTTCAGTAGAAAAGTTGTTGCACGAGCGTGATCGGCCACGACTCGCAGCGAAGCGGCGCCGCCGCGGCCATCCTCAAGCGATTCTTCTTTCTGGAGATCAACACCGCAAAGTTCCGCAGCGCGCCTGGTTAGCGGGGCAAATAAATCCGTATCGTAGTTGGAAATTACGTGTTCAAGCACGGCGGTGGTGCGTTCTAGGCCCATGCCTGTGTCCACGGACGGTTGGGGTAGGGGATTGAGATTGCCGGAAGCGTCGCGATTGAATTGCATGAAGACCAGGTTCCAGATTTCGACGTAGCGGCCGCAGTCGCAGGGGAACGTGCAGTTTCCTGCTGAGCAATGGGGCGTTCGTGGGTCGTCAACGGCTGCGACGCCCATGTCATAGAAAATTTCGCTGCACGGGCCGCAGGGGCCTGTATCGCCCATAGCCCAGAAATTATCTTTCAGGCCGGGCACCGCGATAATGCTGTCTTTCGGAGCGCCCACGTTGACCCAGAATTCCGCGGCCTCAGTATCGGTCCCGAGCAGGTTGCCGGGCGCAACCTCCGCGCCGCCGAAAACCGTAAAGTACAGTTTTTCCAGCGGAATGCCGTACCAATCCGCCGAGGTAATCAGCTCCATCGCGAAGGCGATGGCGTCCTTCTTGAAGTAATCGCCGAAGGAAAAATTTCCCATCATTTCGAAAAAGGTGTGGTGGCGGTTGGTGAAGCCGACGTTTTCCAGGTCGTTGTGCTTGCCGCCGGCGCGCACGCACTTCTGGCAAGTGGTCGCACGGTTGTAATCGCGCTTTTCCAGGCCGAGGAACACGTCCTTGAACTGGTTCATCCCGGCATTGGTGAAAAGCAGCGTGGGGTCGTTCGTGGGAACGAGCGAAGAGCTGCGCACGACGCGGTGGCCGCGCTCTTCGAAAAATTTCAGAAACGTTCTGCGGACTTCCTTGCCGGTCCACTGCTTGTCAGTCAAGGATACCCTCGGTGGAAACGGTTCATTATCGCAGAGGGTCACAACGCTCGCAACGGCGGGGGAGATGTCGTAGTGATCTGGATGCGATGGCAGAAATTCAAAAGCTCCCGGGAAAGGCACCGCGAAATGCAGTCGCTTCGCGCCGTCCTTTTTTTTCGGAGCTAAAGCTCCGGCCCACAAAGATTTCGGATTCCGCTGCGCGCGACTTTTTTCCCATCGCTTTCGCGATAGGCTAAGTTGCGCCGCACCGACTCCGCAGGTTGATTGTTGGGCGAGGTATCGCCGCGGAGAGGACGACGCCCAATGCGAAGGCGTGTGAGCAGCATGGGCCTCGGTAGCGAGACGCGCAGGCGTTGGTGAGACGGAAGTCCAAGGCGCACAGGCGAGATCGCCTATTCTGCCTGTGGTTTGCGTGTTGCGGTTAGATAATCGTTTCTCGTTTGGATTCGTGGGGTTGGGGAATTTCTGAGTCGGGGTGTGTTGCGGTTAGAAATGCGGTGATTGGTGAATGGGTGGTTGGCGAGGTAGCGGGCGAGCGCCAAAAACAGGCAAAAACGAGCGATTGAAAAATATTCTACCCTTTTGTTTTGTGCAGGTTCCGTTGGTTTTCGATTTTGTCTCACTAGCGATTGAAAATGCGGGCATGGTGAGTTGAGATTGCTGAGTGGCGAGAGGCGTGGCATTTGCCAAACAGGCAGAAAAACCAGCGATTAGAAAAAGTTTTCCCGTTTGTTGTGAGTGGATTAGGTCGAATTCTAACAATTGATGACTACCGATTGGAAAGTGAGGAGTGATGAGCGATGAGTGAGGAGCGGGAGAGGCGTTGTGGTTTTGTTGCTTGTGGGGGATCGACGGGAGTGGGCGAGGAGGTGGCCCCTAAGTCGTTGTGGCGCATGCGGCCCCCTCGCTGGGGCGGGTATATGCGCCCGACTGGTGATAACACAATCGTTATGATGACGCAAGAGGTAACTGTCTGGACGCGGCTGGGTATGGCTAAGCAAAATGCGTTTAATACGGAGCGCGCAGGGAATCATGGACGGCAGGAAGAAAGGCAAGGGCGGAAGCATCGGCGAAGGATTTTGCACAGCGGGTGCGGAGGAAAGGCAGAGAGTACGGAGAAAGCGGGAGGACCCTTTGACCGGCGTGAGGCAGAGGAGCCGGCCTCAGGAGGACGATGCTCGTCGCATGGTCAGAGGCGCGGTAAGAATCTATTGAACGCGAACCGGACGGCGCGATTTCAGGACTGCGAAGGATAGTGCGCCCACGATCAGGGCTGCTTCGATCCAGTATCTTGCTTGGTTGCCTTTGAAAATGAAGGGCGTGGCGATGATGGCAATTGCCCACAAGAGGGAGCAGATGATTTTAGAGCTGGGTGTCACGGGAGCCACTCTAGCGCGAGGGTTTTTTTGGCGATGCTATTTAGTGTGGAGACTCGGAGGTCGCAGAGCAAGGCAGAGGATTTGACACAGAGGTCACGGAGGAGAAACGGAGAACGCAGAGAAAGGTGGGAGAGCTCCTTCGCCCGGCATGAGGCAAAGGCGCCGGCCTCGGAATGACGATGCTTGTCGCATTGTCGCAGGGGAAGCGGATGGGCGGCTCTGAGAACCGCCCCTACGCGCTTCTGCACGTTCCTACACGCCGCTACGTGCTAGGGAACTCACGCAGCCATGGGCTGGAGGCGCGCGCTAGTTTTCTGGCGCGGCTTGTTTCTTGGCTTTGGCCGCGGCCTCGGCTTCCGCAGTCCAGGGCGGGACGATGCCGTTGACGCGGGCGTAGGCGATGGACTGGCCGAGATGCTCGTGCGCGTGGGTGACGAGAATGTAGATCACGTCGCCGTAGTTGGCGTCGGGGCCGAGCTTGGGCAGTGGCTTATTGAAATCGGCGTTGGTCATCGCGTCGATGGCATTGTGGGCGCTGTCAAACGATTTATTGAGCTCGGCAATGATCTGGGTTTTATCGGTGATGTTCTTTCCGAAGGTTTTCGGATCGAAGCCTGGCGGCAGCGGCGTGCCCATCAAATTTGGAATGTTGTAATTCGCGCTGGCGATGTGCAGGAAGACTTCGCCGATGGAGCGCACGCCTTCGGCCGGGCGCCAAGTATATTTTTCGGCCGGGATGGCGGTGGCCAGGTCCACAAATTTCTTGTGCATGATGTCGAAGTCCTGCAGCGACTGCGGCTTCATGTCATAGCTGGGCGGCGTCTTGTCCTTGGATTGCGCGGCGGGAGCGGTGGCCTGCACGGCCGGGCCGGACATTGCGAACATGCGGGGCGCGCTCGCGCTGAAGAGCAGTGCCAGAGCCGTTGCAGACAGCAAGAGTTTCTTCATTTGTGATTCTCCTTTGGAAGCAGTTGCTGCGAATTTAATCGTGCATCCCGCGGAGCAGCACACTGTCCGAAATCGACAAAGTCGGTGGCGCAGTGTCCGGAGTCGAGATGGCCCAGACGCCGTACGGATTGCGCGCGTTGCCGAGCTGCCAATTTATGGAGTCTGCAATGACAATTTGCTTCATGAACATCCCCGTGGGTTGCTGTGGGGCTTAGACGGAGGAGGCACGAAAAAATCTCACTGTTGCGGCGATTTTTTTGCGCTGGACGGATGGATTTTCGTATACGGACGCCGAAGCAAGCTGCGGCGAAGAGAAAGCGGCGGCAAGCCGCCGCACTCCCTATTACGGTTCGGAGAGTTCTGAGTCGGCGGCTTCGGCGTCGGGAAGCTCGGCGAGGTAGCCGTGGGCGATGCCTTTTAGTTCGGCGCGGATGATGTCGGAGGAGAATCCGGCGCCGCGAAGATTGCGGTAGAGGGAAGCGATTTTCTTTTGATCGAGTGGGCCGCGGAGATGGGCCAGGCGGCGGGTGAGGCGCGCGCGGACCAAGCTTGCTTCGTCGGTTTCGGCGAAGACAGAATCCACGGCGGATTCGATATAGCGATCGGGGACGCCGCGGGCGCGTAGTTCGCGGGCGATGCGGAAACGGCCCTGGCGGCGCAGCTTGGCGTGTTGCGCCGCGTAGTTCAGAGCGTACTTGGCGTCGTCGAGATAATTTAGTTCGCGAAGGCGGGCGATTACGGCGGGGATCAGGTCTTTGTTTTCGGCGCGGCGCTCGAGATGTTTTTTCATTTCCGAGACAGAATGTGGGCGGCGCATCAGGGCGCGTTGAGCGGACATGTAGAGCTGAGTTTCGGTGAGGAGTTTGCGGGTCAGTTGCCGCGAAGGCATGAATTGAGGATAGAGCAGTAGGCAGAGGAGGTCGAGGAGAAGTTCAAAGGCAGCACAGATGAACGCGCATAAAATTAAAAACAAAAATAATCGAAGGAAGCTTCAGAACCGCTCGCCGAACGGCGATGTTTTCTTGACGCGCTATCGAGACGCTTGCAAGCTCGCAGCGGTGGGCTTCGCGGCAGGAGCTACAGGATCTGGCGGAGTTCTTATTAAGCTCTGGGAGATTCGATTGATGTCCGCCTGAGTGATTGCAGGTGCAGAACAAATCCCGTCGCATGTCAAAATGAATTCGACTCCGCCTTCGTCGTCAAACAGGTCTACAGAAAAGTTGCTCGAGCTAACTCGCGGATCGCCGTGTTGAAATCCTCTAAAGTATTGACTCTGTGTGGAAAAGACTCCCGAGGATCCTTGCGACGGCATGGCAATGACCTTCATAAGCAGGAGCATTGAGGCGTGGACACCCGCTTCGCGGGAACAAAAAGGACTGACTGTTCTGGGTGTGGTGCTGAGCATTTCTCGCTGAAAATTGTAATCCGATGCAAACATGGAACCACTCTATTCGCGCCTCAGATTTTCGGCGCCCCCCGACATCTGGGCAACCGACGCTATGAACGCCCGGGGCGGAATGGTCGCCATTAGCATGGCCATGTGAGACCGCAAGGGGATCACGCGTATTGTGCCAACGGTCTTAGATTCGGAGGCGTCGATGTCATCCCACGGGATCTCGAAAGAATAACCGAAATAAGAGAGCCTGCTACCCGGAACGTGATTGATGGAAAGATCCATGAGTTCGATTGGAACCACTTTGGCTGACGGCATTTTTCGGCCCGTGTTCCAAGCAACCAGAGCAAAGGCTGTTTGAGGGCCGAAAAGGGAGAGGTAAAGAACAAGAGCGCCGAGGAACGAGCTGATCCAAATTAGGATGCGTTTGCGCTTTGACACGCGGTGTACATCCTCCCTCTGACAACTAATGCGAATCGTTGCCGATTCTTATCGGCGGGAAGAGTTGGTGCTGTCGAATTCGGACATGGCGCGTTCCATATCTTCGCGGGCGGAGTCGGCGCTGGAGCGGACGCCTTGGACGCGCAGGCGGAAATCGTCCGGATTGGAAGCGCGCAGAATGGCTTCTTCGAAACTGATGAGGTTGCGCGAGTAGAGATCGAAGAGCGATTGATCGAACGTTTGCATGCCGTACTGGCTGACGCCGGCGGCGATGGCATCGCGGATCATGCGCGTCTTATCGGGATTGATGATGCAATCGCGGATGTAGCCGGTCGAGATCATGACTTCGACTGCTGGGACGCGGCCTGTGCCATCGGCTTTGCGCACGAGGCGCTGGCTGATGACGGCCTTCAGAGTGCCGGCAAGCTGCAAACGAATTTGTTTTTGTTCGGGCGGCGGAAAGACGGCGATGATGCGCTGAATGGTTTCCGTCGCGTCGAGCGTGTGCAGGGTGGACAAAACCAAGTGGCCGGTTTCGGCTGCGAGAATGGCGGTGGAGATGGTTTCCAGGTCGCGCATTTCGCCAACGAGGACGACGTCCGGGTCCTGGCGAAGTGCGGCGCGCAGCGCGGTGGAGAAGGACGCGGTGTCCACTTCCACTTCGCGTTGATTGATGAAACCTTTTTTATCGCGGTGGAGATATTCGATCGGGTCTTCGATGGTGATGATGTGCTCGGAGCGCAACGAATTGATGCGGTCAATCATGGCGGCGAGCGTGGTGGATTTGCCGGAACCGGTGGTGCCGGTGGTGAGGATCAGACCGCGCTGCTCTTCGCAAACGGTGGAGAGAATGCGCGGGAGCTCGAGTTCTTCGATGGTGCGAATTTTTGTGGGGATGACGCGCAGTACCATGCCGACGTTGCCGCGTTGCTGGAAAACGTTGACGCGGAAACGTCCGAGACCGGCGACGCCGTACGCCATATCGAGTTCAGCGGTTTCTTTGAATTTTTGCTTCTGGCGATTGGTCATCATGCTGAAGGCCATGGAGAGCATTTCTTCAGGCGTGATACGTGGCACGTCGCTGAGCGGGTTCAGGATGCCATCAACGCGAAGATAGGGGTGATTGCCGACTTTCAGGTGCAAGTCGGAGGCGCGGCTTTCGACAGCGCGGCGCAGTAGATCGTCAATGTTGATGGCCATTTGTCGTCCTGGGCTCCTGGGAGCGTGTAGTCAAACTAGCATGGATTGCGGAGGGTGCAACGGGCAGCGGACGAGCATGGTGCGAAATGGACAACCTGAACTTTGGGACAGGTGGGGAGTGCGTTAGTTAGGGGGTTGGTCGGGGAGGAAGATGCGGTCGTAGACTACGGCGGCCAGGACGCCGCCAAGCAGGGGCCCGAGCCAGTACACGCCGTGGTGGGCCCAGTGGTTGCGCGTGACGAGGGCCGGGCCGAAGGCGCGGGCTGGGTTTACCGCGGCGCCGGTGAAGGGGAGTCCGCAGAGGGCGTCGACGGTGACGGCTAGGCCAATGGCTAGGCCGGCTACTTTGTTGAAGGCGCCTTTGGCGTCAACGTTGGTGGCGAAGAAAACGAAGACGAGAAAGAACGTCATGACGCCTTCAAGGAGCATGGCGTGGAGGCGCGTGAAATCAGGCGCGAGGGCTGGAGTGATGGAGCCGAGGGCTTCGGGGCGCCAGCTGGAATCGGGGAGGATGACGACGAGCGCGTAAGCGGCGGCGACTGCGCCGAGGAGTTGCGCAACCCAGTAGAGGATGGTTTGCGTGGTGCCGAGGCGGCGGCTGACCCAAAAGCCTACGGTGACGGCGGGATTGAGGTGCCCGCCGGAGATGTGTCCGATGGAGGTGACCATGATGCCGACGGTAAGGCCGTAGGCTAGGGCGAGGCCGAGGATGGTGATGCTGCCTTGGCCCGAGGAGCGCAGATATTGGTCGGCGCAGAGGGCGCCCGCCGCGAAGAAGACTACGGCGAAGGTGCCGAAGAATTCTGCTAGCAATTTTTGGGTGAGACTGTACAAACGGTGCTCCCGGGAATCGCGCGACGCGATGCGTTTGCGGCTCGCGTGATCGCGCCGCGCGCGATTCTACTGAATTAACGGAGCCAGGTCAAAAGATGGGAGCGGCACGGAACGATCGAGCGCGGGCGCGAGCACGGCAACGAGGTGGATTTTCAAGCTTCGGGTTACGCCGGCGGGCTCCGGCTAACGTAGGAAACTTTCCTGCCGAACGCGGAATGTATCCGCTAGATAGTCGCAGCCCCGGAGCAATTTGAAGAAGCCACTTCGCATAACGGTGTTGTTCGCGATCTCTATTTCCTGTTTGCTTGCTGTCGGCCTTGGCGTCAGTTACGTCTCCAGCGCTCTCCGAAAGCCTGATTGGTGAGGCAAACTCGAAGGATGGACTCAACCTGGTCCTGTGGGAAGTTCTTCCGGGAGCGGCGGCAAGGCGAAAAAACGCCGGCTTTTAGCGCACCTGCAGGACCAAACCGAAGAAATGGGTCCAGTAGCGCGCAAAGATGGGTCGCCTGCGACACGAACCGCATCGGCGCGATCGCAGGCACGTCGGCAATGCGCTAGGTGAACACGCCGGTACAATACCTCAGCGGACGGCGGCGGCGGGGACGCCGACTGGGGTTAGCCAGCTGTGGCGGTCGGGCTTTTTGCCTTCGGCCAGGGCGAAGAATTCGTCTTGGATTCTTTTTGTAATGGGGCCGCGGGAGCCGCTGCCGATTTTTACGCGGTCGATGGCGCGAATCGGAGTTACTTCAACTGCAGTGCCGCAGAAGAAGACTTCGTTTGCGATGTAAAGCATTTCGCGGGGGATTATTTGCTCGGCTACGGGAATGCCGAGGTCTTTGCAGATGGTCATGATCGAGTGGCGCGTAATGCCCGGCAGCGCGGAATTGGATAGCGGCGGAGTGAAGACCGTGTCGCCGGAGACGATGAAGATATTTTCGCCGGAACCTTCGCTGACGTAACCGTTCGTGTCTAGGGCGATACCCTCGACATACCCATTGGCGCGCGCTTCCATGCGGATGAGCTGGGAATTCATGTAATTGGCGGCGCACTTGGCCATTTGCGGCAGGGTGTTCGGCGCGGGGCGATTCCAGGAGCTGACGCAGACGTCCACGCCGTTGCGCAGACCTTCCTCACCTAGATATTTTCCCCAGGGATAACAGGCCATGTAGACCTCGACGGGGCAGCCGACCGGGTCGACTCCCGCTTCGCCATAGCCGCGGAGAATTACCGGGCGGATGTAGCAGGCACCGATTTTATTCACGCGCAGCAATTCCAGATTGGCGTTGCAGAGGTCTTCGAGGGTGTGAGAGACCTCCATGCGGTAGATGTAGGCGGAATTCAAAAGCCGCTGCATGTGTTCTTTGAGGCGGAAAATGCCGGGACCTTGCTGCGTTTCGTAGCAGCGGATGCCTTCGAAGACGGCGGAGCCGTAGCTGACGACGTGGGAGAGGACGTGAATTTTGGCATCGTCCCAGTTGATGAATTTGCCGTCGTGCCAGATCTTTTCAGTCTTCGGGATGGGCATCGGGTCGCTCCGTGCGCAAAAAATTTCTCAAAATGGTTACGAGGGCAGAGTAGAGCAGGGGGGGCGCGGTGTCAATCTGTGGTGGCTTGGTTGTGTCGAGGTGGGATGCTCCAAATTGGATGGGCGAGAGCGGGGAAGTCAAAGCCTCAAAGCTTTAACACAGAGTACACAGAGAAAAACTGAGAATACAGAGGAAGATGAACCGCGGAGACGCAGAGAAAGACAACGACATAGGCACCACTGATGAACGCAGATGAACACTGATCGAGAAACTGATAACGTCAAAAAACGAAAATGAAAGTAGAAGCAAGAACAGAAGCGGGAAACAGAAATGACGATGGCGGATTACTCTTCGCGCAGGGCTACCAACGGATCTACGCGGGTGGCACGGCGGGCCGGGATGTAGCAGGCCAGTAGCGCTACTGCTGCCAGCAGGACCGCGATCGAGGCGAATACCAGCGGATCCGTCGAGGTCACGTTGAAGAGCAGAGAGCGGAGGAAACGCGTCAGCGCGGCGGCGCCGATCAGTCCGGCGATCAGGCCCATCACTACCAGGCGCATTCCTTCGCCGAGGGCCATGCGCAAAATATCAATGCGCTGGGCGCCTAGAGCTACGCGGATGCCGATTTCGTGAATTCTGCGGCTGAAGGTGTAGGACATCACGCCGTAAATGCCGATAGCGGCGAGCAGCAGCGCGACGCCCGCGAAGATCGCGAGAATTTCCAGCGCGAAACGACGCTCGGCCATTGAGCGGGAGATTACTTCGTCCATGGTGCGGACGCCGAATAGCGGGAGATTGGAGTCAATAGACTGGACGGCGGCGCGAATCTGTTCGCCTAACGCCGCCGGATTGGCGTTGGTGCGCAGAAACAGGACAGACGCGTATGGCGGCCCTTGAAAGGCGGGGAGATAAATGTGTGGCGCGGTAGGAGCATCGAAGCCGTCGGACTTCATGTCGCCGACGACGCCGATGATCGTTATCCACGGATTTTTCGGATTCGCCTGGAATAACTGTATGTGCTTGCCGAGCGGATTATCGCCGGGCCAATAACGGTTGGCGAGGGTCTGGTCAACGATCGCGACTGGCTGGGCCTTCGGCTCGTCGGAATCGAGAAAGACGCGGCCTTGCATCACGGGAGTGCCCAGAATTTCAAAATAGTTGGGACTGATACCGGCGAATTCGGCCACCGGGGCGCGCTCGGAATCCTCCGGGCGGCCTTCGATCACAAACGGGAAACCATTGCGCGCCGAACCCATGGGCAAACTATTGCTGCCGCCGATGGCGACGCCTTCGACGCCGGAAATGGCGCTGACGCGGCGAACGGCCTCGCGCAGAAATGCCGCGCGCTTTTCGGGCGGGCGATAGGGATCGGTACTGGGATCATTGGGAACCGGCATCCAGATTTGCGCGGTGACTACGCCGTGAGGATTGAAGCCGGGACGAACCTCGAGCATGTGCCAGAAACTGCGCAGCAACAGGCCCGCGCCAACCAGCAAGATGAGCGAGAGCGCGATTTCAGAGACGACGAGCGTGCGCGAAATCAGGGTGTGGCTGCGGCTGGAACCTGAACCGCGACTGCCTTCGCGCAGATTGGAAACCTGATTGGCATTCGAAGCCTGCAGTGCCGGCACGAGGCCGAACAATATTCCGGTGGAGACGGACACGACCGCGGCAAAGAGCAGGACGCCGCCGCTGAGATGGACTTCGCTCAAGCGCGGAAGATTTGCTGGAGCGAGCCGGAGTAGGGAAGCTTTCATCCCGACGACGGTGACGAGCGCAATCGCGCCGGCGATGATGGATAGCAGCATACTTTCGGTGAGCATTTGCACCAGCAAGCGTTTGCGTCCGGCGCCGAGAGCGAGGCGCACGGCAATTTCACGTTGGCGTCCGGCGGAGCGCGAGAGCAGAAGATTCGCGAGGTTCACGCAGGCAATCAGGAGTACGCAGGCCACGGCGCCGAAGAGCACGAACAATTCGGTGCGTACTTTGCCGACGAGATCTTCCTGGACGGAGACCAGGCGCGGAGTCCAGCGAACCGCAGGCGGATAGTCGGTGGGGTATTGCGCGCTCAACTGCGCGGAATAGGTTTCCAGGCGCGCTTGCGCTGTAGCGACGCTGAGGCCGGGTTTCACCCGGGCAATCGCGCCGGGAATCATGCGGATGGAACGCAGGGCCGGATGCGGGAACGGATTGGCGTCGTAGCCGGCAGCGATCCAGGCGTCCACGTCTGTTTCTAGAGTTCGTCCGGGGTGGCGGAAATCGGGCGGCATGACGGCGACGACGGTGTAGGGGTCGTTGTCGAGGCGAACTTTTTTGCCTAGGATGTTCGGATCGGCGCCGAACTCGCGGTGCCAGAAACCATCGCTGAGGACTACCGCGTCGAGGAACCCGGGAACGGTTTCTGCCTGGGTATAAACGCGGCCAATCTGCGGCTGCGCGCCGAGCAGCGTGAAATAGTTGGGGCTGGTGGCGAGCGCCTCGATGCGCTCGGGGCGATCGCCGCCGCTCAGATCCGCGCTGATGGGCCAAACCACGGAGATATCTTCGAACACGCCCGAGCGCTGCTGGAAATCCCATAATTCCGGGACAGACATGCCGACGTTTTGCACATTGGAACCGCGCAGGTCGTCGAAAACGCGCACGAGGTTTTCCTGCTGCGGGAAGGGCAGCGGGCGAAGCAGGATGGCGTAGACAATGCTGAAAGTGGCGACGTTCGCGCCGATGCCGAGGGCGAGCGTGAGAATCGCGACTATGGTGAAGCCGGGATTTTTGGCGAGCATCCGCCAGGCAAAGCGGACGTCCCTGAGGAATGAGCCCATTTTGCCTCCCTTTTTTTGCGACGCGAACGGACAGTTTGGTTCGTGGAGTAAGACGCGGGAAGTTATTTTTGTGTTAGCAGGGATATGAGATTTTGTTGCGATTGAGCCGTGAGGGCTTGTTCTGCAATGCGCGGAGCGTCCGTTGATGGGACGTGCGTCCCTAAATCAGACAGCTGCACGATGGAATGTTCAGCGTCCGGTAGCTTGTGCACCGCGCAGAACCATGCAGGTGGAGGACGAGCGCGCCACCAGAACGCCAGCAGCGTTGGTGATGTCGCATTCTACCAGGCCGACGGTATTACCGCGTTTGACGACCTTTCCGACGGCGCGCAGTTTTTCGCTCCAAACCGGGCGGAGGAAATTAATTTTCAGTTCCAGGGTGGTGAAGGACTCGCCGTCTTCCAGGGTGGAGGCAAAGGAAACGCCCATGGCCGCGTCGGCGACGTCGCAGAGAACGCCGCCGTGGAGAGTACCCATGGGATTGGCGTGCTTGGCGCTGGATTCGAAATCGAAGACCGCCTCGCCGTGGTTTACGGCGACGAGTTTGAAGCCGATCAGTTGGGCGATCGGAGGATCGGGCAGCTCACCACGGATGACGCGCTCCAAGTTTTCCAGTCGTTCGGTCATTAGATTTACCTCACATGGATCCTGCTAGCGGCGGCTTCACTCATTAGAGTCGCGACGTGCAGGAAAGATGCGCGCGAATATCTTGCGACGACGCTAGAAGTGATCCTCGATATCCTGGGCGGCGTGCCCACGGCCGGAATGGCCGGAGATGCGGCCCCAGGCGCTGGTTTTCCAGTTTTCGGTGATTTCGCTGGAGAGAATCCAGGGCGGCAGTTCGACGTAGAGGAAGTTCGCGAGAGCGTGCAGATACGGCTCGTACATGTCGCGCAGCTCTTTGAGCTTACTGTTGGAGGCGTCATCGTTGCGCAGCTGAAAGCCGGCTTGCACCAGGCTGGCGTGCAGGCGCGCGTATTGTTCGGGAGGCAGGCGGTCGGGGCCGTCAGCGCGCGGCTTGGCGAAGAAAACCTGGGCGAGATCGGCGACGGTGTGGCGGCACATGGCGAAGGTGAGCCGCGCTTGCCGCGAGCAAGGATTATCGGCGGTGGCGATCAATAGAGCGGTGGAATCGAGAATTGCTGCGAGCGCCGCGAGCCAGGATTCGTTGGTGTGCTGCGAGCGGAAATAACTGACGACGGGATAGGAGATGTGGCTTTCCAGCAGTTCGGCGGACCAGTGTTCCCAATCACGGAAAAGGATCAGCAGTGCGTCCAGGCCATGCGGTCCGGCGTGGCGCGAAAGCAGTTCGGCAGCGGTGGGTGGCGAGCCGGCGCGGGCGTCGAGCAGCACGATGCTGACCTCGCGTTTGGAGAACGCCTGATAGATGACCGGCAGATAGCTGATGATGAGGGCGAGAAAACCAAAACCGAGGCCGCTTTCAAAGATCGCGAGAACGCGTTCAGGGGAAGTGTGCGGAGTGACGTCGCCGAGGCCCAGGGTGAAGAAGGTGGTGCCGCTCAGATAGAAGCAGGTTTCCAGAGACGGCCGGGTGGGGTCGTGCGGAGTGTTGCCGTAGTACAAGAAACCGAATCCGATAATCAAGCTGGCGGCCCAGAGCGCGAACAGAACCAGCAACGAGAGCGGGCCGAAAAAGCTGAGAAACGCTTCGCGCACTTTTGTGGAACGGATCAAGCGCGCGACGGCTTTGGTGGGCACCCACAGAGAAACGTAGAACGCGCGGGTCAGGCGGAAACGGCGCGTGACCCGGCGCGGCAGAATGATGGTTTCGAAAGCTTCAAGCAGGATGACCGCGATGATGCAGAGGCCGATGACGACCGGAACAATCATGCAGCTTGCTCCAGCACGGATGTGAGCGCGATATCGGCTTTGAAGAGGCGCGAGACCGGGCAATTGGCTTTGGCGCTGGCGGCTGCTGATTCGAATGCCGACTGCGAAATTCCGGGGATGCGCGCGGCGAGGTCCAGATGGATTTTGGAGATGGTCCAGCCGGCTTCTAGTTTTTCGAGCGAGACGGTGGCGGTGACTTTGATGCTTTCGGGAGTGAAATTCATCGTGCTGAGCTGCGCGGAAAGGGCCATGGCGAAGCAGCCCGCGTGGGCGGCGCCGATCAATTCTTCGGGATTAGTGCCTTTGGCGCTTTCAAAGCGCGTGAGGAAGGAATAGGGCGCGTTGGTTAGCGTGCCGCTGGGAGTGCTGATGCTGCCTTGGCCGTCTTTCAGTGTGCCGTTCCAGATTGCTGTGGCGGTGCGTTGCATGTGGCTCTCCTGTGGACTACCGGATTTTGATTCTAAATCTGTGCGACGGGATTCATGCGGCCGGAGTGGCGTTCGGCCTGAGTGCCAGGAACTGTTTTACACTTGCGACGGGCTGAAATCCAGCGTGGGCGCGATGGGGAAGCGAGCAATTTTGTTTGGAACGACGCGCTGCGATCTCAGTGCACGTCGGAGGGCGGAGGAGGCGCTTCGCCAGAGTTCAGAATCTGGAAATCCTGGCGGATGTGGGTCAGCCGTTGGCCAGCGACATTTTCATAGATGCCAAAGGCGACGAAGGGAATCAGCGCGGCAAGCACCCATAGTTTGGCGCGGCCGGGAACTTTTGCTTCGGGTTCCCAGCGAAAAAGCTGACGGGAAATCTCAAAAGCGACCACCAGTCCAAGGCCGAGCGCGACGATGTCCGTAGCGATCTCGGTGAGCGTGGCGAGATTCGTAGCGGCAAACTGCAAACCGGTGGCGAGGTAGGTGGCGGGCATGAACAGGGCAGCGCCTTGAATCCAATGAGGAAATTTCGCGAGCGGGACGGTGGCGCCGGAAAGAAACAGAAATGCGGTCCAGATGATTTGGTTGATTACTTGAGTTTCCTGCATGGTATTGGTTACGCTCGCGACGATTAGACCGAAGGCAGAAAACGCCGCCGAACCGACGGTAACCAGCAGGAAAATAGCCCACAGATTGCCCCACGTTTGCATGTGCAAGCCCCACTTGGTGACCAGAATTTCGATCGCAGCGGACGGAACTACGAGGATGTAATTCGCCAGAATGCTGGATGCCAGCATGGGGCCGGCACCTAGCGGCGCCAGGCGGAAGCGGCGAAGAATGCCCGCCTCACGGAACATCACGAGCTGGACGCTAAGACCCCAAAAGCTGCCCATCACGGTCATGGTGAGAATTGAGCCGAGGATGTAGGCGGTCCATGGCGAATCGCCTTTGCTGAAAACCATGACAAAAAAGAACAGGAAGCCGAGCGGCATGAACAGGCTGAAAAACAGAAATGTGCGGTTCCGCATAGCGAGACGGACGCGGACTTTCGTGAGGGTCCAGGTATTGGTGAAGACGTTGGATGCCATTTTTAGTCCCTTAGCCTGCGGCCGGTCAGCTCGATGAAGACGTCTTCGAGAGAGGGCGAGAACATTTCCAGGCTTTGCAGTTCGTTGTTTTCGGCTTCGAGTTGCTTTACGAGCGCGACGATGGTGCGGGGCGGCAGAGTGGAATGGAGCACGTAGGTGCCGTCGAATTCGCGGGAATCGGCGACGCCTTCGAGTGTGCTCAGAACGCCGTTGGTGAGCGGGCGGGCGAGGCGGACTTCGATGCGCGTGGTTCCGGCGGAGGAATGTTTCAGTTCGCGCGGCGTGCCGGTTTTGATGATACGGCCATAGTCCACGATGGCGACGCGATCGCAGAGGCGCTCGGCTTCTTCGATGTAGTGCGTGGTGATCAGCACGGTCTTTTTGTCTTTGCGCAGTTCCTCGATGATGTCGTAGATCTCGCGGCGGACTTGCGGGTCGAGGCCTGCGGTAGGCTCGTCGAGGAATATGACTTGCGGGTTATTTACGAGCGCCATAGCCAGCGCGAGGCGCTGTTTTTGACCGCCGGAAAGCTGGCTGTAGAAGGCATCGCGCTTTTCTTCCAGCTGAAAGCGTTTCAGCAGCGATTCGGTGTCGGCGCGATTGGTGTAGAAATTTGCGAAAAGGTCGAGTGCTTCCTTCACGCGCAGTTTGTCGGGCAGGGAAGTGGACTGCAGCACCGCGCCGATTTTTTGTTTGAACTCGGAACCGGCTTTTTCGGGATCGAGGCCGCAGACGCGGGCGGTTCCGCGATCGGGCGTGCGCATGCCTTCCAGAATTTCGACGGTGGTGGTCTTTCCGGCGCCATTGGGGCCGAGCAGGCCGAAAACCTCACCCTCCTGGACTGCGAAGCTGAGGCCGCGGACGGCTTCGACGGCGCCATAGCTCTTGAACAGGCCTTCGACGGCGATGATGGGTTCGGGCACTAAAAATGTCCTCAGTGTGTGTGGAGCTATCTTCTATATCACAGTCGTGATTTCGACGCGACTCGACGAGTGGGCTTGCGTTTTGGTTTGCGAGAATTGGCGCGGGACTTAGCGCGCGATTTTGGTGACCATGCATATAGCTTCATGTCAATCCGAGTGCCTTCGAGGGCCACACCTTCGGTGGCGAGCAGACGGCGCTGCAGACTGGCGTGCGGTTCGGGCACGGTTACTCTGCCGCCGGCGCCGATCACACGATGCCAGGGAATTCCGCGGCCGCGCGGAGTGGCGGCCATGGCGTAGCCGGCCGCGCGAGCTCCGCCGCGCAGGCGCAGTGATTTAGCGAGGTCGCCATAGGTAGTAACCCGGCCGCGCGGAATTTGTTTCACCAGCCGATAGACGGGATCCCAGGACATTTTCCACCTCCGTTGAGAGTCTAATCGAAACGCGGCGGTCGCGTCGCGACAAGCTGCGGAAGGTGGCGGAACGGCCGTGACAGGACACCGTACGGGCTAAAGACGCTGCAACGAGTAATGACGCATACGATACAGTGCTGAGAAGTCTAACCTTCCGTACTATTGCCCTCGTAGTGGACCACCCATACACTACGTAACAGCATCTAAGTGTGTAGTCGTGCAGAGCGTTTTAGAAGCTGCCCCGCGCGAAAAAGGAGGTGTTGTGGCTTTTGTTCGACGCAAAGGCAACACCTACTTTCTGGTGCACAACGTGCGCCGGCAGGGCAAGGTTCAGCAGTTGCATTTAGCGCGGTTGGGGGAACGGCCGCGCATAACGGACGATGTGGTTCGCAAGGTATCGCGCAACCACCCCTTCCTCGATCTGGATTGGTCGCACTTGCGCGAGCAGGTAAACGGCCGGATCGAGCTGTTCGATATTCGGTCGCCGTATGTGCAGAACCTGATGCATTCGTTGCGAAACCTTAACCTGGACCTGGCCGATCTGTCACCGCCAATGCTGCTTTTGGCAGATCGAGCCAATTCAAGCCGTGAACTGGTCACGCAATTACGGTTGTTGCGGTCAACGCTCGACGTGAAGTTGGATCAATTCGAGCGCACGGAACCGCGCAATCCGGAAAGCGGCAGGAAGTTCCGGTAGGGAGCAAAACCGTGGGCGCGCAGGCATTACAACTAGATCCAACCCAACGCAGCGTGGAATCTCGAGACTTTGAGGCCGGGCTGCGGCGGAAGATCGTGGGGCAGGATGAAGCGGTGCAAGCGGTAGTGGACTTGTACCAGGTGTTTCGCGCCGGATTAAATTCGCCGGGGCGGCCGGTGGGGAATTTGCTGTTCTTGGGGCCGACGGGCGCGGGCAAGACGCGCGTCGTGGAAGCGACTGCCGAAGTGCTGTTTGGAGATCCGCGCGCGGTGATCAAGGTGGACTGCGCGGAATTTCAGCACTCGCACGAAATTGCGAAATTGATCGGCTCGCCTCCGGGGTATTTGGGGCACCGCGAGACGCATCCGCTGATTACGCAGGAAGCTCTCGCGCAGTATCACACCGAGAAATTGAAGATTCAGCTTTTTATTATTTGACGAAATTGAGAAGGCTTCGGATGCGTTGTGGCAATTGCTGTTGGGGATTTTGGACAAGGCCACGCTGACTTTGGGAGACAACCGGCGAGTGGATTTGTCACAGACGATGATTTTCATGACGTCGAATCTGGGCGGCGTGGAAATTACCGAGCTGATGACTGGCGGATTGGGATTTGCGCCGCTGCAACGCGCGGAGACCAAGGCAGGGCCTCGACGAGAAGGTGGAGAAGACAGCGTCGGAAGCTGCCAAGCGGAAATTCGCGCCGGAATTCATGAACCGGATTGACAAGACAGTGGTGTTCCATCCGTTGCGTTCGGCGCAGCTGGAACAAATTCTGGAGATCGAACTTGGGATGGTGCAACAGCGCGTACTGGAGACTGCGAAAGGGCGGTTCTTGTTCCGCGTGACGCAGCCGGCGCGAGAATTTCTGTTGAAGGAAGGGACGGACATGAAGTATGGCGCGCGGCATCTGAAGCGCGCGATCGAGCGGCACGTGGTGTATCCGCTGGCGAGTCTGCTGGCGACCGAGCAGGTGTCGCTGGGCGACGTGATTTCGATTGATTGGCACGGCGGGGAGTTGGGCCTCACGTTCCTGAAAGAAGCCGAAGGCGCGCTGGTGCCGATGGCGTCCCCGGCGCCCGACCGCCTCACCGAAGCTGCGGCGGCGAACTCGGATGGCCGCACGGCGCTGTTTCCGGCGGCGATTGCGGCCGCGGAGCTAACTTCGACGCAGAGAGTGGTTCCGGCGGCGACGCGTGGGCTGCCCAGTCGAAAAGGCCAAGCTCGATAAGAAGTAGGCGGCTGCGGGCTTAGGGCTGAATCTCGCGCCACCGAATTGGCTGACGCAAATTGACCGGTTCGCGTTGATCGCCTGGTTTGAGGCGACCGTCCTTTCTGAGGCTTTATGAAGACACCGCGGTCCGCGCTGTTTCTGGCAGCCGCGGTGGCCTTGGCGATGGTGGTTTTCCCGGCGGCTGCTCCTGTCACGGCGCAGCAAGAGGCCACACCCTTCGGCGCGATCTCCTGCTCTTCGAACTTCGGCAATTCTATCCTGCTCGACAAGCAATTGATTCATCTCGTGGTTGCTCCAGCTGCGGAAATCGCGAGCCTGCGGAAATCCAAGCCGGCACTTTCCGCCGGACCGTTTGCGGGCGGCAAGTTTCCCTACGACAGCGTCGAAATCTATCTGGTGGCGAAGGATCAAGGCGAGGACGACGCCGAAGAATCCTGCCGTATCGATGTTTGTGCGCGCGGTTCGAAATCAAGATGAATTCTGGTTCACAATTGCGCGCGAGCGCGGCGACGCGCCCGAGTCCGATTTCTTCCTGCGCACCAAGGGCGACACCGGTCCAGAGCAGGGAGTTAACAAAGACGACGATCCAGGGCCGGCCGTTTCGCTGGCCCTCAAGAACGGCATTCCGATTTTTGAGGTGTACTGGTGGAGGCGCGAAGTCGGCGCCAGCACGGAAGCGGCGGTGCAGAAAATCCTGTTTCTCGATTTTCGGACGCTGCATCCCTCGCTGCTGTCCGCACTGCAGTGCATCGCCGCGGAGGGAGGCGGCGCGTGCGGTGTCTACGACAACGGGACGGCTCCGACCACTGCGCTCTCGTGCGATTGGGATGCCAGCGAAGTCGGACTTTTTGCGCACGTCCACTGAGACTGGCGACTTCACTCCACCCGTGACGCACCGCTTCTATTTGGCCAGCGGTGCTGACGCGCCCTATACGGTAAAGGAAGGGGAGCCGCCAACATTGAACGCTGTCGCGGCATGGAGCACTTACAACGATTTGGCGAACAAGACGCCGGACGTTCCGGGCCTGGGAGCCGTGACCATGCTCGGACGATACGCTCCGACCGGCGCGCGGGAAACGGCGGTGCTGCTCGCTTCGCGCGGCAGCAAGTCATTTGAGCCACGGTACTTCGGTGCAGTGGTGGATTCGCAGGGTCCAAGTGCTGCGTTTGAAATTCTTCCGCAGCCGCTGGTGGACGAGCCTCTATCCGTTGTGACCACCGACGTTCCCTCGGCGCCCGACATGCGCGGATACCTGGTCCCGGTCGCGATCAGCGCTGCTGATAAATTTGCTGATGACGCTGCGCCTATTTTCCAGGTGCAGGCGCTGGAATCGTTTTCGAATGTCTCGCTGTGGCAAGTCACGGCGAAGCAGGGAACATTTCATGAGATCGTGTGGCTCGCGGCTGGATTTAATTCCGGGACCGGGCGATATGTCTTCAGCGGTGTGCGTATCGCGTCCGAGTTCGGCACCTACGCATCCTGCGGCAATACGCGATCCGAGCCGTTCGCGGCTTCCATGGACCGCAAGAAGGGGACTTTGGACGCAAATCTGGACGTCGAGCCTGCGCACCAATACGATCTGGAAGGCAAACTCGTCGACTCCGGGTTGTGTCCTATAAAGGTCAGAATGTTCTGGAACTCCAGTGTTGGATTCGTGCGGGAACAGACCGACGCCGAATGCGCCGCCACTACCAGCGCGCGCAGCCTGCTGATCTCCGACGCAGGCGCGATCACTACGAAGGCGGACGACTCGCAACAGAAGTGAGCAGGGGGAGCGCGTCGCTCTACTTTTCCGGCTCGGTCCAGGGCTCGTCGAAGCTGCCGCCGTAAATATTGGGGACTTTGGCGCCCATCGGCCGTAGGTAGGCGACGAGCTGGCCGCGATGGTGAACTGCGTGGAGCAGCATGAATTGGAGATAGAGCACGGCGGGATTGTTGTAAATTCCGAAGAAGGGCAGAGGAGTGGCCCAGAAATCGGGCGAAAGCTTTCTGACTTGCGGCAGTTTTGTTTCGAAGCCGTCTTCGTAAAGAGCAAGAATATCTTCGGTGGTGCCGATATCCGCGGGGATGGAATCGTCGTCCATTTCGAATTTGCCGGTAAGGAATCCGTCGAGGAACCAGACATCGGAAGAGGCGATATGCCAGGCGAGTTCGAAGGCGCTGCGCGAGTCCGGGTGCGGGCGATAACCTTCTTTGGCGATGGGAATGGCTTTCAGAACGCGGCGCGTGGTGAGGTACTCCTTCTGAACCTGCGGTAGAAGCGTCTCTGCAAGAAATGCGGCTTGTTCAGGTGTCACGTTGGTCCTCTTTCTGCTGCGATGCGCTCGTGCTTCCGAAAGCCTTCAAAATTCTGAGAGTCACTTACATTATGCCAGTAAACAGGCTGACCACGCGAGAGGCGCGGTGTCGCCTGGTAGCTGACGTTTTGACCGCATGTGGAGTTTGTGCCCTCCGTACTGCAGCGGCTAAAGCCGGACTGCGTTTGTGACCCGCAGGTGTGGCTGAAGCCACAACCTACCAGGATTCTCGCGTCATCGTACCGAGTGTTTACGCGGGCTTCCAGCGCAGGATTGGTTTGCGCGCGGCGGCGACTTCGTCCAGGCGGCCGACGCGTGTCGAGTGCGGAGCGGTCTTTACGAGATCGGGCGTAGCGTCGGCTTCGGCGGCGATGGAGCGCATCGCGTCAATGAACAGGTCGCATTCCTGCTTCGATTCGGATTCCGTCGGCTCGATCATCATGGCGCCCGGAACGATCAGCGGGAAAGCCGTGGTGTACGGGTGAAAGCCGTAATCAATGAGGCGCTTGGCGATGTCCATGGTACTTACGCCTTTCACTTTTTGGCGCGCGTCGCTGAAGACGACTTCGTGCATGGAGGGCAGATTGTAAGGGAGATCGAAATAGGGCTCGAGATTTTTACGAATGTAATTCGCGTTGAGCACGGCGTCTTCGGTGGCCTGGCGGATTCCGGGGCCGTAGGCGAGCGTGTAGGCCAGGGCGCGGAGAAGGACGCCGAAATTTCCGGCGAAGGCGCGCACGCGACCTACGGATTTCGGGCGATTGTGATCGAGGGCGTAGGTGCCGTCTGGCTTCTGGACGACGACGGGAACCGGCAGGAACGGTTCGAGGATTTTCTTCGCGAGCACGGGGCCGGCGCCGGGGCCTCCGCCGCCGTGCGGCGTCGAAAAAGTCTTGTGCAGATTCAGGTGCATCACGTCCACGCCGAAATCGCCGGGGCGCGTGACGCCGGCAAGCGCGTTCATATTGGCGCCGTCCATGTAGAGCAGGGCGCCGCGTTCGTGGAGGATGGCGGCAATTTCGGCGATGCGTTCTTCGAAGACGCCGAGGGTGCTGGGATTGGTGAGCATCAGCGCGGCGACGTCGTCGCTGACGAATTCGCGCAAGTGATCGGTGTCAATTTGGCCGCGGCTATTGGATTTGATGTTCTGCACTTCGTATCCGGCGATGACGACGGACGCAGGATTGGTGCCGTGCGCGGAATCGGGTATCAGAACTTTGTGGCGCGGATTGCCCTGGCTTTCCAAGTAGGCACGAATCATGAGCAAGCCGGTGAGTTCGCCTTGCGCGCCGGCGGCGGGTTGCAGCGTGGCAGCGTCCATGCCGGTAATGGAGACGAGGCACTTCTGCAGGTCGTGCAGGATGCGCAGGCAGCCTTGCGAGACTTCGGCTGGTTGCTCGGGATGTTCGTTCGCCAAGCCGTCGAGGCGGGCGACGAATTCGTTTACACGCGGATTGTATTTCATGGTGCAGGAGCCGAGCGGATACATGCCGAGGTCGATGGCGTAATTCCAGGTGGAGAGGCGCGTGAAGTGGCGGATCACTTCGATTTCGCTGACTTCGGGGAAACCCTCGATTGCAGCCCGAGTGTGTTGTGAGCCGAGAGCTGTGGCGGGATCGACGACTGGGACGTCGAGCGGCGGAAGTTCCATGCCGCGTTTGCCGGGGGCGGATTGTTCGAAGATCAGGCCTTCGTTCTGGCTGACGTGGGCGCGAGCTTTGCCTACGTTCTTGACGGGCGCTTCCAGATCGGTGAGCTTGGAATTCAATTCTTACAGCTCCTTAAACGGGTCTTTCCAGAATGCGGCGCACGGTGGCGGCGAAGCGTTCGATTTCGGCGCGCGGCGTAGTTTCGGTGACGCAGATGACGGCGCGCTTGGTGAGTTCCGGGTACTGCGTGCCGAGCGCGAACGGGCCGATGATTTTTTCTCGCAGCAGCTCGGCATTGATCATTTTCACCGAGCGCGGAAATTCCAGAGAGAACTCGTTGAACGTGGGGCCGGTGAAGACAGGGCGCACGCCGGGAATTTTTTCAAGCTCGGCTTGGGCGAAACGGGCTTTCGCGAGATTTTGCAGCGCCTGCTCGCGCAAGCCTTCCTTTCCGATCAGGCACAAGTGAATTGTGGCGGCGAGAGCGTAGAGAGCTTCGTTGGTGCAAATGTTGGAGGTGGCCTTCTCGCGGCGGATGTGCTGTTCGCGCGTGGCGAGGGTGAGCACGAACCCGCGATTGCCTGCGGCGTCAGTAGTTAGTCCGGCGAGGCGGCCGGGCATTTGGCGCACGAATTTTTCGCGCGTGGCGATCACGCCGACGTACGGACCGCCATAGCTGGAAGGTATGCCGAAGGCCTGGCCTTCCATGGCGACGATGTCGGCTGCGGTGGGCGGGCGAACGATGCCCAACGAAACAGCTTCGGTGATAGCGGTGACCAGCAGCGCGCCGGAAGCGTGTGCGGCCTCGGCCAGCGCAGGGATTTCTTCCAGCACTCCGAAAAAGTTCGGAGACTGCACGACCACGGCTGCAGTGCGCGCGAGCGTTTCCGGTTTCAGCGCGGCACGATCGAGTTGCCCGGACGCGGTGTAGCCGATTTCTTCAATCTCGAGTCCGAGATTTTTTGCGTAGGTGTTCAGGACCTGCCGATATTCGGGATGCACGGAGCGCGCGACAAGAACGTGGCGGCGACCGGTCAGCCGTTCGGCCATCAACACGGCTTCGGTGAGCGCGGTGGAGCCGTCGTACATTGAGGCGTTGGCGACTTCCTGGCCGGTGAGCTGGCACATCAAGGTTTGAAATTCGAAGATGGCGGTGAGCGTGCCTTGCGCGAATTCGGCCTGGTAGGGCGTGTAGGAAGTGAGAAATTCGCCGCGTTGCATCAGCGCGTCGGCGGCGACGGAGCGCAGATGCTGATAAACGCCCGCGCCGAGAAAAGAAACGTAACCACGTGCGTTTTCCGCAGCGCGCGCCTGAAAATATTGAATGATCTCGGATTCGGAAAGCGGGCCGGGCAGATCGAGCGGCGCGCGCAGCCGGAATTTTTCCGGAATGGATGTGAAAAGCTCCTCGACGGAGCGCGTCCCGATGGCGGCCAGCATTTCCTGGCGCTCCGAGGGGCTTTTAGGGAGATAGCGCATCAGGCGGAGTGTTCCTTGGCTTGTTCGGCGATGTAGGTTTCATAGGCGGCGGCGTCCATCAGGCCCGCCACTTCTTTGGGATCCACGAGCTTCAGCTTGATCAGCCACGCGGTGTGGTGCGGGTCCGTATTGATTGTTTCCGGCGTGTCGGTCAGCAGCGGATTGGTCTCGGTGACTTCGCCGGAAACAGGGCTGTAAATTTCGCTGACGGCTTTTACCGACTCCACGCTGCCGAAAGATTTGCCGGGAGCCAGCTTGGCGCCGACTTTGGGCACGTCCACGAAAACGACATCGCCCAATTCCTGCTGCGCGTAATCGGTAATGCCGATGGTGCCGATGTCACCTTGAACTTTGATCCACTCATGGTCTTTCGTGTAGCGATAGTCGGTTGGGTACATTTTGCCCCTTTCGATTCGATGCGTTAGGCCTATTGCGGACGCTTGTAAAACGGTGGAGCGACGATGCGCGCGGGCGCCGCCTGACCGCGAATGCTGATTTCGATTTCCGCGCCGACAGTGTTCTTCGCCGGCGGAACGTACGCCATGCCGATATTTTTCTTCAGGAACGGCGCGGGACAGCCGCTGGTCACCTTGCCCGCTTCGTGGCCGGCGATCAGCACTGGGTAGCCATCGCGGCCGATGCGTTTGTCGAGCATTTCGAATCCGATGAGTCTTCGCGGCAGGCCCGATTGCTTTTGTTGCGCGAGAGCATCACTTCCGAGAAAAGGAGCCTTCTCCATTTTGCAAATCCAGGCCAGGCCGGCTTCCCAGGGCGTGGTGGTGTCGTCAATTTCATGGCCGTAGAGGCACATGCCTGCTTCCAGGCGCAGAGTATTGCGCGCGCCGAGGCCGCAGGGAATCATGCCGGCGGATTCTCCGGCTTGCATCAGATCGGCCCAGAGTTTTTCAGAGTATTCCGGCGCGAAATAAATTTCGAAGCCGTCTTCGCCGGTGTAGCCCGTGCGTGCGATGAGGCAATCCACGCCGCTGACTTTGCCAAATGTAAAATGATAGTAGCGTATGGCGTCGAGCAACGCGGTTGTGAGCGTTTGCAGAATTTCAGCGGCGCGCGGGCCTTGAATCGCGAGTTGCGAGTAGCGGGGGCCGGCGTCTTCGACTTCGGCATCGAATTTGTTGTTTGCTACGACGTGCTGAAAATCGTCATCCTGATTTCCGGCGTTGACGCAGAGCAAATAGTGCGTGTCCGAGATTTTGTGCACCAGAAGATCATCCACGAATGTGCCACGGGAGGTCATCAGGCCGGAATAGTGGGCCTGACCAACGTTCAATTTCGCGGCGTTGTTGCAGCTGACCCATTGCACCAGTTGCAGCGCATTCCGACCATGGATTTCTAGTTCGCCCATGTGGCTGACGTCGAACAGGCCCGCGCGCGTGCGCACGGCTTGATGCTCGGCGATGATTCCGGAGTACTCCAAAGGCATATCCCAGCCGCCGAAGTTGACCATCTTGGCGCCGAGCCGGCGATGGACGGAATTCAGAGCGGTCTTGCGTAATTCCACGGTTGCCGATGTGTTCACAGAGGGTTTCTCATTATCGCGGCGAAATATCGAACGTAGCATGCGAGTTTTGGAGTGTCAAGGAAGGCGACCGCTGGTCATTTTCATTGCGGCGGAGGATGTTGCAGCGCATTGCATCGCGGCGGCGCGCCTTTGCGTCGCAGGGAATCGCGCAGTGCAAGGCGCTTGTGGCTGTGTCGCGCATGTCCTACTATGATCTAAGCGATACAGGCGCGTATTCGACCCAGAGGCGGCGACGGTGCTTACACTTTGTTCGCAATGTGACAAGCCGGAATCGCAGTGCACCTGCGAGAAATTCTGCTGTTTCTGCCAATCGCAACACAATATCCGGCTGGCGGTGGATGGAATGTATTATTGTCCAGACTGCCGTGAGGCCTGCGACGTGCGAGTGGCCGACGCCGAACAGCACTAACCTATGAGTCACTCAGAATGAGCACTGAACCGGCGCACACCGAACTAATCCTGCACGAAGATACCCGTTTTTTCGGGGCCATCGGTGCGGTGGTGCAGCACGCTTCGCAACGCTGCGGGTTGTCGGAGGCGGGCCGGCAGGGACTTACCTCGGCGGTGGAAGAAGCGTGCCGCGAGACATTTCCGTTGATGCAAGGCCAGGCGAACGGGGAACCAACGGTGCGGGTGATTATTTCGGATTATCCGGATCGAGTGGAAGTGGCGATCGAGCATACCGGAGCTGCGCTGCCTACCGCCGGGTTGGATACCTTCATCGGAGATGCGGCGGGGGATCCCGGGGCGGGATTGAGCAGGGCACTGCAGATGACGAAGGTGGATCGCGTCCAGTATGCGACCAGCGGCGGGCTCTCGCGTATGACTTTGATCAAGTATTGTGACGGTGGACGTAAGACAAACGCTTGACTCCTCGCTACTCTTGGTTGTGCGGTTTTGCTTAATCCTTCCGTGAGTCGCTCCGCACCCGCGTGTGGAAATCCCATCCTCAATTTTGCGTGGCTGAAAAAATTGGGAGGATTCGAACTTGAAGGAAGTGCAGCGGCGAGTCTTACGACCCGCCGTTGCGGCCGAGCGGAACTTCGATCACATCGGTGCAGCGAACGCCTTGGTCTGAATCAGCGACAACAATTCTTCCTGGCTCACCGGCGCTTCAATTTTCAGGCGATCACCGGTCGGCGTGACTTTCACCTGATCCAGAGTTTTCGCGAGCGACGGATTGCCCTGCGCCTCCTGATATCTGCGATACATGATGCCGGCCTGCATCGCGGCACCGAGTAAGTTCGCGTCATCCACGGAATCGCAGACGGCCTGGAAGTGCGCGTCCACACCGCTATCCGCGTTGATGTTGATGATCATCGCGTGCAGGCGCCCGATGATCGCGGCGGCTTGCGGAAATTGCCCCGCTTGCGGGACGAGTTGTTGCATGGCCAGGTGCGTGTGGTCTTTATCCAAGACGGCCCAGATAATGCCGTTACCATTGGCTTCGGTGATCAGCGGGAAAAGTTTGCCGGTGAGAAGCGTTTCTTCGCCGCCCATACGGACGTTGATGAGGTGTTCGAGAACAGTGCGGTTGCCAAAAGCGGCTGTGCTGGAATCGAAGAAGACGAAAAGAATGTCGCCGGCCGCGGCGCCGCTGCCGAACGCGTAAAGACGATAGCCCTGCACTTCGAACGAAGGAACCTTCTGCGCTTTGAGTTTGGTTTCCACCGAGGAAGGATCGAACTGGCCGAGCGCGATGCCGACGACATCGTCGGTACTGCCGCTGGTGACGTTCGCCCAGGCGATCTCTTCGACCTGAGAATTCGGATCCACGCCGGAGGAACCGAGAAAGCTTTCGAACTGGCGAAATTTCGGCGGAAGCACCTGGCCGTAGAGTTGGGTGAACCAGGGGAATTTGCGCGCGGCTTTCAGGTCGGCGTAGGAAAATTCGCCCACTGATTTCGGGAACATGCCGATGATGGACGTGCTGAGCGAAGCGGCGGAGGTGTGCGTGGGAGCGATGCTGACGGTGCCGAACACCAGGGCCAAAGCGAGTAGGGCTGAAATCGCGCTGCGGATGATTGAATTTTTCATTGGGTATCCCCTCAGTTCAAATCTTTGCCTTCATTCTGAAAATCAAATTATCACCGGTTGACCGCGACCGCACTTTCAGTCACACGCGCGGCAAGGGTTGCGGACTCCGCGTGCAGCCGCTTGGCAAATTCGCTGTCTTTGATGGATTCCAGATTGATCGCTACATTTTCCAGCGCGCCGCGAACCGCCGCGGCGGCCATCAATCTTCCTACGCGGATGTCTGAATACATAGACGGGCTGGAGATGCTTTCCAGTTGCCCGAGCCGGTCAAAAACTTCCGCGGCCGCGCGAGCGACTTCGAGCGGAACACTAGCCGCGCCCTGCAGCGCCTGCTGAATTGCGGCGTCGCGCTGGCCCTCTCGTTCAGACGTATCTTTCGGCAACTTGTAAGCAGCCATCACTTGGCTGAAGGAGGCCGCGTCGCGGTCAATCGCTTCCGAAAGCACGCGCGCAGCGGCCTGAAATTCGGCCAACGCGTCGCTCAGTTTATCCACATGAGCGGCCTGCGATTTTTTCTTGCGCGAGAGACTGGCGACCATCTGGCCGAGGCTGGCACCGAGCGCGCCCGCAAGCGCCGCGACCGAGCCGCCGCCGGGAGTGGCGGTAGGCTCGGCGACTGCATCGAGAAAAGGCTGCGCGAGCGCCGCCAGCTTGCCGGGAACTCCCGGAATTACGTTGCCGCTGAGCGAAGCTTCGATACGGTTCTCAAACACCTGTGCGGGGGAAAAGTTTTCGAGCTGTAGATAAAAGTCGGCGGTGATTTCGATGGCGCGCTTGGGAATCAGGCCAACGATTTCGCTGCCGACGATGGAAACGCCGTAACGTTCGGCTTCGCGCTTCACCATTTCGAATACGCGATGCAGCGGCGTTTGCTCGAAATCCGTCATGTTGATGGAAACCTGCGCGAGTTGGCGTGCGCGCAGATCCACGCCCATGGCTTTCACGAAGCGCAAGCCACCATTCGAGAAGCGAATGTTCTTGCAGATGTTTTTTGCGATCTCCATGTTCGGAGTGTTCAGGTTGATGTTGTAGGCCACCAGGAATTTGCGCGCGCCGACGACTGTCGCTCCTGCGGTAGGGTGAAGCCTTTGTTCGCCGATATCGGGCGCGCGATCGAGATTCTTGGGAACTTCGGCGAGCAGGCCTTCGAACTGGCCCTTGCGAATGTTTTCCAGGTTGCTGCGTTCAGGACGCTGCGCGGCGGCCTCGTAGAAATAGACTGGAATGTGATAGCGCTGCCAGATTTCGCGGCCGACTTTTTTCGCGAGCGCGACGCAGTCTTCGATGCTGACGCCTTCGACGGGGATGAACGGCACCACGTCCGTTGCGCCCATGCGCGGGTGCGCGCCGGAATGTTTGGTGAGGTCAATCAGCTGGGCGGCTTTTCCCACGCCGCGGAGCGCGGCTTCGGCCACCGCGTCAGGCTCGCCGGCAATGGTGACGACGCTGCGGTTATGATCGGCGTCGCTTTCGCGGTCGAGCAGATACACGCCCGGAACTTCGCGCATCGCGGCGATGATGGCGTCAACTTTAGCGATGTCGCGTCCCTCGGAAAAATTCGGAACAGATTCGACGAGTCGTTTCATGTGGTTTAAAGATTCTTCGAGTAGATCATGGCGCCGCGTTTCATGGTGAAGGCGCAAAGATTCACACCAAAATAATACGGGATTTCGCGGTAGTCGGCCACGTCAAAGGCGGCGATGTCCGCATACTTGCCAACTTCGAGTGAGCCGGCGCGATCATGGGCGCGCAGGGAATAGGCGGGGTTGATGGTTGCGGCGGTGATGGCTTCCGCGGGAGTCATGCGCATCTGAGTGCAGGCCAGCGACAAAATCATGGACATGCTCAGCGTAGGGCTGGTCCCGGGATTGAAATCGGTGGCGATGCCCACGACCGCGCCGGCATCGATTAACTTGCGCGCAGGTGCGAAGTGCTTCAGGCCGAGATGGAAGCAACAGCCGGGTAGCAGAGTGCAGACGACGTTTGAGAGAGCGAGCGCGCGAATATCCGCAGCGTTGACTTTTTCCAGGTGGTCGGCACTGGCTGCTTGCATTTCGATGGCGAGGCGCGCGGCGCCAGTGTTTGCAAGTTGCTCGGCGTGGATGCGCGGCACGAGGCCTCCGGCGCGTCCGGCGGCGAGGATTTTGCGCGACTGCGCGACGGTGAAAGCGCCGCGATCGCAGAAAACGTCGCAGAATTCGGCGAGGCCGGCCATCGCAACCGTCGGAATCCAGCGATCCACCAACAGGTTCACGTAGGCTTCCGGACGGCTGCGATATTCCGCGGGGACGACATGCGCGCCGAGAAACGTCGAATGGATATCGAGCGGTTGCTCCTGATGCAATTCAGAGAGCAGCGTCAGGATTTTAAGTTCGCTGTTCCAATCGAGGCCGTAGCCGCTTTTGGATTCGATGGTGGTGGTGCCGTGAGCGGCGAAGAAATTCAGGTTGGCGATGGCGCGGGTTTTCAGTGCGCTCGCAGTGGCGCGGCGCAGGCTATCCACGGTCGAGCGTATCCCGCCGCCTTTGCGCGCGATTTCTTCGTAACTGGCTCCCGCGATGAGCTCTTCGTATTCTTGGGCGCGGCTGCGCGGGAAAATCAGGTGGGTGTGCGAATCCACGAAGCCGGGGAGGACCACGCGGCCTGCGAGATCGATTTTTTCCGCGCGGCGGGCTGGGCGCAATTTTTCGATGCGGCGCCGCGGGCCGATCGCTGCGATACGGTCCTCGTGAATAAGGATCGCGCCGTCAGGAATGATGCCAAGGTCGCTGAGCGCTTTGCCGCGGCGGGGAGCTGGTCCGCGCAAAGTCAGCAGCTGCGAGCAGCCGGTGATGAGGTAGTCGGGCACGGGTGCAGCGATACTAACGCCGACGGGGAGTAAAAGACTACTGGCGATGCGCAACGGTAAACGGTTTGGGCCGGTTTTGTAGCGCCGGTCCCGCAAAGCGGGACCAGCGCGATCCGTAGTGCAACACCGATGGCGCACCGAAGCGCGCCGCTAGGAACACGCGCGACGTGGCAGCGCTATGCCTTCGCTGCCATGCTCAGATACGCCGGTGCGAAAACTTCGCTGACGAAAGTTTCGATCGAAGTCGGCGTGGTGTTTTTCGCGTTTCTGGGCTCGTGAACTTTGAGCGCGCCGGAGTTCATGGATTTCCACATTTCGATCATTAGCGCGACCGTGGATTTTGGCAGGCCAGTTTGCACCAGAGCCGGCTCGAGCATCATGAAGGGAACCTGCATGTAGCCAAGTTTGGGCTTGCCGATCGCGTTGCCGACGATCGAAGCGACTTCTTTCATGGTCACGTCGCGTTGGCCGTGCAGCTCCTGCGCCGAGCTGCCGGTGAAATCGCGTGCGTGCAATCTTTCCGCGGCATACGCGCCGATGTCCCGCGCGGCGATCATCGCATGCATTGCGTCGCCGGGCATCGGACCCGGAATCGTGCCCATAGTGCGCAGCGGCTGTACGCTCATGAAAAGATTCTCCATGAATCCGGCGGGGCGCAGGTGCAGAACGTTGAGGTCCTTGATGGCGTTCAATTTCGTCTCCAAGCTGCGCAGGCCGAGGATGGGGCCGGATTTTTCAGGCAAGTCCGCGCCGATGCTGCTGAGAGTCACGACGTAGGGAACTTTGGCGTCGGCGATTGCGGCGGCATAGGCGGCCACGATTTTCTCTTGGTAGCCGCGGTAGTCGTTCGTCTGCATGTCTGGCGGGATTATCAGGTACGCCGCCTGCGCGTCCTGGAATGCTTTGCGGAGGAACGCCAGGTCATCCACGCTGCCTACGGCGGCTTCGGCGCCTTGCTGCACGAATTGCTGAAGTTTGGATGCGTCGCGGCCGTTGACGCGAATTTTTTCGCCCTGGGCCAGAAGGGCTTCGGCTGCAGGCTTGCCTGTATTTCCTGTGGCTCCGGTGATTACGATCATAGGTTCCTCCTCACGGCTAAGATCTTAGGAAATATCGAACGATTATTGTGAGCCAGCCGATGGCTGCCCCTAGCGACATCAATGTGACGATCTTTTTGTCATCCTTTGTAACTCGTTTACTGCCGGAAAAAAAACGTGAACCAAACAAGCGCAAGCGCCAATACCACAGCACTCGTTAGTTCCAACGGAGTTGGGCCAGAATTAGCTTCTCTGTGCTGCCAAGACAAGAGCGCATCGCGAACAGTGCCGCCGGGTATGCGCTGCTCCCAGACGAGGAGGCCGAAATACAGGAAGGAACACAGCAATATAACGGCGACCAACCACGGACTCATCCCTCTAAGCGGCGACTCCATGAACTGCCCTCCGACACAAAGCCCAGACAAGCCTCACGGCATCGGGATTTTTACACCGGACTTCTGCGCGAAAGCGACGGCTTCGGGATAGCCGGCGTCCACGTGGCGTGCGACGCCGATGCCGGGATCGTTGGTCAGTACGCGCTGAATGCGTTCGCCCATTTCTCTGCTGCCATCGGCAACCGTTACTTGGCCTGCGTGCAGCGAGTAGCCGATGCCTACGCCGCCGCCATTGTGAATCGAAACCCAGCTGGCACCGCTGGCGGTATTCAGCAGAGCATTAAGCAGAGGCCAGTCGGCGATCGCGTCCGAGCCGTCTAGCATTTTTTCTGTTTCGCGGTAGGGAGAAGCGACCGAGCCGCAATCCAGGTGGTCGCGGCCGATGACGATGGGGCCTTTCAATTCGCCGCGCGCGACCAAATCGTTCAGCGCCAGGCCAAAGCGGTCGCGTTCGCCGTAGCCCAGCCAGCAGATGCGCGCGGGCAGGCCTTGGAAACGCACGCGTTTTTGCGCGAGCTTTATCCAGCGCGAAAGAATTTCGTCGTGCGGAAACATTTCCAGAACCAGCTGGTCGGTGCGATGAATATCGGAAGGCTCACCGGAAAGCGCGGCCCAGCGGAACGGACCTCGGCCTTCGCAGAACAGCGGGCGAATGTAGGCGGGCACAAATCCGGGAAAATCGTACGCGTTCTTCACGCCTTGCTGGAATGCAAAGGTGCGGATATTGTTGCCGTAATCAAAAGTCACCGAACCCAATTTCTGCAGCGCGAGCATGCCATTCACATGGCGCGCGATGGAATCGAGCGAGCGCATTTCGTAAGCGGTGGGATCGGCCTTGCGTAGCTCAGCCGCTTGCGCGACGTCGAGGCCCTGCGGAATATATCCGCCGATGGGATCGTGGGCGCTGGTTTGGTCGGTGAGCAGATCGGGGACCACGCCGCGGCGCGCGAGCTCGGGAATTACGTCCGCGCAATTGCCGCTGAGTCCGACGGAAGTGGCTTCGCGTTTGCGCACGGCATTTTTCAGGATGCGCAGCGCTTCGTCGAGATCGTTGACCATCACATCGCAGTAGCCCGTTTTCACGCGGCGCTTGATACGTTCGGGGTCAACGTCAATTCCCAGGAACGCGGCGCCGTTCAGAGTTGCGGCCAGCGGTTGCGCGCCACCCATGCCGCCCATCCCACCGCTCACCACCAATTTTCCGGCGAGGTCGCCGCTGAAATGCTGCCGCGCGGCTGCGGCAAAAGTTTCGTAAGTTCCCTGCAGAATTCCTTGCGAGCCGATGTAGATCCAGCTGCCTGCGGTCATCTGGCCGTACATCATCAGACCGGCGCGGTCGAGCTCGTCGAAATGCTTCCAATCGCTCCAGTGTCCGACGAGGTTGGAATTGGCGATCAGCACGCGCGGGGCGTAGTTGTGCGTGCGAAAAGTTCCGACGGGCTTGCCGGATTGCACCAGAAGAGTTTCGTCATTTTCCAGCGCACGCAACGACGCGACGATGGCGTGGTAGCAATTCCAGTTGCGCGCGGCCTTGCCGCGGCCGCCGTAGACGATCAGATCTTCTGGTTTCTCGGCGACTTCCGGGTCGAGATTGTTCATCAACATGCGCAGCGCCGCTTCCTGCTGCCAGCCCTTGCAGGAAAGCGCGGAGCCGCGTGGCGCGCGCCCAGGTTGATAGCCAGAAGCTTGGTCGGTGGCTAACTTCGACATGGAGATCCTCCACAGGCATCTTATCGCACACGGACGCTGGATTTGTAGCGCGACAGCAACCTTCGCGCGGGGCGGGCCACAACGCGTCGGGCCAATCGCGTTGCGCGTGCCGCGCCTATACGCTAGAGTTGTTTGAGAGCACATGGACTATCCCGCGCTGAACAAACTTTTTCTGGACGCCGTAGATCGCCACGCCAATCCGAAAGCGCAAATTTACAGGACGGCGAATGGCTGGGAATCCTTCAGCGCGGGGGAAATGCTGCGGCGTGTGGCGGGGCTGTCGAAAGCGCTGGGAGAACTGGGCATCAAGGCGGGCGACCGCGTGGGCATCTTCGCACCGAATTGCGCGGAATGGCACGTTGCGGATTTCGCGATCACCGGACTGGGCGCGGCCAGCGTGCCGATTTATTTTAACGAATCCGTGGACCGGCTCACCTACATCTTGAACGATTCGGGCGCGCGGATTGTGATTACCAAGGGCGAGCCGCAAGCGCGCAAGATCGCCGAGGCGCGTGAACGCATGCCGGGCCTCGAACATGTGATTTCGGTGGCGCCGCCGAGCGATCTGCACGGCGAGATTCTGCGCTATGAGACGTTGATTGCCACGGCCGGAGAGGCGGATGTTGCCGAATACCGGCGGCGCGCGAAGGAAGTTTCAGGCAATCTGCTGGCGACGATCATCTACACCTCCGGCACCACGGGGGAGCCCAAGGGCGTGATGCTCAGCCATTCGAACCTCAGCTCGAATGCAGTTGACTCGCTGCAGGAATATGTTTTTCATCCGGATGACGTGGCGCTGGAATTTTTGCCGCTCGCTCATGTATACGAGCGCACGGTCGGCTACGGATATTTGTCGCGCGGAGTTTCGATCGCCTACCTCGAACAGATCGAAGCCGTCGCTGAAGCGCTGCTGGAAGTGCATCCGACGATGACGGCCGCGGTGCCGCGATTTTTCGAAAAGTTGTACACAAACATTCTGGAGAAAGGGCATCGCGAGATCGGACTGAAGCGCAAGATTTTTGATTGGGCGCTGCGCGTGGCGCAGGAATCGGTTCCGTGGCGCGCTTACGGGAAAAAAGCTGGCACGCAGCTGCAGTTGCGCTGGAGCATCGCGGATAAGTTGGTTTTTTCAAAAATTCGCGAGGGGCTGGGCGGCAGAATTCGGACGTTTTGCTCCGGCGGAGCGCCGCTGGCGCCAGAACTTGCGGAATTTTTCTGGTCGTTGAACGTGAGGGTGTATCAGGGCTATGGCCTGACGGAAACTGCGCCGGTAGTCACGGCGAATTTGCCGACTGCGAACAAGGTGGGTACGGTGGGGCGTCCTATTCCTCACGTGGAAATTCGCATCGCGGAAGACGGCGAGATTCTGGTGAAGGGACCGAACGTGATGCAGGGCTACTATCGCAAGCCCGCCGAGACACGCGACGTGTTGAGCGAGGATGGTTGGTTCCGCACGGGCGACATCGGAAAACTGGATGCGGACGGGTACCTGATCATCACCGACCGCAAAAAAGAACTGTTGAAGACAGCCGCAGGAAAGTTTGTCGCGCCCGCACCCATCGAAAATATGCTGAAGTCCTGCCCGTACATTACGAATGCGATTGTGGTGGGCGACAAACGCAAATTCGTATCCGTATTGATTGTTTTGAATTTCGCCACTATCGAAGCTGAAGCGAAGCGGCAAGGGCGCGAATTTTCCACACGTGCGCAGATGCTTGTGGAGCCGTGGGTGCGCGATTTAATCTCGCACGAGATCGAACGGCTGACGGCGTCGCTCGCGCAATACGAGAAGCCGAAGCGGTTCGCGCTGCTCGATCAGGATTTTACTTACGCCAGTGGCGAGCTGACCTACACGCTCAAAATGAAGCGGCGCGTGATCGAAGAGCGCTATCAGGATGTGATCGCGAGGTTGTATGCGGACGTGCAAGAGCCGCGGCCGCAGCACCAGGCCTAGCGGCGGGCCAGGGTTTCGCGTATAGCCTGTCCGGGCCACGCAGTGCAGGCCGTCTGGAATCGCGCGTTGCGGGGTCCGCGCGCTGTACAATGAGATTCGGAGAATCGTGATGGCCGACCAACTGGTGATTGCCGGGCGCGCTTTCAACTCGCGCTTGATTGTGGGCACGGGGAAATACCGCAGCTTCGACGAAATGCGCCGCGCGCATCAGGCTTCGGGCGCGGAGATAGTCACGGTCGCGGTGCGGCGCGTGAATCTCACCGACAAGTCGAAAGAATCCCTACTCGATTATATTGACCGCGCCAATTTTTTCATTTTGCCGAATACGGCGGGTTGCTACACCGCGGATGAGGCGGTGCGCACGGCGCGACTGGGGCGTGAAGTGGGCCTCTCGGAGTGGGTGAAGCTGGAAGTGATCGGCGACCAGCAGACCCTTTTTCCGGACACCGAGCAACTGATCGCCGCGACGAAGATTTTGGCGGCGGAAGGATTTGTGGTGCTGCCGTATACGAATGACGATCTGATCGTCGCGCGCAAATTGATTGACGCAGGCGCGGCCGCGGTGATGCCCTTGGGCGCTCCGATTGGTTCCGGCATGGGAATTCAAAATGTGACGAACCTGCGGATTCTGCGCGAACGGATTGCGGCAGTGCCGCTGATCGTGGATGCAGGCGTGGGAACGGCTTCGGATGCAGCATTGGCCATGGAGCTGGGTGCGGACGGAGTTCTGATGAATACGGCGATTGCCGAGGCGCAGGATGCGGTGTTGATGGCGGAGGCGATGGGGTCTGCTGTGGATGCTGGACGCAAGGCATTCCTGGCCGGGCGGATCGTCAAGAAGCTGTATGCGTCTGCTTCGAGCCCGCTGCATGGAATTGTGAAGTAGTCTACCGGTCTTGCGCGTTCAGCGCGCGGCTAAATCCTGCCGCACAGTTCTAGCGAAATAAAATGTGCCACAGAATATCCACCAGCGCGTGTACGATCGCGCCGGGAAATAGCGACCCCGTTTTAATCCAGGTACGGCCGTAGAACAATCCCGCCACCGTTGCCAGGAACACATATTTCCAATTGGGGAAGGGCGCGTGGAAGATGTGCGCAAAGCCGAAAGCGACGGACGCGACGGCCAGGCCCGCCCACTGATTTTTGAACGTGCGCGAAAGAGTATTTTGCAGCACTCCGCGAAACAGAAATTCCTCGGGCCACGCCGTGAAAAATAAAATCCCGACGATTTCGATGGGTGCGGTTCGCAGGCGCCCGAGCGACGGCGCGAACGTGAGGAAGCCGATGCGCAGACCCAAGACGATGGCGATGACGGCGAATACGCCAAAGTGCAGAATCACATTCCACGCAAAGCCACGCCGCCATTCCACCGAGTAACCGATTCCATCCAGACGCCGAAGCAACAGAAACGCTGCGACGCCGGTGTTCAGCGCCAGCAGGATCGTGAGCGTGTGCATCAGTTGCGGCGGGTAAGGGAACAGCACGTACAGAAACGCTAGGCCCTTCCAGCGGAGTTCAATCGGCAACCAGATCAACAACACGGCGGCGTAATCTTGCCACTGGCCAGGAGGTTTCCCGATAGACGTGGCGGCCAGCAGCGCTGGCAGCACGACGTAAGCCGCGCCCAGCAAAGCGGTTTTCCAGTTGGCGGTGACCCCGATGCTGTAAATCAACACGGCGAAGAGGGGCACCAGCGGCGCGAGCACCGCGCCGTGTTCGCCGAACACCTGCCGCGCTCGCTCGAGCACGCGCGGCGCAGCAAGAAACAACTCAAACGCGAAAAGCGCCGCGGCCACGCCAAGTGCCAGCGCAAACGAACGCCCGCCGTAGCCCAGTCGAATTCCGTAGAACGCGGCTAGACCCACGATCACGCCCCACGCAATAGCAGCGCTGGGCAAGTTCATGGACCAGGATGCGGAGCTTTTCGCCACGGCTGAAGATTTTACTTAACTGCGCGCCTGTTCCGAAATGAACTTCAATCGCAACTCCCTATCGTATTGGCAGACAGTCAGCTGAGCCGATTGAGGCCGTTGAACGCGGCGGTCTTGTAACACTCGGCTAGCGTGGGGTAGTTGAAAACGGTATCTATGAAGTAGGTGATCTTGCCCTTGAGCTTGAAGACTGCCTGGCCGATGTGAAGTAGTTCGGCGGCATTTTCTCCGAAAATGTGCACGCCCAGCAATTCCAAGGTCTCGCGATGGAAAAGGATTTTAAGGCGACCGTCGGTATGACCCGCGATCTGGCCGCGTGCGATCTCGCGATAATACGCCACGCCCACTTCGTAGGGTACGTCGGCGTCGGTGAGCTGTTCCTCAGTCTTGCCAATGAATGAAATCTGCGGGATGGTGTAGATCCCGTAAGGGTAGCTCTCCGGATCGGTCTGCACTTGCAGACCGAAGGCCCGTGCGGCGGCGATGCGCCCCTGTTCCATCGAGACGGAAGCCAGGCTGGGAAAGCCGATCACGTCGCCGACAGCGAAGATATGCGGTTGCGTAGTGCGGAAATCTGCGTCAACTTTAATCCGACCGCGATTGTCAGCCTCGATGCCTGCCGCGGCCAGGTCTAGGCGTTCCACGTTACCTTGGCGGCCCACGGCGTAAAGCAACGCATCGGCGTTGATGCGCTTTTTGCTCACCAAGTTTGCGGCCACTTTGCCGTCGGGCAGCGCTTCCACGCTTTCGACTTCCTCGTTTAGGCGCATGGTGGCGCGGTGATCGCGCATCTGGTAGCTGAGCGCCTCCACCATTTCGGTATCGGCGAACTCGAGCAGGCGTGGCCGCTTTTCCACAATGATGACGCGCACGCCGAGCGTGGCGAACATGCAGGCATACTCGACGCCGATCACGCCGCCGCCTACCACTATGAGCGTTCGGGGAATCTGCGGCATGCTCAGAATCTGGTCGCTATCAATAATGTTGCGGCCGTTGATCGGAACCTTCGGATTCTTCGCGGGCTTGGTGCCGGTAGCGATGACCACGTACTCGCCTTCAATTTCGGCGAAGCCATTGCCGTTTTCGACTCGCAGGTGGTGCGCGTCTATGAATTTTGCAGTGCCATGGAGTACGTCCACCCCGTTGCGCTTGAGCTGGTCCTGCGTGACTCCCACTTCGTTTTCGACCACGCGTTGGATGCGGAAGATGACGTCAGCCATGGTGATGGTCGCCGCGGCTCCGCGATTGGCGCCGTAGAAGTTCTTGGAATAGAAGCCGGAGAGGTGCAGCACGGCTTCGCGCATCGTCTTGCTGGGGATGGTGCCGGTATTGATGCAGACGCCGCCGATGGCGCTCTGCTTTTCGATCATGGCCACGCGCTTGCCGGCCTTCGCGCCTTGGATGGCGGCGCGTTGCCCGCCCGGCCCTGAGCCGATTACGACCAGATCAAATGGCTGCATTCGACAGCTCCTGTGCGGCTAGTTCGCTTGGGGCGTATGTTATCGGCTGAAGACTGATAGCGCAGATGTGTTACGGCGAGATGAACGAACCGACCTGCGGGGGTCAGGGTTTGGGCCGAGCCATTCAACCGAAGGCAATGCCCAACGGATCTGTGCCAGAATTGGGTATGCGTCGCGCCGCGCTATCATCCCTGGCGCTGGTAGCACTCATTGTCGATTTTCCTGCTCGGCTAGGTATAACGACACCTGCTGCCGCAGCCGACGCGAGCGGCGTCATGGCAGGCACCGTTCGTTATGAAAATGGCGATTCCGCAAGCGGCGCAGCTGTCTAGGCCAGCCCGATAGGCCGACCGATGGCGGCAATCATCCCTTAGGCCGAAACAGACGAAACCGGACATTTCGCAATCCGTCATTTGCAGTTGGGAGGGTATTCGGTAGCTGCAGAGAAACTGGATGAAGACTACCCTGCTATGTCCAAGCAGTTCTGCAGCGAAGGCAAATCTAAGACTGTATTCTTGTTCTCCCGACACGCTGACGATGACGTGAACCTCCGACTTGGGCCTAGGGCAGGAGTGTTGACGGGCACCGTAGTTGATGCGGTTAATGGATCTCCCTTACGTCCTTGTGCTGAACTCCTTCGAGCATCCGAACCAAACAATTTCCTGACCAGCAACGGACTGATCAAATCCAACTACAGACTCCTCATACCTCCCAACGCTGGCGTTCGGATGAAAATGTGGCTGGATGGTTGTGAGCCGTAGTATTTCCCAGGGACTGTTGACAGGTCCAAGAGTTCGCCCGCCCACCTCAAACCGGGAGAGGTGGTAACGCTCGACATTCGATTGCAACCTGGAAAAAACGCAGCGGGGTCCTGTGGAATGCCCTTTGGCACTGCGATCAAGCCTTGTAACCGATCGGCAAGTCGCGCCCCCCGGAAACTAACGCGCTGCGAAGATTTGTTTCGGGTTCCCGGTGATTCTTGTGCAATTCTGGTGCGGCTCAAAGCGACGCCCTCGGCATGCTCGCACCCACGAAATCCGAACGATTTACTTATATTGATTGGCTGCGGGGATTTGCCTGCCTGCTGATGTTTCAGGTGCATGCTTACGATTCGTGGTTGAGTCCAGCGGCGCGCGAAACGACGTTTTTCAAATGGTCGCAGTTGAGCGGCACGGTTCCGGCGCCGCTGTTTTTGTTTCTCGCGGGCGTGTCGTTCGCGCTGGTGACCGACAAGCTGCGGCGCAAGGGCGTCGCGGCTAGCGATATCGCACGCAAGACGATTCTGCGTGGCGCGGAAATTTTGGCGCTGGGGTACGGTTTCCGCTTGCAGGAATATTTGCTTGGGCTGCCCTGGGCGCCCTGGACTGATCTGCTGCGCGTGGACATTCTGAATACGATCGGCTTTTCGATGATCTTGATGGGCGTGGTGTGTTGGTTCGCACGCACGCGCGCGGTGAATCTGGCGCTCGCGGTGGGGGCGGCTTCGGCAATCGCGCTGGCTACGCCGCCGCTTTACACCACATGGCGGCCGCGCTGGTTGCCGTGGTATCTCGAGTCCTACATCAACGGCGTGCACACGTTCAAAACTCCGCAGGCGTGGCTATTTCCAGTTTTTCCCTGGGCGGCGTTTGCGTTTGCCGGATTGGCGTTGGGATTTTTCTTGTTCGACGATTGGGCGATGAAGAATCAGGCGAAGGTGGTCGCCTACCTCGGCGCGCTCGGCATCGCGCTGTACTATCTTTCGCTGTGGCTGGATGCCCGACCTGTGCAGCTCTTTGCGGCGTACGACTACTGGCACACCAGCCCGAATTTTTTTCTGGCGCGCGTGGGAATTCTGTTGGTGATGTTTCCGCTGAGCTTCGTGTGGTGCCGCTGGGTAGTTTCGCGAATCCCGTTCAGCCCGATGGTGCAGATGGGCCAGACTTCGCTGCTGGTTTACTGGGTACACATTGAATTTGTGTACGGACGGTTTTCCATTCTACAGAAGGGCGTGCAATCCATTGCGATGGCGACGACAGGGCTGCTGATCATTACTACGGCGATGGTCTTATTGTCTGTGGCGCGCACGCGCTGGAAGGGAAATCGCGCGGAACTGATTGGCTGGTTTCGCCGCACGCTTCGCCTTGCGCCGGAGGCTTAAGGTTTCAGCGCGGAACAGCCCTGCGGCGCGGCGGGATGCTCGGGATCGTCCGGCCTCGGCTGCGTCTTGAAAATTAGTTCTCCCGGACGCGCCAGGCCGAAATCTTCGCGGGCGATGCATTCCATGGTGGAGGGATCGGTCTTCAAGTCTTTCACGTGGTCCTGCAGTTTCTTATTTTCGCGATCCAATTGAGTTATTTCCTGCTGAATTTTCCGCGCTTCGGCTTGCGAGCGACGCATCGCCAGCACGCCATGGGTTCCAAAAATATCTTGCAGGAGCAGTAGCACAAATCCCGCAAACAGGAACCAATACAAGTTGCGGTGCAAGAATGCACTCAATTGCTCGGTGAAGGACTGGCGTGAAGCGGTGGCGACTATCTTTTGCTGCGGCGGATTGTTAACGTCGCGGTTCACTGGGAAATCCATGCGCGCGCTTCCGCCGCCAATTTCTTAGCGGCCGTCAGCTGCGCGGCTTCGGTGTAAATCCGCACGACCGGTTCCGTGCCCGAAGGACGCATCAAAATCCACGAGCCGTCGTCGAAAATCAGTTGCAGCCCGTCGGTGCGATCAGTTTTCGCGACTTTGTGGCCGGCGAATTCCGTAAAATTTTCCAGCAAGCGTTGTGGAAGCTTGGCCTGAGCGTCTGCGGGGAGGTGCAAATTTTCGCGCACCGGCCAGAACTCGGCGCCCACGCGGCGGAAGAGATCGCGTAACTGATCCCCCAGCGATTTCTGGCGCGCGGCGATCATCTCGGCCACCAGCAGGCAGGCGAGGATGCCGTCTTTTTCTGGGAGATGGCCGTGAATGGTCATGCCCGCGCTTTCTTCGCCTCCCAGCGCAATCTTACCTTCGCGCAGCAGCGGGCCAACGTACTTGAAGCCGACTGGAGTTTCATAAGTCTTCACGCCATGCAGGCGCGCGACGGCGTCAATCAGATGCGTGGTGGCGACGCTCCGCTGAGCGCCCAGCTTTTCACCGCGCGTCTCGAGCAAATAATCGAACACCAGGCCCAGGATGTGATTCGGCTGCACGAACGTGCCGTCGCGGTCGAGAATTCCGAACCGGTCGGCGTCACCGTCGGTGGCTAGCCCGGCGAGCGAGTTCTTTTCGAGTACGAGCTTCTTCAGCGGCGCGAGATTTTCTTCGGAAGGGTCGGGGCCGCTGCCATTGAAGAGCACGTCACGGTTGGTGCGAATAGATTCAACCGTCATGCCGTGGTCGGTGAGGATGCGATCGAGCCAGCCTGCGCCGCAGCCGTGCAAGGCGTCGTAGGCAAAATTTCCCCTAGCTTTGGCGAGCACAGCGAAGCGAATCATTTTTTTCAGCTGTGCGAAGTACGGGGCGCGCGGATCGATTCGCTCGAAATCGTCTGCGATTTCCTGGAAGTGCGCTTCGTCGTCGTCCGGCAATGCGGCGGCGCGCTTTTCGATGTCCTTGGTGATGTCGGGCAGGGCCGGGCCGCCGTCGGGTCCGGAAAATTTCAGGCCGTTGTATTCGGCGGGGTTGTGGCTGGCGGTGATGTTGACGCCGCCATCGAGTTTATTGTGAATGATGGCATGGGCCAGTACGGGAGTGGGTGTCGGTTCCGGGCAGAAAACGATGGTGCAGCCATTTTTCCGCAGAACGCCTGCCGCGGTGCGCGCGAACTCCGGCGAAAAGAAGCGCGTATCGTGGCCGAGTACAATCTTTGGATTTTTCGTTTGCGCGCTGACGTGCCCGGCGATGGCGGCGGAGGCACGGCGAACTCCGGCGAAGGTGAAATCGTCGGCGATGACGCCGCGCCAGCCGGAAGTTCCGAAATGGATCGTTTGTTTCGTCACGGGCGACTATTGTATCTTGGCCGGCGAACTAAAATCGAGGAAGAACGGCGCGAGTCGCAAGAGTAAAGGCGGATGGGCGGCAACGATGACCGACAAAATCCTAGTACTGATCACTTGCGGGTCACGAAAAGAGGCGCGGAAGATTTCCCGCGCGCTGATCGAGCGGCGGCTGGCAGCGTGCGTCAGCGAGGTCGGGGTGCCGATGGCTTCCACTTACCGCTGGAAGGGCGAGATCGAGGTTGCGAAGGAGTTTTTGCTACTGATCAAGACGAGCCAGAAGCGTTTCGCGGCGGTGCGCGAGGCGGTGCAGAAGCTGCACAGCTATGAGGTGCCGGAAATTATCGCGCTGCCGATCATGGCGGGTTCGCGTGCCTATCTGGATTGGATCGCGGAGTCCGTAAAGCGCAGGTAGTTCACCACCGAGCTAGCGTGGGCGCCCCGTGAGCTGGCCACTGTGTCACCCTAGACGCAGCAGGGAGTTCGTTGGCACGCGCCGATGCTAGATTTGGGCGAGAGCCCGGTCCAAATCGGCAATGATGTCTTCGACGTCTTCAATCCCCACCGACAAGCGTACCAAGCCCTGCGTGATTCCAATCTGCATCTGGATATCCGGCGGGATGGAGGCGTGCGTCATCAGCGCCGGCAGGGAAATCAGCGTCTCGACGCCGCCTAGGCTTTCCGCCAGCGAGCACATCCGCACGTGATTCAGAAACTTCTTGGCGGCGTCGAGCGGGCCTAGGTCAAACGAAATCATGGCGCCGAAGCCACGCTGCTGTTTCTTGGCAATTTCGTGCTGGGGATGAGAAGTGAGGCCGGGGAAGATGACGTATTTGACCTTGGGATGAGCCGCCAGGTATTTCGCCACCGCCATGCCGTTGGAATTGTGGCGGTCCATGCGCACCGCTAGCGTTTTGACGCCGCGCGAAACCAGAAAGCAATCCATGGGCGCGAGGCCAGCGCCCGCCGAGCGTTGCACAAAATATATTTTCTGGGCTTGTTCCGGGCGTGCTGACGATTACCGCGCCGCCGGTGCAATCGCTGTGGCCGTTCAGGAATTTGGTCATGGAATGGACGACGATGTCCGCGCCCAGCGCGAGCGGCTGTTGGAGATAAGGACTTAGGAATGTGTTGTCCACTACAAGCGTCAGATTTCGCTCGTGTCCCAGTTTTGCAATGGCAGCCAGGTCGGTGACGATCATCGTGGGATTCGTCGGAGTCTCGACGTAGATCATTTTCGTGTTCGGCTTAATCGCTTGCTGTACCTTTTCCAGATTGGAAGTGTCCACGTAACTGAATTCCAATCCGAACTGGACGAGAAGTTGCGTGGTGATGCGGAAAACACCGCCATACACGGATTGAGAAAGAATAGTATGGTCGCCCGGGCGCAGCAGGCGGAAGACGGCATCAATCGCCGCCATTCCGGAAGTAAAGACATACGCGGCAGGCCACCCTCGAGTTTCGCGATGGTTCTCTCCAAAGCTTTTCTATTGGGATGGTTCGTGCGGGCGTAGTCGTAGCCCTTGCTCTTGCCCATCTCCTCGATGACGTAGGTCGAGGTTTGGTAAATCGGCGCGACGATTGACCCGGTCAGCGCGTCCGGTTCCTGCCCCACGTGGATTGCATCGGTCGAAAAACCCATCACTTTCCTCCAGATACGATCGCGAAGAATTTTTTCGGCTGCATACTGCGGCTGATACAGGGTCCGGCCACACGAACGTCCCTGGACGGAGTCGCGCGACTTGCAAATCCAGGCCGCAGGCGCTCTTACACCGCCGGGGCGGAGTTCGACTATCCGCGGTGGCATTCGGATTTGACCTTTCATCATACGACAGGCGAAGGCCGGCACGACACCGAACGCCCGGAGCATTGTTAAGGATGCAGCAACGCCGGCGCAGGGGAATCGCAGGCCTGAACGCGTCTACCGGCGCCGCACTAGGTAGGGATACCGATGGCCGCCGCCGGCACGCGCGGACATATGCTCTTGAGAGACTGCGCGGATTGGAGTACAAGAAGGATGTATGAGGCCCTGCACCCTCCTTCGCGCAGTACTCTCCCTGCTGGCCCTCGTCGCAATTTTGGCAACGGTATTGCTCGTCCCTCACGCCTGCCGCGCGCAAACGAACCAACCGGACCACTCTTCGACCCAGAGTCAATCAGGGGCTGCGGACAAATCCAATCAGAAAGACGACCAAGCTTCCGGCGGCACTACGACGCGATTAAGAATCCGCGTTACCAGCCCGGAAGACAAGCCTGTGGGAAATGCCAGCGTGTACGTCCGCTTCAACCAGCCCGGCAGTTTTTTGCACAAAGACAAACTCGCAGAACTGAGTTTCAAGACCAATGAAGACGGCTCGGTGAAAGTTCCCGCTGTGCCGCAAGGCAAGATTTTGATTCAGGTGATTGCGAAGGGATTGCACACATACGGCAAGTGGTACGACATCGAAAAAGATCAAGACACGATTGAAATCAAGCTGGAAGCCGCTACTCATTGGTATTAGTTTCGTTTCGCGCGAGATTTTTGGATCCGCCTGCCCGTGCCGCGTTTTTCTTTGGCCCACGATTGCAAACTGCCCGGAATTTGTGCAAACAGGATTAAACCGTTGCATTGCCGTTAGATTTCGTTTTTCACGCCGCTATTTCCACACGGTTTTCAACAGAACTGTTGAAAACTTTTACAGAGAATTTATATCTTTCTGTTCGTTCGGCGATGGATTGGTTTCAAAAATGCCTCGCCACATTTTCCGCAATCTTTATTGGGCCTGACCCCGAGTTTTCTTTCCCAAAAAGAAATTTTCCCGCTTCGCAGGCACCTGCGCGCCGCCTGCGCTTCTTCGCGCAGGCTTGCTATCATTGTCAGACAGCTGCAAGATGTCCCGGACCCAAATGAAATCCCTGATTCTCAACGCCGATGACTTTGGAATGACGCGTGGTGTGAACGAAGGAATCATTCGCGCGCATCGCCAAGGGGTTTTAACCAGCACCACGCTGATGGCCAACGGTCCGGCGTTCGATGATGCGGTTGAACGAAGCGCGGCAAATCCCGAACTGGGAGTGGGGTGCCATTTAGTTCTCGTCGGCGGGAAATGCGTCGCTCGCCGGGAAGATGTTGCCTCGCTGGCCGATTCTGATGGGAACTTGCCGGAGTCGCTGCCGAAGTTTGTCGCGAGACTTAGCTCCGGAATGATACCTGTCAAGGAAATCGAGCAAGAACTGCGAGCGCAAATCGAAAAAATTCAAGCCGCCGGAATCAGCCCGACGCATTTGGACACTCACAAACATACGCACGCGCATCCTCGGGTGATGGAGTCACTAGGACGAGTTGCCAAAGAATTGGGGATCAAGCGAGTACGCAAGCCTGTGGAAAATCTGCACGACTCCTGGCAGACGATGAAGGCCGACGAGAAAGGGATCTCCCTGCAAATCGTTGCCGCAGGCGCGGTTCGCGCCGTCGGTCCGCGCTTCCAAGCCGTCGCCAGGAAGTATGGGCTTCTTTTTCCGGACCATTTCCTGGGACTGGCCCTCACCGGCCAAGTAAGCGTCGCCGCACTGCGCCGTATGGTTGATAATCTGGACGAGGGCAGCACTGAAATAATGCTGCACCCCGGAATTTGCGACGCTGACCTGGTGCAGTCCGGCACCCGGCTGCGCGAGCAACGCGAAAGGGAACTCGATGCGCTGCTCGACCCCGGCGTGCGCAGTGTATTGCACGAACGCGGCGTTCGCTTAATCAGCTATCGCGAGTTAAACTAAGTACATGCGCGAGAACGTCAAAACGCCGCCACGTTTTTCGCTGGTGGTGCCCTTTCACGACGAGCAGCAGAGCGTTCGCGAATTGCACCGGCAGCTAAGCGAGATCATGACCGGGCGATTCGATCCCGTAGAGTTCGTTTATGTGGATGATCAAAGCTCCGACGCCACTCCCCAAATCCTCGCCGAGATTGCCGAAGAGGATGCGCGCGTCGCGGTGCTACGCCTGAAACGAAATTACGGCCAGACCACAGCGCTAGCCGCGGGATTCGATTACGCCTCAGGCGATGTGATCATTTCCATGGACGGCGATTTGCAGCACGACCCTGCGGATATTCCCACGCTGCTGGAAACTCTGGACGCGACCGGCTGCGACATCGTGAGCGGCTGGCGGCAAAAGCGGGTGGACAGTTTTATTTTGCGGCGGCTGCCTTCGCGCGTGGCGAACTGGATGATGGCCAAGCTTTCCGGAGTGGCGATTCACGATTTCGGCACCACCTTCAAAGTCTATCGCCGCGAAACCATCAAGGACGTTCCGTTGTACGGCGAAATGCACCGCTTCATTCCGGCGCTGGCTGCGTGGAACGGAGCCAAGATCGTCGAGGTTCCGATACGCAATATCGTGCGGCCAGATGGCCAATCGCATTACGGCATTTCTCGCACTCTGCGGGTTTTTTTCGACATCATCACCATCCGCTTTCTGATGCGCTATATGACGCGCCCGTTGCACTTCTTCGGTCCTCCGGGCCTGCTGGGGTTGTTTGTGGGTGGCGGAATCATGGCGTTCCTGCTGGCAGAGAAACTGATGTGGTGGCGCCTGGATCTCTTCGCGCTGCACGGGCCGCTGCTGGTCCTGGGAATGATGCTGACTTTGTTTGGGGTGCAGCTGTTGGCTGTCGGGCTGGTGGGCGAGCTGCTCATGCGCACACACTTCGAGTCGCGAGAGAACCCAATCTATCGGGTGGAGCACGTCTACGGCGGGCCCGAAGCTACTAATATTTCCGGATATCCTAAAGCAAAAACGCTTGCTTCCCGGCAAGCTGGCGGATAGATTGTCGGCAGTCTAAGCCGGGATATTGTATCCCGGCAGAAATCCCTCGAACGGCGTTGGCCAAGACCGACGCCGATCGGATCGAGGTATACCTTGCGCAAAATCCTTCTTAGCGGTTGCGTTGCTCTATTGCTTGCGGCAATTGTGTGGGCGGGCGGGGATCCCTGGAAGTCCAAACCCTATCAGCAGTGGGACGCCAAGGATGTACGCAAGGTGCTCGACGGATCGCCGTGGGCGCGAAGCGTGCAAGTGGAGGCTCCGTGGCTGAACGGAGACGTCGCAGCGGGGGGTGGTGACAGCGGTTCGACGTCGCAGCCAGGGCCTGCCAGAGGCGGCCAAGGCGCACGGACAGGGCCTGGCGGTGGCGGTGCTGCTGATGCGGCGAGTGGTGGTGCCCAGACGGCTTTAGCCATGTTCCTGGTGCGCTGGTCGTCATCGCGGACCATCCGTGAAGCGGTGGTTCGCAACTTGATCCTGGCGGGCCAAATGAAGGAAGACGCGGGGCAACAGGAGCTCGCGAAGCCGGTGGAAACCTACGAAATTGTGGTGGCGGGGCCGGACATGAAACCGTTTCAATCGGTGGACGATAAGATTTTGCAGAACGGCGCTTTCTTGATAGACAGGAAAACAAAACAGAAAGTCGCTCCCACCAGCGTGAAGATCCAGAACACCGAGGACGGGAAGAAGATACAGTCCGTCGCCTTTTTCTTTCCCAAGAAGTCGGAGAGCGGTGTATCCACGATCGCCGACGACGAAAAGGTGGTGGATTTTCTGTGCGTGGTCACCAACGTGAAAATAGAAGCCAGTTTTGACACCTCGAAAATGATGGATACATCGGGACGCGACCTCTAGTCTCAATCGCTGGAAATCTCAAGTGCATGAGGAGAGTTCATGAAGCAAGCGGCCCGTTTTGGTTGCGTTGGCGTTCTGCTGGCGATGATGCCATTGTTCACGAGCGCCCAGATGGGGATGCACGTCGCTCCGGCCATGCGCGGAATATTCAATCCAGTGGTGGGCTCGGGCGGCGAATACGAAATGACCACAGAGAAGGGCACCAAGATGTTGATGGAAATCGCCATCGTCGGCAAGGAGTCGGTGGGCGGCAAAGACGGATACTGGTCCGAGATGACCATGTCCAATTCGCCGATGGGACGGACGGTCATGAAATCGTTGACGGTGGTGGATGGCACCGACACCGTCGTCTCCCGCACGATCATGCAAGTGGGGAGCCGGCCGCCGATGGAAATGCCCACGCAGTTGATGAAGGCGAGTGCACAAAAGCAGCCCGCGGATATACGCGACCGCGCAGAAGACGTGGGGAGCGAGACCATCACCACTCCGGCCGGAACTTTTACGACGGAGCATTTCAGGATGAAGGACGGCTCAGGCGATGCCTGGGTGGCTGCAAAGGCCGGCCCATATGGCCTGGTAAAATTTCAGGGGAAAGACACCTCCATGGTGCTGACCAAGGTCATCACCGATGCCAAGGATAAGATTAACGGGACGCCGGTGCCTTTTAGTCCGATGATGTTCCAGCAGAGCCAGCAACAGCCGTAGTTGGAATTCTGCAGTTTCAGGTTCTAGAGGCGCCCTAGTGGCTCCGGGGCGCCTCTTCTTTTTTTGTAGCGTTTTCCGCATCGCATGCGAATCCGAAAGGACTGGGGGGTCCTCGACGTGGGTTCCACTGCCGACAAATTCTTCCGTGGCCTTATCACGCACCGCGAAAACTTCGCGCCAGACCTGTGGAAGGTCAAGATCGACCCAGGTGGAGAATTCAATTTTGTGGCAGGGCAGTACGCAACGCTAGGAGTAGACTCGCCGCTCAAGCGAGTCGAGCGAGCCTACTCGATCGTTTCCTCACCCTACGAGCGCGAGCTGGAAATTTTCATGGAGCTGGTCGAACACGGGGAATTGACGCCTTTGCTGCATAAGTTGCAAGTGGGCGATGGCCTCTCCGTGCGGAAAATCGCCAAGGGCCGCTTCACCCTGGATCTGAAAAGCGGGCATCGCAATCATCTGCTGCTCGCGACGGTCACGGGCATTGCGCCGTATGTTTCCTACGTCCGCACGCTGTACGCTGACTGGAGAGAGAACAAATTTCCGGCCGATGTGCAGCTCTATGTAATACAGGGCGCCAGTCGTTCCTGGGAATTCGGCTATCGCGAAGAACTCGAGCGCATCGCCGGCGAAGTTCCGTGGCTGAAGTATGTTCCAACGGTCAGCCGTCCCTGGGAGGACACGCAATGGCGCGGCGAAACCGGACGAGTGGAAGACCTTATCCGCAAATACGCGTACGAATGGAAACTCGACCCCGCCGATAGCACCGGCTACCTGTGCGGCCATCCGCAGATGATTGAATTGGGCAGAGGCATTCTGCTGCGCGGCGGTTACGGCAAAGAATCCCTGCGCGAAGAAGTGTATTGGGTCCCGCCAAAGTGAAATTCCCAATTCTGACGGGCGCGTGCAAGGGGCCTTGCTGCGCCCGCCAGTAAGGGAATCCGCCGCGATCTAGTCCTGAGTTTCGGGACTTGCAGCGGCGACTTGTTCCACGGTGCTTTCGATCGCGCGTATCGGAGCGGATACGTGCACGGTTTCGTCCGTATCCGTGACGTCAACCATCACGGAGCCGCCCTCTTTCGTGACGAGCACGTGCTGCCTGGGTTCGCGCACTTCCACCAGGGTCACGTCTTCGCCGGCGCGCAATTGCTCGAGCGCCGCGCGAATCGTAGGCATCCACGGCCGAATCTCCGCGGCCGCGCGGCCCAGTTTGCGGCTGGGGATGAAGTGCATCGAGAGGGGAACAAGCATCGCCGGCGCAAGAACGTAAACGTGATGTACCTCCGGCTGCTTTTCTACCACATTCACTTCGATCATCCCTTCACTGCAAATCAGGCCAACGCCTGCAAGCGCCGTACCCGCAATTCCTAGTGCTACTTTGCCTAATAGAACCATGCCGCACCTCCTGCGCGAATTTCCAGCTACTCCGAAGCGCCATGCGAATCAATCCAGATACGCACGTGCTCCGTGGCGTCCTGCACGGTTACCAGAACCGCGTCGCCCGCGTCGCTCAGCGCGCGAATAGCCGCGGCTACGTCGAGTTCGTTGTCTTTCGTGGTGGCAAATAGCGCATCCACCACCTTCATAGGAACGGTGACGTCCACTTTCTCGCCGTCTTTGCTCTTGTTCAGAACGTGGACGATCAGGTTCCCATTCAATTTCGCTACGCGCACGTCCTGATCTTTTTCCTTCACGGTGACAAATTCGTTGTCGGGCGCGTTGCGGATGGCATCCAGGATCGCGCGCACGTCAACGCCGTTGAAATCCGCTTCGCCGATGGTTACGTGTCCGTTGTGGAGCGAGCCCTTGTTCACCGTAGGAAGTATCGCAGCCGCCATCGAAAGCGGTAGGTTTACATTCACGCTCTCGCCCTTGGACGGATCGTCCACCTTCACGTGCAGATAACGCTCGGCCGGCGCCGCCATTGCCGCGACCGCCAGATTGCTCATCGTCAGAGCCAGCGCACAGCCCACCGCAATCGCTCGAATTCCTTTTCGCATGTTGGGAAGCCTCCCGTGCTCTTCCTGCATTCAAGTACGGAGGCGCGTAGGGAAATGTTCCGTGAATTCTTGCGTGGGCGGTTGGGCTGCGTTTCGACCGGGAAGGGCAGCCGGGAACTAATCGCGCTGCGGTTTGAAATAGATGGCGGCGAGCGGCGGGACCTTGAGTTTAATAGACCACGGACGGTTGTTCCAGGGAATGGGTTCCGCGCGCACGCCGCCGGCGTTCCCGGCATCACTGCCTTCGTAATACGCGGAATCGCTATTGAGGATTTCCCGATAATATCCGGCCGCGGGGACGCCGATACGGAAATCCACGCGCAAGACGGGTGTGAAATTGCAGACCACCACGACCAAGTCCTCTGGATTTCGCGCCCGCCGGATGAACGAAAGAATGCTCGCCGCGGCGTCGTTCGCATCAATCCACTCGAAACCCGCCCATTCGAAGTCCACCTCGAAGAACGGCCGTTCGGTCGCGTGCAGACGATTCAGGTCGGCCAACAACCGCTGGACTCCCCGGTGAGCCGGCGACTCCTCCAGCGACCAGTCCACGCTGCCTTCTTCCCAGAATTCATTGCGCTCCGCCAGCTCGCTGCCCATGAACAGCAGTTTTTTCCCCGGATGCGCGTACATGTATCCGAAGAGCAGCCGGAGGTTGGCGAATTTCTGCCAATCGTCGCCCGGCATTTTTTCCAGCAGCGTTCGTTTGCCGTGCACCACTTCATCGTGGGAGAGCGGCAAGACGAAGTTTTCCTGGAACGCGTAGATCATCGAAAAGGTGAGCTCGTTGTGGTGATGTTGGCGGAACAGGGGATCGAGCGCGAAATAACGCAGCGTGTCGTTCATCCACCCCATGTTCCATTTCAAATCGAAGCCCAGGCCGCCCACGTACGTGGGGCGCGAAACTGCCGGCCACGACGTGGATTCTTCGGCGATCATCAGCGCACCGGGATGCCTGCTATGCAGCACTTCGTTCAAATTCTTCAGGAACGCAATCGCTTCCAGATTTTCGCGGCCGCCGAACGCGTTGGGAATCCACTCTCCGGGTTTGCGCGAATAATCCAGGTACAGCATGGAAGCCACCGCGTCCACACGTAAGCCGTCGAGGTGATATTTGTCGAGCCAGAACAGCGCGTTCGACACCAGGAAATTTTTCACTTCGTTCCGGCCGTAGTTAAACACCAGCGTGCCCCAGTCCGGGTGGGCGCCGCGCCGCGGGTCGGCATGTTCGTAAAGATGCGTGCCGTCGAACAATCCAAGGCCATGTGCGTCGCGTGGGAAATGCGCTGGCGTCCAATCCAGGATCACTCCGATTTCCTGCTGATGGCAGCGATCCACGAAATACATGAAGTCCGCGGGAGAGCCGAAACGGCTGGTTACCGCGAAATACCCAACGGTCTGGTAACCCCACGAAGCATCCAGCGGGTGTTCCATAATGGGCAGCAGCTCGATGTGCGTGAAGCCCATTCGTTTCACGTAGGGCAGCAATTCTTCGGCGAGCTCACGATAGGTCAACCATCGGTTTTCTTCTTCCGGCTTGCGCCGCCACGATCCGGCGTGCAATTCATAAATGGTCATCGGCGAATGTAGCCAGTCACGCAGAGGGCGCGACTCCATCCATGCAGTGTCCTTCCATCTGTGGCCGGCAATCGTGCGCACCACCGACGCGTTGTTCGGCCGCATTTCGCCTGCGAATCCATACGGATCGGTTTTCAAACCGAGTCCGCCCACGCTCGACAGAATCTCGAACTTGTACAGCTCGCCTTCGTCCAGGCCGGGAATGAACAGCTCCCAGATGCCGCTAGAGCCACGGTGCCGCATCGGATGCACGCGGCCATCCCAGAAGTTGAAGTTGCCCACGACGCTCACGCGCCGCGCATTCGGCGCCCACACGCCGAAATGCACGCCGCGCACGCCGGCAACTTCGCGCACGTGCGCGCCGAGTTTTTCGTACTTCTGGTAGTGCGTCCCTTCACCGGAAAGATACAGGTCGTACTCGGTGAGCACGGGCGGGAACACATACGGATCGTATGTGTCGAAGACATTTCCATCGCTGAAGCTAATCTGCAGGCGATAGACGTTCGGAGGAACGGCTTCGTTCTGCGGCTTCGCGACTCCTGTCGCGGGAATCCGCGCTTCAAACAAGCCTTCGGGCTGGATTCGAATGGCGTGTTGCGGTTCTGCTTTCTTGCCCCACAGCACGGTTACTTCCGCCGCGTTAGGGCGAAAAACGCGGATCGCGAGTAAACTCTTGCCGCCTTGCTGAATCCAGTGCGGTCCGAGCACTGCGAAGGGATCGGAATGCTCGCCGCGGACGAGCAGCTCAATATCTTTCTCCCAGTTCGCCAAAGTCGCCGGGGTCGTCGGTGTCACCTGGGCGTTCACTGCCGGAGCTTTCAGTTTGTCTTCTTTTCCCATGACAGTCGGAAATGCATTCCGGCCACCATCTTACCGGAGCGGAAGCGCCACGCCAAATTCGCCGCGTCGTGATTCACGCCGCCCGAAATCCAAACGTGCTGGACTTGGTTGCCGAAGCCCGGTAGCCTTACCGGCAGCTCTGGGGCGCACGGCGGGGCAATGCAAGAAGGAGATCACTCATGAAAAGATTCGCTCGCTCAATTTTCCTCCTGGCGGTGCCAGCGCTACTCCTCAGTTGTGCAGGCGCCGCGCGCGCACAGGAAGGCGCGCAGCCGAAAACTCAACCGACGCCGACGCAAGCCATTTTGGAAAACTGGAACGACGTGGGCAACCGCCTGATCACCATGGCGCAGGATTGGCCGGAAGAAAAATACAGCTACAAATTGACTCCAGCCGTCCGCACTTTCCAAGAAGTGATCCTGCACATTGCGGGATCAAATTACGACCTAATCAATCATCTGGCCGGCACCAAAGTCGGCGAAGCGCAGAATGATCCGCCCGTGAGCCAGTACAAGACCAAAGCGGCGACCGTGGCGTATTTGAAGAAATCCGTGGAAGACGGCGCCGCACTGCTCCAGAAACAGGGCGATGCCGAAGCGGTGAAGCATCTCTCCGGATGGATTGGATATACCGAGCACATGGGCGAGCATTACGGACTGCTGGTGGCTTACTACCGCGCCACTGGTGGGGTGCCCCCGGAATCGCGACCAAAGAAGTAGCGGCGCCGAAGCAATTCGAGCCGAGGAGAATCGTGGCGCCGACGTCGTGCCTGGAGCTGGGCAGAGTAACCAGGCACGGCAGCTGAGCCAAGGTTCCTTCATCGGGCTGAGCCATCGAGGGCCCGCAAATAGCGTAGTATCCGGAAGCGCCGTCCCGCCGATTTTCAGCCAGTTTCCAGCGCTTAGACCGCCGCCAAGGCACCGGTCAACTCGTCCAGAAGTAGGCCTTTGCAATGCTATCTACGTACGCAGAAGACCACCTGATTCCACGCTCGCGCGCCCGGAAATGTCGTTTCCGCAACCTCTAAGTTATAGGAAATGTGAGTGCTTAGTACGAACGTACCATTGTGGCTCCAGTCGCAGCAATTTATACAGGATGTGGGGGAATCCTCGGGAACGAGTGCCCGTTCCGCGCCAGCGAAAAATGCCAGACAAGGCCGCCACTTCGCCCAAGAATGGAGACGGTTCGTCGCGCGCCCACAGGGGCGAGCGGGCTCCAATGCCCCAGCAGTCTACGAACTGCGTGGCCGTGACTGGCACGGATTCCTTTCCGCAGCACCTGGACTTTCAGCTCCTTTTCTCCAGCCATCCCGAGGCGATGGTCGTCCTCGACATTAACCACCGCATTCAGATGTGCAATCCCGCGTTCGAACAGCTCTTCCAGCATCGCCAGGCCGATCTCCTCGGCGCCGAGCTCGACGTGCTGCTGGCGTGCGAGGAATTCCACGGCGAAGCGCTGCGGTTCAGCGAGCGCGCGGCCGCGGGCGAGGTGGTCCGCGCGAACACCCGGCGTCGCCGCCGCGACGGTTCGTTCGTGGACGTGCAGGTCACCTGCGTGCCGCTGCAGCAGGACGGCAAAATCGTCGGCTGCTACGGAATTTATCAGGACATCACCGAGCGCTGCGCAGCGGAACGCGCGCAGCAGGAGGCCGAGAAAAAACTCAGCCTGCTATTTGAAAACGCCGTCGAAGGCATTTTCCAGACCACGGTAGATGGCCAGCTGCTGAGCGTGAACCCAGCGCTCGCGCGCATGTGCGGCTACAATTCGCCGACGGAAATGCTCGCCACTGTTCACGACATCGGCAAGGATTTTTACGCCGATCCGCAGACGCGCCTCGAATTCCAGCGCGAGATGGAAGAACACGGAGCGGTCCAGGCCTTCGAGTATCAGCTGCGCAGGAAAAACGGCGCGCTCATTTGGATTTCGGAAAATGCCAGGGTGATTCGTGATGCGGACGGCAAGGTCATCGCCTACGAAGGCACGATGGAAGACATCACCGAGCGGAAACGCTCCGAGCTGGAACGCCAGATCACTTTCGAGATCATTCACGGCGTGAACGTCACCGACAACCTGGACGAACTGCTCTACCTGATCCATCAATCACTCAACAAAGTGCTCTACGCGGAGAATTGTTTCGTCGCGCTGTACGAGGCCGCTTCCGGAATGTTCCACTTTCCGTTTTTCGTGGACCAGTTCGACGAAGCGCCTCCGCCGCAGCAGGTGGGTAGAAGCTGCACGGCGTACGTCTATCGCACCGGCCGCGCCATGTTGATTCCGCAGCAAGTTTTCGATCGTCTTGCGGCGGACGGAGAAGTGGAACTGGTGGGAACTCCGTCACCTTCCTGGCTGGGCGTGCCGCTGCGCACTCCTGCCGCCACCATCGGCGTTCTGGTGGTGCAGCATTATGAAAATGAGTTTGCCTATACCGAGCGCGACCTGGAATTCTTGGCCTCCGTCGGCGGACAAATCGCCCTGGCGATTGACCGCAAACGCGCTGAAGAAAAAATCCGCGAAAGCGAAGCGCGGCTGCGTGTGCTGGTCGAGCAGTTGCCGGCAGTGTTGTGGACGGTCAGCAAAGACCTGTGCTTCACCTCTGCTTTGGGCGCCGGCCTGACCCGCCTGGGCTTGAAGCCGAATCAGATTGTCGGCGTCTCGCTGTTCGATTATTTCGAGACGCCGGACCCGGCGTTTCTGCCCATCGCCGCGCATCGTCGCGCGATCGGTGGCGAGCCTACAACCTTTCACGTGGAATGGAAGGGCGGATCGTACACCTGCCACGTGGAGCCGCTGCGCACCGCTGAGGGCGAATTGCAGGGCGCGATTTGCATGGCGCTGGACATCACCGACCGCAGACAACTGGAAGAGCAACTCCGCCAAGCGCAAAAGATGGAAGCCGTCGGACGGCTGGCCGGAGGAATCGCGCACGACTTCAACAATCTGCTGATGGTCATACAGGGTTACGCGGATTTAATGACCGAGCGCCTGGCCGAAGGCGACCCGCTGCGCCGCAACGCCGAACAAATTCAAACCGCGTCGCAGCGCGCCACGTCCCTCACACGGCAATTGCTCGCCTTCAGCCGCAAACAGATGCTGGCGCCGAAAGTCCTGAGCATTCAAAGCGTAGTCACCGAAATGGAAAAGATTCTGCGCCGACTGATCGGTGAGGACGTTCAGCTGGAAACTTCCAGCGTCGCGGACCTCGGATTGGTGAAAGCCGATCGCAGCCAAATCGAGCAGGTCATCTTGAATCTGGCGGTGAATGCGCGCGACGCCATGCCCGAGGGCGGGCGCTTGACCATCGAGACCGCGAACGTGGATCTCGATGAATCCTTCTCGCACTCTTCCGTCATGCTTTCGCCCGGCCCGTACGTGATGCTCGCCGTCACCGACAACGGCTGCGGCATGGACGCTCGAAACCCAAGCGCACATCTTCGAGCCTTTCTTCACCACGAAAGAGAAAGGCAAGGGCACAGGGCTTGGCCTCGCCACCGTGTACGGCATCGTCAAACAAAGCGGCGGCTACGTGTGGGTCTATAGCGAACCCGGACGCGGGACCAGCTTTAAAGTTTATTTGCCTCGCGTATGGGACGAACCCACCATGCCAGGCCGCGATCGCAGAATCGAAGGGCAAAGGCTGCCGCAGGGCACGGAAACAGTGCTGCTGGTGGAAGATGAGAAGGGCGTGCGCGAACTCGCCCGCGAGTATCTGGAAATGACCGGATACACCGTGATCGAAGCGGAAAACGGCCACACCGCTCTGGAACTGGCCGCGCTGCATTCCGGCCCGATTCACTTGCTCATGACCGACGTGGTTATGCCCGGCATCAGCGGTCGCGAACTCTCCCAACGAGTGAAGACCATTCGCCCTGAGATTCGGGTTCTGTTCATGTCGGGATATACCGACCAGGCCGTCGTGCACCACGGCATCCTGGAAACCGACGCTGTGCTGCTACAGAAGCCGTTCACGGTAGCTGCGCTTGCGGCGAAATTGCGCGACATTTTGAATCTGGAAATAGCTCGGTAGCCTCCTCCTCGCATTTCGGTCTTGCATCTCGAAGATCTTCAAATTCTGGCCGCGCGGCCCAGCACCCCCGTTGTTTCTGCCTCAAACACTTGGGCTCATCCGAACCATCGCCACGCGAAAGCTCTCTGCGATTTGCGGCCAGGCGCGGAATTCTCGTCGGGCAAGCCTAGCAATCGAATGCGCGGCCGTCCTGCGTGCTTCAACTGCCAATGCGACACCCACGGGCGCTCCAGATGCTTGTTCGATTCCGTCAGGCCGGACGCAAACCAAGCCGGGCACTGCGAAGGGGACACAGAGGTACCATGCCAGCACAAGTGAACTGCGAGATGCCCAACACCGTTAGCGAAGAATTGATTTCAGCACGCCGTTGCTGGACGGCCGTGCTGCTGAACGCCGTCGAAGATGGGCGCAACGGCACTCTGCGTGCCGAACGTGAAGCACAGGAATTTATCTTTGCTCGCGGTGAGGATTTCGCAATGGTTTGCACTGCGGCAGGATTGGATTCCAGCGATTTTCGCGTGCACTTGCTGAAGATCGGCCGCCCGGTTGAGGCGCGCACGCCATTCTCACTCTGTTTCGCAATGTAATTCGCACGCGCGGGCAGCAGGTAACGTCGCGCCAAGAATCCCCCGGTAGCATCCGCGCAAATAGCGTAGTATTTGCTGGTCGCGGATTTGCGCGGTAAATGATGACACCGGCAAACGAAAACGCTCCTTCTCCGGAAAAGCAATTGCTCGTCTGTAGCGCCCGCACCAAACTCACGCCCGCACGCGCGGACACCATTCGCGAAATTCTAGCTGGTCCGCTGGATTGGGATTATGTGCTATGGGAAGCGGAAGAAAATTCCATCTCGCCGCTGCTCGATCGCCATCTTTCCGCCATTGCTCCCGGTGCCGCGCCCGCAGCCGTGCAGGAGCAGCTGAAGAAGACCTGCCGCGCCAACACCGTACGTTGTCTTTATCTCACAGCGGAACTCCTCAGCATCCTGCACCTCTTCCAAGCGCAGAACATTCCCGCTACCCCTTACAAAGGGCCGGTGCTTGCCGCGCAGGCGTATGGAGACATCGCGCTGCGCGAGTTTGAAGATTTGGACATCATTCTGCGTCAGAGCGACATGCCGAAGGCGCACGAAATCATCGTATCACTCGGGTACAAGCCAAAATTCGATTGGATTCTCTCGCCCGGAGCCGCCGCGTCATTGGTTCCCGGCGAGTACAATTATCGCGACGAGCCGCGCCGCGCGATGGTGGAATTGCACACCGAGATCACGTTGCGGCATTTTCCAGTGAAGCCGGACCTCGATGCTTTCATGCGCAGTCTCGCGCAGGTCCGCCTGAGCGATCGCGAAATTCTCACGTTTAGCGCTGAAGATTTGCTGCCGATGCTGTGCATTCACGGTTCCAAGGATTTCTGGGAGCGGCTTTCCTGGATCGCGGACGTCAGCGAACTGGTGCAGTCCCATCCGGCGCTCGACTGGGATCGTGTGCTGCGTTTTGCGCAGCCTTTGCACGCCACGCGCATGTTGAACCTTGGTCTCGCGCTTGCCACGCGAGTGCTCGATGCGTCGCTGCCGGCCGAAATACGCGCACAAGTACAGGCTGACCCCGTAGCGGGCGAGGTGGCTGCCGAAGTGCACCAAAGATTGCTTTGCCGCCCGTTTCGTACGCTGGATGCCGCGGGAAGATTTCAATTTCGTCGTCGAATGCTCGCGGGAAAACTCGACGGTTGGCGTTACGCGACGCGTTTAGCAGTAGTTCCGTCCGAGGATGACTGGCAGATGATGCGGCTGCCGCGTGTTCTCGCGCCGCTGTACGTGGCGCTGCGTCCGCTACGCCTGCTGCAGAAATACGGTTGGGCCGGCAGACGCGCTGCAAAGCCACTGTCTTGAATCTTTAGCCGGGCCGGTACAATCAATTCCCGGTTTTCGCGGCCGTGCGCTGATCCTCGATCACATAGTCGCTGGGGACCCGGAACAACGAAGGATCAGGTTCATCCCGGGAAAGATCGATCAGCTGAATCGTCTGCGTTCCTTCTCGGGGATCTTTACGCGTTACCGACAAATTTATTTCCAGGTCGCTGGAATACCAGAACTCGCGCGTAGTCACGACCGGATCGCTGTTGCCGATCACTCCGGCGTTGATCGTCAGCGTTTCGCGCGTGCCCACCACGTTCAGATCATCCACAGTGTTGGTACCCAGGCTTTCGCGGGCCAGGAAGCGCTTCCCATTGTCGAGCGGCCCAGCCGGAACCGGTGAAAATTTCACGGGCGTGGAATAGTCGGCCACCGTGCAATGACGCGACGCAAGATTGCAGGTGGTGCGCGTGCGTTCGGCGGGATCCAGAATGATCAAGTCCATCGGTTTGGATTGCTGATTCGAATTGGCTGGAACGAAATTAGTGCGCTCGCGGCGAATCCGGCCTTCGCTATCCCGCGCGACAAGCGCGGTGAGATGCGTCGTGAGCACGCTTCCGTCTTCCAACGTGCGCGTCCACTCAATGCTGTCCCGGCCCGAAAATGGCTTTCCAGTCACAGGCAGCACCTGAATCCCGGTGACGTGCACGCGCGTGCCGCCATCCGGTCCGCGGGATGTCTCTGTCGAATCTTGAGCGCTAAGAGAGCAGGCGAGAAATATTGACACAAAGAACAAAAGTGGGACGCGAAGTTTCATAAAGCCACCTCACAACTTCGTAACCAAAATATAGCACCGCATGGTCCTGAGCACAATCGTGGGTGGTTTCCGTAAACCCTGTTTCGCGCGCATCCTCGTTGATTGTGCGGTAGAATGTGTATTCGCGGCGCCCGATCGCGCTGACGCGCCCAGGCTGCTCGCTCGCAGGGCTTGCAGGACCAAATTTCCAGTTTTCACCAGGAGGCAATCATTATGAGTACCACCGTAAATCCATCCAGCGCCGCCAATGCCGGCAAACCGGCTCAGAATCCCCTGAAAGAGCTGATCAAATTCGGCCAGTCGGTTTGGCTCGACTACATTCGCCGCGACTTGCTTACTTCGGGTGAACTCCAGCGCCTGATCGAAGAAGACGGCCTGCGCGGCATGACCTCCAATCCCTCCATCTTCGAAAAAGCCATCACCGGCAGCGCCGAATACACGAAAACTTTGGAAGAGCTCGAAAAGCGCAAAGATCTCGACGCTAAAGGCCGCTACGAGGAGCTCGCGATTAAGGACATTCAAGACGCTGCGGACTTTCTGCGCCCGGTTTATGAACAAACCAAGAAGCGCGACGGCTACGTGAGCCTGGAAGTTTCTCCCTACCTCGCGCACAAGACTCAGGAAACGCTCGACGAAGCGCGCCGCCTGTGGAAGCGGGTGGACCGCGAGAACCTAATGGTCAAAGTGCCCGGCACGCCGGAAGGAATTCCCGCGTTCCAGCAGTTGATCAGCGAGGGCATCAACATCAACGTCACACTGCTTTTCGCGTTTGACGTATACGTGCGCGTGGCCGAAGCCTACATCGCGGGACTAGAAACATTTGCGAAGGGTGGCGGCGACGTCAGCCGCATCGCCAGCGTCGCCAGCTTTTTCATCAGCCGTATTGACACGCTGGTCGACGGCGAAATTGACGCTAAACTGAAAACCGCGACAAACGCCGGTGATCAGGCACTGCTGCGCAGTCTGCACGGCAAAGTTGCCATCGCCAACGGCAAGCTCACCTATCAACGTTACAAGCAAATTTTCAGCGGCCCGCGTTGGGATGCTCTTGCCTCTCGCCGCGCCCAAACGCAGCGCGTTCTGTGGGCCAGCACCAGCACGAAAAATCCGAAATACAGCGACGTTTATTACGTCGAAGAACTGATCGGCCCGGATACCGTGGACACCATCCCGCCGGCAACCTTCGATGCCTTCCGCGATCACGGCAAACCCCGCGCCAGCCTGGAAGAAAATGTCCAAGCCGCACAGGAAACCATGCAGGGCCTGGAAAGGGCCGGCATTTCGATGAAGGCTGCTACGGACACGCTTACCACGAACGGCGTCAAGCAATTCTCCGACGATTTTGACAAGCTGCTCGACGCCGTGAAGAATCGCGCCGCGAAAGCCAGCGCCGCAAAATAAGTTTTGTGGTGGTTACTCTTCGCACGGATGAGGCGCGGGGGTGAAAACCCGCGCCGCATCGGCTGCACCTGCCGCAAACTACAGCACACCCCCGACGGCCTGTGCACCGCTCGTCATTCATGCTGTAATGTCCGGGTGAACGCCGTCGCGCGCGTTCACGTGAGGACCGTCACATGACACTGCAGGAGTACACCAAGAAGCGCCATTTCAACGTCTCGCCCGAGCCGTCCGGCAAGGCGGCGCCAGCGAAAAAGCAGGACGCGCTCATCTACCTGATACAGAAACATCGCGCCACCGCGCTCCATTATGATTTCCGCCTGGAGTGGAACGGCGTGCTGCTTTCGTGGGCTGTCCCGAAGGGGCCGTCGCTCGACTCCTCCGTGAAACGGCTCGCGATGCAGGTTGAAGATCATCCGCTGGAGTACGCAAGTTTCGAAGGCGTAATTCCCCAAGGCGAATATGGAGGTGGCACCGTGATGGTGTGGGACGAGGGAACGTGGACGCCGGAATCACCCGACGTGCAGGCCGCGCTCGCGAAGGGCGACTTAAAGTTCACGCTGCACGGCAAGAAATTGCAAGGCTCCTGGGTGCTGGTTCGCACGCACGGCTGGGGCAGCAGCTCCGGGAAATCATGGCTGCTGATTAAACATCGCGATGCACACACGTCCACGAAGGACGTTACCATCGATAAGCCGCGCTCCATTGTGAGCAACAAACTTCTTGCCGAGATCGCACGCGATGGCGGCGGCGATGTCGAAAAGGCTGCGACAGGTGATCCGGGATTCAAACCAAGAAAGGCCGCCGCCGCGAAGAAATCTGTGGCAGCGAAGAAGAACGGCGTGCCTGCGAAACACAAAAAAAAGCGAAAACCCGCCAAATAAGATTTTGTCAAGACGCCCGAGGCATCCATGGCCAAACTCCCCGTCACCATTTCTCACCCCGACAAAATCTTCTGGCCACATGAGGGCTACACCAAGCTGGACCTCGCAGAATACTACGCCGCCATATTTTCCAAGCTCCAGCCATATGTGGACGATCGCATGCTCTCGCTCGAACGCTGCCCCGACGGGATGCGCGGCCAATGTTTCTACCAGAAAGAAAAACCCAAGAGCATGCCGCCCGGCACGCCCACGAAGCGCATTCGTCACGCAGGCGGCTCATCGGAATCAACAAACTACGTAGTCGGCGGTTCGCTTGAAACGCAGCTCGCGCTCGTAAATCTGGGCTGCATCGCCGTGCACGTGCTGGCTGGCCGCTCGACCGCTCCCCGCAAACCCGACTGGCTGTGCTTCGATCTCGACCCCTCCACCGGAAAATTTGCCGCTGCAGCTCGCGCAGCCCTGCAGGTGAAAGAAGGCCTAGACGCCCTGAAGCTGGATTCCTACGCCAAGACTTCGGGAAGCCGCGGAATCCATGTCTTCGTTCCCCTGCGCAGCGGCCCTGATGCCGACGAGGTTCTCGAATTCGCTCGCGCGTTCGTCGCGCGCGTCGCAGCATCGAACCCCGAAAAGCTCACCGTCGAACATTCCATCGCAGCGCGCGGCCAGCGCGTCTACCTCGACCCATTCCGCAACGGATTTGGGCAGACAGTGGTAGCGCCGTACTCGGTTCGCCGGCGCGAGAAGGCTCCGTTTTCAGCGCTGCTGGCGTGGTCCGAAGTGAAAACCAGTCTCGACCCAGCCACCTTCAATCTGGGCAACTTCCGCAAACGCCTGAAAGCCAATGACCCCTGGGCGGATTTCTTTCGCAATCGCCAAAGTCTGAAAGACGCCGCTAAATCACTGAAAAAGCTGTAACCTCGTCGGCGCGCGTTCATCGATTCGCCAGCAATCGCAGTCAGTGTTACTCTAGAAGCATTCCGGGTCGTCCTTCTCTACGGAATGCGCATTGCAGGAACAAGAAAATGAACCACGCCGTAGCCCCTGAAGCACCTGAATGCAAATCCCTGGAATGGGCGCACCCGCTCGTCCGCGAATGGTTCGTCGGCAAATTTGGCACGCCCACCGAGCCGCAAGAACTCGGCTGGCCGCACATCCTCGCCAGAAAAAACACATTAATCTGCGCGCCCACCGGTTCCGGCAAGACTCTGGCCGCTTTTCTCGCCTGTATTGACGTGCTGGTGCGCAAAGCGCTCGCAGGCGGTTTGCTCGATCAGACCGAAGTGTTGTATGTCTCTCCGCTGAAAGCGCTCGGTAACGACATCCAAAAGAATTTAGACGTTCCGCTCGGAGAAATTCTTCAGCTCGCCCAGCAGCGCGGATTTTTGATGCCAGAAATCCGTACCGCCGTGCGCACCGGCGACACGCTCATCCGCGACCGCCTCGCGATGCAGAAGCGCCCGCCGCACATCCTCGTCACCACTCCCGAATCGCTTTACATTCTGCTCACCGCTGGAAAGAGCAGGGAAATGCTGCGCAGCGTTCGCACTCTAATCGTGGACGAAATCCACGCTGTCGCGGACGACAAGCGCGGCACGCATCTCGCCTTGTCTCTGGAACGCCTCCAAGCGCTCACCGCTCAGCCGCTTACCCGAATCGGACTTTCGGCCACGCAGAAGCCCATCGAACTCGTCGGTCAATTTCTCACCGGCGGTGACAGGCCCGCGCCCGTAATCGTCGAAATCGGGCAGCGCCGCCGCCTCGATCTCGCGATCGAAGTTCCATCCAGCGAGCTCGGCCCCGTCGCTTCGAACGAAATGTGGGACGAAATCTATCAGCGCGTCGCGAACCTGGTGCAGCAGCACCGCTCGACTCTGATTTTCGTGAACACTCGCCGCCTCGCGGAGCGCTTGGCGCATCATCTCGCGGCGCTGCTGGGCGAAGATGCGGTCGCCTCGCATCACGGGAGCCTTTCCCGTGTCCGCCGCCTCGCCGTTGAATCGAAATTAAAAGCCGGCGAAATTCGCGCGCTGGTCGCAACAGCCTCGCTGGAGCTGGGAATAGATATCGGCACAGTGGATCTGGTCTGCCAGATTGGCTCGCCTCGCTCGATTTCCGTCGCGCTGCAACGTGCCGGACGCGCGGGTCACTGGCGTGGCGCCATTCCGAAAAGCCGATTTTTTGCCACCACGCGCGACGAACTTCTGGAATGTGGCGCCCTGGTTCAGGCCATCCGTCACGGAGAGCTCGATCGCATCGAAATTCCGCAAGCTCCGCTGGACATCCTCGCGCAACAAATCGTGGCCGCCTGCGCTGCCGAAGACTGGCAGGAAGACGAGCTCTTTGCGCTTGTACGCCGGGCGTTCCCGTATCGCGATCTTCAGCGCAAGGATTTCGACGAAATCGTCGCCATGCTTTCAGATGGCATCGCCGCGCGCCGTGGCCGCTACGGTTCCTACCTGCATCGCGATCAGGTCAATCATCGCCTCCGTGGACGCCGCGGCAGCCGCCTCGCCGCAATCACCAGCGGCGGCGCCATTCCCGATAACGCCCTATACACCGTAGTCGCAGAGCCGGAAGGCACCACGATCGGCACCGTTGACGAAGATTTCGCCGTCGAAAGTTTGCGCGGAGATATTTTCCTGCTCGGAAATTCTTCCTGGCGCATCCGCCGCGTGCAATCCGGCTCCGTGTCCGTGGAAGACGCCAAGGGCGCGCCTCCCAACGTGCCTTTCTGGCGCGGCGAGGCCCCTTCGCGCACGATGGAACTATCTCAGCAGGTCGCGCACGTTCGTGAACATGTCGGCGCGCTCACCGAAGGCCTCGCGCCTTTGCCCGATCTACGCAATTCGCTGCAAGCCACCGCGGCTATTCAGTGGCTGGCAGACGAATGCGGCATGGACCGTCCCGGCGCCGAGCAGGCCGCACAATATATTGTCGAAGGCCGCGCCGTGCTGCGCGCAGTTCCCACGCAAACGACGATTGTTGCCGAGCGTTTCTTTGACGAAAGCGGCGGCATGCAGCTGGTGATTCACGCGCCCTTCGGTGGCCGCATCAATAAAGCCTGGGGCCTCGCTTTGCGCAAGCGTTTTTGCCGCTCATTCAATTTCGAGTTGCAAGCAGCCGCCACGGACAACGGCCTGAATATTTCTCTAAGCGACCAGCACAGCTTTCCGCTGGCCGACGTCTTTCAGTTCCTCCATGCCGTCAGTGTCGAGCCCCTGCTCGAACAAGCCGTACTCACTTCGCCGATCTTCGCTACACGCTGGCGCTGGGTTGCGGGCCGCTCGCTCGCGCTGCTCCGCTTCATGGGTGGGAAAAAAGTTCCGCCGCCCATTCAACGCATGCGTTCGGACGATTTGCTGGCAGCCGTATTTCCGCAGGCGCTCGCTTGCCAGGAAAATATTTCCGGCGACATTGAAATCCCCAGCCATCCCCTCGCGCGCGAAACCATGAAAGATGCGCTCACCGAAGCGATGGACGTCGCGGGCCTGAAAGTCGTCTTGGAAGATATCGCGGCAGGACGCATTCGCTGCCTGGCCGTCGAAACTCCGGTGCCGTCGCAATTTTCCCACGAGATTTTGAACGCCAATCCGTACGCCTACCTCGACGACGCGCCGCTCGAGGAACGCCGTGCCCGCGCCGTGGAAATGCGCCGCATGCTGCCCGAAGCTGTGCTATCCGAAATAGGCAGGCTAGATCCGGCGGCAATCGCCGAAGTGCGCGAGGAGGCTTGGCCCGACGTTCGCGATGCGGACGAGCTTCACGATGTGCTGCAAGAACTTGTGGCGCTGCCGGAAGATTGGAGCGCAGCAAGCGCCGCTGGTATTGCCGCGAAGCCAGTTGCGGAATGGGCCGAGTATTTCGCTTCGCTTGCTGCCACAGGCCGCGCGATTCGCACCCGTTCCGGCGAGCGAAACTTCTGGCTAGCTGCCGAAAAACCAAGAACGTTCGCCGCGATTTTTCCGGACGTTAGCTTTAATTCGCAACCACCGGAATTCGAGGCGCAGCAACCGTCACGCGACGACGCGCTCTTCGCGTGCCTCACCGGCTGGCTGGCGCACTTGGGGCCCGTTACGATTCCAGGCCTCGCCGGTTCTTTGGGACTAGCGCCTGCCGACGTCGAAAAAACCTTGCTGCGCATGGAAGCGTCCGGTTCCGTATTGCGCGGCCAGTTCACCGATTCGTCCTGCGGCGAACCGGAATGGTGCGACCGTCGCCTGCTCGCTCGCATTCACCGCCTCACGCTAGGAACGCTGCGCAAGCAGATTCAGCCCGTAACCGCCGCACAATTCATGCGCTGGCTGCTGCGCTGGCAGCACGTCACGCCGGAAACGCGCCTGCTCGGCGAGCGTGGCACGCTCGAAGCGCTGCATCAATTGCAGGGATTCGAAGCGCCAGCCAATGCATGGGAGCAGCAAATTCTCGCACGCCGCGTTGCGAACTACGATCCCAACGTTCTCGACCGCCTGTGCCTCACAGGAGCTGTCGGTTGGGGTCGTCTCTCGCCCCATCCGGCGACGATGAGTGAACCTAACGGAGCAGTTCGCCGCGTAGTTCCCAGCAGCGTCGCGCCGCTCACGTTTTTCATCCGCGAAGATGCCGACTGGATGATTTCGCGCCACGCGTCCGATGGCGCGGCCGACGCCAACGAATCGGCTGGCCTCAGTCACGCCGCACGCGAAGTTCTAGCGCACCTGCGCCAGCGCGGTGCTTCCTTCTTCACGGACCTCGTGCGCGGAACCGGCAAAATCAAGGCGGAACTGGAAACAGCTTTGTGGGAGCTGGTCACGGCGGGAATGATCACTGCCGACGGATTCGACAACATTCGCGCCCTGATCGATCCCAAACGTCGCGCCGGCCACGGCAAAGGCCACAATATGCGTCCTCGCCACAGCGCGGGGCGCTGGTCGCTGCTTTATGCCGGCGAAACTCTCGATCGCACCCGCGTCCTGGAATCCATCTGCTGGACGCTGCTGAAACGCTACGGCGTAGTCTTCCGCGAAATGGTCACGCGCGAAACGATGGCTCCGCGTTGGCGCGAACTGCTCATCGCCCTGCGCCGCCTCGAAGACCAGGGTGAAATTCGCGGCGGTCGCTTCCTCAGCGGTTTCCTCGGCGAACAATTTGCGCTGCCCGTCGCAGTGGAGTCACTCCGGGCGTCGGCGCGTCAACCAGGCTCGGGTGAAGAGGTAGCAATTTCCGCCGCCGACCCGCTGAATCTGGTGGGCATCCTGATTCCGGGCGACCGCGTCTCATCCAGCTCCGGCAAGACGATCACGCTGGTAGACGGAGTCGAAGCAAACTCCGCCGAACCGCTCGACAATTTTTCCGTCGCCGCAGCCGGCTAAGCCGCGGGTCACACACGCGGCGCGCGATTTACACCGACCTTCCCGCCGCCGCCCCCGATGCCCATGCCCATTGAAAATTAAATCCGCCCAGCTGGCCGGTCACATCCACAACCTCGCCAATAAAAAACAATCCACGCACCTTGGCGCACTCCATCGTCTTGCTGGAAAGCTCGTCAGTGTCCACGCCGCCCGCCGTCACTTCTGCCTTGCCGTAACCTTCCGTGTCCGCGGGAACCACAATCCATTCATGCAGGTGGCGCTCAAGCTCAACGAGCTCCTGTCTGCTCCAACTATCCTTGCTGGACTTCGCAGCGGGCGCATGTAACTCGAGCCAGCGAGTGGCAAATCGCTTAGGCAGGACGCCCAAGAACGCCGCGCGCGCCGCCGCAATATTTCGCACCCCGCCGTCGCGCATCGCCGCCGTCACATCCAGTCCCGGCGCCAGATCAATGTGCAGCGCCCCGCCATTATTCCAATAAGACGAAATCTGGAGAATCGCCGGCCCGCTCAGTCCGCGATGTGTAATTAGCAAGCTCTCGCGAAATTGCTGCTCGCCGAATGCCGCGACGACTTCCGCGGAAACGCCAGCCAAATCGCAATAATGATCGCGGTCCGCGGCGCCGAACACCAGCGGCACCAGCGCTGGTCGCACCTTCTGAATTTTCAACGCAAATTGACGCGCCAAATCGTAACCGAGAGACGTCGCTGCCATCTTCGGGATGGAAAGCCCGCCCGTCGCTACCACCAGCACCGGCGCGTGGAATTCATCGGCGTCGGCGCGAACGAGAAACTCGTCCGTTCGCTGCACGTCGCGAATTTGAACGTTCAAGTATATCTTCGCTCCGACAACGCGGCATTCCGATTCGAGCATGTGCGTAATCTCGTTCGCAGAACGATCGCAGAAAAGCTGTCCCAGCATTTTCTCGTGATAGGGGATTTGATGTTTTTCCACCAACGCAACAAAATCCGCAGGCGTATAACGTGCCAGCGCCGACTTCGCGAAATGAGGATTCGCAGAAAGGAAATTCTCCGGCTGGCAGCGGGTGTTCGTGAAATTGCATCGTCCGCCACCGGAAATCAGTATTTTCTTACCCGGACGCTCGGCGCGCTCCAGAACTGCCACGCGCCGCCCCCGCTTTCCGGCTTCCATCGCGCACATCAACCCTGCAGCGCCGGCGCCCAGAATCACCACGTCGAATTTATGGATCATGTCGCGATCGATTCGCCATCATGGCACTCGCTGTGCACGCCGGCATTTGAATCTGGAACATTTTTGAGCGACGACGCGACATCACCAGCGCCGATGCGTCTAAAATGGACATATGCAGCGGAAGATATTTTGGATCACCTTCACGGTCCTCGGCCTCATCGCCGATATGGTGCTTCCTCTCTGGTGGGCGCTCGCGGCGACGATCCCTATTGGCTACGCGAGTTGGTGGCTCGCCTACCGCAGCGATTGGTTCTAGCCTGCTTTTTCCACGCGCAGCCGCGGCACAAAGTCCCGCATTTGTTGGAATAACAGTCGAGCTCAAGCCGCCGGGTTTTGCCCCGCGAACTCTTCGAGGGTAAACTCATTCCAGGAGAAGACCAAACAATTTGCCCCCGATTGTTAATGCCCAAGGACTTTCGAAGCGATACGGCACCGCGCCGCTGTTCCAAAATATTTCGTTCACCGTGTCAGAAGGCGATCGCATCGGCCTGATTGGCCCGAACGGTTCGGGAAAATCCACCCTCCTCGAGATACTGCACGGTCGCGTACCACCTGACGCGGGAAATGTAGCCATTCGCAAAGGCACCAGGCTAAGCTGCGTGTCGCAGATCTCGGAATTTGCCGCCGGCGAAACTGCTTATTCGGTAATCGAAGCGGCGCTCAAGAAATCTGGGGTGCCGGAAGCCGATCGCGCCTTTCGCACGGCCGAGGCGCTCAGCCGCGCCGGCTTCGAAGATTTTGAAATTGCCACTGCGTCGCTTTCCGGCGGTTGGAAAAAGCGCCTAGCAATCGCCGAAGCGCTCGTGCAACAGCCGGATATTTTACTTTTGGATGAGCCCACGAATCATCTGGATCTCGCTGGAATCAAATGGCTCGAGACGCTCCTGCAGAACGCGTCCTTTGCCTGCGTAGTCGTCAGCCACGATCGCTACTTCCTCGAAAACGTCGTCGATCATATGGTCGAACTCGATCGTGCCTACGAAGACGGATTCCTGCGCGTCAATGGAAATTACAGCCACTTTCTCGAAGCCAAGGAACAATATCTACATGCGCAAGGAAAACGTCAGGAGGCGCTGGAAAATCTGGTGCACACCGAAATTGAATGGCTGCGCCGCGGACCGAAAGCTCGCGCTACCAAATCGAAATCGCGCATTGATAAAGCGCACTCCATGATCGGCGAGCTCGCGGACCTGAACCTCCGCACGCGCTCCGCCACCGCCAAAATCGATTTCTCTGCCTCCAATCGCCAGACCAAGCAGCTCATCGGCCTCGATGGCGTCACCCACACAATCGGCGGCCGCACGCTTTTCAGAAATATCAATTTCATTCTGCAATCCGGCATGCGCGTCGGCCTCGTCGGACCGAATGGTAGCGGCAAGACCACGCTGCTTCGTCTGCTGCGTGGCGATATTCTGTCCAGCAGCGGGAAAATCCAGAAAGCAGATTCGCTGCGCATCGTGTACTTCGATCAGAATCGTCAGCTCGATCCTGAAGTGTCTCTCCGCCGCGCGCTCGCCCCCGATAGCGATTCGGTGATTTATCAGGACCGCGTAATTCACGTCGCCGGCTGGGCCGCTCGCTTTCTTTTTTCAGGCGAGGATCTGAATCGCCCGGTCGGCCGCCTTTCTGGAGGCGAACGCGCCCGCGTATTGATCGCCCAGTTAATGCTGCAGCAAGCGGACGTTCTGTTGCTCGACGAGCCCACCAACGACCTGGACATCCCGACGCTGGAAATACTCGAAGAAAGCCTGCTCGAATATCGCGGGGCGCTTGTTCTGGTCACCCACGATCGCTACATGCTCGATCGCGTCTCCACGATTGTGCTTGGATTGGATGGACGTGGCGACGCGGAACGCTTTGCCGATTATTCGCAATGGGACACGTGGCTACGCTCGCAACAAGCGAAGCCCTTCGCTGATGCGACAGCTTCAGCGACCCGCAAGGGGCGTACCAGCCCACCGCCTGATACGAATCGTCCGGGCGCGACCGCCAAAAAACTTTCGCAGACTGCAGGACGCGAATTCGCCTCCATCGAAAAACGTATCGCCAAAGCGGAAGAGGAACTTCTAGTCAGGCGCGCCGCGTTGGAGGATCCGGAAATCTCCAGCGACGCTCCGCGCCTGCATACCGCATACGTGGAAATGGAATCCGCGCAGAAAGTAGTGGACGAGCTTTACGCCCGCTGGGCAGAACTGAGCCAAAAAACGCCGGAACAACTGGAAAAGTAGAAGCGCGCTCGTGGTATTGGCTGGCTACTCGGCCTTGGAAAATTCCGTCAGCAATGCTTCGTGCAAGCGAAGTTGGTCTTCCGCGGAAAGCTTCGCCCCGGCAGAGGTCAAATAAAATACGTCAATCGCGGTCTCGCCTTCGGTTTCAATCAAAGCGATCTCAATATTGCAATTTTCCCGCGAAAACGTGGAACTGATCCGGTGCAAGAGTCCCGGCTGGTCCTGCGCGATAATTTCGATCAGCGTGCTGTGCGCGGAACAAGCATCGTCCGTCTTCACCCGTGTCTCTACTTTCACTTTCGGCGTGCGCCTTTTCTCCGAGCGCAAACGATCGCGCAGCATCCGCCCGAGATCCGCCATTCCAGTCAGCACGTCATGAATGCTGGCCTGGAACCGCTCCCACTCCGGCAAATTCAGCTCCAGCGTGCGAAAACGATCGGTGAAATAAAAAGTGTCCACCACCACGCCGGCCTGATTCGAAAACGCCGCGGCCTTCACGATGTTCATGCCCCAAGCAGCCAGCACGCCCGCCATCGTCGCGAAAAGGGAGGGGCGATCCGTCGTAACCAATGTCAACTCGAACCAATGCCGGCCGCGGCGCAGATTAAGCTGTACTGGATCTATACCCAGCCGCGCGGCCATTTCCAGATGCGCCAGCACTTCTCTCGCCGCGTGCGTCAACAGATAGCGCCGCGGCAATCCTTCCAGAAACGCGTCCAGCCGGTCTCCCACGGAAAGCGCCAACGTGCCGAGATGCGCCATCACTTCATCATGCGCGTCCAGGTGCAAGCGCTCATCCAGGCTTCGGTTCAGATGATTTGCTGTCGCGATATAAAGCTGCCAGATGTTCTCGGCCTTCCACGGCGTCAAAGCCTCGGGATTCACAGCCTTAATGTCGGCGTACGTCAACAGGCACAGCATCTTCAATCGTTCCGGCGTCTCCACTTTCGCAGCGAACGCACGCACGGTTTCCGGATCGAAAATGTCGCGGCGCATCGCGGCGCTCATTTCCAGGTGGCGATCGATCAAAAATAAAACCGTCTCGCAATCCGGTGCATCCAGATCCAGCCGCTCCAGCGCCAATTCCGCGATTCTCACGCTGGCGCGCACATGGTCATCCGATTTAGCGCCCTTGCCGACGTCGTGCAGCAGCAGGGCGAGGTAGAGCAGGTCCGGCTGCTCGAGTTCCTCCAGCAATTCCGCGTAACGCTGATCCCATTTCGACTGTGATTGCCGCAGCGCGTGCAGATTATCAATCGCGACAAACGTATGCTCATCCACCGTGAAGCGGTGCGAATAATCGCGCACGACCAGCGCATCAATACCCGCGAATTCCGGGAACAGCAGCGTGAGCAGCCGCAGCGAGTGCATCGCGCGCAATGCATCCGCGGCGTGCGGCGCCACCAGAATTTCCTGCAGCAGATGCCACAGCTCCGTCCCTTTCGTTGGAACTGCTGCCAGCTCCGGAAACGCGCGCTCGATCTGTGCCTCTGCGCTCGAACTCAGCTTCAGTCCATGCCGCGCCAAAAAACGGAACGCCCGCAGGATCAGTTCGGGATCCTCCAGCGCCGCGGGTTGGCGCAATAGCAGCATCCCGTCCTGCACTAAAAATTCAGCATTCGAAAGCCGCGAACGCAGTTGCTGGAACTGGTGATGCAGCGAAAGCCGCGCCGCAGGAATTTCCTCCAGCATTTGCGCGCACACGTGATGCACCGTCCGCGCGTGGCTGAAGTACCGGCGCATCCATTCCGCTGTGCTCAGAGCGGCCGTGTCAGCAGCGCTCGCCGCGCGAATCGTCCGAGGCGAATGCGCCACACCAATTTTCCGCACAGCCGCTGCGTCCTGCGATTCCCAGGTGAGCGTGTTGTCGTCGCGATTGTGGCGAAAATGCAGAAAGCATCGAATGGACATCAGCGCGTTAAGCGCCGGATCAAAGGATTCCTGAATCGAGACCGGCAAGATTGCGTCGTCATTCGGCCACACGTGATACTTCTCGATCGCGGCCAGCAGCGAAAGCCAGCAAACCACGTTGTAATCGCGCAGCCCGCCGGGTCCATCCTTGATATTGGGCTCTAGATGAAACACCGTGCTCCCGAATTTGCCGTGCCGCGTGCGCGTCAGCTCACCCAGCCGCTTTACGATTTGGTCAGACTCACGCGACAACAATTTCGGAATCACCTCATCGTGCAGCCGCGCAAATACTCGATGATCGCCCGCGAGATACCGGCAATCGAGCAGCGATATTGCGAATTCGGAATTGGCGGATTCGAACTTGCCGCATTCGGCGAGCGTGCGCGTGGCCGGGCTGAGCTTCAGCCCCAGGTCCCACAGGTCCTGCGAAAATCTACGGATTGTTTCTTTGGATTTTTCTTCTGTGCCGTTGCCGGCGTGCAGAAACAGCAGGTCAATGTCGGAGAAGGGGAAAAGCCAGCCCCGCCCGAAGCCGCCCAGTGCAACCACGGCAAAATCTGCGGAATCGTTCGATTCGGGGAAAAGATGTTGCTTGCAAAGGCGCCCGATGATGGATTCGATCAGTGCGGTGCGACCGAGGAGAGCGGCCCGGCCATCACCGGTCGCGGCGAACTGTTCTTTAATGCGCGCTGACTCCTTCGCGGATAATTCGCGGAGTTCATCGGAAAGCGATGGAGTCGTTGGCATCGAAGTTCGTCCGGGGCTACCGGTTCGTCACACTTAGTTCCTTCTCGCGATCATGCGGCTCAGGAATCGCACACGCGCGCCGCCCCGGATTCCTACACCCCGCGCTGCTGCGCAGCCTGCGATCCCGCGCCCAACATTTCGACGGCATCTTCAGGGTACGCCAGCATGCCGAATTCCGGAACGTCCAGGCCGGACAATTCCACTTCGCGGGTCACGCGCATCGAACGCCACGCATTCACCAGCGAAAATACAATGTAGGTGAAGCCCAGCGCATATACCGCCAGCAATGTGGCTCCGCCCAGCTGCACCCAGAACTGCGTAAAGTCCCCGTGGACCAGGCCCGTCACTCCTTGCCCCGACTTGCCCAGATACGCCGCCGCGCCCACTCCATTCCATCCCGCGCCATACGTTCCGTCGGCAAAAATTCCAACCGCCACTGCGCCAAACCATCCGCAATAGCCGTGCACGGAAATTGCGCCGCACGGATCGTCAATTTTTAGCACGCGCTCATTAAAAAGCACGCCCAAGCAAACCAGGACGCCAGCAATCACGCCGATGACCACCGAAGCGTTAGGCGACACAAACGCGCAGGAAGCCGTAATCGCCACCAACCCAGCGAGCATTCCGTTGCAAGCCATCGTGATATCCGGCTTGCCAAACAGGAAGTACCACAACAACATCGCCGCCGCCGATCCCGTCACCGCGGCAAGGTTCGTATTCACCGCGACGACGGCGATGCGCAGGTCCGTCGCGCCGAGCGTCGAACCCGGATTAAATCCCATCCAGCCGAAAAGCAAAATAAACGTTCCACTCACCACAAAGACGATGTTCGACGCGGGAAATGCGCGCGGTTTTCCGTCAGCACCATATTTACCAAGCCGCGGCCCCAAAATAATGGCCAGCGCCATCGCGCAGAATCCCCCGATCGAGTGCACCACGGACGAGCCCGCGAAATCCACATACCCATGGCCCAGATGCTTGCTCAGTCCCAGTTGCGAAAGCCACCCGCCGCCCCATGCCCAGCAACCGGAAATCGGATAGAGAATGCCGCCGATAAAAAGCTCGCACAACAGAAACGCCCAGAATGTAATGCGTTCGCAAATCGCGCCGACAATGATGTAGCCGGCCGTCTCCATGAACACCACCTCGAAAAGCGTCAAGCAGTTACTGCTCGCGTCATACGCCGGGCCACTCAGGAAAAATCCCCTACCGCCCAGGAATCCCCATTGGCCGCTGCCGATCAAGAAATGATTCAGCGTTGGCGCGCCGCCCAGATTTGCCGGCGCAGCATTCAATGCCACTGCGCCGAACTGAAACGCATAGCCGATCGCATAATAAGCAAGGAACGCAAATACGTAGGCCGCGAAATTCAGCATCATCAAATGCCCGGCATTTTTCTTGCGCACCAGCCCGACCGTCAACAGCGCGAATCCCGCCTGCATAAAAAGCACCAGATAACCGGTCAGCAACGTCCAGGAGAAATTCGTTGCGATGCGCGTGTGACCCACGTCGTCCGCCAGCTTCAGCGCCAGCGGTTCTCGCGCGGCCTGAGCCTGATATTCGTCGAAATCTTTTTTCAGCTTGGGGTAGTCGGGCGCGGTCGGATCCGTAGGTTCGGGCACCACGAACGGATTGCCCGCGGCATCGGCCGCCGACGATCGGTCACCCGTCGCGGTTCCGGCGGGATCCGGTTGCGTCTGATCCGCCCGTGCCACGTTCAGCGGACCACAAAGGAGTTGCGCAAAGACGAGGGCGACGATTATTTGCAGCGTCCATCGTGTTGTCCGCCGGGCGAATGCACATTCCATCTTTGAACTCCTGTCCCGATTAGGGTTACAGTTCCAACTCTTGACGCATTGACGTGAAAGGTTGTTCAAATTGCGCTCGGCCCGCGCTCCCCGGTACGTATGCGAATCACTTCATCCAGCGACGTCACGAAGATTTTACCGTCGCCGATCACTCCGGTCCGCGCGCCTTGCAAAATCGCGTCCACCACCGGATCCACCAGCTCTTCCACCACCGCGATGCTTACGAAAATCTTCGGCAGAAAATCCACCGTGTATTCCGAGCCGCGGTAAGTCTCCGTGTGGCCTTTCTGCCGGCCAAATCCGCGCACTTCCGATACGGTCAGGCCGGTCACTCCCAGCGCCGTGACGCGCAACTTCACCTCGTCCAGCTGGGATGGTCTGATAACGGCATCAATTCGCTTCATTTGTGCCTGCTCCTTTTCGTCCGGAACCGAAAAACCCGCCGTATGCAACTAGGTATGGAACCTACTAGCGCGCGGTCAGTCAAATCAAAAGCCTTGATGGGATGCATCACTATCACGAGCAGGGCACTGGGTTCAATCACCGACAGCGGGATTTGCGGCCGTTCACGCAGCGAGATCGACCGCATTCTTCAGCCATCAGCCCCGTGAGTATTTAATTGCCGCGAATCGCTTCCGAAATTCGGTAGAATGCCCCAGGCTGTGCAGAAGCGGCCGACGTAATCCGAAAATGATCACTCTAGTCTCCATCATTGCTCTCGGCTTTTTCCTCGGCATGCGTCACGCCACGGACCCTGATCACGTGATTGCAGTAACCACGATCGTCAGCCGCCAGCGCAGCATGCGCGACGCCGCCGTGATTGGTGCGTTGTGGGGCGTGGGGCACACCATCACGATTGTCCTGGTCGGTTCGGCCATCATCCTTTTCGGAGTCGTGATTCCGCCGCGGCTGGGCCTCACCATGGAGTTGAGCGTAGGTGTGATGCTCATCCTGCTGGGAATCCTGAACCTCTCCGGATTTATGCGCTGGATCACCGAACAGTTCACGCCCGCGGCCGCCGCTGCAGACGCGCACGTGCATCCGCATGCGCACGGAGATTACATCCACATCCACGCGCACGCCCACGAGCCCGAAAGGCATGGCCACGCGGAGGGAGCCACGCCGGTGGGCTGGATGGATCGCGTTTTCGGGCAGCTCGGCCTGTATCAAGCCGTGCGGCCCCTGCTGGTCGGTCTGGTTCACGGACTCGCCGGATCGGCTGCCGTCGCGTTGCTCGTGCTCACAACCATTCGCGATCCGTATTGGGCGATTGCGTATCTGCTGGTCTTCGGCATCGGCACCGTCGCCGGCATGATGATCATCACCACCGCGATTGCGCTGCCGTTCAAATATTCTCAACAACGATTCGAGCGCCTCCACCGCACGCTGCAAGTTGCCTCGGGCGCGATAAGTTTGGCATTCGGAATTTTCATCGTTTACAAAATGGGCTACGTCAACGGAATGTTCACCAATCACCCCAACTGGACGCCGGAGTAACCACCAACCTTATTTCTGGCAGATGGTAACGATGTATCGAATGACTGGTGGGGGAGCCAGGGCCTCGCGCCAGCTGGCGACAATTGCTGCGCGAACGGCCGGCCCGATCCGTTACCGAAGTACCTGCAAGAGGTTGCTGTAATCGTCGTTCCACTGCGGCGCTGGCCGGCTCAGTTCGACCGCCTTGGCTTGCGCCTGAATTGCCGGCGTCGCGAATATCGCCGGGTCAGCCGCCATCAAAACCCAGTCGGACGGCGTCTCCCCTTCAAAGTGAGGCCGCCCGTTATACACCTCAATCAACTGCAGGTTCTGCAGCTGCGCCAATCCCGCCAGCACGGGCCGCAGATCAAACGAGCGATTGGAAACGTGAAATGCCAGCACCGACCGTGGATTGCGCAAATGCTGAACATAGATGCTCATCGCCTCGCGCGTCAGCAAGTGAAGAGGAATCGAATCGCTGCTGAAAGCGTCAATCACCAGCACGTCAAATTTCTGCGGATCGCCGCCTTTCAGTTCCTGCTCCAGCGAAATACGCCCGTCGCCAGTCACCACGTCGGTCTGAGCCGGACTATCGTTCAGAAATGTAAACAGCGCATCCGCTCCCCAAGACAGTCGCACGACCTCCGGATTCATCTCATAAAATCGTATCGAATCGCCGCTCTGCCCGTACGTAGCCAGCGTGCCAGCTCCGAGTCCGATCACTCCCAGATGCAAAGTTCGAGCTTCGGGGTCGACTGCGCTGCGGTTTGGATGGTGGCTCAGCAACAATCCAATCCCGCTGCTGAGCCCGTAATAGGTCGTAGGCGTCCGGCGCTGGCTGGGCGCCTGCAACTGCGCTCCATGCAACGTCGCGCCATGCCGCATCACCAGCGCATGACGCTCCGCAGTCGGTTCGTCGTACGTCACGCGCAACGTGCCATAAAAATTGCGCGTTAGCAGTACCGACTGGCTTTCCTGCCGGTGCGCTTGCAGCCAGAACAGCATCCCGAACAGGCACCACGCGCACAGCGCCACCGCTTGCAGGGCTGAAGCGTGCTTCGCGCGCTTACGCCATCCCGTCGCGAGCATCACGATCGTCAGGATTGCCAGCGCGACCACCAAAATGCGCACGTACAATGGCTGAACATGCAGCACCGTCGTGGCCACGCCGATGTAATTGGCGCCGGCCAGCACTGCCAGCGCAATTGCCGCAGCCAGCCAACGCGGATGGTCATGCAGCCATGAGCTTTTATCCCGCCAAAGGATGAAAGCCAGCACCAGCCCCGAAAGCCACAGTCCCAACTGGAACTCCCATATTGCGGGAAACACATGCGGCGCAATCAGCCCCACAAACACGCTGCCTAGCGCGCCTCCGGACGCAATGTGCAAATAAAACGAAGTCAAGTGTCGCGGATTCGGTTTCAGCGCAACCAACTCGCCGTGATACACCATGCACGCCGCAAACAAGAGCACGCCAAACCCTTCAATCTGCGTCTGCACCTTGACGCGTTCGCCCATCAGGAATAGCACTCCGCCCCAAGCCGCTGTTACCGCGAATAAAACCTGAAAGGGTCCGCGCCGGTAAATTCGCGTTTCGTGAAAACACAGAATAAAAGAAATAAGGTAGATGCTCAGCGGTAAAGCCCACAAGAACGGAACAACCGCGATCTCCTGACAAATTAAATTCGTGACAGACAGCAGCATGATCGTCCCGCACGCAGCCAGGCCTATCCACAGCAGCCGCTGGATACGAGAGGGCCGCTCATCTGCTGTCTCATCCGGCGCGGCGTCGAACGCCGCCTCTGCAGCTGTCGCGTCACTGGCGCGCGCAAACCGCACTGCACAAATCGCGCAAGCCAATACGAACACCGCGTAAGCCACGGTCCACACTCGCCCCTGGTTACGCAGACTCAAGTTCGGCTCAAACAAGAACGGATAAGTCAGCAGCCCCAGCAGCGAACCCAGATTCGACAGCGCATACAAATGATAGGGCGAAGCCTCAGGCGCAGCGCGGCTGAACCACGCCTGCACCAGCGGACCGGTGGTGGAAAGCAGAAAGAAGGGAAGTCCGACGCTCGCCGCTAGCAGCAAGAGAATGTCCCACATCGGATTCGCCGGGTTCGCCGGACGCAAACTGTCACCCGGGAAGATCGGCGAACGCCACAGGACGGTCAAAACCGCGAGCACCGCCAGCGAAACGAACATCAGCGCAATATGTGTGCGCGTCAGCGTCCACGCCTTCAGCCGCTCCGTCACCCAATGCGCGTACGCGTACCCACCCAGTAGCAGCAATTGGAAAAACACCAGACACGTATTCCACACCGCCGGCGTCCCGCCAAACCACGGCAGCAGTTGCTTGCCGACGATCAATTGCACTTGGAATAGCAGAAATGCACTAAGGAAGATCGTCAGCGCGAATGGTCGGTTGCTGGTTGCAACCACGGAATTCGTTGCAAGTTTGGGGACCGCAGCTTCCGCAACGCTCATTTTCAGAAGAACCTTTTTCTGGAGATGAGCAGAATGCTAGCATGGCCGCCCAGCCCACTTGTACCAGTACACGAGCGCAAGTTTCCAAGACGTTGTACCCGCGCCGCACCAGGCGCCGCACATCGAGCACGAGGGATTACGGCGCGAGGATTGGCTAGATAAACTATTGGGCAGTTTCTTCCGTCGCGGTGACGTTTCCTGCGTGCGCATCCACTCGGAAGAGTTTGCTGCCGAACGGAACATTTCGGAGGACAATTTCTTCCTTCAAGTTTGGATCGTTTCTGGGTACGGGACGGAAATCTGGTCCGACATCGGCCAACGCTTCCAGGCCGATTAGATCGAGCAGCGCGCCCCAACTGTAGTGAGGTTCGTCGTCGCAGGTGCCATCGGTGCTCTTGTAGGTTTCGCAGTTCAGGCGCTTTTCATTCCAGTTGCGCATATAGAGCGCAACGCATCGCCGCGCATATTCAGCCTGATGCTTGTCGTCCGCATATTTCTTCATGCCCTGCCAAACAATATAGTTCGCGGGCGCCCAGATGTGGCCGTGCCAGTATTCCTGTTCCGGCCACACTGGATCATCCTTCGTTACCGTAGGCAAGAGCCAAGGCAGCCAAAATTTGTCTTCCCGATACATCCAGGCCAGGGTCTGTGCCGCGCGCGCCTTATCGGCCGCCCCGGCCGTGAGCGGATAAAAATTCATTGGCGTTAGCCGTGTAATCCAATCGCTGCCGGCCTGGCCCGGTTCGAGCCGCTGGACGTTGAGATGAAGCTCGGCTTTGCCGCCGTTTTTTGGAAAATACTCGAGGACAATGGGATAGGACTTTCCCGCTGCCACTTTTAGATCAACGACATGCCGTTCCTGGTTGTCGGTCATCCAGTTTTCGACGGGACTTCCGTCAATTGACATCCGGATGTATTCGCCTCCGCCAATTTTCAGCCGGTACGTGCCGGAGTCGGGCACAGTCATCACGCCTGACACCCTTGCGCTCCAACCCGTCGCCGGGACTTTTTCCGCTGGACTGGTGTCTGCCCAGGAGTACTCGATCCGTACGTCATGGCGTTGGGCTACCTCATTCATCAGTCCGGAATCCGCATAGTAGCGAACGTCAAAACCAGCTTTAAAAATCTTCGCGGGATCGATAGCGGTGCTTTCCACGTATGGAATGTCCCAAAATCGGCTGCAGTAAATACCCAACTCAGGGTTCCAGAGCCGATCGTTGATGCGCTGATTCATCGCGGCGTGTTCCATTTCAAATTTTTGAGCATCACTGGTGTTACCCAGCGCCGTGGCAATGCGCGCCAAATATTCGGCGTCCATGGACCACAACGAGCTAAGGTCCACCGCATCTGCATTCATGGTGTTGCCAACTAACATGGTGTTCTGAAACGCCACGTTGTCGTCCCAGCCGGTTTCATACTGGGCTCCTTGCCAGAAGTGCTGTTCGGAGCCCCACTCGAGCAGCCCGTTGTGATTTCCGTCCCGGGCTTTCATCCACCACTCGTGCCATTGGACCAAGCGCGGGTAGACCTCTGCCAGGAATGCATCATCCGGATGCCTCTCCTGCATTTTCCACACCACAAGCGCCCCGACAGGCGGCATCGAGCGGTGTAGCGTGTCGTAGGTGTCTGCTTCGGCATTCCAATGGGAGAAGCTCGGCACGCGGCCGTCCGGAGTCTGAAATGACAAAGTGCCGCGCACCGTGTTACGGCCGTCGACGGGATCTTCCAGGCTCGCGAGCAGCCCATCGAACAAGGAGTCCCACACGAAATACGGGAATAAGTCGGGATTCTTGCCCATCCACCAGCCCCGCCCGATGGCGTGGACGACGCGTCGGTTGTCACTGCCATAAAGCCGCGCGTTATTCAGGTTGTCTGCGATCGACCCGAGGAAATCGCCCCAGTCGCCTTGCGCGGATATGCGGCTAGAGGTATAGCGCTTTTCGGCCGCCGCTAGCGTGGTTTCAACCGAGTCGAAGGACGCGAGCGGGCCGACACCGGCGACGAAACGCGTCGGCGACCCTGGCTCCAAATTTAGAACAATTTCGGCGTGATACGTGATATTCGCGCGCACCATCGCAGGCGCGGGATCCGAGCGAAATGCAAAGGGAATAAACTTGCCTTCAGGTTCAACGCCATAACCCTCGAGCCCGCCCTTCGTCGCCGTATAAACAGCGTGGAAGTGCGGCCACGAGGTTCCCGGCAGGCGCAGCGTCAGACTGACTTTGCGATCCGATTCGAATATTCCGATCACCCCGCCGTCGCCCGAGCGGCCCCATGTGAAGCGAATGCCCGCGCCGTCGTGATGGAATGCGACTCGTGAAAAAGTAAAGTCGGCAGACGTCGTTGCGGGAGGCGTCAGCGCCGGATCACTTGCGAAGTAGCGGCTCTTTAGATTTTCTTCGTCGCAGACGGGATCAATCAGGAATCCGGTCGCGTCATCCACGATGATGGCGATCCCGTAGGGCGCCTCGACGAAGTAATTCCCAATCTTCACGTTCTGCGCAGCAGGCGCCGCGAGCAGCGGCCGCAGACAGACGGCGGCGGCCATCAACAGAAAGTAGGCAAGTGCTGATCGCGGAGTTAGCATCGCACTGCTCCCGAGTAACAGTTTCCACAAAACGAAGCAAAGACTGGCTAACAGCGCGTATAAAGTATACGAACTCCAGCGCTTGGGCAAGCGGCTTACTTTTGAGTTCATTGCAGTCAATGCTGGATGCACCGATGTAGCAGTGGAGAGGCCAGCAGCTAGCTGGCTGGCGAGATGTCCCGTTCAGCTACGCGCCCGCGCCAACCTCGAAAAACTGCAGCAGTTCCGCCGCAACCACTTCTGGCTTGTTCGAGGGAATGAAGTGTCCTGAGTCAACCGTGATGCATCTCGACCGCGGAATCAGCGCGGAGGCGCGCAGCGCGAGACCCTGTGGCACGGCTGTGTCGCGCGAACCTTGAAAAATCAATGTGGGCAGCAACAATTGCGGCAGCATTTCCGGCACTGCGGCCAACACCTCTGCCTGATTGCCCCAGCGCAACACCGAGATTAGCCGCCACGCGCCCCACGGTCCGTCAAACGGCGCGTGAAAGTCCCGGACAACGCTATGCAGTTCGGCCCGCCGCTCCTCCAGAGCGAAGCGCATGGCGAATTTCCAGAAAATCGCACTCACCACCGGCGCACACAATTCTCCCAGGATCGGAGTGCGCAGAATGCGGAAGAGGTGAAACGGCTTTAGCTCGGGAAACACGGCTGGTGAAAGTAGCGCCAGATGGTCCACGCGGTCTTGAAAGCGAAACGCGTAATGCACGGCAACGGCGGCGCCGGCGTCATGTCCTACCACGTGCCACTTCGCGACACCATGCTGGATGCGGAGTTTTTCGATGCGGTCCGCGATCGATTCCAACTGCTTGGGTCCGTAGGGAATTTGCGCCGTCCGACCCAGACCGGGAAGATCCACAGCCATGCAAGTGAAGCGGAGGCGAAGTCTGTCAATCACGCGCGACCAGAGCTGGCCGCTGCTCGGCATACCGTGGATGAACAATACCGGATAACCTGCTCCGCGAGAAGACAGATACATGCAGTTCTCCCTTTACAGCATGGCCGGCTTAACTCGCTGATTCGGCCGCCCTCGGCATCCGCTTGCACCATTCAGAAAAGATCCACGCGCCGGCTCGCCACAGACCCAGAACCAAACCGAGCAGGTACGTCTTCAGAATTCCCTTCGGCTGCAGCCGCGCGTAAACCACATTCATGCTCCAGGCCGGGGTGGTGTACACCGCGCCGGAAGTTCGCGCTCCAATGCGGTTTCTGACGGCCGGCTCGTACAGGATTCTTTCGATTCCGATGTTGAAAAATTTGGCCATCTGCAGGATTCGGCGGTTGTAGCAAATCCTGGCCCGCAGTGGCAGGATGCCCCGTTTGCGGTGCTTCAGAATCAATGCCGAAGCTTCCGCCGCGTGCCGCAACGCCGCCGTCACTCCGTTCGCGGTGATGGGATCCACCTTGGATGCGGCTTCGCCCGCCACAAACCAGTTCGGCCCGGCCACGCCGTCGTAAACGCGCCAGCGAAAAGCCGTAACATTGCACGGTCTCAATGCCCCCGCCCGCAGCAGCGCCTGAAACCGCGGGTACCTCAGCAGTTGCTGCCGGAAAATGTCCTCGACACCCAGACCTTGTTCTCGCCGTAGCTTCATTGCGAAGCCGGTGGTGACGTATCCCACGCTGACGACCTGCGGACTGATCGGAATTTCCCATACCCAGTCGAGATATTCGGTCGGCAGCGGTTCCATGTACAAAGTCGTGCCTTCCACCAGTTCCGTCATCGCAAAGTAACTCCAGATCGCGACCTTTGCCGGGCCGAACTGAATCGCCGGAAGATTGAATTCGCGCGGCAGCAGAGAGGTCGCGAATCCCGAAGCGTCGATGAACCAGGCAGAAGAAAACCACGCGCCGTTCGCGGTGTTTACGGCTGTGAGCCTGTCGCCAGTCCTCTCCACCTTCACAACCGTATCTCGAACGACGGTCACGCCACTTTCGACCGTCCTCTTGAGCAGCTCTGCGTCCAGCCGCAATCGGTCCACGTGCATCGTGCGCAGCTCCACACGGAATGGCGCTCCAGCCAGCCAGGCGCCGGGAAGATAGTGCTCAGCAGCACCGTCGCACAATTTCACGGTCACATGACGCTTCCAGGTCGCCGTCCCCGCCTTCACCAAATCTTCCATCGGCAGGCCCAGCGTGTTCAGCAGGTCTGGCGCCGACCAGTCGAGCGACTCGCCCACCGCTTGACGGACCGCACTCTCTGGCTCGATGCAGAGCACGCGCAGACCGGCCGCCGCCAGCTGCATCGACGCAGCCTTCCCACACAAACCCCCGCCCAGAACGGTCACGTCGTAAACAGCGGAAGGGGAAGACACGGCGGGAAACTATCCCTACGGGTGCGAGCACACCAATAGTACAAAACAACTAGTGCTGCTATGAACCGTGTTGTTTGAAGCTCAGCGATGCGCTGCCGAAGGCAAGAGCCTCTGCAGCGTGTCCGCAACCCCTTGGGGCTTGAAGCCGAATGGGCCAGGGCGCGCTTTGTACGCAACGCGCCCTTCGCGATCAATCACGTACAGACGGTCGGGCCAGCCCGTGTAGTTGCGCTCGGTTGCGTTGTCGAAGCCATCCACCACAGCGGGGAAGTGGATCCCCAGTTTCACCACGCACAACTGCCCCATCTCACTGCGTTCGGCGATATTTTTCGGGCTGGCGAAAATCACGTGGTCGTCCAGATTGTCAGGATCCTGCCACACGTCGCTGGTATGCGCTTCTCGGATGTACACCACGTAGAAAGCCACCTGATCCTTATATTGTTCATAGAGCTTGTTGAGAGCGGGAACCTCCCGCCGGAAAGGAGGTCAGGTGTAACTGCCGAAAACCAGCACCACTGGTTTCTGCCCGCGCATGGATGACAGCTGAAACGTGCTCTTGTGGTCCGGACTCTCCAGCGAAAAATCCGGGGCCATGTCGCCGACGGCCACATGCCCTTTGCGCGCCACGTTCCACAGCGGCTTGAAAGGCAGCACCACGAACGCCGGCCACGGAACGTATTTCATAGTGCCGGCGAACTTGTCCGGCGATTGCAGCATGATCGCGAAGAGTACAGCCGTGACTACGGCGTATAGCGCGACCAGCGCGCCAGCAGTTTTCAGCAGTTTTGTGGCGACGGAAATCAGTTGAGCGTTCAAGACTGGCGTGTCCTTTTGTCTTCGCAACTCTCGGCGCGACTTTCGGATTGATTCTCGCAGCTATTTGCGAAAGTATCCGTTGCGCGCGATCACTTGCGCATGAGTGCGATGGCCCTCGTGGGACACCGCCGGGACGCCGCAAGACGTCACCCACCTGTTGTAAAAATTAAATAGTGCGCAGATCGTGATGGTGTAGAAAATCTGCTCGTCCGTCCAGCCAATCCCTCGCAAGTTTTGCGCGTCTGCTTCGCTGACTGATGGCAAATTATGAGTCACTTTGCCGGCGAACCGCAACAGCGCTTTCTCGTTTGCGGGCAGTGCAGCAGACTCGAGATCGCGCAGCGCGTTCCACACCAACTCCTCATTGCCAATCAGTTCAGCCGCAATCGCCGCATGCGACTTGGCGCAGAATTCGCACTCGTTCTGGTAGGAGGTGTAGGCTGCTATCAGTTCGCGGAGCGCGGGCGGCAGCGGCGCATCGTCATGCATCACCGCGTGAGTGAAGCGTGCGAGATGCGCCGTCGCCTCCGGACGAAACGCGAACAGATTCCAAATCTTCCAGTACTCGCCACCTGACTCCTGGGCGCGCCGGATCATTTCCGCATAAGGACCGGGCTGGGGATTTTGCTCCGCACCCGGAAGAAACATCGGCTTCATTTTCATTTGCGTGGACGCCATCGCAAACTGCCCCCAGCTTGAAACCTTTCGCAGCGCTGCACAGTAGACCTCGTTGTGCGGTACCTGTCTCTAGTATTTTTCCATTATTGCGATTTCTTGCGCGCACCGTCAGATTGCAACCCACTTTCGGAATGCGAAATCATTTCCGAATTCCAACGGAGGGTCTGGATGAAGCGATGGCTGGTGTGCGGGGTTGTGACGATGGTGCAACTAACAGTAATGACGTTCACCCTGCAAGCTCAGGTGCCGACCGGAACGATCAACGGCATCGTGACGGATCCGCACCACGCGGTCGTGAACGGCGCGCACGTGACAGCCACCGAGCAGACCACCGGAGTGATCCATGAGACGGTCTCCAATGGCGACGGCGTGTATTCCATTCCCGAGCTCCCCGCCGGCATGTACGACGTGCGCATCTCAGCCTCAGGTTTTGCCGTAAGTGAATTCCAGGGCGTGCAATTGCAGGCGGGGCGCGCTTCGACGCTGGACTCCGAACTGAAACTGGCCGCGGTCGGGCAAAGCGTCGACGTCACCGACGTGACCAACACCATTGAGCTGACGCAATCCATGATTCAGGGCCAGATAACTTCCTCGACGATCGAAAATATCCCCCTGAATGGCAGAAATTTTCTGGAGCTTGCCTATCTGGTTCCCGGCAATCGCCGTCAGAAAATATCCCACGATCAGCCAAGCAGTCCACCAGGGCGAAGACCACAGGTTGAACTCTTCGTAGCAAAATAAAATCAGCGCAAACAGTCCCACCGCCAGCCACTTGTTGCGCAATCGCTGCGGCCAATTCAACCGTGGATTAAAAAATCGCCGCGCCATATTGCGCACCAGCATGAAAGGACAAGCCAGGCAGAAGAAATTCCCCGCGCACAGCAGCACCAGCGCTCCGCGAAAATGCACCCAACTCAGCGTCGTCGCCAGATTTTTCGGCGCGAGCGATGGCCCCAACAATCCATCCAGGATCATCGCCACGCTAACAATCAGCAGCGGAATCTGCAGCACCGTGCGCAAGTGGCGCCAATGGAATAAATGGCGCAATCCCGGCACTTGCATCAAATCAAACGGAGGTGGTTCAGCGGCAACGGACGGATTGTGTGTGGGATTCGACAACGTAGCCTAGTTCGCGGTAACGCCCGGAACGCTCAGCTGGCGCTCCAGCTGGTGCCCGTCGGGCCGCGTAACATGAATCAGCACTACCCAATCGCCCGGCATCGCCAGTTCCAGGCTGCCCTGATATTGTCCCGGTGCAACTTCCTTCATATTGCCGAAAACCGGAGCCATGCCAGGATGCGACATGTCCGCCTCGAGACTTACGCGCGCTTGCGCGATTGGATTGCCCGCGGCATTGCGCATTTTCACGGTAAGAACAGCAGAGCCAACCCGGACCGGCTGAGGACTAATGCCGTACTCGATCGCGACAGCCGTTTGCGGCTCAACCGCTTCACGGCATCCGGATGCAAACAGTGCTGTAACGCATGCGAACGCTATGAGAATTCTGCGCAGTTGCGCTCGCCCGACTCACGGCCAAAAATCCGTTTGAGCACGCCACCTGAATCGAACAACCCTGCAAGCTCTCGAAGCTCGCTGGAACTCCTCCATCACGCCGCGTGTGCTTCGCACTTCTTCGCACTCTTGTTCCAAGCGCACGTGCAGGCATCGTGGTTCGCCTCTCCCTCGGGCGGGAACATGTGGTAGTACATACCAATCACCATCGGGATGAACACGATCGAGTTGTAGAAAAGATGCAACTCCACGCGTGGGAAAAGGAATTGCAGCACGCTCATGGGCACAGGGCGGCCACCCAGATTGTGATGCAAGGTCGCCTGCGAGATCAGCAGCAGATGCTCAATGTGATGCCAGAATTGAATCACGAGCGCAATCGTCCACCACGTGCGCGCTCTTCCAGTGAAGCCCTTGCGCAGCACCCACAGCCCGATCAGCATGAACAGCGCATAGCCGTAGTGCAGCACTTCAGACTTGATCAGCCACGGGTACCACAGGCCTACTACGCCGTTGGCCATGGGCCGCGGCCATCCCATCACCCAAATCTGGTAGGCCTGCACAAGGTGTTCGGCCCAATGCGCCAGCACAATCACCGTGAAGATTTGCAGCGCGCGCTCGTGCCACACCGAGTTCAGTTTGTCGTAGAAACTGGCGCCTGTGGTTGCCGCAAAATGAGCACTCTGGATACTCGGATTTGAAACCGCCATAACCATGGCCTCCATGAAAACCAACATGTACACGACAAAATACGTGTGTCGGACACTCGCACAGCTGCCCGCCCCGTTCAATAACCCGCTTATATTAGTCCGATGGTCTGAAGCCTGCAATTTCCCGCACCACTCGGGCCTGGAGGACCGCAGGGATATCACCTGTGCATCGCGCGGTGCACTCCATAGGCTGATGTATCCCACTGGAAATGCGCCAGATGCGTCAGTGCTGCCCAGCCAACGCCCCTCTCCATCACCTGACCGAGCGTACCATTGACCGTAGTACGACCCGTCGCTAATTTCACCTTCGACGACAATTCCTCCTACCTTGGCATCCTCGAGGACGGTTGCATGCGCCGAATGTTGTTTCGCCTTAATCGCTATGCCCTCCCGACAATGATCCTGGCCGTCGCGATGACGCCGCAGGGTATTGCCCAAAAGACGCCCGTGCTGACAGTGGACGCAGCAGGCAATCCCCATCCGATCAATCCCGACGTCTACGGCATCGCCAACTATAATTTGGACGCAGGCTTCGCGAGAGAAATCCAGGTACCCAATATCCGCTGGGGCGGCGACGGTACAACTCGTTACAACTGGCAAGTAGATTCCAGCAACGCCGGATTCGACTGGTATTTCATGGGCGGTAATGGCGAGATGCCTGCGACGCCGAGCGCCTCCGCCGATCTGATGATCAACACTTATAAGGCAGCTTCGAACGCGCACACTCTTTTGACAGTACCCATCATCCCTTACGTGAACAAATCATCGGCGTGGACCTGCAGTTTTCCTGTTTCCGTGTACGGCGCACAGCAATCCACGAACCCCTACGTGCATCCCAACGGCGACAACTGCGGCAACAGCATCACCACTGGCGGTGTGCAACTGATCGACAACAATATTTACGCGAATCATACGGACAACACGGTTGCTTTGCAGCAGGGTTGGGTACAGCACCTCATATCGACTTTCGGCACCGCCGCGAACGGCGGCGTCCCTTACTATCAGCTCGACAATGAACCGGGCGGCTGGAGCAACACGCATCGCGACGTCGAGCCCAACCAACCCGACTACAACACGATCATCAGTCTCGGCCAGCAGTACGCCGCGATGATCAAGCAGACCGATCCGAGCGCGAAAGTGTTTGGACCAGTGGATTTCACCCTGGGCGGCTGGATCGGAACTCCTAGCAAGCAAAACAATCTATATGCCGGGCAATATTATCTGCAGCAGATGGCAGCCTACGAGCAAACGAATCATCAACGGATCCTCGATTATTTTGACGAACATTATTACGGGGGCGGCTCTAGTGACGCGGCCGAGCTGGCCTCGACCCGCGCATTATGGGATTCGACGTTCAATTCAGGCAGCTGGGTCGAGCAGTATTATTTCGACGGCCCAATGATGTTGCTCCCGCGTTTTCAGAATTGGATTCAAACCTACTATCCCGGAACAAAACTTGCGATTTCGGAATACAGCTTCAGCAGCGGCACGAATCCGCTGGTGGATGCGCTTACCGAAGCCGACGTGCTTGGAATTTACGGCCGCCAGGGTCTGGACTTCGCTAATTTGTGGACGGTGCCAAAGCCGACCGACCCGGTCGCATACAGTTTTCGTTTGTACCGCAACTATGATGGCGCCGGCGGACAATTCGGCGATTCCTCGGTGAATTCTACGAGCACGGACCAAACCCAGCTGTCGGTGTACGGCGCTCTGCGATCCCGCGACGGCGCGCTGACAGTCGTCGCGATCAACAAGACCACGAGCGCGATTCAGACCAGCCTGACGCTTGCGAATTTCACATCGATCGCGACAGCAGCGGTGTACACCTACAGCAATGTGAACCTAGCGCAGATCGTCGCGGGCACGCCGGTGCCAGTCGTTACGAACGCATTGAATTACGATTTCCCCGGGCATTCGGCAACGGTTTTCGTTTTCACGCCCGAAACTTCTTCTCCCACCGCTACCACCACCTCTCTCGCCTCGTCATCCACTCACGTGAGCTTGGGGCAGCCGATCACATTCACTGCGACAGTCGCGCCAAGATCGGGATCCGGCGTTCCTACCGGCACTGTGACGTTTAGCGACAGCGCCACACAAATCGGCAACTTATCTCTGAACTCTTCCGGTTCGGCGGCATTCGATACTTCGAGCCTGGCGATTGGCTCCCATTCAATCAACGCTGTGTATTCCGGCGACGCGAATTTCGCGGCCTCCTTATCCGCAGTCGTGTCGGTCACCGTTTCAGCGCCAGTCAAAATCGCTACCACCACTTCCGTTGTTGCGTCCGCCACTCAGCTAACCGCCGGCCAAGACGTAACATTCACCGGGGGAGTCGCGCCGCAGTCCGGCACAGGCGTTCCCACTGGCTCGATCACTTTCCTTGACGGCCAAACGCAACTCGGAGTCGTCTCGCTCAATGGCGGCTCGGCTTTGTTCCGCAGCGCGAACCTGGCCGTGGGAACTCATAGCATCACGGCATCGTATTCCGGTGACTCGAACTACGCCGCGGCCATTTCCGCCGCGCTGACGGTGACCGTGACGACCGCACCGGCCGCCGACTATTCACTCACAATGAGCAGCTCGGCAATCACCGTCGCTCAAGGCTCCTCCGGCAGCTTCACGGTGACGGTGACGCCGAAGAACGGATTCAAGCAAGCCATCGACTTCGCCTGCGAAGGCATGCCCGATGGTGGAAGCTGCGCGTTCAATCCCCACACAGTTACGCCAGCCGCAGGCGCAGTATCCGCGACGGTAACCGTACAACCGCCCGCTGCTGCCGGAGCCACAGCCCCACCCATCGCTGTATTTCCGCGATTCCAGCCAGCAGCTTTATATATTCTTGCCCTGGCAATCTTGGGATTTGCAGGAATGGCGGGAATCAAGGGATCCGTTACTCAGGGCATGAAATTCGTGCGCGCAGTTATGGCATCCAGCGCGTTCGTGGCGCTGCTGGCAACGGCGAATTGCTCCGGATACTCCAGTCCAAAGACGACCCAACCCGCGTCCACCTACGTTGTCACCATCACCGCCTCGGCGGCGAACGCGCCCACTCACACCCAGCAGTTCACATTAACGGTGATCCCTTGAGAAGATTAATGTAGGGCGCCATGGCATAACCCCTGGGAGCTCATTGAGGAGCATCGAACCGAGCCTCGCCTCTTGCAGGAGATGTCCCCTCAGGTTTGCAACCAGATCAGTTCCCAAATTGGATTTCGATACGAAATGTTCGACTGGAAGCGGGTCCGCGAAATGCCTTATGAACCTCGGGGCCTGCGCGCTCATCATTACAATCGCTGCGGAGGGAACTGCATTTCTTGATCTAGCTGCCAGGACCGTGCCATGAACTTGAGGAAGCGACAGATCCAATAAAATGACGTCCGAGACTGCCTCCGTGGCCCGTGCATCCGCGTCATCGCCACCAACCGCTTCGTCGCACACCAGCCATTTACTGGACTCCGAACTCAGAAGCGACTTCATAGCTGCGCGGCCGCGGTCCGAGTCATCCACAATGAAAATGCGAAGCGCCATAATTATTTGCGGCGAGATTTGGCCAAGCTGTTCGTGGAAAGGCCATACCGTAAAGACTGTATCGAAAATTCTCAGCTAGGCGTCAAGAACCAACTGCCTCGAGCAGTCGAACTGAAATATACTTGCGACGACCTGGAACGAAAGAGCGCCTTTCTTTTCCTTTCGCCAAGGAGGAACGTATCCGGGCCCTGATTGCGTGCTACGGTGGTTGACGAACATGCACTCCTCAGAAGAGGGATTCGACACCTTCTCTCCTCCCGTGCAGGTAGGGGCGCCTGAGGCGAAGCCGCGGACGGGCTCGCCGCAATTGAAAAAGCCAGACATCTTGGACCTGACATCGCTCTGCTGGACATCTCAATGCCTCGCATGGACGGGTGGGAGGCGACGCGAATCATTCAGCGGGAGTTTCCTCAGTGCAAAGTCGCCCTGCTGCCGCGCTTCCTAAAACCACGGCTCGGCAGCAAGCCCTTGAAGCGAGGGGATGATCGCGCAGTCTGGCGGTTCCGCGGCGGTCTACGTCGAAAACAGACTTGGGGCCGCCTCGGCGCGGCCCGTGTAAAATACGACTGCTTCATGAGACTGCCTCTTGGCCATGATTCTACAAGGCTATTTTCGCATCTTGAACTTCTTTGATATCGCTGAAGCGATTGAGCTCGATAAGTTGCGCGCTCTGCTCGGGCCAGAGGCCGGTCCGCTCACCGCGGCATTCCGTCACCGCACGCCTGAATATTCCCAAGCTCAGCAAGCCCCCATCGTCGAATCGGTCGGTTCCATCACGCTTCCCACAAACGAGAAATTGGATGCTCGAATTAAATACTATTGGTTCGGTGTCGCGGCAGTCGAGCTTACCGCGTTGTTTGAATGCGATTTAGACGGCTTGTGCGCGCGCTCGTTTCGTTGGATGAACGCTCCCGAAGTCGAGGAAGCTGCCGAAAAACTGCTGCGTGAACACTTGAATCGTTTTGGCCCGGCGCTCGTCAGGCCCTCGCCAAAATGGCTCGACGAAGATTATTTGATCATTGACGTCGAATCAGCGAAGCATCGCGACGGCCCTTCGGCCACCGCCGCTCAACTGCTTGATTCCTATTCCGATCAGATTGCGAAGCTAGTCCGCGGAGAAGTTGTTTCGCTCTCGACTGCCGAGCGTGATGAGATCGTACGTTCAGCTCTCTCTTATTATCCCAATGACCTGGTAGTCGTCGGCTGGGCGGCGGCCCTGGTCTACGATAGGCCCGAGGCCACGCCGGCCGTGATAGAAATTCTGGAGTACGCAAATACTCAATTGCTTGAATTCCGGTATTACGATGATCTGCTGACCAATCTGCTGTCGCAAGTCTACAGTTCTCTGGAAGGTCATGAGAGTTTTTGGTCCCGCTGGCGATTGTCCCGGCGCGCCGGCCGCCTAAATCGAATCCGTCTGGATATCATGGACCTGGCGGAAAGAACTGAATACGCGGTGAAATTCATCAGCGACACGTATTACGCGAGAGTCTACAACGTTGGTGCGGCAAAAATTGGCGTCACCGACTATAAAACGCTGGTGAGCGAGAAGTTGAAAACCGCGGGCGAGCTTTACGAGTTCATGGTGGACCAGTTCAACGAACGGCGGATGTTTGCGCTGGAAGTGGTTGTTGCCATCCTGGTGCTGCTCGACGTAATAGCCCTGTTCCGAGGAAAGTGAACCGGCTACTTGGAGAAATCCAAATCGAGGATCCCGGAACCGGATTTCTCAACCGTGCACCTTTTCCTAAACGCGGCCTCACGAGAGGCAGCATCGTTACCCAACGCCGAAGGAGCTCCCCGCATAGCCCTCTCGCACAGATAGCTGGCGACGAGCGGGCCCAATGCTCCCTGTTCGCCGTCCAAATCAGAACTGACACGCTGCGCCAGACGCACAATCCAGTGACCAACACCAGGACTGCGTTCCGGAGCGGGCACGGTTTCCAGACCAGGAGCGCGAAACAGACCAACCCCATACTGCCCATGGCGGCGGCGCCGGCATCACGCCCTGCCGCTTGCCGCCGCCGCATACTCGTCATAATCCCTGCATCCTGTTTTATTCTGCTGCGTGTTTTTCCAGGAGGGTAGGGCTCGCGGGGAAGATCGCGGGGAACGCCAGAAAGTTGCCGCCAAACCCGGGACCGAATTCTTTAGCCAGCAGCCCTGCGAAAACCGCTATCGCCCCACCGCACACGAAGCCAATACCGAATTCGGACCACTTTGTTTTTGCTAACGCCGAGAAATCGAAGGTTACTTTCATTAGCTGCTAACCCAAAACGAGCGCTCATAGTCCCAGAGCACAAATCAGCCAAACAATGAGCGCAGAACTGGTCGCCCAGGTCGCATGCATTCGTTCTCCCATCATCAGGCGACTACACACCTATGCCTCTAGGCAGAAAGCCGCTGTGCCGGCGATCATCGAACGAGCCTCCGTTGCAGCGTAAATCGCTCCTTGTGAAATGATTGTGAGACCGAGGGTGGCGACGGCCACGGAGGGCGGGGTGCCGAACAGGTCAGCAAGACTCTGGGGCTTCATAACATCGCCCAGCGCAACGAATAACGACATAGTGAAACTGCCAATAATGAATCGGAAAATCAGCTGCATCGTCCGGAGTTTCGCCTTGGTCCCTCGCACGATACTTTTCTGACGACGCGCTCACACTGGTGGCTTCTCCTCGCACCACGCAATACCACTTTAATCCTACTGGCTTACCCACTTCGCTGTATGGCGCATGTTTCATAGAACCTGTCTTATAGCGAGATGGAAGGTCGTGGCATTCAATCGCATGGAATGACCAGCGCAAAAGGAGACTCTAAATGCTCTTACTCATCATAATTTTGATTTTGTTGTTCGGCGGCGGCGGTGGCTACTACGGATATTCGCGATGGGGCATGGGTGGCGGCCTCGGTGTCGTGGGGACCGTCCTCGTGATCGTGCTAGTGCTATACCTGCTCGGCGCGTTGAGCTGACCCCGCGAATCCTGATCTAGGAAGGCGGAGAAGCCGCACACTGGCAAAGCGCTGATTTCCGTGTGCTCGACGCGGATGCTCACGACCGACCGCCAACGCACAGCCGGGGGAAGTAGAGATGGATATATGCGAAGCAACGAAGAGTTACGAGTCCTGGCTGCGCCACTGCACCGAGGTAGTTGAGTCCGAGTTGTCCTGGAAGCACAGCCAAATGCGCAGCGACGTGTTTATGTTTTTTCGCGGGGCCTATTATCGCTGGACACAGCTCTGGCCCGAGATTTGCAGAGACCTGGTGAATGCTCCAAGAGTCCTGGGCGTGGGTGATCTCCACGTCGGGAGTTATGGTACGTGGCGAGACAGAGAAGGGCGACTGTGCTGGGGCGTTGACGACTTCGATGATTCGTATCCTTTGCCATTTACGAACGATTTAGTGCGCCTCGCGACTAGCGTAAAATTGCTGACCGATTCGAGCGATCTCGATATCAAATACCGGGAAGGCTGCGACGCGATCTTGCGAGGATATGAAGAAGCACTCCGAGAGGGCGGCTGTCCGTTCGTTCTTGCAGAACATGAACTTGCTTTGGAGCGGTTGGGCATTGAAGCGATTAAACCTCCGCCAGACTTTTGGGATAAACTGCTGCAAGTTCCAGTTGTGAACGATAACAAGCTACCGCCAGGCGCCCGCAATGCTCTGGAGAAGTCACTGCCCCCTCGAGCGGCATACAAAGTTGTGCGTCGCAGGGCAGGCATGGGAAGTCTCGGCCAGCGCCGCTTTGTGGCGATCGTTATGCACGAGGGCGGATACATCGGCCGGGAAGCAAAAGCCACGGTGCCTTCTGCGTCGGTGTGGAAAGAAGGAAAGCTAGGCCGCGGGGAGCGATACTACGATAGAGCGATCGCGTCTGCAGTAAGGTCACATGATCCTTATCAACGGGTGATCGGTGAGTGGCTGATTCGGCGGCTTTCGCCAGATTCGAACCCGATCGAAATTGATGACCTGCCAAAGAAACGCGACGAACATAAACTCCTCCACGCGATGGGCAAGGAGGTTGGCAACGTACACGTAGGCGAGCGAAGGCAGCGCAAAAGAATTTTGCAGGATCTGCGCCGCAGACGAAGGAATTGGCTGCGTCGGGCCGGGAAGCAGATGGCGCGGATCTTTGAAAAAGAATGGAAGCAATATAAGAAGGCCGCATAGAACCTGTATCATGCCGCGCTGCGACCTAACTCACAGAATTGGCGATGTACTTGATGGACGGGATACTTTCCCACCGCAAGCTGCTTCCATGCTCAGATCATTATTCTTTAACGCCAGGCCTACAGCTCGTTCGAGCGCCGACTTAGATTCGGCGTGCACAAAGGGCGCGCTCACTTCGGCCGATTCCGCCTGTGCCCGAGTCGCTCGGTATCCACGCCAGCACCCCAGGAACTAGAACTTCGGAATTCCATGCAGTCCTGCAAGGTCCCTAGCGCGAGAGCCCTTTTCCAAGCGAGGCCGGACTACTCCTCGTCGGTCGTGATATGCCATGTCTTATCCGGATTGTAGAGTTCCATTTTCTGGACGATGTCTAGGGAGTCGGGTCCCAGGTCTTTTTGATAGACGATGCCATCGTAGCTAACCATGAACGTCATCACACCCGTAACGCCGTACTCGGCGGGGACGGCGACCAATGCAAAACCACCGATCATCGCACCCCCGATTACATAGTTAATTGGACCGAGGCGTGCCGCGGGGCCCTGACCCTTCAAAACTTTGAAATAGTAGCCATAAAAAGGCTGGTGCTTGTCCACATAGCCTTCGGCAAGCGCCTTGGCTGCGGCCTCGCCTACCGGGCCTCCCCAACTGCCATCCGCGTTTTGCCAAGCTAGCCCATCCTGTTTTCCGGGCGTACTGATGAGTCGTTGCGCGTACTGATTCACGCCTGAGTCATCGTGGACTTGTTCCGCATAGTCATTCTGTGCATCCACATAGCCACGGCAAATTGTGATGGCGGTCAGTTCGTTAGCTCCGACGCGGCGGTCAAGTATCGCGGTACGACCGGCCTTCGAATCGAAATGCCACTTTCCGCCCTGCTTGACGATGGGAACCGGTGTGGGCCAATCCTCGTTGCCGACCGACAGAATCGCGCGGTTGGGGTTCTGAGGATCTATATCTACCAGCATTTTTTCCTGCGCCAGGGCGGCAAAAGCAGCGCGAGAATTCTTGTCCTGCACGCTGTCTTTAGTCTCGACGAAGTCCTTACCGTCCGGTCCGAAGATCTCTAGCAGCGCTGCCTCATCATCGTTTTTGACTGCCAAAATCATGGCGTCCGCCGCCTGCTGTGGAGTGTCGAAAGTTTTCTCCCGGGACTGCGCCGCAGGTGGTTTCGTTTGCGGCGAGGCGGGCAAGGCGGTTGGGAGAATGCCGCATGCAGCGATACCGAGCAGCGCACAGAGAAACTTTGCCGGGAGGGTATTTCTGGCTTTGGATTTCATGTATTTTCCTCGTTCAAAACGAGATTATCTTCTACGGCCGCCGCCCGCATGTGCTCCGCTACGAGAAGCTCCCAAACTGGATGCGCCCCGCGCACCACTCGCTTGCGTGCTGGCTTTGCTCGATGCTCCTCCGAAGGCGCTCGAGTTCCGCGACGCGTTATTACTTGGAATTTGCCGGTTTCCAACATTATTCCCACTTCCGCCCCCGCCGGCGCGGTTTGCTCCCGTGTTAGCCGGGCGCGCTGCCGCATTTGAGCCCGATCGGTTCGCTCCAGCCGTGCCTCGGTTAGTTGCGCTGGTCTGTCTGGGGTTTGCTCCTTGTTGCTGACGCGCGTTCGCCTGACGACTGGACATTGAATCCCCACGCGCTGTACCGCCATACTGAGTCGCGGTCGCTCGGTTCGAATAAGGTGCGCCGCCGCGGTGCTGGGGATTGTGTTGCCAGTTGTTGTTTCCGTTCCGATTTACGTTGTTGATGTTGTTGCGATTGACGTTGTTGATGTTTGTCCTGTTGTAGTGGCTGACGTAATTGTTGTTGATGTTGATGTTGACGTTGCTGCGCCCCCAGCCGCAGTTGTATCCCCACCCGCCGCGGTAGTAGGAACCGACGGCAAGCCCGACCCCAAAAGCAATCGCGACGCCAGCTGCGTAATAACTGGGTGGCGGGTAGTAAATGGGGGGATAGGGGTAGACGGGAGGCCCGTAAACGACGACCGGATTGTAGGAAGGCACATAGACGACCTGCGGATTCGTCTGCTGAATCACAACGACCGTCTTGCTTTCCGCCGTCTTCGTTTCCACCGTCTGCTGCTCTGTGGATTTCAAATTTCCCGCGCTCTGCGCTTTCATGCGCATGCGTTGCACGGCGTCCATCACATCACTCTGTTGCGCAAGAAAGGCGTTCCCAAGATCGGTAGTCCACTTAATGCCATCGAACATCTTTTTCACCACGTCAGGAAATACGGCCATGGCCTGGACGCTGGGATCCCAGTCCTCCTTTTGCACCGCATCTGTCAGGGCTTGCCCTTTCAAGTCCGGATGCTTCTCTAACCACTGTTGCAGCTGAACGATTTCGAGAGGATAGGTGGACGCGGCCAGCACCTGCGCCAGAAGTGGGTCAGGGTAGAGCGCGATCGGCGCGACCAGCGAATCCAATTGGTCATTGGGGATTTTCGGAGCCGCTTCCTGCTGCGCCGCGTCCTGTTGCTGCGCGTACAGCAGCGTATCACCCGGAGCGAGAAGCAGCGCGCAGGCAACCGCCGCAAGACTCTGGCTCATCCGGAAGTGGAATCTCGTTCGCAACGATTTTCGTGTCATGGCTATTCGCACCTTTTTCTGCCTGACGAATTGTGGTGTACCGCGTAGCTTATTACGATGCGAGTGCGGGAGAGGAGACATTGATCCTGGCTGCGAACGCTTCAGACCGCACTGCGCCTTCGAGATACTCGCCTTTCTGGTTGCGCAGACCGCGCGAAGCATGCTGCGCTATTGCGGGCCGACCCTAGCACTGGACGATGCGCCAAGGTACTGTCAAAACTGACAATAGCCAAGCCCGAGCGGTGGACCCAGACTGATGCGCCCGCCGTCACAGGCAAGCTAAAATCGGCGTCATGGTGCGGATTTCGAGACTGCAGCGGAAATCGCGGCGTCGCGAGGGAATCGATTATGCGTGCAACACGAGCGGCGGTTACTTTGTTGCTTTGTCTCAGCGTGTTGCACCTATCGGGCAACGCCTGCGCGCAAAATGTGAAGACAACTTCTGACAAGTCAGTTGATTTCTCAAAATACAAGAAATATACCTGGGGACAAAACTACCTGCTGACTCAACAAACCAAAGACGTCCAAGAACGAATCAACAGGGCGATCGTTGATTCCATCAATCGGACTCTGCAAGCTGGCGGATTCGTAGAAGATGACGCGAATCCGGACTTTAGAATTACCTATTCGGCCGGAGGGCAGGCCAACGCCGATGTAGGCGCGCAGCGGTACCTCTACGCAGCAGACATGCAGAACTATTACTGGGGAGACCTTACCGGCATTTCCTCGACGGTATGGGTTTCCAGCCTGGCGAAATTGCAGATCACCGTGACGGATGCCGCAAAAAAGAAAGATCTTTGGCAGGCGACGGCGACGCAGAAGATCCACGACCCCACAAAATTCGGAAACAATCTCCGCGCCAATGTGGACAAATTCATTCAGAAGACGATGAAAAACTTCCCGCCGAAAAAATGACAAACAACCCACGGCGATGGATCGCTCGTCGGTGGCTCTTGGTCAGTCGATTTCGATTTTGGCAGCCCGAAGCGTACTGTTAATTCTGACAATGCCAACCCCTGGCCAGTAACTATAGACTCGCCCGGAACATCGAAAGTTAAGGGCCTGCCTTACGCTGGGCGGTACGGGCGCACGGCCTTTCGGGCGGCAAGCGGTCGAACGAAGGGTGCGACGTCGATCCGATGCAGCGGGTTATAAGATGGTCATTTCTCGTTGAGGTGGCTTATGAAGATGCAACGAAGTGTGGCTATAGGGTGTTGCTTGCTGGTCTTCTCAGTAACGTTGGTGGCCGGATATGTCTCAGCGAAGGGATTAAACGGCAATAACAACAAGAAGTACTTCTGTTCCGAGTCGAATCCAGGAAGCATGTGCAATGCCAGCACCACGTGCGGATCCAGCTCCACTCCTTGTGTTGTGGGTGTAAAACGTAACGGCAGCAATTCCGCCTCCGCGACGCCGAGTATTCCAGACGCTAAAGGCAATGCTCCTTTCTGCGTCAAGGTCGGAACAACGGTCACGTGGCAAAGCACGTCCAAGAACACCGGCTTCGTACTCGATTTTGGCCCAACCTCGCCGTTCGACGTACCCGATGGAACGATCATAGGGGGTTCGGATCGTCCGATTTCTGTCGTGGCGAAGAAGCCCGGGTGTTACAAATACTCAGTAGGCGCTTGTATTTCTGGGGCGATATACGGCATGTGCGGCTCAGGGAACGCGGAACTCGTCGTCTCAGAGTAAGCGAGTTGCGCACTAGAAAAATCATTTCCTCGGAGAGGACAACTCAATGACCCACAGCAAGGCGTTCCATCACACAATCTGCAAATTCGTCTGCGGTAGTCTGCTCCTCGCTACTTTGCTCCTGACTGCGGTCACGGGCCTGAACTCTCAGGAAGACAGGAAAATCGAGACGATTGACTCGACCGCAACGGGAACAAGCACACAGTTGGGCACGATGGTGAACGTCAAAGTAACGATTTTCCAGTACTCGACCGACGATGACAGAGCCGTGCTGGTTGACGCCTTTAAGAAGGGCCAGAATCAGGGGCTGGTTGACGCGCTGGGGAAGATGAAGGCGGTCGGCCGCATCGCCATCACCGGCACGCTCGGCCAGGAACTTGCCTACATTCGCCTGATCCAAACCGACACTGGCCGCAAAATTCGCTTCGTCACGAACCGCCAGATTCAATTCGGCGAGGCCTATCACAACACCCAAAGCAAGGCCTACAATCTGACCGCTGGCGAATTCATCCTGGACAACTCTGACAAGAACAAGAGTTCGGGCGTGCTGTATCCTGCGGCGCAGCTGATCATCAACAAAGAAGGCCAGCTCGAGTTTCAGCTCAGAAAGAATCACTGGAACCTCGTCAACATTATTGACTGGAATAAGGCCGGCGCGCCCAAGTGATCCGCGCGACATAGCGCAGAAGGCAAAAAAAGGCCGGGCGCCAGGGCCCAGCCGATGAAAATTCGATTGCTTGCGGGAGTCGCAGCGTACGGATAGGTGGCTCTCAGTGATCTGTCTTCGTTGCTGCTCGGAACTCTGCTGGAACGATTCCTATTTTCAAAATGGCTAGTGCGACCCCGCCGCCGTCTGCCTTGGTCCTCACATTCGAACCGATTGAACAATTGACCCCGGCTTGATAGCGTTTAGGCGCGGAGCGAACGGAATGTCATCGCACAAGCGGGCCTGGGTAGCGGCCACACTTGACACCAAGCTCGACGAGGCCATGTACGTTTGCAACTTGCTCGAGGCGGCCGGGCTGCCCGTCAACGTGGCCGATCTGTCCACCACAGGAAGTTCTTCCGGCCTCGCTCGATTCTCAACGTCCACCCGCCTTATGACAACAGCAGCCGAGATTGCCACACATCACCCGCAAGGAGCCGGCGCGGTCTTCTGTGGCGACCGGGGCGCAGCGATTGGAGCAATGACAGACGCGTTTGAGCATTTCATTAAAGCGCGGCACGATCTCGGGAGCCTGCTCGGACTGGGCGGTTCGGGGGGCACGGCGATAATTACACGTGCCATGCGCGCCCTGCCGATCGGCGTTCCCAAGATAATGGTTTCGACCATGGCCTCAGGCAGTGTGGCGTCCTACGTCGGCGCCTGCGATATCATGATGATGTACTCGGTTACCGACCTAGCCGGCCTGAATCGAATTTCACGTCGCGTACTCGGCAATGCCGCACACGCTCTCGCAGGTATGATGCTTCACACCTTGCCTCACGAAGATCACGAGCGCCCGGCCGTGGGACTCACTATGTTCGGTGTGACAACCCCGTGCGTTCAACAGGTGGTGCGGCTGCTCACTCCGCGCTTCGATTGCCTGGTATTTCACGCCACCGGCACAGGCGGCCGGTCGATGGAAAAACTGTTGGACGACGGTCTGGTGAGCGGCGTAGTCGACATCACCACGACCGAAGTCTGTGACCACTTGTTCGGGGGTGTCCTGGCATGCTCCGATGATCGGTTCGGCGCGGTGGCGCGCAGCCGAGCTCCCTATGTGGCTTCTTGCGGCGCGCTCGACATGGTGAACTTCGCCGCAATGGAAACTGTGCCGCAGCACTATCGCGGGCGCAAACTGTATCCCCATAATCCGCAGATCACACTGATGCGAACTACGGTTGAGGAGAACATCCAACAAGCTCGCTGGATTGCCCAGCGGCTCAACCAATGCAGAGGCGAGGTTCGCTTTCTGCTCCCGTTGGGTGGGGTCTCGGCGCTGGACGCCCCGGGCCAGCCTTTCTGGGACCCGGATGCCGACGCAGCATTGTTCGAAACTTTGGCGATGGAACTCCAGCAGACCGACCATCGGAAGTTGGTGCGACTTCCTTACCACATCAACGATCCGAAGTTCGCTCAGGCTGGAGTCGACGAGTTCTTAGCGATCGTTTGCCAGTGACGGCTACGGTTGAAAGGAAGCATTCGATGCCGCGTTTTTCACGTGTGGAGTTGCGGTCGAAATTCCAGAAGATGATTCGCGAACGCCGACCGATCATCGGAGGTGGGGCGGGGACCGGCCTCTCGGCAAAATGCGAGGAAGCGGGCGGCATTGACCTGATCGTAATCTACAACTCGGGCCGCTACCGCATGGCAGGTCGCGGCTCGCTGTCTGGGCTATTGGCCTACGGCAACGCCAATGCCATCGTGATGGAAATGGCGAAAGAAGTCTTGCCCGTCGTCCATAAGACGCCGGTGCTCGCCGGCGTCAATGGCACGGACCCTTTTTGCCTCCTTGACGTCTTTCTGAACGAAATCGCCGCTGTTGGCTTTTCGGGGGTGCAGAATTTTCCAACGGTTGGTTTGATCGACGGCGTCTTCCGCCAGAACCTGGAAGAAACCGGCATGAGCTACGCCCAGGAAGTGGAGCTGATCCGTCTCGCCCATGAGAAGGACCTCCTCACGACGCCGTACGTCTTCGATCCGCAACAAGCCGAAGCGATGGCGCGCGCCGGCGCTGATATCATCGTCGCGCATATGGGTCTGACGACCGGTGGTGCGATTGGTGCGGAAACCGCTCTAACGCTCGATCAATGCATCCCGCGCATCGGGGCGATTGCGGAAGCGGCACTTTCTGTGCGAACCGATATGATCGTGCTGTGCCACGGTGGTCCGATTGCTGAGCCCGCGGACGCCGCTTGGCTGCTGAGCAGGACGCAACACTGTCATGGATTCTTTGGGGCAAGCTCGATGGAACGGTTGCCCACGGAAAAAGCCATCACGCGCCAAACCCAGGACTTCAAGCAAGTCAGTTTCTAGCTGAGAGGACAGACATGGCAAAGACCGTTTACATCAGCGATGTGATCGACGCGCCTATTGAAAAAGTGTGGAGCATCATGCGCGACTTCGACGGCATGCCGTCTTATCACCCTGGGATCAGCAAGAGCATTATCGAGGGCGGGGGCCCAAGCGACCGCGTTGGATGCGTGCGTCGCTTGACGTTGGGCGATGGCTTTGTGCGGGAGCGCCTGCTTCTACTCGATGACCGGAACTACGCGTTCACCTATGAAATTATCGAGGGCACGTTGCCAGTTCGTGGCTACGTCGCTGAGGTCAGGCTGCGACGGGTGACCTCGGGCAACCGGACGTTTGCGGAATGGTGGGCCGATTTCGAAGTAGTCGGTGCCGACCGTGACGCAATGGTCGCGCAGATTGGCAATAACGTGTTCGCAACCGGCTTCCGAGCTGTTGCGGCTAAGCTCGCTTGACTGCAGGCGGCGATACGCCATCACCTTGAGCATTTTTCATTTCCCCAAAAGCCTGCTGCCTGGACGTCGTGCCAATCAGCGAGTCGCATCTGGTTCACCACGGATACGGATAGCCACGCGCCAGTGTTTTTTCCAGGTCCGCGTCATAGCCGTAGATATCATCGAAGAAAAAAACTTCGCCGGCCTCATTCACCGCCGCGGTGCCGTATACGATCAACACAGGAATCGTCGTGACCAGATTTACCTGCACGTTCTCTTCTGTCCCGTTCATCGTTGTCTTTACGCGCTCCAAATTCCAGCCGGGATTGTTGCGCAGCGCCCACGCGGCCAAGTCCGCGGGTTGTTGCACTCGTATGCAGCCATGACTGAAATCGCGCACGGTGTTCGAGAACAGTTCGGGTTCGTCGGTACCATGCAAATACACGCTGTCGTCATTTGGAAAGATCAGCTTCACGAGCCCCAGAGAATTCTTGGGTCCAGGCTTTTGCCGAAGATGGTATTTCCCAGACTTCAAACCGGCGAGTTCTTCGTCGCTGACGTGACCGTCTGTCATCACGGTGTCATTCGAGGTAACCACTTGCATGCGTTCCTTGCCGACATAGTCCCGGTCTTTTGCAATATGCGGAATCATCTCGTTGCGCGCGATACTGGGTGCCACCTCCCAATACGGTCGGAACACCACATAGCGCATCTCTTTTTCGAACACCGGAGACTTGTGTCCGAACGCCTTGCCCACAATCACATTTTTCACCAGCACAACCTCGCCGTTGCTATCCATCGTTCGCAGGCGGAATTCGGGAAGGTTCACCACTACCGGAGGTGCCGTGAAGGAATGTGACAGCCACCGCCAGCGTTCCAGAGTCAACTGAATTTGCCGCACGCGGAGACTCAGTGGCGTATTCAGCTCATCCACTGTCGTCGCGTCCAGACGGCCATCCGCCTGTTCCCCATGGCGCGATTGATAATGCTTAACGCCGTCTACCAGCGCGCCTTCGTAGATGCCAGAGTTGCCGGACACATCCGTGTCCGCGGGCAGGTCGCGCGTAAGCTTCAACAGCTTGGCGAGGCGCGCCGTGCTCGCGTAAGCCTGTCCCGGCGCTACCGGTTTCGTCGGAACTTGCAGTTTCTGGTTGTCGTCCTTGGTCGCCATTTCCGTGTAGGCGGGCAGCGCCGCTAGCAGGCGACGGTACCCGGGAAAAGTTGGCTCCACGCCCTGCAGCACGGCGGCCGGATCGTCAGAAGTCATCAATTTGGTGCGCACGAACTCCGCCAGAGGCAGTCTTCGGTTTTCGATGTCCAATTCGAATTTGAATTCCTTGGGATTCACGCGGCCGGTGTGCACGGCGCGGGCGTAGCGCATTACTGAAACAGTCAAGGCCGCGTCGAAGCGCGCCCGGTCGGTATCCAGCGCAGACGTCGCTAGCGTCGCTGCTCTTTGCCCCCAGCGCGGTCCACCATAATCGTCGGCGTTCAGGCCCTTCTGGTCGGCATCCCGCAACACCGCCATAAGCGCATTCGCCTGCGCAGTGGGCTTGCCGCCTTGGATCCAGGCTAGCGAATATCCACCCGCTTCATAGAATTTCGTGACGGCATCATGATAGGGAGCAAAATCCGGCCAGCGCAGGTCCGGGTCATTCGCGGAGTCGATGATTTTGTGCAGCGTCGCGAGGCCTTCCGGCGAAAGCTTCTGTCCGGTTTGGGCCGGCTCTTGGCCGACGTCTGCGGCCTGAACCGCGTTGCGCCGTACTGCTGCTCCGCTGATCCACAACAGCAGTGCAAGACCGAGCAAGATCAAGGGCCTAGGGGGGAACCCGGTACGGAGATTCATGGCCACGGTTACGCTCCAATTGCTGTCGGCTGAGTTGCGAAGCACTCCCACGATTTTGCGTAGCGGTTTCGCGCGAATGCTTATCGGCCGCGAAAGTACTGACGAACGTTGGAACCGACAATTGTCAAATATACCAAGCAAGTATTTCCCGTATACCGAAAGCGGAACTCACCATTGCTTGCGCTTCGACATCGTGCCAGGAGATCCCTCCTAGCACGGGTGTTGTGCAGTTAGGCGTATAAGGCTGCGAGAGCGATCGCCATCCCCAAAGACGAGCCTCGCACCTGCTACGGGCCAAGCTCCCGGATCTCCTCCCGGGCCGATGCGCGCGGTTTCCGACACCCGCGTTTAATTTAGCGGCGGATGGTCTCCGCATAGACCCGCAGCCGCCATTCTGGGATGCCCCTTACTTCACTCGTTCAAAAGAGCGGCTCACCCTCCACTCGGAATTGCTCGCGAATTCCTGCTGCGGCGGAAGCAATTTCGCGAGATTCGTAATTTTTGCGCGGACTGTCAATTTTGCCAATTATAACGGCGGCACCGGCGCGTATACCGTGGGCCCAGGGTACCAGTAGGTGCGGACAAGCGTTCGAGGGACGGTGGATGCGTGACAAAATTGCGCTTCCGCTCCTAAACAGCGAGGTCGTCACAAAGTGCCTATGATCTGCGAATCAAAATGCAGAACTTTGCCGGACGCAAGTACGCGGCATAGCAAAGTCGCGCAGGAGGAAACCATATGGGCGGCGTAAGGAGAGTAAAACAAAGTCTCTCCGTTGGGCTAAGTGTCGTCTTGTTCTTCACTCTCGGCCCCGGGGCCGCAACCAGCATGGCATCGCAGAGTTCGGGAACCGCCGCGACCAGCACGTCCGCCTCCGCTTATCCCGGCCAGGGCGTGCCGGCAACGGCCGAGGAGCTGCAGGCCATTGTTGCGCCCATCGCGCTTTACCCAGATGCGCTGGTGGCGCAGATCCTGAGCGCGGCGACCTTTCCTGACCAAGTGGCGATCGCCAGCTACTGGATAGAGCAGAACAAGGGTCTCACAGGCAGCGCACTGGTGACCGCAGTTGATAAACAAAGCTGGGATTCAAGTGTTAAAGCGCTGACCCAGTTTCCCTCCGTGCTCAACAACATGGCTACGAATCTTTCGTGGACCTCGCAACTCGGTGAGGACTACCACAACCAGACGGCCGAGGTTATGACGGCAATTCAGACGTTGCGCGCCAAAGCCAAAGAAGCCGGCAATCTGAAGACCACTCCCCAGGTTACGGTGGTACAGCAGTCGCCGCAGGTCATCGTGATCCAGCCGACAAATCCCCAAGTCGTTTACGTTCCGTATTACAACTCGGCAGTCGTTTATGGCTACCCGTACGTGGTTCCCGCGTATGTCGCTCCTCCTCCTAGCACTGCCGACGTGGTTGCTGCAGGCGTCATTGGTTTCGGCCTCGGAATCGCTGTCGGTGCCATGATGTCCAGCAGCTGGGGATACAGCACATGGGGTTGCCATTGGTATGGAAGTTACGGCGTTTATTACCACGGCGGAGCGTATTACGGGAACAGTGCGTGGCACGGCGGATACTATGGATCCAGCGCTTCCGCCTATGGAGCTTACGGCAGCGCTCATGCCTCAGAAGGTTACAATCCCTCCACTGGAACTTACGCGCGCGGCGCGTCAACCTCTACGGCGTACGGCACGCAAAAAGTAGGGCAGGCCTACAACCCGTACACGGGAGCCTACGGTGCGACCCATCAAGGTTCCAATTCCTATTCGAACTGGGGAAGCTCGACGATGTCGAAGGACGGTACGACTGTTGACACGCAGCATTACTCGGACGCTAACGGAACCGTGGGCACCGCCGAAAGTTCAAACGGCAACAAGTATGCGACCGCGAACGGCAATGTCTACAAGAACTCCGGCAGCGGCTGGGAGGGCGCCAATTCTAATGCTGCACACGGTTGGGGAAGCAGCAGTGCATCGGACTATCACGGCAGCGGCTCGTCATCGGCGTTTAGCGGCTGGGGAGGCGACAAATCGGGTGGCGACTCCGGCTGGGGTTCCAAATCATCGAGCGCGCAGGGCTGGGGCAGTCGAGGCGGTGGCGGGGGTTGGGGCGGCCGCGGCGGTGGCGGGGGTTGGGGCGGTCGTCGTTAGCCTAAAGATAGATGCCGGGCAGCTTGAGAATCCAAAGCCAACGGAGGAGTGAAATGTACCAGTTGCTCCGCAAACCTGCGAGTTTCAGATCGCGTGTACTGCTGCTGATGGCCAGTGCCATGGCGTTGTTTTCAATTTGGGCATGCGGCAACAAGGCGCAGCCTTCTGCTACCCAGCCCGCTCCGAAAAAGTTTACCTCGCCAGATGACGCCGGCAAAAACCTGTTCGAGGCGGCCAAATCGGGCAATCCGGAGACATTGGTCGGCATTTTTGGCGCCGGAGCTAAAGATCTGGCTTTTAGCGGGGATGAGGCCGAAGACAAAGCTTCGCTTGCCGGATTTGCCCAAGCATACCAGGTGATGAACCGCTGGCGGAAACTGAGCGACGGCAGCGAGTTGCTCCTGGTCGGCGCGGACAATCAGGCATTCCCAATCCCGTTGAAGAGCGCCGGCGGTCAGTGGTATTTCGACGCCGCCGCTGGGAAACAGGAACTTGTGGCGCGTCGCATCGGCCGCGACGAGATCGTGGCCATTGATGCATGCGGAGCTTTGGCGGAAGCCCAGCAGCAGTACTTCGCTCAAAAGCATGGTGGCGTGAAACAGTACGCGCAGAAATTCATTAGCGATGCCGGCCAGCAGAACGGATTGTACTGGCAGTCCCCGCAAGGTTCTGCGCGCAGCCCGATTGGGCCGCTGGTCGCATTCGCCAGCGAAGAGGGAATAACTCTCACGCCCGATGTTGCCAAGCCGTTTTACGGTTACTACTTCCAGCGGCTCGATAGGCAGGGCTCCGCTGCCAAGGGAGGCGCGAAACCGTATATCGTCAACGGAAAGGCGATCGCTGGATTCGCCTACATCGCGTACCCGGCAAAATACGACGACAGCGGCGTGCAGACGTTTATCGTCAATCAGGATGGGATGATCTACGCGAAGAACCTTGGCCAAGATACCGCGCATCTCGCAAAGGCCATGACCGAATTCAATCCAGACAACTCCTGGACCGCAGTGCAATAAGTCGCGGCAAGAATCATTAGCGGGAGTCGTCCATTGCCTCAGCTCTGCTGCCGCTCAGCGCTTCGCACGGCGATCGAGACGGATGAGCAGGGCGCATGAACTCCAAACCAGAGCGAGCCAGCGAAACTGCGGGGCAGATGCGCGGTCTGCTAGTGCTTGCTCTGCTCGCACCTATAGCGGGCGCGGCCGCGGGAATTCTCGGAGCGATCTTCCGTCTAGCGCTTGCGCGCGCAGACCGTTTGCGCGATGAATTCATTGTCTGGTCGCACGGCGAGAACATTGCGGGTTTTTTTCTCGTAGTCGCTGCTTGCGCTTCGGCCGCGGCCACCGCCGCTTGGCTGGTTCGTCGATTCTCGCCGATCGCCTCTGGAAGTGGCATTCCTAACGTGGAGGCGGAGCTCGAAGGACGCCCGCAGCCATCGGCTGTTCATCTGATTCCCGTGAAGTTTGTCGGCGGTCTGCTCGCCATCGGCGCGGGGCTGGCTCTCGGACGAGAAGGCCCCAGCGTGCAGATGGGCGCAAGCATTGCGCACCTGGTAGGGAAGACATTCAAGCGCAATTGGCCGGACTGCCGAGTGCTGCTGGCAGCTGGCGCAGGGGCGGGCCTCGCCACGGCGTTCAACGCCCCGATCGCCGGCGCAATTTTTGTGCTGGAAGAGTTAGTGCGCCGGTTCGAACCACGGATTGCCATCGTGGCGCTAGGTGCTTCGTCAACCGCCATTGCGATTGCTCGCCTGTTCCTGGGTGACACTCCGGACTTCCATGTTCGCGCATTGGATTTCCCTAGCAACGGGTCGAAGCTTTTATTTTTTGCGCTGGGTGTGTTAGCCGGACTCGCAGCAATCGCTTATAACCATGCGATTCTTGGCGCGATCACTGCGGCCGAGAGGCTGCGCCGCTGGCCGGTTGAACTGCGTGCCGCACTCATCGGCGCTGCAGTAGGAACTCTGGCGAAGTTTGCGCCGGGACTAGTTGGCGGCGGTGACCCTATTACCCAACGCACTTTGGAGGGCATCGGCACGCTTGCACTGATTCCATTACTATTTTCGCTTCGTTTCGGGCTGGGCGCGGTGTCGTACGCCGCCGCCACGCCCGGCGGTCTTTTCGCTCCGTTGTTGGTATTGGGAGCGCAGCTTGGTCTATTCTTTGGGCTCGGTTGCCAATTCCTATTTCCGGGCCTCCAGATTCAGCCGGAGGCGTTTGCGCTCGTGGGGATGGCGGCCTTCTTCGCTGGAGTTGTGCGCGCGCCGCTCACCGGAATCGTGCTCGTAACCGAGATGACCGGGAACGTCACCATGCTTCTCCCCATGATGGGAGGCTGCTTTGCGGCGATGTTGGTCACCACTGTTCTGCGCAACCCACCCATATATGATTCTCTGCGTGAGCGCACTCTGGACGCTACCGGATCTGAATAGCGGCTTTTGGGCGGACCAACGGAACCAGGGAGAACAATCATGAATAAGTACGCGAGGTTGATTCTGGTGGTCTTGGCTGGTTTCTCGATGGCGGGTTTCAGTTCTACAAAGCTGGCCTATTCCTGGAGAAACCCAAACGCTCCGAGCGGTCCCTTCAAGAACATCATGGTTCTCGCGCTGAATGGGCAAGCAGCTAACCGCGCTCAGTTCGAAGATACGTTAACCGCGGCAATTACCAAGTCCGGAGTGCAGGCGGTGCAAAGCTACTCGTTAATACCGCGGCCAAATCTAACGCCGATTGATATGGATCAATTACGCAACGTCGTCCAGGGTCAGGGTTTTGATGCCGTCTTGGTTTCCCGCATTGTGGAGTATCACAAGACGGTGCACCAGGTGCAGGATCCGATCTTTCCACTTGAGCCGTATTACGCAACGCTATACGGCTATTATGGGTTCGCGTCTCCGATGGTGTACTCGCCCTCCTATCTGCAGACCGAGCAAAAAGTGCAAGTCGAAACAAATCTCTACGCGACGGCAAAGCCCGATGGCGTGTTGGTATGGACCGGAACCAGCGACACGGTGAATCCACGGTCGGTGAACGATGCGATCAACGCGATCGTCAAGCTGGTGGCTCAAGAAATACAAAAACAAAACCTTATTTGATCTTGTAGTTCCAATGGCAGGTCCTCGGTTTCTTCGACGCCCAGTTCGGATGCCTAAGCTGTGAACGGCTGGAATAGCTCCTGACAAGTAAGCAAGCGCCTGCGTGGCAGCGCGTCGCCCTCGCCTACCGCTTGTTGCCAGTGCGAGCAATTCAGAAAGTTACGTTGACTTGGAGGCCGAATACGGCAGATCCGGGCCCGCTCGTTCCCATCGGGCGCCAAATATATTGGAAGTCGGGGATCACCGTGATATACGGCGCTGGTACCCACTGATAGTTCACTTCCAACATTTTCGCTGCCGTCGCGGCAGGGATTAAGGCACTGGTCTTCCCGTAGATCCAGGCGACGCTCAAGATGTCCTTCTTTCGTTGCGGGAAGAGGCCTGCATAACTACACCCCGCGCCGCCGAACAGTGGCATGGAACTCACCAACTGCTTTGCAGAATACGTCCCAGCTGCCCAAATCGTGAAGCCTTCCATTGTGCCCGGTCCCTCCGGTCGGTACACCATCTGCTGCCCTAGGATAAAGACGCCGGAGTTACCTTTGCTGCTGAGATTCCTCATGGGAAGGATCGCGAATGCGTCGTTATCCTCGAAGAAGCCGACCGTGTATTGGCCTGGCATTCCATTGTCGTTCGAACTCTGGTTGTACAAATAACTCAACTGGGCCGTCACCAGCGCGCCTTTGTTCTTTTGCTGCAGCACGAAGACGTTCCCATTGTTCGCGGAGTTTGCATTCGTATTGAAAATTCCTGCTGTTACCTGGACTGTGGAGGTGACGTTGTAGATGGCCTGCGCGCCCCACTCCAAGCCGGGCGGCGGCCCAACAAAGCTGAGGTCATTGGCGACCAAGGATTCCGGAGTGGAATCGATGGCGCCGCTCACGTAATTGCTGAAAATCGGTAGGCTCGCAAAGGTATAGCTAGCGCCGAGGCGGCCCGCTGCCACGGTTAGGTCTCGGTGCAGAAATTTTTCCTGCAAATATATCTCTCCCAGATACGCTCCTACTGCGTAGTCCGGATTCACCGGGAACACACTGCCCAGGCTCGCGGTCAAATTGCTTCCTGTTCCCCATAAATCGGAAAAGTAGAGCGACATTCCTGGAATTTTTAGCAGCTTCTCAAAATTGAAGTCGAGCGCAGTCGTGAACATACCGACATAGCCCCAAATTTGATGGGGACCACCGGTCAGGTTTGTCTGTAGGGCTGAGTAATACGAAGCACTCGGTGTGATTCCAAGATCTCTTATTTTGTCGCGCAACCCGTCCCAACCGCGCGTAAGCGTTGCGTCCCAATCATGCTCCTGATCTTTGCAACCAAATCGCCGCAGGTTCGGATTCGCAGGGTTCGAACACTTCAGTTTTCGCCGATTTGTGGCTGTCGTCGAAGGATTCTGAGGTTGACTCGGTGAAGGAGCGGGAGTCGCAGTCTGAGCCGAGGTCTGAGGGGACGGGTTCGCGGAGGAAGATTCCTCTGTCCGCGGCGAGTGAGGGATCCCATCGGGTACTTGCTGCCCCAAAGCCCGGAGTGGTTTGCCGGGAACAGCCAAAGCGGACAGGGCGGCGGTCAGTGCCAATACAAGGTAGCCGCAGCAGGAATGGATCGTCATCCGAAATCCCTTTGTACCAGTTGGCAACTTCGGACGGCCCCACATTCGCAAAGCATTGCTCTTCGTTCGTTTGGCCGGCGCCCTACTTCTTTTTTTTGTCTTTCTTCTTTTTGCCTTTCTTCTTGTCCTTCTGCTTGTTTTTGCCCCTCTTGCCATCACCTTCAAGCGCCAGATTTTCCGCTCCCTTCATCTTATGTGCCTTCATTTCCTCGAGCAGACCTTCGTCGGTCAAATCCAGGGGGTGCGAGTGCTTCCAGTCATGGTGGGCTATTTTCGATAGCCGTTCGATCACATTTTTGTCGTCCACCGCGATGGCCAGCTCTCTGCGACTGTCAAAGCTTCCGGGCGCTAGATTGATCGATCCCACGATGGCGCGAGCATGGTCGGCGAGCAGCATCTTGGCGTGCAGTTTCAGGTGTTTCAGTTTGTGGATCTTGATGCCGACATCTTGCATGATGCGCATCCCGCCGACAGCTTCAACCAGCTTTTCCATTGCGAGCTTATGCGGAGGGCGGGCCATCACGTGCACCTTCACTCCACGGCGAGCCGCCCGCACCAACCGTTCGATAATCACGGCATCCTGGTAACGCTCGTTTTGCACAAAAATAGATTCTTTCGCACTGTCAATAAACTCGGCGATACGCTCCCGGCCGTTGCCGCAGCACCAGATCATGTGTGAATGCTCGTCGCCCCTAAACGGCTTGCGCGACCAGTCCGCTTCGAAGCATTCAATGATTTCGCCCACTTCATGAGGATGCGAAGTTACGATGGCGTAGTCGCGGGTCTCGGTAAGGTTCTTCGTTTCCCAGTTGAGGGACTTCACGAACGCCGTCGTATCATCCACCACCATGGACTTTTCGTGAGTCACGTCATAATCCGGGCTGCTGTCTTTGACAGTCACACCCCCAGCCGCCAATTGCTTGTGCGACGCCTTGTTTTCCGATTCGCCATCACGACGTGCGGGATTCAGCATCACCCGGACATTTACGCCGCGGCGCTGCGCGTCGATCACCGCCTTCAGAAGCGACGGATCCGAGAAAACGAACATCTTGACGCGCAACGACTTTGTCGCGCCGTTGATCGCGTCTAGAATCGGTTTCGATGTATCGTCGGGCATCACGATTACCGAACGTGACATGGAGCCTCCTTAAGACCTCGGCGAACGTGACCATGGCCGGCCGAGAAGTAGCGCGGCCTTTTGCGCGCGATGCACATTTCTACGACGAAACGGGGCTTGGAGCTGGTGCGCTGAACTGTATTCGATAGAGTTCGGCATACACTCCGCCGCGCGCCACCAATTCGTCGTGCGTGCCCTCTTCTGCCACGACTCCTTCTTTCAGAACGATAATCTTGTTTGCATCGCGAATCGTGCTCAGCCGATGTGCGATTGTAATTACGGTTCGCCCCTTCATGAGCTTTTCCAGAGCGTCAATAACCAACCTCTCCGATTCCGTATCCAGCGCCGCTGTGGGCTCGTCCAGGATGAGGATCGGGTTGTTGCGAATCACCGCGCGCGCAATTCCAATGCGCTGTCGTTGGCCGCCAGAAAGCGTTTCGCCACGCTCTCCCACCATGGTGTCGTATCCGTGAGGCATTCGCGCAATGAACTCATCGGCGTTCGCCAGCTTGGCCGCCTCCAGGATTTGCTGCTCCGTCACGCCCTTGCGCCCGTAAGCGATGTTGTCGCGCACGCTTCCCTCGAACAGCACAGTTTCCTGCAGCACATAGCCGATTTGATCTCGCACCGAAAGAAACTGGTACTCACGAACATCCACTCCGTCGATCTTAACCACACCGGAGGATGGATCGTAGAATCGCGGGATCAGGCTGACGATCGTTGACTTGCCGCCACCGGTCGGCCCCACCACTCCGACTAGCTGGCCCGCTTTGATCTTGAAACTAACGTCCTTGAGCACGGGAGCGTCGGCGTTGTAGGCGAACGCGACATGCTCGAACTCAATATCGCCAGTAAGTGCGCCTGCCTCGCGCGCGTCGAGATGTTCCGGAATAACCGTGTCGGCGTCCAGAATCCCCCGGATGCGCTCCACGCCGACCGCGGCCTGTGCGATTGTGTTGGTCATCGTGGCCAGGTCCTGCACCGGCTTGAAGAACTTCGCCAGATAAGAGAGAAACACGGTGAGCGCTCCGGCTGTCATCACTCCGGCCAGAATGAGCGCCGAGCCTCTCCACAACACGACGGCGGTGCAAAGTGCCACAGTGATCGCTACGATGGGAGACAATAGCGCCTTCACTCTTCGCGCTTTCAGCGAGGCGTTTACGGTCGCCGCGCTGACCTCGGCGAGTTCTTCTTCGGCTAGGTCCTGTCGCCCAAAGGCCTTTACCACCCGCATTGATTGCAGACCCGCCTCCACCACGGTCACGATTTTGCTTTGCTCCTTGCGCACTTCGTGCGTCGCCTTCTTGACCACTTTCTTGAATCGAGACACCAGCAGGAGCATGAATGGCGTCACCGCAACCGCGATCAGCGTGAAATCCCAATTGAGCCAAAACATGATGAACAGCATGGCCACGATCGTTAAAATGTCCACGACGATGCCCAATGTAGACGAGGACGCAAAGCCCTGGATCGTCTGCACGTCGGAAGTGATGGTGCTCAGCAGCGTGCCGGTTTGATGGCTGTCGTAATAGCTCAGCGAAAGCTGCTGCAGATGATGATAGGTACGCACGCGCAGATCATTGGCCACCCACTGGCCCACGCTGGTTGTGTAGTAGTTCGCGACGTAGGAGGCGACCGCGCCCAAGACCGCGATCAACACCGCCGCGATTGCCGCCGCAGCGGCGATTTGCATCTTGCTACCGCCGCTTAAAATGGGTCTCAGCAGGTTGTCAAGCCAAGGAGAGAGTTTGTGGCTGCCAACGACGTTGTCAAGGATGATTTTCAGCGGCCACGGCCCTGCCACGCTCATGGCGGTCTGGGCCAGCATAGCGATCAGAATAACCAACAGAGTGCCCCGGTAGGGCTGCACCAGACTTCGGATTAGGCGAAACACTCGGATGCCTCCCTAGCTGGACATTGCCTTTGGATCTGCCGCCCGCATCGGCGCCCAGCGCTCTGCTTTCGCCTTGCTTGAACGCTCGAGAGCAAAAAGAGCGACCCGAAACGGCCCGACGACGCCTGGTAGAACCCCAAGGTAGCGAGCTCGAATATCGGATTAGCGTGTGTGATGCTACGCGTCCAACTTGCCGAGCGTAACTGTCACTTCTGACAGTTTGAGAATCGCCCGAAGTCCTCCAAACCGTCCCCTCACTAGGATTTCCGGTCGCCCGCGGGGCGCTCCCTGGGCCTCTAGCCGGCCGCGAGGCAAGCGTATAATGTGATCTTGGTTCAGTGTGCCGCCGCACGCGTAATAGCTTCCAGAGCGATACTGGTCTTGACGCGCTGATCCGGGCTCAGCGTGAGCTGCTTGGTCTTTACTAGCTGCTCCAGTTCTGAGTAGGTCGCCGACCCGGCCTCTGATGAGACCTTCGCCGAGAGCTCGAGGACTCTGCCTCCAGACCACTCCCAAAGCTCCAGAGCGAGTTTGCCGAGGTGCGGCTGTGATTGCGTTTGCCAGTCCGTTGATGTGATATCGGCAACTCTCTTCACGCGGGGCCAATCCACCGAAACCTGTGCGTCCTCAAGCAGCTTGATTTGTGCGGGGCTCAGGAGAAGGGAAACGGCCGTTCCTGTATGAGGAAGCTCCTTCGTGGCTAGTTGCCGCGTAATCGAATAAGAGGGGTTCGCCCCCTGCCGTGTCTGGTCAACTTCGCATTTGAAGCGGGCCAGTCTGGGCGAGGAAGTCGAGAATTTCTTCCCGTTGGGTAGGCGCAATTTGACGGTCAGATCACTCTTCGCGCCCTGCCGCAACCGCACGATCACCCCTCGAGATAGCAGATCGAGCGCACCAGTATCGAAAAAGTAGACACGGCCGGCCGTTTCTTTTTTGACGCGAAGTGCCGCGATCGCGGCTTGACTTTCCGTCGGCGCGAGCAGCAGCTTCACTTCCACGTTGCAGCTGTCTTGTGCCTGCGATGCGGAACAAAAAACGAGTACCGCACAGCCCAAGAAAGTGAGGAATTGCGCACTATGCTTTAATTGGCGCGGCATCTAACGCATCTAGTAACTCCCGCTTCCGGGAGAGGGAAAAACAAAAGCTATGATCATGTGGGAGCTGACCGGCGTCCGTTGAAACGCAGCTGCAGCGAAGGTCCAGGCCTTCACCGCTTTAGTGGCCTGCGGCGTCAAGCTTTGGACGCCGCGAACGACGTGCACTTTGCCGACCTTACCTGAACTTCCGACGAGAATGTCGAGAACGACCGCTCCCGAAGAAACGCTGCTCACCGGATACGTCGCAAATGACGCCGCGGTGATTTGCGGCGGCAAGTATTCCGCGGTTGCCCCGGGCGTCGCTTGACTGATTGAAATGGTCTGGGACGAATATCCAACACCCCCCGGATTGAAGGGATTGAAAACAACGCTGACCGGAACGACAGACGGCACGGCCTGGCCATCCAATAAGGCTGGCTTGAAGCGCCAGTCCTTCACGGCAGCGGAGGCAACACTGGTCAGGGAGGGAAGATCGCGCAACACATCCAGATTTTGCACGTTGCCGGATTTATCCAGATTCGCCATCAGCGTCACAATTCCCGGCGTCATGGCGTTGGTTGGATAAGCGATGTTGCCGGCAGTGCTGATGCCGGGAGCTACGAACCCAGGCCCCGACCAAGCCGTTTGAACCACCCAGCCAGCCAGCAGAATCACCCCAATTGTCCTGTCTAGGATTCGCAGCATGTAAGTTGTCACCCCGTCCGTTCCCACGTGCTATTGAGCGAATCTCCGCGCAAAGGCATCGCGGACCGCAGGCGCTAGGGCGTCGGATTCCACCTTCGAGTCGGCGGAACCAGTCGCGATCAGGCGACCCGAACCCGAGAATGATACGATTTCCAAAAGCTGTCGAGTGTCAGTTTTGCCAGTCTCGCCGGAACGGCCACCGTTCGAGGCGTCCGGACAGGCCGCTCGCTACCAGCTGTCATTTCTGACAGTTCCAATCGAATCTCCCGGAAAGTTACCCTCCTCCGGTGGAGGCTCGCACATTATTGCGGGGCCACAAATTCTCAAGCGGCTCAGGAAGCTCGTGGAGAGGCAAATTACGCCTATGCGACAAATTCTTAGGATTGCGGCGTGGCTGTTGCTAGCGGGAGTGCTCGTTCTGGGAATGGCCAGGCCAGCTCCGGCGAATCACCCACAGCATTTCAATCCGCCGGATATCCTCACCGCAAGTGACATCCCGTATCCCGCCACCACGGTTGCAGCGGGAGTGGTGACACTGGCCGTCAATTTGGACGGCGCCGGCCAGATCATGAATATCCAGACGCTGCGAGACATACCGACGGTGACGACGCAGGCGACAATCGCGCTGCAGAATTGGACATTTGCGCCGGCGACCCTGAATGGAAAGCCCTTGCCGTCAACTTTGATCGTCAATATCGTGTTCGATCCTGCATTTCTGGACTCCAATAATATTCCGCTCGGACCGCCGGAATCATTCCAGCCACCAAACCCTAAAGCGACGCCCTACACTCCGCCCCAGCTTTTCACAGCGGCATTTCCGCCCTACCCCGCGAACGGTCTAGGGTGGGGCGCCGTCGTCCTGGACGTTGCTATCAACAGCCAGGGCAAAATCGCACATGTCGTGACGGTTCGCGACGTCCCGACACTGACGGCGGCTGCTGCAGCGGCACTACAAAACTGGAGTTTCAGTGCGGCAATTTACGGAAACGCGCCGCAAGCATCGAAAGTAGTGGTGGCCATGGTGTTCCGAAATCCAGCAACGGCTCTGCCTTAACCCTTCGCGACTGGCAGGTCGACCGCAGTCGCGATCGAGCTGCGGGTTGGGAAACGGGCCACGCACCTTCGATGTTTGTCCCTGGTCTGCGCGGATCACGAGCGAATCGCGGAGCATCCGGGAGACTTGTTAGACTCAGTTGGACAAGAGCCTCTCGGGAAAATTCGATTTCTTCATTCCGTGAATTTTGTTCCGCCGGTCTGGCATAGCGGTCGAGACACGCTCCTTGAAACGCAGCTGCTGCGCATCTAGAAATCACGCCTGAAGTTTGCCCTGGTGTAGTCCCGATGGCATCACCATCGGTCCACAAAACCACATTTGATTTCTCAAAGGAGAAAATCCATGAAGAAGATTAGGGCGATTGTGTTGATGGCAGTGATTGCGCTCGGGTTTGCAGGAGCGGTGCAGGCGGCGAACGTAGCCTGCTGCGATTCTGCCGACTGTTGTGCTTCGTGCAACGGGTGCTAGCAGCCAGCTAGGCGGTTGATCGAGGGAAGGCGCGAGCCGTTGGTTCGCGCCTTCTTTTTTTGCGCGTGTCACGCGCGCCGATTTTCACTGCGAGACGAGAATTGATTTGGCGGTCGTGGCGAACCGCGGGAAGAGCCAGCGGAATAACAGCGTTGCCGCGAGTGCTCCAGCGAGCTGCGCCGCAACGAATGGCGGCACGTCGGTGGGGCGAATTCCCGCGAATGTGTCGGAGAGCGAGCGGGCGATGGTGACCGCCGGATTTGCAAACGAAGTTGAGGAAGTAAACCAGTAGGCGGCGGTGATGTAGGCCGCGACACTGAAGGGCAAGTCTTGTGAACGCTGCCGCGCGCATCCCCCGACAACGCAGAGCAATCCGAAGGTTGCGACAAATTCACTGAATGCTTGAGCCGAACCGCTCCGCGCGTGATGGGATACGGCTATCGCGGGCAGGCCGAACATCAGGTGCGCAGCGATTGCTCCGCAGATCGCCCCGGCGCACTGTGCGGACACGTAGCACGCGGCCACGGTCCGCGACACGCTGTGCTCGATGGCGTCCGGCGAGCGTCACGGCAGGATTCAAATGCGCTCCAGAAATTGGGTCCGAAGGTGAAAATTAAAGCGGCCAGCGCCGCGCCGGTGGCAATGGTGTTGGCGAGAAGCGCGATCACGACATTGCCGCCCGCGAGCCGCTCGCCCATGATTCCCGAGCCGACGACGGCGGCAACCAAAAATCCGGTGCCGACAAATTCCGCAACGATTCTGCGCGAGGGGGTGTGCGTCATTGGCGCCCGATGCGGTCGATTTCTTTTTTGATCGCGAGGGAATCAAGGCTTGCCAGGGGCAGACTGACGAACAAATTAATTCTGCGGCCCAGCGTGATAAACGCGTCTCTAAACGCGCGGTCGATTTCTTCCGGCGTGCCGGTGACGGCGGCTGGGTCGGGAATTCCCCAGTGCGCGGTCATGGGCTGGCCCGGCCAGATGGGGCAGACTTCTTTCGCGGCGTTGTCGCAGACCGTGAAAACGAAATTCATTTGCGGAGCACCGGGCTTTGAAAATTCCTCCCAGCTTTTGCTGCGCGCACCCTCGGTGGGAAGATTGGCGGCATGCAGTTGCTTGAAAGCTTCGGGATGCACGGAACCGGAAGGCAGACTTCCCGCGCTGTACGCGGTGAAGTGAGGGTTGCGTTTACCGTTGAGAATGGCTTCGGCCATGATGGAACGCGCGGAATTTCCGGTGCAGAGAAACAGCACGTTGAAGTGTTGGGACATGAGGGTCTCAGCGTTCTAGCGGCAGCAGGCCGGGCCACAGCAGGGTTTGTTTTCGGACGCTGGTTTTGCGGCGCGGATGAACGCGCTGAAGAATTTGCCGTCCACCTGCTGCTTTGATCGCGTCCACATCGAAGCCCTGGCCGGAGAGAAATTCGCGGGCGTCTTCGACGTGATAGATGCGCGTGGGTTTCAGTTCGGTTTCTGCGAATCCGGCGTTCTTGCGTTTGCGGAGATAATCGTTTTCCTCGAGAGCGCCCGCGATGCATCCGACCCACAGCAAGACGCTCTTGCGAATTTCGGGAAGCATTTCGCCGCGGGTTACAACGTCAGAGACGGCGAAGCGACCGCCCGGTTTCAGCACGCGAAAAGCTTCGCGGAGGACCGCGTCTTTGTCGGACGAAAGATTGATCACGCAATTCGAGATGACGACATCGACGGAGTTATCGGGCAGCGGGATGTGCTCGATTTCGCCTTTCAGAAATTCGACGTTATCGACTCCGGCCTTTTTCTTGTTTTCGTCGGCCAGGGCGAGCATTTCGTCAGTCATGTCGAGGCCGTAGGCTTTTCCGGTGGGCCCAACACGGCGTGCGGAAAGCAGCACGTCGATGCCGCCGCCTGAGCCGAGGTCGAGAACTGTCTCGCCGGCGTTGAGCTGGGCGAGCGCGGTGGGATTTCCGCAGCCGAGCGATGCGAGCATCGCTTCGGCAGGAATCTGGCCGGACTGCGCGGCGTCGTAGAGATTCGAGGTTATCGGATCGCAGCAGCCGGTCGCTGGCGTTGCGCCACAGCACGAGCTGCCGGCCGTGCTGAGGCGGAGCGCGGCGCTGCCGTACTTTTCTTTCACGAGCGTCCCGGACGTTTGGCTCAGTCATGATCGCTCCCTACTTGCAAATTTGAATTACGTCGCGCGGCGCGACGGCTTTATTTCGCGTGCAACATTCGGCGTAGAGAAATTGCAGGACTGCTTGCAGCGCCTCGGCGTTCGCGGAGTAACGCAGGAAGGTGCTTTCGCGGCTGACCAGCACCAGGCCCTCGTTTCTTAATTTGTCGAGATGATGGGACAGCGTGGAATTTGGAATGTCGAGCTCGGCTTGGATCTCGCCCACGACCATCCCCTCGGGATGCGCGGACAGCAGCAGCTGCATGATGCGCAGCCGCGGCTCGGTGCCCATGGCGGAGAACATGTCGGCAAACTTGGTAACTTGCTCTGCGTTCTTCTGTGACGTTGGCATATTTCGATATTTGCAGAAATAGTGAATCGCGTCAATACTAAAGAAGGCCAATCTCTGGATGGGCGCATTTACCGGAAACCTGGTCCTGGCGTGACTGACGTCCAGCTACGCCACTGTCGGTCCCCTCGCAGTAGCGTACGATTCCGGTTCTTTCGCGCGTGGGTGGGACGACCCGAGATTGGTGAATCGGGTACGGTAACGCGACTTAGAGGCACTAACGTCGAGTTGCCTCAGACGAGCACGGGTCCTTGCTTGGCCCGGCAGCTTCCTACGCTATTTCTTTGCTTAGTCCTGAAACGAGTCAGGCGGGTCGAGCGAGCATAGTCTCCAGAATTCAGCGGGGGCAAGCGATCCCTCTACGAGTTTCTTAAGGGCGGCTATCGTGGCGGCGATTTGTCCGCCATCGACGGAATCAAACACAATCACTACGCCATCCACCGCGGCACCGGAGGATTTCAGTTCGCCGTAGGTTTTTTCGAAGAGCGCCCGCGCAAAGAGTAATTTTTCCTTCGCCGTCGAAGTTGCGCTGGCTGACGCCGGCTGCAGCCAGATCACTCGAACCTTTTTAGCAGCAAGCGGCGCCCACTTGCCGCCGAAAGCCGTCGTCTCGTCCTTGCTGATATTGAAAAGACTTGCGGCGGCGGGCGCCGCATCGGCGGAGTCAGCGGAACTGTCCCGATATTCCGCAGGCAGTTCCAGCTGCGCGCGCCGAATCCAGCCACGAGAGGATCCGGAAATCTGCACGTGCACCCAGGCGCCCTCCATATCCAGAACCTGAAACTCGTCTTCGGCGTCAGCGGAGAATAGCACCGGAGATCCCTCGGCCGGCTTAGCGAGCACGCGCGTGCCGGCCCTCTTCACGGTCGCCAGATCAGGCGGGCGCACCTGATTGTGAAGAATGTCTTCAAAGTTCTTAATGTCAGCCGAGAGTTCCTGCGCTCTCTTCTCCACGGCCGCCCGCTGCAGCTTCATAGTTTCCAGGGTTTCGCCGCTCCGCAAAGCTGGCGAGGCAGGCTCCGCCGGCTGGCGCGGCACGCTCGGGAAGTCGGGGGCGACGCCGCTCTTGTTTGACGATGACTCACCGAGGTCCGAATCCGTCGGATTGAGCCTGATCTGCGGCCGCAAGCCTCCGTTGCTGACCGGGGGCCCAGAAGCGGTGTTGGATTTCCTCGCGCTCGCAACGGCGGGCGGGTCAGCCGATTTTGGGACCGAAGCCGGCCCCAAAGCCTCCTGAATCTGGTCCAGAAAGTCATTTTCGATGTGACCGTTGGAACCCAGCACGCGATAGCCGGAGCGCGCCGGCGTGGGATCGTTGTACCACGCGGTAATTTTGGCGCTGGCACGGATGGTCGCGCCCCCCGACGTCGTGGCGACCACCTGAAATGTGCATTCGTAGTAGCCGCGCTCGTAGCGGTCAATCGGAAGCTCGCCGGCTTCGACGAACCCATCCACCGTCGGTAGGCGGCCGCTGGACGACGTGCGCAGATTACGCACTACGCGCTCGACGTCGGTAGCAGGACTGGTAAACGTTCGCTGGTAGGAAGCAGGAGCGGCCTGCGCGCCGACCAGGCCGGCTACCAATGTGACCGCTAGCAGCAGAGTTCCAAAATGGGCCGCGGCGCGAGGGAATTTCTTCACGGTATCGCTTCCACTTGGTCACTCCGCAGCCATCCGCGGTGACCGTCCACCGTTTCGACCCCGTACCAATACGGCGTGATGATCTCGATCAGCACGTCTGAATTGGCCAGCACGGTCTGCAGCGTTGCAGAATGTTGAAAGGGAGCTGATTTCAAATTGGCCTGAGCCTTAACGCGCATTTCAGCTTTGTGCTGCAACTCATTGAGGCGTACTTGAAGGCTCTGCACGGAGCTCGCAGCGTCCTTCAGCCGCGCCGCTTCCGCCTCGCGCTCTCTTGCATTTGCTTGCGCGGCGTCTTGCAACTGTCGCCGCTGCAGCAGGTCCGCCGTTTGGCGTTCTTCCCGCTGGATCCGCACGATGTGGCTTTGAATCTCCGCGAATTCGCTGGTCTCCACCGTGGTGTCCGAGGTGTGGACTCTCTTCGAGCCGTCTTCGATGAATACGGCGTCAATCTGCAGGTGCGTGCGATCGGGGGCAACACCTAGAACGATATAACGCACGGTAATCGTTCCAACGTCGGTGCTGTTCTTGAAATGCTGCGGCGATAGCGCCTGCTTGCGAATTTTGTAGAACGCATGGCCGGGACCCGTCCATGGTCCATAGTACGTGGAGCCGGTCACAGCCTCCGCTTCGGTCAGCTCATCTTCCCGCGCATAGACCTGGGTGCCGTGCACCACCGTGTCTTGCGACACCAGCCCCGCGGCCTTCAGCACGTCCGCTTCGGAAGCTTTTAGATCAATCGCGAAGCCCTCCGGGACCTCCGATTGCTGGCCATGCTGCGCTGCCATGGACGGCCCGGCGAGCAGGCCGTAGACCGCCGCCAGCACAGCCAAATTTAAGACACAGCCGATCAGCAGAGTTCTGGGAAGGCAACTGCCCAGTCCCCAGCGGATCAAAGAGCTGCCTCTATCGGTATTCGCCAACCATGTCACCAAATAGTTCCCCTTCGCGAAGCATTCATCCTTTCCGAGATGCCCCGCGTGAAGCGCCAATGAAGCGTGTTTTGGCCGCTTGTCCTCAGACGGCCATTTCCCCGCCAACGGTGCGGGACACAAGGTCACGGAACTCCGCCAACTGCACAGGGCAAAATACACCAAAACGGACGAAAAGAACAAAGTGTTAAGTTTTGTTAATTTTTATCTTGCATTCTTAATTCAGCGGGAGTATTTTCCGGGCGTTTGGCGTCCTTATGAACTGGGGGCACATACGCCAATGGGGGAAGAACGAAAGTTCCTGGAATGCGCGCATACGAGCTTCAACAGCGTCTTCATTTCACCAGCTCGCCGGTTGCGTCCGTCGCTCCATCATTGTTTACAGGCCGATCGCGAATCACATCGCTGCTATCCCGCCGATTGCAACAGGAGGGTGTATGGCTAAGAAGTTTCCAGAGGGTGCGAATCCTATGAACATGAACTGGTCGCGTTGCAAGACGATTTTGAATTGCGCATTTCTACTGATAGCGATCGTGGCCTGCGATGTGCGCACCGCGAGCGCTCTCCCCACGAGCAAGGTGCTAGCGATTCCGGCGTTCGCGCGCAAGTATGGCCTGCCGTGCTCGGCGTGTCATACCGCGTGGCCGGAACTAAATAATTTCGGGCAAGTGTTCCGCGACAACGGCTACCAATTGATGAATGATCGCGATTCTCCGATTTGGCAGAACCCCTCCTACTTCCCGATATCGTTCCGCATCACCCCAAACTGGCATCGTGAGAGCACCAACAATCAGTCCGTTGACTCGGTTCCAGGAAACGGGGACGGAGCCGGAATCGGCACCGTAACACAAGCCGGATTCGACCTCTCCGGAATGGACCTGTGGTCGGCCGGAACGCTGTACAAAAACATTTCGTTCACAATACTCCCTTCGTCGGACTCGACGGCGGTGTGGCACTTTGAGGCCGCCTTCATCCGCTTCGATAATCTGAAGGGAAGCCCTTGGTTGAACATCAAGTTCGGGCGATTTGAACTCGACAATTTGATTTCGGAAAAGCGCATGCTGTTCTTGTCGAATAACGGTGGGTTCTACCAGATTTATCACTTCAATGATCCGGGCAGTATCAACAACTTCGGCTACGGTGACAATCAGATCGGCGTTGAATTGGCAGGCCACTCGGCCAATAGCTACACGCGCTATTCCGTCGCTCTTCTGAGCAGCAACGAGGGTGGCGTTAACTTTACGACCGATGTCGTGCCGGGCGCGCCTCCCTCCAACCGGAGCTACGACGTGAACTTGGCGTTCAGTCAGGCGTTCAACGCACCGGGGCCCGCTGGTGAAAGCGGTTTTGGTTTGGAGCGCGTCGGCGCGTTCGCCTTGATCGGGCAGCGGCCCACCTATTATCAAACCGAAGACGGCACTCCGCTGGTGGGGCTCGGCAATAAGCCCTTTTATCGCATAGGCGTTGCGGGCGATCTGAGCTACAAGAATCTGGAGCTCCTGCCGTTATTTATGTACGGCCACGACAATCCCTATCTAGGAACGTTGGCTCCTTCGACTGGGCCACTTCCACTCGGCGCTCAGGCTCCGACCTTTTACGGCGGTTTTCTGGAAGCGCACTACTACTTCAATCCGCAGAATGTAGCTCTAGCGCGCTTCGAGCAGATCAACGTGGGACAGCAAACGTTCAACAACGCCGGCGCTCCCGGCAGCAATGGCAACATCACCGCATTCACTTTCGGTTACCGCTGGTATCCGATCATGTTCAGCCGAGCGGGAGTGGCGCTCGACTGGGAATACTCGCGCGTAAGAACGATCGGCCAGGAACCGTTGAGCGGCGATGGAAGCGGTACTGTCGCGGATCCGACGGCATCGGTCTGGAGCAACAGCATTTATTTCGGAATTGATTTCGACTTTTAAGGGAGAGACCAGCAATGACACTCAAAAAATTCGCGGTGACATTCGCGCTGGGCTCAACGGTTCTGCTGACGGCCGGCGCAACGGTTAACACAGCGCAATCCCACGTTAACTCACCGGATCCGTTGCTCGGCGCGCCCAGCGTCGCCACGGAGACGAGCCATATTGACGGTGTCACCGGGAACGCCGAAGGCGGGAAAATGCTCTACCGGCGTTTCTGTATCGGCTGCCACGGGCCCGATGGCAATGGCGAAGGGATGAACGCGCAGTGGATTGATCCCAAGCCGCGGGACTTCACCGAAGCGACGTTCAAATGCCGCTCCACGCCGACCGGCACGCTGCCGACGGACGATGATCTCTATAACGCCATCACGCGCGGGTTCGTCGACACCAACATGCCGTCCTGGCGGCCGTTGAATCCGCAGCAGCGCGCTGATTTGGTTGCGTTCATCAAGACTTGGTCGCCGCGGTGGGCTAAGGAAAAACCCGGCACGCCTCTCAACATCCCGCCGGAAACTGCCATCACGATTGAAAGCATCCTGCACGGCCGCGAACTCTTCCAGAAGCTGGAGTGCTGGAAGTGCCATGGCCCGGCGGGAAATGCCGATGGCCCATCGGCTGCGACGCTGACCGATAGCAAGGGCAATCCCATCAAGCCGTTCAATTTTACAACGGGCGACCGGTTTATGTGCGGCGACACCAATCGCGATTTGTACCGCATCTTCATGACCGGCCTTGACGGATCGCCGATGCCTTCCTTCGCAGATGTGATCCAGCCGAACGATGCATGGGATCTGGTGCATTTCCTGCGCACCCTGCAGGTGGCGCTCCCGAATCAGGAATTAACGCTCTGGCAAACTTATAAGGCAGCTCACGGAAAGGACCTGAAACCGATCGGTCCGGATTCCGCGGGCGGCGCACAGTAATTCCATACAAGAAGGAGGGCTGAACTCATGCGAATGAAATTTTTTGCCGCGATAGGATTAACGGTAGCGATGGGCAGCGCACTGATGGTTTTCGCAACGCCGCCACCCGCAGGAACGGGGTCCATCACCGGTAAGGTGACGTACACCGGCACGCCTATGAAAATGAAACCGATCGATATGTCCAAGGAACCGTCGTGCGCCAAACAGCACGCCACCCCCATCAGCACTGAAAACGTAGCGACCGGGCCGGGCAGCACTTTGAAATGGGTGGTGGTTTATATTTCAGCAGGCGACGAAGGCACCACCACACCGTCCGAGAGCGTGCGCTACGACCAAAAAGGTTGCGAATATCTGCCGCATATCCTGCCGATGCTCGCGGGCCAGCAGTTGCAGATTTTTAACGACGATCAAACTTCGCACAACATCCATCCTCTGGCGAAAGTTAACCAGGAGTGGAATAAGTCGCAGCCTCCCGGCTCGCCTCCGATTGATACGAAATGGGACAAGCCTGAATTCATCCCTGTGAAATGCAATATTCATCCGTGGATGCACGGATACTTCGTGGTGCTGAAGACTTCCCACTATTCGGTGACAGGAGAGGATGGCACTTTCGATATCAAGGGACTTCCCGCTGGGAAGTACACCGTAACCGCGTGGCAGGAACAGTACGGAACGAAAACGCAGGACGTTACGGTTGGCACCGGCGCGGCTACTGCCAATTTCGTTTTCACCGCAACACCATACTGAGCTAGACACGCCATTGTCTCAGACAGCCGCGCCCCTTGCGTTGCGGGAGCGGCGCAGATACTCGAAGACCCGTTGATTTTGATCGCAGCGCGTCGAGGCAAATAGATTATGGGCAGATTGTTTGCAGTGCTCGTAATAGTCATCACGCTCATTTCGGCGTCATTTTTTGTGCGGCACACCTGGTGGATGCCGAGCGACATATCCACTACCGGCGCGGCCATTGACCACCAGCTTGACGAAACCATGATCGAGGCCGGACTTCTGTTCCTGGCCGGCCAACTGGTTCTCGGTCTTTTCGTCTGGCAGGCCAGCGACAAAAGCCCTGCGCGAAAAATCAAGATATTCCCCGGTGGATCGAAGCCCTTGGTCGTGGCTGCGATCATCGTCGTTGGAATCGAAATTTTGGGTTTAACCTTTGTCGGCTCGAAGGCGTGGGCCGCGGTCAACCTGGTGCCGGCCGCTGCAGATTCCTTGCATATTGATGTTCAGGCCGAGCAGTTTGCCTTTTATTTCCGCTACGCCGGCCCGGACGGCGAGTTCGGTGGGCTTCATCCCGATAAGATTGACGATGGCAGCGGGAACTACTTCGGGTTGGATCCGGCAAACGATGTGGCGGCTCGCGACGACGTCGTAGTAGGTTCGCTCGTCGTGCCGGTGAATCATCCGATCCTGCTCACTCTGCATTCCAAAGATGTCGGCCACTCTTTCTACGTTCCGGTTCTGCGCATTCAGCAAGACTTTGTTCCGGGCCTGGAAATTCCCGTGCACTTCACGGCCACGCAAACCGGCAAGTTTGAAATCGTGTGCACCCAGCTTTGCGGGCTGGGGCACTACAACATGAAGGCATACCTGCAAGTGATGTCGGAACCCGATTACGAGCAGTGGTTGAAGGGTCAAGAAGGGCAGTGAGCAGAGCAAAAATGTCCATGAGTCGCGCGCTTCTCGCGCCAGCGGTCAAGTTGCATTCTTTGAGGTTCACACATGCATGACACATCCGCAGCGCGTGCCGCGCATCAGCACACGGCGCCAACCAGCTTTATTCGCAAGCAGGTTTTCAGCCTAGATCACAAAGTGATCGGCAAGCAATACTTCGGGCTGGCGCTGCTCGCCGTTTTCATCGGCATGGTTCTTTCCTGGCTCATGCGTATTCACCTGGCCTGGCCGGCGTGGCCCATTCCACTGCTCGATAAGCTCTCGGCTGTCGGCGCGCCCCAAGGCGTAATGACGCCGGAATATTATCTTTCCCTGATGACCATGCACGGAACCATCATGGTTTTCTTCGTGCTCACCAACGCTCCTTTCGCGGCGTTCGGAAATTATTTCCTGCCCATTCAAATCGGCGCGGAGGACATGGCCTTTCCGCGATTCAACATGATGTCGTTCTGGGTCACATTTACCGCGTTTGTGGTCATGATGGCCGCCTTTTTCGTCAGCGACGGCCCGCCGATTTCCGGCTGGACCGCCTACGCACCACTAAGCGCGGTGGGTGGGGACGCCGGGCCGGGACTCGCCTTGGGTCAAACTCTGTGGGCGATTTCAATCGCGATCTTTTGCATCGCCTCGCTGCTCGGCGCCCTCAATTTCATCGCCACTACGCTGGATCTGCGCACCAAGGGAATGTCGCTGGCGCGCATGCCTGCCAGCACATGGGCTTGGTTCGTAACCGCCGTGATCGCGTTGCTGGCCTTTGCCGTCTTGCTCCCGGCTTGCATTCTGCTGATTTTGGACCGCGTCGCGGGAACCAGTTTCTTCGTCCCAGCCGGACTGGTTCTCAGCGACAAACTGCAGCCGCACTCTGGCGGTTCCGTGCTTCTGTGGCAGCACCTCTTCTGGTTCTTTGGCCACCCGGAGGTTTACATCGCGATTTTGCCTTCCATCGGAATCGTCACTCACATTCTGCCGGTATTCGCGCGCAAACCCCTCCTGGGCCCGCGCGCCGCCGTTGGTTGCATGATCGCCACCGGCTTTTTGAGCTACATGGTTTGGGGACATCACATGTTTGTCAGCGGAATGAGCCCGTTCTCGGCCAATTTGTTTTCGGTCCCCACACTGGTGATTACCATTCCCATGACGATCCTGACTCTGCTGCTTATCGGCTCGGTTTACGGAGCGAAGATGCGCTTCACGGCGGCTTCGCTTTTTTGCCTGGGCTTTATTTCCGTGTTCATCAGCGGAGGCATCAGCGGATTCTTTTTGGCGCAGCCTTCGATTGATATTTATCTGCATGCCACCTACTTCGTGGTCGCCCACTTTCATTTTGTGATGGCGGTGGCTTCGCTGTTCGGAGTGTTTGCCGGAACCTATTTCTGGTTCCCCAAGATGTTCGGCCGCATGATGAATGAAGGACTCGGGAAATTGCATTTTTGGCTTACGTTCATCGGGGTGTACTGCATCTTCATGCCGATGCATTATCTGGGGCTGGCCGGCAACGTGCGCCGATACTCCGCGTTCGTCGATGACTACCTGATCCCGCTGATTCCGGTGCACAAATTTATCACTATTGCGGCGCTACTGACTGGCGCCGCCCAGTTCATTTTCTTGTTCAATCTGATCTGGAGCCGCTTCAAGGGCCCCATCGCCTCCGAAAACCCCTGGGAAGCGACTTCGCTCGAGTGGTCCACCACTTCGCCTCCGCCCTTTGACAATTTCGGCGGCCGCCACCTGGTGGTGTATAACGGCCCGAACGAATACGGAGTGGAGAGCAGCGAAGGCCAGGACTACATCATGCAAACGGCGCCGCAAAAGCTTCCGGGGAACTAGCGAGATCGATCAACCATGGCTACGACGACTCTACCTCCGGGCACTGAAATCTCCCTGGACGATCGCGGCTCTGGCCGACCGCCAGAACTTACTCCTGGTCCAGGAAATCTGACGGCGTCGGGCTCGCGCTCACAAAAATCCGAGACCGGCATGTGGGTGGCGGTTTGCGCCATCGGCATGTCTTTCGCGGCGTTTACCAGCGCGATGATTGTGCGGCAGGATTCCTCCACGGATTGGCAGCACTTTCAGTTGCCGCGCGTTCTTTATCTGAACACGCTGATTCTGCTCGCGAGCAGCGTGACGCTGGAACTTTCGCGTCAGCGCATCGCGGCAATTCCGCACGCCGCGCGTCATGCAGTGGCGTCCGCCAAGATTCTGTTGGCAAGTGGGATTGACTGGCTGTACCTCACCGCGGCATTGGGGCTGGTCTTCGTGCTGGGCCAGATTTTAGCCTGGCGAAATCTGGCGGCGCAGGGATTGTTCCTGGCGACGAATCCCAGTTCTTCGTTCTTCTATGTGTTTACGGCGTTGCACGCCGTGCATTTGCTGGGCGGAATGGGCGGTCTGTTTTACGTGCTGCGCAAATTGATTCGCAGCGGCGGCGTCGCTGAAACCAGCGGACTGAACGCTTTTTCAATTTACTGGCACTTCATGGACCTGCTGTGGGTGTACCTGCTGTTGCTTCTCGCGATGCGCACGTAGTGGGCAATGGGGGAGGAGCTGTGAGCGAATCGGAAATGACATTGGGGGCAGGCCACGTGGCTGCGCTCGAGCCATCACCATACGGCATACAGTCGAAAAAATTGACGATGTGGCTGTTTATTATTTCAGACGCTGTCACCTTCGGCGCGATTCTGTTCGGCTACGCGTACTTGCGAGCTGGCACAGCAGACTGGCCCACCCCATTGCGATTTTCACCGAGCATCGTGAACGGTTTGATCATGACGTTTGTGCTGCTGACGAGCAGCCTGACGATGCTGGCTGCTGTGGCTGCCGCGAAGCAAGGGCGCAAGTCCTCTTGCCTGCTTTGGATTAGCGCGACCATCGTGCTCGGCATTATTTTCGCCACGCTGCACCTGCGCGAATGGTTTCACATGTTCGCCGAAGGCTGGAGCCTTTCCAAGAATCCGCTGGGCGGAACCGTACAGTTCGGCGCTACCTTCTTCAGCATCACCGGCCTGCACTTGATGCACGTGATTTCCGGCGTCATCGCGCTCATTGTCATTGCGATCGGCTTCAAGACCGACTGGCTGGACGCCGGCCACGTCGAAGCCACCGGCCTGTACTGGCACTTTGTGGACCTGGTCTGGATGTTTGTGTTTCCACTGCTGTATTTGATGAACGTGGCCCGCTGAATCGGGCCCGTTGGGGGATGAGGGAGGCGCTGCCGTGACGGATCCGAAACAGGAACCGGGAATGAAAGAGTACATCGCAATCTGGATTGGTTTGCTCTGCATCGTCGGCAGCGAATCGTTTCTTACCACCCTGCATATCTCGACGCACCGCCTGCTCGCTGGGCTGCTCGTGCTCGCCTTTGTCGAGGCGGGAATTGCGCTGCTGTATTTCATGCACCTGAAGTACGAGAAGCCGAATCTGTTCTGGACGCTCGTGCCCGCGGTGATCTTCGTGCTCTTCATGATGAATCACATCTGGCCAGACGCCTATCGCGTGGCCAGCATGAGGCTACCGATTCAGTAGTTGTTATTTTGCAGGCACGTCGCGGTGCGCGCTGGTTCGAAGTGGAGTGTCATTCACCAAGATGTGGAGTTTCGAGGGAGCGTGATTTCCATGAGCGGAACGAAACCAGGAACGGCCTCAGTTCTGGCGCGCGCGGCGGCTGCGCTGCTCGTGATTGCAAGTCCCGCAGCCCTCTACGCGCAGAGCTGCGCGATGTGCTACCAAAGCGCGGCTGCTTCCGGCCCCCGTTCGATTCACGCTCTGAAGCTGGGCATCCTGATTCTGCTGTTTCCCCCGCTGCTGATCACTGCCGGCGTCTTTTACCTGGCCTATAGCAAGCGCGACCAGTTTCAACCAGAACTCCTAGCGCTTTATCGTGCGGCGGAGGGCAAGCTCAATTCGACGAGCAATCCACCGTCTGGACAATTTTCCGCCTTAACCTTTCCGCCATGCAGGCGAACGGCTCGCTCGGTGATCGAAAGGCCGAGTCCCGATCCGCCGGAGAAGCGGTCGCGCGCATCACCCACGCGATAAAAGGGCAGGAAAATATCGCGCAACGACTCCTCGGGGACACCGCGTCCATGATCGCGAACGGAAATTACGGCGAATCCATTTCCATGCGAATGTGACTTCTTGAGCGTTATCTGGACTTCGGTGCCTTCGTCGGTGTAGTTGACGGCATTGCGGATTACGTTTTCAACCGCGCCGCGCAAGAGTTGGCGATTTCCGAGAACTGTACAACCGTCCACCTCTGTTACGCGGACTCGACGGCTGCGGCCTTGAGCTTCAAAATCAGCGTCGGCGGCGACGTCGAGAACTACTTGATCAAGCGCGACCAGCTCGCCCTCCACACTTTCGCTGCCGCCTTCAATCCGCGCGAGCCTCAGCAGGCTGCCGATAAGAGTGTTCAGGCGCTCGGCTTCGACTTCGATGCGGTCGAGCGCGCTCGCGGATTCGGGATTGGCGTGGAGTCTGGCGAGGCCCAGTGCAACTGTCAAACGAGCCAGCGGAGAACGAAGTTCGTGCGAAATATCCGCGAGCAGCCGGCGCTGCGAAGAAATCAGTGATTCGATCTGCTCGGCCATGTGATCGAAGTCTCGGCTGAGTTCGGCCAGCTCATCATGGCGATTTCCGGCCGCCTCGCCGACACGCGTACTGAGATGCCCGGTGGCGAGGCGATGGGTAGCGGCTCGAAGGTGCAGAATGGGCGCTGTGATGTAACGCGTCAGCCAGAAACACACGACACCGGCGATGAAAAAGACTGCCGCGGCGCGAATGAATTGCGTCTCGATGGGAGCGTTCAGGACTTCAGCGACCGATTCGATATGCGTGCCGATTACCAGCACGTAATGGGTGCCGGTCGAACCCGTGGTTCTGGTTGCGGCGAAGCGCGTGCCGTGAGACGTCACGAACCCAGTCTCGTTGGTTTGCAAGGCGGACTGGGCAATGGCGTCCACCTCAGGTGGCGATGGCTGCGACAAAATCTCCTTGCCCTCGTCGTCAAACAGATACGCCTGCCAGTGCAAAGTGTTCTCTAGAGAATTGAGAAAGTCGGCCAGGGCACCCATGCCGTGATCGTCCAGGATGTCTGCCGCGCGGGCCGCCACCAGGGGCATGACCGTGCGGTCGAATTCCTCAGCGCGCATTGCCTTGAATTGGGATTGGGTGGCAATGACGGAGGCGATCAGAGTCGCGCTGACGAGAACCATCGCCAGCCAAAAAGAGAGGAAGATCTTTAGGAAGAGGCTACGCATTTCGGATGTACTCTTTGCCGCTCACTCGCCAACGCTCATCGCGCTGCGCCCGAGACTACATATACGTATCCAACATTGCGAATCGCCCGGATTCGCTCCGCTCCGTCGGGGCAGCTCCCCAACTTCTTGCGAAGGTTGCTGATGTGTACATCCAGACTGCGATCCGAGGGCTCTGCATCGCGGCCCAGCGCGCCTCTGACCAAGTCTTCGCGCGAAATCACTTGTCCCGGTGACTTGAAGAACAGGGCAAGTAGCTCAAACTCCGCGGAAGTGAGCTCCACGTCGCGCGCTTTGTGGCGCGCAGCGCGGGCGCGCGTATCCAGCCGGATGTCGTCCAGGAGAATCGACACGGGAGCAGGCGCGTCCCCCGGAGGCGCACCGACGGTTCGGCGCAGGACTGCGTGAATCCGCGCCGCGAGCTCGCGAGGATTGAATGGTTTCGGGAGATAGTCGTCGGCGCCGATTTCGAGTCCCACAATGCGGTCAACATCGTCACCATGTGCGGTGAGCATGATGATGGGGACCGCGGACTTGGCTCGAACTCGGCGCAGAACTTCAAACCCACGAATGCCCGGCAACATGACGTCCAGTATGATCAGCGAATAGTTACCAGAGAGAGAGCGCTCAACGCCCAGCGAACCGTCGTGGACGGCTTCAATCTGGAAGCCCTGGGATTTCAGATATTGCCCTACGAGTTCACAAAGCTCTACGTCATCGTCGACGATCAGGACGCGCATGGCGGACAGTTCGTTCGGGCTATCGGTCTGGGATGGGCGCATTACATTACTTTATACCCTGCTCCGGCCCGAATCGGTAGCCTGAGAGCGGTAGGATTAACCGCGCGCCCCGTGGAACTGGGGAATGTCTCGTCGTGCGAACGGCGACAAACTTGTGAAAATGACCGCAAGCAGCGAGCCGACCAACCGGGCTTTCGCTGTACGGAGCTTCCAGCGGGGATATCAAGAACACCTAAGCCGTAACTGTCTTTTTCAACGAATTGTAAAGTTGTGTCAAGCGAATGTTATACTGCGGCGCGAGCTCGAGCTTTTCCGTGGCTGCGTGCAGCCAATAGTTTTCCAGCCAAATCTCGAGGCTCACCCTGATGGATATCGGCACCTGGCGGGTCTGCCAAGTATTTAGCGTGGCGCATCCGCCGGCGCTGCCAGCGAGGTGACGATGTACGAGAATCTGAAGCATTTTCTGTTCCAAGCCATCGCTCCGATCGCGATGTCAGTTCTGTTCTGCGCCGGAACAGTAGCCGCGCAAACCGATTACACTCCGATCACTGTGCAGCACGGCGGCGCCATATCCGGCACCGTCACGTGGACGGGCCCGATCCCCAAAATTCCCAAGCTGCCCATCACCAAGAACCCGGAGATTTGTGATCCCCAAGGGCTGAAGACGCGCGATCTGGAACGCCTGCTGATTAATCCCGATGGCAACGGCGTGGCCAACACGGTTGTATTCCTGCGCGGCGTCACCACGGGCAAGCCCATGGATCTGCCGCCCGACCGCCAGCAATTGGATCAGAAGACTTGCCGCTACACTCCGCACATAATGCTCGTGCCCCAATCCGGCTCACTGAAGATTGAGAGCAGTGATCCCGTCCTGCATACCGTGCAGATGTTTGGCGTCGCCACAAACAATATTCCCTTTCCTTTCCAGAACCAGTTCATCCCCGTCACGTTGCAACGGCAAGGTGTGGTGGAGTTGAAATGTAACGCCGGGCACGTGTGGATGAACGCCAACGTAATCGTGGTGCGGCATCCGTATTACGCGGTGACTGACGATCGCGGAGCGTTCACCCTTTCGGATGTTCCGCCGGGCGAATACGAAATCGTAGCCTGGCACGAGGGTTGGCAGATTGTCTCGGAGGCGAAAGTTCTGGACGTCGGCGCGCAAGTGGACGTGCGGCGCCCGATATACAGCACGCCGCTCAGTTGGACGAAGAAGGTAAACGTGAAGCCCAGCGAACCCACGGTGGTGAACTTCACGATTTCCGAGAAACACGACTAAAGCGCTCGCGTGGAATTTGCAATTCAATCCGCAATTGGTGGTGTCGTCAGGGATTACAAGGAGAGCTTAGGTTTTCCGATTGCTGCGTTTTGCGCGCGCGGAGAGGATCGGCTCTGCGCGCACACCGTTGCCAGTCTCGTCCCGGTTCAGGGCGCGACATAAATCCGGCCCCTCATTCGTTTGTGGCCACTGCCGCAAGATTTGCAGCATAGGAATGAATACGCTCCAGGCTCGGTCGCTTCGATGTCAACAGGAACGGCTACGCCCTTTTGCAGTTTCCAGCAATCTTCGCCGAGAGTGAAAGCCAGGCCCGGCGGCGTATTGGCCTTCGCCCCGTCTGGAAACGCGCTGATGTGAATCCCATGCGTCCGGTCAGACGAAATAACCTGCAGGCGGACTTTCTCCCCCACTTTGAGATGAATTTCCGCTGGATCAAACTCGAAATCCTCGCAGTCATTGTGATGACGCGGGCAGGTGACTCGGTCGGCGGCCTCGTTTTCGCTTCCTTGGTTTGCTCACCTTGCGCTGATCGGGACGAGTCGCGCAGGTACGCGGGCGTCGCGAATGCATGAACTGCTACGAGAGTGATTAAGATTGTGACACGCATGTTATCAGCTCACGACGCCGTCCCCCATTGCAATCGCAGCGCACTCGGATCGACTGGGCGCTGCCGAGGCTGCGAAAGCCCCAAACTTTACGCGATGTGATCGCCCAATCAGAATTGTGAAAACGTGGTGTGGGTAGGGATCATCAAGATTCGGAAGCGTTGCCTCGCCTTTCAAATTTCTTGCGCCGTGTGTGCTAACCACCTTGGCGCCCACCGTGGCTCGGTCGCCAATATGATACCTGGCTTGGGCGGTGGTGAGCTTGGCGCTTTCCGCCCGGAGGGCCGGAAATGCCAGCAAGCAAGCGCCAGGCACAAACAGCGATCGGAACAGTCTCATAGTGATTTACCCTTCCGAAAGTCTCCCGGACGCGCGCTGGCAACGATTCAGGTCGGTTTGCCATCTTGGACGCCCTGTGAATCAGAGGTCCACAATTCTTCTCGCTATCTTTTCCTGCTCTCTCAAGCTTTCACTTTTTCCACGACGACAATTCCCATCCTCCACACGAAATCATACGCCGAGCCCGCGGGAGCGGCAATCGAATGACTAGCGACCGGTCACTCCGAACCGTGCGGATGTGCCGCCAGACCGCGATAGTCGCGGTGGGCTAAGCATCGAGATCCCGGATTGGAAGCCCACGTTCCAAGCGTCGTTAGGTTCCTCGCAGCATTCGGAATTCCGACGAATGCTGGCAAAATCGAGCCTTATCCCATTCAAGAGCTTTTTCGGTTCGGCATGTCCGGGACAGGACAGTCGCAGATCACGGCAGGTGGGACGATTCGTGGCCAGAGGGCAACCCAGTGAGCTGCGGTACGGCTGCAGAAAGTCTGAACTCGTCGCCAAGCGGATACACTCGGAGACGACTGTGGTTGACTTCTTTTGATATCGAAGTACTATAGCGGCAGAGGGCAAGGAGTTCGCCCTTTAACCGCTGTCCCTTCAATGCCGGGACAGATGATGACTCCTGACAAGGATTCTTGTCGCGGAGTCATGTCCCCGGCAACAATCCCCAAAGCGAAGTAGAAGCGAGGACCGGCATGCAGAATGTCTGGGCACTGGCCTCCCTGTGGGTCGGACTGGCGCTCGTCGCTACGCTCTTGGCGATCTGGTTCAAAATTTCCACGGCCTTGACGGAAATCGTTGTTGGGACCGTCGCACAATTGTTCATCGGTGCGCTGGTTGGGCCGATGGGACTTGGCGCGAAGTCCGAATGGATCACATTTCTTGCGGGCACGGGTGCCATCGTCCTGACGTTTCTGGCTGGGGCGGAACTCGATCCAGTGATTTTTCGCACGAAGTGGAAGGAAGCGATGGTAGTCGGACTCGTGGGATTTTTCGGACCCTTCCTCGGTTGCACCGCGATCGCGCATCACGTCCTGCACTGGACTGCAAAATCGAGTTGGCTAGCGGGTGTGGCGCTCTCGACAACTTCCGTCGCAGTGGTATATGCGGTCATGTTGGAACTCGGCCTTAACAAGACGGACTTCGGCAAGGCAATTCTGGCCGCTTGCTTTGTCAACGATTTAGGTACGGTCATCGCTTTGGGGCTCATTTTCGCGCCGTTCACGATTCGCACGCTGGTCTTCGTGGTTGTGAGTGTCCTGGTTTTCTTCGTTCTTCCTTTCATTACACCCAAATTCTTTCTGCACTACGGCGGGCGCGTCTCCGAGTTGGAAGCGAAATTTATTCTTTTCCTGTTGTTTGCGATGGGCGGGCTGGCGGTGTGGGCTGGCAGCGAGGCGGTGTTGCCTGCCTATGTGATCGGAATGGTTTTGGCAGGCACAGTCGGGAAGGACCACATCCTTATTCGCCGCCTGCGCACACTCACTTTTGGCTTGCTGACGCCATTTTATTTCATCCGAGCTGGATCATTCGTGTCAATTCCCGTTCTGATCGCGGCGCCACTGGTCTTCGCAATTCTCTTCGCCTCCAAAATGATATCGAAGATCGTTGGGCTGTTGCCGACCGTGATAGTGTTCAAGTATCAGCGCGAGGAGGGTCTGTATTACACGCTGATGATGTCCACTGGGCTGACGTTCGGCACAATCTCAGCGCTGTTTGGTCTGGGTCACGGAATCATTGATCAAGCCCAGTATTCGCACCTTGTAGCGACCGTGATCGCCAGCGCAGTGGTTCCGACGATGTTCGCCAATGCCTGGTTCATGCCGCGACACCTGCTGCCAAAGACAGAAAAAGAGGACTCGGTCAAGGAAGTGAGCTCCGTGAGCACGGATTGAGGAGGGGGAGTATGACCGGCCGTAGACATTCTCGGTTTAAGAGGGTGCTCATCGGTTTTGACGGTTCATCGCAATCAGAAAAAGCCACCGAGATCGGCCTATCGCTTGCCCAATCGCTCGATTCAAAAGTGCCGCTCTTCGCCGTCGCGCGCCCTCCCGAGCCCGCAACGATGGTCGAGCTGAGCGCCATGCTCCATGACGCAAGAGAACACTTTCAGGAGAAGTTCAAGAAAGTAGCGCAGCGTGCGAAGGACCTGGAAGCTGAGTTGGAAACCGACATCGCTGTGGGGCACCCGGTCGAGCAGATTGTCCATAGAGCAGAGGCGGATCGCGTGGACTTGATCGTTTTGGGGCGACGCGGCATGTCGCGGTTCGAAAAAATAATTGTTGGCTCCACGTCGGAGAAAGTTCTTCGTTACGCGCACTGCCCGGTAAAGGTGGTGAGATGACGGAGACGCACACGAATTTGTCGCCCGGTGCGCCTGCCCTTAACCAGTCTCAAGCGCGGCGCCTTCGTGTCACCTGTCAATACATCGACAAGATCCTCGCTGATGTGGAAGGTATTCTGAACACGACTACTTCCAAGGCGGCATTCCCTCGATATTCTCCGGACATCGCACCGGCCCAGCGGCGGACAATCGAAGATTACGTCAGCAGAATTCGCGCTCAGCTGATACGAGTGCTGGAAGGCCAAGGCATTCCCAGGGAGGAACCGCAAATTCCGGCTTCCCGCGCTGTCCAGGTAATGCTGGGCGCGGTGGACATCGCAGTGGAAGAATTGCGGCCCCAATACATGCGCGGCTATGGCGAGCTGCCCGAATCGGTCGCGACGGGATTGAATGGGATCGTGGGTGAACTTGCAGGACTGGTTTCGCGTCTGGACGGTTATTTGTCGCAGGGTGCAAGTCAGGATTTCCAAGTTCGGCTGAATCGCCTGGAACCGTCGGGCAACGACCTGCGGCTGCTTGAGAGGATTGAACAGATCGTGAGAGAGAGAGGCTTGGTGGAATTTCGCTCGGCGCTCGGGGGAATTCTCGACCGCGCCGAGGACAAGACTTTCGAGATAGCAGTATTTGGGCGCGTCAGCTCAGGAAAGTCATCTCTGCTGAACACAATTCTAGGCACTGATGTGCTGCCGGTTGGCGTCACGCCCATTACCGCTGTCCCCATTCATATTTCGTATGCTATTGAATCTCGTCTGACGGTCTCTTTTTTTGAGGCAGCGACAAAAACGTTCGACATCAGCCGGCTCGCGGAGTTCGCCACAGAGCAACAAAATCCCCGAAACTCGAAACACGTGGCTCGCATTGTGGTCGCGCTGCCCTCGCCGAGGCTGCAGGCGGGAGTGGCGTTTGTGGACACGCCCGGTTTAGGCTCACTGGCCACCCGCGGAGCGTCAGAAACCCGCGCTTATCTGCCCAAATGCGATCTGGGAGTGGTGCTGATCGATGCGGGCTCAACCTTAACAACCGAGGATCTGCACACGGTCATGACACTGCAGGAAGCAGCGGTGCCTGTGAACGTGTTGCTCAGTAAGGCCGACCTTCTTGTCTCCCAGGACCTGGTCAAAATTGTTCGCTACCTCAAAGAGCACTTCGCGTCGGAATGCAAGCTGGAGTTGCCGGTTCGTCCCGTGAGTATTCTTCCTGCTTACCGGGAGCTGACCGACGAATGGTTCGAGCGCGAGATCATGCCTCTGTACGACCAGGCGCAGCAGTTACGAGCAGCGTCATTGCGCAGAAAGGTCTGGGTTTTGCGGGAATCTCTGGTGTCCACGCTAATAGCGAGGATGAGGCGAGGTCAACACTTCTCGACGAATTCAAAGGATCTGGTTCGCGCCGCCGAAACGTTGCTGCGAACGACGACGGGACAGATCGAGGAGATGCGCGCACTTTGCGAGCGCGAGATCCTGAGCGACGCTGCCGAAACGCCAGGCGCAATCCAGAGCGCTGCTTGCAGGTTGATCGATTCGTGGTCCCATAATGATCGAGCGCCGGTGGCTCCAGGCCAAATGGCTCGTGACGTAATCGCCGATTTCGTTCAGCGCAAGGTAAGAAAAATTCAAGGGGACCTCTGGGCCTTTGCGGTTCAGCTCCGGAATAACCTGAAGCAATGTGCCGCCGATCTGGGCCTGGCGCAGATTCCGGGCGACGACGAATTTCAATCCATAGTTCGAGGCACTCCAGTATTTGACCCGCAACCTTTCAGCATCGCGATATCGCGCTCTTCATTTTCCGCTCTTTTGGGCCGCCGCTTTAGGGAACGGCAAGGAGCAAGAAACATCACGCATCAGCTCGGACAATCCTTTCAGGAAGCTCTCGACAATTATTGGAAGGCAGTGAAGGAGTGGGCGGACTCCATCATAGGCCAGTCAAGGCAGATCTTCGAAATCTACGCCCAGAACTACCGCGCGCGCGCGGAGCAGGCTCTCGGCGGAACAGCACTCCATACGGATGAACTGGCCGCGATTCAGGCGAGCTTCTTACAACTGGAAGTAGACGCCACGCCAGGAAAAGATGTTACGGACTCTGCTGACACACGCGCATCATTCGTAGCGGAGACCAACTCGAAGAACGTCTGAGGGATTCGCAGAGGGATCTGGCAGGAGAGCTGCAACACTTCTTGCCACACGCGAGAACAGGGAACCACACGGGAGGCGAAATACTCGGGCGGGCAGTGGAATATTTGGTGGCGCAAGGTGGAATCGAGAGCTAGGAGGAATAATGATGAAGGCCGGACCTGCCAAGAAAGTGAGCATCTATGTCGGTCAGGACCACCAGTACCACGGAGAGTCGGTCTATGCCGCCATTCTTGAGTTTCTTTTCTACCACAAGGTTTCTGGAGCCAGCGTCACCCGCGGCATCGCGGGATTTGGCGCGGATCACCACATGCACACCGATCGCATTCTGGTACTCGCGGAAAATCTCCCGATGAAAGTTGAATTCATCGAAACATCGGAGAAGGTGGAAGAACTTCTTCCCAAGCTGCATGAAATGGTCGGGACGGGCCTGATTGAAATTCAAGACACGACGATCGTGAAGCCCTCGGAGAGCACCAAGCAGGCGGCGCGTCAGGAATCCATGCATCCCCTGAGACGCGAGGCAAAAGCCAAACTGATGCGCATCTTCATCGGCGAAAACGATAAATGGAACGGAAAGCCGCTCCACAAGGCGTTGATCGAATGCATGCGCACGAATGACATCGCAGGTGTCACCGTCTACCAGGGCATTCTGGGCTATGGAGCTAATCGCAGGATTCACAAGGATTCAGCGCTGCATCTCTCGCACGACCGGCCAATGATGCTGTCGGTAGTGGACACGGAGGACAGGCTCCGCAGCTTTCTGGCCGTACTGGACGACATGGTGCAGCAGGGGCTGGTGGTTTTCTCCGATGTCGATGTCATCAAATACACGCACAACTATCAGGAAACCGAACGCAGAAAGGAAGAGCGCTCATGAAACTGCAGGGCAAAGCGAAGATGCTGCGCATTCATTTCGGTGAGAACGACAAGTGGAATGGCAAACCACTGTATCGCGCGATTGTCGAAAAGTGCCGCGCGCTCGATCTTGCCGGGGCCACCGTGTTTCGCGGAATCGCAGGATATGGCGCGAGCACCTTAATTCACCGTGCGCATCTGCTGTCTTTCTCCTCCGGCGCGCCCATCATGGTCAGCGTCATTGACTCCGAAGAAAAGATTCAGACGCTGCTTCCGTTTCTGGATGAAATGGTGGACGAAGGGCTGATAGCGATGTCCGAGGTCGAAGTCATCAAGTACGTGCATCAAGAGGGCGTGCGCTCGGAATAAGCAGCGTTTGCTTACCAGTTCTTGGCGCGCTGTTTGCTGCGGGGAGAAAGATGGCGACCACAGGGGTATTGACCGACGTGTTGGTTGGCCGCGAACGAGCGTTGCATCGTCTCCGCGCGGCAATTCAGAAACGAGAAAGTCAGTTGATTTGGGGCCAGTCCGATGCAGGCAAGACGATTTTAATTCGGCAGGCTATCGCCGGGCTTCCCGAAGCGGACCGCCGCAAGTGTATCTATTGGACCGGAGCCGCCACTGGCCGCCAATTGGTCTCGCACTTTCTTCGCGGGCTTTACTTATTTGGCGACCCCTTGGTGCGGAGAAAAGTTCACGCGGACCGCGCCGGAGAATCCAATCTGGATTGTTGGCTCCACAAGCAGTCTCTGTTGCGCTTGCGGGGTATTTTGTTCACGGCTGCCGAACATGGCGACTACCGATTTTTCGTAGACCATCTTCCCCCGCCCACGCACAAGATGGCCCATTTGCTGAAACAAATCATGCATCGCTGCAAGACACCGGTTTACCTGACGGGTCGAGGCTATGTCCAACAAGAGATTGGATATGCGTGGAGTTTGTATTGGGCCGATGAGTATCGCATAGAGCTGGAACCGTTAGCGGAGACTGCCGCGCGGGAACTTCTGGAGATGTGTATCAGCAATTTTGGATTAACGTTTCTCGATTTGGCAGGCTTTCGCGACGAAATTCTGCAAATCAGCGAACGCTTACCGGGCTCGATTGTGAAGATGTGCGAATTGGCTGCTGACGCGCGGTATCACCACGGAGATCGCGTAAAACTCAAGCTAGTGCACGTGGATTACCTGATGAAGTCAAACCGGCTGGCGCTGAAGCAAACTCCAACCTTCCTCCAATGACTCAAGCCTCAGAATATCGCCAAGGAATACCGCAAGACGCCCCGGGTGAGGCAGCACTTTACCGACTCGCGGAGATCGCGGCACAGTTCGGGGCGGAGCACACGGCTTCCACGGCGCGCGACCTCGCCGAGAGGGTTTCCCAAGGACGCTTCTACGTAGCGTGCGTCGGTCAGTTCAAACGCGGAAAATCCACGCTTCTCAACGCGTTGATCGGCCATTCGGTGCTCCCGACCGCTGTGGTGCCCGTAACAAACGTGTCGACGATCATACGGTACGGTAAGCAGCCCTCGGCGCGTGTCCGCCTTCGGAGTGAAACTTGGACGGACATCGCGGTGAGCGCCGTGGAAGAGTATGTCTCGGAGGCAAACAACCCTGAGAATGCAAAAGGTGTACTAGGCGTGGAGATCTTCGTACCCAGTCCACTCCTGCAGACGGGGATGTGCTTGGTAGACACGCCTGGCCTGGGGTCGGTATATGCCGGAAACACCGCGGCGACGCAAGCATTCATCCCCCACATTGATGTCGCCGTCGTCGTCACAGGAACCGATCCTCCGCTGTCGGGCGATGAGCTCCAACTTGTGGAGACCGTCTCTCGGGAGGTTCGCGACCTAGTGTTCGTATTGAATAAGGCAGACAAGGTAAACGCGGCGGAACGATCTGCTGCCTTGGATTTTACTCGTCGTGTGCTGGAGACGCGGCTACAGCGAGCGTCGCCTGCCATTTATGAAGTCAGCGCAATCGAGCGATTGCAGCAAAGAGGCCCCGAACGAGATTGGACGCAGTTGACCCGTGCGCTGGAGGATCTGGTTTTGCGGTCGGGACGCGCATTGGTTCGCAACGCAACCGACAGAGGCATTCGGCGCGCGGCGCGCCAACTGCTTGCGCTAATCAAGGAGGACCGGGATGCGCTGGAACGCCCGCTGGAAGCATCCGAGTGCCGCATCGCAATACTGCGGAAGACTGTGCAAGAGTCGGAACTACGCACTCGGGATCTGGGAATCTTGCTGACAGCAGAGCAGCAACGTCTATCGAGTGTTTTCGCAGAACGCAGGAATGCATTTCTCAAGCGAACGCAACCCGTAGCACGTTGTGAATTGACCGGGCGCTTATCTGCAATGGGCCGCAGCCGCAATGGACCGGCGTATCGTCGAAGCGTAAACCGCAGCGCTCAGGAGATCGCCGGCGCACAACTGACCCCATGGTTTGAAAGCGAAGCCGAGTTTGCGGATGCTGAATTTCGCAAGACAGCCAAACGATTTGTGGAGCTGGCGAATGAATTCTTACGACGCTTGGGCGAGTCGGACCTCCCAGGTTTGGAGGATCTTCCGCAGTACCTCGATGCTGAGCAGAGACTTCGTACCAAGTCACAGTTTCGCTTTCACGTAATCGAAAGGGTAGCCGCGCCAGCATCCCCCTTACTGTTCATCTCTGATCTTGTGCTGGGAGGCATGGGAATTCGGGGCCACGTCGTCCACGACGCACGAGCATTCCTCGCTCAGCTTCTGGAAGTGAACGCTTCGAGAGTACAGAGCGACGTTGACGAGCGCCTACGTGAAAGCCGCAAAAAGCTGGAAAGAGAGATAAGAGCGCTTCTGCGTGACGCCTCGGGCGTCGTGGATCGCGCACTAGCTCGAGCCCGAGCCGCACGGGCCGCAGGAACCCCTGCTGTGCAGGCAGCATGCGCGCGACTTGACGGTTTCGAGCGCAAAATCCACGATCTCGTTCGCTGGGAGTAATTCACAGCGAGAATCATTTGGGTTCGCGACGCGCGGGCATTTGACGAGGTGTTGCCTGTCGCATTCCTTAGCGGGAAGGATCGGAACCGGCAACGTGCCGCTCAACGACCCGGATTCTGCGCTGGAGGAAATCTCGCTTTTGTCGGAAACGGAGAACCGATTAATCAGCGACGCGCGTTCGGTACTGCGCGACGCCGGACTGCCAGAAATATAGCCGTTGCTCGCTAGGTTCATTCAGAGAGTTACTCCGCAGGCAGTTCTCGACATGCTCCCGGGAGTAGGCACGGCGAATCGAGGAGCCCCATCAGCCCGCTCATGGAAATGGCGTCCGGTGACGTGCTGCGGTGAAGAGCTTCTTTTCCAATCTCCGCCGGCGCCAACTGACCAAAACAGTCGAACGCCACACCCGCGAAGTCCGCGAACGGAATGCAAGGCGCGCGGACGCCCTGAGACGCCGCGAGTGGATTGTCACGGCACTCGCGGTGACCTGTATAGCCGATTTTGGATTTGCTGATCGCCTCTACAATTTCACCGTTTAGAATCAGTTTACCGCTGCCGATCCATCGCCGAGCGTTTCCGAACCATCCTCGTTGTTCTTGTTGGGAGCTGGCCTGATCGCGCTAGTCGTCGTGACGCTGAATGGCTCTGGTCGCGACGAAGCAACGCCTGATTTTGCGAATCATAAAATCCGAAGCGCAAACGGTATCCTGCCCGGCCGCAGCGCTTTTCTGATGACAAGACGCGAGATGAGTGCTGAGGCCGCTATTCAGCGCGCGCAAAGGCGCGTTGGGGGACGAGGTCAGCCGCCGTGCAGTCGAGCTTCTATCCCCTCATCGGGCTCCTGCCGCATCCTCTTTGTAGAATTGATCTAGCAAATGATGGCGAATAAGAAAATCGCTCTCGCGGTTGAAAATAATGGCGAAGAGCCAATGGACGATTGCTAGGTATTGTTCGTTTCGATCCTTGTCCACTCTCACGCAGTCGTTCATCTCAGTGGCCATCAGAACTAGAGTTTTTGAGTCCACATCGTTTGCGACGCTCGACCACGATTTTGATGGTTGATTGAGCTTGGACTCCCAAAGAGCTGCATCTTCACGGCACAAGTCTGTGGTCGCGTGCTTCGCTTCCTGGCTGAAAACCGGATACGCGACAAAGATAGCCGCGAGTAAGATTAGTTTTTTCACTTTTGGCTCCGGTCTAGACTATTCAATCCGATCTCTATGACGTGCATACGGCCAGCGTACATCTTGCTATGGGATTACGATTCGCGCCCCTAGGATGCATACTGGCTCATGATGGGCCGCGAAATGGGCCTAGGGGGCGAAATGAGCCGAAATGTGGCTGTGCTGGCGACCGTTCATGATGTGCAGGGCGCCGAGCGTAGGCCACGTGGGTCATTCGAAGATCCTGAGTATCCCAGAGTAATCGAGGGTCTCGTTGCGCACCATTCCGTCGATTCCATTTTTGAGGACGCCTGCGCCTGCGGGCCAACGACTGCCGAGAAGCTCGCGAACGATCGCGGCTTGAGATATCTAGACGTGGAGGCTCGTGCATTCGGGATCGAACTCCACACAGAAGAAGGTCCGCTATTTGCGCAGGAGAAACTCGACGCGCAAGTAGGTCGCGAAGAGTTCTGGGTGAATAGGATTGCGAAGCAAGGCTTGGGAAGCGGGCTCATGATTTGCGGATACTTGCACACCTTCAGACTCGCAGTTCGTCTGGACCAAGCGGAATTCGAGGTATCGGTGCGCAAGCATCTGCCGTTTTGCAAATTCTACGCCACGTAATTATTCCCATTGCAGGGAGGGATGCGCTTGTGCGTTCTGTTGGGGAGGTTGTTTAGTTCGGTATAAATTTCGAGTGGCGCACTGTACTACAACGGTCTGAAGGGCCCATGCGACCTCAGGGTTTTTGCGAACTCGCTGAGCTCACGGTCTCGAGCTTCCACCGAATTCCATTCTCCCAGAACAATGCCGCATTTGGGGCAAAGCATCAGAAATGCTAGTTCGCCCTTTTCCTGCGCGCCAAACGTGAAATTCGGGGGTGTCTTGCAAGTCGAGCACACGAAAATCAGCGTCCCGTTTCGAGCCTTCATTCCCGAAAGATGCATTTCAATCATCAGACTACCTCCGCCTACGCCTTCGACGTCGCACTCGCCGTGCTGTGAGTGTAGGACGGAACCTTTCCAAGGGCGGACTAATTCTGACTGATGGATCGTGGCGAAACATAGGCCGATTTTGCGAATCGCAAACGGTATCCAAGTCGGTTGCGGCGCTGTGCTGAGGAGGAGAGCTTGGTCAAGAATGCCTGCGCCGCCATTCACCGCGCCGGACGCGGCCAAGGTGGATCACTTTGGCCTTCACGGGCTCCGTCATCGGTACTGCAGCCTTGTGGTCAATATCGGCGCACCGGTGAAGGAGGCGCAGTCGCGACTGGGGCACGCTTCCGCCATGTCAGTGCGCGCACCGCTCGCAAAAAACATCCCTGAAAACCACTTGATGTCCGGTTACAGCGTTAATCAGGCGCGTTGAATATCTCCGAGTGCGCCATGACTAGAACCGGCGTCAGGACCAACGGAAATGCGGCAATCCATCGCGCGTTTTTCACACGTTATTCCCCTTAAGACCGGTGATGGGTTCCGATTTGGCACGGGGAAATTACGATCGGTTCCGCGCTGTCTGTGACCACCGTTGCCAAGCCGCATCTTAAGTGTCCCTAGCGGCGCGCGGTATAGCGAGTGGGCGTGCGCGGCAAATGTTGTGGCGGCCGGAATTCAATGGTGACGTCTTGCTGAGCTTGGACCGGTCTTTGGTTCACGAGAGTAGGCTTGTAACGCCACAGGCGAATGGCGCTGATCGCAGCAGGAAGAAGAGAGTACGACCCGCTCAGGCGTTTTACGTTCAGCACCTCACCCAGTTCTCCGATCGTGGTGCGGACCTTTACGGTTTCCGGCCGTGCATGTCGATCCCCCTGCCTTGAATAGCTAGGCCAAACGAAGGAGACCAGCGCACCGGCTTGCAATCGAGCGGGTGCACCAGCCGCTACACGTCCGCGGTCAGGAGAGACGAGAACTGAAAGTTGGGAGGTAATCGCGAACGTAGAGGAGGCGGCAATCGGTCTTTCCGGGAGAATCAGCCGGAAAGGTTTGCTGCCGTCACCTGGGCCAGTGAAAAGGATTGTGGGAGGCGATGATAGGCGCGGCACTGCTGGCGTTGCGGGCATCACCCTGCGTGGCGCGGGACTTGCGGGCGCGCCCGGCATCGGGACGACCGTCCTGGGCGGGTGCGCGGGGGGCTGGGGATTCGCGGGTGGCGGCGCATTTCGCCCGGTCGAATCATTTCGCTCCGGAGTGGCTTCGGAATTCGCCGAATCTGCGAACGATGGCGTCGTTACTGGTGAAGATGGTTCGATCGGCGCCACGCTGGCAGCTGGATCTTCTTGCGGTGCATTGAGGGATTGAGCGGCTGAGGGTTTTGAGTGCGATTCTTCGGTCGCCCGCGCGGGCGGATTAACGGCAGGTGTAACGGAGGTGTCAGCCGCCGGCGAAGTGGAAGTTCGCGAAGTCTTTTCGCGCAGTTGATCGAGCAGTGCCTGTGAAGCGTGATCAGTAGCCGGTGATGATTTCTGCGTGTCCTGGAAGCGCGAGCCGAACGGGTTGCGTCCTGCTGTGAGCCACACGGCTAGACTGATCACCGCGAACAGAAATATGGCTGCAGCGACGTGGAGTGGGGATAATTCAAGAACATATGAGCGTGAAGGAGAGTTATCGATGCGATTCGCCGACGGCTTGGCCTTGCGGGTTCGAATTTGCGGTCCAACAACGAGGGCGGAAGCCTCGCGGTGTAATTTTATCGGGAGATCTTCGACGAAGGGTGGTGGGCTTGCATCCTGAACCTCGGGCGTCACGAGCTCAAATGGTAGAGAGGCTGCACGCGCGATCAGTTCAGGCGCGGAGGGTTGGTCTTCCTCGGCGACAACACGCCCCATCGGTTCTTCTGAGGGGCTTTTGCGAACTGCGGGGAGGAGGTTCTGGACAGGCGCCGGCGATAAACTCTCAAGTTCAGGCGACGGGTTTTCGGACGCGATCCAATTTGCAATTTGATTGCGGGTCTCGGCGGAGAGATCAACGAATCGGATCCCTACTGTTTTTTTCGATTCCGCTAGCCACACAACCTGCGCGGAGACTTTGATCCGCTGCGCTACGTTGGGTAATCGAAAGCGAATGTGCGGGAGGTAGTTGGCTACTGCCAGGGGGTCGTCTGCGGCAACGGCCATGCCCGTCTCGCTTATGTTGAGGACCATGCCGCCATTGATGTCATCGAGCACGGTGTACGCGCAGGAGGCAGGCGTGGCCCGCATCTGCAGGCGGCGGTCGCGCATGGGATCAATCGCCTCAACCGGCACATCGTGTTCGGCGTTGGACGCGGCGGCTTCCGTCTCCGCCGGTCCATCCGTGATGAGTTCCGCCTTATTCCGCTGCGCGGCGTCTACGAGTGTTGCTAGCTTGCCGCCAGCCTTCAAAAGCGCGTCAAAGACGTCCGCAACATTCTTCGGGTTGAACTGAAGCTGCCGAGCGGTAAGAGTGAGCCGGATGCTGTCGGCTATTTCATCCCGCTGGCTTTTGGAAAGATAGTCCTGCAGGCCAGAATAGAGTGCGCCGTTCTCGAAATTCTCTTTCCACTCAAGAGTGGCCTGAAGACGACGACTGGCGTCCTTCTCCAATTCTTGTTCTTGATGTTCGATTGCGCCACATTCCGCGCAGACTTCTGCTTGACCCTGGGGTAATGCCATGGTGATTTCTGTCAATCCACCACGCAGTTCCTGAACCTTGTTGGAGGGTAACGATATTTTGCGACAGACCCAGTCTCCGCGCGTCTTGTCGAATTCGATCGAAGCGCGATACGAGTCTGTTTCATATTTGAATACCGGCAACGGCTTGAGCGGCGGCCAGCGACCAGCCAGCAGTAAGCTCATCTCAGCCTGTTGCACGGGAGACGTGAGACCAGCAATGTTGGGCCTAAGCGAGGGCAGATCCATCGCGTCACCTCTTGCAGCCCACTTCAGTGTGGGAAGAACCCCTTCTGACCAACTTTCCGTGTCCGGTATCGTAGCATTCCGGAGTGTTGCCGATCCCAAACCCCGTCCGGCGAGAAAAGTTGCTTACCTCCGTTCGCCGAGGTCTTGTTTCGGCGATTTTCTGAGCCACGAACAGGCGATCGTTTTCACCCGAGGATCGCTTAGAAGCAGTTGCATAGCTAGGCTATGTTTCGGATTACAAAAGATATAGATCGACGGGGCCAGGCATGTCTCGAATGCCGCGTAACCGTCCATATCAAGCAGCACCTCACTTCTCCCGCAAGAGCCTTAATCAGGCATCACTAGGCGATTAAGCGGTGATCGTCCCTGTCACAAACAGTTATTTCGATTTATCGGATGGCTTCTTGAAGGGTTTCGTTAGTTCGATGACGTGATCGGCCTTGGGATACCAACCTTGCGGTGCATATTCATTACTGTGGAGATAGCAGCGTGCGGTCACTTCGCTGCTACCATCGGTGAAAGTTAGGAGCCAGCTCCTCGGCACGGCGGTCCCGGGCACGGAATGGTAGCGAGTGAGGCCTGCGACGTTGATGAACGTTGTGCCCCAGCGCTGTTCTAGATGGGATTTCCCGCCATAGGTGTCATCAGGGGTTGTGTGCGTGTGCGCGCCCAGCCACAGAGCAATGCGTGCCGGAGAAGCCGCGAGGAAATGCTCGAACGCGCCTGAATCGGGCTCGCTATCCACCCAGTATAGATATGACGCACCCTGTGGCGTACCTTGCGGGAAGTAACCGTGGTATCTAGGTGTCCACGCTCCGTTCTCGTCACGCTGCATTCCCTCCCATTCTCCGGACGCGACGGTTGTGTCCTTGAGGACGTAATGATGGGCGCTGATGATGATTGACGATTGGTTCTGCTGGACCATTTGCTTCCACCAGCGGAACGTCTCGCCGCTTACCACGCCGCCAGGATTGCCACCGAGCGCGCCGCGACCGATTTTCTGTGAGGGTTCGTTGATATCGCTCATCATGAGAAAGAGAATATTGCCGACGCGAAACGAGTAGCGCTCCCAGGTTCCTTCGATGGCAAACAGGCGCTTCGTCGCATCGACATGAGAAAACTCGGCGTGTTCACCGGTAGGATCAACCCACTTGCGCCACCACCAGGCCTGCGGTTGATCCAGTCCACTGCGGTCATGATTGCCGGACAAATCATAGATTTGTTCGCGGCGATGCTTTTGCAGCACGCTAAATTGCCGGACAACTTCTTCTCCCTCTGCGTCTTTCGGCGTGCCTTGCGCGCCGGACATGTCGCCTAAGTCCAGTGCGATGTCCCAATCAAAACCCGATGCGGATTCGGACTGACGGATGGCGGTGGCCAGGCTTTCGCGTCCATTCGTCTTGTCCGTACCCACGTGAGCATCGGAAAACAGCCAAACGTTAAACGTCTTTGGCGCGGGGACATTAGTTCGCGCGGGCACAGCGACAATGACGATGAGGAACGGGAACAAAATTCGCGGAACGGGGCGCATTTGATCCTCAGATAATCAGATTCTCGTAAAGGACACAAGTTCCCATCAAGAGAGGAGTGCAATCAGGAAAGCAAGAAGATCGCGACGAAGATTGCTGCCTCCTGGAGGGCTCAGTTCTAGCCGGACATGCAGTCGGATATTCGGAACTCATGCTTGACGCGAAGTTTGGGGGCAATCTTGGATAGGAGCTGATAAATCCTCTTCTCACCAGCTATCTCTGACTGGGATAGGTGGTGATACTCCCTGTGGTTGTCGAAAAACTCGCTCGTTGTTGAGGATTTCTTGGGTGAAGTGATTTTCTGCAGGGAGTATCGCGCTTTCTTTTTCTGTCTCAGATCGGAATCGGGGACGATTCCAAAGAGCTCGGTTTTAGATAACGACCGAGTCGTTTCAAGTTCTGTGCTGTAGCTGCCAAATAGAACTGTTCGCGAACAAACTTCATTCTCCGCAAGCGCACCCTCCGCAGCCCGATCTGGTTCTTCAACTCTGCAAAGAGTGCTTCTACTTTCCTGCGCTGGCATTGCGCTCTGCCGAAGGCCGGAAGTTTCGCCCGTTCACGCGCCCGTTGCCGTGCAGGTTCGTGGACAGGTACTGCGACCTGTCGATAGTGCCCCCTGGTGCATTGTGCTTTTTGCGGGCAGTCGCGACAGCGCTTTCGCGTGGCCACGTAAACACGCGTTCGATTTATGGCATTGACACCGACGTAGGTAAGGCGCTTTCCTGCGGGACACTGATAACTGTTCGTCTCCGGATCGTAGGTGAACTTTTCGATCCCATACAAGTTGGTTTTTGGAGCAGGACTTTCTTTCACGCGAATATAAGGGGTGATGCTTCGTTCCTCAAACCAGGCCAAAAGCTCACCGTTCCCATAGGTGGTGTCGGCGGCAACCGACTGCGGGAAGCGCCCTCGTCTCTCCGCTGACCGCGTGATCATCTCGCGAGCTGCGGCACTTTCCTGACTCAACCGAGCTGCCGTAGCCTGCACACCCAGAATCACACAGCTTCGGTTGTCGATCAGGTAGTTGTTGAAGTACCCCAGTTCCGCCGGGCGAGCGCCCTTGGTTGAATAGGTTGAATCCGGATCCGTCGTCGATACCTGGTCTTGTTGATGGGCCGGCTCTTCGACCGGGTTCTCTTGTGCGAGATCCGTTAAATACTCTCGAACCGTCCGTTTCACCTGAGCGGCTTCCGGCAGTTGTTCACGCGGGATGCGGCTCAATCGGCTGGCGTTCGCGGGAATGAAGCTACCATCCACAGATAGGTGCTCGCCCTCGACGAATCCGGCCGCCATGCAACGGTCCACGATCTCTTCAAACAGCCGCTGGAACAGATTGGACTCGAGGAAACGTCCATGACGGTTCTTGGAAAACGTGGAGTGATGGGGAATCTCCTGATCGAAGCCGAGTCCGGTAAACCAGCGCCAGGCCAGGTGCATCTGCAGCTCCTCGACCTAGCTTGCGCTCGCTGGTAACACCATATAGATAGCCGATCAGCAGGATGCGCAATAGGAGTTCCGGATCGATCGAGGGTCTGCCCGTATCGCTGTAGGAGTCTTTCAGCTTCTCCCGAACGAAATCGAAGCTGATGTGCCGGTCAAGGAGCCGGAGTAGGTGGTTTTCAGGAACCTGATCTTCAATGCGAAAGTAACAGAACAGTGACTCGGAACGGGCGTGTTGTCCCATCATAATCAGCAAGCCTCCGTGAATGGCGATGAAGAAAAACATCGGCAGAACGCTCGCACCTATAGACGTTGCTGCCCGCACTTCAGTCAACTCCCAGTGCCATTCACGAAGAGTTTTTCAACAATCACCCCTGTTATCGACAGCAATCTGGAAGCAGTCAAGGTTCCGATTCGTGCGTAAATCAGGCATCATTGCTCGCGGGAGCCAATCGCATGGGCATTCTCACTGAAGACATGAAACGCATCGTGCGTGAGCAGCGACTGGGCTTCATCGCAACTGTATGCCCCGATGGAACACCCAATTTGTCGCCTAAGGGAACCGCTGCCGTTTGGGACGACGATCATCTGGTGTTCGCCCATATCCGCTCACCGCAATCGGTTAAGAACATCGAGCACAATACCTTTGTTGAAATCAATGTCGTCGATCCGCTCGTTCGGAAAGGATACCGATTCAAGGGGCGGGGAGTTGTTCATCGCTCGGGTGAGATTTTCCAGCGCGTGTGCCAGATGTACCGGGACATGGGACTGACCAGTGAAATTCAAGCCGTGGTCCTGATTCGTGTCGAGCGCGCACTGCCCGTGATCTCGCCGGCTTACGATCAGGGTCAGACAGAAGAGCAGGTCAAAGACAAAATGCGCCGCTACTGGCGGAAGTTGTGGGATGGAATCGAAGAATGATGCCGGAAGAACTGTTGCGTTGTCAGGGAATTCCGTTCTCACCGCGCGCTGGATCGGTGATGATAATCCCTGTGGGTGTTGAAAAAGTCTTCGTGAATGCACACTGAAGTGTTGGCAGCAACGTCTATATGAGCAAGCGTTCTGCCGATGCTCTTCTTCATCGCCATTCACGGAGGCTTGCTGATTATGATGGGACAACACGCCCGTTCCGAGTCGCTGTTCTACTACTTTCGCATTGAAGATCAGGTTCCTGAAAACCACCTACTCCGTCTCCTTGACCGGCACATCAGCTTCGATTTCGTTTGGGAGAAGCTGAAAGACTCCTACAGCGATACGGGCCGACCCTCGATCGATCCGGAACTCCTATTGCGCATCCTGCTGATCGGCTATCTGTATGGTGTTACCAGCGAGCGCAAGCTAGTCGAGGAGCTGCAGATGCACCTGGCCTGGCGCTGGTTTACCGGACTCGGCTTCGATCAGGAGATTCCCCATCACTCCACGTTTTCCAAGAACCGTCATGGACGTTTCCTGGAGTCCCACCTGTTTCAGCGGCTGTTTGAAGAGATCGTGGACCGTTGCATGGAAGCCGGATTCGTCGAGGGCGAGCACCTATCCGTGGATGGTAGCTTCATTCCCGCGAACGCTAGCCGATTGAGCCGCATCCCGCGTGAGCAACTGCCGGAAGCCGCTCAGGTGAAACGGACGGTGCGAGAGTACTTAGCGGACCTCGAGCAAGAGAACCCGGTTGAAGAGCCGGCCCATCAACAAGACCAGGTATCGACGACGGATCCGGATTCAACCTATTCAGCCAAGGGCGCTCGCCCGGCGGAACTGGGGTACTTCAACAACTACCTGATCGACAACCGAAGCTGTGTGATTCTGGGCGTTCAGGCTACGGCAGCTCGGTTGAGTCAGGAAAGTGCCGCAGCTCGCGAGATGATCACGCGGTCAGCGGAGAGACGCGGGCGCTTCCCGCAGTCGGTTGCCGCCGACACCACCTATGGGAACGGTGAGCTTTTGGCCTGGTTTGAGGAACGAAACATCACTCCTTATATTCGCGTGAAAGAAAGTCCTGCTCCAAAAACCAACTTGTATGGGATCGAAAAGTTCACCTACGATCCGGAGACGAACAGTTATCAGTGTCCCGCAGGAAAGCGACTAACCTACCTTGGAGTGAACCCGCTCAACCGAAACCATATCTACCGGGCGACGCGAAAACGGTGTCGGGAGTGTTCGCACAAATCGCAGTGCACCACCGGACACTATCGGCAAATTGCGATCCATGTCCACGAACCGGCGCGACAACGGGCACGAGAGCGGGCGACCGTTCCAGCTTTCGCGGCAGCGCAACGCCAACGCCGGAAAGTAGAAGCACTGTTTGCGGAGTTGAAGAACCAGATCGGACTGCGGAGGGTGCGTTTGAGGAGAATGAAGCATGTTCGCGAACAATTCTTTCTCGCGGCTACAGCCCAGAACTTGAAACGACTGGCTCGCTTCCTAAGATCAAGATCTCTAGAATCAGCCACGGTTCCGATCTGAGATAGCAGAAAAAAGAAAGCGATACCCCGCAGGAAAATCACCCAGATCAAAACTCCCTCCAGTGGGCGAGTTTTTCAACACCCACCCCTGTTATCAACACCTTTCGGAACGTCAATGTCCGGTTAGAGCTGCCAGCTCAACCGGTCGATGCAACACCATCTAACCAGTTGATCGGCTGATACTTCCCCCTTAAGAACCAATCTGTCGGGCCGACTCGGCCGAAACCTAGCCAGGGTAACGTTCCGGCTAATCTAACCTAACCAGCGCTTGTAGCTTTTGTTTTCAATGCAAGGTGGGTTCGAGCTGAGTGTTGCGTCGACCCATTGAGACCACCGCGTTAATCAGATGAGCCGAATCGCCAAGAGTCGATTTCCGGGATTCGATTCTGTGGTAAATAACGTGGTTGAACTCTAGCACTGTTTTAGAGCTCCGTGTTATTGCGGACCGACTGCACTACCTGACGGATGGCATCGACGACAACGTCAGGCCTATCAATGATGACGAAATGGCCGCTCTTCTCCGCAATGATCTCCTTGCTGTCTTGAGAAAGGGAAAGCAGTTCTCCTTGAAATTTGACGTAATCAGAGCTGCGGAACTGGTCTGTGCTGACATCAACGAGCGGCTTGTCGCCGAGCGGGTGTTCTTTGGCGAGCGCGTCGGCGTTTGCAATACAGTCCGGTACCAACCGTATGTTTGACTGCAGTACGGTTTGATTTCGGGTCTGTGCCATAGCCCACAGATGAAGCTCGCGATCGCGCGCAGATAACTTACTGAAGTTCGGATCACTCTCAATTCCCGTTCCGCCCGCGGGGATAGAAGGCGTCGTCGGAGGTTCCGGAGGCGGCAACACTTTCGCATCGCCAGGAGGAGGCGCTAGGGGGAACCCGAAGGCGTGATCCACAAAAACCATGCCGGCTACTTCGTCCGGATACTGTCCTGCATAGACGCGCGCAACCAATCCACCAAGTGAGTGCCCGACGAGAACATACGGTCCTTTGATCCCGGCGTTCTTCAGTGCGGTGTGTACCTCGCTAACCCTCAGCGAGCAGGAATCTTTCGGACCGTCGTCGCTCCAACCGATTCCTGAATGGTCATACGAACACACCTGAGTGAACCCTGCGACTTCGGGTTGAACAAGTCCCCAATTGAAAGAAAAACCTGCGCCCACGATGACAACCGTAGGGCTCCCGGTTCCGATACAATACAGATGAACTCGATAACCACCCACATCGACCAGCTTGCCTAGCGGCGAGGGCGCTTTCTGATCCGTACCAGCTTTTTGCGCCGGGGTCGCGATTGGAAGTCCGCAAAGCAGGGCGAGGAAAATGGCAAGGCGCCGCCAGCAAACCATGTTCGACGCTTCGCCCAATGGTCGGTTCTCACTCGTGGCTAGCGTGCATTCCTCCCGTGCTTCCATCTGTAGGATTGTCTTCAAACAGATTTCGTTGCCCCATTAGTGGATTTCGCAACAATTCACAACAATACGTGTTCGCAGCAGCGTGCTAACTCCTGGTTGCCGGACTTGTCCCGTACTAGAACTTCACTTCCCCGGTAAACGCAGCGTTAATCAGGCAGTGGCGCACTTCGGCGATAGATTCGCCGTATATCTCGCAGTACAATTGCGGGCATCGATACTCTGCGCTGGGAGGTTTCTATGCGGCTCCCTCGAATTGCAGACCGCAAATTGGTATTTGTTTTTCTCTCTGTACTGGCACTCCTGGTGTCGGGAATCGTGACGGCTTCGCGCAATCCAAGACAACAACAAGGGCATTTAGTTCCGCAGCCAGAATCATACGTATACCCGATGGGTTTTAAGGTGCTGAGCCCGACGGAAGGGATAGATTTCAGGCCTTATCTCAGCACAATAGTTAATTCTCTCGCTGCCAGGTTTCGTGCCCAGATACCTAAATCAGCGGTCGTTGGGGAAAAGGGAGTCGTGGTTGTTCGAGTCCGCATACAGAAAGACGGGGCACTGTCCGACAATTTTGTGACCGTCGCGTCTACCTCAGGGCAGGACGAAGTGGATGCTGCGGCCTTGAACGTGGTACGCACGGCTGCGCCGTTTCAGCGTCTTCCGGAAGCATTCTCGGGCACTTATATTGACCTGCAAATCCGCTTCTACTTTGGCAACAAGCCGCGAGAACCCGAAGCAAAGCCAAAAATCGTCCCCATACATCCTGCCGTCAATCCCACCGCATAATTTGCTGAGGAATTGGCGCAAGTAACGTTAGTGAAGGCACCCTGAGCGCGATGGTGGAATTCCACTTGGACGGCCGACTAGGCCCGGGGAATTTCACCCCGAGCCTCTCACAGAACCGTGCTTGACAGTCTCCCGTCACACGGCTCGTGCCACCCAGGGAAGGTTGCTACCTTCCGTCCGAACCGCTCGGTTCCTCCTGGTTCCAGTTGGCCGTATTGGTTAGGACGCGAGTGACCTGCCCCCTTCGCTCCACGGGAATTACCCCGCTTCTGCACCACCGCGGGGCAGTCCGACCCTGAGACTCCGCATCCGAACTCTCGCCCTCGTGGTTGCTTCCACTGGTGGCTTCTCCGTTCGCATCGGTGCCTGATAAGCCCTGACTGCGTCTTCGACGCGTCGCTAGTGCCAGGAACTTCTCCCGGACGATTGTTTGATTTGCATGGACTTATCAGCAAGTTCCTGGAGAGTCGCGTCACCGGTATCTAGCGGTTTGTTGAAAAACTCTTTCGGGTCGTCATTTCGAGGTGCGCTCCGCCATGGAAGCTCTCTTTTTGTTGGCTTTTAGCGATGAGGAATTCCTTGCTGCGCTCGCAATGGCGAGTTCAGAAGCCTTTTTCAAGAAATTGGTAGTGCGCTAGAATCTGGCGAAATTCCTATGAACAACCTTGTTCTTCCAAATCGTGTCGCAATTCAGTTGGTGGATACTGACAAGCGTCCTCTGAAAATGGCAGACGTGCTATTTCGGGTGCTTTTTTTTGCGAAACATAAGAGTGATTTTACGCTTCAACCTTTTGCGAGTGACGGCAACGGCGTGTGCACAATCTCAAGAAACGAAGTGGAGGCGGAGGTCGCCGCGCACTACGATTCTGGGCTGATGGACTATGCTCACGTGAGCGGATGTTCTACCTCAGTAGAAATTTGTCTTCTTTCTGGCGAGGATATACACCACGCAATCGAGGCTAGGAAGATTTGGACAAACCTTCTGGCAGGAGAGACGGACCGATGGGACTCGGTCGAGCAACTACTTGACGTCTATCGGAAAGCGTACAATGGGAGGCTGCTTGCCGATCAGTCACCTTCGATTCGTGACGATTGGGACAAGGTTGGAGCCGAATACCCATACGATTTTGTCGTGCTGCCAAGGTAAGCGTTCTGGATCGGACAAGCCCCTATCCCACTACCCACTTCTCCGGTTAATTAGGACTTAGCCCGCAGTCCCTCTTCGTCCAGCTTCGCAGCTTCGTTGACTTGCCTGCTGCCTCAACCTAAGATGTGCGCGGAATGCCGGATTCTTCGCCTCAGATCGGCCAGACGTTCTCGCACTACCGCATTCTCGGAAAGCTTGGCGGGGGCGGGATGGGCATCGTTTATAAGGCTGAAGACACCCGACTGCATCGCGCAATCGGCTTGAAGTTCCTTCCTGTTGAAATGTCTCACGATTCGGTTGCGCTGGAACGTTTTCGGCGCGAAGCGCAGGCTGCGTCGGCGCTGAATCATCCGAACATTTGCACGATCTACGATATCGGCGAGCAAGACGGCCGCGAATTTATCGCTATGGAATTTCTCGACGGACGGACCTTGAAGGAAACCATTTCCGGCAAGCCGCTCGCGCAGGACGAAGTGCTGGCCCTGGGAATCGAGATTGCGGACGCGTTGGATGCTGCGCACGGCAAGGGAATCGTGCACCGCGACATCAAGCCCGCTAACATTTTTGTCACCGAGCGCGGTCACGCCAAGATCCTGGATTTTGGTTTAGCGAAACTGGCGCCGGTGGGACACGCTGTGAATCTTTCGACGCTGTCGACTGCCACCGAGGTCGAGCAATTAACTCGCCTGGGCGTGCCGATGGGCACGCTCACATATATGTCGCCGGAGCAGGTGCGCGGCGCTGAGCTGGATGCGCGGACGGATTTATTTTCGTTTGGCGCAGTGCTGTACGAGATGTCGACGGGACTTCTGCCGTTTCGCGGCGACACTGCCGGCGTGATCGCCGATGCGATTTTAAATCGCACTCCAGTTCCGCCGGTGCGGTTGAATCCGGATCTCTCGCCGAAGCTGGAAGAAATCATCAGCAAGGCGCTGGAGAAGGACACGAAGCTGCGCTATCAGAGCGCCGCGGAAATTCGGACTGATTTGCAACGGCTTACGCGGGATTCGACTGCGGGCCGCATGGCCTCGACAGTTGTCACTCCCGTCGCATCGGCTCCGCAAGGCGCGCTAACGTCTGCTGCTAAAGCATCGCGATTTCGCTGGGCGACAATTAGTGGTGTAACCGCAGTTGCCGTCGGGCTGGCCGTGGCGGGATGGTTGTTCTTCTCTCGCAAAACCCACGCGCTGACCGAGAAAGACACGATTGTCCTCGCGGATTTCAGCAACGCGACGGGCGACGCCGTGTTCGACGGCACACTGCGTCAAGGTCTGTCCGTGCAACTTGAACAATCACCTTTCCTGAGCATCATCTCCGATCAACGAATCCAGCAGACGCTAAAGCTGATGGACCAGAAGCCGGATGCGAAGCTCACGCCGGAGATTGCGCGGGAACTTTGTCAGCGAACGGCCAGCGCGGCGGTTCTTGAAGGCTCGATCGCCGAGATTGGTACGCAATATCTGCTTACGCTGAAGGCGGTGAACTGCGGAAATGGGGAGACACTGGCCAGCACGGAGGCTCAGGCCGGCGACAAGAATCATGTGTTGGACGCGCTAGGCAAGACTGCTTCGGAAATCCGAAACAAACTCGGCGAGTCGATCAGCACGGTCCAGAAATTCGATACGCCGCTTGAGCAGGCTACCACCCCGTCTCTTGAAGCTCTCAAAGCATTCAGTACCGGCACAAAGATACAGCTCACCACGGGAGACGCCGAATCTATAGCGTTCCTTAAGCGCGCGATAGAACTCGATCCAAACTTTGCAATCTCCTACGCACGGCTGGGCATCGCCTTTACTAGCATTGGAGAGCCCAGCGTCGGTGCCGATTATACCCGGAAGGCATACGAGTTGCGCGGCCGGACCAGCGAGGCGGAAAAATATTTCATCTTGGCTACCTACTACAAGGAAGCCACCGGCAACCTCGAAAAGGCCGAACAAACCTGCAGGTTGTGGATCCAGGATTATCCGCGTTCGGAGATGCCGCATAGCTACTTAGCGGGAGCGGTGTACCCGCCCCTCGGGCAGTATGAGAAAGGAGTGGAAGAAGCCAAAGAGGCAACCCGTTTGAGCCCGGCCTTTCCCATCTCGTACGCGTTCCTAATGTTCAACTATACTGCCTTAAATCGCCTTGATGACGCGAAGGCCGCATACCGGCTCGCTTCCGAATATAAACTCGGTCACGTTTTCTATTCTGCCGCGCTGTACCAAATTGCGTTTCTGGAGAACGATTCAGATGGGATGGCACGGCAGGTGGCAAGATCGGCCGGCCAACCGCAAGAAGACCAAATGTTGGGGCTTGAAGCCGAGACGATCGCATACTCGGGGCGGCTCAGAAGCTCCCAGGAAGCTTCCGACCGGGCAATGGATTCCGCCGAACGAGCAGGAGGGAAAGAGGCTGCCGCTACTTACCTTGCGCTTTCTGCCTTGCGGGACGCATTATTCGGCGATGCGGACGAAGCACGACGACGTGCGGTGCTCACACTGACGCGATCCTCAGGCCGTGACGTGCGGTACGGAGCCGCGCTTGCGTTTGCGTATGCGGGTGACGACGGCCGAACGCTGGAGTTGGCCGACGATTTGAACAAGCGGTTTCCGGAAGACACGCTCGTGCAGTCCAACTTTCTGCCCGTCCTCCGCGCAAAAGTTGCGCTTCGGCGCGGAAACGGTTCCGAGGCAATCGAGATCCTCCGAGTGGCGACGGTGCACGAATTAGGCGCCACGACGGCCAGCACATTCGGCTGGACCGGGATGTATCCGCTTTTTGTGCGTGGCGAAGCGTATCTGTCGGCCCGGAAAGGCAGTGAGGCGGCTTCAGAGTTCCAGAAAATACTCGACCACCGCGGAATCGTCGTCAACGAACCCATTGGCGCGCTCGCGCATCTTGGTCTCGCCCGCGCCTATGCGCTGCAGGGCGACACTGCGAAAACCAAGGCAGCGTACCAAGATTTTCTCACGCTTTGGAAGGCCGCTGACCGTAACATTCCTATCCTCATCGCCGCCAGGTCCGAAGACGCAAAGCTGAACTGAACCCAGCCACTCGCTTACGGAGTTTTCGTCGACTTTCCTTCCATGATCGTGACCCAGTCGCCGCCCTCAGGCGCCGACTCCAGCTTGAACGTGCACAAGGTAGGGGAAATTTCCCTGATGACGAAGCGATTGGTTATCTTCTTGTCGTTCATCTTCAGCGAACCGATCAGAGTCCAAGTGTCGCCCACGAGTGTGCCCTGCGAATACTGCGCTCCGCCCGCGCCGTTAAAGTCATTGTATGTGTACGCTTTTTCGTCGGCGTTGTATCCCATGACGGAGAGCTCGGTCGAATTGCCCATGGCACCTGTCCATTCGGCGCGCGAAACCACGAAGTAGCCGCCTGGAAGCCACTCCTCATGGACCTTTCCGATGATCTTTCCGGCAGGACCGGAGCCCGTTTTAAACTCAAACTCCGTCGTCCAATTCCCGACCCAATATTCCAGCCTCTTCAGTTCCGGGGATGGCTTGGGCACGGGCGGATTTTGCGCGGCGGCCGCCGTAATAACGATCACCGCAAGAATTACAACCGTTGATCCAAGTTTCATAGATTTTTCCTTCGGGAAGCGCCACGGAACACGAAATGGTCGCCTACTTATCCTGAGCATCGAATAGCTTCGGTGCTTGACGGCCTACGCGTGCAAGCCAACCGGAGTTCTCGTGTGCGGGTTCCCCTGGCCCGGAACGTTAGGACCCTTAGTGCGTCCGTGTCAACCACACTTCGTTTTGCGCTCAGATCCAGTTTCCGATAACCGCAGCGTCGATCAGGTACTGCTCCATACTCGGGACGTCTACTGTGATTAAGGGCTCGGAACTCCCACGTTTTCAGAAGCACAACGCCATAAGCGCGAGAAATGATAGACTCCCGCGAACCGGAGGAATCTCAATGAGACTAGCCCACTTGATCATCGCAGCATTAGTTTTCCCGGTTGTTTGCACAGGTCCGGTACTCGCCCAAACGGGCGGCAAGCCGACGGATGGCATCTTGGCCGCTGACAAGGCGTGGAGTAAGACTTATGAGGCAAAGGATCTCGACAAAGCAGTAGCGTTCTGTGATGAACAGGGCTCTCTATTGTGGCCCAACGCTCCTGTTGCAACCGGGAAGCACGCCATTACGCAAATGACTGCGAGCGCGTTTGCAATCCCGGACTTCAAGCTCGTCTGGCAGCCCGATAAAGTCGGCATCGCCCAATCCGGCGATCTGGGCTATACGAGCGGCACGTACATTTGGAGTTTCAAGGACACGTCAGGAAAACCCGCCTCCGACAAAGGAAAGTACTTAACCATTTGGAAAAAACAGGCGGACGGTTCGTGGAAGGTGTTGTTTGACATGTTCAATACCGACCTAGCCACTTCGTAAGTCCCGATAAGCTGTGCCAGCTCAACCGGCCGATACAACACCATCCAGTGCATTGATTCGGGAAATGTGGCTGCGGAAGAACCATCTGTTCCGCTGTACTCGGCCAAAACCTAGCTAGCGCGGGGTTCCGGCTGGTCGAACCCTAGCGAGCGATTTTGGCTTTTGTTTTCAATGCAAGGCGGGTTCAAGCATAGTGTTGCGTCGACCCATTGAGATCACCCGACTTATCGGGCACAAGACCTTATAATGCGCCGGGAATCGCTTCGGGAGAAAAGCATGACGAATGTTCCATCGTCCGGCGTTGAGCGTGGTCAACGAAAACTTAACGGCCCACAAACGACCGGACGTGAATATCGCAATCTGTCGCAGCCTGTTCACGTCATGGCCCACGATGATGACGTTGTGGTCCCAATGAGGGATGGAATCTCATTGTTAGCAGATGTACATCGTCCGGCTGAACTCGGCAAATATCCTGTGTTGGTGGCGGCTTCTCCTTATCCACGGCAGATACAAAATCTTGGCGCACCGGCTGGGTTCATTGAAGCTGGTGCCAGCGATTTCTTTGTTCCGCGAGGCTACGTACATGTCATCGCGAACTGCCGGGGGACCAGTGGGTCCGGGGGCACGTTCGGATTTTTTGACGGTCAGGAACGCCGCGACATGCACGACCTCGTGGAGTGGGCCGCAGCGCAACCTTGGTCGAACAGCAATGTTGGAATGGTGGGGATCAGTTACTTCGCGGGAACCCAAATGGAAGCTGCGGTTGAGAGACCTCCGCATCTCAAAGCCATCATGCCGATCGCAGGTACGTTCGATCTTTTCGAGTCGGCAACGCATCACGGGTTAATGAGCAGCGGGTTTGTCTCACCTTTCCTTTTCATGATTGGTATGACCTCCAGCCATACCAACAAGCTTTGGCGCAGCAAATTAATAGAGGCAATGCGAGCTCTGCTGCTGAGTCCCGGCATTCACAAGAAATTCGAGCATGCGAATGGCGAAGCTGCAATTGCTGGCCTCAAAGTTCTGCTCAAGCTGCACCACGATCCTCATCCCTGGGATGATCTCTGGCGCGCCATCGCAGCGGAACATCCATTTCGCGATGCATGGTGGGAGGAGCGCAATCTACTTCCGCTGCTCAAACGCGTCGAGGTACCGGTCTATATGGGATGCGACTGGCAAAATGTGCCGCTCCATCTTCCGCACACTTTCAAAGCTTACGAGCGGTTGGCGAACAGCAAGCATCTGCGGGTCGCTATGATGGGCGAACATGGACTCGCTTGGCCGTGGGAAAGTCTTCACATCGAAACACTCGCCTGGTTCGATCAATGGCTGAAGGGGCAGGACACGGGCATTCTCGACGGGCCACGGTTTCGATACGTCGTGCCGGAAGCGGAGGGCTGGCGAACAAGCGATGTGTGGCCGGTACGCGAGGCGACGCATCAATCTTTCGCACTTCGGGCTGACGCTACACTCCGTGCAGATGAGGGAGAATCGGGCTCGCGAACCTACATGAACCTTGGCGCGGGCCTGAATCGTCCGCGTCCGAGCGAGACCGACCCGCCCGGGTTACTCCATTGGACGACTCCCGCGCTCTCTCATGATTTAGATCTGATTGGCACGATCGAATTGCAGTTGGACGCCGCTTGCACGGCTCCGGACACTGCCTTCATCGCCGTGCTGCAGGATGTGGACGAAAACGAGAACGTCGTCAACGTCACAGCAGGATACCTTCGCGCCAGCCTAAGGAAAGTGGAGGAAGCTGCGACCAAGCCGGGCGCTCCTAGTTTGCGCTGCGATACTTTCGAAACTGTGCCAGTCGGTCAGAGGGTCAATTACCGAATTCCGCTCGTACCTAACGCTCGACGCTTCAAGGCAGGCCACAAACTGCGGCTATGTCTCACGTCCGATGACCAAGACCCAGAAAAGCCAGCACCGCTTGGGTTCACACATGCCAGCATCGGCACCAGCTCCTTGAACAATGTGTTTTCGTCCTCGCGGTTGCTTCTGCCCGTAGTGGACGCCTGAATTTTCGAGTTCCTGCGACGCTAACTCCTGATAATCGTTAGCGCTTTATCGGGCGCGCGTTTTCGCGAAGAAGTGGAATTGCGCGAGGTGCTCTGCGCGCGTTCGATAAAGCCGTTTGAAGGGAGCCGCCCGCGGTTGCGGCGGACGCGGGCCGCTGTGGGGATTGAATGGGTGATAGGGCGTTGCGGCGACGCTCCAAACCGCAGGTTCTTGGTATAGAAGAATCGCAGAGCCGCCGAACGTTGCGCTACCGTGGCAGGTGATGCCTTCCGTTTCTGAAACAGTTCCGCTTGATATTCACGAATGTGTTGTGGGCCCAAGCGATCCGGCGGAAGGTGGAAGCGTCGAGAAAAATCTTCCATTGTATGAAGGTAACTGCGTGTGGAAGTTTCAGCGTAATTACGTCGCTGGAGCTCCTCCAGCATCAGATTGCGAAGATGGGTCACAGGGTCGCCTCCTTGTGACCCAAACTTATCTCAGCCGCTAGGCACCCAGCGCTCCATCACCTCACGCGCAGCGTCCGCCGCCCGGGCGGCTTCGCTCTAAACGCTGTTACCGGAGACGTGAGTCTCGGGACAGGACTGTCCGCTTTCGGCTAATCGGGAGCCACTGGTGAGGTCTCCCCCCTGTCACTTTTGACGATAGACTAAAAAGAAAGCAACGAATACCGTTCGATCTCCAGGCAGGAAAGCTCGGTTTGCTCAATGGGATCGGAGGTTGGAGCGCTGACGGTCTAGCAGCTACTGGCCAGGCCCACTCGCGGGACACCGCAAGTTCGAAATTCCTGGCAAGTCCGAGCAGGAGACGCGCAAGCTTTGAGGGTTTCGAACAAGCGCCGACAGGTTCGCAGGTTGCTTCAACTGGGCGTAGTTTCGCTCATGTTTCTGGTGGCGGCTGTTGTACCGACCGCTGCGCGGCAGGTGTCTGGCGAGCAGCTGCCCGACCAGCAAGCAAGGGGAAGCATCAGCGGGACAATTGTTGATCTAACCGGAGCCGTCGTCGTCGGAGCCCAGGTACGACTTACGCGTGGAGATCAATCCCCGGCGCGGAAACGCTAACCGACGACCTGGGACAATTTTCCTTCGCCAATGTCGCCCCCGGGCCCTTCCAGCTCACCGTTTCGTTTACGGATCTCAATACGCAAGTAATCTCCGGAACCGTGCAGCCCGGGGAGGCTCACGTTGTCCCGCAGGTGGTACTGGTTGTTGCGCCGCTGGCGACGCAGGTGACAGTCGCACTCACGCAGGTGGAACTAGCTGAAGTGCAGATTAAGGACCAAGAAAAGCAGCGTGTGTTCGGCATCATTCCGAATTTTTATGTCAGCTACGTTCCCGATGCAGTCGCGCTGGCACCTAAACAAAAGTTCGAGCTTGCCTGGAGGTCGTCTGTTGATCCGTTCACCTTCGTTTCGGTTGGCGCGATTGCGGGGATTGAGCAGGCAGGAGACGCACTCAGCGGATACGGGCAAGGAGCGCAAGGGTATGCAAAACGCTACGGCGCATCCTACGGTGACGTTGTGATAGGTACGTTCCTCGGAAGCGCCCTAATGCCGTCTCTCCTGAAACAGGATCCTCGCTATTTCTTCAGGGGAACCGGTAGTAAGCGATCACGGCTGTTGTACGCGCTCTCGAGTCCGTTTATGTGCAAGGGCGACAACGGGCGTTGGCAACCGAATTATTCGTATGTGATCGGAAACTTCGCCGCAGCGGGTATTGCGAGTTCCTATTACCCGGCGAACGATCGGGGAGCGGCATGGGTGGCCGAAACCGCGCTGGTGAGGATTGGCGAAAATGCCGTAGCGTCGGTATTTCAAGAGTTTATCGTGCGGAAGTTGACACCGAAAGTCTCTAACCGCGCTAAAGGCGAGCAGTGACGCTGGAGCTCATGGTTGACAAAGGCAGCGATGCGGCTAAGTCCTGATTAACTCCGGGTTGACCGGGCACTGACGGCAAGCGACTGTAAGCGACCGTAGCGACCGTAAGCGACCTTGACGGCAAGCACCTTGCGGATGTATAGATGCGGGCATCAGCGTTACCACCGCGCATAATTGCGTTACGTTCGACTCGTGTACACGGCGTTTATTTTCTTGGAGTAGATAGGCCGCGCGCACCCGAAGCGATCTAAGGCCCCCGAGAAGAGTACGAAACCGTTAAACGCATGACGGTTCACGAAGGTGCGCGAAGTTTTGCAGACAAAGGCGCCTCGATACTCATACCGAGGTGTCGAAGCTGATGTTGGTGTTCGCCGCCCGCCAGCGGTTTGTGGCGTCAGTCATAGACCGCTCAGGAGCTATGAGATGCGTCGCACTGCCGCCGGAGTCTTCGTAGTGTTAGGCTGCGCCTTCAGCGTAGCTGCCCAAGCACCCGCTCCCATCAGCGCTGCGACCGGCGCGGCGAAGGCCAAGCCCACCGCTCAGCAGAATGACGTGGCGTCGCCGGCCGCAGCGAAGACCAGTGCTGCGTATGGCGATTTGCCGCTTAGTTTTGAGGAGAACCGCGGACAGACGGATTCGCGGGTTAGTTACCTGGCTCGCGGAAAAGGTTACACCCTGTTCCTCGCGCCGACGAAAGAAGTGCTGGCGCTGCGGCGCGCGATTCCATCGCCCGGGAAGCGAGCCCCACAGATCGATGCGACGGATCCGCCCGAGCATTCTCGGAGCGTCCTGCAATTCGAACTGGTCGGCGCGGACGAAGGTGCCCAGGTTTCGGCGACTGACCTCTTGCCGGGAATATCGAACTACTACATCGGCAACGACCCCGCAAAATGGCGCGCCGGTATTCCGAACTACGCCAGGGTTAGCTACCGGGACACCTATGCAGGAATTGACGTGGCCTATTCCGGCGATCACGGGCTGCTCGAATCGACCTTCATCGTGGCGCCGGGAGCGGACCCGGGCAACATTCGCATGCGCGTGGATGGCGCGAAGGGTTTGCGAATCGCGGAGAACGGGGACCTAATTCTGGCGCTGGAACGCGGCAGCGTGAAATTGCAGCAGCCCGTGGCCTACCAGATCGTCCAGGGCGCTCGGCGGGGAGTACGCACCGGATATAAATTTCTGGCGAGGAACGAAGTAGGCTTCTGGCTGGGTTCCTACGATCGTCGCCAGAGCCTCATCATTGATCCGACGCTGGCGTACTCCACCTACCTGGGCGGCTCGGGATTAGTAGGAATAGGCGACGGCGCGAATATTGTTGTGGCCGATTCAAGCGGAGCAGCCTACGTGACCGGTTACACGACGTCCGCGGACTTCCCAACACAAAACGCACAGCAGGGCAATCTGGGTACAGGAACAGGCGAAGTGGAGAACGCATTCGTGACCAAGTTTTCGGCGAGCGGCACTTCGCTGGTGTACTCGACTTATCTGGGCGGGAACGCGATCGACGGCGGAAACGGGATCGCCATTGATTCGGCGGGAGCCGCGTACGTAACGGGCAGCGCCAGTTCGACGAATTTTCCGCTGCTGCTTCCTTTACCCGGTCAGAGCGAATTCTTCGGGTTCCGCTGTGGATACGTGTCCTCGTTTTCACCCGCTGGCGCGCTCACATTCTCTACTTATCTTTGCGGCGGCGCCACGGATTACGGCAAGGCGATCGCGGTGGATGGAAATAAGGACATCTACGCCACCGGGTTCACCAACTCCTCGTCATTTCCGCCGGTGAATGCGATACAGTCGAGCCTATCCGGGACGACGGATGCGTATGTCTGCAAACTGGCAGCGGTGACAGCGAACGGCTCGTCACTGTTGTTTTCGAGCTATTTTGGAGGCAACCTCTACACCGATGCCCAGGGCATCGCGCTTGATGGAAGCAGCCCGCCGAATATTTACCTCGCAGGAACGACCAACTCGACAGTGTTTCCAACAAAGAGTCCGATACAGGCGACTAACAACGCGAGTGCGAACGCGGGATATAACGCTTGGGTCGCTGAAGTCAGCGTTCCGGCTGGGGGTGCCGCTTCGGTTGTTTATTCCACGTTCCTGGGTGGAAGCGTGGGTGACGCAGCGTATAACCTTACGGCGGATTCCGCCGGGAACGCCTACGTGGCCGGCTCCACATTCTCGCCGGATTTTCCGGTCAAGAACCCCATTCAGACGCCCCCCTCGAGCGGGTCTGAAAGTGTGTTCGTAACCAAGATCGCCGCCGGCGGCGGGTCGCTGGATTTCTCCACGTACTTCGGAGGAAGCGCTGCCGGCCGAGCAATGGACATTGCGCTGGATACCACGGGAAATATCTACGTCACAGGCTATACGAATGCGCTTGATTTCCCGACAAGGTTTCCACTGCAGGCGACCCTGAACGGGTCGCAAAGCGCATTCGTCACCGAGTTCAAGGGGGATGGCTCCGACTACATCTTTTCTACTTATCTCGGTGGCAGCTACTCGACGGCGGGCGGACAAAACTACGGCGGCGGAATCACCGTGGACTCCCTCGGCAATGTCTACGTGGTGGGCGAAAACGTCACGTTCGATTTTCCGACGGTGAATCCGGTTCAGGCGAGTTTGAAATCGGCGAATGGCAACGGGTTTGTTGCCAAGATCGCACCCGCAACGCCTGCCGGTCCTCAGTTGTTTCCCGAGGCACTGAATTTCGGATCCGTGCTCACTGGAACGACGAGCCAGTCACAGACAGTTACGCTGGCAAACGGATCGAACGCGCTGGACATCACGAGCACGGCGGTCAGCGGGCCGAACGCCGCGGACTTCAGCGATTTCACCACGTGCGGACAAACTGTTCCCGCGACTGTGGTTTGCACTTTTACGCTGATGTTCACACCTTCCACGACTGCCGCCGAATCTGCCACGGTGACCATCAACGAATCCAGCGGAACCCAAACTTTCACTTTGAGCGGAACCGGCGCTGTAGTTCCGCCTCCCGGAACCATCACCGTCAACCCCACCAGCGTGACGTTCGGAAGCCAGGAAGTCGGGACCACAACCACGACTCCACAGCTCGTCACCGTCTCTGTGACCGGCACGAATCCGGTAACTCTGACGGGCTTCACCGGCACGGGTGCCGACCCCGGCGACTTCAGCATCGGTACCGGAACGACGTGCGAATTTGAAACGGCCCTCGCCGCCGGGACCACTTGCAAATTGGGAATCGTATTCACTCCCAGCGTCGTGGGTTCGCGCACCGCCACAATTCAGATCTCCGGAACTTTCACCGGAACTCCGGCGAACGTAATGGCGAGCGGCACCGGCACACCGCAGATAGCGAGCCTGACTCCCGCGTCGCTGCAATTTCCCAACACGGTGGTGGGCATGACCGCCACCGCCATGAGCGCGACGCTCACGAATCTGTCGAGTACGATTTCGTTGACCGGGATAAGTCCCACGATAACCTCTTTTTTGCCAAGCGGCACTTTCGCAATCTCCGCCAACACTTGCCCGGCTAGCGGATCGCTAGGTCCCGGCTTGAGTTGCACAATCAGCGTCACGTACACCCCGACGGCGGCGGGAGCTGCCGCGGGCGAACTAACCGTGGCCGACAGTGACACCGGCACTTCGCCCCAGGCCGTCTTCCTAATTGGCACTGGCCTGAACGCGAACGCGACGCTTGCAACGGTCAGCCCGAAGTTTCTGAGTTTCGGAAGGCAGACAGCGGGCTCGACGAGCAACGCGCAATTCGTGTTTCTGCAAAACATCGGGAATACCAATCTGACGTTCACAACTCCGTTAAGCGGCAGCAACCCAAGCGCCTTCGCAGCCACGAATACCTGCAGTGGCACAATCACTCCGGGAGGAGTGTGCGGATTGAACGTCACCTTCGCACCGCCCACGGGAACAGCGGTGTTTTTCGCCACGCTTACGATCAGCAGCAGCGCATCGGGCGCCCCACAGACGGTGGGATTGAGTGGCACCGGAATTCCGGCATCCACGGCTAGCCTGCTGCCGAACCCGCTGGTCTACCCCGCGATCGCTGTGGGTACCACGAGCGCTCCACAATATGCTTTTCTAAATAACACCGGCTCGAACGCCGATTCGATCAGCAACATAACGATTGCCGGCACGGATTTTGAGGACTTTCAGCTCAGCTTCACGGCGCCGGGAAACACGCCGTGTAGCTCGAGCCAGGTATTGAATGCGCAGGCGGTTTGCGTGGTTGGCGTGCTGTTCACTCCCACCCAAACAGGTTTGAGGACTGCCACCTTGTCGATAACTGACACTGCCACTGGCACGCCGCACACAACCGTGCTGCAGGGTGGCAGTGGCACTACCGGACCGACAGTGACGGTGACGCCGCCCAGCCTGACGTTCGGTCCACTGCCAGTGGGGACGACGAGCGCGGCGCAGAGCGTGACGCTTTCGAACACTGGCACAGCGACAGTCACATTCGCGGGTTTCACAGTCTCCGGCACGAACGCTGGTGACTTCGGCGTGCCGTTGCCCACGTCTGGAACTATGTGTAGCCCAGCGGGGACTCTGGCGGGCGGCGCCAGCTGCACCATCAACGTGCTGTTCACACCCTCCGCGATCGGATCTCGCACAGCTACTCTGAATATTGCCGACAACGCTACCGGAAGCCCGCAACCAGTTGCTCTGATCGGGACAGGAGCAGGTGGCTCGGGAGCAATCTCAATCTCACCGGCATCGCTGACGTTCGCAAGTCAAGTCGTGGGGACGACCAGCGCGCCGCAGACCGTTACGGTGTCAAACCTCGGAGGCGCGACAATCAGCTTCACGAGCATCGTGACGTCCGGCGATTTTGCCGGCGCAACACTCGTGCAGTGCCCGAGCATTCCGGTGGAAGCAGAGCCATGCACGTTCTCGATCACGTTCACGCCGAAGGCGGCGGGGACGCGCATGGGGACGATCACATTCACGGACAACGCCACGGGAAGCCCCCAATTGGTGACGCTGACCGGCACGGGCGGCAGTGGCACGGGAACGGTGACGGTGGCACCGAGTAGCTTGGCGTTCGCCGCCCAACCGCTGAACACGACGAGCGGGGCGGGAAGTGTGACGGTGAGCAACACCGGATCAACAGCCGTAAATTTTGCAGGGTTCTCGATCAGTGGCGCCAACAGCAGCGACTTTGCGTTGGGTAGCGGAGCGAGCGCCAGCATGTGCAATGCGTCAGGAAGCCTGGCGGCAAGCGCAAGCTGCACCATCGGCGTGACATTTACACCGACGGCAACGGGAGCGCGTGCAGCAACGTTGAGTATCGCGGACAATGCCACAGGCAGCCCGCAATCCGTTTCGCTGAATGGCACTGGCACGAATGCGCAGGTGATCATTTCGATTCCTCCGGGGGGTACCACGACGGCGATGGCGACGCCTGGAGGGTCTGCGTATTACGGACTGGAGATTACGGGAGCGACAGGCGTTTCTGGGACGGTGCAGCTGGGATGCACACCATCGTCGCCGACCATTACCTGCAACGTGATTCCGAACACAATCGTGTTGACCGGAAAGCCAGTAGAGGTTGCGTTTGGGATTCAGACGTTTTGTCAGGGAGCGACGGCGTCAACTGGATTTATGCCGCCGGGCGGAAGAGGCCGGGCCGAGCGAGCAATGCTATTGCTGGCGCTGCTGCTGAGCGTAACGACGTGGATGTTCCGGCGCAGGCGGCAGGTAGCGGTGACGTTTGCGACTTTGGTGCTGGTGGCGTTAGGATCGGTTGCGTGCAATAGTTTGCCGCAAGGGCCGAACGGGGTCACGCCGGCGGGGACCTACAATTTGACGCTGACCACAACGCTGAATGGGCAGACGCAGACGTTTCCCAATTTCTTGACGCTGATGGTGAAGTAGGTCCGAGCGTTCACAAGCAACGGCAACGGCGACCCCGGAGCGAAGCGCAGAGACGTAGAGAAAACCGAGACAGAATGAGAGGTGAGCGTCGGGGCCAAGGAGAAACCGCATCCCTCGATCCCCAAAACGTGGGTCGGTATACCGCGAGTCCCTCCTGAATCCTAAGTCCTGATTAATCGTGCCAGCTCAACCAGTCGGTGCAACACCATCCAGTGCATTGATTCGGCAACGCTTCCGCGGAAGAACCATCTATTTGGCTGTACGCGGCCGCAATCCAGCCGGGACAGCGTTCCTGCTGCTCTAACCCAAACGAGCGATTTTGGCTTTTGTTTTCAGTGCCAGGTGGGTCCAAGCTTAGTGTTGCGTCCGCCCATTGAGACCGCCGCGTTACTCAGGAGCTTGGCTGCTCCTCACCCCTTCGAACTCCACGTGTTCCGTGCGATGCATACCATTGCCCCAACGATCCCGAACATCATCGCGAACGGTACACCCTGGTTGCGAACGAATCCCATATTTCCACTTCCTAAACCCACCGCGTACCCGAGACCGAGCCCCAGACCCATGCTCGCCAGGATAATGACAGCGTTGAGAGCTTTCCACTTTGCGCCCTGTCCTGAAGCGATGGCGAACCCCGAGCCGAGAATCAACGCCGCGAGCCAGATCACCTCCATCGCGTCCTCCTATTAACTCGACAATATTCGAACTTTAATGCAGAAGCAGGTCATCCTCAATCGCCTTCGGCAAGGGACCTGGTTCTCGACCGTCGAGTGCGTGCGGGACTTTGGTAACGTACGGCATTTATCCGATGACGCCTCGCGGTACCGACGTCGTAGCGGTGCCGTCAACATCAGAGCAACACCCAAGCCAAACAGGTGCGCCACGAGGTACTCTTCCGTTAGCGGCCTGTTGCAGTTTCCGCCAAAGCCTTGACTTGGCCAAAAACAAGAGTAGCTTGCAGGTGTGGGTGCCCGTAGCAGCGAAGCTGTCGAACGAAACGCAAAAAAACAAAACGGGAGGAAAGAAAATGGGTGACAACGAACGAGTATCACTCTCAGTTAGCAAAGAAGCATGGCGAAACTTTACGGAGTATGTCAGCGCAAACTGTTTTTCGACGCGACTTCCTCCCGCCGTGAACGCGTTGATCGCGGAACTGGTTCTAATCGCCGCGAGAAGCAAAGACCAGGCAATGCGCGCCAGCGCGTGAAAGGAAAAAAAGACAGACGCGCTGAGCAAGCCGGACGGAGAGAGGCCCAAATACTGCCGCGTCACTACAGATTCCGCAATTCGGTCCCCGAACTATAGGTGGCGGAATGGTTCTTCCAGGTTATCGCCGGAGGCTTTTTGGGCGTCTCGCTCGAGCGACTTGGTGACCAAGTCTTTCGAGCCCAGGCCAACCGCGAGCGCCAGTGTAATCACAATCCCTCCGAACAGAATGCCGAAAGCAAGCTTAACAATGCCAGGGGCAATCCTCAGGTGCTCGAGGGCCATCGCCACGGCCAGCACAACCACCATCCACTTTACGCCCAGGCTCAGAAGCCGCGCGTAGTGCAGGTTCAGGTTAACGGCGCCGATCAGCACGCTTCGTGCAAGAAAACGAGCGACAACACTGCCGACCAACAAGACCAGCGCAGCGCCGAGCATGTTGGGAATATAGGCGACGACGCTTCGTGCGAGCTCAGAGGTCCAGTCAGCATCGACGGCTGCAATGCCGATGAGAAATCCAGTAAGGATAACCAAAGCGGCGACGGCTTTCGATAACAACAGTGTAGGGCTCTTCATTGGCGACCACTCAGCCACAGAAGGAAAACCCCAATGGGCCAGGCGCGCGTCAAACTGCATGCTTGAGAGCAACCGCCGCAGGACAGCCGCAAGAATCCAACCCACTACGATCGAGATCAGCAACGCCACGACCAGCGCCGCCAGTCCCGGCAGCAGGCTTGCGAACCTGGTCAGGAATCGTGCGGTGGACTCGGCTAGTTGTTGCTTGATTTGACTCCACATAAATACCTCCATTACAGCTCCCACAGAACTAAGGGTTGAACCGGTCCGGCCAGCGCCATCGGGACACAAGGTAAGTCTTGCCGGCTTCGTAGGCGACGGATAAGCGTTCGAGCCTCTCGTCCAACGCTGTTCCTCCAGCAGTTTCCAAATCATGTGCATAAGAGGAGACCCAAGCCAGGTATAACGGCGTCATCGACTTGAGCAAGTGCTCGCGATTGATGGTTCGAAGGCGATGCGCGAGCGCGAAGTCATAGACAATGCGAACCCACAAGTCGTCGGGCATGCGAAATTGTTCGGACGGCAGGCGCGCCAGCTTCCTGAGTTCGAACAGCGTGGAAGGAGGAAGCACCAACCCCCAAATCTCCTGAAGGTCCCGAATTCCCAGCTGGAACGATTCCATCATTCGGCTGATATCGACAGTTCCGGTGTCTTGGGATACCGGGAGAGGCTCACCGATCGCGGGCACAGAGACCGAAGCGCGCATTCTTTGCCAGCATGCTGCGTTTCGCTCCATGTCCAGAAATATGGGGCTCAGGATCTGGGCCACCAGGGAACTGATATTCATCCAATCCGTTGGCGGATAGATGCGCGCTGCGAGGTGAACCTCAGATACCTGCAGATTCTCGCAGAGAGCCGCGGGTACAACGGACGCGAGCGAATGCACGGGATTCCCTCCGACCCCGGCACCGCGCTCCGTTCCGAGCATCTTCTGGAACAGCCGTCGCGAAATCCCTAAGTCCGGCCCCATCGGATTGTGGATTCGTTTTCCATACAGACAGCGCATGAGCGGAGAGATGATGCTGCTGTTTAGCAACCCCTCGAATTTGCGGCGAGCGTAATACGGCACGACCAGATCGAGATCCCTTTCGACGAGCGGCTGCGCCAGTTCGCGAATCCATCCTGGCGTAGCGGTCTCGAGCCGGGAAGCGATGACGCAGCAGGCTCGGGCGCCGAACTTTTCACTGGCTGCAAAGACCGATTGATAGGCGGAGGCCGTGCCGACGACTGGCGTACCCGGAGTGGCCGACCCCATCAGCGCCCAGGGAACCAGGTGACATGAAGAAGCGCTCGCTTGCGCTGCCTCTACATTGCTTTGACCGGGATTGGCAGCCCGATCATCCCGCAGCACCACGACGCGCGGAGATCCAGGAAGCATTTGCAGGGCGTCGCATAGGGCCGCCAGCCCCTCTTGATTGAGTTCCGCGATAACGCCCACCACCAAGTCGGCGCTATCAACTTGTTCGATTTTATCCTGCACTTGCTCGGGTATAGGTCCGGCTTCCACTGTTCAACCCTCTGGACTCGATTTTCACCAGCAAAGATCGGGCGCTTGACCTTGATCCTTCGTCAGGCCGCTCAAGCGGATTGCGGCAGCCGTTCAGCAAAAATGATTCATAGCGGAAGCGACATAATTCCCATCAGCGGGATGCGGACCCATGCAGGACGGGCGTTCAGTTCATAGCGCACTTCATAGAGCGCCTTGTCCAGGAGAAACACATCCAGCAGCTTATGAAAATCAGCAGTATCAGCCGGCAGAAATTCCGCGCCGTGGGCGGTTTCGCGATAGACTCGCAAAAAAGCTGCGGCTGCCGACCGCTCCCAGAGTTGGGCCCACGGCTCCAGGCGCGTGAGATCCTCAGAATGGCGTGTGGAATAATTGATCAGGCTCGCATAAGCAGCATAACTGAACGATCGCAGCATGCCAGCCACATCCTTAAGAGGACACTGTTTCGAGCGGCGATACTCGAGCGGCCGGGCCGGTTCGCCTTCAAAATCCAGAATGACGAAATCCGTCTTAACCCGCAGCACCTGGCCTAAGTGGTAATCTCCGTGAATTCGAATTCGCTGGGATCGAAAGCTGGCTGATTTTAGCGTCCCGAAGTAATCCAGGATACGACGGCGCCGACTGAGCACGGTAGCTGCAGTTTCGATGACTTCGTCCGGCAAGAATGGCATGCGCTCTCTGAGCACGTCCAGGACGCGGGATGCATGCTGGTGGAAGTCGAACAGTAAGGTCTGGAAATTCTGGGACGTCAACGCTTCCGGCGCGAACGCCGGATCGTCCGCCGGCGCAGCCAGCGCCAAGTGGAGTTCGGCGGTTCGCCGCCCGAGCGTCGCGGCGGCATCCAGATAGATGCCCAAATGCTCTCGGGCCGCCCGTGAGTCCGGATGCTCGGAGAGCTCCAGCGGATCCCCCGGCTCAGCGCTGGCGTTCTCTGGAAATGGAAGCGGTGCAGAGGTCTCGTAGTAGCGGTCAAGCTCTTCGATCGTCCATTTCCAACCGTCGCCTTCATTGGCGACCAAGCCTTGCAGCATGGTCAGGATCGTAGATTCCGCATCGTCCGCGGCCGGCTCGAGTTCGATAGAACCGGCGAACGGAGGAATCCGATCGAAGGTTGTTTTCTCGGTGAGATGTCGCCCGATCTCCGCATCCGGATTCAGTCCCGGTTCCAGGCGGCGGAACAGCTTCAATATGAAGCGGTCGCCGTACATAATCGAAGTATTGCTTTGTTCTGCCGTGCTGCGCCGCACCGTCAATGGCGTCTCGGCTGAACCGCGAATCCCCTGAAAGACCTTACCGGGCACACCCTGAATGCTGCGCCCGTCGTTCATGCGCAGCTCCCTCCCGTTTTCAATCAGGGAGAGCAAATCCAGGCATACGTTGTCGTCCTGCACTCCATCGTGTAGCAGGCCGTCCATCTTCTCCGATAAGACCGAGGCGATGATTGCGCCGGGTGCCACGCGGCGCAATTCGGTTGCGGCCGCTCCCAACGTGATTGCCAGCGGCACCTGGTACACCTCAGGCTCGCCGGTTTCGAACTGGACCTCGACCAGCGCTAATGCGGAATGCGGCTCCTTTATTGGCGCCCAGTTGACGATTCTGGTTGACTTAATAGCGCGGGCCTTTCCTGCGAACCAGCGTTGCTGCCGAAGATATTCAGGAAGGTCCACAGTCTCCAGACGTTTGCGAGCAATGCCTTCTAATATGCTTGTCCATCCGGCGGTCACGGCAAGCGGCGCATGCTCTGCCGGATCCGCAGCAGCCTCCGTGGCATCCGCATTCCGCTGAAGTTCTAGCCACAGGAAGCTGTAGGGAGCCAAAGTCAGGCGGTAGGGCTGACGCTCTATGGAGGGAAACTCCACATACCCCAGCATCTCGATCGGAACCATGCCCTCCAGCTTGGACAAGTCCAGATCGACGGGCTGCGCGAAACGAGAAAGATTGGCAACGCAAAGAACCTGTTCCTCGCCATAGGTCCTAAGGTAGGCCAGCACTTTGCGATTCGTCGGATTCAGGAACTCGATGTTGCCGCGCCCGAACACGCTGAATAGTTTTCGCAGAGCGATCATGTTTCGCATCCAGCTCAGCAGCGAGGATGAATCGCCCTGCTGAGCTTCGACATTGACCGCTTCATATCCCAAAACCGGATCCATGATCACCGGGCTGTACAAACGGGCCGGCGTGGCAGTGGAAAACCCGGCATTGCGGTCCGCGTTCCATTGCATTGGAGTGCGAACGCCATTGCGATCGCCAAGGTAAATATTGTCTCCCATTCCAATTTCGTCGCCGTAGTAGATGATGGGCGTGCCGGGAAAGGAAAGCAGCAGGCTATTGAGCAATTCGATTCGCCTGCGATTATTGTCAACCAACGGAGCCAGTCGCCGGCGGATGCCGAGGTTGATGCGCATGCGGGGGTCTGCGCTATAGGCGATATACATGTAGTCGCGCTCATCCTTGGTGACCATCTCGAGCGTCAACTCATCGTGGTTTCGCAGGAAAAGACCCCATTGGCAAGTGTCCGGGATGTCCGGGGTTTGCTGGATGATATCCGTAATCGGCAACCGGTCTTCCTGTCGCAATGCCATGTAGATGCGCGGCATGAGCGGAAAATGGAACGCCATGTGGCATTCGTCACCCTTGCCGAAGTAAGGGAGAACGTCGGTGGGCCACTGGTTGGCTTCGGCCAGCAGCACACGGCTTGAATAATCGGCGTCAATTTCGCGCCGCAGCGTCTTGATAACTTCGTGAGTTTCCGGCAGATTCTCGCAACTGGTGCCGTCGCGCTCAACCAAGTACGGAATGGCATCCACGCGCAGGGCGTCAACCCCCATATCCAGCCAGTAACACATCACTTTGAGAACTTCCGCGACAACTCTGGGGTTGTCATAGTTCAGATCCGGCTGGTGTGAGAAAAAGCGGTGCCAGAAATATTGCTTGGCTACCGGATCCCAGGTCCAGTTGGACCTCTCGGTGTCCGAAAAAATGATTCGAGCGTCCTTGTATTTCTCTTCCGTATCACTCCACACATAAAAGTCGCGTTCGGGGGACCCCGGCGGAGCCTGACGGGCCGCTTGAAACCACGGATGCTGATCGGAAGTGTGATTCACGACCAACTCGATCATTACCTGCAGGTCACGCTCGTGGGCTGCCGCAAGGACGGCGCGGAAATCCTCGATCGTGCCGTACATCGGATGGACGTCCATATAGTCCGAGATGTCGTAGCCGTCGTCCTTGAGTGGAGATGGGAAGAAGGGCAACAGCCACAGGCATGTGACGCCCAGACCCTGCAGATAATCCATTTTCTGAATCAGGCCCGGAAAATCACCGATACCATCGCCGTTGCTGTCTTTGAAGGCGCGCACGTGCAGCTCATAGATGACGGCGTCTTTGTACCAGAGCGGATCCGCTGCACTACCCGGCTTTTTTGCCATGTCGAATTTCCTCGCGGGTCACGCCACGTTATTAGATTCCGGCTGGAAAACAACAATTCCCAGCGGAGGAAGAGTCATATTCAAGGAGAAAGGCCGGCCATGAATCGGAAGCGGAGCGGCCTGGAAGCCTCCGAAGTTGCCCTGGCCGGAGCCGCCATACAAGGCAGCGTCGCTGTTTAAGATTTCCTTCCAGTAGCAGTCGAACGGAACGCCTACGCGATAATTCTCCCGGACGACTGGAGTGAAATTGCACACGAATAGCAGCTGGTCATTCGGATTTTGCCCGCGGCGAAGGAAGCTAATAATGCTCCTTTGAGAATCCTTGCAGTCCACCCACTCGAAACCTGCGGAATTGAACTCCATCTCGTGCAGCAAAGGCTGGCCGCGATACAGAGTGTTCAGATCGCGAACCCAGCGCTTTAGTCCAGCATGGAACGGTTCGTTGAGCAGATGCCATTCGAGACTTGCGTCATGATTCCACTCCGACCACTGCCCGAATTCATTGCCCATAAATAGGAGCTTCTTCCCGGGATGGCCGAACATATAACCGTAGAGAAGCCGCAAATTCGCAAACTTCTGCCAATCGTCGCCCGGCATTTTGCGCAACATGGAACCCTTGCCGTAGACGACTTCATCGTGCGAGAAGGGCAGGACAAAATTTTCAGCGAACGCATAGACCAGGCTGAAGGTGATCTCGTTCTGATGGAAGTTGCGAAACACCGGGTCCAGTGACATGTAATTCAACGTGTCGTGCATCCAGCCCATATTCCACTTGAGGCCGAAACCAAGCCCCCCGACGTAGGTGGGCCGGGACACCTGCGGCCAGGAAGTCGATTCTTCAGCAATCATCATTACATCCGGGAACGCGGCATAAACGTGCTCGTTGAGCGCCCTCAGAAAATGGATGGCGTCGATGTTTTCCTTTCCGCCATAGCGGTTCGGGACCCAATGGCCTTCGCGACGCCCGTAGTCGAGATACAACATTGCCGCCACGGCATCGACGCGAAGACCGTCAACATGATACTTGTCCAGCCAAAATAGCGCGTTGGCGGTCAGAAAGTTCTGCACCTCGTTACGGCCGTAGTTGAAGACGAAAGTGTTCCAGTCAGGTTGCTCTCCTTGCCGCGGATCTGCGTGCTCATAAAGATGAGATCCGTCGAAGTAACCGAGCCCGGCTTCATCCTTCGGAAAATGCGCCGGAACCCAATCCAGAATTACGCCGATATCCTGCTGATGAAGATAGTCCATGAGGTACATGAAGTCGGCAGGCGTTCCGAACCGGCTGGTGGGAGCGAAGTACCCTGTCGTCTGGTATCCCCAGGAACCATCGAAGGGATGCTCCATGATCGGAAGCAACTCAACATGCGTGAAACCGGCGTCGTGGACGTAAGCAGCTAAAAGCGGTGCTAACTCACGATAGCTCAGCCAGCGGTTGCCTTCCTCCGGCACGCGCCTCCAGGAGCCCAGATGCACTTCGTAAATGGAAATCGGAGAACCGAGGGCATTCTTTTTTGCCCGACTCGCCATCCATGAATCGTCGTGCCAGGAATAGTCCTCCAGATTCCATACACGGGAAGCTGTCTGCGGGCGAATCTCCGCGGCGAAACCGTATGGATCCGCTTTGTCCACCTTATAATCGCTATAGCGCGATTCGATGTGGTATTTGTAGCGGGCCCCTTGACCGATCTCGGGTACGAAGGCCTCCCAAACCCCCGCCGCGCTCGGGCGCATGCTGCTTGCTTGGGGATTCCAATCGTTGAAGTCTCCGATCACAGAAACCAGCTTCGCATTCGGCGCCCAGACGGCAAAGTGCACGCCGCGACGCCCGTCCCTCTCCATGAGGTGAGCGCCGAGCTTTTCATAGGCGCGGTAATGAGTGCCTTCCCCAATCAAGTACAGGTCGAATTCACTGAGGGCCGATTCCGCCATGCGCGCTCCCGTAGTGCTCATTGCAAATTCCCGGCTCTATAGCCGTGATTGCCGGGCCTAGAGGCCGTTTTCAAAATCCCGTTCCGCTGGAACCTAACGACGCACACGCAAAATATGCGACGGAAGGCTTTCCGGCGTAAGCGCGACATAGTTCCGCGACCCATGCCACACAAATTCACCTTGACCGAGCAGGTCATGAACCCGGAAAGTCTGATCGGCGTCTAGCCCAAGAGCACTGAGATCAAGATCAACCCATCCCGTTTGCTCGTGGAAGCAATCAAGATTGACGATGACGACGATTACGTCTGAAAGATCGTCGGTCGTTTTGCTGTAACAGATCAGCTCCGGATTGTCCGTTTCATGAAAGCGGAGGCTGCGATTAGTTTGCAGGGCCGGATTTTCTTTGCGGATCTGGTTGATCCGCGCAATGAAATCCCTCAAGCTTCCCGCAGAAAGCAGATCGCGGTGTTTGAGTTCATATTTCTCGGAATTCAAGTACTCCTCACTGCCAGGCTGAAACGGCGTGTTTTCGCATAGCTCGAATGCGGGACCATAGATTCCATAGCTCGCCCCCAGCGTTGCCGCCAGTATCAGCCGGACCATGAATGCGGGGCGTTTGCCTACCTGAAGAAATCCCGCAAGGATGTCCGGTGTGTTTGGCCACAGGCTCGGGCGGAAGTACTCCCCCACATCGGTCTCGACAAGCTCGCTGAAGTACTTGGTGATCTCCTGTTTCGTGTTGCGCCAGGTGAAGTAAGTATAGGACTGCGAAAATCCCAGCTTCGAAAGTCGATACATTACTGCAGGCTTGGTAAATGCCTCCGCAAGGAAGAGCACTTCGGGATGACGTGCCTTGATCTCACCGATCGCCCATTCCCAGAACGAGAAAGGCTTGGTATGGGGATTGTCAACGCGAAAGATCCGCACACCCTGATCGATCCAGTACTCGAAAACGCTCTTCAATTCCTCCCACAAGGCGCGCCACTCCGCGCTCTCAAAATCCAGCGGATAAATATCCTGATACTTCTTCGGCGGGTTCTCCGCATATTGAATGGTGCCGTCCGGACGCTTGCGGAACCATTCCGCATGCTCGCGCACGTAGGGATGATCCGGCGCACACTGAAAAGCGATATCGATTGCGACCTCAAGCCCTTGCTTTTCTGCCGCCCACACGAAGTGCTTGAAATCCGCGAGCGTGCCGAGATTCGGATGAATGGACTTGTGGCCGCCCTCGGCGGATCCGATGGCCCAAGGACTGCCAACATCCGTCGGACTGCGGGTTTGGCGAATTGTTCTTTCCTTTGCGAAAATCACGCCCGATCGGATGAATGGGCGGAAGATAAACCACATCGAAGCCCATGGATGCGATGTAGGGAAGCCATAGCTCGCAATCGCGAAATGTTCCGTGACGCCCAGCCTCGGGAGCGCAGGATCGCGGGAATACTTCGTACCACGTGGAGAAACGCGCCTTTTCGCGGTCAACCGTTGCCACCAACTGTTCGTCGAAGCGGCTGGCGAATTGACGCACGGGATAGCGTCGAATAAGTTCGAGCAGTCCTTCTTCAAGAGCAATGGCTGCGCCTTCCGGCTTATCCTTGGCTTCCCGCAACCTGCCTGCCCACTCGCGAAGGATCCGCGCATCCTCACCCGTCGCTTGCGCAGCCGCTTCTTCAATCAACTGGGCTCCCAGCAGCAGCTCAATAGGGACGGCCTGTCCGGCAGCGACTCGTTTCACAAGATCGACGTGCCAGGTTTCGAAACGATCGATCCAGCCTTCCACGGTGTAGTGATACCGGCCAAGCTCCTCGACGCAAAACTCGCCACGCCAGCGATCGTTGCCGAGCGGCTTCATCGCAGATGTCTTGAGTTTCTTCTCGTCCTGCCCGTACAGGATCTGACAGGCGATTTGGTCATGACCGTCGGCGAACACATCAGCTTCGACAACCACGCTTTCGCCAACGACGCGCTTGATTGGAAATCGCCCGCAATCGATTTGCGGCGAAACCCGCTCGATTACGACCCGCTTTCGTCCGTCCACTTGTTGTTCCGCCATTCGTCCTAAGCTCCCGGTTGCAGGGCAGGACTGGGACCGCCCCAAGGATCCAGCTTGTACGGCATACAGCTCAACCAATCGACTCTCTCGCTAAGCTGATTGATGCAACTACTGATTTCAATCCGTCAGGTCTGGGCGCGAGTTGTTCGCGACGGGCGGCCCACCCCAATCAGGACGGCAACCGGGAGATTCCTGAAGACCTCCGGCAAGGGTAACGTCGGCGCTCGTCGTCGGCTTGTCTCGACAGTCTCGCCGGTTAGCACGTTCAGCCAGGAGCGCGGCGCATTTCTTGGAAGCGCGATGTGTGAACCGAGCCAAAACCCATGCAAGCCGCTTAAGTCCGGCGGCGCCTTCGAGCGTGCCAGCCATCTGGGGACGACGGTCATGATCCAAGTATTGCCTCTACGGCGCGCGTAGGCAATCAGGTTAGCCTTCCTCCTGCCGGCCGTATTCATCGTCAGGAATTGACCGTCGAGGAAGACTCGAGGGTACTTGCGCCGAAGATTTAGGATCCTCCAAATAAGATAGAGCTTGATGCGCCCGTCGTGCCAATTTTGCACGAGCTCGCGGGCGAGAGGCAACGGATCCTGCTTGCTGCGCTTTTCGATTTCGTCAAGCAAGGCTGCGCGAAGTGTGAAATCGACGGGCCCACGGTTATCGGGATCCACAAGACGAAGATCCCAGAGGTCACAGCCTTGGTAGACATCAGGCACGCCCGGACTGGTCATCTTCACCAGGACTTGCGCCAAACCATTTAGCATCCCGTAGAGAGCGACCTTTCGCTGAAATTTCAGGAAGTCGTCCAGAAAAATATTGCCGCGAGCGGGCGCAACCAGGGCCTTGAGAAAACCAACTACCGCGCGCTCATGAGCGGTGTTCGGCCGAGTCCAGCGCGTGTGCACCATCGCTTCGCGAATTGCCTTGATGACATAGGCTTCCAGGCGCGCACGGAAACGCGGCATCTCCTCTTGATCCAGGGGCCACGCGCCCAGCAGCGTTTGGTACAAGAAGTTTTCTTCGTTGCGGTCAGGAACTTCCTGAGACTCGACGACTCGTTTTCCCTTCTTGCTCCAGCGCGCCCACCGCTTCAGGCGGTTCTGCCATTCGCGAGGAATTTCGGAGAGAACGTTTATTCGAGCACGCACGTCTTCACCACGCTTGGTGTCGTGCGTGGAAGTGCAATTCAAGCTATATCGCCAGCGGTGTTCGCGTTCTGTGGCAATTTGGTTGAAGTCGGAGGCTGTCACGACAGAGGGGTTTGGGTTTCCGCCTACTTCGTTGAGCGAAAGAAGGGGGCAGTAAACATAGAGAACGGTGTCCTCCAGGCCCTTGGCGACAATCGGACCCGTGAACTGCTGCCAGCGCATGACGAATGCCAGGCGCGCTTCTCGCTGCTCTGCAAACAAGTGCCCCGAATCCTTGAGAAGCAGCACATCGCGCACAAAATCCAGGCAAGCCGCATCCAGGCGCGGGTTTCGACTTCGCGCAGCCTCCACGGCGCTGGCAATATAACGTTTTGCTTCGCCGGGTACTTCCATGCTGCGAATATAGGTCCGATAAATGGCGAGACATGCGGTGGTTTCGATCAGAGCTTGTGCAAGCTCCATTCGCGAAAGGTCCCGCGCGTAGCGATCCCCTTCAGCCAAGACGCTCAGCTGGCGGCCCAGGTATCTCATCTCCGCCGAGAGCAAAGTGGACATGACCAGTTTTTTCTTCTGATACAGCATGTCTTCGTAGCTAAGCTTGCGTCCCAGAAATCGATAATAAATCTCTTCGATCTCCCGCGCTCCTTGTGGATGAACAAACAGCCGGTTGACGGCGTTCAAATATTCATAGCCCGTCGTTCCTGCCACGGGCCATTCCCTGGGATGCTTTTCAACTCCGGAGAGTATTTTTTCCACAATCACGTACAAATTGTTTCCGTGCTCCTGGGAGCCGCCGGCTCGTTCTTGCAGACGCTGCAAATAGCCTAGCGGGTCGCGAAGACCGTCAATGTGATCGATGCGCAGCCCGGTAACGACCCTTCTCTCAATCAAGTGCAGGACCACAGCATGGATAGCTTCAAACACCATGGGATCCTCGACGCGCACGCCCACCAGATCCGTGATGTTGAAAAAGCGCCGATAGTTGATTCCTTCGTTGACGTTTCGCCAATACGCCAGCACATAAGCCTGTTCTGACAGCAAGCGATCCAGGTTGCGAAAACTGCCAGGATGGTTTCGCCTGCCGTTGAAAATTCTCAGATTGTCCCTGACAAATCGCTGAACCTCCCTGCTGGTTTCGTGCAGCTGGCGGAGCCGCTCTTTGATCCCGGCTACCTGAAGGCGCCGCTCGCCGGCTGCGTCAATCGTCAAAGATCCCCGCTCCGGCAGCGCGGCCAGGGCAGCGACGATTCCCAGATACTCCTGAAAGGCGGCCGACTCCGCACCGAGCTTCTTTTCGAGTACGTGTTCTCGATGCTTCAGAATCCGGCGGTAGGACTTCGGAGCCAGAGGAAAAGACATGTCGTAATATTCAACCAGGAAAGTTCCGCGCCGGAAGTTGAGTTGGAACTCGCGCTGGTTAAGAGCCTCGCCGTAGAAGCTGCCAAGCACGGGCAGTAGGAGCTTGTTATCGAGCGTGATAGACGGCGGATGCCAATCAATATCGAAATAGGCTGCGTAAGCAGATGCGGGACCACTCTCGAGGACGTCCATCCACCATGGATTTTCCGGGCTTGCGGCCATGTGATTCGGAACAATGTCCAGCAGCAGGCCCATGCCCTTTTTTTGTAACGCCGAGTGGAAGGCCTCAAACTGCTCTTCGTTGCCCAGCTCGCTGTCAATCCGCAAGGGATCCGTGACGTCGTATCCGTGCTTGCTGCCGGACCGGCTCTGCAACAGAGGCGACGCATAGATATCCGTGATTCCGAGCCGGGAGAGATAGTCCAGGGCCGCCAGCGCGCGGCGAAAGGTAAAGTCCCCGTTGAATTGAAGCCTGTAGCAGGCGAGGGGAATCCGAGAGGGCGCCATAGGCTCTCTACGCGAGCTTCAATCCGAATTTCTCGCTCGCGGCAGTGGGCACCCTGACGCATCCCCGCGCGATATGGACGCCGAATGTAGAGTTCAATACATACCGCTCCGCCCGAATGTATTGACGCCAGCCATGATACGGGCGGGCGGTATTCTGAAGGCGAGCAACGATTCGCTTCAAGTTTCGGTTTGGCTGTTGGTAGGGGCGTCCGTGATCGCAGGCAGGGCGCACACTGTTCGATGAACAATCTTGATCGATCACACCTACGGCGGGCCGAGCGAACCGCATGCGAACCCCATTCGGGCTGGTAAGTTATTATAGGTCAAGTCGCTACGAATTGTCCCCTTGTCGATCAGCAAATATTTGGCTCCGCCGCGGGGAGTCTCACGTGCGCGGAATGGCGCGCTCCTCCGTGTATACTGAAAACGCTGCAAGCCGTAGAGCCATATGAACAATGCAGAAACCGTGATCTCCCTGCGCAAGGAAAATCTTGGCGCCCAGCTTTTAGGTGAGAATGCGTGCCGTTTTCTCGTCTGGGCTCAGCGCGCGAACCGGGTTGACGTCTGCCTTGGCGATCCGACAGAGCGCGCGATTCCTATGCAGGCTGTCGGCTGCGGGTATTTTCACGCTGTTGCCGCAGACGTTTCCTCCGGGGCTCTCTACCGCTATCGTCTGAACAATGAAAAGGAACGACCCGATCCGGCGTCCCGATATCAACCAAGAGGCGTCCACGGGCCATCGCAAGTCACCGACAATCGCTTTCGCTGGAACGATTCCCGATGGACTGGATTGCCCCTCGAACGGTACGTGCTGTACGAGCTCCATGTGGGAACATTCACGCCACAAGGAACCTTTGACGCCATCATTCCCCGGCTGCCGGCGCTCAAAGATCTGGGCGTTAGCGCAATCGAACTAATGCCGGTAGCTCAATTTCCCGGGGAGCGCAACTGGGGCTACGACGGAGTTTACCCCTACGCGGTCCAAGCGTCTTACGGAGGCCCGCTCGGGCTAAAAGCGCTGATCAACGCCTGCCATGAACTCGAAATCGCGGTGGTGCTCGATGTGGTCTACAACCATTTTGGTCCAGAGGGTAATTACCTGGCTGATTTCAGTCCTTATTTCACGGACCTCTACAAGACGCCGTGGGGACAGGCCATAAATTTCGATGACGCAGAGAGCGATGAGGTCCGCCGATATTTCATCGAGAACGCGCTGCAATGGGTCACGGACTTCCACATCGATGCACTTCGCCTCGACGCCGTCCACGCGATTGTGGATAACTCCGCGCGAACGTTTCTCGAAGAGCTTCGCGCAGCCGTTCATACCAAGGCCAAGGTGCTCGGCCGGAACGTCCATCTGATCCCGGAGAGCAATCGAAACGATGCTCGGGTGGTCAGTCCGCCGGAGGTAGGCGGATGGGGATTCGACGCAGTTTGGAATGACGATTTTCACCATTCTCTGCACGTGCTTTTAACAGGGGAGCAGGATGGTTATTACCAGGACTTTTGCGGAATTGAAGACCTGGTGGGCAGCTATCGAGAAGGATTTTTGTACGCGGGGCAATACTCCAAGTTTCGCCAAAAGCATTATGGAAGTTCGTCGAAACAGATCCCGGCGAAACGCTTCGTCGTCTACGCACAGAACCACGATCAGATTGGGAATCGCCGTGTTGGTGACCGGCTGTCGCAATCGCTGTCCTTTGGGCAATTGAAGCTGGCCGCAGGGATCGTTCTGCTTTCGCCCTACATTCCTCTGTTATTTATGGGTGAAGAGTACAGCGAACGCGCGCCGTTCGAGTACTTTGTCAGTCACGGAGATCCATCACTGGTTGAAGCCGTACGCCGTGGGCGGAAGGACGAATTTGCAAGATTTGGCTGGACTGGAGATATTCCCGACCCTCAGAGCGAAGCAACTTTCCTAGGTTCGAAGCTGAACTGGGATTTACAAACCGTAGGCAACCATCGCATCCTTTGGCATTTCTATCAGGAACTTCTTCGCATCCGACGTACGCTGCCGCCACTGGCCGAGTTGGACAAGAATGCCGTGGAAGTCACATCCTTCGCTGACGCGAAAGTACTGCTCATCAGGAGGTGGAAGGCCTGCAGCCAGGTTCTAATTGTGGGTCACTTCGGTCAGGTGCCGACGGAACTCTTGCTACCGATTCCCCCCGGCCGCTGGCGCAGGACGCTCGATTCGGCCCAGGAGCGGTGGGGTCACAAGGGGTGCGAGACACCTGCGGTTATCGAGTCATGCGGCGCAGTACGGCTTCGTCTGAATCCGTGGGCCTTCCTCGTTTTCGCCATGCCAGCGGAAATAAACGAATAGCTCTCCATCGCACTCGATGACCCTTGGCTTCATCGAAAGCCCAGCGATGGCCCACTTTTTATTTTTTCAACGACAGCGCCGAGTTACGCTTGTCTTCGCACGGCAAACTTTTGATACCGAGTCCTCCGCTCCGCTTCGAACATCGAGTGAAATCATCAATTTTCGATGCATTTGCTGGCTCGGGCCGTGTTGCGCTCCGAGGTCGTAATACTCAGCAGCTTTAGAAAAGTCGCGTTGCACTCCCTGGCCATGCTCATACATAAATCCAAGATTAAATTCCGCATCGGCGCTCTTTGGCGCTGCGGCTTTTTGGAACCAGAACACGGCTCGTTGGTAGTCAATCGGGACTCCGAACTAATTCAATCAATCCGCGGCAGAGCGGCTTCGGTCAAGTCGCGCTTCGCGAAAATCGGCTCGTCATAACTACGATGCCGATTTATCCCCATGGAAGAACCAATGAACGCCATAGTTATCGGCAAGGTGTCCGTAGATCCCGAACGGCAGGTCCCGCAAATCATCGAGAAACGCTTTGCTGACTCCGACGGCGAGCTTGTCGAAAATTGTGCGCAGCTCGTTATACTTCTCGCCGGAAATATAAAGCGCGACGGTGTTGCCCTGCTTCGGGGTGCGCGGGGCGTGGATCCAGTCTGTCGCTGAAAACTCTATGAGGCGGCTTTTCAGGTTGGCGAAAGCCACTTTGTGTTGCTGCTCAGGTGGCATTTGGGCTCTCAGGGGCGTGTCGCTGACCTCAGTGCTGGTAAGCTCTCCACCCAGACACCCTTGGTAAAAGGCCATCCCATCGGCGCAGTTGCCATCAAAAAGTAACAAGGGCATGAGTTTCATCCGGATCACTCCTCTTAATATTCTTCCGCTTTATGGCATAGATCCATTAAAGTCCTGGTCAAGTTGGCGGAGACGTGAAGTAACAGTTCATAAGTCCGATAACAGCTGCCGGCTCAGATGCTCGCCGTACGAAGCGCAACACAGTGGCGCTATTCCTCACGCAGAGCCTGCATTGGATCGACCTTTGCCGCGCGCAACGCCGGGACATAACACGCTAGAAACGCCGACATCAGCAGCAGAGCCGCAACGCCGCCGAATGCGACAGGGTCTAGCGCGCCGACCCCGGTGAACAGGCTGTGCATCACGCGGCCGACAAAATAGGCGCTGGCCAACCCAACCAGCGAACCGATTCCGGCAAGCGTCATACCCTCGCGGACAATCAATCGCACGACGCGGTTTTGACCGGCGCCGAGCGCGATGCGCAATCCGATTTCGTGCGTTCGTTGTGCCACGGTGAAAGACATCACTCCGTAAATTCCCAGCGCAGCGAGCAGCAGGGCCAAGCCCGCGAAACTTCCGAACAGAAAAGCGCTAAAACGATCGCCAGCCATGGATTCGTCCTTGATTTGATCCATGGTTTTGACCTCCGCGAGCGGCAGATTCGGATTCATGGAAAGGACGATCTCTGAAATGCTTTTCGTCAACGCGGCGGGATCGACTGAGACGCGCACCGCCACGCTCGACCCCGGCCAGGGGCTCTGCCAGAAAGGCACATCAATTTCCGGGAATCCCTCCGCTCCCACACCGCCGTTATGTACGTTGTGGTAGACCCCTACGATCTGCCACTCGATGTAAGGCCCCAGCTTGGTGACGCCGGGAATCAATTGTTCGACAGCGATGCGCTGGGTCAACGGATTGACGCCGGCGAAAAAGCGTTTCACGAATATTTCGTTCACCAGAGCCACCGGAGCGCCGCCGGCCAAATCCTGATCCGTGAACTCTCGTCCCTGGTCTAAGCGGATGCCGAACGTACGGAAGTATTCTGGCGTGACCATATTGAATCCGGCACCGGGGCGCTTGGAAGGATCGGCTACTGTTTTCCCGACAATTTGAAAAGGCATGCCAAAGCCCGTCCCGCGAAGCGGCATGCCTGTGGAGACGGACGCTGCCGAAACACCTGGTAGGGCCTTGATTCTGTCGAGAAGTTGGCGATAGAAAGAATTAATCTCATCCGCTGACGTAAGCTGGTCGCGCGGAACCGGGAGATCAAAGGTGAGCAGATGGTCGGCGCGAAAACCGAGATCAACGTGCTCGACGTTCCACAAGCTGTGAATAGCCATTCCGCCGCCGGCGAGCAAGCTGAGCGCCAGCGCGAACTCGACAATCACGAGTGCGCGGCGCAGCCCGTGCCGGCCGCCGCCAAACGAGGCTCGGCCGCCTTCTTTCAACACGTCGTTCAGATTCAGGTGCGACGACTGCCAGGCTGGAGCGCAACCGAAAAGTACGCCCGCGAGGGCTGTGGCCGCCAGAGTTGAAAGCAGAACCGGAGGATTCAGGCGGACATTCGCTTCGTACGGCAGCGTGAAAGGGGGCATCATCAGCAAAATAATTTTCAACAGCACCCACGCCAGCGCAATGCCTAAGATCCCTCCGAGCGAAGCCAGCGCAAGACTCTCGGCGAGAAACTGGCGAAACAGCTGCCAACGGCCGGCACCGACCGAGGCGCGCACGGCAACTTCCTTGCGGCGCTTCGTCGCGCGCGCCAGGAGCAAGTTTGCCACGTTGGCGCAGGCGATCAGCAGCACAAATCCTACAGCACCCAGCAGCAACCACAGCGCGCGAATCACGTCACGATCCAGAAAATCGTTCTTCAGCGGCGAGACGATCGCGCCCCAACCTTTATCTGATTTCGGGTAAACCTCCGCAATGTGCTGTGTCACCCGGTCCATGTCCGCATTCGCCTGTTCGACCGTGACTCCGGGCTTTAAACGTCCCATGACGAGCAGCCAGTGAAAATCGTGGTTGATCTGCTCGGGCTTGAAAGAGAGCGCGACGCCAAGCTTTTCTCGCCCGCGATCGAGCGGGCCGGGGCCGAGGACCCCGACCACGGTGTACGGCTCGCCATCTAGCCGGATGGTCGTGCCCACGAGCGAGCGGTCGCCACCGAAACGATCCAACCAGAACCGGTAAGTAAGAATGGTGACGTGGTCCTTGCCGACCTCGCCTTCCTCCGGCAGGAAATCGCGGCCCAGTAAGATCGACTGCCCCATGACCGTGTAAAATCCCGGCCCGGCTCTCCATGCTGGCACCTGTTCCGGGTGGCTGGCGGTCGCGAGATTCACGCTGGTACCGGTCCACGGCGTCAATCCTTGAAAGACCGTGCTCTCGCGCTTCCAATCAAGGAAATCGCCGGCAGCAACTGAGTTGCGTTGTCCCTGGATCTTCGACCACACCATCACGATTTCGTTGGGGTGATAATAAGGCAAGGGCTCGAGCAGAGTGGCGTACACGATGCTGTAAATCGCGGTATTCGCGCCAATGCCTAGCGCCAGCGCCAGGACGGCGACCGTGGCAAAGCCCAGATTTTTGCGGAGCAGCCGGAAACCGAAGCCCAAGTCACGCCAGAGATTGTTCATGCCAGAGTCCTTAAGCTCCCGGAGCTGGAGCTATTGGGAATAGCCCAACCAAACGCTGCGCGTAACGCCGCGCCTGAACAGGGAACGCTAGCGCGCGAGGAAATGTTCCGTCACGCCGTCAACCGTTACAGGTTGTAACACATGAGGTTCGAATTTCCAACCGGAATCAGATGGTTGATCGATGCGCTCGAAAGCACTCACGGCGGGCGAGCCCTCTTGAACGTGGTGGACAAGAAACTGGGTTATTGAGGTATCGTTTAGCGATCCGGGAGATGACCAAAAGGAATAAACACTCCTGTGGCCAAATAAGTGAGCGAGGGAAGCAAAGATGTCCTTACATTTTTCGCGCCGGGAGTTTCTGGACGGAATGCGCACCCTGGCGACTTCAGCGGTTGTTGCGCCGTCGAATTTACGTTTCGGTTCCGTCCGCGTGGGTGAGCAAATGAAGCCTGAAGAACTCCGTGCCAAACTTCGTGGAGTGATTGCATTTCCGATCACACCGTTGCAGCCGGATTTGTCCTTGGATATCCCCGGACTTCGCAAGAATCTTCAACGCCTGATGGCGAATGCACCTGCTGCCATCGTCGCCGCAGGCGGGACGGGCGAAATGTATTCCCTGACTCCTGCGGAGCATTTAGAGGTTGTAAGGGCCACCGTAGAGGAAGTGCACGGCCGGATTCCGGTAATGGCAAGCACCGGCTTCAACTTGCCGATAGCGATCGAATTTGCCGAGCAAGCGGAGCGGGTGGGTGCGGATGCCATCCTGGCGTTGCCACCCTATTACCCAAACGCCGATGAGCAGGGACTCGCGGAATATTACAAAGCAATCGGTGGGGCAACTGCGTTGGGAATGCTGGTGTACAGTCGCGATTGGGTAAATCCTGAACCGGCATGGGTGGAGCGTCTGGCGAAGGAAATCCCTACGCTCGTCTGCTGGAAGGATGGCCAAGGCGACTTGCGCCGGTACGAGCGGATTATGAACCGCGTCGGAGACCGGCTCTATTGGATTGGCGGAGCTGGCGATGACTGTGTCCCCGGCTACTACAGCATCGGCATCCGAACATACACGTCCAGCATTGCCACGGTGGCTCCGAAACTTTCTCTGAAACTTCACGAGGTCGCTTCGGCGGGAAATTCCCCGGCACTCATGCAGCTCATGAACAGCTATGTGATCCCTCTTTACGAGTTGCGCGCTCGTCGCAAAGGGTACGAGGTTTCCGTCATGAAGGAGGCGATGAATTTGCTTGGAATGGCGGCAGGTCCCGTCCGTCCGCCACTTCCAAACCTTCGCCCAGAAGAAGTTACCGAGTTAAGGTTCATGTTGGATCGTTGGAAGCCCTTCCTCGCAGCATAGAATCCCGCGCATCCGGTGGTAACTGAAATTTGCTTCCTTCCTCCAGCGCGAGCGGTCGCGACAAAATACTCGAATGGAATTACGGCAACGTGTCGTATGCTTTCCGACCAAAACACTGCCGATGCTAAGGCCCGGCAGCAATGCAGGGGGGCTCGATGCTCACACGACGAAGATTTCTTGCCACCGCAGCCTGCACCCTGGCTGCAGCGCGTCTTCACGCGCAGGGCCAAAGCAAGATCCGGGTTGGCCTCGACATTCCGAGCGATGCGACCGGTCCTCATATACCCATCGACTTTGTCGGCCTGTCTTATGAGGTGCAGCAACTCGCGGACTCGACTTTCTTTTCGGCGCAGAACAGCGGCCTGATTCACGAGTTCAAAGCACTGTCGTCATCCGGCATTCTGCGCCTGGGCGGCAACACCAGCGACTTCGCCTACTGGAAACCCGCGCCTGATTCTCCCGAACCAGAGCATCCTCAAGTGCGTGAGGTCACGGGCGAGCCGAAGGCTCAGTACTACGCGGTGACGGTCGAGGCAGTCAGAAATCTGGCGGACTTCCTCCGGGCCACTGGTTGGAACTGCATCTATGGCATCGGCATGGGGACGAATACACCGGCACGCGCCGCCGAAGAAGCAGTTTTTGTGGCAGCGACTCTCGGCGACCGCCTGCAATACTTCCAGATTGGAAACGAGGCGGATCTGTTTAGCAAGCACCTGCGCGATCCGAAGACATGGTCGGCCAAGACCTACCTCGAGGAATGGCTCTCCCTGTCGCGCGCCATCACAGAGCAGGTGCCCGCAGCAAGGTTCGGGATGCCTGATGTTGCGAGCAACGCGTCATGGCTGACTGAGATCGCCGATCAATGGCCTTCCATAAAGGCCCCGCCTCGCGTAACGACCCTGACTCATCATTATTATTTTGGCGGCCCGGCGACGAACCCCGACGTCAACATTCCGAACCTGCTGAAACTTGCCACGATGCAAAAGGTGCAGCACACGGCGAATATCGCATCGGCCGCAGCCAGCAAGATGGGTGCGCGCGTTCGCATGACCGAAGGCAACACGTGTTATCGCGGAGGCAAGCCGGGTGTCTCCGACGTGTTTGCTGCCGCGCTTTGGTCAGCCGACTATTCGCTGCTGCTGGCCAGTAATAACTATTCTGGCGTCAATCTGCACGGTGGTACGGGGAAATCTGTGGCCAATTCCGTTGGTGGATCTCTGCCCGGCGACGCGCTTCTCGAAGCGAGTGGCGAAATTCCCGAACAGATTGCGGCGCATCCGCATCCGTTCTATACGCCGATTGCGACGTTTGGCTCGGACTATCTGCTGGAGCCGGTCGCGTATGGACTCAAGTTCGCGGGCTTGTTCAGCGGCGGAACACTTTTGCAGACCGACTTCTCGGCGAAGCTGCAGGCTACGGGAGTCAATGCAACGGCCTATGCCGCAAAGCTGCCCGGCGCCCAGACCTCGGTGATCATTCTGAACAAGGACGCGGCCGCAGACCTTGAAGTGGAACTCGATTTCGGTCGAGGCATCCGCGGAGCGGTGGAAACCGAAATATTGCACGCGCCGGCACTGGACAGCCGCGAAGCGCACATCACAACCTCAACGACGACCTACTCGCTCCAGCAGGGCAAGTGCTCCGTCACTGTTCCGCACGCTACAGGTTTACGCCTGACGCTGACTTGAGACTCTGGCACATTCCATTCATCTGTGAGCCTGCTTGAAGTCGAAGTAAGCGAGGTTCATGTTGCCGCCGGTCAGTATGTGTACGGTGAGAACGTTTTTCCCTTTGTTGAGGCGAACCTTGAAAAGTTGCGACGCCAGATTCCAGTGGTGCCACTGACGCCAGCTCACCGGGTCTGCAGGATCACTTGTTGTGGTGATCTGCAGAGGTCCGGTTGCGTCCTTTCCGTTCACAGCGACTGATATTGTGCCGCCGCGATTCGATGTGTACAGGAAATCGGCCGCGTATGTTCCGGCGCGTGTCACATTGACAGTGATGTTGAACCACTCTCCGGGTTCGGTCCAGCCAACATAGAGCAGGTCTGCAGGAGGAACAACCTTGTCGAAGGGGTTGTCGTCAATCTGATCCGGCTTCCGGTTGAACTTCGTGTAGGAAGTGTCCACTCCCTCGCGCATACGAAATTCGTTGAGATAGGTCCCATCGGCCGGGTTCAACTCTCCGCTGCCGTGATTCTGTGGATCGCTGTCGTGATACGCCACCCCTTCGCCGCCCAAGTCGTAGTAAGCGCACAAGACCTTTCCCGGTATTGGTTGGGGACCCCCACTATAGCGGGCATCCTGATAAGGCCAGCCTTTATACTGGCTCAAGAATGATTCGAAAAACGCAATTGCCGGTAGCATCGCTGCCACTGCGAAGCATAAGGAAACCGCTCTCCGGTTCATCCTCCCTCCCTGAGTACCGAGAACAACCGACAACTTGTCTGCGGTTCCGCTACTCCGCCAATCAGCGGCAGCGACGGCTCAAGTAAGTTCCGCACTTCAGACTTGGAAAAGTTCGATCCCCTGCGCTTTCCCCAGATTGCGCGAGTACTTCTTGTCTGTCCCATTGTTCCAATGCTCGTGTACGCCCAGGCTGCGGCATCGGACGCCGTCGCGTTCAGGAGCATAGAAAATCTTCGACGGCGGGTCATTCGCCAAAGCAGATTCGCGCAGGTAGTTATCGGCATTCGCAATATCGGGAAGATCGGGCCATTCCGACGTGAGAAAATCGAAACCGACGGAATCGATCGCTACGCCGTCCAAGGACATAAAAATGCTGTTCGGCCAAGCATCGTTAAATGGCGCCAGCTTCCATTTGCGATGAGGCGGACCATCCACGTTGTCGTTTCCGTAGAGCCCATCAATAAGAAAAAGAGCGGTTTTCTCGCCGAGGTCTTTATGACCCAAATAATCTGTGAACGCGGAATAGCTTGCCGAACCATCGCTGTTGTGAGGGAAACCGTCGTGCGCGTTCTTGCGCCAGTCGGTGTTGATACTCGTAGCGCCGAAGAGATTCTTCGCGCAAAGTGTCACCCCTGTACTCACGTGCGCTCGCAACACGGCAGCATCAATTAAGTAGTCGGCCTCGACCACCTTGGTATCGAGTCCCGTGGCATTGTGGCTTTCCACTGAGAAAGGAATCGCGTTGGGTTTGAACTCGGCCTTTGCTCTTCCATCCCCTCCGATATGGTCCACAAACGTTACGCCGGGAAATTCATGGTGAATCTTGTCGTAGAGATTGCCGGGGATCCACCGGCTGGAATCGAAGAGGGTGATCGATGATTGTGGCACTCGGCCCGGGCCGGTCAACTGTCGGACGAGCGAAAGGATCAAATGGGGCGAGGAATTCAGGCGTTCGTTCGTGCCATGGTCAGTTGTGTTGTTCAGGTTCGCCTTGATCGCAATCTTCTCCCCAGCAGTGTATCCGGCTTTGCCGCGACCATGCGTGCGATTGAAGTACAGAAAGATGGAGTTCCATGCCGGGGCGTCGCTTTTTTGATTGGTAAGACCGCAAATCGACCGGGAAACCATGCGGTCAATTACAGATTGGTCATTGTGGGCGTCAGTCCACCACGAACCTGTGCCATCCCAAGTCACAGCCGCCGGATCGTGCGCCCAAGTGACTCGGCCGGGAACGACGCCCCGGGGAACTCCTAATGGGGAAAGCGGCTCGAACAATGAGGGGCGCAGGTAGGTGCTAGCTGCAAGAGCCAGGGTAAACTGTCGGCGCGTCATGTCCATTTCGACTCGCTCCTCTCGCACATCATCTTACGGATCCGTCGATCATTTTGCCTGAAAGCTAAGAAACCGCTGCAGCCTCTTCACAGACAGCACGGTCTCGGGTTGGAAACCGTTAGTTGCAGCGCGGGCACCTCGAATTGTCCAGCGAATTGTACCCGACGACGCAAGTAGAATCCTCAACCAGGATGTCGTTATGTCAGAGTTCGTTCATCGTCTCATCAGCCCTGCACTCGTGAGTATGAATCGGGATTCGGCCGACCATGGGTGCGCAGAGCCGCGACGTGCTGTGGCTAGTTATGAAGGAAGGCGCGAAATTCTCGCTAGTAGGGATCGCAATCGGCATGAAATCTGCGTTGGGAGCCACACGGCTGCATTCGCGCGAACTCTACGGAGTGTCGGCCTCAGATCCCGCGACGTTTCTTCGAGCGGCGAGCGTGATGGCGATCGTCACGCGGCTTGCTAGATCCCGGCGCGGCGCGCAATGCGCATGGATCCGATGGTTGCACTGCAATTGGAATAGTTTCCATCCAGCTCGTCTGCACTTCCGGCTCAACGGCAGATCGGCCAATCCAATAAGGTCAGCCTTTATAGAAGTTCCGTCGTGAACCAAACAGGTCCCGCTGAGGCCTTTTATCACCGACAGGTCTATCGAATGGTCCGCTTATTTCGGGTTTTGGGCTTCGATGTCCGCCAAGCTTTTCCTCACTGCGGCAGAATCAGGCGAGCTGGGAGCAACTTTCAGGTAGGCCCGAAGCTGAACAGACACACCATACAGGTCGTGGTTAGCGCCGTATATTTGCGCCAGCAAAAGGTGCGCTTGCGGGATGCGGTGCAGGTGATCGGCGTCGATGGTCTCCAGCGCATTTCTCTCCGCTGCTGGCAGGTTGCTTAAATGGAACTGGGCCATCGCGCTGTAGAAATTTCCGTACAAATTCTGTACCGGATCGAGTGCCAGAGCGCGATTTGCCTGCTCCAGAGTCTGATGCCACTCCTTCAGCTGCGCGGCAATGTCCGCAAGGCAAAGGTATGCGGGCGTGTAGCTGGAATCTGCGCCTGATGCGTGAGCACACGCGGTCCGTGCTTCTTCAATTCGGTTCCCCGCGGCTAGAACCTGACCTAACAGGGCCCACGCGGCTGCATATTGCGGATATTCCTGAACCGCCTTGCGCAGGTGGTCCTCCGCACTCGCGGGATTCTTGTCCTTCAAATCGCTGCATCCTTTCTTGTACTCACCTCTGGCTTTTCCGGGAACCTTTAGACTCGCAGCGCCGATCATGGCTCGTTGCACTTTCGCGGGCGCCCACAGCAAGCAGGATTCTTCCGCTGCAACAATGTTCGGAGGTCGTGGGCCTGTGGCGTCGGGAAGCGCGTGATCAGGCGCGGAGCTATGCAAGGGCCAACCAGGCGTGTTGTCTTGCTGGGCGGGGAGCGCGGGTGTCAAGACGACAACGGCGAAAGCACAAAGGGCCAATTCATTTAGGAGGAGCCTCGCGATCGGCCGTCCGCGATACTTCAGATTGCGAAGCACAGGCCATAAAACGGCAGCGCCGCAAAGGCGGGGAGCAACTTGCAATGAACGGACTGTAACCGGCATTTTCATATTGGCGCTCCGGTTGGCAAAGATTGTACATCAGTTCGCCTGCGACCCGTTCCTCGCGCAAGATCGGTGCGGCCGGGTTGAAGCTAGGATGCAGGGGGCACGGGCAACCGAGCAGGCCGAGTTCTCGAACGGGTGGGTTGCGAGCGCTGCGTTGGGGCTGGACCAGTGGATTGTCGCACAACGAACTGGGGCTCGATCGCAATCTCCGGCACATACTCGCCGCGATCTGCGATCCGATCAAGAAGAGTGCTTGCCGCGATTTCTCCCATCCTCTTGAGCGGCTGCCGCACCGTCGTGAGCGCAGGACTGGTGTACGTCGCGGCCTGGATGTCGTCGAATCCAATCACGGAAACATCCTTCGGCACGCGCAGGCCAGCATCGTGGAAGACTCGAACAGCCGCAATCGCCGAGTTATCGTTGTACGCAAAAAGCGCAGTGAATGGTCGACCGCGACCCAACAATTCCATAGCGAAGGGATAGCAATTTTCAGGTGTCAGCACGGCGCGGCCGTCGGGGTCGTTCATCTCCACAATCAGCTCGGGACGAATACAAATATCAAGTTCGCGGGCGACCCCTAGGATGCAATTCCATCGATCCTCCGCATCCGAGCTGGTTTGTGGCCCCTTCATGAATGCGATGTCGCGGTGCCCCAGTTCGATCAGATGCTGAAGCGCATCCCGCACCGCCGTCCGATGGTCGATGACGATGTTCGTAACTCCCTCGACTGTGCGACGTCCGGCGACAGCCACAGCGGGCAGTGGCAGAGGCCGGACGATCGAAGTATCGATTGTTATGAGGCCTTCCACTCCCCTCTCGAGTAGTAGCCGCGAATGGCATTCCAGCAGTTCTTTTTCGTGCCGGTGGACCATCGTGAGATAAAAGAAATCTTTCTCCCGAAGGTATCGCTCGATCCCGCTAATGACCAGCGATCCGTAAGGGTCGCCGATTTCAGCCGCGATCACCCCGATCGTGTAGGTGCGTTTCACTCGCAGCGCTCGCGCTAGAAAATTCGGCTTGTAGTCCAATTCGCGCGCCGCAGCGAAAATACGGTTCCTCGTATGTCCAGGGACGGAGCGGCATGCGGGAGAGTTATTCAGAACCGACGAAACTGTTCCGGGAGTCAATCCTAGGTGTTTGGCGACGGCCTTTAAGGTTACTGGCGGATTGTGCTTATTCAGATTTGCCATTTTCCTGCCGCGCTGCAAATTTCCATCCAGAAATGAAACGTTAGACTTCTATCCGGTCGCCGGCTGCAACAAATCACGGCCATTCTGCGCTGGGTCGGATTCCGCTGAGCTGACCATCGCGCGCCGGTGGTTCGGAGGCGCGGTGGAATCGCGTACAACAAACTCCGGTGCGATCGAAATTTCCGGAACGTAATTCACCCGTTTCTCGATTCGATCAAGCAGCGTACGTGCCGCGATCTCACCCATTTCTTGCAGGGGTTGTCTCACGGTGGTCAGCGGCGGACTGAGGTAGGCAGCGCTCTGAATATCATCGAAGCCGACCACCGACACGTCGTCCGGCACACGTAGGCCAGCTTGCTGGAAAGCGCGGATGGAACCGATGGCGGAAATATCATTGTAGGCAAAAAGGGCCGTAAATGGCTGCTTACTCGCGACCAATTGCTTGGCAAACGGATAGCCTAGATTCGGCGTGGGATCGGCACCTTCGAGTTGCAGGATTAGTTCGGGACGAATGCGAATGCGCAATTTCGCAGCGGCCTCGCAGATGGCATTCCAGCGCTCGTCGGAATCCGAACTCGCCGTTGAACCTTTCATGAATGCGATTTTTTCATGGCCCAGACCGACCAGATGGTTCAACGCCAGCGAAGCGGCCCGTCGATGATCCAGAACAATATTGGTTACGCGTTGGATCTTGCGATGGCCCGCGATAGCCACCGTCGGGAGAGGGGGTTGACCAGCCAAGAAAGTATCGACGGTAATGAATCCCTCGACGCCGCGTTGTTGAAGCATAGTCTCGTAGGTTGCCAGCAGCTTCTGATCGTGCCGATGGGCCACGGTGAGAAAGAAGAAATCCCGCTGGCGAAGATAACGTTCGATCCCGCCAATCACCAGAGAACTGTAAGCGTCGCCGATTTCCACGGCGATCACTCCGATGGTGTGGCTGCGCCTCACCTTCAGGGAACGCGCGAAAAAATTCGGCTGGTAGTTCAGTCTGCGCGCCGCGGCCAAGATGCGATCTTTTGTTTTCTGAGGGACCGAACGCGCTGCGGGAGAATCGGTCAACACATGCGAAACGGTGCTAGGCGTAAGGTTGACGCGCTCCGCCACGGCCTTCAGCGTCGCGGCCGTCTTCTTGGGCTGATCTGTTTTTCTGGTACGAGGTTTCATTTAGATAAACGTACTCGCGGCGCCCGCCCCCCGACCGGAAGGTCGCCTGATTCTCAGCCGTATCAGGGTGCGGATTGTATGCAGAGAAACGGCGACAAATCAAGAAAATCCAGCTATTACAATTTTCTTTTTAGAATATCGATATTTCCTATTGACAAAGATTCGTTTGTGGAGCTATATGTCCCGCATCACGGGGTAGTGTAAAACTACTAGCCGTAAACCCAGTAGAACAACGATGTTTCTCGCACACTGGGTTGGCAAGCGGTGGGGTAGGTTTGCGGTACATGTAAGTAGAACCTTGGTTAATTAGATTACTTTTCGCCGCGACCGCAAGCGCTAGGCAAAGCGGCGGAACAAGCGGAGACGTCGTAGTGTGTTCAGAAATGGATTCGTTGCTGCAACCAGTGCTGCGAGGGTCGATTAGGATACTGACAACCGCTCGTTGGACATGGGCGCAACGTGGCTTTGCCGGGTGAAAAGCCGTTTTCAGAGGGGTTGTTTGATTTCTGGGTGGATGGTCAATTTCTGGGGTGGAGGAACTAAATGAACGGATTAATCCGCTTCGCGCTTGCGTTTTGCCTTGTGGTGGGTATGGCCAAGCCGGTCCTTTCCCAAAGCAGGAACACCGGTGAGATTCGCGGCACGGTCGCGGATACTTCGGGAGCGGTGGTGGCCGGCGCCACCGTCACGCTCAGCAACATCGATACGGGCGAGACGAAGCAGTTTGTGACCAACCAGGACGGTATATACGATACCGTTTCCACACCCGCCGGAAACTATAAGCTTACGTTCACGGCCAACGGCTTTAAGAGAGTTGTGGTCGGCCCGTTCACGCTGAATGTCGACGTAATTACTCAGAACGCCAGCCTGGAAGTTGGCACAGTATCGGAAACGGTCGTCGTAACGGAAGCTGGCGTACCGCTGCTCGACACCGAAACCAGCCACATGGGAACGGTTTGGGAAGCGCAAACCATCGGCGTGCTCCCCCAAATAGGTTCCGGGATCACCGGCAACGATTGGGCGAACTTTAATATTCTGCTGCCCGGCGCGGCCGGTTCTCCGACGGCGCCCTCGTCAGAGGGTAGCGGCGCTTACAATGCGGGGGATGCGGTCTCGATCAACGGAAACCTCCCCAATTACGCCAACTACCTGCAGGACGGAGGTGTAGTTCAACTGCCGGTGAGCAACAACGTGGACAACACGTTGTTCGAGGCCGTTTCGGAGGTCCAAGTAACGACCTCTTCGTTCTCGGCGGAATACGGCATCGGCGGCGCCGTATTCAACCAGATCACCAAGAGCGGAACCAACAGCATTCACGGGTCAGCCTACGAATACTGGCAGAATACCGTACTGAACGCGAAGCCCTATTTTGGGATTCCGAACGCGAGTGGAGGCCTAACTCCTCAAAACTCACCCTATTTGCGGTACGACGAATACGGCGGTTCCGTCGGCGGACCGATTATCAAGAACAAGCTGTTCTTCTTCTTTGTCGTCGATAAGATCTATAACAATGGCGCGGCAAGTGCATCATTAGGCACCACTCCAACTCTGGCCGAAATCGGCCAGGGCACCGCTCATCCGGGCGCCTTCGATTTCAGCGCAGCCGGACTTCCGACTCTCTACGACCCCGCCAGCTGTGCAACGCCGGGTTGTACTCGAACTTCATTCGCGGCGGAAAATACCGGGGCGCTTGCTGGCGTAAACGCGATTCCAGGCAGCCGCGTAGATCCGGTAGCGGCGAAGATACTGGGTTTCTACCCTGCGCCCAATGCGGGCGCCCCGGGAGCTCTCAGCAACAACTTCTCCACCATTCTGCCAACTCCCAACCCGAATCTTAGGTTCTTTGGGCGTCTTGACTATGATCTTTCCCAGAAGAACCGCGTGAGTTTTTCAATCAGCCAGAAGAATAACCCCGGCGTCAATAAATACGGGCCATTCCCATGCCCGATCAATTGCTTTTCCGGCGACATCGACGGTTACAACGCGCAGATCACCGAAACTTGGACGATCAGCCCGTCGATGGTGAACGAGTTCCGCATGGCCTACACCAAACAAGGCAACTGGTTCGTTCCCCAGACCCTTGGGTTTAACGCTGCCACCACCCTGGGCCTGCAATACTCCAAGGCGGACGTTTTCCCGCAGATCAACATCGGCGGCGCCGGCATCTGCTGCTCGGGACTGGCCCCGGGCACCAACGCCATATACATTGAAAACCTTTACGATCCATCGGACACGTTGACCTTGGTCAAAGGCAAGCACATTCTGCACTTCGGCGTCGAGGTATTGATGGGACAAGGCAATACCACACCGTGGGGAAACCTGACTTCGGGCAATTTCACATTCACCGGTAACTACACCGCACAAAACCTAGCCGCAGCGGGGACGACAGGAGCCGGCTTGGCTGACTTCCTGCTTGGCGACGTGCAAAAGTGGAGTGCGACCAATCAAGGAGTGTCCTACGCCAGGTTGAAGAGCCCGCAATTGTTTGTGCAAGATGACATCAAGGTTAAATCGAATTTCACCTTGAACCTGGGCTTGCGCTACGTAGCTACAACCGGCTTCACCGAGATCAACAACAGCATGGGAGGGTTCGATCCGAATATCCCGCTGATCTGCAGCGTCGATCAAAACGGCACGCCTTGCGGTTCCTTGAATGGCCAACTAGGCTCGCTGTGGTTTGCTCCCCAAGACAATCGAACTTCCTTGCAGAAGCCGATCTACGATATTTTCCTGCCTCGTGTCGGTTTTGCATGGTCGGTGCTTAACGACACGGTCATTCGCGGCGGGTTCGGGATGTACTCGTATAACTTCAGCCAGGACGATTACGGCAATGGAATGGGCTTTGGGGCTCTCAACACCAGTTCCGGCAATGCCTCGGATATCAACCAGGGAACCGGTCCGACTCCATTGATCTCCCTCTCTTCTTCCGCTGCCACGGCCGCGACTGTTCTCAATTATGTCACGGGCTCGCCGAACGCGAAGCAAGTCTCCCAATACCTTAACGTCACCTCGCCCTCAAACCAGACCTATGTCCCGTACAACGTCCCGGTCGGGCGAATCAACGAATGGCAACTCAGCGTTGAGCATACCTTCGCAAATAACTTTCTGGCGTCGCTTGCCTATGTCGGCAGCCACGGAAGCAATCTGCAATTCAACACGGACGTTAATCAAATAACCAGTTCAGAGGGTATTGCGGCGAGTGCGGCCGCGGGTAAGGCCATCCAGGCGGACCGGCCCTTTCCGGCTTGGGGACAGCTTACCGGATATAATTACAACGCACTCTCGAATTACAACGCTCTGCAGGCCGCCATCACCAAGCGTTACTCCAACGGCCTCCTCTTCAGCTTCAACTACGTCTGGTCCCATTTTCTGGATGACCAGGATTCCGGCGGATGGGGCAGCCGCGGAGGGACGCAGTATTGGCAAATCGGAAACAACCCCGGCGCCAATTACGGCAATTCGAATTTCGACATCCCATCAGCGTTCAAGGGGTACGTATCTTACGAGCTGCCGTTCGGCAAGGGAAAGATGTATATGAGCGATGCTAACGCGCTGGCGAACGCTGCGGTTGGCGGATGGCGGATTGCAGGAACGGTTGTCGCCCAGAGCGGAAATCCATTCACGGTAGTCAACAACGATAACCTGAACTCGACGATTACAGGCTGCGGCGTCGGCGGCACCGCATCCGGCGGCGACGTCAACAACGGCTGCAACTGGTTTCCCAACGTTGTGGGCAATATCCGCGTCGCCAATCCAGGTCCCAGCGAGTGGTTTAATACCGCAGCTTTCGCCAATGCGTCTCCTGGAGGGGAATTCGCGTTCGGTAATGAGGGTAGGAACATACTGCGTGGGCCCCGCCTGACAGTCTTTAACTTCTCCCTCGCTAAGAGCTTTAGCTTCGGAGAACGCATTCACTTGGAGCTGCGTTCAGACTGGGTTAACGTCTTTAACCATCCGAGCCTCGGCATTCCGGGCCAAACCTTCGGGGCCGCCAATTTCGGCGAAATCAACGCCGCAACCCAGAATGGTGGTGTCGCGGTAGCCCCTCGCAGCGGTCAGCTTAGTGCGAAAGTGACGTTCTAACAGAGACGGCCACTTTAGTAGAGGACGGCAGTCCCCCCTGCCGTCCTCATCTCTGTCTTTAGCCGAGTGAGATTTTAGAATCCGCTTCGTTCGCCGTACAATCGGCACATGATTAAACAAATCGCCGTTTGGTTGTGGATCGTTCTCTTTGTTGCGTCGCAGCCGTCTTACTCCCAATCGACTCCTAGCCGCCAGCAGCAGATCGAAGTCCACAATCAACAGGCTGCGGAATACTTGCACGAGAACAAACCTGATCTAGCGGTGCCCGAATTCAAGGCGATTGTCGCTCTGGATCCGAACAACGTAGATGCCCACGGCAATCTGGGCGTGGTGCTGTTCTTTCAGGGTGCGTACACGGACGCGATTCCAGAGCTCGGTGCCGCGCTGAAGCTGCGACCTAGCCTGTGGAAGATTCAGGCTCTTCTGGGCATTGCGGAAAAGCGCACCGGAGCGATCAGCGCGGGTCGCGACAATTTGGAGAAAGCTTTTCCCAACGTGAAGGATGAGAAGATTCGGATGGAGACTGGCATGGAAATGATCGAAATCTACTCGGGGACAGGCGATCTGGATAAAGCCGCTGCGGTCGTGAGCGTTCTTCGGAAGCTGGAGCCAGAGGATGAGGGGCTTCTGTACATCGCCTACCGAGTCTACTCGGATCTTGCTAACGAGTCGCTGCTCAGTTTGACCGTGGTTGCCCCGAATTCCGCTCGAATGCACCAAGCGATGGCGCACGAACTGGCGAAGCAAGGGCACACCGCGGAAGCGATTGAGAACTACCGGGCCGCGCTCAAGATCAATCCGCAGCTGCCCGGCCTCCATTTTGAGCTGGCCGAGATGCTGCGAACCGTGTCGACTCCCGAAGCCCATGAAGAAGCTGAAAGCGAGTACAAGGCGGCGCTAGAGGCCAATCCGTTCGATGAACAGTCTGAAATCAGGCTTGGCGATATCGCTGTCCAAAAAAACGATCTAAAGGAAGCTTACGAACGTTACACGAGGGCCATTCAGTTGCAGCCGGGAGACCCCGAGGCAAACATTGGGCTTGCGAAGGTGTTGATGGCCATGGACCAGCCGCAAAAGGCCGAGCCGCTTCTGGTGCATGCCATCGCGCTGGATCCCACCAGCGCCGTGGCCCATTTCCGCCTCGGTACAGTGTATCGAGAGCTGGGGCGCCCCGCGGATGCCAAACACGAAATAGAAGAATACCAAAAGTATAAGGAGATGAAGGAGAAACTTCAGGAAATTTATCACGAGATGCGTCTGGAGCGAACCACTGGCGAAAACGACGATGCGGATCCCAGACGATAGTCGAGTCGCTCCTGGAGCGAAGGCCATCGCGGGCTCCGGCCCTGCCGAATCATTCACGCACGGACGTGAAGGCGCGACTAATTTCCAGGAATTAAAGCGGGGACGATCTCGATAATGAAGACGATTCTTTTAGCGGTGGCGCTATTGTCGATGGCTGTTCCGCTGCTCGGGACCTCGTACTATCCGGCCCGCCCAAACGATGCAAAAGCAGTTTATCTGTCGCCGGATAATTTCCCTGTAAAGGGAGACGGAATCGCGGATGACTCCGCCGTATTGCAGCAGGCGATCAATAAGGTTCGCGAGACCACGAACCAGGGCATTCTGTTTGTTCCATCCGGCCGCTACCGTCTCACCAGGACGATCTACATTTGGCCCGGAATCCGGCTAATAGGTTTCGGGACCATGCGGCCTGCATTCGTGCTGGCAGCAAGTACTCCGGGTTTTCAGCAGGGGCCCGCTTACATGATGTTCTTCGCGGGCGGCGGACCGAACTCGAATGCGCCTCCAGCGGATGCCAACCCTGGCACGTTTTATTCCGCGATCAGCAATATCGACGTTGAAATCCAAGAGGGAAATCCGGGTGCAGTGGGAGTGCGCGCCCATTATGCGCAGCATTGCTTTCTCGCTCACATGGACTTTCACATCGGCTCAGGACTTGCCGGAATTCACGATGGCGGCAACGTCGCACAAGACGTCCATTTTTACGGGGGCCAATACGGCATCTGGACTCGGAAGCCGTCCCCTGGCTGGCAATTCACGGTGATCGATGCCACGTTTGAGGGCCAGCGTGACGCGGCGATCAGAGAGCGCGAGGCTGGCCTGACGTTGATCCGTCCACAATTCAAGAATGTCCCTACGGCGATTTCCATCGATGCTCAATTCTCCGATGAACTCTGGATAAAAGACGGACGCATGGAGAACATTACGGGGCCTGCGGTGATCATTAGCAATGAGAACAGCGCCCGCACTGAAATCAATATGGAAAACGTCGTCTGCCGAAGCGTTCCTGTTTTTGTGTCTTATCGCGAGAGTGGAAAGAGCGTCGCCGGTCCATCAGAGATATATGAAGTGAAGACCTTCTCTCACGGTCTGCATTATGATGATATTGCCGCGCTGCCCGTCACGCGCGACGTATTCGACTCCACATCGCTGAACTCTTTGCCAGAACCAGTCAAGTCCGACATTTTGGACCTGCCCCCAATGGAGACGTGGATTAATATCCGCGACCTGGGTGCGGTCGGTGATGGCGCGGCGGATGATACCGATGCGTTCAAAAAAGCTATCGCTGAGCACCGCGCGATCTACGTGCCGTCCGGCCAATACCGGGTCACAGATACGATCACGCTAAGGCCGGATACGATTCTTATCGGACTTCATCCGAGCGTCACTCGCATTTTGCTTGCCGATTCGACCCCGGCCTTTCAGGGCGTTGGCAGTCCCAAGCCGCTGCTGGAAACCCCAAAAGGCGGAACGAATATCGTGACTGGCATCGGCTTGTACACAAACGGAATCAACCCGCGAGCGGTGGCGGCGAAGTGGATGGCTGGCAGCGACTCGATGATGAACGACGTTCGCTTCCTGGGCGGGCACGGCACGATTGATCCGAACGCAACCGCGGCGGAAAGCTCCAAAGCGTGGAAGGAGATCTATAACGATACCCATACCGCCGATTCCAATCTGAATCGCCGCTGGGACGGACAGTATCCCAGCCTGTGGATCACTGGCGGCGGGACTTTCGTCGACATCTGGACGCCCAGCACGTTCGCGCAAGCGGGCTTGTACATCTCGAACACCTCGAGCGAAGGGCGAATTTACGAACTGTCGAGCGAGCATCATGTTCGCAACGAGGTAGTGCTGGACCACGCATCCAACTGGCAAATTTATGCGCTGCAGACGGAAGAGGAAAGAGGCGAGGGCGGATTCGCTCTGCCGCTCGATATTCGGGACTCAAGCAACATCACCATTGCGAACCTTCACATGTATCGAGTTGTAAGCAGCTATCAGCCGTTCCCGTACGCTGTGAAAGTTACTGACTCGACGAATATACGGCTTCGCAACGTCCACTGCTACAGCGACAGCAAAGTGTCCTTCGACAATGCGCTGTTCGATCAAACGTACAACATAGAAATTCGTCAACGCGAATTTGCCTGGTTGACGATTTCGGGAAGCGCGCCACAAGTCCAACAAAAGGAGCCGTCTCCGGTTCTCGCCGCGGGCGCAAAGGTCGAGAAAATCGCGGGCGGTTTCTTCAATATTTCCGGGGGAGCTGTTGACAGCTCCGGAAACGTCTATTTCGTGGACGCTAAATGGCAAACGATCTACCGCTGGACCGCCACGACGCGCCAACTGTCAAAGGTTCGTGATAATCCGCTAGATCCGGTGCAACTTTTCTTTGATAAGGCCGGCGATCTAATCGTGGTTTCGTACGCCGGGAAGGGGACAGTGTACAGTTTCAAGCCTGGCTCCGAAGATGATGGCATTACGGTCCTGCCAGCCGTTCCCGCGCAGCCACGCCCAGGTATGATCCCGGTCCTGCCCGCAGGGGACTGGAGCAACGAGAACGATTTCCTCGAAAAGATTGCCGCCAGAAAGCCTTACCAGTTCGTGTCCCCGGACGGAAGCACCTTCCTCCCCGCGGGAGAGCAGTTTGTGAGCGGGGAACTGTACTACGGGACTAAATTGAATGACCTGCTGCGAGGTTTTGGCTTGGCACCTGGCGTGGAGGGCCAGCCCTACTACGTTACCAATGAATCCGGAGAGAAAACCTACGTTGGCATCGTGGGTGACGACGGAGGGCTTTCCAACTTGCGGCTTTTCGCCGAACGCGGCGGGGAAAGCGTGACGGTAGACGAAAAGGGCAACGTCTATATCGCCGCCGGGCAGGTGTTCTTGTACAGCCCGGCAGGCGATCTGATCGATACGATCGAGATTCCAGAGCGGCCCTCGCAGTTGTTGTTCGGCGGCAGCGATGGTCACACTTTGTTCATACTCGCGCGTAGCTCCTTGTACGCCGTGCAAACCCGTAACCGAGGGCGCTGAAATGAGCGGATCCTAAATTTGCCAGGACGACCCGAATACACGAATTTCCACGCGAGAGCTGTGCTCTTTGCCGCCGTCTCTGTACTGCTAATTTGCTTTTCGGCTTTCTCTCAGTCTTCCCCGGGCCGTCAAGCTAGTTTTGGTCAGCCCTTTCGCAAATCAGATGCGCCGATTCTCGGCGTGAATCGTTGGCGCCAGTCGACGTCTGGTTCGCAGACAAATGGTGCGTTACCTCAGTTGGTAGACATCACGGCTTCGACGGGCGTTAAATTTGATCATCTTTCCAGCCCCGAGCAGAAATACATCGTAGAGTCGATGAGCGGAGGCGTCGCTCTTATTGATTACGATCGCGACGGTTGGCCCGACATTTACTTCACCAACGCCCAGAGCGTGGAGATGGCTCTGGCCGGCAAAAAAGCGCGCAGTGCGCTTTACCACAATAATCATGACGGGACTTTCACAGATGTCACGGATAAGGCTGGTCTCGCTTACCCCTGCTGGGCAATGGGTGCGGTCGTAGGCGATTACAATAACGACGGCTGGCCAGATTTGCTCGTAACCTGCTTCGGCGGCGTCGTGCTGTATCGCAACAATGGCGATGGAACCTTCACGGACGTTTCCAAACAAGCCGGATTGAGCAACGATTCACAGTGGGCCACGGGAGCGGCCTTTGGCGACTACGATCGCGATGGTTGGGTTGACCTGTTTGTCTCGCATTACGTGGATTTTCATCTGGACGATCTTCCGGCGTTCGGTTCCCGCCAGACCTGCAAGTATCGCGGAGTCGATGTGCAATGCGGCCCGCGTGGGCTGAAAGGTTCCTCCTCCAACCTCTACCACAACAACGGCGACGGCACGTTCACGGATGTGTCGAAGAAGAGCGGAATTCGTGACTCTCCCAATGCTTTCGGATTAACGGCCGTTTGGTCGGATTTCGACGACGATGGACATCTCGATCTTTTCTTGGCTAACGATGCCGGGAGGAACTATCTCTACCAGAACAATGGCGACGGACACTTCAACGAGGTCGGATTCGCCGCGGGCGTCGCCGCCAGCCAAGATGGGGCGGAACAGGCCAACATGGGCGTTGCGTTAGGCGACTACCTACACACAGGGCGTTTCTCCATCGCGATATCCCACTTCAGCGACGAATATGCGGCATTATTCCGGAACGATGGGGGATTAAGTTTTACCGATGTTTCATACGCTTCCGGAATTGCCCCAAGCACGACTGCGTATGTTGGCTGGGGAGACGCCTTCTTCGACTTTGACAACGCCGGCTGGCTCGATCTCTTCCTGGTGAACGGCCATGTTTACCCACAAGTGGATACCGCCGAAGCGGGACCGAAATACCTCGAGCCGGGGCTGCTGTTCTATAACCAGCGCAATGGCACGTTCAAGGACATCAGCAAACTTGTCGGGCCAGCCCTTCAAGTCCCAAGAGTCAGCCGGGGAGTGGCCATCGGTGATTTGTTCAACGACGGCCGGCTTGAGATTGTCATCGAGAATCTAAAAGGCGGCCCCACCATCCTCCAACCGCAAGGCGGCCCTTCGAATCACTGGATTGACCTCGAGCTAGCCGGCTCGAAAAGCAACCGGCTGGCATTGAACGCACGCGTAAAGGTGACCGCGCGAGATCTAGTGCAGACATTTGCGGTGTTGAGTGGAGGAAGTTATCTCTCCCAGAACGATCTTCGAATTCACGTGGGCCTCGGCAGCAGTAAACGTGTTGATAAGGTGGAAATCTTTTGGCCGGCGGGAACCAGCGAAGTGCTGACTGATCTGAATGCCGACCACATTTACGATGTGAAAGAAGGCGAAGGCATTGTTGCGCACGAAAAAATCAGGCCGGTGCTTCTGAAGAATTGATGTTGCTTGGCAAGCGCGTCGCTCGGAGCACGCCATTTGGCAATCGCAATGGAGACCTCGAACTCAAGGAGAAGGTCATGAAAAAGCAAACTTCGCGCCGGGATTTTCTGGGAATTTCAGCGCTGGGATTGGCGGCAGCGGTCACACCGAGGGAGAAGGCCCCACTTACTGCGGCTGCGGCAACCGCGCCGGAAAATCTGACAGCGAATGACACCACAGTCATTTCCGTTTGGGCGACGTCCGGCGAAGACCGCTTTGCTCCTGCTCCTCAGGCTGCCTGGACTCCGTCATCGGCGGCGCGCGGCGCCGACCTGATCCAATTGAGCCCCAGCGTAAAGTTCCAGGAAATACTGGGATTCGGTGGTGCGTTTACGGACGCGACTTGTTACCTGTTCAACCAGCTCGCGCCAACGGTGCGAGAGCAACTGTTCCATGAGATGTTCCATCCGTCGGAGATGGGTCTAAACGTTGGCCGTGTCTGCGTTGGATCGAGCGACTACTCCACAAAAGTTTACAGCTTCGATGACGGCGAACCCGATCCCCAGCTGACCCGATTTTCGATCGCGCACGACCGTGAATACATTCTCCCGATGCTGCGCCAGGCGCGACAGGCTAATCCTGAAATGTTCCTGTTTTCGTCCCCATGGAGCCCTCCCGGCTGGATGAAGTTCAACGGTTCGATGCTGGGTGGGTCGATGCGCAGTTATTATTTCGCGGTTTACGCGCAGTACTACCTCAAGTTTCTGCAGGCGTACGCGGCCGAGGGCGTCCCGGTGCGAGCGCTCACCACGCAGAACGAGGTGGATACCGATCAGGACGGCAAAATGCCCGCGTGCAGCTGGCCGCAGGAGTACGAAATTACATTCCTGCGTGATCATCTGGGTCCGCTTCTGCAGAGCACCGGAACACCGACCAAAATCTGGATTTTGGACCACAATTACAATTTGTGGGGTCGCGTGATGGATTCGCTTGAGGACGAGAATCTTCGCAAGTACACCAATGCGGTGGCCTGGCACGGTTATGTTGGGACTCCCGAGATGATGAGCAGGGTCCATGCTGCATTTCCGGATACCGAGATGCATTGGACCGAAGGAGGACCTGCCTACACCGATCCCGAATATCTGACGGATTGGTGGAAGTGGGGCCGGACTTTCAGCGGCATTTTGCGCAACTGGTGCCGCTCCATTACATCGTGGAACCTGGCTCTCGATGAGCAGGGCCGGCCGAACGTTGGACCATTTTCATGCGGCGGGCTAGTGACGATTAACTCGCAAACCAAGGAGATCACCCGCAGTGGACAATACTGGGCTTTTGCACACTATTCCCGTGTTGTGCGTCGGGGCGCTCGCCGCTTTGACTCCCAGAGCACGGCCGTTGACCTGCACCACGTTGGTCTTCAAAATCCCGACGGTTCATATGTGTTGGTGGTGAGTAATGCGGGCGCAGCGAGGACTGTCCAATTGCAGCTCGGAAATATGGCGGCTTCGGTTTCGTTGAAGCCCAAATCATTGACCACTTTAGCGTGGAAATAATGATGCGGCGTTCGGTGTATCGCGTCGGACCCGGAGCCAAGACCGCTATCGATGTCCTGCGCACCGGATACGAGTTCCTCGACACGCAGGCCGGCACGGAAACACAATCAGGGCTTAGCGCCAGCACCCAATAAAACACGCTGCGTCCATTCGTGAGCGCAATCCGCCACGAACTAATCACCCGGCTTGCCAACATCACGAAAAATCGGCTCCCGCATGGACGCTATCAATCCAAACATCGCCACACACCCCACTAGAGGCAGCAACAAACCGGCGCGCAGACTGCCTGTTCCCGTCGATATCAGTCCCACGAACCAGGGCATCGTGGCGCCGCCCATCCCCGCGAGCGCAAACATGATCGCGCCGATCCGCCTGGACCTCAGACCATAGGCCTTCACAAGCCACGCAATCAGGATTGGATAAATCCCCGCCAACCCCAAGCCTGCTGCACCAACACAGATCGCGACGCTTGCGAACGTCTTTGCCCGCAATAGTAGGCTGACGGCAACCGTCGCCAGAATCAAGCCGCTCGCCAGCAGCGCACGTTCGCGCCACCGAAACGGAACCAGCGGTACCAGGGCGCGTCCGCTGAGTATTCCCCCCCAGAAAAACAGGGGCGCCAGCGCCCACATGTCGCCAGAATCGGGATGCATTCGTTTCGTCAGTGATGCAACCCAACCCGCAATCGAGTTCTCCGAGCCGACGTACAGAAAAAAAAGTCCCGCCAAGTTCACCGAACTTCTGATTCTGATGTTGTCTCCGCGCGTCGGCGTGGACTTTTGGTGGTCCCCTTCCAGCGCTACGGGCTCCAAGTTCATCGTCGCCAAGATCAGAGCCGTTAGCGCCGAGGCCGACGCGATTGCGTAGAGCAGGAATGGGATCGCCTCGCGCCGTTGCGTGAGCATCACCACGGGGGACGACGCAACCGCACCGATTCCCCAAGCTAGATTCAGGATGCTGAGCGCCGCCACGCGGCGTGCTTTTGCTACTTCCGCCACCCACAAATTCGTAGCGGAGAGAGCCTGTCCCAATCCGCACCCGAACAGCGCCGCTGCGGCCAAGGTCGCGGGGTAGCTGCGCAGGCTTAGGCCCGCAACTCCAGCTGCAATCAGTCCGAAGCCGCACACGAACGCGTATCGATATCCTCGTCCGATCAGCGCGCCGAGCGTAGAGACTCCCACCATCGACCCGCAAAACTGCGCGGTGAAAAAAAGCCCGGCGCGTTGATCGCTTAAGGACCAGCGGCCAATAAGTATCGGCAAAATCGGACCCATGAGCGTCGTTACGATGCCCGCGACAACGTATCCCGCGTGGAGTACAACGGGTGCAGCAGCGGAAATCGGAAGTGCGGCCGGCCGATCTTGGCTCGAACCCATGTCGAGACGCATTCTGCCGGAATGCTCGTCTGCGGGCAACTTTCTAGTGACTCTCGAAGAATCCTGCAAATTCCGCACACTTATTTGGTGTGGAGCGCCCGGCGGAACTTGAATTTCAACCCCCGTCACCTGCTGCGATTCGCAAGCAAGAACGCGTGCCAAAATGTTAGACAATCGTTATTCTATTGAGGTTTGCCATGGTATAAATATTTGCGAATTGCTGACTTGGATCTCGCTAGTCAACCCGATGGCCACGAGCGCAGAGAGACCGGTGCCGCCCTCCCCATGCGCCATGAGACGGAATATCGTTTCCCTGCCCGAAATTATTTGTTGAGGTGCATGAGTGATGATGCTCAACCAGGACCGGCTCTTCCCGGCGGAGCCCAACACACGTTCCATCGCGAGGCGGCTTTATTCCAGCATAAGCGCCTTGCCGATCATCAGTCCGCACGGCCACACAAATCCTCGCTGGTTTGCCGAGAACGAGCCCTTTCCAGAGCCCGCCCAATTGTTTGTGGTTCCCGACCACTACGTCTTTCGCATGCTTTACAGCCAAGGCGTCCCGCTAGAGCAGCTAGGAATCGGATCGACTTCGCTGGAGGATCCTAAACGCGTTTGGCGCATTTTCGCACAGCATTATTCTCTTTTTCGCGGGACACCGACCAGACTCTGGCTGGACTTTGCGTTCCAGGAACTCTTTGGCCTAGAGGCACGGCTGACCCCGGCGAACGCCGATGAATATTACGACTTCATCGTGGAGAAACTCCGAACCCCGGCGTTTCTGCCTCGGTCACTGTTTGAACGCTTTCGTCTTGAAGTGCTGGCGACCACGGATTCACCCCTGAGTTCGCTAACCCATCATGAAACGATCCGCGCTTCGGCCCTCAAAGGACGAATCATTCCGACGTTTCGCCCTGACCCGGTCGTTGACCCTGATTTTCCTGAGTTCAAAGAAAATCTTGTGCGTCTAGCGCAGATGACCGCTGCGGATACAAGCAACTGGCAAGGATACCTTTCCGCGTTGCGACGGAGACGGCTGGAGTTCAAAAGCCTGGGCTGCGCGGCGACAGATCATGGCCACCCCACGGCGGCAACCGCCGACCTCAGCGCTGATTCCGCAGCTCGTCTCTTTCACAAAGTAGCTGTGGGCGGTGGCGACCCTGACGAGCGCGAATTATTTCGCGCTCAAATGCTCACCGAAATGGCCGCGATGAGTTTGGACGACGGCCTGGTCATGCAAATTCACCCGGGAAGTCTGCGCGACCACAATGCGCGGTTATTCCAGCGCTTCGGACGAGATGTCGGCGCGGACATCCCCACGCCCATCAACTACGTGCAGGCGCTACGACCTTTGCTGGATCGTTTCGGAAACGAGCCAGGCCTCACTATCATTTTGTTCACTCTCGACGAATCGACTTACAGCCGCGAATTGGCTCCGCTTGCTGGACACTATCCTTGCCTCCGGCTGGGTCCGCCGTGGTGGTTCCATGACAGTCCGGAAGGGATGATGCGGTTTCGCGAATATACAACGGAAACCGCCGGCTTCTACAATACGGTCGGTTTCAATGACGACGCCAGGGCGTTTCTTTCGATACCCGCAAGGCATGATGTGGCGCGCAGAATCGATTGCTCCTTTCTCGCGCGCCTGGTCGCAGAACATCGAATCGATGAGGATGAAGCCTACGAAATCGCCGCGGACCTCGCGTACGGGCTCGCGCGAAAAGCGTACCGGCTTTGAGCGCGCGGGCAAACCACATGGGTTCTCCCCTAAGCAGAGTGCGATGGACGGTTTGCGCGATGCTGTTCTTCGCCGCCTCGATTAATTATCTGGATCGCCAGGTCCTTGGCCTCCTGGCCCCCACTTTGCAACACTCCATCGGCTGGACAGAAGCACAATATGGATACATCGTCGGCGGATTTCAATTCGCCTACGCAATCGGACTTGTCCTTTCGGGGCGTCTGGTCGATAAGCTGGGATGCCGCATCGGCTACGTCATCATCATGGCGTTCTGGAGTCTCGCCTCGATGGGGCATGCGCTGGCTGCTTCCGCGCTTGGTTTTGGAATCGCTCGCTTCTTCCTGGGACTTGGCGAATCGGGCAGCTTTCCCGCGGCCATCAAGACGACGGCGGAATGGTTTCCGCAGCGAGAGCGCGCGCTCGTCACCGGTATCTTCAATTCCGGCACGAATGTGGGCGCAATTCTTGCGCCCGCCTTCATTCCGTGGATCACCCTGAAATTCGGCTGGAAAGCCGCGTTCTTGGCTACGGGGCTCTTCGGCGCAATGTGGATCGTGTGGTGGATCGCGCGGTATTACAGCCCCGAGGATCACCCGCGCGTCAGCGCCTCTGAACTTCAATACATTCGTGAGGATCGTCCTGAGCCCATGGCCGAGATTCCCTGGACGAAGCTCCTGACTTACCGGCAAACCTGGGCGTACTCCGCGGCAAAGTTTCTTACTGATCCCATCTGGTATTTTTATCTTTACTGGCTGCCGAAGTTTTTTGATTCCCGTTATCATCTTGGGCTTGGCAGCATCGGCCTGCCGCTTATCGTCGTTTACAACTTGTCCGCCGTGGGAAGTATTGGCGGCGGATGGCTGCCGACAGTTTTCAACAAAGCGGGAATGTCGATGGCCAAAGCGCGCCTGTCCGCGATGCTCATCTGCGCGTGCCTCATTTTGCCTATCTTCCTTGCGAGCCGGGTCACCTCCCTGTGGTCCGCGGTTGGCATTTTGGGCCTCGCGACAGCGGCGCATCAGGGATGGTCCGCGAATTTGTTTACGACCGCTTCGGATATGTTCCCGCGCAGTTCCGTTGGCGCAGTCGTGGGGATCGGTGGAATGGCAGGCTCGGTGGGGTCCGTCCTATTTTCAGTGAGTACGGGGTGGGTGCTGCAGTCTCATCACAGCTACGCTCCTTTGTTCTCCGTTGCCGCGGCTTCGTATCTTGTGGGGCTGTTAATTCTGGTGATTTTGGCGCCAGGCCTAAGAAAGGCCGGTGTGCCAGCGGAGTGTTGAGTGCGACCCGCAAACAAATCCTGCGATAGGGGATAATGCTGGTAGATGATTCTTCTGGTAATGGGCGTAACCGGTTCAGGAAAGACCACGGTGGGAAGCTGCTCGCTCAGAGATTGGGCTGGCTATTTCTGGATGCCGACGATTTTCACCCTGCGGAGAATATTGAGAAGATGAAGCGCGGGGTTGCGCTCACCGACGCAAGACCGCGAGCCGTGGCTGGCTGCGATCCATGCAGAAGTCCTGCAGTGTGCAGCGAAAAAACAGGATGCGGTGCTGGCCTGCTCCGCGCTGAAGCAGAGTTACCGTGAAAGGCTCGCCGCGGGAGTGGACCTGCGGATCTGTTACCTGAAGGGAACGTATCGTGAAATAGCTGCACGCCTGCAGAGCCGCACTGGGCATTTCGCCGGGGAGGGGATTTTGGCTGGGCAGTTTGCGGATCTGGAGGAGCCGCGCGATGCGTTGGTCGTGCGCGTCAGCGAGACGCCGGAGGAAATCGTCGGGGACGTAGCTGCGGAAGTTGAAGCTCGGCTAGCGTCGGGAACGATGAGCAGGGATATGACTGCTCCGGAGGAGTAATGGATAACAGTCGTTTCGGAGTATCGGGACCGGTGTTGAGAGACGTGGCATCGGCGATGATTAGGATTCGAGCGTAGACAATGAGTCTCTATTGCGCACAGGGCGGCCCCGATCGCGAGCTCTCTTCGAGCGAGCTACGGGATTTTTTGTCTGCCGCGCTTGAAAAGCTTGGCAGGCGCAGAAAAGTCCTGGCAGTTCCTCCCGATCAAACGCGTTCGGCCTCGCGAGCCGGCGAACTGACGCGTTATGCCTGGGAACTATTATGGAGAAGGCCTGCGTGCGGTCCTGCCCGCTTTGGGAACGCACAAGGCGATGTCGGCAGAGCAAATCGCCGGCAATGTTCGGCAACGTCCCACCCGACCTCTTTCATGTGCACAAATGGCGAGACGACGTGGAAACGATCGGAGTGGTTCCGCGGGAATTTATTTACGAGCAGTCGGAAGGAAAGCTGGACTATGAATGGCCCGCCCAGGTGAATCGGCTGATTTCCCGAGGCGAATTTGATCTGATTTTGTCGATCGGGCAAGTTGTGCCGCACGAAGTAATCGGGATGGCGAACTACAACAAGAACATCCTGGTGGGAACGGGCGGACCAGACAGCATCAATCGCAGCCACTATCTCGGAGCCGTCTACGGCATGGAGCGGATAATGGGACGAGCGGATAATCCCGTTCGGCGCGTACTGAACTATGCGGCTTCTCATTTTCTGATCGACCTTCCAATCGTGTACGTCCTAACAGTCGTGAGCCGAAATATTTCCGGAGCAACGGTTGTGCGGGGGCTGTTCATCGGGGACGACTCGGAGTGCTTTCACGCTGCTGCGGAGTTGAGCTTTCGCGTGAACTTTACACTGATGCCTAAGCCGATGCGCAAAGTATTGGTTTACCTCGACCCGCACGAATTTCACAGCACCTGGCTGGGAAATAAAGCGATTTACCGGACGCGGATGGCGATGGCGGATGGCGGAGAATTGATCATCCTGGCGCCGGGTGTGCGCGAGTTCGGCGAAGACGTCCAAATCGATAAGCTGATCCGCAAATATGGATATCATGGCGCCGAGGCCACGGTAACAATGGTGAGAGAGAACGAGGACTTGGCCGCGGACTTGAGCGCGGCGGCGCACTTGATTCATGGATCGTCCGAGGGCCGGTTCCGGGTCACATAGTGTCCGGGGCATTTGACTCGCAAAGAGGTGGAAGGGGCAGGTTTCGAATACACTGAATTGAGCCAGATGATGCAACTGTACGATCCCGCCAAACTGCAGCAAGGTTGGAACCGAGTAGCGGGTGAAGAGCTTTATTTTATCGAGAATCCTGGCTTGGGTTTGTGGGCGTCTCGAGATCGCTTCTAGCGATACGACGGACTCGCGCGGAAATGCGATCGTCAAATCCGCCGCGGCCAAACAAACTTTCTGCGACGACATTGAAGAACTAAATGGGTCATGGAGGAAGCAAACAAAATGTTTCCCGCTCTGGACTTGTCGGGCAAAGTAGCGGTGGTGATTGGCGGAACATCCGGAATAGGCAAAACACTGAGCCTGGGGTTGGCTGATGCCGGCGCAAACGTAGTTGCCACGGGACGGAATGCGGCGAATGTGGAAGCGGTGGCCCGGGAGATTGAAGCGCGCGGGCGGCACACGCTGAGAGTAACGACCGACACACGCGATAAAGGTTCATTGCAACGATTGCTCGCGGCTTGCCTGGAGCGGTTTGAAAAAGTCGAAATCTTGTTGAATTGCGCGGGCAAGATCAAGCGTGCGCCTACCTTGGACTTCCTGGAAAGCGATTGGAACGACATTCTCGATACCAACCTAACGGGGACGCTCCGCGCCTGCCAGGTGTTCGGACAGCACATGCTGAGCCATAAGAATGGAAGGATTATCAATATTGCTTCGCTGAACAGCTTTGTGGCTCTGCACGAAGTGGCGGCATACGCCGCGAGTAAGGCGGGCGTGGCAGCGCTGACGCGGGCACTGGCGGTGGAATGGTCAAGAGACGGCGTCTTGACGAATGCCATCGCTCCAGGAGTTTTTCGCACATCGCTGAATGCGGAACTGCTGGACAATACGCCGCGCGGCAATGAACTGTTGATGCGCACTCCGATGGGACGATTCGGCAAGCTGGACGAACTGGTGGGAGCGGCCGTGTTTCTTGCGTCGGATTCGGCATCGTTCGTGACTGGACAGATTCTTGTTGTAGACGGCGGATTTCTGGCGAGCGGCGTTAATCAATAGATATGGCCAGGATGTGACGTCGAGCTACCAGACTTGAGTTTCACTTGCAGCGGTGCATGAAGCCGCACGACGAATTGTCGCACGTAATTCTCCCAGTCCGTTTCAGCGGGAAAATCGCCGCTCTTGCTCCAACCCGCACCCAAATAGTACAGGAATGGCTTGCCGGCCTCCGCCGGCGTGACGGCCAGCAAATTGGCGACTGGCGGCAAGCCCTCGTCGTTAGGGGTAACCAGTTCCGTTGGCGTCAGCTTGGGCAGCGTGGCGCGTTCGGTGGTGAATTCCTCGATCTTGTCCGGTAACACGACCGCGCATGCTATGTTTCCGCGCTCCCTGTCAGCTGGCTGCCAATAACTCATCCAGCCTTCTTCTTGGTTCTGGGCAATCGCGCCGTTGCCGGGACGTTGCGCGATGCCGATCCCGACTTCGAACCTCGCGAGATGACTCCCGGCGAACATGCTTTCGACGCGAGTCATGTTGGAACCAGCGTCGATGCGGATGCGCTTGGTTTCGGAAATTTTTCCTGCGCCAGCATCCCAGGTATCGTAGGTCAGCTCGAATTCGGAACGGACCGGGCCAGTCGTGATGATTCGCGCGCTGCGGTAGTTGCTCGACACGTAGTAGGTGTGATCGTCCCAAATGCCGAGGCCGCCACAGCCCCGGCTGCGTCCGACGCGATAATCGTCCAAGCCTTCGCCATGATCGTTGTGATAGTCGCCGTTCTTGTACCACTTGTTGGTCACCAGGGCGCGCGTGCTCTTGACCCAGACATCCACGCCGCTGCTCACCGTGCCTTCCGCTGAAATCAAGTCCTGATGGTACACACGATGTGCGATGCGATCGCTCTCCCATGCCATGTCGTGGTAGCGCTCGCCGATTTGCCGCGCGTAGGTTTTCACAATCGGTTGCGGCACAGCGGCCAAAGCGGAAACGTCCATGATGTAGTAGGTCCGCGTCTCCGCCGGCGCCAGATCCGTCTGGAAAATGAGGGTGTCCGGCGGCCGCCCTGGTTCGCTGGCGTAAGTCTGCGAACCGAGAATGCGGGACCCGAGGCCGTCCATCACTGCCAGATTTGCCGAACTCAGTCCCTGACTGGCCAATAGAGCAAGCGTCATTTCTACCGTATCGTTGTGGCGATAGAATTGGGCCGGATTGATCACCTCGATCGCCAGCGGCTTGGCATTCTCAAACACCACCATGCGGTAGATCTCGCTGCCAGCCAGCAGAAAAGCGCCGACACCATATACCTCGGTGGAATCGTCTGCGAACGTTTTCGGGTCGGAACCGATGGGTTGAACATGCGTCAACTTGCCGTCGCCGTCTACGCTATCGACAAGGGCTGTCCACGCTTTGCGGATCGCAGCTTTGAATTTTGCGCCATCCAGCAAGCCTTGATTCACGCCCCAGGCTAGCGCGTAGGCGTAGAAGCCCGAGCCGCTCGATTCCTTGAGCGGATAATTGTCTGGGTCGAGCAAGCTGGAATGCCACAGGCCGTCGGGTTGCTGATCGCCGAGAATCGTCGCCGCCATTTGTTGGAACAATCGCTCGAACCGTTCGCGGCTCGGATGGTTTGCCGGCAACAGCTGCAGGACGCGGACTAACCCGGCCATGACCCAGCCATTGCCGCGGCTCCAGAAGATTTTCTTGCCGTTGGTTTCGCGCCGGTTGAAGTAGGTGCTATCGCGGACGTAGAGATGTTCGCTTGGATCGTAGAGAAAGTCTGTCGTGCGCCACCAGTTCTTCACCGCAAAATCGAGATAGCGCTCGTCGCCGGTGGCGGCGAAGAGCTGCATCCAAACGGGCGGGGCCATGAACAGCGAATCGCACCAGGACCACAGTTGGGTGACCTGGTCGTAAGGTTGATGGAAGTCCAGACTTTCGGCGTTCGGTGGCGCGGAGAGAATCGCGTCGAGCCGCGAGCGTAACGGTGCGATCATTCTCGGATCGCGATAAAGGAAATAAAGACCTGCGTACGTTTGGCCGATGGCCAAATCGTCGGCATGATACAAGCGTGGTCCGGGTTTCCAGCCGTTGGCCTCGCTCAACGCGAGCAGCGCGTCACGATATTTCGAGTCACCGGAGATGCCGGCCAGAGCCATCATTCCCGCGTCTCCGGCGGCCTGTGTCCAGTCGGTCGTGAGGTGCGCCGAAGGATGTGCGAGCTGCCAATCCGCCACGCGCTCCATGATAGAAAGAACATCGGCTGGAGTGGGTCGCTGGTTCCGAGGGGTGGCTGCGGCCATTGGCAACGCGATGGCCAAACCCAACACGGCGATTCGCCAAATGCACCGGCTATTAGACCTGAGCAGAAGAGCCTTCATATTTATGCGGTGGTGGTTTGATAGGGACTGCTTTTTCGGGTCCCGCTCCCAACGAAGGATACCCTCCAAACACTGAAAGTTTCAAATTCCTCCTCGGGGGAACTTCGTCGCGCTGACCGATGATGCGACAGTGTGCGCAATCGGTGGGGTCAGGGATGCTTTTCGGTCCTGCGCGTTCCGTCAAACTCCCAGATATCGCCTAATGTGAGCTACTAATGGTTGTTTGGTCGCCGCCGGAGACCGGTTCGGTAACGGCGTCTATCAGGCACTCCATCTCAGTAAGGACTTTTTTGCACAAGGATCGAGTCACGTGCCATCACTGAAGCCACGGGCTCATTCGACTGCGTGAAACCAATCAGGTGCGGAAGATAGTAGCCGGGAAGCTCGTCGCCGACGTGCGGGTACGGTACTTGAAGCCGGCCCTCCGGTGTCAGTCGGACGATGAAATTACGAGCAGGCGGCAAATCCGAAGAACCGTCTGAAGGCGCTTCCAGATGACCTACAAACCACAAATCCCCAGATGGCGAGAACTCATCCCCATCCACGTAAAAGTCCTCATAGCCCTTCCACTTTGCAAATTCGGACAGCGTACTGGCGACATTGACATGCTTTTGGATTTCTCCCGCCTGGTTCAAGACTATCATCTCGTTTGTTGGGGCTAGATAGACATGAATAGCCTTCTCGCTAACGGCTACGCGTGTTACTCCATCGCGACGATTGCCAAGCCCATCACCGACCGGGTTATCGACATCTCCGAAAAGCGAGCGTGGCAGCGTCTCCAGCGCGATTTTGCCCTGGGAGTCGAATTTGACCAGCAAAGGATACGACTCGTCCGATGAGCGTTCGCCGTCATGCGTCCCAACGATGTAAATATCGCCGTGCTTATCCATCGCCACTGCACCTACGTCGTAGTCGGCTGACGTCAGATTCATTACCAGCGTGGAATGGTTGTCATACACAAGAAGACGGTCGCCGGTGTAGGACCGGTTGTCTGAACCCACTTCGCAGACAGCAACTACGGAACCTTTGGGTCCGCTCGCCAGACCGTTGACGTAGACGTACCGAGCGTTTGGAAAATCCTTCAGAATATCGATGGAGCGTTTCTCACCTGATACTACGTTGTAAATATTCACAAGTGGAGTGGCTCGATCCCCTTGGCGCGGCTGATATGCGGAATTGATGAGTTCGCTCTGCGAGTCATCCCAAAGGGTCCATCCCCCGGGACTTTCCACGCGAACACGAAAACCATTTTTCGCGTGAGGGTTTCGCTCTTGGGCATAGGCAGGAACACTCGACAACACCAAAGTGAGGGCAGCGAACAAGCAAGAATAGAGAACTCTCATACCAGCGTCCGAGTCACACGGCGGGCCGCACCGCATATTATATCCCTTGGAACTCGTAGACTCGACTTCGCGAAAGATGGTTGCTCGCCGGACTCGCCTTGAAGGCGCGCGCTTGATGCTCCGAATGTCCCGTTATACGGAGTTGCACTGCACCTCCCTCCGTTCACCCGGACCTATAGTCGTGCCAGCTCAACCGGTCAATGCAACGCCAGCCCGCGCCTTGATTCGATATTGCTTCCGCGGGGAAACCATCCGTTTGGCAGTATTTGGTCAAAACCCAGCCAGGGCAGCGTTCCGGCTGGTCTAACCCTGGCGAGCGATTTTAGCTGTTGTTTTCAGTGGAGGATGAGTTCGAGCTTAGTGTCGCGTCGACCTTGAATCCATCGCGTTTATCAGGACTTGATTCCGAGTTCCTAGTGGAAAGGACTATTATTCCCTTGAGGAGCGAGCCAATTATGACGCGCACCCAGAGCGTTGAACGCTATTCACGTTCTCCGGGATCAGGAATTCAAACCTCCAGATGGCGGCGCATCGGTCCGATCGTTTCTCTGTTGCTGCTCGCTCCGTTTGTCTCCGAACTACTTTATGGAGCCGTCCGAATCAGTACGATTTTTGTCCTGATCCCCGAAGTCCTAACCTGGGGTTGTGGTGCACTGCTGATCCGTGAGTGCGTGCGAAGATGGCGCAAACCCTGGCAGAGCATGTTGATGATGGGACTGGCCTTGGGCATTGCGGAAGAATGGGTGATCCAGCAGACTTCGATTTCTCCATTGGTTGCGCTGGGTGAGCATGCCTATGGCCGCGTAGGGGGTGTGAACTGGGTGTACTTGCTATGGGCCCTCGGTTTCGAGAGTGTTTGGGTTGTCCTCATTCCCGTACAGCTCACCGAACTGCTCTTTCCCGCCCAGCGTGAACAGTTATGGCTGCACCGACGAGGCTTCGTTATCGTCAGCACAGCGTTCGCACTTGGCGCTTGCATCGCCTGGTACGGGTGGACGCAAAGGGCCCGGGTCAAGATCTTCCACATGCTGCCGTACAGTCCGCCCCCTTTCTACATACTCGTTGGAGTTGGGGCCATTGTGCTGTTTATCCTCGGCGCGCATTCGCTGCCGTTGGGACAGCCACGAAGGAGCGGTGCCGACTCGCGGGCTGCTCCGTCACCCTGGGTCGTTGGTGTGATTCTTGGTGCTATGGGGTTTGTCTGGGCAATGTTCTTCTTGCTTGGATGGGGGACCGGTTCTCTCCCCAACGTCCCAATCGGAATAGCTCTGGCCGGAGGACTCGGCTGGGCCATTCTCGCTTTTTGCCTGGTGTGGAGGTGGATATCGAGCTTCGACTGGGGCGACACGCACCGTTTTGCGGTGGTGATCGGTGGAATAGTGGCCTGGATGCTGGGAGGTTTTGTTGTCTTTAAGGTCGCAGGAGCCCTTCGCATCGATTGGATCGGTAAGGGCGCTCTCAATGCGGCCGCCGCAATATGGCTCTTCTCGCTGTGGCCTTTCGGAGGGCGGCGCACCTGACTCAACACGGTTCTGTGCGAAGTTGCAAGCTTGCGGCCTGGACCAGGGACTTGATTGGATGTCCGGAGACTAAGTTGGGGCAACTCCCGGATAGCGCTAATCGGGCAAGGGGGATTTGGGCGATGATGTTCCCGGTTTTAGAGGTGGTCTCAATGGGTCGACGCAACACTAAGCGTGAACCCCTCTGGCATTGAAAACAACAGCCAAAACCGCTCGCTAGAGTTAGACCAGCAGGAACGCTGCTCTGGCTAGCTTTTGGCCGTGAGTGGCCTAAGAGATAGTGCTGCCGCGGAAGCATGGCCGAATCAATGCCCTGGATAGTGTTGCATCGACCGGTTGAGCTGGCAGACCTAAGTGGACACGGTCGGCCTAACTCAACTGTGAGAACGGAGGTTCGGAGGAGTGACGCGACAATTCCGCCCGATTGTCACTTCTGCCAATGTATGACGTCATCGAGATCCAGTAAATACTTGGCGGAGATTTCCGCGGATACCATTTATTTTCTGTGACGTTTTGCCCGTCGTGAGCGGCAAGGCGTTGTGCGTGAAAAAGTGCGCAAGAGTTTTTCAATAGGGCAAGGAGTTGATTTAATGATCGCGAAAAATCTGAGAAAAACGCTAACGCTGATTTTGTGTTTTGTGTTTGTCCACTATTCGCCACAGACGCTGTCACGCGCTCCAGGATCAAATGTCCGCGGTGCCGCTTTCCTCGTACGGCAAGTCGTACACACCCGCGCCCGGCGTAGTTGATTCTGCAATCGACGGAAAAACGGCAGTGCGCGAGCAAGTGAACGCGATGGACGGCGCAATCTACTTCAAACTTTTCGCCGAACTGCTCAAGTCCAATCCGCCGAACGCCGATGACGCGCCCATGGTCGCAAAGCTCGCGACTCTCGGCATCGTCCCCGGCAAGGATTTCGACGCCTCAAAACTCGATGCGGCTACCGCCGCCGGCATCGCCAAAGCTCCCAAACCCGCGCAAGATAAAATCGCAGCGTGGATGAAAGAAAGCCTCGTCGCCGGCGACGCGAAGCTCGACAACGGTTGGACCTTCACCACTAAGACCGGCCTGTACGGCACGAATTACCTGCAGCGCGCGCTAATCACCTGGTTCGGTCTCGGCGTGAATCGCCCGCAGGACGCTGTGTATCCAACCTCTGAAGGTCCGGAGCTGATCGAAAAATATAACGGCGCGCACAAGTACGTCATGCGCTTCGATAAGGGCCAGCTCCCGCCGGTCGATGGCTTCTGGTCGCTCACCATGTACAACGCCCAATACTTCTTCGCCGCGAATCCGATCAACCGCTACTCGATCAGCGCGAGAAATAGCCTGAAGACCAACGCCGACGGCTCGACCGACCTTTACATCCAGGCCGACTCGCCGGGCAAAGGCAAAGAATCGAACTGGCTGCCCGCCCCCAAAGACGACTTCGTCCTGATGACCCGCATGTACTGGCCAAGGGAAAAACCGCCCTCGATCCTCGACGGCTCCTGGAAAATTCCCGGCGTGAAGAAAACCGACTAAATTTCGGTCACATCAGCAACCACGAATTTCGACTCTGCACGGGGCGTTTGTTTGCCAGCGCCTGATTAGCAGTTTGTTGAAAAACTCTTTCGGATCGTCATTTCGAGGTGCGCTGCGCCATAAAATCTCTCTTTTTGTTGGCTTTTAGCGATGAGGAATTCCTTGCTGCGCTCGCAATGGCGAGTTGAGAGGCCTTTTTCAACAAACTGTTAGTCGCGTTACCGGAGGTGTGAAGTAACACTTCATTTGGACGGTAAGGGTGTTAGCCAGGCACTTGACGTACAATCGGGCAGTTCACTCTAGTGCCCGGGGTGGTTGCGTCACGCCTTGAAGTCCCTCGATCTGCGTCCGCATCAAGGTACTTGTATCCGGTTAAGTAAAGTGCGTTAAATTGGTTGCGCACGAAACCGAGGAGAGCTGCTATGAACATCGCGGTGATGAAGAGAATAGGCTTTGTGTTCGCAACAATTGTCACTGTGGCGATGACGTTGCCTTCCGCTCAAGCACAACAGAAGCGGCCAAACATTTTGGTGATCTTTGGCGACGACATTGGTTACTCCAACATAAGTGCCTACAACATGGGAATGATGGGATATAAGACGCCGAATATCGATGGCGTTGCGCATCAGGGCGCGATCTTCACCGATTATTATGCGCAACAGAGCTGTACCGCTGGCCGCGCCGCATTTATTACGGGGCAAAGCCCATTTCGCACAGGTCTGCTGAAAGTAGGACTCCCTGGCGCCGAACTGGGGCTGCAACCCCAGGACCCGACCATTGCTGATCTGTTAAAGGGCCGCGGCTACCTGACCTTCCAGAATGGGAAAAATCATTTGGGTGACCGGAACGAGTTTCTACCGACCGTCCACGGCTTTGACGAGTTTTTCGGCAACTTCTACCATCTGAACGCGGAAGAGGAGCCGGAGAACGTGGACTATCCGAAAAATCCAGCATTCATGGCCAAGTTCGGTCCCCGAGGTGTGTACAAGTGCAAGGCCACAGCCACCGACAATCCAGCACCGGCCGATCCCCGGTTTGGCGCGTGGGGGAAGCAGACTTGCGAAGATACCGGCCCGTTGACCCAGAAGCGCATGGAGACGGCGGACGAAGAATTTCTGGCAGCCACGCTAGCCGACATGGATAGCGCTGTGAAAGCGGGCAAACCATTCTTCATCTGGCATAACACCACGCGCATGCACATCTGGACGCATCTGCAGCCGAAGTATCAAGCAATGGTTGCGGAGAAAGGCCTGTATGGCGCCGGCATGACGGAATTCGACGACAACATCGGCGTGTTACTCAAGAAGCTCGATGACTTGGGTATCGCCGACAACACCATCGTCATCATCACGACGGACAATGGGGCGGAGACATTTTCCTGGCCCGACGGCGGAACGACTCCCTTTCGCGGCGAGAAGAACACGAATTGGGAAGGCGGTTACCGAGTTCCCATGATCGTTCGATGGCCCGGCGTTATCAAACCGGGAACTGTGATCAACGACATCGCGGCGCACGAGGACTGGGCGCCAACTCTGCTCGCAGCGGCCGGTGAACCCAATGTTACTCAGAAGCTGCTCACTGGATACGAGTCAAACGGGAAGACCTTCAAAGTTCATCTGGATGGCTACAACCTGACCGATTTACTCTCGGGAAAAGGACCAGGGCCGCGCAAAGAATTTTTTTATTGGACGGATGATGGCGATTTTGCCGGGCTCCGGTACGAAAAATGGAAACTGGTTTTCCTCGAACAGCGAGCGCATGGATTCGACGTGTGGGGCAATCCCCTAATTCCCTTACGTGTGCCGCTAATTGAGGACCTGCGTGCCGATCCCTATGAACGAGCCTCGTATGAAGCCTCTGACTACGATCATTGGATGATTGATCGTGTTTATCTGCTGGTTCCGGCGCAGGCGATTGTCGGAAGGTTTCTGATGACGTTCAAAGATTTTCCGCCGCGTCAGTCACCCGCCAGCTTTGGAATTGATCAGGTGATGGAAAAGTTGCGGACGGGAGTACAAGATAACAACTGAAATACCCTTTGTCGCAAAGATTTTGCACGGAAAGTCGAAGGCTTAGCTGCCAAGTCCTGATTAGCAGTTTGTTGAAAAACTCTTTCGGGTCGTCATTTCGAGGTGCGCTGCGCCATAAAATCTCTCTTTTTGTTGGCTTTTAGCGATGAGGAATTCCTTGCTGCGCTCGCAATGGCGAGTTGAGAGGCCTTTTCCAACAAACTGTTAGTCGCGTTACCGTCCATTTGAAGTAGCACTTCACGCATTATAAAAGGGCGCCCCTTTTGGAGTAGGTTTTGGAGTGTAGGCTCGAACCTCTCTAGAAAGGAGCACCCTTTTTATGGATAAAACGAAGTATATCGGGATGGATGTGCACAAGGAAGCGATCTCGATCGCGGTCCTAAATTCCTCCGGTAAGCTGGCGATGCAATGCATCATCGAGACCAAGGCCAGCACCATTCTCCAGTTTTTCCAAGGACTAAGCGGAAGCCTGCACGTCACTTTGGAAGAAGGCACCTGGGCCGCCTGGTTGTATGACCTGCTGAAGCCACACGTGACCGAGCTGGTGGTGTGTAATCCCCGAAAGAATGCCTTGCTGAAGCAAGGCAGCAAGAGCGACCGCATCGATGCCAGGAAATTAGCCGAACTGCTGCGCAATCGAGCGCTTTCCGTGGTCTACCACGGCGAGAACGGCCTGCGCCTGTTGAAGGAATTGTCCCGCAGCTATTTGACGATTAGCAAGGATCTCGGGCGGGTGATGAATCGGCTCAAGGCCTTGTATCGGAGTTGGGCCATTCCCTGTGCAGGGACGCAAGTCTACGCACCGCGCCATCGCGCCGTATGGCTGGCGAAAATTAGCGAAGCGGGCGTGCGCCGGCGGGCAGAACTTTACTACCAGCAACTCGACGCCCTGCGCCCACTGCACCAACAAGCCCGCAAAGAGCTTTTGGCCGAGGGCCGCCAGCACAGCGCCACGAAATTGCTAAGGCAGATGCCTGGTATCGGTCCGCTGCGGGCGGCGCAATTGGTTGCGTTGCTGCAGACACCCCATCGATTCTGCACCCAGCGGCAACTGTGGAGCTACAGCGGGCTGGCGTTGGAAACCCACGACAGCGCGCAGTACCGCTATGCCCAAGGACAACTGCAACGCTCTAAGAAACCACAGCAACTCCGTGGGCTGAATGCAAACCATAACCATGATCTCAAAAATATCTTCAAGGGTGCGGCCAGGAGAGCCAGCACCTGCCAGGGACCGCTCCACGATTTTTACCAGGTCTTGCTCGCCAGAGGGGTGCGACCCACAATAGCTCGCCTCACCTTGGCGCGGAAGATTGCGGCCATCACCCTAATTCTTTGGAAGAAAGGAGTCCGTTTCGACGCCCATTATTTGAAACAAGCAGCTTGAGCGCCTCTGACAGAGAGTCCGTTCCATCCCTGAGGATCATCCTTGGCGGTGGCCATCGGGTTCTTGAGACGCTTGGTTCGAGGGAGAGTATCCACCGGAGAAGTCAGGCTACGGTGTTTGTGGAAACACCAAAGTCTCCGATTTCACCCTATGCCCCCTTGGATAACCAAAGAAAGTCATAGGCCACGAGTCTCCAATAGGACCATGAGTTACCGCGTATCGGAGCGGATAACCGTTGCGCTTGGTTGTTTCAAGAAACGAATGGCGCCGTCACGACAGCGAAATGAAACCACAGGCGGGAACAATCTCAACGTTGCGCGCGACGAAACGAAGCAACGACTTCCTGAGGGACGCTACTCGCCGATCAGGAGCGCACGTTCATTCGATTAGGCTGAATGCCGAAACAAAAAAGTATCGGCACCGAGCCGACGGTGAGATATGTCTCTTGACATTCTCTTTTATAGGACTTCTCCGGTAAGGGCTGCGTTTATCAGGACTTTGCTGGTTTTTCTCGTCTATAATCCGTCGGACCGCGAGCGGCGTATGTAGGCGGCTCTGACTAAAACTTTCAGGGAGTGTACCGGTGCAGACGCTTTGGCACGATTTGCGTTATGGCTTGCGGCAGCTGGCAAAGTCCCCGGGGTTTGCCGCCGTCGCGATTCTGACGCTAGCGATGGGAATTGGCGCGAACGCTGCAATCTTTCAGCTTATTGACGCTGTACGACTGCGCACGCTGCCAGTAAAAGATCCCAACCGTCTGGCCATCGTGCACATAGAGAAAAAGAATTGGGGCTCGGGGAATTTCAACGGCCCCTACGCCGAATTCACTTTTCCGTTGTGGCAGCAGGTGCAGCAGCGGCAGCAAGCATTTTCGTCGATCGCGGCGTGGAGTGGCGGCGCTGGTCAACAGATCAATCTCGCACGTGGCGGCGAAGTGGATATGGCCCCCGTGATTTGGGTCAGTGGGGAATTCTTCGAGACACTGGGAGTGCAGCCAATGCTCGGGCGGCTGATTTCCGACGCCGACGATCAGACGGGATGCGTCGGCGGAGCCAATATCAGCTACTCGTTCTGGCAGCGGCGATATGGCGGGGATGCGTCGGCGATTGGCAAGGAGATTACGCTCGACGGCCACTCGTTTCCGATTCTGGGTGTGACACCGCCGAGTTTTTACGGTGTTTCGGTGGGCGACCGGTTCGACGTGGCCATTCCGGTTTGCGCCGAGCCGATCATAGAAGGCGAGTTCAGCCGGATAACAGGCGAAAGGCCGCGCGAGAGCTGGTGGCTTTCGGTATTCGGGCGACTCAAGCCCGGTTGGACGCTGGAGCGCGCATCGGCGCAAGTTGGAGCAATCGCGTCGCCCTCGCTGCACGAAACGATTCCGCCCCAGTACGACGAGGAGGGCGTGAAGCATTATCTGGACTATACCTTCCAGGCATGGCCTGCCCAGAATGGGTTTTCGCAGCTGCGCAAGGATACGTCTCATCCGCTTTGGCTGATGCTGGGATTGTCGGGACTGGTGCTGCTGATTGCGTGCGCGAATCTGGCGAACCTAATGCTGGCGCGGGCGAGTTCGCGGGAACGCGAAGTCGCGGTGCGGCTTGCTTTGGGAGCTTCGCGCGGAAGATTGATTCGGCAACTGCTTTCGGAAAGCGCGCTGTTGGCGATTGCAGGAGCGGTGTGCGGAGGATTTCTTGCGGCAGTGGTGAGCCGGTTTTTGCTGGCGTTCATCGCCACGCCGGATAATCCGGTCTTTCTGGATATGCCAACGGATTGGTGGGTGTTGGCGTTCGCAGCCGGGCTTGCCTTGCTGACGACGATTTTGTTCGGGCTCGCACCGGCGTTGCGAGCCGGAAACGTTTCTGTCGGCGCGGTTCTGAAGGCTGACGGACGCGGGATGACGGCGGGGCGGAAACGGTTCCGCTTCCAGCGCATCCTGGTGGCTTCGCAAGTGGCGCTGTCGCTAGTGCTCCTGGCCGGAGCGCTGCTGTTCGCGCGCAGCCTGCGCAATCTGATGATGCGCGATCCTGGATTCCAGCAGGATGGCGTGCTTGTCACCGATATCGAGTTCACGCGACTGAAGCTTGCGGCCGAGCGGCAGGAGCCATTTACGAACGAGCTGCTCGAGCGCATTCGCGCGATTCCCGGCGTGGCTGCGGCGGCCGCGTCGAACCGGTCGCCTGTGAACGGAAGCTCGAGCAATGACTGGGTTCTCGACGACAAAGGGGGTCATCCAAATGGGGCAGCGTTTGAGGATTACGTGAGCCCCGGATACTTTCAGACGATCGAAAATCCGATGCTTGCGGGGCGTGACTTCAATCCAAGCGACACGGCCAATTCGCCGCGCGTGGCGATCGTGAACCAGACGTTCGTAAAGAAGTTCCTTAATGGGGTGAAGGATGCGATCGGCAAGCAGTTTCGCGTGTGGGCGCCGCCAGGACAGACACCGCGTTATTACGTCGTGGTGGGCGAGGTGAAGGATTCGGTATACGGCGACATGCACGAGCCGATGCAGGCAGTCATGTATTTCCCGAGAACGCAGCTGGTGCAGCCGTTCGTCTATCCGGGTGCAACGTTGCTGATCCGGTCGCGAGCGGGCATTGCAGCGGTGCTGAATCCGGTGAAGGAAATGATCACGGGAGAAAGTCCCGAGATTGATATTCATTTCCAAGTGTTACGCACGCAAATTCGCGAGTCACTGACGCAGGACGAATTGGTGGCCACGCTTTGCGGATTTTTCGGAGTGCTCGCGGTGTTGCTGGCGGCGATTGGGTTGTACGGCGTGATTTCGTACACAGTGGCGCTGCGGACAAACGAGATCGGCATTCGCATGGCACTGGGATCGCAGCGGTCCGGAGTGGTACGGCTGGTGCTGGGTGAGGTCGCGATACTTATCGCCATCGGGATTGTGGTTGGCACGGGACTGACGCTGGCTGGCGGCAAAGCTGCGACCTCGCTGCTTTATGGGCTGGCGGCGCGCGATCCAGTCACACTAGCAGCTGCGGCGCTTCTGCTCACCGCCATCGGATTTGCGGCGAGCTGTGTGCCCGCGCTGAGGGCTACCCGCGTAGATCCGATGGTGGCGCTGAGGCACGAATAACTCTTCCGTGCGCCCGATTCAGACCCAAGTGGATGATTAGCAGTTTGTTGAAAAAGGCCTCTGAACTCGCCATTGCGAGCGCAGCAAGGAATTCGTCATCGCTAAAAGCCAACAAAAAGAGAGATTTTATGGCGCAGCGCACCTCGAAATGACGACCCGAAAGAGTTTTTCAACAAACTGTTAGTCGCGTACTCGGAAACTGAGAATTTTACGTCTCCGGTAAGGGCGTTTGGACGTAGCCGCCCGGCGGCGGACGCTTCGCGTGAGGCAGTGGGGCGTTGGTTGCTTTATGGTTTGTGATGTAAGTGTGGGTCACAGGAGGTGTTCCCTATGACCCATCTTGCGAAAAATGATGCTGGAGGAGCTCCAGCGTCGTAATTACTCTGAAAATACCACACGCTCGCTACATTCGCACAGTCGAAGATTTTGCTCGACGATTCAACTGTTCCCCGGATCGCTTAGGCCCTCGACACATTCGCGAATATCAAGCGGAGCTATTTGAGAAGCGCAAGTTGTCAGCGGCCAGCGTCGCGGTCCGTCTGGCAGCCTTAAGGTTCTTTTACTGCAAGACGCTCAAGAGAGCCTGGAGCATCGCCGACACTCCCTATCCGAAAGGGGCCCATCGCCTGCCAGCGATCCTCAGCCAGGCAGAAGTCGCACGATTGATCCAGGCCGCGGGCACTTCTTTCCATCGCACTCTGCTGCTGACGCTCTACGCCACCGGAGTACGACGCGCGGAATTGACCCACCTGAAAGTCAGCGACATCGATAGCCAACGCATGGTGATTCACGTCCAGGGCGGCAAGGGACGCAAAGACCGCGACGTGATGCTCAGCCCGAAACTGCTCGAGGCGCTGCGTGAGCACTGGCGCGGATTACCGCGCAAGCCCAGCGCCTGGCTGTTTCCAGGCAACCGCTGGCATACCGGTGAAACACCGATCACCACCAAGGTGGTCTGGAACGCTTGCCAGGAAGCCGCCCAGCGAGCGGGCCTGCAGAAAGATGTTCATCCGCACACGCTGCGTCACTGTTTTGCGACGCATCTCCTGGAGGCGGGTGCCGATCTCCGCACCATTCAGATCCTGTTGGGCCATAACGATCTGAAAGAGACGGCTCGCTACCTGCATCTCTCCCAACGTCACTTGCATGCGGCCGCGAGTCCATTGGATTCACTGCCGCTCGAAGGCCCTTCGCCGCAGGAGCACTAGATGGCCCGGCCACCACTGGAGGTGGCCGATCTGATCCGCGCCGCGGGAGATGCCTTCCTCGAACGAAATCGCCATTGGCTCGGTTGGAAGCATGTCAAAGTGCTGCGGGCCATTCGCCGGTGTCGTACCGCCGCACTCGGCGGTCATCTCGATGAGTGCACCCGCTGCGGGTATCGTGCCACCATCTCCTATAACAGTTGCCGCGATCGCCATTGCCCGAAGTGTCAGACCGCTGCTCGGGACCGCTGGATCGCTGCGCGTCAGAGAGAACTTCTCCCGACCCGCTATCTGCACGTGGTCTTCACACTGCCCCATCGGTTGGCCCCACTGGTGCTACAGAACAAGAAGGTCCTCTACGGCCTGCTGTTCCGTACCAGTGCGGAAACTCTTCTCGAAGTGGCTCGCGATCCCAGGCATCTGGGTGCAGAGATCGGTTTCTTCAGCGTGTTACACACCTGGAGCCAAAAACTCAAAATTCATCCCCATGTCCATTGTGTCGTTCCTGCCGGCGGCCTCTCACTGGATCACACCCGCTGGGTTCGTTCGCGAGACAACTACTTTCTCCCCAAGGAAGTGCTGCGGGAAGTTTTTCGCGGCAAGTTTGTCGATGCGCTCAAGGAGGCCTTCCAGAATGGCCAGCTCCGCTTCGAGGGCGATCTGAAACTCCTCGCTCAGCCCAAGATCTTTGCTGCCTGGTTGCGGCCGCTGTTTCGACAAGACTGGGTGGTCTACTTGAAACCTCCCTTCGGTGGCCCCGCATATGTGCTGCACTATCTGGGCCGCTACACTCACCGTGTGGCCATCTCCAACCATCGCCTGGTCTCCCTCACCGATGGCCAAGTCACTTTTCGCTGGCGTGATTCTGCTCACCACAACCAACAGAAGTTGCTGTCCCTATCACTCGATGAATTCTTGTGCCGCTTCTTACTGCACATTCTTCCCAAAGGCTTCGTGCGCATCCGTAACTTCGGCTTCCTGGCCAACCGCAAACGCGCCACGCTCCTACCTCTTTGCTTGCAGCTGTTGGGTTCGGAACAACAGCCACAAGCAGAACAACAACACGCCTCTTCCACCGAAGACGGTCCCGATCTTTGGCGCTGCCCTAAATGCGGTGGACCGATGAAGGTCATCGAAAGGCTCAGCGCCGCCGAAATCCAACTTCGTTCTCCACCACCGATCAGCGTTGCGGCATGAGACTACTCTTTCCAGCTCGAAAACTCTGCGTCCTTCCAGGTGCTCCGTATCTCTGTGCCTCGCCGTCAAACCGATCCCTTCTTCCACCTTCTTCGACCACAGTCTTTGCGATACTTTTTCGCCGTAACCAATTTCCGCGCGCACGGCGTCATGTGTCGCGCCCTGCAGCACAGCCTCGGCACGGCTTAACGCCGCTCCTTCCTACGATTGAATTTGCATAGCGCCCGCGTCCACCGCAACCACGGGCGGCCACCTCCAAACGGCTTTACCGGACGCGCGCAGAGCTTCCCGCCTCCGTTCACTCCTGAAGTGAACGCGCATCCGGTAAAGCGCTAGCGTTTACCAGGACTTGGTTATCGGAACCCAGCGATTTCGCCGGGGGCCTGTTCTGTTTAAGAACTCGTTGCGTGCAGGGCTGGTGAAGTATTAGGATTCGCGTGTCGCTCGGTCCAAACCTGAAATTCCGGCCAAATCCAGCTCTAGGAGCAAGCATGAACAACTTCAGGCACTGGTCCGCATTGCTGATTGCTTTGGTTCTACTGGGACTCGGAGCGCGGATCGTTTCCTCGCAGGAGAATCCCGCCAGTTCGGGAACCGTTCAGGTTCACATGGTCATCACCGACCAGGCCCTGCGCGATGATAGTGAAGTGCCGATCATTCGGCCAGAGAATGTGCAAGTAAAGCAAGGAAAGACATCGCTGAAGGTTGACCATCTGATTCCCGCACGTGGAGACAATGCCGCGCTGCAACTTTTTATTTTGATCGACGACACCTGCGATACCAGCATCGGCAACAGTCTCAACGACCTTCGAGATTTCATCAACGCACAGCCCGCGACAACGGTTGTCGGCGTCGCCTACATGTCCAACGCCAGCATCCAGATCGCGCAGAACTTCACAAACGATCATGCTGCAGTGGCCAAGGCTATCCGCCTACCGAGAGGCAATGTGTCCTCCATGGATAGTCCGTACTTGTCGCTCATCAGCTTGATCAAGGGTTGGCCCGAACAGAAAGTGCGGCGGGAAGTCCTGATGGTGAGCGATGGCATTGACCGCCTGCGCACCGATCCGACGAGCCGCGCCGCGTACACGCCTAGCTCCGGCCGGACGTCTCGCGCACCGGTTCCCACCACGTCCATGTCCACTGGAATGTCTACTATCAGTCCAGACGCGGATACTGCCAGCACGACGGCCCAACGCTATGGCGTAATCGTTCACGGAATCTACGCTACCGGCGTCGGGCGCCTGGGCCGCAACGCCTGGGAAGCGCAGCTGGGTCAAGGGGGCGTGGGCAAGATCGCCGACGAGAGCGGGGGAGAATATTTTTCTCTCGGAACGCAAAACTTGGTCAGCTTTAAGCCCTACCTCGATCGCCTGCAGCGAGTGCTCGACAATCAGTATTACCTGGTTTTCGGGGCCGTGCCGAAAAATAAGGCCGGTCTGCAGCGCGTCAAAATATCCACCGAAACTGCAGGCTTCGAAATTGCAGCGGCTGACAACGTGTGGGTTCCCGCAGCGAATGAAGCCACCGGCAGCAAAAAGAACTAGTCGCTGCCGCGATTCGGGTGGAAACTTCAAGCGTTCGGAGATTGCGGGGAATTTGACTAAGGAGAAGAACAGAATATGAACACAAGAAAGATACTCTGCAGTTTGGTTCTAGGGATCGTGTGTGTGGTTGCCCCAAGCACGTCATACGCGCAGGCCACGAGCGACAATGCCAGTGTCACTGCCCAGTTGAACGACGCGAAGACGATCGTCGCCAAAATCAAGAAAGATGCGGTGCAGATGGAATCGTATGCGCAAAACACCGGGCTAAGTTGGCAAACGCATTCTACGGCGCTTGAAAAAATCAAGGCTGACGTAAACACTCTGCAGCAGAACATGCGGGGCTTGCAATCGCACCGGACCGTGGCCAGTCCCTGGCAACAGGAAGCAATCGATCGCATAACCGGGCTCGCGAATGATTTGGCCACGAATATGAACGCCAGCATCGCACGGCTGAACAAGAGCAAGAGCCGACCGACAGCTCCACCGTACCCAGAGTACTTGAAGGCAAATACCCGAATCGCCAACGATCTCGCAGATGAAATCGCTGACACGATCGATTACGGGCAGAACAAGGCGAAACTGGATAGTCTGGGGCAACAGTTGGATTCTTCTACAAACTGACCCTGTGAGATGTCTCCGAAAAAGGTGTAGTTTCCGAATACTCGGAGCAATGCCCGAATGAACGCACGAACCGGACGAGTGCCGTACCATTACGCACTTTCCGGTTGATGCGTTGATCAGGCCTTGGGTCAATCAGGAGTTGGGTCACAGTCTTTTTTCTTTGGCGACTTGACCGCTGGCGCAACATAAAGATGTGCCGGAAAATTGTAGACTCAGCGCCACTTCTGCTGTTCACAGCCCCGAGACTCGCATTTCAAAGGCTTCGAGGAAGGTTATGAAGAACAGCTGCTTCCGAAGAAGCCGTATTCTCCCGATGCGGGCCAAGTCTATCCAACCCACGTCTATTTTGGCGAAACACACTTGTGGCTTCGCCCTGAATACCGACCGCTAGGAGGCGCTGAGCGTGGCGAGAGGACCGACCAGGAGAATCTGGTTCCGTTTTGACGAACGACGGCGTTGCGCCCGGCGCATCGGTGAGTGTTCCAAAGCAAGATGGACGGCGAAACTGCGCATAATGTTCGTGTTTGCGGTGGTTCGCTGTTGCATTCTGGCCCTTCCGGCAAGAGCGCAGCAGCAACCGAAGCCTGAGGATCCGGAAGACGAAAAGCAGATAGGGCTCTGGCTCGACCAGGGAATTTCCGCGGGTCTTTCTGCTAATAATTCTCTGGAACTCGAATTCCATGAACGGCTCGATGAAGGCGCCTCGAACCTGTATGAGTATTTCGTTCAGGGTGGCGTCGGTTTTCGCCTCCGACCGTGGTTCACGCTGATTCCGATTTATCGGTATCAGCGCTATCCGGGCAATCCTGCGATCGCCTACGAAAACCGGTTACAGCTCAATCTTACCCTAAGCACATCGCGGGGCCCCTGGCGCTTTACCCTCCGCACCCTCATCGAAGGGCGATTCCCCGATAATCTTCCCGCTTCGGGTCGCCTTCGATTTCGACCCGGCGTCGACTATACCTTACCGTTTCGGATGGCGCGGCGTCCCGTCATCGTCGTGAATAATGAGTTCTTCATCGTCCCCGGCTACAACCCCTTCGCCAACGGCGGCAGCAGCTACACTCAGAACCGCTTCCAGGTGGGTGTCCGGTTTCCCATCGCCGATTCGTTTTCTGTTCGACCCTACTACTTATTGCAGTCGGTTAACCTGCCCACCGGCTGGGACACAAACGAAATCATTGGTATCTCGCTCGCGTTTAAGGTCCCACGAAAGGCGCCGTGACGTGCATTTCCGGAACGAGGAGGAAGGATATGAAAAGAATGTCTTACGAACCGCTGAATATCGGAGCCGTGGACCGTCGCGGTTTTCTCAGCGCGGCCCTCGGTGCCTTCGCCATCAGTCCACTTGGCCCCTGGTCTGTGCAACTTGCGCCGAGCATGAGCGGGTCGCTGACGAAAGAGCAACGCGACAGCATGACACCGTCGCAAGTTATTGACGAATTGAGAAAGGGGAATCAGCGGTTTCGCGCGGGCAAGATGGCTCCTCGGGATTATTTAGCTGAAAAACGCTCAAGTGCATCCGGCCAATATCCCGCGGCCGTGATCCTTGGTTGCGTCGACTCGCGGGTGCCTGCGGAAATCATTTTCGACGCTGGGATCGGTGACCTGTTCAGTGGGCGCGTGGCCGGGAATGTGGTCAACGATGACCAGCTTGGGAGCATGGAGTTCGCATGTGCCGTTTCAGGAGCAAAACTGGTCTTAGTCCTGGGGCATACGGCTTGCGGCGCGATAAAGGGCGCAATCGATGACGTGGAACTAGGCAATCTCACGGGATTGTTGGCGAAGATCAAACCGGCCATTCCGGAAACCAAGTTTGAAGGCGAGAAGTCCAGCAAGAATTCGGCTTACGTCGACGCAGTCGCCCGAACCAATGTCAAATTGGGAATCGAAAACATTCGGCGAAGAAGCCCGGTATTGGAGGAGCTGGAGAAGAAAGGATCAATCCAGATTACCGGTGCGATGTACAACCTCGCGAATGGCGTGGTGGAGTTCGTAAGCTGACCGATCGTCAGTGGTTGCGCGAATGACTCGAAGACGGGTGTGAACTTTGTTAGATGAAGCTTCGAGCGCCGCGCCAAGGGTTCTGCCTTCCGGAACCAGTGTCGCTGCCCGGCGCATCTAGTCAGGTCCTAGTCTAGGGGGCTGAGAGCTTGAGGCCCACAATGCCCGCGACTATGAGGGAAACACTGATCACCCGAGCCAGGCTCGCCGACTCTCCAAGCAGGTTAGTCGGGCTGCAACATGCGGTGCTCCAACCGGAAGCAGTGAGGTACGCTGTCGCGGAATTTTGCCGCCAGCTTAAGGACGCGGATGGGAATATGTCGCGTGAAGCGGAGCGTGCGGTCGAGCAAAAGCGAAAAGTGGAAGCCGAGCTGAGCCGACTGATCGCAGCCGTCGCGGAGAGTGGACACTCGACGTTTCTGATTGAGGGGATTGATCAGAGAGAACGAGATTTGCAGAACATTGATGAACGGCTCAATGCCTGGGGACATGGACTTCCGCCAGTGCAGCCTTCTGACGTGACAGATTTCGTAAAGGATCGCCTCGCAAAGCTGTGTGGTTTGCTAAACAGTGATGTCAGCCAGGCTCGGGCTGAGCTCCTGCGTCACGTCGGCGAAATTCGCCTAAAACCAAGTCAGCCGGAGACCGGCGGCGAATATGTAGCTGAAGGGGAGTGGAACCTGCTGGGAACCTACCCAGAAAAAGATCGAGCGCGCCACCTTCTCGGTGTACGCGCTCGGTTGGTTGCGGGGCCGGGGGCTCGCACTGTACCGAATTTGACGTTTCCTTCCCGAGGCTAAATCTTCCGTTCTGGAGTGACCTCACCCACATAGTACCTGTGAAGAGCAATTGCACGCAGGGGTGTGCCTAATGAAACTGAGCAAACAGCAAAGTCAGAGACTCTTGAGTGAGCGCGGCATTTGGATCACCAAGGCCTGTGACCGTTGCGGGCAATTTCTCGGCTTGGTTCGTTGGACGGGGCCCTGAAAAAATATCACTCGACAGACGGTGGGACGGCTAGCGGTTCGACAAGTCGAACAATCAGGTTGCGGCCCGTCCTGGAAGGCTGTACAGATTGAATTAGTGAACGATGTGAAGGCTAGGAGCCTTGAATGGAACGAGAACAACTGAAAATCGCGATCTACGCTCGCGTTTCGACGAAAAACGGCCAAGACCCCGAAATGCAACTCGCAGAACTCCGAGATTATACGCGCAACCGACGCTGGAAAATTGCTGGCGAGTACGTGGACAGAGGAATCTCTGGCGCGTCAGATTCCCGACGAGAACTTAACCGATTGATGGCTGACGCTAACCGTCGCCGTTTCGATGTCGTGGCAGTTTGGAAGTTCGATCGATTCGCTCGATCGGTCTCCCATCTTCTGCGAGCGCTGGAGAACTTCCGCGCACTGGGAATCGAATTCGTCTCGCTGTCGGAAAACATCGATACCAGCACACCGACCGGGAAAATGGTGTTCACGATCTTGGGAGCGGTGGCGGAACTGGAGCGAAGTCTGATCGGCGAACGCGTTCGAGCAGGTCTTCGTAACGCAAAAGCACGAGGTGCGAGATTGGGTCGGCCGCCGCTGAAGAATCTCACTGTGGTAGAGATGCAGCAACTACGCAGAGAACGGCGAAAATCGAGAATGAGCTTCAAAGGGCTCGCAGAAAAGTACGGAGTGTCGGTATGGACAGCGTTTCAGCTGTGCAAGAGGGCTGCTGGCGAGTGATGAAACTGCCGCACTTGATCGAGAGACTGTGCGACGCGCGATTGCGTTCCTTATCGCGCTCCAATTTCTAATCATCCTATAATATGCAGATGATGTGGGTTTGTCGGGAGAATCTGACCATGGACAGATTTGAGGAAATCGGACGACGTCTAGATGAAGAAGTGACTCGGCTGTTCCAGTACATCGAGGAAGAGGTAGCGCCCGAAACGGAACGCCGGACGGCGTCGTTTCTCCGGACTGTGTCGGCGAAGCTTACGGAAGCGGCCGCGAAGTTGGAAGCTCGCCGGAAATAAAAACCGGGCCTACATGTATCCTTCAATCATTACCGGTTCGGCTCGCTGCTTGATTTTGCGAAGGCCGGCGTCGTTATGGCACCAATCGGACAATTGAGGTAGTGGTTCGCTTGGGCGAGTTATCGGGAGTTAAGGTCGGCTGAACTAGGCTGACCGTTGCTATGCGTATTTCCCGCCACTTAGCTCTCGCGTGTTTTTTTCTAAGCCTTGTGGATGTAACTGGAAAGGGCTATATTGCGGTCAATTCCCCAACGGCCAAGCAAAATCCAACTTGATCCAAAGGAGGATTAAAGCGATGAAAAAGCTGCTATGGATTGGGCTGCTGGTGTTACTTTTCGTGCCTGGTGTGGCGACGGCGCAGAGCGCCTTCGATGGCACATGGAAGTTTAACCTGAATCCAACCGAAGCGCCGAAGAAGCCAGACGTTTTCCTGCTGCAAGACGGGATGTACCAATGCAAAACGTGCGTTCCGCCAATCAACGTCAAAGCCGATGGCCAAGACCAGAAGGTCAGCGGAGATCCTTACCACGACAGCGTGAGTGTCAAGGTCGTTGACGATCACGGGATTGAGGAAACGGATAAGAAAGATGGAAAGATTGTCAGCACGTCGAAGGTGACGGTCTCGCCCGATGGCAATGCAGCAACATTTGAATTTAGCGACAGCAGTGCCACCAACGGAGATCCAGTCACGGGCAAAGGCGAGGCCACGCGCGTCGCGAAGGGTCCGGCTGGGTCGCACGCAATTTCAGGCTCTTGGAAATTTGGGAAGATGGAGGATCTCTCAGCGAACGCGCTCTTTATCACCTACAAGGTCGACGGCGATACCTTGACCATGAGCAATCTGACCGGACAGGGCTACACAGCCAAACTGGATGGAACGGACGCACCGTACAAGGGCGATCCCGGGACTACGAGCGTCTCAGTGAAGAAACTGGGCAAGAATGCGATCGAAGAAACTGACAAACGCGACGGGAAAGTGATCGGCATCTATCGCATGACAGTCGCTCCCGACGGGAAGACGATGACCATCGCAATCACCGACGAACTGCGCGGAACCTCGAGCCAGTATGCGGCGGAGAAGCAATAGGCAACCGTTCTTCCTTATCCAGTAACTTTCGCGCGCGTGGCGCCTGGATCGGGCGGTCAGAACAAACCCTGCTCCATCCAGTGGGCTGCGAAGCAAGAAAAATTCCAGCTGAAGGAGATGTGTTTTTTCTTGACTTCTACCTTTATAGAACTTACCAGGCGTTAGCCTGACAGATGTAGGACTTTGTGAGATTATTCGGTCAAGACAGCGGGAGGTGCAGTATGAAATACCGAATTGCAATCTGGGCGGCTGTGGGCTCCCTCGTCGCGAGTGGGTGGGCAGTTTATTTCTTAGTGGCTAGCAAGGACCGTCCGGTGGAACCGATTGTGTCCACTCTTGCGCGGTTAACCTGCCCCGTTTCGATTGTCGGCTCGCATCACCCTGTTAGCCTTTATACAGGTCTTGCCGCAAATGTCGCCACGTACGCTCTGGTGGGTCTAGCAGTTGAAATCGTGCGGCGGCAATTAAACCACTCAAACTAATTCAACAGACTTCGCAACTTCTTAACGCGAAATCGTACCACTGGGTACTAAAAAGAACTTGTCCGATTACGCGGGTGATCTCAATGGGTCGACGCAACACTAAGCTTCAACCCACCTTGCATTGAAAACAAAAGCTACAAGCGCTGGTAAGGTCAGATCAGCCGGAACGTTACCCTGGCTAGGTTTCGGCCGAGTCAGCCAGACAGTCGGTTCTTGAGGGGGAAGTATTGGCCGATCAACTGATTAGATGGTGTTGCATCGACCGGTTGAGCCGGCACGACTGAACAGTTTGTTGAAAAAGGCCTCTGAACTCGCCATTGCGAGCGCAGCAAAGAGATTCCTCATCGCTAAAAGCCAACAAAAAGAGAGATTTTATGGCGCAGCGTACCTCGAAATGACGACCCGAAAGAGTTTTTCAACAAACTGCTAATCGGGCACTGGAAGGTATTTGTGGAAAAAGCTACTACTCACGTTTCTGTCGCAAGTTGGTTCCGTGAACAGCATGAAATTGAGCGATCATTTCTTCGGCTACCGCATAGATCAGAATTTAGGCGATGAATTGTACTAGAATCCCCGTTGACACGGATTGATGCTCAAGGCCACGGCTTGGCGGTCTGCCGCAGATCCGTTCTACCACGCTTTCTGAGCAACATGCTAGCGGCCAAGATGCTTTCGCGATTGCGGACAGTATTGAGCCATAGTTTCCGATTCAAATTTAGAGGCCCTTCTCTTCTCACACGTTTGCAGCAAACAATATGGACGCGAATGATAGAGGTTGATAGAAAACGAAATGCGCGGGAAAAGCATATTGCAGCCTTCTTCTCGATCGCTAACCCGATCTTCTCGAATTCGAGAAGTGGAAAATTGGTCAGCAGAGATCCGAGACGTTGCCGCGGGCGCTGCTCGATGGATCACGGGTGCCGCAATTCAGTGTGACGAGGGTCTCCGATGGCGCCATGACGCTCGTGGACCTCGTCGCTACGACAACTCTTTGTACGAAGGCAACGCAGGTCCGGTCCTATTTCTCTTGGAATCGTACCGATACACCGGAAAACGAGAATTCTTGGAAACCGCGAAAAGGGAGCTCTCCACCTGCTGTCATCATTGAACCAGGAACGTGAATCGGGACTTTATGTCGGCCTGGCGGGAATTGGTTTCGTTCTTGGGCAAATGTTTCTCGTAACTGGACGCCCGAAATACCGTGATGGCACGGTGCTCGTTGTTGACTTGTTGCACCACCGCGCGCGCGCTTCAGGACGTGGCCTTCAATGGAACGATAAGACCGACATCATTTTTGGAGGCGCTGGTATTGGGTTATTTCTTCTCTGGGCGGCGAGAAGGTTGAAAATCTCAAAGGCCGAAAAAATGGCCGTTCTCGCAGGCCTCCGGATCATCGACCTCGGGAATGCAAGGGGCAGTGGACGGATAGCATGGACCCCGAGTGTGAAGTCGATCCCAGAAACTCCGAATTTTTCTCATGGAACCGCGGGAGTGGCTTACTTTCTGGCGACGCTTTGCCAGCAAACTGCCACGCCGGAATTTCTAAGACCAGCTCTGGCCGGGGCAAGGTATTTGACGTCCATCGTTGAGCCGATAGGCGATGGCTTCGCTATATCGTTTTCGCGCAGCAACAGAAAACTTTACTTTGCTGGCTGGTGTCATGGCCCTACCGGCACAGCGCGGCTCTTCTATAAGCTCTTTCAGATTACGAAAGATGTGAATTGGATGAAATGGGTGCTAAAGATGGCCCGTGGCTCGATCGCGACAAGCGCACCAATGCGGGGCGTAAGTCGGAGCATACGTCATGACTTCTCCGTATGTTGCGGCATAGCTGGGCTCACGCCATTCTTTCAGTCAATGTATGAGATAACGGGGGACACTCAGTTCAGCGAACTAGTTATGTCGAGTACGAGCCAGTTCGTCCTGAGCGCCAAGCGGGACAAGAGCGGCTGCCGGTGGGTCGACGCTCGTGGTACGAATGCGATGGCAAAGACTGGGTTCATGAAAGGTGCTTCTGGAGTTGGGACTGCGCTCTGGCGGGCCGCACTTTCCCGCAAAGGCAGAAAACCCACTCCGATCGTGCTTCCTGACAACCCTTTTCCATTCTGAATTGCAGGAGTTCTCCTCGAGGTTTCACAGATTCGATGAAAAGTAAAAGTGTAAAGGCGAAAAGGAATCTGAACTCGGCGAGACATAACAAAACTGCGGGCCGGCGCGCCAGAGCCCTCAGTTCCAAAAGCCGGGCCATACGGAAAATTCACGCAAATTTTCTTCTCGGGTCCATTACTCGCGAGTTCATGCCCGCGGGAGATCTGGGTGACGCTCCTTCATGATGTCCCGCTCGATGTTGCTCAATACCTATTGCGACGTAAACTGTTGCGGACCGAAGAAACGATTCGCGCCGGATTTTCATCGCGAATGCTTCCCGCCGGAACCACGTATTCAAGGTAGTCCGTAAGAGTGGCGATTCCTACCTTATCAAACAAGGAGTCGGGGCTGGCCGCATCAGAACGCTCAGACGCGAGGTGGAATTGTATCGCCTGCTCGCGCGTGATCCCGATTTCAGGCAGTACCTGCCGAAGCTTCATGCATACGACCGGCAAAACCATACACTTATATTCGAAATGATGGTTCGTTTCACCGATATGAATCGTTTCCACGAATCGCAAAAGCGAGCCCCTGCATTTACTGGCTCTACGCTGGGAACGGTGCTTGCGGATCTTCATTCAATTCGTCTTGGATTGACGCGCAAAGCGGATTTGTCGGGAAGCCCCCCCTCCATTTTGAGCCTCCATTTGCCCAGTGTTCGAACTTTGGAGTTTTCCAACGACAGTCGGATCGAACTCATCAAAATTGTTCAGAGATTTGGATTCGGTGGGTACTTCGACAAACTTCGTCGTGCCTGTCACTCAACGACATTGGTTCATGGTGATCTACGCTGGGACAACTGTCTCGTCCCGACGTCCGCGAGGCTGCGGTCTCAAGCGAAACTCAAAATCGTCGATTGGGAATTTGGAGGGCTTGGCGATCCCGCGTGGGATATTGGCTCGGTGTTTGCGAATTATTTGAGTTTCTGGCTGTCCTTTATTCCTCTGACAGGTGAATCGCAACCCGATAAACATATCGATTTCGCGGACGTATCTCTGGAACAACTTCAACCGGGTATACGTTCGTTTTGGCATGCTTACAGAGAACGACGGAAACGAAGAACAGGCCTCACTCACGAGCAAGCTCAGCGTTTGCTGGCGCATTCGATTGAATTGGCGGCCGCTCGCCTGGTCCAAACGGCCTTCGAAGAGTCCGGCGAGTCGGCGTTGACCGCTAAGGTGATCTGCCTCGCCCAGTTAAGCTTGAATATTTTTGAACGGCCGGATTCGGCCCGGACCGAACTTCTCGGCCTGCGAGAATGACTGCATGTCCGTGACCAACTATCGAGAGCAGATCCGACAAGCCGTTGCGGCGACGGTCTTTCATTCGCCGACCTGGTTCTCGTGGTTTGGTCAGGAGGTAGTAAGAATGCCCGCGTCGATCCTCCGTGCTTTAAGTGCGGACGAAGTGCGGTGCCTTATTCTGATGGTGTTACAGCTGCAACTCTACGAAGATTTTATTGCCCTGGAATGGCGCTCGCCACGACTGATTTTGTCTTGTTGCAAGAAGTAGAGGTCCATGCATTCGGGAAACAGCTTCGTGCAGCGAACCGAGGACGCGGCTACGTGGAAACAGAGGGTTGGAAAATCATCCGTGTTCGGGGGAATAAGATCAGCCTCGAGCGTGAAGGGTTGCGGTTAGGCGCGCGTACTTCCCAAGTCATTTGCCCGCAGAATCTCTCCGGGTCGACGCAACGGCCGCTTTGCGATCGCCGCAAGTGCTCCCGGCCGTGTCGCCTGGATTTCATATGACCGTTGGCGATAAGAATTGGCCGCTGAATACCACGAAACCACTGAACCGATTCTATCGGAACCTTGCGGCTCCGGGGGCTGTGCCGTTTGTGTGCGCGGTGACTTCGGTACTCAATGGTGCGAAGGTTCCTTTTCGAGTCAAAGTCGCCAACCACCCCACCCGATTCCATCGGTGCGACGCTGGAGTAATCTACGTACCAACAAATGATTACGAACTGGTGGGGAATCTTATGGCGCGCATCTATGTGGCGATCGCACAACACCTGAAACGAGGCACTCCTGCGCTAACCAAGGAACTTTCGCCTGGGCTTGCCTGGCCAGGACCCGGGTGCGGACAGTTTCGACTCAGCCGCTGCTCTCTCATCGCTGAGGGAATGCTGCAGCGCGCGAAAGGAAAAGGACCGGACTCACAGATCGACTAAACATCGTGGAGGCGCAGTTCGATGAAGCGGGGGTCAGTCTAGAAATGCCGTTTCTGAATCCTGGGTCTCGCACGGGCCATGCGTTTGATGGTTTCTGCGATCACGTCACAAGGGTTTCGCGCGAATCTAGCCAGTCACGCAAGTGCGTTTTCCACTCGAATCTACGCTGACAGTAAGCTTTTTCTCAAGTCAGCGCAGGTAATAGGCCGTCAGCTTGTCGCAGAAGCCTTGTGGGATGGCGCCCGTTGCAACTGGCTGGGGCCAAGGCAACTTCCTCCAAAATCGAACGAACCGTTCGTTCAACCCCCGCACGAACCACTTGGGCCGGGATTTGGTTCTGGGACCGGTGGTATAGCACTCTTCCTGGCAAACTCTCAGCCATTACGGGTGACGGAAACCCGTCGAACGGCATTGGGGGCCATTCGTAATTCCTTTCGAGCATTGGTGTGATCGTAAAGACTCGCGTGGGTTTGCTGATGGAATTGTCGGCATCGCTTTGGCTGCTGCCAGGGTGGATCCGTTGGAGAATGACAGACTCCTTAAACACACATCTCGACTGTTGAAGCGCACGCTTGTGTATTCCAAACGACTCGTAGCTTCAATTCCGTGGAGGGAAACGCGGAGATGATTTCCGGGCTCTTGGCGATTCGAAGAATTCTCCCGGAATCGATTCTTCTCTCAGCAGCCGTGCGACTTGGGGGTTCACTTTTGAAAGCTGCTCGCAACAACAAAGACATTCGCCGGTCTTCTTTCGGTTCTGACAACAAACTTCAACGCCTCCCCAATGGTTTTTCGGACGAGCACTCCAAGTGGCACATGTCGCTTTTGGAACTCTTCAGCGTGACTGCAATGTAGCTCGTGGGCGAGCCGCTCTGCGTTTTTCAGAAACGAGGCGACAATTATCAAGAAGGAACTCGGGTTCTTTCTCGGCGCAAATCGGCATGCAGCAGACAGTTTCACGAACTCTCGTAGGTTGCAAATGAGATTTCGGGTCGCAAAGCGTGCCAGGAATCGCCTTGGCGCGAATCCGTGCCTATGAAGTCCTGCGCGAAGGAAAACTAAAGTCGTACGCGGCGCCTGGGATTCGGTTGTGCGAGAGACTTCTCGAAAATTGGCTGTGCGTCGCGCGGGGCGATCTTCCCGGACACGCGGGATTGTGGGGGAGTCCAGGAGTCTCATTCGCGCGCACCAAGTTTTTGGCTCAACCTATCAGGCTGAGCGGTCCTTGGCGATTCAGGTGGCACGTCAACTCGCGAACAATTCTTTGCTACCCAAGGAGGCGGGACCGGATTATCGAATCACTGATGCGCAATCTGATGCTCGCGGTCCAGCGGCGTGAAGGCAATAGTCGACTCATCGAGGTTGGGGAATTCGCGTTTTATTTCTCGCAAGAACCGACGACGGACTACATCCAAAGTACAGTCAGGCGACAGATTTACTGCGATGTCGAGTCCTTGGTTTCTGCCACGAATTAGAAAAGCGTTTACCTCCGGAATGACGTCGAGAACATCAAGGATCAGCTCTCCATAGACCTCGATTGTTCGTCCTCCGTGCATTTTCAGCTGAAAGATGTCGCCCGTTCGGCCGGAAATGCGCGCGCAGCGGTACGGCAACGACGTCACGCCATCGATTGGCTCAATTCGATCCTCCGTGCCGTAATTGATAAGAGGAAAGCGCATTGGCTGAAGCGACGTGACAATGAGCTCACGATCGCTGGTTGCGTGGCAATGAAAAGCATCCCAAATAAAGGTGAGCACGCTACATTGTGGAGATGAGTAGGCCATGGCGCCTGTCTCCATCATGCCGTATTCGATAAGCGGCACACTGCCCAAAAGATTTCGCACGCGGTCCATATCTCTGACGGTCACCGTCTCTCCGCAAAAAATCACATCGCGGATCCGGGCCGAGCGACCATCAATGCCGGATCGCTCAACAAACTCCAAGAGCTTTCGCATGGCTGACACATACGTAATGATTACTGATCCCGGTCGGAAGCGAATTGCGTCGAAATAGGCGGCGACCGACGCCTCGTCGAGCCGATACGCGTTAAGGCGTTGCGTGTTGATCAACCAGTCCTTGGATGATCTGATGATTTTCTTGATTTGCCCCAGCGTGCCCGAACCGAACAGATGTTCGTGTCCCCAGATGGACACGATGCTGTCGCCCGGCGAGATCCCCGCCCACGAGCGACCCAAATATTGGTTAGCATAAGCCACCAGAGCGTCTTCGCTGCCACGAGGAAAGCGGCGCGAATTTCCGGTTGTGCCTCCGGAGTAAACAAACTCGCACGGCGCCAAATCCTCCGCGATTGTCTCGAAATTGTCGTCAATATCACTGCGCCTCAGGATAGGGAACTGCGCAAGTTCGCCAATCTCCTTCAATTGGTCGGGTAAGCCATGATGCCTTTTCCATTTGGCATAAAACCGTATCCGTTGCGTAGCACCACGCCATATCTGATTAAAGGCTCTGGTCTGCCAGGCGGCCATGAGCTCTGGGTCCGTGATCTCAGCATGCAGCGC
>CAVYDD010000011.1:0-589279 GCA_963767225.1 uncultured Acidobacteriota bacterium
TCGGGCCCGGAATCTAGTTAGCCGCGGCAGCAATGCCGGAGTCCGGAAGAAAGTAAAGATTACTCCTAATTGGGAGAAGCTCCGAAGCATTTGAAGTTCACGGTTTACCAACTATTGCGTTTTCCGAGATCGAAACGTACAGTTTCCAGATCGCCGGAGAATATCGCATGGCTTATCAACCGATCGAAAATTACGGAATCATCGGCAACATGCGCACGGTCGCGCTGGTGGGGATCAATGGCTCCATTGACTGGTATTGTTTCCCGTACTTTGACTCTCCCAGTGTTTTTGGAGCGATTTTGGACGATGCCAAGGGAGGCCGATTCCAAATTTGTCCGTTCGCTGAAGACGTCAGGCACAAGCAATTTTACTGGCCCTCGACCAACGTTCTGATTACGCGATTCTTGCACGCGGACGGCATCGCCGAACTCGAGGATTTCATGCCCGCGGGCCTATCTTCCGATTCGCCCTGGTACCATCATCTTTATCGCCGAATCAGGTGTGTCAAAGGTTCCGTCCGTGTCGGCTTGGCTTGCCGCCCGGCCTTCGATTATGGACGAAAGCCCCATGAGACTAAGGTCGATGCCAATGGTGCTGCGTTCAGGTCGCAGAATTTGAGCGTGGCCCTCTCCTCGGCCCTGCCGCTGGTGCAGGACGGAAAAGGTGGAGTGACCGCTGAGTTCATCCTGAAGGAAGGTGAAGCCCAGACTTTTACTTTTAGGGGTGACTGTGACGAGGATAGCGGTACCTGTCCGCCTCCCACGGACTCAGAAGCGGAAGGGCTATTCCAATGCACAGTGAAATTCTGGCAGACTTGGCTTTCTGCCTGCACCTACCGAGGTCGCTGGCGCGAGCAGGTGTACAGATCCGCGCTGGCCCTGAAGCTCCTTACCTTCGAACCCACTGGCGCGATCGTTGCCGCACCGACCACGAGCCTCCCTGAAGTGATTGGGGGCAGCCGGAATTGGGACTATCGCTATGCGTGGCTTCGCGATGCCGCGTTCACCGTTTACGGCTTTCTGCGAATCGGGTTTCGGGAGGAAGCTGCCGGCTTTATGAGTTGGATTCGGGATTACGTCACGCGACCGCACACGGAAATGCGGACTCCGGTGATGTTTACAATTAATGGATCGAGCCAGATTCCCGAAATGATCTTGGATCATTGGGAAGGATATCGTGGATCCGGGCCAGTACGGATCGGCAATGGTGCTGCGACGCAATTCCAAATCGATATCTACGGTGAGCTAATGGACTCTTTTTACCTCTACAACAAGTATGTCAGTCAGATCTCGTACGATTCTTGGGTAAGGGTGCGCGAGCGACTCGAGTGGATCTGTGAGAACTGGCAGACTCCCGACTCAGGAATTTGGGAAATGCGAAATCGCCAGGAGCACTTCGTCTACTCCAAGGTGATGAATTGGGTTGCTTTGGACCGAGGCATCCGCCTTGCCGATAAACGCGCGTTTCCGGCCGACCGCGCAAAGTGGATTCGAGAGCGTGACCGCATCTACGAGGAGGTGATGACCCGCGGCTGGAACGAGAAGCGCCGGGCGTTTACGCAATATTACGGCAGCGACGACCTGGACGCGTCGCTTCTGATTATGCCCTTGGTTTTCTTTATGGCCGCCACGGATCCACGCATGATCAGCACGATCGATGCGATCATGAAAGATCCCCGCGATGGCGGACTGGTGAGCGACAGCCTGGTGTACCGCTATCCACCGGATCCCAGGGTTGATGGACTTCCGGGCGAGGAAGGCACATTTAACATGTGTTCGTTCTGGCTCGTCGAAGCGTTGGCCCGGGCAGGTCAAGAAATCCCGGAAAAGCTCGATCAAGCCAGGCTCATCTTCGAGCGGATGCTGGGATACGCCAATCACCTCGGGCTGTTCGCAGAACAAACCGGCTCGCAGGGCGAGGCACTGGGCAATTTTCCACAAGCCTTCACACATCTTGCATTGATCAGTGCCGCCTTCAATCTCGATCGCGCGCTCAGTAATCGGAATTGACGACACCGGCCAACTGGTCGGCGCCCCGCTTGCGCGAAGTTTACTCGCAGGAGTCTGGAATGGTCACGAATTATCGCACCTCGCGTTTCCTTTACTGCGGCGATCTGCTGAGTGTCACGTCGCCAAAAGTCGTCCAGTTTCCGTTCTTGTCTTTCTGCGTCATTAGCCATCGCCAAGTATCTTTTTCGGGGGACCACTGATAGGTCGTGTGAAAGGGTCCGTCCGAGTATTCAAATACAAATCGGATTGAGCCACTATCGCGCGCGCCGTATCCTAGCGTCTCTGAGAATCGCCCTCCAAACACGTCGAGTAAATGCAGGATGTAGCGCTCGCTGATCGGATCGTAGCCGAGAAACCAAATCGCCTCATACCGTTTCTCAGAACCAGGCGCAGTTGCCTCCGTTTTTTCGTGGATACGAACGAACTGGTGGTTGAGAACCCATTCCGTCTCAACCGCATGGTGGGCGTCACGGCCCATGATCTGGCCTTCCAACTTCCACTTGCCAATCATGTGATCCGCCAGCTCGTCGTGCCATTCCGCCGGCGTCTGCGCGCCCGAGTGGACGGCAGGCCACCCAGTTAAGAGCACGATAAGTAGGAGCAAGCAAAACCATGTTTTCATGGAAGATTCCTCACGCTGCGCTTCGGTCAAGAATTTAGGAGGCGCTGAGATTGTTGCACAAATGCAAGCTGCCCACTGTCACTCCAGTGCCTGCCCCAATGCTCGTGGACGGTTTCACCTCGTGGCAAGGCGATGTGACTGAGGCTTTATCACAGTCCCATGTCAAGTCCTGGTTAGTTCTATAAAGGTAGAAGTCAAGAAAAAACACATCTCCTTCGGCTGGAATTTTTCTTGCTTCTCAGCCCACTTGATCGAGCGAGATGTGTTTTGACCTACCGCGCCATGGGCTCGGTTGCGGGGCCATGCGACCCCGTGGTTTGGGTTTTCTCTACCAGCGGTTTTCATCGCTTGTTCGCGACGAAGCCTGTCCGTTCCGAAACCAGCAAAGCAGAACGTGGTCAAATTTGGCGACCATGGTTCTATCTGGGACTCGTGGCCTATAGCTTTTTCTGGTTATCCGAGAGGGACTAGGGTCGTGTGGGAGACTGGGTGCCCGAAGCACGCAGTGCCTAACTAACCAGCTGAGACTCGCTCTCGAACCAGAGTGTCTCGAGAACCTGCAGACCACCGCCAGAGAAATACCCAGGGATGGAGCGGAAGCGCTCAGAGACACTCAAGCTGTTTGTGGTTTCAGATATTGGGCGTCGAAGCACACTCCTCTCTTCCACACGATTAACACGATGGTGGCGATCTTCCTGGCCAAGGTCAGCCGCGCCATCTCCGGCCGCATGCCCTTGGTCAGCAAAGCGGTGTAGAACTCCTGCAACGGACCTGGTTTGCTGGAGGCCACGATCGCCGCGCCCTTAAACAGATTCTTCAGATCGTGATTGCAGTTGTGGTTTAGTCCGCGAATGGAGATCTGTTTCTTCGCTCGTTCCAGCTGCCCGTTGACCTTACGGTGATCGGCGCTGCTTTGTGTCTCGATGCCAAATCCGCTGTAAGTCCAGAGCTGCCGCTTGCTGCGAAAACGGTGCGGAGTCTGCAGAATGCCCAGCAGCACGGCCGATCGGATCGGGCCGATCGAGGGAATCTGGCGCAGTCGTTTCCATGCCTGGTGTTTCTTGCCCTCTGCCAACAGCTCCCGCCGCACTTGCTGACGTACCGTCCGCAGCGCATCCAGTTGTTGGTAGTAAAACTCGGCCCGCCGGCGTACTCCCGGTTCCGTGATCTTCCCCAGCCACTCGGCACGATGGCGTGGCGCATAGACCTGCTTCCCGGTATAAGGAATAGCCCAACTGCGATAGATCGCCTTCACCCGCGACATGACCCGCCCGAGATCTTTGGTGATGGTCAGATAACTGCGCACCAGTTCTTTCAGGCTGCGCAGGCCGTGTTCCCCGTGATAGACGGGGCTGAGATGGTTCAGACGCAGCAGCTCGGCCAAGCGGCGGGCATCGATCTTGTCATTCTGGTTGCCTTCCCGCATGGAGGCATTCTTGCGCGGATCGCACACCACCAATTTCGTCACGTGTGGCTTCAACAGGTCGTACAACCAGGCGGCTGAAGTGCCTTCTTCCAACGTAACGTGCAAGTCTCCGCGCAGCCCATCGATAAACTGCAGAATCATGCTGGCTTTGGTCTCGATGACGCATTCCATCACGATCTTTCCCGCACTATTCCTCACCGCAATCGAAATGCTTTCCTTGTGCACATCCATACCGATATACTTTTTGTTATCCATTGAGGGCGCTCCTTGCTGTAGGGGTTGTGGCAACCACCCAAACCCTACTCCAAAAAGGGCGCCCTTTATATTGCGTCGTGCCGGCTCAACCGGTCGATGCAACACCATCTAATCAGTTGATCGGCCAATACTTCCCCCTCAAGAACCGATCTGTCTGGCTGACTCGGCCGAAACCTAGCCAGGGTAACGTTCCGGCTGATCTGACCTTACCAGCGCTTGGAGCTTTTGTTTTCAATGCAAGGTGGGTTCGAGCTGGGTGTTGCGTCGACCCATTGAGACCACCCGCGTAACCGGACATCTGCTGTAGAAGCCGTGAAAAAACCCATTTGCCCTGTTTTTCGCACATTTTTTGGACAAGGAAAACGTCTAGCGATGTCCGAATAATCGCTCACAGCGCTTCTAATTGAGAAAAGTTTCTAAAGCTATTTCTCGGGTTGGGTTTTTTCACAGCTTCTGTAGAACTTCACCTCTCCGGCACCAGAATTGAATAAGCCAAGGGCTAAGTGAGGAGAGTTCCGGCTGAACATCGGAGGATGATTCGGCGGAGGCGCCAAGATTGGTAGCCCTAATGGCGAAAGATTTGCCAGCACTGCTCACCATGCCGATGCACCCGCGTCTGACCGCACAAGTACTCCGGCCATGCTGTGTCTTAGGTGTAGGAGATCGTGAATGATCAGCTTTAAGGCCTTTTCCCGGTGGCTCGCACCACTTGGACTTCTGTTATTCAGCATTCCTGCCGACGGGCAAATACCGGACAAATTCACGAATTTGCAGGTGTTGCCCAAGGACATTTCTAAACAAGAACTGCAGTCAGCGATGCGCGGGTTCGCATTCTCTTTGAACGTGCGCTGCAATTATTGTCACGCGCAGAAGAAGGAGAGCGAGAAACCCGGGCTGGACTACGCCTCTGACGAGAAGGATACGAAGAAGACGGCACGCGCGATGCTGCAGATGGTGGCGGCAATTAATCGCGATTACATCAGTAAGGTGCCGCAGACGCAGCCCAGCCCGCAGATTCAAGTTCAGTGCGTCAACTGCCATCACGGACTCGAGCAACCACGGACGCTGAACAGCGTGCTCGCTGAAGCGATTGATCAGAAGGGCATCGACGCCGGGATCGCATTGTACGGCGAGCTGTGAAAGAAATATTACGGTGGGGCACAGTATGATTTTGGCGAAACGCCGTTGAACCAGCTGAGCGAATCATTGCTGGCACAGAATAAAAACTGAGAGGCGCTGACGATCATGGAGATGAATTTCGCCGCGAATCATCCTGATTCGGTGTGGTCCTTCCACATGCTGGCGATGGCGCACGAAGCTAGCGGGCGAATTCCGGATGTCATCGCCGACTACCGCAAGGTGCTCGAGTTACATCCAGACGACGACTGGGCCAGGCAGCAAATCGAAACACTTTCCAAAGCGAATTGAAAACGGCCGCTGAGATCTGAGTGCGGCCGTCGTGGAGGTTCGATGCGCGGATTCTTGCTGGGATTTGTGGCTGGGTTGCTGGCGGTTCCTTTGGCGGCAGTGATAGTGGCGCGGATGGGATTGCTGCCGATTCACTCCAATGCTACACCATCGCGCCTCGAGAGCGCGTTTGCACATGTGGCTCTGGATGCTTCGGCCGCGCGGCAGGCTCCGCACATCCCGAATCCGATTGCGCCTACGGAAGAGAATCTCATGGCGGGCGCGAAGCTGTTTAAGGGCGATTGCGCGGGTTGCCATGGCACGCCGAATTCGGCTCACGAGAACGAGACGAACGTCATTTTGTATCCCAACGCGCCGCAGTTCGTGTTACACCCACCAAGTAAGCCGGACTATCAACTCTTTTGGATCATCAGCGGCGGCGTGCGGTATTCCGGGATGTTTTCGTGGGGCGGGCAATTTGCACCAGATGCGAACGGCAAAGATGTTTCGGACGAGAAAATCTGGACTGCGGTCACATTTCTAACGCATTTGAATTCGCTGCCGCCTTCCGTGGATGCGGAGTGGCGCAAGAAATCCGGGAACTAAATTCGGGGGAACCCCAATTTCACTTCTCCGGTAAGCGCTGCGTTTATCAGGCATGTGGATTCCGTCCGGGTGCTCCGCGATCCGCGCGCAGTCCCGAATGGCGCGGCTAAACAGGTTGGAGCCCAAGTGCCAACCGGTTGTAGGCCATACCCTTTCGCATCGTTTTCCCCCGTCGGTTACTGTCTTTTGACTTGACACGTCTGGACCGCCGGGCGCAAAGTTAGTCGGGTTCCCCATTTTATCCCTAGCTGTTCCTTCTCATGATTTCTTGGCAGGTATTTTCGGCGGCCACCGAGCATCGCTCGCCCGTGGGTAATTCTGTCCGCGTGCGCCGCTTGTAGTCAAAGGAGGACAACAATGAACGAACAAGACCCTATTTCTTGGAAAAAACTTGAGCAGAAATGGGTGAGCCGTCGCAATCTAATTCGTGGAGCGGCTGGCGCAGCGCTCGGAACGGGCCTTTTGCGTTCAAACTCGGCCTATGCCGGCGACGATGATGACGATAAGGGATGCCGAGGCCCTAGGCTCAAACCGATTCCTGGGGGCGGCGCCCCGTACAAGCCATTTGGCGTCCCCGTACACCATAACCCGCTCAGTCCCGCAACCCCGCTAGCTGACATCAGCGACCCGTCGCAGATCACCGACTTCGACGGGTTGGTGGGTCTGACCCACATCCAAGGGGGTGGGACCGGAACCAACACCACTACGAGCGTCCCCACGGCGCTAGCGTTCCGAGCGGACATGGGCTTTGCCCGTGGCAAGTTCATCGATATCGACGGTCAGCCCCACAGGGGTACATTCGCCTTCGTTTGACTTGACCTATACACCGTTCCAGTTGGAACGCCCACCCTCCCTGTCACTGCACAAGTTCACGACTTCAACGTCCACATCGACTCGAACGACGTGTTCTGGATGGTGCAAGTTGAACACGACGCCCTCGAGGTTGACTTCGACTCGGGATGCGCCCGCCTGTGCGTCAAGGACTTGCACGTCTACGATGACCATGACCTCGCCAACTCAGTGACGCAAGGGCTGGGGCTTCTTGACGGCCCGGCCTTCATGTATCCGGCGATTCCACCTGTCGCCCCCATCCGCGCTACCGTTTCGTTCGACGTGGAATGGAAGGGAATCGTGACGATGGCAGACATTAACAACAGCGTGCAGATGTTCAAGGGTTCGTTCCTTAGCACGGGAGCCACGATCAAGTGGTCGGCCGATGAGCCAGGTTTTCACTTCGAGTCAGAAACGCCACCCGACCCTAAAGCGAATCTGGTTTCTGTGCTAGGACGCGAGAAAAACGGCGTTTTCTTTACGTAGGCTGAGTCGCAGCGCAATCTGCGCTGTCGTGGCGCGATCTAGAATTCTGGCGGTAACAATTCGGCTGCGACGCCGTCATAGAAATCAGTTGAGTACCAGCGCTATGCGATTTGGTTTGTGCGCTAACTTCGAGAAACACTTCAAACGCCCAAGCACCAAAGCCGCATTGATCGATAGTGATTGTTCAGAGAATTTGTTGTGGTACCCGATTAGCAGTTTGTTGAAAAACTCTTTCGGGTCGTCATTTCGAGGTGCGCTGCGCCATAAAATCTCTCTTTTTGTTGGCTTTTAGCGATGAGGAATTCCTTGCTGCGCTCGCAATGGCGAGTTCAGAGGCCTTTTTCAACAAACTGTTAGTCGCGTTACCGTCCATATGAACTAGAACTTCGCTTCTCCGGTAAATGCCGCCGGCTCAACCGGTCGATGCAACACCATCTAATCAGTTGATCGGCCAATACTTCCCCCTCAAGAACCGATCTGTCTGGCTGACTCGGCCGAAACCTAGCCAGGGTAACGTTCCGGCTGATCTGACCTTACCAGCGCTTGGAGCTTTTGTTTTCAATGCAAGGTGGGTTCGAGCTGGGTGTTGCGTCGACCCATTGAGACCACCCGCGTTACCGGAGACTGGGAAATTGAAGCCGTGAAAAAACTCATTTGCCTTGTTTTTTGCCTATTTTTTGGACAAGGAAAACGTCTAGCGATGTCCGAATAATCGCTCACAGCGCTTCTAATTGAGAAAAGTTTCCAAAGCTATTTCTCGGGTTGGGTTTTTTCACAGCTTCAAATTTCACTTTACCGGTAAGGGCTGCGTTAATCAGGAGTTGACCGGACCCTTCGAAGCCTTCGAAGAACTAATTGACATTCTACATATCATAGAATAGATGTCGGCTTTCTAGGTATGCCCATGGGCGAGCCGAAAACAGAACTGCTGCGCGGAACTTTGGATATGTTGATCCTGAAGGTCGTGGCCTTGGGTCCCAGCCACGGCTACGCCATCGCCCAACGCCTCCGACAGATATCCAAGGACTTTTTCCAGATCCGTCAGGGCTCACTGTATCCCGCGCTGCATCGCCTCGAAGATCGCGGCTGGCTGCAAGCCGAGTGGAAAGAATCGGAAACTGGCCGCGAAGCCAAATTCTATTCGCTCACCAAGCAGGGCCGCCGCCAAATGGACGCCGAAGTCGCCGAATGGGAGCGTCTCTGCGCCGCCGTCGGCCTGTTCCTGCGCGCGCCTGGCAAGGAGTCCCAGTCATGAGCTGGATTCGCCGCGTCTTTCAGAAATCACGGACAGAGCATTCACTCGACAAGGAATTGCAATACCATCTCGATCGTCAAATCGACGAATACATAGCCGCGGGAATGGCGCGCGAAGAAGCCCGCCGCCGTGCCAGACTCGAATTTGGCACACTCGACCGCGTCAAAGAACAAGTCCGCGACACGCGCTGGGAAACCCACCTGGAAAATGTGTTTCGCGACTTCCGCTATGCTGCGCGAAGCCTGCGCAAGGACCGCCGCTTCGCCATCGTCGCTGTGTTCGCGCTGGCGCTCGGCATTGGTGCTTCCACCGTGGCGTTCAGCGCGTTCTACAATCTCCTTTTCAATGCGTTCGCTGCAAGAGATGCGAACCGTTTGGTTGTTTTCTCTTTGCAAAATGCTGAGAAAGGAGTGTTGCCGGAACTAAACCTCACGCCTCTCGGCGGGTTCCTCTCGGACGTAGATGCCATTCACGGCCAGGGTGAAGTGTTCGACGACGTTGTTGGGTACCACCGCGGCATCACGCTCCTGCGTGACGGAAATGATATTCACCAGGTTTACGCGACGAGGGTCACGTCAAACGCCTTTGATTTTTATGGTGTGCCACCGCTACTCGGGCGCGGCATTACTCCCGCCGATGGAATGGCCAAATCTTCGCCCGTATTTGTAATGAGCTACAAGACATGGAGGGGCGAGTTCAACTCCGACCCAGCGATCTTGGGAAAGACTTTTTTCGTGGACGACATTCCGCGATCGCTTATCGGAATTATGCCTCCGCGATTCCAAGCCTACGGCGCGCTGGTGCAAATTTGGACGCCAATCACGAGCGGCTCTGACAAGACTGCAGCGGATGCCGCGATGTCGGTTGATACGATGATGGCGCGCCTCAAACCCGGCATCACGCTCGAAAAGGCTTCCACCGATCTCGATGTGATCGTAAAAAGTCTGGCTAAGAGTCGCCCGGACGATTTTCCCAAGCATTTTTCCGCGCGAGTGCTGTCGGCCACGGACTTCATGCTAGGACCTTACGGCATCGGCAGTGCCGGCGGCCTGGAGACGCAGCATTTCGACATCAAACATATGCTCTATGCGCTGCTAGCCGCGGCCATGATTCTGCTTTTGATCGCCTGCAGCAATGTCGCGAATCTGCTGCTCGCTCGCGCGACGGTGCGGGAAAAGGAAATTGCGGTTCGCGTGGCCCTGGGTGCCACCCGCGGCCGGTTGATCCAGCAGCTGATCGTTGAGAGTTCTACGCTGGCTGCGGCAGCGTGCGTGCTCGGCTGTATTTTCGCGTACGTCGGGATGAAAGGCGTGACCGCACTGATACCTGCCAAGGGTGCGAGCATCGGAGGCGAAGCGACCGTCGGCCTCGATTGGCGAATGTCGCTTTTTGCTTTGGTCGTAACTGCCTTCACCACGATTCTGTGCGGCTTGGCCCCTGCCCTTCATACAGCGCGCCGCGATTTGCAGCCGTCCCTGGCTGGCGGCGATAGGCGTACGAACGCCAATTTCCGGCCCGGGCGGCTTCGCGCGGGATTTGTGATCGGCGAAGTGGCGCTGTGCATTCTGCTGCTGACGGGCGCCGGTTTGATGATGCGCAGTTTCTACCTGCTCACGCACATTGATCTGGGCTTTGATCTGAATCACGTTCTGTTTCTCGCGTTCGGCAATCCTCATAGCGACAACTACCCGCCTGGGCAAGAAGCAATCATCTACCAGAAAATCGTCCAACGCCTTAAAGCGTTGCCGGGCATCATCGACGTCGCGATTAACAATTCGCTGCCGGGATATAACCCCGGTGGGCGGCACGAAGTCATTGCGCCTGGTTCAAGTCACATCGAACGAGTGGGTGTGGACGGCTGCAGCGAAAATCTCGTTCAGGTCCTGGGTCTGCAGTTAGAAAGGGGAAGCTGGTTTACAGAAAGCGACGTGACCGGGGCTCGGCGGGTTGCGGTAATCAATCACACCATGGCTCTACACTTCTTCGGTGGAAAGGAACCGCTGGGCCGGCAATTCACTGCCAAGGCAATAGCAATCGAAGGCCGGCCGCCCCGGGATGTGGACTTTCTAGTGATTGGCGTCCTTCGCGATGTGAAGGATTTTGGCCCGCAGGTTCCGGTGATCCCGATGGCTTTCGTTCCCCACACTGTGACCTCTCTATTCGGGGGCGGCGTCCTGTTTATAAAAACAAAAGTGGCCCCGGCGTCCCTGATGCATGCGGTGAAGGAAGAGGTCTGGTCTTTCGATCGCAACGTGATTTTTTCACCGGAATCTGGGCCTTACGTGGATACCTTTTACTGGCTCACATATTCCGCGCACGAGTTTGGTCTGATGACCTTCGCGCCATTAGCTTGCATCGCGCTCCTCCTAGTGGTCATTGGAATATTCAGCGTGATCGCCTACTCGGTTTCGTTGCAGACCCATGAGATCGGTGTGCGCATGGCGCTCGGCGCACAGCGCGACAATATCTTGCGCATGATTCTCGCGAGAGGCGTGCGCCTGATTGGCTCGGGAACCGTCGTCGGCCTGATCGCCAGTTTCTGCCTCACGCGTTTGCTAGTCAGCCAGATTTGGGGAGTCTCCGCCACCGATCCTTGGACGTTCGCTGCAGTGGTGGCGCTGGTTGCCGTCGTCGGCGTCGCCGCCTGCCTGCTCCCCGCCCGCCGCGCCGCCGAAGTCGATCCGCTCGTCGCCTTGCGCTATGAATGATGCTTCCGGACTCGGCTGGTTTTGAATTCCTTGACAGCGCTAGCAAAATTCTGACTTCACATGCCTGATTAGCAGTTTGTTGAAAAACTCTTTCGGGTCGTCATTTCGAGGTGCGCTGCGCCATAAAATCTCTCTTTTTGTTGGCTTTTAGCGATGAGGAATTCCTTGCTGCGCTCGCAATGGCGAGTTCAGAGGCCTTTTTCAACAAACTGCTAATCAGGCGTGCTCTCCGGTAACTCCCGGAACTATTCGAGTGGTTTCATCGTAAAACATCCATGGGACAAGATCTTGATAGCTGGTCGCTCTGTACACGCATTTCGATTCGTGTTGGTGCTGGGCTATTTATTTTAGCTCTCGCAGGCTCGGCAGCTCTGATTCCACAACTCCGATTACTGCATTTGCTCCAGGCGCTGATTTATGTGGCTGTCCTCGCATCCACTAGACGAAATAGTTCGTGGGGTTTTGGTGCTGGCGTCTTCATTGCGACCGTATGGAACGGGTTCGGGTTATTCGTTACTCACCTCATCCAAGCTGGTGCGGAACAGTTTTTGTCTTTGATTCGTAGCGGTCACGTGAGTCAGCCCGATACGCTGATGGTGCTCGTCGGCAGCATCGGCCATTTTGTTCTCATAGCGGGCTGCATCGCTGGTTTCGTCCGACTCAAACCTCAAAAGAAGCAGTGGGTTCAGTTCGTTGGGGGCGGCTTGTTCGCGTTAGTTTATTTCGCTTTGATTGTCGCTCTCGCAGCGCCTCATTAGTGGAGCGCGACGGGGCACATGCCTGATTAACCGTATATCTTTCTGATCTGGAATGGTCGCCGGAGCAGATTTCCGGATGGCTGAAGACCGAGTATCCCAAGGATGAGAGGATGCGCGTGTCTCACGAGACCATTTACCGCAGCTTGTTCATTCAAGCGCGTGGCGTGCTGAAAAAGAGCTGCTGGATCACCTGCGAACCAAGCGGCGCATGCGCCGCTCGCAGCACTGTCGTATCTTCAAAGACTCGCGCGGTCAAATCGCAGATGCCATCTCGATTAGGGAAAGACCCGCTGAAGTCGAGGACCGCGCTGTCCCTGGTCATTGGGAGGGCGATCTGCTAAGCGGTTCACGGAACAGTCACATCGTGACTTTAGTGGAGCGTCATTCACGCTTTGCCATGCTGATCAAAGTGCCCAGCAAGGATACAGCAGTGGTGGTACGGCATTGAGTCGGCATATTCGTAAACTCCCGCTACCTGCGGCGCTCGCTGACGTGGGATCGCGGACTGGAGATGGCCAAACACAAGGACTTTACGGTAGCTACGGATGTGCAGTCTACTTCTGCGATCCGCAAAGTCCTTGGCAGCGCGGCTCGAACGAAAACACGAACGGGCTATTACGACAATACTTCCCGCGAGGAACTGACCTGTCTGGCTACTCTCAAGCGCACTCGACCAGGTCGCGTTGCGCTTGAATCAACGTCCAAGAAAGACCCTGGGATTTCAGACCCCGCGAGTAAACTTCAAGCAAGTGTTGCGTCGACCATCGAGCTGCGCCGTAACCGTCCATGCGGATTTCAAGTTTCCGGTAACGCGTGCGGGTTCAGAGGGTCGGCGCAACACTTGCGCGCAGTTTACTCGCTGGAGTCTGAAAGCCCAAAGTTTTTCGCGGGCGTTGATTTAGACGCAGCGCGATCTTGTCCAGTTGAGCTTGCGTGTAGCCGGAAAGGTCGCTTCTCTTTGGCAGGTATTGTCGCAGCAAGCGGTTGGTGTTTTCGTTTGTTCCTCGTTGCCAGGGGCTGTGCGGATCACAGAAATAGACTTTCACATTCGTGGCGACCGTGAAGGTTTTGTGTTTGGCCATCTCCGGCCCGCGATCCCAGGTCAACGACCGCCGCAGGGATGTGGGAAGCCTGCGAATTTGCCGGCTCAATGCAGCTACGACTGCAGCCGTATCTTTGCTTCGCACCTTGACCAGGGCAGTAAAACGCGAATGTCGTTCCACCAACGTCGCAACGTGACTGTTCTTTGTGCCACCAATCAGATCGCCCTCCCAATGACCGGGGATAGCGCGGTCCTCGATTTATGCGGGTCCTTCCCGGATGGAGATGGCATCTACGATTTGACCGCGCGAGTCTTTGAAAATGCGCGAGTGCTGCGAGCGGCGGATGCGGCGCTTGGATCGCAGGTACCCCAGCAGCTCTTTCTTCAGCACTCCACGGGCTTGGATGAACAAACTGCGGTAAATCGTTTCGTGGGACACGCGCATGCTCTCGTCAGCGGGATACTGGATCTTCAGCCATCCAGAAATCTGTTCCGGTGACCAATCCAGAATCAGTTTACTCGCAACAACCTTCCGCAGCTTCACTTGGATAGACAGCAGGCACCGCTTGGGCCGCAGAGCTGACTCCCAGGCTTGGTGGTCCGCTTCCTGGGCTCGATACTCAGGGCGGCCGCCGTGGCGTGCGACTTCTCGGCTCACCGTTGAAGCAGCGCGCTCTAGTCCTTTGGCTATATCGCGAATCGACGAACCGGAAGCGAGCCCTCGCGAAATGTCCTCGCGCTCCACTGCAGTCAATACGAGCAGTGAGCGCCGACGAACCGCTGGAACTATCCCACCGTGCTGCGATAAAAAACCATGAATGGAGTTATGTGGCTTGCCGAAGGCGCGCCCGATCACGTGCAGCGACTGCCCCGCCTTCCAACGGCTCCATAGCTCGGTCCGTTGCGCCGCAGACAGCGCCACCCGTTTCCCTTGAGTCATGCACACCACCTTTGAACAGAAGTTTCATATTAGATGGTGTTGCATCGACCCATTGAGATCACCCGACGCAATATAAAAGGGCGCCCCTTTTGGAGCAGGGTTTGGGTGGTTGCCACAACCCCTACAGCAAGGAGCGCCCTCAATGGATAGCAAAAAGTATATCGGTATGGATGTGCACAAGGAAAGCATTTCGATTGCGGTGAGGAATAGTGCGGGAAAGATCGTGATGGAATGCGTCATCGAGACCAAAGCCAGCATGATTCTGCAGTTTATCGATGGGCTGCGCGGAGACTTGCACGTTACGTTGGAAGAAGGCACTTCAGCCGCCTGGTTGTACGACCTGTTGAAGCCACACGTGACGAAATTGGTGGTGTGCGATCCGCGCAAGAATGCCTCCATGCGGGAAGGCAACCAGAATGACAAGATCGATGCCCGCCGCTTGGCCGAGCTGCTGCGTCTGAACCATCTCAGCCCCGTCTATCACGGGGAACACGGCCTGCGCAGCCTGAAAGAACTGGTGCGCAGTTATCTGACCATCACCAAAGATCTCGGGCGGGTCATGTCGCGGGTGAAGGCGATCTATCGCAGTTGGGCTATTCCTTATACCGGGAAGCAGGTCTATGCGCCACGCCATCGTGCCGAGTGGCTGGGGAAGATCACGGAACCGGGAGTACGCCGGCGGGCCGAGTTTTACTACCAACAACTGGATGCGCTGCGGACGGTACGTCAGCAAGTGCGGCGGGAGCTGTTGGCAGAGGGCAAGAAACACCAGGCATGGAAACGACTGCGCCAGATTCCCTCGATCGGCCCGATCCGATCGGCCGTGCTGCTGGGCATTCTGCAGACTCCGCACCGTTTTCGCAGCAAGCGGCAGCTCTGGACTTACAGCGGATTTGGCATCGAGACACAAAGCAGCGCCGATCACCGTAAGGTCAACGGGCAGCTGGAACGAGCGAAGAAACAGATCTCCATTCGCGGACTAAACCACAACTGCAATCACGATCTGAAGAATCTGTTTAAGGGCGCGGCGATCGTGGCCTCCAGCAAACCAGGTCCGTTGCAGGAGTTCTACACCGCTTTGCTGACCAAGGGCATGCGGCCGGAGATGGCGCGGCTGACCTTGGCCAGGAAGATCGCCACCATCGTGTTAATCGTGTGGAAGAGAGGAGTGTGCTTCGACGCCCAATATCTGAAACCACAAACAGCTTGAGTGTCTCTGAGCGCTTCCGCTCCATCCCTGGGTATTTCTCTGGCGGTGGTCTGCAGGTTCTCGAGACACTCTGGTTCGAGAGCGAGTCTCAGCTGGTTAGTTAGGCACTGCGTGCTTCGGGCACCGAGTCTCCCACGCGACCCTAGTCCCTCTCGGATAACCAGAAAAAGCTATAGGCCACGAGTCCCAGATAGAACCATGGTCGCCAAATTTGACCACGTTCTGCTTTGTTGGTTTCGGAACGGACAGGCTTCGTCGCGAACAAGCGATGAAAACCGCTGGTAGAGAAAACCCAAACCACGGGGTCGCATGGCCCCGCAACCGAGCCCATGGCGCGGTAGGTCAAAACACATCTCGCTCGATCAAGTGGGCTGAGAAGCAAGAAAAATTCCAGCCGAAGGAGATGTGTTTTTTCTTGACTTCTACCTTTATAGAACTAACCAGGCACTGACTCAGGTGGAAGGGGAACTTCGCAAGGAATCACTGCAATTTTGCGTACTCTGCCTTGACTTGCTTGAGTATGGGGACGTCGGGGTCGGCGTCTTTCCACAGCGCGAAAAAATCCCGATAAGCGTTCTTTGATTTCGCGCTATCGCCAGCCAAGGCATAGGCGCGGGCAAGCCCAAGATGCGCGAGTGCGGCCAGCGGCTCGTTTCCGACTAGGCCTACATGGTCGAGAATTTTCTGGAACTCGTTACCCGCTGCGGCCCCCTGCTTCGCTGCCAGGTACGCTTCCCCGCGCAAATAAACTGGATAGAGGGCAAAGGTGAAGGAAGAATTCGTTTCTCCCAGTTCATAAGGGGCAGACGCAGACAGCGCGTCGATGGCTCGCTTACCGTCACCACTGTGAAGCGCGGTTGCAGCTCGGACCATCGGAAGATAATTGAACTTTACGATGGTGTCTTCGCTGAAGCGTTTGCCCAAATCGGCGACCAAACGCTCGGCCTGTGCGGAATCGCCAGCCAGTCCGAGTGCAACGGCTGAGAACCCTTCAACCTGTCTGCCAGCGGCTAGAGCGAGGGCGGCTTGGGCATCTTGCTTCGCCGAAGGCATATCGCCGGCTAATGCTTCGCGGACCGCGGAGTGCGACTTATATTCCGCGGCCGCTTCTTTTTCATTGGCGCGTTGTGCGGAATCGGCGGCGCGGCGTGTTAGTTCGCGGCTCTTGGCGAACTCGCCGTAATATGCTGCCGTTTCAGATTCCAGGAAAAGGATCTGATCATCGACTCCTGGTTTTCCGGTCGCGGTGGCGACCTGCCGCTGCATTTCGGCCGCGTCGTGCTGGAGGAAATTCACTACGTAAAGAACGAGAGGCAGCCAAGGCGAATCAATATTATGCGCGCGTGACTCACGTACTGTGGCCTTGGCCTGATCGAGTTGGTCGATCCACTGATAGGTGTAAGCCAAATTTACGTAGTTGTTACCGCTGCCGGGATTCAGCTTCAGCGCCTGCAGCGCCGCGGCATTCGCTTTCGGGTAGTCTCCCATGGCGGTATAAGCAAACCATAGGTAAACCTGCGGGTCTTCATCGCGGGGGTAAGTTTGCGCCCATGCCTGAAAGGAAGTGCGGGCAGTCTCAAGATTTCCGGTGACGACAAGGTCGTAGAATGAGGAAATGCCCAGCATTTCGCTCTCACTGACGCGCTCGCGCAATGCGTAAGCCTTGCGCGCATTCTCGGCACAGCGGTCGTTTTCACTGAGAGGTTGGTAGCTCTGGGCCAGGCGCAAATAAGCCATGGCGAAATTGGGATCCAATGAAACGGCTCTTTCAAAGAGAGGGATCGCGGCAGCGTAGTCGTTTGCCACATCCATTGTTTGTTTGCCGAGGGCATAAGCCTGCAGCGCTTCAAGCGAAGGCGTAGTGACGTTTTCCGGGAGCGCGTTGTACTTGTGCACCGAAGCTAGCGATTCGCCCATTTTTCCGCGCAGCTTGGTCGCCGCGTCGCCCAGAGCGCTGAGAACTTGTTCCTTCCCGCTGGCCGTCACTTGCGCTTGCGCGAGCAGATCGCCGTTGCGGCAATTCACCGCCTTCAAACTCAAGACATACTCGCTGCCCAAGCTGGAAATGGAGGCTTCAATGGTGGCGGCGCTGGCGGTGCGTTGGCAAACGCCGCGTGCCACGTCTGGCGTGAGCCGCGCGTCTTTTGGCTTAGCCATCAGCGTGAGCGTTTGCGCAATACGCCCGTCGGAAATAAGGCTGAGGAACGGAGACTGGTCCAGCTGCGCTGAAAGTCCCTGGCGCAGCGTGCCGTCGAAGACCGGATCGCCGGTGGTATTCGCAAACTCGGCGAGAACGATAGTGTCCTTGTCGGTTAGGGCCTGGGCATGTCGCGTAAAGTATAGCCAGCCAGCGACGGCCGCCACGGCTATAACGAGAGCAGCGCCCATAACTACAGGCCACTTCGCACGATGGGTTTTGACCGGCGCGGCTGAAACGGCGGCAGATTTTGATCCAGGAGACGCCGCTGTGTGCAAAAAAGTTTGGTCAGAACTGGCCGGCTCTGCCATTCCACTCGCCACCGCCGAGCGTCTCGATTCCGCGTCGCGCTTCAGACGCTGCAAGTCCGATCGCATGTCCGATGCATGCTGATAGCGGAGGTTTGGGTCTTTTTCGAGCGCACGGGTGATGACGTCTTCCAGTTTGGACGGCACTGCGGGATTCAGTCGCACGGGAGCTACTGGCGTGCGATTCAGAATGCCATCGAAAATTTCGGCTGAAGTATTTCCGGAAAAGGCTTGCTGCCCCGTGGCCATTTCGTAGAGGACCAAACCGAAAGAGAAAATGGCCGTGCGTCCGTCCAGTTCTTTGCCCCGCGCTTGTTCAGGTGACATGTACGCGAGCGTCCCCATAGCCGCGCCTGGAGTGCTTAATTGCATTGCCTCCTGCGTCAACGTCGCATCCGCATCCGTTCCTGCTTTCGATTGAAGCTTGGCCAAGCCGAAATCCAGGATTTTCGCGTGGTCTCGTTTGGCCACAAAGATGTCGGCAGGCTTGATGTCGCGGTGAACAATGCCCTTCGAGTGAGCCGAGTCCAATGCATCGGCGACCTCGATAGCAAAACTGAGCAGCTGATCGAGTTCCATCGGCCGGCCCGCAATGGCCGACTTCAGGGTCCTGCCGTCCAGATACTCCATCGCGATGAAGGCTCTGCCGTTTTCTTCACCTATGTCGTAAATCGTGCAGATGTTTGGATGGTCCAGCGCCGATGCCGCCTGCGCCTCTCGCTGAAAACGTGCGAGTGCCTGAGCGTCTTTGGTCACATTATCGTGCAAGAACTTCAGGGCAACGCTACGGCCCAGCCGGGCATCCTCGGCCTTGTAGACCACACCCATACCGCCGCCACCGAGCTTTTCGATCACGCGATAATGGGAGATGGTCTGGCCGATCAGCGAGTCGGTACCTGGCATGTGGAGCACATCTTAGGTTCAGGACAGAACGCAAGTCAACGCAAGGGGCGCAAGGGGGCGCAAGGGGGCAGGATGGAGCTCAAAATGCGATCAGAAACACTGGCATTGGGAGTTTTGTCCTAGAATCGTCCCTGGCATGAATACTCTTGAAGCTGCATCTGCCAATACTCGCCACTCCACCATGGACATCGCGGGCCGGATAGCGTCCATCGATATTTTCCGAGGGCTTACTGTACTCCTTATGGTGTTCGTCGATAACCTCGACTTCGTCAAAGGGCTGCCTTGGTGGACTTACCACTTGCCCCGACAAGCCAACGGCCTAACCTACGTGGACATGGTTTTTCCAGCCTTCCTGTTCGTCATGGGAATGTCAATTCCGTTAGCGGTGGAACGCAGAACTGAAGCCGGCGGCTCCGACAGACAAATCTGGCTGCATATCGTTGGGCGTGCTCTGAGCCTTGTGGCGCTCGGATTGTTTATCGCGAACGGCCTACAGGTTAATCCGCAGCGAACTGGCATCAGTGCAGTTTCGTGGGACCTCTTCGGCTTTGCAGGAATCGCGCTGTTCTGGCGTGCTCCGTCCGTCTCCCCGCAGAATAAACGCCTTTCGCGAATTCTGAAGTATTCCGGCCTGTTGGTGCTTACGATTCTGGCGGTCATCTTCAGAAGGACGACGGCGGAAGGCAGTGCGGCCTGGCTCGATTTTTCAGATTGGGAGATTCTTGGTTTGCTTGGCTGGGCCTATCTTTTGGCTGGCTCTCTTTACTTACTTTTCAGGAAGAAGGTGTTGATCCTGGCGGTTTCTCTGGTGGCTCTTGTCGCGCTCAACGTCGTGTCTACAATAGGAGGTTTGAAGGAAATCCAGCGCCTTCCACCGTTTTTCCAACCTATCGAGGCCGGCCTCAGTTCCATCACGGTGGCTGGGATAATTACTTCCTTGATCTTTCTGGAACGTAAGGTCGGCAGTACTTTTCGAACAAAGATTCTGTGGGCCCTGAGCTATGCGGCCGTGCTCGCCACAGCCGGTTGGATGCTCACTCCACTTGGAATATCCAAACTACGAGATACGCCTGCATGGTGCATGTACTGCTCGGCAGCAAACATTTTACTCTTCATGTCACTGTACTGGATGGCTGATGTTAGGCAGTGGACGAAGTATTTCGCATTCATCGAGCCCGTGGGTTCCAATGCACTTCTTGCATATTTGTTGGCGTACGTGGCCTACTTTGTGCCCAGGCTGTTCCAGCTTACTGCGGATGGCACAGAGGGCTGGTACGGAGTGATGCGATCACTTCTATTTGCGGTACTGATCCTCGCCGTAGTGAGCATATTGACACGCTTGAAATTTAGATTGCGGGTTTAGAGCGCCGGTATCTTTGATCGCCATTTTGCGCCGCGCGCGCCAACTTCTGATAAACGTTAGTGCTCTATCAGAGGCGCGTTTTCGCAAAAGCGTGAAGTCGGGCGAGGTGCTCTGCGCGGGTTCGATAGAGCCGTTGGAAGGGAGCCGCTGGCGGTTGCGGTGGATGCGGGCTAAGGGCTGGAGCCGATCTAACGGCTATGGGAATTGAATCTTTTTTCCTCTGTAGTCTATTGATTTTGCATAGCTTAGGAAAAAAAGAGAAAAGCGAAAATCGCTGTTAAAGGCGCTACATTGCGGCATAACCTGAGGAGCATAGCACGCGCAGCGTCCGCCGCGCGGGCGGCTTCGTTCAAACGCCCTAACCGTCGATGCTGGTCCGTGGGGGAGCTTCTCCCGAGGGCCGGGACTTGGTCGAAATCTAAAGCGGTTGCGCTGCGACTGCCGGTTGTATTCCCATGCAAAACCATGAATAACGTCGCGGCTCAAATCGTTCGGTTTGTTGATGGCGGTTTTCCGTTTGGGTGAGGTGCAAACTGTTGGATGCATTTTGGCGATGGGTTTGATGTGCGGCTGGTCGCAAATATCTTTGAACAGGAGGAACTGTGCCGGGAAGAAGGGCGCAGCCGGCATCGGCACGCTTCAAATTAGTTCAGCCACTGAGTAGATTGCGAGGTATGAACGCGACGCCACTCTACGGGCGGCGAGACCAAACGGATCATTCCCGCCAAGGAGGTATTCGATCCCTCAACTCCTCTCGGCGGATGATCATTCGACTTGATGAAGCTCCGATACGGGGCGGCACGCCACCAAGAGCCCGGGTCGCAGGTTTCCGCAGGATATCCATCAACGAAAAGCCGATCCCACGCTGAGCAGCTTTGCCGCGCGCGTGGGGGGGCCCGAAGCCGCGCTTTGCCAGTGCAATTCCGCTTTTACAAGGCGCGTACGAGCCAAACGACCAGGCAGATAATTACTAGCGTTCCTATCAGTCCGTATCCCAACATTGTAGCCTCCGCCGAAAAAACGCTGCTCAGATTGTCACTACCCGATATTGACTTGGAACATCAGAGAGGGGTTGCCGGATGCCACTGCATACCACAGCCCATCCGCTCCCATAATGAAGTACACGTCCTGCTGGTAAAACCACGCCGGGTATGATCCAGCATAGAACCAATATCCGCCGTACGAATACTCCCGGCGTCCGTTGTAGTAGCGCCCACCGTTTTCTTGAAAGCGGGAGTGATGGCTAGGACCAAAACGGCTTTCGTTATATACGTGTCCGTAGCTATCTTTCTGACCATTCCGCGCGTACTGCCGCTGTGATTGTTGTGCTTGGCTATTGGCTTGTTGCTGGTGTTGCTGACTTGTTTCTTCGTTGTGCTGAGTCCTGACTTGCTCTTGTTTTGTTTCTCGTTGATGCTGTTCCTGTTTCGAGGACTTGGCCTGTTGCTGCTGTTGCTTCTCTTGCTGCTGTTGTTGGCTCTTGGCCTGCTCTTCCTGCTTCCGAGGTTTGGCTGCTTCCTGCTTTGTTGGCTTCGCCTGCTCTTCTGGTTTCTGTGGTTTGGTTTGTTCCTGCTTCGCAGCAGGTTTAGGCTGTTCTTCATGTTGTGCTGGCTTAGCGCCCTCTTCGTGGTGCTCTTCTTGCGCGGACGCAGGAAGGGTCGCTCCGAGAAGCAAGAACATGCCCATTGTGCTGATGGCACCCAGTACTTTCATGCGTGTTGCCTCCATTACCAAAGTTCCGCGCAAGTGTCAGAATAGCGAGAGACGCGGTCGAGTACCATACGCACAAGACTGTATGGTTTGCAGTGAGTTACGTTAATTCGCAGGAACTTATTTTTCCTGAATAGGAAATGACCCAACCCGCAACGCGGAAGAGCGCCGAAGAGGAGAATTGGCCACGCCCCGGCAACGTGTTGGGCCTGAAAGAACCTGTCTGTTGAGTCATGCGCAGCCGAATCGAATAGGCTCTCCGAGAACTAGCGACCCGCGGGTCTTTATCATCTCGATTGTCGTAAACGCCGCGCTCTATACGCTACAAGCTTAATTGTTCACTCCTACGCGTTTCGCTGTATGATCCGACATTCCCGAACGTTGTTTATAGGAACTTGTGACATTTCTCCCGCTACGGGACTTAGTCCTCCTGCGGGTGTAGGCAATTCCAACCGGAACGGGAGAAGGAGGTCGAGATGCGATTGCAAAGGTACTTGTGGTTGGTTGCGGCAACGACGCTGTGGTCCAGTTCGATTCTAGCCTGTCCGATTCGGCAGGATCAGCAACCGGACAGGGGAGTGCGGAACGATATTTCTTGAGAGTCATCGGCGTGCTGCCTTATCGCTGCCTCAGTTGCGACGCACGTTTTTATGCCTTCTCTCGGTTCGGCGCTGGCGCTTCCGTGACAGACAAAACCGCGTAAGCTCGCGCGCTCCATGTGGGGCAAGGTTGACGCGAAGCACGAGGCGGGTCGCCACGGCTAACTGGTGAACACGATGGCACGCACTTCCGCCGAAAGTCACAGAGCGACCGTCCTTATAATGGCTGCGATACCAGTCATGGCCGCCGCTTGCGATTTGGTAGACCGAGCTATGTCAAACTATCATCTGCTTGTTATCCCGGAGATCCTGTTCGCTTGTTCGGAGGTCTTGTGGTTCGATTTCCGGAAAGAGAATCTACGCTAACTGGTTTCAATAATTATGAGAAGCGACAACGCAACGCCCCAGGACGTGTGCGGGAAATGCGAGGCTGAGATCGATCGAGGTCGACGAGTCGATTCCACGCTAAAAGATGGAGCGAGGGTTTGTGATTCCTGTTTTGTCAAAGAAACGCAACAGCCCGCTCAACCGAAGAGGGACTGGTCCAACTGAACTGGTGGGATTGTTAAGCGCGATTCGCCATCTTCGACGCCATGTGAATCAGTAGCCGGCGGTTCTTGGCGTCCATACGCAAAAAGCATTTCGCGAAAGCCCGAAGCTCACCGTCCTGTTTCGGGTTGACCCTTCGACTCTGCATGGGTTCTGCAGGTATATTCGGCTTCTTGACGTGATCTTCGTCCGTAAAGAGGCGGTACATCGGAACTTCCAGCGCTCGGGCCAGCTTTTCTAGAGTATCCACGGACGGAACGGTGTGCCCGTTCTCGACTCTTGAAATATAGCAACGCAACAGACCTGTGCGCTTTTCTACGTCGCCCTGGGACAAGTTTTTCTGTTCTCGCAAAGTCCTCAATTTATCGCCGATAACCATTAAATCCCTCCCCGCGAAATCATACGCCGCTGACAGCTAGGTATCAAACACCGACCGGCTCGGCGAGTCGGCGCTTTTTTGAGGGATTGAATTCCGGGCTTCCGCTCTAGATCACGCGGGAGCGGCGCAGGGCATCGGCGAGAGCAATTTCATGCCTCGAAAGCCATTGTCACAATTGACAGGTCGTGCAATCAAAGCTCGTTACAAAAGTTTTACAATTCGCGTGTTGCCGGAAGTAGGTGCTAGAGAGACTATCCGCGTACGGAGAGGTTGGCGGCAGGTCGGGAAACCTTAATACAATTTTAGGGCTGGGCCCCGCTTGCGCCCCCTCTCCCCTCTCCCCTCTCCCTCCGAGTCACGTCACGAAAAATCCCATTCGTGACGTGTGGTCGGTGAGGGGAAATCACGCGCCCGATGCCCTGCTGTACGAATGGCCCGGATGATTTCATTTTTCCAAGCAGTAGTTTCTGTCGGGGTGTTCCCGTGACTCCGTCTCGATAAAGCGATCCGCACCAACTCTAGTTTCAAAACAGCCGTGGAATTGCTTGGATCGCGGGCCGAGCCTTGTGTCCCAACTAGAAACGTCCCATTTTGCAGCCATTTCCGTTCCTCGCGCTGGGCATCGCTACACCAATGATACTCCGCTAGAAACGACATAGATATGCATGCGGGGGCAGTGTATCACTGGCTGCCTCGGTGTAAAATCCGTGGGCATGGATGACCTTCGCATCGGGACGTCCGCCTTCACAGCCTCTGGTTGGGAGAAAGCATTCTATCCGGCTGGCATGAAAGCCGCCGACTACCTCAGTTACTACGCCACGAAATTCAACACGGTCGAAGTTGATTCGACCTTCTCCCGCACGCCGTCAGTCGCCACGGTCAATGGATGGGAACGCAAAACCCCGCTAGGTTTTACCCTTGCTGCCAAGGTTCCGCAGCTAATCACCTATGAAAAAGTCTTGCAGGACTGTAACGATGATCTCCTGCATTTTCTCGACACTATGGATTTGATGGGCGCGAAACTTGGACCGCGGCTTTTCCAGTTCGGGTACTTCAACAAGACCGCGTTCAAGGGCGGCGGGGATTTCATGGCGCGGCTGGAACCATTCCTGAAGATATTGCCAAAGGGGTACCAATTCGCGCTGGAAATTCGCAACAGGATTTGGTTGTCGGCGGCGATTTTCGATCTTCTGCGCGCTCACAATGTAGCCTACGCGCTCATAAATCAAGCGTGGATGCCGCGCGCTAGTGAGATTTTTGAAAAGTTCGATCCAATCACGGCGGACTTTACTTATATTCGGCTGCTGGGCGACCGGAAGGGAATCGAGAATCAGACGAAGATCTGGGACAAAGTGATCGTGGACCGTTCCAGAGAACGAATGAGTTGGGTGAATGTTTGCCAGCGCGCGGTGCGGCGGGGTGTTACCGCTTACGATTACGTGAACAATATACGGGATTCGCGCCGGCCACGGTTACGCAGTTTCAGAAGCTGTGGCAGGCCGCGCGCGACTAAGTAGCAAGCACCTCGCTTCAACTTGAAGTGCCCTCGCTCTACGTGATAGTGTCGCCGCCAGAGGCCCCCATGGTCATTGGAGAGCGGTTGAAGGCGCTGCGTGAACACAAAAAGATGTCCCAGGGCGATATTGAACACCGCACAGGGTTGCTGCGCTGTTACATATCCCGCGTTGAGAACGGGCACACCGTTCCAGCCATTGAAACATTAGAAAAGATGGCGCGGGCGATGGAAGTACCGATCTACCAAATATTCTATGACGGCGAGAAGCCTCCAGCCTCGGAACCTGCGAAGATTAGTGGAGACGCTTGGGGCAGCAGAGGCCGCAATGCCAGGATGCTGAGCCGATTTCGCAGGCTAATGAGCCGGGCGGATAAGAACGATCTGAAGCTACTTTTATTCATGGCTCAGAAAATGTCACAGAGGAAGAAGCGCGGACAAAAATCACGAGACTTGTGATCATCGGCGCTTAACGCCGCTCTCGTTTCAGTATGCTCAATGCACTCACGGCATCCCGTAAGGCGATTCGCTCGTCGTTCGGGATCTCCGCATGGAATGAAACTCGATAAAGAATGGCCTCTTCCGCCGCCTTCACGCGCTCTGTTAACTTGTCCATGTTGATTTCAAGAATTGCAGTCCGATATAGCTGTCGCCAATTATTCCCGTTCACCTGGCCTAGCCTCCCGATCGCGTTTCCTGTGGTAGCTGATCCTTGCGCCCAGGGCTGGAGGAATTGAACTTTTCATACGCTCTCTAGTTCTAAGCCGAGATCATCGAGCGGATATGCCCTAGCAGTGAGAAGCCGTCGTTTTTTGAAACGACTCGGTCTACTGGCAAATTCAAATAGGCAGGACCCGTCGCGATGTCGGGATATTCGGTAAAGAGAATGATACGGACACCCGGCAGAGCCTGTCTGATCTCGCGTGCGGCATTGATTCCATTCATGACTGGCATCGCCAGATCAAGAATGACCAGGTCGGGGCGGTGTTTGATGGCTAACGCGATGGCTTGTTCGCCGTTTTCCGCCTCAGCGCACAAATCACAGTCCTGTTGGACTTTAAGAATTCGGCAGAGCGTCTTTCTGATAATTGAATTGTCGTCCGCTATGAGGATTTTCTTGGTCATTCGGTCCTGGGCGATTTTTGAGCGGGGGCGTACCGGCCATTGCCTCATTATCCTATTACATCATGACCACCAGCGAGCCATACGGTGAATGCTGTAGCGTTCCTCTGGAGCGCGCTCAATTGGCAAACACACCGCCGTGAGTCAGTACGGTAGCGCACAAACTTCTTGACTGGAAGTCAGCCCAGGCGCTAGATTCGCCTTGATCCCCTCAGTCCGGTCCCTTGGAGGCGTCTATGCACGCCGATAGTTCTATTCACTGGAAAGCCATTTTCATGCAAGCGGTGGATGAGTCAGACCGAGAGAAGCAACGAGGGCTTGTCCGTGAAGCGGAAGCAGCGATTTATCTCCGTCTTGAACAACTGGCAGATTCCGCCGAGACCCACGACGAACTAAGTACGATGTCGGTGGCTACTAAAGCTTTGGGATCCATCAGAGTTACCCTTCTTGGCGGCACCCAGCTCGCTGGCGGGCGGCGCGGGTAGGAAGGGAAAGCGCGCCTCTTGAAAAATCTCCTTTCTAACGGCAAGATAACGTGAGCATTGAGCAGGGGGTGTAGGCTGCAACGCCTTCACATCATTGGTCTTCTAGGATGTGACGGTTCTTTCGACTCCCCCACGCTTCCGCCAAACCTATGCCGAAGTGGAAGAGATTTGCCGTCGCAGTCACTTGGCTGGTGGTTGCCGGGATCGCGATCGATCACGTTTACGCCGCGCAGTCGAAACCTTCCTATGGTCTGGATCCTGTTTCGCCAGAATTTTCGCTGCTAATCGCTCCCGGCACAAAACTCGAGATGATCGCGACGGGATTCGGCTTCACGGAGGGGCCGGTTTGGGATCCCGGCGGTTTTCTGTGGATCAGCGATGAGAGCATAAACAAGATTTACAAAGTGCAGATGGACGGTTCGAAGAAAAGCTTGCTCGATCTCGGCGATCCTGATGGCAACACACTCGACCGCGAGGGCCGCTTGATTGACTGCGCCAGCGTGCTGCGGGCCATCATCTCCATCTCACGTTTGGACGGGCAATACACCGTGCTTGCCGATCGTTACCAGGGCAAGCGCTTCAACAGTCCCAATGACGTGGTGCTCGGCCCGGACTTCGCATTCTATTTCACTGACCCCACGCTCGATTTGCCGCAGGGTCAGGAGCAGGAAATTCCGTTTCAAGGTGTCTATCGCTTGGGTCAGGACGGCCTGCGGGTCACGCTGCTTACGCGCGAACTCACGCAGCCGAACGGTCTGGCTTTCTCGCCCGACGGCAAACGCTTCTACGTGGACGACAGCGAACAGCGAAATATTCGTGTGTACGACTTCCACATGGACGGAACGATTTCGAATGGCAGGATTTTAGGCGAAGAACCGGGCGGTAAGGACGACGGCGTGCCTGACGGCATGAAAGTTGATAAGCGCGGAAACATTTTTGTGAGTGGCCCGCGTGGCATCTGGGTCTGGGACAAGGCGGGCCGGCATCTGGGCACCATCGCCATGCCGGAGCAGCCGGCCAACCTGAACTGGGGAGATCCGGACTACGGCACGTTGTACATTACTGCCACTAAGTCGGTGTATCGGCTGCGCACCAAGACGCACGGCTTCGTACCGTACCTTCCGTTTTCCAGCGTTGAAGCGCGGAAGCCATAGGAGATTCGCGCAGGTGGTGGTCCGTTTGCTGGCTGCGATGTTGGAGTTCAAGCGCTTGCCACAGTGTTGCTGTATGCCAGTAGGGTGGGGATTCATCGCCTGGATCTGCTTTCCGCCGGGCAGGCTCTGAGAACTGCGGTGGGCCTACGGTTAACGGTGCTTTGGGTGCTGCTGATCACTAATGCATTCAACTTGATTGACGGACTTGATGGATCGGCGGGGGGTTCCGCTCTCTTTTCGACGGTCGTGGTGTTCGTCACCTCACTGCTGGCGCCAAACGCGACTACCACATTGCTGGCGATAGCGCTGGCCGGCGCGATTCTGGGTTTTTTGCGTTTCAATTTTCGCGGCGCGTCCATTTTCCAGGGAGATTCCGGCAGCATGTTGATCGGATTCATGCTGCCGGCGCTGGCCCTCGCGGGATCGGAAAAGGCGCCCACCGTGATTGTCGCAGCGATCCCGGTGGTTTTATTTGGATTGCCGATGTTGGAGGTGGCGCTGGCGGTTTCGCGGCGGTTTGTCAGCGGCAAACCTCTTTGCCACGGCGATTGCGATCACATTCATCACAACCTTCTGAAGCGCGGGCTATCACAACCCAAAGCGGCGTTGGTGCTTTACGGAGTGACGGCGTGCTTTGCGCTCCTGAGCCTGGTGCTGCTGCACGCTGCAGCGATGATCGCGCTGGGAGTGCTATACCTGGGCTACGTGGAGTTTTCGCAGTTACAGGGCGCGTGGCGCAGAACCGCAGAGCGCAAGCGTGGGATCCCCAACAATGTGGAAGTGCGACGTGCGGTGGAACCTCGGAATTCTTGCACGGACCGTCTCAGCATGCGCGCGATTCTCCGGAACACTCTGCCTTCGATCGGATTCGATGGATTCCGCTTGCCTGCCTCGCCGCCGCAGCTTTGCTGAAATCCTGTCGTAACCCGCGCGGTAGGCATGGGTGTGTGCAAGCGCGTCTTCAATTCCGGACGGTAGTTGGGGTTATGCTGAATGGCCGGCCTGCGTAGAAATTGAGGCGCCGCTCTCGTTCTGAAAAACCAGGCAGATGCTGAGCCGATCCACGACGCCCACTTTTCGCAGGATTCTGTGAATGTGGTTTTTCACCGTTTGTTCGGAAATATTGAAGTGGCTTGCGATTTCCTTGTTGCTGAGACCACGGCCAATCAAGGGTATAAGCTGTTGTTCGCGCCGCGTCAGTCCCCATTGGGCGCGCTTCTGGCTGTTGGGCAAGTCAGTGGTCTGCGTCGCTACAAAGTCAAAGAGAACTTCGGTGTAGTGGGGCGGGCATACGGCGTGTCCTTCCGCCACCGACCGGACCGCCGATACAACGTCCGCGGCGGAGGCATTTTGCAGGACGTAACCTCGCGCACCGCGACGTATCGCCGTCAGGAAACAGCTGCGATCATCTGCCATGGCGATGAGCACGCTCTTGGCAGACTGGTCCTGTTTGCGGGCTGCGGATGGCGAGGCGAAGTTGTCGAACAGAAAGTCCAAGGAGTCGAGGACAAGGACTTCCGCGCCGGAATCGCGGACTTGTTCGAAAGACGTGCAAGGCTCTCCTTGCGCCGTACTAATTTCAAAATCCGTCCGCTTCGCTAAAATCCGCGCGATTGATTCCCGCAGCAACCGGTTTACGCATAGGATTAAGACTTTGGCTCTACTTCCCATTCTGGTGCCCCCGCTAAACTGCAGGACCGCGGCCTATTAGTGCTAAGAGCTACAGAACTCGATTGATGCATAGGTAAAGATACTTATGCAACTAGTAATTTGCAATATAGCATTTGCTGTTGGAATCGGCGATAACCCGCGTGCGAGGTCGCTCGGGGCAAGGGCTCGCCTAGGCGCGGCCCGGAATACCCTTCCGGCCGTAAAGCAAACTGCGGAAAGGGTTTAGCCAATGACCGGAAAAAGCCGGAGGTTTCCGGGTCGGGCCAACTAGCTATTGTCGAGACTTTCGTGATTTTGCGAAATACCGGGAATCGTGTAGACGTGGGATTGGGGAAGTTTTTCATTGCTCTCAGTCAACCCCTTCTGAGCATAGGTGCTAGACGGTTGGATGCAAACAGAGATACATTCGTCGCCTCACTGATGCCGCTAGAACAGACTACGGAGGAGCCACCATCTTCAGGCAGGCGCGGTATCAGAAGTGCCCAAAGTCCTAGTCGAGGAAAGTTGCAGTGACCTCCATTTGCAATTTCCCGTTGATCCGCAGATTGGCAATCACGGTTGAGTTTCTGCTCGGCCTGAATTCCGCGGCGGCACAGAGTGGCGACGAAACGGTGCCCGCCGCTTCCAATGCGCTGCGCGCGCAGCAATACGATCAAGCTTATCAAGCAGCGCACGCCGGGCTCCAGAAATCACCAAGTGACCCGAAATTTTAACTCTGGAAGGGCTCGCGCTTTCCGGGATGGGAAGGAAAAATGCCGCATTGGCCGACTACAACGCAGCATTGAAGATTGCGCCAAACTATAAAACGGCGGGGAACTCCATAGGTATTTATTCGCGATAGACCCGCCGAACTTGGATCACGCTGCCGATGGCTGAAGCTAGGCAGGAAGCGTTTTGCCGCGCGTCTCGGTAGCGAAGGGAATCAGCAGCAGTCCGAGCGCGAAGGCGATCGAGGTGAGCGCGACCGGAGTCCCCAAGGAGCCAAAATGCCGCACGCCCGCGCCGACCAGAAATGTGATTCCGGCGCCGCCAAATCGCGCAAACGAAGTGGAAAACGCAAACGCGCTGGCGCGGCACTCGGTGGGATATTGTTCGGGCAGCCACAGAGTATAGACCGCGAAATTGGCGCCGCCCAAACCCAGAAAAAATAGGCACACGAAAAACCAGGGAAGCGCGGTGGCGCCGAGATAGAAAACCTTGCCGAACGTCAGCGCAATAGACAGCAGCATCAGGGCAAAGAAAATCGCCAGCGCCCCGCGCCGTCCCGCCTGTTCGGCAAGCCACGGCATCGCCAGGCAGCCCAGAATCGTGGCGAAGGAGACCAGCATGACTCCCCAAGAAGCAAGTTGCGCAGCTTGCGTGCCGACGCTCCCACCGGCTTCGGCGACCGCCGTGATCGCAGCGGGTACATAGACGGTACCGGCCCACAGGCCGCAGATGGAAGCCATCATCAGCAACGCATTGGCGATGGTGCGCTGACGCAGGGCGGCGGAAAACAACGTCGCGAAGGGACGCCACACAGCCCAACTGCGCACGACGTTTTCTTTCTTGGTCCACGCGGCAGGCTCGGTGACGCCGTGCCGAATCCATGCTAGCAGCAGCGCCGGCAATCCGCCGACGATGAACAGCGCACGCCAGCCGTAGTGGCTGCCAATTCCGTAATTCGCCAGCGCCGCAAGAAAAATGCCGACGTAATATCCGGTGTGCATCAGGCCCGCGCCCATACGGCGGCGGCTCTCGGGCCATTCCTCCGCTACGAATGTGCCGCCCATGGCCCACTCTCCGCCAATGCCCACGCCGGCCAGCAGGCGCAATGCGGCTAGCTGCCACACGCCGATAGAGAATGCGCTGAGAAAAGTGAAAACCGAATACCACACGATGGTGAGCATCAGAGTGCGCACGCGGCCGAACTTGTCTCCAATCGGTCCCCACAAAAACGCCAAGCCCCAGCCGATCAGGAAAAGCGCGAAGAGCAAACCTCCGTACAATCCGATGTTGCCCTGGGTGGCTTCAACGCCGGAACGCGGTAGCAACTCGCGCAGCGACGGCACCAGCACCAGCGCGTAAATGAAGGAGTCCATTCCATCGAGCGTCCACCCGCCCCACGATGCCCAGAAACCGCGAATCTGATTGCGTGTGAGACGTTCCGGCAGAGTCTGAGCTGACTGCCTCATTTTGTTCGCAGCGGAATCGTGCATGGCAGCGGGACACTATCTCAATCGAGTGATTTTCGGAAAGGAAAAATGTTCAATTCGCGCGGACGTCTTGACCGCAATCCGCACGGCGGTGCCGACGACGCATCGAAATTTCGATTGCGCTCGTTGGCGGGACGTGAAAACTGCTGCTGGATTCTAGTTGTCACGAGTGTGCTAGACTCCGCCGCCAGTTGGCCCGGAGCGGCGCCAGAAGCGGTGTGCCTGGAGAGGCTTTAGGATGGGAATCTCACCTTCGAATCCGCCGGCTCCGGAATCCGCCAAGGTTGTGCGCCCCGCGTCCAAAAAACCCTTCTATAGCAGCTTGGGGGGCCAGGTATTGGTCGCCGTGGCCCTCGCGATTGCATTCGGCTACCTGAAGCCGCACAGCGCCGTGGTCATGAAGCCGCTCGGCGACGGTTTCATCCGGTTGATCAGCATGATTATTACGCTGGTGATTTTTTGCACGGTGGTCACGGGCATCGCCAGCATGCAGGACATGAAAAAAGTGGGCCGGGTGGGCGGCAAGGCGCTGCTGTATTTTGAGGTTGTGTCCACGCTGGCTTTGCTGATTGGCCTGCTGGTGGGCAACGTGGTGCATACCGGCGCTGCCCTGAATGTGAACCCCGCGACGCTGGATAGCAACGCGGTGGCGGGTTACGCAGTCGCGGCCCAGGCGCAAGGCGTGACGGATTTCATCATGCACATTATTCCCGCCACGGTGGTGGACGCGTTCGCCAAGGGCGATATTTTGCAGGTGGTGCTGGTTTCGATTCTGTTCGGCTTTGCGATGTCGGCGATGGGCGCGCGTTCGAAGCCGCTGCTCGATGTGCTGGAGTCGCTCACGCGTGCGGTGTTTGGCGTTATCAATATCGTAATGCGCTTTGCGCCACTGGGCGCATTTGGCGCCATGGCTTATACCATCGGCGCCTACGGAATTTCTTCGCTGGGGCCGCTGCTGAAATTGGTGGCCACGTTCGGGATCACCTGCGTTCTTTTCATCCTGGTTGTGCTGGGCGGAATTGCCTGGGTGGCGGGATTCAACATCTTCAAATTCCTTCTTTACGTCAAAGAGGAAATCATTCTCACTCTGGCCACCAGCTCGTCGGAACCGGCGCTGCCAACCCTGATGGAAAAATTGGAGCACCTGGGTTGTTCGAAAACTTTGGTGGGACTGGTGGTGCCCACGGGCTACACGTTCAATACCGATGGAAGCAGTTTGTATATGACGCTCGCAGCGCTCTTCGTTGCCGATGCTACCGGGGTTCATTTGACGCTGGGTCAGCAGTTGTTGCTTCTCGGCGTCGCGGTTTTGACATCGAAGGGCACGGCCGGCTTGCAGGGTGCCGCGTTCGTCGCGCTGGTGGGAACTCTGCGAGTGATCCCGGCGATTCCAGTAGCTGGGATGGCTTTGATTTTGGGAATCGATCGCTTTATGGCCATGTTTCGCGCGATCGTGAACATGCTGGGTAACGGCGTGGCGACACTGGTAGTGGCGCGCTGGGAACATGAACTCGAGCCCGCGCTGCTACGGCAAAACTTGTCCTCACCCGAGGCGTGGCGGAAGCAGGCCGCCGTCTGTGCCGAAATTCCGGGCGCTCCTGAATAAATCGCGACCCTGCCCGACGCCTTCCTTCACCGCAGGAAAATCAAACGCGGATTTGCTCGCTTCTTCACCCGCCCGAATCTTATCGCCCCTCTGCGCTGCCGTACGCCGAATCGCGCTCTACATCGGCACGCGGATGCAGGCCGCTCCGCTAGCTAGTCTCGTGTTATAAACCTTCGGGGGTTTCTGAATGAAAATTTCGGGTGGTTGGAAAACACTTGGGTTGTGCGGGTTGATGCTGTTGTTCGGCGTGGTCCAGGCGGTGCAGGCGCAGGCCGCGGAGCGCGTGATTATTGATACTGACCCGGGAACGGATGATGCGCTGGCGATTCTGCTCGCTCTGCGATCGCCTGAATTGCGTGTGGAAGCGCTGACGGTCGTTGCGGGAAACGTGACGGCCCCCATCGGACTGGAAAATGCGCTCAAGGTCGTGTCACTGGCGGGGCGCTGCGATGTGCCGGTGGCCGAAGGCGCGCAACGTCCGTTGCACGCGAAACTGAACATCGAGCCATTCTGGAATGGGCCGGGTGGTTTGGGGGGAGCTGAATTGCCGCCGGCGCAGTGCCAGGCCGATCCTCGATTCGGTCCGGACGTGATCATCGAACTGGTGCACAAATATCCGCACGAGATCTCCATCATCGGTGTGGGCCCGGAAACCAATCTGGCGCTGGCAATTTTAAAGGACCCGACGATTGTGCCGCTGGTGAAGCGAGTGATCCTGATGGCCGGGTCCATCTCAGGCGGCAACGTGAATGGTGCCGCGGAATTCAACGTGTACTGCGATCCCGATGCCGCGGACCTGGTATTCAGCGCGGGCTGGCCGCTGGCGATGGTGGGTTTGGACGTGACGGAAATTACGCTGATCAGCAGCGCGCAAGTGGACCAGATCGAGCACAGCGGCGGCGCGGAAGCGAAATTTGCCGCGGCGGTGGCGCGATTTCAGGTGGGTCTATATCAGGGCACCGGATTCAGCGGCGGAGCGATTCACGACGCGCTGGCGGTGGGCGTGGCGATTGATCCTACTTTTGTGAAATTGCGCACGATGCACATTGACGTGGAAACCGAGGGGCGAATCGCGCGCGGAGAAACGGTGGCGAACCGGTTGGGAACCGTGGACCATGTGGTGGACAAGGGAGATCATCTGGAAACCGTAGGCGTGGACGAGGTGAATCCGAACGCGCAGGTGGCCGTGGGTATAGATTCTGATCGCTTCTTGAAATTATTTATCGTTAGGCTCAGCGGTAGCGGTGCGGCGATCGGCGGCAGCAAGCCCTGACGCAGGAGCGTTCAGATTTTCACGTCGCAGTTCATCGTATTGTCGGCGCGCGCGCTTTCTTGCGCGGGTGCTGAGCTGGAGTCTGCGATTTCGTTTCTGCGGCAGGCGATTTGGCGAGCATGAACTTTTGCGCCAGCCGCTGGATGGAAATGGCGAAGAGCAGCATCACGATTGGATCAATCGGCAGGCGATAACGAGGCAATGCCAGCGTGAGGTAGTAGGCCCAGGGATAGACGAGCGGAAATACGGCCAGCGGCACCGCGAAATGGCTGCGCTCGTGGAAGAGAATGATAATTCCGCACAATGTGCCCAGAGCTGCGACGAGATTGAAGGTCAGAATCGCGCGGAAGCGCAGTGAGGGCGTGCTCAGAAAATCCTCCAGCGGATACGGTGTGCCGCCCGACCAGATGGAAAGCGCGCGGTAGGAAATCAAATGTACCTCGCGGACGGGATGCGAGAAGATGTAGGCGATGGCTTCCCGCTTTTTCTGTTGCATATAAGCGATCTCGCCCATCGAAATATATTTCTCACGCTCGGGCGTATTGTAGATGGGGTGCAGATCTCCGCGGAAGATGTCCTGCGTCTGATCGTTGTTGCCGAGCCAGAGTTGCAATCCCAGCACGGAACGCAGCGGAACGAATTGGTGGAATACTGAGTAGTTGCGGATGGTCCACGGGACGCAGCAGAGAATAACGATGGCGACAGCGGCCGCAACATTTCCGAGCCATGCGCGCCTTTCCTGGCGCGCGCGGTACAGCAGCGCGACTACCAGAAGCGGCAACAGCGCAGCGAGCGTAGCGTTGAACATCAGCGTAACGCCCCATAGCAGGCCGTAAGCGCACCAATTGCGCAAACGCTGCCTTCCGGATTCGGCGAGCGCAAGCGTGGCCCACAGAATTGTGGCAGCCAGCAGCGCGGAGATGGACGCATCCCACATGCTCTCGACCGGGAGTAGAATGGCGTTCGGAAAAATCGCCCACAGCCACGCGGCTCCTGCAGCCAGAACGACCCCACCGATGCGCTTGCCGGAGAAATAAATTGGTATGCAGGCGAGGGTGCAGCAGCTGATGTTCAACAGCACAGTCGCGGCCCACGCGTGAAAAGTGTAAACGCCGAAAAGGCGAAAAATTCCGGCGAGCAGCAGCGGAAACAGCGGCGTCATCCAAGCGGTAGGGCCAGTATCCACGCGAAATGGCGAGCTGAATCCGTGGCCGGTGGCGAGCGAGTGCGCGATATTGCCGGACTCAAACAGAAAGGGAATCACGCTGACGCCCTGGCGCGGATGAATGTGCTGGAACTGCCACATGTACCCGAGGCGGACGGCGAGAGCGACGAGCATAATCAGCCGGAGAGAAGTCGCCGCGATACGAAACGCAGTTGTGTAGGTGCGAGTCATGCTTGGGAAGCGTTACATTCCTTCGCTTTGGACGCAAGGGCGCCGCGGTCGGGTGCGCACGCCACGGTGGATGCGAAACAACGCGCTGGCCACCCGGATTGCGGAGATGTGCGTTGATTTGTGGTAGCGTTTGGGGAAGCAATCATGGCCAGGAAAAAGAAAGACCGCCTACGTGTGCACAAGGAAGCGCGGAGGCTCGCGCGGTTGGGCGTGGGCATGCCCCCGATGGAACGAACGATCCCCGACAAGCGGCGGAAAGCGCCGAAGCACAAGAAGAAGCTGGTGGCACCGGAATTGAATTAGGTGTTTTGGCTGGCGCGCGCCATTTCGGGAACAGGCGTGCGCGCAGCGATTCATTGTGGGACTTGCCGCCGTTCGTTCGCGACTGCATCTTCCGCTAGATTCAGGACCGCCGACGAAATCGCTTCGCACTAGAAATTTCCGTTCCGTGCGCTAAGGCGAACTGCGCGGGCAATACGTGCTGCGTGAAAATCACGGGAACTATCCGGCGAACTGGGATCGCAGTTCTTGGCATGTTTCTGTTTCTGGTGACGACGCTACTCACGGCAAACGCGCAAATTGTTGCGGTAAGTTTGGTGCACGAGCTGGTGGGGGAATCCAAGATACCGAGTGGAGTGGTGTTGGTGCCGCTCCCGCCGCTGCCGCGCGAGTTGCGCAGAGCAGTGAAACCTGCGCTGCCAAAATCGTTTTGGGTATCGACCGCGGGAGTTTCCACCGCCGCCGGGCTGGATACGCAGCGATCCGAATCTAGGTTGCCGCACTTCGACGAGAGGGATCCCATCGTACGCCCGTTTCTGCGACTGTCGGCGCCAGCGTAGTACGCTTCGGCGGCTTTATTCGCGACGGGAGCCAACTTTTTGAGATGGAAGACGGCGCGGTCCGCGCGTTGCCACAAAATCTGGTGGCTTCCGCAGCTAACTTCGATGGCGGGGAAAGTTGCGGGATATGGATACACCCGCGCGCATCCAGCGCCATATTGATGTGGCATGCTGCGAAGATTTGATTTGTGAAAATATTGAACCGCGATCAATTGTTGATGTGCAAGGTCCAGACCGAACCTAGTTTTTGGAGCCTCAGCCGGGTTTGAAATCCGGAATCACTTCGCCGGGTTTGAAGAAAGAGGTGGGCGGCGCGCCGGTGGCGCAGGCGGCCGCGGCGGCCATTTTTTCCAGGTCTTTTCTTGAGAAGCCCACGCACGTTTCCTGGATTTTTCCGTCCGGCGCGATCAGAAACACCGTGGGGACGTTGGTGATGCCGTACTGATTGGAGACGGAGTAGGCGTCGTCGTCAAGCAGGGCGGGGAATGCGACTGCGAATTCCTGGCAAAACTCGCGCGTATCCGCGGCGTCGTCCTGTGAAATTCCCAAAAGCGTGAAATGCTCGCCACCGTAAGCTTCGTGCAGACGCTCCAGAAACGGCGCAGTGAACTGGCACGTGGGGCAACTCACTTTGAAAAACGCGGCCACGACGGGACCTTTTTTCAGCGCGTCCGCCAGGCTTGATTTCTTTCCGTCCGTGCTTTGCAGCGCAATTGCTGGAGCCTTCGCGCCGGCAGATAATGCAGCCATCTTGCTTCCTCCCCAGAGTTCATGAATGCGCCGTTTCAGGCTCATCAATGAATTGTAACGTAGAATAATGCCATGCGGCCGTGCGTGCGCGGATTCATGCGCCGATAGAGTAATGAAGATCGGCGCGCGCGAATCTAGTGAATGTTGCGGGTCTTCTTTCCGACGTAATCCATCAGCAGGTATTGGCCGAGGGTGTACGGAGTGGTGAAGTAGGCCTTGCCGCGGCAAAGCTCCGTAACTTTCTGCACAAAGTGCACCAGGCTGTAATCGCTGGAGAGCATGAAAGTATTGATCAGAATTCCGGCGCGCTTGCACTTCGCGACTTCTTCGAGTGTTTGTGTGACCACCAAGGGGTCGAGGCCGAAGGCATTCTTGTAAATGCGGCCGTCTTCCAGCGTCAGCGCTGAAGGTTTGCCGTCTGTAATCATCACGATCTGGCGCATGTCTTTTTTCTGGCGCGACAAAATGCGCTGCGCCAGGCGCAGGCCCTCGCGCGTGTTGGTGTAGTAAGGACCGACCTGCACCCGCGCGAGTTTTCCGAGCGGAATTTCCTCGGCGCTATCGTGGAACAGCACGCAGTGCAACGAATCACCCGGATACTGCGTGCGAATCAGGTGCGAGAGCGCCAGGGCCACGCGCTTTGCGGGCGTGAAACGATCTTCGCCGTAGAGAATCATGCTGTGGCTGCAATCCAGCATCAGTACGGTGGCGCAGGAACTTTGATATTCGCACTGGTGCACCATCAGGTCGGGATAATCCAGCTCGATGGGAATTTGTGCGCCGTTGCGCTGTACGGCGTTGAAGAGCGTGCCGCTGATGTCCATGTTCAACGTGTCGCCGAATTCATATAGTCTCGAAGTGCCGCCGGATTCGACGCCGGTGGCGAGGTCGCGCGTATCGTGGCGGCCGAAACTGCTCTTGCCGAGCGATGCGAGCAAATCTTTCAGCGTTTTAAATCCGAGAAAATCCAGCGCTTTGTCCGTGATCTCAAAGCGTGCTTCCACATTGGGCTGAGCCTCGCCCGCTTGGCCACCGGGAGTTTGCGAAGGAGGCGGCGTGATCTGCGCGGGCTGACTGGGGCGCGAGATGAAACCCTCTTCCTCCATGCGTTGAATAATTTGTTCGATGACGTCACCAAGCTTGGGATTTTCGGAGAGGTTGGGATTGTTGAGCATCTGCTCCATCAGTTCGGGCGGAAGCAGTTCTCCTTCTTGCAGCGCGCGCAGGATGGCCTCGCGCAGCTCGTCCATCATTTTCTCGCGCGAGCGCTCGGGGTCCATTTCGTAGATGCCGAATTGCGACTCGTAGCCGCTTTGCAGGAGGAAGTCGGAGAGACGGCTCATCAGTTCCTGAAGGTCAATGTCTTCAGCAGCGTCGGGCGCGTATTTTGAATATTTCGTGAATTTCATCTAGCTTCCAAAATCTGGCCAGCGTGCAAATCGTTCCACCGATCGCGTCTAGTTGAATTGGCGGCGCGGCATGCGGCCGGAAGGCTCGCGCGGATCGCGCGGCTCGGTAGTCTTGCGCGTGTCAGCGAAGTAGCCTCGTTCCTCGCTGCGATTGATGCGCTTGTGCGCCCAGAGGCCCTCGAGGATGAATTCCGCCGCGCTGGTGACGATCGCGGCGTCGTCCTTCTGGCTGACTTCCAACACGCTGAGGTTGTCGAACAGGCCCTGAATCTTTTTCAGTTGCGCTAGAACCTCGGAACTGGAGGCGTTCGCCGGAACTTTCAGCTCGCCGCCCAGTTCGAACCACTGAATTACGGGCTGCATGTTCGCGCCGGTAAAATACTGCGTGTAGGTCTTGCCGACCGCCGCGCGAATCAACTCGCGCGCAATATTTTCAGCACCGCGCAGCTCGCCTTCATACTCCAGCTCGAATTTCCCGGTCATGGATGGTATCGCGGCGTACACATCAGCCACGCGCGCAACGATCGCCGAATCGCGGCTGCGCACGGCGCGCTGCTCGGCGCTGCTCATCACATTTTCCAGCGTACTAATCGGCAGGCGTTGACTGACACCCGAACGACGATCCACGCGCTTGTCCTCGCGCGCCTGAAACGCCACTTCTTCCACGATTTCGCGAATGTACTGCGGCATCTCGACGCGCTTTGTCTGCGCGCGTTCGGTCCAGGATTCCTGCGAAGTAATGGACATGCCTTCGGCTACGGTCGCGGGATAGTGCGTGCGAATTTCGGAGCCGATGCGGTCCTTCAGCGGCGTGATAATTTTTCCGCGCGCGGTGTAATCTTCCGGGTTGGCAGTGAAGACCAGCAGTACGTCGAGCATCATGCGCACGGGATAGCCCTTAATCTGGATGTCGCCTTCCTGCATGATGTTGAATAGGCCCACCTGAATTTTTCCAGACAGATCGGGAAGCTCGTTGATGCCGAAAATTCCGCGATTGGCGCGCGGCAGCAGGCCGTAGTGAATCGTCAGCTCGTCGGAAAGATTGCGGCCGCTGCGGGCTGCTTTGATGGGGTCCACGTCGCCGATCATGTCCGCGATGGTGACGTCCGGCGTCGCGAGTTTCTCCACATAACGATGTTCGCGCGCCAGCCAGGCGATCGGCGTAGCCTCACCTGCAGCGGCAATCCGTTCGCGGCAGGCGCGGCAAATCGGCGTGTAAGGATTGTCGTGAATTTCGCATCCCTCGATCACCGGGACGTGCGGATCCATGAAACCCACCAAGCCGCGCAGGATGCGCGATTTCGCCTGGCCGCGCAAGCCGAGCAAAATAAAATGATGGCGCGAGAGAATGGCGTTGACGATTTGCGGCAGAACCGTGTCTTCGTAGCCGTGCACGCCGGGAAAGAGTTCGTCGCCACGCTCCAGTTTGCACAGCAGATTTTCGCGCAACTCCTGGCGCACGCTTCGTCGCGCAACTCTCTCTTCGGACCACTGACTGCGGCGAAGCTCAGCGAGGGTTTTCGGCAGTGAATTCATTAGGCCCCACTTATGTATGAAATGCGGCGGCGCCCGACAGCATGAGCGTCTCAACACCATTATAAAGGAAGCGAGGCTGCGGGGATACTTTCCTTTCGATGGGCTAATTCAGGTGATGGCCGTTGCCCGAAGCACCGCGCCGCGCGTGATGCAGGTGGCCGAGGCGGGGGAGCATGTCCTTCAGGCGATCGATCAGAAAAGTGCGGCGGTCAGGCTCGGCGCGAAGTTCCAAAAGCGCTTGTTTTTCCTCGAGTTCGAGCGGCAGGCGTGCCGCCATCTGAAATGAAAGCGGCCAGGGTGACTCAACGTCCAACGTCGTCCACAGTTGGCCGTAAATTACCGTGTGGCACTCTTGAAATAATCCGAGGAGCGCGCCTTCCTCCTGGTTCTGGGCGGCTTCGCAGAGCGCTTCGGGCGCGTCGGAAAGAAATTCTACCAGCGCTTCGTGATACTCCTTTTCATGCAGCAAATTCAGCGCACGAAATACGGTGCGGCCCTGCGTGAGAACGTCCATGCGGCCGTCATCGTAATCCTTCAGCTTTTGCGTGATGGCGGCGGTGCAGCCGATCGTGGCGACACCCTTTTCACCGGCGAGGATTACGCCGAATTCGCGATTGTGGGTTAGACAATGCTGAATCATCAGCTTGTAGCGCGGCTCGAAAATGTGCAGCGGGAGCGTCGCACCGGGATACAGGACCACGTTGAGAGGGAACAGCGCTATGCGGGAGTCTGTCATGATGTTTTCGTGCCTGTCTGGGCAAAATTCAAACTGTGACTGAAACTAGCGCAGCAGCGCCAGGGCTGCCTGCATTTCGTCGCGCGCGTGCATGTCGCCGGCATTTTGCGCGACGAGAATACCGTCGGATAAGAGTTTGCGCGCCTGTTCGAGCTGGCCGATGCGCGAAAGATGCTGCCCGAATTGAAAGTAGCCCGCGACATATTTCGGGTTAGCCTCCAGCAGCTTCTGGAAATGCGCGGTGGCGGCATCGTTGTCCCCAAGCTTCATGCATTCCAGCGCCAGTCCGTAGCGCGCGAAAGCGTCAGTGGGTTTTTCGGCGACAAATTGCTCGAGAACTTCGCGGCGCGGCTTCTGTGTTTGGGTCATAGGTTGAAAACGCGTATTATAGCGGGCTTAAGGCGACACGCCAAGAGCGCACATTTTGCGCCGACAATTTGCCGAGCGGATGGAATAATCGAAGCGAATGACCAAGACCACTAAGAATCATAAGCGGGCGCCGGGCAAAGGCGCGGCGGGTACAACTAAGTTGGCTGGCGCGCCCGCGCCGGGAAAACCCGTCAGCGCGTCCACTTCGGAAATCGTGGAAATCGTGCTGCCGAATGACGCCAATTTGTTGGGCAATATGCTCGGCGGGCGCGTGATGCATTTGATTGACATCGCCGGGGCGCTCGCGGCCAACCGTCATTCGAACAGCCATGTGGTGACGGCCTCGGTGGATTACCTGGATTTTCGTTTTCCCATTCACGTGGGCGAATGGATCGTGCTGAAGTCCAGCGTCAATCGCGTGTTCAACACATCAATGGAAGTGGGCGTGAAAGTATTTGCGGAAAATATTCTCACCGGCGAACGTCGGCACACCAGCACGGCGTACGTCACGTTCGTCGCGCTGGATACCAATCAGCAGCCGCGCGCGGTGCCGCCGTTGATTGTGACAACAGAGGACGAGCGGCGGCGTTATCGCGAAGCCGCGGAACGGCGCCGCATACGCCTAGCGTTGCGGCACAAGATGCCGCTGTCGGATGATTAGCTCTGGGTGACGATGCGTGGCTTATGGCACGGTTTGTAAATACTTTCGCACCGCTTCCGCGGTTTGAAAGCCGCTCGCAACGCATTTTCCGACGGCCGGGCCTTCCAGGTAATTTCCCGCGAAGAATAATCCTGGCGAAGCTCGTGCGGCGTCGCGAATCGCTTCGACGATGTGGCCATGGCCCAGATTGTATTGTGGCAGCGCGCGCGGATATTTCCAGACCGCGACCTCCACGGGCTGTCCGGTAATTCCCAGAATGCGCGCATTTTCTTCCGCGACGATTGCCGCGATATTCTCCTCGTGCAGCTGAATGATGTCCGGATCGGTGGCGCCGCCGATGAAACTGGTGATGGTGACGTTGCCTTCGCGCGCGCGTCCGGGAAAAAGCGACGAATTCCAGACAGTGCCAAGTGTGCGAATTGTTTCACCGCGCGGCACCAAAAATCCGAAGCCTTCGAGCGGATCACCGACCTGCTGGCGATCATACGTGCAAGCTACAACGGCAAGCGGAGCGTAGGCGATGCCCGAAAGAGTTTGCGCCAGGTGAGGCGAGAAAGTTTGCAGCAAGTGCGCCGCTGCATATGCGGGCGTGGCGATTACCACTGCAGCGGCGCTGACCGGGTGTTCCTGACCGTTCTGCACGATGCGAATTTCGCAGTCTGCAGCGGCCGCTGCAGAGCCGGGCTGGCTAGCAAAGTCAACCGAAACCGCGCGAGCTTCGGACTGAAGCGACTCGCCAAGTTTTGCGGCCATCGCGCGTGGCAGTGCCGCTACCCCGTGCGTGAAAGAACAAAGAGGTGGCGCTCCCGTACGCTTTTCTTTTGGTGGGCGGGATTTCATGGCACCGCGCAGCACGCTGCCGTACTGGCGTTCCCATTCGTCGAGAGTAGGGAAGGCGGCCTTCAGGCTTAATTTTTCAGGGTCGCCTGCATATACGCCAGAAACGAAAGGCGCCACGAGGTATTCGAGGATCTCGTGACCGAACTTCCGGCGGACAAAGGCGGCGACGGACTCTTCCTCGGTCGGAGGGTGCGATTTCTTAAATGGCTCGGAAGCGATTTTCCAGCGCGAGATCGGATTGAGAAGAGTGGAGGCCAGCAGTGCCTGCGGCGACGTGGGAATCTTCCGCAGACGGCCGTGGAGCAAGACGTAACGCGGCGCGCGCGGGTCGGCCGTTTGTAGTTGCAGTTCGAGGCCGAGTTCGCGAATTAGCTCAAGCAACGCGGGAGTGCCTTGAAAGCTCTGCGGCCCGGCTTCAAAGAGCAGCCCACCTTTATCGAAAGAATCAATCATGCCGCCGGCAGCAGAATTCGATTCAAAGACCGTGACGTCCAGACCCAGCTGTTGCAGGCGATACGCGCAAGCCAAGCCGGAAATTCCAGCGCCAATCACTGCTACTTGTATGGGTTTCTTCATCGATGCGGCACTTCAGAGCGTTTTCGAGAAAAGCGGCCGGTGATCCATTTGCTGCTCGTGCAGATAACGGTCGAAAGCCATGGCAATGTTGCGAATGAAAATGCGACCGAGCGAAGTGACGCGGATTTCCGCGGAATCGAGAACCACGAGTCCTTGGTCGCGCGTCTCCTCGAGACGCTGCAGCTCCGACGTGAAATATTGATCGAAGTTAATCGAGAACTCGCTTTCGATTTCGTGTTTCGGGATCACCGTGTGGCAGAGCAAGCGGCCGATCACCGCGCGACGCAGCAGATCATCCGCCGAGAGACGATAGCCGCGCATGGTAGCAATGCCGCGCGTGCCAATCGTTTCCTGATACGCTGGCACTTCGCGGCGATTTTGCGCGTAGGCAGCGCCAATCGAGCTGATCGCGCTCACGCCCATGCCGTAAAGGTCTGCGCCGGCCTTTGTGGTGTAGCCCTGAAAATTGCGATGCAGGGTACGATTTTTCTGCGCAACGGCCAGCTCATCGCCGGGACGGGCGAAGTGGTCCATGCCAATATAGAGGTAGCCCGCGCCGAGAAATCCCTCCAGGCCGGCGCGAAAGATGCGAAATTTTTCCATTCCTTCGGGCAGGTGCTCCGCAAATGACCCTTGCTGCTTTTTCAGCCACGGCACGTGCGCATAGCTGAACATCGCAACGCGGTCCGGCGCGAGCGTCAGAGTTTTGTCAATCGTGTCCTTAAAACTTTCCGCGGTCTGGTAAGGCAGCCCGTAGATCAAATCCACGTTGAGGCTTTCAAACCCAAGTTCGCGCGCGGCGATGATCAAATCACGCGTCAATTCGTACGGCTGCACGCGATGAATCGTTTCCTGCACTTTCGACTGAAAATCCTGAATACCCATGCTCAGGCGGTTGAATCCCAGGCGGCGCAAACTTTCCAGGTGCGCGCGATTGGTGACGCGCGGATCAATTTCAATGCCGATCTCCGCATCGGGCGCGAACGAAAAGCGCTGGCGCGCATGGCCGAACAAGTCTTCCATCTGCGCGGGTGTAAGATAGGTAGGTGTGCCACCGCCCCAGTGAAATTGAATCACGGGGCGATTCTTCGACACGCGCTGGCTTACGTGCTCGATCTCGCGCTTCAGAGCCTCGAGGTAGGGAATCGCGACCTTTTTGTCTTTCTGGATGGAAACATTGCAGGCGCAGAAGAGACAGAGACTCTCGCAGAACGGAATGTGCATGTATAGTGAAAGCGGCGTGGCCGCTTTTTCAGCGTGCGCGTAAAAACTTTCGAGATCGTCGGGGCCGAAATCATCTTTCCACACAGGCGCGGTGGGATAACTGGTGTAACGCGGGCCCGGCCGATTATATTTCTCGAGCGTGGCGTCGGTGATTTGGGCGATCTCGAATTGGTCCGTTGGTTTCATTTTAACGTCTGCCATCGCGCGTGCGACGGTTACGCGATTCCGGTACGGGCCGGCACTCGCGCGGATTTTCCAGCCGCGACGAACGCTTTGGCGTTTTCCACCGGAGTCGTGGGCAGGATTCCGTGTCCGAGATTCAAAATGTGGCCCGAGCCGCCGGTTTTTTCCACTGCGGCTTGCGCGGCCTCGCGCACGGCTTGTACAGGGCCGAGGAGAATGTTCGGATCCACATTGCCCTGCAACGCGACTTTGCGGCCCAACTGCTGCTCGAATGTGGCGCGCGCTTCCGCCAAGTCCGTGCGCCAGTCCACGCTGATCACGTCCGCACCAGTTTCCGGAATGCTTTCCAGCAGATGCGCCGAGCCTTTAGCGAACAGGATTTTCGGCACTTCAGGATGCCCGAGCAAATCGTACACCATTTTCGTCGCGGGCAGCTCGAACGCGTCGTACTCCGCTCGCGAGAGCTCTCCAGCCCACGTGTCGAAAAGCTGAATCACGGCAGCGCCGGCAGCAATTTGCGATTTCAAATACAGTGCTGTCGCGCGAGCGATGCGTTCCAAAAGTTCGCACACCATCTGCGGCTCGTTGCTCAGCATCTCCTTAGCGCGCGAGATGTCGCCGCGCGTTTGGCCCTCGATCATGTAACACGCCAGGGTCCATGGCGCAGCGGCAAATCCAATTACCGGCACGTCCGGCCCGGCTTCCTTGCAAATCGCACGAATAGCGTCGCCGACGAAGCGCGTCTCTACCCCTGGATCAAAATCGCGCAAGCGGCGCACCGCCGCCAAATCGCGCACGGGCTTCGAAAGCACCGGACCAGAATCCGGAACATCGAGCGGCAGGCCCATCGCTTCAGCGACGATCAAAATATCGGAAAAAACGATGATCGCGTCCACGCCAATTATGCGAAAAGGCTGCAGCGAAACTTCCGCGGCGACTTCCGGCGTCTTGCAAATCTGCAAAAACGTATGATTCCTGCGCACGGCCTGATACTCGGGCAAATATCGCCCGGCCTGGCGCATGATCCACACCGGAACGCGTTCCACCGGCTCAAACCGGCATGCGCGCAAAAATAGTTCCTTGCGGTTTTCGGCAGGCGTCATAGCTTCCGTGTAATGATAGCAGATGGGATTAGTGCCCGCACGCGCGCTCCCGCGGGTCTAACGCGTGTCTTGCCGGGGCGCTTTCGGCGTTATAATTGATGGGCAAGCTTGGGAGTTTTCGCACTTCATGCCAAACCATCTGGGCTATTTGAGCCTGGCGCTGTACGTGGCGAGCTTTATCTGCTACGGCCGAAATTTGTCCGCGCCCAATATTTGGGTGGGGCGGGTGGCGTCTGCGCTGCTCGCCGGCGGAATTTTCGTGCAGTATCTATCGCTGTACCAGCGTTCTCTGGCGCTGCAAACGGTGCCCTACGATGATTTGTACGGCTCGATGTCGCTGTTCGCGTGGCTGCTCGGCGTCACTTATTTAGGTTTAGAATTGTTCCACCGGCAACGATCAGTCGGCGCTTTCGTCACCTTGCTGCTGGTCTGCTGGATTACTTTGCTCGGGCTGCTCACGCCGCGCTCTCTTCCCATGCCTTCCGTGCCGCGCGGAGCGATTTTCGCATTTCATGTGACGCTGAATACCTGGGCGTACGCGGCCTTCGCGCTCTCTTTTGTCCTCAGCGTAATTTATCTGGTGCAGGACCGCGTGCTGCGTTCGCGGCGGCTCAGCGTCGCGTTCTGGCGATTTCCGGCGCTGGACGTGCTCGAGCGTATGGCCCGCAGTAGCGTGTACGTTGGCTTGGTAGCGTTGATTTTCGGCGTGGCGATGGGATTAATTGGGGGGCACCGCCTGCGCGGCAGCTATTCGTTCGGCGATCCCAAGGTAATTGTCACACTGGCGATTCTGGCCGTATACGCGGCGTACCTGCTGCTTTCGCGCAACGCAAATTGGCGTGGCGCGCGCGCAGCGTTGCTGTGCGCGATGAATTTCCTCATCGTGCTGTTCAGCTACACGTTTGTAAATTTGTATCTCACGAAGTTTCACCGGTTCCTCTGATGCCCACTGTCACCAACCCGAATCGTACCGGCGCGGTCCGTATTCAAGTGGCGCTGATTGGCTGCAATCATCGCACCGCGCCCGTGGAGCTGCGCGAACGGATTGCTTTTACTTCGCAGCAGGCTCTGCAAGCCGCGGATGAATTGAAGGAACGCGGAATCTTGGAAGAGGCCGTGGTCGTTTCCACGTGCAATCGCAGCGAACTGTATGGCGTGCCGGGCGATTTCGCGCCATCTACCGCCGAAGCGATGGAAGAATATTTCACTTCGTTCCACAGAATTCCGTACGACCAATTAAAAGGCCGCTTTTATCGCTGGGCTGGGCCGGACGCGGTGCGCCATTTGTTTCGCGTGGCCGCAGGCTTGGATTCCATGCTGCTGGGCGAAGCGGAAATTCTCGGGCAGCTGCGCACCGCTTACAATCAGGCCCTCGATCACGGCGCCACCGGTCCGGTGCTGAACCGTATTTTCCAGGGCGCGCTGGAAGTGGGCAAGCGCGTGCGCAGCGAGACCGAAGTGGGCGCGCGGCCGATGTCGGTCGCTCTGGCGGGAGTAAAGCTCGCCGAACGAGTTTTCGGAAACTTGAAAGGGCATGCGGCGTTGATTCTGGGCGCGGGCGCGGTGGCGGAGCAAGTAGTCGAGCACATGCGCAATCGCGGCATCGGAAATTTGCGTGTGATCAATCGCTCGTTCGACCGCGCGGCGGAACTCGCGCAACGCGTGGGCGGCGAAGCTGTGACTTGGGAATCGCTGGAAGCGGTGCTGGGGGTGCCGGATATTATTGTCACGTCGGTAAGCGCGAGGGGCCCGGTTTTGACGCGCGAGCTTCTGGAACGAGCCATCGGCGCGCGTTCGGGCAAGCCTGTTTTCGTGGTGGACCTGGGAGTGCCGCGCAATGTCGCGGAATCCGCGGCGGGACTTTACAATCTGTATCTTTATAACATCGATGACCTGGGAGAAATCGTCGCGCAGAACAAAAAAGCGCGCGAATCCGAAGTTCCGCGCGCCGAAGCGATCATCGCCGAGCACATTGATAAGTTCGAAGCATGGCGCGGCGCGCTAGAAGCCGGTTCGATCGTAAACGATCTGCGCGAGCAATTTCACCAGCATCGCGAAATGATCATTCGCGAGAAGCTCAAAGAGATGGACGACGTGACTCCGCAGGAGCGCGACCGCATCGCTCGCATCACCGAAGAATTGATCGAGCGGCTGCTCGAAGAGCCGCAACATAAATTGCAACACGGCCGAGGAATGAGAGGGCGACTGGCGGGCCTCGAAGCCATTCGCCACTTGTTCGGGCTCGAGGATCGGAAAAAGTGAAGTCGCTGCGCATCGGTACGCGCGGTAGCGCGCTGGCCTTGTGGCAGGCCAATCATTTTCGCGAGGCGCTGCAGAAAACCTGCGGCCTGGACTCGGAGATTGTGGTGATCAAGACGTCCGGCGACCAAAATGTGGCGCTGCCGGCACAACAAATCGGCGTGATAGGGATTTTCACGAAGGAGCTGGAAGATTCGCTGCTCGATGGGCGAGCGGACCTGGCCGTGCACAGCATGAAGGACGTGCCTACGGAGTTTTCGGCTCATTGCCGCATCGCCACGGTCTTCAAGCGCGAAGATCCGCGCGATGCGCTGGTTTCCTTTCGTGGCGAGACGCTGGAGAAATTGCCATACGGCGCGCGCATCGGAACCAGCAGTCTGCGGCGCGCGTCGCAGTTGCGCTCGCACCGGCCGGACTTTCAGATAGCCGAACTGCGCGGTAACGTTGATACGCGCCTGCGCAAAGTTGCAGCGGGCGAATACGACGCGATTGTGCTGGCCAAGGCGGGCGTTGATCGCCTGGGGCTGTCGTCACGAATCACGGAAGTGCTTTCGCCCGCAGTGATGCTGCCGGCGGTAGGCCAAGGCGCGCTGGGTGTAGAATTTTGCGAGCCGCGCCGCGAGGAATTCAAGGTTTTGGATCTGCTGATGGATCGGGATACGATGCGTGCTGTGAAAGCGGAGCGCGCGCTGCTCGCCGAAGTACAGGGCGGCTGCCGCCTGCCGCTGGGAGCCTGGGCGCGCGTGGAAAGCGGCGCGATGGTGCTCGATGCCCGCGTGCTCTCCGAAGATGGCGCCGAATGCATTCGCGGGCGCGCCGAAAAAGTTTGCAACTCCGCATCGGATGCGGAGAATCTAGGGCGCGCAGTAGCGGCGGATTTGCTGGCGGCCGGCGCCGATCAGCTGCTGCGCACAGTAGGAAGGTCCGTTGGACAAGCCTGAAAAAGTGTCGAGCAGCGCAAAACACCCCGGCGAACCTCTCGAGGGCAAGCGCATCGTCGTGACGCGCGCGGCGGAGCAATCGCAGGAGCTCGTGGACGCGCTGGAAAATCTGGGCGCGGAAGTATTGCTGATGCCCACGGTGAGTTTTGCGCCGCCGGAAGATTCGCGCGAGCTGGATGCGGCGATGCAAAACAAGAAGGATTTCGACTGGGTTCTTTTCACCAGCCAGAACGCCGTGCGATTCATGTTTCTGCGCGCCTGTGAGTTGTCGCACGTGCAGCCGGTGCAGGCGTTGCGGCCTAAGATTGCGGCCGTGGGTTGGGCCACGGCGCAGGCTGCCAAAAACTTGGATGTGCGCGTGGATTTCGTGGCGCAAACTCAGACGGGAGAATCGCTCGCGGCCGAGCTGCGCGATCAGTTGGTGGGAAAGCGCGTGCTATTGCCGCGCAGCGACCGCGTGGACGATCGCTTGCCGGATGCTTTGCGCGAGGCTGGAGCGCAGGTGAAGGAAGTAGTGGCGTATCGCACGCTGCGGCCCGCCTCGCTCGATCCGGAAATTCTCAGCGCCGTCCGTAAGGCGGAAGTTGCCGTAATTGTTTTTGCCAGCCCCTCGGCCTATCACAATCTGGCGGCGTTCGTGCCTGCCGCGGAATTGAACGCGCTGTCCGAACGCGTGCATTTTGCCGCGATCGGTTCCACCACCACTCGCACATTGCGCGAAGCGGGCGCACGTGTCGCGATCGAAGCAAACGATTCATCCTCCGCCGGTCTGGCGGACGCAATCGCGAAATATTACCAGCGCCAAAAATAAAATATGAGGAACGCATGACATTTCCCATTCATCGCCCGCGGCGATTGCGGCGCAACGAAGCTTTGCGCGGATTCGTGCGCGAAACGCGACTGAGCGCCAGCGGCATGGTGTATCCGATGTTCGCCTGCCCCGGAACGAACGTGCGCCAGGAAGTGAGTTCGATGCCGGGCATCTACCAGCAGTCCGTGGATCAGATTTTAGAGGAATGCCGCGAGGTCGCCGGCCTGGGAATTCCCGCAGTGATTCTGTTTGGCCTGCCGGAACATAAGGACGAGCTGGGCACTGAAGCCGCGGACGCGCACGGTGCGGTGCAGCGCGCGATCGAGGCGATTCGCAGAGCAAGACTTAATTTGTTGGTCATCGCCGATGTGTGCCTCTGCGAATACACCAGCCACGGCCATTGCGGCGTGATGAAAGATGGCGAGGTGCTGAACGATCCCACCCTGGTACTGCTCGCCGATGCGGCGCTTTCGCACGCGCGCGCCGGAGCGGACTTGGTCGCGCCTTCGGACATGATGGACGGCCGCGTGGCGGCGATTCGTCAGCGACTGGACGAGAATAATTTCGAGGACGTCGCGATACTTTCATACGCTGCGAAATATTGTTCCAGTTTTTACGGGCCGTTTCGCGAAGCGGCCCAGTCTTCGCCGCAATCCGGCGACCGTCGCAGCTACCAAATGGATCCTGCGAACGCACGCGAGGCATTGCACGAAGTGGCGCTGGACCTGGAAGAAGGCGCGGACATCATTATGGTGAAGCCGGCGCTGCCTTACCTGGACGTCGTGCGGCGCGTGCGCGAGCGCTTCGATGCGCCGCTGGGCGCGTACAATGTCAGCGGCGAATATTCGATGGTGAAAGCGGCGGCGCGCAATGGCTGGATTGACGAAAAGCGCGTCGTTCTGGAAATTCTCACTGGGATTCAACGAGCCGGCGCCGATATTATTCTGACCTATCACGCGAAAGATGCGGCGCGTTGGCTGAAGAATTCCTGACGTGATGGCGCATCAAGAGTGCCACGGGAGAACATGGCGGGCGATACGGTAAGAAGCGCGCAGGAACGATTGGGCAACAGCGGCAGCGCCGCAGCGGGGAACGCGCGCCCGCGTTCGACAGAAATCTTCGAGCGAGGCAAGAAAACACTGGTCGGCGGTGTGGATAGTCCAGTGCGCGCATTCCGCGCCGTGGGCGGCACGCCTCTAGTGATTGACCACGCGCTCGGCACGCGACTTTACGACGTAGACGGCCGCGAATATCTCGACTACGTCTGCTCCTGGGGCGCGCTAATTCTGGGGCACGCGCATCCGGACGTGGTGGCCGCGGTTTCCGATCAGGCAGGCCGCGGCACCAGCTACGGCATGACCTCGCCGCTGGAAATTGAGCTAGGCGAAAAAATCACGCGTGCGGTTCCGTCTGTCGAAAGGGTGCGCTTTGTAAGCTCCGGCACGGAAGCGGCGATGTCCGCGGTGCGCCTGGCGCGCGCATTCACCGAACGCGACCTGGTGATCAAGTTCGAGGGCTGCTACCACGGCCACTCGGACGGATTTCTTTCCGAAGCAGGCTCGGGGCTGGCGACGCTGGGAATCGCCGCATGTCCGGGAGTGCCGGAAGCTTTCGCGCGCCTGACCCTGAACACTGCTTACAACGATCTTGCCGGTGTCGAAAGACTTTTCCGCCAGCACACCGGAAAAATCGCTGCGATCATTGTGGAACCGGTAGCCGCCAATATGGGAGTGGTCGAGCCAGCGCCCGGGTTTCTGCAAGGCTTGCGCGAAATCACTACCAGGGAAGGCGCGCTCCTGATTTGCGACGAAGTAATCACCGGATTTCGCATGGCGTACGGCGGCGCGCAAAGCGTTTACAAAATCGATCCCGATCTCACGGTGATGGGAAAAATTATCGGCGGCGGTTTGCCTGTCGCGGCTTACGGAGGCAAGCGGCACCTTATGGAGCGCATCGCGCCGCTCGGACCGGTCTATCAGGCCGGCACACTTTCAGGTAATCCGCTGGCGATGCGCGCCGGACTTGCGACTCTGCCGAAACTGGAAGTGCCGAAATTTTACGAAGATGTTAATCGCAGAACGCAGCGGCTGGCCGAAGGCTTGCGCCATGCGCTGCAAGAAGCGAAAGTTCCAGGACAAGTGAACGTGGCAGGCTCGCTGCTGACGCTATTCTTCTGCGAGCAACCCGTACGCAACTACGACGGCGCCAAGAAGTCCGACACGGCCAAGTTCGGGAAGTTTTTCCAGGCAATGCTCGAGCGTGGAATTTTCCTGCCGCCCTCGCAGTACGAAGCCCTGTTCCTCTCCGCTGCGCACACCGACGCAGATATTGACCGCACAATCACCGCAGCCTGCGAAAGCCTGGCATCGGTCTAGCTCTCTGCCACTCTGGCCGCCACGTTCGCTACCGTCCGATTCTTCGCCCCGGCAGCACGCCGCCCGCTGGCGAGAGCGAAACTCCCGCGAAACCAGCGCCCGTAGGTTCAGGCGATTCAGCCAGTTAGGCGGGTAACGGCAGTACTGGTAGAGGGAAAGGGATTTCCTTTCCACGACGGTAAAACCATGGCCGATCCTTGTCACTTGTCACGTAATCCGCACTAAAAAAAAGGGATAGACAGCTGTGCCAGGTTGGTCCCGCCCGTGCACTCCTGTATCGCGTCAGGCGATTTCAGGAGCCCCCTCCATGGTATTGGCCGTAGCAGCGCTCTTGCTTCAGTTTCAAGCCTTCGCTTCGCCAGCTCAACCTGTGGGCGCGCAGATGCCTGTGATGCAAGCAGTCTCGGTCAACTCTTTCAAGGAGAGCGCCCCTGTGAGCACACCTCCGCCGGTTGCCGTTGAGGAAGATTTCATTTCTACGGCCAACGATTCGTCCTCGACCCGCATAAACCTCGACGAAGTGCACCTTGTCGACGCGGAATCCAGAAACGAATTCTCCAGCAGTCTGAAGACAGTGGCGTTCGAATCGTCCAGTGACGCGCAGTCGTTTTCCACCGTGCGCATTTCCGAACCGGACACCAAAGAAAACGGATTCCGGGAAGCGCTGTCGCAGCCTCCGCGGCGCCAATGGTTAGCTCTGGCGCTGCTGCAACACGGCGCGGCGGCTTTCGACGCTTATTCGACGCGCCAGGCCGTCGGCCACGGCGCCATGGAAGATAATCCGACGTTGCGGCCGTTTGCGAGCTCGCCGGCCATCTACGCGGCCACGCAGGTTGCGCCGCTGCTCTTCGATCTGATGGCGCGGCACATGCAACGCAGCGAATATTCGCTGTTTCGGCGTTTCTGGTGGGTGCCGCAGACAGCGAGCGCGGGCCTTTCGATTTTTTCCGGCTTCCACAATTTGAGTATCGTAGGCAAACTGTAGCTTCAGCGGCTGTGCTTACGCGTGACCACGAAATCTTTCTCTGGCGGGGAAGATTTTAGGAAGGCATCCGGCTCTCTGCCCGGATGCCTTTTGTGTTTTTGCGCAACCGATCTTCAGGGTCACTTCGGTTCAGCCGCGGTGGGTTTTGCCGCACCCTGCGAGCGCGAACGAGCCGAGGCGGAAGCAGGCGCGGCCATTTGCTTTTCCGTCCACTCCACAGCGCGCCGCGCGGACTCCACCGCGCCGGAAATATCGGAGACCGGTCCGATCGAATCGGTATTCGCGAAAGTGATGCGCCCGAAAGGCTGGTTCGCCACCGGAATCACTTTCGTGAAAATTCCCGGGGTAGGCAAGAACATGGGATGCCCCCGGCGATACATGTGCACCTCGATGGGCGCGGCGGAGTTGAATTCGGGCTGCAGCTTCTGAAAATCCTGCAGCACTTTTTCTGCGATTCGCTGGCAGCCGTCCAGGGTGAGCAGCCGGTCGCGATGCAATTCCGAAATTGGCGTGTAGAAAGTGAGAATATTATTTTTCTGCACGTATCCCGGCTGTTTCTGCAGCACCCAATCCGCCACAATGAAATCGGTGAAAGCGTTGCCAGGGCACCAAGTGTCGTACGCACGATTGTAAATGGGCTTGTCGAAAATCATGTTGATCACGGGATAGGGACAGTAGCGGAACGACAGCATGGCTTCGTGCTGCGCGTCGGGCAGCCCTGCGATCAGCCGCGCGGTGATGAATTTCGGCGTGGCCATGATCACGTATTTCGCGGCGACGGTGCGCAGTTGGCCCCCTTGCATGAAAGTGATGTTCACACCGGTCTTTTGCGGATCCACGGAGACGATCGTCGCGTCGCCGATCATCTGTTCGCCGAACTTCGCTTGCAGTGTCGTCGCCAGTTGGCGCGATAAAGCGCCATTGCCCCCGGGCAACGTTCTGCGAACGTCTTCAGCGGCCGTCATTTCCTGCAAATCTCCGGCTGCGACCAGCGCGGAGGAGTCTTCCGATTGCGCGCCCCAATTGGATAAGCCGTAAGCATCCCACCATTGTTTGAGTTCGGGCGCATGGCCCTTCAGATAATTCGCAAGCGGCACGCTGTCCAGCTGTTGCGCATTTTTATCCGGATCCAGCGCTTTCATTTCAGCGCGGAATTTCTTGAAGCTGTCGCGTACGGCTTCGGAGTAGGGAAGCTGGTCCAAGCCGTCGCGCCAGGTATCCGGCACCCACTTTCCCGCGACGATCGTGGGATCCCCGGAATTAATCGGCAACTCGATCAGGCCGATTTCGCGCGCGAGCTTCTCGCTGGCAGTATCCTTTTCGTCGAATGCCGAGCCGGTGGCGAACCCCTGACCCTGATATTCCTGCAGGTAGGCGTTCCCGCCCCAGTGCGGTTCCTTTTCGAGCAGCAAAAAATCGCGGCCACGCAAGAAATAGGCAGCGCTCATGCCGCTCACCCCGCCACCGACGATCACCACGTCGTGATGACTCGATGGCGCCGGTTTGTCGAATTGCTTGCCGTCTCGCACTTCGTGGCAAATCGCAAAATGATCGCCGTCGAGTTGCGGCTTCGGCGCGCTTTCCGTCGCGAGCAGCGAATGATTTACGGGACACCCGGCGGCTACCGACCCGGCCACTACAAATTTCAAAAAATCCCTGCGCGTTTCGGTCATGCGGTTTCTCCTTCAATCGAGGCGGTCACCAGCGGCGCAGCGGATTCATCGGAGTGCTGCAAACGAGTTCTCAGGCGGTACCACAGCAAAATCATGCCGATGGAGAAAATCAAGATCAGCGTGGAAATGGCGTTAATTTCGGGCGTGATGCCACGGCGCAAGCGCGACCAGATCTCCAGCGGCAGCGTGTTGTCCCGCCCGATTAAGAAGAAGCTCACAGCGATTTCGTCCAGCGAAAGCGTGAAAATCAGCAGGCCCGCCGCGATCAGCGATACCCGCAAATTCGGAAAGGTAACGCGCCAGAACGTCTGCCAATGATTCGCGCCCAGATCGAGCGAAGCCTCTTCCTGCGCGCGCTCCAGCTTCTGCAGCCCAGCGAAAATTTCCGTGGTGGCCACCGAAATCAACGCGGTGCCGTGGCCCAGCGTGATCGTCACCAAACTGAGCTTCATGCCCAGCGCGACAAACAACATCAGCAGCGAAAGGCCGGTGATGATTCCGGGAAGAATCAGCGGCAGCAGCACCAAGCGGCGGAAGATCGCTTTTCCCGGGAAATCCGTGCGATCCAGCGCCAGCGCTGCCGGCAAGCCCAGTCCTAGCGCAATCGTTACGGCCACCACTGCGACGACCACGCTATTCCACACCGCTTCCCACAGCGCGGCATCGCCGAAAAGCTGGCGATACCAGTCGAGCGTCCAGTGCGCGGGAGGAAAACCGCCAACGCCCGAGCCGTTGAACGAATAAATCACCAGAACAACAATCGGAAAATACAGGAACGCATAGACGAGAAACGCGTAGACGCTCAACGACAACGGTGCGCGGCGAGCCTGGAATCCGCCCTTCATGAAACCGCGAGCCTTTTTTCCAGGCGCTCCGTGACAAATAGCAGCGTGACCACCAGCAGCATCATGCAGAACGAAATCGCGGCGCCCAGCGGCCAGTTGTAGGCTGCGCCGAACAAACTCACCACGACGTTCGAAATCATGATGCCGCTGGGGCCGCCGACCAGCAGCGGCGCCAGGAAATCTCCTAACGTTAAGACGAAAGCAAATGTTGCGCCGGCGAGCACTCCCGGCAGCGATAGCGGCAGAATCACGCGGCGAAACGTGGACCACGGCGCGGATCCCAGGTCGTGCGAAGCCTCCACCAGATTGCGCGGAATATGTTCGAGCGATGCGTAAATCGGCAGCAGGGTGAAAGGCGTGTAGATGTGCGTCAATGTAATGATCACCGCGAACGGGCTGTACAGAAAAAACTCCACCGGCTTGTGCGTGACGTGCAGATATTGCAGAAACCCGTTCAGCACGCCGTCGCTGCCCAGAATCGTCTTCCACGCGTACCCCCGCACCAGGTAGCTCGCCCACAGAGGGATGATCACCAGCTGGTAGAGCAGATCCTTGCGCTTCGCCGCATAGAAGGAAAGGTAGTAAGCCAGCGGATAGCCCAGCAGCAGCGCGAACACGGTGACCGAAGCCGCGATGCGCATCGAACGCAAAAGCACTTGCACGTAAATGGGATTGCGCGCCAGCTGCAAATAATTTTGCAAATTCCAATTGTGCAAGATCACTTGTGCGGGCGAGACGGACCAGAAGCTGTAGCAAAAAAGAATCGCATAGGGCAGCAGAAGAAAAACAGTAACCCACAGCAGCGGGGGAATCGTCACGCCGGCTTTGTACGCCCGCGAATACATGGTTAGTCCGGCTCTCCCTCGCGCACGCGCACTGCGTCGCTGGCGGCGAACTCGAATTCGCGCTCTCCCGTCAGGATTCCAGGATTGGCTATCCGTGCGCGGATCGTGCTCGCGCTGCCGCACTCAATTTCGATCAGGTCCATAGCACCGCCGAACGCTTGGTTGCGCACGCGTCCGCGAAAACGCGTGGTGGCCGCGTCAGCGGAGGGAATCCCGGCGGATTCGGTGACGAGACGAATGCATTCCGGCCGCAGCGAGTAGGTTGCCGTACCAGACGCGTCAGACGTGCGCCACACGATGCTTCCCGCGCTGGCCATTCCGTCGTTCACTTCGGCGCGTAGCAGGTTGGTCTGGCCGATGAATTGTGCGGCGTAGGCGGTCTCAGGCTCGCCGTAAATCGCGCGCGGCGGAGCGACCTGCTCCAGAAGCCCGGCACGCAGCAAAGCTACGCGGTCCGACAAAGCCATGGCTTCTTCCTGGTCATGCGTCACAAATATGAAAGTAATCCCCACTTCACGTTGCAGCGATTTCAATTCCACCTGCATCTGGCGGCGCAGATTGGCATCCAGTGCCGAAAGCGGTTCATCCAGCAGCAGCACGCGTGGCCGATTCACCAGCGCGCGCGCCAGCGCCACGCGCTGCTGCTGGCCGCCGCTAAGCTTCGCGGGCGCAGCCTGCGCGAATTCGCGCATCTTCACCATCGCCAGCGCCTGCGTCACGCGCTCGGGTATTTCGGCTTTGGCGGTATTTTTGGCGCGCAAGCCGTAGGCAACGTTTTCGAATACCGAAAGATGCGGAAAAATGGCGTAGCTCTGAAAAACCGTATTCACCTGCCGGCGATGTGCAGGAATGCGATCGAGCCGCTCCGCGCCCATCCAGATTTCGCCGCTGTCCAGATCTTCGAATCCGGCGATCAGACGCAGTAGAGTAGTTTTTCCTGATCCGCTTTCGCCCAGGATCGTCAGAAATTCGCCGCTGGCCACATCCAGGCTGATTCCGCGCAGCACCGGACGCTGCCCGAATCTTTTCAGCACCCGACGAATGGAGAGGATCGGCGCGGAAGGCGACGACGTCGCGATGCCTGCCGCAGCCGCATGGGGAGCGACTTTCGTCACTGCGCAGCCTTTATTTCGTTCCAGATTTCGTTGTACTTATCCCGGCGTGGCACATTTTGCCAAAAATAAATGCGCGTCATGTATTCGTCGACGTTGTCCAGGTGCAACGATTTCTTCTGCGCGTCAGTCATGAAATCGGCCGCACGCGGGTTAGCGGGATCGTATCCGGTTACGTCCGTCACCATTTTTTGCGTTTTGGCCTCGATCATGTATTCCAGAAATTCCGTGGCGAGCTCTTTATGTTCACTCGCAGTGGTGATCATCAGGTGGTCAATCCATCCCGTAGTGTTTTCCTTCGGAATGATTTCAGCAATGGGGAATCCAGCCGCGCGCAGCTGGTTGGTGGTGAGCGGCCAGCCCATGGCCGCCACGATTTCGTGATTCTGAAATAAATTCGTCAACTCGCCGCCCGTGGACCAGAACTTCCGGATATTCGGTTTCAGCTCGATCAGCTTCTTCCGCACGTTGTCCAATTCCGCGTCGCTCAGGTTGTAAATGTGATTTGGATCCGGCTTGTCGTATCCAAGCACCTGCGCCGCCATGTACATCGTCGAGAGTTCATCCCACGCGGAGATCTTACCTTTGAGTTTCGGGTCCCAAAGCAAGGCCCAACTATCGGGCGGCTTTGTGAAATATGTCGTGTCGTAGAGCAGGGGATTCGGTCCCCACGTGAACGGCACGCCATACACATTGCCATTCACGCGGACCAGTGGCATGGACCGCAGACGTTCCGATAGTTGTGGGTACGAAGGTAGCTTCGCAAGATCGAGAGGTGCGGCGAGGCCGGCGGCAGCGATCATCGTCGCGACGTCGCTCGAGGGCGATATCACGTCGTAATTGCTGGCGCTGCCTCCGCGAAGTTTGGCGACCAGTTCGTCGCTCGAGCCCATATACGCAGCGCTGATTTTGCACTGATGCGATTCTTCGAACGCGCGCAAGTATGACGGATCCGCGTATCCTTCCCAGACCAGCAGACTCAAGGATGGCGTCTTCTTCGCGCAACTTCCAACTGTCAAAACGACGGCCGCTGCAAAAGCGCCGAGTAACAACATTCTGCGCATGCGTTTGCTGTAGTTCACTGGTGCGCTCCCGCTGGCGAGCTCAAATTGCACGAGACCACGCCGCCACGATTCAATCTTTAAATAAGTTGCCACCGTTTCTTGCATCCATCGCCGCGCGCGCCCATCAAAACGTCGGTGGCGTATTAATCCACAGCACCAAAGTTTCCTGCTTCCCCGGATTCTTCCAGCGATGCGCGTTGTTGCTCTCAAAATAAAAGCTGTCGCCTTCCTGCAGCAGTTGCCGTTCGCCATCAGCCAATGAAATCTCCAGCGTGCCTTTCAGAATGTACAAAAACTCCTCACCATCGTGAGCATACGATTCTCCGCTACCCGATGAAGGCGCAACACGAAACAAATGCGGTTCCATCACAGTGTTTCCCCAGGCCAGCAATTCCATCCGCACGCCCGGCCCGGCATCAAGCACTTTGCGATCCGCAGGCCGCACCCGGCCAGGATTGGAATTGGAAGGATCAAACAACGCCAGAATATTCATACGATAAAAACGCGCAATCCGTCGCAAAGTAGCCACCGACGCGGTCATCTGCGTGCGCTCCAAAGCGCTCAGAAATCCTACAGACACACCCGCAGCCCGCGCCACCTTGGAAAGCGAATATCCATTGCGCAAACGCATGCGCCGCAATCGCGGGCCAATCGGATCAGCCTTAGGTCGCGCACCAGCAGGAGGCAACACGCCCTCGCGCTTCAGCAAATGCACGATCGCCGGAGCGTTCAGCCCGCGCACCCTCCGCAGGTATTGCGCGCGTTTCAGAATGAGCACGTCCGCCTGGGTGTACAGGCGGTAATGACTGCGCGTTCGCTGCGGCGTTACCAAACCCAAATTTTCCCACGTGCGCAGAATGGAAGGAGAAACTCCGACGCTGCGCGCCACGTCGCTGATGCGCAGATATTCCTGCGTGCGCGCAGTCTTCGTCGGGCGCTTCTGAGTCTGCCTGCTCGCCAAACCAGTTTCCCCTTGACAACCCGCTGGCCTTCTTCTAACGTTCGCGGATTATAGTAAGGTTTTTTCTCAAGCTGCAACCGAAAAACTCAAGGTTAGGCGCCGGGGGCCGGGGTGGCGTCAGCTTTTGCAAAGGAGCGGCGATGAAAACGACGGGCCGGTTAGGGGTGTACCTGTTGGCATTGGTGGGGCTGTTCGGCGGTGGTGCAGCGTCGGGACAAACAAACGGCTCGATTCGCGGAATAGTGAATGACCCATCCGGCGCGGTGGTTCCAGGAGCGACAGTCACAGCGACGCTCGCGGGCACCGCTACGCAACGCTCAGCAATTTCCGACAAAGACGGCGCGTTCGACATTCCCGAATTGGTCGTCGGAACTTACGACGTCACTGCAGAAGCCCAAGGATTCAAGAAGTTCGTCGCCAAAGCCGTCGTAGTATCCATCGGCCACGTCAATTTCATCACCATCACGTTTCAAGTCGGCGCTACGAACGACACAGTAACTGTCGAAGCCAATGCCGTGCAGGTGGAAACCACCAGCACACAGCTCGGCGCGGTCATGACGGATCAATCCATCCGCGAGCTTCCCCTGAATTCCAGAAACGCGTATGCGCTGTTGCAACTCCAGCCCGGTGTGCAATCGCAGCTCGGCGCGGACCTCTTCGCAGGCAGCAGCAATCCCGGCGTCGTATCGGTGAACGGGGGCCGCGGCCGCTCAAACAACTACATGGTGAACGGTGGAGACGGGAACGACATTTTCGTGAATGGTCCCGCGATTCAACCTTCTCCGGACGCCATCGAAGAATTTCGCGTGCTGACCAATACGTTTGACGCCGAATATGGTCGCAATTCCGGATCGGTGGTCAACGTAGTCACCAAGTCGGGAACGAACACCATCCACGGCGACTTTTACGATTTTCTGCGCAACGATGCGCTGAACACGCGCGGCTATTTCGACAATTCCATCGCGCCCTACAAACAAAATCAGTTTGGTGGCACACTCGGCGGTCCCATCAAGAAAGACAAAACGTTCATCTTCGGTTCCTACGAGGGCAACCGCCAAATTCAGGGTATCTCGACCGGAACTGTGCTGCTACCAACGTCAGCCGAGGCGGGCGGCGATTTCAGCGAGGGTGTTACGTGCACTCCGCTCCCCCTCACTCCGCCTGCTGGCGGTGTCCAGTGTTTCAGCGGTGCGGTCGCAGATCAGACGTTCGCTGACCTGCTGAACGCCCGCACAGGCTGCGCCGCACACGCAGGGGCTCCGATTGTGGCGGGCGCCTCGTACACCAACATATTTCCGAAAAACGTGATTCCGACGCAGTGCTTCGATCCCACGGCGCTCGCGCTCTACAACAATTACATCTTACCGCTGGGAACCGGTTCGTTCTCGGCTGTTCCAGCCTCTAACCAGGACAACAATCAGTTCACAGTTCGTTTCGACCAAAGAATTACGGCCAACCAGCAATTCAGCGCTTACTATTATTTTGAGAACGATGCCAGCACCCAGCCAATCTCCAGTTTCCAAGGTGCCGGCGGAAACATTCCGGGATTCGGAGCGCTCTTCGGCACGCGCGTGCAGCAATGGAATCTCAGCCATACCTGGACAATCAATTCCTCGTCCGTGAACGAATTCCGCTTCAATTATTTCCGCGAAGGACAACAAACCAACAATCATCCGGTTCATACGCTGGCTAGCGTGCAGGATTCCTGCGGGTCGCCTATTGCGCCCGCAAATTGCTTTAGCGACCCTGGCAATCTTTCCGCGGGCATTACCACCGACCTTCCCGGCCGCGTGGGCGTTCCGTACGTCAACGTTGCCGGTGGATTCGCGCTGGGCAATAACTTCGAAGGTGAGCTGCCGCAAACCGGCAACACATTCCAGTGGACGGACAATTTCACCAAGATCTTCGGCAAGCACACCACCAAGTTCGGTGTTGACGTTCGCCGCCAGCGCTTCGATCAATTCCTTTATTTCGATGTGAGCGGTGAATACACCATCACCAGCCAAAACACCGCGGACGAGATCCAGTCGGACCCTAACTTCCCTTCGTATCCAAATTATTTTCTTGGCGCGCCGACTTCGTACACGCAAGGCGCAGCCCAGCGCGAAGATTTGCGCAACACTGCGCTTTATCTTTTCGCGCAGGACAGCTACAAGTTGAAACCGAACTTGACGCTGAATTACGGCCTTCGCTGGGAACTGAACACTCCTTATTATGATACCGGGAACCGGCTGCAGACTTTTCGTCCGGGCCAGGCCACGACCCAATATCCCTGCTTTCTGTCTGCGGCTAATGCTGCTGCGTTGGATTTGACTCCCGGTGATTGCGGACAAGACACCACGAACGGCAATAACGCCGTGTTTCCTCTGGGCCTGGTATTCCCCGGTGATAAGGGAGTGCCGCGCGGCCTCACATCCACCTACTACAAGGGATTTGCGCCGCGCATCGGCTTGGCGTGGAGCCCGGATTGGACTGACGGATGGCTGGCCAAGCTTACCGGTGGCCCGGGCAACACTAGCATCCGTGCAGGTTTCGGTCTTTTCTACAATCCAATTGAACAGCTTGTTCTTGAGCAGTTCAGCGCCGAGCCGCCGTTCGGTGGCAGTTCTTTTGTCTCCGATCCACAATTCAATCTGCCGTACCTGTCGCAGGGCGGCACGCAAACGCCGAACCCCTTCGGCGGCGTCATCAACCAAACGCCGACTACACCTTGCGCAGTGGACGCCGGTGGCCCTCCGGGATGCGTGGATTGGTCGAATTTCCGCAGCTCAATTTACTTCGGAGAATTCCAGCCCAACCTGAAGTCGCAATATGCCGAGCAGTACAATTTGACGATCGAGCGCCAGTTGACGAAAGACATGCTGCTGCGCGTCTCCTACGTTGGCACACAGGCGCACCACCTGTTGGCGTCATACGACATTAACTACGGCCACGCGGAAACTTGCCTCGGGCTGAATCAGCTCCCGGTTGGCAGCGTACTGCCGTTTCCGGGCGGGCCTCCGCCGCAGGCCGGTACGCCGCCGTGCGGGCCGTTCGGATCCGATTCGGAATATTTCATTCAACCCGGCACGGTGATCCCGCAGTACGCGGCGGCGCCTGGAACTCCACCCACCACGTGCAGTGGTCTCACGTTGCCGTACAACGCGGCGCCGGGCGGAAGCACCTGCATCCCGGCGGGAACGACGATTGGTCCGCTGGGCGTCACACTCGACGGTCTGCGCAAGTATTCGTCGCCAAATTGCCAACCGTTGAGCGGTATAAACTTTACCGGTTGCCCGTCAGACGGTGTGGCCGTTTTCAGTAACATTTTCGCAGAAGATACCATCGCCAATTCCAATTACAACGGTTTGCAGATTTCCGTGGAGAAAAACTACTCGCACGGGCTGCTGTTCCAGGCTTCCTACACGTTCAGCAAGGCGATTGACCAAGGTGCGTCGTTTGAAAACGAGCTGAATCCGCTCAATTTCAACGGCACCCGCGGCCTTTCGCTGCTGGACGCGAAAAACCGCTTTGTTTTCAGCCCAGTGTGGGATTTGCCGATTCCGAAGTATGAAGGTGTGAAAGGTAAATTTGCAAACGGATGGGGCGCATCGGCGATAATCACTTACCAGAGCGGATTCCCGATACGCGTTCAGGATCAGAACGATTCGGAGCTGATGAGCAGCCTTTTCTTCGAGGGCGCAAACACTCCCCAAGTTTCCGGACCGATTACGTTTATGAGTCCGAAGAACGGGCCCTCCAACAACAACCCCAATCATCAGTACGTTGTGGGCAACTTCTCGGATTCCGATCCGGGAACCTTCGGCAACGTGCCGCACGCGTTGTGCTGCGGCGCGCCTATCAACAACACCGACCTGGTGATATCCAAGAAAACGCCGATCAACGAGCGCTGGAACACAGAGTTCCGCGCCGAGTTTTACAATGCGTGGAATCACACCCAGTTCAACAATCCGGATGGAAACTTCACGAATTCGACGTTCGGCCAGGTCCTGAAAGTTCGCGAGAGCCCGCGCGTCATGCAGTTCGGATTGAAGTTCCTGTTCTAGACGATCGGGTGGGCAACGTGAGCGAGGGAGTCCGTCCTGGCGGACCCCTCGCTTTGTTGCGTAGGGGCAAATTGCGGCGCGGGAGCGCGGTGGACCTGTGAGACGGCGGTGGAACGAAACGCGAAGTACACTGATCGAAGTATAGTAATTGTGGTGGTGCCGTCGGAAAGAATGCGTACTCGAACAAGAGGACTGGGCCAGAAATGAAGATTGTTGTGTTAGGAGCGGGTTTGATGGGGCGCGCGGTGGTTTACGACCTGAGCGGCGCACGTGAGGTGAAGAGCATCGTCGTAGCCGATTTCGATCGCGCACGCGCCCAGGAAGTGGCACGCAAATTCGGCCGCGGCATTACCCGCGCAGCATTCGCAGACGTGCGCGCCACATCGCATCTGGCGAAGCTGCTGCACCGTTGCGACGTGGTAGTGAATTGCACGCAATACAATTGGAATTTAGACGTGATGCGTGCGGCACTCGCGGCTCGCGTGAATTACATGGACCTCGGCGGCCTCTACCACATGACGCGCAAGCAATTTGCCCTGGACCGTGATTTTCGCCGCATCGGAAAACTGGCAATTCCGGGCATGGGCGGCGCTCCCGGCATCACCAACGTAATGGCGCGCGCGCTGGCTGAGCCGCTGGATCGCGTGGACGAGATTAAAGTCTATAACGCGGGCGCGGACGAGCAACGTTACGACAGTCCCGTCGCGTACTCGTTTTCGATTGCCACCATCCTGGACGAGCTGACCATGCCGCCTATCCATTTCGTCGGCGGGCGCTACGTCGAAAAGGAAATGCTCTCCGAGCCGGAGGCCGCAACGTTCCCCGCGCCCATCGGCAAAATCGTTCTGCGGCACTCGATCCACTCCGAGCTGGGCACGCTAGCCGAGAGCTTTCGCAAGAAAGGCGTGCGCGAGGTATTCTTTAAGATCAATTACGATGCGAAGCTGGTGGCCCTGGTGCGCTCGCTGGTGGACGTTGGATTCACAGGACGCGAACCGCTCACCGTGAATGGCACCCTAGTGGTGCCGCGCGCAGTGCTGCTCGCGCTGCTACAGAAAAAAGCTCCGGCGAAGACGCCGTTGGACGTGGAAGCGTTGCGCGTAGTCGTCACCGGCCGCTCCGGCAAACAGCGCGTCGGTGCGGCCATGGAAATGTGCGCCGATCACACCGCGCGGCCGCAATTTTCCGCGGTAGCGCGCGACACCGGTTTTCCCGCCGCCATCGCAGCGGTGATGCAAGGCCGCGGCGAAATTTCCGGCGTGGGCGTACAGGCGCCGGAAAATGTAGTTCCGCCCAATCCATTTTTCGGAGAACTGAGAAAACGCGGATTCACTTTCCGCAGGTGGAACGTAAAAAAATAGGGCAGTAGCGGCAAATCTCAGGGCCGTGCGTCGGCCACAGTACCAGCATTTGGAGGCAGTTATGCACGAAGGACTGCAACAGGAAATTAACAGTTACGAAAAGCGTACGCCGCGTTCGAAAGCGGCGCACGCCCGAGCGGAAAGCCGCTTGCCACTGGGCGTCGCCAGCAATTATCGCGCCTATGACCCCTATCCGATTTTTGTTCGTGATGGAAGAGGCGGACACATCCACGACATCGATGGCAACGAATATCTCGATTTCAATCTTTGCTTCGGCGCGTTGATGGCCGGGCATTGCCACCCCGCGGTGGTCAAAGCCGTGCAAGCGAAGCTCGGCACCGGCACCATGTTCGGCATGCCGCACGACCTCGAATGGGAACTGGCCGAAGAAATCTGCCAGCGCTTTCCCGTGGAAATGGTGCGCTTCAGCAATAGCGGTACGGAATGCACCATGCACGCGGTACGGCTAGCCCGCGCTGCTACTGCCCGTGATCGCATCATCAAGATGGAAGGCGGCTATCATGGCTTGCACGATTCCGTGCTCGTCTCGCTGAAGCCCAAGGCCAGCGAAATTGGCGACCCGAATTTCCCCACGTCTGTTCCGGGCGGCTCCGGCATTCCGAAAGCTACTGTACAGAATACTTTGATTGCGCAATTCAATGACGTTGCCGGCGTCGAGCGCCTCTTCGCCAAATATCCCGGCGAAATCGCGGCGATAATCATCGAGCCGATCATGATGAATGTGGGAATCCTGATGCCGGCTGATGGCTACCTTCAGGCGCTGCGTGAAATCACCAAGAAAAACGGCGCGCTGCTGATTTTCGACGAAGTGAAAACCGGCGCCAAGCTTGCCTACGGCGGCGCCTGCGAATATTTCAACGTCAAGCCGGACATCGTTTGCCTGGCGAAATCGATCGGCGGCGGATTTTCGCTCGCCGCGTTCGCCTCCACGCGCCAAGTGATGGGCCAGATCTCCGACCACAAAGTTTTTCATGGCGGCACATACAACACCAATCCCGTCGCCATGGCTGCGGGTCTCGCTACTTTCCGCGAGGTGTTGACGAAGGACGCCTACACCCGCGTCGCCAAGCTCAACAAAAAATTGCTCGATGGCTACAACAAAGAAATCAGCAAGACCGGCCTGAACGCCTACGTCATCGGCGCGGGATCGAACGGCGCGCTGATGTTCTTCGACAAGCCCATCCGCAATTATCGCGATTGGCTGAATGCGGACAGCGAATTGTGGCGGCATTACTGGTTCGCCATGGTCAATCGCGGCGTGATGGCCCAGCCGTATTGGTGGGACGAGCAGTGGACTATTTCCGTCGCGCACACCGAAGCGGACATTGACCGGCACATCGCGACGTTCGCCGAAATCGCGCCGGCTCTGGCGAAGGCGCAAAAAGAGCCGCACGTCGCGGCCACTGCAGGCCACTGAGTTGTTTCGCCGGAGGATGTTCGGGCTCTGACGCGAGCTGCGAGTCGCCCGCAAGTGTTTCGCGTGCGAATTTTTCATTTGAAGAGGAGTCCTTTTGGCCGAGCCGGTCGCAGTGCCGGGGCAACTGAAACGGTCCATCTGAAGCGCTCGCTCGGCCGTTGGGATCTCGTCGCGCTGTTTGTCGTCGCGGTGTTCAACCTGAACGTGGTTCCGAGCATCGCCGCAAACGGCGGTGTCACTGTCTGGCTTTGGCTGGTTTCGCTCGTGCTGTTTTTCTGGCCGCAGGGAATTGCCGTGATCGAGCTGGCACATCGTTATCCCGGTGAGGGCGGCGTTTATTTGTGGGCCAAGGAAGTTTTCGGCGACTTCCACGGCTTTCTTTCCGGTTGGTGCTACTGGACTAACAATATGATGTACGTGCCGACGGTGATGCTCTATTTCGTGGGCGTTTCGGTGTTCGTGCTGGGTCCCGGCCACCAGGCGCTGGCGGAAAAACGACGTTCACGGTAATCGCGTCGCTGCGTGCTGATGGCGTTGCTGGTGATTCTGAATATCGTGGGACTCGGCGTCGGAAAATGGATCAACAATCTCGGCGGAATCGGCACAGGCGTCGCCGCCGCGGTACTGATCGGCCTGGGGCTGATCATGTTCTCGCGCTTTGGCACCACGGTAACGGCCGCGGATTTTCGCATTCCGGCCAATCCGCGATTCGTGCTGAATTCTTTTGGCGTGATTTGCTTTGGATTGGTGGGACTGGAGCTGGCATCAGTAATGGGCGACGAAATTAAAGATCCGCAGAAAACTTTGCCCGGCGCGGTGGCCTGGGGCGGAATACTTTCCGGCGTGATGTACATTGCGACGACGCTCACGTTGCTGATCGCGGTAAGCAAGAGCGACATCAATGTCCTGCAGGGAATCGTGCAGGCGGTGAGTCACATGGCCAGTCGCGTAGGCGCCAGTTGGATCGTCGCGCCATTCGCGCTGATGCTGAGCATTTCCATCGCGGGTATCGGCTCCGCCTGGCTGGCCGGTTCGGCGCGAATACCGTTCGTCGCAGGCCTGGATTCCTACATGCCCAGCTGGCTGGGAAAGACGCACCCGCGTTTCGCCACGCCGTACGCGGCGCTGATCGTGCAGGGCGTCGTATCCATGATTCTGGTGCTAGTGAATTCTTTTGGCTCCGGGGTGCAGGAAACTTTTCAACGATTGCTGTCGCTGGCGGTAGTCCTGCAGCTTATTCCGTTCTTGTATATGTTCGGTGCGCTGCTGAAAATTGCCGCGAATCCGGAATCGGGCAAAGGTCTCTATGGCAAGACGACGCTGCTCCTCGCGGGAGGCAGCGGCCTCATAACGACCACGCTAGGCATCGTGCTGGCGTTTTTCCCGGCGCAGCAGATTACCTCACTGTGGTCGTACGAGAAATGGATGTTCGGCGGCACCGCATTTTTTATCGGCCTGGCCGTGTTTTTCTTCTATGTGTACGGACGTCGCAAAGCGGCACCGTCCGCCGCGACAGGCATCTAATTTACAATGGCGCTAGCAGGGAGGCTCCGTGGCAAGCAAGGCTAAAGCGATCGCAGCTAAGAACTCGAAATCCAAAGCAGCCGCGCGTAAATACAAGATGTACATCAACGGCGAATTTGTGGAAGCTCACAGCCGCGGCGTTTTCCCCGTTTACAATCCGTCCACCGAAGAAGTCATCGCCGAAGTTCCCGAAGCCGATGAAAAAGACGTGGACCGCGCTGTAGCAGCCGCGAAAGCAGCGTTTAATTCCGGCGCATGGCCGCAAACCACCGCGCAGGACCGCGGCCGCATTCTATTCCGCCTCGCCGAACGCATTCGCAAGGAAGCCGCGCAGCTCGCCGATCTCGAATGCCGCAATTCCGGCAAGCCCATCGTCGAAGCCGAGTACGACATCGCCGACGCCGCCACCTGCTTCGAATATTACGGCGGCATGGCAACCAAAGTCTTGGGCCACGTGAACCCGGTGCCAGATAACGCGCTGAGCCTCTCGCTGCGCGAACCCATTGGCGTCGCCGCGCAAATAATTCCTTGGAATTATCCCCTGTTGATGGCGGCGTGGAAGCTTGCGCCGGCCATAGCCGCAGGCTGCACCTGCATTTTGAAACCCGCCGAGCAAACTCCGCTGACCGCCCTCGAATTCGCAGGATATCTCACCGACGCGGGATTGCCACCGGGAGTCGTCAACATCATCACTGGATTCGGCGAAGGCGCTGGCGCGCCGTTGGTAATACATCCCGACGTAAACAAAGTCGCCTTCACGGGCAGCGGCGCGGTAGGCAAAGCAATCGTAAAGATGGCCGCCGACACACTGAAACGCGTCACGCTGGAACTAGGCGGAAAATCGCCCAACATCTTCTTCGCAGACGCTGATTTCGAGGCCGCAATTGACGGCGCGCTCTTCGGCGTCTTCATCAATCAAGGCGAAGTCTGCTCCGCCGGCAGCCGCATCCTGGTAGAAAAGCCGATCTATTCGAAATTTGTCGAAGCCATGAGCGCCAAGGCCAAGAAAATCCGGCTAGGCCCGCCGCTGGAGCGCGAAACAAAAATGGGCCCGCTGGTCAGCAAAGAGCAATTCGACCGCGTCAGCGCCTATCAGGAAATCGGCAAGAAGGAAGCGAAGCTCGCAGCCGGGGGCGGGCGTCCGTCGTCCATGAAGCAGGGCTACTACGTCGAGCCGACAATTTTCTACGATGTGGATAATTCGGCTCGCATCGCCCGGGAGGAAATCTTCGGCCCGGTCGCGACGGTAATCCCGTTCACGAACGAAGCCGACGCCGTCAAAATCGCCAACGACACCCCCTACGGTTTAGCTGCCGCCGTCTGGTCGCGCGACATTTTTAAAGCATTCCGCGTAGTGAAAGCGCTGCGCGCCGGAATTGTCTGGGTGAATCACATGCAGCCCACTTACGTCGAAGCCCCTTGGGGTGGCTACAAACAATCCGGTTTCGGCCGCGAGCTAGGCCCCTGGGGCATCGAAGAATATCTGGAAACCAAGCAAGTGCACATCAACCTGAACGAACAGCCCATCGGATGGTACTGACATGCCCACGATCCAATTGCGCACCGCGATACCTGGCCCCAAATCTCTGGAACTAATGCGCCGCCGTCAGGCCGCTGTGCCGCGCGGCGTCGCGCACGCCACGCCGATTTTCGCGGCGCGTGCCGAAGGCGCCATCCTGGAAGATGTTGACGGCAATCGTTTCCTCGATTTCGCCGGCGGCATCGGCGTGCAGAATGCCGGCCATCGCCCGCCGCGCGTGGTCGCCGCCATTCGCGAGCAGCTCGACGCTTTCATCCACACCTGCTTCAGCGTCGCGCCGTATGAAAAATATATCGCGCTCGCGGAAAAACTGAATGCGCTGGTGCCCGGCAATTTCGCGAAGAAAACCATTCTGCTGAATAGCGGCGCCGAGGCCATCGAAAACGCCGTGAAAATCGCGCGTGCTTACACGCGCCGTCCCGCCATCATTTGTTTTGAGGATGCTTTCCACGGCCGCACCATGCTGACAATGTCTCTCACCAGCAAGACGCATCCCTACAAAGCGGGGTTCGAACCGTTTGCCACCGACATTTACCGAATTCCTTACGCCTATTGCTATCGCTGCTCGTATTCGCAGCAATATCCGAGCTGCAATGTTTTCTGCGCCCAGCATCTCGAAGACACTTTCAAACGCATGGTGGCTTCGGAGGCGGTTGCGGCCGTAGTGGTCGAGCCGGTACTCGGGGAAGGTGGCTTCGTCGCGCCACCGCCGGAATTTTTCACGGTGCTGCATGAAATATGCAAGCGCCACGAAATTCTTCTCATCGCCGACGAAGTGCAAACCGGATTTGGCCGCACGGGAGCGATGTTCGCGTCGCAGCGTTACGGCATTACTCCCGACATTCTGGTAAGCGCGAAATCCATGGCCTCCGGCATGCCGCTCGCTGCGGTCACCGGCCGCGCGGAAATTATGGACGCGCCAGGTGTCGGCGGACTCGGCGGCACCTACGGGGGAAATCCGCTGGCATGTGCAGCGGCGCTGGCGGCGATCGAAACACTGGAAACCGAAAATCTTTCCGCGCGCGCCGAACAACTGGGCGCGCGATTCGAAACGCGTGCCAAAGAATGGAAGAAGCGTTGGCCACTGATCGGCGACGTACGCGGCCTCGGCGGAATGCGCGCGCTGGAACTCGTGCGTTCCCCCGACCAGCGCGAACCTGCTAAGGAAGAAACCGAGCAGGTGCTGCGTCACTGCCGCGAACGTGGGCTGATCCTGCTCTCCTCCGGAACCTACGGCAACGTGCTGCGCCTGCTTGTGCCGCTCGTCGTCACCACCGAGCAGTTCGACGAAGGCCTGAAGGTGCTGGAATCCGCGCTGGCCAGCGTAGCCGAATCGCAAATGGAAACCGCGCCGCGCCACGCATAATTTGAGGACCACTCATGGGAACCGCAACAAGAACACCAGTGAAGACCTGGGGATTCTATCTCGACGGAAAATGGATCAGCGAAGGTGAGCGTTTTGAAGTTTTAGCTCCGTACGACAGCGCCGTAGTCGGTGCATCCTATCGCGCCACCTCCGTCCACGTTGAAGCAGCCGTCCGCGCCGCCCAGCGCGCATTTCAAATCACGCGCAAGATGGCCGGTTACGAACGCCAGGCCATACTCCGCGCCATTTCCGACGGAATCAGCAAGAGCCGCGAAGAGTTTGCGCAACTGATCGCGCTGGAAGCGGGAAAACCGGTTCGCACCGCGCGCGCCGAAGTGGATCGCGCGATTTTCACTTTTGCCGTGGCCGCCGAAGAAGCCACGCGCATCGGCGGCGAGTGGCTGCCGCTCGATTGGCAGGCTTCCACCGCAGGGCGCGCCGGAATCGTGCGGCGTTTCGCGCTCGGCCCGATTCTGGCCATCACGCCATTCAATTTTCCGCTGAACCTGGTAGCGCACAAAGTAGCCCCGGCAATTGCCGCAGGCTGCACAACGGTCCTCAAGCCTGCGCCACAAACTCCGCTCACCTCTCTGCTGCTTGCCGAAGTGATTGAGCAAGCCGGACTACCGCCGGGCGCTCTGAACGTGCTGCCGCTCGCAAATCAAGAGGCCGAAAAACTTGTCGGCGACGACCGGCTGAAAATGCTCACCTTCACCGGAAGCGTTCCGGTCGGCTGGGCGCTGAAAGGGAAGTCCGGAAAGAAAAAAGTGACGCTGGAACTGGGCGGCAATGCCGGGGTGATCGTTCATTCCGATGCCGATGTGGACGTCGCGGCGGATCGTTGTGTCGTTGGCGGCTTTTCCTACGCCGGACAAAGCTGCATTTCTGTACAGCGCATCTACGTGCAACGTAGCGTCCAAGAGCATTTCCTGGCGCGCCTGCTCGACGGCGTGAAAAAATTGCACGTGGGCGATCCGCGGGATGAAGCCACAGACGTCGGCCCCATGATCAGCGAAGACGCGGCGCGACGCGCAGCTTCTTGGATTGAAGAAGCCGTCGCTGCCGGAGCGACACTCCACGCAGGCGGCGCGACGCGCCAGGGCGCGGTATTGCATCCCACTGTGCTGACTAACGTCGGCGCGGACATGAAAGTCAGCTGCCAGGAAGTTTTTGCGCCGGTAGTGATTGTTGAGCCTTACGACAATTTCGCCGACGCGATCCGGCGCGTAAACGATTCAGCCTTCGGGCTGCAGGCAGGAGTCTTCACGCGCGATTCGAAGCTGCTCTTCTCGGCGTTCGAAAATCTGGAAGTCGGCGGCGTCATCGCGGGCGATATGTCCGCCTTCCGGATCGACCATATGCCCTATGGTGGTGTGAAAGATTCCGGGATCGGCCGCGAAGGCTTGCGCTACGCGATCGAAGAGATGACCGAGCCGCGCATCCTCGTTCTTAACTTGGGATAGCGCGCCGAGGCCCGCTTATTCCGCTTTTTCGCCCGCCGCTGGCAACAGCAAAGACGCGGCCACAGTGACCGCCAAAATTCCGACAATTACCCCGAGTGAAACAGGCGCGGAAACCGGCACCCATTCGCTCAGCGACATCTTCGCCCCCACAAACACAAGAATCCCCGCCAGCCCCTGGTGCAAGAACCGGAATCGCGGCAGCAAATCGGCCAACGCGAAATAAAGGGCCCGCAAACCTAGAATTGCGAACACGTTCGACGAATAAACGATGAACGCATTGCGCGTAATCGCCAAAACCGCCGGCACAGAATCCACCGCGAAAATGATGTCCATCGCTTCCACAGCCACCAATGCCAAGAAAAGCGGCGTGGCAATCCATTTCCCGGCTTGTTTCACAAAGAAACGCTCGCCCGCGAACTGATCGGTCACAGGAATAATCCGCCGCGCCATTCGCACCAGCGGATTGCGATCCGGCCGCACCACGCGGTTGCCGGGGAAAAACATCTTCAATCCGGTCAGCAGCAGCAACGCACCAAAAACATAAAGCACCGCGTGAAACGATTGCAGCAACTCCACTCCCGCCAGCACAAAGACCGCGCGCATCACCAGTGCCCCAAGCACGCCCAAAAACAAAACCTTGTGCTGCGATTGCGCCGGTACGTGGAAGGACTGAAAAATCAGCAGAAAAACAAAAATATTGTCCACGCTGAGCGATTTCTCGACCAAATAACCGGTAAGGAATTCCACTCCCACCTGCGGTCCCTGCGAATAATAGAGCCAAAGGTTGAAGAGCAGCGAGACCGAGATCCACGCCCCGCTCTCGAGCAGAGCTTCGCGCAGGCCGATGGTATGGTTTTTGCGATGGAATACGCCCAGGTCAATTACCAAGGCCGCAGTCGTCGTGACGGCGAAGACGATCCAGATGGGTATGGGCGTTCCCAGCATAGGCTATTGGCGCTCGCAAACAGCGCTCGCAAGTGGTGCACCAGTCTAACCGGGCATCCGCTCCGAACGAAGGCCGATATTGCACATCTGCGCCACTTAATGGTTGCAGGCCATGCAAGGATGCACGATAATTCGCCATTGTAGTCCCCGGTTTGGGGCCATCCTGGCGGCTTTCTCGTGATTAATTGTCCTCACTGCAGCACGGTGAACCCGGACTTCGCTGAGTCCTGCTCACGTTGCGGGACTCCCATGCCATTGGGGGAGTCCGAAACGATTCAGATGGTGGACGCCACCGTCATCGCTCCGGGGAGCGATTTCGGTCCGCGTTACCGCATCGAAGCGCTTCTCGGACAGGGCGGCATGGGTCGCGTTTATAAGGCCTATGACAAAGACCTCGACCGCACCGTAGCCATCAAAGTGGTGCGCGACGGCGCCATCGGCGAATCCGATGCCCTCAAGCGTTTCAAGCAGGAATTAGTTCTCGCCAGCAAAATTTCCCACAAAAATATTCTGCGCATTCACGACATGGGCGACGTCGGCGGCCTGCGTTTCATTTCCATGGCCTTCGTCGAAGGCAAGGACCTGCAGCACATCATCCGCGAAAACCCCAAGATGCCGCTGGAACGCATTCTGAATTTTTCCCGGCAGATTGCGGAGGCGCTGGCAGCAGCCCATGCCGAAGGCGTGGTTCATCGCGACCTGAAACCGCAAAACCTCTTGGTGGATAAGAACGACCAGATTTTCGTCTGCGATTTCGGCCTCGCGAAGTCCTTCGAGGAGGGCGCTATCGGCATGACGCGCACGGGCGCTTTCCTCGGCACGCCGCGTTACATGTCGCCGGAACAGGTCGAAGGGAAGCCGGCGGACGGCCGCGCCGACCTCTATGCCTTCGGCCTGATCTTGTACGAGATGGTGGTCGGCGACGTCCCCTTTACCGGCGAATCCACGCTGAAAGTGATGTACCAGCGCATTCAGGAAAAGCCCAAAAGCCCGAAACTTTTGCGGCCAGATCTGCCGAACTGGCTCGTGAGAATTATCATGCGCTGCCTGGAACGCGATCCGAACGATCGTTACCAGAACGCGTACGAAATTCTTGCTGATTTGCAAGGCGGGTCTTCCGGCAGCAGCATGTCTCGTGTCGGCATGTCGCGCATCGGCTCGGGCTCGCAAAGCGTCATTATCCAGATCCCCGAATTCGCCAACCATCGTTGGGTGTGGATCGTGGCCGGCGTTGTGGCGCTCCTTCTGATCGCGTTCGCGATTCCTCCGGTGCGACATTTGATTCCCGGCTTTCGCCTGGAGCAAACGGGGCCCGCTGGCGCCGCGGCTTCGGGCATACCGCCGCTTTCCAGCGGACGCTTCGTCGCCATTCTGCCGCTGCAAGTTCTGGGTGACCAATCTCAGCTCGGCTACCTGGCGCAAGGCGTCCAGGAAGCACTCGCGGCGAAACTCTTTCAATTGAAGGGCGTGCACGTCACTTCGTCCGATGCCGCCGCCAAGGCCGATCTCAAGCAACCTATGGACAAAATCGCGCGTAGTTTGGGCGCAAACACCCTGGTGCAGGGCATGGTGCAGGGCAATGGCGACAAGATCCGCATCATCCTGAATATGGAGGATGTGGTTAACGGCAAGCGTATCTGGAGCCAGCAATTCGACGGCGTTTCCGCGGACCTGTTCACGCTGGAGGATCATATCTACGCGCAGGTGGTTTCCGCGCTGGATGTAAATCCCACGAACGAAGAAAACGCTAACGCTGAGGCGCGCCCCACCGACAACGTTGCCTCGTATGATTTCTATCTGCGCGGCCGCAACGCCCTGCGCGTGAACGACGCCAAGAGCATCCAAACCGCCCTGGATTATTTCAATCAAGCCGTAAAACAGGATCCCAAATTTGCGCTTGCCTACACCGGTGTGGCCCAGGCCAGCCTGCGCATGTACGGAGTCACCAACGACGGCTTTTGGACGCAGAAGGCGCTGGCTGCCGCGCAACAAGCTCTGCAGTTGAATGATAAGCTTCCGGAAGTCCATTCCACTCTTGGCAGCGTTTATCGCGCCACGGGAAAATATTCCGAAGCAATCGCGGAACTGAACCGTGCGCAGGCCCTGGCTCCCAACTCCGACGAGGTTTATTGGCGCCTGGGCAATGTGTATCTGTCGAAGGGCGATGTGCCGCACGCGATCGAAGCGTACCAAAAGGCAGTCCAGTTGAATCCCTACTACTGGGTCAACGAAAATTCACTCGGCAGCGCTTATTTCAACGTCGGCGACTACGACAAAGCCCTGCAAGCGTTCAAGCAGGTCGCAACACTCGAACCGGACGTCAACGCCGGTTACGCGAATTCAGGAAACGTGTTGGTGCAGCAGGGCAAATACCGCGAGGCGGTTCCTTATCTGCAAAGGGCGCTGCAAATTGAACCCAACGCCGGCGCCTACTCCAATCTCGGCACCGCCTATTTTTACCTGAAACAGTACAACGAGTCCGCGCAGGCGTTCGAGAAGGCCGTGGCGCTGAACGCGAACGATACCCAATTAGCAGTGAACTTGGGCGATGCCTATCGCGCGCTGGGCCAGACCGACAAAGCCCACGCTGCCTACCAGCAAGCGATCTCCGCCGGTTACAAGGAATTGCAGACGAACCCCCAGGACACCACCGTCCTGACCGAGGTTGCGCTCTCCTACGCCAACCTCGGTAAGCCTCAGGATGCGGACACGTTTATAGCTCGCGCCCGCGCGCAGGACAAGAAAGACGTCAACCTCGCCTACGCCGAAGTCCAGATTAATGCTCTGAACGGAAAATCCAGCCAAGCGCTGGCGTTACTCGCAGGCGTGCTCGAAAACCACTTTCCCGCGGAGTTCGCCGCGGTCGACCCGGACCTGGAAAGCCTCCACAGCAACCCCGAATTCGACAAGCTGATCAAGAAATACGCGACCAAGAAGCCCTAAGTAAGCTGGCTCGATCCGCCGGAGCGGCTGGAAGAGGTTCGCGGCTATTGCAACGGCAAGGGTGTAGCCCCGTGGTAGCTTTGCGTTTACGAGGGATTCCTGAGTCCCTGGGAGGGCTCCGGAAAAGGTCCGGAATCTTTGCAGGCCGTGGCTTTAGCCACGACCTGAACTGGCCAAAGCTCGTTCGGCTTCAGCCGCTGAAGTACCGATTCTGCTGTCCTAAGGCAGACGCTTCAACTCCAGAAGCCGCGCTCTCCCATCGACGCGCTGAAATTGTCGGAACGGTTGAAGCGAATCGCGCTGGCACACACCTGTACCAAGCCGGTTGCGACAGCTTTTGAGGGGATTGCTCGCTCAAAAAAAGTTCTGCCCACCACGACGCTTGTCGGGGTGGGCAGAACCGAATTAGCCGAGACGGCCGACGACTAAAAGCTAACCTCAGCAGGCCGCCAGATTTTCCTGGATGACCCGGTTCAGTTCAACCGCTTGCCGGCGCTTCCAACCGCAGAAGCCAACCAGCGCGATTCCCAGTCCGAGCATGGCGAATTCGCCGGGCTCAGGGGCGATCTCCGCCGATCCTTCTTCGCCAGGAAGCATACCTGTGCAGGCACTCTTGTCCGGGTCGCACTCCAACTCGATCAGTTCCAGACCACTGCTGTTAATTCCTACGGCCGCCGGGCAGGTGTTAAACGCAGGCGTTAGGCCGCCGGGACTTGCCCCCAGGGTGCAAGTGTAAACCGCGTTCTGGACCGTCGGAGTAATCGCGATCCACAGGTCCATAAGCGTGTCTGACGACGGGCAAACATCGTTGACGCAATCCGTCGGCTCATAGATGAAGTTCGTAATGAGATCGAACGTGCCGTTCAGCTGAGCCAGAGTCGGCCCGGCAACAGCTACCGGATTTTGAAACGAATTCGACGTGAAGCAAGTGATGCCTTCCGGGACTTGACTGCAAGGCTCTATGGTCGGGTCCGTGGGCACGACAATCTTCACCCGGGGATCGACAGCGCCGTCAGCCTTAGCCACGCTTGCTCCAACCATCGCCAAAGCCACTGCAGCTACGATCACCAACGTTTTACAAAATCTCATCAACCCACCTCCGCGCAATTTCCATCCAGCGGGACAGTAGCACGTTAACCACCAAGCCACAACCCAAACGTCGAAAATAACCCCTTTGTACTGAACTACATCCCCGAGTCTTTTTTCCCCGTCACTTTCTCAATATGCAACAGTTTGCACAACTCGGTACTTGTCCTATCTCTATGTCGCACTTGGTGTTGCCCCACTTTTCTGCTCCAAGCCGCGACCTTCCATGTACCTCTATCGCATCCACCCACTCTCGGTCCATAATCCCTCCCGGCTCAAACGTCGTGAAGCATGACTATCCCTTTCATCCCGTCCGCGAATTTTCGGCTCGCACTCAAAACGGCACTTGCCGGCTGCCTCGCCATGTATTTTGCCGAGCTGCTGCGCCTGCCGCAACCGTACTGGGCCTCGATAACCGCCATGATCGTGATGCAAACAAACCTGGGCGCAGCGGTAAGACAATCCTGGATTCGCTTTGCCGCCACAGCCGTAGGCGCCGCGGTTTCCATCCCGTTCGTGGCCTACTTCGATCAAAACCTCCTCATGTTCGGCGTGGCCTCGTTCGTCACGGTCCTTCTTTGCACCGTCTTGCACCTCGAGGAAGGATTGCGGCTCGCTGCGGTAACGGTTGCGATCACCTTACTCGTCCCGCACACCGGCCGTCCATGGGTACCGGCCTTCAACCGCTTCCTAGAAGTTTCGTTTGGAATTCTGATCGCGCTGTTAGTGGCGGAGTTCGTCTGGCCCTCCTCGGCCCTGGAAAATCTCCGGCAAGGCCTCGCGGCAGAATTCATGCAGCTCGATTGCTTCCTCTCGGCACTCCTGCGGCGGTTTGGCGGCGAGACTGTGGATGACATCGAAGCGCTGCGCACGACGCTCGCAACTCTGGCGAGCAAAAACGCGGAGTTCCACGCGCACGGCCGCTATGAACCTGCCCGCTGGTCCGCGCTCCGCATCACTCTAGTGAAATTGCTGCAGCATGAAGAACGCATGTCTCCGGCGGTGGAAACTCTGGAGATCGCCTGCGACGGTTCTTTTTGTGGTGGAATTGACCCGCAGTGGGAACCGGAGTTCACAGCACTGAGCGCTGGAATCTCTGCAGCCTTGCGGCGAATCGCCGAAGGGATCCTGACGCGAAAATTTTCCACGCCCGAATCTGATTTCGAAGCCGCGATCCACACCCTGGACGCGAAAACAAATGCCGCGCGCATTTCCGGCACGCCAGCCGCACTCGCCGCGAAAACTCTAGAAGCCGTTCTGAGATCGCACACGATCTACTTCGGCTTGGAAACCCTGGCCCGCGAACTCGCCGCCGCCCAAATCACAGCCCGCGACCTCGTCCCCGCCAGCAACCTCCCATCCGCAACCGAGTAGGGAACTGTGAAGCGCGACCTTCACGTCGAACGCGTCGTGACATCGGTGCGCGCGCCCTGCGAATAGCTCCGCCGCTCCAGAAGTGCACGTCCCGCTGAATTGATCCTCACCACGCGGCGCCCGCCTGTTTCCTCTCGCTCGAGCAGTCCGCGACCATTGGCCTCTTCCCCAATGGGGAGCTTGGGACACGAAGTCCGCCGCGCACCCATGACCTCTTCGTAGCTCCTGTCGCGCATTGCAAGCCATTCCAGCAGGTCCAGAATTAGCGCATCCACCACGGGGTCGTTCGTGAATATTTCTTCCTGTACGTTCGCTCAATAATACCCGAATGCCTCCCATGGCCTCAGAGATTTGCTCGTCGCGATTCCCGCGCCTGCTGTTAAACTCCAAGCTTCGCGCGTTATTTTCAGTGCGCTATAATAACGGGAGTTTCCGTGGGCGAGCTATTAGACTTGGCGGTCAAAGCGCACGGCGGCCTGCGCCGCTGGAACGAAATCCAAACCATCAAGGTCGCCGCGTCCATCACCGGCGCCATCTGGTACCTAAAAGGGAAGCCAGACTTTCTCAAGAACGTGGTCCTGACCGCAGAAACGCGCAACGAACGCGTCACCATCGATTTCCCAGGCCAGGACAAGCGCGCAATTTTCGAGCCCAACCGCGTCGTCATCGAAAAACTGGACGGAACATTAGTCGAAGCCCGCGACGATCCGGAAAAATCCTTCGCCGGACAACAACGCGAAACTCCCTGGGACGACATTCAAGTGGCGTATTTCTGTGGAGAAGCGATGTGGACCTACCTGAACAGTCCATTCCTCTACACTCGCGAAGGGTTCCAGACGCAAGAGATCGCGCCGATCAACGTCGAGAGTTCCACCTGGCGGCGCCTCCAAATCACTTTCCCCGAAAACGTGAAGAGCCACACCCGCGAACAGATTTCCTGCTTCGCACCCAGCGGTTTGTTGTGTCGCCACGACTACACCGTGGACGTCCTCGGCGGCGCCCCCGGCCTAAACTACGCATTCGACTACCGTAACATAGACGGTATCGTCATCCCCACTAAGCGTCGCGTCTTTGCCTACGTAGGCGATTACCAACCAGTAAAAGAACCCCTGCTCGTCGCCATTGACATGGGCGGAATCACACTCACCTGAGGATTGTTCGTTCCCGTCGAAACTTGCTCGGCGTAAGAAGTCGTGCTTATGGCATGCTCTCGCGCGGCACGTTCGTGGTCGAATGCTTCGGCAGGAATTCGCGAAGTATATTCCCGCCCACACGTCCGGCGAGGCCCAATGCGGCAGTGCTGAAGACCAAATGCGCTCCGCGATTCGCCGCGGGATAGTACAGGTTGGAAAGCGCTCCCGAGCACATATCGCCCAGCACATAGGAATAGTTGGGTTCCATGCGTCCACTATCGCCGCGGGTGAGAAATGCGGAACCGACTGCGTGCAGCAGGCGCGACCTAACCGTGCCGGAGCCTTGGTAGTAGTAGCGCGGATCCTGGTGCAGCAGCGTAGGAAAAACCGCATGAGTCAGATAGTCGCTTGTCCGTCCGTCGGCAAACTTTGCTGCGAATCGCTTGCCGTAACCAGCCGCGCCTTGCCCGTAAGCGGCGAAGGAATTGTTCGCCTGCTCGATGCCGGCAGCGAAGCCCACGCCAATCAGCGCCACCGGATCGAATGTGCCGCGTGTCGCAAGCGAGAATTTCTGTTTCCAAGTAAGCGGCGCGGCGTCCTGGACATAACTGGTATAGAAGTTGGGCAGGACTCCAACCAGCCGCTGTTTTTCTTCTCCCCTGATTTGTTCCGCTGCGATGAGCTCGGTGGGACGCACGATCACTTCCATGTTCGTCGCCGCAAGCGAAAGTGAAATGTTCGGCACCTCGTACGCCTGCTGCGCCACCACAGCGAATTCTGCAGATGTGAAAACCGCAAAACCCGTAGCGCTGACCATCACCACGTATGAACCGGGGAGGATCCCGATAAAATTAAATTCTCCGTTTTCTGCAGACGGCATGCTGCGCGGTGGGGTGCCATCCCTGGTCACCAAAGTTACATCCGCGCCGGAAACGCTGGCACCGCTCACGTCGAGCACCGTGCCGACGACGCTGCCCGACACCACCGTAGCGGGTGCCGCGGCAAGAGATCTCTCGGGTAGGGAAGCACGCGCAATCGCTGGCGCAAAATTCTGTTCTTGCGCGTGTGTACTCGCAGGAACCACACAGAGCAGCAGCGGCGCACAAGCAAGAGCGAAATAGAGACGGCGTCGCGCGGACTTCCTGACGGTGGACTTGCGAAGCATTGGGACAAGTACGGCGCGCAGTTCACCTACGTCGAAAAGCGTGGTGCGGCTCGCGTCAAGCAAAGTAGGCGCAAAGGTCACGAAATCATCGTGGGTAGGCCGGCGCTGGTTGAGTTCTTATCTCGTCACGGTCAGTGCACGTACCAAAGTTCAGCGCCTAGTCTCGTCAACTTTTTCATTAGGGCACAGGTGGCAGCGCGAAACTGTCCCGTATTGCACACATTGCGCCTAGAGGCTAATAGCGCGGTAAGCACATAGCTGTGCTCGTCGGTTTTCGTGGCGCCGGCGTCCCGGCTGCTCTTTTGCGTTGGAACTGGAATACGGTCGAGAGTTTCCACTCAATGCGGGCGCGTCGCAAGCCCAGCTTGTTTCCAAAGCTTCTCCCAATGCCACACGCCGGGAGTCGTGTGCAACAACCGGTAGCCCATCTGGTGCGCCAGCAGCAATATCTGTCCGCGATGATGCGCCTCGTGCGCGAACATGTAAGCGAACATGGTCGCACCGGCCGGCCAAGTTTGCGCCCAACTCCCGCGTGCGAATTTCGCCACGAGGCGATTCGGCGCAGCCGACAGCGCATCCGTCAGCATCCGCAAACACTGCGCTCCGCTCTTGCGATGCGCCGCAGCAGCCTGCTTCATCGTGCAACGGTCCGGATCCAGCGCTGCCGGACACTTCAAATGCGGCGCCGAATTCTTCAGCCACGAAAGACGACAGTTGTGCAGATGCGCGAAAATCGCCGCGATCGTCCGCCCACCGCGCTTTTCACCCGGTAACGGCGCATGCCACGCACGAGGATCCAGTTCGGAAAGGATCAGCTGGTTCATCGCATCGTTGCACGCATACGTTTCCAGCAACGAGTCGCGAATCTCAGCCAGCGCCGCATGCTCCCCGCGCGATTGGAGTGCCATCGAAGCTCTGCCTCTACGCCGAAATCGCTTCACTCCGATTTCAACGAAGTCATGTCAATCGAGAACCGGTACTTCACGTCGGACTTAAACAGCCGATCGTACGCCTCGTTGACCTTCTGGATCGGAATAACCTCCACATCCGAAACAATACTGTGCTTACCGCAAAAATCCAGCATCTCCTGAGTCTCGCCGATGCCGCCAATCGGCGAACCGGAAAGGCTGCGCCGCCCCATGATCAGTGAAAATACCGAAACCGCCAACGGTTTCTCCGGCGCGCCGAGCATTACGATGTGGCCGTCGCGTCGCAACATATTGAGGTAAACGTTTATGTCGTGATGGGCGGAGACAGCGTCCAGAACAAAGTCGAAGCTGCCCAAGTGTTTTTGCATCTCGTTCGCATCGCTGGAAACGGCCACCTCGTCGGCTCCCAGCCGCAACGCGTCGTCCCTCTTCTTCGGCGAAGTCGTGAACACCACCACGTGCGCCCCCAGCGCGTGCGCGAATTTAACGCCCATGTGGCCCAGTCCGCCCAGTCCGACCACGCCAACCTTCTTGCCCTTGCCAACATTCCAATGTCGCATGGGAGAATACGTTGTGATTCCGGCGCACAGCAGGGGAGCGGCTCCAGCTGGCTGCAAATTCGCAGGCACGTGCAGCACAAAGTTTTCGTCCACCACGATGCTTTCGGAATAACCGCCGTAGGTGACGCCTCCCAAATGCTTATCGGGGAAGTTGTAAGTTAAAGTAAAGTTCGGGCAGAACTGCTGCAAGCCCGCTTTGCACTCCGGGCAGGTGCCATCTGAATCCACCATGCAGCCAACGGCGGCAAGGTCGCCGGCTTTGAACTTCTTCACTGCGGAGCCAACCGTAGTCACTCGGCCAACGATTTCGTGCCCCGGAACGCAAGGGTACACGGTGGGCATCACGCCGCTCCATTCATTGCGAACTTGGTGCAAATCGGAGTGGCAGATTCCGCAGAACAAAATGTCGAGCTGCACGTCGTTTTCGGTCGGCTCACGCCGGGAGATTTTCGTGGAAGCTAGCGGTGATTTCGCGCTGGCCGCCGAATAAGCTTTCGCGTTATACACAGGATTCTCCTCAATCGGATTGGATTGCGCAGTCTTGATTGCAGATTCAGGTTTCGATTAGTCCCACGGGGATTAGCGCGAGCCAGTCGGCGCGATCAGGTCGCTCAGAGACCGGTCATTTTCTGCATGGCTTCCGGATATCGCTCACCTTCCACCGTGATCTTCGACGCCGCGCTGTCAATTTCGCGCAGGTCGTCTGGGGTCAGCTTCACTTCCAGCGAACCAATGTTCTCATCAAGGCGCGACAACTGCGTAGTCCCCGGGATCGGCGCAATCCAGGGCTTCTGCGCCAGCAACCAAGCCAGCGCGATCTGCGCAGGTGTCGCGCTCTTCTGCTTGCCGATTCTGCTAAGCAGGTCCACTACAGCCTGATTCGTCTTCCGAGCCGCCGGCGCAAGCCGCGGGATTTTATTGCGGAAATCATTTTTGTCGAACGTCGTGTTCTCGTCGATTTTCCCCGTCAGAAATCCCTTGCCCAGCGGGCTGTACGGCACCAAACCAATTCCGAGCTCCTGAAGCGCAGGGATCACTTCCTCCTCCGGCTTTCTCCACCACAAAGAGTATTCGCTCTGCAGCGCAGTTACAGGCTGCACCGCGTGTGCCCGTCGAATCGTCTTCACACCCGCCTCGGAAAGTCCGAAGTGCTTCACCTTGCCGGCTTGAATCAATTCCTTCACCGCGCCCGCCACGTCTTCGATCGGCACGTTTGGATCCACGCGATGCTGGTACAGCAGATCAATCACATCGGTCTTCAGCCGCTTCAGCGAACCTTCCACAGCCTGCTTGATATGTTCGGGCCGGCTATTCACGACTGCCGCTCCCGGCCGCGTGTCGCCGCCACTCAGATCGAACCCGAACTTGGTGGCGATCACCACTTTGCTGCGATAAGGTACCAGCGCTTCACCCACCACTTCTTCGTTCGTAAAGGGGCCATAGACCTCAGCCGTATCAAAGAACGTCGTGCCGCGCTCGACAGCCGCGTGCAGCAAATCCGTCATCTCCTTCCTGTCTTTCGGCGGCCCATAAGAAAAGCTCATCCCCATGCAACCAAGTCCCAGTGCCGAAACTTCCAATCCGCTTTTTCCCAGTTTGCGTTTTTGCATCGCGTCTCCTTCCGAACCGTTTCTTTCATCCCCAGACTAAAACCAACCGCCCTCGAGGTGATAGCCCGATCCTTCCGATTTATTGCCTATTCCTGTTGCCATCTGAAAAAGTATTGGCATTCCAGTGCGAGACGCATATCCTGGCTAAGCGATAAAAGAAGTCATCATGCCTAAAAAACTCAATAGAAACGCGGTTTCATCCTCACAGCGAACAATTGGATTGCGCAGGGAACTGGCCCGGAAAATTGCCTCTTTTGCTGGATCCGGAGAGATAGTGATAACCCAGGTCCCCGGCCTGCGCTTGAGCCGCCGCACCGCCCCGACCGCCCCGACCTGCTGCACCTATGAGCCCAGCCTGGCCGTCGTCGCGCAAGGCCGCAAGCGCGCCACCCTCGGCGGCAGCACTTTCATTTTCGACGAGTCTCGCTACCTGCTCACCTCGCTCGATTTGCCGGTCATCTGCAACATCGTTGAGGCCAGCGAACGGGTTCCGTATCTCGGCTTTGTGCTCAAGCTCGAAATGCCGGTGGTGCGGGAGTTGCTGAGCCGCGAAGAAATTCACGCGGTAGAACACGTCACCGACAATCCTGCGATGGCCACCTGGGAAACCAACGCCGAGTTACTCGATGCCTGCTGCCGCCTCATGGACTTGCTTGACGCGCCGCGCGACATTCCGTTTCTCAGCGGCCTGATTCAACGCGAAATAATCTACCGCATTCTTGGCGGCCCTGAGGGGGCGCGCCTTCGCTCCATCGCCACGCTCGGAGATCAAAGCCACCGCACCGCAAAAGCCATCGCCTGGGTCCGCACGAACTACGCCAAGCCGCTGCGCCTGGAAGATCTCGCAAAAATGGCAGGCATGGGCGTCTCCACGTTGCATCACCATTTCCGCGCGCTCACCGCCATGAGTCCTCTGCAATATCAAAAGCAACTTCGCTTGCAGGCCGCGCGCGAACGCATGCTCATGGATGGTCTGGACGCCGCCAGCGCCGCTTTCGAAGTCGGCTACGAAAGCGCCACGCAATTCAATCGCGAGTACAGCCGCTTCTTCGGCCAGCCGCCAATGCGCGACATTCGCAGCCTACGCGCGCCCAACGCTCCGCCGCTAGAGCCAATCGGCAATCGCCAAATCGCCGTCTAGCGCAAGTTGCTTGCTTGTCTACGGCCGGTTCAGCTGCGCGGTCAGTGGAAATGCGGCGTGAGTTGAGCTGCGGTGCGGGATGAGTTGCGGTGTGAGTTGTGCATCGGAGTCCCCGGTGTTGGAGCACATTTCAGAAGAAGCTAAGGTCTTTCATCGGATTGTGTGCCGACGATTTCGCGTCCAAAGTTGTAGGTCGTGAAGGCAAGCGGTCGCAGCGATCACGTCTGCGACGGCGTAGGACGCTCGTGGAGAATCATCCAGTTGATGCCGAACCGATCGCGCACCTGGCCAAAGCGGGTGGCAAAGGACTCCTCTCGAATCGGCATCAAGACCCGACCGCCGTCGGAAAGGGCGGAGAAAATGCGTTCAGCCTCACCGTCACTATCCACTCTCAGCGTCAGGTACACACTGCGCATCGGCTCGGCATTTGGAATGTCCGCTGCCCAGAGTTCTGCGTCGCCAATCGAAATGCGCGCGTGCAGCACTGCGTCCTTCCACTCCGGGCTGAGGCGGCTTGGACTGGGCGATTGAGCGTGAGTCATCACCGTGCCAACTTTCGCCCCGAGATGCTTCTCGTAGTAGCGAAATGCCTCAGCGCATTTGCCAGAGAAATTCACGTAAGTATTCATGTTCATCTCCAATCTCCTTCACAGAATTGTTGTCCTTCGAAGGTTAGACTTCACCGCCCTTGGAAACTCATCGCTGTTCGCGGCGGTGCGATCGCAAGGTCCTCTTCCACCGGGTCGTCTTCTCACGGATAGGTTCGTGCTCATGCTGACGAAACGTCAGTCTTCTCATCCCGGCCTCGCGAGCCCTCCTCAAGCCGGGCCGCTTGTGCGAGCAAATAATTTCGTTCCGGAATGCTGGTTGTCCGGCCAGCCGCGGTCCGGTAGTGTTTCACGGCGCTTGCATGATCGCCGAGCATCTCGAGCAGATGGGCACGAACCGCGTCGAGACGATGATGCTCGGCAAGCCGACCATCGATATCGAGCGGCTTGAGTAGTTCCAGGCCTTTCGACGGGCCGTCTACCATGGCAGTTGCAACTGCATGATTGAGCGTCACCATCGGACTGGGAGCCAGGCGTTTCAGCAATTCGTACAGCGCAAGAATCTGCGGCCAATCCGTGTCTTCTGCTCGTGCTGCCTCATCATGCACCGCCGCGATTGCCGCCTGTAGCTGATACATACCCACCGATCCTTTCGATAGTGCGTCGGCCATCAGCGCAATGCCTTCTTTGATCTCGGCCCGATCCCAAAGAGTCCGGTCCTGTTTATCCAGTGGAATCAGTTCCTCATCAGGCCCCGTTCGTGCCGCACGGCGAGCGTCGGTTAACAGCATCAGGGACAACAGGCCTGCTACTTCTGCATCATCGAGAAGGAGCGCTTTCGCCGAGCGAGTCAACCGGATCGCCTCGCGTGTCAAATCGAGTCGCTGCAGGTGTGCTCCAATGCTGCTTGCGTATCCTTCATTGAAGATCAGGTAGAGCACATGGAGAACTGCAGGCAGCCGTTCTGCGCGCTCCGCAAGAGGAGGTAGGCGGAACGGCGCACCGGAAGCCTTGATGCTTTGCTTGGCACGGCTGATCCGCTGTGCCATTGTCGCCTCGGGGACCAGAAACGCATTGGCAATCTCCGCCGTAGTTAAACCGCCGACGGCCCGCAGCGTCAGCGCAATCGCCGAGGACGAACTCAGGGCGGGATGGCTGCACATGAACAGCAAAATCAGCGTGTCATTTGGGTCCATGTAATACTCATTATCGTGGACGGGCGTAACGGTCTCTGCTTCCCTCGCGACCGCGGTTTCCCTCTCACGACGTGCAATTTCGCTGCGCATCTGATCGGTCATCCGGCGGAATGCCACCCGAATCAACCAGCCGCGTGGATTCTCTGGAACACCCTCGTGCGGCCATTGCGTGAACGCTGCCAGCATGGCCTCCTGAACGGCATCTTCGGCCGCGGCGAAATTGCGAAATCGCCGCACGACAGCTCCAAGCACCCGCGGGGCGAGTTCGCGCAGAAGGTGCTCGGTCTCCGCATCTGGCAAGGTCACTTTCACACCAGTTCGCCGGCACCCCCACTCATGACTTGCCGCACTTCGATTGGCATATGCAAGGGCAACCCACCTGGACCCGGCGCCGCCGACCACATTGCAGCAATCTCATAAGCCCGTTCTGTACTTTCGACGTCCACGATCAAATAGCCGGCCAGAAATTCTTTCGATTCCGGGAACACGCCGTCGGTGATCGGCACCCCGTCTTTGCCCGCCCGCACAACTCTTGCCTGATCCGGCAGTGCCAGACCGTCCGCCGCCACGAACTCTCCGGACTCACTGAGTGTCTTGTTCATGCCCTTCACAAATGCGAAATTCGCTGCGATATCCTGTTGTGTCCATGCACCAAAAGCACCATAGCCTGCTTTCGGGATGTTCATCATCAAGATGTATTTCATCTCCCTTGCTCCTTTTGATTTTCGCGCGTTACGTCATCTTCACCCACGCTTGCGCGAGGATCGCAATTGGAAATTCGCGAGTCCCGATTGCGGGACCCGGGAAATTGCGCATCGGCGCACCCAGTCTACGCGTTGTTTTTGGCTGCTTGAAACATCCACCGCACCCCGAATTTGTCGTTCAATGCTCCGTAAACGCCATGGAACGTCTCTTTCAATGGGTCTGTGACTTCAGCCTCTTCTGAGAGTTTTTCGAAAAGCGCCTTCAACTCCTGGAACGTCCCTCCGCTCAAGTAGAGGCAAACCGTGTTGCCGCGAATACCAGTCCGGTCGAGCCGCAGCCAGTCCGACGCCGAAATCTCCACATTCCCGCTCTTCAATCGTGCGTTGATGATTTTCTCCTGCTGAACCGCAGGCAGGGAGTCCTTCGCCGGAGAATCCTTCACCTTCATGGAAGTCAGTTCTCCGCCGAAGCAGGATTTGTAAAACTCCATTCCCTGATGGCAATTGCCATCGAACAAAATGTAGGGCGTCAGGTTCATTATTTCATCTCCTTTGATTTGCTGCATCTTAGCGTCCGCTCTTGCAGGAGCGGGTAGGGCCGCCAACGCCGCGGTCGCGAGCGCGGATGCGGTGAACTGGCGTCGAGAGAATTCGCTGGTTTTGGGCATGATCTTCCTCTTCGTCTGGAAGCGCTTGTGATCAGCATGTGGCATCTGCGCTTTCATGGGATAGTCGGAGCTGTCGCGGCATTCTCTACATCCCTCGAAAAGAAAGCCTCTATGAATAAATCCGCGCTCGTTTGTCGATTGCGCCAACTGGGAATCGGCGTTCGGTTCTTGGCCGTTGGTGGGTGAGCGGCAAGAAGCTGCCTCAGGTTCCGGTGTTTTGGCAAACAGTGATTTGGCTCTGCTCACCGTGATTGGTAATAGGAAGTAGCGTCATAGGAAGTGATCGCCGCGCCCGCCGCCAATTCTGGAAGGATCACGGACTAACCGGAACTTATTCCGGGCCGGAAGTCCGCTTGAGGATGCCCCACCTTTAGTTGAAACCTGAGAAAAGGAAGCAGCGGCTCTCGCCCGAATTCGGATCGAGTTCGGGTTGCGAATCCCTTTTTGAAGGAGAGAGCCGCCGTGAGAAACAAATACCAGAGGGAACAGCGAAAGTCCAATCACAAGTTTCAGATCGTCTGCGGGCAAGAGTTGCTGGTGCAGGTGCCGTTGCCGATCGCCGCGGTGTGGAGCGAACTGCAAACGCAGGTGGAAGAGCTGACCGGGCAAGCCGGGCTGCAGATTCTGCGCGCCATCCTGGAAAACGAAGTAACTGGCCGCGTAGGACCTCCGCATCGGCCCAATCCCAGCGCTGGCTGTGTGCGCTGGGGGAAGCAGCCGGGTTATGTAGTTTTTGCGGGACAGAAAATTCCGCTGGAACGGCCGCGGGTACGAACCCGCGAAGGCCAGGAAGTGGCATTGGAGAGCTACGGTCAGTTGCAGCAAGACGGGAAACTGCAACGAGCGGTGCGGGAACGCATGGTGGCCGGGTTGTCCACGCGGAACTATCGGCGAGCGGTGCAGAGTGTTGTGGAAGGCTACGGGAAAAGGTAGACCACCCCCGGTTTGATTTATTCTGGACCACCGTCGGAAGCCGCTCGCGATTCCGGGAGATCGGCCTGCAAAGAAGCACTGAAGGAAAGCCAAAGCGGTTGGCGCTGTGCTCACCCACGCGTTGTGCACGTCCAGGATGTCTTTGCCGCGTTCCAACCGCAGAGACACCAATGAGGAGGAATGCCGGGACGATCGTAGCGAGAGTTCAAATCGGAGATTCGGGGTTGATTGAGGAGAATACAAGAAGTGAGGCGAATCAGGACTTCTGATGATCAGGAAGCGCATGTGAGTGATGGAATAGCGTTGGCGCGCCTAAAATCAGGCAGTGTGCAGCGAATGCCGATCGCTCCTCGTCGTGCGCTTGTCAAATGGATGGAATCTTGTCGGACACGCGCCGGGATATGTCTTGCGGGGGTTGCACCCTGGTAATTCTTGTAGCTGCGCTGTTTCGATCCCGATGCGATCGCGTCCGTGAACTTGCGAAAAAGCCATCACAGCATTCTAGCGATCTACAACGAGCTGGCCTTTCATCCCTCGATGCCCAAGTCCACAGACATGGCAGCACTTAAATGAGTAGGTACCGGGAGTTTGCGCCAGGAATTCAATCGTGGTTGTTTCGCTCTTCTTGAGCTGCCAACACTCCTGGGGCGAAGTAAATACTAAGCCATCGAAACCATTCGAATTGGAACCATCGGGAACGGTAGAAATCGAAAAACCATGGTCATGGTCAGCTGCGGTGATCTTGAGCTGAACTCTCGATCCGCTCTTTACGTGAATCGGATCGGGCGAATACTCGTATTTTTTGGCGGTGACTTCTATGACTTGAAGGCCGTCATTGGGCGCCGGCGCCGGCCCGGGATGCGGAAAGAATAGCGTTGGCCACAACGCGATCGCGCCCAACGCGGGCAACAGAGTACGCGACACAAGCTTGTTCATGGAGCCTCCTAATTGCTCGAAAATGGGCGACCATTGGTCCCAAGCGCCAGCCAGTATCACGGGCGCGCCGTGGACGAATTGTGGTCGGAAGTCCGGGGAGCTATTTTCCGGTCATGAAAGTTGTTTGCGTGGCACGCGCCGGTTCATGATTTTCTTGTCTCGAATACAAGAGCTCGTGGCCTTGTGTTTCACCGGCAAAGAACCAGGCCCCGATCGCCTGTGGCTGGGGTGCTCCGCGATTTGCGAGGGGGGGATCGCCGCGTCGGCGCTGCGTCCCTCCCGCAATCGCGGGATCGAATAGAGAGTCGCTACGAGAGTCCGATCTTCGCCGAAGATCTAAACGAGGTGACGACTGTCGCTGTCCGCCAGCTGGAACCGATAGGTCCCGGCTGGTAGCACTCGCCCGGGAATCTGGACCGGCTGGCTGGAGGTGAACCGGGTCGTTTGATTCCAATCATCTGCATGCACTACTGGGAGCGTGATGGTGAGCGCCAGCATTAACCCAAGGATGGAAAGCGTCTTTCGAAGTTTCATTTCTTAACTCCTCAAAATGTAGACCGCCGCCCGTTTCGTTTTATTCCCGATAATCCATCCTTGTCCTATTTTGTTCTGTCTGAGACGTGATGCGTAGCACATTACCTGGGCGTGGGGAGCCCAACTCCAGCTGCACCCGAAGTGTGGTGAGAAGCTCTGAAGCCCAGCAAGCGCCAAGACGATTCCGCGGGGTCCGTTCGAGCCAGCCAGCTAGCTAGCGGTCCTTGCGGGCAAACCTCGGTTCAGAGACGCTTATAATTTCACCGTGAAAAACCGTTGGCCGTTCGATCAGGCTCGACACCTCTGTTCCGACCAATTCTGCCAGACGGATGTGGAAGCAAAAGAAGTCGCGGAATCTGCATTCGAGGACGATGCCTGCCCCGCCTGCATTTGTCATTTTGTGCCGGCCCTTGCGAACGTCGCGTCGGACTCAGCGAGATGCTCGCGCACCGCCTCCACGGTTAAACGCGAAATCGGAATGCCCGGGGTTGTTCGCGTGCGCGGCGAATTAAACAGGATGAGCGATTCCATCTTCTTCGGGATCTCCGTCAAGATGCCCACGTATCTCCCGCCTCCCGCTTCAAGAATGCACGCGAATTCCAGTTCGTCCAGGTCCATTGCGGGACCGGTGTCAATCCAACAGTCGCGTCGCTGTGCGGAGTCTTCCATACTCTTCCAAACCGCGTCGCTCTCGTGTTCATTCCACCAGATTTGTTTTGGTTCGTTCGGAACAAACCGAGATGAGATACATTTTTTCCGGTGTTCTCCGCGGGTAATAGGCGCTGGTTGCCCTAGGGACGTAGGTTCTTGCCTCGGAGGACGTCGCTGTGACCCACTTATGAAAAATAATCCTGAAGGAACTCTCGCGTCATAATTACTCTAAACATAGCGCGCGCCGTTAGATTCCATAGTGGAAGGCTGTGGTCGACGATCCAATCTCTCGCCTGATTGCTTGCGGAAGACCATGCGTACCAGCCAATTTTCTCGTAATTTGGTGCCATGGAAGGGCACCAGAACCAAACCACGGACCAGATCTTTGAATAGCGCACGCTGCTGGTCCAAGCGTATCAGACCTCGCCAGCCCAGCTTTCTGAGAAGAGCAAACCGCAAGCGTGCAAGGCTAAATAGCATCCGCGACAAAGATGCCGGAATGTCCTCCTCGCGGTGGTATTCGTAGAATTGATTGTTCATCGAAGCGCCGGATTGTACCTTGACGAAGTTGTGGATCGCCCGGTTCCTCGGATTAGCACTGGCCTCCAGGATGAGGACTTTGAACTTTCTAGCATCATCCTCAAGTGCTTCCAGGGTGAAGAACCGGTTGACCAGTTTCACCCCCAGCGGATCCCAGAGATATGCATTCATAAGCAATGGGAGTGCGAGATGGAAAAGTTCCGTCACCGCCAGATAGACACGGAGATGACACTGGTAAGCATCACCCATGCATTCATACAATTGCGCCGTTTCGCGCGTCACCCCGCGTTGAAACGTTGTAATAGCTGTATCAAGATCTTTCGAGAACTCGGCCGTGTCGTATCCGTTTAACTCCCTTTCGATGATAGCTGCAACCTGCCGGATCTGGACTGATGATAGGGCCATACCGACACTGTAGAGTGGATCAACCGTATCGCCTGCATCGCCGATAATGAACCAGCCATCGGGCGAATAACGCTGGCGACATTCCCACATATAGGAGCTGTAGAAATTTGTGTCGACGACAGTGCCGCTGCGCGTGAGCTCGGCAATCACCTCATGCTCACGCCCCGCGCACTCCAGGAACTGCTCCATCGTCCGGACCTCGCCGTGAGGATAAATGTCCTTGCGATACGTGATACCGATGCTGATTAACGGCAGGTTATCGGGCGAGCGCATGGGGATGCACCAGATCCAATTACCCTTTCCAAAAAAATGATGAGTTGCGAAGTAAGGAACGAAGGCGCGGTTCTGTTTCTTGAGAGCCCGAATACGCTCGAGAATTTCAGGCTTGAAATTCGTTAGACGGAACCAGAAAACGTTCTTCTGCTCATTGACCGGCTCGTGAAGTCGCAACAACTTGGAGAGCACTCGGTTGCGCCCCGTCGCGTCGATCAGCCAGCGGGCACACACTTCGTATCTCTGCTGCGCGAAATCTTGGATGCTCACCGTGTGCAACCCATCCTGTTCGACAAGATTGACTCCGACAACCGTGCCGTCGATCATTTGTATCCCGTGTTCCACGTTGCGCTCCCGCACCTCGCGATCGAATGTAAAGCGGTTTATTTGGAAGGAGAGCAGCGGCGGCACTGTCGGAGCTTCGTCAACGATGTAAGTGCGATCAGCGGGATGGTCAATGTCGGGCTTGAAATAATAGGTGAGCCCGTACTTTGGATAGTGTTTTTCAATGAGGTGAGCGCCGAGTCCTAGTTCCAGCAGGAAATCAACAGTGATTTCGACGAAGGATTCGCCAACGATTGGACGTTTCTTGTGCGGGCCCTCAACCACGGCCACCTTGAGATTCGGCAAGCGCATTTTCAGGTAGGCGGCCGCAAGCTGGCCGGTTACCCCGCCGCCTAAAACTAAAACATCGCTCGTCATAGGACCTTTCTTGCCGTCGCGAAGAGTCAAAGTCTGTTCTTAATCCAAACTCAAAACGAAAGACTGCTGGTCTGCCAGCCTAAGAAAAAACTGCACCGGGCTGTTCGGTCCGACTCAGAGATCGCTCAAACCATGAAGGAACCTCGGAGGCAGGCGCTGCAGCTCAAACCGATCTGAACGGGATCTCTTGGCACTGACTCCTCCGATCCTAGACCGCCTCCCGCTTCGTTTTATTCCCAATAAATCCGAACGTGTCTTGATTTCCTTCTGCGAAGCGCGATGCGTTTCGAATTGCGTAAGGCTAGAAATACTGAGGTTAGGAGTATGAAGAGACGTCTTCAGTGCGATCGCGGCGCTAAGTACCAGGTGTAGTAGGTTCCGATCCCTAGAAGCAAGACCACCCACCAAAGCGCCAGCTCGATGCGCATCCATAGCTTCCAACGCTGAAACCGCCAAGAACGGGGGAGAATGTTAGTCCCCGCGACTAGCAGGATATACAGCCCGAGAACCTCGGCCAAAGCCCCGAGCGCACCGTGGGTCATGGCAATGGCGTAGTACCGTTTCCCGAAATGCCTGGAGAACCGCGGCAACACTCGCGCGTCAAAGGAGGGCCACATCACGAAAGCAATCATCGGTAGATTGAGGATCAGCACCACAGCTTGGCAAACGCCATGCGCCGCATAACGTTTCGTTCGGGCTAGGAAGGCGCCAGCGAGCAGTGCGATGCCCATTGCGATTTGGGCGAGCAGGTTCAGGTCCGCGTTAAAACTCGCCCAGGTACCGAAGAACCCTTTCACGGAAGCCATTCCCTTTGCGCATCGCGCCCGCGGCACAAGTCAAGATCCAAGAATGCAAAGGGTCTCGGCTTCCTTTCGTTGAAGCCGAAACCCTCGGTCACAACACAAAAGATGGCATCTATTACGCGCTTCCGTAAAACTGGGCTTCTTTGTCCGCTTGTTCCTTGGTCTTCAAAATCCACAAGCCATCACCATGGGCGACGTAGATAAGGCCATGCGCGTTATCCTTTACTTAAGCCGTCACAACGGAAAGGCTGCGTATTTCCTTAGGGTCGGCCGATGCCGCCGATTCTGTTTCAGAAGTCGCAAAGAGCCTGAGGGTCTCGGCAACGACTCTCCGTTCGGTGGCAGGTGCTCCCGTAGCTCCTGCGACTGTGTCCACGGTACGCGGCTGGATGGGTTGACTGGCCTCCACTATCGCTAGCTGTGATGAGGAGTCGAGCCCGAGCAAGAGATATTCTTTACCGTTTTTCTTAACCAATAGCATTCGAGTTGCCGGACCACCAGAAAGCTCGACACGGGCAACCACGTTGGCGGGATTGCCAGCGGTGGTTTTCGAGTTTGATTTGGCGTGAACGGATGGCGTCGCGGCGACTCCAGTTGCAACAATCGCAATTGCCGCGCTCCGAAGTGCCTCCGAGCACCTGCCGGTTACATTTTTCCTCATCGCGCCTTTCTCCTTGAACTTCACAACCTCATTCCCCGTATCGCATGGCTCGCTCGTTCATGTCTATAGACCCCTGACCCAACCTTATTATTCCCACGGTTCGCTCCGTCCGCCGCTCGAGAGGTGCGCTGCAAGAGAGCCGGGTATGGGCCGGCGAGCAACGGCTATTCAGCGACCGAAGATCTGGCAGGCGAAAATAAGTGCTTCATTGAGGATGATGGCCGCACTGTGCCCCATCTCCACAAAAGAAATTGATCGAAGCCGAGGCACCCAAGCGACTGGATGTTCGGCCCGTGGCATAGCTTGGTCATGTGCTGTGTGTCGCTCCGTTGTCATAAATCCTCCTCGAAAAATTCGTGAGGCCCTTCGCTTTTGGCGGGGCCGGAGGCAAGCGGTGGCTCGATTGCTAGCCAGGAAATGCGTCTTTCCACATCAAGGATTCAAATCCATTTCCCTCGTCCCGGATTACAATCGATCACTCTGTACCAGGACGAATGCGGCACGAAACGTGAAATTTCTTGCGAGTGTCGCGTTTATTTGCGCGAAGCACGGCATTGGCCAGCGCTTCGCGAAGCGCGACTTCGACGTCGCAGTCGTCCCCGGAAACGCAGTGACCTGCCCGAACCAAAGGCATGAGTTGGTCCACAAGAGGCGAAATTGCCTCGATTTCGCTTCGCATCGTCAGACTCACGCAAATTGTGGGGCGAGCATGGCGGGGCTCGGCAATTGTCTGCTGAAAACCTTGCTGGAGAATCGTTTCTCCTGCTGTGCCGAAGCTGACATTTGCTCTCACGCCTTGACCTTCAAATTCCTTCATCTCTTAAGACCGCCGGTTTCCTCAGATTATTCCCGCTGTTGGCCACGTCCGCCACGCGGGCGGAGATTTCCTGGAGACGGCATATTCCGTCCGCTCAGGGTCGTTCGCGTTCCTGGCTCGACCGGGTTCGATGGCTGCCACGACCACCGCAACATCGATTAGAAGGCCTTGAAGTGCTACTTCAGTCCACGAGTCCAATTTCTCCGTATCAGCTTCCATCACGTCTCCAATCCATTCGTAAATTGTTCACGAATTGTTCGCAATCCGATCGAATTCTTCAGGCAGGAACGACCACGGGATTATTTTGGTGCAACAAAACCTCGTTTGAAGCGCCGCAGGCTGAACTCGGAAATTTACTCGTAGCCGTAAAATTCCTCAGCGCGGATGTTTTCCTCGGCGATTCCCGCGCCGACGAGAATCTGACGTAGGCCGGTAACCATCTCGGGAGGGCCTGCAATGTAGTAGATCGGAACGCTCAGATCCGGGATCCATTTGGACAGCATCTGCATTGATATTCGGCCAGTTTCTCCGAGCCAAGACATTCTCGATTTTTCAGGTTGTGTCACCGTGCAGATGAGTTTGTAGCGCCTGTTGTACTGCTCCATTTCTTGGAGCTCCTCGAGGAAAGCTGCTTCCTCAGGGACTCGAACGGAATAGAAGAGCAGAATTCTGCGAGCAGAGAGCGATTCCGCCTCGCTCCAGACCAGGCTGCGGAAAGGTGTGATGCCGATCCCGCCCGCCAAGAAGACCGCGGGGCGCGTGGAGTTGCGCGGGAGCGTCATCCAACCGAAGGGACCCTGGAGAAGAAGCTCTGTTCCGAGCGGCAATGAATTGAGGGTACGCTTGAAGGCCGTGGTCCGGAGGCGCATGGCCACCATTACGTTTCGTTCGTGCGGTGCGCTGGCGATGGAGAGAGTACGAGTGTTGCCTACCAGATCCGTCTCGCCCGGACTCAGCAAGGTAAAGTCGAAAAACTGTCCCGCCTCGAATTCGAACTCCTTAGGTTTCTCAAAATAGAAAGCAGTCGTACCGGCACAGAGAGGCTTTTGAGCCTTCAACTTTGCTTTGTATGGCGGCATGCGAGTCTGTTCCTCCTTGTTCAGGGCGGCTCATAAGATCCAATCGACCCACAATCGACTCGTCGAGGACATCAGAGCCTTCTACGCTTGGAGGACCCGAGCAGAAGGGCTTTTATTCCAGAGGCAATCGCGGGTTTTCGTACGGACCCCCGCGGAGCAGCAGACTTTCCGATTCTCGGTCCGGAAACTTGGCGATGGGCACGGATTCGCGACTGTGGCGAAACAGTACGCGATCGCTGGGCCCAAGTCATTTGAAAAAGGCTAGCCTTTGAATTTTCAACAAGAATATCGCACAGGATAGCCGTGGTGGGTTGGTTCGCTAAGTCCTTCCTGCCGCGCGGCTCGGAATCACCTGTGGCGGATGAATGATCCCCGTAATCCGAATCGGGACCATTCATTCGCGCCACAAAGCGATGAAGCGAAACGCTACTGGTACTTCGGGACCGATGGACGACAGGCGTGGTTTATATCTCGCGTGTGGCAGCGTCCGCTTCTTCCGCCAGTCGATTCACCGTCTGGAGGAATTTCAAACTCTGCCCAACAAACAGCCCGTCTGCTGTAAACGATGCGATGGTCGCTATTGCGCCTCCGAATTTGTCATCGCTCGGTCGAATCACCGCGCAGTGCGGCAAATCCGGGCTGATGAATTCGCAGGGAACGGGAAAAATCAGACTGGGCTGAACCAGGCTGGGCGGTTGCAACGGTGGATTGTTGAAAAAATCGGGAAACGATAGTCCGGAGATGGAGTCTTTAAACGGTGCCACAGGGGCTTGTACCGCATTGCCTGCAAAATCGACCCATTCCAGAAAGTGAGCGACCTCGTCTCCGCCGATGCCGAATGCGATTTTCAACACTTCCAGCCCGCTGATTTTCTGGCCGAGCGCTGCATAGAGACTCGAGCCACCTTGTTCGATGTATCCGAAGTGGAAGCCCGCTACGTTCGCGATCGCCTGGATGTGGTCGTTACCGGGAAAGTTGGGGTTGGAAGCGCCCTCGAAATCCTTGTTGTTTCGGGGGATGGCCGTAACATTATTGAGTTTGAGAGCCTGCGGGAACGTGGCGCCAAAGTCTGGATTGGTGGCACTGCGGTAGCGCACGAACCAGCTAGTGTCCACGTTGAGGTGCATGAGGTTGGTCAGGCGGCCGATGTCCTGCGCTCCTGTCGCTGTGCTGCCTTGGAGCGTGCGGAACTCGTCGAAGTTGACCGGGTCTGCGCCTTTGGACTCCAGGTATCCGTTGAGGAAGGCTGCGTGGCTGATTTCGTCGATGGTGTTGCTGGTGATGTATTGTGGGCCATCGCCATCGAGGTTCGACAAGGCTATCTGATAGTTGTTCAACTGTTGATTCGGGTCTATCTCAATGGGCGGATTATCGCCGATACCACCCAGTTCCGCGTACTGTATCCAAAGATCCGATTCGATCAGCTCCGCTGCGGCCAAGAATCGGAGAATGGCTACGTCTCCCTTGTTGAGCCTGCTTGAGCTGCTCTGGCCAAATGCGGCCTTGCCCGCTCCGAACAGCCCAGCCCCTACCGTAGCCGCTCCGACTACAGCGCTCTTCTTCAAGAAGGAGCGCCGATTGCTATGAATCTGAGCTTCCGATTGTGTCATTAGTCTCTCCTTGTGTTGAAATCGTTCTCATCGCGTTCAGACGCTGTGGCCTGATGCGAACCCGAATCGATAGTGACTGCCCTTACGGTCGCTGTATAATTCAGACCGCACGCCCACCGTTTTTATTCCCCAAAATTCTTCGGTCCGAAAACAACCTGAGGCGTCCGAGTCAATCAGGAACGAGCGCCCACCGACGGAACGCTTTTCCGCATCGCTCATCAGGCTTGCGCGCATTACGCGGCCTCCGGCTCGATATAGCCGTGTTTTCGACAATTAGGCCATGTGCTCATGCGCTCGCAGCCGTTGTGCGCTGTGAGACACGCATTTTGTTCGCATGCATGACACTTGTGAGAGCCTGACGAAGGCGCCCGCGTGCACGCGACAAGCTCGACATCACGGTGCCTGCGGGCATGCCGGTGATTTCTGCGATCTCTTGGTAGGACATCCCCTCGATTTCGCGCAGGATCAGGACTTCACGAAGACTCGCCGGGAGTTTCTCCAGCGCCTTGTGGAGCAGATTGCCGCTGTCGTTTTGGAGCAGAAGTTCTTCCGGATTTGGCGCGTGATGATCAGCAGGAGAAAGGCTCTCGTCAAATTCCGTCGCGTCTTGCAGCGGCCGGTTTGCATGCAAACAGGTATAGCAAGTATTGCGGACTATCTTCATGAGCCATGCACGCGCATTCCCGCCGCGGAAGCCAGGAAAGAACCGGAACGCGCGTAAGCATGCTCCCTGGACCGTGTCTTGGGCGTCCTGGTCACTGCGCATCAGCCAACGCGCCAGGTTGTAGGCAGCGTCAAGATGCGGCAGCACAGCTTGCTCAAAATTCGGAAGTTGATTGTGCTCGAGCATCAAAATCACCCCGTCAACGGTCTCGCGTGATACCCGTGCGCTTGACGAGCCCACTATTGTGCGCCCGCCAATTCAGCGCAATGGACGCGCAGTTCTTTCCCACTGGAATCGATATCCCGTAGTAACTTCCACTGAATACGAGGTTTAGGGAAAACTCTCCCCGATGATGTTCCCGAAATCTTGCGCTGGGTGTACACTCCCCCTCGAATAAGTCTCGCCTCCCCATGGCAGAAAACCATCAGCCCGATGGGCGACTCCGGTTTGGAGTTTTCGAGGTGGATCTTCGCGCCGGAGAATTGCGCAAACATGGCCTGCGCATCCGGCTGCAGGAACAGCCCTTCCAGCTCCTGGCGATGCTGCTGGAGCATCCCGCGCAGGTCGTAACACGCGAAGAACTTCAGAAAAAGCTCTGGCCCGGGGATACTTTTGTGGATTTCGATCACGGTCTGAATAAAGCGGTAAACAAGATCCGTGATGCTCTTGGAGATTCGGCCGAGAGTCCCCGCTTTGTCGAAACAGTTGCGCGGCGCGGCTATCGCTTTCTTGCGGAGGTCAAAGCGGCCGACCAGGCGGCGGTGCGCAGCCCGGAGTTTGCACGTCTGAATCTCCCCGCGGCAGAAACCAACGATCGCGCGGAAGGTGTGGGCGCACCCGCAACGCTTAAACGCCGTTTGCCGCCACTTGCGTGGAAGATCTCAGTGCTTGTGCTGCTCGCAGTGATAGCCGCGTTCGCCGTTTGGAAGATTCATTCGCGGAACCGCCCGGGCTCTGCGATTCACTCGCTGGCTGTCCTTCCGCTCGAAAGCCTCTCGAACGATGCCTCGCAGGATTACTTCGCCGATGGAATGACCGACGAGTTGATTTCCGATCTCGGGCAGATCAGTGCGTTGCGTGTGATCTCGCGCACCTCCGTGATGGGATATAAACACGCACGCAAGCCTCTGCCGCAGATTGCTCGCGAGCTGAAGGTGGACGCCATCGTGGAAGGCACGGTCTTACGCTCTGGTGACCAAGTCCGCATCACCGCGCAATTGATCGACGCCGCTGCGGACAAGCACTTATGGTCCCAGAGCTATGAGGGCGAATTGAAGGATACTTTGGCGCTGCAGAATCAGGTGGCGCGAGCCATTGCAGATCAAATCCGGATCAATTTGAATCCGCAGGAACAAGCCGCGCTGAAAAGCGCCAAGGTTGTGAATCCGGAGGCTTATGAGTCCTATCTCAAAGGGCGCTACTTCTGGAATAAGCGAACGCCGGACAGTTTGAGGGTTGCCCTGGCTTATTTCAATCAGGCCATCGACGAGGATCTGACGTATGCCCAAGCTTATTCCGGCTTAGCCGACACGTATGCCTTGCTGGGAGATTGGCAGTACGGGGTCATGACCCCCAAGGAAGCACTGCCAAAAGCGAAGGCCGCGGCGATCAAAGCACTGGAGCTGGACAACACGCTCAGCGAAGCTCACAACTCGCTGGCATTCTGTTTCGATGCCTTCGAGTGGGATTTGGAATCCGCAGGGAAGGAATTCCAGCGATCCATCGAATTGAACCCCGGCTATGCCACCGCGCATCACTGGTATGCGTGGCATTTAAGCCTATTGGGCCGGTATGACCAAGCGATCGAGGAAATGAGAAAAGCGAAAAGCCTGGATCCGCTGTCGCTCATAATCAACGCCGATTTGGCGGAGCTCCTGGTCATCGCGCATTTCTATGACGAATCGATAATCCAGAGCCGCAAGACGATCGAAATGGATCCGAACTTTGCTCTGGCACATAATCAGCTCGCCCAAGCGTACCTGCAAAAACATATGAATGGGGAAGCGATCGCGGAACTGCAACAAGCTGTCGAGCTTTCCGCGGGCAGCCCCACATGCATTGCGAATTTAGCGCGCGCTTACGCTGCATCCGGCAGGACCAGCGAAGCAGCAAAACTGCTGAGCGATTTGAAGAACCATTCAAACGGCGGTTATTCGGATGCCGCGGAGGTCTCCATGGTTTATGCCGCCCTCGGCAATAAAGATCAAGCGATGCATTGGCTGGAATTAGGTTACGAACAGCGCTTTAATCCGGGTGTACTGTTGCGGCCGGGCTTCGATCCTCTCCGCTCGGATCCGCGCTTCCAAGATCTGGTACGCCGTATCGGTTTCCCACGTTGAACCTGAGCATCTGGCCTTCCGAATTGAGCGTTCAACCGGAAGTCGGTCAAGAGTGAGCCCTCGCCAGATGATTTGCGGACTTCAAGCGGCGCCGCAGCAATCCGTGGCTAGTTACTTGTGAGCAGACTCTGCAGCTGCTCGAGGTCCGAAGGTGCGGCGTCGGAGACGGCGCAGAATTCCATCCCTCCATGGCGCCACTCAGTCCATTGATATCCCTGTCGTGAGCCGGAACTCCGAGCACGGTCTTGCTCGTCCGCGGGCCAGATGAAGACATTCACGAAATGCTTCCTGCTGACATAAACCAGAGCAGCGACCGTTTGGCCGTGAACGACATCAACGCGGGCGCCCTGCAGCCGGAATCCTTGATCGCCAAAATCCTGGACAGGAGGCGAAAAATCCAGTTTCCCGTCGAACCAGGGCTTCACGGTGTGCTGGTCGGTAGAGATGACATCAGTAAGATGCCCGGGTTGAAGTGACCGCAAATGCGCGTCAATAATCTCCGCGGCGAAGACGGTGTCATAGCTGCCGCTGCGGCCCAGCGAAGGAACTCGCCAGCTTGCGTAGGCAATCAGAAGAATCGCCGCGGCGACGGCGGGCCAACGCCAAACAGTGTGCGATGGAAAAGCAGCCACAGGCAGCTTAGCGCCGAGACTGGCAAGGATCTTATTGCGAAGCGGGGTCGGCGCTCGTTCATAAAGTTGCGCAAGTCCCATGGACGAGCGCAAAGACTCCAGATCCTCGAGTGCGTATGCACACTCGGAGCACTGTTCCAGATGGCGTTCGAATTCGGCGGCGCCCATGGCATCCAGTTCGTTGTCGAAATATCCGTGAACTACGGAGCCGGCGCGGTCACAGATCATGGATAGACTCCTTGTCCGCAGGGCCAGTCAGGGCTAGTTGAAGCTGTCGGCGGGCACGGGAAAGCGTGGACATGACCGTGCCAATGGGTATGGAAGTGATGATGGCGATCTCCTTGTAAGAACACCCTTCAAGCTCGCGGAGGACGATAATCTCCCGAGAGCGAGTAGGCAGTGACTCTAGAGCCCGGGTAAGGCGCCCGCGACTATCCGCCACAATCGCAAGGGACTCGGGCGTGGGGCCTGGGGGCCCGTGCACTTCTTCATCGAACTCGTCCGTGTCTTTCCCGTGACGATTCTTCTGCATCCAGGTGAAACAGGTGTTGCGGACGATCTGCAGCAACCAGGCGCGCACATCCCCGCCACGAAAACCGCTGAAGAAACGATAGGCGCGTAACATCGCCTCCTGCGCGGCGTCTTCGGCGTCGGCGCCCCCGTGCAGAAGCCAGCGGGCGAGGTTATGTGCGGCGTCGAGATGTGGCAGGACGAGTATCTCGAACCGCGCCTGCTCTTGTGAGTCCAGCACGTTTCAACCTACCTCTGCGACAGGAGTGTTCATCTGAAGTGACCGCCCGAGGCCTGGATTTATTCCTTTCACTGGCGCGCCGTTTGGATCGGGAAAGGCGGAAGCAGCGTTGATTACCGGGAATAAAAAGCGCGGGACCGCGGTATAGGAAGACGGAGCAAGGCCAAGAGCGGCGCGGTTACCTCCGGTTCCCGCACCGCGCCGCTCGTACTACACAAACGCGGATTCGCGAGCGCAGAAGCACCGGTGAAACAGAACGAAATCACGGAGGACCTATGGGCGAGACGCAAAAAGACGAGATCTTGCACGATCACAACAATGATGGCGTGGACCGGCGTGGTTTCTTGAAATGCATGGCCTGGGCGGGGACGGGCCCACTCTGCGTGATGCAGGGCGGTGTACTGAAGTCCTATAGCATGAGTCGAATTAGAGAATTGGACGCGAAGAAAATGGCGGCCGAGCTCAGCTTTGTGCAGATCAGCGACAGCTATATGGGATTTAACAAGCCGGCCAATCCGGATGTCGCCGGATCACTCAGAGCGGCGATCGACAAGATCAATGGCTTGGCGACTCCGTCGGAATTCATGCTGCATACCAGCGATATCAGCCACCTCTCGAAACCCGAGGAGTTCGACACCGTCGATCAGATCTTAAAAGGCGCGAGCGCGAACGATGTGTTCTATGTGCCGGGCGAGCACGACGTGCTGAATGATGACGGCCAGCAGTATCAGGAACGGTACGGAAAAGGTACCAAGGGCGCAGGGTGGTATAGCTTCGACAAGAAGGGCGTGCACTTCATCGGACTGGTGAACGTGCTGAATCTGAAGGCCGGGGGCCTGGGCACGCTGGGCCAGGAACAACTGGAGTGGATGGAAGACAACGTGGCCGATCTGAAATCCAGCACGCCCATCGTAGTGTTCGCGCACAATCCGTTGTGGTCGGTGTATCCGGAATGGGGCTGGGGCACGGAAGACGGCGCGCAGGCATTGGCTTACCTCAAGAAGTTCGGTTCGCTGACGGTGCTGAACGGTCACATTCACCAGACCATGCAAAAAATCGAAGGCAACGTCACGATTCATACGGCGGCTTCGACTTCTTTTCCGCAGCCTCAGCCCGGAAAAGCCGATTCGCCGGGCTCCATGAAGGTGCCGGCAGACCAGTTGCGGAGCCTGTTGGGAATTACAGATGTGAATTACGTGCGGGGTCAGCACGCGCTCGCGGTAGTGGACTCAACGCTGGGATGAGCTGGAAAAAATCTCGCGTGGAGCCGGAAATCAATTCAGACAAAATTTAGAGAGGATCCAACGATGATCAGGAGAACGATGTCGATTCTTGGTTTGGCGGCGCTGGTGCTAGTCGGTTTGGGGATGCTGTTCAACGGCTCGGCAAATGTTGCGGCGAATACTCCGCCGCCGGCAAGTACCGAGGTGAAAATTGATAATTTTAGTTTTACACCAGTGACGCTCACGGTGGCTACAGGAACGACGGTTACCTGGACGAACCGCGATGATATCCCGCATACGGTTGTCAGCGCGGATGATCCGAAGGCGTTCAAGTCCAAGGTAATGGATACCGATGAAAAGTTCTCCTTCACTTTCACGCAAGCGGGAACCTATACGTACTTTTGTTCGGTTCACCCGAAGATGACCGGCACCGTGGTGGTGAAGTGAGTGCGCGAGAAGCACAAACCCACGCTCCAACGATGCCAATGGGGAACTAACGTCAGCGTGATCGCGCGGATATTTACACGCAGGACGCAAGCAATATCTCCTGGGAACCCAAGCGGTGCCGGCGATGTCGGGGCTGCATTCGCTGCCTGCACGTGATCACCGATCTGCATTTCCGCAGCTAGATTAGATGAGAAATGCGTGGAGTCCCCATGATTTTCCCTATACTAGCCACATGGCGCGCGGGTAACTTGCCTCCGCTCAATATTTTCTGAATCGCACTCCTGCCTACGCTTGTTCTTGCACCACACAGCATGCAGCGAAGTCTTGGGGTTTAAACGAGTTGTGAATTCAGACCTCCTGTCCGGCAGAATTCCACAGGGGAAGTCGGGGTAAAGAAGCTTTTGATACCATCGGCAATCATCTTTTGTAGTCGGCTGCGAGCGCTCGAAGGAGAGGTGTTCCCGGAATCAAGTGTAGGCCACCCGAAAGGCAGGCGTCGTACTTGGCGTAGGAGGCTCGAAAGAAAACACTTTTATGCTTTACGACCTCTTCGTGGAGTGCCCGGTCAGCGAGGGAGGCCTCTCCGATTTTGTGGTCAGCCAGGACTGCGAGGTCATGCCAATGGCGAGACTGGCGGTCCGCGTCAAATTTTGGATCGGATCGATTGCGCGCAATACGAATCAGAGTATCGTCGAGCGGCTCCCTGTGAAAGGGTACTTCCTTCCCAATTTGCGGCCCTCAGAAGTTCGGAGGGCAACTTTACATCCACGGTTTCCATCGCGCGGAGGTACCGCACGCGGGAAGGTTTGTCATGCGTTATCGCCTGAAGGCGCGCTCTCGATTCGCAACGGCTGCTTCCATTTCTCGTCATGATTTGCGAAGAATCTGAGTGTTTGGCAAGCACGGAAATCGGTCTGCGCAATTCCTGCTTTCAACAAGCGGAGGAGAATCGCAACGGTTGTTCCAGCAAGGCCAAAGCAAAAAAGGTGAGAAGGAAATGCCAGCTCAAGGCGTGCTCGGATATTGAGGCGAAATGCGATTACTCTTCACGCGTGAACGAACTCGTGAATCCGCCTCACGTGGATGTGCTTCTCACGCTTGCGGGTTTGAGCGATGTCGTAGGAGCCTTGCATTCGCATGAGCGTATCCATCTTCACCCCAAAAGCCTTCTCAATGCGAAGCGCCATGTCGCCGGAAAGATTAGCCTTGCCATTAAGCAGGCTCGACAGAGCAGGGCGGGAAACTTGAAGCGCGGATGCGGCCGCAGTTACCGAAAGGCCCGCAGGCTGGATAATCTCGGTCCGAATAAAATCTCCGGGATGGGGAGGGTTCTTCATAGGCATGATCCTTGCTCCTTTTTCCCTAGTGATAATCTTCCAAGTTCAGGTCGTAGATTTCTCGCTCCACAGTGTCGATACGGAACGTCAAACGGCGGTTGCGAGTGACGCTGAGGCTCCACGTGCCTTTGCGGTCGCCAGTGAGAGTATGCACCTTCCATGCGGCGAGCGCGCGCAATTCCTCGGGGTCTTGCATGTCATCGAGAAACGCCAGCATCTTGCGGACCTTATCCACCGTGTCGGGCCGAACGCCTTTCGCGCTATCTTCCGCGTAGAGCTCTTTCAAGCCCTTATTGACAAAGCTCCGTATTTTCACTCGATAGAGTGTAGCCTGTAGCCTAACACTTATCAAACGTAGAATCAAGCCCGTATCATTCTTATTGATCGGAAAAACTGACTTGGGCCAATGTCGGCCGGCATCCGTGCTGTAGCGAATTCTCGCCATCATTCGCACGGTTTCATCATGGTGATCGTGGGCAGCGGAAGTCTTCCAGCCGGCTTGCATGTCTCATTCAATGCGACCACGGACCACCTTCATCTTGAGCTCGCTCAAATGGAATCCCACAATCCTCAGCGGTCACCTTCCGGGCCTGCAAGATGCGTCGGGTAAGGCGGATTGGGAATGCGGTGCTCGTACCTTCGGCGCAGCGGTTTTGCGTCGGCGCATTTTCCTAAGATGGGACCCTCCTGCTTTGCCGATATGGCTGAGTTCGACTTTCCGATCCTCGAAATCCGCCAATGGTAGTCAGGTTTCCTACCAAGCGGAAACGATGGATCGAAGCTGAACGACATGGATGTTTCGGTTCCTCTTTCGAGCCTGAAATAGCAGCTCGAGAAACCTTCATCCGTTCTGCCAGATTGGCCTGGGTAACCTTCAGCGTGGCTCGCAATTCGGCGAGCTCCATCGCGGCGATTTCCTTCATTTCCTTTTTTCGCGATCAGCGATGGATTCGGCGTCATAGTTGCGGAGAGAGTTCGCTAAATACAATTCGCGCCATTAGAGAAGACCCTCCTTCTTCAGTTCGGCCAGGAAGCGTCGTAAATCTTGTCCCCTGGCTTCCATTTTCGTGGTCCAGTTCTTACCGGATTAATTCCGCCATTAAGGATTCCGGTTTGACGTGGATCGAAGGCCACAATTCGGTACTGTTTGCCCGAAAACGGACACGAAATTCCTTCATGCTGGATGTTCGAATCTTTTGCCAGCGTATAAACTCTCGGCCTTCCGAGCGCGTCCCTTTCTTCAAGAAGTTATCCCGTAGTAATGGCCTCATGTTCGGCGTCTGAAAGCTAGGCCCACCACGCCTGAAATTCATCGGTCGCTTGAATGTCCCAGGCCACCGTAGAGATAACCTTAGAGTTATACGAACCAAGTGCGAATTTGGATCCCTAAGAAGACGATATGAGCAGCCTTGTCCGCTTTAGGTCAACTCTTGCGATACTCTTGGCTGTCCGCGGGGACACGAAACGCCCCCCAGCGACAGACTTTCCACTTGACAAATCAACGACCACGTTCAATATAGATGCGAAACTATTCAACACGGAAGCTGCAGAGGAACTGGGAATCGACGTGCGACTCTTCACCGATGGATTAGCCGCAAGAAGTTACCCATTCCAACGGCTCAAGTGATTTCAGGAGTCCGTTTTCGTTTCTGGACCGAAGAGAGTTCAAGACCCTGCAAAGAGATACAAGGCCAACCACTATCGGGGCAAGGGCGCTCAAAAGACGCAGAAGAAGTAAACAACGGGACGCGCCGGTGATATGAGCACCAACGCGCCCCTGACCACAGTCACCGTAGGGAGGCAACGATGGCTGTAAAGAAGGTATCTATTTCCCATTCTGGGTGCAACTCCGCTGCGCTGGTGTTTCCGCCTTCATCTCCTCCTGATCCGGTCGCTGAGTCTCCACCTAACCGAAAGCTGCGCAAGTCTTCCCGTTCGACCGGAAATTCGAGTAGCCGCGCACTCGTGTGGTTCGACGGATGGAACGGCACAGTTGCCGCTCCTTACCAAGCGAAACGATTCGATCCCGCGAGTCGTGTCCCGTGCGTGGAAAAGGAATTAGGACAATGGACCTACGTGTTTTTGAAGTCTTGTTTCAATTCAATCAGGGAATGGACCAAGCTCTTACATCCCTCGACTTCCTAGAAAAACTAATCTTGGAATCTCCTAGTCGCGTCGGCAAAATCCGCACCAACTTGAACGAATTGCGCTCGTCCGCCAATAACTATTTCGCTTCGAAGATTGCCCAGAAGGAGCAGGAGGAAGAAAATAACATCTACCGCATTCGGCGGAACCGCGAGAAGGCTGAGGAAGGTCCCAATGAGATTTACCTCGAATTGAAATCCCGCGAAGAGCTTCGGCGCGAACAGGGCTTGCCGCTCCGCGCCGCAATCCTTCCTTGGTCTCAGGCTGACGACGACCGCATTCTCGCGATGCAAGAGGCCGCGTCCCGCTTGCTCCCAACACAGCCCGAACAACCGCGGGCCATAGGTGACAGCGAACAGGACAACCGAAAAGGAGGTACGTCGACATGAAACAAACTGCTTACGAACTGCTCGCCATACTTGACCGCAATCTTCGCGAATCCGTCAATCTCTTCAAGCAGCTTGCTGAGTGTCCGGGGCAGAGGTCCGACGTGCTGACGCCCCTGTCGAACGAGATTCAGTACGTGAGGGCACAGGCCGCCTCCGAAGTGACCACCGAAGCCAGCGATTTCGAGCAAGACCAGGCGACCCACTGGTCCCGTATCCACCACAGGTACGAAATGTGGCTCAAGGACCCGGACGACGTGTTCTTGGATGCCGAGGAGCGCGACGAACAGCGTAAAAAGCAGGGCCTCCCACCGCGAATCGTTGTATTGCCCTGGTCCGCTGAGGAGGAAGAGAAGCTCCTTGCCTCAAAAAGAACGCAGGCTGCCAAGAAACACAAGCGAACCTCCTCACCCACAGAAATTGTGAAGAGGAGGAAGAAATGAAAATCCATCTCTTCCAGGAATTGCTTGCGCTAAACGAAGGGTCCGGTCATGTCATTCATGGTCTTGGGCGCATGGAACTGGAGCCCACTTACGAGAAGGAGATGATTCGCTGAACAAATCAACTCTGATTCAGTAGTTGGTGCTGAGGAGCGCATTCTTCTTTCCGTTCGAAAGAATGTGCGGTGGACGGAGTCCTTCGGCGGGTAATTGGACCCAAACGGACCCAGATTTTTTTTCGGGTCCGCTGTAAGTGCTTGAAAATATGGCGGGGACGACGGGACTCGAACCCGCGACCTCTGCCGTGACAGGGCAGCGTTCTAACCAACTGAACTACGTCCCCCGCGTGTTACCTAAAACCTGTACAGCATGTATAACGTCTAAAGTGCACGAAGCTTGTAACACGATCCGATGGTGGGCGGTCACGGATTTGAACCGCGGACCTTCCCGGTGTAAGCGGGACGCTCTAACCGCTGAGCTAACCGCCCAAGGATTTTTATTCTAACAACTTACCGCGATATTTCCAAGTGAGGAATCGAGAGAAAAACCCCGATTGTGCGCGATATGTGCGCGATGTGCGTTCAAACAAAAAAAGGGCGGCAAAATCGCCGCCCGAAAAGCCCTCCGTTTCGGAAGGCTTTTACCGCCCGCCCATTGACACCACGTTGGATTGCTGTGCCGCCTTCGCGGATTGGTCCGCGTTGTACTTGGTTACGCTTTCCACCGCCGCCTTCAAATGCTCTTCGTTGCAAATATCGTAGCGGCGAAACATGGCCGTGGTGGCGTGTCCGGAGATTTTCATTGCGATGTTTTGCGCGACGCCAGAGCGAATCATGTTCCGGACGCCGCTGCGCCGCAGATCATGGAACAGCCGCCCGGCGCATCCGGCTTTCTTGCACGCGGTGGCCCATGCCTTGCGGAACTCGATAATTCGCTCGCCGGCGCGATGAAAAATAAACTCGCTAACCGCCGTGGTCTCGTCCGGCTTTTTGAACGAACGCGCGGCCTTGCGTCGCTCGATAACTTCGGCGAGTTCGCCGGCGACTACCACGCTACGCGCGACGCCGGTTTTCGTCGCTTCCGCCGGTATCCGCAGCACGCCGCTTTCAAGGTACTTCCAACGCAAGCAACTCACTTCGGATTTCCGCCAGGCAGTCAGAAACGCGAACAGCGCCAAGTCTTTCAAGTCTTGCGGAAGGCACGCGTACAACTTGCGAAAGCCCGCATCTTCAAAGAAACCTTGCCGCGCGTTCGATACTGGCAGCAACTCGATGCGCGGCTTGCTGACTAGGTGTCCGCGTTCGATTGCGAGCGAATAGCAGCGCAGCAAGAAAACCAGTGTGCGGTTGACCGTCGCGGGTGCGTATTTTTCCGCGAGCTTTTCCTGTTTGTAGGCGTCGATTTTTTCGGCGGTCAGTTGCGCCGCACGAAAGTATCCGAGGTCCGCGTCCAGTTTTTTTAGTTCGCTGGTGTTCTGCGGCGAGAGTTGCCCGTCCAATTTCAGTTTGGCGCGCAATGCCGCCACTAGGTCCGTAATCGTGAGGCGCGCATTTTGCGGGGTCACAAATGTGCGCACACCTTCCAAGTCGCACCCTACTTCCCGCATACGCTTGGCTAGGAACTTCTTCGCCTGCTTTTCGTCCGTGGTGTCAGCAGATTCCCGAAATTGTTTGCCTCTGAGGTAGTAACCAATCCATGCGATGTTACCGCGAAAAAAAAACGCGTCCACCCTTGTTGCTGGCCATGTTAGTCGTCTCCTTTTGACAGCTGATTCGCCCAGCGTGATTTCGCTGCTTTGCGGGCGATCTCCTTCCGTTGTTTCTTAGATAGATTCTTCGCCCGCTTTTGCCCGCCTTTCTTGCCCCACCGCCGGAACGTCGCTAAAGTGAGTTTCATTCTCGGGATTGTTATGCCTAGCGGGTAAGCATGTAAAGCGTGTTGTTGTGAGCCGCCTCTGTCCAGCCGATCGGACCGGGAGCGTCCGTGATTCCACAAATATTCCCATCATGCGCGCACGCTCGGTTCGTTTACGTCCATCATCGGGCTTTTATCAAGTACGAATCTAAACCATTGCTGGAAAAAAGAAGTTTCCTGCCGACGCGCCGCGCGAACGGCATGCGATGGCTGTTGCGGTACAAATAGTCCTGTGAACAGTGCAGCCGTTTTGCTGTTTTGCGTACGTCGAGCAGGACGTCCTGCTTCGCTTCGACCGCTGGCGTCGTGATTCGCCTCAGTGCTGTGACCCGCACAATTTCCAATTCACCCAGGAATGTAGCGAGTTGTTCCGCGGGCAATTTGTTGGCTTGCTCAAGTAGGAGTTGGAGTTCTGATCGCATGGTCTAGCCTTATGAATCAAGCAGTTTTCCTTTCAACTCGAACCCGTTTCCCACTCCGACGGAATTCTTTTCTTGTCCCGGATCTTCATTCCCGCTGTGCGGCGATTATGTGATGATCGTTGTGCTTAACGGGACCGCCACACGTCATTCCGGCACGGAATTTGGGAAATGATCCAACGTCAGATTAGGTAGTGGTCGATTTCAAAATCAGAACCATGCCGAGCGATTCCGGATAAGAATCGGGAAGCATTGTGGTGACAAACCGCATACTCAATGTCGGCGTCGCCAGCGATCTCCTGCCAAAGATTAATCCACACGTATTTGCTTTCCGCTTTTACGTCGGCTAGAAGAACATGGAAGCCGGGATCGTCTGGAAATGCTCCACTGTGATAAATCCTCGCCCACTGAACTGTGTCTTTCCCTTCCGCTACGTCGATTTGTGAAATCCAGGCGACGAAACAGCGCTTGGCCATCCAGAAAGGAACGCTCTGCCGACGAAAGCTGAGCGATCCACACAATTGCCACTTCAACTGCGCTAGGTGCCACGCGTAATGATTGATCAGCTCCTGGCTAGTCATTTGGCCCTCCCGTTTCGCTTGCCCCGAATCTCCACAACACCGGCATACCGGCATTGCGATAAACGTCTGCCATCGTTGTACAGGATTCGATGCACCAATCTGACCGCTATTTTTTCTGTTACCACTTCGACAGACGATGAGGGCGAGAGCGGGGGTGCAAGTAACAACACTAAGATTCGTAGTGTGATTAAAGGTTAGAAGTTTGGACCAACTGATTCAGGATCCGCCGCAGGCTTCGCAGTACAACACTGTCGAATTGCTGCGTGTTCAACGCTGCAGCTTTCCATCGTCTGATTACGGGAGTCGGCAGGACGAAACGCCAATTCTCGCCGACCGTATTCTGGATGTCGGTTTCGTTTTTCCACTCTCGATTTTCTGTTCGAGAAGCGAGCTAACCGCAGAACTTGAGATCGCCGCTTTGAATTCTTGAGCAATGCACGCAATACGTCCGGCACGCATCGATTTGCGGACTCCTGCGTGTTTCTCCGTCTGTCGCAGAATAACTCCTCAGAATGCTCGTCAGGCCCCTTTGTGGGCGATTTAATGGGCGTTGTGACCGAGAATTTCTGGACTTTGAAGTCAATTCGGAGGAGGGAGCCCGTTATGTTCCACGTCGATGAAACGAATCGCCTCTTGAAGTGGTTGGAGACCTACGGCGGAACGGGCAATGAACGCTGGACGCCCCAAGGTTTCTAAGGATGTCTGGGTATCCGGTTCGAGGCGAACACCACGGTTGGAGGCTACCCATCGTATGCGATCGAACTCCGGATCACTGGGCACATCGACTGGATGAATTGAATTCTCCGATCACGAAGGTGAGGAGCGAGAGAGATGGCAATTGAGCAAAACGATTTGTTGGAATGCTTTCCAGAAAAAGGAGGTAAGTGGAAGGCGGCCGCGATTTGTGCGGCCGTTTTTCTATTCCTTCGTAAGAAGGAATAGAGTACAAGTAGTAGCCTCTTTACAAACCCTTCTTAAAACCCCTTCTTATGTCGCACACAATGCAGGTCACGAGTGCACGGAATGCATGAGTCGAGTGCACAGAATGCAGGACACAACGAAATGTATTTTCGAACCTGTGCACGATTTGCAGGCGTCCGAACGTGTGTGACGAGTCAAGTTGAGATCGGCGAGCTCGTGACTGAGAAAAACATCACGGTCGTCTCCCTCAGGGATGTGAACATTCAGCTCAGGAAGATTCTGCCACTTCTTCTGTGCAAGAAGCTCTACGACGACAAGAAGTTCGAGGACGACGGCGACACCTACCTAAACATTATCATCGATGAAGCGCACAACATTCTCTCCGAAGATTCGAGCAGGGAAAGTGAGCAATGGAAGGACTACAGATTGGAGACGTTCGAGGAAATAATTAAGGAAGGCAGAAAATTCGGAGTCTTTCTTACGGTGGCAAGCCAAAGGCCGGCTGACATCTCGCCCACGATCATCTCGCAGCTGCATAACTATTTCTTGCACAGGCTGATTAACGATCAGGATATTAAGGCTGTGGAAAGAACGATCGCGTATTTGGACAAAGTCTCCTTTGAATACCTCCCTATCCTCCCGACAGGAACCTGCATTTTCGCTGGCTTGTTGGCGAATGTTCCTGTTGTAATCGACATCGGACACATGGAACCCAGGCACGAACCAAAAAATAAGACGAGAACGTTAACAGATCAGTGGGAATAGGCACGCTTTTCTCAGTCGTGCAGGACTCGACGTGGCGCTTCTTGCCCGTGTTTTTCCTGAGCATTGGTGCAGCGTTCGGAGTTTCTTTCAGATATCCAGTGCTAGCGCGTTCCAGTTCTGAACACCACCCTCCACGTCCATACTCACCGCCAAATTCGATAGGAGGGAATCAAGGTTGCACCCGCACCATTTGCCACAAGAAACCTAAGATTGGGGCTGGTCGTTGTGGCGCACTTTGGCTTGATCTGTTTGGCGTTTCTTCGTTTGCTGGGTCCGTGCTGTACATCTTAGGTAAGCTGATTAAAGCGGTGCGAAATACAAATTCGGAGCTTGCGATCAGATCGTCCTAGATTACAAACCGCTGCTGGAGTCGAAGATTGAAACCTGGAGCTTCCTCCACCAGGGTTGATCGACAACTCTCCCCGTCATGGCCTCAAAGCTTGCGATCTCAATACTTAACGCGGTTGATATTCTTTCCGGTCCGCGCTTTCCGCGTCCATGGCATTGGGATTGGCTCGTGCGACTTGTCGGTGTCTCACGTGTTAAGGAAAGCCAATCGAAGCCGAATGAAACGATTATGATAGTCCGGTCTATCTCACTCATGAAACAACGCATACCCCTTGACATCGAATTCGGACGACAGCTTTACAAACATCGAATGTAAATGCGAAAGCCCAATTACGAGTAACGCCGTCTCGCGGGTCTCCATCGCGCGTTGAATGCTTTCACACATTGCGACTTCGCGGCTTTCCTGATTGGCGATGGGTCCATACTGGAGAAGACCGGATGCGCTCGGGAAACCCAATGCGTCTGACGGGCCAAACGTCCAGAATCGATCCTCGGCGGGCGTGCCTATACTCTCCCAAGGGATGTTCTTATTGTCGGCCGCGGCCGCAGCGGCTGATCGATGTTTTTGAACCGTCGACCATTCTTCTAGAACAACTTGGGGTTCAATCTCGTTGAGAATGAAGGCGTAGGCATCCTGCAAGCCCTCCGGAGCGTTTGTGACGTCGCAGTGCGTGGTCCCGAAAAGAGTGACTTTCTTTTTCACCATCTTATCCCTTCGAAGGTTTGCTTTTCCAATTGAGTTATACGGGCATTCACTGGATTGCTTTTCTGCCGGATAGCTGGAAGGATAGCATCCTTCGATAGCCGCTGAAATCCGTCGCGGAACAGAATGGCGAACATGGCAGGCAGTTATACTAGATCAACGATTGACAGTATTGTTGTAAGCTGTTGATTCTGCGGTCTGTCTGAGTAATGGCGAGGGACAGGGACAATCCGCCGGAGCAGGCTCCTTCATTGGCGAAAATTCGTGGTATTCAAAGAAGATGATGCAAAGGCAGGAAGGACGGAGGGAAGCATCAAAGCGTGCATACGGTGAGTAAGATGAAAGAGGGTCGTCAGGTCAACCTCTCCAGCTTCGCAAATGGCGTTTCTAGCAGCCACTGAATTCGCGCAGCGCTAAGGCATTGAAAGTGACGGACCGAGAACTTTTCTAATCGCCATCAAATGTGACCCTCTGGCGATCAGAAGACATTGTGATGAATGTTGTCTTAATTTCGACCTATGAGCTCGGCCGCCAACCGTTCGGTCTAGCCTCGCCTGCAGCCTGGCTCCGCAACGCAGGAGCGGAAGTCACTTGCCTCGATCTTTCGCGTGAGCCATTCCGCAAAGATCCGATACGCGCAGCGGATTTGGTCGCATTCTGCGTGCCAATGCACACGGCGACACGCCTGGCGGTGCAGCTTGTGGGAACAATCCGCGAACTTAATCCAGGCGCCCACATCTGCTTCTACGGTCTTTATGCGCCTGTTAACGAAGCGTACTTGCGCAAACTTGGCGTGGGAACAATTCTCGGCGGCGAATTCGAGCAGGGACTCGTGGATTTGGTCGCACGGCTTGTCGCAGAGACGAACGGCAAACAACGCGAGCCGGTAATTTCTCTCGCGCGGCAGAAGTTCTTACTCCCTGATCGCGGAGGAATGATCCCACTCGAGAAATATGCGCGGCTCATCATGCCTACCGGGGAGACGCGCACGGTTGGTTATACGGAAGCCAGCCGCGGCTGCAAGCATCACTGCCGTCACTGCCCGATTGTGCCGGTTTACAACGGCGCATTTCGGATTGTCGATCGCGACGTGGTACTGGAAGATATTCGCCAACAGGTTGAGGCTGGGGCGCAACACATTACCTTCGGCGATCCTGACTTTTTCAATGGTCCCGCGCATGCGCTGACGATTGTTGAGGCGCTGCATTGCGAATTTCCGCAACTGACCTACGACGTCACCATCAAGATTGAACACTTGCTACAGCAGGCGCGTAACCTGATGGCGTTGCGCGACGCGGGCTGCCTGTTCGTGACTAGCGCTGTCGAATCGGTGGATGATGCTGTCCTCGAAATGCTCGGTAAGCATCACACTCGCGCGGATTTTCTGCGCGCAGTCCAAATGTTTCGCGAAGCCGGTTTGGTGCTGCAACCGACGTTTGTGGCCTTCACGCCATGGACGACGCTCGAAGGCTACTGCGACCTCCTCGAAGTGATCCGCGAAAACGATCTCGTCGAAAGCGTCGCGCCGATCCAACTCGCCATCCGCTTGCTGATTCCTGCCGGCTCGCGTTTGCTGGAGCTACCCGAAATCCCCGAAATGATCGGACCTTTCGATGAAGAGGCATTGCTTTACCCATGGAGCCACGTCGACCCGCGAGTCGACCAGCTTTGTGAAGAGATTCAGCGTCAGGTGCATGCTGACGAAAGGCTGAAACGTTCACGCGCGCCAATTTTCGAGAATATTTGGGAAGTGGCACATCGCGCCTCGGGATTAAGCGTCGTGGCGACACGCGCGCATCCCCTCCTGGTTGTGCGCGCCGCCATCCCCTATCTGAATGAGCCCTGGTATTGTTGAGCGGAGCCCACTGGCGACCAGTTGGTTGCCATCGCCAAAGCGCGCGAAACCGTGCGCCAATCCGAAGGCTTCGTGTGAGGCCTCACCGGGCGGCTCGGCTCTTATCGTCATCGTAAGCCCGTCATGCAGGACGAAGCATCCGTCCGGCGACATTTTTTGAGCGAGTATTCGGATCTAGGTATGATCCCGCAAGGTTGAGCGCATTATCCGGGCACGCGGCTTGAATTCGAAATGTCTGGGAATGAAAAATCGAGGCGTCTCCTGATCCTGGCGAGCAAGCTGGGATATCAGACGCGTAGCTTCGCCGAAGCGGCAGAAAAACTCGGCGTTGAAGTCGTGTTCGGCACCGACCGGTGCCACAAGCTCGATGATCCCTGGTCTGACGGCGCACTGCCGCTACATTTCCAAAATCCCAGCGAGTCCGCGCGGGAGATCGCGCGCGAGCTCCGCGACAAACCCGTGAACGCCATCCTCGCGCTCGGCGATCGCCCCACTTCGACCGCGGCATTCGCCGCACAGGCTCTTGGCATCGCCGGCAATCCTCCGGAAGCGGTGGAAGCGTGCCGCAACAAGCTTCGGCAACGTGAAATCCTGCATGCCGCCGGCGTCTCGATCCCGACATTTTTCGCGTTTTTCTTGGGAGAAGACCTGGCCACTGTCTTACCTCGCGTGAAATTTCCCTGTGTCGTCAAGCCGTTGTCGCTTGCCGCAAGCCAGGGCGTGATTCGTGCGAATAATTCCGAAGAATTCACCACGGCGGTCCGACGCATCCACGCTCTTCTCGAATCTCCCGACATCCAAGTTCTGCGTGAACCCAACCTCGATCGCGTGCTCGTCGAAGCTTACATTCCAGGACAAGAAACAGCGGTCGAAGGCCTTGTCGATTCCGGCCGGCTGCGCGTGCTGGCAATTTTCGACAAGCCCGCTCCGCTCGAAGGCCCCTACTTTGAGGAGACCATCTACGTCACTCCTTCGCGGTTGCCATGGAAGAAGCTGCACGCAATAGCAGAGTGCGCGCAAAGAACTGTTGAGGCGCTCGGGCTGACCAGCGGCCCGCTTCACGCGGAATTTCGCGTGAATGATGCGGGCCCATGGGTCCTCGAAGCCGCTCCCCGGCCAATCGGTGGATTATGCTCGCGGGCTTTACGTTTTGGTCCGCTGCGAATTTCTCTCGAAGAATTGTTGATTCGCCATGAGCTGCAACTCGGCGGAAGCGATTTAGCGCGGGAGGATGGGGCCTCCGGCGTGATGATGGTGCCCGTTCCGCACAGTGGAATTTTCGAACGACTGGAGGGACTCGAACAAGCGGAGAAAACATCAGGCGTCGCTGAAATTCGCATTACCGCGCGCTTGCGTGATTATGTGGCAGCATGGCCGGAAGGTTCGAGTTACTTGGGATTTATTTTTGCGCGGGGTTCATCCCCGGAAGAAGCGGAATCCGCGTTGCGAGCCGCGCATGCGAAGCTGCATTTCATTTTTTCGCCGCGATTGCCCGTCGAACATCCAGTGACAGGACGCATTTCCCGTTGACCACATCCTTTCATGCGTGGATCGAATTCCGGATCGAAGCAAGCTGGCGGACTAGGCTTTGGTCTGCGGCGGGATGTAGCCTTCCGGCAATTTGGCGCCTTCGCCGAAGAAGAATTGTTCCATCTGTTCTTCAATTATTTTCTGCGAGCCGGGATCGAGCGGATTCAACCGAAACTCGTTCATCACCATTTTCGAATGCTCAATCCACAACTTCCAGGCTTCTTTCGAGACACTGTCATAGATTCGTTTGCCGAGTTCGCCTTTCCATGGCGGGCGATCGAGTCCCGGCATTTCCTTGCCAAACTTCACGCACTTCACCGTATGCGCGCCAGCGGCTGCGGGCTGCACAGCGCTGTCTCCACACTTATGGTCTGCCATGCTTTCCTCCGAGCCGATTGCCTGTACCTACTCAAGATACTGCAAACCGACGAGACTTCCTAGTCGCCCGCGCGGCCGAAGATATTGTTGCACCGGGACGGTAACACCTCGCATGGCGAGGAAGGTGACAAAGGTACAACCGGCGGATCGGTTCGGATACCTGAAGACTCTCTTTCACGCTCAAACACGGAACGAGGGTTTGTGAATCCTGCCTCATGAAAGAAACTCGTTGGCCGAAGAGCGATTGGCCGAACTGACAGGGAGCATCGTATTCAGCCTCTTACTTTTGAATTTCGATCTGTCCGCGTTCCGTTGCTACAATCTCCGGCCGACTCCGATAGCTAGTTATCTTTCCCGTCACGCACACTCGCAAGCCTTTGTACTCATCTTCAGGTGTCCCGAACTTTTCGCGATCCGATCCCCAAATCAGAATTGTGAAAACTTCCTTTGGGTAGGGCTCGTCAAGATTTAGAAACGTTGGCTCGCCTTTCGAACTCTTTGCGTAGTGCGTGCTAACTACCTTGCCGCACACTGTGGCACGGTTGCCGATATGATCCTTGGCCTCGGCCCCGGTGAGCTTCTTGATTTGAGCGTGAAGGCTCGGAATTATCAGGAAACAAAACACAAGCACGACAAGCGATCGGAATGGTTTCATACTGATCCGCCTTTCACAATTACCGGTGGCGCTAACTTGCTGCGAGCGAGGACTAAGCTCTTTTCGCCATTTTCGAGGCCATGTGAATCAGGAGTCCGCGGCTCTTGTTGTTCTTGGGCGAAAATAATTTGGCGAACGCGCGATGCTCGCGCTCCTGTTTTGAGTTGACCGTCCGACTCCGAATGGATTCTGCTGGCAGATTTGGTTTCTTTACGTGAACCTCATCTGTGAAGAGCCGGTACATAGGCACTTCGAGAGCGCGCGCCATCTTTTCCAGCGTATCAAAGGATCGAACTGTGTCGTCGTTCTCCACCCGTGAAATGTAGCAACGAAGGAGCCCGGTCCGCTTTTCAATATCGCCTTGAGACATCTTTTTCTGTTCTCGCAGAGCCTTAAGCCGTTCTCCAATGACCATCGTGGCCTCCGATTGCTGCGTCGTTCAAAGTGCGGTGATGGGCCGGTCTTCTGCGCCGGGGTCACCAAAAGTGGTAACTGGGTACGGAGAATACAGAGGGTCCCCACGCCTCTGTTTTGATTCCTAGAGGTTTAAGCTCTTGGTCAACAATCTGCTGCCATTTCGTCAATTTCGCATCGTCTCCCTCGATCGCAGCCAGCAGAACTGTGTCGGGACGTGCCAATTTTGCGAGCGTGATTAGTCGTTCACAGTCTTTGGTTTTGAAAAGCCCTGTCGACTGCTTCACTTCTGCAACGCCAAATTCGCCGTCCCTCATCCAAGCGATGTCGATCTCATTTGTAGTCCTGGGTGGGTTTTGGGTGTAATCAAGCATAACCACGCCCGTTGCGAAGTTAAAGCCAGACTTCGTCTCGCTAAAAAGGCGGTGAAGGGTTCTCGCGACCGGAATTAACCCGTGATATCTCACGGCCTTCCACAGGAGCTCGTTGGCTTTATAGGACCACGGCCTCTCAACAGGCAGCACGATCGGACTTCGACATCCGATGCAATCGACGTCCTTCTTAACATCGTCGATGTGATACCAGAACTTTGACATGCAGTGATGACACCTTAATTCGAACCCTTGCAGAAGCGCGTTACCTTTGGTGAGAGTGAAGAGATCTCCCTCCAAGTCGATACCATTAGCACGGTCGCGGTCAGCCCCCTTTGCTTTTGCGGCAAACTCTGTTTTTGACTTCATCAAGGCGTCGAAGCCCAGCAAGTTTTCAGCTCGAGGAATCTTTTGTCCGGCCTGGATGACCTCTTCCGCTAGCCATTCAACAGCAGTGTCAGCGTTACTCTGAAAATCGCGTACGAACGCGGACGCCTGTTCTGAAATCGCCACTTTGACTTGATTTTTCACTTGTTCAGATACTTCGGGGCGGCACAATTCAATCAGCACCCGCGACCAAAACGGATGCTCAAAAAAGTATGTTGCCTCGGACATCGAACCGAACAAGCTGAATAATCCATTCAGATACTTACCCTTGTCGGAATGCCCGATCCCTGTTCTGCGGGGTTTGCGTGGAATACAATGTCGAAGGTCGTCAGTGGTCCAGTACTCCATTTCCGGTAACAAGAGAGCCGAAAAAAGGGCGTGTTTGTCGGGGATCGTAATCTCGCAGTTTTGTTCGGTGGATTCGATTTCTACAACCAGCTCGCCCTCCCGTCCGATCCGGGATCGCCTGTTCCGACCAGCGAACAGTCGCGCCAATGATTGACGACGTGGGAGTGTCCACCAAGCCTCCTGGTTGACGTATGGCATTTCCTGCTCGGAATCCTGAATCCAGAGCCGTAACATCCAACGTTCATCCCGCTCTGCCACAAGGCTGCCCGGCCGCTCAATCCCAACGAAGAATCGCCGTCCTCTCACAAATTCATGCCTTGGTCGAGGCGGATTAAAGTCCAACGGTTTCACGGTGGTAAACTCGGGAAAGAAGTCCTGCGCGATTTTTTCTCCTTGCACTGGATAGAAATTGGTCTTCGCATCGCGGCTGATCTTTTTTGCGATTTCATTTAGTTCAGGCGTTTCGTGGTCGCATGAAATAATCTTCAATGCGCGTTGGCCGCTCATAAACACTCGGCGACGAAGCGTCTTGATGAGAGCATCATAAGACGCTGGATCCGCCAGCAAAGAGGGCGGCAGCCACATATCATCTATTCCCGAAGACCAATTACTACGGCCCCTGAAATACGTTCGATTCCAGTAATTGACTGCATTCGAAGGATGGTCGCCGTAGAGAATCACGAATGACTCGTCTCGTTCTGTAACCATTGCTTGCAGCCTGCGCGCATCCACCGAACTCAGATTGATCGGCAAGAGCAAGTTGTTCGCCTTCTCGATGCATTCAAGGACATCGATATCCGAAAATGAAGCCGGATAAGTCGGATTAACGCCCTCGTCGCGCACCGCGAAATATGCTTTTTGCGAGACTCCGAAGTTTCTGCGCACGAAGCTGCTAATCTTCCGCTCGTTGGAGTGTTCAATATCAAAAGTCAAGATGGAGGGTTCTTTGTGAACTCGAAAAACCCCGGGAATTAAGTCTTTAAATTGGAGGATCAGCCCCGTAATTGATGCCTGTTCGCCGCGGAGGGAGGAAGGCCTGTAATCCCGCGGATCGGACGAAGGGACGCGTCGATTCCTAACGATGTGTATAGGACCGCACTCCCAATCGAGACGCTCGACTGTTTCCTGGTCTAGTTCAGCGTAAGAATAGATCAAGTCTGCGTCAGCTAGCTTGAGTAGCCGCCATTAATCAGGGCAAATCTTCTTATTCTGACTGAGAATTATCGGATTGAACCTACCTCCCCAGCTGTCGACACTGAAGTCAACGATTGCGTCTATCAGGTCGTTGTTCACCGAGTCCAAGTCCACAACGAAGGCGACACAGCGAGGTCTGTGCTCAAGCAGGACTGAAAAACCGCGATCTTGATCTGCGTCCGAAGGCATCGGGGGATTATATCGTTACCATCGTGGCATGTCAGTTGTTTGGCATCTCATTCGCGGTGCGAGGAGGATCTTCTCTTAGCGCCGGACTGCCCACGCATAAATTCCTCCCGGCAGATAATGAGGATTCGTTTGGCCGCGACGTTTCCACTAATTATTCTTACGCGTGCGAAAATCACGCCAAGCCCTTGAATTGATCCCGCTGTAATAATCCAGCGACTCCGTTTCGATACCTTCGCCTGGAAGGAGAACCGGATCATGGCCGAAGAAGTCACCCTCGACGAAAAAGAACGTCGGTTCGACGCGGCACTAGACAATTTGCAGCGAACGGTAGAGGCCGGCGCCACCGTTCCAGATGAGATATTTAACGAGTTTTTCGTGGCCGCACAAGAGTATCGAATGGATCAGAACTATAAGGCGCTTTTGGGGTCTGCCGGTAGGGGTTCTGATCGGATTTCTTAGAGCGTCGGTCGAGTTCTTCCTGACGAAGCGCGATTTCGTGGGACGTAGTAGCAGCGCGCGTCGCTATCAGTGCGCGAGTTGAGTTGCGGCTCCCGCCGGCGGCATTGAGCGCGCGAATCGGGGAACAATTTGGGGAGAGCAGACGATGCTCAAAACTTCACAAGATTCGTGGAATTAGAAAACCCCTTCCTTTTCGCCTTCCACAAAGCCAGCAAAATCGCTCTTTTGTGACATCCCAGCGCTGCATTAGAAAACTGTAATTTTCTAATCCTGCGCATTCTTGCATACCCAGACGTAAAAAAACTATTTCACCGGTTAACATCGGACGGAACCTGACGCCAGGATGGCCCTCTCGCCAGCACAGAAAATTGTGCTGACGAGAGGCCAAGTGAGACCAATTCTCTTCGCTTACTTCGTCCGGATATATCCGTGCTCAACGCCCGCGGAGTCGAAATAGATTCCAACGATGGTACCGCCAGGATTTATCCCGGTTGCCTCAGAGAAGATAGCTCCGGGCGGGTCGAACGACGTATAGACGCCCTTGCTCAGCAGAAAAGAGTGTCCGACGCCTGCAGCATCGTTGTATTCCCCTACGATGTCGCCCGGAGCGTTACCCCCTCCAGCAAACGTAAACGAAGCGTCCGGGAAGTTGATCGTGGTGTACGTCCCTTTGTCGAGCAGGTACCCCAGACACTGTACAAAACATGTACCTCCGCTTAGGTCCGTGTAAGAACCGACGACTGTACCGGATGGGTTCACGACACTGGCCTCGCTGCTGACTGCGGGAGGGGGTGGATCGAAAATTGTAATAACTCCTTTCTTGGACATCACGAAGCTGTGCTGAGTGTTAGCAGCGCCAAAGAGTCCACAGGCCGGGTCGGAGCAGGTAGATCCTGAGATTTCACCCGAGGGGTTGATACCACTCAGACCGGTGCCAGCCGCGCCTGGGACGTTAACAAATGTGTATTGTCCCCCATCCAGAATGAAACCGTGGCTGACGAAAGCCGAATCCGCGTATTCGCCCACGATAACTCCCTGCGGACTAATAAAGTCGGGCACCGTAATCATGGAGCCCGGAGGATCGAACGATGTGAATACACCTTTGGCCGTTAACGTGAAACCATGCGTGACACCAAATGTGTCGGTGTAACTACCAACGCTCATGCCTTGCGGGTTGGGACCGCCGTCTAGAGTGGTGGCGGTCGCACCAGGGAAGTCGACCGTCGTATAGGTCTGCGCCCATGTGATTGACGCTAATGCGACACTGATCGTACACAGCACCAAGAGCCGAAATACCTTGATCATGGGATTATCCTCCTAGTTTTCGGTTGAGATTGCGGACCGAAAATGCTGCGGAATGTCGGCTCCTCGTGTTCCCATACGCCGTGAGAGATTGGCCGAACGTTTGGTTAGGTTGGGATTTTCGTTCTCGACTTGGGAGGAGGAATAGCACCGTACACCCGCAGCTTCTGTGATGACGCGCGCAAAATGACGACGCCAAAGCACGCCCGCGAGACTGGGTCCTTTGTCCATGTTTTTCCGCAAAAAGAGTCGGAAGCCGAGTGGCCGGGTTCCCGAAAGCAAGAACAACGCTGGGGGGAATTTTGTTGCGGTTCAGTGATTACTCGGTGAAGCGCGTATCGTTAACGCGAAGGGCTAGCTTAGATCAAAGCGCGTGGCGTGAGTACGCCGGACGCAACGTCATGCTGCTCCTCGGGCGCACTCTCTGTCAAGGCCCAGTACTCATAGACCTGTGCAAAAGAAGCGAAGAGTTACAAAACACCTTAGTAATAGGTCAGTTTCCAGTAAGGGCGTTAATCACGCATTGTGGCGATAAAGGGAGATGTGGAACTCCTAGGAACTAGTGGAACAAATTTTTCTGGCCTCGTTTCTCTTGACAAGACTTCGCGAAAAGGCGTATTCAGTCACCAGCGTTTCTCAGGAGAAGCCTACTTTCCCTGATTGGTCCGACCGTGCGTTTTGCTATCTCCTGTTGTCTAAAATTGGCTCGCTGACATAATAGCGCGGCTGTGCATGTGTCTGACGGGCTCGAGGCGTAACCCCAAAAAGAAGGCTGCAGCTGTTCCCCGCATGCCTTAACGAGTCATCTCTGATTTATCGACTTCACGAGGAGGATTTATATGGTTCGCAAATCGATGGTCTCGTTTATGTGTGCTGCGATCGCGCTGGTCGTGTCTGCGCCCTTCGCATTTGGACAGCAGGCCGCTGTATTGCCGAAAGTAAATCCATTCATGACCCCTACAAAGAACCCGAGTACTGCTGAAGGAGCAGCTTTGGGAGCTGCGCTCAGCAAAGCCAACTCCGCGGTCCAGGCGAACGGTAACAAGAAAAATGGGGCCCAACTTCAAACCTTTACGTATACAGTCACGTCGAGCAGGGATGGAAATATCTACACTGGGGAGATTGTAGGGAGGAGTCCATTCTTTGACTCGAATGGGCGTACTTCAGTATCAACTCAGCTGATTCCGATTGTAATCGTGACCAATTCGGTGTTCGCCGGTGTGAATGGAGCGGGAGAGGTTCTGACGGCTCCTGGCGTCACTGTATTCGATCCGACGATCGCTGACGACTCTTGCTTGTCATCGCCGAACGACGTTCCGCTCAAGCTCGTGCAGCAGTCACCGATCTTCCGTCCCTTCGATTTCAATTTTGGCGGCACTGATGTGGGTGTGACCCAGACCACCGATGCATTCCAGCGTGGAAACTTCTTCCAACTCGTTTCAAAAGGTGCTTCGGGTAAAGTTAACTACCAGGTCGTTCTTGATCCCGTCATAACCGTCCCGAAGATCGTCGTCAACATCCCGGCAGCGGATGGCGTGGCCTACCCAAGCGCCGCGTTTGGCGGTTGCCCAACCGGCACGGAGGGGATTATCGACATTTCCGTTTATGAGCCCGCGATCATTGGCTTATTCACCCAACTGGCATCACAGGGCGTTAACCCGAGCACCTTCCCGCTATATTCCCTTCACAATGTGGTTGAGTGCGAGGGAGCAACGTCCGGGTGCGCAACGCTGAATAGTGGCGCGTGTTGCATTCTGGGCTTCCATGACGCATTCGGGGCGCAGTCCTTCGGCACTGCCGATTTTGACACAAGCGCTATATTTGCGAGTCCGGTGCCAGATGTTTCTATCATGTCGCACGAAGTCGCGGAATGGATGAATGATCCATTCGGCAACAATCCGACGCCTCTATGGGGCCACACGGGGCAGGTTGCGGGGTGTCAAGGGAACTTGGAGGTAGGTGATCCGTTGAGCGGCACGCTTGCGCCGCCGATTTTCAACCCCGAAAACGGGTTCACTTACCACATGCAGGAATTGGCGTTTTTCTCCTGGTTCTACGGTGCTCCGTCGGTTGGAGTCAACGGATGGTTCTCCAACAACGCCACGTTCTTGACCGATGCCGGCCCAGTGTGCACGCCATAGGGCGAAGCACTTTGAACGCAGGTTCCATTCAATAAACTGAACCAGTTGGCTGCAGGCCGTCTTGAGGGCGGCCTGTAGCCATCTCTTTTCAGCGCCCGCTTGAGTCGGCTGAGCGCTGCTCCTAGAACCTCACTCAGAAAGCGCTCGGTAGCCGTCATTAAACACACATTTCAGGTCACGTTTGCAGAGAAGCCAATGTGGGCGCGCAAGATTAGGTGCAGCTGACCGGATCGTTGGCGATAAATCGCATTACCACCAGGAATCGGCCCCTGCGTTAATCAGGGTGCGCCGGGATAAACCGGCATGTTGGTGTGTCCAAGGAAGGCTGGCGTATTCAGTGAGGAAGAATCTCACCAGGGCAAAAGCCAGAGCCCTGTAGCTTGGATAGCAAGGAGGAAGGAAACTGAATCCTGAAAGCCTATCGACAAAGCCATCTTTCGGATGGTGAGCGAGTCATCGGGCCGTAACGAAAGTGAACGCGGAAATGGTCTCGAAACGGAAGCCCCAGAGGCCGAGCCTTCCTTCATGAGGCGAAGGCAACATGGATCGTCGCAGACTGACTGAAGCGGCGAGACACTCTGGCGGGGTTATAGCGACAGCACGATGACAAGGATGCGCTAAGCAACTGGAGAAGCCCTCCTCGTCCCGCTGAGAAATTGGCGGAGAAAAGGAAACCGTATAACCGGTGACACCGGGAAATCGGTGGAACGACGAGAGGGTGGCGGAGGGTCTGTAGTAGCGGCGAAGCGGAGTAATGCCCGCGGAGCGAAGAGACCCTGCTGTTTGCAACGACTCCCACAAAAAGGAAGGCAAGGGTGAGATGACAAAGGCACCCATCTGTTTGCAGGACCTGAGAAGGAGTCTATACGTCAAGGCGAAGGCTGAACCAACTTGGCGTTTCTGGGGACTTTACGTGCATGTCTGCAAGATGGAAACGCTTCATGAAGCCTACCAGAGGGCAAAGAAGAACGATGGAGCACCGGGAATCGACGGTGTCACGTTCGACGCCATCGAAGAGAGCGGAGTGGAAAGTTTTCTTCAACAGATCCATCACGAACTAGTCCTCAACACGTATCGACCCATGCGGGTACGGAAGAAGGAGATACCGAAGGAGGGAGGCAAAGTTCGCATCCTTTCGATTCCTTCGATTCGTGACCGTGTAGTCCAGGGAGCCCTTAAGCTCATTCTGGAACCGATCTTCGAAGCTGACTTTCAATCGGGATCGTATGGATATCGACCCAAACGAAATGCACAGGAAGCGGTGGACCGCGTGGCAAAAGCAATCGTCGAGGAGAAGACCCGAGTCATCGACATCGATCGGAGCGCCTACTTTGACAACGTGCAGCACTCGCTGCTGTTCGAGAAGGTAGCGCAAAGGATAAAGGATGGAGAGGGGATGCATCTTCTCAAGATGATAGTGAAGGCGACGGGGAAGAAGGGAGTTCCGCAAGGCGGGGTGATATCGCCCTTGCTCAGCAACCTCTACCTCAATGAGGTGGATCGGATGCTAGAGAAGGCAATGGCTACCACGCGACGCGGAAAATACACCCACGTTCAATACGCACGTTTTGCGGATGACCTGGTGATATTGATGGACTCCCATCCGCGGCATGGATGGCTCGTGAAGGCGGTAGAAAAACGGTTGCGACAAGAGCTAGCCAAACTCAACGTGACGATCAATGAAGAGAAGAGTCGGACGGTGAATTTATCGCAGGGAGAAAGTTTCTGTTTCCTAGGCTTCGAATATCGTCTCATCTTGAGTCGTAATCAGGTGTGGCGACCGCAGTACACGCCCAGGTTGAAGAAGCGTGCGGCGCTATTTGCAAAGCTCCGAGAGATCTTCCGACGATTTATGAGCCAACCCGTGGAGCGAGTGATCGAGTTGATCAATCCGATCTTGCGGGGATGGGTGAACTACTTTGCAGTAGGGCACTCCAGCCGGTGTTTCTCGTTCGTCAAAGACTGGGTAGACAAGAAGATTCGGAGGCACCTGATGCGCTCCCGGAAACGACCAGGCTTCGGTTGGCAAAGGTGGAGTAGGACGCGGCTCTACGAGAGGCTGGGACTTTATAACGGTTACCGGCTGCATCGACTAGGACCGCTGCCGAAAGCCTCTCCTGCTGGAGCGGTCTCATAACCCTTGACTAGAAGCGAGCAGGTAAGCCCATTGCTGGAAATCGGCACGATGGGTTTGATGAGGCGGGGGCTGGAAAACGAGCTTACGGTTCGGCTAATGAGGCACTCCCAGAGGAAACCGGGAGCAACGGATAGGCTGTACCTTCGGAGTATCGCGCCAGTCCTCGACCCAACTAGGGGATGCAAGAGCCCTACAGGAAAGGAAGTAGCGAATCCATCTTGACCTCGAGTCTTGCAGGAGACATCGCGAGATGTGGCCTGAAGCGTAGACAGGGGCATCGGTGGGCCGGGTATTGAGCTTCGAAAAACGCAAAACCAGGATGCCGACTTCATTCCGAGTGAGAGGAAGGCACCACGATGGTTCGCGATAATCGCGAGCGAGCCATCGGTCCTGCGTAGTCTTAGACCCCGCGCACGCTGAGAAACAACCTGCACGAGAACCGGGAGACCTCTGGAGTGCCTCGGCCCGCAAGGGAAGGAGGCCGGTCTGCGAAGGCGCAAAGCCACAAGGCAGACGCGCAGGCTCCGGACCGCACCATACTATCGATGAACCAGACGAACCAAGAAGAGCAATCTTCGGCGGAGCCTGGGGAGAAAAGGGTGCGGGCCAAGGAGAACATCGTTTCCTGCAACACTCGCCCGACACAGCGCGGGGCAATCGAGTGTGCCAGGGCTGGAGCGGTGTACGCAGAGCCACCCTCCTCGTCACGCATCCCAGGTGGGAGCCGTATGCGGGAAAGCCGCTCGTACGGTTCTGTGCGGGGGGCGATCAGCGATGATCGTCCCTACCGCGTCCGCTAGAGAGTAGAAGGTGATAATCCCTGTTACCAACATTCACTCACGTTCTCCTAGATGTAATCAAATAGCGCCATGAAGCCGAAGTCCATGTGAAGCTGCTGATGACAGTGGAATAGCGTGAGACCTGGATTGTCAGCAACAAAATCCACTTCGGCCTCCTGGTAACCTCCCAGCATGAAAACGTCTTTTAACACTCCCGCGAGCGTTTTCCCTGCTATGCGGGTCAGCTCAAAGCTGTGCCGATGCAGATGCACTGGATGGATATCGTCACTGGCATTATGCATGCGTAGGCGGTAACGCTTGCCTTTCTTCAAGTGAAATGACGCTGGAGCCATTTCGTTGCTCATAGGATAAGACGATCCATTGATGGTCCAGCGATTGAAGCCTTCCTCGGCCGCATTGTCCTTCGAAAACGTCATGTCAATCGTTTCGTCTGGCGTCGGCGCAGTTGCGCCAGTTTTCGCGAAATGCGAATAGTTCCACTTAAAGAGCCCGGGCGCGGTCCATTGCGCTTTGCCAGTACGGCCCGCGTACTCGACGACAATGCCCATACCATGACGGCGATCATCATTGTCGAGATCTCCCATGATCCAAACGCCGGCATGATTCATTTCCACGATAGCGGAAATGCGCTCAGCGGTGCCAAGCCACAAGACAGGAACGTTTGCCGGATTCGGCACAGGATTGCCATCGAGCGTTACAACTTGAAACAAGTGGCCCGGAAGTGCAAGACTGCGAATTTCCGTGGCGCTTCCGTTCAAAACATGGAACAGAACGCGTTCGCCTTGCTTTACGCGAATTGGCTCTCCATGACCGAGCATCCGTCCGTTGATTGTGAACGATCCATACCCTACTTCGTATCCATGTGGCATCCCTTTGGCGAGGGATGCTTTCATCGCCGACTCACCCGTCTCTTCGAGCGCCTTGTCTCGCGCTGCCAGTGACAGAAAGTCCCGCGCCATGTCGCCACCGCGGCTGAACGTGGGCTCGAACTCCTTAAGGACCAGAAACACTTCGCGGTCGTATTTACCCGGATTGTGATTTGGCTCGATATATAAGGCTCCTACTTGACCGCTATATTGCCCAGCGTAAAGGTTCGCGCCAGCGCGATTATGCGTGTGATAAAAACGGAGACCGGAAGGGTTCGGAGTGAACGTAATGCGCCGCTTGCCATGTGCGGGGATGAATGGCGTGCCCTCCTCTGCGGCTCCGTCGACATCGGCCGATATGTTCTGACCGTGCCAATGTAGTTGCTCGGATGTATCACTGTCGTTGAATATATCGACGGTAATCTCCCGGCCTTCCTTGAATCGGAGTAGCGGCCCAGGGAATTGCCCGTTGTAGGTAATCGCGGAGATGATTCGCTTAGGGGCAATCTCTATGGGAGATTCTTTGATGTGCAATGTGTAGTCGCTAGCACTCGACTCATTTTGCGCTAATGTTGCGCGTTCGCTGTGGGGCTTGCGTGCAGCCAAGTGCGCAAGGATTTCTGCAGGAGAAAGGACTATCGCTCCAGCTGCTAGGCCGGTGGCCTTTAAAAAGTAACGCCTCGCCTCATGAAAATCTCTCATCAGTTATCCGAAATGTTTAACGGTCGCGCGTAGAATCAAGCGACCACGCTCCGCCTCCCTCTGAAATTAGGAAAAGCAGTGAGCACAGCATCGCAAAATCGGTACGCACGTCACTCACCATGTACCAGAAACCTTGATTCGCACGAAATAGCTCCGGAATCTTGGTTGTCACAATTGCGGTGCAGATCACAATTAACAGCGGTAAGGCGGCTACCCTCGTCCATAGTCCGAGCAATACGAAAAGGCTACACACGATCTCAAATGTTCCTACGAAGTGCGCAGTGAAATATGGATGCGCAAATCCAATCCTAGTGAAGCGGACTATACCCATATTGGGATCGATGTACTTCAGAATGCCCTGCGTTAAAGAGATCAGCCCGACAGCCAGGCGAATGAGCACAACGCCCACAGCCCCCGTCGTCGGTCCGAAGAAGTATCGAAAAGGTGAATTCATATATGTCTTCCATCCTTCTCCGAACGGAAAAGCTTGTTCACACGTGGAGCGAACATGGTCCTGAATTATGCGTTGGCGACGGACAATGATGAGTCTCTGAGGACTTCAACGGCTACCCAACAACTCAAGAGCTCTAGCACCAACAGCAGCACTGCACTCACCCGGAAACCGAAAGTCATTTCGCCTGGCGCCATCCGGAATACATTGTCCGAACCGGGGCTCAGAAAATGTGAATATCCGCCGATGGCTAATGGAACAGCTAAGAAGAGAAGTAGCCACCCACCCACTTTGGGAAAATGCGCCCATAACAAGATCACAGCAACGAGAGGTACTATGTTGGCGAGGCCAGCAAAAAGCAGGACTTGATCAAATCTTAGCGATGTACCCAGCCTTGCTAGAAGTTCGAGATGCCAAAAAACAACCACGGCATGCGCTAGCACGACCACCGTCGCGTACCAATATAATTTCCTCATCGTAAGTCCCTAGCTGCCGACTCCCTGCATGGTTGATAGATAACTCGCTGCGACCACTGCTGCCACCAATACCGCAAGAACCAAGGCAAAGATTATTAGCCATCGTTCCATCTGCAGCTTTGGATCGTAGTATGCACCCACCACGCTCCCGCTGCGTATCAGGATTTCCTCGCCCGGAGTGACGGGCTAATTCCTGATAAGCCCGGACTGCGTCTTCGACGCGTCGCTAGTGCCAGAAACTTGTCCAAGCGGATTTGTTGATTCCAGGGAGCTCAATAAACAAGTTCCTGGAGAGTCGCGTTACCATCGGGAAATCCACATGTACGGTTAATGCGGTGGTCTCAATGGGTCGACGCAACACTCAGCTCGAACCCACCTTGCATTGAAAACAAAAACTACAAGCGCTGGTTAGGTTAGATTAGCCGAAACGTTACCCTGGCTAGGTTTCGGCCGAGTCGGCCAGACAGATTGGTTCTTAAGGGGGAAGTATCAGCCGATCAACTGGTTAGATGGTGTTGCATCGACCGGTTGAGCTGGCAGCGTTAATCAGGACTTGGCCTGCAAGCGGGACAACTCCGTTGGCTTTCCTCATGCTACATCTCCAGTAAACGTGTTATACGGGCCGGAGAAACCTCTCAATTGTTCCGGGGCGATGACCAAACTTTTACCTCTCTAGGACCAAAAACTGACGCGGCGATGACAATTTCGAGTTTCGCGTAGGGCATCCTCGCTGCGCTCCCGACCCTCAGCCCATCGGGAGGTGGCTGCGCTTCTCGTGTTCAGTCCCTCATGCGTTGACTCGAACCAAGGAAGCGTGGAATAGATGCGGCTTCCACGGGATTCGCGCGGCGGCTCGCACGAAAGTCGAAACGCTCAGCAAGAAAAATAGATACGCCCTACTCGCTTCCGCGCGGGAAGGCGGAAGACAACCCGGCAACACATCCATCACATAAAGGAGATAACGTCATGAAGAACGCTGGTAGTGTGTTCAATCGTGCGGGAAATCGCCGGTCATTCTTAAAAAAGGGAGCCTTTGCGGCAAGTGCGGCGGCGGTCGGTGTCGGGATGTTGGGAGGTCGGGCGACCACTCTTTTCGGCGACGAAGACCGCGACGAGAAGAGCAAAAAACTTAAAAAGGGCGATGCAGCCCTGCTCCGGTTCGCGGCTGCGGCCGAGATCCTCGAAAGTGATTTTTGGATACAGTACAACGAACTCGGCGGAATCCAAGATAGTGAGGTCCCGGGAGGGAGTGGAAGCGCCGCGTATACCGCCGCGTTGCAAAATCTTGACTCGGATTTCGCGCAGTACATACACGACAACACCGACGACGAGATCACCCACTTCACTTTTCTAAACGCGTACCTGCAATCAAAGGGCGCGGAGCCAGCCAATCTCGACGAGTTCCGCACCTTACAGGGAAGCAAGGCGACTGGATCGAGCGGACAGCCGCGACTTACGAATCTCATGCAACTTACGCTCGATACTAGCTGGTGGACCCGATATCGTAGCGACTCCCACAATCCCGACCTTGATCCGAGCTTCACGTTTCCGCAAGCTGTCCCGGGTTTGAATAATGGGCAGTTCACCGCGATCCCCAGAACCGATGCTGACCTGACGCCTAGCGCGCACCTCCAGGCAATTGCCAACACCGCAGGTTTCCACATGCCGACGATCGAACAGGGTGGTAATAGCCTTTATCCCTCGATGGCGCAAAGAGCGACCAGCGTAGAAGTATTGCGAATCCTGATCAGCATTGGCCCCACAGAGACGATGCACTTTCAAACATGGTCGGATAAGGCTGGTAATGCGGTTTCACCGCCCTTGGCTCCGTTGACCGACCCCACGAATGGGTTGACGTTCCCGGACCTCAGTTCCAGCGGCGAAGACCTCAAGTCCAACTTGATCATGCCGGAGCCATGCCCATTCCTTAGCCGCGACCTCCCAATCGTTTCGATCATTCGACCGACCGAGACGAAGGGGATTGCTATGGGCGTAGTCAACTTTCTTACCGCGATGGGGCTGTTCATTGGCCAATCGAAGGAGTTCTTCGCGCTCATGCGCAATCTGGCACACGAAGCCGACGAGGCTGGTCGCGAACATGAAGACTAGATCCATCACAAAACGCTGAATTGACAACCAGAGGTGACGGCCGATCTTTCCAGGAAGGCATCGGATTCAGCTTTCCGGACCTTCGTCGAGGAAAGCCCGGCCGTCCCGCTGGTCTAACTCCTGATAACCGTTGCCGGACACAACTCCGTGGCAACCCAAGTTTAATCTGGCGTCAAGCTCTTGCGCAGTCAGCGGCAGCATTCTGGCGGCTCAATCCATGAAATCTTTTAAAGTTAGACTGCGCAACGGTGCCGTAGCAATCCTTGTCGCTGACGAGAGGCCCCTTTATTTGAAAACATGCGCGGACTTTTACACCGTTGAAGACCTAATCGCCGGCGAGAGGCCATATCTGCAAGAGGGTGACGCCGAATCTACTCAGCCGGTGATCGACTGGAACAACGCGGTTGGGTTGGCGGCCGCTAAACGAGTGGGCAGTGCATAGGATTCATCGTTTTACGCCCCGTGCGATTTGTTTTGCAACTGACACCGGACGAAGTCAGTCAATTGGTGTATCGACGAACGTGCAATTCGTGCGGGAGGAGTCACGGACGAAGGCTTGCGGCTGCAACTTCAGCTTAGGAGATTCCCTATAAACCTAGAGAAGGTGTCTACGCCATTGCGACTCTTCGAGATTCACGAACAACCATGGTTTCCGCAATTCCTCCGGGATCAATTCGTCGACGGGCTACAGATGATCCTGGAGGTCACCAACACTTATCAGCCGATCGCGCAACTGTTGCGAAAACGCCTGGAGGAGTGCGGTTCTGAACGCGTGCTGGATTTGTGCTCAGGGGCGGGCGGACCCTGGCCATCTCTCGTGCGCCATTTCAAAGTGCACGGAGGGAAGCCACCAGAAGTTTTCCTTACTGACAAATATCCGAACACAACAAAACTTCATGATTTGGAGTCTTTGACCGCGAATCGCATCTATTTTCTCAGGGACTCGATTGACGCAACGCAAATCCCGAGACACCTTCAGGGATTCAGGACACTCTTTTCCTGCTTCCACCATTTGAATCCCGACGAGGCGCGCCGCCTTCTGCAAGATACCGTTAACACACGACAGGGTATCGGTATCTTTGAGGTGACCGCGCGTCACATGTTTTCATTTCTATCCGTAATGTTCGTTCCGGTCGCGGCATGGCTATTTCTCCCGTTCCGGCGTCCCTTCCGTTGGTCGCGGCTTCTGTGGACGTATTTAATTCCGGTGATTCCTTTCGTTCTTTTCTTCGACGGCTTGATATCTTGCTTGCGATCCTACTCGCTCGGGGAACTTCAGGAGATGACGAGCGGACTTGCGGCCAGCGGATACCGTTGGGAGATCGGAAAGCAGACCGGAGGACTATTGCCCGTCCGAATCACCTACGTAATTGGCTGCCCGCAGGGTCTGTCCGTCGAATCGGCCGACTGAAGCCTGTGATGCGAGTGCTGCTCACCACTAAACGACCGGCCACACGGCTAAGTCCCGGTAAGTCGCGTTACCGGACATCTCTAACAATGCTGACTCTGTCAAGTTCGTTTTTGAGTTTTTTCTGAGCACACTTCTCCACTCACTCTGAAGAGTGGTCTTGCTCTGTTTTCTTTAACAATCTGCATCGACGACCACGGCTCGCTTGTAATCTTTCGGTCGGTTTCAGTCCGACCCACACATCTCTTCGATCCAAACTTCAGACCACGATTACTCGTTCAAACTCCCTCTTGCAAGGAGCGGGATGCCCATTCGCATGTCCAGAAGAAGGCTGATGTGTTCAGTGGGAGGTAGACCCACCAGGGTAAAAGTCAGAGCCCTGTAGCCAGGATCGCATGCGCGGAGGAAACGAAGCGCATGGAGTCGATCGACAAAGCCATCCATGGGGTGGTGAGCAAGTCGTCGGGCTGTAACGAAAGTGAACGCATAGGTGACCTCGAGAATCTGAATCCAGAGGCCGAACCCACGATTGGGGGGTGAAGGCAGCATGGATCGTCGCAAACTGATTGAGGCGGCGGGACACTCTGGCGGGGCGTTAGCGACAGCACGATGACAAGGACGCATTAAGCAACTGGAGAAACCCTCCTCGTCCCGTGGAGAAATCTGCGGAGCAGGAAACCGTATAACCGGCAACACCGGGAAGTCGGTGGACGGCGAGAGGGTGGCGGAGGGGCCAGCAGTAGCCGTGAAGCGGGGTAATGCCCGTGGAGCGAAGAGGCCCTGCTGTTGTGTAAGAACTCCAACCAGAAGGGAGGCAAGGGTGAGATGACAAAGTCACTCAGCAGTTTGCAAGACCTGAGGAGGAGGATATACGTCAAGGCGAAGGCAGAACCAACTTGGCGCTTTTGGGGACTCTACGTTCACGTCTGCAAGAGGGAAACGCTCCAGGAAGCCTACCAGATGGCCAAGAGTAATAAGGGCGCACCTGGGATCGATGGCGTTACGTTTGAAGCCATCGAAGAAAGCGGAGTGGAGAGTTTTCTGAAACAGATTCAGGAGGAACTGGTCCACAACACGTATCGGCCCATGCCGGTGCGGAAGAAGGAGATTCCGAAGGACGGGGGCAGCAAAGTCCGCGTTCTTTCGATCCCCGCAATCCGCGACCGCGTGGTTCAGGGTGCGCTTAAGCTCATCCTGGAGCCGATCTTCGAAGCTGATTTTCAATCGGGATCGTATGGCTATCGACCGAAACGGTCAGCTCATGAAGCGGTAGACCGAGTGGCACAGGCGATTGTCCAAGGATTAACACGAATCATCGATTTGGACCTCCGGGCCTACTTTGACAATGTGCAGCATTCTCTGCTGCTGGGGAAAGTAGCACGGCGGGTGCAAGACGCAGCGGTGATGAGACTCCTGAAGATGATCCTGAAGTCCACCGGGGCAAAGGGAGTTCCTCAAGGCGGGGTGATTTCGCCAATGCTCAGCAACCTCTATCTCACCGAGGTAGATCGTATGCTGGAAAAGGCGATTGCAACCACGCGCAGAGGAAAATACCCCAACGTTCAATACGCGCGATTTGCGGATGACCTGGTGGTATTGATCGACTCCCCACCGCGGCATGATTGGCTAATGGGGGCGGTAGACAAACGACTACGAGAGGAAATTACGAAACTCAGAGTGGAAATCAATGAGGAGAAAAGTCGGAAGGTTGATCTAGCGAAGGGAGGAAGTTTTGGCTTCCTAGGGTTTGAGTATCGCCGCATTCGCAGCCGTAAGGGAAAGTGGCGGGCTCACTACGTGCCGAAGCTGAAGAAACGGACGGCACTCCTGCGAAAGCTCAAGGACATCTTCCGGCGATATGTCAGCCAGCCCGTAGGACGGGTGATCGAACTCATCAATCCAATTCTGCGGGGTTGGGTGCGCTACTTTGCGGTAGGGGACTCGAGCCGGTGCTTTTCCTACATTAAGCTCTGGGTGGAGAAGAAGGTTCGGCGGCACTTGATGCGTGCCCGAGGGCGCCAAGGATTCGGTTGGAAGCGGTGGAGTACGCAGTGGCTCTATAACACACTCGGATTGTTTCACCAGTACCGAGTCGCGCGAGCTATCCGCTGAAAGCCACCCAGCACGCATCGGCCACATAACCTTGATGTGAAACACACAGGAAAGCCCAGTGCAGGAAATCTGCACGCTGGGTTTGACGAGGCGGGGGCTGGAAACCAGCGTACGATTCGGCTCGTGAGGCACTCCCAGAGGAAACGGGGAGCAACAGATAGGCTGAATCTACGGCGCCTGGCGCCAGTCCTCGACCCCACAAGTGGACGACGTCCTACTTCACGCCATGTCCGGTTCCGAGCTTTCCCGCGTTCGAACCGAATGCAACTAACTGCGGATATTGCCAACCGTTGCGCCACATCCAGTACAACCGAATCGCCAGTTTCCTGGCCATGGCTACTTTGGCAATTCTTTTCTGGCGGCGCATCATCAGGTGCACATAGCGACGTCGCCAGTCTGGGTTGCACCGTGCGGCTGCTTGCGCTGCTTCTCCCAGCAAGTAGCGCAACAATGAGTTGCCTTGCTTGGTGATATGTCCCAGTCGTTGATGGCCGGCACTGGAATCCTCACTGGGAATGAGTCCCGTGTAGCTGCCGATCTTCTTGCCACAAGGAAACCGATCCGGTGTTCCGATGACCAGCGCGTAGGCCAGCCCGGTGAGGGGTCCCACACCAGGATGCGTCATCAACCGCACCACCTCGGGCCGTTTGTTGGCTTCTTGCTCGAGGGCTGCTGTTAACTCCGCAATCTTTGGATCCAGCTGGTCCAGCAGCTCCAGTAATTCTTTCCGGCGCCGACTGGCCCAGGGAGCGAGCGCAAGCTTTTCTAGCAGGGCTCGTCCCTTTTCGCTGAACAGCTTTTTCTTCCAGCGATAGCCTTCGTTCAGCGCTACGGCCTGCAGCTGATTCATGATGCGCGTGCGCATCTGCACCAACCGATGCCGCTGCCAAAGCAGTTGCCGCAGATCCCGATTCTCTGGATTTGGTACCCAGATTCGCGGAAAGCGATTTTCCAGCAGCAGCTTCAGCAAGAGTCGGGCATCCTCGCGGTCGGTTTTCTGCTTCCGGCCTCGCTGTCTCTTGATCTCAGCGGCATCCCCAATCCACAACTCGAAACCCAGCTCTGCCAGTAACCGCTCGAACCAACGCGAATGCCCAGTGGCCTCCATCCCCACGCGTACGTTGGCTCCTCGCTGCTTTAGCTCCCTGTAGAACCGCTCGGCTTCGCCCTCGCTGTGATTTAATTCCCGATCTCCGCACTCACCAGTTTCCTGATCCAGAAAAGAGATTTGCTGAAAGATCGGGTGATAATCCACGCCTATAATGAACATGTCTGGCTCCTTTCTCCCGAGCCTATGGTCATCGATAAACCACAGTCTACTCGGGTCGAGGGGAGCCAGCATTGTTATGAAATCAAGTCCCGTACTAGAATTTCAGGGGAGACCTTACGGATCGCTGTCGGTTTGGCTAGACATCTTACGTTTGTCGTCCCGCTAGGCTGTCGCCGATGGCCAGGCCCAGTCCTCAAACTGCTTCCGCAGTTGGGACTTGAGGAGTTTGCCAGTCGAAGTGTGGGGCAATTCCGGCGCAAAGATGATCGCGTCGGGCAATTGCCATTTGGCGAACCTTTGAGCCAGGAAACAGCGCAGCTCGTCGGGAGTAACGTTTGCATTTTCTTTGAGCACGACTACCGCTAGAGGCCGTTCCACCCACTTGGCATGAGGAACAGCTATGACTGCGGCCTCCTTCACTGCGGGATGGCCGACGAGCGCGTTCTCCAAGTCTACGGAACTGATCCATTCTCCGCCCGACTTAATCAGGTCTTTGGTGCGGTCGGTGATCTTCATGTAGCCTTCGCTGTCGATCGTGGCCACGTCCCCAGTCCGTAGCCAACCGTCTGCGGACCATCGAGTCGATCCTTCCGGATGGTTGTAGTAACTAGCGGCGATGAATGGGCCCCGGACTTCCAGTTCGCCCGGAGATCGGCCATCCCACGGAACCTCGCCGTCCTCGCCAATGGCGCGAATCTCTGTAAATGGAGACGGCAATCCCTGACGTGCGCATGTCTGAAATCTGCGATCGTCTGTCCAGTGCTCCATATGGGGCTTTAAGGTGGATACTGTCACGATGGGAGTGGTTTCCGTCATGCCCCATGCATGGATTACACGCACTCCGCACTTCTCGAACCGTCGGAAAAGACTCTCCGGAGCAGCCGATCCCGCTACAACTACTCGCAAGCCGGGCGCAAGCTGCCACCGCTGTTGCTGTCGTTCTAGAGCATCAATCACGCCCAGCCAGATCGTGGGGACTCCTCCGGTCAACGTGACTTGCTCCGCCGAAAGCAGATCAAGCAGCCGCTCGGCCTGGAGGTTCGGTCCTGGCAGCACGATCTTGCTACCATTCATGACGGCCGCGTACGGCAGCCCCCAGGCATTGGCATGAAACATGGACATGGCTGGCAGCAAGCAATCGCCGCGCGAGATCGAGAAGTTATCGGGCAACGAGATGGAGTAAGAGTGGAGCAGAATGGCGCGGTGTGAGTAGGCCACACATTTTGGCTCTCCCGTGGTGCCGGAGGTGTAGCACATTCCGGCGGCATCATTCTCGTCGAGGTCGGGATAAATCGGATTGCCGCCACTGCTTTCCAGGAGCGACTCGTAGTCTTCGTATCCCACTGGCACCCGATCACCGCTAAAGGGCATCACATAGACGCGCTCGATGCGTACGCTGTGCCGAATTTTTTCGTAGAGTGGAAGCAGCACATCATCCACAATCAACCAACGGTCTTCGGCGTGATTGACGATGTGGGCCAATTCATCGGGATGCAGCCGCAGATTAAGCGTATGCAGCACGCCTCCAACACTCGGAACGCCGAAATATGCTTCGAGGTGAACGTGGTGATTCCACATCAAAGTGGCGACTCGGTCGCCACAGCGTAGCCCCAGAGCCTGCAACGCCGCAGCCAGTGCGCGGGCTCGCTGATACATTTCGCGGTACGTATATCGGTGAATCGAGTTGTCGGGCCTACTGGAAACAACTTCAACGGTGGGGAACAATTTCCCGGCCCGTTCCAGCAGAGGGGCAAGCGTGAGCGGGAACTGCATCATGGTTCCCTTCATGGCCGTGTCTCCACTTTCGGAACCTGCCGAAACTGCCAGGCATTCTACGCCGCGCGGGATTAACATGGAAGAGAACCAAGAACCGGGCTTTAGGGAAATCTGCGCACAGCCAGAAACACGCACGCGCAGTATTGCCCCCACCATATCTCGTTATCAACACCTCGCGGTGATTTTGGCCAACTCCTCTGACTTGGATAACCCGAGAACTGAAGTAGCACTTCACTTGTACGGTTAGGGCTGCCAGGAATTATCCCGCAGGCATTCTCCGCATTCTCCGCATTCTCCGCTTCCGTTGACTTGCCTTCTGCGCCAAACTAAGATGTGGCCAAATGGTGGATTCTTCCTCACTGATCGGCCAGTCCATCTCTCATTATCGCAGCGTAGAGAAGCTCGACGCCGAGTGGGTCGGAAATTCACAGCAAAGGAGAATCCAATGGATACTCTAATTGGCGTGTTCACATCGCGTGAACGTGCGGAAAAGACCGTAAAGGAATTACTCGACAAGCGCGTCCCGCAAGACGCGATTGTCTTTATGCCTGGACCGGCTCCCGACGAAACATCTTCTGAACAGCTGGCCTATTCCGGCGAGGATTTAGGAGAGCGCCCTTCTTTTATCGTGGTGCGGACCGATCAGCCGGAAATCGTAAAAATGGCGGCTGAAATTCTCGATCGGATGGGCATCAGCGCGCAATGGCGCACCAGCGGAAGAATGAAAACCGCTGAGCGACAGACCGGAGATATCTCGGTAGTGGATGTGCAGGGAGTAATCACCGTTGGCGAAGGCAATATCATGCTTCGTGAAGTTGTCAGCGGGCTATTGGTCAAAGGCAACAAGAGGATCTTGTTGAACTTACGCGGAGTCGAGTATGTCGACAGCTCCGGGCTTGGCGAACTGGTGAAGACGCATACCACGCTTCAGAGGCAGGGCGGCCAGCTCAAGATCGTAAACCTCAATCAAAAAGTGCAGCAGCTGTTCCAGGCCACCAGCTTGCACAAGGTCTTCGACGTTTACGAGGATGAGGAGAGCGCAATTCTGTCATTCGGCCAGTTGGCAAAGGGAGCGTGAATGCGAGGACGGGGGGGCGATAACTGTTGATGATTCCTGTGGCTGTTGAAAAACCGGCTTCCGAGAAATCCGCAAAAATCAGAACGCGTCAAGAAGTCCCCAAATCGATTTTCTCCGACCGCCCAGACATTTCTATCCCCCAATTTCTGGCCACTTTGACCAAAACGGGCTTTTTCAACAGTCACTTAGTGCGTTAATCAGGGTACATTCAACGGGTCGGTGCAACACATGAGTTTGCCCCGCCAGCGGTCTCTCTTCGGCGTGGCGAAAGAAATTCGTCGGGGCCTTACTGTACCTAAAACACCAACGCCCCGACAGCGTAGCGTGCGCTGACGGGGCGTGCAGTAGGCTGGGCAAGTTCTAACTACGAGATCGGCAGCCGTTCCGTCCGGGCATGACTTCCATTCGGATTCGTGTCCGGATATAGCATCGCATTGAGGCCTTCAACATACACCGCTTCAATCCGGCGACCTTCACTCGACTTCCCCACCAGCAAAGCGCTCCGGCTGGCCCATCGATTCGTTAACACTTCGCGCATATGGATGTTCACGTTCTCCCCACTTCCGTTGATCGTAACCACTCGGGCTCCCTGCTCAGACTTCACCGAGAGCGAATACTGTCCGGCCTTCAAATTCTTGCTGCCACACTTCACGTTGTAAGGCAGCGAAACTTTGCCCTCAAAATCGGCCTTGGAAATTTGCTTTGCAGCAGACTGCGCGGGCTGCGCAGCGGTGGTTTGCGGTGCGGAAAACGCGAATTCGTCAGGGGACATGTCGCTCTGCGCGCGCGCCGTTGCCGGCAGCATGAACGCAACTCCCAGCGCCAGGGTGATCATCGAAGCCTTCGCAGCAGTCGTAATTTTCATTTGCTTCTCCTCTTTTTCGCTAATCTCTGCACTTGAATTGTTCATTTCGTTCCTCAGTGCACGCGCAGTTTCGTCGAGAACGCTATTTCGTTCAATGCAAGGGAGGTCGTTTGTTGGTGAAACGAAGGTAAAGCCGTAAACGCCTGATGCCACGGGACTTATGACGCTTAGCCGTCGTTGTGGCTCGCTAACTCCCGGGAATTCGTAACCGGAAACTAGCGGTCAGTTTCCGGTAAGAGCGGTGATCTCAATGGGTCGATGCAACACTAAGCTTGAACCCGCCTGGCATTGAAAACAAAAGCCAAAATCGCCCGCCGTGGTTAGACCAGCAGGCACGCTGCCCTGGCTAGGCTTTGGCTGAGTGCAGCGAAACAGACGGTTCTCCTGCGGAAGCATTGCCGAATCAATGCGCTGGAAGGTGTTGCAACCCGACATGTGCCGTACTAGGACTTCAAATGTCGCATTACCGGAAGAGTCAAATCATCTGAAATCGGCAGGAGTGGAGCGCCCGGCCTTCGCGATCTCAAGCAGTGAGCCGGGTTGGTAGCGATTGCATCACATCGGTGCGGGCCCCGTTTTTTCTATTTCCGGCGAGCTTCCAACTTCGCGGCCGCTTCCGTGAGCTTCGCCGACACAGTCCGGAGAAATGACGCCGTGCGGCGTTCTGTTTCGGGTGCTACCTCTTCCTCGATGCATTGGAACAGCCGAGTCACTTCTTCATCCAGACGTCGTCCGATTTCCTCAAATTTGTCCATGGTCAGATTCTCCTGGGAAGCCCACATGCCCTGGATATTATAGGACGATCAGAAATCAGAGCGGGATAAGGAACACAGTCGCGTCTCGCGCAGTCTCTCGATCTAGCGCAGCAGTTTCATCGCTCGCGAGCAGTCTTCTTGCACAGCTGAAACGCTGTCCATACCGAGACGCCGTACTTTTCTGCGAGTGCTTGAAAGCTGATTCTCGACCTTCTTCTTTCTCTCCGAAGCCGTTGCGTCTCCACCACAGTGAGATACTTCAGCGGCGGTCTTCCCAATCGCGTACCTCGTGCTTTCGCATTGCGAAGACCTGCTCGAACGCGTTCGCCGATCAGACTTCTCTCCAGTTCTGCCACACTTGCAAGTACCGTGAATACCATTTTTCCGGTCGGCGTGCTCGTATCGATGCTCTCTGAAAGCGAAACAAACTCGATTCCAAGCACGCGGAAAGATTCGAGCGCTCTCAGAAGATGAGAGACAGATCGAGCGAATCGATCGAACTTCCAAACTGCGACCACATCGAAACGACGGCGATTGGTATCTGCCATCAGTCGGTTGAGTCCTGGTCGAGAATCTGACGCGCCGGAGATTCCCTTGTCCACGTATTCGCCAGCGATTTTCCAGCGCCGGTTGCGGATATATTCTCGGAGTTCTGCGAGCTGCATCTCTGGGTCTTGGCCGTTTTTCGTTGAAACACGTGCGTAGATCGCGATTTTCGGTTGTTCTTTTTCCATTTGTAAACCCGCCCTCTACTTCAATCTCTACAGCCACACTGAGGGGTCCGCAACCCAATTGTTTAATCGGTTGGAGAGATATCCGTGATTGCTGAGGTCGACTAATGCGTTTTTCAGGACAGCCAGGGGAATGGCACAGTTCTGTTGTTCAGCGGATGCGGTATCCATCGAGAAAAGACTGAAGCGGCCAAAGGGAAGAATTTCATCAAAAACGGTATTGGAACTGTGCACGAATTGTGCACGAACCGGGTGCGAAAGTGTACGAAGACAGCCGAAACGCCGGAAGGGGTCTGGCTGATTTGTTTGGGTCTAGTTGTATGGCCTTGTACAGCGTCGGTGCCGAAATCGGGGTGTAAGCGGGACGCCCTAACCGCTGAGCTAACCGCCCATCGAGCCGCGCGATCCTAACAGGCTCTGGACGCCCCGCGCTAGGGCCTCGCAGCAGACTCCGCAAGATTTTTTCGCGCCGCGATCGCGCGAAATTGAACGGCAAAATCGCTGCTAATCCGCGCCCGGAAATCTCGCAGAATATTCCACAATTTTCCGCCGCGAACGGCCTGCCCGCACTCCCGCTAAGTCATTCACAGCAATACACCTGTCCCTTAGTCCAGGAGCAAAATTTAGCCTGTCCTTTGGTACAGGTTTCCTCGCGCCCTATCGGCTGTTAGCTGATTCACTACGAGCCGCGCACCCGGTGACTTTTTTCGGCACCCGCCCATGCTACGCTGGCTCATCGGGTGGGTTCTAGTACCACTCTCGGACACTCATGTCTTCTCGACTCGGCGAAATTCTCGTAAAAGACAGTCTGATCACCGCCGATCAGCTTCGGCAGGCGCTCGACCACCAGAAGAAGACTGGCGGCCGCCTCGGCACCTGCTTGGTCAAGCTCGGTCTCGTCAGCGATGACGAAATTACCGCGGTCCTTTCCCGCCAATACGGCGTTCCTTCCATCAATCTGAAGTTCTACGAAGTAGATCCGGCGGTCATTAAGCTCGTACCGCAGGAAACCGCCATCCGCTATCAGATCGTCCCGCTTTCGCGCGTCGGCTCCACGCTGACCATCGCGATGACCGACCCGACCAACGTCTTCGCGATGGACGACATTAAGTTCATGACCGGCTTCAACGTCGAGCCGGTCGTCGCCTCCGAGACCGCTATCAGCGAAGCGATCCACAAATTTTACGGCGATGTCGAGAGCGTTGAAGAACTCGACAAGGTAATGAAGGACCTCGCCGGCGACGAAGCCGCGCTCGAACTCTCAGCCGAAGAAGCCGAGATGGACCTGGCCACCCTCGAGAAGGCTGCCGAGGAAGCCCCCATCATCAAGCTGGTCAACCTGATTCTCACCGACGCCGTCAAGCGCGGCGCCAGCGACATTCACGTCGAGCCGTACGAAAAAGAATTCCGCGTGCGTTTCCGCGTGGACGGCATTCTGCAAAACGTCATGGCGCCGCCCATGAAACTGAAAGACGCCATCACCAGCCGCGTCAAGATCATGGCCAAGCTGGACATCAGCGAAAAGCGCCTGCCGCAAGACGGCCGCATCATGATCAAGTACCTCAAGGACGGAAAGAAAAAAGAACTCGACTTCCGCGTTTCCACCGTCCCCACGCTCTTCGGCGAAAAAATCGTTATGCGCTTGCTCGACAAAGAAAACCTGCGCCTGGACATGACCAAGCTCGGTTTCGAGCAGGAATCGCTGGCAAAATTCGAACGGCAGATTCTGAATCCGTACGGCATGGTGCTCGTCACCGGCCCCACCGGTTCCGGTAAGACGAACACGCTCTATTCTTCGGTCGCGCGACTGAACACTCCGGAAACCAACATCATGACTGCCGAAGACCCGGTCGAATTTCAGCTGCCGGGCATCAACCAGGTGCAGATGAAGGAACAGATCGGCCTGAACTTCGCCTCCGCGCTGCGCGCTTTCCTGCGGCAAGACCCCAACATCATTCTGGTCGGCGAAATCCGAGACTTTGAAACGGCGGAAATCGCCGTGAAAGCCGCGCTCACCGGCCACTTGGTGCTTTCCACGCTGCACACCAACGACGCGCCGTCGCACCATCAGCCGCTTGATGAACATGGGCATCGAGCCGTTCCTGGTGGCGACTTCGGTGAACCTGATCTGCGCGCAGCGCCTGGTGCGCCGCATCTGCGCGCAGCTGCAAGGAGCCGCTGCAGATTCCGCCGCAGGCGCTGATTGACGCCGGCTACACGCCAGGACGAAGCGGACAAGACCGTCATCCAACACGGCCGAGGCTGCGGCACCTGCAACAACACCGGCTACAAAGGGCGCGTCGGTCTCTACGAAGTGATGGAAATCAACGACGAATTGCGCGAACTGATTCTGGTCGGCGCATCCGCGCTCGAACTCAAGAAGAAGGCGTTGGAACACGGGAATGATCACGCTGCGCCGCAGCGGCCTGATCAAAGTGCGCGCTCGGCCACACCACGCTCGAAGAAGTCTTGCGCGAAACAGTTCTCTAAGCGGAGGAAATATGGCTGGCATCACATTAAGCGAACTCTTGAAGAAGATGATCGAAATGGCGGGCAGCGACTTGCACCTGTCGACGAACAGCGCGCCGCGCGTTCGCGTGCACGGCAAACTGCGTCCGCTGGACATGCCTCCGCTCACCGCGGCGGACACCAAGGCGCTCGCCTACAGCGTGCTCACCGACGTGCAGAAGCACCGCCTCGAGGAAAATCTCGAACTCGACTTTTCCTTCGGCTTAAAGAGTCTGGCGCGTTTCCGCGGCAACATCTTCCATCAGCGCGGCGCGGTCGCCGCCGTGTTCCGTACGATTCCCTGGGAGATCAAGGCGTTCGACGCCCTCGGCCTGCCCGCCGTCGTTCGCGGCTTGTGCGATAAACCGCGCGGCCTGGTGCTCGTCACTGGCCCCACCGGTTCGGGCAAGTCCACCACGCTCGCCGCCATGCTCGACAAGATCAACAACGAGCGCGAAGAGCACATGATCACGATCGAAGACCCGATCGAGTTCCTGCACAACCACAAAAAGTGCCTGGTGAATCAGCGCGAAGTGCACTCCGACACGCACTCGTTCGCCAATTCGCTTCGCGCCGCCTTGCGCGAAGATCCCGACGTGGTGCTCATCGGCGAAATGCGCGACCTGGAAACGATCGAATCGGCGCTGCGCATTGCCGAAACCGGCCACTTGACCTTCGCCACTCTGCACACCAATTCGGCGATCTCCACGATCAACCGTATCGTGGACGTTTTCCCCGCGCACCAGCAGCCGCAAGTGCGCGCGCAGCTTTCCATGGTGCTCGAAGGAATTCTTTGCCAATCGCTGCTTCCCAAGCTGGATGGCCGCGGCCGCGCCATGGTGATGGAAATCCTGATTCCGACCGCCGCCATTCGCAACCTGATCCGCGAAGACAAAATTCACCAGATCTATTCAGCGATGCAGACCGGCACGGGGCAGACCGGCATGCAGACATTCAACCAGAGCCTGGCGAACGCCTACTTCCAGAAGTTAATCACTCTGGAAACGGCGCTGGCGCGGTCTTCGAATCCAGACGAATTGCAGGATCTGATTAATCGAGGGGTCACCTCGCCGCAGCCTGGTGCTGGAAAGATTCCAGTCCGCCGCTGAGTGAGCGCGTAACAGAGACAGTTAAGAGGAGGTAACAGCCATGCCGGTATTTACATATCGCGGAACCAATCGGACGGGCGCCAACGTCACGGGCGAGCGCACGGCGGGCAGCAAGGCCGAACTGAAGGCCACGCTGCAGCGAGAGCAGATCAACGTCAGCAAGATCTCGGAAAAGGGGAAGGAATTCAATATTCCCACCTTTGGCGGCGGCGTGGACTCCAAGGAGCTGGCCATCTTCACCCGCCAGTTCTCCGTGATGATCGACGCCGGTTTGCCGCTGGTGCAGTGCCTGGAAATTCTCGCTGGGCAGCAGGAGAACAAGACATTCCAGAAGATTCTTAATGGCGTGCGCGGCTCGGTCGAAGGCGGCGCCACGCTTTCCGCCTCCATGAGGCAGTATGAGAAGGTCTTCGACCCTCTCTACTACAACATGGTGGAAGCCGGCGAGACGGGCGGTATTCTCGACACCATTCTCCAGCGCCTTTCCACCTACATCGAAAAGAACGTCAAGCTCAAGCGCGCCGTGAAGTCGGCCATGGTTTATCCGGTCGCCGTCTTGGGCATCGCCGGCGGCGTCATCATCCTGCTGCTGTGGAAGGTCGTGCCGATTTTCACCCACTTTGTTCAACGGCTTGGGTGTGGACTTGCCGCTGCCGACGCGCATCGTCATCATGCTCAGCAATTTCGTCGGCAGCATCTACGGTTGATCATTGCTGATGTTCTTTGTCGGGCGGCGTGTTCGCCTTGAAGTTCTGGTACGGCACGCCGCAAGGCCGCATGGCGATTGACACCGTGATTCTGAAGGTTCCTCTGATCGGACTGCTGCTGCGCAAGATCGCCGTTGCCCGATTCACGCGAACGCTCGGCACGTTGATCTCCAGCGGCGTGCCCATCCTCGAAGGTCTGGACATCACCGCGCGCACGTCCGGCAACGCCGTCATCGAGAAGCGCCATCACGCAAACGCGCAAAGCCGTCGAAGCCGGACGCTCCCTGGTCGATCCGCTGAAGGAAACAGACGTGTTCCCCGGCATGGTTACGCAGATGATCGGCGTCGGCGAACAAACCGGCGCGATGGACGCCATGCTCCAGAAAATCGCCGACTTCTACGAAGACGAAGTGGACGCGGCCGTGAAGGACCTGCTGACTGCCATGGAGCCGATCATGATCGTCTTCCTGGGCGTGGTCGTCGGCGGCATCGTTATTTCCATGTACTTGCCGTTGTTCTCGTTGATCGGCAAGCTGGCAGGCCACTAGAACCCGTGCGGCGCTCGCCGCATGCGCATCCAGGCGCCTCCCTCGTGGGGCGCCTGCCTTTACTTGTAGCGGCATTTGTAACTGATGCGCTGGGCAGCTTTCGCAGTGCGTCAGGGAATCGGGGACACGACAAACGGCGGTGCGCGCTCTAGCGCGGTGAAAATCTGAAATGAAGTCGACACCCAATTGAGTGAATGGCTGCCCTGGCTGGGCCGCGTCCGCTTCCTCGTCATCACCTTCTGGTGGCATCGTCATCGTTGCGCGGCATCTCACGCCCGTGTCTCTGCCGCTTCGGTCCTTCGTGCCGTTGATCGTGCTCTGGTACACCCTGGCTATTTTCTACGTCATTCTGCGGCGCTGGGTTCCGCTGGCGCGCTGGCACGCCCGTTGCAAATCGCTTGCGACCTGCTCCTCGTCACCGGAGTGGTTTACTCCACCGGCGCGCAGGACAGTTATTTCATCTCGCTCTACCTGCTGGCCATTCTGATGGCCAGCATCCTGTTTTCGCGTCGCGGCGCGTTCCTCGTGGCCGGATTCGAGTTTCGTCCTCTCGGGTGGCGTCGCTCGAGCTGGCTTATTACGGCGTCATTCCGCGCACCGCCAACTCCATGCCCAGCGCTGCGCGTGCTCGATTCCTGGCTCGCCAGCAATCTTTCGCATTTTTCGCGGTGGCCTACCTCGGCAGCCTGCTCGCCCAGACCCTCCGCAAGAAAGGCGTCGAACTGGAAGCGAAGAGCGAAGAACTGAAGGATCTGCAGGCCTTCAATCAAGACATCATCGAATCCATGCGCGGCGGCTTGCTCACCACCGATCTGGAGGGTCGCATCCTGCTCATGAATCGCGCCGGCGCAGAAATCACGGGCTCCGGCTTCGGCCTGCATCGCGGTGAAAAAGTCGCCGACATCTTTCCCGGCTTCTGGCCCGTCGAGCTCGACGAGCAGGGACAACCCCCTCGCCCTGCGCAAAGAAATTGAATTTCGGACCGCCGACGGCGCCTCCCGCTTTCTCGGCCTCTCCATTTCGCCCCTGCGCACCGCGCAGAACCAGAACAGCGGCTTCGTTTTCAATTTCCAGGACCTCACCGAACTGAAGCGCCTGGAACGGGAAGTCGTCACCAAGGAACGCATGGCCGCGCTCGGCCGTCTTTCCGCCGCCATCGCGCACGAAATTCGCCAGCCGCTAACGGCCATGACCGGCGCTCTCAAGGAACTCGCGCGCCTCGCGCCCCTCGAAGAAGACGATAAAAAACTCGTCCAGATCGTCAGCCGCGAATCGCAGCGCCTGAACCAGATCATCACGGATTTTCTGGACTATTCGCGCGAGAAGACCTACCAATTCGCTGATATGGACGTCGTTCCGCTCATCGAAGAAACCCTGCTGCTGCTCGAACGCGACGCCAACGCCGTCGGCAAGTTGCGCATCGTCCGCCAATTTCAAAGTTCGCAGCTTGCGCGCGCGCGCCGATCGCGACGCCATGAAACAAGTTTTCTGGAACCTCTGCAACAACGCGCTGCGCGCCATGCCCGACGGCGGCGTGCTCACCGTAGCATTGACGCCGACGAAAACTGGGCCCGCATCCGATTCGGCGACACCGGCATCGGCATTCGATCCCGGCGCAAGCCACGCGCATTTTCGAACCCTTTCAGTCCGGATTCACCGGCGGCACGGGCCTGGGTCTGGCCATCGTGTATCAAATCCTGCAGGCCCACAGCGGACGCATACGCGTCGAAGCGCAGGAAGGCCCGGGTGCGGAATTCATCGTCGAAATACCACGTGCCGTACGCGCCCGCGCCGCCGCGCCCAAATTGCAGCCAGTCAGCGAACATGACGAGCGCCTGCGCGTCGTAGGGAAAGGGTAGCGCGCCATGGCCCACTTACTAGTCGTTGACGACGAACCCTCCATCTGCGAACTGCTGGAAATCAGCTTCCGCAAGGAAGGCCACAAAGTTGAAGTGGTCTCGAACGGCGAAGCGGCCAAGCGCCGCCTGGCGGCGCAAATTTTCGACATCGTCATCTCCGACATCTGCCATGCCGGATATGAACGGCGTCGAGCTGCTGCAATACTCGAAGGAAGTTTCGCCCAACACCATCTTTATCCTGATCACCGGCGTGCCCACGGTTGACACCGCTATCGACGCCGTGAACTTCGGCGCCGATCGCTATGTCATCAAAGGCGACCGCCTCCTCGACGAACTTCGCCCAGCCGTCAAACGCATCGCCGAAAATCAAGCTCTGCGCAAAGAGGCCGGCTAACTGCGCCGCCAGCTCCGCCGCTTCACCGGCCTCGACCACATCATCGGCGCCAGCCCCAAAATGCGCGATCTTTTCGACCTCATCGAGACTATCGCCCCGCAGTCCAGCCGCGTGCTGATCACCGGAGAAAGCGGCACAGGTAAAGAACTGGTCGCCCGCGCCATCCACGAAAATAGCGCGCGCGCCAAAGCTCCTTTCATCACGATCAATTGCGGCGCGTTCCCGGAGACCCTGCTCGAATCCGAACTATTCGGCTACATGAGCGGATCCTTCACGGGAGCGAACGAAAATCGCCGCGGACTATTTCAAGCCGCCGATGGCGGCACGCTCTTCATGGACGAAATCGGCAACATGAGCGTCACGATGCAGGTGAAGCTCTACCGCGTCTTGCAGGAAGGGAAAGTCCGCCCGCTCGGTAGCACCGAAGAAAGCGACGTAGATGTCCGCGTCATCGCCGCCACCAACAAGGACTTCGCCAAGGAAATCGCCGAAGGGCGATTCCGCGAGGATCTTTACTACCGTCTCAGCGTGATTCCCATCCACCTGCCGCCATTGCGCGAACGCCGCGAGGATATTCCGCTGCTGGCGCGCGCGTTCCTCGACCGCTATTCCAAATCCATGGGCAAGAAAATCGAAGGCATTGACCCCGAAGCCATGCGCCGCCTGGAAGTCTACGACTGGCCCGGCAATGTCCGCGAACTGGAGAATACCATCGAGCGCGCCGTCGCCCTGGAAGCTTCGCCGCGCATCTCCGCCGATGCATTGCCCGACGCGCATCCGCGATCACTATCAAGAGACCATCACGAACCATTCTGGAAACGGGCACGGCAATGGCAACGGCAACGGCTCCATCCTGCCCGCCGAAGGCCTGGATCTCGAAGACTACATTCAGAAGCTCGAGCGCTCGTTTCTTCTGGCCGCCATGGAGCGTTCTGGCGGCGTCCGTACGCGCGCCGCTGATACGCTGAAGATGTCCTACCGCTCCTTCCGCCACTATGCCAAAAAATACGGCATATGACGCTAACCACCGGTGGCCGGGTTGAGTCAGTTTACATTGACAATATTCGTCGTCTTCCGGGCTTTTCGAGACGCGGTCCTCGGCGATGCCGAGAAATCACAGTCTCGAGGACCTTGTATCATGATGAATCTAAGGGTTATAATTCGATGTGCTGCGAAAGTGACCCCTTACTCTCATCGTGGCACCCGGCTTGCACTATGCTGGGTGTACCCCGCCAGGGTGTATGACACAGATTCCGGAGCTAAGGCTCCCAGGAGCTACAATGAAAAAGAAACAGAAGGGTTTTTCACTCATCGAATTGCTGATCGTCGTGGCGATCATTTTGATCATCGCGGCCATCGCAATTCCGAACCTGCTTCGCGCCCGCATCGCGGCGAACGAAGCCTCGGCTGTCGGTTCGGTTCGTTCCATCGTGACCGCTGAAGTTTCCTACTCCTCCACGTGGGGACAGGGCTTTGCAGCCGCCATCGGTAATCTGGGCGGTGCGCTGCCTTGCACTGCCGCAGCGGCCACGGCTTGCATTCTCGACCCGATCATCACCGTTACCGGTATCAAGAGCGGTTACAAACTGACGGCGACGGGTGCGGGCGGTGCGGGCACTGCAGCCAATCCGTATACCTCGTTCGAAGCCGCGGCTGTTCCGGTCACGGTGGGAACGACTGGTCAGCGCACGTTCTGCTCGGATGAATCCGGTGTGGTCCGCTTCGACCCAGCTGGTGGCGCGGATCCTGGAACAGACGTGCTGTGCGAGAAGTTGGTCGCACTGCAGTAGTCTTTCATTGTGCTCCGACGGGAAGGAGGCCAACCCTCCTTCCCGTTTTTTTAATCAGCAGTCGTTTTAGCAGAAAGATTCTCAGTTGCCTCAAGGAGTTAGGCGAGACCGGCTCCGCGGCAAGTAAGGCGCAGGATCTTAGTTGGGAAGCGCATGGCCCGGTCTAGCTTTTCCAGCTGGACAGCTCGCTTCCAGAGGAAAATTGTTGCGATCATGTTCACCGAGAAAACAAATCGGACAACGGTACTCGGTTCCTCCGCTCAACGCGGATTCTCCCTGATCGAGCTGCTCGTCGTCGTCGCCATCATCCTGATCATCGCGGCGATCGCCATACCCAGTCTCCTGAATTCGCGCATCGCGGCCAATGAGGCCGCTGCCGCTGTCACCGTGCGCACCATCACCACCGCGGCCATGACCTATAGCTCCACCTACGGCAATGGCTTTCCGCCCACTCTTGCAACTCTGGGTGGTCCGCCTGCCGGGCCTGCGAACTGCAATCAAGCCGTGCTGCTCGATGAAATCATTACCACCGTGCCGAACACCAAAAGCGGATTCGTTTTCGGCTTTACCCCGGTGGGTCCGACGGTTCCTTCCCCGGTAGGCTGCGGCGCGCCAGGTGCAGACGCCTATCTCGTCACTGCCACCCCCGTCACCGAAAATCTCACCGGCATCCGCAGCTTCTGCAGCGACGAGCCGGGCACCATTCACTACGACGTCACGGGCACCACGGCTGGCACGCAGGCTGTTTGCGAAGCGTTGCCGGCTCTGCAGTAGCCCCTGGATCGCGTTGTAGCCGCCGGTCAGGTCCTCTGCGCGGCACACCCACAGGTCTATTTCTGCGACGGTAGGTCGATCCGTATTGCCTGGCCACACCGCTTTTGATCCAGCGATTCGATGGACTTTAACTGTCGTATTGTTAAGCACTTAAGGTCCGTTTTCCGGCGTCTGGCCCTCTGTCCCACCCCAGCCAGAAGCGGACTTTTCAAGCGATTTCGCGTATTCCCTTATGCGCTACGCTGAAAAGCGGGTACCGAATCGGTACGGCAGAGTACTGCCGGCGCGGCGCTAGTGTTGTACTCTCCTACCAGCACACCATTACAAATTCGAAATCAGACCTCAGGTATCCAGAAGAAACGACATTGAGTAGCAACTTGAGCAGCAAATTCACGAGCAAACAGAAGGGATTTCTTTGATTGAGCTTTTGATCCTCGTGGCCATCATTTTGATCATCGCGGCCATCGCGATTCCGAACTTGCTTCGCGCCCGCATCGCCGCAAAAGAAGCCTCTGCCGTTGGTTCCGAACGTTTCATCGTAACCGCTGAAGATTCCTACTCCTCGACGCGCGGTGTTGGTTTTGCATCCGCCATCACCAACTTTGGCGGCGCGCTGCCTTGCACCCCCTCAGCAGCGATGGCTGGCATTCTCGATCCGATCATCACCGTCACCGGCATCTAGAGCGGCTACAAGTTGAAGGTCACCGGGGCGAGCGGTGCGGGCACTACTGCCAGCCCGCACAATTCATTTGAAGCCTCGGCTGTACCCGTCACCGTGGGAACCACCGGTCAGCGCACCTTTTGCTCGGACGAATCCGGCGTGGTAGGGTTCGACCCGGCGGGCGGCGCGGATCCTGGCACCGAGGTGCTGTTTGAGAAGTTGGCCGCGCTGCAGTAGGTTCAGCGCATGCGCAGCAGGGAAGCAGCACGTCGCTTCGCCATACCAGTGCTTGGGGTAACGCACCTGTCGCAACTCTCGGGGCGTGGCCCCAACTCACCTCTCGGCTCGGTAGCGGCGTTAGACACGGCGTCCGCACTTCGATAATTTTTCGCTCCGGCCGCAATTCAAATCCAAGCCCAGGTTGTTCCTTCGTTTCCGCTCTGATCTTTCCCCAGCACGAGCCTTTCGCCTTTGGGTTCGCCTGCTCCCAATGTAACGCGCGCGTCTCTTGACGCTTTCCGTCGTCGCCACAAGTCAAAATTAGTCATCTTTCTGGCGCTGCACGCCTTTCCCCGCCCCGGTGCCATCCGCCTTACCATAAAAAATCCGCGCATCTCATTGTATTTCATGGCGATAGCCGTATGTCTCCTAAGAGTAATCCCGGTGTTCCGGTGTGGAACGTGCGTTGCTTCTTCTCAGCTCGCCGGTACTGCCGAGCAGTCCGCCCCGGCCACTCGAATTTCAGGTTCTAAGGAGATACCAAAACATGAAGAAGAATCAGAAGGGTTTTTCACTCATTGAATTGCTGATCGTCGTGGCGATTATTTTGATCATCGCGGCCATCGCAATTCCGAACCTGCTTCGCGCCCGCATCGCGGCGAACGAAGCCTCGGCTGTCGGTTCGGTTCGTTCCATCGTGACCGCTGAAGTTTCCTACTCCTCCACGTGGGGACAGGGCTTTGCAGCCGCCATCGGTAATCTGGGCGGTGCGCTGCCTTGCACTGCCGCAGCGGCCACGGCTTGCATTCTCGACCCGATCATCACCGTTACCGGTATCAAGAGCGGCTACACCCTGACGGCGACGGGTGCGGGCGGTGCGGGCACTGCAGCCAATCCGTATACCTCGTTTGAAACCGCGGCCGTTCCGGTCACGGTGGGAACGACTGGTCAGCGCACGTTCTGCTCGGATGAATCCGGTGTGGTTCGCTTCGACCCAGCTGGTGGCGCGGATCCTGGAACAGACGTGCTGTGCGAGAAGTTGGTCGCACTGCAGTAGTCTTTCATTGTGCTCCGACGGGAAGGAGGCCAGCCCTCCTTCCCGTTTTTTTTTGCGCGCGCCGCCGCTCAACCTCTCTGGAGTCTCCAGATACGCTCGCCGGGCCAGCTCAACGCCGCAGCCTCCCCCTCTTAACTTCTGTTAGAATTTACGCGTGAACCCGCTCGCCCTCATTCTCTCGGCCCTATTCCTTTTTGCAACGCCCGCCCCCAGCGCCCAGGCCGTGCTCCGCGCCATCCAGGCCCGTTACCACCACGCGCAAACTCTCAAGGCCGCATTCTACGAACGCTACAACGACGAAGGCACTGCCAACTTCGGCTCTGCTGAGTCCGGCACAGTCTATTTCTCCCAGCCCGGCCGCATGCGCTGGGAATATGAATCGCCCGAAGCAGAAACTTTTCCTCATCGACGGCAAGACGCCATGGTTTTACGTCCCCGCCGACCGCACCGTCAGCCGCATCAAATGAAAGAAAGTCGCGACTGGCGCACGCCGCTCGCGCTGCTAACAGGGAAGTCCGACTTGGCAAAACTCTGCCGCACCATCGAAATAGTAGATCCCGCCAAAGACGAAAATCCCGAAGATCACCCGTCGAGCGCGGATAACAAAGTGCTGCGTTGCATTCCCAAACGCGAATCCGCCGATGCTGACGAGGAACTCCGCGAAGTCCTCCTCGAATCCGATCCCGAAGCCCACCTCGTCCGCCTCATCATCCGCCAACCAGGAAACCTGGAAACCGAATTCCGCTTCGCCCACTGGCAAGAAAATCTCCCCATAGCCGAAACCGAGTTCCACTTCGCCCCGCCCCCGGGTGTCACAGTAGTAGACGAATCCGCCCTAGCCAATCAGATTCACTAAACGCTCAAGCAAACCTCGTGCTGCGGTTGCTATCGTTCTTCGGTATTCGCTGCGCCCTCTGCGCCTCCGACGATTCGACAAGCATCGTCATCCGGAAGACGGCGCCTTTGCCTGATGCCGGCGGAAGGATCTCACCCGCTTTCTCTGTGTTCTCCGCTTCTCTCTGTGATAAAGCTGTAGTCGCAGAAACACGCACACCGCTCGCCCGCCTCTGTTACTCCAGTATTAGTTCTAAACACCTTTTCTCCTCCGCCCGCCCACCCAGGAACGGGTGTGCTAAACTTTGCAAGAGACGTCCCACCCTCCGGGCCGTCTATACACACGTGGGCCAATACGTATGTAAAGTCGGAGACACCTCCGGCCGTATCTTCCAACAATTGGAGACGGCCCAGTCCGAGGGCGAAGCCCGCCAGCGTCTCTCCGATCAAGGCTTCCACGTTTTTTCCGTACGCATGCATTTCGATTTTCTCTCGCAACTCAGCGGTACGCACCGCGCCAAGAAAATCGTCCTCAACGATTTCGTCATCTTCAATCAACAATTCAACACTCTAATCAAAGCCGGCTTGCCCATCCTCAAAGCGCTCGATCTGCTGGCCGAACGCGCTGCCGCTCCGCGTCTGCGTCCCGTTCTCCAGGACGTCCGCCAGAGAGTCCGCGAAGGCGCTCTGCTTTCCGAAGCGCTAGCCGCGCAAGGCTCCTTCCCGCCGGTTTACGTCACTGCCATCACCGCCGGTGAACGCAGCGGCAACCTGACCGGCGTTCTCGAACAATATATTTCCTACCTCCGCGTCAGCGCCGGCTTCAAAAAAGCGCTCACCACCGCGCTGATTTATCCCGCCATCCTGGTCTTCGCCGTCATCGTCATCTTGACCTACCTCGTCACCTTCGCCATGCCGCAATTCTCCAAGTTGTATCAAGACCTCGGCATCCAGCTCCCAGCCATTACTCAATTCATGCTCGATCTCGCCGTTCCCCTGCGCGATTATTTTCTGATAGTCCTTACGGTCGGCATCGGCCTGGTAGCTGCAATTTTCATCTGGACGCGCTCCGACCATGGCGCCCTCGCCATTGACCGCCTGAAACCGAAAATCCCCATCTTCGGCGATATCTGGCTGAAATCCCAAATCGCCCAGTTCGTCCGCACGCTTTCCACTCTTTTGGCAGGCGGCACGCCGCTCGTAGCAGGCCTTGAAACTTCCGCGCAAGCCATCGGCAGCCGCCTCATCGCCACATCAGTCCAAGCCGCCGCCGGCAGAGTGCGCGAAGGCAAGACGCTTCACGAAAGCCTCGCCGAAACCCGCCTCATCCCCGACCTCGCTCTGGAAATGATCGAAGTCGGCGAAGCTTCCGGCGCGCTAGCCGCCATGCTCACCAGCGTCGCCGAATTCTACGAAGAAGAAGTCAGCACGCGCCTCCAACGCACGCTCATCTGGGTTTCGCCTGCCATTTTGGTGGTCATGGCCGTTGTGGTAGGCTTTATTTTGATTTCGCTTTATCTTCCGCTTTTCTCCCTCCAGGTCGGCACGGGGGGCTAAAATCCGATGGCAACCACCACCAACAATCCGGTTGTTCCCGGCGGCACGGACGACGCCGCCGAACGCGACACTGCGCGCCGCCTGGCCGAGCGCTATCGCTGCCCGTTCGTGGATTTGCTCGAACAGCGCATCGATCCCGACCTCTTCCGCAGCATTCCAGCCGAACTGATGTTTCGCTACAAGTTCGTCCCGCTCGAAGCGCATGACACCACTTTGATGGTCGCCATGGCTGATCCCAGCCAGCTGCAGCTCACCGACGAGCTTTCTCTCCTGCTTGGCAAACGCCTGCAAATTAAAGTCGCCACCACCCGCCAGATTGACGACCTCCTCAAACGCACCGAGCAGTCCCAGCGCGTCCTGGATCAGGCCACCGAAGGCTTCACGCTCCAAGTCGTCAGCGACGAAGAAGACAGCGACGAAAACATTTCGATGGATAAGCTCACGCGCGATTCCGGCGTTAGCCCCGTCGTCCGCCTGGTTGACACCGTAATCTTCACCGCTCTCGAACGCCGCGCCAGTGATATCCACATCGAAACGCGCAACACCGAAGTGGTCGTGAAGTACCGCATTGACGGCGTTCTGCAATACGCCATGCAGCCGCTCGCCAAGGAATGGCACGCCACAATCCTCTCGCGCATTAAAGTCATGAGCGAACTAGATATCGCCGAACGCCGCGTCCCACAAGATGGCCGCTTCCGAGTGCGTTACAAAGGTCGCTTCGTGGACTTCCGCGTCTCCATCATGCCCTCCGTGCACGGTGAAGACGCCGTCCTCCGCGTCCTCGACAAAGAAACGCTCAGCGAAAAATTCCGCAACCTCACTCTCGACGTAGTTGGTTTCGATGGCCCCGACAAAACCCGCTTTCGCCGCTACATTCAAGAACCCTACGGCATGGTCCTCGTCACCGGTCCCACCGGTTCCGGCAAAACGACCACGCTCTACGCCGCCATCAACGAAATCAAGAACGACGAAGACAAGATCATCACCATTGAAGACCCGGTCGAATATCAGGTCCGCGGCATCACTCAAATTCCGGTCAACGAAAAGAAGGGCCTCACCTTCGCCCGCGGCTTGCGCTCGATCCTGCGTCACGACCCGGACAAGATAATGGTCGGCGAAATCCGCGACCAGGAAACCGCACAGATCGCCATCAATTCCGCGCTCACCGGACACCTGGTCTTCACCACCGTGCACGCCAATAATTGCACGGACGTGATCGGCCGCTTCATCAATATGGGCGTCGAGCCTTACAATTTCGTTTCCGCCCTGAATTGCATCCTCGCGCAACGCCTGGTTCGCGTGATCTGCGAGAATTGCAAAAAACCAGTCCAGTACGCTCCGGAAATTCTGAAAGAATCCGGCCTCGACCCCACCGAATGGTCCAAAGTTCCGTTTTACGAAGGCGCTGGCTGCCTGGAGTGTTCCGGCAGCGGCTATCGCGGACGCTCCGCCATCACCGAGCTGCTCGATCTCTCCGACCACATTCGCGAGATGATCATCAATCGCCGCCCTACCTCGGAAATCAAGCGCGTCGCGAAAGAAGAAGGTATGTCCTTCCTGCGCGATTCCGGCCTCGCCAAAGTCCGCGGCGGCACCACCACCCTCCGCGAAATTAATAAGGTGACGTTCCTTGACTAGCTCCACCAGCTTGGCCAGTCAATTCTTCGACCTCGCTCCCGTGAAGCGCCTGGAGCGCTGGCTCAACGCCATGCCGCATCCTTCTCTGGTCGTGGAAATCACCTCCACGCACGTCGCCGCGGCTCATTGGTCCGCTGCCGGCCGCCATTTGGAATCGCACGCCATCGAACCGCTGCCTCCCGGCGCCGTCATGGCTTCGCCCGTGGATACCAACATCGTTCAGCCCGACGCCGTCCGCTCCGTTCTGCGAAAAGTTTTCAGCCGCGTTGCCGCGCACGGTGCGCCTTTGGCGCTATTGATCCCCGATCCCGTCGTGCGCGTTTTCATTTTGCCCTTCGACACTCTCCCACGCCGCGCCGATGAAGCTCTCTCGCTTCTCCGCTGGCGCTTGAAAAAAAGCGTCCCCTTCGATGTGGACGAAACCGTCGTCTCCTGGATGCGCCAGGCCAGCCGCCAAGGCGCCCTGGAAGTCGTCACTGCCGTTGGCCGTCAACGCATCATCAAGGAATACGAAGACCTCCTGCAGCCGCTCGGAGCCAGTGCCGGCGTCGTTCTCAGCTCCACGCTGGGCACTCTGCCTCTACTCGGAAACGAAGGATCCACACTTCTGGTTCGTATCTCCGGCAAAACTCTCACCACGGTCATCGTGAGCGCCGGAAATCTCTGCGTCTATCGCTCCACCGAACTGTCCAGCGAAGCCGCCGCGCTCGACCCCCAGCACATGCTCGACGAAATCTTTCCGGCTGTCGCGTATTTCCAGGACACCTGGGGCGGCGCTCCCGATCGCGCGCTCATCGCCGGATTCGGCCCGCGCGAAGAAATCTTTCGCCGCGCACTTACCGCTGAATTGCAAAGCCCCATCGCAGCTCTCTCGCAATCGGACAAGGTCCTTGAACTCGATTCCAGCGCCAAAGATTTGATCCATCAGGATCTCGATGCGCTGGTAGGCTGGATGCTCAACGGAGGTTCCTGAGCGGCTCGGTGCCGCGCGGAGACATGAAACTTCGGCTTAATCTCTCGACGACTCCGCTCGATAATAAGCGGCCGTTCCTCGCCGCCACGGGAGTTCTGGCCGTGGTCGGCCTGCTCACATTTCTATTGCTGGGCCACGCCGCTTACACCTCCTGGCGCTCCAGCCGCGATCTGCGCGCGGAAATTTCGCGCTGGCAGACCGAAATTCGTGCCAATCGCGAAAAGCAAGCCGCCCTCGAAGTCTATTTTCAGACGGCCCAGGCCAAACAAGTCCTCGATCGCGCCGCCTTCCTGAATTCGCTGATCGGACAGCGCAGCTTTCCCTGGACCAAAGTCTTCATGGACCTCGAACAGATCCTTCCGCCGGGCGTGCGCGTCGTCAACATTTCTCCCAAGCTCGAAAACGGCCGCGCGCAGGTCGAACTGACCATCGGTGCGGAATCCGACGAATCCAAAATCAAATTTCTGCAGAATCTGGAACGCTCCAAGGTTTTTTCGGACATTCAAGTGAAAGACGACCGCCATTCCGACCAAATATCCGGCGGCGATAAAATCACGGTGCAGTTGACCGCCTGGTATTCGACAACCTGACCATGAACATGAGCTGGAGCGTTTGGAAAAAAGTGATTGTCGTCGCTCTCGCGCTGCTCTTCGCGGCGGACCTGGCGCTGGTCTACCAGGTCTGGCAATCGTCGCGCGAAGGCGCCGAATCTCTCACCGCTCAGCGCGATCGCTTGAAGAGGCAGGCCAGCTTGCTGAAGGGCGACGTCGCCCGCGGCGAATCAATCCGCGCGGACCTCGCCGGAGAAGGGAAGGAATACGATAATTTTTATCACAACGCGTTTCTGTCCGCGGACAACGGCTACTCCACCATCGAAGACGACCTCGGCTCCATCGCTGCCAAAGCCAATCTGCGCAGCTCCGGCATCAGCTTCAAGCAGAAGGATCTGAAAGGCCGCGACGTCACCGAAATTGACATCTCAGACACCGTCGAAGGCGATTATCCGGCCATCATTCAATTCATCAACGGCCTCGAGCACTCCAAGAATTTCTATCTGCTAAGCAATTTGCGCCTGCAATCGGCCAACACTCCCGGCGGTGGAATCCGCTTGCAACTCGATTTGCAGACTTATTTCAGGACCTGAGCATGTCCAAACGAAACCAAATCTACGTGCTCATCGGTCTGCTGCTCATCGCGGCGTACGCGTTCTATGCCGAACGCAGCGAGGGCCCCGGCATGTCCGGAGTGCTCGCCTCCGACACTTCGTTTCATCCGCTGAATGTGGACGAACCGCACCTGCGTCTGGATCTGCTGGATAAGATCAAGAAGCTCGATTATTCTGGCTCGCATCGCAACATTTTCATCTTCGGGCCTCCGCCTCCGCCTGCGAAGACCCCGGATCAAATTGCGCACGATAATTTCCGGTCGCAGCTTCCGCAACCGCCGCCGCCCCCTCCTCCCGTCACCGTCCCAGGGCAACTTTTCGGTTCTGCCTACATGTCCAAGAGCGGCAAGCGCGTCGCATTTTTCCTGCAGGGAGATGACGTGCTGGTCGTCGAAGAAGGCTCGGTATTCATGAGCCGCTACCGCCTCGACAAAATCAACAACGACTCAGCCGACGTCGAGGAAACTTCCTCCGGCCGCCACGCGACGGTGCAAATGACCCAGCCCGCAAACAACGATGCCGGCGCCGGCGCAGGGCCACCGAACCAATGAATGCTCAGCTCAGTGCTCAGCACATCTACGACGCAATCGTGCGCGCGGCGCATCGCGTCCGCGCGTCACTCCGCACTTCGCGCCGCCGTGCTGCAGCGCGCAGCCGCGAGCAGAGCACGCCGCGCCGTCGCAACCCGGAATCCGGCTACGCATTCCTGTTCGCGCTAGGACTCATCCTGCTCATGATTGCCGGCAGCGTCGTCGTCATGCAAAAAGGCGCCACGATCCGCCGCCGCGAAATCGAACAGGAAACCATCTGGCGCGGCAATCAATACGCCCGCGCCATTCGCCTCTACTACCACAAGACCGGCCACTACCCCCAAACGCTCGACGATCTCCAAAAGGGCATGCCCGATCTCCACTTTCTCCGCCAGGCCTACAAAAATCCCACCAATCCCGCAGACGGTTCCTGGCGCTTCATCTACGTCAACGCCGCCGGGCAAATTATCGGCAGCACCAAGTACGCCAACCTGCAGCAAATGGCGCTGATGGATGCCAATGGCGGTCAGCTCCCGACGCTCCAAGGTCAGCCCGGCCAACTCGGGCAGTCGGTCGCCAGCCTCTCTGATTCCAATTCCGGTTCGCAGGCCAACACTCCCGCAGCCATCGCGGCGCTTGGCAATCCCAACGGCATACCCTCCAGCACAAGCACCACAAGCTCCTCCGGCACTTCGGGATCGGATACCTCGGGAAATCCTCCGCCCGACGGACAGAATCCCCCGTCCTCAGCCGGCTCAAATTCTACGAACCAGTTCGGTCCCAACCAGCCTGGCTCGCAGAATCCGCAAACTCCGCCAACAGCTCCGGGCGGCCTGAACAGCCTGGGTAATCTGGGAAACGGTCAAAACATGACTGGCGTCGCCCCGGGGGGTCTCTTGGTTGATCCAGCGACGCTTGCCGCCATGGCCCTGCTGAAACCCACCGGTCCCGTGGACGGCCCGGTTCTCGGCGGCTTTCTCACAGGGGTCGCCTGCACGCAAGACGCGCGCTCGCTGAAGTTCTACCACGGCGGGAAAAAGTACATCGACTGGGAATTTATCTGGAATCCGCTGGAAGATGCCGCCGCCGCAATGCAGCAACAAATGGGAGGTGCCAACGGCGCCCCCGGCGTCACCGGTGGCACTATGGGCCTACCAATAGCCAACCCCTTCGGCGGCGGCCCCACAGCCAACCCCAACGGAAACGCCGGCGCAAACCCCGGCGGCAACATGCCGTCGCAACAAAATCCCTCGCCCCAACAAAACAACCAACCCCCACAGTAATCCCGTAGTAACCTGGGAACGCCAATCTCCCGATTGGAGCGTCTGGCTTTGCTGTTGACACTGGCGGATCGAACGCCGGACGCCCGCCTGCTTCTGCACTGCTCTCGATGGCTGGATAAAAGGCACGCAGGTGCAGGCGCCCTAGCAGTGCCCCCACAACTCTGGCCGGATGCTCTTCGCCGATGCGCGGTTCGCCATCCACGGCTCGCCCACTCAGCTGCTGTCGGTTCACCTGGCGAAGCAAAGGCTGTTTGCGGATCGGATTTATTTGGCTCAGGCCGCGCGCTTGCGGCAGGCTTTCTTTTTTTGCAAGCAGGGGTCACCGGTTCGATCCCGGTCACGTCCACCAGACTTCCGAGGCCTGCCGGAGAGACCCTTCTAGCCCCGCGCATGCAATCTACATTGGATCTAGATAATATCTAGAAAGGCTCCGCTTCGAGTGGGATGAGAAGAAAAATAGGAGCAATCGGGGAAAGCATGGAGTGTGGTTTGAAGAAGCTCAGAGCGCTTTCCACGACCCGAATTCGCGCCTCTTCGATGATCCAGAACACTCAGACAACGAGGATCGGTTTATCCTCATTGGAATGAGTTCTACGGGAAGAACTCTGGTCGTCGTTCACTGCTATAAGAAATCCGATTCAGTGATGCGGATAATTTCCGCGCGGAAGGCAACCAAGAAGGAGTTTACGTTTTATGAAGAAAGAATATGATTTTTCCAAGATGAAAGAACTCAAGAATCCTTACACGGGTAAGAAACAAGCCGTGGGAATCAACTTAAGCCCGGAAGTCGTGGACTATTTCAAGGGGCTGGCGGATGAGACAGGACTTCCTTACCAGAAGTTAATCGACCTTTACCTTGTCGACTGCGCGAAAAAGCGCAAGAAACTGAGAATGAAATGGGTGACGTAGACCCTATGCCGCGACTCGGAGCCTGGCCGATTCATCTCTGCTCCAATAAACTACCTTTGGCAAACTACCTTTGGCTGTGCACGTACCAACCGGTCTGCTGAAAAGGCGGCGCCCAGACCCTCGCGCCCGCTAAACATGAGCTTCCTGATTTCATGGCATGACGGCACGTATTCGTACACTAATCGTACCTAAAGTGCTCCGAAACAGCTCGAATCGCACCGAATAACGGCAATCGCACCAAACGTGAGTTGCTGATTCCCAATGACCGTGACGCAGCCACGCTGATGTGCAAGATGGAAATTCAGAGGGTTTTTTCCCACCTTCGTTTTGAAGGGCGGGGCCTTTGAGGTAATTTCGCGTGCAGGGAAATTCTTGCGAAGTTTGGGGCTTCGACTAATTCTTCGCGAAAACGTTCTTGTTGCCCGCCATATGTCCCGTAATCAACCTTACATACTTCTGCGTCTCGGGAAACGGCGGCACTCCGCCATAATGCTCCACCACATCCGGCCCCGCATTATAAGCCGCCAACGCCAATCGCAAATCCCCGCGATACCGCATCAGCAAATCCTTCAAATAATGCGTCCCAGCATCAATATTTTCAGCCGGATCGAAAATATCCGCCACAGAATAAAGCGCTGCAGTCTTCGGCAAAAGCTGCATCAACCCCTGCGCTCGCCGCCGCGAAACCGCCCGCGGATTAAAATTAGACTCCGCCGCAATCACCCACGTGACCAAGCTCTCATCCACGCCGTGCTTCTCCGCCGCAGCATGAATCAAATTCGCAAACGGCCCGGCCGTAGTCACAGGCGGCACCGGCACCGCCGCAAACTGTTCCTCGGGCTCGACAGCCACCAAATCATCCGCCAACACAGAAACCGTCCCGCCATCCACCGCCAATCGCACCCGCTCCCCATCCCGCTCATACCCGGTAATATGCAACCGCGCCCCCGAACGCAGCACCGCATAGTCGGCCGAGGCCACAGCAGGAAAAAGCCCCGCAGCCGCCAGCAACAAAAAGAAACTCATAGCCGAACCTGCAAGTTGTCGTCTCACAATCCGCCCGCCACAGTCGCTCCCAGACCAACGCTTCACTTTTAAGTGTGAACTTTCAATTCGCAACTGTTAGTTTCCAACTCTTGACTCCCAACTTGGCCCTCAATTCTCATTCAAAGCATAATTGCGAATCGCGGCCGCCACTCCATCCTCATCATTCGATAAAGTAATCGGCCAGCCGCACTCCTTCAACTCCGCAATACAATTTCCCATCAGCACCGGACTCCCCGCAAACTCCAACATCTGCCGGTCATTCCAATTATCCCCAATCGCCAGCACATGCTCGCGCGCAAACCCCCGCTGCCTAGTCCACTCCGCCAGCGCTTTCCCCTTCGTCACGTCCCGCCGCAGCACATCTAAAATCGAAAAATCCCGCTCCTCATACTCCGTCAAAGCCAAGGTAAAATCCCGCGCCCGCGAAAGCGCCTCCAGACTTCTCATCGTGGCCCGCATCGGCGCGCAATTTCCCGCGTACATCACCTGTATCGGATCCTCCGCGCTGATCAAGCAATCGCCCAACGGCGCCACCTCCGCGATATACTCGCGATTTCGCCGGAAATATCCCCCGCGAAACGGATCGTCCCAATCCACCCGCTCCATAATCACCTGCCGTGCCCCCGGACGATCGAAAATCACCGCCGCGCTTCCGCGAAATTCCGGCGTCGCAGCCAGCACCTGCCGCGCTGTCTCCGCTGGCAACATATACCTCAAATGCGTGGTCCCATTCCGCGATTTCGCCAGCGCTCCATTGTTCACAATCAAATGCAAATCACAGGGCAGCGCGTTGGCAATCGGCAAAGCAAAATCAAATCGCCGCCCGGTCACCAGCACAATCTCAATCCCGCGCGCCGCCGCTTCCGCAATCGTCTCCGAATTTCTCTCGGATATCTCGGACTTGCTGTTCAGCAAAGTTCCGTCTATATCCATGGCAATCAGTTTAATGGGCACCTCTTGATTCTACCGTGTCCCGCCCCTTCGCGTCACACCCTCTATGTTATTCTTGCGCTGTATCGAAAGGGAACTGACCTGACGGACAGGCTCTATTACCACGATTCTTTCCTGCGCGAATTCGACGCCATGGTCGTTTCCTGCACGCCCGAAGGCCCCCGCTGGAAAGTTATCCTTGATAAGACCGCGTTCTACCCCACGTCCGGAGGCCAGCCACACGATCTAGGCACGTTGGGTGACGCGCGAGTAGTGGAAGTTGTTGATGCACCAAGTGCCACCGCCGCGGCTGGGTCAGAGGTCTCCAATCCAGGCGATCCCCACCACGTAGTGCACTACGCCACAGCCGAAGTTCCCGCCGGTCCAGTCCACGGCCAAATTGATTGGCCCCGCCGCCTCGACCACATGCAACAACACACCGCGCAACATCTGGTCTCCGCCGCGTTCATCGAACTGTTCGGCTTCCAAACTGTCTCCTTCCATCTCGGCAAGGAAATTTCCACGATTGACCTCGCCGCCCCCTCGGTAGTCCCGCGCCAAATCGAAGAAGCCGAGCGCCGCACCAACGAAATTGTTTTCGAAGATCGCCCCGTAGTAATCCGCTTCGGCACCGCCCAGGAACTAGCTGAATCCGGCATCCGCAAAAAAGTCGAACGCGAAGGCATCCTCCGCGCCATTGAAATAGACGGTTTCGACCGCCAACCCTGCGGCGGCACTCACCTCGCCAGCACTGGCCAAGCCGGTCTGATCCTCCTCCGCAAACTTGAAAGAAGTCGCGAGCGCTGGCGCATCGAATTCCTAGCAGGCTATCGCGCCCTAACCGCCGCCCGCAGCGACTTTGCCGCGCTAACCCAAGCCGCCACCCAACTAAGCTGCGCCCTGCAGGACGTCCCAGCCGGCATCGCAAAAAATATCGAAGACCGCCGCGCCAACAGCTCAACCGTCAAACGCCTCGAAGAACGCCTGGCCACTGTCGAAGCCCGCGCACTCCTGCAGCAAAATCCGCACACGCCCAGCGCTGTCCGCCTAATTGCCGCCACTCCCCCCGACGCGACACCCGCCTACCTCGCGCTGCTAGCCGCCAAACTAACGGCCGAAAAAAATGTGATCGCGCTACTTGCCAGCCGCGAATCCGGGCATATCGTAGCAGCAAGATCCTCAGACCTCCCGCAAGACATCGGCACCATCCTCCGCGAATCCCTAAAAGAATTAGGCGGCAAAGGCGGCGGCGCCAAACACTTCGCCCAAGGCGCCCTCCCTAACCCAACGCAAGCCGACACATTCCTAGCCATAGCCAAATCCCGCCTCACGAACTCGTAACAAGCAAACCCTCACGATAAGCGCGATTTCACTGAGCCTAGCCCAGTATGGAGTGCGGCGGCTTGCCGCCGCTTTCGTCGAAGATCAATGTCAGGCAACAAAATGCACCAGGCGAGGCTTGCTTCGCCCATCTCGCCGTCGCCTTTTTCTGCGCCCCTGCGCTAAAAACCCACGCTTGCTATAATCTCATCTGCCCAAGACTCAAAAAATTCTCAGCAGCAGATCCCACGGAGGCCCGAAATGAAAACTTTCCTAATCGCCGCAACACTAACCGCAATCCTATCCGCCGCCACCATCGCCCAAGCTCAAACCACCACCTGGCAACTAGACCCCGCCCATTCCAACGCCCAATTTTCCGTCCGCCACTTGGGCATCTCCAACGTCCAGGGCGAATTCACCAAGCTTTCTGGCTCGGTCAATCTCGACGACCAGGACATCTCCAAATCCACAGTCACCGCAACCATTGACGTCGCCTCCCTGGACACCCGTGTGCAACATCGCGACGACGACCTCAAAAGCGATCACTTCTTCGACGTAGCCAAATTTCCCACCATCACTTTTCAATCCACCAAAATTGTCAGCACCGGTGATGGCACGGCCAAAATGACCGGCAACCTCACCCTCCACGGCGTCACCAAAGAAGTCAGCTTCGACGTCACCGGCCCCACCAAGGTCATCCAGGTCATGGGCACCCGCCGCGGCGCCTCCGCGACCACCAAAATCAATCGCCAGGATTTCGGCATGGTCTACATGACCAACAATCTCCCCGGCGGCGACGAAATGATCGGCGACACAGTCGCCATCACCCTCGACATCGAAATGACAAAAAAATGACGATGCGACACGCCTCGTCATCCTGAGGCCGGCGCCTTTGCCTCAAGCTGACCGAAGCCTGCCTGCCGCTGGCAGGGATCTCTCCCGCATTCCTCGGCGCTCTCTGCGTCTCTATGGTAACGATTCGCTTCCGCCTGTTTCTGTGCACACTGAGTTAAATCTTTTTACTTTAACGCCCCCGATTCCAGATCCACGCCTCGCATCCAACCAACGCTCGCCCCGCAGTCATCCAAACCACTTTTGCCGTCGCAACACAAAACAGCGTACCGCTGGCGCACAGACCCCGAATTATGTGATTCTTACCCGGTCTTTACGCCTTATTTACGGCAATTGTTATCTACTGCATTGCACTTATAATTCTGAGGGGATTCATGAATCGCGTAGGCACCACAAGTCTAGCCCTGTGGCTCGCAGCCGCAGCACTGCTAGCCGGATGCGGCGGAGACAGCGCCAAGAACGCCGCGGCCGAAGCTCCTCCCCCCGCGCAAGTCGAACACGAAGGCGACGCCAACATCGTCCAGGTAGAGAAGGGCACAGCCGCGCAATTTCCCCTCGCCACCGCCGCCGAATATAAAGCTGCTTCGCAACTCACCGTCACCGGCGTCGTCAATCCAGACATCGCCCGCACCGTCCCGGTCATTTCCATCGCGTCCGGACGCGTAGTCGAAATTCGCGCCCGCCTCGGCGACACCGTAAAGAAAGGCCAGCTTCTGCTCCGCGTGCAAAGCGCAGACATCGCCGCCGCCTATTCGGATTACCGCAAAGCCGTGGCCGATGAAACTCTAGCCAACACCCAGTTCGATCGCGCCAAGGGCCTCTACGACCACGGCGCAATCTCTCTCAACGATTTCCAAGTAGCCGAAGACACAAACAACAAAGCCAAAGTGGACGTCGAGACCACCGCCGAGCATCTCCGCGTTCTCGGCGCGCCTCTCGACCATCCCTCCGGCATTGTTGACATCGTCGCACCCATCGCCGGCGTTATCACCGATCAGCAAGTCACCAACGCCGCAGGCGTGCAAGGCCTTTCCTCCACCAATCCCTTCACGATTTCTGATCTCTCCGACGTCTGGATCATCTGCGACCTCTATGAAAACGATTTGTCCAGCGTTCGCCTCGGCGACAGCGCCGACGTTCGCCTCAATGCCTATCCCGATCACGTCGTCGCCGGCACCATCAGCAACATCGGAGCGGTCCTCGATCCCAGTATTCGCACCGCCAAAGTTCGTATCCAGGTCCACAATCCCGGCAATATGCGTCCCGGAATGTTCGTCACCGCCACTTTCCGCGGACAGAAGAAAGAATCCCACGCCGCAATTCCAGCCTCGGCCATTCTGCACCTGCACGATCGCGATTGGGTTTACTTGCCGGCCGGCGTTGATAAATTCAAGCGCCTCGCCATCGTCGCAGGAGAAATGCTCCCCAACAACATGCAGGAAGTAATCTCCGGCCTGAAGCCCGGCGATCAGGTCGTAAGCAACGCGCTCGTCCTGCAGAACACGGTGGAGCAATAGGTGCCACCCAGTTCCTACCATCGAAGGGCGACGCCGTAGATGCAACGCCTGATTGATTTCGCTCTCAATAACCGCTTCATGGTTCTGGCGCTCGCCATTCTTTTTCTCGTCTGGGGCGCTATTTCCTTCCACAGCCTTCCCGTCGAAGCTTATCCGGACGTCGCCAACAATTACGTCCAGGTCATCACCCAATGGCCCGGCCGCGCCGCCGAAGAAGTCGAGCAGCAAGTCACCATCCCCATCGAAATTCAGATGAACGGCCTGCCGCACCTCGCCCATCTGCGTTCCGATTCGCTCTTCGGTCTCTCTAGCGTAATGCTCATTTTCGACGACAGTTCCAGCGACGATTGGAATCGCGCGAAAGTTCTCGAGCGCCTCTCGCAAGTCACGCTCCCGAACGGTCTGCAACCGCAAATGGGCACAGACTGGAGCCCTGTCGGCCAGATTTACTGGTACACGCTTCACAGCACTAACCCGAAGTACGACTTGATGGATCTGAAATCCATCGAAGACTGGACGCTCGAAAAACAATTTAAATCCGTGCCCAATGTCGTGGACGTCTCCAGCTTCGGCGGCATCACCCGCGAATATCAAGTCCGCGTGGATCCCAACGCGCTCGTTTCTCACGGCCTAAGCGTCAGCCAAGTCGAGCAGCAACTCGCCAACAACAACGCCAACGCCGGCGGCAGTTTTGTCGAAACCGGCCTTCAGCAAATTAACGTGCGAGTCGTGGGTCTGTTCAGCAACGTGAATGATATCGAGCAAACCGCCATCATCACCAAAAACGGCACAGTTCTTCGCGTGAAAGATATCGCCACCGTAACCCAAGGCCCGCGCATTCGCCTCGGACAAATCGGGAAGGGAATTCACCGCGCTAACGGAACCATTGTTGACAACGACGACGTCGTCGAAGGCATCGTCCTCCTCCGCAAAGGCGCCAACGCCGACGAAACCCTTGCCGCCATCCATCAAAAAGTTGACCAGCTCAACAACGAAATCCTCCCGCCCGGCGTGAAAATCGTCCCGTTCCTCGACCGCAGCAACCTCGTCCACCTCACCACGCACACCGTCCTCGAAAATCTCACCGAAGGCGTACTGCTCGTCTCCATAATCCTTTTCTTCTTCCTAGGAAATTCCCGCGGCGCGTTCATCGTCGCGCTCACTATCCCGTTCTCGCTCCTGTTCGCCTCCATCTGCCTCGACCTGAACAAAATTCCCGCCAACCTCCTCTCGCTCGGCGCACTCGACTTCGGCATGGTCGTTGACGGCACTGTCGTCATCATCGAGAACATCGTCCGCCATTTCAGCCTCTCCTCCAGCGCGGTAAAATCTCCCCTGGAGATCATTCGAGACGCAGTAATGGAAGTCCTGCGCCCAGTCTTCTACGCTCGCGCCATCATCATCACCGCCTATCTCCCCATCTTCACTTTGCAAAGCGTCGAAGGCCGCCTTTTCAAGCCCATGGCTTGGACCGTTTGCTTCGCCCTGCTCGGTGCGTTGATTTTCGCGATCCTGATTGCTCCAGTCCTGGCTCTTATGGTCTTCGGCCACGGCGTTAAAGAATGGCCCAACCCCGTCATGATCTTTCTGCGCGATAAATATCGCATTGCAGTCCGCTGGGCCATTGATCATCGCCTCGTCACCGTCAGCAGCGGCGCCGCCGCTTTCGCCCTCGCCGTTTTCCTGATGGTTAGCGGGGTGATCGGTTCCGAATTCCTCCCCCACCTCGACGAAGGCGCCATCTGGGTCCGCGGCACCTTGGCCCCCAGCACCGGCCCGACCGAAGGCGTTCGCGTCGCCAACCAAGCCCGCGACATCCTCGCCTCCTTCCCAGAAGTCACCCTGGTAACCAGCCAGGTCGGCCGCCCCGATGACGGCACAGACACCACCGGCTTCTTCAACACCGAATATTTCGTGGACCTCAAGCCGAAAAATGAATGGCGCCCCGTCTTCCACAAAGATAAAGACGAGCTGATCTCTGCCATGGACACCCAGCTAAGCAAAATGCCCGGCATCCTCTGGAATTTCTCGCAACCCATCGCGGACAACATGGAAGAAGCCGTCAGCGGTGTAAAAGGCGAGCTGGCCATAAAACTCTACGGCGACGATCTGCAAACCCTCGAAGAAAAAGGCGACGAAGTCGTCAACGTAATGCGCGGCATCGCCGGCGTTGAAGATCTCGGCCTCTTCCGCGTCCTCGGCCAGCCCAATCTGAATATTTCGGTCGACCGCCAGCAAGCCGCCCGCCACGGCATCAACGTCTCCGACGTGCAAGACTCCGTAGAAACCGCTGTCGGAGGCAAAGCCGTAAGCCAAGTCCTGCGGGGCGAGCAGCGCTACGACCTGGTCGTCCGCTATCAGCCCAACTATCGCGACACTAAAGAAGCCATCGAAAATATTCGCTTGCTAGCCCCGAGCGGTGAACGCGTCTCTCTCGCCCAACTAGCCACAGTAAACGTCCGCGACGGCGCCTCAGAGATCTACCGCGAAGAAAATTCCCGCTACGTCGCCATAAAATACAGCGTCCGCGGCCGCGACCTCGGCAGCGCCGTAGAAGAAGCCATGAAGCTGGTAAAAGCCCGAGTCAAACTACCGGTCGGCTACCACATTGACTGGGCCGGCGAATACGAAAGCCAAAAACGCTCCCAAAAACGGCTGATGATCGTGGTCCCCATTACCCTGCTGGTAATTTTCATCATCCTCTACACCATGTTCAGCTCAGCAAAATGGGCCGGCCTGATCCTCGCCAACGTCGCCGTCGCCCCGCTCGGAGGCCTGCTGGCATTGCTCCTCACCGGAACGCATCTCAGCGTCTCCTCCGGCATCGGGTTCCTCGCCCTCTTTGGCGTCTCCGTCGAAACCGGCGTCATCATGCTCGAATACATCAACCAGCTCCGCGCCCACGGCCACTCCATAGAAGATTCCGCCATCGAAGGCGCCGTACTCCGCCTACGCCCCATCATGATGACCATGCTAGTAGCCACCCTGGGCCTCCTCCCCGCCGCCACCTCTCGCGCCATCGGCTCCGATTCCCAACGCCCTTTCGCCATCGTAATCGTAGGCGGCCTCATCACCGCCCTAATCATGGGCATATTCCTGCTTCCCGCCATGTACGTCTGGATAGCCCGCGAAAGCGACAAACTGCCCGACACCGAAGAATCCTTCGAAGTCTAAAAAAAACACGCCGTTGACGTTGCCTTTGTCTCCGCCTTTGCCTTTAAGCCGTCACCCTGAGCGGGGCGAAGGATCTCTTTTCGCTTTCGTCAACCCCGCTGCGAACTCCAAATCTCCGTGCGCAATTTTCTTTTCTGTGCCCGCTCACTTCCGCTAGAATCGCCGCGGCATCAACGCGCCAAGCACCCGAGGCCCCCAAAAATGAAACGCGACGAAATCCACTCCCGCATCGAACAAATCGGCATCATCCCCGCCGTGCGCCTCTCCTCCGCCGAAGATGCCCTCTTCGCCGCCGAAGCCGTCTCGCGCGGCGGCATCCCCATCGTTGAGATTGAAATGACGGTCCCCGGTGCCATCGCCGTAATCGCCCATCTCGTAAAACACGCCCCGCAAATGATCGTCGGCGCCGGCGACGTTTTCGATTCCGATGTCGCCCGCCATTGCGTTGATGCCGGCGCGCAATTCCTAACCGGCCCGGGCCTCGACGTGAAAATAATCGAATTCGCTCTTGGCGCCGACGTAGTCGCGATGCCCGGCGCTCTCACTCCCACCGAAGTCACCCGCGCCTGGAAAGCCGGCGCCGATTTCGTGAAAGTTTTTCCCTGCGCCCAAGTCGGCGGTGACACCTATATTCGAGCCCTGAAAGCTCCATTCCCGAATTTGCCGCTAGTCGCCAGTGGGGGCGTCAATCAACACACCGCCGCAAATTTCATCCTCGCCGGCGCGGCGGCCTTAGGCATCGGCGGCGAACTAATCCCCAAAGACGCCATCCGCCTTCGCCAGTCCGAACGCATCTTCACCCTGGCCCACCGCTTCGCCAAATTCGTAACCAACGCCCGCGCCCTGCTGCACCAATCGCCCGCGCCCGTAAAATAATCGACGCAATTCAAAACGCAGCGCGCCACGCCACAAGGGAAGGGAATTACCGGAATCCAAAATCACTGCGCACGCCGTGCCCAAGCAGTTCGCGCGTCATCCTGAACCCGCGACAGCGGGTGAAGGATCGCTATTTGCTACCCCCCCGCGCTCCAGCAAACGCAAATCGCCGCGCGCATCATCGGCGAAACTTCCATCGTTTGCGTCGCAGCCAATGCCACGCACGCTAGCTGAATTATCCGAATTTGAAATCCCTGCGGCGGATGCCCCACCCTTTGCGCTTCAAAAAATGGGGTTCGTGACACTGGCGACTAGCGCCAATTGTCCATTTTCCTTTTTCTATTCTCGCCATCGACTCTATCCCTCTAATGCTGACCCTGTTTATGCCCGCCCTGGCTATGCCGCCACGAATAATATTCCTTCCTCTCCGCATCATTCCGCTTCGCAAAATCCACGTGCTCCCGGTGCGTCTCATGTTCCCAATTGTTGTAGTAAACCACCTCGCCATGGTTCCACGTATGGTAGTCGCCGTAACCAGCATCGTAGGTACGAACCTCTGCCTCGCACCCCGAGACAAGCACCGGCCCCGCCAAAGCCACCGCCAAAGCTACCACGGCAAAATTCCTAGAGACAGTTCGCATCAGTAATTCCTCCCACACCAATACTCCCGCAACCGCCTCGCGCCAGCTACCCAGACAAACAATGATTCCCACCCCGGAAACCCTGTACGCCGAAATGTTGCTGGCACACAACGAAACCGTCCCGCCCGAAACTCACCCGTTCCCAACGTTTGGCGCTGCTCGATGCCTTTGCTAGAATGTTTCCTGCAGTGGGCGTGTAGCTCAGTTGGGAGAGCGCCTCGTTCGCAACGAGGAGGTCAGGGGTTCGAGCCCCCTCACGTCCACCACGTTTTCAACCACTTACCTGGCGTTAGCCTGACAGATGTAGGACTTTGTGAGATTATTCGGTCAAGACAGCGGGAGGTGCAGCATGAATTACCGAATTCCAATCTGGGCGACTGCAGGCTTTCTCGTTGCGGGTGGGTGGGCTGTTTATTTCTCAGTAGCCAGCAAAGACCGCCTGATAGAGCCGATTGTGTCCGCTCTTGCGCGGTTAACCTACCCCGTTTCGATTGTCGGCTCGCATTATCCCGTTAGCCTCTATACGACTCTTGCCGCAAATGCCGCCACATATGCTCTGGTGGGTCTAGCAGTGGAAATCGTGCGGCGGCAATTAAACCATTCAAACTAATTCAAGAGAGTTCGCTTCGTAAGTATCCTCAACGCGAAATCGTACCTCTCGGTCCCGAAAGGAACTTGTCCGATTACGCGGGTGGTCTCAATGGGTCGACGCAACACTCAGCTCGAACCCACCTTGCATTGAAAACAAAAGCTACAAGCGCTGGTTAGGTTAGATTGGCCGAAACGTTAGCCTGGCTAGGTTTCGGCCGAGTCGGCCAGACAGATTGGTTCTTAAGGGGGAAGTATCAGCCGATCAACTGGTTGGATGGTGTTGCATCGACCGGTTGAGCTGGCACGACTAATCGGGCGGTCGGCACTCTCGAAGCGTGGAATTAAACCCTTTCGACATGGTCACTAATTACCGGATGCCGCCTTTGCAAAGGCACCTGCTTTGCCGGCATCCAGAAACTTCTGTGCTTCGAGACGTCCGAACAGGTCGATCAGTTTTGCGACCACGCCGGTCCATCCGGTTTGATGGCTTGCACCCAAGCCCGCGCCGTTATCGCCGTGAAAGTACTCAAAGAACAGAATGTAATCCTTCCATTGAGGATCCGTCTGGAATTTCTCTGTACCTCCGTAAACGGGACGCCTCCCGGATTTATCCCGCAGAAAGATCCGTTCGAGACGATTTGCTATTTCATGCGCGACTTCGAACAGGTTCATCAATTTGCCCGAGCCAGTCGGGCACTCAATTTTGAAGTTGTCGCCGTAATAGAGGTAGAAAGACATCAACGAACGGATCAGTAGTGCATTCACCGGCATCCATATCGGGCCTCTCCAGTTGGAGTTTCCACCGAACATGCCGGTATCCGATTCCGCCGGAAGATAATTCACCTTGTAGTCCTGCCCTTCCACATGGACGACATACGGATGCTTCTCGTGGTAGCGAGAAAGTGCCCGGATCCCGTAAGGGCTGAGGAATTCATTCTCATCCAACATGCGCGTCAAAATCCGGCGCAGCCGGTCCCCATTCACCAGCGCAGCGATGCCACGTCCGGCATACCCCTGATGACCCGGCCCGGTTGCATGAATGCTCTTAGCTAGTTCGGGCATACGCTCCAAGCGTTCACGTAGCATTTTCGCGACTCGCGGTGTCCGTTCGCGCTGCCACGGCTCGATCACGGTGGTGGCGCACAAAGGCAGGAGTCCCACCATGGAGCGCACCTTGAGTCGGTTGCAGTTCCCGTCGGGAAGCCGCAGCACATCGTAGTAGAATCCATCATCCTCGTCCCACATGCCATCAGGACCGGTCTGATTCATGGCGTGCGCGATCCAGAGGAAATGCTCCGCCAACTTTATGGTCATGTCTTCGTAGAAAGGGTCGTGCGCCGTCAACTCCACCGCGATCTCCAGCATGTTCTGGGCAAACATGGAGACCCAAGCGGTGCCGTCAGCCTGCTCAAGGCTGCCACCGGTGGGCAACGCAGCACTACGGTCGAAGACGCCGATATTGTCCAGCCCGAGAAACCCGCCTTCGAAGAGGTTGTTGCCAAAGCGGTCTTTTCGGTTCACCCACCAGCTGAAGTTCAGCATCAGCTTCGAAAAGGATCTCTTCAGGAACTCCAAGTCTCCCTGGCCTTTAAGCGCCTGCTCGGTCCGATACAGAAAGATTGTTGCCCATGCGTGCACCGGCGGATTGACGTCGCTAAAGTTCCATTCGTATGCCGGGATCTGACCGCTGGGATGGATGAAAAACTCCTGCAACATCAGGTCGAGCTGTTCCTTCGCGAAATCCACGTCAACGCTAGAGAGCGCGATGGTGTGGAACGCCAGGTCCCACGCCGCATACCACGGATATTCCCACTTGTCCGGCATAGAGATGATGTGGTCGTTCACCATGTGGAACCATTCGCTATTGCGCATCTTCTTGTTGCGCGGCTTCATCGGATCCACACCATGCTCCGTAAGCCATAAATCCACGTCGAAAAAGAAATATTGCTTGCTCCAGAGCATCCCCGCCAACGCCTGCCGCATGACCAGCGCTTCATCTTCGCTGATGCGTTCCGGTGTGATGGCTCGATAGAATTCATCTGCCTCACTTTGACGGGTCTGCATGGTTTCAGCAAAGCTCTTGAAGGGATCGGTCCACGCCGTTGGCGCCAGATCGCTGAGCCTCAGACGAATGGTCGATGTCTTTCCGGCACCGACATTCAACTCATAGTGTGCCGCAGATTTAGTTCCCGTTTTCTCGGGATTGACCGCGTCGTGATTCGCTTGCAGCACGTAATTGTTGATCCCATCCTTTACGTACGGACTAGCATTGTCCGTGCCAAAGATCCGTTTGTTGTTGGTCTCATTTTCCGTGAACAGTAGCGGCACATCTCCCTCGCAGTACAGATACCGCTCGCCCAAATCGGCGTGTGACGCTATCACAGCCTGTACGCCCTTCTGGCCAGAGGCCATGTTCAGAGACGGCTTTGCAGTACCTGGCCACCAGGTCCAGGTATTGCGAAACCACAGGGTCGGCAGCACATGTAATGTGGCTTGCTCAGGTCCGCGATTGGTCACACTGATCTGGATCAGCAGATCCTCCGGAGTGTGTTTGGCGTATTGCACGAAAACATCGAAGTAGCGATCTTCGCCAAAAATTCCTGTGTCTAGGAGTTCATATTCCATGTCGCCGCGATTCCGCTGTCTGTTCTTCTCGATCAGGTCGCGGTAGGGGAAAGCTGCCTGAGGATACTTGTAAAGGTACTTCATGTAGGAATGAGTGGGCGTGCTATCCAGGTAGAAGTAGTACTCCTTTACGTCTTCGCCGTGGTTGGCCTCGCTATTCGTGAGGCCGAAAATACGTTCCTTCAGGATTGGATCCTTGCCGTTCCACAGTGCCACGCTAAAACAGAGTTGCTGTTTGTCATCGCTTATCCCGGCGATACCATCCTCGCCCCAGTGGTAGGCTCGGGACCGGGCTTGGTCATGCGTGAAGTAGTCCCAGGCATTTCCGTCCTTACTGTAGTCCTCACGGACGGTACCCCATTGCCGTTCACTGAGATAAGGACCCCACTTTCGCCATGGGGCTTTGGATGTGCGTGCTTCTTCGAGCCTGGCAGCTTCGCGAGTCGGTGGCATGATTACTCCTTGATCCGTGGGGGACCGCAATATCCAGCAGGAGGCGGGAAAAGCACGCCACTGGATCATCGAACGGTGTGAATTTATCAAATTCCAGTCTAACTGTCACTCGGTCTCCATTGTCCAGAAATCACAGGCCGTTCGGCGCCAAAACAGGGCCAATGCCTGGAAAACGCTGCCAGCTCAACCGGTCGATGCAACACCATCTAACCAGTTGATCGGCTGATACTTCCCCCTTAAGAACCAATCTGTCTGGCCGACTCGGCCGAAACCTAGCCAGGGTAACGTTTCGGCTAATCTAACCTAACAAGCGCTTGTAGTTTTTGTTTTCAATGCAAGGTGGGTTCGAGCTGAGTGTTGCGTCGACCCATTGAGACCACCGCCTTAACCGGTAAAGTGGATTTTGAAGCTGTGAAGAAACCTCGCTGTAGAGAGATTGCGAATTGGGTCTGAGTTTTCTGAATTGTTGACTTGCTATTTTGTAAGCGTTGGGTGAAAGCCGTGTTGACAAGGAGAAGAGATCTACGAGGCAGGGACGTTTTGGTTTTCGGCGGAGAGATTCCAGGGCAACAGGTCGTCGATGCGATTGATCGGGTGGTCGGCGATGCGCGATAGAACGCCACGCAGATAGCTTTCCGGATTTATGTCGTTCAGTTTTGCTGTTCCGATCAAGCTGTAAATGGCGGCCGCACTTTCACCGCCTCGATCCGATCCCGCGAACAAGAAGTTCTTTCTGCCTAGAGCCACCACCCGCAAGGCTCGTTCCGCCGCGTTGTTGTCGATCTCCAGCGCGCCGTCATCACAGTAGCGCAGCAGAGCCTTCCAGCGTCCCAGCGCGTAACGCACCGCCAGCGCCGTATCCGATTTTCTCGACAGCTTCCCCAACGTCTCCTCCAGCCATTGCCGGAACGATTCCAGCAATGGCCGGCTGCGCTGGTTGCGGATCTCGCGTCGCTCCTCCGCGCTGCGTCCCCGGATTTCTTTTTCCACGGCGTACAGCTCAGCGATTCGTTGCAGAGCTGTAGCGGCTGTCTGTGACTGGTGCGCCTCCACCAGATCGTAAAACTTCCTGCGCACGTGCGCCCAGCAGGCTGCCTCCTCGATCCGTCCCGCTTCGTAAATCTGATTGAACCCGGCATATCCATCGGCCTGCAGTGTTCCCGTGAAAGTACTCAAGTGCTGCTGCGGATGCTCACCCTTGCGGTCGGCTGAGTAGCAGAACCAGACGGCCGGCGGCGTGGGATCGGCTGCCGGCCGATCATCGCGTACATAGGTCCACAACCGCCCCGTCTTGGTCTTTCCCAACCCCGGCGCCAGCACCGGAACCGGCGTGTCATCGGCATGAAGTTTGTGTCCCGACATCACGTGTCGTCGCAACGCTTCGACCAGGGGCGCCAGCAGCCGGCTCGTTCCACCTACCCATTCCGCCAGGGTCGAGCGATCGATTTCCACGCCTTCGCGCGCGTAGATCTCCGATTGGCGATACAGCGGAAGATGATCGCTATACTTCGAGACCAGCACATGCGCCAGAAGTCCCGGCCCCGCGATACTTCGCTGGATCGGTCGGCTCGGCGCGGCAGCCTGTACGATGCGATCACAACCGGCACAGGCTAGCTTCGGGCGAACCTGGCGGATCACTTTGACCCGCTCGGGCACATATTCCAGGATTTCTGTGACATCTTCCCCTAGATGTTTCAGTTCTCCGCCACAGTCCGGACAAGCTTTCTGTTGCGGCACGTACGTTTCGACTTCACGTCGCAGATGCGCAGGCAGCGGCCGCCGCGCCGGTCGTGCCGCAACGGTTTCCTGCGCGATTCCTTGCGGCGATTCCGTTTCCAGCGCTCGGCTCTGCTCCAGTTCTCCCAGCCGCAGTTCCAGCTGCTCGATCTGGCGATTCACTTTCTCCGAAGATCGTCCGAACTGCGTGCGGCGAAGCTTAGCCAGCAGCAGCTTGAGATGTTCGATCTCCGCATCGCGGGACAGCAGTTGCTCCTGATGCATCAGGATTTGCTTGTGCTGGTCTAGGATCAGAGCTTTCAGTTCACGGGGATTGAGCGCTTCGAGGTCGGGAAGTGCCGCGTGATTCATTGCAGGAAAATATAGCGCAGTTGTTTTACAGTATGATTAAAATCGACTGGAAAAAACTAAAATATTTTCATTCACACCGCGATCTGCGGATCGTAGCTGCGCACCGGACGCCGCCAGTCGATTCCTTCCAGTAACATCGACAGCTGGGCCTGCGTCAGAGACACCGCTCCGCTCGCGGCTTGCGGCCAGATGAATCTTCCGCGCTCCAGCCTCTTCGCAAACAAGCACAGCCCATCTCCGCTCCACCACAGAACTTTGATCAAGTCCCCGCGCTTGCCACGAAACACGAATACGTGACCGGAGAACGGATTTTCCGCAAGCGCCGTCTGCACCATCCCGCTCAGCCCCGTGAACCCTCGCCGCAGATCGGTTACCCCAGCCACGATCCAGATTCGTGTTCCTGCCGGCATCCCGATCATCCCAGTAAACACTCGAGCGCCGCTCGCAAAACCCCCAGGTCCACACGGCCCGCTATGCGCAGCTTTCCCTTGGCAAGTTCGATCTGCAGGGTTCCTGTCGCTGACTCACCAGATGGGCTCGGCGGGCCTGCTGCCTGTACTACGATTTCCTGCGACACCGTCACAGGAAGCAACGTTGCCGAGCCGCTGTCTCCCAGACGCCCTTCGCGATACTGCTTTCGCCAATGGAATATCTGATTCGCGTTCACCGCGTACTTCCGGGACAGCTCCGCTACCGAGGCGTTTCCCTCCAAGCTCTCGTCTACAATCCTGCGCTTGATCTCGATGGCCCAACGCCGTCGTCTCTTCGCCGAAGTGTCCACTTAGCCCTCGTGGGCACTTCTTTAGTGCCCACGATTACCCTTACTTATTCACCCACACTTCGTCCAGACGGTTCAAACCAGACGCTTACGCTATTTTGAGAGGCGGTCTGGGTTCTCCTCGCTGTTCTCTTTTTCTCTCAGGTGACGGCTGGTGTGGTGTTGAGCTTTTGCAAGCGGATCCAGTGCTGCAGGTTGTAGGTAAGGCAAGCCCACCGCATTTCCATCTGCACCTTCTGCAGGCCCCGCACATGGAACTGCCGCAGCCCCAACTTGCTCTTGATCCAGGCGTGACAAAACTCTACGATTCTGCCCCGGCGACGATATTGTTTGCGGGCTTCTTCGCTAGCCATCTTCTTGCGAAAGGCCATTACCACCGCGCTTTCTTCCGGTTGCGCCACCGAGCGAGGGTGCTTTTGGTTGTCTGGGCAACACTCGGGTTTGCGAGAACATCTTTGGCAATCCTCCAACCGGGCTTAGTAGAGGTGGTAAATCATCCCTGGCCCACTCTTGCGTCGTCCCGCCGAATGCAAGATCTTTCCCTCTGGGCAAACACAGCGATTCTTCTCCGGATGATAGAGAAATGCGCTCGGTGGTAACTGGTTCGGCAGGTTGGCTCCGCGCGGCACATTTTCATACCGCATGGTCCCCAGAAAATCGATCTCTCGTGTGGCCATCTTCTCGATATTCTCTCCTGTGCTGTAGCCGCTATCGGCCACCATCTGTCGCGGCTTTTTCTCCAGCCGCTGTTCTAGGCGATCGACGGCTGGCAATAGCTGCCCGCTGTCGTTGGGCTCCTGGGTTACCTCCACTCCCACAATCAGTCCCTGCGCCGCGTCGGTAGAAATCTGCGCATTGTAACTGAGCGCTAATCCTCCATCGGGCTGATGCATGGTCCTGGCGTGCGGATCGCTGATGCTCACGCGCGTTTCCTTCTTGGCTTTTTCTCCGCTCTTGCGTGCCTGCCACTTCTGCAACTCTTCCAGCGCACTCGTCAGTCGCTCTTGCTGCTCGCGTCGCGCGCGCACCCGGGCTTGCTTTACTTTCGAACTGCTCTCCTCGTTCCTGGGATCACCCATCTCCGCTACGCGCCGTCGCGCTTTCTCCAGATGCTCGCGAATCGTCTCCTCCTGGAGATAACTTCTACTGCTCGCCAGGGCCTTAATCTTCGTGCCGTCTTGCATCACTTGCTCCAGCGTGATCAGTCCTTCTTTGCTGAGCGCCCCCAACACCTGCGTGAACAGTTCATCGAGCCCCTGCTGCTTCTCGACACGGAAATCCGCCAGCGTGTGGTAGTTCACTTCCTGCAATCCCGTCAGCCACTGGAAGGCCGGATCGTACTCACAGCGCCGGGCCACTTCTCGTGCCGAACCAATCCCCTGGCTATAGGCGTAGATCCACAAACTGATCAGCAGTTGTGGATCAATCGCCGGCCGCCCCCTTCCTCCGTGCTGCTCTCGATGGCTTGATAAAAGGAGCTCAGGTTCAGGCGCCCTACCAAGGTCCAAATGGCTCTCGCCGGGTGGTCTTCGCTGATGAGGTGTTCTACATCCACGGCCCGCCAACTCATCTGCTGTCGGTTTACGTGGCGAATCAGAGGCTGCTTGCTGATCGGATTTTCTTGGCTCATGCCGCGAGCTTACGGCAGACTTCTTTTTTTGCAAGATGGAAATTCGGAGGGTTTCTTCACAGCTTCATTTTCCTAGTTTCCGGTTACGCGACTTGAACGAAGCCGCCCGCGCGGCGGACGCTTCGCGTGAGACGATCGGAGCAGTGGTGGCTTGTTGGTTGAGATAAGTTGTCGGGTCATAGGAGGTCCCCCATGACCCGACTTCGCAAAATGATGCTCGAGGAACTCGAGCGTCGTAATTATGCAGAGGCTACCACACGCTGTTACATCCGCACAGTCGAGGATTTCTCAAGACGATTCAAGCGTTCTCCCGATCGTTTGGGTCCTGAACACATTCGCGAATATCAGGCCGAGCTGTTCCAGAAGCGTAGCTTGTCGCCGAGCACGGTAACGCAACGTTTGGCAGCTCTGCGGTTCTTCTACGTCAAGACTCTCAAGAAAGCCTGGAGCAGCGCCGAAACTCCCTATCCGAAGCGGGTATTGCACCTACCCACGATCCTCAGCCAGGAAGAAGTCGCGCGACTCATCGACGCAGCGCGGACTCCTTACCATCGCGCTCTGTTGATGACGCTTTACGCCACCGGAGTACGACGCGCTGAATTGACCCATCTGAAAGTCAGCGACATCGATAGCCAGCGCATGGTGATTCACATCCAGGGCGGCAAGGGGCGCAAAGACCGGGATGTAATGCTCAGCCGCAAACTGCTCGAGACGTTGCGTGAGCACTGGCGCAGACTCAAGCGCAAGCCCAGCACCTGGCTGTTTCCAGGCAACCGCTGGCATACCGCTGATAGGCCGATCGACACGAAAGTGGTTTGGTACGCTTGCCAGCAAGCCGCCCAGCGAGCGGGCCTCCAGAAAGAGGTGCACCCACATACGCTGAGGCACTGCTTCGCCACTCATCTACTAGAAGCAGGCGCGGATCTGCGCACCATCCAGATGCTGTTAGGCCATCGTGATCTGGAAGAAACCACCATCTACCTCCATCTCTCCGAACGTCACCTCAGCGCGACCGCGAGCCCTCTGGACTTGCTGCAGCTGAAAGACGAATCACCACAGGATGGCTAGATGGGCCGGCCACCGCTGGAGGTGGCCGATCTGATCCGCGCTGCGGGACACGCCTTCATCGAACAAAGCCGCCCGTGGATCAGCGGGAAGCATGTCAAAGCACTGCTGGCCATTCAGCGCTGTCACACCGCCGCACTCGGCGGGCATCTCGATCCGTGCGCCCGCTGCGGGCATCGCGCCATCTCTTACAACTCCTGCCGGAACCGGCACTGTCCCAAGTGTCAGACGAGCGCCCGTGACCGTTGGCTCCAAGCACGTCGCCGGGAGCTTCTCCCCTCGCGCTACGTGCATGTTGTCTTCACGCTTCCTCGTGAGCTGGCACCACTGGCTCTGCAGAATAAAAACGTTGTCTACGACCTATTGTTTCGAAGCAGTGCGGAAACTCTTCTGGAAGTTGCTCGCGATCCCAAACATCTCGGTGCGGAGATCGGCTTCTTCAGCGTCCTGCACACCTGGAACCAAAAACTCCAACATCACCCGCACGTGCACTGCGTCGTGCCCGCCGGCGGACTCTCCGCCGATCACACCCGCTGGATCAAGACTCGTTACGCTTTCTTTCTTCCCGTCCAGGTGCTCAGCCGCGTCTTTCGCGGCAAGTTCGTCGCGGCTCTCCAGTCCGCTTTCCGTGAAGATCGGCTTCGCTTTTACGGAAGCCTCGCGCCTCTGGCCCACCCAAAGACCTTCGCCGCCTGGATACGTCGGCTGTTCCGGAAGGACTGGGTGGTCTACTCGAAACCTCCCTTTGCAGGGCCAGAACATCTGCTCCACTATCTGGGCCGTTACCCCCATCGCGTGGCCATCTCCAACCATCGACTGGTCTCATTGGCTGACCAGAGGGTCACCTTTCGCTGGCGCGACTCCGCTCACAAAAACCAACAGCGCGAGATGACGCTAGCGCTCGATGAGTTCCTGCGCCGCTTCTTGTTGCACCTACTTCCGAAAGGGTTCGTGCGCATCCGGCACTTCGGCTTCCTGGCTCATCGCCGGCGTGCCACGGCGTTGCCACTCTGTTTTCGGTTGCTCGGTTCAGCACCAGAACCACAAGCTCAGCAGGAAGTCTCCCGCGCCAGTCCGCGCGATCTTTGGTTCTGTCCTCAGTGCGGTGGGCCCATGGTGACTCTAGAACGATTCACAGCTGTCCAGATCCAGCTCCGTTCTCCACCTCGGGCGGTCACCGCAGCCGCATGAGACAACGATCCACATCACCAAATCTTTGCGGCTCTCGGCTCGCGCACTCTCTCTGTGCCTGGTCGTTCTACCATTCTCGTCTTGCCAGCTTCTCTGGCCTTCGTTCCCCGGTACTCTTGCACTTCCCGCAACTCTGCAGCATCCCGTGTTGTCTTTTCGGCTCAGCCACACCACCTCAGCGCACCTGGACACCGCCCCTCGATTCCATTCAATCCCCATAGGGTCCGCGTCCGCCGCAAACGCGGGCGGCTTCCTTCAAGTCGCTCTATCGAAAGCGCGCAAGCACACCCTGCACCTGCATCCCTCTTGCCACCTCGCGCTTCCGATACAGCACTAGGACTTTCGCTCTATCGAAAGCGCGCAAGCACACCCTGCTCGTGCATCCCTCTTGCCACGTCGCGCTTCCGATACAGCACTAGGACTTATCAGGACTTACATAATCGGAACCAAAGGCGGGTCGGTCGAACTATAGCTCGGCAGGATTTCGCCGAACGGAAGTGTTTCGTCTTTTGCGCCTCCCCAACGTCGAACTCCCACGTAGAATCTTGGAATTCGGTCAGGTCGTGGATGGAAATCGCGGAACGCGCGAGCCGACCGCCAACTTTCGCTTTCCTGCTAGGCTGACAGCACGCGTGGACGTCCTACGATACTATCCAGTAGCCTTTGTTCGTGCCTGCGCCTCATTCGCGCATGCAGCCAGTGGTACTTCGGCGACGATTTCTGTCCCTTGCATAGGCGCGGACCGTATCGATAGCGCCCCGCCAATCAGTCGAATCCGCTCGCGCATTCCGACGAGTCCTATACCCGCCGCTGGACCTCGCAGAGAGGTGTCAAAACCCACACCTGCGTCCACGATCCGCAAACGAATTTCATCGTTCGTAGCACCGAATTCGGCCCGGGCTTGCTTCGTTTCGCTATGCTTAACCACATTTCTCAGCGCTTCTTGGGCGACCCGGAAGACACACAGCGCCACATCGTTCGGGATTTTGGGGGAAACTCCGCGCTCAGTAAATTCGATTCGGATCTTGTACTTCGAGCTCATCTCTTCACAAAGACCCATCAACGCCGGCGCCAGACCTAGAATTTCCAGTTTGCTAGAGTGAAGTTGATGGGAGAGCGAATGCAAGTCAGAGGACAATTCCTGATTTGTCTTCAATAAGTCTTTGATCTTAGTCCGGGCCTTTACCTCTGACGGGGAAAGCTCCGTCCAGAGTTGTCCAAGGCCGATGCCTTGGAGTGCCACGCGCTGGCTGAAATCGTCGTGGACTTCCCGGGCGATGCGGGTGCGCTCTTCGTCTTGTGCGTTGATTAGGCGACCGCTCAGCTCCTTGAGCGATTCCGCCGCCAACCTGCGGTCGGTGATATCAACGCAAGAGCCGATATAGCCGGAGAAGACTCCATCGGATGTAATTCTGGGGACACCATAATCAACAATCCAACGAAATTTCCCATCGAAGCGTTTCAAGCGGTACTCCATCTCGAAGTCTACGCGGGCATCAAATGCCGACGAGTAGGTCTGGAGGTAACCTGCCAGGTCTTCCGGGTGCACACAGGTGGCCCACCCTTCGCCCAACTCCTGCTCCATGGTTCGACCCGTGAAGTCCAGCCAGGACTGATTGAAAAAAGTGCAGCGTTTGTCGGTGCCAGACATCCAGATAAAAACCGGGGCTTTGTTCGCGACTAAGCGAAAACGTTCTTCACTCTCGCGCAGAGCTTGCTCGGTACGCTTGCGATCGGTGATGTCTTGAATCGTTCCACGAAGTTGTATCGGACGGCCACCGTCGTCGCATACAGCTTCCCCGCGGCTGGTAACCCAAAGTCTAGTGCCGTCCGGACGCACTGCCTCCAGGTCGAGCTCGTAGGGCGTTCCCGTGCGCAGCGTCTTATCCACACTCTGATTCAATCGATCCCAGCTCTCCGGGGTGAAGAACTGATCGTGATTCTTGAACGACGGCGGTGGCAGCGCAGGATTGTATCCGGCGATTCCATAAAGTCTTTCCGACCAGGCGACGACGTCAGTCCTTGGGTCCCATTGCCAACTGCCGAGCTCGGCCAAACGCTGCGCCTCGGTTAGTTGTGCCTCTCCGTCGATCAATGCTTGTTGCCCCCGCTTGTGGTCTTCTACAAGGACCGCGAGGACCATAAAAGGCATCGCAGCGAAAAATAGAAATAGTTGTAGCGCCAAGACGTTATTAACGGATCCTAGCCCGGTGAAAGGGCCACGGTCATGAGCTGATCCCCAGGTCGACAGCAAGGCAACAACAACCATTGAAGTGGAAACGCCCTTCAATCCCAACCGCAAAGCGGCCCACAGTAGAATCGGCACGAGAGAATAGAGCAGCGCCGGTTGCTCCGTTCGCCCGGTCCCCATGAACGTGAGAGATCCGCAAAAGACTAACGCAGTCATCAGCGCGGCTAGTTCTAGATAATTATGGGATTTTCGTGCCCATGCCCGTCCGTCCTGAACCCAAGTGATTATCGCGGGTGTCACGGTAAGGAATGCCAAAGCGTCTGCAAAAAACCAAATCCTCCATTCCAGCCAGTATTTACCGGGTGAGCTGTAATTTGCGCCTAGAAGCGCTGAAACGAAAGGTGCGAGGATCACGGCAACCGCGAAGTACTTGATCAAGGTCTTCACGCTGTTCAGCTTGGGCACCCCTTTGAACGCGCGTCTAATTCCAAATGTCGCAATAAGCACCTCGGCCGCGTTGCCAAGCGAGTCCCAAATCGCGAAGCCAATCGGAACGCCGCGCTCGAAATCATGAAGAGCGATCCCTCCCAATCCCGCCGCCATGAGTACCGGCCAAATCCTCGAAGGTGCCAATAACATCACCGCTACTAACAGCGGCGTGGCGGACCAAAACGACGCAATGTGGTCGGGAGGAATTCCGAACACGGACGCTAACCCATCCGCTAGGTAGCACACAGCGGCCACTAGGCAACAAAGAACAAGACTAGGAAGCGGGGAATCGAGATCCGCAGTCTTCCACAAGCGGCTAATAGCTATGTTCATGTGTAATTTCTGTTCCGTTGGCAGACGCTTAGGTAACTTTTAGAGGCCAGCGGTCGCGTCGGAGAGCGACCGTGCTACAGAACACACATAGACCAGAATTTCCCTGCCGACCTGCGGGCCGAGCGATGATTTATACCTAACACGAACGGCAATCAGTATCAAGTCCTGATAAACGCGGTGATCTCAATAGGTCGATGCAACACCATCTGATATGAGTCTGCTTTCTAAAGGTGGTGTTTATATGAAGCCAGGGAAACGGTTTGGGCTGTCTGCGATTGAGAAGAGCGACATCTGGAGGCGATGGAAGGCGGGAGAGACGCTGCATGCGATTGGGCGCGCCTTTGACAAGCCACCTAGCTCGATTCGCTGTTTGTTGTTGCCTCGCGGAGGGATTCCTCCCGCAGTGCGCCGTCGCTCCCGTCTAGCCCTCATGCGGTCGGAGCGAGAGGACATCTCGCGAGGGATCGCATCCGGTTCATCGATTCGTGAGATAGCTAGACATCTGGATCGAGCAGCCTCGACGGTGGGCCGGGAGGTTACACGCCACGGTGGCCGTCCCGCCTATCGAGCCCATGAGGCGGATGACCAAGCCTGGGAGTCGGCCTTGCGGCCCAAGCGGTGCCTTCTTGCCGTGCACCGGAGGTTGCGAGAGGTCGTTGCGAGTAAACTGATCCTGGAATGGTCGCCGGAGCAGATTTCCGGATGGCTGAAGACCGAGTATCCCAAGGATGAGAGGATGCGCGTGTCTCACGAAACCATTTACCGCAGCTTGTTCATTCAAGCGCGTGGCGTGCTGAAAAAAGAGCTGCTGGATCACCTGCGAACCAAGCGGCGCATGCGCCGCTCGCAGCACTGTCGTATCTTCAAAGACTCGCGCGGTCAAATCGCAGATGCCATCTCGATTCGGGAAAGACCCGCTGAAGTCGAGGACCGCGCTGTCCCTGGTCATTGGGAGGGCGATCTGCTAAGCGGTTCACGGAACAGTCACATCGTGACTTTAGTGGAACGTCATTCACGCTTTGCCATGCTGATCAAAGTGCCCAGCAAGGATACAGCAGTGGTGGTTACGGCATTGAGTCGGCATATTCGTAAACTCCCCGCTACTCTGCGGCGCTCGCTGACGTGGGATCGCGGACTGGAGATGGCCAAACACAAGGACTTTACGGTAGCTACGGATGTGCAGGTCTACTTCTGCGATCCGCAAAGTCCTTGGCAGCGCGGCTCGAACGAAAACACGAACGGGCTATTACGACAATACTTTCCGCGAGGAACTGACCTGTCTGGCTACTCTCAAGCGCAGCTCGACCAGGTCGCGTTGCGCTTGAATCAACGTCCAAGAAAGACCCTGGGATTTCAGACTCCCGCGAGTAAACTTCAAGCAAGTGTTGCGTCGACCATCTGAGCTGGCAGCCGTTATCGTACAAGTGGTTTTCGCGTTTCAGTTACTCGATATTCCGGCCCTCCATCGGCACCATCGAAATATCCACGGGACCGGGCTGCGACATAAAGATTTTGTTACCGTGCGAATTGCGCGAATAAATCTGGAGCACAGTTCCTTCAGGCGTGCGAATCCGTTGGTGGTCGGGCAAACGCTGGACGGCCGAACCGTTCGCTTGCTTATTGGTAGTTTTACCAGTTCACTCAATCTGCCTTCGGTTATTAAATTGTTAAAGGGTCCCTGTCCGCGCGTCATTTCAGCAATCGGGGCTGTTGGGGGCCACGCGAACTCGTCTAGAGCGGGTCGGCCTTTGTAATGTGCGGCAGCGGCTGAAAACTAGACGTGCCGATTAAGGAGAACGAGATGCAACGCATTGAAAAGATGATCCTAATGCTGCTGTGGGTAGGATTGACGGCAGGAGTCTGCATTGCGCGACCGCAGCAAACGGAGCCAACGGAGCCCTCGGAAAATGTGATCAGCGGCACCGTCGCCGCGGTCGGCTATCTGGTCGGGGGCGGTGGCACCAAGGTCACTATGGTGGCAAAGCCCGCTGCATCCCAGGCCAGCGGCGAAGCCAAAGTGGAGGCCAAACGCGGCGGTACGGACGTCTCTTTGAAAGTGGCGGGGATGCCGCAACCCACCGTGCTGGGCCCCGAGTTTCTCACCTATGTGCTGTGGACTGTCACCCCCGATGGAACCACCACCAATCTTGGGGAGATTCCCATAGACAAAACGGGTCAAGGGAAGCTGGATGCGACTGCGCAGTCGCAGACCTTTGCTCTGATCGTTACCGCGGAACCGTACTACGCGGTTCATATCCCCAGCGAACTCGTCGTTTTGGTCAACGAAACGCGCAAAAATACCAAGGGAAAAATCTATCCTGACAACGGTTACAAGCTGATGAGGCGGAGCGAATACGCCAAGCAAGGTAATCCTCTGGCCTTAACACCGGACCTGAAAAAATTCCCGCTCGATATATACGAAGCTCGCAACGCCGTGGAAATCGCCAAATCACGCGGCGCCGAGCAGTACGCCCCAGAAATTTTCTCCAAAGCAACATCCAGTTTGCAAATGGCTGAAAACGCTCTTGCCCAGGACTCCGGCAGGAATCAGGTGATCTCCGCGTCTCGTCAAACCATCCAGTTTGCGGAAGACGCACGAGCCCTGGCAGTCCGGCGAGAGACAGCCGAGCGCATTGAGAAAGAAAAACAAGATGCCGCGGCACAGGCAAAGGCAGCAGCGGACGCACAGGCAGCCGAGGAAGCGCGCCGCCAGGCAGAATTGACGGCAGCAAAAGAAGGCCAAATGAAGGCGGAGGCTGCGGCGCAGGCAGCCCAAGCTTCAGCGCAACAAGCGGCATTGCAAGCCAAAGAACAAGCAGCCAGGGACGAAGCGGCCCGCGCCCGTGCGGCAACAGAAGCCTTGCGTGCCGAGCTCCTGCGTCAACTCAACGACGTGTTGCAGACCACGGATTCGCCGCGCGGCCTCGTGGTAAACATGGCCGACGTGCTCTTCGAGACGGCAAAGTACGCATTGAGCAGCGAAGCACAGCTGAAGCTTGCGAAGCTTTCCGGGATCATTCAAGCGCATCCGGGATTGAGCCTGGCGATCGAAGGTTATACGGACACTACCGGGACGGCCGATTTCAACATGATGCTTTCTCAGCAGCGAGCCGACACGGTTCGGACATTTCTGATAGCTCAGGGACTGTCGCCCGACACGATTACCGCAAAAGGTCTGGGTGAATCCAACCCGATCGCCGACAACAGCACGCCTGCCGGGCGGAAGCTCAACCGCCGCGTGGAAATAATTGTCAGCGGTTCAGTGATCGGCGTGCAAATCAGCAATTGAAAGCTGTAAGGCCAGCTACCCCCAGGACGCGCCAACCTGCTCTTCGCAGCCCTGGGGCTCGACGCAATTGCACGAGCCCTTCCTTGCGGTCAGCAATGTATGCCGCAAGTTGACCCACCTTGGTCATAGCGCGCAAGGTGTGACGGAGACCCACACGTTCACGAGAGATGAACGGGAGGCAGAAGACTACTTTCTTGTGGGAGATGCTGTGACGGCAGCGAGCACAGCAGCGACGTGTACCGCAGTCAAGTCCTGACGCTGTAACCGGTAAAGTGGATTTTTTCCTAGTTTCCGGTTACGCGACTAACAGTTTGTTGAAAAAGGCCTCTGAACTCGCCATTGCGAGCGCAGCAAGGAATTCCTCATCGCCAAAAGCCAACAAAAAGAGAGATTTTATAGCGCAGCGCACCTCGAAATGACGACCCGAAAGAGTTTTTCAACAAACTGCTAATCAGGCAAGTGGAATTGAATGGGTAATACTAGCGCGTTTCGCGGTACTAATATTGAGACCGGTAAACACTGGTCGCTGGGCGCATTCGGCCAAGGGCCGGTTGGCGTGCCTTTTTCCCACCTCAGTGAAACATCCGGAGAGGCGATACATCTGAAGGGGGATAGGAGCCGTTCGCCTCAACGCTCAAAGGAGAAAAGAGATGAAACGTTTTTCCAGATTTGCGTTCGTGTGGTTGGCTGTGGGTTTTGCATTGGCTCCCCTGCGGGCGCAGGGAGCCCCGAAGCAAGCCCCGGGGCCGGCTCCCAGCCAGTCGGAAGGCGTGCTGGAGGCGTGGAATGACATCGGACGGAAATTGATTGCCATGGCGCAGGATTTTCCGGAAGACAAGTTTTCGTACAAGCCGCAGGCGGAATCTCGGACGTTTATCGCGAACCTGGTGCATGCTTCGGCGTCCATGTACTTCTTCACGGATACCGCCGCGGGAAAGAAACCGCGGCCGTCAAGCTACGCCGACGACCCCAAGGACGTCGGCGTGAAGACCCGGGCGGAGCTTGTGGCCTTTGTGACGAAGTGCGTGGAAGACGGCGCTGCGGAGATCAAGGCCAAGGGCGACAAAGGCCTGATGGAAGCGGTCGATGATGGCGGGCCGCATCTGGACCGGCTGTACGACCTAGCTTACGGCCTGATCCAGCATTCGAACGAACACTATGGCCAGCTGGTGGTCTACTACCGGATCAACGGCCTGGTGCCGCCGGAATCAAGGCCCAAGAAACAGGGAAGTTCTCCGGATCTCTAAACTCCGGCACCTGCGCTAGTGCTTGATTAACGCAGCTCTAATCTTACATGTGAAGTTCTAGTACGGAAGCCGTGAAAAAACCCACTTGCCTTGTTTTTCGCACATTTTTTGGACAAGGAAAACGTCTAGCGATGTCCGAATAATCGCTCACCGCGCTTCTAATTGAGAAAAGTTCTCAAAGCTATTTCTCGGGTTGGGTTTTTTCACAGCTTCTACGGCAGATGTCCGGTAACGCGTTACTCTTAAGCCTTCACGAAATTCGGGCCCAAAGTCTTTCGGTTCTGAATCGTAAATTCCGGTAGAGATTGCGTTCGCCGATCGGGCTGACGCTTGCGGTCACAAGCTGGCTATAGCAGAATTCGCTGTACGGCGCAGATGGCCTGAGGTGCGCGCAGTTGCGCTCCCGCCCCCGCGAACCGAGCGCTAACTGCAGACGGAGCCGTACTGCCGCGCGACCTTGTGCGGGAACCGCGATCAGGGGAGCAGGTAAGGCGATCTGCCCGCGCTGTCGGGAGAAGGAGGTGATGCCGATGTTTCTCGATTTCTATCGCTTACACCAGCAGCCGTTTGGCGTCACGCCCGACCCGGCGTTTCTGTATCCGAGCTGGACGCACTGTGAGGCGCTCGACTCGCTGACGCAGGGAATCCTCGAGGGACGAGGGTTTCTGGCGCTAATCGCAGAGCCGGGCATGGGCAAGACGACGCTCCTATATCAAGTGCTCGAAGGGCTGCGCGGTACGGCGCGTGCCGCGTTCCTGTTCCAGACGCAGTGCAACTCCCGCGAATTCTTCCAGTACCTTCTGAGCGAGCTAGGCGTCGATTCAACTGGCATGGGACTCGTGGCCATGCACAACAAATTGAATGAAATGTTGTTCGCGGAAATGCTGGCGGGCAGGCGATTTGTCCTGATCGTCGATGAGGCACAAAATCTCGACGATTCGGTACTCGAAACCATCCGGCTGCTTTCGAACTTCGAGACATCGCACACCAAGCTACTGCAAATCGTTCTGGCCGGGCAACCGCAACTCGCAGAGAAACTAGGACAGAAGCGGCAGGCGCAACTATTGCAGCGCATTACGGTGGTGAAGCATCTGGATGCTCTATCGCCGGAGGAAACGGCCGGTTACATCCGGCACCGGCTGAAAGTGGCGGGCCATTGCGGCGAAGCGCTATTCGAGCCGGAGGCCTTGACCCTAATCTCCGAGCGAAGCCGTGGAATTCCTAGGAACATCAACAAGATCTGCTTCGACGCTTTGTTGGAAGGACATGCCCAAGGGTGTCACACGGTGTCGCGGGACATTGTCGAGAAGGCGAATCGTAATTTGGATGTGGTGGCTGCTGCTGGTCTGACGCCGAAGCCGACGCCGGCGCCATCGTCTTCACATACGGGCACCGATTCTGCGAAGGCTGGCGGCGTTGCTGCGAAACCCGAGCTTTCGTACGGGCCACTCGCGGAGTTTGGCGTGGCTAACTGGGTTCTTTGGGTGGGTGCATTCGTTGTCGTTCTGCTTTCGGCGGCACTCGTCCTGCCGCGCGGTCTGAGCTCGGATACCCTGAAGTACAACGTGGGCAAGGCGTCGCCGGAGGCAAGTGCCGGCCACGAAAGTCGGCTCTCACTGACACGGGAATTGGGATTAAAGATCAACCGCATCGCAATTGATCCTGGCCACGGTGGGTACGACACCGGCACGATTGGTCCCCATGGTCTGCTTGAGAAGAACCTTTGCCTCGATGTGGCACTGCGGCTGGGCCAACTGATCGAACAAGACATTCCGGGTGCGGAAGTGATCTACACACGCAAGGACGACAGGTACGTTCGCCTGGAAGACCGCACGTCGATTGCCAACCGCGCCAACGCGGACCTGTTCATCTCGATTCACGCGAATTCTAGCGACAGCCGCGAAGCGCGTGGCGTCGAAACGTACTCCCTGAGCCTGGCAGCTCCGCAGGAATCCACGGAACTGGCGGCACGCGAAAACGCGCTGGCTCAATCTTCCTTGCACGATCTTCCGGATCTGATGAAGAAAATCGCACGCAACGAGATGATCGCGGGATCGAGACAGCTTGCCGTGGATATCCAGGACGCGCTCTCGCAAAGGCTCCAGCTCGTGAATCGGCGCGAGACGGACCGCGGCGTGAAGCAGGCACCCTTCATCGTTTTGACCAGCGCCAACATGCCTGCGGTGCTTTCGGAGATTTCTTTCGTCAATAATACGAGCGACGAGAACCTACTGCGGGAGAGCAATCAGCGGCAGCGCATCGCCGAGGGCCTATACCGCGGCGTTGCGACCTTTCTCGATCGCTTGCACAGCCTGCCCGACAAGAAGCAGAACCTTGCCAGTGAAAACCGTCACATTACATCGTCGGGATTGGCAACATCAACAGCCGCAATCGGGCGCACTCCCCAATAAATCAGGTGATGCCCGGCGAACTGCGGCAAGCGAAGAGCAACCCAGCGACCGCTCGTTTGCTACGCAATAGGATCCATCATCTTCCCGACATCGTATCGCGGCGAGTTCCTTTCGCAGCATGTCCGTTCGCCTCTCGAGCGAACTTCTTTACTTCCCGGACGCCTTACTTTAGCGCGCTTTCCTCCGGCCGGACGCCGGCGAACCTTGTTGACGCGGAGTCAAGCCACTGGTGTCGATGAAATTGTACAAACAGGAATGCGCGATGAAGGCAGCGGCCGACCTGGCACGCAGCAATCAGTAACGCTCAAAGAACTTCGCCCGCTTTGCTGAGGTTGGCAAACGCAGCTCCCCACGCTCTTTCATCTGCCGACTGTACTCCCTAGCGCGGGTGAGATCCGAGAATTGGGGATCACCTTTCGTTGTTTGTAGCTGCCGCATTTCGTTGGGGTCTGCTTGAAATTTCCTGACCAGCTTCTGAAACCACGTGTGACTGATTTCGAGTTGCCGAGCCCAATTACGACCCGACGGCTTTTTGCCGCGGGCTGTGAGCCACTGGAACACATATCTGCGAATCATGCGCGCTTCGTCGCTACTACGCCAAGGTCGTGGCGGTCGCCACACTTCACGGGCTTTTGCCAGGTTTCGCATTGAAGATTCGTATGATGGCATCGCGTCTCCTTCGTCCTCTCCCTCCACCCACGTTTAGGGGAGTTGCCAGCTACCGCGAAACATATCCAAAGGACTTAGCGGTGCATTAGAGAATCACTGGCAAATTGTTTTTCTCCGTCTTGGCACTAGCTTGCGAGTACTTTTCAAGAAGCTCTTCAGTGATAACTTCGGGGCATTTGGTGTCGTACTTCTCACACTGATCCCAGATGCGCCGCACCCATGCGATCGGTGTTTCGCCTTCTTGGCGCGGGGTTTCCTTCACTATTTCTGCAAAACGTTTTCTTTTCTTTAGACCATTCTGCAAACACTTCTGCATGGGCTCCTGTGCTTCCGGAAAGTGGCGAGCAAGGATCTTCAGCGATTTGATTTCTTCCCGACACAGCGGGCGGCGCTCAGAATCGTGCTTCATACGTTCAATCGTTTCCAGCAACATGGGACCTACCATAGCGCGCATGGCCGCCCTGTTGTACGCATAGACTTGTTGCTCCTGCTGTTGGGTCAGGGCCCGGCCTTCGGCATTTGCCCGCGCGCGAGTCTCCTTCGCCTGGCGCCAGTATTCCTTGCTTTGCCATCTTTGCAAATTCTTGAGGTAGAAGCTCAGGAGTTGGTGCGAAGTACCAAGTTCGCAAGCCAGAGTTCGGAGCGATGGCCGCGAGAACTCCGGAGCTTGCTTCCACGCTATGAGCGTGCGGCGGAACTCGGTTGCGCGAGATTTCTGTTCAAGCTTCCGCCCCTTCATAATCGACTCCGGAGATCCCCCCTCACGATTGGGCTCGGTCGCGACTTTGCCGTGCCGCGTCGTCACTGTAAACTTTGCAGTTCGATTTGAGGTATGTTCCCCGAGTGGCAACAGACCGCAGCCGCAGGTTTCGCATCGGTTTCCCTGCGTCCCAAATGCGGACCCGGCAGGTTTCCGCATCCACGTACGTCCAAAGATGGACGGCGAGTTTGTTCCGGTTGCCCACGTTGCCCAATCTGGACTGGCTTCGAAAGGCGTAAGTGGTTGCAGCACCACGCCTTCTTAGATTTCCGTCCTCGTTCGCAACAAGGAGGTCAGGGGTTCGAGCCCCCTCACGTCCACCACTTCGACTCTTCTTACTGCACCTAATGAGTTCTTGTTTGGCTCGTGGCATCGCAGGAGGGAATTGGTGCCGGTGTCCAAAGAGTGTCCATTCCACCCGCCGCGAATCCATGTACTCCGGAGAAAGCTGCGCCTGGCGCTGCGTCATCTTTAGATCCTTGTGCCCGAGGATGTTCGAAAGAGGGTAGCTGCGAGCTTCGCGTTGGCGATAGCCTTCTTGCGTGTTCTGATTCGGTCCACCGCGCGTGGCGCAGGCTCGATCATCATCGAGGCGTCCGCTGGAATTACGCCGCGCTCAGTCATTCCAACCCATGTTTGGCTACGACCAAGCGCGCTGGCGAGCTCTGCTTGGCTGACATTCCCAGCAGGCGCGTGGCGCCGTTCACGAATTTCAGATGGTAGAGGCATTTTCTGACCCCTCCGATAAATCGCGTATTACCTGAATCGAGTCAGCATCGAGCCCGACGAAGTTGTTCTGGGGAAGGCCCTTCCAAACGGTGAGCAGCTCAGGATTGCCGCCGGCGTCGAGTAAATCGTGGTAGGGGCCGCTGCGAAAATCGCCGTTGGCCCGAGGATGTCGCGGACTCATTCTGGACGAAAGACCGCGTCTTGGCGGCGCTTGGGCATTGCCGAAGTTTGTTGCCCGATACGTGGTGCAAACCCAAGGATTCTGCGAATCTCAAAAGCACGCCCGTCATGAGCGATTTTAATGGGAGCGCAGATTGCGGGAGGCTCGCTACGCAACACCGGATCGCTGGAATTCTTGAGAGCTACGGCAACGCAGAAGCCGCGGTTCATCAATGACACGAAAGACCGCCATATCACGACTCGAGCAAGAAGCGGTTTTTTGCCCTCGTCCCCAATCGACGTGAGCTGAACCGCCGGAGGACGAGGGCATCTTCGCGATATTTGTCACTCCAAAGGCAGCGTCCAGATCAGAAGTGTGGGTGCGTTGTCGTCCACGGCGGCGAAGCGCGCGGTACCTCCCTTAGTCATTACCGCGAGGCCGAACGAGCCGCCAAAGTTCGGGTCTACGGAAATTTCCTTTACGAACTTGCCGCCGACGGTGAACTCGACAATTTCGCTGGGCTGATTGGGATCGGGATTAATGGCGTCGTTATTCGCCACCACAAGGTGGCCGTTGGGCGCCATGATCATGCCGAGGGGTCCGTGCAAATGAACGTTGTCCTGGTAGATGACTCTTCCCGTGCCGTGATCCTTTTCGGTGTAGCCGGCATTGGAAACCGCGAAGACGGCATTATCGGCGCTGGAGGCGACATACAGCACGTCTCTATCCGCGGCGTAAACCAATCCAGTGGGAGCATCGACGAACGTGACCGCATCGCACTGATGCAAGTAGCCAGAGGCAATTTGAGTTACGTTTTTTACGAAGACCCCGTTGGAGTTGACTTTCAGATCGAGGCGTACCACCGTGCCGGTCAAGCCGTTGGCGACGAAAAATTTTGCGGAATCCCCTTCATCAGAAAGCGCGGAATCCCATGGGCCGTCGATCGAGGAATCGGTGATGCTGCCGACTTGCTTGCCGTTGCTGTTGATCACAAGAATCGAGCCGGGAGTGGCGTTGCCGCAAGTGCCATCCGGAGAGGGAAAGTTACCGACCAGCACGAAACCTTTGCGCAAGATATTCAACGCGGTACTGAGACCCGTCGGCGTGGGGCTCTGGAAGAAAAGAGACTGAGTTCCGGTGAGAGTGATATCCACAATGGTGGTTCCGGTGCCTTGAAGGTTGCTGACAGCATTGAAATTCGAGACGAGTATGTCGCCGGGTTTGGCCGTACCGCCTTTCGGAAACTGCGGGGGAACGAAGGCGACGCCGTAAGGATTTACATCGCCATTGGCCGGGACGGTGGAAACGCTCTGGACCGGTGATGGCAGGAACGGCTGGTGATCGTCGTCCTGAGCCATTACGGTTGCCGGCAACAGAAGAAGAACCGCGAATATGAACAGGCTCTTCGGATGAATTGTAATTCGGCCGATTCGGTTGCGGGAGTTCGGGATTTGCATCTTTTCCATCGTTTCGTTCTTCATTTTGAATCTCCTTCCTAACTGAGCGACGTTGCGCCTAGACGAAGGGAAGTCGGAGATTCGTACTGTAATCTGAGACTCTTCGCTGGGACCTGCGCTTATAGCGCCGAACAGCGCTGCGGCATGTCAACAGTCCGTCTGGAAGTTGTCAAATGTTTGCAACATCGAGCGCGATTCCTACGCGACCGGAGAGGGACAAGCAGAAGACGAAAGTCCGGGGCAAGGTGATTGTGGATCGGTCCAAGGAGTTTATGGGTTCGGCGAATGTCCGCCAGCGCGTGACACGACGGGGAGTGCAAACTTTTGTTTACCTGAACCGTCACAATGCGGGTTTTGCGCCAGTGACAGTTGGACGGTTTCAAAAATCGTGCAGGACAGCCGGATGGCAGCGAAAAATCGCTAGGCGCACATAAACAGAAGATGATATTTCGTCTTCCCGATGCACGAAGGCCGAAAGAAATTGTGTTCGGCGCAATTTCCTGGCTCGCCATGCTGCTGCTCCTGCCGCTCTTGCTGCGGCCTGACAAACTGCGCCGCAGCTCGCGCCACGCTGGCGAAACTGAAATTCGCAGCCCTCGTTCTAGCCGTGGCGCTCGCCAGCCTGCCTCGGCTGAGCCTGATCAGCTGCGGCAGTTCAGGCTCCGGCGGTTCCGGCGGCGGCCAGCCCACATCCGCCAACACTCCGCCAGATACCTACACCGTGAACTTGGTAGTCACCATCAAGGCCGCCGCGCGCTCCGTCCCGCTAATTCTCACAGTGCAGTAAGCGCAGCACACGCTGTCAGGCGGTTGGCCTGTCCGCCGTGAGGAGCCGTTTCTGTCCCTGCCGGGAAGCAATTCCAGACTTGACCACGAGCAACTACGGAAAGCAGTATTCTGCCCAATGAATAACGGTCACCCAGGGATGTATGACGAGGTTACTCAAGCTGTGGAGGAATCCTGGTCAGGCGAAGGACTAAAACAACCACGCTCCTCGCGTGATGCGCCCTCATTTATTGCAGTTTCTCGGGCAAGCTGCGTCAATTCGGCTCTCGGGGTAGTGAATCTAGAGAAACCACAATTCAGGCAGAGCAAGAGCCTCGGGAATACCGGGATCGCGGGCTTGTCCAGATTGTTCATGCCGGTGAAATGGATCATCACTTCGGCGGTAAACTCCACTTCGTTGGGTGCGGCGCAACATCGACTAGACACGAAACACCTCCCCGAATTTGATTACGATTGTGCGATGGCCGAAGAATTCTGCTGCCCTCTCAGGGCGTACCGAATTTTGCGCATACGATGACGTCAGACATAGGATCAATCTCTCCTCATTTCATTGCCGAAATCGCTGCCGCAGTCGCGTAAGTGGCCGGACGTTACCGATTTTGGCGATAAGGAATTGCGGCACGGCTACCAAAGTTCACCGAACCACGGGGCTAGAATTTCAATTTGTGCTGCGCGAAAAATTCTGAAGCAAAGGCTGCCAGGTCTACGTGCGGAGGATCGAGTGGAGAACGAAAGCGCCCGACGGAACGTACTCTACTTTCTCGAACGGCCGCGCGCGCAAAAAAACTATCGCAGGGGCGAGACTACCAGAATCTACATTGGAAGCTGGAAGATGTTTCCTGGCGGCCAGCAGAACTGGCGAGGCCACGGGCTTGGTTCTGACCACCGTGAAGTCGTTCGTAGCGTTGTCGGTCAGGGATAGAAGCTCAGGAAATTCCCCGGCCACAATTCCGCACAATAGCAACACAACCACCGCTGCAACGAAAAACCTGCCGATATTGCTTCGCTCACGCGACATAGTGCGCTTGTATGCGGGAATACTTGCGCCACTCCTGAGTAAGGACAATAAATGTTGCCCCAAGGGCTCCGGGTTTGCAACTGGAAAAAGTGACAATCAAGAGATAATTGCTAATATTGTCCCGCAAATCGCTCTCCATGAACCGGCGGGTACGCCGCCCGCGCCCACTGAACTTGCCTAGCCGCGCGCTCCCGTGCCAATTTCTCTCATCAGTTGTGATATCCGCACGCCTCCGCATTGCTGTTGAGTTGAGCATCCATTTGCGGTATAAGTCTCCTGTATTATCGGACTCTAAAATGCGCCTCAAAGTTATCTTCGTCGTCGTCGGTTTGCTATTTTGCAGTCTCGCGACCCTTGAGACCTCTGAATTTCTCAAGCTCGCCGACGACACCTCCAATGACTTCTCGCTCTTGAACGTTGAGGCGAGCGCATGCTCAGCAATTGTCTTCCAATCCCATGAGTCGCAACCGAAAGCTGTTCCCGCGCCAATCCAGCGCCGCCAGCCGAAAGCTCGCCCAGACGTTCCGGTCGCTGCTAACGTTTCCAACAACGATCTTCTCCACCTCCTCTGCCTCATAAGAACGTAGAACTTCGTCCTCGATAGTTCCGTCCCTTTTTTCTTTGTCGCCGCTAGATTCCGAAATTTCCTTCACGGATTCCAGCCGTGCTGCATGCGGAATCTCTCGGTGACAGGCCGCAACAATCGGGTTTCACCCGACCAACAGCCGGGCTCGAAGTCCGGCAGGAGCGAGGTGACAAATGGTTTCTTTTTTTGAAGCAAATGATCCAAAAGCCTTGGAGGATTTTCTCTACGATCTGGCCTGCGAAGTGAAAAACCCGGAGCAATCGGATCTACTGATCGAAATGATGATGTGGATCCAGCCCCCTATAGAAAGGGTGCGGGACGATCGTTGGGCAGTCACCCCGATTGACCGCGCCAGAATACACCGATGAGCATTCTCTCGACTGGACTGCGGCCCGGATTCCACCCGGGCCGCTTCTTTTCGGATCGTCAGCGACGTAGAGACGTGGCATATCGATTTCAAAAACTAGGAGAACAACAATGGAAATAGGTGAAAGGTTGAAGGCAATTCGGGAACACAAGGATATGTCACAAGGTGACATCGAGAAGCGCACCGGGCTTCTGCGCTGTTACATTTCGCGTGTCGAGAACGGCCACACCGTTCCCGCCATCGAGACGATCGAAAAGCTGGCGCGCGCGATGGAAGTGCCGATGTACGCACTTTTCTACGAAGCCGACCCGCCCGCGTCCCATTTTCTGAAGTCCGGCGCTAACGGCTGGGGCAGTTCGCGCCGTGATGTGCGGATGTTTCATCGCTTTCGCAGGCTGATGGGCCGAATGACTACGGGTAACCAAACGTTGCTCTTACATATGGCCCAGAAGATGGCTCAAAAGAAAGCGCCGTCAACCGGGAAGTGAATCGTGTGCCCGCATGCAACAGTGTTCAAACCTGTTTAAACGGGAGCGCCTCTTGGCTAGGGCGTCGCACGCCTAACTGGAATCGCGCTCCCTTCACTTCCTCAGGAGTCCAGATGCCCGAATCGAACTGGCGAGAGTTGTACAAGGCAGCCGTTCTTGAACTGATTCCGGAGCTACTTCACATTCGAGTGAAATTGGCGGAAGACGCGATTCATGCGCGCCTTCAGGATGCCAAAATTCCTCGCAGCGAACGCAAGGACATTGAAGACGCATTATCGGCTCTGCGCGGATTGAAGCGACTGAAAAGTTAAATTTGGTATTCCCCATGCCCATCGCGCCCGCCGCAGGCCACTCTGGGCGGGCAGTCCCCGTGTTCACGGGGCATGTGCAATAGCGTAACGGCGCTTTATTGCAATCAGGAGTAGTATTCCACTTCCATCATCCGGGGCTTCAAGGGAGCGGGTGAAAATGAGGAGGTTTGCAATGCTCGAGTGTTCTTCTACATGGAAGCAGTTGTACCTCGCAGCACTGAAAATATCCGAAGAAGATCAACTAACCCAGCTAGTCCAGTCTGCCGAGCTGGCAATGCTTCATCGCCTGAAGGAATTGACGAACTCGCCAGACCATCGCGATGAACGAAACCAGATTCGCTTGGCCCATTTGGATCTGCTAGCTGTCAAAACATACAAACTCAGATGGCCGGCGCTGCCACGCTCAAAATCCTATTTCCATCCACACAACCAAGTAACCCACTCCGCCAAACCACCCAATCGAGCGCCCTAAGATTTTACGCTCGCGCAAGCCCCATCCCATGTTCGTAGCGTAGGCAATCTTGCCTGCGCTGAATCCCGCAAGGGCGCGATTGACGCTGAGAACCAGCAGTGCCGGTTCGAAGGCGCGCGCCGTTATCCTGAACCGGCGAATGCGGGTGAAGGATCTCGATTGCAGTAAACTCGCCTCGCCTCGCCGCATCCCGCATCCGTCCCTTCGCGTCGCTCGGGCACGCCCCACAGTCTCGAGACCCGTGCCGTACGCGCCGCATAACAGGGCGCGCATTGCGATCAGGTATCACTGCGCTTCCTTGGGAGCAGCTGTTCCATCCGACCAAGTGGGCACCGGAATCATGAACTCGGTTATCGGCTCCGGAGCGCCCTGAAATTGTGGATTTAACATGACTGGAGTGCCCGGCAAATCCGCTCCCCATGACTTGGGATCTGTAAGCGGAACGTAAAACATCAAATGGGGCACCCAATGCCCGGCTGCGTCGTTCAGATATCCTTGGGTTGACATCATGTAGCACATCGAGCCGGCTTCAACTTGCGGTAGTTCTTTCGCATCGAAAGCCTTGATTCCCTCGATGATCTGAGCTTTGGATAGTCCGGCCAGTACCAATTCGGTCCTCCTGATAGTCAGCGGCAAGATCGATCGCACCGCGGCTGGATTAAAGCAGATTGGACCTCGCATCTTCGGATTCCAGAACTGCGCAAAGTCAAATGGCGACATCCATGATCGTTCTACGAGGCAGACAAAACCATTCGCGCCTTTGACCGCACTTTCGTAACCACGACGTCCGAGCACCATCACTTCGGCATCAGTTGAAATCGACGGCGGTGCTGCACTACGTGCCAACGCAATCTCGGCATTTCGATCCGCCATCAGGTACTGATCGATGGGAGCCATTTTCGGATAGAACGGAGCGGTCTGTTGAGCGCGCGCCTCTAAAGAAGCGCTCACCGCCGCCACAGTCACAAACAATGTCGTGAATACAATCGCTTTCATAGTGTTTCTGGCTATCTTCATAATCATTTCTCCTTTGCAATTGCCCCTTCGCATTTCTTGAATTCCGCTGCGAACTCCCTATGGTCGGAGCCAGTCTTCTGCGTGCCGAAACTGGAGGATCACCATTTGTCACATTAATTCGCAGTTTCCGATTTGGCTTACTCTATGGCGCATCGTACATCTGTCCTGCCTTCCAGACCACGAACTTGTCACGAACTTGTCAGCAGAGCGGGGCGGGTGGCCAACCCTTCCACACCACCCAAGCAAACGACTGGCTTTTCCGGGTGGCGGGTGGCCCTCCCGCAGGTGCAGGTGCGACGGCAAAAACCCACAATCAATAAACTGCTAAGCTTCTTAACACAGTGGTATCATCCGCCCGGTGTCATGGCGAAACTCTGGCATTCCGTTCTGCCTCGCGTAATACTGCGTACCCCGCGCTTGGGCCAGCAACTCGTTCCACCGCAACCGACTGAATGCGCCCGGCCGCAGAGCGCATTTTGCACCTGGACGCGCCCCTGAGTTTCGGGCCAACTCAGCGCGACGCAGCGGGCAATCTGTACGACCGCCCAGTCTCCGGCACCTAGAACCAAAGCAACTTGATTGTTGGAGTCGACGTCAATTGGGCTGCAAGCTCAGCGTTTATTCCGCCCGACAAAACAGAAAAATATTTCCATGCGGATTTCGGTGTGACGCATTCAGGAAAGGTGTATGCCTGTTTCAAACCCAGAGTGAAGCCACGACAGTCATCGAGTGGTCCTCGAGCGGAGGTGTGAATTCTACCATCCCCCTTCACCTTCCCCGAAGCTGTCGCCTCAATGGTTTGCCGTCGCTGCTGACGGCAGCATGATTGTTGCGGGCTTCTAGGTCGAGGACGCTGCCAAAGAACTCCTCGGCAAATTCTTCGTCGCCATCGGCGACCAGAACGGCCTATCGAGAAAGTCTTTGGACCCGCGCGATTTCGCTTCGGTGAACCTTGACACGCTGGCTTCCACTCCTGTCCGTGCCGGAGTCACTGCGGAAACGAATGGACTTTTCTAGTTCTTCCAGCACCAGCGCATCGTGGCCATCTCGGAATGGGGCGAAATCGCAAATCAGTACACTTTGGTCCCGCCAGCCGCCGACCTTGGCCCAGGAAACATTGAGTGCGCAGATGGATTTCTATCTGTCGAACTAATCCGCGTTGGGACGGATCACGCGGTGCATTCCGAGTTCCTAAACTTGTATGCCGCTACGGGTGAACGGTTCAACTGATATATCGCAGGCGACGAACTTCAGCACACTGTTCATTCGTGTTTCGTGGGCCAAACCGGCTTTCGCTTCTGGCGCGCGACAAGGGGTACACGAACACTGCTGCGCGTACCGCTGAGATAACAGACCGACCGGTCAGCATTGTCGCAGGCGCGTGGTTAACCCTGCGCCCCCCGATCGAGCGCCTTAAGAATCTCCGGGTGCCCCATCCTGCGCGCCTTTGTTTCCTGCGATACGTGGAGGTTTAGAGTTTTTCTATTTGTAACTCCTTTCGCAGCGCTCGAACTCCGCACAAAAATCTTGGCGCTTCACAAAATCCCCGCGTCACCTACTCCATCCGCACTCCCGCAAAACTACATCCTCAAAATAATTTTCGGCCAGCGAGTACTAGCGCTGTCCGAGGTCTGTTCACTGCTACAGCCGTTCTTTGGTGCATCTCCTGCTACCGTATTTCCGGAGAAAAAAACATAAGACGCTTCAGAAAATTTGGCGATGCTCGTTTCGCAATGACCACCCTGCAAGATCCCACCTGGGAAGTCCGCACCCGCGCCCAACTAATCGAAGCCGCACAAAAAGCTATAGGCCTTCAGCCCGAGGTAGCCGATATCGCCTCAGTTCCACCGCCCGCCACACCGCGACCACCGGCCGGAACTCTGGCTCTCCTGAATACGCCGGCCGATCAAAAACTCCAGCCGCCAAACTGCGACTCCATCGAGTCCATCCTCGCGCCAATGCAACCAGTCAGGAAAGCTGCCAAGCCCAGACCCCCACTGAAACCCGATCTCCACTCCAAACCTGTCCAGCACGCAGCAGTCATTTGAGCGGAAGCCGTTCCAGTCGAAGCGGTCCCACTCGAGGTTGTCCCAACCGCAAACCTCGCCCAAGCGGAGGAAATTTTCGACCAGCGCGTCACCAAATCCGCCTTCCCCCGCGACGACCATTCCGATCCTGCCTCCCTCCACCGCCACGCCCGCAAATGCCTCATCTGCCACCATCCAGACCGCGCCGACCTCGAAGAGGACTTTGTCTCCTGGCGCAACGCCGAACTCATCCAGAAGGGATTACCAACTCCCGAACTACCGCACCGGCTATCGACACGCCCGCGCTGCCGACCTTTACTAGCGCCGCAGCGAAAACCTGCGCTTCGCCTCCGAACTCCTCATCGAGCACGCCGACCAGGCCCAACCCAGCTCCGACGCCATCCTCCTCGCCATTGGTATCGTCGCAGGCATCAGCGGCCGCGGCGACTGTGCGGAGGCAGCCAAGGTCGTAGTCGTTTTTAGGGATCTTGCGGATGTGCGCAAGGAACAGCGCCCGTCGGCCGTCACGAACGCGCAGCCAGGTTGCGAGGGTAAGGGAGCGGCGCAGCTACGCCCGCCATCCAACTATGCCGATTAAGGTTTTGCGGGTGCTCCATACCGAGCGCATCTGGTTCATGCGAGGGGAGGGAGCTGTTAAATCTCGCTGCCCGAAGCTTTCTCTCAGGCAGCCGAACGATGCGTTAATTCTAGCTAGCCGACATCGCTTGCGGCAGTTGCGTGGCGGTCTCTCGGGGAGGCTCGTTGCGTGGTGTCATCGTGCCGGATGCGGGCGCGCTCTGGTTCGAGGTTGCGGCTGCAGTACCAAAAAATGCGCTGCGTGCTCTTTCAAACGAATCTTCCGATTCTACATTTGTCTGTTTCATCTGGGCTTATTAATCTCCTCGTCGTTCGTCTTACGATCAGTCTCCGCCCGGTTCTCTAACTCTCGCTAAACAGGGACCGCAGGGGGCTGGCACCGCGGTCCATGGACCAAATCGTTTCCTATTACGTCCAGCGGCCTTCCGTTACACCTGAGTGCAGGAATCGGGCAGATATGATCGCTAAGGCTTGACCGCCGAAAGTGGCTTATTTTTGAGTGTCTTGCGGGCTTTGGATTTTCTGCTTTTCTTAGCTGCCATCGCAGTCCTCCGCAGCTTTCGCCCTACACACAGGATAGTGCAATTCAGCGACCGAACGTTTCATCCCCCGGTGAAACCCCAAAACCACACATCCAGTTGGACTTAGCTAACCAACGGGCAATCCGATCCGGGAATCCGTTTCTGCCCCCGGCTGAATCTTTCAACATCCGTTGAATTTTTCACCACTTTTCGTCGCTACCAGGCACCCTCACCAGCCGCTAGAATTGCAATTTGAATGTTGAAAATTGATAGTCTAGAATCCCGCAGACTCATTCGCGGATATTTCGGGGTTCGACTTGCATCTAAGTCAGCGCCGAACTAAATACCGGAGGCCTATTAACCATGGTGGCCGCAAGTGCTCCAGCTCCAACCCCAGCGGCGGTACCCGAACACGCACCAGAGCAAGTGAAGACACGACCTAAGTGGCAAAGGTACGGAACGCCTCTGCTGATCGTGCTCCTTGCGGCTGCGGTGGTGTGGACGATCACTCGGAACTGGAATGCGTGGGAGGGAGGCCGCGTCGAGCAAGTCACCGACGATGCTTACGTCCGAGGCGACCTGACGCCCCTCAGCACAAAAATTTCCGGCATCGTCCGCGATGTAAAAGTCTCCGACTTCCAGGAAGTTCATAAGGGCGACTTGATTGTTGCTTTGGACGATGACGATTACCAGGCGCAAGCGGCACAAGCGAGTGCGGCCGTGGAAGCGGCCAAGGCTGCGATCGAGAACAATGTCCGGCAGCGCGAGCTGCAAGACGCGAAAATCGATCGTGCTCTAGCGGGAATCGATCAGGCACATGCGGAGATCACAGCCGCACAAGCCGGCATCGACGCGGCGCAAGCAGACGTGGTGCGCACGCAGGCGGAACGGACCCGGCAAGAAGCCCTGCTGCAGACACGATCGGCTACGCAACAGAAAGTTGAGCAGGCCGTGGCCGACCAGCAGCGGCTTGCGGCGACGCTCGCGAGTCGCCAGGCCGATCTGGAGCAGGCAAAAACCCTGTTGCGCAGCAATGAGCTAGGCGCGGAGGCTGAACGCCGCGCCAAGGCCGTCCTGGAATCGCAAGACGCGCAACTGGTGGCCGACCTTCACGCGAAGCAGGCCGCACTCACCGTTGCGCAAGTGAATCTGGGCTATACGACGATTGAGGCGCCCGGTGACGGCACGGTGGGCGAAAGGCAAGTGCGGCCCGGACAGTTGGTCTCTCCGGGTACGCAGGTTATTTCGTTCGTCAGCAAGATTAAATGGGTGCAGGCGAATTATCGCGAGACGCAGCTCACCAACATGAAAGTCGGTGACCCTGTGGAGATCGCCGTGGACGCGTATCCGGGCAAAGTGATTCACGGCAAGGTGTTGGAGATCGCCCCCGCCAGCGGTTCGCAATTCGCATTGCTGCCGCCCGACAACGCTACCGGCAATTACACGAAAGTGGTGCAAAGAATTCCGGTGAAGATCGCGCTCGATGACCCCAGTATTGCCAGCACGTTGCGGCCGGGCCTTTCCGTCGTCGCCACCGTGCGCACCAAACACTAATTGGAGCGCTTGATGGCTGCAGCAACCACGGCTGTACGCTTACCACCACCGGAACAAATCGCGCATGGGCTCGCAGCAGTAGCGCCCTCGGAGCTCTCCAAGAGTCCGTTGCTCGGAATTCTGGGAGTGATCATGGGCGCGGGGATTGTCACGCTCACCGGCCGGATGATTACGCTCGGGCTTGCGGATCTCAAGGGCCACCTCGGATTCAGCTTCGACGAAGGCGCATGGATCGGCAGCGCTTACAACATGGCCTTGATGTTCATCGGGCCGTTTACCGTTTTTGTGGGCGCTCTGTTGGGGCCGCGGAAAATTCTATTCTATGCGGCCACGATGTTTACGCTGGTCTGCGCTTTCCTTCCGTTCATCCACAATTACAGCTTGCTGATCGTGGCGCTCGTCCTGGCGGGGCTGGCCTCTGGCACGTTCTACCCGCTGACCCTCACTTTCGCGCTGCGAAATATTCCACTCCGCTTCCTTCCGTTCACGATTGCACTGTACGCCACGTTCGTTGACGGCGCTGTAAACATTGCCCCATCGCTCTACGGTTGGTACCGAGATCATCTGTCCTGGCACTGGATGTTCTGGAATTCCGCGGTGATCACACCGTTAATGGTGCTCTGCATTTATTTCGGGATACCGGCGAGTCCTGCGCCGAAGCGGTCGGGCGCGCCGCCGAGTTTTGCGGCTTTTCTGTACGGCAGCCTGGGATTCGCGATGCTATACGGAGCGTTTGATCAGGGGGAAAGGCTCGATTGGTGGCGCTCCGGAGTGTTCAACGCGTTGTTCTTCGGCGGTTTATTCTTCCTCATTGCGGCAACGGTGCGGCGTCTGCGCGGCCCCAATCCTTTGGTGGACATGCCCTATCTCCGCCAATGGAACACGTCGCTGCTGGGCATAGCGCTGTTTTTGTTTCGCTTTTCTCTGGTGGCAACCATCATCCTGATACCGCAGTCGCTCGGAATTCACGGCTTCGAGGCCGATCAAATTGGCCCGGCAATCATTTGGAGCGCACTTCCCCTGATTGTCCTTGCCTTTATTGCCGGCCTTCTGCTGTTGTCGGGACTTGATTCGCGCCTGCTCATGGCTTCCGGTTTCGTGTTCATCGCGCTTGCGTGTTATTTGAACACAGAGCTCACCAGCGCATGGTCAGCATCGAATTATTACCGCACGGAATTACTCATGGGCCTTGGACAATGCTTCGCGTTCGTCGGGTTGGTCGCAACGATTATCCTACAGGGGATTTTTTCGGGGGGATTGTCGAAGCCGCAATGGATTCTGACGTTTTCTGCGTTCTTCCATGTGGTGCGATTGTTCGGCGGGGAACTTGGCGCAGTCTACATGGGCCACTTCGTTGCGCAGCGAGAAAAGCTGCACTCGAACCTTCTCGGCCTGCACGTGCAGAGCGGAAACTGGATCACAGACGGCAATATCCGGGCGCTCACCGCGGGTGTGTATGCAAAATCCCCGGGCCTGCCTGCCGCCGCGGGCCGGGCGGTCGACCTCATGGGCAGCAGATTACGGCTGCAAGCGTACACGCTGAGCCTTATTGATGGATTCTACTTGGTGGCTTGGGCGTGCGTCGCCGCTCTGCTGCTTACGGCCATGCTTCGTGAGTCACCGTTAAGCTATGGCCGCCTCAGCGAGTTGCAGCAACCATCGCCTGCGCCTCAGGAGACGAAATCATGAACGCACCTAGCAAAATGTTGATCGCCGGTCTGTTATTCCTGGGCTCGATAACTTTCGCTCGGGCGCAGGACCAGCCGGTGACTTCTGCTCACCATCTCACGCTGCAGGAGGCCGTGCAACTCGCGCTGAAGCACAACCACGTCGTGCGCATCGCCGGGTTGCGGGTAGAGGAAATGCAACACGCGAAGGAGAAAGCCAAGAGCGCGTACTTTCCCACGATTAAGAACGAGAGCCGGGTATTCACCGTGACGGACACGCAATTTATTCAGATTCCGGCAGGCGGCCTTGGTACCGTCGCCGGGACGCCGGTTCCCAACAGCTCGGTGATTCTCAATCAGGGTGGCCTTACCTTCGTGACCAGCGGCACGGGGCTGGTGCAACCGCTCACACAATTATTCACCAGGGTCAAACCTGCGAACGAAGCCGCGAGCGCCGAACTGGGCGCCTCGCGAGCCGACGCGCACGAAACGGAAAACGAAGTCGCGCTGAAAGTTCACGAGCTCTATTACCGCGTGCTGATCACCCAACTGCACCGCAGCGCCACCGAAGCCAGGATCAAAGCTGCACAAGACCTGCAGAGCGAGCGCATCGAACAAGTGAAATACGGCAGCGCGCTGGACGAGGAGGTGATCGAAAGCCACGCGCAAACGCTGCAAGCAAAACAGGAACTGCTCTCCACTGAGCTGCAGCTGTCGGACTTGACCATGCAACTCAACGATGTGACCGGGCTGCCGCTGACCACTCCGCTCGCGCTCGATCCCAGTGTTCCCGACGTTCATGATATTTGCGGGCGCGAGGAATGCATCAAGGTCGCGCAGCAATCGCATCCGGAAATCGTGGCCGCGCGCGAGGAACTGCGAAAAGCCAACGCCGCCGTGCAACTATCCAAGGCGGACTACATTCCAGACGTCACCGCCTTCGCTCGCTACAGCTACCAGAACAACGTTCCATTCCTCGCCCACAACTTCGGCTCCTTCGGATTTGAGCTTACCTACGATCTTTTCGACGGCGGCAAGAGACGCGCAGCGGTGCGCGAGAGCGACGCGCAAGTAGCGGAAGCCAAAGAGAACCTGGCGCGCGTCACAGAAGACGTAGAGCTGCGACTGCAAGTTGCTTACAACAAGCTGCAACGCACGCACGAAATGGTGCAGGTTTCCCAGGAATTGTATACGTTGCGCGCGGAATCCAGCCGCGTATTCACGCAACAACTGCAGAAAGGTGCCGCGCTGCAATCGCAGGTGCAGAACGCCGTCGCGCAGGAATTCGATGCCCAGACCTTGTTGCTGCAATCGCAGCTCGATTACATTCAGGCCAGCGACGAGGTAACTCAAGCGATGGGCCTCACGCCTGAATAGATAGCAATTCGCAGAACGACGCGGGGGTCTCGGCGCCGGCTGCAAGCCAAAAGCACAAATCACAAACAATGACGCAAGTTAGTCGAATCCCCATCCTCATCCCGTTGGCGGTTGGCGCAATCGTCATCTTGTGTACGATCTTCATCCACGCCATGTCCGTGGCCGCGTCGCTGAACCTACTTCGCCGAGAGCGAAGACTGGGCCGCACCGGCAGGAGCTTCTGGAGCGATTTTCCAGTCGTCGTGCTGGCCATGCTGGCTACTCTTGCGGCGCACCTGATTGAGATCGCTTTGTGGGCCGAGGTGTTTGTGCTCTGCGGAGAATTTCCATACTTTGGCACTGCGTACTACCACTCCGCGGTCAACTACACCACGCTGGGTTACGGTGATTTGGTCATGACGCCGCATTGGAAATTCCTGGGACCTCTCGAGGCGGCCAACGGGATGCTCCTGTTCGGAGTATCCACCGCGATGGTTTTTGCGCTAATCCAATGGCTGATTGAAGCCAGGTTTGGGGATCTCAGGGAATGAGAGCGGGCCTGCTCCCCCGGCGGGTCGGTAGGCTGTGCGTCTACGGCGCTGTGCAGTAACACTGCGTTCAGATCGCGAGCAGCCGAGCAAAAAACGAGCGGTATCGTTGCAACGCGACACGCAAATCCTCGGTGGAAACATTCTCGCTGCGATCCCACTGTTTCTCAAGTTTTTGGCGCTCGTCGGCGAACATCTCCGCCAGCCGATTGATTGTCGCGGAAACTAGTGCATCCGCCTGCTCCACGGCCTTCCGCGGTTCGTCAACGAATCCCACCTGAATGCCGTCCCATCGAGCACGCAGCTCGGTGGATTCGTTCACTACAAACAGGGCGACCCTTTCTTCCTCCCGTGCACGTGCGACGGCGGCGGCCGTTGCCGGGGGGCTTAGGACGTTCGCGAGCGGAGAAAGGTTTGCGGGAGGCGGCGTGATCAAAGTGCGGGCCTCGGTGTCGGGTCCTAGCGCTCGCTCTGTAATTGTTTCTGGTTCTGTCGCGTCCGGGTCCACAACGCTTACTGGTTCAGAGATAGGGCCCTTATCCTTGCGAAGATATTCGGTCATCAGTAATCTCCTTCGTTTCAGAATCTGGAAAATTGCATGTGCACCGAGCTCACTGCATCCACCGGGCCCGCCTAAGCGCGGCCGACGGCACGCGCGCGCAGCGGGGCTTGCTCCTCTCCGATTAATTCGTCGAACAAGGCACGGTAATGAAGCATGGCTTTTCGGAGGTCCTCGGTAGTGGCTTGGCGTTGAGCGTGGAGCAGGGCGATCTCGTGCCCGGCGCGGTAGTGCTCGACCACGGTTGCGTGGTCAACAGAAATTTCCACGGCGCGGTTTTCAAAATCGCTGGGCGGATAGCCGCAAGCCAGCATCACCTTTCCTATAAGCTGGTCCGCCTCAGTCAGTGCACCGGCAGGATCATCCACGAATGTCGACTGGATCCTCTGCCACGACTGTTGAAAGCGATCGCGGTCAACCGCGCTCAGCGCCTGGAGAGAATAGCTCTTCACACGTTTTTCGACGCTTTCCAGTTCGGCTTCGGCCTTGAATCGATTGCCCTTTGCGGCCACCACCCGTTCATATTCCGAGCCAAATCGAGCCCGCAGTTTTGCGCTGCGTCGGCGCAAGACAAGCAGGACGACGATAGCGACGAGCGCGATTACCGCGATTACAACAACTGCCATTTGAGTCTGTGTCATCGAAGGACCTCACGCGGCTGTGACTTAGGTACGCATTGCGCTGCTGGGCGAAGCGCTGGACAGTAATGTACGAGCCCGATTCGCGCACGGCTATCCACTACACTCTGTAGTGAACTCAAGAATTGACTGTACCGGCGGGACCGGACAAGGACTGGGGCAAGCCCCGGGGCCCCGCGAACAGGTCGACCGGCCGCCCGCCGGCGCAAGAGAACTCAAGAGCCCGTATCCCGGGTGCCGGGACTAGCTACCCAGCCTTGCGGTCGGGAGATAAAAAATTGTGACCGCAGAAATAAGTTTTGTTTTACGATCGCGCCTCGCATTCAGGCCCCCGCAGGCGACTCGCCTCACCCAGACCTGACGGAATCAGTTTCTCGGAGCGTCCTCGATGAATTTGTTTTCGAAAGCAGTAAGGTTGCTGGATCTACCTCGGCCGCATTTTCGATCGACGTCACTGCGACGGGCGCCTTCGCGCTCTCGGTCACACCCACCAGCGTCACAGTAACGGCTTCGCAAGCGGGCACGACTACGGTTACCGTAACGCCGACCAACGGATTCAATCAACAGGTGCAATTCTCCTACCCGAAGGTATTGATTGCGAATTCGAGCCGCGTTCGGTGACGCCGCATGGCGGTCCGGTTACGACGATGCTCGCGGTCAGCGAAGCAGCGGAGGGCAACGCGCGCGTAAGGAGATCCGGCGCGGCAATGGGAACTTGGTTCGGTGGCGACCCGAACCGCTTCACGTGGGCGATGAAAACGAGCTTCGTGCTGGTACTCGGTTGCGAGTTGCTGCTACTGGCCGGTCTGTGGGGGCGCAGGAAATCCACCAACCAGCGCGGAGGGTTGCAGTTTGCCTTCGCGATGATGCTACTGCGGACGGTCGCAACCTTTGCCGCGGGTTGCACCGGTGCGCCACCCACGAACAACACCGGAACCACGACGATCACCGTGATCGACACCGGGCCGAATAATCAGACGGCGACGGCTACTTTGTCCGTAAACATCCATAAATAAAAACATAAAGGCGGCGGCTGGCACACCCTCCCACACCTCCCAGACGAACGCCTTTGAATTTCCAGGGGGCGCACCGTTCGGCATTGAAGTGTGCGGGTTTCGGCGCCGCACTCTCGGCCAGGAAGCGCGAGTCTATGTTTGCGGATGTGGTAAAGTGCGCCCACGGATCCTCGGGAGGCGTACGTGAAAGCGCCAATCCTTTACCGCATCTCTTCTGTTCTTCTGCTGCTATTTGCTGCCGGACACACGTTCGGCTTTCGCCAGAACAATCCGGAATGGCAAGCGGACGCGGTTCTTGGGTTAATGCGCTCCGTCCACTTTGACGCGCAAGGGTTCTCCCGGACTTATTGGGACTTCTTCAGTGCTTTCGGGTTTTTTTTCACCGTGTTCCTTTTGTTCGCGGCGGTATTGGCCTGGTTGCTGGCCGCGCTTCCGCCAGATAGTTTGGCACGCCTAAGCAGCATCCCATGGGCGCTCGCTATTTGCTTCATAACCGTCACCGCGCTTTGCTGGAGATACGCCTTCACCACTCCCCTCGTTTTCTCAACCCTGATTACACTGTGCTTGATCGCCGCCGCGTCGCTCTCATCGAAGACACCTTGAACCTCGATTGGGAACGCCGGGCGGCGCATCCTCGCGATTTCCAGAGGTGTGCGAACTTATGAATAACTTGCAGCGGAATCTCCCGCGTGACAGAAGTACAGATCACCAATCTTTTTCGGAAAGGTGGTACTAGTTCTGTACGAAATCTGTCCCTGGGCTGGGCGCATTCGGTACGAACGTAGCGCCATCTTCGCGTTCCTTTTGCCACCACCTCAAATGGAAACTAAAAATAAAAAAGTGCCCACAATCGAGCGGCGCAAGTCGCGACGCCCCAGCGCTTACACCGAATGTTTACCGGCGCCCGGGCGACAGGCCCCGCCCTGCGGCATTGGCGGCTATCCATTTCGCCTATCTGCGCATTTCGCGGGCCGCGGGCCACGGATCACGATCCTCAATCCACGCATCGCTCGCCACTCATCTCGTGTCACGGCTCCGCTCACCCGTATTTCTAATCGACGCCACGCGATTAGAAATCGCTGTAACACCTAGAAGACAAGCAATGGAGTCCTTTTCTAATCAACTATTTTTCAGCCGCGCGACGCACGTATCCGTATTCATCGCTCACGGCGCGTTTGCCTGCCTCTGCCGACTCTGCTAGAGTGAATGCGATGGCATCGCTCATCCAGGAAGTCGGCGAAACATTTTTTACCCTCTACAAGGGCTTCAGCGTGACGTTACGTACGATGTTTCGCAAGACTACCACCGAGAGTTTTCCGGACGCGCCGCCCACCGTGCAACCGCGCTATCGCGGCATCCATGTTTTGCAGCGCGACGAGCACGGCTACGAAAAGTGCGTAGGCTGTTTTCTTTGCGCCGCTGCCTGTCCTGCGAACTGTATCTACATTGAAGCCGCCGAAAATACCGCCGCCAATCGTATTTCTGCGGGCGAGCGCTATGCGAAGGTCTACAATATTGATTACTCGCGCTGCATTTTCTGCGGTTACTGCGTAGAAGCCTGCCCCACCGACGCGATCACACACGGCCACAGTATCGAATTAGCCCCCTACAACATCAACGCCCTGGTTCATCGCAAAGAACAGCTCCTAGAGCCCTGGCCCCCCCGCGCCAAACAGTCTTAGGCTTCAATATTTCGCCGTGAGTCACCGCCGCGTCGCATCGCTTCGCCGAGCCAGCGCCCCGTCTCGCCGCCACATTGAGCTGGCGCTGCGTCCGGCTGCTGAGGCAACCTCCAAGTCGTAATGCGTATGTCGCGCGCAGATCCGGCGAGTCAGGCGCATTGCAACCGCATCCCCCGCCTAGCGCGCGAAACCCTGACCGCGCCGAGTAATCCGACGGGTGTCAGCCGCGGTCGTACACAGATCGGCTACATCCGGCCGGATTCGTCCTACGCCCAGCGCTACGGCGACAACAGTAGGCGCGGTTCCGATAATTGCCGGGGCCAACTCTGCCCGAGCTCGCTCCTTCGCACGCCTCGAATCGCGTCCTCGGCTGCTCTGCACCTGTTAGGAGCGATACCGCAGCTTGCATGATTGGTTGGACGATACCACCGGAAAAGTACGCGCGATTGATCTGGAATCACCATCGTCGGGATATTCCTGGCGTCCCGCATGCGAGCGCGCCTGTGAATATGTGGCGGATTTCGAGCGCATCGGACGCCAGGCATTGCGCCGGCCGCAGTGGAAAGGCCGGCGGAAGCTATTCGAAATATATTTTCTGCACAGTATGGAATACCGCATTGCGATCAAGTTAGTGGGCGTGGCGGAGGGCACATTCGGCTACAGGGCGCAGGAGGTCAAGCGCTCGGCGGGCCGTGAGTTTTCACGCTGCGGCTTGTTTCCGCCACCGAGGCATTTCCATTCGTGAGCTACGATTTGCGGTTGCTCGCTTGGAAGAGTTGCTTGAAGAGCTTAAGGCCGCCGGTGAACGGGATAGTAAGAATATTTTTCAGAAGCGCGCTGCGCCGTTCCAGCTTTTGCTCGATTGTGTCTTCTTCCGGTTTCTTGGCGGCGACCACTGCGCCGATATATTTCACGAAGTTGATTCCGCATTTTTCGCACTTCACGCCGGTGCGCTGCTTGTTGCCGCAGGAAGGACAGTCGAACCGCATCGTCATATGGCAACGCTGGCAGAAGCGCGCAACTTCGCGTACTGCAGCGCCACATTTCGGGCAGGGAATCGTGGCTTGCGGTGACAGGTGGCGCAGTGGGATCCCACACGTTCGCCGAACTCTTTGCGTTTGCTCGAGTGTCGCTCTTGGGCGCCGCGGCCTGCACGTTGGACCAGATGCTGACGGTTTCACTGTTGCGGCGCTCGCGCCCGGATGAAGCTGGGTCGGCTGAAGCGTCGCGCGCGGTTTTACCTCGGGAACGCCATCCGGCGGTTTGCCACCATTTTGACCCGAAGATGAACTGCCAGTCATAGCTCATCTTAACGGGGAGGCTGGTTCGATTCGCGAGCCCCGTCGAACCGTGCTTCCGCACGGTTACCCTGTCCGGCGGTACAGGTCGCTGAAACCCACCACATCGGGCGTGAAGAGACCGGGGGAGCCGAGAGACGTTGCAGGCGGACGGCTAGAGTGCGATGTTCTATTGCGCGGTCTGGGCGGACGATTGCTCGGCTGCGCTTACTGCCGCGGCGCCGCGGGTGGGCGGCGGCAATTTGGAGCGTATCAGCGACTCAACTTGCTTCCACACGCGCGGATCGCACTCGATTTCGATGTGGGATTTCATGAAAATTCGATCCCACCAGGGGTAGGCATCGCAACGAATGGGCTTCGCGACATAATCCTGGCGGAAATTTCCCAGGATGTGGGTGCGCTCCGGATCGGCAGCACGGATTGCGGAGCGTCCGTGAAGCAGTCCATCGCTCTGGTAGAAGTTGATGGCTTGCTCGACGTTCGCAGGAATCACCGAATCATCCTCACCTGATTTCGCGACGCTGTCCACTTGGATGGTCAGGAGCACCGGCACTGCGTCTCGATTCAGCTGGTTGGCTAGCGCGACGGTCTCCGAAGCGCCCCAGCTATGGCCGTAGATCACCACTCGGGCGCTGCGTTTTTCGTCAGACGAAAGCGCGCCGTCGTGGTTGGTGTCGAGAAGTTGCAGGACCTGGCGGTGCGCCTGGTCGCCTTGATGATTCTCGAACGTGTTAACGTAGACTCCCGAAGGGTAGTCCTGACGCAGGTGTGCAGCCAACTGCACGCCGCTGTGCACCGGATCGTCGTGCCGTACGAATCCGCCGACGAAGCCGATTACGATGATCTGCGGAGCCGAATTCGCGGATTCCGCGCTGTCGCAGGGTTCGTTGCGCAGCCGGGGTATGCTCGTTGTGTTGCTTGGCTTCTCGCCGGAGTGGGCTGGGACCGCGTCGCCGCCAACCAGAACGGCGGCAATCACGAGCGAAACGAAGAAGTTAGCTGCGCGCATCATATTGTCTGCGGGGAATTCGATACTAACACAGCGTATGCCACTGCAAGTGACCGTTCGAAACGCAGCACGCGATAGGCTGGACCGATCGCTGTGGCTGTCCGGGCCGTGCCAGGATTGACTGACGGAATTAATTGCGTCTTGTGTCTTGCCGCATGGCGGCGCACCGAGCATCCTTAGATAGCCCTTATCTATCCTATATGCAGCTAGTTAAGTGAGTGTTGGCGCCGATGGCGCCTGAACACACCCCGGTGCGTGCAGCCTGAAACCCGTGCTAGCGATTCCAAACGACTTGTGCTATTATCGTAGTGGAATGCGGTCTAATCTTAAGTGACACTTTAATTGTCTGAGGGGACCGGCGAAACCTTTCGCTAGGTAGCCGCGTCTAATTCGAACATGAGCAAAGAACAGCTGAAGGGCAGTGGACGGTTAGTGCCGACCCGGTTGACCGGCGTCGAGTACAAAGTAAAGTATGGCATCGAACTCACCGAGGAAGCCAGAGAGCATGGCGGCGGATGGGGAGCTGCGCGCGGTGGCCGGTGGACCCGGTGCTCCGTGCGTGCGGCGCACCATCACCCGATTCCGGACGGAAGCTATTTCCTCCACGCCGATGATGGCCGCGTGCATCAGCTGAAGTCCGTTGATGGCCAGTGGCAGTACCTGGCGATCATTTAGTAGGCTCGTAGGCGCACCCAGCCCAGCGCTTGCACTCTCAGTGACGGTTACCGAGTGGGTAGGGGTGTGTTTGAATGACGTTGGCCTCCTGCGACCCTGACGCCCGATCGCTTTCGCTTAGTTCTCTGTGCGTATCTCTTTGCTGACCTTGCCGTCTTCGTCGAGAAACTGGATCACCGGATTTCCTCCCGCATCAACTCGGATGATTATGCGATTGCGGCCCTGCTCGTCCTTAATCCGCAGAGACGCGGATTTGTCGGGTGACCGGCCCAGATAGATCCGGTCCGCGTCACCGGTATGAGTTGCGAAGAATTTTTTCCATTCCGCAGCCTGCTGCTCCTTGGGCAGTTTGTTGATCTGCGAGCTGGCGTCAACTGTTTGCTGAATCGGGTAATCTCCGCGTTCGCCGATACGGATCGCGGAGAACTTATCCTGGTCCTCGCGACCGGAATCAATCACAAAAATCTGATCCTGCTCGTACTGATCGAAACTTAGGTGGGCGTGGTTTTGGACCTTCCCGTCCTTGTCCTTTAGCCCACTCCAAACCAGACCTCCCATTTCGGAAGCCTCATCATTCATGAACAGCAGGCCCGCCAGATCACGCCGGTCCGGCCGCGGATATTCCTTCCCGCGCATGAACATGCCAGGAAATTCGGCACGGTCGGAAAGAATCAGCCGGGGCGTTCCGTCGGGCTCGACTAAATTGATGCGGTGCACATTGAGCTGGTCGAACGACTCACTACGCAGCGCTGCGTATCCGCAAAGCACGGTGACGGCGAAAACGATGGTGAGAACTCCCGAATAGATCGCGAGAAATCGTTGGTCAGAAAAAAAACGCATGTACCCCTCCTGAGCAGTGCTCTGCTAGGTTTTATACCCGATTCATGGAAGGAAAGGATTAAGGATTGAGTTTCGTTGACATTGCCTGTGAGGGTGAAGTAGGTTTTACCGCGCGGAAAGCGTGCATTAATATGCTTTGGCGGTTTCGCGAAAGCGTTCGCGTGACCATGTGTAATGGCCGCGCGCAACGGCCTGAAGGGTGACCATGAGGAGGAATGTGCGCGCAAGTCTGCAGGGAAAATTGTGGTGGGCTGCGGCGGGCGCTGCACTCCTCGTCGCGCTCGCCGCGCTGTTGGATTCCGCACCACATCCGACCCTTGCGCAAAGTACGAAGTCATCTCAGGAGGCCGTATTGGCGCCCAACGAAAATCTTATGGTGGAAGGGGTACCGCCGATTCCGCAATCACTGGCGCAGCAGGCGGACCGTTACACGAATTTTCGCTCGGCGTTTTTCGCCAGCTGGCATCCGACCAAGCGCGAGATGCTGATCTCCACCCGCTTCGCAGACACATTTCAAATTCATCAAGTAAAAATGCCGGCAGGCGCGCGCACGCAACTCACCTTCTACGCGGATGATGTGCGCAGCGCCCTTTACCCCCCGAAAGGCGACGATTCCTTTGTCTTCAGCAAAGACATTGGCGGCGGCGAATTCTATCAACTCTATCGCTACGACGAATCCACCGGCACCGTCACGCTGCTGACCGACGGAAAATCCCGCAACACCGGCGAGGTCTGGTCGAATGCCGGCAAGCAAATCGCCTACAGCTCCACACGCCGCGACGGCAAAGACCTGGACATCTGGCTGAGTGAACCCTCGCATCCCGAAGATCCCAAAACCAATCGCATGCTCGCGCAAATGGCCGGCGGAGGCTGGTCCGCGCTCGACTGGTCGCCCGCTGACAAACAGATTCTGATCCTGGAAGAAATCTCGGCGAACGAAACCTATCTCTGGCTCATGGATTCTTCCACCGGCGAAAAAATTCTGCTCACGCCCAAAGGCGGCGCGGAAAAAATCGCCTACGCCAGCGCGAAATTCAGCAAAGACACGAAGGGAATTTACCTCACCACCGACAAAGACTCCGAATTCCAGCGCCTGGCCTATCTGGACCTCTCTTCGAAAAAATACACGTTCCTCACTGAACATATTCACTGGGACGTGGAGGATTTCGACATCACGCCCGACGGCAAGACCATCGCCTTCACCACGAATGAAGACGGCTTCGGCGTCGTGCATCTGCTCGACACCAGCTCCGGAAAAGAAAAGCCCGCGCCCAAACTTCCAGCCGGACTGCTTTTCAGCGTGAAGTGGCACCACAACGGCCGCGACCTCGCCTTCGGACTCACCGGCTCGCGTTCGGCTACCGACGTGTATTCCGTCGACGTGACCAGCGGAAGAGTGGAACGTTGGACCGAGAGCGAAACCGGCGGCTTGAATCCGGAAAGTTTCTCCGCAGCCGAGCTGGTGCACTGGAATACGTTCGACGGAAAATCCATCAGCGGTTTCCTGTATCGTCCAGCCGCGCGTTTCACCGGCAAGCGCCCGGTGATCATTGATATTCACGGCGGCCCGGAAGGGCAGTACCGTCCGCGTTTTCTCGGCAGCTACAATTACTTCATGAACGAGCTGGGCATCGCCATGATTTTCCCCAACGTGCGCGGCTCCACTGGCTACGGCAAAACTTTCCTCACCCTCGACAACGGATTCTTGCGCGAAGATTCCTACAAGGACATCAATTCGCTTTTCGATTGGATCGCGCAGCAACCGGACCTGGATCCCAGCCGCGTGATGGTCACCGGCGGAAGCTACGGCGGTTTCATGACGCTGGCCGTCGCGACGAGTTACAACGACCGGCTGCGCTGCTCGGTGGACGTCGTCGGCCCATCCAACCTGGTCACATTCCTCGAGAACACCTCCGGCTATCGCCAGGATCTGCGCCGCGTGGAGTACGGCGACGAGCGCGATCCCAAAATGCGCGCGTTTCTGGAACGCATTGCGCCGGCCAACAACGCGCAGAAAATCAGCAAGCCGCTCTTCGTCATCCAGGGCAAAAACGATCCGCGTGTTCCCTGGACCGAATCTCAACAGATGGTCGCAACCGTCCGCAAGAACGGCACTCCGGTTTGGTTCCTCATGGCCAAGGACGAAGGCCACGGTTTCAGCAAGAAGAAAAACGTGGATTACCAATTTTACGCGACGGTCCTGTTCATCCAGCAATACTTGCTATAGAGCGAGGTACAACCAAGTATAAGTAAGCATTTACAAGTAAGGGTGTTAGGCGTATTGTCGACAGTGTAGTACAGCCTAATACAGACCAGTTGTACCTGGCAAGTACAACCAAGGCACAACCGGGACAAGGAGAACAGTTCCGAGCGGTACAACGGAGAAGCCAATGCGCGTCAAGTTTACCGACAAATATCTGATGGGTCTGAAAAAGACCGGCGTGCGATTTCAAGTGATGGATGCCGAAACGCGCGGGCTTGGTGTCGTGATATTTCCTAGCGGCGTGAAAAGTTATTTCCACGTTAGAAAAGTTCAAGGCAGGCCCGAACGCCGCACACTTGGTCCGGTTGGTGAGCTGGACCTGGATGCAGCCCGCGGCGTCGCCAGCGAGTTGAATGGGAAGCTGGCCAACTGGCGCGCGCATGAGTTTGCAGGGCCGTCACCGCTGGCCACCGATCGCAGCAAGGCCACCCTGGGCGAAGTTCTGGAAGAGTACATCACCGGCAAGGTGAAGACGAAGACCGACAAGACTGCCAAGAAGGAAACCGAAATCAGGAGCATGATTTCGTACATTGCCAACTTGAAGGGTCGGACACTGGCGCAGATCACGCACGACGATGTGAAGGCCGCCCATGGCCGTATCGCCGCGGAGAACGGGCCAGCCATTGCGAACCGCGTCGCGCAGGCGGTTAAAAGATTGTTCTACTACGCAGAGGAACTCCAATGGTTTGCCGGAGCCAATCCGGCACGCAAGATTAAATGCGAAGAGCGAAGCAAGAAAATCAAGACGCGCCATGTGCAGCAATCGGAGATGGCGCGTTATCTGCGCGGGCTCCGTGACCATGAAGATAAACATTTTCGGGAAATCGTTTTGCTCGGTCTATGCACCGGTGCGCGTCCTGGTGATGTCATGGGGATGCGGAGTGCGAACGTGCACTTGGATCAGGACGTACCTACTTGGAATTGTCCCAACGAAAAGATGGGGGAGCCTTATCCGGTCGGACTGTGCACACAGGCCGTCGAAATCTTGCACGGGCGCCAGGTGGACGGCGAATTCGTCGGCGGATTCGTTTTCCCTAGCTGGGGCGTCAAAAAACATCGGCACACGGTCTATGAGCAATGGATCAAGTTCGTGAAAGCCATCGGCATCACCGGCGAGCAACAACTGACGGAGGTCGGTGCGACGCGACACACGCTTGCCTCCTGGATGGCCGACATGGGTGTGAGCGGGCTAATCATCGACGCCGCGCTCGGTCACAAAACGGTCGGCGTCATCGGTAAATACGCGACTGTGGCCCCCCCGCCCGTTTGTGAAGCGGTGCAGCGGGCGGTCGATAAGATGTTCGCCGATGAAGCCGAAGCTGGCGGTGGTGACGGCACGGCGCGCGCGCAAGTCAGCCTAAAGAAAGGGTTTGATTCATGCAATGTTGCATGAATTCACAGGGGCGGCGAATTCAGCCGCCCTTTTTCTTTGTCGGGCAGGTTTCTTGACATGCATCCTTATATTTTGCTAGTATGCGCGACACTTTGAAAACTGCAAATCAGTTCGCTGCGGAACGTATCGCCCGTGCGACGAAGAGCGGACACAGAGCCAAGCGCAAGCAAGAGCGTAAAGAAATCGCAACGTTGTTGGGCTTGACGAAACGGAAAATCCACAGCGACCGACTTCCCGAGTAAGGGAACCGTAGTTGTGAGTGCCGCGTCTCTGGCGCGGCTCGTAGTGGCAAGCGACTAGGCCAAACCTAGTCAGTGTCGTGCGAGATTGAAGCGCACGGCTAGTGGTTGATGGGAATCGCCCAAAGCGGTTCTCTGTCAACCACCAGCCGTGCGCTTTTTTTTTGGCCCAAACGAATTTCAGAGGGAGACAACGATGGTCGAGAACTTGGTAGGGCTCAAGGCGTTGTTGGACGAAGTCGAAGCGGCGGAAATCTTGAAAGTGAAACCGAGCACGATGACGCAATGGAGAAGCCGCGGTCTCGGGCCGAGGTGGGTTCCGTGCGGTGATTTGCCCCGGTACCGGGTGGAAGATTTGCAGGAATACATCGATGCGCGCGTCGTGACTCCCACGCCAAAGCCAAAAGCTGCGAAGGACGAGACCGCAATGAAGCGGAAGCGAGGCAGACCGCGGGGGAAGGCGAAGAAATGAAGCGGCAGCAGAAGGAAAAAATCGCGCAGGGATTGCTCGCCGACGTCGCCGCGGATCCGGAACTGAAGCCCGGTGAGTTGCCGTGGCGTACGACCGAGGCGCAGTGGAGCGTGTTCAAGACGGATCCGCAGCGGTTTAGGAAGCCGGCGCCGCAGCTACTTGCCGAGCTGGCGTGCAGCGAGTGTGGGAACCGCTATCCGCGCGAGGAGCTGCTGTTCGAGTCAGAGCACGTTCACTACTGCAGGTCATGCCTGCAAATCCTATGACGAAGCCGAAGACACGATACGAACTGCGGCAGGAGAACCGGGACGCTTGGAAACAATACTGGGCGACGGTGGCCAAGATTGAGCCCGAAGACCTGGAAGCTTGGGTGAAGGTGCCCTTGCCACCACCAATCGACCGAGACAAGAAACCGCGGGAATCCGATGAGCCGCTCATGGGCCAGTATTGCCCGCGTTGCGAGATGAGACGCTTCCGATGCGTGTGCAAGGACCTGCTCGTCGCGAGGCAGGAGCAAATGAAGCACGAACCTGGCACCGAGAAATTTCACGCCCAGATGCTCGCTCATTGGAGCAAGGCGCTCGAGATGCACCGGCTGGAGATTGCGAAACTCGGAATGAATCTCGCGCGGAAATTGACGCTCGAGCGATTGGAAGCCCTGGTCGCGGAGAACTCGCCCGATGAAAAAGCCTGAAACGTGCGCGCCGTCTTGCTACGAAGTTGCGCCCGATGTTTGGATCCATCGGCCCTGGGATGGTTGCGCGACGCGCTACGAGCCGAGTCCTGCGCTGCCGAAGCGATCCGGCTGTTGGCATTGCCAGGACACGGGCACTTGCTCTTGCATTGTGTGTCTGGAAGGAAGACCGCCAGAGCAAGAGTTGGGTCCGTGCTCAGTTTGTAAGAAACAGAAGTGAGACGGGGCCGGTTGCACGGCCCCGAAACACGGAGGTACTACCAATGTCAGTCAGCACCGTACCACCAGCAGCGAAACGCGTCAATCTGTATGACCATCTCGAAAAACTTCATATAGACCGCTTGCGCCGAAGGTTTGCCCATCACGGTATCAAGATTTATCGCCAGCGCCACGGCGTGGGCTATCAGCTTCGTGGATGCGTGAACATGAGCAGCGGTTACAGCTCCGATGAACTGGAATCACTCTGCAAACAATTCGATGAAGGGGTGCGACGGTGACAGCCACAGCAAAAGCACGCGCGTTTTGGGAAGAGCGAATAGTCAAGGCCATGTCCATGATGACCGATGACGAACTCGCCCGCATGGCCAACAACTTCACATTGTTTCCCGGACGGTATTCCAACTCACCTTGATACACGACCAAGTGAACGGCGACTGCCGCTCCGAAGCACACGTCATGGCCCTGGTTGACCCGAAGAACGAACCGGCCTTCCGAAAATACGTTGAGAGCAAGCATTGTGATTATGAGATACGCGGAAAAGATGTGATGGAGCCCGAGTCCGAATAGCAGCACGGCAGAGCGAGCCGAGAATCCGCTCACAATGAACAAGGAACAAAATGAAAACGCATAATGAAGTCGCAGCCGAAGTGGACAACGAAGTGGAAGCAATCGAACCGCAGCAAGCAGGCATCAGCCAGGTCAGTGTGATGCTGCATTTCGATAGATACATCGGCCTACCATTCTGGAGAGAGAAAACCATCTGCATCAACGTTCAGAAAGAAGTCCATCCGAAGCTAGGCGACGCCAAGAAACAAGCTGCGATCACGGCGTCCATCGAAAAGATGGGGATTGACCGCGAGACCTACGATCGCGCGTTGGTCATGGCGGAACGTCCGTTCTACACAATTCACGATCACGACCCGCTCCAGGGCGACGGCGAAATCATCATCCCTGCACGAGTCTTCCAATCGTTTTTGAATAACGCAAGCCAGATTGCGCCGAAGGCCATTCCGCGAATCTCTGCAAAAGGCTTGACGTTTGTGGGCATTCGGTTCCGTGGTGAAGTCGAAGGCTTGAGAACTGGAAAGACCCGCGCGGACGCCGAAGTGTTTTCTCGGTTCGTCAAAAACGAAGAGAGCAATCAGCGGATGCTCTCCGAGTCGCTTTACATCACGACTTCGATGCACGCGGAGAAATCAGCGTGGATTCAGAAGTCATCAAGGCGAGCGACTTACAAAAACTTGTTGCGTGGGGCGGGAAGTGGTGCGGGATCGGTGGGGCGAGGCCGCAAGGATTCGGGCGCTTCACTGTCACCGGTTGGAACATTCACTAAAATGTTTTCTCTCAGCCATGGTCGCCGCCGAAGTCTGAGTCCAAGTCCAACTCGTGCTCGAAGTCGAAGTCGTGGCCAATGTCGAAGCAGCCAAAGCCAGAGCCGTAGCCAAAGCCGTAGTTGGAAGTCTTGGTCCAAGTCGAAGCGGCCACAGTCGGAGTCATGGTCGGAGTCAAAGCCTGCGTCCTGGTCTTAGTCATAGTCCAAGCCGCGGTCGAAGCATCCGGAGTCAACGTCACAGCCGGAGTCACGGTCGCTGTCCAGGTGGCCAGCAGCAGTCGCAGCCTAAGTCGGAGTCCAAGTCCACGTCCGAGTCCTAGCCGTAGCCGCAGAAGTCGGAGTCGTCGTCATAGCCTTAGCCTTGGTCAAAGGCCCTGCCCAAGTCAGTGTCTGAGCCTCAGCCGAAGCAGCGAAAGCCTTAGCCCCAGCCGAAGACAAAGTCAAAGCCTTGGACGAAGCCGAAGTCGAAGTCGTAGTCGAAGAGGCCGCAGTCCCTGTCCCTGTCCGAGCCTAAGCCGGAGTCAACGTCACAGCCAAAGCAGCCGAAGTCCCTGTCACTGTCCGAGCCGGAGTTCTTGTCGAAGCCGGAGCCTGAGCCGCTGTCGTTGTCACGGTCTACGTCCAAGTCGAAGCAGCCGAAGACGAAGCCACAGCCATGGCCAAAGTCATACTCGTGGCCGAAGTCAAAGCCGCAGCCGAAGTCGCGGTCATAGTCGAAGAAGTCGCGGTCGCAGCCGAAGTTGTAGCCTTAGTCCCTGTCATGGTCATTGGCCAAAGCCGAAGACGAAGTCGAAGCAGCCGGAGCCGAAGTCGCAGTCTTGGCCCGAGTCTTGGCCTAAGCCACAGTCAAAGCCGTGGCCGAAGAAGTCGCAGTCTGAGTCCCAGCCGGAGCCGTCGCCGGAGTCAAAGCCACGGTCATAAGTTTTAGCCGAAGCCGAAGCAGTCCGTGGTCAAAGCCGTGGTCACAGCCCCGAGCCCGTAGTCTGAGCCAATGCCAAAGAAGTCGCAGCCGTGGTTGTAGTCGTGGTCCGAGTCCGAGCCGCAGTTATAGTCCGAGCCGCAGCCGAAGAAGTCCTAGCCTCAGCCTTGGCCGGAGTCCACGCCGAAGTCCAAGCCAAAGCCGAAGGTTTTTTCGCATCAATGAGCGACAAGGAAGGTAAACCGTGAAAAACCCGACCTATACGTTCTCCGAAATAGAACTGATGCGACTCACACGCTTGATTGACCGCACGCTCTCGTTTTGCAGCGGCGGCCCAGCGCCCGTCCTGGAATACAAGCTGCAGAAGTGTTCGGAGATGCTACATGCGCGCTTAGCAGGAGATACAGCGCGCAAGAGATAATTACCGCCTAAACGTTTACTCTACTTAGCGTAACTTGTATAGAACTGCACCGCCTCGTTTTCTACAGCGAGTTGTGCTATACCACTTTCATGCGCAGTAGGCACAAATAGAAAAGGAGGAATACTGTGAGCGACCTCAATGTTCATTTGTTGCGAACGAGCAGAAGAAATTAGGGCAGCAGAGACGGAAACACGACGGATCGGTATTCATTAGCCTGCGCAGCGAACTGCGCCAGCGAGTACAAACAGCGCAGGAGCAGAAGACGTGACGTTATCGCAGTGGATAAGAAAGGCGATGCGCGCCAATTGCGCAAGAGAGCATCGCTGTAAACACCAAAGGCCGCTGATGAGAGCGGCCTTAGTGCGAACTGTTGTGGTACAGACAAGGAACCATTGAACATGGTTACAGTAACAAGACCAAAATAGAACGCAAGAAGATTTACAGCGGATTGGCAGCTCCGTGGATTTAGACTACCTCGGCGTGAGATCCACATCGAAACAATTGCCAGGCTACTGGACTTCGAATTTCACAGATCATAGGAGGACTTGCTTCAGCTCAGAGCGCCACGCAACAGCGACGCGCATCCAGCCTGCATTTTTATCCAAGAGAAATTGTGCGATCTGCTTCGCTTGTGGCGATAGTAGCGCGATGCGCACAATAGACTTAGTCATGGCGGTTTTGCAGTAACGCAACTTGCAGTGCGACCTGCAGGCAGCTATTAGTTGGTTACAAAAAGAGTTTGGCAGCTTGCACACCTCAAAGGCAGGCACGCAGGGATCACTAGCGATAAACCTATCGCGTTGGCGTAGGCGGTCCCTTCGAGTTCTTCGTTCGCTCCGGCCTGTACGGCACATTGAGCGAGCCCGCACGAAAACGTCTACAGCGTGATCCGCGACTTGATTGATGCAGACAAGAAAGCGCGCATCTCTTACCGCACCATGCAACGCTACACCGGCATCCGCAGCCGCACGACCTCAAAAAGAAACTTGATGAACTCGCCGCGGTTCACATCCTCAAAACAGACAAGCGACACGCCGGCGCCTTAGAGGCACAGAACGTCTACACCTTACACCAGACGATCCAGAATGCATCCGGCAAGCCAACGAACTCTGCAAAACAAACAGCGACGCTATCAACGCCGAAATAGAGTTACAACGTGAACAGCGACTCGCCAAGCGACGCAAGACCAGGCACACACCTATATCCTAGGTAATCTCTGTACACTCTAGAGTGGACCATTGTAGACTTTGCTGGTACACCTATTGCTGACCACATAAGTGCTACATCGAGCAAAAAGGTAGATTTCTGTATGCCTTTACTGGTACATCTATAACTGGACCAACGAAGTTCTACATCACTACGCTAGCTGTAGCAGTGAAGTAGTACATCACTACAAACCTGAGTTGGTTTCAAAAACGACCGCAAAAAATCACCAGCCGCAGAAAAAATTCGGCTTAGGGCGAACAAAAATCAGCACCGTCACACAAGAGAGTACCCAAGCTTGCGCGCTCGACTTCGGTCCTGCTCGCCATCACGTCGGCGAGCATCAGGAGCGATTTAAATTGCTGCGAAACACTGCGACCGCGGACAATTTGAGCACTGTTCTGCTTAGGAAACAGTTCTGTTTACAGTTGGTACAGTGCAACAGACTGTAGCTAAGCATCTTACAATACTTCCAGGATAACGACTTCCAGGTTGTACAGTAGCATAACTGCAATCCGTGCTATGCTCGCCGCGTCGCTCATATTGGCCCCTAGAGGCCTGACTCATTATTTTCGCTAGAGCGAAAAGCTGCCAGGCAAAATTAGCCAATGTACGGTAGGGGGCAAATTTAAGAAGTTTTTAAGTGGGGGAATGGGATGTACACTGGCGAGCAGAAGAAGAAATAGAAGCGGGGATGGCCGCGCTGCGGCGGAAGATCATGATGCACGGCTTATCGGTGGTGGACAAGAGGACGTTGACGGCGAAGATGCTGGTGGAGTGGCGGACTGGGATTGTGAACGATCTGGGCGGCCGGAAGCGATTTCATCGCAGCAGACGACGTTGATTGAGTTGGCGGTTCGAACGAAGTTGATGCTGGAGCACATTGACAGTTTTATTTTGGCGCAGGATTAGATTATCGATTTGGAGAGGAAGAGTTTGTATCGGTGGTGAGGGAGCGGGGGACGCTGGCGAACAGTTTGGTTTATTTACTCGCGCAGTTGGGATTGGAGCGAAAGCGCGGCGCGCGCGCAGTCTGCAGAGTTATTTGGAAGAGAAGGCGCAGACGGTGGAGGTGTTGGGTGAAAAAGACGATGAACATATTGCAGGCGATGAAGGATCTGGTAGTTTGTCGGGACGATCTTCCGGAAGAGCTGCTAGGGATTTGACACCTGGTGGTCTTGGCGAGTTTTTCTCTCGGCGTTGTTTGGACTGCGCTGGATGCGAAGCAGCTTGAATTTTTCAGGCAGCATACGGGCAGGGAGCAGGCGCTAACGAAGCAGCGAGCGAATGTTTTGTGATTGCCGAGCAAGAAGCGGAAAAACGATTATCGCTGCGCTCGTAGCAGTTTTTCTCGCGTGCTTTCGGGATTATTCCAAGATTTTAGCGCCTGGCGAAGTGGGCATCTTGATGATTTTGTCGGCGATAGAAAGCAAGGTCGGACGATCCTGGGCTACATCAACGCGATGCTGAGCGTTCGTTGCTGGCAGAGATGGTGTTGAGCGGCGCACGGAATCGATTGATTTGAACAATCACATCGGATTGAGATTCACACGTCGAGCTATAAGGCCACGCGGCTACACGATCGTCGGCTGCGTGGCGGATGAAGTAGCATTCTGGTCGACAGAAGAGGGCTCGGCGAATCCCGACGTGGAAGTTTTGAACGCGGTGCGGCCGGCGATGGCCACGTTCCGGATGCGTTGTTGGTAGGTGATCTCGATAGCCCTACGGCGAGCGCGGCGAGATGTGGACGCAGTATCGGCAAAACTGGGCGCAGGAAAATCCCGACATCTTGATTTTTCAGGGACAGCGCTCGATGAATCCACTTTGAATCCTCTGACGGTGCGGATGGCGTATGTGCGCGATGCGGCGAGTGCTCGCGCGGAATTTGGCGGCCAGTTTCGCGACGACGTCGAGACATTTATCAGTTTGGAGCAACTGGAATCGCGCATTGTGGAAGGGGCGGGGAGCTGTCGTACGCTCGAACATGACCTATGTCGGATTTGCGGATCCAGCGGCGGCTGTGCGGATTCCTTCGTGCTGGCAATCGCGCACTTGGAAACGGGCAAGGCCGTGCTCGACGTCATCGCGAAATTCAAGCGCGTTCGTCCGGAAGCGGCGGTGGAATTGTCGGGCATCTGCAAAGGGTACAAGATCACGAATTGATTGGCGACTCGTATGGTGGCGAATGGGGGCGCGAAAGCTTTGCGAAGTGGGGCGTCAACTACGGCTCGTGAAAAAAACGCAGCGAGTTGTATTTAGCGTTCTTGCGCTGCTGATGAGCGACCAGGTTGTGCTGCTGGACAGTCGCGCTTAGTCAATCAGTTGTGCAGTTTGGAACAACACACAGCGCGCAGCGGCGCGACAGTATCGACCATCCAATCGGCGGACATGACGACATTGCGAACGCGGTTTGCGGCGCGTTGACTTTAATCGCAACGAAGAACGTCACCAAAGGTTGGGTGTGCTCGAATATCACGCGACATCAACGAAGGGCGTCGGAAGATGCCAGGCGAAATTCGTGTGGAGGGCTATCGGCGCGCGGAATGCTCACCATGCCATTGGGAACGAATCGAGACGGAAGCAAGGCGGAAGGCCACGCGACGCGCTACTCGCTAACTTGGCAAGTTTTGTGCGATTGCGGCGCGGTGGATGGAAACCACTTAGACGCAACCTTTCCCATTATCCCGATGGAGAAACACCGGATATGGTGATGACGGGCGGAGGCTCCGCGATGGATGCTGATACACGCTCGATTTGCGAGACCGTGCAAAGTTACAACAGTCAGTTTTAAGCAACTAAAAAACGGTGCTCGCGCGCAAACTTTTGGCATCGGCCAGTTTGCCGTCAACGGGAATTCAGATGACGATACGGCGACAAGGTTTCCAGGATGTTCGATCTTGAAAAAGACCGCAGAAACGGAGGAAGACCATGAATCCGGTAATCGAAAAAGAAAAACTGTGTGAATGTGGTGGCACGATACAGCGCTTTGCGAATGTCGCGCTGCTCGCAATGCGGCCGGCAAGATGGCGTCGTCCGCTACCAGGGCGGGGGCTGCCGAACGGCTGCACGGCGGTTGTCGTCCGTATCCCGGGAGCTGGCGAAGATGTCAGCAATGTAGCGCGCAGTGGTGAAAAACTTGCGTTAGGACGGCAGTTTACTATTGCTTTTAGAAAATTCTCACCTAGACTCATGCAAAAGGAGAAACACAGCGGCGGGCGCACGGGAGGGCGCCAGGAATACTGTGTATGTTTCTCCGTCCAAAATCCGCAGTAATACCGCCAGCGCCCCTCCCCTTACGCTCGCAGATCGCGTCGCACAAGCTCATGCCGCCTGGGAACTCGCTGAGGTCAAACTCGCCGACGCCTGCACAGCACTGAATCGTTTTCGCGCGACGCATCCCGCGCACATTCCGGTGAAACGAATTGGAAACGATGTCTGGCTCCAGTTCACGCCGGCCGATCCGCGATTAATTGCACTCTCTTCCGCCGAGAATCACGCCCGCACCGACCGCGATAACAAACAGCGAATCTGGTCTGACCTCTACCGAGAGCTTTATCCCGAAACGCGTTACGTCGCGGGAGTGCGAGAATGACCACGAAATTAGCGAAGACCCCGAAAGAGAAACTCGCCGCCGCGACGAGAACGCAGCAAAGATGCGAAGCGGCTTTTCAGACGGCCAGCAATGCCTTGCGACAATTTGACGAACGGCACCAGAACCTTAATGCAACGTCAGCAAAGAACGCGACGCTCGTCAAGGCAGAAGCACAAGCGGCCGAAGCCCTGCCTGAGGCTAAGGACATTTTCGATTTTTGCCACCATGAACATTACGCGATGAGCCAAAACTGGGGAAGGTCTTCGGGTAAATGGTTTCGAGGCGACAAAAGGCACGAAGATCGTGGCTGACGAACGTAGAGTGCAGGTGGTGACAGGAGGATTTATGAATGGCGAACTACCAACCAGCGTCTTGAAATCCATCATTTGGGGCGACGACCTGGAACTGGACGACTCGGATCCAGACAACGAACCGAATCCGTTTGAACAGTTGGAGCACGACGGCGCCGTTCGCGCCGCACTAGGGAAATCAAATGGCGCATCGGTCGTGCTGGACCTGGCGCTACCACCAGAAAGCGACGTGGACGATGATTCCACTAGCCCGTTCTATAAAAGCCCGGTGATCATCCGAGGTGATCAGACGCCCCACGTTGGCGAAGAAACTCGGCATCGTCCGCACCGAAGAAGTCACCACCCCGGGTGGTGACGTGTGGATTCATGCGTTCAACAGTCGCAATGAGTTAGTGGACGCACGACTCTTGCAGTCTGGCAAGTAATCATGACGATGGGAGCGCACACACATGTCTGATGGATGGATCCGTCTGAACTTTTCCAGAAGCAAGTTAGATTTCTTGCGCGAACAGCTCACAGCGAAAGCCACGCGCCTGCACGAAGTTCTCTATACGAAAGTTCAGGCTCTCACTTTCATGCTGCAAACCAAAGTCATAGGGAAATTATCGAACGGACGTTCTGCATGTAAGGACTGGCGTGCTGCGCGGCAGCGTCAACGCAAACACCACCAGCGGACGGAAGTAAAATCACCGGAAATGTTTCGAGTTCGGGCGGCCCTGCCTGGTATGGTCGCCTGCACGAGTTTGGCGTGCCGCACGCGTGGGAAATTGTGGCGACTAAAAGCAGAGCCTTGCGCTTTCAAATGGGCGTCAAAGCAAATGCTCGGGCCGCCTTTGCGCGGTCCGTAGTCCATCCGCCGCTACCGCAACGTAGTTTCATGCGCTCCACACTGGAAGAAAACCGCGAAGAAATCACGCAGGCACTCGCGCGGGCTGTTGCAGACGTGTTGAAAGAAAAATAAAAAGGGGACGACTATGGGATTTTCGCCCCTTCGCCCAGCCACACCACGTCGCTGCAATACATCGGTTCCTTATCCGTTATCAATCCAACATTTTTCTTGTACCAGTCGAGATATTCATAACTTCCAGGAGACGTTCCGGCATAGCAAATCTTGCCGGTGTCCTCGTCTAGCAGGATCAACGGCAAATCTTTAATGCCAAGAGATACGAAATGATGTGACTGATGCGGAGGTTTGGAACATCCGCAGACTAAAAGCCCAAGAATCGCGAATCTCTTCATTGTCATCACAGGCTCAGCGTTTGTCTCTTGGATTTCGCACCGCTCAGGCTAGGGCGTTTAGTTTCTGACAATCCGGACAAAGCGGTTTTCCCCCGTCCGTGTCTATTCGATTCTTAGCCACACGAACTTTCTTGCCTTCCTCGCATTTCGCGTTATTGTGATGCACCGCATCGCTGGGAATGTGAAACGGTGCGCCCTTCGCTTTCTGAGACATAGACGCCTCCTGAGTAGCCCAGTCTGGAACGATTATGCAAAACTATAGACGGCTTCGTCTTCAATCGTCCATCAAGGTCCGATGGGACCGTGCCATCCTGGTGTTGCAGCCGACACCTGCACGAAACTATAGAGACAGAAATACGCGAGGACAAGTTCCGCGATCATGTTCAGGAGATATCGATTGAACGAGGTCCGCGAGACGGACCAACCTCCCCAATTTCCCGCAGTCCTGATTACAATCCATCCGCCAATGATGGCGTAATTGTCGGTCTTTAGGAGAATCGGATACGCGAATAGTTCACAAAAGCCGATGGCCGCATTCAGCCACATATCGGCATGGGCTTTGTACTGACCGAAACCCTTGAAGCATTCCCGAAAGGCTCGCCAGTAAGGCCAACCCAGCTCTGGCTGCTCCATAAACTTCTCGGCGTCGTTCTTTTGGCTGTCGGGAAAGTCCCCTGAGCGTGACCGCGCGGGCCCGAAGCAAGGCAAATGCAAAGCGAAGCACAACGGTGCCGGTTAGGCAGAGGAGTATGTAGCAACCCAACGAGCATATCGAGAAATCTAAATGCGGGAGATGGACCTCCATTGTCCCTCCTGAATCCGCGCGTCTTCAGTTGAACGCGGTTCTCGTCAGTGATCTGGGGTTGTTCCAAAATATTTTAGAGCGAGATTGTCGAACTCATCCTCGGACTGGCAGGTTATTTGCGCTTGATTTGGAGGATGGACGCGGCATTCCTTGGTTGAGTTATCGGCATGCCGGAAGAATCCATACTCTTGGCCTCCAAAAGCATTCTCGATTGTTTTGAAATTGATCGAATCACTCTGAGCCTCGACTTCTAGATAGCATGTTCGTGACGCTGGATCATAATGATTGGTTTGCCCCGACCGAAAAACTCCCGCTGCTTTTCTGTCGGCCTCTCCATAGTATTGGTCGAAATATTTCTTCGCTTGGTCTGAACACATTGTTTGTTCCGCTAAAGTCGCGTTGTTAGCGGTCGGGCCTTTCGGAAAGCCGGGAAGAGAATTACAACCCTGCGCCCCTACGAGCATGAGAGCCGACAGCAAGGTTAGATGTTTCATTGCTTCTTCTCCGAATACTCGGCGACCGCCCTATTGCTCATGCCGTTTGCAAAATGCTCGATGGAGCCGCTCTCGGAGTTTAAAGGTAATTCCGACGGTTTCTGGTCGCAAGAGCAGGTTAAGCAACTGAATCTTGTTTTTCGCGTCCCATTCGCACTTGTCCTCGGCAAACACGCGGCGTGTCAAGCGATCCAAATCCCTTCTCTCTTTTTTGCTTTTGACGGTCCTCATTCTCTCGCTGAGGTCAGCCTTCAATCGTGTCGCTACTTCGATGGCCTCCAAGGTTTGTAGATACGTTTGCCCGTCGGGCCCAAGACTGTCTGCATGGGCTACCCTAAGAACGTTGTCAACGTCTGCTGTCGCAATTCGTTCAATACCTTCGCCCGCCAGCCATCGGACTTCCAGGTACTCAGCCGTGTGATTCAGCACAAGACCGCTCTTTTTAAAACCCAAAGCGCACAAGTCGCCGCGTTTCCATGGGCTCTTGCGCGGGTCGAGAGAGGACTGCGAGGTTGTCATCGATGGCATCATACGCCTAAACGTTTACTATATTTATTAAGGATGGCTACTTCTCGCGGGCTTTGGCCTTCGCCAAAATCGAAAGTGACTGGGTGGGCCTAAACAATCAGATTTTGCTTGGGATCTGCCGCCGCCATTCCCGCCGCGCCTCGTGAGTTGGTCCACGAACACCTGGCGCGGCGGATGCCCGAAGTTCCCATCCGGCTTGCACAGACTTGCAGCGGCGCGTCCGAAGCGCAGAAGATCCGCGTCGCTCATCTTGCGGAGCCGGACTCGCAATTCTTCGAGTTGGAATGGCTGGATGCCTACGGAGCCCATGAGTTGATGGTACGCGCGGTTTTCAGAACAATCAAATCGCGCCGCGTGCTCCGGGTGATTAGAGAAGCGACTGCTTATCCTGAGATTTACATTTTTAGTTGGATCTTGGCGCCTGTGCTTCTTTTACAGGCAAGCGTGCGAATGCAGCAATCTGTGCCTTGTACAGCGCAAAAGCTCGTTGTTGACGGGGCCGATAGTGCATGGTCCGATCGCCGAAGTACGGGGATGGAGATAATCAGCGGCTCGCTTACAATTTCTCGTCTATCTTCGTAGAAGAAGAGATGCGCAGAAAATCTCGCCAGGACTGGTAACGAGGGTGGACCACCTCTTGTGCAATCCTGAATGCAAACCTGTCAGTCTCTCCGCCTTTGACCACTTGTGATACTGAATGGGAGAACGTACTGTGGAACAGGGAACTAGACGTCGTATTTGCACGAAATTGGTTGCATCATGTAAATTAATTAGTCGGAATTCTCGAGGTACAAAACGTCCAACAGTTCAAATTAGACGCTTGTGATGTAACACGGTTAGTCTCCGGCATTTCTGACTTTGATATCAAGCATTGGACCTTTTTAGTCATCGTCGATAATATAGACAGCCACTAGCGCAGGTCAGAAGGTTTTCGTTCAGGTTTGGTCGTTATAGAAACTTGATGTGAAGTTCCTGCCAGTGCAATCGCCACTCCGCTAGACGATACCGCAGACGAGTTGGTTAGGCTGTGCTCTATCTTTGTCAGAGGTCTTCCTGCGGATCAAATTTGCAAGGCCTATGATGGCAGCGGCCACGGTAGCTGCACCACCGATGATCGCTGCCACGACCTCCTTTTCCATGGCCTCTCCTTTATTTCAAATGTGCTGCGCTCGGACGGAGCTAATCGGCTTGAATCCTGTTTTCGGCGATGCGTGTTGCCGTCAGAACCCAAGTTCCTTCTGCAGGTGTTCACGTAGCTGTTTTCCTTCAGGGATCGCATCGGATTCAGCGGTAAGCTTATCGAAAACCAGCTTCCAGGCCGATTTTGGCTGGCCGAACAGAGTTTCCTCGAACAATTGCAATAGGAGGGCCGGCATGCGTACGGCATACGTAACTTGACTGTTTTTTACGAAAGCGTTGCAAATTCTTGTAACGTCGGCGTTGCTCAAAGATAGAGCGAGCGGAAGTATGAGTGCGCTAAAGAGCTTCTGGAATTTCTGAAGCTGTCCGCGCTTTCAAATCGGGCGACCAGTTGGTCCACGACTTCGAGGCGAAGAGTCCGCCGCCGCAACCCGGGCAAGTGTTGCAATGCTCGCTTCCGGGAAACCTTTTGACGGCCAGGTCTCGCAACGGTAACACCTTTACTGCATATGGAAGGAATCTGTACTCGTGATCTTCGGGCGCCTTCTCTATATATTCCTCCGCCTTCATTTGCGCGGGCTTGCCAATTAATTCCCAGGATTGTCTTACACTCGCCAGAAAAAATATGACGCGGTACAACTTTTCATCAGGGACCGCTTGGACGAGTTCTGGTAATACCTCGGCTAGGGTTCGCTCACCTTTCCCGACGTACATCTCGAGGACAGCATTCAACGCCGCAAAACGCCGTCGCCGCGAAATCGTGGTGGCCGGTTGCTTGAGGAGCGTCTTCGAAAGGGCAACGACAAAATTTCGAACCAGAGCCTCGCGGGCCTTCGCCAACGGACCTGATTTGAAGAATTCCACTGCTTTTGTCGTCTCTCCGGGAAAGTATTTGGATTCGACTTCCTTGAGCAGCCGATCCATTGCGGCCTTTCCCTGGGACTGGTTGATGTGAGAGCAAGTAGTCGACTGCATTGAGAATATGTGTCCGAGCGAATTCCGCGCTCGGCCGATACGGGTCATCCGGCGAAGCCATGGATGGATGCGCACAGCGGTTACGGTCTTCGGACAGTCGTTCAAGGTCCTTCGCTTCGACCGGCGAAACCAGTTCAAATTCGGTCTGGGCCATGGCTATTACGTTACGTTCGAATGCAAGTGCTGCTTGCCAATTGTTCGCCTTTTGTGCGTTCTCGAACTCCTGTAAGTTTCTGCTTAGCATTTTTGTCGCCGGCCATTTCAAGCTCTTTGAGCTTCTCCAGGAAATCGAATACGACGGCGATCCATGTCGCAACTATGGCCGACCGATTCGCGCCACCTCGATAGCAAGACACTGCTTCGCTGATGTAAGTTCTGGCAGACTTGCTCCGGCATTTCAGAATCAATTGTCGAGGTCGGCGAGAGTGTTCATGGATGGTGTTCCAATCGAGATGTGGGCAAGTCGAAATTGTCCCCGAATTGTCCCCGAATGAATTGAAAACAGCCAAAAAGAGCAGAACGGAGCTGAACGCAAGCGAAAGGTATCACACTTTAGAATGAGGAGTTTACTGATTTTGCAAGGTTTACGAAAACCAAGGGACAGATTAAAAGGACGCTGCTCTGACACCGCCCTACGGAATTGAAGAATGTATTTCACGAAGCGCATTTGCTGCGCCGCATCACGAACCAGTTCATCGCAGTTTGATCGTCACGAGGTGAATAACCAAGAGGACGAAACTTCCGCTTCGTTACGGCTTCATGCAAGGGACGTGCGCGTCGAAATCTCTATGCGAAGCGAATATTCTCGCGCACACCGGACAAATATAGTAGCCGAACTTATCAGGCGACGCCCCAGGCGAGTGTGGGCCTCTGTGGCCCTCGTAGCGGATGCATTGCTGTCCACGAGCCGGAAACGCGAGACATTGGAACTTGTCACTCATCCGCGTTACTTCTGCGCGGCATCATACGCGATATATTAAGGTACAACTCGCTCCGCGCAGAGCAGTTCCGTTTTTCCGGTATCCCTGGGGTACAACTGAAAAACTCACCGGCAGAATCACTAATGTTTATGGGCCTTTCCTGGCGGTATTTTCGTCATCCAGCAGTTTCTGCTGAACTAAACACATTCGCCGCAGCGACTAGTACCCGGCAAGCGTCGCGGCAGTTCGCCCAGCGCAGCGCATTGCACCAACCACGCGACCGAACACGCCACGGCCTCCCTACCTCGTCCTAAATTTCCGGAACTTTTCACCCACTAGTTGGGAATCACCTGTGCACCGCACGCGAGATCGTGGACGCATAACCCCTCCTTCTCCGATCGCGGCAACGGAACGCCCGTTACAAGCTCTACCAGGCCACCGAACGAGCCAGGAGGTGTTAGCAACATGAAAAAGGCAGCCATAGCACTCTTACTCACCACTATTTTTTCCGCTCCGGCAGTATTCGCGCAGGGGCCAGACGGTCCAGGAGGCGGCAACAACGTACAGCGCCGCGTAGCGTTTCTCGCCGATCGCTTGTCGCTCACCTCGGCCCAGCAAACGCAAGTCACCGCGATCCTCAACGCCGGCACGGACGCAAACGCCACAACTTCCCGCGCCAGCATGAAGGCCGCGCACGACACACTGAACACCGCCATACAAGCGAACGACTCCGCCGCCATGGAACAAGCCGCGACGACGATCGGTAACCTCACGGCGCAAAGCACTCTAGCTCGCGCCAAGACGGACGCGGCGATCTACAAGGTTCTCACGCCCGACCAGCGCACCAAATACTCGCAGATGCAGCAGGACATGGGCATGGGCCGAGGAGGTCTGCGTGGCCGGGGCGGCCGCGGCGGCGACGAGGGTGGCGCCGCAGCCGGTTCCGGCGACCCCGGGTCCGGCTACTGAGCGCGTAACGCATTCGAAGCGCCGAGCATAAAATTTTACAAACGTGCGGACTGCGGCGAGCTAACGTAGTTACCTGCCGCCGCATCCAAAATGTCTGCAATCGGCGTAGCTAGGCTGCGCCGTTTTTCGCGCGAGGCATCTGGTTGCGAACATGCGCTGGTTGACGCCACAAAAACGCGTCGCCGGCGCATCCGCGCGTAGTGAGGTACCGGGGATCGAAGGGTGATGTCGTAAAGCCGAATGTCACGGGGAGACGCATGCGTATCAAACCAATTCTAGTTTGCGCTTGTTTACTCGCGGTGCTGTCCGTTGCGTTCTTTTCGCAACGCAGCGCCGGGCAATCCACTGTCGCGCCGTCGCTGATCACGCAGCCGATTGACGAAGGCAAGCTCGTCCTCCTCCGGGGCAATACGCATCCGCTCGCCCGCGCGAAATACGATCAAGGCGCGGCGCCTGGCAGCCTCGCGATGGACCGCATGATGCTCGTGCTCAAGACGACCTCCGCTCAAGGCGCGGCGCTCGAGAATTTGCTTGCGCAGCAACAGGACCGTTCGTCGCCGAATTATCACAAATGGCTGACGCCCCAGGAATTCGGCGAACAGTTTGGCGCGTCCGAATCCGACATACAGAAAATTACTTCGTGGCTCCAATCGCACGGCTTCCAGATTGACAATGTCGCAAACGGCCGCAACGTGATCCAGTTCTCCGGCAACGCCTCGCAGGTACAATCCGCGTTTCACACCGCGATTCACAAATACACAATCAATTCGCAGGACCACTGGGCAAACGCAAACGACCCATCCATTCCCGCGGCCTTGATGCCTGCGGTGACTGGCGTCGCTTCGCTCAACAACTTCCCTCGGAAAGCCGCTCATCGCTTGACCGGCACGTTCACTCGCGACATGGCCACCGGAAGACTGAAGTCGGTCAAGCCTGAGTTCACATATCTTGCTGGTTGCAATGGCACTAACACCAATGGCACTACCACGGATTGTTACGGCTTGGCTCCGTACGATTTCGCGGCGATTTATAATGTACTGCCGCTTTGGAACGCCGGCATCACCGGCACCGGCCAGACCATCGCCATCGTTTCCGATAGCGACATCAATCCGGCCGACCTCACGAATTTCCGCTCGCTGTTCGGCCTCCCTGCAGTGAACTTCACGAGAACCTACACCCCCGGCTCCAGCAGCTCAAACCCGGGCATAGAGCCCTGCGCTGCAGGCGGCAACGAATGCGAAGCGGCCCTTGATGTGCAATGGTCGGGCGCAGTCGCTCCAGGAGCCACCATCGATTTGGTGATTACCGCGAGCACGACCACTACGTTTGGCGGTGACGTCTCCGCTGAATACATCATTGATAACGATCTCGCGAAGATCATCGGCTACAGCTACGGCCTGTGCGAGTTTTTCCTTGGCACCGCAGGAAATGCGTTCTATGGCGGCAGTCCGTCCGTGAAAGATTCGGTGGGAGAATGGAAGGAGGCAGCTGCCTTGGGCATCACCGTCGTCGTCTCGACCGGCGACAATGGCTCAACCGGCTGCGATTCGACTTTGGAGAGTCCTCCGATCGCGCAGCTAGGCGTTGCGGTGAACGGTGTCGCTTCCACGCCCTACAACGTGGCTGTTGGCGGCACGGATTTCAATGATGCGACGAATCCAACCACCTATTGGAATTCCACGAACCCATCGACCACCACGCAAGCTTCCGTCAAAGGCTATATTCCGGAAACCACCTACAACGATACTTGTACCAACTCAATCATCGAAGGAATCCTGGATTTGGGCGGCGATATTGAATCCGAGTGCAACGATCTCGCATTCAACGCTAATCTCAGCAACTTAACCTTTCTGGTGCAACCTGCAGGCGGCAGTGGCGGGGTAAGCGCTTGCACGACCTCCGACTTTGTTGTGAGCACTGGTGCTGGTACCTTTTCCAGTTGCACGGGAGGTTACGCCAAACCCACCTGGCAAACGGCACTCACCGTCGCAGATGGCAAGCGCGATATGCCGGATTTTGCAATTTTCGCGGGCGACGGCACGATCCAAAATTTCTACCAGTATTGTGAAGCGGACCTTGACCCCAGTGATGCCGCCTGCAGTCTCTCGGCCGGCAGCAGCTCGGCTCCTTTCCCAGATATTCAGGGCGTGGGTGGCACCTCAGTTTCCGCGGAGGTTTTTGCCGGCATGGTGGCGCTCTTGAACCAGAGTACTGGGCAGGCGAACGGCTTGGTGAACGCGAATCTCTACTCACTTGCCGGCCAGAGCTGGGCCAATTGCCAATCCGGCGGCTCGCAGACCAGCGCCTGCATTTTTAATCAGGTCACAAGCGGAACGATCGCGATGCCTTGCGACGCCATACTAACGGCCCAGAACGGTGCAACGGGTTGCGATGTCTTGGTCAGTACCGACGAGATTGGCGAAACTTTTCAAGCGAACAACATGCTCGCCTACAATGCCGGCCCGGGCTATAACCTGGCCACTGGCCTCGGCTCGCTCAACGTTTACAATCTCGTCAAAGAATGGAATGTTGGCACCGCTGGCGCGACGGATTTCGTAATTTCCTCGAGCCCCGCAGCAGTCACTGTCGCCACCGCGGGCGGTGCCGGCACCACAGTGTTGACCGTCGTCGCGGTGAACGGCTTCAGCGACACTGTCGCGTTCAACCCCTCGAGTTGCTCCGGCCTGCCGACAGGCGCCACGTGCAGCTTCAGCGCCTCGCCCGTAAACGCGGGCGGCACGACGACGCTCACCATCACCACGGCCGCTGCAGCCACTGCTCCGCCAGCAGTTCGGCCGCAAGGTTTCGGCCGCTGGACGACAGGCACGGTCGCATCGCTCGCCGGCGCATTCGCGATCGCAATTATTTTGCTCATCAATTGCGGCAAGAACCGTCGTTGGGGCACTGCCGCAGCCTGCGCCGTGTTTCTGCTGACGGTCGGCATCGCAGCGTGTGGCGGCGGAGGCTCTAGCAGCGGCGGGGGTGGTGGTGGAGGCGGCGGTGGCGGTGGTGGCGGCACGACTACGGCCGTCGAGCCTGTGGCAGTGACAATCACTGGTACAAGCACATCCGGCCAAGTCGCTCACACGACAACCGTGATGCTCACCGCGGAATAATCAGAAGTCTTTCCGCGAATTCGTGACTCCGAAGGGCGGGGCCATAACAAGGCCCCGCACGCTGCGTCGAACTTGAGCTTTGCTGTTGCGCGATTTCCCCTCGCCCCTGCGGACCGTCCCTAATTCATTGTCCGGACAGCCCTTCCGGACGCCTTACGAAATCCTTAGGTATCTCTTATTCCTTCCTAATACCTCCGCGTTAGCATCAGCGGGTTCAGAAACAGCTCAACTGTTTCGGCGCGCATGCGCCGGGCCGGAAGGCAGCGCGCCGGATGGCGCGGTCCAGGGGAGTGTCCCTATCCGCAGGGAGAAGACGATATGACTATTTTCAGTCGGCCAGACAATCGCGATGTGGAATTCGTGCAGCGCAAGACCGTCGAACATTTCCGCGGCTTGTTGATCGCGGCGGCGGCGATCTTTGCGCTGGTCCTGCTGGTCGTGTTCCTGCTACGGGTCACGCGCATCGAAGCGGGCCACGTCGGTGTGGAAATCAATCTCGCGGGCAGCCAGCGCGGCGCTTCGGAAATTCCGATTCGCACCGGGTGGGTGGTTTACAGCCCGTTGCGCACGCAGATCATCGAATTTCCGACCTACGTGCAAACCGTGAAGTGGACGCGCGACACGGCCGAAGGGCACCCGATCAACGAAGAAATGGGATTCAACTCCAAGGAGGGCATGGAAATACTGGTGGACGTTTCACTGTCGTATGCGATTGACCCGACCAAGGTGCCTGATTTCTATGTGAAGTATCGCGTGAGCGATCTGGAACTGTTCACGCACGGCATCCTGCGCGACATCGTGCGCAATTCGCTGAACGAAGTCGCTTCCACTTTCACCGTGGAGGACATCTACGGCGAACGCAAGGCAGACTTTCTGGGCAAAGTGCAGGCGATGATCGAGCAGAAAGTCGCGCCGGTGGGCGTCAGCGTTCAGCAGTTCGGTTTCATTGGCGCGCCGCGCGTCCCGGAGGTGATCGCGGCGGCCATCACCGCCAAAGCGCAGGCGATTCAGCAGGCCGAGCGAGCACGCAATGAGCTGGCAACCACGCAAGCGGAAGCCGCGAAGAAAATCGCGGAGGCCGAAGGCGACGCCAAGTCGATGGTGACGCGCGCGCAAGGTGAAGCCGACGCCAACCGCATCCGCCAGAACTCGTTGACGCCGCAGTTACTGGAGCTGCGCCGCATCGAGAATTCGCAGATGCTGATCGAAAAGTGGAACGGTCAACTGCCGCAAGTGGAATCGGGCCAGGGCAGCGGCATGATGCTGCAGCTCCCGCGCCCGCAGTAAAACCTACCGGAGTCCAGCCCCCAGCAGGTACGCGGACGCCGCGCTGGCAAAGCAAATAGCGCGGCGTTTGGCGTTATTGCATTCAACTTGGCTCCGTTCACCGGGCTATCAGGGGAGGATGTCGCCGCCGTGCGCGGTGGGTTGAATCCTCGAGGGTGCAGATGATGTCGGCGTTCCTAACGCGGTCCCACCCTTAGCGGCATCCGCGGCAGCCGGCTGCGACTGCGGCTGCGCGCTTCGTTCTGCCGCCACCGCTAAGCCTCGCGCGCGAATGTCCGTCAGTAACGTCCAATCCTGTTTGAGATCCAGCATGGTCCCGCGGCTATGCTTGGGGCCTTTCAGTTCGCCTTGCATGCGCGCGAGCATAATCTGGTAGGCAAATTGCCCGTCGGAATCCGGCGCAAACACGTTGCTGGCGCTGATGCCCACGCGCAGCGGCGGCTGCTCGCCACTAAAATTCATCCACAGCGCTCCGTTGGCGTCGGCGGAAATCGTGCTGCTTTCACCCAGCTTTATAAAGACGCGCTTCAAATACATGCGATCGGGAATCACTTCTCTGCGGATGGCTTCGTCCACCGTCGCGTCAAAACGGACCTGATTTTCTTTCCACTGGTCCTTGGTGCCTACAATCTTCTCGCGTTCATGGCTGTCTTCCGCGGCAAGTTCCTGCACGCTGACCGTAAATCCGCCACTAATTTCCGCGCTTTCGTTCGTGGCGCTGCCTGCAGCTTCCGCCGACGGATGCGCTTCGAATTGACGCTCCGGATTGAAGTGGCCCGTAATCGCGTAGGAAGCCGCCACTGCCGGAACGCCCTGCCACGCGAAAGCCGCCAACGGAATCACTAGTTTCTTCGAGTGGTACAGCTGTTCCGTACCGCTGCGGCATTCACTGCTGCGCTTGATCGTGCCCGGAACTTGCGAAAAATGCAGCACGCGGAAAGCGCTTTCGGGATGTTTCTCCGCGTAGTGAGCCAGCGAGCGCGCCACGGCTTTCGGGCTGGTCATGAAAAAATCGTTCAGGTAATCGGGCTTCACCGCGCCGGGATAAAAAGTGTTCAGCACGCGCCGCGTGAAGTCCGCGCAATTGCGCGTCATGCCATCGAAGTGGTTTACGTTGGGCAGGGAATTGAATGCCGCAATCAGCGCCTCGTCCTGCTCCACCGACGTCTTCACGACGAACATGTATAGACTGCGCTCCAGCGTCGCCGCGACCATCTCGCGCCATTCCGAGCTCTTGCCGGAGCGGCAGCGCTCCGCTGTGCAAATCGCCGCTAGGTATTTGTCGCGGTATCGCTCTTCCAGCGCCGACTTGATCGCCTTCGAACCTACCAGCGGGCGATCGCCCGGAGCCTCCACGCCATATAAATAAACGCTCAGCGGAACGATGTTCCACTCGTAAGACTGATCTTCACCCAACGTCGTGTAGTTGCTCAGGACCGAGCCTTGTTCGCCCGGCCGGCACAGGCGCATTTTCACCGGTGAATCGTCGGGGCATATGCGCGAGAGGTACACCGCGCTGTGGCCGGACCCGGTAATGCGCGCGACGCTGCTATCGAGCGATTCATTTAGCACTACGCCCGCGTCGGCACCCGCCGATGGTGTCATCAAGCCCGCCATTCCGAGCAGGATCACTAAAGTGACCCACGCTGATGCCCGCAAGCCTCTGAACCACAATGATTTACGCCTCAACAAATGAAACCTCCGGTAATCGTCCAGCTATAATTTCACCTACTATGGTGCACGCCAGCTGGGCAGGGGGCCTATCCCTAATAGTGACCACGAACCGCGATAAATCGCTGTAGAAGAGCGCTGTGGCCACCGCGACCACGCCGAAGGACTCCCAAGTATCTAAACCCCGATCCAGGCCCAAAGTTGCAGCACTAAATCGGTCAATACTGGGATGGGATCCGGCAGGGATTGGCTGTGCTACGGAAAATCAATGCTTGTCAGTAAGACTACCAACGACAATTTCTAATCGACGTTTGCGCGATTAGAAACGACCGTAAGGTGAAGAAAGCAAGGCGTCGCCAGCACTCCTAATCGACCATTTTTTGGGGCGATTCAGGCGGCGCCGTTCTACTCCACCACGAAATTCACGCTGCGAATCTGCGTCAGGCTCCCGCCCGATTCGCTGGCCTGCATTTTCAGCAGGTACTCTCCTGGCGGTAGCGCTTCGACAGGCAGTTTCAGCGCCACCGGAATCATGCTGTTACCTTTTTGAATGTAGGGGGCCATATCAATTCCCGCCATCGAGCCAACCGATTTTCCGTTCTTCTGGTCGACGACCAGGTAGCTGCATTTCACCGTAGGCGGAGTCGCATCCGCCAGCTGCGGGGCGTAAATCTGCGCGTAGATCGCGACCTTCTCGGTTTTCTTGAAGTGATTGTCCGCCGACGGCGTTATTTCCAGGTTGCGAACGACCAGCGGCGCGCGATCCGCCAGCAAATCCGCATCCAGCGTGCTGCCCATTTCAGAAACGGGCTGGATCTGGTTGCTTAACGCCACCGCGCTGAGGCTGAATTTTTTTCCATCGTACGCATCAACCGCCAGGGGAATCTCAAACCTGGAGAATTTGTCGCCGCCGCCGCTGACAACCACGCTCAGGCGATATTGTCCGGGAGCGACCGAAAATTGATTCTGGTACGGCATCGGCGCTTTCGTGAATTTCTCCCACTGATCTTTTTCCATGTCCAACGTCACTTCATCGCTGAACCGCGACGCGACGGTTCCATCCGGACGGAAAGCAATGCCCAGCACGTTCACGTCCGCGTGATACTTTCCTTTCACCTTCGGGCAATCGATCGAAGCCGCGGGCACTTCCATCGCCAGATGCACGCGGGCCTCGTTCGGCGCGGTGTAAAAAAACGGCGCCTGCAGCGAGCCTGCACTGGCCGCACCACCGCTGCTGGTTACGTTTGCCGCCGCATTCCCAGCAGCAGGCGCTGTAGAAACCGACGCGCGCGATTCCATCTCCTTTTCGATGGGTTTGCCGGCCAACATATCGTTGGATACAATGTTGCAGAATCCGCTGCGCGCGCGAACATTCGTCCCGCCGCGATCTACTTTCACTTTCAGAATGTGGCAGCTTCCGGCTGGAGATTCCGCGGGCGTGTAGCCCAACAAGTAATATTCACTCTGCTCCCGAGCAATCTTCTCCAGACCCGCCATCAAGTCGTTCGTATTCAGGATGGGAAATCCACCCGTACCAGTCGCCAGCGCGTACATCACCTGCTGATTGGTCGAAGCGGACGGGGGAAATTGCGGAACAATCTGCCGCGCCTGGTTGTAAGGCGAATTGGAGTACGAGCCGACCCCAGGTCTGCCGCCGCCCGTGCCCCCACCGGTCCCGCCGCCTTTTCCGCCTCCGGTGCCGCCGCCCGTGCCCCCGCCGGTTCCACCACCCTTACCTCCGCCGGTGCCGCCGCCAGTCCCACCGCCGGTGCCGCCGCCATTCCCACCGCCGGTGCCGCCGCCATTCCCACCGCCGGTGCCGCCACCAGTTCCACCGCCGGTGCCGCCTCCCGTCCCGCCGCCCCCGGTGCCACCACCGCCGTGTCCACCACCGCCTGCTCCACCGCCTCCGCCACCGTGTTGCGACGCGAGAACCAGCGCAGCAGCCGCCGGATGATACGCAGCGAACTGAAATGCAGCCTGCGAAGGAGATTGCACTGCCGGGTTCGCAGAATTTGCGTGTGCCGAAGCATCGTCCGACCGCGCCGCGTTCCATCTCGGTCCGTAACCCTGTACGCTGGCCCAAGTCGGTTGCGTTCCGTCGCGCAGCATTTGCCCCATCGGCGTCACCAGTCCGCGCACATCCAGCGGATACACCGCGACGTTCGCCTTGTTGCACGCATCAATCGTCGCAGTCAATTCGGAAAAGCGCTCTGGGTTGAGCTCGAATCCCGCAGTGAAAAGAATCAGGCTCTTTCTGCCCGGAATTGGCATGAGGCTCTTCGCCAATTGCCGCAGCGAAAGCAGCAACGTGTACGCGCCGAAACCGCCTTCCGAATTCCCCAAACTCGGCATACCGGTTTGCAATCCCGAGGTTGACATGCCGGCATTCACGGCGCTCGCGGGCGCTCCTCCCATACTTCCGCTATTGGCGCCACCGGAGCTATTGGACGCGCTGGCATTCGGCGAAATGGAGGAGACGGAAATGCCGGAGACCGCCTGTTTGAGCCGACTCACATCCATCGTGAAATTCTGCGTGAATTGCATCGAGCCGCCAAAGTTTACGACCGCCATCACGCGATCGGGTCCCGCGTACGCGTCAATGAATTTTCCAGCAGCAGCCCGCGCTTGCGGTTGGTCTCCCAGCTCCATAGAGGAATTGTCGAAGAACAGAACCATATAATGGCGTTTCGCTTCGATTGGCCCATTGGGGTCCGCGCCGAAAGTAAAAGAGTTGATGGGCTGCTGCTTGTCGTCTTCGTAAACGTGAAAATCTTTGGAGGTCAGGTCCTGGACGTAGTTGCCCTTCTTGTCTGTCACCACCACGTCCACGCGCACTTCGCGGGTTTCCGCTTTGATCGCGCCGCCAGCTGGGGTTTGCGCTTGCTGTCCATCGGCCGTGGGCGCAGCCTGTGCCGCCGCGGCAGGCGGTGTCGCTTCCTGTTGCTGAGGAGTCTGCGCCGGCGCCACTGGCGCGGACGACGCCTGCTGCGCGCGCACGATCGCAGGCGATTGAATCGCGCGCCAGCCGAGCCCGGCGGCGGCAAAAAACAAAAGCAGCATGGTAAAAGTAGTCGCTATGCGTCGCCGGTTCATTTTTCACCTTCCTGCATCGAACATTCTCGTTTCAAGGTCTGCTCGGCCAATGCCTAAGGAATCTCCACTACGCCATTGCGCGCAGAAAGCTGCGCGGCCTTGCTATCGCGCACCACGAGGCGCACCAGATATCCGCCGGGCTTCACGTCAAAATTGGTCTTTACCGTAACGCCCGTCTGGTCCAGCCGCTCCAGAGTCGAATCCTTCAATCGCAGTTCCAGAGTTTTTTCCTCGCCGGTAATGAAATTGCCGTTGCGATCGAAGAGCGCGGCCACAATTGTCAGGTCGTCCCTATTGCGCCCTTGCAATTTCTCAAAGTCTACGTGATTCAGGTCCACGTGCGTTAATACGGAGAGTTTCGCATTGTTCGCGTCGGATTTGAAATACTGCAGATGCAGCTGAATGGGCACGCCCTGCTGCTCCTCCTGCGAGAACAAAGCATCCTCAATGTCCTGCTTGGCCAGCTGTTCCGGCGTCACGCCGCGCTTGGGCGCGAAAAATCCCCGCCGCGCCTGCACCGTGTATTTTTCCTTGGTGTTCAGCTTCACGCTGACGCTATGAAACTTTCCGTCATTCTTCAGACCCGAAGGAACGAATGCCAGCAAATAGGAAACTTCCGGCTCAGCGGCGGTGATGCGGAAGCCAGCATCGAGATCATTGTTGTTTCGAAAATAAAATCCGCCGGTGCTATACGCCAGATCGGAAAGCACGTCGGATTGTACTTGTTGTTCTTCCTCACGATATTGCTCCGCGAGGGCCAGGGTGACGCCGCCGGCGTGGCCCGCCGGTCGCCGCGTGACGTCGCCGAGCGGGTCAACGGTATAAAGCCCGCGCGCGTCCAGGGTATTGATGAAGATGTTGGCGCGGTTCGCTTTGCTGATGATGTCCGACACATCAAATTCAAAAGTCGAAGTGAGAAACCCGGGAGAAACCAACACAATGCTGCGCTGGCCGGGCAACGCGGAGACTCGGCGCACCACTTCTTGCAGCCGCCGTACTGCGAATTGGGAATTCGTATATCCCCCTTGCAGCACGCTGGCCACAGTGGATCTGACCAACGCGTCGGCCTGTGTTTGTTGCGCTTGCCTTCCTCCCGCGCCCGGAAGTTCCGCCTCGCACGCCATAGCGTCTGAGGCGGCCGCGGCGGCGGCTTGCTGGTCGCCCTTATTTTCGATCAGGTCCGCCTGATAATACGAGATTTGCAGGCAGTCCTGCTGTGAACGCGGATCGTACGCTCCCACTGGGTTTGCCATCAGCGCGTTGATGGCGGCGCGGATGGTGGAGCGATCGTCGGTGAAATCCACTTGGTGCTGCCCGGATATGGTGTAAATCGCCAGGCGCTCGTTCGGTTTTACTGAAGTTTCGATGAAGCGCAACGCGGCAGTCTTGGTATTCAACAAGTCGCCCACGTCCAGATGGACATCGTCGAACAGCAGAGCTACGAATCGGGTCGGCAGCGTAAGGGCGCCTTGCGGAGCCGCGCCGGCTTTTGCAGCTGCGCCGGAGGCGGAATCCGAGGTCGGATACGAACTCGAGTCTGGCGGCAGCGCGATCGCTTCACCGCGCGCCACCTGATTCTGCGTGCTGCCAGGAGTCTCCAGCGAAAAATGCGTGATGAATTGCGGCTTGCCGTCCTGCTTGATCTCGAAATCGCTCTTTTGCAGATTGTCCACGGCGTGGCCGCTGGCGTCGTGAACCACCACACGGACCGGGACCAGATTCGCGCGCGATTCCAGCGGAACCGTTGTAGAGCGCGTGTTGATTTCCGGTGCGGAAGCTGAGGAGTCAGAGACCGGCACCACAGCCGCGGGTGACGACGAGGGCGTCGCTGCAGACTGCGGCGCAAGCGGTTGGGCGCCGGTGGAGGACTGCCCGCTGTTCGACGATTGGACAGCGTTCGTTGATGGATCACTTGTTGGAGTCGGCGATGAGGACAGAGCAGTTGCGGGCGCCGCGCTGGATTGCGCAGGCGCGGGATTTTGCGCAGAAGATGGCGTTGCAGACGAAGAGGTGGGCGGCGGTGTCGTACCAGGCGCGGCGTCCGGTTGTGCCGCAGGTGTCTGCGCCGGAGGTGTTGGCGTCGAGCCAGACTGCGGAGCAGGCGGTGCAGTCCCTTGAGGCGCTGGTGCGGGTTTCGGGTGCTTGATCAGGGAAGGCGGAGGATCGTCAGTCGTTGCAGGAGGCGGCGCATTATTCTGCGGCGCGGTCGATTGGGCTTGGCACGGAGGCGCGAGGCACGTTGTGGCGCATGCTAAACTCGCCCATAACGTTAGCGCAGAGATCATGGTCACTAGGCGCTGATTGGCCGCCCGATGCGACGTACGTCTGCCCGCAACAGTACTCATTCGGCCACCCCTGCCCGCCGCCTCTGTGCGGAACCCGCGTGTTCCGTCAGTTACAATTCAGTTACTTTTGCATAGGAGTTTACTCGCCCGGCCCGGGCCCGTCAATCGTGGTATATGACGCATCGACACGGCACCAATTGGCAGGCAATTTCCTTACCTTGAAGAGCCGGCGTCGGGCTAGAATCCCGCGGCACGACTATCCGCAACGGGAGGCAAGTTCGGCATGAATCGCGACCGGAATTTGGGGCAGCGGATCGAACTCGATACAAATGGAAGTGGCGCAAGATCGGAGGCGCGCGAAAAGTCGGCCTGGAGCCGCCGCGAGTTTTTGGCGAACTCCACCGGACTCGCCGTGGTTGGCGCGATTGGCAGCTTAGCGGTAAGTCATTCTGCGTCCGCGCATCAATTGGCAGCACATGCCAGCGCGATTAACTCAACACTCCTCGCGTCGACGCCGGGCAAACCGCGCCGCATCGTCATTGATACGGACCCAGGTATTGACGACGCGATGGCGATCTTTCTCGCGCTGCGCTCGCCGGAGCTGAAAGTCGAGGCCATCACTCCCGTCGCCGGCAATGTGCCGCTGGATCTGACTCTGCCCAACGCGCTGCGCCTGCTGGAAATTGCCGGCCGCACGGATATCCCGGTGGCGGCAGGCGCCAGCCATCCTCTAGTGCGGCGCCTGGCAACGGCAGGACACGTCCACGGCGCAAATGGCCTGGCCGGAGTGGATTTTCCTGAGCCGAGCATTAAGCCGGTGCGCGAAACCGCGCCCGAACTCATTCGCCATATTGTGCGTGAAAATCCCGGCGAGATCACCATCGTAGCGGTGGGTCCACTGACCAACGTCGCGCTGGCGTTGCGCGCAGATCCAGAACTCGCCGGTATGATTCCCGCGATCGCCATCATGGGCGGCTCGCTTTCGGGCGGCAACATGACGCCCGCGGCCGAATTCAACTTGTACGTGGATCCGGAAGCCGCCCGCATCGTGTTCGACGCGAATATCCCGCTCACCATGGTCGGCCTGGACGTGACCCGCAAGTGCCTGGTGAGCGAGCAACACATCAAGCAGCTGGAAGCTGCGAACAATCCGGTGAGCCAGGCGGCGGGAAAAATCCTGCGCGCCACCTACGAACGCATGCGCCACGGCGGGGAAGTCACGGACATCGCTCTGCACGATGCGCTCGCCGTCGCCTCGCTGGTTGACCACGACGTGATTACCCGTAAGGACTATTACGTCGAAGTAGAAACGTTCGGGGAATGGACCGCAGGTCAAACCGTCGGCTACAACGGCCACGGCCCGATTCGCAAATCGCCGCAGATGGAAACCAGTGCGCCCGAGCCTCTGCCCGCGGAAGTGCCCTACAAGCCTAATGCGCAAGTCGCAGTCGGCGTCGATGCCGATCGCTTTTTCCATCTGCTGATTGCGCGGCTCACAGGAAACGCAACGTAAATCGCGCGACGGCCATCGTAACCGGGCCGACCCTGCAAAAATTCTCGAATAATTAACGCAGGATTCGCACGGACGCAGTGACCACTCGTTCGAATTCGCGTATATTCACGCAGGTTTGGGCGATCGAGGTCAAGCATGTGCCTTGCTGCAGTGCGCCCGCGGCCGGAACTTGCCGGCGGTACCAAGCACGCGATTCAAGATCGTGTTTCTGTGAGGAAGAGCATTGCGAACTGATAAGAGCAAGGCGACGAAGACCCGGCTACGGGTTCAGAAGCCGCCGAAGGTCGGAACAATGTCCATGATCAGGGGACCGGGGAACTTTTCCTCGTTCAAGCGGCCGGCGCGGCCCGGGAAACAAAAGGAATAGCGTTGCTGTCAGCGCTACAGCACAAACGGCACCAGCCGCGCGGTGCGGCTCATGTATTCCCTGTAAGGCTGACCCAGCGCATTGACCAGCGCCGCTTCTTCTACACGGATGCGATACGCGTAACCGATTGAAATGCACAGCAGCATTCCAACCAAGCTCGCCCAATTTCCCAACGCCAGTCCCAGGCCGATCACGGTGATCAATGCGCCCGTGTAGGAAGGATGCCGGATGTAGCGGTACGGCCCCGCCTCGATCACCGTCTGTCCCGAATGCACGTCCACTTGAAAAGTGAAGTAACGCCCCAGCACCCGCATAGCGTAGTAGCGAAATCCCATCCCCACCCACATCAGCGCGATTCCCGCCAAGAATAGCTCAGTGCGCATCCCAGGGATCGCCGCCCGCTGCCAACCGAAGCAGAACGTAAACGCCACCGCCAGTCCGGTCCAGATCATGGCGAGCAGAAAACGGAACGAGCCGCGGTCCCGCGCCTTCGTGGGATCGGCCGATTTTCGCGACCGCCCCGTCACGATTTCAAATAGCAGCCACGCCGCATACGTGACGATAAAGATCGCGTCGTATCCCCAATGACCGGCAAACGGCACAGGCAGCACGCGCGCGCCTCCTGTCTATATATACGACCGGGCGTGGAAATAATTTCAGCTCGCATTTCCTTTTTGAACTCTGCGTAAGTGGATCTATGATCGCGCCGACGCCGCGATGGGAGTTCCTATGAAATTTATGCGCCTTTTGATAATTGGGCCGGTCCTGTTGATGGCAAAGGGCGCTGCTGCGCAGAATTCAGGCAAACCATTGCAACTCGAGGAGGCCACGATCAGCGATGTGCACGCGGCGTACAAGTCCGGCGCTCTCACATCCGTAAAATTGGTGCAGGCTTATCTGGAGCGCATCCGGGCCTGCGACCAGGCGGGTCCGAAACTCAATGTGGTGATCTTTCTCAATCCTCGGGCGTTGGACGAGGCGGCCGCGCTAGATGAACATTTCCGCAAGACCGGGAAGTTCGTCGGCCCGCTCCATGGAATCCCCGTGCTGCTGAAAGACAATATCAACACGAACGACATGCCGACTACGGGCGGCTCGCTCAGCCTGGCGGGATACACTCCCGACACCAACGCGGCCATTACTCAGAAATTGCGCAGCGCGGGCGCAATCATCCTCGCTAAGGTCAACCTGCACGAGTTCGCGATCTGGGGAGAAACAATTAGCTCGATCCAAGGGCAGACCCTCAATCCCTATGACTTAACCCGCACGCCGGGCGGGTCGAGCGGTGGTACGGGCGCGGGTGTGGCTGCCAATTTCGCGATTGCGGGCATTGGCACCGACACTGTCAACTCCATTCGATCACCGGCGTCGGCGAACAGCATCGTGGGTATTCGCCCGACGCTCGGTCTCGTCAGCCGAGCGGGTATTATCCCGTACTCATTCACCCAGGATGCTGCGGGTCCGCTCGCCCGCACCGTTACGGACGCGGCGAAGATGCTAAACGTGCTAGTCGGCTATGACGCTAACGATCCGGCGACGGCATGGAGCGTCGGGAATATTGAGGAGGACTACACGAAATTCCTGAAGGCCAATGGTGTACAGGGCAAGCGCATCGGCGTATTACGCAGTTTCTTCGGTACTGCAGCCATCAACGACCAGGTCAATATTATCGCGGATCAAGCGGTCGAGGATCTGAAGAGGTCCGGCGCAACGGTAGTCGAGCTGAACACCCCGGAGCTCGATAGCGGAAAGATCACCACTGACATAAGCGTTCATCTGTACGAATTCAAGCCGGCAATCAACGCTTATCTTGCCGCGGGCAACGCGCCCGTTAAATCGCTCCAGGAGATCATCGCTTCCGGCAAGTTTGGTCCGAACATCGCGGACAGCATCGCGAAAGCGCAAAGCCTCGAGATGGACGACGGCTATCGCCTGCGTCTTCAGAAGCGCTCCGAGTTGCAGCAGCGCGTCATGAAGATCATGGCCGACGCGCGATTGGATGCGATCATGTTCCCGCATCAGAAGCGGCTCGTGGTGCCCATCGGTGAGACTCAAGTGGAGCGCAACGGCGCTCTTGGATCCGTGACCGGCTTTCCTTCCATTGTCGTACCAGGCGGATTTTCTTCCCCGACTCCGACGGCTGCGCTCGGCGTACCGGTGGGCATCGAATTCCTCGGCAGGCCCTGGTCCGAGAAGCTGTTGATCGAGATTGGCTACGGTTACGAACAAACGACCAAGCACCGCCGTCCTCCGCCAACCATCCCACCAGCGCTCGCCGCCCGATAACGTACGAGACGACGAAGTTAGTCCGAGGGCTGAAGCGGCATTGCGCTCGGATTCAAAATGATTCAGCCTAGTACTCTTCGGGCAACAAGCCAGGCTTGTCGTGGTGATCGTCCTACTGGCCCTGATGGTGCGCGTAACTTCCGGCCACGGTTCCGGGCTGGGCTGCGATTTCTGCAGTTCGCAGAAACCCGGGGGAATCCTCACGCGAGTGGCCCGGCAGATAGTATCTGCTGGTTGAGATATGGAGATGGATGCGCAGCAGCCCCAGTTTGTCGACTGAACGCGGCACGGCGGCTCACACCGGAAATTCCAGACCTCAGCGAAGCCCCGCTCGCATTCGTTCACCAGGCTTGATCGATTGCATCCGTTCCAAGCACTCGGCTACCTACGACAGCAGTTCGGCGAGTTGATTCGACTTAGCACGCAGAATGGTGATGCTTAGGCCAAGGCCCCGGAGATTTTGTTCGTATTCCACGCCTTTATCCATCGGCGAGAAAATCTCGTACTTTTGCTGTGCGGCGAGAGCGAAGCTCTTTATGTCTTTTGTCCGCCAGCCCGGCCTCTGGAACCGTCCGGCAATCATGCTCGGTCCAATGATTCTTGAGTCTGCACGGCAGGCATTCGTCGCTCAGAACTTTGATCCCAACTCGCCAACCACCAGTGAGTTCGCCAATTCCAACGCGGAGATTGCCGCCGCTCGTGAGACGGCGGGAAAGTCATCGAGAAACTCATTCAGCGTCTGGCCGCCTTCAGGGTAGTCCAGGAGAGCTGGGAAGGGAACGCGCGTGCCAGGGAAAACCGCGGTGCCGCCGAGTATGTCTGGGTCCTTTACGCTAATTTCATTAATACTGGGCATCGCATGCTCCTTTCGCGGTTGTGCAGGGTGTTTTCAGCCTACCGCATCCGGGCGAAGCTGTTTCGGTTTTCATCGCGGACTGGCAGGCGATTAGGTGGCGATGCATTGCCGCAAGAGGCAAGCTATATTGCCGAAAATCCGGCGTGTCGGTGCGGCAAGAATCGGCTAGATTTCCTGCAGCGGTTGTTCCAGTTCTTGGCCTAGCGCGTCTCGCATTTTCTTTAATAGCGAATCGCGCGAGAAAGGCTTTTGCAGATGCGCGGAATCCGCGACGAAGCCTTCATCGGAGTTATGCTCCAGGTATCCGGACATATATACAATTTTTATGCGCGGATGCGCGCGTTTCAGCCGCTGTGCCAGCTCCGTGCCACGCATGCGCGGCATGATCACATCGGTCACCAACACGTCTATCTTGCCCGTTTCCTGCTCCGCTTTCTCCAGAGCGTCCAATCCATCTCTTCCCGCGATTACTCGGTAACCGCTTGAGAGCAGAAATTCGCTCGCCAGTTCACGAACCCCTTCTTCGTCTTCTGCCAGAAGCACCGTTCCGACGCCGCGCGAATATTTGGCGGCGGGCTGGTCCTCGGAGGGAAGCTGCGGCGCGGCGGCGCTCTGCGGCAGGAAAATCTCAAAGCGTGTGCCCTCATCAGGCGCGCTATCCACCCAAATGTATCCGCCGCTCTGCTTCACCACGCCGTACACGGTCGCCAGGCCCAGCCCTGTGCCTTTGCCCAGTTCCTTGGTTGTGAAAAATGGTTCGAACACTTTCGCTTTGGTCAATTCGTCCATGCCGCAGCCGGTGTCTGCCACGGTCAGCAGCACATAACGGCCCGCGACCGTCGGCGGGTGGCTGCGCGCGTACGCCGCGTCCAGCACCACATTTTGCGTGGTGATAGTCAACTTGCCGCCCTTGGGCATCGCGTCGTGCGCGTTCACCGCCAGATTCACCAGTATCTGCTCGATCTGCGACGGATCCGCTTTCACTGGCGCCAGCGATTCGCCCGGGTGGAATGCGTATTCGATTTCTTCACCGACCAGCATGGGCAGCATCTTCCCGACGTCTGAAATCAGTGAGTTCAGATCCAGCACGCGCGGTTGCAGCACTTGCATGCGGCTGAAAGCCAGCAGCTGCCTGGTCAGGGCTGTGGCGCGGTCCGCGGCTTTGCGCACTTGGGCGATGCTCGATTGCGCCGGACTCAGCGTTCCCAACTTCATTTCCAGCAGATCGCTGTGACCCTTTATTACCGTCAGCAGATTATTGAAATCGTGCGCCACGCCGCCGGCCAGCCTGCCCACCGCTTCCATTTTTTGCGCTTGCCGCAATTGGTTTTCCAGCGACGCGCGCTGCTCGTCGTTTTTCTGCAGCGTGCCGCGCATGCGCTCAAATGCGGCAGTGACTTCCGAAACCTCGTCCTCGCTGTCCGGGCCAAGCGGATAGTCATAATTCCCGCGTTCGAGAGCTCGCACGCCGTGTACCAACGATTCCAGCGGCTGTGTGAATGTGCGCGACAGCAGGAAGACCAACGCTCCGCCCGCGAATACCGCCAGGAATCCCAACGTCAGCAGTGTGTGATTCAGCCGCGTGAGGAACGCCATCGCGTCGTCGTAAGGTTTAAGCACCGTCAATGTAAGCGGCGGGGTGGACCCGGGCGTCAAATTCACCGCGCTGACGAGGTAACGCTTGTCCCCGATTTCAATTTTATTCTTGTTGGCGATCGATTTCAGCCCGTTGGCCGCCATCGCGTCGTCCATCGTGGAAAGGGAACTGACCACCGCTTCGTCGCCGTAGCGGAACGCTACCTGGCAGAGCGCGATGCGGGCCACGTCGGCGGCCACGCGCGAGTCAATCTCGCGCCCAACGATCACTGTACCCAAATACATTTGCGACGACGCCCCGCCGAGTTGAATCGGGCGTACTGCAACCTGATAGAGATGCCCATCGCTAAACCACCACTCGCCTGCTCCGCTCGAGCCGGACGAATGGGCCAGCGCTGCTTCGGCGGCTTCTCGTCGAAATCCGGGTACCAGGGTGTGCAGCGCGAGGATTTTTCCAGTCCAGTTAGCCAGCGCGAAAAGCTCGGTGTCGCCCGAACGCCACATTTGTTCAGACGCATCCTGAATGCCGGAAACCTGCTCGTCCGCCATCATTGCTTTCAGTTCCGGGAGTGTGGCCAGCAATTCGGCGCTGCGCTCCAGTTGAAACTGGCGCTCCGCGCGCAAATTCTGAAAGGTTAAAACGGAATTGCGCGCGTCCTGCTCGACGGTCGTGCGTACCTGCTCTTCGGCGGCGTGGCGCACTACGGCCAAAGTCGCAAAGGTGAGAGCTGCGATGAGAAGGGTCAGCGAAAGGAGGAATTTTGTCTGCAGACGCGCCTTCGCCAGCCCCAGTTTGGAGTGCGCCAGCGAGCGAAGATAAGCCGAAGAGAATCTGTGGCCCATAGTCCTGCCTGCACCCGGAGTGAATGGCGCGCTTGGAGAATAGCGAGCAGGGTGCCGGCGGGGGAATGGGCCATTGGTACCGAAATTGTCAAATGTGCGGGCCTAAGGGTTTCGTACTAAGGTCCAGCGAACGCGACCAACAATGCCGGCGGACGGCTGAACGCCTCTTGTGCTTCCCGCGCACTCTGTTGAACGCGGGAGATGGAAGACAGTTCCGCCGCCCGCCGGTCGCCAGCAGGGAAGCCATTCATCGGAGGTATTGCGCTGCAGCTACATCGCGCCTTCGTCCGCCGACGGCCCATAAATCGCCGGCACCGCGACATTGTTCAGCCGCAGATACACCCCCAATTGCGCGCGATGATGGATGCCATGGTTCATCACCCACGTACGCAGGCACGCGACGCGCGGCATGGCGATGATCGTCGCGCCATTGCTCAGCAGCGACCACGTTTTGTGCATCTCCGCATCGCTGGCCTTTGCCAGCAACGTACGCGCCGCCGCTACGTTCTTGTCGAACTTCGCCAGCAGCTCCTTGGTGGTTTTGGGCGGTGGAGGCGGCGTGGGCGCGATTCCGTTAGGAGCCATGTCCAGCGACTCTTGCTGCAGCGTGTACACCGCCCACTCCGGGACGTCCGCCAGGTGATTCGCGAGCCAGCCCATCGTTCCGGACCTCTCGTGCGGCTTCCAGGAAAACTTGTCCGTCGGGACGCGTTCCAGCGTCTTGCGCGTATTGGCCATTTCAGCGTCAAACTCGGGAAGCAGCGCTTCGTTCAGTGCCATAGATCCTCCAAAGGGTTAAGCGTGGTTGAGGTCACAACGCAGGAAATTGTAGGCGAAGAAAAAGCGAAAGTCAAGAAGCGCTTAAAACCCTCACCCCGGCCCGACGCTGCGCTCGGAGCGACTCGCTCTCGCATCGCCGGTCGCGGCTGCGAGATTTCCAGAAGCTCGCGCGTGTTTCGTGGCATCCTACGGTTAACCTCGGAACAGCATTAACGGGGGTTTCGCTTGCCTGTCATTCGCGCCTGCACGCACTGCGGAAAGCAGAACCGCATTCCAGTCAAATTTCTGGCCAGCACGGGCCGTTGCCGTGTCTGAAAATCTGTCTCGCCGCCCATTGCTTAACCAATCGCGCTGGACGATCAATGATTCGATGAAATCGTGCAGCACGCCGCTGTGCCGGTGCTCGTGGACTTCTGGGCAGGATGGTGCAGGCCGTGCGTCGCCGTTGCTCTCGAAGTCGCGCACCGCTGCGGACATGGCGGGCAAAGCGACCGTATTGAAAGTGGATACGGAGAAGTACCCGCAAGTCGCAGGCTGCTTCCAGGTCAGCAGCATCCCCCGCTTCGTGGTTCTCTCAGTGGGCCGCACGGTAATGCCACAGACCGGCCCGGTCGGGCACACTCAGATGAAGCGCTGGCTAAAGTCCGCAGCAGTTGTTCCGGCATGATGAGCAGCTTCTGAAGAATTGCGCCGCCGAAGGGCCGCTGCGATTTTCCGTTCGCACTCACTCACAGCAGCAAATGCTCGGCTGTTGTCGTGCGTTGCGTGCCGCGCTTACGTTTCAGTTTCCAAGCGCGTTCAGGTATTCTCTCGCGTAGTTTCCGGAGGTGCTCACAATGGAACTCGCATCGCTGTCGGCACGCTCTATTGTGGCGTTTGCGGCTAGGCTTGCGCTCGTGGCGACGCTCGCTTCACCCGCGCAAGCGCAGCAACAAGATATCCCCAAGACCACCGCCGCGAGCATCGGCGCGATTCTCAGTTATACAGAAGACCAATTTCTCTCTGTCGCCGAAGCCATGCCCGCAGAAAAATATTCCTATATGCCCAGCGCGCCGGGCGCGAAATTCGATGGCGTGCGTTCCTTTGCTGAACAGGTGAAACACGTCGCCTGCGGCAACTTCGCTTTCTTCAATGAGATCGAAGGCAAGACCCCTCCCGACAGCTGCGAGAAGGGCGGCCCCGCGCCGGCGACCAGCAAAGCCGAACTGCTGAAATATCTGCACGATTCCTTCGATTACAGCAACAAAATTCTCGCCACTATCAACGAGAAGAACGCTATGGACCGTGTGGAAGGCCGCTACGGCGGCCCGAACACCAAGCTGGGTCTGGCAGTGATTGCCGTATGGCACATTGCGGATCACTACGGCCAAATCGTTTATTACCTGCGCCTTAATGGGATCGTTCCGCCGCCAACGCAACAGCACGGCCTGCAGGTCCGCTGAAGCTCCGTTCCCTTTGCGCAACGATCCATGCTTCTGCGGGGCGCGCCTACCGGCATCTTGGTGGTCACGGTACCGGACGAAGAATCATCCAAGATGCTGCCGCACAGGGATTTCCTAGGTCAAAATTAAGGTATTTACTGTATGGCTGAATGTGGGAGCTTTGGCGATTATGCGAAGCGGGAGATCGAGAGCGCAGGTTGGGAAACCTTATTAATAAAATTTTAAGGGCTGGGCCCCATCTGCGCTCTCTGCTCCCACCACCTACTTCCTCCGAGTAGTCGCGCGCGTCACCGGGTGAGTGCAGCCACTCGCGTGACGTGCGCATTTACTAGCAACTGACCGCGCGGTATTTCTTTGGTCGGTCTGTCTGCTATCTTCGAACTGTCCTGATTCGGGCCCTCTCTGCCAGATCGCGGCACGACTACACTGCCGCGTCGCGATCGCTCCTTATAGCCTTATAAACGTCCGCTTGTGTCAGCCCGCGCGACCGTTTACGCTCACGACGATGCCGACGTCGTCTCCACCACCCCCGTTTCCGCCCGGTCCCCCGCCATCACCTCGCGAATCCGCCACTCCTTCACCGGAAGATGAAATCCGCCACCGCGCGTTGCTCATTCGCATACGCCTGGAACGCTTGCCCGCCACGCGCTACATTTGGTCGCTGGTGCTGCTGCTTTCGCTGGGTGGCTGGTTCGAATACTACGATTTGTTTTTCACCGCGTACGTCGGTCCAGGCCTGGTGCGCAGCGGCCTTTTCAGCAGCACTTCTGCCGCATTCTTCGGATTCAACGGCCTCGCCAGTTTCGTCGCCGCCACCTTCGCGGGACTGCTGGTCGGCACGCTGCTCTTCGGTTTTGCCGCTGACCGTTTTGGCCGCCGCTTAATTTTCACTTCCTCGCTGCTTTGGTACACCGCCGCCACCATCGTGATGGCCTTGCAACGGACCGCGCAAGGGATTGTGATATGGCGCATGATCGCGGGCGTCGGCATTGGCGTCGAACTCGTCACCATAGACACCTACATCACCGAACTGATGCCGCGTCAACTGCGTGGCCGAGCGATCGCCCTCAGCCAGATTGTTGGCTTCACGGCGCTGCCGGCGGTTGCGCTACTTTCCTGGTGGCTCGTGCCGCAGCAGCCGCTCGGCTGGGAAGGATGGCGCTGGGTTGTCCTGGCCGGTTCGTTTGGTGCGATTTTCGTGTGGTTCATTCGCCGCGGCTTGCCGGAGAGTCCGCGCTGGCTAATGGCGCGCGGAAGATTCGCAGAAGCCGAACGCATAGCTGCCGCGATGGCAGCGCACGTCCAGCGCGATCTAGAAAGGGAAGCGGCCCGTGGAGTGCATGAGCCGCGCACGAAACACACTGCGCTATTCGCGACGCGTCCTACAGAACCCCGTGGCAGCCTGCTCGAACTCGCACGCCCGCCCTATCGCGAACGCACGCTCATGCTCATGGTGTTCAATTTTTTTCAGACCATCGGCTACTACGGTTTCGCCTCCTGGGTTCCCACGCTGCTGATCGCCGCCGGCATCACGACTACCAACAGTCTGCAATATTCTTTCCTGATCGCGCTCAGCGCGCCGCTCGGCCCGTTGCTTGCATATCGCGTCGCTGATCGCATCGAACGCAAATGGCAAATCGTCTTCAGCGCCGCATGCATCGCGATTTTCGGCGTGTTGTTTGCGCGCCAACGCGATCCCGTATGGCTCATCACCTGCGGCGTGCTGCTCACCTGCGCGAACAACTGCATGTCCATCGCGTTCCACGCCTATCAGGCGGAATTATTCCCCACGCGCATCCGCGCCCAAGCGGTCGGCTTGGTCTATTCCTGGAGCCGCCTCAGCGCCATTTTCACCAGCTTCCTGATCGCATTCTTTCTGCGCCATTACGGCACGCGCGGAGTTTTCGCATTCATCGCCGCAGCCATGGCGGTCGTGATCCTTGCCATAGGCATTTTCGGCCCACGCACCCGCGGCCTCGCGCTCGAAGACATTTCGCAGTAGAGCGCCGCGTCATGCCAGGAGCGAGAGTGGTTCGCTTTGGTAGCGGCGCACTGTAGTGCGCGCTATGTGGCGCGTTTTCGATCGATGGTGGTCCCGCTTGGCCGGACCGCCGCTACGAAAACCTTGGGCGCGTCTCCACGCGCCCTGATGCAAAGTTTGCGCGTGTGGGATTACACTGCGTCCCGAAGTTATTGGAGGAGCTACGATGAAGGATTTAATTGGGAAAATTGCCATAACGACTCGCGCCATCCTGGGATGCGCGACCCTCGCGCTGAGGGCAGGGAAGCCGCATTCGACACCAGCCTGGAATCTGCCGAGCCGTTCGCTGACGAAGCCTGGGCCCATGAACACGAACGCGCGGCCATTTGGCGACTCGCAGTGCGTCTCCACCATTCCGCGTTCCTGGGGCCAATATCGCGGAGGCTCCTCGCAAGCGGGCCTCGCATTCGAAGCCAGCGATGGCACGCTGCGTTTCGTCACCAACCTGCCCTGCGGTTCAACTCCCATAATCGCGTTGGAAGTTCTCAGAACTCCCGCGGCCGGGGGGAGTTCTCTCAACTAATCCCGAGTTGCGGATGCAACCGGCCTGCCTCCGCCGTGGCCGATGCTGCGCGCGCTCCGAAAACACCTTTGACTCCTAACGGCGCATCGCGATGGACAGCGAAACCGCAAAGCGCTAACGTTGCTTGAGATACTGCCGGAAAGCATTCATCGGAGGAAGGAGCCATCATGAATTACGATTCGCATCAGAGAGCCGCCGAATTCCACGAAATGGCCGCGCACGCTCACCGTGCCGCCGCCGCGCATCACGAAAAGCAGGATCACTTCACCGGCAACGAACATTCCCGCCAAGCAATGGAGCACGCCAACAAAGCGCACCAAGCCACCCTAGAAGCTTTCGCGCAATCCGCCGCGCTCGCGCAGTCCCATCCGAAATAATTGGGTAGGAATACGATGGAAAACCGCTACACAATCCGCTGGCTGAGATCCAGCGCGCGCACCGAATGCGTCAGCGCGCCCAGCGAAAGCGCATCTACTTCCGCGGCGGCGTACAACTCCATATTCGTCTCGGAAATTCCGCCGCTCGCTTCCACCAGCGTGCCCTCCCACACATGTTCCCGGCGCATCGCCACGATGATCTGCCGCACGTCGTCCGGCATCAAATTGTCCAGCATCACCAGGCAAGGATATTCCCGCGTGGCCGACGGAGCCTCCGTTCGCAAACGCTTGAACGCGCGCGCCGCGGCCAGCGCCCCTTCCTCGCTGCGCACTTCCACTTCAATGAACGCCGCGCGGCGCCGCGACTTCCACGCTTTCTCCACCGCCAGCTGAGCAGCCAGCGCTTCATTGCGCGCGAGCAATGCCAGATGATTATTTTTCACCACAATGCCGTCGCCCAAGCCCAAGCGGTGCGTGCCACCGCCGCCCAGATGAATCGCGCGCTTGTCGAGCAGCCCCCACGGGGTTTTGCGCGTGCCCACGATTCGCGTGGCAGGGCATTGCCGTCGCGCGCGTTCCTGCAAACGCTGCGTGGCCGTCGCGATCCCGCACATGCGCTGCAATAAATTCAGTCCCACGCGCTCCAGGCTTAGCAGTTTGTTTTCGCCGCCCTCGGCGCGCAGCAATACATCGCCGGTCTGGAAAAAATCGCCATCTAATTTCTTCAACGTCACCTTCACCCCGCGATGCCGCAACAGATACGCATACTCTTCCAGTCCTGCAGCGACTCCCGGTTCACGCGCCAATACCTGAGCAGCGGCCCTCCGGCTCTTGATCCCCAACGCCGTCACCGTCAAATCGCGCGGCGCCACGTCCGGGACCAGCAGAGCATCCAGAAGCGAACGCAAAACGCGCAGATACGCGGGATTTTCCAGCGTAAGATTTCCCCCGCGAAATAAAGCCTTTTCCACGCGCCGCTGCCGTTCTCCCGGCATGGGAAATTGTCGCGATGGTTTCATGTAACTGTAATATTAACATCAAACGAAAGCCCAGCCATTCGCAAGAGTAATTACTGCGAACCCCGAGCGACCCACCGCCCGCCGCGCCACCTGCAATCTGCAATCGCCTGGCGGGCCCGGCCGTCCACGCCGCCAACATTCCAGCACACGTGCGCAGCCGGACTCGAATATAATGTGCCCATGAAAACGCAAAGTGAAAAAGCGGAATTCTTCCGTTCGCTGCATCGCGGCAAGGAAATTCTGGTTCTGCCCAACGCCTGGGATTGCGCGAGCGCGCGCATCTTCGAACAGGCTGGCTTTCCCGCTATCGCCACCACCAGCGCCGGCATCGCGTTTTCTCTCGGCTATTGCGATGGCGAACGCATCTCGCAGGACTTGATGCTCGCAACCGTCGGAGCAAATCTCCGACTCCGTGCAACTTCCCGTCAGCGCGGATTTGGAATCCGGATACGCTGACGTCGCGAAAACCGCCGCCGGTCTGATCGCAGCAGGCGCGGTCGGGCTAAATCTTGAGGACATGGACCACGAATCGCAGTCGCTCGCGCCCATTCCCGCGCAAATCGAAAAAATTGCCATGGTCCGCCGCATCGCCACCGGCCTCGGCGTGAACGTAGTGATCAACGCGCGCACCGACGTGTACCTGGCGGAAATTGGGGACCCCGCCACGCGCTTCGAGCGCGCCTGCGAACGCCTGCAAGCCTTCATCGCCGCAGGAGCCGATTGCGTCTTCCTTCCCGGCATCGCCGAGGAAAATATTATTCGCCGCGTAGTCGAAACCCTTAGTTTTCCTTTGAACATCCTCGCCGGCGCAAACCTGCCCACGATCTCGCGCCTCCGCGAGTTAGGCGTCGCCCGGGTCAGCGTAGGTTCCGGCATCATGCGCGCCACCCTGGGCCTCACGCGCCGCATAGCTCAAGAACTGAAGCAATCCGGCACCTACACCTCGCTCCTCGAAGGCACTATCCCCTTCGCCGAAGCGAACGCACTCTTCGAAAAATAAAAGCACGCCGCCGTTTTCCGTCGGTCGTTCCTCGGTCGCGCGTCAACTGCCGCCAACGCGACGAACGAGCGACGGATTAGGCGGCTTCCCGCCTGGCAAACTGCTGGCGGCAGTCCTATTGGCCCAGATGTGCAAGCGCCGCACGTAGCGGAGCGCCGGAGACGTGAATCAGTCCTGCATACGGGGAGTACATTTCCAGGATCAAGAAAATCGCGCCGGAAACCGAGAGCGCGGAGACCAGCAAACTGACGATTACCGTCACATTGCGCGGAGCGAACAGACCGAAGCTGATGAATATAATGGTGAGCCAGGCAACCAACACGACGAGCATCGGTATGGAAACCGAATTACTTTTCTGTGCAGTCACCAACCAGCGCGTTTGTCCCAGGTTCATCACAAGACTCAATGCTTGGCCCTGGATCGAACGCCGCGCGTCGTCCTTCGGCGAAAGTCCCTGGATTTTGTCGTAGAGCAATTCGCCGTGGGCGGACGATCCATATTGCGGAGAGATGTCCGCATCCTTGGACGACAACGAACCGAGAGCGTCTGCAACGGAGCGGCGGAGTACATCGCGGGCCTCTTTCGCGTCCGGTCCATAGTGTGCGAGGATCCGGTCCAGTAACACCACCTTGCTGGACATCTCCGTAAGCTCGGCACTTTGCGTATCAAACGATGTCTTCGCAGAAGCGATCAGCAAACCAAGAACCAGCGCGGCCATCGTCGCGATCAGGCCCACGCAAAGCTTTACAACGTCTCTCGATTCGGTACTCAATTCACTCTCGGGCAAGACGCCGCGCAAGGCGATGCCAAGCAGCGCACCAGCAAAAACGATCGCCAACGTAACCAAGCTGATTTCCAGAGAATTCATTTTTGCCTCGCCGACGAAGCGCAGACAAACTCACGCCATCGCCGAATGCGACGGACGTTACTCGGGAAGGCAAACTGTTCACCATTGTCAGAATTAACAGGCATAAACGGAAGCCGTAGCGCCTTTCTGGCGTCTACGGCCCGACGAACGGAAACTGAGAGCCCAACGAGCGCCGTAACCGGAACCCGGCCTACTAACAGCTTCAACAGCTTCACCAGCTTGACTTCATTCCATAGCGCGAGTAGGCTTCCGCCGATCCCAGCCAATTTACGCGCTCCCGTGCGGGGATCTCCGTTCGGCTCTTCCGTGCTAGTAGTTCGTTCAGTTATCTCCGCCGAGGAGGTCGGCACAAAATGAAAAGAGTTGTAAACATGTTGCTTGGTGCCTGTCTATGTTTCGCCGCCAGCGTCGCCCTCGATGCTACCGTCGCCGCCGCACAGGAAAACGCCCCGAAGAGGAACGTGCCCCCCAAAATTCTCGTCATCAACCGTGAAGTCTTGAAACCCGGCAAAGGGGGCGCCACGCACCAGAAAACCGAAAGCGCCTTTGTCCGCGCCATGGCCGCCGCGAAAGACCCCACCTATTATATCGGCATGGATTCTGTCAGCGGTGCCAGCCGCTCGCTCTTCTTCACCGGCTACGATTCCTTTGCGGAATGGGAGAAGGACGCGCTCGCCGAGCAGAAGAACGCCACGCTTTCCGCCGCTCTGGATCGCGCTGCGGTCGCCGATGGCGACCTGCTGCAAACCTACGAGACCAGCTACTACATCCTCCGCGACGACTACAGCCTCAACGCGGCCACCGATCTTGCGCACGATCGCTACTTCCAAATCGGAGTCTTCCACGTCAAGCCCGGCCACGACGAAGACTGGTCCACAATCATGCACTTAGTAAAGGACGCGTACGCGAAAATTCCCGACGCTCAATGGGCCATGTTCGAGCGGCTGTACGGCGGCCCCGACAACTACTTCATTTACATCATTCCGCTGAAATCCGCCGCGGAAATAGACCGCAACCTCGCCACCGGTCCGAAATTCGTGGAAGCCATCGGCCAAGAGGGACTGAAGAAACTCAACAATCTTATGGCCGAGTCGGTGGACCAGATCGAGACCAATCTGTTCGCCTTGAATCCGACCATCAGTTACACGAACCCGGAAACGATCAAAGCCGATCCCACGTTCTGGAAACCCGCGCCAGCCGGCGAGCCCAAGAAGAAAGCCGAAAAAGCTGCGCAGTAGTTCGCAATCAGCCCTCCACCGAAAAACACAGTGCCCCATCCCCCGCATGCGGGACGGATGGGGCACTAGCTGTCTGGTGCGTTAGTGCACGCGTATCAATGCTACTCCAGAAGTAATCGGAATACTCCGCTGCTGCGAATCTCGCGGATTCGCCTCCACAATCTGTAGGCGCGCCTCGCCTGCAGCCACGGCCTTCACCACCAAGCCCAGAATCGTTCCACTTCCATTCAGGCCCGGCGTGTGCGGTCCGCGCGCGCACGAAACCATCACTTCGCCTTTCTGTGCGTCAATGCGCTGCACGATCGCGACTGTCTGTGTGCCGTCGGAAAGAAACCCTCCGTCGCGCACTTCCACAATCTGAATCACCGCCGGGTCGTACTTCAGCAATAACGGAATCGAGAAAAGGTCGCTCACATTTTCGATCGCGACCCCCACGGTCTCCGAATCGCCATTCTTCAGTGTCACCCGCTCAGGAGTGAATCGAATCCGTGCCGCCGCGCCGCCGTTATTCGCAGCTGGGCCAGGCGAATAAGCCGCGGCGACCTGCGCAGGCTGTGCCAGAGATCGCATGCCGGCTGGCTGGCTCGAATGCCGCGCCTCCGGATTCACCTCAGAACTTTTACTGGGCGCATCGCCAGCCTGCCCGTCGCTGGAAGCTTGCCTGGACACTCGCACATTCGAATCCGTCCCGGCAGCTAGCCGCCGCAGGTTCTCCGCGCTGATGCTGGGAAATCGCAAAATATGCGGCGTCAGCACGATCAGTACTTCGTCGTCCTCCACTTCCTTGCTGTCTTGCGAGAACAAATACTTCAGCCCCGGCACGCCCGCCGCGCCCGGTATTCCGTTTACATTGTCCGAATCAGTCCGTTCAATCAAGCCGCCCAAAATATTCACTTCGCCATCTTTCAGCCGCACCTCGTGCTCAATCCTGCGTTGGCTGATCACAGGCTCTTGAATGCCGCCAATCGTCTGGAAGCTGGCCACCGAGGAAATCTCCACGACCAGTTTCATGCTGACTTCGCCGTCGGGATGCACGCGCGGCTGCGCCTCGATATTCACGCCCACATCAATGTACGTAAACTGCGTGTTCACCAGCGAGCTGACCGCCGCTGACGCAGCGACCCCCGTCGCTGCCTGCGTGCTTCCGGTAGCCACCGGCACGCGCTGCCCAATTTTCAGAATCGCCTTCTCGCCGTCGGTCACGCGAATTTCTGGGTCCTGAATAATCTTCGTCTTGTTGTCAGTCAACACCGCTTCCGCTGTCGCTCCCGGCAAAGTCAGGCTGTAATCCGCCGTGGACAAATGTTGTAAGTTGTTCAGCGTGATCTGAAGCGGCGAACTGCTCGTGCTGCTCGAACTAGTCGCAGAGCTGCTGCACCCGCTGTTGGTCGGCTGCACGGAGCAGCGCGGATTAAAGGTCAGCGACACGTTTTGCCCGGGAAGAATGCCCAATTGGCGCATACGGTCGCGATTAGCCGACAACACTTGCACGTGCAGCAGCACTTCCGGTTTTGCTTTATCAATGTCCCGGATAATTTTGCCGGCCAACTCCAGTTTGTCCGGCGTATCTCGAATCACAATGGCGTTCTGCGCGTTTACCTGCTGCAAGCGATGCCGGTCCAACAATTGTCGCAATCCGTTCACGATCTCGGTCAGATCCTGCTGCGTCAGCGAATTCGAAATATAGAACGTTCCCACCACTTCATCCTCAATATCCTTTCTTTTTTGCGGATTGTCGGGCGCCACCTCGATCACACTGCTCGTCAGCGGCTTCCAGAAAGCCTTGCTCTCAAACGCCACCGCGTCCAGCCCCTGCTCCAGCGTCACTCCCGGCAAATCCACAGTCACGCGGTGCGACACGTAGTCCGGGTCGAAAATCACGCTCAGTCCCGCGAGCTGCGCAATCGTTTCAAATACCACTCGCGAATCGTTGGTCATCTTCAGATTGAGCGGCTCCGGCGAAAGAGGCTTCAGTATCGGCGGACCGGAAAGCATCTCCTTTTCGTCCGCGGAAGATTCCTCCGGCGTCGCGCTCTGCACATTGTTGGCCGCTGTCAGCAGTTCCGCCGTGCTCTTGGCCTGTTGTTCCGCCGCCATATTCGAAGGATCAATCGTCTCGGCCTTCTCGAATTCCGATAGCGCCAGCTGCAAATCGCCTTTCTGCACCGCCTTTCGCCCCTGCTCCATATGGAACGAGGCCGCCGCATAACGCATGTTCATCTCGCGCAGTTTGTACTCCGCGTCGCTGGGGTTGGCCAGTGCAGCGCGATGATAATGCACTAGCGCTGTATCGTAATCCTGAATGGCCTCGGCCTTGCGCCCCGCGGCAAAATCCGTATTCTTCTCATGGCACGCGGAAAGGAAGGTCGCCGCGAGCAGTAGCGTCGCCGAACGCGTGACGCGTCGCCAGCGAGAAATCAGCATGCGCTCAACCGCCCGCTCACACGGTTTGCATAACTCTTTAAATAAGAATTAAGTGTCGAATTCAAATTTGTCTCCACGCCGCTTAGCCGCGTGCACCGCTCCGCCTGTTAGCGTGGAACACTAAACGAAATGCCTGAAAAGTCACTTACCGCGGGATTTCTTTTCAGGTCTACGTGCGTCTAATGCTCGAGCGCGCACGCGCAAAATGCGTGGGGCTACGCTATGCGTGGAGGTATGCTGCTAGCTAAAAGCCTTCTCAAGTTCCTTGCGGTCCCACCCGGCCAGGTTCGCTGCGGCTTCGTACGTACTCTGCAAAAATTCCAGGAGCGCCGCGCGTGGTGAAGCGGATGTTCGTACATCGTCATACAGCAGCAAGAATTCTTTCATCTGCGGATGGTAATGAGCCTGTGACGGACGCACCGGCACTTGCCCGAATCCCTCAGGCTCCGGCGCCGCATATGCATAATAGGCTGCTCCCTTGATGTCGCCGCCACCGGGCCAGAAACCGGCGCTACTTACTTCGTGCGAATACGCTTCCCGTGTGACGGCATCCGCCCCAGGACGCTCCGGCGCCCTTCGCCCCGAAAATCGGGTGGCCGCCAGATCGAAGCTCCCCCAGAAAAAATGCACCGGGCTCGCTTTCCCAATAAATCGCGCGCGAAATTCGACAAAAATCTTCTCGCTGCTCGCCAAAATCCGCCAAAACCGGTTCGCGTATTCCGGATCGTACGAAGCGTGCTGCGTATCATCGTCAAACGCGATCGGGTTCGGTATTTCCACCGGCATTTTCCAAATTTTCACCGCGATGCCCAGCGAAGCCAGCGCCGCCATGACTTCGCGGTAGAAATCCGCCACCGAACGCGGCTTCAGCGCCAGCGTCGCTGCCGTGTCGTGATTTGTCTTGATCAGCAGCTGGTGATGGATGAAATCGAACTCGGCCTCGAAAATGCCGCCAGGGTAGGGAATCGCTGAAGTCGTCAGACCAGTCGCATTCACGTACAGCGGCACTTCCCACCAGTGATTGATCCGCGGACTCAGCTCCAGCCGCACCTTGCCCACTATCTGCGACCACATGTGCAGCGTCGCGTAAGTATCCTGCCAGGCTGCAAGAGGCAGCTCCGGCCACTCATCCTGCGCGGCGCGCGCGATGGTTGCGTTCATAAATCCTCCGCGAGGTCCGATGATTTCCGGTCTAGTGCGGCGCGTAGCTGCCAAATCCCATCAGCACCACGACTGATTTGCCGTACGACACCGATGCGGAATTCTGGCTCATCCCGATCACGCGGTAGCCCTTGCTCGCAAAACGATTGATCTCGTCCTGATGTTCCTGCTCGGCGTCGCCGCTCACGAATACATACGGCGTCGGATTCTTCTCGTCAACTTCGCTGGCGGTTGTCATCGGGTACCTCTGTTGCAACACTATACCGCCGCCATCATCCGCACAACAACTACGCCCCACGGCGTTTCGGCGCGGCAGTCTTGTCGTCGCAACCGATCACGCTACTAAATTATTCGAGACACATAGCAACACGAAGCTGTGTGGCAGCCGTCGTCACAGCATGTATAATTCGCGCGGTTAGTGATGTCGCGCAAGCGCGTAAGCGTCACGAACGTCAGGGGGATCGGCATGCGGAAAAGTTTCATCGCGGCAGTCGCGGTCGTCGTTGCGGGCAGCGTTGGCGTCGCCGGCGCTGCGGCGCAGCAACCTGGCCAAGCTCCCAATTTCATCCGCGAGAACGCTCCGCTAATCGTCCTGACGCACGTGGAACTAATTGACGGCACCGGCGCCGCACCGCAGTCCGATCAATCCGTAATAATCGACCACGGAAAAATCACAGCAGTAGGCGCCACCCGAAGCACAGCCGCTCCCATAGGCGCAAAAGTCATCGACGCCACCGGCAAAACAATAATCCCCGGCATCGTCGGCATGCACGAACATATCTTCTATCCCTCAACCGCCGATGGCCCCCTCACCGCCGTCGAACAGTTTTACTCGTTTCCTCCGCTCTACCTGGCCAGCGGCGTCACCACCGCCCGCACCACCGGCTCCATGGATCCCTACGGCGATCTGGCGGTCAAGGAATATGTGGACACCGGAAAAATCATCGGCCCCAATTTTTATCTCACCACTCCGTATCTGGAAGGAGCCCCCGCGCTGATCCCGCAAATGCACGAGCTAAAAGACGCCGACGAAGCCCGCGCCTTCGTGCGTTACTGGCATTCGGTCGGCTTCACGTCCGTGAAAGCTTACGTGGATGTGACTCCCGACGAACTTCGCGCCGGCATCGACGAAGCCCACAAATTGAATATGAAAGTCACTGGACACATTTGTTCCGTGGGCTACAACGAAGCCGCCGACATGGGCATTGATAACCTCGAGCACGGCCCCTTCGGCGCGCCCGATGGCGAACTGTACGCGAAACGTCAGCCAGGTATCTGCGGCCCGGATTATTTCGCCGAAGTAAAAGACATCGTCATGAACGTCGAGCCGGACAGCCCGCAGCTGAAGCAAACCATTCAAAATCTCGTAGCGCATCACGTAGCCATCACCTCCACGCTCGCCGTCCTCGAAGGCGGTTTGCGTCCGCCGATGGATCGCAACGGCCTCATGACGCGCACACGAACGCTCCTGGTGCCGGAAGCTTGGTCCAAAGTCATGACCAGTCGCGCCGCCAGGGAAGGCGCCGAATCGCTATTCGAGCCTCTGCTGCAAAAGGAAATGAAGTTCGAGCGCGAGTTCGTCGTCGCCGGCGGCCTGCTGATCGCCGGCTGCGATCCCACCGGCGACGGTCACACGCTCGCTGGCCTCGGGGACCAACGCAACATCGAACTGCTCGCCGAAGCTGGTTTTTCGCCAGCAGAAGTAATCCACATCGCCACGCAAAATGGCGCCACGTTTCTCGGCGAATCAGAGCGCATCGGCACGGTAGCCGCAGGCAAGCAGGCCGACCTGGTGCTACTAGATGGCGACCTGGCCAAAGACATCACCACAATCGAAAAGCCTGAAATCGTCTTCAAGGCCGGCGTAGGCTACGATTCCAACGCAATTTACCAAAGCCTCCGCGGCAAAGTAGGCAGACAATAAGCGTCAAACTCGCAGCGATTAAGTTTCAACTCGTCCCGAGAGGCAACGTTGCAAAAATTCCGCCGAACAATCGTCACGTCGCTCGTTGCGCCGCTCCTTGCGGCGCTGGTCGTCCTACCCACGCCCGCCTTCGCCGACTCGAAACCAGTCCATGCCCCGCACGCCATCGTCGTCAGCATTGACGAACTCGCATCCAAAGCCGGAGCGGATATCATGCAAGTAGGTGGCAACGCCATCGACGCCGCGGTAGCCACCGGATTCGTGCTGGCGGTCGTCTATCCGCAAGCAGGCAATCTCGGTGGCGGCGGCTTCATGCTGGTCCGCATGGCCGACGGCAAAACCCATTTCATAGATTTCCGCGAAGAAGCTCCAGCCGCCGCCACAGCCGGAATGTATCTTGACGCGCAAGGTAACGTAATGGAAGGCGCCAGCGAGTACGGCTACAAAGCCATCGGCGTACCCGGTTCCGTCGCGGGCCTGGTCTACGCGCAGAAAAAATACGGCAGGCTGAGTCTGCGGAAGGTAATGGCGCCGGCGATTCAGCTCGCGCTCAACGGCTTCCCGCTCTCCTGGCAAGAAGCGCGCGACCTGCGCGAAGACTCTCACCTCGCCGATTTTCCTGAAACCCGCCGCATCTTCCAGCGCAACGGCAATTTCTACAAACAATATGAGAACTTCCGCCAGCCGGAACTAGCCCGCACGCTAGAACGCATCGCCAAGAATCCCGACGATTTTTACCGCGGCGCCATGGCCCAGGAACTCGCCGCCGCAATCCAAAAGGGCGGGGGACTGCTCACCACCGAAGACCTCGCCCGTTACCAGGTAAAAGAACGCGAGCCTCTGCGCGGCACCTATCGCGGCTACGAAGTAATCAGCGCGCCGCCGCCGTCCTCAGGCGGCACGGTCCTGATCGAAACGCTGAACATCCTTGAAGGTTACGACTTGGCGAAAGCTGGCAGCCGTTCCGCCGCATCCGTCCATCTAACCGCGGAAGCCTTCCGCCGCGCTTTTTTCGACCGCGCCGAGTTCCTCGGCGATCCCGATTTCACCAAACTTCCGATCGCCCAGCTCACCGACAAAAGATATGCCGAAGCCTGGCGCGCCACAATTGCTCCCGATCACGCCACCGCCAGCAAAGATCTGCAGCGTCCCGCGTTTTTCAACACGCTGGCAGAAGCGACCGCGCAGCGAGCAAAGCGAACGCAGCTCACTCCACCGCGCGAATCCCCGCAAACCACGCACTACTCCGTCGTGGACGCAGACGGCAACGCCGTAGCCGTCACGACCACCATCAATGACTGGTTTGGCTCGCGCGTCACCGCCACAGGTCTCGGCTTCATCCTCAACGACGAGATGGACGACTTTTCCGCAAAGGCGGGCGCTCCCAATGGCGACGGCTTAATCCAAGGCGCGGCAAACTCGATCGGGCCAGGCAAACGCCCGCTCTCTTCCATGACCCCAACGATCGTTCTGAAAGACGGCAAACTTTTCCTCGTCCTCGGCTCGCCTGGCTCTTCGCGCATCATCACCACGGTAGCGCTAGCCATCATGGGAGTAGTGGATTACGGCATGAACATTCAAGAAGCGATCAACGCCCCGCGCTTCCACCAGCAATGGGTGCCAGACGTCCTGAGCGTTGAAGCCTGGTTCGCCCGCGACGCCGTCCGCGCCCTGCAAAAAATGGGATACGAGATCATCGACGGCCTGAACGAGGACGCCCAGTGGTCGCCCTACTGGAGCGACGCCGAGTGCATCGGCATAGATCCGAAAACCAACGAACGCCTGGGCGCCAGCGACGGCCGCAACAACGGCAAACCCGTCGGTTATTGAAGCGCGAGCGCCTCGTCCAGTGCTACTTATCCGTGTTGAATATGTCCGCCGCCACTTTCCAGGTGGGGCCGATCTTCCGCCACGTCACTACATACTTCCCGGGAATATCCATCGGCACTCCCTGCGCGTCGTTCAGTCGTAGCTCAAAAGTGCCGATCTCCCAGGCCATGTCTCCCGCAGACGCCACCTCGATCTTTGTGGGTACGAAAGTCAGCGAATAGCCGGGCTTCGCCATTAGCGCGGCCCAAGTTTTCCGGATCGCATCGGTTCCCGCTGCGATGGGCGCGCCAAATGGAAGCATGGACGCGTCGTCGGCATACGGATACACCGCGCCTTCCAGGTCCTTGTCGTCCGCGGCCGTTGACCACAATGCATCAATCCTACGGATTAGCGCTTCGTCGTTGGAGCGATTGCCGGAATGCAGGTTCGGTCGAGCCAGCGCAGCGCTCACACCGCCTGCCAACAGCGCAATCAAAACTGCAAAATAGCCTGGCTTCATTTGCCTCTCCTTAGTGCAAGATTTGCGCCGCATCATCGTTTCCAGCTCGCAACCTGACTTCCAGCAAACTTTCCCACATGTGATGGCGACTCTACGCTTGCGAATCGCGGTCGCGCCTTTTACCGCCCGCAGGCGACTCCGCTGTAGACGCTTTCAATGGTAAAATCGCGGGACGCCAAAATAACCGGGGGCCACCATGACCGAACCAACCAAAGAAGAATTGCTAGCCCGCATCGCCGAACTCGAAAAGAAAGCCGCCGGCGGAAAGCGCAGCGGCGCGCTCGAATTCCGCGTCGGAGAAAAAGGCGGCGTCAGCGTCTATGGCCTCGGCCGCTTCCCGGTCACTCTATATTACGAACAATGGAATCGCCTGCTCGGAGTCGCCGACGATCTCCGCGCCTTCCTCGAAGAAAATAAATCGCGCCTGAAGCTCAAACAACCCACGGAATAATCGCGAATTGTCGGCAGCTCAAGATCCCCGCTGCCGCGATTGAAACCATTCATAATTCGCCGACGCGATCGCCATGAACAAAAACAGGAGACCCGCATCCAAAAAGCTGCGGAAATCGATATTGTTGCCCTTCGTCAATATGTGCACGAATGCGATGCCCATCGCATCGCAAAGCCGCGCCACCACTGCAATCAGCGCGCACGCCACGCCCAGCCAGTAACTCCCCACCGCAATATATTTCACCATGCCGCCCTCCTTTGCCACGCCTGTCGCGAAATCCACTCACGCCGCCGGCAGACCGCGCTGAAAGTACCTCGCCCGGCCCACAGAGTCAACGCCGCACGCCGTCGGTTCCTCCGAGAAACCCTCGCAATAAACCAGTGACATTCCTCCGCTTTCGGCTATGATTAAGTTCTCCTTCCACTAGTGCCTGCGCTTTTGTTGGCGGGGTTTCACCTCTGCGGAAATCGCGCTCCGTCCGCACGCACCATCAACAAAAACCATTACCGTACATTTGCACGGTGGTTCAAACGTCTAGGGGAAACGATGCGCTCAACCGCGAGCGACGAATTTCGCGATTTATTGACTTTAGTGCGCCAAAGCGGCCTGTTGGCCAAGCAGCCCGCGTATTACCTCCGAAAAATTCTTCTCAATGTCGCCATGTTCGTCGCCGCATTCGCGCTGCTCGCCAAATTTCATAGTCCCTGGATCGAACTTCTCAACGCCGCGTTTCTAGCGTTCGTCTTCGCGCAACTCGGCTTCATCGTGCACGACGCCGGCCATCAGGAAATTTTCAGCGGCCCCGCGGGAAACGAAGTCCTCGGCCTCATCCATTCGAATCTCATACTCGGCTTCAGCTACAGCTGGTGGCTCGATAAACATAATCACCATCACTGCTCGCCGAATCACCTCACAGCAGATCCCGACGTGGATTTAATTCCGTTCGCATTCTCAAAAGACCAGGTAGCAGGGAAGCACGGCCTCGCGCGCCTCTCCGTGAAATACCAGCACTTTTCTTTCTTCCCGCTGTCGCTGCTCGAAGCCTTCGTCCTCAAGTACGACAGTATTCGCTTCCTTCAGCGCCATAAAGTCGCGCATCCGGTTCTGGAAGTCAACTTCCTCATGCTTCACGCGATCTGGTATCTCGGGCTTCTCACTTATCTGCTCGGCTTCCCGCATGCGATTCTCTTCGCCATCGCGCATCAAGCGTTCCTGGGTCTGTATCTCACGCTGATCTTCGCGCCCAATCATCAAGGCATGCCTCTGGCCCAAGGCAGCACCGCAGTAAATTTCCTCCGCGAACAGGTCCTCACCAGCCGCAACATCAAAAATCATCCCGGCATTGATTTCTGCACCGGCGGACTAACCTGCCAGATCGAACATCACCTCTTTCCGACGATGCCAGCCAACAAACTCCGCCAAGTCCAAACAATCGTCCGCAACTACTGCCGCTCGCACGACGTCCCCTACCACGAAACCTCGCTCTTCCAATCTTATCGGGAGATTTATCAGAATCTGCGAGAAGTAAGCCTGCTAGTAGGAAAAGAAGCCGACGCCGAATCCAGTGCGGATTGAAGCGGGTTACAACGCGAATCTACTGCGCCGCCTTTCCTTGGCGCAGCAACACCACGTCTGAAACCAGGTGACCGCGCACCACAGCCAGCGTCTTGCCGTCCGGCGACCACGCGAAGTCGCGAATATGATCCGTAGTGAAATTCGTCACCGGATGGCCTTTCGATCCATCCACCGGCTGCATCCAGATATTGTCCGTCCCCTTATCCACAACGCGATACGCCACGTTCTTGCCGTCCGGCGTGAACACCACCGGAAACGTAATTGTCGCTTGCGAAGGGAATACGCGCATCGCAGACGCGGTGTTCGCCACCACATCAATCAGCGCCAGCGAATGAATATCCTCTTGCGACTTGGGATCGATTTTCGTCAGGATTACCGGCAGCCATCTTCCGTCGGGCGAAAGATTCCCACCCCCGGAACCCACGAATCCATTTTCGAGCACGCTCGCGTTCAGCAATTCCGGCGTTCCGCCTTCGATGGGCGCCCGAAAAAGCTGGTAATTCTTGGCATTGTCTGCGTAGTACGCCCATTTCTTGTCCGCTGCGCAAGCCGGCGACTCGTCGTCCGCTCCGTGGCTGAGCTGTTTCGGGTGCGATCCATCCGCATCCAGCCGCCAGATGTCGGTCGTGTCGCGGCCCTCCCGCCCATACCAATCCACCAGGATCGGCCCGCCGTTCGGACACGCCGCCGCATGCAAAATCATCGCGTTGGGGTCGGTCACCACCGTCGCCTGGTGGTTTCCATCCAGTGCGGTGCGCAAAATTTGGTGCGCCCCAACGATCAGCAGATCCCCATCCTTGTCCCACAACACGTTCCGGATATCCTCGCTGTTCGGAATGCCTGGAACAGTCGTTGGATTTCCTTGTCCGGAAGCCGGCAGAAGCACGATGGAACGGGATGCCTGCCGCTGCATCGCCGCGATAGACTTGCCGTCGGCGGAGATGCTCAGTGTCTGATATCCGCTGGTGTCATTTGTGAGTGCATGGAATTGCGCGTCAGGAAATGATATGAACCCGAGTTGCGAGCGCTGGAATCCTGTCGAACGATCGGTGTACACCAGCATCAGCCCGCGGCCGTCCGGCATCCATGCAATGCTCGAGGCGAACTTATCCGTCAAAGTCGCCAGCGGCTGATTCTTTCCGGAGGCCAGCTCAATTGTTCGCACCGTTCCTTGTGCGTCTTGCCCCGCGGCTAAAATGTACGCAATCAGCTTGCCGTCCGGCGACCACGCCATCGACGCTGGAAACGGGGTCGGCGCCGTGTATAGCACTCTCTCGTCGCTCCCGTCCATGTTCGCGCCTAAAATAAGGTACTTGCCCACCACCGGATCGTTCGCGCGCAAGTAAGCCATGCGCTGCCCGTCGGGCGAGAAAGTCGGCCCGACGTCTATGTCGCGCACCACCTGCACCGCCTCTCCCCCCAACACGGGAATTCGATATAAATTGTTTACGTTTCCCGCTGCGTCCGAAGCCTTGCTGTAATAAATGTAATTTCCATCAGGTGAAAATGCCGGGTTCTGATACAGGGCAGCTTCCGGCGGCAGCACCTGCGTGTTGCTGCCGGTGGGTATATTGCGCAGCCAAAAACTCGCTTTACCGCCGTCCTCCACAATGCTCAGCACATATTTCCCATCGGGAGCTATCGCCGCGGAGCGCACGTTGCCCGAGTTCGTTACCTGCGCGATCGTGAATACCTGGAACGGCACGCTTGCCGCTTTCCCGCGCAGCAATTCAAAAACTCCGTAGCCCGCCACGCCCAGAACCAGCAGCGCAATCACCGCGCCCGCGATCAGCTTCCCCTTGTTCTCCTGCGCCGCCTGCAGAATCACCGAGCTGCCCGAACCCGGCACCGTTGCCGCCACCGCTGATCCAGAACCAGGCTGCGCCGCTTGCGTCCCCGAAGCTGACCCGGCAGTGCGAGTGCCCGCACTCAGCGCTTGCGTCGCCACCGATCTGCCCGAATCCGTGTCCCGCTTCAACCGCTGCAAATCCGCGCTCAGATCCGAAGCATGCTGGTACCGCAGCTTGGGATTCTTCTCCAGCGCTTTCGCCACGATCGCATCGAACGCCGCCGGCAAATTCGGATTCACCTGCGAAGCCGGCGCCGGCTGCCGCTCCAATATCGCCGCGAAAATTACCCCGGAAGTATTCCCCGAAAACGCCTGCCGCCCCGTCGCCATTTCATACAGCACCAGGCCCAAGGAAAATAAATCGCTGCGCCCATCCAGCGTTTCTCCCCGCACCTGCTCGGGTGACATATATCCCACTGTGCCGAGCGCCATTCCCGGACTGGTCAGGCTCGGATCGCTGTCCAGCGTCGCGCCGCCGCTCGTCACTGCCTCGCTCACGCCGCGCCCCACCATCTGTTTCGCCAACCCGAAGTCCAGCACCTTGGCTTGCCCGCGCTCCGTCACAAAAATATTCGCCGGCTTGATGTCGCGGTGCACGATTCCTTCCGCGTGCGCCGCATCCAGCGCGTCCGCCACATCAATTCCGATTTCCAGCAGGGTATCGAGCACCAGGGCCTTGCCATTAATACGGTGCTTCAGCGTTGCGCCCTTTAGCAGTTCCATCGCAATGAAAGGCGTCCCGCCGTCTTCGTCAATGTCGTAGATGGTGCAGATGCTGGGGTGGTTCAGCGCTGAAGCAGCTTGCGCCTCGCGCTGAAATCGCGACAGCGCCGCCTCATCCTTCAATACTTCCGGCGGTAAAAATTTCAGGGCGACCTGCCGCTTCAGCTTGGTGTCTTCGGCGCAATACACCACGCCCATGCCTCCGCCGCCAATTTTTTCGACGATGCGGTAATGCGTGATGACTTGTCCGGCAGGAAGGCTCGAGTCCGTCATGAAGGCGTCATTCTAGGATGCGGCCGCACCCAAGTCAACGCAGCGCGCTCGTTTGCATGGAGCGCCGAATTTCTATTTCTAATTTCCGGTGTTCTTTCCCGACGCCGGCAGTCCTTCGAACTCCTGGTTCATCCATGCAACAAAAGCATCAATCGCCTGTGGACGTCCCAGGAAATCCCGCACCAGGTCGTTGGCCGGCACGGATCCGGTTTTTTCCAGCACCGTGGTGCGATACCGCGCCGCCACTTCGGGCGCCAGCAGATCATTGCGATCGAACTTACTGAAGAAATCCTGCGCAATCACCTTGTCCCACAAGTAGGTGTAATACGCGGACGAATAGCCTAGCAGGTGGTCGAAAGCAGCGATCTGATGGTCGCCTTCCACCAGCGTGTATGGCAGGAATCGCTTTCTGCTATCGTCCATCGTGGTTTCCAGCGTCGCGGGATCCGGTGTCGAGTTATGCAGATCGAAGGACACATTTGTGTAAACCAGTTGGCCGCGCGCCCAGAGCCCGCGTCCAAATGCGTCGGCGCGATTGGCGCGCCGCACCAGGTCCGCCGGGATCGGTTCATTCGTCTGATAGTTGCGCGCAAACGTCGCCAGTACCTTGGGGTCATGCATCCACTCTTCCAACATTTGCGACGGTGCTTCGACAAAATCATTCTCCAGGTTGCTGCCGTACCCGGCCCACTGCTGCTGCCCCTGAAAAATCCAATGCATCAAGTGCCCAAATTCGTGAAAGAACGTGGTGACGTCGCCGTACTCCATCAAACCGGGATCTCCCGGCTTTCCTCCCGGGAAATTGCAAATCAACGTCACCTCCGGCAATTGCTGTCCACGCTTTCCGTCGAGGAGCGGATTGGAACTGAACCACTGGTTTTTGCCAGGCCGCGGATGCATGTCCAGGTAAATCCGGCCGAGCCGGCGTTCTCCGTCGTAGACGTCGAAGGTGCTGACGGAGGGATCCCACGTGACGGCATCCTTAACAGCGCGGTAGCTCACGTGGAACAGCTTTGCTGCCACGTCCAAAATTCCTTGCTGCACGCGGTCGTAAGGGAAGTAGGGCCGCGCCTCCTGCGAATTGAAATTAAATTCCGTGGCGCGAAGCTGTTCGAAATAGTACTGCCAATCAGACGTCACGATGTTGCTGAGCGCAGGCTGCTGCTTGCGCGCGCTCAGCAACAACGTTTGGTATTCACGATCGGCCACGGGACGCGACGCCGCGTCAATCTGGGCGATGAAATTGCTCACGTTTTGTGAAGTGACGGCCATCTTGTCCGCCGCATTCAGATCCGCCCAGTGCTTGTAGCCGAGAATCTTCGCGAGCTCCTCGCGCTTCTGCAGCACCTCGGCAAGGATTTTCATGTTTAGCGGATAGGCGCGATCGTTATAGGCGAGGAACATGCGGCGGCGGAGCTCCGCGTTTTTAGCAAACTTCAGCACTGGAATTACGTCCGGCGAGTCGCTGGTGAGAGTAATGTCGCCGTCGGCCGCGGGCTGGTGCAGGTGGATGTAATCATCGGGCAAGCCGTCCAGCTCCGCGCGGCTTTTCACCGTTACCTTAATCTGCGAATCCTGGATGTTGCGCTCAAATTCGGTGCCGAGCTTGGCGAGTTCGTCGTTAAGCGCCTGGATGCGAGCGCGAGTGGCGTCGTCTTTGTCCACGCCGGCAAGGCGAAATTCCAGCAGCGTGCGTTTCACATAATATTGCGTCGCGGCGTCCGCATGGGAAACGTCCAGGTCCGCCAGCGCGTGATAGATCGCCGGGTTCAGAGCGAGCGCGGTGCCGGCCGCGCTCACTTTCTGCACCATCGTTTGCGCCCGGTCGCGTAGGCTCGCGTCGGGGCTCAAGAGTTGCAGCATGCCGGACTGGTCACCCGCCGTATCGAGTTTCTCCGTCGCATTGTCGAAGGGTGCCAGGGTGTTTTCGATCGTGCGCGGCCCTTTGACGGCGAGAAGTTCGTTGATCGATTTCTGCGCGAGATCCAGTTGCTCGTTGACGCGTTTCTCGAGGATGGCTGGATCGAGAGGCCTGTCCCAGAGATGCGGGCCTGCGACGCTGGTCTGGGCAATGATCATCTGAAAACTTCCTGTGCAAAGTAGACCCAGCCATGCCAGGCCCAGGCGCATACGTATACCGAACGTCATAACCTGCCTCCTACCCACAGTGGCCGGTGCTGACCCGCAGGGATTCCTAGGCTTCGACGCGCTTCCATGGTTTGCGTGAGCATCCCACAGGGCCGTGATCGTAAGCAACAAGGGAGGATATCCCCAATATTTTCGTTCTCCAAAGCGCTTGGCAGAGCGCACGATTCGCCGAAACGGAAAGCCGCGTAGCATCCCGAACGCAGCTGCGCTGATTTTCCGGTTGCCACTCCGCCGCATTTCCACCGACAATATCCCAACCGTGAACATCCTAATCTTCGGCGGCACCGGCATGGTCGGCCAAGGCGTCCTGCGCGAATGTCTACTCGATCCCGAAGTGCAACTGGTCGCAACCATCGGGCGCAACGCCACCGGCCAACAAAATCCCAAACTCCGCGAAATCGTGCATCCGGATTTGTGGAACTATGCCTCCATCGAAGAAAATCTCACTGGCTTTGACGCCTGCTTCTTCTGCCTTGGCGTATCCGCCTCCGGCATGACCGAAGAAGCCTACGCCCGCATGACCTACGGCATCACCATCGCCGCCGCCGAGACCCTCTCCCGTCTCAATCCGAAAATGACGTTCCTATACGTCTCCGGCGCCGCCACCGACAGCTCCGAAAAAGGCCGCATGATGTGGGCACGCGTGAAAGGCAAAACCGAAAACGCTCTCCTGCGCATGCCCTTCGCCGCAGCCTACATGTTCCGTCCCGGCTTCATCGAGCCCGCCCATGGCGAAATCTCTCGCACCAAGCTCTATCGCGTCCTCTTCACGTTCGCCAAACCGCTCCTTCCGCTTCTCCGCCGCGTATTCCGCAATCAAATCCTGACCACAGAACAAATCGCTCGCGCCATGCTGAACCTGGTAACCCACCCGTATCCCAAACACATCCTGGAAATCAAAGACATTCGTGCCGCAGCCTCCGCTCCGCCGCCGCAGCGAAACGAGGTCGTATGATTTTGCGTGCAACGCGCGCACGCGTACTTGTAGCAGCAATTTTGCTGGGCGTGTGTTCGCCGATTGTACTCGGCCAGGAAAAACCGCAAACTCCCCCAAAGCTGCAGCTTGGAAATTCATTGCAGATCGTGTCGCCGACCCGAGGGGCAGATTTCTCCGGCTACGGGCGGGAGTTGCTCGCGTCAATCAAGTGCAGTTGGATTGCTTTATTACCGGATTCGGTGAAGTCGGGACAGACTGGAATCGTCGCCGTTCTCGTACAGGTTCGTGCGGACGGGACTCTCTTGAACCCAGATCCGAAAATCGTGAGAAGTTCGAATAGAGATGCACTCGACGCTGCGGCTGTAGCGGCCCTTCGCGCATCGGCGCCCTTTCCACATTTTCCGAGCGGCTTCGAAGGTGCGACCATCGAACTTCGGATTGCTTTCTTCTACAATATTCCACTGAAAAAGCCAGACCCGATTTTGGTACCCGGAAAGTCAGACGCAGGCGGAGAGTCCCCGAAATAGCGAAAGGTGCGCGGCCCGGCCCTCCGCACCAGCCGTAGCGGCCGGGCCACGCGAGCTTTACGCCGTCGCCGTTCGCTGAGTCTTGAAGAAAGCCAGCAAATCAGCATTAACCACGTCCGCATGTGTCGCGGGCATGCCATGCGGAAAATCCTTATAGACCTTGAGCGTTGCATGCTTCAGCAACTTCGCGGCCGCTGGACCGGCTGCGGCAATCGGCACAATCTGATCGTCTTCGCTGTGCATCACCAGCACGGGGATATCAATCTTCTTCAGGTCTTCCGTCGTATCCGTTTCCGAGAAAACCTTGATGCAGTCATAGTGGGCCTTGATGCTCCCAACCATGCCCTGCAGCCACCAGTGCTCGCGTATGCCCTCGGAAATTTTCGCGCCTGGACGATTAAATCCGTAGAAGGGCATTGTAATGTCCTTGTAGAACTGCGGACGATTTGCCGCCAGCGCCGCACGGAGCCCGTCGAACAGTTCGATCGGCGTCCCCAGCGGATTATTTGGCGTCTTCAGCATCAGCGGGGTGATAGCGCTGATCAGCGCAGCCCTGGCGACGCGTTTCGATCCATGCCGTCCGAGGTAGCGCGCCACTTCGCCGCCACCGGTTGAGTGCCCCACCATGATTGCATCGTGAAGATCCAGTTTCTCGAACAGCGTGGCGAGATCGTCCGCGTACGTATTCATGTCGTTGCCGCCCCAGGTCTGGTCGGAACGCCCATGGCCGCGCCGGTCGTGCGCGATCACGCGATAGCCCAGGTTTCCGAAGTACAGCATCTGCCCATCCCAGTCGTCCGCGCTCAGCGGCCAACCGTGGCTGAACACAATCGGTTGTCCCGTGCCCCAATCCTTGTAGAAAATAGTTGTCCCGTCTTTCGTAGTGATTGTCGCCATCGGATATTCTCCTTGTCGCTCGTCGTGCGCGTTTGCGGTTTACTTCCAGAGGGTTAGAGCATGGGCCCAGCGCGAGGGATTCATTAAATTTCTGCTAGCCGCGAGTCGCCGCGCCATGCGCGTGTCCCGACGGCGCCTTGTACCACTCCACCTTGTTCGCCGAAAGGAAGCACACATCCACTTCCACCCCGGCACAGTCGCACCCGCCCAGAAACTCCGCCAGCTTGCCGCCCTGTATCCAGAATCCGGCGTGATTGCGGTGCAGCAGCGTCGCTTGCATCGGCGCCTGCCCGAACAATTTAAATGTCGCGCGCGCGTTCGTTCTTGTCTGCTGCATTTTGCTCCGGTTGTGTTTCGAGGTCATGACATGCCCACCGCAGGCCAGAAATCTATACCCATGCGAAGGAAAAACAAAGCGTTTCCTGAATCCCGCCACGGACCATGGCAATTTGCAATTCCCGGGACTATAATGCGCCCATTCCGCGAATCTCAAGATTGCTTGGCACCCATGCCCGCGCTCTCGGTCTTGAGAAGGAGACGCAAATGAAAAAGTTTCCCCTGCTTTTTCTTCTGGCATGTCTGGTGGTGTGTTTCGCAGCTCGTCCAGCTCTGGCTCAGGATGCCAATAAGACGCCGAACATCCTGGTGGATGACAACAAAAAGCAATGCCCCACGGCTGGGTTCACTTCCATTCAAGCTGCTGTGAACGCCGCAAAATCCGGAGACTTGATTCGCGTCTGTGCCGGCACCTATCACGAGCAAGTGGTGATTGAAAAATCGCTGAGCCTGGAGGCGGACAACGGCGTGACTGTAATTCCCAGTGCCGTCGTCGCAAATGCAGCTGGCTTGTCGAGCGGCGATCCCATCGCGGCCATCATTCTGGTGAGGAACGCAGACGACGTTGATCTGCAAGGCTTCATCGTGGACGGCAGCGCCAATGGCCTCACTGGCTGCGGTCCCACACTGATCGGCATTCTCTACCAGGACGCTTCCGGCTCGATTGAGCATAATTTCGTGCGACAAGTGCGCCTCGGCAGCACCTTGCCGGGGTGCCAAAGCGGCAATGCAATTGACGTGGAAAGTAGCAGCAGCGGCCAATCGAACGTCACCATCGCGGATAATAGTGTGGACGCTTATCAGAAAAATGGAATTACCGCGAACGAGCCCGGCACCCGGGTCGTTGTCACCGCAAACGCGGTCACCGGTCTGGGCCCGACCACCGGTGCCGCCCAGAACGGGATTCAAATCGGATTCGGCGCGCACGGCCGCGTCACCAAGAATGCCGTGGCGGACAATGTATATTCGCCGTGTGAATCCGCGGCCAACTGCCCATCCAATGCTGCGGGAATTTTAATCTTCCAGTCCGACGGAGTTCGCGTCGAACGCAACACTCTAGGCTCGAATCAGGTGGGCGTTTTTGTTGCGGCCAACAACGGCAACATAGACGGCAACACCATTTTTCATTCCGTCGCGCTGGATGGCATAGCCTTGGTCGGCAACGGCAATTCGGTGAGTACCAATGACATCAGCAGCAGCGATGACGCCGCTGTCTTTATCCAAGGCAACAACAACACGGTCTTCGACAATGAATTTACCGGAGCCGCATTCGGCATATTCAAATTATCCAGCGCGTCCGGCACCAATCACCACGGCAACCAATACTTTGCCACGGTGATCCGCGTGCTGGATCCCGCTCCCACAAAGAGCTTGACGCCATCCCCGTCGCGATAGCCGATTTCGTCGCGAGTTGATGAGTTGAGTTGCGCAATCTCGGACGGGTGAAGGGTCTCGGTTTTATTTGTTGAGGCCGAGACCCTTGTGTGCCGCGAGCAGACGGGAGTTAGTCTCCACTTCCGTAATACTGGGCTTCGTCCTCGGCTTGGCGTTTGGTTTTTACGATCCATAGGCCGGCGCCATTGGTGGCATAGATGAGGCCGTGAGCCTTGTCTTTTAGAAATGCGGTGACGCCGGGAAGACTGCGGATTTCCTTGGGGCCTGCGGACGCGACGGACTGCGCATCAGAGGCGCCGAAGATCGTGAGAGTGTCGGCGACGACTTTCAATTCGGTGGCGGGCGCGCCAACGGCTCCGGCAGCGGCGGCCAGGGTGCGCGGCTGGCTGGGCTCGCTGACGTCCATCGCGACTGCATGTGCGGCGGAATCCAGGCCTAGGACCAGATATTCTTTGCCATTCTTCTTGAACAACATCATGCGCGTCACGGGGCCGCCTGCGATTTCGACATGCGCGACCACGTTGGCGGGGGTGTCGCTTTTATTGTTGGAATTTGGCGCCGCTTGGACGGCTGGAGATGCGGTGATGCCGATGGCGCTGATTGTCAGCGTGAGTGCCAGCATGGTCTTGGTGGCGAAGCGGCGAAAAGATTGCGCGGAATGTTTGTTCAGTGTTTCCTGCATGGTCGTCTCTCCTTTGAACTTAGCAGCCTGCCTACGATGTTTCCTTGGCGTACTTCGTTCATATGTGTAGACCGAGGAGGCGACGTTTTTATTCCCGCGTGTTTAGCGTGACGTGTGAGCTAGAGAACCACCGTCGGGTCGCATGGTGGGCTGAGAAGTTCAACGACGCCACGCTTCGCATGAACCAAAGGCGCGAAGGATCAGGCGCCCGGCGACTTGACCGCCCGTGGCACAGCCAGTGTTGACTGTGCCACGATGAACCACTCACGAATCACGAGTCGCTACGAGGCTTTTTCTTCTGCGGCGGCGACGAATTCGGAGTACGGGCCTTTAAAGTCTTCGATTTTGCCTGAGTGGAAATGCCAGATGCGGGTGGCGACTTCGTCAATTACGTCGTGGTCGTGCGTGACGAGCAACACTGTGCCGTCGTATTTCTGCAGCGCGATGTTGAGGGCATTGATCGATTCCAGATCGAGGTGGTTCGTTGGCTCGTCGAGGACGAGGAAGTTGGGTTTCTGCAACATTAAGCGGCAGAAAATCAAGCGGGCCGATTCGCCTCCGGAGAGCGCGGAGGTTTGCTTCAGCGCCTCTTCGCCGCTGAAAAGCATCTGGCCCAGGACGGCGCGCAATTCCTCCTGCGTGGCCTGCGGCTTGAACTGATGCAACCATTCGATGGCGTTCATGCCATGCGTGATCGATTCGCTGTGGTCTTGCGCGAAATAGCCGACGGCGACGTTGTGGCCCCAGATGACCTGTCCGCCATCCACGGGGAATTGGCGATCGTTGTCGTCAATGAACCCAGTGGAATTGCGCAGCAGGGAACGCAGCAGCGTGGTTTTGCCGGTTCCGTTGCGTCCCATCAGGGCGATTTTTTCGCCGCGCGCGACGCTGCCGGAAAAAGGCGCCCAGACCTTTACGCCGTCGTAGGATTTCGCGACGCTCTTGATTTCCAGCGGATGACGGCCGGAATGCTGGTCCATCTGGAAACGGATGTAGGGGCGGGCGATGTTGGAGCGGGCTAGCTCGGTGGTCTGCAAGCGCTCGACTTCTTTTTTTCGTGAGGTGGCTTGCGCGGAACGCGTGCCGGCGGAGAAGCGTGCTATGAATTCGTTAAGTTGCGCGATTTTCTTTTCGCGCTGCGCGTTTTCGGATTCGATGCGCGAGCGGATGGAAGTTTTGGCCATGACCATGTCGTCGTAGCCGCCGTTGTACATGATCACCGTTTCGTAATCGATGTCCGCGGTGTGTGTGCAGACGCTATTCAGAAAATGGCGATCGTGCGAGATGACGATCAGGACGCCTTCGTACTCGAGCAGATAGTCCTGCAGCCAGTGGACGGAATCGAGGTCCAAGTGGTTGGTGGGTTCGTCGAGCAGCAGGGCAGGCGGGTTGCCGAAGAGGGCTTGCGCGAGAAGCACGCGGACCTTCTGGCCGCCTTGCAGTTCGCTCATCTTGCGATCGTGGAGAGGTTCTTCGAGGCCCAGGCCGTCGAGAAGAATCGCGGCGTCGGCTTCCGCGGTGTAGCCGCCTTCTTCGCCGACGATGCCTTCGAGTTCGCCCAGTCGCATGCCGTCGGCGTCGGTGAGTTCTTCGTGCGGCTTGGCGTAGAGAATTTCGCGTTCCTGCAGAGCTTTCCAGAGCGGGCGATTGCCCATGATTACGGCGTCAATCACGCGGTGCTCGTCGAAGGCGAACTGGTCTTGGCTCAGGATGCCGAGCTTTTTGGGGCGCGTGACGTCGCCCTTGGTCGGCTCGATTTCGCCGGTCAAGATCTTCATCAGCGTGGATTTACCGGCGCCATTGGGGCCGGTAATGCCGTAGCGGCGTCCCGCGAAGAAAGTGGTGCTGACCTCTTCGAACAAGACTCTGGCGCCGAAGCGCATCGTGATGTTGTTAACGGAGAGCAAGGAGCTTCGATTGTAGCATGGTTGTGATTTGCGTGCTGAGTGGCCCGGGTTCCGGGTAGTGGGTCAGTTTCCCGTAACGCGGGTGGGCTCAATGGGTCGACGCAACACTCATCTCCAACCCGTCTTGCGTTGAAAACAAAAGCTAAAAGCGCTGCCCAGGTTAGATCAGCCGCAACGTTACCCTGGCTAGGTTTCGACTCAGTACAGCTAAACAGATCCGTCCTTCAGGGCAAGCATTGGCGGATCCAGTGATCGAATGGCGTTGCAGCGACCGGTTGAGCTGGCACGACCTATCAGGCACTGACAAGAATTGCGCTTGAAATTTGAGGCCCCACCATCACTGACAGTTTTGACAGTATACAGTTCGCTCTGAAGAACCTAGTGTCAATACTGCTGCGAGGCTGTCGGCGGTGCGCCACCGAGTTCGCTCAGGGTCATGAACCCGGATGCGGCGTATGGAACGCGTCGGGCCCAATTAGCATGGTCGCGGAGGCGCCGGTGACGTTCGAATCCAAAGTGTGGATCACTCAAGATGCGGAGACTCCGGATCTTGTGCCTTCGGAAGCTTCAGCGGCTTCGATTACCGAACCGGTCAACGCAACTTCCTTTCCGAAAGTCTTACGTCGCCGCCTGGATAAATTTTTTGTTGACCAGAACATTCATTACAAAGCCGACCGTACGATGTGGCTCAAGATCGCCGTGGGTCTGGCAGTTCTGGTGGGTGCCTGGATTGCTCTGTACGCTCTGCGGCCCGATTCATGGAAGTTTGTTGCCCTCTACCTTTTAGGCGGCCTCGCGCAGACATTCCTTTTGCTGAACATCGCCCACGACAGCAATCACAACGCCATCTCTTCCCGGCCGCGCGTCAACAAGACCCTGAACTATGTCTTCGATTTGTGCGGCATCAGCTCCTACATGTGGCGCATCCTCCATCATCGCGGCCATCACTCCTGCATCAATCTCCACGGCGAAGATAATGCGCTTTCCGGGCGAGGCATCTTTCGCTTTACGCCGCATGAATCCCGCGCGCCATGGCACCGCTTCCAGCACATCTATGCGCTGTTCCTTTATGCAATGTTCTCTCTCGACTATGTGTTCTTCCGGGACTTCGAAAGCTTTTTCTTCCCGTCCCTCGATTACCTGAAACGCGCCAATCATTCTCTGAGTGAATATGCCATTCTGTTTGCCGGCAAGGGCTTCTACCTCACCTACATGCTTGTCTTGCCGGTCATGGTCCTGGGGAAATCACCTCTGCTGGTTGCCGGGGCGTTTCTCCTGGTCCATTTGTTCGTCGGATTGGCCGCAACGCTTGTATTCCAGACGACGCACACCGTTGACAGCACCTACTTTCCCACGGACCGCGGTGAGTTTGACAACGGCGTGTATCACATCTTCGCGACCACCGCCGATTATGCGACGGAAAACCCGCTCGTCGCTTGGCTCGCGGGCGGACTCAACCATCACATCGTGCACCATCTCTGTCCTTTCGTGTGCCACACGCACTATGCTCCGCTGACCAGGATCGTAAAGCAGACCGCCGCGGAGTTTGGGGTTCCCTATCGGCAGCACCCCACCATGACTCAGGCAATCCGGCATCATCTGATACTGTTGAAGCAACTGGGGAACGAAAACTGATTCTGAGCTTTTTATCTTTACCTATCCGCTTGTTACCATGGACATGACCCACAAGCAAATGACGAACGTGGCGGTGGTCGATGTGGTCGACGCCGCGCTGGGCTCGCTGTTGAAGTTCAGGGCAGATCGGGGAAGCGGTCGTTGCTTGGAACACTGCTTACCAATCGTCTGGTCGACTCGACTCCAGATCTAACGCCCTGCTCGGACAAGTGAAGTGCTACTTCACATCTCCGGTAACGCGACTGACCAGGCAAGCGGCGTTTGTGAGGAAAAATGCAAAATACGCCACAGAGGGAAACCCTTGCAGCAGTCGGCTTCCATTCCGCTATTCCTTGAAAACCACGTGAGGTCCGCTTACCTGATGGACCTGGAGCGCAAGATCGACTTCGACGCGGTCGGCTATCTTGATGAATGGAATCCCGCTGTTCATGCCAAATTCCTTGCGGTCAAAAGCCATGGTGCCCTTAATTTGGCCGTTGCCAGTTCCCTTTTTCGCGGGGTCAAGCGTTAGTGTCAGCGTTTCGGGTTTGGACACGCCGCGGATTGTGAAAGTGCCTTGCACATCAAAGGTGATCGGACTGGTCTGCACAACCTTGTTGGAGTGAAACGTGATGTACGGATCCTCGCTGGCGTTGAAGAAGTCTTTGCTCTTCAATTTGCCGTCTTTCATGTCGCTTCCGGTGTTAACGGAGTCTGCATAAATTTTGACGTCGAGTACAGCTGACTCGGCGGCGGTGGACGCAAAGGTCAGTGTGGCCTCCCACTTGTTGAATTTGCCATCGATGGCGACCGAGGCCTTCACGAAGAATTTGACGTCGCTTTCTTCCGGCTTGACCGTAAAGGCGGGAACCTGGTCCTGGGCGAGGCTTACTGACGGAAGCACGGTGGAAACCAATAGGCATAACACCGCTAATCGCATGGAATTCCTCCGAAATAGAAAGAACAACACTTCAGCCCAAGGCTTTCACCCGATGTTGGCGACCGCCATTGTCAGAAGTGACAGGTACGGGGCCTCCGCGTCTCCCTCGGGGCGCTGCCACACCTACTCTTCCGCAATTGAATTTGCATAACACCCGCGTCCGCCGCACCCCGAGCGGCTTTCTGCAAGTCGCTCTATCGAAAGCGCGCAATCCCACCGTGCTCGTGTCCGCACTTTGCTTATTCGCGCTTCCGATACCGCACTAAGGCTTATCGGGACCTATCACGACGCGGCACAACAGCCACTGCTATCGTCTACCGCCGGAGGGTGCGGAGCGTTCTGGTTTGAATGATTGCCACTCGCGGATTTGTTCGGACACCTCAGTCTTCTCACGCTCGTCTGTCGCATTTTCCCACCGACGGCGCAGCTCTTCGAGTCGGGCATCCACAAATCCGGCTCGTCCTGATTTGCGTTCTGGTTTGTCGCGATTGCCGTATCCCATGTTTACATTGCTCCTCTGTTGATTTGAGAACATCGCGAGTGATCCCACAGCTGTCAAAGCGTGTACTCGGCCGTTCAATTGTACTCCGTTGCGCTGCTTAGATCCCCTCAGAGCACGTCTCCCCAACTCGGCCCTAGCTCCCGGTTGCCATACCGCACAGGAGTTAGGGCTACCGCATTCTGGCATCCCGCAGTAGCTGCCAGGTGTATACTGCGCGCGAGGTGGGAATATGTTGCAACAAGTGAATCAAGCAGAAACCCGGAACCTCGAGTGGTCCTGTGAGGCCGTCTCGCCCATGGCTGAACCCTGCGACAGCTCTGCTTCCGTCCACTGCGGTATCTGCGGGCGCTGGTTCTGCATCGTTCATGCCGACGACGAGACTTGGCACATCTGCGTCATCGATCCGGGCGACGAAGGAGGCGAGGGTTAGTTGCCTTCGCCAACAGGAAGGAAGTAGGGCCAACTTTTCGAGTGGATTTCCTGCACGGGTGCCGGACTCAGGCCCGCGCGGCTTTCGCGGCCTTCCGCATCGTTTTCTTCATGCGGTTTTCGCCTGCCCAGTACAGACTGATCTCGTGGCCATCGGGATCATTGAGATAGGCATGGCGCCAACCCCAGGGCATCATGCGTGGCAACTGGGTCATGTGGAAGCCCTTTTGCTGGAGATTGCGGCAGAAGTCATCCAGCCCTCGAACTTCAAAATACAGTCGCACACCGTCGCTCAAAACGGAATTTTCTGGACCCACCTGATGCAGAGCAATCGTGCCATCGCCGCCCGGTGCGCGCAGGCGCGCATACACTGGCTTTTTCTCATAGTGAAAGTCTTCGATGAGCTTGAATCCCAGCAAATCGCGGTAGAAATTGAGTCCGCGCGCCACGTCTTTCACATAGAGCATCGCGTGATTGAAAGTAAGCTTCCCACCAGTATCTAGGGCGACGGAGATCTTCTTGCGTTGGGACGCGGCCTGCTGGGCCACTGCGTGCCGGACGGCGCGAGGAGCCAGTGTCCTTTTCGCGAAGGCTTTCCTTTGTGTTGGCTTCTTCATTGGTAGCTTCGTCCTAGCAGCGCAAGTATCGATGGGGGTATAGCCGCTGTCAAGTTTCTGAATCATTCCGATAGGGAGCCGGCTCTCGCTTCTCAGTAGGTTGCAAATCACTTGCTGTTTGTGGCCGATAAACCCGGCGTTCGGACATCCGTTTTCTTGTCCTGCTGACAAACTGTATAACACATCCTAAGAACGCGGGATTGGTTTAACGCGACGTCTCATGTAGATTGCTTGCGGAGGATCCATGAGCATATTGGCAGCAATCAGACGCGAACAGAAAAAGGTGAGAAAGCAGTTAGCTAAGCTGCAGCATGATTTGATTGGTTTGCAATCGGCCGCAAAAGTTCTAGGAAAGACGGCAAGCCGAGACATCTCCCGCGCGAAGAAGCGCGTGCTATCGGCCAAAGGCAGAGCAAAGATCTCAAAAGCTATGAAACAACGATGGGCAAAGGTCAGGGCGCAAGCGAAAAAAGCGGCCGGCTAGTCGCTAGAAATCAGCCGCGCGCTTCGTTGCGCTATTGCGAACTGGGGCGCGAGATCGTCCCACGATTGTGCCGCGAGCTGCTGGGTTTTATCTGGGCCATCGGGATCCAAGTGATTGAAACGCCCGCAATAGACTTCAGCGCTTGGTACCGAATCACAGGAATCAGGGTGGATGCGGCAACGCACCCACCCTGATCTGTTGGTACAGAAAAGTACAACTTGCGATGCGCCTGCGCCGGGCCTACTTCTCGATCCCAGCTGCGAACCAAGGATGAGCTCCCGCCGCTGTGCGGATGAGGAGTACCGGGGTTTCGCAAGAGCTGGGCGGCAACGGCGACAGAACATCATCGATAACGAAATCGCCGTCAGAGTCCAGGGCTACGCCGAGCTCGTTGGAACTGGAAGCGGTAGCAGTGGCGGCAGGCCCACAGAAAAGCGTAGCGAAGACACTTTGCCCACCATTGGTTCCGATGCCATTGCCTCCACCGAGCAGCAGTCCGCGGCCACGAGCACGGATGCGTCCATCGGTGGCCACATTCGCGTCGAGATCAGCGATGCGCCAGATCTGACCCGCAGGAGAAATACCCCGCACCACATTGGGGCTGACTGTGGTGGTTGTCCCGTTGACGACGACGTTGGAAATCGGATCGACTCCGATGCCCTGGTCAAATCGAACGAGAAAGTTTTCCCGATAGCTGTTGCCGGCTGCCGACAGCGGAACAATGGCCGCCGCCGCGAACGCCGCGAGCAATCCAGGAATGATGAAATAGGCAGCTTTGCCGCCCCAGAACTTCTTACTGTGATTGTTGTTCACTACTTTTCTCCTTATTTTTTTGATTTAGATTGTGCCTTTGTATGGCACCTCGAAGGCCCCCGCCCCTCAGTCACTGCTACGCTCAACCCACACAGAATCGTGAAGCCGACGTACGACTGGAGCGATTGGTCCCTACTTGAGATATCGGAAATGGAGAGGAAAAGACGACAGCGTGTAGGAAAAACTAAAGGAGGGCGAGGGGTTATCGTGCTGGCGTTCCCCGTTCGGCCAACTGCCGTTTAGCACGCGTGCGGGAAGGGCCTGACGTGGGCCGCTGGCAACTCAGAAGTTGCTGATCAACCACACATTCGCGTCTGAGCTCGCGCCCAAGATCGCGAGATGGCGCCCGTCGGGGGAGGGAATTCCCCAGATCATGTTCGGTTGCTGCCAGACAAGTTCGGTATCACCGTTAAGGCCAACATGCAACAGCGCAGCGGTTCCTGGCTCCACAGAGGACACAAACATACTTTGGGAATCTGTTGCCCAATTCAGCTCCTGGAGGTCGGGGTGGCCTGTTACTGTGATCGTTCTGATCGGACCTCCCCGTAGCGGCACCAGTTGAATTTGATTTCCATGCCTTTCCAAAATGCCGATCCACAAACCATCGGGAGAGAGTTGCCAAGAGTAATCTAATCCAATGTCGGCGCTACTGCCGACCTCGAGGGGTATCCGCACCAGTTCCTTCCCTTGATCACCGAGTGGATCAAATGCAACAACTACCAGCTCGTTCGTGTCCGTGGAAGGGCGTCCAAAGACACAAAAGTTGGCGGCCCTGTTTGTGCACCAAAATTGCACGGATGCATCGATGGAGAATAATAGTTGAGGAGTGCCGCCCGTTAGATCCGCGCGGTAGACGCCCCGGTTGCGGGAGCCAGTTGGCGCGCCCTCCAGAATTATCGCGGATCCATCCGGACTCAACCGAGCCAAATAGAAATTCATGTCGACCAAGGGAGTTATAAGTTGAGGGACGCTACCCTGGTCCAACGCTTGCCGATACATCAGACGATTTGACACCCGTTGTGATGAAAAAATCACTTCGCGAGAATCTGGCGTCCACGCCAAAGGGATATTGTAATTGTCGTCGAGCGTCAGCCGGCGGTAGTTCGCCAGGCGGATGTCCTTGCCGGTGAGGTCTCCGACAAAAACAGAAACGTGGTCATTGCGCCTTAGAAAAGCCAGCTGCTTTCCGTCCGCCGTCGCGCTGAAGCCATAAACAGAGAATCCCGACCAATCGGTCAGCTGGCGCGCTTTGCCCTGCGGAACGCCTTTCCGGTCATCAATTTTCAATTCCCACAAATTGTCGGACTCAGCGGTGCCGACTTCCATGTTTCGGGAGTAAATGAATCGCCCAGTAGACGTCCAGACGAATGAGCTCAGGCGGTCTTCGCGGAGGATGGTCGTTAAATCTGTTCCACTGAGGTTACAACTCCGAACCATCACCGCTTCGCGGCCCCCTTGCTGCAGCGCATATGAATATGCAAGTCGATTACCTGCAGGCGACCAGGCGACATCTCTAATTGTGGCCTCGTTTTCGGCGGTCAGTATCTTGTTAGGAGAGGCTCCGTGCGACCCCATCACCCAAATCTCGCGTGCCCCGCCACCGCTCCGCAATCTTTCGTAGGCAATGTTGGAACCGTCGCCTGAAAGCATCGCGCCTCCGAACATATCCTCAACTTCAGCAAGTTTCTCGGCCTGCCCTTCCAGTATCGGAATCGACCACAAGCCAGCTGGCTTTCCGGGGACGCTGGCAGAAGCGATGAATCGTTTTGAGTCCGGGAACCAACTCCCGAAGGTCCAGGAAGCTGTTCCTGCATGCATGGCGGCAGGCAGCAGGGCGTCTTGGGCGGCGTTGGTGGCGACGAGCTGTAAATGAAGGCCTTGCTGGTCGGAGTAGCCTAAATACTTACCATCCGGAGAAATCGCTGAGTTGAGCACCGGTGAATCTTGTGCGTTCGCCGTAAGCTTTCGCTGCTTGAACTGCGGGAGAGCTTCGTGGCGACGAAGAAAAAACCATGTAGACAAGGTAGTGCCGGCCAGTGCCAGCGTGGCCACCAGCGCGGCGACAACACTGCTCCGATGTCGGCGCACGAATTTGCCGACGCGATAGCCAATTGCGTCCGGTCGAGCTCGGATGGGCTCGTGTTGCAAGAATCTTTGTAAGTCATCGGCGAAGGCCTTGATCGAGGGATAGCGTTCCCCCGGATTCTTCTTCAACGCCTTTGCGACAATCGTATCGAGGTCGCTGCGCAACAACCGCGCCAGCTTGTCGGGCGTGGTGGCGCGTTTACTGGCATTGGTGACTGCGTTCTCTGCATTTGTCGACGTTATAACCACGATCTCCGAAGGACGAGGAGGCTCGGTGTCCAGGATCGTTTTGACCAGGCTCGCGGGCGTATGCGGTCCGGAACCCACGGGATGTTGCCCGGTCAATAACACGTACAGCAGCACACCCGAGGAATAGACATCCGTGGTTGACGTCACGGGATCGCCCTTCAGCTGCTCGGGCGCAGCGTATTCGGGCGTCAGCGCCCTCCCACCTTCGAGCGTGAGCGGGGCTTCGCCGCTCTGCCCATTGCATTCGAGCAGTTTGGCGATTCCAAAGTCGACGAGCTTTGCCTGGCCATCCGTCCGCACCAAAATATTCGAAGGCTTCAGATCTCGGTGAACGATGTGGTTGGCGTGTGCTTGGGCCACGGCGCGCAATACATCGAGGAACAACCGCACGCGTGCTGTGATGTCGAGATTGTTCTGGTCGCAGTAGCGGTCGATGTGGTCGCCCTCCACGTACTCGAGAACGAGAAAGGGCTGCCCGCCCGGGGATACACCTGCGTCAATGAGTTCCGCGATGTGGGGATGTGCCAGGCGGCCCAGAATGCGGCCCTCGCGCTTGAAGCGCTCCTCGCCGCCTTTCCCCAGCAACGCGATGTTTAGAACCTTCACCGCTACGCGACGCTCAAATCGTCCGTCGCTTCGTTCGGCCAGCCAGACGGTGCCCATTCCGCCATGGCCGATCTCTGAAATCAGCTTGTAGACACCAAAAGTTTGACCCGCCAGGCCCGGCGCTCCCGGCAATTCAACAGGGCGAGCGTCGAGAAAACCTTCCTGGGAAAGTTCGCGGTACTCCTGCAAAAGAATTTCCAGTTGACCCACAAGATTGGGGTCCTGGTCTCGCAAGGTGCAAAACCAGGTTGAGCGCTCTTCGTCTGTCATCCCCAGCGCTTCCTCGAGCCGCGGGCTGAGGGCCAGCCACTGCTCGGGACTCAGCTTGGGCATCAATTCCTCACAGCGGCAAATCCGCGCGAATGCTCATGTGGAGATAGATACGCGCCTTTTCCCAACTGCGCTGCACCGTGCGTTCCGAAAGGTTCCGCAGGGAAGCGATTTCAGCAAACGAGAGTCCGCAGAAGAATTTCAAGTCAACGAGTTCAGCTAGTTCGGGCTCTACCTTCGCTAATTGATCCAGGGCATCGCTGATCGTAGCGAGCTCTTTAGCGTCCACGGAATTTTCGACGAAGTCTGTCTTGAGCGAGGTGATTTGGAACTCGCTCCCGCGTTTGATCGCGTTGCGGCTCCGGGCATGATCGATGATGAGTCCTCGCATCACGCGCGCCGCATATCCCATGAAGCGCGCCTGATCGGGGAAGGACTTGCCTTCGCGCGCGGCCATATCGAGATATGCCTCGTGCAAGAGCGTGGTAACACTCAGGCTTGCGGGAGTCCCCCATCGCGCCAGCTCCCGTTTCGCGAGCCGGTGCAGTTCCGAGTAGAGAGTGGTGAAAAGAGCGTCCGCAGCTGCGCTATCGCCGTGTTCAGCTGCCCCGATGAGCGAGGAAATTGTCGATCCCACGCGGCACACTCCTGCCGGTGAATGGTCCTGCGATGGCTTTCAGTGTCGCACACTTGCCAGTAAACAACCAAGGCACCCAGACCGTCCACAACATCGAGCCCTTATTGCTTAGGCGACGACCCGGACTCAAGTGGATATGAGGCGGCAGCGCTGGTCGCCCCCGAGTTTGCTTGGCAGCGCCCTTCTGACTATCGTCTTCTCACTTCAGGGTGTGGTTTGGAGTCCGGCTTCTGTGGCAATCGGGTCGCCCAATCTCGTACTTGGCTGGGCTCGTGGCTCGCTTAGTTTCGCTGCAAGGAAGCGGGAGGAAGACGGTTCGAGCGAATGTGGTTGTGCATCTGGAGTTCGTAAGTGAAGTCAACTCCTTCCATGAGAAGATCGATGAGTGTAAAGGCTGTTCTTCCGTTTTTCTTTTTTTTCTTTCCTTCTCTTCATTTCTTCTTTTCCAAATTGTTCCCATGGAGCCAAGCCGCCTCTGTCGCCACCCTTCCATCCGCACTCTTGGTTGAGCGATGATCGCTCGGTGCCAGTTGGACGTCCTCAATACAGTAGGTGCTGCGACCTAATAATCGACCTTGGCTCGCGTCTTATCAGGACCTAGGGCTTTGCCGGAAAAGGTTCATGCAAGCGACTGCGCATCCCGGGCGTTGATCCCATGCCCGCGACAGCACGATCCATTACTTGTTACGGCTTGGATCGTCGGCAGGATTAACGTAGTTGAACTGTAGCGGCGCTGTGCCGTGGACTTGCACCACGACCTCTCCGCTGGCCATTGCGTAGTGATGCATCTCCGGATCCAGGTACGCAAAACTGCCGGCCGGAAAAGTTCCCATCGTGTTTTCGTCGAAGCGGTCGCCCATACCGACTTTGAATGTGCCGGAAATGACGGTGACGTTTTCCCGCTGCGGATGCCAGTGCGGCGCTATGCGATATCCGGCTGGCATTTTCAGGCGAATGGTGTAATCACCGCTCGTGGCGCCGGGGTTGCCTTCCAGCACCGCCAGCTGCGCGCCCGGCGCGACGAACGCCGGAACCGGACCGTAGGGAATCTCAGCGGGAGTGAATGCGTTTTTCTCGGCGGGAATCGGATGAGCACCCACGGTAATCGCCAAGCCAGCGGCGCCCAACAGCCCGCCGAGCATGAGCGTGAGATAGATTTTTCGTTTCATGGTCCTGCCTCCAATGTAGAACGTTGATCCGCGAGAATAATCCGCCGATTGCCGGGCCGTTTCAATTGAAAGCGTATAACCTTTGCATATCTTTCGTATATCTTCTTAAATCGCTCACTCTTAGGGGATAATGCCTGGAAGCGACCTCCATGCGCGCTGCCAATCGAGCTATCAGCGATATCGAACTGGACCTGGGGCGCTACGAGCTTCGCCGCCGCGGACGTCGGGTGAAGCTCGAAAAGAAGCCGATGGAGCTGCTGATTTTCCTGGTCGCGCGACGCGAACAATTAATTACGCGCCAGGAAATCGTCACGAAGCTTTGGCGTTCGGATCTCTTTGTTGATACCGAGCCGAACATCAACAACATCGTGCGAAAAATCCGTGTTGCGCTGGGCGATAATTCCGCCAAACCGTGCTTCCTGGAAACAGTTGTCGGCAAAGGCTACCGCTTTATCGGGCCGCTGCGTGTGATCGACGCGCGTTTCCCGCAGTCGGATACCGAACAAGCTTCACCGGTCGAGCGAGGTGCGGAACCTGCCGCGGCGCGAAGTGAGCGCACGTCGCTCGCCGTGCTGCCACTGCTTCTGCTTGGGAATGTGTCCGACGAGCAAGGCGTGAGCCTGGGATTTGCGGACGCGCTGGTGGCGCGCCTGGGAAATCTGCAAGGTGTGGACGTCTTGCCGACGTCGGCTGTGCTGAACGTGCCGGCGAACGCGGCGACTGCGGACATTGCCGCGCGCCTGGGCATGCGCTTTGTGGTGCGCGGCGCGATTCAGGAATCGAAAGGCCAGCAGCGCGTCTCGCTGGAAATGTTTGATTCCCATTTGCAGCGCGTCTGCTTTTCGCGCAAATGTGATTTCGACGTCAACCGCCTTTTCGATCTCGAAGACGAGACCGCCCAGCAAGTCGCGAGCGCGTTGAACCGCAGGTTGCATCTCCCCGCGGTGAATCGCCGCCCACGGCACAGCCAGGACCCGCTCGCTTATGCGGAATTCATGAGCGGGTACCGGCTCAGCTCGTCGGGCGATCTGGCACACCTGGAGGAAGCGGCGCGGCACCTGAGCACGGCAGTCATGCGCGATCCGAATTTTTCGCTGGCGCACGCAACGCTTTCGCTGGTGTGCGCCAGGCGCCATTTTGAGCTGGACCCGGGCAGCGTGTGGCTGGAGAAGGCCGAGTTTCATTGCCGCCGCGCGCTGGAATTGGATGCCGATCTGCCTGAAGGACACGTGGCCAAAGCTTTTCTGCTGTGGGGCCCGTCGAAAAATTTTCAGCATCTGGAAGCTATCGCGGAGCTGCGTCGCGCGCTCAGGCTACAGAAAAATCTGCCACAGGCCTACAATCGCCTGGGCACAATTCTGGCGCACGTCGGCTTGCTGGACCACGCGCGCGAAATGTATGAGCGCGGGCGGCCGTTCCATCCGCAGAAAGTGGTGAGCCACAGCATCGTGCAGGTATACGTCTGGAGCCGCGAGTACGACCTGGCGCGCGAAGAAATCCGAGCGTGGCGCGCGGAGAGCCCCGGCAACAAGTATCCCGTCTATTTCGCGCCGCAGCTGGCCATGATGATGGAGGATTGGCACGCGGCGAAAGCGCTGCTGGATGAAGCGGTGAAGATCTTGCCCGACGAACCGCTCAGCGCCAGTCTTCTCGGCGTTTTCTACGCTCTGCGCGGCAAGCCTGAACGGGCCCTCGAATGTTTGAACCGCGCTTGCGCCAGTCCGAGATCTTTCGGGCATGCGCACCATACTTATTATCAGGTTGCCTGCATTCTCGCGTTGCTGGAGCGGCACACCGAGGCTTTTGAATGGCTGGAGCGCAGCGTCAGCACCGGATTCGCGTGCTGGCCTTTTTTTACGAAAGACCCGTGGCTGCGAAATCTGCGCGGGCTTCCCGAATTTGACGTGCTGGTGAGTTCCTTGCAGGCCCGCTATCCGGACCATCTGGGATTGCTTTAGCGTGGACGCATTCCCAAGGACGTGGGATTGCGGCCTGGTCGCAGGAACTCGCGGATGAGCGAACCACAACCGCACAGCAGCAAAGAAGGAGACCAGTATCTGCGCACACTGCTGGTACAGGGCGCGCACTACGTTCTGGGGCCCTTGGGGCAGGACAGTGATCTGCGGCGCTGGGGACTGAAGCTGGCTGAGCGCGGAGGAAAGAATGCCCAGAAGCGAGCCGTGGTCGCGGTAGCGCGGAAGCTGGCCGTACTGCTGCACAAGTTGTGGGTCAGCCAAGAAGGGTACGAAGCACTGCGCAACAACCGCAAAGGGATGGCTGCAGTCGCCTAGAGAGTGGCAGAGTGTGGATTGTAACAACCGATCTCAACCGCCGCGAGCAGGTGACTGCGCCCAACTCCTGGCCCAACTCCCGTCGCGAGACGCGAGCCAAGGTCGATTGTCGGGTCGCAGTGCCTACTGTATCGAGGACGCCCACCGGGCGGCGAGCAAGAATCGCTCAGCAAAGACAGCGGATGGAAGGATGGCGACAGAGGAGGCTCGGTGAAAAAGTTAGGATCCACAGAGAGGAAAAAACAAAAACGTGTTGACTCCGACCGGCCTTCTCATGGAAGGACTTGGGAATTGCTTCGTTTCCATTCCAAACTTGAAAAATCTTCCGATGAGGTTGAGGATGTCAAGGATGATCGCCCCATCGACCCCGCACACAAAGCGATCGATTTTTTGGCCTCGCGTGTAACCCTTTAGGAGAAGATTCGCCATGTCGCATCATTTCGATACGCCTACCGCAAAAGAAGACCCCCGCATTAACGTCTGCGACTTCTACTTGTTTCGCGGCCGCCCGGGCACAACGGTCATGGCCTTGACCGTGAATCCGAACGCCGGCGTCGGCGCGCCCGACACCTTCCGCGACGAAGGCCTCTACGCCTTTCGCTTCGACACGAATCGCGATCTTCGCGAAGACGTCGCCTTCAAGGTCCAGTTCGGCGCGCCCGCCCACGCCGATGGCGGCGCGCACCGGCACGTTCAGACCTTCGCGGTCCGGCGCGCCACCGGAGCGGACGCTCTGAAGGGTGCCGCAGGCGAACTCATCATTTCCGGGAATACGGGTCGCGTGGTGAAAGCGGATCAGGGCTGCCTGGCGTACGCAGGCCTTGCGCCCGATCTGTTCGCAACCGATGGCGCTGGTTTCGGTGACTTCAGAAAAGCTCTCTGGTCCGATAACCGGTTTGCCCCGGAGGCGTTCCAGAATCGCCAGAACTTCTTCGGCGGCAAGAATGTCACCGCCATCGTCCTCGAGGTCCCCAGCGGCCTGATCGGCCGAGGTATGGTGCACGCTTGGGCCACCGCATCGCTCTACGGGCACGCGCCGGAGGTGCAGGTATCGCGTTGGGGCCTGCCGATGATCACCCACATGCTGCTCTCCGATCCTTCGCTGCACGACGCTTCGGAAGACTACAACCGCGCGGTCCCGGCGGACGAAGTGGCGCTGTTCTCCAAACCGATACGCGACTTCGTGGAAAAAGTCACCGCGCTCGCCCACTCGGCGGCCGACCCATCCGCCTACGCTACGCAACTCCTCGCGCGCCTCTGCCCATCGGTCCTGCCGTATGAACTGGACACGCCCGCCTCATTCAGCTTTGCCGCCTTCAACGGTCGCGGCCTCTGCGACGACGTGATGGACGTGATTCTCACGCTGGCCACGAACACGGCCCTCGGCGATGGGGTGGTGCCAGATATGCGGCTGATGCGCCCGGATTTTCCCTACTTCGGCGAGCCGCACGTTACGGCGGCGAGTTCCGCGAAGCAATGAGGGCGAAGCAGTGAGCGCCGAGACGACACGGCGGCAATCTGCAATTGGATGGATTCGTTCGCCGGCAGCGCGGAGCGAATCTCCGCCGTCTCCGTCGCCGGCGCGAAGGCTTCGCGCCGGATCTGTGCGTCAGGGAGCTTCTACATAATCGTTAGAGCTCAAGATTTTCGCGGACGGTTCCAATCAAGCCTCAGCAACGAGATTGTCTTCGCTAGCTTCCGGTTTGTCCGTTCTCCACTTCACTGCGGATCGCCTTGCGCGTGAGCCTTTGCCAGCTTCGCCTCGCTACCGGGCGGCGTAAATACGTCCAGAATAATGGGAGCTCCAAACGGGGCGCCCGTAGCTCCGCCATCCACCATCAGCTCAACCGCGTTGACGTACGAGGAGTCGTCCGAGGCAAGGAAGAGCACGGCTTTGGCAACCTCCTCCGGCTCGCCCCAACGGCCCTGCGGAACCGCGGAAGAGAAGAACTTCTCCAACTTAGCGGAATCTTCTGCGGTAGCGGAGGCGCGGGGCCCGCGCTTCCAAATGGCAGTTTTGATCGCGCCTGGTGCGACGACGTTCACGCGAATGTTGCGCGGTGCCAGGTCGGCGGCGATGGAACGCGCCATCGAGACCAGACCGCCCTTGGTGGCCGCATATGCGGCGACGCCAGGTTGGCCGAGGTAGTTATGCACCGATCCAGTAAAGATGATGCTGGCGTTGTCGTTCAGCAGAGGGACCGCTGAATTCACCGTGAAGAAAGCGGAACTAAGGTTGGTGTGGATCACGTTTTCAAAAATGGCCTCGTCGGTCGAGCCCGTAGGAGTCCGGCCGGAGATGCCGGCGTTGGCGAAGACAATGTCGAGCTTCCCGAAATCTTTGGCCAGGGCTGCGAAGAGCCGCTTGCGATCTTCCGCAATGGTGACGTCAGCGCGGTAGCCACGCGCGCTCGATCCAAGTTCGGCGATCGCTTCGTCGAGCGTCTTCTGGTCGCGGCCGGTAATGGCGACCTGCGCGCCCTCCGCAACGAAAAGTCGGGCCGTCGCAAGACCGATGCCACTGTTGCCGCCGGTAATAAGAGCCTTCTTCGCGGTGAGCTTCATAACATCTCCTTTTTGTACGACTCGTTTCGGACTCCTTGTATCCGCCAAGTCCGCCGCCCTGTCAACCGTGATCATCAGGCCAAATCGACTGAGTGCCTCGTAAGCGCCGAGGTCTCAATGGGTCGACGCAACAATCAGCTCGAACCCACCTTGTATTGAAAACAAAAGCTACGAGCGCTGATTTGGTTAGATCAGCCGGAGCGTTCCCGTGGCCAGGTCTCGGCCGCGTCAGCCTGACAGCTCGATTCTTGCTAGGGAAGTATTGGCCGATCAACTGATTAGATGGGCTTGCATCGACCGGTTGAGCTGGCGGGCGGCGTTGCGATGCTGCGCTTGACTGGTTTGACGGATGGCGCGAACACGCTTTCGTTCGTCGTGTATCAAGAGGCGGGAGGTTCCTACGGTCTGGATTACGCAGGGACGATCACGACGCCGGAGCCCGGCTCGCAACCAATGCCGGGAACAGGTCTGATGGGAATTGAGCTCGCGGCGCGACGCAGACTGCTGATTTGGTTTTAGCGGCCTCGGGCAGATCGTACCGCAAGAAAGTTTATCCACTTCTGGCAGCTAGACGCCGCCCTTTCGGGCGGCGTTTTGCTGCTTGGCGGGCTTGAGCAAGTCGGCAATTTCGCGGCGTCAGTGAATTTGATCTTTTTTAGGCGACGGGGAATTGTCCTCTTCGTCCAGCTCGTGCTCTGCTTCCAGCCAGTCTTCCAGCGTGTATCCGCCGTAAATTCCGCCGTGGCGTTCATGAACCTGATACGCTCGCCGCTGAATTTCATTCAAGCTATGAGTGTGTTCGTGTTTGGGGCCCTTTTCGGGCTCGCGCAGGGTAAAAGTGGGTTGGAAGATGTTGGTAACTACAACCTCGTTTGTTTCTTTCATGTCGGGCCTTCTTTCTGTGTCACGCAGCCAATTTCCGGCTGCACAGTATTAGACGATGCATGTGACTGCGCGGTTGCGGAAAAGTGCTCGGTCGCTTGCAGCACAATTTTCATAATCAAAAGCACTGGAAGGAAAGATAATGTGGTGCGCTGATTCGGTGGCGCGGAGTTTTGCCGGTGCGGCGGCCACGGAGGATGTGGAATGAATATGCGGAGGCGAGAGTGGTTAAGCGCGCTGCGTTTCGCGGTTCTTGCCGGCGTGTTCGGCGCGTTGGGATTCGCAGCGGCTGTTACGCCGCGGCGGATGCTCGCGGGGCAACAGTCAAAGGCAGAGCAGAATGCCGCGCCGGTGCCTCAGCTTGCTTCGCCGATCACAGTTGAGCGCGGGCCGAACACTCCTGAGCAGCAGGTCAAGCCGTATGTGATTTTGGTTTCGCTGGATGGATTTCGTTATGATTATCCGCGCATTTATCATGCGCCGAATCTGGAAGCGCTGGGGGCGCGGGGAGCTAGCGCGCCGGAGGGGATGATTCCGGCTTACCCTTCGATCACTTTTCCGAACCACTACACGATTGTCACGGGGCTATATCCAGAGCATCACGGGATTGTGGCGAACGTTTTCTACGATCCAGCGCGGAAGCAAATCTATAGCTACAAAGATGAGCAGACCGTGACCGACGGCACCTGGTACGGTGGGACTCCGCTTTGGGTTCTGGCGGAACAACAAGGGATGCGTTCGGCGTGTTTTTTCTGGCCGGGGTCGGAGGCAGACATTCAGAGCACCCTACCGACGTATTACATGAAGTACGACGCGAAATTTCCGAATCGGCAGCGCGTGGAACAGGTACTGCGTTGGCTGCAACTGCCGGCTGAACGGCGGCCGCATTTTATTACATTATATTTCAGCGATGTGGACAGCGCGGGGCATGCGCACGGGCCTGAAAGTCCGGAAGTTGCGTCGGCGGTGCGCGAGGTAGACGACGAAATCGGGAGGCTCGCCCGGGGCGTCTCGAAACTGAATTTGCGCGTCGATGTTGTGGTCCTGGCCGATCACGGAATGGCGAAGGTAGAGGGAGACTGGATCAACCTGAGCGAGTATTTTGATACCCGCTTGCTGGAGAAATCGGCAGAAAGTTTCATGTACCCGCGGTCGGAAGCGGCGGCTGAAGAGGTTTTCGCTGCACTGGATGGGAAGAGCGACAAGTTCAAAGTTTATCGCAATGGCTCGGCGCCGGCGGGATTACATTTTGATAGGAATTTGCGCGAAGGGGATCCAGTGGTCGTCGTTACCGGACCTTACTTGATACGCGTGAAGGCGCCGCCCGGTGCCGGGGACGCGATGCATCCTGCGGGGCCGCCGCTGGGGATGCACGGATACGATCCGGCGCACATGCCGGAGATGAAGGCGATTTTTTTCGCGGCCGGGCCGGATATTCGTCGTGGGCAGAAGGTGGCGCCGTTTGAGAACGTGAATGTGTATCCGCTCGTCGCGAGCATTTTGGGCTTGGATATTTCACATTTGCGGACTGGAGCGGTGGATGGCGATTTGAAAGTGTTGCAGCAGATTGTGAGCGAGGGCCGGTAGCGGCAAAAGAAAAGCAAAAGCAAAAGCTTTAACACTAAGCATGCGGAGCAAAAGCGAAGCACGCAGCGAAAGACAACTGCAATCGCGAGGAGTATGAATTTTGTGGGCACTGACATTCATCTGAGTGAAGTAGCAGCGCGAGTGCTCGGGGCTTTGGTGGAGAAGGAAATTACCACGCCGGAATATTATCCGCTTTCGTTGAATGCGCTGGTGAATGCTTGCAACCAGAAATCGAATCGCGAGCCGGTGATGAACCTGGATGAGAACGCGGTGACCGCGGCGTTGCGGTCGCTGGGCGAATTCCAATTGGCGGGGGCGGCGGATACCAATGATAGCCGGGTGCGGAAGTACGAACATCGTTTGCAGGAAGTTTTCAATTTCACTCGACCAGAGACGGCGGTCTTGTGCGTTTTGTTGTTGCGCGGGGCGCAGACTCCGGGGGAGATACGCGGGCGTGGCGAGCGATTGCATCATTTTGAGGAGTTGAGTGATGTGCAGGCGGGGTTGCAGAAATTGATGACCCGCGAGCCGGCTTTGGTGAAGGTGCTGCCGCGGCAGCCCGGGACCAAGGAGTCCCGGTACGTGCATTTGCTTTGCGGGGACGTAGAGGATTCGGCGCGGGAGGGTGCGAGGGTCGCACGCGAGTCGCTAAGGGAGATTTCCGGCAGTCACGCGGCAGACGGCGGCAGGATCGCGCAGTTGGAGAGCGACGTTGTCGCGTTGAAGAATGAAATCGCAGAGTTGCGACAGCAATTCGCGCAGTTTCGAAAACAGTTTGAGTAGCGGGGACAGACTGCCGCTACAAACTCAAAGAACACAACCAACGGCAACGAAGTGAAGAGCCGGAGGGACGCCGACGCTACGAAAGCTGCACGCGCATCACGGCGTCGGTGGTGGATTGCGCTCTCCGAATTGGCGTTGGTGCCAGTACGGGTAAGCGAGCGTCACGTTGCTGGCCGCGTCTAGTTTGGCCACTTGCGCCGGCGTGAGGTTCCAGCCGACCGCTCCCAGGTTCTGCCGCAACTGCTCTTCGTTGCGAGCGCCCAAGATTACGTTCGACACGGTAGGCCGTTGCAGCAGCCAGTTGAGCGCGATCTGCGAGACGGATTTGCCGGTCTCCTCGGTGATCTCATCTATCGCGTCCACAACATTATAGATGTGCTCGTTCTCGACCGGCGGGCCGAACTCGGCGGTCTTGTGCAGCCGGCTTTCCTTGTGCAGCGGCTGATTGCGCCGAATTTTTCCGGTGAGGCGTCCCCAGCCGAGCGGACTCCAGACAACGCAACCAACGCCTTGGTCGAGACCAAGATGGCATGAGTTCCCATTCGTATTCGCGGCCCGATCAGCGAGTAGTACGCCTGATGAGCGACGTAGCGCGCCCAGCCATATCGTTCGGAGACGTCGAGCGATTTCATCAGATGCCAGCCGGAAAAATTCGAGCAGCCGATGTAACGAACTTTGCCGCTTTGCACCAGATTGTTCAAAGCGCTGAGAGTTTCTTCCACCGGAGTGAGCGCGTCGAAGCCGTGCATCTGGTACAGGTCAATGTAATCCGTTTTCAGCCGGCGCAGGCTAGCTTCGCAGGCAGAAATCAAATGGTAGCGCGAGGAGCCGACTTCGTTCGGCCCGGCACCCATTTTGAAAGTGGCTTTGGTGGAGATGAGAACTTTTTCGCGGCGGCCGGCGATGGCTTGGCCCAGAACTTCTTCCGACAGGCCTTCGTAATAAATGTCCGCGGTGTCGAACATGTTGACGCCGGCTTCCAGGCAGATGTCCACCAGGCGGGTGGCTTCGGAAACATTGGATTGTCCCATGGCACGGAAAACTTCACTGCCGGCGCCGAAAGTGGCGGTGCCGAGACTGAGGACTGGGATTTTTAAGCCCGAGCGGCCTAGGGTTCTGAATTCCATTTTCGCTGGCTCCTTGGATGATCGCCCGGTGCTTTGGATGGCGGGATGTAGCGCAAAGTTTCGCAGAGATTCTCGCAGGTTGGGAGAGTGGCGGGCAATATTTTATTTTTTGGCGGTGGATGCGGCGGCCCACGCCAGTCCATCCGGGCCCTGGCCCGTGGGGATTTTGCCGGAGACTTCGAGCGCCTGCAGGTCAATCACGGCTACGGCGTTGTCGCCGGCCAGGGCTACGTAGCAGCGGGAGCCGTCTGGGACGATCAGGATGCCGCCAGGACCTTGGCCAACCGGGAGCATCTTGGTGATGGTTCTGGTGACGGCGTCCACGATTACTAGCTCGCCGGTGGCGGGATCGGAGATCAGCACGAACTTGCCGTCGGGCGTGAATTTCAGACGATTGGAATGTTTGGTGCGCGCATCGAAAGTTTGAAGCACTTTGCTGGTGGCAGTTTCGATGATGGAAACGGTGCCGTCGCCAGCGTTGGCGGCCCAAACTTCCTTGTCGTCGGGAGAGATGTCTATGCCTTCGACGGCTTTGCCCACCGGAATGTTCGATTCCTTCCAGCCGGAGGGGTCAGAACTTTTTTCGATCGCGGTTACGGTGCCGGAATCCACGTTGGAGGTGAAGAATTCATTTAGATACTTTGTGCGCACCAGCATGTGCGTGCGATTTTGCCCGACGCCCAGGAGCCAGTCGACTTTGTTGGTCGCGGGATCGTACCGGGCGATCAGTTTATTGAGTTCGGCGGTGAAATAAAATTCGCCGTCGGCGGCGAGGATGCCGTGGGGGCGCCCCAGAGGACCGAGATCAACGCGATGGATTTCTTTTCGTGTGGCGAGATCAATTACGGAGAGAGAGTGGCCGGGCTCTTTGGCGCCGTAGTTGGTGACGACGGCAAGTTTGCCGTCCGCGGAGGCGGCGATTTCGTGCGGCCCCTCGCCGGTGGGGATGCGGGCTACAACTTTTTGCGTGGTGGGATCAACGATGGCCAGCGAGTTTTCTGCTTTATCGAGAACTAAGAGGGCGGGGGAGGAAGTTAGCGTTTGCGCTGGGATGATCGAGGTGCAGAGGACAACGGCGAGGACTGCGGCGGCTGTTGCGATGACACGGAAATGTGTATTCACGGGAGGGCTCCGATTAGAATTTGCGCTGGAATGATAGCACCGGTCAACGCGTGGCGCGAATCGGGGGCAACGGTAAAGGAGTGAATGGAATCACATTCGACATCGGAATGGGGCGACGGATTAAACTCGGCGGGCGCGGAGCCGTGCTTGTTGTGTGTCTTGCGGTGCTGTCGATTTATGCCGAGGGCCAAACCGCGACGGCTACGGGCGCGGCGCAGGCGCAAAATAAAATTCAGGTGCGTTCCGAGGAGGTGATTGCTCCGGTAACGGTGTTGGACAAGCGAGGCGTGCCGGTACTGGATTTGACACAAAACGATTTTCACGTGTTCGACAACGGCGTCGAGCAGAGGATTGATCACTGGGGCCTAGGTGGGGGTCCCCTGGCGGTGGTGCTGGTGATTGAGACCAGCTCGCATATCGAAATGATGGCGCCAGTGATTCACGGGATGGGGAGCATCTTCACCGAAACGGTGATGGCGCTCGACGGCGAAGCCGCGGTGGTCACTTATGACAGCACGGTGGATGTGCGGCAGGCGTTCACGCACGATCATGACGATGTGCAGCAGGCGATCGCGGCGGTGAAATTCGAAGCGCCGGAGATGCGATTGTACGACGCAATGGCTGAGGCGGTGGAGCGGTTGAAGACGCGGCCGCTTAATTATCGGCGAGTGATGTTGATAGTGGGGGAGTCGCAGGATATCGCCAGCGATGCGAAGCTTGGGCTCGTTTTGCGCGAGGCGCAGATTGCGGATATCGCGATTTACGCGATTGGTCCGAGCAGCAGCGGCGCGGACTTGCGTTTTGGAGATCGGTCACCGAGCAGGGGAATCAAGTATCCGCCGGGCGTCTTCTCTGGACCGACGCGGCCCGGCGCAATGCAGATACCGGAGAACGGGAGGGCGCCGGGCGGCACACTGGATCTGATGCCCATAGCGGTTTGGCTGATTACGCGTGGCACAAATGAAATAAGCAATCATCAGCTCGCGGTGGCTGCGGCGGCTACCGGGGGCGTGCATTTTCGTGCGCTGCGCGATCGCACGGTGCGATCGGCGCTGGATCAGATCGGCGGCGAATTGCACGCGCAATATGTCGTGAGTTACGCGCCGGCTGTCGAGCAGAGTGCGGGCTTCCACACGATCAAAGTCACCGTGGCGCGTCCGGATGTAACCGTGCGATCCAGGCTTGGATATTTTGTGGCCGGGCCGGGCGACGGAACGGCGGATGCGAGCGCGAAACCGGGTCCGTGAGCGCTGAAATTATGCGGCAGAGCACGCCGAAGAAAAGCGATGAGGCGCGATGTATCGCAGGGACACAATAAGGCCTGCTGCTGCGTTAGAAGCCGTGTTTCAGAATGGTACGTTCGTAATGTTGCCGCGCGCGTTCGCTTCACGCATTCTGCTGTGGGAGGAAATACCGCCATGAAAGCCGCAGCTTCCTTGATGGTCGCAGGGTTGATTTGGGCAGGGGCCGCGCAGGGCCAGCAATCGGTGACTCTGCAGATGCAGTGCCGGAATTTGGGTGGATCGGGGAATTATATTGGCGCCGACGAGGCCTATGTGAACGGAATGGCGTGCCATGCTGTTGTATCGTCGAGCGCTAGCTCCGCTTCAAGCGCCGTGGAACCGACGACGTTGGCACAGGCGCAGCCTTATGCTGCGGTGCCGAGTTACGCATATGCATCGGCACCAGCGCTGGCTGATGCGTCTGTAAAGGGGCCCGTTGCGCTGGGACCTTCGTTGTATATCGAGCCGATGCAAGGGTTGGATGGCTATCTGTCGGTGGCGTTTGAGCGCAAACACGTGCCGCTGACGCCGGTGGTTAGCGATGCTCACGCGACTTATGTGCTGCACCTCTTTTGGGGCAGCGAAGACGCGGCAGGCAAGAACCCGAAGCATGATGGGACGCCGGCTTTGCAGTTGATCGAGCGGAGTTCCGGGACTGTGGTTTTCGCTTATCCCCTCAATCGCGCGAACACCTGGCATGGCGAGAAGGTTACCGCCGAAACCTTCGCCGGCCAGGTGCGGGAGTTGGTCGCGAAGAGGTAGTTTTCGCGAAGAGGCGATTTACAGTTCGGGCGGGTCCCGCATCATCATGCTGCGGAACCCGTTTTTTTTTGTGCGGAGCATGTGCCCGCCCCGCCTGGCTGCCGCAGGCGCGGCTCTCTTTCTTCCTCGGTTTTCTCTGGGTTCTCTGTGTTAAATCTTTAGCCTTTATCAATGTTCATCTGCGTTCATCGGTGGTGCTTGTGCCGTTCCTCCGCAGGTGCCACAACCCCGCCTCTGCCTTATACTCACGCAATGGCGATTCACCCCGCACGCCCTCAGCGCCGCTCGATACTCCTGCTGCTCACCTTCGTCGCCGCGTCCGGCGTAGCCGCCACTGATCAGCCCAAACCAAAACCGCCGCTTGAGAATTTCTTCGTAGTCACCCAAGCTATCTTCCACGCCGGCCCCAAATGGGTTGACCACATCCTCGAAGTCCGCCCCCAAGACACCACCGATGTCGAAGTCCGCGAAATCCGCATCGCACCGCTAAGCCCCGCCTGCACCCGCCACGTAACCGTGCGCGCAATCCAGCGCGTCGTACCAAACACCACCGTAAAGAAAGTGGCCAACCATTTCGAACTCTGCGCCTTCAGCGAAGAAGACGTCGAAACCATGATCCATGTCGCCAAACGCACCACCGGCGCCCCCAGTTCCGATGACGATTCCGCCTCACAAACCATCGTCGCCCGCTGCGGCACCAAACAAAGAGTCTTCGAACTCCCCGACGAATCCTCCCTGCGTTTCGAAGCCCTTACCCTCGCCGACAGCCGTCTCGCCGCTTTCTGGAATCTCGCCGCAACAGTCGAATCTCGGACCTTCGGCGACGATTTCTCCCTGGCCCAACTTACCCCCGAACAAGATCGCGAAGCCCAAGCCGTCGGCGCCAAAGCAATCCCCGATATCAAAGCCGGCAAATACGACCAAGCCTTCGCGGACAACAATTGCCCCTACGCCGAATGCCCCGATCACAACTCCGCCAGCGCCCTGCAAGGTTACGCCGGCCCAATCTTCACCTGCCCCGAAAAGTGATTCGTGGCACACCCACTCGCGACTGTGGTCCGTCGCGGTCGTCGTTGGGTTTGTGAATCGCGGCGCAGCACGATTCCAAATCTGTATTCTTTGTAGGTCGTGGCTTGAGCTACGACGAAATTCCCGCAAACATCGAGCGGCTGTAGCCGCCGGAGTAGGCATTTCGCCGTCGCGCCACAGACTCGGTGACGCGAATCTGTACCGAATCTGTTCGTCACAAGCGGTACAGGTTTTAGCGCGATTTCGGCCAGCTAGTACTGGTTCTGCACCAAATCCGTCCTCACGCACAGCTGTATTCGACGCGGCTTCGCGCTCGATTCGAGCGGAAACTAAAATATGAAAACGTACAGAATGAAAATGTACAGAGAATCGGGTCGCGCCAGCGGCTCCCGCCATGCGGGACTGGTGCGATTTTCTCCGTGCAGGGGTGGGGCAATTCTAATCGGTAGTGACCAATTTTTAGAAACCGGCGCAAATGATTGAAAATAAGCCGCGGCGACCCATTCTAAGCGCTAGTTTTTCGGCCGTTTCTGCAGTTGCGATGGATTTGCGACCGAGCGATGGCCGAGTGGAATTTGCGTAGCGGCAACGGCAAAAAAAACGCCAATCGGGAAATTGGCGTTCCCAGGAAATACGGCGCGGCACACGCGGAAGGAAGTTGCCGAATGCGTGTGCCGCGCCGGTTTTTTGGCTAGAGGGAGCGCAAGAAGTTCAGTAGCTCCTGTTTTTGGTTGGGGCTTAGGTTGTTGAACTGGTTGATTACGCGATTGGCTTCCGAGCCGGAGCTGGCGTGGGCTTCGATGGCGTTTAACAAGCCGCCATTTGTTGGCCCCGAGCGTCCGTCGTGGAGAAAGAATATCCGCTGGCCAACGCCCCACAGAGGCGCGGTGCGGAACTCGTCGGGACCGGCCGAACCTTGAGAGACGTTATCGGCAAGTCCCGAACCCATGTTATGGACGAGCAGGTCGGAAAACAGCGCAACCTGCTGGTTGCTCAGACCCGGAGTGAGATTGGAGGGCCCGGTCTGAAGCGAGGGAGTGTGGCACGCAGTGCAGCCGATTTGCTTGAAGATCGCCTGGCCCGCGGCAACGGACTGCGGGGAGGGATTCCCGGGAATTCCCGTCGTCGAAGGCGTGGGAGGAGAGAGGAAGCGCATGAAGTTGGAGAATTCGACCACATCGCTGGGAATTGCGGAGCCTGAGCTGGCGAAGTTGGTTTCGTCCTCGGGAGTGGGATTGTAGATGCAGGAGGACGGTGGATTGGCGCGTTCGTTGGGGAAGGCCTCGTTGGTGACGCCCATTTCGACGTTGTAAGCCTCGCCGGAAAAAATCACCAGCGACTTGTTCTGGGCTTTCCAGCCGAAGCGGGTGATGGAGCCGTCGTTGCCGCTGTAGTTGGGATGGCCGTTGATGCCGAGTTGCTGTTTGAGAGAGGCATTGGCAGCCATGTTGGCGAGAATCGTCGCGTCTGGAATGTTTTCGATTAGACCCGCGCCGAAAGTAGGCGTGGGGATGCGGAAGATGAGGTTGCCGATCCTATTCATCTGCTCGAAGTTGGGTTGGGGCATGACGCAGCCTTCGGCATCCTGGCGGCCGGCGATGGTGAAGACGTCGTGAACACCACCATCAGGAGTGTTGGTGATGGTGCCGCTGGCGGAAACCGCGAAGGGGAAGCGGGCTTCGCGCACAGGGCCATCAAGAGCAATGAAGAAGGGGATGGAATTCGCGCCGCCATAATCGGTGGCGGCAGCGACCTGCGGGTTGGGGCCGACGAACGGATAGTACGAGGTGCTGGGGCTGGTGCCGCCGACGGCCGGCTGGCCGTGACAACCGCCGCAGCTATTGGAATTGAAGCCGGGGCCGAGGCCGACGCCAGCTTCGCCCGCCATTTTGCCGTTGACGGAGTCAACTTGCAGGAAGCGCGAGAGGCCATCCTGAAAGAATTGAAGTTGCGCAGGAGTCAGGCTGGAAAGAGGAGTGCCGGCGTTGACATTGCCAGCGCGTGGGCCAGGATCCTGGGCGTCGCCAGATGAATTGGTAGGCGTGGAATCGCCACCGTGCCGGCCATCGCCGCTAGGGCCATTGTGATTCTGAGCCTGGACGCGCGGTGTGGCGGCTAGCGTGAACAACGCCAGAACGGAAGTGGACAGGGATCGACTAAAGCTTGTCATTTGAACCTCCTCGGGCGGGGCGCGGGATGGAATAGACACACTCCCGGATACCGTTACTCCGAAGTTAAAGGCTGGGGAAATTAACTTGTGGAACGACTGAGACTGCGGTTCGCGTCAGGACATCGAGAATACGCGAACAGCAACTATGCGCGAGAGGATAGTGCGGGCGAGGGGCGGGGTCAACGTGTTCAGAGGACAGTATTGGTACAGGGCAAAACTATAGGCGAAAGGTGTACCTCCCATGAAGGATAACGCAGTCGAGAAGTTAACAATTGAGAGTTGAGAGGCTACCGGAAGGCGGGGAATTTGTTGAGGAGTTTGCCAAATAGGGATTTGGTGGCGCTTCCTTTGCGGTCGCGGCCATTGTGCGCCGTAAAATCACGGCCGGGGACTCGCGTGGGGTCGGGCGTATGCGGCGCGGCGGTTTTTTCGATGTGTTCGGGGAGCGGAGCGAGGAGACGAACGATGTGGCCAAGGCGTTCCTGCTTGTAGGGCTTGGCCATGCAGACGATGGCGCCGAGTGAATGGGCTTGGGAATAATCACTGGGATATGCGGAAAATGTGGTGAGGACTACAGGCACCGCGCGCAGGCGCCAAGTGGCTTTCACGTGGCCGCAGAGGTCGTAGCCGGGGCGCTCGAGGCCCTGGCCTTCGACTTCGGCGACGAGCAGTGACGGAGTGAAGAGGTCGAGCACTTCGCGCGCTTCGGTGGCGTTGCTGACAGCAATCACGTCGTAGCCTTCGTTTTCCAGGTACATCTTGAGAGATTCGCGAAGCTGCGTGTCCGAGTCCACGGCGAGGACCATGGGCTTTTTCGCGGGGCCTTGGGCGGTGTCGGTTGGGGCTGGCGGCGCGTAGATATCGTTGTGCGCAGCTTGCTGAGCGGCTTCTAATGCGGCGGAGACATCTTCGAGGGGCGCGGCAGTGAAGGTGATAGCGACGCCACGGAGGCCATCGCCGAGTTCGGTGATGCGTACGACGCGGCCTTTCTGCTCATGGTGAACGGCTTTGGGAGATCTGCTATAGGGAAACACGACGGCGACTTGCATGCCGCGGGAATAACAATCGAGTTGGGTGTGGAAAAGGATGCCAGAGCGCGAGACGTCGAAGGTGGTGGCAATTTCCTGGTTGCCGGTGGATTCAGCGACTACTGTGCGGACGCGAATGGGAGCAGAGATGAGGGCGCGGCGTTTCTGACGGCGATCCTGCGGGCGCTCGTGGGCGGAGATTCCCGAGGCGGCCGGAGTGTGCTGGCGCTGTTCGGCGACAAATTCCTCGGCGACTGCGCTCATTTCGGCGACGACTTCAGAGGCGCGGGGATCCTCGCCATGAGCGAAGTCGGAAGGATTGTTGGAGGTGCCAGTAGCGGATTCGCGGGCTGAGGCGGCGATGGCTTCCAGGCCCATAACTTCGGTGAGGAATGGTGCGGCCGGGCGAACGGCGGCGACAGGCTTTTCTACTATGAAGAGTTCGGCACGGCGTGAGTCGGTGGAGGCGGTGGTGATGATGGTGTCGTCATCCTGAAAAGTTGTGGCGACGATGGCTGCGGCGCTGCCGAAGCCTTCAGAGTGCGCGGCGGAGTCTATGGTTTGGAGCAGAATGGCCAGGACGTCGTTGGAATCCGCGGGTTCGGCAGTGGATTTCGGAGTGAAGCTGAGCAGCGCGTGATCGTCGGAGGCCGGATCGGCGTGGTCGGCGAAGGGCGCTACGGGAGTTATTCCAGCGTAGACTTCGTCGAGGAAGGCAGTGGTAGATGAGTTGTACAGCGCAGCCAGGCAGGCGCTCAGGTCTGCTTCGGCGAATGTTGGAACGTCCGGTTCGGCGGTCGGCCGGACGGCGAGATTGGCGCCGCGGTTCGACCTGGAACGAAACATTCTGGACGCCTTACTCATGCGGTGCGAGCCTCAGGTCGGAAAGCTTTTCCGACAGGTTGATAATAGGATGTGGGACAGAATGGGACACTAGGGTAAAGGTCACATTCTTGTAGTACTTCAAGCGGGACTGGGTTTTAGTACTAGGATGGCATGTTTGTAACGTGTTGATAATAGGTGTTTTACTCTGACACTGGAGATGGCGGGGAGGCATGTTTTTTGGGCGTTTATGGCAAATCGGGAATCGGAACTTTGCTGGCTGGGGCGGCGTTGGGATTTTGAGCGTTAGCGGCGTGCGTGGGAAGTGGGACCGGCTGCAGCGGCAACGGCAAAGGCAAAGGATTACCGGAGAGGCGCGGGGAGCGCAGGGAATTGCAAGACAGATCCTCCACCCGCGGTCGCGGGTTCAGGATGACGACGCGCGAATACGAAGGCGGGCGAGACCCCGCCTACGACCGGCAGGCTTCTCCCGGCATGAAACAAAGACGCCGGGCTCAGGTACGCCGGTGACGGGGATGAGTTGAAATGTGAATGAGGTGAATCGGGCGAGGGATGCAAAGATAGAGTTCCCGCAATCATCGCAGCAGGGGCAGGATAGGGTGAGGTTTGATTTGATGAATATCAGTAATGCAAATGGCAGGGAGGTTTCCGGGGTGCTGAGATTCGCGATGCTGGTCCGGCTGGATATGAAGATTGATTGCCGCGACGGGCAAGTGAATTTCACCTATGGCGGAGAGCGCTTTCCTTGAGGTGGATGGAACGGCGGACGCGGTGGGATGATGGGAGGAAGGCAAACGCCGCAGGCGCGGTGCTGATTCAGAAAGTGGAGTGTTTGTTTTGGTTTGTACGACATCGTACAAAGTGGTAGAATTGTACGAAATCGTACAAGGTGAGGAAAATGCAGGAAAAGGCTTATGCGGTGCTGATCGCGGATGTGGTGAGATCGAGGACGCGGATAGATTTGCGGGCGGTGCTGGGGAAACAGTTGGAGGCAGCATCGCGCGCGCATTTGCGAGGGAAGTACATCAGGCTGCCGTATGCGGTGACGGCGGGAGATGAATTTCAAACGATTGTTAGTTCGTATGCGCGGTTGCCGGAACTGATTTTCGATCTGCGAGAGATGCTGAGGCCGCTGCGGCTGCGCATGGGGATTGGGATTGGGAGAGTGCCGGGGAAACTGCGCGGGCCGGTGAATAGGCTGGGCGGCGAAGCATTTCAATTCGCGCGTGTGGCGCTGGAAAGAGTGAAGGAAGGCGAGGGGAATAAGTTCAAGGTCTGGACGGGATTTAAAACGAACGATGCCGTGTTCGATTCCACGGCGAATCTGATTTATGCTTTGCAGGATACGCTTTTGATAAAGGTTACAGAAAAGCAATGGGAAACGATTACAGTGTTCAGGAAGAAGCGGAGGATGCAGGCGGCCGCGAAGGCGATGCGGCTGGATATTTCGACGGTGTCGCGGAATTTGAAGAGGGGATATTTCTGGCAAGTGGAAGAGGCGATGAAGGGAATGAAAGTGCTCGTGGAGGAGAGATGGGGATAGGCTGTATGAAAACGTACAAGAACGTAAAATTGCACAAAAACATGCAAGCGGCGGAATGAGATGGAAAGCGTGATGAGAACGGTGCTGGCGCTTTTGCTGGGACATTTGCTGACGGATTTTGTTTTTCAGACGAGTGCGTTGGTGCAGCAGAAGAAGAGCGGGCGCGCGATGGGATATGTGAAACACGGAGCGATTTATTTTGCGTGCGCGGTGGTGTTGACGGGATTTTTCGTGCCGGCGCTGGCGTATTCGCTGAGATTTGTGACGGCGGCGCTGGGATTGACTCTGCTGCACCTGGCGATCGACGGGATCAAGATAGGATTGGCGCGGCGCACGACGCTGGCGGAAGGAACTGTGGCGTTTGTGATGGATCAGGCGATGCATTTCGTGACGATCGTGGTGGCAGCGTGCTGGATCGCGCGAGTGGAAGCGGCGGGAATTCTGTTGCGCGGATTAAAGCGGCTGCAGACGCCGAGCGATCGCGTGCTGCTGGCGATGGTGGTGTATGTGGGGGTTATTTTTGGCGGTGGATACCTGATCCGGATCATGACCAGACCGCTGCTGAAGCATTTGCAGACGGGGGAGTCGCGGACGGAATTGAGTAATGCGGGAATGTATATCGGGTGGCTCGAGCGGTTTCTGGTGATGACGGCTTTATTTCTACATTCGCCGGCAACGGCGGGATTGATTCTGGCGGCGAAGTCAATTGCGCGGTATCCGGAGTTCAAGCGTGAGCAGTTCGCGGAGTATTTTTTGATTGGCACTCTTTTGAGCATTTCGGCGGCGACGGTTGGGGGAGTGATTCTGCTTAAAGCGTTTTACGGCGGCTCGGCGCTGCCGCAGTAGCAACCGGTAGAAGCGGAGTAGTTTGATTGCGGCGCGACGAAGGCGGCGGTGCGGGAGAGCTCCTTCGGTCGGCATGAGGCACAGGCGCCGGCCTTAGGATGACGATGCTGGTCGCAGCGTCAGGACCACGATTGCGGGTGTGACAGCGGAAGCGATTGATGTAATATGGTTGCCGCTTTACGGGGTGCGGGGCTCGCGGAATAAGCAATTGTCGTGCAACCGAATCTTGCGCGCTTACCTCTAAGCATTGGAACTTTTTCTTTCTGGACGGGAATACTGGAACAGACGTGTGTGCCCGAGAGCGACGTGCCGGACGCGCCGAGGCGGAAGCGCAGGCCGAGGCAAATGACCAGACAGCAGAGCAGGAAGCGGATGATGAGGATGGCGGCGCGAGCCGAAGCAACAGGAACAGAAAACGAAATGGCGTGCAGCGCTGGCGCGGACGCGACTAAGGCAGGAAGGGATGGTTGCTCGATGCGGATGGGAATTCGGGGAATATTGTTGCTGCCGGTGGCGCTGGCGTGCTTGCTGGCGATTTCTTCATGTAGCAGCAGCGGAACCATCCAGGTGACAACGGTGACGATCTCGCCTGCGTCGGCGACGGTGCAAATCAACGAGCAGGCGCAATTCTCAGCGCAAGTGGCGCTATCGAATACGACGGACACCAGCAGCACGACGACGATTGTGACGTGGTATGTGAACGGGGTGGCGGGCGGGAGTCCGAGCACAGGAACGATCGGGACTTCCACGCTGTCTGCGCTGGTGGGAGTTTACACCGCGCCCTCGGTGGTGCCAGATTCCAACAGCGGCCAGGTGAATATTACAGCGACGACGCCGCAGGTGCCCGGTTCGACGACGAACACGAACTTGATCACGTCGAATACGGCGATTGCGACGATTGGCATCGGGACGGGGTTGTCGGTGAGTCCGTTGATCGCGACGGTTCCAGCAGGCGGCCCTCAGCAATTTTCTGCGATTCTGAACAACGTGACCACCACCCAGGGCGTTACCTGGTCGGTGTCCTCGACCGAGGGTGGAAACATCGGCACGATCAGTCCCACAGGGCTTTACACGGCGCCGCCGTCGCCGCCGCCGGGGGCCACGGTTACGATCACTGCGACCGACGGAACAACAACCGCGACGGCTACCGCGACAATTATTTTTTCGAATGCTGCTTTGTCCGGTCCATTCACGTTTTCCTTTTCCGGCAACGACAATGCGGGTTTTGTGGCGGTGGCGGGAAGTTTTGTGGCGGACGGGCAAGGGCACATTGTGAGCGGCGTCGAGGACCGCAATAGCTTTTCAACGGGTGTGGCGAAGCAGGTGCCGATCACTGGAACGTACTCGGTAGGTTCGGATGGCCGCACGAGCGTCAAGCTTAATGTGGGATCGGGCTCGGGAGCCGGGCAAGGAACCGCGCAATCGTTTCAGCTGGCGATGGCGAATTTTCAGCACGGCGCGCTGACGCGCTTTGACGCCAACAACACGGGAAGCGGAACGGTGGATCAGCAGAATTTGAATGGGCTGACGACCGCATTGACGGCGCTTAGCGGTCCGTATGTGTTTAGTGTCGCAGGGGCCGATGCGGCGTTCTTTCCACAGGGGATGGCGGGCAAATTTTCCGCGAATGGCGCGGGGCAAATAACGGGTGGGAATCCAATTCTCGACGTGAATAACAGTCTTAATCCCGCGGGCGGAGTCTCGACTGGGGATCGGAGTCTGGCGGGATCGTACACGATGGACGCGATCTTTCCGGGAAGCGGGCGCGGAACGCTGACGCTTACGAGCACGACGACGGGTTCGATGCAGTACGCGTTTTACATCGTGAATACCACGGCTTCCGAACAGAGCACGCAGCTGCACCTGGTGGAAATCGACGCCAATAATTATCTCGGCGGCGACGCTTATGCGGCGCCGACGGGGGCGTCGTTCAATGCAGCGAGCCTTCCGAGTGGCAATTATCCGTTTACCGCGGGCGGTACGTCACCGACCGGCGCGTACGCGGCCGGCGGAGTGTTTGTCTCGAGCGGAAGTGGCGGGACGAGCGGGCTGATCGACAGCAATAATGCGGGTACGGTGACAGCAGACACGACGTTGGGTACTTGCACTTACACGGTGGATCCGACGAGCGGGCGAATTGATCTGCGGCTGAGTACAGCGAGTGGAACGTGCGCGGCGGGGGCCAGTTCGACGACGCAGGAATTCGCGATGTATCAGGCGGCGCAGGGGCCTGCGGTGATGTTGGAACTGGACGCGACCGCGGTTAGCACGGGGGCGGCTTTTGCGCAGACGGTAATTCCCTCTACTGTGACGGGGAACTTTTCATTTGGCTTGGCGGGGCAGGGAATTTTCCATAATGCTCCGGCGCTGTATCAGCAGAATTTATCGGGGCAGGTTAGTTGGACCGGAGTCGAGGCGCTTTCGGGAACGATAGACATTAATAACTTCAGCGCGGTCTTCGCGGGTGATCTCGTATTCACGACGAACACGACGATTGCCGCGCCGGACACGACCAGCGGGCGGGGTACGGCGGTGATTCAGGGCATGAACCCGAACGTGACGTACAACTTAACGTACTACATTATTGATGCGAATACGGCGCTGCTGTTTGATTCAGACACGACCCGCGTGCTAGTTGGAACGATTAATTTGCAATTTTAGCGGACCAGCGCCGCGAACTCTATCGCGGCGCTTGCGCTCATCATTCGCCGTCCTAATCTTTCGCTGGCTTTCCACCCGGAGCGCTTGGAAGCGAGCCGCCCTTTGACTCGGCGGGTTTGGCAGATACCGCAGCTGCTCCGTCGCCGCCGTTTCCTGCGAGATATCGCATCGCGGTAGCCGCGAGGCCATCGAGAGCGCCAGCGCCATTCGAGCCGCCGGTGACGAGGATGTCCGGCACGAATTTCGAACTACCTTCCGAAAGCGCGGCGATGACGTTAACCATCGCCGTGGCGTTCGAGCCAAGCGCACGTACTTGCGCTTCGTAGCCGCGAGCGCGCGCTAATCCCACCGCTTCGACTTCCGCGCCGCGCGCCGTGCCCGTCTGACGAATGAATTCTGCCTCACCACGCGCTTCTTCGGTGCGAGCATTGGCGTTATTCGTTTTAATGTCCACCCCTACTTTGGATTTTGCGAGATCAGCTTGCATTTCGGCGGTGCCCTTGGCGTTTTCCATGGAGATGCGCTCATCCTGGGCGGAGCGCTGCTTGCGGTAGGTATCAATTTCCTGGTTAGCGATTTCGCGTTGGGTCAGGACCTTGACCAGTTCTTCGGGCAGGATGACGTCTTGAATATAAACGCCGCGCGTTTCGACGCGGTATTGATCGAGCTGCTCTTTAATGTGTTTGAAGGCTTCTTCCTGCACGATCTGGCGTGTTTCAATGAAGCGAACTGCCGGCATGCTTTGCAGTTTGTCGCGGAAATGGTTACCGACGGCGGCTTGCAGGACCTCGTTGACGAGATTGATCATGGTGCCGACCATGGAGATGACGCGCGGCGCGTTGGTGTCCGGGACGTGGATCTGGACCTGGAGGTCGATCCTAAACACAAATCCTTCATTGCTTTTCGCGACGATCTGCGAGAGCTGGGAGTCGAGGTTATGAGCTTGGGAAACGGCGTCGGCCCAATTCAAGGTGAGGATGGAGGTCGGCACGATCTCCGCTTGATAGCAGCGCGGATTGAGCGGGTACTTCCCGGTGCGCAGCGGCTCCTGCCAGATTCCGCGGTGTCCGGGGCGCACCAGCGAGCCGAATTTGAAATCGGTGCCGGACATATCCTGCGTGGGCAGCCCGACGTAAGCCTTAATGACGGCGACCTGGCCTTGTTGCACTACCAACATCCCTACCATTTCGACGCTGACCAGGAAGGGATTGAGGGCGTAGGCACCGTAGAGGAGCGGGTCGTGTTGCAGGCCGATGCGCCCGCCGTTGTCAAGGAAGGCCTGAAAATCCTGATAGTTATTGTGTAGATTGTTTTTGTTTCCGAGCAGGATTTCGATGACGTCGCCGTCAGTGGCTTTGTCCTTCTCCATCTTGTCTATATCCGCGAAGCCGCCGAGGCGGCTGGCGATGTCGCCGGAGGGCAGAGGATCGCCTTCGTACGTTGTGACGATTCCGACCATGTCCGTGAGAGCGCCGTCTTTGCCGCAAGGTTTGGGCTCGATCCGTAGAAGCGAGAGTTGGTCGGGCTGGAGTCCGAATGCTTCGGGAGTGAGGCGTCGCGTGCTGCCTGAGCGCGCGCGGAGCTCTGGTGAAATGGGGAGACCGTAAGCCTGGCTCTTAGTGACGACCAGAAAGCCGACGGGATGGATAGGCGCGAGCGTTCCGGGAGGAAAGACGGGGCGTTGCACGCCCTTCTGTCCGCCGCCGGTGACGAAGGAGCGAAGGTCGGCAAAATTGCCGAACGACTTTTTGTACACGGCTGACTTCGCGCCTATCGGCAAGGAGGAGCCTACTTGCGCGATCACGACGCCGATTTCGCCGGCGGGAATCTGGACCCAGGGGAATTTTTGAACTTCATAGAGGAGCCAAGGTTTCCAGCGCAGACCCGGGAGCAGCAGATCGGCTTGATAACCAGCTTCTTCCTCGAAGGCGATGACGTTGTCACCGGATAGCTTGCGTGATGAGACGCGTTTGAGGACGAGTCCGACTTCGGATGGCCCCACGCGGTGGTAGGACATCAGGACGTAGGCGGCGAGCGCGACAATGCCAACCAAAATCCAGGTAACAACCGGGATACCAAGTAACATAGGAGTCACTCCTCGAATGTTCGCGGCCATCCTGCACTTGCGGGTAAGAGTTGTCAAGCCGGTGACGATGAAGTGACGATGAAGTGACGATGAAGACGATGACGGCCGCTGTACCGGTGTGTTGAAGGCCTAAGCCGGAGCGGAATTGCGGGGCGATCTGCGGGTTTAGGGTAGCGGCAGCGGTTCCGTGAGGGGATTGCGGCGACGGGCGAAACGTGCTAAAGTGGGGGTGCGTTTGTTGCTCTTTGGTTCGTTTTTGACGCGCGCTGGGAATGGCTGCCGGGCAAACGTCCGACGGCTTTTTTTTTGTGCGGGGCGATGCGAGCTAGGCGACAGGCAGCTTTCCTGGTGGCTAAGAGCCACCTGATGAATAATTTAGGAGCAGTTTCCGTGAGCAGAGAGCAAGGTACAGTGAAGTGGTTCAATGCGGCCAAAGGTTATGGGTTCATCCAGCGCCAATCGGGCGAGGATGTGTTCGTGCATTTCTCCGCGATCCAGTCCGAAGGTTACAAGTCCCTCAACGAGGGTCAAGCGGTGGAATTTGAAGTGAAGCAGGGACCGAAAGGTCTGCAGGCGGAGAACGTAGTCGGCCTGTAAATCTGCCAAGATCTTCAGAGCGAAGTGTGAGCTTTGGGCGGTCCTGGAGCGGTGAGTCGGTGATGCGCTCAGCGGGTTGGTTGCTTAGCGCACTCGTTACTAGCTGATGCAGGGCCTGGGAAGCGCAAGTCCCGCGCAGTCGCTGGATGTGTTTCGATTTTTGCCTAAATGCTCATGGTGTAGCTGGACAAACTTCTGGTAGGACGTGGCGGCGGGCGGAAGCGTGTCGCGACGATGCGGGTTCTTTAGCATTGAAGTCATAATCATCCACGGAGGGAGCTGTGCAGACACTGGTAGAAGGGCAGTCCATACGGCACGAACAGTACGGGATGGGAGTCGTGACGGAGTCGAATACTGAGCGCACCACGATTGATTTTGACGATCATGGTGTGAAGAAGTTTGTAACTGCAATTTGGTCCGCTGAGCTGGTGGGTGAGCCACCCGCCACGCCGCCGACGAAGCGACGTGGACGCCGCAAGTCTGCCAAGAAGGCATAAGACGAAGTAGAGATATCTAAACATCGCTTCCGGGCCGAAAGGCCTGGGAGCGGTAGTGTGTTCGTTCGCGATTTGCCGCCTTGGGGATTGGTGCATATCCAGGTCGGGAGTGATGGCGCAGAGCGTTTACAAGTTTGGCGGAAGGGCTTCTTTTTGGCGTGAGATGCTGGCACACTCGATTGGAAACGAAGCTTGCGGAGCTGCGGTGAGATGAAGCCAGTGCGAGAGAGACGGAAATGGTTTGTGGCGGCGGTGCTGCTGGCGTCGGCGACTCTGGCGCGGACGGCTGGGGCGCAAGCAGCCGCCGGGTCGGCGGCTGGCGAAAGCGCGGCGCGGATGATCGAGCACGGAATCACGAACGGGGTATCGGTACAGCTGCCGGTGGCGTGGAGCGAATTCAAGCCGGGCGACTCGCCGGCGGCGCTGGCTCCTTATTCGCCGCCATTTCATATGGGTGGGATGCTGGCGCTGCAGAATTTGCAAACGAATGCGATCGTGGAATTTTCGACGTCTGACAATCCGCTGCTGGGGCACGACGCCGAGTGGCTGGATGGACAATTGCACATGCCCAGCGGTGCAGGGATGAGCATGATTGATTTCCTGTTCTATTACCTTTTTCCGCCTTCGGCGGCTTGCATCAACGAAGCGATGGCGAATAATGCGCGGGCTAGTTTCGCGCCCTCGCCGAACGATGGATCGAGCGATGCGCCGCCGGTTTTGCAGGTGTCCTATGCTTGCCGGCATGACGTGACCCTGGAGGGATTTTTCGGAGCGCAGGTTAGCTCTGGGATTACGTTTGTGCAGACGAATGATGGGCCGCGGGCTTATGGGATGACGGCGCAGTTCTATATGGCGCCGATGGAGCGGGTGACGTCGCCGGGCATGACTTGGTATGTGTTTTCGGCGCAGCGGGTGAATCCTGTGAATCCGGGGACGTCGGCGCATTTTAATTTGCCGACGAATTTGCAGGGCGCGCAGGCGGAATTTTATTGGGCGATTGGGGCGGTGAGTCCGTTTCCGTGGGTTTACGACGGCGGCCGGGCGAATCAGCAATTGATTCATATGGCTTATGCAGGCGTAGGGTTAGGCGGGAATCGGCGCGCGGAGTTTATGGCTTTGCTGCAGCGGGTGCAGGCGCGCGGTGCGAGTGCGGGAGGCGGGCAATAGAGGGCATTTGAGCGGGGTCCGTGTTGCATCCCGCCGGGATTTTTTTGCATCCGTATTGGCAGCCGGGTGGCTTTGGGGCGGTGAGTGAGATTTTGGCGATGCGATTACGCGCGCCGATGATTGTAGGCGCGAGGATGAGTAAGCCGATGAAAGTGATGCGGACGATTAATACGCCTTTTTCTACCATGTGCAGTCCAATCTGGATATGGGCGAGAAGCGTCGCGATTGCCGCGATGATTTGCGGCACCTGCGCGCTATTTGCCGGTGATGCGGCGGCGCAGGCGCCTCCGGGGCCGATCCGGCCCGGCGCTGGGGATTCCGGTGATTCACATGTGGGATCGTCGAGGCCTGCGGTGCAGCCTGAGATGGTGGTGCCGGACAAGAAACAGCTTTTTGCGTCTTGGAAGTTCAACGTGGATGAGAGTGACGATGCTCAGGACAAGATGAGGGAAGCGCGCGGAACCAACGCAGACAATCCAGCCAATCCCCGGAGCGGTGGCGGGAACGGCACGGGGATTCACATGGGCGGAATGGGATCGCCCTATCCTGGTGGCGGAGGCGGCAACGGCGGTGGCGGTGGGAATCCCAGGAACGCCGGGAGCAAGAACGCGGACAGCGATTATGATCGGCAGCAGCTGCAGGAATTGATGAATCCGGCGGGATCCATTACGCTGGTGATGAAGGATACTTCGGACGCGAAGAATGGCGAAGTGCTTTTGACGGATGATTCGGGGCGGCAGCGCGCGTTCTTTACCGATGGGAAAAAGGTGCAGAAATCGAAGGACGATAAGTATCAGGAATTCGACGCGCACTGGGAAGATTATCGGCTGGTCGCCGATGAGGGCGGAGTTCACGGGCCGCAGATTACGCGTTCGTTTGAGCCGGCGCCCGGTGGAAAACAGCTGGTCGAAATTGTGCGTTTGGAAAGGACGCGCTCGAACGGTCCGATGGAAATTCGTTTCGTGTATGACCTCGTATCAGACAGCAACCCTCCTGTAAAGAAACCTTGAAGTGCTAAAATCTCGCTGTCGCAGTGGTGTTGCGTTCGGAAGCGAGAACCCAACCATTTGAATACGCTGGAATTCACGCAGGTGGTCGCGCTGGGATCGTTCCTGGCGGGGATGCTGGGGTCGCTGACGGGCCTGGGCGGCGGCGTGGTGATCGTGCCGCTGCTGACACTGGTGTTTGGCGTAGACATTCGCTACGCGATCGGTGCGTCGCTGGTTTCGGTGATCGCGACATCGTCGGGTGCGGCTGCGGCGTATCTTCGAGAAGGCTATTCGAATATGCGCGTGGGTATGTTTTTGGAGATTGCCACGACCGTGGGAGCGGTTAGTGGCGCGTTTCTTGCAGGTTATATACACACTTCGAGTATCGCGATTGTGTTTGGCCTGGTGCTACTGTACTCGGCTTACGCTTCGACGCATACGCCGGACGAGCCGCCCGCGGGAATGGCGGCAGACCGAATTGCGACGATACTGAGGCTGGATGGCTCGTATCCTACTGCGGATGGTTTCAAGTCCTATCACGTGCGCCGCGTGCCGCTGGGATTTGGATTGATGTACGTGGCTGGAGTGCTTTCCGGGTTGCTGGGGATCGGATCGGGCGCGGTGAAAGTACTGGCGATGGATCAGGCGATGAAGATTCCGTTCAAGGTTTCGACGACGACCAGTAATTTCATGATTGGAGTGACGGCGGCGGCGAGCGCGGGGATTTATTTGCGGCGAGGCTACATTGATCCGGGGTTGGCGATGCCGGTGATGTTGGGCGTGCTCGCGGGAGCGCTGGTGGGCGCCAAGATTTTGCCGGGGGCGAAGGTGCGGAATTTGCGGATTGTGTTTGGGGTCGTGATTGCGGCGTTGGCGATCGAGATGATTTATCAGGGCGTGCGGGGGAAAATGTGATGACGCACGGGGATGACGGCGCGGCTGTGAACGGAAGAGTGGACGACAAGGGCGTCGAGATATTTCTGGGAAAGATGCTGCGCTGGGGAGTGCTGCTGGCGGCGCTGGTGGTTTTCTTGGGCGGCGTATGGTTTCTGGTGGAGTCGCACGATGTGGCGCAAAGCTACCAGACGTTTCGTGGGGAGCCCGCGGGATTGCGGTCGGTGCCGGGCGTTGTGCATGAGGCGATGGCGCTGCGGCCGCTCGGGGTAATTCAGTTTGGATTGCTGCTGCTGATAGCGACTCCTGTGGCGCGGGTTTTGTTTTCGGTACTGGGATTTGGTCTGGAGCGCGATTGGATGTACGTGGTGCTGACTTTGCTGGTGCTGGCGCTGCTGATTTATACGCTGACGAGCAGCTCGACGGCGTGAGCGCAGCGGAAAATTCGGACGCGCAGGCATACGGGGACGAATCAGCGGCGCCGACCGCCGCTGCCCATTCAACATCAAGATCGAATTCCACGTCGCATTGAGTTTGCGCGGAGAACTTGCCGCAACAAGAATTTCGTCGCGCCACGGCTGATACACGGACTCGGTTATAATCTTCGACTCGCGGCACCGTGGCGTGCTGCGACTGGGGAGGGCGAAGGGCTTGGCGACGGCTGATTCCGGGGAAGGGAGATTGGCCGGGCGCGTGGCGTTCACCTATCCGGCTTTTGTGCTGTACGAGGTTTCGAAATTTTTCACGGTCGTCGCCATGGAAATGCAGTCGGTGGCGATCGGTTGGCAGATTTACGATATTACGCACAGTGTTCTGGATTTGGGTTACGTAGGGTTGGCGCAATTCCTGCCTGGGATTTTGCTATTTCTCGTATCGGGGCACGCCGCAGACCGCTTTGACCGTCGAAAACTTTTGATGGTCTGCTACGCGGGGTTCGGGGTTTGTTCCGCGCTGCTCTTGCTGGTGTCGCTGAGCCATTACCAAAGGGTCGGACCAATCTATGGAGTGTTGGTGCTGCTGGGAGTGGTGCGGTCGCTGAATGGTCCGGTGAGCCGTGCGTTGCTGCCGCAGCTGGTGCCGGAGGAACATTTCCAGAATGCGGTGGCGTGGCACTCCACGATTTTTCAGGTGGGTACAATTCTGGGGCCGTCACTCGGCGGATTAATTTACGCGCTGTTCCGCGGGCCTTCGTCGGTGTATGCGATTGCCGTGGCGTGCTACGTACTGGCAATTGCGTGCACTTTGCGAATTCATTTCAAGGCTAAAGCACGAGAGCGGGAACCGATCAATCTGAAGACGGTGCTGGCCGGCATTGTGTACATTTGGAAGCAGAAAGTCGTGTTTGGATCGATTTCGCTGGATTTGTTTGCTGTGCTGCTGGGTGGCGCTGTCGCGCTGCTGCCTGCATATGCTCGCGAGATTTTGCATACGGGACCGTGGGGATTGGGGATTTTGCGGAGCGCGCAAGGAGTGGGCGCGTGCGCCATGGCCGTCTTGCTTGCTTATCGGCCATTGAGAGGACGCATCGGCGCGACGATGTTGTGGTGCGTGGCGGCCTTTGGGATTTGTACAATCGTCTTCGGTATTTCGCGCAGTCTGATCGTCTCGTTCATCGCTCTGGCGCTAGCCTTTGCCGCGGACATGGTCAGCGTCGTGATTCGGGTGACGCTGGTGCAGTTGGCGACGCCGGATCAGATGCGCGGCCGGGTGAATGCGGTGGACATGATTTTCATTGGGGCGTCGAACGAGTTAGGGCAGTTTGAGTCTGGCTTAACCGCACACTGGTTTGGCACGGTGCCGTCGGTGGTTATCGGAGGGATTGGGACGCTGCTGGTTACGGCGTTGTGGGCTTGGTGGTTTCCGGCGTTGCGGCGGGCGGATAATTTTAAGGGGGATGCGGGGGCGAAGGCGGACCTGGAGCCGGATGCGGGGGGTTAGTGGTTGGCCTGACGTAAATCTCCGATCTCAGAGCGCCATCGGTTTTGCCGTGACACCGATGGCGCACTGCGGTGCGCCGCTACGAAGGCCGAGTCAAAATCGGACGGCGAAGCAACGGCTACGGTTCGACTAAGTGATTGCGGATGGCGAAGCGCATCGGCTCGCTGCAGCTGGAGAAATTCAGTTTTTTTTAATGAGGTGGTTGCGGTGGCGCCTGACGGTGCGGGTGCAGATGCCTACTGTGGCCGCGACTTCTTTGCGGATTTTTCCGGTGGCGAGGAGCTAGACGATTTCGAGTTCGCAGTCGGCGTCTGATTTGAGGACGTAGCCGCGCGCGCCGCTGCGGAAGACTGCGCGGGCAACGTCTTCAGAGAAGTGCACGGTGAGAATTAAGACGTCGGCTTCCGGTGATTCGTAGTGGATGGCATGGGCAGCTTCGAGGCGTTTCTTTTCCGGCATGTTGAGATCGAGGAGGACCAGGTTGGGTTTGGCTTTCTTGACGCACTCGAGGGCCTCGAGGCCGGTGGAGGCTTCGCAGCAGACGTCAAGTCCCGGCTGATTTTCCAGCGGGGCGCGAACGCCGCGGCGCACGACGGCGCTGAAAGCTTCGAAACCAGCGACTCACACGAATACTGCGAAGTCCGGGATCTCGATGGACAGCGCGGAAATGCAGGGGCGATGAAAAACGAGCCTCACCATGAGCATAGGGTTGCGCGCTTGCGCGTGCTGCGGCCATTTTGTGTGGTGGCGCTGCGGGCGAAGGTGGATCCACGGCGGAGCGTCGCGGCGCTGTCCAGCGGATTGCTGGCGATTCGCATGGGTGAGGCCGGGCTGGAAACGCCAGTTCCGTGCGTCGCTTGAGAAGCTGTTTCGCTGCCGCCGGACGAGTCTGCCGAAAACCGGTTAGCGCGCCTTCACGTTTTTCGACGTATGCCCGCCCATAAGAAAACTCCTACGATCATAGAAACCGCAGCGGCAGTTTGCGCGTTGGACATTCCCAAGAACGTGCGGGGATTGATGCGGATGAACTCGACGAGGAACCGCGCGACGCCCGTGAGCGCCAAGTAGGCTGCGAAAACTTCACCAGGCTTTTTGCTGGAAGCGGCGCGGCCCGTCTGGCGAGAGGCGAGCTTTGAAGCGGAGTTGCCTCCGTCATCAGGCGCGCCCAACTTCCATAGCCACCAGGCGATTGCGCAGGCCGCGATGAATTCATAGATGGGTGTGGGGTGAACGCGCTCGACTGTGGGGACGAGTCCGTTGGGAAAGCTCATGCCCCAGGGGAGGGAAGTTGGGATTCCATAGTCACCATCGCCGGAGAGAAGGCAGCCGATGCGGCCGATGCCATAACCAAGCGCTGCAGCGGGGGAACCAGCATCGAAAATTGTGAGAAGCGACACGGGACGTCCGGTGGTTACGTTGTGTCTCGTGATGCGCCAGGCCACGAACGCGAAGGTGGCGAATCCGGCGAGCAGGCCGCCGAACCAGGCGAATCCATACGGGCTGAAGAGCAAATGTAGCGGGTCCGCGAAGAATTCAGCGGGTGATTCGAGGAGATGGTACAACTTGGCACCAACGAAGCCGGCCAAACATGGAAATGAGACGAGAGCTTCGGCTTCGCCGGAATCTTTAGAGGCGATGCCGCGGCGAACGAGGTCAGCGCGCAGCACGAAATATGCCGCTATCATTGCGCAGGCGACCATCAAGCCGAAGGTGGGTATGGCGAACGAGCCGATATGCAGGAACGGAATCACCGGAAACAGTATAACGTCATTGAGAGGGGAGGGCAGGGGGTGTCGCAAGGTGCGCCATCTGAGTGAAGAGGTACGCCCGGGAAACCAAAAGGAGCAAGGGCGCGTCCAATGGTGTAGAATGCGGTGGAAGAAGCAGCAGGCGTAGCCCCACCCTTCAGTCGCCCAGTCGGGTGGAGGGAAACAAAATGACAAAGACCTCCCAGCAGTTTTCAGTACCGCAAGAAACGACCACACGAGATACTTGTCCGCGCATTCGTCCGCAAGGTGCAACAATTCTGAAGACCGCAGCGGCAATGGTGTTTGCCTGTGCGCTGGGATTGGCGCCTACACCTGCGTTCGCGCAACACGGCGGTGGCGGGGGCGGCGGTGGTGCGCATGGCGGAGGCGGCGGGTTCGGCGGTGGCGGCGGGGCACACGGAGGATTTGGCGGCGGTGGGGGAAGTGCGCCGGCGGCTTCTGGTGGCGGGGGTTCGCGCGCGGGTGGCGGAAGTGCTCCGAGCAACAGCGCTGGGAGCGGCAATCACGGCAACACCAGCAACAGCGGCAGCGGCGCTGGGCATTCGTGGAATCCGTTCCACAGCAGATCTACAGCTTCGGCAGCGCCCGCGAAGGGGACCAATGGCGTGCCTGCGGGAAACATTAAGTCTGAGTCGAGCGTAACTGGGACTCCCGGACGTTTTGCAGCCGGGAACAATACCTGGCAGGAGCCGCCTAGCGCATCGGCGCGCGCTGCGGCACGCGTAAATTACTACGGGCCTGCGAATGTGAATGCTTCGCGGCCGTTTGTGCCACTTTCAAGTTCTACACGCGGGAGTGTTAGTTCAGCGCATAGCACGGCGATGGTCGCTGCGGCGCAGCATCCGTTTCAGCCGGTGCGGCCGGGTTCTCCCTTCTATCCGTACTATCCATATTTCGGTTACGCCCCGTATTACGGGGCATTTGGCTTTGGATTCGGCGGCGGCTTCGGGCCGTGTGATCCGTTCTGGGGATGCTATGGGTATGGATTTGGCTACGGCTACGGTTTTGGTGGAGGCTTAGGGTATTTTGGAGGGCTTGGCGGCTTCGGCGGGAGTTCCAGTTATGGTCCGGGTTGGACGGATGCGTCGTCGGAAGGATCGGCGAACGTGACGTCTCCCGATAATCCGAATTCGTATTTGGTGGCGGTGCCTGGCACGGGAGGCGCGGCGGCGACAAATGCTACGGATGCAACACAACCGACGACTGGCGATGCGACGCAGCAGCCAGCTTACGTTCTGTTGTATTTGAAGGACGGATCGAGTTTCGCGGTGACGGACTATTGGTTGACGAACGGGAAGCTGCACTACGTCACTTCCTATGGCGGCGACAATGCGGTCGATGAGTCGCAGGTTGACCTGCAACGGACCGTAAATGAGAACGCTGCGCGAGGCGTGGATTTCAGTTTGAAACCGCAACCAGCAGCTGATAGCGATGCGACGACGCCTGCGCAGAGCGCTGAACCCGAGAGATTGCCTAAGTAGGAGCTGCGGCACGGAAGTGTATCCACAGCGCCGGGCGACGCGTCTCCGGGCTTGCGTGCGTGGACCTTATTGCGTAGGAACCTCAGTCCGTCTGACTGCTCGTACCCCCACACGAGTCCCCCAATGCTCCACGCCTTGGATTATTTTCGTGTGCACACCGAACGACTTGAAAAGTCTGAAGTGAGCCAATAAACCTACTCGTTAACCTCGAAAAAGGTAGAGCGCAGCAAGCGAACCGGATGCGATTTTGCACGGCAGGCGATTCGTAACCCTCCTTTCTGTCCGTGATTTAAGCACTACGAGTGGTGTGCCTGATGATGTGCGGCTGCGTTCGCGTCCAGGTGTGTACGAAAGCGGGCTAAGCGCCGCAGGCGGGTGTTTTTTCTGCTCGTGCCATTTAGTAATTTCACCCGCTTCGCAAGCGCCGTAGTGACAGTGAGAGACGCAGGTCTTTCTGGAGACGCCCGAGGATGCCGAACCATAATGCGCAGGTCCCTCCGTACTCGATATTTCCCGGCGATGTTGCGTTAGCCCGCAACGATGAAGCTCCGGCGGCGGGGCCCGCCAGCCAGCAGGTTGCGCTGCCGAGCTATGCCGGTTTTCCGGAAAATGGCCGCACGATCCGATGGCAGATCAGTTTCCCAGCCGCGCCCAGTTCGGTGAACATTCAATTGCAAACCGCGGTCAACGACGTGGCCACACAGTACGCGGTGCCGACCGGTGCTGCGAAGATGAGTTCGGCGCTGACCACGGGGGACAACCTCGTGGCTACCGGAGTGCGCGCAAACTTCGTGCGAGCGAAGGTGATTGCGATTTCCGGCGGCGCGGGTGTGACGGTGCTGATTCTCGGATAGGATTGTGGGGGCGAGTGCTGCGATTCGTATCAGCAGTGATTTTGTTTTTACACGGAGCTTCCGAATCGCGGACTCGTAGTGGTAACTTCGGAAGATGGTTATGCTCCACGAAAAAGGCGAGTCGGCCACCAACGAGGAGAAGCATCGTTGATTGATTGCCGGATGTATGCCGCTATTCTAGCGTTCGCACTGGTGTTGCCGGCGCAGGGGCCTTCCGCTGCCGCAACGCCACGCAGCACACCTAGGCAGCAGCAAGCTGCTGCTGGACAATCGAGCGCGGCGTCGGAATCGTCTGGCGCAAAACAGGGAGCAAACGCGGCGGTGGCGGGCTCGGCGATACACAGCATTACCGTGCATTTTGATTACGATTTCACGAAGACGCCGGCGTGCTCGGCGAAAGTAACAACCTCGTGCGTGCAGAAATTTGATGTATATGACATTTCCGGCGAGAAACCGTATCTGCTGTTTTCGGTTCCGGTGCCAGCCAATGCGCAAGGGACCGTGAAGGGAATCGTTGCCACGAGTCCGCGGATGCTATTTGCGATCGGAAAGCATCGCATTGGAGTTTCGGCGCAGATGCCGAATGGCGAGAAATCGCCGCCGCGGGATTGCAAGGTAATCATCGAAATAAAGGCGGACAGTCCCACTAGTCCGGCCAGTCCACCCGCTTCTCACTGAGACGCGCGCTCTGACTGCAGGCAGTCGTGAGCAGATTTTCTTGTGTGAAGTTTTCTATCGCACCCATGGCAGTATGCGTAGGATTCGTGCGCTCGCAATTGTCCACGAGTGCCTGGACGCAGTGCGCGCGGCCGGCGGCGAGGCGCAGCCGATTATGCGCGGAGCATCGGGACGGGTTGGATGGCGCGTTGATGGGGATGCCGAAGTTCGAAGAACTTCTGCCGTTGAGGCTGGAGGATATGGCGCGCACACCCAAGAAAAAGCGCGGCATAAGCCAGAAAGAGAGTTCCCCTGCGTGGGACACTCGTCAGTTCGCGGCGGCAACAACGACGCCCGAACGGCTCGAACCGGACCCCGCCTGCGTGTGTCCCGCTCCCGCGAATAAGAGCGATAGCATTCTGAAAGCATCAGCGGCGCGCGAAGCCGAAGCGGCTCTGCTAGCACTGGCGCGTGAGGTTGCACAGGCCGGCGGCGATGAGAACGATGAATGCGACGAGGGCGAGCGCGAATCGGCGTCGGATTCGGGCAAAGGACTGATTCATCGCGTGGAAATCGAAGCGGCAGGACTGGTGCCGTCTTATACGGGACGAGCACAGCCCGAATTGGTAACGCGCGTTCACCGGGAGGCGGTTCAGGCGGAGCAGGCGGGGCGTGGATTTATGCAGAGCGCGGCGAGCGACGATTCCATCGGATGAGGCGACGCGCCGCGGGCGCGATTCGCGTCGCTGCGATTGCCGCAGGCAGCGCAGGTGCCGACGGCAGGGAGTGCGGCACGTCCGGAGACGCATGTGTTTGCCGACCATCGAGATTTGGTCAGCCTCCTGCGTGATGAGTTCGCGAAATCCTTCCGGCATGATTGACGAGCACGAGCTGACGGTGCGGCTACGGTGCAAATCGTGCGGTTGTCGCGGGTGCGACGCGGGGATTCGCGCTGACAGTCGGGCTGGTCTAGAATAAAGGCTAGCAGGCCGTGATTGCGAAGTGAGGGCGAGTTTGACGATATGGGATACGCCGAGCGGGCGGGATCGCCGCTGGCTAAAACGCAAGAGCGGGCTCCCGCCGGCGCCGATTTATGCGCGCGTGGCGGTGGTATCTCTGGCGATGGTGCTGGTCGCGACACTGGCATGGCAAGGCGCGCAGCGGTTATTGGATCCGGCAAAGATGGCAGGCAACGACGCAGCTCATTTTTACACGAGGCCGCCGAGCGACAGGCCAGCGGTGGCGGCATGGCAGACGGCATTGTCTGACGCTTTGCAGCAGGCCGTGGCGCAGGGAACTGGCGGCAACATTACGGCGGCGGAAATGCAGACGGATCGCGCGGCGGCGATACTGATGTCCACGCGAATCCAGGCGCAAGCGGCCACGCCTGAATTTTTCGAGCACACGGTTGGCGAATTGGATCGCGTGCTGCAGACGCATCCTGATAATGCGCGATTGCTGGAGCATGTGACGCTGGCGCGGATTGAGTTGGCGCAGTTGCGTTCGGCGCAGGCGGTTGTGGCAGACGCAGGAGGCGGCGTTGGGGGCACGGCGTCAAGGAATGAAAATGCGACTGAGATGGGAAGGTCTAATTCCGGAGCTGATGTGGGGCCGGGAGCCCGGGCGCCTCACGCCGTGAGTATCGCCGGACAGGTGATTTTGGCCGCGCCGCGGGCGCTGGGTGCAAACGATTTGCTGGATGCTGCAGCGCTGCATGGCATCTACCTTGATGCGACGCTCATGCCGGACACGTCGGAGATTCTGCTGCCACCCTCGACGCGGGTGCTGGCGGATGGCGTGCGGGTTGATGGGTTGACCATCGCGGGAGCCGCGCAAACGCTGGACGGAATCCGCTGGAAGAATGTGACGTTCATCGGTACGCGCCTGCGCTATGAGGGCGGCGAAGTGTCACTGCAGAACGTGCGCTTTACGAATTGTACTTTTGGATTTTCCACCGACGATCGCGGAGCGCGGCTGGCCGACGCGATTGCGCTGGGGCAGCGATCGTTTGCGATGCAGTAGCCCAAAGGCTCACGTTTCGCTCTTAACGCTGTAATTTCGATTTTCTACCTGGTTTTCTCCGCGCGATTCAATTCTGTGAATACTCTTTCGGCTGGTGTGTTCGTGTCGGTGTAACTTTCGAAGCGGATTCCATCCCGGACACGATAAACAGCACTTTTGTCATCAGCGCAAGCGAGGACAGTGCATGCCCACGCAGAAATCATTTTCAGCCGCGGACCCGGCAATTGTGCCGGTGGAAGGGCCGGTATGGAGCGAAGAAACGCGGCTGCAGGTAGGGAAGGCAAGCGGGAGTCGCGGATGGCGGCAGCTGCCAATCCCTACGGCCAGAACAGCGAGCGGCCGCCGGAACGGTTGGAAAGCGCGCCGCGACGGCTGGCGTATCCGTTTTCGTTCGAGTCGAAATGGATTCGGCTGGCGGATCTGAAGGGGAATTTGTTTAGTTATCCGGATACGGACGAGCAGTATCGGACGCTATGGTCGCTGCAGCGTGCAGTGCTGCTGCAGTTGCTCGCGAATCCGGATCCGCGGCTGCAGGCGATCCTGGCGCATCCGAAAAATACGGCACTGATCAAGCGATTGATTGGGCTCGAGGAGTTTGTAATTCCCGAGGAAGAGTCGCGCACGAAGCAGTACCGCGAAATCGCGCAGCGGGTGGGGGAGATGCCTGTGGTGCATCGCCAGGATGTGACGGCTGCGGCGGCTGCTTCTCCTGGTGGAGTGGAGGCGGAAGTGACTCTGCCGAGCAGCATGCCGGATGAGTGTGCGGACAATCACGCGGCGGAGCTGGAAATTTTCATGCGGTGGTGTTCGTCGGATGCGGGGCAGGTGGCGAGGATGGAAGCGCCGCTTGGGTACACGAACGTGCGGGCCCATACGCTGTTCCATCGAGATTTACTGCGGAAGCAGCAGGCAGCGGCGGCCCGTACGCCAGTGCAGCCGCAGGTCAATACGGCTCGACGTCGGTGAAGTGACCGCGTTGCTGATCCTAGATGGCGCGTTCGATGGAGCCGCTGGAATAGCGGGAGGTGCCGTAGGCGCTTCTGGCTGTTGGCGGCGGAGCTACCAGGCGCACGACGTGCAGGAGGCGTTCTGGTTTGAACGGCTTGGCCATGCAGACGACGGCGCCGAGCTGGTGGCTGGCGGAGTAGTCGGCGGGTTGCGCTGACTTTGTGAGTAGAATTACTGGCACTCGCTGCAAGCGATCGTTGCGCTTGATGATCAGGCACAGGTCGTGGCCGCTCATGTCCGTCGCTTCGACTTCGGCGAGGAATACGGCGGGCACGGCGGTTTTCAGAATGTCCAAAGCCTGTTTTGCGGTGGGGACGATGATGACGGTGTAGCCGTCGTTGGAAAGAATGCTGCGCATGATTTCGGCGGTCTTGGGATCGGATTCGACGGCGAGCACGACCGACTGCTGCTTGGTGTGCGTCGAAGTGGAATGCGCCAAAACGCCGGCGACGGAGGGATCCACTTTCGCGGCATCTTTTGTTGCGGATTCGGACTTGGTGTTGATGAATTGTAATGCCACGGCGTAGCGGCCGTCCTGTTCGACGACGCGCACCACTTCGGCGGTTTGGGCGGAATTCAGCGCGGCGGCAGCGGTGGAATATGGAAACGTGACGTCAAGCCGCTGGCCTTTCCAATATCCAGCGCGTGCTGCGGTGACGAGCAAGCCATCGCGCGAGACGTCCACGCTCTTGCAGATTTCTTCGAATGGCTCGGGAGCATTCACTCCGCGCATGTGGACTTGCGCGGTGATTTTCGCGCGCTTGCGGCGGCGGCGTTCAATTCCAACTGGCGAATTGGAGGATGCGGATTTTGCGTTCGCTTCTGCGGAGGCGATTGGCGGCGTACTCATCGGTGATACCTCAGTTATTCGCAGGGTCTGTCGAGTCCTCCTGGACTAACGTACAGCTCCCCCCGCTAGGAGTAGATGTACAAGAGTGGTGCCGCAACGGGAATAGTACTGTCGTTTCATTGTGGAAAACTCTTGGGCAAACCATCTTGACTGCCAGCTAAGTGCTGTAGATGCAGTGGCATGGCGCACCTGCCGCGCAGCTGAGAGAGGTGCAGGTTGGCACACCTTCAGAAATTAAGGGAGGGGATCGGGGCAGGGACCAAACACGATTATTCCGCCGCCGGCGTCGAATCGCAATTCCAGCGACGACGAAATGCTTGGAGTGTTGACGCAGCCGGAGCGCAGAAGCGTGTGTCGTGAAGCGAAAAGCGAGGCGGGTGATTCAAGCACGCAGGACACCGCGACGCGGGTGACCAATCAATTGGTGATGGATTTTGGCGAGGACGCTGAGCCGCGAGTGCGACGAAATTCTGTGACGTACGCGGATTGGCAAGTGAGCGCCGCGACCTCGTGGACGCCCACCCGGAATTTCGGTTTGATCTTTCGCGCGCCGAATGGCTATTCGTTGAGCATGGCGGTGGCGAATTCCATGAGAATTTCCTTGCTTGAGAAGACCGCCGCGGCTGGTAACTACGTTTATTTCGAGGATGTGATCCTGTCGCAAGGGCCGGTGACGCCGGATCACCGCCTGGCTCGGCTGCGCGACCAGCGGAATCCCACGGTGTACGCCTCGCTGGGCATTTCGCAGCACTCGAATCAGGGTGCGGCCAATACTTTTGCGGGCACAGTGGCTCTGGCAGCCGGCAGCGCTACCGTGACGTTCCCCACGGCCTACACTTCCGCGCCCGTGTGCACTGCGAGCGATACATCGGCCATTGCTACGGTGCGCGTGCAGACGACTGCCGCTGCGCGGACACTATCGCAAGCGAGCGGCACGGATACGATTGCGTACGTTTGCGTTGGCAATCCCAATTAGCGCGGCTGCAGCGTGCTTTTGACCCTGCCCTTTATCGGGCGCTTCCCGCATCGTGCAATCTATTCACGTACCCGAATCCGCGCGCTATGCGGCTTTGTTTCTGGCCGGGCACGGACTCCATGTGTTGAATCGCGCGAGTTTGTCGAAGCAATTGGTATTGTCTGGCAGCAAGACACGCAGTGAGTGGGTGCGCACGAACTTATTCAATTTGACGATTCGATTCTTTGTGCACGCCGCGGCTTTTTCGTACTGGCTGGCGCATCCGGACGCCGCGACGCACGCGATCGGCTCAGTAGGCATACCCGGAAAATTCACGCACGAGCCGGAGCACACCACGCCGCATGGTGGACTGGGCAGCTGCGAAGATTCCCTTCTTGCAGAAAGAAATTCCGGTGTTGAAAGCTGAGTAGCGCTCTGTGGCGAACCAAGGCGATTCGCGCTGACTAACGGGCTGCGCGTGAGAACGAAAACGTCACGCCTCCGGCTTTACGGCGATGCCCTGAATTTCAAAACGCGCACCGAAGAGCAGAGGGCCGGAGCCGATAAACGCGCGAACCGGGAACGGCGCGCGCAGATACGTTCGGTACACGGCGTTGAAACGGTCGAACAGCGATACGTCGGAACAATACACCGTCAGTGAAACCACATCTTGCATGGTTAAGCCGCAGCGGGAGAGCGTGTCGCGGAGCGCGTCCAACATCAAGCGCGCTTCGTACTCGATATCCTCCGGTACTTTCCCAGTGGCGGGATCGAATCCGATGTGACCCGCGAGATAAACGGTATTGCCAGCGATCACCGCGTTGCTGAACGGCAGGTCGCCTGGGCCGCCCGGCGGTGGAATGTACTGGCGTTTCTCGGTCGCTGCCATTGGTTCTCCCTTCTTGCTCGTGTCTTCGACGGACTGCAAAACATCCTAACGCAAAACATAGCGATCCGAATCTGCGCGTTTATTCACCGGAGGAACCCGGCCCGTTCTACCAACAACGGCGTATTCGCAAGCCGAAGACGCACGGGCGCTCCCGCGAGGCGCGGGCGCTTGCTGTGGATTTACTGGGCGCGGCACAGACCGCCGTCGAGAATTTGATGCATCGGTATGTGCGTCCGGAGCAGACGAAGGGGCGACGGCTAAAAACCGATAAATATCGGCGGGGGACTGCGTATCTGCGGATTCACCCGGACACTCGCCTGGGTGCTCTGCACATCGTGCTAGCTTGCTCTGAATTTACGGGGCGCTAGTTGGTACCCACGACCAGCGTCATCGTAAAACCACGCGAAGCATTTTGCGCGAAACCGTGCACGGTGAGCGTGTAGGTACCTGTTGGGGTGTAGGGAATCACATTGGTACTGGAATTATAGTGATGGCACCCGGCCACTGTGGCGCAAATCGCGACGACAAAAGTGAACGTGAGGGAGGGGACCATGCGCGGTAAACGCGTCTGACGGACTAGCCAAACCACAAGGAAGAATATTACAGCCAGCAAGAAAGCTGCCCCTAAGCTACGCACTGTGCGAATCTGCGCGCCACCGGAGCCTCCAGAGTTACCCGATCCGCCGGAGCGCGAAGAGAATAATCCGGCGAGCGCGCCCAGCCGCCTGGCTGCTGTCGGCGTAGGAGTGGGGGGGAACTGACGGCCGCTTGTTGTGGTTGTTTGAAATGTCACATTGAAAGGTACGGCGGTTCCGGCCGCTACCGGTAAAGTAATGGTGTTGGCAAGCGGCAGACTTACGGTGGTACCGGCCGAAATGCCGCAAACAGTGGGATTTCCCGCACTGCCTGGCGGCGCCGAAGGCAGATTGGTCGGGCAGTTCAGCGTCACCGAACCGCTGAACGTGTCGTCGGGCACGATCTGTAATTGAAACGTCGCCGCGACACCCTGTGCGACCGTAATTTGATATGGCGCGCCATTCGATATCGGCGGGCAAGTGAAAATCATGGTGGTCATGCAGGTTATTTGGAAGTCATCCGCGACGCCGCTGGCTTCGGCCGAGAGTGGTGCGGTAGCGCCAGAATAGTTCACGCTAAAAGTAGCGCAGCGGGTGTTCTGCGCGGCTCCGCCAGGGCATGCGCTGGCGGCGAGTGCCGTCGGCGCGAACGCCACGTTATACGCGCAGCTGCTGTTCGCGGCCAGCGAGGTTGCGCAGGAAGAGTTGGAAATCGAGAAGTCGTTTGTGTTGCCGGACGTGAAGGTTGCGCTGATTCCAGTGATCGCGGTGCTGTTGTTGTTGAAAAGCTCGTAGGGGAGCGTCGGGCTGGTGCCGCCTATGATCTGGTCGCAAAATACCGTCGGCGCCGAGGCGCATGCCGTCGGCGGCAGCAGGGTCACGCCGGTGGCCGGAACTCCCATGGCTTTGAAGTCCAAAATTTGGCGCATACCCTGATTGGCGACGAACAAGTCCCCCTGTGCGTCAAAGGAAATATTGCCAGGGGCGCTGAGGCCGCGCGCGGCGACAGTGAGCTTCGAGGAAAGCGCATCAAGACGCAGAATCTGGTCGGAATTGCCACCCGGCGCAGTGTAGGCGATGAACAAGTTTCCGCCTCCGTCCACTGCCAAGCCTTGGGGAATGATGCGCGCGCCATTCGAATGCGCCGACGCGGTGGCGAACAGCGGCGCGGGAGACAAGCTGGCGCTGCGCAACGCATGTGTTTGCGCAGCAATCGCTACGATCACGCCAGTGTCTGGCGAGGCCGCATAAACGGTATTGCCATCCGGCGTGACCGCAACGGCCGCAGGCGAAACCATATGCGCGAGCACTTCTAGTTGCCCGGCCTTGGGAGAAGCGGCGCCAAAGAGTTCGACCACGGCGTTTGCGCCATGGTCGGCGATAAACAAATTCCCAGAGCGATCGAGCGTCACTCCGTACGGCTCGATCAATTCGACATCTTGGCGCGGCGCCCATCGCCCCGCGACGCTGCGGATGATGGAAGGCTCGCTGGTGGCGGCTCCGGCGACGGTGCGGATCGTGGCGTTGCCGGTGTCGGCGATGGAGAGCGTGCCGTCGGGAGCAACTGCGACTTCACTACGCATGGTGAAATCATTCAGGGAAAGATCGAGTTCCGCGGCGCTGGCTGCGCCGCCGTCACCAATTGAGCCGACGGTGCCTACTCCCGCCGCAGGAACGGCGAACAGCTTCGCTGCATTGGCGGGCACGATATTCGGCGTGGCGCGAACGCTATAAGAAAATACCTGGTCGGGCCGGTCAATAGCGGTGAGATACAACTGCGTTGACGCCACCGCAACGCTGCTGGTAGTCGCGGCCTCAGAAGACTGCGGCGCGACGGCCAACGTCCGGACGCTGACATCGGATGCCACCACGCTGGCGGGCGCACCCGAAGCAGAGGCGGCTCTGGCCGTTGTAGATGCTGCGGCTGACGTGGACTGTGCGCGCGCGGCGGTGCTCGCCTGAATTTCAATCTGGTTTTGAGCGTGAGAATGATTCGCGGGATCTCTAAGCGCCAGGCCCAGCGCGATCGCCGCGAAACTCATTACCGCCAGCACACCAAGAATTCTCAGTAACCGCACCAGGTTCCCCCTCTTGGACTTTGGACAGAACTTCGACGCTTAGGATTCAACTGCAGGCTTTCGGGTTGCGTCACGAATTAAACATCATAACAGTGAACAGCAAGGTTTTGTAGCGGCTGCCCAAGGGCTGCCCAAGGGCCGTCGTGCGACCAGGTCCGATGCAGGTGGGCCGCCGAGCAACGGACGCATGGCACTGACATCTTCGATTGTGGACAGGTGGGACGACAGAAGGCGGATCCAGGCACGCGGCACTATTGCGGCGACGGGGAATTACACGAGGAGTGGAGGCACGCTCGAAAATTTAGTCGCCCGTCGGACGGCGAGGCCAACAATTCGTTTACGTCTCTGCGACTGCGACAATCACCTGAAGCCGGTCCGCGCTCACGATTGCCCGCGCCGACGGCACCACAACGGCAGTCGCAACGGCTCGCAGACCGTAACAGGTCTCACACCCGGCACCACCTATTGTTTTTATGCCTACAGGGACGATTCCGCGCTCGCACCCGCTTGGGTTGGCGGCCTCGCCAGCGGCGCGGGCACGGACAGAATTCGAAAATCGCATGCCAGTGTTTAGTGCCGGGCCCGGCCTAACTGGAACGCATCACAAATCCATTGCCCAGTAGTGCAGTTCCACTTCGAAACGTTTCATCATTCACCAAAATATTTTGAGCTAGGCACCCTATGTCCCGCGGCGCACAGCAGACCACGCGTAATCTCGCCCGCCAACAGCTAGCGCGACAGAACCAGGCAAGCTCGCAGGAAAACCAGTCCGAGACGCAGGATCGTTCGCTCTTGATGCCTCCGATCCAGTGCCTCCGCAATAGCCAGGGCTGAACCCCGCAACTGCAGTCGACCATCACCCAGCAAAGCCTGGGCGCATCGAATGCCGCCTTCGACGCACTGCGCGAAAAAGCCGCGAAGCGCACCGCCGCGACGAACAATTCCGCCGGCTATGGCGACTTGACCGCGCAACTGGGCCGCGAACAAGCCCAAATCGTCGCGCCGCTCGATCTGCCACCGACCGACCCCATGCGGAGCATCACTGCACAGTAACAGTGACGGTGCGCGTGCTGCGTCCGAATTCGTTCGTAGCGTTCAGCGTGTAGGTCGTGGTCTGCGATGGCGTCACGACCACGCCGTTGCCGCGCACCGCGCCCACTTGCGGAGTCACGTCGAAGTAAGAAGCCCCCGTGACGTTCCACGAGAGCGTCACGTTCGCGCCGGCGGAAACTGTCGTGGAACTAGCCGTGAAGCTCGCGATCGTCGGCGCCGCACCAGTAGGCAGATTGGATTGCGTGTAGATCGGGTTCATCTGCACCACTTCGAAATCCGCAGCAGTGACCTGATCCAGGTTGTGCAAGTCGTCGTTGTCCCAACGATCGTCCGGCGCGCCGCTGAGGTACATGTTCGAGCCGTTGTCCGCCATGATCATGCCGTACTGCTTCAACGCCGTCAGAATCACCTGGTTGGTCGCGGAAAACTCAGAGATATTGAAGCTGGCCTTCAGCCGCATCCGCATCCCCATCGGTGCGGCGTTCGCGTTCGACGTGGTCGAGGCCCAGTGCGAAGCGGGCGGCACAAAAGCTGCGCGGCTATTCTGCAGCGTGAAACGCAACGCGTGCTTTATCGCGCCGCTGGCCACTTCGTCATAACGCGCGAGCCCCGCAAATATAGAGAGGCCTGCCGCATCCGCAGACGTCCACGTCAGCGGCCGCTGCTCGTCCGACTGCAAATCCCAAACAGCCGCCGATGCAGCGTTCCAGCTGCCGTCATTCTGCGGATACGAACTGTAGAGCTCGTACAGCCAGCAATTGCTGTTATCCAGCACCAGCACGTGGCGATCGCCGCTGCCAGGATCCGGGTAGCCCTCAATCGGCGCACTGGCCGGCACCGGCATCGGCCCCGGATCGCTCTCGTCGCCATACGCCGTGAAATTGATCATCACCGGCGCTTGCGACGAATCCACCACGATGTACGGAATTCCAATGCTTGAGCCGTTGTACTCGCCCGAGCCAAAATCAGGATGCACCGGATCGCTCGCTCCGATGTAACTAATGATCGCGGCGGAATTCGAATCCACCGGCGCGCTCGCAATATTCTGATTCCACAGATTGTCCGACGGGAAGGGGAGAAAGCCGTTCAGGCTGCCGCCCTGGCCAACACTCATAATGCTGCACGCGCTCGGCGCTGGCGGAGGATTGCCCCCAGATTGCGAAGTCACCGTCACGTCTACCGGTCCTGATGCACTGCTGCCTGGATTCGGATTCGACACGCTGACAGCGAATATTCCAGCGGTAGGCGCTGACCCTGTCGCAGTAAGCTTCGTCGCCGAAACATAGCTTGTCGTTACCGCCGCGCCGCCAAAAAGAACTTGTGCGCCGTTCACGAATTGGCTGCCTGTCAAAATAAGTGTGTATGCACCCGCAGTGAAAGTTGCGGGGCTCACGTTGCTCAGCACCGGCGTCGCGTTCCACCACGTCACATCGCTCGTGCCGCTCGCGCCTGAATCCGCCACCGACGCAGCGCTAATGGTAATCGTGTTGGGATTCGTCAGCACCGCGGGAGCAGTATAGACACCCGTGTTCGTAATCAGCCCGACGGTCGCGTTTCCTCCCACCACTCCGTTTACCGACCATGTCACGCCCTGATTCGTACTCCCAGTAACGCTCGCAGCGAAGGGCTGCCCGGCTCCCGCGCGAACGTTCGCGGCGGTCGGCGTCACGCTAACCGTAATCTGCGCAGGAGGCGTCGAGCCGGGCGTCGACTTCGTCGTTCCAGTGCAGCTCACGTTCATGCAGCTGAGCGCTAGCACGAGCCCCAAGGAAGCGCGTCGCATTTGATCTCTCCGGGTGTTTCGAGCTGGTCGCAAGGCGGCGTGCACGGCTGCCCACGCGGGATGAACGCCTGCATAGATGATGCACGCCCGCGCGGCCGGCGAACAACTGGACGTAAGGACAATTAAAGGGCAGTGGCGAAAGGTTTACGAAGCGGAATTCACGCCGATTTTAATCGGTCGCGCTGCGATTAGAAACGCCCAGAGCTGTGGCCCAGCCCACGATGGAAGCGGCCTCCGCTCAGGCATTGATCGCGCCTCCTCCGCAGTTCCGCGCCTGAACACGCACACGACCCTCCCGCCACACCCAACTACTCATTGACTTCCGGGAATGGGTATTATGTTGTATTTGGTGCTGGGTGTTTGTGCGATTGCTGGGCTTCTTGCAGTTGTTCATCTGGGCAGCTATTCATCCCGGAGTTTCAGTTTCTGCCTGTGCCGCGCGCGTCTCGGTTTAACGCGATTCGGCCTGACCGACGCACGCGTGAGCTATTCGCGTATTTGTAAACGACGACGATTACCTAGTGGCGGCCACGCCCGCCTCCGCCATTGCGCGTACCACTTGGGCGCTAGCTCCCCGGTCGGTCCGCTGGATCGGTCGGATCTTTCGGGGTTTGGTCTGCGTGACTGCGTGGATCGTCCACGGGGTAGCTCCTTGCTCGGATCAGCGCGGGCCAGCCGGTTCTTCGCGAGATGACAACACCGTTTTGGAGCGACCTTACTGCAGGTGGCTTGCGGGGCGGTGATCGCTCGGCTTCGACGGTGTGGCCGCGGAGGGTTGACGCGATTGCACGGAGGTTTCACGCGGCAGTCCACCCCGTCAGGACGAACAAAAGTCTTGCATCGTTTGCTCTGCTCTCGATGGGAACGACCTGTTGATAGGGCGCATCTAGTGGCTTTCGGGGGGTGGGACGGAGAGTTCGTATTTTATGTATTGCTCCAGGGTGGCTTTGTCGCCGCCTACTACCGGATGGCCGTTTACGAAGATGGTGGGCGTCTGGACGACGCTGACGGATTCTCCTTCCTGGTGGCTGGCGTCTACGGCGGCTTTGGCATCAGGCGAGGACATGCAGGCTTTGAATGCGTCGGGGTCGAGGCCGGCTTGGGTGGCGTAAGAGGCCAATTTCTCCCAGATATTTTCGGTTGAGAGGAGGTCCTGCTCGGCGAAGATCTGTTGCTGGACGGGCGCGTAGGCTTTCGGGGATAGCAGGAAGGCGCAGCGAGCTCCTATGGCGGCGCTCTCGGCCCAGGGGTGAATCGTGGTGAGCGGGAAGTCCTTATAAACGAATCGGACCTGGGGATATTGCGGGATCATCGTCGCGAGGATGCCTTCGAGCAGGCGGCAGTGAGGGCATTGGAAGTCGCTGAAGATTACGACGGTGACGCGGGCGTTGGCGGGTCCGACGGACGGATTCCCTTCTGTGCGAAGCTTGGAGAGATTGTCGGCAAAGGGATTGGCGGCCATGTCAAACATGTCGCCGCGGAAGAGAGTCTTGCCGTCTTTGCTGACGAAGACCGTGCCTTTATCGGTTTGTCCGTTGGTGGTGACTTCGATAGGGACTGTGTAGAAAGTTGAGGAAGGCGAGGGGGCGATGGGGCCCGTTTTGACTTTGAATTCCGGGCCCCAGGCGAAGAGTTCGCGGACGAAGGTTTCAGTAGTTTTCAGAATTTGTGTTTCCTCGGCGGGCGGGATATTCACTGATGTTGCGGTGGATGCGGATTGTGCGCATGTAACGTTTGGTGCGGTGAATACGATCAGGGCTATCGGTATTAAGGACCAGCGATTCATCTTTTCGGCTCCTGGTATTGTTGCGCAACGACGCACGCATGTTTGCGCCCAGTGATACGTGCTAGGACAGCAAAAGCGTTGGGATTGTAATTCTTTGTGGGCAGGCGGCGAAGTGAAATCAGAGCGTGCGGTTCAGGAAAGTCAAAGGCTTTAACACCGGGGGCACGGAGAAAGGCGGAGGTAAATCGGAGAGAGACGGAGGCGTTTACCGCAGAGATGCAGCGGAGGCAGAGGAAGGCGAAAGCGATCCTGCGCTGCGCGCAGAGGATGACGCACTGAAGAAAGGGCACGGCTGAGATCTCCCTCCTGCGGCGGGCAGGCCTGTGCTGGCGCTAGACTGAGAATTTCTGGGCTAGGGGGAAGCGGCGGCCTACGCTGAAGGCTTTGCTGGTGACCTTTAGGCCTGGAGGGGCTTGTTTGCGTTTGTATTCGTTTTGATCAACGCGGAGGGCCACGGAGCGGACCAGATCCAGGGGGAGATTGTAGTGGTCGGCGATTTCTTCGGGGCCGCGGAGGTCTTCGACGTAGGCTTTGAGGATGCGGTCCAGGATGGCGTAGTCCGGAAGGGTATCTTGATCTTTTTGATTGGGGCGGAGCTCGGCGGAGGGGGGCTTCAGCACGGTTTCCTGGGGGATCAGTTCCCTTTTGCGATTTACGAATTTGGCGAGTTCGTAGACTACGGTTTTGGGCACGTCCGAAATTACTGCGAGGCCGCCGGCCATGTCGCCGTAGAGAGTGCAGTAGCCAACTGCCATTTCGGATTTGTTCCCGGTGCTGAGGACGAGGGAGCCGAATTTATTGGAAAGCGCCATTAGGAAATTGCCGCGGATGCGGGCTTGGATATTTTCCTCGGTTACATCCTCGGGGCGTCCTGCGAACGTGTCGGCTAGAGTATGGCGGTAGGTGGCGAAGGCTTCGGTGATGGGCAGGGTGAGAAATTCGATGCCGAGATTTTCGGCGAGCTTGCGAGCGTCGCGGCAGCTGCCTGCGGAGGAATAGGGGCCGGGCATCGCAACGCCGGTTACGTTCTGCGCGCCAAGGGCTTCGACGGCAATGGCGGCTACGAGCGCGGAGTCAATGCCGCCGCTGAGTCCGATGACGACTTTGCGGAAGCCACATTTGCGGACGTAATCGCGGGTACCGATTACCAGGGCGCCGAATGCCGCTTCGTGTTCGTCCTCGATCAGGGGGCGGATGTCGCCTGCGCCCGTGACGCTGTCAAACAGGATGAGATCTTCTTCGAAGGATTTGGCCCGGGCGGCCACGCGGCCATCGGGCATGAAGGCTACGCTGGAGCCGTCGAAGATGAGGCTGTCGTTGCCGCCGACTTGATTGACGTATACGACGGGAACGTGATGCTCGCGCGCGATGGTTTGGAGCATGTCGTGACGGAGCGAGCGCTTGTCAATCGTGTAGGGTGAAGAGGACAAATTCAGCAGCAGGCTACTTCCCTTCCCGACAATTTCTGCTACCGGATCGCGATCGTAGAGGCGGTAGGGCCAGAAGCGTTCATCGTTCCAACAATCTTCGCAGATAGTAATGCCGAGTTGTTCGGCGTTGAATGGAAAAACTAGCTGGGTGTGCGCGGGCTGGAAGTAGCGCGATTCGTCGAAGACGTCATAGGTGGGTAGAAGCATTTTGCGCTGCTCGAAAAGAATTTTACCGTTGGCGATTAGCGCGGCGGAATTGGCTACGGGCTTGCCGGTTTTGTCCATGGCGTCGCCTACGAAACCGACCAGGGATGGGAGCGGTATGGCTTTGGCGAGGCGGACCAGTTCCTGTTGATTGCGTTCGACGAAGGAGGGGCGCTCGACCAAGTCTTGTGGAGGGTAGCCGCAGACGCAGAGTTCGGAGAAGACGGCGATTTCGGCGCCGCGGGATTTGGCTGCGGCGGCGAGTTCCAGGATGCGTTTGGAGTTGCCTTCGAAGTCGCCGACGGTGGGGTTGAACTGGGCTAGAGCGATTTTCATGAGCGGTGCTTAGGGTGCGCGATACACATCATCTGCATGCTCCTCGCACAGTATTTCAGCGGCTAGAGCCGTTTTGAATTTGCGTTATTTGAGGTCGTGGCCAGAGCCACGGCCTGCAATGCAATCGCCCCGGGCAAAAAAAACTCCCGAAGGAATTATCCTTCGGGAGCAATGCGTATCCGCACCGGGACAAAGTCGAGTTCGGCGGAGCGCTGTGGTCGGCGCAACCGGCGCGATTAAACGCTGAAAGAACTGCCGCAGCCGCAAGTGCTCTTGACGTTCGGGTTGTTAAATTTAAAGCCCGAACCTTCGACTGTCTCGATGTAATCAATCTGGACACCGTCGAGATACATCTCGCTCATCTGATCGACGAGAACCTTGAGGCCGTCGAATTCATAGACGTTGTCGCTATTCTGATTGACCTGATTCTCGAAAGCCATGTGATAGCTGAAACCCGAGCAACCGCCGCCCACGACCGCTACACGCAGACCGGTGGGAGAGGGATTCTGCTGCGTCAGGATTTCCTTCACTTTGGTGATGGCTACTGGCGTTAACTGGACCATGCTCGGTTCCTCCACAAAATGTCCGGGTCTGACCCGGGGCACGATTACAGGTACATTGTATCAGATTCCGTAGCGCGAGGAACGGTTGCGAAAGATTTGAGATTGGTTACTTTGGAACTCCTGGTATCGAGGGCGGTTCCGTTTCGGTGCGCTTCCCTTTCACAGGTCCGACCCTGTTGAGCTCCGTTGTGTGCCGGCTCAGGCGCGCGTAGCGCATTTCAGGCTAAGCCTGAGCGAGAAATTTCTGGAGCGGTTGGGAGTAGTTCTTGTTCCAGCCGTCGAGGAGGCTTAGGGCGTCGCCATCGGGAAAGCCTTCCTGGTCGAGGGTGAGTTTCGTTGCAGCGTCGCGGTCGGCTAACCTGAATTTCACGATCGAGCAGACGCCCGGATTCCAGTAGCCCGGACGCCAGGCTGGGACGATGCGTTCCTTGAGGACTAGCTCGATTTGCCGGCCGACGATGAGGCCGCCGAAGGTGGAGAATGCGCCGCCGGGATCGGTGCTGATTGGTGTCGGCGGGTCGCCTGCGGGGATGAGCGTCTTCATGGCGTCGCTGAGGCGCACGACTTGCTGGAATCGTTTCGCGTCGGTGAGAGCCTCGTAAACGCGCTTGCGGCTGGCCTTGAAGGTGACTTCCTGGTGGATGGATTCCGCGGAGTGAGACATGGGGTCGTCGACGGTTGCTTGAGCCCGGGCTGGGCCAGGACGAGTACGCCGAGGGCGATTGTGGCGCCTGTCAGAATTTGTCGACGTGCAGGCCCACTGGGTAGCGCCGTCAAAGCGGTTTTGTCGCTCATCATATTCCTGTTGAGCGCTGCTGCATTCATGCGCTTGGCCACGGCAGCAAGCGTGATGCGAAGACCCGAAGGGGCGCTATTTGTCCGGAGAGATGGAACTGCTTCTGCTGCATGGGCCGAAGGCCGCTAGGCCTAGGCCTGACATCATTAGCAACGTAGACAGTCGGACGTGAGCGCTGTATATGAATTTCGCGAGAAGGAGAGCGAATCCAGCCCCTCATTAGCGGAGTGGGGCGAAACTTCGGATTGGCATTATCCGCGGGGGTGTAACAAGCAGAGCTTCGGCGGACGCGTGAGAACGAACGAATCGAAGCAGATCAAGAGGCTGGCCACAAGGTTAAATACGGTCCACCATCGCGGGTTCTCGGTGAAGAAGACCAACACGCAGCCGGCGCAGAAAACGGCCAGTGCCGACCGTCGTACGAGGCGGAACGCTTCGCGGATTCTCGGCTTCAGGTCGCCGTCGATAGCTTCGCCAGATATTAACTAAACTTCGATGCAAATGCCGGTCTGAGAGCGCAGGACGATTATCAATCGAGAATTGGGTGGAGCGGCTGGCGTGTACAAGCTGGGGGGATTCCCCTAAAATGAAAAGCGACTATGAGACATACGATAACTTTGATACCCGGCGACGGAATTGGTCCGGAAGTTTCGCGCGCGGTGCAGGAGATTTTGGGGGCGGCGGGCGTGCAGATTGATTGGGAAGAGATTCCGGCGCGGGCGGAGATTGAGCGACGCGGGCAGGACTTCATGCAGTCCGGCGTGCTGGAGTCTATTCGGAAGAACCGTGTGGCGCTGAAGGGGCCGCTGGCTACTGCGTCGGTGGGCGGGCCGCCGAGTATTAATGTGGGGTTGCGCAAGGCTTTGGACTTGTATGCGAATTTGCGGCCGGTGAAGAATCTGGAGGGGGTACAGTCGCGTTTTTTGGGGGTAGATATTGTTTTGATCCGCGAGAATACCGAGGACCTTTACGCTGGCTTGGAGCATACGGTGGTGCCTGGCGTGGTGGAGAGTTTGAAAATTATAACTGAGAGAGCTTCGACGCGGGTGGCGAAGTTTGCTTTTGAGTTTGCGCGGAAGTATGGAAGGAAGAAGATTCACGCGATTCATAAAGCGAACATTATGAAGTTGTCGGATGGATTGTTTCTGACTTCTGTGCGCAAGGTGGCGGAGGCGTACCCGGAGATCGAATACAAGGAATTGATTGTGGATAATGCATGCATGCAGATGGTGATTAATCCGCACCAGTTTGACATGCTGCTTTTGACTAATTTGTACGGCGACATCATGAGTGATTTGGCGGCGGGGCTTGTTGGTGGGCTGGGAGTGGTGCCTAGCGGGAATATGGGTGAGACGGTGGCGATATTTGAGGCAGTGCATGGGACTGCGCCGGATATTGCTGGTAAGGGGATCGCGAATCCTACGGCGCTGCTGATGAGCGGGATTTTGATGTTGCGGCATTTGGGGGAGCTGGGGGCGGCGTCGAGGATTGAGCATGCTCTGCATCTTGTTTACCGGCAGGGGAAGGTCCTTACGCGGGATGTGGGGGGGACGGCTTCAACTTCTGAGTTTACGGCGGCGGTGATTGGGGCTTTTGCGTGAGAGAAGTGAAAAGATTTAACACAGAGGGCACAGAGGAAAGGCGGAGAAAAATCTGCGAAAGATAACTGCTTTTCCCGCAGAGACGCGGAGAAAGGCAGGAGAGATCCTGCGGCCGGCTTGAGGCAAAAGCGCCGGCCTCAGGCTGACGGTGCTCGTCGCATCGTCAGTTGACTTCCCTGCCCTGTGCGCTGAGAATGTGGGCGAGTTCGGTGATTCCATGGAGCTAGCGTGACTGAATATACCCCGGCAGTGGCGCGTTATGTGAACGGCGAGATTGAGAAGTGCGAACCGATTTCCGAGGGGACGACTACGAAGCGGAAACGCAAGCCGCACATCGTGGCGGTGATCAACGAGATGTGCACTGGGTGCTCGGGGTCGCCGGCTTGTGTGGAGTATTGTCCGGTGGCGGATTGCATGTTCTGGGTGCCCGATGTGGATCATCCGCCATTTGGGAGGATATTGGTGGATCCGCTTTTGTGCATTGGGTGCAAATTGTGCACGAGCAAGGGGCCGGATGGATCGTTTCTGGAGGGATGCCCTTGGGATGCGATTGATATGGTGCCGTTGGCGGAGTTTGAGGGGAAATATGGGGTGATGCCGTTTTAGGTTCTCGGTTCGTTTGAGAGTTCAAAGGATTTAATACAGAGGGGCACAGAGGAACTGCGGAGAAAAATCTGAGAAAGATGGAGGCGTTAGCCGCAGCGGCGCAAAGAACTTCTGGGAGAGCCTGCAGGGGAAAACTTCAGTCTGAATTTCTTCGTTGAGTCGTGGGGTGTACTTCTACTTTACCTTTTGGTTTCCCATTTTACTTGTGCGGGATCGTAGCGGCTACTCCTCCGCCCTTCAAAAAACCGAAGCTTGGGGCACCCTGCGCAGTGATGCAAATCAGCGATGAATGTCAGCGGGATTTGCGGCAGTCGGCGCACAGGCCGCCTACTTCTGTGCGGGTTACGGTGATTTCTATGCCGCAGTCGCGGGAGATTTGGGACTTCAGCTGCTCGTAGAGTTCGCTTTCGAATTCGCGGACTTTACCGCAGCGGATGCAGGCTACGTGGATGTGGTCGCGCGGGCCGTGGCTTTCGTAGAAATGGCGATCGCCGCGGAGATGCAGGAGATCGAGCTCGTCGATGAGGCCGTGGCGTTTGAGGAGATCGAGAGTGCGATAGACGGTGACGCGGGTTACACGCGAATCGAGCTTCTGGGCGCGTTGCAAAATTTCGTCAGCGTCCAGGTGGCGGCGGGCTGTGTCCATGACTTGGAGGAGGACGCGGCGCTGGCGAGTGAGGCGAATGCCGCGGGCGCCGAGCTCGCGTTCGAGATGACCCGGGAGTTCGTGATTGATGCGTTCGCCGGTGGAGACGCGATGTGCTGGTGTGGCTGACATGTGTATGACGAGATTATACCAAAAGGAGTCAAGGGGCGAGAGGGGCGACGGTATTTAACACAGAGTGCACAGAGGAAGAGCGGAGGCCCCAGAGAAAGCGGGATGGATCCTTCACCCGCGGTCGCATGTTCAGGATGACGATGTTCGTCGCATCGTCAGCGGCGCAGAGTACACATAGAAAACCGAAAGCATTGGCGAGCCGGCGCGGCTGAGATCGTGGCGAGCCGGGACGCTACGGTTTTTTCGGCGTCGCGCTGCTTAAGGCTGCAGATTTAATGAGGAGTGGACTTTCGGCAGGATCCACGGGTTTTAGGAGCAACTGATTATTGGCGGCGACAACGCGGAGGTAGTAGACGTTTCCTGCTTCCGCCGTCAGACTGGCCGCCCCAGCGTTCTCGGAGCGCCCCTTGAGCCTGGATTGAACCGCGACGCAAACGCGATGATCGCCCGGTGGGATGAAAAAAAAGGAATAGGAAGTGTGCTCCAATGCGCCGACCCTCGAGCCATCAATTCCCGCCCTTAGGATGACGCAGCCAATGCAAGCGCTACCAAGCTGGGCGAAAACGACGACGGTAGCCTTGCCCGCTTCCGGCTGTGGGAGGGGGTTGCTTTTCTTGTCCACCTTAACGTTGAACTCGGTTTCGGGCGCGCCGCATCCGGCGGCGGCGAGTGCCGCTGCACCGGAATCCTGCGCGATTGTTGGCAGAGCGAACAGAAAGATCGCCAGCATGATTTTCGTCATGATGACCTCAGTATTCAGAAACGCTTGACCGGCCCATGCCAGGAAATCCAGGCCGACGGCAAGCGCAACTGCGAAGCGAGACCGTTCTGCCGCTTTCGCGGGATCCGGATCACGATGCTTGCCGCGCCGTCAGCGGTGGCTTTGGACGGCTTTGAGGATGTCGCTGTACATTACGAAGGCGAAAATGCCCAGCAAGAAGACCAGGCCTACCTGGACGAAGCGTTCTTTTACGGCGATGCTTAGGTCGCGGCGCAAGATGCCTTCGATGGCTAGCATCAGGATGTGGCCGCCGTCGAGGATGGGGATGGGGAGAAGATTCAGCAGGCCCAGGTTGAGGCTGATGACCGCCATAAATTCGAGCAGAGTGGGGAGACCGCGCTTGGCGGCTTCGCCGGAGATGCGGGCGATGCCTACCGGGCCCGCTAGCTGGCGGATTGAGACTCTGCCGCTGAACAGGCCTATGAGGACTTGGCCGATCTGGCGCATGCCGGAGACGGTGGAGGAGGCGGCGTCTTTCCCGGCTTCGAAGAATGATTGGCGCTCGTAGTCTTCCTCGGTATTGGGCAGCACGCCGATTTGCCAAACTGGTTGGCCTTCGAGGTCGGTGCCCTGCATGGGAGTGATGTCCAGTTCAAGTTGCTGGCCGTCGCGACGGACTCCGAATTGGATGGAACGCCCGCCAGATTGATGGACGCCTTCGACCAACTGCTGCCAGGTGATGACGGGCTTTCCGTTCATGGCGATGACGGTGTCGGCGGGTTTCAGGCCGGCGCGGTCCGCGGGCGTGCCAGCGTCAACTTCGGCGATGACCGCGGCGAGCGGAGGGTAGCCGAAGAGATTATCGGGCGTGGCCAGATGCTCCGGCGTTGTGGCTGTGATGATCTGGTTCGCGCCGCTGCGTGAAACGGCGATAGTGATCTGACTTCCTGGCTTGGCTTGCTCGTATTCCGAATAGACTTTTTTCCAGGTGGGAGTTGGGACGCCGTTTACCGCGATGATGCGATCGCCTGGCTGCACGCCGGTCGGAGACATGGCTTGCGGCACGGCGACGACGTCGGCGCTTTGGTGTTCGAAGACGGGCGACGGAATGCCGAGACGCCAGAAAATTCCCCAGAGAATTACCAGGGCCAGGACGAAATTCATCATGGGCCCGGCGATGGCGATGATTACGCGCTGCCAGCGGGGGCGAGAGAGGAATTCATATCCCGCGCCCGTCCGTTCTTCGAGAGGATTGTCGCCAGCCATGCGGACGTAGCCGCCGAACGGGAGGGCGCTGATGCGGTAATCGGTGTCGCCACGCTTCACGCCGAAAAGGCGCGGGCCGAAGCCGAGGGAAAACACGTCCACACGGACGCCGCAGAGTTTGGCGGCCATAAAATGGCCCCACTCGTGGACGAAGATCATGATGCCGAGGACGATGGTTACGGTGACGAGATCAACCAAGAAATTATGCATAAGGCCTCAGAGAGTATTTTAATTCTTTCCGCGCCGGAGCACGAGTTGGATTTCAAGACGCGCGAGGCGGCGGGCTTCGGCGTCGGCTGCGAGCACATCGGCGATGCTGTGCAACGATGTGCGCGGCATTTTTTCCAGGACTTTTTCAATCACTGCTGCGATTCCCAGGAATGGCAAGCGCTTCTCCAAAAATGCGGCTACCGCAATTTCATCCGCTGCGTTTAATGCGCATGGGAGCGGTCCGCCTTGGCATGAGGCCGCCTTCGCTAGCGCCAGACAGGGAAATTTCTTCACGGGCACGGCTGCAAATTCCAACTTGCGTAGCGAGGACCAGTCCAGAGCACAGGTATTGGACGGGACGCGCTCAGGATAGGTTAGCGCATATTGAATGGGCATGCGCATGTCCGTTGGGCCGAGTTGTGCCAGGATTGAACCATCCACAAATTCGACCATGGAGTGAATGGTGGACTGCGGATGGATGACGACTTGGATCCTGTCGAGGTCGGTGCCGAAGAGCCACTTGGCTTCGATGACTTCGAAGCCTTTGTTCATGAGGGTGGCGGAGTCTATGGTGATGCGCTGGCCCATCTTCCAGTTTGGATGCGCCAGGGCTTGTTTTGGTGTGATCTTAGCGAAATGGGATATCGGAGTTTTGCGGAAAGGGCCGCCGGAGGCTGTTAAGACTAGGCGTTTTACTTCTTTCGATTCGCCGGCGCGGAGACATTGGTGGATGGCGTTGTGTTCGGAATCGACTGGGAGTAAAGCGACTTTGCGGCGGTGGACTGCGGCCATAACTACTTCACCGGCGGCTACTAGGACTTCCTTATTGGCGAGAGCTATGTGCTTTCCTGCTTCGATTGCTTTGTACGTGGCTGGGAGGCCTACTACTCCTACGGCGGCTGAAACGACCATTTCCGCTTCGTAGTGAGTCGCTACTCTCTCCATGCCTTCTGGGCCGAACAGGATTTCGGGTTGCGGGTGGTTCTTGTCGCGGGTGCCTTTTAGCGCTGCGCACAATTCTTTCGCGGCTGCTTCTGTGGCTACGGAGACTATTTGCGGACGGCAATTTTGGACTTGTTCGGCGGCTAGTTTTACGTTTTGGCCTGCGGCTATGGCTACTATTTGGAATTTGCCGGGGTTGGTCGCTACTACGTCGAGGCATTGACGGCCTATGGAACCTGTCGAGCCTAGGATGGAGATTCGTTTCATTTGTTTGCGTGGAGTATTTTATAGGGGTTCTCGGATTAATGCGAACTTCGGTTTTGAGTGGTGTGTTGTTGCGGAAGTCACAAGATTTAACACAGAGGGCAAAGAGCAAAGGCGGAGGAAAATCGGAGAAAGACGGAGTTGAAAGTTGACAGTCAGGAGTCAATCGCAAACGACGACCAATTACCGTGGAGATGCGCAGGGCGCAGAGAAAGGCGGGAGAGATTCTTCGAACGGCATGAGGCAGCGGCGCCGACCTCAGGATGACGACGCACAAGGGAACGACGGGCGAGGCAAGCCTCGCCCAGCTCGTTTGTCGTCAGACTTTCAAGTCCGGCGAAAGCGGCGGCGAACCGCCGCACTCCCTGTAGGTCTTGCCACGCGATAATTTTTCGGCGAAGCAGCGCCTGCGCTATTGGGGGCGGGTTAGCCATTGGTAGAGGAGCCAGACTACTGGGCTGGCTAGGATCAGGCTGTCAATGCGGTCTAGCATGCCGCCGTGGCCGGGGAGTAGGCCGCCGGAATCTTTTACCGCGGCGCCGCGTTTGTAGGCCGATTCGATCAGGTCGCCAGCTTGGCCTGCGATGTTGGCTACTCCGGCTATCACGAGCAGCGTGATCACGTCGCTCTGCATCCATCTTGCGAAGAGGACGGCTACGATCATTGAGGCCAGGACGTTGCCCAGGGCGCCTTCCCAAGTTTTTTTTGGGCTTAGCGCGGGAGCCATGGGGACGCGGCCTAGGGATTTTCCTACGAAGTAGGCGAGCATGTCCCCGGCCCAAACTAGAACCAGGGTGAAGAGGACTAATTGGCGGCCTGCGGGTTCGAGTTCGTCGAGGCGCACGATGTAGCTGAAGGGTAGGACGATGAAAAGTAGCGCGGCGGAACCGATGGCGATTGCGGGGAGGACGTCGTGCAGCGGGCGTTTGGTTAGCAGGCCGAGGACTACGGAGCCGAACAGGAAAATTAGCAGAGCGGCTTCGATGGAGAGAGTGCCGCCGGCAGCGTCGCGGACCATGGAGAGGCCACCTGCGAGAGTGTGCGTTTCGATACGGCCGAGCGAAAATTGCGCGTAGAAAATCAGCACGGCGCAGAAGTAGGTCCAGAGTTTGAAGCCGCGCAGGCCGATGCGGTCGCCGAGATTCAGGAATTCGACTAGGGCCAGAATTGCTACGAAGGCTGCTATGCCTGCCAGGACGATGGCAGGCGCCCACCAGACTAACGCTACGACTACGGGAATCAGGACCGCGGCAGTGGCCAGGCGCAGGAGCATTCGGCGTTAGCCTCGGCCTGAGGTATGACTGGATTTGTTTACTGCCGCTGACGCTTCTCTGCCCCGTTCGCGGGTGGTGCCGAGACCGCCGTAGCGGCGTTCGCGCTTTTGGAAGTCGGTGAGGGCTTCGAGGAGACGGGCGCGGGAGAAATCGGGCCACAGGGTTTCGGTGACGTACATTTCGGCGTAGGCGATTTGCCAGAGTAGGAAATTGCTGACGCGCATTTCGCCGCTGGTGCGGATCAGGAGGTCGGGATCGGGCAGACCTGCGGTGTAGAGATGTTCGGAGATAGTTTGTTCGTCGGCGCGGAAGGCGGACATGCCGTTTTCGCGGACTTGATCGAGCATGGAGTTGAAGGCGTCAACTAATTCGGCGCGGCCGCCGTAATTCAAGGCTACTACTAATTTCATGCCGGTGTTTTTCGCGGTGAGGCGCATGCCGGCTTCGATGTCTTTGCGGACTCCGTCGGGGAGTTGTTCGGAGCGGCCGATTATGAGGAGGCGGATGTTGTTCTTGTGGATGGAGGGGAGTTCGCGTTTTAGGTATTCGCGGAGGAGGCGCATCAGGAAGTCTACTTCGGCTTGGGGGCGGCGCCAATTCTCTAGCGAGAACGCATAGAGAGTGAGGCACGGGAGTTTCAGGCGGGCGCCGGTTTCGATGATTTCGCGGGCGGCTTTAACTCCGGCGCGGTGACCGGCGATGCGCGGGAGGTGGCGGCGCTGGGCCCAACGGCCGTTGCCGTCCATGATGACGGCGAGATGTTGGGGCAATCGGTTGAGATCGAGGTTATCGAGAAGGTCGGCTTCTTCGCGGTTGGCGGGTTTTAAAAGATCGGATGCTTTCAATCGAGTTCACTCGGGGATGCGCGGAGTGAAAAGCTAGCACAGGGTGGTGGTGGGTGCAAGGTGGGGCTGGCGGTTCGTTCGCGGAAGTCAAAGGAATTGATACAGAGAACACAGAGAAGGCCCAAGGTAAATCCAAAGAAAACGGAGTGAACAGTTGAGAGTGAACAGTTATGAGCAAAGAAACGGCAAAAAAAGGTTTTGACGCGGAGACGCAGAGGGCGCAGAGGAAGACGGGAGAGATCCTTCACTGGCGGTCGCGGGTTTAGGATGACGATGCTTGGTGAATCGTTTCGTTACGGGGAGTGGATCAGGGAGCCGACTAGGCCGGCGCTGGCTGGTTGGGTTACGGCGGCGTAGACGAGGACCAGGGTGAGGATGATCATTATTATGCTTATCGCCCAGGCGACTACGTTGAAGGCCCAGGTGTTGGTGTGTTCGCCCATCAGGTCGCGGCGATTGATTAGTAGGAGGATGAAGATCAGGACTACTGGGAGCCATACGCCGTTGGCTACTTGAGAGAGGACGAGGATTTTGAAGAGGGGGGCGTTGGGGAGGAGGATGAAGCCGCCGCCTACTATGATCAGGCCAGTGTAGAGACCGTAGAAGGCGGGGGCTTCCTTTACTTTGTGGTCTATGCCAGCTTCGAAGCCGAGGCCTTCGCAGATTACGTGGGCAGTGGAGAGCGGGAGGATGGAGGCGGCAAAGAGTGAGGCGTTGAGCAGGCCGAAGGCGAAGAGGTAGGCGGCGAAGCGTCCGGCGAGAGGGACTAGGGCCGCGGCGGCCTGGGCGGCTTCGGTGATGTTGGTCATGCCATTCTTATTGAGCGTGGCGGCGCAGCAGACGATGATGAAAAAGACGATCAGCATGCAGGAGATGCTGCCGACGAGGACGTCCAGGCGGGCATGCTTGTATTGTTTGGGGCCGACCCGTTTTTCGACGAATCCTGCTTGGAGGTAGAAGAATTGCCAGGGGGCGATGGTGGTGCCGATCAGGGCAGTGAGCATCAACAGGTAGTCGGTGCTGTAGTGCATCGTGGGGGCGACGGTTTCTTTGGCGGCCAGGAGCCAGTCTGGTTTTGCGAGGATGGCGGAGACTACGTAGGAGAGATAGAATGCGCAGGCGACCAGGAATATTTTTTCGACTTGGCGGTAACTTCCCTTCACTACCAGTAGCCAGACGGCGATGCCCGCCAGCGGGACCGAAATAAATTTGCTGACACCGAAGATTTGCATGGAGGCTGCTACACCGGCGAATTCGGCTACTGTGTTGCCGAGGTCAACCGCTAAGGCTGCGACCATTACAAAGAAGGTGGAGCGGAAGCCGAATTCTTCGCGGATCAGGTCGGAGAGGCCTTTTCCGGTGACGACGCCCATGCGTGCGCACATTTCTTCCGAGACGTAGAGAGCGATGGTCATAGGGATGAGGGACCAGAGGAGTGTGTAGCCGAAGTGGGCGCCTGCGGTGGTGTAGGTGGTGATGCCGCCGGCGTCGTTGTCAACGTTGGAGGTGATTAGGCCCGGGCCGACTACGGCCAGGAAGAGGGCGAGGCGGCGCCTGGTCATGCGCGTGCGGCGGAGGATGTTGGCGCCGCGGGATTTCCAGGTGGTGGCGGTGGTGGGTTCCGAGTTGGTGAGTTGGTCGTTCATTTTCTAACAGTGAGCTCACAATTTTGCATCAAGACCGGGCACGGCATGCCGCGCCGCTACGCCGCCGCGATTTTTCGGCGATCTTTGGAATGCCGGCGATCGTTGCCGCGACGGCGATGGCGCACTGAAGTGCGCCGCTACGAAAACAACTGCGTGGTGCTAGATTTTTCCTCTCATGCGGCTTACTACGTCGTCTACTGTGATGTTGCCGATCGGGTGCTGATCGCCGTCTACTACCGTGAGGCTGCGCAAATTGTATTTGTCGAAAAGTTCGAAAACGTTTTTGTCGTTGGCGTCGGGTGTTACGGACAGGAGCGGCTCGAAGGCTAGTTCGGACATGCGCTGGTCGGAATCGGAAAGCAGGAGACGCGCGATGGGGACGGTGCCGGAGAGGGCGGCTTCTTTGTTGATGAGGATTACGTTGTCGAGTTGGTCGGGGGAAAGTTCGTGGAAGCGGATGTAGTCCACGACTTCGCCGCGGGTGGCTTCTTCGCCTACGACGACTATTTCTGTGGTCATCATGCCGCCGGCGGTGTTCTGTTCGAATTTCAGCAGGGCTTCGACATCGTGCGCTTCGCGGTTTTCCATTTCCTCGAGGACTTCGTTTTTGGTTTCGGGCTCGAGACTGGCGAGGATGTCCGCAGCTGCGTCGGGGCTCATTTCTTCGATGATGTCGGCGGCGCGCTCGGTGTCCAGTTTTTCGACGACTTGCGTTTGCAGGCGCTTGTCTAGCTCAGCGATGGTTTCGGCGGCGGTTTCCTCATCGAGGGAGCCGATGATGCCCTGGCGCTCGTCGGGAGAAAGAGCTTCCATGATGTCGGCGAGGTCGGCGGGATGCAGGGCTTCGAGTTTTTGGCTGGAGAGACGGAGTTTTACGCGGCGAAGAGGATCGGGTTCGACGAGGTTCACGAATTCCCAGAGAATCTTGCGCGGCGGGAGTTTTAATTGGATTTGGCGGATGGCCATGGGCGGGACGATGCCCTGCAGCAGGCGGCGAACCGCGCCGGGGAGGCCTACGTCCACTTGAGTGATGCGGAGTTCGGTGTTGCCGTTGGTGCGCTGGTCGGAGAGGTCAATGTCGTTGACGCGGACTACTTTGCGGCCGTTGGTGTCAATGATTTGCTGGTCGAGGAGATCTTTGCCTACTGCCAGCCACGCTTCGTTGGGGTGATAAAGGGTGAGGGCGGATTCGTCGGTGGTGAGGGTAATGCGGCCGGGGGCGACGGCGGCGATCTGGTCGTAACGCGCGACGAGCGCGCGATATTGGCCGCGGCTCAGCAGCAGGTGCGCTACGCGGTTGGGTTGGTCGGCGGGTTCGACGAACATTTCTTTCACACGGCCGACGTAGTTGCCCAGGGAATCGTAGGTCTCGGCGCCGATGATTTCTGTGGCGTGTAACATGGGTGCTCCTTGGGCTGCGTGCGCGGGCAAAAAAAAAGCCCGGGCCGGCAATGATACCGGCCACGGGCGCGCAGAAATCGCCCCTCGTTGCTACAGGCCGGGCCTCGCCTCCCTGTCCCCGCGTAATTCGCAGGTCCAGCGAGCCGATATTTGCGGGGAAGTTCCCTGCCCTAGCCGAGGGATCCCGAAATGCGCGGCGAGGCGATGACTTCCCGGTTCCGAATTGGACGGCAGCTCCATTGCGTTGTGCTTTTGTCCGAATTGACTAGTAAATGCAGATGGAAAGTTTGTCAAGCGAAGAGTGGGGTTGGGGTGAATTATTTTGCTCGAAAGAGCATATTTTTTGGGGTGATGCCGCGGCGGCGACAATCGGCGGCGTAGAGGTCCCAGTAGGTGGCGCGGAGGTAGGCTTGATTTGAGAATCCTAATGCGCGGGCTGCGCGATCGATTGCTTGGGGATTGCCTTCTAGTTCGAGGAAGGTTCCGGCTGGTGTTGCATCGAGGTCCAGGTGAAGGTTTGGGAGGCGGGATGTGGTGCGGAATTTCTCGTAGCGAAAGGTTGGGAGGAAACCCAGGGCTTTTAGTGCGGCTGCGAACTGGCGAAAGGAATTGGAGACGACCAGCTCGCGTTCGGCACGTATTTTGAAGCGGGTCCGGTTTTTTGTCGTCTGCCGGCGATGCAGAGGAGCTTTGGATGTGAGGATTACTCGTTCCTTGGCGCCGTTGGTTGTGGTTTCGATGCGCAGGCGGAGGAGCATGTCGCGGCGGCGGAGGTCGTACATCGGAGTGTCGTAGAGAGTGTTTTGTTCTCGGACGCGGGGTTGCGCGGTAGCCCCTAGGGATTTGATCTTTTTTTGAATCGTGGGGATGTCGGTGATGCGAAGTTTGATTTCGATTTCAGGATTAGTCTTTTTGGGTTTCGGCATGGGGATAGTATAGGGCGGTTGTTGCCAAAGCTGCGAAGGTGCCAGCATAATCGGTTTGTTGCTCGCGCTTCTGGCTGGTGAATTCCGCCGGTCGCGGTGCTGGAGCTCGGCTTTTGTTCATGAACGAACCTACAACTCCCTTAATGCAACAATATCATGCGGTGAAGAAGCAGCACCCGTCTGCTTTGCTGCTTTTTCGTCTGGGGGATTTCTACGAGCTATTTTATGACGATGCGGTGGTGGCTTCGCGGCTGCTGCAGATTACGTTGACGGCGCGGAATAAAGAGAAGGGGCAGGCGGTGCCGATGTGCGGGGTGCCTTATCATGCGGCGGAGAATTATATTGCGCGATTGATCAAGGCCGGGCACAAGGTGGCGATCTGCGAGCAGATGGAAGTGCCGGGGCCGGGGAAGAAAATTGTGCGGCGGGAAGTGATACGGGTGTTGACGCCGGGGACGGCTAGCGGCGCGGGATTGGTGGGGGCGAAAGAAAACAATTATTTGGCGGCGGTGGCGCGGAGCGCTGCGGCTGGGGTGGCGGCGGGGGCTGGCGTGCAGGCGGGCGGACGCGGCGGAGGGCGCGGGGCAGAGCCGGTGATTGGGTTGGCGTTTGTGGACCTTTCGACTGGGGAATTTCGTGCTACGGAATTTTCGGGGGAGAAGGCGGAGGCGCGGCTGCGGGATGAATTGGGAATTTTGCGTCCGCGGGAGGTTTTGTTGGCGCGGGCGGTGACTTTGTTTCCTGTGAGCGTGCCGGCAGAGATGGATGGGTTGGGCGCGGTGGAAACGCGGCTGGATGAATGGGTGTTCGAGGCGAACTACGCGACCCGGATGCTGGAGCAACATTTTCGCGTGGCTACTTTGGAAGGATTTGGATTGAACGGACATGCGTCGGCTACGGCTGCGGCTGGGGCGCTGGTGCATTACTTGCGCGAGACTTCGGCGATTGGGGCGCGTTCGCCGGAAGATTCGGCCACGAATCCGTCCTTGCGTCCGGCGGGAGCTGGCCTGGAGCATCTGGATCGCATCGCTTATTACCAGCAGCAGGATTCGATGATTCTGGATGCGGTGACTGCGCGGAATTTGGAATTGGTCGAGCCTTCGGCGGGCGGTGACGCAGAGGCGACTCTGTTGCGGGCAATCGATGAGACTGCTACGGGGATGGGGGCGCGGTTGCTGCGTTCGTGGATCTTGCGGCCGGAGATTGCGCTGGGGGAGATTGAGGATCGGCTGCATGCGGTGGGCGAACTGAAGTCGCGGACCGTGGAGCGCGAGGAGATTCACCGGACGCTCGAGGGTGTGCTGGATCTGGAGCGGTTGACGAGCCGGATTACGTTGGGGGTGGCTACGCCGCGGGACTTGCTGGCGTTGCGGCAATCGCTGGAGAAGATTCCGGCATTGCGCAGGTTGCTTGAGCCGTTGGCGATAGCCAAGAGCGATGCCGAGTCGGTGGCGAGTGCGCCGGGCCGGCGCTTGGCTGCGCTGCGTGAGCAGCTGGATGAGATGGCTGAGGTGCGGGAGATGATCGCGCGCGGGATTGCGGATGATCCTCCGGCGGTGGCCAGCGATCCGGGAGTGATTCGGCGAGGATTCAATGCGGAGTTGGATGAGTTGCACGCTATTACGCGGCAAGGGCGGCAAATTATTGCGTCCATGGAAGAAAGGGAACGGAAACGGACTGGGATTGGGTCGCTGAAGATTCGTTACAACCAGGTGTTTGGTTTTTATATTGAGATATCGAAGCCGAATTTGCATTTGGCGCCGGCGGATTACGAGCGCAAGCAGACTCTGGTGAATGCGGAGCGGTTTACTTCGACGGAGTTGAAGGAGCACGAGCGCAAGGTGTTATCCGCGGAAGAACGGGTGTTGGAGATCGAGCGGCGGCTGTACATGGAAATTCGGGAGGCAATCGCGCGCGAGGCGGGGCGCCTGCGGAGAATCGCGGCGACGATCGCGCAATTGGACGTGCTGGTGAATTTCGCGCGGATTGCGGCGTCGCGAAATTATGCGCGGCCGGAATTTACCGAGACGTCGCTCGCAAAAAAGGGAAAGCGCGGGGTGCTGCTGATTGCGGGCGGGCGGCATCCGGTGATGGAGAAGTTGCTCGAGGAGCGGGGCGAACGGTTTGTGCCGAATGATTTATTTCTGGATGAAGAGTCGCAATTCCTGCTGTTGATCACCGGGCCGAACATGGGGGGCAAATCCACTTATTTGCGGCAGGCGGCGTTGATTGCGATTTTGGCGCAGATGGGATCGTTCGTGCCGGCGGCGTCGGCAAAATTGCCGTTGCTGGACCGGGTGTTCACGCGGATTGGGGCTGCGGACAATTTGGCGCGGGGGCGTTCGACATTTTTGGTGGAAATGAGCGAGGTGGCGGCGATTTTGAATATGGCTACGACGGCTAGCCTGGTGCTTTTGGATGAGGTGGGGCGCGGGACGGCTACGTTTGATGGACTTTCTATTGCGTGGGCTGTGGTGGAGGCTTTGCATTCGGGGGCACGGCCGCGGACGCTTTTTGCTACCCATTATCATGAGTTGACAGAGCTGGAGCAGCTTTTGCCAGGCGTGCGGAATGTGCATGTGTCGGTGCAGGAGGCTGGGAACGAGATTATATTTTTGCGGCGGGTGGAGGCTGGGAGCGCGAATAAAAGCTACGGTATTGAGGTGGCGCGGTTGGCGGGGTTGCCGGGGGATGTGATTGCGCGGGCTCGGGAGATTTTGCGGAGGCATGAGCAGAGTGAGGAGAAATTGACGCAGGAGCTTTCGCCGGGGGCCGGTGGCGCGGCGGTAGCGGCGGAGCAAACTCATTTTGCGGCGATTGATGCTTCGGTGGTGGAGGCTTTGCGGGCGGCGGATTTGAATAAGTTGACGCCGATCGAGGCGATGAATTTGTTGGCGGCTTTGCAGAAGCAGCTATCTTGACGGGGATGCAAAGGCAACGGCAAGATTGCCACAGAGGCACGGAGATACCGAGAGATGCGAGAGATTTAACAGGGAGGCCGTGGAGGTAAGGCGGAGGACGCGGAGAAAAGCGGGCGAGATCCTTCGGGCGGTATGAAGCAAAGGCGCCGTCCTCAGGTTGACGATGCTCGTCGCATCGTCAACTGCAAAGAAAACCAAAGCAGTGCAACGGCTGCCCGGATCGATGGAACTTAACCGGCTGCTACAGGTTCAACGGCAACAAAGCCGGCGGGACGCCGGCGCTACAAGGGCAAGGCAACCCCGCTAAGGCTGCGACCGATCTCCGCTGAGTGTGGCAATGTGTAAACCTGTTGTGAAATGGCGGTTGTAAACTGCGTTGTAGGGCTTCTAGACTCGGCGGTGTGATGCGCGTACTGGGAATGATGTCTGGGACATCGGCGGACGGGATTGACGTCGCGCTGGTGCGTATTTCCGGGGCGCCCCCTTCCCTTGCGGTGCGATTCGAAGGACATCATCATGTGCGGTTCCCTGCGCGGGTGCGAGGGGCGATACTGCGGCTTGCCAATGGCGGCACCACTACCACCGCCGAAATCAGCCAGTTGAATTTCTTATTGGGCGAGGAGTTTGCGGCAGCTGCTTTGGCTGCATGCAAGCGGTGGCGTGTGCCGTTGCGCCGGATTGGATTGATCGGATCGCATGGGCAGACGATTTTTCATCAGGGAGCTGCGGCGCGATTTCTTGGGGGGCGGCGCGTGGCTTCGACTTTGCAGATCGGCGAGCCTAGCATTATTGCAGCGCGGACTGGTGTTGCGACGTTTGCGGATTTTCGTCCTGGGGATATGGCTGTGGGAGGGCAAGGGGCGCCGCTGGTGCCGTTCCTGGATCATTTGCTCTACCGGGATGCGAAGCTGGGGCGGGTGGCATTGAATATCGGTGGGATTGCGAACGTTACGGTGATTCCGCGGGCGGCGCGGGCTGAGGATGTGTTTGCGTTCGATACTGGCCCTGGGAACATGATTATTGACGCGCTGGTGGAGCGCAGCACCGGGTGGCGTTCGACTTACGATCGCGATGCGCGGATTGCTTTGCGCGGGCAGGTGATTCGTCCGTTGCTGGAGATGATGCTGCGCAGCGCTTATTTGCGGTTGCCGCCGCCGAAAACTGCGGGGCGGGAGCAATTTGGTTCGGATTATGCGGCCGAATTGATGGCATGGGCTCGGAAGCGGCGAGCGCGGGCGGAGGATTTGGTGCGCACCGCGACGATTTTCACGGCGCTTTCGATTGCGGATGCGTTCCGGCGATTTATTTTTTCGCGGGTGCGGGTGAACGAATTGGTTGTGGCGGGGGGCGGGACCAAGAATCCGTTGTTGATGGCGCAATTGCGGGCGGCTTTGCCGGGAATTGAGATTGTGTCGTCGTCGCGATTCGGGGTTCCGGCGGAAGCGAAAGAGGCGCTGGCTTTTGCGGTGTTGGCTTATGAGGCCTTTCACGGACGGGCGAATAATTTGCCTTCGGCTACTGGGGCGAGGCGTGGGGCGATTCTGGGGAAAATGGTACCGGGCCACGCGCGCTAGGAATTTATGCACGGGGGTTTTGTGGTGGGGCCCGGGTGCGCTATTCGCTACGCTGTTGTGTAGCGCGTTTCTGCTGGGTGGCTGCGGATCGCCGAACGCTTCTGCTGATTTCGATACAGTTAACCTATTGCTGGATTCCGCGCCGACGAATTTGGATCCGCGGATTGGAGCGGACGCTTATTCGGAACATGTGGATGGGCTGATATTTTCCAGTCTGGTCGGCCGAGACGCAAATATGAAGGTGATTCCCGATCTCGCACAGTCCTGGGACATGCCTAATCCGGTCACCTACGTTTTTCATTTGCGTCGCGGCGTAAGATTTCACGATGGGCGCCCGCTCACGTCAGCGGACATAAAATTCACACTCGATACCATTATTTCCGGTCCCATAAAAACTACCAAGCGGCAGACATACAAGCTGGTGACGTCGGTCGAAACGCCCGATGACGATACCGTGGTGATACGCCTGAGCGAACCTTACGCGTCGCTGCTCTGGAACCTTTCCTTGCCGGGAATCGGGATTGTGCCGCGCGGGTCGGGTGCGGAGATGGCGCAGCATCCGATTGGCACGGGGCCTTTTCGATTTGTGAGCGCGGCGGCGGATGAAGAGATTGTTCTGGAGCGCAATGACAATTATTTTGGCGTGGCGCCGAAGATCGAGCGCCTACGGATGCGGATTGTGCCGGACGTAACCGTGCGCGCGCTGGAATTGCGGAAGGGCTCGGCCGATGTGGCGATCAATTCCCTGACGCCGGACATGGTGGTGACCCTGGCGAAAGAACGCGGCCTTGCGGCGGTGCAGGAGCCGGGGACTTCGATGGCGTATTTGTCGTTCAATTTCGAGGACCCGATTCTGGCGAAGCGCGAGGTGCGGCAGGCGCTGGCTTATGCTACGGATCGGGCCACCATTATCAAGTATTTATTGCGCGGTCAGGCGCGGCCGGCGCAGAGTCTGCTGCCGCCGAACCATTGGGCATTTGATGGTGATGTGCAGCAGTACGATTTTGATCCGGTGCATGCTGAAAAACTGCTGGATGCGGCGGGTTATCCGCGTGCGGCGGATGGCGTGCGGTTGCGATTGACGCTGAAGACTTCGACGGATGAATTTACGCGGCTGACTAGCGCGGCGATTGCGGATCAGTGGAAGCGTGTGGGAGTGGTGCTGGAGCTGCGGCCGCTGGAGTTTGCGACTTTTTATTCGGATATTACGCGCGGGAGTTTTCAGATGTACACCTTGCGGTGGGTTGGGGGAAACAACGATCCTGACCTGTTCGAGTCTGTGTTTAGTTCGAAGAAAATGCCGCCGCTTGGGTCGAATCGCGGGCACTACAGAAATGCGGAGTTGGATACTTTGTTGGATGAGTCGCGGGTGGAGATGGATCAGGCGAAGCGCAAGGCGATATTGGCGCGAGTGCAGGAGATTGTGGCTAGCGATGAGCCGTATATTAATTTGTGGTATGTGGATAATGTTTGCGTGCATCGCGACAGGCTCGAGGGGATCGCTTTGTCGCCTGGTGGGGATTACGATTTTCTGGATGCGGCGTTTTTGAAGTAGGCGAGGCAGGCAAGGCAAGCATCGCCGGAGTCGTTTGATTGCTGGGGATTTCGTTCTGAGGAAAGCGGCGGCAAGCCGCCGCACGCCAAAATATTTCCTGCCACGCAACAATCTTGTTAGTCGTGTAGGGCTTGCTTGATTTCAGATTCGGGGATGGCGCCTTCGCGGACTACGTTCCAATGGTGGCCGTCCAGGCGGACTATGGTGGAGGCTAGGATGCCGCCGGTGTCGCCTGCGTCGAGCACGAGTGGGAGGCGGTCGCCCAATTGTTTTACGATTTGGTTGGCGGTGGTGCAGCTGGGAAAGCCGGAAAGATTGGCGCTGGTGCCAGTGATGGGACCGCCGACGGCTTCGATGATTGCTGTGGGGACCGACATGTTTGCCCAGCGCAGCGCGACACGCCCGGTGTTGCCGGTTACTTTCAGCGGCAGGCGATGCGTAGCTTCGACGACCAGTGTGAGGGCGCCGGGCCAGAATTTTTGCGCGAGAACCAGGAAAGAGTCTGGCACATCGCGGATTAGTGTGACGGCTTGTTCGATGGAGCTGACCAGGATGGGGAGCGCTTTGGTTTCGGGGCGGCCCTTCACGCGGAATGCGGCTTCGATGGCAGCGAGGTTGAACGGGTCGGCTGCGAGGCCGTAAAAGGTGTCGGTGGGAACGCCGACAACTTGGCCGCGCTTGATGAAACCGGCAGCGTAGTCCACCACGCGTTGTTCCGGAGTTGCGGCTGAAATTTTCAGGACTTCGACGGGCAAGTGATCACTCTCTGCGGGTTACGCCTCAAGTTCGCTTGGCAAGCTATCATAAGGGCTGCGATGGAAGCAAGGTGCTGGGCGTGCAGGTGCTGGGCGTGCAGGGCGCGGTGTGCGCGATCTGCTGACCTAATTGGAGTGCCCCGGGGAATATGCCCAGCGCGAAAAGGCGTGTCACAATTCCCGCGACCAGTAGTCCGGTGAGAAAAAGGATCCAGCGAAAATTCCACCACAGATCGCGATCGTCGGAGGGCTGCGCAAAAATTTCGGCCACGTACGCGGTGCAGTAAGCGATGTTTGCAAAGACAGCCAGGAGAAAAACTCCGAGGGCGCCATTCACCATGAGTTGAGCCTGCGAAGCCGGATACGCCTGGCCGCAATAGCGGAGCCGATCGCAGCCCAGGCGGCGTTACAGAGCAGCCTGCGAGATTCACAAAAGCGGGTTGCGTCGGTCAAGCTTGCGCGCAGGTTCGTCGCGTCCGTGGAGGGAATAATACTTCGATTTTGACGGGACGGCAGCACAACAGCATACGGTCGTTAGCCAAAGCGAAAATACTTGATGCGCGGAACGATGGCGCTCGGAGAACTTCCGCTAGCAATTCACACTCAATCTCAGAACCAAAAGCGACGTCAAAGGCTGGCGGTCTGAAGACCGCCGCTAGGAAAACTTTCGCCGCTTCTCGAGCGTCGCATGACTCGACTGGACGTATCGCGTTTGTTAGGCTGGAGGCGTGGCGTCACACTTGAGTGAAGATGTGATTAGCAGCCGCGAGAATAAGTGGCTGAAGTCATTTCGGGCGGCTTTGCGCGGGACGGGGCCTGCGCAGGGCGAACCGATTGGCGTCGAGGGGCCTAAGCTGGTGGAGGACGCGCTGCGTTCAGGGTTGCAGGCTGAGGCGCTGCTGGTGAGCGAAGCGGGCGAGGCGGACCTGGAACGGATTTTGCGCGCGGCTAGCGAGAGTGAGGCGGGGATCCCGCGTTCGCGGGTGATGCGGACTACGGACAAATTGTTTGCGTCGGTGGCGGGGACGGAGACGCCGCAGGGAGTGGCGGCGCTTTTTCGGCAGCGTGCGTGGGAATTTGATGATGTGGTGCACGGGGCGGCTGCGGTTGATGGGAGTCTGTGTGGCGATGCGGCCCTGGTGGTGGTGATGGCGGCGGTGCAGGATCCGGGGAATATTGGGACGATGGTGCGGTCGGCGGAGGCTTTTGGCGCGACGGGAGCGGTGACTACGAGGGGGAGCGCTGATCCTTGGTCGCCGAAGGCGTTGAGGGCGTCGGCGGGATCTGGTTTGCGGTTTCCTGTTTTGCGCGGGATGGCGATTCCGGTGTTGCTGGCGCAGTTGCGAGTGGCTGGGGTTAAGATTGTGGCCGCCAGTTCGCATTCCGCCGCGGTGACTGGTGCGGGGCGAGCTTCTGTGGCGGATTTGCGTTCGCCGCTTGCGATATTTATTGGGAATGAGGGGTCTGGATTGCCGCGGGAGATCGAGCAAGCTGCGGATGCGCGGATTTCGATTCCGATGAGCGCTGCGGTGCAGTCTTTGAATGCCGGAGTCGCGGCTTCGGTGGTTTTGTACGAGGCGGCGCGGCAGAGGAAGGGCTTTGCCACCGAAGTGATTTAAGACCATGGGACTCTTTCAAGCGATGCAACCTGAGGATGAATCGCCGGCGGGGCGGCCGCTGGCGGACCGGATGCGTCCGCAGACTTTGGATGAATTTATCGGGCAGGAAGAATTGTTGGGGCCCGGCAAGCCTTTGCGGGTGCAGATCGAGCGCGACGATTTGACTTCGTTGCTTTTGTGGGGACCTCCGGGGTGCGGGAAGACTACTTTGGCGCGGATTATTGCGCGGACCACGAAGTCGGAGTTCATCCCTTTCAGCGCGGTACTTTCCGGGATCAAAGAAATTAAGGAAGTGATGGCCAAGGCGGAGGCAACGCGAAGCTACGGGCGGCGCACAATTGTGTTTGTGGATGAAGTGCACCGGTTCAATCGCGCGCAGCAGGATGCATTTTTGCCCCACGTGGAGGCTGGAAACATTTTGCTGATTGGCGCGACTACGGAAAATCCTTCGTTCGAAGTGATTGCGCCGCTGCTTTCGCGTATGAAAGTGTACGTGTTGAAGGCGCACACGGCGGAGCAGATTGTTTCGCTGCTGGAACGGGCGCTGGCGGACGACGCGCGCGGCCTGGGAAAAGTAAATGTGGCGGCGAATCTGGAGATATTGCACCGGATTGCGATTTTGGCGAACGGAGATGCGCGAGCGGCTTACAACACGTTGGAAGCTTTGGTGATGGGCACGGAGCCGGGGCCGGAGGGGCGGCGAGTTTTGACGCAGGAGCGGTTGCAGGATGTGCTGCAGCGGAAGTTGCTGCCTTATGACAAGTCCGGCGAAGAGCATTTCAATCTGATTTCGGCGCTGCACAAGTCTGTGCGCAATTCCGATGCGGATGCGGCTTTGTACTGGTTGGCGCGGATGATCGAATCGGGCGAGGATCCGCTGTACATTGCGCGTCGGCTGGTGCGCATGGCGAGTGAAGATATTGGATTGGCCGAGCCACACGCGTTGGAAGTTACGCTTGCGGCGATGCAGGCGTTTGAGTTGCTGGGGCCGCCGGAGGGGCATTTGGCGTTGGCGCAGGCGGCAATATATTTGTCGCTCGCGCCGAAATCGAATGCTGTGTACAAGGCTTATGGGCGCGTGCAGGACGATTTGCAGAGCACGATGGCGGAGCCTGTACCGATGCAGATAAGGAATGCCGTGACGGCGCTCATGAAAAATATCGGTTACGGGCAGGGCTATCAATACGCGCATGATTTCGACGATAAGGTTACGGACATGAGTTGTTTGCCGGAAAGTTTGGCGGGGCGGAGTTATTACCAGCCGACGGATCAGGGATTCGAGGCGCGGATACGGTTGCGACTGGAGGAAATACGGCGGATTCAGAAAAAGCCGGCGGAGACGAAAGAAAAGTGATGCCATTGAAAGCCAGCCCTATTCGGCGGGCGCCTGCCGATGCGACGCGCGACAAGGTTTCCTTCTCTTCCCTGCTGTGGTTCACCGTGATTATCATGCTGGTGCTCCCGGTGTTGGGCATCGCGGAAGTGAAGCAGGTGGCGATGTTTGACCAGGACGTGCAGGCGTTTGCGATTTCGCAGGACAATCACGTGGTGTACGCCGTCGAGCGGATGAAACGGATCAAGAAATTAATCGTGGAGCATGACGATTTTTGGGTGGGCGAGATGGACGGGAAGAAGCGGAAGATTATTGATGGCGACAAGTTCACGCCAGTGCCCTCCTCTCCCGATGAGGAACCGAGCGATCCGGGTGACGCGAAACATCCGCCTTTGCCGCACCAGCATAGCTACCAGGTGGACACGCTGACGTGGTCGCCTGACAGCAAGCGAATCGTGGTGAAGATGGATACGTCGGAGCTGGCGCAGCCGCGCGGGAGCATCGTGCAGCAGCTGGATGAGCAACAAACCGTGCGGCCGAACACCATTTTGTATTTGATGGACTCGGAGGGGCGAGAAATTTCGATTTCCGGATCGAAGACGGCGACGCTTTCGGATGCGTTTAACGCGGCGTGGCTGGCGGATGGGCAGACGCTGGTGTATTTGTCGAAAACTGCCGGAGGGCTGAGCCAGATTAATGCGCTGCGTCCGGCGGACGGAAAGAAGCGCGTGCTGTTCGAGGGGTTCACGTTTGCGGCGGTGGCGTGGGACACGAAGCGCAATCAGGCGTTTGCTATTGAACAAAACACGCGGTTGGTGGGAGCGCCCAAGATCATGCAGCTGGATCTGGTGGCGGAGCGCGTGACGGAATTGGGGTCGGTGGAGGAGTATGCGGGATTTTTGACTGTGGCTCCTTCCGCTCGAAAAATTGCGTATTTCAAGGATGGAGATACGCTGGAAGTGCGCGACGTGATTGGTTCGGCGCGGCCGGTGGTGGTGCGTGTGGCGATTGGGGAATTTCAGTGGGCGCGGGACGAGCAGCATGTTTTGTTGAAGCGCGGGCAGCCGCAGGCGTCGAACAATTTGGTTTGGGTGGGGGTTTACAACGACACCTTCGAGCCGTTTTTTCACGGGTTGGAGTTTCATACTTTTGCGATTGCGCCGGATGGGAAGACGGTCGGAGTTACGGAGCCGGGGAAACGGGCGTTGGTGATGTACGGGTTGCAGTGAGGATTGGTTGCGGCGACAGTTACGTGTGAGGCATGTGTCGCACCTACGGCGCTTACGCCGCGGCTTGCACGGGGGAAAAACCGGCGAGACACCGGAGCAGCAACCTAATCGGAGGAAGGGTCAATTCAACAAGAATCTTCCAATCAAGAAAACACCTACGAGGTAATATATTGCGACTACCCGCCAAAACTCACTCGGTTCTCTAGCGCGATAGATCGGATGACCGGTGCGTCCCCACGTTTTCCCTGCACAAGTCGATACCACGGCAACGGAAAACGAGATGGTCCCAAGGATCAAGAGACTGGACGGCGGCAAATGTAATTGCGTACCAGGTATGAACAACGTCCTGTTTCCTTCCTGCTTGCGCGACTGCATCATTGCACGTGCTGCTGGTCTTCCAAAATGATCCCTGAGCAGTGGCCGACGCTACAGATTCAAAGGCGACGTCAGGGGCTGGCGGTCTGAAGACCGCCGCTACGATGGCTTATTAAATGGTGGCTGGGGCGTGCGTCAGGCGGAGGCGGCGGACGTGTTCTTTTAGGATGCAGGCGTTCATTATGACGAAGAGGCCTGCGCGGCGGGCGCGTTCGGCTGCTTCGTGATGCATTACGCCTTCTTGCATCCAGATGGCGCGGGAGTTGATGCGGATGGCGGAATCAACGATGTCTGGCACGAATTCAGAGCGGCGGAAAATGTCTACGATGTCCACTCTTTCGGGAATGTCTTCCAGGCGGGCGTAACACTTCTCACCTAGCACTTCCGTTTCCAGCGGATTTACGGGGATGATGCGGTAGCCGACGGATTTCAGGTAATCGGCTACGCCGTAGCTGGGGCGAAATTTGCGATTGGAGAGGCCGACGACGGCGATGGTGCGGCTGGTATTCAGAATTTCGGTGACCGGATCGTTGGGCGCGGCCGGAGCGGTTCCGTGTACGGACACGTTGGCTGACGCGTTGAAATCGTCGGTGGATTGAGTCATCAGATGTCCCGGGAATCCCCTTCCAGAAATTGGCGGATGGAGGGTTGCGATTCGCGCGGCGTAGTGTCTCGTACCAGGGCGAGCGAGTCCAGAAATTTTTTATTTTCTTCGGGCGTGCCGACGGAGACGCGGATGGCGGTGGGCAGACCCATCCAGCGCATGGGCCGAACTATTACTCCGCGGGTGAGGAGCTCTTCGCTGATGGGTTCGGCGTCGCCTGTGAATTCTACGAGCAGGAAATTCGCGAAGGACGGGACGAATTGGATGGCTAGCGCTTTCAAGCCGGTGGACAACTGTGCGAGGCCTGCGCGATTGGATTCTACGGAGCGGCGGACGTGTTCTGCGTCTTCTAGTGCGGCGAGGGCTGCGGCTTGCGCTACGCCGGAAGTGTTGAAGGGGCCGCGGAGTTTGTTCATTTCGCCGAGGAGGTCGGCGGGGCCGATGCCGTAGCCGATGCGCAGGCCTGCCAAGCCGTAGACTTTCGAAAAAGTGCGGAGGACGATTACGTTGTGGCGGCGCTGGGCTACGGCGACGGAGCGCGAATAGTCTGGGCGCTCGACGTATTCGAAGTAGGCTTCGTCCACGACGACTAGAACAGTTTCTGGGACGCGGGCGAGGAAGAAATCGAGTTCGTCGGCGGTGAACATAGTGCCGGTGGGATTATTGGGATTGGCAAGATAGACAATTTTAGCTTCGGGCGAGAGGTTGCGGGCGATCGCGTCTAGATCGAAAGCGTAATTGCGGAGGGGAATTTCGAGCAGGCGTGCTCCGGCGGCGCGGATGGCGATGTAGTAGAGCGGGAAAGAGCCGTGGGAAGCGACGCCGCAATCGGCGCTGGTGAGCATGATGCGCGCGGCGAGGTCAATTAATTCCGTGGAGCCCGCGCCGAGGATTATGTTTTCGATGGGGACGGCGTGTTTTTTGGCCAGGGCTTCGCGGACGTAGAAACCGCTGCCGTCGGGGTAGCGATTGGAATCCGCAAGAGCTTTTTGTGCGGCAGCCAAGGCGAGGGGCGAAGGGCCTAGCGGATTTTCGTTGGAAGCGAGTTTGATGGGATGCATTTTTAGTTCGCGTTCGACCTCTTGGATTGGTTTTCCGGGTAGGTAGGGAGCGAGCGCGCGAATGTGAGGGGGGACGAGGTCATGAATGCGTTTGGTCATTCGCTGGGGTGGCTCAGCGCCTTCCCTTGGGTCCTGTGAAACTTCCTGGTTTGGGTTTGTGATGGCCTGGGCCGCTGCCGCTGCGTTTTGGTGCGCTCGGGCGTGGCTTCACTCCGCTGGGGCGTGCGCCGGGCTTGGTGAATTTGCTTTTGGCGCGTCCGAATGCGCCGGGTTCGGAGGGCTGGCGCGATTTCCAGGGAGCGCCGGGTTTGCGGCTGCCGCCGGCGGGTGGGAATTTGCGGAATTTTGAGCCTGGCCCTCCGCTCGGGCGTCCGCTTGGTTGCGAGAATTCGGCGCGGCGCCAGGGGGCCTCGGATTTTGGTCTGATTGGGCGATCGTAGTCTGAATCTTGTTCAGACGGCTTGAAAGAATCGGGACGGAATTTCTGGAACGGCTTTCCGCCGCGATGTGGTTTTGATCCGGAGGGGCCTTCCCTTCGGAAGGGTGGGCGTGGTTTCCAGGGGCCGTGTGATTTTGCACCGAATGATTTTGAGAATGGCGGTTTGGATGGGCGTCCGCCCGCGGCTGCGGTGCGCGATTTGAAATCGGGGCGCGCGGGACGGCCTGGGCGCGAATTCTGGAAGCTTCTCTGCGGCGGCGCGGAGAATGGAGCAGTGCGCGCTGGCGGTGCTGTTGCTGCGCGATCTTGCGGCGCGGGTGTGAAATTCTGATGCGGGCGCGGGGTGCTGCCGTCGCGCCGAAGGAATGGTTGAGGTGGGCGCTTTGCTTCGCCAGGTTTGAGTTTCGGTTGATAGGGGCGGCGCTTCACCAAGGGGCGGCGCGGAATCGCCGGTGCGGATCCTGGCGTGGCCGGCGCGGTCGCTGTCGCTGTTCGTGGCAAAACTGGCTGAGTGCTTGTGAGAATTGCAGGGTGTGCTGTTGGGCTGTTTTGAGCGGCGTCTGGTTGAACCATGCGGCGCAGCGTGTTTACTTCGGCGTCAGAGAGCTGGCGATAGCGGCCTGGGGAGAGATCTTCGAGCGCTAAGCTTCCGATTTTGACCCGCTTGATTTTTTCCACCGGATGGCCGGTCTGGAAGAGGCGGTTGCGCAGCTGATCGCGGCGAGCTTCGGAGAGACTGACTTCGTACCAGGGAGCGTCCTTGCCCTTGATGCGGGTGATGCGGGCGCCGGTGGATTGCGCGAGGCTTTCAATTTCTTGGAAGGTGAGGAGAGTTTTCAGTTTCAGATTGTACGTTTGCGGCAGGTGATGGGCTTTGAGCATGAGATTCGCTAGTTCGCCGTCGTTGGTGAGGAAAACCAGGCCGAGGGAATGATATTCGAGGCGGCCTACCGGAAAAACGCGCTGCGAGATGCCGTGGAGAAGATCGGTGAGGGAGCGGCGGCCTTCGGGATCAATCATGGTGGAGACTACTTCGGGCGGCTTATGGAGGAGAAGATAGACGCGCTCGGTTTCTGGGCGCAGGAGTTTGCCTTGGACTTTGATGTGGTCTTTGGACTCGTCGGCCTTGCTGCCTAGTTCAGTGATGGTTTGACCGTTTACGGTGACGAGGCCGGATTTAATTAGTTCTTCGGCGTGGCGGCGGGAAGCGATGCCGGCGCGCGCAATGATTTTCTGTAGTCGTTCGAGCATGGGTAGGCTGAGTGGCTCCGTGGTGCTGGTATAGCTTAACGGAAAAAGGGTCTCAGCGCGAATGCGGAGCGCAGGGAAGATTAAAAATCACGCACGCGAGATCCTGGTAGTGGCGGTCTTGAGAATGCCAGCGACCGGTGGCGCAACACCGATGGTGCACGGAAGTGCGCCGCTGCCAAGGGCACGTCAACCGCGGGCTAGGTTTCCGAATCGGTGGATTGGCGGGTGGAACCGGCGCTGGCTGCGGCAGCTCGGGACTTGTCGGCGTCTTCGGACGTGCTGGGCGCGGGAGATTCGGATTGTTGCGGCGCGCCGGCGATGGAATATTTGGCGTTCTCTGGCACGGTTTGGGCTTCCGAGGCAGCGTCATCGGACAGGTCATCGTTGACTGCGATTCGGGAATCGGCGACCGGGGCTCCGCCTTCGGCTACAACTTCTGCTTCAACAATTTCTGCGTCGTCAATTTCTGCGGCGATTGTTGCGGAGTCTTCGGGTTGGGGTTCGGCTATGCCTTCGTCGGAGCCTAGGGCGGCTTGGGCTAGGGCTTCGAATTCTTTCAGGCTCGGGAGTTCGTCGAGGTCGGAGAGGCCGAAGCGCATCATGAATTGTTTGGAGGTGCGATACAGGATGGGGCGGCCGATGACTTCTTTGCGTCCGGCGGTGGTGATGAGGCGCTTTTCCAGGAGGGTCTTGATTACGCCGCCGACGTGGACGCCGCGGATTTCATTAATCTCCGGGACTGTGACTGGCTGTTTGTAGGCGATCACCGCGAGAGTTTCCAGCGCGGGCATGGTGAGGCGCAGCGGGGGTTGCAGGCTTTTGATGAATTTGCGGACTACGTCGTGATGCTGGGCTTTGGTGTAGAACTTCCAGCCGCCGGCGACTTTGCGGACTTCGAAGCCGCGGTCTTCGGTCTGGTAGGCAGCGGTGAGTTGTTCGAGTGCGGCGCGGGCTTCAGGCTTTTCGATGCCGAGGGCTTTGGAGATTTGGTCAAGCGTGGCGGGCTCGTCGGCGGCGTAGATGATGGCTTCGAGAGAGGCTTGGATTTCTTGTGGCGTCATGCGTTTCCCCTTGGCGCTGGTGGTGCGGCGATTGCAGCTGAAAGGATCGTCACAGGTATTGCTCCTCGATTTGGGACATGGCGTCTGGGCCAGCGAAGACTGCGTCGAACATTTTGTGTTTGCGCAGGCGGACGTCTTCGAACAGGTCGGATTGGACTAACAGCACGGCTTGCATGCGGACCATTTCGAGGACGGCTAGCAGAGCTACGATCATGGCGTTTCTGGTTTCGCAGGTTTCGAAGAATGCGATTAGCGAGACTGGGTCGTCCGTGACTACCAGGCGCTGGCGCAGGCGGTCCATCATTTGCGCGATGGAGACTGTGTCGTGGCGCAGACCGAATTGCGGAACTTCCTTGCGGCGTTCGAGAACTTGTTGGAAAGTTTTGACGAGGTCCACCAGCGAGACGACTAGCTCGCCTTGGACTTCGTCGCCGCCGTAGAGGGATTTATCGGGATGCGACCAGACGTTCGATTCGACTTGCTGTTTTTGGTAGAGGAGCTGGGCGGCGTTCTTGAATTTTTCGTGTTCGAGGAGGCGGTGGACTAGTTCGTCGCGCGGGTCTTGTTCTTCGGCAGCCAGCAGCGGGTCTACCGGAAGCAGCATTTTCGATTTGATGTGGATCAGGGTGGCGGCCATGTAGATGAAGTCAGCGGAGACGTCGATGTCGAGTTTTTCGAGCTGGTGGAGATAATCGAGATATTGCTCGGTGATTTTGGCGATGGGGATATTGTGGATGTCCATCTCCTGCTTGCGGATTAGGTCAAGCAGCAGATCGAGCGGGCCTTCATACGCCGGTAGATGGATGCGATAGGGTGATGCCATTATTCGCCTGTTACCACCTTTCCTGCACGCACCGGACTAGAGGACTGGCGCGCTTCGTCCCATTGGAAGATCGCGTTGCGCACGCGCTTCATGGTTTTGCGCGCGACCTTCTGGGCTTGCTTCGAGCCGGTGTTGAGGATATCCCAAACTTTGGCCGGATCAGCTTCATATTTTCGGCGATTTGCCTGGATAGGCTCGATCCACTTCACCAGGTTTTCGGCCATTTCTTTCTTGCAATCCACGCAGCCGATGGCGGCGGAGCGGCAATCGCGGTCAATGCGGGCGACGGTATCGGGCGGCGAAAATAATTTGTGATAGGCGAAGACCGGGCAGATTTCGGGGCGGCCGGGGTCGGTGCGGCGGACGCGTTGGGGGTCGGTGAGCATGTTGCGAGTCTTGCTGCGGATTTCGTCGGGGGGATCGGTGAGCCAGATGGCGTTGCCGTAGGATTTGGCCATGCGACGGCCGTCGAGACCTGGGAGGCGGGGAGTTTCGGTGGGGATGTAAGCGGGTTCCTCAAGAATTCGCTCGAGGCGATAGAATTTTTTCAAATTTGCCGGGAGCTCTTGAATCGCATTCTCAAATCCAATCTCCCTCGCAACCTTCTTGAGTTGAACGGTCCACTCTTGCCAGGCGCCATCCGGCATTACCTGAGCATCGCTGAATACGCCTGTGTGGACGATGCTGTTGAGTTGGAGGCGGGCCCGCTGATTGGCTGCAGTATTCAGTGCTTCGGAAATTCCCAAGCCAAATTGATAGTTGAATCGCCGCACGACTTCGCGGGTCAGTTCAACGTGCGGCGCTTGGTCTTCACCTACCGGGACGAGGAGATCTTGCTTTGGTTCGCCGTACATTACGATGTCGGCGGATTGCAGGAGCGGGTAGCCCAGGAAGCCGTAGGTTCCTAGATCGCGGCCTTTTAGGTTTTCGATTTGTTCTTTGTAGGTGGGGACGCGTTCGAGCCAGCTGAGCGGAGTGGTCATGGAGAGGAGGACGTGGAGCTCGGCGTGTTCGAGGACCTGGGATTGCACGAAGAGGGTCGATTTTTCTGGGTCGAGGCCTACGGCTAGCCAGTCCATGGCGACTTGGAGGGTGTTTTCGGCGATCGACGATGTGTCCTCGTAATGAGTGGTGAGCGCGTGCCAGTCGGCTACGAAGAAGTAGCAGTCGTACTCTTGCTGGAGTTTTAGCCAGTTCGAGAGGGCGCCGAAGAAATGGCCCAGGTGGAGGCGGCCGGTGGGGCGCATGCCGCTGAGGACTCGTTTCTGTTTAAGCAAGTTTAGATCGATCTCCTAGATTCAATGCCGCAGCAGGTCGCGGGCGATTACCAGGCGTTGCATTTCGCTGGTGCCTTCGTAAATTGTTAGCACGCGGGCGTCGCGATAGTAACGTTCGACGTCTGTTTCGCGCGAATAGCCGGAGCTGCCGTGGACTTGGACGGCTTTGTAGGCTACGCGATTGGCCATTTCACTGGCATATAACTTTGCGCGCGATGCGCTCGAGCCGCCTGGGCGGGTTTGCGCGCTGGCTGCTTCCCTGCGCTCCGACTGCTGATCACGCAATTCTTTATCACGTTGCCAGGCTGCGTAGTGCGTTAGGGCGCGGGCGGCGGAGACTTCTGTTTCCATGTCGGCTAGCATCCACTGGATGGCTTGATATTCGGCGATCGGGTGGCCGAAAGTTTTTCTTTGCTTGGCGTAGCGCGTGGCGGCTTCTAGAGCGCCTTGGCCTACGCCTACGGATTGCGCGGCGATGCCGATGCGGCCGCCGTCGAGCGATTCGAGCGCGATGCGGAGGCCTTGGCCTTCTTCACCGAGGCGATTTTCTGCCGGCACGCGGCAATCTTGCAGCGAGATTTCCGCGGAGCGCGAAAGGCGCAGGCCCATTTTATCTTCGTAGCGGCTGATGCGGAAGCCGGGAAAAGCGGGTTCGACGAGAAAGGCGGTGACGCCGCGACTGCCTGCTGCGGGATCGGTTTTCGCGAAGACGATGTAGAGGCCGGAGACGCCGCCATTGGTGACCCAGGCTTTGGTGCCGTTCAGGAGGTAGTGATCGCCATCGCGGACGGCGCGGGTTTGGATTCCGGCGGCGTCGGAACCGGCTTGCGGTTCGGTGAGGCAGAAGGCGCCGAGAATTTCACCACGCGATAGGCGAGAGAGATATTTTTTCTTTTGGGCGTCGGTGCCGGATTTCCAGAGCGGGACGGCGACTACGGAATTAGTGACGCTGAGGGCTACGGCGGTGGAGGCGTCCACACGGGCGACTTCTTCGAGCATTAGGCCGTAGCTGACGGTGTCTGTGCCGGCGCCGCTCCATTCTTCGGGGATCAGCATGCCGCAGCAGCCTAGTTCGCCTAGTTTTTTGAGTTGCTCGGCGGGGAATTTTTCGGCGCGCTCGTATTCGCGGACGATGGGACGCATTTCCGTCTCCATGAATTGGCGGACGGTGTCGCGTATCAGAATTTGGTCGCTGCTGAGTGAAAAATCCATCGAGAGGTGTAGCACCGATGCTAGCACAACGAGCAGTTCAATGGCACCTACTCGACGTCGGTTTTCTTTTTGACTTCGGGGGGCCTCAAGCGCTGGCTTACTTTTGATTTTTTGCCGGCTTTTACTTCTACGTTTTGGGTTTTGGATACAAGGCCTTTGGATTCGAAGACGACCGTGTAGCGGCCCGGGTTTAGGCCGTCGAAGCTGTAGGCACCGGTGCCGTCGGTCGAGCCGTTGCTGGATTCTTTGGTGGTGAGATTGGTCAGGGTGACTTGTGCGCCGGCTAGCGGCGAGCCTTGATGGTCGGAGACATTGCCGGAAACGGAGCCGGTGTTGGCTGGGGTTTTTGCTTGGGCGTGTGCGGGGGAGCTTGCTTGGGCTTGTGCTTGCATAGGCGGGGCCGGCGCGAGGAGCCAGATCAAGATCGCGATGACGCAGGTTGCTGCTGCTGCGAACCAGAGAAAGCGTTTATGGCGTGACATATGCCCCCTGAAAGTGCGTTTCGGATTCCTGCAACCCTTCTTCGGACACCGCGGCACTATAGTTTCAAAAGTTCGCGCAAGCGTTTGGTTTGGGCGCGCGAGACGGGAATTTCGCTGGCGCGCTTGTCGTTCATTTTGAGCATGTAGCTGGACTTGAACCAGGGGACGACTTCCTTGATGTGATTGATGTTGACCAGGTAGGAGCGGTGCGCGCGCCAGAAGCGATCGGCGTCGAGCGAGGCGGACAGCTCCTCGATGGTTCGGTAGTTGGAGACGCCTTCGAAGTCGCGCGTGAAAATTGTGATGGTGCCGTCCTGGATGGAGGAATAGATCATGTCGTCGGCATCTACCAGGAACATGCGTTCTTGGGATTTCACCAGGAGCTTCACCGGTTGCGCGGATTTGGCTGCGGTGGCGGCGGGAAAGGTGAGTTGGCCCATTAGCGTTTCGAGGCGTTCTACGGGCGAGGTGTGGGCATCCACCATTTTTTTCGCTCGTTGCAGCGCTTTGGCGATGCGGGCTTTGTCGAAGGGCTTGAGGACGTAGTCAACTGCGTTTACCTCGAAGGCTTGGATGGCGTAGTTGTCGAATGCGGTGGCGAAGACGATTTGTGGGACGCGGAGTTTGCGTTCCAGAAGTTTTTTGATTACGCCGAAGCCGTCTAGGCCGGGCATTTGGACGTCGAGGAAAACTAGGTCGGGCTCGTGTTCTTTGATCAGGGTGACGGCTTCGAGGCCGTTCTTGCCCAGGGCTACTACGTTTACTTCGGGGAAACCTTTTAGGAGGTAGAGGAGTTCGTCGCGGGCCGGGCGCTCGTCGTCTACGATTACTGTGTTGATTGGCATAGGTTAGTTTGCCGCAACAGTATATGCAACCGGGATGGGGGCGGCAAGAAATCGCGGGAGCGTTTGCTGGATTGTGCAGAAGTCAAAAGATGTAACACAGAGGTTACAGTGAAAAGCGGAGAAAATCCTGAAAAAGCCAGAGGCGCCTACCGCTGAGGCGCAGAGTACCGAGAGAAAGGCGGGAGAGATCCTTGCGCCGGCTTGAGGCAAAGGCGCCGGCCTCAGGATGTCGATGCCTGTCGCATCGTCGGGTGGGTTAGTATATTTGTCTGGCGTGACATTACAGGAGCAAATGTGGCGAAGAAAAACGTGACTGCGAGGGTTTTGCGTAGGGAAGCAGTTTTGCAAACGCGGGTGTTTGATGTACAGCGGGAGACGGTGGTCGAGCCTAGCGGGTTGGAAGCTACGCGGGACATTATCGTGCATCCGGGATCGGTCGTGGTGCTGCCTGTGCTGCCGGATGGGCGGATTGTGTTGATTCGCCAGTACCGGCAAAGCGTGGAGCAGTATTTGTGGGAGTTGGTGGCGGGGCGGCGGGATGGGGACGAGAGTTTTGTGGCTGGGGCCCGGCGGGAATTGCGGGAGGAGACTGGTTATACGGCCGGGAAAATGCAGCTGCTGGTAGATCTGTTTCCTAGTCCGGGGTTTTTGCGGGAGAACATGGCGATATTTTTGGCTACTGGGTTGAAGAAGGGCGAGGCTAGTCCGGAGCCGGACGAGAGGATTACGCAGAAGGTGGTGACGTTGCGCGAGGCGGAGCAGTGGATACGGAGCGGGAAGATACGGGACGGGAAGACCGTGGCTGGGATTCTGTATTACGCGAAATATTTTGCGAAGCAGAAGTGAATGAGCGCGATGGACTACGCTAATTGGGAGAATGATGCCCCCAGGTGAGGCTGTACCTTCGTCCAATGGGTGATTGAGCACCGCTGACTTGCGGTAAACCTGTGGTTCCGTTGCTTGCTGCTATGCTGGGACTTGTGCGTTTATTGGCGCATGGTTGCGGCATAGGAGCCGGGTAATGGCTGATGCAAAATTGTTGGGGACAATTTATAAGATTTTGAGCTGGAGCAGTTTGGCGGCTTTGCTTTTGACGATTGTGCTCGTGCTGCACAAGTCGCCGGCGCCGAATGTTCCGTTTGATCCGGGTGCGGCGGCGCGGGCGGAGCAGAAATTTGAGGTGGCGGATCAGGCTAAGGCTGCGGGACAGCCAGGCTCGGTGGCTTTGGATCGCAGTGAATTGAATTCTTATCTGGCGCGGAATTTGCAGACGGAGGCGGCGGGTCCGAGCGGGACTGCTTCGACTGGCAATTCGACCGGGCCTGCGAGTGCTGTTTCAGGCGCGCCTGCAACTGCACCGGCGGCGGATGGCGGCGGGAATGCGGCAAATGATCCTAGCGCGGCTTTGGCGGCTGGGGATCCGCGGTCGTTGGAGGATGTGCAGTCTACGGTGAAGGATGTGAAGGTGGATATGGTGGGGGATTTGGTGAAGGCTTACGTGATTTTTGATTTTCATGGGAAGGATATTTCTTTGGAGTTGGATGGGCATTTGAGCGCGGAGAATGGATTTATGAAATTCGAGCCGGTCAGCGGGAAGTTGGGGTCGTTACCGTTGCCGCAGGCGACATTGAATGCGGCGGTGGAGAAGATGATGGCTTCGCCGGAGAATCGGGATAAGCTGCGGCTTCCGGCGGATATTAGCGACATCAAGATTGTAGATGGGAAGGCGGTGATTCAGTACAAGCAGTGAGTGTTGCGGCAGGTGGAAAAGTCAAAAGATTTAACACACAGGGCACGGAGGAAAGGCGGAGAAAAATCTGCGAAGGCAACGGCATTTCACCGCAGAGGCGCAGACAGCGCGCCGCGAAACTTAGTCCGATTCATCCCGCACGGTAAATCACTTCAGCAAGACCAATTCCGGCAGCATTTCAGATTCAAAGGAGCCGGCGGAACGGCGGCGCTACGGGTTTGCGCGGTCGTGGATTTTATTGGCTGTGGCTTGGGCTTGTGCGGCTAGTTGGGGGGACATGCCGTCGGCGCCGCGGACGAAGGCGTTTACGTAGGGTAAATCTTCTTGGCGGCCTGTGAGGAATAGGGCGCGGAGGGCTTCCCAGGCCATGCTTTCGTTGGGGGCCAGCGCGAGGATTGGTTGGCCCGCGGACACGGTGGTGCCGTCTTTTGCTAGCCAGTGATCTACCGTGCCGGGTACGTTGGCGCGAACTTCATCGCTCTTCCCTGCTGATTCACGATTCCCCGCCGCTTCGATGTGAGCTACGAGTGTTCCGGGATTTACGATGTCTCCGGGCTTAAGGCGCGTCGCTAGCACGCCGGCTTGCGGAGCTGCCATCCGGTAGGGCTGGAGCATGGAGACGATTTGGGCGTGTCCGGAATCGTCTTGGAAGCGCACCAGGGATAGCGCGGCGTTGCGTTGGACCATGGGATTTGGATCTTGCAGCATCGGTCGCAGGGCTTGATGGAATTCGGGCGCGGTATTGTCCTGGCCCATTACCCAGGCGTCGGTGACCCGGATTTCGTCAATGGGATCTTTCGAGAGGGCGACCATTTGCGGATACCACTTGCGGACGGAGGTGTCGCCGCGTTCGATGCGAGTTTCGAATTGCGAGAGGACGTGCTGGATTTCGCGCGGGTGGGAGCGGTCGGCAAGGGCTTTCGCGATTTGTACGTCGGTAATGGGGCGGCCGAACCAGGTGGCGTTCCAGAATAAGAATGGCATGACTACGAAGGCTAGGGTGAGGACTACGATGCCGAGCGCCCAGCGTCCGCCGAAGGATTTGGGCGGTCTGGCGGAGTCGGCTGTGGGGTGAGCGGAAGTTGGGGCTGATGTATTCATCTGCTGCTGCTGCCGAGTCGGGCTGCGATGGGATTCACTTTGTGGTGGGCTCGGGAGGTGTTGGCGGCGTGGCTGGCGCAGGTTTCGGCGCGGACGCTGGTGTGGTCGGGGCTGCTGCTGGGGTGCTGGCGGCTGTTGCTGGTGCAGCGACCGGAGCTTTCGGTGTTGCCGCAGATGCGGCAGGAGTAGCGGCAGTTGCTGCGGGCTTCGCGGCCGCGGCGGCTGCTTTGGCTGGAGGCGCGGCGGGTTCCGGCTTCCAGAACGGAATCAGACCGGCCTGCCAGAGCATGTGCCCGAACATCAGGCTGAAAATTCCGGCGATCATCAGCGCGATGAGCAGCAGCATGATGCCGTCAATGCCGCTGGTGATCAGGCCGCTCGTGATGTCCCAGACGATTCCCCAGAGTGAGATCAGGATTGCGGCGGTACAGAGAGCACCGATTTCGATGCGGTGCGCTTTGGACGTCATTTCCACGCCTCCTGCTGTGGCCGCGGCGGTCATCGGGAGACTTTATCCAGAATCATCCAGCCGAGGAGCAGCGGAATATGCGCGACGGTGGCATGCATGAGCCACTTGGCGCGAACGTTGGTGCGAACACGGTTAGCCCAGTAGGAGACGAGGAGCAGAAGAAGTCCCAGGATGAGGGCGCCGTAGAAATAATTGATGCCTGCCATACCGAGAACCGCGGGCAGCAGGCTGACCGGAATCAGGATCGCGGAGGTGGCGATGATCAGGCGGAAGGTGCGGTCGCCGGAGCGGTCAACCACCGGGAGCATGAGGATGCCGGCGCGGCCGTAATCTTCGCGATACATCCACGCGATGGCCATGAAGTGCGGGAACTGCCAGAAGAATAAAATGGCGAAGAGGATCCAGGCTCCGGCGGAGAGCGAGCCACGGGCGGCGGCCCAGCCGATCAGCGGCGGCAGGGCGCCTGGAATAGCGCCTACGGCGGTGGCGAGGGTGGTGCGCGTCTTCAGCGGAGTGTATGCGGCGAGATAGGAGACGCTGGTAGCGAGCGCTATGAATGCAGCAAAGGCATTTACGGCAAGGGCTAGCCAGATGGTGCCAGCAATTATGGTGGCTACGCCGAAGCGCAGGACTTCTTTTGGCTGCAGAATTCCGAGGGGCAGAGGGCGCGATGCGGTGCGGCGCATCACGGCGTCCATGTGGCGTTCGACGTATTGATTCAGTGCGGCGGTGCCACCGGCGACGAGCAGAGTGCCGCAGAGGGTGTTCATAAGGCGGGCCCATTCCATGGGACCGGTGCTTCCGAGGTAAAAGCCGGCGACGGTGGTGATGACGACTAGGAAGGTTACGTCAGGCTTGGTGAGCACGACGTAGGCCCACGGTTTTTCGTACGCAGAGATGGCTTCGGCGCGGCCGTTGCTCATGGCGTGATGTCCGTGATGATCGTGGTGCTCATACTTTGCTCGTCGCTCATGCTCGGGAACCTTCGGCGCGCGAGCCGGTAACTTTGCTTGCGGCCGAGACTGTAGCATTTCCGCTTATCGCGCGGAAGGCTGAAAGCGCGAGGACTACGCTGGCGGCGAGGGTTAGCGCGCCTACCAGAACGTGCGCGACTGTGAGGACTACGTAGGTGGTGGTGGGTTGCTGGGCTTTAATTTCCTGCACGACTGCCCAGTAGGCGGCGAGGCCTAGCAGGAATTGGGTGCCGATGAAGGACGTCAGGAAGATGCCCCAGCGGCGGAGGTGTTTTACCGTGCCGAAGCGGACGCGGACGGTGCGGGCGGTCCAGATAGCGAGGAACAGGACGACGAATGCGCCGATGATGTGCGGGAGAATCTGAAACGCGCCGTGGCGGAAACCTGCGCCTAGGATTAATTGCACGAAGATCGCGGCGGCGGTTATGGCTGAGAGCGCGCGCAGCGGTGGCGAGGCTGGGTCGTCGAGTTTTGCTGGATTGCTGTTCCACCATTGGCTGGTGAACAGGCTCAGGCTGACTACGGTGATGAAGAAAATTTGGGCTATGATCGCGTGAAGCGTGGCTGTTAGCGCTGGATTGTGGAAGAGGACACGCATGCCGCCCAGGACTGCCTGGGCGATTACCAGGATTAGTGCGGTGATGCCGAGATTGCGCAGGAAGCGCGAGCCGCTGCGGGCTAGCAGGATGGCTAGGACGAACGTGAGGATTGCGACGGTGCCGGCCATCAGGCGATGCGCGTATTCGTAGCGGATGCCGCCTACCAGCGGCGGGATAATTTTTCCGTAGGCTAGAGGCCAGTCGGGGACGGAGTCGGCTGCGTCGTTGCTGGTTACCAGAGCGCCAGCCATCAGGAGCAGGACGGTGCAGGCGGAGGTGGCGAAGGCGAAACGGTGGAGGCCTGGAGTGATTGCTGTTTCGTTTTTGGTGATTTCCGGCATATTTTTCAGAAAAGTAAGCTAACACATTTCGGGCCGCGATTCATTGTGGTGCGCGCGGTTGTCCAGACGCAAGAACCAAAAGGCCAGCGGTCTGAGGACTGCCGCTACTACGTCAACGGCTACGAGCGAGGGGGGCAGGGCCGCGGCATGCTGCGCGACCCGCTCCTCCAGCCATTCGATGCTCGGACTAGTCCGCGGGTGGCGCTGGTGGTGCAGCGGCGTTGAACTTAAATTCGACCGTTTTGGACTCTTTCGGGCCTATCGTTACGGTCTGATCTTGCGTGCCGTATTTTTCCTGCCACGCTTCGATGGTGTAGGTGCCGGGAGGGAGGTTCTTCAGTTCGAAGGAACCGTCCTTCGCGGTGATGGCGTAGTAGGGATTCTTGAACACGAAGATGTAGCTCTTCATCCAGGGATGGACATTGCACTTCACCGGGATGGCGAGTTCGGGGCGCGCGAAGGAATCGTCGATGGGAGAGGTGCCGGGGGCTTGCGACTTGTTCCACTCGCGATTGTCCTTCGGCATGGGGTGGATGTTGTGCGTGGTCTGGTCGTCGTTCTTTACTTCGAAGGTTTGGCCGGTCATGACGGCGATGACGTGCGGTGAATACATGCAGCCCTTTTGCGCTAGCGGCACGGAGTCTTTGGGCGTATCGAAGACGTAGTCGCCGAGGCCGTCCTTCACGAATATCACGACGTTGCCTAGGTTGCCTTTGTCGTCCGTTACGACCGTGGGCGGTACGACTGGGCCTGAATTCGCCTTTTGGCAATAGGGTTCGGCGCTCATATTGATCGGTTTCTCAGGAGCGGCTTTGCCGTCGAGAGTTACTTTGCCGGAGACGGAGCCGGTGGTGGCAGCGTCCACCGTTTTTCCGGCAGGCGCGGTGGTGGCTGCGGGCTGTTCGGCGGTTGGAGCGCTTTCTTTACTGCCACATCCGGTGACGGCGAGGGCCATAAGGGCTGCGAGCGAGAGATTGAACCATCTGTTACTCATGTTAAAAAATTCCTCCTTGGCGGAACTGCATATTCTAACAAGATCGGGTACAGATGTTGCGCGAATTTTGGAGCACAAAGAGCCGGCGGGACGCCGGCGCTACTTTATTTGCCGCCGGACTGCTTCCCCGCTGTGGTGTTGCTGGCTGACGGCGTGCGGCCTGTTAATGCGGCTTGCTCTTGCGGCGTCAGGGTAAACAGGTAACGCACCAACAGGTCGGCTTGATCGCCGTGATATTGCTGCATGGCGCCGGGCGTGGGGCCGGCGAAAACCCAGATGGCGCCGTCCTTACGGAAGAGGCCGGAAGGCATGGCGGTGCCCGGAATGATTTTTGCGGGATCGGTGATCCAGCGGACGGTCCATGCCGGTTGCAGGCGCTCGTGCGCGAGCAGGAAATTCGGCGCGGAAGCGTTCTTGTCGTGCGCTTCGTTGCCGGTCATGTGGCACTTCAGGCACGGCGCGGCGGGACTGGTAAACAGGCCGCGAGCCATGGCGCGCTCGGCGTCGTTGAGCGGCTCGACCTTCGGCGGAATAAAGGGGTCGGGCTGCGAGGACATGGCTTGGAAAAATAGAGTGAGCTTGCGGATTTCGTCGTTCGAAAGATAGAACGTGGGCATGCGCACTTGCAGATATTGGCGCACGCCGTTGCGATTGGTGTCGGTTGTGCTGAGCGCGGGATTGGCTAGGAAGCCGCGAAGCCATTCGGGATTGACGCGCGCCCCTTCGGTGGTGAGGACCGGAGGCAGGTTGCCTTTCTGATCGCCTTGATACATGGGCAGAGTCTGCAGCACGGATTTTTGGCCGACGTCGATCTGGTGGCAGCCAATGCAATTATATTTTGTGACGATCCACCAGCCGTCTTGAATGTACTTGCGGCGATCGGCGGGCTTGTACATGTATTCGGGAGGCAGAGTGGGATCGGTGCTGCCGAGAAGCATGGTGACGAGCGCCTGGACCTCCTCCTGCGATTGCAGGTTGGGTTTGGGCATGCGCAGGGCGTCCATCGGATTGGCGTGATATTTTCCCTGGTCGTAGAGCGCGGGGTTCTCGAGTTTGTGTTCGAAGAAACCTTTGGGATCAAACCAGGCGGTTTTTTCGCCATCGCGCATGTATGGTTTCAGGGCGTATGTGCCGTCGGCATTAAAGACGGGTTGCTCGCCGCGCTTGGCGTCTTCGGTCCAGAGCGCGAAATCGAGACGTTCAATGGGCTTGCTGCCTTCGTTGGTGAGTTCGGTGCCGATGCGGCCTTCGTCCTCGAGGCCGCTGATTTCGTGGCACCCGGCGCAGCCGTAGTGACGGACAAGGTCTTTGCCTTTGGCGGCCATCTGCGGATCGTCCATGTAGTTTGCGGCGGCGTAGGTTGCGTCGGCGTGTTTCTGAGTAATCAGGAAGCTAGCTATGTCGCGCGAGTCGGCGTCGGAGAGGCGCAAGCTGGGCATCACGGTCGGCTGCTGCACGAGAAGCTCGTGGCCGTCGTTGGGGCAGCGCGAGTGGTCGAGATCGAAAACGTAGGGAAGATTGTGTTTCGTGTAATCTTCCGGGCCGAGATCTTTTTTCTCGTACGGGCAGTAGGGGCGCGTGCGCTGGCGCGGATTGTGGACCCAGCGGACCAGGTAATCGTAATTTTCCTTTTCGCCGATGCGGCTGAGGTTCGCCGCGAATGTGCCGCCGACGGCGTTCGCGCCTTCGCCGATAGCGTGGCAAGCGAGGCAGCCGCGCTCGTTGAGCAGGTCCTTGCCGTGGGCTGAATCACCGGGCGCTTGTTTTTCGAGCGCAGGCCCGGGGAGCGAATCCTGCCATATGAATGCGGAGATGGCCTGGATTTCGTCTTGCGACATGCGGAACTGCGGCATTTTCGTGGTGGGACGAAATTCGGTGGTGTGGCCGATCCAGTACGGAATCCATTCCTTGCGCAGCTTCTGGCGCGCTTCTTTCAGGTCAGGGCCAACCTTTTTTATTTCTTGAAGAAAATCGTGGCTGCGCTGCTCGAGCGATTCGGTCGTGGAGTCCATGCGCGCGATGTCCACGGTGAGATTGGTGGCTTGCGCGTAGTAGGCTTCGGCGGCCGTGTTGCTCGAGGCGGTGTCGCCTAGTTTCTGTAGGCGCGGAATTTCCAGCAGGTCGTCGGATTTGGATTTCGCGAGGGTGAGGATTTGCTGGCGCGCGTTGATGAGCTGTTCATCCTGATTATCGAAGCCCTGGAAGCGGTGGCAGCCGATGCAGCCTTTTTGACGATAGAGTTGCTTGCCTTCGTTGAGCACGGGCGCGTGCTCGGTGACCATGTCCAAGGAATGGCACTGCTGGCAGCCGGCGTTGTAATTTTCGGCATAGTAGAGCGGATAGAGCCAGTGTTCGTAGCGGCCGTGCCCGCGTTCGACGGAATTTACAGCGCGGCCATTGCCGCCATGGCAGGGCGAGCAACCGAATTTTTCCAGCGCATGCGTTTCCAGAAGCAGCAGGTCGGGATGGCTGGTGTAGGGTGCGTCTTTACTTTTAGCCACGCCGAGGTCGGCTTTGGTGAGCGTGACTTGCGTTGGAACGTAACGAGTTTCGGTGCCAACGTGGCAGGACTGACAGCGATCCACCAGGCCAGCGCCGCCGAGATTGTTTAGAGAGGCGCCAGGAGGATTTACGTTGATCTGAATGATGCGCGCATCGAAATCGCGCATGGAGTGTTGCAAGAGTTCGAGCGACGTGGAGCTGAGTCCGGGCAAATGTTCGGAGGCGTACTGGCTGAGCGCGTCGCGGGCTTCTTTTGCGGGTTTATCTACGTCGCCGCGCTGGCCTACGAGTGCGGCGCGCTGGGCGATGATGCCGCTGAAGACGTCGTTGAGTTCGTTGCCGGTGAAGGGCTTGTCTTTCTGGATTTTGCCGTCGCCGACAGGCCAGTCTACTTTCCAGGTGATGCTCTTCCCTGTTTCGGCGTCTTCCAGTTCCTTTTTGGCGGATGCTTTGGCGGACTTGTCTGCAGCAGGCGTGACTTCGTATTGATAGACGAGCGAGCCGATTTTGCCGCGAGCGTCTTTGAAGGCGTCACCGAGAGCGGCGCGCTGGTCGTCGAGGAGCGCGATTTGCTCGGCGATCTGGTCGTCTTGCGCTTTGGCGGCTTTTTCTGCCGCGTCCACTTTTGCTAGCAGGGCTTTGTAGTCGGCGGAGGCGTGTACGGCGTCTTCGTTCGTCTTTTGAACTTTGACTTCTTTTTGCAGGTACGTGGAATAGAGCTTCGCGAAGTGGTTCTGATATTCGCGCCAGGGTTGCAGGCCGTAGAATTCGACGTAGAAGGACCAAGCTACCGTGAGCATCAGCAGAAGCGACGCAATCAGTAGAGGAAAAGCGAAGGAACGACTCTTGATCGGATCGTCGGGGCCGACTTCTGGAGAACGATCAGGCACCAAGGGCCTCCTTCCGTGAGATTGGCAGACGCTGCCGGCGCTGCAGTGATCCCGCGATACTGCCGAGGCGGGATGCCGATCCTCGCCGAATCGTCATATGCTGAACCACGGCGTCACCCAGACGTATTTGATGGTGAAAACCAGCCGCAGCAGAATTTTCAACGGCAACGAGAACATGAGAATCAGGAACGTGTACATGGTGACGAGCTGCACCAGGCTCATGCGCTGGTAGATTTTGCGGCTGAAGTCGGTGCGCATGCAGATCCAGTGGACCAGGATCGCTGAGGCGATGAAGAAGGCGATCAACGGAAAGACTCCGAAGACGACACGAGCCCAGATGGCGCCTTGCTCTTTCGTCACGTGAAAAATGGCAGAGGTCCACGAGCCGTCAATGCCGAAAACCTGGTCGAGGTTTCGGTTCACCGCGTAGTCCACGCGTTCCGCATCCCAAGTTTTGCCCGGCCAGAACCACATCCATCCCGGGCCGCGGATGAACGTGCCGATCACGATCATCAGCACCCACAGTCCGACGAAGCCGAACATGAACGTCCAAATGGAGAAGCGGCGTTGTTTGTAGGTGTAGTAGCCATTGCCGAGCGGGTTGGCGTCAATGTAGGGGATGACCATCAGGCCGACGATTACGAGAGTGGGCATCACGACGCCCGCGATCCACGGGTCGAAGTAGACGAGCATTTCCTGCAGGCCCAGGAAATACCACGGGGCTTTCGCAGGATTCATAGTGACGTTCGGGTTGGCCGGCTCTTCGAGCGGCGCGTTGAGCGTCAGAGACCAGACCATCAGTAGCACGGTGATGATGATGGCAACCAGAAACTCCATGCGCATCAGGTAGGGCCAGGTGTGAACTTCGCGATCCCAGTTCGGATCCCATTCTTGCGACTTGCGATATTTGGTTTTGGCTAGGTTGGCGTCGGATTCAAGGATGGCGATCAGCTTGTCGTTCTCGATGCCTTGTTTGAGCGCGTACCAGAGATAGAACGGGATCAGGAACAACATGGCCACGATGGGCACGTTGTCCGGCGCCGAGGCGATTTCCCAGAGCTGATGCCAATCCATCCGTTAGGCTCCTGCGTTCAATCCTCGCTGCCAGGTGCGAGTCAAAGCCAGACCACAGGCTGGCAGACTGAAGACCGCCGCTACAAAATCACTTGTCGTGCAAATTCATGCCGCTGGGCCTCAGGACTACCGGCCGCGGGTTGCGTTCTTCTTTGATTTCGCTTTCGAGCATTACTGGTGCTGGGCCGGAGATGCCGCCGTCTTTGCGGACGCGCCAGAAATGCACGCCTAGGAAAATTGAGACGATCAGCGGAATGGCGATGCAGTGCCAGATGTAGGCGCGCAGCAGGGCGTTGGCGTCCACGATGGAGCCGCCTAACAGGGCGAAGCGAACGTCATTGTAGGGCGTCATGCCGAGGAGGCCTCCGAGCGGGCCTTCGTGTCCCAAGAATGGCGTGGCGCGGGCCATGTTCGTGCCGACGGTGACGGCCCAGAATCCAAGCTGATCATCGGGAAGCAAATATCCGGTGAAACTGAGCAGCATCGTCAAGACCATCAGCAGCACGCCGACGCACCAATTGAATTCGCGCGGACGTTTGTAAGAGCCGGTCATGAACACGCGGAACATGTGCAGCCAGACGGCGATGATCATCAAGTGCGCGGCCCAGCGATGCATGTTGCGCAGGAGCTTGCCGAAGGGGACGTCGTTCTCGAGATAAAGGATGTCGCGAAAGGCCTGCACTTTCGTGGGGTGGTAGTAAAACATCAGCAGGACGCCGGTGAAAGTGAGGACGATGAAAAGATAGAAAGTGATGCCGCCCATGCCCCAGGTGAAATTGTACTTGGTGGCATCGCGATTCACTTTGGCGGGATGCAGGTGAAAGAAAACGTTGGAGAGGACGCTGAGTGCGCGGTTGCGCGGCTCGTCGTCGTGCTTGACGCGAAACATGGAGCGATAGAGCTGGGTCTTCTCCGGCTCTTTCAGCCCATCAACCTGCTGCTTGGTCTTTTCTTTGAGAGCTTGGCGCAGCGCGGCAGCGTCGGCCTGGACTTTTTCCAGGACGCCGGTTTTTTCTTTGCTGCCGCCGTTTTCCTCAGGCATTCGGTGTTACCCCTTCCGAACCCAAATCTACGTGGCCTGCGTTGCCTGCTGCTCTTGCCGCACGAAAATTATTTGCGGCAGGTTTGACGCTTTACACGTTCAGAAAAGCTCCCGGATCGTTGAAATGATTTACGCCGGCGCGGGGATCGTCCACGTAGAGCCGGCTGGTATCCACAGAAATTTTTCCCGTGGGATCGAGCATGACGTTGGCGCGATCCATGGGACGCGGCGCGGGGCCCTCGAAATTTACGCCTTCGCTGTCGTAACCGCTGCCGTGGCAGGGGCACTTGAATTTATTTTCCGCAGGCTTCCATTCGGGCGTACAGCCAAGGTGCGTGCAGCGGGCGTAAATCACAAACAGGCGATCGGGTTCGCGCACGACCCAGACGCGGTTGGTCATCAGGTAGCGCTGGTCGATGCCCAGGCTGAAATCCGCCGGGAAGCCGATATTGAAGACGGTATTGGGTTCGTAAAGCGCGCGCGGAAAGAAAAAGCGGAGGAACATCAGGAAGTTGACGCCCAAGTAACCCCAAATGAGCGCCCAGACGATCCTGCGGCGGCCGGTGTTGACGACTTTTGCCGCAGCGTGCTCTTCCGGCGATTGGGATGCGGCCGCGCCCGACGCGACAGGCGACGGTGCGGCTTGACCCGACTTCCCTTCCGGAATTTCTGCCATAGGCCCGTATGCTACTGATACTGCCAACGAAAATCTATGAGTCGAAAATTCCCGTATCAAGCATTGCTAATCAACAAAGGGTTATATGATTTGCGAGTGGCTGTGTCAAGACTTTCTCGCCGGAACTTTCCTGTGCTTATTTATCGCGCGTGGAGCTGACTGGCCGTTACGGCGGCAGCTGGGCGCGTTAGCTTGCGAAAGAAGCTACGCCGCTGCGCATGCCGACGGAGCGGAGCACCAGATCGGCCAGCGCGCGGATCAGGAGCGGCGAATCATTGAGAGCGGGCATCATGCGGAATTCTGTGACGCACAGCTTTTCTGCTTCTTCGCGGGCTTCGATATTGATTTCGTGGAGCGTTTCGATGTGTTCGGTGAGAAATGAGATGGGGATTACAAGCATACGTTTGATTCCGCTGTGCGCCAGCTGTTCGATCGTGACGCCGAGCGAAGGTTGCAGCCACCTCTGCGGGCCAACCCTGCTCTGGTAGCAGAGCAGGTGGGGATTGGGCCAAGCGCCCAGGTCGCGGACCATTTGTACGGTTGCTTCGATTTGTTTCGGGTACGGATCGCCCTTTTCTACCAGCGCGACTGGGAGTCCGTGGGCGCTAAATACCAGATGGACGTCGTCGGAGTGCTTCAGATCGGCCAGGACGCTGTTGATGCGTTCGACGATGGCGGCGATGTAGTCGGGATGGTCGTAGAAATGGTCGATGATTTTCACCGGCGTTCCTGGTTTGAACTGGCGATTCCATTCGTTGAGGCTGCTGCGGGTGGTGGCGAAAGAATAATGCGGGTAGAGCGGGAGCAGGATCAGCTCGTCGTACGGCTCGCGGTTCAGGGTGGCAATGGCTTCGGCGGTGTTGGGATGCCAGTAACGCATGGCGACGATCGCGCGTGCGGAAATGTGGGGCTTGAGTGCGATTTCGAGAGCGCGGGCCTGCTGTTCGGTGAGGCGGCGAATGGGCGAGCCGCCGCCAATTTCCCGGTAGTGCTGGCCGACGACTTTGGCGCGGGTGGTGGAAATAAGCTTGGCGATGGCTTTGCGCGCGAGGAAGGCGCCGGGGAAATTGATGATGTCCGGATCGCAGAAAAGATTGTAGAGAAAAGGCTCGACCGCGGCCTGGGAGTCGGGCCCGCCGAGTTGGAACAGCACTACTGCGATTTTTTTTGCCCCGTCCATGGTGCACCTCTTGCAAATTCTTTTAGCGTTGCTGCAATTGCTGCTTCAGGCGTTCGATTTCCTCGCGCGTTTGCGTGATGCGACGCGCGACGCTGAGTTCATAGACAAAGAAGACCGCCCAGACTACCATCCACGCCGTAAAGAGGAATTCGAAGTTCTTCATTGTCCGCCTTTTCGCAACGCGGGAGTTGTCGCGCCTTCTGCTGTGCCGTCTAATCCATCTGGCCCGCGCGATTCAATTGCAAATTTTAGTTCGGCGGCTTCGTTGCGCAGCAGCTCCAGCCGGTAGCGATCGATTAGGACCAATATCATTACGCAAAATAGGGCGCAGAGGCAAAGCAGAAGGACTTTGCTCATGGTGGGGTCGAGGCCTGAGCCCTCGCCACCGGCGATCACAGGCTGAGGATGCTGGGTGCGCCACAAACGATTCGCGAGATAGACCAGCGGAATATCGAGAGACGCAAAAATTGCGAAGATGGCTGATAGGGATGCTTTCTTCTCGGGATCTTCGACCAAGCCGCGCAGAAGCAGGTAGGCGATGAACAGCAGCCAAAGGATGAAGGTGGAGGTGAGCTTGGCGTCCCAGGTCCACCAGATGCCCCAGACTGGACGGGCCCAGAGCGGGCCGGTGATCAGGCCAATTGTGCAGCAGATGACACCGACTTCGACGCCGGACACGCCGAGAGCGTCCCATTTGCGATTGCCCGTGACGAGATAGGCGACGCTGGCGTAGCAGGCGACGAAGAAGGCGCAGAACATGGCGTTCCAGCTGGCGACGTGGAAATAGAAGATGCGCTGGATGGCGTGCATGCTGGCTTCGTCGGGCGCGATGAATAGGGCGGCGTAGCCTGCGCAGAAGATCAGCAGGGCTACGAGCGCGGTGATTAGGAAGCGTGCCTTCATTTGGTGCGGCCTGTTCCCTCTGGTTGACGCTGACGCGGGAGTTTGCTGCCGCGCATCATTTTTTCCGGCGCCGTCATTCTTCCAATAAATGATCGCACAAAAGCCAGGATGCCGTCAGAAACACAATATCAAATCCAGCGAGGAACGCGAGCCAGGTGCGGTCGAGCGCTGGTTGCTCGGCGAAGAGAGAGGCCGTGGATTCTACCGCGGCGATCAGCAGAGGGGTGAGCAGCGGGAGCAGGAGCAGCGGGAGGAGCAGTTCGCGCATGCGAGCGTGGGCAGAGACGGCGGAAAAGACTGTGCCGGTGACGGTGAGTCCCAACGTGCCGAGGACGAGGACGAGGATCAAGCGCCAGACGATGCCTGCGAGCGAGAGATTGTAGAGCACGGCGAAGACGGGGACGAGGACCAGTTCGGCTAGCGACATGAAAATAAAATTGGCGAGAATTTTTCCGAGGAGGATTGCGAAGCTCGAGATCGGGGCCATGCGCAGCGCGTCTAGCGTTTCGTTATTTTGTTCGCGCGCGAAGGATGGATTCAGCATCAGCGAACCGGCGAAGAGGAATGCGATCCAGAGCAGGCCGGGGCCGTAGCGGCGGGATTCGGCGGCGGTGGGGTCGAAGGCGAAGCTGAACAGGACTACTACGACGAGCGCAAAGATTACTGTGGCTGTAAGCAGCTCGCGCGTGCGGAATTCGAGGCGGAGTTCCTTGCCCAGGACGATTCCGGCGGCTTTCGCAGTGGTCAAGTTACTGCTCCATCCGGAGCGCTGCGAGCAACGCGCGCGGATCGCCATTGCAGCCGCTGTCGTGTTCGACCCTGCCGCCCGCTAGCGCGATGGCGCGGGAGGCGAGGTCGAGCGATTCGTTGCGCGCGTGCGTGCTCATCAGCACGGTGCAGCCGTCGGATTTGAGGCGCGCCAGTCGGACGCTGAACCATGCTAGGCCCTGGCGGTCGAGGCCTGCGGCGGGTTCATCGAGCAAGATCAAGGTTGGCTGATGCAGAAGCGCGCGGGCGATGGCCAGGCGCTGGCGCATACCGCGCGAGAACGTGCGGACGAGGCTTCCGGCGCGGGTGGCGAGGCCACAGTCTTCGAGCGCGGCTGCGACTGTTTCGGGGATTTTATTTAGCGCATAGAGACCCGCGAACAATGTGAGATTTTCGGCGGCGGTCAATTCGTCGTAGAGAAGGGTGCTATGTCCGACCAGACCGATGAGCTGTTTGGGCCTGAGTGCCATCGCTTGCCTGCGCTGGCGTTCACTGACCGAGGCTGGGCCAGTGGTGAATTGCACCAGACCGCGCGTGGGATTCATCAGCAGTGCAGCCATGCGCAGCAGCGTGGTCTTCCCTGCACCGTTCGGTCCGAGGAGTGCGACGAATTCGCCGGTGCGGATTTCGATGGAGACGCCGCGGAGTGCGGCTAGCGAGCCAAAACGTTTCTCGACGTTGTGGAACGATACACCGATGGACGGGGGTGTGGCTGGCGTTTGCGTCGCGGGCGCGGGCAATGCGTTGCGCCTAGCCTCGCACCAGGTCGCGGAGGGCTTTTTCTACGCGGGTACGTTCGCGGGTGTAATCGTCTTCGCTGATGGTGCCGGCCTGGCGGCGGAGTTCGAGGCGGAAGATATTGTTTTTGAGATCGTCGAGGCTGCCGCGGACTTCGTTGTCAACATCGGCGATGTTTTCTATCGCGCCGCGTGAGGGTTCGGCAGCGGATGGCGCGCTGGTGGCTGTAGCCGATCGCGACGGCGAGGATGCCGCGGTTGATGCGTACGTTGCGCCTTGCAGCGCAGGACGCAGTGCGGAATTTTTCGCCGCGCGCGGAGATGGAACGTCTGCTTCGGTGGTCCATGCACCGTCGGCAGTGACGCCTGGTTGCGGACGCAGCCAGAGATAGGCGAAACCGAGGAGGAAGATGGAAACGAATCCGCCGGTGAGGATCCATTTCAGGCTGTCGAGCCGTGCGGGAATTGTGGTGGCGCTGGCCGATGGTGCATCGGCCGAAGCTGCATTGGCACGTGAATTCACGGAGGGATTCTGCGAATCGTCGCCGCCGTTTGCGCCAGCGCTGGAAGCTCCAGCTGCGCCACCGCCGCCCCCTGGTTGAGCGGAGGGTACCGGCGCGGTGCCGGAGACGCTGATTTCGACCGGCGCGTTGGCTGCGACGTTGTCGCGCATGTAGACGTTGAAGCCCTGGTCTTGGCCAGCTGCAGTGATGCCGGTGCCGGAAATTTGCACGGTGGGCGGCGCGGCGATGATCAGGCGTTCGCTGGAGTACGGCGAGAGGTTGCGCAGCGTTACGTGATTGCCGGCGTAAGGGACTTTGTAGGAGAGGCGTACGCCACTTTCGCCGGGACGGAAGGGAAAGGCAATCGCCATTTTATTTTTGCCCTTGTCGATCGTGCCTTGCACCACGGGCATGCCGGAGGCCCCCCACGCGGAAGCTTGATTGAAATCGGCGCCGTCGGGGAGCGTGAAATCGAAGGAGCCATCGGCACGGTAGAAGGCGACCGGAGGCTGCGTTTTATTCGCGATCATATACTCTTCGCCGACCATCAGGTCCGCGCCGTTGGGCTGCAGGATGATGGCGTGATTGGCGACGTTGAATGATTGGGGATCGCTGGTGGGTTCGAAGACCTCGATAGTCGCGCTCATTTTTCCGGGTGTGATGGGCTCGTGGTAGTTCACGCCTTTGTAGACAACGCGGACGAGCATGGGTCCGGTGCCCAGTTGTGGATTATCGAAATGAAATTGGCCTTGGGCGTCGGTTTTGGTGTTGGCGACTGGTTGCATGCCGCCTTGGAGCTGGATGAGGATTACCTCGGCGCCTGCGGCTACTTGACCGGTGGTGCCGTTTTTCACTGTGCCGTTGAGCGTGCCGGCGGTTGCGGTGGTCGCGACTGCTGCAGCGATGACGAGAAACAGTGTTGCGAGACCTGCCGCGCTGCGGCTGGCAGTCTTAGGGCGAGCGTGAAAGTTGGCGAAGCGGCGCTTCATGATTGGCGCACCTTTTCCGCTGCGGTCAGCCGCGTGGAAGTCTGGCGCGTGGCGGGGGTGGGAGCGCCGCCTGTCAGCCGGTCCATATCGGAAAGGACGCGAGCGGCTTCTACCTCCAGCGACTGCTTGATTTCTTCGTAATCCTGCTCTGAAAATTTTCCGGCACGGAATTCGAAGCGCAGGTCGCGCAGATTTTCATAGATGGCGTCGCGGCGTTCCAGCAATTGATCGAGCTGGGTGCGATGCGGAGCGTTGTCGGAGGCGTCTGGCTTGACGCCGAAGATGAAATAGATCATCAGCGCGGCTAGCAGGGCACAGGCTACGGCGATGTCTAGGCTACTCATCGTTTTCACCGAATGAGCTGTTACTGGACATTTTCACTCGTCATTTTCACGTCCCGGTTCCCTGCCGGCTTCGCGCTGCGCACGGGCTAGAAATTCGGCGCTTACTTGCGGGCCACCGGCCGGAGCTAGAGCGGCTTTGTGGCGCCAGCGGCGGACAACTTCCCAGACCAGGACGAGCGCGATCAACGGAACGGCAATGGGCATGATCCACGCTAACAAATCGAAACCTTTTTTCGGCGGCTCGACGAGGACCGTGGGGCCGTATTGCTCGACCATGGCCTGGAGGATTTGATCGTCGGATTCACCGCGAGTGACGTGCGCGTCGAGGTCTTTTTGCATGCCACGGGCGGTTTCGCAGGGGCCGGAGAATGTGCCGCCGGGGTGATTGCAGAGTCCGGCGGAGTCTTCGCAGCCGCCGCACATGCAGAGGACGCGTTTGCTGAGGGCTTTGGCGCGAGGAGTGTCTTGGGCCGACGTGGGAAACATCGCGCACGTCGTCAGGACTGTAGCCAGAGCTACGGCTCGAAGCGAGAACCTTAGCCCAGAGGACACAGAGAAGCGGCTTGGAGGATACAGAGACGCCTGGGGCATGCTTTTCTTGGTGCGCGTTTTGCACGCGTTAGTCATGGCCTTCTACTCTGCGGGCTACTGCGCCGATGGCTGGGGTGGATTCGGCGATAGCGTCGGCCCAGGATCTTTCTGTGGCGGGGCGCAGGACCAGGGCGGCGCGGCGATTCGGGAGCAACGCTAGCCCGGTTCCCAGCACTACTACGATTCCGCCGAACCAGATCCATTTGATCAGTGGCAGCAGGTAGGCGTGAATGACGGGCTTGCCGCTTTCGGGGCTGCGTCCGGCATAGACGACGTACAAATCGCGCAGCGGCGAGGATTGAATCGCGACCATGGTTTCGGTTACCTGGCTGGCATGGAAAAGGCGGCGCTCGGGAAACAGCAGCATGTCCGACTTGCCGTTCTTGAAAACTTCCAGCGTGGCGCGGTCGGATTCGTAGTTGGCGTTATCGAGATGATCAAACGTCTGGCACAGAATGGTGTAAGGGCCGATGCGCAGCGAATCGCCGACGGCCATTTCTTTCTGCAGGTCTTTGTTGAACGGCGTGCCGGCAATACCGATGAAAACCAGGACCATGCCGAAGTGGATGACGTAGCCGCCGTAGCGGCGGGTATTGCGCATGGTCAGCTCGCCCATAGCGGTGAAAAAATTCGCGCCGTCGCGCGCCGAGATGACGCGGGCGCCGCGGAAAAATTCCGAGGCTATCGTGAGCGTAACGAACACACCGAGGATCAGGCAGAGCAAAGAGTAAATATCGCGGAAGCCCCAAGTGAAGCCAATGATTCCGGCGAGCAGGCCCCCGGCGAAGGGCCCTGCGAAATTGCGTTTCAGGGCATCGAACGAGGTTTTGCGCCAGGCCAGCAGCGGGCCCACGCCTGTGAGCAGCAGCAGGAACAGAGCGATCGGGACGTTTACTTTATTGAAGAAGGGCGCGCCGACGCTGATCTTGCTACCTTGCACCCATTCGGAGAGCACCGGGAAGAGCGTGCCCCACAGCACCGCAAAGCACGCTGCGAGCAGGATGAGATTGTTGAACAGGAAACTGGATTCGCGGGAGACGAGCGAATCGAGTTGGTTGTCGCTGCGCAAATAATCGCGATTCTTCCAGTACGCGGCGAAACAGACTACGAAGGTGAGGATTAGGAATCCGACGAACCAGCTCCCTATGGAAGATTGCGCGAAGGCGTGCACGGAGCTGACGACGCCGGAGCGCGTGAGCATTGTACCGAGGATGCAAAGCATGAAAGTGGTAAAGACCAGCCAGACGTTCCAGATTTTCATCATGCCGCGCTTTTCCTGCATCATCACGGAATGCAGAAATGCGGTTCCGGTGATCCAGGGGAGAAGCGAGGCGTTTTCTACCGGGTCCCACGCCCAGTAGCCGCCCCAGCCCAGCATGGCATACGCCCAATGCGCGCCGAGCAGGATGCCGATGCTTTGGAAGCACCAGGCGATCATGGTCCAGCGGCGGGTGATGTGAATCCATTTTTCGCCGGGGTAGCGGCCGAGCAGCGCGGCCAGTGCGAATGCAAACGGGACTGAGAAGCCGGTGTAGCCGAGATAGAGCATCGGCGGGTGAATCACCATCTCGGGATATTGCAGCAGCGGAGTGAGGCCGTGGCCTTCAGACATTTTCGCGAGATGCATCACGCCGGCGGCGTCTGGACCTGCCAGGACGCGGAAGGGCGTGGCTACGAAATTATTGAGCGTGAGGAAAAAAGTTTGCACGCCCGCGAGAACTACTCCGACGTAGGGCATCAGTTCCGGATGGCGCTTGCGATTCAGAAAAAGAACTAGAAAAGCATAGATGGAGAGCAGCCAGGACCAGAAAAGCAGCGAGCCTTCCTGCCCTGCCCACAGCGCGGCGAATTTGTAGAAACCGGGGAGCGCGCGATTGCTATGCTCGACAACGTAAACGATGGAAAAATCATTCGTGAAGAAAAAATATTCCAGGCAGCCGACGGCGACTGTCACCAGTACGAATACAGCCATGCCAGCGTTGCGCGCGCTTTTCCTGAGCAGCGCGCGGCGCGTAAGGATGCCTACGATTCCCGCCAAGACCGCGTAAACCGCGGCCAGGAAAGCGAGCAGGAGTGCGAATGAGCCTAAAATATCCAAAGATTCTCCGGCAATGCTTTCTCAGTTTCCCAAGAGAGTTAATTTCCTGAAGGTCGCGTGCCGCCGCCCGTCGAAGTTTGTCCCGGTTGCGGCGAGGCTGGAGTTCCCACCGGAGCTGCTTCGTACTTGGAGGCGCATTTGGCCTGAACTTGTTCGGCCACGAAATGATTATCCGGCGCGATCTTGCCTTCGACGAGGGCTTGCGCGCCGTCTTTGAACGTATCCGGCAGCGGATCGCGACCCACGTAGCTTACCGGCAGATCTCTGCCCTGCTCCGTCAGTACAAAATCCACACGGCCGTTCACGTGTGCGATGGAACCCGCACGCACATTCCCGGAGACGCGCATGCGCTGGTGCAGCGACGCGCCCTGGAGCGTGGAAAGCTCGGTAATCGTGTGGTAATAGGTTTTGCTTTGGGTGAAGCCGACGTAGGCCAAGGCCAAAAGCGTCGCTATGATTATTCCCGAGCCGATCAGGAATTTATGCCGAGCATTCACGGGAACGCTCCATCGTGCTCCTGAATGAAACAGGGGAATTCTAACATATCGCGCGTTGGTGGCCGCAAGGCGATTCCAGAGATTGAGTGGCGTGGGGGCGGAGAGAGTTCGATTGGCCTTCGTGCGAGCGGCGAGGTTCCCAGTCATCACAGCTGCCGCGGCGATAGGCCGTCCGGTTGCAGGCCACCGCCGCGGTGCTGTGGTTGATGCGAAGGCGATGCGTTAGAAGCGGAACGAGACGCCTACGTAGGGCTCGGCCATGTTGGTTTTGGCGTTGGTGACCTGCGTAGGAACCGAAAAGTCAGCGGCGGTATAGACGAGCCCGCGGTATCCGCCCTGCACGCTGAAACGGTGGGTGAGTCTGTAGGCGACCCCGCCGCCATAGAGCAGCACTGGGCGATTTTGACTTACCGCCGGACCTGTGGAACCGAGAACGGTAGGAGAAAAGAACAATGCGCCGGTGCCGGCTTCGAGGAATGGGTGGAAACGAGCGTCGCGATCGACACCGAAAGTGAACATATAGGCAAAGGTGGCTTCCTGAACGCGGGCTTGGGTGACGGTGCCGGAATTATAGACTTGCGAAAAAAGCGTATTGCCGTAGTTTGCTTCGACCGCGCTCCAGCGATTGAAATGATAACGATAGTTCACGACGAATCCGCCGGAATCGGTGGCGGTGTCAATCACACCGAAACCATTCGCTTGCTTCTGAAAGTTTCCGGTGAAGTTCGCGGACACTTCTGAATTGCCGTTTTGCGCGAGCGCCGGCAGCGACAGCAGAGCCAGAGCCGCACATAGCAGACCTATCTTGATTCGCATTTCCAAATGCCTCCATTGTTTTTTTTCGAGTTAGTCCGCAGGCACACGGGTATGGCCACACCCGTAGCGTTGCAGGACCGTGCGTTTCTTGTTTTGAGAGCTATCGGCGAATTACCAGCGCGTCTGAGCCGCGGGGTCAACACCCATCACGTGAACACGGAGGAGCTCCAGTGCTTTGGACGGAGCTCGTCATAGGCAGGTTGCTTGATTTAAGCGCAAGGGGGGGAAATATTTCTCAAGATTTTTGGAACTTATTGCGACGGCCGATTTCGCGGGGAGACATTCCAAGTCTCGCAACCGCGACGTGGAGCGCGCGGCTGGGCGGCTCAGCTGTGGTGCGCGAGGGCTTTGCATAAGCGATCGCCGAGCGCGGTGCCGTATGCGGCTTGGCGCTGCGGGTCGCCGAGGAACGGATCGTAGAAGGGTTTGCCTTCGTGCAAGATCATGCGTTCGGCCCAGGAATTGCTTTCAAGATGTGAAACTACCGGTTGCAACGCTGCGGCGACCGGCGCTACGAATTTTGGTTTGTATGAACCATTCACGCGGAGCAAAACGGTGGGAGCGAACCGTGTGACGGCGGCTGCGAGTTTCTCGGGCGATTCGACCGGGCACTCGACGGCGTATGCGAGGTAAAAGCCGCGTCGCTGAAATTCCGCGAGTGCCGATTCTTCGTGCAGCGTGTCGCCGGGTTTGCATCCGCTGCATTTTGTAATCGCGTCGAAGAACATTTGGGACGCGACGGAGCGCTCGACGGTACCGGCGGCGCGATAAAAATCGTCTTCGGGCGCGGGTGGCGGGGCGGCATCAAGGAACAGAACCTGGATGTGGATGGGGCGGAAGCGCGTGGCTAGTTCGAGGCGTTCGATGCGGCGGCGGATGTGGGCTTCGTCAACCTGCGCGCCGCATGCATCACATAGTGGCATTGGGAATTCTCCGTTGGGTTCAATCGCGAAGGATAAGGATGACACGCGGTGTAGCGGCGGCGCAAGGCGCGCGCTGTTTCGCGGAGACGAGTTCTACGGCGAACGAACGTAGGGGGAGTAGAGGCAATCAAGAGCGCAGCAGCGAGAGTTCGCGGTGCGACCAGCCTGAAACTAGCGGTCGAGCTTTTCGCTTTGACTGCCGGGCTTGGCGTCGGACTTTTGCATACTGGGCGCGGGGTCAACAGCGGGCGCGCTGGGATTATTTTGCGCTGCCGCGCCTAGTTTGCTGCGCAGGCAGCCGACGAGTTCCGGAGCCATTTGGGAAATATTCATGCCGTCGGACACCAGAAATTTACAGCTGAGGATTGGGCGCGCCTGATCGTCGTCGGAAAGCTGGCAGCTCACTTTGCAATACTGGCATTCCTGATTCCAGCAGAAGCGGCCATAGGGAACGGTTTCAGGGCTGATGAATTGAAACGCGCGCAGCAGCGAGTTTTTTTCGGGGACGAGGAACGTCTTGCCGAGTATGGTGATTTCAACCAGTTTTTCGTAGGGCCGAAAAATCTCGTCCATAAGAGGTATGCTCACGTCTGCCATTGGATTGCTTGCCCCTGCTATCGAAACTAAAGCACGGGGGGAGCGAGGGCAATCGAAACAGGGGCGTGAGGTGTTCAATGCTCCAATGGGGAAGGTAATACGAAGCTGGTGAAGCGGCTTATGGCAGGCGGATGGCCGACACGGCGCAAGCCGTCGCGGGACACGAAGCGGTTGAGCAAAAAGCGGATCCCTTTCTACGTCGCGCGCCCGTCCCGCGGTCGTGGTACGGAAAAGAAAAAGCGCGGCCTCCGTTCGGGATGACACTTCAGCGCTTTGTCCCTCGGAATCGCCGAACCTCGCACGAAGGCTGGGGCCTAGGCATTGCTCGTCCCCGCCGCGGGGACGAGCACAACCAGCGTGTAGGCGCCTAGCGCGATGCCGAGCGGACCGTTGATCAAGCCGAAGAAGGCGGCGACGAGGCCCAGACTTCTGGCCGACACACCGCTGGAGACCAGGTTCAGCCCGGCGATTATTGATACGACGCCGGCCACGATTCCTAAAAGAATCGCGAAGAGCAAAAAGCCGTGGAATAGGTCCATCAAAGTGAATGGATTGGGCACGCGGGTGAGCAGCGCGCCCCACATTAGAGTGAGCGTGCCACTGTAGAGAAAGACGCCGAGCGCGCCGACGAGGCGCAACAGACCATACAGAATCCACATGATTCCAAGATTTCGCATCAATTCCTCCGCAAGCTTCGCTTTGACGGCCAACAATCGAATAGGACTACATGCGACTCGAGGTGTCAAGGATGGTGGGGGACACAAGTTTGAACAAACATCAGCGCTGCCCGGTTCGATGAAACTGAAGTGGTAGCTACACGGGAACCGCCTGGGGGCGCAGTCCTTTTTATGCAGAAGGTCATTCCATTTCAGTTCGGCGCCGCGAGTTGCTTGTAATCGCGAGCCGCGTTTTCGGGCATAAGCTTGATTAGCGTGTAGATGGCAACGGCAGTGCCGAACGGAAAACTGATCACGCAAACGAAGGCCGCCACGATCGCCATTGAGCGCGCGCTGCGTTGCCGTTGCATTAGCGCGTACCCCGCATAGATTCCGAAACCTCCGGTGACTACACCATAGACCGCGGAGATGGTGTAGATCGCGTGCAAGAAATCAACGATCGGAAACGGAAAGGGGGCGTTGCTGTGCGAAAAAGCATCCTGCATTACGGGAAGAAAATAGCGGCTGACCGCGAGAATCCAGACCGCCCCTACGATGCGGAAAGCGCCGTAAGCCAGCCAGGTGATGCCCAGCACGCTCACCTGATGGCGCAGGGTCTGTAAGGGATTCTGCGCCGCGACTTGTGGTGCAGTCGAGGGGCCAGGCACCGCGTTGCCGCAGGATTTGCAGAAACGCGCGCCAGGGTCGAGTGCGCTTCCGCAGTATTGGCAAAACATGGAAACTCTCCGTCGGGAAAACTGGCGCGAGCCGGCTAACTCATATCACAGAATTGGGATCTAGGCGAAGAACTGCCCCATGCGACGGAATTTTTCGTAGCGTTGGTCCACGATCTGGCGCGGGGAGAGCCGCGACAGTTCGGCGAGCGCTCGGGTGAGGAACGGATCGAGCATTTTTGCGGCGGCTTCGGGGTCGTGGTGCGCGCCGCCTTCGGGCTCCGGAACTATTTCGTCGATTAATTTCATTTCCAGCAAATCGGGGGCAGTGATTTTCAAGGCTTCGGCGGCGATTTCCGCTTTGGTGGAATCGCGCCACATGATGGAGGCGCAGCCTTCTGGAGAGATCACCGAGTACACGGAATTTTCCAGCATGGACACGCGGTCGCCGACGGCAACGGCCAGCGCGCCGCCCGATCCACCTTCACCGGTGATGGTAATGATGATGGGCACGGGCAAGCGCGACATCTCGCGCAGATTGTGCGCGATGGCTTCCGCTTGGCCGCGCTCTTCGGCGTCCACGCCGGGATATGCTCCGGGCGTATCCACGAAGACGATAACGGGGCGGCGGAACTTTGCGGCGAGTTGCATCGCGCGCAGAGCCTTGCGGTAGCCCTCGGGCTTGGCCTGGCCGAAGTTGCGCGCGAGGCGTTGTTTGGTGTCGCGGCCTTTTTGGCTGCCCACGATCATCACGGGCTGCCCGTGAAATTTGGCCATGCCGGTGATCAGCGCTGGATCGTCGGCAAAATTGCGGTCACCGTGGATTTCGGAAAAGTTTTCGAAGAGCAGGCGAATGTAATCGTCGGTGTAAGGGCGCTGCGGATGGCGTGCCAGTAGCAGGCGCTGCCATGCGCCCAGGTGGATGTAAAACTCGCGCTTGAGCTCGTCCACTTCCTTACGAATGCGTTCGATCTCGACGGACTGTTCGCCGGTGGGTGCGGAGAGGCGGCTGAGGTCGGCGACGTCGCGCTCGAGGGCGTCAATGGCGCGCTGTTTCAGTTTGTCTATTTCACTTGGAGTCGGAGTGCTGGTAGCGTTGGATTTCACGGCAGCTGGTTTCGAGACTTGCTGAGGCTTGATCCCAGCTCTCAAGGTGGCTGTTACCGGCTTGTCGGGTTGCAGAGCAGGCTTCACTGGATTCTGCGCGGCTAGCTTAGCTTCGGCTGCTTCGCGGGCTGCGCGACGGGCTTTCTTGATCGCACGAAATTTCTTCATGCGCTCTTTGCGCTCGCGGCGCTTGCGCAGCTTCTCGGCGAGAATCTGCCGCTTGCTCAATGGGTCACCTTCGCGCAATTCTCTTCCCTTTTCTAGCTTGAGGCGCTTGACGCTTCCGGCTACGACGCTAAGGGCAGCCGAGCCAAGCTCATTTTAGCGCAGGCAGCCTACTGCACTAGCGCTACGGAATCGTTGCCGCAGATTTCGCGCACGCGTTCGACCAGTTCGCGGTCGGCGAGGACTGCGCTGCCGGCGTCGAGCGTAGCGGCGCTGCCATCGTCCTTGATTAATTCGAACGATACCTTGCAGCGGCCAGGGCGGCTGGAAAACAGTGCTTGCAACTGATCCAGCGCGCCGGTGTTCACGGTGCTCAGGTCCATGCGCACGCGCAATATGCTGGGCGGGCGATCCGCGAGTTGATCGAGCAAGCGAGCATCGGCGACGATGAGGCGCGTGCCGACGTCTTCGACGGCGACCCGGCCTTTGACGAGTAGCGGCGTATTGGATTTGAGGATTCCTTCCAGTTTGCCAAACGCTTCCGGAAAAACCAGGGCTTCGATTACGCCGGTGCGATCCTGCAGCGTGAGAATGGCCCAGCGGGCGCCGCGGCGCGAGCGCATCGGACGAATCTGCACGATGATGCCGGCGACGACGAGGTCTTCGTTGTTCTTGCGGCTCTCCATCGTCGCAAGTTCGGCGGCGTTCAAATCTTTCAGGCGGCCGCCGTATTTATCGAGTGGGTGGCCGGAGATGTAAAAACCCAGCACCGAATATTCTCCAGCGAGTTGCTGCTCTTCGGACCAGTCGTCGGCTTCGGGAAGTTCGGTTTCCTGCCACGCCTGTCTGTCGTGCGATGTACTTGGCCCGGCCAGAAACAGGCCGCCCTGCCCTACCGTTTTTTCTTGATGTTTTTTCTGGCCGCGGGAGATGGCTTGATCTATCGCGGCGAACAGGCGTCCGCGCGAGCCGCCAGCGCAATCGAGGGCGCCTGCTTTCACCAGGCTTTCGAGCACGCGTTTGTTGAGGAATTTGGGCTCGATGGCCTCGCTGAATTCGAAGAGCGTGCGGAAACGGCCCGTGGTGCCGCGCGCTTCGCAGATGGCTTTGGCTGTGTTCTCGCCGACGTTTTTTATGGCGGCTAGGCCGAAGCGAATGTCGTCGCCGACGGGCGTGAAGTAGAGGCCGCTTTCGTGCACGTCTGGCGGAAGGACCCGAATGCCCATGCCGCGCGCTTCGTTGATGTATTTCACAACTTTTTCGGTGTTGCCTGCTTCGGAGCTGAGCATGGAGGCCATGAACTCCACCGGGTAATGAACTTTCAGAAACGCGGTCTGGTACGCAAGCAGCGCGTAGGCGCAGGCAGTGGACTTTCGGAAAGCCGTAGCGGCCGAATTCTTCCATCAGATCGAAAATTTGGTCGGCTTTCTTCGCGGGGACTTTTCCCGCGGCGCAGCCGGCGAGGAATTTTTCGCGTTGCGCGGCCATCACGTCTGCTTTTTTCTTGCCCATCGCGCTGCGCAAGAATGTCGGCATCGCCCAGGGAAAAGCCCGCCAGGCGATTGGCGATTTGCATCACCTGTTCCTGATAAGACGATGACGCCCCACGTTTCCGAAAGAATTTCTTCCAGCTCCGGCAGATCGTAGGTGACTTTTTTCTTGCCGTGTTTGCGCGCGATGAATTCGTCAATCATGCCGCCTTGAATGGGGCCGGGACGATAGAGAGCGTTGAGCGCGGTGAGATCTTCGATTTGCGTGGGCTGGTAGCGCTTCAGGATGTCGCGCATGCCGTGCGATTCAAACTGGAAGATACCGGTGGTGTCGCCGCGGGCGAAAAGCGCGTAAGTGGGCGCGTCGTCGAGCGCGAGCGCTGTGAGGTCGAGGTCAATGCCGCGGTTTTGTTTGATCATGCGCACAGCAGTCGTCGAGGATGGTGAGCGTGGTGAGGCCGAGGAAATCCATTTTCAGCAGGCCGATGCGCCCGAGCGCGTTCATATCGTACTGCGTGGTGATTTCATCCTTGTTTGACTTGTAGAGCGGGACGATTTCTGTGAGCGGGCGCGGGGAGATCACGACGCCTGCGGCGTGCGTGGAGGCGTGGCGCGCGAGGCCTTCCAGGCGCAGCGCCACTTCGATCAATTCCTTTACCTGGCCTTCCTTGCGCGCGGCTTCCAGAGCGCGGCGATTGTTTCAGCGCGTCTTCGAGCGAAATATTCAGCGTGGTGGGAATCATTTTCGCCAGGCGATCCACGTCGCCGTAGGGCATGTCCAGCGCGCGGCCTGCATCTTTCAGCACGGCTTTTGCGGCCATGGTGCCGAAGGTGATGATTTGCGCGACGCTTTCCGCGCCATATTTCTTGCGAACGTATTCGATCACTTCACCGCGGCGGCGCATGCAGAAATCAATATCAATATCGGGCATGGAAATGCGTTCGGGATTCAGGAAGCGCTCGAAGAGGAGATCGTACTGCATGGGATCGACGTCGGTGATGCGCAGCGAATAGCTTACCAGGCTGCCCGCAGCGGAACCGCGGCCCGGGCCTACTGGCACACCCTGCGCGCGGGCGTAATGAATAAAATCCCAGACGATCAGGAAGTAGCCGGCGAAGCGCATCTTCTTGATCATTTCGATTTCTGCGCTCAGCCGGGCCTCGTAGTCCGCGAGAGGGTGGCGCAGGCGGCCCTCCTTGGTGAGGCGCTCGATTTGCGGAGCGCGGGAGGCAAAACCTTCGCGCACCACGCGTTCGAAATACGAATCGGTGCTGTGGCCTTCGGGGACTTTGAATTCAGGGAACGGATTGCTGACGCGCTGAATTTTTACATTGCAGCGTTCGGCGATCGCTACGGTGCGCGTCACCGCGTCTGGCAGTTCGCGAAACACGTGCGCCATTTCCTCGGCGGTCTTGAAATAGAACTGGTCGGTGGCAAATTTCATGCGCTGGGCGTCGCTCATGGTTTTGCCGGTCTGGATGCACATGAGGACTTCTTGGGCGTGGGAATCGGCTTGCGTCAAGTAGTGGCAGTCGTTGGTGGCGACAAGCGGGATGCCGGATTCTTTGGAGAGGCGCACCAGATCGCGATTGACGCGGATGTCCTGTTCGAGGCCCTGGTCCTGCACTTCCAGGAAGAAATTTTGTTTGCCGAAAATGTCGCGCAGACGGTAGGCGCTCTTCTGGGCCTGATCGTATTTTTCGGAGAGCAGTGCGTCCGCCACTTCGCCGCGCAGGCAGGCGGAGAGAGCGATTAGGCCTTCGCTGTGTTTCGCGAGCAGCTCGTGGTCCACGCGGGGCTTGTAGTAGAAACCGTCGAGATATCCGGTGGAAACCAGCTTGATGAGATTCTGATAGCCCTTTTCGTTTTCGCAGAGCAGGACCAGGTGATTGGAGCGCTCGGCGCCGGTGCCGCGATTTTTATGATTGTCGGGCGCGACGTACATCTCGCAGCCGATGATGGGTTTTACGCCGTGGGTAGTGGCTTGATGATAGAAATTGGCGGCGGCGAAAAGATTGCCGTGGTCCGTGACGGCGACGGCTGGCATTCCGCGCCGGGCGGCTTCGGCAGTGAGCTCGCCGATCTCGCAAGCTCCGTCCAGCAGAGAGTAATCCGTGTGCAGATGAAGATGAACGAAGTTCGAGGCATCCATGCGAAGTTCATTCTAAACCAGCTTGATGCCGGGTGTAACAGCAATCTGCGGGTGCTTCACCTCGCCACGGTTGCGAACCCGCGCCGATCACTGCTAGCGGCGTGATTTTTTCGCCGGACGAGCCTTCGATTTCTTCCCGGTGTGCGCGGCCTTGTCATCGTGGGCCGCTTTATCATGCTTGGCCTGAGCTCTGGCTCCGATTGCTGCGGCCGCGGATTGCCCTGGCTTCGCCGGCGGGGCGGGGACCTTCCCTGCGGGCGCGGATTTTGCATCATTTGCGACAGCCTTGCCACCGGCCGCTGCGCCTTTCGATCTGTCCTGCGGCTTCCCATCCGCGTGCGGCGGCGCTTCGGGTCCGCCTTTGCGCTTCTTTTTCTCTTTTTCGGGCTTTTTGATTTCGTCTTTGATGCCCGCGAGATTTTTCAGGATTTTCGTGCGGTCTTCCGGAGTCTTGCCCTTGCCGCGCAATTGCAGTTCGAAGAACTGCTCGACGATCTTGTCGAATTTCGGTCCGCGTTCGACGCCGAGCGCTTCCAGTTCCCCAGCCGGTGACGCCATGCGCAGCGGCCGCCATTTCTGCAGATAATTGCGAATCTTGGAAAGCGCGCGCGGATTGGGCATTTCCACTTCGATGAAGGCGAGGGTTTCCGCGGGCAAGGAAGCCAGGTAGTAGTAGGCATCTTTCGCGGCGTTTGTCTTGGCGCTTTTCAGAATCTTCACGACTTTCTGCGTTTCCGGAACCAGCTCCGAGGCTTCTTCAATTTCCGCGGCCCGATATTCCATGTGCCGCAGTGCCGCAGCGGCTTCGCGCGATTTCAGGCGGCCCAGAGTGTAGTAGGCGACGGCCAAATGAAGGCGCGGGCGCAATCCGGCGCTGTAAAGATTGAAGCGCACGCGGGCGAGCTTGTTGAGGCTGTCGTAATCCGGCTTTCTTTTTTGCAGCGAGGGATGAATCAACGCGAGCATGTCGTGCGATTCCCACAGCTTCAGCGCGGCGACGGGATTGTCTTCGCGTGCGAGCGCGCGCATCTCGTGACCGACTTCGGCGCCTTCAATGCGATCGGTGACACCGCGTTCGATGGCAAGATCGAACCATTCTTGCGTGCGCGGATCCATTTTGAATCCCATGCGCGCGGCGTAACGCAAGATGCGCATCATGCGGATGGGTTGGTTCGTGAAGGCGTGAATGGAGAGAGCGCGGACTTCCTGTTTTTCCAGGTCCGCGAGGCCATTCATGGGATCGAGGAGCAAGCCGCGCGATTGCGTGTTCAGCGATATGGCGATCGCATTGATGCCAAAATCGCGGCGGCGCAAATCTTCCATCACGCTGGAGAAGCGGTATTCGGGCTTGACGCCCGGGCGCTCGTAGAAATCTTCGCGCGCGGCAGAGATGGAACCATCCACATCGCCCGCAAAAATCATTTCGTGGTGGCGAATTTTTTCGCTTTCCCAGACGACGCGCGCACCGCCCTTTTCCAGCTCGCGCACCATCTTCACGGGATTGCCTTCGACCGTGAAATCCAGGTCTCGGATGGGCATGCCAGAGATCAGGTCGCGCACCGCTCCGCCCGTGAGATACACATTCACGTCCTGCGTGCGCGAAAGCTCCTGCACGCGCTCCATCACGGCGCGTTGTTCCGGCGAGAGCCGGCTTTCCAACAAGATACATGTAATCGGGCATGAAGTTTCCGCCTTCCTCGAATTTTTCGCGCGCGGCTTACTAGGCGCGCGGGTGGTGCGCTTTATAAACTTGTTTCAAACGCTCCTCGACGACGTGCGTATAGATTTGCGTTGTGGCAATATCCGCGTGGCCCAACATCATTTGCACGGAGCGCAGATCCGCTCCGCGATCCAGCAGGTGCGTGGCAAAACTGTGCCGCAGCATATGCGGCGTGAGGGGCTTGCGCAGCCCCGCTTTGCGCCCGTACGCGCCCAGAATTTTCCAGAACGCGATGCGGTTGATGGCCGTGCCGGTGCGGCTGGGAAAAAGATATGGCGAAGTTTTCTCCCCAGAATTTGCATGCGCGATTTTTTCATGTACCGCAATATCAATTCCAACGCGGCCCGGCCTACCGGCACCAGCCGTTCTTTATTGCCTTTGCCGAGGCAACGCAGGCAACCGGCCTCGAGCTGGATGTCTGCAGCTTGCAGGCCGCAGAGTTCGGAGACGCGCAGGCCCGGTGGAATACAGCAGCTCGATCATGGCCTTGTCGCGCAGGCCGAGGGCGGAGGTGACGTCGGGCTGGCGCAGGAGGCGGTCCACTTCCGCGACGCTGAGAAATTCCGGCAACGAGCGGCGGAATTTCGGCGCTGCCACATTGGCGGCCGGATCTTCCTTGATCATTCCTTCGGTGAACGCGAAGCGGAAGAGATGGCGGATGGTGACCAGGTGACGCGCGACGGTGCGGCTATCGAGTTTGCGCAGATAGAGCGTGCGCAGGAAATCGATCACGGTGCTGTGCGTGAACTGGTCCAGGGTCAGGCCGCGCTTGGCCGCAAACAGCGCGAACTTCGCGAGGTCCCGGCGATAGGCGTGCAGGGTGTTGGCCGACGAGTCCTTTTTCGACTCGCAGATAATTTAGAAACGCTCGTATTTCCGCTTCCAATGCACATCTCCCAATTTCATGCGCCGGAACAGTTCTGCCGGCAGAAAGTTTACGCGCGGTGGCGTTCGCGGCCTAGGAAACTTCGAGCCCGCTCGTTGCCGCAGCCGGCTCCGCGCGGCGCAGCAGCAAAAACAATTCCGGCAGTTCCTCGCAGCGCAACACCCAGGCCAGCCCGAAATAAATTCCCACGGAAACGGCGATGATTCCGGTGAGCCACGCGGCTTTCGCCAGAAAATGCTCGAGCGTCGCCAAATGCGAATACTTCACGGCTGCAAAACACACAGCTGACATCGCGACGGCGCAGAGCGCCATTTTCCCGAGCGAATTAAAAATGGCCTGTGAGCCCAGGCGCCCGTAACGCCCGCGAAAAACCACAAATAACGCCGCGAAATTAAAATACGCCGCCAGCGAACTGGCCAGCGCCGGACTGGCGTTCCACAGATAACGCCCGAACCCGAAGAGCAGGACGAAGTTCAGCGCCACGTGCAGTACCAGCGAGTACGCGCCCACCTTCGTCGGCGTCAAGGTGTCTTGCGTCGAGTAATACATCGGCGTAATCAATTTGATGGCCGCGAACGCCGGCAGCCCCAGCGAATAAAACAGTAGTGCATGTGCCGTGAGCGCTGTGGAACGCGCCATGAACTCGCCGTGCTGGAACAGAACTTGCGTGATCGGCACGCGCAACAGAATCAGCCCCACCGCCGCCGGAATGGTGATGAACGACGCGACGCGCAGCGCAAAACCGAACGTCTGCTTCATCTCGTCGTGCTTCCCTTCCGCCACCTGGTGCGACATCGTGGGAAGCATCGCGGTGGAAAGCGCGATCGCGTAGCTGCCCAGCACCAGCTCCATCACGCGGTCCGCAATGTACAACGAACTGATGCTGCCTTCGGGCATGCGCGATGAGGCCGCAAAAATCGTATCCACGAAAAAATTTACCTGAAACACTCCCATGCCGAAAAACACCGGCACCATCAGTTTGCCGACCTTTTTCACTCCCGCATCGGCGAAGTTGACGTCTGGGCGGAAGCGCATGCCCAGCTCGCGCGAGCGCCGGGAGCTGCATCGCCAGCTGCAACGCCGCGCCCACGACGATGCCACTTGCGAGCGCCACGGCCGGAGTACGATATGCCGGCGGCGCCCAGTTCAGGATGGGCCGGTAAACCACGCCGAACGAAAACGCGATGAACACGACGTTGAAAAGGATCGACGTCGAAGCCGGAAGACCGAAGCGATGAAAACTGTTCAGAATTGCGCCGGCCAGCGCCGCCAGACCCAGAAAGAACACACACGGAAAAATAATCCGATTCAGATAGATCGCCAGATCCCAGCGGAGGTGACTGACGCCCATGACCGTCAAGATGCCGACGATCTGCCTGGAAAACACGCACCCCAGGACCGCTATTCCCGCCAAAATGACCGCGAGATCCCAAAAGACCCGCTGCGCGAATTGCCAGGCCTCCTTCCGCGGTTTTCCCCGCAGATACCCGGTAAATACGGGTATAAAGGAAGCTCCCAGGGCGCCTTCGCCGGTCATGCGGCGAATCATATTGGGAATGCGAAACGCCAGGATAAAGGAGTCGGCCGCCGGCGAAGTGCCGAGCAAAAGAGCTACCCGCTGATCGCGTAAGTATCCGCAAATCCGGCTGATAACGGTGGCTAGGGCTATTACCGAGGCAGACTTTAGGATCTTGCCCTTTTCGGTCAATCGGCGGTGACTCCGATGCTAACCCTTTAAGCACCAATAACTTGACGAAAAACAGGGGCAAGAATAACATAACCCCCGGGAACTTAGCAAGATTCTCCCCCAAAAAGGCCTCAGAATCGTGAAGGATCGAGCTCCAGCCTCGACGCGGAAGAAAGTGGTGGTCTTGCTGCTTGGACCGTAGCCACTTGCAGGGCTACTTGAACCCGGCGACCCTGGCGCGAGCTGAGGCGTTCGACCTGCTGACACCGGACGGAGAGCAGGTATCGGTCGGCATGGCTTCGCGTTAAGTCGGTCTATTTCGTGCGAGAGTTTCCGGAGACTTTTCAGCCCGAGCGGAAGGTATTTTTGAGCCGTCCGAAGCTGGATGGGTTGTGGGTGCGGCTGCGTTTTCGCGATGAGGATGTGATGGAAGGGATCGTCGGCGAACGACTTGCTGGACCTGCTGGACAACGGGGTCCAGCTGACGCCTCCGGATCTGCATGGGAATACCCTGCGGATTGTTTATTCCGCGTTCGGCGCTGGCCGAGATGAAAGTTCTGGGGGTGGTGGGGGCGGCGCGGCGGGCTCCGCGGGCTGCTGGCGATGCGGCATCTTCGCAATCCAAACTCTTCAACGAATAGCTGATGCGTTTTGCTCGTGCGCGCTTCGCTGCGCGACTGTCGCTGCGGCTCGCGTATGCCTGTGTGCTGGTCTGTTGTACATTGCATGCTGCGTGCATAGAAGAGCGTGAGGAGAAGCGCATCATGAGATTGGGCGATATCGCAAAACAGCTGGGTTGCGAAGTGGATGGTGAGGCCAGCATGGAAATCACGCGGCGTGGCGGGGATTGAGGAGGCGCAGACCGGGCGAGCTGACGTTTCTGGTCAATCGTAAGTACCGGCCGGCGCTCGCGACTACGCTGGCTTCGGCGATTTTTGTCGCGAAGGATGCCGGGCCGGTGCGCATTGCCGCGCTGCGTTCTGCGAATCCCTATCTCGATTTTGCGCGCGCGATAGAGTTCTTTCATCCCGCGCCGCGCTTCACGATGGAGATTCATCCTACTGCGGTGATCGCGACGACCGCGAAAATCGCTCCTGGGGCGCACATCGGACCATATTGTTTCGTGGATGAAGAGGTGTCGATCGGGCGCAACGCGGTGTTGCACAGTTTTGTGACGATTTATCCCGGGGCGAAAATTGGCGACGATTTTTTCGCGCACTCGCATGCGACCGTACGCGAGAACTGCCGCATCGGCAATCGTGTGCTGCTGCAAAACGGCGTGACGATCGGCGCGATGGATATGGTTTCGCGCGCCGCGAGATGGCGGCTGGCACAAGATGCGGCAGTCCGGGATCACGGTGATTGAGGATGACGTGGAGATTCAGGCGCACAGCGTGATTGATCGCGCGACCGTGGGCGAAACGCGCATCGGCCGCGGAACGAAGATCGATAATCTGGTGCAGGTGGGCCATGCCTGCAAAGTGGGTGAGGATACGCTGCTGTGCGGACAGGTGGGGCTTGCCGGAACGACGCAAAGTGGGCAACAGTGCATCCTGGCGGGACAAGTGGGCGCGGCGGGACATTTGACGATTGGCGATGGCGCGGTGTTGACGGCGCAGTCTGGCGTGCCGGGCGATGTTCCGGCGGGTGCGATCTATTCGGGCTATCCGGCGATGGATAATCTGGCGTGGCGAAAATCGGTGGCGGTCTTCAATCGTTTGCCGGAACTGCAGAAGGAATTGCGTGAACTGCGGGAGGCTGTGGACGAAATTGAGCCCCAAATAAATTGTTTGTGGAAGCGCGGGGATGGAAACTGGCGCTGGACGCGCGCTCTTCAGTTAGTTCCCTGCCAGGGGTTTCTGGTCTTCGGGCAGGCCTGCGGCGACCAAGTCCTGCACGCGCTGGCGCAGTTGGTCACGTTGATCCTCCGCATATTCCGTCGCTTTCAGTGGTGGTGCCGAAGCGCACGACTACTTCGCCGGGATGTATCGTCCAATCGCCTTTGCGCATCAGGCGCTGCGTTCCTGCCAACGATACCGGAACCACCCACGCATCGCCACGAATCGCCATCAGGAAAGTTCCCTTCTTGAAGGGGAGCAGGTGGCCGTCGCGGCTGCGCGTGCCTTCCGGGAAAACGCAAAACGACAGGCCTTCCTTCATATATTCGACGGCGATGTCCACGCTTTCGGCGGCGGCTTCTTTGTCGGCGCGGTCTACTGGAATCAGCTTGGCCTGGCGCAGCGCTTTGCTGAGGACGGGAATGCTAAAGACTTCTTTTTTGGCGAGCAGCGCGACACGCCGGGGAATATTCGGCACCAGAGCGACGGGATCGAGATTCGAAGCGTGATTCGCGGCAAAGACGCAGACACCGCTGGGAATATTTTCGAGACCCTGCACGCGAACGCGAATCCCGGCCAGACGCAACACGATGCGCAGGGCGCCGATGAACGTCCAATACATGAAATCGGCGTCGCCGGTGAGCAGCGTCCACAAAATCAGGAGGGGCTGCACGAAAATCAGCGCCAACGCGACGAACGTCAAGACGATGATGGTGCGAATCATGGAATCAGAGGCGTGAATGCGGCCGGAGGTTCAATCGGTTCTCCCCTTTAGCCAGCCTTCGCGGATGCGTTTCTGTTTTTCGGTGGGGGCGGACATTTCGACCAAGGAAAATTTTTTCAGGTCGATCGAGCCGAGTGCGAATGTCAAATCCAGATCTTTGTTGTCGCGCTGCATACGGAGAGTGACGATTTCGCCGGGTTCGTGTTGGCGCAGCCACTGCCGGCAAATAGCGCGGCGGCGGCTGACCGTTCAGCGTGACACAACGCGTCGCCTGCTTTCAGCCCCGCTGCTTCCGCGGGGGATGCCGGGCACGACTTGAGATACGAGCGTTTGCGCATCGGCGCCACGGTGAGCGGTCCAGAAGCCGAGTTCCGGCGCGGCGCGGCGTTCGACTTTCAGTTGCAGGCCGGCGGGATCGAAAAACTTGTCGTAGGGAATTTCGTCGGTGCCGGCCACGTAGCGGTCGAAAGAAATCGTCAAACTTCATGCCGGCAACTTCTTCGGCGATCGCTTCGACGCCTTGCGAATCGTCATAAAAGCGGCTTTGCTTCGCATAGACGTCGTTCATGCGGCGCAGCACGTCGTCGAGTGATTTGTGATTGTCGGTGGCGTCGCGAATTGCGAGGTCCAGCATGACGCCGACGATTTGGCCTTTGTTGTAATACGAAATGCTGCGCTCGGGGCGGCGATAGTCGTCGTATTTTTCGAGCCAGGCGTCCAGGCTGGATTCCTCGACGCTTTGCCAGCGATGCGCGGGCCGCGAATCCAGCTCGCTGATCTCGCCGGCGAGGTCCGCGTAAAATTGATCTTTGGTCCACAGGCCGCTGCGCTCCAGCGTGTAGGCGCCGTAGGTGCTGGTGACGCCTTCGGCGAACCACAGGGCGCGCGTGTACATTTCTTTGGTGTAATCCACGGGCTCGAGAGTTTGCGGGCGAATGCGTTTCACATTCCAGGCATGGAAAAATTCATGCGCGGCCACGGAAGCGGCCGCGTCACCCGAAGACGACGGAGATGGCGGTGCAATTGGAGTGCTCCATTCCGCCGCCGCCGACTTCGGGATACGGGCCGAAATGAAAGAAGAAAGTGTATTCGGCTGAAAGGAGCGCCGCCCATCAGGTGCACTTCGTAATTGGTGATGTCGCGCAGAATTGATTCCAGGGATTCGCGGCGCCAGTCTTTGCCGTCCACCACTACGCGAAAATGCGCGCCGGCTTCGTCGAATCGGAATTCTGCGAATTTGCCGAGTTCCGCTGGCGCGTCGACCAGCTTGTCGTAGCTCGGCGCTGTGAATGAATTCGGCGTCTGGGCCTGCGGGAAGTTCAGCCGCGACGTGCCAGCTTCGGGAACATCGTCGAACTGAACCTGGGTGTCTTCCGCGCGGCGGACTGGGAACGTACATCAGCACTTCGGCGAAATTCACGAAGGCGTGGTGCGCATTCAGTTGCGAATTGAACGGGCCGGGATCGTCCCATTCGATGCTGTAATCGAGCGTCGTGGCGCTTGTTGTGGATTCGCCGTTCGTGCCGACACCGCTGCCGTCGCCAGCGAGCGAAATCTTCCAGGTCTGCTTATCGAGCATGCGCACGGGCAATCGGCGCCGCAACGGTAGCCTGCTGAATTTCGCGCGCGCACATCGCGCACGCGATAGGAAAAATCGCGCACTTGGTACAACGCGTTCCACGCGGGCATGGCGACGATGATTTCCTGGTCCGCGGCCCGCGCGGGAATCTCCATGGAGACGTGAAAGAGATGCTGCTCCGGATTCTTCAGCGAAATGTGATAATCGATCGTGGCGCGGCCGCGGGTCGCGCGAAAAACAACAAGGTGACATGCTAGAAACGATCCGCTGGGCCGATTTCATTTCCGTGCTCCTTCGAGCGATTTAAATTTTTCGAGCAATTTTTCACTGAGGCCATCGAAACTGCCGTTGGACATGACCATCACCATATCGCCGGGGCGCGCTTCGGCGGCCAGAAAGTCCACGATGCGGATGACGAATCGAACGCTTTCGCCGGGCGGCCGCGGTTGAGCAGCGATTCGGCGATGTAATCCGGCGAGAGGCGCTCGCCTTCTTCGAGCAATTGCGCGCGGCTGACGGGGCCAATCACGACGGCGTCGGCGATGGCCAGCGATTCGGGCAGCGCATGCTCGAAAATCTTGCGGCGCATGGTGTTCGAGCGCGGCTCGACCGCCGCCCAAATTTTTCGCCCGGGCCAGCGCGTGCGGGTGGCTTCAAGCGTCATGCGAATCGCGGTGGGATGATGCGCGAAGTCTTCGACCACCAGAATGCCGTTGGCCTCGCCTTTAATTTCCATGCGTTTGCGCACGCTGACGAAGGTGGCGAGGGCCTGCTGGATGGCCTCGCACTCGACGCCGCGGCCGTAGGCGATTGCGCTGGCCGCGAGAGCGTCCAGCACATTGTGCTTTCCGGCGACCGGCGTTCGAACGCGCGTGACTTCCTTGCCGCGAAACGCGACGCGGAACTCCGTGGCATGGTCGTGCCATTGCACGTCGCCAGCGCACCAGTCGCATTCGGAGGTGAGGCCAAAAGTTTCCACGGGGCAAAATGCTTTTGCCACCGCGCGTTTTAGTTCTTCGCTCTCGCCCCACATCAGGATTTTTCCGCGGCGCGGGACGAGGTTCACGAGCCTGCGAAATTGCAAGGCGATGGAAGGAAGATCCGGGTAGATGTCCGCGTGATCGAATTCGAGCGACGTGAGGATCAATTCGTCCGGATGGTAGTGCAGGAATTTCGGGCCGCGATCGAAGAAGGCCGTTTCGTACTCGTCGCCTTCGATGATGAATTCTTCGCCGCCGCCGAGGCCGTAGCTGCGGTCGCCAAAATTCGGCGCTACGCCTCCGACCAGAAAATCAGGCTTGCGCCCGGCGACCTGAAAAATCCACGCGAGCATGGCGGTGGTAGTGGTTTTTCCGTGCGTGCCGGCCACGACGATCGAGGTGTGCCCGGGAATGAAATATTGCTCGAGTAGCTGCGGCATCGAGCAGTAGGGCAAATGTTCGTCGAGGATGTGCTCGATCTCCGGATTGCCGCGCGCGATTACGTTGCCGACCACGCAGAGGTCAGGCGTCGGCTGCAAATTTTCCGCGCGAAATCCTTCATTCCAGCGGATGCCGAGGGAATCGAGGAGCGTGGAGGCCGGCGGATATACGTTTACGTCCGAGCCGGTGACGTGAAAACCGCGCTCCTTCAGCATTCCGGCGACGGGTGCCATGGCGGAGCCGGCGATGCCCAGCACGTGGATGTGATTCGGTGACTTTGTTCCCTCGCGTTGAAATTTGCTGTCTCCTTGCGCGTGGCGGCGTGTAGCAACGGTTGCAAATCAAGTCCGCCCAGGTGCGCGGCGTTGCCGAACTTTTAGTCGCGGCAGGACGGTTCTAAAATTTCCAGGCGCGAAGTTTCGTCGGCCTTTAGACGCGCGCGCACGCCCAGCGGCAGCGTCAACATCGGCCGAGGCGTGTGACCCACAGCCGCGCCCCAGACCACGGGAAATCCCATCGTGCCCAAAATCCGCCGCGCAACGGCCAGCACACTTTCGGTTCCAGCCGGGCCTTGGCATTCTGGAAATTCGCCGAGCAGCACGCCGGAAACGCCGCGCAGCTTGCCCGCCTGCTTCAGATGCATGAGAGCGCGGTCCACTTGCCAGGGTTTCATACCGCGGTCTTCGAGCAGCAGAATCGCGCCGTGGGTATCGAGTTCCCACGGAGTGCCCAGCGCGGTTTCGATCAGCGTCAAGCAGCCGCCGAGCAGAATGCCGTCTGCCGAGCCGGGCATGATCGGTTCGGTGCCAGCGAGCGGGATGGTCCAACCTGTCTTGGTTTCCGTCAGAGCGCGCGTGAGAGATTCGGGATCGTAACCGTCCGCGACTCCCGCGCCCCGATCCAGGCCTGCGGCGGCCATGGGGCCGTAGATAGTGACCCAGCGAAATTTCTGCCACAGGAAAATCTGCAGCGAGCTGAGATCGCTGTAGCCGACTAGGATTTTGGGACTGGCCAGCGCCACACTGAGACCGTCGAGCAGATAATTCGAGCCGTAGCCGCCGCGCGAACAGAAAATCCCGCGCGTGCTGGTTTCGGTGAGCGCTTCCTTGAGCGCCGCGCCGCGGTCCGCAGCGCTGCCGGCAAAAAAGTCGCCGCGCGCGAGAACTCTTTCCGGGTCGAATTTCGCCTTGTAGCCCAGTCGCGCAATTTCCTCGACGCCGCGCTGCAGACGAGCTGGATCCACGGGGCTGGCGAGCGAAAGAACGCGCACCGAATCGCCCGGGCGGAGTACTTCAGGCTTGAGAGCTTGCGGCATGGGCCGCAAAGGAGAATAAGGAATTTCGCGCGGCGAGTCCAGCCGCGTGCGTGAAGGTGTTTACATCCGAGCAGCAGTGTGCGGTGAGCTTAAAACGGCGTGATGGCAAAATACACGTCGCCAATGCCGCTGGCAGGCTGGGCGGCGACGGTGTCCGGCGCGTAAAACGCCGCGAAACGTCCGTCGGAGCTGAGGGGAGCGGCGCTGTAGCGGTCGGCGTTCAGTGGCGCCGCCTTAGTGTTGCTGGAAACCGCCAGCGTTGCGTGCGTCCCGGAGACCGACGCCGCGGCTTCGGAAACGGCGTAGGTGTGCGGCGTGCAAGGCAGCACCGCGCCGAAGCAGGTGTCGCGCACCACCAAAGAGCCTTCGCTAGCAACCTGTCCCGCAGGCCCATTGGAACCGGCGCCGGAAACGAAGGAAATATATCTTCCAGAGGCGCTGATGGCCGGCGAGAAATTTTGCGTTTTGGTGGCCGCCGCGGTGCTGTCGTTCGTAACCAAAGTTGTGGATGGAACGCAGCCGTCGGGAGCCGTATTGCCAAGGCAGGTATCGCGCAGGTACGCGCGACTGACCTGCGCTGCATTTCCAGCGGAGGAATCGGCCGGTTGCGATTCGAAGACCACGAAGCGCGCGTCACTGCTAAGCGACGGCGAGATATTCACGCCGCCAGAGTTGAATCATCCGGGGCGTAAGAGATTCTTTCCGCGGATTCTGCGCAGGAAACAAGAGGTTCAATTCCCATGCAAGTGTCGGCCAGGACGATCTGCGAAGTGCTGGCCGGATTCTGCGCCGCAGATTTTGCCGCCCACAATTCCAGCGCAACGTAACGGCCGTCGGAGGAAATCTCCGGGCGCCCAGCCTGCGCGCCGGCGACGCGGTCTTCGTCGTCCACCGGAACAGCCGCGGTGCGGGCCACGCAAGATTTCGTCGCCGTGGGACCGGCGCAAGTATCCCGCACATACGCTTGCGGCAGTAGCGAGGGTTTTTCCAGCCACGAGATTCGTGGCCGCGGAAACGAAGGCGACGAACCGGCCATCGGAGCTCAGCGAAGGGCTGGTGGTGGGGCCGTTCGCGGCTTCGCCTTCCGCTCCCGTGGAAATAATTTCAGTATGCGGCGCGCATCCGGAAGGAGCGTTCGCGCCTACGCAAAAGTCGCGGACATACAATTCCCAATAGCCGAATGACACTGCGGAATTGCTGGCAACCAAATTGGTCGCGCGGGAGACGAACGCCACGAATCGCCCGTCGCCGCTGATAGCGACCTGCCTGCCGGATTTTCCGTTGGGAGCGCGGCCATCCGGCGCCAGATCGACGGCCAGAGTTTTAGGAGAGCAAGTCGCGGCGCCCACGCAGGTATCACGCACAAAAATATTTCCGGCGACTGCTGGGGCGATCAGATTCTTGGCTTCGGAATAAAACGCGACGTAGCGTCCGCCCGAGCTTATCGCCGGGGCCTCACTCGCGCCATCGGCCGGACCTCCGAGCACGCTTACCGAAACAACCTGCGGAAACTTCGCCGCTGCTCCGGCTGCAGGATTGATCGTAAACGGAAACGGATCCGAAAAAGCTGCCCCGCCATCCAAAGCTGTGTTGAGCACGGTAATCGCGACGGTTCCCGGCGTCGTCAGATCCGTCGCGGGAATCTGCGCCTTTAGCACGGTTGCGCTCTGAAAGCTGGTGGTGCGCGCCGCGCCGTTCCAATCAACGATGGAATCGTGAACGAAATTCGTGCCCGTGACGGTGAGCGTGAACCCTCCGCTTAGCACCGTGGCATTCGTCGGCGATAGAGAAGTGATCGTGGGGGTGACGGGCGGAGTGGGCAAGATGGCAAAGTTCAGGGCCTGCGTGGTGCCGCTGGAATTCGCCACGGTGACTGGCTCAGAGCCTGGGTTGGCGACGTCCGCGGCCTTGATCTGCGCCTGAACGGTATTGGCGTTGACGAAGGTGGTGGTACGTGCGCTGTTGTTCCACTTCACGGTGGAGTTCGCGGCGAAACTTGCGCCCGTGACGGTCATGGTGAAATCGGAAGCGCCGGCCACAACGCTGGCGGGCGAAAGCGAACAGATCGCGGGCGCGTTCGTGGAAGAAGCTATGAAGCTGGCTGCGGGCGAGAAAATTTCATTGCCGCCGCCAGTGTAGGTGAACACGCTGATGCCGTTACAGCCGGCGCTCTGAATGTCTTGGGCATTGATCAGTGCAGTCAATTGCGTGGAATTGACAAACGTTGTGGTGCGCGGACTGCCATTCCAAGCGACCACCGATCCTGAAAATGGCGGAGGCGGGTTGGGCATGTTTGGATTATTCGCATTGCCAGCAACAAAATTCGAACCATTCACGGTGAGCGTAAACGCGGCGCTGTTTGGGCTGGCGGTGGCCGGACTTAGACTGGCGATCAGCGGCGTGTTGGTTTGCGTGGGAAATACGGTGAATGGCGCAGCATTAATGCTGATTCCGCCGCCGGGCAGCGGATTCGAAACCGTGACGAGCGAAGTCCCGGCGGTTGCTACGTCGGAAGCCAGAACGGTGATCGCCATTTGCCCGGTGTTTATATTCACCGTCGCGGAGCGCGCGGAGCCATTCCAAAACGCCGTGGAAGTTCCGGTGGATCCGGCAATGAAACCCGATCCGGCAATGAACATCGTGAAGGACTGGCTTCCGGCGGTGACGCTGGACGGAAAAAGTGCGGTGATGATCGGAGTGGGATTCGGCTGGCCGGGCGCGACTTGATTGCCGTTGCTGGAGCTGCAACCCGACGTAAGAATCGTCAGTACAGCAAGCACCCCGAACGCGGTCCAACGCAAACGCATCAAGCCTGTCCTCCTGCAATTTTTACCGGTAGTGTTCACGAAAACTGGCGCCGCCGTTCGTAAGCGTCGCTGGGATAGCCAAACGAGGGAAACGATCCAAACGCCTGCGAGTCCCCTGAATAATGCCCAAGAATTGATAGCATCCCGGCGAACACTCGTCAACTCGGATTCCCTGAGGCGGTGTTTGGTTGGCTTACAACACGGTGGTCTTGTGCGAATGCGCAACTATTCCGTTTTTGGCGCCCGGACGTTGAGCGCGGCGCGGCGGGACGTTGTCCTATGCGCGCAGCGGGCGAGCTTCAACCCTGGCGTCCAGTGCTGCAAATTTGGTGAAGAGTTCGCGTTCCTGGTGATAGCTGACTTCCGCTTCGAAATCCACAATTAGTTCATCGTTGAGTTGTTGCGTCTGCCAGCGGCGGGCTTCGATCTTGGCGGCCTCGACGATGCGGTGCGCCGGAACCAGCAGGTCGGAGTTCGCTGGAGCCATCAATTGAAACGTCATCAAGCGTGTTTGCAATCCCAGACGATCTTCCAGGTAGCCGAGTACAACGAGTGCCACCAGCACCATCAACGTGGCGAAAATGGCAGTCGCCAACATTCCCGCGCCCACGGCCATGCCGATGCTGGCCATTACAAAAATTGTGGCCGCGCTGGTGATACCTAGCACCGCGCCGCGCTCGCGAATCACTACGCCCGCGCCGATGAACCCGATGCCCGGAATAATTTGCGCGGCAATGCGCGTGTGGTCGCCGCCTACTGTGCCAGCCATTTCGTAGGAAATGATGGTGAAGAGCGCGGCACCGAAACAGATGAGCATGTTGGTGCGGATTCCGGCGGGCTTGCGGCGAAGCTGGCGCTCCAGGCCGATCAGTCCGCCCAGAAAAGCCGCCAGCATCAGCCGCAACAGAATGTATGAGTTTAGGTCGTGCAGCATGGCAATGGCACCCCGTGCCCTGCGCGCAGGGATTCTACTGGAATGTGACGGCGGAGTTAAGCGTATTGAGAATTGTTTTGAAGGATTCGCTGGAAACGGATTTCTTTGGTAAGCAAATCGCGGGCTGGCGAGGCACGTCGCGGCCCGGAATCAATTCCCGGTGATGCCCAAGACCACCAGAGTGCGGTCATCGTGAGGTTCTTCGGGCCGGCCGCTGAAACTGTCCGTGGCGCTCAAGATCGCGGCGCAAATGTACTTCGTAGAAGTGCCGAGTTTCACTTTCCGCAGAACCTTGGCGAGGCGATCGAAACCAAACTCTTCCTCGTGCACGTTCATGGATTCCAGAATTCCGTCGGAGGCAAAAATCAGCAGGTCCTGCGGCTGCATTGCGAGTTGCAGAATTTCGTATTCTGTATCCGGAAAGATGCCAAGGGGCATGCCATCGATTTTTATTTCTTGTACCGCCCCCTGGCGCACCAGGATCGGGTGTGGAATTCCGGCGTTGGCGACGCTGAGCTGGCGTTCGTCTGGAACGTAATGAGCGAAGAGCAGCGCAACGAATCCTGGGCTGATATTCGAAGCGCACAACCTGCCGTTCATGGTGGCGAGCATTTCCGCGGGGGTGAGCGCATGGTTGGCGGTGTGCTCGCGCAGAATGCCGATGGCCATGGAGGCGTAGAGCGCTGCTGCAGTTCCCTTGCCCGAAACGTGCCCGACCGCGATCGCGAGACGCCCGTCGCCGTGGGGCAGAAAATCGTAAAAGTCGCCGGCTAGTTCCCGAGCGGGTCGGTACGCTGCAGCCAGCTCAATTCCGGGAATCTCACGAACGTTTTGCGGAAGCAGCTGGCGCTGAATGTCGCGGGCGGTATCGAGATCGCTGAGCAAACGACGTTCGTTCTCGCGCGACGCGGCATAGAGACGCGAATTTTCGAGCGCGATGGCAATGTAGGAACTCAGAATCCCCAGCATGCGCTCGTGTTCGGCGCTGAAAGCTCTGAGATTTGTACTTTCCAGGTCCAACACGCGCACCAACCGCCCCTGCAGCAGCAGCGGGACCACCAACTCTGAGCGCACGCACTCCCTGTTGGGAAATTCCACGTAGCGAAGATCCTTTCTGACGTCGTCCACGCGAAACGGTTTGCATTCGCCGGCGGCGTAGCCGGTTATACCTTTGTACAGCGGATCGCAGACGCGGGCCGGAATGGGCTCGCCGTAATAAACCGCGAACACGCTTTCCAGTTGAGTGGATTTCTCGTTCCACAGCAATACGTTGAACAAGTGGTAGTCCACTACTTTTGGCACACGATCGGCGATGCGCCGGAAAAGTTCGTCGCGATCCAGAACCGAAGTTATTTCCTGACTGAGGGCGCTGAGAAGCGAGAGGCTCTGGTCCAAGGCAGGGTGCGTTCTGCGCGTGCCTTGATTCCGTCGGGTTGCCGACTCTCACGCTTTAGGCTGATGGCGCGACGTGGTGCTGAAGCCCGTTCACGTGCTGCTGGTGGACCACAAGAGCGCAAGTCAGGGGGGTGCTTCGGGAATTGGCGGATGGACCTTGTGAATCAGGCCCACAGCGTGGCGGTGGACTTTGGCGCGATGTTGCTTAGGCCGCGGTAGCTGGCGAACGCTTTCGCGCGGCGGCGCTTTTTTAGAGCTGGAACGAAGTGAGCTTTGCGAACCGGTGCGCGCGAGCGTGGATTTCGCTGCGCTTCAGTGTGGTGAGGCGCTCCACGCCGAATCTTTCCACCGCGAAGCTTCCCAGCACCGAGCCGTACACCATGGCGGTGCGCAGTGTGCGTTCGTTGACCTTTCCCGCGCCCGCGAGATAGCCCATGAATCCGCCGGCAAAGCTGTCGCCCGCGCCGGTGGGATCGTGCACTTCTTCCAGCGGAAATGCCGGAACCGAGAACAAGAACTTTTCGTGCATCATGAGCGCGCCGTGTTCGCCGCGCTTGATCACCAGCGTTTTCGGGCCCATTTTGAAGATTTCTTTGGCGGCGCGCAGCAGGTTGTGCTCGCCGGTAAGCTGGCGGGTTTCGTCGTCATTGATCATCAGCATTTGAATATGTTTCAGCGTTTCTTTTAGTTCCGCGGGCGTGCGTTCGATCCAGTAATTCATGGTGTCCAGGCCGACGACTTTCGGCTTGCGCGTGACTTGCTTCAGCACGGAGCGCTGCAGCGTCGGGTCGATATTGCCGAGAAAAATGGACGAGGAATCCGGTACGATCTCGGCAGCGTGGGCTGGAAATTGGCGAAGACGTTGAGATCGGTGGCCAGAGTCGTGCGCTCGTTCATGTTCTGGCTGTAGCGCCCGGCCCAGAAAAAACTTTTCCCGTTGGCGTGCTCCAGGCCCTGCAGATCAATATGCTGGTCCTTGAAAACGGCCTCGTCCTTCGCGGTGAAATCGTCGCCGACGATTCCCACGAGGCGCACCGGCGTGAAATGGCTCGCGGCCAGCGCGAAATAACTGGCGGCGCCGCCCAACGGTGCGGTCGTCCTTGCCGAACGGCGTCTCAATGCCATCGAACGCGACCGAACCGACAACCAGTAACGACATGAATTCTCCTGAGATCGTGAATTTTGCGAGCGCTTGGAAACTAAGCGATGTATTTGCCGATGATCGGCGCAAGGCGTTTTTTCGTTGCCGCAGGAATCACCTTACGATCGGTGAGAATAGCGTGCGCCAGCGCCGCTCCGCACTTGCAGCGCGCGGTTCGCCGGCAATTGCGCCACGCTTCGCGCATCACGCGCTGCACGTTAGTCGTATTGCGTTCAGGTTGCCGATGATCTCGCTCAGCGTCACGGAATCGTGTTGCGGATGCCAGCAATCGTAATCGGTGATCATGGCGAACGTGGCGTAGCAAATTTCCGCTTCGCGCGCGAGCTTGGCTTCGGTCAGATTGGTCATGCCGATCACGTCGAAGCGGAGTTGGCGGTAGGTGTGCGATTCGGCCAGCGTGGAAAATTGCGGGCCTTCCATGCACACGTAGGTGCCGCCGCGATGCGCCTTCACCCCGGCGCGGTCGCAGGCTTCGGCAACGTGCGCCGAAAGGTGCGTGCAGGTGGGCTTGTCAAATCCGACGTGGGCGACGATTCCGCCGCCGAAAAACGTGGCGATGCGTCCGCGCGTGCGGTCGAAAAATTGGTCGGGGATCAGAAAATCCAGCGGCGGCAAATCGTCACGCAACGAGCCCACCGCGCTGACGGAAATGATTCGCTCGACGCCGAGCATTTTCATCGCGCAAATATTCGCGCGGTAATTGATTTCGCTGGGAGAAAGCAGATGCCCGCGGCCGTGGCGGGCGAGAAAAGCTACGCGCTTGCCTTCCAGCGTGCCGATAACGATTGCATCGGAAGGATCGCCGAAGGGAGTCTTCACGCGGACTTCGCGCGTATCGGTAAGGCCGGCCATGGAGTACAGGCCGCTGCCGCCGATGATGCCGATCTTTACCTTTTCGCTCGTTCGTCGCGTTTTTCTTTGTGCGTTTCGCAGCTTTCGCCATTCTCAATCCACCTTTACGGGTTCGGCTTCCCAATGGCCGTCGCGCTCGCGGAGATAGGCCGCCGGCGCTTGGGTCGTGCCAGAAAAGCGCGAGCCAGTCTTCCTTAACCAGTTCCGGAAGCCATTTCTTTTTATTTTCGAGCGTGGTCATCGGGTACAAATCGAATCCCATGATCCAGGGCAGCGGCAGATGCGCGGTCGTGGGCACCAGGTCAGCGAGAAAAAACGCAGTCTTGCCGCCGCCGGTGAGCTTCACGCATTGCATGTTCGCCGTGTGTCCTGGCACGCGAATCAATTCCACGCCCGGCGCGATGGCGCGATCCCTTCGAGCAAGCGCAAGCTTCCGCGCTGGCGAGCGGCACGTAATTCTCTTCGAAATAGCTGGCGCGGTCGCGCTCGGTCGGATGTTTGGCGTGTTCGAATTCCCCGTTCTGCACAACATATTGCGCGTTGGGAAACGTGGGGACGACTTTGTCTTTCACGATGCGCGTATTCCCGCCGCAATGATCGAAATGCAAGTGCGTGTTGATGACGATATCAATTTCGCTGGGGTCCAGGCCGTGGTCCTTCAGCCGGTCGTTCAAGAAAGGGCCTTCCACGCCGTAGATGTCGCGCAGTCTCGCGGACATTTTCGCGCCCATGCCGGTTTCTATCAGGATTCGTTTTCCGCCCGCGTGCACCAGCAAGCAATTCATCGCCAGCTGAATGCGGTTGCGCCCGTCGGAGGGAATTTTCTTCTCCCACATTACTTTGGGTATTACGCCGAACATCGCGCCGCCATCGAGCGACACATGTCCATCCAACAGCACGTGAAACTCCAGGTTCCCTAGCTTCAACGATTCTCTCCCAATCCGGCCCGCGCCAGAATTTCGTTTACCGCGGCGTAGGGGTCCGTTTTTCTTTCGGCCACCGCTGCGGCGATGGCGTTTAGCTCTTTTTCTCCGAGATATTTTCCCGCCACGCGCTCCATCAAGCGCGTCTCCAGCAGTTGCAAAATCCATTCTTTCCAGTGTGCGATTTCGCGCGCCTGGCGTCCGTGCGCCTGCTCGAAATGTTTGCGGAACGCTTCAATCTGGCGGCCCAACTCGGCCACACCCTTATTTTCCGTTGCGATGGTGCGCACTACCGGCGGTTTCCAGCCGTCGCGCTCCGGGACCAACTGCAGAATTCCCTTCAGCTGCTGCTCGAAGCGGTCCGCGCCTTCGCGATCCGATTTATTCAGCACGAAAATATCGCCGATTTCCATCAGGCCGGCTTTGAGGCTTTGCACGTCGTCGCCCATGCCGGGCATCAGCACCACGATGCTACAATCCGCCAGGCGCACGACCTCAATTTCGCCCTGGCCCACGCCCACCGTTTCCACCAGGATGATTTGTTTTCCCGCCGCGTCGAGCAGCAGCGTGGTGTCTCGCGTCGCCTGCGACAGGCCGCCCAAGAAACCGCGCGTGGCCATCGAGCGAATGAAGACGCCGGCGTCGGTCGCGTGCCCTTGCATGCGTACGCGGTCACCCAGAATCGAGCCGCCGGTGAAAGGGCTTGACGGATCGACGGCGATGATGCCAACGGTTTTCTTTTCGGCGCGATAGTAGCTGGCCAGGCGATCTACCAGCGTGCTTTTGCCGGTTCCCGGGGCGCCGGTGATGCCCACGCGATACGCTTGTCCGCTGAAAGGAAAAAGCTGCCGCAGGATTTCTTCGGCGTCGCGTTCGCGATTTTCAATGGCGGAAACGGCGCGCGAAATTGCACGCACATCTCCTGCGCGCACTAGCTCGGCCCAGTTTTCGACAGACACAGTCATAGCAACGTGAATCGCAGCCTCGGAATGGTATCACTGGAATGGCTGAAACCGATGAGTGCCGGCGCCAAAAGGCTGAATCATTTTTTGCCCAGGATCTGCCGCGCGATCACCAGCCGCTGAATTTCGCTGGTGCCCTCGCCAATCGTACACAACTTCACGTCGCGATAAAACTTTTCCGCCGGATAATCCTTGACGAAGCCATAGCCGCCGTGGATCTGCACGGCTTCGTTGGCGACGCGCACGGCCACTTCGCCGGCGTACAATTTCGCCATGCTGGATTCCTGCGTGATGCGCGCGTCGTGGTTGCCCGAAGCGATGGCACGATCAGCAAGCCACGCCGCTTGATACGTCAGTAGACGCGCCGCCTCGATCTGCGTGGCCATGTCCGCCAGCTTGAATTGAATCGCCTGAAATTCTGCGATGGCTTTGCCAAATTGTTTGCGCTGCTTAGCGTAACGCAAGGAGGCTTCGTAAGCGCCTTGCGCCATACCCAGTCCTAGCGAGGCAATGGAGATTCGTCCGCCATCCAGAATTTGCAGGCTGTTGACGAATCCTTCGCCTTCTTTGCCTAGCAGATTCTCTGCCGGCACGTGGCAATCGGTGAAAACCACTTCGCTGGTGTCGCTGGCGCGGAGACCAAGCTTATTTTCTTTTTTGCCTGGCTTGAATCCCTTCGTTCCCTTCTCGACGATGAACGCGGAAATTCCGTGGCTTTTTTTTGCCGGGTCGGTCACGGCCATGCCCACACACACGTCGGCGTAATGCCCGTTGGTGGTGAACGTTTTGGAGCCGTTGATGACCCAGCCGCCGTCTTTCTTTACGGCCGTGGTGCGTGTGCCGCCGGCGTCGGAGCCGGCCTCGGGTTCGGTGAGCGACCAGCAGCCGAGTTTCTTCCCTTGCGCCAGCGGCGTGACGTATTTCTTCTTCTGCTCTTCGCTGCCGAATTTATAGATGTGATTGGTGCAGAGCGAATTGTGCGCGGCGACGATGATTCCGATCGAGCCATCCACGCGCGAGAGTTCTTCGATGATGATGGCGTATTCGGCGTAGCCCATGCCCGCGCCGCCATATTTTTCGGGGAAAATTACGCCCAGAAAGCCCATCTCAGCGAGCTTGGGAATCAATTCGGAGGGAAACTTCGACACCTCGTCCCACTCCATCACACGCGGCAGGATTTCGCCTTCAGCAAACTCGCGTACCGTTCGCCGCAGCTGCTGCTGTTCATCCGTTAGCGCAAATTCCACGTGGCCTCGCCGATAGGCAGAATTAATGATAAGCAGGATAAATACTGCACCCGCACTACAATTTATATCACAGGGGTCGGGGCTCGCGACAATCCTGAGTGCGGAGATTACGGCAGGCTAAACGCGACGATCTCGTCCGACTGCTTTTCTTCCGTTACCTTTGCATGCCCTCCGGCGGCGATCACGAGGTATTGCTTGCCGCCGGGACGCAATTGGTAAGTTATCGGTGTAGCGGCGCCGGAAGTGGGCAGCACGAATTTCCAGATTTCTTTTCCTGTTTCGACGTCGAAAGCGCGAATCGCGGGATCAATAATGGTTCCGGCTACAAAGACCAGGCCGCCGGCCGTGACCATCGGCCCACCCAAGCTGGGCGCTCCCGGGGGAACCATCGCCTTGCTCGGAGCGATTGAGCCGAGCGGGACTTGCCAGCGAATCGTGCCCCGCGCCATATCCACGGCCGTCAGCGTGCCCCAAGGGGGAGGCGCGCACGGTAGATGATGCGCTTTCGCGAACAGAAACGTGCGGAACATTCCGTACGGCGCGCCGTACTGCTGCGTGTATTCCAGATCTGTGTTCTTCCCGGCCGCGTCCCAGAATTTGTCCGCCGCAACGACTCCCATCTCCGCTGGCAGGTTATTTGTGTTGACCAGCAACAAACCGTTCTGCGCATCGAACGCGTAGCCGCTCCAGTTCATGCCGCCAACATTTCCGGGTTCTGAGAGCGTGCCTTGCAAACTTGGCGGCGTGAAAAGTCCATCGTTGCGCAGGCTCTTGATGCGGTCGCGGCAGTAATCGCGATCTGTGGGCGTGACGCCCCAGGCATCGTCGGCGGAAAGTTTCTGCGGCACTAGAGCCGGCGGCGCGAGCGGAAAGGGTTGCGTTGGCGACGTCACCTCGCCCGGAACGTCTGATTGCGGCACTGGCCTTTCTTCCACGGGAAATACTGGCACACCGGTATCGCGATTCAGGACGTAGAGAAATCCGGTTTTGTTGCCTTGAATTACTACCGGCACGCTTTTGCCGTCATGCTGCAACGAGGCAAGTAGCGGCGGCGAAGCGCTGTCGTAGTCCCAAAGATCGTGATGGACCAGCTGAAATCCCCAGACGAGTTCGCCGGTTTTCGCACGCAAGGCGACCACGGAGTCGGCCCATTTGTCGTCGCCGCTGCGCATGCCGCCGTAATAATCGGGGCTAGCGCTGCCGGTGGGGACAAAGATCATCTCGCGCTCCGGATCCACGACCATTACGGACCAGGTATTGCCCGCGCCGGTGCGCCAAACTTTTCCGGCACTCGGTGACGCAGCTGAATCGGGATCGTTCGGCGGCAGCGGCTCCCATTTCCAACGGAGCGTGCCCGTGCGTGCATCGAAGGCGCGCACGACGCCGCTGGGCATGTCCACACGCGCATTGTCGTCAATCGCCGAGCCCACTACGACCATGTCATCAATGACAACCGGCGGAGACGTCATGTGATATTGCGCGGGAATGTAACGGGCGACGTCGCGCAGGCTAATCTGTCCGCGGTTGCCGAAGTCCGTGCAGGGATTGCCGGTCGCGCCATCGAGGGCGATCAGGCGCGCATCGAGCGTGGCCTCGAAAATTCGCCGGCGGCAGCGCTTCCCATTCGCGCGCGTTGAATCGAGCCACGTCGCGACGCCACGATTGATCAAGCCATCGCCGTAGCTTCCGGCCACGTCAATCATCGGATCATAAACCCACAGCTGCTTTCCGGTTTCCGGAGTCACGGCGAACACGCGATTGAACGGCGTCGTGAGGTACAGCGTGCCGTCCACGAGAATGGGGGTGGTTTCCAGCCCGCTACGTTTGGGGCGGCCGCTGCCGTCGGAAACATCGCCGGTGTGAAATGTCCATGCGACTTTCAGTTGGGAGACATTTTCGCGATTGATTTGCGTGAGCGGCGAATAGCGCGTCCCGCCGGCATCGTGACCGTAGTAGGCCCAATCGTTCTGCGTCGCGCCGGCGGGATTTGCTGCTAATTGCGCGCTGGCGGTTTGTGAACCCGCGCAGCATACCGCCGATGCGGCAACGAACAAAAATCGAGCCAGCCTACCCACTAAATCCTCCGGCGCACTTTTACGCGGCGCGGGCTACCAATCCAGCTTCGCGCCGTCTTTCGAGTTCTGCACGTCGAGCCATTTTTTCAGCGGCGCGAAATAGTCGAGTATCGCGGTGGCGTCCATTTGTTTTTCGCCGGTCATCACTTCGAGCGCTTCCGGCCACGGACGGCTCTGGCCCATTTCCAGCATCTTGTTCAGGCGCGCGCCGGCTGCTTTGTTGTTGTAAATCGAGCAGCGATGCAGCGGACCTTTGAATCCGGATTCCCTGCACAGCGCGCGATGAAACTGGAACTGCAGAATGTCCGCCAGGAAATAACGCGCATAGGGAACGTTGGCAGCGACGTGATATTTTGCGCCGGGATCGAAATCCTGTTCGCTGCGCGCGACGGGGGGCGCACGCCCTGGTATTTCTCGCGCAGCTCCCACCAGGCGCGGTTGTAATCTGCAGGAGTAATCTTCCCGGAGAAAACCTCCCAGCGCCATTTATCGATCAGCAGGCCGAAGGGAAGGAACGCGATTTTCTCCAGCGCTTTGTGCATCAGGATGCCTATGTCCGCGGATTCGGGCGGCACATTTTCCAGCAGGCCGATCTGTTTCAAGTATTCGGGCGTGACGGAAAGCGCGATGGTGTCGCCGATGGCTTCGTGAAAACCGTCGTTCGCGCTATTGCGGAACAACGGTGGCTGCGTGTCATAGGCGCGCTGGTAGAAATTGTGGCCGAGCTCGTGGTGAATGGTTGAAAAATCCTCGCCGTTCTGCTCGATGCACATCTTGATGCGCAAATCGTCCACGTAATCAATGTCCCAGGCGCTGGCGTGGCAGACCACGTCGCGGTCCTGCGGCTTTACGAACATGGAGCGCTCCCAGAAAGTCTGCGGCAGCGGTTCGAAACCCAGCGACATGAAAAATCGCTCGCCGTAGTGCACCATGCCGGTGGGATCAATCTGCTTGGCTTTCAGAATTTGCGTCAGGTCGTACCCCGGATCGGCGTTCGCCGGAGCGACCAGCGGATAAATATTTGCCCAATCCTGCGCCCACATATTTCCCAATAGATGCGCGGGAATCGCGCCGCCCGGGCCAAGCACTCCCGGCCCATATTTTTTCACTAGCTGCGTGCGCACATACGCGTGCAGCGAAACGTAGAGCGGCCGCACCTGCTCCCACAGCCGGTCCATCTCCGCACTGAAAACTCCCGGCGGCATATCATAATTCGAGCGCCACATCGCGCCCACATCAGCGAAACCCACTTCGCGCGCGCCTTCATTCGCCAACTCCACCATGCGCGAGTAACGCTCGCGCATCGGCGGCGCGATGGCGTGCCAGCCGATCCATGCGCGCTGCAGCTCGATGGGATCGCGGCTGTTGGCCATGATATTTTCCAGGTCGTTCAGCGAGAGGCATTTCGCTTGCGCGCCGTCCGGGCACCATTTTCCTTTGCCGTAATCGCTCTGCAGCGACGCGTTAATTTGCGAAAGCTCTGTGCTTTCCTTGGGATTGCGCGGCGAAGGGATGTCCACGGAAAGCTTGATGAGGTTCAGCTTGCGCGCGACGTCTGGCGGCAGATCGAGTGATTCGAATCGCCGCGCTTGTGCGGCCAGCTCGGACGTTGCGGCCTTCACGTTCTGATCGGCTTGCGCCGCGAGTATTTCGGTGTCGTCGGTGATGAAAGTTTCCTGCACCCACTGCGCGCGGCTGGATTTGATCCACAGATCGAGCAGGCGTTTTTCCGCGGCGTCGGTGAATAGGCGCGCTTCTGCGACGGTGGGAGGGGCCGCAGCCTGCGGTTGCGCGGCGCTGGCTGCTTTTTGCGATTGGAATGTCATCAGTCCACCTAGGATTAAGATAACGGGAAGTCCCACCTTGATGCAGATCGGCAAAATCTTCGCAATCTTCACGTGCGTACCCCCGGATTATTCCGGTCTGCTGCCGGCTGCCCTTGCCGGGCCGCAATCCGCGCGAAAGTATAACTGAAGAAGTGGCGACGCGCCCGAGAGGATTGCGATGACCACTTGCGGGTCGTCTAATTTTTCAGTGAGCGGCGGCTGCGGGTGCTTTCTCGCTTAAAACTTGCTCGACGGTTGCTAGCGCTGCGTCCATTGCGATCCGGTCTACATCGCAATGCGTGACCATGCGCACGGAATACTTTTCGGTTGCCGAGCACAAAACTTTTTTGGCTGCGAGTTGCGTCGCAAATCTTCGCGGCCGTGCGGCCGGTTCCGCGCACGTCGAAGATCACGATGTTGGTGACTACGCGCGCTGGATCGAGGACGATTCCCTTCACCGCAGCGAGGCCCTTCGCCAGATGTTGCGCGTTCTCGTGATCTTGTACGAGGCGCTTGGGCGATTCTTCCAGCGCGATTAATCCTGCGGCTGCAAGAATTCCTACCTGGCGCATTCCGCCGCCCAGCATCTTGCGCTGAATGTGTGCCTGCTTGATCAATTCGCGCGAGCCCAGCAGGATTGAGCCGACCGGCGCGCCCAAGCCTTTCGACAGGCAGAACATCACCGAATCGAATTGGCGCGTTATTTCCGCGACATTCTTGCGCAGCGCGACCGCAGCGTTGAAGATTCGCGCGCCATCCAGGTGCACGCGCAGGCCCGCGTCGTGCGCGCGGTCGCAAATATCTTCAGCCACGGCCGTTGGATACACCGTGCCGCCGTGCATGTTGTGCGTGTTTTCCAAAGTGATTAGCGCGGTCTGCGAATCGTAGTAAATCTTTTCGCGGATCAGCGGCTCGATCAGCTCCCACGTGAGAATCCCGCTCGGGGCGGGAACCGTCCGCGGCGTCACACCCGCCACCGCGGACATCGAAGCCAACTCGTACAAATTCACGTGCGCACGCTGTTCGCAAATCACTTCGTTGCTGCGCTGCGTCCAGCCCATGATCGCGAGCAAGTTGCCCATGCAGCCGGTCGGCACGAAGAGCGCCGCGTCGCGCTGGAAAATTTCCGCCGCGCGCGCTTGCAGCCGGTTCACGGTGGGGTCTTCGCCGTAGACGTCGTCACCCACTTCCGCAGCAGCCATCGCTGCACGCATCGCCGGCGTCGGACGCGTCACAGTATCGCTGCGCAAATCCACAATTGTCATCGATAATCCTTTCCGTCAACGTGTTCGGCAGTCTGGCATGGCCTGTCGCATCTCGATTTCAATCGGCATCGGCTCGGCTACGATTTCTTCGTCTTACAAATCTCCGTAGGATTTCCAACGGCGGGCCAAGTCCTCGGCGCCCGAGTCCGTTTGCTCCCACGTAAGAAATCTAGGTTGAAGATAGTAGCGGCCAGGGTAAAGCCAACTTTTGACCGGAGGTTGCTTCGTGGCGAAAATCACCGAACCCACTTTTAGACTGCGGTCCATTTCCAGCTCGCCGCCGGGAGGTATGATCGGATAGTCAGAATCCGGCGACTTAGGATGCTGGAGGCGCACAGTAGTTGGACCGTACGCATCCGCTATCATAGATTCCCGGCGGAGGGCGCCTCGGGTGCCATCGGCTTGCATATCCCATAGAACCGGCCAATCGGATTCAGCGCATCGTTGGCAAAGAATCACAGCGTGGTCGCTCGCATTCTTAATTCCAAGGCGGAAATCGAAGGACCCGGTGGCCACGACTGCCCCACGCACTGGCGCATCCCAAATCTCTCGATTTGCGCGATAATGCTGGCCGAGCAACGTCACTGTCAGCTTCAGCGGATTGTTCTTTCCAGCCAGCCGCTGCTGACCGTACGTCGGCGCGTCCCACGACAAATGCAGCGCCGATAAGACAATCAGAGCACGCACAAAAAACGTCCTGCTTGTCTGGATCATGCTACCCAAGCAATTCCACGAATACTTCGTTCGATACTGTCAGATGCGCGGGCGCGAGGCGCAAATTTGCACCGTCCATTTCGAGCAGGCCCTGTTCGCGCAGGCCGGCGATGCGCGCTTGCAGGTTTACGCCATACTTTTTTTCCACGCGGGCCAGGTCAATGCCCTCGAGTTGGCGCAGGCCGAGAAATAATTCTTCATCGAGCGCCTGTTGCTGCGTCACCGGCTCGATCATACCGCGCGGTGAGACGCCGCCTTCGATGCACGCGACGTATTTCGCGGAGTCGTGCACATTCGACCAGCGGCGTGCGCCATCGAAGGAATGCGCGCCCGCGCCCAGGCCGATATACGGTTCGCGGCGCCAATATTTCAAATTGTGGCGCGACCGAAAGCCTGGTAGGCCCCAGTTCGAGATTTCGTAATGTTTGTATCCGGCGACAGCCAGGCGCGCGCACGCCGATTCGTAGGACTCCGCCATGGCGTCGTCGCTGGCAATCGCCTCGGCGCTGTAGCGGCTGCCTCCCGCAAGCGATTCTTTTCCGAGGCGGCTGCCTTCATCAATTTCCAGCAGGTAAATGGAAATATGTACGGGGCGAATTTCCAGTAACCGCGCGACCGATTCTTCCCAGGACTCGCGCGTTTGGTGCGCGAGTCCTGCGATCAAATCCATGCTGATATTGCGGAACCCGGCTGCGCGCAGAATTCGCGCCGCTGTGAAAATATCTGCGCGGCGATGCCTGCGCCCCGCCGCCTGCAATTCGCGGTCGTCAAACGATTGCGCGCCCAGGCTGATGCGATTGAATCCGGCCGCGAGCCAGGCCTGCGCTTTTTCGGGCGTGACAGTTTCCGGATCTGCTTCGAGCGTGACTTCCATGGGCTCTGCGGACTCCGCAGAATCCCAAATTCCGGCGCAGCGCATCCAGAATTCCCGCGAGAGCGGAAGGCTCCAGCAAACTCGGAGTCCCACCACCAAAGTAAACAGTGTCCACAGTGGCGTCGCTCACCGAGAAATCTCGCCGCTCGCCGCCAATTCCGCAATTTCGCGACGCACGGCCTCGGCATACGGCCCGTATTTTTCGCGCGCCACTACGCCTGTATGAAAATTGCAATACGTGCACTTCGTCTGACAGAACGGCACCTGAATGTAGACGCCCAGATTCATTTCGGCGCCGCAGCCACGTCGAAGTCGTCGGATTGGGCCTGCAGCACGGCTTTACCGTCCTTGATCGCTTCGCAGTGCGCGCCCACGTCTTCCACGCTTACGTCCTTATAAGGAAGCCACAAGCGATACGTGCCGGGCTGCAGCACTTTAACCGTGAATTCCAGGATTTCGCCGCCGTGCAGGATCCCTGCCGAAGCGTCTGCGCCGGGCGTGCAGGTAAAGATTTCCTTGTTCCATTTTTTGCGCGTGCGCGACTGCACGGCGAAGGCCGGCGCGGGACGTCCGCTGCCAGCTACGACGATTTCGCCGCAAACGCCCAGGCAAAAAGTGAGGCGCTTTCCGCCATTATTCCGGATGCGCACGGCAAACGGTTTCCCCACCACTTGCTGATCGCCCACCACGGCAATCGTGATGTCTTCCTTCGCGGAAATTCCATCGCCGGTTCCGCTGGTGAGCAGAAGAACCAGTACGCCAACGCTCGTCGCCGCCCGCCCCATTTGCCTCATCGTGAAGTAGTTTACAACCAAACCGAGATTGCTTCACGTAAAGACCTCAGGCACGATGCCGACCCGTAAACCCACGCACCAATCTCAGGTGCTAAACTCACGCTGGCGGGTCCGGAACGATCTTGACGCGCAGTTCGCGGCTACGCGGGCCATCAAATTCCGCGAAGAAAATGCGCTGCCAGCGTCCCAGCGCGAGCTTCCCCGCGACGATCCACACAGTTTCAGACGAGCCGAGGAGCGCCGTCTTGACGTGCGAATCCGAATTCCCTTCGGCGTGCGCGGAATTCTTGAGGCGCGGCACCAGGCGGTCGAACTCTGCAGCGATATCCTGCGCCACCGCCGGGTCGTAGCCCTCGTTGATCGTCACGCCCGCCGTGGTGTGCGGCACGTACAGCTGACACACACCATCCGTGCAGCCGGATTCGCACACAGCAGCCGCAATCGGGTCGGTCACGTCCTGCATTTCCGTTCGTCGGGTGGTCCGCACATGCAGCACGTGCATTCGCTCAGCCGCGCCGCGTTTCTCATTCGTCTTCATGCGCTTCTCCCCTACCGGCATTTTCACTCTGCGTGCTTTTGGAGACTAACCAATCAACCGCGTAGGAATCTTCGATACATCTCCGCGCGCTTCCGATGTTATGATTCGCTTTTGCCGCAAGCAACCGGCGCGGTCGCCAAGTGGTAAGGCATAGGTCTGCAAAACCTTTATCGGCGGTTCGATTCCGCCCCGCGCCTCCATTCTCTCTTTTTTCCCGGCTACGCTACCGCTAAATTCCCGCGCGCGTCATTTGCAGCCCGCTTCCTCCATGCAGTAGACTCTTGGATTCGCTTTCTCTCAGGGGGCGTTCATGCTGGTGGTTATGCAGTCGCACGCCACGGACGAACAGGTACGCGCCGTCTGTGAGCGCATCGAGTCGCTGGGTTTCAAAGCGTTGCCCGTTCCCGGCGCTGGACGCACCGCCGTGTGCATCACCGGCAATTCCGGCGCGGTGGATCTGGGCACGCTGGAGTCTATGCCCGGCGTGATCGAATGCATCGCCGTCAGCAAGCCGTACAAACTCGTCAGCCGCGACGTGAAACCAGAAAACACCGTCGTCCGCGTCCCTACGCCTTCAGGAGATGTTGCCTTCGGCGGCGGGCAAATCGGCATGGTCGCGGGGCCGTGCGCCATCGAAACGCGCGAGCAGGCTTTCACCGTTGCAAAACAAGTGAAGGCCACTGGAGCGCGCCTTTTTCGCGGCGGAGCTTACAAGCCGCGCACTTCCCCGTACAGCTTTCCAGGGCTTGGGCGAAGCGGGCCTGGAAATCATGGCCGATGTGCGCAAGGAATTCGGCCTGGGCATCATTACCGAAGCGATTGACCACGAATCGCTGGACCTGGTGGCCGAATATGCGGACGTGATCCAGATCGGCGCGCGCAACATGCAGAATTTTTCGCTGCTGAAGCGCGCAGGGCGCGCCAAAAAACCGGTGCTGCTGAAACGCGGCATGTCCGCGACGCTGGACGAATTTCTGATGGCCGGCGAATACCTGATGTCGGAAGGCAACTACTCCGTGATTCTGTGCGAACGCGGCGTGCGCACTTTTTCGGATTTTACGCGCAACACTTTGGATTTGAGCGTAGTTCCCGCCGTGCAAAAACGCAGCCATCTTCCCATCGTGGTGGATCCTTCCCACGGAACGGGACGGCGCAATAAAGTGCTGCCGCTTTCGCGCGCCGCAGTGGCCGTGGGCGCAGACGGATTGCTGGTGGAAGTGCACCACGATCCCGACCGCGCGCTTTCCGACGGGCCGCAATCCATCCTGCCGGCGGAATTCGAGCAGCTGATGCGGGAATGCCGCCAGATCGCCGCCGTGCTGGGCCGCACCATCAATTGAAACTGCGCTTCAATTATCGCCTCGTCTTCCTGCTGGTAATTCTTGCTGCATTGGCCATTCGCGAAGTCGCGCTGGAGCTGCGCCCGGCTTTTCTGCGGCCGGGGCTGCATCTTTTCGCCTATGTGGGCAACACCGGCGATGGCACGGTTTCCGTGATTGACCTGATTAAACTTTCGCCTGTGGCAACGATCATCGTCGGGCCCGGGCCGAGCGGTTTGCGCGCGCATCCCAAGCGCCCGGAAATTTGGGGCGTAAGCTCGGCGGGCGGTTATGCGTGGGTTCTCGACGTGCAATCGAATCAGATCGTCGCGCGCGTTGCGGTGGGAGCGGCGCCTTACGCGCTGGATTTTTCTGCTGATGGACGTCGTGCGTATGTGGCTGCATCCGGCTCGAACGCGATCGTCGCTATCGATACCGCGTCGCGGCAAATCGTCGCGCGTGGCCGCGCCGGCAGACGCCCGTGGATCGCGCGCGTTTCTCCTGACGGAAAGACGCTGGTAGTGAGCAATCGCGACGACGCCACCGTCTCACTGCTCGATAGCGGCACGCTCGCGCCCATTGCGACCATCGCGACGGCGCCCGATCCTGAGCAAATCGCGATCCTGCCGGATAACTCCAAAGCGTTTGTAACTTCCGGCGCGTTCAACCAGGTATCCGTGCTGGATTTGAAACGGCAGGTGCTGCTAGCGAACCTAGCGGTGGGCGGCACGGCCGATGACCTGGACCTGAAGCCGGACGGCGGCGAACTTTACATCACCTCAACTTCAGCGCACGGTCTGGTGATCGTGAATACGGACACAAACGAAGTCGCCGATTTTCTGCTGCTTGGAATGTCGCCGGCCTCCGCCGTGTTCTCGCCGACGACGAGCACGCTGTACGTGTCGGACACCGCTGCTGGGCACGTCGTGCCGGTCGCCGTGGATACTCGCCAGGTCGGTCGCCCGATTCAGGCGGGGCAATCGCCGGTAACTTGCGCGCTCACTCCGGGAGGAGACATTCTTCTGGTGGTGGACACAGCGTCGAACGACCTGGCCGCGATCCGCACGAAAACTTTGCCGTCGGGCCAGCCTGGACTCACGCCGCCGCGCCCTCCGACCGCGTTGATCAATGTTGGGAGTCATCCGCGCGACCTGGCTATTAAAGTTTTCTGATCTAAGCGCGGGTCGCTCTTCCCTGCCAACTTAAAGCTACTGGACGATCAGGGTCACCTGCAAGCTGGGTGTCGTGCTGCCGCCTGCGCCGGTAAATGTTCCGGCAACCGTCATGGTGGAGGTGCCGGTCGGCGGAGTCGTGCTTGTGCCGCTACCGAAGCACGTCGCGAGGCCAATCGAAAGCAGAATCGCCAAAGCACCGGTTTGTGCGAAGCGCACTCCACGCGGCAGCCGGCGTCTTGTCGCCGCAGCCCACGCGAACACCAGCGCACAAAGCATAAGCAGCCACAGCACAATCCCGCGCAAACGCGATACATTCAGCGCCGGCGCGGTTGCTGCGAAGGGTCGAACGTCAGGCGCGGCGCCGAAAGGTGACAGCGCGTTCGTCGCGCTTGCGACGCTCAGCACGATGGGAGTTTGCCCGCCCGAAGAAATGTTCACTGTTGCCGGTTGCACCGTGCAATTGCTCGATGACGCAGTATCCGAGCACGTGAGCGCGACCGCAACTGCGAAGGTACGCAAAGAATCGGCAAGGAGTTGGAACGTGGCCGGCGTTCCGGCCGTGACCGTCTGGTTCGCGACTCCCGCAGGTGCGAGGCAATAGTCCCAGGCTATGCCGGATAATGCGATGCTCTGTGGGCTGGTTGGCGCGCTGTTGGTGGTCAGCGGGTGAGGACATGCGTTCCGGCATTGGACTCGCAAGGCGCTGCCGCGGGTGACGCAGGCGGCGTGAACGTCAGGACCAGCGTGGAGGCTCCAGCGGCGGGAACTCCTGCGGTGCAGTTATTCACTGCGATAAAGTTACCCGGTGGATTCACGGTGGCGGCGCCGATGCTCAAGATCGCCGCGCCTGCGCCACTATTGCTGATCGTCACCGTCACGAGTGGCGACGCTGTGCCGGACAGCGCGCCGCCGAAATTGGTCGTGCCGCTGGGTGAGATCGTCTCCGTGGGTTGCACGGCGGTGCCGTTCACCGCGAGTATCTGCGGGTTTTTCGGCGCGTTATCGGAAAGCATCACCACGGCCGAACGCGCTCCGGTCTGCGCGGGATCGACCGTAACGTTTATGACGCCAGACTTGTCGCCAGCCCGCGGACCCTGCGAACAATCGTCTGTCTCCGCGAAGTCGCCCGGATTTGTTCTGACCACGCTGATGGTCATAGCCACCGGAGTCGTGCCGGTATTACTGGCGGTCACAGGTTGCGCGGCGCTACTTGCACCGACCGTCTGCGACGCAAAATTCAATGTGGGCGGAGACAGAGATATTCCGGACGTTCCGCCCGTCCCGCTGAGCGCCACGCTTTGCAGGCTTCCCGTCGCGTTGTCTTTGGCGGCGGCACGTAGCGAGTCCCTTTCGGATAACGCGACTCACGAGGACTAGCAGAATGGTCCGACAACAAGTTCCGAGCAGGCGACAATCCGGCGGCCGTCCGTGGGCCAGAAGCCCGAGGCGCGCCACGACGAATAGCTTTTCCAGGAAGTTAACGCGCGCGGGCCCGCCACGGCACCATGCGGCTGAGCAACCCGTCTCGCACAATCACCGTGTGAAACAGAACGGCTCCAAAATGGGCGACGAATGCGAGGAAGAAGAGGTATGCCAGAATCGTATGCGCCTGACGCAATACGGCGTACGCCATCACGCTGTGTGGAAGGATCGGGAAAAGATGTAGCGACCCGAAGAGCACAATCGGATAGCGCGCTGCAGACAGCATCGCCCAGCCGACGAGAGGCTGCACAAACAGCAGGGCGTATAGCAATACTTCCGATGCGTGCGCAGCCAAGCGCTCCTGCGGTGACATCGTGGCGGGGAACGGGGGCAGCGTACTCGAGAGCCGCGTCACCAGGCGTATCACGACCAAAATCAGAATCGCAATCCCCAGCGGGCGATGAATCGAGACTAGAAGGTGGTAATCGCCGAGCGATGCGACCATCGCAACGCCGATGCCGAGCATGGTCAGCACCATCGCGGCCATCAACCAGTGCAGGAACCGCGTGAGACCCGTAAATTGCCAGCGTTCTGCAGTCACCTTGGCGCTCATTTTTGCACCTCCGCGGGCGTGATCGCGCTCGGCTCTTGCTTATCGCCCGCTCGCCGTGTGAACGACTGCGAATAGATCGCCGAGCGAGCGCTCAGCAACGGATCGCCCGACGGCGCGATGCCGGCCGGCAAAACCAGCGGATCGAAATTGATGGTGCGCGCGGGACTGGTATCGTCGCTTTCCACAGAGTCGAGCGTCAGGGTTCCCACGTCCACCGTCTTGCGCCCTTCTGGCCAAGGGATCGTGGCGTTGTCGGTCTGATCACCGGGCTGTCCCACCGTGAGGATCAAGTGCCATTGCAAAGGGTGCTGCTGAATGCTCGCGATCAGTGCTTCAAAAAGGAAATTCTTGTCCTGGCTTGCCTCGGTCGCACTTGCGGCTGCAATCGGCTGCGCCGGCACCAGCTCCCAGCGAACGAACGTCGCCACTCCCGCCGCATTGGTAAAGCGGAACGCGTTGAGGCTGTGGAAGTTGCTGTTGTCGAAACCGGACGACGGCGCCTGGCTCTTGATGATTCCGATCGCGCGCGCGGTGTCCGGGTGGCTCGCAAAAAACGCCGCCCCTTTCGCCGGATCGGGGTGATGTGTGTCGGGGTCAGGTTCGGAAGCAACCAGATTGTCGTAAAAGGCCTGCGGATCTTTGAATGGGAATACCGGCAGATTGATCATCGCCGTCCGCCACTGCTCGCCGTCCGACAGAGTAAACTGAAGGCCCAGGCCGCGCACGGTGCTTAGAGCGTCGGTGGCATGGGGATCGCCGCTGCCCAGAGAAAAGCGGCCGATCACTGGCACGCGGCCGTTCTGGAACACGACTGCTTTCGAGAGGCGCGCCCCTTGCCCGTTGCTATCGAAAAATCCACGGACGCAGACGCCTTTCGCGTGATTCCGGCGGAAGCCCGTCTGCGTGCCGTTCACCCGCTGAAGCTCGTCAACGAACCGCCCAGGTGTCAGTTTCTGCGGGCTGAACCACCCGCCCAGATAAAGAAACGCTCCCAGAACCCCCAGAAGCAGCACGCCAATACCCGCCAATCGCGCGAACACGTCTCGTGCGGTCAGCGGGGCCGGATGCTTTTCCATTGCAGCGGTTTTACTCAGCAAGTCTCCGCTGCCGTTTGTGGTATTTGCGTCCTGGTCGCGCCCTAACGGTGCCATTGCGCCCTGCCTCCCTTTTGGTCCGAAGATAGGAGTTTGATGCCAAAGCGGGCAAAAAGGGGGCGCCTTTCATGTGTGCGATGCCATAGCCGGCCGCCGCCGGGCACTCCCGCCGCTAGTCTTCCCTCTCTATGAGTGCTCACTGCCGGCTGAAACTACGCCTTGCCCTCTGCTTCCGTGCCCCAGGCGAAATTATCTTCGCCCAGCGCGAGCTCGAGCATGCCATCGACGGGCAGGACTGCGATCGGCAGGCCGCCTTCCCACAGCGCGACGTTCAGCAGCAGTTGGCGGCGCCCGCGGAGGTCGAACAATTCGCGCGCCATGGCCACCTCGACGATCTTGCCGAAAGCCGCCGTCACCATCGTCTCCGGATGCAGCAAACACGCTCCGCCCTGCTCCAGTACGCAACCGGCGAATTTGCGCTTGGCCACGCGGACGGTGATGCGCGTCTCGCGCGAATCCCACAACGTGAGCCGCAATTGAAAATCTGGAATATCGGCGATCGCTTCTTCCACGGGATCCACGCGCAGGTAAAAATATTTTTCGCCGAAGCCATAACAAAGCCCGCTCAGCACGCGTGTGCGTCCGTGCATGGTGCCGCCGCGAGGATCTGTGGCGTACGAGCCCGCGCCGAGCCATTCGAAATAGCTGGTCTCACGGCCGTCCACGGTTACGTCCAGGATGGATTCGGGCGGTTCGCGGCGGCCCAGTTCGGGCGCCTTCTTGATTGGATGCGCGAGCACGTCGGGCGCGGGTTCTCCCAGCGCGGTGTAAATTTCCGTCAGGTGTTTGCGATACAGCTGGTCAAACTCCGCGTCATTCGCCGAGCCGTGCTCCGGGCCGTACCACCAGTTCCAATCGCTGCCTTCGGCGGCTAGCACTGCTTCGTAGGCGCGCGCCAATTGCTCGTCGGTGGCCTTACCTGATTTGCGCTGCGCAACGCGCTCGTACATCTCGCGCGCGTCGCGGAGCAGATCCCACGCGCGCACGTCTTCGCGGTGGCCGATCCATACGTCAAAATTTGCGTTAATCCATGACGCCGGGAAAATCCCCGGCGTGACCGGCGCGTTTGCGTTGGCCTCTATGGCCTCGCTCGCAGTGAGCGCGCGGATTTCGCGGTCGTTCTGCACGCGGCGGTAAAATTCGCGCAGAAATTGCCGCCCATTCTCTGGGTAATATTCCCATGCATTTTCGCCGTCCAGGATGATGCTCACCGTGGCCGTGCGCCCCGGCGGCTCGCGATCGCCGATCGCGCGAATCCTGCGATGGAAATCCTCCGCGGCCTGCACCGCGCCCATGCGGCTATAGACGAAGCCCACGAGGTCCGAAATATAATGGTCGCGGAAAAATCCAAACATCTCTTTGCCGTCGCGCTGCAATTTCCACGGTGAATAAAGGTCCGGACCATTTTCGGGATAGCCGCCCGCGTCACGCCAAAACCCAATATTGCGCGTGCGGCCCAGCACGCCTTCATCGGTTGCGAACCACTTAAAGCCCAGGTCGGCGGCAATCCCGAGGGCTTCGTCGGAAACCGAGCCTTCCGAAGGCCACAAGCCTGCCGGCGGTATGCCGAAAACGCGCTCGTGATATTTTCGTGCGCGCAGCAGTTGTTCGCGTGCGTCGCCGGGAAAACGGAAGGGCGGATGCGGCAGCGGCGTGTGCGGATTGGAAACGCGCGCGATATCCGTGTCGCACAACAGCGGCAGAATCGGATGGTAGTAAGGAGTCGTCGAAATTTCGATTTGGCCGCTTTCCGCCGCGATGCGATATTCCGGCAGCACCGCGCCCAGCAGTTCCAGCTGCTTCTCGCGCAATAGCTCCTTGTCTCGTTCCGCAAAACCCGTGGCCTTCGCCGCCAGCAGATTCACCACCGGATCTTTCGCGATGTATTCTTCGTCCATCCACGCCAGCTGCGAGAGCAATTGCAGGTCGCGCCAATCCTGTTCGTTGAAACGCGCGGCGCAGGCTTCGGCTCCGGCGGAACGCACTTGCGATTGCAGATCAGCAAAACGCCGCCAGCGCTGCACGTAAATCTCGTTCACCTGGAACGCGCGCTCCAGTATTTCCCTTTTCTGCTCGGGCTTCAGCGTATCGGCTGGCGCGAACGCCAGTTCAAACCACGGCTCGCGAAATTTTCCGCTAGCGTATTCTTCGATCTGCGCCGCCAGCAGCGGCACGACATTGAACGTCGCATGGACACCCGGAAATTCGCCCAGCACTTTCACCATGCCCCAATAATCCTTCAGGGCGTGCAGACGCGTCCACGGCAGCATGTAGCGCCCCGAGACGGGATCGCGATACTGCGGCTGATGCATGTGCCAAACCAAAACTAAATTTACTCGGCCCAACTTCCTATCCTCCGTATCTCCGATAACGCAAATCTTAACTCGCCCGCACGCTCCGAATGTCCATGCTAGAATCTCCAGGCGCAATCATGCGCCTGCTCGATAAATATATCGGTCGCGAAGTTGGCTCGCACGCCATACTGGGCCTCGCTGTCTTCACTTTCGTTTTCTTCGTCCCACAACTTGTCCGCCTGATGGACCTGGTTGTCCGGCATTCCGGCGGAGTCTTCACCGTCGCGCTGATTTTTCTCTGCTCGCTGACGCCTGTGCTGGCCTTCACCATCCCGATGGCGGTTCTGGTCGGCGTGTTGATCGGCCTGGGCCGCCTCTCCGCCGACAGCGAAATCGTCGCGCTGCACGCTTCGGGCATCAGCCTGCGCCGCCTGCTGGTTCCCATCGGAATCGTGGCGCTCGGCTGTAGCCTCGGCACTCTGGTGCTCACATTTTGGCTTAGCCCCGCGGCCATACGCACCCTGCAACGCCTCGAGGAACGCCTGCTGCTGACCCAAGCACCGTACGCGATTCAGCCGCGCGTCTTCAATGAGCAAGTTCCGCACTTCATATTATACGTGCAAGATGTGGAAGCCGCAGCGACGCGCTGGCGCGGGGTCTTCCTTGCATCCTCTGGCCAGGCCTCCACCAACGTGACCATCGCACAGGATGCGCAGGTGGTCGCCGACCCCGGTAACAATAAATTCGAATTGCACCTGGGCAGTGGCAGCACACACGAATACGACCCGCGTGAGCCTCAACACTACAATGTGACCACTTTCGGCCAGAGCGAAATTCCCGTGGAGATTTCCAGCCCGGTGGCCGGACCGAAGAACGTTGCGCTATCAGACTCGGAGCGCTCGATTTCCGAATTGCTCGCCGAACGCGGACCGCACTGGCGCGACGCGCGCGTGGAATTCCACCGCCGCATCGCTTTCCCTGCTGCTTGCCTGGTATTTGCACTGCTGGGCGTGCCCATCGGCGTGCGTCCTAGGCGTGGAGGCCGAGCTGCCGGATTGATCCTGACGCTGGTCCTGATCGGCGGCTACTATTTTCTTTTCGTTACCGGGGCCCACATGGCGCAACAAGGCTCGGTCGCGCCGTGGGCCGGAATATGGGCTGGAAATATTGCGGGGCTCATACTGGGTGTGATATTTCTGCGCCGCATCGAAACCATCCGCAAACCAAACCGGATTGTGGCGTGGCTCGAGGCGTTCCTCCGACGCTCACGTCCGGAACGCCGCCGCGAAGCTGATGCCGCTCCCATCCCCGCTTCCAATGGCGCTGCCGCGAATGGACGCAGCGTCACGTCTCGCGCGGATGCCCGGAAGATTGTTCCGGAAGGTTCTGCCGTCGCGTTCCCGATGTTGATTGACGTCTACCTGTTGCAGCAGTTTTTCTATTATTTTCTGGTATTGCTGGCGGGCTTCATTCTGATCTTCGACGCTTTCACGCTATTCGATCTTCTGGGAGACATCTCGAAAAATAATATTCCCGCTTCGATGGTACTGAATTATTTTCGCTACCTCATTCCGCTGATGACCTATCAACTCGCGCCGCTCGCCACTCTGGTCGCGACGCTCGTCACCCTGGCCGTGCTCGCAAAAAATAATGAAGTGATCGCTTTCAAGGCCAGCGGCATGAGTCTTTACCGGCTCGTTTTGCCGCTCACGCTGGCCGGATGCGTGATTGCCTCGGGAATGTTCCTGCTCGACGATACCTTCCTTCCGTACGCTAACCAGCGCCAGGACGCGCTGCGCAACCAGATTAAGGGCCGCCCGGCGCAGACCTACTTTCAGCCCACGCACCAATGGATCTTCGGCGAGAACACCAAAATCTATAACTACGCGCTGTTTGATCCCGACCAAAATCTTTTCGGTGGATTGAGCGTCTTCGAACTGGATCCGGTGACGTTTCAGATCCGCCGCCGCGTCTTCGCCGCACGCGCCACCTGGGTGCCGTCTGAGAACACCTGGGCCCTCACGGGAGGATGGATCCGCGACTTCGAAGGAGGCAAGGTCAGCCGGTATACCCCGTTCAAGGTGTTATCTCTTCCCGAGATTTCTGAGCCGCCCAGTTATTTTCGCCGCGAGTTCTGGCAGTCCTCTCAGATGAACTGGCACCAACTGGGGGACTACATTCGCGGCTTGCGGCAGGCCGGATTCGACACGGCGCGGCTTTCCGTCCAGTGGCAGAAGAAATTCGCGTTCCCGCTGATCGCCGGGATCATCGTTTTTCTAGGCGCGCCTTTTGCCTTCCTCACTGGGACGCGCGGAGCCGTCGGCGGCCTGGCTCTCGCGGTCGGTGTCGCCATCGTGTATTGGGCGGCGGCCGCGCTGTTCGAGGCGATGGGCTCGGTGGGACAACTCCCGCCTTTGCTCGCCGCCTGGGCGCCCGACGCTATCTTTGGATTCCTGGGCGTATACTTCTTCTTGAAGATGCCGACGTAAACCGGAAGGCGCGTCGCTGCAGCTTGCGATCTTCCGACCGATCGCCATCCGCTCACGCGAACATCTAAAGTGTTGCTTCAGGCGGCAACTAATATCTAAAGCGCACCATTCTTAGAACTTAATGTGTCACTTGAGCGATGCTTTTTTCGTGTCGCGCGCAGTCTCGTTGTGACCCGCTCGCCACAAATCGTCAATCCCGCCAAACAACTCTGCAATCCTCAATCGTGACTTTCATTTAACCCGCCTGTACCAAACCAATCCGCCAGCTGTTTGAAAGTACTATTGCCGCTATTTGCAGCGAGGGAAAAAATACCTCAACTCGGGGCCAGGGACGTTATCAAGGGCGATCGTTCCTGAACCGGTTTGGGGACGCAAATGAAATACACTTTAGTTTTGCTGGGGATCCTCTTCGTCGGGCCGCAGTACGCGTCCGCGAACACGTCTGCATTTGCGCAGTGCGGAACCTACGACTCCTACATCCTGCTCTATAAATCGATACAGAAGTTTGAAGAGCTGGGAAAGCTCCACTGTGGCGAAAGCCTCGTGATCACCGGTCATGACGGCGATTTCACGCAGGTACGAACGATCGACGGCAGGCTAGGCTGGGTGCCAACCAGCGACTTGTCCACCACCGCTCCACCTCCCCAAGCAGAGTACACCTTCGGATGGACGCATAAGCCCAAGCCAGAGCGTCAGTCAGACGCCACAGTTGTTCAGCCGGCCGGCCAGGCGCCCGAACCGGCTGCGGTTCAGACGCCGGTCGAGGCATCTGTCCAGACGCCCGCTGAGACAGTGGTTCGACCGGGCATGGAACTGACCGTCGAACCGGCCGTGGAATCAACGGCGGGACCAAGTGCCCCGGTGCCGAACCAGCCTGCCGAATCAAATTCCGACGCGGCGCCCTTCCCGCCGGCCAGCCAGCCGCTGGAACGTCCCATTGTCGCGCGACCCAGCGAATCCGCCGCGCTGCTGACCAACGTGAACGTGATGAAAATGCAAGGCGCCCATCTGAGCCCTGATGCCATCATCACCCGGTTGAATGCGGCGCGCTGCGATTTCGACACTTCGCCCGCGGCGCTGCATCGCTTGAAGCAATCGGGAATTTCCGACCGCATCATTCTGGCGATGATGCACGCGCCAGCTGCCTTTCCCGCAGTCCCGCCGGACGGAGCGCCCGCCATCGAAGTAAAAATTCCAGATCAAACGGCGGTACAGCTGGCAGTAAGCAGCGATGTTTCTTCGGGCGATTTGCAGGAAGGCTCCATCGTGGAAATGGTTGTGGTTGAGCCAGTGATACTGAACGGTATCACAGTGATCCCCAGGGGCGCGGAAGCGCGCGCGCGCGTCATGGCGGTCAGGCGAACGAGCTTGGGAAGTACCGGGCAGGCAGTTTGGTTCATGCAGGACATAACGTCCACAACGGGCGACCGCGTCCCCGCAAGCTTTGCCACAGTGCAGGTTGCTAAAGCCGAGGCCATCGGAAGGTTTGCCGGTTATCCGTTCCTTCTCTCCGAATTTCACAAAGGCGCGCCGGCGATCGCTGCTTCGTCTGACCACTACACGGCGCTGGTGGATGGCAACATCCCGTTGCTCATTTCGCGACCTTCAAACGTTGAGCAGACCGCTGCGAAGCCTCAAGCGCAACCTCAACCAATATCTCAAGTCACTCCGACCGTGACTACTGTGCCGGTTTTCCCGGTTCTGGTACAAACACCGGATCAGCAACCTGCCGTCAAACCCTAAAGCGAAACTAAAAGTTGTTCCTCTATTCGAATTTCGCGCGCCGACCGACGATGACGCTGCGTAAGGCAGTACTTCAACTTCTATAGCGCGTGCAAAAATCTAAACCGACGTGCGAATTGTCGGCCAGCCCACGGTTCTACTAACCCTCTAGCCAATTTCGATTGAGTGGCGCGGCGTGTGATCCCGGACAGAGTCCCGCGCTTTTTCTGTCCCGCCGCATTTTGGCTGGCACGAGACGTAGAGTAGGATGTGCTTGTCGCCCGCGTCACTCACGCGCTGCGCGGCCCACGCAAAACCCGCCCCGGCAGAAACAATATCCCGCGCAGCAAATCGAACACACCCTCCACCGCGATCCCCAAAATCCGGAACGGCAGCAAAATCAGCCACACAATCGGATACAGCAGCAGCGCCAACAAAGCCAGCGGCCAGCACAAGACCAGCAGAATGCACCAAAGTAGAAACTTCACCATCATCTCCTTGCTCCGTATCCCTCGGGCATGACCCCACGGCGCTGCCCTACGCCATCACCTACATATACTGATACGCTCGAAACTGCAATTTCGTTCACTGCACGCCTTGGGGCGGTACTAGCGACTTGATCTTCTGAATCACTAGGTCAATCCCCACGTCGTTGTGCCCGCCCTCGGGGATAATCACGTCCGCGTAGCGCTTCGACGGCTCCACGAACTCCAGATGCATCGGCCGCACCGTCTTCATATATTGATCCACCACCATCTGCGTCGTGCGCCCGCGATCACGAATGTCACGCACCAGCCGCCTTATGAAACGTAGGTCCGCGTCGGTATCCACGAAAATCTTGATGTCCAGCAACTCGCGCAGCGCCTTGTTTTCGAATATCAGTATCCCTTCGACGATGATTGCCGCGCGCGGCTCAATGCGCACAGTTCCCTTCAAGCGTTGAAAGTTTGCGTAATCGTAGGTGGGGCGTTCTATCGCCTGGCCCGCGCGCAGTTGGCGCACATTTTCGGCGAGCAGCGGCGTATCCATCGAATCGGGATGGTCGAAATTTACTTTGACGCGCTCGGCGAGCGGCGTCCCGGGATAATCCCGATAATAATTATCCTGCTGCAGCACTACGGCGTTCGTTTCGGAAAGCGCTTCAATAATCCGCCGCGTGATGGTGGTCTTGCCCGAGCCGGTACCACCGCAAATGCCGATGATCAGCGGCCGGCCATCCGTCGTCTGCAGTTTTCCAGGCGAAATTGTCTTCTCCTCGCCGGCATTGCATGCGGCTTTCGTGCGCGCACGCCCCAACTCGGCGGCAGGAACAAGATTTGCGTCGGGGCCGGCTCTCTCAGCGCTTCGCCTTCGCCGACTTCTTCCCTTCAATCACCGCCTGCGCCGCAGCCAGCCGTGCGATCGCCACGCGGAATGGCGATGCGCTCACGTAATCCATCCCCACGCGATGGCAGAATTTTACGCTGTCCGAATCCCCGCCATGCTCGCCGCAAATCCCGATCTTCAGCTTCGGACGCGTCTTGCGCCCGCGCTCGATCGCCCATTCGATCAGCAAGCCAACTCCCTCGACGTCCAGCGTCTGGAACGGGTCCTCCTTGAAGATCGCTGCCTTGCGTTCGTCGACATATTCCGGCAGGAACCGCCCCGCATCGTCGCGCGAAAGGCCCATGGTCGTTTGCGTCAGGTCATTCGTGCCGAAGGAAAAGAACTCGGCAACCTCCGCAATCTGGTCCGCGAGCAAAGCGGCGCGCGGCAATTCGATCATCGTGCCCACCAAGTATTCGAGTTTTACTTTAGATCGAGAAATAATTTCGTCAGCGACCTTGCGGGTCTGCTGCTCCAAAATCTTCAACTCTTTTTTGTCCAGGACGAGCGGATGCATGATCTCAGGCAACACTTTAATGCCGCGCTTCTGGCAATCAATCGCCGCTTCAATAATCGCTCGAACCTGCATATCCAGAATCTCCGGATATGTGATGCACAACCTGCACCCGCGATGGCCGAGCATCGGGTTGGCTTCATGTAATTGTTCTACTCGGCGAGCCACAGCTTCCGGTGGGATTCCGATCTTCTTCGCGAGTTCCGCTTGTTTCGCCGGATCGTGCGGCACAAATTCGTGCAGCGGAGGATCAACGAGGCGAATCGTTACCGGCAGTCCCTTCATTGCTTCGAAGATGCCGATGAAATCCCTGCGCTGAAACGGCAGCAGCTTGTCGAGAGCCGTGCGGCGCGCCGCGGGTTCCTCGGCCAGAATCATTTCCTGGATGGCCTGCTGGCGCTCGATGCTCTTCTCCGGATGCTCGAAATCCTTGAAAAACATGTGTTCGGTGCGGCACAGCCCGATGCCCTCGGCGCCCATTTCGCGCGCCACACGTGAATCGTGCGGCGTGTCCGCGTTGGTGCGTACGCCGAGACGGCGAACTTTATCGGTCCAGGACATCAGAGTCGCAAATGCCTTCGGCGGTTCCGGACGAACCAGCTCGATTTGGCCCGTGTACACCGAGCCATCGCCGCCATCGAGCGTGATCCATTCGCCCTCGCGCACCGATTTGCCGCTGGCATAAATCGTCTTCTTCGCCAGATCAATGTCCATTTTTTCCGCGCCCACGATGCAGCATTTGCCCCAACCGCGCGCCACCACCGCTGCGTGGCTGGTCTTGCCGCCCGTCGCCGTCAGGATTCCCTGCGCGACGAACATTCCGCCGACGTCCTCCGGGCTGGTCTCATGCCGTACCAGAATTACTTTTTCGCCGCGCGCCGCCCACTCTTCGGCCGCTTGCGCCGTGAAAACTGCTTTACCAACCGCCGCTCCCGGCACTGCATTATTTCCCGTCACCAGCAAACGACTGGAAAGTTCCGTGCGCGACATCTTCGGATCAATTACCGGATAAAAAAGCCGCTCGACATCTTCCGGCTTGATGCGTTCAAGCGCTTCTTCAACTCTAATCAGCTTCTCATTTGCCATGTCCACGGCAATTTGAAACGTCGCGGACGGCGAACGCTTGCCGGTGCGCGTCTGCAGCATGTACAGCTTGCCGTTTTCCACCGTGAATTCCAGGTCCTGCATGTCGCGATAATGTTTTTCCAGCGTCTGCCGCACGCGCTTCAGCTGCGGATAGACTTTCGGCATGCGCTTGGCCATTTCCTTCAGCTGCATCGGCGTGCGGATTCCCGCCACCACGTCTTCGCCCTGCGCGTTCATCAGGAAATCGCCGAAGAAAATTTTCTCGCCGGTCGAAGGGTCGCGCGTGAAGCAAACGCCCGTGCCGGAGTTGTCGCCCGTGTTTCCGAATACCATCTGCACCACGTTTACCGCAGTACCGAGCAGGCCCGTGATTTTCTCCACGCGCCGGTAGGTCACCGCCTTCTCGCCCATCCAGGATTCGAACACCGCGCCAATTGCGCCCCACAGTTGTTCTTGCGGGTCTTCCGGAAAATCTTTGCCGGTCTTCTCCTTGTAGTAAGCCTTATATTCACCGACCAGTTTCTTCCAGCCCTCCGCGTTGACTTCCGTATCGTCCTTCACGCCAAGCGATGCTTCATTGCGCGCAAACGATGTTCGAGGTCTTCCTTCGGCAGTCCAATCACAACCGCAGAATACATCTGCACGAAGCGGCGGTAGGCGTCATACGCGAAACGTTCATTCCGCGTGGCGTGTGCCAGGCCCTCCACGGCGCGATCGTTCAGACCCAGATTCAGAATCGTCTCCATCATTCCGGGCATAGAGCGTGCCGAACCGGAGCGTACGCTGACCAGCAGCGGATCTTTTGCATCGCCCAATTTCTTCCCGGTGAGTTTTTCCAGGCGCGCGATGCTCTTGGCTACTTCGCCGCGCAGCTCGCTGGGATATTTCCGGCCGTGCGTCAGAAAATATGCGCAGGTCTCAGTGGTGATGGTGAACCCCGCTGGAACCGGCAGACCGATGCGCGTCATCTCCGCCAGTCCCGCGCCTTTGCCACCCAGAAGATCCCGCATGTCGCCCGTGCCGTCTGCCTTGCCTGCCCCGAAAAAATACACATATTTCATTTGTTGGCCTCAAGACTCGCTTTAAGTTCGCGAGAAGATGTATGAGAGACGAACCGCGGCACGCCTCTCACTAAACACTTGAACAAGATTCGTCGGCGCTCCGACAACTCGACAGCCACTTCAATCCGCATCGAACTAGTTCAGAAACTACTTCGCTTCCTCGCCGCCCAGTTCCGAGAAATCCGCAATCGTAGAAAATTCTTTAAGTAATCCCGCGAGCAGCGCCACGCGATTCCGCCGCACATTTTGGTCCTCAACCATCACTAGAACCTTATCGAAAAACAAATCCACCGCTGGTCGAAGACCCGAAATCGCCTCGAGCGCCTCGCGGTACTTCTTCGCCTTTTTCTTGAAAGTTGCTTCCCCGCCAATTTGTTGCGCTGCGTTGTACAACGCGCGCTCAGCCGGCTCCCACAGCAGGTCGGCTTGAACTATCAGCTGCGATTTATCAATTCCCGCCGCGGACTTTTCCAGGATGTTGCGGATCCGCTTAAACGAAGCAGCCAGCGGCACGAAGTTTTTCGTGTTGCGAATGGCTTTCACCGCCGTGACGCGGTCCACCGCGTCCACCAGGTCGTCGGCGCCCGCCGCGAATGCCGCATTGATTTCGTCGTACGCAAACCCGCGCCGCTCGCGCAGAATGTAGCGCGCGCGCTCCAGCAGGAAATCGAGCACCTGCTGCTGCACCGTTTCTCTAGCCTCAATCCGCGGCGCGTTTTCCTTCAACGCCTTGCCTGCTGCTGAAATCGCTGCCGATAAAGACAGCGGCAACTTGCGCTCCAGAATAATCTTCACAATTCCCTGCGCGGCGCGACGCAATGCGAAAGGATCGCTCGAGCCTGTAGGCACGGCGCCCACCGCAAAACAAGCAACGAGCGAATCCAGCTTGTCAGCGAGCGCCACCGCGCAGCCGGTTAAATTTCGCGGCAGCGGATCATCCAGCCCCAGCGGTTGGTAATGATCGTACACAGCCCAGGCAATACCTTCCGGCTCGCCCTGCGCCCGCGCGTAAAGCCCGCCCACCACGCCCTGCAATTCCGGAAATTCGCCAACCATCCCGGTCACAAGATCACATTTCGCCAGCTCTGCCGCGCGATCTGAGCCCGCCACGTCTGCCTGCGAGACTCCGCCGCTGAACCACTGCTCCGCTAGCCAGCGCGCCAGTGAGCGCATCCGCGCCACCTTGTCGCCGTAGCTTCCGAGGCGCGATTCGTAAGTGACGGCCGCAAGCTTCGGCAAATAATCGCCCAGCTTGATCTTCTGATCCGTCTGCCAGAAAAATTGCGCGTCGGCAAATCGCGCGCGCAACACGCGTTCGTGCCCAGCTCGCACCAAACCCTTGGGATCCTTCGGCAGATTGATCACGGCCAGGAAGTGCGGCGCCAGTTCCCCGTCGCGCGATTCCAGGCCGAAATATTTCTGGTGGTCGCGCATCACTGTCAGCAGGATTTCATCCGGCAGTGCCAGATACGCCGGATCAAAATTGCCGATGATCACGCTCGGGTATTCGTTGAGATATGCGACGAGCTGAAGCAGTTCAGCATCCTCATGCGTGTGCAAGCCTCCGCGGCTGGTGAGCGCGCGAATCTCATCTGCGATCTTACTCTCCCGCGCCGCAGGCCGGCACAATACAAAGTTTTTCTTTAACTTTATTTCATAATCCGCCGGAGTCTTCACGGGGAGGCTTTTCTTCCCGAGGAAGCGGTGCCCTGTAGTGTGATTTCCAGCTACCACGTCCGCGAACGAAAATGGGACGACCTTGCCGTCCAGAAGCGCTACGATCCAGCGAATCGGCCGAATGAACCGCGGCCCGTGCGCTCCAGTCCAATACATCGAACGCGGCCAGGAAATCTCTCGGATCACTTGCGGCAGCACTTCGCCGAGAATTTTCACCGCAGGCCAGCCGATCACAGCTTGCTTCGCGGAAAGATATTCGCCCTTCGGAGTATTAATGATGGTCAGCTTCGATACCGGAATTCCCTGCTTCTCGGCAAAACTCATCGCCGCGCGCGTCGGCTCGCCGACTTGGTCGTACGCCACTGATTTCGGTGGCCCGGTGATTTCGCGCGTCACATCTTCTTGACGCAAGCGCACGCCGCGCGCAATCGCCACGAGTCGTCGCGGCGCACCGAAAGTTTCAATTGAACTCTCCGCGGATTTTTCTTCGAGTAATCCATTCGCGAGAAATTGCTTTTGAAGTAACGCTTTAAGCTCCCGCGACGCTTGCAAAATCATTCCCGCGGGAATCTCTTCACATCCGATTTCGAACAGAAAATCTCCGCGTGATTTTCCACCCGCCACGGCCGACTTCGGCTTCATGCGACCACCTTCGCCGCATCCGGCGCATTGCCGCTGCTCTGCTCCAACCACGCCGCCGCCACGCGAATCGCAAGTTTCCGCACGCGCGCAATCATCGCCGCGCGTTCTGTCACCGAGATTGCGCCCCGCGCATCCAGCAGATTAAAGAGGTGAGAACATTTCAAGCACAGGTCGTAGGCCTGCAGAATCGGGAATCCCTTCTTTTGCGGCCCTTTTAGCACCGCGTAAGCCGCCAGCAGCCGCGCCGACTCCGCTTCCGCCAGGTCAAACTGCTTGCGCGTGGAGACCGCGTCAGCATGATCGAAGCTATACGCCGAAAATTGTTGCTCTTCCGCCAGCCGCACCTGGCGGTACGTCACTGTCTCCGACCAACGCACGTCAAAAACGCTGTCCACCCCCTGCAAGTAACCCGCGATGCGGTCCAGCCCGTAGGTCAACTCCACGGAAACGGGATCGAGGTTCTGCCCGCCGCTCTGCTGAAAATAGGTGAACTGTGTAATCTCCTGCCCGTCCAGCAGCACCTGCCAGCCAATTCCCCACGCCCCCAGCGTCGGCGATTCCCAGTTGTCTTCCTCAAACCGAATATCATGTTCCTTCAAGTTAATTCCAACCGCGGCGAGGCTTTCGAGATAAAGATCCTGCACATCGGCAGGCGCTGGTTTCAGTATCACTTGAAGTTGTGTGTGCTTATAAAGCCGGTTGGGATTCTCGCCATAGCGCCCGTCCGCGGGACGCCGGCTCGGTTGCGCGTAAACCACACGATAAGGATCGGGTCCGAGCACGCGCAGAAAAGTTTCCGGATGCATGGTGCCGGCGCCGACTTCAATGTCATACGGTTGTTGAAGTATGCAGTCGCGCCGCGTCCAGTATTCTTCAAGTCTTAGTAGAAGGTTCTGAAAGCTCAAGCCCTTCACAGGCTTCGTTGCAGGATTAGCGTCCGCAATATTCTTCACGTGTTTGTTCACGTCAGGGACTCCAGAAGTTCCCGCGACTTCAGCTTGCGGTCGATTTGATGTTCAATGACGTCGAGCATAACATCGCTCAGGTCGCGAGCGGCGCGCGGCGAAATCATTTCTTCGTTCAGCTTATCGAGACGCACGCCCATCATCTTGCGCGCCGCGGCCAACACGGCTGGCGAAAGAGCGCGCATTCCCGGCCTACGGCACTTGCTGCATGAAATCGCCGAAGCACTCGGCGAAAAATAGGCCGCTTCCTTCGGGTCGAGTTTGCGCCCGCAACGCGCGCAGCCGTCCAGAGTCGGCAACCACCCACCCAGCTTTACGGTCCACAACACGAAATACGCCAGCGGCAATTCCGGCTTGCCTGTCTTCTTTATGGTCTGCGCGACGAGTAGCAGTAAACGGAAATTCGCGTCGGAAGGTTCGTGATCCGGCAGCACCGTCTCAGTCACTTCGCTCAAAATGGCCAACGCGACACCGGAGCCGTAGTCGCGGAACGCGTCCAGGAACGACTCGAGCAGATCGCACTGGTTAATCCGAACTAGCTCGCGATTTTGCTTCTCGTAGAACCAGATGTGCACGTGCGAGAGCCGCTCCAGCGTGGAACCGAAGCGGCTTTTGGTGCGGCGCGCGCCGGAAGCCACGCCGCGAACGCGGCCCATCGAACGCGAAAAAAAGCTGACCAGCCGGTCGGCTTCGCCTAGCGGATAACTCTGCAGGATAATGGCCTCGGATTCGTGAACTGGCATCAGGGTGCCGGCGCGCCGCCATGCACAGAAACGATTCGCTCCGCCAAAATCGGAACGACACCCCCTCTGTGCTCAACCGCACGCATGCGAAACAAAAATTTTTATCACAGCACGGCATCCGGCGCAATTGCAAAACGAATTTGCAGCACGCTGGCACGGCAATTTTCTCCATCCGGACAGCCTCTGGCATCATCATTGCCTCTTGAAAATGGCGCAACGTCAGATACAGTCATTTAGATGATTGAATTCAACCCAAATCAAATAATCACGCTGAGTGCGGGGACCAACGCGTGATCCCTCTGCAAGATTTGACGCCGCGGCGTTCCTTCCCGGTCGTGACGCTGCTGCTCATCCTGGCGAATACGCTCGTATTTTTCTATCAGATTTCGCTGCCGCCGCACGCCGCCGATGCGTTCATCATGACCTACGGCGTGGTGCCCTACAAAATTCAGATGGCCTTGGCGGGCCGTCACTACACGTTGCAAGAAGCCATGCTACCGCTGTTCACCTGCATGTTTCTCCACGGCGGATGGCTGCACATCATCGGCAACATGTGGTTCCTGTGGATTTTCGGCGCCAACGTCGAAGACCGCATGGGCCCCGTGGCCTACTTGCTCTTCTACCTCGTCTGTGGAATCGGCTCCAGCATCGCGCAAACGCTATTTTCGTGGGGTTCGCACATTCCATCGCTGGGAGCGAGCGGAGCGATCTCCGGCGTGCTCGGCGCCTACATCGTCTTCTTCCCTAGTTCACAAATTTCCACGCTGATCACATTGTTCATCCTGTGGTTCCGCGCGCGCATCCCGGCGCTCGTGTTCATCGGCCTGTGGTTTGCGATGCAATTCCTCAGCGGCATCGGTTCGCTCGGTACCGCGGGCGCATCCGCGTCGGGAGGAGTAGCATGGTGGGCGCACGTTGGCGGATTTCTGCTCGGCATGCTGGTCGCATTTATAATGTCACTTAGTACTCGAAGTCCAAATCGCGGCCGATTTGTCGCCTAGCCGACAACTCCAGCAACCGTTGAGTTCTTCGCGACACACCACTAAAGCGAAATCTGAGAAATTTTCCCCGCACCCCCAGCGAGCATCGGCACCTCAATTTTTACTTCAAAGATTGCGCCGCACTTCACTGAAGTAAATGACAAAGACGCTCCGCAAGAGTCCCCGTGACCTTTTCCGTCCGATTGCGTTCTACTTATTGAGGATGATTCAAGTGACTTCCAAAGGTGTGCTGGAATGTGCGAGTGATCCCTGCATCCCGCCCGTCGCCGGAGCATCTACCCTTTCGACGCAGTGAAACTCGCTCCCTTAGGGAGCGAACCCAATATACAATGTGCGTACGAGCTCTACCCGCACGCGGGGCGTTACTTCTGCACCTCGTCGCGCGTAGTAAGAATAGCAGCCCTCAAACTCAAGCGAAGGAGCACCGATCATTCATGTCCAGTGCGTCGCAGCCGCCAAAACCCGACCTCAGTTCGCTGCGCATTGACAAAACGCAGCGCACAACCGGCCAAAGCGGCAAGCGATGGGGACTCGTCGTAATTGTGCTCGTGGTGCTGGCGCTAATTGGCGGGGCCGCGTTGGCCTTCCGCGACCAGAAGCCAGTGGTGGAAGTCGCCGTGGCGCAGAGAGCCGCGACCGGGCGCCCTGCCCTGTTGAACGCCAGCGGTTACGTCACCCCGCGCCGTCGTGCCACGGTGGCAGCAAAAATCACGGGGCGCGTCACCGGTGTATTCTTCGATGAAGGCGTGCACGTAAAACAAGGCCAGATTCTCGCAACGCTCGATGATTCTGACGTGAAGCGCGCGCTCGAATCTGCCGTCGCCGACCGCAATTCCACGCGCGCGCAAATCGCCGATCTGGAAGTGCAACTAAAAAATGCGGAGATCGAAAAGCATCGCGCGCAAGCATTGCAGGCCGCCGGCGTGCAGAGCCAAGAGATCCTCGACAACGCGAGCACTAGCGTGGACAGCCTCAAGGCGAGAATCGCAATGACCAAAGTTCAAGTGGCCGGCTCCGAAGCACGTATCGCCGAAGCCCAGCAAGCCGTGGACAATTGCGTGATTCGAGCGCCTTTCGACGGCATCGCTGTTTCAAAAGACGCGCAGGTCGGCGAAATGATTTCGCCCGTTTCTGCCGGCGGAGGTTTCACGCGCACTGGCGTAGCTACCATCGTGGACATGAACTCGAACGAAATTGAGGTGGACGTTAACGAAGCGTATATCTCACGCGTCGAGCCGGGCCAGCCGGTCACCGCGGTTCTCGACGCCTATCCCGATTGGCAGATTCCCTCTAAAGTCCGCACCGTGATTCCCACGGCAGATCGCCAGAAAGCTACAGTAAAGGTTCGCATTTCGTTCTTAAAGCTCGACCCGAGAATTTTGCCGGACATGGGTATCAAGGTCACATTCCTCGGCAACGAGCCGGACAAACTAACCGGCGCAGCGCCTGCGGCCCTGGTTCCTTCTGGCGCCGTGCGTGGAGAGAGCGGCCACAAGATCGTTTTCCTTGTTAAGGATAGTCAGCTGGAGCGGCGCGCCGTCACCGTGGGCAGTACGCGCGGCAGCGACGCCGAAATTATGGCGGGCCTCAGCGCTGGCGATACGGTGGTCGTCAAAGGCCCTAACGATTTGCACGATGGCGAAGCGATTCAGATCAAGAAATAGGAGCGCTCAAAATGGTACGAGTGGACGGCAGTGGTAGCGCAAACAGCCTGATCAAAATCCGCGGCCTTGATAAGAAGTACAGGCGCGGCGGCGAAGAGATCGACGTTCTGCAGGGCCTCAATCTTGATGTGGATCAAGGCGAGTTCGTCGCCTTTATGGGTCCCAGCGGCTCGGGCAAGACCACCCTGCTCAATCTGCTTGGCGGACTGGACGTACCCTCGCACGGCAGCATCACCGTGGCCGGCGATGAGATCACTAATATGTCTAGCGGAAAACTCACTGAATGGCGCGCGCGGCATGTGGGCTTCATCTTTCAGATGTACAACTTGATCCCGGTGCTCACCGCGTTCCAGAACGTCGAGCTGCCGCTACTCCTCACGAAACTCTCGAAGTCCGAACGCCGCACGCACGTTGAAGCAGCGCTTTCGATTGTCGGCCTCGCCGATCGCATCAACCATTACCCGAGACAACTCTCTGGCGGACAAGAGCAGCGCGTGGCCATCGCCCGCGCGATCGTCGCCGATCCTACCTTCTTGCTCTGCGACGAGCCGACTGGTGACCTCGACCGCAAGAGTGCTGATGAAATACTTGAACTCCTGACGCGCTTCTCCAAGGAACACAACAAGTCCATCCTGATGGTGACGCACGATCCAATGGCCGCCGAAAGAGCTCAAGCAACACTTCACCTCAACAAAGGCGTGCTGGTAGAAGGTGCGCGCGTCGGGAGCCTGGCATGAAATTCCTTCCGCTGATTCTGGCGAACCTTTCGCGCAAGAAATTGCGCACCACGCTGACCATCGGATCATTCGCGGTCGCGTTGTTCCTGTTCGGATTCCTCGCCGTCATTCACGGAGCGTTCAACGGCGGCGTGGACCTGGCCGGGATCGACCGCCTCATGGTTATCAACAAGGTCTCGATCATACAAACGCTGCCGCGTTCCTACGGCGACCAGATTCTGCGCATCCCCGGCGTAAAGTACGTCGCCATCCAGAGCTGGTTTGGCGGAATTTATCAGGATCCTAAAAATTTCTTCCCCAGCTTCGCGATTGACCCCGTCACACAGCACCAGGTGTTCCCGGAATTCGCCGTTCCCGAAGACCAATGGAACGCTTTCCTGACCGATCGCGAAGGAGCAGTCGTCGGCGCGCGCACCGCGAAACGCTTTGGCTGGAAAGTCGGCGATCGCGTCCCGTTGAAGGCCCCGATCTACGGCGGCACCTGGGAATTCAACATTCGCGGCATCTACAACGATCCTCGCGAAGGCGCGGACCTCACGCAGTTCTGGCTGCACTACGCCTATCTCGACGAGCGCCGCACCGTGGGCAAGGGCGACGTCGGTTGGTACGCCGTTAAACTGGACTCTCCCGACGATGCAGTCCGCGTGGTGAAAGCGATCGACGATGGCTTTGCAAACTCACCATACGAAACGAAAACCGAAACAATGCAAGCCATGGCCGCTTCCTGGGTGAAACAGGCCGGAAACATCGAGTTCCTGATTCTGGCGATCGGCGGAATCGTTTTCTTTACGCTGCTGCTGGTGACAGGAAACACGATGGCGCTCGCGGTTCGCGAGCGCATGGGCGAACTGGCGGTCATGAAGGCGGTGGGCTTCTCCGACCGCTTCGTGCTGATGATCGTTCTTGCGGAATCTGTGCTGATCGCGGTGGTCGGCGGCGCAATTGGTCTGGGCTTCTCGAAACTATTTACATTGAGCGGCGATCCCACCGGCGGCGTACTGCAATCCTTCTTCTTGCCGGGCTCCGCGATTCTGCTGGGCATGTTCGCCGCATTCGCCGTGGGAATTCTCGCCGGAATTTTGCCGGCCAGTTCCGCAATGCGCCTGCGCGTCGTTGACGCGCTTCGGAGGATTTGACAGATGGCGATTCCGATTGTTTACAATTTACGCAGCATGCGCGCGCGCTGGGTGTCGGCGATTGTCGCGGTGCTCGGCATCGCCGGAACCGTGGGAGTTTTTCTGGCGATGCTGTCGCTCGCTCGCGGCTTCCGCGCCACACTGGTGAATTCCGGCTCGCCCGACAATGCTCTGATTCGACGTGCGGGCTCTTCCAGCGAACTGGACGGCTCAATCGGTCTCGATCAAGTGAAAGTGATTCAGGATGCGCCTGGTATCGCGCGCGAAGACGGCCGGCCGCTCATTAGTCCCGAAGTCGTAGTAATCGCTGCGTTCCCGCTGATCGCTACCGGTACCGACGCCAACGTGCAGGTGCGCGGCGTGTCTCAAGAAACACTTAAAGTCCGCCCGAACATCCGAATGATCCAGGGTCGCTTCTTTCAGCCGGGTCTGACCGAGCTCATCATCGGAAAAAATGTGGCGTCCACCTATTCCGGTCTGGAAATGGGGCAGCCGGCGAAGTTCGGCGGCGGGACCTGGAACGTTGTCGGCGTGTTTGACGCGGGCGGCAGCGCGTTCGACTCGGAGATATGGGCCGATAGCCGTGTCGTCAATCAGGTGTACAAGCGACCCGATGAATTATTTCAATCCGCCACCGTGCGCCTTACTTCTCCTGCGGCGTACAACGAGTTGAAGGATTCGCTGAGCACCGACCCGCGACTGACGGTGGAAATGGACCGCGAGATCGAATATTACGCGCGGCAATCGCAGGTGCTCACCACGTTGATTACGGTACTGGGGACCTTGGTGGCCGTCATCATGGGCATCGGCGCCGTGATTGGCGCGCTCAACACTATGTATTCCGCGGTATCGGAGCGCTCGCGCGAGATCGCCACCATGCGCGCGATCGGCTTTGCGGGCAACAGCATTGCGATATCGTTTGTGTTCGAGGCCCTTCTGATCGCGCTGATTGGCGGCATTGTGGGTTGCATCTTCGTGCTGCCGCTAAATGGCTTCACCACCGGCACTATGAACATGCAGACGTTCTCGCATCTGGCGTTCGCATTTAAAGTGACACCGCCGCTGTTGGCGATCGGAATCGCGTTCGCGCTGCTGATGGGTCTGGTCGGCGGTGTACCGCCCGCTGTGCGCGCCGCTCGCCGGCCCATCGCGCTCGCGCTACGCGAACTGTAACTGTTGGTTGAAGCCCGCGCGCTCGGTCGCCGTCGGTGCGCCGACAACTCTAGAATCAGTCGAAGCAAGGGGCATTCCGAAACACCTAAAGTGAATCCTGCATTTTCCGCGAGTGCTTCTTTCTTCAGAAAATCGTTCCCGCTTTCGTGAAGAGGAATAGAATAGCGATGGCTCCCGGCCTAGCTCTTCTATAGTTAATGGTTTTTGTTTTCTTGCTATCAACGGAGGCATGGAATGGCTATTGGCAATTTTGGATTTGCGCAACTCCGTCGGCTTCGCGGCTGCGTCGGCGCAGTAATTTTGATTGGTGCACTTCTCTTCCCGCTCGCAGCGTCTGCCCAACAAGCTCCGAGCGGCAATCAAATTATGGGCGAACTCGCGTTTGTCGCTAAGACGAAGGCTGAGAAAACCGCTGGCGTCTGGGTGGATGGCCAATACGTCGGCTTCGTGAGCGAGCTGAGGGATAACAAAAAGGTTCTGCTATTGCCGGGCGCGCACGATATCGCCGTGCGCCAGACGGGTTATTTCGAGTTGACGGATAAGATCGTCGCCGAGCCCGCGAAGAAGACCATCCTGACGGTCAAACTGGAGAAAAACCCGCAAGCCCAGTTCTCGGCCGTCACCGGTGAGATCAAGTTAGAGGTGACGCCCGAGCGAGCCGCCGTTTTCGTTGACGGGCATTTCGCGGGAACCGTGAACCAGTTCCGCGGAGCCGGTCGCGCGATGTTGATCGCGCCGGGAAACCATCACATCAAGATTGACTTGGTCGGCTACCAACCATTTGAGACCGACGTAACTCTTCTGGCCAAGCAGAAAATTACGGTAAAAACAGACCTTGCGCCCGGGACGGTTCAACAAGCCGACCCAGCTATAAAAAATAGTAATTAATGCGTTTGTTGATGTTCGACAAAGGCCGGTAACCGTCGAGCGGAGGTTGCTGCGGACGGCGAATGTACTAGTTAAAGAAACACATTATGAATAATTCTATCGGGGAAGTAAAAGAAATCGAACTCGGTGATTTTGCTTTCTCAGAATTGCCTCGAAGCTTTTCTCTGCGGCTTCTGTGCTAAGTAATTGATCTTTTACTTTAACTCGCGACTCCGGATTTAGCGACAGCGCTCGCGACCCAATCGCCGACTTCTCGCGTCGAGAGCGTGCCGCCCAATTCCGCCGGCGTCTTCCCTTCCTTCAGCGCCGCCCGCACTGCCTTGTCGATCGCTTGCGCCTCTGCCTGCCAGCCCAAAAACTCAAACATCATGCCCACCGTGAGAATCGAGCCCATCGGATTCGCGATCCCCTTCCCGGCAATGTTCGGCGCCGAGCCATGCACCGGCTCGAACAGCGACACCTGCCCCGGATGAATATTGCCCGAAGGCGCCAAGCCCAAGCCGCCCGCCAGTTGCGCTCCCAGGTCGCTCGCGATGTCGCCGAACAGGTTGCAAGTGACAATCACTTGAAATTGCGAGGGATCGCGCACCATCTGCATCAGCAAGTTATCAATGAACTGATGGCTGGATTCGATCCCCGGATATTCCGCGCGCACTTCCTTGAAGACACGCTGCCACAAATCATGCCCGAACGTTAAAGCATTAGACTTGTCGGACATGCACACGCGCTGCAAGCCGCGGCGCTTCGCATATTCATACGCATAGCGAATAATCCGCTCGACCCCCTTGCGCGTGTTGACGTCCTCCTGAATCGCAATTTCGTCCGCAGTTCCCTTTTTGAAGTTTCCGCCCATGCCCACGTACAGGCCTTCGGTATTCTCGCGAAACACCATGAAGTTCACGTCTTTTTCGTCGCGCTCTTTCAGCGGAGTGAAGCGCCGGTCGAATAGCACGCAGGGACGCGCGTTCACATACAAGTCGAGCTTGCAGCGCAGGCCCAACAGGATTTCCGCGGCGTGAATATTCGTCGGGACGCGCGGATCTCCCATCGCGCCCAGCAAAATCGCGTCGAAATCCCGCCGCAGCATTTGCACCGCGTCCGCCGGCAGTGTGGTGCCATCGCGCAGATAGCGGTCCGCGCCCCAATCGAATTCAGTTAGCTCCGCCTCGCGCCCGCCGGACGCAGCCGCAGCCAGCAGAACTTTTACGGCTTCGGGGATTACCTCTTTGCCGATGCCGTCGCCGGGAATTACGGCGATGCGCTTGCGCGCGCTGGAAGAATCTATTGCAGTCATGCCGTCGCGCAAACTAACATGCGGGTCCGGTGCTGTCAACGCGAGCATGCGCGTACCAGCGAAAACATTCGCGAAGCGCAGCGCCACGCCCGAGCATCAAAACAAGCGGCTGCGATGACACCAGCGCAGACAGAACCCTAATCCCCACGGAGGAATCATGGCAAAAATGCGCGTCGTGCAAGTGTCCAAGGCCAAGGGGCCCTTTGAGATAGTCGAACGCGAAATACCGCAACCCGGGCCGGGAGATGTACGCGTGAAGGTGCAAGCTTGCGGCGTGTGTCACAGCGATTCAATCACCAAAGAGGGTTTGTTTCCTAACATTCAGTATCCGCGCATTCCGGGACACGAAGTTGCAGGAGTGGTGGACGCCATTGGTGCCGAGGTCAAAGGCTGGAGGGTTGGCGACCGCGTCGGAATCGGCTGGTACGGGGGGCATTGCGGATATTGCGATTCCTGCCGCCGCGGGCATTTCGACTTGTGTTTGGTTGACCGCGCGGTCACGGGCATTTCGCGCGACGGCGGTTATGCGGAATACATGATCACGCCGGCCGTGACGCTGGCGCTGATTCCAGATGAGGTCAGCGCAGTGGATGCCGGGCCGCTGATGTGTGCGGGCGTGACCACGTTCAATTCCCTGCGCAATTCCGGAGTCGGGCCGGGAGAAGTGGTTGCGGTGCTGGGCATCGGCGGTCTGGGACATCTGGGCGTCCAGTTCGCGGCGAAGTGCGGCCACAAGACGGTGGCGATTGCGCGCGGCGCGGACAAGGCCGAGTTGGCGAAGAAGCTCGGAGCGCACGTTTACATTGATAGCGCCAAGCAGGACGTCGCGGCGGAACTGCTGAAACTAGGCGGCGCGAAGACGATCCTCGCGACCGTCACTGCCGGAGACGCGATGTCCACGGCGTTCGCAGGCTTGGGGATTGACGGCAAGCTTATGGTGCTGGGAGCGCCGAATACGCCGATCGAGGTGAATGCGATCACGGCGATCTTCAGTCGCGCCGGATTGCGCGGATGGTATTCGGGCAGCTCGATTGATTCGCAGGATACGCTGCGTTTCAGCGCGCTCACCGGCGTACGTCCGATGACGCAGGTTTTTCCACTGGAAAAAGTGAACGAAGCTTACGACGTCATGATGAACGGCACGGTGCGATTTCGTTCCGTGTTGCAGATCAGCGCGTAACGCGATCGTTACTGGTATCGCAACGCGACCATCGGATCCACGCGCATGGCGCGGCGGGCTGGGATGTAGCAGGCGAGCAAGGCGACGGCGCTCAGCAGCAAGCCGACCGCGGCGAAGGTGATGAAATCCGTGGCGCCGACGCCAAAAAGCACGGTGCGGAGAAAACGCGTCAGCGCGAGCGACAAAACCAGTCCGCAGGCCAATCCCGTAAGGATCAGGCGCAGTCCGTTCCCCAGCACCATGCGGAACACGTCGGTGGACTGTGCGCCCAGAGCCATGCGCAGGCCGATTTCGTGCGTGCGCTGGCGCGTGGTGTAGGCGATCACGCCGTAAACTCCCACCGCGGCAAGAACTAGGGCGAGCAAGCCGAACGCCCCAACAAAAGTTCCCGCGATGCGTTGCCCGACGCTGGCCACTTGCACGCGCGATTGCAGCGTGGATTCCTCGTACACCGGCAAATTGGCATTAAGTTCATGCACCGCTTTTTCCACTGCGGCTGTGTAGGTGAGCGGATCGCCGGCAACGCGCGCGTGGATCGTTACACTCTCAGAATAGTCCTGCAGCAGCGGCGTATAGATGAACGGCAGCGAATTTTCGCGCAGGGAGTAGTAACTGCCAGTGCGCGTGACGCCCACGATCGTAGCCCACCGGCCAAAGACCTGAACGCGCTTGCCGAGCCCGTCTTGATTGGGCCAGTAGCGATGCACGAAAGCTTCGTTGACGATCACCGCGGGCTGCGAGACGTCGGTATCTTGCGAGGTGAAATCCCGCCCGGCGACGAGCGGAATCTGCATGGTGCGCAGGTAATTCGGCCCGGCTCCGGCTTGGCCGACGCTCATGGATTCGTGGAGCTGCGGGACATAACCTTCGGGGCTGATGGTCTCAGCGCTATTGGTATAGCCCAGAGGCACCCAATCGGCGAGCGAGGCGGACTGCACGCCGGGCAGCGCGGCGATCCTGGTAATTATCTGGCGATGAAATTCCACGCCGGAGGCGCGGTCGTAGCCCACCGGGAAAAGGCTATAGGAAGCGAGCAGCACGTGATCCGGCTCGAAGCCTGGATTCAGAGTTTGCGCGGCGCGGAAACTGCGGATGAAGAGACCAGCGCAGACCAGCAGAAAGAGAGATAGCGAAATCTGCGCTATGACCAGAACGCTCGCTAGACGCGCGCGACGCAGTCCGCCAGAAACGCTGCCGGAATCTTCTTTCAACACCGAGATGGGCGCGAGATCCGAAGCGCGCCAGGCAGGCAGCACGCCGAAAATAATTCCGGTGACGAGCGAAAGCAGCATGGTGGCGAGCAGCACGCGCTGATCGGCGTGAATATCCATTGCCACAGGAATATTCGTGGGCGGAATGAATTGCGAAAATGTTCCAGCGGTCCATGTGGTGATGAGCATGGCAACGCCGCCGCCTGCGAGCGCGAGGATCAGGCTCTCGATGAGCAGTTGGCGCACCAGGCGCCAGCGGCTGGCTCCGATGGAAAGGCGAATGGCGATTTCGCGGCGGCGCGCGACCGAACGCACCAGCAGAAGATTCGCGACGTTGGCGCAAGCAAGCAGCAGCACCGCCCCGGCGATGGCCATGAGCATCGGCAAAAGAATATAGAGATAACCATTGGCTCCGAACGGCGCGCGCCACAACGGATAGAGCGTGACGACATTTTCGCCCTGATGCTCTTTGGGATACTGCGCGACCAGCTGCTGCATCAGCAGATTCATTTCCGACTGCGCCTGTTCGAGCCTTACGCCGGGCTGCACACGGCCCAGCGGCACGGCCCAGGTGTTGCCGCGCTGGTGCAGCCGGTCGGAGTTGGACATCACTTGAGGCGCCATCACGATGGGCAGCCAGAGCTCGCTGCGCAATCCAGTCTGAGTGCCCTGAAATACAGGCGGCGCAACTCCGACGATACTGTAAGCATGCTCGTTGATTTGCAGCGTGCGGCCGATCACCGCGCGTTCGCCGGCGTAGCGAAGCTGCCACATGCGGTAGCTGATGACGACGATGGGCGCACCGTTGGGCGCAGTGTCTTCCGACTGCAGAAATCCGCGGCCGAGAATGGGATGCACGCCCAGGAAATCGAAATAGTTCGCCGAGACCAGCGTGCCCCAGATGCGTTCGGGCTTGGCTTTGCCCGTCAGATTCATAGGCTCGATGGAAAACGCCGTGAGCGCGGAAAAACTCTTGGTGCGTTCGCGCAAGTCCTGGAAGTCCGGATACGAGAATGGAATCGGAGTGCGCGAATTTCCGCCGGAAGTGAAGGCGAGAATATTTCCGGTTTGCGCCGCGCCGGGAATCGGATTCAGAAGCGTGGAATTGATCCAGCTGAAGATGGTGCTGTTAGCGCCGATGCCCAGCGCCAGCGTGAGGATCGCAGTGGCCGTAAAACCCGGCGATTTCAGCAGCACGCGCAGTGCATAGCGCACGTCTTGCCATAGAGCACCCATCATAGCCTCCAAGAGCAACCAGCCTTACACCGTGCAATCGCCGCGCCAAGCTCCACACTCTTCGCGCGCCCTAACTCGGTGCATCCAAACCATCTGCCCAACTCTCAAGACCGCCATTCGACAAGCTAAGGCCCCGTTCTTGCTTCGTTTCAACAGCGTTTGACTATGAAACCGAAGTCCCCGGCATGCCGAACCGATCGGTATGCCACAGAACGCGCGCGCCATGGGAAATTTTGCGCCGCTGCGCGATGTTCGGAGATGGGAAGCGGCGCGCGGAATCGGACGCTCGCGTTCCTGGTTGTTCTCCCTGTACGTGCGTACAGTTTCATGGCAAACAACTCGCGCTTCAATTGCGATTGCCCGCTTCGCAGCGCGCGCATACATTGATTTCAGCGTCTGGCAGCACCTAGCGACGACTCGGAACCATAACCCGGAGGGAATATGTGGAGCAACAACAAGCAGTCCGATTCTCCGAACCCGGCGGCGGCACAGCCGGCGGCCTATCAACCACCGCAATCCTCGGCCAGCTTTAGCAATGCAAATTCCGCTCCGGCAGCGTCGCAGACTTTCCGCTCCAGCGCTCCGACGGCGCGCAACCTGGCGATCCTGGGACCGGGACTGACCGTGAAGGGCCAGATTTCTGGCGAGGAAGATTTGCAGATTGACGGCAAGGTGGAAGGCTCGATTTCGTTGAAGGGCCAGCGCCTGACCGTGGGACAGAACGGCGAGATTGTTTCGGACGTGCATGCACGGGAAGTAATCGTGTATGGCAAGGTGCGCGGCAACCTGTTTGCGGAAGATCGCATAGAGGTGAAGAAAGACGGCTCGGTGGTCGGCAATATCACCGGCGGCCGGGTGTTGATCGAAGACGGCGCGTATTTGAAGGGGCAAATCGAGATCGAGCGCGGCAAGTCGCACAAGCACGCGTCGGCGGAACTCGAGCCGGTGGGGGCGGGCGTCGGCAGCGACTCGTAAACTGGATTCCCTACCCTGGCCGCAGACGGATAGCCTAGACAGGCCGTGGCGGAGCGGGCAGAATTCAAAATGGCGCTGCAACCGAAAGGTTGCGGCGCCCTTTTTTGTTTTTGCGATGGAATATAATAAAGGCCGCGGCAGAACACAGGTGTTGGCCTGCCGCGGCCCTGAAAGCTGTTGTGCGCTTACCGCGTTTGCGATGCGGCTTGCGTCAGCGTTGGCGCTGGAGGCTGGGGCGCTGGCATCGGAGCCGCGGCCGGTGCTGTGCTGTTGCCATTGCCGCTGCCGTTGCCGTATTGCGGCGCGTGGGAGCGGTTGGTCTGGTCGGTTGACGAGCCTGCCGCCGGGTATCCGTTCGAGCTGGGTTGCGGGTTCGGGATCGAAGGATTCGGATGCAGCGAAAAGTTGATGCCGCGGCGCGCGTTCTCGTTCACAGTGCGCTGCAGGTCCAGATCGTCCATGTTCAGCGTGCTCTCTCCGCCGTAATTCACGGTGTAGTGCAGCAGGCCGTCCTGCAGCCAGTAATCGCTGGCGGCGTAGGTGGTGCCGTCCTTCAGATAGAGCAGGACCGTGGGACGCGAGGACGAAACGTCGCCCGTGACGGGATTATCATTGGGCGAGGGTTCCGCGATGCCGCCGGAATTGTCCGGCGCCGCAGGAGCGGCGTTGTAGTTGCCGGAACTGTTGTCGGTAGTGCTGTTGTCTGAGCTGGAGTAATTTCCATTGCCGCCATAGTTGACGCTGTAGCCGGGATAATCATAGTAGCCCGGCCATCCCCAAGGGTAGTAGCCGAGGCTGTAGTATGGGCCCCAGCCCCATGCCGGACCCCAGAAGCCTCCCCAGCCCCATCCCCAGCCAAAGCCCCAACCAGGCCCCCAACCCCAGCCGCGACCAAAGCCACAGCCCCAGCATCCGAACCCGCCGTGCCAGCCACCGCCCCAACCGCCATGCCAGCTGGAACCGCCGTGAAAAACGCCGACCGAGTTACTACTGCTATGGAATCCGCCGCCGAAGCTGTTGCCGTGGGACGCGACGGAATTGCTGGCGAAAGAGTGGCCACCGGCAAAGCTACCGGTTGAGCCGTGAACGTTCAGGGCACCGCCCAAGTGTGGAGCGTTCATGGATCCGCTGGAGCCGAAGTGCGAGCCGGTGAGCGTAGCGTTGCTGAAATGAGACGTGGAGGAATGACCGGCAAACCCGGCGGACCTGGACCCGGACATCGCTGAGCTGTTGAAATGAGAATTTTCTATGTTCGAGACCGCGCGATTGGTGGAAACGCTTGACGAATTTCCGCGCGAAGAGGCCGAGAGCGAACTGCTGGTGCTGCGATTACTAGTTGCAGCAGAAAGTGATGGGGAATTGTGCGTGCCAGCTGCGTTGGTTGCGGGCGAACCGCCGCGGGAATTCGCGAAGCTGTTCGAATTGGCTCCGCCGCGTGCCGTGGGCGCCGACCCGGAATTCGCGGACCCGCTACGGCCGAAGTACGGCGAGGCGGTAGTGCCGCGATTACCCGCTGACGCCGAAGAACCGTTGTTGAAGCCGCGCGCCGAATTTGCGCCTGAAGCGCCAAAACGGGCGCTCGAAGGAGGGGTCACGCCCGCGCGGTTGCCGGCGCTATAGCTGTTGCCGGTGCGACCGCCCATTGCGCTGTACGGCCTGCCCGCGGCTGAACTGGAATAATGATTGGGCGCGCTGGAATAATGATTCGCGCTGCCACGAGAGCCCCCGTAAGCTCCACCCCGAGGAGCGCTGTAGCCGCCTCCTCCGCCGTAATGAGCACCGCCACCCCCACCGCCACCGTGGAAACCACCGCCTCCACCACCGCCGTGGAAGCCGCCGCCACCTCCACCACCGTGACCGCCACCACCATGCTGCGCGAACGCACCCGGCGCGCAGAGCAGCGCCACGGAAGCGATTGCGCCAAACAAAATCTTGAAGAAAGCGGACCTGTTCATGTTTGTTACCTCCACCCAACTGCAACCCAACAGGTGCGGGCGGCCCGAACACTGGGGCCATTCTACATCAATTAGACTCGCTCGGAGCATGCTTGGTTGCAAATTGGTTAAGTCTTTCATCTTCAGCCAATCACGCTCGCGGCGAAGAACGCCCGCCCTCGGTAAGTACAACACGGGGGGTTCGAAAAAGTTTCGGTGGAACCGCAGGACAGGTAGAGGCCAGGTGCGCGAGGGGAGGTATGCGGGGTCCGCGACGGGTCAGGATTTGCCGCGTTCGGCCAAGAAGACGCCCAGGAGGACCAGCGCGGTGCCTTCCAGCAGCATTCGAGAGGGACGTTCACCCAGGAACGCCATGGACAGCAGGATTACGATTACTGGCTGGAAATAGCTGACGGCGCCGACGCGCGAGGCCGTCATGTATCGCAGCACCCAGTAAAAAATCGTATAGGCGGCGACAGAACTTCCGACCGCCATGTAGGCCATGCCAAGCCAGCCGCCGACACCGACACTGTGCCAGTCGAAGTGAATTACCTGCCTTATAGTGAGCGGTAGCAGCAACAGCGCGGCGGCGACGCAATTGAAAGTGTTCATGGCGATGGAGTCGTATTGCGCGGCGACTCTCTTGCCCAGGACCGCGTAGATGGAAAAACCGATCACGCCGCCGAAGGTAATGATGTCGCCCATCAGCAGAGGCGAATGAGCGGGCGAACCTTGCTCGGTTTCCAGAAGATATACGCCGACGAACGAGATGGCCATGCCAACGACCTTGGCAGCAGTGAGGGCTTCCAATTTCAACGCACGCGCGAGCAACAGGATGATGATCGGACCGAGGGCGATAAGCACGGCGGAATGGTCGGAGGTGGTGTAGTTCAGGCCGACGGTGAAGAGCCCCTGGTTGACGACGACTCCGAAGAAGCCGAGATAGAGGAATGGCCCCAGGTCGTGAAGCTTGAGCGGCTGGCGTTCGCGGCGCGTGAAATAAATTGCCAGCATGAGGATCGCAGCGAGTTGCAGGCGCAGGCAGACCAGCGTGATGGGGTCGAGCGTCCGCAGGGCGATTTTTCCCGCAACGTAATTGCCGGACCAGAGGACGAGCATCATGAACAACCAGAACGCCAGCGTTAGTACGCTGGGACGCGGCGGCTCTGATTCGGTTGCGACTGTCGGGGCGGGCGAGGTCACAGGTGATGTCAATTGCGCGCTCGGGCTTGCGCTTTCAATCGAGCACCTCGCGGCGTTTGGTAAGCGATTCGATGCGGTCGAGGCGCGGGGTGTAGCCGATGCCCGGCGCGGTGGGAACTTTTATCGTGCCCTTCGGCGTGACTTCCACTTCTGGCTCGATGATATCTTCGCTCCAATAGCGGCGGCTGGCGGATACGTCGCCGGGCAGCGTGAAATTCGGCAGCGTGGACATGGCGATGTTGTGCGCGCGTCCGATGCCGGATTCAAGCATCCCTCCGCACCAGACGGGAATCGATTTTTCCTGGCAGAGATCGTGGATGCGACGCGCTGATGCGTGTCCGCCGACGCGGCCCAGTTTCATATTGATGATTTTGCAGGCGGCGATCTCGATGGCGGCACGCGCGTGCTCGATGTCATGAATGCATTCGTCCAGACAAATGGGCGTATCGAGCTGGCGCTGCAGCGCGGCGTGGGAGTAGATGTCATCATGGCCGAGCGGCTGCTCGATCATGATCAGGTAAAAGGCGTCGAGTTCCTTCAGCAGCGGGGCGTCTTCCAGGCGATAAGCGGAATTGGCGTCCACCATCAGGCGGAGGCGGGGGAATTTTTCGCGGAGGGCGCGGGCCGGGGCTACGTCGTTGCCGGGTTTGATTTTTATTTTGATGCGTTGGTAGCCCGCGGCTAATTCTTTTTCCACTTTGGCGAGAAGGGTTGGGATGTCCGGTTGGATGCCGATGGAAACGCCGGAGGAGATTTCGTCGCGCGTGCCACCGAGCAATTTCGCCAGGGGCACGTTCTTTTGTTTGGCTTCGGCGTCCCAGATGGCGGTTTCGAGGGCGGCTTTGGCCATGTTGTGGCCGCGCACTCGGACGAGCAGGTCCCAGACTTCCGCAGCAGATTCGAATTCTGTGTACTTAACTATGGGCCACAGAAAATCGCGGAGCATGTGCCAGGCGGTCTCGACGGTTTCGTAAGAATAATAGGGATCTTCGCCGGCGGTGCATTCGCCCCAGCCCGTTGCGCCGTCAGCGTCCAGCTCCAGAAGCAGAATTCGGCGCAGCGAAGTTTCGCCGAAGCTGGTCTGGAAGGGCGCGAGCAACGGCATATGGATCTCGCGCAGAGTGATTTTACGCAGGCGCATGTGGGCGGGGGCCTTTGGGCTTCAGTCTTTAGTCTTCGAATTCTTCCGGGCGATATTCTGGCAGACGCAGGCCCGCGATGGAAGCGGCGGGTTCCAGAATGTAATCCACCGTTTCGCCGCGGCGTTCGACGGACGTCGCGATGAATCCCAGATGCAGCAATTTGCGGAAGTGGTCGCGCGTTTCGGATTGCAGCCGCACGGCGGATTCGCGGTCTTGCGCTTTCATGTCGCCGAGATTTGCGGGCAGCGAAATGGTTTTCGCGCCTGCGGCGGCGGGAAGCGGATTTTCGGCCAAGATGTTTATCACGCGATCGGAATCGAGCCACCATTCCGCCACCAGGCGATCGGTGGGCAGACCCGAGTGCAGCGGGCTTTCGGTGACGCCGTAGCAATTCGGAATGTAGCGGCGGGCGATGGCGCCCAGGCGCACGAAATTGAAGTGCGCGTTTTTCAGTTCCAGCGGATCGAAGGTCCATTCGATCAGGCGGATGTCGCGCTTCAGTGCATCCTGCCGCTGGAAAAATTTCAGGCGGCGGCCGACGCCGAGATTTTGATATTCGGGCAGCACGGCAGTCATATGTGAGTGCAGGAACGTCTTTCCAGCGCGCGTGCCGGCCAGGGCGAGAGTCATCCCGACCATTCTACCGCCTTCGAATGCGCCGAAAATCTGCCCACCGGTGTGATGCGCGACGACGAAGATGGCTGACGGGACGGCAATGTGCTCGCCCCAGGTTTGTTTTTCCAGCTTCACGCAGGTTTCGTATTCCGCGAGTGATTCGCAGTGGCGAATTTCGATTTCGTGCTCTGCGGCTGCTGGCGTATCGGCGGATGCGTTCATTTGGTGTGTGCGCGCTCTAGGGGTTGTTGCAGCTTCGAGAGATTCCACAATTCTTCCATGCGCGCGCGCGGCAGGTCGGCCAGGCGCTGGCCTTCGGCGTGTGCGGTTAATTCCATCCACTGAAAACGGGACTGGAATTTGCGATTGGCTTTCTTCAGCGCGATTTCGGGATCGGCGCCGAGGAAGCGCGCCACATTCACGGCAGCGAACAGCAGGTCGCCCACTTCTTCTTCCAGATGCAGCGAAACGGCTCTGGCCTTGTCGCGGCGCGCGGCTTCCGATGACCGCGGCGCCGCAGATTCGAGCGATGCCAGAATCTCGCGCTTTTCTTCGTCGATTTTTTCGAAGATGCCGGAGAGATTGTCCCAATCGAATCCGATGTGCGCGGCGCGGCGGGTCAGCTGGTAGGCTTCGAGGACCCCCGGAAGCGAGCGCGGGACGCCGGAAAGTATGGATTCGCTGGCCGCATTCGTTTTCGCTGCGTTCGCGTTCGCCGCAGTTGCCTTCCCTTCCTTGGCGCTGGTTTGTGCGCGCTCCGCGGCCTTGATCTGCTCCCAATTTTTCAACACCGCGGCGGAGTCTTTGGCTTTCGCGTCGCCGAAAACGTGCGGGTGGCGGCGGACCATCTTCGCGTGGATGGATTCGATGACGTCGGAAATCGTAAACGCGCCGGTTTCTTCAGCGAGGATCGAATGGAACGTGATCTGCAGGAGCAAATCGCCGAGTTCCGATGCGAATTCGCGCGGGCTCGCGTTTTCCATCGCGTCCAGCACTTCGTAGCTCTCTTCAATCAGGAATTTGCGCAACGACTGGTGCGTCTGTTCGCGGTCCCACGGGCAACCGCTCGGTCCGCGCAGCCGCGCCTGCAGCGCGACAAGCTTCGCGAACCATTCCCCGGCCAGCCTGTCGCGGCGGTTTAGCGGGATGCGCGGGGAGCCCGCGCGCGGGCCCTTCGATATTTTGCGGGACGAGCATTTCTTCATAGTGATAGAACAATTTACAGGGAAGGCGCATCGGAGACAAGGTCGCCCGTGTCAGCGTGGCGCCACTCCTGCGCTCACGCTTGGTATACTTCGGCACACGCCATATGACTGCCGCGAACGTCACTGATACGCATCGAAAGTTGGGACTGGGCAGGTTCGTCGTCGGATTTCTGGCCGTGTTGGCCGTAATTTATCTGTCCGCCTGCGCATTTTTTTACCTGCAGCAAGATCAGATGACATTTCCTGCTCCGCGCGATTACGCAGCAGCGACTCCCTTAGACGTGGGCGTCCCTTTTGAAGATCTCCACATTCCAGTGAATGGCTCGGAGCAGATTCACGCCTGGTGGATTCCCGCTTCTGCTGCTGGCGACGAAGTTTTACTGGTGTTTCACGGCAACGGGTACGTTCTCGAACAGGCCGCGCGTGGAGACCTGGCGCCCCTGCATGCCCTGGGAACCAATCTTCTTATGATTGACTATCGCGGATACGGTTCGAGCAGCCCCGGAATTCCAACCGAGAACCGCGTTGATGAAGACGCCCGGGCCGCATTCAGCTATCTCACCGTTCAAAAGCGAGTGCCCGGTCGCGCCATTATATTTCTGGGGCGTTCCATCGGCACGGGCCCCGCGACCGAAATGGCAAAGGAACATCCCGAAGCCGGTGGGCTGATCCTCATAAGCGCGTTAGAACGTAGTCGCTGGCGCGACGGACGCTTCGCGTGCTATCCTCTTTAGGTCATGCCGCAAGGTAGAGCTTTTAACTGCGATTTTCGCTTTTCTCTGATTTTCCTAAGCCACGCAAAATCAATACACTACAGGGGAAAAAAGATTCAATTCCCATAGCCGTTAGATCGGTGCAGCCACTAGCCCGCATCCGCCGCAACCGCCAGCGCCCACCTTCAAACGGCTCTATCGAACGCGCGCGGAGCACCTCGCCCGGACTCCACGCTTCTGTGAAAACGCGCCTCCGATAGAGCACTAGCGTTTACCAGCACCGTGGATATCGCGAAAACGATCCCCTACCTGCGCCCTTTTCCACTTTCGCTTCTCTCGCACAACCGGTTTGACAACTTGTCGAAAATGGCTGCGGTGCATATTCCGGTTTTCATCGCTGTGGGTACCGCCGATCGCTTGACTCCCCCTGCAATGGCGCAGGCGCTGTTTCAAAAAGCGAACGAACCGAAATGGCTGTATCTTTCGCCGGACGCAAATCACGACGACATGATGAGTACGGGAGTGACGATATTGGACGCCCAGATCAAGACATTCCTTCAGACGATACAGTGAGCCCGTGCGGCAGTCATCCAGTCCTCGCCTCTTCCTTGTACGCCGAAGCCCTTTACAGCTAGTGTGTGGCAGCGTGCGCGGTGGCGGGGCGGATTACGGTTTCGGAGAAGCGATCCATTTCTTCGGCTTGCGGGCTGAACTGCAGCAGTAGCAAATCCACGCCGGCACGTTCGAATTGGCCAATGTGGTCGGCGACCTTTTGCGGCGTGCCAACCAGGCCGGAACGCAGGCCGCGATTCGATACGGAATATTCCTCGAGCGAGACGCGCTGTTCGAGCTGCGTGTTGGCCAGCCACTGCTGGTAATTCTGGTAGCCGGCGGCGTTCTGCTGCACGTCGGTGATGCGGGCCTGCTCTTGCCGGGCTTCTTCTTCCGTATCGCGAACGATCGCGTACGCGGCGACGCCGAACTGCAGGGGCGGCAGGTTCTTGCGCTCGCGGCGTACGGACATATCGCGGACTTTTTCCGCGACGCGCGCGGGCGAATCGCCATGCATCACGAAGGCGTCACATTTCTGCGAGATCAATTCCTTCGCAGCTTCCGATTCCCCGCCCGCGTAAATCGTCGGGCGCGGCTTGGCGACCGGTTTCGGCTGCAGCACCAAATCCTGCACGGAATGATATTTTCCGGAGTAGGAAAAGTGGTCCTGCCTCCAGGCGGCGTCCACAATATCCAGCCACTCGGAAGTACGCGCGTAGCGGTCGTCGTGCTGGTCGAATTGCACACCGTATTTCTTGGCTTCTTCGGCCCACCAGGAGGAAACGACGTTGAGCGAGAGGCGTCCGTTGCTGATGCAGTCGATATTGGCCGATTGTTTCGCGAGCAGCGCCGGCAAATGAAAAGTGGGCCGCACGGCGACCATCAGTTCGAGCGATTCGGTGACGGCTGCGAGAGCGGCTGCGGTGGACCAGGCATCGAGCGACGGAGCGTCCACGCCTTTTATGTCGTTGAGATTTAATTCAGCGATCAGCGTGAGGTCGTAGCCGATTTTTTCGCTGCGGCGCGCCAGGCGCGAGACGTAATCCCACGTCGGAGGCATCTGCTCGTCGGCCACGTTTCGCAGCCAGCCGCCGAAGACAGGAAGCCAGTAACCGTAACGCATCAGCGCGCCTCCTTCACCAAATAGTCCACCAGGCGCGCGAAGGGATCCATGCCGACGATGCGCGGCCCGTCGGAAACGAAATTCGAAAGCGCGTTGACGTCATAGTAGTAGAGCTTGCCGTCGCGATCGTCAATGATGTATTCCAGGCCGCCGACTTCGATTTGTGCGGCGCGGAATATCTTTTCAGTGTCGGCGATTACTTGCTTGGGCGGTGTGAAACCTTCGACGCGTAGGCCGGTCTTCGCGCCTTCCACCACGCAGGAGGTCTTGATCTCGGCACCGTCGGTGGTTTTGCAGATGTCCATGGGGCAGAGGTCGAAAGTTTCGCCCGAAGTGAAAACTTTTATGCCGTAGAGATATTTGTAGCCGAGGGTTTCCACGCGCGTGATGTGTCCGCCGCGCGCGGGAATGAATTCCTGGACGATGCCGGTGGAATCGAGGCCAAGCTGGATCGCGCCATTCTCTACTGCTCTCGCGAGCTGCTCGGGAGCATCGAAGCGCACTATGCCGACGCCGCTGCCGCCGATATTGGGCTTCAGCACGAGCGGATAACGAAGGTTTTTCGCGGCGGCGACTGCCTGTGATGGATGGTTGATCACTACCGACCGCGGATGCGGCAGGCCGAGCGATTCCAGCAGCGAAAGCTGCAGCGCCTTCGAAGTTTCGATGCGGAATGCGTGGCTGCCGTTCACGACGCGCGTGCCATGCTTTTCCAGGTGCGCCAGGTAACTGAGCGTGTAGAAGATTGCGTGGGCGTTGCCGCGGGTCCATGCTGAAGGGCTCATGCGGTTGAACACCAGGCCGTATTGCTGATGGCCGTTAGGCGAGATGTCAAAATGATGACGCGCGGCATCCAGGCGAACGTAGGGAACGGCGCGGCGATCTAATTCCGCAAAAACTGGGACGAACCAGCGCGGATGCTCGTGGTAGATCGCTATGGGCTTCGGCGGTTTTGTCGATTTTCGCGATCGCGCTTTTGGCTTTGAGTGTGGTGCGCGCGTTTTACGATTCCGTAATTTCGTGCCGGGCATGCGATTCCTTGGCGGCTCAGTGACGATAGTACTTCGATGCAACAGACTAGCGCACGTTGCGGGATTTTGCGAGCGGGGTTGATTCTTGTTACAAAAAATTTACCGCGGAGGGCGCACAGAAAGCTAACGCGACAGATCCCGCGCTGAGGCTACAGAGAGAAAACGGGACAGGTCCTGCAACCGGCTTGAAACAAACGCGCCGGCCTCAGAATGACGATGCTTGTGGCATCGTCATGCTGGCTTGGCCAGTCCGCTGGCAATGGCTTGGTCAAGCAGCTTTTTCATATCGCGCCCGGCTTGCTTCGCAGCTGCTTCCTGCTGCTCGCCTAGTTTGCCCTGCAGTTCGCCGAGCTTGCCTTGTTGCTCACCCAGCTTGCCCTGATCTTTGCCGAGAGCGCCTTGCTGCCTGCCAAGCTCGCCCTGCTGTTCGCCTGCCTTCGATTGCAATTCGCCAATGCGCTCCTGGATTTCGCTGATTTTCTCCTGGATGCGGCCCAGGTCGTCGGGCGTGCCGTCAGCGCCCAGTTTTTTCAACTCCGCCTGGAGTTTCTCAAGTTCTGCGGTCATGTCCGGAATTTTCACGCGCACTTTTTCCATCTGCTCGCCCAGCGCCTCTTGTTTTGCGCCGAGCGCTTCTTGCTGCGCGCCCAGTGCTTCCTGCTGCTTGCCGAGTTCTTCCTGTTGACGGCCCAGCGCCTGCGCGGGCGCGAAGAACTCCATGGCCTGCTTGATGGTGCCCGGGTCGCGAATGATGTAGGCCTTGCCGCCGCGGATAAACCAGATGAAATCGCCGGGGAAACTTTGGCGCAGAGACCCGACGAAGCCGTCGCCGCTAGCGGAGTCGGCAGTGCCGACCGTCGTGTCCGTGTGCATGGACGTGTGGCTGGACGAAACGCTCACATAGGATTTCCCAGAGACGATCGCGAAGGTTTCGTCGTTGTAGTCGGCGATCCTGGTGCCGTTGATGGTAGTGGACTGCAGCGCGCTCGGCAGAAAGGGGTGCACGTGAACCACAGGAGCGACAGAGACTGCGGGCCCGTCCACGGGAGGCACCGGCACGATGGGAACGACTCGGACTACCGGCGCAACGAAGGCATGCACGGAGACGACCGGAGCTACTGAGACTTGGGGGGCGATGGCGGCCCGCATCGCGACGACCGGAGCGGCCGAGACCTTGGGGGCGACGATGTCCACCGAGACCATCGGCGCGATTGGGGCAAGCTCAGGCGCGCCAGCGGGGGCAGCGGGCGGCGCAACAACGGGAGCGGCAGAGTGTTCGGGAGCGTTTGCTGGCAGTGCCGGCGCCGGCGCTGACTGCTCGGCGGGAGCCGCTGGAGCCTGCGTCGCTCGCGGCGCGGCTTGCTGCGAAGGCGTGGAGTGGAAATTTTCAATCGTCGGGCGGAAGGCCGCGATCAGGCACACAACCGGAATTGCCAGCAGCAGGTACGCGATCACGACGGATTTCTTCAGGCGCATGGCGACACTCCCTTTCCATTCGAGAATTCGATCTACGCGTTTTTCGGCTTGTCCGGCGGTCGCCATGGACACGCCCTGCCACCACAGGCGACCGGGCGCAGCCTCCAGAGCCGCGAAAAATCCGAGCAAAGTTTCGGCGTAACGCATGCGGTCGGCACCGGCGGCGAGAGCGGCATCGTCACTGGCTTCCTCGGCGAGGTCGGCCAGATGGCGCGCGAGCCACCAGCTGAGCGGGCTGAACCAAAAAATCGCGCGATGCAGCAGCGCCAGACGCTCGGCGAACGCGTCGCGGCGGACGACGTGAGAAATTTCGTGCGCGAGGACGGCGTCGAGTTCGGCGGGTTCCCAATCGCGCCAGTCTGCCGGGAGCAGAATGGCGGGGCTACGCACGCCGAAGGTCACTGGCACGCAGAGCAGATCGGATTCGGCCAAGCGCGGCGCGATGCGCAGGCCTGCTGCACGAGTGACAAAATCCAGGCGCGCCAGAGCGTGCGCGTCTTCGATGCGCCGCGATTCCCTTTCGAGGCGGCGCCCCAGGATCACGCCGAGCGCGAGGCGGATCAGCATGAAGATCGCGACGGCGAAATACAACGCGATAGAGGCTGCGAGCCAGGGAAATGGGCGCCGGGGTTGCGCTGTTGCCCGTGACGTCGTTGCCAATTGCGGCGCGCTCGTTGCTTCCGTCGTGTCTGAAGACTTCGATCCGTAACTGAACGCGCCCACCTTCGTCGAGTTCGAGCGCGCTACCTGATTAAAATTGATCGTGCGCGATTGAACTTCGCGCGTCGGCGCGATTTCCGCAGGCGGCTGCGCATGCACAAATTTTGCGGCCAGCGGCACAAAAACCGGAAGCGGGGGCAGCAGCAGACCCAGCAGCGGCATGGCGAGCGCGAGGAGCAGCACCCCCCGCCAGATGGCCAGACGCAACGCCACGCTGCGCACTCGGAAAGCGGCCAGGGCGAGCCTGGCGAAACATGCGATCGCCAGCGAGCGCGCGGCCGGCTGCAGAACGTGCGCGCCAAAATTTGCGGACGCGCCTACAACGGGGATGAAGATCATGGCTTCCCCTCCTTGCGCTGGCTGGTTTTTCGCTCGGCGATCTTCTGGGTCAGCCGCTCGAGCTGGCGGCGATCGAGCACGGCGTTGTCCACCATGCCGATCACCAGTTGTTCGACGGAGCCTCCGCAGAAGCGGTCAATGATGTGTTTCACGGCGCGCACGGCCACGTTCTGGCGCGGCTCGGCGGCGCGGTAGATGTAGGTGCGGCCGCTGATTTCGTGCGCGACGTAACCTTTCGCTTCCAGGCGGCGCAGCACGGTGCGAATGGTGGATTCTTTCATGGGCCGACGCGCGGCAAGAGCTTCGCGGCAGGCTTCGGAGGAAACCGGGCCGTGCGACCAGACGAAATCCATGACCATCTGTTCGACTTCGCCAAGGTTCCGGGGACGCGCGTTATGTGTGTGCGTCATTGTAGCGCTACAACTTGTAACAGACGGACAGCGGCGTGTCAACAGGAAAAATGCGCCGCGACGAAGGCGCATCCGGTGCGGCGGCGCGTGCAGCTTGTCGGCGGGCGGAAGCGGATGTTAAACTTGCTTGTAACTTTCAGGAGCAACTTCTAAGGACACCTGCCGTGGCGGATTCCAAGCACGAAGAGACATTCAAAGTAGTAGATCGCCGGTTGTTTGGCGAAGACGGCGAATTGCGTCAGGACGTGGTGGAGCAGGAACGGCGCAACGAAGAGGCGGCGGAAAAGAAAGCCGCGGCGCAGGTGCAGAAAAAGGCTGAGGCAGCTGCGGCTTCTTCGCCAGGTAAAGCCGTGCCGGCGCAGACGGCGAGCCCCCTGGCTGCAAATGCCGGCGCGCTGGACGCGCAAGGCGCCGCGGGCAATGGAGATGCTCTTTCAGGCGTGACGCCGCAAGACGCGGCAGCTGAAGCGCAGGAAGCTGGCGAGATGAATCCCACGTCGCGCAGCTTTCAAATGCTGATCGATTTTCTGACGCGCAACGCGGCGGCAATGCTCGGCGGCATGGCTGACCCGCGCACCGGACAAGCGTTCGTGGACCTGGAAGGTGCGCGCGAAGTGATTGACATGCTGGATGCGCTGCGGGAAAAGACGCGCGGGAATTTGTCGAAGGACGACGACAATTTGCTGATTGAAGTGATCGGCAGCCTGAAACTGACGTTCATGGAAATTTCCAAAGTGGCCGCGGAGCAGATGGCCAAGAAGGCCAAGGCGAAGTAGTCGGCGGTGGGCGTACGCGCGTTTGTAATTTGTGGTTTCACTTCGCCGGGCGGTGCGGTGCGGCCGCTGGGCTTCCCCGGATGAATCGAGAACAATCTTTGCAACATCCCACCAGACCATGGCTTCCCTGCAATTAACCGTACTCGGGTCGGGCACGTCGATGGGCGTTCCCACGCTCGGGTGCCACTGCGCGGTGTGCGATTCGGCGGATCCGCGCGACAAACGCACGCGACCTTCTGTGTTGCTGCAGTACGGCGGGCACAACGTGGTGATTGATACCGCGCCGGATTTTCGTTTTCAGGCCATGCGCGAAAAAATTGATCGTCTGGACGCGGTGTTGTACACGCACGCACATGCCGATCACATCCTGGGGCTCGACGACATTCGTCCTTACAATTTGAAGCAGCGCGACGTGGTACCGGTGTACGCGGCGGAAACCACGCAGGAAACGCTGCGGCGGCAATTTGCGTATGTTTTCGACGATGCGCCGACGGAAAGTTCTGTGCCGGCCATCGCTTTGCATACGATTGTTGGGCCGTTCGAGCTTTTTGGGCTGCACATCACGCCCGTGCCCGCACAGCACGGGCCGCAGCCGGTGCTGGGTTTTCGTTTTGGCAAGGCCGCGTACTTGACGGATTTCAGCGCAGTGCCGGAGAGTTCCAAGGCGCTGTTGCTCGAGCTGGACGATTTCATTCTGGATGCCTTGCGCTACAGGCCGCACCCGATGCACTCAAACGTAGAGCAATCGCTCGAGCTGGTGCGCGAGTTGCAGCCCCAGCAGGCGTGGTTCACTCACATCTGCCATGATTTGGGGCATGTGGCGGCCAACGCAAAGTTGCCGCAGGGCGTGCAGCTGGCTTATGACGGACTGAAATTCGCGGTGGAGATTTAATGCTGTTGGACGCGACCAAGGATACGATGAGGTTTCTGACCGATCTGCCGGTTCACAACGCCGGACGCGCGGATATTCGCCTCGTCTGCTCCGCGGATGAGTGGGAAGAACGTTGGGGGAAAGACCGGCCCGGGACGGTGGTGACGATTGGCAATTTCGACGGCGTGCATCTGGGGCATCAAAAGATATTGCGCGCTGTGGTGGCGCGCGCGGCGGCTGCAGACGGACGCGACAACACACACGATGCGCGCGATGCGCAGAAGGAACTACTGCCCGCCGTACTGACGTTTTATCCGCATCCCGCGCGCGTGCTGCGGCCGCAACAGGCCCCTTCCCTGCTGGAAACTCTGCCACAGCGGCTCGCGGATTTTGCTGCGCTGGGTGTTGCGGCGGCTTTGGTGCTGCAGTTCGATGAAGTGCTGGCTCAAGCCAGCGCCGAAGGTTTTGTGAAAGAATTTCTAGTGGATACTATGCGCGCACGCGCGGTGTTGGTGGGCGCGAGCTTTCGGTTTGGTCACAAGCAGCTTGGCGATGTGGAGCTACTGAAAGAATTGGGGCGGCGCTGGGGATTTGAAGTGGTTATTGTGACTCCGGTGATTGACGGCGGAGACCTAGTTTCTAGCACCGCGATTCGCGAGGCGCTGCGCGGCGGAAGAGTGGAAGATGCGCGGCGCATGTTGGGGCGCCCGTTTGCGCTGGTTGGCCAGATACGCACGGGCACCGGGCAAGGCCGCAAACTGGTAGTGCCGACTTTGAACCTGGCGACGGAGCAGGAAACGCTGCCCAAGACCGGCGTATACGTCACCCAAACTGTGCTCACTGGCGGCACGTACCGCTCGGTGACGAATGTCGGTGTGCGGCCGACGTTCGATGGAACGCGCCTGGCGATCGAATCGCATCTTTTCGATTTCGCGGAAGCGCTCACCAGCGGAGCGATGAAAGTGCGATTCCTGCAACGGTTGCGCGACGAGCAGAAGTTTGCCGGGCCCGAAGCACTGCGCGAGCAGGTGCTGAAGGATATTGAGCGCGCGAAAACAATATTCGCTCAACCATAGTCCAGAAGAAGAATCGGCCACCTCGGCCCCGCGCCGTGGCCTCCTCTTCCAGTTGCACCTCAGAAAGAAGTAAAATCCGGGACGAAACTCAGCCACCGGGAAACCACATGGAAAATCGAGAAGTCGCGAAGATTTTGCAGGAGACGGCGCAACTGCTAGAAATTGATGGCGCGATCATCGGGCGCTACCGCAGCTACGAAAAGGTCGCGGAGCTGCTCTACAGCATCCACGAGCGAATCGAGGACCTCGCCAAGGACGACGCCAAGCTGAAGGAACTTCCCGGCGTGGGCGACGGCATGGCGGCGCACATTCGCGAGATTCTGGCGACTGGCGATTACAGCCTGCGCCAGAAACTATTGAAGAAGTATCCGCTGACGCTGCTCGATTTGCTGCATCTGCAGGGCATGGGGCCGAAGAAAGTGGCGCTGCTGTTCAAGAAATTCAAAGTTGCCACTGTTGAAGGCGTGGAAAAACTGGCCCGCGACGGAAAATTGCGCGCTCTGGAAGGTTTTGGCGAAAAGACCGAGGTCAATATCTTGAAGGCGACGGAACTGGCGAAACGCTCTTCCGGGCGATTCAAGCTGGACGTTGCGGATGAAACGGCGCAGAAGCTGGTCGCTTACATCGGCAAAGTAAGAGAGATTGTGGAGTCGGTGACGCCCGCGGGCTCGTTGCGGCGCGGAAAAGAAACGATCGGCGACCTGGATTTGCTGGTCACGCTGCGTCCCGGCCACGACAAGCAGAAGCACGTGGACGAAGTGGCTGCGCACATTCTGAAGTATCCGGGCATCGACCAAACGCTCGCGCACGGCGAAAACAAAGTGAGCGTGCTGCTCGGCAATGGCCTGCAGGTGGATGTGCGGCTGCTGGACAGAGACAGCTTCGGCGCTGCGCTGCTGTACTTTACCGGCTCGAAAGAACACAACGTGGTGCTGCGCGGCCGCGCGCGAGCCATGGGCTGGACACTGAACGAGTACGCCTTGACGACGCTCCAGGGCGGAAAATTCGTCGCGGGCAAGACCGAGGAAGAAATCTACGAAAAGCTGGGCCTGGACTATATCGAACCCGAACTGCGCGAGAACACCGGCGAAATCGCCGCGGCGGAAAATCACACCTTGCCGAATCTGCTAAAGCTTGCGGACATTCGCGGCGACCTGCAGATGCACACCACCGCTTCGGATGGACGCAACTCCATTGAAGAGATGGGCGAGGCGGCGAAGAAGCTCGGCTACGAATACATCGCGCTCACCGACCATTCCAAGGCGGTGACCGTCGCCAATGGTATGGACGAGAAGCGCACGCTCGAGCAACTCAAGAAAATTCGCGCGGCGCAGGAGCGCATGCCGGGGATTCGTTTGCTCGCTGGAATCGAAGTGGACATCCTGAAAACCGGCAAGCTCGATCTGGACGATGAAGTGCTCGCGCAGTTGGACGTCGTGGTGGCGTCGGTGCATTCCTATATGAACCAGGGCCGCGCGGAAATGACGGAACGGATTCTGCTCGCGCTCGAAAATCCGTACGTGCAGATTCTGGCGCATCCCACCGGCCGGCTCGTGCTGCGGCGCGATCCGTTTGATTACGACATGGAGAGAATTCTGGATGCGGCGAAAGCGCACGGCGTCGTTGTGGAATGCAACGCGTTCCCGGACCGGCTGGATTTGAAAGACGTACATCTGCGAATGGCGAACGAGCGCGGAGTGAAAATTGTGATTTCGACGGACGCACATTCCTTTGCACACTTCCCGCTCATGAAGTATGGGGTGATCACCGCGCGGCGTGGCTGGGTGGAGAAGAAGGATGTGATCAACACGTTGCCGACGGAGCAGTTTTTGGCGTCGCTGCGGGCGAAGCCGGGCACGGCGAAGGGCAAAGCGGCAAAACGTAAGTCTGCGTAGTGGGGCACGGAACATTTTTTGCGAGCTTCTCGTATCTGCTAGTGAGGGCACGGGCGCCGGACGCTCACCTGCAGCCGTGACATTGCGCGGCGCAGCCCTTGCAGCGCGCAGTGCACGGCCAAGAGTGGCCGTGCTACGGAGTGACTCATGAACCGGCTGACCATTTTTGTTGCGGCGATGATGATGACCGGAATCGGGCTCGCAGCGAGCGCTGCACCGGCGCGCGCGGACCAGTGGTCGAAAACATATCAAGTGAACGGCCGCGCGGACCTGCGCCTGATTACAGGGGATGGTGACGTCGTTGTCACCGGCACGGACCAGCACCAGATTGACGCGCGCGTCACCACGACCGGATGGAAGCTCGGACCGAACGACGTGCAGATCATCGAGAGCCAATCCGGCAGCAACGTTTCAATCGAAGTGAAAGTGCCGCACTGGGGCTTTTCGATGTTCGGCGGAAACCATAAGTCCTTGCGCGTGGAAGTGAGCGTGCCGCGTGACCTGGATCTGGACGTGCGCACCAGTGACGGCAACATCGCGGCGCAGGGAGTCTCCGGCAAAATTCAGTTCGACACCGGCGACGGCAATGTGACCGCCGGAAACATTAAGGGCGACATAAGAATTCACACCGGCGATGGCCACATCGAGGGACACAATTTCGACGGCTCGCTCGACGCGAACACGGGCGACGGAAATCTGCGCATTGACGGCCGCTTCGACGCGCTGGCGCTGAAGACCGGCGACGGAAATATCGAGGCGCAAGTGGGCAGCGGATCAAAAGTGACGAACGGCTGGAATTTGCATTCCGGCGACGGGCGCATCACGCTGCGAGTGCCGGCCGATCTGAATGCGACACTGGACGCGCATACTGGCGACGGCAGCATCACTCTTGACATTCCCATTCAGGTTTCCGGCTCGCTGAGCCATTCCTCTGTGCGCGGAAAAATGAACGCCGGTGGACCAACGCTGGCGGTCAGCTCCGGCGATGGGTCCATTCACATCGAAAAATTGTAGAGGGGCGTTTTTCGGCGGCGGTCTCTACAGAATTTCTGACACGCCGCAACTGCCCGGAAAACCTGACGCCGTGTCAGCTCTGTGCCAAATTTTTGACGGTTTATCTGCGCAACGGTCAGCCTGCCAATCGCTCGGGTATTGCAAACACTAGAGATACCTCGGACGCACAATTGGCCTCCGGCATGCCTATCGAATGTGGCAGTCAGGCGCTGCCGGAGATGATGATGATCGCATTCTGCATGATGGGCGCACTCGCAGTACTAGTATTCCTTTCAATTTCGGGGGAGATCCCCAACCTGTTCCGTCGAAAATAAATTCCGCGCGTGCGCGCACGAAGGCTTTCGCCGCGCTTCCCTTCCCGATTTTATTTTCCATTCCTTTTGCGTGGCACTTACCGCTAGCCCATTTTTCCAATCGCAATCGCTTTCCGCGCGATGGGAAATCAATTTGCAAAACTTCGCGCGTTGCCGCATCATAAATTGTTCTGAGCGTTTCTCCTGTCTAGGTGTGGGACACGCTGCACAACGAACGACTCATCTACCGCACAAGTACCAAAATGCAGGTTCCTGGACGCGCCGCGAGCAGGGGGCAGCGACGGCGTGATGCGGCGACCGATGGCGCGCTTTTTTTCGCGACTCGCATTTTCATCATCTTCACAATCTTTGTGATTTACCAAACGAACTGGGGGAAAACGAATGCGCAGGCCTGTGAGTGTGGCTCCGCCGAAGGGCAAACTGGGAGTGCTGACGCCTGGAATGGGCGCGGTGAGCACAACCTTCATCGCGGGGGTGGAATTGGTACGGCGAGGGCACGCGGTGCCGGTAGGCTCGCTGACACAATTGGGAACGATCCGGCTGGGCAAGCGGACCGACGGGCGCACGCCGAGGATTAGGGATTTCGTGCAGCTGGCGAAACTGGACGACATCGTTTTCGGCGGTTGGGATGTGTTCAGCGACGACGCGTACCAAGCCGCGTCGAAAGCCGGAGTGCTCGAGACTAAGGATCTCGCCAAGGTGCAGAAATTTCTGAAGGGCATCAAGCCGATGAAGGCTGTGTTCGACCAGAATTACGTGAAGAACCTGCACGGCACGCACGTAAAAAAGGGCAAGACGAAATTCGATCTGGCCCAACAACTCCGCGAGGATATTCGCTCGTTTAAGAAAAAGAATAAGTTGGACCGCCTGGTGATGGTCTGGTGCGGCTCGACCGAAGTGTTCTTGAAAGCCGAGGACGTGCACCGGTCGCTGGCGTCGTTTGAAAAAGGCATGAAGGCAAACCATCCGGCGATTGCGCCCTCGATGCTGTACGCCTACGCGGCCATCAGCGAAGGAGTGCCATTTGCAAACGGCGCGCCGAATTTGACCGTGGATATTCCAGCCCTGGAGGAATACGCGAAGACCAGGAATGTGGCGATCGGCGGCAAAGACTTCAAGACGGGCCAGACGCTGCTGAAAACCGTGCTGGCGCCCGCGTTCAAAGCCCGCATGTTGGGATTGAACGGCTGGTTTTCGACGAATATTCTGGGCAATCGCGATGGCGAAGTGCTCGACGATCCCGGCTCGTTCAAGACCAAGGAAGAATCGAAGCTGGGCGCGCTGGAATATATTTTGCAGCCGGCGCTGTACCCGGATCTTTACGGCAAGATTCACCACAAGGTGCGCATCAACTACTATCCTCCGCGCGGAGATAACAAAGAGGGCTGGGACAACATTGATATTTTCGGCTGGCTCGGTTATCCCATGCAGATCAAAGTGGATTTCCTGTGCCGCGATTCCATTTTGGCGGCGCCGATTGTGCTCGACCTCGCGCTATTCTTCGATCTGGCGCAACGGGCGGGAATGCGCGGAATACAGGAATGGCTCAGTTTCTATTTCAAGTCGCCAATGTGCGCGAAGGAGCTTTACCCGGAGCACGATTTGTTCATTCAGCTGATGAAGTTGAAGAATACGTTGCGCTGGATGATGGGCGAAGACCTGATCACGCACCTGGGTTCCGAGTATTACGACTAAACGACGGCGCTGACACCAATCGCACCAGCGGCGGACGCAAGCTCTGCCGTTTTCTTTTGCGCTGAGTCACGGACGCGCCACGCGGGCTTGGTTTTCCGCTTTCAGCAAAATTTCCAGATCGTCGGGGTGGATGGCGCAGAGCAGCGCGTCTTCGCGGTCAATAAATCCCTGGCCTACCAGCCTCACCAGCGATTCCTCCAGCGAGAACGAACCCTTCTTCTTGGTAAGCGTGATTTCCTGATGCAAATGCTGCAGCGCGTTGTGGCGGATGTGCTGCCGGGCGCCGTAACTCATCATCAGCAACTCTGCGACGGGCATGCGGCCGCCGGTCTTGCATGGCAGCAGAATTTGCGTCAGGACGGCCGTGAGCGCCATGGCGAGTTCCTGGCGGATGGTGTTCTGCCGCTCGACGGGAAACGAATCGGAAACGCGCGAAACCGTCGAAGCTACGTCAGTAGTGTGAATCGTTGAGAGCACCAGGTGGCCGGTTTCGGCGGCGGCTACGGCGATTTGCATGGTTTCGATGTCGCGCATTTCGCCGACGACGATGATGTCCGGCGCCTGGCGCAACGCGGCACGCAATGCTGTGGGAAAATCCGGCGCGTCCGTGCCGATTTCCACTTGCTCGATTACGCTGCGCACGTGGGTGTGCTCGTACTCGATAGGATCTTCGATCGTGACGATGTGCCGCGCGTCACGGCGATTGATTTCGTGAATCAGCGCGGCCAGCGTGGTGGATTTTCCGGAGCCGGCCGGGCCGCCGATCAGCACCAGGCCGCGCTGCAAATGCGAAAGTGACTCCACGGCGGCTGGCAGCCGAAGATCACTCAGTTGCGGGACTTTCGATGGTAGCGCGCGAATTGCCGCGGCAGCTTGGCCGCGTTCGCGGTGCAGATTGATGCGAAAGCGCCCCAGGTTCGCGACGCGATAGGACGAATCGGCAATCTGGCCGGCGCGATATTGCTGCAGCGCGTGCGGTGTGAGAGCCGGCAGCACGACCGCTTCGATTTCCGAACCGTTCAGCGGCTCGGTTTCGATATTGCGCACGCCGCCTTCGTGCAGGATGCATACCGGCGCTCCAGGAACGAGCAGCAGGTCGCTGCCGCCTTTTGCCAGCAGTCCGGCAAGCCAGCGATCGAGTGGCGCGGTGTCCGACGTCTCGCCGCCATCGGCTTCGGGCCGTGCGTTCAGTTCACTTACGATTTGATCCAGGTCGCGCGATGGGTCCATTGCCAACCTCGTGTGAATTTTCTTCCCCGGCCCGACATTCGCCCCGATATTGACTTAGTTGCGGCTCGTTAGTCCAGCGGGAAGCCAAACGCACCTGCCGCCGAAATAGCAATTCTGTGTAACGCGATTTCCCCGGGAATATACAGGCCCGACCGTATTCGCTATTTATGGACTTGCACGTACATTTCTACGGCGCGCTCTTTCGGGCGCGGCAGCAAGGTGGGTCGTTGATTCGTTCAATTGAACGGGAGGAAGAATTCATGAAAAACACCATGTTGATCGGAACCGGGGCTCTGTTGTTGCTTTTCGGAATTTCCGCGCCGGCCTTCGCGCAAGAACAGCACGACCCGCAGGAGCAGCCCGCGAAGCCACCTGACGCCAAGCCCAGCGACAAGCCGCACGCCGAACCGCCGAAGACTCCGGACGACCGTGCGCGTCCGGACAAGCCGGCGACGCCGCCCAAGGAAACCGAACGCAAGCCGGATGCGCAGCGTCCCGACGACGCGCAGCGCGCACAGCACGCGGGCAACGGTCGCATTCCGGACGACAAATATAAGGCGCACTTCGGTCGCGAGCACACGTTCCACGTGGGCCATCCGGTAGTCGTGGAAGGTCGGCCGCGATTCACGTATGGTGGCTACTCGTTCGTAATCGCACAGGCTTGGCCTACGGGCTGGGGCTACAACGACGATGTATACGTGATTGACGTGAATGGCGTGTATTACCTGGTGGACGTTGCACATCCCGGCGTGCAGCTGGAATTACAGGTCGTACTCTAGAGGTTTAAGACGCGCATAAGAAGCACACTGGAACGCGCTAACGCATAACGCCCTGGCTTCTGGCCAGGGCGTTTGTTGTCTGTCTCAAAGCTGCGGCCAATCTCTATTTCCTACTGCGCAGAGCAAAAATCCGGAACCGCGACCTTCGGTGGCGATCCTCGTTCGAAGTAGGCTGCGCTCGATTCTGCAAAACGTATGTGAATTTGGCAACCTTGCCACAACCTGTTCGCCGCGGCAGCCGAGTCATTCATGCTGCGATACATTGCGGACGCTGAGAAGCAGCTGGAAGCGATACCGCCTTGGCACGCCCTGTCGAACTCTGCGATCGCCCGGGAGCTGTCAACCGCGGTGCCCACGCCTGCGCGGTAGCATTCGGCCAGCCCGCTGCATCCGCGCATCCAACCGTCACTGCAGGACTGCTGCAGCAAGGCGAACGCGCGCGCCGGGTCGCTGGGAACACCTTGACCGGCGAAGTAAAGCGATCCCAGGAGGAAACAGCTCTCGCCATCGCGTCGGTCGCAGGCATTCTGAAAAAATGCACCGTTGTTTTCAGCGACCACCTGAAGAATGCCGCTGCAACCGCTGGATAATTTAAGCTCGCAGGCGTGGGCGAAAAGTTTGCCCGCCAGCGCAGGATCGCGCGGGATCATTCGTCCCTCGTTCTGGGCGACGGCTAAAGTCATGCACGCCGGTGCGCCGCCGTGATAGCACGAAATATTCAGGAGCCGGACCCAAGTATCGCAGGCCGTCGGACGGCCCTGCAGACAGGCGCTGCGCCAGAATTCCGTGTTCGTGCCGGGGTGGTGGCTGCCCAGAAACGACGTGGTGAACATCATCGCAAACAGGCACGCCCACACTCCCATGTGCGCGAAGTTGGCGCGTTTAGGCGCCCACTGCGGCAAATGGAAGCGCGATTCCAGAGCTAGGCTGACGCGGTCCAGCGCCCGGACCGTCAAATTGAGTGGCGGCACACACAGCAGCTTGTCGTAGAAAGTTGGCACTCCGATCAGACCCAAAAACCAATACAGCCCGAATACGGCAGCGCCGTACATTGCACCGAAGACGATTTTGCCAAACGGTCTTTTCGGCGAAGTGGCCGGGTCGGTGATCAGCAGGTGCAGCCCTAGAAATACCGCCGCCGGAATATTGGTATCCACGAAATAGTACAGCCCGGAGTAGTGGGTAAAAATCAGGTTCATCACGTACAAAGCCGCCGCCGCCGAAAGCGTCACCAGCGGCACCGAAAATAGCGCCTGCACTACAAGACCCAGCAGAAAAATTTCCAGATAGATATACGGCGGGCGGTCGAAGCTGACGGCGATTTCTTCTCCCCACGTGATTTGCGTGGCGTGCGCGACGATCAGCCCCATCGAAAAAATAAACAGAGCGATCCCGGAGGGATTGAAAATATGCGCGCGGCGACCGTCCCGCTTCCAGGTAATGAACTCCTTGCAGAACACGCCCGTCGCCAGCATCAGGAACTGCAGAAAATACCAATCCGGCTTGAACCACAGAAACAAGTTGGTGCTCAAGACGATCGGAAACGGGCCAAACCCTAATATCCATTTATCCCGGCGTGACCAGGTCACTAACATATCGAAGCAGTAGGCAAAAACGATTTGCGCGATGATTAGCGGTATCTGGTGATAAACCTCCCGCCAGTACCAACCCCAGTACGCGTAAATGCACGAATGCATCGTGAGCTGCACGTAGTGAACAGGCTTGGGGACAAATTCGTAGCTAAGTGCGCGCCCGGTTTTGAGAACCTGCCGGCGCAGGAAGAATAGAAACAGGAGTAGCGCCCCTGCTGTCCCGAGAAGGGACCATAGCAGGCGTGGATTCGTATTTACTCTCGGCAGAAAAGCAAAACAGCCAAACAATACGATCAGCGAGAAGACGAGGCGCAGCGGAGGGATCCGAGTCGCCGCCAATTGCGGCTTTTCCTGGCGCGTGGCCGTCTGCTGCTGCATCATCAAGAGAGGGTGTAGAGAGCAATGAGCTTGAGAATATCTGCGGCGGAGTATACACGAATCTAGCGGCGCTGGCGTTCGGAGGTCGTACCCAAAAGCGAAACGCCCTGACTCCCGGTCAGGGCGTTTGCCACTTCGCTAAACCTGCCGACGGTTTTATGCAGCTTAAAACTGGTTCCAGAGATATTGATTGTAGACTTCGTGGTGATACTGCACTTCGGGAGCCTTCACGAACGTGCCCAGGAGGCGCGAACAGCGGTCGGCTGAGGCTTGTTTCAAATCCGCGTAGCGGGCTTTCACATCCGCGCCGAGGATTTTCGTGGTCCACTCCGCGTTGCGGAAGTGATCAATCGCGGTGTAAATGTTGTCCGGCAGATACCGTTCAGCTTGACGGAGATTCTTGATCTTCGAAGTCTCGCCTTCGAGGCCGGACTTGAAGATCGAGTACATCACCATGTAGGGGCTCGCGTCTGGAGCCACCGAGCGCACTTCCACGCGCATGCTCTTCTCGTTGCCGATGGGGATGCGGATCATCGATCCGCGATCCACGGGCGACGCCTTGATCTGGTTCGGCGCTTCGAAATGCGGATCGAGGCGGCGATAGGCGTTGACGCTGGAATTGAGCATCAGGCAGACGTCGTTCGCGTGGGTGAGAATGCGATCCACGAAGGACCAGCCGAATTTGCTCAGCTTTTCATCACCCTTGGGATCCCAGAACAAATTCTTGCCAGCCCTGCTGACGGAAACGTTCGTGTGCATCCCGTTGCCGTTCACGCCGACGACCGGCTTCGGCAAAAAGCTGGCGGTGAGGCCCATGCGCGTGGCGACCTGGCGACAGATTAATTTGTACAGTTGAATCTGGTCCGCAGCGGCGACTACTTCGCCGTAGCCGTAATTAATTTCAAACTGCGAAGGCGCAACTTCCGGGTGATCTTTTTCGTTTTGGAAGCCCATGGAGCGCTGCACTTCGGCGCAAGTATCAATGAACGTGCGCAGCGGATCGCCGGGAAGCGAATGGTAGTAGCCACCGGTATTTACGTAATCGAATTTTCCGGTTTCGTTGTAACGCGCTTCCGCGTCCGCGCCGTTGAACAGGAAACCTTCGATTTCATTGGCGGCGTTCAGCGTGTAGCCTTCGTTCTTGTGTTGCTGCGCGGCAAAAGTTTTCAGCACGCCGCGAATGTCCGCGCTGTAGGGTGAGCCGTCCTTGTCAATTACTTCGCCAAAAACCAGCACTTTGCCCGAACCGAATACATCTGCCGGCCCCCAGTAAAACGCGCTCCAATCCATGCCCAGGCGCAAATCGCTTTCGCGCTGCGCGGTGAATCCGCGGATGGACGAGCCATCGAACGTGAGATTGTCCCAACTCTTTACCAGAAATTTCTTGTCGTAGTCCAGCATGTGCAGGCGGCCTTCCAGATCGCTGAACAGCACGGTGACGGCCTTGATGCTCTTTTCGTCGCTGAGATACTTGATGCGCTCTTCCTGGATTTTGTGCGGCGCCACGCGATTCATGCGCTGCGCCTTGGCCTTCAGGTTGAGCTCTTCCAATTCTTCGTACGGAATTGCCAGAAAATTACGCAGATCGGTAGTCATGAGTCTCCTTGCGGTGGGATCGATCGCGAATCAATTGCGGGGTCAGGTGCATTTTTTGAACAGCGTAGGGTACCGCGCAGGCTGGTGAGCGTCAAATCCCAAAATGTTTACCGAAGGCAAAGAAATTCAAATCGAACCTATAAATGAAACTTTGCCATCGGCGACGGCTCGCTCGCGCCCCCACCGGTGCGCATCAGCGCTGGAAGCGCGCGATCAGCTCTGCCTGCGCCAGAATGTGGCCTTTGATGGCGTGCTCTACTTCGGCGTCTTTGGCCTTTGGTTTCAGTCCAGTTTTGTAATCCAGCGCATAGAGCTTGAAAAAATAGTGGTGCGCCGCGCCCGCTGGTGGGCACGGGCCGCTGTACCCCGTCTTGCCGTGATCGTTCTTGCCTTGGCGCGAGCCGTCCGGGAGTTTCGCGTTCGTGGGAACGCCTTCCGGCAACGCGCGCGTCGCTGCCGGCAAATCGTACAACAGCCAGTGGATCACGGTTTTCGTTGGCACATCGGGATCATCAACGACCAGCGCGAAGCTCTGCGTGCCTGCAGGAGGTTCCGTCCAGGCGAGCGCAGGCGAGGTATCCGAACCATCGCAGCTATATTTCGCGGGAAGCGCGCTATCGGCCGCGAAGGACGAACTGGTCAATTGCAGCTTTGCATCCGGAGTTTTCTGCGCAGGAGCTTGGACGATGAAGGCACGAGCGCGCTCTGACGAATTACCAACCAGCGAGGCGAGCAGGAGCACGCTACAAAACGTTATCGCGAAGCAGCGGTATGTCTCGAAGCGTTGCCTCTGATTTCGAATGGCGCCCTCCCATTTACATTCTCTGACGATGCTACGGGCACTGGTTGCACGCGTCAAGGACGCCGGCGGCGACGTCGAACCACTTCTGCAGTGCCCCACGCGGCCCGTTCATGTCGGCGCGCGCGATTGCGGGACTTCCACGGTCGCCTTATCAGTGAAAGAGTTGCACGCACATATTGTACCGTGGTACATTGGTACCACAATGAAAACGAAGAAGTATCGCAAACAGTTTGTCGTTGAAAGAGTCCAGACGGGCGTGCGAATCGAGAAGCGCCTCCTTAAGGTGCTCAAGGCCCTTGCCGAATTTCACGATTTGACCCTGGGCGACCTGCTGGAAGGCATCGTATTGCACGCATTTGACGGCAAGGAGGCGTTCCAGAAGCCGTCCCGCCAGCGCATCAAGCAACTTAAGAAGTTCTACGGCTTCGACCTCGATTTCCGCGCCAGCCACCGGCTGATCGAGGCGCGCGTGGCCGCGCCGAAGCCAAAAACGAAAAGGTCGCGCCACACTGGCCGCGCGAAGCACATCCGGAGCAGCAGGAAAGCGCAGGGTGCCAAATGACCAATTGGACCGACGAGCACGCGATTGAAATGCTGCGCGGGGTTCTCGGCCTGGCCGTTCTAATCCAGGCGTGCCTGTTCCTGCGCGCAACGATCATCGGGATGCAGGCCGCACGAGCCTCAGGCGGTGCCATCGGCGCACATCAATGGATTTTACTGACGCTGGCCAGCGTTGAGATCGTGGCAACGATCATGTTTCTGGCGCCGGTGGTAAATATCGCCGGGGCATATCTCCTGCTCGCAGTATTTGCGTTCGCCATTCTGTTCCACTTCTTGCGAGGGGAATACGAGGTTAGCAACCTGGCGGTATACGCTGCGATCACCTTAGTGTGGCTGAAAAGGCGTCAAGAGGCGAAGGCGAGTCTCCGCAATGAGCGCTAGTCACGATGACGCACTGCTCCGCGAATTTGAAGACTGTTCCCTGCCCCTGCAGGCACTCCGCCACAGCGTGCACATCGAGATCGCCTTTCTGTACCTATGCAAATACCCAGTGCTGGATGTGCTCGCGCGATTCCCGGCCGCGCTGGCGCGTTACGCAGAGGCTCACGGCAAGTCCGGCCTGTACCACGAGACGATTACCTGGGCCTACATTCTGCTGATCCACGAAAGAATGAAGCGCGCGGGTCGCGCACAGCGGTGGGAAGAATTCAAAACCGCAAATCCGGACTTGATGAGCTGGACGTCTACAATCTTGAAGCAATATTACAGAGACGAAACGCTTTCGTCTGAACTTGCGCGCAAGGTCTTTTTGTTCCCTGATCGAGCCCTCGTACTTCCGCGTTGCGACCGGTGCCTGCCGTAGCCGCAGCAGGCGCCGGCCACAAGTGCAAAACCTTTCCCAGCGCGGAATCTTTTACGTCCTCTCCGGGAACGTTGATGCCCGCCCGCCGACGATTGTGCTAAGGTTGTCGGTTCGGAATTGACGCCGGAAGCGCGCGTTTCGGTGTCTGTTGGATGCCAGGGAGAATCAGGAAACCATGAAGACGACTTATAACGGCGTGGCTGTGCCCGCAAAGGGAAAAGGCATCGAGTTCACCGACGGTGTATTTCGCGTGCCGGATCATCCGGTGATTCCGTTCATCGAGGGCGACGGCACCGGGCGCGACATATGGACCGCTTCGCGGCGCGTATTCGATGCCGCCGTGGAAAAAGCCTACGCGGGTAAGCGCAAAATCGAATGGCTGGAAATTTTCGCCGGCGAAAAAGCATATGGAAAATTTCAGGAATGGCTGCCGCAAGATAGCGTGGACGCGATTCGCGATTTCCGCGTGGCGATCAAAGGCCCGCTGACGACTCCGGTGGGCGGCGGCATACGTTCGCTAAACGTGACGCTCCGCCAGGTGCTGGACCTGTACGCATGTGTGCGACCGGTGCGCTATTTTAGCGGCGTGCCTTCCCCGGTGCGCGAGCCTGAACGCATGAACGTGGTGATCTTCCGCGAAAATACCGAAGACGTCTACGCCGGAATCGAATGGCGCTCCGGTACGCAGGAAGTGAAAAAGCTGATCGATTTTCTGAACAACGAAATGTTGAAGGGCGGCTCGAAAAGAATTCGCGAGGATTCCGGTGTGGGCATCAAGCCGATGTCGCCGACGGGCACGAAGCGCCTCGTGCGGCGCGCGATTGTGCACGCGCTGGAGCACCGCCGCACGGTGGTGACCCTGGTGCACAAAGGAAATATTCAGAAGTTCACCGAAGGTGCGTTCCGCGATTGGGGCTACGAACTGGCCACGCAGGAATTTCGCAACGTAATCGTGACCGAGCGCGAGAGCTGGATCCTGGATAATAAGGACAAGAACCCGAACATCACGATCGAGGAGAACGCAGCGTCCGTCGAGCCCGGCCTGGACCAGGCGAACAGTGAATTCCGCAAGCAAGTTCATGACGAAGTGAAACGCACGCTCGACACTTTGTATGCCTCGCACGGCAATGGCCAGTGGAAAAAGAAAATTCTGGTCAACGATCGCATCGCCGATTCCGTGTTTCAGCAGGTTCTTACGCGCGCCGATGAATATCACGTCTTTGCGACGCCAAACCTGAACGGCGATTATCTTTCGGACGCTTGCGCCGCGCAGGTAGGCGGCCTGGGCATGGCTCCGGGCGCGAATATCGGCGATGGCTTCGGCGTTTTCGAAGCCACACACGGCACCGCGCCGAAGTACGCTGATAAGGATGTGATCAACCCCAGTTCGGTGTTGCTGTCGGGCGCGATGATGTTTGATTTCATGGATTGGAAGCCGGTAGCGCGCATGATCGAAGACGGCATCGCGCGGACCATTCAGCAGAAGCGCGTAACCTACGACCTGGAACGCCTGATGCCCGGCGCGAAGAAGCTGAAGACGTCCGAGTACGCCTCGGCGATTATCGAAAACATGCAAGCCGCGGTTGGCGCGGGCGACTGAACGCAGAGACAGCGGCAGACAGCCAGACGGAATTCAATTCAATCGGGAGAGTGGAATGCGGAAGAAGGTGACGGTGGTAGGCGGAGGGTTTGTCGGTTCGACCACGGCGCAGCGGATTCACGACGCGGGCCTGGCGGACGTGGTGCTGACCGATATTCTGGACGGCGTGCCAGCGGGAAAAGCGCTGGACATGGCGGAATCTGGGCCAATCATGGGCTCGGACGCGCGTGCGGCGGGAATCTCCACGGCGAGCGGCGATTACAGCGGCACGGAAAATAGCGACATCATCGTGATCACCGCGGGATTTCCGCGCAAGCCGGGAATGAGCCGCGACGATTTGCTGAAGGCGAACTATGACGTGATCAAGGGCGTCGTGGAAGCGGTGGTAAAACTTTCGCCGAAAGCAATTTTGATTGTGGTCACGAATCCTTTGGACGCAATGGCGCAGGCCGCGTTCAAGATCAGCAAATTTCCGAAAGCGCGCGTGATTGGCATGGCCGGCGTGCTGGATTCGGCGCGCATGAGCACGTTCGTGGCGGAAGAGCTGAAAGTGTCGGTGGAGAACGTGCACTCGTTCGTCCTGGGCGGCCACGGCGACGACATGGTGCCGCTGACACGCTACTCGACCGTTGCGGGAATTCCCCTCCCCGAATTGATTGCTAAAGATAAACTCGACGCGATTGTGGCGCGCACGCGCAAGGGCGGAGCGGAAATAGTGAACTTGCTGAAAACCGGCTCGGCTTATTACGCGCCGTCCGCGGCCGTGTTTGAAATGGCGGAAGCGATTCTGAAGGACAGGAAGAAAATTCTGCCTTGCGCGGCTTATCTGGAAGGCGAGTACGGCGTTAACGGACTTTTTGTCGGCGTGCCGGCAAAGTTAGGAGCTGGCGGCATCGAACAGATCGTCGAGATCCAATTATTGCCTGACGAGCAGGCGGCGCTGGACAAGTCGGCGGCTTCGGTGCGGGAATTGGTGACCGTGCTGGGAATTTAATCTTCCTGGCCGCACAGCAGCGACAGAACATTCGTCAGTTAAAAACACTACGTCGCGCGTTCCCACGTCAGGCAGGCGTCGCGCGCTTGCGAGTCGTCCACCGGCGTAAGCGCCAGCCGATTTCCGGAAATTTCATAGGCGCGGGTGAAATCCTTGCCCACGTCGCCGGGGCGCAGGCTTCCCTCCAGGTGATGCGTGATGGTTTTCTTCTCGCGGTTCACTTCGTAGGTGCCGTAGTACGCGTAATAGCCCTTGTAAGCGATCTGCACTTCCTTGGGGGTGGGAAATCCCGGGCCCGAAGAAATATCCGGCCGCGGATTGCGCATAATCTGCACGGCCACGTGACCATCCGCGTCGTAAATCAGAATGCCCACCGGGCGTTCGCCGAAAAGTCGGGATTCAGAAGAGGAAATGGAAACCAGCTTCCAGGTCCCCACGAACGGATTCGACGGGGCGTGCGTGGATTCGCGCATCGTCATGCTTTGCGTTTGCGTCATGGAACGGGGCCTTTCTGCGGAGCCGCCCGCGAAGTTTCTGCCGCTTGGTGATCGAGCATTCTAACCGCGCTTCCGCCGCCCGCGGGAAAATTCGCTCAGGATTAAAAGCAAATATATATCCGGGTTCCCGCCAGAGCAAGTGACCAATCGGAGAAAGCCGCCCTGAGTTTCCAGTGGAGAAAACCGGGTGTCTGCTAAGATTATTACGGGAGTCGTCAATCCAAAATGAAATTATTTGGGCGAAAGAATGGCAAAGGTGCGCCTTCAGGCCCTGATGCAGGAGGCCGGCGCAAAGGTGACAAGCTCGCGAGCACCGGCGCGGTCGGTGCGGAGTCGCAATCGCGCGGTGGCGCGCAACCTGCGCGGGTGGCGCACCGGCTAACCAAAGATTTGGCGCGCGCGGAAAGCCTGGCGGCGATGCTGGCGCACAGCCGCGCGGCCAGCGCCGTGGAAGTGGCGGACCTGCTCGCTGGAATGTACATTTACGATTGGGAGCGTCTTGCGAAATATTGGCCCGAGCAGGACGGCATCGAAGAATATTTGCAGCAGATCTGCCGCATCAGCCCGCAGCGCTGGCATTACTGGATTGAATTCTACGACCAGCAGCGCCGCGGCGACGAAAAGCCCGCGAAGTGGCAGTGGCCGAGGCCGGCGAAAAGTCCCGAGGCTGACGGCAAGCCTCTGGCGCGTTCGAGTGAGCTGAATGTGCTGCTGAGGAGCGCCGAGGAGCTTGCGCCCGCGCACGATGTGGTGGAGGGACGGATGATTCCGATTCTTACTTGCGAATGCGTGCTGCTGGCGATTGCCAGGCGCACGGATTCGGAAATCGGCCATCGCCTGGTGGCTGCAGGATTGAACGTAGGCGAATTGGAACAAGCTGCCAGAAATCCGCGCCACGCGCCGTTACATTAGGTGCCGTTGGCGTTGCACTTGGGGCGGCACACTTCAGTCCGCCATCGGCGGTGCGGCGCAGCTCGAGGGCGGTCTCGCTCGGCGCGACCGCCGCTACGATACCTTCCCGCAACAATCAACCGTTTCGCCTAAATAATCAATTTGAAATGCGGCCAAAGTTCGGCGAGCGGCGCGCTTGGTTTGCGGCAGATGTAAACGTGCACATTGCGTTCGGCCACCGCGGCGTGCGCATCGGTGATTGCTCCCGCAAGCTGTGCATCCCCGAACAAATCCTTAAGTTCGTCAGCACGTTCGCCGAAAAGAATCACGCACGAGCCGCTGTAGGCGCGCGGGCCCCAGAAATAATAGCTATTGTGTCCGCTGATCGCCGCGGGCAGGCCCAGCGCCGGTCCGAAGTGGTCAATCGCGCCCGCTTCGCCGTAATTTCCCGCCAGGATCGCGCAACCGGCCCGTTCGGATTGCGGCAGCGCTTGATAGACGTGTGCAATTTGCTTCGCCATATTTTCCCAGCCGAACATGTCTGCGTAGAGTTGCGGAAGGGCGGTGGTGGCGTCGCGCTCGGTTTTCACCGAGTTCGCATAAGGCAGTAGCTGTGAATAGCGCAGAAAGGTGTCCACCGGCAAAATAGGTGCGCCGAACGGCAGCGTCACCAAACCGGCGACGATGAGCAACGCAGCAAACGCCGCCGCCGCCCAACGGCGCGGCGGCGCGGCGGAAAATGCCTCCAGAGCGACGCCGCCCGCAGCCATCAGCACCGGGTAAATTGGCAGCGCATAATACGACTTGCCGCCCAGCACGATAAAAATCGCAAGGACGATCAGGTAGGACCAGCCCAGAAAACGGAACCGCTTCCCTTCCGGGGCGACAAAATACCACCCGAGACCCGCGAGCCACACCGGCAGCGCCAGCGGCTGCATAAAAAGAACCTGCTCGAACACGAATTGCAGAGGACTGATCGCTTCGTTCTTGAATTGCTGCGCGTTGCGGACTACTTCGATCTGCGGCCAGCCATTCCGCGATTCCCACAGCAAATTCGGCAGGAAAATTGCGAACGCCAGCGCCGCTCCCAGCCAAATCCATTTCGAACGAAACAACCGTGCTGGGCCGGAAAGCAGCAGCCCCGCAACGAGAGCAAAACCAAACACCAAGATGCTGTGTTTATTTTCCAGGCCCAGACCGGCCACGCCGCCGAACAGCAGCCACAGTCGTGGCGACGCACCTTTGACGATGCGAATAGCGATCCAGGCGCACAACAGCCAGAACAGCGGCTCAAACGCGTTCATGGAGAGAAAACTGTCAAACGCGATATACGCAGGCGCGAATAAAATCGCCGTGGCCGCAAGAAATTGCGCGAACAGGTCACCACCCAATTCCGCGGCGATACGGCCGGTGGCATATACGACCGCGGCACCGGCCAAAACTGGAAACAGGCGCGCGGCGAAGAGCGAAGTTCCCAACAAGTGCCTGGCAAACCACGCAACAAAAGCGACCAGCGGCGGCTGATCTACGTATCCCCAGGCGAGATGCTGGCCGCAAGCGACGTAGTAAAGCTCGTCGCGAAAAAATCCGTAGTGATTAATGCCGGCGAGTTGGATGAGCAGCTTGCAGGAAGCCAGCGCGAAGAGCATCACGCGCGAGCGCAGCGCGACGTCGCGGTCAGTCGCGAAATCGCGAGAAATGGACACAGCTGACCCCGTTTCCATCATCCAGTGCGGTGATAGACAGCGCGCGAGCCGCCGCTGCGCTGCTTGCGCGACGACATCCTAGGCGATCGTCGCGGAGTTGATGCGATCGAGCTTCGGGAAGTTCTTGTCGAGATACGGCTTGCCGAGCGCGGTGATCGAGCCTTGGTCCGGAGCCTCGCCGTAGCCGCTGTGAATTTTCTTCACCACGTCCATGCCGGAAGTCACCTGGCCGAAGGGAGCGAAGCCCATTTTGTCGAGCTGCGCGTTGTTGCCGGTGTTGATGAAAAGCTGCGTGGTGCGCGTATCTTTTCCGGCGGTCGCGAAAGTGATGTAGCCGGGCTTGTTGCTCTGCGTGACCGGATCGTCCTTGAAATTCGACTTGCGCCAGACCTGATTCACCGCCGGGTCGGCGCTCAATCCGAATTGCACTACGAATCCGGGGATCACGCGGAAAAAGGCGGCGTCATCGTAGAAACCGTGATTCACCAAATTGTAGAAACGGTCCGCGCCGAGCGGCGCCCAGGCGCGCGTCACCTCTACGACGAAATCTCCGGCGGTGGTTTTGAAGGTTACGTCAAATTTTTCCGGCGCGGTGTCTTTCAGATTGCCAGCATCCAGCAAGGTCGGTTTTCCAGTCATCAGTCGTTCTCCCAACGAACCGTGCCTACACGGTCCGTATGATTTCCATTTAAGAAATGAAATGCGTTTTTGTGGCAGCGGTCGCGTCAAGCGAGACCGCCATCGGATTACTGCTGCGTGGGCGCGGGCTTGGACGCAGCCGGTGCGGCCTTGTGCGCAGGCGTGGTGTGCACAGGCGGCGTGGGCGACGTCACCGTCGCGGAAATGATGTGATCGAGTTTCGGGAAGTTCTTATCGAGGTAAGCCTTCCCTTGCGAAGTGATCAGCGCCTGGTCCGGAGACTCTCCGTAGCCGCTGTAAATTTTCTGCACTACGTCCATGCCGCTGGTCACTTGCCCGAACGATGCAAATCCCTGCCCATCCAACGCCGCGTTCTCTCCCAGGTTGATGAACAGCTGCGTAGTGCGCGTGTTCGGTCCGGCAGTCGCGAACGTCAGGTAGGCAGTGTGGTTGCTCTGCGTGACGGGATCATCCTTGATAGAAGCCTTGTCCCAAACTTTATTCACGGCCGGATTGGCGCTCAATCCGAATTGCACAATGAACTTGGGCATGACGCGGAAAAAGGCCGCATCGCTGAAAAATCGGTGCTTCACAAGATTGTAAAACCGATCCGCACCCAGCGGAGCCCACGCGCGCGTCACGGTCACGACAAAATCGCCCGCCGTCGTCTTGAAAGTCACTTCATAGACATCCGGAGCCTTCGCCGTGAGCGTCGCGGGATGCAGCAAAGCCGGGTCGGTGCCAGGAGTTGTGGCGTGCGGATGCGCCGCCGTAGCCGGTTTGGCTGCGGGCGCGGCTGCCTGAGATTGAGCTTGCGTGGGCGTGGCGGCCGGAGCCACTGACACGAACAGCGCGATGAAGAGCAAGGGGACGAAGCGTTTCACGATTTTCCTCCTAAATATTATTCACGTTATTTTTGGGCTGCGGCTTCCACATCCTGCATCAAACGCAGCGTATTGCCACCCAGAATTTTCCGCACGTCGCCCGGAGTATAACCCTTGGCCAGCAGCGCGTTCGTGATTTGCGGAATATCCGAAACATCTTCCATTCCGTAAGGCATATCCGCGCCATCGAAATCGGAGCCCAGGCCCACGTGCTCTGCGCCCACCAGTTTCACGGCATGATCAATATGGTTGATGATCTCGGTCCAGTCCACGCGCGGCAGCTTTCCCTGCGCTACCATCTCCCGAGTGATTTTATCCGCTTCGATCAACTGGCACGCTTCCTTTGCGCCACAGCGCTTCTTCGACTCCGCTTCGATTTCCTTGCCCAGTTCGGGGTGCGCCTTCGAGACGTCCTGAAATTGCTGGCTCAGAAAACCGATGTGGTAATTGATTTGCATGACGCCGCCCGTCGCCGCCAGCGCCTTGATCATATCGTCCGTCATATTACGGGGAGCATTGCACAACGCGCGGCAGGAAGAATGCGAAGCGATCACTGGCGCTTTGCTGATCGCGAGTACGTCGCAGAAAGTCTTGTCCGCCACGTGCGAAATATCCACCATCATCCCCAGCCGGTTCATTTCGCGCACCGCTTGTTTGCCGAAATCGGTGAGCCCGTTGTGCGCGGCCTTGTCCGTGGAAGCGTCCGCCCAATCGGTGTTCACGGTATGCGTCAGAGTCATGTAACGCACGCCCAGCGCGAAAAACTTGTCCAGGTTGGCGAGCGAGTTGTTGATCATGTGCCCGCCCTCGACGCCCATCAGCACCGCAATTTTGCCCGCCGCCTTCGCGCGGCGAATCTCTTCGGCAGTCGTGCACAGAACCAGATCGTTCGGATGACGGAGCACGGTTTCACGAATCGCGGCAATTTGATCCAGCGCGCGCTGCACGGCCGTGGGTCCGGTGACGGAGCCAGGAATCCAAATCGAGAAAAAAATCGCGCTCAGCCCGCCGGCGCGCATGCGCGGAATGTCCACGCTGCCATCGGAGTGGCGCGCGCTGAAATCGAATTTCGGGTCGAGCAAGCGCTGCGTCGTATCGTCGTGCGTGTCAATCACAATGGACTGGAAATGCAGCTCCCGTGCCGCCGGCGAAATATTCGGTTGCGACTGCGATTGCGATTCAATGGTCAGGCCCACCAGCGACAAAACTCCTCCGAGCAGCACGCTAATTGCAAACAAACCACTACGACCCATTCCTCCCCCAAAACTCACACATTCTTTGGGATTCTACAACCTGCGGCGACAAAACAAAAAGACCGCGCGACGCGAAGCTCAGGAGCCTCGCAAGAAACTTTTCACCGCGTGTACCAGCACCTGGCCGTTCACCGCAGCCAAAGATTCGGTCAGCGGAATGCCCTTCGGGCAAACTTTCACGCAATTTTGCGCGTTGTCGCAGTCCTCGATGCCGCCCGGCCCCATCAACGCTTCCAGCCGCGGCCCTGCGTGCATTGCACCCGTAGGATGCATATTAAATAGACGCACCTGGCTGACTATCGCGGCCCCAACAAAATTCGTATGCTCATTCACCTTCGGACAAATCTCCAGGCAATTGCCGCAAGTGATGCACTGCGAAAGCGCGTAGCCCACTTCCTGCTTTTCCGCCGACATGCGCGGCCCAGGACCAATATCGTACGTTCCGTCAATCGGAATCCAGCACTTGGTGCGTTTCAAATTTTCGAACATGGAACTGCGATCAACCTGCAGATCGCGAATCAGCGGAAATTTTGCCAGCGGCTCCAGGCGAATCGGCTTTTCCAGATCGTCCACCAGCGCGGTGCAAGCCTGGCGCGGCTTGCCGTTGACGAGCATCGCGCACGCGCCGCAAATTTCTTCCAGGCAGTTGGCTTCGTAACTTACCGGAGTGGATTCGCTGCCGCTGCGCGTGAATGGTTTTTCAGCGATGTCGCGCAGGCAGATGATTACGTTCATGTGCGGCCGGTAGCGCAGTTCGTATTCTTCCCAGCGCACGGCTTCATCCGGGCGCTGCTGGCGCTTGATCTTCACGATGAAAGTTTTATCGGCCACCATGCCTCACCTCGCCTTCTCCGCCCGCTACTCCGGCCACCGCATCATTGGTCATTTCGCTGCGGTATATTTCCGTTCGCGCAGCGGCAGCAGCGAAATATCCACCGCTTGATAGTCCAACTTGATTTTTCCGGCGTCCCAGCTGGCTATGGTGGTCTTCAGCCAAGTCACGTCGTCGCGCTCCGGGAACTCCGGCTTGAAGTGCGCGCCGCGTGTTTCGTTGCGCGCGATCGCTCCCAGCGTGATCACTTTTGCGAGAATCAGCATGTTCCCCAGCTCGCGCACGAAATTCAGCGTCTGGTTCGACCACTGCGTGCGATCCTGCAAATTAATGTGCTTGTAGCGCTCGCTCAGCTCGTCGAGCTTCACCATCGTCTTCTGCATCGCAGCGTTGTAGCGGATCACCGTCACGTTTTCCGTCATGATGTCGCCCATCTCGCGCCAGATCGTCAGCGGATTTTCCGTCCCAGTGTGCTGGTTCAACAAAGCGTCCGAAATATCCTGCTGCCGCACGCGTTCGCGCTCATAGACGGCCGGCGATGTGTTTTCACAGCCCGATTCCAGGCTGCGCGCGTAACGCACCGCTGCAGTTCCCGCGATGCCTCCGCCGTAGATGCACGAAACCAGCGAATTCGCGCCGAGACGATTGGCACCGTGATACTGGTATTCGCATTCGCCCGCCGCGTACACTCCAGCAATGTTAGTGCCCTGGTTCTCGTTGTCCACCCACAAACCGCCCATGGTGTAATGCATCCCCGGAAAAACTTTCATCGGCTCCACATGCGGGTCCACGCCTACGAATTTCTGGTAAATCTCCAAAATGCCTTCCAGCTTGCGCTCCAGCACCTCGCGCGGGATGTGCGTCACGTCCAGATAGACAGCAGGGTCACCTGCAAGCCCCAGCTTCATTTCGTAGACAACCTTGTGAATCGCGCGTGTGGCAACGTCGCGCGGCACCAGGTTTCCGTACTTCGGATACCACTCCTCCAGAAAATAAAATCGCTCGGTTTCCGGGATTTGTCTCGCCGGACGCGGATCCTGCGGCGTCTTGGGCACCCACACGCGCCCGCCTTCGCCACGCGCCGATTCGCTCATCAACCGAAGCTTGTCTTCGCCCGGAATCGCCGTGGGATGCACCTGAATGAACTCGCCGTTCGCGTAGTAAGCGCCCTGCTGGAACAAAGCCGATTGCGCGGAACCAGTGCACACCACGGAATTCGTCGAGCGCCCGAACACCGCTCCGATACCACCCGTGCAGAAAATCGCCGCGTCGCAGGGGAACGTCTTGATCTCCATGGTCTTCAGATCCATGGCGCAGACGCCGCGGCACACCCCGGCGTGGTCCAGCACAGCCGAAAGAAACGTCCAGCCTTCGAATTTTTTTACTTTGCCTTCGGATTCAAAGCGGCGGACTTGTTCATCGAGCGCGTACAGCAATTGCTGTCCGGTCGTCGCGCCCGCAAATGCCGTGCGGTGATAAAGCGTGCCGCCAAAGCGCCGGAAATCCAGCAAACCTTCCGGCGTGCGGTTGAACATCACCCCCATGCGATCCAGCAGGTCAATAATCGCCGGCGCCGCCTCGCACATACCTTTCACCAGCGGCTGATTCGCCAGAAAATCGCCGCCGTAAATCGTGTCGTCGAAATGCTTCCAGGTGGAATCGCCTTCGCCCTTTAAATTTTTCGCGGCGTTGATGCCACCCTGCGCGCACACCGAATGCGAGCGCTTCACCGGCACAATTGAAAACAGGTCAGCCGTTACTCCGGTTTCGGCCACCTTGATCGCAGCCATCAAACCGGCCAATCCGCCGCCTACGATAATGATTTTCGGCTGCCTCATTGGACGTAGCCCCCCAGCGGGAACGCCCCGTAATGCAGCGCAAGCACGATCGCCACGCCGATAAACGTAAACGCCACCGCAACGGCCGCGCCCAACCATCCCGCCGCGCGCTGTGCCGAAACGCTCACCGCAATTCCCCACTTGCAGGCGAAATTCCACAGCCCGTTGCCCAGGTGGAACGAAGCGCAGGTGATTCCAACGATGTAAAAAGTGAGATACCAGGGATTCATCAGGTTGCGCTGCACGTCGGCGTAGGTGGTGACGCCGTGGCCCATAAACCGCTCGGTATACAAATGCCAGCCGATAAACACGAAAGCGATAATTCCCGTCCAGCGCTGCAGCACGTACAGCCAGTTGGCCATCCAGGGATGCCCAATGGCGTTGGACTTGCCCGTCCACCAGATGTAACAACCGTAAAGCCCGTGAAACAGGATGGGAATGAAAAGCACGCAGGTTTCGACGATGATGCGCCAGGGAATCTGCTGCAATTCCTGCGAGACGTAGTTGTATTTGGCCACGCTCACCAGGGCGTAGCTGTTCGACCAGAAATGTTCCGCCAGGAATGCTCCAATTGGTATTACGCCGCTGAGGGACTGCAGTTTGTCGAGGAGATAACTCGTCTTAGAATCAGTTGCTGCAACCGACATGCACACTCCAAGCGCGTCGAACACTAACCCGCAGAAGTTTCAGTATAGTTGCGCGCGCAAAAGTTTGCAAGAAGCCGAAAACGACAGAAGTGGATCACTTTCCGGTATGACGACACATTGCGGCTGCGCCCGATAGAGAAAGTTTCACGTTCCCTGCGGTCAAGCGCAGTCGTTGTGGGGGACGCCCGCCGCTTGCCTCCTTTCAGCCGGGCGAGTCAGATATTCCCGTACCTAGCCGGCACATCCCGGCGATTCATTGATACAGCTCCGCGGTTGCCAGACCAGCGAAAATACCGCCGCCCGCAACCAATACGCTTCCATTCGAGAGCAGCGTCGCGGTGTGTCCCGAACGCCCGATCTCCATCCCGCCGGTGAAGCGGAAGGAGCTAGTCGACGGATCGTAGATCTCCGCTGTGGAGTTCTCAACGCCGCCTCCCGTTACCAGCACCTCCCCGCTCGGTAACAACGTCGCTGTATGCAGGATTCGGGCTTCGGCCATTGGTTTGCTCATCGAGAACGATCCCGTGGATGGGTCGTACACTTCCACGCTTGCGGTCGGGCGCAAATCACCCGTCCCCGTGGAGGTTGTGCCGCCAACGATGAGCACCTTACCGTCGGCGAGAAGAGTTGCCGTATGTTGTTCGCGGGGGGTCGCCATTGCCCCGGTCTTAGTGAAGCTGCCGGTTGCCGGATCGTAGAGTTCCGCCGTGGCGAGTGGGTCTGATGCAGATGTCAAGGCGCCACCTACGATGAGTACCTTCCCCGTTTGCAGCAGTGTCGCGGTGTGCAGGAAGCGCCCAGCCGACATGTTTCCCGTTTCCGTGAAAGTGCCAGTGCTTGGATCATAAAGTTCGGCGCTGGCCAACCCCGTTCCAGTTGGATCTTGATCGGCTCCTCCTGCAACCAAAACTTTACCGGTCGTCAGCAAAGTCGCGCTATGACCGCCACGGAAGGTCGTCATGTTGCCGGTGTCGCTGAATACACCTGTGACCGAGTCGTAGATTCCTGCCGCGTTGTTTGAGACATTGCCCGTGCAATCCCACGCGCTGTCTACAAAGCCCCCGGCTAACAAGACCTTACCTTCCGCCATCAGCGTTGCGGTGTGACCGAATATCCCTACGCCATCTTCTCCGGCGATTTCAGTAAAAGTGCCGGTGCCAGCATCGTAAAGTTCTATCGAGGAGAGGCCCAGGTAACAGTTTGTGTTGCTGTTTGAGCCATACACCACGAGCACGTTGTTATCCGGCAGCAAGGTGGCAGTGTGGAGGCCCCGCGCCTCCTGGAGATTCCCGGTAGGGGTAAATCCACTCGCGGCGGTCGTCACGTTAACGGCAGCGCTCGCCGTCACCGTCGTTTCTTCGGCGCTGCTGGCGACGACGTGATAGAGCCCATCAGCGATCGGCGCAGTGTAGGCTCCGGCGCTGTTTATCGCCCCACCACCGCTCTCCTGAATCGTGAAATTTACAGCCGTGTTGGTCAGCCCGGTCACAGTGGCCGCGAAGGTCCGCGTCCCAGCAGGACGCAGTGTTACTGCCGCAGGATTAATCGTCACTTGGGGCAGCGGAACAACCGCTGTGGCTGCGCCAAGCGCGGTCGAAACGGCCTGGCTCGTCGCTACGATATGAAAGGTGCCAGCCCCATTCTGGGGAGGCGTGTAGACGCCTCCACTGTCGATCGTACCGCCCGAGCCTTCCTCCACGCTCCACGTGACTGCAGTGTTGGCCGTTCCGGTGACCTTGGCCGTAAAGGTTTGCGTCGCATCCCGAAACACCGTGACGGAATTGGGGCTCACCGAAACGCTGACGAACGCTGGTTCGATCGTGGCCAAGGGGGCTGATTTTCCGCCGCATCCAGACAAAACTCCCAAGACCGCGGCCATAGCTAGCGCGACGGTGATCCGATGAAATCCCGGGTTCGTGAATGGATTCGATCGCCCAGGGGTCGGTGGATTTCTCATATTCCCTCCCGTCAAACGCAGTCGTTGTGCAGGACGCCCGGGGCTGCGTACCGAGGATAACAAGGTGAGCTTGCAAGCGCCGCGCGCGGCCGTTTCTCCGCTGTTCCCTTATTCAACTGCAAACGTTCGGCGAGGTCACTATCTGGATGGTAGTGAGCCCGGAACGACGATCGTTTCAAGACAAGTTCTTCTGCCTCGAACCTATGAACCGAACCGCTCTTGCGTGGATTTGTGCATGGTGCGGAATCCTAGCAAAGAGCGTGTTATAAACAAGTATCCTAATAGGACCATTAACTGCCGTGAACCCTGCGTGAGGGGCCGCCAAACTCGTCTATCAGTTCGGGAGGCTAGCTGTGACCATCCGCCATCGTCCGATGGAGCCGAAAGACGTTCGCGAATGTGCTGACATCGTAGCGGCGCACCCTGTGATCGGTCCTCGATACGGAAGCCAGATCGGCGATTTGTCCAAAGCGTGGCTGCGTTTGCTCGCCTGCGAAGCGGGGAACACCACCGTATTCCAAGAGAGTGGTTATCCTCGTGCTCCGATTTGCTTTGTCGGGATCTCGATGTTTGTGACCGACGATTTTCTGCGCGAGCTGAAGGTACCGCCGCTTCGTTGGATCGGACCGGAATTAATGAGGAGAATTCTGGGGGATGACTGGCCCGTTCTCTCTGGTCGCCAGTTCCGCGAGGCGAACTCGCTGGGAGGACTCAATCTCCTTACATGGGAAGGTTGTATGCGTCCGGAATTCGAGACAAATATCGAAATCCTTCGTCTTGTGATGAGCGGTTTTATTGAGGTTCATAGCGGCTTTCTGTTGAAGGAAGTTATCAGCTCGCAAGTGGAGAGCGTGCAAAGACTTCGCTGGACTCTCCAGACCGGCGGACTGCTCTGGAACCCGGTGTCTGGGTGCTATCAAAAGTCCTGCGATAATGAAGATCTGGAAGAAATCGTCAGAAATCCTCACATTCTCGGCACCTCGCGAACGGCAGAACTCGACAACCAAGAGTCGTGGAATGCCACCTGGGTTGGTTCGCTTTTTGATTACCACCCGCCGCGCTGCGGCTTCCGCCCAAGCGAACAGCGCATGCTGCTCATGGCGCTCGGCGGTGGAACGGACGACGAGCTATCCCAGGGACTGGGCGTTTCGATTCCGACCGTCAAGAAGATGTGGCTCTCGGGTTATCGCCGCGTAGACCAGAATTTGCCGGAAGTGAATCCGAATCACCCGCAGCCGGACGGAGAGTTGACTCAGCGCGGCAAGGAAAAGAAGCGCCACCTTTTGAACTACCTCCGTAAGCACCCCGAGGAACTCCGGCCAGTGTCGCAGAAACTTTTGCCAAAGCCTCCGGCGACAGACCACCCCTCAAGCAAGCATCCATCCCCGTGCAACGACTGAATAAATAGGGTGAACGCTGTATGGCGGTCGCTCGCGCGCTCCGTTAACGTTTTCTATTGGCTCGCATCAGGATGTCGAGGCCATACAGGCGAAGTATTGTGAGGCTCGGAGTCTCTAGTTGAAGCGAGCAGATCGTTGAGTTCCATGCGTATCCTTCTCGTTGACGACACCGAAGCCGTCAGGCGCGGGTTGCGCGCCTTGCTCGCAACGCGCTCCGATTGGCTCGTCTGCGGCGAAGCAGTGGATGGACTGGAAGCTCTCCAGAAGGCCAAGGCCCTGCGGCCCGACGTCGTCCTTATGGACATCTCGATGCCTCGGATGAACGGCCTGGATGCGACTCGGATTATTCGACGCGAACTCCCGGAAACCAAGGTCGTAATCGTCAGTCAGAATGAGCCCACCATAATTCTTCGCCAAGCTCTGGAAGTAGATGCTGCGGCCAGCATTGCCAAACTTAGTGTCTATCAAGATTTGCTCCCGACGCTCGATAGGTTAGCTCGCAATCGAGACACGGAGAGAACGCCAAGCCCCACAGCGGATGTGCGATTGTCGTCCCAGAACCTCCCTGGCACTCGATTAGGAAACGCGCCTGTCCCGCTCCGCGGCGAGGGTATTCCGGAATCTACCGCATCCCAGCAAGACGATGGCGAGGCCAGTCAAAAGTTAACCGAGCAAACCGGTTTGCTGGCCGCTATCGTCGATTCATCGGACGATGCGATCGTCAGCAAGAATTTGCATGGAATTATCAGTAGCTGGAATAGAGGTGCCGAACGGTTGTTTGGTTACAGCGCTACAGAAGCGATTGGTCAGCACATCACCCTCATAATTCCGCGCGAGCACCGGGACGAAGAAATAATGATTGTCGAACGGCTCAAGCGCGGCGAACGCGTTGACCATTTCGAAACCTCGCGGGTGCGAAAAGACGGCACGATGCTCGATGTTTCCCTGACCATTTCGCCAGTGAAGGACGGCGCGGGCCGTATTGTCGGCGCGTCGAAAGTGGCGCGGGACATTACGGAACAGAAGCGGACGGAGCGCGCATTGCGCGAAAGCCAGGAAAGGCTTCGAGAACTGGCCCAAGGGCTCGAAGCTCAGGTTCGCATTCGGACTCGCGAGCTGGAGCAGCGCAACGCGGAAGTCCTGCAACAATCCGAGCAACTGCGGGGGCTGTCGAACCGCTTGGTGAAAACCCAGGATGAGGAACGGCGCCGAATTTCACGCGAGTTGCACGACAGCGCAGGCCAAATCCTCACGGCGCTAGGCTTGAATCTAGCCAATATCAGCGAACTGGCGCGGCAAAATCCACCGGTTGACGCAGCGGTAGCAGATAGTCATGCGCTGATTCAGCAGCTGAACAAAGAGATACGCACGCTGTCTTATCTGCTGCATCCTCCGCTGTTGGATGAAAATGGCTTGTCCGAAGCGATTCATTGGTACGCGCAAGGTCTGATGGAACGCAGTGACCTGAAAATCGAACTCGCAGTTCCTCAAGACTTCGGCAGGCTTCCCGCCGAGATGGAATTGTCGGTGTTTCGCATCGTGCAGGAATGCCTTACGAACATTCATCGCCACGCGAATAGCAAGGCCGCGATCATTCGGCTTTCCCGCACCGCCGCGGCTGTTTCCTTGGAGATTCAGGATGCTGGTAAAGGAATGTCGGCCGAAAAGCTGGCTGAGATTCAAGCGCAGCGTTCCGGTGTCGGGATCACGGGAATGCGCGAGCGCGTCCGCCATTTTGGCGGAACTATGGACGTTCAGTCCAACGGCAAGGGTGCGAAGATCTTGGTAACGTTGCCGGTCCCGATGCCTGCGGCTTCGGAAGAAGGAAGCGTTCTGCAACCGATCAGGTCCGCTGAATAGGATTTCTTTCCAAGGGGGGATGGTGGCCCGGCCGTGCGCCTTCTGATCGCCGAGAACAACGAAATGGTTCGCAGCAGGGTGACGGGAATTCTATCGTCGGTGCCGGATTGGCAAGTTCGCGGGCAAGCCGTAGATGGGCAGGACGCAATTCAAAAGGCCGCAGAATCCCTGCGCGATATTATCCCCCTGGATATTTGTATGCCGGGCCTCGGTGGATTGGAGACGGCGCGTCTTCTGTAGCAGAAAATTCCCACAGCCAAAATTTGGATCATGACCCAGCACGACCCCATCCCCTTCCTGCCATCTACACTCGCGGTCGGCGCTCATGCCTGCGTGGAAAAGAGTCGCTTCGGCACGCAATTGTTAACGTTAATCAAAAACTTCACGCAACCCTCGGAACCACTTCAGATCGCAGCGGCCAGTTAGTAGTAGATTCTGGCACCTCGAACAGAAGTATCGTCGCGCGGTTCCTGAACTAGCCTCGTGCGCTAGTCACTAGCTATTGTTTGGATACAGGCCGCCGATTGGGTCATGGGAGCCTCCGCCTCGAATGCTAGACTGTTTCGAAAGCGAACCACACCGTCATGTCCAGCGAATCCATCAGCGATTTGAAAAAGTGGGTGGGCGAAGTTGTCCGCCAGAGCTCCGACGGCGAGTTTGTGGGCCTAAACCGCGTGGTGGACATGGTCAGCAAGAACTTCGCGGTGCAGCCGCACGAAGTGGCGATCCTGGTAATCACCGAGGACGACCGCTTCCTGCGCTTTGTGGTCCCGGAAAAGCTCCGGCAAGTGGGCCAGATTCCGCTGACCAGCACCAATTCCCTGGCCGCGCGCACCGTGCGCGAAAAGCGGCCCGAAGTAATCAATCATTTCGCTGTGGTGCCGCATTCTTCGGTATTTGAAGCCGTCCCTATTACCGAAGACGAGCGCGGCGAAGCCATCCAGAAGATTATGAGCGCGCCGATTCTGCAGGAACGCAAGGTCGCCGCGGTGATTCAAATTTCGCGCAAAGGCAAGACCGCCGCCGACGCCGGACCGGATTTCACGCATCCGCAGCTGCGCGAGTTAAAATTGGTCGCGGATACTCTATCGCCTTGCGTCCCGCTCCTCTGCAAGCAATAATTCCCTCTTGTGGGCCGCTGAAACGCAAACGACTGAACCTGAATCCAATTTGGTGAACAGCCGGCGAAACTTTTTCGCCATGGGCGGGTTACATGCTGCGGAGACAACTCCGGGCGGGCGTTTCGCCATCACTCATACGGAACGGCGGAAGCAGCTTTTAGCCGGGCTAACAATGTTCGCAGGCCCGTGGCGCTTCCCGTGGAGTTGCCGAGCCGCCATAGGAACACCATAGGAGTAAACGATGAACTCGGAACGATCGAACCGCAACGCGTTCAAACAACGGATTGGCCGGACGCTGGGCGCACTAGCATTGGGAATATTGCTGGGCGCCGTGCCCGCGCTGGCGCAGCAGGGCCAGCAGAATCCGCCCGACCAGAATAATCCGCCGGCAAACTCACAAGCTGACGCTCCAGCAAACGTCCCGTCGCCGCAGCAAGACCGCCAGGCGCAGCCCGATCAGCAACAGCAACAGGATCAATCCGCGCCGCCGCAACAGAATCAGCAGGGCCAAAATCAGCAAAACGACCAGCAACCTGACCAGCAAGCAGCGCCACCTCCGCCGCCGGATCAAACTGGCCCTCTGCCGCCCGCTCCTACGCCGCAAAATCAACAGCCCGCACCTCCGCCATATGTGCGGGCGCGGCCTGCGAATCTGCCAGATGCGCTGACGATTCCCGCAGGCACCGTAATCCAGGTCCGCACGTCGGACTGGCTTTCCAGCGACAAGAACAAAACGGGCGATGAATTCATCGCCACGCTCGCCCAACCCATCGTCGTGGACGGCTGGGTAGTGATGCGCCGCAATCAAAACATAATCGGCCACGTGACCGACGCGAAAAGGGCCGGGCGCGTGAGTGGAGTTTCGAAATTGCAGCTCGATTTGAGCCAGTTGACGCTGGTTGATGGCCAGCTGCTGCCGGTGCAAACCACGCTGCTGAACGCTTCCGCCGGTACGTCCAACGGCCGCGATGCGGCGGCCATCGGCGTCACCACCGGGACGGGCGCAGCGATCGGCGCGGCTGCAGCGGGTGGCCCGGGCGCGGCGATTGGCGCAGGCGCAGGTTTTGTCGCCAGCGTTGCCGGAGTGTTGCTGACGCGCGGCAAGCCAACGATCATTCCTCCGGAAGACGTGCTCACTTTCCGTCTGGAGAATCCGGTGGCGATTTCGACCGTGCGCAGCAATGTGGCTTTCCGCCCCGTAACTTCACAGGATTACGCACAGTCAAAACCAGCACCTCGGCCGCGCCTGGTGCGTCCGTATCCACCGCCGCCGTACGGATATTATGCGTACCCCTATGGACCGTATCCGTATCCGGCGTATTACGGCTACTACGGCTGGCGGGGTTGGTAAGAGTTTAATCAGGCTATGGCGGCACGGTCGCCAGCCACCGCTTCGCTCGATGGGGACTCGCACTGCGGGTCCCCATTTTTATATTTGGGCGTGCGCTGCAAAACCGCCCGCGCCGGAGGCGAAATTTTCATCAAGCTGTAATATTCGGCTCCTCCCTTGCACAATTCCGACAGCAGGATCGCGCGAGCACGCTGAATTCCATTGACATCGCTCCATGTGCTTGTTAGTTTTCAAACGCTGATTTTTTCTACTCGATTCTGTGGAGGCACCGCAGTTCGGTACTGCTCATGGCGTTCGTCGCGAAGAAAATTTTCCTCACCAAGGGAGTCGGGAAACACCGCGAGCGCCTTTCCAGCTTCGAGCTGGCGCTGCGCAACGCAGGTATTGCCGCGTGCAACATCGTTCGCGTCTCCTCGATTTTCCCGCCTTACTGCAAACTGATTTCCCGCAGCGAAGGATTGAAGCACATCAAGCCCGGCCAGGTAGCCTTCACCGTAATCAGCGAAAATCAGACACGCGAACCCCATCGCCTGATCGCTGCAGGCGTAGGCCTCGCACTGCCAGCCGATAAGTCCATGTTCGGTTACTTATCCGAGCATCACTCATTCGGTGAGAGCGAGGAAATTGCCGGAGAGTACACCGAGGAACTTGCCGCCGAAATGCTGGCGACCACGCTGAACGTGGAATTCGATCCCGATTTGTCGTGGGACGAGAAAAAGGAAGTCTATCGCATCTCCAACAAGATCGTCCGCACCATGAACATCACGCAGTCCGCCGTAGGCGATAAGCGCGGCCTGTGGACCACAGTTCTAGCCGCAGCCATCCTAATCGGCGAAGACGACTAATCAACACGGGTCGTTCGTCCGCGTTCTCACTCCACAACCGCAATTCCCCAGGTTTTCGGCGAATCAATTTTCGCCGCCGCAGGCCAGAAGTACGCTTTCTGATCCGCCTTCCCATTCGCATCGGTAACGTCGAACGCCAATCCGACTTTCATTCCCGGCGAATACTCCACGCCCAATTTCGCGAACGAAATTTTCACTTCGATAAGCTCGGTGTAGTCGTCCGGCGGATTATCTCCGTCCCAACCGGGCTCGCGGTGCGCGCATTGCAACTTGCCATTCTTTTCGTAGACGTTCGGCGTGCCATCTCCTTCGCATAAATTATTGGAAACGTGCAGTCACCACTGGCCCTTCTGCCATGCCAGCGATTTCGTGTTGCGCGGATCGAGCAAACTTTCTGGGAACAAGCGGGTGCCCGCATGCGTCACGCCTTCAAAATCAAAATACAAGTTCTGCGCATCATGCTTGGCGAATACGCGCACATTCCAACCCAGCCCCACTGAGAATTGCGTCATGGAGGCATCGTCCCATTCGCCGGCTGATTTGACGCCGTCCACAACGATGGCACGTCCGTGGCGATTGCGAATTTGGTTGGAATTCGGGGGCGCGCGAACCGCAAGAGTGCGGCCGCGCGAGGAATAAACGCAAAGCAGCAGCAACAACAGACAAGCGCAGCGCGAGCAAAGGGTACGATTCACGAATGCTCCGCTCGACGGCAAGCAATCACTTCGGTTTTGCGCCGGGCTTGCCCTTCGCAGATTTCGCATCTCGACCGTACCGGTATCCCAGCCGCTCCAAAACTGCGCCCACGATCAGCGGCAACGCCACGGTAGCGTCGTCCAGCACTTCCGCGAATCGTCCGCCTTCCTCCAGGGGCACAAACTTCCCCCACGATACAGCTTCGGTGTAAGTGCTCCCCGAAAGCCCGCCCCAATTCACCGGCTCAGGGCAAATCCGCAACCCATAGTTATAACGTTTCAGCGGAATTTTCTCGTACCCACGCCGCGCCAGCAATTCGGCATAAACGCCGAATTGCTGCGCCCAATTCCGCGGCACTCCTCCGCCAATCGTCAAAATGCCCATGCGCTTGGTCGCCAACATCGTCTCCGCGTAATGCTCAAAGTCCAGGAAAGGATCAAAACGCAGCGGAGCCTTCCCTTCCTTCTTCCGCTGCCTCTGGTACAAAGCAAAATCAATCCCCAACTCGGAATCCGTAAACGCCGGCACAAAAACCGGCACGTTGTGTTCGATGCACGATTTCAAAATCCCGCGGCCCTTGGCATGATCTGCCAGATACTCCCCAATGCGCTGATTCAATTTCCAGCTGCACACCACTTCATCGCTCGGCCAGCGCTGCAGCACGTGGTCCACCACCACTTCCACCGCGTCCAGATTTACTTCCGGCTCCAGCGAATCGTAAACGCGGTTGTAGCCGGCCAGAAAAAGTTCGTTATCATCCATCTTCGGGTCGTAACGAAAATGCGAGCGCCCCGTAGCCTCCACCAGCCCATGCGCCATCAACGCGCCGGTGGAAACGATCGCCTTCACGATCCCCGACTCGACGAGATCGCAGAAAACCAAACCCATTTTCCCCACGGTCAAAGCCCCGGAAAGCGTCATCACAATAAAACAATCTCGGTCGCGTGCCATTGCTTCCAGCACGTCCGCCGCGTCGCCAATTTGCCGCGCGGTGTAGGCCGTCTGGCTCATCCCGCGCACCATATTGTCAATCGTGCGAATCTTCGATAGGTCTAGAGGATAAATCGGAGTGAGGCGGTCCTCCACCGGATCGTGCAGGATACGTCCGGTCGCGCCCTTTTTCTTTGCCATTCAGCGTCCTCGCAGGTAATGTATGTCTCCCAAGAGGCTAGGGAGCACGAAATCGCGCGTGCGCGCGCATCATTGATAGTACAAATGCGCACGAGACGAAAGAAAAATTTCCACTGCATCGCAGGAGCCTAGACCGCACATGTCCCGATACACGCCCATGCCGCCCCATAATTTCGGCGGACTTCCCGACGAACTTTCAGCATACGAGACCGCGCGCGCAGTGATTTTTCCAGTTCCACTCGAACGCACCGCCACCTACGAACGCGGCACACGCAATGGTCCCAGTGCGATCCTGGAAGCCAGCCGCCACATGGAACTTTACGACGAGGAGCTGGAGCTCGATCCCAGCCGCGAAATCGGCATCGCCACTTGGCCGCCGATTGATACGCAGGACGGCACCTTCGAGGAAGTTCTGCGCGAACTTTTCACCGCGCAGCTGGAATTGCTCGATGCCGGAAAATTTCCCGTCGCCCTGGGCGGCGAACATTCGCTCACGCCTCCTCTTGTTTCCGCGACGCTTAAAAAATTCAAAGACCTCTGCGTGCTGCACATCGGCGCGCACGCCGAAATGCGCAACGAGTATCAGGGAAATCCCGGCAGCCACGTGTGCACCATGCGCCGCGTCGTCGAAATGTGCCCTGCCGTGCAAGTCGGCGTGCGTTCGATCTCCGAGGAAGAGTCCAAGGAAATTGGCAAGCTGCCGACGAAAATTTATTGGGCCAAAGACATCGTGCGCGCTCCGGTGAAAGCCTGGATCGCAAAAGTGCTGGAAGACCTGGGGCCGCACGTTTATGTTACGGTTAATGTGGACGGCTTCGATTCCTCCATCGTCTCCGCCACCGGCGCGCCCGAACCCGGCGGCCTCGATTGGTTTCAGGTGACGTCGCTGATCCGCGCCGTCGCCGACCACAAGAAAATCGTCGCCCTGGACGTCGCCGAGCTTTCCCCGCGTCCGCGCGATCACGCTGCGGATTTTCTGGCGGCCAAGCTAATCTATAAGACTCTGGGATATATTTTCTGCCAGGGGTAATTTCAGGAGAGCGCATGGCTACGTTTGCAATGACAGCATTGCTACAGCAACTTCCTTCGACCGAACATGGCTGGGTGGTTTACGTCGAAACCCACGGAATTATCTGGTGGATTATCATCGGCCTGATCGCCGGATGGCTCGCAGGCACCATCGCGCGCGGCCGCGGCTTCGGCTGCATCACCGACGTGATTCTCGGTCTGATAGGAGCCGTGATCGGCGGCTGGATTTTCACCCGCCTGGGAATTGTGACATTCGGTTTCCTCGGCAGCCTCGCGGCAGCAACCGTCGGCGCGGTCCTGCTCGTAGCAGTGGCGCGCATCTTCGCGGGTGGCCGGGCGGATTAGAAGCTCTCCTACGCAGGACTGTTGTTTCCGAGCATCGCGACCGTTCCGCTGGCGCGAACTGTCTTAGTGTGAAACTTGGCCTCAGAGAAACGTGTGAGATTATTGGAGCAGAACAGAGCGGGAGAGCCCGGGTGAAAGCGGTAAAAGCGCTGATGGTCATGCTGCTCGGTGTGGCGCCAGGGATACTCACTGGCTTTGGTGTTAGTCTGCTAATGCCTCCAACCGAGCCTTCAGGCGCTGTCGGGCGCTCCCCCGGTGACGGATTCTTGATTATTCCTCTGGTTTTGCTTGGATTCGTAATCTCCGTCGCCGTGTCGGTAGGAATTGCCGTTTGCATGGGGCGGCACTTCGGGCAGCACACTGCTTAAATTTCAACCGGAGTGCCGTCCAGCTGCCGCTGGGCCGCCACCCCCACTGCCCGGGTGTGATACGATTACCGCGAACAAAGAACGAAGACTTTCGTGCATCGGCTTCATTGCGGGACTGCTTTCGCTGCGTGCAACCCCCTTGGTCGAGCTGAACGAACAAATCGGACACACAAATTGAGCCAACCATCATTGTGGGCCATTCCGCTGGGCGGGCTGGGCGAGTTCGGCATGAACATGCTCGCTCTCCGCACCGGCGACGACATCATCGTAATTGACGCCGGCCTGATGTTCCCCGAGCAGGAACTTCTCGGCGTGGACATCGTCATTCCGGATATCACCTACCTGAAGCAAAACAAACGAATGGTGCGCGCCATCGTCCTCACTCACGCGCACGAAGATCACATCGGCGCGATTCCCTACATCCTCGCCGATCTGAATGTCCCCATCTACGGCACGGAATTTACGCTGGCCATCGTGCGCAAGAAGCTGGAAGAGCACGCGCTGCTGGATAAAGCCAAGCTGCACGAAGTGAAGGCCGGTCAGACGACGGTCCTCGGCCCTTTCTCCATCGAATATCTGCACGTCACACACAGCACGATTGATTGCGTCGCGCTCGCCGTCCGCACGCCCGTCGGCGTGATCATTCACACCGGCGATTTCAAAATTGATCACACGCCGGTGGACGACAAGCCCTTCGACATGCATGCCTTCGCCCGCTACGGGCAGGAAGGTGTCCTCGCGTTATTCAGCGACAGCACCAACGTCGAGCGCCCCGGCTTCACTCCGTCAGAACGCGCCGTGGTTGTCCGCCTGGAAGAATTATTCCGCGCCGCCCCCGCCAAAGTGGTGGTCTCCTGCTTCGCCAGTTCCATTCACCGCGTGCAGCAGGTAATTGATATCGCCCGTATGGTCGGCCGCAAAATCGGCTTCGTCGGCCGCAGCATGGTGGACAACGTCGAAATCGCGCACGGCCTGGGCAAATTGCGCGTGCCAGACGGAAGTGTCGTGCGTCCGCAGGATATTCGCACGTTCGATCCGCAGAAACTCGTCGTGATCGCAAGCGGCACGCAGGCCGAGCCGATGTCCGCGCTCTCGCGCATCGCCGTGGACAATCATCGCCTGCTCAGCATCGCCGAAAACGATACCGTAATTCTTTCTTCGCGCATCATTCCCGGCAACGAAAAAGCTATATTCCGCATGATTGATCATTTCTTTCGCCGCCGCGTGCTGGTTTACTACGAAGGCGGACGCTCTGCTCCCATCCACGTCTCGGGCCACGCCAGCCAGGAAGAAATGAAAATCCTGCTGCAGCTGGTACGGCCGAAGTATTTCATTCCAGTACACGGTGAATATCGCCAGCTCTTCCGCCACTCCGCGCTCGCCGAACAATTGGGCGCGGTCGGCAGTCAGATATTTCTGCTGGAAAGCGGCCAACCGGTAGAATTTACAGCCGACGGTGGCGCGCACAGGCGCGAACCCGTCACCGCGGGGCGCGTGCTCGTGGATTCCGGCTCACTGGAAGAAATCGAAGAAGTAGTGATCCGCGATCGCCGCCACCTGTCCGAAGACGGCGTGGTCGTCCCCATCATGGTGATCAACAAGCACTCCGGACGCATGGAAACCGCGCCGGAAATCGTCACGCGCGGGTTCCTGCCTTCCGAAGACGGCGCCGAAATCATCAATCAAGCCCGCGAGATCATCCTGCGCACGATCGAGCAATCCACACAGGAAGAAAAAACCGACTGGAGCGTAATCAAGGAAAAAGTTCGCCAGGACCTGAAGCGCTTCCTCAACAAGCAGACCGCGAAGCGCCCGCTAATTCTGCCGGTGATTCTGGAAGTCTAGACTCCGCTGTGAATATCACGCTCAGAAGTTTCAAGCCCGAAGATTTCGACACGCTGTACGAAATCGACCAAGCCTGCTACGAGCCGGAAGTCGCGTACTCGAAGCGCGAGCTGCGCGCGTACCTGCGTTTCAGCGGCTCGGATTGCCTGGTCGCGGAAGCGGAAGCAGAAGCGGCCGAGGCGGGCGCGCCAGAAAAACAAATCGCCGGTTTTTGTATCAGCGCGCGCCGCGACGAAAACGGCTACATCGTCACCATTGACGTCCTGCCAGAATTTCGCCGCCATCACGTCGGCACAATGCTTCTACACGAAATCGAACGCCGCCTCGCCTCCAACGGTGTGCGGGAAGTAGCGCTTGAAACAGCAACAAACAACGATTCCGCGGTTGCCTTCTGGACCAACCATGGATATCGTAATCGCGGCATCAAAAAAGACTATTATCCCGGCGGACGCGATGCGTTTGCGATGAGCAAGACACTTCCACGATAGATTTGGTGTGCGCATTAATTTCCGGCGGAGCGAGCCGTCACCAGGGAGAACTGAAAACCGATGCTTCTTTGGCAAGCAATCATTCTGGCAATAGTTCAGGGCCTAACGGAATTCCTACCCATCAGCAGCTCCGCCCACCTGATCCTGGTTCCCGAACTGCTGCACTGGCCCGATCCCGGCCTCGCATTTGACGTAGCGCTGCACCTCGGCACCCTGATCGCCGTCCTGCTGTATTTCTTTCGCGAGTGGATTCAACTCACGCTCTGCGGCCTGGGCTTCCATTATCCCAAGCGTGCCAGCGAGCAAATGGTCCTGCAGAATCAGCGCCTCTTCTGGTACCTGGTGGCCGGCACGATTCCCGGCGCCCTGGTTGGATTCTTCTTCGAACGTTGGATCGAAGAAAATCTACGCAACCCTGTTCCCATCGCCAGCGCCATGATCGCGATTGCCCTATTGATGTGGTACGCCGAATATTCCGCTCGCCTCACCCGCCGCATCGAACAAACCTCTCTCGGCGATTCGCTAGCCATCGGCACCGCGCAAGCCCTCGCGCTGTTTCCCGGGGTATCGCGCTCTGGCATTACCATCACCACCGGCCTGTTCCGCGGCATGACGCGCGAAGCCGCCGCCCGCTTCTCCTTTCTGCTTTCGACGCCGCTCATCGCCGGAGCCGCTGCGAAAGAAGTCCCCAAGCTCCTGAAGCTGCATCACGCTGGCGCTCTCGACCTGTCGCCATCCACGCTCATCGCCAGCATCGCCGTCTCCGCCGTCGTCGGCTTCATCGTCATCGCCTTCTTCCTGCAGTATTTGCAGACACGCACACTGAAAATCTTTATTTACTACCGTATCGCGTTTGGTATAGTCATTTTGTTGCTCGCGTTCCTCCACCTGGGTTTTGCGCGTTAGCGCCGGCGCACCCCAGGTTTTCTACGCGGCGGCCTTCCCCTATTTGTGCCCAGTCGTTGCCGTTCAGCCTGAGGACGCCCCAACGCGGCATCCTACGGCGACCTATTGCCGCCACGCCCAGCGCTTTGGCCGTATAATTCGGCCATAAGTGAACGAGGCCGCGCCAACGGGAAAAAAGGGGAAATCGTCGTGCGGATCCTTACACCTACTGATAATAAGCGCTTCAATGAGCTGATCGGCTTCGTCGGCCTCAGCCTTGCCCTCCTGCTCGCTCTCAGCCTGCTCTCTTATTCTCCGCGCGACGCTTCGTTCAACGTCTCCGCCCCGCCGTACGGCGCAGGCCCCGCGCGCAACTGGATCGGCCCGGTCGGAGCGCATGTGGCCGACCTCTTCTTCCAGTTCTGCGGCTTTGCGGCATTCCTGTTTCCCATCGGGATGTTCCTCGTCGCGATGAAATGGTTCCGTAGCCAGTTGCTCGACGCCCCGGTCGCAAAATTAATCGGCTTTACCATGCTGCTTGCATCATTTTCGTCAGGGCTGGCCCTGGCCCCTATTCCGGAAGTCCGCAGCGCGCTACCCGCCGGGGGAATGCTGGGAACGATCCTCGCGCAATCACTGGTCGCAGCTTTCAATCCAGGCGGCGCAGCACTTGTCGCCGCCGCAACGTTTCTGACCGCCCTATTTCTCACTACCAGCTTTTCCTTCCATACGGCTTGGACGTGGTTGAAGAAACCAATGGCGAACGACGGTTACGTCGGCCAACTGCTCGCCCGCGTGAAAGACTGGCGCGAAACCCGCGAATCCGACCGTCTGCGCAAGCGCGTGGAAGAAATCAAAATCGCCGGGCGTCCTCCCGTCCCGCGCCAGCGCGTTTCCACCAAGGAACTTACGGTAGAGGACGAAGAAGAGGAGAAGCGCGAAGCCGAGGAAGCGCGCAACGACGCCCGCCGCGCCCCCACGGTCATAAAGTTCCACGAAAACGAAACCGTCGCTCCACCGCCCGCAAAGAAAAAATCCGTCGAGCCCAAAATCGCGTCAGGCAAGACCACGTACAAGCTCCCCTCGCCCTCGTTGCTCTCCAATGCCGAGCGCGGCGAAAAAATGGACGAGAACGAGCTCAAAGAACGCGCTCACGCCATCGAATCCAAGTGCATGGAATTCGACGTGAGCGGCCACATCACGCAGATCAATCCTGGCCCAGTCGTCACCACTTTCGAATTCAAGCCCGAAGCCGGTATCAAGTACAGCCGCATTACCAACCTGAGCGACGATCTCTGCCTCGCGCTGCAAGCCGAATCCATCCTGATCGAGCGCATTCCCGGCAAGTCCACGGTGGGCATTGAGGTGCCCAACGTTCATCGCGAAACCATCGCTCTGCGCGACGTAGTCGAATCGCCGGAATTCAGCCACTCGCCTTCGAAGTTGAGTCTGCCTTTCGGCAAAGACCTAATCGGCCGCATCCGCGCCGGCGACTTGACCCAGATGCCGCACTTGCTCATCGCCGGTTCCACCGGCACCGGCAAAAGCGTCTTCATCAATTCCCTGCTGATGGGCATGCTCTTTAAAGCCACGCCCGACGAACTAAAACTGGTCCTCATCGACCCGAAGCAAGTCGAGCTAGGCCTCTACGCCGATATTCCGCACTTGCTCGCGCCAGTAGTCACCGATCCAAAAGTCGCCGCCAATGTGATGCGCAACGCCACGCGCGAAATGGAGCGCCGCTTGAAGCTCCTCGCCTCGCGCGGCGTGCGCAACATCGAACAGTACAATCGCTCGTTCGAAAAGGGCCAGTCGCTTTCGCTCTTTGATGGCGCCGAGGAAGACGAGCACAAACCGCTTCCCTACCTCGTAATCGTCGTGGACGAACTCGCCGACCTGATGATGGTAGATACCAACGGCGTAGAGGAATCCATCACGCGCCTCGCACAAATGGCTCGCGCGGTAGGCATCCATCTGATCCTAGCGACGCAGCGCCCGTCGGTGGACGTCATCACTGGATTGATCAAAGCCAATTTCCCCGCCCGCATTTCCTTCCGCGTAGCCAGCAAAGTCGATTCGCGCACGATTCTCGATGCGAATGGCTCGGAGTCGCTGCTCGGCAAAGGCGACATGCTCTACTTGCCGGCAGGCTCGTCGCGCCTGCACCGCATTCACGGCCCCTACGTCCACGAACGCGAAGTAGAAGCCGTCTGCGATTTCTGGCGTGAACAAGCGCAAGCGATTTACAACGAAGAACTCCTGAAGCCGCCAAAAGAAAAAGACGAAAACGCTGCGACCGGCTCGGCTAGCGGTGCTGGCAGTGGCGCAGATGCCGGCGACGATGTGGACGACGACCTCTACCAGGACGCGGTCCGCGTAGTCTGCGAAATGGGCCGCGCCTCCACCTCCACGCTACAACGTCGCCTCCGCGTAGGCTACGGCCGCGCCGCCCGGCTCATCGACCTGATGGAAAAAGACGGCATAGTGGGCCCCGCGGACGGCTCCAAAGCCCGCGAAGTCCTAAAAGCCCGCAACTGGATGAAAGAATACGACGACTCCGTGAGATAAAAATCCCGGGTACCGATGCGCGAACGCGGTAGGGGCGCTGCTTGCTGCGCCCCAGCTTGCCACAAAATGAGCCTCGCGGCCGACTCGCCGTTGCCTTTCTCTGCGCCTCCTCGGTAGTACTTCGCCTTTGCCTCCAGCTTTTAACTGTCGACTTCCAACTCTTCGCGATGTCTTTCTCCGATTTTTCTCCGCCTTTCCTCTGTGCCCTCGGTGTTAGATCTTTTGAATTCTGCCGCCACGTCCACCCGCACCAGCGCAAATTTCCTTTTCCCCACACCGCGTTTTCGTTTGTCACCCCGCCGAATATTCCGTAGAATCATTTGACGCACCGGTGCCGAGGTAGCTCACCGGTAGAGCGCGGCCCTGAAAAGGCCGGCGTAGCCAGTCCGATTCTGGCCCTCGGCACCATCCCAGCAGACACAGTCATCCCCTAAGAGGTTGAAAGCTCCTTTGTACTCAGTCGCTCCGGACGCGCCGGGCCCGATGGTGATCGCGTCAACGTGCTTCGCAAGCGCCATTCTCACGAGTGGAGCGTTTCCGTTGGTGGCGAGCAACTCACGCACGTCCGCCATGCTGTTCTCAACCAATCTCCGGAGATTGCGAATCCGCGCATGGACGGAGTTCTTTTTGTTGCCAAGAACTTTCCCGGTCAGTTCCACGATTTCTTTCTCCCGCGAAACGATTCCCGCGCGCAATGTCGGAGAATCCAGTCCATCCGCGATCGCGGTCGTCAAGTTTCGCAGCTCGCTTTCCAGTCGAGCTTTCTTGCGCCGCATGTTCTCAAAATCACCATCCATGCGACTGAGTTTTTTCGACAGCTCGATTTCGAGGCGACCTAGAACGAAGGCGAGCGCCGCGGGCGACAGAAAACATGATTTTGGGCGCGCGTGACGACATTCGCGTTTTACTGCCCTGGTCAAGGCGCGGAGCAAAGATACGGCTGCAGTCGTAGCTGCATTGAGCCGGCAAATTCGCAGGCTTCCCACATCCCTGCGGCGGTCGTTGACCTGGGATCGCGGGCTGGGGATGGCCAAACACAAAACCTTCACGGTCGCCACGAATGTAAAAGTCTATTTCTGTGATCCGCACAGCCCCTGGCAACGAGGAACAAACGAAAACACCAACCGCTTGCTGCGACAATACCTGCCAAAGAGAAGCGAGCTTTCCGGCTACACGCAAGCTCAACTGGACAAGATCGCGCTGCGTCTCAATCAACGCCCGCGAAAAACTTTGGGCTTTCAGACTCCAGCGAGTAAACTGCGCGCAAGTGTTGCGCCGACCCTCTGAACCCGCACGCGTTACCGGACATCTCTAACAACGCCGGCTCTGGCAAGCTATTTATGAGCGCACTTCTCCGTTCGTTTCTGTGAGTGTCTTCGTTCGTCGTGTTCTTTGGCCCAATGTCGACGACCACGGCTCGCTGGTAATCTTTCGGTCGGTTTCAGTCCGACCCACACATCTCTTCGATCCAATTTCAGACCACGATTACTCGTTCAAACTCCCTCTTGCGAAGGAGCGGGATGCCCATTCATTGGGACGGCGTTCTACTGCACGCCCTGTCCGGTACCGAGCTGTCCCGCGTGCGAACCGAATGCTACCCACTGTGCATACTGCCAACCGTTCCGCCACATCCAATACAGCCGCACTGCCAGTCTGCGGGCCATAGCTACCTTGGCGATGTTCCGTTGCCGGCGCACGGCCAGGTGCATATAACGTCGTCTCCAGTCCGCATCACAATGCGTGGCAGCTTGTGCTGCTTCTCCCAGCAAGAAACGCAGGAGCGCACTGCCTTGCTTGGTGATGTGGCCTAGTCGTTGATGGCCCGCGCTGGAGTCCTCCTCAGGAATCAGTCCGACATAGCTGCCCATCTGCTTGCCGCACTGGAACCGCTCCGGAGTTCCGATGATCAGCACGAAGGCCAGCGCCGTCAGAGGGCCCACGCCGGGATGCGTCATCAGCCGCAGCGCTTCGGGCCATTTCTTCGCTTCCTGCTCGACCACGGCGGTTAACTCTTCGATGCTGGGGTTCATCCGGTCCAGCAGCTCCAGCAGATCCTTCCGACGCCGCGATGCCCATGCTGCGAGCGGAAGCTTTTCCAGCTGTGCGCGCCCTGCTTCGCTCCACAGCTTTTTCTTCCGTCGCTGTCCCTCGTTCATCGCCAGGGCCTGCAGCTGATTCATGATCCGCGTGCGCATCTGCACCATCCGATGCCGGTGCCACAGCAGTTGTCGCAGGTCCCGATTCTCCGCACTGGGTACCCAGATGCGCGGAAAATTATTTTCCCGCAGCAGTCGCAGTAGCAGTCGGGCGTCCTCCCGGTCCGTCTTCTGCTTGCGCACGCGTTTGGTCTTAATCTGGGCCGCATCCCCGATCCATACCTCGATTCCCAGCTCTGCCAGTAACCGCTCGAACCAGCGTGCATAGCCGGTGGCCTCCAGCCCCACGCGCACGCTCGCTCCTCGTGCCGCCAGTTCCCGGTAAAACTTTTCTGCTTCTCCCTCACTGTGGTTCAACTGCCGTTCCTCGTACTCTCCGGTTTCTGTGTCTACCAACGCGATGTACTGATCGCTCGGGTGATAATCCACGCCTATAATGATCATGTCGGCTCCTTTCTCCCGAGCCAATGGTCTTCGACAAACCACAGTGTACTCGGGTCTAAGGAGCCGGCGTTGTTATGCAATCATTAGGGATGCGGGCAGCTTGACCCGCGACATAGCTACGGAATTACGAACCGATTCGACGCCAACCGTGACTTGAACCTTTCGGCCCGCTTTGCCTCCCGTCTCCGCCCGCTATTCCTCTCGCGCCTTCCGAAGCTCCCCGTATTGCGCTTGAGCAACTTTAGGGTTGCGCAGAAGCAACGACAGAATCAATCCAGCATGAAATGCTGATGTTGAAATCTAGGTCACCGCAACAGGATTAGGTGGAGGTGAAAAACATGGACTTTGTGTGGCTCGTGATTCTCGCGGTTGGCGTCTGGGTTGTAGTCTCTGTCATTGTGGCAGGTAACGACCGGCGACGGGAGAAGCGAAAAGAACGAATGGACGATCTGCGGATAGCGTATATGATTCGAGAGAGACTAGAGCAGGTCGCGCGGGATGACGCCGAAGCTCGAGGGCAAGCGGAGACTTGGATGCCTCCGCCGTTTTGGAGCGCCAAGCCTCGAACCTCTCGGCCCGGTGCGCCTCGATCTTAGCCTTAACGCGCCTCTTCGCCTCCCAAACGATCTCAAGAGCCGCGTTGAGTGGCAGTTTTTCCGCATCCATATCGCCGGATTTCGAGCGCAAACGCCTCGTATGCGCCCATAGGTGGTGCCCGGCCCGTGTCAGAAGCAATTCGGCCCGTGTCGCGTCCCTGTGATCGTATCGGCGCCTTGCGGTTAGCTTCATGCTGCGCCGTCCGGCTCTGGCTCTGTGGTGGGAATCTCGATAACTCCCGCACGCGTTACCGGACGAGTGCCGTACCATTACCCACTTCTCGGGCAAGCGCGCTAATCAAGCACTTCCTAAATCGCTGGTGATATTTCCCGTACCTATACGTAACGAAGTTCTTCCGGGGTTCTCGATTGTGGCGCTTCGCAATCGCACCGGTGATCAGACGTTGTTACACAGCGATATGCTGTACTCTGATTGTATTGGCTCGCACCGAGCGACAACCTGAGAAGATCGGCGAACTCTTTCGCCCAAATGAACGCCCCACGAATGATGCATTCGAATTCGCAACGCTGTGCGCAAACTGCTTTCCGTCGCGCCACCGTGATGGCCGCGCTGCTCTGTGCGTTTTCAGGATTGTTGTGCACGAACACAGTAGACGGGCAGCATGCTCTGCCAGCGGCGACGCCGGTCGTTAAGCGGGCGTCCACAAAGGCTTCTGCCGAGATTCAGCGCGATAAGAATTGCCGCATTATCTACCTGGGATTCGTTGGCGCGTTGGAGCCTGCACACAACAAGTATTCAGGCGTGGTGCAGATCGGCGATTTGTTGCAAGGGAAAGACTTTCCCGACGTATGCGCAAAGACGTATTCACCGTATGTTTGGGGCGACGGACTGCAATGGTTGCTAACCCACTTCCCGTCCCATGCCGGCGCGGTGAGTGCGGAAGAACTGCTGCGCGCGCCAAAAGTGATCCTGGTGGGACACAGCATGGGAGGCTGGGCCATGGTCAATGTGGCGCGGAAGCTGAGCAGCCGCGACATCCCCGTGGAATTGACGATTCAAGTGGATAGTGTGGGGATCACCGACTACACGCTCCCGCGAAATATAAATTACGCCGCGATTTTTCACGCGCGCGACGTGCTGCTGCCTCTCACCACGAAACGGCTGCGGATGGAGGATCCCAGCCACACGAAGCTGTTGGAAAATGTTACAGTCACAGGCGCCGGACACGAGTCCATCACCCGAGATCCTCGAATCCGCGAGCTGGTTATGCAGACCATTTCGGATCTTCGCGCATCGTTCAGCATCAATCCGGTGACCGCTGAGTCCATTCCCGTTGACCCGGCGCAACAGTAACGTTTAGCGATCGCGCTATCCATTAGCGCTCCTTTCAGCCGTAGCGTCACCCTCAATAAGGTGGGCAATCGGAGACGCGTATTCGCAGGTGAGCGTGGGCTACTGCCCGATAGGTCGTGCCGGTTCAAACGGTCGCTGCAACACCATCTGATATAAAGCAGTTTTTAAAGGTGGTGTTTATGAAGCCAGGGAAACGGTTTGGGCTTTCCGCGGAGCAGAAACTTGACCTGTGGCGTCGTTGGAAGGCGGGTCAGACGTTGCATGAGATCGGTCGTGCCTTTGGCAAAGAACATTCCTCTATTCGTTGTCTGGTGTCGCGTCACGGGGGGATTGCTCCGGCCGTCCGGCGGCGTGCGCTCCTCGCGCTCCCGCTGCGTGAGCGCGAGGAAATCTCTCGCGGGCTGGCTTCCGGTTCGTCGCTGCGTGCGATTGCCCAATGTTTGGAGCGAGCGGTATCAACCGTGAGCCGGGAGGTGGCACGTCATGGTGGCCGTCCGGAGTATCGAGCCAGTCCAGCGGATGGCGAAGCCTGGCAGTCGGCCTTGCGGCCCAAGCGCTGCCTTCTTTCCGTCAATCTGAAGTTGCGGAACATCGTTGCGAGTAAACTGATTCTGGACTGGTCGCCGAAGCAGATTTCCGGCTGGCTGAAAACTCAGTATCCCGATGAGGAGAGCCTGCGTGTGTCCCACGAAACCATTTACCGAAGCCTGTTCATTCAAGCCCGTGGAGCGCTGAAGAAGGAGCTGCTGGAGCACTTGCGATCCAAGCGCCGCATACGGCGGTCGCAGCACTCTCGTATCTTTAAAGACCAGCGCGGTCAAATCCCGGAGGCCATCTCGATCCGCGAAAGGCCCGCGGAAGTGGAGGAGCGTGCCATTCCGGGTCACTGGGAGGGCGATCTGCTGCGCGGCTCAGGGAACAGTCACATCGCGACCTTGGTGGAACGCCATTCGCGCTTTGTCCTGCTGATCAAGGTACGCAGCAGAGATACGGCGGAGGTGGTGGGGGCCTTGAGTAAACACGTGCGTAAACTTCCCGCTACCCTGCGACGCTCGCTGACCTGGGACCGGGGACTGGAGATGGCCAAACACAAGGACTTTACGGTGGCCACGAATGTGAAAGTCTATTTCTGTGATCCGCAGAGTCCCTGGCAACGCGGCTCGAACGAAAACACAAACGGGCTCTTACGACAATATTTCCCGAAGAACACAGACCTAACCGCCTATTCCCAGTCGGATCTGAACAAAGTAGCGCAGCGTTTAAATCAACGCCCACGACAAACTTTAGGTTTTCAGACTCCTGCGAGTAAACTTCAACAAAGTGTTGCGTCGACCCATTGAGACCACCCGACTAATCCAGATGGGATGAGAAGGCCGGTCTCCAGCGGGATGCGATACGCTCCCAATGAACGACGCGCTCAAGGCGCAAAGGAGACCGGCAATGAAGAAGATTAGCACTGTGGCAATAGAGACGATGGAGATTTTCAAAGAGCACCAGCTCACCATCGGATTGGATCTGGGAGACCGCTGGTCGTTTTACTGTGTTTTGGATGAAGCAGGCAAAATCATTCTGGAACAGAAAGTATCGACGACAGCAGAAGCGATCCCGCAGACCTTTGCAAAGATACCGCGAAGTCTGATCGCCCTGGAGACAGGCACACATTCTCCCTGGATAAGCCGGCTGTTAACGGAGCTGGGACACAAAGTGATCGTGGCGCACGCCCAAAAAGTGGAATTGATCACCAAGAGCAATCGCAAAGATGATCGGCACGACGCGCGGACCCTGGCACGGCTGGCGCGAATCGATCCCGAGCTATTGGGGCCGGTGCGGCATCGCAGTGCCAAGGCGCAAATCCACCTGACGGTGATCCGGGCGCGGGCCGAACTGGTGAGTGCGCGAACGGCCTTGGTGAACGCCGCCCGCGGGTTGGTGAAATCTTATGGCCAACGACTGCCCCAGTGTGGCACGCAACAGGTGAGCCGGGAGCTAGCCGCGGGATTAAGCACAGAGTTGCGCGAGGTTCTGGAGCCGCTGCTCCAAGAAATCGAATCACTGAACGAGCGCATCCCGGAGTACGACGAGCGGATGGAGAAAATCGCCCGGGAAGTGTACCCGGAAGTGTCCTTGCTCAAGCAGGTGAAGGGTGTGGGAACACAGATCGCCTTAACATATGTGCTGACGATCGAAGATCCCTATCGGTTTGCGAAGAGTCGCGAGGTGGGCTGTTTTCTGGGGTTAAAACCTGGACGCAGGAACTCTGGGAAGAGTGAACCACAGAAGAGAATCAGTAAAGAAGGAGACCGCTATCTGCGGACGATGATGGTGCAGGGCGCCCATTACATTCTGGGGCCATTTGGAGAAGACAGTGATCTGCGGAGATGGGGCCGGAAGCTTGCCGAGCGAGGAGGAAAAAATGCCAAGAAGCGAGCGGTAGTGGCCGTGGCGCGCAAGTTGGCGGTACTGCTGCATCGGTTGTGGGTGAGCGGCGAGGTATACGAACCACTGCGCAATAGCCAAGCAGCGATGCGTGCCGTGGCCTAAAAAGTTTTGATCCGAACAGCCGAGCTCAGCCGCCGAGTCTAGGTGACTGCGACTAAGTCCTGGAGCCCAACTCCCACCGCAAAGGTGAGAAGAGAGGACGCTAATCAGGTAGCAGCACCTACTGAAACGAGGACACCCACCTAGCACCGAGCGAATATCGCTCACTAAAGAGTGCGGATAGAAGGATGGCGACAGGGGCGGCTTGGCTGAATAGAAAGAAAATCATGGCACCAACAGCAAACCCAAAAGTGTGCCTTGACATCGATCGGCCTTCTCATAGAAGGACTTGAGAATGGCGCAGTCGAGCCTCATTGCGCCTTAACTCACGAAATGGTAAGAATGTGGCAGTGGGAGTACGGCTATGTTATCCACCGCAGCTGCGGCGATTGGTCTGATTTTCTTCTTCTGTCTTGTTCGCTACTTCTGCGTTCGATCGGACAAGCAAATCGCTGACATTCGATGGGATCCAGAAATCGAAATGATGCGTAAGTCACCATTCGGGCGTTGGCGTTACTGATTATAGTCAGTCCGCACGACCTCCCGAACAACGTTCTCACCATCCGCGTGGATTTGACTTTTCTGGTTACGCGACGAATCAGGAGTGAACTGTAATTGAAGAATATCGGACAAGTAATTGGGATGGCTCGGCCCGTGCTATGATCCGCTTTCAGAATGAATACCAAGCAAGTAAAGACTTCCTCGTACAACAAACCACTGAACAAGCGACCTTCGAAAAAGCACTCTCTCTAAGTCCGCATCTGCGCGGTTCGATTGTCACCCTTGTTCAAATGGGAGGAACCTATGTTCGACAGCGTACTCCCCGCCGAGAGCGAGCTGAACAGTGTGGTTAGTTCTCGGTGGTTATGGGCGGCCCGGTGCTTTGCCTTGATTTGCACGATCGCCGTGGGCGTAGGGTTTGTGGCTGAGGCTTCGGCTGATCAGAATGTGCTGGTAGCCCTAAACTTTTTTGGTCGCTGGGGGGCGCTCAGCCTTGTGCTGCTCTATCTTCTGTTCCGTGAAGGGAAGAATTCACTGGCATTTGCGCTTGGTCTCGGCGCGGCAACGGCTTTCATCGCCCTGCTGCCACTCGCCTCGATGTTGTCGCAGTTGGGGCGCCACCTGACTTTTTTCATAGTAGTGTTTAGTGGAATTCTGCCACCGTTTTTCAATTTGATGAATGGGCTCCACCCACAACTTGCAACGCTCGGGGCGTTGCTCCTTTGGCTCTTCAGTATCTCTCTGGCAATGCTTGGGTTAAGCAGTATTGTCGCATTCCAGAAGATGATGAACGAGGCAGAGGGGGTGGGGAAACTGCGATTGGCCTTTCGCGGCGGAATGTGTTCGGCACTTGTCGTTTGGCTGATGTTCACGCTGCTTGGCCTCTTCTTCGGGGGCTTCGGCATGTGAACGTTCCTCGCCCCGCCGCTAGGCTCCCAACCCACTTGGCCTCTGATCACTACCTCTGCTAGGCACGGCTCCGAGCACGATTGCAGACCTAGATATAACGGCACTAGAAGCACAATCCGTTCTAGACGGCATTCTGACCTTTCTGACGTTACATCAATGACCGCCGGAAAGCTCGCACCGCATCCTGACTCCTGATTAACGCGTAACCGGAAACTAGGAAAATCCACTTTCAATCCATCTTGCTCAATCCCTCGATAGGAAGACAGGCCGTCGTTTTTTCTGCTCTCGGGGTGAGGACCACCAGCTGCATATCCGACACAGCTCCTCGGGCTATGTCGATCACTCCCATCACTTCCTGGAAGCTAATGTCGGGTTCCGCACGGAATAGGAGAACGTGCTTATATCGCTGCCTGTACATATCTTTCAACCGAGGCGCTAGCGATTCAAGTGGAACAGGGTCGTAGTTGATTTTCACCGAATGCTGCTTGGAGATAGTCAAGACCAAGTCGCTGCAACCGAGCTTCGGAGAATCGGCAGGCAATCCAACATCAATCCCCGCGGACTGACGAGAAAGTCGCTTCAAACTCCAGAAGGCCGCCAGCAACAATACAGTGAGTATCAGTAGAGCCCGACGGGCAAGACGCACGTTCACTCCACTTTTTCAGACGCGTAGAACAGGGGATTCGTTGCGTTAGCCGATGTTCACCGTTTTCGTGCCTAATTAGCGCGTAACCGGACATGTGCCCAAAAACTCGTCCTTGCCCAAAATCCCCATCGCCCCGGGCTGTCAGAATCATTGAGAATCTGCCTGCCCAAAAGTCCGCTGGAGCGCGCCTCAAAAAGAACTGTTTCTGGGCACTCTCCACAAATGTGCGGCATAAAGATTTTGGCGGCGGTTCCTCAAATAACCAACGCGAAGGCTACTTCGGCTGAGCTGCATCGTTCCTGCTTCCGCCATGCCGGAAAACCATGACCACTATGCCCGCTGAATTGGCGTCGATTCCAGCACGCCTTCCTGGGACAAAATGCCACTGACGCAGCACTACAACTGCTTCCGACGCAAGTGATTCGGGTTGACTCAAGACTTTGACGGAACTAAGCTGACCGTCGGCCGCAACAATGTCGGAGAGAATCACTCCTTCATCCCGGTCTATCGTAGATGGAAACGTGGGTTCAACAGTAACAACCGGAAGCGCCGCGCGATCGGGCCAAACTGCCGACGGTTCTTCGAACTTGTGGACCGTTACCGTCCGTCCGCGTTCATCGGACTGTAGGAATTGAAAAGTTATGCCCACTCGGGCTGCGACGGGGTGACCGGCAAGGCTTGCAGGGTTAAAACTCCAGGTCTGCACCGCCGCGAGAACCTCTTCCAGCAACGGAGATGTCCCGCGCACGACACGTATTTGCATGAGCCTTCCGTGACTGTCGATTAGAGAATCTAGAACCACCTCGCCTCCGAAAATTGCTTGAGACGGGAAAGAGCAGGCCACCAGCGAAAGCGGAGTTGGTGGCGAAAAACCAGTGACTTGCTCCTCCGATGCGCTCGCGGAATTCGAATCTCCAGAAATTGTGTGCCACGATATTTCTTTTTGGTTCAGAAGTGCGATTGCGTAATGCATCGGTACAGCCGCTCCTACGCCCGGCGTACCCGATTCCGCAACTGTTGGAATCGAGACGGAGGTTGGTCGTAGCCATTGTCCTTCGATGAGGCCGACGACGACGTGCGATCCGCCAGCAACAACTGGGGCGCCGCTTTGGCCCAGCCGGACTTGATGGTTGAAGAGAAACAATTCCGTGTCGCCGCGCCCCTTCTCCAATTGAGAGAATTCGAAATCGAACACTTCTCCCGATGAGCGATCGGCGACGGAACCGTCCAAAGTGTACGCGTCGAGCGGTTTGGGAGGGCGCGTGGATGGGACCAGGACATCTTGGCTTTCCGTGACCCAGTCGGATGACAGCGGCAGATACCGAACCGTGTGTGGACCGTCGAAAGGATTCGGCGTGGCGCGCAGGATTGCCACGTCGTGAGACCGATCCACGATCACCGGTTCAGCTCGAACAAACCGAGACCGTCCCGACGGATCACGCAACAGAATATATGCTTGGCCTCCGTGAAGCTGACTCAGGACGTGCGCGGCCGTGATGAGATAACCCTGTTCGTTGATAAAGAAGCCATTTCCGTAGAAAAGATAGTGATAGCCCCTGTTCGAAGGAGATTGATCCACGGGATAGACGATAGGGCAGACGGCGTGGGACAACACCGTGTCGTCTGCCGGGTTTTCCGTCGCTGCGTGAAACGTCGAAAGCGAGAAAGTGCCCGCAAACGCGAAGAGCGCTATGACAATCGTCCCGCTGATGAGTTTCAGTCGCATGAGGGCGAGGGAGGGACAGCTTCCCCCCACAAATAGATTAGCGCAGCGCCTGAACGGCACAATTGACCTTTGGGACAGTTCTACCGCAGCAGGCAACTCGGTCAGAACCTCGTAATCGAAAGCTGTTCGATACGGTGACGAAGTGCCACCGACGATTACCGGGCGAGGAATCGCGGAAAGCTATATGTGCTGTAGTCGGTGTGAATAAGCCGGCGCTGTCAGAATCCAATGCCGCGGCTCTACGGCTTCGCTGCTGGCAAAGCCGGCAGTTCGGTGGCTTGAGGTAAGCCCGGGGTCGGCCGCGGTGGCCGATTCGCCCGGTCGATTAGAATTGTCGTTATGCGACCGACAGGTGCCTCTTCCCGCTGGCTGACCTTACCCTCCACACGATCCGCAATTTCCTTGAATTCCTGGTACGAGCCCTTCTTGGCTTTTCGGAATAGCGCCATTGCAAGAGCGTCCGCGTTGCTCTCGACGTCTAAAATGCGCCGGAGGGCATCGGTCAATGGAGTCTTTTTCGGTCGCCCGGGCCCTCCCGGATTGCCAGGTTTGAATTGCGTCGCTCGGCCTGCTTCAGCGATTTTCGGGTTCGGCATAAGCCGATTCTAAACCGTTTTCACGGTTTACAACTGAGACCTTCGCTGCGAATGTCTCGGAGCCCCATCAACTCCTCCAAAGCCCAACGACAGAAAATACTGCTGCGTTCGGATTTAAAAACAGTGCAAAAGTCACTGCAGAAGCATTCACGTATGCGGGTTGCTTTATTGGGTAACGGAACCACGTCGCGCGGAGGTCGGAGGAATTCTCGATACTCGACCCTCCGTAAATCGGATTCTTCGCAAAGATAATCAAACCGCTTCCTGGCGCTCAATCGATTTGCTAAACGAGCATATCTTAGGGCGTGATGGAACGAGATCGGAGCCCCTTCTCTCATCAAACGTTCGATCTCGTACAGAAAACGAGTACCGTGACCTGCGCCGAAGCCGACGGCAACATGCACCATTTCGTGCAGCAAAGTCTCGCGGATGTCGGCTTCGTTTTCATGGAAAACCGGATCAATCAAGATTAGACGTCGACTGGCGGTCCACCCGTAATACCTGACATCTTCACCGGACACTCGTGCGCATTCTACTGTGCACTGAGGCAATCGTCCGCCCCAGTAACATCGATTGTAATTTTGAAATAGTTGAGTGAGGCGTTCACGCGGCCATCCCCTAAGGCTCTGAGGTTGAAACCTCACGATGACTTCTTGATTCAACCTGGTATGGCGAGAATTTGCGCGCGGATCGGAGCAGCCGTCGACGCCAACCGAAAAAAGAATCAGCTGTTCCGTGTGGCACATTCCTTGGTCCTCCGTTTCCTCAAAACGGTCTTCACCATTTTCTGATTTGAGTATGTTCTTGAAGCTCATATAAACTTTCAATCTCTCACAACCGTCACTATGCGGCGTGTCTTCGCACCGGGGCCAAGCTGTGTCCAACTGGTGGCCAAAACTGGCGTGTTTATAGGAGAAAATGGCGCGGTGTGGAGGTTAAGGGCAACACCATCAACAGGCTTTAGGGTTGACCTCTCGGGCTCATAAGCCAACGGTCTCATTCCAGCGACGCTCATACCACTCTCTTGAAAATCCCCTCAAACGGAATTACAGGCCGCAGAGAAGAAGGCAGTTGGGAGCAATTCCCTCCCTCGGCATCATCCCAACTGCACAGTGGATCTCGGTCACCCAACAGAGCCCATTCGCCTTTGTATTTAATCGTGCTGCCGTCTTCTGGCAGCAACTCGATTTCCTTGAAGTGCTTTGCGAGGTGCATCCGCATCGCAATGGTGTTGTCGCGGGCGGTGAGTACTGTGCGGAGGTCGCCCAGTTCGGCCGCAACACGTTTCCGCAGATCCTTAATCTGCGCGTGGACGGCACTCTTGCCGCCGCGACCGTGAGTTTTGCTGGTCAACGTCTTGATTTCCGCTTCGCGTTCGGTGACAACGCACCGCTGCTTGCGCTGCTTCTCCCAGCCAGAAACGCAGCAGAGAGCTGCCTTGCTTGGTGAAGTGGCCTAGCCGCTGATGGCCAGCACTAGAGTCCTCGCACGGAATCAGTCCGACATAGCTGCCGATCTGCTTGCCGCGCGAGAACCGCTCCGGAGTCCCGATGATCAGCCCGAAGGCCAGCGCCGTGATGGGGCCCACGCGGGGATGCGTCATCAGTCGCAGCACGTCGGGCCACTTGCTGGCAGCTCGCTCGACCGCTGCGGTTAACTCTTCGATGCTTGGATTCATCCGGTCCAGCAGATCTTTCCGGCGTCGGGAGGCCCAAGTAGCTAAGGGAAGCTTAGCCAGTTGGGCCCGTCCTGCCTCGCTCCACAGCTTCTTCTTCCGTCGCTGCCCTTCGTTCATGGCCAGCGCTTGCAGCTGATTCATGATCCGCGCGCGCATCTGCACCAGCCGATGCCGGTGCCACAGCAATTGTCGCAGGTCCCGATTCTCCCCACTGGGTACCCAGATGCAAGGAAAGTTCTTTTCCTGCAGCAGTCGCAGCAACAGTCGGGCGTCCTCACGGTCTGTCTTCTGCTTGCGGACTCGCCGGGTCTTGATCTCCGCCGCGTCGGCGATCCACACCTCGATTCTCAGTTCTGCCAGTAACCGCTCGAACCAGCGGGAGTAGCCGGTGGCCTACAGCGCCACGCGCACGCCCCCTCCTCGCTGCGCCAGTTCCCGGTAAAACTTCTCGGCTTATCCCTCACTGTGGGTCAATCGCCGTTCGCCAGACTCCCCCGTTTCTGCGTCTACGAACGCGATGTACTGATCGCTTGGGTGATAATCCACGCCTATAATGATCATGTTCGGCTCTTTTCTCCCGAGCCTTTGGTCGTCACACAGCCACAGTCTACTCGGGTCCAAGGAGCCGACGTTGTTATGAGATCACTGGCATGCTGACGCTCTAGTCGGGACTGTACTGTCACCCTGTCGTCGAAGCACATGACCAAGTACCTATCAGAATCCCACTTCGACCAGGCATCGATCTGAGCAGTATCAGGCAAAAGTGGATGTAAGAGCGGGCGCGCGCTAGTTTACTTCGATGGTGGTTACGCTCAACGCCGGCAGCGTGATCGTGAAAGACGAGCCGCTCACCGCTGTCGTTCCAATAGACACCGGTCGAACGGGATTCTGCCCCTGCGCGGAAGCCGCCGTCATCTGATAGAGCTTGGCGGTGCCCGAGAGCACTTGGCCGTTGATCGCGGTGATTTGCGGACTGGTGGAGCGATTGATGGCCACGAAGACGAACCGGCCAGGCGTGGCGCTGTCCGAGCTGGCGTAAACCATCACGTTTTGCACATTACTGGACGTCGCTTGCAGCGATGTATCTCCGAAATTCGTACCAGCTCCGTCGAAATCGCGGAACGCGCGGAAACCCGCCAGCGCGTAGGAATAAGTCCCGTTCGGAGGCCAGAAATTTGCCGCGAAGACTCCCTGACTGCCGAAGACGCCCAGGTTATCCGCTTGTGCGATGGTTCCCGCAATATGGTTCCAGCCGCCATTCTCATATTCGGTAAGCGAAATTTTCATGCCGGGAAACTCCGCATTGATCTTCGCTTGCAGCCGACCCAGGATGTTGATCGGAGTATTGCCCAACTCCTGGTAGATCCACGGATTGCTGTTGGTAGAATCGGTAAAAGTCGGATCCCAAAGGCTGCGCGGGCTTTGCACGACTAACTGGACCTGTGCATCCGTCAGGGTCGTGCTGGTCAAATCGAGGCTGCGTGTTCCGTTCGGGTCATATTCCTCGGCGTACCAATGGAAGTCGTACACGTCAACGAGTGGCTTACCGTACGAAGCCGACGCCGTATTTAGCGCAGTGAGATATTTATCGGGGAACCAATCCGCGCCGCCGGGTGTGGCGTTGAGTTCGCCCTGCCAGTTGTATATACCCTGGAATCCGTAGTGCACCGGACCGAAGATCACCATTTCGGGAAACTGGCTCTTCAGCGCCTCCGTGATCGTGATGGTCTTTGCAATGTAATTGTCCGAGGTCACCGGATTCGGTCCTTGCACTTCCAGATGCGTCGAGTTCCACAGCTCAGGCTCATTGTCCAAGCTGACGAAGGTGGGATGCGTGGGATTCGCTCCAAAAATTCCCATCCCGGAAAATTTCTGATCAAGGGCCCAGACAAATTCGTCCATGAACACGTCGGCGTCCGCGGTGGGCGGATTAATAGTGAAGGGCGAACTGGAGACTGTGCTCTTCTGATCGACCACCTGCTTAAAGCGCGTCAAATCCGGCGGGTTCGTGACGCTCACCGGTCCGTTCTCGTCGCCGGCGACCAAACCTTGCAGCTGGACCGTCATTAAGCTGGCCAAGCCGTTCGATTGATCTCCAGCGATGAAACTCCGGACCGCTTCTGCGGGAACGGTGCTGCTGCTCAGGTAACCATCGTTCTCGTAGAGATAGTCGCTGCCTGCGTTCGAGGCGTTGGTTTCCCAATTGTAAGCCGTCCAACGGTTGCCGCCGGCGCGATCAAACGTAAGCTGTGGCGGAGCGGCAGTGACTCCGGAATAAAAATTGATGCCGTAGATCCACGGTGAAATGGGTTTGGTTTGCGCTGGGTTGACGGTGATGGTCACATTCGCTGTGGGGTTCGCAGGTGTTGCGCTGGCTTGAGCGGAATTGGCGCTCTGACCCGCGGTGTTTACCGCGGAGACGACGTAATAGTAGGTAGTGCCATTGGTCGCCGTCGTATCGGTGTACTGCGTCGTTGTGGGGGACGCGACTGCCGTGCTGTAGGGTCCGCCGTTGGTTGTCGAGCGCTTGACGTCGTAACTGGCCGCGCCTGTGCTCGCGTTCCAGCTCAGGCTCACTTGCGCGTTGCCACCAGTTGCTTGCAAACCGGTTGGTGTCGCGGGCGTCGTTGAGGGAGCGCTGGGCGTCGCCGACACTTCCGAGGACATGGCGCTCTCTCCGCCGGAGTTCGCCGCGGAAACCACGTAGAAATACTTTGTGCCGTTGGTCAGGCCGGTATCCGTATAGCTGGTGGAAGTGGGCGACGAGATTTGCGTTTCCGCACCGCTGGTCGTGGAGCGCTTCACGTGATAACTGGTTGCGCCGGAACTCGCCGTCCAGGTCAAGCTCACTTGGGCGTTTCCCGCCGTAGCCACCAGACCCGTGGGCGACGCCGGCATAGGCAACCCAGGCGTTGCGTTGACTTCCGCGGAATTCGTGCTTTGTCCCGCGGAGTTATACGCTGAGACAACGTAAAAGTATTTCGTCCCGTTGGTCAGCCCCGTGTCGGTATCGCTTGCTGCGGATTGCGTCGAAATTTGAGTGTAGGGGCCACCGCTAGTGGTGGAACGCTTGACGTGATAGCCCGTCGCGCCAGAACTGCCCGTCCAGTTCAGTGTCACCTGGGCGTTTCCAGCGAGAACAGCGAGACCGGTCGGAGCCGCCGGGACTGTCGTGCCATTGCTCGCTCCGCCGTAGCCGGTGCTGGCGCACCCTGCATGCAGTAACAGGACGCCGATCAGCAGATAGAGCACGAGGATCGGTAATACACGGTTGGCAAAGTTCATCGGCCTCGCCTCCCAACCAGCGCCATTGCAGGCAATTTTCCCGGTAGGATCTGGTTTGTGAACCGGGGAATAAATGCTTCTGTGGAAATAGGTTAAGGAACCGGCGAGTTCCCGGCAAGCTGTCCCAAGGGCCAGAAAAGGTACCAGTCCGCGCGGGTCATCTGCGCGCATCCCGACCCTGTGGCTCCGAGAGTTCGGCCGAAGATGGCACTTTCGATAGCAGGTGGATCGAGCAACCGATAGAAACTAATCGGGCACTGACAGGATTATTTGCCCCGGCTATTGCGGCCCGCACCGAGTCCGCCAACTAGTCCTTTCTCGTTTGTTTGTTCGCGAGTCTCGACGCCCAAGCAACGTCTGATCGGCTTGGTTGAAGCTTAAGGCATTCCTGACCTCCGGGACAGGTTCGAGACAACGCTCTAAAAAGCGACAATCGAGCAAACGAATTTGATGGTCCGAGGCGCTAGGAGAAAATCCATGTACACAAGATGCCGGGTCGCCCTCATCGCTACGTCAATCTTTGCCTTGAGCTGCAGTGTCGCGTTCGCACAAGGCAACGGAAATGGCAACGGGCACGGCAATGGAAAAGGGCATGATAAAGGCAAACACGACGATGTGAGTTCCTACGAAACCGCTGGGTACGAACATGATCGAGACTCGCTGAACGAATGGTACCACCAGCATGAGCATGGTCTCCCGCCGGGCCTCGCTAAGCGCGACCAGCTTCCACCGGGCCTTGAAAAGCAGTTGCGTGAGCGCGGCACCCTGCCTCCGGGTCTGCAGAAGAAGATCGAGCCAGTGCCCGTAGACCTGGAAAGGCGTTTGCCTCCGCCTCCCGAGGCATGCGATTGCAAAAACGTCATAATCGGCGGTCATTTAGTCTTGCTGAACGCAAAGACGAATTACGTCTACAGCGTTTTCCACTTCGAGATTCAGTAGCAGGAGCGCCGAACGATTAACTCAATTGGCCTCTTGCCCGGCGGCGCAGTGCTCCTCGCAGACGCGCTGCCGACGAGAAAGGAGAGAAGGATGGCGGAAGGTAAGGGATTTTTTGAATCGTTGCTCGATTTTTCGTTTCGTGAGTGCGTGACGATCAACAATCGAAGGCTTCTCTACGGGCTGCACCTGTTGGTCGGATTGATTGCCGCTGTCGCTGTCGTGGTCGTCGGCTTTCAAACCTCCCCGACCCAGGGGCTTATCAACTTGATCGGAGCTCTCCTGGGGTTCTTTTTCTGGACCGTTTATGTCCGCATCGTCTTGGAATCTCTGTTGGCTTTGTTTCGCATCGCCGAAGCGGCGTCGCCCAACGCGAACGCGGGACGAGAGCGATAGCGCGCGCGATCGGATACCAAATGCATTAGGAGTTTTCGTTGCGGCAGACTCCATATCGTGGGCATCGGTTAACCCCCGATGATCGGCAACGAATCGCGCTACGAACAGTTCCAGAAATCGAGCCGTTGCGGCGTGGCCGTTGCGCCGGGATCTACCTTCAAAGGATTTCCGTTCGCGTCTAGGCTGGTGGTTATTGATGGCGGTGAGCAATCGGCGGTGCCGCCACTCAACGGCACAAAGGTGTTCGCTCCCACCGAATACAGCACATCGCCGGAAGCCGGGGCAGAGTAACTGATTTTTCCGGATGCGAATACTCCGACGCTTGGGTTGCTTGCCGGTTCGATCAGCGTGTACTGAGCGCAGTTTGTGTTCGCAGGTGCGGTTGCCGGGCAATCAGTGTTCGAATCCACGGAAATATTTGAGACCGAGTTGCTTTCCGCTGGAAGCGTGACCCAAGTCAAACCCAGCTTTTGCAGCCTCCAGCGCCTTCGCGAGGGAGTGGGTGTGATCTGCGTTCAGAAAAATCGGGAAGCCGAACTCCTCGCGTAAACTTCGCACGAACGCCGCAATCTGGCGAACTCCTACGAACTCGCGCTCCCCCTCGGATAAACCAACCAAGACTGGCAGGCTCAGTTCGCGGGCAGCGGCAAACACCGCTTTCAATAGAATCAGGTCAGAAATGTTAAAGTGCCCGATCGCCTTTCCAGTTTGTTGGACTTCCCGCAAGAGATCCCGTAACGAATGCATATTATTAACTCCTCTCGCCGCCGCACCGGCTCTATATCGCTGTCGATTCCCGACACCAGTGAACGCGGCTTAACAACAGAAGTGAGTATACCGCCGGTGAACCGAATGCCGATGAGGCCGAAAATATCTCAGCCCAAACCGGACATTTGAAGTTCTAGTACGGGACTTTAGTTAGTGCAGGCCACATATAAGTTCTTCCGCGAGTTTGGTTTTGTCCAAGAGGCAACTCAACCGAAGCGGCGCATTCACGGTCCAGAGGTCCGAACATGACGTCAGAAAAAAGGCGGCTCGCGAAGAGCCGCCTTTTCTAAAGTGGAGACGGTCCGGTCAGAAGATGAACTTGCCCGTGACTTGGGCAATTCTCTGATCGGTCGCAGCGGCCGCGAACGCTCCGTAAGGCGACGTCGGCGTGAACTGCATGAAGGCTACCTGGCCAAAGAAAGGCGCGTTAGTGTTCGGATAAGGCGAACCATAATTCGCATGGTTGAACCAGTTGTAGGCACTGAAACCAATCTGGAACGTCATGCGCTCGGTAACCGCAAAATTCTTCTTCACGCTTATGTCGCCGCCCAGAAATCCTGGACCACGAAATGCGTTGCGGCCGACATCACCCATAAAGTCCGTGCTGGTGGCAAAGTCCGCCGACGAGAAGCACGCCGCCAGCACACAAGAGCGCACGTTGGAAAAGTTCCGCTGCGTGAAGGTCGGAAGCGGCTGCGCCAGGATAGTTGCACCAAATGAACTGGTACCTCCCAGGTTGTTGCCCACCAGGCTGGCAGTCGCTCCGCCATCGATGATGCTGAAGGGGAATCCGGTCCGGTAGAACATGGTGCCGGAAATCGTCCAGCCCCCGATGGCCGCGTTCACCAAGCGCTGCTCGCTCTTGAACGGCAGTTGGTAGACGTAGCTGCCTGAGATCAGATGCCGTGCATCGTTATCTCCTGAGGCATATTGCAAGCGCAGATTGTTAGGATTGACCTGCGTAAGGATGCTGGTAATGACGCTGAAGGGCTCTTCCGGCACGTTCGAGAGCTCGTCCAGCGCATGAGAGTATGTGTAGTTGAGGCGGCCGCTCAATCCATGCCACTGGTTTTCCTGAATCGAGAAGGTAACGCCGTTATAGTTGGATATTGCCCCGCTATTCAGCTGATCCACGCGGCCGACACGCGGGTCTGGCGCGGTTGCCGGCAGGGTGCCAAAACCAAAGCCGTTCAAGGTGGGATTCAAAACTAACTCGTCATACCCATGGTTTCCAACGTAATTGGCCGAGACCACGGTGCGTCTTCCGAACGTATGCTGTACTTCAAAATTCCACTCCACATATTTCGGATTCTGGAAGTTGCGGCTGACGTCATTCAGGTTCGGAACCGAAAGGGCGCCTTGGGCGTTGAGGCAACCGCCGAACGGTGCAGCTGCGCCGGCATAGCCCCCGCCGCTGGAACCGCCCGTCGTCAAACTTCCGCCGCTATTGTAATTCGACAAAAACGCGCCGTTGCACTGGGTCACTAGGTTCACGCCGCTGCCCGGAAATGCAGTGGATGCCGGGGGCGCCAAGTCGAACGCCACGCTTCCGGTTGGCACGTCGAACAAGTTTACCTGCGGGAAATTCGTATCAAATAGGCTCAAAAGACCACCGGGGTAAAGGTCGGTGAACAGGCCCACGCCCGCGCGAATGACGGTATTTTGACCGATGGGGCTCCAGGCGAGACCGAACCTTGGCTCGAAAACAACCTTCTCGATACCAGGAATGATTGTCTTGTTGCCGGTGGGGAACGATTCATCATATGGAATCGTCGCTCCGTGCGGCAAGTCGTTAAATGGCGTAACGGGCAGGCTCGCGCAACTGGACTGGCACACGCCACCAGAGTTGCGGTCGGCCCTCAGCGTCATGGTCAAAGTCAGCTTGGAGTTGACACGATACTGGTCCTGGAAGTAGAAGCCGACGCTATAGTAGGCGATGGGTTGTTTGATCTGGGAGGCAAAGTTGTAAAGTACGCTGCCGCAGCCAGCCTGATTGTTAGTGGGTGGGGTGGCGTTACAGCCCGCCGGAGCAACTTGATCATTCGCAAAACCGAACAAGGTGACGTCAACCTCAGGATACAGTGTGTTTTCGCCCGCGGTAAAGTCCGTGACGTCGTCCCTCCGGAAGTTCACACCCATCTTGAAATTGTGATTTCCTCGCGTCACCGACAAGTCGTCGACCAACTGCCACTGCTCCACATGGCGGCCTTGCGGAAATTGGAGACCTGCGGCGAATCCGTTGGGATTGCCAGATCCGGTGCCCAGTGGAGTCAATGCACCATCCACTAGAAATTCAAGGTTACCCGGAAAAAGGCCGAGCGCCGACGACGGATTCAAATTGCCGAAAACCGCGGCGTAGTAGATATCGGAAAAGATGAAATTGTTCACAACTGTCGGTGAGAAGATGTGCGTGTAATTCAACTGGCCTTCGTTCTGAGGCTGAGTGCTCGAGTTGTTAAACGCAGGGTTGATCGGGTCGGTGTAGGTTGGCTGTACCCCGCGATCAAATCTGACCCGCCCGAAAATCTTGTCGTTTTGCCCTATATTGTAGTCCACCCGTCCGCTCACCAACCATTCCTTGTTTCCGCTGGATACGGACTCCGTAAAGCTCTCGGTGCAGGCGCCAGCTGTGGCCCCTGGCGCAGTTACGAATCCCGGGCAGCTGTTGACATTTGGTTTCGCGTTGCCGACCCCGGGGGCGCCGTTGTATAGCTTGAAGATATTCGCATAAAACGCCTGCGTGGCCGGATCCGCAGGGACATTACCCTGCACGAAGTTTTCAAACGCTGGCGTGGGCACGCTGACGTTCTGGATTGAACCAAAGATGTACCGAATCCCTTCGGTATTCACGAAGAAGTACGCTTTGTCTTTCTTTATAGGACCGCCGAAGGCTGCCGCCCACTGGTTATTGTTTTCGAATGGTCTCGAATTCGGCAAGCCTTCGCTAAGTTGGGTGGCTTTGTTAATCGGGTCGTTGGCATTGAGCGCCCGACCTGTCCAGTTGTAAACTGCGTCGCCGTGAAAAGCGTTGCTGCCGGATTTCGTGCTGTAATCGATTTGAGCGCCCGCCTGACGGCCATATTGTCCGGTGTAACCGTTGCTGACCACCGCAACTTCCTGCAGTTCATTGCCGCCCAGCAGCAAATTGCTTGAACCCGAATTGTTCAAGTTCAAGAACGCGTCGTTGTAGTCATTGCCATTGACCGTGAAGAGGTTGGAGGTGCCCGGCAGACCAAACGCGCTGAAGTTGCCATAGCCGCCGCCCGTCGCGTTGTTCATGGTGATGCCCGGCGCGGTCTGGGCCACGTACGTAATGTCGCCGCCAGGGTTCGGGATATTCTGGATCTGATTCGTATCGAAATTCGAGGAGATGTTCGCATCTTCGGTTTGCAACAACGCGCCTTGCTCGGTGACCGTAATGGTTTCCGAAGTAGTGCCAACCTCCAGCTTGACGCTGGCCAGCGCAGTTTGCCCGAGAAGAACTTCGACTGTCTCAGTCACCTGCTTAAAACCAGTTAGCGACACCGTTATGACATAGATACCCGGCTTGAGTAGTGTGAATTGATAGGCGCCTGTCGACCCCGTGCTCGCGGACAGGACCTCACTTGTGGACTGGTTTTTCAAGATCACCGCGGCCCCCGCAACTACCGAACCTGAAGCATCGGTGACAATTCCAGTGAGGCCCCCTGTTATCACGCTCTGCGCCGACACCAGAGTCGGTAACAAGAGCAGCAAAGCTATAAACGAAACGGCTAGTCCAAAGTACTTGTCAAATCGCATTTTTCACGTCCAGTCTTGCGTCAACTTTTCGGATAGCGCTAATCGATGCGCTAACCTCACACGCAAACACGTACTGCACCTTCGTCTCCGTTCTTTGCTCCAAATAACTAGTTTGCTAAGGGTCAGTTACAAGAATGCGGAGGGATACAGTATGTTCAACTCTATGAAAAGTGATGGGCGCGTCCAATTATCTGGAAACGAAAATGAAGATACTTGAGTGAAATAACGGCGCGGCGTGCTCTCGAGGCCGCAGCGCTCGATTATTCGTTGATGAATTACTTTGCTATCGGGTTAGTACTCGCACCCAAGCGTGGACAAAAACGGTGAGGGTTTTGCGATCAGTACACGGCTTAGTTTTGTTACCAGATACATACCCCTAAACCGAATTGATGAAAGCTCATGATGGCGTCTCATCTGCGGTTAAAATTATCTTCTGGCCTTGGCGTGGATCGAAGCTTCTGACGAAACGTAAGTCCTTCTATGAGAAGGCCGATCGATGTCAAGGCACACTTTTGGGTTTGCTGTTGGTGCCATGATTTTCTTTCTATTCAGCCAAGCCGCCCCTGTCGCCATCCTTCTATCCGCACTCTTTAGTGAGCGATATTCGCTCGGTGCTAGGTGGGTGTCCTCGTTTCAGTAGGTGCTGCTACCTGATAAGCGTCCTCTCTTCTCACCTTTGCGGTGGGAGTTGGGCTCCAGGACTTAGTCGCAGTCACCTAGACTCGGCGGCTGAGCTCGGCTGTTCGGATCAAAACTTTTTAGGCCACGGCACGCATCGCTGCTTGGCTATTGCGCAGTGGTTCGTATACCTCGCCGCTCACCCACAACCGATGCAGCAGTACCGCCAACTTGCGCGCCACGGCCACTACCGCTCGCTTCTTGGCATTTTTTCCTCCTCGTTCCCCAAGCTTTCGTCCCCATCTCCGCAAATCACTGTCTTCTCCAAACGGCCCCAGAATGTAATGCGCCCCCTGCACCATCATCGTCCGCAGATACCGGTCTCCTTCTTTACTGATTCTCTTCTGTGGTTCGCTCTTCCCAGAGTTCCTGCGTCCAGGTTTTAACCCCAGAAAACAGCCCACCTCGCGACTCTTCGCAAACCGATACGGGATCTTCGATCGTCAGCACATATGTTAGCGCGATCTGTGTTCCCACACCCTTCACCTGCTTGAGCAAGGACACTTCCGGGTACACTTCCCGGGCGATTTTCTCCATCCGCTCGTCGTACTCCGGGATGCGCTCGTTCCGTGATTCGATTTCTTGGAGCAACGGCTCCAGAACCTCGCGTAACTCCGCGCTCAATCCAGCGGCTAGCTCCCGGCTCACCTGTTGCGTGCCACACTGGGGCAGTCGTTGGCCATAAGATTTCACCAACCCGCGGGCGGCGTTCACCAAGGCCGTTCGCGCACTCACCAGTTCGGCCCGCGCCCGGATCACCGTCAGGTGGATTTGCGCCTTGGCACTGCGATGCCGCACCGGCCCCAATAGCTCGGGATCGATTCGCGCCAGCCGTGCCAGGGTCCGCGCGTCGTGCCGATCATCTTTGCGATTGCTCTTGGTGATCAATTCCACTTTTTGGGCGTGCGCCACGATCACTTTGTGTCCCAGCTCCGTTAACAGCCGGCTTATCCAGGGAGAATGTGTGCCTGTCTCCAGGGCGATCAGACTTCGCGGTATCTTTGCAAAGGTCTGCGGGATCGCTTCTGCTGTCGTCGATACTTTCTGTTCCAGAATGATTTTGCCTGCTTCATCCAAAATACAGTAAAACGACCAGCGGTCTCCCAGATCCAATCCGATGGTGAGCTGGTGCTCTTTGAAAATCTCCATCGTCTCTATTGCCACAGTGCTAATCTTCTTCATTGCCGGTCTCCTTTGCGCCTTGAGCGCGTCGTTCATTGGGAGCGTATCGCATCCCGCTGGAGACCGGCCTTCTCATCCCATCTGATAAACATTTATCGGGACCTCAGCGAAGGGACCGGCACTTTTTCTATCTCTTGCAGTCAATCCGAAGCTGCTGATAGTGAAGCGCCAGATTGAATGACCGGAACTCTCTTGAACAAGCAAAAGGTTATGAAGACCCACGCCGCCGTTTCGACCCAGTAGAGCCACCGAAAATTGGAGTAGACAGTGTAGGCGGAGTCGCCAGCCCTGAAGAGAAGGACTGCGCCGTGCATGAGCGAGACAAGCCAGAGGGAGCGCGTCCGAGACCACAGCCACGCCAATGGTACGTTATAGAGAATAAGCAAGAGCAGGTTCACGAGCACAGCAAGTCCGGGTACCGCGATTCGCAAACCGGGAATGGGCCCAAATCCCCTGCTGAGCGGGAGGAGCCACCACACCAAGGCAATGAGTACACAGGCGCGCTTGAAGCCGAACCTGTTTTCGAGCCGATTCTGCAGGCACGCACGCAAAGTAAATTCTTGGAGTGTCGCGATAACAAAAACTATTAGCACCCAAGGGAAGGCTCCTAAACCTAGAAACTCATAGGGCACGTTTGATAAAAGCGTGGAGAACGCAAATAGCGCTTTCAAGATAAGTCGGGGGGCGACCGGAATCGAGAGCGGCACCAAGACCGCAATGAGAATAAATGAGCGAATAGAACCTTTGCGCTGGGATGTGCCCGTCAGTCCGCTCGGGCGGAATAAGAGAATAGCGCAGGCGGCGACGACTAAGCCGTCGAGGAGGTCGGGAAGCCAACGCCAAGCCGGGAAAGAAAGCGGCCAAGTGTCGTACCGAGGAAGGGGTGCTCCGGGCGCCGGCACCATCGGCACAAAAATACCCATTTGGATTACAGCGGCTATTGCGGTTGTGACTACGAACAATACAAATAGGCGAGGTGCGACTATGTCTTCCGTTGCAGATACTTGGGGATGGTTTGCGCTTTCCCGGAACTGGATTGGCAGCGGCACACCGCGGACTGCAGCAACCCTGAGCGCAACAGCGCACAAAGCCATTCCCAGAAGGGTGAGATAGAATCCGGTGCCTAATTGAAATAAGCGCCCGAGGACAGGACGCAGGTCGTCTTGTAAGATTTGACCAGGCGACTCTAGTAGCGATGGTGGCTGCAGACCTGACACCAGCACAATGGCTGTGAACCATGTAACGGCAAGCCCGCCAGGCAGCAACACCCACGCCGTAAATTTCCCCCAGAGATTTCGCGCGGGTAAGCACCACAAAGCGAGGCTACCGAGGAAGCTAAAGTGGGCGGCGTAAAGAATCACGTAATAGCGCAGCATCAGAAAGCGCGTCGATACATCGAACCACAGCGTTCCGTCTTGATTCTGGTATTGTAAATTGGACAGCACGTGCCTGAGCGGGAGCCAAGGATAGGATGCTCCGACGTAGAGCATCAAGCTCGCCAATGGGAACAATAGCTGAAGGTTATTTGTCGGCAAGAAATCCTGAAGAAACGAACGCAAGCGCCCTAACAACGTGCTGGCAAGCGCGGTTAGTTTCTCGGACATATAACTTCCAGATTAACCGCAGGCTGGCCCGCAGGAAAGTGGATTCAAGTCAGAAATTGCCTCAAAGTCGTAGCTGCTAGCTGATAGGCTGCAATACTTCCTTCCGTTTATAACTCCTATTCCAACCAGCACATCGACTGACACTATCTGCGTTTTGGCTGTACCCATCAGCACGGCGCGATTGATTCGACGGCAGTTAAGTTTCCTGCCACGTGCTCATAGCCCTACGGTCTCGTTCCGACGACGCTCGTGCCATTGTCTTGAAAATCCTGTGAAACGGAATCACGGGCCGCGCCGAAACCGCCATTATGGAGCGAGCCGCGCCCTCGGCACCACTCATTCCTCGCTCGAATCGTACTACCCGTCCCAATCCCATGTCGCCAATCCGCGCGACGCGTGTAGAATGCCTGCGCTCGAAAGACACCAACGGCAGACGACTCAAGGGGAACCAATCGTGAATAGACGCATGCTGCCCGCAATCATCCTCTGGCTCTGTTGCGCGAACCTGACCAACGCGCAAGGTCACGCGACGGCCGCGGGAACCGCACCGCCACATATCACCGCAATCAAAGCAGGTCGCCTCATAGACGTCGACGCCGGCAAGGAATTACGCAACCAAGTAATCCTGATCCGCGACAATCGCATCACCGCTATCGGCGACGCGCTAGAAATCCCAGCAGGCTCGACAGTAATAGACCTATCAAACATGACCGTCCTCCCCGGCTTAGTTGACTGCCACACGCATCTGGCCGATGGCGCGCGCGACCCCAGCGGAGATCCGCTCACATATCTAAGACGCACGGCCGCCGAAGTAGCACTCGAATCCGTCCCCAACGCGCGCCTAACCCTCGAATCCGGCTTCACCACAGTCCGCGACGTAGGCGTCTACCGCGCGCTCACAGACATCGCCCTGCGCAACGCCATCGCTCGCGGCGACATCCCCGGCCCGCGCATGTACGTGGCCGGCGCATACGTCACCATCACCGGAGGCGCGGGTGCGCTCACCGGCGCCGCGCCAGACATTCAGTTGCCCTGGGATTTGCGCTACGGCCAGGCCGACAGCCCCTGGGAAGTTCGCGCCGTGATCCGCAAGCTGGCGAACAACGGCGTGGACCACATCAAAATTCTCTCCTCAGGCGCCGTCCTTGAACACGGCAGCAATCCCAACGCCCAGGAATTCACCGTGGAAGAACTACGCGCCGCCGTAGAAGAAGCCGCCGCCTTCGCTCTGCGCGTCGAAGCCCACGCGCATTCCGCGCAAGGCATCAAGAACGCCATCATCGCAGGCGTGGCCTCCGTCGAACACGCCAGCATGATTGACGAGGAAGGGATCGCGCTAGCCAAACAGCACGGCACCTATCTCGACATGGATATTTACGACGAGGAATGCATCGAAGAAGACGCCCGCCACGGTGCGATACCCGCCGACTTTGTGCAACACGACGCCGCGCTGGGCCAAATCCAGCGCGACAACTTCCGCAAAGCCGTCGCCGCAGGCTCGAAAATGTCCTTCGGCACCGACGCCGGCGTCTGCCCCTACGGCGTAGCCGCGCGCCAATTCGCCTTCATGGTGAAATACGGCATGACACCCATGCAGGCAATTCAGGCCGCCACCAAGAACGCAGCCGACCTGCTAGGGCACAGCGACGTCCTGGGCTCGATCGAACCGGGAAAATACGCCGACATCATCGCCGTGCAAGCCAACCCGCTGCAAGACGTCCGGGCACTAGAAAGCGTCAGCTTCGTAATGAAAGATGGAAAAGTTTACAAACAGAAGTGAGCAAAAACGCAGGTTACCCTAGGGCAACGCCGCCAGCACCTTACTGATCCGTTCGCCAAACGCAGTCCCAAACGTGGACTGCTTCTTCAAATCGCCAAGATAAGGGTCAACGAACGGCCCAGACTTATCCAGAACTAAGCGATCGCCCCAGCCAATCAATCCAAAGAGGCGTATCAACTCCTTTGTGGCCGAGCCAATCGGCACAATGTAGTTCGGCTGCAAAGAATATTGCACGCGTTTCAAGGCCGTAGGCGCCAGGCGCCGCAACGCCGCATGTAGTTCGCCTTCCGATTCGAACGGGCACTCCACGCCGTAACTCAAAAAGTAGCCCTTGCGCCGAAACTCAGTCAGCGCCGCTTCTTCCTGCGCCGACGAATGCGCCGGCGCCCCGGTAGCCTTCACCAACTCGTCGAAATACATGCGCGCCGCCAGCGACCGCACAGACCGATCCGCCGCCGAGCGATAAAAGAAATCGTCCATGCGCACGGCCGGCGCCGAATCCAGAAATAAAACTTTGATCTGCGTGGGCCGATAGCGTCCCGCAAGCTCGATCCGCTCGGCGCGGCTCTGTATGTGCGCTTCGTCCGTGCGCGTGCCGCAGCCTTCACAAACGGGCATGCCATTTCCTCCGATTCAACATTGACCAGGTGCGAAAGGATGGCACGGAGAACGAAAACGGGCAATACCGTAACGACCGGAGCAGTCTTCCTCGTAACACTGTTTGCGCGGCAATCAATTGACGGTATTGTGTGAGGTTGTAGTCCGGTCAATTTGCCGTGCGCAGACGCGCCTGCGGCGGCAAATTCAAAATAGTCGACTCCGGCAGACCATGCGCGCGCACCTCACGATGCCGCGCCAGAAAATGTTTCTGCGCACGTCGTCCCCAGCCACGCACAAAATAATAGTTCAGCGTGCCGCCAATGCCGGAGCTCAGCAGCGGAATCAGCCTGCCGGACCATTTCTCCGCCACTTCCGCGCCCACACGCACCGCGATGCGATCAATAATCCGCGGCACGATTTTTTCCATCGCCTGCTTCTCGATAAATTCGCGCCCTAAATCGAGACCAGCGGCGCTGGCCGCGGCCATCCACAGCTCGGTGACTTCTTCCTCGGTCTTATATTCGAAACCGTAGATCAGGCTGAGTTTCTGCAACATGCGAATGGTGATCGCCGAAAGAATCCCCGCGTCCGGCAAAATCGTCAGCATGCCACCGAGGCCGAATCCAGCACCTTCGAACGCTGCTGCGCGCATCGCGGACTTCACCACACGCGCCGCATGGTGGTTCACCACTTTTTCCTCGACGTGAAACATGTCCGTCCAGGTGTGAATCGGCAAGTGGTGCGTCCTGCGGAATTGCTGCAGAAATTTTTGCGGGTCGACCTGCACGCCATTGTAAGCGCGGCGAAACCCGGCGCGAATGGACGCCTGGAAAACGTTGGAAACCAAATTAGATTTCGCTCGTCTAGGCATAAATATTAGATGCGCCGAAGCCGTCAGCCGATTACCGCCATCTGAACCGCGGCGCTATCAGCAGAATAGCAGGATTCCCCCACCGCAGCGTCGAATCATAACCTCATCATTCCCGCCCGCAGCGAATGGACTTTAAACCCGGAGCAATTTCGTCCCGCTAACAAACTTGCTACCCCGCTCATAAAACCGCAGCAACCGCTCCGCTTCCTTGCTAATCCCAATCCGCACGCTCACTCCGATCCGCCCCACAGGCCGCACAGCCGCGCCCAGCCACAGAACGCCCTCACCACACAAATCCGCTCCGTCCAGCCGCCGGTCAACCCCAAACGCTTCCGCCAACCGGCCCGGCCCCCGTGCCAGGTCCAGCACGCGATCAGTGCCGCGATTTCGCTCCATTTGCGCAATGCCTTCGAGCGGTTCAATCGCGCGCAGCAAAACGCCCTCGCCAATCCCCTCCCGCTGCCCAGAAACATTCAACATGAAATGATTGCCGTAACAGAAATACACATACGCGTGCCCACGCTCCAGAAACAGCGGCCGATTGCGCGCCGTAAGGCCGCGAAAAGTATGCGACGCCGCGTCCCCGGTAACGTAAGCCTCGGTCTCGACGATCCTTCCCACCAGCCGCCCGCGCGGCAAATCGTGCACCAGCGTCTTGCCAATCAAAAATCGCGCCAGCTTCACGGTGTGCACCGGCAGCTCGTCGCGCACCAGCCGCCTGATCTGCAATCGCTCGCTCCACTTGGTCACAACAATTTCTACCACACGAAAATTTTCCAGCCTAGAGCCTCTCCTGAAATGCTCGAATAGATTTGAGGTCGTAATCTTTGGGGGTCGTGGCTTTAGCCACGACCCCAGCCGCGGCGAAATCCTTGCGGCTTTCGCCGCTGCAGTTCCGCCTTCGCAGTTTGCCCGCCCATTGCAAAAGCGGGCCGCCCACTTCCAGCGCCACGCTTCACGAAAACACCTTTCCACCCCTTTCCACCCTTTCCACCCACCGGCCACCACCGGCCACCGGCCACCCGCCGGCCACCCACCGGCCACCCACCGGCCACCCACCGGCCACCCACAATTGACTTGCTGCCCCCGCCAGCCTAAGATTCCCGCGTCCAGGAGGAGCACCGTGGAAGATTGGCAGTATGCGCAAGCAGACCGCAGTGAAGAATTAGCGCAGCACCATCATTTTTCGATGACCAAGCATCAAGACGGCAAAGACATCCTCTTCGGAATCACCGTAAAGGAATACGCCATCGCGCCCAAAGGACAGCATCTGCGTTTCTTCGCCCAGGCCGATCGCCCCGTCAATCAAGGCGCCGCCGGTTTCGTGCCTTCCGGCTGGGGCGATTCCGTCCTGAAGGCGCTCGCGGATTGTATGCGCCTGATTCGGCAATTTCCCTGTGAAGAGTAATTCGCGCCGCACACCGGCCAGGAGCTACCTCGCATGTTTCTAAAGAAAAAACAAATCAAGCCCGGCATCTGGGTCCTCGAATTAAGCGGCCGCGTGCAAATGGGCCCCGATTGCAAACGCATCGACCAGGAAGTCGAAGACCACATCAAGAACCAGGAGAATCACATCATCCTGGACATGGCGGCCGTGGACCACATTGACAGCGCCGTGATCGGACAAATCGTCAAGTCCTTCTCGCGCCTAGCCAAAACCGGCGGCACCCTCCGCCTCGCCGCCTGCAGCCCCATGGTCCAGGGCGTCCTCACCATGACGCAAGTTCATCGCGTAATCACTATGTACCCCACCGCGCTGGAAGCCTCCGAAGGTCTTCCACCCGCTGCAAAGTAACGAGACAGCAGCGCGCCCGACGCCAGGCTCTTCTGCCGGACTTTCCAGGCTCACCGCGGCAGGCTCGGAGAAGTTCCACGATAAGAAAACGCCTAGTCCTACGGCTTCCCAATTCGCAGATATCTGGCTGTAAACACAGGCTTTAGCTGCTCACCGCAAGCCAACCGCCGGAACGTCTCCACCCGAAAGTAAGCGCCCGGTAGTACCGCCGGCCTATTGGCAGCTTTTCGCCCGGCACCTACATTCAATGGAGCGACGCTACCCGCTGATTCTATTTCGGAGGTTGTTCATGGCCACCGCAGTTCATGCTCCGCATTCCGCAGCCTACGCTCCAACCAAGAAAGCGGCTGCGCGCCAAACGCGGCGCCGGGAACGCTTGAAAATGTCTCTGCCCGTGGAAGTGCGGCCCTTCGATGCGCGCTTCGTGGATATCGCCGACGTGGGCGAGGTAGTGGATTTCACGCGCGACGGGCTCTATTTCGCCACATGCATGCCCCACTATTTCGTGGGCATGCGCTTGCTCGTCACGTTCCCGTTTGGCAAGAAAATCTCAGCGCATAAAAAGTTTCTCGGCACCATCGTTCGCATGGAAGAGCGACCGGAAGCCGCCATGGGGATCGCAGTGCGCTTCCTGCTGTAGTGACATAAATCATACTCTGCAGCAGGACATCAGCGGCTGCCCAAAGGATGAAAGGATGCACAACTCTTCGAATCGCAAACTCTCGGACGCGGTCAGCAAAGCCGTGGACGTGCTGGAAACCGAACGCCGCGGCACCGCTCGCCACATGTTCACGGCCGCCGCCGAAGTCGTCGAACTCAAATCCGGCGCGCGCTTTTCCACGCGCACCACGGACCTTGGCCCCGGCGGCTGCTTCGTTGATACCGTCTGTCCCTTTCCGACAGGCTCCAGGGTCCGCGTCACCTTGCAGAAAGCCAAGACCACCTTCCAGACCGGCGGCAGTGTCGTCTACTCGCAGATGGGCCTGGGAATGGGAATCTCGTTTGAGGACCAAGACGACGCGCGTCGCACCGCGCTCGGCGAATGGCTCGCGGAAATCACTGGCGACTGCCAGGCCATCCCGGAGATCGTGCGCATGCCCATGCCCCCTGGAAGCCATCGCGGCCCCGAATGGACGGCCCTGGTGCGTCTGATCCACTTGATGATCGGCAAAGGCATTCTGACAGAAGCCGAAGGCACGTCCGTACTCCACGACCCGGTTTTATAAGTCGCAGCTAAGCGCGATCCCAAGGAACGTCAATCCCCCGATCGGCGTTTCCCATCACGATCCCAATTCCCGTCCCGGCAGCCGTTCCGCCATAGCCGATTGGCCGGCCTGCACCTCCGCGTTTCAGCCTCCGTCCCCGCTCGCCACACCCCAAAATCCAGTAAAATCCGCGTCTAAACCGCGTAGAATTATCACCCACGACGGGCACACAATAGACACGCCGGCTTGCGCAAAGCATGGAGCTATTTCCTATACTGGGAAGAATTTGCATTGTGGTTCCCGCATCGAAAATCGTTAGAACGGCGTAAACCATTTGTTTTCAGTATTAAAGCCCAGGATTCCAGTGGCTGCCTTCGTGCATCTAAGTCTGGGGGGTATATTATGGGAGAGCGTAGAAAGGCTAGACGCTACGAGGTCTACCTGCCCGTACAGGTCTGTATGTCCAAGCACCGCCCGCTGGAGTTCCATACCGGGCAATTGCGCGACGTCTCCCGTACCGGCATTTTCTTTCACTCAGATGTTCCTATCGAGTCCGGCACCGGTTTGGAGCTTACTTTTTCGCTTCCTGCGGAGCGCGAGCGTGGCACGTCGGTCCTGGTCCGTGCCAGCGCCAGAACTCTGCGCAGCCTTCAGCTGCCCGGTGAAGTAACGCCCGTCTTCGGAGTCGCGGTAGCCATCGACCGCATTGACTTCGTGCGACCGGTGGCTGCCAGCGCCGCATAACTTCGGCTCAGTTCAGGGAGCGCCGCTTGGTGCTCCCAGTAGTTCTCTGCTTAACTCGCGCTCGTGCTCAATCTTAACCTGGAATCCAGAGTTCTCCGTGCGCTGTGCGACGACTCGTCACCCAGCATAGACAATCCAGTCGTGCGCGCAATCATCCTTGCGAAACTGCAAATGCATCGTTGGCAGGACCCCGAACATCGCGTGATCTTCGAGGCGCTCACTCAATTTCCAGGACTCCGAGCAACCGAGTTACGCGAACAACTTCCAGCCCGGGCTACCCGTATGGGCTTCCCCGACGTAAATTGGGACGCCTACTTCTCCCCCGTCGGAGATGATTCGCCGATCGAAACTTTAGTGGCAGAATTGCTGGCCGCGACACGCGAAGAAAAACCCTGAATAGCTACTCGCACCGCAACGCATCCATCGGATCCACACCAGCCGCCCGCCGCGCCGGCAAATAACTCGCCAGCACCGCCGCGCCCACCAATACCACCGCCACGCCAGCAAAGGTGAGCGGATCGGTCGGCGTAACTTCAAACAACAAGGATTTCGCCAGCCAGGTCAAAGCCAGTGCGCCCGCAGCTCCAATGGCCACCCCCAACAACGTCAACACCAATCCATGGCCCAAAATCATCCGCAAAATATCTCTCGGCCGCGCGCCCAACGCTATGCGAATCCCGATCTCGCGCACGCGTTGGCTCACAGCCAAAGCCATAATCCCGCCAATCCCTGCCGCCGCAATCAGCAACGCCAGTCCTGCAAATAGTCCCAGCAAGGTTGCAGTCAGCCGCGGCGACACCAGCGACTCATCGCGCGCTTGCTCCAAGGTCATCTCGTGTGTGATCGCCGTCTGCGAATCCACTTCGTGCACCACCTCGCGCATGCGCCGCGCCATCGCCTGCGGATCGGCCGCCGTGCGCACGATCAACGTGCTCACCGCTCCCACTTGCGCCACCGGTACATACATTTCGCTGATCGGCGCCCGGTCCAAACCGAATTCGCGCACATCACCCACAACGCCCACCACCGTCGTCCACGTTTCCCCGTCATCGAAAGAAACCCGCCTGCCGATCGGATCTTCGTTCGGCCAGAGCCGGCGCTTCAGGCTTTCATTGATGATCGTCACGCTCAATGCCTTCTTGTCATCTGTATCCGCAAACTCGCGCCCCGCCAGCAACGGAATTCCCAGCGTGCTGAAATATCCCGGTGACGCCGCCGCGTCGCTCGTCGTCGGCGGCGCCTCACCTGCCTTCAGCAAACGCCCCTCCACTTGAAGAGTGGTCGCATTACCGTTAGGCCCTGACGAGATTAATTCCGGCTCCAGCGGATATCCCGACGAAATCGCCGCGGACAACACGCCCGGTTCCGCTTCCACGTGATCCAGCAGAGTTTTCGCCGCCAGCGCGTACCGTTCCACCCCGGAATACTTCGCCCAGTTGTAGTTGATCTTCATCGCCAGCACGCGCTGCGGCACAAACCCCGGATTCACCTGCTGCATTTTCACGAGGCTGCGCAACATCAATCCCGCGCCGATCAGCAGCATGAAAGAAAATGCAATCTGCGAAACGATCAGCGCACTGCGCATGCGATTACGCGAACGTCCTGCGCCCGCACCTGCGCTTCCCTCTTTCAATCCCGACGCAAGGTTCGCCCGAGAAAATAGCGCCGAAATCGTGCCGAATACGATGCTGGTGCCCAGCGCTGCCGCCAGTGTGAATAGCAGCACACCCGCGTCCACATGAATTTCCCGCGCCCGTGGCGTCAGTCGCGCCGCAAATTGCGTCAATATCTCCAGGCTGCCATACGCAATCGCCAATCCCAGCGCGCCCCCGGCGATTGCCACCAAAAAACTCTCCGTTAGGAGTTGCCGCAGCAATCGGCTGCGTCCGGCGCCGAGCGCGGTGCGTACGGCCAATTCGCGTTCGCGCCGCGCCATCCGCGCCAAAGTCAAATTCGCGACGTTCGCGCACGCGATCAGTAGCACAAACGCAGCCGCGGCCAGCAGCACCAGCAGCGTAGGCCGCGCCTCACGCGTCAATTCCTCTTGCAGCGGAGAGGCTGTCGCGCCATAGCCAATGCTCTCCGGATACGATTTCGGATACTCCGCTTTCAGACGCCCCGCGATCGTCGCCAGATCCGCGCGCGCCTGCTCCAGCGTGACGCCCGGCCGCAAGCGCCCAAATACTGCCATCATGCGCATGTCGCGATTCTCAATCATTTTTGCCGACGATCGGTGCGGACACGCCGACGTCGGCATGTAAACATTATTTTCGTCCGGATACTGCGGCACCGGCGGCAGGACGCCGATCACCGTATGCACTTTGTCGTTCATCTCAAAAGTCTTCCCGATGATGCCAGGGTCTGCGCCGAAATTGTTTTTCCAGTACTCGTAGCTCAACACCAGCACGGGCGGCGCGCCCACGCGATCATCCGCAGGCTCAAACGTGCGCCCCAGCATCGGCTTCACTCCAAACATGTCGAAATAGTTCGCCGATACCACGCCCGTGCTCACGCGCTCCGGCTCGGCGCGGCCAAAGAGCGTGAAGGACATCCCGTGATATTCCACCAGGCCAGCCAGCGTTCGGTTCTGCTCGCGGTAATCATTCACTTCGTGCACGGAAAACGCAAGGTCCGGCATGCCCACTTTTTCCGCCTGCTGCCGGATAAAAATCAGCTGCTGCCCATCGTGATAAGGCAAAGGACGCAGCAGCACCGAATGCACCACGCTGAAGATTGCCGTGTTCGCGCCAATCCCCAGCGCCAAAGTCAGCACCGCGGTTATCGTGAAACCCGGACTCTTTGCCAACATTCGCAGGGCATACGCGCAGTCCTGTTTCAAAATGTCCCAATGCTCGCGCGGAGCGGTGCGGAATATTCCGCGGAACGTTTCCCACCACAGTTGCAGAAAATCCAGCGGCCCGCCCCGCTGCTCCACGTCGCGTTTCTGCTCCACAAACACCCCTTCCATTTCTTGGCCGAAGTTCGCGCGAAAATCCGCAGGCAGCGCTCGCAGCAGTCCGCGAAATATTTTCTGCGAGAGCGATACATTCGATGGGCGCGTCGTCTGGGACATACCGTCTCCTCTCCTGCCTCGGCGTGCGTGATCTTGTATTGCCAATCGTTACTGAGTGTAGTCGTGGTCGCTCGGGCCTGATCGTGCTGGGCGGAGCGCTGTGTCGCTACGCCAATCGCGTCCTGCGAAACAGTTTCTTCGCGCGTGCCTGCGACAGCGCCGCGTCCATTCTTTCCGCTTCCGCAATCGCCACTTCCCTGCCGAACTCCGTCAATCGGTAATAACGCCGCCGCTCGTCATCCAACCCAATCGCCGGACGCGCGTCCGACTCCACAATCAGCCCGGCGCTTTCCAGCCGCGCCAGGTTGCCGTACAGAGTCCCCGCGCTCAGCCGCACCTTGTCGTCGGTCCGCCGCGCCACTTCCTTCAGTATCGCGTAACCATGCTTCTCGCCGTCGGCCAACGCGATCAGCACGTGAAACATCGCCGGCGTCATCGGCAAAAACGAATCCACATCTTTGTTCCTGGTCATGAAGGGAGCGCCTCCGTGCGGGCCAGTTTATTCCGCCGGGCATTGTACTCTATCGTGCAAAGTAGGACTATTCCGTTGCACGGTATAGTGCTCGGCACGTTCGCGGCCATGCCCGCACTCCGCTAAGTCCTGGAGTATCACAGGAATTGCGCTGCCGTGTTGGCCGCAGACCCGCAGCTGCCGTCCGCTCATGGGACGAACGCATTCCGCCAGCGGACAACCCGCAGCAGCGTGGTGCCTGGAAAGCGGGTCTATTTCGCGGGCGCGGGAAATCCAAAGGCGTGCGACTGGAACTCGAACGACGCGGGCAGGTGCTCGGCAAAATATTCCCAATCGTGCCCGCCTGGATAAAGGTGGAACTGGTGGGTGATGCCGCGTGCGTTCAGCAAATCGTGGAATTGCTGCGCGCCCTTGTTGAAACCGAAATCATCCTCGGTGCCGCAATCAAAATAAATTTGCAATCCCGCGGGCCGCGGCCCATCCTTCACAATCGTGAACGGATTTTCGCGCCGCCAGAACGCCGCATTCACCGGCGAACCGAACGCCTTTCCCAACACCGCCGCCACCGCCGCAGCCTGATCGCTGGACACTTTTATATTCGGCAGCGTTTCAATCAGCGCGGGACTGTGCGCGCTGACGGCCACGAACAGATCCGGATAGCGCAACGCGAAGCGCAGCGCCCCATAGCCGCCCATGGAAACGCCCGTGACGCCGCGCGATTTGCGTTCCGCGCGCACTCGGTAATGGCTCTCGATGTACGGCAGAAATTCCCGTATGAAGAAATCCTCGTAGCGCACCTTGCCGTCGCGCGAATTGACGTAAAAGCTGCGGCCGGCGTCCGGCGCGACAAGCAGAAATTCGCCAATCCGTTTGGAATCGCGCAAGTCCTGAATCATGTTCAAGCCGCCGGAATGCAGCAGCAGTTGCTCGTTCCCGCCCAGCCCATGCAGGAAATAGAGCGCGGGATAATCGCTCGTCTTATTGGCGTCGTAATCGGACGGAAGAATCACGCAGTAAGGAACCGGATGCCCTAGAATCTTGCTCGGCGCCGAACGGCACTCTGCCCTTCCCGGCGCTGCGAACGCTGAAGAACAGGTAAGCCCAACAAACGCGCTCACCGTAGCCACCCAACCAAGCGCCCGCCCGCGGGCCTTACTCATAGCGCAGCGCCTCCACCGGGTTCAGCCGCGCCGCCCTCGACGCCGGATACATCCCCGCCGCCAGGCTCACAAGAAATGAAAACCCAATCGCGCCCGCTACCATCCACCATGGAATCGAAGACAAATCAATCGGCGGAAGCTCCTGCCGCCGCAGATACACATTCGTCCCGAAGGTTAGCGCGCGCCCAATCGCCCAGCCCAACCCCACGCCCAACACGCCACCGAGCAGCCCCATCGCGCCGGCTTCCGCAAAAAACAGCCTCCGCACATCGCGATCCGCCGCGCCCAACGCCTTCAGAATGCCAATCTCGCGCCGCCGCTCCAGAATCGCCATCACCAGCGTATTAATAATTCCGAGCGACGCCACCGTCAGCGCCAAACTTCCGAAAATCCCCAACAGTAGATCGAACACCGTAAAAAATAGCCGCAAATTCTTGGTCGCGTCCAAAATCGAAAACGTCCCAAACCCCATGCCCTTGATCGCATCCTCCACGCCCTGCACCGCTTTCGGCGAGCTGACGCGCACGGTCAACGTCTCGTAACTCGGCTTTCCGGTGTTCCCGCGCAGCATTTCGCGCATGTCCGTAGGCTGCGCGATGCGCAAATTCTGCGCGATCTGCAAAGGGATCAGCAATCGCCCGCGCCCAAATCCGCCGAATCCCGTAGCCGGTTCCGTTTCCACCACGCCGATAATGCGCAACTTCATTTCGCGCGGCACCAGCGAAAATCCGCCAGATGCCGGCGCGTCATCCGCATCGGAATGATTCGCCGCCGATTTTTCCGCTGCATTTAGCGACGAAGTATCCGCTGGCAACGGTTCCTTCTCCGCATAGCGCAACACCAATTCCTTGCCGAGCAGAGAATCCGTCTGCTTCGAAAGGTCTCGAGCAAATTCGACCTGCAAAATCGCTTCCTTCGCCTCGGGTCCGGAAAAAAAAGTCCCCTTCATTTCATCGAAAGCCCCATCGCTGCGCGCCGACGCCGGAATGCCCGCCACCGTAGTCATGTACGGCTTGCCCTCGAACTGCACTTCCGTCGGAAAGCGCACCTCAGGGTAAACCTCCACCACATTTTTGATCTCAGCCAACTGCTTGCGCGCATCCTCGTCAAGCTTTCGCGCCGGCTGCTTCGAAACGCGATCAGCCGCAGCACGCGGAGGCCCGCCAAACGCCCGCATATTCGCTTGCGTTGTCACAAAAACCGCGTCGAACAGCCCGGAACGCGACAGCCGCGTGCTAGCCAGTTCCTGCAATCCCACTCCCAGCGAGAGCATCGCCACCAGCGACGCCACGCCCACCGCGATTCCCAGCGTCGTCAATGAATTCCGCAGCACCGCTTCCCGCAAATTGCGCGCCGCCAGCTCCGTCAGGTCACGCAATTTCATCGCTGGCTCCCTCGCTCACCATTTTCCCGTCGCGCATCGTAATGATTCGGTGCGCATAACGCGCCGCGCGCACTTTGTCGTGTGTCACCATCACAATGGTCATCTGCAGATTGCGATTTATTTCTTGTAATAGATGCATGATCGCATCGCCCGTCACGCTATCCAGGTTTCCCGTCGGCTCGTCCGCCAGCAAAATTGTCGGTCGGTTCACCAACGCCCGCGCCAGAGCCGCCCGCTGCTGCTCGCCGCCGGAAAGTTCACTGGGGCGATGCGTTAACCGCGCCGCCAGACTCACGCGCTCCACAGCCTCGCGCACGCGCGCCGGACGCTCCGCACGATCCACCTCCGCCAGGCGCAAAGGCAACTCGACGTTCTCCTCCAGCGTCATGCGCGGCAATAAATTGAACGCCTGAAACACCATCCCGACCGTATGGCTGCGATGATGCGCCAGTTCCTGCGAATCCATTTCCGCGAGGTTCCGATCGTGCGCGTAAATTGCGCCGGAGGTGGGCCGGTCAAGCCCCGCAAGCAGATTCAGCAGTGTGGACTTGCCCGAGCCGGAGCTGCCCAGCAGCGCCACAAATTCGCCGGGCCTTACCGCGATCGAAACATCGTCCACCGCATGCACCAGCGCCTCGCCCATCGCATACTGCCGCGACACACGATCCGTGCGCATGGCAAATCCGTTGGAAGTCCCAGTCATATCACCCACACTATTATTACGCACACCCGCCGTGATTCGTTACACACCAAGATCCCACCGGCCGGCCAGCCTGAAGACCATTCGATGCAAGGAATTACAAATTCAGATCCGAATACTTAGATGCAATCGCAACCCGCGCGTGTTCGTAAAGTTTCTGTGGAGTCCTGCCACGAGGATTCGCCCAGCGTCCCGGAATCGCCGTCCCACATTTCGGGCACTTCCCTTCCTGCAATCGATTCTGCTGCACATCGTGCCAAGAGCGCTGCACCAGCAACGTCCGGCACGAAGGACAAGCAGTATCCGCCCCATCACTATAAATGTTCCCTTCGTACACGTAATGCAGCCCCGCCGCCAACGCGCTCCGCCGCGCCGCGTGCAAAGTGTCCGGCGGCGTCCGCGGCTTATCCTGCAATTTGAAGTCGGGGTGAAACGCTGTGAAATGTAGCGGCACATCCGGCCCCAAATTCTCCAGAATCCACCCGCACAGCTCACGCGTCTCCTCAGCAGCGTCGTTCAAAGTCGGAATCATCAGATTGGTAATCTCAAACCACACATTCGTTTCATTCTTCAGCCACAGCAACGCATCCAGCACAGGCTGCAGATGCGTCAGCGTGATCTTGCCGTAGAATCTTTCGGTGAACGCTTTCAGATCAATGTTCGCCGCATCAATATGATCGTAAATATCGTGGAACGCCTCATACGTGATGTATCCGTTCGACACCATCACCGTATTCAGCCCCGCTTCCTTCGCTGCGCTGCAAATATCAATCACGTACTCGCCCCAAATCGTAGGCTCGTTATAAGTGAACGCAATCGAATCGCAGTGATTGCGAATCGCCAGCAGCACCACGTCTTCCGGAGGCACGTACGAGGAGCCCACTTGGTCCGCACGCGATTTCGAAATGTCCCAATTCTGGCAGAAGAAACACCCCATGTTGCAGCCCGCCGTCCCCATGGAAAATACCCGCGTGCCCGGAAGAAAATGGTTCAGCGGCTTTTTCTCGATGGGATCAATCTGCATCGCCGCCGGATGCGCGTACCCCAAACTGTAAAGTTTGCTGCCCTGGTTCGCGCGAATGTAGCAGAACCCCGCCTGCCCCTCGCCAATATGGCAATGCCGCGGACAAAGATAGCAATGCACTTTGCCGCCCGGCTCCGCCTCCCACCAACGGGCCTCGTGCAATTCCGCCGATTTTTGTAATATTTTCAGATCCTGCATGGCGTGTGCCCTAATACCCTGCAGGCCTATTATACGCTCGAACTGCAACACGCGACTTGGTCGCCGTCTATCTAGACACTGCATCATCCAACCACAGTTGCCAGTCCCCGACGCCGCGTTATATCGTGGCGGGATGGAATTTCGCACCGTCCTGGATCCGTTGCGAGTCGCTCGCTGAACATGAAACTCATTCGGCCAATCGCGTTTTCCCTCGCCGCAGCCTGCCTGCTGCTCGCTCCCGTCGCGCGCGCGCAATCGTCGGAAGGCAGCACCGGCCGAATGCGCGAATACAAGGACGACGTCACTCTCTCCACCGGACAAATCCGCGCCGGCGATGTCTGCGTGAATTTCATCCCCGTCCTGCAATCGCTGGGCTTCTTCAATGGCCTGGAACGAATCGAAACCCCCCAAGGCCCCGAATTCCGCCGCAATTCGCACCCCGTGGATTACTTCCCGGATTACCTCACCATCGAAATCAATATCCGCATCGAGGTATGCGACGCCAACACGTATACTCCGGCCAAGACTCCGGAAGTCATCAAAGGAATTCAATTCCGTGTGCAGTGGAAACGCGGCTTATATCTGCGACCGGTGGCCAACTTGAGCATCGAGCGCAAACCGCTGCAGATGGAAGAAGGCGACAACCGCATGCTCTACATCATCAAGCTTCGCGACCACGGCGTCCCGCTCACCGACCACCTGATTCTTTCAGTCATCTCCGCCAACGGCAAAATCCTTTCCCGCATGTCCGCACGGCTGGATTCGTGAGCCGTGCCGGGGTCTACGTGCTCGGTGTGACCTACGCATGGGGTGCGCATTTCTCTGCGTACTCTGCTTCTCGGCGGTAGGATTTCGCCTTTACTTCTTACGGTTAACTCTCGACTGCTCGCTTCCTCTTTCTCGGATTTTCCTCCGCTTTTCCTTTGGGCCCTCCGGGTTAAATCTCTTGACTCTGCAGTCGGCGCGCGCTACGACCTCTGCTCCCGCCGCCGCTCCCCCACCCATTCCAAAAACCGCTCCATTCGCGCCCGCTCGCGCCACACCAAGCTAAAGAATTTCCCCGCATCGAGCGAGGCTGCATCTTTGCCAAAGAAAGTCTCCAGCCTCCACTGCAAATACGGCGACGCCCAAGGCCGCAGCCGGTACCCCCGTGCGATAATCCAATAATAGTGAAGAGCGTTCAACATGGCGGGACGAATGCTAGAATCAAAACGTGACGAGCCAGGATCCCGAAAACGCGGAAGACCACTACTACGCAGGTATTGATTTCTTCGGTGAAGGAAAACTCCCGGAAGCAATCGCGGAATACACGCGCGCCCTGGAGCTCGATCCTAAATTTAGCGACGCGCTGCATGGCCTGGCGCAAGCCTATCACGCCCAGCAGGATTTTGACCGCACCATTGAAACCGCCCACCGCATCCTCGCCCGCGACCCCGACGACATCCTAGCCTGGACCACCATCTCCCGCGCCTATCAACGCAAAGGCATGGTTCCCGAAGCCGAAGAAGCCGGCAACAAAGCGCGCATCCTGGGCTGGAAGCAGCAGCTGAAGGAACAGAAAGCAAAAGGTAGCGGCGGAAACCTGTAGCGGAGTGGGAGCACAAATTGAAACTATCTGCGTGTGTCTTCGCCGTCCTTACTTTGCTGTGTTTGCCTCGTACAGCTTCTTCCGAGGATCCTGAGCTGCGCTTTGTTTCCGCTCAACTTCCCATGTTTCCGGCGCTGGTGCAGACCGCACATATTACAGGCCTGGTCAACGCGTCGTTTCTCGTAGCGGAATCGGGGAACGTAGTTTCCGTCACAATTCTTTCAGGGCCGAAGATACTGTCGGACGAAACCGAGAAAAATATCCGGACATGGAAATTCGCTAGCCCCGAACCCGCGGCGCACCTGCTGGGAAGGACCACACGACATTCGTTTACGCGTACGGCAATGATCCGTCGGAGTCACTGACTGTCAAGATGCGCTCCTATCGGCACGTCGAGATTGACATGGAACCGCCGATGATCCAGTAGCGCCGCCCAAAGTATTGATCGCGCATCATGGAACAGTGCTGCGCGTACGCCCCGGATCCGCAAGGCGCATCGCTTCCGCAACCAAGGCCCCGTTGCTCTTTGCCTGGCTGCCATCCGGCAAAGTCAGCACATCCTCGAACCCCATCCGCGTGCCGTAGCCCCGCTGCGCGGCGACTCCTACGAAATCCCACGCCGCGCGATTCAATCCATGCAGAATAATCGGCAAATCAATCCTAGCGCCACGCAGCATCTCCTCAATCCGCGCGACAACCGCAAGCGCCGCATCCATCTCCTGCTGCTCCGGCTCCAGCAAGACCCACCGACACCGTGCCGCGAGCCCGCTCTCCAGAAACTTCTCCGTCGCGAGCACGCTGCCCATCCCTGCCTCAACGCCCATGCCTTTCGCTAGCAGCAATTCCGCCAGCGCGATCGCGCCCTCTTCGTTGAAGTTCACCGATGCAAAGTCCGGAAACGTTTTCCACGCGGCCACTTTCGCATGACGCTCTCGCGCATCCCGCACCATCCACAAACCCGTGCTCACCCCAAACGCCACGCCAGGAATCGCAGCCCGCACCGCCGTCACCGCCCGCGCCACATCCTGCGCGTCCAAACTCTCACGTCCATCCGCCCCACGCACATGAAAATGCGCCGCGCCAGCCCCCGCCGCCACCGCCTCCTTCGCCGCAGCTGCCAACTCGACCGGCGAACAAGGAACGTGAGGATGCTCCGCCCGCGTCCTTCCACCGTTCAACGCCACTTCAATCAACATGAAAACCCCTACGCCGTGCGGCGGCTTGCCGACGCTATCTCTTGCGCGAGGCCTGCCTCGCGCTTCGCATGCAACATTGCAGAAACGAAAAGAGCCGAGCAACCTGCGCTCGGCTTCAGCACTTTTCGCCAAATTTCAAACAGGCGCAGGCAAGGGCACGGCATGCCGTGCCCCTACCCACCTCTGATTCATATTCGTGCCGCGCAAACTACAGCGCCGAGCACACCGACTTAACCTCCGTGTAATGCTCCAGCACCTCGTGCCCCATCTCGCGGCCCCAACCACTCTGCTTATAGCCGCCAAACGGTAGCGATGCGTCGAACACGTTGTAGCAATTGATCCACACCGTGCCCGCCTTGATCTTGGATGCCATGCTATGCGCCCTCTTGATGTCGCGCGTCCAAATCCCGGCGGCCAATCCGTAAATTGTGTCATTCGCAGTCGCTACAATCTCGCTCGGATCGCTGAACGGAATCGCGGTTACTACCGGTCCGAAAATTTCTTCCTGTACTACTTTCATCTTCGGGTTTGTGTTCACCAGCACAGTCGGTTTCACGAAGTAGCCAGTGGTCCCTTCGCGCGAACCGCCAGTGACAGCCTTTGCGCCTTCCTTCGCGCCGCTCTCCAAATAGCCGCACACGCGATTCAGTTGCTCTTCGGAAACCAGCGGGCCCAAATCGCTCTCCGGATCAAATCCCGGACGCACGCGGATTTTCGCAGCGTTCTCGGCGACGCCTTCCACCACCTTGTCGAAAGCTTTCTTTTCGATATAGAGGCGCGAACCGGCGCAGCAGCACTGCCCCTGATTAAAGAAGATCGCGCTGGCCGCTCCGGGAATCGCGGTGTCGAGGTCGGCATCGTCGAAAATAATGTTCGGCGACTTGCCACCCAACTCCAGCGACACCTTCTTCAAGTTCCCCGCCGCGGCTTGCAAAATCAGCTTGCCCACTTCGGTGGAACCGGTGAAGGCAACCTTATCTACGTCGGGATGTGCAGCCAGCGCCGCGCCGGCAGTCTCGCCGTAGCCCGGAACGATGTTCACCACGCCGTCCGGAATACCCGCTTCCTGGATCAATTCGCCCAGGCGCAGCGCGGTCAGGGGCGTCTGTTCGGCAGGCTTCAATACGATCGTGCAACCTGTCGCCAAAGCCGGACCCAATTTCCACGCCGCCATCAATAGCGGGAAATTCCACGGAATAATTTGCCCCACCACGCCCACCGGTTCACGCAACGTGTACGCGTGAAACATTCCCTGCTTCCACCCGGACATCGGAACCGTGTGGCCCTCAATCTTCGTCGCCCAACCAGCGTAGTAACGGAAATGATCAATCGAAAGCGGCAGATCAGCCACGCGCGCAATCTTCAGCGGCTTGCCGTTATCCAGCGATTCCAACTGCGCAAATTCCTCCAGGTGCTTTTCCAGCAGGTCGGCCAAACGCCAAATCATCCGCCCGCGCTCTGAAGGCGAAATCTTCGACCACGGCCCCGTCTCAAACGCCGCGCGCGCCGCCTCTACTGCGCGATTGATGTCTTCCCTATCGCCTTCCGCCACCTGCGACAGCACCTCGCCGGTCGCCGGATTGTACGTCTTGAACGTCTTGCCCGATGCCGCGTCCACCCACTTGCCATTGATCAGCATCTTGCGCGTCTTGGTCACATACCCGGTTACATTTTCAGTCGGTTTCACAGCTGCGGATGCAGTTGCCATATCGTGTTCCTCCTTCCGTCTTCGTTGATTTTTCAGAAATCCAAAATCTTCGTGTCGCGCTGCCCAACCTACTTTAATATTCGGTATCGCCTTGCCCTACCTAAGTTATTTCCCAAATCTGCGTGCAGTGAAAAGCAAAGACACAAATACCCGCCGTCTTTGCACCTGGCAGGAAGCTGCGCGAAGTAATCAAGGTTTTCTGGACCATTCCAGTCACCCTGCGGGGGCTAACACCGCGTATCATAGTCGCCCACCCCGCCCCGTTGCAATAGCCCACCCAAATGCCGCGCATCATTTTTTTCGATTGCGCCGCCAACGGGACTGCTGCGCCGCAGGAACCATCTTGGAGTGCGGCGGCTTGCGGCCCCCGTGCATGACGCGAGGCTTGCCTCGCGTGCCTTCGGTAGGGTCGTCCCTGGGAATGCCCATCTCCTGATTGGCATTCTGCGCCATGGCTGCGCCGACGCCTGGCGATCTCACAAACTACGCTGCGCCGCGCACCCAAACCCGCTGCGTTGCCGGCTTCCCCAAATGAATCCGCGCGGCATGCCCCGTGACGGACAAAACCATCGTCTCATCATACTCCCGCTGATGAACGCGCAGCTTCTTCCCAGGATGCAGCCCAAGCCCAGTCAAAAACTCCAAAAACTTCGGATCCTTCTCATACACGCGCAAAACCTCATAACTCTTCCCCACCGACACATCCGACAGCCGCACCGCCCCAAATTTCCGCCGCAACTTCGCCATCCCGCCTAGCAACGGCACTCCGTGCGGGCACCGGCTGTCGCGCCCAAACCTTTTCAGCAGCAGTTCCGCCACTTCCGGTGAAATTCCATGCTCCAACCGCTCCGCCTCTTCGTGAGCCCGCGCCCACTCGAGGCCAATTACGTCAGTCAGCAATTTTTCCGCCAGCCGATGGCGCAATACCAGATGCCCCGCGATCTCCTGCCCCTTCGCCGAAAGCTCAATATGCCCATCCCGCCGCACGCGCAAATATCCGCCGCGCGTCATGCGCTTCAAAGCCGCCGTCACCGCGGGAGGAGTCACGCCCAAATCCTCAGCCAGCCGCGCGCTGATCGGCGCCTGCTCTTCCTGCACCAATTCCCAGATCGCCTTCAAATAATCTTCCTGGGAAACGCTTGTAGTCTCGCGCCGCATTGTTCCCTGCTCTGAGCCTCCGCGACTGCTAGCCCGCGCTCGCCGCTTGCACACGCAAACGAGTCGCTAGCACCTGCACGCGCGCTGTGATGTCATCGCAAATCACGCGATGCAGCGCGATATCCTCACCGAAGGGGTCCCGCACCGGCCACTCCTCTACGTCATGCTCCGGAAACAACGCCTTCCCGTGAATTCCAGACATATTAATCACCACATCCGGTTTCCGCAGCTGGTGATTGCGCAGGCCCTTCGAAAATTGTCCGTCGAATGGAATCCCGCGTTCGCGCAACACCGCCTGCGTGGTGGCGTCAATGAAACCCAGCGGCGAAACTCCCGCACTCTCCGCCAAAATAATATCCGCGTACCAATGCCGCGCGATCGCCTCCGCCATCTGGCTGCGCACGCAATTCCCTACGCAAACGAAAAGCACTTTTACCGGAGCATTCATGTGTGCGACAGAATCTCACAAATACAGGAAGGTTTGAACCGCCAAACCGCGCAATTGAATTTGTAGCGGCGGTCTTCAGACCGCCGTTGCTCAGCACCACTCCTACCGCGAAACAGCCACCCCATCCCGCGCCATCCGCACAAAATACTCGTGCACGCCCGTATCATCACTCAACTCAGGATGAAACGTGGCGGCCAGAATCTTCCCCTCGCGCACCAGCACCGGATGCCCCGCATCTTCCGCCAGAACCTCCACGTCCGCCCCCACCCGCTCCATAATCGGCGCGCGGATAAAAACCATCTCTAGCGGCAACTCGCGCAGTTTCGTCCAGCCCATGTGCACGTCGCTAGCCAGCTGCCTCCCGTATCCGTTGCGCAATACCGAAGCGTCCAGCAATCCCAAAGAAGCCTGCGTCGGCCCATGCACTTCCTTAGCCAGCAAAATCGTTCCCGCGCAAGTTCCGAAAAACGCGCCATCCGCTGCCGCGAATTTCTTCAGCGCATCGAATAGGCCCTCTTCCTTCATCACCTTCAGATGCGTAGTGCTCTCCCCACCGGGCAGAATCACGCCCGCCAGGCCCGCCAAATCCGCCGGCGTGCGCACAAACGTGTAGGAAACGCCCAGGCGCTCCAGCACCTTGGCGTGCGCTTCGTAATCACCCTGTATTGCAACAATTCCGATTTTCAATCCGTCATGTTTCATTCGAATGGCCCCAAGAAAATTCCTTGCCGCAACGTTTAATGTAAAAACGTAGGGGCGGGTCCCGCGGCTGCGGGACCCGCCCCCTGGACCAATCCAAAATCGAGCTCCGTAGCTTCACCACCCGCGCGTCTGCAACAAATCTTTCTCATCCATCTGCCGAATATCCAAACCCTTCATCGCATCGCCCAATTCCTCCGACGCCTCCAGCACCACCTTCGCATCCTTATAATGCGTAGTCGCCTTCACAATCGCCCGCGCCCTTACCGCCGGATCGCTCGACTTGAAAATCCCCGACCCCACAAACACCGCCTCCGCGCCCAGCTGCATCACCAAAGCCGCGTCCGCCGGAGTAGCAATCCCGCCCGCCGAAAAATTCGGCACCGGCAACTTCCCATGCTTCGCCACCCAAGCCACCAACTCAAACGGCGATCCCAACTCCTTCGATTCATGCACCAATTCTTCCTCGCCCAACAAAGTCAGCCGCTTCATCTGGCTAACAATCGTCCGCATGTGCCGCACTGCCTCCACAATATTCCCCGAGCCTGCCTCGCCCTTGGTGCGCACCATCGCCGCACCCTCCGCAATCCGGCGCAACGCCTCGCCCAAATTCCGCGCCCCACAAACGAACGGCACTTTGTACCCGTGTTTCCACACGTGATGCTCTTCATCAGCCGGCGTCAGAACTTCGCTCTCGTCGATGTAATCCACCTCGAGCGCTTCCAGCACCTGCGCCTCCGCAAAATGCCCGATGCGCACCTTGGCCATCACCGGAATTGAAACCGTATCCATAATCTCGCGAATAATCCGCGGCGCCGCCATGCGCGCCACTCCGCCCTCTTTGCGAATATCCGACGGAACGCGCTCCAGCGCCATCACGGCGCACGCGCCCGCATCCTCGGCAATCTTGGCCTGCTCGGCGTTGGTCACATCCATAATCACGCCGCCCTTCAACATCTCCGCCAGCCCCACCTTCACACGCCACAAATTATTGCTCATCAGTTCCATCGAGTTTCTCCCTCGGTCTCGCTTGCGAATTTCACTTCTCCAGCGGCTTCCCTGCCAATTCCTGCGGCACATCGGCGTTCGCGGGCTGCTGCGTGGAAATAATTACAAATCGCCCCTTGCCGCGCGCCAACACCTTACCCGAAACAGCGCGTATCTCGCCAACCATAAACAAATTTCTGCCGCTTATCTCCACTTCGCGCCCTTCGACGATCAAATCCGCTTCCACCGGCACCGGCTTCAAATATTCGATCGTCAATTCCGCCGTCACCGCCTGCACTGCGCGGAACCGGCACACCTTCCCCATCGCTTCATCCAGCACCGTAGCTATGATACCGCCATGAACGAATCCCGCCCCACCCTGATATTCCGCACCCAGCCGAAAATTCCCACGAATAACTTTCGCCGCATCGTCTTGCTCAAACGTCAGCAGCATCCCCCGCTCATTCGCTCCGCCACAGCCAAAACAAAGATTCGCCGCGTTAGGTTTCAGTAGCACTCAAATCCTCGCTGAACTCCAAGCGTCCTTCTCTGCGTCCGCTGCGTCTAAGAGGTGAACGCAGATGCCTTTCTCGGATTTTCCTCCGCAGTTCTCCGTGTCCTCTGTGTCCTCTGTGTTGAATCTTTTGAGTTCCTCAGCCCTCACACCAACGCCACCCGCGAATGCAATTCACTGCGCGCCCCGCGCTGCCGCTTGCGAAACTCCGTTTTTACCACTTCGCCCAAAATCTCAATGCCGCGCGTAATCCTCTTCTCGTCCAAACTCGCAAATCCCAGGCGCAAAGCATTCGGCTGCGGATTCTGATGATAAAAATACCGCCCCGGCACGTACATCACTCCCCGCTCCCGCGCATGAATCACAAGTTCCCCCGCATCAAATCCCGCCGGCAAACTCAACCACACCGACATCCCGCCCTCCGGCCGCGTCCAAGACGATCCCTCCGGCATAAATTTTCCCAGCGCCGATTCCATCGCGTCCAACCGGCTGCGATAAATTTTCTTCATCTTCGCCAGATGCCGCGACATATGCCCGCGCTGAATGAATGCTGCCAAAGTCGCCTGCGCCAGCTGATCCGTATGCAGATCGGTCGCCTGCTTCACCAACCGCAACCGTTCGATCACGCTTTCCGGCCCGATGCACCATCCCACGCGCAATCCCGGAAACGCGATCTTCGAAACACTATCAATCTGAATCACGCTGCCCGTGCGATCCAGAGATCGCAACGAAGGCGTCGCCGCCCCGCGCAACCGCAGCCGGCCGTAAATATAATCTTCAATCACCGGGACCTGATAACGTGCCGCCATGTCCAACAAACGCCGCCGGTCGCTCATCGGCAAAACCGTGCCAGTTGGATTATGAAAATCAGGCGTCGCGAAAATGAATTTCACGCGGTTCTGCATCAACACGGATTCCAGCACGTCCATATTCAGGCCCAAGCGCCCGCCCGGCGCATCATCGGTATCCACCGCCACCGCCAAGGTGCGAATTCGCGCCGCGCCAAAAGTCGCGAGCGCCCCCGGATACGCCGGATTTTCCAGCGCCACCGCATCCCCCGGACGCAAGAACGCCTTGCAGACCAGATCAATCGCCTGCTGGCATCCGCCCGTAATCAACAACTGCTCGCTGCGAACGCTCAGCCCTTCGTCGCGAAAAAAATCGATCAACGCGCTCTTCAGCGGCTCGTACCCATCCGACGACCCGATCTGCAGCACCTTGCGCCCATCGCTGCGCAAGACCGCGTTGCAGCAGCTGCGAAATTCTTCTAGGGGAAAATATTCTTCCGGCGGACGTGCCGCCACAAACCCGATCGCATCCTTCGGCACCTCCGGAGTCAGCCGGCTCAGACCGTCCTCGCCGCGCTCATCCGCAAACAAGGTTTCCCAGCGCACCGACCCGCCATTCCCATTCGACCGCGGAGGCGGCGTAAACTGCCGCGCCGGCGCGCCGCAAATATAAGTCCCCCGCCCCACATGTCCCTGAATTAAGCCTTCGGATTCCAACTCCGCGTAAGCATTAGCCACGGTAGTCCGATGTACGCCGAGCTGCGTCGCCAGTTCCCGGCTAGCAGGAATCCGGTCGCCCGTGCGCAATTCACCTGAATGCACCAGCGCGCGCAACTGATCGCGCAACTGCACGTACAGCGGAATATGGCTTTCAGACTGTAGATATAGCGGCAGCATTGGCTCACTCCTGCAGTCCAATATACAGACCCAATTATAGCCGTAAAGAGCCAATATGTCTCTGCGCCGACGCTCGCTCGGTTGCACGGGATCTCTGCCGTCGCCTCCGGCGAAGTGACATCATATCCGGCTCGCGGTCGAACCGTTGCCAGCGCCAGCCACGTACTGGGGCGGCAACGCAGCTGTCCCCTCTCGTAACAACTGTCGTGCATTTCGTTTGCCACCGCGCCATTGCTTGTGTTCTGGCGTTAGGGATGGCGTGGACGCGGCGATCGCCGCAGCACGATACATCCCTGCTGTTTGCGCTCGCCAGCTTCTCATTGGTTACCGTATCTCTGGGAATTGCGGTCTGGGCGATGCTCTATGCCCGGAAAATCGGAGGATTTCCCTACTATTCTCCGCTGCTCATGCGAATCTTCCGATCGGGTCTCGGCCTCTCACTTGCCGCGGTCATCTTTGCCTTCCAGGGCCTCCCGCCGCGCAGCACGAACCGTCGCCTAGTGCTCACTCTCTCCGTGGGTCCACAGTTGTTCTGGTTCTTGACCATGATGGGAGAGTAGTTACGCGGAAAATTCAAACGGGGGTGCGCCGGAATATCCCCGGCCAACCGCAACTGCCAGCGCTCAACTTTTAACTCTCAACCGCTCACTCTCATCCGCCAGGGGGCCGCAAAAGATACCTCTGCACCTTTCCCGTCGCCGTCCGCGGCAATTCCTTCACGAAACGATATTCTTGCGGACACTTGAATCCCGGCAAGCGCGTGCGCAGCCAGCCATAAATTTCGCTGTCGAGGCCGCCCGCAGTGTTCGTCACGCTCTGACGCAAGACGATATAGGCGACGGGCCGCACGAGGCCCACCGCGTCCGCATTTCCTACCACCGCGCACTCCGCGACGGCGGCGTGGCCTAACAGCGCATTCTCCACTTCCCCGGGCGAAACCCACATCCCCGAAACTTTCATCATGTCGTCCGCGCGCCCGCGATAGTAAAAATATCCCGCCGCATCGCGCGAAAATTTGTCGCCCGTATTCACCCAGCCGTCGTGCTTGGTCTGCGCCGTGAGCTGCGGAATCCGCCAATACTCCGCGAACGCGCTCTCTCCCTTCACCCACAGGTTCCCCGCCTCGTCCATTGCAGCAGGCTCGCCCGCATCATCCAAAATCTTTGCATCGTATCCCGGGACTTCGCGCCCGCAGCTTCCCGCGCGCGCCTCGCCCGGCCGCGAAGAAAGAAAAATGTGCAGCATCTCGCTCGAACCTATCCCATCCAGAATCTCGATTCCAAATCGCGCGCGAAATTGCTCGAATATTTCCGCAGGCAAAGATTCTCCCGCGGACACCGCCAGCCGCACTGAAGAAAAATCGAGCGCCAGTCCTTTTGCCGACTCGCGCAGCAACGACGCATAAAATGTCGGCACCGAGAAAAACACGGTGGGCCGGTATTCCGCAATCACCGCCGCAATTTCATCCGCGCGTGGCCGCTCGGGATACAGAATCGTCGCAGCCCCAAAATGCAGCGGAAAATACATCCCATTCCCCAGACCGTAAGCAAAAAACAATTTCGAAACCGAAAGCAATCTGTCGTCCGAACGCAACCCCAGCACGCCCTGCCCATAGTTGCGCGCCGCAACAGCCATATCCTGGTGCCGGTGCACCACGGCTTTCGGCATCCCGCCGCTGCCCGATGTGTACAAAAAGAATGCCGGGTCCGTTGCGGCAGTCGGATGCGTAGCGACCACCCCGCCCTGCAATGGAAACCAGTCGGCCCAGTCCACAATCCGCCGCGCCACACGCTCCGGCTTCTCAGTTCCCGGCGTGCTTTCATAAATAACTAGCAAATCCAGCACCGCATCACTCGCCACGCCAGCGCAGAATTCCCCCAGAATCGGCGCGTGCACAATCGCAACGTGCGCACCACAATTTTCCAGCCAATGCCGGTAATCCGTCGCCCGCGCCATCGGATTCACCGGAACAGCAATCGCGCCAATCTTCGCCGCCCCAAAAAACGCAGCAACCAGCTCCGCCGAATCCGGCAAAGCAAGCAGTACTCGCTGCTCCGGCTGGCAATCCGCAGAACGCAAAGCCTGCGCCACGCGCCCGACCAATTCCTCCAGTTCCGCATAGGTCCGCGCGCGCCCAGTCCCCAAGATGGCAAGCTTATCCGAATGCGCGCGCGCCGGCCGCGAAACAAATTCATCCGCGATGTTGTAGAAAGTCCGCGACGAAGGCGGCGTCGAAGCAGATGACGCACGCGCAGGCGAGGTAGAGAAGTCCGTCATGCGAGGATTCTACGCTAGAAAAAAAGTCCAGCAAGGTGTAACAGCCGATCCAACCCGCCGAAAAAAGTCAGCGCCAAAAAAAAGGCGCCCTAGCAGCGCCCCACGAAACCTCATGAATTTAAGTCGTGCCCAACGTTTAGCCGCAAGCCACGACTCCGCAGTCGCTTATCACTCACCACTGCCCTACTGCGTCGCCGACTTCTCACCCAACCTGCGCATCCGCTCCTGCAATTTCTTCCGCAAAGTCATCGGCGCATTGGGATTGAACGCCACCAGATACCACAGCGGCTGCGTGCGATCCTTGCTTAGCCGAGACAAAGTCGCCGCATCGCTATTCGGGTGCCGTGCAATATTCTCGCGTATCGCAGAATAAGGATGATGCGACAAGCGACTCAAAGTCTTCGCCGAAACCTTCGGATGCTCGCTGATTAACCGCAGCAAATAAAAATCTTCCCTGGGAGCCTGCCGCGAAAGTCCGTCCAGCGTTTCCGGCTTCACTTCCGCGCTCAGCACTACGCCTACCTTTTCATCCCAGCCTAGGTTAATGCGATTCAGTTCCTGCGTCCGCGCGTGAATCAGTTGTTCGATCACGCGACGCTCCTGCTCCAACCGCGCGGCCGGCAACGCACTACGCTCCACCGAATCCAGCACGCGCAGCAAATGCTGCCGCTCGCCGAACACGATTTGCGAAGTTCGCACCGCCTTGCTCTTCCCAGGATTACGTACCAAGTCTGAACGTCTCATCGTTTGTTCACCCCGCGGATCTCAGGAGCCGCATTCATCCCAGGCAGCAGCCCCGGTACAATTTCAGCTTGTGCTGTCGTCGTTGACAACGGGCCGATTGGCGTTCCAGGAACGGGCTTGCGCAGCGTAAATCATTGCCTTCGTGCCCACTAGTATAGCTTCGTTTGGAACTTCAACAAAAGCTGCTCCGATTTGAAACGGGCCTCGGCGCCCCAGTCGCTAAGTCCCACCGACGCATCGACGCGGCCTTACTCCGCAGCCGGTTCATGGCGACGCTCTAGCGCACTAAGGCCCTAGCTCGAACGAACCTTGCCATCCCCTGCAGCTGCGACGGAGTCAACGCAACGGCCCAAATTATCTAATCTCACCACAGCATAGTAAAGCATAGCGGCCACGCCTGTTCCGTACTCCGCAACAGTTGGTTCTAGAACCATCCAATCGCCATCGCGGCACAGCCACTCCTGGCTCGGTGCTCCCGGATTACCTCGTGATGCGCCGAGCATCGTCATCCTGAACGCAGCAAAGGATCTCTGTTGCCTTTCTCTGCGCCCTCTGCGCCTCTGTGGTAGGCACCTCTATCTTTCTCCGATTTTCCTCCGCAGTTCCTCCGTGCCCGCTGCGTTAAATCTTTGGACCTGCCCTGTTGCTCAACCACACCGGACACGCTACCTTTAGTTCTCACTGCTTTCAGGGAGCCACCATGCCCGCCTTCGACGAGCACAAAGACGAACTAGAACACTACGAAACCATGATGGGCCCCCACCGCGGCCGCCTGGCCGTATCCCTGGACCTGTTAACCAACGCCCTAGTCCTCGTCGGCCAACACGGCGTTTACTGTCACACCAATCGCGACCCCAATGTTCCAGTCATGGACATCCGCATCATCCAGGCAGAAATCAACAAGGCCAAAGAGCTAATCCAAAGCGTAATGGAAGCAATGCGCGCCATGCGCGACAAGAAGAGCTGATTTAAGGGAGAGACCACCTACCGTATTTCTTCTTCGCCCGGCCGTAACCTTTCCCCCGCTCGGAAGTTCTAAACTATGGCAACAAAAACCCGGGAGCTCTCGTTGAAGGCCGTACAAGAATCGAGCGAGCGTCGGCTGATCGAAGCGGCTCAGCAGGACCCTAGCCGCTTCGCCGCGCTCTACGAAATTCACTTCGAGCGCGTGTATGCCTACGTCTCGCGGCGCCTGGGCAATCGCGAAGCCGCTGAAGACGTCACGTCCGAGGTCTTTCACCACGCCTTGGCGAATCTCCCGCGCTTCGAGTGGCGCGGCGCTCCCTTCGGCGCGTGGCTCATGCGCATCGCCTCCAACGCCATCGCCGACCGCTGGCGGCGCGGCTGGCGCGAACAATCCGATGAGTTCGTGAACGACCCAGCCAGCGCCGAACCCAGCCCGGAAGAAATCGAAATCCGCGCCCAGCTATTCCGACTGGTGCAGGAGCTACCGATCGAACAACGGAAAGTCGTGCAGATGCGTTTCGCCGAAGAAAAAAGTATACGTGAAATCGCGCAAACCCTCGGACGAACCGAAGGCGCCGTAAAACAACTCCAGTTCCGCGGCATACAAACTCTGCGCGAAGGAGC
>CAVYDD010000012.1:0-422067 GCA_963767225.1 uncultured Acidobacteriota bacterium
CACACAAGTTTCCGGCAAGCACGCCGCCGGCAAAGCGACCCAGAAGAAGAATCGATCGGGTGCAGCCAATGCCTAAAACAAACCTGAGCGAACAACTCGATCGCGCGATTCAGGCGCTGCTGACGCCCGGCCCCGCTCCGCGCCGCCACGATGGCGCTGCAGCCAAAGCGCCCATCAGCAAGCTCGCCAGCATCGCCGCTGCACTCCGGGGTCTGCCCGCGCAGATTTCAAAGCAACGTTACGAGCAAAGCTCGAAGGGAGATCACCGATGGCCAGCAAAGCCGCCGCACCCCAAGTGCACAAACCGCCACGGCGTATTTGATCGTGAATGGCGCCGCCCGTGCGCTTGAATTCTACAAACAAGCCTTCGGCGCGGTCGAAACGATGCGCCTGAATGGCCCTGGCGACAGAATCGGCCACGCGGAAATCCGTATCGGCAACTCCACCATCATGCTCGCCGATGAATTCCCCGACTACGGCGCCCTCAGCGCGCAAACGATCGGCGGCTCGCCAGTAAAAATACATCTCCAAGTGGACGATGCAGACGCGATGGCCGCCCGCGCCGTCGCCGCCGGCGCGAAGACCGTCCGTCCCGTGCAGGATCAGTTCTATGGGGAGCGCTCCGGCCAATTCGCCGATCCTTTCGGACTCACCTGGGTCATCACAACGCACAAGGAAACACTAACCCCTGAGGAAATCGAGCGCCGCTTCGCTGCCTTGCAGCAGCCGTCGCCCGCCCCATCCGCCGAGGAACCGAAATGGACCCTCCCCGTGCCCTACATCCGCAAAGGATTCCGCACGCTCACGCCCTATCTGCTGGTTCCGGGTGCCGCGAATCTCATCAACTTCTACAAACAGGCATTCGCCGCCGAGGAAATCTTCCGCGTCGCGCGCCCCGGCTCGGACCTCATCATGCACGCCGAAGTTCGCATCGCCGGCTCCATGGTCGAACTGGCGGACGCAACCGCGGAATTCAAGCCCCGCGCCTCCTCGAATATTTTGTACGTGCCGGACGTGGATGCCGTCTTCCAGCGCGCGGTCGAAGCGGGTGCCACTTCACTCGCTGCGCCCGCTGATCGGCCGTGGGGTGATCGCGATGGCGCCGTGAAAGACCCCGGCGGCAACACCTGGTACATCACCACCCATGGCACCGGCGAGCACGTCACCGCCGACACTCCGGCGATCGTCCCGGCGTTTCTCGTGCAAAACGCCGAGAAGTATGTCGAGTTCCTAAAGCAAGCCTTCCACGCACAAGAAGTTTTCACGGCCAAGAGTCCGGAAGGCCAAATCCGCCACGTCAGCCTGCGCGTGGGCAATTCCATCCTCTCGGGCGGTGAAGTTCACGGAGCATTCCAAGCCGCTCCGTTCCTCCTGCACATGTACGTTCCCAACACCGACGAAGTGTACGCGAACGCCCTGCGCCAAGGAGCCACCACGATTCGCGGCCTCGAGGACGCCCCCTACGGCGACCGCACCGCCACAGTGCAGGACCCGTTCGGCAATCTGTGGTCGCTAGCCACGCACATGAAAGACGTGAAGCTCTAGTGGGGAGGGCGGTTAACGCAGGTAGGGATTTTCAGCGTGCTCTGCGCCGATTGTGGTGTTCTCGCCGTGACCGGGGATCACCAGCGTTTCCTCGGGCAGCACCAGCAGTTTCTCACGTATCGAACTCAGAATATCTTTCATCGAGCCGCCCCACAAATCGGTGCGACCAATACTCCCTTGAAATAAAGTATCGCCGGCAAGCAGGCGCCCAGCTCCCGGCGCACCTTCGCGAGACGCCGCAAATTCCCCCTCATGCGTATTCAAATGCGCATGCGAATGCGCCTCCGTCGCAATCTTCGCGGCTTGCGGCCTGGCGCGCTCCACACACGCGCCAGCGCCGGGCAGTCCGCTCTCTACCAACAAACTAATACTCCCCGGCGTGTGCCCCGGCGTATGAATCACGCGCGCCGCATACCCGCCCCAGCGCAAGCTGTCGCCTTCCTTCACAAAATCTTCAATGCGCATACTCTCCGGCGTGCGCATCCCCAAAAACCGCGCCTGCATATCGAGGTGCCGGTATAACTCGAGATCAGCCTCGTGTATTAGCACTGGCGCTTTCGTCGCCGCATGCAAGCGCGCCAGCCCGCCCACATGATCAATGTGCGTATGCGTGCTCACAATCGCCCGCACATTCAGTTGGTGCTCGCGCAAAATCTCCAGAATGCGCTCGACTTCATCCCCGGGATCCACCACGATCGCCTCGCGCGTCTCCGGATCGCCCAGGATTGAGCAATTGCATTGCAGCATCCCCACCGGAATAATTTCGTGAATCAGTTTTTCGCTCACACCGAAAGTATAACAACTCTCGCGGTAGCGGGTCAGTCCCCGATTACCGCGTCAAACACGCCTATGCACATCCCGCGTATGTTATAGAGTTTGGCGACGGAACCCCCATGAACAAGCAGACCCTCTTCCTTGCGTCTATCGTGTGCCTACTTTTGATTTCCGCAACCGTTCTGCTCGCCGGCCGCCCCGGCACCCCGCCTGCGCCTGGCGACCCGTGGCCCACCAAAGGATGGGTAACCGCCAGCCCTGCCAGCGTCGGGCTCGACGAGCAGGTTCTCCTCAACCTGGACAAAAACATGGCGTCGGGCAAATATTCGCAGATGATGGACAGCTTTGCGGTCTTCCGCTGCGGCCAGAAAGTTTTTGAACGCACCTACCTGCACGACTACGCAAAGATCTATGCCGAGGAAGCCGGGGAACGAGGGCCGTACAACGAGCGCCTTACCGGGCGATACAACTATTTCGATCCCTACTGGCACCCCTATTATCGCGGCACCGATCTGCATACGATGCAATCGATCAGCAAGACAGTCACTTCCGTGATTATCGGCGCAGCCATGCAACGCGGCGACTTCAAGGCTGGCCTGGACACACCGGTCCTGAAATATTTCGAGGTGTCCAAGGTGAAGAACGTGGACGGCCGCAAGCGCCGCATGACCTTGCGCGACTTGCTGACCATGACGGCGGGCCTTGAATGGGATGAATTACAGGGTTTCGACACCGGCGATCCACAAAACAACACGAGCCTGATGGAAGCCAGCGATGACTGGGTGCAATTCACGATTGACAAGCCCATGGCCGCCGAACCCGGCAAGGTCTGGAACTACAACAGCGGCGCTACGGAACTGCTCGCCTACATCTTTCAGAAAGAAACCGGTCAGGACATTGACGACTACGGCCAGAAATATTTGTTCGCACCGCTGGGAATCAGACACGAATGGAAGCGCACGTATCTGGGAGTCGTGGACACCGAAGGCGGCTTGTATCTGAACGGCAGCGATCTGGCGAAGATCGGTTACTTGTATCTGCGCGATGGCATGTGGGACGGCCAGCGGATCGTCTCCGCTGCATGGGTGAAAGAGTCTGTGACACCCTACTTCCAAACCGAAGCTGAGCCGGACTACAAGGATGGATTCAAGTACGGCTTCCAGTGGTGGTTGTTCAAACTGCCGGATTCCACCGAGTACGTCTGGATGGCCCGCGGGTTCGGTGCGGAGGACCTGATGGTGTTTCCGAACGAAGGTCTGATTGTGGCCGTCACGATGTGGGACATTCTCCCCACCTCGACCGGCCATGAGCTGACCCCGTCGGACTTTCTACCCGCCGTGAAAGCCAAAACTTGCACAAGCGCCGCCCACTGATGCAGTCGCCAGTCACAATCGCATTCGCCCCACTACGACGATCAGCACGCTTATCAGACAGAGGCAGTACTGAAACCAGACCTGTCCGGTACCGCGAACTACCCGGAGTTACTCTCTGCTGGCAGAGTTAACGTTGGCTGATACGGCATTTCACACCGCTGCGATGTGAATTGCTGTCTCGCACACGAGCGAGAATCATCAGAATCGGTAGTAGGCTTTCGGCATCCTTTTCTTTGGGGAGTGTATGCTTTGAGTGGACTACCTTCGCCAAGCGCTGACAGCAGGCCGAGTGGCGCGCTTTGCCTTATCGTGCTCCTCACTTGTTTGCCAGCAACGCTTTATGGTGCAGCTTGGACTGGTGCGCGAATAGTTCCCGCATTCGTTGCCCGCGCATTCCCTCATGTGCCAGCCTTAGAAAATTTCTTCGCGTTCTGCTGGTTCATCGTTGTGTTGGCAGGACGTCCGTTGTGCCTAGTTGCTTTCGCGTTGGACCTTGGCTTAGTTTTTTGGCGCAAAGCACCAGCTTGGCCAAAGCTGCTGGGATCTGCATTCGTTGTGTTCGCGGTGCTTGGGACTTTGCTCGTGGAATCCCAGGCAAAGGCGGTCAGGCACTGATTTCCAGAGACGCAGCCCCATCAACCGACACGGTAGACCGTGGTTGACGCTCCCAACTGTCGTTTGCACTGTCGGCCCCGTCCCCGGTTGAGCGGGCGCGCTTAGTTTATCTTTCGATACCAAGCCCAATCAGTAATTCCAGCATTACGCTCTCACGCTATACTCCGAGCAGGCCCCGTGCGACCCACCGATCAGAGGAGTCAAATCACAATGCGAAATTTCTGGATTTTGGCATGCCTTTTGGCTATGCCCTCGGTCGTTTCAGCTCAATGGGACAACCTGAACATATTGCAAGCGGGCCAAAAAATTCAAGTGGTTGAATCGTCGAAGAAGGACTCCGGAACGTTCTTGAGTGTGTCGGATAAAGAAATCTCACTACAAGGTAAGTCAGGCCCGCAGGCAATTCAGAGGCAAGACGTCCGCAGCGTAACACTCATGGTGAACGAGCATCGTTTGCGCAACACCCTCATTGGCGCTGCGGTGGGCGCCGGGGCGGGCGCCGGTATCAGCGCGGCGGCGTGGGAACCCCAGGGATTTGCCGGAGGCAGAGGCACCGGAGCCGCGGTTGGCGCGGTAATTGGCGCCGCGGGCGGAGCGGTAATCGGAGCCCTGTGGCCGAGCCACGAAACCGTTTACAAAGCCCCATAGGTTCGGCTCCCAGTCCCCGGCCAGAGCCCAACAGTCGGTCGTCCTGTAACTCGACGCCAGCTCTTATCGAACCACGGTTCGAGCGCCCCGAGATTAGCCTGCGGGCGCGAAGTTGGCCTCGACACGCCGCCGCGATTTTCATATCGGGCAGCGTCACGCTCATTCATGTTCCTATCCCCGCTTGGAACCTCTATTGGCAGTTTTGACAATTCCACGCCGTGTCCCAAGCTGTCATAACAGAACCGGTCGCGTGGGGTTTCAAATGAGTCTCTACATCGTCCAGGAATTTATTGGCGTACTGCTGGTGCTGGCAGGGCTGCTGGGGACGATGCTTTTTTTGGGGATTGCTGTAATTTTGTTTCACGAAGGGATACGCAAAGCCCTGCGTAGTGCGAAAACCCGTCTCAGACCTGTTGCAGGGTTGAGCGCTAAAGGCCAGCGGCTACAAAGAGTTGGGGCGCATCCCGTCTCCGTTGAGGGTGCCCAAATGCGGCTTGCCCGATCAAAGTGATTCGCAACAGCGCGCTCCGAGTCCTGGCATGGCCATAACTGCAAGAACCGCAGCTTCATAGGTCCTTTCCCAGAGCAAGAGCCAGTAGCGGCTGAAGCTCAAAAATCAGAGACAGGGAATGCCCGCGATATTCTCCGTACTTGGTAAACGCCACAATCGCACATGTGGAGTACGAGAGCCGGACCGGGGGCACAGCTGCACTCAAGCGTCAGCTTTTAGCGTCGCAGGAACTTGCATGGGGATTAGAAAGTTGCTGGCGAGAAGATAGGCATACAAGTGTCCCAGCGGCGGCGCGTGCCGCACCTGGCTGGCAGAAACCATTCCATTCGTCTCACTCCATTCCCAACCGCTAGCCGGTAAACCCTTCAGCCTTTCCCGCAGCTCCGTAGAGCTCATCGGATAAGCGTAGATGCGCACGTTCTGTGCGAGAAGACGCGCAAGCGCCTCCAGAAGTCTCCCTTCGAGATTGCCGTAAATGCCCTCAAACGCTTGAATCATCAGGGAAATACCAACGACGAAGCGCACAGGCAACTGCGTGTAGCGGCCTACGAGAGTCTTCATCTGGTAGAGCTCGCTGTGGCGAAAAAGCAGCACATCGCCGCCGGCGGCGAGAAGTGCGTTGATACGACGAAGCAAGTCGGGGACTTCGGGCACCGGTTCGTTCTGCGCGATCGGAGCAGCCGTCAGGCAAAAAAAGCCAGCGGGCGCTACCTTTGTATCGCCCAGCTCCTTCTGCAGCTCCTGTTCAGCCGCGGCCAACAATCGCATGTGAACTTGCGAGTGAACTGCATCCCCGTGGCCGAAGTATCCCGGCGCAAGCACTACGGCTTTCTTGTACAGAGCCTCGGTGGGAGGAACGGCGGGGCCTTTGGATGGGAAAAACACAGCCTCGGCGAATCCTCCACTCACCAAGTGGGCTAGCACGGTGCGGCGATCCCAACCTTCGAATGCCGGACCGCGAAGATCTACGTAGTCAATTTCGATTCGCTCTTTGACAACGTCTTCTGCGACGCCCGCCAGAAATGTGTCCGCGGTTTGCAATTCATAGTACGCGCTGTAAATCAGATTGACGCCCAGAATGCCGATGGCTTCCTGCTGCGGCACATTCGAAGGATCGCGCATATTGATATGCAGCAACACGTCGTTTGCAGGGCCGCCGGGCTGCATTTGAAACCGCAGACCGACCCAGCCGTGCGCGTCGTTGGTACCGGCGAAGTTACGCGCAGAGACGGTATCAACGAAGGAGAAGAAGCGCGTGTGCGGCCCACGGGTAGCGCTTAACTGCGTCAGAAGCTGGCCCCATTCCTTGTCCAGCATTGCTTCCATTCGCTGCCTGGATACGTAGCGCGATCCGGAGCCATAAAGATCGTCGCTGACTTCCTTGTCGTAGGCGGAAATAGTTTTAGCGACCGTAGCGGACGCGCCTCCAACTACAAAGAACCAGTGCGAGACTTCCTGTCCGGCGCCGATTTCGGCGAAAGAGCCGAAGGCAGATGCATCGAGATTCAGTGTGAGCGCTTTATGGTGAGTGTCGAGTTTTTCAGTAGGAGGCATCGTCGTGCTCCGCCCGGCCGCGACCTTTTAACAGGCGCGCAGCATCCGCGACAAGCTGACAAATCTCGCCGCGCGCACCTGATTTTACCCGAGATTTTGCTTTTGATAAAACGTCATACCCTGAGCACTTTGCAGCGGCAGTTTTGCGGCTTCCCACCCTACGATGCCGCCCGCAATCTCACCAACGGATTCAAACCCGCTGCGTTGCAGCAAGCTTGCGGCGATGGACGACCGGTAGCCGCCCGCGCAATAAACCAGCAGCGGACGGTCTCTGGGAATTTTCTCCAGATTTTCCAGCAGATGATTGAGAGGGACGCTCAAACTTCCCGCAATGTAATTCTCATCGCGCTCGCGCGGCCCACGAACGTCAATGGCCAGCGGCGGCTCGTTCGATGCCAGCAGTTCGGCGGCGAACGGCGCACTGAAGCGCTCGGTCGAGCCGATCACTTCCGGCCGGGATTCGAGACTATGCAATCCGTCTTGCAAATATCCGGCCACGTGATCGAAGCCGATTCGCCCCAGCCGTGTGGTCGATTCGCCTTCCCTGCCCGGTGCCGCGATGATTACGATCGGATGCTCTCGATCCAGCACCGTTCCCGCCCACGTCGCGTATTGGCCGCCGAGGCCTACGTTGATGCTGCCCGACAAGTGGGCCGCGGCAAATTCGGCAGGATCGCGAGTATCGAGAATCTGCGCACCCACAGCTTTCAATCCAAGCAGGTCGTCTAGCGTCATCGCAGCCACCCGCGCCAGCGTGTCGTCCAGCGTTGGCCGCTCTTCGCTGTTCAGCACGGCATCGTAGGTGAAATAGGCAGGAGCCTCCGGCTGATCGGTCGTCACCACCCGAATGAACGCTTCCTTGCTCATCGGCTGCAGCGCGTAATTCAAGCGGCGCTGTTCTCCCAGTGTCGATACCGTTTCCTTGCTGAGCGCCCTACCGCAGAGCGACCCGGCACCGTGGGCCGGATACACCAGGCTCTCATCCGGCAGCGCCAATAGCTTCGAGTGCAGCGAATCAAAAAGCATGCCGCCCAGTTGCGTGGCCGACCAGCCGAGCGCCGCGCGCAGATCGGGTCGCCCCACGTCGCCGATGAACAAAGTGTCCCCGGTGAGTACGGCCTGCGGTTGCCTGTCGCTGGCGCTCAAGTCATAAACGACGATCGAGATCGACTCCGGTGTGTGACCTGGAGTTTCCAGGATCTTCAGGCGAACGCGCCCGAATTCGAGAATGCCGCCATCGTGAGCAGGCGTGAAAGCGTAGCCGGCTTTTGCAGCGGCGCCCAAGTAAATCGCTGCGCCCACGCGATCGCGCAGCTCCAAATGCCCGGCGACAAAATCGGCGTGAAGATGCGTCAGGAACACGTATTTGATCGCGAGCCCGTGCTCCGCGGCGAACGCAATGTATTGCTCGATGTCGCGCTGCGGGTCAACCACGGCCGCCGCGCCTGTCGCCTCATCTGCAATCAGATAGGAAGCATGCGCCAGGCACGGCAGATAGAATTGCTTGAGGATCACTGCGCACTACCTCGCTCGCGTGAGCTACTTCGGTTGGGGAACAATCCGCAGATATGGTCGCGGGGCCTTCCAGCCGTCCGGATACTTCTGTTTTGCTTCTTCTTCCGTCACCGATGGCAGAATGATCACATCGTCGCCCCGCTTCCAGTTCACAGGCGTGGCTACCTTATGCTTCGCCGTAAGCTGCATCGAATCCACCACTCGCAGCACTTCGTCGAAGTTGCGGCCCGTGCTCATCGGGTAGCTCAGCATCAGCTTGACCTTCTTGTCCGGACCGACCACGAACACGGTGCGCACCGTGGCATTCGTTGCCGCAGTACGGCCTTCGGAACTTTCGCCGGCATCTGCCGGAAGCATGTCATAGAGCTTGGCAATCTTCAGTTGCGGGTCCCCGATCATCGGGTAGTTCACCTTGTGTCCCTGCGTCTCTTCGATGTCCGCAGCCCACTTACTGTGACTGCTCACCGGGTCCACGCTCAACCCGATAATTTTGCAGTTGCGCTTCTCGAATTCCGGCTGCAGTCCGGCCATGTAACCCAGCTCGGTAGTGCACACCGGCGTAAAGTCTTTGGGATGGGAAAACAAGATGGCCCAGCCATTCCCTATCCATTCGTGGAAGTTAATCGTCCCCTGCGATGTTTCGGCGGTGAAATTCGGAGCTTCGTCGTTTATGCGCAACATCAAGAGCCCTCCTCGGGAATACGCATTATACATACATAGTTTAGGTCGCAGAAATTTACAGGGCGATGGAACTTATCAAGCACAGCACGCCGCAAACACTTGCGGACTTCATCCACATCCGGTTTCCACCCTGGGCCGGCCGAATTTATTTGGAAGCAGATTGCGCGGGAATCTTAGGAGTTTGCCGAACGCGGCACCATAATTCAAAACTGTTAGCGGAAAAGTGCTACTGGAAGAAACCCGTTGGAATAAAGTCAGACTCGGGTGATTCGATTCCTGCAAGTGAACAGGGTGGCTTGCGGGTTACGCGACTCAACTCCTTCCATGAGAAGGGCGGTATGAGTCAACCCAGTTTTGTTGTTACTTCTGTGGATTTTTTGCGTTGAGCCGAGCCGCCTCCGTGGCCATCCTTCCATCCGCAATCTGTTCGGAGCGGTTTTCGCTCGCTGCAAGGTGGGCGTGCACAATTCAGTCGGTGCTGCGACCTGCTTATCGACCTCGGCTCCTGTCCTTGGGACGGGAGTGGGGCCAGGAGTTAGGCGCAGTCACCGGATCTCGGCGGTTGCGCACGGCGGTTGTCCCGCTACGCGGCTTATCAGAAACTGAAAGTAATGCCGAGAGCTTTGCGTGCGTACTGGCGCAGGACAACCTGAATCCGTCATAGGAAGGCCGAAAGCGCATACAACAATAGAAACAACAGTATCGCGAGGATAACGGCAGAAACCACAAGACTGAAGCACGCGGCACCAACAATCATTGCGGTAACCGTCAAAGACGTGCGAAATCGCGGCATGGACTTTAGACCAGGTAGATTTGCGGTGCAACTGCAGTCTTGGCCATGTGCTCGCCCTCGAGAATGCGAACTTCGTAGCAGGACTGAGCCGAGCGAGCTTCGAGCACTTTCACTCGCGTGCCTGCCCGCACCATCAATACTTTTTCCGCAGCGAACAGAAGCGACAGCCCCAAATCATCGGCTGCGGCTTCGAGTTTCTGTTTCTCGACCATCGTCTTCTCATCAATTGGGAGAGTCACAAAATCCCCGCCCTTTTCATCTCGAAGCACGTACACTTTGCCCACCAAGCCCTGCGGCGGCTCACTGGATGTTTGCAGTGACGGCTGCGGATGGCCGGCAACCGAACCGACAAAGCGGTAACCGCGTCGCGGAAGGGTCTCGACGAACCGCGGTTTGTCAGCACCGTCGCAGAGTGCCCGCCGCAACTTCTTGATTGCGGTGTTCAGGCTATGCTCAAAGTCTACAAAGGTGTCCTCAGACCAAAGCCTCTGCCGCAGCTCTTCGCGGGTGACAAGTTCGCCGGGACGCTCGAGCAACATCGTCAGTATTCGAAAGGGTTGTTCTTGCAGCTTGATTTTGCGGCCACTCTTGAAAAGCTCGCCCGCACGCAGGTCCAGAGCGTATTCGTCGAATCGCAGGATCGCTGAACCCGGCGCTGGCTGCGGCATGCGTTCCTCGTCCTGAATATATACCACGGTACGCCTCGCCAGGTTCGAGGACACGCGGCCGCCAATGAACCTGGCGCGGTTCTTCAACAAGAAGTCGTTATATGCCTGCGGCTTAGCGGTTCATCCGCAGTTCACTCGCAAGTCGCCGCCAGTGCATTGCGGTTTTCTGGACGCGGGGCCAGAGTGAGCGCAACTCGACGGTGATGGAATCACGGGACCCGTCAAGCGTGAGGAAAGAAAAAGGAGAAAGTCCATGAAAAAGCAAATTCTGACGGTTGCCGCCGCGTTGGTACTTACCGCCATTGCACCGGCAGCCAGCCACGCTCAACAGGCCACCCAGGCGAAAATTCCTTTCGCGTTCCAGGCTGGGGACATCAGGATGCCGGCCGGCGAATATCAGATCCGGCGGGCGTCTGCGGCAAACAAACTAGTGCAGCAGATTCGACGCACGGATTCGTCTGCGTCAACGTTCGTAATTACGAACGCCACGAGTCCCAGGAACAACGATGCTTCAGCAAAACTGATCTTTCACTGCTACAGCAACGAGTGTTTCCTGTCTGAGATTTGGAGCGTCTACGGTGAAGGATTGAAACTCACCGAATCGCGTCGCGAGAAGCATGTGTCGCGCTCCGATGCGGAAGATGAACTGGCGGTGGTTTCTGTGCCGCTGACCGTCACGCCATAAGGGTCGCCAGTGCGCGGACCCTATTGCGTCTTTACCCGAATTGACTTGATGAAGGTGGAACTCGACCCGAACCGAAAACCAGACGGGAGGTCCAAGGAATGCGTCGAGGCTTCCCGTCTTCTGTAAAGGAGAATGCAATGGAAACCGTAATTGGAGTATTCGCTTCGCGGGAACGCGCGGAAGAAGCGGTGAAGGATCTGCTCGACAAGTATGTTCCGCAAGACACGATCGTGTTTCTGACTCGCTCCGAAAGTGATGCGATGACGCTCGGCAAGAGCCTGGGCGCCTATGCCGGTGGTATGGTGGGCGGAGCGGCCGGCCTGTTGTCTGGAGTGGCAGCAGCCACGCTGTTTTCAATTCCTGGGATCGGGCAGGTGTTCGCGCTGGGTATCGGTGCGACGGCTGCACTCGGGCTTGCCGGCTCGGAAGTGGGCAAAATGTTGTCAGCAAAACCAAACCTCTCATTGGAGATTGCGATGGAAACTCCGCAACCGACTCCCGGTGAAAAGGCGTGCCAAGACTTGACGTTCTTCGCAGAAGTCTTACAGGAAGGGCGGTCGCTGGTCGTCGTGCGAACCGATTCGCAGGCAACGGCAAAAGTGGCGGCCGGGACCCTCGATCGCATGGGCATCAGCGAGCGCTGGCGAATGAGCATAAGAATGCAAGCTGCGACGCGACAGATCGGCGACATTTCGGTCGTGTACGTGCGCGGAAGGATCACAGTCGGCGAAGGTAACATCATGCTGCGCGAGGTCGTGGCGGGACTGATTGAAAAGGGAAACAAACGAATCCTCTTGAACTTGCAGGGAGTGGAATACGTGGACAGCGCCGGACTGGGCGAACTGGTGAGGACGCATACGACGCTGCAGAAGGAGGGTGGCCAGCTCAAGATCGCGAATGTCAATCAAAGAGTGCAGGACCTGTTGAACGCAACGAGCTTGCACAAGGTCTTCGACATTCACACGGACGAGGCCAGCGCGGTTCATTCCTTTGAGCTGTTCGCTGCGGGAGCCGCCCGGTAAAAGAGCGGATCTCGCGATTTCTGACGTGGGATTGCGAGGATGAGTGTCGGGATGTGGCATTCCACCCGCTAAAAGGGCCTGCTGCTCGCTGTCAGACACTCAACTTCTGCTAAACGCTTACGGGAGAAGTAGGTTTGAGCACCCACGCCGGGGGCAACTCCGGGATTGTCGGCAATTCGGAAGTGATCCAGGACTGGCCGGCCAAACTGACCGCGGCCTGTGACGCTGCCACTTCTGTTGGCCTAAATAGCCTTGTTGGAGTTCCGCCGTGCAACTAATATGGCTTGCGCTATTCCGAGATGAGGTGAGCCATGAAGCGATTTGCAGGAATGATGATCGTAGTGGTGGGGATGTTGCTTGGCGCGCAAACGATTGCCGCCCAAGAATGGTCACAGCCTTGGGCGCGGGAACGCATCGAAAAATCGCCGCGGCATAGCGAGTGGGTTTCGGTGAAACACGATGGCCGAAACGTGGAGACGCTGGTGGTCTACCCCGAATCGAAAGACAAGCGTCCCGTCGTGCTGGTGATTCACGAAATCTTCGGATTAAGCGACTGGGCGCAGGAACTTGCAGACGAAGTGGCAGCGGCGGGTTACATCGCTGTCGCGCCAGACCTGCTCAGCGGCATGGCGCCGAATGGCGGTCGCACCAAAGATTTCCCCACCGGAGTCACCGAGGCCGTCAGCAAATTGAATCCCGACCAGGTGACGGCGGACCTGAACGCCGCAGCGGACTACGGTTTGAAGCTACCTGCTGCAAACGGCAAATTGTACGTCACCGGGTTCTGTTGGGGCGGCGGGCAGAGCTTCCGCTTCGCAACAAACCGCGGCGATCTTTCCGCGACCTTTGTTTTCTACGGCCAGCCGCCCAGCAAAGATGCGATGCCGACGATCAAGGCGCCCGTCTACGGCTTCTACGCCGGCAACGACGCCCGCATCGACGCCACAATTCCGGATACAATCTCCGCAATGAAGGCGGCGGGCAAGACTTACGACCCCCTGACCTATGACGGCGCCGGGCACGGTTTCATGCGCGCCGGCGAAGCGCCCGATGCCAGCGACGCCAACAAGAAAGCCCGCGATGACGCCTGGAAACGCTGGAAAACCCTGCTCGCTCCCTAATCTCTTGCGGGGCAGCATGACCACTGCTGACGAAGCGGGACGCACTACCTCTTGACCGTAGCGGCGGCGTTTCATTGGGCTCGACTCTCTGGAATGACAGGAGGTTCGATCATGCGAGCCGGCATCATCATCTACGGCTTGGCGTCAGCGGCTTGCGGCATCCTGGACTTCCTCTGGGCCGATTTTGACGCGTCGCATCAACCGATTCAGGCCTTCGGTGACCACATTCCTGGCGTCGCGATTCTGGCGTACATCACCGCCGTCTGGATGATCGCAGGCGGCATGGCGATCCTGTTCCGCCGCAGCGCTCGCGCCGGTGGAGCAGTGCTGGCGATCATCTATTTCGTGTTTGCCATATTCTGGCTGCCTCGTCTCTACACGGCCCCCCACTATCTCGGCTTTCAAATTCCGGTCTTGATCGGTGTCACAGCTGGCGTGGGCATAGAGCTCATCGCCTGCGCCGGTGGAGCGCTGGTCTGCGCATCGCTGGCAACGCGCAGTTCTTCATGGCCGCAAGCGCTCCTTATCACCCGCTGGATTTTTGGACTCTTCGCAATCAACTTTGGGGTGAACCATTTGGACGCCGTTGCGGACAATCTTTTTTATGTCCCCCAGTGGATGCCTTTGGGGCAAGGATTCTGGGTTATCCTCACCGGAATTTGCTTCGTGCTCGCAGGTCTCGCCATACTTTCTGGGATTCAGGACGTCCTGGCGGCGCGTCTGCTTGCCCTGATGTTTCTGGCTTTTAATGTATTCGCATTGCCGCCTTTCATTTTCGCCAATCCTAAGAACCATGCTGCCTGGGGCGGCAACGCGTTCAATCTGGCTTTAGTGGGCGCCACCTGGATATTCGCCGCCGCGATCGCTACTCGCCATCGCTCGGATCAGGACCAGCCAAGCGCGAATCCATCCCCAGCGTAGGATCGCGAGTCGGAGCCGTACTCGGATTTAAGCCCCAAAGTAACTTCTGTTTGACGCCGGCGCCGCAAACTGCCCACTAACATTCTCGCGCCCGCGTTGACTTGTTTCGGCCGCGAATCTAATATGGGCACGGAATGACAGACCCCCAGCCGCTCACCGGCCAGATCATTTCCCAATATCGTGTTATAGAAAAACTCGGCGGCGGCGGCATGGGCGTCGTGTACAAAGCCGAAGACACCAAGCTCGGCCGCATGGTCGCCCTAAAATTTCTGCCCGACGAAGTTTCGCAGGATAAGCTTGCTCTGGATCGCTTCCTGCGCGAAGCGCGCGCCGCCGCCGCGCTCAGCCATCCCAACATCTGCACCATCTTTGAAATCGGCGAATATCAGGGCCGCAGTTACATCGCCATGGAACTACTGAAGGGCGCCACGCTGAAGCATCGCATCACCGGCGGCCCCATGGCCTTCGATGCCCTGCTTGAATCCGGCATACAATCCGCCGACGCGCTCGACGCCGCGCATTCCGAAAGCATCATCCATCGCGACATCAAGCCCGCGAATATTTTTCTCACCGACCGCGGCCAGACGAAAATCCTCGATTTCGGCCTGGCGAAAATGATAGCCGCGCCGGGCAACGAAGGCCACACCACTTCGGGCACCGCCACGCTCGACGACGCCAATCTCACCAGCCCCGGCATCGCCGTCGGCACCGTCGCCTACATGTCGCCGGAACAAACCCTCGGCAAGGATCTGGATTCGCGCACGGATATTTTTTCGCTGGGCGTTGTGCTCTACGAAATGGCCACCGGCCGCCAGGCTTTTTCAGGTTCCACTTCCGCAGCCGTTTTCGACGCCATTCTGAATCGCGCGCCCGTCGCGCCCGTGCGCATCAATCCGGACGTGCCTCAGGAACTCGAGCGGATCATCAATAAATCCCTGGAAAAAGACCGCACCATGCGCTACCAGACGGCCGCGGATCTGCGCACCGATCTAAAGCGCCTGCAACGTGATTCCGGTTCCAGCAAGACGCCAGTCAGCACAGCAGAAAGTTTCAGTTCAACAAACCTTGCGACCGCAGCGGCCGGCTCGTCGGGCGCCCATTCCGCCGCCGCGCCACCGCCAACACCAAGCTCCGCCGCAACAAGAACTTCTGCCAGCGGCTCGGGCAGTGCCGCTATCGTGCTCGGCGAAGCCAAAAAACACAAAGGCAAACTAATCGCCGCAGTCGCGCTCATCGCCGCCGCAGCCATCGCTTTCTTCGTGTTCAAATCGCGCGGCCACCAAAACACTTTCAGCGCGCAAAACATGAGCATCGTAAAGCTCACCGAAACCGGCAAAGCCGCCGGCGTGGCCCTTTCGCCCAACGGCCAATACGTTGTCTACATCTTGCGCGACGGCGAAATGCAAAGCCTCATGGTCCGCCAGGTGGCGACCGGCAGCGACGTGCAAATCCTCCCGCCCGCCGTCAGGGTCTTCTACGGCCTCACCTTTTCCCCCGACGGCAATTACATTTATTTCATCGAAGCCTCCAAGGAAAATCAGCTTTTCAGCTCGCTCTACAAAATGCCCGTGCTTGGCGGCAACCCGCAGCAGGTCACTCGCGATATAGACGCCGGCATCAGCTTCTCTCCTGATGGCAAACAATTCGCTTTCATCCGCGGAATTCCAGACAAGGGAACCTTCAAACTATTAGCCGCCAATGCCGACGGCTCGGGCGAGAAACTCCTGACCTCGATGAGCGCCAACATATCCGTCGCCGGTCTTCTGACTCCCGCTTGGTCGCCGGACGGCAAGACCATCATCTTTGCGTCTTTGCTGCCGTCGGTCAGCAGCCAGCTCAACGAATTAACCGTCGCCACCGGAGCGGTGCGCACGCTCTTCGCCGCCCGCGGCACTCTGGGCCGCCCGCATTGGTTGCCGGATGGCGACGCGCTTTTGGTTCCGATGCGCGACGAGAGCGGCGGCGCGCAAGGCCAGCTTTGGAAAGTTTCTTATCCTTCGGGAGAAGCGCAGCGGCTGACCAACGACCTCACCGATTACAGTTTGCCTTGGCTGGACTTGACCGCCGATGGTTCGACCGTGGTCACCGTGGAAACCACGGTTTCGTCCGACCTCTGGAGCGCGCCCGCTGGGGATTCGGCGCGCGCCACACAAATCACCTCAGGCGGCCCTGCGATTGTCGGCGTTTCGATGCTGGGTGCAGATCGCATTCTGTTCATCAATCGCAACCGTGAACACTTTACAGCGAATTACGACGGCAGCTCTCGGACCCGCGTGGCAGGCAGCGATCGCAACATCCTGTTCGCGTGGGCTTGCGGCGACGGGAAGCATATCGTGTATTCCGTCCCGCGCGGCAATACATCCGATATCTGGCGCATGGACGCGGACGGTACCAACCCATTGCAGTTGACGCACGATAAGTCTGCGCTCCTCCCGGTATGCTCTGCGGATGGCTCGACGGTCACTTTCGACTACGAGGATCAACTGAGTACTTGGCGCATGGGAATTGACGGTTCAAATCCCGCGTCGCTGGGCCTCCACGATCAAACGTCCCCAATCGCCTTTTTATCCAAGGACAACAAGCTCGTGCTGTACCGCGTCGGACATCCCGACGCGCCGCAGGTCCGCGATCAATTAGCCGCGGTCCCGGTGGCAGGCGGACCGCCCGTATTTGCTTTTGACGTTCCTCTCGGCACTGCACAAAATCTGCCGCACTGGGCGCCCGACGGCCACGGCGTTGACTTGGTTTTGATTCGTGGAGGCGCCGCGAATATTTGGCGGCGGCCTGTTCCAAGCGGCGCGATAAAGCAGATCACAAATTTCCCCAGCGGCCTCATCCGCGCCTTCAACTGGTCGCCCGACGGCAAGACCCTGTTCCTCTCGCGCGGCACACAATCCAGCGATATCATCCTGCTGAAATCCGGACGGAACTGATCCGCGACACAGACCACACCAAACATATCTGGCGTTAGCGCGTCACGGCCTGCCCGTCGGCGGCCGTGCGGCGCGCACCCCGCATCCTTCGCCGGGAATGCTTTCCATGCTGAACGTCCCGCTCCAGTCCTCCACGCGCTCGCGCATACCTGAAATCCCCACCGTGAACTCTGCAGCAGATCCAACCGAGTGGGGCGGCATGCCACGGCCCTGATCGCCGACCTCCAGCACAATCCAGCCGTTCTCCTGGAACATGCGCAGCGCCGCGGTGCTGCTGCCCGAATGACGATGTACATTGCGCAGCGCTTCCTGCGTTACGCGAAACAGCGCCAGCTCGATCTCCGGTTTCAGCCGGCCCAGGTCCGGCGCGAGTTGCAACGAAATTCCAATCCCGCGGCGGCTGGAAAAACCGCGCACCCACCGCGCCAGCGCGGCCTCCAAGCCCAGCACCTCGATCATGGGGGGATGCCATAGCTACGAAATGGAGCGAATTTCTCCGCTGGCCACCTGGATCATGTCCCGGCTTTCCGCGATGGCTGTGCGCTGTTCAGGATTCGATTGATCCAGAAAAGTGCGAATTTCGCCCAATGCAAGGCTCAACCTGCTGATGCCCAGGCCGACGCCATCGTGCTTCCCGCGCGACCTTGCGCCGCACTTCATCTTGCGCGTGCAGCAGACGACCGGACAAATGGCGCAGCGTGGACTCGCACTTCAAGCGCTCGGCTATGTCTTCACCCGAGCTTAGAGTCCCGCTGACCGCGCCGTTGCTGTCTCGCAACAGCGAATTCCGCCGTCCGATCATCCCTGCTTCGCCCGAGCGGGTGAGAACCGCGTTCTCCATATAGGTTTGCTCCTCCGCCAAAACATTGTGGCAACAAGCTCGCAGCTGATCCGGTGTCGCAACCGGGATGCAGGTTTCCAGCCAGTTGCGGCCCAACCGTTCGCTCTGTTTCCATCCGAGCGTGGTGCATCCTTTGCGGTTGATCAGCGTGCTTCGGCACTCCCGGTCGAGAGCAAGCAAAATCACATCGGCCAGGTCCAGATAGCTCTGCGTCCGGTCCCGCTGCTCTCGCATCGCCGCCAGCGCGCGCTTGCGCTCGTTGATATCCCGCAACAACGAAGCGACTTGCACTAATCCGGCTGGCCCGCTGATCGGATAGTAGGAAACGAATGGCTTCCCTTCTGCAACGCTTTGCTGCGCGCCCAGGACTACGAACTTGATGGCGAGGTCTTTAAAACATCCCTGCAGCTTCGGTTTCAGCACGCTGCCAAACGTGCCTGGATCCCACACTTCGGACACCAGTTAGCCGACGATCTGCTCTCGCCGCGCTTCGCGATAATCCAGAAACGCCCGATTGGCCATCAAGCATCGGTAGCTCCGGTCTTCGACCGCGACCATCTCCTGGAAGCTTGCCGGCACCTGTTCGTATTTGTGGAACCAATCTAGAAGCGGGGGAGCAATCTTCGCGCGGGCTTTTCCGCGCGATTTGGCAGCCCGAGTCTTCTTCCGAGGCAACTCGATTTCCAGGCCAATGAGGTGCGTTAGACGCGAGATTCTAATTGTTTAAAACTTACGCGGGCGCGTGGTGCCGCATTCGTGGCAAGCCGAAGTGCAGTTGAATTCGCGAGCGTCGGGCTAGAGCCAATTGAATGCGAGAAACTGCGCCTGCTCGTCGCACCGCCTGTACCCGATCGCCGGACTCGTCGAGATGCCCGGCGGACCGCGAAGCATGAATTTGCCGCGGCCGGCTCCTTGCGTGAACCGCAGTCAGCGATTGCTGGCGTCCGGCCGCACCGCAATGCCATCTGATAGTATGGATGCGCGCCGCGCTGCGCCTGCTTTGCGCTAGCGCGATCTGCAAATTATGGATACGCCTCTACGGGGAGAGCACAAGCTGGCTGGCGCGACCCTCGCGTCCTATTACGGCTGCACCTTGCCCGAGAGTTTCACGACGTTTGCAGCAGAATATCGCGCCGCGCGCGAGGCTGCCGCGATCTTTGACACCAACTGGCACACCATCGTCGAGCTTTCCGGCCCCGACCGCGTGCGCTATCTGAACGCTATCGTCTCCAACGACGTGAAAACTCTGGGCCAAGGCCGCGGCACGCTGGCGTTGCTTTTGAACCCGCAAGGACACATTTTAGTCGAGCTGGAAATTTACGCGCTGCAGGAAAAACTGCTAGTCCTTTCGCACGCTTCCGTGCGCGAACGCACGATTGCGACGCTCGATAAATTCATCATCATGGACGACGTTACGCTGAGCGACGTTACCGAGCAGCTCGGCAGCTTCGCCATTGAAGGTCCACGCGCCGGAACCGTGATCGCGGAAGCTTGCGGCTTGGCGCTGGAAGGTTTTTCCGAGCACGCTGTCGCGGAAGTAGAAATTGATGGAGTCGCCTGCCGTCTGATCCGTCATTCGCATTTTGGTTTGCCCGGCGCGGAATTCATCGCCCCCAGTGAACATCTTGCGCTGCTGTGGAAGAATCTGCGCGCCAGCGTGGTTACGCAGCACGGCGGTGCGATCGGAATGCGCGCGCTGAATTCCTTGCGCCTCGAAGCCGGTATTCCATGGTTTCCCGACGATTTCAACGACACTGTGATTCCGCACGAAGCCGCGCTGGAAGCGACGCACATCAGCTTCACCAAAGGGTGCTACACCGGACAGGAAATCGTCGAACGCGTCCGCTCGCGCGGCCAAGTGAATCGCCGCCGCGTGCAACTAAAATTCTCCATCGCCGAGCCGCCCGCTCCGCTGACGCGCTTGCGCGCAAGGAATGCTGAAGACAATTCCGCTGAATCCAAAGAAGTCGGCATCATCACCAGCTCCGCATTTTCACCCGCCGCAAACGCCGCGATTGGAATGGCCTACGTCCGCCGCGAACACAACGCACCAAGCAGCATCCTCGATTTTATCGGCGGCAGCGCTACCGTCGTTGCCGCCGACAATACCTAGCACATCGTTTAAGACTTCCGCTTGGTTTGCATCGGCCTTTCACTCATATTCCGCCAGTCACGACATCTCCCGACACGGAAAGCGAGCGGCAACGCCTTGCAGAAGTTTACGCCGGCGAGGCGGATGCGGAATTGACGGACCTCGCGCAAGAGGGCGGGCCGCTTGCAGACGTCGCACGAACCGCATGGCGGCAGGAACTGAACCGCGGAGGAATTCGCGCTCCCGTCCGAGAATCAACCCAGCCGCCGCACGGGGTTGAGTCGCCAAGCGTCGTTACTGTGCGGCAGTGTTTAACCGTGCAAGAAGCGCCGGTGGCGAAATGCATTTTGGATTCGGCGGGAATTGAAAGATTTCTGGCAGACGAGGATGTGATCAGCATGAATTGGCTTTGGTCCAAAGCTGTCGGAGGCGTAAAGCTTCCGGTGAGAACGACGGATGCGGCGATTGTTTCAGACTTGTTGAACCAGAAACTTTCCGCGGCCGCAGCAAACGCAGAGCCGGACGAAACCGCTAAAGAATCATGTCCTCCAACTCTTAACGTTCGACTGGCAAATGTTAATTATTAACCGTGAACTGAATTTTCAACTCTTGCTGAAATTCATGGAGCGCATGAAGCTGCCGCGATCGTTATCAATTTTCTTCTGCAGCTGGAAGATAGCGTAGAGGAGAGCTTCGGGGCGCGGCGGGCAGCCTGGAACGTAGACGTCAATCGGAATCACTTGATTGACGCCTTGCACTACCGCGTAATTATTGAAGACGCCGCCGGACGTCGCGCAGGCGCCCATGGAAATCGCCCACTTCGGTTCCGGCATTTGTTCGTACAGCTGTTTGATTACCGGCGCCATTTTCACCGAGACGCGCCCGGCGATGATCATCAGATCGGATTGGCGCGGCGAACCGCGAAAAACTTCGGCACCAAAACGCGCAACGTCATAACGCGACGACGCCATGGACATCATTTCGATGGCGCAGCAGGCTAGGCCAAAGGACATCGGCCAGATCGAACTGCGGCGCGCCCAGTTCACTACTTTGTCCAGCGACGCGAACAAAATTCCTTCGTCCTTCAGGAAGTTCGCATCCTGTCCTGGCGCTTCGAGTGTGACACCCTTCGCGAGTTCCACAGCCATGGCCTATGTGACTCCGTAGCGGCGCACAATCCGTCGCCGACTGTACTCATTTTGCCTGTTTGCGCCGCGCTTTGCAACGCGGCGCCCGGATGGCGTTCTTGCCGCGATCGAGCGCGAGCCCGTCGCCATCGCCACTGCGCAAGTTCATCACTGCACCTCGATCGTCAGCTGCGCGGTCTTGGTGTTGCCTTTGCCGTCGTCGGCGGTGAATAGGTAGGTGGTCGTCTTCTTGGGCGCCACCTTCACGCAACGATCGAGCGACGGAAACATACTGGGTACGTCCGGCGGACTCAGCTTCACGGATTTGGCGTTGGAAACTCCGTAGCACATGTCCACGTCCTCGCCGCGATGAATGGTTCCGGGCATCGCGTAAAAGCTGATGATCTTGAATTCAGCGCCGCCCAGCACTTCGAAAGACTTCGCGGCCTCATCGCGCTGCTTGGCGGCCTGCGCGGCCCTTTCTTTTGCGGCGATGTCCTGATTCTCCTGCCAGCGCGACCAAAAAACGAAAGCCGTGTAGCCAATGACGATCGCGGCAAGCACGCCAAATCCCATCCACATGTTCCGCAAAGTGTGCGCCGCTTTTTGTTCCGGCTGCTCCAGCATTCCCGTGTTTCCTCGGTCAGGCCTCAGGGCCGAATTTCAACTGCTGTGCCCACTGCGACGAGTGGATCAATTTTCTCAATTTCCGCGTCGGTCACCGCGCCGCATCCGTCCGTCCAATCAGGTTCGCCAGGCAGGCTTCCCCGCCGGGCATATTTCTTTTCCCGTCCGTGAATTGCAATTTCACAGCCGGGATCAGCGCCCATTTTCTGCGCGCGAGCGCGATCCGCTGCATTCGGATAGGACACATGCAGAGCAAGATGAAACTGGCTTTGCGCTTTCTTTTCGTCAATCGGGTACTTCCCTTCTGGCGCCTTGTGATCTCCGGCGCTTTCCTTTGCTCCCACCGACCCGCTACTTAGTGCGACGTGGTAGGTCTTCAGCGCGTTTCCCTTGCTCAGCAGCGTCCTCGTGTGCGCCGATTTCTCAACCACGATGAGCTCAACCTTTTTCCGTTGCGCAACGGTTCGGGACGGCGCGCTTGCGTGCAGCAACCGGGTCACGAGCAGTAGCGCGCAGCGAATCCACATCGTCACGCCACCTTGAGGACGATTTTGCCGAACAGTTCGCGGTTTTCCATCCGCTGGTGGCCTTCTGCGCATTTTTCCAGCGGCAGAACCACGTCAATTACTGGTTTGAGCAGGCCGCGGCGCAGCAGTTCCAGCGCAGAGAATAATTCTGCTTTGCTGCCCATGAAGGAGCCGAGGATGGTGAGGTGGCGCGTGAACAGATACGCAATATTGATTGCCCCATCGATGCCCGTCGTGGCGCCGCAAGTGACCAGGCGCCCGCCGACGGCGAGGCTGCGGATGCTGTTCTCCCAGGTGGCCTGGCCGACATGTTCGAAAACCACTTCCACGCCGCGGCGATTGGTTAAGCGTTTTACTTCGTCGGCAATTTTCTGCGTGGAGTGATTGATGACGGCGTCGGCGCCGAGTTCCCTGGCCTTCTCCAGTTTTTCGTCGGACCCGGCCGTGGCGATCACGCGCGAGCCAGCGGCTTTCGCGATTTGAATCGCGGCGCTGCCGACTCCGCTGCCTGCGCCCAGCACGAGGACGGTTTCGGCGGGCTGCAATTTTGCACGGCCGATGAGCATGTGCCAGGCAGTGAGCGAGACCAGCGGAAACGCGGCGGCTTCTTCAAAGGAAAGTTTCTCTGGGATTGGAACGCAATTAACTGCTGGAGATTTCACGAATTCGGCGCAGCCGCCATCCACGCCCTGGCCAAATAAAGTGTACGCGCGGCACATGCTGTCTTGCCCGCAGAGGCAATTCGCGCACTGACCGCAGGAAATTCCGGGTTGCAGCAGAACACGTTCGCCGACCTTTACGTTGGTGACTTTGTCGCCGACCCTGGCTACTTCGCCTGCTATGTCGCTGCCGGGGATGTGAGGGAGCGAGACCGGCAGATTGGGGGCGCCCATGCGCAGCCAGAGGTCGAGGTGATTCAGGGCGCAGGCGCGGACGCGGACCAGGACTTCGTACGGGCCGATGTGCGGCTCCGGAACATCTTTGTACTGCAGGACTTCCGGGCCGCCGTGCGCAGCGTAGATGATGGCTTTCATGGGCGCTCCTGAGTTTGGATGCGGCCCCCAATTAACAACGGCGGCGGAATTGAGTCAAGTGTGCAGATTGGTGACGTGAGAAGCGTGCGTAGTGCTTGGTGATTCGTGAGTAGCGTTTTGCGGCTACGCTTTCGCGGGGGGTTGAAAATCGCGAAAAACAGTTGATTAGAAATGGGCGTCGTTGTTTGTTTTCTTGGCGTTGCGGACGCTTCTAATCGCCATGGCGTCGACTAGAAATGTAGCTAGGCATGCGTAGTTGTACGATTTTCGTGATTCGCAAATCAGGCAGTGACGAGTGACAGGTGATCAGTGATGAGAGCGAGAGGCTTCAGCCGATGGTGAGGAGTTCTTCGTAGAAGCCGCCGATTTTTTTGGCGCGGTCTATGAAGTGGATTTCCAGGATCCAGTGGCGTTGTTGGCCATCGGCATCTTGGCCGCGCATCTTCATGGGATTTTGCGGGTGGACGTAGAGCGAGATTTTATCGTTGGGGATGCGTTCGTGGGGAAATTGGCCGATGAGGTGGCCGGCTATGGGGCCGCCGTATTCCCAGCCGTCGTCCCGGGCCATTTTCTGGGCGTAACGGTAGAGTTCGTCGGCTGTGATTTCGGGATGGGAGTGGAAATATTGTTTGCCTTGGGCGAAAGCTTTGGCGATGTCGTCGCGGAGTTTCAGTTTGAGCGGATCGGAGCCGAGCACGAAAGTGCGGCCGAAATCGGCTTCCCAGGCTTCGAAGACTGGGCCGAGATCGAGGAAAAGGATGTCGTCTTCGGCTAGGGTCAGGTCGGGGGGATTTTCGTCGTAGGGTCTTAGCGTGTTGCTGCCAGCGCGGACGATGCGTTTGTGCCAGTAGGTGGAGATGCCGAACATTTTTTCTGCCAGGTCGTAGATGTCTTGGTTGATTTGGGATTCTGTTACATTGGGACGGATTAGGCCTTGGGTTTCGGCGGCGCTAAAGAGCTGGTTCGCGTTGTTTTGGGCTTGGAGCAGGGCTGCGGCGCGCTTGGATTCCAATTTTTCCATGGGGAAAGATTAGCACAGGGATTGGTTTGGTTGAATCGCAGGGATGGTTGGGATTTGAGTGTGGGCTACAGCCAGTCAAAAGATCTGACACAGAGTGCACCGAAAAATGTGGAGGTAAATCGGAGAAAGAGGAACGGAGCAGTTGAAAGTTGACAGGCCCTCGGCCTGCCATGAAAGCGGACATTTCTACTTTGCACAAACCGGACATTCTCGCTTTGCAGCGACAGTTGAAAGTTGACAGTTAAAGGCGAACTTCTAGCGCAGAGAAGCAGAGGCGTTAGCGAAGGGCCGAACAGAGAGCCTGCTGCCGGCGTGAGGCAAAGGCGCCGGCCTCAGGATAGGGATGCTTGTTGCGTCGTCAGTGGTAGAGGTTGGGAAATTGTTGTTGGAGATGCTGCACCTTTGGCAGATCGAAGGTGGCTATGTAGGGGTTGTCGGGGTGATTGGTGGCGTAGTTCTGGTGGTAGTCTTCGGCGCGGTAGAAGGCCTTGAACGGGACGATCTGGGTGACGATTGGATGCGAGAACGCTTTAGCTTGATCGAGTTGCTGAATGTAGGCCTGAGCGATGCGCTGTTGGTCGGGACTGGAGAAGAAAATTGCGGAGCGGTATTGCGTGCCGGTGTCTGGGCCCTGACGATTCAGTTCCGTGGGGTCAGTGGCGACCGAGAAAAAAACTTTCAGGAGCTGGCCTAGAGTGACCTGCGAGGGATCGTAAACGATCGCCACGGATTCGGCGTGGCCGGTTGTGCCGCTGCTGACCTGTTCGTAGTCCGGATTTTTTACGGCGCCGCCGGAATAGCCGGAAGTGGCGCTGGTGACGCCTTTTACGTGCTGGAAGACGGCCTGGATGCCCCAGAAGCAGCCTCCGGCCAGTACCAGCGTGGATTGGCCTTTTTGCGGGGCGAGAGATTCATCCACTGCGGGGTCGGGGAGAGCGGTGGCGGCGCTGGCTGAGCCGTGGCGGAACACGGCGAACAGGATTAGGACGCTGCAGAGAGCTATGGTTATTTTTATGGAGCGATTCATATTTTTGCCTTTCGGGCTTGCGGCCCGGGTGCTTTCCCTTGGATGCGGTGAACAGCGTTTACGCTTCGCGTGAACGGCTGTGACGGTGACAACGGCACGCGCTGCAGCGGCACATGGAAGTCAAAAGATCTAAAACAGAGGGCGCAGAGAAAGACGGAGGAAAATCTGAGAAAGACAGGGGCGTGAATCGCAGAGGACGCAGAGAAAATCCAATGCGAGTCTGCGAACGGGTTGAGAGCGTAGGACGACATTTAGGCGGCTTTGGCGAATTTCATGGCTACGGAATTCATGCAGTAGCGCAGGCCGGTCGGACGGGGGCCATCGTCGAAGACGTGGCCCAGATGCGCGTCGCAGAGGCGGCAGGAGACTGCGGTGCGGATCATTCCCAGGCTGATGTCCGCGGTCTCCAGAATATTTTCTTTGGCAATGGGGACCCAGAAACTGGGCCAGCCGGTGCCGGACTCGAATTTGGTGGTGGAGTCGAAGAGCGCGGTGTCGCAGCAGATGCAGCGGAAAATTCCTTTGCCGTGATGATTCGGATTTTCGTTGGTGTAGGCGCGCTCGGTGGCCGCTTCGCGCGTTACTGCGAACGCCTCGGGCGAGAGCTGCTTGCGCCACTGGTCTTCTGTCTTGACGATTACGGGAAGCGTGACGGTCTTTTCGCGTTGGCCTGCGTCGGTGAACAGAACGATCTTGACGAGCTTCGGCGAGCCTGCGGATGCTGCTGTTGCGGCGGCTTGCACGGGATTGCGCGGCTGAAAACACGCCCACGCCAGTGCCGTGGCCGCTGCGCCTCCGATGGCTGCGAAGAACGTGCGGCGACTGCTTGGGCTGGGAATTTCGTTTTGGATCTTCTCTGAAAACATTGTGGTCCCTTGTAAAAAATTTTAGCCGAAGGTGAAGGCGAAGGCTTGCACGCCGGGATCGAGGAATTCGATTTCGAAAGTGCGGTCTTCGACTGCGCCTTTTTGGCGGATTAGTTGATAGAGGCGATGGCCTTGGACTGTGCCGGCGCCGCCGGCGTCGGTGTCGCTACCGTGATCGTCACCTGGGGCTGTGCCGTCGAGCGTAACTTTGAAGTGGATGGGCTTGCCGCTTTTTGTGGGGCCGAGGACCAGGTGTAGGTCGCGCGCGTGGAAGCGGAAGACTACTTTGCCGGGTGCGGATTCGAGGACGGCGCTTTCGGGGCCAACTTTCCACACGCCGCCAAGGGCCCATTGATTTAGCGTGAGCCTGGGCTGCGGAGTGTAGCTCATGCGGGTGTCTTGGGCGAAGAGTTGCGCGGAGGCGAAGTGCTCGGCGCGTTTGTAACCTATATAGGTTTCTGGTGAGCGCGTGTCCGCGAGATCGGGAGCTGCTTCGGCGCCGCTGGCTGAGACGTTGATGATGCCATCGGACAGGGATTTTGCGCCATTGGCTTTCAGGAGTTCCTGGATTACGCGTTCGGATTCGTCGTATTGGCCTTCGCCGAAGTGGTGATAGCGGATGTGGCCTTGGCCGTCAATGAAATAATGCGCGGGCCAGTATTCATTGTGAAAGGCTTGCCAGATTTTGTAGTTGCTGTCTATGGCGACGGGATAGGTGATTTTCAGGTCTCGGACGGCTTGTTCGATGTTGGAGCGTTCTTTTTCGAATGCGAATTCGGGGGTGTGCACGCCGATCACTACTAGACCTGCATCTTTATATTTCGCGGCCCAGCCTTCTACGTAGGGGAGAGCGCGGAGGCAGTTGATGCACGAGTAGGTCCAGAAATCTATGACGACAACTTTGCCGTGGAGTTGGTCGCGGGTTAGCGGCGCGGAATTCAGCCAGGCTACGGCGCCGGATAGTTCGGGCATGGGGCCTTCGTCGGCGAGAGGCGGGGTTGGCTCGGGGGCGCTTGTACTTGCGTTTGCGAGCGCGGCAGCGGGCTTTGGGGCGCCGAACGCGTGGATCAGATGTTCTTCGGCAGTCGCGGTATTGACGAAAGAAAATTTCGCGAGCAGGTTGGTGTCCCAACCGAGCGCGATGGCTATGACGCCGAGGATTACTGCTGCTCCCAGGGTGCGGCGGATCCAAACGTCGAAGCGCAGAGAATTTTTCATGGTGGCGAAGACCTTTTTTCCCGCAAAGAGTGCGACGCCGAGCGAAGTGGCGGCGCCTAGCGCGTAGAATAATAGCAAGAATGAAGAGCGCGCGCCGGGGCCTTGGATGGCGGCGCCGGTTAAGATGAGGCCGAGGATGGGTCCGGCGCAGGGGGCCCAAAGCAGACCGGTGGAAATTCCGAGCACGAATGATTTGGCGACGCTTTGCTCTTGCGCGGAGGAGCCACCTTGCAGACGGCCGCCGGCGCGGACGAGCGGGCGGGTTGAACACTTCAGCAAGCTCGGGGAAAAGCAGGGTGAGCCCCAGCAGGAGGAAAATGAACATGGCGAGGTAGCGTCCGCCTTGGTTCAGGCGCACTATCCAGTGGCCGCCGTAGGCTGCTGCTGTTGCGACGACGGAAAATGTTAGTGCCATGCCCAGAAGTAGAGGGAGGCCGGCGCGGCGGAAGGGGCGGTCGGCGTGGGCGAAAACGAATGGCAGCACCGGAAGGATGCAGGGGCTGAGGATCGTTAGTACGCCGCCGACGAAGGCTAATAGATAGATTAACATTGCTCTGTGTGCGCGGGAGCTTGCGGCGCGGTGGCTCGCGAGTTCGCCGCCTAAGTATAGTACGTTCGCAGAGGGCCAATCGGATTGGCTGGGCACGGTAACCTCACCGGCTGAAGGGTGACGCAAAATGAATTTAAATTTACCACAGGTGCGCGGGGTCGGGTTGGATGCGCAGACGCGTTGCGGACATTATCACGGGACGACGGATATCATCGCCATCAAGATGTGGTGCTGCGGGGAATATTGGGCTTGCAAGGATTGTCATATCGAGTTGGCGGGACATGCGATTGCGGTGTGGCCGGTTGGCGAGTGGGATTGTGCGGCGATACTTTGTGGGGCGTGTGGGTGGGAGATGACGATTCGGGAGTATATGGGGTGCGCGTCGGTTTGTCCGGGGTGTAGGGCGGGGTTTAATCCGGGGTGCCGGAAACATTACCGGTTTTATTTTGAGGCGGGCGAGGGATTACAGGAGTAGGGGCGCGGTTAGGTTCGGACTTGCGCTTTGAGCTTGTTTTTCGGATTTGGGGATGTCGTCGCGGGTTAGGGCGGCGAAGCGGTTTAGGGATTGGAGGGCTTCGTAGGTTACGGCGGCTGCGATTAAGAGTGCGATGATCAGAACACTTTGGTTCCTTGGTCTTTTGGATAATTCAGTAGTGATGCGGGAAGGGAAATCGTTACAGGGTTTTTTAGGGGGCCGGGAGCGGTGGTGCGTGCTGAAACTTGCAAAGATATAACACAGAGAGGGTACGAAGCACAGGCGGAGGAAAAACTGAGAAAGAAAAGTGCGCTGACCGCAGAGGCGCGGAGGGCGCAGAGAAAGCTGGCAGAGACCCTTCTGCCGCTTCCGCGAGGTCAGGATGACGATGCTTTTTGCATTGTCGGAAAAGCGCAGAGCAGAGGCGGGATCGCCTGTGTCACGATTGCGAAGTGCACAGCCAGGAGTGTGGCTGTGCCACGACGCGGCGGCGGTCAGTGCACGTCGCGGGATTTTAGGGATACGAGGACTGCTGCTAGTAGGGCTACCAACATCGCGCTTAGTGCGGTTATGGTTTCGGTGAACGTGTAGCGCAGACTTGCAGTGGCGCTGGCGGTGGTGCTGCCGTTGTTGTCGCCGCTGCGGCTCAGTGGGGCTGGCTCGCGGTTGTCGGCGGGTCCAGTTGCTGCTTCGGGAACTGCCATGGTGGCGGCGTCAACACCTTTGCCGCCTGTGGGGCAGGCGTCCCACATTTCTATGCCTGGGGGGTAGCCGCAATTGTGGGCGCGGGCTTCGTTTACTAGGGTGCGTTCAAAGGCCCAGCGTGAGGGGACCAGGGTGCTGATCCAGCGGGCGGGCGCGGGCATTTTGTAGGCGGCGCGGACTCCTCCGCCGAGCGCGAGGATTGGCAGTAGGACGATCGGCAGTAGGGCGATGGCGCTTTCTGTGGTGCTGCTGCGGGCGGAAATTGCCAGGCCCAGCGCGGTGCCGACCAACGAAGACAGAGTAAGGACCGCCAGCGTTTCGAAGAAGTTCCCCTTCAGACCGCAGAAGATTGTGACGATCCCCAGAAGCGCTAAGCATTGAAAAACGCAGAGACCGCATAAAACCGCAAATTTCGAAAACGCGTAGGACGGGAGTTTGAGATTTACCATGCGCTCGCGCTGGTAGATGGTCCATTCGCCGACGATGTCGCGGGCGGCGTTGTTGCAGCCGAACCATATGGCGGCGACGACCATTAAGAATTCGATTTCGGCGATGCTGCCGCCGAGCTCGGCGAAGGCTTTTGCGACCGCCATGGTTGGGACTGCGCCGGGTGCGTTCAAGTTTGGCGGCTCTTGTAGCGCTCCAAAAATCAGGACGATCAGCAATGCGAAGAGCGGGGCTTGCAGCGCGAGGATGACGAGCTGCGCGCGGTCGCGGAATTTTAGGATCAGGTTGCGGCGCACGAGTTGGACCCATTGCTTGGTGTTGAAGCGGCGGGTGGTGGAGGGCTGGGATTGCGCTGCGCCTTCGGGAACTTTTCCGGCGCGGTCCACAATGAACTGTTTGTGGTATTCGGATTTGGCGAAACGGCCGCACCATTCGAGCGTGGGGGCGCTGTTGAGTCCGGTGAGAAGCATTTCGGGGCTGAGGTCGTGGCCGTCGGCGGCAGCGCTATCGCCCGCGGGGCGCGGACGAAAAAATTGGATGGAATCCGGATAGGCGGGGCCGAAATAGGCCATGGCGCCGGGGCCGCCGGAATCGCGGGAGATCATGATGAGGTCGTCGAACTTGCGGAAGATGTTGATGCTGGGTTGGTGGATGGTCGTGATGATGGTTTTTCCGTCGTGGGCGAGGCGTTTGAGAAGTTCGATTACGCCTTCGGCGTCGCAGGAGGAAAGGCCGGAGGTGGGCTCGTCGAGAAAAAGGACCGGCGTGTCGGTGATCAGTTCCATGGCGATGTTGACGCGCTTGCGCTGGCCGCCGCTGAGGACTTTGCGTTCGGGCGAGCCGATGCGCGAATTCTTTTTGTCGCGGATGCCGAGTTCTTCGAGGAGGTTGTCAATGCGCTTTGCGATTTCGGCGTCGGACAGGTCGGTGCGCAGCTTGGCAGAAAAGTACAGGGCTTCGCGGACGGTAAGTTCGGGATGAACGATGTCGTCCTGCGGAACGTAGCCCATTTGCTGGCGGAACAAATCGTAATAGCGGTAGAGGTTCGCGCCGTTGAAGAGAACGTTGCCGGCGGCGGGCGGGGTGTAGCCATTGAGCGCTTTGAGGAGTGTGGTTTTTCCGGAGCCGGCAGGGCCCATGAGAGCGACGAGTTCGGAGGGATAGACGGTGAGTGAGATGGGATCGAGGAGGCGGGTGCCGTGTGGGGCGTTCACCGTGATTTGCGCGGCTTCGATGGAAACGTTGCCGTGATTTTCGCGGCGTTCGAGGCGGCCGTCGGCGCGCACTTGAAAGCGAAAACTGGCCAGGCTGATTTCCTGGCCGGGGGCGACTTGGACTTTTCCTTGGATGCGCTCGCCGTTGACGAAGGTGCCGTTGAGCGAGCCGAGGTCTTCGACGAAAATTCCCTGCGGGCTGCGCGTGATCTGCGCGTGATGCCAGGAAATTAGCGGACTGCTGAGAGGCTGGTCGCATTGCGGATCGCGGCCTAGCATGATCGAGCTGCCCTGGAAGCCGATGGATTCGCAGACGGCTTCGCCGACGATGGCGCCGCGTTCGGAGAGGAGGCGGGAAACTTTTATCTTGAATGAGCCGAAATACAGTTCGTCTTCGGGGTGGATGGTTATGCGCGTGGAGATGCGATTGTGGAGCTGGTTTAGCGCGGTGCCGTTGGTGGAGTGCAGATCTTCAATGGCGTGGTGGCCGGCGGATTCGATGATGCGGGCGTGTTCGCGGGAGACGACGCCGTAGTCGAGGATGACGTCGCATTCCTGCGCGCGGCCGATGCGGATGATGCGCGCGCCAGGAGCGGTGTCGGCTGAGGGATGCGGCGCGGCAGCGGCTTCGGGAGAGAATCTGGCGGGCCAGGGGAAGGTGGCGTTGGGGCCCAGGGTGATGCGTTGTTCTGGGGAGACATCAACTGGGTTGTGGGCGATAAGTGGCTGACCGTTAACGTAGGTGCCGTTGGTTGAGCCGAGGTCTTCGAGTTCGAAATGGCCGTCGGGAAATTGGCTGAGGCGGCAGTGACGCGCGGAGACGGTGGCGTCGTTTACGACTATTTCGCAGGAGGCGAGGCTTCCTAGCAGCCAGGTGGCGACGGGTTGGGTGCGTCGGGCGGGCGTGAGATCTCCGTGGAGCGTGGTCATGCTACAAAGTTCCGGGGTGGTACACAAGTTGGGGTGTGGTGCGTTTGAGGAAGTCAAAAGATTTAACACAGAGGTCACGGAGGGAAGGCGGAGAAAAATCTGAGGAAGACAGCAGCGTGCACCGCAGTGACGCTGAGGACGGAGAGAAAACCCGGGCAAGGGCTGGGGTGGAAACACAAGAAAATTGAATTGCGTTGGGGGCTTCAAGGGGTTGAACCGGATTGGTTTGCTGGCGATGTGATTGCCAGGGATAGCACGACCCCGGCGCTAGTGGCGGCGCGTTCGGCTGCGTTCAGGTACGCAAGTTTGCGACGGGCAGCAAGTCCCGTGCCTGAGCGGAACACAAATCCCGGAAAGTTTGCATACCCTGGTCATTGGTGTGTGCGGTATCTTAGGGGCTGGTGGGGCGGTTGCGGACGTCAAAGGATTTAACACCCAGGGGCCCAGAGAACTGCGGAGAAAAATCTGAGAAACATGGGGCTTGAACCGCAGCGACGCAGCGGACCCAGAGAAAGGCAGCCCCACGAGAGATCCTTCGACCGGCATGAGGCAAAGGCGCCGGCCTCAGGATGACGATCCAGATTCAGAAGCGAGGTCAAGCGCTGGCGGCGTGAAGACCGCCGCTAAGAAGGCAAAGACAACGGCAAGAGCAAAGCCAGGAGTGGCTGTGCCGCGATGCAGATAACGGAAGGGTGATGGATATATTTGAAGAAGTGGTGCGGATGCGGCAGGCGGGCGAGCGCGGGGCGCTGGCTACGATTGTGCATACGAACGGGTCTATACCGAGCTATGAGAGTTCGCGGATGCTGGTGAGGGATGATGGCTCGATTGTGGGGACGGTGGGCGGCGGATGCGTCGAGGCAGAGGTGTGGGCCGCGGCTAAGGAAGTGATTGTGGCGGAGCAGCCGCGGAAGATGATTTTTAATTTGAATCAGGATGCGAAATACGATGCGGGGTTGATTTGCGGCGGGACTTTGGAAATTTTTGTGGAGCCGATTCTGCCGCAGCCGGTTCTTTATATTTTTGGCGGGGGGCATGTTTCGACGGCGGTGGCGCCGCTGGCTCATCAGGCGGGATTCAAGATCGTGATCGTGGAGGATCGCGAGGCTTTTGCGAACGCCCAGCGATTTCCGATGGCTTCCGAGATTTACACGTCCTATGCGGAAGCGTTTGAAAAAATTCAGCCAAATTCTTCGACTTATTTATTGATCGTGACGCGCGGGCATAGCGGCGACATGCGCGTGCTGGCTTGGGCTGTGGGAACGGAAGCGCGGGGATTCACGCCGCGTTACATCGGGATGATGGGCAGCAAGCGCAAAGTGATTGCAGTGTATAAAGCGCTGGAGAAGGAAGGGTTTTCCGCGGCGCAATTCGAACGCGTGCACGCGCCGGTGGGATTGGATATCGGAGCGCTGACTCCGGAAGAAATTGCGGTGAGCATCGCGGCGGAATTGATCGCGGTGCGGCGTAATGCTGTCGGGCTCTGCCGAACAAATCCATAAAACTTTCTGAAGCTGCGCACTTGCTGGGTGAGTGAACTGCCATGCTCGCCGCCGCGATCCTCGCTGCCGGAGAATCCAAGCGGATGGGCCAGCCTAAAGCGTCTGGTTCCCTTCCAAGGTTCGACCTTCGTTGATCATTTAATTGCTGCTACGCGGCATGCGCGCGTGGGGATTACGCGCGTGGTGCTCGGCGCGGGGGCGGAAGGAATTCGCGCGAATTTGAAGGTGGATGCGTCGTGGATTGTGGTGAACGCGGATTGGCCTGCGGGGCAGCTTTCCTCGATCCATGCAGCCATACGCAGTTTGCCCGTGGGCGCGACCGAGGGGATTCTGGTTTGTCCTGTGGATCATCCTTTAGTTTCGGCGCATTTGGTGGCGGCGTTGATTGCCGCTTTTGATGCGGGCGGAAAGGCGATCGTTTTGCCGATACATCGTGGGCGGCGGGGGCATCCGGTGATTTTTGGGGCGGCGCTGTATGAGGAGTTGCTGGCGGCTCCGGTTGCGGTGGGTGCCAGGCAAGTGGTTTGGGATCACACGGCGGAGGTGATGGAAGTGGAGACGGAGGAGGAGGGAGTGATTTTGAATTTAAATGATCCGGAGACGGCGCGGAAGGCGAGCGGGCGTTGATGGAAGCAGTGTCGCTTGTGAGCGATCCAAGATTTAATACAGAGTGCACAGAGAAATGCGGAGGTAAATCTGAGAACGGCAATGGCATGAAGCGCAGGGGCGCAGAGAAAACCCGAACAGAGATTCTTCGCCCGGCGTGAGGCGACGGCGCCGCTCTCAGGATAAAGGCGGGAATTCAGAAGAAACGTCAACGGCTGGCGGTCTAAAAACCGCCGCTACAGGTTCTAGTGCGACTGCGACGAGGTGGAGGTGGGGTTATCTGATTTTTTTTAGGAGGGCGGCTACGGCGTCGGTGCAGAGTTGGGCGGCGTGGAAGGTGGCGGGGGGTAAGTTGTCCAGGCTTTCGGAGATTTGTTGCGGGGTGATGACGCAAAGTTCTGGCGGGGATTTGCCGATGAGGATGTCGGTTAGCAGCGAGCTACAGGCTATCGCGGCTACGCAGCCCTGGGTTTTGAAACGCGCGGCGGCAATGCGGCCCGAGGCAACACGGACTGCGAGGCGCAGAACGTCTCCGCAGACAGGGTTTGTCACTTCGACAGTAGCGGAGGCGTCTGGCAAATCGCCGGCGTTGTGCGGAGCGCGGAAGTGATCGAGGATAAGGTCGTTGAACACGGAAATTTTTCGCAGCGCTTCCTAAGGAAATTTTAACCGGCCGCTAATAATTCTCGATGACGACCGGCCTTGGATGAGTATAATGCTGTGGGCGCAAGGAAGAATAGTTGATAGAGAAGTAATCAAGGCGGTTTGCAATAGTTTCGCTTTTTTTCTTGCAATGTTGTTGACACAAGTGGGGTTAGGAAAGTAACTTAGCAGTCCCAGCCAGCGCTTGTTCGAACTGGGCGCGAACAAGCGGTCTTTCACCTCGCCTACAGAAAGCGTCAGGAGATAGACAGATGCGACGACTTGGATATGTCTTCACCCTCGCGGTGGCCTTCGCAATGATAGCGAGCGCCAGCTTCGCGCAAGACGGGAAGCTGAAGATTAAGGTAACGCCGCCTCAAGCGTACTTATTCGTCGATGGAAATGCCATTAACGACGGCAGCCACACGATTAAACTGGCAGCGGGCAAGCACACCGTGGTGGTGGTGAACTACGGTTACAAGATTTCCTCGCAGGACGTCAACATTGAGGCAGGCAAGACGACGGACCTCAATGTGGCGCTGGAAGCGTACGGTGACAAGGTGGCAGGTCCGTGGGGACGTGTGTACATCGGGGGAACGGATGTGCGCGCCGCGGTGCTTTCGAACGGGAAGACTCCCGGATACCACGTAGGCCACGTGGATGAGTTCAACAACGATTTCTGGCTGTGGAAGCAGGAATTGCTGCTGCCTCCAGGGACGCATCACCTGACGGTGACGCGGGCGGGCAAGGAATTGTGGTCTGGAGACGTGAAGGTGGAGGCGGGCAAGAAAGTCTCGATCAACGTCGCCAAGAATTCGCAGGTGACGACGGACTGGACGAAGCGCGACGCGGAATTGACGAAGAAGGCGCCGCTGCCGCGTTTTCATGCGGGCGTAGCCAGTGCGACGGTGGTGGTTGCGCCGGTGCACGCGACGGTGACCAATGCGACGGCAAACATCAACTGCGGCCAGAGCACGAATCTGGAATGGACGACGACGGACGCGGTGGACGTTAGTTACGACCAGAGCATCGGCAAAGTGGCGAACAGCGGATCGCAGGCAGTGTCACCGCACGCTACGACTACCTACACTTTGACGGCTGCGGGACCGGGCGGCATAGTGACGGGAACCGAGACGGTGAACGTCAACACGACCGTAGTGGCCACGCTGAACACCGCACCGGGGGAATTGCACTACCGCAAGATCGGCGACAAGGTGATCACGGATGATTCCGGCACGCTGACTTGGACCACTTCGAATGCGGACTCGGCAGAAATCACGCCGATCGGCAAAGTGGACTTGAACGGCAGCCAGACTGTGAAGGCGGACCCGACCAAGACGGACATCGGATCGGTGGAGGAGAGCAGGAGCTACACGCTGACGGCAACGAACGTCTGCGGCGGGACTTCGACGCAGACCGCGGCGTTCCATGTGACCGGTTCGATCGAGCCGATCCCGGAAGTGGTGCTGCAGAGCGTGTTCTACCCGACCGATTATCCGGATACGAAGAACCCGCAGGTTGGTTTGGTGAAGAGCCAACAGCTGGAGCTGGCGACGTTGGCGGCGGGATTCAAGAAGTATCTGGAATACGACGGGGACGCGAAACTTTCCGTGGAAGCTTATGCGGACGTGCGCGGCTCGAAGCCACATAACCAGGATTTGAGCGAACGGCGCGTGGAGCGCATCAAGCAATATCTGGTGGACCAGGGAATTTCGGCGGACAAAGTCCAGACGGCGGCATACGGCAAGGAGCGCCCGATGGATAAGTCCGAAGTGAAGACTCTGGAGAGCACGAATCCGAACCCGGCTCCCAAGGCGCGGGCGCGGAACGCTCAGGGCACCTGGTACGCTTACAACCGCCGCGCGGACATTCTCTTGCTGCCTTCGGGCAAGAAGTCGGCGCAGTTCTATCCGAATAATGCGGATGATTCGGGGATTATCTGGCAGATCCCGAAGCCGGCGTTGAAGAAGGTGGAAGCCGCGCAGTAGATTTTTTTGAGTGGCGGGATTTGACGCGCCGGGGAGCGAGGCTCTCCGGCGCGTTTTTGTTTTTGGGCGAGCGCAAAGACGTTTAGCGCAGAGGCGCAGAGAAATGCAAGCGGCTTACTACAGACTGCACAGAGAAAAACGGAGAAGGCGGGGGTGATGCTTCGGCCGTCTTGAAACAAAGGCGCGGGCCTCAGGATGTCGATGCTCGTAGCATCGTCAGAAACACGGAGTGTGGAGGGAGTAGAATCGTGGTGCTATGGCGCGGATAAATACACGCGGAGAGTTGCGCATTGTTTCGTTGGCGCCTAGTGTGACTTCGATTTTGCTGGAGCTGGGCGTGGGGCGGGAATTGGTGGGAGTTTCGCGGTGGTGCAAGGATGTGGCGGATGCGGGTTCTCGGCCGGCGGTGGGCGATTGCTGGAAGATGGATATGCGGGAGGTGATGCGGCTGCGGCCTACGATTTTGATTGGGTCGGTGCCCTTTGCTGTTGGGACTGTGCAGAAGATATTGGCGGAGCCGGTGTCGTTCTTGGCGATTAATCCACGGACGGTGGCGGATATCTTTAGCGACATTCGCGTGCTGGGGAGATTGGTGGGCCGCGGGCCGGCGGCGGAAAGATTGATTAGGAAAATGCTGGACGGATTTGCGGATGTGGCGCGGCGGCGTGGGGCTGGTGCGCCGGTGCGGGTTTATTGCGAGGCTTGGCCGAAGCCGCGGATCAGTTCCCCTCCCTGGGTGGCGGAGTTGGTGGAGATGGCGGGAGGCGAGATGGTGGTGGCGGCTGGGGAGCGGGTGACGAATGAGGAAGTAGCGCGGGCTGCGCCGGAATTGATTGTGTTGGCTTGGGCAGCGACTGGTGCGCGCGCGAAAGTTTCGACGGCTTTGCGAAATTTGGCTTGGCAGGATGTGCCGGCAGTGCGCAAGGGGCGCGTGGTGGTGATTCGGGATGAGCTTTTGAATACGCCGGGGCCGCCGTTGGTTCTTGGGGCGCGGGAATTGGGGCGCGCGATTCGGGAATCTGCATGTTGACGGTGGTGGCTGGGTTGATCGAGGCGGATGGGAAGATTTTGGTGTGCCAGCGGCGGCGCGGTGGCGCGTTTGAATTGATGTGGGAATTTCCGGGCGGAAAATTACAGAGTGGAGAGACGCCGACGATGGGGCTGGCGCGGGAGTTGCGGGAGGAGTTGGGAGTGGAGGCGGCGGTGGGCGCGGAAATTTGTCGGAAGCGGCATTGTTACGCGGAGCTGAGCGAGGAGATTGAGTTGATTTTCTTTTCGGTTGCCGTCGAAGCCGGTGCCGTTCGCAATCTTGTGTTCGAGCGGATGGAGTGGCGGGCGCCGGAGGCTTTGGGCGAATTGAACTTTTTGCCGGCGGATCGGGAGTTTGTTGGGAGATTGGCGCGTCGGGAAATTCCGGCGCGCCGTCCGGCGGCTGCGGGCTAGGTTTGTTGTGAGCAAAGATTTGACATAGAGGGTAGCTAGAAAGCTTGTGAGCGCAGGCAGGATCGCCTTTGCCACGATGACTGCGCAAGCGGCGATGCGGGCGCGATTGCGCCAGCGCGCTGCTTCCGATTAAAAAAAGGAATCGTTGTTGGGGTGCGCTTGCTGGCGTTGGGGTGTATTCTATTGGTGCGAAAATAGACTTGGGCGCGCCGTTCTTGGATGAACGACGCTGGGGTCGAGAGTGGCAGCTGGCGCAATGAGAGGGCCGAACGAAGATATGAACAACGAGATTAGTTTGCCGTTGCAGGGTCTGGATGCGGCGGAAATTCAGGAGTGGCTGGAGTCGTTGGATTCGGTGCTGCAGTCGAGCGGGCCGGAAGTGGCGTCATATATTCTGCAGCGCTTACGCGCGCACGCCAAAGTGATCGGGATCGAGATTCCGTTTACCGCGAATACGCCGTTTGTGAACACCATTCCACACAGCTTGCAACCGGAATTCCCCGGAGACCAGCAACTCGAGCGGCGAATCAAGAGCCTGGTGCGCTGGAACGCGCTGGCGATGGTGGTGCGCGCGAATCGCGAAGAGCACGGCATTGGCGGACACATTTCGACTTACGCCTCCGCGGCGACGCTTTATGAGGTGGGATTCAATCACTTTTTCCGGGCGCGCAGCGCCGCATTCGAAGGCGACACGATTTATTTTCAGGGACACGCGGCGCCGGGAATTTATTCGCGCGCGTTTTTGGAAGGGCGGCTGTCGGTCGAGAAACTGGAGAATTTCCGGCGCGAATTGAAACCGGGCGGCGGGCTTTCTTCTTATCCCCATCCGTGGCTAATGCCGGATTTCTGGGAGTTCCCTACCGTTTCGATGGGATTAAGCCCGCTGATGGCGATTTACCAGGCGCGTTATAACCGCTATTTGGAAAATCGCGGGCTGAAGCCGGCAACGGATGCGAAAGTGTGGGCGTTTCTGGGCGACGGCGAGACCGACGAGCCCGAATCGCTGGGCGCGATCACTTTGGCGTCGCGCGAGAAGCTGGACAATTTGATTTTTGTGATCAATTGCAATTTGCAGAGGCTGGATGGGCCGGTGCGCGGCAACGGACAGATTATTCAAGAGCTGGAATCGGCGTTCCGCGGGGCTGGCTGGAATGTGATCAAGGTTTTGTGGGGCACGGAGTGGGACGCGATTCTGGAGCGCGACACCGAAGGTCTGCTGGTGAAGCGCATGGGGGAATTGGTGGACGGCGAGTATCAGAAGCTGGTGGTTTCCTCCGGCGCATATGTGCGCGAACACTTTTTTGGGTCTGATCCGCGATTGCTGAAATTGGTCGAGCCATTTTCGGATGAAGAGCTGCGGCGTTTGCGGTTGGGCGGACACGATCCGCGTAAAGTGTATGCCGCCTACAAGGCCGCGACAGAAAACAAGGGCGCGCCGACGGTGATTCTGGCGCGGACGATTAAAGGTTACGGGCTGGGAGAAGCGGGAGAAGGCAAAAATATCACGCACCAGCAAAAGAAGTTGAACGAAGACGAGCTGCAGGAATTTCGCACGCGCTTTGATATTCCGATGAGCGATGCGCAGTGCGCGGAAGTGCCGTTCTACCGGCCGGCGGAAGACGGCGAAGAACTCAGCTACCTGCGCGCGCGACGCCAGGAACTGGGCGGGTATGTGCCGCAGCGGCGCGCGCGGTCGAAGCCGCTGGTGGCGGATCACGAGGAGTTGTTCAAGGAATTTCTGACTGGCAGCGACGGCAGAGAGGTTTCTACGACGATGGCGTTCGTTGGGATCTTGCGGAAAATGCTGCGCGATCCGGAAATGGGAAAATTGATTGTGCCGATCGTGCCGGATGAAGCGCGGACGTTTGGCATGGAGTCTTTGTTCCGCACGGCGGGAATTTATTCCAGCGTGGGGCAGCGTTACGAGCCGGTCGATGTGAATACGCTGCTTTATTACAACGAAATGAAGGACGGGCAGATTCTGGAGGAAGGAATTACCGAAGCGGGGTCCGTGGCTTCCTTCATCGCGGCGGGCACGGCTTACGCGACGCACGGAATCAACACGATTCCCTTCTTCATTTACTATTCGATGTTCGGATTCCAGCGCATCGCGGATTTTATTTGGGCGGCGGCGGATATGCGCGTGCGCGGGTTCTTGCTGGGCGGGACGGCGGGACGCACGACTTTGTCGGGTGAAGGATTGCAGCATCAGGACGGCAATAGTCACGTGCTCGCTTTGCCGGTGCCGAATCTGCGGGCTTACGATCCGGCGTATGCGTACGAGCTTGCGGTGATTATCGAGGACGGAATTCGCCGGATGTATAAGGATGGCGAAAGCATTTTTTATTACGTTACGGTGATGAACGAGAATTATCCGATGCCGGCGATGCCGGGAGATGTGCGGGACGGAATTTTGAAGGGGATGTACCGGTTCCGGGCTGCGGAGAACAAGGAAGCGAAATTGCGCGCGCAGCTTTTCGGAAGCGGTGCGATTTTGAACGAGGCGTTGAAAGCGCAGGAAATTCTGGCGGAGAAGTATGGAGTAGCGGCGGACGTGTGGAGCGTGACCAGTTATAAGGCGCTTTACACGGATGGGATTGAGACGGACCGCTGGAACCGACTGCATCCTGCGGAGCAGGCGCGCATGCCTTATGTGACGCAACTTTTGCAGGACGCGCCGGGCGTGTTGGTGGCGGCTACGGATTATTTGAAGACTTTGCCGAATATGGTTAGCCAATGGGTGCCCCGAAGAATGGCTTCGCTGGGCACGGACGGATTTGGGCGGAGCGAGGGTCGGGCGGCTTTGCGGGATTTCTTTGAGGTGGATGCGCGGTTTATTACTTTGGCGACTTTGCACGAGCTGTCCCTCGACGGGAAGATTGAGAAGTGCCTAGTGCAGAAGGCGATCGCGGATTTGGGGATCAATCCGGAGAAAGCGAATCCTGTGATTTCTTAGAGCGGTCTTCAGCGTTCGCAAAGGACGCGGCCCCGGCTGGTGGTTTCAAGCCGGGGCTTTTCTTTTGGGGCTTGCTTTTAAAGATTGAACGCAGAGTGCACGGAGAAAGGCGGGGGTAAATCTGAGAAAGATAGACGCGTCTACCGCAGGGACGCGGCGGACGCCGAGAAAGGCGGGAGAGATCCTTCGGGCGGCATGAGGCAGAGCAGAGGCGCCGCCCTCAGGATAACGACGCTGCCTACCAGTGGCTAGAGCAGAGAGCGGCCGCCGTCGACTACCAGGACTTGGCCTGTTACGAAGTCGGCTCTGGTGAGGTACGCGACGGCTTCGGCTATATCTTTGCCTGTGCCGGTGCGATGGAGGGGGACGCGCTGGATGTAATCTTCGTCGGGGGTTTCGTCGGGAAATTGGATGGTGCCGGGGGCGATGCTGTTGACGAGGATTTCAGGGCCGAGGGCGCGGGCCAGGCAGCGGGTGAGCATGATGGAGCCGGCCTTCGAGACGCAGTAGTGCGTGTAGGCGGGCCAGGGGAGCAGGCCGCCGAGCGAGGAGAGATTGATGATGCGGCCGCGGCCCTGGCGTTTCATGATGGGCGCGGCGGATTGCGCGCAGAGGAATTGCGATTTCAGGTTGACGTTGAGGATGTGGTCCCACTGCTCTTCGGTCAGCTCTTCGAATTTGGCCGCGAAGAACATTCCGGCGTTGTTGACGAGAATGTCCAGGCGGCCGAACTCGTTTTCGGCGGCAGTGAAGAGTTTTTGCACGTCGGCGCGATGGGAAACATCGGCTTGGACGGCCAGGGCGCGGCGGCCTTGGGCCTTCAACTCGCTGACGAGGGAGTCGGCATCGGATTTTGAGGAGTCGTAGTTGATGATGATATCGGCGCCTTCGGAAGCGAGGCGCAGGGCGATGCTACGGCCGATGCGTTTGGAGCCGCCGGTGATTAGAGCTACTTGGCCTGCTAGAGATTTCTCCGCCATTCGAGTTCCCTCCTTGAGGAAGCCACGTTAACATTTTTGTGAGGCGCGGGGAATGAGGTGGAGGACAGTCAAAAGATGTTACCCAGAGAATGCGGAGGAAAGGCGGAGAAAAATCGGAGAAAGAGAGTCGTGAACCGCAGAGGCGCAGAGGGCGCAGAGAAAACCGTCCGTTCGTTTGCCTGAGGGGATGTCGTGGTTGATGTAGAATCGGGCGTTGCTGCGTGGTCACGGAGCGATTGTCACTTATCACTTGTCGCTTAGTACTGAATTTTTGGAGGCGGGATGAAAGTTGATTTGCTGGCTATTGCGGCGCATCCGGACGATGTCGAGCTAACCAGTGGCGGGACTTTGTTGAAGATGGCGGCGGCTGGGTACCGCACGGGGATTTTGGATTTGACGCGGGGGGAGACGGGGTCGCGGGGGACTCCGGAGACGCGATTGCAGGAGGCGGCGCGCGCGGCGAAAATTATGCGCGTGGCGGTGCGGCGGAATTTGGGTCTGCCGGACGCACATTTGGAAATGCGCGAGGATTACAAAATGGCAATCGCAGAAGTGATTCGCGAGTTGCAGCCGCGCACGGTGATACTTCCCTTCTGGGAGGGGCGGCATCCGGATCATTACACGGCGGCGCAGCTTGGATTTGAGGCTTGCTTTGTGGCGGGGTTGAAAAATTATCCATTAGGGGGCGAGGCGTACCGGCCGTTCAAGATTTTGTATGCGGCGGCTTACGAGTATCAGCGTCCGACATTTTGCGTGGACATTACCAAGGAGTTTGTGCGGCGCAAACAGGCGATATTGGCTTACGCTTCGCAGTTTACGCCTCCGCAGGAGCAGCGTCGGTCAAAGGTTTTTTTGCCGCTGGATGAATTGGAAGCGCGGATGAATTCGATGGCGCAGTATTACGGCAGGTTGGTGGGAGTGCGGTATGCGGAGGGATTTATTGTTAAAGAAGTGATGCAGGTGGAGGATGTGGTGCAGATGCAGGTGCGCACGATGTGAGCGCCGCCGAGAACGGTCGGCATGAGATGCGCACGAGAAGTCAGAAGATGTGACACAGAGTTCACAGTGAAATGCGGAGGGCACAGAGAAAGCGGGAGAGGTCCATCGCGCGGCGTGAGACAGAGGCGCCGGACTCAGGGTGGCGATGCTTGTCGCATGATCAGAATTCGTCGGATTCCTGGGCGTAGCTGAAACCGGGGAGAGCGTAGGCAGGGCCTTTGCGGTCAACTTTTACTTTCACCGGGCGTTCGCTCTCGGCGCCAGCTTTGCGCAGAATGGCGAAGGTCGTGAGCGCTTCGTTGTAAACCTTAGTAACCAAATAGGATTCGCCGGTAGCTTCCTTCTTCCAGACCTGGCCGACTTGGAGTTTGCGGGCTGGCACATTACAAATGTAGACAGAATCTGGAGGCCCGTCAATATAAGTGCGCGGGGATGATTCCGTAGGGCAACATCGGGACGGATTTTAATGCTTGGCGGTGGGACGTCTAAACCCCTACGTTTCAAACGGCGAAGACGACAAACCAGCGGCAACTGCTGGCGGGTTCGCTGAACCTGAACCGGCCTCTACATGAGCAAGGTCCAATGCGGTACAGCCCGCGGGACGCGGCGCTACCGAAAGCAACGGCGAGTCGCGCTAGAGGATGGCGCGGCGCCAAGCCGGGGCGCAGCAAGCAGCGCCCCTACCGGGCATCGCTGGAATCTCGCCTGGTACGTTGATTTGTTACCTAGCGTTTACATATTCGAGCAAACTAAAAGAGGGTGAGGTACATCCAAGGAATTCAGAGTGGGAAGTTGCCCGGAGGGGTGTATAATCCGGGCAGTATCCGCCGGAGGTAGCCATGAGAAACAGTTTGGCGGGGCAGTTGGGCGTAATGATCGTCGTGGCAGCGCTGGTGACTTCGACCAGCATCGCAAGCGTTCCGCTGGGGCAGCAGCAAGGCGGACAACAATCCTCGACACCGCAAAGTGGCGCGCAACAGGGCGGCACACCACCGGCGCAACAACCTTCGACACCTTCCAGCGGCACAGCTCCTAACGGAACGGCTGAACCGGGCAGCACTGTAGGACCCCCTAGCACCGGACCGTCTGGCACCACACCCTCTGGTTCTGCGAATGCGCAGCAGCAGGGCGCGGTGCAGCAGGCGGATCAGCCCGTTGAGCAGCCCACCGACCCGAACGTAAAAGCGGGCAGCAAGGCGGACGTGAGCGCAATCGGCAATCGCAGCAGCGTGGGGCATGGACTGAATTTCTATTCGCTGGAGCACGAGATTCAACTGGGGAAGCAGCTTTCCGCGGAAGTAGAGCGGCAGGCCAAATTCATCAACGATCCGGTGGTGGTTGAGTACGTGAACCGCGTGGGGCAAAACCTGGTGCGGAATTCGGACGCGCAGGTGCCGTTCACGATTAAGGTGATTGATTCGGACGTGGTAAATGCGTTTGCGCTGCCCGGCGGATTTTTCTACGTGAACAGCGGCCTGATTCTGCATGCGGACGAGGAATCGGAACTGGCGGGGGTGATGGCGCATGAGATTGCACACGTCTGCGCGCGGCACGGCACGAAGCAAGCCACCAAGGGCGAAATCACGCAGCTGGCGATGATTCCGGCGATGATTTTTATTCCTTACACGCTGGCGGGATACGCGATTTATCAAGGGATGCAGTTCGCGATTCCGATGGCCTTCCTGCAATTCACGCGCACGGACGAGAAGGAAGCGGACTATCTGGGCCTGGAGTACATGTACAAGGCCGGATACGACCCGAACGCGTTTGTGGCGTTCTTCGAGAAGGTAGCTTCGGACGAGAAAAAGCAGCCGGGGACGATTCCAAAGATTTTCTCGACGCATCCGCCGACGCCGGACAGGATCGAGGCTTCGCAGAAAGAGATTGCGACGATTTTGCCGCAGCGTCCGGAATACATCGTGACGACCTCGGAATTTGACGTGGTGAAGCATCGCTTGCAACTGATTGAGCAGAACGTGAAGGTGAACGACAAGAACCCGAACAAGCCGAGCTTGCGCAAGAAGACTGCGCAGACTACGGCGCCGCAGCCGGGAGATACTTCGACGACGGGATCGGATCCGAATTCTGATCCGGACCGGCCGACTTTGCAGCACCGGACAGATCCGAATCAGCAGCCTTGAGAGACAGTTAGCAGTTCGCAGTTAAGAGTTAAGAACTTAAGGCGCCCGGTTCTTTTGCCGGGCGCTTTTTTTTGGCGGTCTTGGCTGAGATTACTGCGATTAGCGGGTTTGGACTTCGGCTACGCCCATGCGTTTTAGGCCTTCGGCGTAGTATTTGCGGTAGAGGATGTCCCACTCTTCGCTGCCTTCGAGGATTTCTTTTTTCTGAGAAGCGATTTTGGCGCGGACTTCGGTGTCCACCTGGGCTTCGACCTTCAGCAGCGCGGTGATGATGGTGACGATTTCCTGGCGGATGGTGTCGCGGTCTTCGATGAAGTCCACGTCGGGACTGGAGACCAGGAAATCAATGATGCGATGGGAGAGGCGTACGGTTTTTTCGCGTGTCAGTCGCATGGCATCGGCCGCTGGTTAGCGGAGAATTAATTTCCTTTCGCGGGCCAGCTGGCCCTTCACTTTCTTGTACATTTCCTGGTACGACGCGCCGGAAGTGCGCATTTCCTCGGCGTACTTGGCGAGGATTTCGCGGACTTCTTCGTTGAGGCGGTCCTCGATGGTGACTTCCTCGGCCATGACCTGGCGGACCTGCTGCGTGGTATTTTCCAAGTTTTTGGCTTCGATCATTTTGGCGGCTACCAGGCGCTTGACGATTTCCTTGGCCATGTAACCGACATAATCGCGAGACAATAGCATTCGGTTCGACTCCGCAGTATGAGCGAGCAAATCAGTTTACTGGCAGGCTGCGCGGAGTGTCAAGGCAAGTGGCTGTCGTGGTGAAATTTGGTGATTAGTGGCGGGCGGTCCAGCGCTGCTGGGCGGAGCCAAAAAGCGCGGCGGAGCCTACGAACACACCGGCGACGACGGATAGAATGATGACGGTGAGACCGTCGGCCGGGGTGACGTTTTCCGGCTTCACGATGACGTGTTCCCAGAAAGCGGAGAGCGGGAAGTACACCGCTACGCAGCCGATGACCAGGCCGACGACGAACCAGACCAGCGGAATACTGTAATTCGCGAACAGCTTGATTTTTTGCATGTGCGCCCCCTGATGCGACCCGTTGCGTGCTTGGCCCAAGTCCTGATGCGTTGCACTGATAATGTCACTGGTGCGGGCCGCGGGCGATGGCGATTGCTACCAGAAGTGTTCATTCCGGTAACAGCAAGAACGCTGACGTGAGGAAGGTCTTCTACCGATGGCACGGCCGGCCGGTCTCCGGCATTGCGCACGAACGCGAATCTGCAGAGTCGTTGTTCTGTTGCTGTTTCCTGGTGGCGCCGATCGACGTAATCGCTGGCGGCCGGGCCCGTTGGCAAAACTGGACTGCCTGGCTCCTCAGTTGAAATTATCAATGCCTGGTGACTTATTCAACGGGTGACCCGCACTGCTGCCGAAAAGGGATTCATCGCAGAGTCCTATCACCTGTCTATGGAAGGAGATCTTTATTTCTGGACATCGCTTCAGGAATTGCATACAGGAAAGGCGCCGCCTGCCCGGCGGTAATTTCCTAAAGGAGAAAAGAGCAATGGCGACCAAGTGATCCGCCAAGAGAAAGTTGAAGAAAGGGCAAAAGCTGGAGCAGACCAAGCCGTTGACGACGTTTCCAGCGACTCATAAACTCAACCAGACGTTTCTCAAACTCAAGTAGCCGCATGGCAGCGGTCGCAGGGATTGAAGTAACAGAAAGACACCCCGGCCACTCAAGGCGAATGGGCAGGCGGCTATGGCGGGTTCCTGCGCGAATCCCTTGAGCGGCTGGCCCGCCCGTTTGCCGTGGCCATCTCCCCGGTGGGGATATCGCAAATGAATCTCGCGATTGATTCTCGATTCGCTTCCTACGAGCTGCGCGTTCGCCGCTCGCGAATTCACGGCTGGGGCGTGTACGCAGCGCAAGCGATTCCGCCTCGCCGCAAAGTGATCGAATACACGGGTGAACGGCTTGGCCGCAACGAGGCGAATCGGCGGCTCAATAAAATATGCCGGAATCCCCGGACCCGCCATTTAACGATGTTCAAGCTCGACCGCTATTGGAGGATCGACGGCGCGGCTGGAGGCTCGGGAGCGGAGTACGTGAATCATTGCTGCGATCCGAATCTCAGCGTACGGATCGTGCGCGGGCATATCTTGTTGTTCAGCCGGCGGCGGATTCACAGCAAGGAAGAGTTGACGATCGACTACGGCCTGCATCCGAAGACCTATCGTATTCCATGTCGCTGCGGCTCATCCAGGTGCCGGGGGACCGTGAACCGCAAGCTGCCAGGACAAAAACGGCTGCGCGGCGGAATCCCAACGGAATTGCGTTCGAGCCAGATTTCGTTCGGCGCTAAGCGCGCTGGGCTGTGGTCTGCGGCTGGCAGCCCGTCACACAAGCAGGTTGCAACGCACATGGGCAAACGTCCAAAGCTACAGCGCTTCCATCCACAAACGTCGAGATTTCAGCTACGGAATGCTCGTCCTCGGATCCATTCGGTGGGCGTCTTCGCCGACCAGTCGATAGCGCGCGGCAAGAAAGTAATCGAATACACCGGCGAACGATTGACGATCTCCCAGGCCGATGAGCGCTTTCGACGAACCTGGGTGCGCGGCGGCAAGCGGCCTCTGTATATGCTGCGCCTCAGTTGGCGCGTGGTCCTCGATGGCGCTTTTCATGGCTCTGGCACCGAGCGTATCCGTCACTCCTGCGATCCCAACCTGAAGCCTTTTAAAACGCGGGGCCGCATGTGGTTCGTAAGCCGCCGCCGCATCCAGTCCGGAGAAGAGCTTACCCTCGACCACCAAGTCAGTCCCGATGCACCCCCGATCCGCTGTTGCTGTGGCGCGCGCCATTGTCGCGGCACGATCAATGTCGAGAAACGGTCGTAACAGGATCACCAATCGGGCGCTCAGGCCTCCGACGCATCGGGGCGACTGCCAACGCCGACTCACGCATCCATCTGAGACTGACCTGCCGGCCAGATTGGCTGCATTCGCTGTGAACGCGGGCATCTGCTATTCTGGTGGCTGCAGCGTAATTGCGATACACAATCGTGGGAACCGAAATAATTGGGGAGAGGATGGCACCGTGACACTTTCTATTGCTTCGCCGCGGGGGGTGGAGCGCGCGGCTAATTTTAATGCGGGGCCGGGGGCTTTGCCTCTGGCTGTGCTGCAGCGGATTCGCGAAGAGCTCTTGGATTACCGCGGCACCGGCATGTCTGTAATGGAGATGAGCCACCGTTCAGCGGAATTTGAGGAGATTATTGCGCGGGCGGAGCAGAATCTGCGGAAGCTGATGGGGATTCCTGAGGAGTACGGCGTGATTTTCGTGCAAGGGGGCGGGAGCGCGCAGTTTACGATGGCGCCTTTGAATCTTTGTTTGCCGGGAAAGCCGGTGGACATGTTGCACACGGGAATGTGGACTGGAAAGGCGCTGACAGAATTGAAGCGCGGGACGCCTTATCGGATGGCGGCTTCGACGGAGGCGGTGAAATTTACGCGCCTGCCGCGTAAGGATGAGATTCAGCTGGGAGCGGACGCTTCGTACGTTTATATGTGCACGAATAATACGATTGAGGGGTCGCAGTGGAATTGGCTGCCCGAGACGAGCGACGTGCCGCTGGTGGCGGATATGTCGTCGGACATTATGTCGCGGCCGGTCGACGTACGGAAGTTTGGATTGATTTTTGCGGGGGCGCAGAAGAATTTGGGGCCTTCTGGCACGACCGTGGTGATCGTGCGGAAGGAATTGGCGGAGCGGGCTGACAAGAACTTGCCTACGGTGCTGCAGTATCGGACGCATATTAAGGAGAAGTCGCTGTACCACACGCCGCCTACATTTGCGATTTACATTGTGGGGGCAGTGCTGGAATGGATTGAAGCTGAAGGCGGAGTGGCGGCTATTGAGAAGCGCAATGCGGCTAAGGCGCGGCTCCTTTATGACGCGATTGATTCTAGTGGTGGGTATTACGTGGGGCCGATCGAAAAGGATTCGCGGTCGCGGATGAATGTGACGTTTCGGGTGGGTGGCGGGAACCAGGAGCTGGAGAGGAAATTTGCTGCAGAAGCTGCGGCGGCTCGGTTGGTGGGTCTCGGTGGGCATCGGTCGGTTGGGGGGATGCGGGCTTCAATTTACAACGCGGTGACGCTTGAGACGGTTGGCGTACTCGTGGATTTCATGCGGGCGTTTCAGAAGGCGAATGGGTAAGCGGCGGCTACGGGCACGCCAAAAGATTTGACACAAGAGTGCACGGCGAAAGGCGGAGGGCGCCGAGAAAGGCAAGAGAGATCCTTCGCTGCGCTCAGGGTGACGAAGCGCGAACAAGAAGGCTGGAGGAGATCCTTCGGCCGGCGTAAGGAAAGGGCGCCGGATCCAAGCTGACGAGGCTCGGCGCATCGTCAGAAAAGCTAGGTAGGATTCCCCGTTTTAGCGCCGCAACGTAAACCCCCGAGTGGGCATGACGTATCAGCCACAGTAGTGTGGTAACCGCGCAACAGTTGGCTTGACTTGCTGATTTGGCCCCGGTATCGTTTGATTTCGATGGCAAATCGACACAGGATGGCTCGTTTTAGCTCGAATTCGCGGCCAATTCCCGGTAAGCGATTCGCAGGTGCGACGGGATTGGCACAGGTTCGGGCGCGGCTGACACTGCTGTGTAGGCAGTATCTTTTGGGACGGTGGCTGGAGGTTGAGCATTGAGCGCGGAGCGAGCCAAGCGGAAGAACCGGCTGTGGCCGTGGATCGGCGGAATCGTCGTCACGCTGCTGACGGCGGCCGTGTTCATGGTGGGGTCGCTGGACGTGCCGCTGCGGCCGGAGCAAGGCAGCGAGTTCGTGGTGTTTTTTGCGCTGACGACGCTGCTGACGGCGGCGCTGCTGGTTTTCACTGTGATATTGGCGCGCAGCCTGGTGCGGCTGTTGATCGAGCGGCGCAGCGGGCAGATGGGCTCGCGGTTCAAGGTGAAGATGGTGCTGGGGGCGATCGGCGTGTCGCTGCTACCGACGGTATTTTTCTTCTTCTTCAGTTACGCGATCGTGAACCGCACTTTGACGATGTGGTTTCCGCGGCCGCTGGAAATTGCCAACGAGCAGAGCCAGCGGCTGTTGGAAGATATGGCGCGGGCCAATCGCAATCACCTGGACGCGATTGCGGAGAAGGCCGCGGCGACGAGTAAGGGCAATCAGTCGCTGCTGGGCTTGGCGTGGTCGGTGGATGCTTCCTGGATCGCGCATTCGAATGGACAGGCGGACGACGGCGTGGCGTATACCAAGCCGGCGAACGGCGCGGAAGACGAAGCCGTCCCCGAGATGGAGACAATCACGCCCACTCTGATGCAGACGCTGCCGAACGGCGCGGAAATATGGCACACCGACGATCATTTGTATGTTGCAGGCAGCGCGCCGCTGGACAACGAGAGATTGTACGTGGCGAGAATTCTTCCGAACGATTTCCTGACGCGCTATTCGGAAATTCAGACGCAGACGCAAACGTACGCGATGCAGAAACAGCGGCTGCGCGCTTATAAACGAGACGTGCTGCTGGGGTTGTTCCTGGTGACTGTGGTTCTGGGATTTTCGACGACGTGGGTGGCGCTGTTTTTGTCGAAGCAGGTGACGGTGCCGATTCAGGCGCTGGCGGAGGCTACGCGGGAAATTTCGCGCGGGAATTTTGACCACCGGATTGATGTGGCCGGGCAGGACGAACTGGGGATGCTGGTGCGTTCGTTCAATCGCATGACGGAGCAGCTGGGCGAAGGGCGGCGGCAGATCAATGAATTCACGCAGAGCCTGGAGCAGGCGATCGAAGAGCGCGAGCGGCGGCGCAAGTTGATGGAAGCGATTCTGGAAAATATTCCGACGGGCGTGATTTCGCTGAATTCTTCGGGCGAAGTGGCGCGGGTGAATTCGGCGGTTCCGGCGATTCTGGGAGATACGGCGCGGGAGGCGCGATCGTTGCCGGAGCTGGTGGGTGAAGAGGCGGCGCGGGCGGTGCTGCATTTGATGCGGCGGTCTTTGCGCATGGGCGTGGCATCGCGCGAGATTGAGATTGCGACGGCCGGAAGGCTGGTGCGGGCGGCGGTGACGGTTAGTTCGCTGGGGCCGCGGCTTTCGAATCCTGGGTACGTGATCGTGATTGACGATTTGACGGATTTGCTGCGGGCGCAGAAGGCGGCGGCTTGGCAGGAAGTGGCGCAGAGGATAGCGCATGAGATCAAGAATCCCTTGACACCGATTCAGTTGTCGGCGCAGAGGTTGCTGCGTTATCTGGAGCGCAGTGGCGGGTCGCAGCAGGCCGCGGCTTTGCGGACGGAGCTGGAGAGGTTGGTGGCGGAGTGCGCTGGGTTGATTGAGCGCGAGGTGCATACTTTGAAGTCGTTGGTGGATGCGTTCTCGCAGTTTGCGCGCTTCCCTGCCGCGCGTTTGGCGCCGGAGGACGTGAACACGATTGTGGCGAGCGCGCTGGATCTTTTTCACGGACGGCTGGAGGGCGTTACGGTGCGGACGGAATTGGCAGCTGCTTTGCCTTTGGTGAAGGCGGATCGCGAACTTTTGCGGCGGGTGCTGGCTAATTTGATTGATAACGCGGCTGAGGCGATGGAGGGTTCGGCGATACGGCGGATGCGGGTGGCTACGCGGGTGGATGGAGATGAGGACGCTGTGGAGATTGAGATTTCGGATAGCGGTCAGGGGATTTCGCCGGAGGACAAGGAGCGGTTGTTCTTGCCGCATTTTTCTACTAAGGAGCGCGGGACGGGATTGGGGTTGGCGATTGCAAGCCGGATTATTGCCGAGCATAACGGGACGATTCGCGTGGAGGATAATTTGCCGGCTGGAACGCGCTTTGTGATTCGTTTTCCGGCGGCTGAGATTCCGGTTACGCCGGCTTAGGCGATCGAGAAAGACGAGAGATTTAACACAGAGGGCACAGAGAAAAGCGGAGAATGCAGAGTAAGCGAAGAGAGATCCTTCGTCCGCAGACCGGACCCATGATGAGGACTTAACACCGCGCGCCGGATGAGGACCCCCAAAACGGAAATTACATAACATGCCAGCATCGATATTTATTGTTGATGATGAAAACGGGATACGCGAATCTCTCGGCGCTTTGCTGCGCGACGAGGGATATGAGGTGGAAGCGGTGGCGTCGGGCGAAGAGTGTTTGGCGCGTCTGGAGACGAGGACTTTTGATTTGGTTTTGCTGGATGTGTGGCTAAAGAAGATGGACGGCCTGGAGACCTTGGAGCGGATGCAGGCGCACGATGGGGCACCGATGGCCGTGATGATTTCTGGGCACGCAAGCATCGAGACGGCGGTGCGCGCGACGAAGCTGGGCGCGTTTGATTTTGTGGAGAAACCGCTATCGCTGGAAAAAGTGGTGCTGGTGGTGCGCAATGCGCTGGAATATTTGCGGCTGGAGACGGAAAACCGGCGTCTGCGCGCGGAGTTGGAGGAGAAGCACCAGATATTGGGCGGCAGCATTCCGATGAAAGCGCTGCGGCAACAAATTGCTTTGACCGCGCCGACCAATGGGCGCGTGCTGATTTACGGAGAGAGTGGGACGGGCAAGGAGCTGGTGGCGCGGGCGCTGCACGCCAGCAGTTTGCGCAGCTCGATGCAATTTGTGGAAGTGAATTGCGCGGCGATCCCGGAGGAATTGATCGAATCGGAAATGTTCGGTCATCGCAAGGGCAGTTTTACGGGCGCAAGTGAAGACAAGGTGGGGAAATTTCAGAAGGCGGATGGCGGGACGCTGTTTTTGGACGAAGTGGCCGACATGAGTTTGAAGACGCAGTCGAAAGTGCTGCGCGTGCTGGAGGAACGGCGCGTCGAGCCGCTGGGTTCAAATCAGCCCGCTACTGTGGACGTGCGCGTGATCGCGGCGACCAACAAGAAGCTCGAGGAAGAAATTGCGCGCAACGCTTTCCGCGAGGATCTTTTCTACCGGTTGAACGTGATTCCCTTCTACGTGCCGGCGCTACGCGAACGCGTGGCGGATATTCCGATTTTGGCGGCGCATTTTCTGGCGGCTTTTTGCCAGGAGTACGGGAAGAAGGCGAAGGAGTTCAGTCCGACGGCACTGGACGTGCTGTTGAATTACCCGTGGCCGGGCAACGTGCGCGAATTGAAGAATCTAGTGGAGCGGCTGGTGATTGTTTGTCCTTCGCCGCGGATCGAGCCGCATCATTTGCCGCCGGAACTATTTCGTGGGGCGTCGAAGAGCCCGCAGAAGCCTTATGAGAGTTTGCAGGAGGCGCGGTCGGCGTACGAGCGCGAATTTGTGCTGCGTAAGCTGGAGGAAAATCGTTGGAACATGACGAAGGCGGCGCAGGCTTTGGGTCTGGAGCGCAGCCATTTGTACCGGAAGATGCGATCGCTGGGGATTGCGCCGACGCGGGTGTGACTAGCCATGACGGCGCCCCATGAGCATCCGAAAACGAGCGCGAGGGGGCACGTAGAAGCATTCCTCTTCAATTGGGTGAAGCGCCTCGGATTGTTTGCGGTGGTTGTCGCTGCCGGTACGTTTCTGTTTCTGGTGAGCTCCACGATTGTCGAATTCCTTCCCTGTAGTGACCGCCCGGGACCTGGCTGGGGACGAGGAGCTTTCAACTGGCATGAAGTGGGCTTCTTTTTCGGCTGGCTGCCGTTACTAATCTATCCTCTGCTCTTTGTCGGACTAGCGCTGTTTCCATTCGCCCGGCTGCTTGGCTGGTTTCGTGCGCCGCGTTGGCTCCTGCGCGCGTTTGGTGCCCTGTTCTCTGGGATCGCGGCGCTGATAGCAGTCCTGGCTGGCGGCTGGTACATCGCGATTTCTGGATCTGCCGCGCGCGCAGGCGCTTTGTCGGGGATGATATACGGGGCTTTGCTTCCTCCGCGTTGCAGCGGAGCGCCAAGAAGCGGAGGCAACAATTGGAAACATTGGGTGGGAATAGCGGCGACAATTGTTGCGGGCGGGGCAATGATTGCACGCCCGCTGCTGCCCAGGGCGAAGGAACAATCGCTCGAAGTGCTTGATGTCCAGATCCTTCCCGGCCCCGAGGACCTCGCCGCTAACGCACGATCCATCGGTCTGACTCCGGATGAACTAGGATTGCTGACAGCACTCGGATTGAGTGGGACTCTTCGTTTTGGCATGGGGCAAAGTACCGGTAATTCGCCGACCGAGGCGCGAGTAGTTATTGTTTTTACTGGCGACCTGCATTCGCGTGCTGACCTTCGCCAACCTGTGAACACCCATGTGCTCTACGTTGAACAAGGCGACAACTGGAAGATGTATCCACCGAACGCGCCCACAATTCGTAACAAGATCAAGTTTTGGCCATCCTCGACGGACGCTACCAAAATCGAGGCGCAATTGGATCCCGCGGTTGGCCCCCCGTTTTCGTTCGCTTGGAATCTCTCGCTGAACGATTCCAAGTAGGTTCCGCGTAAGAGTCCGAACTTGCTCCACGCGACTGCGAGCTTCAGTTATCTTTCATCTTTTCGCACGATGGCGCGCGAAAAGTTACGAGCCGACGCGTATGTGGGCGAAGGAATTGAAGATCCCGAAAATATTTAGTAGCCAGAGAACCACTGCGATTACCACCACCGCGTTCAGGATCGATTTGATTGTTCCCTGCATGGGGATGAGGTTGACCAGCCACAACAGCACTCCTACCACGATCAGAACCATTATTATCGTAAGCAATGGCATTGGTTGTTCGCCTCCTTCGTTGACTAGCCGTACCGTCTTTTCTCGATGTGAGAATACGAAATGCGGTATTGACGGGCCATACACGGAAAGGAGTAGAGGCGCTTAGGGAATTACGTTATGCCGCGAACAATCGCTGAAGACGCCGGGCTGATTCCGAGAGTTGCAACGATTTAGCCTACGCAATCCCTACGCAACACAGAGATCGCATCGAAACAAAGACCTATCTCCGCGCAGTTAGCTCAGTTCCTGGCCGGTTTGGGATGCGTCATGAACTCCGAAATGCTTTCCGTATTGCGCTTGCTTCCTGCCAGCCAGCGCACCTGCCATCTGGGTGATAGGTTCGCCGTTCTCGGGAATGAAACGGGATGGTTGGGGTTCGTTGATCCACTCGCGCTGGCGAACGAGCACCAGCGGTTCCTCCGCACGCGGCCATGCCTTGGAAAACGCTAAGGCCTGCTCATACTCCGCAAAGGCAGCGCATCGATCGTCGCCGCCGCCGCCTTCGGGATAGAACCACACACGGTATTCAAGCGCGTCGTCGTAAAAATAGCCGGCACCGGACTTCCTGAGGACCGAATATGTCCCTACTTGCTCGGGATCAATTGCCCAAGGGTATGCGCTGGAACCAGAAACAGAGCGGTCAACACAAAACAGCGTCGAAGGTGGGGCGTCGTGTTGGCAACCGGCAATGTCGACCAAAACAACGCAAACAATTACGAACAAGAAGACGTGCCCACGCAAACGTTTCAGGGAGAGTCACTACATACCCGGTCACATCGAGCTCAGCAGCTACGTTATACCACGGCTTGGTAACGCGGAGACCATTTGGATTATTGACTAGAGAAATACAGGCAGAACTGTCACGCTTTGGTGGAGCGCGCAATGCGAATGACGGCGGCCAGGCTGCGGTTTACGTCGTCGGTGGTGGTGGCCCAAGAAGATACGCTGATGCGCATTGCGGTTTCTCCCTGCCAGACGGTGCCGCTGCACCAGCAGGTACCTTCGTCTTGGACGCGGCGGATGACTTCTTGAGTTTTCTGTGCGTCACCGAAGGTTACCAGCACTTGATTGATTACGACTTCGTTCAATACTTCGAAACCTGCGGCGCGCAGGCCTTCGGCGAACTGACGGGCGTGAGCGCAGGTTCTTTCGACCAGGTCGGCGAGTCCTTTGCGGCCTAAGGACTTCAGCGCGGCCCACAATTCAACGCCGCGTGCTCTGCGCGAGGCTTCGGGCGTGTGGTGCATTGGCTCGCGCTTGGTGCCGGGCGCGAGGTAGGCGGCGGAAAGTCCCATGCTCGCCCGCAAAGCTTCTCCGTTCCTGACAATCGCCAGGCCGCAATCGTAGCTGGCGTTGGGCCATTTGTGCGCGTCCGTGGCCCAGGAATCGGCGTGCTCGTATCCGATCATCAGGTGCCGGTACATCGGCGAGGCAGCTGCCCAAAGACCGAAGGCGCCATCCACGTGGACCCACGCGCCCTGCTGGTGCGCGGCTGCGCAGATGGGAGCGGCGGGATCGAATGCGCCGGTGTTGACGTTGCCGGCTTGAATGCACACGATGGTGTTACGGGAGAGTCTTGGCAATTGGTCCGCGCGCATTCTTCCCTGATCATCCACGTCCACCCGATGGATTCGTTTGCGGCCCAGGCCTAGCATGTTCAGAGCTTTTAGGGCCGAGGCGTGAATTTCGGCACCAGCGACAACTTCGATCGGCGGGGCATCGAACAGTCCATCTTCGACTACGTTCCAACCTTCGCGCGCGAGCAGTGCGTAGCGCGCGGCGGCTAGCGCGGTGAAATTTGCCATAGTCGCTCCTGTCACCAAGCCGCCTGCGCACTCGGGCGGTAGACCGAGGGCTTCGCAGGTCCAGCGAATTACGATTTCCTCCAACTCGGCGGCGACGGGGGACATGACGCGCAACGCTGCATTCTGGCCCCAGACTGCAGCGAGGCAGTTGGCGGCCATGGCGGCGGGGAGAGTGCCGCCGATTACGAAACCGAAGTAGCGCCCGCCGGTGGTGGTGACTGTGGCGGGTGAGCCGAACTTATCGAGGATTTCGATGACTTCGTGCGGGTCGCAGGGCGCTTCCGGGAAGGGCTCGTGGAATCTTTCCAGCGCGGCGAGTGCGGACTCCGTTGGCGAGACCCTGCGGTCGTGAGCAGCGTTGCCGTAGCGCGTGGCCATTTCCGTAGCGCGAGATAGGAGTGCGGATGTGTCCTGTTGATTCATCGCGGAAACCTCCGATTCTGATGTCGCTGAGGAAGGATACAGAAGCCTCGGCGGAGGGAAAGAGCCGTATTGGCTGGCTCTATTTGAGATCAAATGCGGGATCTGTCAGGCTCCCGCTACCAATTCAAGGACAGCTTCACATTTGACGTGGACGGCAAAGGCTGGCTGTCGGAAGCCCACCGCTACAAGGGCAACTACGGAGAGCTACTAGCCTTTTTCGGCTTCCTGGAATTGGGCTAATTGTTCTAGTTGGCGGTGCCAGTCTAGTTGCCGGACCAGGGTGGAGTTCTGGCGCCAGTTGGATTGGACTTTTACGAAGAGCTCGAGGAATATTTTTGCGCCGAGGATGAATTCGAGTTCTTTGCGGGCTGCTGTGCCTATCTTTTTTATCGCTTCCCCGCCCTTGCCGATCAGGATGCCCTTCTGGCCTTCGCGTTCCACGTAGATGGTGGCGCGGATACGCAGGAGTTTCGGCGTTTCTTCGAAATTATCAATGAGAACGGCGATGGCGTGGGGGACTTCGTCGCGCGTTTGGAGGATGGCTTTTTCGCGGACTACTTCAGCGGCCAGGAAACGCTCGGGCTGATCGGTGAATTGATCGGGAGGAAAATGCGGCGGGGCTTCCGGCAGGCGGGTTAGCCAGGAATTGACGAGATCGAGGCAGCCGGCGCCGGTTAGAGCGGAGATGGGGAAAATTTCCGCGAAGTCGAATTCTATGTTGTAGCGCTCGATGAGCGGCAGGAGCAAGTGCTTGGCGATACGGTCCACTTTATTGAGCAGGAGATATACGGGGCCGTGGAAGCGTTTGATCCAATCGATGGAGAAGCGGTCGCCGGGTCCGTAGTCAACGGAGGCGTCGGCGATCAGGCAGAGGATATCAATGCCTTCGAGGGCGTGTTGGAGTTCGTCCATCATCATGCGGCTGAGGACGTTCTTGGGTTGGTGGATGCCGGGCGTGTCTATCAGGACGATTTGGGCGTCTTCGCGATTGAGTATGCCTTGAAGGCGATTGCGTGTGGTTTGCGGCTTGGGGGAGACGATGGCGACTTTTTGGCCGACGAGCGTGTTGACGAGCGTGGATTTGCCCGCGTTGGGGCGGCCTACGATTGCGACGAAACCGGATTTGAAGACCATGAATTGATAGATTGTACGCCTTTGGAGGGCGGGGCGGAAGCGAGGCGGAGGTGGGCGGATGAATTCAAAAGATCTAACACAGAGGAAAGGCGGAGAAAAGCGGCGGCACAGATCCTTCACCCGCGGTCGCGGGTTCAGGATGACGACGCGCGGATATGAATTGCGTTACAGCGGGATGAATTGGCGAAGAACAAATCGTGCGCGGTGATTTCCACACCGGGATTTGTTGACTTCGTTGGCGATCGTTATAGACTGCAATCCAACGCGGTTCATCGCGGCCACGGTGGCTAGAGTGGTTGCGCGACCCACGCTTTAAACTGCACGCTACCTGTTAGGCAAGAGGAGGCTGTCATGGCACACCCCGTACGGGCGATCCCCGAGGGATATCACTCGATTAGCCCATCGTTAACCTGTAAAGACGCCGCGCGCGCGATCGATTTTTACAAGAACGTGTTCGGCGCCGTTGAAATGGTGCGCATGCCATCCCCGGATGGCAAAATCTCCCACGCCGAATTGAAAATCGGAGATTCGATTATTTTTCTAAACGACGAAATGGGACCTAGCGCGGCCGTCACTCCCGGGGCGCCGCGGATCTATTTGTTCCTTTACGTCGAGAATGTGGATAAGACGTTCACGCGCGCAGTGGCCGCCGGCGCGCAGATTGATATGGCGCTGGAGGATCAATTCTGGGGTGACCGTTACGGCAAGGTAACGGATCCGTTTGGGCATCAGTGGGGGATCGCAACGCATGTGGAGGATGTGGCTCCGGAGGAGATTGGGAAGCGGGCTGCGGCGTATTTTGCCAAGGCCGCGGGGCATAGCTAAGCTCTGCGGTTGCGATTGCGGATGTTTGGAAGGATGTGATCGGGCCTGCCGGCGGCGGGCCCGATTTTTTTGACGTCGCAATTCTTCGGGGCGCGGCAGGTCGGGCGACGCTGCGAACGGTTGGAGAAAGTCAAAACATTTGACACAGAGGGCACAGAGAGAGAGGGAGAAAAACCAGAGAACGGCAACTGCTTTTACCGCGAGAAAGGCGGGAGAGATCCTTCGCCGCGCTCAGGATGACCATGCTTGTGGCGCCGTCAGAGAACCGAAGAGCACAGGCGAGATCGCCCTTTTGCGGCGGGCAGGCCTATGCCACCAGCCCTTACACGGGGCGGGCGGTCGAAGCTGCTGTGTTGGGGATTGGTTTGGCGCGGACGCGGAGGACTTTGCGCTGGTTGGCTTCGATTACTTCGAAGCGGAGGCCGTCGGCGTCTATTAGTTCGCCGGTGCGGGGGACGTGGCCGGCTACGCTATTGAGGAGGCCGGCGATGGTGGTGGCGGCGGAGTGCTGCATGCCGGAATCGAGTTGCACGCCGAAAAGTTCGCTGACTTTCTCTAGCTGCACGCTGCCGCGAATTACCAGGGCGCCGCCGGGTTCGCGGACTACGTCTGGGGCGGGGCGGCGGTCTTCTTCGCCGATTTCGCCGACGATTTCTTCTACTAAATCTTCGATGGTGACTAAACCGGCCATCAGACCGTATTCGTCAATCACTACGGCCATTTGCTGATTCTTGCGCTGCATTTCTTTCAGGAGTTCGGAGCCGAATTTCGTTTCAGGGATGTAGAGCGCGGGGCGCATGAGCTCGCGCACGGTGCGGTGCGCAGCTTCGCGGTCGGGAACTTCGAGCATGTCGCGAGCCATGACGATGCCGGCGATGTCGTCGAAGGATTTTTCAAAGACCGGCAGACGCGAGAATTTAGTTTCGACTACGAGGTCGCGCAATTCTTCCAGCGAGGCGTCGGCGCGAATGGCGGTTACGTCGGGGCGCGGAGTCATCACGTCGCGAACGCGTTTGTCGCCGAATTCGACTACGGATTCGATCAAACGGGCTTCGTCCTGCTCTATGATGCCTTCTTCGGTGGCGGCGTCCACCAGGGCTTCGATGGCCTGCTGTTGGTCGGCTACGGGAGTTTGTTCCTCTTCTGATTCTTCGGACAGGTGGAGCACGGAGATCAGCAGTTCGAGAACCGCTTGTACCGGCCAAATGATGAAAAGAAATACGCGGACAATCGGAACCAGTGGCAGCACCCAGTTCCCCGGAGCGCGGGCGAGCAGGAGCGCCGGGAAAAACTGCATAGCAACGACCACTTCGGCGCCGAGGAAAAATATCATTTCGACGGCGGCTTCCCAGGTGCCGGGGACGAAGAAGAGGACGCCGCGCGCGGTGATGGCGGCGACGAAGACGAGCCAGAAGCGCGCGAGCAGGCTGAAGCCAAGGGCACCGCGGCGGCGTTCCAGATGGAAGCGCGGCTCGACGTCCAATTCGAAAGTCTCGAGATGGCGGTGGATGCGTCCGTGATGAACGCGGCCGAGCTCGCGATAGGCGCGGTCGAGATAGGAGAAGACCACCAGGCCCGCTGTGAGAGCCAGAACACCGGCGGAATAGAGAAAGATCGGCATCGTTAGAGCAATCCTAGTTCGCGGCGCAGGCGATTTTCGCGGCGGTCCATTTGGCCTGAGTCGGTTTCGTGATCGTAGCCCAGCAGGTGCAGGATGCCGTGAAGAATGAGGATGCGCATTTCGTGATCGAAGGCGCGGCCGAAGCGGATGGCGTTGCGGCGCGCGACGGCGGGCGCGATGGCGATGTCTCCCAGATAGTTCGTGGCTGGCGTTGACGCAGAGGGGCGCTTGGCGCGCGTAGGGCGCGGCTTATGATGCTTGCGCGTGGTTGCGGGTTCTGCTTGCGAGCCATCTGCTGGAAAGGACAATACATCGGTCGGGCGATTTTTGCCACGGTAGGCGCGATTCCAGCGTGCGATTTGCGCGTCGGTGACCAGAGCGACGGTGAGTGAGCGGGACGCGAGGCGCAGGCGTTTGCGCGCGGCGGCAAGAAATTTCTCCAAGCCGGAAATGGAAACACGAACGCGACGCTGTTGATTGAGGATCATGCGCGCGAAATTAATCCCGGGGATTTTGCAGGCCGGAATGGCCGGCGCGTCCGGTGCCGGAGCCGCGACCGTTGTGACCGGGATGAGTGGCGGCGTGCTCGTCGTAGGCCTTGATGATGCGCTGGACGAGATTGTGGCGGACGACGTCGCGTTCATCGAAATAAGTAAAGGAGATGCCTTCGATCTTGCCGACGATTTCGATGGCTTCTATAAGGCCGGACCGGCGCGATTCGGGCAGGTCAATTTGGGTGACGTCGCCCGTGATGACGGCTTTGGAATTGAAGCCCAGGCGCGTGAGAAACATTTTCATCTGCTCGCTGGTGGTGTTCTGGGCTTCGTCGAGAATGACGAAGGAATCGTTGAGCGTGCGGCCGCGCATGAAGGCGAGCGGCGCAACTTCGATGATTCCCTTCTCCAGAAAACTCTCCAGCTTGTCCGCTTCGAGCAGGTCGTGCAGTGCGTCGTAGAGCGGGCGCATGTAGGGGTCCACTTTTTCCTGCAGCGTACCGGGAAGAAAGCCGAGGCGCTCGCCGGCTTCGACAGCGGGGCGCGCGAGGATGATGCGGTTCACTTGCTTGGAGAGGAGCGCAGTGACGGCCATGGCGACGGCGAGATACGTTTTACCTGTGCCGCCGGGGCCGATGGCAAAGACCATGTCGTAGGCTTCGAGGGCTTCCATATAACGCTTCTGGTTCGCGCTCTTGGGGGTAATGGTCTTCTTGCCGAAGGAGCGCGTGTTGGAGAGCGCAAATGCGCCGCGCGTGGATGGGGCGGGTTCGCCGGTGGCGCCTGTAACGATGCGCAGTAGCGATTTCACTTCCTGGCTGTCCGGGATGCGACCGTCGCGGATGCGCTGATTGTATTCGCCCAGGATTTGCGCGGCGCGCTCGACTTGCGGCTCCGAGCCTTCGATTTCCAGATCGTGATCGCGCAGATGCGTGGTGACGTGAAGGGCGGACTCGAAGAGTTTAAGATTTTCGTCGAGGGTTCCGAAAAGTTCGTTAATGCCACCTGCCAGCCGGACGGTTTGTTTCATTCAGTTTCGCGGAAGCGAAGCCTCCTGGACGTGACCCCTTGTGCTGGATTTAGCGTAGCGCGGTAAAGCGGGGGGGTCAAGGCGGGTACGCAGGATTCACCGGAGAGTAACATTCACGATATCCCTGCCATGGCGGGACGGCGGCGCAGCGGCAGCCGTGCGGCTGTAAGGAGTGAAGGGGGTAAAGGTTTCGCTTTTGGGCACCGCTTGTTTGAATATGCCGGGTTGGGAGGCTGGTATACCTCAAGATTATACTGGGTGGCGGGTTCCGGGGAGAATTGGATGACGAACGGCAAAGAACCGCCGCAGATACCGGCGGCGCAACAGTACAGCAAATTACGGCGCACCCAGCGCGTGCATATTCAGATGGCGGTGATCGTGCGCGGCACCAGCAAGGGCAAACCGTTCGAGGAAGAAACCAAGACCACCACCGTGAATGCCAACGGCTGCCTGGTTTTTCTGGATGCTCCGATAGCGCGAGGGCAACAAGTTTCGATCGTCAATTCCAAGACGGTGGAAGAGCTGACGTGCAACGTGGCATTCATCAGCGAGAATAAAGGAAGCAAGAGCGAGGTGGGGCTCGAGTTTACCGAACCGTCGCCACTTTTCTGGCGTATTGGATTCCCACCGGAGGACTGGAGCGAGTCCTCGGAACGCAAGCGCGCGCCAGCGCCGCCTAGGACGAGCTCCGCAGGCCCGCAAGACAAAAAATAATCACGGACATATATTGGGATGCACGAATTCGAGGGCTGCTGGGGCCCTCGTTTGGATTGGCGCGCGCGTCCGCCGGCAGCCTACGGCTTCGCGGCTGGGAACTGGACTTTGGGGACTTCGCGGGCTGCTTCGGCGGCCTGGAAGTAATCGTTGTTGCGCTTGAAGCCGGCCCATCCGGCGAAGATGTTGTTGGGGAACAGGCCGATGTAGGTGTTGTATTCCTGAATGGAGTCGTTGTAGCGCTTGCGTTCGATGGCGATGCGGTTTTCCGTGCCGGCTAGTTCGTCTTGCAGGCGGAGGAAGTTTTCGTTGGACTTCAGCTGGGGATAATCTTCCTTCAAGGCAAGTATTTTCATTTCGAGCGGATAAATCTGGTTGCTCGCAGCGATCTTGTCGGCGGGAGTTTGCGCATTCATGTACTGCGTGCGGGCTTTGGCGATATCGTCGAAGACGGTTTGTTCGTGCGCGGCGAAACCTTGGACGGTGGCGACCAGGTTGGGGATGAGGTCGGCGCGGCGTTGCAGGACTACGTCCACTTGCGCCCATTTGGATTTGACATCTTCGTTGAGGCGGACCATTTGGTTGCGGCGACCGGCGTACATGCCGCCTACCAGGAGCGCGAGGATTAGGATGACCGCGATTACGCCAAGAGCTACTTTCATGGACTGCCTCCGAGTGGGAAGTTACGCGGTGCCATCATACTGCAAGAGGGGCGAATCGCGCAGGGGGCGGAGAAAGTCAGAGGCACCGCTGATGAACACGGTTGAACACTGATAAAGGCGAAAGAATTAACACAGAGGCCAAAGCGGAAAAGCGAAGAAAAATATGGGTAAGACAAAGGCGTTTACCGCGGAGGCGCTGAGGACGCAGAGAAAGGCGGGAGAGCTCCTGCAGCCGGCAGGAGGCAAAGGCGCCGGCCTCAGGATGACGATGCTCGTCGCATCGGCGCAAGGGCCGGAACCATGATTACGATGCTCGCCGGGTCGTCAGAGCGCATCTAGCCGGCGGTCTACTTCGTTGGTTACTACTTGTACGAATTCCAGGTAGGCGTGCAGGCTTGCTTCAACGTCTATTTGGCGTGGTTTGCGTTTTCCTTCGCGGACATCGAGGAGGGCGTGGAAGGCGGAGGGGTCGGCGCCCGTCAGAGTTGCTACTGCGGCGACGGCTTCGCGTTTGCTGGCGGGCATCGGTTGGCCTAGCGCGAACAGGGCGTGGCGGAAGAGGGCGCAGAACGTGGAGAGGGACTGCGACATGATGGCGAGGTGCGCTTTGTAGCTTAGAGGCGCGGCGAGAATGGCTTGGCGGAGGCGGAGCCAATCGGCGCGCAGTTCGCGTTCGACTTGGAGGCGATGCAGGCGGAGAGGAACTTCGAAATTGGCGAAGAAATCGGTGCCGAAGAGCAGGCGGTGGTGTTGGGTTATGTCGAGAAGCTCGATGGCGAAGACGTCCGCGGATTTGTGGAGTTCATCGAGTGTGAAGAGCAGCGGCGGAGGATTGCCTTGGCGCACCCACCATTCCGAAGCGTCGTGGAGATGTTCGAGATCTTCCGAAGCGGCGCGCTCGACGATGCAGAGGATATTCAGGTCGGAATGTCCGGCGCGGAATTCGGCGGTGACCGCTGAGCCGTAGAGCACGATGGATTTCAGGTTGGCTTCGGCTGCGGTTTTCATACGGCTTACGAGTTCAGTTAGTTTGGCTTCCATTAAGCGACCTTTGCTGAATTGAACATTCACTGCACGCAGATCGAGGGCGCGCTTTCGACGCATAGAATCTCCTACCAGCTGCCGCCGGCGCCGCCTCCGCCGAACGAGCCTCCGCCGCCACCACCGAAGCCGCCGCCACCGCCGCCGAAACCTCCACCACCGAATCCGCCGCCGCCCCAGCCGCCGCGGCCCATTCCGCTGGCGATCAACGGACCAATCCACCAGCCACTACCACCGCCTCGACCGCGTCCGGAGCCGCCGCCACGATTGATCATCGCGTACACGAAAAAAATGAAGACACCGAGAAGAATTAGTCCGAGTACGCCACTGGAACCTTGCCCGTGAGCCGAGCCGTTCGGCTGGGGACTGGGCGGCGGTGCACCGCTGAGCGTGATGCCCCGGTCCTGCGCGATGACGTCTGCAATGCGTCGGGTGATTAACATCACCGCGGCGTTGTAATTTCCTTGACGAAGATACGGCACGGCTTCGCGGCCGAAACCGCCGACTTTGCCGTCGGGCAAGATGGGTTCCAAGCCGTAGCCGACTTGCGTCCAGTATTTGTGGTCGTTGACTGCCAGGAATATCAGGATTCCACTGGATGTTTGTTTCGGTCCGACGCCCCACTTCGTCGCGACGTCAAACGAAAAATCTTCTACGGTGCGGTCACCGAGCGACGGGACGATGACGACGAAAATTTGCGCTTTGGCTTTGTCGTTTACCTCCGTGCAGAGCGCTTCGAGTTGCTGGCGGGCGGCGGGACTAAGGACGCGGGCGTAGTCATTGACGTAGGCGGCGGGCTTGGCGGGGACATCAACGACGTCACCCTTGGGCTTGACGGGAAGGTCGGTGGATTGAGCGGCTGCTGACAACGCTGCCAGGCAGACAGCGTGCAGAAGCAGCATGCAGCAAACCGCGGATGGCCATTTCGCAATGGAGTAGGAGCGCGGGTTAGGGGTGCGCGTCATCGAGTGCTGCGCGCATGTTAGTTTGTTGCTGCGCTGAGTGTCAACGCGAGCGGCTGGGGAACCGAGGAGCGAGCAATGCTATTTATACCGGTAGCGCAAGTCGTGGCCTGTGTATCGGGCTGTGGTCTTGCAGGAGGGGCATTCCATTTCTTGGCCGTCCGGTGGTAATCGCGGGGCGGTCGGGACTAGATAGTCAACCAGCCTGCGGTCTCGTCCGACTTCGGAGTGCGTAAAGCTCGCCAGGCAATGACGGCAGTCAACTACCCATCTCGGACTGGAGTTCCTGCTCACGACAGAGAACAAGGGTAGCGCGAGCATGGTTGTTTGGAATCAGGTGATGTTGGTATTTTCCGCGGGGAACATCCTTTGTTCCTTGATAAGCACCAGCCGCGAGGTCCGCCACGATTGCGACGGGCTAGGTGCGATGCTAAACTTTGCGGCGCATATGTCCGGGTACGCACGGTACTGTCCGGAAATGAACGCCTGACGCTCACTATTTCCCGTTTAATCGTCTAAATTCAAGCGGTTATGCATGGCCGCAGTGTTGCATCGGGAATACATAAAATGAAACAAATACCCATGTTCGCGCGTTTGAGTAATTTACAGGCCTGTCGAAACCCAAGCAAGAACTTGGAGAGGACAACACAATGAATGGAAGTTTAAGGCATGTAGCGGTGGCACTGCTGACGGCTGCTTCGCTGATGGTGTCACCCGCGTACGCTCAGGCGCAGCAAGGCCAAAACCAGAGCCCGACGCAACAGCAACAGGGGCAGCCCGCAGCCGGAGAGCAACCCGCCAGCGTGCCCGGAGCGCAAACCGGGTCGGCCGCGTCGGAGCCGGCGCGCAACCTGCGAGAGGGAATGGGCGCCGATTACTCCACGGGCAAGCCGATGTTCCCCAACATTTTCGCGCCTTACGCACCGCGAAGTATGCCTGAGCCAATGCTGACGAATTCGACGCGGCTTGACCAATTGACCCAGGACGGAAAATTGATGCTGAGCCTGGACGACGCGATCTCGCTGGCGCTGGAAAATAATCTGAATATTTTCGTCCAAAGGTTCGCGCCGTGGATTGCCGAAACGCAATTGCTGAAGGCCCTGGCCGGAGGGGTTCCACAAAGCAACAGCACACAGCAGGTGGTGCTGGGCACGTCGCCATCGGTGTCGTTCGATCCGGTATTCACCGCGGGCTACAGCTGGTATCACTCGAATGTCCCGGTGAATAACCCGTTCATTTCAGGGACCGGCACCGGTACCAACATTCTGGTGGTAAACCAAAACTCCTCGGCGGTTGATTTCGGGTACACGCAGGGATTTCACACCGGCACAAGCTTCTCGGTCACTTTTAATACGCCGCGAACCGCGACCAACGAGCCGGACGTATTTTTCAATCCGGCGTTCAGTCCAGTGCTGACCGCGACGTTATCGCAGCCGCTTTTGAATGGCTTCGGGATTTTGCCGAACACGCGATACATCATCGAGCAGAAGAATACGATCAAGGCGACGAATTCGGTGTTCGCGCAGAATGTGATCGCGGTGGTGACGCAGACTTCCAACGATTACTGGGAACTGGTGTACGACCGGCAGAACGTGAAAGTGCAGGAAGCGGCGGTGGGCGTTTCGCAGAAGCTGTGGGAGGACAACAAGAAGCAGCTGGAGATCGGGACCATGGCGCCGCTGGACGTGCTGACAGCGGAATCGCAGCTGGCAACGGACCAGCAGAATCTGATCGTGGCGCAGAGCGCGAAATTGCAGCAGGAGACCGTATTATTGAACGACATCGCCAAGAACTTGTTGGCGAAAGACGTAGCGGGAATCGAAATCGTGCCGACGACTGCGATTTCCACTCCGGACATCGTGGAAAATATTCCGCTGCAGGACGCGGTGCAGGAGGCCTGGCGGAAACGGCCGGAACTTTATCAGGCGGATCTGAGTCTGAAGAATTCGCAGATCGAAGTGAAGGCCACGCGAAATGCGTTGCTGCCTTCGCTAAACGCTTACATTCAATACGTGTCGCAAGGACTGAATGGAATTGGAATCAACACAAACGAAGTGGCGGGGTCGTTCGTGGCCGATACGGCTGCGCCGCTGGTAGGCGCCGATGGAGTTCCGATTCTAATCAATGGCAATGAGGCGTTCACCGGCGTGCCGAACACCACGACTACTTTTACGCACGGCGGGGTGGGCAATGCGTTGGCCAACGTGTTTGAGAATCAATACCCTACTTACGCGGCGGGTATAACTCTGACGATGCCGCTGCGGAATCGTTCGGCGCAGGCGGATAGCGCACGGGCGCAGTTCGATGAGCGGCAGCAGCGCGTGCAATACCGGCAAACGGAAAACACCATCGTCATTAACGTGCGCAACGCAATCATTGCATTGCAGCAGGATCGTTCGCAGGTGGCGGCGGCGGAGAAAGCGCGGAATCTGGCACAGCAGACTTTGGACGCGGAGCAGAAGAAATATCAGCTGGGGTCGTCTACTTCTTATCAAGTGGTGTTGAGATCGCGCGATTTGACGCAGGCGCAGGGGACGGCATTGCGCGCGCAGGCGAATCTGGAGGAGGCGCTGGTGAATTTCAATCAGGCGATGGGGCGGACGCTTGAGGTGCAGCACATTACGGTGGCGGATGCCATGCGCGGCGAGATGACGCGGGATCCTTTGATTCCGGGGACGCCGGTGCCTGGGTCGGTGGTGGGCGCGAAATAGGCACGCAGCGGAATCCGGCTTGTTGATTGTGGGGGCGAGGCAAGCCTCGCCTGGCGCGGTTTGCGATTGGGTCGGGTTTGTGGCGAAAGCGGCCGCAAGCCGCCGCACTCCATATAATTCTTGATGACGCGGCATGGGTAGGCCGACGACTGCTGCTTGTCTGCGGCGCGCACTGTAGTATTTCTGGTTGTTGCTGGTTCTCTTCCCTTGACCTAAGATAATGTATGAACGCGCCGGCCTGCTCGTGTTTTCTCGTCCGGCACGCTGGAAGGAGCCCTCCCTCATGTCTGAAAAAACAATTGAAAAGGCCGGCAAGACGCCGAAATCGCGAGCTACTGTGACGCTTGGTCCCGAGCGCAAAGTTTCCCCTAGCGAACGCGCGTGGGAGGAAAAGACTTTGGCGCCGACGCTAGCGAAATCGCCTGAGCGGGCGGATGAGTTCACGACTGTTTCGAGCTATCCGATTCGGCGGCTTTACACTGCCGCGGATTTGCCGGAGTGGAGTCCGGAGAAGGATCTGGGCTATCCGGGCGAGCCGCCTTACGCGCGCGGAATTCATTCCACGATGTACCGCGGGCGGTTGTGGACCATGCGGCAATTCGCGGGATTCGGGACAGCGCAGGACACCAACGCGCGATTTCGTTATTTGCTGAGCCAGGGGCAGACGGGACTTTCCGTGGCGTTTGATTTGCCAACGCTGATGGGTTACGACGCGGACCACGCGCTTTCCGAAGGCGAAGTTGGTAAGTGTGGCGTGGCGATCAGTTCCCTGGCGGATATGGAAGTCTTGTTCGATCAGATTCCGCTGGCCGACGTGACTACTTCGATGACCATCAATTCGCCGGCGGCGGTGATTTGGGCGATGTACCTGGCCGTGGCAGAGAAGCAGGGCGCGGACTGGAAGAAAATTTCCGGCACGCTCCAGAACGACATCCTGAAGGAATATATCGCACAGAAGGAATACATCTATCCGCCGGAACCTTCCATGCGGCTGGTGATTGATACGTTGGAATTCGGCGCAAAGGAAACTCCTAAATTTAATCCGATTTCGATCAGCGGCTATCACATTCGCGAGGCGGGCTCGACGGCGATTCAGGAATTGGCGTTTACTTTGCGCGATGGGATCGAGTACGTGGATTGGGGCGTGCGGCGCGGGATGGATGTGGACGAGTTTGCGCCGCGGCTTTCTTTCTTTTTTAATGCGCACAATGATTTTTTCGAGGAGATCGCGAAATACCGCGCGGCGCGGCGGATTTGGCACAAGACGATGACGGAGCGGTTTGGCGCGAAGAATCCGCGCTCGTGGGCGCTGCGTTTTCATACGCAGACGGCGGGATGTTCGTTGACGGCGCAGCAGCCTTACAACAACGTAGTGCGCACTGCCTTGCAGGCTTTGGCGGCGGTGATGGGCGGCACACAATCGCTGCACACGAATTCTTTGGACGAGGCTTGGGCTTTGCCGACGGAATTTGCGGCGACGCTGGCTTTGCGCACGCAGCAGATTATTGCGCATGAAAGCGGCGTGACGAATACGGCGGACCCCCTGGGCGGATCGTATTTTGTTGAGGCGCTGACAAATGAGGAGGAGCGCGGGGCTTGGGATTACATCCAGAAGATTGATTCGCTGGGCGGGATGGTAGCGGCGATTGAGCGCGGGTATCCGCAGCGGGAAATTGCGGAGGCGGCTTACAACTATCAATTGGCGGTGGACCGCAAGGAAAAGATTATTGTGGGCGTGAATGATTATGTGGCGGAAGAGAAAGGCATTGATATTTTGCAGATTGATGAGACTGTCGCGACGCGTCAGATCGCGCAGCTGAGGAAATTGCGCACGGAGCGTTCGAATGCGGAGGTTGAGCGGCGATTGGACGCACTGCGCAGGGCCGCGGAAGCCAAAGACAACCTGATGCCGTTCATTTATGACGCGGTGAAAGCTTACGCCACGCTGGGCGAAGTCTGCGACGCGATGCGCGCGGTGTTTGGCATCTACGAAGAGGTAGCGATCACATAGCGGCAATGGCTACGCTTGCAACGTGGGCTGGTTTTTTTCGCTGCGGCCTCCGTTTTTTTCCGCATTCTGTGTGTTTATGTTTTCACCTTGCCCGCCCATAGCTGACAGGTCACTCACCGGCGTAATCATTGGTGCAGCGATGGAAGCGCACAACCCGCTGGGACCGGGTCTGCTGGAGTCTACATGCGAAGAATGCCTGGCGCGCGAGTTCGAGCTGCGAGGAATTCATTACGATCGCCAAAAGCCTGTTCCGGTCGTATATAACGATGGCAAACTCGACTGCGGTTATCGAACCGACCTCGTGGTTCAAGCACAAGTCGTTGTTGAGCGGAAGGCAGTGGAGAATTTGGCAAAGATTCACGAGGCCATCGTTCTTACGCATCTACGTCTATCGGGTTGCAGGATCGAGTTGCTGATTAACTGCAACGTGCTAGCTTTGAAGCAGGGTATTCGTCGCTGCAGAATCTCAAAGGACTAGAGTCAAAAGCTTTTACACAGGGAAGAGAGGGGAAAACCGGAGTTCACAGAGAAAGATGAAAGCAAAAACGAGAAAATCCGAGGTTATATCCAGTGGATTTGTGGCGGCCCTGTTCGTTGTCTGCAGCATCGCGCTTTTAGCTGGCGCGGCGTCGGGTGCGGCTTCCGATAAGGAGAAGAAGCCTGCTGAGCGGAGCGGGTTCATCACCACTTCGGATGGGGTGCGGATTCATTATATCGAGGCCGGGAGGCTGGCTGCTTCGCCTAGCGCGCAGATTGGGAATCCGATGCCGAAGGACGCGGTGATCAAGAAGGGGGAGATCGGACTTTCGGCGGCGCACCAGTTCCCTTCTATTTTGTTTGTACCGGGATGGACGATGCCGGCTTGGATTTGGCAGAGCCAGATTGATTATTTTGCGCGCGACTATCGCGTGGTGGCGATGGACCCTCGCTCCCAGGGGCAATCTTCGCAGACGAACGACGGCTTGTATCCGGCGGCGCGCGCCCGCGATATCAAAGCGGTGGTGGATCAGTTGCATCTGGCGCCCGTCGTGATCGTGTCGTGGTCGATGGCAGTGGTGGAGACCATGGCTTACGTGGATCAGTTCGGCACTGGCGATTTCGCTGGGTTGATTCTGGTGGATAACGATGCGGGCGGGCGCGCGCCGGCCGACGCCGACCAGGATTTCGGGCTATTGAAGGGAGTGCTGGAGGATCGCCAGAAGTCGCTCGACGGATTCGTGCGCAATTTAAATTTGAAGAAGCCGCATCCCGAGGCGTACATCAATAAACTGGAGAAGGCTTCGTTGCAGGTGCCCCCTAATTCAGCGGTGGCGCTGTTGGTGGGCTATTTTGTGGCGGATTACCGGCCGGTGCTGCCGAAGATTGATAAACCGGTGGTAGTTTGCGCGGCGCAGAGCGGATACATGGGCACAATTGTGGCGATGCAGAAAAGCATACCGAACTCCAAGCTGGAAATATTCGAAGGCGATGGCCATGCTCTGTTTGTGGATGATCCGGACAAATTCAACGCGCTGGTGGAGGATTTCCTGCTGAATTTGGCGCGATAGAACCTTGGTGGGTCGTGCTGCTATCGGTTTGCTGGGGATTTCGAGTATCCTTCCTTAATATGGCTGACAAGAAAATTAGGGTATTGATTGCCAAGCCGGGCCTCGACGGGCACGACCGTGGCGCGAAAATTATTGCGCGGGCGTTGCGCGATGCCGGGATGGAGGTGATTTATACCGGGCTGCGGCAGACGCCGGAAATGATTGCGTCGGCGGCGGCGCAGGAAGACGTGGACGTGATCGGCCTCTCGATTCTTTCCGGTGCGCATAATACGCTTTGTCCGCGGTTGATGGAATTGCTGCGCGGCAAGGGCATGAATGACGTGACCGTGCTGATCGGCGGAATTATTCCTGAAGCGGACATTCCCGCGCTGAAACAGGGCGGGATTGCCGAAGTTTTCCTTCCCGGAACTACTACGCAAGCTATCGTTGATTTTATCCGCCAGCGCGTTTCCACAGCTCCGCGCGAAGTATAGTTTTGCAGTGAGCACTCGCCTTGTTGCTATTCCGCAGGACGAAATCCTTTTACTTCAGCTTGAGAGTGATGACAGATTGCCTCGCCTAGAGAAGGCCGTGATGGACGCGCTCGAACGTGAAATGGCGCGCCTCGCGGCAGCACCGGAAATGACCGGCGCCGTGATTACTGGCAGCGAGCGTGCGTTTGCGGCCGGCGCGGAGATTGCGGAAGTGGCACGATTGACGCCGAGCGCGGCGTTGGCTTTCTCGCGGCGCGGGCAACAGGCGCTGGGTAGGATTGCGTCGAGCGCAAAGCCGGTGGTTGCGGCGATTGGCGGTTATTGCATCGGCGGTGGATTGGATTTGGCGTTGGCGTGCCGCGCGCGGGTCGCTACGGACGACGCGGTATTCGTGCATTCGGGCGTTACGCTCGGAATTATTACGGGTTGGGGCGGGACGCAGCGATTGCCGCGGTTGATTGGGCGCGGGCGGGCGTTGGAGATGCTGGTTACTGGCGGACGCATCCGCGCGAGCGAGGCGTTAACGTGGGGGTTGGTCAGTAATGTTTCTGCGGACAGCGATTTGATTTTTGAAGCGATTCGATTGGCGCGCGACCTGGCGAGATAGAACGAGAGCGGCGGGGGTCAGCAAGTCAAGAGACTTGATACAGAGGGCAGAGAGAACTGCGGAGAAAAATCTGAGAAAGGCGAACGGCGATTACGGCGGAGACGCAGAGACGCGGAGAAAAGCTGAAGCGCTGATGGGACGCCTGCGCTGCGAGGGCGGGTCTCGGACCCGCCCCTACATACAAACTATGTGACTGCCGACTCGCCGCGACTACGAAGGCGGGAGGATGAGTTTTGTGCGCGTGTAGGCGACGCGAAAGCCGTGGCGCTCGATGTTGCGGTGTGAGCTGCTGCCGGGCCGTGCGAAACTGACTGCGAGATCGCAGCCTTTCTCGCGCGCCCAAGCGAGACGGGTTGCGAGCAAGGCTGATTGTACGCCGCGGCGGCGGAATGCGGGCAGCGTGCTTGCGCCAAAAAGGCCTCCGACTCCTTGGTTAGCGAACACCGCACCACCACCCGCCACGATGCCGTCCACGAAGGACAGAAAAAAGCAGGCGTCGCGGCGGCCGTAGAAGCCTTCCATCACGTCGAGGATCGCCTGCGTCACTGGGTAGTGTTCGGCGAAGCCCTCTGCAACGGTCTGCGTCCAGAGTTTCGCTTCATCGGGAGTGGCGGTGCGGACGGTGACGGCTGGGGACATCGTGCCGGGCATGCGCGCCGCCGCGAGGTCGTCCAGGATCAGAACATCCGTAAGTTCGAGCAGGTGATAGTTGCGCGATGCAAATCTCTCGTACAGGCTTATGTCAACGAGCGGACATAATTCGATTGCTGCGGGTGCGTTGCGGCTGTGGAAGAAGTCGCCGAGTGAGTCCACGTCAGCATCGCTCACGGGGCCGTTCAGGCCCACTCCGATGGCCTGGGTAATGGGCGAATCGACACCTGCGAAGACTGCGAAGCCTCCAGCAATTTCTTCGATGGCCACGGAATATTCCGGGTGAAAGCGCCGGCAGGCTTCGGCGCATTCGCGGCCGGCTTCTGCTTCAGCCATTTCCACACGGCGGGCTAAATCCAAATCAATAAAACGCATTGCTGAATCTCCTGTGCGCGGCTGTGCGCGCGGTTTTGGGCATTAAGTTATGAGTGCATGATTGGCGCGTCAGTGGCTGCGCTGCCCGAGACCACTCCTGTCCAAACGGAGCAGCGGTCACGGCGTGCCGTGCCCCTACGAGTGCCAAGAAAAACGGGGCTAGCGGGGCGAGCCGGAGACAGTCCTATCCTTCGCGTGCATACGGCAGCGCATAGGCGCCTCCAGAGGAGAGACTGGCCCGCGGCAGAACCGCGAGCCTTCGCGATTCTAGCGCACCTGCGGCGCGAGTCAAAACAATTCAGGGGTGATAGAATCCTGCATCTGCCGCAGACGTTGAAGAGCGATTATCGTGCGGATTGGTGCGAGGAGAGCGCTGGGTGAGCGGAAGGGCTGCCAGCGACTGGACTGAGTAGAATCAATCGTTTACGCAGGCGATGGGAGGCAATAGTTGGCTTCATCGGGCAGAGTTGGGCGGGTTTTGTGCAACGGTTGTGCAACAGAATCTAAAAGCGGGACGCGCCGGTGGGCAAACACCGGCACGCCCCTGACCAGACGGCATCGAGGACGTGCCATCATGGCTGGCGAATATCGTACCTACTGGATTAATCCCGTCTTTGCCGCTCAGCAACTTTGTGACCGCATCGTTGTCGGCTACCGTTGGCTTCGCTGGGCTAGGTTGGATAGCATTTGTGCAACGACTCGGCCCAAACATTTGAAGTAGCACTTCACATCTCCGGTATGGGCGTTAATCAGGACTTTCGGTGAGACCTAAGCGCCCATGGGAGTCAAGTTGTAGCATCGCGCAAGGTCATTGATATTCGCGCGCAAAGCGGCCCAGTATTTTTCTGCCTGACTACCGTAATTCCCCTTGGTCATCACCTGATTGACGCGGCGCGCACTGTCCATGACCTGCTCCATTTGCGCCTTTGTTTCGAGATAATTCGACGTGGGGTCGAACTTGCGCCGAAGACGGTTTGTTGTGCGATTCAAATCGTCCATGGCATTTTCGAGATCATCTTTTGTTTGCTTGGCTTGGTTTGTCCCAGCGCTTGTGTTCGCTGAATCCGAACGCTGGCGGCGCGGTGTCGCTCCGCTGCTTTGTGCCGAGTCGGCGCGGTTCTTGGCGTCTTGTCCACGGTTTTCGAGATATTTTTCGAATTGGTCCACGCCGTCTTCCACTTTACGGATGCGGTCGCCCACTTGTGCCTTTGTAAATGGATTTGTTTGAGCTTGTGCCACGGTGGGAACGCTGACCAGAGCCAACATTGTCATGCACCAAAATGCGGTTCGCTTCCTCCAATTCATGTCGCACCTCCCGATACGGGCAAGTTACGACCGCGCGTGGCTCGCGCGTAACTAGGGATTCCCCCTAAGGGGTGCCCCTGTTATATTGTGTCCGGTTCTCGGAAACTGAAATCCAGATGGACGATTAGCGCGTTTACCAAGTACTGAGAGCGCATCCTACTTCAAACGCTGCCACATCGATTCAATGGTCACCATCACGCCTCCTCTCAACTGGGGCGTGTTTCGCACAAACAAGCGATTGCCTGCAATGCGGACGAACCGTGTTTGATCCGTGTTGACCCAGTTTTGCAGCGAGGCAACTTCAACGTGAGTTACGACTTTGTCGCACGTGAACGTGTATCGCCCCGCGTAGGCCATGAATGTGGAATAAGCCTGAGCCCTCTCCTCTGCCGGAGCCGCAACCCTGTCAGCAATCGATAGCGGCTTCCGTCCGTCATCGGAAATAATCGCCATCATTCTGCCGTCCGCCGTATAGGTGAGAAGCCCAGAAGGATTTTGGCCAAGAACAAACTCATTCACCTCGCCTTTGTCAGTCGTGGCGGTGTTTGAAACAAGTTTCCAAGTTCCTACAACACTGTCTTTTCATTGTGCATTCGCGGTCGATGAGAAAACGAGAAACATTGCCACGCCGAGCAGATACTTTCCGAATCTTTCTGGAATTAACACGTTAGCCCCCAGCTGCCGGATTGGCATTGACTCTGATTCGATTAGTATAAGGCGGGTCTCGACCACCCTGACGTTCAAGTGCCCGATAAGTCGTTACCGTCCATTTGAAGTAGCACTTCACATCTCCGGTTGGAGTGTTAATCAGGCTTACATTCCAACGTACACGGAGTCGCTGACCAGCGTAGTCGCGGACACGGTGACGAAACCGAGTTCATGAAGCGCGAAGTATTCGGCATCTGCCTCGATGGCAGCGATTATGAGCGCCGTTGCGTGTCCCGCGCTTTTCTGGCCCATAACAGAGAAGAGACTGTGTTCCTGTTTGCTAGGCTGCGTCGAGTTCCTTTGGACTACCAAGGCGATTCTCCTTGCCGTTCCTGAGGGGCGCGCTGAGGGGTCTATGGGCACATTGTGACCGTCCAATCTTTCGCTCGATATTGTCAAAAGTGACAGGCAAATACCGGAAGGACGGCAAATGAAGCGGCGCGCTGCTGCTGTCAGTTTCGGCCAATCAGCGCAAACTATCGCGAGGGGACACCGCTGGCCAGCCGAGTTTGTGGGTCTTGATGGAAAGCAACGCTGCGGTTGCTGCTGTCATCTCGCCCCGCTCTTCGTGATGGTCTGAGGCGTTTAAGAGTTCTTGGGAGCGGCTGGCAATCGCGAGTTCGATGGCTTGGACTAACCGGGTCAATTTCTGTTTGTCGGATTCGATCAGCGCCCACAGAAACAGCTTTTTCCACGAGGTCTGTACGTCCATGTCATCTTCCTTTCGCTCGCGCAAACGGCAAGCCGAGAGGTATCGCGGCGGAGGTGAACGATTTAATACGAATGGAATAGATAAGTCAAACCGAATAACGGCAACAGTCCATAACTTGAATCTTTCGGCTTGCTTCGCCTCCGGTCTCTGCCCGCTATTCCTCTCGCGCCTTCGATACTCCCCGTGTTGCGCTTGAGCAACTTTAGGGTTGCGCAGAAGCAACGACAGAATCAATCCAGCATGAAATGCTGATGTTGAAATCTAGGTCACCGCAACAGGATTAGCTGGAGGTGAAAAAACATGGACAAGGTGTGGATCGTGATTCTCGCGGTTGGCGTCTGGCTTGTAGGCTCTGTCATTGTGGTAAGTAACGACCGGAGACGGGAGAAGCGAAAAGAACGAATGGACGATCTGCGGATCGCGTCTCTGATTCGAGAGAGACTAGAACAGGTTGCGCGGGATGACGCCGAAGCTCGTGGGCAAGCGGAGAATTGGATGGCTGCGCCTTCTTGGAGCGCCACGTCCCGAACCTCTCGCTTCGGCCCGCACTGACCTCGACCTTAACGCGCCGCTTCGCCTCCCAAACGATCTCAAGAGCGGCGTAGAGTGCCAGTCTTTCCGAATCTGTGTCGCCCGATTTCGCACGCAAACGCTTCGCCTGCGCCCATAGGTGATGCCCGGCTCGTGTAAGCCGCATTTCGGCGCGTGTCGCGTCCCTGTAATCGTATCTCTGCCTCGCGGTTAGCCTCATGCTGCGCCGTCCGGCTGTGGCCCTGAGGTCGAAATCTCGATAATCGGGGCTGGCGCTGTGGGGGGAGTCCGCAGACCGTTGCCATCAGCCCTAGGAAAAGTCGTTTCCCTTTTTTGTTCCTCAGACTCAGGTAATGGGCTTGGGATTTCGGCCTCTGCGCTCGTTGATTGCGGCTGATTTTCTCGCACGGTGACGGCAGGCAAGAGCTTGCGCGTGCCCGAGTCCTGGGTCTTTGAACAGACGCGGAAGCGAGCGAAAATCCGTAATCGCAATCCTCTGCCCGTGATAAGGCTTGGCAAGTATGTTAGATTCTCGCGGGAACAGGTAGCGCAATGGATGACGGGAAACGGCCCGAAATAGCTTTGACACGCCCTTGATTATCTTGGTATAACTAATACCAATGAGGCACGCGATGCGAAGAAAGGCAGGAAGGCCAGAAATAGACCCGAGCGAACGGCGGGAGACAATTATGCGCTTTGTGGTAACGAAGGCCGAAGCCGCAAAGATTCGCGCCGCCGCCAAAGCTCAGCGCTCGACGCTTTCTGAGTATCTGCGGGCTGCCTCAATTCCGAGATAAAGGGGAGAGCATGGCACAACAGAGCGGGTACATTTTCAAGAAAGGCGATTCGTGGTTTCTTCGATACAGAGACGCGGGAAAACAGCGCTGCAAAAAACTGGCCGACGTGTGCGACCGCTACCGGCACGAAAAAGACGTGCAAACGCTCGCCGCGGAATTTCTCGCGCCGCTGAATAGCGGTAAGGTTCGGCCCGAGAGTTACGAATTGATTTCGGATTTCGCCGTGAACCATTGGTTGCCCTGGGCAAAGGCAAATTGCAAACCCTCAACAGTGTCCGGCTATCAAGCCTTTTGGAAACTCTATCTTGGCCCGCACATGCCGAAACTGAGTCTGCGGGATTTCCGCACCGTGGATGCCTGCAATCTGTTCGCGGAGATTTACCGCCAGCATAAGGTAAGTAGGCGCGTGCTGCGAAACGCGAAAAGTATCCTGCGAAGCATTTTCGCTCTTGCGAAAACCTGGGGTGCCTTTGACGGAGCAAATCCCCTTGTGGACGCCCGGTTGCCGATGGAAGCGCCCGCCGCAATTCCGACACATGCGACAACCCCGGACGAAGTGCTGACGATCATGAAAGTGCTTCGCAAGGCGGGCGAGACAAAGGCACGCGCCGCCGTCGCGCTTATGTTCTTTACCGGGTTGCGTCCGGGCGAAGCACGCGGGGCTTGCTGGCAAGATTACGACGGGAAGCGCCTGCTGGTCCGTCAGTCGGTCTGGCACACGCATACGACGGCACCCAAGACGACAGAAGCCGCCGCGCCCGTTCCGATCATTCCCATGCTGGCCGACATTCTCGCCGATCTGCGTCAAGCAGACGGAAACCCGGCAAACGGCTCGATCTTGCGCGGTCCATCCGGCAAGCCGCTGTTGCTCGACAACGTTCGGCAGCGGGTCATAATCCCGCTGTTGTGTGGCTGCGCCGTGTGCGGCAAACCCGAGTCCCGACACAAGGCCGTACACGCTTTCAAGCTGGACGAATCGCTCCCAACGTGGCACGGTTTCTACAGCCTGCGCCGTGGCGTAGCAACTACGCTCGCAAGCCTCACCAAAGACGGCATGGCGTCGAAGGGTCTTTTGCGCCACACAAACATTGCGACTACCATGCGGTACTACGTCAAAGACGTTCCGGCGAACACCCAAGCGGGAATGGATATGCTCGAAAATCTGTGCAACGAAAGTGCAACCGGAAAAGATGCGAGACTCAACTAAACCTAGCGAAACAAAGGCTTTCATGCCCTTTGCGGGAACGGTGATTGCTGTATGAGCGGAACGAAAATCGAAACGCGCGTGGATCAGAAGTCGGTGGACTTCGAGAAGAACAGCCGGTTGATGGTGGACCGTCTGACGGAAATCAAAAACCAAGAGCAGCAGATCCGTCAGGGCGGCGGCGCGAAAGCGATCGAGGCGCAGCATAAAAAGAATCGGCTGACGGCGCGGGAACGCATTGCGAACCTGCTTGACGCGAAGACCGAATTTTTCGAACTGGGATTGTATGCGGCGCACGATATGTATCAGGAATGGGGCGGCGCCCCGGCTGCGGGAACGATCACCGGCCTGGCGCGCGTTTCCGGGCGGCAGGTGATGATTATCGCGAACGACGCAACGGTGAAGGCCGGCGCGTTTTTCCCGATGACGGCGAAGAAAGTGATCCGCGCGCAGAACATCGCGATTGAAAATCACATTCCGACGATATATCTGGTGGATTCCGCGGGAGTTTTTCTGCCGCTGCAGGAGGATGTGTTTCCAGATACCGACGACTTCGGGCGGGTATTTCGCAATAACGCGGTGATGAGCGCGCTGGGCATTCCGCAGATCACCGCGATCATGGGAATGTGCGTGGCGGGCGGGGCTTATTTGCCGGTGATGTGCGACAAGATTTTGATGACCGAGGGCAGCGGATTATTTTTGGCCGGGCCGGCGCTGGTGCAGGCCGCGATTGGGCAGAAAACTTCGGCGGAGGAATTGGGCGGGGCGCAGATGCACGCGCAGATCAGCGGCACGATTGATTTTCGCGAGCCGGATGATGTTGCGTGCATCAAGCGTTTGCGCGCGTTGGTGGATAAGATGGGGCACGCGGCGGGAGCGCCGTTCGATCACAAGACTGCGGCGGCGCCGGCTTATTCCGAGCAAGGTATTTATGGCGTTTTCTCAGCGAGCCCTGGGAAACAGTACGACATGCACGAAATCATCGCGCGGATTGTGGACCGCAGCGAGTTCGAGGAATATCGCGCGGAGTACGGGCAGACGCTTTTGTGCGGCTACGCGCGGATCGGCGGATGGGCCGTGGGGATTGTGGCGAACCAGAAGAAAAACGTAAGCACTGTGGCGCCAGGGACGGGCGAGAAGCGCATAGAGTTTGGCGGCGTGATTTACAACGAGTCGGCAGATAAGGCTGCGCGATTTATTCTGGACTGCAATCAGAATCTGCTGCCGCTGATTTTTCTGCACGATGTGAACGGGTTTATGGTGGGCAAGGAAGCGGAGTGGAGCGGGATTATTCGGGCCGGCGCGAAGATGGTGAACGCGGTGGCCAATAGCGTGGTACCGAAGATCGCGGTGATTTGCGGCGGGAGCTTTGGCGCGGGACATTATGCGATGTGCGGTAAAGCGTATGATCCGCGGTTTGTGTTTGCGTGGCCGACGGCGCGCTATGCGGTGATGAGCGGCGATTCGGCGGCAGGCACGTTGGTGGAGATCAAGATCAAGCAGCTGGAGCGTGAAGGCAAAAAGCTGAGCGACGCGGAGAAAAAGGAACTACACGAATCCATTCGCAAAACGTACGAGAGTCAGACCGATCCGCGATATGCTGCGGCCCGATTGTGGGTTGATGCAATCATAGATCCGGCACGTACGCGCGAGGCGTTGATCGAAGCGCTGGAAGCGGCCGCGCTGAATCCCAAAGTAGCTGAATTCAAGACGGGAGTGTTTCAGACTTAGTTGACAGTTAATAGTTGAAAGTCGAAAGTAAAGAACTGAAAGCAGTTCATGGATTGGACGCGGGTGCAACGATTCACTGTTTTTGCGGTTGGGCAACGGAGCCATGCGCTCGTTCTGCACATTTATAAGCTTACGCGCGAGTCCCCCGGCGATGAGCGGTTCAACTTGGTGTCTCAGATCCGAAGGGCTGCCTTGTCGGCTGCAACGAAGATCGCAGAAAGATCAAAACGAATCGGACGGAGGGATTACGCGCGCTTTCTGAACATCGCCGAGGGCTCACCTGCGGAAACAGAGTATCTTCGGATGGTGGGCCGCGATTCGGGGGCACATCGCCGTCAAATCGTATATCGGCCCACAGAAGGAGATTGAGGAACTTTCCAAGATGCTTCTCGGATTGCGAAAGGCGGTGGAGGGAGATCGTTGAGAGATGAGGATTGAAAGTTACGACATTTCCAAACTACTCCATCGTGGAGTTCAACTTTCAACTGTTAACTCTCGACGGCAAGCTCATAATCGAACCATGAGCAACGAGCAGCGCAGCGGCGGGTACGGAATGTTTGGTGTAACTATGTTGTTGTGTTTGCCGGCGATGCTCAATGTGTTCGTTTCGGCGGAGATTTCGGGGAATTCCTACCACAGCTCGGCGCTGTGGTTCATGTACCAGGTGTCGCAATATCTCGGCCTGATCGGAATTATCGTGGCCGTGTCGCTGACGATCATCAAAGCGAGCGACGGAAAGAGTTCGCGGATCGCGGTGGCGCTGATGGGATTTTCCGTGCTGCTGGCGGTTTTTCTGCTGTGGTATGCAGTACACATTTACCGGAGCCCGTGGTTCTGAAAACTTATGGCGAATGAAGTGACGATTGTGGAATGCCCGCGCGATGCGTGGCAAGGATTGCGCGACATCATTCCCACGCAAGAAAAAGTGCAGTATCTGAGCGGGCTGATCGCGCTGGGATTTCGGCACATTGATGCGGTCAGCTTCGTTTCACCGAAGCACGTGCCGCAAATGGCAGATAGCGAAGCGGTGATGGCGCGCGTGAGCCAGGTGAAGGCTCCGGGCGGCGAGCCGGTGGAAATTATCGGGATTGTGGTGAACGCGCAGGGGCTGGAGCGGGCGCTCGCAACTCCGGGAGTGACGACCGTCGGTTACCCTTATTCCATTTCTGCGTACTTCCGGCGGGCGAATGCCAATATGTCGCGAGCGGAATCACGTGAGCTGGTGGAAAAGCTGCAGCGCGACACGCGCGCGGCCGGAAAGAACCTGGTGATTTATATTTCGATGGCGTTCGGAAATCCTTACGAAGAGCCTTGGGGCGCCGAAATTGTCGCGGACACGCTGGTTTGGCTGGAAGATTTGGGCGTGCGCACGGTTTCGCTGGCGGATACGGTGGGGACGGCGTCGCCGGAAGAGGTGGCGCAACTTTACCAGGCGGTGAAAGGATGCGTCGCGGGCGTCGAGATTGGCGTGCATCTGCATAGCCGGCCGGATCGCGCGGCGGAAAAAATATTGGCGGCTTATGAGGCGGGTTGCCGGAGATTTGATGGGGCGCTCACCGGGATGGGCGGATGCCCATTCGCGGGAGATGAGTTGGTTGGGAATATTCCCACCGAGGCTGTATTGACGAGTTTGGCGTCGCGCGGAGTTTCTACTGGGATTGATACGAAGTCGCTGGCGGTGGCGTGCGCGATTACTGGGGACTTGCGGCAGAAATACGCGCACGCGGTTGATTCGGTGGATGCGGCGCCGACGGGTAAGCCGAATTAGTGGCGACGCGCAATCTTTTTTGCCGCACAGCCGCAGAGGACGCAGAGAAAGCCATCATGACGAGCAAGACGCCAAGTTCCGCGGCAGCTAATTACGACACGCTGAAATGGGAAAAGGACGGCGCGATCGCGACGATCACGCTGAACCGGCCGGACAAGCGCAATGCGATTTCCAGCGCGATGATCGACGAATTGCTGGGCGCGCTGAACGCGGCGGACAACGACGGCGCGGTGCGCGTGGTGATTCTTACGGGCGCGGGCAAGGCTTTTTGTTCAGGGATGGACCTGGAGACCTTGCAGTCCATCGCGAACCAGACCGGCGCGCAAAATCTGGCGGACTCGCGGCAGATGGCGCGGATGTTTCACCGCATATATTGTTTTCCGAAGCCGCTGATTACGGCGGTGAACGGCGCGGCGATCGCGGGGGGCTGTGGAATCGCGACGTTTTCCGATATTACGCTGGCGGTGCCGGAAGCGAAGTTCGGTTACACCGAAGTGCGCATCGGATTTATTCCGGCGCTGGTGTCGGTGCTGCTGCGGCGGCAGATTGGCGAAAAACACGCGCGCGAGTTGCTGCTGACCGGCGAGATTATTGATGCAGCAGAGGCTTTTCGGCTGGGGATGGTTACGGAAATTGTCGCGGCGGCGGATTTGCTGAAGCGGGCGCACGAAGTGGCGGCAAAGTTTTTGGAAGCTAGCCCTACGAGTTTGCGTCGAACGAAACGGTTGCTGCTGCAATACGACGAAAGAGAAGTGACGCAGGAAATCGAAATGGCGACGCAGGAAAACGCGGCGATTCGCGCGACCGAGGATTTTCGCGAGGGGCTGGCTTCGTTTCTGGAAAAGCGCAACCCGAAATGGACGGGACAGTGAAGTCGCTGGCGCCGCAAATCAGCGCCGTTGACCGGAGCTGCCTTTTGGCACCCTGAGCATCTCCCAAATAACCATGGAATACAGCGAAACTACAATTCGTGTGCGTTATGCGGAGACGGACCAGATGGGAGTGGTGTACCACGGCAATTATTTCACGTGGTTTGAAGTGGGCCGCGTGGATTTGTGCCGCCAGCTGGGTTTCGAATACAAGAAAATGGAAGCCGAGGACGATAGCTACATCGTGGTGGCCGATGCGCACTGCCGCTTCAAGCGTCCGGCGAGATTTGACGATCTGGTGGTGGTGCGCACCAAGGTGTTGGCTTCGCAACGGCGCACGGTGAAGTTCGGCTACGAAATCGTGCATCAGGAATCCCGCGAGGTGCTGGCTACCGGAGACACGCTGCACGTATTCTGTGATAAACAGGGGCGGCCGAAATCGCTGCCGGAAAAATATCGCAAGTACTTCCCTGCCCTGAAAGACGGCGATCATTCACGCGAGCGGAAGCACACACACCCATGAGCGCAATTCCAATTGACGGTGAACATTTAGATTTTGCGCAGCTCTATCGCGTGGTTTTTGAAGCCGCGAAAGTGGAGCTCGCGCCGCAGGCTCGCACGCGCATGTTATCGTCGCGCGCGGTGATTGAGCGGCTGATCGCGTCGGACCAGGCTGTGTACGGCGTCAATACCGGCTTCGGGAAGATGGCTTCGGTGCGGATTTCGCGCGCGCAGATTGGCGAACTGCAAGTGAACCTGGTGCGCAGTCACGCGTGCGGCCTGGGCGCGGCGTTGAGTGAGCATGAAACGCGGGCGATGTTGCTGCTGCGTGCGAATGCGATCGCCAAGGGATTCTCCGGCGTGCGTCCGGTGGTGGCGGAAACTTTGTGCGCGATGCTGAATGCGGGCGTGCATCCGGTGATCCCGTCGCAGGGATCGGTGGGCGCGTCGGGTGATTTGGCGCCGCTAGCGCATCTGGCGCAGGTGGCGATTGGCGAAGGCGAAGCGATTTCGCAAGGGCGTACACTTCCTGGCGGCGATGCGTTGCGCGCCGCAGCGATCGCGCCTTTGCAATTGGAAGCGAAGGAAGGCCTGGCGCTGCTGAACGGAACGCAAGCGATGCTGGCGCTGCTCGCCCTAGGTCTGCGCGATGCGGAGATTGCGGCGGGGACCGCGGACGTCGCTGCGGCGCTTTCGCTCGACGCGTTGCGCGGAAGTCCAGCGGCGTTCGACGAGCGCATCGCGGCGGTGCGGCCTTACGCGGGACAGGCGATTACGGCGCGGAATTTGCGCCAGCTGAACGAAGGCAGCGCGATCCGCGAATCGCATCGTGCTGCGGAAAAAGACAAGCGCGTGCAGGATGCTTACAGTTTGCGTTGCACGCCGCAAGTGCATGGAGCAGTGCGCGACTCGATGGCGCAGGTGCGTGCGACGCTAGACGTGGAACTGAACAGCGCGACGGACAATCCATTGGTGTTTGCCGATTCCGGTGAAGTGATCAGTGGTGGAAATTTTCACGGGCAGCCGCTGGCGATGGCCGCGGACCAACTGGCGGTGGCGCTGGCAACGCTTGCGGGAATTTCCGAACGCCGCATCGAGCAGATGACCAATCCGCAGACGAGTTTGCTGCCGGCGTTTCTGGTGCGCGATGCGGGACTGAACTCCGGATTCATGATCCTGCAAGTGGCGGCGGCCGCGCTGGCGAGTGAAATGAAAACACAGGCCACGCCGCATTCCGTAGACTCGATTCCTACGTCTGCCAATCAGGAAGATTACGTTTCGATGGGAATGGGAGCGGCGCGCAGGATTCAGCCAATGCTGGGGAATTTGCGCAACGTTCTCGCGATCGAACTACTCGCTGCCTGCCAAGGGATTGATTTGCTGGCGCCGCTGCCAACCGGGGCGCAGGCGGCGAAGGCGCAAGCGATTGTGCGCGCGGAATCGAAAATGATGGAAGCGGACCGCTCGCTCGCGCCGGATATTCGCGCGGTCGAACGACGCATCGCCGCGGGCGCCTTCAGCGAAATCCTGCGTTGAGACAGGCGATCCGCCCGCGCCACGAAATACGCAACGGCGATAGGAACTCTGTGGTCGTCGTGACGGAGCGCCGAATCGCGGCCGGTTGGATCCGATCGCCGCTAGACTTGCTTACTTCTTTTCGCCGCCGTTCTTGGCGTCGTCCGCTACTTTGGGCGCAGGCTTTGCCTGGCTCGCCGCTTTTCAGCCGCGCTGATGTTGACGGTGTTCTGCGCAGTTACTTTGGTCTTGTTCGCTGCTGGCTTCGCAGCCGGGGCTTCATGAGCTGGTGCCACTTGTGGAGCGTGTGAAACATCGCCTACCGGGTCTGCCATCGGATTGCCTCCAATTCGCTTATCGGCAAAGGCGGCCGGGTTCTTTAGAGATTAGTTGGGCGCGCGGCAAAAAATCCGCGTTCCGTCGAAATTCTGCTGGCCCAAGCGAGATGCGGCGCTATCGGCAGCCCTACGCGAGGGCTTGAAACAGGAATGTACCGAAACGGTAGCCGACCGCGTAGCTGAACGGCGGCACTCCCATCGAATAATGCCCACACGGAAGCGCAAGGCTTTCGAAGGCGACTCCATCGCGGCGGATCGCGGTGAGGAATTCGTTGGTCAGGTCGTTGGGGAAGGTGGGATCGTAGCAGCCGCTGATGGCCAGGATTTTTTTGCGTGTGCCGTGCAAGCGAGAGATATAAGGATACGGACTGATCGGAGAAAAGTAGCGGCGCACTTCGTCTAGCGAAAGTTCGTGGTGCAGAGTTTCCCACACGTTCGTGGTGGTAAGGCCGGCGGCGACTACGTCACCAAAATATGTGGAGACGTGCAGGAAAGCGCCGGCGCGCAGAGCTGGTTCATGCGCGATGGTGAGGAACGCGAGGCAGGAGCCAATGCTGGTGCCGAGAATTCCAAGGCGGTCGTAGCCTTGCTGTTCCAGCCAGCGCAGAGTGCGGCGCGTATCCAACACCGCCTGGCGATTGGCTTGTAGCGTGAGTCCGATGTTGGCGCTCACCATACGGTCGGCGCGCGGATGGCCGGGGATGGCGCGCCGATCGTGATACGGCAGGCTTAGTTTTACGGCGGTGATGCCCAGTTTGTTGAGCCAGCGGCAGACGTTCCGCTGCTCTTGCCAGCGGCAATTCCATTGCGCGAGGACTACGACGGCCGGACCGCTGCGCCGCGCCTGGAAAAATTGTGCGTGGACGCGATTATTTTCCGGCCAGGGGGATTCTACGGCGCTGGTGAAAGTTAGGACATCGTCTTTTAGCGCATAATCGTCGGCCGGGGTCGTGGCGAACCACTCGTCGCTATGCGCTACCGTTTCGCGCGCGAAATTTTCCAGCCAGCCGCGTGGATCGTGCTCGTTCGCCGAGCCGCCGATGTGTTCGAGGCCCCAGGCGAAGGGCAGGACGCGGCGATCCGGCTCCTGCGCGAAGCGCATGTGTTCGTAAGCGAGGACCTTCCGTTCGAGCCAGGACATGAGGAGTAAACCATCGAATATAGCGTAGTACGTGGGTCGTGTTCAAACCGCTACGAGATTGTGTGGCGGGCCTGCATCCGAGTGCGCGAATCGACTGCGAGCGCGAAAAAGCTTGCCATCGCGGGGCAAGCGGAGTAAACAAGCAGCGCCAATGTGCGCTGACACTTCGATACCGACGCTGGCTCTGAATCTCCACATCTATCCTTGGGAAGACGCGACCGTGGTGCGTTGCACGGGCCGGCTCACCGCGGAAACTTCGCCGCAACTGAAGACGGAAGTGAAGGCCCTGCTGCCGCACAAACGGCGCTTGATACTGGACCTCAGCGAACTCGGGTACATGGATAGCTCCGGCCTGGGGACGCTGGTGGGACTTTACATATCGGCGAAGGGCGCAAAATGTGAATTGCAATTGCACAATCTAAGCCCGCGGATTCGCGAACTCCTCAGTATCACGAATGTTCTGTCCGTTTTCGAAACCTGCGGCCGCACCGGCATGCGGCTGCCCTGAGCGGGTTCGGTCGGCGTGCGGGTAGTTCGGCATAATTCGTTCTGTTGGGAAAATGCGCATGATCGCCCCAGACGTGATCCGGCTCTTTGCCGAGTTGCAAAATCTCGGAACTACCATTTGGATTGATGGCGGTTGGGGCGTCGACGCGCTGCTTGGCGTGCAGACGCGCCCGCATGCAGACCTGGACATTGCGATTGAGCAAAAAGATGTGTCGGGTCTCTGCGATTTTCTAGCGGCGAGGGGGTTTAGCGAAAGCAAACGGGAGAGCGTGTGGAATTTCGTGTTCAGCGATCACCACGGCCACGAAATAGACGTGCATGCATTTATTTTGGATGGGCACGGAAACGTGGAAATGGGAATCCCATATCCGGCGGGATCGCTCAGCGGCACAGGAACGATTGAGGGGCATACCGTTCGCTGCATCGCAGCCGAGTGGGTGGTAAAGTTTCATTGCGGCTATCCGCCCGAGGAAAAGGATTATAGGGACGTCTCCGCTTTGTGCGAAAAATTCGGCTTCGACCTTCCAGGCGAATACGCCCAATTCAAGAAATCACACTAGCCGCACGGGGTTGTGCCGTTAGTCGCCGCCAAACCCTGCTAACTCCGGCGAGGGTAGCGCGTCTACCCTTGTTGAGGTAGAATGCCTACCATCATGACGCCTAGGAAAACTGCTGAGCGCACCGAACTTTTGCAAGGCACGCTGGATATGCTGATTTTGCGCACGCTGCTGTTCGGGCCGGCGCACGGCCATCAAATCGCGAAACACATTCAACGCACTACCGAGGATCTGCTGCAGGTGGAGCACGGTTCGCTCTATCCGGCGTTGCATCGCATGGAACGCAAGGGCTGGATCGCGGCGAAGTGGGAGATCGCGAAGGACCGCAATCGTGAATTTAAGTATTACCGGCTCACACCGGCGGGCCGGAAACAGCTCGTGCGCGAACAATCGCGCTGGAAACAATTGGCCGCAGCAGTGGCGACGGTAATGCGGCCGGCGCGTGGGGATTAACCGTGGGCGTTCGGAATTGGCTGCACTCGCTCGGCACTCGCGTCTGGCGGCGCCGCCCGCGCGAGGAGGAATTGGAGCGTGAGCTTCAAGCTCATCTCGCACTCGAAGCGGAGGAGCAGCGAGAGTCTGGCTTGCCGGCCGAAGAAGCGGATTGCGCTGCGCGACGAGCTTTCGGAAATACCACACTGGCGCGGGAAGACCTGCGCGAAATCTGGAGCGCGATTTGGCTGGAACGATTTGTTCGCGATGTGAAATACGCCGCGCGCTCGCTTCGTAAAGGCCCCGGTTTCACCTCCGTGGCGATACTTACGCTGGCGCTGGGCATCGGTGCCAACACCGCGATATTCAGCGCGATTAATGCACTGATGCTGCAGCCGCTGCCCTTCTCCGCTGCGGACCAACTTGTGCGCATCAATTCAACGATAAACGGCGTTCCCATCACCGGATTCGCATACCCAGGCGGACCTTCGGTGCTTGACATGCGTGATTTCGCGGAAAACAGTCACAGTTTTCAGAAAATGGTGGTGTATGACACGTGGCGCAAGAACGTGAGCTTCGGCAATTCTGTCGCCGAGCCGCAGCAGATGCAGGTGGGCTTGGTGCCGGCGGCGTATTTCGAGGTGCTCGATATAGAGCCGATTATGGGGCGGCTTTTCACGGCGGAAGAAAATCAGGACGGCAAGGGTTACGTGGCGCTGATCAGCGCGCAGCTTTGGCGGAACCACTTCGCCGCCGATCGAGCAATTCTTGGACGGAAAATCGTTATCAACGCGGAGCCGTACACGATCATCGCGGTTATGCCGGATGTGATTCCGGAGTGGATGGAGCCCGGGCACGTTGGCGCGACTGAAGTTTGGACTCCATTTCCAACGACGGACCAGCTGCCGGAAAGTTCACGCGGAGCGAGAGGCTTCGGGGCGCTGGCGCGGATGAAACCGGGGTTACGGCTTGAGCAGGCGCAGGCGGAAATCGCAGCGATCGCGGCTGCACTGGCGGCAGCGCATCCGGCAGATCAAGGCGTGGGCGTATCGCTCAGCAGAGTTTCCGAGACGCGCGTGGGAACTTTGCGGCCGATGTTGACTCTGCTGATGGGCGCGGTCGGTCTGATTTTGCTGATCGCATGCGTGAATCTGGCGAATTTGCTGCTGGCGCGCAATTCGGCGCGGCGACGGGAACTGGCGGTGCGCGCGGCTCTGGGCGCGGGGCGAGGAGGACTGATCCGAGCGTTGCTTGCCGAAACCTTATTGCTATCGCTGATTGGCGGAGCGGTGGGCGTGGGACTTGCACGGCTGGGTCTCGCGAGTCTGGCGCGGATGCACCCGGAGGAATTTCCGCAACTAGGTTCGGTCGCGATTGACTGGCGCGTGCTGACGTTCACTTTGTCGGTGTCGCTGATTACGAGTTTGCTTTTTGGACTGGCGCCGGCTTTCATGGGCACGCGGCTGAATCTGATGGATGCTTTGAAGCAGGGCGGACGTTACGGCACATCGGGACCGGGCAGCCAGCGCTTGCGCAACGTCCTGGTCGTGACGGAGATGGCATTGTCGTTGATGCTGTTGGTGGGAGCGAGCCTGCTGGTGCGCAGCATTTTGCGTTTGCAGGGACAGAGCTTGGGAATTCGTCAAGACCATTTGCTGAGAGGCCAAATTTATTTGCCCGGGGTGCGCTATCCGGAGCCGGGCTCGATCGCGCGCTTCTGCGACGAATTTTCCGCGCGCGTTCGTGCACTGCCAGGCGTGCGCGACGCGACCGTGACAACGATCTACCCTCCGTATAACGGATGGACGCAAATGCTGGATATTCCAGGGCGTCCGGTCAGCAGAATCCAGGATGTTCCGTCTGCTCAGTTTGGAGTGGCGGATTATCATTTCGTTGGAACTTTGGGAATCCCCTTGATACGCGGCCGGGACTTCGCAGAATCGGATGGCGCCAGTAGTCCGTCCGTCGCGTTGATCAGCGAGGAATTTCAGAGGCGCTATTTCCCAACGGAAGATCCGATCGGACGAACGATTCATGTAGGGCCTCCGCAATTCCTGCGCATCGGGGCTGGCGAGGGTGTGACGGACTCCGCGGACGTCACGATCATTGGTGTCATCGGCGATTTCAAGAACGTTGGCCTGGCGCTGGCGCCGGAGCCGCAGATTACCGTTCTGTATGCGCAGCATCCGCTGGTGAATTACGGATTTAAGGATATTGTGATTCGCACGGCTGCGGATCCGCTCGTGCTGGCGCCCGAAGTGCGCGATCAACTTCGTCAGCTGGATGCTGACATTCCCTTCGCCGCGGTACGAACGATGGACGAGCTCGTCGCGCGGCAGACTGGCGGCCAGCGTTTCACTACCGTTCTGTTGACTTTATTCGCCGCTGCCGGTTTGGCGCTGGCGATCGTGGGTATCTACGGCGTGATTTCTTTTCTGGTAGCGCAACGCGATCAGGAGTTGGCTGTGCGCATGGCGCTGGGCGCCAGCCACGCCAATGTTTTGTGGCTGGTGCTGAAGCAGGGCCTGAAGATGGTCGCGCTTGGCGCCGCGATAGGGCTCTGTGGCGCATGGGCCGCACAGAAATTCACCGCTGGACTGCTGTATGGCATTTCGCCGGTGGACCCGCTCACTTTCGCTGGTGCGCCCATGTTCTTGCTCGCCGTCGCCGCTGTCGCCTGCGCCATCCCCGGCGCGCGCGTTTTGCGCATAGATCCTGCGCAAGCCCTTCGCCAGGATTAACGTCGGCGGGGACGGTCTCCCGAACGCCCGCAACCGGCTGCGTTGGCTGCGAACTGCTCGTCCGTCTCCGGAGCCTTCCCCTGAACCAGCGGGGTTATTTGGGGCAGGCGCGCGCCGCAAGACCAGCCCGCTTTCTGTGGCGACTTGGGAGATCTCGCTAAAAACATTTTCAGCTTCCGCGGACGAGCCGCAATTCGAGGAATCCCAGAGGAATTTCGTGCCGCGTGGGAATTCGCGCAGTTTGGTTTTCAGTGCGTCCGTGGAGTGGAGTTCGTACTGAGCGAGAGCGAAACGGTATGGCTCCGCAGGAATTCCGATCGCCATGCAGACGATGACGAGCGGGCGTTGCGACGAGGCAGCCAGAGCGCTCTCGGAGAGCTGCGAAATATTTTGTCCTACGCCTAACTGCGGGATGCGGCGAAACTCGCTCTGATCCAACAGCCAGCCAACGCCTGTGGCTAACGCTCGCGCCAAGCTTCCGCCAACGCCGGCCTGCTCAGCGTTTGGGTTTTCTCCCCCTGAAACATAGCGCATTTCCCTTTCTCGCCCGGTCCAAGGTTTGCTCCACGCTTCGTAGCGTTCCCACAAGGGCTGTTCCGCGTTGGCGGAGGCGAAATTTCCCAGGTAGGTGGCAGCGTCCTACGCCACTTGGGGATCCGAATCCGCGAGACCCTTGATCGCCAAATCTTCCAGGACCGGGTCGGTCCACCGCTTGCCGATTTGGCTGAACGGTCCGGCGGCCTCCAGCGAGAACCAGCCGGCGCCACCCTGCTTAGCATCAGACACGCGGAATTATGAGATGCGGCGAGAAACCGAAGGTTAACAGGGGGACTTTTGGATTACCCGGACGGCTAGACGCATCTCCTAGCCATGCCGAGCTGTTTGCACACGGTCGAAACGAGAAATGGTCCCGCACCGGCCTGCTCGGACAGGCTTGCGCGGGACCAATCCCTTACAACATTTTTGTTCGGCTTATGCGTGCGGCCGAAGTGTTTAACCGATGTGGCGACCCGATTGGTTCAGCCGTTGCGTTCAACTGATTTGTTCCGCCGACTAGAATTCTCGGTGCGCGTTGTCGGCTTCTTCGGCCAATTGTTTTAGGGTTTGGAAGAACTTCGGGGGTTGACCGATGAACAGCCCGTCGTTGGTGAGGGCTGTGACTGCCGCCTGCGCGCCGGCGAATCGGTCGTCGCTGGGCCGAATCACGGCGCAGTGCGGCAAATTCGCGCTGATAAATTCGCAGGGAACGGGAAAGATCAGGCTGGGCTGAACCAGGTTCGCCGGCTGCAGCGGTGGGTCGTTGAAGAAATCAGGAAAGGTGAGGCCGGAAATGGAGTCGGTGAATGGCGCCACCGGCTGTTGCACTCCATTGCCCGCGAAATCCACCCATTCCAGGAAGTGCGCGACTTCATCTCCGCCAATACCTAGCGTAATTTTCAGCACTTCCCTGCTGCTGACTTTCTGGCCGAGCGCAGAATAGAGACTCGAGCCGCCCTGTTCGATCATAGCGAAGTGAAAGGCTGCCACGTTGGCGATTGCTTGAATGTGATCGTTGCCGAGAAAGTTCGGGTTGGCAGCTCCGTTGAAATCATTATTGTTTCGCGGAATGGCCGTGACGTTATTTAGTTTGACGGCCTGCGGAAACGTGGCGCCGAAGTCAGGATTGGTGGTGCTGCGGTAACGGACGAACCAGCTGGTGTCCACATTCAGATGCATCAGGTTCGTCAGGCGCTTCATGCCCGATGATCCAGTGGCGGTGCTTCCCGGCAGCGTGCGGAAATGGTCCAGGTTGACCGGCTCGGCGCCTTTGGATTCCAGATAGGCGTTGAGGAAAGCCGCGTGGCTGGCTTCGTCCAGCGTGTTGCTGGTGATGTATTGCGGGCCGTCGCCATCGAGATTCGACAGCGCGACCTGATAATTGTTCATCGCCTGATTGGGGTCTACTTCGACGGGTGGATTGTCGCCAATGCCGCCTAGTTCCGCGTACTGAATCCACAGATCCGTTTCGAGGATTTCGGCGGCGGCCAGGAAACGCAGAATTGCTGCGTCTCCGTGCGTGAGCCTTCCGTGGTCGTCCTCGTCGAATGCGGCTTTCGCGGTGCTCAGCATTCCCGCGCTCATAGTGGCAGCGCCTGCCGCCAGCACGCCCTTCTGCAATAGTGATCGGCGATTTACTTTGCTATTCATGAATCCTTTCGATTTTTCCATGACGCTCCTCTCGTATTGAATTAAAAGCCTAGGCCCGAGTGACCACACTAAGCGGGGACCGGGCGGAGCTTGTCACGGGGAAATCAAATGATTGTCCCAAGGTTGTCAGTTTTTGGTCTCGTGGGCGGATGAATGAGGGGTGAACGCGCGGTGCCTCTGCAATGCCAGCGCATCATGGCTGGAGAACGGGCTGGGGCACAGAATTTTCGCGCGCGAATGATTCGGCACGCGGTGATGGAACCTGTCCTGTTTAGATCAGACTCACGTATGTGGAATCGATAGAGTGGCTAGCAGGCCAAGCCGGCAGAGCAGCACCAGCAAGCACCAAGCCCGCGGCCCGAGAGCACGCCAATACCGCGAGCCACGCGCAACAAGAGCATGCCGCAACGAACCAATCTCACGCGCAGCAGTCACGTGCGGGGGCTGCAAACCACGGCAATGGCGCGCACGGCCGAATCTCCGAGGCACATTACAGCGCCAGTTTCGGCAGCGGGCATAGCTTCCACGTGAATCGCGGGGACTACGACCGTCATCGCTTCGCACACGGCGGCTACAACTTCGGATTCGTTCAGCCGTGGCCAGTTGGCTGGGGCTACGACGATGACGTGTACGTGAATTACACCGACGGCGAGTATTACATGTACGACTGCATATACCCGGGACTGCGTCTTGCGATCAACATTCGCTAGTTTTTTCTCGGCTGCGTACGCGCGCGAGATTGCCAGTGGCCCGTTCTTAAGCTTTTTGTGAGAATGGGCGAACCGGCGGACCGCTTCTTGACCGTCTATAAGCGTTGTTAACCACGACTTCAGAACTGCGTTCAATCTCGATTCTTCACCAATACTCTCTGATCTGGCGCGACGGCTGGATCATGCTCTTCGTGCGTTATTGGAGTGCAGACGCACGCCAGGCCACGTCCGATTGCATTGTCGAGTCGATCGAATTCCCAGAGCGCTTCCGCCAGGACTCCTCCGCGTGAATATCCGCCTGCGCGAAAGACCCTGCCGTGCTCGAACCACACTACTTGGCACGTAATGAACAAGAATAGCCGATGGATTGCGGAGACGATGCGGTCGGCGAAATACGGCCGGCTGGTGCATATGCGAGAGAGCATGGACGCTTGAAAACGCAGGTGCGCGGCTTCGTCCTGCAGAATTCTCGAGCAAATTGCTTGCAGCAGCGGCGATTGGGTGGCGGCGCCGAGAGCGCGATAGTACGGGATCGCGATAATTTCCGCAGTGGCCAGCACTCGCAGGGACAATTCCAAGCCGGCGAGGACGCGTAGGCGGCGAAAAACCGTGTCCACCCAGTGGCTCGAGCTTGCCGGGATCCCCTCGCGCTGCATGAAGCGAAGCAGATACCCGCTGTGGCGCTGCTCTTCCTTCACGAATAACGCAAGCGCCTCGATAAGATCCGGGTCGCCGGTGGCGTTTGCGTACTCTAGCCCGCGTTTGAGGAGCCGGCGACCGCGGGAGCCTTCGCCCAGCTGAAACTGTTGAATGGAACTTTGAATACAGCGGGATTCTTCGCGGCTGAGTGCGATGGGATCGTCCCATGGCAGGCGGTCCGCGGCGGTGGCAGCAGCGAGGAAGTGGCGGCGCCAGGATGCGGATTCTGCTGCCGCCGGGTCGTCGGAAATAGTCACGTAGCAGCCTCCTGAGAAGTACTTTACTATATAAAGTACTTTAGCAATAGCGATTTTCTCCAGCTGGGCCGGCACGCCCCTCCCCGTCGTGCCACCTGCGCTTCCTTTTCGCTCCGCCCCTACGCTCCGCCGCGTTAGCAGTCGGGCACGATGCCCAAGCGCTAGCTTGAGGGCCGCCGGGCGTTCGGGCAGAATTGAGATGTGGCGTTAGCTACCTTCATCGGGATTTTTGTGTTTCTGTTCGGGCTGATCATCGGCAGCTTTTTGAACGTGTGCATTGTGCGCATCCCGTCGGGCAAGTCCATCGTGCTGCCGGCGTCGGCCTGCCCGAGATGCGGCGAAGCGATTCGCCCTTACGACAATATTCCGGTGCTGAGTTATTTGCTGCTGGGCGGAAAGTGCCGCGGCTGCAAAGCAAAAATTTCGTGGATGTACCCGCTGGTGGAAATGGTGACGGGGCTGCTTTTCCTGGGCTGCTTCTACGCGTTCGGAATCAGTGTTGAGACGGGAAAGTGGGCGGCGTTTTCAGCGATCATGGTCGTGTTGGTGTTCACGGATTTGCGCGAACGCATTTTGCCGGACGTAGTGAACTTCACGGGCCTGGCGATCGGGCTGATTTTCAGTTTGTTCACCAAGCCGACGGACGGCACGGCCATGTGGATCGCGAATCGTTTGTTCGACTACCCTCCCCCGGCGGCGGTGCTTTCGCTGGTGGACGCGATTCTCGGCGCGGCGGTTGGCGGCGGCCTGCTGTGGGTGGTGTCCGAGGCGTATTTCAAATTGCGTGGGCGCGAAGGCATGGGCCTGGGCGACGTGAAGATGATGCTGATGGCCGGGGCTTTTTTGGGCGCGAAGCGTACGCTGTTGACGATTCTGGCCGGCTCGCTGCTGGGCAGCGTGCTGGGCGTGGCAATTATTCTGGCGCGACGCAAAGACGCGGATTACGAATTGCCGTTCGGTACATTTCTGGGAGCAGGGGCGCTGCTGGTGGTTTTCTTCGGCACGCCGCTGGTGAATTGGTATCAGTCTCTGCTGATGGTGCGCTGATGAAATTAGCAAAATTGGCGATGTTGACGAAAGCGATGCAGTCGAACGACGAGAATCCCCAATGACCGCGCCTGTTCATCCCCATGCCGTGTCTGCCCTGCCCTTCAACATGGGCTTCGCGGTGGCGCTGGTGGTGCTGCTGTTCGCGGGCATGGTGGTGGCGGCGGTGCTGCTGCGCAAATTTATGCGCGAGCAGGCACGCGCGAACAAGGAAGATTGGACCACGCCGAAGACGGACGTGGAGAATCCTTCCGCGTTCATGGCCGCTTCCATGCAGGGAGTGATCGAAAAACTGCGCACGCAGGAAAAGGAACTGGCGCGGCTGCACTTGTTGGCGCAAGAACGCGCGCAGGAATCCGAGCGGCTCACCGAAGAAGTGACGCGCAACATGCCTACCGGCCTGCTGCTGGTGAACGCCACCGGCGCGATCAGCTCAACGAACCCGGCGGCGGAAGCCGCGCTGGGCATACGCACGTTGCGCTATCGTTCGTACAAGGAAATTCTGGGCGCGGAATCGGAGCTGACGCAGATGCTGACGGCGTGCATCCGCGACGGCAAAACTTTTCAGCGCGGCGAGATCGAGCATCTGACGTCCGAAGGCGCCGTGCGCAATCTGGGCGTGACTATTTCACCGATTTATCGCGCGGCGCGGGCTTCCGGCAAGTCCGGCGTGGCGGACAATCTGGCCCAAGCCAAAGACGCGCGCATGCGCAGGATATGAAGATCAGCGGCGCGCTGTGCCTGATGAGCGACCTGACGGAATTGACCGCGCTGCAAAAACAGATTCGTTGGAAGGAAAATCTCGCGGCGCTGGGCGAAATGTCCGCGGGCATCGCGCACGAATTCAAGAATTCGCTGGCCACGATTTCCGGCTACGCGCAGATGATTCGCAGCGAGACGACTCCGGGCGACGTGCGCGAATCCTCCGAACGTATTCTGGAGCAGACGCGGGCGCTCACTCATGTGGTCACCGAATTCCTGCGCTTCGCCAAGCCGCTGGAAATCTGCTACGAGACGGTGCCGATGCAAACCGTCGTCGAAAAAGTGGCGGAAGAACTGCACGAAACCATTCCGCAATGTGCCGTGGAATTCGAAGGCACTTTCCAGGATTTGCCCGGTGACGAAGCGTTGCTGCGCCAAGCGCTGCTGAACCTCGCGCGCAATGGCGCAGAATCCGCGCTGACGACCAGCAAAACTCCGCGCGTCACAATTTCGGGCACCATCGAAGAATTGGGTGGCCGGAAATGGCAGCGCATCTGTGTGGCGGACGACGGCCCGGGAATTTCGGAGACGGACTTGCCGAAAATTTTCTTGCCGTTTTACACCACCAAATCCGAAGGCACGGGCCTGGGCCTCGCCGTCGTGCAGAAAGTGGCCCTGCAACACGGCGGCAGCATCGAGGGCCGCAACCGCCCGGGCGGCGGAGCCGAGTTTCTGCTGTGGTTACCTTTGCGGCAGGACCCCCCGCCATCCACGGTTGCCACCCGCGCCGCCCGCATCTAAACTCAGAGCAGGCGTTCCACGGACCTCCGAGGAGGCGTTAGCCCATGCGTAGAGACTTGTTGTGCGCCGCTGTCGCGGCATTTCTGTTGTTATCGGGGCACGCGTACGCGTTCCAGAACGCCCAGGGACAGCCGAGCCAGAGTCAGGCGCAACAGCAGCAGACGTCGGCTCCGACTACACAGGCGGCCGCGGCGCCTGCCGCTGCACAGGCACCGGCACCGGCGGCACATGCTTCGTCGCAATCCACCACTGTGAGTCTTCCGCCGCAGACGACCGATCCGCTGGTAGCAGCTGCGCGCAAGGCGCGTGAGCAGAGAAAAGATCAAGCGGGCGCGAAGCCGGCACGAGTGTTCACCAATGACAATATTCCCACGCAGGGCGGCGTCTCCGCGGTGGGTCAGCAACCTGCCGGCGATGCAGCAGGCGGCGCCGATGGCGCTACGGCGGCGGATTCCGCGGGTGCGCCGGCGTCTGGAAAAACTTCTGCCGCCAACGGTGAGGAGGAATGGCGCGAGCGTTTTAAAAGGCTGCGCAAGAAATTGGAGCAGGACCAAGACGACCTGGACATCATGCAGCGCGAACTGGGCGTGCTCGATGTGCAGTACTACAACGATCCGGTGAAAAGCATGCAGCAAGGGTATTCGCGCAGCGACATCAACGAAAAAACCGACAAGATCGAAGCCAAGAAGAAAACGATCGAGGCTGATAACCAGGCCATCAGCGACGCCGAAGAAGAATTGCAGCGGGCTGGCGGCGATCCCGGCTGGGCGCGTTAGAAATTTCGCTTCATGGAACCGATCCTCCTTGTCGAAGACAAAGCCGAATTGCGGGCAATGCTCCGCAAGGCGCTGGAACGCGCGGGCTACACCGTCGAGGAAGCTCCGGACGGAAATTCCGCGATTGAGAAAGTGCGCGGGCGGCGCTATCTGCTGGTTCTCTCCGATTTAAAGCTTCCCGCTAGTTCTGGTCTCGATGTGCTGCGCGAATCGCGGAAAGTGGAAGCTACTTTGCCCGTGATTTTGATGACGGCTTACGGCTCGGTGGAAGAGGCCGTTACCGCGATGAAGGAAGGAGCGTTTGATTTCATCCAGAAGCCGGTGGACCTGGACCATTTGAAATTGCTTTTGCAGCGCGCGGCGCAGCAGCAGGAATTGTTGCGTGAGAATTTATTGCTGCGCGAGGAATACGCGGTCGCGTTATGGGTTTCCGCGGATCGTCGGCGAGCATCCCGCGATGAAAGACGCCAGCTCGATGACCCAGCGCGTGGCCGCGACGGATTCCACGGTGCTGCTGCTGGGCGAAAGCGGCACGGGCAAGGAAGTTTTCGCCCGCGCCATTCATCATCTGAGCCCGCGCGCGGATCATCCGTTTGTGGCGCTGAATTGCGCGGCGATCCCCGAAGGGCTGGTGGAGAACGAACTCTTCGGCCACGAGCGCGGCGCCTATACCGGAGCCGGCGCGCGCAAAATCGGAAAGCTGGAGCTGGCCCATCGTGGGACTTTATTCCTGGATGAGATCGGCGAGCTGCCCATGGCGATTCAGAGCAAGCTGCTGCGTGTGCTGGAGGAGAAACGCTTCGAGCGGGTGGGCGGCACGCAGGAAATCGAAGTGAACGTGCGCATTCTGACCGCGACCAATAAGGATTTGCGCGCGGCCGTCGCGGACAAGACTTTTCGTGAAGACCTGTTCTTCCGGATTTCCGCCGTGCCCATCACCATTCCGCCTTTGCGCGAACGTGGTGACGACGTCCTGCTGCTGGCCGAATATTTCCTGGAGAAGTTTCGTCGCGAGTTTCGTAAGCCCGATTTGCAATTGGGCAAGCAGACGCGAGCGCGCTTGCTGACGTATTCATGGCCAGGAAATGTGCGCGAATTGCAGAATGCGATCGAGCGCGCCGCGATTTTGGCGAACGGCCCCGAGATCGACGAAAGCGCGCTGCAGCTGCCGGAGTCGAAGCCTTCTGTCGAAGAATTGCCCGGCGGAATGTTGGCCGAACAATTTTTGTGGGAAGGCCCGCTCGAGGAAGTCTCGCAACGCGCGGTGCAGCATGTGGAGCGCTTCAAGATTCAAGACGCCCTGCGCGACGCCAAGTGGAACAAAACCCGCGCCGCCGAAAAGCTGGGCGTCTCCTACAAAACACTGCTCAATAAAATCCGCGTTCTCGGTCTGGAAAACTAGTAGCTGCCCATCATCGGTTAGCACCTGACGCGTTTGTTACAGCGTTCCGTTGCTATACTGCGGCCAGAAGAAGTCGCATTCGCCCTGCGTAGCATTCCACCAGGTTGGCAGCGAAACGATCGGCAGACCCTTGAGGGAACTCTCGGTCAGGTAGAATTTTAGATGATTGAGGACGAAAACCTTTTCGAACTTGGACCAGGTTTGGAATTCTTCTCGAATGGACTCTTCCGTAGCAGCCGACGGGCCGAATCGGATCTGGAGCGAGTGAACCGTATCTGCATCCGGCTGCTCCGGAAGCTCCGAAAGCCGCGTTTGCACCCCCTTGACCCAACCCTGGTCATCCGGTCCGGCGCTCTCTATTTCTTCCGCTACGAGCGTGGCGATGCGCTGGTGCTGCAGACTTCGCGCCAAGCGATGTGTCTCCAACATTGCGGAAATCGCTCGATCGCCCTCGTAGGATCCGTCTTCAAGAACCACTGCCTCAATTACAATTTTAGAAATAATTGACGACTCCGGAGTGTCCGGCTGAAGTTCGCCAGTAGCAGTCTCGCAACAAACACCGATTCGCGGCCCCCACGCGCGCGCTTTCGGGTCCGGAAAGTCGAGAGTTGGAAGCGCGCGGTTTCCGCTCGGCCCGATGAACGAGCCCGTCAACGACCCCAAAGTATGCAAATCGCAAACACCGTTCTCTCCGATCACTGCTATCGCGACGCTATTTACAGCAACCGGCGAGTTGCTGCGTAAACTCAGGTTGTATCCTTCATCGCCTGCGTTGAAGCTCTCGACCATCAACGAATGAGTGTTGTTAACGACCTGCGGGAGGGGAGTGTGGGGCTGCGCGGCGGCGAGCAACAAGAACGAACTTCCAGCGAGCACGGCCATTCTGAAAACGTGCGGACGCGAGCGGATAAGAAAATGCATGGCGAATGCTCCTAACTACCTCGCCGATGGATCGATCGCAATCCTACTCCTGTGGCGGCGCCAGCGCACTTACTCTCTGTACTTCACTAAGCATCCATAAGGACGCGCTGCGGGGGGTGCACCCGCATTCCGGCTATGGCTTGCTCCAGCACCGGACTTACATAACAAAACCGTTCGGAACAAAATCGGCGGCCGCGGCCTCGAAAACCAGGACATCGCGTGACGGCGCATTTCCCCGCACTTTCAAAGCTGATTCGGAGGACGCCCGCCGCCAACAGAATAAGAATGGCCAAGGCATTCCCGCAAACAATTGCGACCTTCATCTTCCGCGTATTGGCCGCCGCTTTATCCGGCCCTATGCGCAATAGCTCTTCTTCCGTACTCCGCATCTTGGCAATCTGTACTGCGATTAGCCCCATCCACTCTTCACCTTTGGTGGCGCGCGTAATTGCTGCGACCCCGGCCAGAAGCCCGGCGCGCTTGCGAACCGCAATTCCGCCTTCCAGTTCCCCGAGCCTGCCGGCGATGAGTGGACACAGCCGTTCGATCGTTTCGCGCTGCGCGGGGCTATCGGCGGTCAGGTGCGAGAGATCTTTTATGTCTTGGTTCAACTGACTGACACCATCCTCGTAGAATGCAAGCTGTCGCTCCTGTCCCGTAAGCATGAATGCTCGCTGGCCCGTCTCCGCCTGGATAAGGTCAATTCGAATCGGCTGCAGCTTCACGGCCCCCTAGAGGGTTTGCGTGACCCAGGCACGATCCTGCTCGTTGCGGACTTCGTTCCAGAACGAGATTATGCTGACGCAAGCCAGAATGATCAGTGCGCACGTGGCAGTCGCTTTGCGGGACGAGCTCATCGCAAGTGTAGGAAGGAGGCGCCCGTGATCTTTATCGGCAGGTGGCCGGTAATGCTTTGGGAATTCGTCAAAAAAAAGTGTCAACCTGCGAGGTTGACCCAATGCCATACGACGACATTAGCCGGTCCCGGAAGGAATGGGAGGCACGCGCCGGACTTACCCCAGAGCCATTGGAGCTAGTCGCGATACTTTACTGAACAGCCGTATGGACGTGTCGCGGGGGTCTGCACTGGCTTTCCTGCCATGGCTTGCTCTAGCGCGAGGCTTACGTAATTTGTCGCCCCTTGGACGTCTTGCAGGTCGGTGGTGGCTTTGTCGTCAATCGCGCCGCTGTAGATCACTACGCCTTGGGGATTGATTACCACCATTTGCGGCGACGTTTTCGCGTCGTAGAGGTGGCCGATCTCGCCGGTTGGGTCGAGCAGCGCGGCGGTGGGCGTGGCCTGCTCTTTCGTGAGGTAGTCGTTCTCTTCGCTCGCAGTCACGTAGCCTTGCTTGCCTGGCGCCGATGACAGAATCGTGAACCAGACGACGCCCTTGCTGGTCCATTGTTTTTGCAGGCGTTGCATGTTGCCGCTGTTGTAATGTTTGCCAACGTAGGGACAGCCGTTGTTGTGCCATTCGAGGACTACATATTTTCCGCGATAGTCGGCTAGGCGAACGGTTTTGCCATTGCTCGCCGTCGCGGTGAATTCCGGCGCGGAGTCTCCTACTTTTGCGACGGCGAGCAACAACGGCAGCGCGCACAATACGATCACGACGATAAACTGGTAGAAAGTCGGGCGCTTCATTTTTGTGTTACCTCCTTCAAGGATTCCAGTGCGTTCGTTCCGCTAACGGCGACACCGCGCGCCGCCACAGCCTTGCTGACCGGCACATCAATCACATAACCCCGATCGCCTGCGAGTAGCAGCACGCCCTTTAGCCGCTCGATCGGTTTCAGAAGCTGATCGGATTTTCGCAGCGTCAGCCGGAATCCGCCGGGCACGGCCGCAAATTGCTGCGGAGCTGCGTCTTTCACTTGCGACTCTTCGCGTGGAAAAAAAACTGCGTGTGCCACGTGCTCGCCGAGTTTCGCGGTGAGCACGAATGCGTCGCCTGCATCGTTCACGCTCATTTTCCACCTTGCGGGCGCGGGGCGCGGCAACGATTTGCGCGCGGCGGCAAACCAGTCCGCGGTGCGCGCATCCGGCACGGGCGGCTGCGATTTCACAGGCAGCGTCAGCGAAAGTTGCGCCTTGCCGGGGATGCACATTTCGCGACAGACGAGCACTTTCACCTCGGCACCGATTTGCGCTAGACCTTGCGTCACCACGCTGGCCTCCGCATGCAGCGGCACGAGCAGCATCACGTCGTCCTCGTAACCAAAATCCACGATGCTCGAACTCCCCAATCGCCGCGGCGTGGGCCACTCGATTTCACCGACGCTCACGCTCGACGGCAGTCGCCAGTTCACACGCGGCGGCTCGCCCGAATCGCCGGGATTCACCCAGTAAATGTGCCAGCCCTTCTCCAACTGGAACCGCAATCCGAGATGAATCGTGCGGCCTGCGACGAGCCAATGATTTTCGGCGACGAGTTCGAGAGTGCCGTGCGGGATCGGCGTGCCGTCAGCCCGCGCGCCTGCTGCCCACAGCAGCAAAGCAACCCCCAACGCGAGAGCCTGGCAAATAGCGAAGCATGAACAGCGCCGCGACATATATCTTTTGACGCACGAGACGCCCGACCCGCTTCATTCCATGTGATGGCGAGCGCGCTTTATTGGTTTGCTGAATTGCCGGGGGCGCGGAGGTTGAGTTTTCGCGGTATAGGCCGCGATGCTTCGGGCTTCAGTCGTGAGGCAATCGCGCAGTATGCAGGACCACGCTGCGGAAATTCCAGGTGGTAGTGTGCACGGAGATGAACCCCACTTTCTGCAACAGCGCGGTGATTTCCCTGGGCACGGGAAAGCGCGCGACCGAACCGGGCAGGTACGTGTAGGCCTCGCTGTTCCCGGAAATCGCCGCGCCCACATGCGGCAAGACGTTGTGGAAATAGAAACGGAAGAGTCCCGCCATCGGGCCCGAGCCAGGCTCGGAAAATTCCAGGATGCCCACTTCCCCGCCGGGCTTCAGCACGCGCGCGATTTCGCGCAAGCCGTGCTCGTAATTCACCAGATTGCGAAAACCGAAAGCGCTGGTGACCAGATCGAATGAAGCATCGGCAAACGGCAGGCGCAAAGCGTCGGCGGTGGTGAAAACTGTGGAACGCGAACGCTTGACGGCTTTGCGGCGCGCGCGATCCAGCATGGGCTGCGCGAAATCGCTGCCGATCAGCGGAAAACGATGCGCGCCCCGGTCGCGAATCTCATGCACGCGGACTTGCTCCATCGCAAACGTGAGGTCGCCGGTACCGCAGCACAAATCCAGCACGCGCGCGTCCGTGCGTCGCAGCACGCGGCGAAATTTTCGCGCGGCGCGGCGGCGCCACACTTTGTCCAGAGAGAAAGACAGTGCGTGATTCAGAAAATCGTAGCGCGGCGCGATGCGACTGAACATCTCGCGCACGCGCGCAGACGCTTCGCCTTCGGTGCGGGCGCCGGCAGGCCGTGTGCCGGGCAGTTTCAGCGGCTTTGCAGTCTTTACTGTCATGCGACGCGCTTGTGCATCAGTTTTTAGCCTGCGCGGAGAGGGCTGGCAATTCCGCGAAGGTGCGGGACACCAGAGTCCAGGGAAGGTCGATGCCCCATTCCACTTTACCAAGACGGCGCGGCAGCACCCAGAGCACGCGTCCGCCACGAGCTTTCTTATCACCTGCGAGGATCGGACGCAATTGCGCAGCGCGAATTCCTGCAAGCGACGGGACCGGGCCCACGCTGCCGATCAGCCGCATCATGCGCGTCGCCTGGCCCTCGCGCAACCGCCCAGTGGCAACGCCAAATAAAGTCGCCGCGATCATGCCCCAGGCGATGGCTTCGCCGTGTAGGAAGCGGCGATAGCGCGTGGCGGCTTCCAGGGCGTGGCCGAGCGTGTGGCCGAAATTCAGAATGTGGCGCAGGCCGCCTTCGCGCTCGTCGCGCGCGACTACGTCGGCTTTGATGCGAATGCAGCGCGTGGTTACCCAGGCGAGTGCTTTGGCATCGCGGCGCAGCAGGGCGAGCATGTGGCGTTCGAGATACGCGAAAAGCTCAGGGTCGGCGATGATGCCGTACTTCACTACTTCATAGAGGCCAGAGCGATATTCGCGGTGCGGCAGGGTGAGCAAAACTCTTGGATCAGCAATCACCAGCTTCGGCGGATAGAACGCGCCGACTAGATTTTTTCCCTCTGGCAGATTCACCCCAGTCTTGCCGCCGATGGAGCTATCTACTTGCGCCACCAGCGTCGTCGGCACCTGCACCAGCCGAACTCCGCGCAGATAACTGGCTGCCGCGAATCCAGCGACGTCGCCGACAACACCGCCGCCCATCGCTACAATTGTGGCCTTGCGATCAGCGCCGGCCAGGACCAACTGGCGCGTGATTTGCTCGATAGTGGCCAGATCTTTCGCGGCTTCGCTGTCGTCGAAAAGCATGGCGCGCACCGGCACGCGCGGTCGCTTGCCGATCGCCCGGATCAGCGGCCGTCCCCAGTGCTCCCACACACGCGGCGAGGAGAGTACGAAGATGCCGGTGGTTTCGCCTAGCCGCGCGACTGCCGCGCCGGCACGCGCGAATACACCCGGCGCACATTGCACCTGGTATGCGCCGCCGGATGAATTGACGCGAACGGTGGGCATAGATGAATCAAAGAAATGTAGCACAGGTGAGCGGTGGAACCCGACCAGCAGGAGATTGGCGCTCCCGGGCGCTGCGCTAGTGGAATTTTTTCTGCAGCTCGTCCACCGATTCCAGAATCACGTACCCGACAATCGCCACGCTGCGTGGGCTCACTTTATCCAACGTGTCCTGCGGCGTGTGCCAGTAACCGGCACTGATGTAATCGTTCAAATCAATAATATCCAACGCCGGAACGCCGCGCGCGAGAAACGGGTCGTGGTCGTCGCTGGTCGTGGTCTCATCCGAAACAAAAATATCTTTGTAACCGAGCTGCGCCGCTTTTTTCCACACGAGATCGTTCAACCACTTTGGCGAATCGGACTGGCGAAGAATTTTCAGGTTGTACTGGCCGATCATATCCGCCAGCAGCACTGCCTTCACGCGTTTCAGGTCGCCGGAAACCGCCATGCGCGCGGCGAGTTCGCGGCTGCCGTAGGTGTGGTCATTGTCCTGGTCCCAATTCACGAAGGCTTCTTCGCCGTCGAGGAATGCCATCCACACCGAATTGGGGCCTTTTTTGCCGCAGAGCTGGCGCGCCATTTCGAGCATCATTCCGGTGGACGAAGCACTATCTTCCGCGCCCACAAAATTCTCGACGCTGCCGAGCGTGTCGTAATGCGTGAGCAGCAGAAGGATTCCCTGCCCTGTGCCGGGAGCCTTCCCGATGATGTTCTTCATCGCGACGTCGCCCTTGGGCGTGGAGGCATGAAAATCGTCCTGATCCACTTCGCAGCCGTCCGCTTTCAGTTCCGCGATGATGTAATCCTGCGAACGATGCAGCGCTTCCGAAGCGGGCGGGCGCGGGCCGAAGCTGACAAGTTTTGCTACGTGCTCGTAGGCTTTCGCGCCGTCGAAGCCGCCGGTTTGGTCCGCGGGCGGTGCGACCTCCGCTAATTTCGGAGGCGCTGCCGATTGACCAGCCGAGGGCGTGCTCGCGCCGGTCGAGGCAGCAGTCGAAGAACCGGAAGACGTAGACGAAGGCGCATTCGACGCGCCGCACGCCACCACGCCGGACAGCACCACGATCGCCGACGCCAACCAAAATCTGGTGCAAAATTTACGCACGCTATTGCGCCTCCCCGCTCGGAACAGTCTGCGACCGCTTGTTGCGCAGCACAACGTAAGAAACCAGCACTCCGACAAAGTACAGCACCACCATCGGAGCCATGAATACCAACATAGTAGTGGCGTCAGGGGTAGGCGTCACAATCGCGGCCACGATGGTGATGATCAGCATGGCATAGCGAAAATTCTTCAGTAGAAATTTCGGCGTCACGATACCAAACAGCGACAAAATGAAAATCAGCACGGGCAATTCGAAAATCACGCCAAGCCCCACCAGAATAATCAGGATCAGCTCGAAGTACTCGTTGTAATTGATCAGCGGCTTCACCGGTGAGTCGGTGGCGAAGCCCATCAAGAATCCCAACGTGCGCGGCAGCATGATGTAGTAGCCGAATGCGATGCCGCACAGGAACAGCACCATGGACGAAACGATGAATCCAGAAACAGCTCGCCGCTCGTGTTTGTACAAACCCGGCGCGACGAACAACCACACCTGGTACAACACGAAAGGCATGGCCAGCACGACGCCCAGATACAAACCGATGTTGATGACGAGAGTTAAATATCCGGCCGGCGAAGTGAAATACAGTTTGTCGTCAAAATGTGCCGAGCGCAGCGCTTGCTGCATCGGCCCCACCAGAATCACAATGAAATGTTTGGAGACCAGCAGCCCGATCCCCGCGCCCAACGCGATCGCCGCTGCGGAATAGATCAGACGCTTGCGCAGATCGAGCAGGTGCTCGAAAAACGACATGCGTCCGCCGGCGTCCTCTTCGGCGGGCGGCGCGATGGCGGACTCAGGCTGGACGGGCGCGACCATCGCTCACTTTCTCGGGATCGGTTTCCGTCGTGGGAACGTCAGTAGCAGGAGCTTGTTCGGGTGGCGCACTCGATGTTATCGAGTGAGTTTCGAATTGCAGCTGCTTGGGTTCCGCTAGATCGCGCGCCGCAATCGAATTCGGCGGTTCCGTCGAAACCGTTCCCGGTGCCGGCGGCAGCCGATCTTCTGACGAGGTCCCCTCTGACGACGCTTCGGGCGACGAGACAGGCAACGCGGAAGCAGCCGCACCTCCTCCCATAGCCTGGGCGGGCGGCTGTGCTTCGCGCACACGCCGCAATTCAGCCTCGCGCTCTAGTTCGCGCATGTGCCCTTCGAACGTGGAGCGCAGATCGCCGGTTGCGCGCCGGAATTCGCCCATCACCTTGCCCAAGGTGCGCGCAAGCTCTGGCAATTTCTCCGGACCGAACACCATCAGAGCGACGGCGAAGATGATAATCAGGTGTGGGACGCTGAACATAGGCCTTCTTAGGGCAAAACGGCAGGGGATGCGCATTTCACCTGCATCCCCCGCGCCGTTTTTGAATCATAGAAGAGGGCCACAGGCCTGTCAAACTGCCCAAAAGTGTTGTGCTATACTTGGGTGCTGGGGCTTAAGCGAGGACGCATGGAATCGACGGGATCGTCAAGGCGCGGTGTCGTTCTTCTGGTTGTAGTACTGGGCATTTCCGCGGTGCTGGGCGGCTTGTATGGGCCGTCGGTGCGTGCCACAGCCGCCGGACAGAACGACATGCAGGACTCAGTGAAGAGCTTCACCCACGTCCTCTCCGTGGTGGAACGCAATTACGCCGAACCGGTGGACACCGACAAGGTGATCTACGATGGCGCGATCCCCGGCATGTTGCGCGTGCTGGATCCGCACTCCAATTTCTTCGATCCCAAGCAGTACGCTCTCTTCAAGGAAGAACAGCAAGGCAAATACTACGGCGTCGGCATGACGGTGCAGCAGCGCGAAAATCAGACTGTGGTTTTGGCGCCGTTCGTCGGTTCACCTGCGTACAAGGCGGGGATACGTCCGGGCGACATCATTCAGAAAGTGGACGGGAAATCCTGCGACGGTCTGACCACCACCGAAGTTGCGGATATGTTGAAGGGCGCGAAAGGCACCATCGTGCATATTTCCCTCGGCCGCGAGGGCTGGGAAAAACCTATTGAAGTGACGGTGACGCGCGACGAAATTCCCCGCCCCGGCGTGGAATATTTCACGATGGTGAAGCCCGGGATCGGTTATGTGCGCGTTTCTACTTTTAACGAAACCACGGACAGCGATCTGGCCGAGGCTTTGCGCCAGCTGGACGTTTCCAAGCTCGACGGCCTGATTATTGACCTGCGCAATAACGGCGGCGGCCTGCTGAACCAAGCCGTGGGCATGGCGGACATGTTCCTCGATAAGAACGAGATCGTAGTGTCGCATCGCGGCCGTGCTTCACAGGAACGCCGCTATTACGCGGTGCGCGGCAACCAGGGCATCGGAGTTCCGGTGATTGTGCTCATCAATGGGCAGAGCGCTTCCGCTTCGGAAATTGTTTCCGGCGCGATCCAGGACCACGACCGCGGCCTGATTGTGGGTGAAGTCAGCTTCGGGAAGGGTCTGGTGCAGACGCAATTCCCGCTCAGCGAAGACACCGCGCTGCTGCTCACCACCGCGCGCTACTACACGCCCAGCGGACGCCTGATCCAGCGCGATTACAAAAACGTCTCGCTATACGATTATCACTACAATCCGCAACCGCCCACCAAGCCCGAAGTGAAACTCACCGACAGCGGCCGCCAGGTATTCGGTGGCGGCGGCATCACACCCGACGACATCGTGGCCGCTCCGAAACCCGATGATTTCCAGCAGATGCTCTACCGCCGCGGCGTTTTCTATTCGCAGCAGCAGGGCGTGGGCGACTTCACACGCTACTATCTGGGCGAGAAGCCGGACATCACCAAGGATTTCGTGGCGAACGACGCCGTCGTGACGGATTTCCGCAAATATTTGGAGAAGCAGAAAATCAAGTACACTGAAGCGGACATTCAGGCCAACATCGTCTGGCTGAAGTGGCAAATCAAGCGCGAAGTCTTCACTTCCTACTTCGGTTTGAACGATGGCTACAAGGTGGAATTGCAGGACGACGTCCAGCTGGAAAAGGCCATCGAACTGATTCCGCAGGCGAAGGCGCTTTACCAAAACGCTCGCAAAATCCTGGCCGAACGCGAAGCCGGTCAAGTTAGTCAACCGCAGTAAGGGTTTCGCTGCGGCGGTCCCGCAAAAGCGGGACCGCCATCGAAGCCAAGCCTACCGACCTCTCACCAACCCCATCCACACTTCCCGCTAGCAAGTGGTAACTATTGCACGCAACGGCACGCCGCTCTGAAACGGGTCCCCCAGCCACGCCCGGACGCCGTATCCTTAGTCCAGGTCGCACCAGTCCACCCGGAGCCATGAGCGTCACGGTACCGCTGCACAAAACGCTGGAGAGAGGTCTGCGACAAATGTCGCCGACGGGCTGGGCGCTCGCCGCCGGCTGGGTGCTGTTGGTCGGCAGCTATTCCATTGCTGCTCTTACACTTCCGAACGGCCGAGGTCTGACCGCATTCGGCGACATTGTGCAGTGCCTGGCAGCTACGTTCGCCTGCGGCGGCCTGATTCTGAACTGGGGCGCCGCCGAAAAACGCACCCGCGTCTTCTGGGTGCTGCTCAGCCTCGGCTGCCTGGCGTGGCTGACCGGCCAGTTGATTTGGACCTATTTTGAAGTGGACTTGCGGCAAAGCGTTCCTAACCCTTTCATCGGGGACGTGATTCTGTTCCTGCATCCCGTGCCGATGATCGGTGCGCTCGCTTTGAAGCCGCACGACAAGCGCGACGACCTGAACGTGCACATCGGCTATTTGGATTTTTCGCTGCTACTCGTCTGGTGGGTTTATCTCTACCTTTTCGTGGTGATCCCCTGGCAATACATCGCGCCGAATGTGCTCGCCTACGGATGGAGTTACGATCACCTGGCGGCAATTGAAAACCTGGTGCTCACTGTGGGCTTTGCGGTGCTGATTACCAAGGCGCGCGGTGCCTGGAAGGAAATTTACGCGCATCTTTTCAGCGCTTCCCTGCTTTACGCCGCGGGTTCCTACATCACCAATCGCGCCATTGATCGCATGGACTATTACACCGGCAGCCCGTTCGATCTGCCACTGGTAGCTTCCTTCGTGTGGTTCGGCACTGCGGGAATCATGGCGTACCGGTTGAAGCCGTCGCGCGAAACGGTTTCGTCACGCAGTAACCTTTCCAAGAAATGGGCCGCAGTGCTGGCCATGACCGCGGTATTTTCCATTCCGCTGATGGCGCTCTGGAGCCTGTGGAGCACGCGCAATCCGCCGGACATGCGCATGTTCCGCATTGGCGTCACACAAGTCACTTTGGTGGTGGTGGCGCTGCTAATCGCCATGCGCCAGCGGCTGGTGGATCACGATCGCATCCGCTTGCTGGATGCGTCGCACGAGTCGTTCGAGAATCTGAAGCATTTTCAAGCGCAGATGGTGCAGACGGAAAAGCTCGTGTCCCTGGGACAGCTCGCCGCTGGAGCCGCGCACGAAATCAATAATCCGCTCACTGGTATCCTGGGTTACTCCGATCTGCTGGTGGACGATCCCACTCTGGGCGAGCGCCAGCGCGTTGTCGCAGAAAAGATCCGCACGCTTTCGCGGCGCATCAAGACGCTCGTCACCAGCCTGCTCAGCTTCGCGCGCCGTGTGCCCACGGAAAAACTGGCGCTCGATTTGAATCAGGTGATTGCCTCCGCGTTGCATCTGAGCAATCTGGACCTGCGCGGAAAACATATCGAGGTTCGCACCGATGTTGACCATGCTCTGCCGCAGATTTTTGGTGACGCCAATCAGGTGCTGCAGGTTTTCTTCAATTTGATCAGCAATGCGGTGGACGCGCTGGAGGAAGTCGGTGGCGGCACGCTGGTGATTCGCTCCTCGCACGCCCATGGCAAGCTTTCCATCGAATTTTCAGACACTGGAGCGGGCATCAAATCGCCACAGCACGTGTTCGATCCGTTCTTCACCACCAAACCGGTTGGCAAAGGCACTGGCCTGGGGCTGAGCATCTGCTATGGAATTGTGCAGGAACATGGCGGTCGCATCGAATGCTTCAATCGCCCCGAAGGCGGTGCCACATTTCTCGTCGAGTTCCCGATCAACGCGCTCGACGCCTACGTCTCGGACTCGCCGATGGCCACTAGTTCGCAATCCAATTAGTTCGTGGCTGCCTCTGGGGTATGATTCGTACTTCAGGAGGCCCTTTTGACGGCTCGCCGCACGGTATTCCTTTTTTCTTTCAGCGTTTTGATTTTTGCGTTGGCGATTTCACACACCACCAGGCGCATGACGGCAAACGCCGCCGCGATCACGTTGAAAACGCGCGCGGTCGTCTTGATCGTCCTCGACGGTTTCCGCTGGCAGGAAGTTTTCGACGGCCCCGAACACGACTTGATGGACGCAAAACACGGTGGCGCGCAGGACGCAGCCCAATTGCGCAAGGATTTCTGGCGCGACACGCCGGAAGAAGGCCGCGAGGCCCTGCTGCCGTTCCTCTGGACCGTCGTCGCGAAGCAAGGCCAGATTTACGGCAATCAACACGAAGGCAGCGTCGCGCAAGTCACCAACGGCTTCAAATTTTCCTACCCGGGTTACAACGAGATGGCCAGTGGCTACCCCAATCCGCAGATCAACAGCAACGAATTCGGGCCGAATCCCAACGCGACGGTGTTCGAGTGGCTCAATACGCAGTCGGAATTTCACGATCAGGCGGCGATCTTCGGCACATGGGACACTTTCAACGACATTTTTCGCACGAAACAAAGCGGACTGCTGGTACGCGCCGGCTGGAATCTGCCGTGGGCCGCGGAGCTGACGCCGCGCGAGCAACTGTTGAAGAAGCTTTACGGAACCACGACGCGCGTGGAGGACGATGACGCGCCCGATTCTTTCACGCACGAAGATTTGCTGGATTTTCTGCAGACCCACAGCCCCCGCGCGCTCTTCGTTGGCTACGGCGAGACAGACGACTGGGCCCACGCTGGAAAATACGACCTGGTGCTGCAAGCCGCGCACGAAGACGACCAGCGCATCGCGGAATTGTGGCGAGCGATGCAAGCCAAGCCGGAGTATCACGATCAGCTGACGTTCATCATCACTTGCGACCACGGACGCGGCAGCGGCCTGAAACTCTGGCGCGACCACGACAAAAATATCGCCGGAGCCGAAAACATCTGGATCGCCGTGATGGGCCCAGACACGCCAGCGCGCGGCGAAATGGCAAACGTCCCGCGCGTAACCCAAAGCCAAATCGCCGCCACCATCGCGCAACTGCTCGGCCAGGACTATCGCGCTGCAGTCCCGCAAGCCGCCGCGCCGCTGCCGGTCCTGCCGAAGTAGCGGACGTAGATCCGCAAGCATTAGCGCCAGAACTCAAAGTTCGATTGGCAACTCGCTCGGGGGTCGGATCAGAGTGGCCTATTGCTTGCGCGCGAAGTAGTAGTGGTTTTCGCCTTCATCACGGTGTGTTCCGACGAGCGACATGCCTTCGGCCTCCAGTATGTCTCGGTAGACCCGGTGGCCGAGCGCGATCGAGGCTCTCCCAGTCATGGCATCAGCCCAGGAACACCTTTGGCGCGGAGCTGTGAACAGAAGTCTGCCACCGCTTGGCAAGATGGCAGCGACTTTCGCGAGCAACCTGCGCTGGGCTTCCGCATCCATCAGAAACAAAAGGCCCCAGGCGACCACACCGTCGAAGGTTCGACCGAAGAGGTTCGAATCCTCTACCGCCGCACACTCAACGGAGACCGTTGGAAAGTTGGCGCGAAAGGCTGCGATCATTCTAGGGGAGGCGTCCACCCCGTACACACTGAACCCACGCTCAATCAAAGCTTGCGAAATCGGGATGCCAGTCCCGCAACCCAAATCGAGGACTGCTGCGCCGTCAGGCAGCATCTTGGACCAGTCTGCGACAACCGAGGCTCCCACGCCGGACTGCCGCCGCCCCCGCTCCGATATGAAGCTCGATGCGACTTCGTCGTAGCCGTTCGAATCGTCAGGATTTGCCACAGAGGGCAGTGTAGCATTCGAAACTCCGCTGCGTTCGGCGCGGCTCCGACTGGAGGGAAGGGCACTCAGAACCTATCCTCGGCAACTATTCGAAGGTGTGCTCCGGTTTTTGCACGAAAACCGCCTGGTCCTGGTTTTTCATCCACCAATCTTTCCAGATGTGAATATTTTCTGGGCTCACTTTCGCATTTGCCCGCAGCGGCGGATCCTTCACCATCAACCCGAGCACTCCCATGACGCACGCGTGATAAGGATGGGAAGAAAACGGCGTACACGTTTCCTGCTCGATCTCTCCTTGCACCCCTATCGCACTCGCTCTCCAAATCGGCAGATACGCTTTCTGCGGGGTCTCAAGGTTTTGCAGTTTTCTGGCCGTCTCCTCCGTCATGTTCAAGGACTGAATTAGGGCGTTCACAGCCTGCTTGCCACCGATGAACTCAAGTTTTCGCACGGCCTCGTAAGCGTACTTGTCGCTCAATTCCGATACGATCTGGTCGAACATCTCGCGATCGCCCAGTTGTGCCAGCGCAACCTGGGTATTTCCTTGCACGGTCGTCCATAGCCCGCCATGTTCGAATAGCGATCCATATGCCGCGGCGAAGCCCATCGGGTTTCCTGCTGACGGCCGCGGGAACTGGCGTAGGATGGGCAGCGCTGACTCTCCTCCAAACGCAGCGATCGCTAGAATTGCGTCTGGATATCCCCACTCGACTTTCCGCACCAGGCACTCCAGATACGGGTCCGAAACATTGGGGTACACAGGAAACGTGAGCGGCACGTCCTTGTGCCGCTCCAGATATTCATTCCATTGCGCGACTCCCTCCGCTGCGTAGTTCGCGGTGGGAAGGCCGGGCACGCGCCGCCGATGGCGAATTGTGTCGATCTCCTGCAGCAGCCCCTCGCGAGTGTCCGAACCGTAGTCGCCGAAATCGTGGTACATCGCAGGATCATTCGCGTGCGCTACCAGATATTCGATCACCGTGCGCAGCGCGCGGTCATCTCCCACAATTCCCAGCTCGCCCAGCGGAGGGAACCGATTCTTGGGATCCTGCACTGCCTGATCCAGCACGTTGCGATACTTTCCGTCGCCCAGTTTAGCCAGTGCGATCCGCGCCGCGTTCACCCACCGCTGGCAGTAAGAACCGGTCCCAGTTTCGGTGGGCTCAGCGGCAATTTTGCGCAGCGCGGGAATGGCCTCGTCACCGGCTACGGAAGCCAGTCCATAGAGATCAAACGTGTACGGGACGTCGTAGTTCTCGCAATAACTCTGGAGCCGCAACAGCAAGGCCACCGCATGGAACGGATTCTGCTCCTCACACGTCTGCGCGAGCGCTGGCACAGCGCAGACCGATGAAATCGAGACGGTCACGGTTGTGATCTGGAGCCAAGCGCAAATCGCTCTGTTCAGGCGGGAATTCATTCGCTGCCTCCGCTTGCTCGTCGCGGTATTGGAATCCCAATGGAGTTAGAACGGATGTGGCTGGATTTCTTGCAGACTTTATTCGCGTCCCGTGCGGCCGATGTCTTGCACATTTGCATGCGGCGACGGCTGTCCGCGTCCGTCAGGGCCGCTTGCACACAGGCGGAGCAGTCCTGTTTCGGACTGCAGACAGCAGGCGTCAATCGCGGACGACAAATTCAAGCTCGACGCCGGCTACTTCGATCACGTCGCCCGATTCCAGCTTCGTGGGATGCGTGATCGGAGTGCCGTTCACGATGGGGACTTTGTCTGCCGGGCCGACGTAGTAGGAATCGTCGTCGCGGCGATTGATTTGCGCGGCGGCTTTGGGCTTGAACCAGCCTTTCAGCTTCACCGTGGCCATCGCGGATTTGCCGACGACGGTGAGCTTGTCCGTCAGCGTGTATTCATGCCGGTCGGTGCTGCCTTTGCGCACCACGAGCGTGGGCAATTTCATGCGGCCGGGTGCGGGCTGCGCGCTCTCGCCTACTGCTGCGACCTGGCGCAGAAATTCGCGGCGGTCTTTTGTGTCGAGCATCACGGTCTCGTTTATTTTGGGAACGGCGGGTTTCACCGCAACGTTGTCGAGCGAATGCGCACGTACCTCCACCGAATCCGTCACCACAATCGTGTGCTTGCCGATGCCCACGGAGTCCCCGGGCTTCAGCATCACCATCTTCACGCGCTGGCCGTTCACGAACGTGCCATTCAAGCTGCCGAAATCCTGCAGCATCAGGCGACCATCCTCGTGAAACACGCGAGCGTGGTAGCTGGAGATTGCCGGATTATCGATCACGATGCCGTTGTCCGGCGAGCGCCCGATGCTCACCTCCTGCTGCCCCACCGCCACTTCCTTCAATATCGCGGTCTCGAATTTCAAAACCAGCTTGGACATGGCAAAGCCCTCCCTATCAAGATGGATCCTCGGATGCTTTAAACCATCGGCCGATCTTGCTCATCGCGCCGTTCTGCTTCGGCGCGTGACGCAAGACAATCGCGGTAATGTTGTCGCCGCCGCCTGCATGATTCGCCTGCTCCACCAGCAAATCGGCGGCATGCTGCGCGCTCGTCGCTTCCTGTAAAATTCCGGCGATCTGCGGCTCGGAAAGTTCGCGAAACAATCCGTCGGAACAGAGCAGGTAGGTATCGCCGTCGCGCAAAAGTTCTTCGGTAACTTCCACGTCCACGTTTTGCTCGACGCCCAGCGCGCGCGTCAGCACATTCTGCATGCGGCTGCGGCTGGCTTGTTCCACGGTCAAAATGCCGCGGCGCACCTGCTCGGCAACGAAGGAATGATCTTCGGTGAGCTGGTTCAGCTGCTCGTCGCGAAACAAATACACGCGGCTATCGCCCACGTGGGCGATGCAGGCGCAATCTTGGAGAAAACGCACGGCCACAATCGTTGCGCCCATGCCGCCCTTGCCACCTAAGACCTGCGCGGCCTGAAAAATTTCTTGATTGGCCAGGCGTATCGCGCTCGCCAGACGATTGCACATTTCTCCCACGCCATCGATCGGCTTGCCGAAAACCGCCAGCGTCGCGTCGGCCTGTGCGTCGCGGCAATGGGTCAGCACGGTTTCGGTCGCCAGACGGCTGGCGCGTTCGCCGGACTCGAGGCCGCCCATGCCATCGGACAGCACGAACAGATGCAACTCCGGCGCCAGCCGGAAGCTGTCTTCATTGTTCTCGCGAACACGCCCTGTATCGCTGCGCGCGCCAACTTCCATCGCACTTCCCTTGCGCTCCATTCCAGAGGGAGCGTCGCCCCTGAAAATCCTGCTTGGCCCGCGACTCCTTAACCCACGAACCCAAATGCACGAACCCGGCTCTACTATTTTTGTTTCACCCCACTCATGGGATTGTTCGTTGTCCGTTTAATCGACAAACCCTTCGCCTCGAGCCTTTCCGTCACGGGGCCCACACGCGTGGCGTCAATCGGCCCGCAATACACCACAAAAGTCTTGTATGTTCCCAAAGTTCCCAGCTGAATGGACGCGGGCAAGTGCATCGCCTCGATTTTTTTGGCAATCGCGTGCGCCTTGTCATTGCGCAGGTATTGCCCCATCTCAAGGTACATGGCGTTCGTGACTACGGAATCGGACGTTCGCCCGTTTGCAGGATTCGCGGCGTTGGCGTGAAGGTTCTTTCGCACCGGCCCGGTTTCCATGCGCGGAAACACATCCGGCGGAGCGGGCTTCACCGGTTCGGGTGCGGAAGCCTTTACATGTGCGACGGGCTTCGCCACTGGCGGTTTCACTTCCGCCACCACTGGCGGAACAGGAACTGGAGCGGGAGCAGGCGCGGGAATCACGTAGGCAAAATCGGGAGGTTTCGGCGGCGCCGCTGCCTCCGGCGATGGAATTCGGTTTGCAGCTTGCACCACCCCCAGCCAATGCAGCCCGCTCAGCGCACCAACAACCAACAACGCGCCGAACAAAATCCACACGAGCGGCGAAGTGCGTCGCGTCGGCGGGTGCGGAATAGTTGCAGCAGCTGCTGTAGCGCGCGGCAGGCCAGTCGAAATGCGATTCGAATTCGTCGTGGTCGCGGTACCCAACGGCCGGGCAGGCGCCATCGCCGGCGCAGTCGAGCGCAGATTGGATTCCAGCTCAGCGATGGACTGAAAGCGCTTCGCCGAATCTTTTTCCAGGCATTTCAGAATTGCGCGCTCGGTACCCACAGGAATATTCGGCTCAATCTCATGCGGCGGCGGAGGATCCTCGCGCATCTGTTTCAAAGCCACGGCAATAGAATTGTCCGCGCTAAACGCCGGAGCGCCTGTAAACATTTCATACAACATCAGTCCCAGCGAATAAATATCCGTGCGGTAATCCACCGGCTTGCCCGCCACCTGCTCCGGCGCCATATACGCGGGCGTGCCGACCATCGAACCCGTCAGCCGCGTCCCTGCTTCCATCGAGCGCGCAATACCGAAATCCATGATCTTCACGTTGCCCTGCGCGTCAATCATCACGTTTTCCGGCTTCAAATCGCGATGCACGATTCCCTGCGCGTGCGCCTCCTTCAGCCCCGAGCAAATTTGCAGCGCCAGGTCCGTCGCTTTGCGCTGCGGCAATCCGCCAAAACGGTTCAGCACCGAACGCAAGCTTTCGCCTTCCACAAATTCCATCGAAGTGTAGGCGATCCCAGCCACGCGATTGAATTCATAGACGCGGCAAACATTTTTGTGCGTGATTTTCCGCGCGAAGAGCAGTTCGTTCTTGAAGCGGTCCATCATGGCCTGATCGGAAGCAATCTCAGGCTTCAAAAGTTTCAGCGCCACAATCTCGCCCGTCTCGCGATCGCGCGCTTTGTAAAGGTTGCCCATGCTGCCGTGGCCGGCCTCGCCCAGAATTTCGTACCGCACGCCCAACGCGGCAAGCGCCGCCGGGTTCAGCGAGGGAGTCTCAGCCGACGCCGCTGCAGCCGCCTCGGTCAGCACGGCCGCGGCATCAGCCGGCACGTCGCTCAACAGCACGGTATCGCGATGTCCGGCCGTACGCGACGGTGTATCCGTGCCAGAGGCGCGGGGTGCTCGGGACGAGCCTCGAACTGCGCCGCCAGGCGTGGCAGTGCCCGGTTTTGGAACGCCCGATTTTGGATTGTCAGTTTCAGTCATGCCCGTACCGTATAGAGTAAGAGAGAAGCGCGCCGCGCGGCGTTCCACGAAGGGCAGGTGTAGGGAAAGAGTATCGGGTGGGACCATGCGTAAACCCGCGCAAATAAACGCGATCTCAGCGCAAAAATCCGGGCACGGAGCCTTTTCCGCCGCAAGGACAGGAAAGTACAGCTAATCGTTTGAGAACAGCCGCGCACCGCGACCCGCCTCCGCGCGTCCCGCATGGTCCACACTGTGTAAGACCAGACGACGTGCCGGCCCCTTTCCCGGACGGCTGGGGAAGGAGCTTGCATGGCAGACCCAACGATTGCGCCCGCCACCACGCCGCCAGCTGAACAGACTGGACCGGCGCCCACGGCCAATATTATCGCGTCCATGCTGCAGGCCGCACCGAAAACCAGTGACCTGATCTTTTCGCCCGGTCGCGCCCCTCAAGTAGAACTCCACGGCCAGCTCATGCAATTGAAAATCAAAGGCGTGGGCGTGCTCAGCGCGGAAGACACCGCGCGCATCGCCGCGGACCTGATCGGGCGGAATTCATTCGCCGTGGGAAAACTGAAGGAAGACGGCTCCTGCGACATCTCTTATAGCGTGGCGAAACTTTCGCGCTTCCGCGTGAACATCTTCACGCAGCGCGGCAGCTGCGCGATCGTCATGCGCGTGATTCCCAGCGCCGTACCGGATTTCAAGACGCTGCATCTTCCTGAACAATTAGACGACGCGGCGCAAGTCCGCCCGGGAATTGTGCTGGTGACTGGGCCGACCGGGAGCGGAAAATCCTCCACGCTGGCTGCGTTCGTCAACAAGATCAACGAGGAGAAGGCCTGCCACGTCATCACCATCGAAGATCCGATTGAATTTCTGCACCAGCACAAACGGGCCACCATTCATCAGCGCGAACTCTACAGCGACACGCCCAGTTTTGCGCTGGCCCTGCGCGCCGCATTGCGCCAGGCGCCGAAACTCATTCTGGTGGGCGAAATGCGCGACAAGGAAACGATTGAAGTGGCGCTGGAAGCCGCCGAAACCGGCCACATGGTCTATTCCACGTTGCATACGATTGACGCATCGAAAACGATTGAACGTATCGTCGGCGTCTTCCCGAATTCCGACCAGCCCGCTATCCGCGGACGCCTCGCGAAATCATTCCGCTACATTATTTCGCAGCGCTTGATTCCTAAGGCCGACGGCACCGGCCGTGCCGCCGTCTTCGAGATTCTGAAATCCACGCTGCGCACCCGCGAGTACGTGCAAAAAGGCGAATCCGAGGGAAAATCCCTGCTCGATGCCATGCGCGACGGCGCGGAAGAAGGAATGCAGTGCTTCGACATCGAAATCGAAAAGCTCATCCGCACCAAAGTGCTGGATATTAGTACCGGCCTTTCCTACTCCACGAACGAAGGCAATTTGCGGCTGCTGCTGGCTGATATGCTGGAGGATCGATCGGGAGCCATTCCGTCGGGCGCGCCCAAATCCGCGGCGAAATCCGGGGCCAGCGAAATGGAAGAGATGATCGAACGATAAGAGCAGAACGTCCGCTGGCCTGAGCCTAATCGGACTGCGCGACGCCCTACCTCCGATCCTCGAGCCCGGATCGTGCCGATATTTTCTCGTTGCGGCAAGCGATTTTAAACCGCTACTAAACATTTACTAATCTATCCGGCCCTTTCGTATAATTCCCTTCTCGAAGCGGTTTTGCGCCTCGAAATTTTTTAGCTTAGGCTTCGTCGTGAAGCGTTGGACGAAAATTCTGCTGGCGATCGCCGTGCTCCTCGTCGCGGCCGCCGCGGCGATACCTCTTTTCGTGCACGCCAATACCTTCCGCCCCGCCATCGAAAGGCAACTCACCAGGACGCTAGGCCGCAGCGTGAAGCTTGGAGACCTTCGCCTGTCTGTATTTTCCCGCAGCCTGGTCGCTAAAGACCTCAGCGTAGCCGATGACCCCAACTTCAGTGCCGAACCGTTCTTGACGGCGAAAGAACTGCGCATCGGCGTGTCGCTACGCCCCCTGATTTTTTCGCAGGAGGTGGTCTTGCGCGACCTCGACGTTGAATCTCCACAAATTGCGGTAATTCGCGCGGTCAGCGGAGCATGGAATTTTTCCAGCGTCGGCCACCGCGCTGCTACGGGCGCGTCCGTTAGCGGCGGTGTTGCCGGTAGTGCCGCTTCCGGAACCTCCAAAGATTTTGCAGCGCCGTTCTCCGACCTGTTCGTTGACCGCATCGCCGTCGAAGACGGCCGCGTCGTGTTCTCGACCGTTCCTGGACGAGGCCAAGCCATTGGGTACGATCATGTGAATGTTACGGCGCGCGATTTTGCGTTCGCTTTGCAGTTTCCGTTCGAGTTCAGTTCGGACCTGCCCGCCGGCGGCAGCATCAACGTCAGCGGTCACCTTGGTCCGATCGACGGCGCCGATGCGGCCGCCACGCCTGCTGAGGCGCAAATCACGGTTAAGAGCCTCGATCCGGTGGGCGCCGGATTTATCGATCCAGAAGACGGCCTTTCACTGCTCGCAGACCTGAACGTGCACACTAGGTTTGACGGGCAAACCTCCACCACTAACGGCACCGTTCACATCGAAAGCCTCAAGCTTCGCAAGGATGCCGCAGCCGCACCGAAGCCGCTGGACCTCGCCTACAGCGGCACGCATCGCGTAAGGGAATACAGCGGCCAGATAGACGACGCCATGATAAAAGTCGGCGAAGCCGAGATCCACGTGAGCGGAACGTACCGAGCCATGGCACCGGGTGCGCCCAGTGCAAAGGGCGCGTCCGGCGCGGTCAGCCTGGAAGTGCCGCTGCTCAACCTGAAACTCTCCGGACAAAATTTGCCGATTGATGAGCTGCAGTCGCTCATGACCGCAGCTGCGGTTCGTTTGCCCAACGGATCAAAGCTGAAAGGCGGCATGCTCTCGATGAACTTGGCTGTGACTGGGCCTGGAAAATCGTTGATCATTTCCGGACCGATTGCGATCGACAAAACGCGCCTGGTCGGCTTCGATGTTGCCTCAAAAATTCACGGCATTGCCACGCTGAGCGGCGTGAAAACAGGAAATACCACGGAGATTGAGAAGTTGCGCGTCAACGTGCGCGTCACGAATGGCGGCATCGTGGCCGACGGGATTTACGCCGTGATCCCTGCGGTGGGCGAGCTCAGTGGCACGGGCACGATCTCGCCCGCGAATGAGTTGGACTTCGACCTTGTTGCGAAAGTCGCCTCCGCCTCCGGCTTCGGCAAAGTCGGGGTGAGCCTGTTTTCTGCACTAAACGGCGGCTCGGGAAAGAAATCGGGGGTGCCGCTGCGCATCACCGGCACGCCTGACGAACCCTACATCACCGCCGACGTCGGCGGAGTGATGAAGAAGACTACACGACCTATCACGTCGATCTTCAGCAAGAAAAAGAAATAACGCGCGGTGCGGTTTCGGGAATGGTGGCGCAAGCGCCAGGCACTTGGCGTAGCGGAATCATGCCGCGCATGACCCAGTGGCCTAGCCCAAGATTTCAAGTTAGTATTTCTGTCTATGGCCACCGCAAATCCAGACATTGCCGAGCTGACCAGCCAGCTCAACGCTCTCGCCGTGAGCGCGACCTCCGCGAAGCAGTTAATGGAGGGCATCACCAAACTCCTGCACCAGAAAATGCTGCGTTACAACTGGGTCGGGTTTTACATGCTCGAAAAAGAGGGTAAGCAGGACATGCTCGTCCTCGGCCCTTTCCGCGGCACCATGACGCCGCACACGCGCATCCCGCTGAACCAGGGCATCTGCGGCGCCGCCGCCTCCACCGGCAAGACCATCGTGATTGACGACGTCAGTGCCGACTCGCGTTACCTCGCCTGCTCGCTCGAAACAAAATCCGAAATCGTCGTCCCTGTATTCGTCGAAAAGAAAGTTGTCGGCGAGCTGGATATTGACAGCCACTTCCCCGCAGCGTTCCGCAGCGACGACCGCACGCTCTGCGAACACGCCGCCGCAGTCCTCGGCCGCTGGCTGGAAAAGCATCCCTGAGAGGTGTGCTGCGTTAGCGGTGCGGCCGTCCACCGCCGCCGGAACCCCGGGCGGAGCCTCCTCGTGCACCGCCGCGCGATTGCTGCTCGAGTTGATTGCCGCGGGCGCGGGAGTTGGCGTCGTTTTGCAGTTGACCCATGGTGCCGGAAGCGCCGGAAGTATGCGAGGGGGTTTGAGTGGGCTGCGCGGGGCGTGGCTGCGCCGCAGGCGTCGTCTGGTTGGTCTCGCGGCCGTTTGCCGCGCTGCGCTGGCCGGCTTGGCCACTGGGTGCGGTGGCGCCGGAAAGATTTTGTGATTGTGAGTTCGCGCCCTGCCGCGTGCTGGTCGGATTTTGCTGTTGGTGGTCCTGTTTCTTCGTTTGCGCAGCGCCGGTAGAAGGGTCCACGGGAGTCCAACCGCCGTTGTCCCATTTGCTCCAGTCGCCGTTGGAGTCCTTCTTGTAGACGTTGCCGTCGGCGCCGGCGTACACGTTGTTGTTATTCGCATCTTTCGCGACGAACCCGCTGTTGCCATTAGCGCCGGAAAATCCAGCTCCTGCGCTTCCCTTCGAAGTCTGGAACGACGCGGCGGTGCCGTTCGCGTTGGTCACGTGCTGCGCTTGCGCCCAATTGTCGCCATTGGTGACGACCGAACTCCCCCACTGGCTGTACTGATTGTGGCCTTGCGAGGTTGCCGCGTACGTGCCGGTCCACGGATTGTAGGCGGAAGCATAGGTATGTCCGCCGTAGGCATTCTGGTACGTGACCGCGTGGCCATACATTCCTGTGTTGGGGTTGTACCAAGCCGCCGAACCTGCCGTGGCGTATGGGCCATACACTACTCGGCCCACTCCGTAAGCGCCCGTGTAAGGGTTGTAAACCGCCGCGACTCCGTACGTGTACGGGTACGGATAATAGACGGGACGCGGCCCCCAATACACGTAAGGCGGATAATAATATCCGGTGCCATACACGACTGCGGCTCCCACAGCCATACCGACGACAAACATGCCGAGGTAGCCGCTGGAATAGCTCGTCTCGACGGTGGTGGGCGTGGGATTGGAAACGGTCACGTACGTGACGTTGTACACCGGCGAGCTGGGCGGGATGGTATAGATCACTTGCGGCACGGAATCCGCGGTTTTCCACGGACCATTCGGAGTCGTGGAACGAAACCAAACGCCCTGGAAGCAGAGATAGTAGAGATCGCCGACGCGAATCACTTTATCGGGAGTGTTCGACGCGTAAGAAAGCGTCGTGCTCTCGATTGGGACAAACTTAGAATCGCCGGCGTAGGAGACTTTCACCTGAGCCTCCGCGGCAGCGCGGTTCACCAGGGCCGTGGTCGGAATCTGCGCTAGCAACACCGCGTCACTGGCTTCTTGAGTGCCGGGCACAGAGACGAGAACGGCGGAATAGGAATGGTCTCTGGGAATTTTCGCGAAGTCGGCGGGTAGATCGTTGCCAGCATAAACCCAGGGCGCAGCAAGGTTGACCGCGCGGAACCAACGGCCGGAAATCAGCGCGTAAACCTGGTCGTCCGGATGATGAATGAAGACGCTGCTCTCCGTGTTCGATGCATACGCTAGTTGGGTTCCGGGAATCGCAAGGTATGCAGGTTTTCCTTTGAACGCGATGAGTTCGGCGGGCTTTTCTGTGAAGAAAACTTTGGCAGCGGGTTGAGCGGGCGTCGCCGGCGGGATAGCTTTGAGCACTTCGTCCCAATTTTGACCGGCGGGAAGCTTGGCGAAATCCGCCGGCAGCTGCGTCGCGACGCCCCATGGCCCACCGAGTTCTTTCGCTTTCAGCCAGGTCTTGCCGCTCAACAGGTAGTAGTTCGAGTTGTCGTAGAAAAGATCCCAGTTGGTGTTGACGACGTACTGCAGCGTGCTGCCCTGGATCGGGGCGAGCACCGTCTTGCCGCCCACCAGCAGCACAATCGCCGGCACGGTGCTAACAAAAATCGGCGGCGGCTGCGTGTTCACCGCTACGGCAGACGCCGGCGAATTAACGCGTTCGAGGCTCGCAATCATGCGGTCCAAACCGATGGTGAGCGTGAGCGTCGGGTAAATTTGTTGCATGCGTTGCTGCATCTGCGCTTCCTGCACGGGTTCGAGCGAAGGAAAGCGGGAACTGAGCACGTGAACGTCGTGGATGTAAACAGTGCGCGCACTGACATCTGTGGTGGTGTCCGCGCTCCAGGAAATCACGCCGAGGATTTGTTTCGCGCCGGTGGGAGTGATGGAGATGGCGGTGTCGGCGGCCAGCTCGCGGTATCGCTGCCAGGATTTGAGCTGCGGCTGATAAACAACCACATGCGCGCCGTCGCGGTCGAAAGTTCTGGGCCAGCCAGTCGCGGGCGGCTTGGCTGCAGCTGTGCCGGGCGCGGCGGCAGCGAGCGATTGCGCCGGGAAAGCAACTCCGCCGGATAGCAGGCTTGCGGTCACCACCGCGACCAACAGCGCTTGCAATTTCTTCATGACGCCTTCCCTTCTGGATTTCAGGCAAGTCCATTCCGCGGCTATTTTTCCAAATCGGCGGATAGAAAACGCGTGGGAGTCGCGAACGGCGGCCATTGTACATCCATTTCGCAAGGTGGCGAGACCTTTCGCGTTATCTCCCGATTGGTCGTTGCGACGCTACCGCAGTCAGTGTGCCCGCCGAAAACAAAACGGAATTCAGAAAAATGGCACCCCAAGTCATATTCGAGAATGGCACGATTTCTTTCCCCTATTGACACGAGGCCGTCCTGCACGTCCGTGTGCCGATGCGGAGGCCTTCACGATTTACCTTTGCTTGCAAGGTAGATCGCTCCGCCGGTTTAGAATCCTCGCACCTCTACACTAAAAACCTTCACTCCGCTTTGGCACCGATTGTGCACGGTCCAGCTACAGCGAAACCGCGGCGCCCATCACTCCAACGTACAGGCAGTAATTGCATATAGTTATGTCGGCAGGGCGAACACTGTCACGATAGTCCCCGCCCATTCACAAGATGCCCGCACGCAGCGTTGTCGGAAGGCCCTTCGCCTATGACAGACATCCAGAAACAAATGATGGCTACCTTCCTGGGTTTGCGCGTCGCCGCAGGCGTTATCGGTATCGTATTTCCCTTCCTCCTTTGGGGCGGAGGAAATAGCGCCGGATTTCATCAGGCCAATTCCATGAGCGGCTACTATCACGCAAATCCAGATTGCATCGACCCACAGCATCCTGACGCTAAAGCGCCATGCTCGGTGCAGCCTCCGCCCACTGGCACGGGACCGATGCGGAACTGGTTCGTCGGAACTCTGTTTGTAGTCGGAGTGTGTGTGTTTGTATGTCATCAAAGGTTTCAGGAAATGGAAAAACATTGCTTTCGGCTGTCACCTTTTTCATTTGCATCGCGTTCGTTTGCATTTTTTGTTCAGGCAAGACATTGAAATTTATGCCCGATATTCCTAACCGCGAAAAGGTTACTGCTCGTTACAGGCGTGGGTATCGAGGCCTTGCCATCGCTTTGATTCTGTCCCCGCCCGCAGCTTACGCGTTCAACAAGTTCACATGCCAAAATAGCCCCGTCTTCTGGGCAGAAGCATTCGGTATGGTGGCATTCGGCACCTATCGGCTCGTCAAGGCGAAGGAACTCAGTTTGAGCGATGAGGAACGCAGAGCATGGAAGGGCGAACTTGATGCGAACATTTCAAGCTTGCGGTAAGCCGGGTGCGGTGTCTCAGGCTTATGCCTCACTCACCAGGAGGCGCGACGGGTTCCCTGTCAGGCAATTTCCCTTTGCCCGTGATGGCCGCGATGATTTGCCGGCCGTGGAACCGGCCATTTTCGATGAAGATATGCGAGGTGTCGTTCCCGCCGATCACTACGCCTGCGAGATAAATTCCGGGAATGTTGCTTTCGAGGGTTTCCGGATCAATCGCGGGCTTTTTGTTCGTGGTCGCGAGGCGAATGCCCAGCTTTTCGAGAAATGCGAAATCGGGATGATACCCGGTTAGCGCGAAAACCTGGCTCGCCGGCACGGCTTCCTCGCCGCCGCCGTTCTTGATCAGCACTTGCTGCGGATCGATCTCCACCACATGCGCGTGAAATTTCGCGCGGATCTCCCCGGCGCGTATACGGTTCTCAATATCCGGCTTAACCCAATATTTCAGCGTGCGGCCCATCTCCGCGCCGCGATGAATGATAGTGACGCGCGCCCCGGCGCGAAAAAGGTCGAGCGCGGCTTCCGCCGCCGAGTTCCCTGCTCCGATCACCACCACGTCCTGATTCCAGTAAGGGTGCGGCTCAGTGAAATAATGCGAAACATGCGGCAAGTTTTCACCACGCACACCCAGAATATTCGGATGATCGTAAAATCCCGTCGCCACCACAATTTTCCGCGCGTGATATTTCTGCCGCTGCCCCTGCGAATCCACGCTATGCACCACAAATGCGCCGTCGTGGCCGGTGACCCGCTCCACGCGCTCGTATTGGTGCACCTCGAGCTCGAAATGCTCCACAGCCCGGCGATAATATTTCAGCGCTTCGGCACGCGTGGGCTTCCCCGCGGCGACAGTCATGGGCAGCTCGCCGATTTCCATCCTCTCGGGCGTCGTGAAGAACGCCATGTTCACCGGATAGTGGAACAGCGAATTACAGAGGCAGCCCTTGTCAATCACCAGCGGACGCAGGCCTTCGACTTTTGCCTCGATGGCGGTGGCGAGGCCGGTAGGTCCCGCGCCGATGCAGATAATGTCGTAAGAATCGCTCATGGGAGTAGTGTGCGATGGGATGGCCGCGAATTCAACTGCATCGCTGCGAAGTCGGATGCGGGAAGCAGGCGCGCTGATTCACCCGAGCAGAAATTAGATTTGCGGCAGCAGCGCTTGGGATAATTCTGCAGCGAATGCATCAAGTTCCCCCAGCCGCTCGGGCGTGGCTTCGAGGCTCTCTTTCTTCCACACGAAGAATTCGCGCCCGTCACGCCGCACGCGCACGCTGAAGTTGCCGCCGATCATGTACACCGGCGTGCCGAAGACGCCGAAGCCGCCAGCCGCGGCCGGAGCCAGCAGCGCCGCGCAATTCCCTTTCCGCGTGCCCACATAATTTGCATACATGGGAAACGCGACCATCTCAAAGCCGGCCAGATGCAGCCGCTGCAGAATTGCCATTTGCTGCGGTGAGAGGTCCATGCCAGTTCAGGATAGCAGGCGAGCGTCGTCGCACGAAACCACTCCCCCTACTCTTCGTTGGGAAGCAGCACTTCAAATTCCGAATCGCACGAGGCTACCCGTCGATTGGGTTGTTCGCCGTCGTAGTACACAAGGAAAGTCATGCCTTTGCACAGTTCCTTGGTCTTATCCCTGCAGGCGCCTTGATGTGTTGTGCCGTGCGCGTCGTCGAAACTGTGCGTCACCCATGAACCCCCTCGCCCGCGATTCGCTTGGCTCGCTACGGATGCGATGGCCACCTCGCCGTTCCGCATCAATTCGCGTTTCCAGGCGCTCACGCGCCGGACGCCAAATCCAAGCCACACGAAAAATCCAAACACAAGTAGCGCAAACCAATCGGCAGGGTGAAGCGCCGCAAAGGATTTCGAGGTGAGCCACTTCAGGTAAAGCGCTTTCACAATCGCCACACTACAAGCGATCAAAAATACGACTAGCGCCCACGAAGAAATGAATTCGCTCAGAATTGGACGAGTGGCGCGAGGGGGACCCGCCCGAGTGATCAGCAAATCGCGATAGCCGGCCGGTTTAGGGCTGTCATCAATCGGAGGCGGATTCATGGTAGCGAGCACAGCTGCGAACAATCGCACGGCCGCAGGCAATGCTGCACCGCAACTGAACTATGCCGCAGAAGAAGAAATTGTGCCCGATTCGATCTCGCGCAGGATCTGACGAAGCACCGACGCCAGCTCTTCGCGGCTCACCTGGCTCTTGCGAAATTGCACGCGCACGTGGAAGGAGTCATCCTCAGCGCGATAGTCGAAGAGATACGGCTGCGGACGTGGCGCGGATTCAGTCTCTTCCTGCCGCGCGCGGCGTGCTTCATCGCGCGTAAGGCCGCCCTGCGCGATGCGCTGTACCATCTCCGTCATCTTTTTTTCAGTGGGCTGCCGCGCCACCTGCAGCAAAAGCGACTTCGTCAAAATGCCCCGCTCGATGCACGCCTTGCGGATTTCGTTGGGAATCACGTGCAAGGACATCGTCTCGGTGACGCTGGAACGCGCGCGCCCAATCTTCTTCGCAATGTCGTCGTGCGTGTAATCGAAATGATCGGCCAGGCGCTGCAACCCGTCCGCCTCTTCAAATGGCGTCAAATCCTTGCGCTGCAAATTCTCGATCAGCCCCAGTTCCAAAGTTTCGGCATCGTCCGCGATTTTCTCGATGCAGGGCAGTTCGTGCAAACCCGCGGCCTTGGACGCATGGTAGCGGCGCTCACCGGAAATAATGTAGTAGGTGTCTTCGCGTGGAATGAAGCGAACCAGTAGCGGTTCCAGCACGCCCTTCTCGCGAATCGAATCGGTAAGCTCGCGCAGATCACCGAGCGCCTTACGCGGTTGTTCGGGGTTCGGGCGGATCTTGTCCGTCGGAATCATGCGGCCGATGGACGCGCCGCTGAAACTGGTCAGCGTCTCCACATAATGCGCGTCATGCCGCATCTTGAGAGTGACGGGTAACCCGATCCTCTTGGACACGTTGTAATACCTCCTGAGCAAGCTTTTTGTAATCCTCGGCGCCAGACGATTTGGGCGCGAAGGAAAATACAGTCTCTTTGTACGCCGGACTTTCTTCCAGCCGCACGTTCTTGCTGATGCGCGTCTTGAAAAGCGCATCGCCGAAGGTGGCGCGGATCTGCTCGTGCGTGTCGCGCGAAATGTTGGTGCGCTTGTCGAACAGCGTGATCACCACGCCCAGCACTTTCAGGTCCGGATTCGGCCGCGAACGGATTCGCGCGTACGTTTCCAGCAAATCGTCGGTGCCCTCGATGGCGAAGTACGCGGCCTGAATCGGCACCAGCAAATGAGTCGAAGCCACCAGCGCGTTTACCGTCAGAATCCCCAGCGCCGGCGGCGTATCGAAAACCACGAAATCGTAATCCTTCAGGACCGGCGTCAGCGCGTCTTTCAGTTTGTAAGGGGCGTCAAACTGCCCGGCGAGTTGCTGCTCCAGCCGCGCCAGCGCCAGAATTCCCGGCGCCATAAAAAGGTTGGGATCTTTGGTCGGCTTGATCACCTTTGCCATTTCCGTGGGATGATCGGCGAACACGTCGTACATCGAGTTCTGAATTTCCGCCGGCTCGAAAAAAGCGATGGTAGCGTTGGATTGCGGATCCAGGTCAACGAGCAGCGTGCGTTTCTTTTTCAGGGCGAGAGCGGCGGCTAGATTGATGGATGTGGTGGTCTTACCGACTCCGCCTTTTTGATTGGCAACTGCGATGACGCAAGTCAAGCTGTGCCCCTCGTTCCCCGTTTGGGCAACCGTAGGCCCATATATGGCGGCCTTCGGACCCAATCCTACCACGAGTAGGCCCACTGTACCCACTTAAACACTCCCACTGCAAGCGAAAAATGCGCCCAAGGCGCCGATTTTGGTGGAATTCGGGTGGGGACGCTCGGCCAGAGAGTCACCGCGACACAGAAAACCAATGGAACCGAGCCAAGGACAGTGCGGTCCTGCGTGAGGTCGCGTACCGCGCCTCCTGCACGGCAGTGTATGCTCGCCCGTGACTCACGAATGAGCGATGAAGTGAAAATCCGATGCGCGGAACCGCGCGACGTCGCGCCCATCGTGCGTGTGATCAATCTGGCATTCCGGACCGCGGAAGGCTTTTTCGTCGAAGGCGATCGCAGCAGCGCAGCAATTCTGCTGCCATTGCTGGACAAGGGCAATTTTCTCCTGGCAGAAGATGCCACCGGACTCGCGGCATGCGTGTACGTGGAGTTGCGCGGCGAGCGAGCGCATTTCGGACTGCTGGCGGTGGACCCGGCACGGCAACATCGCGGCCTCGGCCGGCGCCTGATCGATGAGGCGGAAGATTATGCGCGCGCATCCGGTTGCCGCGTGATGGACTTGCGCATCGTAAATCTTCGCGCGGAACTGTCGCCATTCTACCGGCGCCTCGGTTACGTCGAAACCGGCTCGGAACCCTTTCCTGCCGAGATCAAAGCGAAATTACCGTGCCACTTCGTGCTCATGTCCAAACCGCTCCGGTAGTGCAAACGGTTTCGCAGCGGCAACACGGGCTGCGATCCAGCACGATCGCGCGGCGTTCGGTAACTCTCTGGCGCTGCGCTGCGCAATTCGCGCATCGTCAGTGGCTGCCATGCGCTATTCTGAATCGCGAACGGACTCGCCAACGCAAAAATGGCCACCACGCCCGCCGCAACCGATCTGCCGCTAAATCCTGGACGCAAACTCGTCGCGCCGTTGTGGCACACGATCGTCTTCGTGCTGTTCATCATCGCCTACGCTTACCACGGGCAGACGACGGTCACACGCGTCGAAGGCATGCATCTCGCGAGCAAAGTGTCGTTATACCTGCTTATGATCGCGCTCGAGCTGCTGCTGGTGTCGTATGTGTGGTTCCTGGGCGTAAAGCCGGCCGGCGGAAGTTTCCGTGGTTTGATTGGTGGCAAGTGGAACACGTTCGGCGACGTGCTGCGCGATTTTGGCGTTGCCTTTCTTTTTTGGCTCGTGGTGATTGTGATGCTCGTCGGATTGCAATTCTCGATAGGCAAAAGCCCGCAGACTACTAAGGCCGTATTTATGTTGGCGCCCGGCAGCCTCTCAGAAGCAATTGTCTGGGTTGTTTTGTCAACTACCGCAGGCCTCTGCGAGGAATTTGTTTTTCGCGGATATTTGCAGAAGCAATTCTATGCGATCACTGGTTCCGATGCCGCAGCCGTGGCGATACAGGCGGTCTGTTTCGGAATCGCGCACAGCTATCAGGGCGTAAAATCCATCGTCACAATTACGGCGTATGGAGCGCTGTTCGGAATTCTTGCAATGCAGCGCAAGAGCCTGCGCCCGGGCATGATTCAGCACGCGATGCAAGATTCGTTTGCGGGATTGGGTTTCGCCCTGCTGAAACGCCTGGGAAAAGTACCAGCGGTATTGTTCTGAGACTCGGCGGCGTCACGGCTTCGCGTAACGATTCAGCGGTTCGCCTTCGGCTTTCACCGCGGCGTTGATGCGCGTTACGAGTTCGGCGCTGATGCGCTGCGCGCACTGCTTGATGGCTTTATCGGTGATGTCCGCTTCGATCGAATACTTCACGGCATCCGCATTTGGATTCAGCTCGATCACCGCTCCGGGCTTCGCGCCGCTGGTGTCCGCAGGATCCGCCGTGTACAGCGCCGAGGTAAAATGCGCAAGATCTTTCGCCGCCACATACAACTGCAAAGTTTCGTCGTCCTGACCGGCGCCAATCACCGCGCGGCGCAAACGATTGTCCTCTCCCACCTGAGCGAAAACCCCCGTGATCAGAAATCCGTCGTCCGGCCGCGGATCGCTCGAATGCAGCAGCTTCGTCGTGTATCCCGCCTTCGCGAAATCCTTCAGCAGGTTGTCCGACATTAATTTCACGATGTGTTGCGCTCGGGCGGCGGAAGCAGCGGCCCGCGGCCGCGCATTGACCGGCGGCGCCGGATTCGCATCAGGCACCGCGGCACTGGAGTCCAATTCAAAATCCGTGACGTAAATTCGTTGGGTTCGTTCCGGGGCGGCGGGAGGCGCAGGATTGTCGGGAATGTTCGGCTGCGCGGGCGGCCCTCCGCCCGGATAACCGCCGGGGGATCCGCCGGGTTGGCGACCAGACATTTGCGCGAAAGCAAATTGTGGAACGAGAAACGCCAAAAGCGGCACAAGAAGAAATTGCAGTGAGCGGCGCACGACTACATCTTATAGCGGCCGAGATCTTCGTCGTTCAAATTTTCCAACCACTTGCGCAAATCTTCGCTGGAACTTTTCTCGGTGACGGCGGTGGACATGCGGGAATGCTTCAAAACCTCGTCCTCGACATAGATCGGGCAATCCAGGCGCAAAGCCAGCGCCAGCGCGTCGCTGGGCCGCGAATCCATGGACATGGTCTGCCCGTCGCGCTCCATCCAGATCAACGCGTAGAAAGTATCGTCCTTCAAATCGGAAACCACCACGCGCTGCACGTGCACGTTCAGACCGGTGAGCACATTTTTCAGCAGATCGTGCGTCATGGGCCGTGGCGTCTGCACTTTTTCGATTTCCAGCGCGATGGCGTTGGCCTCATACACGCCGACCCATATGGGCAAAACTCCGCTGCCGGAAGTTTCCTTCAGAACCACCACAGGCATGTTCGTTACGGGGTCCATCATTAAGCCTCGAATCTTTACTTCGAGTTCCATGGTGGCCTCCCGGGGCTTCAGGTGACGTGCTCGCCGGCAAAACTATTCGGACCCGCGCGCGTAATCTTCACCTGGACGTATTCTCCCAGAAGATTCACGCGAGGCGAAGTGAAATTTATCAAACGATTGCAGGAAGTTCTCCCGCCCCACTGCGTGCGCGCGGGATGGCAACCGTCCACCAGCACTTCATAGGACTGGCCGACCAGCTTTTTGTTAGCGGAAATCTGAATCGCGCGCTGGCGTTCGTTCAAAACGGCGAGGCGGCGGGACTTTTCCTCTTCGGGAATCCTATCGGGCATGTGCATAGCCGAAGTATTGGGCCGCGGCGAGTACTTGAACGAGAAAATCGCGTCGTACTTTGCCGCGTCCAGCAGCGATAGCGTGTCGGCGAAGTCCGCTTCGGTCTCGCCGGGAAATCCCACGATCACATCGGAAGTGACGCTAATAGGCCGCCGCGCGCTGCGGATCCACGCGATCTTCTCCAGATACTCTTCGCGCGTGTACGTGCGCAGCATCTCGCGCAGCACGCGCGTCGAGCCGGACTGTACCGGCAGATGGACGTGGTCACAAAGTTCCGGAACCTCGTCAATCGCTTCCACGATAGAGCGGTGAAAATCATTAGGATGCGAAGTAGTAAAACGCACCCGGCGAATCCCCGGTACCGCAGCCACTGCGCGCAGCAGGTCCACGAAATTCCATTCGCGCGGCGATGGATCGCGATAGGAATTCACGGTCTGCCCCAGCAACTGTATTTCGGAGTAGCCCGCCTCGGCCAGGCGGCGTGCTTCGGACAGTACGGCATCGCTCGAACGGCTGCGTTCCGGCCCGCGTGTGTGGGGCACGACGCAGTAGGAACATGCGTAATCGCAACCTTCTATAATGGTGATGTAAGCGCGCAGCAGGTTGTCGCGGCGCGTGATTTCGGTCTCAAATGTTTCGCCAGTCTCCAGGTCCAGGCCCGTGACGCGACGCCCGCCGGATTCCAGCTGCGCGATCAGCTCCGGCAGTTGGCGGTAACTCGCCGAGCCGCACACCAGGCTGACCCACGGCGCGCGCTCGAAAATTTCTTCGCCTTCCTGCTGCGCCAGGCAGCCCAGCACGCCGATAATTTTTCCGTCGGCCAGAGTTTTCCAGTCGCCCAGGCGCGCGAAAACTTTCTGCGCGGCTTTTTCGCGGATACTGCAGGTGTTATAGAGGACCAGGTCGGCCTGCGCCGGGCTTTCCACAGCGTGGTAGCCGCGCCCTTGCAGCACGCCGGCCACTTTTTCGCTGTCGTGATCGTTCATTTGGCAGCCAAAAGTTTCCAGGAAGAAAGACTTCCCTGCCGGAACAGAACCATCGCCAGGCAGAGGCGTGCCACGCACCCCACGTAATGGCAGCGGGAGCAACCCAACCGCAGCTGCCTCGCGTCCCAATGGCTGATTCGCGGCCGGCGAACGCACGCCGTCGCTCACCAGCGAATCGATTCCTACGTCGAATGATTTAGCCATGTCTCAATCTGAAGTCTAGCACGGTGCGCGGCGGGCGGCGCCTCGTGATTCATCTGCCGGGAACATTTCCGCTCCGGCTTACGTCTTATAGCCAGCACGCACTTGCACAGAGATAGCGCACACGATAGCCAGGGTGTAGAACAGACATCAATGCAAACCTCTCCCGCGCAGACCAGCACGCGCCACACGCTGGTGGCCTTGCAAGAAACCTTCTGGATTGCGCTGGACACGCTTCGTTCCCACAAGCTACGCACCTTTCTAACGCTGTTGGGGTGATGCTAGCGGTCACCACACTCGTCGCCGTGATGTCCGTGCTCAACGGTTTGAACCTGTATGTCGCCGATAAGGTCGCCAATCTCGGCTCCAATTCCTTCGCGATTGACCGCATCGGAATAGTCATGAATCTGGAGCAGTGGAACAAAGCACGCAAGCGTCCCCCACTGGGACTGGATGATGTGGACGCGTTGCGCGGGGGAATGAAACTGGCGACTCAACATCGCGGGCGAGCAGGAAACCACTGCCGATGTTCGCTTCGGCAGCGGCCTCAGTGAAGACGTCAGAATCATCGGCGCGACGCCCGAGTATGCCGAAATTCGCGACCTCGACGCCTCGAACGGCCGGCTGCTCGCGGCGGTTGATGAAGACCATCGCGCGGGCGTCTGCATGATCGGCGCGGACGTGGCTGCGAAACTCTTCGACGGAATCGATCCGGTCGGGCACGAAATTCGCGCCGGGCAGGGGCGATACGAAATTGTCGGCGTGGCCGCGCCGAAAGGCTCCGTGCTGGGCCAAACGCAGGACAATTTTGTGATGATTCCGCTGGGGACGTACCGCAAGGAGTGGCTGGCACCGCAGGATTCCGTGCAAATTTTCGTGGAAGCGCGCAGCCGGCAGGAAATGTCCACCGCGGTAGATGAAGCGCGGGTGATTCTACGCGCGCGTCGCCACGTGCCGTACGCGGCCGAAGATAATTTCGGAATCATCGAACCGTCCACGCTGATGGGCATCTGGGACAATCTCACCGCGAACATCTTCGGCGTGGCGGTTTGGGTCACGTCGGTATTCCTGGTGGTGGGCGGCATCGTCATCATGAACATCATGTTGGCCAGCGTCACCGAGCGCACGCGCGAGATCGGGCTGCGTAAATCGCTGGGCGCGCGGCGACGCCACATCGTGATGCAATTTCTGGTGGAGTCTTCCCTGCTGGCGGCGTCCGGGCGGGCTGTTGGGGATTGCCATAGCGCTGGGAGTCGCCGCGCTGGTGCGCTCCGCCACATCCATTCCAATCGCGACACCGGTATTCGCGGTGGTCGTCTCGCTGCTGCTTTCCACCAGCGTCGGGCTGTTCTTCGGCATTTATCCAGCCGTGCGCGCGGCGCGCCTGGATCCCATCGAAGCACTGCGCGCGGAAGCCTAGCCCATGGAAATACAGCAGAACTTCCACGAAAACTTCGAGCTGGCGATTGATACGGTGCGCGAGCACAAACTGCGCAGTTTTCTAGCCGTTCTCGGCGTCACCATCGGCGTGATGCTCATCATCCTGGTAGTGGGCTTGGTGGAAGGTTTTCGCACCACGATTCAGGACATGATTGAGGCCCAAGGTGTGAACACGGCATGGGCATGGCGATTCAATCAAGGCCCCAGCAACGGCCGGCGCCCGAAAGAGGAGCGCTTGCGCAAGCCGCTCACGCTGGAAGACGGTGAAGCAGTGGCACAACTTTCGCCGGCCGTGAAGGAAATGACCATCGCCATTTACAACTGGGAACACCCGCACAACGTCCGTTATCAGAATAATGAAGTACAGGGCGGCGAGTTTCGCGGCACTTTTTCCAATTACCCGGAAGTGGATTCCAGCGAAACCATGAAGCGCGGGCGCTTCTTCACGGAAACGGAAAACAGCCATCGCGAAAACGTGGTGGTGATCGGCGAGGACGTCGCGAAAGCACTTTTTGCCGGACTGGATGATGCGCTCGGCAAGCAGGTTCTGGTGGATGGCTCCAGTTTCACGGTGATCGGCGTGTTCGAGAAACCCGTCGGCGGCATTGGCAGAGATGACCAGGACCGCCGCGTGGTAATTCCCTATCACACGTTCACGAAAATGTATCCCGCGAGCTTCGAGGTTTTTCTGGGCATCCTCGCCTATCCTGGACAATTGGACGCGGCGGTGGACCAGACCCGTGAAGTGCTGCGCCGCCGCAGAAACGTGGTTTACGACAAACCGGATGATTTTTCCATTCAGACCAACTCCGATGCGGTGAGAGAATTTAACGATATTATTGGCGGTGTCGCCTTGGTGATTGTGGTCCTCAGCTCCATTGGGTTGCTGATCGGCGGCATTGGAGTGATGAACATCATGCTGGTCTCGGTAACCGAGCGCACTCGTGAAATCGGAGTGCGCAAGGCCATCGGCGCGCGGAGCCGCGACATTACCTGGCAATTCCTGTTCGAGGCCATGACACTCACCGGCACTGGCGGCATCATTGGCATTCTGGCTGGCAGCGGCATCGTGGTGTTGATTCCCGCGGTGAGTTCGCTGAAAGCGGTGATCTCACCGTGGGCCGTGGTACTGGGGTTCACCGTTTCCGTCGGCATTGGACTGCTTTTCGGGGTCTGGCCCGCCACTAAGGCCGCGCGCCTAAACCCCGTGGAAGCATTGCGCTACGAATGATGCAGCGCCGCACGGCGCCCGCGCGACCGCGCATCCACCCGCGCGGCTGACTGGCCTCAATCTGTCCACTTGGACAGTTGTGGCCTCGTGGCGCGTGGCGCATCATGGCACCAGCTGGTACGCAGTTAGCCAGCGCGCTTTCTACGGCCCCAAGCCCACGTTGAACCGCGCAGCCGACATTTCATTCTGAGGAGCTTTGGAAAATGAACCTGAAAAACATTGCTTTGGCAGGGGTGTGCCTGTTGGTTGCGTCCGCTGCGCCGCCGGTGCGAGCGCAGGGCGGTTGTGCCTCGGCGCAAGACGCTGCCGTGCAGTGTTTCGTCGGCAACGCCGTGCGCACCAACCTGGTGACGGTACAGTTCGGCATGAACATGTCCCAATTCAAAGCATACGGTGTGTCAGTTTCGAAGATTGTGCAGGAACAACCGACGGCGCTGGCCGTAGTGGGCTTGGCGAGCGCAGTCGCCGATGCGTTGCCACCGACGAACGCGAACGGCTCCGCGAATCAGACTGCGCAAACTGCCGCGATCGATTCCATCGTGGACGCGGGAATCGCAAACAATTTCCTTACGCTTCCGGCGGAGACGAGTTCACAGGACTTGAAATGGTTTTCGCTCGATTTGGTACAGGTGATGAACACCAACAACGGAATCCTGCTCTCTCCCGGCACCATGCTGCGCGTGATTGATTCCTACGTGGTCACCGCGACCACCAGCGGCACCGTGAATTGGACGCAAGCCGACTCCGGTATCGCCACTATGATCACCAACTTCGCCAGCGCCGGCCTGCTCAAGCTCCCGGCCACGATCACCACAGCCCAAGCCATCCAGTTCGCGCAATCCCTCGCGCAGATCACCTATACGTACAAGACCGCGACAGGCCGCACGACGCTGTAGTTCCGCGCGTAAGGTTGCGATTCGAGACCGGTGAGTAGTGACCGGCGATTGACGTGGCGTGATTCGTCAGGACATATTGCGCGACGCAGCTGCCGCAGTCTTAGGCGATATCGCCGCTGCGCCGCAGGGGAACGTGCTGGCAGGGACAGTAGCATCAGCAGTACAACGAGCACAGCTGCCTTCCACACGAGCAGAACTGCCCCGCTGCAATCACCGCGTTTGCATCCGCGCGCGCGAACTTCGCTGCCTGGGCCAGCCATGCGTCGATCCCTGTGTCGCGATAAGCTGGCGGAGCATACTTGGCTTCCCTGGGATTTGCAATTCGCGGGACGAGCTGTGTGGTTAGCTAACTAACCTGACTCGCGAAGCCGCCGCGGCGCTCCCAAACCTCGCCAGTTAGCGCGAGCCACAGGCCCAAACCTTGCAGCTCCCTGTGTCGTTAAGAGCATCGGGTAATTCCTGTAGGTTGTTGATTCGTTTGACCCTTCCTTGTGCGTGTGCTACGGTGTTTGCGGGCCAATTTTCTAAAACTTTTTCCTGGGGGGAGAACAATTTCTGTTCTGGCGCTGTTAGTTTTCTCGAGCCAGCTCGAAACGCTCATCACACAAACGGGTTGGGTGGCTCGAGTCGTACTGTGCATCCTACTAGTCCTCTCTGTTTTCTCGTGGGCTATCATTTTCCAAAAATCCCGGACTCTCGGGCAAATCGAATCACAAACCAAGAAATTTCTGGAGATGTTCCGCGCGGGACGCGGGCTTCCTGATCCGGCCACGCTGCGGATGGGCGCCGGCGGAACTCCCCTCGCGCACGTGTATCAGGCCGGATATCGCGAACTGGAGGCGCAACTCGGCACGCGCGAGCGGCGCCCCGTCGCGCCCGGCGTTGCGGAAGGCGGCACGGCCGTAGCCAGCGCGCCGCGCGTGAAGAATGCCAACGCCGTCGGCGTGCAGATGCAGGTCGCGGCGGGCGACGAAGTGCGCAAGCTCGAGAAATGGATGGCGTGGCTCGCGACCACTGGCTCGGTTTCGCCGTTCATCGGATTGTTTGGCACGGTGTGGGGCGTGATGGACGCGTTCGCCGGCCTCGGCGATGCAGGTTCGGCGAGTTTGCGTGCGGTTGCGCCGGGAATTGCGGAGGCGCTCATCACTACAGCAGCGGGTTTATTCGCAGCCATTCCCGCGGTGATCGCTTACAACTATTATCTGGGCGGAATTCGCGGGATTGCGGCGCGCATGGATAGTTTTGCGTCGGAATTCGTCGCGAAGATTGAAACGATTTACACCGCGTAGTTCGGGTAAACAGAAAACCATGCCGCAGATACAACGCGAAACCGGGTCCTCGCTTTCGGAAATCAACATGGTTCCGTTTATTGACGTCGTCCTGGTGCTGCTGATCATTTTCATGATCACGGCCCCGATTCTGCAGTCCGGAATCGAAGTGGACGTCCCCAAAACGAAAACCGTGAAAGAGCTCACGCAGGTCCGCATGGTCGTCACCATTGACCGCGCGCAACGCGTCTATTTGAACGACAAGCCGGTGAACATTCACGATCTCGGCGCGCAGCTACTTTCGCAGATGAAAGACCCGCAGCATCAAGCGGTCTATGTGCGGTGCGACGAAACAGTCCCCTTCGGCAGCTGGGCCACCGTGGTGGATTCGCTGCGGCAATCCGGCATACAAAATATCAGCGTGGTCACCCAGCCGCTCAGCGAGCACCCGCAAACTCAGTAACGATGGCCACACTCGCCGCCAATCCGCGCTCAGACAATCTATCCGGCCCGCTGTCGGCGTCGCTGGTGTTGCACGCTGGTCTCGTCGTCCTCTTCATTGGCTCCGCGATTTACAACCATCCAGGCGATTCTTGGGGCGGGCCGGGCGGCGCTGTGACCGTCGGCGTGGTGGGAAGTTTGCCCGCAGTCCCCATGCCGCAGCCGGACGTGGAAACTACCAGCCGGGTAGTGGACGAGTCCAAAGGCCTGTACAAAACCGAACCGCAACCCAAGCTCCCGCCTCCCCCGGATGTCACACCGATTCCGAAATTCGAGAAAAATAAACTGCCGAAGTATGTGACGCGTCCATCGAAGATCCTGGAAAATCCCGCTCCTCCTCCCCCGAACGCAGTTCCCTACGGTGGCGGCGGCACGCCTACGGTGCCCTACAGCTCGTTCGCAATGGGCGCGGGCTCGACGACGCAGGCAGGGATGGGGTTCGAAGGTCCTGGCGCGGGAAATTTCGGCGCGCGTTTTTCCTGGTACGTGGAAGCCGTGCAGCGCAAAGTCAGCAGCACCTGGCTGCAATCCACGGTGGATCCCAGCGTGCAATTTGCGCCACGCGTCGTGGCCACGTTTGACATTCTGCGCGACGGCAGCGTCACCAATATTCAAGTAACCAAGTCCAGCGGGAACGCTTCGGTGGATTCTTCGGCGGTGCGCGCCATTCGCGATGCCAGCCCGATGCAGCAACTACCTCCCGCATATTCCGGCTCGAAAGTAAGCGTCGAGTTTTGGTTTGATTTCAAGAGATGAGGAAGCGTGGGCCAGCCGCGGGCTATGCGACAAATCCGGCAGCAAGCTGGCGCACTACAAAAAATATGACAAAAAAACTCGCGATCATCGCAACAGTACTTACGTCGACGCTGCTGCTTTGCGCCGGCAACGCTTCCGCGCAGGATTGGTTCAAGACCGGCACCGGCCTGGGGGTCAGCAAAGCCCGGGTCGCCGTGCCGGAATTCGCGGTGCGCCAATCCGCCGCGCCCGCGCTCGAAAAAACTTTTCACGATGTGCTCTGGTCAGACCTGGAATTCTGCGGCGTGCTGGAACTCGTCAGCCCCAGCTTTTATCCGCCACAAATGCCCAGCCAGCCCAGCGAAGTGCAATTCGCGCAATGGGCCGCCCCCCCGGCCAATGTTTACATGCTGGCCTACGGCAATTTGTCAGGTGACACCGCGAACCTGGCTGCTGCCGGATATTTGTCCGACGTGCACAACCCACAAGCGCCCATCGCGCTGCAAAAAATCTATCGCGGTCCGGCCACCGATGCCGGCGCACGCAAACTCGCGCATCAGTTCGCGGACGATATCGTCGCGCTGCTCAGCGGCGGCTCAGCCGGAATCGCGCAGACGCAGATCGCCTACGTGAGCACCCGCAGCGGTAATAAAGAAATCTGGGCCATGGACTACGACGGCCAGAATCAGCACCAGCTCACGCATCTGAAATCCATTTCGCTAACGCCGCGTTGGGCGCCCGGCGCGGACCGCATCGCGTTCACGTGCTACGTGCCGTTCCGCGGCATCACTTCACCGCAGATTTGTCTCTACTCCACGATTTCCGACCGGCTGATTTCTTTTCCGCGCTACCGCGGATCGAACAGTTCGCCGGCATGGTCGCCTGATGGCAATCAAATCGCCTTCATGTCCAGCCAGAACGGCGATCCGGAAATTTATCTCACCGATGCGAATGGCGGCGGCCTGAAACGCATTACCTTTGCCGCAGGCGTAAGCACTTCACCGGCGTGGAACCCGAAAACCGGCAAGCAGATTGTCTTCGTCAGCGACCGCGGCGGCGAGCCGGTGCTCTATCTCGCGAATTCCGATGGCACCGACGTACAGAAACTCGACATGCCGGACATGGGTTACGTCGTGGACCCGTCATGGTCACCAAATGGACAATTGCTCGCATTTAGCTGGCGACGCCCCAGCGGTAACTTCGATATCTATATCATGGACATTGTGACTCGCCAGCTCGTGGAATTGACTCGCGACCAAGGGCGCAACGAACGGCCCAGCTGGGCGCCCGACGGACGCCACCTGGTTTTCGAATCCACGCGCACCGGCACGCGGCACATCTGGACCATGCTGGCGGATGGCAGCTTGCCGCGTGAATTGACGTTCCAGGGCCAGAACGAATCGCCCAACTGGTCGCCGAAATAAAGTAAGCGTTTGCGAACCATAAACGTGCGGCGCTCAGCTTCGCAAACAGTTGACCGGTTAAGGCGCAAATATTTCTTAAGGCCAAGTAGCACAATAGAAAGGCAGCAGCACTAAATATCCCGGCAGTTTCCTCAAGGAAACCCGGAAATCGCAGAAGGAGGAAATATATGCAGGCGGGTACCATTCGGAAATTCACGCTCTTGTTGGGAGTGGCTACGGTCTTTGCATTTATCGGAGGCTGTAAGAAACAGGTGGCCACCGCGCCGCCCACTCATGCCGCACCCGCGCCCGCTGCGCAGCCTACGGTGACGCTCTCAGCGTCTCCGGCGCAGATTAATAGCGGAGACACGACGACTCTCTCCTGGAGCTCGACCGACGCCACCGACGCAGACATCGAACCAGGCGTTGGCAAGGTCGCAGTGCAGGGTTCGACGCCGGTGAATCCCACCAGCTCCACAACCTTCACCATTACCGCCACCGGACCGGGCGGCACCGCCACGGCCACCACGCGCGTCACGGTGAATGCTGCGGCTCCGGGCGTTCCTCCCGCAAACAATCAAAGCATGAGCGAACTTTTCGAGCAGAACGTGAAGGACGCTTACTTTGATTTCAACAAGGCCGACATCCGACCAGACGCGCGCGACGCGCTGGCCAAGACGGCGGAATTTCTGCGCTCCTATCCGCAAGTGCGCGTGACCATCGAAGGCCATTGCGACGAGCGCGGCTCCACCGAATACAATATCGGTTTGGGTGAACGGCGCGCGCAGGCAGCGAAAAATTATCTGATTTCGCTGGGCATCGGCGCGAACCGCATGGACACGGTCAGCTGGGGCAAAGAGCGGCCCTTCTGCACCGAGCACACCGAAGAGTGCTGGCAGCAAAACCGCCGCGGTCACTTCGTCGCGGCGCAATAAACAGCTCGCGTAGCTTTTCGAAAACGTAGGGGCGGGGGCTCGAGTCACCATACAGCGCCCGTCCCTGCTAACCAGGACGTCCAAAACAGTTCTGAATTATGCGGGCGTCGCTTCCAGCGTTATTCACTCGGTAGAATTCAGTCCAGGAGGCAATCATGCGCGCACGATCGGCAGTGCTCGCGGTCGCAGCATTACTCGTTGGCGTGGTCCTTGGCTCGATGTTGAATCCCCAGGCTACCGGAGCCGTGTCCAAGGAAATTATCCAGCTGCAGGAGGACGTCTCACAGCTGCTGCAGGGGCAGCAAACCATGCGCAGCACCATTGACGCCAACAACGCGTCCATGCGCACCCTGCTGCAGCAATCGCTCGATTCAGTGAACGCGCTGAATCAGCAAATGGCCACGCTTCAGAAGAACGTCCAGGAAGCCACGGCCAACAGCTCTTCCAAGATTGACACTATGTCCACGCAGACCCAGGGCGTTTCCGACAATCTGCAGGACGTCCAAGCGCGCGTCGGAAAAGTCGCGGCGCAAATTAACGACATGCAAAGCACGCTGCAAAGTATTGATGGCCGCATCGCCGGCGGCGCCGCTCCCAGCAACCTCGCGCCAGGCGCTGCATCGAACGGACCCGGTGCGCCTCCGTCCGCGGACAACTCCAGCGGGCCGGCCGGGAATCCGCCTGGTCGCGGCGGTCTCTCTTCGCTGCCAGCAGCTTCTTCCGACACGCTCTACCAGAATGCTCTGCGCGATTTCACCACCGGGAAATACGATTTAGCGCGGCAGGAATTCAGCGACTACGTGCTGAAGTATCCGTCCACGGACCTCGCCTCCAACGCGCAATTCTATCTGGGCGAAATTTCCTACGCGCAAGCGGACTACAAAGACGCCATCGCGCAGTACAACCAGGTGCTGGCGAATTATCCGCAAAGCTACAAACTCGCCGCGGCACTCCTGAAGAAGGGCTTCGCAGAGGTGGAGATGGGTATGAAGGCCACCGGCACAAAAGACTTGCGCGAAGTAGTCCGCCGCTTTCCCGGCGCAGACGAGGCGCGCCGCGCGCAAGCCAAACTGAAGGAAATCGGCGCCACCACTACTGCGCCGCGCTCGTCCGCGCCACACTAGAAGAAACTCGCGACGTTCGGCCGCGCCCTGCCTGCGTAGGGGCGGTCTTCAGACCGCCATCGCTGTTGCGCCTCGCATCACTGGCACCCCAGAATCCGACGCTACGCCTCGCCAACCTTCTGCCCAGCCGAAGCTCTCCAAATCAAGGTCACGCCCGCAAATCATCCGCCCGCCAATTCTGAATCATCCTCTTGATGGACTTGCGGTCATTCAGGTTCTCGCCCAGAACTTTGCCAGCCAACGCAGGCAACTCCGCATCACTGGCAAATCGCAGCGCCACCAGCTGGTTCACCGTGAACTCCGGAATGCGCGGCCGCAGATTCACCGGCAATACGCCTTGCATCCGCAATTGCATTTCCAGCCGAATCAATCGGTCCTGCACGGCCAGCGCGAACATCCGCGCATAAAGTGCCAGCAGCACCAGCGCCAGCGCCACCACCACGCTCTCCACCGATGCCCCCGAAGGCGCGCGCACCAGGCGAACGATTGCCCACCCAAAATTGAACACCAGTACCGGCAACACAAAAAAATGAAACACCGGCACATACTTCGCATGATTCTGAAAATTTTGCGCCATGTAAGTTCCTTCGTGCATAAACAAGCTGCGCACGCCGCTGGATTCTAGCAAAAATCGGCACTCAGTGGGCTGTGGCGCGGAATCGCTCCGCACAAAGCCGCGAATCGCGGAGCTGCCGCCCGCCGCAGTCCGCCGCGTGGTATTTCTCGCCGCCGTGCCGCACATCAGCTATACTCAGCACTTCAGGGAAATCCACTAAGAACAGGCAGGAAACCAATGTCAGTTAATAAAGTGATTCTCGTCGGGCGTCTCGGGCGTGATCCGGAAACGCGCTTCACCGGAGGCGGCCAAGCCGTCGCCAATTTCTCGCTCGCGACGGACGAAACCTACAAGGACAAGAACGGTGAGCGCCAAAAGCGCACCGAATGGCACAAGATCACCGTGTGGGGCAAACAAGCGGAAATCGCCCAGCAATACCTGAAAAAGGGGTCGCTGCTGTACGTCGAAGGCCGCATCCAGACGCGCGAATGGCAGGATAAAGAAGGCCAGAAACGCACGAGCTACGATATCGTGTGCAACAATTTTCGCATGCTCGGAGGCCGCGCCGACGGCGCCGCTGCCGGAGTCAGTGCCGGCGCATCGTCGCACAGCGGCGGTTTCGGAGGCCGCTCAGCAGACCCAGATATGGAAGGCGGACCCGCAGGCGATGAACCCCTAGGCCACGGTCCGGAAATTTCCGACGAAGATATTCCGTTCTAGGCAGACCTCGCGGGCTTCGCCGATTTACATCTGGCGGTAACAGCACAGCGGCAAAGCTACACCCGCCATGTGGACGAATTGTTTCGCGCGCGAGGAAACTCTTATCACTTCGCGCGCGATACGCTATATGGCGACCTTGCGACGAGCAGTGTCGCTTCGTCGTTATTAGCCTTCACCAGATCAAACGAATAACCTGCCCGATCGTCTCCCGTGACTCTGACCCGAAAGTAATAAGTCTTGCCCGCTTCGGCCGTTAGGCTGTTCAGCGAAACTTGCTGCCGGCCCGCCAGGCTGGACTGCCAGCATGCGCACAGGTGATGTTCGCCGGGTTCGACGGTTATGAAGAAATAGGAATCGCCCTGATTCGCCCCCACCCAGGCGCCATCCAGCGCGATTTTCGCGGTGACGTTGCCAATTAGACCGTAAACCTTCTGCGTCTCTACAAAGTACACCAGCGCCTTGCCGGGCACAGCAGCTGGCAGGTGCTCCCCCCGGATAGCAGGTTTTACTTGGAACTCAACGTCATTAGCGCCGCAGGCGGCTTCGGGGTTGGCAGGAGGCGTATTGCTTTGCGCCAAGCAGGGTGAAGCGAAAAGAATTGCCACGAGAAGGACTTTCATGGGTTGCTCCACTCAGCTGAGATGCACCGATCGTTAAGCGACACGCCGCTGGGGGCCAGCCACCAGGCCACATCTACGGTGCCAACTAGTGCTTCGGCCTCTCCGCCTCTTCCTTCTTCCGCTGCTCATCCAGGCGTTGCATAAACGCTTCGAACTTGGGCAATTGCTCGGGCGTCAGAATGGCACGCACGCGCGCCCGACCCTGCTGCCGGAGTTCCTCGCGCTGCGCATCCGCCGGCGCATACGCCGCGTGGATTTTCGCCCGCGTGTCGTCCACAATCGAGCCCAGCTGCTGCTGCTGGTCCGGCGTCAGCTGAAGTTCGTGCGTCAGGTCGTTCACCAGTTGGTCGCGTGTCGGCGAACCTGGCGGATTCTGCCGACCCCACACGCGTTCGCCCCACAGATGATTTCCCAGTCCGCCGAGCAGGACGCCCAGCAAGAAAACTACCAACACCAGCAATGCCGCTTCGCGCCGTGTTTTACTGTTTTCCATGGCTCGTATCCGCCATCATCAATATCACTTCATCGCGGTTCGCCGGGAGCGACGGCCGCTCCGGCACAATCTCCGGCATGCGGTTTTCCGCCACGATGGGCTGATCATCCGCCCACTGGCTGTGACGCCCCAAGTCAAAGGAAAGCAGCAGCACCAGCGCGAAAGCCGCCGTAGCCGCGAAGCGCCAGGCCACCGCAACGAATGGACGCCAAATGGATTTGCCCTCGCCGGTCGGCAATTCCTGGCGAATGCGCGCCATTACGATACGGCTGAATCCCGCACCCGGATCGGGCGCAGGCTCCGCGATGGCCAGCAGGCGCACGCTGACGGCAGCATCTTCGAGAGCCGCGCGGCATCCCACGCAGCTCCGCAGATGTTCGGCCAGCTTCGCCGCTTCCGGTCCGCGCAGCTCGCCCTGCAGATGATCTTCCAACATCACTTCGTACTGCGTACAAGCCGCGTAATTACTTCCCGTGTTCCTGTTTTCCTGATTCATGCTCATTTTCCTTATCCTTCCTTATCTTCCGCCGGCCCAGCTGCCCCAGCCGGCTTGGAATGGAGGCGACGCCGATACACGTCCATCAAACGAGCACGAGCCCTGAACAGTCGCACTTTAACCGTATTCACGTTGAGGTCGAGAATTTCCGCTAACTCCTGCACCGAAAAACCTTCCACTTCTTTCAACACCAGCATCTCCCGGTCCTGCTCCGGCAATTTTTCCATCATGCGCTCCAGCAGATCGCGAGCTTCCGCGCGGTTACTCGAGCTTGCCGCCGGCTGGTCAGCCGAAACCACGCCGTCCAGCCGCGAAACTTGTTCTTCCGAAAGGTCCGCCTCATACACCAGCGGGCGTACTTTTTTCTTGCGCAGATAATCCCAGCACTCGTTCACCGATATTTTATACAGCCAAGTGGAAAAGGCGGCGCGTTGATCGAAGCGTTTTAGCGAAACGAAGACCTTCAAAAACACCTGCTGCACCACATCTTCCACGTCTTCGCGGCGGCGCAATATACCGCTCACCAGCCCGAACACACGTTGCTGGTGCCTCCGGATCAGCTCCTCGAAAGCGGCCTCTTCTCCGCTCTGGGCCAACCGGACCAGTTGCCTTTCTTCTTCGCCTTTCTCTCGCCGGCTCACCGGGAGCGATAGCGCCGAAGCAGTGGCTGCCATATCCTTTGGGACGTCTGCCATGCGTTTCTGGTTACACCAGGAATTTTACTGCTCCCTAAAATAAGCTTGTTGCAGGAGATAGCTTATCATGTGACAATACCGCACATGATAATTGGAGAACGCATCCGTCTGCTCCGTGAAACAAAGAAACTTTCCCAAGGTGACATCGAGAAGCGCACTGGGCTCCTCCGCTGTTACATTTCGCGCGTCGAAAACGGCCACACCGTTCCGGCGATCGAAACGCTGGAAAAGCTGGCGCGGGCTATGGAAGTCCCGCTCTACCAGCTCTTCTACGACGGCGAAGAACCGCCCGTGCTGCCGAACCTTCCCAAGCGGAAGTCGGCCGACGATATCGCGTGGGGAAGCCGTGGGAAAGATGCTCGGGCCCTGGGACGCTTCCGCCGGCTGCTCGGTCGTATTGACGAAGGCGACCGCCGCTTGCTGATGTACATGGCCCAGAAAATGGCAAACCGTTAGGAATCTGCTTCTGCGGATTTTTTGGCGGCCGCTTGCTCTATTCCCACTCAATGGTGCTCGGCGGTTTCGAGCTGATGTCGTAAACGACCCGGTTCACGCCGGGGACCTCGTTCACGACGCGCACCGAAATCCGTTCGAGTACTTCACGCGGTAGTCTGGTCCAGTCAGCGGTCATCGCGTCCAGCGAATCCACGACGCGCACAGCTATGGTGTAGCCGTATGTTCTTCCGTCTCCCATTACACCGACGCTTTGCACCGGCAGGAGCACCGCAAACGCCTGCCACACTTTTTCGTAGAGCCCGGCTCGCCGGATTTCTTCTACCACCACGGCATCCGCACCGCGCAGCGTTTCCAGCCTTTCCCGCGTGATGGCTCCCAGCAGACGTACCGCCAGCCCTGGACCTGGGAACGGATGTTTCACCAGAATTTCCTCGGGCAAGCCTAATTCGCGGCCGATCTGTCGTACTTCGTCCTTGAACAAATCGCGCAGCGGCTCGATCAGACCGAAAGGCATGTCCGCGGGCAAACCGCCGACGTTGTGATGGGACTTGATCACCGCCGACGGTCCCTTCACGGAAATCGATTCGATCACGTCCGGATACAGCGTGCCCTGCACCAGGAATTTCACGGGCAGGCCCGTGGTATTCGCTAACAACTTGCGCTGCTCTTCGACAAACACGGAAATGAATTCGTTGCCGATGATTTTGCGCTTCTGCTCAGGGTCTGTGACACCGGCAAGCTTGCCCAGAAATCGTTCGGAAGCATCCACTCCGATCACCGTGAAGCCCATGCGATCGCGCAACAGTTCGAGCGTCTCGCGATATTCGTTGCCGCGCAGCAGCCCGGTATCCACGAACACGTTGATCAGGCGATCGCCCATGGCGCGATGCACCAGTGCTGCGGCCACCGCGGAGTCCACGCCTCCGCTGAGGGCACAGATGGCGCGCGCTCCTTCGGCTTGTTTGCGAATCCCATCCACTGTTGCAGCGATGAAGCCCGCCCGATCCCAGTTTTTCTTCGCGCCGCAGATGCCGAATACGAAATTCTGCAGAATTTCCGTGCCACGATCGGTGTGATTTACTTCGGGATGAAATTCCACGCCGTAGAAATTCTTTTCGGCGTTCTCGACTGCGGCGATGGCGTTGTCCGTGCGTCCGGTAATGGCGAAGCCGGCAGGAACTTCGATCACGTGATCGCCATGACTGTTCCAGATCTTCAGATGGTCAGGAATGCCGCTGAATAACTTGGACTCGCACGCCATGTCCAGTTGCGCCGGACCATATTCGCGCCGCGATGCGGGCGCCACTTTCCCGCCCAGCGAATGCGTGAGCCACTGCATGCCGTAGCAGATGCCCAGCACCGGAACGCCCAGCCGCAACACCTGCGGATCGCACACCGGCGCATCCTTGTCATACACGGAACTAGGCCCGCCCGAGAGAACGATGCCCACCGGTTCGAGCGCGCGGATTTCTTCGAGCTTCGCGGTACACGGCAGGATCGCGGAGAAAACCTGCTGCTCGCGGATGCGCCGCGCAATCAGCTGCGTGTACTGCCCGCCGAAATCCAGCACCACAATTCCCTGTCGCGTGCTCACCGTACCTCCGGCTTGCTGCTGCACTGCGGTTCCGGTTTTCGCCGTCATAAGTTCCCTCGAATTCGTGCTACCGCAAAACAATATTTACGAGTTTCCTGGGCACGACTATGGTCTTCGTGATTTCCTTGCCCGCAATCAGCACCGCAATGCGCGGATCGGTGAGCGCGCGATTCAACGTTTCTTCCTCGCTCAGATCGTCTTCGACGAGGATTTTTCCGCGCAGACGGCCGTTGATCTGAATGATCACCTCGAACTGTTCTTCGCGCGCCAGCTCCTCGCGATACGCCGGCCACTTCTCGCGCGCCAGGCTGGGCTGGTGGCCCAGCATCTGCCACAACTCGTCCGCGATGTGTGGCGCCATCGGCGAAAGCATCAGCAGCAGCGCTTCGAGCACGCGCTTCAGAATCATCGGACTCAGCTCGACGTCCAGCGGCTCCTGCCCGTGGATCTCGTTCGCCAGCGTCATCAGCAGTGAGACCGAAGTGTTGAAGTGCCAGCGCACCTCAAAATCATTCGTGATGCGCTTCAGCGTCTGATGCACCTTGCGCACCAGCAGCTTTTCCTTTGCTGTCGCATTGCTCAAATCCGTCTGCTGCGACAGATCGGTTTCAATCCCGCGCAGCCTTGCGGCGTGGTCCGACACGAGTCGGTACACTTTTTTCAGAAAACGCGCCGACCCCTCGATCGCTTCTTCGCTCCATTCCAGATCCTTTTCCGGCGGCGCCGCGAAAAGCGTGTACAAACGCCCGGTATCGCAGCCGTATTTATCGGCCATCTCAATCGCGCCCACCACGTTGCCGCGCGATTTAGACATCGCCACGCCGCCCTTCTGCACCATCCCCTGCGTGAAGAGCCGAGTGATCGGCTCGCTGTGATTCACCAGGCCAATATCGCGCATCACCTTGCAGAAAAATCGCGCGTACAGCAAATGCAAGATGGCGTGCGTAATTCCGCCGACATACTGGTCAATCGGAAACCAGTAACGCACTTTTTCCTTATCGAATGGCGCCGCGCTGTTGTGCGGATCGGTGTAGCGATAGAAATACCAGGAAGAATCAACGAACGTATCCATCGTGTCCGTCTCGCGCCGTGCGGGGCCACCACATTTCGGGCAGGTCGTGTTCACAAATTCCGGCGAACCAGCCAGCGGCGACTGCCCCTGCCCCGTCAGCGTCACATTTTCCGGCAAACGCACCGGCAACTGATCGTCCGGCACCGCCACAATTCCATCTTTTTCGCAGTACACGATGGGAATCGGCGTGCCCCAGTAACGCTGCCGCGAAACGCCCCAATCCTTCAGCCGATAGGTAGTCTCGCCCGCGCCGTAGCCCTTGCTCTGCGCGTCGGAGATCATTTTTTCCTGCGCCTGCTCGCTGGTCAGACCGTCGTAGGGTCCTGAATCCACCAGCTGCCCGTGCTCTGTGAAGGCTTCACTCATGCGGTCAATCCGCAGCGGCACTCCGCTCAGCGGTTGCACCACAATTTTCACCGGCAAATGATATTTTTCCGCAAATTCGTAATCGCGCTCGTCGTGCGCCGGAACGCACATCACTGCGCCCGTCCCGTATTCAGCCAGCACAAAATTCGCCACCCATATGGGGACGTGCGCGCCAGAAAACGGATTCACCGCGAATCGCCCCGTGAAAAATCCCTCTTTCTCAGCCAAAGCGATGTCCGCAGCGCGCGAGCTTTTCTGTCTCATCACTTTCAGCTGCGAGTTCAAGGCGCCTTGTCCGGGCACGCCCGCAAGAAGTTCATCGAGCTTGGGATGCCCGGCGGAAACCACCAGAGCCGAAGCGCCATAAATCGTATCAATCCGCGTGGTAAACACTTCCAGTGCGACGCCATCCATGTGCGCCACGGCAAACTTCACGCGCGCGCCCTGCGATTTGCCGATCCAATTGCGCTGCATGGCCAGGACACGCTCGGGCCAGCCGTCCTCCAGCTGCTTCATATCCGCGAGCAACTCGTCGGAATATTGCGTGATGCGGAAAAACCACTGCTCCAGTTCGCGCACTTCCACCAGCGTGGTTTCATGCCGCCAGCAGAAACCGTCAATCACCTGCTCGTTCGCCAGAACCGTGCAGCACTCCGGGCACCAGTTCACTTTGCTTTTTTTCCGGTACGCGATGCCCTTCTCGAACATGCGCAGGAAAAGCCACTGATTCCAGCGGTAGTATTCCGGCTCGCAGGTGGAAATTTCGCGTCGCCAGTCGTAACTGAATCCGAAGCGCCGCATCACGTGGCGGAATTCGGCGATGTTGCCCTTGGTCCACTCCCGCGGGTGCGTGCCGTTCTTGATCGCAGCGTTCTCCGCCGGCAAACCGAACGCATCCCAACCCATCGGGTGCAGCACGTTGAATCCGCGCATGCGTTTGTAGCGCGCTACCGCGTCGCCGATGGTGTAATTGCGCATGTGTCCCATGTGCATGGTGCCGGAGGGGTAAGGCAACATTTCGAGCATGTAATATTTGGGACGTGAGGAGTCGTTATCTACGGCATGGAAGGCTTGTTGCTCTTCCCACACTTTCTGCCACTTTGTTTCGAGTTGCGCGGGATCGTAATTTGCATGTTTGTGGTCGGAATCGGCCAATTTCACTTCCCTCGCGAGCGTGATTTCGTTTTTGCCTTCTTCTTGGTTTTGAAATTCGTTTTCGCGCGCCGCGAGGCCGCGGCTTTCGCCACCTTTACCTTCTTCGCGCGATGCGGGCGCGGCTTCATGCCCTCGCCGTTGGCTGTCACCACGCGCCCCAGCAATTTCCACAGCGCCGCGACGTTCCGGCGATCATCCCCCGGCGCATCAATCGGCGTCTCCAAAATAAACGCCCGCGCGGCCAGCAGCGGATGATTCAATATGCGTCCGAAAGCTTCCAGCCCAATCTTTCCCTTGCCGATATGTTCGTGGCGATCCACGCGCGAGCCCACATGCGTCTTCGAATCGTTCACGTGCACCACGTACACGCGGTCCAGACCTACCGTGCGATCCAGCGCCTGCAAGGTATGCTCGAGTCCTTCCGCCGTACGCAGATCCCATCCCGCAGCAAACGTGTGCGCGGTGTCTATGCAGATTCCCAGCGGCAAGTCTGGCGAAGAATCCAGAATTGCGCGCAGCTCCTCGAAGCGCGATCCAATCGAAGTTCCCTGCCCCGCGGTATTTTCCAGCAGGATTTTCAGGTCGCCCAGCTTCAACCCGCGCGCAGCCTGCTTCAAGCCCTGTGCAATCGCAGCAACGGCCGCCAGCGGCGTGCTTTCGCGCCCGCTGCCCGGATGCGCCACCAGGTAATCCGCGCCCAAAGCAATCGCGCGCACCAACTCCTGATGAAACGCCTGCACCGAGCGCGTACGCAGCACCGGATTCGGCGAAGCCAGGTTTATCAGGTAATTATCGTGGATGACCAGCGGCCCAAGCCCAAGCTCTTTACGCCGCGCGCGGAAGCGAGCAGCCTCGGGTTCCGCAATCCTCATCCCGCCGCGATTCCACATCCGCGGACTCGAGGAAAAAATCTGCAGCGCATTCGCACCCAAGCCGTGCGCAATTTCCAGCGAACTGCTGATATCCCCTGCTATGGACGTGTGTATCCCAATGCGAATGCTGCCGTCTTTCCACGCGGGAATTTCAGGGGGCGGTGGTGCTTCCGGGCGGTACTCGTCGGCGGCGTCGAAGGCTAGTGTGCTGCTGTGGTTTTCTTCCGCCATTCCCTCTGGGTGTCCGGGTGCCCAACGAGTCGATGTGCGGGCAGCGCATCAGGGCGCCTCGCGCGCACATGCTGAAACATTCATTTTAGCGGAAAGCGCACACTTCCGCAAACACTCATAAACGGACGCAGCCGCCGCATTTGCCGCCGCGATCAGCAAAAGAATGCACAGCCTGCGCAAATTTGCTCTTGACAACCCATAACCGCCTGGTTATGATTCCCGCCATGCAAGCCCAGGTCGCAACAGACTACGTCTTCGCTGCCCTCTCCGACCCCACCCGTCGCGCCATCTTCGAGCACCTCGCCCGCGATGGCGAACAAAACGTCCGCGCCCTCACCGCTCGCGCCGGCGTATCCCAACCAGCCGTTTCCAAGCACCTGGGTATCCTGAAGCACGCTCGCCTGGTGCGCGACAGGCGCGCCGGCCGCGAGACCCACTACACCGCTCAACCCCAAGCCCTGAAGCCGATGCTCGACTGGATGGGCATGTATGCCGCGTTCTGGCACGACCGTTTTGATCGCCTCGAATCTCTTTTGAAAAGGATGGACCAATGACTGAACCCGCAGCTTCCCTTTCCTTAGTCATCGAACGCGAAATGCCGCATCCCCCCGAAAAAATCTGGCGCGCGCTCACGCAAGGCGCGTTGATCGAAGAATGGCTGATGAAGAATGATTTCCAACCGCTCGTCGGCCACAGGTTCAGCTTTCGCTCCACGCCGGTGCCGGGGTGGGACGGGGTAATAGACGGCGAAGTCCTGCTACTCGAACCGAATACACGGCTCTCTTACAGTTGGGAAACTATGGGTTCGAAGAGCGTCGTCGCCTGGACTTTGACGCCAACCAAGAGCGGCACGCATGTCCGCATGGAGCAAAACGGTTTCCGCTCGCAAAATGATGCCAACTACAAAGGCGCGACCTACGGTTGGACGAAGTTCATCGGCAACATGGAGCGTGTCGTTGCAGGTTTGGACTAACGAAGGTCGAACTGGGGAGGTTTGGATCACGCCAAACGGTACAAAGGAGGACTGAACTGACCATGAGCCAAAGCATCGTACGAATGATTTTTCGCTGGATTCACATCGTCTTTAGCATTCCGATTCTCGGCTATATCTATAGTCCGTTCGCAGAAATCCCGAAGTACGCGCCGGTTGTTCGGCAGGTCTTCGTTCCGATCATGGTCGTTTCCGGACTTTGGATGTGGAAAGGCCATCTCCTTCGGCGACTTATTCCGAAAAGGTCGACCCAACAACATGCCGCAGGTGCCTCTTAGCCTCCTCGTGGCCGCCGTCACCTGAAACGAACTATAGCCATGAAAATGCGACCGTGGCATTTGCACGCGGAGCCCGAAGGAAATGAAATCCCCGAGATTCAGTTCCGTTGCAGACTATTTGAACTCACTGGACCCTACGAAGGAAAAAACACTTAGGTCTGTAATTAATTTTATTCTTGGACAATTTCCGGAACTGCAGTCCAAAATCTCCTGGAACGTGCCTATCATCCACAGGAAGGGAAAGTACGTAGCCGGCATGTGCGCCTACAACAGTCATCTGACATTCGCACCCTGGAGTCCGCGAGTAATCGGCGACTTTAAGGTGAGGTTGCGCAAGTATGTCGTCAAGAAGTATTGTTTTCATCTCCCTGTGGATTGGAAAATCGATAGAAAATTGGTGAAGGATTTGGTCCGGGCCCGACTAGCCGAGCTGGATTGGCAGTTGCAAAAGACTGAGAAGCTACCCTCTGTCAAAGGAAAGAAAACACATGAGCACCAGTGAGCAACCGATCGGGAAGCCCGCTTCCCGGCTGATAGACCAGCGGATCCGCGACCTCGGCGACTGGCGCGGCGCGACTCTCAGCAGAATGCGCAAGCTCATCAAGGAAGCAGACCCGCATGTGGTCGAGGAGTGGAAGTGGAGCACTCCGGTGTGGTCGCACGACGGCATCATCTGCACCGGCGAAGCCTACAAGAATGTCGCGAAGCTGACCTTCGCGATGGGCGCGTCCTTGAAGGATCCGGCACGTCTGTTCAACTCGAGTCTCGAAGGAAACGTACGCCGCGCGATCGACATCCACGAAGGAGAAGAAGTTAACCAGTCCGCCTTCAAGGCGCTCGTTCGCCAAGCGGTCGTCCTCAACAGCTCGGGCAAGTCAAAACCCAAGCCAAGACATTCGAGGAAAGCGAAATCCTAAGCGATTCCGCCGTCCTATCTCGGCAGCGTGCTAAATCGCACATGGAACTCCCGGCGCCGCGCATGTATCATTCCGGGCGGGAGACCCGGATGCTCAAATCTCGTTTGGCCCTCTACATAATCGTTATTGCTGTGCTGTTCGCAGGTGCGTGGAGTTTTCTTGGCGCCCAGGATCGCGCCTCGGACTACGCCGCAGATCGTGCCTCGCATACCACCGTGGACAGCCAATCCTTCCTGCAATCGCACATGAGGCCCGCAGGCCCCGCCGCCGGCACCTTCGCTCCCGCCGTTGAAAAGCTCCTCGCGCAGATGACGCTAAAAGAAAAAGTCGGCCAGATGACCCAGCTAACGATTGAGACAATTGTTGACGGCAAAGACCAGGACATCCGCATCAATCCCGGAAAATTGCACAAGGCCATCGCGGAATACGGCGTCGGCTCCATTCTCAATGTCTACGACCAAGCCCTCCCGCAAGAAAAGTGGCACGAAATTCTCCGCACCATCCAAGCCGAAGCGAAATCGACGCGCCTGCAAATACCTATGCTCTACGGCATTGATTCTATCCACGGCACCACTTACGTAGACGGCGGTACGCTCTTTCCCCAACCGCTCGCGATGGCCGCCACATGGAATCCGGAATTAATGTTGCGCGGCAGCCAAATCTCTGCGGCGGAAACGCGCAAAGCTGCGATTCCCTGGACGTTCTCACCCGTCCTGGACGTCGGTCGCCAGCCGCTCTGGCCGCGCCTCTACGAAACGTTCGGCGAAGATACCTATCTCGCGACAGTGATGGGCGTGGCCGCCGTGCGCGGTTACGAAGGCGACGACATTTCCAGTCCGACGCAGGTCAGCTCTTCGCTGAAGCATTACGTCGGCTACAGCTTCCCCACGACGGGCAGCGATCGCAGTCCCGCGCTGATTCCCGAATCCGCGCTGCGCGAATATTTTCTGCCCACGTTCGCGGCAGCCGTAAAAGCCGGCGCGCATACCGTGATGGTGAATTCCGCCGAAGTGAACGGCATCCCCGGCCACGCCAATGGCTACCTGCTGAAAACGGTTCTGCGCGATGAACTGGGTTTCCAGGGCGTAGTAGTCTCAGACTGGCAGGACATCGAGCGCTTGGTAACCGCGCACCACATCGCCGCCACAGAAAAAGATGCCACGCGCATCGGCATTCTTGCCGGGATTGACATGAGCATGGTCCCGAAAGACTACCGCTTCAGCGATCTGCTGCTACAACTGGTGCAAGAAGGGCAAGTCCCCGAAGCGCGCATCAATGAAGCGGTGCGCCGCATCCTCACGCTCAAATATCAGCTGGGATTATTCACCGATCCCATGCGCGGCAGCGAAGCAAACACCACGCTAGCGTCGCCAGAATCGCGCCAAGCCAGCCTTACAGCCGCGCAAGAGTCCATCACGCTGCTGAAAGATGAAAACCGCACGCTGCCCCTCGCGAAAACCGCCCGCGTACTCGTCACAGGGCCAGACGCCGATTCGCTGATCCCGCTCAACAACGGCTGGAGCTACACCTGGCAGGGCGACAAAGCCTCCGCGTACCCAGCGAAAGATTACGCCACCATCCTCGGCGCCATCCGCCAAAAAATTGGCGCCGATCATGTGACTTACGTTCCCGGAGCCACTTTCGACAAAGAGCTCGACGTCGCGCAAGCCGCAGCGGCAGCAAGCGCGCCCCATGTGGATGCCATCGTCCTCTGCCTGGGCGAATGGGCCTACGCCGAAACGCCCGGCAACATCCCCGATCTGGCGCTCCCCGACGCGCAAATTCATCTCGCGCAAAAGCTGCTCGATTCCGGCAAGCCCGTGATCCTGGTCCTCACCGAAGGCCGCCCGCGTATCATCCGCCCCATCGCTGCAAGTGCCAGCGCGATCCTGATGGCCTACAACCCCGGTAACGCAGGCGGCCAAGCGATCGCCGACATCCTCTTCGGCGACGTTAATCCCAGCGGCAAACTTCCCATCACATATCCGCGCTACGCCAATATGCTTTTCACCTACGACCACAAGACCGTGGAAGGCGACGAAGGCGCCGCAACCCCGCTCTACGCCCCACAATTCGAATCCGGCTACGGCCTGAGCTACACGAGTTTCGCGTACTCGGATTTGCAGGTAACGCCGCCAGAGGGATCAGGCAGTCAGAAGATCCAAGTCGCGGTAACCGTAAAGAACACAGGAGACCGCGCAGGAAAAGAAGTAGTGCAGCTCTATCTCAACGAAGCAGCCGCCAGCATCACGCCGCCACTGAAACGCCTCAAGCGCTTCGCGAAAATCCAGTTGCAACCGGGCGAAACCCGCCGTTACACCTTCGAGCTCACCCCGGACGACCTATCCTTCATCAATGCAGAAAACAAACGCGTCGTCGAACCGGGCGTTTTTCACGCCCAGATCGGCGGCCTGACGCAAAGTTTCGCATGGAAATAGCCCTAGAACCGACCTAGACCACCATTCGTTCCGCATCCAGCGCCGTCCATCGCGCGAACCGCGCTCACTGCCTACGCCCGCGCCGGTGACTTGACGGCGCCGTCTGCCGCGCCCATAATTCCGCTATCGAGGCCCTTCCATGCAGTGTTGCTGCTGGTTCCGGCAGGCAAAGCGAACGTCCCGCGCATGTTTTTTCACAACGCTACTTTTCTGCCTGAGCGTGCTTGGCTGCAGCAACTATTGCTTCGTGTTTGTCTCCAACCCAGGCGGTTCGATTTCGAGCAGCACGCCAAGTTGCCAACTCAACACCGCCACCGGCACCGTCCGCCTGCGTGTAACTGCTTCGCCCACGTCTTCCGACGAAACGGCGCCGCCAACCATCCAACATATTTTCGTGACGCTGCGCGGCATCGAAGCCCTGCCGAGCGCCATCGCTGACAACGACTCGCCCGACTGGCGGGAATTGGCTCCAAAGCTCGCCACGCAACCCGAACAACTCGACCTGCTCGCCCACAGCGTTGCTTCCTGCGAACGCAGCACGTTCGAGGATGTCGCAGTCCCTGCGAACGCGTACCGCCAGATCCGCCTGCGCCTGTCACCCAATCAGCCGGCGCCGGACGAATCTCGACCAGAGGAAAACGCCTGCGGGAGTGTGGGTTTCAACTGCGTGCTAACATCCGACGGGGGGATCCGGCCGCTCGCGCTGGACACCCTTTCGTCGCAATTGCAGATTTCGTCAGACCACATTTCCGGCGGCTTCTTTCGGGTTCTTCCGGATACCGCCATCAACCTCGAAATCGTATTCAACCCGCAAACTTCGCAAATATTTCCCGCGGAAGAAGCTGTCCGCCTTGTGCCCGTCTTTACCGTAACGCCGCAATCCTCCTGCGAATCCGCAGCCTCGCCGAACCAATAGTCAATTCGCAGGCCGCAAATCGTCCGGCAGAAAATAAGCGTTCAGCGCAGCCGTCCCCGCCATCGCCGTCAAATCCTCTGCGCTGGAAGTTTCGCCGTGATCTCCGGCGCCCAGAATCGGTTCAGGTTCGCAATCGTGCTGAACCTATCCCATGGCACGGGCTGGTTCAGATAACAATTGGCGCGAAATTCGCAGGCCTTCGAAACGTCCGCCTGCCGTTGGGAAGTCGTCAGAATCACCACAGGGATCGCCTGCAAATAGGCATCCTGCTTGATGTGCCCGAGCACTTCCAGTCGTCCCATCCTAGGCAGATTCAGGTCCAGCAGGATCAGGCACTGCCGCGGCGCGTCGGCATATACCCCTTCGCGTCGCAGAAAAGCCAGCGTCTCCACCCCGTCATTAGCCACATGCACGTGAATCGAAGCACCGGCAGCGCGGAAGGCTCCCGCGTCAGCCGCACAGCACCCGAATTATCCTCCACCAACAGCACCTCTGTGGGCACTTTTCATCCTCCTTCGGATTTCGTGAATCCATCGCCATGCCCGGAGCTACCAGGAACAGCAACGAGCGGAGCGTGAGAGGCTGCTTGAGATTGGAACCCCGTGAATATTTGCAGCAAGATTCCGGTTCTGCAGCGTCAGACAATATTCCGCTTCTGCGGCGATTTTACGGTGGTCAGGCAGAATTCGTTGATGCTCTTCACCGATCTTCGAACGCATCCAATCCCACGGGCTTGGTAAGGTAGCAATTCGCTTGTAGCTGATAGCTCTTGGCGACGTCCGCATCCGCCGCGGAAGTAGTTAGGCTAACGGTTGGGATCATTCTCAGGCTGCCATTTTTTTGATTCCCGCCAGCACCGGGCGGCCATCCATTTTGGGCAGATTCACGTCCAGTGAAAACTTGTCCGGGCGCGGAGCCTGTGCGTGGCCTCCCTGGTAGCGCAGATATAGCATGGCTTCCACCCCGTCGTTGGCCACGTGTAAATAAACGGAAGGATTTGCTTCTCGGAACGCTTCCTGCCTCAGACGGACATCTACCGGACTGTCTTGCACTAAAAGTACGTTGGAAATTTTTGTGTCTGGTCCTCCTAGTGTCATAGCTTGCCCTTTACATTCGGAGAGCCCGAAGGCAAATTGCTATGAGACTATGCAGCGCGCCATTCGCGCGTGGGGCTACAGAGTGAACAGAGAAGTCAGCTGTCGCTGAAATGTACTACTGAAGGGGTGCTGCGATCGTGGCGCGTTGGCCGGAGGAGTCAAGCACGGCGCAACACTTTCTGCCAACTCGCCAACACCTCGTTTTGCGTTTGAGGCCTGGAGCTAACCGCACCGCAGTGTAAAATGAACGGCGCAAAACGCTGGAGCGCTTGAAATGTCTTCCGCCTATCTCCTGAAAACCGAGCCGTCAGAATATTCGTTTGCGGATCTGCAGCGCGACAAGTCCACCACGTGGGACGGCATCTCCAATCCAGCTGCCGTAAAAAATCTGCGCGAAATGCAGCCCGGCGCGAAGCTGATCATCTACGAATCGGGTGATGTCAGGAGCGCAGTGGGCACGGCAACAGTCGTATCCGTGAAAGCCGCCGATCCCAAGAATCCGCTGGTGAAGATCGCCGCGGGAATGTCGCTCGCAAAACCTGTTTCACTCGCCGAAATCAAAGCCAACAAGCTGTTCGCCGCCTCGCCGCTAGTGCGCCAAGGAAGGCTCAGCGTCGTCCCATTAACCAGCGAGCAATATCAGGCGCTAGCCGCCACCTGATCTCGCGCGCCTAGTCGCCCAGCGCCGCGGCAGAAGTCGCTCCATAAAAGCTGTACCACGGCTTTGCCGCCGTCAGGCGCGAGTTCACATTGATAATATTCTTTACGCCTTGATCGTTCAGCCAATCTTCCAACGCCTTCGGACCTTGCTTGCCGTAAATCGGGATACCATCCTTCCAAGTGGCGCGCCCGCACAGCACGCCGGAAAATTCCACGCCCGATTCCGCTGCCAGATCCAGCGTCTCCGCAAACACATCGTTGTTCACACCCGCCGAGAGATAAATGAACGGCTTCTTAGCGGCGGCCGCGGCGCGCCGAAAATATTCCTTGGCCTGATCGCGCGTGTAGGCGCTATCGCCCTTGCACGATTTCGTGCCCGCCACAAAAGCCATGTTCACCGGCACTTCCGCTTTCAGCACGTCCACGCCGTATTGCGGCTTGGAAAATTCCTCCATGCTCTTGCGCACGATTTCGGGCTTTTGCTTCGCGTACTCAATTCCCTTCTCGTCGCCATTCTCCACGTACCCCACAAATTCCAAAAAGAACGGCACATCTGCGGCCGTGCACTCTCCGCCAATGCGCTCCACCCACGCGTGTTTGATGTCGTTCACTTCCGGCGGATCAAACGGCGTGTAGTACAACAAAATCTTGACGCAATCCGCGCCTGCACCCACGAGCCGGCGCACGGACCATATATCCAGCAGGTCCGGCAGCCGCCCGGGACGCGTATTATCGTAGCCGCTATTTTCATACGCCAGCAGCAACCCGGCATTCGATGCACGCGCTCGCGCCGCCGGCAATCCGTACTCCGGGTCCAGCAGAATCGCGCTCGCGTGCGGCGTCAGCACGCGCGTCACGATCGTCTTGAACTCTTCCAGCATGTGCGCCGGCACATCCTTCTTATCAATGCCCTTGTCTTTTGCAATCGCGGTCTTGAGCGAGCCGCGCTGGTCCATCGCCGCCGCAGCGATCACCCCGCGCGCGTCCGATACCGCCTTCAGCCCCTTCTGTTTGCCAGGAGTAATTCTCATCGAGCCCTCCGCAGGGTCAATAATTCACGAACGCCGCATTTTAGCACGAGAGCCAAGGCACGGGGAACGTCGGAAGGTATGGTGGCATAGCCAATCTTGCCTGCGCTGGATCTGTAAGGTTGATCCGGACCGCACCCACACAGAAGGTCCATCTTGCCTGCGTGCAAAACAAGATTTGCTCCGGTCACATCGCCAGAGAAACCGTAGTTTCGACAAAGTTTCGCGTCTCCGTGAAACGAAGCGGATGGTATTTCCGTCTACTTACGTGCTGGATTTGAGAACCCACTTCGCACGAAGAGCGGCTGTTCGTAGGATTTGGCCGCAGAAGCAGCGCCCGGAGAAGGTCTTCGCTTCGGCTTGATAGGAGAAGCCATGACGAACGTCGCGAGAACAGCGTTGATCTGCCTCACTGCGGCGACTGTATTAGTCGCTGTTCCACTCGCGGAGGCGCAACAAACGCCCAATGTGCCTCCAGCTCCGGTACCCATACAAATCCTCACGGCCAAGAAAATATTCATCACTAACGGTGACAGCGATCCGCTCCTGGGAATCCCCAGCCTTGCTTACAGCGAGTTCTACGCGTCCCTCAAGACTCTGGGAATATATGAGTTCGTGCAAACTCCCGCGGACGCTGACGTGGTGCTCGAGGTCCGGTTCGAGGTCGTGTTTCCAGCCCAGGGATACTACGCGCTTCGCTTGGCGATCTTGGATCCCAAGACCAGTATTGTGCTCTGGCGGATTACGAAGCATGTACAGGCTTGGGCTCGAGAGGCGACTGGTCGCAAAAACTTTGATGAAGTGATGGCCAACCTTGTGAGCGACTTAAACAAGCTGATTGTCTCGCCTCGTGCCACGACGAGTGCCGCCACCCCTGGCGCGTAACGCTGGCTCGGAAAAATTGCCGGCCAAGCTAGCTGTTCACTCCGCTGAGAAATCCACCCAGATGCCCGGTGATTGCCAGCAGCGCCGCGCCGGCGAACTCTAACGGCAACCGGTAATTCGGCAAAGTAGTTCCGCCGCCACGCCGCGCGCGAAAGTGGATCCACCAAATGATCCAAATCACCACCACCGACACCGACGCAAACACGATGTGCAAAAGCAAAATCCCCCTAATGCGATGTCCCTCCAGCGCCCACTGCCATGCCACCAATCCCGTTGCCACTGCCGGCAGCGCCATCACCGCTGCCAGCATTAAATTAATGTAAGCGGCGATCGCCAGCGCCTGCCGCTTCATCCACTGCGCCACACAATCCAGTCCGACTCCGCTGATAAACAACGCAATCGGAAAATGGATCAGCACCACATGCTGCGCGTGCTTTTCCATCAGCATTTGCCGCAAATCAAACGGATGCATCAGTCTCTCTCCCTACTGCACGATTACCTGGCCCGTCATCTTTGGGTGAATCGAACAAAAATACGGATACGTGCCGGCCTTCGTGAAAAGGAACGAAAACTTATCGTCCGTATCCAGCGCCTTGGACTTGAACACGCCGTCCGTGCTCACCACCGTGTGCGGAATATCGTCGCGATTCGTCCAAGTCACGGTCGTCCCCACCGGCACAGTCACCGCCGTCGGCCCAAAACTGAAATTGTCGATCTTTACCTCCGCGAACGCAGCCGCCTTTTCCTGCGCGGCGGCGCCACCAAATCCACCCATCGCTGCGAACATCGCCAGCAAAGTAATAACCACAGTCGCCAAGCCAGCCCTCGAACATTTCCCTTTCATGACTTTCTCCTCTCCTTGAAATTCAAATCTAAGTTCACGCTGCGCACAACGCGATGCGCGAAACCCTCATCCTCAGCCCAACTGCGAATCCACAATCGCCAAAGCATGCTGTCCCCGCACAAAATTCACATCCGTAATCCCCAGCAAACTGCGCAACTGCTCCGCCGGCACTTTCATCGGCCCCGGCGAATCCGCCTTCCCCGGCTGCGGCTGCGGAAACGCCGTGGACGCCGCGGTGTGAAACGTCACATTCCCTTCGACCTTCTGCATGATCTGGTGAATGTGCCCATTCAAAACCGACACCGATCCAAATTTCTTCAGATAACTCAAAGCCTGCGCGCTGTCGTCGGTTCCCCAACCCCATTCTGGATACACAGACCACAAAGGAATGTGCGCGAACACCACAATCGGCGTGCTCGATTTCAAATACTTCACGTCGGCCTCGAGCCACTCCAACTGCTCGCCGCCCAAATTCCCCAGCCCGCCCGCCTTCAGGTTCACCACGTTCACCAATCCAATAAAATGCACGCCCCTCTTCTCGAAGCTGTACCAGCCTTCGCCCTGGGTCCCTTTCCCGTAACGATCGCGGTACTGTTTCCCCTCGTCGCCGATCACGTCGTGCTCGCCCGGCACGAAAAACACATCCTTCGCCACCGCGCCCTTCAGAATCTGATCCACTGTGTCGAATTCCTCTGGCCGTGCCAGATGACTGATATCCCCGGTGTGCAACAAAAATTCCGGCCGCACAGAAAGCGCGTTGATTTTGTCCACCGCCGCTTTCAGCGTCGCGGCCACATCCGGATTCGCCGGCTTGTTGAATCCCATGTGGCTGTCGCTGATCTGCGCGAAACTCAGCTCCCCCGGCATCTTTGCGGCGTGCCACTCGCTCGCGCGGCTCATGCTGTAAGACTTCAACACCCCGCCCTGCATTACGCACAGCGCCCCGGTCCCCGCCCAAGCCATGCATTTCAGAAAACCGCGCCGGTCAATTCCGTCGTGGTTATGGTCATGCAAAATCTCGTCTTTCTTGTTTTGCGACATCTGTTTCCTCCTTGGTCGCTCTCCGCTATTCCCGAGCGCCGTAACTCCCCGCAACGCCCACCTGCTAAGAAGTGGCGCGCGCTCCTTGTGCGCCCTTGAGCAACGCGCCACCTGTGGACGTGTTCATTGTGCAAGACCGCCGCAGGCGCGCTTTTATTCCCGCCGGTCCCATTCCAATCTTTCTTAGGAAATTTGCTTCCCGCGGGAATAAAATCACCCCCATCGTAGTTACCTCTGTTGTGGAGCTGTAAAAAGGGCGGGACGTGTTAGAGCAGGGAGACCGCGCTCGCTTTGAGGCCGACGTCATGCCCCATCGCGACGCCGCTTACAATCTGGCGCGCTGGATATTGCGTGGCCGCGCGCAAGCCGAAGACGTCACGCAGGAAGCCTTCCTGCGCGCGTACCGTTCTTTCGGCGCGTTTCAGACCGGCAACGCGCGCGCCTGGCTGCTGCAGATTGTGCGCAATTGCTGCTTCACCTGGTTGCAGCAGAATCACGTGGCCGAGGAAATGACGGAGTTCGACGAACAGACCATGCCGCCGAAAGCTGAAAATCCCGAATCGCTGGCCATGGCCACTTGCGACCGCGAGCGCTTGCAACGCGCTCTGGAAGATCTGCCCGCGCACTTCCGCGAAATTATCGTGCTGCGCGAACTGGAAGGCTGCTCCTACAAAGAAATCGCCGCCATCACCACGCGCCCCATCGGCACGGTGATGTCCGCGCTCGCTCGCGCAAGGCAGCAGCTAAAAACTCTATTGACCCAGCCTGTGCCAAAGGGAGCCAGCCGTGACCTGTGATCTTTCGCAAACGCGCCTGCACGCCTATTTCGATGGCGAACTAGACGCCATGGGTGCCGCGGAATTCGAGCGCCACCTCGAATCCTGCCCCGATTGCGAAACGCGGCTGGCCGACGAAGAAAAACTCCGCTCAGCGCTCTCAAGTGCGCAACTCTACGCGCGTGCACCCGAAACTCTGCGCAGAAAACTGCAAATCAGTTTGCCCAAAGCTGCCATACCGCCTGAGGTGAGGGATCCGAAGGCTTCGGTCGAAAAGTCCTGGCGCTGGCTCGCAATCGCGGCCTCGGTGATTCTCGCTGCAATCCTCGGCACGCAGTACTTGGAAAAACTAAATCACTACTCGCAGCAGCAGGCCATGGCCGCCGTGATTGTTGATGCGCATCTCCGTTCGCTGCAGCCAGGGCACCTGGAAGACGTCGTCTCCACGGACCAGCACACCGTAAAGCCGTGGTTCGACGGCAAAATCGATTTCGCGCCTCCCGTCCACGATTTTTCCAGCGCCGGATTTCCGCTGCTGGGCGGCCGCCTCGACGTGATTGACAGCCGCACCGCAGCCGCCCTGGTCTACGGCCGCCGCAAACACATCGTAAATGTCTTCGTAGAAAAGGCTCAGCCGGGAGATTCGCAGGATGGTTCAGGTGAACTACAGGGTTATCACTGGGTATCCTGGCAGCAGGGCGGCTTCACGTTCACAGCAGTCTCAGACACCGCATACGCAGATCTCGACCAGCTCAAGCAGCTGTTTCTCGCGCCCTAAAAACCAGCCGTCGCGACCAGCGGCGGGACGTCACGGCTCTTGCAAAGGAAACGTGCGTGTCACCTCGAACGTAATCCCACGTTTTTTCTGCCCCGTCCCGCGACTGTGGGACGGGCACGGGACGCAGCGCGGGATCTGCTTTTCGCGGAGCCGTCGAGTCCCTCAGGGGAAGGGGCGCTTGACTTTGTAGCGGCGGCCTTCAGACCGCCAGCCTTGGTCGTTGCTCTAAATGAAAACGTGGAAATCTTTGTAGGTCGCGGCTTCGGCCGCGACCTAGACTCAGCGACGCGCACCCGGCTTCAGCCGCTGAAGTACGGGTGTCGTAGTTCTCCTACGGAACACACTCACATAAACAAAACATGATGCTGGTGCGAACAGGGCTGCGCCTTCGCCGGCGCTTCATCATCCGGGCTGATTACCGGCTCAACCTCCGGCCCGCTAATCACCGAAACGCTTGCCAGATCATCCAAAAGTTCCGGCCCGTAAGCCGCCAGCGCAGGAAGCGCCGCAAGTGTGCGCTCCTGCAAGCCGCGATGCGGGTAAAGCGCATCCACCAAAATGCGTTCGTGCCGGTCCAAAATCCCCGTGCGGAAATTTTCCGCCCGCCCCGCCTTCCCCTGCAATTTCAAAAACTGATGCAAGATCTTACGCTCCGTGGAATCCAGCGCCCCTGTAAGCGTGCGATCCAAATGCGCCAGCGGCTTGCGGTAAGCCTGCAACAACCGGCGCAGTGCCTTGTCATCCGCCGCAAATCGTCCGGCCAGCGCACGCGGCAGCGACTTCATCTCCATCCGCCCGCGCAAATGCTGCCGCCCGCGCATCAGGTCGCGAAAATCCAAACCGTATTTTTTCAGCAGACGCGCGATCGGCGGCTCTACCAATGTAAAACTCGCCCTTGGCAAAATCGCCGGCATCCGCCCCAGTAAATGTTTGTAAACCACCTGCGCCTGCGCCATGTACGCAATTTCCGCCGGCCCGCCGATGTAGGCAACAGTCGGCAACAAAGTGTCCTGCACGACCGGCCGTAGCAACACGTTGGGCGTAAAATCCTCAGGCGCCTTCTCAATCGCCGCGCGCAATTCCTCCAGCGAAAACGCTGCCGCGCCCGCCTGAAATTTTTCGCCGCGGCGTCGCAGCGGTTGCCGCACGCCATCTACATTATAAAAAAGCAGCGTGGATTCGCGCATCACCTTCACCTGCGCGTGAAATCCTCCGCGTTCCAGCTCTTTCGACCGCGCCAGCAGCGCATTGCCCAGCGGCTCTGCGTCATCAAGCGCCCGCTGGTAGATTCCGCTCGCAAAATGGTGCAGCCGCGAGTCCAGCGGATCCAGAAAAATGATTCCCCGCCCCGCCACTAGCCGCGTCATCAACTTCCCGAAAGCCGAACCGTACGTGTCTCCCGGCGTGTAGGATTCACGCAGCGCTCGCGCTACCTCCGCGGCGTACGGGCCTTCCAGCGTGTCCATCGCCGTAACCACCGACGCGGTGATCGCCCCACCCAGCGCAATCTCCCCCACGCGGTGGCCCTCTTCTCCCGGATTACCAGGCAAAATGAATTCTGCCAGCCCCGTGCGCGTCGTCCACGAAGCGTGATTAATCTCCGCGAGGTCGTGATCTTCCGTCGCCAGCCAAAAAACCGGCACGGCATTCACTCCGCGCCGCGTAAGTTCCTCCGCGCACGCCGCCGCCGTAATTGCTTTGTACAAACTGTAAGCCGGCCCGGTAAAAAGTCCCACCTGCTGCCCGGTAACAATCGCCACCGCGCCGGTCGCCAGGCGTTCCAGGTTGCGCGCGATCGCTGCGTCCAGCGTGGCCGCTCCGCCAAATCTCAGATTCTGCTCGCGCAGCACTTGCACCGCGCCGGCGCGCACCGCTGGATCGATCTCGACTTCCTTGGCTGCCGCGACCACACCGCCGATCGAAGGCGCGTGCCCGTAATACTTCCCCACACGCCGAAAATCCTCCAGGAACGTAGAAAATATTTTAGATGTCTGCGGTATGTCGCGGAAGGAAAGGCAGTGAGACTCCATTGAGGGATTCATGATACACGCGGCCCTGAGATGCAGCAATCGGGAGGGGACGCACACGCGGTAAAACAACGAGCGGAAAGATCACGCGGACGGCGGCTACAACGCACAGCAAAGCCCCGATTGGGCCGCGCATCCACGCATGAAGAGCGTGCGTTCCGGCAATTCGTGTGAATGACGTCCTCCCAGCGCGCCCCAAGCGACCGCAAATCGCTGCTACAAATGATGCGCTGGCTGGGAGATTAGATTCGCCAACATCGTGTCGATTTCCAGCTTGCCCGCGTCGCTCACGCCGAGCAGTGGAAGCCGCGGCAGCCCGCCGTAATATCCCAGGCGGTCCTGCGCGTATTTCAGTCCGCCGATTCCGTAATCCATCAGCAGCATTTTCGCCGGCGGTACCAGTTTCTGCGCGAGAGCTTGTGCCTTCGCGCGATCCCCCGCGCCGGCCGCTTCGTAAATTTCCGCGCACAAGTCCGGGAACACGTCCGCCAGCCCCAGAATCGCGCCCACCGCGCCCAATCCCAGAGCTTCGTAAAGCGTCGCAGCTGCGCCTGTCAAGGTCTGAAATTCCTCGGGCGCCGCGGCGATAATCGCCGCAATTCCCTTCATGTCTCCGGAACTGTCTTTCATCCCGACAATGTTCGGGTGCTTTGCCACGCGTTCAATCAGCGAAGCCCCCACTGTGACGTGCGTGAACACCGGCACCGAGTAGACCATTACCGGAATGCGCGCAGCGTCCGCCACGCGCAAATAATGTTCCGCAAGCATGTGGTCGTTGATCGAAGGCTTGTAAAAACTCGGCGTGCGTACCAAAGCCACAGCATAACCGATGCGCGCCGCGCGATTGGTGTGTTGAATGGTTTCCGATGTTGACTCCGCGCCGGTCCCCGCGATCAGAATTTTGCCGGGAGCCGCCGCATCGCGCACCACTTCCCAAACCTTGTAAACCTCTTCCCACAATAACAGCACCGATTCGCTCGTAGATCCGTTCGGCACATACCCCGCAAGCTTAGTCTTGTTGTAAAGCGCTACATTGCCGCGCACCTGCCCCAGCGCAACGTTGCCTTCGGAGTCAAACGGGGTGGTAAGCGGCGCAAATATTCCGTGCAGCTTCATGGCGGTCATTTTATATCAAACTCCGAAGCATCCAAGCAGAAACACCCGGAACCCGAAGCGAGCCTGCGGCGCAGGATCCGACGTACTTTTCCCCTGCATTTCTCCCGCCGTTCTCTGCGCACTCTGCGCCTCAAACGAGGCGATGAGCAGTGTCATCCTCAGGGCGGCGCCTTTGTTTCCAGTCGGCCGAAGGATCTCTCCCCTCTTTCCCAGATTTCTCTCCGCAGTTCTCTGTGCCCTTTGTGTTAAATCCTTGCAGCATCCCACCTTGCTATTTTTCCGCCGGCGCCGAAGCCGCCGAAGTCCGCCGGTGCAGATCCTGCAGCGCCGCCACATCCGCTCCGTGCCCCGCCATCGCCCGCATCCCCCGCGCCGCCGCACTGGCAGCCGAAAGCGTCGTAATGCACGGGATGTTGTAACGAATCGCCGCCCGCCGAATCGACTTCTCATCGTAAAAAGATTCGCGGCCAAGCGGCGTGTTAATCACCAAATCCACCTTCGCCGTCTTGATCAAATCCACAATATTTGGCCGTCCCTCATTCACCTTGTACACAGATTCCACTTCGATCCCCGCACTAGCCAATGCCGCCGCAGTTCCGCGCGTAGCCACCACCTTCAATCCCGCCGCCAGCAGATCCTGCACCACGAACGCCACGTGCCGCTTGTCATGATCGTTCACGCTAAGGAACACAGTCCCTTCACGCGGCAAACGCTGCCCCGCCGCGAGCTGCGCCTTGGCAAAGGCCAATCCGAAAGTGGAGGAGATCCCCATGACTTCGCCCGTCGAGCGCATCTCCGGCCCCAAAATAGTATCCACGCCGCGAAACTTGTTAAACGGAAACACCGGAGACTTCACAGCATAAAAATTCCGTACCGCCAATTCTTTCACGCCGTTCGTCTCGGTATAAGGCAAATGCAAATCGCGCAGCTTCCGCCCCGTCATCAAACGCGCCGCAACTTTCGCCAACGGCACGCCCGTCGCCTTGCTCACGTAAGGAATCGTTCGCGACGCCCGCGGATTCACTTCCAGCACATAAACCGTATCGCGCTGAATCGCATACTGCACGTTCATCAGCCCCACAACCTTCAGCGCCTTCGCCAGCCGCGAAGTGTAATCGCGAATCCGCTCCAGCACCGAAGGTTTCAGCGTCACCGACGGCAGCACGCACGAAGAATCGCCGGAATGTATCCCCGCCTCCTCGATGTGCTCCATAATCCCCGCGATCAGCACGTCTTCGCCATCCGCCAGCGCGTCCACGTCCACTTCCGTTGCGTCTTCCAGAAACTGGTCAATCAGAATCGGCCGCTTCGGGTCCGTTCCCGAACCGATCAACGCCGCTTGCGCCACGTACTCTTCCACCGTCTTCAAATCGTAAGCAATCACCATCGCGCGTCCGCCCAGCACATAACTCGGACGCACCAGCACCGGCAAACCAATTTCGCTCGCAAGCTTCACCGCTTCCTGTGGCGCCAAAGCCGTGGCATTGCGCGGCTGCGGGATTCGCAGTTCGTCCAGCAGTCCGCCAAACCGCCGCCGGTCCTCCGCCAAATCAATAGACTCCGGCGCGGTTCCAACAATCTTCGCGCCGTTCTGCTTCAATTCCAGCGCCAGGTTCAGCGGCGTCTGCCCGCCGAATTGCACGATCACACCCTGCGGTTTTTCGCGGTCCAGAATCGCCAGCACGTCTTCCAGCGTCAGCGGCTCAAAATAAAGTCGGTCGGAAGTGTCGTAGTCCGTCGAAACGGTCTCCGGATTGCAATTCACCATCACCGTTTCGTAGCCATCTTCTTTCAACGCGAACGCCGCGTGGCAGCAGCAATAATCAAATTCAATTCCCTGCCCGATGCGGTTCGGCCCGCTGCCCAGAATTACCACCTTCGGCCGGTCCACCGCGCCCGATTCGTCTTCCTCTTCATACGTGGAATAAAGATACGGCGTGAATGATTCGAATTCCGCAGCGCAAGTATCCACGCGTTTGAAAACAGGCTGCACGCCCAGCTCTTTGCGACGCGCGCGCACGCTGGCAGCTTTCACTCCCCATAGTTTCGCGATTTCCTCGTCGCTCGCGCCCGAACGCTTCGATTCCAGCAGCAATTCCGGCGGACATTTCCCCAGCGTCGTCGCCGCCACGCGCCGGTCCACCGCCAGCATTTCCTGCAGCTGCCGAATAAACCACGGATCAATCTTCGTGAGATCGCACACTTCTTCGCTGGACATGCCACGCTCCAGCGCTTCAAAAAGCCAGTGCAAACGGTCCGGCCCCGGCACATGCAATTTCTCGCGCAACAGCACGGTCGTCACTTCCGCCGGAGGACGCCACGCCGAACTAGGCTCGAGCGACCGAATCGCCTTGCACAACGCTTCCTGAAAGTTGCGCCCGATCGCCATCACTTCGCCCACCGATTTCATCTGCGTGGTGAGCGTCGTATCGCTACCGGGAAACTTCTCGAATTGCCACTTCGGAATTTTCGCCACCACGTAATCAATCGTCGGCTCAAACGAGCACGGCGTTTTCTTGGTGATATCGTTGGGAATTTCATCCAGCGTCATGCCCACAGCCAGTTTCGCCGCGATTTTTGCAATCGGAAAGCCGGTAGCTTTGCTGGCGAGCGCGGAACTGCGCGAAACCCGCGGATTCATTTCGATCACGGTCATGCGCCCGGACGCCGGATCCACAGCAAACTGAATATTCGATCCACCCGTCTCCACGCCCACCGCGCGAATGATCGCGGCAGCCGCGTCGCGCATGCGCTGATATTCCTTGTCCGTCAACGTCTGCGCCGGCGCCACGGTGATCGAATCGCCGGTGTGAATCCCCATCGGGTCGAAATTTTCGATCGAGCAGATCACCACGAAGTTGTCGCGGTGGTCGCGCATCACTTCCAGCTCGAATTCTTTCCATCCCAGCACCGATTCTTCGATCAAAGCCTGATGCACCGGGCTCGCGTCCAGTGCCCGCGCAATCAAGTCCGCAAATTCTTCGTGATTGTAAGCAATCGAGCCGCCGGTGCCGCCCAACGTGAACGAAGGACGAATCACTACCGGGTAGCCAAGCTGGTCCGCAAGCCGCACAGCTTCCGGCACACTCGTCACCACTTCCGACGCCGGAACTTCCAGCCCAATCTTGCGGCAAACTTCCTTGAACAGCAGACGGTCCTCGGCAATCTTGATCGCGGCAAGCGACGCGCCGATCAGTTCCACATTGTATTCTGCAAGAATCCCGGATTCCGCCAATTCCACAGCAAGATTCAAGCCCGTCTGTCCGCCCACAGTAGGCAGCAGCGCATCCGGCCGCTCCGCCGCAATTATCGCTTCCAGATACTCCTGGGCCAAAGGCTCGATATAAGTCCGGTCCGCAATTTCCGGGTCCGTCATGATCGTCGCCGGATTTGAATTCACCAGCACGACCTCGTAGCCCTCCGCGCGCAAAGCCTTGCAAGCCTGCGTCCCCGAATAATCAAACTCGCAAGCCTGCCCAATAATGATCGGCCCCGAGCCGATGATCATGATCTTCTTAATGTCGGTCCGTTTCGGCATGCGCCTCTAAGACTCCGTTGTCACTCGATCAGTTCCTTGCCGCCGATCGTGTCACGTCACTGCACGATTGCATCGCGCTCTGATCCTTCTTCAACCCTACAACCCTGACCCATCGTAATGCGGAGGTCTGTCCCTGCTTATCCCGCCTGTGCACGAGGTCAAAGCTAAAACCACTGAAACGGGCTGCTTGCAAGTCTTCTTCTTGTCACTCGTAATCTCAATTTCAGCAAGGTAAGGGCGAAATCCGCCAGCCGTTGTCGTCACACGATAACCACCCTTCGCCACCGGCGGAAATCGGAAATCCCCTTGTGAATCGGTGCGGGTTTTTGCCACGACAGATTCTGCTTTGTCAAGCGTGCGCAATTCGATATCTGAGACAGCCTCACCGCTAGGGTCCCTCACCCGGCCGCACAAAGGGCCGGACACTCCTCGCGGCGGTACGGCAACACACCTGTTGGCCCGAAACCCGGCGGACCACGACAAGGCAGTGAGCACCAGAGCGACCTGCAGCGAGGCCGTGGTGCGACCCAGTGCAATTCCGCGATCCCTGTCGTTCGTATGTTTGGTTGACATTTGCCTTTCGCGTCGGCTGCCCAATGCGCTATGTCATCACCGTCAATCCAATTCGTAACTTTTCCAGCGCGCAGCCTCGCGAGTCGCATTTCACTTCGGGCGGCAGCCAGACCTTGCTCGGCGTCCCTATTTTGCAAGTGCCCGCCGGCAGCACGCCGAAATCGTACTTCCCATCCAGGTCCGTCTTTGCCTCCACCGCCTTCGCTTGGCCACAACGCAAAACAAGCTTCAAATTCGGTACGGCGGCGCCTTCAGGATCCAGTAACTGGCCCGAAAGCCTCGCCGCATGCTCCACGCTGAATTGCGAATACTGTTTAGGTCCGCATTCATGAAGAAGCGCCGCGGCCAGAATCATAGTCGCCGCAAGCTTCACCGCCGCGCCCCATCCATCATCGTCACAAAATCATCGAACAAATACCGCGCATCATGCGGCCCCGGCGAAGCCTCCGGATGATACTGCACGCTAAGCAGCGGCAACGACCGATGCCGCATCCCCTCGTTCGTATGATCGTTCAAATTCACGTGCGTAATCTCGACGTCGCTCGCGGGCAACGAATCCGGATCCACGCAAAATCCATGATTCTGCGCGGTGATCTCCACTTTCTCCGTGCGCAAATTCTTCACCGGATGATTCGACCCGTGATGTCCAAATTTTAATTTGAACGTCTTCCCGCCGAGCGCGAGGCCGCACAACTGATGCCCCAGACAAATCCCGAAAATCGGCACACGCCCCAGCAATTTGCGAATATTTTCCACGGCGTAATCAACCGGCTCCGGATCCCCCGGCCCATTCGACAAAAACACGCCGTCCGGTTTCAGCGCCAGCACGTCCGCAGCGGAAGTCCGCGCCGGAACCACCGTTACTTCGCAAGCGTGATCCACCAGCAGTCGCAAAATATTCTGTTTAATCCCAAAATCGTAAGCGACCACGCGCCGTCGCGCCTTCGCCCCCACATCGGCGGCCACACCACCAACCGGCCCAGCCAAATCAATCGAACCTTGTGTCCATGCATAAGACTTCGCGCAAGTAACGCGCCCCGCCAATTCCAACCCCGCCATCGTCGGCAAAGCCCGCGCCTCGGCCACCAGTCTCTCCGCCGCAGTCCCATCCGTTGAAACCACTCCACGCAACGCACCCGCATCCCGCAAATGCCGCACCAGCGCGCGCGTATCCAAATCCCAAATTACCGGCACGCCATAACGCTCCAAATACTGCTGCGCCGATTCGCTCGACCGCCAATTGGAAGCCAAAGGCGAAAATTCACGCACGATCAGCGCTTCAATATACGGGCGAGCGGATTCTTCATCCTCAAGATTCGCGCCCACATTCCCAATGTGCGGGTAAGTGAGGCACACAATCTGCCCGGAATAACTGGGGTCGGTGAAAACTTCCTGGTAGCCAGTGAGAGAGGTATTAAAAACGACTTCACCGCCCCGCCGGGTGCGCGCACCCGCGGCACGGCCGCTAAATATTCGTCCGTCTTCCAGCGCGAGGGTCGCGCGAGCTGCGGGCTGCTCCGTCAGTGTATCCTCCAGAATATTTCATCGCGATGCCGCGTTCACCGTGTACGAAGAAGATAGCGAGCCGAAATGATCCACCGGCCAGTACGCGAAAACCGCCTTGCCGTAAATGTAAGGCCGGCTGACGGGGCCAAAAACGCGCGAATCGTTCGAGCTGTCGCGGTGATCACCCATCACAAAATAATTTCCTTCCGGAATCTGCACCGGGCCGTAACTCGAACCGTCCAGATAGCTCGGCGGTACGTAAGCTTCCACCAGTTCCTTGCCGTTTACATATAAATGACTGGCGCGCAACTCGATCGTTTCGCCCGGCAAACCGATCACGCGCTTGATGAACGACTTCGAATGGTCCAGAGGATACCAGAAAACCACCACGTCGCCGCGCTCGATCGGCTCAAACCGATACACGAACTTGTTGATGAAGATGCGCTCCTGATCGCTCAGCAGCGGCGCCATGCTGGTGCCTTCCACTTTTACCGGTTGATACAAAAAGATGATGATGACCAGCGCCAGGCCCAGCGCCACGGCCAAATCGCGCGTCCAACTGCGCAATTCATGCCGCAAACGCGGCAAAGCGGAGTTGTTCTGCGGCTCTCGCGGCTCGGCCTGAGTGTTTTCCGTCATTCCGCTCTCAAATATTTATAACACGGCAAGATAGCGAGCGCCAAGTGCGCACCGTTTGCACAATTGAGATGCTCCGCTCTCGCGAGCGGTTGCAAATGCAAAATCAAAATCACCACCAATGAGCCAGATGAACACTGATAAACCAGTAGCAAAGCGGCGATAGCCTTGATCTTTCCCAGATTCCCCCTCTCTCTGGGTCCTCTGGGTTGAATCTCTTGACTGTCTCTGCGCCCTTTGCGTCTCTGTGGTTCATCCTTCTGTCACGCATCCAAAGCAAAATGCAAAATCGCGAGCGAAGCCAATACCGCTGTCTCCGTCCGCAAAACCAACTCCCCCAGCGACGCCTGCGCAAACCCCGCCCCGCGCGCGGTTGCAAACTCCGCATCCGTCCACCCACCCTCAGGCCCAATCGAAATCTCCGCCGACTGCGCCGAAACATCTCGCAACACGTCATGAATCGCCGGCGCATCGCTGCGCTCCGAAAGCAAAATCTTGCAATCCGCGCTAGAAGCCCGATAAGCCTTCTCCAGCGCCGTAGCCGCAGCAATCTTCGGCGGCCGCAAACGCCGCGACTGCTGCGCCGACTCCAACACAATCCTCTCCCACCGCGCATGTCGCTTCGCCGCCGCCGCAACCAAAGCTTTGTCGGTCCGCGCAGCAATCAACGGCGTGATTTCGTTCACGCCCAACTCAGTCGCCTTCTCCAAACACCATTCGAACCGATCAAACTTCACCAACGCAATCAGCAAATGCAGATGCAGCGCCGACTCCCGCGCCTCAATTGGTTCCAGCAGCGAAAAGTCAACGCGATTATCGCCGCGCTGCAGCAACCCCACCCGTTCGACGCGCGCAAGCCACACCCGTTCCCCATCGCTCAATTCGTAAAGCTGCCCCGGCTCAGCCCGCAGCACACGCCCCAAATGCTCAGCTGTATCGCCTCGCACAGTAGCCGTGGCATCTTCGAATTTATCAACGAAAAATCGCCGTCGCATCGTCTGGATTGTATCGTGGCAGGGGAAGAATCACGCAACTGCAGATGAAAAAAGGCGGGGCGGTCTTGAAAACCACAGATCCGGCAAAAATGCCGGCGTCATCTACCCGAAAATATCCTTTACCTTATCGAAGAACGTGGAATTGCGCTCCGCCGCCTTGTTCTCCACTTTCAGCGTCTGCCCCAACTGCTCCAGTAACCGCCGCTGCTCGCGCGACACCTTCGCCGGAATGACGACTCGAATGCTAATGTACAAATCACCGCGCCCGCCGTGCGGATTCGGCAAGCCCTTGCCCTTCTTGCGAAAAATCTGCCCGGACTGCGTACCTTCGGGAATTTCCAGCTCTTCTTCGCCCCTGAGCGTCTGCACCTTGATCTTATCGCCCAGCGCCGCCTGCGAAAAACTAATGGGAATTTCGCAGATCAAATCAGACCCGCGCCGCTCGAAAAACGCGTGCTCTTTCACTTCCAGAAAAATGTAGAGGTCGCCCGGCCCGCCGCCGTTCGTTCCCGGCTCGCCCTGCCCTGTCATGCGCAGCCGCGTTCCGGAATCCACTCCGGCCGGAACACCGACTTCCAGCGTGCGTTCGCGCTCGATACGCCCCACGCCGCGGCAACTCGCGCAAGCGTCCTTGATCGTTTGCCCTGCTCCCTGGCACGCCGGGCAAGTCCGCGTGATGGAGAAAAATCCCTGCGAGTACGACATCTGCCCGCGCCCGCCGCACGTCACGCATGTGGACATGCCCGTCCCGGGTTTCGCGCCCGTACCCCTGCACGCCTCGCACAGTTCGTGCCGAGACAGCTGAATCTTGCTGGTGATGCCCGCCGCAGCCTCTTCGAAACTCAGCGACATGTCGTAACGCAAATCCGCGCCACGCTGCCCGCGCGCGCCGCCACGTCCACCGCGCCTTCGCCCGCCGCCCAGCACTTCATCAAAGCCGAAAAGATCGCCGAGAATATCCTGGAATTCCTCGAAGATAGTCGAATTGATTCCGGAATCGAATCCGCGATTGCCCAGCCCAGCCACGCCATAACGATCGTAGATCGAACGCTTCTGTTCATCGGAAAGTACGGCGTAGGCTTCCGAAGCTACGCGAAAATTGTGCTCGGCCTCTTCCTTCTTTTCAGGATTGCGGTCGGGATGCCACTTCAGCGCCGCCTTGCGGTATGCGGACTTGATTTGCTCAGGCGTAGCGCCACGCTCCACGCCTAAGACTTCGTAAAAATCATTGCCGTTGCTGGCCGCCATCGTTTCTATGTCTCCAGATCAATAAAATTGAAGTCCCACAAGAATCGCGCACAGCACACGGCGCCTCGCCGCTCGCGTTAATTCGCAGGCGCCGTTGCCACCCGCACCATCGCCGGCCGCAACACGCGATCATGAAACATATATCCGGTCTGCATCTCCCCCAGCACCGTACCTTCCGGCTGCTCCGCCGTCGGCACATTCTCAATCGCGTGGTGCAGATGCGGATCGAACGGCTTCCCCACCGCTTCGATCGGCTGCAGCCCCTGCTTCGCCAGCGCGTTCCACAACTGCGCGCGAATCATCTCAAATCCCTTGCGATATTCCGCGCTCGCCCCGCTGTTTTGACCCTTCAGCGCCAGGTCGAAAGCATCCAGCACGGGAAGAACCTGCTCGATCAATTGTTCCGCGCCACGATGCCGCTCCTGCTGGCGCTCTTTTTCCACCCGCTTACGGTAATTTTCAAAATCCGCTTGCCGGCGCACCAACGTATTCTGTAAATCCTGCTTTTCGGCGACCAACTTCTGGATCTGATCCGCACTCGAGTCATCATCGGCCGGCAAAGAATCCGGTGCAGCCTGCTTTGCCGCCGATTCCTCCGCAGGACCGGCCGCAGCCGCAAAACCCTTATCCCCAAAATCTCTATCCTTAGGCTGTTTGTTTGACGCCAAAGAATTCAGCTCCCCTCTTGCTCTTCAGAAAAAAATTGCGCCATGAACGCCACCGCGGTAATCACCCGTTCGTAGTGCATGCGCATCGGCGCCAGGATTCCCAGAGTCCCCTGCACCTGATCTTTAGATGAATAAGACGCGGAAACGATGGCAAGATGTTTCCCCGCATTCGAAATCTTGTCCAGACCGAGTTCCACATGCACCGGCTCGGGCGATTCGATGCAGCCGCTCAACAGCGCGATCAAACGGTCCTTCTCTTCAATCGCCTCTAGCAGTTCACGCAATTGCTCCGGATTCGTAAAATCCGGCGAAGACGCAATCTGCGCCGCGCCGTCCACATAAATTTTGCGATCCGCCACGTCGCCCAAAATACTCGGGTCGCACAAAATCAACGCCGTCCCCGCCAGTTGACCGTACCGCTCGCGGTCCTGTTCCAATTGCTTGCGCAAATCCGCGCGCATGGCTTCCAGCGTCCAGCCAATATAGTGCTGGTTCAAATATTCCGACGTGCGATCCAGCTGATCCTGCAGAAATGGCTTCTCCGGCCGAATCAATTTGTCGCGCGTCACTCCGCCGCCGGAAATCAGAATCACCAGCACGCGTCCATCCGGCAGTAGCAGAAAACGCAAATGCTCCACCACGCTCCGCGCCAGCGGCGGCGCGATAAAAATTCCCAGCCCGCGCGAAACCGCGGCCAGCACATGGCTCGCGCGCTCCATCACTGCCTCCGGAGTCTGCGCCGACGCCAGTTCGCGCCGAATCCACAGCAGGTCAGCGGGACTAGCCGTCGCCTGCGCGGCCACCTGCTCCACAAAAAAACGATACGCCGCGGCTGTCGGCACTCGGCCCGCCGAAGTGTGCGGCTGGAACAGCAAGCCCGCATCCTCCAGATCCGCCATCACATTACGCACCGTAGCCGAACTGAGCGGCTCAATATGCCGGTGCACAATGCTGCGCGAAGAGACCGGCTCGCCCGTCTCAATGTACGCGCGCACCACATCGGTCAAAATTTGCTGGTGGCGTTTCTGTTGTAAGACCGTTGGACTCATGAATTCCCACCGAAACAAGCCGGCGCCGATGCTTGCACGCGCGCCGATACACCACCGTCCTGATTTTAGTGTAGACGCTGCGCCGCGGGCCGTCAACTTGACCGCGGCTCAGCCGTCCCGGAATGCGCACATCCTTACACAGAGTCTGGAGCGCGAACCGTTTCACAAATGATCGGAAAAGGATTCTCCCCGAAACGAAACTTGCGCGCCCTTAGCTTCGTATCATATTGTGTACGGGCTGTTGACCCTGGCGAACACCCCTTAAAGCGTACTTGGTGTGGAGGATGGATGAGATCGACGAAAGTGTTTCTGCTCGCCGCAACCCTGGCGATTACCTGCGGCCCAATTTTTTCTCAAGCCTCCGCGCCAAGCCATCCAGCGACTGCCCCGCCCACATCACCCGACACGGCGAAGGCGCCGCTCTCCACCCGCGTAGTTGCCTACCAGATCGAAGCCAAGCTCGACCCCACCAAGCACACGATCGCCGCCAGCGAGACGCTCACTTATAAGAACCTCACCGGGCAACCGCAGCAGGCGTTTCCCTTTCATCTCTACCTCAACGCCTTTCAACCGCAATCCACATTCATGACCGAAGTCCGCCGCTCCGGCACCCGCGGCAGCGGTCCCGACTCCGACTGGGACCCCAAACATTTCGGCTCGATCACCGTGGATAAACTGGAAGTCGAAGGCGCCGGCGATCTAACCAACAAAATGGAATTCATTCAGCCCGACGATCACAACGCGCAAGACCACACCGTCTTCCAAGTCACCCTGCCGAAGCCAATCGCTCCGGGTGCCTCCGTGGAATTTCACATCGTCTTCCACGACGTGCTTCCCCGCGTCGTCGAACGCACCGGCTACGCCCATGATTTCGATATGGTCGGCCAGTGGTTCCCCAAAGTCGGCGTCTGGTGGAAAAATGCCTGGAACTGCCATCAGTTCCACGCCAACAGCGAATTCTTCGCGGACTTCGGAACTTTCGACGTCAAGGTCACCGTTCCGCAAAACGAAATTGTCGGCGCCGCTGGCGATCTGGTTTCCACCGCGAATAATGCCGACGGCACAAAATCGCTCACCTATCATTCCGAAGACGTCCACGATTTTTCCTGGACCGCCAGCCCCAGCTTCACCGTCGTCGAAGACTCCTGGACCGGCAGCCAGGGCCCGGTAAAAATTCATCTGCTGATGTCGCCCGGGCACATGGCCTCAGCGCAGCGTTACATGGACGCGGAGAAAGGATCGCTCCGCCTCTTCGAGCAATGGTATGGCCCCTACCCCTACGACCGCATCACTATGGTTGATCCTCCCCACGGAGGCTTCGACGCCGGCGGCATGGAATATCCCACGCTGATTACGCTGGGAACCTCCGTGCACATGCCCCCAGGCGTGCTCGCCCCGGAAATGGTCACCGAACACGAATTCGGCCACCAGTATTGGTACGGCATGGTCGCCACGAACGAATTCGAAGAAGCCTGGCTGGACGAAGGCATCAACAGCTATACCGAAGTGAAAGTGATGGACGCGCTTTACGGCAAGAATACTTCAGCAATTAATTTGCCCTTCGCGCAAATGAGCGAATCTGGCTTGCAGAAGATCAGCTATTTATCCGATCCGGATAAGGACCCCATCGCACGCTTCGCCTGGCTATTTCTCGACAGCAATTCCTACAGCGGCATCACCTACGGCAAGACCGCCACCGTGCTGCTCACCCTGGAAAAGGTGATCGGCGAAGACACTTTGCGCCAGGCGTTGCACACCTACTTCATGCGTTACCGCTTCACGCATCCCACCGGCGAAGATTTTCTGAAAACGGTCGAGGAAGTTTCCGGCAAAAATCTGCGCTGGTATTTCAATCAAGCAATCTACGGCACGCAAATTTTGGATTATTCGCTCGCCGATGCGCACTCCGATCCGCTGAAGTGGTGGGACACTTCGGCGCGCGGCGCAAAAGCCATTGCAAAAGACCAAGTCTATCGCACCTACGTCGTGGTCACGCGTGAAGGCGATTTCGTGCTTCCCGTGGACGTGGATATCAAATTCGACGATGGCTCCTCCGCCGTCGAGCACTGGGACGGCCAGGATCGCTGGGTGCGCTATCAGTACGATCGCAAAGCCAAAATTCAGTCCGCGCAAATTGACGCACACAATCAGATCACCATGGATCGCGACCCCTTCAATAACAGTTTCACGGAAGATCCGGATCCGCGCGCGGTGTACAAACTCAGAACCATCTGGGTCTTCGCCAGCGAATGGCTCTCGCAATTGCTGGCTTGGCTCACTTAACGCAATCGAAGGAGCAACGCGAATGGCAGCAACGAATCGAGGCATTTTTTTTTCAGGCGCCGGGCTCGTCTGGAAATGGCAGCGCCTGGTTTGGTGGGTTTTCTTCGTCTGCCTGATTTTCGGCTTCTTCTCGACGCACGAAATGACCGAGCGCGCGCATTCGCTGCTCGATCACAGCATGGCGGCACAGCGTCTGGTTAATGGTTTCGATGTCTCCGCAATCGTTTTGCTGCAGCAGTTGCCCGATTCGCCGTTGGAAATTCAAGGTCACAACATCGCTCATTTCTCGCTGCTGTTCGTGGTGTTCATGCTCTTCGCCACGGGCGGCATCCTCGCCGCCTACGTGCTCGACGAAAAGCCCACCACTACGGCTTTCTTCGAAGCCGCCGGCCACCATTTCTGGCGTTTTTTTCGCCTGCTGATCTACCTTGCAATCGTGCTGCTGCCCATCGCCGGGCTCGCCGCCGCCGGCAGCGCCTTGCACCGTCACATTGAAGACCAGTACATTTCTCCCTACCCCGGCGACCATTTCGTAGAAGCCGCTGCTGTCGTGATATTGCTGCTCTTAATCATCGTGCGCGTTTGGTTTGACATGGCGCAAGTGATCGCCGTCGCCGAGGACGAAAAGAAAATGCATCGCGCCCTCCGCCGCTCGTTCGGATTGCTGCGCCGTAATTTTTTCTCGCTTGCTTGGCTCTACCTGCGCGTCAGCATCATCGCCTGGGCGCTGTTCGCGCTCGGCCTGTACGCGTGGACGCACATTCTGCAGCCGCAATCCAACGTCGCTGCGTTCCTGCTTAGCCAGCTGATGATGGTAATCTGGATCGCCACGCGCCTCTGGCAAAGAGCCAGCGAAGCCCTCTGGTATCGCAATTACCGGGCAAACCAAGTCACCGAACCAGCCTGGACTCCCCCACCCGCTCCCATGTACATGCCGGCCGCCGCGGAGCCGCAAGCCTAACGCCGCGTCCAGCGGAACCAATTGCACAACACTGCGTTGGCTGTCCTCCCGAACGGAGTCCCACGCTTTTCCTGACGATGCGACGAACATCGTCATCCTGAAGCCGGCGCCTTTGCCTGCTGCCGGCCGAAGGATCTCTTCCCTTGCAGTGTGGCGGGCGCGGGACGCTGCGAGGGATCTGCGGTTCGCTCCGACGGCGCAAACGTAATTCCTGCAGAATCGCCCTCGCGAATTCCTCCCAATTCACTGCACCAATTTGCAGCCGTTCGAGTAGTAAACTACTCCCCGCTACACGGAGGCAGGTTTTGCCGCAGCCACACGCCGACTACACCCAACGCCTCGCCGCTCGCCTGCAAACCGTCCACGCGAAAGACGCTCTGCACAAGCAGATCGGAAATGCAAAGCTCTCGGCAGTGATCGTCGCGCTCGTCCTCCTATGGCTGTCGCTGAAAGACGGAGTGATTTCCACATACTGGCTCGCGTTTCCCATCGTGATTTACGCAAGCCTGGCGGTGGCACATGAATTCGCACTGCGCGCGCTCGCTCATGCGCGCACCGCGGTGACATTTTACGAGCATGGGCTCGCGCGCATCGAAGACCGCTGGTCCGGCACCGGCGCATCCGGCGAACGCTTCCGCAATCCCAAACATGTCTACTCCGACGACCTCGACATCTTCGGCACCGGCTGCCTGTTCGAACTGCTCTCCGCCGCACGCCTTCCGATGGGCGAAGAGCGCCTGGCGCAATGGCTCACTGCGGCGTCGCCGGTGCCGGAAATCCACGAAAGGCAAAAAGTGGTCGTCGAGTTGCGCGAAAAACTGGATTTGCGTGAGGAGCTCGCGTTGCTGGGCGAAGACTTGAAGGTCCGTCTGGATCCTCGTTCGCTCGAAAACTGGGCCGAAGCGCCGCCTCTGTTGCCCGCAGGCCCGTGGCGAATCGTTGCCGCGCTTCTCGCGATTTCCGCCGCGGCCACCACGATATATCTATTGGCTACGCTGCGACTCTGGCCGCTGGCAATTGTGCTGGCTCTCGAAGTGATCATCCTGCTCTGGCGACGCGTGCGCGCCGAAAAAGTGGTTTCGGCAGTGGCGTGCAACGCCGAAGGCTTGGGCCTGTTCGCAGACATTCTGCGACGCCTCGAACGCGAGCCGTTCGTCTCGCCCCGCTTGCAAGACTTCGCGACGGAACTAAAGTCCGGCGACCAAACCGCCTCCCAGTGCGTACGCCAGCTGGCGAACATCGTTTATTGGATTGACGCGCGCGAAGATTTGCTCGGCCGCCTTCTGGAACTGCCCGTGCTCTACAGCGTGCAATGTGCCTTTGCGGCAGAAGCATGGCGCAAGCGTTACGGCGGCAAACTGCGCGCCTGGGTGGACATCGCGGCCGAAATGGAAGGACTGCTTTCGCTCGCCAGCTACTCCTACGAGCATCCGCAAGATCCCTTCCCGGATTTCGCGGAAGCAAATCCCGACACGCCCGCGATTTTCCTCGGCGAAGAGCTTGGCCATCCCTTGATTCCTGCAGCGGAATGCGTGCGCAACAGCGTCCACCTCGATCCGCAGACGCGCGTGCTGCTCGTCAGCGGCTCGAATATGTCCGGGAAAAGCACTTATCTGCGCACGGCCGGAATCAATGCGGTGCTGGCGCTCGCTGGCGCGCCGATTCGCGGCAAGTCGCTGCGCATGACGCCCATCCTGCTCGGCACCAGCATTCGCCGCGTGGATTCGCTGCAGGAACATCGCTCAAGTTTCTACACCGAAATCCTGCGCATCCGCGATGTGTTCGAGCTCAGCGAAAACAGTCTGCGCGTGTTGTTCTTATTCGATGAACTGCTGGAGGGCACAAACTCGAACGATCGCCGGATTGGCTCCGATGGCCTGCTGCGCGTCCTGCTTGAACGCGGCGCGCTTGGCATCGTCACCACTCACGATCTCGCGCTCACCGAAATCGCGCAGGAATTGCCCCGCGCCGTGCGCAACGTGCATTTTCAGGATTACGTCGAGGCAGGAAAAATGCGCTTCGATCACAAACTCCGCGAAGGAGTAGTAGCCAAAAGCAACGCCCTGGAACTAATGCGCCTGGTTGGCCTCAGGGTGTAGCGCGAATCCTGGGAACGCCAGTCTCCCGATCAGCGCTCCTGGCTTTGTCTTTGAATTCGTAGTAGCCAGTCCCGCGAAGCGGCACGGAGCTGTCGTTAACCGTACTGCAGGATCTTTGTGGGTCGTGGCTTGCGCCACGACACTAGCCTGGTGAAAGCAGCGCGGCTTTAGCCGCGGAAGCTCGGCCTTTGCCCTTGTACCGCGGAATCCTGATGCCGGCCCTACGGTTTACGCATTATCAATCTGCGCGCGCTGCAAACGATCCGAATAATCAATGTAAACCGTCTTCCACTCCGAATAAAAATCTAGCGCCGCTTCGCCCGATTCGCGATGCCCGTTCCCGGTATTCTTGATCCCGCCAAACGGCAAGTGTGTCTCCGCGCCAATCGTGGGCGCATTCACGTAAACGATGCCGGTCTGCAAATCACGTTGCGCGCGAAACGCATTATTCACATTCCGTGTGTAAATCGCCGCGGACAGTCCATAGTTCACGCCGTTCGCAATATCCAGCGCTTCGTCAAAATCCTCGAACGGAATCACCGCCACCACCGGTCCAAAAATTTCTTCCTGCGCGATGCGCATCCTTGGGTCGCAATCCGTAAATACCGTCGGCTCGTGGAACCAGCCGCGTCCCCACGCTCCGCTTTCCAGGCGATTTCCGCCCGTAGCAAGCTTCGCGGTTTCGTCCTTGCCGATTTGCACGTACTTCATCACCGTCTTCAGTTGCTGCTCGTTGATGCACGGCCCCATGTCCGTCGACGGATCCAGACCGTCGCCAACTCTCAGCGCCTTGACGCGCGCCACAAATTTCTCAACGAATTCGCCGTACACTTTTTTGTGTACCGCCACACGGCTCGCCGCCGTGCAACGCTGCCCCGTGGTTCCAAACCCACCCCACACCGCGCCGTCCACCGCCAGATCCAAATTCGCGTCGTCCATCACGATGATGATGTTCTTGCCGCCCATTTCCAGGTGGCATTTCTTGAACGATGGCGCGCACGCCGTGCTGACGATCCGCCCAATTTCCGTAGAACCCGTGAAACTCACCAGGCCGATATCTTTATGATTGAGCAGCGGCGCGCCGGCTTCCGGACCATCGCCGAACACCACGTTCATCACTCCGCGCGGCAACCCGGCCTCGCTCAATACCTGCATCAAATTGTAAGTAGAAAGCGGTGTATCTTCCGCCGGCTTGATCACAACGGTGTTTCCGGTAACCAGCGCCGGCATCGCTTTCCAAGATGGAATCGCCATCGGAAAGTTCCAAGGACAGATCAGCCCGGCCACTCCCACCGGCGTGCGCACGGACATCGCGAATTTGTTCGGCAATTCCGACGGTGTCGTCTGCCCGAATTGCCGCCTTCCCTCCCCGGCCATCAGGTAAGTCATGTCAATCGCTTCCTGTACGTCGCCACGCGTCTCGGCGAGTACCTTGCCCATCTCGCGCGTCATGTCGCGCGAATAATCCTCCTTGCGCTCGATTAGAATTTCAGCCGCGCGATACAAAATCTCAGCGCGCTTGGGCGCAGGCGTCAGACGCCACTTTTCGTAAGCGCCCTTGGCAGCGTCAATCGCCAGCTTTACGTCCTCTTCCGTGGACGCCGGGAACATCCCCACCAGCTCCCCCGTATTCGCAGGGTTGCGATTTTCGATGGCCTTGCCGCTGCGCGCCTCCACCCATTCACCATTGATGAAGTTTTTGAAAACCTTGGGCCTAGCTGGCGTCGCCATGCGCATTCCTCCGTAAGATCGATATCCCCGACCGCTTTTTTTTCGGTATCAACATTTGATGCAACACTATTTCCAGAGATTCAGAGTAGCAAGCCCCCGCGCACCCCGTCAACGCGCCGCCATCCCGACGGCACATCCAATCCCCGGCGTGCGCGCCGCCGTCTTCGCGGCACAGCAGCGGCCCTAGCCGTGCTCTTTCACTGGGTGCTGTCTTTTCGCGGGCCGCGCTGGGCGATCCGAGGGTCACCACTCGCTCGCGACTGATAACTACCCGCCAACTGCACCGCTATCTCCAGCGCCTCTCGCACTTTGCCTTCTCTTCGCCCTACCGCAACTTTCCAGTCGAAGCCGTGTTTCATTATCAGACGCCGACGAAAGCAACCGGGAGCGTCGAGAAGCAGTATTAGCCAGAAGGGCTTTACGGGCTCAGAAGGGGCCTAAAAATGAAACATCTAGTCAAATATCTCGTGGTTTTTGCAGCGCTTGGAACTGCCCTGGCTCTCGCGCCGAACGCTAGCGCCCAGCGCGTCGTCGTGGGCGTAGGCGTAGGACCTGGGTATCTTGGCCCAGCTCCAGTCTGCGCTTACGGTTACTACGGGTATTACCCGTACGCCTGCGCGCCCTACGGTTACTACGGCCCTAGCTACTTCTCCGGCGGCGTCTTCATCGGCGCTGGTCCGTGGTTCCGCGGTGGGTTCTACGGACGCCCGGGTTGGGGACGCCCTGGTTGGGGCGGACGTGGCTGGGACGGGCACGGCTTTGATGCTCGCGGTCGTGGCTTCAACGGGCACGGCGCAGTGGGCGGAGGATTCCGCGGTGGCCCGTCGCATGTAGCGGTTGGCGGTGGATTCCACGGCGGTGCGGTGCGCGGCGGTGGTAGCTTTCACGGCGGTGGCGGCGGCTTCCACGGAGGCGGCGGCCACGGTGGCGGCCATCGATAATCCGTAACCGTAACGGCAAGGCTTGATCAGCACCAAGCAAGACACAACGCCCATCCTTCCCAAAGCTCCTCCCGGGAAGGGTGGGCGTTCTTTTTTGCACCCCTCGGGCTCTGGGGTGAACTGCCGCCCGTTACAGAAGCTAGGACATGCCGAGAACATAGTAGACCACCGTGTTGTAGACTCCGCAGCCGGGACGCGGCTTGAATTTCGTCGACTGCGCCAACACAGCTAGTTGGTCGGCCTCATCACCGGATGCTGGGTCCATAGCTCTGGCGCTCATCACGTCTCCTTCCTCGCTAATTTCTATAGCCACGTTGCCCTGAAGTCAGCCTTTGGGCTTTTTCTTTTCCCCTCTTTTGACGGCTTCGGAGGAGGGACTAATTGCGGCGGCTTGCCGCAATCATTTTTCTTCTGTTGCACCTCCGCAGGGGCAACTTGAAAAACACAACAGGCCAGGAGCAAAAGACCCACGAATCGGATGAATTGTCGCATCGTCATTTTGTTGCTCACGTTTTCGCCGCGCTGTGTTGCGCCATTATTTCGCGGCGGCGGAATCTCCTTCCAGGGCAGCGCGGGGCCAGCCGGTGGTCCAATCGATCGTGGAGATTTGCAGGAACGGATGGCCGGTTTTGCCGTCGTAGGCGTGGAAGACGATGATGTCGCCGCTGGATTGCTGCAGGAGCGATTCCCCTCCCGGGCCAAGCCAGCGCGCATTGCCCGTCAGCAGCGCGGTGCCGCCGCCGTGCAGCATGGGTTTTCCGTCGGCGTCCACGTAGGGACCGGTTACGTCATGCGAGCGGCCTACTACCGTGCGGTAGTTGCTATTCACTCCGCGGCAGCACAGGTCGAAGGAGACGAACAAATAATAATAATCACCGTCGTGCACCACGAACGGCGCTTCGATCGCCTGCCAATCCGCGGGCAATCCGGGCGACGCCGGCGCGGGATTTTCCGGGCGTTCGCGGCTCGCCAGCGAGTAGACCGTGGCGTCTTGCGGCGCGAGTTTTCCTGTGGCGGCGTCGAGGCGGCGCATTTTTATGCCGCTCCAGAAACTCCCGAAGCTCAGCCAGGGTGCGCCGGCGGAATCGAACACAATGTTGGGATCGATTGCGTTGAAGTCGTCACTGGCGAGGGATTTCAGGACCAGGCCTTCGTCCACCCAGTGAAAATCGGGGCTGGATTGGTCCAGCGTTTTATTAGTGACTACCGCGATGCCCGAAGTATTTTTCCCGAAGGCAGAAAACGCGTAGTACACGTGATATTTTCCGCTGAAGTAGGAGATGTCTGGCGCCCAGAGGTCTTTGGTTTCTGGGCTTTCTTTCTGGATCCAGTCGGGGATGCTGGCGAATACGGCGCCGCATCGTTTCCAATGCTCCAGGTCGTTTGAGCAGCGCATGGGCAGCTGCGCGTGCGGGCCCTTCTCGGTGGCGGTGCCGAACAGATACCAGGTGCCGTTTTGGGTGATGATCGAGGGGTCGTGGACGCCTTCTACGTCTCCTTCGAGGTGGTATATGTGCGGCGATGGGGCGCTTTGCCCCGCAGCTACGGCGGCGCAGAAAAGCACTGCGGCCATCGCTAGAGTCTTCGCGCTGCTGGTCCAGTTCGTCATAGTGTCGGCTTGCCCCCGTGCAGTGCGTGTCTCGATCGCGTCAATTTATATCACGTCTGGATTCGAAACTTGCGGCTCGGCTGCTCTGTTTCTAGCCAAGAATGGTTGATTGGAAATGAGGGCTGTTGTTTCTCGTCAGTCGGTTACGACGATTTCTAATCGCCACGGCGTCAATTAGAAACGCTGCGATGGTTAGGATTTGTGCGTGGGTTTACGTACCGTGCTGACGCGGTTGGGAGCGGAGCCGCGACCGTCATGGCGCCGCTGCTCACGGGATAGTCGGGCCATCTTTCTGCTGGTGCGATCGTGGCGATTATTTCCCGGCTGCGCGCAGATTTTGAAAAGTATCCATTTCTTATTCCCGCGTGCGGCTAACACGCAATCGTCGAATGCACCGCTGTACGTTCGGAGAGAAGTGGTACAGAACTAGCACTCACTGGCTTAGATTTTGGGCGCTGAGCTTCGTGTCTGCGAACATGCTAAATAAAAGCAGATTTCTCGCTCGGTCCCGTGCCGGTCCTTCGACTGCGGGACGCGAAAGAAAAAGCGCGAGGCGCCGTTGGGGGTAAAACGCGCAAACATTCGGGCAGACTCGAAAGCGGGCGAGGCAAGCCTCGCCCGGCGCGATTGGTGATGTGGCTCAAATTGTGGCGAAAGCGGCGCCAAGCCGCCGCGCTCCATATGAATCGCGCCACGCGCTAATCCTAGTCTTGGCGGGCGATCGACGAAGACGAAACTCACAAGTTCCGGTTGCTGGTTACGGACGAGGTTGCGCGAAAACACGGGGGGCGGCGATAAAAGCACGTATTCTGGGTACAGGGTGGCTCAGGCTCAAGCTGGCAGGCGACGGTCGCGACAAGGTGCACTGGTGGCGCGCGCCCTGCAGCGAACGAATGAATTCGAGAGTTGAATCGAGGACCAAGGAGCACGAGTCATGAGCAGACTTTGGGACAAGATTTCGACGATAGGGCGAAACGCGTTGCCGGAGAAGGCTGAGGCGAAGGAAAACATCGCGCAGCCGGGTGACAAAGTGATGCACCGCGCTTCTGGCGCACACGGCGTGGTGACTGCCGTCGAGACCATCGGTGGCACGCTGACTCTCTCGGTGGATTGCGCCAACGGGCGGATGCTGCGCGGACTGGACCGGAAGGAATTCGCGTTTGCTGGTGAGGCGGGGTACACGGCGCCACCGGTGCAGAGTGTTGCCGCGGTGCCCGTGGGCCAAGCGGCCGAACCAATGCCGAAGGTCGAGGGCGAGATTTCGTCCGAATCGATTTTGGAAAAACTTAGTTAGGGTGGTTCTTGGTGGCGAGATTCAGTTATTGAAGCGGTAGGTCCAGCTGAGGGCGATGTAGGACTTCAGGGGGACGCCGACGACGTGCTCGATGGGCGTCAGGCAGGTGGGGTCGGAGGGAAAAGCGAAGGTTTCGCTGGTTTCACCGGTGGAGCCGCTGGCAATTAGAAATTCTGTAGCGAGGGTCATGCGGCCATCCATGAACGAACGGAAGAGGGCGCCGCGAAATTCGGTCACTGCCGGTCAGGTGAGGCCATCGCCTACTGGCTTCGCGCGCACAGAATCAAATTCGCAGCGCCGCTGCAAACCGATAGGCAAACGATCCTCGGTCGCCACCGTATCCCCAATAAAGCGTGGCGCTTCCGGGATCGGTTCGCCGGTCAGCAGGTCTTGCGCGTCCGCCTGCGCCTAGGACGCATAAATCGAGCCGCGCGAAAAAGTCCTCTGCAGGGAGACGGTGATCGCATGATGCAGTGAAGGGCCGAAATTTTCCTGCAGGCCGGGGTTTGCGTCGAGAACTTGATCGTGAACTACCACGTGCTCGGACGGTCCCGGCGTGAGCGCCGATGGTACCGGCGACGCTGTCACTACTATTGCTTGGCGCGACGACGCGATCTGCCGGAATAGTAGTTTGACGTCTGCGTGATCCCCGGCTACAACCGTCAGGACGATACTGGTGGGCGCGAACAAAGAGTTCTCCGCCGTCCCTTCGTACGGGCCGGGATCGACACCGCTGAAATCGAAATGTCCTTGCCGGTCGCTTTCTGTTTCGCGAATCAACGTTCGCGCGGAGTTGCTGAGCTTCACGCGCGCGCCGGCCAACACCACGCCCTGCAGGTCGAGTACGTCGCCTGAGATTCCGCCGGTCTGCGGGCTCGCCGGCAAATTGACGCAGGAAAGTAGAAGGCCGGCGACGACCGAGGTCGCCTTGCGGACGAAATTCCTGAGTGGCGATGGAATTACACCCGGGAGCATAAAAATTATGGAGGCACGACGCTGGCGCTACAGCATCCAGCCGCCGGTCACGTTTATCACTTGACCGGTGATGTAGTCGGCGGTGTCGGAGGCGAAGAATTTAACTGCGGCGGTAACGTCTTCGGAGCTGGGGGGGCGGCCCATGGGGGAGCGGGCATCGCGGATGCGGCGGGCTTCGTCGGCGGTAAGTTCGCGCTCATCAATGTTGGAGGGGTTGATTACGTTCACGGTGATGCCGGCTTTGGCTTCTTCGATGGCGAGAGAACGCGAGAAGGAAACGACCGCGGCTTTGGCGGCGGCGTAGGCAGAGATTGTGCCTTGGCCGAAGGCCCGTTCGGCGCCTACAGCTCCTAGATTGATGATGCGTCCCCAGTGCTGGCGGCGCATGGCTGGGAGGGCGGCTTTGCTGGCGTGGAAGACGCTGTAGAGATTGGAAGCGATGACTTTTTGCCATTCGTCGGCGGAGGTATCGGCTACCAGCTTCCAGTTAAATTCACCGACGTTGTTGACGAGTATGTCGAGGCGGCCGAAGCGTTCGAGAACCGCGTCCATCAGGAATTGAACTTTTTCTGGGTTGGTGGCGTCGGCTTCTACTGCGAAACATTCGGCGCCTTGGGACTGCAAAGTGCGGAGAGTGGCTTGGGCTGCGGTTTTATTGGCGCGATAGGAGACGGCGATGCGCACGCCTTCCTGGGCTAGTCCTTGGGCGATGCCTTTGCCGATGCCCCGGCTGCCGCCGGTGATTAGAGCGGTGCGATTGCGTAGTGGCACGCTAGCTCCTGGTTTTAGAGTGCGGTAAGTATAGTGGATTTTTTTGGGATTGGGGGTGGTGAGTGGGGGGAAAAGATTGGCTATAGAGGCACAGAAGAGGCGCGCGAAAAGTAAACAGCCAAGGCAAGAAGAATTGCCGCAGAGTGCATAGAGAAAGGCAAAAAATTCAACACAGAGAACACAGAGAAAAACCGGAGCACGCAGAGAAAGCGGGAGAGATCCTTCGCACCGGTCAGGATGATGACGTACGGTTAGTTGGTGCCGCTAAAACGCGGGCCTTGCAAATTCAACGGCAACTGCAACGGCTGGCGCTCCCGCTACGCGGGACCGCCGCTACAACGTCAACATCGCTGTAACGGCGAAGAGCCGGCGGAACGCCGGCGGCGCGGCGAGTCGATTTGCTGCGACCAACTGCGAATTATCCCATGCGGGCTACTACTACGGTGATGTCGTCGGCTTGTTCGGCTGTGCCGGCCCATTGTTCTGCGGCGGCTATTAGGTTTTCGGCTATTGGTTGGGGATGGAGACTGCGTTGGCGGAGGACTTCGTCGCGCAGGCGATTCACGCCGAATTCTTCGCCGTAGACATTTTCTGGTTCGGTTAGGCCGTCGCTGAAGGCTACGAAGAGGCTGCCAGGTTCTACTCTGATTGTGCCTTGGGTGAATTGGCAGTCTTCAATCAGGCCTACTACAGTGCCACCTTCGCTTAATTCCTGCACGCTTGAGCCGTTTACGAAAAACGGGGCGAGGTGGCCTGCGTTGGTGTAGGTGAGGGTGCGGGCGGCTACGTCGTAGACTGCGTAAAAGAACGTCGCATAGCGATCGTCGGAGGTGTTGCGGAAGAGATGGCGATTTAGGCGCGCGACTAGTTCGGCCGTGCCGGACACGCCGTCGAATCCGGCGTGGCTGCGGAGGGTCGCTTGCAGGCTGGCCATCAGGAGGGCGGCGAAAATTCCTTTGCCGCTGATGTCGGCTAGCGCGATGCCTACGGTGTTGGTGCCGGTGCGGATGAAATCGTAATAGTCGCCGCTGACTACACGAGCGGGACGGCAGATGGCGGCTAGTTCGAGGCCGGGGAGCGTCGGGAGGACTTGCGGGAAAAGTTGGGATTGGACTTCGCGGGCGATCACGATTTCGTTTTCGAGTTTTTGGCGCTTGGATTGTTCTTCGATCAGTTCGGCGATGGAGCTGGTCATTTCGTTGAAGGATTCGCCCAGGGCGCCGAGTTGATCGCGTTGGTGGACGCGGACGCGCTGGGTGAAATCGCCGCGGCGGACGTGGAGAGTGGCTTTGTAGAGATCGTCAACCGAGGTGGTGATGGTGCGGGTAAGGACGAAGCCGGTGGCCAGGCCGGCGATGCCGAGGAGCAGGAAAATGATTGCAGCGGCGATGAGGAGGATTTCCAGGACGGGGCCGACGTCGCCTACGGAGGTGAAGAGGCGACGGCTGAGGGCCGACGCTCGAATGCCGAAGGAGGCGAAGACTGCGGCGGGGGCGTCGGCGGGCTGCGGACCGACGTGGGCTAGTTCGATGGTGGAGACGCCGTTGATGCGGATGTCCGCCCAATTTTGCGGCGGGCCCAGGGTGCGGCGGCGGCTGGCGATTTGTTCGCCGGGGACGAAAACGTGGCCGTTGAAATTGAGCGAGATGCTCGGCGGATTATTTTCGCTGCCGGGACGGAGCGGGATGATTGCTATGGGGCCGAATTCGGAGGCAAAGCTATCCAGGAATGCGGAATTTAGTGGCGTAGCGACTACCAGGTTGAACGGGCCGGCTGGAGCGGTCTTGCTGATGGCTGCGGCGACCCAGATTTTTCCGTCTATTTCAACCAGGCCTGCGAAGTGCTGGCTGTCCTGTGACTGCGATTGGATGAGACGCTGGCCACGATTGGGGAAGACGCGGAGGTCGGGCCACTCGCGGCGTTCTGCTTCGATTAGGTTGGAGACGCCGGGGCGCTGGAGGATGGCTTCGTTTGTGGGTTCGGCGCCGTGGGCGGCTTCCATTTCTACTGCGCCGGCTAGTGCGTCGGCATCGGCGGCTATGGTGCTGATGCGTTGCTGGAGGTCGTCGTGGAACAAGTGAGCGCCTAGTTGGAGGTAGAGGCCGTAGGTGGCCAGGCCGGCCATCGCGAGGAGCAGGATTACGGGGACTACGGCTATGAAAACGTAGGTGACGATGAGGCGGTTGCGCAGAGTCCACATGAAGCGATTGCGGAGCCAGGGGATCAGGCGGACGAAGAGGTAGACGCTTGAGAGGAAGGCTACGAAACCGAGGAATCCGATGAATGGAATTGTGGGGCGGAAGATTAGCGCGATGTGGGCGAGGATGTAGATACCGACGATTGCAGCGGCGATTATGTCCAACGGCGAGGTGCGCCGTAGCAAGATGAATAGGCGACGAGCGGAGAGTTGGTTCACTGGTTTGGTCTCGAGCGTTGGAAGAATAGCTGACGCAGGGCTGTTAGGGAAGATGGGTACGGAGTTGCGCGGAAGGCGACGGGAGATCCTGCAACCGCTTGGCGGGTTGAGGACGACGCTACGCAGCAATTTTCGGCGGAGTGCGAAGGCGCGCCGCGCCGTAGTGAGATCAAAGTTGTTGCCGATGCCGAAGCGCTACAACGCGCTGCGATCGTTTTGTTGGACTCGGCTGTGATGGCGGCTATAGCCGAAATAGACGACGAGGCCGATTACTAGCCAGATGATGAGGCGGGCCCAATTCACCCAGCCTAGTTTGTACATCATGTAGCCGTTGAACAGGATACCCAGGATGGGGACTAGCGGCACCCACGGCGTGCGGAAAGGGCGGGCCTGGCCCGGATTCGTTTTGCGCAGAACCATGATGGAGATGCAGACGATGATGAAGGCGAAGATGGTGCCGATGTTGACCATTTCTCCGATGACGTTGATGGGAGTGATGCTGCCGATGATGGCGGCGATCAGGCCGACGAGAATTGTGTTTTTGTAGGGCGTGCGGAATTTCGGGTGGATCGCGGCGAAGAATTTGCGGGGGAGCAGGCCGTCGTTGGCCATGGAATAGAGCACGCGGGTCTGGCCGAGCAGCATGACGAGCATGACGCTGGTGAGGCCGGCGAGAGCGCCTGCGGTGATTAGGTGGGAAGCTTTCGTAAGGCCGCGATCGAGAAAGGCCACAGCGAGGGGCGCTTCGATATTGATTTCTTTCCAGGGCACCATGCCGGTGAGAACCGCGGCGACGAGAATGTAGAGGATAGTGCACATCACAAGAGAGGCGATGATGCCGATAGGCAGGTCGCGTTGCGGATTTTTGGCTTCCTGCGCGGTGGTGGAGACGGCGTCAAAACCGATGTAGGCGAAAAATATGTAGGCCGCTCCCCTGCCGATGCCGCCGAAACCCATGGGCGCGAAGCTGGACCAATCGGTGCCCCAGTTGGAGGGACTGACGTAGCGCATGCCGAGGAGAATGACGAAGAGCACGACAGCGACTTTGATGATGACGATGGTGGCGTTGAAGGAGGCGCTTTCCTTGATGCCGATTACCAGTACGGCAGTAATGATGAGGGCGATGAGGAATGCGGGAAGATTGAAACCGATTTCAACGCCAAAGAGCGTGGGCGCGGCGACAAGGTCGTGAGCGCGCCGGAGAAGCTCGGGCGGCTGCGCGGTCATGATTTCGCCGACACGCTTGAGGAAGTCCTGGGAGCCCATGACGAGAGAGGGATCGGAAGTGTGGGCCATTTGGCGGGCGATGACATTTTCCGCGGTGATGAGAGCGGTCCAGTGGTCGTAGGCGAGCCAGAGCGGCATTTTGAGATGAAAAATTTTGAGAAATTCGATGAAGTGATTGGACCAACCGGAGGAAACGGTGCTTGCGCCCATGGCGTATTCGAGGGTCAAGTCCCAGCCGATAATCCAGGCGACTAATTCGCCGAGCGCGGCGTAGGCGTAGGTGTAAGCGCTGCCTGCGAGCGGAATCAGGGCGGCGAATTCGGCGTAGCAAAGGCCGGCGAAGGCGCAGCCGAGGCCGGAGATGATGAAGGAGAGCATGAGGCCGGGGCCGGCGTAGTGCGCGCCGAGGCCGGAGAGGACGAAGATGCCCGCGCCGATAACGGCGCCGACGCCGAGGGCCGTGAGGGAGACAGGGCCGAGGGTGCGCTTCAGAGTGTGCTCGCCTGTGGCTTTCGCTTCGTTCAGCAGCCAGTCCATGGGCTTCTTCTTGAACAGCGACATGCTCATTCGCCAGGTCCTCCGTCGGGTCGCGGCTGCTTACCTCAGAATGTCAATGGCACTAGAGATGAACACTGATTAAGACAGATAAGAGCAGTGAAACTTGAAATGCAGACCAGTATGGCCTGCGGGAAGCGCCGATGAAAAATAGCACAGTGGCGCCGGGTAGCAACTGCAAAATCGGTACTGCAGCGGCTAAAGCCGCATCGATGGCCGAATTCTACTGTCGTGGCCGAGGCCACGACCTATCGAGATTCCGAAGCGACTGCAATGGCTGGCGGCGCCGCGAAGCGGGACCGCCGCTACAACGTTGAAACCTGCTGCTCATTCGCCGCGGCTGCTGCGCGCGGCGATGGCCTGCTCTGCCAGCGTTAGATACTCGCGGGCGCGTTGTGCTGGGTCTGGCGCGTTTTGCAGGTCGCTGATTACGGCTACGGAATCGGCGCCGGCGCGGAAGACTTCGCTGGCCGAATTTATTGTGATGCCGCCGATGGCGATCAGGGGTTTGCGCGTTAGTTTTCTGGCCGCGCGTATTAGATCCAGGCCGACTACAGGCTCGGGATTTTCTTTTGTCTTGGTCGGGTAGATTGGGCCCACGGCTATATAGTCCGCCGAAGTGTTGATGGCGTCGTGGAGTTGTTCGAGATTGTGTGTCGAAATTCCAACCCATTGCGGCGCGGGGCAGATTTGGCGTGCGGCGGTTACGGGGAGATCTTCTTGGCCTACGTGGACGCCGGCGGCGTTTGCGAGCCTGGCGATGTCGGGGCGATCGTTGATGATGATGCGGACGGGTTGACCGCTCAAGCGGTAGACCAGCGTGCTCGATATGTCGAATAGAAACCGAGCGGAAGAGTGCTTCGCGCGCAATTGAATGATCCTGACGCCGACCTTTACCAGATCATCAACCAAGTCCTGCGCGAAATACGAAACCGATTCGGCGGTACTGTTCGGGGTTATGTCAATGACCGCATAGAGAGTGGGAAACAACAGAGCCTCCGTTGCCCTGGATGCGCGCGAAAAGCCGATCCCTGGCTGCCTCCCGCGCCCGTCCCGCCATTGCAGGAAGGGACGGGAAAGAAAAAGCGCGGGACTTGGTTCGGGATGCTGCGCGCTTTTTTGCACGAGCTGTTGCGTCTAATGCAACCGCAACAGCTGGCGGTCTAAAGACCACCGCTACGAATGCAAAAGCAACGTCAAAGGCAACGGCTACGATCGCAACGGCTGGCTACTTGGCTGCTACTGCCAGGGCGCGGTCCAGGAAATGGGTGTCGAATTTGCCGGCGATGAAGTCGGGGTCGGCTAGAATTTTCTTGTGGAGCGGAATTGTGGTTTTTATTCCTTCTACTACGAAGCCGTCGAGGGCGCCGTTCATTCTTGCTATGGCTTCGGCGCGGTCGTTGCCGTGGGCGATTATTTTTGCGATTAGCGAATCGTAGTAGGGGGGGATGACCGCGTCGGAATAGCTTGCCGTGTCCACGCGGATACCGGGGCCCCCGGGAACGCGGAAGGCGGTGATGCGTCCGGCGCTGGGGACGAAGGTTTCGGGATCTTCAGCATTGACGCGGCATTCGATGGCATGGCCGCGAAATTCGATGGGGCCGAGAATGTCGGTGAGTTTTTCGCCGGCTGCTACGCGGATTTGCGATTTTACGAGGTCTACTCCGGTGACCATTTCGGTTACGGGATGTTCGACCTGGATGCGCGCGTTCATTTCGATGAAGTAGAGGTCGCCGGATTCTTCGCGAAGAAATTCGACGGTGCCAGCGCTGGAGTAGCCGAGTTTTTTCAGCGCGTCCACTACCTGTTTGCCGATGCGCTTGCGCGTGGCGGCGTCCATCGCTACCGACGGCGATTCTTCGAGGACTTTCTGGTGACGCCGCTGGAGGGAACACTCGCGTTCGCCCAGGTGGACTACGTTGCCGTGCTTGTCCCCGAGAACCTGGAATTCAATGTGGCGCGGATGCTCGATTAACTTTTCGATGTACACGTTGGGGCTGCCGAAGGCTTGCTGGGCTTCGGCTTTCGCGGTTTGGAACAAGGGGATCAGCTCTCGTGCGTTGCGCACGATGCGCATGCCGCGTCCGCCTCCACCTTCGGCGGCTTTGATCATTACCGGGTAGCCGATTTCCGCGGCGATTTTCTTGGCGGCGTCTTCGTCGGGGACTACACCGGCGCTGCCGGGAATGATGGGAAGGCCGGCGGCAGCCATGGCTTCGCGGGCTTTATCTTTTTCGCCCATCAGGCGGATGGCGTCTGGCGCGGGACCAATGAAAGTGATGTGCGAGGCCTCGCAGACTTCGGCGAAGTTGGCGTTCTCGGAGAGGAAACCGTAGCCGGGATGGATCGCGTCTACGTTCGCGATTTCGGCGGCGCTGATCACTTGCGGGATGTTGAGGTAGCTTTCGCTGCTGCGCGGAGGGCCGATGCAGATGGCTTCGTCGGCGAAGCGGACATGCAGCGAGTTGCGGTCGGCCTCGGAATAGACAGCGACGGTCTTGACGCCGAGTTCACGGCAGGCGGAAAGGATGCGGAGAGCGATTTCGCCGCGATTGGCGATCAGGATTTTTCGGAACATGAGCCTCGGAGAACAAGCTAGATGCCAATTCACAAAATCAAACGTGACGGCGAATTCAAAAACAACGGCAACTTCGGAACTTCAGCGGCCAAAGCCGCTCGGATCCCGCGCGGTTTGCGTCGCCGCTAAAGCCACAACCCACAAAGTTTCCAGAGCGAATTCCAAGGCAACGTCGACAGCGCCCGTTCCGCTTCGCGGGCGGCGGCTACAAATTCAAAACCAAAGTCAGCCGCAAAGAGCCGGCTGGACCAGGGCGAAACCAGTGCAAAGACAACGTCAACGGCTGGCGGTCTAAAGACGGCCGCTACAAAGTCAAATGCAACGGCGACTGCACAGGCAACGGCTTGGTTATTTTTTCCGGTGGGGGCGGATGCCGAATAGGGCTTCGCCGTACTCTACCGGATGACCGTTTTCTACGAAGATGCGGACTATTTCGCCGGCTGCGTCGGATTCGATTTCGTTCATCAGCTTCATGGCTTCGATGATGCAGAGGACCTGGCCGGTTTCGACCTTGGAGCCGATGCTTACGAAGGGATCGGCATCGGGGCCGGTCGCTACGTAGAAGGTGCCGACGATTGGCGATTTTACGATGTGCAGGTCTTCGGCGCGCATGGTGTCCGCGGCCGGTGCGTGCTGTGCGGCGGCGGGCGCGGCGACCGCCGCGTGGCTCGCATGCGGCGCGGCGGAAGCGACTACGATTTCCGGGCCTGGGGCCGAGGGAAAGGCGTAGGAGGACGACGACGGTTTTTTCAGCCGGATGCGGAAGCCTTGGCGCTCGTACTCGAATTCTTCCAGGCCATGTTTGCGCATGAAGTCCAGTAGCTTTTCGATTTCAGGGAGGTCCACGCCGTGCGCGGGCGAACCAGATGCTGCCTTGGGAGTCGGTTTTTTCGCCATTTAGAGTTCTAGAAATTCCCGGGAAGCGCTGGTCAGGACTTCCGCGCCTCGCGCGGTTACCAGCACTTCATCTTCGATGCGAATGCCGCCGAGGCGTTCAACGTAGACGCCCGGCTCAACGGTTACGACCATGCCAGCTTTGAGCAAGGTTTCTTCGCCGCGGCCCAGCCGGGGTATCTCGTGAATTTCGAGGCCCAAGCCGTGACCGGTGCTATGAGTAAAGAAACGCTCCAGACCTGATTGCTTGAAAACTTTGCGTGCTGCAGCGTCCACGGTTGCGGCCGAAACTCCCGGCCGGACGGCAGCTATCGCGGCTTGATGAGCCTCAAGCACCGCGTTGTAGAGCGAACGCACTTTGACACGCACCGCGCGAGTGGACCGCCCCAGGAAGACGGTACGAGTCATGTCGCTACAGTAGTCGCGCAGTATAGCACCCTGGTCAAGGACGACCAACTCGTTTTTCCTGAGGAGCTTGGGCGTGGGGCGGGCATGCGGCCAGGCAGAGCGCGGACCGGAGGCGACGATGGTTTCAAAGGATGGACCGCTGGCGCCTTGCAGTTTCATCCTGCGTTCGATATCGGCGGCGATCGCGAGTTCGGAGATGCCGGGCTTAATGTGGCGGACGGCGGCGGTCCAGACGTCGCTGATGAGGCGCGCGGATTGGCGCATGCGGGCGAGTTCGTCCGCGTCTTTAACGGCGCGCAGGAGTTCGATCAAGTCTGGCGCTGCGAGCCAGCGCAGGCGCGTGCCGGTAGCTACTTGCAACGCTGATTTTTGGGCGACGGTGATCTGAGCGGGCGCAAAGGCCAGACGGATGGTACCGCGGCGGGCCTTCAGGACTGCGGAGACGGCGCGAAGCAGTCCGTGCGGGGCGACGACTGTGGAAGCGTCATGGACTTCCTGGCGAGCCTGCAGGGTGTAGCGGCTGTCCGTAAATAGAGTGGCGCGGGAATGTTCGATGAGCAGGATTGCGGAACTGCCGGTGAAGCCGCAGAGATAACGGACGTTGGGAAGATGGGTGACTAGAAGCGCGTCGGAATTGAGAGAGGAAAAAGAAAGCCGGAGCCGATGAATCCGGCTCCGGGCTGATTTCGATTGCACAGATTTTTTGACCACCACCAGCTTTCGAGCCCCGCTCTTCCCTGCTACGACTAACCCGGCAGAATGCGCGGGGTCAGGAAGAAGAGGAGTTCCTGGGCCGTGGAGCTGACCGTGGTGTGCTTGAACAGGTTGCCGATGACGGGCAAGCTGCCGAGTACGGGGACCGTTTGAATGTCGGTGCGCTGCTGGGTGACGATGACACCGCCAATGACCATGGTGGCGCCATCGGCGACCAGGACTTTGGAGGTGGCTTCCTGCGTGTCAATCGCCGGAATGCCTTCGACGCGCGGGATGGAAGAGTCAATTTGGTCGTTCTTGACGTCGACGTCCATGTAGATGGTGCCCTCAGAGGTGATCTGAGGGGTGACGTCAAGCTCGAGCACCGCGTCCACAAATTGGACGGAAACGGTGTTGTTAACGATGGTCTGCACCGGGATCTTGGTGCCTTGTTTGACGATTGATTTCTGGTTGTTCTGCGCGACGATCTTCGGCTTGGAGATCAGCTTGCCGACGCCGCGATCTTCCGCCGCCGTGATGACCATATCGAGCGCGAAATTGGCGTTGGCGAACGAGTAGGCGAAGCCGCTGGTCGGTGTGGCCGCGCCCAAGTTGGTTAGCAGCGGTACGGAGCCAGAGGTGAGCGGCGGAGTGCCTACCGCGAACGGCGGAGCCGGAGTGTGAATGATCGGGCTGGTGCCTACCTGCGAGGCGCCACCGATGGTGCTGCCGTGGGCGCCGAGTCCGAGGCCGAACTGCGTGCCGATTTCACGAGAGAAGGAACGGTTGGCCGCGACGACGCGGGCTTCGATTTCCACCTGTTGCGATTTGCGGTCGAGCTGGCGCAGGAGGTTATCGAGCACCGGCAGGACGGTGGGAATGTCGCGAATGATCAAAGTGTTGGAGCGGGTATCAGCCAGGATATCGCCGCGCGAAGAGAGGAATTTCTTCAACGTGGGAACCATGTCCGAGGCCTTGGCGTAGCTGAGGACGCGGGTGGTGGTGACCACGTCAGCGGACTCGGCCTGGGCTTTCGCGAGGTCGCGGTTCTGTTCGGCTTCGCGCTTCAAGGTTTCCTTGGTGGCGATGCGCAGCACGTTGCCGTCGAGCTGCTTATCGAGATCGTTGTTCTTGAGCACGATGTCCAGGGCTTGATCCCACGGCACATCGTCGAGAACGATCGTGAGGCTGCCCTTTACGGCAGGGTCCACGACGACGTTGAGGCCGCTGATTTCGTGAATGAGACGGAAGAAATCACGCAGGTCAACGTCTTTCAAGTTAACGGAAATGGGTTCACCGGAGTAACGGCCGGTGGGCGGCGGCGTGGCGGCTTGCTGCGATGCGGCGGAAGCTGCCGGAGCCGGAATGTTGTCGCTGATTTCGGTGTAGCCTGCATTGGCCGAGACCGGTTTGGCAACAGCGGGTTCGGGCTGGTGCACGGGCGCAATCGGGACGGCGAGGGCCGCGGAAGGTTGCGTCAAAGCCGTGGGAAGAGCAGACACGGGCGCCGGGATATTTTCCGGAGCTGCCGGGGCACTGATCGCCTTGGTGGTGGTGACGTCGTCTGACGGGCCATTGACGGCCGGGGCAGAGTCGTTGGATCCGCCGGAAGCGGGGGTAGCGGCTTCGGCGCGGAAGGCGACAGTGACGGCGTTGCCGGTGGCATTCACGTTGTAACGAGCAGGCGTGCGCAGATCAATGACGATGCGCGAAACCTCCGGCGTGAATTGCGCCAGGCGAATTTCCTTCACCGGATCGAGATTGCTGGCGATTTGTTTTTCGCTGGTCTTCAGATGCGCGCCAGAGAAATCGAGCACGATGCGATCAGGATTGTGCAAGCGGCTGACGTGATAGGTGAGCTTGGCGTTGCCGACGACATTGACTTCAGTCTGCGCGCCAACCTGCGCCAGGTTCACCTGTTCGATATTTTGATAATCGGCGGAAGGCGCCTTGGATTCCGAGGGCTTCGCCGAGATGGGCTTCAGTGCTGCTGGAGCGGGCTTGGATTCTGCAGGTTTGGCAGCGGGCGCGTCGGTAATGGCGACGGGCTCGACGGAGACGTCCGCGTTGCCGTTGGCGGAAACGAAGAGCGTGAGCTCCTGATTGCCATTGCGCGCGAGGCGCGGAGTGATGCCGGGCCGCAGCAGGATCTCCAAGCGCACCACGGGCTTTTGGCCCGCGGAGTACGTGGTGAGGCGGTAGCTCTTGACGAGCTCCGAGGGCACCACGCGCGCGCCGGAAGTATCGCCGGCCGAGACGCCGGACAGGTCGAGCACATAGAGGCTCTCGCTGGGGCGGTACGTGGTGTACTCGAAGGGGCCGTTGGCCTGAGCATCCAGGGTCACGGCGCCGTCTTTGACCACGGCCTTAACATGCACTACCGGCGCATCACTGGCCGATAGAGCTCCATTCGTCAACATCAGGGCTGCCGCCACGAACGCAGTCAGGCCCCACGCCCTCCGCATAATCCTCATTGCTGCTCTCCTGCACTCGGGTAGATTCGTTTCGTAACAATTTTTTCGACAGATTTCCCGAAAGCATCTTTAGAAACTTCCTTAAAGGTGACGCCGTCCAGGCCGATCTTTTCGACATCGCCGTCGTAGAGCTGGTCGCCTTCCCGAAGGAAATAAACGCGTTGATCGGGATTGGTGACGACGGCGAACATGCCGTTGGGCGAGCGAACAGCGCCGTCCACGCGGATGGTAGCGACCACCAGGCCAGCTTTGCCTGGAGGAAGCGGCGGACCGCCGCCGGGTTTGTGTTCATTGACCAGAGCGACAAAAGGATCGCGCGCGGCGACTTTGACGACGGCCGGATTGGGCGCGGCGGCGTTAGCGTCCGCAGCGACCTTCGGCGCCGGAGCGGCTTTCGCTTTGTGCGCGGATTTTTTCGCCGGCTTGGCCTGCTGCGTCGTCGGCTGAGCCTGCGCCCTGGTTGCCGGGACGAGGCAGAGGGACAGTGCCAGCGGGGTAAGGAGTATGTTGAATGCCTTTGGCAGTCTCATCGTTATCGTCCTATCGCTTCACCGGCGCTGCAGGTGCCGCCGTGGGAGGCGGAGCGTCTGCCGCCTTCGAAAAGAAAGTGGTAACGGTCATGACGCCGGAAACGGAAGTACCCGGAGTCATGCGATACGTGGTGCTGCCAGCTTTGGTAGCCGCGCTCGAAAGTTTCAAGTCGCCGACGTTGATGATGCGCGAGAGCCTGCCGAGCTTGGCGAAGAAATCGAGCACGGCGAAATAGGGTCCATCGCAGTCAACTTCAAAGGGAACCTCGAAGTAGAACTGCTTCGGGGCGATGGGTAGGGCCTTGAGGCGGCGAATGGAGACGCCGGAACTGGCGGCAGCGCTTTGGATCATGATGATGAATTCGTCCACTTTTTTGTCTTCAGGAACGATGGTTTGAAGAGTGGCGAGCTGCTTGGAAAGCGCATCCATTTCGGATTGCAGTTCGGCGCGGCGCTGCTTATAAACGCGCAAGCTGGCGACGTCTGCTTCCAGCGGCTTTACTTCCTGTTGAGCGGCTTCCAACTCGGAACGGACGGTGGAGACCGGAGAGCCGGGCACGTAGAACCCAGCGGCAATCAAGACAACAGCGAGCCCCAGGAAAAACAGAGCCTGAAGCGGCCAGGGCCAATCTCGGAAAGCGGTAGCCATCGCTAACTCCTCCCCTTAGCCGCGGGCTGTGGGGGCGTGGTGGTGCTGGTTCCAGCAGCGGGCTTGGTCTGAGGCTGACCCGGAGCGGGAGCCGCCTGAGCGACTGCGGCAGACATGGTAAAACCGTAAGTGGTGACGGATTTGGCCACGTCGTCCTCTTTCGCTTCGTCAATCTCAATCTTGTCAAAGTATCCGGAGCGCTTCATCTGGGTCATGAAGTTGGCGATGGAGTCGACGCTGCCAGACTCGCCGGTAAGATGGAGATTATCGCCGGTGCGATCCAGTGAGGTGAGCCAGAGCTGATCCACGCGCACGACGGTGTTGGCGACCATCTGGAGCAATTCCTGAGCGCCGGTACGATTCTTTTGCAGGCCTTCGATGACGCCGATTTGCGTCTGCAGGGCGGCCTTCTGAGTTTCGAAGCGGTCAACTTCCTGCTTGATCTGCTGCAGGCTGGTGCGCTCGGCCTTCAGCGCGGCGATTTTCGCGTTGGTGTCGTCCAATTGACGCTTCTGCGAATAGTAGGTTACCGAGAGCACGATGAGCGCGATAGCCAGGGCGGCGACACCCAGCAAAATCTGGAGAGTGGACTCCAGGGGCACGGATTGCTTGGTGGCCTTGGGACGGATCTGGCCCAGTAAGTTGATGCGAATCATGGCGTGTCGAAGCTCCTCAGCGCCAGGCCCACAGCGATCGCCAGGCGCGGCGCCAACTCACGGATCTGGCTTTCATCGTGACGCCCAGGATTGATTGCAATTTTACGGAACGGGTAGAGTTCCTCGACCGGCATGGCAAATTCTTCCTTGAGCAGGTCCAGCAAGCCGGGAACGCGCGCCGTGCCGCCGGCAACGTAGATGCGGCGGATATTCTCACCGCTGGCGGTGGCGCGGAAGAAGTCGAAGGTCTTTTGAATTTCCAGAATCAAGATGTCGGAGACGGAGCGCAGAATGGCGGTGCGCTGTTCTTCGTTGACGCCGGCCAGGGTACCGCCCTGCTTCAATTTTTCGGCGTCTTCGAAGCTCAGGTCCAATTCCTTCTGCAGTGCGTCGGTGTACTGATTGCCGCCGACGGAAACGTCGCGAGTAAACAGCGGAGTCCAGCCGCGAACGATGTTGATGTTCATGACGCTGGCGCCGACGTTGAGCAGCGCGACGACTTGCGAGGGGTCGGGTTCGTAATTGACCTCGAAGCAGTTCTGCAGAGCGAAAGCGTCAATGTCCACAACCACCGGCGTCTTCCCTGCCTGGGCGAGCACGTTGGTGTGGTTGAGGATTTTGTCTTTCTTCACGGCGACGAGCAGGACGTCCATCTGATTCTCAGTGGCTTCAAGCAGCTGGTGACTGAGGTTGACGTCCGCGATGTCGAAGGGAATGTGCTGACTGGCTTCGGCCTGCACGCGGTCGAAGAGTTCGTCTTCGGTCATCAGTGGCATGCTGACGCGCTTGACGATGACGGAGTGGCCCGAGACGGAAGTGGCCACGTCTTTGGTTTTGATCTTCTGATTATCGAAGATCGAGATGATTTTCTCGGCGACCGAAGGAGCGTCCATGATGGCGCCGTCCACGACGGTGTCCTGGGCGAGGGTTTCGATTCCGTAACTGACCAGCTCGAAGCCCGCCTTGGTCTTCTTCAGCTCGACTGCCTTGACAGAACTCGAGCCGATGTCCAGGCCGATTAGTGATTTCGTTTTACCCAGATTGAACATCGCGCGGCCCCTCACTCCTCACCCCATCCCGCTTCGCAGGACGGGCACGGCTTCATCTGGTGCGTAAAAATTTTCTTGGAAAAAACTTCCCAAAACCAGCTGACCGCTTCGCCACAGCACCCCGACTACTGCGCCGACTCTGGAGAGGACCGTCAGTACTGCTACGCCCGGTACCTTTCCTCTTTGTCCGTTTATTACATCCGCAGCGCAGAGTGTCAAGCAACGTGTTCCGATGGTGTGCTATTGGTAAAACATAGACCGGAAGTACAGGTAGGCGAAAAGTACAGGTAAAAAGGACAGGTAGGGCGTCGCTAAAGAGCTGAAATACTGCGGGAAAGGCCCAAAAAGGCGAAGAGTTTGGGTATACGCCTGAGGTTTACTTTTTGTTCGTGGGGCCGAGCTCCAGCTGTTGCCATATTGTGTCCACGCGCTTTTTTATGGCGTCATCCATTTTTATTTCGTCGGGCCAACGTCCGGCGAAACCTTCTTCGGACCATTTGCGGGTGGCGTCCACGCCCATTTTCGAGCCAAAATCCTGGCGGCGCGCGGCGTGGTCCAGAGTGTCCACGGGACCGAGAACGAACTGAATGTCGCGCTCGGGATCAATGGCGCAGAGAGCTTTCCAGACGACTTCGCTGGGGTTCTGGACGTCAACATCGTGGTCTACGACGACGACAACCTTGGTGAACATGGCCTGTCCGAGCGACCAGATTGCATTCATTATTTTGCGAGCTTGGCCGGGGTAGCTCTTGCGGATGGAGACGATCATCAGATTTTGAAAGATGCCCTCGGCGGGCATCGCCACGTCCACAATTTCCGGATACTGCATTTTCATCACGGGCATGAAGATGCGTTCAATGGCGTGGCCCATGAAATAGTCCTCCTGCGGAGGAGGCCCGACAATGGTGGTGAGGTAGAGCGGGTCCTTGCGGTGGGTGATGCACTGTAAATGCAAGACTGGAAACTGGCCTTCGAGGCTGTAGAAGCCGGTGTGGTCGCCGAAGGGGCCTTCCGTGCGCATCTCGCCGATTTCGACGTAGCCTTCGAGGACGATTTCGGCGTTGGCTGGAACTTCGAGGTCCACCGTTTTGCAGGCGACGAGATCAACGGGATCTTTGCGGAGGAAGCCGGAGAACATGAACTCGTCCATATCGGGCGGAACCGGGAGAATGCCGGCGAGCGCGGTGGCGGGGTCGGCGCCGATAGCTACGGCGACTTCGAGCCTGCCATTTGGATTTTTCGCGCGGCTGCTGCGGTAATGATCGGCGCCGTGTTTTTGCGTTTGCCAATGCATGCCGGTGGTGCGGGAGTCATATACCTGCATGCGGTAACAGCCGACATTGCGTTTTCCGTTTTCAGGGTTTTTGGTGATGACCATCGGCCAGGTGATATAGCGGCCGCCATCCTGCGGCCAGCACTTCAGGATGGGAAATGCGTCAAGCGAAAAATTGTCGGTGAGAACTACTTCCTGGCAGGCGCCGTTGCGGACGGATTTGGGAAAGAAGGAGCCGATTTCGGCTAGCTTCGGGAGCATCTTCACCTTTTCAAGGAGGCCTTGGGGGGACTGCAGGTCGAGGAAGGCGCTGATGCGGCTGGCGACTTCCTTCAGGTCGTCCACTTCCAGGGCCAGGCACATGCGGCGTTCGGTGCCTACCAGATTTGTGATTACTGGGATGCGGGAACCTTTGGGCCGTTCGAAAAGCAGCGCGGGACCTTTCGCTTTTACGGCGCGGTCGGAAATTTCGGTGATTTCGAGGATGGGGTCAACTTCGAGCGGGATGCGTTTCAGCTCGTCGTGCTTTTCCAGTTTGTGGATGAAATCGCGGAGATCTTTGTGCGCCACTTCGGCTCCTCGTTTTTGGCTTTGCCACTTTAGCACGGAGGAATGACGGGAAGAAAATTGGGTGGAGGCGCGGGGAGAGAGTCCAACGCACCATTGATGAACACAGAGGAGCACTGATAGAGGAGAAAGATTTAACACAGAGGACACAGAGGAACTGCGGAGGAAAATCTGAGAAAGAAAAGCGACCTACGGCAGAGGCGCGGAAGGCGCTGAGAAAGGAAAGAGAGATCCTTCGCTGCGCTCAGGATGACGACGCGCAATTATGAAGGCGGGTGAAATTTTATTTCGCGCCGACTGGGACGGCTGGTGCGGCTTGAGAATCGAATTGGATGGGTTCGCTTGCGGGTGGCGGAGCGATCAAGCGGGTGGCGACTTAGCGGTAGCGGCCTATCAGGGGGATTGTCGGAGGCGGCTGTTAGGGGGATGCCGAGGGTTACGGCTTCGCTTACCTGGCGGAAATCGTTGGGGGGAGGCGGGCGAAGAAGGATTGTTTCAGGATTTTTTCGGATTGGACTACGGGCTCGTCGTCGTTTTGCCGGGCGCGATGGATGATGATCTGGAAGCGGGCGCGATCGAGGCCAGCGGAATCCACGGCGAGGAGATAACGCTTCAGCATGCAAAGTGCGAGGGCGCTGGGTTCGGCGATCGGTAAGAGGGTGTTGGCGCTGGGCAGGACGCGCGACCATTCCGCGGCGTTGACGAGACCGAGATCCACTACGACGTAATCGAAAGCGCTGCGAGCGAGTGCGAGAATTCGCAGCAGGCCTTCCAGCGTGACGGATTGGCGCTGCTCGGCGCGCAGAGTTACGCGCAGCCGGCCGGCGAGAATGTCTATGCCCGAGTTGTGCCCGGTGAAGAGGCCGGCGAGGACAGCTTCATCGAGGCGATCAATGCGTTCGAGCGCGTCGAGGAGCCTGGGGCGCGGCTGGACATCGAGCATCAGGCCGATCTGGCCGAAGGGGCGCGCCAATTCCAACAGCGCGACCGGTTTGGTGGTGAGCTGGGCGAGTTGCACGGCGGGATTGAGAGCGACGGTGCTGGCGCCGACGCCACCCTTGGAGCCGGTGACGACGACTAATTTATCAGCCACGCGAATTGCTTCCGGGAACGTGGTTGGCGGACGGATTCATGGGCGCGTGGCGGCGGAAGATTTTTTGGGCATGTGCGGAATTCCGCGCGGCTTCCCTGCCCTGGCGCAGCGCGACACCTGGGTCTTGGCCGTGCAGCTCGGCGGCGGGATAGCGATGTGGCACATTGCATGTATCAGCCATGCGGGGAAATTCGCTAGGCAATGTTTCGGGAAAGATGGGCTATTATTTCGCGGACTTCTGCGGGTCACAATGGAGTTGCGATCGCGAAAATCTGATGCTGCCACAAGGAGCCAAGCCATTCGATGAGCAAACAACATTTTTATTTCAAGATGATTCCGCCGCGGGCGACCTTTGGCGCGGATATGACTGGCGAGGAGAGGGCTTTGATGCAGGAGCATGTGCGTTATACCCGCACGGCGTTTGATGCGGGAAAGATTTTGATTTATGGGCCGGTGATGGCTGGCGCGGGAGCTTTTGGTATGGCGGTGCTGGAGATGGAGGACGCGACGGAAGTGCAAAAGTTTGGCCAAGAGGACCCTTCGATTAAGGCGGGAATGAATACTTTTGAGTTTTATCCGATGCGGGTGGGGGCGGCGCGCGGGACGGAGTGAATTTTTATGGCGCGAACAGCTCGGCTGCAGAATCCGCGCGCGGAGCTTTTCACGGGGCGGTACGATTAGGTATAATCGCCGGCAGTCGGAATGAGCGGGCGTCGTACAATGGCAGTATAGAAGCTTCCCAAGCTTCGGACGTGGGTTCGATTCCCATCGCCCGCTCCATCGTTTGCAGAGTCCGCCGGTTCTAGAATCCGCGTTCGTGATGTGGGCGAGTTGTGTCCGGCGCATACGGTTTTTTCCTGCTTGCGAAAAGCAGATCCCTCACTGCGTCCCGCGCCCGCCGAACTGCGCCGGGCAAGAAAAAGCTCGGGACTCCGTTCGGGATGACACGTTGTTCTTTGTGTCGCAGGACGTCAGGTGCGCGGGGTTGCAGCGGGAGAATGGGAACCAGGCCAGAGCGTCAAATGAGTTCACGTTCGCCTCTGGATATTGTATACATACGGTGCGTCCTGACACTGAGGAGGGGCCGTGACTCGACCTAATTACTTTGTATTCCGAGCGCTACTGATTTCTTGCTTTGTGGTCTTGCTACCGTCTCAGGTTCTGCGCGCGCAGGACTGGGAGGCGCCGGGGAGGCCTGTGGGAAAGGTTTCGGTCGCGGGAAACTTGATCCTTTTGCAGTTGGACGAAGGCGCGTTGGGGCAGCAGAAGCTTTTTGACTTGGGGCAGCGCACGCTGCGTTTTACGCCCGCGGGCGCGGGATACCGCGTGGAAAAACTTGCGTTGAATTGGGATGCGGATTTTGGCTCGCCGCTCAGCGGCCACGAAGTGATGCTGAAAAATTTCGCGTTCCCTTTTTCGGGTAAGAATTGGAATTCGTTTTCGGTGGGCGTTACCGGTTCGATCCGGTTCGGTGAAAAAAACAGCGCGCCGGGTGAATTCGGCGCGCCGCCGCGCGGTGATGAGGGAGGAGTTTCGATCGGGCGGTTCGACCCGCTGAGTGAAGGGGCCGCGAACCTGGTGAATACGGTTCCGGCGATTTGCGTGTTTTTCAAGCCGCGGATGTCTGGCAGTGAATTCGTGAAAGAGTTGGCCGATCGCGTGGTGGTGACCTGGGACGTGACGGAACCGTGGGGGAACATTCAGGACTTTACCTGGACCAAGACGGTGAACCGGTTCCAGGCTGTGCTGCACAAGGACGGTGCGATTGAAATGTCGTACCAGGAGCTTGCAGCGAAGGACGCGATCGTGGGCCTCTACCCGCTGATTTCCGGCGGAGTGGAAAAAGCGCTGGTTACGCTGAGCGGGACGAAAAACTCGGCGTCCTCATCGGCCAGTTCTGTCGGCGTTTCGCGGAATTTGGAAATTCGGAATGTCAAACTTTCGGTGGTTGACGGGTTGTTCCTGAAGGTCACGTTCGAAACTGCGGGCCCGGTGTTGGCCGAGGGAGACCCGGGAGTTGCGGGAGTCGGCTATCAACTTTACTTCGCGGCGCACAAGGATTCCGGCGAAGCTGCCGGCGCGGCCGATGCCGATGCTGTTTGGACGATTCGCGGTTTTCTGTCACCGCACGCGAACGGCGGCAAAACGCGATACGTTGCATTCGGCCCAGGCCTTTCGCGCGGGGTGAAGGTCAGTGGCAACACTATTTCGATTCAGGGAATTTTGCCGCCGCTGCTGCGCGGAGCCGCGCGAATTTCCCTGTTCGCCGAAAGCTCTGCTGCTGGTTCGGAGACGGCTGCGGCGCGGACTCCCGCGCGGTCGGTGGCGCTTGATGGGGTTGGCAATCCAGAGGTGCATCTTTCCGCGCTGACGCAGCGTGACGGGCCGTTCCCGGTGGTCTATGAGGCGTTCCACTATTACGCGCTGCCGAATCCGCGCGATTTGACCTGCAGCGTGATCAAGACTCTGGGCGACAAGTACGATTTCCTCGCCTATTACTCGGATTTCCGGGTGGACAATCAGGAAGCGGGCACGCCGAGCGACGGTCCGTTGGGAGCGGTGGGGGGCGCGGTCACGGGAATCGGCGCGAAGCAGAGCGGGCTCGACAAATACTGCACGCCGGGCAGGTTCCAGTGGCAATACATTCAGCCGGTTTACGTGGGGTCGAACCAAATGCAGGAGCGACCGCCGCAGGATGCGCCGCTGGGCAACGATCACGACATCACTTTTTACCAGCAGCAACTGGTGGAGATTTCGCAGGACGGGAAGATGCCTGCTTACATGTACGGGATGTCGCAAATCGCGCACGAAATGGGGCATCGCTGGGCGGCGTTTGTTTCGGCGAAGGTGGGCGACGAAACGATTCCGCTCGGCCCGACGCACTGGGCCAGGGGTTTGCAGGCCATCGTGCCGTTTCCTTACGTGCGGCCGACGGAAGCATCCGTCATGGGCGGCGGGGTGTGGCTGGACAATTTTGACGGAACTTACACGCAGCTTGACGACGATTACTACGTACCGGCTGCTGGCTTTTCTTATCTTGATCTGTATTTGATGGGACTGATTTCTCCCGCCGAGGTACCGGACTTTTTTATTTTGCGTAATTTGCTTCCTGCGGGAAAAGCTGCGAACGGGCATCTCATATTCAAGGCGGATAGGACCAAGGTGACGATTCAGGACGTGATCGCTGCCGAAGGCCCGCGCCTGCCCGATGTTGATAAGTCGCAACGGAAATTCAACACGGGGATGGTGATGGTGGTTCAGCACGGTGCGCAGCCGAGCAGTGAACTGATGGCACGGACCAACGGAATTCGTCAGCGGTGGATGGAGTATTTTTCAATCACAACGGGCCGACGGGCATCCATGACTACGAATCCGGATTGAGCGACGGACTAAGCGCGAGGAGCTAGCGGGAGACTGGTGCGACGGACGCCTGTGGCGTCGAAGATGGCGTTGCCGATGGCGGGGGCCAGGCCTATGAGCGGCGTCTCGCCTGCGCCGGCTGAGGGAATGTCTTTGCGATCGAGCAGCACGATTTCCATATCGGGGACGTCGCGAAAGCGCGGGACGCGATAGCGCGAAAAACGCGCGTTGGTGATGCGACCGCCGTCGAAGGCCACGGCTTCAAAGAGCGCGCCGCCCAGGCCCATGATGTTTGCGCCCATGATCTGGTTGCGCAGACCGTCGGGATTCACGATTGCGCCACATTCAAAGGCAGTGACCACGCGGACTACGCGAATTGCGCCGCGCGAGTCGTCGGTGGAAATTTCCGCGCAGGTTGCCACATAGCCGCCCTTTTCGATTCCGCCTCCGATGCCGAAGCCTTGTCCGGGCTTGGTTTTTTTGGCCGGCCAGCCGAAGAATTTCGCAGCGGCTTGAAAAACGTGGCGCAGGCGCGGGTCGGAAATATTTTTCAAGCGAAAATCGAGCGGGTCCAGCTGGGCGGCGTGTGCAAGATCGTCCATGTGCGATTCGCGGGCGAAATGGTTGGCAGTGGCGGCGAGGCCGCGATAGGAACCTTGGCGCAACGGCGAGCGCACCGGGTGAAATTCTATGTGCTGGTTCGCGACGGTGTATGGTGTGCCGATACCTGCGGCGCCGGAATTGTAATTGTGAAATTCCCAGGCGGTTAGAGTGCCGTCGGCAGCTACGGCGCTTTTGATTTCGATTACGCCAGCGGGACGGAAATAGGCCCAGGTGAATTCTTCTTCGCGGGTCCACACGATTTTCACGGGCTTGTTTGCGGCACGTGCGAGCCTGGCTGCTTCGAGAGCCGCGTCGGGCGTGTGTTTGCCGCCGTAAGCCGAGCCGGTATCGGGCACGATTACGCGGACGTTTTCTTGGGCGAGGTGGAAGGCATCGGCGAGGGCGTCGCGCGTGGCGAAGGGGCGCTGCGTTCCTGTCCACACTGTTAGTTTGTTGTCCTTCCATTCGGCTACGGCAGCGCGGGGTTCGAGCGGAGCGTGGGCAATGTAGGCGATGGTGTAGGTGGAATCGAGGCGATGGGCGGCGCGGGCTAGGCCCTCTGCGATGGAGCCGGATTGCGTGAGGTCTTCGCCGTCGCTGGTTTCCACGTTTTGTTTGAGGTACGAGAACAGCTCGCTGCTGGAAGGCTGAGGGGCTTCTTTCCATTGGGCGCGGATGGAGGTGACGGCTTCTTCGGCTTCGTTTTCGGTTGCGGCCGCCGCGCCGACGAAGTCGCCATCGTGGACCACTACCGCTTTCGGCACTTTTTGTGCGGCGGTTAGATCGCAGGAGGTCATCGTCGCGCCGAAGGATGGCGGGCGCAGAACTTTGCCGTAGAGCAGGCCTGCGGGGTGCAGATCGGAAGCGTATTGGTGGCGGCCGGTGACGAACGCGCGGGCGTTTACTTTTGGTAGTGACTTGCCGGCGATTGTCCATTCGGATGCGGGCGTAATCGGGTCTTCGTCGGGGAGGTCTTGTGCGAGGGTTTTGTCTCGCGCTAGTTCTGCGTAGCTGATGGAACGTCCCGACGACGGATCCGTGATTTTCGCGTTTGCCGCGACTAGCTTTTCGGGCGCGGTGTTCCATTCTTTCGCTGCTGTTTGCAGAAGCAGGTCGCGCGCGGCGGCGGCGACGCGGCGAAGTTGCGGGGCCATGCTGGGAGTGGTGCGGCTTCCGAACGTGCCCATGTCGAACGGGGTGAGTTGCGTATCGCCCATGACCATGCGCACGCTTTCGAAAGGGGCGCGCAATTCATCGGCGACACTTTGCGCGAGCGACGTGCGGATATTCTGGCCGATTTCAACTTTTCCAGTGAAGGCGGTGACGCTGCCGTCTTCGCCGACGTGCAGCCAGGAGGTGATTTCTTTGGGCAGGGCGTCTGAATGATTCTGGCGGTTGCCGCCGGATTCCTGCCGGGCAAGTGCTTCTTTGGCAGTTGCAAAGACCACGATGCCGGCGCCGAAAAATTTGAAGAAATCGCGGCGGTCCAGCGCGAAGCGATGAATGGGAGCTTCGCGGAATTCGTAGCGCTCGGGTTCGGGCGTAAATTTGTTGGCGACGGTGCTCATCGCGCTTGCCCGTCCATCGATTTCGCGGCTTGTTGAATGGCGTCCACGATGCGCGGATAAGTGCCGCAGCGGCAGATATTGCCTTGCATGAATTGCACGATTTCCGCTGGCGATGGGTTTGGCTTCTGGGTGAGAAGCGCGACGCTGCTGATGATCATGCCCGAAGTGCAGTAGGCGCATTGGAAGGCCTCGAGATCGAGGAAGGCTTGCTGTACGGGATGGAGATGGCCATTTGTTTCGAGGCCTTCGATGGTAGTGATTGGCTGCACTACTTCGCCCAGGGGAAGTTGGCAGGAACGGCGCGGCGAGCCACCAAGCAGGACCGTGCACGCGCCACACTGCCCTTCTCCGCAGCCGTACTTTGTGCCGGTGAGGCCGAGCTCATCGCGCAGAACGGTTAAGAGCCGGGTATCGGGATCGGAGTGGACCGGGTATTTCCGGCCGTTAACTTCGAGTTCGAGTGGCGGAGCCATGGTGCCTCGCGGCGCGCTGAATCTTTGCGGCGGATGTCTGCTGCAGATTGGGATTCTAGCACTTTGACGGTTGCCGCGAGTAGGCAGTGATTTATGTATGCGGAGCAGAATGTGCGCTTAACTTTGCGATGTGCGATTAGAATGTGCTGCGTATGGGAGAGATTTATGCGGGGACGTCGGGGTGGGCTTACACCAGCTGGCGGCCGGGATTTTATCCCGCGAAGCTGGGGGCGGGGAGATTCTTGCAGCATTATGCGGGGAGATTGAATGCGGTGGAGGTGAATTATACGTTTGGGCGGCGGGTGAGCGAGGAGTTGTTGCAGCGTTGGGCTGAAGCTGTGCCGGAACATTTTCGATTTGCGGCGAAGGCGCACCGGCGGATCACTCATAGCAGGCGGTTGCGCGATGCGGCGGCGGTTACGGCGGAGTTTCTGGATCTGCTCGGACCTTTGCGACTGTCCGGGAAGCTTGGGCCGGTGTTGTTTCAATTGCCGGGAAATTTCAAATGCGATGCGGGGCGGTTGCGAGAATTTTTGGCTGGTTTGCCGGCGGGGGTGCGTACGGCGTTTGAGTTCCGGCACGAGTCGTGGTTCAGCGAGGACGTTTACGCGGCGTTGCGTAACGGTGGGGCGGCGCTTTGTCTGGCGGAGGACGCTGAGCTCACGACGCCGGAAGTGGTGACTGCGGATTTTTGTTATTTGCGGCTGCGGAAGAAAAGATATTCGCGGAAGGCTGTGGCGGAGAGGGTGCGTCGGCTGGCGTTGGGCGGAGATGTGTTTGTGTATTTCAAACATGACGAGACGCCAGTTGCAGCTTTGCGCGCTCAGGCTCTACTGCGGGCGGTGCGGGAGAAGTGAGCGGGGCGGATTCGTGGTTGTGATCTTTCCATTCTGTTGCGAAGCGAGGAACTCTTGATTAAAGGAATGCCGGGATTGCGGTTCGTAGGAATTGGCGCGCTGCTTTGTGCGGCTGTGGCTTGGGGGACGCATGGAGGGCGAGCGGCCGCGGCGATTCGCGGTGGAGGAGCGCAAGACGCGGCGCAAAGTTCCGCGCCAGGTGCTGCGCAAGCTGGCACGCAATACCGCATCGCGATTACGGTGGACGATTTGCCGGGGGCGCTGCCTGGCGACGATTTTGCTTACGGCGAATTGAAGGAGTTGCAGAAGATTAATCGCGGTATACCCGCGGCTTTGAAGGCGCATCATGCTTGGGCGATCGGGTTCGTGAACGAGCGGAAGCTGCAGGTGCAGGGCGAGCGTGACGCGCGTGCGGAACTGTTGCAGTTGTGGCTGGACGCAGGGCTGTTCTTGGGCAATCACAACTACGCGCATGATGATTTCAGTAATACGCCGCTGCAGAAATATGAGGATGACCTGATTCGCGGCGAGGTGGTGACTGAGGCGCTGTTGAAGGCGGCAGGACAGAGTGAAAAATATTTTCGGCATCCTTATTTGAATACGGGCATGACGATGGAGGCGAAGACTGGGTTCGATGCGTTTTTGAAGGAGCGCGGATACACGATTGCGCCGGTGACGATCGAGGATGCGGATTACGTTTTTAATGATGCGTTGGCGCACGCTGTAGAGAAGAAGGACAAGAAGATGGCGGCGCGGGCGAAGAAGGAATATCTGGAGTATGTCGATACGGTTTTTGATTACGCGGAGAAGGAATCGGCGGAGATGTTTGAGCGGCAGATTCCGCAGATTTTGTTGATACATGATAATGTTTTGAATACGGAATGTTTGGATGCTTTGCTCGAGAAACTCGAGAAGCGCGGGTACAAATTTGTGTCGCTGGATACGGCTATGGCTGATGCGGCTTATGCGACGCCGGATCTTTATGTGGGGACCGGGATTTTGTGGATGGACCGGTGGAAATTGGCGTTGGGGCTGAAATTGGATTTGAGCAAGGGGCCGGAGCCGCCGGTCTGGGCGGAGCAGATTTTTGAGCAGATGCGGAAGGAGAGGCAGAAGGAGTGACGCGGCGGATTGGCGTCCGCGGATCGCTAAAGCAAATCGCAAGCTCGCGGGAAATGCATCGTGAAAGGAACGGCGCTTACGCGCCGTTTTTTTTGTCGTGGCTAAAGCCACGACCCAGCAGGATGATCGAACTGCCGCCAATCATTTGGGGAATCGTAGCGGCACCACCAACCGATATGTCGCACCTACGGCGCTCCAAATTCTTTCTGAGATTTTCTCACCCCTTCCGGGGTGGGCTGAGTTGTGCGGCGCCTACGCCGCTGGTGCGCCTGAGATCTTCAGGGCCAGGTCGACCCCTGATTGGGCTTCGCTGGGTTAGGTGCCAGCGCTGCATCAAAACTCCCACCCTTCAAACCGAAGGTTGGGGCACCCGCTCGCGGGGATTGGAATGCGAGCTGATTGTTTTGCCGCGGCTGATCGTCAAGCGCGAAGCGAAATCCTGCGCTCGGCTCCGGATGACGGAACGTTGCTTGAGGGCGTCCAGCGGCCTAGGCGATGGCTTGGGGGATAGCCTTTTTCCAGCGGCCTTGGGCTTTGAGGATTAGTTCTACTAGTTCGCGGACGGCGCCTTCGCCGCCCCGGACGGTGGTTATGTAGTGGGCGGCGCGTTTTACTTCGTAGACTGCGTTGGCTACTGCTACGGCCAGGCCTACGCGCTGGAGGATCGGCAGGTCGGGGAGATCGTCGCCGATGTAGGCTACTTCCTCGTCGTTGACACCAGCGCGGATCAGGATTGCTTTGTAGGCTTCCAGTTTTTTCGGCTGACCTTGGATTACGAACTCCATGGAGGCTTCGCGGGCGCGGCGTGCGTTGGCGGGAGAGTCTCGGCCGGTGATCAGGCCGGTGCGGATGCCCATGATGCTGGCTAGTTTGATGCCGGCGCCGTCGTGGGCGTGGAACATTTTCATTTCGGCTACGCTGTTGTCCGGGAAAGTTTGCAGGCAGACATAGCCGGGGGTCATGGTGCCGTCCACGTCCATGAGGAGGACGCGGATGGGTTTGGCGCGGCGGAGGACTGCGGCTGGGAATTTTAATTCGCGAATGGGCGGCATATTTAGATCTCGTCCCTTCCAGAAGTATCGTCGTTCTATTCCGAATCATTGTCGAAAAACATTTTCCAGTCTCTCCCCTTCAGATACGAATAACGACTGCTCTCCCACCCCGCCAATGAGTAGAGCAAGGCGGCGGATAGCAAAGTGATGATTATTCCAAGTACTGTGGGGCGAAAAGGAACCTCGAATCCAAAGAGGACTAAAAGGCATGACAGAACCACGGTCGCAAAAGCGATTTTTCTGTGTCGAATGAAAACCAGAGCCAGCACCAATCCGAATGCCAGACGCCATGCTACTGCCGGAAATTGATGCCTCCAAAACAAAGCAATGCTCATTATGAACAGGATTTTGACAACGCATCCAACTGCCGACAACGCCGCGATCTCTGGTGTCCAATTCTTGAGTGACATTTTCTTCTGCTCAGTGCGATTGCTTCTTCGCGCCGCCAAACTTTCGGCTGGTTGCGTCTGAAGAGCCGGCGGGACGCCGGCGCTACTGAAGAACTTCAGAGCAACTGCAATGTCCACAAATCATGGATGTGCAGGACGCCTTCTAGTTTGCCTGCTGGGTCGGTGATTAGCAGGCTGGTGATCTTTTTTTCTTCCATTACGCGGAGGGCGCTGGCGGCTAACTCTGTGCGGGCTAGCGTGATGGGATTTTTGGTCATGCAATCGGCGGCGGTTAGGGCTAGGACGTTTTCCTGGCGCTTTTGCATTACGCGACGGAGGTCGCCGTCGGTGATGATGCCGAGAAGTTTGCCGTTGGCTTCTGTGACCGCGGCTAGGCCCAGGCCTTTGCGGCTCATTTCGTAGATTACGTCCGGCATTTTTGTGGTGGGGAGGACGTGGGGGGCGTTTTCGCCTTGGTGCATCAGGGATTCTACGCGGCGGAGTTTGTTGCCCAGGCGGCCTCCGGGATGGAGGGCTGCGAAATCCTGTGCGTTGAAGCCGCGGCGTTCGAGGAGTGCGATGGCTAGGGCGTCGCCCATGGCCATGGCCGCAGCGGTGGATGCGGTGGGGGCCAGATTCAGCGAGCAGGCTTCTTCTTTTACGGCGATGTCGAGGACGATTTTGCTGGCTTGGGCTAGCGTGGATTTCGGATTGGCGGTTAGTGCTAGGAGCGGGACGGCTAGGCGTTTTGCGGTCTCCAGGAGTTCGATCAGTTCGGCGGTTTCGCCGCTGGCGGAGATTGCAAGCATTACGTCGCCGGCGGTTAACATGCCTAGATCGCCGTGCAAAGCTTCGCCGGTGTGAAGGAAAAGGGCGGGGGTGCCGGTGCTGGCGAAAGTTGCGGCGAGTTTGCGTCCTACGAGGCCGGATTTGCCCAGGCCTGTTACTACTACTCGTCCTTTGCAGTCGTGCAGGAGTTCGACGGCTTTTTCGAAGCGGGCGTCGAGGCGATCGATGAGGCTGGCTATTGCTTCGGATTCTACGCGGAGGACGCGCTTGGCGGTTTCGAGGCTCATTGGGGTTGGGCGTCCCATTCGCGCGTTAGGGCTGCTAGTTTTTGGATTTTTTGCAGAAGCGGGCGGAGTTTTTCCAGCGGGAGTGCGTTTGCGCCGTCGGAGAGGGCTTGCGCGGGATTGTCGTGGACTTCGAGGAACAGGCCATTTATGCCGGCGGCCGTGCCGGCGCGGGCTAGCGGCTCGATGAATTCTGGTTGGCCGCCGCTGGACTTTCCTGCTCCGCCGGGGAGTTGGACGGAATGCGTGACGTCGAAGACTACTGGGTAGCCGAATTTACTCATGATGGGGAAGGAGCGCACGTCTACGATGAGATTTTGGTAGCCGAAGGAAGTGCCGCGTTCGGTGAGGATGATTTTTTCGTTGCCAGTGCTGGAGATTTTTTCGGCGGCGTTAGACATTTCCCAGGGGGAGACGAACTGGCCTTTTTTCACGTTGACTGCGCGTCCGGTGCGGCCTGCGGCGGCTAGCAGATCGGTCTGGCGGCAGAGGAACGCGGGGATTTGGAGGATGTCGCAGACTTCGGCGGCGGGGCCTACTTGGGAGACGTCGTGAACGTCGGTGAGGATGGGGAGGTGGGTGTGTTTTTTTATGGCGGCTAGGATGCGCAGGCCTTCTTCGAGTTGCGGGCCGCGGAAGGAGGAGAGGGAGGAGCGATTGGCTTTGTCGTAGGAGGCTTTGAAGATGTAGGGGATTTTCAGATCGGCGGCGACGGCGGAGATTTTTTCGGCCATTGTGGTGGCGTGGGATTCGGATTCGATTACGCAAGGGCCGGCGATCAGGAAAAGCGGCGCGTTCGGGCCGAATTGGATGTTGGCGATCGAGAAGCTGCTTGATGGTGGCATGTGTGGGTGAATAGTTGCGGGAACAGGTTATGCGGGAATGGGTGGTATTTCAACGTTGAATTGCCGGTGGAGGGCGGCTATTTCCGCAGAGGCGCAGCGGACCGAGAGAGAGGCGAAACCATTAACACAGCGAAAGCTTGAGCGATCGCTCTGCCGGCATGAGGCAAAGGCGCCGGCCTCAGGATGAGGATGCTTATTGCATCGTCAGTCGGTGGCGGGTTCGGCTGTAGTTACGCGGGATTCTGTTGCGGCGCCTAGGCGGTGGTGGCGATTTACTTCGCTGGCGCGGATGAAGGCGGCAAACAATGGGTGCGGAGCCAGGGGTTTGGATTTGAATTCGGGATGGAATTGGCAGCCGACGAACCAGGGGTGGTTCGGGGCTTCGATTATTTCTACATAGACGCCGTCGGGGGTGCGTCCGGTGATGCGGAAACCGGCGCGGGTCAGGGTTTCTTGGTACTCGCAATTGAATTCGTAGCGATGACGGTGACGCTCCGAAATTTCCAGCTGGCCGTAGGCTTTGGCGGCGAAAGAGCCGGGCTCGAGTTTGCAGGGCCACGCGCCCAGGCGCATGGTGCCGCCCATTTCGTCCACCCCGAGCAGTTCGCGAAGTTTGTAGATGACCCGATTGGGAGTGGAGGGATCGAATTCGGTGCTATCGGCGTGTTCGATGTGCGAAACCTGGCGCGCGTATTCGATCGTTGCGCATTGCATGCCGAGACAGATGCCGAAGAACGGAATTTTTTTCTCGCGCGCGTAGGTGATGGCGTGAACCATTCCGGCGATGCCGCGTTTGCCGAAGCCGCCGGGAACCAAAATTCCATCCACGTGACGCAGCAGGCGCTCGGCTGTAGAGGGCGAGTCGATTTCTTCGGCTTCAATCCATTCGATCACCACCCTCTGACGATTTGCGAGGCCGCCGTGGCCTAGAGCTTCGCGCAAACTCTTGTAAGCGTCTTCCAGCTGGACGTACTTACCTACCACGCCGATGCGCACCTCCCCGTTGGGATGCTCGAGCGTTTCCAACATCGCCAGCCAACGGCTAAGGTCGCGCGGAGGAGCTTCCAGGCGGAGGAGGCGGAGGATTTGTTCGTCGAGGCCTTCGGACGCGAGCGTCATGGGGACTTCGTAAATGTTGCCGACGTCTGGTGCGGAGATTACGCAGGATTCGGCTACGTTGCAGAAGAGGGCGATTTTGGCCTTGAGCTCCGCGGCTAGTGGGCGGTCGCTGCGGCAGATCAGCACGTCGGGTTGAATTCCGATGCTGAGGAGTTCTTTCACGCTGTGTTGCGTGGGTTTGGTCTTCAATTCACCCGCGGTGGGGATGAACGGGACCAGCGTTAGGTGCACGAAGATTACATTTTCCGGGCCCAGCTCGAGGCGCATCTGGCGGATGGCCTCCAGGAATGGAAGCGACTCGATGTCGCCGACGGTGCCGCCGATTTCTACCAGGACGACGTCCACGCCTTCGGCAACTTTGCGGAAGGCGGATTTAATTTCGTCAGTGACGTGCGGAATTACCTGGACTGTTTTGCCTAGATAATCGCCGCGGCGTTCTTTGGTGATGATGGATTCATAAAAGCGGCCAGTCGTCCAGTTGTGGTCGCGCGTTAAGTGCGCGGAAGTGAAGCGTTCGTAGTGGCCGAGGTCGAGATCGGTTTCTGCGCCGTCGTCGGTGACGAAAACCTCGCCGTGCTGATAGGGAGACATGGTGCCGGGATCAACGTTGAGGTAAGGATCGCACTTCTGGAGGGTGACGCGAAGGCCGCGGCTTTCGAGCAGGCAGCCCATGGAGGCCGCCGCTACGCCTTTCCCGAGAGAAGAAACCACGCCACCCGTCACAAAAATGTATTTTGGGGCGGTGCGCAAGTCGGGTGAATTCCTCCGGGACAATCTGCGTACGAAACATTATGCGGGGATTTGGGGTGAGAGTCAAATCGCGAATTTCTTTTCGAGCGATTGATTTTTGGGTGGCGGCGATGATCGGAAAGATTTAACACAGAGTGCACAGAGGAAGGCGCAGAACTCTCGGCAGGGCCGCAGACTCGCGGTGATGCAAAATATTAATTGGCGGATTGGGTGGAAGTTTTGGCGCGGGATTGCAGAAGTTTTTCAACTCGTTGGATGTCGACGGGGACGTCTACGCTTACGGCGTTGTACATGGTTTCTACTACGTGCATGCGGAAGCCGTTTTCGAGCCAGCGCAACTGCTCGAGTTGTTCGATGCGTTCTAGTTCGCCCGGAGGGAGCGTGGGAAATTCCAGGAGGGCGTCGCGGCGATAGCCGTAGAGGCCGATGTGTTTCCAGTGGCGCGCGGCGACGCGATCGCCTGTGTCGCGAACCCAAGGGATGGGAGCACGGGAAAAATAGAGGGCCTGACCGTCGAAGTCGAGTACGACTTTGACGACGTTGGGATCCATGATTTCGCCGGGCAGCGTGATGGCGGAACAAGGGGTGGCGAGCTGGATGGAGTCGTCGTCGACCATGGCGGCGGCTACAGCGTCCACGGTGCCGGGGTCAATGAGGGGCTCATCACCCTGCACGTTCATGTAGATGTCCGCGGGGATGTGGGTGGCGACTTCGGCGATGCGGTCTGTGCCGGTACGGTGATCGGGGCGGGTCAAAATCGCGTCACCGCCAAAGGCTTCGACGGCGGACTTGATGCGCTCATCTTCGGTGGCGACGATGATGCGCGAGGGAAGGCTGGCCAAGCGGACGTGCTCAACAACGTGCTGTATCATGGGCTTGCCAGCGATCGGCGCGAGCGGCTTACCGGGAAAGCGGGTGGAAGCGTAGCGCGCGGGGATTACTACCAGGACCGTCGGTTCGCCTGAATTTGGCATTGGTGTTGCTCACCTTCCGCTAGCGCTGGCATCTTAACACGTACAAGGCGCTGAATTCTGCCCGGCTCGGACGGTCTCGGACGGTTCGGAAGTTACACAGAAGTTACACACGTGGCGCTTGCTTTGGGCATGGCGAGTGATAGAATCGCGGCCAGCGACCTGCAGAGCTGCCCAGAGCCACGCGAGTCCCGCGGCAGAGGTGGGGGCCAAGTTGAGATACCGCGCACCGCAGCCGGCTGGAAGTGCAAGGGTTGTAGGGTTTTGTGCGTCGCTTGTGCTTGGTGGTTCGTTCCTCGTTGTAACTCCCGCATGGTCGCAAGTGCAAGGCCCGACACATCCTGAAAATTCCCAGAAAATCGAAAAAGGCAAGTCGCTGAAGGCGGAGACAGAGATTACGCTGGTTCCCATTTCGGTGACGGACCCTTACGGGCGGCTGGTGACTGGATTGGAGCAGGAAAATTTCCGGGTATTTGAAGATAACACCGAGCAGGAGATTGTGCGGTTCACCAGTGAAGACGTGCCGATTTCCATTGGCGTGATTTTCGATATGAGCGGCAGCATGGGGGACAAGATTGAGAAATCGCGGCTGGCGGCGGTGCAATTCTTCCGCACGGCGAATCCGCAGGACGAGTTTCTACTGGTGAATTTTAACGACCGTGCGCAACTGGCGAGCTCGTTTACGGGAAGCGTGGAAGAATTGCAGAACCACTTGATGTTCACGGCGGCGCGCGGAGAGACCGCGCTGCTGGACGGGATTTACCTGGGATTGAGCGAGATGAAAGGAGCACGCAACACAAAGAAGGCGTTGCTCATCATATCGGACGGAGGCGATAATCATAGTCGGTACTCCGAGACGGACATTCGGAGGTATGCGCGGGAAGCGGACGTACAGATTTACGCGATCGGGCTTTTCGAACCTAATGGCGGCCCGACGACGGAAGAGCAACTTGGGCCATCCTTGCTGGCGGATTTGACGCAGATGACAGGCGGCCGCGCGTTCGCGGTGAACAACCTGAAGGATTTGCCGGATGTCGCGACGAAAATCAGCATGGAGCTGCGCAATCAATATGTCTTGGGATACCGACCGAGCGATCACCGCCACGATGGAAAATGGCGCAAGATTAAAATCAAGCTGCGCCCACCGAAGGGACTTCCTCCACTTACCGTCTATGCCAAGACCGGATATTACGCGCCGGGGCATTAGGCGATTTCTTTCTTCTGCGTTTTTGATACTGCTGCTGCTGGTCTGCGCTGGGCCGTGCGCTCGCGCGCAAAATCCCATTCCCCCGCCACCGCCGCCACCTCCTCCTCCTGGAGCTGCAGGTTCGAACGCGCAAACGGATCAAAGCCGCCATCTGAAATCCGTGGTGGATTTGGTAGTGCTGCATGCGACCGTGGTGGATGAGAAGGGGCAATTTATGCCGGGGCTAACGGAGAGTGATTTTCGGGTGTTTGAAGACAAGGTGGAGCAGAAGATTTCGGTATTTTCGAAAGAAGATATTCCGGTGACGATGGGTCTGGTGATTGATAACAGCGGCAGCATGAAGGAAAAGCGGCCGCAGGTGAACGCGGCGGCGCTTTCCTTTGTGCGCACGAGCAATCCGGCGGACGAAGTTTTTGTGGTGAATTTCAACGACGAGTATTATTTGGATTTGGATGAGGATTTCACAAGTAATACACAGGAATTGCATGAGGCGCTGGAACGGATTGATACGCGGGGCAGTACCGCTTTGTATGACGCGATTATTGGATCCTTGGACCATTTGAAGAAGGGACACAAGGACAAGCGCGTGCTGCTGGTGATTACGGATGGCGATGACGACGCCAGCCGGAAGGATTTTTCTTATACGGTGAAGGCGGCGGTGGAATCGAACGCGGTGATTTATGCGATTGGCGTGTTTAGCGATGAGGATCGCAAGAACCAGAAGAAGATGGTGCGGAAGTCGAAGAAAGAGCTGACTACTTTGGCGGAGTCTACTGGTGGGTTAGCTTTCTTTCCGGACCGGCTAGAGGATGTGGACCCGGTTTGCGTGCAGGTGGCGCGGGACATTCGCAACCAATACACTTTGGGATATTACCCGACCAATGCGGCCAAGGACGGGACGTTTCGAAGTGTGAAGGTGGAATTGAACGCCTCGAAGGGGCACGAGAAATTGGCGGTGCGGACGCGGACTGGGTATTATGCGCAGAAGGCTGCGCAGGGGGATTAATTTTCTCGGCGCGTGGCGGCAGGCTTCTGTTTTCTTCGGACGAATGCTTGATTGCAGTGCATAGCCGGCGAGGCAAGCCTCGCCTAGATTGTTTTGTTACCGGCCGTTCCTCTTCGACAAAAGCGGCGGCAAGCCGCCACACTCCAAAGCGACCTCAGCACGCGGAAAGTTCTAGCTCTTCTCACCTTGTGGGGTAATCAAATTTAGGAAGCTACTGCCGCGGGAAATTTTGGCGTAGAAATTTTCCGCTACGGTTTGGCCCAAGTCGGCTAGGGTTTCGCGTGTGCCTAGATTCGCGCCGTTTTGTGCGTTGCTGGGGCTGTAGGCGAGGATCGGGACGTACTCGCGGGAATGATCTGTGGTGGGATTTACGGGGTCGGGATCGCAGCCGTGGTCGGCGGTGATCAGGAGCAGGTCGTCAGGGCGCATCGCTTCGAGGAAGGGGCCTAGGAGTTGGTCGAATTCTTCCAGGGAGCGGGCGAACCCTTCTACGTCTTTGCGGTGGCCGTAGAGCATGTCGAAATCAACGAGGTTGGCGAAGATTAGGCCTTTTGATCGCTTGGCTAGAGCTTCTGTGAGCTTGGCCATGCCATCGGTATTATTTCTTGTGGTGATGTAGTCTTCCACGCCGCGTGCGTTGTAGATGTCGTGAATTTTGCCTACGCCGAAGACAGGGATTTTGTTTTCGGCCAGGACGTCGAGCAGCATGGGCTTGGGCGGTTCGACGGCGTAATCGTGGCGGCGCTCGGTGCGGCGAAAATTTCCTGGCGTGCCCGTGAACGGGCGAGCGATCACGCGGCCGACGCGGTGGGGGCCGTCGAGAAGTTTTCTGGCGATTTCGCACATGCGATGGAGTTCGGCGACGGGAATGACGTCTTCGTGCGTGGCGATTTGGAAAACGCTGTCGCCGGAGGTGTAGACGATCGGGTAACCAGTGCGCAGGTGTTCTGCGCCTAGTTCTTTGAGGATTTCTGTGCCGGAGGCGGGCTTATTGGCCAGGGTGCGGCGGCCGATCTGGCGTTCGAATTCGGCTATGAGCGGCTGAGGAAAACCGTGCGGGTATACCGGGAAGGCTTGATCGAGCCAGATGCCAGCCATTTCCCAGTGGCCGGTCGTCGTGTCCTTTCCGGGAGAACGCGTAGCGCCTTTGCCGAAGCTTCCGGCTGGATGCCGGGGCGGAGTGAGATGGTCGAGCCGTTTGATATTCGCAAGGCCCAGGCGCACGAGATTCGGCAGCCGCAGCGGTCGCGAGCGCGCGAGGTGCCCTAGCGTGTCGCGGCCCACGTCGCCGTAGTCGGCGGCGTCGGGGAGTTCGCCGATACCGACGCTATCGAGGACGATCCAGATTATGCGCGCGAAATGCGTAGTGTCCTGCCCCACTTGTGCCTCCCTGATGATGCAGCGGCGCTGCGGAAGTGCGATTGTACTCCACAGTTATGGATGTGCCCGTGCAGACGGACTTTGGGGAACAGTGGCATGCGGCCGCAGCATTCGTTTGGCGCTGCGACGAGAGTTGAATGCGACACGAAACCGAACCCCGGCTACGGAGTCACGGCCCAGTTTCGGGAGGATTCATATGTGATGGGACCGCCCCAGACGCTCGGTTCCATATGCTGGATAGCCGCGAAGGCCGGCCCAGCCACAGCTTTGTCCTGTAGGTGGACGGCCATGTATGCGAAGCGATTGGCGTTCAGGTTCGAATAGCCGTAGATGCGGTCCACGTTGTTGTAACCGTCTCTGATTTTCGCGAGCGATATGTATGGCAAATCCTCCATCTCCGGATTGCAATTGCAAGCGAGCGAACTGACGATGCGGAAGTAGAGCATCGAACTGTCGGGCTCGGGAAGGCGAGAAGAAGCTTCCTCCGCGAAGGCCTTGATTTCGCCGGGTTTGCCATACCACTGGGGCTTAAGGTAGTCGGCATATTCGCGATAGTAGTGATAGTAGCCGGGCTCGAAAGCGACCGCTTGGCTAAGCAGGTCGCGCGCCTGGTGTTTGTGCCATCCTTCTTCGAAGGCGACTTGCTGCATAGCCTCGTACCAATGGGGATCGCGTTCTTTGAGGTTGGCGGCCGCGAGGAGGGCGTCCTTGGCCAGGGCGGCTCGCTGGCGATAAAGATCCCATTGGGAATTGGAGACTGTGTCGGCGGTGCCGTCACCGCGAGCGAAACCGGCGTAGTTGGTGTAGACGCGTGCCAGAGTAATGCGGGCAGCGGAGGATTGCGGATAGGCGGCAATCCATTTTTCAACGCGGCGAATTTGAAATTGGTAGTCGGAGTCCTTTATCTCGCCGTCGTGAGCCGGGGAACCCGTGGCATTGAAGAAGGCATTGTTTTTCCAGGCGCCGCCGACGAAGAGGCCTCGCTCAGTGCGATTCTGTTCGGCGATTTTTTCCAGCTCCGCGAAATTCTCTTCGGCGAGCAACAGGCCTATATCGGCGCGATAGGCTTCATCGGCCTCCGAATCCGCGGTGGGTGCGGACGGAGGAGGCAAGGTGATGTGGGTGCCGCTGTAGGCATGAACAGCCAGCATGACGGTTTCAATCGAGACCTGGGGTGGGGATGAGGCTGAGCCGGAGTGACCGCACGAGCTTGCGACGACAGCGAGAATGAACAGCGCAATCAGGTTTGCCATTCTGGACTGCATGTTCGCGTGTCGTTTGAACATGCCCCATGATAACTAGGCGGGCACGGTAGAGGTACTGTACTGAAGTGCAGGTGGTTCGAACAATTAAATGGTGATGTCGCAGACGGCGTGTTCCCGGTTGCTACAGAACCGGAGAGCGGGCCGTTACCTGCGCAAAGGGCCATTTGCGGGGGTTGACTGTGGGGCGTATAATTTTTGGTTTACACATATGGCGACAGAGCCCATAGATAAGCTGCCTCGGGACGAGGCGGAATCGCAGGGTGTTTCCGTGGGCCGGAGTGCACCCGGCGGAGCGACTGCTGGCGCGGCTGGCGGAGTTCCCCTCCCTGGGGATATTGAGGAGATTCGTGTGCGCGGGGCGCGCGTGCATAACCTCAAGAACATAGACTTCGTGATTCCTCATAACGCTATCACCGTGGTTAGTGGGGTTTCGGGGTCGGGCAAGTCGAGTTTGGCGTTTGATACCTTGTATGCGGAGGGGCAGCGGAGGTATATCGAATCGCTTTCGGCTTATGCGCGGCAATTTTTGGAGCGGATTGAGAAGCCAGACGTGGACGAGATCACCGGAATTGCGCCGGCGATTTCGATCCGGCAGAAGAATTCGACGCGCAATCCGCGTTCGACCGTCGCGACGGCCACGGAAATTTACGATTACCTGCGGCTGCTGTACGCGCGGATTGGGCGGACGTTTTGTTTGCGCTGCGGCGAGGAAGTGCGCAAGGACACCTTGGACGAAATCGCGTCGCGAGTGCTGGCGTTGCCGGCGGGGCGACGTTTTTATGTGCTGTATGAATTGAACCTGACGCCGGAGACGGCGACCAACGCGCCGCAAGCGCCGCGGGCGCGCAAACCGGTGCGTTTGGGTGCAGATACAGTTCGCGAGGCGCTGATCAGTTTGCGCAAGCGCGGGTTTAACCGGATTTATCAGGCGGGGCGCGTATTCGAATTTTCGACGCCGGAGGAATTGCTGGACGTGGATTTCACCAAGCCGGTATACGTGCTGGTGGACCGGCTGGAACTTTCGCCCGAAGTGCGGTCGCGGGTGATGGACTCGATCGAGATTTGCTACCGCGAAGGGCGCGGCGAAGCGATTCTGGAATTTGTGCCGGAAACTCCGGAAGCGCAGCCGGAGCGGATGGTATTCAACGAGCGCTTCGAATGCAAGAAGTGCGGCACGGTTTACCAGGAGCCGGAGCCGCGGCTTTTTTCTTTCAACAATCCTTATGGAGCGTGCCCGCGCTGCCAGGGATTCGGGAATACGGTGGATTTCGATCTAGACCGCGTGATTCCGGACAAAAGCAAATCGTTGAACGAAGGCGCGATCGAGCCATGGACCAAGCCGCGTTACCGCCAGCTGATGTTGGACCTGCGGCGGTTTGCGCGCGCGAAAGGGATTCCGATGGACGTGCCGTTCCGCGAACTGACTGCGGCGCAGCGGCACGCGTTATTGGATGGCGACAAGGGCGAGGACTATATCGGAGTGAAGGGATTTTTTGGGTGGCTGGAGCGGAAGAAATATAAGTTGCACGTGCGAGTGTTTCTGAGCCGCTATCGCGGGTATGCGACTTGTCCGGATTGCCGCGGGACGCGTTTGCGCGCGGAGGCGCGAGCGGTGAAGATTGCGGGGCGGTCGATTACGGAAGTTTGCCAGATGACGGTGAAGGACGCGCGGCCGTTTTTTCAGAATTTGCAATTGAGTGCGACCGAGGCGGCGATTGTCGAGAAGGTGCTGGAGGAAACGCAGCAGCGGTTGCGATTTCTGGATGATGTCGGGTTGGATTATCTGACTTTGGACCGGCTGACTTCGACGCTTTCCGGCGGTGAGGCGCAACGGATCCAGCTGGCGACTTCGCTGGGGTCACATCTGGTGGGAGCATTGTATGTGTTGGACGAACCTTCGATTGGATTGCATCCGCGCGACACTACTCGGCTGATTCAAATATTGAAGGGATTGCGCGATCTGGGAAACACGTTGCTGGTGGTGGAGCACGATCCGGACACGATCATGGCTGCGGATTACGTGCTGGACTTGGGTCCGGGCGCGGGCGAGCACGGCGGCAAATTAATTTTTGCCGGCACGCGCGACGCGATGCTGACGGACGCGCACTCGCTGACGGGGCGTTACCTGCGCGGCGAACTGAAAATCGCGGTGCCGGCGCGGCGGCGCAAGACCTCGGGGAAATACCTGAAAATTATTGGCGCGCACAGCCACAATTTGCGGGGCGTGGACGTGATGATTCCGTTGGGACTGCTAGTGGCGATTACGGGTGTTTCGGGATCGGGGAAATCCACGCTGGTTTACGACGTACTGTACAAAGCGTTGCAGGCGAAGCGCACCGGCGGAAATTGGAAGGAATGCTGCGACCGGCTGGAAGGCGATAATTTGCTGGCGGGAGTGGAGATGGTGGATCAGTCTCCGATTGGGCGGACGCCAAGGTCGAATCCGGCGACGTATTTGAAGGCGTTCGATCCGATTCGCGAAGTATTTGCGGCGACGTCTGAGGCGAAAAAGCGCGGATTTACGGCGGGACATTTTTCGTTCAACATTCCGGGCGGACGGTGCGAGGCTTGCCAGGGCGACGGCACCGTGACGGTGGAGATGCGTTTCCTGGCAGACGTGGAATTGGTTTGCGAGGAGTGCCGCGGCACGCGGTACAAGAGCGCGGTGCTGGACGTGCGTTATAAGGATAAAAATATTCACGACGTGCTAGAGATGACCGCGCGCGAGGCGATTACTTTTTTCGCGGCGCATCCGAAAGTGACTGCGAAGTTGCGCGTGCTGGACGAAGTGGGGCTGGGTTATTTGCGGCTAGGGCAATCCGGCACGACGCTTTCCGGCGGTGAGGCGCAACGTTTGAAACTGGCCGCGCATCTTACGCGGCAGGAGAACACCGGCATCCTGTATATTTTTGATGAGCCTACGACCGGGCTGCATTTTGACGACATACAGAAATTGCTGACGGCGTTTCGCAAATTGATCGAGGGCGGCGCTTCGGTGCTGATCATCGAGCACAATCTGGATGTGATTAAATCGGCGGACTGGGTGATTGATCTGGGACCGGAGGGCGGCGAGGCGGGCGGGCGCGTGGTGGCGGCGGGAACTCCAGAGCAGGTGGCGCGCAACCAGCAATCGCACACTGGGAAATACTTGGCGCGCGTGCTGAACGGGCACAATGGCGCGAATCATGGCAATCATGCGGCGGAGAAGGCCGATGCTGCTGGCGCGACGCTGCTGCCGCCGCTGCAAGATTTGCCGACGGAATGAAACGGCGGAGTACTCTATTGATGAAGCCGCTCGGGTTTGGCGCGTGGAGCGTGTTTTTGGGCGTGGCGCTCGCGGCATTTCCGGGCTGGGCGATTGCACAGGCCGTTGGAACTTCCCGGACTAAAATTCCTCAGGATCCCGTTGCCGTTGAGCTGAACCGTCTGCTGCATGCCGCGCAGGAAGCCGTGAATAAGCAGGATTACGCCAGCGCGGCGCAGAATTATCAGGCTTACCTCGCGAAGAAACCGGATGATGCCGTGGTGCATTACGATTTGGGCTACGCGTACACGGCGCTGCAGAAGCCGGCGAATGCGAAGAGTGAGTATGAAAAAGCGATTGCGCTGGATCCTAAAATGGCGCCGGCTTATCAGAACTTGGGCGTGACTTTGCTTCCCACGGATCCTGCGGCGGCGATCGAGCCTTTGCAGCGCGCAGCGGAATTGATGCCGGAAGATGCGCGGACGAAGTGGCTGCTGGGGGTCGCGCTGGAAGCGACGAAGCAAGACGCTCTGGCGATTGAACAGTATCAAGCCGCGGAAAAGCTGGACGCGAAAAATGTGGAGATTCGCAATTCGCTGGGATTCGCGCTGCTGAGAACGGGACGCGGCGGAGAGGCCGAAACTGCGTTTCGCGACGCGCTCGCGCTGCAGCCGACGGGCGCGGCGGCGGAGCAGGCGCACCAGGGATTGTTGCAGGCGCTGCTTGCCGAGAAAAAGAACGATGAGGCGGCGATGGAGCTGGGAGTTTATCTCGCAACGCATCCTGGTGATGCAGTGATGCAGCTGGAACACGCTTCGCTGCTGGTGGATGCGGGAAAAGATGATGATGCGCTGGCGGAACTCGATAAGAATGCGAGTACGCGGCCGGAATCTCTGCGCGCTTTGAAGTTGCGCGCGGCGATTTATTTTCGCAAGAAGCAGTATGACAGCGCAGTGCCAGTGCTGCTGAAAGCGATCGCACAGGCGCCGCAGGATCCGGACCTTGCGGCGGAGCTGGGTCATGCGTATCTGGAGAAAAAAGATTATCCGAATGCCGTGAACGCGCTGGTCGTCGCGATGAAAATGAACCCGCAGTCCATTGATGTGCTGAAGGATCTGGTGACGGCGGAATATCTCAACAAGAATTATCCCGCGGCTCTGCACGGACTGGATGTGTTGGCGCAAAAGGAAACGCCGCCGGTGGGAAGCTGGTTCGTGCGCGCCACTTGTTACGATAAACTGGGGCAGGTGCAGCTAGCGCTCGATGCCTATAAGAAATTTCTGGAACTCAACAAGGACGAGAACAGCGACATGTACTTCGAGGCAAGCGCACGCGTTCGAACCCTGACTCGAGAGCTCGCGAACAAGAAGAGGTAGTACATTGCCGGCACGCGGTGTTTTTTGGCCAAATGGTTTTTGGGCAGGCGTTTTTTTGGTGGCGCTGGTTGCGGGGTCGCTGCTGGCCCAGGATCGGACGGCGCAGTTGCGTTCGCGATTCGAGAAGGAAACGGATCCGGTGCATAAGGCACGACTGGTAGCGCTGTTAGCAGATTCCGAATTTCGCGACATTCACGTGAAGATTGACGCGGGAGATTTGGCGGCGGCCGCGGAAATTGCGGGGCGCGTGCGCGATGAAGCGCAGGCCAGCAAGAAATTGCTGGATGCGAAGAGCCGCGACGCGGAGGCGCACCCCGACGGGTACAAGCAACTGGAAATTTCGGTGCGCGAATCCGTACGGCGGCTGGACGATATCATGGTGAGCCTGGCAAAGGACGAGCAGGCGCCGTTGGCGGAAGTTCGCAAGGATATGGGCGAGTTGGACCGGCAGATGATTCATCAACTTTTTCCGAAGCGGCCGGAACCCGCGCCGAAGACGGCGCCGGAGAAATCGGACAGTTAGGAGGGCGCCATGCGGCGGCCGGTGCAGAGCCTGGGAATCTGGACGATGCTGCTGCTGACAGTGGCGGCGTTTTCGGCGCCTTGCGTTTGGGCCCAACAAGAGAAGAAGGATTACTTGACGGATGCAGAGGGCGACCTGATACGCGATGCGGTGACTCCGCCGGAGCGAATGAAACTGTTCGTGACATTTGCGCAGGACCGGCTGAAGAAATTCCAGTACGAGCTGACGCGCTCGGTGCCGGAAGGCCGGCGAGCTGAAATTTTGAACGGCTTGCTGAACGCTTACGCCGGGTGCATTGACGATGCCGCGGACCAGATCGAAGTGGCGCGGGAAAAGCAGGTTGATATTCGCGCGGCGCTGAAAAATATGCAGTCGAAGGGCAAAGAATTTCTGGAAGCGCTGCAGAAGATCAATCAGGGCGGGCCGGAGTATGACATCTATAAGGAAACCTTGCAGGACGCGATTGAGGGGACGCAAGACGCTTTGACGGACGTGGATAAGGCGCTGAAGGAATTGAACACGGCGCCGGTGCGGAGAAAGCCATCTTGACGAAGCGTCGCGTGAAGAACGCCGTGCCAGGCGGCGAGCGCATTTTTCAGCGGATCTATACCCGCCTGGGCTGCGCAGGCCGTCCGCCGCATTTCGTGGTGGAATTTCATCCTTACACGGACCTGACGCACACGATTCGTTTGCGGGAGGATACAGCTTTCGTGCGTTTGTCGGATGCGTTGGATGATGCGCCGCATCCGGTGGTGGAAGCGACTGCGGCGATTTTGCTGGGTCGTTTGTACCGGCGCGAGCCGCCGAAGGAATTGCTGCAGACTTATCGGGAATTTTCTTATGCGGGAGCGACGCGGCGGCGATTGTTGGCTTTGCGACAACGGCGGGCGCGGCGGGTGGAGCATCGGCCGGCCGGGATGCATCACGACCTTGATCAGCTGTTTGAGCGGTTGAACGCACGTTACTTTGCGGGCGAGTTGGTGAAGCCGCGGCTGGGTTGGAGCCGGCGGGTGTGGAGCAGTTTGCTGGGATGTTTTGATCCGGCATTGCAGCAGATTGTGATCAACCGGCAACTGGATCGCGAAGGCGTGCCGGAATTTGTGGTGGCTTATGTGATGTATCACGAGATGCTGCATGTGAAGCATCCGATGAAATTTGCGCGGTGCCGCCGGGAATCGCATGGCACGGAATTTCGGCGGGAAGAAAAGAAATTTGTAGATTATGCGCGGGCTATGAACTTCTTGGATCGGTTTCCGGGGCGGTGATTTTTCAGGCGACGGTTTTTGAGTTTGTCTCCGCGTTCGTGGCGGCGGACGCGATCCTTGGCGTACTTCCGAACGATGGCCGTCTGAAGACCGCCGCTACGAAATCAAGAACTGGGGATGGCGAGGCAAGCCTGGCCTAACGCGTTTTGTTGCCCTGGGGCAGGCTCGGGAAAGCGGGAGCGACCTCCCGCACCCCATATGAATCTTGCTGCGCTTTGCGAGCGGAGATTTGTCGGCATTACTTCTTGGAGAGTTTGTCGATTTTTTCGCGGACTTTCTTGGCGTCGGGCGCGTTCGGTAGTACTTGCAGATATTCCTTGTAGTAGCGTACGGCCTCGGATGCATCGCCTTTCTTCTCGTAGCACTCGGCTAATAGTAAACGCGGCTTGGCGAAATTGGCGCGCAGCCGCGCCGCGTCTTCGAAGCGGCTGATGGCGGCATCCACGTCGCCTTTGTGAAGATAATACATTCCGACGTCAATATCCTGTTGGGCGTGGAAGGGATCCCATAGCGGATCGTCCTCCGGAGGAAGCACGCCGGGCTTGGCCTTTTTCGGCGCGTCGGCGGGAGTCTTGCTGGACGCGGGATCGTCGGGCGGCAGGACTTTTTTCGAGGATGACTCCTGCGAGGAATCCTGGCCCGAGTCGGGAGTTGAGGTCGGGCGCGGAGGCGTGCTGTCCGGCTGTTGCTGCGGCTGCGGCGGATTTGCAGGTTGTGGCGGCTGCTGGCCGGATTGATCGTGCTGGTCGTGCTGGTCCTGTTGGCTGTAGCAGGGCGGAGCTGAGAGCAGCGCGGCGGCGGGCAGCGTTGTGCCAAGCAGCAAGAGTACTCCGAATGTTGAGGCGTTGCGACGCATCAGGCTCCTGCAGCAATTAGATAGCGTTTGCTATCATGAACGTTGTACGCGACCCAGCGAATGATTCTGCGCACGGGCCTGCGCCAGAAATTGTAAGTCTAGGATATTGTAACTCGCCCTCATGGAACTCCGCGAAAAAGTCGCGCAATTGCCTACTCAGCCCGGGGTGTACCTGTTTCAGGACGCCGGCGGAAAGATTTTGTACGTGGGCAAGGCGAATTCGCTGCGCAGCCGGGTGCGGTCTTACTTTCTGGAATCGCACTGGCAGGACGCGAAGACCGGGTCGCTGGTGCGCGAGATTGCGGATGTTGATTACATCGTCGTGGACAATCAGAAGGAAGCGCTGGCGCTGGAAAATAATCTGATCAAGCAGCACAAGCCGAAATTCAACGTGCTGCTGCGCGACGACAAGACTTATCCGTACATTCGTTACACGGCGTTTGAAAAATATCCGCGGGTGTATGTGACGCGGCGGTTGAATAAGGATGGCTCGATTTATTTTGGGCCGTATTTTCCGGCGCGGTTGGCGTATTCGATGGTGAACCTGATTCATAAACATTTTCTGGTGCCGTCGTGCACGGTGGATTTGACGCGGGCGCATCCGCGGCCTTGTTTGCAGTATTACATTCATCGTTGTTTGGGGCCGTGCGTGGCAGGGCTGGTTACAGATGAGCGCTACAGCGAAGCGGCGCGCGACGTGCGGCTATTTTTGGAAGGGCGACGCAGCGATTTGGCGCAGAGCTTGAAGGATCGCATGCAGCATGCGTCGGAAGCGGAGCGTTACGAGGAGGCCGCGGGATATCGCGATCTTCTGCGCACGTTGCACGAGATGGAGGAGCGGCAGAAAATCGCGGCGGCTTCCGGTGACGACACTGACGTGCTGGCGTGGTACGCCGAGCCGCCGCAAGTGGCCGTGAATTTATTCCACTTGCGCGGCGGGAAGGTGGTGGACCGGCGGGATTTTTATTGGGAGGACATGGAGGAATTCAAGCCGGAGGAATTTCTGCCGTCGTTGATCAAGCAGCTGTACCTGGATGCGGCTTATTTGCCACGCCTCATTCACACGCCGATGGAATTTGAGGATAGTGCGCTGATCGAGGAAGTGTTGACGGAGCAGGCGGGGCATCGCGTGGAGATCGTGAATCCGCAGCGCGGGCAGAAACATGCGTTCCTGGAATTGGTGGAGAAAAATGCGCAGCATTCGTTTATACAGCGCTTCCGGATTTTGAAACCTAGGTCTGCCGCGATTGTGGACGCCTTGGAATCGGCGCTGGGATTGCCCGAGCCACCAAAACGGATTGAGTGCTTCGACATTTCGCACATGCAGGGATCGGACACGGTGGCTGCGATGGTGGTGTGGGAATCGGGGCGGATGAATAAAGCGGGGTACCGGAAATTTATCATTCGCGGCGAAGCGATGCCGGAGGGCACGGAAAAGGCCGCGGGGATTCTGCGAGATGATTTCGCAAGCATGCAAGAAGCGGTGGAGCGGCGCTACCGGCGCCTGCAGCAGGAAAAGAAACCGATGCCGAGTTTGATTTTGATTGATGGCGGGATTGGACAACTGCACGCGGCGGCTAAGGCGCTGGAAAAGCTCGCGATCATTAATCAGCCGCTGGCTAGCATCGCGAAAAAGGAAGAAATTCTGTACGTGCTGGGACGCGAGGATGAGCCTGTGGTGCTGGAGCGGCACTCGCCCGTGTTGCACTTGATCCAGCAGATTCGCGACGAGACGCACCGGTTCGCGGTGACATTTCACCGGCAGCGGCGATCGAGCCGCCGGTTGCGGACAGCGCTGACGGAGATACGCGGCGTGGGGCCGCGCACCGCGCAAAAACTTTTGCAGCGATTTGGCAGCGTGGCGCAGTTGCGGCAGCTAAGTTTGGAGCAACTTGCGACGGAAGTTCCGCGGGCGCAGGCGCAGCGCGTGTTTGAAGCGTTGCGCGAGGCCAGTCCACCCGAAGCCGCGAGCGCATGAGAGCGCCGGTCTAACGGCGGTCACTGCACGTCGGCGTTGAGTACAAATTTGCGGCCGCTTATTGGCGCGCTTGTAGTTGAAGCGCTCTGGAAGTGGCCGGCGGCGCTTTGCGGGTTACGGCGCAAGCTGGGCGTCGAAGCGGATGGCGATTTCGTCTTTGGCCCTTACGCCGGCTTTTCCGGGAGGCTTGATGCCGAAGTCGGTTAGTTTCATGCTAGCTTCGCCGGTGAAGTGGCCGCCTTTCAGAGCTACTGGCACGGTGACCGGGTGGGATTGGCCGTGTAGGGTGAGATTGCCGCGCAGCGTCCAGCGGTCTGGGGCGGTGGATTCGGCGGCGGTGGATTTGAAGACGATTTCTGGATGCTGGTCGCTATCGAGAACCTCGGGCCCGAGCATGGAGGCTTGCACCTCGGCGCGATCTTTGTCGGAGGCGTCTTTATCGAGCACGCGCAGGTCGCGGGCGTTGACGTGGATTTCGACCGCGGGATGGGCACCGGTGTCGGCGGTGCCGCTGTGAATGGGCGCTTGCACTTCGTGCTCATGGCCGAATCCGGAGAAGGCCCCAGTCTTGCCGACGTGAATGGTTAGCGTCGATTTCTGGGTGTCAATGCTGTGTTGTTGGGCGCCGGCGCCCAGGGCGCCTAGCAAGGTCGCTGCCGCTGCGAACAAGACTCGCCTCATCGCTCACCTCGTATGGACTTTTTTTGCGCACCGCCAATTTACACGCTTGGAGTGGAGAAGTCTGTTCACTTGGGGACAGTGCGGGCACGGCCGTGGTTCCCTGCTTCGCTCGGCACGGATGCAAAGAGATCGCGCGCGGAGAGTTCCGGGAGTATATTGCCACGCAGCCGAGGGCACACAGGAAATCCTAGCCCAAGACGGAGTCCATCTGATGCAATCGCATCGAAGATTATTCCGCATCGCCGAAATTTTCATTTGTGGATTGGCGGCTTGCGCTGCGGCGTCCGCTCAGACCACGGCAACTCCGATTCGAATCACCGCCAACCTTTCCGATGCGCCGCGCAAGCTATTTCACGCCGAGGCGGATTTGCCGGTGACGGCGGGGCCGCTGACGCTCACTACTCCGAAATGGATTCCTGGACAGCACATGCCTTACGGACCAGTAGGGAATATCGTGGGCGTAATGTTCACTGCGGATGGCCAACCGCTGGCGTGGCGGCGGGATGATGTAGACCTTTACCAGTTTCATTTGACGATTCCGGCGGGCGTGTCAACCTTGCATGCGCATCTGGACTGCATCGCCACAGCGAATGTGTCGCAGAAGACGGCGGTGTTGGACTGGGAAAATCTGCTGCTGTATCCCGCAGATACGCCCGTACGCGGCATTTCTATTCAGCCTGCGCTGATTGTGCCGGCGGGTTGGGGCGTGGGGACCGCGCTGACTCCGATCGGCCATGGCGCGTATCCTGTGCCGGTTTCCGGGAGCGTGACACATTTTGCCGTTACGAATGTGGAGCAGCTGCAGGATTCTCCCATCATGACCGGGCTGTATTTCCACGAATTTGTCTTGGCTCCGGAAATTTCACCGAAGCATTTCATAGATGTGGCTTCCGACGTGCCGGAGGATTCGAATCTGCGGCCGGCGGTGCTGGCAGAGCTCTCGAATCTGGTGCGCGAGGCCGACGCGCTGTATCGCTCACACCACTACAATCAATATCATTTTCTGCTGACGCTTTCAGATGCTGCTACTGGCGAACGAACACTGGAGCACGGGCAATCGTCGGAAAACGGCTTCGGCGAGAAAAGTTTTTCGGATGATTCGCAACAGTTGCCGGACGACAGCGCGCTGCCGCATGAGTACACGCATTCCTGGTGCGGAAAGTATCGCCGTCCGGCTGGGCTATACCAGCCGGATTTCGCGACGCCGCAGCAAGGAGCTTTACTGTGGGTTTATGAAGGGCTGACGCAATACTACGGCGAGGTGCTGGCGACGCGCGCGGGATTCATGTCGCCGGCGCTGCACCGCGACGTGCTGGCGCTGACTGCCGCTTATCTGGACCACACGCCGGGGCGCGAATGGCGGACGACGGAGGACACGGCGATTGCGGCGAGCTTGCTGCGCAACGGAAGCGTGCCGTGGGCGAACTGGCGACGAGGGCAGGATTATTACGACGACGGCCAATTTATTTGGTTGGATGCGGACACTTTGATTCGCGAGACGACGAATAGTCACAAATCGCTGGATGATTTCGCGCGGATTTTTCTGGGGCAGGGCGGAAATACCGGGCCGCTGATTGCGCCTTACACGTTTGAGGAAGTAGTGCGCGATTTAAATCAGGTGATGGCGTATGACTGGGCGACTTTCTTCCACGATCGCTTGGACAAAATTAATTTGCACGTAGACATGACGGGAGTGGAGCGCGGCGGGTACAAACTGATTTACGCGGAGCAGCCGAACGGCTTGGAGGCGACCATGTCCGGCAAGGACGTGGCGTACTTCACCGGCACGGACGAGCATGGAATTAATTCATGGCATTCGGTGGGGCTGATCGTTGCTGGCGACGGCACCGTCGTGGATGTGCGCTGGCATGGGGCTGCGGACAAGGCCAGGATTGTGCCGGGGGCGAAAATTATCGCGGTGAACGGGCAGGCTTATTCCGGCGATTTATTGCGGGCTGCGATTCGCGACGCGAAGGGCGGGACCGAGGCAATTCATTTGATCGTACAGGTGGATAATCTTGTTTCTGTCGCGGACGTTGATTACCACGGCGGAGAGCAGTTCCCGGTTTTGGTGCGCGTCGAGGGGACGACGGATTACGTGGACGATATTGTGAAGCCGCTGGCGTCTTCGCAGCAACCTGCGCGGGCAAAGACAACAGCGGCGAATCGCTAGACGCCTATTTTCTTATCATCCAGAACAGAAGGGAGCGGCAGCTTCATCATTCACGAACCATTCCGGCTGATCAGGATGAATTCTTCGGCGGCCTTCAAGGGCACCTCGACTCCGCCGTCGTCCCAGCGGATGCTCACCAACTCACGACCCGCTTGCGCGGCGATAACCGCAGTGACCGTGCCAGGCTGTTCCGATTTATTTTTGACGTAGTCGCCCATCTTGGGTGCTTCGCCGGTTCCATAAGCCATGATGTCCTCCTACCTAAAATGAAATTTCCTGCAAATTCAGAGAGCACGTAGAAACCAAAGAAAAATGCGTCCGGCTCGTTTACGGAAAAAGTAAACGGCCATTTTCGGGTTAACGCGTGACGTGCAGCGCTCGATCACGTCTGGATGCGCCGGAATGCTCCTCGATCCAAATAGGATCGCGTGTGGAACGCCGCGTTTGCCGAGCGGCGAACCGAGTGGCTACAGGCGGTTGACCGCGGATGGTGGTGCGCGTCCTGCGGAGAAAAAGGGGGTGGGTGCGACCGGAAACTCAGAAGCGGAGGAAGGCAGCGTCTCCGCGGAATATCGGTGGTGCAAATGACTTTTATCCGCCTGGTCTATGCCGATACGCGACTGTGGAGGCAGGGCGACGAAGTCAGCGCGAAGGCGTGCGCCAGACACCCAATTCACGCCGGGTTCGTCGAAGGCCGCGGGGAATGCGGCTGGCTGCACGCGCGAAAAAATGCCGTGGCCGTCGTTCAGCAGGATCGCTACGGGCTGGCGGAGCCATGCGGTGGTGAAGATCAGGTCAACGACGTGGTCTCCGTTGACGTCGCGTGCTTCGATACCGAGGCCACCGGCGGGCGCGACAAGTTGCACGAGTTGCCGGCCAGACGCGGAGAACTGAAATTGAATCCAGTAGGTGCTGGCGCCGGATTCGCTGCCACCCGGCTGAACGCTGGCCCAATCCAGGCGCCGGTCGCCGTCAAAATCGGCAATTGCAATCGTCAGGTCCGATCCGGCAGAAAGCGCTGGTACATTTTGAATTCCCGCGGCCTTGGCAGTGCTGGAGCCCACTGTGACCGAAAGCAGCGACAGGATCAAGAAAAACAGTACCCAGGAGGCCTGGCAGATATCGCTGGGGTCAATTCGAGGGCTGGATTTGCGAACGAACTCAGTCACAACGCACTCCCAGATGCCGGTAGCTTCCGAAACTATAACATTCCAGAAGGCACCAGAAAAGTACCGGGAGCGTAACGAAAAAAATGCAATGGCGTGTTCGAGGCCGTCAATTGGGGGCAACCGCATCGGCCGCGCGGGACCGAGAGATCAGAATTGTTCCGTTTCGGCTTTATAGCCCAATGGTCACTTCAATCCTTCGACGAGATACAAATCGGAAAGCCTGCGGCGATAGGAATAGACGAAGGATTTTTCGTCCGGCGTGATGCTAATCGCTTGAATGGCGTCCACGCCGGCGGGATCGGCGGGAGCGATCTGCTTCCAGATCGTTCTCTTCCCGGTGACGGAATCAATGCGCGAGATGGTTACCGGCAATCCCATGGAATCATGGACGAAGAAGGACCGGCCGTCCGCGGCCCAGCCGTCTATTGTGTCCGCCGACGTGATCCCCGGGACCGGCTGGGCTGCGCCGCCATCCACTGAGAAAAAATAATATTTTCTATCGGGGCCGATGCCAACTACCAGCTTTCCGTCCGGTGAGACGAGCACCGCCCAGGTGCCGCTACCATCCGGTGATATCGCTTCCGGTTTTCCGCCTGCGAGATTTTGGCTGTACAGGCGCAGGGCGTGTCCGGGCTCGCTCCCAGAGAATATGATGCGTTTGCCATCGGGAAGCCAAGCAGCGCCGAGATGCGCGATCGAGTCGTTGGTGAGAATCCTGGGTGTGCCAGCCTTGGTCGGCAGCAGGATGAGTTGCGGCGGAGATGCATGCGTGGCGCAGAGCGCCCACTTCCCATCCGGCGAGAGAGCGAACGGCTCGCCATCGCCGAGGCGGATCGCCGGCGAGCCATCGGTGCCGCGGATGTACGCGCCGTAGGTTGCGCCGCCCGCCTCGCCGACTTCAGCGAAGAGGAGAGTCTTGCCGTCGCTCGACAGCGCTACGGGCAAGGAGGCATCAAACCAGGACAGCTCCTGCCCGCGTGTCTCGCCCGCGATTTGAGCTTTTATTTCGTGGCGAGTTAGCTCGCGCTTCAGGAGTACGCGACCGTCGCGAGCGGTATCAAGAATGGTGAGTTCGGCTGGGACGCGTTCGATGACGCGCTCTCGTCCGGAGAGGTCCACGGCGAAAAGGGCGCGACTGACGCCTGCTTTCGTTGCGGTGAACCATATTTCCTTTCCGCTGGGAGACCAGGCGAGGCCCTCGGCGCTGACCCATCCGGCGGAGAGCGCGGTCACTCTGCCATGGAGGTCGACAACGGCGACCGATCCGCCGTCGTCTCCGACCGCCGGATGAGCGAGGAAGGCGACGCGGTCGCTGTTGGGCGAAATGCGCGGGTCGCCGATCCATCCGGGCGTTTTGAAGAGCACCTTTCCGATGGGAAATTCGAGTTGCTCGGAGCCGGCTTGACCGAGAGAGATCGCAAGGCTGGAGCCGTCGGCTGACCAATCGGCCCAATTAGCTTGATCGGCAATCTCGCGCGGGGCGCCGCCCGCAACGGGAAGGCGCGCCAAAGTGCCGGACGGTTCAAAGACACCGGCGGTGCTGCGAAGTAAGACGGCCATTTCTCCAGTGGAAGAAATTCCTGCGATCTGCGCGCCGGCCAAACCCATGGAGCGCGATTCCGGGTTGTCATCACGAGTGGAGAACAGATCGGACGGGCTCCCGTTCCACGCTGCGCTGTAGATGACGGTCCTGACGTCGGGAGTGAAGCGCGCGGAATAAACGATGCCGCGGCGGAAGGTAATCTGGCGGAAGGAGAGCGGCGGCGTGTTGGCGGCGCGTTTCGCGAGGAAGACGGCACCTGCCAATCCCGTGGCAATCAACAAAAATGCGGCTACTGCCGCGGCGTACCAGGCCCGCTTCTTCCAGACCGCTGAAAAACGTGGCGTCTTCGCCGCCCCGTAGGAGAAGACTGGTCCGAGGGGCGGGCGGCTGAGTTCTGCCTCGCGCTTCAGGCGTTTTAGATCCGCGCGCAACTCCGCGGCGGTCTGGCAACGCAGGTCGCGATCTTTTTCGAGCGCCTTGGTGATGATGAATTCAAATTCGCTGGGGAGTGCCGGATTCACGCGTGTGGGCGGCGTGGGCGCGCGGTTCAGGATCGTGTCGAGGATTACGCCGGTGGTGCTGCCTGCGAAAGCCTGGCGGCCGGTGGACATTTCATAGAGCACCGCGCCAAAACTGAAAAGGTCCGAGCGCGCGTCGAGCGTTTCGCCGCGCACTTGCTCTGGCGACATGTATGCGACGGTGCCCACGGCGGCCCGCTCGCTGGTCAGCGGCGCTTGCAGGGTGGCGGTCAATTTTCCGGAGGACACGGTGCTGGCACTGGTGGGTTCTGGTGCGGGGGCGAACTTGGCGAGTCCGAAATCGAGAAGCTTGGCATGGCCGTTACGCGTGACGATAATATTGGCGGGTTTGATGTCGCGATGAATGATGCCTTTGGCGTGGGCGGCGTCGAGCGCGTCGGCAACTTGAGTTCCGAGGTTGAGGATCTGATCGTAGGCGAGGGGCTTTTCCGCGATCAGCTGCTTCAGCGTTTGTCCTTTGAGCAACTCCATTGCGATGAAGGGGACGTTTTCGTCGCCATCGTTCACCACATCAACTTCATAAATCGTGCAGATGTTGGGATGATTCAGAGCGGAGGCGGCGCGGGCTTCGCGCTGAAAACGTTCGAGGGCCGCGCGGTCTTGCGAAAATCCTTCGGGCAGAAATTTTAGGGCGACGTAGCGACCGAGACGGGTGTCTTTGGCTTTGTACACCACGCCCATGCCGCCGTCGGCGAGTTTTTCCAGAATAATGAAGTGCGAGAAGGCTTTTGGTACGTTCATTGCAGCAAGTTCTTCGATAACCTTGTTCGAACAGAGAACGGCGCGGCCCGCGAATCTTGTCAGACCTTAGAAATATCAGTTAAGAGTCGGGTTACGCGGTTCGTTTGAGGCTGGCGCCGGGCGTGCTCACTTGCGACCGCCATTGGATGCGGCGGTTGCGTGACACGATGCAACTGATCTTTTCTGGTTCGCGATTCCTGCGCTCTGATTCCTGGAAGTTTCGCGGCTCGGTCGCTTTGCTTGCCTCGGTTGGGAGGGCTGTGCTACTGTCGAGTTCTGAGGTGGACCATGAGCGACAACAGTGTGGGTTCAAGAGTTAGCGTATTTTTGGTGGGGTTGGGAATAGGAGCGCTGGTAGGCATTTTATTCGCGCCGAAGTCTGGCGACGAGACACGTGAATATTTGACGGGCAAGGCCGACGAGGGCCGTGAATTCGCGCAGAAGAAGGCGCGAGAATTGCGCGAGCGCGCGGAAGACTTGATCGAACGCAGCAAAGAGATCATGTCGCGGCAGAAGGATGCTCTTTCCTCGGCGGTGGACGCAGGGAAGGACACATACCGCAAGGAATCGAAGGCTTCGTAAGGCAGCCCAAGGAGCTTCATGTCCGGCTGGGTCGAGGCGTTCATTGTCATCGCGGCTATAGCTATCGTTGTGCAGATGGCTATTCTGGTGGCGATGTTTGTGCAGTTGAAGATGTCCATGCAGGAATTTACACGGATTGCGAATGACTTGCAGGGGCGCGTCGATCCGATCCTGTTGCGCGTGAATCGGATATTGGAAGATTCCGAGGGCCGCATTTCGAGCGTGATGGGCGATACGGCGGAGATCACGCGGCTGGCGCGCGGGCAGGCGCAGAAGGTGGACCGCGTCTTTACCGAAGCGCTGGAGCGGTTGCGGATTCAGGTGATTCGCGCGGACCAGATTCTGACCGGGGCGATGGAAGTGGTGGACGAGGCCGGAACGAAATTCCGGAATACTTTATGGGGGCCGATCCGGCAGGCTTCGGCGGTAATGAAGGGGATCAAGGTGGGGCTCGACATGCTGCGTCGGCAGCAGAATAATAAGCGGGAGCCGGATGGGGATGCGGATTCGGTTTCGCAGGACGAAGAACTTTTTATTTGAGCGCAAAATCCTCGGTGGCAATTTCAATCCAGCAAGATCTTCTACGACTTAATTTTTCCGCAGAATAAATCTGACAATTAGCGCGTGAAGAGAATCAGCGGATCCAGCCGCCGCCCAGGACTTTTTCGCCGTCGTAGAAAACGGCGGCTTGGCCGGGGGTGATAGCGCGCTGGGGCTGGACGAACGTGACGCGGGCGGTCGAGGTGTCTAGCGGGGTGATTTCTGCTGCGGCCGGTTCGTGGCGATTGCGGATACGGACCATGGCCTGCACTGGTGCGTCGGGAACTTCATACGGGATCCAGTTCACGCCGCGAACTTGGCAGGTGGTGCGGCGGAGCTCCTGATCTTCGCCGACTACGAGGCGATTTTGGGCGCGGTTGAGCGCGACTACGTACATTGGGGGCTGGCCACCGGAAAGACCCAGGCCCTTGCGCTGACCTACGGTGAATGGATGCAGGCCACGGTGGCGGCCGAGAACTTCGCCGGAAGTGGTGACGATGTCGCCGGGCTCTGTTGGCAGTTCACTTCCCTGCTCCTGCAGATATCCCTCGATAAACTTCACGTAATTCCCCGTGGGCACGAAACAAATTTCCTGACTTTCGGGCTTTTCGGCGACGGGCACTTGCAGGCGGCGCGCGATTTCGCGGACTTCGTGCTTGGAAAGTTCGCCGAGCGGGAAATCGGTGCGCGCGAGCTGTTCCTGCGTGAGGCCGAAGAGAAAATAGGTTTGGTCCTTGGACTCGTCCACGGCGCGGAGAAGTTCGTAGCGGCCGGTCTGCGCGTTGTGACGCACGCGGGCGTAGTGGCCGGTGGCGATGCGGTCGGCACCGATCTGGCGCGCGGTGACGAGTAGTTGATCGAATTTCACGTGGTTGTTGCACATGGTGCACGGAATGGGCGTGCGGCCTTCGAGATAATCGGCGACGAAGGGACGGATTACGTTGAGCTCGAATTCGCGCTCGAAATTCACGACGTAAAATGGGATACGGAGATGTTCGGCTACGCGGCGGGCATCGTAGACGTCGTCGTGCGAGCAGCAGCGATGCTGGGCGGGTCCGTTATTTTCGAGTTGCGGCAGGCGGCGCTGATTCCAAAGCTGCATGGTTAGGCCGACGATGGTTTGCGCGCGATCGTGGAGGATGGCGGCTACGGTGGAGCTATCCACGCCGCCGCTCATGGCGACCGCGACGGTGTTCGCAGTGGCGACAGTCGGAGTCGCGTTTCCGGGTTCGAGTTGGGTTAGTGACGACAACGATTTATTCCTTTAGGTTCGCGAGATCACGCCGGGATCGCTGTGTTTGTGCTCAGCGGTGATAGAGCGCGGAGGCGCTCGACGGCTTGCGGGATCACCGCAATCACTTTGTCAACTTCTTCGGCTGTGGTGGTGCGGCCGAGACTGAAGCGCAGGCTGCTGCGGGCTTCGTCGGGAGAAAGCCCGATGGCCATGAGAACGTGCGACGGCCCTACAGCGCCAGACGAACATGCCGCGCCGGTGGAACAAGCGATTCCCTGCAGGTCGAGCGCGATCACCAGCGCTTCCCCGCCGGCTGCATGAAACGAAACGTTGGAAGTATTGGATACGCGCTGAGCGCGATTTCCGTTGACGCGGGCTTCGGCGCAGGCCGCCAGCAGCGCTTCTTCCAGGCGATTGCGGAGCGAAGTGATGCGCGCGCAATCCGTCATCAGATTCTTGCGCGCCAGTTCCGCAGCTTTTCCCAGACCCACTATGCCTGGAACATTTTCCGTGCCAGGGCGGCGGTCGCGCTCGTGGTGACCGCCGTAGAATTGCGGCTCGAGGGGCGTGCCGGAGCGAACGTAGAGCGCGCCGACACCCTTGGGGCCGTAGATTTTGTGCGCGGAGATGGAGAGTAGGTCCACGCCGAGGCGGTGCACGTCGAGCAGCATTTTTCCGGCGGATTGCACGGCGTCGCAATGGAACAACACGTCCGCGGCCGCGGCGATGCGGCCGATTTCTTCGATGGGCTGGATGGTGCCGAGCTCATTGTTGGTGTGCATCACGCTGATGAGGATCGTTTCCGCCTTGAGCGCGCGGCGAATTTCTTCCGGGTCGGCGATGCCTTCGCGGCCAACCGGAATGTAGGTGACTTCGACGCCGAGTTTTTCCAAGGCTTGGGCGGCGTTCAGGACCGCGTGGTGTTCGATGGCTGTGGTGATGATGTGCTTGCGCGGCTCCTGCGACGCAGCGACGACGCCGAAGAGCGCGAGATTATCGCATTCAGTGCCGCCGCTGGTGAACACGACTTCGGAGGGCTTGGCGCCGAGCAACGCGGCGACCGACGCTCGAGCGGAGTCAACTGCCGAACGCGCGCGCTGCCCCGGCGAATGAATCGAGCTGGCATTCCCGAAGGTTTCGGCGAAATACGGCAGCATGGCGTCGAGGACGGCAGGGTCCACGGGCGTGGTCGCGTTGTAATCGAGATAGATGCGCATGACGAAAAGGTGCGAGTGTTCAGGATAGCGGTACGCGCGAGAAGGGTCAAGGAGCAGCTCCTTGCTGCGAGCTTTACTTCAACACTGAGGAACGAAGCTGCACGCTTACGCCGAAGAGTGTGCAGATTTGCAGAACTACGGAAGCGCGCAGACTGAAAGGTGCAACAAATCCGCTTAAGACGAGAACCGTCGCGGTACTAAGAAACGGACGCCGCATGTCTTGTGAGCCCATGGAGTTGCAACCGCTCGATAGGGACTGTTTGGCCCTCGGCCTGCAAGACTCTGCAGAGGCCGGGGCAGTGTATCTGTTCCGGGAAGTCAATCTGGGGACCAGTGCATTGGAGAAAACCATGACGAAATCTGTCGTATTGGCATTGACGCTTGCAGCCGCCTTGCTGGCGCCGGCGGGTGCATACGCGAAGCCCAGCGAGCAGGGCTGCAAGAGCAGCGATGGCAAAGCGAAAGGTTGTGACAATTCAAAGCCGGTGCCGGAAGCTGGCGATATCATGTTGCTGAGCGCGGGCTTGGCGAGCGTGAGCGCTTTGTCCTTCGTTCGACGCAAAGATCAGAACAAGTAGCCTGGCCTTAAAAATCTGAAGTTGGAATCGCTGTAAAGTTCCGCGGCAGCGCTCCTGACGATTTTGGTCAAAGGGCGCCGGCCAGGCCGCGTTATCGAAATCCCCCACCGACCGACCGCCGATCGGATCCTTGCCACCAATCCATACTGTGAATCAGGCGGCGCAATCGCGGCAGAACTGTATAAGTTTGGCGCTTAAATTCTCCTGAGCCGCGTTTCCCTCGGGCGTTGCGCGTGCAAACGCTAAGGTGAGTAACTCACACGCGCAGGCTGCCTTGACAGCGCTGCGGGTGTCCGATAGCGTCGAAGAATGCGGCATCATAGATTTTTGCAGTTGCGCCGCGCAAATCATGGGGGCAAAATTTGGCGCGGCCAATTATTACGCTGACGACGGATTACGGCACGAGCGATCATCTGGTGGGGGTGCTCAAGGGAGTAATCTTGAGCATCAATCCCGAAGTGAATATCGTGGATATCACGCATAGCGTGATCGCGCACGACGTGTTGGATGGCGCGCTGACGATCAGCCAGGCGTACCGGTATTTCCCTCCCAAGACAATTCACCTGGTCGTGGTGGACCCCTCGGTGGGGACGCAGCGGCGGCCGATTCTGGTTGCCGGTGATCAGCATTATTTTGTGGCGCCCGACAACGGTGTGCTTTCCGCGATTTACGAACAGTCGGAATCGCTATTTGCGTGGCATATCACTGCGGAACATTATTTTCGGCAACCAGTGAGTAATACTTTCCATGGGCGGGATATTTTCGCGCCGGTGGCGGGGTGGCTTTCGAAAAATTGGCAGACGGCGAGTTTTGGCGAGCTAATCGAGGATTTCGTGCGGTTCAGCATACCGAAGCCGAAGGTGAACGGAAATACGATCAAGTGCGTGGTGCTGAAGCTGGATACTTTTGGAAATTTGATTACGAATTTGAAGGGCGAGGAGACGCCGGCTTTGATTGCGCCGGACGCGAAGTTCACGATTCGCGCGGGAAATGCGGAGATCAAGAAGTTGTTGCCGACGTTCGCCTCGGGCGCCGCGGGAGAACCGTTTGCGATTATCGGGTCGAGCGGATATTTGGAATTGTGCGTGAATAAGGGGAACGCGGCGCGGATTTTGGCGATTGGGCGAGGGGCTGAGGTTACGGTGGAGTTGGGGTAGGGTTAGATTTGTTGTCCTGCTGAGTTTTTCTGCATTTAATTCCACGCCAGTTTTTGGATCGCGTTTTTGGGACGGCCGGGGCGGGCACGTGTGCGCGCAGGGCGGAAAGACATAACGTAGAGGACGCGCTGGTCGGAGCGCAGAGAAAGACGAGAAGATTAACACAGAGGACACTGAGACCGCGTAAGGCAAATCGCTCGGGAGCGCGATTCAAGAATTCAGGCGCGGCGACGAAGCCGGCGAGGCGCCGGCGCTACTCGCTCGGCGCTTAGCGGGCGAGCGAAGTGATGATTAGGTAGGAGCGCATGCGGGGGTCTAGCCAATCGCGGAGGGCGTCGCCGAGCAAGTTGAAAGCGAGGACCGCTGTCATCACGGCTAGGGCTGGGAAAATTACCAGGTGGGGGGCGTCGAAGAGGTGGCCGCGGGCGTCGTTGAGCATGGCGCCCCAACTGGGCATGGGCGCGAGGACGCCGACGCCGAGAAAACTGAGTGTGGATTCGGCGAGGATGGCGCCGGCCATGGCGATGGTGGCTTGCACGAGGATGGGTTGTAAAATATTGGGCAGCAGATGTCGGATGAGAATGCGTGTGTGGGAAGCGCCGAGGGAGCGCGCGGCTAGCACGTATTCCATTTCCTTGGCCTGCAAAATTTGTGCGCGGGCCAGGCGCGCGTAGCCAGCCCAGCCAGTGACAACCAGCGCGAGAATTACTTTGTCGAGGCCGGGGCCTAGAAACGCGGCGAAGGCGATAGCGAGCAGGATGCCCGGAAACGAAAGAAACGCGTTGATAAGGATGATGTTCACGAAGCGATCGAACCATCCGCCGAAATAGCCTGCGACTGCGCCGATTGCCAAGCCGATTATTCCCGCACCGAAAACCACAAAGACGCTGACGAGCATGGAAACACGCGTGCCGAAGATGATGCGTGAGAGGATGTCGCGGCCGAGTTCGTCGGTGCCCATCCAGTGCGCGGCAGTGGGCGGGATCAGGCGCGCGGGCAGATTTTGCGCTACGGGATCGTAGGGTGCGAGCCAGGGGGCGGCTAGCGCGACGACCACCAGGAGCAGGGTAAGCGCGAAACCCCAGCGGCCGGGGACGCTGCGGCGGAGGAAATCGGCGAGTTCGTGCAAGAGTTCACGCAGGAGCGCGAATCGATGGCCGCGCGGCTGGGATTTTTGCGCGTTCGTCATTCGAAACGTACCCGCGGGTCAACCAGCGCGTACACCAGATCGGTGAGCAAGTTGACAAAAACGTAGGAGACGGCTATCAGCAGAATGCAGCCTTGCAGCAGCGGATAATCACGCGCGCCGATGGCTTGCACGGCGAGGCGTCCGATGCCGGGCCAGGAAAAAATCGATTCGGTGACGATGGTGCCGGCGAGCAGCGTGCCGAATTGCAGGCCGAGGATGGTGAGGATGGGGATCAGCGCGTTGCGCAGCGCGTGACGAAAGAGCACAGCGGATTCCGAGACGCCTTTCGCGCGGGCGGTGCGAACGTAGTCGGCGGAAAGCTCTTCGATCACGGAGGTGCGCACCATGCGCGTGAGGATGGCGGCTAGCGCGGCGCCCAGGGTGAACGCGGGAAGGATGAGATGCGAGAGGCCGCCGCGTCCGGAGACCGGAAGCCAGCCGAGAACGACTGAAAACAGGAGAATGAGTACCGGACCGAGAGCAAAATTTGGGACGGAGAGCCCGAAAAGCGTGAGGACGCCTACGGCGTGATCGGTCCTTTCGCCGCGTTTGTGCGCGGCCAACACGCCGGCGGGAATTCCGATGAGCGCGCAGATTAGTAGCGCGACGATGGCGAGTTCGAGAGTGGCGGGATAATGCTCCGCGACAACTTTCAACACTGGCTGCTGGAAGCGGAACGATTCGCCGAGGTTTCCGTGCAGCACTCCCGAGAGGTAATGGCCGTATTGCGCTGGCAGCGGCAGGTCGAGGCCGAGCGTGTGGCGCAACTGCGTCAAGTCTTCGGCGCGGGCGCCATCGCCGAGCATTTGCGCGACGGGATCGCCGGGAACGATGTGCGCGAGCAGGAAAACCATGGTGAGAATGAGCCACAGCGCGGGAAGCGCGAACAGCAAGCGGATTGAAATGTAGCGAATCATTTATGGGTTGGCCCCGAGGATGGCGAATCCGGGGCGGGCTCGTCGGGAGAGGGTACATCAGTTGCGGCGTGCGGCTTGGTGGACTTTTCTCTGGCGGCGCGGCGGACTTTTTTGGCGATGCGTGACTCGACTGCGGAGGCAGGTGCAGGCATCTGCAAAACCTCGGCTGGTGCTTTGTGATGCGCTTGCGATTCCTGCGGCTCACGGGGTGGAGTTTCCTCGGACTGCGGCGAAGATTCCGGCGCGGAATTCGACGCAGACTGCGGAACGATTGCGGGCTGCAGCGCCTTGATTTTCAGACGCGAGACGCGGCGATGGTCCATTTCCATCACGGTGAAGCGATAGCCATCGGCTTCGAAGCTTTCGCCGCCGCGCGGGATGAAACCCAAGCGAGTAAGCACGAAACCGCCGACGGTTTCGTAGGAGGGGTCTTCGGGGAGGACGATGTTGTAGCGCGCGGCGAGTTCACGGATTTTGATGGCGGCGTCGAAGATCATGGCGCCGTCGGGGAGCGTCAACGGGCGCTCGACGACGTCGAATTCATCGTGAATTTCGCCGACCATTTGCTCGAGGATGTCTTCGAGAGTGGCGAGGCCGAGAATGCTGCCGAATTCGTCAACGATCATGGCGAGGCCGGTGCGGCGCGCGCGGAATTCGAGGAGCAGTTCGCTTACGGGCTTGGTTTCGGGAACGATGAGCGCGTCGCGCAGGACGCTGCGCAGATTGAAATCGGCAAGCGGCTGGCGGTCTTCGGCGCGGCGCGCGCGATCGAGGAGGATCCAGATCATGTCCTTGATATGGACAAAGCCGAGGATGTGGTCGAGCGTGCCTTCGTAGACTGGGATGCGCGAGCGTTGGGTCGTGGCGAACATGGTCATGGTGTCTTCGAGAGTGGCGGAGGCGGGGAGTGCGTGGACGTCCGGGCGCGGGACCATGACTTCGCGGGCCTGGATTTGGCCGAGTTCCATCGCGGCTTGAATGAACTTTACTTCGGCGGCCGGCAGCAGGCCGCGATCGCGGGCTTGTTGGATCATCACCTGCAATTCTTCGGTGGAGCGCACCAGGGTGTGACTGTGCGGCGAAACGACGCCTAGCGCGCGCACGATTTTTTCTGCGGCACCGTCGAGCAGGTCAATGGCCCCACGAAAAGTATTCAGAAACCAGGAAAAGGGGCGGGCGATTAGCAGGGCCACGCGTTCGGCGCGGGCGAGGCTGAGGCTTTTCGGGACGAGTTCTCCGAGGACAACTTGCAGGACGGTGAGCAATCCGAACGCGATAGCCAGCGCGGTGCCGTGAGCGATCAGCGCGGCCCAGGGGCGCGGGATGGCTTGCACCAGCGGGCTGAGAATTCCGGCGAGAGTGATTTCTCCCAGGTAGCCGAGCGAGAGGCTGGCGAGTGTGATGCCGACTTGTACGCCGGAGACTACGCGAGTGAGATCGGTGAGAAGGATTTCGACTACTCTGGCGCGGGCGTCGCCTTGCTCGACAAGCTGGCGCACGCGCGATTGGCGGACGGCGATCAGGGAGAATTCAGCGGCGGAGAAGAAGGCGTTGATGCCTACCAGCGCCAGAACTGCGAAGAGTTGCAGGGCGATCATTGCTGGTTGATTTTAGCAAGAGGAGTGGGGCAATGGGGGAAAAGCAGTGATTCGTGTTGAGTGACGAATGATAAGCGATGAGAAACAAGTGTGAGCAGTTTTGGCTTACGTGACGCTGGACCGCACGCGATTGATTACTTTGATGAGTGTTTCGATTCCTGAGCGGCGCGAATTTTTGCCGTGACCTCGGCGGATTTTCCTCGTGGGACTGTGAGGGGCGTCCAGTTCTCGGAGGCGAAATGTTTGGCTAGAAACACAATCTGGCCTACGTGGTAGGAATAGTGGGCCACCTGACGATTGATGGCCTGCATTACGGAGTGAGGTTCGCTGCGGATCAAGACCTTGCGGCCGAGGTCGGCGTCGCTGAGCGCGGCGAGGGCGTCGAAGAGATATTTCCAGCCGACTTCCCATTGCGCGGTGATTTGCTCGCGCGTGGCGGCGGGGGATTCGAATTCGGTGTCGCGATGGCGGTCGGGCTTTTCGCCGTCGGTCCTGAGGAAATCGGTCCAGCGGGAGCGCATGTTGCCGTAGAGATGTTTGACGATGATGGCGATGGAATTCGACTCAGCATCAAGGGCGATGGTCAGCGCCTCGTCCGGAGCTTGCGCGATGGCGCGTTCGCCGAGGTGTTCGTAATAGCGGAGCAGGCGGGTAGCGTCGAGGAGGTAGGAGTTTGTGAACTCGTGAGGCATGCCGGGATTTTGCATCGTTTGGGACTTGGGAGCAATAGTTGGATGGGCGCGTGCGATGAGTCGGGTGTGTATCGGTGGTTCGCCGGATTGCACGCTGATGATTTTGTGGGCTACACTCCGCCGCGGTTGCAGCTAGGGACGAAGGGCCGGGACGGATGACACGCGCATCGCGGATCTTTCGAGATTTGTTTGCGGGACTGCTGCTGATCGTTGGTGCCGGGCTGCTTATGAGTTGGTGGCTCGTGCGGAGGCCGCTGGCGCGGCTGGACGGAAGTGTTGCGATTGGCGGATTGCGGGATGGCGTGATCGTGGATCGCGACGCGTGGGGACGGCCGTGGATTCGCGCGAAATCTTTGCAGGATGTGGTGACCGCGCAGGGATATGTGATGGCGCAGGACCGCTTGTGGCAGATGGATTTGCTGCGGCGCGCGGCGAGTGGGGATTTGTCTGAGATTTTTGGTGCGGTGGGACTGACGTACGACCGGGAAAACCGGACCTTGGGAATGAGGCAGGCGGCGGAACGGGCTGCGGCGGATTCGTCGCCGGAAATTCGCGGCTTGCTGGAGGCTTACGCGCGGGGGGTGAACGACAATATCGCGCAGCGCGGTGAGAACATGCCGATTGAATTTGTGGCACTGGGTTATAAGCCGCGGCCGTGGACTCCGGCGGACACTTATCTGATCAGTTTGTATATGTACAAGACGCTGACGTCCACTTGGAAGGAGAAATTGAACCGGCAGTGGATTACGGCGAAGGTGGGGGAGGAACGCGCGCGGGATTTGTTCGTGAGCGATTCGCCGCTGGACCATTTTATTTGGACTGCGGAGACTTCCCTGCCCGCTACCGCCGCTACCGCGGCTTTGCAGTCGTCGTCACGACTGGACGATCGCGCTTTGGGCCGCGAAGATGACGCGCCGCCGTTCTTTTCGGTTGCGTGGGACGCCGCGCGAAATTTTCTGGCGCGCTTCGAGGAGCAGGAGTCAGAAATAATCGGCAGCAACAATTTTGTGGTGAGCGGCGCGCATACGGCATCCGGCAAGCCGCTACTCGCAAACGACACGCATTTGCAGCTTTCGACGCCGGCGCTGTGGTACATCGTGCATCTGACGACGCCGGGACTGAACGTGGAGGGATTTGCGCTGCCGGGTGCGCCGCTGGTGATCATCGGGCACAACGAGCGGATTGCCTGGGGATTCACGAACAGCAATGCGGACGTGGAGGATCTCTACATCGAGAAATTTTCCGATGCGAATCCGCTGGAATATTCCGCAAGCGGCAAGATGCTGACGGCGGAGGTGCGCCACGAAGTGATTCCGCTCCGCGGGAAGCCGGATGTGCAGCTGGACGTGGTGGTGACGCGGCACGGGCCGATCGTCCATCGCGATGCGGCGGAGCAAGGCGGGCGGGCTTACGCATTGCGCTGGACGGCGCTGGAACCTGGTGGACTGGATTTTGGCTTTCCGTTGTTGGGCCAGGCGCACGATTGGAATTCGTTTATCGAGACGACTCGGCATATCGCGGGACCGGGGCAAAATACGATTTACGCGGATGTGGATGGGAATATCGGGTTCACGATTCCGGCACGGATTCCGGTGCGCGCGAATGGAAATGGCGCGCTGCCTGTGCCCGGCGATACGGATGCTTACGAATGGAAGGGATACCTTCCGTTTGCGGAGTTGCCGCGCGTAGAAAATCCTCCGGATGGAATTATTGCCACTGCGAATGCGCGGACGGTGGGACCGGGGTACAAATATTATTTGTCCGACCGGCAGGCGGGACCTTATCGGACGGCACGGCTTTATGAATTGCTGGCTGGACGCACGGGTTTGCGGCCGGAGGACTGCAATGCGATTCAGAACGACATCGTGAGCCTGCCGAACCGATCCTTGGCTGCTTCTCTGCTGCAAGCCGCCAAGACCAAGCAGCCGGCTGATGCGCGGGCGCAGCGATTGATAGTGAAGCTGGCGGGATGGGACGCGAGGGCCAGCGCTGATTCCGTCGAGACCTCGTTCGTGGAATATGCCCGGCGCGCGATTTTTGTGCGTTTGCTGCAGCCTTATATGGGCGACGAGGTTACGAAGTATGAGCTGTGGGAGCCGCAGAGCGTTTACAACGATGTTTGGTGGCGCGACAAAGTGTTTCTGGAGATGGTGTTGCGCGAACGGCCTGCGGCTTGGCTGCCGAGCGGATTTGCCGATTACGACCAATTGTTGATGGCCAGCGCGGATGATGCGGTGGCGACTTTGCAGAAGCAAACGGGCCAAGCGACTGAGTCCGGTTGGAACTGGGGGCGGCTGCACCCCTTGGACATGGTTCATCCACTGGGTCGCGCGGGATTACTGCACCGATTGCTGAGCATCGGACCGTACGAGCAGGGCGGGACGATTGATACGGTGCGGGCGATGGGCGTGGGGCATGGTCCCGCGATGCGTTTTGTGGCGGATCTGGCGAATTTTGACGGATCGCTGATGGAGATTCCTACGGGCGAATCAGGGCAGTACGCGAGCCCTTATTATCGAGATCAGTTCGCGAAATGGTTTGCGGGACGCGGAATTCCTGCAGCGTTTTCGATTGCGGCCGAAGATGGGGCGCGCTCGTTTCGGCTGATGCTGTTGCCGGTGGGCGGCAGGTAGGGGGTCAGTTTCGGGTTATGGCGTTATCTGTAACGACGTCGACCATTTCAAGAGTTCTTATTCCTATTTTTTGTGCGCACGAACACACCTTTGCCTTAGCACGCAGATCGCGTCTTAGTGGCCGCCTTGTTTCACTTGTGTCACCCCAACCATCTCAGGCCGTTTCCGCTTCATCGACTCGGTGTCGCCCACCAAGCATCTCTTCGGTCACGATCGACCATGATGAGTCGCGTCACCGGACCCTGGCCCAGAACCGGCGGCGCTGTGGCATTGCTGCAATAAAATCATCGCGATAGAATCCGGTTGGCTGCTACAGTGGTGTGAGATTTGCAGCGCGCGGGTTGCGCAGAACGAGGCAGAATGAGTCCTACGCCGAATAAATCGGTTGTACCGGTGGAAGTGCCGAAAAAGGGCGACTTCGAGAAATCGCTCACGCGGCTTGAGGAAGTGGTGCGACGCCTGGAGAGCGCGGATTTGTCGCTGGACGAAGCGATGCGGCTCTTTGAAGAGGGTGTGAAACTTTCGCGCGAGTGCCAGAAGCAGCTCGAAGAGGCGGAGGGGCGCGTGGAAATTCTGCTGAAGAAAGCGGATGGCAAGATTGTGGCGGAGCCGTTTGATCCGGAAGACGAAAATAATTAACGTCCGCCGGCTGATTCTTGCAGCGCGATTCGCAGTTCAGATTTCTGCATCGAGCCTATGACGATCCCCGATTTCTTCGAGCAGGACAGAACAACAGTGGAAGCGGCTCTGCAGGAGCTTTTGCCGCCGGAAGATGCGCTGCCGATTACCATTCATAAGGCGATGCGCTACAGCGTGTTTGCGGGCGGCAAACGGATCCGGCCGATTTTGTGCGTGGAAGCGGCGCGGATGTTCTCGCCGGAGCAGAGCGGCGCGGTGCAGGTGGGCTGCGCGCTGGAGTTCATTCACACCTACTCGCTGATTCATGACGACCTGCCGGCGCTGGACAATGACGATTTGCGGCGCGGAAAACCGACCAATCACAAAGTATTTGGCGAGGCGATGGCAATTCTGGCGGGCGATGCGCTGCTGACCTTGGCGTTTCATACTTTGGCTTTGGCGCCGGTGGAACCGCAGCGCCGGTTGACGATTTTGGCGATGATTGCGGAAGCGGCGGGCACGGATCGCGGAATGATTGGCGGACAGGTGGCGGATTTGGAGGCGGAAGGGAACGCGTCGGATAAGGGAATGCTGGAGTACATTCATCGGTCGAAGACGGCGGCTTTGATTCGCGCGTCCATTGTGGCGGGCGCGATTGCGGGCGGGGCGGATCGGGGGGACGTCACGCGGCTGCTGGCGTTTGGTGAAAATATCGGCTGGGCGTTTCAGGTGGTGGACGATATTTTGGATGTGGAGGAATCTTCGGAGGCGCTGGGGAAGACCGCGGGGAAGGATCAGGCGCAGAAGAAGGCGACTTATCCGGCTTTGCATGGGCTGGAGGTGTCGCGGGATATTGCGGCGGATCTGGAAGCGAAGGCTTTGAAGGAGCTGGAATTTTACGGGGAGCGGGCTGCGAGGCTGCGACAGATGGCGCAATTTTTGGTGGCGCGGCGGGCGTAAGGCTCAGACGGAAAAAGACAGCACTGATTGTTTGACTTTCCGCGCATGAAATCGAAAAACATTTCTGAGGCATCTGCTTCCGGCAAGACTCAGCAGAATCGCAAAGCTGGGAAAATTCGATTGGATGTTTTGATTGTGGCGCGTGGGCTCGCGCCCTCGCGTGAACGGGCGCAGGCTTTTTTGCTGGCAGGAAATGTGCTGGTGAATGGGCAGAAGATGGAGAAGCCCGGGTCGCCGGTGGCGGCGGATGCGCGCGTGGAAATTATTAGCGATTCGCTGCGTTATGCGAGCCGCGGCGGGCTCAAACTCGAAGGTGCGCTGCAGGATTTCGCGGTTTCGCCCGAAGGTCGAATATGCTTGGACGTGGGGAGTTCGACTGGCGGCTTTACGGATTGTTTGTTGCAGCGCGGCGCGTTGCAGGTTTTTGCGGTGGATGTGACCGTGAATCAGCTGGATTGGAAATTGCGGCAGGATAAACGCGTGACGACTGTCGAATGCAATGCACGTTATCTGAAGGCTGAGGATATTGCAGAGCGGCCAGGTCTAGTGACGATGGACGTGTCTTTTATTTCGGTGACGAAGGTTTTGCCGGCGGTCGTGCCCATTGCCGCGCCCGCTGCGGATTTCTTGATACTGATCAAGCCGCAGTTTGAGCTGGAGAAAAGTGAAATCGGCAAGGGCGGGATCGTGCGGGACACGGCGCTGCACCAGAAAGCGATCGAGCGCGTGTCGGCGGGGGCTGCAGCTTGCGGCTTGGAAATTCTGGGAGTGCATCCGAGCCACCTGCCGGGTACGGCAGGCAATCAGGAGTTTTTTCTCCACGCCCGCGCTCTCGGGTAGAGTAGAATTCTGCCTCCAAATATGATTCGCGCCGTCGGCATCATCTGCAAACCAATCCCCGAAATGGTCACCTCCGTGGTGCCGGAACTGCGGCGCTGGCTGGAGGCGCGCAAGATCGAAGTTTCCGTGGATCCGCGAACGCGAACGACGTTGGACCCTAGCGGTCCGGCGATGACGCGGGAAGAAATGGCGGCGAAAGTTGATTTGCTCGTCGTTCTTGGTGGGGACGGAACTTTGCTTGCGGCGGCGCGGGCGCTGGGCGGACACGACGTTCCAATTCTGGCGGTGAATCTGGGCGGGCTGGGATTTTTGACCAGCGTTACGCTGGATGAATTGTATCCCGTGCTCGAAGCGATTCTGGCGGGCGAACATCGCACCAGCGAACGGATGATGCTGGAAGCAGAAATCGTGCACAGCAACAAGCCAGCGGAACGGCTGACGGCTTTGAATGATGCGGTGGCGAATAAGGCAGCGCTGGCGCGCATGCTGGATTTTGACGTGCACGTGGATCATCACCACGTGGGGCGTTATCGCGCGGATGGGTTGATTGTGGCGACGCCGACTGGCTCGACGGCGTATTCGCTGGCGGCCGGCGGGCCGATTATTCATCCGGATCTGGACGCGTTTGTGATTACGCCGATTTGCCCGCACATGTTGACCAACCGTCCGCTTGTCGTGCCGGACACCGCGCATGTGGAGCTGGATTTTTCGGCGTCCGGTGAGCCCGTGTATCTGACGCTCGATGGACAGATTGGATTTCAGTTGCAGCCGCAGGACCGCGTGGTGATCACTAAGGCTGCGACGAAAGTGCAAGTGGTAAATCCGCCTCGCAAGACGTATTACGAAATTCTGCGCAGCAAGTTGCGGTGGGGAGAGCGCTGAGCAGCGCGAATTTCGCCCTCGGAGGAAAAATCATGCGATTGACGGTTTATTTTGTGCTGGCGGCGTCGCTGTGCGCGTGCGCTGGCGCGCCGGGACTGCTTGCGCAGGCAGCGAAGGCTGCGCCGGCGGCACAAGCTGCGCCAGAGCCGCCAACGACCGACGTAGCCGCACCGCCACGCAGAGTTCCGGTGGCGGATTATCCGATTCAGGAAGGCTACATCGATTCGCGCGGGGTTCTAATTTATTACACAACGATGGGGCGCGGCGCGCCGATCGTTGTCGTGCACGGCGGCCCCGGCGGTTCGCACGATTACTTTCTGCCCTATCTTTTGCCTCTCGCACGACAGAATCGGCTAATTTTTATTGATGAGCGGGGTTCGGGGCGCTCGCAGAAGCTGGATGATCCGGCCGGATACACCGTGGAAAATATGGTGGAGGACGTGGAAGCAGTGCGGCAGGGACTGGTGCTGGGAAAAATCACCCTGCTGGGACATTCCTACGGCGGCGTGCTGGCGCAGGCATACGCACTGAAGTATCAGAATAATTTGAGTCATTTGATTTTGTGCAGCACGTTTGCGAGCACGGCGGAGATGAATCAGGTGCTGGCGCGGATCAAAGCGGCGGCGCCGGCTGAAGTGCGCGAACAAATTGAGCGCGAAGAGAAAGCGGGACTCTACGGACACGGCAAGGAATACGAGAAAAACCGCTACACGAACGACTACATGATTGCGGCGTGGGGCGGAGGATATTTTCCGTACCTTTATCAGAATCATCCGGATGCGAATTACGATCCGACGCAAGTGGCAGGCTTACCTTGGGATTTGTATCGCGAGATGTGGGGCGCGAACGGTGAATTCGTGATCGATGGAAATTTGAAGTCGGTGGAATACGTGGAGCGGCTGCACACGGTTCATGTGCCTACGCTGATTATTGCCGGGGATCATGATGAGTGCGACCCAGCATTGTCACGGGAGATGCACGAGAAGATCGCGGATTCGCAGCTGGTGATTCTGCCGAAGAGCGGGCATATGACGTTTGTAGACCAGCAGGGGATGTTCAACGATTCGGTGAACACGTTTGTACATTTGAAAAAGCCGAAGACGCCTGCGGCCGCAATGAAGGTGGATTAGAGCGGCATGAGGGGTGCTTGCGCTTGAGATTCCTTCCTTGCGCCGACAGGATTCGGCTGACTGGCTACGACTTATGCTACGCCGCTCCTTTGTCGTCGCGATCGTTCTCTGCGTACTTGGTGCAGCACCCTGCCATGGACAGGATACTTTTCAACCGGAAGCCGACCGCTTAGCCAAACTGTTGAGCTGGGGCCCCGGAACCGTGGTGGCGGAAATCGGCGCGAATAACGGGAAGTTAACTCTTGCGGCCGCTCAGCGCGTCGGCGCGTCAGGGAAGGTCTACAGCACGGAGCTTGATCCCGAAGCGCTGGCTCACCTTAGAGAATTATCAGCGCAAGAGAAGAACTTCACGGTTGTCAAAGCTGGCGAAGCCGAAACCAACCTTCCGCCCCGTTGCTGTGATTCCATATTCATGAGGCTCGTCTATCATCACCTCACTAAACCGGCCGAAGTCGACGCAGGCATTTTCCAGTCCTTAAAAGCTGGCGGACGACTGGCAGTGATCGATGAGGATCCGCACGAGGGATCGGTGATTCCGGAGGGCGTCCCTAAGAACCGAGGCGGACACGGCATTCCGCAAATAATCCTTATCAGCGAACTCACCACCGCGGGATTCGAGGTCGAGGCAGTTACCAATGATTGGCCTAGCCGCGATGAGTTTCACCAAATCTACTGCGTCGTGTTCCGCAAGCCCAAACTTTAGGCAGCGACGGCGGTACGAAGTTGGCTACTTTACTTTCAGGACTAGCAGCGTACGATCGTCGAAGGGGTGGGCGCCGCCGGAGAAGGCGTCGACCTCTTCCAGGATTTTGTCGGCGATGCCATCGGCGTTGAGTTGGTGGTTTGCGGTGATCAGGTCGGCCAGGCGAGTGTGGCCGAAGAATTCGGCTGCAGAATTTTGGGTATCGCCGATGCCGTCGGAATGGAACACCACGATGTCGCCTTCATTCAGGATGTAACTTCGCTGGTCGTAGGTGGATTCTTCAAACATTCCGAGCGGAAAGCCGGCGAGCATGATTCGTTCGCAGCGACCGCCGTGATAGAGAAACGGTTCTTCCTGTCCCGCATTGGCGATGCGTAATTTGTGACGGCCGCGATGCCAAGTGGCGAAACACAGAGTCATGAAGCGGCCTTCGATGCGGCGCTCGCCAAGAAATCCATTGATTGCCCGGAGCATTTCAGCTGGACGATGCTTTTGCGGGCCCAGACTGCGTAGAGTACCGATCGCGACGGCTCCATAAAGCGCGGCGGCACTTCCCTTCCCGCTGACGTCGCCCATCGCAATCGCCAATTCCTGCGGACCATAACGGAGAAAATCGTAGAGGTCGCCGCTGAGTTCGCGCGAAGAAACCACGCGGGCGGCGATTTCCAAGCCAAATTCCGGGCCGGGCAGACGCGGAAGCAGAGCGCCTTGGATGCGGCGGGCGGCGCTGAGGTCGCGCTCCATGCGCGCTTCGTCGCGGGCGAGCTGTTCGTAGAGGCGCGCGTTTTCGATGGAGACGGCGAGATGCGCGGCGAGAATCGAAAGCGCTTGGACGTGGTCCGGGGTGAAATAATTCAGCTGCGGGCTTTCGAGATCCATCACACCGATGACGCGATCTTTATTGAGCATGGGAACGGCCAGCTCGGAACGCGTTTCAGGATTGATGAGCAGATAGCGCGGGTCGAGTGTGACGTCTGGCACCACGACCGGGCGTTTTAGGGACGCGGCGGCACCGACGATGCCCTCATGCGCGGGCACAGCAAATTTTTCCTGCACGCGTTGGCCGAATTTCACGGTTACGCGATGTCGGAAGACGTTGTCGCCTTCGTCGTAAAGCAGAATGCTGAAAATTTGGTAATTGATGAGGCGCTTGGTTAGCTCCGCGGCGCGGCGCAGCACTTCTTCTACAGAGAGCGAAGAGTTGGCTTCGCGGCCGACTTCGTTCAAGAGCAAAAGAGTTTCGGCCTGATTGCGCTCGTGTTCGTAGAGCTTGGCGTTTTCAATGGCAGTGCCGATGCGCGAAGCGACCAGCGTCAGGATCGTCTGCTGGTAGGGCGTGAAGTAATCCAGCTCGTTGCTTTCAATGTCCAGGACGCCGATGACGCGGCCGCGGACGATCAGCGGGACGGCAAGTTCGGACCGAACCCCGTCGAGCGCGTTGAGGTATCGCGGGTCGGAGCGCACGTCGCCGACGCGAATCGCCTGGCCCGTGGCGGCAGCGGCGCCGATGATGCCTTCGCCCATGGGGATGCGCCAGTGTTCCACGACTTCCGAGCGGTGACCGATGGCAAAGCGGAAATACATCTGGTCGGTACCTTCGTCGGGCAGGAGCACGGCGAAAATCTCGTAATCCACCAGGCGCTTGATGAGCGCGGCGGCGCTGGGCAGCACTTCATCGAGGTTGAGCGACGCGTTAATCTCCTGGCTAAGCTCCGCCAGGATTTTGAGAGCGTCCGCGGGGACGTCGATTTTAGGATTTAGCTGTGCCGCGTCCATTTGGATATTTTCAGAATTGCCCAGCCCCCGCCGGGAAATGCGCGCGTCCGTTCCGGATATTTTCACGGCACCGGAAACAGCGGGCGCAGAATCGATTCATTATAGCAGGCGAGTGTGAAGCGATTGCCGCCGAGATGGGCCTGCATTGAACTTGTCAATATTTATCGCCGGAAGAAGCCCCGGGGGCTGCTGGTGATTTTCCGGAGCGCAGCTGCTGGATGATTTTGACGCCGGCACTCGCCCCGATGCGTGTGGCGCCGGCCTCGACCAGTTGCAGCAGATCTTCGAGGGTACGGACGCCTCCGGCGGCTTTGATGCCAGCGTCCGGGCCGATGGCTTCGCGGATGAGGCGCACATCTTCCGGAGTCGCGCCGGCGATGCTGAAGCCGGTGGAAGTTTTGACGAAATCCACGCCGGCATTCTTGGCGGCGAGTGAAGCCTGGATTTTCTCTTCGCGGGTGAGCAGGCAGGTTTCAATGATGACTTTGCAGCTGGCGCCGGCGTGGTGGCTGGCCCCCACAACTGCGTGGATATCGGCCGCGACCGCGTCCACGCGGCCGGACTTCAGCGCGCCGATGTTGATGACCATGTCTATTTCCTGCGCGCCGCGCTCGATGGACTTCTGCGCTTCGAAAACTTTTACCTCCGGGAGCGTGGCGCCCAGCGGAAAGCCGACTACGGTGCAAACTTTTGCGGCGCTGCCGCGGAGAATTTCGGCGGACTGCGCGACGTTCCAGGGATTCACGCAAACGGATGCGAACTGGTATTGCAGGGCTTCTTCGCAGAGTTTGCGGATTTCAACCTGCGTGGCGTCGGGCTTCAGGAGCGTGTGATCAATCAGGCGCGCGATTTCACGTTCGGTTAGGGGCATGGTCATTCGGGAAGCGTCAGGATGCAGACGTCCTTCAGATTGCGATAACGTTCGGCGTAGTCCAGGCCGTAGCCGACGACGAAATCGTTGGGAATTTTGAAACCGATGTAATCGGCTTTCACTTCTTTGATGCGGCGCGAAGGCTTATCGAGCAGCGCGGCAATGCGCAGGGATTTGGGTTTGCGTTGCGCCAGCACGCGCAGGAGGTAGGTCAGCGTGATACCGGTGTCCAGAATGTCTTCCACTACGATCACGTTGAGGCCTTCGATGCTGCTGTCGAGATCTTTTACCAGGCGGACTTGGCCGGAACTTTCTTTATTTTTGCCGTAGCTGGAGACGGCGATGAAATCTATGGAGGTTTCCAGATTGATTTCGCGGACCAGGTCGGAAAGGAAGATGCAGGCGCCTTTCAGGACGCCAATTAAATGGATGCGCTCACCGGCGAAATCTTTGGTGATCTGGAGGGCTACTTCGCGGACGCGTTTTTGGATGGCGGCGCGGCGGATCAGGACCTTTAGCTTTTCTTTTCCGGCGACTACGGGCATTTTGCGGAGCGCTCCCTAAAAGAGCGGTTACTTTAGCGTAGGGAGTGACGGTTGACAAGGTTCCTGCGGGAGCCTCGGCGCGAGGAAGACGAGGTTTTGTAGCGGCGGTTCCGGGTTGCGGGACCGCCATCGGTGGCTGCCGCGCGATGGATGGCGCACTGAAGCGCGCCGCTACCCTTCGCTCCCGCACAGCGGGATCTCAGGATGAATCGTCCCGTCCGGCGATTCACGAAAGCATCTGCAAAGTCTTCAGCGCAGGTAGCCCCAGGTGTGGAGGCGGTCGCTGTCTTCTACCCAGCGGTCGCCGATGTCTGTGCGGTAGTACATGTTGGGGATGAGGACATTCTTGATACGGGAGTACACCTGTGTTTGAGCTTGCTTCATCGTTTGTCCTAGGCCGACGACTACTAGAATTACTCCCGAGGTCCCCGCTACGAGCCACTGGCCGTTTACTTGCTTTACATCTTCAATGTGCATCTCGTCGGTGGGAGGCTTCTTGAAAACGATTACGGCGTTTTTGGAGAAGGAATCGAAGGTTTCGTCATCATCGAATGGAAATGGCGGCACGACGATGCGCACGCCGATCTGGAAGCCGCTGCGAACTTTGAGTTTTGGGTCGTTGCCGTTGGCGAGGTCCCAGAAAAATTGGCCGATGGGAGTGATCATTCCAGCCTGCTGAATGCTGATCGTGGGGTAGCCGAAGCGCGATGTGAACTCCAGCGGGTAGATGCCGTGATGGTTCACGATGCAATTCAAGTCTATGTAACCGATGTAGCCTTCTTCCTTGAGCTTGGTTTCCATCTTCAGCAGCGTTTGGTCGAAAAGATGATTCGCCTCGCTCCAGAACATGGTGGTTCCCATTTCGCCGGTGGGCGGGCCATTTTCTCCGGGGAAAAGCTTCTTGTGTTCGAAATTGATGTTGATGGGATAGACAAAACTCTTGCCGTTGAAGAATGCCCCGACGGCTACTTCCACACCGGTGACGCGGCGCTGCAGCTGGAAGACTTTAATTTCATCGGAGAGCGCTTTCTTGTAGGCTTCGAGCATGTGAATGACATCCTGGCCGTCGTCCTCTTCGCCGACGAATAGGCGGCGCTTGACGTTCTGCGCTTCGCCGCTAGGTTTGATGACATAGCGGCCGGGATTCTGCTCGACGTGCTCGATGGCGTCGTCGAAGGATGAAAATTCGCCGTAGGGGATAATGTTGACCCCAGCGTTCTTCAGTTCTTCCTGGCCGAAAGAGCGATCGTCTTCCAGACGATCGGTATAAGGCGTGCCGCCGATCACTTTTTTTCCGGCCGCCCGCAGGTTCTTGGCTTTTTCGCCCTGGCCGAGAGTGTCGTCGAAGATGAGGATGTCGGCCCACTCGGCGTCCTTCTCCCAGTCTTTTGATTTCGCGACGAAGCCGTCGGCGATGTCGCGCTCCTTTTTGTCCTGGATGAAGTAACGGACTTCGTGGCCTTCTTTGGAAACTTGCCAGGCGATGTCACTGATGAGGCCGGTAAGCGACACAAAAAGGAAATTCCTCTTTTCCATCCGAAATTTTCTCCTCGAGTTTGGGCGGGGCGCTTACGCGCGAGCGCCTGTGAGCCTCAGCATACTATTAGGGGAGTGTTACGGTTGCATGAATGGCGTTTTTTGTGCACCGGAGCCATGCCCAGCTAGGCAAGGTCGCGAGCGGTGTCCGCAGGAAACCCGCCTCATGCGGACCTAAACTTGTGGGCGTTTTGGCCGATGATTCATTAGGGAGCCGTCTATGCCTGTGTTTGCAGACCTTGATATTTATCGAACTGTGCTGGGGCACATGCAAACCGGCATATACATGGTGGATTGCGGGCAGAAGATCTAGTTCTGGAACGACGCGGCGGAAATCATAACGGGCCACCTGCGGCAGGACGTAGTGGGATATTCTTGCCAGGGTTTTTTCCCGCCGCAAAAGGAAGGCGGCAAGAACGCGGGGTGTGCGAGCTGGGCGGCGCGCTGGCGAGTGTGTTGCGGGATGGGCGGCCGGCGATTGCGGAAGTGACGTTGCGGCACAAAGCCGAGCATCAGGTGACTGTGCGCGTGCGAGCGGTGCCGACTCCTAACCAAGCAGGCAGCGTGATCGGAGCCGCCGAATCCACGGATGCGGATCCGTGGGCATTCTATGCGGACCGGCGGCACAGAAAGCTGGCGACCTTGATGCAGATGAACGGCGTGACAGAGACGCAGGTGACGCAGGTGCGCGGATTCGCCGACCAACGATTGCACAAGAAGACTGCGCCGCTGGATCCATCGAACCGGCGGATTTCCGTGATCGTGCAGTATTTGGTGAAGCCGGGGACGGAAGATACGAGTGTCGCTGCTGCGGGAGACACCCCGCCTGTGGCGAATTCGAGTGAAGTGAAAAGGCCTGCCGACGTTCCTACGGCGAAGCCCGCTTCCCCGCCGCACTGCTCGGCTTCTAGGGGTCATCGCCGCCATTTATCGCACCCGGCATTTCAGGTAGGTTAGAGGTGGAGGTGCGTACGAATGAGTCCAGTCAAAATGCCCGAACCGTGGTTGCGCGGAACGCTGGCGGACGTCGCGGCGGTGCCTCGTGCGGTGCTGCACGCGCTGGAGCTGGCACAGGAAGATTTGACGCGTTGGTGCGGCGGTCTGAGAAACGCGGAATTGAATGCGCGTCCCGACGGGATTGCTCCGGTGGCGTTCCATATCCGGCATATTGCGCGCAGCATTGACCGGCTATTGAGTTACGCGGAAGGAAAGCGGCTCGACGATTCGCAGATTGTGGCGTTGAACAGCGAACTCGACGGCGACGCCATGCGCGCTGAGTTATTTGCGGAATTGGAAGCGGCCTTGGAGCGAGCTGCCGTGCGCATCCGGCGGTTTGACGCGAATCGTTTGCAGGAGCCGAGGCCTGTCGGGGCGAAACTGCTACCGGCAACTGTGGGCGGGCTGCTGGTACACGTTGCAGATCATACGCAGCGGCATGTGGGACAGGCGATCACGACTGCCAAGATTGTGACGGCGCGACGCGGCTAGCGCAGCAACCGCGATCGGCGCAGAGGCACTTCTGCTTCACGAAAAAAAACGGGCGGGCTCGATGAGCTCACCCGTTTTTTTGTCTGCCCCCGCAATTGTTCGCGCGAGCGCGGATTAGTCGGCGGAAGCCGCCTGGCGCATTTCTTTCTTCGGATGCGACGAAAGATGCGTCGGCGGCTTCGCTTCCTGAAATTGCGCGGTTTCGGTGGAACCGGCTAGCGCGGTAGTGGATGCGGTACCGCTGGTGATGGCTTGCTGCACTGCGTCGAAATAACCGGTGCCGACGAAGCGCTGGTGCTTCACAGCTTCGTACCCACACGCTTGCTCGCTCGCGAACTCTTTTTCCTGCAGGCGGCAGTAGGCTGTCATGCCGTCCTGTTTGTAATTGCGCGCCAGCTCGAACATGGAGAGATTCAACGCGTGAAACCCGGCGAGGGTAATGAACTGGAATTTGTAGCCCATGGCGCCGAGTTCGCGCTGGAATTTCGCGATGGTGTTGTCGTCGAGATTTTTGCGCCAGTTAAAGGAAGGCGAGCAATTGTAGGCCAGCATTTTGTTGGGATATTTGGCGTGAATTGCCTCGGCGAATTGGCGGGCCTCGCCGAGATGCGGTTTGGAAGTTTCGCACCAGATCAAATCGGCATAGGGCGCGTAGGCCAGGCCGCGCGCGATTGCGGAGCGCAGGCCGCCGCGAATCTTGAAAAAGCCCTCGGGAGTGCGTTCGCCGGTGAGGAATTCGCGATCGGGCGGGTCAATGTCGCTGGTGAGCAGGTGCGCGCTGTCCGCATCGGTGCGCGCCATGATCAGCGTGGGCACGCCCATCACATCGGCGGCCAGGCGTGCAGCGACGAGCTTCTGGATGGCTTCGACCGTGGGGACCAAAACTTTTCCGCCCAGGTGCCCGCACTTTTTCGCCGAGGACAATTGGTCTTCGAAATGAACGCAGGCGGCGCCGGCTTCGATCATTGCTTTCATCAGTTCAAACGCGTTCAAATTGCCGCCGAATCCTGCTTCGGCATCGGCGACGATCGGCGCGAACCAGTGAATTCCATTTTTTCCTTCGGCATGATGAATTTGATCCGCGCGCGCCAGGGCTTGATTTAGCTTGCGGACGACGTTGGGCACGCTATCGGCGGGATACAGGCTTTGATCCGGATACATTTGGCCGGCGTCGTTGGCGTCGGCCGCGACTTGCCAGCCGCTCAAGTAAATCGCCTGAAGTCCGGCGGCGACTTGCTGCACGGCTTGATTGCCGGTCAGGGCGCCTAGCGCGGCGACGTAGAGATCGTCCTGCAGCAATTGCCAGAGGCGCTCGGCACCCCTGCGCGCGAGAGTGTGTTCGATGTGGACGGAACCGCGAAGTTGCTCGACATCTTTCTGGGAGTAGGGACGAGTAATGCCTTCCCAGCGCAGGTCGGTCTTCCAGTGAAGTTCCAGGTTGCGGTGATTGCCGTTGGTGGTCATCGGTTGCGTCCTCTTCGATGAAGAAAGCTTGCGTGGAGCAGGCTCTCCTTCTTTCGATATAACAGCGCTGGGACCTGGGGCCGGAGCAGCCAGGCCGGAGGGGAGCGGGGGGCGAATCGCTCGCGGTCCGTGGAACTACTGGCGACTGAGGGCCAGTGTGGGCCAGGCAAGGTAATCAGTCAAACTGATTGGAGTTATCACACTGATAGAATATGATTATCGGGTAGTTTCCAACCACGGTACTAAGTTGCGTGGTACGGGCTGCAGCTGATCGCTTCCATGCTGTGGTGAAGCGACGCACGAGGTCACGTGGAGATCGATCAACTGGAAACGTTTCTGGCCGTCCTGACGTACGGCGGCTTTCATCGCGCGGCTGCGGCACTGAACATCAGCCAGCCGGCGGTGAGCGCTCGGGTGCGGGCGCTGGAGGACGGGCTGGGCGTGAAGCTTTTTACTCGCGTGCGCGGAAATCTATCGGTTTCGCCCGCAGGGAAGGCTCTGCGTCCGCACGCCGAACAGCTGCTGCGCGATGTGACGCGCGCGCGGCAGGCCGTGCACGAATTGCAGCCTTCCGCCGGCGGGTCTTTGAGCATCGCGGCTGCGCTTTCCGTGTGTACTTATTTTTTGCCGGACGTGATGAAGGATTATCAGGCGGCGAATCCCAAGGTGCTGGTGAATTTGCGCTCGGGAACTTCCGCGCAGGTGCTGAAGATGGTGCTGGACGGCGAAGCGGAGATCGGCGTGGCGCGCTCGTTGAATCATCCGGAAGTGGAGACGATGACGCTGCGCGACGATCCTTTGATTCTGGTGGGACATCCGAATCATCCGGCAGCGAGGAAACGGCGGGTGCGACTGGAGGACGTCGAGGCGATGCCGCTGATATTTTTCGATCGCGGCTCGAGCGACTGGACGCTTAGCCAGGGACTTTTTCGGCGGGCAGGCCAGTTGCCGAATACCGTGCTGGAAGTGGAAACGATCGAGGCGGCCAAGCGAATGGTGGAGAGGAAACTGGGGCTGAGTTTTTTGCCTTTAATCGCGGTGACGCACGAATTGCGCAAGGGCAAGTTGGTGGCGATTGAAATTGTGAATGAGGAACCGCTGCGGCGGAATTTGGACGTGATTTATCCGCGGCACCGAGCGCTCACGCGTGATGCGCAGGCTTTGTTGCAGCTTCTGCAGAGGGCGGCGAATGCGGAGGGCCGGTTACGGAGAACGCGGAAGCAGAAGCGTTGAAGACTGGCACATGAATGCTTAGCCGATGGGTTTCACGTTGTTGCGACTGGCGTACCAGCAGGGCCGGTAGCCGGAATGCGGGAACAGTGCGTGCGCGCACGTCTCGACCTGCGGTTGGTCGGTAAAAATTTCCATTTTGCCGTCTTTCAGCACAGTGCCGTAGTACGAAGTCACGGAGCCGAGGGCGTCGGCGCCGTTGTTCTTGCTCATTTTGTGTTGGAAGAGGGCGTAGTCGCCAGCGTAGAGGCTCGCGAACACGACTAGTGCGACGATGGCGATGCGTTCGAAGAGTTTGGCGAAGTTGGACATGGTTTTTGATCGCCTAGGATTGTATCGCGGAGTTGAGTTAAATTCCCTGCCCGGGCAGCATCGAGAAATTTTTCTGTCGTATTGCGCCCGCACAAGAAGCAAACCCAGCAACCACTTGCGGGGGTTCGGGATGACACGTCGTACCTTGTGTGCGGCATAGCTCTAGCGTGGGCTATGGGTTGCGGGAGTGATGCGCGGCTTCACCGTGAATGTGGAGGCTGCAATTGGAAATGCGACGCGCATGGCGGGGTCCCCGAAAAGGATCCAGGTGCGGCGAACGTCCGGGTCGGTGATTTTCAGCTTGGCCGTCAACATGGAGCGGCCCAGCGACTGCGTCGGGTTCGCCGCCAGCGTGCGGAGCAGCGCCTGGTCCATCGCGGCTTGCGGCGGCGCGGTGGTAAATCCGGACGAAGCCCAGACGGCTACTGCGCCGCCATTGGGCGCCAGCAGCAGCGCGGTGGAAAGGCTCTCCGCGTAGACGTCGTGGAAGAATCCGTTCAGGCAATCCATTAGCAGGAACACAGGCAGGCGCCCGCCATTGCTGAGCGCTGCGGCCGACGTGTTATCGAGCAGGTCGGAGAAAGACCACTGCTGCTCGGCGCCGTGGCCGGTGTAGTTGACGAGCAAGGTTCCGGCGTTCACCGCGTCGAGAATTTGCTGGGAGACAGCGGTGGTGGATTGGCCGTCCGCCAAAATCTTGGTGGCGACCAGTGACGGCGGCAGTAGCGCGGCGGCCATGTCGGCTTCTCCCGAGAAATCCACGCCGACATTTTGGTCCGCGATGATCAGCGCTTGCTGCTGCCAGCTGCCCTGCGAAGTATTCGTGTTCGTAATTCACAATTTTGGAAATTACCAAGGCGGCGTCGGCAGCGGTGCGCGCGGGAATGCGTCCCGTGGGGATGGTGGCGAAGCCAGTGTTCTCGAAGTCGCTGAACCAATCGTCGGAAGCGGTTTTGAATGCAGCCGTTTCGACGATGCGCGTCGGGAACGAAATCGAAACCGCCAAGGCCCAGATAATCGCGCGGGTCGAACGAGGCATCGCCAAGCAACAGCAGCGACTGCGGCTTTTCGCGCCACTGGGTGGAGGCGTATTGCAGGTAGCTTTGCAGCGCGAACGGGCTGCGTTCGCCGTAATTATAGGCGTCGAAGAGCTGGTCCACAGTGACGACGGCGACTTCGTGCTGCTGCGACTTGCGCAGGCTTACGAGCGGCGCGACGGTGGCTGCAAAATCCGGATGCGTGATGATTACGATGTCGGCGCCGGAGCGTTGTTCCGCGAGCGAACTTTGCGGATGGTAAGTAATCGCTGAGGCGGACGATATTTGATCAGCCGCGAATGCGATCAGTGTGTGCGGCACGGCGCTGGATGGCGCACCGGGGACGATGATGGTGATGCTCGAACCGGTGTTGTCGAAAGTGACGGGGCCGGCAAGCTGAATGATGTTGAGCGGATCGGAAATGTCATACGCCTGGATCTGCTGATTCGAGAAGCCGCTGATTCTTAAGTGCGCACCCGCGGGCGCGGCGGCGCGGAGCCAATCGGAATCCGCAGTGTAAGTGTGCGGGAAATTCAGGACGATGGATTGCACCAGACTAGTGTCCGAGTCGCCGTTGAGCGCGGTGAGAGTGACGGTGTTCGTGCCGTTCTGAAGCGATCCCTGCTGGATCGGGAAGCTGCTTGTAAAATTATCCTGGCCGTTGAAATTCAGGACGCCGACCGATGAACTATTCACGGCGACGCTGACACTGTGCGGCTGGCTGGCTGTGACTCCTTGCAAAGTGATGGTGACCTGCGCCGGAATGCTGGACGACGGATCGTAATGCTGGATCACGAGATCCTGATCCACCGGCTCGGTGCTGACCAGCGCGCCGAAGAAATTATCGGCAGTCGGGCCGTTCAGCAGCGCGGCGAAGTAGGTGGTGCGTTGCTCCAGGGCGACGGAGGACAAGAAACTCTGCACGCTGGAAGCACTGGACCCGCCTGAAGTGGAAACGGGAATTCGCTTGCCCTGTTGCGAGCCGCGCAAGAGCCAGTAGACACGCGTGCCAGAGTACGGCGTGTCAATCGCGGTGCCGTAGAAGCCGATGGCGCCATTGTTCCCGAGATAGCCGCCTTGCTGGCCGAGTATCGCCATTGGCTGCTCGATACCTTCGGCGAAAAGTTGCAGCGTGCGTGCGTCGAAGCCCGGATCGAAGCCTGCGGCGACAAGTTGCGCGCGGGTGACCACGTACCAACCTTCTGCGTTGACAGAAATTTTCGCGGCTGGCAGTGAATCGAGATATGCGCTGGAGACTTCCGCGCTGCCTGGGAGCGCTCTGGGAGGCCCTGGCGCACCTGGACGCCACGGCAACGGCAGCGGCGATGCGGGCCGTACCGAGTTCGTGAGCTGATTCAGCAGCATCGCGGGAGAATACGACGCCGCGTCCGAGACGGTCGAATCAGCAGTCACCGGCCCGTGCGTGTTGCGGACGCCGTTCAGATCCACATCTTCGAGAATGTAGGAAGAGCCGGCGCCGCCCTGCGGATCGATCCATTGATACGTGCGCGCGGGATGCCCCGGCTGCGCGCCACGCAGCAGCAGCGCACCGCCAGCGATGAGCGACGGATTGAGCTGGTGGCGGCCCTGCGCGTCCTCGCGATAAATATGGAAACCGAGGTTGTGAACTTCTTCGCGCGTGCGCCATTCGAGCAGCACGCCGCCGCTCGCGCGTGTCTGCGCGTGGAACGAAGTGAGCTGCACGGCCGTGGGCGCCTGAATGGTTGAGATCACGGTCGAAAAATTGTTGGACGGGTTCGGATCGCTGGTCGAAGAGCCCACGTTAGCTGTATTAGGCACCAGCGACGAGGTACTAAACGACGCCGTGGCCGTGGTGTTGATGGTGATGATCACCAGGCCACCAACGCTGACCGTACCCAAGCTGCAGCTAATTGTGCCGGCACTCTGCGTGCACGTGCCTTGCGTGGTGAACACGGAAACGAAAGCGACTTGGCTGGGCAGCGGATCAGAAACGTTCACGTTTTGTGCAACGGCCGGACCGTTGTTGGTCACTTGCAGGATATAGGTGAGAGTCGCGCCTTGGTCCACGGGCTGCGGCGCTGCCGTTTTTACGATGGCGACGTCGGCCTGCGAGGGCGAAGCCACAATCGTGGTTGCGGTGGACGTATTGTTTGCAACGTTCACGTCATTTGTTGTCGGACCAATATTTGCGGTATTCAAGATCAAGGTGCCGGATGCGGTGCTGGCGTTGACCTTCACCACCAGCGGAAGCTGCGCGCTGGTGCCGGATGGAATCGCCGCGCCCGAGCAAACTCCTCCCGTGCCGGGGCAGCAACTGATCGCGCCGGTGCCGCCGACGGCGGGAAGCGTGGGGCAAGTCACTCCGCCGGGAAGCGCGAGCGAAACGAACGTGGTGTTGGCCGGGACCGTGTCTCCAAAGGTGAGATTGCTGACCGAGTTCGGGCCGTTGTTTGCAAATTTCAGCAGGAAGGTAATATTGTTTCCAGCCGTAACGGGGTTCGGCGACGCGGAACTGGTGACGCTCAAATCGTATTGGCCCGCGGACGCTACCGTGACTTTCACTGTGGCGCTGTTGCTCGAAGGATTCGGATCCGGCGTCGAAGTGGAAGTGCTGGCTGTGTTGGTGATGACCGTGCCGGAAGCGGTGCCGGCCGCCACCGTGACGATCAACGTAAGAGTCGTTGTGGCTCCCGAAGGCAGCGACGCGATGGTGCAACTGACAGCAGTACCAGGAGCAGGGCAAGTCCATGTGGTGCCGGTCTGCGCCAGAGAAAAGAAAGTGGTGTTAGCAGGAATCGCGTCGGTAAACGTGACGCTGCTGGTGGCGGCTGGGCCGTTATTGTGCACCCTGACTGTGTAGGTGAGTTGATTGCCGGCTTGCACAGGACTGGGCGCAGCCGTCATCGTGACTACGATGTTGGCGCTGGTGGCAGCGCCAACCAGAGTCAAGACGCTCGCGGTGTTATTCGCGAGATTGGGATCGTTGGTGCCGGATGAAACTGAGGCGGTGTCCAGAATTTGCGTGCCATTTACGGTGCCGGCGATAACTTGCACGACGACTGTGAAGGTGCCGATGGCGGCATTCGCGACATCGGGATTCGTGCAGCTGATATTTCCGGCGTTGCCGACGGCCGGAGTGGTGCACGACCAGCCGGGAGCTATGGTGAGCGACTGAAACGTAGTGTTGCCGGGAACAGCTTCGATGAATGTGGAGTTGACGGCATCTTGCGGACCGTTGTTGGTTACCACTTGGGTGTAAGTAATATTGCCGCCGGGCGCGACGGCGTTGGGCGTGCCGGAGTTCGTGACCGCGAGATCCGCGCCAGCGCAATAGGCGCCGGACTGCGTTCCCGGAGTTTCGGTAATCGAAAGGCCGGAGCTGACGAAACCAGGTTGCCCGACCGTGGCGCCATAGGGATCGTTGGCGAGCGTGGACCAGCCGGGAATACCGCCGCTGACGTTTGCTGTTCCGGGCGCGGCCGACGCCAGAATTACGCCACCGCCACCGCCGCCTCCTGGACCATGTCGATTTCCAGGGAAAGGAGTTCCTGGCGGATCCGAAGGCCACGTGACTCCGCCATTGCCGCCCGCAGCACCGGCTGTAAGTCCGGAAAGCGAACCGCTATTGGCAAAAAACAAGATCGAGCCGCCTGCTCCGGCACCGCCACCGCCATCATTTTCAGTCTCGAGCGCGGTTTGTCCATTGGCGGAAATTGTTCCAGTGCCAGTGACGGAGCCGGTGTGAACAATGACAATCCCGCCGCCTGCGGTTCCGCTGCTGTAGATGCCCGTGCAGTTCGCGCCGCAACCAGCGCCGCCGGCGTTTGTAGTGGGATTCCAGAAAGAGCCATCGTTCGTAGTACCAGCGCCGCCACCGCCGCCCATGACGATCGCACTGGTCGTGGCTGGAAACGGTTGACCGCCGAAGCCTCCCACGATGCCGGCACTCTGCCAGCCGAATCCTCCCGTGCCACCCGTGCCGCCGTTACCGCCGGCGCCGCCACCGCTATTCTGATTATTTGCGGTGGGGTTCGCGTCCGTAGAGCCGCCACCACCGCTGGCAGGAGCGCCGCGCGCGTAACTACCGCCGGGCAAGCCTTCGAGAATCGCTTGACCGGTACTTGTCGCCGTGGTCGCCGGGGTGATGGTGCTTAGCGCGGGCGCAATGTAGTGCGGCGTTCCGGCGATGCCTTCCCCTTTTGAACCGTTCGTGGCTTGCGTTGATAACGTGATGACGTCCGTCGCGAGCGTGCCGGCCGCGCCGCCGAGCATGCGCCCGCCGCCGCCTCGGAAGCCTTGACCATCAAGGCTTACAGTTCCGCCGAGGGTGAGCTGCGAGGCAACGTCCACAGCGAGCACGCCGCCGACTGCTCCATTCCAGGGCAACGCAGCAAGAGTGCTGCTGAATGTGGCGTTGGTGTACTGCGGCACGCGAATCACTTGGTACGTCTGAATTCCCTGCGTGGTGGTGGCAGCCGCGCTAGTGTACGAATTCAGCAGGCCGCCGCCTGCGCCGGTTCCCGTGAACGTGAGCGTGCCGCCGGCGAGCGGGACTGCGGCAGTCGCGGTGACAAACTCAAATTGGCCCGAACTACCAAAGCTCGTAGAGCCGGACGCGGGATCGCCCGGAACACCATTGCCGTACGAACTGGTGTTCGTCGAATTAATTTGCGCGCCTTGCATTTGGATGACGAGCAGCAAATCTCCGACGGCGATCGGAGTTTGCGCGGCAGGGGCAGCAGCAGCAGCGCCTAACGTAATGGATGTCGCGCCGGCAGCTACTGAGCCGACGGCTGGCCGATAGTACGCGTTGACGACTCCGCTCAGCGTTCCGCCGGAGCCGTCTTTCCCAGGCATGGCGCAAACGAGCGGCTGCACGACTGTGACGACTGTCGCCGTGTTATTCGTTGAGACGGGATCCGTGCCGGTGGTGCTGACCACGGCTTTATTCGTGAGAGGACTCCCGGTCGCGGGGGTCGTCCCGGTAACGGTGATGGTGATGGGAGCCGCGAGTGGATACGCGACGGGCCCGAGATTGCAGGTAATCGCGCCGCCTGTTACCGCACCGCAACTTCCTTGCGATGGCGTCGCCGATGGGTTGGCAAGTGTGGCCGGCAACGTATCCACCACAGTCACTCCCGCGTCAGAGGCGAGGCCGAGATTGGTAACCTGAATTGTGTAAGTGAGCGCGGAGGATTCGAACACGGGCGTGGGCGCGGCGGTCATGGAGACCGCGAGGTCCGCGTCTCCGGTAATTTCCACTAGCACGGATGTGGCTGTCGTGTTGTTCGACGAAACTGGATCGGTGGTCTGCGAAGTTACGTCCGCGGAATTCACGATGGTGGTGCCGGCTGCGGTGGCTGCGGCTACTGTGACGATGTATGTAAATGCAGTCGTCGTTGTGGCGCTAGCCAAGCTTGCGGCGGCCGTGCAGATCACTTGTCCCGTAGAGCCAACGGCAGGAGAAGTGCACGTCCATCCTGACGGCGGCGTCATGGAAGCGAACGTGGTGTTGGACGGTGTCTGCTGATAAAGCACTGCGCCGGTGGCTGCGTTCGGGCCATTGTTGGTGACGGTTTCGGTGTAGGTAATCGTGCTGCTAGGTGCAACTGCGGAAGGTGCGGCAACTTGCGTCATGGAAAGGTCGGCGCCTTGCACGGTGGTCGAAAGCGAGGTGGTGTTGTTTCCGAGTGCGGGGTCGGTTCCCGTTTCGCTTACGGTTATTGGGCTGTTCGTGATCGTGGTTCCACCGGGCGCGCCCGAATTCACGGCCACTACGATCGTGAAATTTACGGACGTTAACGCAGCCATGTCGGCATTAGCCGTGCAGACGACGGCGCCAGTGCCGCCAGCCGCCGGGGTCGTGCCGCACGTCCAGGTGCCGGGCGGAGTGGCGGAGACAAAAGTCGTATTAGCTGGAGTGGATTGTGTAAGTGTCGCGTTCGGTGCGGCCGTGGTGGTGCTGAGATTCGAGACCGTCTCGGTGTAAGTGATCTGCGCGCCTGTCGCTACAGGATTAGGGGCTACCGCCCCAGTGACGGAGATGTCCGGCGGGGTCACGACTGTGATACCGGCGGTAGCGTTCGAACCGCCAGGAGTGGAAGTAACGGAGTCGCTGACGGGTCCGCTCCCCGTGGTAGGGAGGACTGTCATCGTGATTGTGAAAGTCGTCGTGTCGCCGGTGCGATAGGCCGTTTGGTTGCTCTGGTCTGTGCACGTGAGCGTGCCGGTCGCGACTGCGCAATTCCAGCGGTTGCTGGCCCTGCCCGCAAAAGCGGTATTGCCATAGCTCAAGCCCGCGGGGACCGCCTGTGTCGCCTGTACCGGGTTCGTTCCGGAGGGAGTGAAGTTGGTGGCGCCGGTATAGGTGAGCACCTGCGTGTAGACGAGTGTGCCGCCGGGCGCGACGAACGCGGGCGTGACGCTATTGGTGATCGTAAACTGCGCGACTGCGGGTGAGGCGTACAAGCACAAGGCGAAAAGCGCGCAGAGCAGCGGTGCGAGCATCGAGCGCAAGCGCGGCGAACGGCGCGCGCCAGCTTGAATGAAGCGGCGGTATTGCCTGCGCAGCGCGTGCAACAATTTTGTGCCGGGCGTCTGGAGCGAAATTCTTTTGCCGTCGCGCTCGAGGCAGACGGCGCGACCGAGGACCAGTTCCGGGGGAGTGTCGTCCTGTTGGCCGGCGTCGCCGCGCGTGACGATTCTGTTGGTTGCCGAATCGATTTTGATCACGCGGTGTAGCAGAACGCCGTGCTGACCGAGCGTGAGCGCGATATCTCCGCGTCGCAATTCTGCGGCAGCGACCGGTTCGGCGACGACGGCATCGCCATTCAGCACGTTCGGTTGCATGCTCTGCCCGTGTGCGAGGAAACGCACCTGCAAACCGCGCTGCAGCACGGTTTCACACAGCATCGCGAATTGCGTCGTATCACGCCGCAATAATTTTGCCGACATCTTCACTGAGCAGGGCCTCCACGGCCGTAGAATCCGGGACAAACGAAAAATCGGAGCAAGGCACGCAATCTGTAACCTTGCTGAAAAATTCCAGAATAAATTCGATCGCATCGATCGAGTGATGCGGCACGAAACTGCGCGCGAACAATTCCGCGGATGCAGTGGTGCGGCTGAGCGGCCTTATTTCGTTCTGGTCGCCGTGAGATAGCACGAAAATCCCATCGAGCGGCGCGCGATCGGCCTCGGCAATTCCCGCGTCTCCGTGCCAGGGAGTTCCGTACATCCATATGCGGCCCTGTTCGCGGCGCAGGATGATGCGGTCGTCGCTCAGCACCCGCGCGCCGTACTGGCGTGACCACAAGCGCGAAGATGTGCTCTTTCCCGCGCCGGAGTGGCCCGTGAGCAGCAGGCCTCGACCGTCGGGAGTAATTACGCCGCAGCCGTGGACTTCGACGCCTTCTCCCATCGAGAGGCGATGAATCCAGAGAAGTTCGTCCAGCGGATATTCCAGCGGATTTACCGCGTGGTTTTGCGCAAAATACTCGCGGGAGATTTCGATGAAGCCGGATTTGAAATCCGGCGCGACGATGGCCTGTTTGTACGGAAGCTCGCCAATAAAATTCGTGGTCAAGCGAAAGCAGAAGCCTTCAGAATTGCGGTACAGCTTCCACAACCCGCGAGAATCGAAAACCAGTTCTCCCGGAGCAGAATCGAACCGGCCGCCGAATGCCACATCGAATTCCAGATCACAAATCGGGTCCGTAACCAGAAAATCGCGTAGTTGCGTATCGGCTAACAGCGCCGGGCCGCCTGCAACCGACCTCGCGCCGAGCGAAATGCCGCCGATGCGCGCCGCGATTCGTGCCGACGGGCCGGTGACGCACAATTGTTGCGCTCGCGCTAGTAAGTTCATGGTTCTCACGTCAGGAACCGAAGGACATACAACCGCCCAGAGCCATACCGCAGCCAGGCGATGCCGGACCGGCGGATGACGGCGTCTTGCAATGGCCCAGCACCGCTTCATCAGGGCGCAAGCTGACACGAATGATCTTCGGAGCCTCATACGGCTTCGTGCCGCGCTGCGGATCTTGACTCTGATCGGTCATGGGCGCTTCACTGCTCACGCGTGAACTCCGCAGGAACCGCAGCCGCTGCCGCAGCCGGAGCTCTGCTGCAAAATCGGCAGCGTCGCGGCGAAAGGCTGGGGCGTCCAGGAGCCGACGTCTACCTCACCCTTACGAATGCGTTCTGCCGATCGCGATACTCTCGTGTGCGCGGCTCCGCCCGCGCAGCATTCGCAATCTCCGTGCGCGGGAATTTCCACGCCCAGCGCCAGGGCGCGCAGGTGGGCCACTTCGCACAGGAAGTCCACGGGAGATTCGGCGTCGCCTTTTTCCAGTTCGCCATTCGCGGCGCACATACCGCAGAGCGTCTTGATGCGGCAGGCGTCGCATTTGCTCTGGCGCGTCTTTTTCTTGGCTCTCACGCGGCCGAGAAAATCGTCCCAGCCGGCGCTGAAGCTGCCGGAGCGCCAGTCGTAGCTTTCCTGATGCGACAGCACGCAGATGCTAATTTGGCCGTAGGGATCAATCGCGCAAGAGGTCAGGCCGCCGCCACACTGATAAATATTTTCAGAAGTGAATGCGTCGGCTGGCTGCGCCATGTCGCGTTCGATCAGCTGCAGAGCTTCCGCGCGCCGGCGGGCGTCATGCAAATCCAGCGCCACCGCATCTTCCGGAGCGAGCCGCACTTCTACCGGGCTTTGCGAGCAATCAATGCGCGGATTCACCAGCGGATCGAACTTGAAATCCACGCCGAAATCCTGCTGCGCCATGCGCTGCATTTCGTACACTTCGTGACGGTTGACGGTCGTCGGCACCGTCTTCAGTTTCAGCGGCAGCTTGCGTTCCAGGAGCAGGCGGATGCCGCGGATGCAGCGATCGTAGGAGCCAGGAATTTGCGTCAGCGCGTCATATGTTTCGCGGGTGGCGCCATAGAGCGTGACCTCAATCGCAAAGGGCCGGTATTCCGCCAGAAAATCCGCCACGCGCTCCGTAATCATCGTGCCGTTGGTGAAAAGCGTGATCAGGAAGCCCTTGGATTTGGCGTAAGAATAGATGTCCAGGAAATCGGCGCGCGCGAAAATTTCGCCACCGGTGAAAAGAATCCAAAAACAGCCGGCATCGGCGATTTGATCCAGCAGGCGGCGATATTCTTCGAGGCAGAGTTCGCGATTGCGGGCGGCGCGATCCGCCATGGGGAGATTGTTGTAGCAATGCAGGCATTGCAATGGACAACGACGCGTGACTTCGATGGACACCTCCATCGGTACGCGCTTGCCGGACGTGCGTTCATGCACGCCCCTGCTGAATGCGGAATAGGTTGTTTCGTTCATTCCCAAGTGCCCGGCCGCCTTGCCGGGGTGATGCCTGCGGTTAAGCGGGCTCGACCAAACCCTCCTGAGTCAGGTCTCTTACAAAAGCTTCCGCGTCCGAAAAGGCCTGGGCCTGTGTAAGCCCATATTCTGCTTGGAGATAGGAGGCCAGTGCGGTGGCGTCCAGGCCGTTTTCGATCATGGACCAGAGCTTCGTGCCGGATTCATTAAACGTGTAGATGGAATCGAGGTCAGCTGCACCGCGGCGAATAGGAACCACAATCGCCTCATCCGCGACGACGCGTGAAACCACGTTTGAACTTCGGCGCACGCGCGGCGCCGTCAATTCCCCCAAGTCTGTCATGGAACCGCCCAAGCCCTAGATTTGTATTTGCTTTCCAGTTAACGGTACATTGCCTAGTGTTAACCTAATTGGCATCACGGGTGCGCTCAACCTGAATATCCAGGCCGTGTGCTAAAAAGGTACTGCTATTCAGTGGGTACATTGCCGGGTGGAGTAATTTTGAGCAGTAAAAAGGCGGATTCGAGGGGCACGGAACGGCGGGAAATGGGCTGTGGTGGCGGCGAGATGGGAAGCGCCGCGGCAGCTTCGATGAAATTGGGCTCAGAAAAGGAAGTTGCGCTGGCCGAGGGGCAGGGCACGAGCGAGCTCGCAGAATTGACGGTGCCCATCGCGACGTAAGGTTTGGCGCGCGTAATGATTCAGCAGGCTGACTCGCTGGCCTGGCGCATGTTTTCGCTTTCGAGCGGCTGGGCACGCACCACATCTGGAACCTCCGCGTCTTCGCGCGCGTTCGGACGCGTAAGGAAAGGCGCCCATGTATCGGCAATCGAGCACGGCAGGTGCACAGGCTCGAGGCGCACCAGCGGCAACAAGTGCGTGGATTGCAGCAAGCGGCGCGCGCGCTGGCTGCCGGTGAGCCGAAAATGTTCCTGCAGCAGCGTACGCAGCCAGCTTTCTTCCTGCTCGCCGGCGCCATCACCAATTTCGGCGCAACGCACGAATTCGTGATTGCAATTGTCGCCGGTGAGCGCGTCGCGAAGAATGTAGGTGAGGCCGCCGGTCATGCCCGAGCCGAGGTTCATTCCCGCCGGGCCCAAAATCACGGCGATGCCCGCGGTCATGTACTCGCAACCGTGCTGCCCTACGCCTTCAATGATGGCAAGCGCACCGCTATTGCGCACGGCAAAGCGTTCGCCGACGCGTCCGGCGATGAAAAGTTTTCCACTCGTCGCGCCGTACAGCACGGTGTTGCCTGCGAGCACGTCGCCGCGCTTCGAAGCCGCAGCGCCCGCGGTGATGGCGATAGTGCCGCCGCTCAGGCCCTTGCCCACGTAATCGTTGGCGTCGCCTACCAACCGGAAGCGAATGCCGGGAACCAGGAATGCGCCGAAGCTTTGTCCAGCGGAGCCGCGAAATTCGCAGCGAATGCTCTTCCCTTTCAGACCATCGAAATCGGTCCGTCGCAAAATGTGACCGCTGAGGTGCGCGCCGACGCTGCGGTCGGAATTCGAAATGGAGAGTGAATGGTGCACGAACGGGAATGCGTTCAGCCCGTCCACGCCACGCAGCAATTTGCGGCGGATATCTTTCGCGGTTTCGGGCAGATGGAGTTCGAGCGGCAAATCTTTCGCGGATTGTAGCGGCGCGGCGCTGGATGGTTGCAGCAACGTGCCAACCGAGTGCGCTGCCGATTCGCTGCGCGGCCGCAATCTTTCCACCGAGCCTACTACTTCGGCGAGCGAGCGAATTCCTAGCGCCGCCATGCGTTCGCGAACTTCTCCGGCCACGCCACGGAAATACGCCATTACCATTTCCGGGTTGCCGGTAAATCGCGCGCGAAGCATCGCGTCCTGCGTGGCGATCCCCACGGGACATGTGTTCAGGTGGCATTGCCGCGCCATAACGCAACCGATCGCGAGCAGCGTCGCGGTACCGAAACCAAATTCGTCCGCGCCCAGCAGCGCAGCGATTACCACATCGCGGCCAAATTTGAAGCCGCCGTCCACGCGCAGGCGCACTCTTTCGCGGAAACCGGAAAGCACCAGGGCCGAGTGTGCGGCGCGCAAGCCGATTTCCCAGGGCAGGCCGGTATTCTTGATCGAAGTGAGTGGCGATGCGCCGGTGCCACCGTCAAATCCGGCGATGGTGATCACATCGGCGCCGGCTTTCGCGACGCCTGCAGCGATAATCCCCACGCCCGCGCCGGAAACGAGCTTGACACCGATTCGCGCGACAGGATTCACCGAGCGCAGATCGTAAATCAGCTGCGCCAGATCCTCGATGCTGTAAATATCGTGGTGCGGCGGCGGAGAAATCAACGACATACCCGGAACCGCGTGACGCAGCCGCGCGATGTAGGAATTTACTTTGATAGCGGGAAGCTGGCCGCCTTCGCCGGGCTTCGATCCTTGCGCCATTTTGATTTCAAGCTCGTCGGCGCGCGCCAAGTACTCGGCGGTCACTCCGAAACGCGCGGAAGCGACTTGCTTCACGCGATTCGCGGCTTCCGGCTCGAAACGATAGACGCTGGGATCTTCGCCGCCCTCTCCGGTGTTGCTGCGCGCGCCCAGGCGATTCATGGCGATGGCTAGCGTGCGATGTGCTTCAGGGCTGAGCGCGCCCAAGGACATCGCCTGCGCGCAGAAACGAGCCAGAATTGCGCTTTCGGGTTCGACTTCTTCGAGCGCGATGCGGGCGCCGGGCGCAAAATCAAGCTGATCACGCACCGAAACAGAGTCACGCTTGTCCGCCAGCCCGGAATACGCGGCATAATTCTCCGGCGTCGGCGATTTCAGGTACGCGTGCATGCGGCGCACGAGTTCGGGCGAGGTGGAATGGCGTTCGCCCGCGTGGCGGAAACGATAGAGCCCGGAATCCTGCAACGGAGCATCGCCCGCCGCAAACGCGCGCTGATGCGAAAAGATGCTCGTCTCAAGAATGTGGTCCAAGTTCCTGCCGCCAAGACTCGAAGAGGCATCTTCGAAAAATTCGTCGCAAACATCTCCATCGAGGCCGATGGTTTCGAAGAGGTGGCTATTGCGATAGCTCGCGACGGCGGAAATGCCCATGCGCGCGAGAACTTTGCGCAGCCCGGCTTCGACCGCGACGCGATAGCTGACCGCACCGCCCGGCTTCAGATTCTCTGAAAGCTGCATCGCGAGATACGGGAACACGGCGCTGGCACCGACCGCTATCAGCAGCGCGATGTGATGGGTTTCAATCACTTGGCTGGATTCAACGATGATGGGAACGTCGTGCGCACCGGCGCGGACCATTTCTTTCCACGAGGCGGAAAGCGCGAGCAAGGCGGGAAGCGCGGTACGTTGCGCGGACGCTCTGCGGTCGCTCAACACGATCACTGCGGGTCTCGCGTCGATGCCGACGGTGACAGCCGCGGAGACGTCTTCACGCACGCGTTGCAAGGCCGCGCGGGCCGCTTCTGTTCCTCCGGCTACGTCAAATGTGAAATCAATGCGCCGCAGCGGCGTGCCCAGCCTTGCTTCCAACGCTGCGAGATGACCTGCGTCGAGCACCGGCGAACCTGCCACAATATTTGGAGCGAGATACACGTCGAGCGACATGACGTGAACTTCGCGTAGCGGATCAATCGGCGGGTTGGTTACTTGCGCGAAGCGCTGCTTGCAGTAATCCCACAGCGGACGCTTGATTGAAGAAAGAAACGCCGGCGGCGCGTCGTCGCCCATGCTCCAGACGGCTTCCTTTCCTTCCCGGCCGAGCGGCTGAAACAGAAGGCGGAACTGATCCTCGGTCCAGCCCATCGCGGCGGCAAGTCGTTGCGGCTCAATTGCGGATTGAAATGGTTGCGTCGCGGTGCTTTCCAGGCGCGCGATGCGAACTTGCGAATCACGGTCGCGGTAGCCGATGCGGCTAGGCTCGGCGCCGAGCAGTTCGGACACTTCGTTGTTGCCCCGGAAGATTGCGCCAGCGATCGAATCTAGCAAAAAGATTTCGCCGGGACCCAGACGGTTGCGTTCTGCGATTTTTTTTCCGCGCAAATCCGCGATTCCCACTTCGGAGCCAACCACGAGCAATCCGTCTGAGGTGATTGTGTAGCGCATGGGACGAAGGCCATTGCGATCGAGTTTCGCGCCGACCATTCGGCCGTCGCTGAACACCAGCGCGGCCGGACCGTCCCACGGTTCCTGTTCGCGGGTTGCTTTTTGCAAAAAACGGCGGAGCTTGGGACCCGTTTGTGGATCGCTTTCCCACGCAGGCGGCACCATGCGCAACATCGCGGCGGCCACGCTGGAACCCTGCCGCAGACGAACTTCGAATGCATTATCGAAACTGGCCGAGTCGCTGACGCCTTCTTCCAGCACGTGAAACTGATCTTGCGTGTCGAAGTCCTGCTGCAGCGAGCCCTCGCGAGCGCGCGTCCAGCGGCGGTTGGCGCTGATGGTATTGATCTCGCCGTTGTGGGCGACGAAGCGGAAGGGCTGCGCTAGCTGCCAGGACGGGCTGGTGTTGGTGGAATAGCGCTGGTGAAAAATGGCGAAGGGTGCGATGAAGTCTGAACACGCCAAATCCGCATAGAAAGCAGCAAGTTGCAGCGGCGTGAGCAATCCTTTATAGACGAGCGATTGCGATGACAGCGAACAGAAATAAATGCCGGAGAGCGCGCCGGATTCCACGCGTTTGCGCATCAGGAAAAGCTGGCGCTCCAGGTCGGCTGTCGAATCTTCGCTGGTGAAAAAACATTGGCGGATCAGAGGCAGCGTGGCCAGCGCGCAGGGGCCGAGTAGCGACGGATAGGTGGGCACTTCGCGCCAACCGACACAGCGCAACCCCAATTCTGTTGCGGAGGATTCAACGGACGCGCGCGCGGTGGATTCCTGGCCGGGCGGGATGAACGCCATGCCCATGCCGAATGATTCCGGCAATTCAATATTAATTTCGCGGGCGCGCTTGCGGATGAAGTCTTTCGGAATCGGCGTCAAGATGCCGGCGCCGTCGCCGCTCAGTCCGTCTGCATCAACTCCGCCGCGGTGACAAAGCCGCTCCAGCGCAGTGAGGGCGCGCTCCACGACGTCTCGTGAACCGCTGCTCCCCAATTGCGCGATGAAGCCCACTCCACACGCATCGTGATCCACTTCTGACTTGGAACGCGAAGACCGCATGGTACATAACTAACTCAGGTGGAACCATACAGTACAACTCACAGAGTTGATGCATTCGATAGAAATTTCGTGGCGTCGGTCACGCGAATGCACTCGATAGAAATTTCTGATGCATCGCAGGGAAAGCAGGAAAGACCCCTGTTTTGACGTTTTTGAGGATGGGTTCGGCGCTGGAAAGAACAGCGGACTAGGGGAAGCGTCAGCGTCCGTGCCAGTAGGTGTCCCAACCCATATAGTTCGTCGCTACTTCGTGGACGATTCCCGCGACCGTCGCAAGATTCGCTGCAACGTGATGTTCGAAACCGTTTTCGCAAATGTAACGCAGCAATTTCTGCATGTGCGGAATCTCGACGACTCCGGCGCCGCCGAAAGTCTCCAGCGGATCATCGGTGAATCTCCCTTCGCCCACATAGCCGCGGATCACGCCGTGCTCATCATCAGTGGAAAATCGCGCGAAGCTCATCGGCGCGGCCTTCACCTGACCGACGCAAGTTCCGAAGGTGTTATCTTTCCCCACCGTGCCGGCAATGATCTGCTGATAATCCATGCGCACTTCTTTGAAAAAGTGCTTGGGCAAATTGCTGCAATGGAAACAAACGGCCTTGTCGGGATTTTCGCCGTAATTATTATTCCAATCGAGCAACGCGCTGGGCGTTTCCGAAGCAAGCGCGAGCGCGTACATGCTGAGCGTGCCGCAAATATCCACTTCGCAGGCGCTGGGAAGCAGCTCGTTGCTCATCATGCTCATCACCGTGCACGGAACCACGCCAAGATTTTCTTCGATGGAAGTCCAGCACTGCACTGCGCTAATGGTCACGTGCGTGGCCTTCATCCATTCGTCAATCACAGCGCCCAATTTCGCCATTTTCAGTAGAGCGGCTGGGGGCACGCCGCTGGTGGTGACGTATTTGTGAATGGCTTTCAGCTTAGCCTGCGCCGTGTCGTCGTTATCTTTCATGCGCTCGATGCGGCCGATCACTTCGGAAAGGTCCAGCGTCTCGACGGAAATTCCGGCAGCTTCCAGCAATTTTTCGCTGTAACGCACAGTGTTGAACGCCGCGGGACGCGCGCCGATGCTGCCGATGCGCAAATTCCGGAGGCCGCGATACACGCGGCAAACGCCGGTGAACCACGCGAGATCTTTCTTGAATTCTGGCGACGAAGGACTGACCGTGTGCGAGGTCGTCAACGAATACGGTATGCCGTACTGCCGCAAATTATTGCAGGCGGACATTTTCCCGCAAAAACTGTCGCGGCGGTGTGCGATGGTCATTTTCGACGGCGTATCGGGCGTGGCTTGCACCAGCACCGGAACTTTCAGCCGCGAAAGGCGCATGGTGTCGGCGATGGCGCGTTCGTCGCCAAAATTCGGCAGGGTGACGACTACGCCGTCAATGCGATCGCTATTCGCGCGGAACAGCTCTGCGCAGCGCATGGCTTCTTCGTAGGTTTCGATCGCGCCGTAATTACTCAGCTTCACGTCCAGCACAACCACATCCACGCCGGACTCCTGCAGCACCTTCACCATCTCTGCCCTGCCAAGCTCGGCAAGGTGGCCAGGAAAAAAGCCGCGATTTCCCACAATCAGGCCTAGCGTGATTTTCGATTTTTCCATGGGTCCCTTCAATCCGCGATTGACAGGAGCGACAATTTCGAACGGTTCGGACTCATATCCGCCAAAAATTAACAAAAAAATTACTTCTTTACCGGCTGGCCGTAGTAGCGGGCACTGCCGTGCTTGCGTAAAAAGTGTTTGTCGTGCAGCCACGGTGAAATCGGCTCGACCGCGGGATTTATGCTGGTGCTGTAATAAGCCATGCGCGCCACAGCTTCCAGAATCGCAGAATTGTGCGCGGCGGCGCCGGCATCAACGCCCCAAGTGAACGGTCCATGGCTTTTCACCAGGACGCCGGGGACGCTGTCCGGGTTCACATGCTCAAATGCGCGCGCGATCGCGACGCCGGTATTTTTCTCGTACGCCGTTTCGGTTTCATTCGGGGTGAGATCCGCTGTGACCGGAACTGCGCCGTGAAATGTGTCAGCGTGGGTGGTTCCCAGACATGGAATCGGCCGCCCCGCTTGCGCCCAAGACACCGCAAACTCCGAATGGGTGTGCGCGACGCCACCGGCATTGGCGAACGACCGGTAAATCACAATGTGCGTGGGAAGATCGGAGGAAGGCCGCAGATCGCCTTCCACAATATTGCCGTCCAAATCCGTAATCACCATGTGCTCGGGCTTCAATTCATCGTAGGGGACGCCGCTCGGTTTGATGACCACCAAGCCGTCCGCGCGCGAAATTCCGCTGGCATTTCCGAAGGTGTAGAGCACCAGGCCGCGGCGGACCAGTTCCAGGTTCGCCTGCAGGACTTGCTCTCTTAGGCGCTGCAATTTCATGAGCCGTGGCCTCGCGGTGCTGCCAACTGGAAAACCGAGAAAACGCTTACTTGCTCGTAAATACTACACTATCTTAGCATGCGGTGGTCAATCTCCGACTCCCCAGGGTGCCCAACTTCGCAGCAGCGCGCGGCGCGCTGCTCAGGTTAGTTTCGCCTGTATTAAAGTTACCGAAGCGGCCGGGAACGTGTGCCGGATGCTCGACCCGGTGGCGGCCAGAGCTTCGGAGTGCGGACGTACGGCTTCTGGATTTTCGAACGTGTTGTGCGCGTGAATGTCTTTATCCGTCAGCACAGTGACGGTGCCGGACTTTATTCCGGACGCACGCAGCACTATCTCCGTTTCGCGCGGCTGGCTGACGTCTGGATTCACGACGGTGATCGTCAAGTCTTTGTCCTGGACGGAAGCGGAGCCTTGCAATCCCCAGAACGTTGCGGCCTTGCCGTCGCGATCGTAATTCACGGAAGGACTTGAGAAAATCGCGCGGACGGCTTGCGCACCTTGATGCGCAGAGTACATCTGAAACACGTGGTACACCGGCGTGAGCGCGAAATGATCGCCGTGCGCGAGGAACAAACAATTCAGGCAGTTGATGAGCTGTGCGCAGGCGGCCATGGTAACTTTTTCGGGGTGCCGATTGAAAATGTCGAGCGTCGCGCCGCTCATCACCGCGTCGCGCAGCGTGATCATCTGTCCCAAGATGTCGGTGGGCGAAACTTCAGTGCCAGGCTTGTACCATGGGCCCCATTCATCCACGACGAGCTTGATGCGGTGTTGCGGATCGAACTCCTGCATGATTTGCCAGTGTCCGGTGATCAGCGATTCCATGCGATCGCCTTCGCGCATCAATTCATACCAATCCACGGCGTCGAAATTCACGGCGTCGCCTTTGCCCTGTACCCAATCCTGCGTCTTGCCGCGGCTCAGATTCCAGGAGTAGTAGTGCAGCGACAATCCCCAGACGGAACGCAGCTGTCGCGCGCCTTTTTCCAGCAATCCCTGCAGAAAACCGCGCGTCCAGCTCCAGTCGTCTGAATTGGGGCCGGAAGCGATCAGCGACACTTCCTGCATTCCATTACGCGGCACCCATGCAGCGAAGCGCCGGAATTCTTGTGCGTACTCAGTGGGAGTGAAATCGCCGCCGCATCCCCAGGATTCGTTGCCCACTCCCCAGTAACGCACCTGAAAGGGATCGCGATCACCACCCGCGGCGCGCAGGTCGGCGAGCGTGCTGCTGCCTGCCGGAGAATTGCAATATTCGATCCAGCGGTAAAAATCTTCCACGGGCAGGCTGCGCAAGTTTGCAGCGAGATATGGTTCGCTGCCGGCAAGTTTGCAGAAATGCACAAACTCATTGGTGCCGAACTGATTGGGATCGTATTTCTGCGGAATATTTCCCTGGTCGCGGACCAGCGCCTCGCCGGCCCAGAAATTTGTGCGGCGAGGCCGCTGCGCTGCGGGCCCCACTCCGTCTTTCCAGTCGTAGCCGTCGGCAAAGCATCCGCCGGGCCAGCGAATTACGGGCGATTTAATTTTTCGCAGCGCGTCCACCAGGTTCTTGCGCACGCCCTGAACGTTCGCGACTTTGGAATTTTCCCCGACCCATATTCCGTCGTACACCACTCCACCGAGATTTTCCGTAAAGTGGCCGTAGATATTCGGTGAGATCGTTCCGAGCGGCTCGTCCAGCAAGATTTCGATGCGGGCATCCGCCGTGGCAGCGAAACTGAATTGCCGAGCGAGAAGTGCGGAGCCGAATCCTAGTGCTGCGTTGCGGATAAATCGCCGCCGTTCGATGGTCATAGCCCCCCTTTGTGTCACACCCGCAGTGTTACCAACGTACGCGACCGGTGACTCCAGCGCTCCTCGCCTTAATCGCGTTACGTGATGCGAGGCGGTTAGCCTCTTGTCCGGCGACGCGCCAATATCCGAGACAGCATATCTAGCATTGAGAAAACGCTTACTGCAACTAAAATGTCCAGCACAATTGCGGGAGGATCGAAGTGCAGCTGTGCCGTAGGGGCACATGCGGGTTCCATGTCCTCGCTTCGGTCGAACGAACGCGGAATATGCGGCAGGAGGAGACATCCATGGGCGTTCCCAAGCGCGCGGCGTACTGCCGAATAAAGTTGGCAGCCGCAATTATGTTGATGATCTGCTGCGTTCCGCTCGCTGCGATTCTTGCCGCCAACAAATCCGCAGCAAGCCGGCCGCCGATGGGCTGGAACAGCTGGGATTCCTACGGCACGGCGGTGCGCGAAGAACAAGTGAAGGCGAACGCGGATGCGATGGCGCGGGAACTCCTGCAATATGGTTGGCAATATATCGTCGTGGACATTCAGTGGTACGAACCGAATGCCGGAGGACACGATTATCGCGCGGGCGCTCCGCTGACCATGGACGCATATGGACGGTTGCTGCCGGCGACGAATCGCTTCCCTTCTGCGGGCGGCGGCGCTGGATTCAAGAATCTGGCGGCCTATGTTCATGGCAAGGGTTTGAAATTCGGAATTCACGTCATGCGCGGAATTCCGCGGCAAGCTGTGAAGCAGAATTTGCCGATAGCGGGCACCAGCTATCGCGCCGCCGAAATCGCCGACCGCACAAATGTGTGCGACTGGAATCAGGACATGTATGGAGTGGATATGTCCAGGCCCGGCGCGCAGGCCTACTACGATTCACTCGTCGCGCTGTACGCTTCCTGGGGAGTGGATTTCATCAAAGCGGACGACATGAGCCGGCCTTACGAGCAGCGCACGCCGGAAGTTCATGCGCTGGGCAGCGCGATCCGGAAAAGTGGCGCATCCATTATTGTGAGCTTGTCGCCGGGGCCCGCGCCCATCGCCGAAGCCGCAGACCTGCGCGAAAACGCACAAATGTGGCGCATCTCCGATGATTTTTGGGACGATTGGAAATTGCTGAAGAAGCAATTCGATTACACACGCGACTGGGCGCCTTACATCGGAAAGGATGACACTTGGCCGGACGCCGACATGCTACCACTGGGGAAATTGCGCATCACCGATAAGAGCGGAGCGCCGCAGCAAGCACGATTCACTCCGGATGAGCGGCAGACGCTGATGACATTGTGGTGCATGTTTCGTTCGCCGCTGATAATCGGGGGAGATTTACCATCCACCGATTCTGCCACGCTGGCGCTGCTGACGAATCGCGAGCTGCTCGAGATTGATCAGAACAGCAGCGGCAACCGGCAGGTTCTGGAGCGCGGCAACTTGCGCGCGTGGCTCGCGGACGTGCCGGCCAGCCAAGGAAAATATGCCGCGCTGTTCAATTTAGGCGACGCAGCGGAAACGATTCATTTGCATTGGACAGAGCTGGCAATTCAGATCGCGAACCCTGCGGTGCGCGACTTGTGGTCGCACCAGGACCTAGGCCGGCAAACGAATTGCGACGTCACGCTGCCCCCGCACGCCTCCGTTCTCTACCGCGTATCCCCGTAAACACAAAATTTACTACGACGGCTTCCTTAATCTGCGATAGCGGCGGATCAAACCGTTTGTAGAACTGTCGTGCGCGAGCTTGGGATCGGTAGAGCTTTCGATTTCTGGAATAATCCGCTGCGCCAGAACTTTGCCGAGCTCGACGCCCCACTGGTCGAACGAATCAATGTGCCAGATGGTGCCTTGCGTGAAAACGCTATGCTCGTAAAGTGCCACCAGCTTGCCGAGAGCTTCGGGCGTGAGCTGATCCAGAAAAATTGTGTTCGACGGGCGATTGCCTTCGAAGACGCGATGCGGGACGAGCCAGTCCGGCGTGCCTTCTTTCTTCACTTGGTCGGGGGTTTTGCCGAAGGCGAGGGCTTCAGCTTGCGCGAAAACATTGGCCAACAGCATGTCGTGGTGACGGCCGACTGCATTCAGCGGCTGCGCGAACGCGATGAAGTCGCAAGGGATGAGCTCCGTGCCCTGATGAATGAGCTGGTAGAAAGAATGCTGGCCGTTGGTGCCCGGTTCGCCCCAATAGATTGCACCGGTCTGGTAGTTCACGTGTGTGCCGTCGAGAGTGACGTGCTTGCCGTTGCTTTCCATGGTGAGCTGCTGCAGATATGCCGGAAAACGCTTCAAATACTGCTCGTAGGGAAAAACACCGCAAGTCTGTGCGCCGAAAAAGTCGCCGTACCAGACGGATAGCAGGCCCATCAACACGGGCAGATTCTGTTTGAACGGCGCGGTACGGAAATGCTCGTCCATCTGATGAAACCCGCTTAGCATCGCGCGAAAATTATCCGGGCCGATGGCGAGCATCGTGGAAAGACCGATCGCAGAATCCATAGAGTAGCGCCCGCCAACCCAATCCCAGAACTCGAACATGTTGGCGGTATCAATTCCGAACTTGGTGACTTCAGCGGCATTGGTGGAAACGGCCACGAAATGTTTCGCGATGGACTTTTCATCGCCGCCCAAACCGGCCAGCGTCCAATCGCGCGCGGTGTGCGCGTTGGTCATGGTTTCCAACGTGGTGAACGTCTTCGAGGAGACGATCCAGAGAGTTTCGTCTGGATTTATATCGCGAACGGCTTCGGCAAAATCGGTGCCATCCACATTGGAGACGAAACGAAACGTCAGCGCACGATCGCTGAAATGTTTCAGGGCCTCGTAGGCCATCACCGGACCGAGATCGGAGCCGCCGATGCCGATATTAATGACGTTGCGAATGCGTTTGCCGGTGTGGCCTTTCCAGGCGCCGCTGCGCACGCGGTCGCAGAAACCGGCCATCTTGTCGAGCACGGCGTGAACACCGGGCACCACGTTTTCGCCGTCAACGATGATGGAGGATCCTTCGGGGGCGCGCAGCGCGACATGCAGCACCGCGCGTTTTTCGGTGATATTTATTTTTTCTCCGCTGAACATCGCAGCAATGCGTTCGCGCAGGCGCGATTCGTCGGCCAATTGCAGCAGCAGCTTGATGGTCTGGTCGTTAATCCGGTGCTTGGAGTAATCGAGGAAGATGCCCGCGGCTTCCAGCGTCAGGCGTTCGCCACGCTTGGGGTCGTCCGCAAATAGTTTGCGCAGATGCAATTTGGCGATTTTCTTATAGTGAATGCCGAGAGCCTTCCAAGCCTTGCGTTTCGTAAGGGGCGTGATGGCTTTGCCCTTGGTAGTTGCCTTTACGGCGGACTTTGCGCGTGCTGCCATGTTCGTGCTCCTTTTATTAGCTGGTTGTTAGGAAGACGTGAGATGTTGCGCGAGCCGGACTTCGCTGCTGCGCTGGATTATGACGGAGGTGAATGCGCGCCCTGTTGCGCCCACGAGGAATTTTACCGGATTCGTATCGTTATTTACAGCCTGGAAGGTTTTTACTCAGGCGCGCGGGAAGCTCACCGACGGCGCTGCCTTTCGGCCGGCTGGCGAAACCTGAGCGATCGGGATCATTTACGATAGGCGCTTGGGCCGACCATGCGAAGAATGGTTCTCATTTTGTCCAGTGGACTAGCGCTGGGCTCTCGGAAGGCGATGCCTCCGGGGACAATTACAGTAACTTCTGTTCCGGAACCCGCTGAACTGACAATCGTAAGCTTGCCCCCGATTCGCGCCACTCGCTCGCGCATCCCTGGTAGACCGAAGTGTCCTGCTTTGCCGTGATTTCCGATTGTCGGGTCAATGCCAACGCCATTGTCTTTGACGCGTAAAACAAGATCGTGCCCATATTTCATCTCAACTTCCAACCGACTCCCCTTGGAGTGCGTGCAGGCGTTGCGAATGGCTTCGTAGCCAACACGATAAATCTCGTCGCGCACAACCGGATGCATTTCCTTGGAGTCTCCAAGCACAGAAAAAGACGCCGCAGTAGGGCCGAACAAACGACACTCTTCCGTCGCCCTCTGGAAGGCTTCCGCCAGGTCGTTCTTCTGCGTGGTGGATGTACGCAGCGAATTCAGCACGGCCCGGCCTTCCTGAGTTGCTTGCCCGAGCCACACGGACAATTGTTCCACAGCGTGGCGCATCCGTTCGGGATCGTCCGACTTCTTCAGAGCGTTGTCCGCCACTAATTTACTGCCCTGGATCGTCTGCAAAAACGTGTCGTGAAGTTCCCGCGCCATGCGTGTGCGCTCCGCCAATCGCTCGTCAAACCGCGCGCTCACGGATCTGTGAATCTGCTGAATGCGCAGGCGGTAGAAAGCCCAGATCAGCAACACGCCGCTTAAGACGCACAGACCCAGGAACCACTTGGTTTGGAACCAGGCAGGAGCGACGCTGAAATCCAGAGCTGCGCCCTCATTGTTCCATGCACCGTCGCTGTTCGCTGCAGCTACTTGGAACGTGTACTTACCCGGTGCGAGGTTGTTGTAGATCGCTTCGCGCCGGGACCCGGCATCCAGCCAGTCGTGGCTCAAGCCAACCAGGCGATATCTAAACTTCACCTTGTCGGGCTGCACAAAGCTCAGAGCACTGTAATGAATTTCCAGATTCTTGACATTAGACGGAAGCGCGACTGCATTTCCCGTGATGGCATACAGCTGTCCGTTAGCCGCAACGGTCTCGATGTGCACAGGAGGCGCGACTAGATTCCGAGGAATGCTTCTGGGATCAATCTTTTGCAGATTCTGACCGTTCGAAAACCAGACTTGGCCATCTTCACTCACCGCTGCGCGCGAACTAGAAATTCCAGAGAATACGCCATCTGAAGAGTCAAACAGTCTCCACGGAACTTGACTAGCCTTGTCGTCCCACCAGCGCTGGACATCAGAAGTACGAACTTGTACTAGTCCAGAAGACATGTAGAGCCATAGAGACCCATGTCCGTCGTCAATCATATTGATAACGCTGTTCGTGGCGGAGCCTACGCCGAGCTTCAGAGTACGCGTCTTTCCATCCTGCAAACGGATCAGGTCACTTGCCGGGTATGCCCACGATCCCTCCCGGTCAGGAATCAGACCAAAGCCCGCGCCTTCGGAAAGGAGTCTTTCGAAATTGCCTTTGTGAAACCAATAGAGCAGCCCTCTCACCGTGACTAGCCACAGTCCTGAGCCGGGATGCGCACTAATGGAACTCATAGTGTCCTGGCCTAAAGATTTGGGCCAGAAATATCTCTCGATAATGTCCCCACTCTGGACGTGATTGAGCGCTGAGCCGTATTCTGGAGCCAGTGTTATGACCCAAAGGTCTCCCGCGGCATCCTCCGAGAGCTCGACAACCGTACCGACATCGGCGTCGCCTTTGTAGCGCACAAGGTTGAATCGGTCATTTTTGTAAAACGCCAGGCGTGTTTTGCCCGCAACCCACATTGTGCCGCCCACGTCCCGATAAAGATCCTCGACTGATCCGATCTCCGGAATTGCTATGTGGCGAACAGGCCGGGAGCCACTGGCGTCGACGATACACAACCCGTCGAGCCCTCCTGCCCACACTGCATCGCCGGTCGCCGTGGCGGCCACGGCCCGGATCGGCGCGCCGACCAAGCCCTCGTGTTCGCCATAGTTCAGAACAGAAAGATCATAAAACTGATCCAATCCCTGCGGCGTTACGACCCATACGCTTCCTTCGCGATCCTCAAATATCTGATTCACCACATCGCCGGTTAAGCCATCTTTGGACAAGATGTGATCTACCCGTGAACCAGTGATCCGATAAAGGCCGTCACCGGATGTTCCAATCCATAGACTGCCGGTAGCATCTGAAAATAGTGAGCGAACTTTGATCTTGCGACCATCGAGACCTGGAACGATATAGTCTTCCAACTTATTCTGTCGGAGATAGACGAGTCCTTCGTTTTCGTCTCCGTCCTCGATTCCGGCGAAGATCGTGCCATCCTTACGACTGGCGATAGCGACAACCATCTTGGAATTTGTCCGGGGTTTCTCTGGAAGAGGAAATACCTGTGGCGACTGACCCGCTACCCAATGGATTAACCTGTTTTCGCCACCGAGCCATCGTGCACCGCCCTGCTCCAGCAACAAGCTGGCAAAGGGGCCGTGCAGGCCATTTTCGCCCTGATTAGCACACTGTTCCTGAAGATGAAATATTTGACATATAGAAGTAGCGTTTTCGAAAATGCCGGGCGTAAACCATATGGTTCCTGAAGAATCTTCCGCGAAAGGGCCGGGATGAAATATATTCGTGCCAATGTGTTGCAGTTTCCCGTCTTGCCAGCGAAATACGCCATACGACCTGGAACTGATGTACAAAGCTCCATCGCTTGCCGCATACAGGAATCTGGTGTCTTCCACGTACGGGGTGTGCGCTGTCGGATCCGGCAATGGAATGAATTGTGTTCCGTCGAAGCGGTAGAGTTCATGTCTGGTCCCTATCCAGAGGTAGCCGTCTTTGGTTTGCGCAATGCTTTGTGGAGAAGCTTCCAGTCCGCGTTCCCCAACCCGCCAGGGAATATGCGCGTATTGAGTAATTGCAGCTCTGGGATCCAAGCCGAAGGTGTGCAGGCAAGCCGTCAATGCGATCGAGGCGATTAGCGCGAGACGTCTCACAGATTTCCCGCCTCGAAGTCGGGATGCAATCTGCAGCATTCCACAGCTCGCGGCAATTGGAACGCAACGGAATCTGCGGCTCGCCGAAGAAAGTGCTGAACCGTTTCCCAGAGATGCATACGTTAAACCGTGCTCTAGACACTACTGCGTTGACGGCTTTCGCGATACCACATTACCAATAGCTAAGACCCTCTAGATTTCTAGAGGTCAATGTAACTAGATATGCAGCAGGCCGCGCCGCACGGCAATCGTGACGGCATGTGTCCGATCGTTCGCGCCCAGCTTTCCCACCAGATTCTTGATGTGGAAATTCACTGTCGCCTCCGCGATGGTCAGTTGATCGGCGATTTGTTTGTTGCGATAGCCGTCGCGTATCAGTCGGAGCACTTCCAGTTCCCTGCCGGTGAGGTCCTCATCGCCTAGGTGTTCGGCGAGGCGCGCCGCAATCTCTGGCGTCACATGCGTTCTCTTCCCCGCGTGCACCGCGCGAACTACGCCTAACAGTTCATCTTGCGGCATGCTCTTGAGGATGTATGCCGAAGCGCCGGCTCGCAGCGCTCGTTTAATTTCGCCATCGCTGTCAGAGGTTGTCAGCATGATGATGCGAGCCTGGGGAAACTCCCCTCGAATCGCTATCAGCGCGTCGGTACCGTTGGTGCCCGGGAGCCGCAGATCCATTAGCGTGATGTCTGGCCGGTGACGGCGAAATTCTGCGATAGCCTCAACTGCATTGGCTGCCTGCGCGACGAGACGCATGTCTTGTTCCGACCCGATGATCATGCTGAGACCTGCACGAAAAACCGGATGGTCCTCGACTGTCAGAATGCGGATCGGGGCGCGCGGGCCCATCGCAATTACCTCCCACGGGAAATTGTAACCATGTTTGCGGCAGCCGCCAAAGCTCGGATTTCGGCGGGTTCGGGACTGCAGCTGTTGCGGCCCTCCGACATCCGGATTTTTGATCGTTCCTGCGACCAGAACGGTCCCCCATGCACTACAGAAAAATGTAGGCCAGGAACTATCGCATTTGGGGTGGGCGTAAATCCGGCTCTCATTCATCCTATCGTCGTGGACAAGAAAATGAACTGCATCACGCGGAACGTAGCCGATGAACCTTGCGGTCCACGGCACGCCAGAACCGTCCGCTGCATCTATTGGTAAAGGGAGGTTGCTTTGCAACGTCGCACGGTACTGGAAGGGCTCACCGCCGCATCTGTTTCCGTTCTGTCGCATGGATTAGTGCCCGCTCTAGCGGCCAGGCAAGCCGCGAACCGCTCTGCAACTGCGGTTCATCCGGCGGATTTCCGCTCAACCGAAATCAAGACCAAGGACAACACCGTTTTCGTTCGCGTCTACGGGAAGGGGCCAGGCCTTCTCATGGTGCACGGTTTTCCGCGCACCAGTCTGATGTGGCGGGATGTGGCTCCCCGGTTGGCTGACCGTTTTACAGTAGTTTGCGCGGATCTTCGTGGCTACGGGAAGAGTGGCACACCTGCTTCTAGCGACGATCACTTTCCCTACAGCAAACGCGCGATGGCGAGCGAACTGGTGGAAGTCATGGCGCAGCTTGGATTCGCAAACTTCTCCCTCGTCGGCCATGATCGCGGTGGACGAGTCTCCTATCGCATGGCGCTTGACCATCCCGAGAAAGTCGAAAAACTTGCCGTGTTCGATGTGATTCCGATCGTAGAGGCATGGGCTCGCACGGACGCCAGGTTTGCCCAGACGTATTGGCCGTGGATTCTGCTATCGCAGAAGCACCCGCTGCCAGAAAAATATTTGTCCGGCGCGCCCGATGCGCTGTTCGACAATCCCTTCGGCGCGGGCACTTTCGCCGAAGCGATACGCGCGCAGTACGTCGCAATGTATCGAGATCCTGTTCGCGTGCACGCCGTCTGCGAAGAATATCGAGCCGCGGCGACAATTGACGTCGAACACGATCGCAAGGATTTGGACGCCAAGTGCCAAATCAAATGCCCGATGCTCCACTTGTGGGCGATCGGTGGCCCCCTCGACACCTTCTACTCCAGCGTGGGTGGCCCACTGGGAATCTGGCGACAGTGGGCGCCAAATGTCCAAGGGCAAGCGATGCAGGGCGGACATTTCTTCCCCGAAGAGAACCCGGCAGACACGGCGGCACAATTACAGAATTTTATTATCGGCTAAGTAGCGAGTAATTCAGGAACAGCAAATCAATTCCAAGACCTGAGGAGCAAACTTATGAACAAAGCAATTTCAGCGAAAACGACGCACGAGGTTGCATCACCAGCGGGCGACCCACAATCCGGCGTGCCTCTTACGGCTATCCATATGGTAGAAGCAGATGGCGTGCAGGTGTTTTATCGCGCTGCGGGCGACCCGAACGCGCCAGTGATTCTCCTGTTACACGGATTCCCGGCCTCATCGTTCATGTTCCGCGAACTGATTCCGCGTCTCGCGAATGACTACCGCGTGATCGCACCAGACCTTCCGGGTTTTGGATTTACGGAGGTTCACGCGGAACGAAAATATGTTTATTCGTTCGATGGACTGGCGCAAACCGTGGAGGCCTTCACACGAGCGCTCAACATCGATCACTACGCCATATATATTTTCGACTATGGCGCTCCAACAGGTCTCCGCCTGGCGATGGCTCATCCAGAACGCGTCACAGCGATCGTTTCACAAAATGGAAATGCCTACGAAGAGGGGCTGGGTGACGCATGGGGCCCGATCCGCAAATACTGGGCTGAACCCACGGCAGAGAACCGCGACGTCATCCGCAAAAACGTTTTGACCCTGGAGGGAACGCGCTGGCAGTACACCCACGGCGTTGCCGATCCAGAGACCGTTCCACCTGAATCCTACACGTTGGACTGGGCTCTGCTGCAACGCCCAGGGAATATAGACATCCAGCTCAATTTGTTTCTGAATTACGCATCGAACGTGAAGCTCTATCCGAAATTCCAGGAATATTTCCGCAAATCAAAGCCGCCTTTGCTCGCGATCTGGGGCAAGAATGATCCTTTTTTCATTCCCGCAGGAGCGGAGGCGTTCCGCAAAGATCTGCATAACGCGAAGGTTCAGTTCCTCGATACGGGCCATTTTGCGATAGAGACGCACGTCGTCGAAATTGCGTCCGCGACGAAAGCGTTCCTCGCCGCAAATGGCGTCAACCGGCCCGCCACCGAACGCGCAGCTCAAAAATGACCTTTCCCCTTCTAACTCGAGAGTCGTTTTGGCGAGGGATCAATGAGCGGGGGCAATGCAAAGGGTCAATGAGAAAAAGAGATATTGTCCGTCCATTTTTCAGCAAGAGAGGATTCGCACGAGGAGGAAGGAATGGAACGTCGTAGTTTTCTCGGTGCGCTCGCGGTCGCATCTCTGGGTGTTGCGCTCAAGGGCGCGTGCACGGAATCCGCCCGAGCGGAAAGCACCGCACCAGTTGGCGCAAATTCGCCTGTGCAGGCTGCCAAGACCGCGGAATTTCCCCAGAGCTCAACCATAATTCTGGTCCATGCGGCGTGGGCCGACGGCTCTTGTTGGAGCAACATTATTCTCCCGCTGGAGCAGCGCGGTCTTAACGTGATCTGTGCGCCGATTCCGCTCACGTCCTTGACCAACGACGCCACCGCCCTGAGTTGGGCGATCGGACGCACCAGCGGCCCTGTGGTCCTTGTAGGACACGCCTACTCAGGCGCCGTGATCGCCGCGGTGAAGGAAGAGCGGGTCAAGTCGTTGGTGTACGTCACGGCGCTGGCGCCAGACGAAGGCGAGACAGTTGCGAAGGTCTTCTATCGCGACACACCGGGTCCAGAACAACCCAAGATGGTTCCCGACGTCCACGGCCTTGTGTGGATGCCCGACGACGCATTCAGCCGGGCGCTCGCACAGAACGCGTCGCCGGATCAGGCAAAAATCGCGGCCTGCGTGCAACGGCCGATTTCGGTTCAGTGCATTCAAGAGCCAGCGCCTACGCCGCTCTGGAAATCAAAACCGTCGTGGTACTTGGTCGCTGAAGAAGATCGCATGATCAATCCGAAGACGCAGCACTTCATGGCCGACCGGATGAGTGCAGCGGTGCGGCCGCATCCGGTGGACCATACGCCCATGTATTCCGCGCCGGCGCTGGTGGTTGACGTGATTCTGGAAGCTGCGCGAAAGACTCTTTCGCAATAGCTCGTTCGCAGCGTGAGCCGATGCGAAAGCCGGACAACGCGCGCCACACTTCGCGAGCCGACCGTTACGCAGCTGAGAGTTTGAAGGAGGTTCGTCTTATGCCACTTATGGAAGTCAAATCCGTCGCTGTGGTCACCGGCGCGAGTCAGGGATTAGGACGAGCCACAGCCTTACGACTCGCGCGCGATTTTTCAGCCGTCGTGCTAGTTGCGCGAGACAAGGAAAACTTGGAGACCACAGCCTCCCAGATTACATCGCAAGGCGCCAAGCCGATGATCTGCGCCATTGATCTGCGGCTGCCGCAATCAGCCGAGCGCTTATCAAGGGCACTCTCGATCGTTTCGGCAGAATCGATGCCCTGCTCAACATTGCCGGCGCCGTGCCACAAATTGATTTGTTCCAGATGACAGACGCGCAGTGGGACGACGGCATGGCGCTCAAATTTCACGGCGCGCGCCGATTAACGATGCGGGCTTGGGAAGCATTGAAGGCTTCCAAGGGATCGGTGGTTTTCATGTCTGGGAACGCAGCGCAGGGTCCCAAACCCGGAAACGCGGCGGTCGCGGCAATCAACGCAGCCATCAACGCACTCGCGAAGGCGTTCGCAGAGCAAGGAATCAAGGACGGAGTGCAGGTCAATAGCATCTCGCCGGGAGCCGTAATGACCGGACGCCGCGAGGCCTTCTTTGAAAAATGGGCACCTGCCCACAATCTCACAGTGGAAGAAGCAATCAAGAACTTTCCAGAGCAAGCCGGCATCACACGTTTTAGAAAACCGGAGGAGATTGCCGATCTGATGGGTTATCTAGTATCCCCGGTGGCGCGGTGGATGACCGGCGCCTCTGTACGCATGGACGGCGGCGAGATTAAAGGCATTTAAACCCGGACCATCTCTGGATTCTCAGATCAAGGAGACAAGAAAATGAAAATGTGGAAAATCGCTGTTCCCATCGTTCTGATCTTTTTGTTTGCTGCCTGGTACGTATTTCGGCCGGAGCGTTTGTACGTCAATCGCCCTGTTGACGAACCAATGCCGACCACCCAATCAGCTTTTTCCGCCCAAGCCCTTGAGTCCGGAACCTTTTATAGTATTTTGCATCCGACCGCGGGCACCGCGACGATCTATCGCATGGCGGATGGTACTCACATTCTTCGCTTCACGAACTTCAAGACCTCGAACGGCCCGGACGTTCACGTCTATATGGTCGCTTCCGACGACGCGAAAGATAACGCGACTGTGCTGCGCGCGGGTTTCATCGACTTAGGGGAAATTAAGGGAAACATTGGCGACCAAAATTACCCCCTGGGTCCCGACGTGGATTTGTCGAAATATCGCGCCGTTTCCGTGTGGTGCAAACGGTTCAGCGTCAATTTCGGCGCTGCCCCGCTAACACCGAATCAAACGGCTTCACAGAAGTAACACATCGAAAGGCCGAACCAGCAGCTCCAAGAAATTTCCCCTGGAGCGTGCACAATCGTCTCGCTTTTCGGTGACGGAGACAGTTTGATGATGCGATACTGCTGGCCATCCATTTAGACTTGCGGGTGATCGCCGCGGCAATGAGCGACGCGCGCACAAGGGTCTGGCGAGGAGCGTGTGCTGTGAGAATCCTTTCGGCGCGAAGGGCGGCATGCCTGGTTGGTGTGGTCATCACCGTCGCGGCTGCGGTAATAACCTTGAAAACGATCCCGGCACGCGCCCAGCAATCAAGCACAGAGCAACCGGATAAGTACGCCTGGCTCGAAGATATCCACGGCCAACGGCCATTGGCTTGGGTGAAGGCAGAAAATGAGCGCACGGCAGCAGTGCTGGAGAAGGACAGTCACTATGCCCCGCTCGAAGCTGAGGCGCTGACCGTTCGCGAGTCTCCAGACCGGCTGCCACGTCCAGAGTTTCGCGACGGTATGGTGTACAACACGTGGCGTGACGCCGAGCACGTGCGTGGGATCGTTCGGCGCACGACGCTGAAGGACTATCTCACCGCGGAACCCATGTGGGAGACGGTGCTGGACTATGATGCGCTCTCCAAGGCCGACAAGCAGAGCTGGGTGGGCGAAGGACTCACATGCCTGGAACCGGAAAATGACCGATGCCTTGTTGGTCTGTCCGCGGGGGGCGAAGACGCAGAGACCCTGCGCGAGATGGACCTGAAATCGGCCAAGTTTGTGCCGGATGGTTTTGTGCTGCCACGCGGCAAGCAGACCGTAGCGTGGATTGACAAAGATACGCTGCTGATCGCACGCGATTGGGGCCCGGGGACGATGAGCGAGGCCGGTTACCCGATCACCATCCGGCGATGGAAACGCGGCCAGCATTTGGAAAGCGCCAAAGAAGTATTCCGGGGAGACATCAAGGACAACGGATATGGCAATGATCCGTTCGTGTTCGTGGATGGGCAAGGCCACCACGCGGTGGTTGTGCAGCGCAGTTTGAGTACGTTCGCGCACGAGTACTATCTGCTCTTGCCCGACGGAGCAAAAAAACTCGCGTTGCCGCGGAAGGCCAGGATAACGGGCTTGGTGAGCGGTCAGCTGCTGGTGACGCTGGATGAGGACTGGACGCCGCAAGGACAAACCGCCAAGGTTGGCGCGGGCTCAGTGGTCGCTCTGGAGCTGTCCGCGATTGAAAAAGATCAGCAGAGGCTGAAACCAGCGGTAGTCTTCGCGCCGAGCGCACAAGAATTCGAACAGTTTTCTATGACCACAAAGAACCACATGATCCTGGCTACGCTCGACCATGTTCAGCAACGCGCGTACGTGTACGCAGCGGGAAGCGATGGCAGTTGGACGCGAAAGCGGCTTCCGGTGCCAGACAATCTGACGATCAAATCGGCGGCGGCGAGCCGCACCGACGACCTTTTCTTTTTGGGACTGGAAGGTTTTCTAACGCCTCCCTCGCTGTGGCTTGGTGACGCAGCAAACGGATCGTTCGCTTCGGCCAAGTCGCAGAAGCCACAGTTTGATGCCAGTAATGATGTGGTGGAACAACTGGAGGCCACCTCAAGAGATGGCACAAAGGTGCCGTACTTCGTGGTGCATCGCAAGGATATGCGATTGGACGGTTCGAATCCCAGTCTGCTGACGGCCTACGGCGGATTCGAGGTTGCGAATACGCCGAGCTACTCGGCCGTGGTTGGCAAGCTGTGGCTCGAACATGGCGGCGTGTATGTGCTGGCCAACATCCGCGGTGGCGGCGAGTTTGGTCCGGCGTGGCATGAGGCCGGCCTCAAGACTCACCGGCAGCGGATTTACGACGACTTCTATGCGGTGGCGCAAGATCTTGTCACTCGCAAGATCACCAGCTCGCGCAGGATGGGAATTATCGGAGGTTCCAATGGCGGCCTGCTGATGGGCGTCGAGTTCACGCAGCACCCGGAAATGTGGGGTGCTGTCGTGATCCAAGTACCGCTGCTGGACATGTTGGGGTTCGAGCATTTGTCGGCAGGCGCATCGTGGGTAGGCGAATATGGTTCGGTCTCGGTGCCAGAGGAGCGCGCGTTCCTTACTTCCATATCGCCGTACAACCAATTGCGACCCGATGTGTCTTATCCGGAGCCACTGATCTTTACTACGACCAAGGATGATCGCGTCGGGCCGGTTCACGCGCGCAAGTTTGCCGCTCGCCTGGAGGAATTTCACAAGCCTTTCTTCTACGACGAGATCACCGAGGGCGGGCACGGCGAAGGCGCGGACAACAAGCAGGCGGCACGGACTGACGCCGAGTACTTCACCTATTTGATGATGAAGCTCATGGATTCAATTGGTCCTGGATAGCGCGAACGAACAAATGCCGCTCAGCTCCCCGTCTGTCTGGCGCGCGAAACGAATGCTCTGAGTCTTGATTAACGCATTTACCGGTGAACTTAAATCGGAGCCAAAGCACATGATTGCGTAACAACGTAGGCTTCTTAGACACCGGTCGACTGTGGTTTATCGAGCCCCCCACCGCATCCGCGCCGAAGTCGGCTTTCAGGTAATGCTCCGCAAGAAATGAGAATGAAACACGATCGGGGGCAGGGGCATCGTTGTTACTGACTACCAGACGCGAGCGGGTCCACCTCCCGCCCCGGCCCTGCCGGGAGATGTGCAACACGGCGCGAATGTTTATAGACTTCCGGTCGGGACTGCGCCTGCACGCTCGTAGTCGACGATAATGACGCCTTTCGAGGTGACGGTGCTTTCCGTCACCTTGAAAGCCGCCGGGATCGTGCCATCGGCAAACAATCGTTTTCCACTGCCCAAGGCAATCGGAAATATCTTCAGCCACAACGCATCGACCAAGTCATGCTTGAGGAGCGTCTGAACGAGATTTGCGCTTCCATAAACGTGCAAATCCGGCCCTTCCTGTTGCTTGATTTTGCTGATTTTTTCCGCAATATCTCCGTTTAGAAACACGGACGGCTACCATTCGTGAGAAGTCATGGTATTCGAGACGACGTACTTGGTCGCTGTGTTGACGGCCGGCCAAATGTCGTTATGTTGCGGCCAAAATCGTGCCCAGATGTCAAAAGTTTTACGCCCTAGCAACAAGTCCAACGGCATGTTCATCTGCTTTCTCATGGCCGTTGAACTAACAGGGTCGGAATGTGGACTTGTCCAGCCGCCATACGCGAAGCCGCCACTGCTATCTTCCTCTCGCCCGCCTGGGGCTTGTATGACTCCATCAAGGGAGACAAATTCAAGCACATTAACTTTTCTCATGACTTCTCCTGGATCGGGCCGGTTGCCCTACCTTCACTATAACGACGCACGGCCCGACCGGAATTCGACAAATCGTCCAAGAAATTTTCCGGCCTCTGAGGCACGGAGTTTCTCCCAGTGAGTTCAGATACTACAGCGATTGGTGTTGCGGCAGGGACGACCATCGCTGATCGCCTCCCGCACAGAACCGTACCAGCGGTTTTCCCGCATACGGCTCCCACCTGGGATGCGTGACGAGGAGGGTTGCTCTGCGTACACCGCTCCAGCCCTGGCACACTCGATTGCCCCGCGCTGTGTCGGGCGAGTGTTGCAGGAAACGATGTTCTCCTTGGCCCGCACCCTTTTCTCCCCAGGCTCCGCCGAAGATTGCTCTTCTTGGTTCGTCTGGTTCATCGATAGTATGGTGCGGTCCGACTCCTCCAGAGCCTGCGCGTCTGCCTTGTGGCTTTGCGCCTTCGCAGACCGGCCTCCTTCCCTTGCGGGCCGAGGCACTCCAGAGGTCTCCCGCTTCTCGTGCAGGTTGTTTCTCAGCGTGCGCGGGGTCTAAGACTACGCAGGACCGATGGCTCACTCGCGATTATCGCGAACCATCGTGGTGCCTTCCTCCATCAGGAGAGAGTCGGCATCCTGGTTTTGCGTTTTTCGAAGCTCAATACCCGGCCCACCGATGCCCCTGTCTACGCTTCAGGCCACATCTCGCGATGTCTCCTGCAAGACTCGGGGCCAAGATGGAGTCGCTATCTCCTTTCTTGTAGGACTCTTCCATTCCCTACAACATGCCGATTTATCCCGGCGCACCCTGATTAACGCTCAACCGGTAAAGTGGGTCCCCGTACTAAGATGTCCGATTCGCGACTGCGTGCAGGTTTACTTCCGCCGATTGCTTATCCGGAGTTGGCTCGCGCTCCTTGGCGTTCGTAAGGCGCGCGAGTTTTTGAATACCGCGGCGGGCGGAATGTTCGTCCTACAATTTGTGCTTCGCGCGGGAGGCGTGTGGGACGGGCTAACAGCAAGCCGACTGCCACTCTCGTATGAGAAAACGCTCAGACATGCAAGCCAACCCAAGAATGAGGAAGGCGGTGGACGGGATGATCGACAGGAGAGCCTCAAAGTATCGGCTGCTGATTCGGCGCTCGCGTATCCAGGGATTGGGAGTATTTGCCGCTGAGACGATACCGGCACGGCGGAGAGTGATCGAATATACCGGGATGCGTTTCAGTGGCCAACAGATGGGGAGCCGGATCCGAGAGATATTGAAGCGACGAGGTGAATTGCCGCGCTACATATTTCGTCTGGACCGCTACTGGCGTCTGGATGGCGGAATCGGCGGGAGCGGCGCCGAGCGAATCAACCACAGTTGCGATCCCAATATCGCCGCGCGGAGGGTGCAAGGGCGCATTTTGTTCTTCAGCGTGCGGCGCATCCGCAGGGGCGAGGAACTGACGCTGGATTACAAGTATCATCCCAAAAGCCCGCGCATGATTTGCTGTTGCCGGTCGGAGAAGTGCCGCGGAACAATTAACCTGACTGCAGCGGAATGGATGGCGGCATTGAAGCGCCGGGCACGAGGCACTAGAGCATCTATCCCCGGGCGGCCGTCGAAGACGCCGCGGAAATAGCGCGAGACCACGACTCATTCGCTCGCGCTAAAAAGCAAAGCGACCCACCCTGGTATTTCCGCGGACCGTCGTCCGCAGAAATGACGCTCAAGAATAGCGGCATCGAGAAGCGTTGCCGAAGTCTTGGCATTTTGTCCGCGATTTTCAGAGGTATCAGGAGGCCTCGTCATTGACCGGCCGCGCCTGGCAGGTGTAGATTTACGCGGTCTTTCGACTTCCCGGGCTCGGGAAAAATTCCCATATGACAGGAGACAGCATGGCAAAGAAGAGGCCCGCAAAGAAATCCGGAAGTTCCAAGTCGCAGCTTAAACAAGTGAAGCTCAAACCCGTCAAGCCGCTGTCAGTGAGCGCCGCGGGTCATGAAAAATGGATTGAAATAAATTCGTAGTCACGAATGATCCTGATGGCTGAGTGGAGCTAGTGCGCGCCGCGTGCGGACATTGGCTCGTCCGGCCAGTCTCATGATTGCGAGGTAATGGCTCTCCAAGTCTCGGCACAGCGCGACGGTGTCGCAGGCCGGCGACGTAAGAAGGTGTTCGCGCATCCGCGTGCGCAGACCGGACAGCTGGCTGGGTGTATCCGGCAAAAGCGCAAGTGCGATGGCCCTCTGGATGTACGCCGCAAGCGATTTGCTGACCCAATCTCCAAGTCCAGCGGCGATCAAGATCGAACTGCTGATACGATCCGCCCACCTGTCGCCGTGGAATGTCAGCACAGGCACCCCCTGCCAAAGTGACTCCGCCGTCGTTGTTCCTCCGTTATAAGGAAACGTATCCAAAGTGATATCAACCCGGTTGTATGTTTCGAGAAACGCATAGTGTTCCGCAGGTCCTTCGAGGATCACCCGTTCCCGCGCGACGCCGAAGCGAGCGAAACGCTCGTGCAGCGCCGCCCTATTCGAAGAATCGCCCAGGGCGGTATTCATCAGTACGATCCGCGCATTGGAAGCCGCACGAAGAATTTTGGCCCAGGCCGAGATCACTCCGTCAGTGAGTTTGTAATGCGGCGCAAAACAGCCGAAGGTGACACCGCTGGCACGAAGACAGGGTGGAGTTTCGACCGGCGGGACGGGGTACAAAACAGAAAAAGCGAGATAGGAGCCTGAAACGCGCAGGACTTGCTCCCTATAAAATCGTTCCTCCTCCGGAGGAATCACCCGCGCGTCGCCGATAACGTAATCGAAAGCCGAGATTCCGGTTGTCGCGTACATGCCGAACCAACCAACACAGATTGGCGCGGGCTTCCTCATGAAGAGACCCAAGCGTTGCGGGGCGCTGTAACCATTCAAATCGATCAGGATGTCGATGCCCGCCGCGGAGATCTGCTGCGCAGCCGACTGATTCGAAAGATCGCGCATCAAGTGGGTGGAGTCGCCCGGATGGCGACGATAGCCGTTTTCGGAACGAGGGTTGTCTCCGTCCACGAAAAGGTGGACCTCGAAGGCCGAGCGGTCGTGGTGATTGATCGTTCCCCAGACTGGTTTCATCCAATTGCGGGAATTGAAAAACGACGAGACGTAGCCGAGCTTCAGTTTCTTCCCGGGCGAATGCCTATAGACAGCGACGGGTTTTCGAGCACGCTCAATCCTTTCTTCGAACGAAGCCCACTTGCGCCGTGCTCGCAAAATCGCGGCGTTGCCGCGGAGCGGGCTTCCGGGAACGATCACGGCTATTTGTCGCAGGGCTTGCCTTCGCGCAATCGCGTTCCCCGCCTTCGCCACGAAGAAAAAATGCTCGATTGCCGAATCGACCTCTCCCAAATAAAAGCGAGATCTCCCGAGGTAATGATGCGTGTCGATATTCCGCGGCTTGAGCACGAGGGCCCGCTGGAAACAAGCAATGGCGCTGGCATAGGATTCGAAGGCGAATTCCGCGCAGCCGCACCCGTACCAAGCTTGAAATTCCGCCCTGTCGAGCACGCAAGCGCGGCGGTAAGCGTCTCTGGCCTCGGCGATGTGGCCGCCAAGATAGAGTGCGTCAGCATGACGTGTCGCGAGGGCGGCGTTTTCGGGATCCTGAAGAATTGCAGGACGGAGGATTTCCAGGGCGTCCTTGTGCGCACCGCGCAAAAGCAGGGCTGTGCTTTTCTCAACAGCCTTAAGCAGCGTGGCGGGTGAGAATTTTTTCACAAGGGGCGGTCGAGATCGCGTTTGGGCCGGGCACGGCACGCTCGGATAAATTGTAGCTCTTTGGGCAACCAAGAGTCACTTGGACGATTAACGCATTATAAAAGAGCGCCCGATTGGAGTAGGTTTTGATCGTTCGCATCACAACTTGATTAATGCCGTTGCCGGAAACTGGTCCGCAATGTCGGTTTACCCGACTAAGCATGAGTTGCGGATTCTCACACGGGCTTTTCACTCAGAACGCGTTGCGTTCCAGTGCCCCTCTCCGTGCTCGTCTCGATAGGTCCCGCTGATGGTGCGTCCTTGGACAATATGGTCAGTACGCGGCCCGTCCACTCTTCCGCGAAAAGTTAGAACAGTGCGAGTTTTGGTGCGGAACAGGATGTGCTGTTGATTAATAGTCCCTTCCAGTTCGCCTTCCTGGCCGGGGCCTTGATAATGTCCAGTGATAACACCGCCTTGCTGCGTGATTCGCATTATCTGCGTACGCTCGGCGCCATCCGGCCCTTTTGAATGTATCGTCCAATTACCCGCGACGTTAGCGGGCGCCTCCTGCGCGACCGCAACAACGCCGAGAGAGAGCAATAGCAAAGCAAAACCTATCGGACGAAATTTCCTGCTGAAGTTCTTCATAGCGCTCTCCAATCACGGTTGCTGCTGGCAAAACCGTTTACCATAGCGGCTTGGAACCGTTCACTCTTTCAACGTCTCGCTAATCTGCTGAAGCCGTCAGCGAGCCGTAAAGTCGACGGCCAGAAGCGAAATATCATCTTTGTGGCCCTCCCCCGGAGGTAGTTCCAGCCAGTGAGCCAGCTCGAGCAACAGGGCGTCGGCAAATGGGCCGGCGGGAAGTTTATGATTCGTTTCCATGAACTTCATGAAGCGCTCCGCGCCAAATTCCTCTTGCGCTGGATTGGTCGTTTCCAGAATTCCATCGGTGTAAAGGAAAAACCGGTCACCCTGCTCGATCGGAACTTGCAACGAATCGTAGGTGGCCTCCTCGAACTGCCCCATGACCAAACCGTTTTCCAGCAACTGACTGGAGCTGCCGGTTGATTTGCGCCAAAGCAACAGCGGCGGATGGCCCGCGCCACCGTACTTCATGATGTTTTTTTCCAGATCCACGTAAACATAAGCGGCGGTGACAAAATTATGCTGAAATTTGCCGCAAAGCGCTTGATTTAATCCGGCCAGAACTTTGGCCGGCTCGGAAACGTGGCGGGCTTGCGCGGTCAGGGCGACCTGCAGCATCGACGCGATAAGCGCGGCCGGCAAACCGTGACCTGACACGTCCGCTATCAGTATGCCGACGTGACGATCGTCCACGACGATGAAATCGTAAAAATCACCAGCCACCGACGTCATGGGAATGTAGCGTGCCACAATATCCATTCCGGACATCTTCGGCGTGCTGCTGGGAAGAATCGATAGCTGAATCTGCCGCGCCATTTCCAGTTCGGTATTTATTTCCACCAGTTGTCGCGCGATCTGTGCGTGTGCTTCACGAAGCATCAGATGAGTGCGCACCCGCGCCTTCACAACTGCGGCAGAGAATGGTTTGTGAATGTAATCAACCGCTCCCACCTCGAAGCCCTTTGTTTCGTCCTCGGCTTCGGTCTGGCTGGTAAGAAAAATCACCGGAATATCGCGCGTGTCGAGATTTGCTTTTAAGCGGCGGCAAACCTCGTACCCATCCATTTCCGGCATCAGTATGTCCAGCAGGATCAGGTCCGGCTTGTCCCTCCCTGCTGCTATCGCCAGAGCCTTTTCGCCGTTGGTTGCAACTTTCGTCGCGAACGAGTCTTTCAGCGCGCCGGAAATTACTCCGATATTGATGGGCGTGTCATCCACAATCAAAATCGTTTTTTGGTCTGGTGCCTCAGCCATGATTTCACTCCAGTTGAAGACCTAAACGACCGGCAATCTGCGAAACACACTTCAGCGCGCCAACAAAATCATAATTTCCGACGAAGGCCTGGAGGCTGGTGATTTCAGAAATCGTAAGCACCTTGGCGAAGTCCGGCTGTGCTTCCAAAATAAAATCTGCAGCGTCGCCATCGTCGTTCGATAGAAGTTTTGTCAACTTTCGCAACGGCGCCGCAACGGAAGCGGGGTCGGCGGCCGAGGCTCGGGCGCTTTCTGACACTTGTTCATTGGGCAAGGCTGACCGGATTGCCTTCACAACCGTGCGAAGTTTTGTGGCCAGCGTATCCAGCAGCGGCTGCGCAGTCTCTCCCGCTTTGATTGCTGTTTCTAGCTCGGCTGCGGCGCTTGCTACGGCCGTCGCGCCCAAGTTCGCAGCCGCGCCTTTCAGTGAGTGAGCTGCACGTGCGGCCGTGGCTGCGTCGCCCCCGGCTTGCGCAACGCGAATTTCTTCCACATTTGCCGAATCCGCGAACTTGCGCAGCAACATCTCGTAGCGTTTGGGATTTCCGCCCGTGCGCCGCAGCGCCGACTGGGTGTCCACACCCTCCATCTGCAACGTGGCGGTTTCGGGAGCGCCGTCGCGATCCGGCGAGCGTGCGGCGCGCGCTGTCGCTGTAGAAGTTTCTGCCCGCGCGTTTGCGGCTAGTTCTGGGCGCGGCTTTATCCAGCGCAACAATGCAGCGAAAAGAGCGTCGGGATCGATAGGCTTCGCGATATGGTCATTCATTCCCGCTTCTGTACATTTTTCGCGATCGCTTTCCATCACGTTGGCAGTCATCGCGATGATGGGTAGCGACTGGAATTGCGGTTTCAAACGGATGGTTCGTGTGGCGGCGAGACCATCCATCACGGGCATTTGCATATCCATCAGCACCAAATCGTAATTGTGTTCAGCGACCATCTGCACGGCGGCCTGTCCGTTCTCAGCTGATTCAATCTCCAGGTGCGCATCTTCCAGCAGGCCGATCGCGACCTCGCGATTGAGCTCATTGTCTTCGACCAGCAAGATGCGCGCGCCGCGAATTCGCGCAAGGTCAACCCCCGGAGCCGCCGCGGCTTCGTAACTCTTGGAACCACCGGCGCCGAGGACTTCAACGGCTGAATCAAACAGCATCGAAGCCGTCACCGGCTTAATTAAAATATTTGCGAACGAGTTCTCTTCGGCCTGTTTCAAAACCTCTTCACGGCCGTAAGCGGTTACCATCACCAGGTGCGGACGAACTTGCAGATTCGGCAGCGCCCGAATCTGTTTCCCCGTTTCGAAGCCATCAAGGCCCGGCATCTGCCAGTCCAAAAAAACAATTTCGTACGGTTTATTTGCGTCCGCGGCCCGGCGCACCATTTCAATTCCTTCCAACCCGGAAGGAGCTTCATCTGCCTCGAATGTCATGCCGAGCAGCATGCTGGAAAGTACCGCACGAGCTTGGGGATTATCGTCGATGATCAGAACCCTGCGCCCACGGAGATCGGGCGGGACGGTCTGTCGTCGATTCGCCGCGCCATTGCCCATCCGGGCAGTGCACCAGAATGTGCTGCCCTTCCCCACTTCGCTATCTACGCCAACATCTCCTCCCATCAACTGCGCCAGCCGCTTCGAGATCGCGAGGCCCAGCCCGGTGCCGCCGTGTTGGCGAGTGGTGGAAGCATCCGCCTGCTCGAACGCTTGGAACAGCCGGCCCATCTGTTCTTTGGTGAGGCCGATGCCAGTGTCGCGCACCGCGAAATAAACCAGCTGGCCCTCAGCATTTTTTTCCCGAATCTGCGCATGAACGACGATTTCGCCTTGTTCGGTAAACTTCACGGCGTTATTGCAGAAGTTGATCAAGATTTGGCCCAGGCGCAGCGGGTCGCCTTTGAGCTGACTAGGGACTGCCGGATCGATATCAAAGATCAGTTCCAGGCCTTTGGCGGAAGCCTTCTCGGAGATCAAATTGCCCACGTTTTCCAGCACGCGCTCCAGATCGAAATCAATGTTTTCCACAGTCAGCTTGCCCGCTTCGATTTTCGAGAAATCCAAAATGTCGTTGATGATCCCCAGCAAGTGCTGGCCGGCCAGTTGAATTTTCCTCACGTAGTCGCGCTGCCGCGGATTCAGTTCCGTCCGCAGCGTCAGATGCGACATGCCGATAATGGCGTTCATCGGCGTGCGGATTTCGTGGCTCATGTTCGCCAGAAAATCAGACTTGATCTTGGTGGCTTCCTCCGCTACCTCCTTGGCTCGCCGCAATTCTTCTCCAGACGCCTCCAGCGCCTGGTTGATTTTCTCCAATTCCTGTTTGCGCGCGCCCAGCTGACGTTCCGAAGCCGCCAAAGACTCAGCCTGCGCTTGAGTCCGATCCAGCAGCTCCCGAGTAGCAATGTTCCCCGACAATATTTCAGCGCTCAGCGCAACCGACGGCAGCAAAGAGTCAAGCAACGCGCGCTGGCGCTCCGACAATGCTGAATTCGTCGCCAATTCAATGACGGCAGTTACTTGGTCCTTATTCACCACAGGAATGAAGTGAATTTTCCCCACTGTCAGCGTACCCATCCCCGCCGAGATTCGAACCTGATTCCCAGCGGTAACTTCCAGCATGCGCCGCTCCACCGCGGCTTGCCCGGCCAGTCCTTCGCCAAGCCCAAATTCGCCCGGGCTCCCCACATCCGCACACGCAAACGAATAGGCACGTGAAAAACGCGCGCGACTCTCATCCGCAACATAGAACGCCCCGTAAATCAGCGGAATCGCATGCGACAGCTGCGACAATAAAGCCTTCCCAAATCCGGGATAGTCCTGGGCCGACTGTAAAGCTTCCAGCGTCGCCCCCACTTCGGCCTTCACCCACGCTTGCGTTTCCCGTTCCCGCGCGCCCAGTTGCAGCGTACGCAACGCCCGTCCGATCGCACCAATTTCATTCTTGCGATCCAGGTACGGGATGTTCTGTTCCAGCCGCCCGTCGGCCAAATCCTGAATACTGCCCTGCAGAGACAGCAATTCCTTCACCACTTGTGTTTCCACGATGCGGTACGCGGCAGCCCACGATGCCAGCAGGCCAAAACCAATCACCAGCCAGGTGACCAAAATTGCGTGATGCGTATTACTGCTCAATTGATCGGAGCGCCGGTCAATATACGTCTGCAAATCCTGCATGATCTCGATGGCGGCCTGGCGCGCTCGCTGCAATTCCTGGTTCACGCCTCCACGCAACAGATTTGTCGCTTTCGCACTGTTGCCCGCCACGGCTGCCGCCCGCGCGGGCCGAGCATCAAGCTCCGCCTGCTCGAACAAAGCGGTTGCCTCGTTGATCTGCTCCGCGCGCTCGGGGCTTTGTTTCAGTGCCGCCGCCATCACTCTGTGGTAATCGTCGGCAACTTCTGTCAGTTGGCCGTCGAGCACCTGTCTGCGATCCGGATCGGTCTCGTCCACCAGCTCAAACAGGAACAGCCCGAATCGGTTGGTATTCGCGCGCGCTTCGCCCACATTTCTTAGCGCTTCCACTTGGTTTGCGATCAACTCGCTATACCACGTGTCGATCATCTTGGTTTCAAACGACGAATAGACTCCCGCCGCTACCACCATCAGGACCAGGGGAACCATGGCGAGCAGCAGTTTCCGCCGCAGCCGCAAACTTTTAAGGAAGGCCATCCGAATGTGCTCCAACACTTGGTTCGCCTGACTGTGCGAACCACCGCTCGCTACAGGTTCATGCTATCCGGCGTCGCCAGACTCTCATCGAACACGCTCGCCGACACCCTACCAGCCCAGGCAAGGCCGTACGAGCGGAGATTACACGCGAATTGACCCGCAGCCTATCGTCATTAGTACCAATTGGCACGCCGAACAGCGAACCCACGCCGCGCAGCGTCTCCGGCACTCCAAACCCCCGTCCTAGGCACGGCTTAACTTAGCCAGCGTGGAAACGCTGGGTAAACCGACGGAGCGAAGCGCTACCTTTCGCGGTGCCTTTCCCGCGTGTTTTCGAGTTGCTCGAGCCCCAGCTGGCGCGATCTGGCCCCGCCAGGCCCGACCCCTCCCTCCACACACGATTTCCTAATCGGTCGCGCCGCGGTCAGAATCGCCCGCAACTCCCCGGAGAACAACGCGTTGAATTTTTCTAATCGGTCGAAAAGCGCATGTTTGCCTGCACTACTCCACAAGTTTTGCGCTGCAAGAATCACGATTCACCGGTCACGGATTACAATTCGCGGTTCACTAATCGCCAATCACCACTCACCAACCACGCATTTCTAATCGCTGATTTTTATGCCATTTCCACGTCTGCGCCGCACCGCGAAATTCGTCCTCCAGCGATCCACCCCCATATTGCCTGCTAAGCGAGTTGTACGCTATCCTTCGGCCGGCCAGTAAGAGCAGAATTCCCGATGCAAAGGGTGGGATATGAAGCGACGCGATTTTCTCCGCTCCACAGGAATTTTTTCAGCAGGCCTGGCGTTCGCAAAACCCGGGCAAATCTTTGTGCGCGATACAACGCTTGAAGCCACAAGCGACGCCACGCATAACCCTACGAATGGCCAGTGGCGCACCTTCGAAGTCACCACCCGCGCCGAAGTCCTTAAACCTTCGGGCGCCACCCGCATCTGGCTCCCCTCTCCGCTCATCAGCGAATCCCCCTTTCAGAAAACGCTCTCCGCTACGTTCCAGCCTGAGACCGGTGGCGCCGCGAAAATGACAGAAAGCAAGCCGGACTCGCTCGGCATCATCGCCGCGGAATATCCATCCGGCGTCAAGCCAGTCCTCACCTTCACCAGCCGCATCACCACCAGGAACTACGCGGTCGATCTCTCCGCGCCCAGCAACGCGCCAAAAATAGACCGCGCGGACCTGCAGCATTTCTTGCAGCCGACGAAGCTTCTGCCCACCGATGGCATCGTGAAAACCATGGCAACAGAGATCACCAGCAACTCGAAAACGGACGTCGAAAAAGCCGGCGCCATTTACGAATGGATCGTTGACAACACTTTCCGCAATCCGAAAACGCGCGGCTGTGGCGTCGGCGACATTCGTTTCATGCTCGAGTCTCACGATCTCGGTGGCAAGTGCGCCGATCTGAACGCGCTCTACGTGGGCCTCGCGCGTGCGGCCGGACTTCCCGCGCGCGACGTCTACGGCATCCGCGTCGGCAAATCAGAATTGGGTTACAAAAGCCTGGGCGCTTCCACAGAGACCATCACAAAATCGCAGCACTGCCGCGCGGAGGTTTACCTCACAGAATATGGCTGGGTGCCGGTTGACCCCGCCGATGTGCGCAAAGTTGTGCTGGAAGAGCCGCCCGGAAATCGTCCGCTGGAAGACAACATGGTGAAGAGTGCCCGCGCCCGGCTATTCGGATCGTGGGAAATGAATTGGATGGCGTACAACTTCGCGCATGACGTAGCTTTACCCGGATCGAACGGCGCACCGCTCGGCTTCCTCATGTATCCGCAAGCCGAAACCGCCGAAGCCCGGCTCGACTGCCTCGACCCGGACAATTTCAAATACGAGATCACGTCCAAGGAAACCACTACGACCAACGCCTGACAGCGACAAGTGCAGCAATGCCCTTCACGCCCGGTCGCTGGCGATGGAGTATTTTTACTCGAACTGCAGCATCACAATTTCGGGATTCGATCCCAGCCGCAACGGTGGTCCCCACGTTCCCGCTCCGCTCGAAGTGAAAACCTGCATTTTCCCGATTCGGCTCAAGCCATACACAAACTGCCGGTAAACCCGCCGGGCCATCCAACTCCAGGGAACGAACTGCCCCAGATGCGTATGCCCGGACAGCTGCAGGGATACCCCGGCGGCCTCCGCGACCTCTGGATGGTCCGGCGCATGCGTCAACAGGATGCTCGCGCGATCGCGATCCAATCGGATGCCGCGTAGCACCGACGCAAAGTGCTCACCGTGCGTCGCGCTCAGGTACGACACGCCGGCTATTTGCAAACCGTCTGCCTCCACCTTCTCATTGCTGAGCACGCGGACTCCCGCCGCCGTAATCGCATTCAGATATTTGCTGTCGTCCCGAAATTGCTCATGATTTCCCGCGACGAAATACACACCGTGCGGCGCCACCAGCTCGCTCAATGGCTCCGCCGCTCGCCGCGCGTCGATAGCCGTTCCGTCGTACAAATCTCCAGCGATGAAAATCGCATCCGGCGCTTCCTGCAAAATCTTCGCGACCATACGTCGCAAGAAATTGCCGTTGCGAACGTGCCCAAGGTGCACGTCACTGATCAGCGCCGCTGTTCTGCCGCGCCACGCCGCCGGCAGGTTCGCGAGCCGCACCGTCGTGCGTGTGATTCGCGTCCAGCCTGCGTTGATAACGCCGTAAAGTCCTGTCACTGCCGCAGCACCGTACAGAAATTCCACGATCCGATGGAAGTTCACGTCCTGTCCCAGCAATCGCGCGACTCCAAAAATAACCCATGAGAAAACGGCCGCGAAAAATAGAAACGTCAGCATGCCCATCCAAACCGCGGCGGCTCGGTAGAACGCGCGCAGAGGAGCGTTTGTATAGCGATATGCGAGGAGCGAGGCGGCCACAAAGCTCACCGACAAAAAGCCCAGCCCCAGTTTGAGCCAGAACGCCCCGGGCGTATCGCCGCCTGCGGGCGAAAATGTCCACGTCTTATAGAGAATAAGATGTATCAGGCATAGAAAGTACTGAATCACTGCAATAAAAGTAATTAGACGATTTCGTGTCATTCGATTCCTTAGTTTGATATTCGGATTGGGCTCAGTTTCTTGCGCCTAAACCGTCCTGGCGATCTGTGGTTCTTCTCTTCCCTGCTTGGCGAGATTGGCGAGAAGTTCATAGGAGCGTAGCCGGTCCTCGAAGTTGTAGGTGTTCGATACCACGATCAACTCATCCGCTCGCGTCTCCTCGAGAAACGCATCCAGCCGCACCGCAACAGTTTCGGGTGCGCCGAAAATCGCAGCGCCAAATTTTGCGGCCACCATCTGCCGCTCTTCCGGAGTCCACTCCAGGCTCCTTGTGGGCGGCGGCAGCGGACCGGGAACGCCACGGATCAAGTTCAGGAACATTCGGATTGGCGTTGTAGATAGAACTTGAGCGTGCTCGTCTGAGTCTGCCACCAGAATCGGGACTCCCACCATGACGTAGGGCCGGTCGAGAATTTGAGAGGGACGAAACGAAGCACGATAGATGCGAAGGGCGGGCAACAGAGGGCCCGGCTGAAAATGAGCGGCGAACGCGAACGGCAAGCCGAGTTGCCCGGCCAGTCGCGCGCTAAAATCACTCGAGCCAAGCAGCCAGATGGGAACGTTCGTGCCTTCCCCAGGATAGGCATGCACGCGCTGCGAAGGTCGTGGCTCACCAAGATACCCGCGCAATTCGTCCAGAAGCGCTGGAAAATTCTCACCCGCGTCGGTTACGGAACCGCGGAGAGCCCGCGCCGCACTCGAATCACCCCCGGGAGCGCGACCGAGACCCAAGTCGATCCGGCCAGGAAACAGCGATTCGAGCGTTCCGAACTGTTCTGCAATGGCAAGCGGCGCATGATTCGGTAGCATGATGCCTCCGGAACCCACGCGGATTGTCGAGGTAGCATTCGCAATGTAACTGATCAAAACCGACGTCGCCGAGCATGCGACTCCGGAAATATTGTGGTGTTCCGCCAGCCAGAATCGCTTGTAGCCCAGGGATTCCGCGCGCTGCGCCAGCGCGCGAGCGTTGTGGAAAGCTTCCTCAGCCGTCCCTCCCTGTCGTAAGTGCGCCAAGTCCAGAATAGAAAGCGGGGTATCAGTGAGACGCGGACGACCGGGCATAGATTCCTCATTTCCCGCACGGAATTGAAACGGGCATCAAACGATTACAGTACTTGGATGCTTGAATTCTCTTACCGATGCGGCCCAGGGGTGCATGCAAAAATAGTTTGGCGGGAGAATCCGTGAAAATATTGGTACGGGCGGTGGGGATCGAATTTGCAGAACATCCCTATAAGTCCCACACTGTCACGGCGCTAACAGCCCTGATCAAAATGAAATGGTGCCAAGTGGTGCCAGGTGGGGGTGACGCTCAGTAGAACGCCTCTTCATCAGCGACTGATACGAACTGATTTGACTTGCTTGCATAACAATGTCGGCCCCCCTCGACTCGAGTGGCTTTTGTTGAGAGGCTCGGGAAGCGGGAGCCGGAATTCGGTTTGCAGGCGGGACAGTTCGGTACCGGACTGGGCGTGAACGAGAACGCCGCGCACTGGAAGGGGCATCCCGCTCGCTCATGAGAGGGAGTTCGAACAACGAACCCTGGTCTGAAGTTTATGAGCGAAGAGATGTAGGGGGCGGACGGAAGCTGACCGCTCGCTTACGAACGAGCCGCAGTCGTCAAGGCCGACAAGAAAGACCACCCGGCAAGCGGAAGAAAAAACTCTTTTAAGTGATGGGAGAGGTCTGCTCAAAAAGTGTTTGACAGGGCCGACATTGTTAGAGATGTACGGTAACGCGACTAAGCAGGAGTCACGACCATAAAGGAGCCTTTCTGACCTTGGCCTCGTTTTGGTTCTCTACTTCACAGTCCTCAGCTGGGTTACTGACTCGGTATCAGTACCATTAACGTACACAGGTGAGCAATGGATTCTGCACCTGAAAGCTGACAAGGGGGCTAGTTGAGTCGGGTCATTGCAGTGATGATGCTCGCAGTCTGTCTGGCTACTCGCGGCCGACTGCATCACGAGGATCACAGCCATGTTGTTCTGCCGAGCCCCAAGCTAATAGGGTGCCAAGCGTCCGGCTGTTCTCAGATGTGCTCGGACGACGCAGCAGATTCGTCTGCCATATATCCTCAGAACCCAAGCATCGATATTGAGGAGAAATGTGTACTCGGAATTGTGGCCCGTACGATAAGTCAACATCCATCGACGCCATCAGGGCCTCTATCGATAATCACCATGGGAAATGGGTTTTTCCTCAGGACTACAGTGGACCAGCCGCACTATGGCGCGTCGAGCCTGATAGAGTGGCGATTCAATTGTCTCAAAACGATGATGGGACTAAAGAAGTCATCTATTTATCTGCGCGCGCTTGGGTGCCTAAGCAAGGGAAAAACACGCCTTGAGCAGTTGAGCGAAAATCCACAAGTGTTGCGTAGGGACGACCATCGCTGATCGCCCCCCGCACAGAACCGTACCAGCGGTTTTCCCGCATACGGCTCCCACCTGGGATGCGTGACGAGGAGGGTTGCTCTCCTCGTACACCGCTCCAGCCCTGGCACACTCGATTGCCCCGCGCTGTGTCGGGCGAGTGTTGCAGGAAACGATGTTCTCCTTGGCCCGCACCCTTTTCTCCCCAGGCTCCGCCGAAGATTGCTCTTCTTGGTTCGTCTGGTTCATCGATAGTATGGTGCGGTCCGACTCCTCCAGAGCCTGCGCGTCTGCCTTGTGGCTTTGCGCCTTCGCAGACCGGCCTCCTTCCCTTGCGGGCCGAGGCACTCCAGAGGTCTCCCGGTTCTCGTGCAGGTTGTTTCTCAGCGTGCGCGGGGTCTAAGACTACGCAGGACCGATGGCTCACTCGCGATTATCGCGAACCATCGTGCTGCCTTCCTCCATCAGGAGAGAGTCGGCATCCTGGTTTTGCGTTTTTCGAAGCTCAATACCCGGCCCACCGATGCCCCTGTCTACGCTTCAGGCCACATCTCGCGATGTCTCCTGCAAGACTCGGGGCCAAGATGGAGTCGCTATCTCCTTTCTTGTAGGACTCTTCCATTCCTTACAACATGCCGATTTATCCCGGCGCACCCTGATTAGCGCCCGCATCGGAAAAGTGGAGTTCGGCATTTGCTGCGGGGAGTCCCCCTATTCAAACCCGGAATGACCAGCCCCGAACTGGCCAGCGACTTTTTTGCGATAGGCTATTTCCCGGATGAGGTTTTCGAGTCTGCGGATGTAGCGCTTCTGTGCCGCCTGTGGATCTTTCCCGGCCTCGACGGCCCGAGCGGTTTCCCATTCCGTTTCTAAGAGCAATGCACCAAGAACGTGTTCGGCGTTATGGGTTGTGATCCCAGTGGCCACCAATTTTTCAAAGACGGCCCTTACCAAAGGATCCTGCTCGAGCTGCCCTTTGAAGGCCGCATGAGCGGCAACGTAGGCCAGAGGATTCACGGCTTCGCCTGCCACTGTGATCTCGTATTGCGCACCTTCGCGCAAGTCTGCGAACTCAAGGGCATTGTGGACGTGTGTTAAGTGCATGTGTTCTTGAATCGCCTGAGCGTAGAGCTGGCTCTCATGCGGGAGTGCGGCCACTCTTCCTGTCTTGATTGCTTCGAAGACCAGCTTCTCATGCTGGCCGACGAGTCCGCGAAGTTCTGGGAGTGGAGACCGTACTGAAAACCCTCCGCCTCCAACTTCGATAGTGGTCTCCGTCCAAAAGCGTCAGCAAAGTTGAGGGTTATCATCCGCTGGATTTCAAGTTTCCGATTACGCGATTGGCCAGTAGGGCGCTCACAAATCTCTTTCCCGACATCACCGTTTTCACCGCCGGAAGCAGTTCGTTCTCAGCGTCGGATTTGACGACGTAACCGAATCCACCAGCGTCCAGAGCCGCCAGCGCTACTTCGAAATCAAGGTTTTGGCTTACGAAAAGAATCTTGGATTCCGAGGACATCCCGCGGATTCTCGCGGCAGCTTCGATGCCGCTGAGCTCCGGCAAGTTGACGTCCATCAGAATAAGATCGGGGTGCAGCTCGGCTGCTTTCAAAACTGCTTCTGCCCCGTCGGAAGCGACTCTGACAACTTGCAAGGCAGGATTTTCCCCGAGCTTCGCAAGCAGGTAATTCCGCCAGGGGACAAAATCATCGACCACGAGAACACAGAATGGAGTCCGAATATCTATCCCCCGAACGAGAGTCCAGCGCTACTGAAAACACCGTAATCCCAAATTAGTTGCAGCCCTCGAATTGTGCTTCGCAACGATTCAACCGACCATTACTTGTGGAAAGCTTTTGTCGGCTGTTGCGTTAGTTCTTTAACGTCCAGCTTCCCCTCCTTTTTCTTATCCAGCCTGTTGAATTCAGCTTCCATAAAACTCATGAACTCTTCCTTGGCGACTTTGCCATTGATGTCGGTGTCCATGAGGAGAAGCAACTTCTTGACCTCGACCTCTCCAAGTGCCAGATTGTTTTGCGGTTGTGTCGCTGATGCCTTTTGCGCGACCGCAGTCCCTAGAATGGCTCCGGTCGCGACCAACACCGCGATGAATACGAGAACGAGCATGATGCGCGTTCGGCTCGACATGATTGACCTCCTGACGACGCCGTTTGGCCAATAGTGGTATGCCACCATGCATCAGGAAGGCATGAGGACTTCGTAAAGTTTTTACAAAGATCGTTACACCCAGCAGGGACCGGTTCAGCAGGCCGAACCGATAACTGTGGAGAACGGGGATTATCATCATCTAATCGGCGCGTGCCTGTCTTTTTGACAAGCGGCGAGTCATCATTTGGCGACCTTTACTTTGAAGGTCACCGTGTTGGCCCCGCCGGCGTTCGTGATGACGAACTTGTACTGCCCGTCCTCGGTCGGCGTGACCTTAACCGAACACTTCGGTCCGGGCGAGTCGTCCTTAGCGACTTCCGCGCCGGAGGAGTCGTAGACGAAAAGGTGCACGTCGGTATTCTTCAGGCCGTCCGTGGTGGCCTCGAACTCTTTCCCCGCCGTGAAAGACAGGAGGTACGCGACCTCTCCCTTGTCCTTCATCTCGATCTTCTTGCCATTGAACGCCGCCCCCTTGCCCAGGTCGGTCGGCTTGACGTCTTGCGCGGGACACAAGGTGGCGACCGCCAACATAACTGCCGCCACCGCCGTGACTAACCGAGCAATCGATTTCATTGGTGTTTCCTCCAGAGTCGGATCAGATCCGCAGCATGCACGGTAGGCCACGATGCATTAGGAAAGCATGAGGACTTCGTAAAGCTTTTACAAAGGCCGTCGCGCCCAGGAGGGACTGACTCAGGCCGAACCGATAACTGTCGAGGACAGGGATTATCGCTACTTAACAGTTTGTTGAAAAAGGCTTTTGAACTCGCCATTGCGAGCGCAGCCAGGAGTTCTTCATCGCTAAAAGCCAACAAAAAGAGAGATTCCATCTCGCAGCGCACCTCGAAATGACAAGCCGGAAGAGTTTTTCAACAAACTGCTAACCAGTTAGCCAGGCTGTGGGACTCTGTTCGGGCTGCTACAGGAGTGTTCCGAAATAAGTGACCGCGTTTCGATTTGGATGACCTGGTCGTGGCGCGGAACAAGCCGAGTTCCGGCCCTGCGTCTCAAGTCCGCAGTTGATTCAATTCGCTGAAATGCAGGCCTCGATGCGAATCTTGTGAGTTTTTCAGCGAGATGCGCGACGAATCAAAAGGCATTGCCAAAGGCTATCCGGTTGAACCTGCAAAAACCTCGCGAACTTCGTCGCAACCCAAGAAGGTCGCGCGAAGCTTCTCATCGGGGGAGTTGCCCGCAATCTTTTGCACAATGGCGGCCGAACGCGAAAAGGCGTCACGTGCTCGCTCAGGGTCGTTACCAACGGAATGCAGACGACCGAGCACAGCAAGAATCTTCCATTCGATCACCGGGACGGGATAGCTGCGAAGCAGTTCGAGCGCGGAGTGCAGTTCGGTTTCCGTTTCGACGGTCGCGCCCCTTAAGAGAGCGATTTCGGCGCGCAGTTTGTGCGCGATGGCGATGTACTTCCGTGCCTTGTACTGGCCGGCCATGTCGAACAGTCGGCTGGCGTACTCGGACGCTTGCTTCAGGTCACCTTGAGAAAGCCAATGTTCGGAGCGAGCCGCCTGGTGGCGGATGTTATAACGCCAGCGGAACCAGGCATCGCGATGGAAGATATCCTCGACCTGCTCGAAGGCAGCGACTGATTTTTCGCTAGCGCGCTCGCGCGCGTAGTCAATGCCGATATTGATGAGCGAATTGGCTTCGGCCTCAAGAACATGGTGCTCGCGGGCGACTTCCACGCCGCGCTGGTCGTGCCGCAACGCGCCACTAAAATCCCCGAGCTCGCGATGAATCCATCCGATGCAATTGGGCAGGCGCGGAAACCAGAAATGATCACCATTTCGCCCGGCCATAGCGATTGCTTCCTCGAGCGTGGTCAGAGCTTCCGACATTCGGCCGAGGTTTCCACGAATGAGACCGAGGAAAAATAAGGAGACGAGCATAGAGAAACCATCCCGCAGCTCGGAAGCCAGCTTGTGGGATTCCGTGAGCAATGATTCTCCGCGCCCGTATTCAGACTGGAAAAAGTGGAGTGCTCCCCTCCAGGTGAGGGAGCCCAGCAAGCCGGGATTGTGGCCGATTGAACGGGCGCTCCGAATATTCTCTTCCATGTCGGCGCTGGCTTCGTTCAATTCTCCATAGCAAAGATGTTTCAAGGCAATCAGCGCGGAGGTTTCGATGTGGAGGGCCGCGCTGCCGGCGCGGTCCGCTGCCCGAAGGGCTTCTTCAGCTCGGAGCGGCATTTCTTTCATTTTGTGCGACCAAAAAAGCGTATTGGAGAGTGCGATCAACGCCGCGCATTCCAGCGATGGCGATTCGGCTTCACGGGCGCGTTCAAGCATCTGCCGGAAATCCGCAGTCGATTGCTCAAACCTGCTGAGCGCGAAATTGACGGAGCCGCGCTTCTGGAAAAGTATCAGGTATCGCTGGAGCTGATCTCCTTGTGGAAGCTTTTCAATCAACTTCAGCGCATGGGAATAGTGGGCCACAGCCTCAGAATTCGCATGCACATGAGTGGCATTGCCCCCCGCCTCGAGCAGGCACGTCACCGCGCGCGCGAAATCTCGGCCATGCTCGAAATGGACGGCAAGCTGCGCCGCTATGCGCGTGGTCTGCCCGCGATAATGCTCGGCCAAACGCTCTCCCACCTGGCGATGAAGCGCGATACGGCGCTTGCTTACTAGTTCGCCGTACAGCACATTCTGGTAGAGGGCGTGACAGAAGCGATATCGGGTGGCAAGAGAACCATCGGGAAGTTCCGCTTCGCCATAGCTCTGAATCCAACGGTGTATCCTGTCGAGGCGATCCAATCGTTCTTCAAGCGCAACTTCGTCCACTCCGAGAATATCCGCCAGTACTGTAGAAGTGAATTCCTCGCCTTCGATGCTTGCAAATTGGAGGACACGGCGGTCATCGTCACCCAGAGCCTCCATTTTTTTCAGGATCATGCTGCGCACGCTTTCCGGCACCTCGAGGTCCATTTCGGAAAGCGGACGCGCCAATGACCAGTGGCTGTTAACGCGATGGATGTCGCCGCGGTCGTTCAAGAATTGCAGAAGCCCAGTGACAAAAAGCGGATGGCCTTCCGTCTTGCGCTGGACAAGAGTCGCCAGTTCTCCGGGGAAATCGTTGGGAGCGAAGCGGGCGTTCAAATAACTGACGACATGTTCTTCTTTCAGAAGGCTGAGGGCGACCTCCTCGAAGAGACTGTGTGCCAGCATTTCAAGCTTGTATCCCTTCAAAGGGTGCTTACTGCTTTCGACTTCGGCAGCGCGATATGTTCCGACGATGAGCAAGCGCAGGCGTCCGATGCGCTGGCAAAGATGCCGAAGAAGATCAATGCTCGAGGGATCAGCCCAATGGAGGTCCTCGAGGAGCACGACAACAGGCGTAGCGGACGCCAAAGCCTCCAGGGCGTCGCCCATTTCGCGGAGCATGCGCTCCTTGCTTGCACCAATCGTCTCGCGCTGCAATTGTTTGAGTGTGCCGCTGGTATCGGAGGCAACCGGAAACTGAAGCGACCAAGTGGGTGCGAAGGAGCGCAGCACGACTGCTACCCGCTCATGACCAGGCCGACTTAACAGCGCGCCGAGCGCGTTGAGAAAAGGAAGATAGGCTTCGCCCGGACCGTACTGTTCAACGCAGCGGCCGCGGCTCACTAGTAGTCCGGGAAAATCGCGGGTCGCCCGGGCCAAGAAGGCATCCGCGAGCGCCGTCTTTCCGATTCCGGGTTCGCCGGTGACGAAAATGATCTTGCCAGATCCAGCAGCCGCACGGCGCAGTAATTCTTCGAGTCTCGAAATCTGCTCTTCACGGCCAACCAATGCCTCTGATTCGAGAGTTTCTTCGGCTGCCACCGGTCCCATTCCGAAACCGGATGAATTGGAAAAGGCCGACCCGCCAATTTCACGCAGGGCGACACTCAGCTCTGACGCGGAGGAATAGCGCCGGAGTCTTTCTTTTGCCAATGCTCGCTCAATGATTAAGTCAAGCTCCGGCGGGAGTTCAGACCGGAGGGTGCTGGGCAACGGCGGATTCATGGTGGCGATTTCGTGCATCGAAGCGAGAGAGCTGCCAGCACGAAAGGGATGCTGCGTTGTGAAAAGCTCGTAGAACACGACACCAAGAGAGAAAACGTCGGAACGGGCGTCGAGTGGTTCGCCGCGTGTTTGTTCTGGCGACATGTAGGCAATCGTTCCGAGAATTGCACCAGCTCGCGTCAATGGGTTTATCGACCGAGCTTCGGTTGCCTCCTCCAAGGCGAGGTCGGTCTCCATCTTGGCCAATCCGAAATCAAGCACCTTGACCTGTCTCCGGCGGGTAATAAAAATGTTGGCGGGCTTCAAGTCACGGTGAATGATGCCTTCCGCATGTGCCGCGGAGACAGCGTCGGCGACTTCGATGGCGATTTGGAACGCTCGCGGCAGTTCTAGTGGTGTGTGCTCTGCAAGCAAGCTGTGCAACGTCTGACCGTCGAGAAATTCCATGGCGATGAATGGCTGGCCATCATGCTCATCAATTTCATAGACAGTGCAGATATTCGGATGATTCAAGGCGGATGCGGCGCGGGCTTCGCCTTCAAAGCGTTTGAGCGTCTCGCGATTCCTGGACTCTTCCTCGGGGAGGAATTTCAGTGCCACAAAGCGGCGGAGCCGGATGTCTTCAGCCTTGTAGACGACACCCATTCCGCCGCTACCGATCTTTTCAAGAATGCGGTAGTGAGAGATAGTGCGACCGACTAGAGGCTGCGAATCCTGCATTTGGCGTCATCTTAGGAGGGTTCTGAACTCGAAGTCAACGGGCGACGCTTGGAGGCGATCCTGCGGCCAAATCCACTCGCCCCACTAACTTATCAGGCACAACAATCGGCTGCTCATTCAGTTCCGCACCGAATTCTCTGTCTCCTGGATGCCAAACGCCTAGTAAACTGCGACTCGGGTATTAGTGGGCGGAATGCGTGCGGGTGCGGTCCCTGGAGCATCCAAATCGCCTCACTGTCATAAAACCATTTGCCTCGGGTGTCATTCGAATAGCTGGCGTTCAGATTTGCTTCTTGCGGGCGCCGTGCAAGTCGTCTTGGGGAAGGCCTGGGGTAGCCAGAGCGAGTACGCGCCCTCGAATCGATTGCCGAAACTGCCATCGCGCATCCCACCTGTGCGGTGCTCGACGAGCTGGTTGTGGCCGCCCGGGAGATGGTCGGCCGCGCATACAGGGAGAACCGGCTCGCGATATACCGATACCTAATCGCCTTAGGTACGAATCCGGCAGAAGCGCAGGATCTGGCACAGGAGGCCTTCCTGAAGTTGTATGTCGCAATTCGCAAAGGCCAACGAATTGAAAATTTGCGTGCTTGGCTTTTCGCCGTCGCGTCGAATCTCACGCTCAACCAGCATCGCGCCCGACAATAGCGCCCAGCCGCTACGGAACGGGAGGTCGCCGCGTGGCTGCAGTCACAGTCTGATCCCCGCAGCGATCCGGAGCAGGTCACGCGCGAGAATTCCTTCACAGAGAGGCGTCGAAGCCTCCAGGACGCTGACAGGTCTGTTTTTTTTCGGGAAGTATTGTCATACGTAATAGCCCATTCGTGTTTGCGTTCGAGCCGCGCTGAAAAGGACTTTGCGGATCGCAGAAGTAGACTTTCACATTGCTAGCCACCGTGAAGGTCTTGTGCTTGGCCATCTCCCGTCCGCGATCCCATGTCAGGCAGCGCCGCAGCGCGCTGGGTAACTTACGAACCTGCCGAGTCAGTGCGGCGACGACCACCGCCCTATCTTTGCCGGGCACCTCTACCAGTGCGGTAAAACGCGTATGCCACTCCACCAAGGTCACCATGTGACTATTCTTTGAGCCGTTCATTAGGTCGCCCTCCCAATGACCTGCAATGGCGCGGTCCCGGATTTCTGCGGGTCTTTCCCGGATGGAGATGGCGTCGACAAATTGGCCACGCTTGTCGCTAAAGATGGGAGAGCGCCGCGAGCGGGTCATGCGGCGCTTGGAACGCAGGTGCCCCAGCAGCTGTTTCTTCAGCACTCCGCGCGCTGGAATGAATAAGCTACGGTGAATGGTCTCGTGAGACACGCGCAGGCTCTCGTCCTTGGGATGCTGGATTTTCAGCCAACCGGAAGTCTGCCCCGGCGACCAGTCCAACAACACTTGCCAGGTGCGTCAAGCTGGCGGCCTTCGTCACTTCGCCCACGCTTACGTTCCCAAATCCCCGCTCGCGGAACAGGCGGGAAGCCTCCTTCACGGTGCCCTCATGTCTCTCGGTTGTCGCTTTGGCGGGATAGCGCGTAAGCTTTTCCGCATCCTCCATCTATGGTAGTCATCCCATAACAAGCATGGCGGCTGTCATATTTATTGCCACTTGCTTGCGCAAGGATATCCGCCGTGGATTCAACCGGATGAGGCGAACGCATCGGCGATACCAAGGCCTAATCGAATCGCCTGGGTGCGTACGATGTTATGCTTAACGCGAGGCGTGGAGTAAAAGAATGATAGTTGAACTCTTCCACCCTGACACTGATACCAAGCCGCGTCATTGGGTACGGCACGATCAGGCTTTCGCAATGATGTTGCGGCCCGGGTCAATTGAGTGGGGCGAGAGGCGTTGCGCGCTGGCAAAGTTCAACTACGCGGCATGCGACTTAGCACTGTGCCATCGGCATGAGGGGGAGTGGGTCGGGCTCATGAACGTGCAGCATCTGCAGCTCGGAATCTCCGATGCGGCACTGCTGGCCAGCGCTGATGGAGCTTACGGCGAAGTAGAACTGCGCCCTTCACGCAAGTTTGCAGACGCGCGCCTGAGTGCGATGGTTGCGGCGGTTCGTGCGGAGATGGTTGCTGGCTATCCGAGCGGGCGGTTGTTTCTGGATTCTGTGGAACAGGCGATGGCCGTGGCGCTGGTCAATAGTCATGCGGTAAGGCACCGTCCGGTGCAGATATCGCGAGGCGGACTGGGTCCAGCGCGCTTGCGCAGGATTAGAGAGTTGGTCCATGCGAAGCTTGAAGACGAGTTGAGTCTCGACGAGCTGGCGCAATCAGTAGGATTGAGCACGGCTCATTTCGCGCGGATGTTTCGCAAGTCAACGGGCGAGACCCCGCATCAATTTGTTCTGCGTCAAAGGGTCGAGCGCGCTAAAGCGATGTTGCGTGCGCCGGCCGCGCGGGTATTGGACGTGGCCGTGGCCTGTGGCTTCAAGACCCAGCAGCACTTTGCACAGGTCTTTTCTAATGTCTGTGGAGTTAGCCCGACTAAGTATCGCCGGAATTTTCTGGACTATGAAGCGACTTGCGCATCGGAAACCTGCGCCGAAGATGAAGATACGCCACGCCTGGTGACCAGTGGTTCGCAGGCTTAACTTCGGGCTCACGGGTTGCCGTTCACTTCCTTGTTTATTTCCAGCCCGGTCCGGAATTTGTAACTCATCACCCCTGGCATGCGCCTCGGCACTGTCCCGTCCATCACCAGTTCTGCCTCCTTCACGCTGTCGCTCCTTCGAAATCTAGTCGTCGTTCACTCAAGACCGAGCCCACACTCAGCTGTAAGTCGTAGGAGTTCGCTCCAGGCAGCGTGAATTTAGCAAGATTCCGACCATCCCAGCAGAAATCCGCACAAGTCCGTATGCGATCTCCCGTTTACTCATAGTTGTGAGCAGAACTCACAGGGTGAACAAACCGGACAGTAGATCGGCTGATTATTGTTTGCCGGTCGGGGCCAATTCAAGAGAGGAGAAAAATCAATGGAAACACTCGGATTGTTAGTCACGCTCAAAGCACGCACGGGTAAAGAGCCTGATGCCGAAGCATTTCTAAGGTCAGCTCAGCCACTCGCGCTAGATGAAAAAGGAACCTTGAAATGGTACGCGATCAAGCTTGGGCCGGGGAGGTTCGGCATCTTCGACACCTTTGCCAATGAAGCGGGCCGCAATGCCCACTTGACCGGCGAGATAGCGAAGGCATTGGGGGACCGGGCCAGCGAGATATTTGCGGTTCCGCCGCAGGTGGAAAAAGTAGAGGTCCTTGCAAGCACACCCTTGAAGGGCTGAGTGCGAGGTTCCAGGGACAGAACGCCATGAGCCGCATAGGCTCGCGAGACTAGATCACGAGCAAAGGAGAATCACATGAATCAAACAGCCAGCAGCTTTAAACAACAGAAGTCTGCCTCCGGTGTAGCGAGAGTTGACATGAAGTTCGAGGTCTCGCTCGTCCCCGTCTCGGACGTTGACCGTGCAAAAGAGTTCTACACAAGGCTCGGGTGGCGGCTCGACGACGACATTGCCAATGGCAACGACTTTCGCGTCGTCCAGCTCACGCCCCCGGGTTCAGCGTCGTCGATCTCATTCGGCAAGGGAGTCACGACGGCGGCGCCCGGCGCGTTCCGCGGTGGGCTGATCGTCTCCGACATCGAAGCAGCCCACGAGGAGTTCGTGGCCCGAGGCATCAACGCCAGCGAAGTGTTCCACGGCTCGCCTTTCGCCCCGGCAGGACGCATCAGTGGGCCCGACCCCGAGCGCCAGAGCTACCGCTCATACATCTCCTTCGAAGATCCCGATGGCAATGCTTGGATCGTGCAGGAGGTAACACGTCGAGCGCCCGGTCGCATCGATCCCGCGAAGACGACGTTTGCGTCAGCGAGCGATCTGGCAGGCGCATTGCGGCGCGCGGAAGGCGCCTTCGGCGAGCACGAAAAGCGCGATGGGCAGCGCAACGCGAAATGGCCGGAGTGGTACGCGTCATATATGGCGGCGGAGCAGGCAGGGACCGACCTGCCGAAGTGAACGGCTATCCGCTGGTAGTTAGTAAGGAGGCTCACGCCGGGGAATCAACCCGGCGCGAGTGCAGTTCGCAGGCACCCCCTGCATCTTTTCCGATCGCCAAGGAGGCTGATGTGGCAAGCAAACAGAAAACGGTCATCGTAACGGGAGCTTCGCAAGGCATCGGAGCCGGCGTAGCCCAGTCGTTCCTTGATCGCAGATCCAACGTAGTCGCAAACTCGCGAAACATTACCAAAGCAAATCGATTCGTGGCGTCCGAGAACGTTGCACTGGTTGATGGAGACATCGGCGACCCGCGCACGGCTGCAAAGATTGTGGATACTGCCGTATCACGATTTGGCCGGATCGATGTGCTGATTAACAATGCGGGAGTTTTTATTCCGAAGCCCTTCACCGAATACACGACCGAAGATTTCAACACTCTAGTCTCCACGACGCTTGCAGGCTTTCTTTACGTGTCACAGCTCGCTGTAAAGCAAATGTTGCGCCAGAAATCGGGCAGCATCGTCAATGTCTCAACTACCCTCGTGGATCAGCCGATCGCAGGTGTAGGGGCGGCCGTTCAAATCATGATGAAGGGCGCCTTGCACGCGGTGACACGCGCGCTCGCCATTGAATATGCGAAGGAAGGCATTCGTGTAAACACGGTAGCGCTGGGAGTGATCAATACTCCTATGCATAAACCGGAAACCCATGACTTTCTCAAAGGCCTGCACCCGGTAGGCAGAATCGGTGAAGTCAAGGAAGTCGTTGACGCGATTTTGTTTCTGACCGACGCCACCTTCACCGCGGGTGAAATATTGCACGTAGACGGCGGCGCGCATGCGGGCAAATGGTGACCGGAACGCTTCGTTGCCGCCTCACAAGCGGCTCCACGTGACGCGGGGCGTTCTGGCTCGCTAATCTTTCAAGGTATGAAACTTTCATTCACAACACCTTGCCGATTTTGACCGGCGCACGGAGAAAAAATGACGCTGACCACTTGTCAACACGCCAACGCGGTATGTGGTTCAACCGAAGATACTCCGCGATGTTTTTGGAGAAGACAAAACCTCAGTGCGCATGGTGTTAGGCGTGGCAAGTCTTCCTCTGGGCGTGCCCGTGGCGGTTGAAGTCATCCTGGAAGTCGAGACACGAGGAAGCGGGGAGGCCCGGCTCTGAGTTTAGCTATGGCGAAACGAAACTCAGCATGGAGCAGGACGCGCGTTTCAAGGAAGCTCGGAATTGAGTACCCGATCATCCAGGGGCCGCTTGGAGGTTTTTCCTCGCAGCGCCTTACCGCCGCTGTATCAAACTTCGGGGGTCTGGGTTCTTTCGGCGCACATGGCCTGGCTCCATCGGCGATTCAGGAGGTCGTCGCCGAGATCCGTTCTTTGACCAATAAACCTTTCGCCATGAACCTCTGGGTTTCGATGGAGGATGAGGGTGCATCAACGTCCGATGCCGACGCTTTCGAACGCGTGCTCTCTCAGCTAGCTCCGTATTTTGAGGCGGTCGGTGCGAGCAAGCCGCGGTTCTCACCGTACCAGCCGCTTCGCTTCGAAGATCAAGTGCGCGTTCTGCTCGATGCTAGGGTGCCTACCTTCTCGTTCATCTACGGCATTCCGCCGAAGGAGATACTCGAAGAGTGTCATCGCCAGCGCATCCTCACGATCGGCACCGCGACGACAAGGGACGAGGCCATCGCCCTGGAGGGAGCTGGTGTCGATTTGGTTGTGGCATCCGGATTCGAGGCCGGCGGACATCGCGGATCGTTCCTGCGCTGCGCGGAAGATTCCCTCACAGGCACGATCTCTCTGGTACCGCAGATCGTGGATGCGGTGGGAGTACCCGTCGTAGCGGCTGGAGGAATCGCGGATGCCCGTGGCATCGCTGCAGCTTTCGCGCTCGGTGCCGAAGCTGTGCAGATGGGGACGGTCTTTCTTGCCTGCGAAGACTCTGGAGCAACTACATTGCACCGCGATGCAATCCTGAGCGGAGAGGCGAGGCGAACTTCGCTTACACGTGGGTTCACCGGACGCCTGGCACGCGGCATCCACAATCAACTTCTGGAGGAGATGAACCGGCCCGGCGTCGCCGTTCTTCCGTACCCGCTGCAACGGGCCCTCATGCGGAACCTCGCCGTGCCAGCGCAGCAGGCCGGACAGAGCGAATTCGTAGCCTTATGGGCTGGACAAAGTGCTGGACTTGCCCAATATTCAGACGTAACGACGCTTCTGCATTCGCTCATCAATGAAGTATCGGAGGATCTTGCCTGATGCTGGGAGCGCTCTTGTGAAAGCGAACAGCAAAGTTGTTCGATCGGTGATTCCGACGCAAGTCGCCTGAGGAACGCGAAGAAACCCTGCTAATGCTCCCCAAAGCTTCCTCGGGTTTTTCCAACTACAAGAGAAGCAAGAAGATGTTGGTAGGGCCGGTCACTTCACTAACTCGCGCTCCTCCCAGCCAATCGGAGCTTCTTCGGCGCGCTCCTTCGGGAATCGACTGATATAGCTTCCCATCGGCAATCACCGGCCAACACTGCGCGGTTCAATTCAAGTCATCAGCCGATTGTCACCGATTCGGTTCTACGGCGTCTGCTCGCCGCCGCACCGATCACTCTCATGCTTCCTGTCTTATTCTCGCAACCGAGTCGACAGTCTGCGCGATTGATTTATCCAGGGTATGGGACGCACAGGTTCTGAGCGCGGCGCAATGCTTGCGTTCAGTTTACTGGGTGCGTTTATGAGGCACGCCCCCTGTCAGAACTGACAATTGCCGCAAGCTCTCGCATCGGTTAGTGTTCCGGCACGGAGAAGCAGGGCGCAAACGGGGAATCCTTATTCAAAAATTAAGGGCTGGGCCCCGCTTGCGCTCGCTTCTACCTATACCCAGTTGCTCGATCGGTCCCAGATAAAAATAATGACTCGTCTGACCGGAGGCCAGGTAGTTGCTAGCGTTGTTTCGTACGGTGCCACGATTTAGTTTGAACGTAAGCACACAACCAAGTCCTTTGGCCACTCCAACCCGTGAATGATGCTGCAGGTGGCACCATCGCCACGGGTTTGCAGCAAGAATTTAACCTATTCCTGGTCGGAAATTCGATCGCTGGAATTGTTAGAGGAGGCATCGAACATGAACTTCCTTGTATGGATCGTAGTTGGGCTGATCGCGGGCTGGCTCGCCGGTCAGGTGATGAAAGGTGGAGGATACGGCGTTCTCGTCGACATCATCCTCGGGATTCTCGGAGGCATCCTCGGCGGATGGATTTTCGGAATGCTCGGGATTGGGTCCGGCAGTGGCATCATCGGATCGCTCATTGTGGCTTTCATCGGCGCGGTAATTCTGGTGGGGATTACGCGCTTGATAAAGCGGGCGTAACGAAGCGCTTACTGAGTCGAGCTAAGTTCAATCGGCCGATTACCGCAGTTACACGGCATCCCTGGGACGTCGATCGAATCCAGCATCTAGGTTTGCGCACCAACCGACTGGACTTCTAACATTAGAATGCTTAGGAGAAATCATGACGAGACTATTGTTTGGCGTGAGTTTGCTAGCGGCACTTGCATTTCCCGCGTTCGCACAGGACAAAGAACAAGACCGCGTGGCTAACGCTGGCACTGTAATGAAGGAAATTCTCGCTGCGCCCGATAGCATCCCCCAAAGTGTACTGGACAAGGCAGACTGCGTGGTCGTTCTACCCTCAGTCCTTAAATTCGCGATTGGAATCGGCGGCAGCTATGGCCGCGGAGTCATGACTTGTCGCGGCGGCAAAACCTTTAAGGGCCGTTGGGGAGCTCCGACGATGATGGCCCTCGAGGGTGGAAGTTTCGGATTGCAATTGGGCGGGCAGGCGACAGACTTCGTCCTGCTACTGATGAACTCCCGAGCCGCTTCCAGCATTCTGTCGAGCAAGGTCAAACTCGGCGGCGACGCATCTGCTGCGGCGGGGCCCGTGGGACGCACCGCTTCGGCCGAGACCGACGTAGCGATGCGCGCCGAGATACTTTCTTACTCTCGCGCTCGCGGACTATTTGCGGGGATCTCTCTCGAGGGCTCAACGCTGCGTGCTGACAATGGAGCGAACGAGAATCTTTACGGAAAGGACGTGAGCGCGCAAGCGATTGTGTTCAATCACGCGGTGCCAGCGCCAGAATCTTCAAAGCTTCTGCTGAGTACGCTGCAGAAGGCCTCACCGGTAAACAAATCGAGCGACTAACAGCTTGCTGAAGAATTTAGTTTGGGAAGTTTTTTCGTTCTCAGTGTTGAGTTTTCGCTGAGTTGTAAGGGAGTGGTTTGAGTTTTTCTATCTGCTGAGCCGGCTCGTCGAAGCCAGGTATCACGTTCTGGCCATCAGGTTTCGCAATCGGCACAAGTTGTAGGCGGCTGCGGTGAAGGTAAACAGCCATCCCACCTTCTCGATTCCTCTCCACTTTACCTTCTTTAGCATCCCCACCATCTTCATCCACCCGAACGATTGCTCCACCCGTTTTCTCTTCCGCTGACTCACCTCATACACCGCATGCCGCGTGGTCCGCTCGTCTATCGCACTCCTGCGATTGCTCGTGTTCTGCGCCACCTGTGGGGTGATGTTCATCCCGCGCAGTTCTTGCACGAATTCTCGGGTGTCGTAATTCTTGTCTCCTCCCATCGTCACTGGCTTTGCCGGCGGAAGGGCCTCGGTCATGAGCAGCGCAGCATCTCGCTCCACTCTTCCGTTCGCCTCCGTCAGAAACGTGTCGACCAGCAGCCCGTTGTGTGATGTAAACTCTCTCACTCGCCGGGGTACAAAAACTCGGGCTGGTCAGCACCCTCTAGCCAGCCTGATACCACCCCATGGTCCGGCCGAGGTATGTAGCGAACAGGATCTGGCGAGTCTAATGATCATGGTGATCCAGTTGCGCCGACATCGCTCCTGGGCATAAGAAATCTCGCCGCACCGCCTACAGCCAATCCGATAATCAATTTCCAAAGCAGGCTGAACATTTGCGTACTTCTATGAAATGACAAATCATTTCTTATCGGGGGCTTCGACTGGCGCTATCACTTTGCCGCGTTCGCTGGAGAGTACCCTGTCCATGTCATTGGCTCGGCTGCTCGTTGTAGGCCGCTGCGACTGTTTTCCCGAGATCGACGACTGAGTACACCACGCGGCTCCGTCCGGAACTCCTGCAGCCTCCGGTCTGGCCGCTTTTGGCACCTTCACCGGATCCGATTTCGATGCGACCATCAAAGACTGCGCCTTCTTGATTGTTAATTCGGCTCATCGTAATCTCGCCAATCATCGAGCGTCCTCTCGGTTGATCTCCACGGAGCCCGACACAGCCGCTGTTAAGTAGTCGGCACCGGATGTTGAGATTGTGTCAAGTCAATGCCAATTCTGCCGTTGACGGGGATGGTTCGAGATACGCTCAATCATCGGTAACGGGAGTCGAGACCTGTGAATAGAGATAAACCACGAGGCCGATAAAGATCAGAAGGCCCCCAATCGCCACAAAAACAATGAAGGCGATTGGAGTGGCCCAGAGCAAGCAAAACGCTTCAATCAGGAGGCCGATTGCGAGGCAAATACCGGCAAACTGCATACGTTTTTCGGACTGGCTTGTGCTTAACATCAGTTACCCCTCTCCCAGAATTTTGCCTCTTTCAAATGCGCGAGATCGTGGGCCGTGTCGTGGCAACCACTGGAGAGGCATGAAAGCTGATTGGATTTGATCGCGGGGAGTGTAGCCGGGTCGGCGTTGTGCACGACTCCTTCTTCAAACGACCGAGCCCCCAAGTGACAATGCAGACATTCTCGATTGTTGTACGGCTCGTAAAGCTTGATGTCCTGCTGGGGCGGGCGGCGTTCCGAAGTAGTAGATGAACACGTGCTTTAGTCCGTACAGCTTTACTTTGAGGCCGCCGAACATGGCGTACTGCGTGTGGCAGGAATAACAGGCTTCGTCGGGAGGCACGCGGTGATTTTGATAATGTGCCGCGGGAATATGAGTGGGGTCGTCTACGAGCAGGCTCTTGCCATAGTCTTCCATCGTGTGACAGGACAAACAGAAAGCGGTGGTTTTGGATCGATCCATTTCTCTCGAAAGACCCAGGAGGCCGCAAAAGATCGGCAGGCAAAACATGGCTACAAAGCCAAGGATTTTCCCAGCGCGACCTGTCGTGAAGCCAGGGCGGACCGCCAGTATCCCGATCACTGCGGCACTAAACAAAACGAAAAAGACAATCAGGGCTGGTCGCGTGAAGCATTGGGCCGTGTCCATCCTTCGCATTGGCTGCTTGTTGTGCAGTCTTTTACATCTCGTTGAAACTATTTCTGTGCAAGCGATCGAATGTAAGCGACCAAATCCTTGATCTGATCGGGCTTCAGGCTTTTCCCGTATGCCGGCATCTTGCCTTTACCGTCCGTGGTGATGGCTGTGAGCTCGGCGTCGCTCATATTCTGGACCGCGGCAGAGGCCATATCCTGGGTCTTCAGCGCTTCCTTTCCCTTCCCGTCAGCGCCATGGCAGGATGCGCACTTTGCTTTGAACGTTGCTGCTCCTGCCTGCGCGTCGGCCTTCGCGTTCGTACTGAACAAAATCAAACCTGCAAGGCATAGCGACGCCAGTATCACCGCTCGCTGCTTGTTCAACGGCTTCTTCATGTTCCTTTCCTCCTGACTAGATTTAAGAGTCGAACTCTAACCGCGGGTAAATCTCGTTAAGCTAAAAAGCGTATCGCAGCGACAGTAGAACCAGATTCCCCTGAAAATTTCTTCTTGCGAGCAATCTTGAAAAGCCGTGCTGGCATTCTCGTGGTACCCGTAGTATTCCCAGGTCGCCCGCCCGGTCCAACGTTTTGCAAACCGAAAGTCGAAACCGCCGAACGGCTGAAACCAGTCGGAATTGAGCGGACCCGGAACCGATGTCGCGATGGGGTTCTGGGGCGTCAGGTTAAGTTCGGAACCGCTGACCCAGAAAAGATTCGCGCCTCCGCGAAGTGTCAGGGGTTTGAACGGGGTCCAGGAGAAATTGATAAACGCGGTATTCACCTTACTGCTGTAGGGCGAGGCTTGCTCCACTAGGCCGGAAACGTCCGGGCAAGCTGGTAGTCCAGGCTGTGAACCGGTAGCGACGAAGCAGACCAGTAGCTGTGATGAGATGTCGTTGTAGTTGTAGCCGAGGTCGAGCGAGAGTTTCTCGTTCGGTTGGAGTTGAGCGGCGAGACCGACACTGTTGTTGTGCTCGTGGCCGTTCACGTTCACCGTGTCGTTCTGACCGTACCAAAGATTCAGATTGCCGTTCAGGTTGATCCAACTTGCTGCTTTGTAGATTGCGCGGAACCGTAATTGCTGCGACTGCAGCGGGCTGATTCGGGTGAACGCATTGTCGGCGACCATGATGTTGCCATCAACATTGATGCGAAGATTCTGCGATGGGTGGGCCCACATACCAAAAATGACATGATTTTCCTGGATGTGCGTCAAATCGGGTGGAACCAACGCGGTAGCAGCGGAGTAGGCAATCGAACCATCTACTGGATTCAGAGTGCAGCCGGCCGGGAGATTCGATTGCGTCAGCGGAAGTGCGGGATCCACAAGGGCGCAGTTCTGGCGAGCGGGATTACTGGGATAGAAGACGGCGCTAATCGAATTGCTGAAATTGTCCGCGATGATGCGGTTGCGATATTCGTATCCGAGGTAGGCGCCGACTTTGGTTGAAAAATTATACCTTGCCTCAATTGTATTGCTTACGTCCTGTTGCTTGAGGAAGTTACTGTTGAAATTCAGATCAGCGTCGGCACCGGAGCTCGATGAATGGTTCGGAATGGTATTTGGTATACCGTTTGTCGGCGGAATACAGGCCGCAGGGGGAGTAGACGCGGGGGTGAAAATGTTTGCGGGAATGAGCAGGGTGCTGCTGAAAAAGGAACATTGAGACGCCGCGTATTGCGCGGGTTCTTTCCAGTTATTGTAGTGGAACGAATCGACGATGCTGATACGGTCGTTGAGTTGCCAGGTAATTCCGAAGTCAGCGAATGTGGCGACGTGCCGACCACTAATCGGTCCGGTTTCCGCGTAGTTGGAAAGAAATGCCTTTGAGTGAGAGCCCCACGAAATTCTGCTGGTAGTTGTTGACGTTCAGGTCGCCAGCCGTATAGCTGAACATGCCAGCGATGTCGATATTCTTGAAATAAGTGGATTGCAGGCTTACCTTCTCCGTCGGGCTTGCCATGCGGATTTGTCCGTGCGAAAGATAACTGTAAGCCGCGTTGCAGGTGGGATTGACGATGCTCCCAGCATTGAACGTGGCTCCGCAAGGATTATTGGCTCCGGGATTAAATGTCACCCCCAAATCGACAGGAGGAAATCCAACACCAGGAGAAAATTGCTGGTTCTCATCGGTGCTGGACAGATCATTCCGGTAATTACTCCAGATCTCGTCATAACTGAGGGTTGATCGCGGCAAGAAACGAAAGTCGACGCCCAGCCGGTATTGTTGCAGGCGGTAGGAATTGTTCTGCAGGAGATATTGCTCGGCGCCCTCATGGAATGTGGTATCGCCGGGACCATACACCGTATTTTGATCGTACCCGAGGCGAAAACGAATTTTCGAGTCCGGCAGTATCGTCAGGTTGTAATTCTGCATGTTTCTGCGAGTGTAGAAGTCATGCGGGCTGGTTCCAATCAGGGACGTACCCAGCACATTTGCAGGCGCATTGATGATCGGGTTGAAGTTAAGCGGAGCGTTGGGAATGGGTGTGTTTGGGTTCAGCGGATTCGCCAGCAAGGAATAATTCCAATGATTCTGGTCTTGGCGAAACATTCCGTTGAAGGAGTACCACTTGTTCTTGGTGATGCGAATTTGAGATACGTCATTGGGATCGCCGCCGTAGCCAAAATTGCTAAAATAGAAGTCATCAAAAAATGTGCCGTGATGATCGCGCGAGCGAAATTCGGTAGTGAATCCCACTAGCCTTGGACCCTGTTGTAAATTCACCATCGTGTCGTAGGTTTGTTGACTCCCGTTTATGTCAGCGAATCGGTAGCCGAATTCGATGGACTGCTTGATGTTGTAGTTGCCCTCGTTGATCCCAGTTTGTTCCTCCACCTGCTGCGCACGGCTCATCGGCGCCGACAAGCACCCAAGGCAAAGCAGGAAAAAGAGCGAGCCGGCGACGTAACGGTAGGGTTTCGATTCCGGCTTCTGATCTTGCGGACGCGTCACGGTAGGCTGCCTCCTTTCGCTAGGGTGTAAAGAACACGTTGCTGCTGTTGGAGCCATGAATAGCCGTGTGGCAGAGGGTGCAGGCCTGATATTCATTTGCCTGGTTATGAAATGACGGGGTCGCGACTGCACCTGTGCGTCAGTGAATGGCAACTGATGCACAGCAAATTCACCTGGTTCTGAATGAGCATCCGCTGGTTGGTGGACCCATGTGGCGTGTGGCAAGCTTGGCAGCCCTCGATTTTGGCTTCGTGCTGGTACACGAAGGGGCCCTGCTTATCGGCGTGGCACTTGTAGCAAACTTGGTCTTGACCGGCCACCGTGCGCAGCTGGTGCCGCTCGAATCCTCCGTGCGGATTGTGGCAGTCGTTGCATTGCATTAATCCTTCATTTACGCGGTGGTGAAACGGGCGCACGAACTGTGCCCGCACATCCAGATGGCAGGTGTAGCAGAGTTTTGGTGACGATTCCCGCAGTAAGTATTGCGTGTCCTTTGCATGATGCGGCGAATGACAGTCAATGCACGCCACGCCACCCTGCGAATGGGCGGAGCGGCCATAATTGGTCTGTTCGTGACTGCTCTGGTGGCAGTCCAGGCAGCGGGCGCTGCTTTCCGCGGGCGAGACGTCCTTAAAAGCGAATATTTTCGTTACATCGCCGCCGCCCTCGACGTGTTCCTTGCCCGGGCCGTGGCAGGCTTCGCACCCGTGCCACTCCGGGCCCTTTTGCGCGTCTAGTTTCGAATCGATCGTCGTGACAAAATGGGGATTCGTCTCGAAGGTGTTGTAAAGATCTTCGTGACATGTTTTGCAAACTTCTGCTCCAACGTAGAGCGACGGATCGGTCGGGCGTACATACTTGTGCGACTGCGCAGACTGCTTGGGACTGTCTTTGGGTGTTTGAGAACCAAGTGGCTCGGAGCGACCAAACATGACGACGCTGCAGACCAGCAAAGCCAATGAAAGTCTCTGTGGCCGAAAGCGCATTTAGGGTCATCCTTCAGTTTTCACAGTTGGCCCGTCGTCCCAAGACTGCCAGCACCACCACGTTAAGCAGATTGATGTGAGCAGCTGATGCTTGATGATCTGCCGACGGAATCTTCCAAATATCCTCTACGGAGTGATTCAATTCGCCTTTGTCGCCTAGTCAGACCTTCCGATTCGCGCTCGGAAACCCGCCTCCTCGGCTGATCAAACCAACACTTCTGGCAGCCGTCAAGATTTCCGCGAGGCCTTCCCCGAGGGAAGAGTATTTTGAGGAACCGCCGAAGTCACCTAGGCGTTTCCCTAGTTGCCCCTGGTGAACCGAAGACCTAGCCTCGGACTGGCACTTGGACAATAGAGGACAGACTCCAGGACATCCGACGACGTGGCGATGGCCGTTTCTGACCGCGTGGTTGATTTGTGAAGATGTGGCTGCTCGTGAATTGATCGCTGAGATCTAACCTCGATTTCACGAGGTATGGAGCAAGCCTTGGATCCCGACAAGAGCGCCGAACGGGGAATTGATGGTCCGATCGCAGACTGCGCTGTTGAGTCAACAAAGACTCTGACACAGGTTACCCGCAGAGAGTGGTTCAAGAGAGCAGTTGGTGGTTGCGCCGGGCTGGCATTGAATGGCCTTGTTGATGTAGCGGCTGTAAAAGCCTACACGCAAAAGTTGAAGCTCTCCGAAGTCAACGAGTTCACTACTTCCTGCAATTTTTGCTCCTGCGGTTGTGGCATGGTCGCCTCGGTGCGCGAAGGCAAGCTGATTACGATGGAGGGCGACTTCGACCACATTGTGAATCGCGGATCCCTTTGTGTGAAAGGCATCTCCATGTTCGCGACCCACAGCTCGCCGAACCGGCTTACAACGCCGCGTTATCGGGCGCCGGGCAGCGACCACTGGGAAGACATCACCTGGGACGACGCGATCGCGCGGGTGGCGCAAAAGATTCGCAAGACGCGCGATGCGACCTGGATCGCCACCGAGAAGGTCGGCGACAGATCGGTTCCGGTGAATCGGACAGATGCGATCGGCTTCCTGGGCGGCGCGCAGAACACAAACGAGGAGTGCTACCTCTTCCAGAAGGCGGCCCGGTTGCTCGGCTTGGCTTACGTCGAGCATCAGGCCCGACTTTGACATAGCCCCACGGTCCCCGGTCTGGGGGCCACGTTCGGTAGGGGGGCGATGACAAACCACTGGATCGACCTCCAGAACTGCAAATCGATCCTGGTCGAAGGCAGCAACGTGGCCGAGAACCACCCTATGGCCTTCAAGTGGATTCGAAAGGCTCAGGAGAATGGGGCGAAGATCGTCCATGTCGATCCGCGATTCACTCGGACCTCCGCGGCAGCGGACGTGTACGCGCGCATCCGGCCCGGGACTGACGCGGCGTTCCAGAACGCGATGATCAACCACATCCTCGTCAACAAGCTGTACGACGAGGATTATGTCCTGACTCACACGAACGCCCTCTTCTTGGGCGATGAGGCGTTCGAGTTCAAAGACGGCGTTTTCAGCGGGTTCGACGCGGAGAACCACAAGTACCATACGGAGACTTGGGGATATCAGCTCGATGCCAAGGGGAAGCCCCGTGTCGCGAAGAGCCTGGATGACCCAAACTGCGTCTTCGCGCGCCTGAAGACCTTCGTCTCACGGTACACTTTGGAGACGGGCGAGCGGATCACCGGCATCCCGGCCGGGCAAATCCGACAGATCGCGGAGATGATGGCGAACAACCGGCCGGGGTCCATCCTCTACGCGCTCGGGATGACCCAGCACACGACCGGGGTGCAAGGGATCCGGTCGTTCACAATCCTGCAACTCCTGCTCGGCAACATCGGCAAGCCAGGCGGTGGCGTCAACGCGCTGCGCGGCGAGCCGAACGTGCAGGGCGCCTGTGACATGGCGGTGCTCTACAACTACATGCCGGGCTATCTCAACTCTGCGTCGAACGCCGAGCCGACTATCCACGACTACGTGCGCAAGAACGGGATCGCTGACAGCCGGTACCTGGTCAACACGCTCAAGGCGTTCTACGGTGAGGCGGCTACCGCCGAGAACGATTATGCCTACTCCTGGTTGCCCAAGCGGAACGGATCCAAGGACTACGGAACTCTGCCGATGTTCGAGGATGCTCTCGCCGGAAAGCTGAAGGTCCTGTGGATCGTCGGCCAGAATCCTGCGGTCACGGTGCCCAACCTTACGCTAACGTTCGACGCGTTGGCGAAGCTAGAGACGCTCGTAGTCCAGGAGATCTGGGAGACCGAGACTGCGGCGTTCTGGAGCCGGCCTGGCGCCGACCCGAAATCGATTTCCACCGAGGTGCTCCTGCTGCCCGCGGCGTTCTTCATGGAAAAGAACGGAACCATTAGCAACTCGGGCGGCATGGTGCAATGGCGACACGCCGCTGTGAAGCCTCCGGGCCAAGCCAAATCCGACGGCGAAATCGTTGACCTCATCTTCCGCGCGGTGCGCGAGCAGGTCAAGGACTCCAAGGAGCCGAGGGACGAGATCATCCAGAAGGCCTTCTGGAACTACACCACGGCTGAGGATGTCCTGCGCGAAATCAACGGGTACGCCCTGCGTGACAACCCCGAAACCGGCCTCAAGGCGGGCGATCTCGTTCGCAAGGTCAGCGATCTTCGGGGCGACGGTTCCACTTCGTCTGGCGCGTGGATCTACGCGGGCGTCTTCGCCAACGGCGAGAATCTTTCGAAGCGTCGCGATTCGCAAACCGATCCGGGAGGCCTCGGCCTCTATCCGGGATTTGGTTGGACCTGGCCGAACAACATGCGCATCCTCTACAATCGGGCGTCGTGCGACCGGCACGGCAAACCCTATCCCGGCTCGAAGGCGATCGTATGGTGGGACGAAGCGGCAAAGCGCTGGACGGGATACGACGTACCAGATGTCCCCGTCCGGACCGACGGGCCAAACACGCCGAACGGTCAGCGGGCTTTCCACCTGGGCGCGGAGGGTGTCGGGCGCCTGTTCGCGGCCGTCTATTCGGACCCAGACGATAAACATCCTGGGTATCCGCGCGACGTGGCCTACGTACCGAAGGACGGTCCACTGCCGGAGATGTACGAGCCCGTCGAGAGCCCCGTAGAGAACGTATTGCACCCGAAGGTGAAACAAAACCCCTTGCTAAAGTATCCGCGCGTCGCGACGCATCAGCGCATCGGCACCGTCGCGGATTTTCCCTACGTCCTGATGACCTCAACCGTTGCGGAGCACTGGTGCGCAGGATCTACAACGCGGAACATTCCTTGGCTTAATGAACTTGTCCCGGAGCCGGTGATTGAAATTCCCGTGTCCCTTGCGCAGAAACTGACGGTCGAATCCGGAGACTGGGTAAACGTGTCCTCCGCTCGAGGCGAACTCACTGTGAAAGCGTTGGTCACGCCAAGAATGCAGACCCTCAAGGTCGACGGACAAGAGGTGACGATCGTTTGGATGCCCTACAACTGGGGTTTCAAGGGTCTTTCCACCGGCCCCAGCGTAAATTTTCTCACTATCGATGCGGTGGATCCGGGAGCGGGAACCCAGGAAACCAAGGCATGCTTGGTGAATGTGGTTAAGTTCCGCGCGGGCCGCGCAAAATCCGAAACCGCGCGAAAGGGTAACGCATGAGTCAGGCTGCAAACACCGGCTCTTATAAATCGACGCTGGTTGACATCACGAAATGCATCGGGTGTCGGGCGTGCCAGGTCGCCTGTAAACAGTGGAACGATCGCGAAGGGGAAGCGACAGAGTTTCAGTGGGACCTTGGGTTTCAGAATCCCGCCAGCCTCAGCGCAAAAACGCTCACCTTAATTACGTTTCATGAGGTGCTTGACGACAAGGCACCTGGGGGTTTGCATTACCTTTCCACGATGCGGCGATGTCTGCACTGCCTGGAGCCCGCATGCGTCTCAGCTTGCCCGACAACCGCTCTGCACCCGGAATCTGACGGACCGGTAACTTACGACGCCAATAAATGCATCGGTTGCCGCTACTGTGAATGGGCGTGCCCGTGGGGCGTGCCGACCGCAGAGTGGGACTCACTCGCTCCCAAGATTCAGAAGTGTACGCACTGCGCCGACCGCGCCGATCAGCCCGCGCCGTTGGCTCGCAATGGGCAGGCGCTTACGGATGAGGAGAACAAACGATTCCGCGCGAACATTGTGGAGCCTGCTTGCGTCAAGGCGTGCCCGGCTGACGCGCTGCTTTTTGGTAAGCGCGACGAAATCCTGCAGGAAGCGCGCAACCGGATTTCCAAACAACCTGAGAAATATGTAGATCACATTTATGGGGAAAAAGAAGCTGGCGGCACCACTGTGTTGTACCTATCTTCGGTGCCTTTCGCGAAACTCGGTTTTCCAGACGTTGGTAACAAGGCGTATCCGGGGTTTTCCAGCTGGGCTATTCACGCTGTTCCCCCTGCCGTCTTGGCTGTGGGCGCATTCTTAGGTGGCACCTACGCCTTTTTGAAACGCCGGGCCCTTGCGATCGCAAGCGGGCCTGATGCAGCGGCAGATTTGGAAGCGCACGGACCTCACGTCGCGTTCGAGCCACTCCGGCACAAACTGCTGACTCCGTGGAACTGGCTTCTCATTGGATTCATGGTGTTCGGCCTGATATCTCTCATCGCCCGATTCGCCTTGGGCTTGGGTGGTAGCACGAACCTTTCTGACACTTACGCCTGGGGACTCTGGATTGTCTTCGATTTGATTTGGATCGCAGTGGCTGCCGGCGCGTTCGCGACTGCCGGGATCATTTATGTCTTTCAGCGCAAGGACCTGTACTCCATGGGCCGGGCAGCCGTGCTTATGGGCCTGTTGAGCTACTCGTTTGTTACGGTCACGCTGATTGCTGACCTTGGCTTGCCCTGGCACTTCTATCAGCTCGGCCTGCAGGCACCCGAGCAATCGGCGATGTTCGAGGTGTCTTGGTGTGTCGGCCTCTATGTCTCGATCTTGCTGCTGGAGTTCCTGCCGGTGCCGTTTGAACGATGGGGACTGCAGAAGGCGAAGGAGATTTGGCAGCGGTGGTCCGGCTATTACGTGGCTTTTGCAGTCACTTTGTTTGTATTCCTGCTTTCGCGCCGGCTCGCCTATGCGTTGGCGGCCGCCATCTTATTTTCTTTTCTTGCTTGGGCGTTTCGAGCCAGAGGCAAGAAATCTGAGCCGATCATGCTCGCTATCGCCGCAGTAACGCTTTCAACAATGCACCAGAGCTCTCTGGGCTCATTGTTCCTGCTGATGCCGGACCAGCTTGCAGCACAGTGGTGGTCTCCGGTGATGCCCATCTCGTTCTTCTTGTCCTCCATCGCAGCCGGCACATCTGTCGTTGTTCTGGTCGAGATGTGGATAGCGAAAGCGTGGGGCAGGCGACTTCCGATCACGCAGCTGGCGGCGATGGGTAAAATCTCATTTTGGGCGCTGTTGTGCTATTGGTCCTTCCGGATGGGCGATATGGCGATCCGAGGCCAGTTCTCCAATGCATTTTCTGGAAGACTGGGCGCCCTCTTCACGGCCGAAATTCTCATCGGCGGCGTGCTTCCCCTGTTCCTACTTGCTCCCGCTCGGCTGCGCATCCGCCCAGCGGTGCTCTTGCTCGGAACCGCGCTCGCCGCTGGTGGTGTGGTTTTCAACCGAGTGAATGTCGTTATCGCGGCTATGGACTTGAAAGGAGCGATGCCCCAGTTCGCACCGGCGTCATACACTCCGTCCCTCTTCGAGTGGGGCGTCTCTGTTGGTCTCATCGCTGCGAGCATCTTCCTTTTTGGGCTCGGCGCTCGACTTATGCCGATTCTCCCCAAGGAAGAGACCGGAAACTAATAGGAGTCTTGATTCAATGACTCAAGATGCTTGGCTAGCGAGCCATCCGTACTTACGTTCCATCGCGGAGTTCGATGCCCAAGTCGCGACGGCTGCAGCCAGCCTGACAAGCAGCAGTGCGCGCATTCCAAACTGGGGAGATTATCTAGGTGACTATCAGGCGCGCATCCCGCTCTTGCGGAGTTCGCGCGTCGCAATCGACTTCGAGCCCGCCGAGGCGATCCTTGTGTCGCTGGTCGAAAGTTTGGCTGCAAAGCCATTGCCAGACAAGTTGGCGGCGGAGTGTCGGGGTTTGGGCAATCAATTGCGCGCCGAAGTGAATGCGCCACGTCGAGCGATCGCGTGGCTACTCGATGACGAGGTTTTCAAACCAGCGCACGCAGGTCTGACTCGCTACCTAGGCTGGACCGCGCTAGCCCAATACCTTAACCCGCTCGTGGATGCGTTTAGTAGCTGGCGCGACGAGGAGCGCTGGTTTTGTGGGTACTGCCCCACTTGTGGATCGTCCCCGACGATGGCCCAGGTGGTCGCCTTTGAACCCGGCCGCCTGCGGCTGCTTTCTTGCGGATGTTGCGGCACACGGTGGCGATACCGGCGAATTGGCTGCCCCTTCTGCGAAAGCGCGGGCGATCACCGCCTCTCTGCCCTGTCGATCGACGGAGAGAAACACCTTCGAATCGAGTTCTGCGAGTCCTGCCGCGCCTATCTCAAAACCTATCACGGAGAGGGGAGCGAATCCCTCTTTTTGGCGGACTGGACTTCGCTTCACCTCGACGTTATCGCCCGTGATCGTGGACTGAAACGAGTGGCGAATTCGCTCTATGAACTGTGAGCTCGACTTTGACGATTTCCGATCGAGCAGCCCTAGAGAACTTTGTGGTGGGTTAGACGGCCACAATTCGTTATGAAAATCATGCGCACACAAACTCTCGCCGCTGCCGCTTTGGTCTGGGCACTGACCTTTTGCGGCGTGGCCATGCTCCCCGTCGCGAATGCTAGGGGCGTGAAACTCCTAATGAGCTGGAAGAATTCCGACTATTCTGGCGCAAAACCTCATCGAATTCTTGTAATCGGAATGAGTGAGAATCCGCAGACTCGCGCGGATTTCGAAGACGATCTTTCGTCTGCAATCGTGAATGACGGCCTTGAGGCGGTTCCCGGATACTCCATCCTGTTCCGGCCTCACTCTGGCGAACTGGACCGCGATTATTTGCAAGGCCAGATTCGTAACTTCAAGATCGACGCCGTCCTTGTGGCGCGACTTGTCAAAGTCGACAAGAAAACCACCTATGTCCCCGGCCATAGTTATAGCGTTCCTTATCCTTACTACCGTTCGTTCTACGGTTACTATGGGTCGGTTTACCATCAGGTCTATAGTCCCGACTACTTGCGCGAGGACACGACTGTTCGTGTAGAAACCAATTTCTATGCAGCTACCTCGGCGGATGGAGTACTCATCTGGACCGGGACCAGCGATTCATTCAATCCGAAATCGGCACAAAAGGTAATCGATGGGCTCGTCAAGCTGATCGTGAAAGAGTTGAAGACCGAAAACATTCTATAGGCGTTTGTTGATGTACTTCCATGGAGGCACACGTGAGCGGTTCTCCAGTCTCAGATACCGATTCCGCTGTTTCTAAGATTGCTGCACTGAGAAAAGCCTGGAGTGCAGCTCTGCAGGGCGAAGATGCTAACGGCCTAGCCGCCCTTATGACCGACGATGTTGTCTTCGTTTGTGGGAACGGCCGATGCGTGTGCGGCAAAAAAGAGCTTCAAGAGGACATCCAGAACAGATTTGAACGATTTGACTTTGAACGGAAAAGTTCACGTGCCGAATTAGTGGTTCGTGACAAGTGGGCATTCGAAATCTCCGAAGTGGAATCCACCCTAATCGCAGTTCGGGGAGGAATACCAGTTCATGCCAACTCGAAGACTGTAATCGCGTTCGCCCGGCAGCCAGACACTTCGTGGAAGGTCGCGCGAATACTCGAGTTGTTGTACTGACTGTTGCCGCGACAAGAACTTCTGTTCGGCCTAGAACTCGGTGTGGACCGGGTAGAAAAACTCCGTGACGCCACTGCGAAGTTCCCGCGTCGGAATCGCAGCCTCTGTGCCTTTCACGATTCGTTATAAGTCAGTTGCAGTGAGGGCGCTTATATCATCCACTTGATCGGAGAGTTGGATTTTGACGATTGGGCGAGATCAAACCCATAATCTCGGGAATTGAGGCAGTCCCCAGGGTAAGGGGGTCCGGCTGCGCAGCTGGTTTGTATTGCTAACGATATATTCCACCGAGGGATACATCGAAGGTTGTTGGGACGATATGCCAGGGGATTTGTTACCCAGTCCCCGAGGAAGACCCACCTGATTCCCGCAAATCAATGAGTGCCGGATGGGCTGCCCTACGTTACTTCTTCCGCGACTTTGTGGCAGCCTGGAATTCGCCGAAAATAGCATCAATCCCCGGCTGGGGCTAGGGATTTCCCTAGTTGTCGCTTCACCGTAACGAGCCTTATATGCATCGTACAAGGCTATGTGACGCGGGTCACATGGTGATGTGACCGACCGCACAGCGTATGGCCCTGATCGCTACTAGAGTAGCGATGCGCGAAGAGCCAGATCCGCCCGCGATCGTTCGCGCGTTGTCGGGCTGGTCGGCTTCGCCACGCCGGAAAGGAGTGCCATCATGGAGACTGCATCTACGGCCACGTCTCGCCCCCGGTTCCTAATTGCTGATGATCACGCTATCTTCGCCGAGGCATTGAGGGCTTACTTGGAGCGAACCTACCCGGTTATTGGCGTGGTGTCCGACGGCCATGCGTTGATTGAGGCGGCGCTCAGACTCAAGCCTGAAGCCATAGTTGTCGATGTGGCAATGCCCATCCTCAATGGATTGGACGCGGCCCGCAGAATTAATGCACTTCTTCCCAACATCAAGTTCGTCTTCCTGACTATGCAAGTCGATCCGAATATGGCAGCTGCTGCGCTCCAACTCGGACCGATTGGTTTTGTCCTCAAGCACTCGACCGGGACGGAATTACTAAAGGCCATCGATCATGTATTGCACGGGAAATCCTATTTGAGTCCGCAGCTGAAGGCGGATGACTGGTTCGCTACAAGAGCGCGCGCGCAACAATTTTCCAAGGAAATGAGCCGACGTCAGCGGGAAATCGTTCAATTGTTTGGCGAAGGGCGGCCCATGAAGGAAATCGCTGGGTTGCTCAATCTAAGTGAAAAGACTGTGCAGTTTCATAAACATAACATCATGGTCGCTTTCAATATCAAAAGTAACGCAGCGTTGGTTCTGTTTGCTTTGAAACACAAGCTGATCTCTGCTAATCCCGAACCGTCCCAGCTCGCACTGCGAGCTTGCTAGCAACTCCTTCGTCGTTTGGACAGCGACGAGCAACACGGCTGCTAGGTGGCAACCATGCTCGCGCAGCCCCGCATCTCAATGCCAAGCAGAATTGTGGGTAGCAGTTGAGCTGGCCGCACCTGGAATCGTTTTTTTTGCTTTCTCATGTGCGCGGGACTTTCGGACGACTCACGCCAAGTCCCTGCCGATCTCCCACCGAGGCGTCTTGCCTGTCCTCCGTATTGGCGAACGATTTCTCCACGGTGTCCCGCAGCCGCGCCTCCCATTGCTGGACTGCCTCGTGGCGTGGTTTCGGCACGGTGAGCAGTAGATCGCTAGCTAACGCCTCCATCCGCCGCATGACTTGGACACTCGTTGCGCCACAGGCGCGAATCTCTTCCAGCGCAAGTCGCAGGAAATCTTCCCAAGTTGGAAATGGCACGACAAGTCTGAGGTGGCCGCCCCTATCGCGAAATTCCCCAATCTCCAAACGGCACAGACCCAACCGGAGCAGCAGGTCTTCGATTTGATCCACCGCTTGTACGGCCGTTGTCGGATCGTTCACCGCGGGTGATAACGCTTTAATCGCAATATCCACCAGCAATCGGATCGCGTACTTGGGATCTTGGTCGAAAGTACGCTGGTCGCCGAATGTAATCGCATTGCTCAACGCATGCGCATCGATGTTGTCACGCGCACCATAAACGTGCACCAGCGGAATGGGTTCCAGCGCCGTGTCTCCCACCGCGGCAATCATTTCGATCACTCCATCGGCCGCACGAGCCAGTTCCACTAACGTCGGTACGTCAATTGCTTGAATCGAGCAAGGTTGGCCTTGATGCAGAAGCGTTTGGGTGAGTGGCAGTCCCCGAAAGTCGGACGATGCAGCGGTGGTAACGTCTGACTCCGCTAGCTGATACATTGTCTCTATCACTCGTCGCCCTTGGTCGCCCGAAAACCTTAGGATGCTGTGGACCTGCAGCGACGCTACCCTTTGCGTCAGGCCCACGAACATGCTCACACTGGCGAGCAGTAGCACGATAACAACCCAGGAACTGATGAATGGAACTTTCGTCGAATCGTTTCGGCCAAGCCACGCGAGCGCTGCAATCGCGTACATAAACGTGGCCGTGAAGATCCCCAAGGCGTGCTGTATAAATGGATCGCGCGCGATCCACAGCACCAAGCGAGGAGAGTAAGCGATGGAGCTGAACTGCACCATCACGAAGGTCAACGAAAACACGATCCCGGTTAAAGCAATCATTCCTGAGGCGATCGAAGAGTAGATCGCTGTCGCCGCCGAGACACTCACGGCCGAGGTCATGTCGGGGAAGAGATGGTTCTCGATTCGCGGGAAAATCACGCCTGCCAGCATCGCGGCCAGCGCATATGCCGAAGGAATGATCCAGCTGCTGAAGCGAATATGTCTGCTGGAGAACATAGCCGCGAGATTATAGCTCAGAAGCGTTCAGGTCTCACTAAGCCGAACGCCAGCTCGGACGAATAGGGTTTGGAGAACGCAACCAGTCGGTGGAAAGCGTGTTCATCCAATGCGCGCAGGGGCGCTGCGATAAATTACTCGGTGTCAGCCTCGTGATCCACGGCAGATCGATCGCTGCTAGTGGAATCGCGCCGCAAGACGGCCCGGCGGTCTAGCAGTTCTTTCGTACCTCGCCAGATCGTCGGAAAGCGCTCTTCTACCAGCAGTGTCGGAAGTGGGTCCAAGTCTCGACGGTCGTGTTTCTGCTTTCGTGGCTCGGATGCTCGACTCTCGGCCGGATGACCCACAGACTTTTGATTCCGAGCTCTTCAGTCTTGACACAAACTACTTCAGTAGGGATTCCCCCAGTTGCTTGGAAGCGGAGGCGCCCCTTAAAAGTCAAGGAGGGGTCGAACGGAAACAGTTATTTGAGGCCTTGCAGCCTTCGCGAGCTGCGTCACGATTTGGCGTGGTCGGAGTCAGATGCGGTTCGCGTGGCCATTGCTGACCTGTCGACCATGAACGAGAGCTCGCATAAATCCGTGTCCTGCATTTCAATGTTAGCTGTAATGCTAACCGTCGCCCGATGTGCGCCTCTGCCCAACGACGGCGCGAACGCTCAAGTCAAGTACTATGAAAAGATGCATGGCCTTCGCTACATAGAAATATTCGTGGTCGGCGGCAATGGGATCAATGTTTACGCCAGGACCGGTCCACGCTACTCCAATTACAAACCGTGAATTGCAGCAGCTGAAAAGCTATTTAATCGATGCTCGTCCTAACAATATTCAGGTCGGTTTAGCCCGTGGCCTGTAGGCACTGACTAGCAACGCGATCGTAATTGCGATGTAAAGAACGCCGGCTACTCCCTCGAGCGCCGCCAACATGCGGACTTCACCCTTAAGAGGGACAACATCGCCGTAACCGACTGTCGAGAGAGTTACCAAGCTGAAGTATAAGAGTTCGGCGTGGCGATCGGCTGCGGCGGAACCACTGTGTTGAATGGACTGGGGACTAATGATATCTATGGCGCTGTAAAGCGCAAACCACTGCAATCCAAGCAGCAGGTAAATGCTGACGGCAGTGTAGAGATGACAATCGCCTATCTTGTCGGCCTTTCTCAGATAACCAAATAGGCCCATAGCGCACAGCCCGAAGAAAACCGCCAAAATTCCCCATTTCAACCCAACCAGTATTGGAGACGGGAAGAAAATGCTGAGCACTGAACTGAGTACGACGCCGGCCATCAATAGGGCTGCGGGCCATCCCCAGCCCTTGATTTGCGCCATTCTGACGGTCGCCAAAAACAGTGGCGCAGACATGAGTGCGCCCAGAGCCAGCCTCTGGAGGTTGCCATCGTCCAATAGCGGGTATAGCAGAATGACCCCCACCAGGGATAACAGGAAGAACAGGTCGCGCCGGGCCTGCACGAACTGCCGCATCACGATCCGAGGACCTGGAGTGCTCGTAGACGGGGGCGTGCTTGCAGGTTCATGGGCGCATCACTTTTAGCCGCAGACTTAACCAGCTGGAACCTTCAGGCTCGGTTCTTCGAACGCTTGAACTTGGACGCGATCCAAACAACAATCAACAGAAGCACGATGAACCCGACCCAAAGGATGAAGCTTCCTTCTGCTGGCCCTGGATTTTCGGGGGTAGCCGCCGGTGCCGCAACCGCCAGTGCCGCCGGCTCCGTAACCTCCGGCGGAGCAGCCGTGGGCTCCCCCTCGGCGACCAGCAATGCGGTGTCTGATGGCGGGGTTGGCGGAGGTGTTGGCATTGTGCCGGTCACCCGCTTCTGCTGTTCAGTGACTGACATCGGAACCTCTACGATTTTTGTCGCCGTGAGCACCATTCCTTTCCTTATGCCAAATGCGTCAACCATTTTTCCGTTCACGTCGAATTTCTGATCCTTGGGGATCTTAAACGACTGATTCGTCCCGTCTTCCAAGGTCAGGACCACTGAAAGCGGCGGGTTGATGTTCCAGACTTTTCCCTTAACGGTCTGGACCGTGGTAACGACCTTTGGAGTGGTTGTCGTAGTGATGGTGCGCTGAAGCAGCATGCCGCGCTTCAGATCGTGAATTCCTAACTCTTTGCCATCAACAGTAATCTTGGCGCTCTCAGGGATATTTTCAAAATGTCGGATTGAGCCATCTGCCATTTTCACGATCAAATCATTTCCTTCCACGGCGACAACCTCGCCGCGCTCAACCCGCACCACTTCGCTCTTCTGACCTGCTTTCGTAGTTGTTTTCGTCTGTACCTGGCCTCGAGCGCTCAGAGCAAGAACAACACAAACGGTCCCGATGCCGAGCACAAGTCCCCTTCTCATCCATCGTTTGCTTGACTTCATAGTCGGCTCTCGTTCGTTGCATTCGATACTGAATGACGTCTCATTCGGCTTTTGCATTCAAATTGACTCAGTCGATACACATCAAGTCAGAGAGGATAGGCGGTACGGCTTGCACGAATTTCGCCGCAGCTGGCCCCACTCGAGCCGCCGTGCACCAAGCCGGCGTGAAGCACCCTGCACACGATTCAGCTGAATCGCCGGGTTCACATTTAGGCCGATTCCAGACTGAAGACAACTGGGGAAATCCCTAGAAGGCCCGAAGTAGCGGAGAGATCAAGTGTTACTTCAAATGTCCGCTTAGGGCGATTCTTGGGATTTGAATCCATTAAATGACTGAGTATTCGGTCCCAATCACGTTATCTGAGTTCATCCTCTGTTACTTTTGACAATATTCCCCGCTGCTGAAGGCAGGCAATATTCATCGTCGATCCGGGTGGCAACTCGGTGGAGATTGGTTCGGGTCGGCGCGCATGAATTCGACGATAGACGCCACGGCAACCGCGTGGGAGGGATACCGGTGGAACGCTTGTCTGCTCAGGAACTAGGTCCGCGCCTCCTAATCGCGGATGACCATGCCCTGTTCGCTGAAGCACTGCGCGTTTATCTGGAAAAGAGTTATCACATTGTCGGAATGGTACGTGACGGTCGTGCAATGGTGGCGGAGGCCGTTCGAGTCCGGCCGGACGTGATTATTGTTGACGTCGGTATGCCGCTCTTGAACGGACTAGATGCGGCTCGCAGCATCAAATCACAAGCTCCTAACACCAAGTTCGTATTTCTGACGATGCATGATGACCCAAATCTTGCTGCCGCAGCTCTGGAACTCGGACCAATCGGGTTTGTGCTGAAGCACTCTACCGGCCAGGAGCTGCTTAAGGCCGTTGACCTTGTCGTACACGGCAAACCCTATTTAACCCCTAGCTTGAGAGCTGAAGACTGGTTTGCGACGAAAGCGAGGGCGCGGCAGTTCTCGAAGCAACTTACCGCGCGACAAACTGAGATTCTCCAGCTGTTCGCTGAGGGCAGGAGCATGAAGGAGATTGCTAGCGTCCTGAACCTGAGCGAGAAAACTGTGCAGTTCCACAAACACAACATCCAGGAATCCTTCAACCTGCATAACAACGCCGATCTGGTCTTGTTCGCATTGAAGAAAGGATTGATCTCGCAGAAACCGTAGGCGTCGTAGGTGTATTCCGTATGCAAGAAACTGGTAGGCGTCCCGCCATCGAGGGTCCTGCCGCTGTGCATGTGGAAGCTCTAAATTCTGCTCCCGGTAGTTGCGCACCGAACCACCTTATGTTACAAGCAGCAAAGGTCGCTCACAACTCCGCAGCGACTCTCCTAAATCATATACGAGCGTCTTGTCTGGAACGGCAGACTTCGCATGCCTCTAAAAGGCTTCGCGTGGGCACACTTAATGCGTCAGCGGGAGACCAATGGCCTCCGACATGCAAGCGAGCAATGTTTTATTGGCGTCTTGTCGGTGGCATTGCTTACTCTAGTGTGTTACCGGCTCCACTTAAATTTCTCCATCGTCAGCCTTCTCTATCTGATCGTCGTCGTGCTGCTTTCCGTCAGAGGAGGCTTTTTCCCATCGGCCTTTGTGTCCATCGTTTCTGTCGCCTGTTTAAATTACTTCTTTGCTCTGCCGCTTTTCAGTCTTCGGGTGACCAACCCCTTTGATGTAGTCGCTATCACGGTCTTTTTGACGATCTCGTTGATCATCACGCGCCTGATCTCCAAACTCCGCGAGATGGTCGACGAGGCCCGTAGGAGCGTGCACCGGAAATTGATTTATGCCGAGGAGCGAGAGTATGCCAGGGTCGCAACCGAGCTAGACGCCGACATCATTCAACGGGTCGCACTCGTGGCCTTCGACCTCGAACAATTGGAACAACTGGAGCTCCGTTCCTCCAAGTCGGCTACTGAAGTCAGTGCCCAAATTCGTGAGCTATGGCAACGCGTTTCCGAGATTGGCACGGACCTTAATGCGATAACGCGCCGATGGCGCGGTTCGACTCTGGAGTTTTTGGGGATTGCGATGTCGGCAGAAAGCTTCTGTAAAGGGTTCGCCGCGCAGCAGAAAGTCGAAATTGACTTCAAAAGCCATGACGTGCCAAGCCCTGTGCCTCTGGAGGTTTCCCTTCCCCTATTCCGAGTGCTTGAAGAAGCGCTGCTGAATTCGGCGAAGCATAGTGGAAAGCGGCGCTTCGAGGTTGAATTGTTCGGGACATCCAGTGCAATCCATCTCACCGTGTGCGATTCGGGAACTGGCTTCGACCCCGATGCGGCGATGCAGCGAAGCGGCCTTGGTCTCACAAGTATGCGAGAGCGACTGAAGCTTGTTAACGGAGAATTTTCGATCGAATCGCAAGCACAGCGTGGTACGAAGATACGTGCTAGCGTGCCTTTCAGCTCAGGAAGCAATACTCGCGTGTAGCTGGGTAGCGGAGGCCAAAATTGAGGAACTCGCGCGATTCAGGCGTCAGGGCCGGCGCAGCGCTCGCTCAGAGTCCGCGTGTACCAGTGTCCCACGTTTAGACGGTCTGCCAGCACTGGTTCAAACAGAACACTCACCCGCTCAAATCCTCTGCTAGCTCCGACATCTCCAATCCAATACCCGAAATCAATTTCGCAACAGGGCTGACGTGCTGCGAGTAGAGCGGTCCCTGGGCAGGCGTGACACGACGCACTCTCCGTTAAGCCACACGCAATACACTGAACAGGCGGACGTTAACGGGCTCCTTCCGTTGCGGCGCAACCCACCGCTGTACCCGCAAGGGCACCAAAGCCTCGAAAGACGGCACCTAGCAAAACTGATAGTTACCTGAGGATGGGGGACTCGGGCAGGATGCGACTCAAACACGAGTTATTTATCGAGGAGTGTTGTTGAACCTTGGTCACTGAAGGTTGGAACGGCGGCAACACTTAAAACTCATTCACGGACAAGAGGGCGCGATTTGACATGGCGAACGTCGTGAGGAAGCTGATTATTCTGGGAATCCTGGGTTATTTGTATTGTCCGGCGCCGGTGATCGCTCAGACTGCTCCTGTTCCCATCCTGGATTGGCAAGAGGCGGGACCTGCGAAATCCCCGCACATGATATTTTCTGACACGGCTTTGACGGGGCCGACAAGCGCGACGCTGGACTCTCCAAAGCCGCTGGATCTCACCATTCCGCTGCCATTCGAAAGGCCAGCGGACAGCGTGTTCGTGCTGGCAAGCCTTTCCAGTGCTGCCGCAGCCACGAATCCGCACGACCGGCCGGCATCGGGCACGAAGTTTCACTTCTGGCCATCATTCGGCGAGTCGTTGCTTTATACGGGTATCATGCACACGTTTAATTTGGCGACGGAGCCCGGAACGCGAGATGCCCTGAATGGTCCATGGTTCCATAACTACATCCATTCCGTCGGAGAGTTGCGCGGTTGGAGTGACAACGATCGCTTCATGGCGCCTTACGTTGGCCATCCCATTGAGGGATCCGTATTCGGTTTTATCGAGCGGCAGAACGATCCCAAGTACAAGCACGTGCAATGGGGAGATGGTCGGGACTACTGGGTCAGCCTGCTGCGATCCATGGCGTTCTCCGCGGTATGGCACACGCAATGGAAGATTGGACCAATCAGCGAAGCTTCGATCGGTAATGTGATGTTGCATGCTTCGCCCGGATTTATCACGCTGGTGGATACGCCGACGCTGGGATTTGTCACCATGCTGGCCGAAGATGCCGCGGACCGCTACCTGATTGTCGGGCTGGAAAACCGAAGCACGAATCGCGCGCTGCTAATTCTGGCGCGTAGTTTTCTGAATCCGGGGCGTACATTTGCGAACATCATGGCTTTCAAGCCCCCGTGGGATCGCGCCACGCGGATGGGACTGTTCGGTGAGAACTATGAGATCCGCACGGACATGGTGAAGGAATACAAGGAAGGCTCGGGACAGAAACTTTTTGAATTTCACAAGCCGCCCGTGGATCCGGATGAAGCCATGAAGAAGTACCCCGTGGAAGCGCCGATAGAATTGACGGCGTATCCGTATTACGAAACGTTTCTGGGTGGCGGAAGTTGTTTGGGCGGGGGCGGTTCCGGAGCCGCGCGCGTAAACCCGCAACTGCAGGTGGTCGCCCTGGTGGACGGATGCATGCTTATGCACCAGCCGGCGTACAACATTAGCGGGGATTCGTTGTTCTATGGCGGCGGGGCGCGTTGGACGCCGCTGGCGTCCCATCACTTGTCACCGTATACGCAAGTGGTTTTCGGCGGGAGGAAAGTTACGCAGGAGGTGGACAACCTTCAGCTAAGAAAAAAGCTGATGGAGGAATGGAACAACGGCGCGGGGACGCTGGGGCACTTTCCAATGCGCAGCGCGTGGTCGGTGGAAACTTCTCAGAACGGTCCCAGCCTGCGGGTAGGAGGAGGGGTGGACTGGGTGGTGACGCGCCCGTTCGCTTGGCGATTGATCAATATGGAGTACACACACACGTGGATCGACAGCGTGAATGCGCCAGGTGCCGCGGATGCGATCCGGCCGCAGAATGGTTTCATCATATCCACACAGGCGGTGGTGCGCATCGGCACCTGGTAGGGGCGATCTCCGGTTTCGGATAAGTGCGGAAACACTTCTCGAACTCGCTCGCGATCGCCGCCAGCGCGGCGCAGAGATCAAATTCTTCAACGGGCTGCACAGCTGGATCCAAAAACCCAAAATTCATCCGCACGATCATTGTGTGATTTCCGCCGCCTGCATCTCGCCCGATCGGCCTTCAGATAGCGTCTAAGCAAGCGCCCATTGCCCCGAATACCCCTGGGGGTTTCCCTAGTTGTGCTCAGATCGAGCCAAACCTAGTCTTTGTGCACGCGAATGGAGCGCCGGCGGCAGCGTGAACAGTAGCAGGTTTAGTTCGTCCGCAGGAGTTGGTTGTCAGCAGCTACGTGGCTGTAGGAATGCTAGCGCGGGCCGAGCCAAAACCTGTGGTGCGGAGGGAAGAAGGAGCGGATATGAAGGCTTTTTCTCGAGGACTGGCGACCCTATCGTTGTCCTTGATCTCAGCCATGTCGACGTCCGCGCAAAAGGTTGAATTTTCAGCCGATATGCGGGTATCGAGCGGCACGGGGCGAACGCAGACGCTGAAACTCTTTGTCGGGAACATGCGGGCGCGCTTCGATCTTCCCAAACAAGGGAGTGACGCCAGCGGAATTGGCTCAATCCTCATTGACTTTGATCATCAGTTCATATTCTTGCTCATTCCACAAGCCAAACTATATTTGCAAATTGAGGGTTCGGCGGGAACGCCATTTTACAACGGGGCATGGATGTTCAGACCGTACTCTCCGAAATTTCCCTGCAACGACTGGGTGTCAGAGGCGGACCGGCGCGGAATTACTCTAAGATGCAAAAGCGCGGGACAAGACATCGTTGATGGTCGTCCGACGGAGAGGTGGGACGCTACCACACCGGAGGGAGGATACGGTTCTCTCTGGTACGATCCAGAGTTGAATTTTATTACAAAGGTCTCGCGAACCTCGAAGTCGGGTGCCCAGTCTGGATATGAATTGCAAAGCGCGCAGCAAGAGTCCCACCCCCCGGCGCTTTTTGAAGTTCCCAATGGTTTTCGCAAATTCACTCTCACGAGATTTGCCGATCTGCTCGCCGGGCTTGGGCAATGGTAGCTGCGTTCGAAATCTGCTCGGGCGCTTCAGCTTTGATCCCAGAATAGAGAAAGGATCCTCTGCAATCAGACGAGAAAAAGGCCGCCGCAGCCCTAAGGGCCAATTTCTTAGGGCGAGAGATCCCGACTCAATGATCAGCAAACAAAGTCAAATGCAATTTGCTGTGACTCGGAACACGTGGAAGCTCGTTGCTGATTGTCGCTCCCTTCCAGTCCCGAGTTCCCGCTCAGGCTACCCGCCAATGTGGTGATAATCTTCTTGATCATGGGCTGTGGCTGCATCTGGCACCCGTTCGATGGTTTGGTCCAGCCATGCCTGGAAGAGCTTGTAGCCAACCGACAAAATAATCGGACCGATGAAAAGGCCGATGATGCCGATCGCCACAAAGCCGCCGATCGCGCTCAGGAAAATTACGACGATGGGAACCGGGACGCCTCTCCCGAGCAGTAACGGCTTCAGAACGTTGTCGATGAGGGCGACGAAAACACACCATATTAGGAAGACGACCGCCTTAGCCGTAGGAGCGGTCGCAAAGACGTAGATCACGGCGGGGACCAGGGCCACACTTCCCGCCTGCAGCACCGCAGCGATCAGGAATATCAGCGTGCACAGGCCGGCTCCGGGAATCCCAACTACCAGAAAACCGAGGCCAGCAAGCAGAGATTGAATCAACGCCACGCCAAGAATGCCGTTGGTAACGCTGCGCACAGTCGCCGCGGCGAGTGCTTCGAACTCCGCCCCCTTATTGCCAAAAAAACGGATTGCCAGGCTTCTCGAAACTCTCGCACACTGCCCAGAGTTGGCCAGGAGGAACCCCGCAATTATAATCGAGACGAAAAACTGCAGCACACCTAGCCCGACTCCAGCAGCCGCCGCGAGCAGTCCGTTGGCCGCGGTTTTTAGCTGCGGAGCAAAGCTCTGAAGTGCGGCGGAGAGATTGTCGGAAGCCAGTCTCCAGAGATCGCTCAACTTTTTGCCCACGATGGGCCAGGTTGCGATGCTCGGCGGCGGGGGCGGAATCGTCAGAGTCTCATTGTGAAGGCGCACTCCGAGAGTTTGAAAGCCATCAACCAGCGTTTGGGCGAGTAGCGCAATCGGCACGATCAAGACTGCGAGGAGCAGGACGGTAAAGACAACGGACGCGACGCCGCCTCGTCCTTTGACTAGCTTCTGAAGCCTGCAATAGCTCGGATAACCGGCAATGGCGATGATTAGTCCCCAAACGATCACGGATATGAATGGGCTCAAGATGAGGAGGCAGGCCGCTGCCAGCGCGACGAAAAGCCCGATGTGAATAGAAACCTCGAGCGCCCGGTTCAGGTACGTCTTGTCAGGCAGTGATTGGCCATAGGTCACCATAGGTCCTCCTACTCATTTCAGTCGTATTCCCTAATTAATCGCATATTAGTTCTTCCCGGTGTTTGCGGTCGCATCGTCAATTGATCGGAGTCTAGACAAATCCCGCTAAACACTGCCGGAAATGTCCGGTTACCAGCGACGAAGCCCGGAGAATATATGGGCGAACAGGGTGAGAGTGTATTTGCGGAAGTCTTCGGCAACTTCCCAAAGCGTCCGTGATTGGCACTCTTGCTTCGCGTTTTGCAATTCGTAGACCCACTGGACACCCGACTTCGAGATCCACAGAATCTTTACGATGAAATTCAACTCTGGATCGTACCAAACAGAACCGTGTCCTCCCTCCGGTGCCGTGGCGTCCCATCTCTCCGTAGTTCGACCCTGGAGGACGTCTAGCCCCGCGCTTTTAGGTTCTAGCGTTATTCCCAGCCGTTTCGCCTCCGCGACCCAGTCGTTGCAGGCATATTTCGGACAGTGGCGTCTGAACATCCATGCCCCGCTACAGGAAGCCGCTCCCGCCGATCCATCAATTTGCAAATACAGTTTGGCTTGTGGAATAGGCAGGAATGGGAACTGATGGTGAAAGTCGGTGAGGATTGAGCCAACCCCGCTTGTGTCATTCCGTTCATTCGGAAGATCAACACGAGACCGCATGTTCCCAACAAAGAGTTTCAGGGTTTGCGTTCGTACAACGTCTCTGCAGGCGAACTAGCGGAGTTGGTGTCCACGTTCCCGCTGACTTACTCCACGTATACCGAGGATAGGTTTTGCTCCATCCGACAACAACTAGGGATTCACCTAGTTGTTTGTGAACGTCGCTAGGGCTAAAAACCTGGCAACAACCCATACATGGGCCCAGTCGGCACTACCCCGCCGACTTGCAACTTCATAACAGGACTCGGGGAACGAGTATCCCCCACCAAGTTCCTCCGAGTCCTGGTCCTCCAGCGAAACGATTTGCTGGGGCCACGCGTCAAGCGTCAGGGTCCGGCAACAATGAAGTCTCAATCGGCAAACTGCATCGTCAGAGAATCCCTCACTGGCGATGGAGGATTACGGAGATGACCTACGATCAACTACAAGGATCCCAGTCGCGCATTGCCAAGATTTTTATGCATCGCTTCCTCGCCTCTGCGCTCATCGTGTTGATCCTTGTTCCCGTGTGGGCCGTGGACAAGTCAAAAGACGAAGAGACTCTGCTGTATGGCGCCACTGTGTTGCAGAGAATGTTCGACCGCACAAAGTTTTCAGCAGACGTCGTAGCGCAGGCCGATTGCGTTATCGTTCTTTCGGCGGTGAAGAAGAAGTTCAACTCTGAAATTCGCGGGAGCCAAGAGCGCGGGCCAATGATCTGCCGCGAAGGCCGGAATTTCAGCGGCGGATGGTCGACACCGGCCATTTATACCATCGGAGGGGTGACGCTCGGTCCGCAGGTGGGCGGCTGGCCCAGCGATTTCGTGCTGCTCATCATGTCCCGGAAGGGCGTTGACGCCGTGCTGAAAGGCAAGACCAAACTCAGCGATGCGGCAATTGCCGCGGCGCGACTCAGCGACCCGACACATGCTGGCACCGTGGAGGGCATGGATATACTGACTTACGCTGAATCTTCGGGGTTGTATGCAGAGACGTCGTTCGGCGCAGGAACGCTGGAACCTGACGAAGATGCCGATCATCGCCTCTATGGCCGGGCGCTCACCGCGAAGGAGATCGTGATTGGAAATGACGTCAACCCCACGGCAGCGGGCAAGCAATTGATTTTGCTGCTTAACACCAGGGCTTCGAAGCACAGCAGCCCATAGGTCGAATGGGAGCATCCGCGATGCGCAAGGCGTTGATAGAGTTGTGAAGAAATCCTCTTCGCACCAGTTAACCGGGGCAGCCGAGAAACCTGTGGGTTATTCGAAAGCCAGCCCACCGGTGACCGGAGTCCAGCCTTTTTCTCGCGGGTTCGCGGCTTCCCATGCCTTTGCGTATTTCAGCGCGGCCTTTTGTGGCCACGAAGCGCTCCTAGGGATTTCCCTAGTTGTGAACCCATAGATCCAGACCTAGGGTTATGTGAGAACGTGGATTGTGGCCGAGATTTTTCGGAACTCGGCGAACACATTTCTTGGCAGTTCCATCGCGTCGTAATCGGTATTTTGTAACGTAAAGGCTTCCTCAGAATTCAGTGCTTGCATCGAGAGCTCGCCAATACTGTTACGGCATGACGCCAGCCGACAGGCGCGGGCGGAAATTCATCACCGTGTTTGTGGGTTTGCGCGATCAGCCGCGCCGTAGTTCTGGACTGTCCGTTCGGGATTAAACATCATGAGTCCATTCCGTGTTCTCGTGGTCGATGATTTTGTTCCCTGGCGAAATTACCTTGTTGAGAAGGTCAGGCAAATCCCTGCCTCACAAATTGTCGGGGTCGCGTCCGACGCAGCCGATGCGGTTCTGAAAGCAGCCGAGCTGCATCCCGATCTCATACTTATTGACGTCAGCCTTCCGGATTTGAGCGGCATCAAAGCTGCCGCGAGAATTCGCGGGCTTTCCCCCGAATCCAAGATTCTTTTCGTAAGCCAGGACCTTGATTTCGATGTAGCGCTGGCGGCTCTCGACGCTGGCGGATTCGGTTACGTCGTGAAGTCCGATGCTGAAGACGAACTGCTCACAGCGGTGGAAGCCGTGATGTCGGGCAAAAGATTTGTGAGCCCGCTGGTCGCCAGTCAAGATTTCGCCGGTGTTTTGGGTCCGCACGCTCCCATCCGGCCTCACACCGAGGAAAAGCATCGAATTGTCTGCAGGGCGTTCGGTGCTCAATAAGACTTTCGGGGCTTCCCACGAGGTTGAATTCTTCGGCAACGACGCATCGTTTCTCATTCAATGTATTGGTTTTATAGGAGCGGCCCTGGCAGATGGTGATGCCGTCATAGCTATCATGAATCCTTCACATCGCAACAAACTCCGCCAGAAATTAGAGTCGGAGGGTTGCGATGCTGCTGAGGCCATGGAACAGGGACGCTACCTTGGTTTGGAACCGTCGGACGTGCTTTCCACAGTTCTGGTCAAGGACGAGCCCCACGCGGGCCGATTTAAAAAAGCTTCGGGCAATCTCATTGTGACCGCACTCAAATCGGCCACCGGAAAGAATCCTCGTGTCGCAGTTTGTGGAGAATCTGCGGCCCAGCTGCGCACCAAACGCAACGCGGAAGCGGCTGTCGAGATGGAACAGTTATGGAATGAGCTTGCATCCATGGCTCACGTAGATAGTCTGCGCGGATAGGTTTCACTCGAAAATTAGTGGAGGTCCGCCGCATTCAAAGCGAGTTTAGCCGCATTCCCAATCACTTAGGCAATCCGCCCTTCTGGAGATACTGCGACAGATTTAGAGATTTCGTCTTCCGTTCAGAAATCAGAGCTTCCGGCACGTTGCAGCTTGATTGTGTTAAGAAAAGACACGCCTCCAGTAATTCAACCTAGTGCGTACGGATTGTCTGGTTCCAACGTCCACTAATGTCCTCGGCGATGGACGACAGGAGAGCGGCTGCAATTGTGTTTGCTGAATTATCAGTATGGACACCTGCACCTAGAAAGGTTTTGAATGACGGGCCCGCATAGAGAGCAACGTACATGCACTTATACGGTTCGGATGTAGCCCGGGGAATGCAGTCAACATCCAGAATTAGATCAGGTGGTTCTTTGTCGCCAAACCGAACGGTCTTAATCATGTTCATCTTCTAGCGAAGCGTCTCCCCCACTTCACACGTAGACGTCACGGTCTGATTGCTCACGATGTAGACCTTGATCTTCAATGTCGATTGCGCCTGAGCTACCGAAGCAAGGCTCGCAGCCAAAACCGCGACGGCGAGTTCTGTTTTCATTATCTATCCTCCTTCGAACCGCGTGGACCGAACCGACCGATACCGTAGCATTCAGTCATTTAGGTCGATGAATCGGCGTGTTTCACGGATTTGACCGGATTCTGACTGGTGAGGGTCGCATCGATCCCTTTTCCGCCGTATCGTGCTTTTTTGACAATACCCGTTATTTATCATCTGAGTGAATATACGAGTCGCTCGAAGGAGAATTCTCGAGTCTGGCGAGGCGCAATTATGTTTCGAAGGTGCAATTTTGCGCACGCACTGCGAAAGAGCCACCGAAAAAGTTTCATTGCAGTGGCGGCGTGTCTGCTGTTCAGCGGGTTCGTCGCGGCGCAAGAGTTACCGCCCGGGGCATCCGGAACAGAGCCGGCACTGCCGGCCGCATCGACTCCTATCGAGCATGGCCCATACCTGCTTGCGACCAAGGGTGTGAACGCGGCGGTGCAGCCTTTCCATGTATTCGCTAACCTGCTGGCGGGCTCCGGCGACGAAGTGGTAGCGGCAGCTCCCATTATCCAAGACTCGACAGCTCCTCAGGCCGCGCCCGCAAGCACAGCCGCTGAGGGGAATTGGCATTTCAGCGTAGCTCCTTATCTCTGGGTTCCCTGGGTGTACGGAACGGTCGGCGCAAACGGAAACAACGTCCACTTTTATGCGACCCCCGATGAGCTGTTCTCGCATTTTCGCTTTGGACTGCTGGGGCTGCTGGATACTCGTTACAAGCGGGTGGTGTTGCCGCTCGATATGATGTGGCTCAGGCTCGGGGCCGATAGAGCGCTGCCGCTCAGCCCCAACGGAACAGTAGCAAACGTAAAATTGGACATGTTTATCCTCACCCCCAAGGTCGGATACCGAGTGATTGATACAAAAATGATCAAAACAGACGCCCTCGCGGGATTCCGCTACTGGCACGTCGGACAGAATGTGCAGTTCACTACCAACAATCTAGATTTCTCCGGCACACAGAGCTGAGTGGATCCATTGGTCGGAGGGCGAATTCTCGGTAATCTCTCGCCCAAGGTCGAACTGGCGATTGGCGGTGATGTCGGTGGCTGGGGTAGCGGCTCACAGCTGGATTATTCGGTCGGCGGCTTTCTTGGTTACGGAATCAAACGGTCCTGGGCATCCAGGTCGGCTATCGCTATATGGCCGTGGACTACACAAACGGAAACAAGCTCCTGAACCTCATCATTTCCGGACCGCCGATCGGAGTGACCATAGCCCTCAAGTGAGAGCCGCGGGAGAATGATAAAATCAAGGGACGGCTCGAAGCTTTTGTGCTGTTCCTTTCGCCTGTCAGGCTGGTTTCCAACCGGGCCCCGCGATGATTCTCAAATCACAAACTTACGCGACACGCTCGCCCGAGGCGATGCCCGCCGTTAGGCGCTTGCAGCCGTTTACAAAATCTTCCTAGCAATCGGCCTTGGGAGTGGCCTGCCGTCCTAATGAGTCGCGCTAACAGACAGGTGACATGCTAGAATTTCACTTCTTCGGTAGGCGCGTTAATCGAGACTTTGATCGGACCCCTGTTAGACCCGCCACTTTCGGTAGTGGGTCCGTTTGATTCCCGCATCCTGAACAATTCGGCTACTGAGCGTTCAGGATCGTAAGGCTCACTTCCACGACCGTTGGGTACCCGTGAAGCCCCTGCCACTCTCCCTGGACTAACATCATCACTACGGCTCCGGCGTGAGCGCCCCGGTCGCGGGATCAATGCGGAAATAGGAAACGGTCGAATCCTGGAAATGTGCCACGGAAAGCCCTGTACCATCTGGATTGACTTCGACGCTGGAGGGTTTCGCGGCCGCCGGAAACGGTGAAGCGACAACGGCATTTAGTTCGCCGGTTTTCCAGTTGATACTGAAAGCCGAAATACTCTGGGAAGAATGATTCACCACATATAGAAAGTGGCCAGAGGGATCGATCGCCAGCCAGCCCGGGCCGTGTTCCGGAAGAACGGATACCTCCGTTGCGGCACTCTCGCCGTCGCGCGAAATCGTCACTGAGTCTCCCAAACCATTCGCAGCGAATGTCATCCGCTGGCCCGTGCGTAGATTCATGACGTGCAGCACGCGCGAATCACCTTGCACGGCGCTGGCGACGTTCGCGGCGGCCGCCACTGTCAAGAGCGTCTTGGTATTGTTACCGTGGTAGCTGGCCGAGACATTCGCCGTTCCGACAGCAACAGCTATCGCCAAACCCGCAGCACTCACGGTGGCCACCGCCTTATTGTCCGATGCATAGGTGGTGTCGCTGGTCGTTACGTTCGAGGTCTGGCCGTCCAGATACGTCGCGGTCAGAGTGAACTGCTGTGTCGCGTTAACGGCAATCGTCGGATTCGCCGGGGTGAGCTTGACGCCGGTGATGAACAGGTTGCTCACGTCGGAGCTGATGCAACCGCACAACCCCAGAATTGAGAGCAAAGGAAGTACTTGAACGAGGCGCTGGAACTTGAACATTGTATTGACTCCGAATTCGCCGGCGCGAAAGCCTTAAACTGGATTTTCAATTGGACTACCTCCGCACAAGAGCCTCGCAGAAGCGGGTGATCCGCATCTGCGAGGCGATGAGCGAGAAGACTCGACGGGATCGACTCCCGTTGGACCACGACATGGTGATGGCTAGGGCTTAACCGCACGACGATCGACTTCGCTTCCAAAGAATGGAATACAGGCATTCTTGTTTTCACCTGGCGAATTCCTGGTAATGGTCCGACGAGGTATAAACGGTGAGTCGAATCCTCGGAATCACGCGCATGGTCCAGCTCCTCTGCGACACTGGACCATGCGCGCTGTGCTTCGCGTCGTTCGCAAATGGAGCGGCTCAGCTGGTAGCTCTCGCCGCAAGCTTTGCTTCGATGACGTGACGGATCAATCGTTTCGTCCTTTCCACGAAAGCCAAATGGTCGGCGAGGCAGCTCTCGAGCAGCACTCCGACCCCATGCTGACCGGAGAGATCGGAGGCCGCAACCAGCGTAACGAATTCCGCCGTGCGCATGTGGCTCAAGTGATTGGCCTTTGCCAATACAAACAGCCGCCTCGCCTCCGGCGACTGGATCTCCCCTAGCTCTTTGCGGAAATCCTCGACAAACACATCATGCAGCCGTGCGGTGAGGTTCATCGGTTTCTCCCCGACAAGTTTGAACGCTTCGTCCAGCTTCGCTAGGGTTTGCTGAGACACGAAAGCTCGTGCTTCGAGGGCCTGTTGTATTTCCGGATTTTGGGCCAATTCGCCCAGCTCTTTGTAGATTGCTGCTGAACGCTCCGTGTCTTGTCGCACGTGGCTCAAAATGCTCACAAATACTTCCTTTGGATTCTTAAGTGGCATAGTCGATTTCTCCTTGTCAAACCTGTTTGAGGTTTTTGTTTGTTTTGTGAATTTCGCCGCAGCAACATTGCAAGAAATGGGCTGCCACCTGCCCCAGCCAAAAAGTCGATAGCAGCCCCAGTTCGGACGGTCAGAATGTCACGTCCAATTCGGGAACTTATAGCGCTCAGGTCTCCCCTGCTACTAGGGGTTTCCCTAGTTGTGCCTGCTCTGGCATTCAGCCTAATAATTTGTCTAGAACAAGGTTCTATTCCCGAAATAGAGGTGGAAGGACGCTACGAATTTTGTTCGTGCGTTTCACTCATGGCGCGCAGCACCATTACAAAAACTATTAACGGTTTCGAACGGCTCCTGGTCTTCTCCGGGTTGCTATTGATTTCTGCGTACCTTGCCGTGAGTATGTATAGCGCGGTTTATTCGCGTGCGACGATTCGTGCTTTCTGGCGCAATCAGGCTGTCACTTCCAGCCAGCCCGGCAACTCATTTCGGCGGAATGCGGAGATTCCCGATTTTCGCCTTTGGTCGCCCCAGCGCATTAAGGCCTACCAGGCCAGTCTAGCGGCGAATATCCCATCTCCCTTGGGAGATCTAGAAATTCCCTCGCTCAAGATCGAAGTGCCCGTGCTGGACGGTACTGATGAACTGACGTTGAATCGAGGCGTCGGGCACATTGACGGCACGCCTCTGCCCGGCGAAGCGGGAAACATTGGGGTCGCGGGACACCGGGACGGATTTTTCAGGGGGCTCAAGGATCTTCGGGTGGGCGACTCCGTTGACCTCTACAGTCAGAATGGAAATACCCGTTACGTTGTTGATGAGATCCGCATCGTTCCGCCCGAGGACGTCTCAGTTCTCGGGCCGCGTTCGAGGCCATCCATCACGCTCGTGACCTGTTATCCCTTCTACTTCGTGGGAAGTGCCCCATTGCGTTACATCGTACACGCTTCGACGGAAGATCCGATCAACCTCAACGCATCTGGGCAACAGAGCCTGTGGAATCGGAAACAAGGCCCAGAGAATTAATGAAGTTAGTTGCGCAAAAAACGCCCCGGGTTCACAGAAATCATTCAGTTGACTCAATCAAGGAGGAAGCGATGAAGTCAGGCAATTGGACAAGAACAGCACTGGTATTGTTGTTGGGAACACTTTGTTGCGCCTTAGCAATTTCCACGAATGCGCAAGTACAAACCACAACATCCACGACGCCAGGCAAGACCACTATGGAAGTTCAGATCGAACGCGGAACAGTTGTGCTGGTGGACGGCAACGACCTCGTCGTCCAGATGGAGGATGGCACCATTCGCCACTTCCCCAATATACCGGAAAGCGCAAAGGTCAACGTGGATGGCAACGAACTCGGTATTCATGACCTGAAGCCGGGCATGAAACTCCAGCGAAGCACCATCACCTCAACCACTCCCCAAACCATCACGACTGTCCAGACGGTTACCGGAAAGGTGTGGCACGTCATGCCGCCTACCTGGGTGATACTCAGACTGGAAGACGGAACGAATCAGAAATTCAATATTCCCAGTGGCCAAAAATTTACGATCAGCGGCCAACAGGTGGACGCATTCGGCCTGAAAAAGGGAATGGTAGTCACGGCCACCAAAATTGTTGAAGTTCCTGAGATTCACGTGAGTCACGAAAAGTATGTGTCGGGGACAATGCCATCAACGCCCCCATCTGCGCCACCCGCAGATGTTCCGATGCTGATTGCTTCGTCTCCAGCGGAAGCAGCGCCTACTACTGCTGTGGCACAAGTGCTGCCGAAGACCGGGAGCGACATGCCTCTGGTCGGACTCCTTGGCTTGTTGCTCGTGTCGGCTTCGCTCGGACTGAAGTTTCTCCGGGCCAAACACTGAGTAATCCCAAAAGAGAAGAAGTTACGCTGGGCTGACCGGGAATATTTGTACCAACGGGTTGGAGAGAGAATTCAGGCAGGCCGGAAGCTGGTATACGGACGAAGGGATACCTGCCGAAGCAGGTCGTGACACTGCTACGGCAGGTTGCGGTCGATCTAGCCAATGTGAAAACCACTCCGCAAGCTTGCAAAGAAGCCCACACCACCGCACAGAGCTACTACTCCTGGCGGAAGGACTTGCGTGGACTAAAACTCGACCAGGCCAAACAGCTAAAGAAGCTGGTGCGGGAGGACGCCAAGCTGAAGCGGCTGGTCGCAGAGTTGTCGCTGGAGCAGCAAATTCTGAAGGATGTCGCGGAAGGCAACTTCTAAACGCTGAGGGGCGGCGTGGCGCGGTCCGGCATGCACGCGAGAACTACCGGGTATCGGAGCGGCGTCCCTGCCGGCTGCTGTAGCACCGTTTATCAGTCACTTGGAACCCTGAGCCGCCAAGCCCTTGGGTGCAAGTGGCACCCAAGCATTGACTGTTGTTCCTTGGCCCGGCGCGGATTGAATCACGAGTTCCCCGCCGAGTGAGCGCACTCGCTCCTCCATAGTCCGGACGCCGAGCCCCTCTTTGTGGCACAGCTCCTTCGTGTCGAACCCGCAACCTTTGTCGAGTACACTCACATTTAATTTTCCGGCATTCACCCGCAAATTGACCAGGGCCAGTTGTGCGCCACTGTGTTTCTTAAGATTCCGAAGGCATTCTTGAACGATGCGAAAGATACCCAGGGCGGTGTCTGGATGGACCGTTCGGGGAATCTCATCGGATGTGAACTCTACGTGTACGTGTTGCTGGGTGGTAAATTCCCTGCACAAGGCGGCGACGGCGGGAACAAGGCCCAGGCTCTCGATGGTGGATGAATGCAGGCGATGAGATAAGGTGTGGAGATCAACACCAAGCTCGCTTGTGGAATTTGTCAGCTCGCGCAATTGCTTATGAAGATCTGGCAACGAAGCGGGCGTTGCTTCCTGCGCGTTCTCTAAACCTAGAGCGATAATCGCGACCCTTTGGCTAAAGTCATCATGGAGTTCGGACGCGATCCGGCTGCGCTCATGTTCCTCTGCGTTTATCAGCATGCCGCTCAGCTTCATTTCCTTGTCTCTCGCCAGCTGGAGTTGCTTGCGGCTGTGCAGCAAGTAGGCAGTCAAAGCGGAAAGACCAAGTATAATTGCTAGCACAGTGGTCCAGATCCACTTCGTCCGTTCCCAAAGTGGCGTTTCCCGAAATAGCACAATACTACCAGGAGGCAGTCTGCTCTCTGGAATGTGCCAACGTCTCAGTTCATTCCAGTCGAACATGTAGAAGCTGGGAAGGGTTCTGATTGGAATCTCTTCCACTTTTTTCCCATCAAGGAGTTCCGAGACAATCCGGGCAGTGGCTTTTCCTTGTTCCTGATAGCTCATTAGGTCGCCGCCAACGATGCCGTTACCCAAATACGTATCTGACATTCCAAAGGTGGGAGCATTCGCGGCTGCCGCAACCATTGGGAGTGCTTTGGTCGCATTGACGAACTTGTAGCCGTCGGCATCCTGAAAGAAGGACGTATATAGCACAACGGAGCGCTCCGGCAGACTGTGCATTTTTTTTAGCAGTCCGCCCATACTCATGTCGGTAACGTAGGTGATTTCCACATTCTCCGCAAAAGAGCCCAACGCACCTTTTGTAGCGCTCATGATCGTCCGGTCGTAAGCCGAGGTACCTCCGACCACAAACACATGCCGTGCGTCAGGAACAAGGCGGGTGGCCACTTCCAATGTCTTCCTGGCCTCACGTTGCTGCCACGTTCCTGTGAACCGGGAGTCCAACTTGGGACCGGCGACCTGGTCGGAGGAACTCCCACAAATGACTACGGGAACGTTCAAAAACACCGATTGGCCATAGTCCCTGAGAAACTCAATAGTGTCCGGTCCCACGGCCACGATAACGTCAAACTTTTGATTGCGATATTGCGTAACCAGCGACTCGCGCAAGTCGGAGGGCGACAGGATGTTCGGATAAGACAACATGTCGAAGTTTTCTGAATAGAATTCAACGTGCCGATCGGGTGTATCAGACACTCCGAACAGAAGTTCGTGGGCCATTAATTTCGTCAAAGCGTGCGAGGGGCCCACTTGGTTCAGTACCAGAACATTTTTCTTCGTTGGAGTTTGAGCGAACTCACTCGGCCCACCTAGTAAGCTTAAAGAAATCAAAGCCAGTACCGGTACTACTAAGATCCGATACCGCCGGACGTCGAGGCGCGAGTAGCTTGCCAAGGCCAAAGCGTTGCCTTGGCAAAAATCGCGCACAAGATTTCTTACTTGTGCGTTGATGATTTTAGGATTAGCGTTCCTGAGTAAAGGGCGAGGCAGCACGATGTCTCCTTCGCCGCTCGACTAGGCTCTGCCGTAATCTTGCAGGCGGCAGAAGTCGCTGGGCATCAGCGAACCACTGACATCGTAACGCAGGGATTCTAGCAGTTATTCGGGGTCAAGTCCTGATTTATCGCTAACCGTTTATCCGAAGTAGTATCTTACTTCTCCGATAACGGAATTTACTGCGCTCTAGCGCCAATCCTCGGGAGATCAAAAGGCAAACCGGTATTGAGGTCTGCGCAACTTATTTGCACACGGGGTGTTGTTACATAATGGCGCGATAATCAGGCGTTATTTCGATGAGATCCAAGGGGAGGACAACCGTTGTCGTCAATTCGAATTCTCATAACTGATGATTGCGCAGAGTGGCGACGGCACGTCCGTTCGCTGCTTCAGGCGCGGCCAGAATGGCAGGTCATCGCCGAGGCGTCGGATGGATTGGAAGCTGTTGAGAAAGCCCAAGGCCTGAAACCGGACTTAATTCTGCTGGACATTGGTCTCCCCAAATTAAATGGAATCGAAGCCGCCCGGCGGATACAACAACTCTCCCCCAGCTCCAAGATCATCTTCCTAAGCCAGAACAATGATCTCGACATCGTCCGGGCAGCTTTGAGCACGGGCGCGCGCGGTTACGTTCGCAAGACAGATGTTAAAAAGGAACTATTCCCCGCCATGGATGCGATTCTTCGGGGTAAGCAATTCGTCAGTAGCAGCATCAATGGCTATGAGTTCACAGAAGCCGCGGGAGAGAAACTTCCTCACCGCCATGAGGTTCAATTCTATTCCGATGACGCACTTCTTCTAGACGCATTTGCTGGCTTCATCGCTGTAGCTCTCAAGTCCGGGCGCGCGGCTATCGCTGTCATTAACCAGTCGCATACGCACGGTCTTCTTTCCAGATTGAAGGCCCAAGGCTTGGATGTTGATGCCGCCACCCAACTGGGAACTTACATTCAGCTGGACGCTGGCAAAGTGCTCTCCACATTTATGGTCGACGATACGCCTGACGCCGCTCGATTTTTCCCGGTTGTAGGTGGTCTCATCGAGGCAGCGGCTAAAGCGGCGAGGCAACAGGATCACGGCGTTGTGGCTTGCGGAGAATGTTCACCTCTCTTGTGGGCGGAAGGTAAGGCGGACGCTGCCATTCGGGTCGAACAACTCTTCGACGAGCTAGGCAAAACCTTTGGGCTGGATATCCTCTGTGGGTACGCCTTGAGCAACTTTCACGGCAAGGAAGGCGAGCACGTTTTTCAGAGAATCTGTGCGGAACATTCAGCCGTTTATTCTCAGTGAAAAGTAAGACCCAATTCTAGGCTAACCTGCCGCGGCAGCATCCCCCTTTGCCAGTTGGCGCAGCTCTTCTTCCGGAGCAGCAAATTCGGCATTGCCACAATCCAGACAGACTACAACGTCAGCGAACACCCAGATCGCGGGCTTGTCGACATCTTTCAGTCCGGGTAAATGGATGTCCATCTCCGCGCTGAATTTCTTCTGCTTGACTGACCCGCAGGACTTGCAGAGCATATCGCCCCCCACGTGCGTTCTCAGAACATCATTATTGGGACGCAGATGAGGGTTCTAAAGCGCATTGTGACGTCTTATTGGACGCCGGAAATTGTCAAAAGTAACAATGTGGATGGACCATCCGTTAGCTAGCCAGATGGGCCGGGCCGGTCGGTCAAAACACCTACGACACGGGAGCACGTGCACTGCGCTTCGCGTCGTTCGCGAATTGAGCGGCTCTTTCGCCGCTGCAACATTCTAAGAAATGGGCTGCCATCTTCCCCGGCCACGAAGTCGATAGCAGCCCGAGTTCGGACGGTCAGAATGTCTCGTCCAATTCGGGAACCTATAGCGCTTAGCTGCCCCCTGCTACTAGGGGTTTCCCTAGTTGTCTGCTGGTGCGGCGAGGCCTAGAAAGTTAGACACGGGTCACACGCAAGCGGCGGGTGCAACGGTGCCGCCGCGGTACCGCACAGCAGGACTTGGTGGCCTTCCATTCATCCCAAATCTCTCCGAGTCCTGGCGGGGGGCGGCAGGGAACAAAAAACAGATAATCGTAAAGAGATGTTGCCGCACCGATTCAATCCAAACAGAACAGGAGCAACGCCGATGAGGAAGAATCTGATTCTTGCCGCCGTACTACTGTTGGGTAGTGTCACAACCACTGTGGCTCAAGATGTTCGTTATAATTTCGCGCAAGGTGAAGATTTCTCAAAATACAAGACCTACAAGTGGGTTGACTTGAAGGGAGCTGACCAGGCGAACGAGCTGACGCAGAACCAAATCAAACAAGCAATTGATACGAACTTAGCGGCGAAGGGCTTGCAAAAGGTCGATTCTGATACAGCCGACCTGTACATCGATATTCAAACTGCAGTCGGAACCGAGAAGCAGTTCACCTCCTACAACACAGGCTGGGGATATGGACCAGGCTGGGGCGGGGGCTGGTATGGATATGGTCGCGGCATGGCCTCAACGACAACTACCGGGACAACGTCCACGATATATGTCGGGCAACTTGGCCTCGATATGTATGACAGTGCCAAGAAGGAGTTGGTGTGGCGAGGGGTAGCAAGCAAAACCATTGACCCCAAGGCCAAACCAGAAAAGCAACAAAAGAACATTACCAAGGCGGTTGACAAGCTTTTGAAGAATTACCCACCCACGAAAAAATAAGACGGATGCCGCTGAGCAGGCAGGACACGCCGTCGTTAAAGGCTTCCAATCGAGCTGTCGAGTTTTCGGCCCTACCGAGAGACGTCCGGGCGGAGCCTCGCTGATTCAACCATGAGAGAAACTAGTCGTTGGTTCGGTCGGCGTCACGGAACAAACCTGGGTTCAAGTTTAGTGTTGAGTCGACTGAGGAAACCCACCGCAGCGGCGGAAAATGCAGGAAGCTCCCCTACGATATCCGCCGCCTACTCTGCCCTGCCGCGACGTACAACCGCGACAAACTGAACGCTATCTCGCGGTAATGCCGGGTGCGTTTTGATGTCTAACCCGAAAGTCGTACTTTGCCGTAGAGCAACGACATGGCCGACTTTTACCCTCATAGTGGATCGCGCGCCTAGTCCAAGAGTTCTGGAACGCGCAGGAGAATTGAGGCCAATTAGGACACCGATAGTTGTGAATCGCCAGAGATTCTTCCTTCGCTTAGGCGCACGAATTCGCGACATGCGAAGAAAACACCGCCATTCGCAAGAGGACATGATCTCATACGGCTTTTCGGCACGACATTGGCAGCAGATTGAAGCAGGTCGGCCGATCACGGTTTCAACTTTGCTGCGCATCTGCGCGGTATTCGAGACTTCGGCTGAGCGTCTGATTCACGGACTAGACAGTGGAATCTACGAGGACTAGCTCCACCCGCCCCTGCCAATCTGCACGTGGGCATTTTGCATGCAGCGTCCTATAAGACTTTCGACTCATGTCCCGGAACCCCAGTCGGGAAATGTCGATATGGCAAAAGGTCTGGATATTTCCTGACCTGGTTGTCTGCTTGGATTGCAGGGGCGCAGTTTGTAGCTCCCGAACCTGAAATGTGACTCCTTCAGACGGGCAACATCGCAGGAGCAGGCTGACGCCAAAGTTCTGAGACAAGAGGGCCTGGTGGGATCTTGCAAGATTCTGGTAGTTGAAGACTTTGAGCGCTTCCGGGAATTTATCGTCTTGAGCCTCCGAGAAAGGGCAGAGTTTCAGCTCATCTACGAAGCCTCCGATGGACTGGAAGCCGTCCAGCGAGCCGAAGAGCTGCAGCCGGACTTGATTCTGCTGGATATCGGACTGCCTCGTCTGAATGGAATCGAAGCTGGGCGACGAATTCGGAACGTTTCCCCGAATTCCAAGATCCTTTTTGTCAGTCAAGAGCTCTGTGTTGATGTGGTGCAAGCAGCCTTGCAACTGGGAGCACAGGGCTACTTATTGAAGGCGGATGCAGGAGGCGAACTGCTGCCTGCCGTGGATACAGTCCTGCAAGGCAGACAGTATCTCAGTTGTCGCCTAAGACCAAATGTGATCGGTAATACCCAGGATGAATCCCGCGCTGACTCTCTCGGTTCGACAGAGCATCCGATCCTACTACCGCAAAAGCCGAATAGCGCTCGCGTCCACAAAGTTGCATTCCACGCCGATGATGCATCTCTGGTGGATGACTTCGCTTGTTTTATCGAAATCGCTCTGACGATGGAGAATCCGGTCATCGTGATTGCGACTGAGTCACACAGGACCAAGCTGCAGCAGAAATTGCAGGCACGTGGTCGGGACATGGCTGCCGCAATCGAACAAGGGACCTACATTTCATTGGACGTTGATGAGGTGTTCTCGGAAGTCATGGTCAATGATTGGCCCGACTCCACCCGTTTCTTGAAACTGGCGAGCGACCTCATTCTGGAGGCGGCCAAAGCAGCACCAGGGAAGCATTTTCGAGTTGCTGCTTGTGGAGAGTGTTCACGGAGCTTGATTGCACAAGGTAAGCCGGAGGCGGCTATTCAGATGGAACACCTTTGGGACAAAATGGCCAGAAGCCATTACGTCGATACTTTGTGCGGGTATCTGCTGCATGATTTTCAGACCGCAGCAAGCAGACCCATCTTTGAAAAAATCTGTGTCGCGCACTCAGCTGCTTATACCCTGTGAAAGCTTACCGGTCAGAAGTTTGACACCCGTCGCAATGAAGGCTCGTCTTTGCTCAGAAATTTTCGGGCGCTGCAAACCTGTCAAAAGTAGCCCCTACCTGGAGTAGGTCAACTATCGGATTCCGAACCAGTTTCACTTTGCCGACTTACCGGGAGTTAACAACTGGCTGGCCCGCAGCTTGGGATCGAGGGAATGAAGAAATAGTTTTTTGGGGGAGCGCAGAACGATTTTCCCACGCTGCTTGCGTATGGCACCGCTCTTCTGCCAGTCGCTCACGATGCGAGTCGCGTTAAAGAGATTGATATTCACTGAATCAGCGAGCTCTTGGTTGGTTACATCGATTGCAATCCCATCCGATACGACTTCACCGATACTGGGCCCCAGTGCCACGAGTAAATTGGCAAGCCGCTCTTTCGCTGACTCCGATACTAATGCCGAGTGGGCAGCGATATACCAAGAAAGGTATTCAAATGTCAGATACATTACATTCTCCAACAGTCGAGGGAAGCGGTCTCCGAGCGAGATGATAGCTGAACGGTCCCAAGCGAGCACAACGCTATCCTGTACCGCTTCCGAGCTTGCGATATATGGGTAAGGGCGGCGAGAAAGCCCCGCAACACCGAAGGTTTCTCCTGGCTTTATCCATAGCAGGATGAGTTTTTTCCCGGTAGGGGCTATGTAGAAAAAACGCCCTCGGCCCTTCCACATCAACAGAAAATAATCCGAAGAATCGCCCTGGTGCGTCATTACAGATTTGGCGGAAAACCGGCGAGGGCGCGCCGCCGATAGGATCGAATCGATTTCCTGCGGTTTCATCCCCCACAATATATCGACATTAGAGGGGCGGCTAGCTGGGCGAAATTCCAAGGTTGTCATGTTTTCTCCGCTACCCTTACCAAGAGTTATGAGGCAGGGTTTCGCAGGACGCAGGGCCCGGCGGATCCCTTCCCAAAACAAAATCAAGGCAACCCCGACGAAAAGCGCCGTCCCCATCAGACCTGCAACCACGAGCAGCACTCCAAGAAATTCCCGGACACTGTAGAGACTCATTTCCAACCCCACTCGACCGGTTCTCTTATGGCAGGTTGCAACACGGTGTGGAACTGTCAAGAGTGCTAGTTTACCGAGCTCGGTTAACAACGAGCCGGCGTAACCAATCGACAGGGACAAAGCCTCATCCTGCTTATGAAAAAGCCAACAACCGGCATCTGGGCTTTAGAAACGTGGTCGCATCCCGAGTGGTCGCGTTACCGGACAAATTCTGGGCTAGTATCCATAATGTCCGGTTTCGGCGTTTACCGGCCGCTACAGGGGTCTCTGGCCCCCGAAGCGCGCGAATGCGTAAAAGCGGACGTGGGTCAAGTTTACTTGCTTGCGTCGATCATCGGAATGTTCGCAAACAACTGCACGTTGACCAGTAAATCCAGGCGGCGGTCGATCTGATACAACCTCGCAGTCTTCTTGGGCGAGATCACTTTCTCGAAGATCGGCACATATTTCGTTAGCAGATCCGAAAACTGCTGCTCGATGGTCGCCGAGCGGTTCATGAAATCATTCGCCTGGGCATCGGTCATGGTGTCGTAGCTCAGCACATATTCCTTGATCAGCGCCACGCGGGCGTCGCCGATTTTCCAGGCTTCGGCTGCGTATTGGTCATAGATAGGCCAGAACTTTGTTGCTTCCGTGTCGGTCAGCGGCAGGTTGGCAGCGACCAGCTGTTTCCTTTCCGAGCGGACGTCTTCCCGCAGAAGCTTGATCTCTGTGTCGACGGCAGTTTTCGGGCTGCCGTTCGCATCCTGCGCCGCCTGGGCAAAAAGCCGTACGCTGGACAGCAGCAACCAACCGACCACGGTAAGAACCGCTACCACGCTTTTCTTTTGCATTGCTCTCCCCTCCAACCTTGGAATGAACTGATTACCGCACGCACCCGAGCCGATCGGAGTTCCGATCAAGCACCATTGGGACCGCTACTCGCAGTACGGTTGCCTAAGCTTTTTTGCTGCGACGATAGAAACCGAACCCTGGCCGAACGACGCGCGATGAGCCGGTAAAACTAAAAACAAACCCGGAGTGCGGCCTGTCGCAATCGGAACGCACGCCCAACCACTGTAGCGAAACTGCGGTACGCGCCAAGCCGCGCTGCTCTATCCATATCTACTTATTGTTAAGATCATCGTCCTTGTAATACTTAGTACCTTGCAGGGTGAGTTGGAGAGCGAGGCCATTCTTGGTGATCTGGTAGACCCATACTCCCGGGGCAACTTCAGCCGCGCCCGCGTAAGCTCCGCCCTTTTCGCCCGCTTTGGCAGCAGCGTCCGCTTGCCCCGAACCGGACCAGCCGGAATCCAAAAATTGTGCCAGGCCCTTATCATTGTCGAAGACGAATATCGCGACATAGTCTTTCACTCCCATGCCCAGACCGGCACCGACCGAGCCCATCTTCATGAAGGTTTCTTGCTTGGTCTTGTTGTTGACGGCCAGTCCTGAACCGCGTGCCGTGCTCAACAGCAAAACGTTTACCCCCATGTTGTCGAAAACAGCGTATCCCGCCGCTTTCTGGATAGCTGCTTGGGCAGGCGGCTCCAGCTTGTACAAATCCTGCAAGGCCTCGGCTGCCATTTTGCGGGTTTTATCCCTTTTTTTGTCGTTGTCGTCTGCGGCGATGCATAGGCTTGCGGTGAGCATTGTCATGGCCAGGATCGAGGCGATCATCTTGACTTTCATCGGATTTCTTCCTTCCCGGAGCTCGGCAGCACTGTGCTGAGGTTATTCAGCCCGACTGCTGCCATGAGGTGTCCGGCTCACGACTCAAACTAAGACTCCAAGCCTGCTATGTAGCTGATCGCCAAATCGGAGACAACTAGGGTTTTCCCTAAGAATTCCGGGGTGGGATTCGACTCGCGCTAAACCGGTTGTTCCCCGAATTCAAATCCTACGCGGCCAGCGATCCGGGCAATAATTGGCTTACCTGTAAATGAACGACGACGGGTCGTGCCGTTGAAGGTACAGGATCGCAAGTGCGTTGGAACCCCGCAGGTGTGGCACCGGGCATCCATACGGTCACGGCGCGAGTGTCGGTTTTTCCGCCTTTGCCACTGAACTCCTCATTCAACTCAGTGCCTTCGGGCACCATATGAAGACCGAGGCTCACGTGTGTTTCATTTTTAGGCGTGCCCTTGCTTAAACACCTAGGGGAATCCCTAGTTCCAATACGCTCGGTACGGAGTAACTCTTGCGGCGTGGGAGACCCCTCCTGCAAAAGGGTGTCGCGCGGGATGTAGTGCCCTGGGCTGGGAACGCTGCAGCCCGCGCGCCACCCGTCCACACGATGCAGCTACGATTGGAGTTGTCTTCTAACAAATGACACTTTCGACACAGCCATCGTCAGGTTTTGCGACGTAGTGGTGAAATCACGACGCGCGCCGGTAACAGGAAGTTGCACTTGAGATTCCTCGTTCCGATATGAAACTGAGGCGATTTGCATGGCCAGACAGTCGCAAAAAAAAATCGCAAGGTGCTCGAAAAAGATAGCGAACTGGAGGATCTCTTAAGAGCTGCGTTCCGGACGCTCAATGCCCAAAGGCGGTCTGTAGCCAAGCAAGTCTCTGTGAACACGAATAAAACAAAGGTGCAATAAGAGGTGGGCGAATTTACGCTATGCAAGCAATGAGACCAACCAAAGAGCGAGCTTGTCCCGGTTGCCGTTCCAACCAGGTTGCGAAGTCCCACATTCGGGGAGCGATTGAGGATCAAATCCTGCGCGCGTTCCGCCTGAGCGTCTATCGTTGCTGTGATTGTGACAAGCGATTCTACGGACGCCGTGCAACTCCTCGATCGCCTCGCCCTGGGCAGCGTCACGACCCGGTCGACACGACAGCGTCAGCAATTTATACGCGCAGTAGCTCACACTTCTGAAGACGCTCCGCGACGCCGCACGACCTCTTCGCTCAATCGAAAATAGGCTTGCGTCACTAGGGAAGAAATCTGGGGGGTTGAAGATGGACACATTCTGTCGCATAGGGAGCAGCGACTTCCAGATATGGCTGTCGGCTACCTGGTTGGGCCCATATCGATAATCCGCGCGAATCTCACCCTGAGAAACAAACGCTGTTTCAGCAGTTCCTTCGCAAAGTCACGCAAGAGGAGATTCGCTTCGTTTAACTCGCCGTGCGCATTGAACTCTTGCTGAGCCTTGCGCACCAAGGCGATCAACTCAGCATCTGAAATCTTTAGTGCAGCTCCTGACTTATCCTGCATTACCTCGACCTCGTAACACCGTTCTGTGCGAGCCGTATAAGCCAGCTAAACCACTTGTCGTGTTGCAGTGGTCCGGCCTGCTGATTCCAAGCTAGGTTTGATCAAGGTCATCGTCCCGGTAGTATTTCGTGCCCTGTAGGATTCACGGTAGGGCAAGCTCGTGGGGCTTCACGACGTAGAAAGACAACGCTACTCAGCAAGCTTGATTAGCAAGTTCTACGGTTCTTTCGTCGTCTTTGCGCTGAGCAGCGTCAATGCATCTTCAGCATTGAACGGGTACTGGCGAACGGACTGTTGCTGTGTACCGCTCAAGGTAATGTCCACGCGCCGGTTCTGCGCCAATGTCACCACCTTCAAGTTCTTCAGGATTCTGTCTTTCTGTTCCTGACTCAAGTTGCGATTTTGCTCCACCAAGTGCTTTACCTGCTCGGACGTCAGGTCGTCTTCTTCCCCATACACTTTGGTCGAGAGATTTGCTTCCGGTATGCCAAGTCCGATAAGGAAGCGTTTTGTAATTTCAGCGCGGCGCTCGGCGAGACCTTCATTGTATGCCGGTGATCCGCGGCGATCTGCATGGCCTTGCAACTCGAGATGCGCATCGGGTTTGCTTGCGAGATATTCCTTGAATTCGCTCGCTAGCGACGTGAGGGTCAGCTGCTGACTCTCCTGCAGGCCCTTATCTGGTGCCGTGGATAAAGGCAGGGCCGTTGGAAAATAGATGCTTCGGATGGCTAGTTTGGCTTCCACCGCTGGGGCTTCCAAAGTGATTTCGGCATGACAAACTGCGGTGCCGCCGCGTCCATCGCTGACGCGGCCCGTCACAGTGTAGTGCGACGGAGCAACGTGGGTGGTATCGAGTTCGACTTCCGAACCGGAGCCGACGACTCGCCCGCCAGTTGATTCCCAGCTAAATGTTAGCGGATCGTTGTCGGGGTCAGCTGCCACGCCAGTGATGTGCACGCGAACGCCCGCTTGTACCGAGCTCGGATTCGCGGAGCAGCTGATCATTGGTGGCCGATTGGGTCGCGGGTCCACGCGGACCTCCGCCACACAACTCGCATGCCCGCCGTTACCGTCATCCACTTGCGCTGTGACAGTATGGCTGCCCGGTGCCACACCTGCGGGGTCCCACCGCACTTGCGATCCTGTACCTTCAATGGCCCCACCCGTGGTCGTCCATTTATAGGTCAGCCGATCATTACCTGGATCGCTGGCGTCGGCTCGGACCAAAACGGCCTCCCGACTTCCATCGATAACATGGGTCGGACTAGCTGAACAAGACGCGACCGGCGGACGATTGGGAGCAGGCGGAGGAGGTACACGGCCCGCTGACCTGTTGGTGGGTGACTTGCTGTTTAGTACCGATAGCAGTTCCAGCGCGGACAGTGGCGGCGAAACTTCGCCCTTGAGCACAATTGCTTTCGCACTGACATCTTTTCCATAAAGCTTTCGGTTTGCCCTGTTGTCAGGGCGGAGCGTAGAACCGTCAAGCGACACTCCAGCAAAGAGTCCCCGGGCGCGTGAGTACGAAAGTATCTCTGCGCGCAGGAATAAATCGGTGGCAGCAGTTGATTCACGTCCAACGGGCCCGCCGGCAGCCGAGGCAGTAGCGCCGATCTTCACTTTGCTGGTCAATATGCTGCTGGCCGCACGGTCATTCATCAGTAGAAGAACAAAGTCCGTGGCCTGCCCGCCCACTTGCAAGCCAAAACTACCTCCGCCGAGCGCGATCATCGACGGAGCCCCCCAAGGTCCTTGAAAGTTGGGCCCTCCGCGGCAAGTCATCACCCCACGCCCGTAGCTACCACCCACGCCGGCGGCGAACTTGAGGGTTGAAGGAATAACAATGACGCATTCTGCCTTCTGTAACACCGCCTCAGGTATGCCACTGCGCAGTTGCAGGACTTCCCGCATCACCATGCCAGAATTTGCGACTCGGTCGCTCTCTTTGGTGTTGGCCTGAACGGTGGCCACAGTAACCGCGACGCCCGCTCCGCCATTATTCGTAACTCCGGCCAGTGTCGCTGTCACACGGTAGGTGCCGACGGAGCTTCCGGCCGTATAAAGGCCATTTGCCGCTACCGAACCGCACAGGGTACTGGGAGCGCAGGCCCAGGTCGCCATGGAAGTTGCATCAAGCGTGCTGCCATCACTCCAAAAAGCCGTGGCCGTCATCTGCACCGTGGCTGAAGTTGTGATCGTATAACCTTCCGCTGTTTTGATCGCGTAACCGTCTCCAGTGACGCAGATGGAACTCCCGCATGGGCCTGCCGCGGTTAACCCTGCGGGCGTAATCATGAAAGAAGTTGATGCGGTTCCCCCTCTTGCATCCGTTACTGTCACGGTGGCCTGCACGCCAGTGATGCCTTCGGGCGTGCCATAGATCAAGCCACCGCCCAATCCAGTGGACATAGACATGCCAGGTGGAAAGTCTCCGGTAAGCGCGTAGCTATATGGTTGCGCGCCTCCCGTCGGAGTAATTTGGCAACTCACGGCGATGTACTGCTTAATCTGAGAAACGCAAGGCGGGGCGTACACGTTAAGAGGATTCGACACCGTACCTGAACCACCGCTAGCGGTTTGGCCAAAGCTAGCGGCGGGGAGCAAAAGAAGCAAGATTAAGCCCATCCGACGAGATTGACGCCACACCATGGTTACACCTCCAACCCTCCCAGGGAAGCTCGAATACTTCGACTCGGGACAGCAATCGCCCAGATGAGGGTGCAAAAACTTACCTTCGCGGCCCCTTGTGAGATTTCAGGTAGATCACAGCAATCTCAACTGTTAGCTCACGATTTGAGGGGCGCCGAAAATCTAGTGGATGCTCATATCGAACCGGACAGAGGCCGCCGCGTTCTCCGCTCTGGACGTCGCCAGCGGTCCGACTTCGGACGGCTAGAAAACCGTGTCCATTCTGAAGATTTATACCGTTCCGTAATCCGTTGCCACTGGGGTTTTCCCCAGTTGCCTGGCAACACAAACAAACGTAGAAATAGGTCCAGAGCGAGCCAGGGCGATTCGAACTCGGCTAGGCATTCGCCCAGTTGTGTGAGCACGTGGCCAAGTCTAGAAAGAAGCTGACCAGCAGATTAGGCGGTAAAAGGATCGGTCCAGTATGGAAATCGTTAACGCACTACCCACTCTACATATCGGCAAGCCTAGGCAGAACCTCGACCAACTTCGTTTGTTCTCCAGATCACAACTGCTCCGCGATAAACTGAAAATACTTCGTCAGTCCTCCAAAGCACCGCAGGAACTGATCCATCAGGTCGAGGGGCACCTGAATGGAATTTCTCAAGACACCAGTACGACGAAGCAATGGAGTCAATATGAGCTCGCTTACGAGGAATACATCACGGCGGCCCCTCAACAGGACTTGCTAGGTATACTCCTCGACTTGCGAACCTCGCTCGGTGTTCTCAACTCGGAGAGTCAGGACGTGTGGTCAACACAAAGAATCGAGCAACTGGAGCAGGAAGTCCGGCGCGGCGACCTCAGCCCGACAATAAGGGAAGAGATTGCGTCTCTTGCCAGGGCGATCTACGACTGCGGTCTGCAATACACGCGGCACTTGGAACTCAGATGGAAGCTCCAGCGCGTGATGCTCGCCGTGAGTATTTTGTTTTCCATCCTGGTAGTTGCCCTGTTGATCGTTTTCCAAATGAAAGCGGTCTCGCCCGACTCGCCTTTGCAGCTGTTGCTCGTCGGTTGTTTTGGGGCCTGCGCAGCACTCGTAAGCTCACCTCAAGCTTTCGCAGGCCGACAGGCGAGCTCTACCACCCCGAGGGAGCAGGCAGCAAAGATGTTATTTCGCACAGCGGTTGGAGCGCTGGCAGCCGTCATAATTGCATTGTTTCTCCGTCTTCGCGTCGTCGATTTCCCGTGGTTGCACAGCGGTCCTGCAGATACCACTCCTCTTGCTCCAGCCGCTCTGTACATTTTTGCGTTCTTGAGTGGGTTGTCGGTGAACTTCTTGTTCAACGCTCGCAGCAAGGCGTCACCGAGAGCCGCCGAGGCTGCACAGAAGGACTCCTCGCAAAAGAGCGAACTCGCATCTCCGCAAATTGATGCAGGTGTCAGCGGCGGAGACTCTTCATCGAAGGAAGCGCACGATGAGATTAGACTCTCGCTCGATCATAATCGTTCTGACGATATTCGTGGCGGCGAAGCTGGCAATCGGTCATACGCAACCAAACCCAAAGAACAACGCGACTGACCCACCGAAACAACAAAACGGCGAGCAAGAGAGCGGGAAATCCTACTCTAAATTGCAACCTGAACAGAAGCGTTTGGTCGACGACTACGTCAGCCGTTACAACCAAACCTCTGGAAGCAAGATTGTGCCGCAGGAAGCCTACGACAATGCTCGGCTATCGTTGCGAACGACGTTTGAGGCAGTAACCCACGCACTTTTGAATGCGAAGCTGACAGATGCAAATGGGAAGAGTCTGGGTCGCGCCATTGACCTTATGGATGCCGTTGACGAGGTGATGGGAGAGGGATCCGGTGTCGGCGGAGATCGCCAATTCCGCATCTATGTCTACCTCAAGCCGAACGCGGTTGACGTCCTCTCAACGAGCCAGGAATTCTTTCGCGACCGTGACAACACCTCTTATCACAAGGGTTTTCCAATCTGCTACCGCCTGAAAAATGGCCCACCGTCGATTCAATTTTCGATCTCGCGCGACAGCAAAATGGCGGACGTTGACGTGGATTACCGCTCCTCGAGCTTTCCGAAGGCCTTAGTAAACGGGCACCTGTCGGACTCGAACTCGGACGTACGCGCTGGGAACAACCTAGCTAAACACGACGAACGCTGGGCCGGGTTAAATGGTTGGTGGCGGGAAGTGTTCGGAATTCTAGGAGGAGGAAAGCCCGCAAAAGAAGGAGCAACTGAAAGCTTAGGGCATATCCCGTTGAATCCCGCGTTGAAGGCGAATCAAGGAATCGACAAAAGCGCGCACGATTTTCTGAAAAGTTGGGTGGTAGACAAACAACCGAATCTTTCTGCAGCATATTTTTCACGTCGCAGCTATCCCTGCTTGGAGGTGATACAGCAGAAGAGCCGAAAGCAAATGGCTTCTGGCATGGTGAGACTGGGCGCAGTAGTGGCAATGAGCAAATTCAACACGACGACCGGTGCAGTGGCTACTGTGGGAGACGTGTTCCAGCCTGCCGGTCAATGGTTGCCAGAATTGAAGGGCTCTAAGAACGGGTATGCGTCGGAGTTTCGGTTGGTGAGCGTGCCATCGGACGTAGCGGCGGATGAGGAGTGCGTAGCGGTGCCCGACGATGAATCAGGTAAGCGTACGAAAGAGAAATACTACGGGACGGCCTTTAGCAAGAAGCAGGGCGGCAGCGGGAATATGGTGATGTCGCTACTCTGGGCACAGGAAGGAGATTACTGGAAGATTATAGCGATCCGCCTTGAAGACAGCAGCGATTTGGGGATCATCCCAACGAACGCCCCGGTCAGCGCGCCAGCGGAAGAAGAGCCCAAGTCAATCGCCGGCGATCCCACGGCGGTAACGGATATCACCAATTTTTATCAGACCTGGATTGTGAAGCGCGACAGCGCGCAGGCTTCTAAGTTCGTATCGCAGAGGTCGTTTGCCTGTTTGCAAGCCTCTTCTGCAACCGAGAAGGGGCTGGCGCCAGCGGCCCGGGTACAGTCGGCACTGGGCCGCGTACTCGGAAGAATCCCGCAAGGGACGAATTTGTCCGACTTGATGTCGAGCGTGCAACCGGTGAATGACCTGCTGCGACCTGTCGAGCAAGAAAATTTAAAGGCGTTCGCGATCATGGCCGTTCCGGACCAGAAAGCGGCCAGTTTCTTGTGCCAGAACCGACATTTGCAGGCAAAAACGCCGGAGTTGACGCTGGCGGATGCGAAGTACGGGTCCTACTACTTGTCTGCCAGCCGAATGAATTTCGGCGAGGAACAGTCCCCCCCGCTTCTCTTGCTGTGGACCAAGGAAGACACGGGATGGAAAGTGGTTGCCTGGGCTGTCGAGGTTCCGTAGACGACTGATTCAGAGCCAAACCCACTTTGCTTCCAGCCAAATCACTCATTGCCCCTCGATCGGACCAAGCCTTCTATGGAGTAGGCGGCCGCGCCGGCGCAACTGCCCCGTTCCCGGTAATCCATTGCGAATCGTTTAAGTTCCAGCCGCCGCCCAGCGCGCGATACAAATTCACGAGAGCCACCTTGCGGCCCAGGTCATAGATGATTGCGGATTGCTCAGCCGGATACATTTCGATCTCAGCATCGATGATCTCGAGATAGCTCGCGAGCCCGGTATCATAGCGAATGCTCGACAGCCGGACTGACTCCCGGTAGGCTTCCACAGAATTCAGCTGCTCTCGGTACGCTTGGGCCAGCTCTTGATGGGCGGAGAGCGACTCCGAAACTTCACCAAAAGCCTGCGTAACTGACTTTTCAAAAGCGATTTTTGCCTGGTCGCGTTGCGCCAGCGCTGCTCGATATTCGTTCTTCAGGCGGCCAGCTGTAAAAAGGGGGCCTGCCAAATTGCCGGCGAGGCTCCACGCTTTGCCGGCGCCGGTGAGTTCCGAAAGTTGAGGGCTTATGCCGCCAAACACGCCCGTTAGGGAAATCGTCGGAAAAAAGTTCGCTTTTGCGACGCCGACGTTTGCGTTTGCAGCAATCAGATTTTCCTCAGCCTCGTGGAGATCAGGTCGTCGCTCGAGCAGCTGTGACGGCAAACCCGTAGGCACGTCGGGTGGATCAAACTGCTCTGTCAAGGCGCTGCCACGATCAATCGGACCAGGGTTGCGCCCCAACAGCAAATTCAACGCTACCTCCTGCGCAACGACCTGTCGCCGAAGGTCTGGAATCACGGCGGCGACGTTCGCGAGAGCCGCGCGTGCGCGAGCGACCTCAAGACCGGAAGCAGCACCGCCTGCAAACTTATTCTGAAAGAGATCCAGAGTGTCCTGAAAACTCTTGACCGTTTGGCGTGCAACCTCCAGATCGGCATCCAGTGCGCGCAATTGAAAGTATCCCTGAGCAACTTCTGCGACCACTACGAGACGAACATCACGTCTGGCTTCCTCGCTGGCAAAATACACAGCACGTTGTTGTTCGTTCAGTCTGCGGATACGACCAAACAAGTCAATTTCCCAAACTGTGCCAAGATTATAGGAATAGTAGGTATGACTCGCTATGAGGGGAGCCGGATCCCGCTGTCCGGTAATGCCTGCTCCGTAACCCACTTGAGGGAAATATTGCGAACGAGTCACGCCGGCGAGTGCACGTTCCTGCTCCACTCGCGCCAGGGCTGTTTGCAGGTCGTAGTTGTTCTTCAGTGCTTCCCGAATGAGACCTTGTAGAACAGGATCCTTGAACAAGTCCCACCAGGCCAGATCTGCCTCCGAGCTCGTATTTATCTGACGCTCGGCATAGAAGTCGGTTGGAGGCCTGATGTCCGGGCGCTTGTACTTGGGGCCCACATTGCAACCCGTTAAAAGAAGTGACAGAAGAGCAACCGCGCGGGTTCTTCGCATCAGCCATGTCCTTCTTCCAGCACGGCGGCCGGGGCCACTGCCACGCGAGATTTCTTTTTGGCGATGCGCTCAACCAAAACGAAGAGGACAGGAACGAAGAAGATTCCAAGGGCGCTCGCGGCAGACATTCCGGTGATCACCGAAGTGCCCAGCACCTTTCGACCAATGGCACCCGCTCCCTTTGCGGTCCACAGCGGAACGCATCCCAGAATGAAGGCGAACGAGGTCATCAGGATGGGCCGCAACCGCAACTTGGCGCCTTCCAGTGCCGCCGTCACCAGTTCTTTGCCCTTCGAGTGCTCCAGGATCGCGAATTCAACAATCAGAATCGCGTTCTTGGCGGTGAGTCCGATGAGCATCACCAGCCCGATCTGCGCAAATACGTTATTGTCGAACGCTCGTAGTATCAGCCCGCCATACGCTCCCAGAACCGCAACGGGAACCGACAAGAGAACGCTGAAAGGCATAGACCAGCTCTCATAGAGCGCCGCTAGAATCAGAAATACGAACAGGAAGGACATGCCGAACACCATCGCTTGACCGCCCTCGGCCTTCTTTTCCTGATAGGACATATCCATCCAGGCATAACCGAACGCGGATGGCAGCACTTCTTTTGCGCTTTCTTCCATGGCGGCCATGGCCTGACCGGAACTGTATCCGGGGGCCGGCGATCCATTGATTTGGATACTTCGGAACATTTGGAAACGATTTGTGTATTCTGGCCCCGAAACACGCGACACCGTGACCAGCGAGGCCAGCGGCGTCATCTCATTCTTCGAGTTTCGAATATAAAAGCTGTTGATGTTGCCTACTCCGGTGCGGTACTCCGGTTCCGCTTGGATGTAAACCTTCCACTGACGGCCGAAACGGTTGAATTGGTTTACATAGGCGCCTCCAGGAATGCCTGGAGCGTCTGATACACCTCGCTGAACTGCAGTCCTTGTTTCAGTACGCGATCCTGGTCCACATTTATGAAAAGCTGCGGTACGGATGCACGGAAGGTCGTCACCAGCGAGGCGATCTCGGGCCGTTTTCGAGCGGTCAGAGTTAATTTCTCCAACATTTCTGAGAGCTGTTCGACGCTTCCTCCGTTGCGATCCTGCAACATGTAGGTGAATCCACCGGCTGTGCCGAGCCCCGGAATGGCAGGCGGCCCAAATGCGAATGCAATTGCTTCTGGAATTTCCTTTCGCATTTTCTGGTTAAGGGCCTGCATCAGTCCCTTCGCGGAAAGCTCAGCAGTCAGGCGCTCATCCCAAGGTTCAAGTTGCAAGAAGTAGAAACCGGTGTAGGAAGCGGAGGTGTTAGACAGCAGACTGAAGCCAGAGATACCGCTGTAACTTTTGACACCGTGAGTATGCGCCAACATCTCGTCAAGCTTGCGCATCACCGCGTCGGTCCGCTGCAGGGACGCAGCATCAGGCAGTTGAATCTGAATGAAGGCGTACCCTTGATCTTCTTCGGGGATGAAACTGGTAGGCAGACTCTTGCCCATGAGGCCGCCAACAATAGCCATACCCAAGAGCACGAGCATGGCGAGTACCCACCGACGAATCAGAACGTTGCTCCAGTTTACATAGCCGTCCGTCATCTTTCCGAACCAACGGTTGAACCACCCGAAGAATTTTCCAAGCGGGCCCCTGCCCTTCTTGCGCGGGCGAAGTAGCAGTGCCGAAAGCGCCGGCGAAAGCGTCAAGGCGTTGAAGGCCGAGATCAACACGGAGATGGCAATCGTAATTGCGAACTGCTGGTTCAGCAGCCCTTTGATGCCGCCCAGCGCGGCCATCGGGATAAATACAGCGGAAAGTACCAGGGCAATTCCAACGACAGGCCCGGACACTTCTTCCATTGCCTTAAGGGTCGCATCCTTGGGCGACAGTCCATGTTCAATGTGATGTTCGACTGCTTCGACTACCACGATGGCGTCGTCTACAACCAGGCCGACAGCCAGGATCAGTCCGAACAGAGAGAGTGTGTTAATAGAAAAACCGAGCATGGGAAAGATGGCAAAGGTGCCGATAAGCGAAACCGGAACTGCCAGTAATGGGATAAGAGTAGCGCGCCAGTTTTGCAGAAACAGAAAGACGACAATAATAACCAGGACGATTGCCTCAAGGAGCGTCGTAACGATTTCTTTCATACCCTCGGTGATCGGAAGGGTCGTGTCCATGGCAATCCGGTATTCCAGATCCTGTGGGAACCGGGATTGCAACTCCAACATTTGTGTTTTCACTTGATTCGCCACAGATAACGCGTTGGAGCCGGGGGCCTGGTAAACACAAATGACCACAGAAGGTTTTCCGTTGAACCGCCCGATTTGCTGGTAAACCAAGCTGCCCAACTGAATTCGTGAGACGTCCTTTAGCCTTACCGTCGATCCGTCCGGGTTTTGGCGAATGATAACGTTGCCAAATTCTTCCGGATTAATCAGTCTGCCGGGCGCGCGCACAGAGTAAGTAAACTGTTGGCCTTTAGGAGCTGGCTCCCCGCCGATCTGTCCTGCAGGATTAACCTGACTTTGTTGCTGAACCGCATTTGTCAGGTCAGAAACTGTCAGTCCGAGCTTCGTCAACTGATCCGGCTTTACCCAGACGCGCATCGCATAATCAGCGGCGCCGAAGTTCGTAACTTGCCCAACCCCTGGAATGCGCAAAAGTGCATCATTAACATTGATGGTGGCGTAGTTGCCCAAAAATTCCCCACTGTAGGTGCTGTTGGGCGAATACAGTGAAATAACCAGCAGAGGGAGCCCCATCAGCTTTTTCACGGTTACCCCGTACTGGGCGACGGACGTGGGAAGATTGGGGTTGGCTTGGGCCACTCGGTTCTGCGTATTCACCTGGTCGATGTCCACGTTTGTGCCCACGTCGAAGGTGACCTTAAGACTCATGGTCCCGTCGTTCGCGTTTGTGGACATCATGTACAGCATGTTGTCCACACCGTTCATTTGCTGTTCAATGGGCGTAGCGACAGACTGTTCGATCGTCAGAGCATCTGCTCCGGTGTAGGTCGTCGCAACGTTGATTTGGGGCGGAACGATGTCGGGAAGCATAGCGACGGGTAGCTTTGCCATCGCCACAACTCCGGCGAGCACGGTGATGATCGAAATGACGATAGCGACTATCGGCCGGTTGATGAAAAATTTTGACATCGCTAATTCCCACCAGTGGTCACGTTGGCTTGGGTGTCTTTGAACGGTGTTGGCGCCACAGTCATACCGCTTTTGACTCGCTGCAGACCTTCGACGACGACGCTATCGCCCGCCTGTAGGCCAGATTCGACCACCCATTCGTCGCCAATCTGCGGTCCTAGCTTCACGGTCTTGATCGTGACGTTGTTGTTCGCACCGACTACGCCAACTTGGTAAACTCCCTGCAATTCGGAAACAGCCTGCTGGGGAACGAGGAGCGCGTCCTTACGAACCTCGGTAACAGCACGGATGCGCGCATATTGTCCCGGCCGCAGCACGTTGCCTGGATTCGGAAACTCTGCCCTAACCCGGATCGTTCCGGTTTGCGTGTCTACCTCGCGGTTCACCAGAAGTGCGCGGCCGTTCTGAGGAAATATTCTGCCGTCTCCTAAAATCAATTGGAGGGATCGCCCTGCCGACTCTCCCAATTTCTCGCGCGCGAATCGCATGTAGTCCTGCTCGGCGATGCTAAAGTCAACGTAGATAGGGTTCAGGCTAGATATCGTCGTCATGACGGTGGTAGGGGTCATAAGATCCCCAATGCCCACCTTTGAAATGCCGGCAATTCCAGAGATCGGCGATGTCACGGTCGTCCAGCCCAAATTTAGGTTAGCGTTGTCGAGGGCCGCCTGATCGGCGTCCACTTCCGCCGACGCGGCTCGTTCCATACTGAGGGCTTTGTCGAGTTCGGCCTGACTGACCGCCCTTTGCGCGACCAACGGCGTGTATCTTTTTACGTCGATCTGCGCCTGGCCCAGCGACGCCCGGGCGCGCTCAAGCTTTCCCTGGGCTTGTTGCACGGCGGCTTGTGCCTGGCGCTGATCGAGCTGGAACATCGGCTGTCCTTTGTTAACAAAGGAGCCTTCCGAGTAGAGTTGAGCCAGTAGAAACCCCTCTACTTTGGGGCGGATATCCGCATCCACGTTCCCGAGCGTGGTTCCAACCCATTCCTGGTGGATCTCCACATCTTTTTGCACAACAGGGGTGACCGTAACCGCAGGGGGAGGTGGTGCCGGATTTTCTTCTTTGGAAGAACATCCGGACAGTGCGATGAAAAGGAGCAGCGATGTGCGGAAAAGTTGCGAGCGGCCAAGCGAGTGGCTGCGAATCAGGTCCTTGTTGCAAGACACTCGCTTCACGGTTGAGATTGATTCCTGGGTTGATTGCAGAGGGTTGCGACAGTTGGATTTCGTGATCATTCGCTTTCCCTCCGGACTGCAACTGCCACCGTGCGTTTCCGACCAGAATGTGGGCCTCGCATTGTTTCTCTCGCTAACGTCGCCGAACTTAGCATCGAATCCATACTTGCATCACCTAGGGGATTCCCTAGGAGCACAAACCAGCCCATCAACGCACACGACACCGCCTGCCAGATGGAAGGATGCGATGACTTTCCATCAGCCCTAGAGGTAGATCGATTTGGAAAGTCGGCCACTGGCTAGCGGCCGGCGGTGCGCTCCTCAATCAGCAAATCAATCCATCGACGACGCTGTGTCGAACGGCCAATTGTCATCTGTCGGCGCCCAGGATTTGTCTGGGTTATAAAGCTCCATGCCTTGGAAAATCTTTAGCGTGTCCGGGCCCAAATCCTTTTGATAGACAATTCCCCGGTAACCAACGATGAAAGTCTTAACTCCCGTGACTCGATATTCTGCCGGTGCAGCAGCGAGCGCGAAGCCTCCGATCATTGCTCCTTCCACGACAAAATTCATCTCGCCCAAAGGTGCTGCGGGGCCCTGCCCTTTCAGGATTTTGAAATAATATCCGTGAAACGGCTTGGATTTGTCGGTGTAGCCTTCCTGCAACGCATCCGCGATAGACTCGGAAATAGGCCCGCCGAAACTTCCATTCGCGTTCCGCCATACCAAACCGTCCTGTTTGCCCGGGGTACTGATGACCCGCTGCGCGTATTGATTCACTTCGGCGCCATCGTGTTTTTCCAGCGCATATTCATCTTGGGCATCTACGAATCCACGGCAGATTTCGATTGCGTCCAGTTCGTTGCTTCCAATGCGACGGTAGAGTATCTCCTGGCGGCCTGCTTTCGTATCGAAGTACCATCTCCCGTTTCGATTAACGATGGGGATCGGAAGGGGCCAATCATCTTCGCCGACGACCAGAGTGGCTCGATTTGGATTCTTGCTGTCAATCACAATCGAGTTTTTCTGTTGTGCCTTAGCGTAGAAGTCGAGTGCGATGTTTTTGTCTCTGACCGGGTCTTCGGAAGCGACTAAGTCTTCCCCCGCTGGTCCGAGAATCTGCCGCAGAACTGGAACATCAAAATTTTTCGTCGCCTGGATGAGCGCCTCGGATGCCTCCTTCGGCGTGGCGAAGGACTTCTGGTCCTGCGGTGCAACCTCGGTTGCTTTCGATTGCGAGAATGTGGACGAGGCCAAGAGCAACGCCAGCGCGCATGCGAAACTAATGATCGCCAATCTTTTCCGAGTACTCCCTGCGTGCGAATCCATTTCTTGGGATTTCATCGACTCTCCCCTCGCCCTAAAAAGTTACCTCCGCCGGCCGCCGCCACCACCTCGGGAGCCGCCCATGCTGGAACCGCCGCGGGAGCTGCTGGCACGCGCTGAACTGCCACTTCTCCCGCTCGAGCCGCCGCCAAGGGCAGTTCCCTTGGAGCCAGAAGACACACTGCGATTACCTACGCGATCGGCTCCCCCGCCACCGCGGTTTGCACCGCCGCCTCCGCGATCGCCTGCTCCGCCGCCTCCACGATCGCCAGCGCCGGACTGTCCGCGGGAACCCGCGTCGCGGGTGCCGGCTTGCGGCCTGTCGCCCTGCCGCGAAATATTCTGGCGGGCGCCGGCTTGGCGGTCAGCCGCCGAAGCCCCGCGAGTTGTCCCTCCGAATTTATTAGCGGTTTCTCTATTGCCATAGGGAGTTCCGCCGCGATGCTGCGGGTTATGTTGCCAGTTGTTGCCCCCCGCACCGCCGCGAGCTGGTTGGTTGTTCACGCGGTTCCCGCCGTTGATGTTGTTGCGGTTGCCGCCGTTGATATTGCTGTTGCGATTGAAATTGTTATTGTTGTTGATCGTAATGTTGTTGTTCCCGCCCCACCCGCAGCCATATCCCCAACCTCCTCCCCACGCTGCTCCCATGGCAAGGCCGACTCCGAAGGAGATCGCCAGTCCCGCCGCATAATACCCTGGCGGTGGATAGGCGATGGGAGGGTATGGATAGACCGGCGCACCGTACACAACGGTCGGATTGTAGCTGGGGACATAAACGACCTCTGGATTGGACTGTTGGATGACGATGACCTGTTTCGATTCCACGACTTTTGTTTCTACCTTCTGTTGTTCAGTAGATTTCAAGTTGCCTAAGCCCTCCGCCTTTTTGCGCATGCGCTGCACCGCTTCCATAACGTCGTTTTGCTGCGCCAGGAATGCGTTGCCCAGGTCGGTCGCCCACTGAATGTCATTTGCCAACAACTTCACCACATCCGGAAGCGCGGCCAAGCCCTGGACGCTCGGATCCCACGGTTGTTTTTGCACGGCGTCAGCCAGCGCCTTGTCCTTCAAACCCTTGTTTTTTTCCAGCCACTGCTGAAGTTGCACAACTTCCAGTGGATAAGTCGAAGCGGCAAGCACTTGAGCAAGCATCGGGTCCGGGTACAGCGCGATCGGAGCTACCAGCGAGTCAAGTTGATCCGAGGGAATCTTGGGAGCTTCTTGCTCGCTTGCCGCCGCTGGCTGCTGTGACTGAACCGCCGCAATTACATCTCCGGGCACGAGTAGCGCAGAACACAGAATGGCGATACAGTTCTGCCCAACTTTTCTTAGGAAACTTGATTCAAGCGATTTCTTTATCATGACGGAGCTTGCCCTCATACGTTCTGGTTTTCACTTTCGCCGCGCAAAGCATTTGCTGCTTGCTGCGGGCGGTAAAACCCAGCACCCACTCTGCTAAGACGCCCCCTCTACTTTGTAAGCGGGGGGCGAGGAGGAGCCCGTAGCGCTACGGCTCCTCCTCTTGGGGGGGCGTACAGTCCGAACATTGCGCGGACAGGCCTTGACCGGAGCGATGCTGAAAAACACGAACGCCCTGGAACGTCTCTCAGGGGCATGTTGTTCTCGGTCAATGTTGGAGGTCGCGACTTCCATCCTCTTCTCCGGACCAATTCTTTTCTTTGAATCGTAAATTTGCGGTCAGCGACCGGCTGCCATCCTTTTAATTGGTTGGAAACGCACTGGCAACTGGGGAAATCCCTAGCTAAAAATCACGTGTTTTCCGAGTTCGCCATATCGTGCTACAAACTTCATTTACACTCCGTCCGCGCGCAATGCGAGCGGTGGCGGCTATTCTGCGGAGTCGCGACCGCTGCACGTATTACTAACAATCATGCGGAAGTTAATGGAGAAACATACGGAAGGTCCTTGAGCACCGCATAAATTGCCGGAATCAGGTGAGCCTTCATTCGCGATTTCCAAACGTAACCGCCAGCGCCCTGTTGCAAGCACGCATGAACGTATTCTTCGTCAGTGTGAATCGTCAGGAACACAATTTTGGCGTTGGAGCCGGACTCTTTGAGTTTGCGAACAGCGTCGATGCCGTTCAATAGCGGCATTGTGATATCAAGCACAATAACGTCCGGATTGAGGCGCTGCGCCTCTGAGACAAGCGATTGCCCATCGCTTGCCGTGCCGACGAGCTCAAAGTGGGGCCGCAGGAGACCGATTTCGGCTTCCAGGAGCTCGTGGTTGTCATCTGCCAGAAGTAAGCGGGGGAGAATCAAAGTTTGCATCCATCCAAAACTTACCCGCATTTGTGCTAGCCGCGTTGGCGGCCCACGACGTAGCATCAAATTCGCCTGATTGTAGGAAGCGTCAACGCTTTTCGATACTGGGGAAATACCTAGACCACGGATTAGGTTGTCGAATCTCTCGCTTGTGGTCGAAGAAAGGCGTGTCCTTATCCCGTGGGTCATCAACACTGTGGTCGGAAAGAAGCTTCGTCGGAGACTGGGTTGCCTGGAGCCGTTGAGTCCAAAGCGTTTATCGGACACTAAGGGTGTCTGTCCCCGATAGGTGAATTGAATTTTCTACGTGGAGTTGCCGAATGGAAGCGCTGGACCTCAGACTCCTGGCAAAACTGGCTCTTTACCGCGTCTGCGTTTGCGCGCGCAGCTGCGAATCGGGCATCGGTGATCAGCGGGCTTGGGTTGGTGCCCCCGTCACTGTGCTAACTCACGACAGAGCTTACGGGGCCTGCTTCGTTCGCCGAGCCTAAGTAACCCTCGGAGCGTATCGTCACAACTCTAGATCTTCACGTGTCTGGATTCGGGATTTAGAGGTACCCAGGCGTTAACCGTCGTCCCCTTGTCTGGTTCCGAATGAATTTTGAATTTCCCACCAACCGAACGAGCGCGCTCTTCCATGCTTCGAATGCCCAGCCCCTCGTTCTGACGTATCTCTCTCCAGTCGAATCCGCGACCTTTGTCTCGCACAGTAACATCCACGCCATCGGCTGTCATTCGTAGTTCCACCTCCGCCTCTTCCGCATCGGCATACTTTTTTACATTTCGAAGCGCCTCTTGCACGATGCGAAAAACACAAAGTGCTGCGTCAGGATGAACCGATCGGGGAATCTCATCCGAACTAAAACTTGCTCCGATGCCTTGCTGCAGCGTGAATTCCTTACACAAGGCGCCGACAGCAGGAACAAGCCCGAGACTCTCGAGCGTGGATGAATGGAGCCGGTGAGATAGCGTGTGGAGGTCAATACCGATGCCGCTTGCGGATCTTACCAGCTCCCGCAAATGCGCATGCACGTCGGGCAATGAGGCCGGCGTTGCATCGTCCACATTTTCCAAACCCAATGCGAGTAGCGCGAGTCTCTGGCTGAAGTCATCGTGAAGTTCCGAGGCTACCCTCTGCCGCTCGTGCTCCTCGGCATTGATAAGCATTCCGCTGAGCTCCCTTCGGCCCTCCTCGGCCAACTTCAGCTGTTTCCGGCTGTATTGCAGGTACGCGACCAAAGCAGAAAGAAATAACATCATCACGAATGCAGCAGGCCAGTAATTTTTGCCACGCTCCCAAACACCTGGTTCGCGGAACAAAATCGTGCTCCCAACAGGGAGTCGGCTTTCCGGAACGTGCCAACGCTTCAGTTCATTCCAGTCGAACATGAACTTACTCGGAAGCGTCTCGATAGGCAGTTCTTCGACTTTTTTCCCCTCGAGGAGCTCGGAAACGATCCGGGCCGTGGCCTTGCCCTGTTCTTGAAAATTCATCAAATCTCCACCGACGACGCCATGTCCCAAATACGTGTCCGACATCCCAAACACCGGGGCGTTGGCAGCGGACGCAATCATCGGCAGTGCCTGAGTCGCATTGAGGAATCTGTTTCCAGCGGAATCCTGGAAGAAAGACGTATATAAAACAATGGAGTTCTTGGGTAATTTCTTCAGCTGCTCAAGTAATCCGTTCATTTCCATGTCAGTCAGGTAGGAGAATTCCATTTCTGTCTGCAATGAACTGAAAAATTCCTTAGTGGACGCAATCACCCCCCGGTCAAAAACGGAAGTCCCTCCAACCACAAACACGTGGCGAGTGTCTGGAAAGAGACCCAGCGCCGCGTCGAGCGTCTTCCCGGGCTCCCGTTTTTGCCATGTTCCCGTGAATCGCGAATCTAAATTCGGAGATCCCGCCTGGTCAGCAGTACTCCCACAAACGACAATGGGCACCCCCAAGAACAGGGTACGGGAATTATCGGTCACAAGTTTGATTGCGTCTGGGCCTACGGCTACTACAACGTCCAAATTATGACCGTCGTATTTCTTGGCTAGCCAATCCGTCATTTCGGGAAGCGACGGTCTGTCTGGAAAGGCCAGTAAGTCCAGGCTCTCCGAGAAAAACTCAACGTTTCGGCCCGTCGTCCGTTCTACACCGCCGACGATTTCCAGGATCATCACGTCGGTCAGGGAATGCGAAAGGCCCACCGCGTTGAGAATCAGCACCTCTCTTTTCGCAACCACCTGAGCTCGAGCAGTGGATCGGCACACCAATGCGAAAGCGATCAGAACCGACAGCAGCGAGATCTGCGATCGCCGGAGCCCTGTTCCCGACAGCCATTTTGCATTACCTGACATCCATCCACTCTCGGCGTACATTTATTATGTCCACGCTGGAAATGGAACTTACGAATTTTTCGCATTGCATCGAATACGGAGCAAGGGGTCCAGATTACGAAACTGATATTGCGTTCGCAAGGATACTCTGCGCCAGTGAACACGGGCGCGTATGGGCTTATTCCAACGCTGCTTTGCATAGTACCAGAACCCCGGCGGCAGCAAACGTAATTTTGGATGTAATCCCCAGGTACGTCCCCACGTATAGCCTGTTCTTTAAGTATTTATTCAGTTACTCCAGTTCAGCTCGGTCACTGCGCGCAGCCGTGGCGTGCCAAGCACAACGTTATCCACCTGGTAAGTTAAATCGAATTGTGCGAAGGATCGCTCGGCTCGCTGTGAGCAGCGGGGTTTGAAATCCAGAATCGGAAGAATGAACTGGCGGTCGCGGCCTTTCAGGGCCCGCTGCAGTGACGCGGATCCCGCTAACTCATGAGGGAAACAATGATGGTGCCCCATGTGGTCAGGAAAATATGGCCGAACGCCACCGTGCAGGAATAGCCCAACGTACCTACCGGGCTATCTGATTTCTCTTGCACCGCGGCGACGCCTGCGATCATGGTTTGAGCGCCTGCGAGAGCGCCCATTAGAAGTGCCGGGTTAACCTTGAGGACGTAATAGCCAAAGAAAAGACCTGTGAGCAGAGGGAACATAGTCACTACCATGCCCCCAAGGAATAGCTTATAGCCGTGCGCGCGCACCGCCACAACAAAAATTGGACCCGCTTTCAGGCCAACCATGGCCACAAATGCCGCGAGGCCAATCGATCTCATGAAAAGGATCGCTGCATCTGGATATCTTCCGAACCAGGGCCGAACCGAGCGCATCCACCCGACCATCACGCCCACAAGGAGAGTCCCAACACTTGTGCCCAAAGCGATCTTGAGACCCCCAATTGGGACTGCAATGATGCCACCCAATAAAACCCCGATAAACACGGCGATTCCCAGCACCGTAAGATCGCTCTCTTCACTCGGACAAATTATCGCCCCCACAATCGGAGCCAGCTTTCGAACAGTCGCCTCCGCACCGGTTACCTGAAGGGTGTCTCCCCGTTCGACGATTGTTCCCTTCCCAATCGGCAGCGATTGGCTTCCACGGATAATCCCGCGGAGCAGAACTCCGTGCGCCTCGTGCAAATTGTCCGCAATGTCCTGCAGCGTTCGCCCGGCAATCTTCTTGCTCGTGACATACAAATCGAAAGAGGCTTCGGGAATTTGCAGCAATTCTGGGTCGGCGACTTCGCGGGCAGCGGGACCCAAGACCGTGACCAAATCCTCCGTGCGCGCCAAGACCGCCACTACGTCACCTGCCTGCAGAACGGTCGTTCGGAGCGGCTCGAAAATCTCGCTGTCACGACGAATCCTTTCCACAAAGATTCGCGCCCCTTGCACCCGACCTTCGGCCTCCGCGACCGTTTTTCCAACAGAGAGGCCACCTCGCGGGATCTCGTACGCGCGGCAGCTTACGGCTTGCCAGGCCGACTGGATTCCAGCCTTAGCCGGCTGGATTCCTAGACTCGCTTCAACTTGCTTGGATTCTGCACGTAGGTCAAAACGGAGAAGTTTCGGGCCGAGGCTGCTACAGCACCAGATGACACCCAAGGTGCCAAATATGTAACAAATGGCATCGGCCACAGCGATGTGGCTCACCCAAAGGTCCTTTTGCTCCGGGGTGATAGACAACGAGCGAATCGCCTCGCTAGCCGTCCCAATTGCGGAAGACTCAGTGAGGGAACCGGAAAGCAGACCACCGGCATACCCCGGGTCGAGAGCCAAGTACCTTGCCACCGTGTAAGCAGCCAGCAGCCCCATCACTGGGACAAAAACACCGAGCACGGCCCAGCGCCAACCATCCCCTTTGAGGTTTTGAAAAAAACTGGGTCCAACCGAGTATCCGATTCCAAATAGGAAAAGTAGAAACAGCATTGACTTGGCCTGTTCTGACACGGCCACATGAAAGAAATTCCCGATGAAGATTCCGCCCAGAAGCGATCCTGTGACTACCCCCAAGCCAACCCCGTGAAACTTGAACCGCCCGACGACGTACCCGATTCCGATAGCGAGGTAAACGCCCATCTCCGGATATTTCGAGAATACGCTTGCCAGCCACTCCAGGTGCGATCCCATTTGCCTGAGACTCCCCTCCCAGGACTCATCGCTGAGTTCTGGATGTCAGCCTTCAGCACCTTGGGTGGCTGTTCCGGTGCTCGGTCGGTCCCGGAATTCTCTCGGGAAGCTTTATTGGCTCGCTCTCAATCCAGAACGGGCTCACCATTTCGAAATTTTGGACCGTAAAAAGACCCACGGGTTGTCGCCCTTCAGGGCCGATCACGACAGAAGCATGATGAGCACCATGCCCCAGATCGTGAGAAGAGTGTTGCCGATGGCATACGTAACGGTGTAACCCAAGGCGGGCACCTGGCTCTTGCCGATATCGCAGATCAAGCCAAGCGAAGCCGTCGTCGTGCGCGCGCCGGAAACGATGCCGAGCAGAAGCGCGTCGTGAAACCGGAAGATATATTTGCCGATGAACATGCCGAGAATGAGCGGCACTGCGGTCGCCATGGCTCCCCACAAGAACAGGCTAATGCCCTGCGTTCGCAGGCCGTTGACGAAGCCGGGGCCTGCCGAGATGCCAACTATGGCGATGAAGATATTGAGGCCAACCGAGTTCATGAACCAGACGGTGGGCGAGGGGATCCGCCCGAACAACGGCCGCGTCGACCGCAGCCAACCCAGCACCAGTCCCGCGATGAGCGCGCCCCCCGCGCTCGAAAGTGTCAGCGGCACACCGCCCACCTTCAAGACCAATGCACCGATCAGCGCGCCGACCGTAATCCCAGCGCCGATGAACGCGACATCAGCCACATCAGTCGGACGATCCGCGACGCCCAACATTCTGGCAGCGGCGGCGGTGTCTTGCGTGCGGCCGACAATGGTAACGATATCTCCACGGTAAAGCTGCGTGTTCGGCAGGATGGGGATCGTAGTGGCGGTCGCACCCCGCGTGATTTTCCGCAGGAACACTCCCCGCGCCCCAGGCAGCCCGGCCAGCTCGACCAGCGTCTTGCCGTCTACCGCTTTATTACAAACGTAAACGTCGACGCCCTCTATTGGCACGCTCAACAAATCCGGGTCCTCGACCTCGTTCGCGCCTTCCCCGATGACCGTCACGAGCACCTCGCGCGGGCCGGCGACCGCTAACACGTCGCCCTCGTGCAGCACCGTGTCTGCTGTGGCATCCTCGATTGTCCCGTTATGGCGTACGCGCAGTACGAATATACGGGCGTCCGAAACCAGCGCCTCAGCCTCGACGGCCCGGAGGCCGTTGACCTTCCCACCCGTTTTCACGCGGAAGGCCCGGACCTCCCAGCGATGCCAGGCCATTCCAGCCCCGCCAAGCTCTTTGTTGCCGCCCAGCTTTTCCTCGTAGTCCTTGCAAGCCGCAGCTACGTCGAAGCGGAGCAGCACCGGTCCCAGCACGGCGATCACGATCGCCGAGCCTACAGTGCCGAACATGTACGTCACGGCGTACGCGATCGGCATAGAGTCGAGCAGGCTTTTGGCCTGATCGGCAGCCAAGCCAAGTCGGTTAACGGCGTCGGTCGAGAGGCCCATCGCGGCGGAGATCGTCTGCGACCCTGAGTAAAACCCTGCCGCATAGCCGAGGTCGTAGCCGACTATCTTGACAATTGCGACCGGGATTCCGAGGCAGAGGATGCACTGGACCACAGCGAAGACGGCCTGGGGCACGCCGTCCTTGGCGACACCACGAACGAACTGCGGGCCGACCCCATAGCCGACAGCGAATAGAAACATGAGGAATACTGTCGCTTTCAGAGGCTGTGAGATGGTGATCCCAATTTGCCCGATCAGGACACCAGCAAGCAGCGTGGCGGTAACCGAACCCAGGCCAATTCCTTTGAAAGTGAATTTGCCGAAGTAGTAGCCCAATGCAAGCGTGAGGAAAATCGCGATTTCCGGGTACTGCCGGAGGGTCCCAAAAAACCAAGTCACCATAAACATCGCCTATCTCCTTAAGACGGATCCCGGTTTCGTGCGCTGCGCCGCTATCAGCCTTGTGTCTGCCACGCCTTCACCGCCACTTGCACCACTTGCGTGAGTTGCGCGCCGATCTTGGAGTAAGCCTCATCTGGAAGATTGGCGAGCGAGACTCGCACAGACCAATCGGGCCCTGCGAATCCGCTTCCGTTGAGGAGTATCGTCGAGAATTTCTCTGCCAGTGCGAACAGAACATCAAAGGGGTGATAGTTCTTCTTAAGGAATTCGACGAACCCGGGCCCGTGAGTTTTTTCGGCCCACACCATGATGTCGAGGGTGGCGTAGTAATCAGCACGCATGGGATCTGCAGGAAGGGGCAGATTGAGTCCGGCCCACAGCGCTTTCAATCGGCGCTGCACAATTTCCTTGGTGAGTTTCTTGTAGCGGTCGTCTTTGTCCAACAGTGCGAAAAGCGAGAACAAGGTCATCTGAACCTGCTGCGGCAGCGACAGCCCGGCCGTGTGATTAAGTGCGACGCAACGGCTGTCCGCCACCATGCGGTCAATGAATTTGAGCGCTTCTGGATGAAGCGTCAGGGGCCCGTAGCGAGTATTCAATTCCTGACGAAGTCGCTCAGGCAGCTTGGCGATGGCTGTGTCGAAAATATTGTTCTGGTGAATTGCAACTACGCCGAGGCGCCATCCAGTGCAACCAAAATATTTCGAGAACGAATACACGCCGATTGTGTTCTGTGGGATTTCGGCCATCAACGAGCGGAACCCGGGCACAAAAGTCCCGTACACGTCGTCGGTAACTACGATGAGATCCTGACGCTTGCTCTTGACCAGGTTGGCCAACCGCTCGATGGAGCTTGCGCGCATGGCCACCGATGGCGGATTGCTTGGGTTAACAAAAAACAGCGCTTTAATGGCCGGATTTTGGAGCTTGTCGATCTCTGCATCCGGATATTGCCAGGTGTGTCGACCATCGGTCGGAGACAGTTCGCTCGCGTTCAATTCGACGATATCGAAATGGAAACGGTCTAGATGACAAACCTCGATATAGGGAGTGAACATCGGGACAGCAAGAGCTACTTTGTCCCCTCGATTTAATAGGTGGTTTACCAACAAGGAATCGAAGATGTAGCACATTGCCGCCGTGCCACCTTCGACCGCAAAAATGTCAAACTTTCCCGCGGGTGCCTTGCCACCGCACATTTCTTTGGCCAGATATTCGTGCACGACGCGTTCGGCATGGACCAGCATGCGATCCGGGGACGGATATTGGTCTCCGATAATGGAGTCCACCAATTCATGAACGAACGCATCCGCATCGAAGCCGAATTGCTTAACCGCATATGCAACGGCTCGCTGAATCAGCTCCACTCCGGGCGCGTTGGGATTTTTGGCCAAAAAGTCGGACAAACGATTGGCAATGCCGCTCTTTTCGGCCATTCCGCCCAAATCGGGCTCGTCCCATACCCTTTTGGATTCCTGGACCGCAAATGTGCCCAGGGTGAAAAAAGCATTACGGGGAGTCGTTGCGATCCAGTTGGGATTGCCTCGGCCGGCATTGAGCATGGTTTGAGCGCCCTGCCGAGAAGCCTCGCCGGCCAAGTGGATCAATTTATCTTTCAGCTCGAATGGACTGAGCTTTTCAAGCTCCTTCTGTTCTGCAAGAGACACCGAGAGGCGGCGTACAGCTGATGCGGGCATAGTAGTCCTCCTTGGGCGAACTGAATTGGATCTCGTTTCGAATTTCTTTCACACAAAACGACTGTTAGGAACAAATCACCTGAACGTCTTAAGCACTGAGTCCTCTATGGAACCGGCATCACGTCTTTCTTCTCGGCATCGGTCCCCTCTTTCTGCCTGTTTGAGCCTGCTTCGCCGGCCCGACTGGCGGAACTTATCGGGAAGACGCAGCGCGTGCTGCCTTCGATTTCGCCTGCTTTGTTGCATCCGTCGAATCCTTCGCGGACGGTTGCGCCGATTGCAAAAACGCCGGATTCAACAACTTCAACCCCAGTGCTGCACTGAATCCGTGAATCTCCTTGACGTCGAGCTTGCGCATGAATTCGATGGTTTGCGCATCGATAACTTGTCCCGGCACCATAATCGGGAATCCCGGAGGGTATGGAATTACAAAATTTGCCGAAACCAATGCCGGCCCATCCTTCAATCGCTTGTCGATTTCCGGGCTGGAAAGCTTTAGGTGTTCACACTGTTTCTCGCGATATGCCGCAAAGAATGCGGAGCGCATGTCGCCTTCGCTGGATTTGCTGGAAGGATCTTCGCGGAACCGCTCAAAGAAGCAGCTGAAATTCGGAAGCTCTGGCACATCGGTCATCAGCGCCTTTACACGGGCATCAAACGCCTGCTTCGCTGCGCCGCCCCGGTCGGCGAGCTTCTTTTCGATCCCCTGTGAAATCTGCACCAGCACCTTAATCAGTTGAGCGATATCGCTACGCGTGTTGTTGATGTTCGTTTGCAGCAAGACGCTGTTGCGCGAAGTCTTGTTCAATTGAATGTCATATTCAGCGGCCAGCAGGTTCTTGAATTGCGTGCCGTCAAACCCCGCCGAGCCGCAAACCAGCGTGAGCCGCGTGACATCAAGTGCGAATTCGTCCTCCTTGAAGGCCTTCACGGCCGTGGCCCAGTTCGCGCCGGGAGTCAGGTAGTCCACAAAACCCGAATTTCGAAACTCAGCCGGGATCATTTGGTCGGCGCCCAGCATTCGGAAGTATTTCGAGATCAGTGGATGCGAGTTGACTTCACGCCGTAAATCCAGCGCCAATTGCACGGCTCGATTCACCAGTTCATATCCTTCCAATTCCATCTGGCGCCGCGCTACATCCAAAGTCGCAATAATCTGCAGGTTGGGTGAAGTAGAAGCGTGGGTGAACACCGCTTCATGGAATTGCTCCTCGACGGTGTGGTAGTCCTGATCTTTGACCAGCACCATCGACCCTTGACGCAGGCTCGACATGGACTTGTGCGTCGAGTTGGTTTGATAAACCCGTAGACGAACCTTGTCGGGATCGGGAATTAGCCGAGTGTCCAGAAGGGTTTTCTCGGCAGCGTTGAGGTCGGCTCCAAGCTTTTTTTCTGTTCCTGATACGCGGCGCGATAGGCGGGATCGCTAAACTTCTGCTCCAAACTCGCAGCGGCTCCCATGGCCGTTCGCCGCCGGTAGAAGGGGCTCCATCGCGCAAAACCAAACCAAGCTTCATCCCAAAGAAAGACGAGGTCGGGCTTGATCGCCAGGCATTCCTCCATGACCCGCTCAGTGTTATAGATGTGGCCATCAAACGTGCAGTTCGTGAGCACCAGAAGGCGCGCGCGATCCAGCCGCCTCTCCGCTTTCAAATCAAGAAGTGCTTTTTTGATGGTGCGCAGCGGCACCGCGCCATACATCGAGTACTGCGTGAGCGGATAGGCCTCGAGGTAGAGAGGATAGGCGCCGCAAATTACCGCGCCATAGTGGTGCGACTTATGGCAATTGCGGTCAACCAGCATGATGTCGCCCGGACCCAGTAATGCCTGCTCCACCATCTTGTTGGAAGTCGAAGTTCCGTTGGTCACAAAGAAGACGTGGTCCGCACCAAAAGCTCGCGCGGCTTTATCTTGGGCGTCCTTGATGTTCCCGGTAGGTTCCAGCAGGCTATCGAGTCCGCCGGTGGTGGCGGAAGACTCGGCGAGAAACAAATTGACTCCGTAGAAGTTCCCCATGTCGCTGATCCAATTTGACTTCATGATGGACTTGCCGCGCGCGATCGGAAGTGCGTGAAATGTTCCGATCGGACGCTGCGCGTATTTTTGCAAGTTGTCGAAATACGGCGTATCGAACCGGTCACCCACTCCATCAAGAATGCTCAGATGCAGTTCCAATGGTTCTTCAACCTGATAGAAGACCCGCCGCAGAAAGTTCGCTTTGACATCGCCCGCCACTTTCTCCACCTGACGGTCACTGAGAAAATAGAGATCCAACTCAGGCCGCAACTGCTTCAATCCCCGAGCGAGTTCCATGCTGATTTCTGGTGAATCGGCGTCAATTCCGGAGGCCGCAAGATGGCTGTTGAGAAATTCGCGCAAAACCGGACTGTCATGGGATGAGCTAAAAGCAATTCCCTCGTAAACAATCACCGCCTCAATGCTGCCGTTTAGAATCGTTGCCAGCACAGCATCCTCGAAGGTAGCTACAAACACCGGTTCATACACAAACTTGTCTTGCGGTCTACGCAACTTGCGGAGATCCTGCGCTAGTTCCTGCCACGCGGTCCGACGCGCAGGGCTCACGACCAGCACTTCAAAATATGGTCGCTCTGCCTCTGCGCCCTCGCCGGCCCCCGGCACGCGGTCGCCAAGATTTATGGGTGCCTGGTCCTCGCTCTCCCAATCCGCGACGCTTGTGCGATAGGAATTGGTCAGAAGTGCGTTCCCTATCGAACGAATCAAACGAGCCGCGCCGGCGGCGTCTCCCGAAGCGATGCGTTCCTCCACCGTGGCCAGCAATTTTTGACCCGGATAAGCGAAGTAGTCTTCCCATTGAAGCAACTCCTTGAAATGCCCGGTCAAAGCCGCACGATATTTCTCCTTGTTCGAATTCTGCTGATTCGTCGATCTCTCCCACGCGCGAGCCTCCTGCAACAATCTCCGCCAGCGATCAAATCTTGCCTCCGCCGCCATCAGGAATTGGTCCACTCGAGGAGCCTCTGAAATTGCTGCCATGATTTCCTCCACTTGCCTTCACGGACTCTTGCTGCCAAAGGAGATTCGCCACTTCTTCGAAACTCTAGACTTGCTCCAGACCGGAGCAATCAAATCCGCTGAACCGGCTCGGCCATCCGGCAGTTACTGTGCCGCCGCCTTGCGATATTAAAAGCTGCTATCAAGAATTGCGGCAACTGGGGAAAGCCCTAGTTTCATCGCGTGAAGTTGTTTTTTAGGATGCAAACGACGCAAGACTTCCCTGCTGAACCGAGGAGTCGGACTGCAGCGGGACTCGTTTGGGAGGTTGTGCGATGTATTCGTTCGGCGCCTGTCTCACCCATGTTAACTTTTCTTTACACTGCGCAAGCGTTCGTCGTTGCGCTGCGAGAACAGCAACACGTTTGCGCAAGGGATGTTCAATCGGTTTGCTCTGCGCTGTCGTGCTGGTCGCCGCTCCGCGATTGGCTCATGCTCAGGAGCAAGCTGCGAACGCCTCCGAAATTCAGGCTCTGCAACAGAACATGGACAATCTGCAGAGTCAGTTGGCCGCGATGCAACTCCAACTGAACCGGCTTGTAGCGGCTTCCGGCAAAGCTCCGGGAAATGCAGGCGCCCCCCAGGCTGCGGCAGTCAACCAGCAGCGCGAAACCGAATCGCAAGTGGAAGCTGAACTGACCCCGAAGAAGGAGGAAATCGGTCAGGCCACTTCGAACTACCGCACTTTTCAGCAGGATCCCCTCGCGGCGCCGCGGATCAATAACGAACCGCTGGACCCGCGCTTTCCGGGATATTTCCGGCTGCCAGGTACGAGCGACTTATTACGGATTGGCGGATACGCGAAAACTGACTTCATCTACGACTTGAAGCCAGCTGGAAATGTCGACAGCTTCATCCCCGCCACAATCCCAATTCCGGCTCCAGCCGAATTTACGAACTCGACGATATCAGTAAGACCGACGCGCATAAATCTTGACTTCCTGGTCCCCTTGAAATCAGGCGACCCAATTAGATTTTTTGTTGAAGCCGATCTTTTCGGGACGAACGCAACCACTCCGCGATTGCGTCATGCTTATGGGCAAGCAAAAAATTTCCTTATCGGTCAAACCTTCTCTAACTTCATGGACCCCGACGCTTCAACTGACCAGCTCGACTTCCAGGGCCCGAATGGCCAGGTCTCGATTCGCAATCCCCAATTCCGTTACAGCTTGCTAGTCGCGAATAAGACTACCTTCAGCATCTCTGTTGAAAAACCCTCCTCGGACGTAGCATTCACGACACCAGAATTTTCTGCTCAACCGAATAGTCCGGCTCCAGACGGAACCTTGAAGCTCCGACGCGAAATGGAGGGCGGTCATGTGCAGTTTTCCGCACTGCTTCGAGACGTAGCGGCCTTTTTGCCGGATGGCCGGCACCAGTCCGTATTCGGGTGGGGCTTCAATCTCGCCGGATCCGACCGGTTATTCGGGAAAGACACCGTTGTTTATGAGGCGACGTACGGCGATGGGATTGAGCGGTACATTAATGATACGTCTGGGTTGGGAATAGACGCGGCTGTAAACAGCTTGCAGAATCCCAATCCCCAGCTCAAAGCGGTCCCCGTGGTCGCAACCTATGGCGGACTCCAGCATTTTTGGACTCCACGATTGCGCTCAAGCGTGGTCTACGGCTTTGTTCAAGTCCAAAACACCGAGGCCCAGCCTGGTGCCGCTTTTCACCAGAGCAACTATACGGCGGTTAACCTGATCTGGAATCCCTACGGTTCATTGACCTTGGGCCCGGAATTCCTTTACGGTTGGCGGGTAAACAAAGACGGCACCACCGGCAATGCGCCACGGATCATGTTCAGCGCGAAATACAATTTTATTAGAGCGCAATCGAAGGAATAGCATGGAACACAATTCCGAGCCGATGGACGGCTTACAATTCGCACACGGCCAGCTGCGGGATCAGCTGTGCAACCTGGCGCGGCTCCGAAACCACTCGAATGCGTGCCTCTTGAGCAGGCCGCAGCACCTTGCTCGGATTCGGGAACACTGGGCGAACTTGTATGGTTCCGATACGCGCGGCCACCTCAGGATTGATAAGAAGGGCGCGGTCACTCCGACTAGATAGAATGCCGCCTCCGAGAATCAAAAGTAGCGCGTGCCCTGCCGCGCGTTCCGATTTTTTATAGCTTAAAGGTAGGGAGCATGTCGGTCGCCACTACGAAGACCTCCTCGGGCTGGACACCAATTTTTTCGCCGCGGGAGTGCGTAGTGGGCTTAGGCACTGGCGCTTGCTTCCTTCTCCTAACTTTTCTGCTTTGCTTCCCTACTGGGGCACAGATACGCCCGCCTACCTCCGTCCCCGTCGTGTCTAAACCCGAAGCTCCCAAGGACTCCCTTGGCCGCACCACACCACAGGGAACGGTTCTGGGCTTCCTGAACGCCAGTCACAAAGGGGATTACGAGCTTGCGGCCGGCTATCTGAACACTCGACTACGCGGAAAAGCCGCCTCGGATCTTGCCCATCAGCTCTACGTCGTGCTCGACCGTCGCCTGCCCGCTCGACTCAACCAGCTCAGCGACAATCCTGAGGGCTCCTTCTCAACTCCGCTGAAGCCGAACCAAGAACTAGTGGGAACCATCAGCAGCAACCACGGCAAAGTGGACATATTCGTCGAACGCGTCGACCGCGGGAAGGCTGGGTTCCTATGGCTGTTCTCCAGCGAGACCCTCGACGCCATTCCGGACCTGTATGACGAGGTTAACGAAGTATCGGTGGACACGATCCTTCCTGAATTCCTTGCGAGTCATCGAATCGCGGGTATCGTCCTTTTTGAATGGCTCGCCGTTCTTGTAGGCATGCCCCTACTTTATTTCCTCATAGTCCTGTTGAACCGCATCCTCAGCCGCCTGGTGGGCGGGTGGCGCCGACGTCTGTACAAGAGGCCGGAGCTTCCCGATTCCACAGTCTTTCCCAAGCCGGTTCGCCTTTTGCTTTTGGCCTTTCTCATTTACTGGATAACTTCCAAGCTGCGGCTTTCGCTATTGGAACGGCAGTTCTGGATCAGCACCGTTGTCCTAATAACCATCGCGGCCTGCACCTGGCTGTTGATTCTCTTGAACAGTCGGGGAGAAACCTACATTCTTCGGCGCTTCCGAAACCGCAATCTCACGGGGGCGACTTCGATGCTGCGTCTCGCGCGCAGGGTAGTCGATCTGTTGATCATCTTTGTGGGCGTGCTGGTGACCACGCACTACTTCGGGTTGAATCCAAGCGCAGCGTTGGCGGGCCTCGGCGTTGGCGGGATTGCTGTTGCATTTGCTGCGCAGAAGACACTGGAAAATGTGATCGGGGGCGTTTCCGTCATCTTCGACCAAACGGTGCGGGCGGGAGACTTTATCAAGGTGGGTGATACTCAGGGAACGGTCCAGGAGATAGGCCTGCGTTCAACCCGAATTCGGACTCTCGACAGAACGGTGGTCAGCGTTCCGAACGGGCAGATCGCAAACATGACCCTCGAAAACCTCTCCTCACGCGACAAGTTTTGGTTCCACCCGATCCTGAGCCTGCGCCACGGGACCACTGCCCCGCAAATGCAGAGCGTCCTCGACCGCATCCGCACCCTGTTGAAGGAAAGCCCGTATCTCGAGTCCAATACAGTTCGCGTACGCTTGCTTCGTTTTGGTCCTACCGCTCTCGACGTAGAGGTGTTCGCCTACGTTTTGACTTGGGAGTGGACTCAATTCCTCGAGGTCCAGGAGGAACTTCTCCTCCGCATCATGGAGTGTCTCGAGTCGGCTGGGGTTCAGATTGCACTACCGCAGCAGACGATCCTGGCTACCGCTTCGGCTGCCGATGACGCCGGTGGCCTCGAGGCGATCAAAGCACCCACTTCCGAAAAAAAACCGAATGACAACGCGGCTGCGGCCAAATCTGCCTGAAGCAAAGGGAGTTCGCCATGACATCAAAACAGGACTGTATTCCCGCGCTGGAGCCACCGTCGCGGCTTTCGGCGTCGTGATGGCGCGCCTTAGCTCGGCCGCGATCAGCTACCCTCTGGAGTGTCCCTAGGGATTACCCTAGTTGTGCAGTGATGGCGTTGATCGTAGCGTCGCTGTGTAATTCTTTAACGACTCGGTTCGTTAGCTATGGGCCCCCAGGGAAACAAGACTGGTTGGAGCCGCAAGCGACCGTTTTCTCCCAGGAGTCGTCATGAAAAAGTCCCTAACGCTCCTCGGCGCTCTATTTCTAAGTGCCGCGGTTGCCGCGGGCCCTAAACCGCAGTCAGGCAACATTCTTTCGCACAGCTCTGTCACCTGTGGCGCAAAGAAATCCAAGAAGCAGGACATCGATCTGCTGTGCCAGCAGTATGTCGTCCGCTCCGGCACCACCGACTACACCATTCGTCAGCCCAAGCCCTCCGATAAATCCATCATTCCGATAAACACAGCAATCGAGTTCAAGCTCGATAAGAATAAAATGAAGTTCAAAGTCGACGGAGAATCGTTCGAATTTATCGTCGTATCCCAAGCTGCCGCATCTTCTCCCGGCGCCGCACCAGCCTCTTCCGCTGCGAATCATCAGTAGCTCGGGCATGCCGCCTCAAAGCTGGTGAGGCAAACTGCCTTAGCAGCGCGCAACTTTCGCTTTGAATTTCAACTCCAAATACAGTTCCGCAAAAGGGCGCACGCGCCAATCGCATGAATCGTACAAGTGCCGATCCGTACATTCCGCATGACCGGCAACGCGACTCTCCAAAAACTTATGAATCAGGTATAGGCCGGTGTGACCTGTAGGCCGAGTTGGGCCGCTTTCTTTCTGAGAAACCCGATTTGTTGTTGGCGGTTTCTTTGCTCGTAATACTCTGCACCTTTGTCGACGTGCTGCTGACCATAGTTCAACATTCGAAAGACCAGTTGAGCGAGCCGATGGGCCATGGCGGTGATGGCTTTCGGGGCGCCGAGCCTGCTACGCAAGCGGCGGAGCCGCGCCCCGAGGTAGGTTTGGCTCTTCAGTAGGGTTGAGGCTCCCAGCCGAAGTGCCGTGGCCGCACGGTTGAGCAGATGGCGAGTCCCTCGACTGAGCACTTTGTCTCCGCTGATTCGAATGTCTGGGCACAGACCCAGCCAGGAAGCGAAGTGTGCCTCGGTTTTCCATCGACTCATGTCCAGTCCCACTTCACTTACCAGCGTTTGCGCGGCCATCACATCGACGCCGTCGATACGTGTCAGATCCACTCCGCTGATGCGCTCGAGTTGAGCAGCGAGATGAAAGCGCGGATTATTCTTGTTTTGTTTCTTCTTTTTCGGAGGTAGTTCTTCCTTCTCTGGCGCCGAGACCGTATCGGCAAAAGCGCTCAGGTGCTTCTGCAATTCTTGGTCGCATTCAGCAACTCGTCGCTGGTAGGTGTCATACATCTGGATTTCCTGCTGCAGCAGGAAGATCAGCTCCTGGCGCCAGTTGCCTTCCGGACTCTTGGCTATTTCTCCGCGGCTGGCCTGAATCCGGGGATGACTGAGTTCGGCGAGCTTCTGCGGGTCGCGTTCCCCGGCAACGATGGCCCGCACAATCAGCTGTCCGGTCACTCCGCTCAGATCGCTGATCACATTCGCTAACTGTATGTTCCTCTGCGTCAGGGCTTTCTGCATGCGCTGAACGCAGGTAGCAGCTCCGGTGACGTGTTGTAACCGCTGCCGCCAGTAGATGCGCACGGTCCGAGTCTTCGAGGGTGGTTGGAACGTCAAAGGACCGTGAACAACCAGATCCTTGCCACCAGACTACGGATCGCCAGTACCGGGGCCATGCTAATCGTCGGGCACCGAGCGCCATGTCGCATGTCGGCCTTAGCTTGCCGAATCGAATCCCGGGATCACTCTGGCAAAGAGCGGAACTCTAGACAAGTTTCTGGCACTAGCGACGCGCCGAAGACGCAGTTAAGGCTAATCAGGAGTTACAACGGTTTTCGTTTACGCAATGAATAAGTTTGGGATTCGTGTCTGGACGGCCCAGTGCTAATGTTGAAAGAGAGCAGGGTCTCTGCGTTACTCACGCATTGTGCGAACGTGTCTTCAAATTAGCTCGGCGCATTGCCTCAATGAGCTTCGCGTTGCGTTCCTCGGATGGCAGACTTGCGAGCACGGCCTTGTCATTATCGCAAACCCCCAACCGCGCCACGACCACTTTGTCGCCGGGCAGGTGCAAATCGTACACCTGCTCCGTCCGTTCGCCGCAAATCACGCAGTTCATTTCCATTCCGTCCACGCGATTCATTTCCATCGTATTCTCCTATGGGAGAGTTACTTCTCTGCCGTGCGTCGAGCGCGACCTAAAAACTCAATCAATTCCCATTCTTCCGGCGTAGGCGTCTCCATAAGTGACAGTAGGTGGTAAGCATCAGCCTGTCGAAACTGTCGCAGCAAATTCGCACGCCCCACCGGGCTATTGCAGTTGAGGCTTTTTAGCACGAAGGCGATGATTTTCTGGCAATCGCTCTCTCTGATTCAGATGATGATCTTCTGGGATTGCTCATTCCGATTTTCTCCGCTTGAGTTGTTGCCCTGCGCGTAGCAGAGTCCGGCCAAGAAAACGCGGGCTTTTCGTCGCCGTCATCGGCGCCACGCGCTTCGACCATGCGAGCAGCGCTGCCTGTAGATCTTCGCTGCGCCGCAATCCATCGAATAGGGTTCCCGTGCACTTGAATCGTTCTGGACAACTAGTTTGTGCGAAACCCAATCGGGGACATAAGCAGCACAACCACCAGTAAACCAGCCTGTTTTGTCATGGATGTCGTCATTCCGACCCAGCCTCAGCATTGGAACCTGCACTAATGACTCTAGGCTTGACGCCATCCCACGCAACTAGGGAAATCCCTAAGATCCTCCGATGGTCAAGCGCAGACGATCCGCAAAGTCACGATTACCGCGATTACCGAAGAAGTGGGTAACAGTACGGGATTTGGTGGGGCCGAGGGGTGACGCGGTGGGTTAGGTCCAGTCTATCCGTTGCCGACTCTTTCGTTTGTCGGTGCCTCATTAGCTGGACCATGCTTCCGTCTTCACACCCCGCTCATCGAACCGGACCTGCGAATTGCCCGCATCCGGCTCTCAGAGAAAGCCTCACGATGTCACCCACCGAAGAGGCTGCGAGTCTTTCTGGTGAGACCGGCTAGCCTGGTTAATTCATCAGAGGCCAAGATCTTGGCGCAGGAAGCTTTCTAGGGACGCAAGATAAGTATTGCGCTCTGTTGGCGATGCTCATGTAGGTCTGTCGGGCCGCCCCTTGACTCCGCGGACTGTTTTTTGAGACAGCTCCGCCTGGCCCTTCCGCGAGTATGTTGTCGAACGGCCCGAACAAACTAAGAAGAGTTGCAGAACGAGGCGGCTTGGAAGAGCTCTTGAAAAGGCCAGCCGCTCGCCAGGTGAATGCGGATACAACGAGCTGTTTCACGGATGCGTGCACCGATCTTGAACAACTGGGTGCGCAGAGTTTCGATTTGCGCGGAGCGCATGGACAAAGGCAATTGCAGGCGAAATAGGTTGACCAGGTTATAGGCGAAACTGTGTAGCAACAAGCGGAAGGCATTGGCTCGAAAGCGGTGACAGCTCAAGCGGTCGGCAGCAAAACCGTTCTTGAACTCTTCGATGCGGTTCTCACATTCCCCGCGATCGTTATAGAAGGAAAAAACAGAACGGCTGCGGCCGGGCAAGTTGGTGACCAGGAAACGTAGGTTGGTACCGGCAGCGCTGTGTTCAGCTTTGTAGACAGATGCGCCGCTGATGAGACCAGGGGTGCGCGCGATAGCGAAAGCTGGAAAAGGAGCGTTGCGGCTGGCCGCTTCGACGATAACGTCTGGCGAGACGACGCTGGAGGGGCTGCGCTGTACGTTCGCAACCGTGCGTTGTTGCCTATACCGATGGCGTACTGGAGACCGAAAAACTCGCAAAATTCATAAAGCAGTGGCGTGGCGAAACCTGCGTCAGCACGTAACTGGATGCGGACGCTAGGAAATTCACGCTGCAGTCGCGGAACGATGCGTAACAGCAAGGGGAGGATACGGGCGTGACTAACGACTCTGCCTGGTCGCAAGCGGGCGGCGAGCAAACAACCGGTGTGTCGCTCAAAGATCAGCAAAGGGTGATACATGTGCTGGCCATAAGCCACCATTAAAGAAGCTGAGCTGCTGCTGTCCATGAGTGGGATCGTCGGTGGAATCGACATCGAGCAGGATCTCTCCCCGTTTGCGGACTTGTTTCCGCAGATCTTCACAAACCAATCGAGCAGAGCATCCTGCAGTCGGAGCAGATCGCGAGGCGCAGGGGAGTTCTCCCAGCGGCTGAGAGTTGGTTGTGATCCGAGAGGTTCACCCAACGGTTGATCGGCCAGAATCTGAAAAGCCGGATCGTGCCGCAGGCGATCGGCGTCGTTGGCATCCTCGTAGCCCGCGATGATCTGGTAGAGGCGTTGCCGAAATAGCGACAACACGGAGTGGCGGACGCGTTCATCTTCGCGAGGATCACGGAACGCGTTCTGCTAGGTCGCGAGTGAGCCCATGGCGCTGATCAAAAGCTCGCAACGGCAGAAGACCCGCGTCCGAACTGATCTGACCACCAGAAAAATCAGCGCGAATGGGTCGGTGTCGGTAGAAGGAAAACAACAGCTGTGATATACAAGATGTCATCTCTGGGTGCTCCGAAAGAGAATGCCGGGTTCGCTAAAACCCAGTGTTCCTAGTCGTGTCTGGAGTAAGTCAAGTCCGGGCACGCGTTTTACTAGGACTTGAGCGCCATTGTTAAGCGTGCTTGTTGACTATGTTCGCGGAATCTTCGCGATGACGACGCCAGTAAACGACGCCCATGCGAATGAGATCGAATGCGCCATAGACAAGATTTCCGCGAACGACGTCGCTTTTGTAGAGAAGAACTTCGGTCCGTAGGTATCGGCTGATCCACCTGCGCGGACGAATGGGGATCAGGGGATTTCGGAGGGTGTATGCAACGGCAGGAGGTTCGCAACTCTGGAGTTGCAGCACATCGAGCACGCCAAGGGTGTCCATCTCGTCCCCGGTAGCATTGACCATGTGCCGCGGCATCTGTGAGCGCGGAAACCGGCCGACGGATTGGACGCATCCGGCTAAGGAAAGATCCCGGACCATCATGAGCACGCCCTCGTCAACGTCTGGATCAATGTGGTGCATGAATTTGTGATACTTGATGGAAAGTGAGGCGCCGGTTTCACGCGTATAGGCGCCTAGCCACGCCTGCTGGCCGTCCACAGCGACGGGCTGCCTCCAGAGGCGCAGGTGCTCACGCTTTTCGTAGCTGTCGAAACTTTTTTGCCAAGTGAGGTCCTGCGGCTGGCCGTTGAGCAGCTGCTTCGAAATGGGCGCGGTCGGATAATTCGAAAGCGTCAGAAATGCGCCGAACTGACGCATGAAGGCATGCGTCGAGTTGGGGTCGCTAGGTTGCCAACCGGCGGCCGTAAAAGCCTGGTGGACCTGTTCCGGTGAACCTACGAGAAGCACGTTGACGATGTCGGCGTTCTTGCCATGGCGTGTAGTCGTGCGGTCCGAGGAATCGGCTACGACGCTTTCCACGTCGCCGCGTTCGTAGTCATCCATCTGAAATGTGGGTTGTGAAAGCTCGGGTTCATTGGCGATGTCCAGGGCAGCGTTCAGTTGCAGGCGCAAGTCGGTGCCGGGTGGAAGATAAATTTCAGGCTCGGGAAGCCTGGTGAAAATTGATCTATAAGCAATCAAGCCCCAGTCGCTGTATGGGTTGAAGGTGGGGAGATGGATCAGGCGGCTGGTAATGCGGCCTTGGGGCGTGTCGGTGGCGCGAATGCCGTGAATCACACCGTTACGCACGGACTCGCGCGCGTTGTCAATTTCGACGACTTGCGCGCCGATGGGAATCATGTCGCCGTTAGAGTTGACGATGCGGTCGAACCGCACCTCGATCGTAGCTGTATCGCGTTTGAAGCCGAGGCCAACTCTGCGAACGGAAATGAGCTTGCCCTGGATCTCCAAACCCGTCGGGAAGACTGGACCGCCGTCGCAATCGGGAGATTGGATGAGACTCGCGCGGATAGCCGTGCCCGGCTTCGAGCTGTATGAGGCTATGGGATCGAGCAGGCGGATCCAAAACGACGTGCCCGCGGGAATTTGGTCGCAGGCCAAAGCCGGACGCGAGTGAAGCGCGAGGAGGCAGAAAACGCCGCACAGGTAAAAACATGATCTGCTACGCGAACCACGCCGTGCGAACCTTGAGCCCTTTGGCAGAGACACGTTCCAGTAAACGAAATTGCCCAACACCCGATTCTCCCCTCGTCCGTCGGGCCTACCCTCACTTGTCCAGTTTGACGGAACGCGCGCGAAAAGACGATCATCTTTTGCCCTGGACGCGGCGAACTTGCCGCCGACGATAACCGGCGCGGCTCATTTGCAATTGCCGGCCGCAGGCCTCCCTTACAAAGGATGGAGGCGACATCACTATGGGGTTGGAGCGATGTTATCCCACTCGGGGGTGGGTCGCCCCCATGTCCGTAGAGATAACTTCGTCCCGAGCGTATGGGAACTAGGGATTCCCCTAGGTGGTTGGGAAAGGGCCCTCGCGATTCGGGGAAGGCGGGTCGCCTACTCTGACGTCAGAGCAGGGATCGCAAGCAATGACCTCCCAACTCCAGCGAATAGCGAACGATGTACGTCCGTCGCGAAGCGGTCCGTTAGCATCCTCCGCTCCAGGTCCTTAAGACGTCCGGCTTGATCGAGTTTTAATCCGCCGAATTCCTTCCGCCAGCGGTAGTAAGTCCGCGCGGTGGTCTCGGCTTCTTTGCAGGCTTGCGGATCTGCTTTTCCATCGGCCAATTCCATATCAACCCGGCGTAGCAGTGCCACGATCTGCTCCGGTTTGCATTTCTTCATCGGCATTCCAGCTTCCCTCCAGAGTGAGTTCGCTCTCACTCTCGCCGGTTCAAAAAACCCCGGTCATGTGACCATTGGATCGGTGAGGCAATACCTCTTTACGATTAACTGTCTTTTATTCCGTGCCTCGCTTCCTTTACTGAAGAAAGAGCGGGTCGTCGTCATCGGCGAGAAAGAGACAGAGACAGCAGCGAGTGCCGACGCTGCCCACGCCCACAACTCTTATCACGCCATGCTGCCACTTGTAGCGATCGCATAACTCTCGCCGAGCCTCCTGCAACGATTTCTTATAACCTTCCCAGAATGCGTGCTGAGGGCACCTTCCAGGGCGACCCTATCGAGGTTCGGCGTCGGATGGCCGAGGTTCTCGCCACCACCATAGGCCCCGAAATCGTTCCAGCCGGTGTCATCAGTCATGGGGATGACGATGTTGGGTTTTTTGTTGTGCGGGGACGGGCCGCGATGCGGCCAGTCCTGCGACGACGAATAGCGTTGCAACTACTGGTGACACCTTTCCCGCATTCTTCATGACAGTCTTCTTCCTATCTTTTTCCAGCGCGATGACCGACAGTGCGGTGCCTTTTTGGACAGCTGGCCTGGTAATGGCTCGAAAGCGAAGTGTTGTTGGGGGAAAGGTAAACAGTAGTCAGATTAAATAGCTGCTGCGAAGACGTCTATTGTCAGAAGTGACAGTTCAGGTCCACTTTCAGTACCAACCTCGGCTGGCCGCAACTGAGGAGTCGAGAGCGTACGGAAAATTAGTACCGGGCTGTCTAACTAACTGGCGCGACCGCCATTCTGTGCGGACAGCTATTGGTTAAAGACCACGGGAGGTCCACTGACCTGTTTCACCTGGAGGGCGACACTTACCTCGACGCGATCGGCGATCTTGCTGAGGGGAATGTTGCTGTCCATCCCGTAGTCTTTCCGGTCGAACGCCATTGTGCCTTTAATCTCGCCGGAGGCTGCGCCTTCGCGATCGACGGTTAGGGCCAGCGTATCGGGTTTGGTCACGCCGCGTATCGTGAAGTTGCCTTGCACGTCAACGCTGTTCGGAGCCGTCTGCACAATCTTTGTGGACTTAAAGGTGATCAGCGGATTTTTCTTCACGTCGAAGAAGTCTTGGCTTTTCAGCTTGTCGTCATTAAAGCCACTTCCGGTATTCACGGTGGCCGCCTGGATCTCGACGTCCAACACGCCTGTAGAGACATCGGGCGAAGTAAATGTGAGAGTGGCGTCCCACTTATCGAAATTGCCTTCGAGAGCCACCGAGGATTTTACGGAGAATTTAATGGTGCTGGTTTTCGACGTAACCACGAAAACAGGGACATGTGCACGCCCGACTGGTGCTGCGAGGCTCAGTGTCGTAAGAAACAGCGTACCTAGAGTGGTTTTGATCATTCGTTTCATGGAGCACCTCCCCTCTGATTCCCGCTGCTACCGAAACAGTAATTGGAGGAAGAATTGTTAGGAACTGCGATAGCGTACAGAATGTAGCGAATAAGAAAATGCCAGGGGAGGTGAAGGTTAGAGTGGCATCCCACTTGTCGAACTTGCCGACGATAGCCACGGACGCCTCGACGTCAAACTTTGTGGTGCTTTCTACCGGTGTAATTTCGAAAACGGGGGCGTCTGCTGGGCTTGGGAACGAAAATACGGCGGACGCAACGATGCCAAGAATTGCGAGGCGCATGGAATCCTTTCTTACGTTCCAGACCGAGCGACCTCAAACCCTCTGATCCGCCTGACCGATAGCTGATGTTCTAGCTGTTGCTCTTGTCGATGGGCAACTAGGGGTATCCCTAGTGCTGGTCCGGAGTAAGTCGAGTCCTGGTAAACGCTGCCAGCTCAACCGGTCGATGCAACACCATCCAGTGTATTGATTCGACAATGCTTCGGCGGGAGAACCATCTCTTTGGCTGTGCTCGGTCAGAACCTAGCCAGGGCAGCGTTCCGGCTGACCTGGCCCTAGCGAGCGATTTTAGCTATTGTTTTCAATGCGAGGTGGGTTCGAGCTTAGTGTTGCGTTGACCCAAGATGCGTCCTATCGGTATTCGTTCGGGGTGATCTCCTTGAAGTCTTCAAAAAACCTAATGTGCTTCCGTTGCTTCTTCATCTGTTCGCTCCGTTATCTGAACGGATGCCCGCTTTCTCCATTTCCAGCCGAGGCAGAACAAATGTAAGGAACATTGGGGTGCGTTTTCAGTTCCTCGAAGAACTTGATGATCACAAGATTGAAGTAGATTCCCACCCACCCATTGTCGGACCG
>CAVYDD010000013.1:0-19484 GCA_963767225.1 uncultured Acidobacteriota bacterium
GCACCGGCAGCATCAGCGGCATGGTGCAGCGCGATTTGTCGGGGGCAAGCAGGATTCACCAGCCTGGTGCGCTACGCCTACGATCACGGCATTCGCTTCTTCGAAACCGCCGAGTCCTACGGCGACATGCACCGGATGCTCGGCATAGCGCTGCAAGGCATTCCGCGCGAAAACTATCGCCTCATGTCCAAAGTCACCACCGTGCCCGGCGTGGATCCGCAACAGAAATTCGACGAGCTGCGCAAACTCGCGAATACAGAGTACTTCGACATCATGCTGCTGCACTGGCAGCACACCGCGACGTGGCCCGCAGACACCGCCAAGTGGCAGGATGGAATTCTCGAAGCGCAGTCGAAAAAAGCGATCGTAAGTCACGGCGCGTCCGTTCACGGGCTTCCCGCGTTGCGACAGGTCCCCGGAAACAAATGGCTGGACGTCGCCATGATCCGCGTGAATCACAAAGGCACCCGCATGGACGCCGAGGATTACAACACCGCCGGGTTAGGCAATGTCCCCGAAGTTGTCACCCACGTCAAACAAGTACGCAAAGAAGGCATGGGCGTCATCAGCATGAAGCTCGTCGGCGAGGGCACATTCAACCGTGAGGACCGCCAGGCCGCGATGCGCTTCGCATTACAGAACGCCGGCGTTGATTGCGTCACGGTAGGCTACAAAAACACCGCGGAAATTGACGAGGCCATCGAGAATCTGAATCTGGCCCTCGCCTAGTGCGGCCGCGCTTGCCGGCCCTGTGCGCGCCGACTGAACGTGATGTGACCTCTGGGTAACCTCCCTCCATCGAAATTCCTTGCGAGTCAATTCGGATGGGCGCATACCTTTCTTGGGGTTCTTGTGGGCTGGGCGAAGTTTTTCTCCTGGTTTGGAGGGACGCGCGGCCGCCGATTTCACCAAAAGGCGGGCAAGAAAATGATCGGTTCCCTGGACGATCAACGCCGGGCGCAGCGTTTGCCGATTTACCTGCCCGTGCAGGTGTACGGCAAGCTCGACGGCGAGCCTTTTTCCGAAAACACGCAAACCATCAACGTCAGTGCATGGGGCGGATTGGTGCCAATCTCTGCCAGCATCGTGCGCGCTCAAAAATTGATTCTCACCAACCTGCAGACCGACCAGGACCTCACCTGCCGCGTGGCGCGCCTGATTCGCAGCGATGGAGGCCAGGTCCTGGCAGGCTTGGAATTTCTGCATTCCGCTCCGGGCTTCTGGCGCTCCTCCCCCGAGGGCCGCGCCCCAACCCCGCCCGTCGCTGCGAAATACCATCGTCGGCGCCGCTATCCGCTGCCCGATCTATCTCGGTGATTTGTTCTCCAAAATTGGAAACTTTCGGATGTAAACTCGCCTGCGTACAAATAATCCATTTTTCGCAGATACCTTTAATAGGAACGAGGTGAATGAATAATGCACCCCGCCAGACGCGCGCTCACGGCGACGATCGCCGATGACTCAGGATCGCTCCAACCCCGCATTGGCCGCGTTGCGCCCATCACCCATGTCCTGATTCTCGCCGCGTTCCTCCTGGCCTTAATCGTGCCGCTTGCCACCGCGCAATCTTCGCCCGAGGCATCGTCTTCCGGCCCCACCCAGGATTACCTGGTCTACGTCGTCTGCGAAGCCGCAGACAAAGTCGTGCTGCTGCGCTTCGGCCCGCACGGTTTTCACGTAGAGCACGAAACCCACATCGGCCTCCTTCCCGTAGATATCAACGGCCCTCACGGAATCGCGGTATCACCCGACAAGCAATTCGTGTACGTCTCCGTAGGCCACGGCCGCCCCGACGGCTCCGCCTGGAAACTCAAAGCCGGCACCGAAGAAGTGGTGAAGTACACCCCGCTGGGATTGTTCCCCGCGACCGCGGACATTTCCAAAGATGGCGAATTTCTCTACGTCGCCAACGCCAATTTCCACGGCGACATGGTCCCCTCCTCAATTTCCGTGGTTGCCACCGAAGCAATGCTCGAGGTAAAACGCATCACCACCTGCACCATGCCTCACGGCTCGCGCCTCAGCCCCGATGGCACCAAGCATTACTCCGCCTGCATGATGGACGACATGCTCGCCGAAATTGACACCCAAAAATTCGCCGTCTCGCGCTATTTCATGCTCTCCGCAGGAAAAGAAATGGGCATGGAAGGCGCCCCGCAATCGCAAATGAAAATGGCCGACCTCACCTGCGTCCCCACCTGGGCGCAACCCTCCAACGACGGCTCCGAAATTTACGTCGCCTGCAACAAATCCAACGACATCGTCGTCGTCAACACCGCCAGCTGGAGGCTGGTAAAACGTTTCCCCGCCGCAAACGGTGTTTACAACCTCGCCATGACTAAAGACGGCCGCCTGGTCGCCACCAACAAGCGCGACCAATCCGTTTCCATTTTCGATCCCAAATCCGGCAAAGAATTGGCGCGCCTCCCCACCAAACGCAAGGTCGTCCACGGTGCAGTGGTCACGCCAGATAATCGCTACGTGTTCATTTCGGTCGAGGGCATCGGCTCCGATCCCGGCACAGTAGAAGTCATTGACCTCGATGCGCTCAAAACCGTAGCCACCCTAGACGTCCCCACCCAAGCCGCCGGAATTGACTTCTGGAAAACAGAGCCAAGCAAGCCGTGAAATAGAATCTTGTTCAACGCCGCACTTGTGCCTCCGCCACCGCGCGAACTCAGCCAAATCGAGGTCCAATTTTGATTCGCGAAATCCGTCCGGTAGCGGAGCGCAACCCGCGAATTCAGGCGCCCACGGAACGCTGGAAATTAATGCGGCCAGGGTGACGGCGCTCTGTGGAATATCCGTTGAATTATGACTAAAACCGAGGAATTGAGAAACGTTAGACTGTCTCTAAGATGCAGATATAAATAGAGTTACTGAGGCGTTGTAACGAATCCTCCCGCCCTCCGCGAAATTCACAGCTTCGCCGTGGAATTCACAGGATGCAGCTACTTTCGTACGTGCCAACATTGTATAATGTTTCTTCCAACCCAAGACAAACCGACTTCCAAATGAGGTGTCCCGTGACCCAAGTAACCGTAACGCAGCAATACTCTGGAGTCTATTGTCGCGCCTGTGGTGAGCCAATTTCTCTGCCTGCCAGAGCCGAAAAGGCCATGACAGCGAGCCAGGCCGGCGCACCCGAAGCGGGGGGCGAAACCCAGCCGGTAGTTTTTAATTTGCGGTGTAAAGCCTGCGAGAAGGAGAATTTCTACGGCGCAAAAGACGTTGCCAATATCCACGGCGCTCCAAGGCTGGCGCGTCCGCGAGCACACGCGACCACCCAGTTGTTGCGGCCAAACCTTAAGCTCGCGCGAACCGCCAACGCCTAGAATTCCCCTCCGCAGGGTGGGCGATGCTGATCCGGAGCTTTTGGAATCCAGAGAGTCCGGAGAAATTGGGGACCCGGCAACAGACTCCTTACCGGGTCCCAATCTTGCCGCGATTCGATTCAACCGAAAAATCTCCAGCGACTACTTATTCCCCGCGGATTCCTTCGATTCGTTGTGCGGCGAATTCTTGTCTAATACCCGAACCAGGTGACGGCCGGAAGGAGGAACCCTAACCACTCCGCCAAACACGATTTCCCTGGAGGTGAGTTTGCGGCCATACACATCCTCGTTGGCGCCATCGTCCGGACGCAGCGTGGAACCTTCCAGCGACACTCCAGCGAAAACTCCACGCGTCCGCGAGTAGCTCAGAATCTCGGCGCGCATGAAGGCGTCGGTGCTCGCTGCAGCGTCGCGGCCCACAGGACCCGCGGCCACCGAAGCATCTCCACCCAACTTAACCTTGCTGCTCAGAATTGATTGCGCTCCCCGGTCATTCATAATCAGCAGGACCAGATCAGTGGCTTGTCCGCCGATCTGGAATCCGACGCTGCCGCCTTCTAGCGCCATCATCGCTGGCGCGCCCCACGGTCCGTGAAATTCCTTGCCCGTGCGGCAAACCATCGCGCCACGCCCGTAACTGGCGCCCACCACGAACGCCGCCTTCAGCACCGACGGAAACACGATCACACATTCCGCCTTTTCCATCACTTCGTGCGGAATGTTATCCGGGATGTTCATAATTTCCTGCATCACCACGCCCGAATTTTCCAGGCGCTTTTGTTCTTTGTTGTCCGCATAAACGGCCGACGTCGCGAGCAGGCCCAAACATACGATGAGAATTGATTTGCGTATCATTGCTGACCTCCATGATCAGTGTTGCGGCCGCGAAACTTGTGATCTCCGAGGCCTGTGTGAGGGCGCTTCGCACCACGCCGTGAGCCGGGGGAAGCCGTTGAATGAAAAATGTCCTGCAACCATCCCCAACCGGAAACTTCCGTTACGACTTTTGCTTAGTGCCAGCGAAAAGCAGAGCGACTCCCCCCAGAAGCGCGAGCCCTCCGACGATCGGAGGAAGTGGTATGTGCTTCTGTTCATCTGCGGTGGCATGAATCGGCCCCACGTCGAGAACCGTTTCGCGATGCGTGTAATTGATGCCTTGATAGGCGAGCGCCAGCGCACCCAGAACGATCAACAAAATACCGCCCAAAGAGATTGGTTTCATAGGATTGGCTCCGCGATTAATTTACTACGGTGCGGCCTTGCAGCACCCGAATCACCAGGACCACGACCGCCAGGACCAACAGAAGATGGATGAACCCACCCATCGTGTATGAAGTGACGATCCCCAGGAGCCACAAAACCACTAAAATCACAAAAATTGTCCAAAGCATCTCAGCCCCTTATCCCTTTTACTGTGTGCACGTTAGAACCGCACTCCCTTGAATCTAGTCAGCGGACACCCTCGCGAATCAGCCGCATCGCTACCCACGAATCAGAATAGTAGTCGGGATCGCTGGGCGTATCTGTTCTGTTGTGCACACATCTGATGACGTGGCATTGGGTCAGTTTCCGATTACGCGGGTGGTCTCGGTAGGTCGATGCAACACAAAGCTTGAACCCGGCTGCTCCAGCTCGAACTGCAGCCGGTTTACGTACTTGTGACTTCTATGCCTTGGGAGCGGTAGGGGTTCAGGACATCTTCGTTTGAGGCATCGGTGATCAGACGTGTAAGCCGCGAAGCAGCACCGACGAGGTAAGGTAGGGATGTCCCCATTTTTCCAAGCGAAATCAGCCCAACAACTTCCGTTGAAGTCCCTATCATCGCTTGCTTCACGTACGCTTCTTCTCGGTCGCCGACCGTTATTCCGACCTCCGGATGCAAACTGCACATTCCGAGAAAACATAGATCAGCGCGAATGGATTCGATTCCGCGAATGGTCTCGATACCTGTCGTGACCTGCGCTGCTTTATGAAGATTTCCTCCGAGCATCAGCACGCTCACCTTCGGATGTTCCGCCAACGCAAGCGCAAGCGGCGGGCTGTTGGTAACAATAGTTGTCGAAAGCTCTCTTGAAAGGTAGGAAGCGATTCTTAGATTGGTCGTACCTCCATCAATCAGCACTACCTGACCATCGCGGATCATGTCAGCCGCCGCTCGAGCAATTCCGGTCTTGCTCTCAATATCGATTTGTTGACGAGAAACGAAAGGAACAGCTTCCACTCGGCGAGGCAGGGCGCCGCCGTGTACCCGTTGGATCTTTCCCGAACGCGCCAATTCGCGCAGATCTCGACGAATCGTGTCTTCAGAAACGCTATATCGGCTGCTGAGCTCCGCCGCGACGACTCGGCCCTCGCTGCCAAGCAGCTCCAGGATGTGTTGCTGGCGCTCTTCCTTCAGGGCGATTTGGTCTGCTTCAGGTTCCGGTCTCATTCTGCACCATATTGCACGAATGTTCTTGAATATGCACGTATGTGCGTATATTATCCGCTTCGTGCATGTTACTTCCATATTCAGCGCTATACAAGTGCCTTCACGAAAGCGCTCGCGTCACGCGGAACCCGATTGATGCACCAACCCAGCCTCCGTCAAGTGCGCGTGAGCGTCTCCGCAGTCTTTCTGATCCACGGACTGATTATCGCCACCTGGGCTTCGAGGATTCCTGCCTTTCAGGCGCAGCTACATCTTTCTCCCGCCGTCTTGGGCAGGTCGCTGATGATGGCGGCAATCGGTTCCGTTTTCGCGATGCCTGCGGCTGGATGGCTCATTCACAAGTTTGGCAGTTTGAGCATCGTGATTGGCTCGACGTTGGGCTTTGGCCTCGCACTTCCCTTGATTGCCGAATCCAATACGGTCCTAACGCTGTCCATCGCTCTTCTTTTCTACGGGGCGATGGGTGGTTCGATGGACGTAGCGATGAATACTCACGCGGTGATTCTCGAGAAACGATACCAGCGTCACATCATGTCCTCTTTCCATGCCCTCTTCAGTTTGGGTGGGATGGCCGGAGCTGCGTTAGGGGGATTGGTCGCTTCACATGGGGTTCCGGCCGAGGTTCACTTTTGGATCAGCGGTATAGCGCTTGTCGCAATGTCCATGTTCGCATTCATATGGCTTCCGCTTCCCTCAGCATCTTCGGATGCAGAGAAAGTGGCATCCGGAGGCACGATCGTCTGGTCCGTTACCTTGGGTGCTCTCGCTCTGCTTGCATTTTCGATTATGCTCATTGAAGGTGCGATCGCCGATTGGAGCGCAATTTATCTTCGTACTTCGGTTCTCACCGGGCCAGGACTGGCCGCGCTTGGGTATGCGGTATTCTCAGGCGCCATGGCTGTAGGTCGTCTCGCGGGCGACTATCTGACTGGGAAGCTCGGCCGCGCACACCTCGTATGTTACGGGGCACTTTTAGCAGCGGCGGGACTCGTCTTGGTCTTATTGTTCGGCAACGTGGGTTCGACGTTGGTGGGATTTACGTGCGCCGGAGCAGGTCTGGCTACGATCATTCCCAATACGTTTGCGGCTGCCGGGAACATTGAAGGCAGCGCACCCGGCCCCAGTCTCGCCGTAGTCACGACCGCAGGTTATATTGGCTTCCTTGCCGGTCCGCCCCTGATCGGATTTGTCGCGCAGCTCTCGACCATTCGTGCCGCGCTATGGATACTTGTGGTCTTGAGCGGGCTGAGCGCTTTCGCCTCAACCGCAATGAAAGGAAACTCGCCTCTCAGAAGGACACTCTGACATACACCGTGAGGCGATAGCACCCGTCCGCGTCAGCGATGCGGCACGCGACGGAACATTCGACGGGTCATTCGACGTAAGATGTCCGCGCGAATTTCAAGGGATAGGAACCGCGTGCCAAAACTTTCCAGATGGACGCTGTGGGGAATCGTGGCGGGACTGATCGGTGCGCAGATGGTCCTGACTCTGACAATGGTTCACCGCGAATCGCTCACGTTCGATGAAGGCAACCACATGTTTGCAGGTTACATGATGTGGCAAACCAAAGACTACGGACTGAACCCGGAGCATCCGCCATTCGTAAAGCTGCTGGCGACGGCGCCGCTGCTGGGGCGGCCTCTGTGGGTTCCGGAGTTGAAAGGCCGCGACTTCAAAACCGAGGCGTATCTGGACGGGCGGGACTGGCTTGCGCGGAACGACGGCGATCGCAACCAATTGGTTTTCGAGATGCGTGTGGCGGCCGGCCTCTTGGCCGTGGCGCTTTCGCTGGTGGTTTTCCTGGCGGCGCGGGAATCGTTCGGGGACTGGGCGGCGATTTTCGCGCTGACGCTGGCCGCGTTCGATCCAAACGTTCTGGCGCATTCAGCACTGGTGACAACGGACATCGGAGTCTCGCTTTTTTTTCTGGCGAGTACCTGGTGTTTCTATCGCTACGTGAAGCACCCGACGGCGAAGCGGTTGGTGGTGGCCGGCGTGGTGGCCGGCCTCCTGCTGGCGACAAAGCATTCTGGAGTGATGCTGGCGCCAATCCTCGTGCTGCTGATCGCGCGCGAGATTGCAGCGGCGGAAAAAGAAACGCGGGTCCGGAAAGCGCTGCGCCTCGCGGGTGCGTTCTGCGGGATTTTTCTAATCGGAGTGCTGGTGCTGTGGAGCTTCTACGGTTTTCGTTACGCGCCGCGGCCGGCGGGACTGCAGATGAGCACGACGCTCGGGGATTATGTGGCGCCGCTCGGGCCGCACATTTCGTGGCTCATCAATCTTGTGGGTCGGCTGCACCTGCTGCCGGAGTCTTACCTGATCGGTCTGGTGGACGTAGGGCGGATGGCGCTGTTCTATCCGACATTCATATTTGGCCGGAACATCGCACACGGCGTGTGGTGGTATTTCCCGTCGGTGATCGCGATCAAGACGACGCTCGGACTGCTGGTCTTGATTTGCGTGGCGATATACGCAGCGGCGACCCGAAAACTTAAATGGGGACGCGAAGTGGATTTTCTGGTAATTCCCGCGTTGTTCTATTTGGCCGTGGCAATGGTATCGGGGATGAACATCGGGGCGCGGCACCTGTTGCCGTTTTACGCGTATTCGTTCGTGCTGGCCGGCGGCGGAGCTGCGGCGCTGGCGGCATCGAGCCGCAAGTGGTTCGCGGTGTGCTGCCTGTTGCTGGCGGCGCACGTGGGTTCGTCGCTCGCGGCATTTCCCAATTCCATGGCTTACGCGAACGAAGCATGGGGCGGGCCTGCGAACGTGCATAAGCTGCTGAGCGATTCGAACTCGGATTGGGCACAGCAACTTTTCCAGGTGAGAGCGTGGCAGCAGCGGCATCCAGGAGAAGAGTGCTGGTTCGCTTATTTTGCGCATCCTGAGATTAACCCGGAAACCTACGGGATCAGTTGTCACCATTTGCCGACCGCGGACACGGGCGGGCTGGGAGGGGCGGACAACGTGCCGGCGGTGTTTGAAGGCACCGTGATTGTGAGCGCGGGGGATTTGTCGGGATGCGAGTGGCCGGCGGCATCTCTCAATCCGTACGATGCGTTTCGACGCGCCAAACCAGAAGAAACAATTGACCACGCGGTGATGATCTACCGCGGCCGCTTCGAGTTGACGCAGGCGGCGGCGCTCAGCCGCGCGCAGAATGCCACCGAAGCCGTGGGAAAGGGCGACGCTGCGGGGGCGCTGGCGCTGGCAGACGAGGCGGTCGGGATCGATCCATCTTCAATATTGGGGCGCCAGGCGCGTGGAGATGCGCTCGCGGCAATGGGGCGAAAGGAAGAGGCGCGGCAGGAGTGGGACACGGCGCTCAGCGAAGCGCGAAAGCTCGAACCGGGCGCGCAGCAGATGTTCGTGCCGGATCTTGAGAGCAAGCTTAACAAGTACAAGTAGAACTCTCGGCGCGGATTTTTCGAGGAGCTTAAGTGAGAATGCCGCCGGATGGAAACTCCAGCGCCAAAACCAAGGATCGGCGGAAGGCGCACGAATCTGGGGGCGGGAGGAATGCCAGCGGCAGCCTGCCTATCTGCCGGGCGCGCACGATGAACCGTTTTGGCGCCGAGCCGACGTAGTAGAACGGATAGCAGGTGACCAGTGTCAGGGTGTTCTCGCTGGTCGGTTGCAGCACTTGCACGTCGCTCGGCCACACTACCTCGGTTGATTCCACTCGATACACGAACTCGCCGTCCAGCGTGTTGAGCGAAATTGCGTCCCCCACCTGAATATCCTTTAGCGGTCGGAAAAAACCGTCACGATGCCCGGCCAACGCCACGTTTCCCGGCTCGCCCGGCATCGCCGTTGCCGGAAGATGTCCGACCGCGCGCTGCAATATTCTGGCTGACTCCCCTTGCACCACGATGGTTTCCAGACCGATGCGCGGAATCTTCATTTCTCCGATCGCATCGCCTGTCGCCACCAGGTGAGGCCCGGGAGTCGCGCGCCGGTTGGAAAACTTCGACTCTTCGATCGCCTGATACGCTCGCGCGTCCACGAAAACGTAACTGGTGTAACCCAGCAACAAAAAAGCCGCCGACACAAAAAAATAATAAGTCCCGCGAAACAAAAATTGTTTCCAGTTCCGCCGCCGCTTTGCGATGGAGGGGCGAACGCTCACTCTGCGCCTTTGCCCGCGTCGGTGGATGGAGACTTTTCGGCGGCGGCGGAATAGCCCGTGCGGGTGCGCGCATGCAATTTGCCCTGGCCTGCAGCAGAGACTTTCACTTCTATTTTTCGAAATGCGTGAGCGTCGTTCGCCTTTTCCGGCGCGAAACCCAATGTGTATTGTTCGCGAAGATCTCGTGCGATTTGCGTCGAGATGCTCGCGACGCTGTTCTTGCTGTCCGGGAAATACGCCACGCCGCCCGTTGTTTTGGCGAAATGCCGCAGCACGCCGGGGTCCACCTCTCCGTCGTCTCCAATCAGGCCCACGGAATAGATGACAACTTGAGATTTCTGCGCCAGCGCCAGAACCTGCGAGAGTTTTTGCACACTGGCGTTGTCTCCGCCGTCGCTGATGATGACCAACGCCTTCCGCTCATAACGGCCGAGTTGCAAATGGACCAGCCCTTCGGCCACCGCGTCGTAAAGCGCGGTTCGTCCGCGCGCGCGCACCGCATAGACGGCTTTAACCAGCTCTTTGGGGTCATCCGTGAAAGGTTTTCCGTTCAAAAGCTCCACCGAAACTTCATCATTGAAATCCACCACGAACATCTCATCCCGCGGATTGCCCGATCGCGCGAACGAACAAACCGCCTCGGCTACTTCCGCCAGCTGCGAACCCATGCTGCGGCTATGATCCACGATCAAGCCCACGGTGATCGGCGTGTCTCCCTGCTGGAACAGCGCAATCTTTTGCAGACGACCATCTTCATAGACACGAAAATCTTGCTCGCGCAGTCCTAACACCGCATTGCCCTTCGCATCCGACACGTTCACAGGCAGCACCACCAGCTCCGTCTGCACCGAGATGGCGGAAGGGGCGGGCGGCCCCGGGCGCGATTGCGCGAAGCTCGCGCGTCCAGCATAAAGCAGCGCGGCAGTGAAAAAACAAAAGCGGCAAATTCGTTTGCAGGATTGTGATCGGATGATGAGTGTCAAAGGTGAAGCTCCTTGCGCCGCGGGATATGAAGTTTCATTCAGCCCCGCGGCGCACCGGAGTTTATTGCGTTTATTAAACCTACGAGAGTCGTTTCGCAGCTAATGCAGCTCCCAGTGACGCCAAGCCCAGCAGCGCAATCAAGGGCACTGTGCTGGCGGTCTTCGGGAGTTCGTCCGTCGCTACCGCCGGCGCAGGAGCCGGATCGTCAGCAACGGGCGCGGTGGTCTGGACCGCTTCCGTTACGGGTACTTCCTTCTGCTCCGGAGTAATGGCTACGATCGCAACTGTATTCAAGTCCGTCGAGTCCGCTGGCAGAGCCGGAACCGGTTCCTTGATCGCGACAGCGAGTTCAATGGCGCGTTGCTTTGGATAAACGAATTCTTGCCCGAAATTATCACCCGGGTAAAACCAAGCCTTCAACGCATCCGGCGCATCGCCCGACTGCTCGGCGAATTTCACCACGGTGCGGCCCGTCGGTTGCAACCGATAATCGTTAATCGTCAAAATTGTGGCGATCAACTGCGTGCCATCGGCATTGAACACCTGCACGATGTGACGATCGGAACGCGAATCGAGCAGCTTGAAAGTGTAGGTCCCCGCGGGCAGGATTTGCCCCGGGATTTCGACCGGCTGATTGAACGTCATCACGGTCTTCTTATTGTATTGATCAGCGCGCGCGCCAGGAGCTGAAACGGCGCCGACGAGTGACAGTGCAGCGACAACCAGAACTGTATTTACGATTTTCATTAAGATTTTCTCCTGGGAAAGAATAAGAATTACTGGTGCCCGAAGCGGTCTGCTGACGAGAAACACCATGCTACTTACATCGGCCGGGCAGGTCTGTGCATTAGTGCACACAAGTGGAGTTTTGTCTGAGGTTCACTTTGCGGCGCTTGCCGCGAGAACCGGAGCGGGTGTAACCACCTTCAATTGATTCAGATCGGCCATTACGTCGTGCCAGCGAGCGTCGTCCTTTTTCGTCTCGATCGGCGCGGAAAGATCCCCGTAGAAGCTCAGAATATTGTCGCGCAATTCCGCGGACGTTCGATCGAATTTCCGCTGCGCCAGCTGCGCTAGCAGCTTCGCATAGGTTTCATCTGTGAGCGTGTACTCTGCTGCCACAGTTTGATTGCCGCTGTCGAGGTCCATGTTGGTCAGTTGCGGCGAGCCGGCGCGCACTTCTTCCAGATGGGCGCGATATTGGTCAACGGTGGTGTTGATGCTCTTGAAATACATGTCTTCGCTTTCCGGCGTCGGATTGTTGAACGCCATCGCTTTGAAAGGACCGATCTTTGGCGTGTACAGCAACAGAACCCCGAACACCCGTGTCGTGAATCCCGTCTTCGCGTAATCCTTTCCCCAATCCCTTTCATAATCGGATCGCGAAAGCCGGTACAGGAACTTCTTTTTCGCAAAATCGGGCTCCTCCCGCATCATGTCCTTCTGATGGGTCCGCAGTGCCACCTTCGTCAGCTCCGGGATCATCCGGCTGACTGCAAAGCGATAGGAGCCAACTGCGAGATCTTCGTGCGACAGCACATCTTTCAATTCCAATCCGTACACAATCGGAAATGTCCGCTCCAGCAGCGGCTTCGATACCTGGAATCCGATGAAATCGTGATACTGCTGCGATGCGTAACGATTCTTCGCCACCTGCACCATGTCAAATCCGAACTCGGTTTTCAGATGCGCCGTGTGATCCTGCGCGTACTTCACCGAATTACCGTACTTCGCGCGCAGCTTCGGATACTGCATCGCGACGGCCTCGTTGACCGCCGGATGGCCCGCGACATCGGACGTGTAGTGTGCCAGCGCGCCGAGGGCAAAGGCGTACTCGTCCGCGTCCTGATTCTGCGCCAGCAGCTCGCGCACGAAGTCACCGCTGCGCACGTAATGCACCAGATTGCTGAACTCCACGCTGCCAAACGGGTAGTAGCCAAGATCCTGGATCACCGCACCGCCGTATGCGTAGGCGTGAGCTTCGGTTAGTTGGTCCTCGGTAAGCGTTGGAAATCGCTGCAGCAGCAGGGGCCGGAGCTCATCGGTCCACACCAGGTCCACGATCTCCTCGTGGGTGAGCACGGAATATGCGGGCGAAGGGCCCGCGCACAGGAGTACGGCGATTAGAATTGCCACTATGCGAATTGACCAGCGGGCCCGTGTGCCGACTGCAGAGTTATGAGGGAACCGCGTCCTAGTCTGTTTTCCTGAGGTCATGGACGAGTTTTTTCGCCTCTTTCATTCTTTCTTTGTAAAACGACGGGCTAATCAGAAGTTTGTTCGCGCCGGCGCGCAGGTGCTCTCTGACGCCCTTCTTCGACAAAAATAGAGATAAGGCCGTGTACGTCTTGATTTCCTTCTCCAGAAACCTGACGACTCGTTGATTCGAGTCAAGCATCGCCGCCCTCCTACCCGATCAACTCGTTCCGCCTGGGAAAACGAACACCACTCCGCGCAATCGTTCGCTGCAAGCATTGTCCCGAGCGATCGCTCCGCCCACCAGCGCCGCGCCGGAAATATCGGCACGTTTGGTAGCTGCACACGCCCGGCAGCAAGAAATCTAGATCCGTCCCAGAATCACCAGTATCACCACGATCAGCAGCACCAAACCCAATCCGCCCGTCGGGAAATAACCCCACTCGTGGCTGTGTCCCCAGCGCGGGAAAGCTCCCACCAGCGCCAGAATCAAAAATATAATCAAAATCATTCCGAGCATTGTTCTCTCCTCATGCGTTGCTCTCACTTCTTGTGCGTCACCTATTTCTTGATACGTTCTACTCAGCCCTGTTTAAGTCCCTACGCGCATCCGCGACAGCGAGTGAAACAGCCCAAAAATGTCCAGTAGCCACAAAACCGTGGCGATCACCACGACGGCATTCAATAGCGACTTGATCGATCCCGCCATCGGTATGAAATTGTTCACCAGCCACAGCAGCACTCCCACCACGATCAAAACCATCAATACTTGCAGTAACGGCATAAACTTTGCCCCCTTTTCCTTCGCAGGCCGATACTCCGGCCCGTCCCAAGTTGTCGCACTAAATTTCTGGCTTATTCCCAGACCTGTTACCGGTGGCTAGATGAAGAGGAAATCTGCGATATCCGGTGTGCTTCAGATGAAGGTTCCAAAACTGGTATCCAGCCCGCTACGTTCACTTCACCCACGCCAACATCTTAGAGAACGCCAATGCACATATCTGTTCACTACTGCACACTGCGGCGATTTTGTTTGCAGCGGCGGTGGCGCTTCGGGGAGCGGAGGATTTGTTGGCCGAGGAATGCCCGGCCGGCCAGCGTTCGGCGGCGTGCAATTCTAAACTCGTCGCACCATCGTACCCACGGAATCACGCAAAAAATCTATCACTCCCTCTAATTCTTCACCAGCGAAGGCGCCGCCCTCCCCGCCAGCACCGCATCAATATTTTCCAACGCCAGCATCCCCATCGCCGTATTCGTCTCCAAAGTAGCGCTCCCAATATGCGGCAGCAAAAAAGTATTCCGCAGCCCCACATACGCAGGTTTAATATTCGGCTCCCCCTCAAACACATCCAGCCCCGCCGCGGCCACCCGCCCCGTCTTCAACGCCGCGATCAACGCTCCATCCTCCACCAGCCCGCCCCGCGCCGCATTGATCACAATCGCCCCCGCCGGCAGCAGCGCAATATTCTCCACATCCAGAAAATGATGCGTCTCCGGAGTATGCGGCGCATGCAAACTCAAAAACTGGCTCACCCGTAGCAATTCCTGCGGCCGTGCATGATATACCGCGTCTCCCTCCACCGCCGCCCCCAGCCGCGTCCGATTCGAATAATGTATCTTCATCCCCAACGCCCGCGCCCGCCGCGCCACCGCCTGCCCAATCCGCCCCATCCCGAAAATCCCCAGCACTTTCCCCGCGCAATCCCATCCCAGCAGCCGCGGCGCATCGGCTTTCGCCCACGCCCCGCTGCGCACCAGCTCCTGCGCCTCGTAAGCCCGCCGCGAAGCCCCCAGCAGCAGCAAAATCGCTACGTCCGCCGTCGCATCGTCCAGCACGCCCGGAGTATTCGCAATCCCTATCCCCCGCGCCGCCGCCGCCCTCACATCAATGTGATCGTACCCCACCGAAAAAGTAGCAATCACCTTCACACTCGCCGCCACCCGCCCGAAAAATTCCGCATCCAATTTCGCCGGCGGATTAAAAAAAATCGCATCCGCCCCCTCCGCCGCCACCAGCAGCCCTTCGGTCCGCGCTGCAGTGGACGCCGCCGCCGCAGTCGCTGCCGATCCAGTCGGTGCGTCAGCAGAAACGCGGCGCACGGTGAAATCGCGCGCCAAGCGCGCCTCCACATCCGCAGTAAAATTCCCCAACACCGCCAAAACCGGCTTGCTCAATTCGCACCGCCCTTCGCGCACCCGCGCCCAGTTTTTCGTGGCACAGCCCCGCCCGCCGGGGCGGGCACTCTTGCCTGCCCTGAGCGTACGCGAAGGGTCTGTGCATCGTTCCCGCGCCAGGCTTTCGTGCCACAACCCTGCCCGCCGTCTGTGAATCGCGCCCGCCTTAAGTGGCACAGGCAATCTTTCCTGTGCATCGTTCCCGCGCCACGCGATTTTACCCGATTCGCAAGAAGCCACGGTAGGCCCGCCGTGAATCGCGCCACAGCGCGATTCATCCTGAGAACCGGCGGTGCCGGTTCGAAGGGCTCCAGTCCCGCGCTTTTTCCTTCCCGCCGCAGTTTGGCGCGCGCGGGAGCCGCCTCGCAGTGAGGCCTGCCTGCCGCAGTGAGGCCTGCCTGCCGCAGGCAGGGATCTGCTTCCCGCGACAACAGTCACGCTTTGCGTCAGGGCACGGCTTCAGCCGTGCCGAAAGCGCCGCAGCGTCAAAGCGGCTTCAGCCGCTGAGGGAATGAATTGTGACGGCTGTTGCCTTTGAACTCGCTTTCGATTTTGTGAATCGCGCCACAGCGCGATTCATCCTGAGGTCCCGCTCTGCGGGATCGAAGCGTAGCGGCGCGCTCCATTGCGCCATTGCCGCCTCATCCACCACCAGTTAGAATTGCGCGCATCCAAACATACGCCGCCACAAAATGCCCTTCCTCCTACGCCCCGCCACCCCCGCAGACATCCCCCACCTGCGCGAAATAATCCACGCCTCCGTCCGCACCCTGCAAGCGCAAGACTACTCCCCCGCGCAAATCGAAGGCGCCCTCCGCTCCGTCTATGGAGTAGACACCCAGCTAATCGCAGACGGCACCTATTTTGCCGTAGAGCTTGCAGCCCCTTCGCCACCAATCGTCGCCTGCGGCGGATGGAGCAAACGCAAAACTCTCTACGGCGGCGATCAATTTGCCCACCGCGAAGATTCCCTCCTCGATCCCGCCCACGACGCCGCCAAAATCCGCGCCTTCTTCGTCCATCCCCAATACGTCCGCCGCGGCATCGCCACCCTCATCCTCGATGCCTGCGAACAAGCCGCCCGCGTCGCCGGTTTCACCCGCCTCGAAATGGGCGCCACCCTCAGCGGCGTCGCCTTCTATCGCGCCAAAGGCTACGCCGCCCTGGAAAATCTGCAAGTCCCTCTCAGTAACGGAGAAATGCTCTCCATCGTGAGGATGGCGAAGGAGATCTAACGCGGGTCCTGAGGGCTATGCATCCTTCGTGGGCGCCGACGGAGACCACGGCTCAAATGGTCGGTTGAACAAACGAAGAGTTACTCGGTTCAGTATTTCATCAAACCTCCGATCGCCGCCGGCCTTTACAGGCTGAATATTCTTGTCGGTCAAAAATTTCCTGAAGAGATCGGCAAACTCAAAGAGCCGCTGCGATGAGCCTGGATCTCCACATTTACCTGCGTATAGCATGCACTCGCCGACAGAAAACCCCCCGGTCTTAATATATGTACCAATGGACTCGACATCTTCTACATGTAGGACCAATAAGCTCGTCAGCACAATCTTGTGATTTATAGACTTTTTCCTTATCAAATCCCTGAATGTTTTCGCGAGCCAAGGGAGCGTGAACATGGAACTCACAAAATTGTCTTGAACCACCAGGACAGGCACAACGATATCGATCGGCGCGAGATCAATTCCTTCAAGTGCACGCCTCTCTGCCGCCTTAGCAGCAAACACTTGAGATATTTTTCTGACCAGTTGCTCCACTCCGGCACCGGGCTCGGTTCCGAACTTCTTTTCGAGACTCTGAACATATTGGTCCAAATTGTCAGCATACTTGGCGTTGTTGGGAAGAAATCCGCCTTTGCACTCTATTGCCACACAAACGCGGCCAGAAAGAAGCAGTCCGTCGAACGCATAGTGATGATGCTGCTTCTCTTTGAAGTCGGGGCAAGCAAAATAATGCTCTTTAACAGGATCAATCATCGCGTCAAACGTTTCGTTGACATATATTTCGAACAACTTGCCCCAAGTCTCGAATGCCTTTTGGCGATTATCGCCTTGTAGATTATTCACAATCGTCCAGAACAATCCGATTTCCAATTTCTCTTGAATGAAACCTGGGTTGGGGCAGATGACGCTGCCAGAATTTAGTTGCAAGAAGGGTTTCATTCGAAATGCAGTGAAGTCTTTCTGAGGTACGAGCTCGCTCGGCTCGGCGAGTCTGGCTGCGAGGTCGGCGATCGTGGTGGATTCCATCTTCCAAAATCTCTCCGCTGTTTCGGCTGGAATTGAAGTTCCGAAAAACGTTTGTGGATTCACGATCGCGAGGCTGGCATCGTCGATAAGCTGTTTTGGTGTCCGGCCCATGTAAGTTGCGAGCGCACCTAGCGTTAAATCGACGTATGAATCCAATGATATTCCGGCCTGTTGTTTTAGCTGATGGCTTAAATCAATTGGTACGGGCGTGCGTTTAATGATCTTTTCGAAAATAATGTTGCTGCGAACAATTCCACTCGGAACTGGGGGCGGATTGAATACGTCATTCCCAGCGCCGACCGCGAGTTGGAGCCGAAGATATTTCCTTGTTGAGGGCGGGCTCGTTCTATCTTGTGCTATCTGTTTTTCCATTTGCTTGCTCATAAGCAAATCGTTCATTTTGAGAAGGCAGCGCCCCAGGGCGAGCCGAGCAGTCTTGTCTTTGTCTAGTTCCAGTCCGCCAGTTGGAAGGGCATGTATGACTGTCAGCTTCAGAGTAGTGAGAATCTGTTGGGGATGAAATGCACGACGAAAATCGATCGGTGAATCCGGCATTCTCTGCTTCCAGCGATTCAAAACCTCATCATCCAAGAAATTAGATATTAGAAAACCTTGCAGAAAAATCGTTTCGGACCGATCGGAGCGAAACTGATCGAGGAACAAGTGGATCCCCATCCGCGACAAAAGAACGACGCTGCTTTCTCGATTGAATGTGCGAATGACGCTCGACACCTCTTCTTCACCGGGGGACTCATCAAACAGCTCCTTCCACGTTAGAAAGACTGCCCATTGTTTTGTCATTTGACGCCGACTTAAGAAAGACTCAGGGTAGTAGCTGGACTTGACTACCGACTAGAGGTTGGGCTTCTATGAAAGGTCCCCAAGAATCCAGCAGGACTTGGTGTGACGAGCCGTCCGATCCACTCAAGGTAACAATTCCAGCAGTCCTATCGATGTCCGTCACGGTATAAACCGGAAGCAATTTGCTGAACATTTCGGGGTTGGTTTGGATTGTCACGCTCTTCGACCTCCGTACTTCGCTCGACGTATGTATGGAATTTGCCTTTCACCACGCATTAAATGGCGGGACTTGTTGACCATGCTCTTTAGCCGTTTTCGATAGGCCATCCATAATCGCAACGTACTCGGACTTGCTGTGAATCTGAGCGAACTTCGATTCAACCATGGCGCGGTTCGCATCAGTCAGATAGGGCGAAGCAATTTTCAGAGCCTGTTGGAAATGTACAACCGCCGCCGTCTCGAAGTTGATGCGAGATAAATCAACCAAAAGCATTCCGATGAAAAGCAGAATTGCCGCACCTCCAATATAGAGCACGCGACGACCACTTCTGACTTGGCCGCGCAACGCTACCAAGATTTGCTCCACAGTCTCGGTTTCTGGCTTGTTTTCTTTCCTCCGTTCTGCAACACGTTGGGCAATCCGCGCTAATTCTCGACGGTCTTGTCTGACGTAAAAGAACACCCTTTGAAACGCCATGCCATAGGCGATTGTTCCAAACAGCGTTAAAAGATAGATACTCTGCAAGCTGGCCCCATTTGTCGAGCCAGTGGCTACTCGTTCATATATTCCAGTTCTGACACTTTCAATTCCAAGGGAGCTAACGCTCAGAATTCCGTAACTTGTGCGTACCAGCGCTGGCTTGAGGGCCGACTCCCAGAAGCCGCTGCCAAGAGCACCGATAATAATAAGTCCCGCAGCCTTCAAGACCCACTTGACGGCTGAGTTTCTCTTCACGCTCTCGAAAGTCCACATCGTCCGCCAACACTATCAATGGATTGCAGCTTCGTCAATCAACTGAACCCTAACCGGCGGGCGACTAAACCTTTCATACGACCTAAACGAACGCATTTGAATTTCCGGGTGGCGGGTGGCCAAGCCTTTCCGACCACCCTACCGCACCAAAAAAAGGCGCGAGCCAAAATGGCCCGCGCCTCCTGATTCAACTACC
>CAVYDD010000014.1:0-13723 GCA_963767225.1 uncultured Acidobacteriota bacterium
CAGGGCGATCCCGGATCTTCGCGATTCTTTCTGTCACTCGAAGACGATCTGCTGCGCATCTTCGGCGGCGAGCGCGTCAAAAATTTGATGTTCCGCCTCGGCATGACCGAAGGCGTGCCCATCGAATCAAAACTCATCAGCAAACGTATCGAAAATGCGCAGAAAGCAGTGGAAGCGCAAAACTTTGAAGCGCGCAAACATTTACTGGAATATGACGACGTGATGAACAAGCAGCGCGAAACGATCTACAATCTGCGCCGCTCGTTCCTGGAGGGCCGCGACCAGAAAGAATTCGTGCTGGAGCGCGCCGACGCCATCGCCAATGAATTGGTCGAGACGTATTGCCCGCGCGAACAGCATCCGGACCAGTGGAATGTCACGCAATTCTCGAACGAGATTCTGAACCAGTTCGGTTTCGATCCCAAGACCGTGGGGATGGATTTCGCGACGCTGAATCATGAAACGGTGGGCGAAGTGCTCATCGAAAAAGTTCGCGCGCGTTATGGGGAAAAGGAAGCCCTGTTTGGCGCGCAGACCCTGCGTTGGCTGGAGCGCCACATCCTGCTAGACGTCGTGGACGGCCAGTGGAAAGACCATCTGCTCACGCTGGACCACTTGAAGGAAGGCATCGGCCTGCGCGGGTACGGGCAGAAGGACCCGCTGGTCGAGTTCAAGAAGGAAGCGTTCATACTTTTCGATGAGCTGATGAATCGCATTGATACTGAGGCCGTGCGGTTCCTCTTCCTAGTGCGGCCCGCCGAACAACCTGCCGCGGCTGCCGCGCAACCTGCTGCACCCTCCGCGCAGAAACCCCTGGTGCCGCGCGGCCTCTCGCAATTTTCTCCGGAAGAAATCGAACGCAAGCAGCGCCGGCAGGAACGGCAAATGCAGTTTCAGACTGGCAACACGCCGGTCGAAACTCCCAAACCCGCCCGCGCCGGAGCGAAAGTGGGCCGCAACGACCCCTGCCCTTGCGGCTCCGGCAAGAAGTACAAAAAGTGCCACGGCCAAACGGCCTGATCTCCGTCACCCGCCGCTGAACTTTTCGCGTGCCGTCTGCGTATCTTCATCCGAGTTGGGAACAATCTGCTTAGGAGGATGGAACATGAGAATTCGTACGCGTACTTTCCCCGTATTGCTAGCGCTCGTGCTTTCGCTGGCCGCCACAATGTCAGCCAGGCCGGCGCTGGCCAGCGACGATGGCCATTTTGATCGCACGCTCACCGTAACTGCCGCAGTGGACTTGGACGTCCAAACCGGCTCCGGTGAAATCACCGTGCGCACCGGAGATTCTAGCAAAGTGGAAATCCACGGCCGCATCCACGCGAATCACGGCTGGTTCGGCGCCGACGCCGAGCAGCGCATCCACGAGATTGAAGCCAATCCCCCGATCGAGCAGAGCGGCAATACTATTCGCGTCGGTCACATCGAAAATCACGATTGGAAAAACAATATCTCGATCAGTTACGAACTCGTGGTGCCGGCGCAAACCAAGTTGCACTCTGAATCCGGATCGGGAGACCAAGTCGTCCAAGGCATCTCCGGCCCTGCGGATGCCAGCAGCGGTTCCGGCAGTGTGCACCTCAGCAATATTGGCGGCGAAACACACGCGCGCACCGGCTCGGGAGATATCGAACTCAACGGAGTTCACGGCGCCGCGAAAGCCATCGCGGGGAGTGGCAACATTCACGCCATCGGTATTGCAGGAGCTCTTACCGCTTCCAGTGGCAGTGGCAGCGTGAAATTCGAACAGACCGCGGCCGGTGACGTGGAAATCGGAACAGGCTCGGGCGATGTGGAAGTAAAAGGCGCAAAGGGGGCTGTGAAAGTGCAAACCGGAAGCGGCAGCATCAGTGCGCAAGGCGATCCGACGGGCGACTGGCGGCTGCATACCGGTTCGGGCAACGTCGCCGTCGAGCTGGGGCAGCAGGCCTCGTTCAACCTGGTAGCGCGCACCAGTTCCGGCAGCATTGACAGCAGCCGCGAAATCGCCGTGCAGGGCAAACTCAGCCCGCGCGAGCTACAAGGAAAAGTAGGCAGCGGCGGCCCGACGGTGGAACTCAGCACCAGTTCCGGCAGTATTCAGATCCGTTAGAAATTTCTGTGCGCAGGGACGCGCGCGGCGGGGATCTGCTTGCGCAGCCCGAATATAATCCGCTCGCGCGTCTCTCGCGACGCCTCTTGGCGTGTCCGCAACGTTGTTATCCTTTACAACTCACAGTAACTTGCGCGCAAAAAATCTGTGCTACTCTCTGCTCAACCTCGAGGCTGTAGCCGCTCGAGAATCAGGGGTGTGGGATGAAAGCCGCTGTTTCCGTCCATTGTGTACGTGCTGGCTGTGCAAAGCCTGCTCCTCCGGCGCTGACTCGCACCGAGCTTTGCCTCGATCATTTTCTCGATGAAGCTTTTCTGCGCACCGATCAGGCCCTCACGCGCTGCCGTGAAGGATCCCCGCTGACCAAAGAAAGCCTGGAATGGCTGCTGTCCGACGCGCTGGCCACCGTGAAGAATCTGGAGGACAGCGCCGACGAGCCGCAGCCCGAACAGCGCGATCGCATGCTCGAACTCTTGCTGATCCTGGCGAATCTCCACGAATACGTGGCGCACCATTCCGTGCGCGTCGAGCATCCCGCCTAAACTAACTCCTCGGAGCGCAACATCGCGTCCACCTAAGATCGTCCCGCCCTTCCGCGCGCTATCTTGCTACGTATCCATTGACGTATAAGGCATCACCCTGCTTGCAAATTCCTGCAATCCAAATCAAGCTGAGGATTACCACAGAGCGGTTCACCGTGCCCGAAAAACTTAAAGAACAAGACCCATTCAAACCAGCTGAGCCGAACATACCCGGCGTTACCGGCAACCCAGCGCGCAACAAGCCGGCTCCGGAACCTCCGCAGCCGTCGGCTCCGCAATTCCGGAATTCCGCACCCGCGCCGGACAAGAGTCCGTCGAAAAAAGCGCTTGCCATCGCAGCCATCGTAATTTTTGTTGGATCCGTCGCGCTGTTTTCGTGGAAGCGTTCGAACGCTCCCGAACACACGCCCGGCGCGCCTGCAGCCGCAGCCGCGCCGGCTGTCGATCTGCCACCAGTGGTAGCGCAACCGTCACCCAACGTGCCCGAGGCGCCTGGCCCGGTGGCCACAACGGCGGAACTCGCGACGGCATGGTCGTCAAAGCGGTTCGTATTTCGCGCGACACAAGCTTCCGAGAATATTCCGGCCCTCGTCGTTCATCTTTCCAGTGGCGTGTATTGGGGCATCTCGCTGCGGGAGCCGTACGGAAATTGCCAACTGGAGTATGTGACCGACCTCGGCAAGCTTGCACGCGAATACGGTTTTCACGCGGATCATCCTATGGTCGCAGATCCTTGCCGTCGCGTGCTGTTCGACCTCGCGCGGTTTGGAACTGGGCCAAACGGAGAAGTCCGCGGAGCAATCGTCAGCGGCCGGGGCGTGCGCCCGCCAATCGCGATCGAGGTCAAAGTGCGCGGTAAGCAAGTCGTTGCAATTCAACTGGAGCACTAACGCATAGCCGAGGGGGACTCAGCGTGAACACATAAGGCACGGTGTATCCGGTCGCCGTTAAGCTGCAGATCCAGCGCGCTCCACCGACGCGCAACGTTGCACCTCAGCTTCCATCTTTCCCGCCAGCACCATCGCCACCATTTTCTGATCCGCCAGCCACGACCACAACGGATGTCCAAACGTCGCCGGCCGATTGTGCTCCACAAAAAAATGTGAAAACCACGCGAACGCGTAGGGCACCGCAAACGCAGCCAGAAGGTACCAAGGCTTGCGCAGCACGATCGCCGCAACCAGCAGCGCCCATCCCGTCAGCGTCCCCGCCGTATGGAATATTCGCGTGAGCGGCTGGCGGTGCGCCAAGGCGTAAAACGTCCAGAACTCCGGAAACGTTCGCGGCTCGTTCATGCGGCCGATTGTAGCTCTGGCATCCAAACACGCAAGGCAAAAAAAAGCCACCGTCCCGCTCCGCTGGCAGCGGGACGGTGGCCCGTCGCCGAGGAGCTCTCGACGGCGGTTATGACGTGGTATGACCGTTATGAATGGTTATGATGCGAGTTCCTCCACGGAACGCGCCACCATCACCGGCTGGCCCGTCGCCTGATTGATCAGTATGAAGCCGACCACACGGATCGAAATCGGCTGCGTTCCTTGCAGCGCTCCGAGTCCGCTCAGATTGATGAAGTTGGAGTCGTTCGTCGTCATCACGGTCAACGGTTGCGGTAGCAATACGCCCGCCGTCCACTGATCGTTCAACTGGAACGAACCGGCATTGTTGTTCTGCACCATCGTGCTGCCCGGAACCCACGCGCCCGCCTGTCCTTGGCGCCGCAGAACCACGCGGTGAACCGTCAGAGTTGTGGTGCCGTTGGTAGTGCTGAGCGCTCCGCCGATACCCACGCGCTGCCCAGCTGCCAGTTCCGAATTGTTGAACAGCAGCGTCGTCAGCGGCAGATTGATGTGTTCGATCATGTATTTTTCCGTGCCGTTCAAAACCAGCGTCTCAATCTGTCCGTCCGAAACTCCGTTTACCGCCGGCAACAAGTCACGAACGTACAAGTCCGCTTGCGTCGCAGGCCCCATTGCAGGGCGGACGCTGCTGAGCAAACCGCCCATGAAGAAATCGTTATTGGAAACGACTTCCACTTCGGACGCCTCGATGTCGTGCGTAACTGGATCCAGCGTGCCCGAAACCTCCACGATGGTATTGGTCGTGAAAGAGCTCGGCGCGGTGCTGGGATCGTCGAGCAGGGTGTTGTCGTTGGTCGTCACATTCCACTGGCGCCCGTGCGGGCCCTGAATCGTAAACGTGTTCGCGCCAGTGACGCCTACCACGCCTCCGTGGAAGTCATCGATGGAAACCTGCGCATCTGTGGATTTCAGCAGCGCGACCTGGAAAACCGGATTTACCGCGCCGGTAACCTGGCCGTTCCCGTCAGTTGCCAGCGATTTGCGCAAATCAAGTTCCATACGCAGTCCGAACAGATCCGCATCGGAAACCATCACAGGGTTAGTGAAATTCACCGTCACGCTCGATTGCGACAGCGTCCCGCTGATCGTATTGATCACTGGAGGACTCGCAGACGTATCAATGAAACCGATTACCGGCGACGCGATCGTGATCGTCGCGGAAGTGTAGGTTCCCGTCGGCACCGCGGTCAGGTCCAGCAACTGATGCAACCCACTCAACTGCGCGAAATCCACAATCTGCGGCTGCGATAGCACGCTCACGTTCGTCGTGCCGTTGAACAAAGAAATTCCGGTTACATTGACCTCGCAGGAAACGACGCTCGGCAAAGGAGCGTCCGTACCCACGGTATAAATCGAGGCTTGGCTTTGCGTGGAAGTCGTACCCATGCTGGCGCCCCCGCCACAACTCGAAAGCGACACGGCGGTAAGAAAAGCAACGAGCACACCAATAGCTCTAGGATTCCCCATTTGAAATTCTCCTTTGATTAGTAATCGATGATGACCAGGGACTGGAGCCCCTTTTGCTGCTGGGGAGTGAAACCCAGGCGTTGTAGGAAAGTTGCAAGAATTTTGCGGCTGAACCAGGGCTTCCTTGCTGGTGCTCGAACCCTCTCGGCGTTTCCATTTTCTTCGCCAGGGGCTCAACCGGGCGCTTTTACATCCTTGCGCGCTTGCGTGCAGTTGTTTACGATAACGTGCGAAGAGGATCGCACAATAATCGTTATGATCGGCGAAACAATCTCGCATTACCGCATTCTCGAGCCGCTGGGCAGCGGCGGCATGGGCCAGGTATTTCGCGCGGAAGATACGCGCTTGGGCCGTCAAGTCGCGCTGAAATTTCTATCCGCCGAGCTTACGCGCGAACCGGCTGCGCTTGAACGATTCCAGCGGGAAGCACGCGCTGCGTCGTCCCTGAACCATCCGGCCATTTGCACGATCTATGACGTGGGGGAGCAAAACGGGCGGCCGTACCTCGTCATGGAAGTTCTCGAAGGGCAGACGCTCCGCGAACGCATCGGCGGCCGGCCCATGGCCACCGATGCCCTGCTCGATTTCGGCGCGCAGATTGCCGACGCGCTCGACGCTGCCCATTCCCGCGGCATCATTCATCGCGACATCAAGCCCGCGAATATTTTCATCACCTCGCGCGGGCAGGCGAAAATTCTAGATTTTGGGTTGGCCAAGCAAGCGGCCACGCGACGCGTCGGCGAAGCGGTGGGCGCGGGTAACAGCATCACCCAGCCCACCACTGACAATCTTTTTCTCACCAGCCCTGGCTCGGCAATCGGCACTGTCGCCTACATGTCTCCGGAACAGGCCCGCGGCGAGGACCTCGACGCGCGCACCGATCTCTTCAGTCTCGGTGCCGTGCTTTACGAAATGGCCACGGGCCAAGCCGCGTTCAACGGCAACACTTCGGCGGTTATTTTTGACGCGATTCTGAATCGCACGCCTCCCTCTCCAACCTCGATCAATCCGATGCTCCCCGGCAAGCTGGAAGAAATCATCGGAAAATCCCTGGAGAAAGATCGCGACCTGCGCTATCAGACCGCCGCCGAGCTACGCGCTGATTTGAAGCGCCTGAAACGTGACACCGATTCCTCCCGCGCGCCCAGCGGTTCCACCAGCTCGTGGGCAGCGGCAAGCTCAGCTCCCAATCCCGGCTCCGATTCGAATGCGGCGCAATCCTCCGCTACGCCCGCAACGGCGCTTCCATCATCAGCAACCGCCACCGCAAGCGCGACCGCGCAAAGTGGCACGCGCCGCGGCGTGTGGATTGCAGCTGCTGTCGCGATTCTCCTCGCCATCGGCGCAATCCTAGCTATCGCTTTTCACGATCGCTTCGGACATCACCATGAGGAAACCGCAGCGTTCTCTCAAATGATGATTTCGCCGATCACCTCTACCGGCAACATCCACTCCGCCACGATCTCGGCGGACGGCAAGTGGGTCGCCTACGTCGCGGACGAAAAAGGCAGCCACGGTATCTGGATTCGCCAGCTCGCCACTGGAAGCACCGCGCAAGTGGAACTCGGTTCACCCGGCGAGATCGAAGGCCTGAATTTTTCACTCGACGGCAACTACCTTTACTTCGTCAAACGAGATGAATCGATTGGCGTCGGAACGCTGTTCCAGGCGCCCTCCTTGGGCGGCGCACCGCGCCAGGTGATCGTGGACGTGGACAGTCCTATCAGTTTTTCTCCCGACGGGAAGCGGTTCGTGTTCGTGCGGCAATCGAACAAGACCAAGACTTCCTACTTGATGCTTGCAAACTCAGACGGCAGCGGCGAGCAAAGCCTGGAAGTTTTGACCAATCCCCCCCGCTTTTCCGATAACGGCCCGGCGTGGTCGCCCGATGGTAAGCGCATAGTCGTCGCGGACAATCCCAGCGGCGATTTTGGCAAGTACGCCGTCGAAATCGTGGACGTTGCTTCCAAAACGAAAACCCGCTTGGGCTCCCAAGACTGGATTGCTCCCGATCAAATGGCCTGGCTTCCCGACGCCTCCGCGATTCTATTCAACGCGCGCGTAAGCAGAACGTCTCTCAACGCGCAACTTTATTCGCTCAGCTATCCCGACGCCGAAATTCGCCGTGTCACCAACGATTTGAATTTCTACAACGGCACCAGCATCACCTCCGACGGATCCGCGCTTGCCACTGCTCAGGTAACTCTCAGTGGCAACTTGTGGGTCGCAAACTTCGGCAGCTCCGCCTCCCTCTCGCCGCCACGCCAAATCTCCAGCGGCATCAGCCGCGCCGATGGTATTTCCGGCATCATTTGGACGCCCGACGGCAAGCTCATCTACACGTATTACACGTCTGGAAGCATTCAGCTCGCGAGCGCCGCGCCCGACGGTTCGAATGTCCACGACATCGCAGCCGGAGTCGTGAGCCCAAGTTGGCTTTCCAGTTGCGGAGACGGGCGCCACTTTGTTTTCTCCATGGGTCGCGGCCAAGACACCAGCTCCATCTGGCGCGCGGATATGGACGGGTCCAATCTGACGCAACTCAGCACGGGCAAGCTTGCCGTCCATCCCAGTTGTTCGCCGGACGGCAGATTTGTTGTGTATGTTGATGTCGCCGGCAATTCCACTCACCTGATGCGCGTCAGCATTGACGGCGGTACGCCCACCACAGTTTCCAAGGAGGAGTTGTTTGCTCCTGTGATCTCGCCGGACGGAAATTCTGTGGCTTGCGCCTATCAGCCGGAGCCGGGCAAGCGACCAAACCTCGCGGTCGTTGGGCTAGACGGCGGAGAAATTCGAAATGTCTATGACCTGCCACAGGAAACGCAAGCTGCCTTCAATGGCGATGGCGGACAGAAACTCGCCTGGACAAAAGACGGGCGCGCGGTTTTGTATCCGGTCAATAAAGATGGTGTTGTGACTCTGTGGGCTCAACCCTTAGGAGCCCAGGGCAGCGCCCCGGCCGCCGCCAAGCAAGTGATGAATCTAGGGCCCGATTTTCAGTGGGGCGCGTACACCTTGTCGCCAGACGGGAAGCAGATTATCTACGCCCACGGCCGCGCCGTCACAGACGCCGTCTTGATCTCGCACTTTCACTAATTCTTCCGTCAGGAGTTCCATGAAATTTTCTCGGCGCGATCTATTCAGGTCCGCTGCGGTCACTACCGGCGGCATGGCAGCTGGAACCGCATTCGGCGGATTCGCAGCGGTGGCGCCGGCAAGCGCAGCACAAACGGCGAGCCAAGCACTGCCGCCCGCGTTCGATGCCTTGAAACCTCTCGGTGATCGCGTGAAACCGATTCGCACCGACGAACTTCAGGCGCGCGTCGCTCACGCGCAGCAACTGATGACGGATTCGAAACCGCGTTTCGAAGCGCTCTACGTCACTCCGGGAACCACGTTGGTCTATTACACCGGCATCCATTGGTGGCCCAGCGAACGCATTCTCGCGTTCCTAGTGCCCCGCCAAGGCGATCCTGTTCTGGTCGCCCCGGCGTTTGAAGAAGGCCGCCTGGGCGAGCAGATGCGCTGGCCAGTGGAAATCCGCGTCTGGCAGGAAGATGAAAGCCCCTATCCAATAGTTGAAAAATGGCTGGCGGAGCGCGGCATCCGCACCGGACAACTCGGCGTCGAAGCCACCACACGATACGCTTTCTTCGACGGACTGCGCCAAGTCGCAACTTCGCTCGATTACACCAACGGCGATCCCATCACCGTCGGCTGCCGCGCGCAAAAAAGCGCGCACGAGTTGGAATTGATGCGCCTGGCTTGTTCCGCCACTTGCGCGGTGTATAAAGCCGTCTTCGCGTCGCTGCGCGAGGGGATGACGCAGCACGAAGTCTCCGCGCTTGCGTCGCACGGCTATTCCCGCATGGGTCTGCAGGGCGAAGCCTCCGTGTTTTTCGGGCCGTCCTCTGCCCTGCCACACGGCTCGCGCGAAGAACAAGTGCTGCGCGAAGGCGTCGCCGTGATGATTGACGATGGAACCACAGTCGAAGGTTATCAATCAGACGTCACGCGCATGGGGGCGCTGGGCGAGCCGCCCGAAAAACTTCAGCACGCTTTTGAAATCGTGCGCAGCGCGCAGAATGCCGCCCTCGCCGCGGCCGTCGCAGGCCACGAGTGCGGTTCGGTGGACGATGCCGCGCGCAAAGTCATCACCGATGCCGGATTCGGACCCGGCTACAAATATTTTTTGCACCGTCTGGGCCACGGCATCGGCCTGGACGGCCACGAACCGCCATACCTCGTGCGCGGAAACCGCACCATCCTCAAGCCCGGCATGACCTTTTCGAATGAGCCGGGAATCTACGTAGTTGGTGACTATGGCATGCGCTGCGAAGACGACATGGTGATCGCGGAATCAGGAGAGGCGCAGCTGCTCACGCCTGGCTTTCAGCTTTCGCTCGAAACCCCAATCGCGTAGCGCCGACGTTCCGCCGGCTCATTTGACCTAGAATTTAACCGCGGGCGCGAACCGTCTGGCTCTCACGCTGCGTTTTGGGCGCACCAACCAATTGCGATTGATTCGCGCAAAACTCCACAATCCTCGTCTCCGCCCAAAACCGCTCCGGCCCATCTTCCTGCGAGATAAACGCGCAGTGCCCGCCGTGCTCTGGCGCCAGCAGCGTGATCCACCGGTTGCCGAGGATCGCCGGAATTTGAAATGGCGCGAACGGCACGAACGGATCGTCCTTCGCCGCAATAATCAAAGTGGGCACGCGAATCTCAGAAACCACGCGCGACGCGCTGGAGCGAGCATAATAGTCGCTAGCATCCGCAAACCCGCAAAAGCGCGCGGTGATCACATCATCAAACTCGCGCACCGTGCGAATCCGCCGGAAGCCGGGAACCGCCTGTAGCGCGTACAAATGCGCAAACAAGCTCGCCTTGTGCCGCATGTGCCGTTTCAGCCGCGTCACAAAATGATGTTCGTAAATAAAATTGCGCGGCTTGCTCAGCGCGTCCGCGCAAGCCGCGAGATCCAGCGCTGGCGCAATCGCCACCACGCCGCGCAACGCCGCCCGTGGAGCGTCGCCCATTTCTCCGGCCATTTTCAGCACCAGATTGCCACCCATCGAATAGCCCGCGGCGAATATTTCCGGCAAGCCATCGCGCTCGACCAATTCCAGCACAACGGAGCGAATGTCGCAGCTCAATCCGGAATGATAAAGCGTTGGGCTCAGCTTCTCGGTGCCGCCGCAATTCCGCTGATTCAGGCGTACCACGTTGAAGCCCGCCATCCACGCCTTTTCCCCGTGCCGAGCATGTATCCGGATTCGCACGAACCTTCCAACCCGTGCAACACCACCAAGGTAGGATGTGCGCGCGGATTCTGCTGCCAGTGACACACGCCCAAAACCTGCGTGCCCGGCTCCGTCTCAAACCAACGCGGCACGCCGCGCGGCAGCAACGGAACCGGCCGCGGCCAGAAATTCGCCGCGATAGTCATCGCATGAGGATTTCGCAACAGAGGATGTGGTTTGAATTCTTTCATTCCTTACATGGTAGGGAGTAAGCGCGATTCACGCAACTTCTCGGACGATGCGAGCTTTCAAAACGGATTGCATCACGCCATAAGGTCCTTCGCCATCAGCACCTCATCGTAGTAACGGCCTCCTTGTTTCAGCGCCTTGCTCTCGATCCCGTATTCCACAAACCCCAGGCTCGCATAAAGCCGCCGCGCCGCTTCATTCTCGCTAACGACGTCGAGTTGCAGGATTTCAACGTGCTGCCGCGCATAGTCAATCACCGCCTCAGCGAGCTGCTTCCCCACGCCAGCATTCCGCGCGCCCGCCCGGACGTACATCCCCCAAAGGTAACCCTTGTGAGCGTCCTTCGCGCCTTCGCGAGCCAGGAATCCCGCCATGCCCACAATTTTCATTCCGCGGAAAGCACCAAAAACCGGACACTGCGCCACGCGCTCTGAAAAATGCTCGAGCGGCCGCGCGCTCTCAACCTCAAACGTGCTGCCAAAAGATTCCGGATTCAGCTGCAGCGCCTCCAAGTCGAATCTCGCGATAAGCGCACCTTCCGACGCAGCTAAGCGTCGTATCTGAATTTGCGAAATGTCCACGTTAGATTCGTAACCGAAATTCTAAATCAGGGCAATAGGGTCGCGAATTTTCAACACACGACCCCCCCTGACCCCGCTACTTGATTTCCATTTGCTGCTGCCTATAAAATATACACTTCCCTAATGAAGGTCTTCTGCTACAGATTCAATCTTCCACGAGCCCAGCTCACCCTGCTGGGCTTCGCGTATATGGGGACCTTCCTTGCTCACAGGAGAATAATGATTGAAGGACCCATTCCCGAAGCGCTCACGTTTGACGACGTGCTGCTGCTCCCCGGCAAATCGTCAGTGCTGCCCGCGCAGGCGGACACGCGCACCTGCCTCTCGCGCAAAATTTCGCTGAACATTCCGATCGTCGCCTCGGCCATGGACACGGTCACCGACGCGCGCCTGGCCATCGCCATCGCGCGCCAGGGCGGCATCGGCTTTATCCATCGCAACATGACCATCGACCGCCAGGCCGAAGAAGTCGACCGCGTCAAGCGCTCGGAAAGCGGCATGATCGTCGACCCTGTCACCATCTCGCCCGAGCTGTCCGTGCGCCAGGCGCTCGACATCATGAACAAGTACAAAGTGTCGGGCCTGCCGGTCACCCGCGGCCCGCGCCTGGTGGGCATTCTCACCAATCGCGATTTGCGTTTCGAACGCAATCTCGATCAGCCCGTCAGCTCCGTAATGACCAAAGATAATCTCGTCACCGTTCCCGTGGGCACCACCCTCGAAGAAGCCGAACGCATCCTGCAGCGCCATCGCATCGAAAAACTGCTGGTGGTGGACGCGGATTTCAACCTCAAAGGCTTGATCACCGTAAAAGACATCCAGAAAAAAATCGAGTTTCCCAACGCCACCAAGGACGAGCATGGCCGCCTGCGCGTCGGTGCCGCCATCGGCGCCACCGGCGATTTTCTGGAGCGCGCCGCCGAAATGGCACGCGAAAAAGTGGACGTGCTCGCAATCGACACCGCGCACGGTCACACCACCCGCGTGATGGACGCCATCCGCGCCGTAAAACAAAAGTTCCCGGAGATGCAAGTGGTCGCCGGCAACGTGGCCACCGCCGAAGGCGCGCGCGATTTGATCTCCCTTGGCGTGGACGGCCTCAAAATCGGCATCGGTCCCGGCTCCATCTGCACCACCCGCGTGGTCACTGGCGCGGGCGTTCCGCAGATCACCGCGATCATCGAAACTTCGCGCGCCGCCAAAGGCACTGGGGTGCCCGTGATCGCCGACGGCGGTATCAAATTTTCAGGTGACATTACCAAGGCCATCGCCGCCGGCGCAAATTCGGTCATGATTGGCGGCCTTTTCGCCGGCACCGAGGAATCCCCCGGCGAGACGATTTTGTATCAAGGCCGCACCTTCAAATCCTATCGTGGCATGGGCTCGCTCGGCGCCATGGAAGCAGGCTCTGCCGATCGCTACGCGCAAGAAGGCGCCGAACGCGGCAAGTCCGTCCCGGAAGGCATCGAGGGCCAAGTGCCCTACAAAGGCCCTCTGGCGGGCCTGGTGGATCAACTGGTCGGCGGCCTGCGCAGCGGCATGGGCTACTGTGGCGCGGCCAATCTCACCGAGCTTCAGGAACGCAGCAAGTTCATCCGCATCTCGTCGGCGGGCTTGCTCGAAAGCCACGTTCACGACGTGATCATCACCCGCGAAGCTCCCAATTACAGACGCGAATAGAGCGCTCCCTTTGATCTTCAGCATTCAATCAATCCGTCGTCGCTGCGCCGGGCCGGACCGCTAGGATGAAGTGGCTGCGGTACTGGTGGCCTGCGCTTATTTGGGCCGTGGTCGTTTCAGGTTTTTCCACGGGCGCTTTCACATCGGACAACACCGGCCACTTCATCATCCCCATCCTGCGATTTTTCCTTCCGCATGCCGCGCCGGAAACTCTCGATTTCCTCCACCACATCATCCGCAAATGCGGCCACTTGACCGAATATTTCATCCTGAGCATGCTGATCCTGCGCGGCGTTCGCGCCGGCGAAAAAGGCATGCACCTGCGCTGGGCGCTGGTGACGATTTTAATCATAGCGGGATATGCCGCGCTCGACGAATATCATCAGTCATTCGTTCCCGGCCGCACCGCCGCCGTGGGCGATGTGCTCATTGACGCTTCGGGCGGTACCGCCGCCTTGATCGTTGCCTCACTTTTCGTTTTGCTTGGAAAGGCTAGCAATACATC
>CAVYDD010000015.1:0-14290 GCA_963767225.1 uncultured Acidobacteriota bacterium
GAATACATGGTGCCCGAGAGAGGACTCGAACCTCCACTCCCTTGCGAGAACTAGCTCCTGAATCCGAACTGGACGATGTCCCATAGCTCGCCTTGGCGCGCCTACGGACGTCCGCTTGTGTGTTATCAGCGAGATCCAAAACTCCGCACGCGACTAGATAGGCTCCACAGCGTCACGAACCCACAAACGAACTGCCACCAGAACTGCCACCATCACCGTCGGCACGATTCCTCGACCTCGATGTCTCCGTCCCAGATAGATCGCCGAGTTGGAATCGCCAAGCCATCAAGCTTGCGGTCACATCACGCTTCGACTTTCTGGTTATGGCTGAACCTATCGCGCACTTCACGGCGGAAGGAAGAACGGCGAACCGCGTGGCGGATATTTTCGCGGGTGCACAATTCGTGTTCTACCACGGGGAAGGCGCGAAACCGACGCTAGCCGCAAGCTATTTCCATCGTGCGTATGATGGCGGTGCTCCTGAGTTCGATTACGGAAGTCCGACGAACTCCGTTCTGATTCTGGCCAGTGCGGATGTCAAAGGATTTCATTATGACGCTAACGCGTTTTTCACGGAATTAAAGCAAGCGCCGGTGCGTCGTGGGCAGTTTGGCCAGTCGCTGACAATTTCGCATCCGTTTCTGCGCCGCTTCACGCTGTCCGGGGAGATATGGCACTTCACTCAGCCGTTTTTGAGGAGCAACGCTGTCGGAAATCTTTGGGCTGTTAGTTATTCAGCGCGGAAAACGCTCGTCCTTGATGCGGGTTTCAATCACGGACTAACGGGGACATCCACAACTTGGGAGGCGTTCGTGGGATTCACGTACTTGTCGCCGCACCGTCTTTGCCAGCCTTATTAGCTGAAAACCACGCCGCCGCTTTCTCGCAGCTTCGCTGCGCACTCTTTCATCTTGCTTTTGCTGCCAAACGTCACCGAGACCGCGACGACGTCCGGAAAACGGATTCATAACGGAGACAAGCAGTGCTTCAACAAGTCGAACTTGACCGCATAGCTGAAACATTGGCCGATTCTATTTTTGCGGAGAATGACACGGATCACGCAGCGCCGCCGTTCATAGCCGAAATAATCCCAGCCAGCGGTCGGCTCCCCGCTATTTATGAGACTCATCCGGAGCACCCAGGAATATCAGACGATCCGGGAATGCGAGCGTACCAGCGCTGCATCTTCGGCAAATCACCATCCGTGGTTTCCAACGTTGTCCGGCGAGCGCATCGCGCAAGCCTCCGAGTTGAGCGCCGTCTGCTACTGGGATCCTGTCCACCTCAACACCTTGCCCGCAAGATGAGCAGGCGACTCCGAAGATTCTTAACTTGGACATTCCGAGCCTTCTTCTAGGGTGGCACTGAACAGTCAAGGAGCGTGGCTATGTGTTCAGGCGCGGCCGGGCTTACTGTTACGTTCGGACTGATAGGTGAGATCGATTGCGCGGTAGGTCGATTCGGCCATGCAATTAGGGCACTCGCATCGGAGACCTTCGGGCGGAAACATGGGCCGCGCGGGGATACAGTAGTCAGCGAGCGTGTCGGGTATCTGTGAATGTGTGAAAGTCGCGCGGCAGTTCTTGCAGGCCAACCCCCAGCTCCCCATTGCTCACTTCCTCAGGCTCGCAACCAATGCGGGTTAATTCTGGATAGGGAATTTTATGTAGGGGACGATACGGAATGCCATCGGCATTTTCATGTATTTGGCAGCACCGACCGAGGTTTTAGCCCCGCCCTGGCGTTGGCTCTGTGGCCTTGATAGCGGGGGGAGGGTTGAGTGCGGCTATCACCGTCTGGGTCGGCAAGTGCATCAAGCGCACTTCGTTCGTGGTATTCGCAGACAATTCCTGCAACGCTTTAATCGCTTCCTCTCTGCCAGTGACGGTGTGACGCCAAAGAGCAGAGCCATCCGGAAAAAGCTCAAACAGATCGTATTCGCGGGGAATTTAAGTGTACACCCCGCGCGCGGAGTTGGCTGACCGTTTGTTTCACTTTCCGGATCAGTTTGGCACCGAATTTCAGGGCTGTGCCCCAGGTGCAGTGGGAAGATGCCAAGATCGGCCTGCAATCCATCCGGCTTTTCGACGGCTGCGCTGCAGTCACGGACCTCGCTTGGATCCGCGAAGTTACGCGGCTCGCCGGTTTTTTTCATGCCGTGCCCGGTGTAGGTATTCCGGCAAAGACTCGAAAGTCAGCAGAAAGTATGTGATCAAACACCGTCGAGCATGTGTTAACACGCGCACGACTTCAGAGAAATAATTGTTCATATCCTCCGGAAGCAGGTGCGTAAAGACAGACGTGAGAAAAACAAAGTCGAACGAAGAGCGCTCCGAAAAGGAATTTGTATTCAGACGCACGATATTTTCCCCTGGGGTTGTACATTTTGTTGTATATGTTGCTGAAGTGAAAATGGAAGTTCGGATAACGCGAGGTGTCCCAGCGACAATACCGTGATCCTTCCGGCACAAAGTTCCCGGCAAGTTCTCCAAGTATTTCCCCGCAGTTCCTTCAGCTGGTTATCGCACCAATTAGTAACACATAGAGAAAGTACTATAGCCGCCGCGCGTACCATTCGAGACCCTGTAACGGTACCCAGAGTCTTTGCCCGTCAATGAGGAGCGAAAGAGATGAAAGCCGCCGCAGCCATGTTGTCGCTGCTAATGCTATCGACCGCAGTGTCGGCACAAAGTCCGGACCCGTCGAAGTGGACGTGTCGAAACCTCTCGGACTCTGGCGGATTCCTTTATCAAGGCGAGACGATCTTCGGTTCCCAGGCTTGCGTCCCAAAGCCACAGGTTCCTACGCCTACGTTACCAGCAGCGTCTTCCACGACCGCTAGCTCTTCGCAGCCTCAACATCCTGCCGCGCAAGCAATGCCAGCGGTCAGCATCACGGCAGCCGGGAAACCACAAGTGACCAAGTTTATGCACCAGACACTAGGAGAAAGCTGGGACGACTTCATGTCCATCACCGGTGCAAAATTGAGCCCTTGCACGTCGGATAAGCCGGAGCTGGCGCTCTGGTGTGAAACGTTCAAGAAAATCGAGTCCGGCGAGAACGGGACGCTGACTAACAGCAGCCCTACTACATCTGCGTCTCTGGTCTTTTCTCAAAAGCATCTGGTACAGGTCTTGGTCGTGGCTAAGGCGGACTGGGCCAAGTCTCTTGCTGAATTTACGCAAACGTACGGCGCGCCAGACACGCAGACCCAAAGCTCTGCTATATGGTCGTTCGCCGATGGGGGTGGAATCACCGCGAGCCTTGGATCGGGCAACTTAGTCCGCGCCGCGTTTTACTCCAAAGATGACAAGCCGACAGATCAGGAGGTACCACCATCCGCTGCGCAACCGGAATCCGTACAAACTGCAATGTCGTCTGTCATAGCGCCCTTGGTGACACCTGCGCAATCCGAGTATCTGACGCCCGCCGAACTCGAACGGGCAGCTCAGGGCGGTGGTAAGGGTGTCACGATAACTGCGGGTAGTACGATGGGGCAGGCATTTGCAGCTAGCCTAGCGAACGTCAATCTCGCGCAGTTTGCATCCATCCAACTCTTCACAACGGAATCTTGGACCGCTTTCCGGGCGCAAGTGGCGCATCGGCAATACCAGCAGTTCAACCCTGCTTCCTTGTCCCAGGAGGAGACACTGCGAGGACTGATCGTCGTCGCGCTTGGCGGCGCATACGGCAGCACTGCCGGACCTCAGTGCAATTCAGTCACGAGGATCGCATTGATATCGGACAAAGGCGGTGCGGTCGTTGCTGAAGCCATCAATCAGGAAGCCGCGTCCTCTTCGTGGAGCAACGCATTCGGGGCGTCGGCGAGTTGCAATGCTCTTGTCGCCAAGTTCGCGGAGACAGATGTCCAGCGCGTATCAGCCGCCGCACAGAAAGGGGAATACTTCGTCGGCGTCTTTTCCGGAACCAATCTGCTCTTCATGTATAAGGTCAAAGAGAAATACTTGAAGGAGCTGGGCCGGTAGTTATCGTCACCGCTGCGACGGATCGCAAGCCACAAAGGGGTAACGCTAATGAAAAAGCTCGCCATGCTCGGAATCGGACTGTTCCTTGTGGCCGGTAGCGCGAATGCTCAAACCACGAAGGTGTGCATAGCAGACATGGTTACAACGGGGAGTGGAGAGATCGTTCTTTTTCCGCCATGTCATATTGTTGCCTCTCTGCCGTTTTCACTGTCGAAAGATGACTACGATATTTACGGCAAGATGTTGACCGCTATGGCCAACGCGAGCACGTTCATGAACGCAGAGGTGATGTATCCGAAAAACAACCACGCCTTGGACAAAGCGTTGATCGCAGCATCCGCAAAGGAGTTCAACTAATGCAGGTCGAAATCTTTGTCGCAATCGTGGAGGAAGGCAGTATGACGAACGCGGGCCGACGGGTGTTTCGTACGCAGCCCGCGGTCAGTTTGTCTCTTCGAAATCTCGAGAATGAATTGCAAGTCCCGCTGATTTGCAGGCCCCGGAAATATCCGCTCGTCCTGACGCCGGCGGGAGTGCTTTTGCCCCATTACGCGAAATGTCTGCTTGCGCTCCGGGATAACGCACGTGCAGCCGTGAAGGCCTGTGGGCAAACGCTCAAAGCTGATGCTCGCGCGCGCAACGCGAAACTTCCTCCCCTGCTCAGCATTTCTTACAGGCAAGGCACCCGGTCCAGCGAAGATTAAGCCGCCAAATAGTTCTAATTTTGGCGTCCTTTTCCATAATTCGCGAAGCTCCTGCGGTTATAATTCGCCCGTCGGGACGAGACGTTCATCACTTGAGGCCCCGTCGGCGAATCTTCCTGTGCGATTGTTCCTGCGATTCGCCACGAAACATTCGCTAAGCAGTCAGCACCCGGCAAGAACCACAAGAAGCGTTGCGTGTGCGGAGCTCAGGCGCCGCCGAGGCAAATCATCCGGCAAGATCCCACAGCTTTACGCGGACATGGGCTGGTCAGAGGTCTCGGCACATCTGCCGCTGCTGCGATCGTCCTGGGCACCATGATCGGGACGGGAATTTTTCTCAAGCCCAGCGAGATGGCGACAGAGGCCGGTTCGATCAGCGTCGTTTTCGCCGCGTGGATCGTTGCCGGAATTCTCTCTATGTGCGGCGCGCTATGCTACGCGGAATTGGGCTCTTCATTTCCCGAGGCTGGTGGCGAATACGCGTACCTGCGGCGCGGATTCGGAAAGCGCTGGGGCTTTCTATTTGGGTGGATGCACAGCGTGGTGGCGAGGCCCGCCTCGGCAGCCGCGATTGCTGCTGGATTGCTGCGCTTTTGCAGTTTTTTGGTTCCGGCACTGGCCAGTCCGCTCTGGACCATTCGCCTCCACGCTCCCTTTGGCGTCCCCGGCACATATCTCTTTGCGTTTACGTGGTCGCAGCCCACCGCCATGGCCGCCCTGATTTTAATCACAGGCATAAATTACCTGGGGGTACGCTTGGGCGGACAAGTGCAGGTTGCTCTTACCGTGCTGAAAGTGGGCGCCGTGGTCGCAATTATCACTGGCGGGTTTCTGCTCGTTCGCGGCGCCCCTCATCATCTTGAACCGCTGTGGCCGAAATCACCGGGATGGGGCACCGTGACCGGATTTCTCGCGGCGTTGGGCGCGGCCGTGTGGGCGTACGACGGGTGGAACGACTTAAACCTAGTCGGCTCGGAAGTGGAAAACCCGGAGCGCAACTTTCCGCGCGTTCTGGTCGGCGCCACGTCCTTTGTGATCGTGATCTTTTTGCTATTCACCGGCGTTTGCTTCTACACCTTGCCCTTCAACGCGATTGCCTCATCCCCACACGTGGCCTCGGACGTATTTAGCAGCTTCGCAGGACATCACGCGGCTGTTTGGATCACTTTAATCATGGCCATCTCCGCGCTGGGGACGCTGAATTCTTCAGTTCTGAGTGGCGCGCGCGTGGATTACGCGATGGCTCGCGACGGAATCTTTTTCGTCACCTTGGCAAAAGTTCATCCGAAATTTCGCACTCCGGGAAACGCGCTGATTTTTCAGTGCTGTCTAGCGAGCTTGCTGGCGCTGAGCGGCACGTTCGAAGACCTTACGTCCCTAGTGATGTTTGGCAGTTGGACTTTCTACGGCCTGGCCGTGCTGGCAATGATGCGGATGCGTCACACCGAGCCAAACCTTCCGCGGCCCTATCGAACGTGGGGATATCCGGTTGTTCCAGTAATTTTTATGGCCGGCGCTGGGTCGGTGGCCGTCGGGCTTTGGGTGGCGCGGCCGGTGAGGTCGTCGATCGGGATGGCGCTGGTGCTTGCAGGATTATTGTTCTATCGCGTGTGGGCGGCGAAATTGAAAGACGATGAGCCCGGCGAATCCGCATAAACGCGGGCGCTTCGCTACTAGGAACGCATGAACTTGTCGGTGACCGGAAACTGCCCCGCCGGCTCGGTATACCAACAGCGAACCACTGGGTCTCCCGAGTTGACCGCTTTGTGCGACCACACCAGCCCCGCGATTCCCGCTCTTGCTACTCGCACTGTCTCGACCGTCTGGCCGAACACATCGCAGATCTCACCCACAGCTTGCCCTGCTGCCACGGCGTCGCCAATCTTGACATTGAGCCGCAGCAAGCCCGCGCGTTTGGCGCGCGTGATCGCTCGATCGGTGGCGCGAATCTGTGGACCGCGCACCACCGGGTCGCCATGAATCATTTTCAGGTAGCGCATAATGTTGCGAATCCCATCCACGTGAACGCGAACGTCCGCTTCCTTGAGCGTGCCGTTGCCACCCGATTCGGCCAACATCGCGACGATGCCTCTGCGCGTGGCCGCGTGCACGATGGAGCCGGGAAACGGAGGCAGAGTATCGCCTTCGAGCGCCAGCGAGATCAGGCCCGGCGTGAACAATCGCGTGAGAGCCTCTCCCTCGCGATCCATTTCGGGGCTGCCGGTCAAGCTGTAGCCCGCAAAAGGCAGCAGCATTTCGCCGAAGTCGCCGGCGTGAAGGTCCACGTGGTATCGCGCCTTGGCGATCACTTCGTCCAGCAGCACGCGAACAAGAATTTCTGAAATCGAGCCGCCGCCTCCGGGCGCGATCTTGTTGAGATTCAGGCCGTCAATCGGCGACACAAACCCACAACGATTGGTGAACATGGCCATGTTCACTACGGGAACGGCGATGACCGCGCCGCTTAGCGCGCTGGGAGTCAATTCGCTCACAAGCCGCAACACAGCTTCGATTGGCGCGTACTCAGTCGCGTGAACGCCGGAGGTGAGACAGAGCACCGGGCCGTCCGATGCGCCGTTGATGATGACCACCGGCACCTGGATCGGCCCGGCCGCGGTCTCTCCAATATCGAGAAAGCCTCGCGAGACTTGTCCTCGCTCGGCGCTGATATTGCGAATCACTATCGTCGCTTGCGACATTGTGAATTTCCTTCTTAAGGCCACTAGCGCATCGAACGAAACGCGCGCGTGATGCGTGCAACGCCCTCATCAATCCGCTCGGGTGAAGCATAGCTGTACGCCGCGCGGATATGATTCTTCGGGGGCGGTTGTCCGGCGCCGCGGCCTCCGGTCGCCGCAAAGAATTTGCTTCCAGGCAGGATGATCACGCCTTCGTGCTCGGCGCGCTTCGCGAGTTCGTCGCCATCAGTGCCTTCGGGAAGAGTCAGCCAGACGTAATAGCCGCCTTGCGGCACTTCCATGCGCGCCTCGGGAAGCTCTCGCCGGACGGCGGCTACCATCCGGTCGCGGTGCGAGCGATAGACTTCCTGCACGCGGCGTGTGTGAGCCGGGAGCCGGCCTGCACGGCAAAACTCGATGATCAACCGTTGCGTCAAGGGACACGATCCGCCGTCGGACTTCAGCTGCACGATCCGCGCCAGAATTTCGCGCGGGCCGGCAATCCACCCGATGCGCAGGCCGGGCGCCAACAACTTGGAAAAGGTGCCAAGCGTTAGAACGGTGTTCGCACGATCCAGGGCTTTCAACGAGGGCTGCGACTCTCCTTCGAAGCGAACTTTTCTGTAGGGGCTGTCTTCCACGATAAAAATTCCGAAAGCGGCAGCGAGTTCGATAAGCGCTTCACGGCGCGCGCGTGACATCGTGACGCCACTAGGATTATGAAAATCCGGAACATCGTAGATGAACTTCGGTAAGCGGCGGCCATTGCGTTTGACTTGTTCGAGCGCACGGCGCAGTTCGTCCACCATCAGACCGTCTTGGTCCTGCGGAATTTCGATGAAGTCCACTCCGAAACTCTTGAAGATCGGAATTGCCGTGAAGTAAGTAGGCGCGGTCACGACGATCGAATCGCCTTCATCCAGGAGCAAGCGGCAGACCAGCTCGAGGCCATGCTTCGCGCCGTTCACTACCTGCACGTTGTCCGCGGTGAAATTCGCGACGCCGTCACCACTCATGTATTCTGCAATCCAGGTCCGCAGTTCTGGAAGGCCGGGACGGGGCGCGTATTGCAAAGTTTCCGGACGATGATCCGAAAGCACGCTAGCCGCGAATTCCGTTAGATCCGGCAAGACTCCCGGAAAGGCGTGGCCGGAATCGAATGAGATTGCGTCTCCGTTGTGCGACGGTGCCACTATATTCGGCGCGAGGCGCGCAGCCCTGCGCGCCAGTAGAACTTGTTCCATGCGGTCCTCCCTATGTGATGTCGCCGCGTGATATGCATCACGCGATACGCCTGCACTAAGCGACTTCGCGCAGCAAGCGTTTGATTTCAGCGTTAGCTCGTGCTACGCCGGGCGTATCTCCCAGTTGCGATAGCACCCCAGCCAGATTCTTCCAGCTCCAGATATCGTGCGGCCGCCGATTGGTGCGCTCCGCTAACAGCGTGGCCGCTAGTTCTCCGCGGCCTGCACGCACGGCCGAATCAATCAACAATTGTTCGAAGAGGTCGCGCTGAGCATGGCTGCCGCCGATTTTCCAGATTAAATCGCGAACAGGCAAAAGAAGATCACTCGCCTCAACGAAACCACGCCGTCGATGGGCAACAATAGCCTCCGCAACTCGGAGTCCAACCTCGGCCATAACCTGCGATTCCGTGACGCCGCCGGAATTCGCAAATTGGCGGCACGATTCCAGAAAGTGGTCCACCACAATCGCCTCTCCCGCCGCGACAACAGCCATGCCATAGTGCAGATCGGCAAAAACAAAAAGATGGTCGTCGATATGCATCGCCGAACGCTGCGCCAGCTCTTCCCAACGATGCCCTACGTCCACTCCCACTTGCTCCAGACGCCACAGCAGCGCTGTAGCATTCGCGATATCGAGATATTCATCCGTTGATTGCGCACGAACGTTCCAGTCGTAAAGTTCCAGGAGCCGGTCGTATTGATTGAGCGCGAGATGGAACAGGCACTGGTGCCACCACAGATGCAGCACGAAATTGTTGCAGTCGCGCCACTGCTCGTGGAGACCGCCAACCCATGTAATTCCGTCGCGCGGCCGTCCCTGCATTTCCATCACGTGCGTCACGGCGTGGGCGGCCCACAGATCGGTGGGATTATTTTCGACGGCCTCGCGCCCGAACCGTTCCGCGGCGGCGTAGTCGCCGGCCTCCTCCAGACCGTAGGCGTAGCAGCCTAAAACAAACCCATAACCTGGCACTCGCGCATCCCAAGCCGGAAAAACGCGCGAAACCGAATCGCGAATCGCCGCGCTTCGCCCCAAATATGACGTCATGAATTGCGCGAGACGCAACGCCAGAATATCCAGCGGAAAATCACGCAGGAGCGCTTCCCAGCGATCCACCGCCTCCGCGAAATCACCGGCGATCCACGCCTGAAGAGCAGCCAGGTGCAAAGATTCTCGCGGCGTGATGCCTCCTGTCGCGGCCCGTGCGGCGCACGAATGAACCTCGCGTGCGCGTGCGTGGCACTCAGGCTTGCCCGCGTGCAGAAGCAAATATCCCTGCAAGCAGAAAGCAAGAACGCAACGCGGATCGTCCGCGACCAGCGCGGCAACATGATCGGGCGTGTCCTTGCGCGCGCCCAGGTAGCGGAAGACGGCAGCATCGAACCGTTCAACCGAGGAGCTATGGGACGCCGTGATGGCCAGACCGCGTGAGTCAGAATACATGGGCGATTACTTCGATCTCTGGCGCCGGAGGTCAAACCAAGACTGCGGCGCGTTGAATTTCAGACCGGCAGCGCGTCTATCAAGGCATCCGCATCCGCCAGCGTGTTGTAAAAATGTGGAGCAATGCGCAAACGTCCGAGCCGCGCCGAAGTGATAATGTTGCGCGCGTCGAGTTCGCCGCAAACCTTGTCCGCGGACAATTCGGGATGGCAGCAGACAATGATTGCCGATGAGTCGCCGGCGCGCCGCGGACTCGCGACGCGATACCCGCGCTCGTTCAATCGTTCCACCAGGTGGTCGGTCAAGGCGAGCAGATGCTGTTCGACTTTCTGCGGACCCGCGCGCAATAGAAGGTCGATCGCAGCGCCGAGCCCGCAGATTCCAAATTCGTTCAGCGTTCCGCCCTCGAAACGCACCGCGCCGTCGCGCAAACTCAGATCGTGCGTAAGGTAGTCGCGATAGTTCTCGACGGCGGTCCAACCGATCACCGTGGGATGGACTCTTTCGAGCGCCCAATCGGACACGTAAAGCAACGATATGCCTTTCGGCCCGAGCAAAAATTTGTGCGCGCTCGAAGCGAAGACCGCCACGCAATCGCGTTGGACATCGAGCTCGAAGGCCCCCAGCCCCTGCACTGCATCGACTACGAAAAGAATTCCCCGTTCGCGGCAGAATTCACCGATTCGGCGGATGTCCAGCTTTTGGCCGCTCGCGAACTGCACCCAACTCACGGTCACTATGCGCGTGCGCTCATTGATCAGCGTGAGCAGATGTTCGACATCAATGCGGCCATCCATTTCCGGTTCGAGACGGAGTTCGATTTCTTTCTCGGCGGCGACGCGCGCCCAGGGATAGACGTTCGCGGGAAACTCCACGGCGGTGCTGACAATATTGTCGCCCGGTTTCCAATCCAGGCCGTTCGCGACAATCGAAAGCGCCTCGGAAGTGTTGCGGAGAAACGCGATTTGCCGCGCTTCCGCATTCACCAGGCGCGCCGCAGCGGATCGCGTGGCTGCTTGCATGCGATCCCACTCTTCGGCTTTGCGCGCGCCGTGCCGCACCACACCATCCAATAGCTCCGCCATACGGTCACGTGCAAGGCTGGAAAGCGGCGAAACGCTGGCGTGATTCAAATAAACATAACGTTCGGTTATCGGGAAATAGCAGCGGTACTCTTCCGCCAGACTCTGTTTCGCAAGCAAATTCGGCAAGGTCATTTTCTTGGCAAATCCGCCGCTTGTTCCTTGAAATAGAACCGCTGGCCGGTGCGCTGCTCTTCGGCTACTTTCTTGAGCAGCAGCGTCGTCGAATGCCGCCGTTCGCTGGTGACGGCGACCAGCATGGCGTTGACAAATGCCATGCCGCTCGCATAGGAATCAGCGAACGAAATGCAGTCGATCGGGGTGACAAAAAATTCATCGGAAAAGCTCACGAGCGGCGAGAGAAACCCGCCGCTCACTCCCACGCAAAAGCTTCCAGCCTTCGCTGCGGCCTCCAGAGCTTCCACCGTTTGGCGCAAGCCGCGGCGATGGGTGATGGCGATGACCACGTCACGCTTGTCCACGAAACGCACGCGATGCACCATTTCCCCAGGGGTGACCGCGATAACCACGTTTGCGCGCACCATCGAAAGGGTGTACTCGAGATATTTCCCCAGACTGGCAACCATGTCGCCGGCCAGTATCAACACGCTGCGCGCGGCGGAGATCCGTTTGGCGACGCTGATCACCTTTGCCGGGTCCAGGCTGTTCCGAAGCTGCTTCAGATTTTCCAGATCGCGCTCAATGGATTCCTGGATCAGGCCCGGAACACCCGTACGCTTCGGGCTGTGCTCCATCGCTTCCAGCGAAGTGGCGAACGTGATGACGCGGTTATGCAGATAAGTGCGGAAGTCGGTGTAGTGATGGAAACCGAGAGCACGAATGGTGCGCAGAAGCGTCGAAGGGTCCTGACCCAGCTTGCGCGCCATTTGCCGTAGACTCAGGAGCACGTAATCGCGAGGATGATCGAAAATCGGCTGAATGATTTTGCGGCGCTGGCTCGGCATGCCGTCCAGGCGAATCGAAACGTTGCCGTCGCTCGCTGATCCCGAATTTCTTGGTGTCGATGAGTTCATAGTTGTGGGCTCTCGCAGGCTGGAATTGATGACGAATCTTAGCCCACAAGCCAATGATTGAGCGACGGCTTTTGTTTCCTGAACCTCGACTTTATCTGCTACCGGAGCCGCTCGCCTGTAGCATTGCCCGGCGCTGGCTGATACTTTGCAACTCCGAACCCCGCCGAGCCGTTCGTCCGCGACCGCAGAGGAATCCATTGTGGCTCAGTTGTGAGCCATGGTAAAACATTTGTTGCATCCATGCAATAGGAAACGCAACAAACGTATCTGTGGGCAACAAGCGGCTGCGGCGTCGCCGGAGTTATGCTCGGGAAAAGCGGCGACCGCCCCACGAACGCTTACGAGTGAAAGGATGGTTATGGACCGTAAGACGCAGAGAGAATTTCGCCTTCTCAAAGCTTATGCGGTGGTGTCGTCCATGCTTCTTACGGCTTTATTGATCATGGGCGCCGCTAACGGCCGCAAGAAGGAAAAGCTTGATGAGATTGACGCAACGGATCAATATCGTTGAACCGGACGGCACCCTGCGCATGGTCATCTCCAATAAAGCCGCATTTCCGGGAGCCATTATCAAGGGAAAGGAATATCCTCACGAGGACCGCAAAGCGGCCGGCATCCTCTTTTTCAACGAGGAAGGCACCGAGAACGGCGGCCTCATCTTTGGCGGAATGAAGGATAAGGATGGCAAAGTGGCAAGTTACGGGCACCTCAGTTTTGACCGTTACGAACAGGACCAGGTGCTGAACCTCGATGCTTCGGAAGACGGAACCCACAAGCGCTCCGGACTTAGCATCGTGGACGATCCCGATTGGCCGATGACGGAGTTGCTGGATACTCCTAAAGCACAATGGAAGGACTTCCTGGCCACGCATCCGCTGCCGCACCAGCGCATTTACCTGGGACGCAACGATGACAAGTCCGCCGTGCTGAAATTGAAGGACGCCGACGGTCGAGATCGCATCATTATTCAGGTGACCTCGGACGGTTCTCCCGTCATCCAGTTTCTCGACGCGGCGGGAAAAGTAACCAGCGAGTTGCCGTCAACCAGATAGCCGCAACGCACACGCTGTGCGGTGAATCATCTCAGGCGCGAAGGAGTCATGCGAAGTGAAATCTTCAATGCACGCTCTCACGTTCCGCAGACAGCCTTTCATGGTAATCACGTTTTTCCTGCTGGCAACATTTTCGCTGTCCGCGCAAACATCGAAAACCGTGGCAATTCGGGCCGGAGAGTTGATTGACGGCAGAGGAGGCCGGCCGATTGCAGATGCCGTCATTGTTGTACAGGACGGCAAGATTGCATCCGTTACGCCGCACGGCAGCGTGCCAGGGGATGCAGAGCTGATCGATCTCTCGCACGCGACGGTATTGCCGGGGCTGATCGACGCGCATACGCACATTTTTCTGCAAGGTGATCCCACGGCCGCCGACTACGCCGATCAACTGCTGAAGGAATCCGTTCCCTACCGCGCGATTCTGGCCGCTCGCAATGCTCGTATCGCGCTCGACCACGGGTTCACCACGCTGCGAGATCTGGAAACAGAAGGCGCCATGTACGCGGACGTGGACGTGAAAACAGCGATCGAACGCGGCGAGATTGCGGGATCGCGATTATTCGTTGCGACGCGGGCCATGGCACCGACCGGCATGTATCCCTTGCAGGGCTATTCGTGGGAACTGAATTTGCCGCATGGGGTGCAAGTGGTGGATGGAGTGGAGAATGCTCGGCTCGCAGTGCGCGAGCAAGTGGCCCACGGCGCGGATTGGATCAAATTCTACGCAGATCGCGGCGCGCACTTCACGCCCGACGGCGTACTGCATAGCAACGTCAATTTTACCGGCGACGAAGCGCGCGCGATCGCAGACGAGGCGCACCGGCTGGGACATCACGTAGCGGCGCATGCGGTGGGCGAAGAAGGTATCGCTGCGGCGTTACAGGCTGGCGTCGATTCCATCGAGCACGGCGTCGCATTTAACGACGCTCTTCTCGACCGTGCCTTAGCGCAAGGCGTTTACTGGATTCCCACGGCGATGACGATCGCGCACGCTACAGCCGATGGCAAGACCGATGGTGGCCCGATGGCCGCCGCGCAGAAGCAGGCTTTTGTTAATGCT
>CAVYDD010000016.1:0-80053 GCA_963767225.1 uncultured Acidobacteriota bacterium
ATCGCTTGTGCTTTTATTGGTACGCGTGGGACAGCCCCGTCGTTGGTACCCTCTGGACTCCGGGGAGTGCTCCTTCCGAACCCGCCGTAGCGTATGAGCAAGTTCGCAACTGGATTACCGGGGCGACGATGCCTCAACCCTGCTCGATCAATGGTGCCGCTTCCGCCTATCACGCTGTTTACACTTGCGATCTAACTCGAAGCGCTGGCTATGAAGCAAGGGCGGTTTGGAATACCGACGGGCCCAGCACTTACGCTGCCCCGGCTCAATACGTTCAGTACCGGGATTTGCAGGGAAACGTATTCGATGTACCGACCAGCCATCAGGTGACAATCGGTCACAAACCGATTCTTCTGGAAAACAAATAATCGGGAGAATTTGCAGGTTCCTTCCGCTTCTTCTACTGCAGTCCGACTGTCGACAACTCGCCCTGAAAAACATTTTGTCTATTCTTCGCCCGTCTCGACAGAGCGTTGTCAGTAGACATCATGCTCTGCGCGACTAGATACTCTTGAATGTGGGGCCGTTCGACGTTCACGAGTTAATTGCCCAAGTAGTAGAAGAGAAGCGGATTTGGTTTCCCGCCGACTCGCCGCTGAATTAAGTCAGTTATGATAGTGCTTGTAGTCGAGCAAAAGAGACGCGCGGGCGAGAAAAATGGAGCCTGCACCGTTCCGCGGTTGACACGTTGGCGTCCCTCCAGTTCGCAATTACTCGCAAGTAGGGCACTGGCATCGCAGCATTGCCATGCTTCTCCTGCAAACTTGAGAATTGTCGCTTGCCGTAGGCGTGTGTTAGAATTCGCCAAGTAGATTGCTATTTCCGCGGAATGTTACTCCCCGTACGACGCGCGCATTCGAATTGATAATGAATCGCAGATACTTACTCTGCCAGAATTCAGCACTTGGCCTAACGATGTTCCGCCGAGCGAGAATTAATCGGAGTATATGAAGAAACTCACCGTCCTGGCAGTGATTGGCCTAGTCTTTCTTGGTTTGTTGTACAAATTCAGACACCCCATCGAACATTTTCATCCTCATTTCCGATTCCGGACTCTGGAAGCTATCAACATTTCACCATCGTCGTCATCCATGCCCAAGGGTTCTCGCAAGAAGCTCACCGCGATCGCTCACTACCGCGATGGCAGTCAGGCCGAATTGGTTTCCGAACTCACTTGGACTTCATCGAATCCGGCAGTTGCGCCCGATTGATGCGGAAGGCATCGCTACGGCAGCAAACGAGGGAACTGCAACCTTGCAGGCCACTTTCCAACATGCGAGTGCAACCACTACCATCACGGTCGTTCCGGCTCGCTCCCGTAGCCCTTGCGATTTCCCCCGCGGACCCAGCCATCAACGTCAACGGAAATTCGCAGTTCAAGGTCTTGGCAACTCGTTCGGACGACAGCGTGGAAGACGTGACAACCCAGGTGAACTGGAGCTCCTCCAATTCCGCGGTCGCGAAAATTGCGCCCTCGGGCTTGGCGAAGGCTCAAGCACAAGGAAGCTCCACAATCGGCGCAGAGTTGACGACTCCACTGGGGAAAATCCAGACGGCTACTCGTCTCAACGTGGTTTCAACTACAACTCCTCTGGCTGGCGCCTATTCCTATCGCTATGACAATACGGGCAATGGCCAGAACCGGTTCGAGACTCGACTGACTCCTAGAAATGTAAACGCCACCACATTTGGGAAACTATTTGCTGCCCCGTCGATGGCTACGTCTATGCGCAACCACTGTACGTCGGCCAAGTCGCCGTTGCGGGTCAGGGCACTCACAACATCGTGTACATTGCGACCGAGAACGATACCGTTTTTGCGATCGATGCCGACAATGGTGCCGAGTTGTTCCGTTCAAATCTGGGTCCTGCCGTACCCAAAGATCAATTGCCCTGTCCCGATATGGGTCCGCAAATCGGAATCACCGGAACTCCCGTAATCGATCCCGTGACTCACACGCTTTATGTAGTCGCCAAGAACTTCAACAGCGGAAGCAGCTCTTTCTATTTTCACGCGATCGATCTCGCATCCGGGAAAGAAAAATACGGAAGTCCCGTCTTGATCACCGCAACTCTTCCAGGCACCGGAACCGGCGAGCGCAATGGCGCGGTTACTTTCGATGCGGTACCACAACTACAGCGCCCTGGACTCGTGCTGACCAACGGACAAGTGATCATCGCTTTCGGATCGCTGTGCGACCGCGGCGCGTTTCACGGCTGGGTGTTTGCATATGACGCCTCAAGTCTTAAATGCACGGGCGTTTTTCTCACCACTCCAAACGGCAGTCACGGTGGCATCTGGCAGGCCGGAGGGACGCCCGTCGTTGATCCCCAAGGAAATCTCTACGCTATTACCGGAGATGGCGAATTCGACGCCTATGATGGCGGCGCCGATTACGGCGACTCGTTTTTGAAACTGCGATTCGCGGGAAATAATGCCATTGCGCCCACGGACTATTTCACTCCTTTTGACCAAAAAGAGATGGATGTTGAGAATGTGGACTTGGGCGCCAGTGGGCCTATGATCTTGCCAGATCAGTTGGGCCAGTATTCACACGTACTGTTCGGCACCGGGAAAAACGGTTCGATGTACTTAATCAATCGCGATGACATGGGCCACTTTCAGTCGTCGAGCAATAATCAGATCGTGCAGTACATTCCGCACGTTTTCCCAACAAAGATTCACGTCAGCGCCGCATATTGGCGGAACTCAACCTCCGAGTGGATTTACGTGGGACCCGTAGAAGGGACGCTACGGGCTTTTCCCCTTTCACGCGGGCGATTATCACCAACAGCCAGCTCCCAAACGACCACTGTTTTCGGCTATCCTGGAGCATTGCCGGTCATTTCTTCGAATGGGGACTCAGACGGAATCGTATGGGCCCTCGAGAATTACAACGGTGTGCTCCACGCCTTCGACGCGACGAATCTTTCCACAGAGCTTTACAATACAAAACAGGCGCCGAACGGTCGCGATGCTGCCGAGCATGGAGTTCAGTTTTACGCGCCGCTGGTGGCGAACGGAAACGTGTATTTCGGTACGCGCGGGCACTTTACGCCTACGGCCTGCTTCATTGATCGCGACGATTGAAAGAACGAGTATTGTTACTGATGTGTGCAATCAAAAAAGGGGGGCGAATTTGCAAACTCAAAATCGTGTTTTGGTGACCGGTGCAGGCGGATTTATTGGTGGCCACCTCGTCGCCGAATTTCGCAAGCAAGGCTATAAGCAAATCCGCGCTGTAGACGTGAAACCTTTAGATGAATGGTATCAGCGATTCAATGATGTCGAAAATTTGCAATTGATCTCAATCTCAAAGAAAATTGCGATCTTGCGTCCAAGGGCATAGACGAAATCTATAATCTTGCCGCGAACATGGGCGGCATGGGCTTTATCGAGCAGAATAAGGCGCTGTGCATGTTATCCGTGCTCATCAATACGCACATGCTCCAGGCCGCGAAGGACCACGGCTGCCAGAAGTTTTTTTATTCTTCGTCGGCCTGCGTCTATAACGCGGATAAGCAGAAGACCTTCGAGGCGCCCTCCCTCAAGGAAGAAGACGCTTATCCCGCGCAAGCCGAAGACGGCTACGGCTGGGAAAAGCTTTTCTCTGAACGCATGTGCCGCCATTTCCGCGAGGATTTTGGCCTCTACACCCGCGTCGCACGCTTCCACAATGTCTACGGACCCTGGGGCACCTGGGACGGCGGGCGCGAAAAAGCTCCCGCCGCGATTTGCCGCAAAGTGATTGAGGCAAAGGTTCACGGCAAACATGAAATCCAGATCTGGGGCTCCGGCGACCAAACTCGCAGCTTCATGTTCGCCGACGATTGCGTCAAGGGAATCCAGCTGATCACCAACTCGCAAATCCTCGAACCCATCAATCTGGGCTCCGCGGAAGCTGTCAGCATCAATCAGCTGGTGGACATCGTGGAAAGCATCGCTGGCATTAAATTGAAAAGAAGTTACGACCTGAGCGCTCCCAAAGGCGTCAACGGCCGCAACAGCGATAACACTCTCATCCAGAAGTATCTGAAGTGGGAACCCGATACGACCCTGCGTGCTGGCCTCGAGAAGACCTACGCTTGGATTTACGACCAGTATATGGCTCGCGAGCGCTCCGAAACCGGTATCATGCGGGAAGCCAAGGAATGAGGATAAACTAACAATCGGGGCGGACCTGGCACACGAGCCTGGAGTGGTACGCGAACTGACGTCTGTCGGATAGTATCCGGGATATGGGACTATGCAGTGCATCCGTGACAGCGTTCACCTTAATCGACTTAAATGTGGTCATCTCGAATCCGGCTCACAGGACGCCCAGTATTCCGACCGACAAATGGTCTGTAGAAGCGAACACTGCCCGCTTCCATTGTGGCTCGCGTTGTGATTTTCATGTCCTCCAACCGTTGCGACAACTCAAACTTAGCTGACACAGCGGCACCTATGGTTCCGAAGTGCATAGATTGAATAGTGGGCGAAACAGGGAGCGACCGTCGCCCGCTGGAACTCACTTAATTGTTGAGGTATTGACCAAATCGTAGGCTATGTAGAAGTTTACGAGTATTGACGCTCCTGTTCAGGCATAATCACGTTGGTTTAACATCAGGCACTTCGCAGTTCGATCGCTGTTTGCGAACAACATTGGGTCCAGAACGCATGTTCAAACAAGAAAATATCTGGTAGCACATCGTTCCGCATCCGAGCCGGCGAGTTTCCCGAAACGCGACTATTTCCTTCTCCCGCTCCTCAGCCTGCTGACCATTCTTGTGATGTTTGGAGTGTCCGAAGTCTTGAGCCGTTTGATTTGGCCCGCGCAGTTCAACAGCGCTTGTATCGTCGCCGATCCGTTCAGGGTGATCGGTTCAAACCGAACTGCAGCGTCCGTGGCAAGATTGCAGAGGGTCCTTGGATAACCTACCGTTACAACGAATGCGGATACCGCAGTGACAACTCTTGCGGACCAAAGCCACCCGGCACGATGCGCATCGTAATCTTGGGTTCGTCGATGAGCCATGCACTTCACGTACCGTACGAAGAGGCTTTTTTTTCTCGTGCAGCCACCAAGCTGAGCCACCTGTGCGATCGTCGCATTGACGTCCAAAATCTTGGCGTGCCGGGATCAAGCCCTGCGTATGCCGATCGTCACGTTGGGGACGCTTTGGCGCTTAATCCTGATGTTGTTATCTATCTGGTCGTGCCATACGACCTAACCAAGAGATTCTGCCGGAAGGAATGGCCGAGCCCGGTACACCTGCCCTCACCACATCCTCTGCGGCCGCACGGACGGCCGCAAGTTCACTCAGCCGCCTCGAACACCTCGTGATTCAAAGCCGCACACTGCTTGTAGCTCAGCATTTCGTTTTTCAGAACAGAGAGTCTTTCATCCGGGCATACATGATGTATGGCGATAAGGCTGACTATCTTCGGCAGCCCTTCACTCCGGCTTGGCAACAGCGTTTCGCGGACATCGAGCAGACCATCGGCGACATCGCGAACAGGCTTCGGGCCGCTGGCGTGCCGCTCATGATCGTCGCAGTGCCATCGCGGGCGGAGGCGGCGCTGCTCAGCTCGCCCCAGCTGCCTGGGCATGTTGATCCTTTCGCCTTTGGTCGCGAGATCCAGACGATTGCTTCCAAGCATGGTGCCGGATACGTAGACCTGATGGGACCCTTCAGTCGCCTCCCAGATGCAGAAAACCTATACTACGTTGTGGATGGCCACGTCACGTCGGAAGGGCACAAGGTGATCGCCGACGAGCTCGTACAGAAGCTACAAGATGGCAGCGTACCAGCTTTTTCTGGCTGCACTTCGCGGCAGAGTGCGGAACGGAGATAATAACTCTGGCCACTGCATCATTGCAATTTCTCGCCTACGCCTTGGCCGTGGCCATCGTGTTCAATTTCAGGCCAACCGTTGCCTGGAGGCAGTTCGTCCTACTGGCTGCCAGTATCGGGTTCCTCGGATTCTTTTCCCATCGCCCCGCTGAATTTATCCCGCTCGCAACCTTTCTGGTGTTTGGTTTCCTCAGCCTGCGGCTGATGCAGGCCGGTGCAACTCGATTGTTCGTGCCCCTCTTAATTGTTGGCATTTCCTCGTTTATTTGGCTGAAGAAATACGCCTTCATACCATCCTCGCTGTTTCTCCGACCCCCTACGTAACGCTGGGCTTATCCTACATTTTATTTCGCGTTTTGCATTTGATCATAGACGCGCGCGCGCTTCATACGATTTTGCCTCGCGATATTAGCCTCGTTTCCTATCTGAACTACACATTGAATTTCACCACTCTGGTCTCTGGTCCGATTCAGCGCTACAACCAGTTCGCTTCCATGCAGCTTGCTTCGGCGCCTCTGCCGCTGAACATTTTCATTGCAGGTGAAGCGCTGGAGCGAATCATTGTTGGCATTTTCAAAGTAAACGTGTTGTCGGTTTTCCTTTTAATGATTCACAGTAGCGCCCTGAATTCACTCGCCACGGTCCCCACCGTCACAGGTCGCGTGTTCGCGGGTATCACGATCTCAGCGGTCTATCCGTTCTACATTTATTGCAACTTTTCGGGCTATATTGATCTTGTAATTGGCATCGCGCGCTTTCTGAGCCTCAAGCTGCCGGAAAACTTCAACCGGCCTTTTTCTTCAGAAAACTACATTATTTTTTGGAGCCGGTGGCATATCACTCTCTCCAATTGGCTCCAGGCCTACGTTTTCATGCCCTTGATGCTCAAATCCATTCGCCGTTGGCCATCGCCCGCGATCGAACCGTTCCTGAGTGTCTTCGCACTCTTCGTTACCTTCCTCCTCGTCGGTGTGTGGCATGGCCAGACGTCTTCGTTTCTATTTTTTGGCGTCCTCTTGGGGCTGGGCGTTAGTGTGACGAAGCTGTATCAGGTGATGATGACGAAGTGTATCGGGGCTGAACGCTATGCCGCGGTGGGTAGATATTGGCTTTACAACGCCGCGGCCCGAGGCCTCACCTTCGCCTGGTGCGCGCTCACGCTGCTTTGGTTTTGGTCGAACTGGGCGCAGCTTCGATTGCTGGCTCGATCCGTCGGCTCGAGGGAAGTCGCACTCGCATGGATTGCGATTTTTCTTGGGTCTTCTTTGACTCTTGCGCTTTGGGAAGCTGGTCGCGGATGGCTACTCTCTTTTCAGTTTGAAAATCAGCCCGTATTGTCGTCCCGTTATGTCCGAACGGTTTGGGACACCGTACTGCTCGTTATCTCCATAGCCACAATGACGCTGCTAAACGCACCGCCCCCCGACATCATCTACAGGACATTTTGAATCGCTTCGGCTTTGCATCGCCCAAGCATGAAGAAGCGTTTCTTTTGTCGCGGCGCCCTTCGGAATTTATCAGAACGGAAGAAACAGGCTCCAGAGTTAGACAGGACAGCGCAACTCGGGCATGAAGTTTGTCGGCGAGGTCAATGCACGGGGTCCTCGCACTGCAGCGCGCGACAGAATCGACTGTTAACGACTGTCTGTGGCACTTCGAACAAGTCATAATCGCATTGCATTGCAACTCCTTGTGGGATGGGGAAGCCACCATCGCACGATAGCATCACCCGAGCTGTCCAAAATGGAACACTCCCGGCACACTCCCGGCTTGACTCGGCGTCCGGTTGGCATGATGATGTCGGCCCCCGCATACCTTCTCCTGGCGGAGGTGTACGTTGCCACGCGAAATGGTGTGGGTTGAGCGTGAGCGGTTCGAGGGATGGGCTTGTTCCAATTGTACATGGATCTTCAAGGGGTCTGGACCGCTTGGCGACAAGTCTATCGAAGAAATGAAGCGGCAGTATGAGATGGACCGCGACAAGGCGTTTAAGTCACACGTTTGTGCTGAGCATAAAGGCAGCCGCATTAGCTGACAAGCAGAAGAGAAGAAGTTGAGGGCGCTCGACGTGCCCGTTCAGCGAATCGGTTTGCGCCGATTCATCGCGGAATACCCGCCCGAAAGAAACTCGGTCGAACCAACGAGCTAATATCGAGCGCTCGTGACTTGCTTCCTACGGTTGCGGTCGTTGCGACGGCGGGCTCCATGCAGACCACGGGCAACGTTAGGGCAAGCGTTCGGGAATCGATAGTGAAGCCTTCATTTGAAGAAATCGCGACGGCGATACCGAAACAGGCGCTTGTCGAAAACCAGGCTGTTGTCACCGTTGGCGGCAATGGTTATCCAGTTACCCGCAACAAGGTGAAAAAACTTCCGCAAGTTGTATTCGATTTTGAAGGAGAGACGTTCATTGCAATCGAACAGAATCCGAAGACAAAATCAAGATGGGCAGCAATGACACTTTCGGGCAAGAAGGTGATGCAGTTCTTACAAGATCATCCGTACACGGCGGTCGCAGCAGCCGGGAAATTTATACCGTACGATAAGCGCACCGCGTAATCTGCCGTTAGCGTAAAACTCGTCCGCAATGTCTAACCTTGGACAGCGCCAGCGTGACAGTTGTGGCAGCCTGTCCATCCCACCCCTCGAAGGAAATTTATGGATCGGGAGTACGACTTGTTCGAAGTATTCCCAGATGGGTCCCTGGTCTGGCGTGACACTGTAACTGGCCACGAGAACGCGATCCGAAGATTGCGAGAATTAGCAGAGGTGACTGATAACGAGTTTCGACTGATACACATTCCGACAAACGCGCTGATTGCGTCTTTGAAAACGTAGTAAACCCTGAAGTCAGGCCGCGCCGTTTAAGCAACCAAAACGACGTGCAATAACATCTCCGTGCTCGGAAGTGCTATGGCCTGCAAGATAATGCGCTTCAGCGAACGAACGGCGCTTCAAAGCTGAAGTCACTGCGGCATTCCGAGAAATCGAAAATTTTAATCAGGCCCCGGTATACATATCCCAAGACATTTTGGTTTGTTTTGACTGCGGTCATGCAGACCTTACACTTCCAGCCACAGGCCCTTGAGCGATTCAGCGGTTCTCCAGAACTCGATTCCCAAAGCAAGTCTAGTCAGAGCAGTTCGTCCGATTATTGAAGCCTGTCGAAATGTCAAAAATAGTGGAACAGCTGAGGAACGCTGTCAATCGAATCGCGGGCTGACCGGGACAAAGCCACGCTTTGAAAGGAAGCTTCGCGTGAACTGAGTCCAGAGTGGAGTACCAAGAGAGTCTTGTTTCGGAAGTGAAAAAGGCAGCCAAGCGGAGCCGTTTCAACGAAATGTTGAAATGCTAACCGCCCAACGCCTGAAGTGTAACAACTTCCCGGATTGAATCCAACCCTCATCCACGCCTTTGTCCCTGTTTTGTCCGCATGTTTCATTTTTGCATTAAGAGAGGATTCGAGTTTTTATAGGAACGTTTTTCAGCAACTCAATCGCCTCAGTTTCAAGAGCGCCTTTCTCAAGAGTGAGAGCGCTCATCTCAAAGTGCTGCGCGAGACTGGCAAGATCAGGCGTTGCTTTCACGGTTTGTAGAACTTCCTCCCACAAAACAGGAGTCGGAATTCGCTGATCTGCAGATCCTTTCAGCATGACCTTAGCGGCTTCGGCTTCGCAAAGGACTTTCCCATATTCGCTCCAAAGGATGGCGACTAGCCTACAGATTTCGGGATCTAATTTTGCCATATTGGCGTCTCGCACTCTGCGGGAAGCTGTCCCTGCTGTGCGTAGTTTTACACAAAGAAAAACTTGACGCATTATAACCCAGGGAGTAGAAGAGAGGTTTGTAAGCGACATGGGCTCGACGATAATCAGATCGATGCGACGCTCCTATTGTTGCTCGACATGCTCCCGGCTGGCGCCGTCCTGAACTGTCTTCGTGAATCCCAGTCGGTGAACTGACGGTGAAAAACATTCTCTCTGCGGCCCTCCTCGCAATCGTCCTAATTTTTACCGTTCGTGCCGCCGCGCCTCGCTCTCCCGTGGCTATCCCTTCCAACTTTTTTGGCATGAGCGTTTTCAGGCTTTCGTCTTATCCGCTGGACGGTGGAATCGTGGTAGGCACAGAGGGAAAAGTAGGTGGGATCACGATTACCGGAATCGAGCCAACGTGCGATGGCGGAACGAGCCCGAGCAATGCCTGTTATAAGTGGGCGACCATGGATGCATGGGTCAGCCGCGCCCAAACCAACGGCTGGACACTGGTTTACGACTGGGACAATCTTCCGTATTGGATGTGTGGGAACGCCGTAGGAGTACGATGCACGGTGCTGCCAACCAGTTTGAGTTATATATCGAACGTAGCGACAGCGATGGCGACTCGCTATAAGGGGCAGATCAAGTATTACGAAACTGAAAATGAAATAAACTATCTACGAACTGGTCGGATACATGCGCAAACCTAGTCTTGTTGCACAACACAATAAGGACCGCGATCAAGGCTGTCGACTCCAGTGCGCTTGTCGGGGCGCCGGCTATGGGGATCGCATCCTCCCTTAGTACCGCTAGTTGCTCTAATAGTCCTACCAGTGGTGGTAGAGCACACGAATGGATTTTTATGCAGAACTTTCTCCAACGCAGATTACGGCGCATAGGCCAACGTGGATTCGGTCGGCGAGCACTTTTATTCCAGGAACAACGCAATACCTTTGAACTCTGTCACTAGCGCCGTCGCCTCGCCATCATCTAATCTGTACGTTTACAATAGTTTCCGTTCCGTGATGACGGCAGCCGGCATTTCGACCTCTGCTCCGCTTCTTTCTACCGAAGGCAGCTTCGGTGGGGACTCTGGCATCACGCTGGCGCCGTCGGACCAAGTCGCTTTCGTTGGAAGATTTTTAGTCACGTTTGCCGGCACCTAGTCGGATTTTAGGGGCATCCTGCCGAGTTGGTACGCCGTACGACATCAACGTTGGGACGTTAAACGGCTCGAACGGCATGAATCCGTTGAACGCTGCGGCCTATGGCCAGATCGAATCGTGGCTGACCGGCGCAACGTTTTCGTCACAATGCACTCCAGGCACTCCGTCAACAGTGATTGTCTGTCCCTACACGGCGGCGTCCGGGCAAAACGCGGAAATCATTTTTAATAATAATGCTGGAGCGAATGCTGTTTTCACAGTCCCGAGCTGGGCCACGTTTGCTCAACCCCTGCAGGGAAGCAACATGGCCATCAGCGGCGGCGTCGTAACCGTAAACAACACCCCGATTTTACTGAGTGAAGGTGGATCCTTCGCCATGAAGAGCAGCGGACATAAAACGACTTCGATGTTTCGCAGATACGATGTCGGCGACGAAGACGATTTAAAAGCCGCCGCCGAGTCCGTCACATGGTACAACGCGGCAGTGTCCGCGAACGCGTCCAACGCAGTCAACATTCAGCGATAACCGGAGACCCAAGTTAATGGGATGGTCTGCCGCAGAACTCTAGCAGGTATAGAGTGCGGGGCAACGGGGCATCTCATGAAAATCTACGCGCTGGGCATCGATTTGGGTGAGACGGTGTTTCATTTGGCAGGTTTGGATTCCAGCGGGCAAGTGGTGGTTCGGAAACGGTGTTCACGCACACAACTGTTCGCCTTCACCGGAAATTTGCAGGTGCAATTGATCGGCATGGAAGCCTGCAGTGGAGCACATTTCCTGGGGAAGGCTCTGCGAGCGCAAGGGCACGACGTGCGCTTGATGCCGGCTCAGTACGTGAAGCCGTGTGTGAAGACGAACAAGAGCGACTACATCGAAGCGGAGGCGATTGCCGAAGCAGTGCAACGACCCCGGATGCGTTTTGTGCCGATCAAGACGGTCTTGCATCCTGTTCAAGGCCAGCCTCTCCCCCTCTCCTGGGGCTGGACCTTAGTACAGTTGCGCTATTACTCGAAGTTGTTCATCATCGAACCGCTCGCTGGTGCAGTGGCTCCAGGAAGCAGAAGACAGTGCAAATCCGAACGACGCTGTGTCCACGCGTAACCCCCCTCTACGCGCTGGGCGTGTGCGGCATTCTATACTGGGGGCATACCGAATGAACGTTGGTAAATTGTTTCTCGTAGTTGTGTTTCTGACCTGCGCGGCGCTCGCTGCTCCGCCGGCGCATTCCCAAACCACCGCAACGAACTGTACCGCGAGCCAACAGGCTGCCGTGAGGTGTTTCGTTGCTAACGCTGTGGCCACCGATCTAGCCAAACCCCGCTACGGAATGACGCTGGCGCAGTTCGAGTCCTATGGTTTCGCCGTTTCGCAGATTCTCCAGTCGCGTCAGACTTACGTTGTGCTCGTCGCCATTTCCAGTGCCATCGCAGACGCGTTGCCCCCTACCAATGCCGACGGCACCCCCAATCAGGCCGCGCAAGATGCTGCGATCGCCGCAGCGGTGAACCAGTCAACCTGGTGGGGCTTCGCGACGCCACCGCAGGGCGCTACTGTGACTGATCTCGAACACTTTTCGATGGATGTCGCCCATGCTATGGATGGCGCCAACGGCGTTCTGGAACTGCTTACGCCCGGCGTTTCTCTGCGCATCATTGATTCATACATTGTCACCGCAACCTCGAACGGTACGACGAACCTTACCGAACTCCATGGCAGCCTCGCCGCTGCGATTAACAATTTCGTTCGCTCGGGCCTCATGAAGGTTCCGCCCGGCATGACCCTCACTCAAGTAGATTCATTCGCGAACTCGTTGGCGTGGGATATATCCACGTACAAGGCCGCGACCCATCGCACGACCCTGAGCCCTAACTGAAACTGCTGTTTTGGCCGAACACCGATCTGCTCGACAGTCGTGGAGAACCTCAACCGCGCACAACGTACCGCACCAACGACGCGCAACCATGTCATTGAATTCGCGGCGTCTCGCAGCTAACCTAAAATACCTCCGTTACACTCACAAGTTGACCTGTTCATCGTCGACAGGAATTGTGGCGCTCCTCTGACGTTTAATCCGGACTCGCCGTACCCAGGTGCATTTGTCGATGGCAGGCACTACAAAGAGTGATGAGATTTTCTTCCACATCCGCTCCCATAAGGCCGCGGCTGCATATGATGAACCTGGAGATTTTTGGGACTTCCGCATCGCTGGCATCGCCACCCGTCGCGTTGGAGCACCTTCTGCCAGAGGCGCCGATAGGCATTGTGGTCCAAGCGGAGCCTGAGATTTCTTGAGGCGGCTGATTTCATGATGCCTTCGGAATCCGCAGCAAGAACTCCTGCCGCTGGGAATTCGGCAGCAGCAGGTAGATCCGACTGAGCGCCAGGAGAAGGGAGTCCGAGCTGCCGGAGGCGTCCAGGTTCGCGCCAGCCAAAAAATCCGCGCAGATCATCTCCAAACAATAGCCACGCGCCTTTTGACCACCGAGCATCAACGAAGCAATCTCCAGCGCCTGCTCGATGACGGCCAGCTGGCTCTTGTAGACCTTGAAATAAAGCATCTCCCACGGCTCAGTCTCCTTGCCAGTCAGGTGTCTTTCCACTTCCCGTTTGAACTCTTCCCTCGGCATCTGCTTCGCTTTGTGCACCCAGGGTGCACAATCGAAGTTCTGTCTCTCCGCCCGCGCCACTTTGACTAACTCCCGGGCCTTAGTCCATCCCATCTCTTTTAAATCGCGATGGGTCTCCCGGGGCAACTGCTCATGAATCGCCATCAGGTAATACGCTTTCCGTCGGGACTCGGGAAATTTCTTCTCCAGAAACTCATCAAACGACTTCAAATTGTCGACCCGCCAGTATTGTCCTGCCCGTACTTCGCAGAGGTAGCGACCCAACTCCACAAAGCGCGTGTCTCGCTCCCGCTCCGTCGTTCGTTCCCAGTGCAGAATCTCGTCGATCTTCTCCAGCACGAACAAAGCGCGACGGTGATTCAGCTTGGGTGCCATCGGCGGCGGACCGCTAGTCCTCAAATTGGTCAATCCAATCAAGGTCGCTCGCTCCCGGCCGACGAATGAGTTTCGAATCCAGCAGCTGCTGATCTCCCAAGCAAATCCCCAGATGGGAGCAGCTCACACAGCCGTTCTGGGGGAATCGAATTCCGCTGTGCGGAAGGAATTGGCTGGCCTCAATCTGATTAGCGGTGGTCTCAACCAGCTGGCCAAATTCCCGGCGCTGTTGTTCATCAATCGTTGTCTTCAGATACTGAATCTCGGGTGCGTTCTTTCGAACGAAGACGACCAGAGCAACATCGGAGATCCCAGCCATCCAGGAATAGCAGATCAGTTGTGGATCGAGCGCCAGGAGACCCTGAGGCTCTTCGGGATAGCGGCAGGTCGTCGTCTTCCAGTCGATGATGCACTGGGTCCCGTCGAGTTCGCCGATCGCATCGATGTAAGAAAGGAATTGGTTCCCGGACGGCAGTGGGCGCGTCAACTTCACTTGAAGGTTCTCTTTTGGACTCGTATGCGAACTCGATCATCCTGGGCAAACCGTTCGAGCAGGTGAACGCCCTGGTGATAGAGCCGGTCCCAGGAGTCGTTCTTGGCATAGGCCAGAGCGGCGTCCTGGTATCTGCGCTACTCCTGGAAGAACGCGGCAGTCGAGTCTTCCTCAGCGAAATAAGCAGCCAAAGAGTTCTCAAAGCAGCGGCCGAACATCATTGCGGCCTTATCTTCTTTCTCGCGCCAGCCATCTAGATAGCGATAGCGATATTGCCGCGGACAGCGCAGGTACTTGCTAATCTGCGTGAAGCTGTATGTCATTGGAGCCTCCTGCCACGACACCTTCCCGAGCATCCTTGGAGATGAATTCCTATTCGCTGGAAGGTGCGAACGCTTCGAGGTTGAGAAAAGTACGTCCGGCGAATGACTTGCGTGTAGTTCGCAGAATGCCCGCGAGACCGAGTAAGGCCCTCTCATCCACTTCATCTCGACCGAGCAGGTCGGGGTCATAGCCGAAATCCCGGAGGAACCAATTCAGTTTCCACAGTGACTTCTGGGTGCAATAGAGTCGCCCCGCAATTTTGCGCGAGGCAAATTCCTCAGGTTCTAGGACCGTGAAGCTGAGGATGACGAAGGGCTTCTGTGGGTGCCAGCGATAATAGGCTCGGTCCACTCGCACCAGGAAAACGCCTTCCAGGAATTCGTTCGCCTGCACCGGCTCGACATGTAACCCCGGGAAATGCCGTTTCATGACTTCACCTCCGCAGGCTGGGTGTAGCTGTTCAACTTGCAAACGAGTGCGGCGCGATCTTTCGCGGCTCCTTCGGCCACGGTGTTCGATTCTAGGCAGCTCTTTGTAATCCTGCTGTGTGCGGAGATCCGTAACAAGTTCGGCGTCTCCATCGAGAAACTTGCGTGGCTTCAGAAATTCATGCTCCAAGATGGTGCAAACCACTTTTTAGCTGCCGTGGAAATGATGCGTGACGGACTGGCAGTGCTACTTCTTACCGATCTACGCGAACAATTCGAAATGAATTCAGATTTTGAAATCAGCGACTTACTTCGGCTCGGGTATTGCAGGTACGACGAAGAGCAAAGCTATTTATTGCTGTTGGTAAATCCGATCGTAAATAAGTTGTTGGCGGCGCTAAAGAATCCCGTGAGATTCGAGATCTCAGAGAAAATTTATGACGCGATGGGGGCCGTCGCGGCGGCCACGAGGGTTCGCGATACAGCGGAATTCGCGGTGCTCGAAACGATGCGACAGGCTAACACTTCCAAATTTACGGTTGTACAGACGAGCGACGACGAAATACTCCTCGAAATTCAAGTGAATGAGGAGAAAGGGGGAACTGTTCAGCACGATCAAGGGCTCCCTGCGCATCATGAGAGGGACCCGAGCACTGTGCACAGAGTCGTGAAAAAAGTATTGATGTAGGAAGTCGGGCTTTTGGCATTGCGGTGCAGCGACTCGCTTCATGACTAGGTGCGCCGGAGGCCGCGGTCGAACGGCTCATCTCGACACATTCCGACACTTTTGAGAAGGAGAACATCATGGACAAAGGTGACTCAAATCGCAAGAACGCACAACGATCCACTGGGCCGCATGATACGACTTCGACCCGGTACAACGCGGTTCGGCACGGCTTATTGGCGAAAGGTATAACCGAGCTCGATGACCCAGTCGCATATGAATCGTTGCTGGAACGGCTTACACAGGCATACCGCCCGGTCGGAGATGTGCAACTGTTCTTGGTGCAAAGAATTGCCCTTCACATGACCAGAATAGTGCGAGGCGCAAGGCTTGAAGCCGAATACATTACAAGTGAGATCCATCCCCCCGTTAAGCAAAGTCTAGCAGACTTATTGGGGCCATGTGTTGTCGAGCCGGGACTGCCCGCAGCCATGGGGGCGCGCGGCGCCATTAACTTGGTTTCCGGCTTTCAGCGCTACGAAACTTCACTCGAGAATAAATTATATCGCGACCTTAACTACCTCGAGCGCCTACAACGAATGCAAAAAGGGGAGTTTGTCCCTGCGCTGGCAAGCCTTGATGTCTCGATACACTCGCAGCCTGAAGGCAAAACCTAGAAATCGAGCGCGCTGAAAGTAGCGGGCATCCGCCCTTCCAGCGCAATTGCGTCGGAAAGGAAACTTTCGACAAAGCAGAAGGGAAGGGCCAGGAATATTTCATCCCCAGGAAGCGCGGCATCTCTCTGTAGTCAGCGCGCGCTAAGTTCCGAGCAAATTAATCTGCAGCTTTTCCTACCCGTGCTCGCGCGCCCACAAGTCCAAAGGGATCGTCGCCAGCTCGTCCACCACGGGAACCGCCAGCCCCGTCTTCGTCAAATCGATGCTCTTTAAATACATGTGGCACGTGTCGCAGACGTCCACCCGCACGTGCGCAATCTCCGGCGCTGAGTAAAACGCCATCTGCGGCTCGCGCTCCTCTCCGCAAGCCGGACAATAAACCCTGCGAAATCCCCACTCGTGCGCGCACAACATGCAAAGCAGCGATTTTTTCGCGCCGTCACCCTCACTTCACAGCACACCCACGATCGGCTTTCCTCCGCACAAAGGACAAGTCGAAGGCGCTCCATCCACAACCGTGTTCTTGTGCTGATCCGCAAGATACTCGGCGTACGGCTGCAGAAAAATCCACGCTAATAAATGTTCGCGCGGCTGAATCGCACCCGTCTGCGCCCTCCCACTCCTCGTCCAGCCCGCCAACAGCCAGGGCCGTATCCAGATCGCCGTGCCAGAATTCCTCAATCGCGCGCTGCCAACCCGCCGTCCCTTTCCGCGCCAGTCCTGCGGCAGCCTGCGCCAGCGGTGCCGGCGCAATCTGCTCGATCAACGCCAAAAACCTGGAAAAATTCGGCAGCAGCAGGAAAAGATCCAGTTCATCCCGCAGGCTTCCCGTGGCTTCAGCCGCAGGCGAATCCGCCAAAGCTTTCTGGATGTCCGAGTACAGGCTTCTCTGGAATGTTGCCACGCGCGAGTAGTAGCGCAGTCCTTCAGCGGCAAACGGATACGAGGAAGTCAGTTCGTTGGCACGGCGAATGCGCCGATCCCACTCCCGTTGCGCCATTACTTGGATCGCGATCCGCCTTTAATCTCTTCATACCAGGTGCGATGAAATGTCCAAGCCCAGGCCCGCGTCACGTATCCATGAATCATCGAGCCGAAGCTGCCCTCTTCCAGAATCGCGCATTTTATTCATTCCGCTGTAACAATCCGCCGCCGCCCCCTCCTCCGCGCGCGAATATCGCCCACCACCGCGCCGCTGACCGCTCGACCCCCGAGTTGTTCTAGAATTTGCCCAAGCAGGGCTTGGGCGCTTCGCGGCTCGTGACGGATTCATCAATCTGCATTAAAGTCTCAGTGGCCAGCTCCTCAGCGACGGTTGCACCTGAGACGCCTCGTCACCTGGAGGAAACGGGATGCGTTTGAAAATCATCCAGGCAGGCGAGCCGGTTCTCCGCGAGCAGGCCCGCCTCCTCACGCCTGAAGAAATCCGCGGCGCGGAAACACAGCGCCTCATCGAGGAAATGCGCGACGCCATGCGTGAAGCTCCCGGCGTGGGCCTCGCCGCACCGCAAGTCGGCCTTTCGTTGCAACTCGCGGTCATCGAAGACCGCGAAGATTTGCTAAAAGGTTTCTCCGCGGACGACCTCGCCGAACGCGAGCGTCGCACCGTCCCTTTTCACGTCATCATCAATCCCGTCATCGCTTACCTCAGCGACGAAAAGAAGAATTTCTACGAAGGCTGCCTCAGCCTCCCCGGTTTTTCCGCCGTCGTCCCCCGCGCCCGCACGATCCGCGTCGAATATCTCGACGAGCGCGCCGAACCCCAATTCGTCCAAGCCTCCGGCTGGTACGCTCGCATCCTCCAGCACGAAATCGATCATCTGCGCGGTGCCCTCTACATCGATCGCATGTTATCCCGCACCTTCACCACCCTCGACAACTGGACCCGCTTCCACAAAGGCAAACTAATCCCGCAGTCCCAATCCGAGCCTCCGAAAGACGTGTAGCGTCGGCGTCTCGCCCTGAACCCGCTAACCATACTTTCAGAACTCCATCCCCTCAGGTATGGTACGGGCTCCGCAGGAGTTCGCTACGGGCAAGGCCAATGATGAACAAACAACAAAACCGCAAAGCAAAACAGGGGACATTTCTATCGAGCTTTGACAACCATCACGCCCTACCCTTGACACCCTCCGCCGCCTCTGCTACGTTGAGTCGTTCTTGATAGAGGAGCGGAAGCCACCAGTAGCCAAGCCGCATTTTCCGAGACGCTTCGGAGGCTTGAGCCAAAAGGGCGCAAGTACTAGGTTCCGCCGAAGTCGTCGCCGGAAGCTCACTCCGCGACGGTTGGGGGGTCAGGCTAACACCTGCCCACTGTCATCCGTTGAAAAACGGATGGAGCGCTATTGGGAAGGAAGCCGCCTCCAGTCACTCGCGGCCCTTCTTTTCATCCCTCCATTCTTTTTTCACCAAAGGACCCAAGAACGCGGCGGCAATTCGCCCGCAAATATTTTCGCAACGGTGAAATATTGAATCTGTTCGAACTAACCCGCGCGCTGGTGGACATCGAGTCCGTCACGAACAACGAGGAAGCCGTCGCGTCATTCCTCCTCCGCCTCCTCTCGGATCTTACTTCTCGCAGCGGCGGCATTGTCGAACGCTGTCAGGTAGAAGCCAATCGATTCAATGTATTAGCCCACTGGGGCATCCCGCTCGTCACCCTCTCCACACACATGGACACCGTGCCGCCCTTCTTCGCATCCCGCGAAGATCCTGAATTCATCTGGGGCCGCGGCTCCGCCGACGCCAAAGGCATCATCGCCAGCATGATCGTCGCGGCTGAAAAATTGGCCGCCGAAGGCGCGCGCAATTTCGGCCTCCTCTTCGTTGTCGGCGAAGAACGCAATAGTTCCGGCGCGCTAGCTGCAGCCCGCGATCCACGCGGCTCGCGTTTCCTCATCAACGGTGAACCCACCGACAACAAGCTCGTTCTAGCCGCGAAAGGCATCCTGCGCTATGAAATCGAAGCCACCGGCCGCTTGGCCCATTCCGCGTACCCCGAACTCGGCGAATCCGCTATAGACAAACTTCTCGACGCCCTGCACGAAATTCGCAAAATTCCTCTGTCCCAAGACGAATTCATGGGCCGCACCACCCTGAACATTGGCATAATCTCTGGCGGCCGCGCCCCCAACGTAATTGCCGACTCAGCCCGCGCCGAAATTTGCTTCCGCACGGTGGATGACGCGAACACGCTGCGCCCAGCCATCACACGCGCCGTCGCCGGCCGCGCCGCAGCCAAAGAAGCCTTCTCCGTCTCGCCGATGCGCTTCACCCGCTTCGATGGCCTGGAATCCACCGTCGTCTCCTACACCACCGACGTGCCCGCATTCGCCAACGCCTGGGGCCAACCGTTCCTGATCGGGCCCGGCAGCATTCACGTAGCCCACACACTCGAAGAACGCGTCCCCAAAAAAGAACTGCTCGAAGCCACCGAAATTTACAAAAAAATGGTCACGCAACTTCTCACTCGCGCCGCCGAGGCTCCACGCCCATGAACCTCGCCATCATCGGACACGGCAAAATGGGTCGCCTAATCGAGCAACTCGCTCCCGCATACGGTTTCACCGTCACGCAGCGCCTGAACAGCACAAACAATCGCGACACCAGCGGAATCACAAGTAACAATTTCGCTGGCGTGGACGTCGCGGTAGATTTTTCCACAGCCGTCGCCGCGCCGCAAAACATCGCCCGTCTCGCCGCGCTGAATATCAACGCCGTAGTCGGCAGCACCGGCTGGACGCAACAGCTGCCGCAAGTTCAAGCGAGGGTGCGCGACAGCGGCATTGGCCTAGTCTGGAGCCCCAATTATTCAGTAGGCGTCAATATTTTCCTGCAACTAGCGTCAGAAGCCTCTCGCCGCATCGCCACCTACAAAGAATACGGCGCATGGGCCTGGGAAATTCACCACGCCGCAAAGAAAGACGCACCCAGCGGCACCTTGCTAAGAGTAGTAGACGAAATGCAGCGCGCCGATCCCGGAAGGGAAGTCTCGGTAAGCTCCAATCGCGCCGGCGCCCACCCCGGCACGCACGAAATCGGCTTCGATTCTGCCGCCGACTCGCTCACGATCCGCCACACAGCCCGCAACCGCGAAGGTTTCGCCCGCGGTGCACTGCTAGCGGCAAGGTGGGTGGTAGGCAAACAAGGCTGGTTCGAGTTCGGCGACGTGCTGTTCGCTCAAGACTCAGCGCAAGCGGCGGAAGCGCTGATCAAGAAGGCCGGGGCGTCGGCCCCACCGTAATTTGCTGAATCTTTGTAGGTCGGGGGTTTAGCCACGACATTGACATGAGCCAAACGAATGCGGCTTTAGCCGCTGCAGTACCGATTTTGCGGCTGCCACTTGAAATTCAGAACGCAACGAGCAGCACGAGCACGAACATGCACCAAAGGAGCAAAAATGTTCACAGGATGCGGCACAGCACTGGTAACCCCATTTCGCCAAAATCTCTCCCTCGATGAACCTGCGCTCAGACGCCTGGTCCGCCGCCAGATCGAAGCAGGCATCGACTTCCTTGTTCCCTGCGGCACCACCGGCGAAAATCCCACCCTAACCCGCGCCGAACATCTCCGCGTAGTCGAAATCACAGTAGAAGAATCGCGCGGCCAAGTCCCAGTCCTGGCCGGCGCCGGCGGCTACAACACCAGCGAAGTAATCGAACTAGCCAAAGACCTCGAATTCCTCCGCGCAGACGGCATCCTCTCCGTCACTCCGTACTACAACAAGCCCACGCAAGAGGGTCTCTATCAACATTACAAAGCCATCGCCGCCGCAATCTCGATCCCTATAATCGTCTACAGCGTCCAAGGCCGCACCGGCGTCAACGTCGAGCCAGCAACGCTAAAGCGCCTGGCACAAATCGAAAATATTGCCGGCGTAAAAGAAGCCTCCGGCAACATCGGCCAAATTGCTACCATCGTCAGCCAAGCCCCCGAAGGCTTCTCCGTCCTCTCCGGTGACGACGCCATCGCTCTCCCTGTGATTGCCTTAGGTGGCCATGGCGTAATTTCCGTAGTAGCCAACGAAATCCCACAAGAAATGGGCGCCCTGGTCCACGCCTGCCTCGACGGCAATTTCATCAAAGCCCGCGAACTACAAAAAATCTATCTCCCGCTGATGGAAATGAATTTCATCGAATCCAATCCCGGCCCCGCCAAAGCCGCCATGGCCGAAATGGGCCTGCTAGAGCCAGTCTGGCGCCTCCCGCTCGTGTCGCCGAAAATCGAAAACTGCGAAAAAATCCGCCGCGTTCTAGAATCCACCGGACTCCTGGGGAAGGTGCATGCTGCGGCAGGAAATTGAGCAGGTCTTCGGCCATCCGCCGGCAAAATATCTCCCCGCCCACGCAGCGCTGTTCCAGTCTTTCAAAGACGCGCTGAACACGGGCGAAGTCCGCGCCGCCGAACCAGACAAAAAATTCGCATCAGGCTGGCGCGTCAACGCCTGGGTGAAAAAAGGCATTCTCCTCGGATTTCGCATCGGCGCCATCGCGGACATGTCCATCGATCCGCTGCGCCAGCCCTTCTTCGACAAGTCCACCTACCCGGTCAAGCACTTCACCTCCGCCAGCGGCGTGCGCATCGTCCCCGGCGGCTCCAGCATTCGCGACGGCGCGTACATCGGTAAAGGCGTCACCTGCATGCCGCCAATGTTCATCAACGTCGGCGCCTACGTCGGCGACCAGACCATGATAGATTCCCACGCGCTGGTGGGCAGCTGCGCGCAACTCGGAAAAAGCTGCCACATTTCCGCCTCCTCGCAAATCGGCGGCGTACTCGAACCCGTAGGCGCAATGCCCGTAATCATCGAAGACGAAGTTTTAGTAGGAGGGAACTGCGGCGTCTACGAAGGCACCATCGTCAAACGTGGCGCCGTCCTTGGCACCGGCGTAATCCTGAATCACTCCACTCCGGTTTATGATGTAGTGCGCGGCGAAGTCTACATCGCCGCTGAAGATCGCCCGCTGATCATCCCGGAAAAAGCAGTAGTGGTGCCCGGCACGCGTCCAATCAATCGCGGCCAGGGAAAAGATTGGGGCCTGTCGCTCTATGCCCCGGTAATCGTAAAATATCGCAATGCAAAAACCGACCTGCGCACGCAACTCGAAGATTTGCTCCGCTAACGCCAACGGCCGAAGGCACCCTTGACCACAAAACCAGCAACACCACACAAAAAACGAATCGTCCTAATCGATCCCACCCAATACACGCCGCATTTCACCTATCGTCACGGCGCGCTCGAATGTGAGAACGTCCCGCTCTCCCGCATCGCCGAAAAATGCGGCACCCCCGCGTACATCTACAGCAGCGCCAGCATCCTCGACGCCTACCGCCGCTTCACTACCGCCTTTCGCGCCCTCCCGCACTCAATCTGTTACGCCGTAAAAGCAAATTCCAACCTGTCAATTCTAAAGTTGCTGGCGACCGCCGGCAGCAGTTTCGACATCGTCTCCGGCGGCGAACTCCATCGTCTCCGCCACATCGGCGTCCCCGGCCGCCGCATCGTTTTTTCCGGCGTCGGCAAGACAAAAGAAGAAATCCGCGAAGCCCTCCAGGCCGGCATCTTCCTCTTCAACGTCGAATCCGAATCCGAACTCGACGCGCTAGCCGCCGAAGCCGCGCGCCTAAAACGCCGTGCCCCCGCAGCCCTCCGCGTAAATCCGGACGTCCAAGCCGGGGCCCACGCCCACATCTCCACCGGCCGTCATCGCCACAAATTCGGCATTGATTGGGACCACGCCCGCCGCCTCTATCTCGACAAATCCCGGGCGCACCACATTTCCTGGCAAGGAATCAGCGCGCACATCGGTTCCCAAATCCTCGGCCTCGCTCCCTTTCGTCGCGCTGTAATTCGCGTCTCGTCCCTGGTACGCGAACTGGCAAACGCCGGCACGCAGTTATCCTTTTTGGATTTAGGCGGCGGCGTAGGCATCCGCTACACCCACGAAACTCCGCCCGACTTAAACGCCTACGCCCGCGCCATCCTGCCGCACATTCGCGGGCTGGGGTGTCGCCTACTTTTAGAACCCGGTCGCGCCATCGTAGGCCCCGCAGGCGTCCTGCTCACGCGCGTCCTGCACATCAAACGCAACCGCGAAAAACTTTTCCTCGTGGTAGACGCCGCCATGAACGATTTCATCCGCCCGGCGCTCTACCAAGCGATTCACCCCATCACGTCAGCCATCCGCAACAAGCACATCAAAATCACAAAAGCAGACATCGTTGGCCCCGTCTGCGAGACAGGCGACTGCTTCCTTCAGGATTGGCCAATGGGGTTACCGCAACCGGGAGATCTGCTGGTCCTCTGGGGTGCCGGCGCCTACGGATTCGCGCAGTCGTCAAACTACAATTCGCGCCCGAAAGCCGCCGAAATTCTGGTAAACAAAAAACAGTTCAAAGTAGTCCGCAAACGCGAGTCCCGCAGCGACCTGATCCGCGGCGAATAACCACGCGACAATGCGCAGCCGGCGCGATGAAACCACGAACAGCCGCTAAGCCCCTCGCCCATTCTGATGCGCCCAAGCCTCTTCATTAGCCCGCAAACGCCGCTGCGTCTCTCTTGCCTGCTGTTTCGTCCGAGATTTCGCCCGCGCCCGCCCGATCCTGATCGAAGCCTTGAAAATCGCCCCCACCGGAATGAATCCGCCCAGCTTGTGCGCCGCCACTGACGCCAATCCCATCGAAGCCACGCATCCGCACGAACCACAATCCGGCGTCCCACCAAACTGGCACGGCGTGATCTCCGAAGTCAGGTCCGCCGACAGCGTGCGAGTAGTCTGCGCGAAAACACAGTCCTGCGGCGAATGCGGCGGCGAGGAAAACTGCCGAATCAAAGCCTCCGGCATATCCAGCTTCGGATACTGTTTCCGCAAAACCAGCATGTCCGCAATCGCCTGCGCGCGCTCAGCCGCCGTCAACATCTCCGGCAAATCATCTCCCACCTGCGGCGTGAACAAACTGAACCACACCTTCTTGACCTCCGGCCGCGGCGTCCAGAAATCCAGAAACTCCGCTAGATAACCGCGACGCTTCATCATCTGCCCCGTCACCGTGCAATGCAGCGTCACGCTCTGTCCCGCAATATTTTTCAGGATGCGCTCATAGGTCGCCGGCGCCCGCCGCACATCGTGTTCAGGCTGCAATCCGTCAATCGAAACGGCCACATGCAGCAGCGGCATATCCGCCCAACCAGGTCCCAGCGCGCGAAACGCGCTGGTCACAACTTGCACATGAATTCCGCGCTCAAATAATTGCGGCAGCAGCAATTCCAACTCGCGATAACGCACCAACGGATCGCCGCCTACGATGGAAAGATGCAATGGCTTCAGCCGGTCCACAATTTCCAGCACGCCATCCACCAGTGCTTGCCCCTTGTGGTCAATCAGCTGCCGCAGAGTTTGCCCGCCGCCCAGATGCCCATCTTCGTACGCATAGCAGCCCGGGCACCGCAATGGGCATTCGCGCGTGATCTCGATCGAAAGGGAAGGATGATCGCCCCTGAGGATCTTGCCCCAAGCCTGAATAATTTCCGAAGTGTACATCGAGGTTGATCCTTTCCTGCCGTGCCTCGAGCGTGTGGCCCTGCTATGGTGTGCTGATTGTTTGCGCCGCGTGCTCGCGGTCGCTGAAGGATGTCTGCGAGTGGAAATACAGTGGGCCTTTCGTAGTCCCAATCTCACCCTAATCCCAAACCAGTGCGCACCCAACTTTATTCGGATGCGTTCCCTTAATTAACTGTTGTCCCTATCCCCGTGTAGCGCCTGTCGGCAATTATAGAACGTTCTATTGTCTGCCGGTAGGAATCTTACGGGCGGCCGCGTCCGCGCAAATGCCTGCGCCGTCTCGCAGGAAGCTACTCCGTGTAAAGCAGCAGCAACACGCCCAGCGCAATCATCAAGAGCGGCCAGAGTTTGTCGAATAACGGGCGCAATTTCCCGCTGCTATCGGCCACGCCTTTCGCCACCGCCACTCCCGCGCCCACTCCTGCAAACCGCAAATGCTGATGTTGCACACGCACCATCGTCTGCATCGCATCCGGTCCGTGCATGCCTCCGTGATGATGGAACAGCAACATGATCGCGCCCCCCAGCGCCAGTACCGGGAATAGCCACGCGGTCCACGCCGCTCGCAATCGCCCGCTCGTGCGCAGTATTTCCACCACTCCCAGCGCCAGCAGGATGGCTGCGAAAGTTTTGTGCTGCAGCACTTCCGGGTTGTGTGTCAGCGCGTAGTAAAAACTCTGGTATCCGAACGGCCAGATTTCCGTATCGCTGAAGACCAGCAAGAAAAATCCGGCAAACAGCAAGCATGCCGCCCATGCATAATTTGCCGCGGGCCAACGGCGCGTCAATCGGTCTTGCGCCAGAAAAAACAAAGCCGCCAAAATCAACATCGCCCCTGCCAGGTGATGATTAAATTCGCTCTCGCGCTTATCCGCCGCTTGCTTCGCGCGAACTTCCGGCGTCGGCTCCGCCACCGCCGCGCCGTGCTGCATCTCGGGCATATCCGGCATGTCCGCCATGTCATGCATGTCGCCCATCCCATTCATCTCGGGCGGAGCAGGAATATTCGGGTGCTGCGTCCATGCAGGTGGAAACAAGAACACTGCCATGGTGACAACTAGCAGCAGAGTTCCCGCGATCCACCAGGCTCGTTCGCGCCCGCTCACAGCTAGGTTCACACAACCCCCTTTGTACTGGAATCCCGCGACAAAACTATTTCAAATCGTCTTGTCCTTCGAATAGCACAATCGCTCCAGTTTGCACTCCACGCACTTCGGTTTGCGCGCGTTGCACACCCGCCGTCCGTGCCATATCAATTGATGCGAAAATAGTATCCACCGGTCCTGTGGAATAACCTGCATCAAATCCTGCTCGATCTTTTTCGGGTCCGTGTGCTTCGTCAGGTCCAATCGTTCCGAAAGCCGCTGCACATGCGTATCCACCACCACCCCAGCCGCGATCCCAAATCCCGACCCCAGCACCACGTTCGCCGTCTTACGCGCCACTCCCGGCAGCGTCAGCAACTCCTCCATCGTTTGTGGCACTTTCCCGCCAAATTCCTCCACGATTTTCTTGCTCGCGCCCATGATGGATTTCGTCTTGTTGCGGAAAAACCCAGTCGGGCGAATTTCCTGCTCCAGCGCCCGCGGATCGGCATAGGCCAGCGCCCGCGCATCGGGATACTTCGGAAATAAGACTTTGGTTACGATGTTGACGGTCACGTCCGTGCACTGCGCCGATAAAATCGTCGCAATCAGCAGCTCAAATGGGTTCTCATGGACCAGCTCGCAGCTCGCTTTCGGATACGTCGCGTCCAACCCTTGCAGAATCGCGCCCACTCGCGCGGGATTCGCTCCGCGCCCCAGCGCCAATCCCCTTGCCCCCTTCCGCCCACCACTCGCAACAGCAGCGCGCGTCGTTTTTGCCGCAGAACCCACAGACTTTCCTGCGCCGGCGATTTTCTGCTTCTCGTTTTTCTTTTTTGATCTGACCATCAGGCCGAAGAATATATCACAGCTAGTGCGCCGCTTGCGCAGACGCGCCTACTTCTCGGTCCGCACGCCTTTCCAGAATGCCATGTGGTTCTTAATTTCCGCTGCCGCCGCGCTAGGTTCCGGGTAATACCAAGCCGCATCCGGATTTCGTTCTCCGTCTACTTCCAGGTGACGATAGCTCGCGGTCCCTTTCCAGGGACACTCCGTCTGCGTCTCACTCAGCCGCAAATATTCCTGCTTCACCGAATCGTTCGGAAAATACACATTGCCTTCCATCATCACGGTGCGGTCGCTCTCCGCAATCACCGCCCCATTCCAGATCGCCTTGGCCAAACAAGTCCCTTCTGCGTGTAATCTGATTGTCAGCTAGATCGCGATCGTGGGCGTAAGCGTGAGAACTTGGCAAATGGTTGTAGCTGTTTCTAGTCACTAATCACTAGCCACTGCCTCATTCCCAGACTGCCTATACGGCAAAAAACAAATTCTGCGCAAACGGCCACTCCGCGTCAAACCACTGCTGCTCGCAACGGAAACCCGTCCGCTCGCCCATCTGCACCACTTCCTGCGGATTATACTTGTGCGAGCTTTCCGTCCAGATCGTTTCGCCCTCGCCCAAATAAAATCGCTGCCCCGCCGCCTGAATCGTCACTCGTTGCCAGGCCTTCGACCGCAAATGCATTTCCACGCGCCGCTCGCATTCGTCGTATCGCGCCACGTGCTCGAATTGCCCCAGATCGAAATCCGCGCCAAGCTCCCGGTTGATTCGCGCCAGTAAATTCATATTGAATGCTGCCGTCACTCCCGCGGGATCGTCGTAAGCCAGCAGCAATTGCGCGTTCGGCTTTTCCAGGTCCGTCGCCAGCAACAAAGCGTCGCCCGTGCTCAGAATCTTCCGCACTTCGCGCAAAAACTGATCGCCCGCCGGTCGGTCGAAGTTCCCAATCGTGCTGCCCAGAAACAGCACCAGGATGCGCTCGCCCTCGCGCCGCCGCGCCGCCACTTCCTGCAATCCCTCCAGATACGCGCTCTCGAATCCCACGATACTCACGCGATCCATCTGTCCGATTTCTTGTTGACAGCGCGAAAGCGCGCTCCCCGAAATATCAATCGGATAATAGTTCACCCTCTGCCGCTTGGAGAGCGCCTGCAGCAGTAATCGTGTTTTTTGTCCGCTCCCGCTACCGAGCTCAGCCACTAACACCGGCGTGGGCAACAGCGACACAATTTCGTGCGAATCTCGCTGCAGCAATCGCATGCCCGCCCGGCTCAATCCGTATTCCGGCAGCAAACAGATCACATCAAACAGCGCCGAGCCTACCTCATCGTACAAATACTTCGAAGGCAGCTCCTTCTGTCCCGCGTTGCTCAGCCCCACCACCACATCACTCGAAAATTCCGCCGCTGCAAGCGCCGCAGCCGGCGAAACACTCGCCCTTGTCATGCGTGGTGCGGATGACATTGGTTATTCCTCCACACAGCGGAAGCTACTGTAGATATAAGGATAATGAGGTTGGAACCAGTTCCGGTACGAACGCCGCAGCATGCAGGCATCCGTGCGCGGCGAGCCGCCCTTCATCACATAATGTTTTCCATCGAAAAAATCCGCCGAATACCCGCGATAAAAATCAAACGGCTCAAATCCCGGCAGCGGCCCGAACGTCGTGGACGTCCACTCCCACCCGTTCCCCAGTAAATCGTAAACTCCGAACGCGCTCGACCCTTCGGGATGCGTGTCCACTCCCGTCGGATCCCAGCGGTCCTGATTGAAATTTCCGCGCCAGAATTCGGCCGGCTCATCGCCCCACGGATACGCTCGCTCGCGTCCTTCCGGTGTGCCATAAGCAGCCCGTTGCCACTGCTCCTCTGTGGGAAGTTTTCTTTCGGCCCATTTCGCGTACGCCGCCGCTTCCGCATAGCTCACGTACACCGGCCACGAAGCCGGCAAGGGAATCGAGCCGAACATTCCGCGATATTCCCATCTCGTCGCAGCGTCTTCCGCCGGCTGTGCGCTCAGGCGCTTCCAAAAACGCGGATGCTCCAGCTTCTGCTTACGCACCCACTCCCAATCTTCCGCGCGCCAATATTTTCCGCTCTGGTATCCGCCCGCACGCACGAACTTCAAATATTCCCCGTTCGTCACCGGAAACACACTGATCGAAAAACTCGGCACCAGCACCCGCTGCATTCCGAATTCGTTGTCCCAGCCGAACGCCAGACTATCCCGCGGCTGCCCCAGCGTCGCGATCCCCGAAGGAATCGTCACCAACTTTGCGTCCGGCGAGGGCCGCTCGTCTGGCGCGGGCCCTGCCTGCGGAATTTTCTTCTCGATCGCCAAATTGTGCAGCAAATACGCCAGCGTCTCCGCATGCATCAATCGGTGTTCGATGGCCACATTCAGCAGCGTGCCAATTTCCGGTGACGCCGTCAGCGCTCGCGCCACGCTCGGATCGCGCAATCGTTCATCCAATCGCGTCCGTACCTGCCGGTTGTACTTCTCCACCTGCCCGATCTCCGGCCACTCGCTCGGCTGGTCCTTCGGCAATCCACCGCCCACCGGATCAATCCCGAACGCAAATAGCTCGTCAAAAGGAGAGTCTTCCAATCCTAGCCCCAGCGCAGGGCTCAGCAAATTCCGGTCGAAGGCCTCCAGGTGGCCAAGATAAAAAATCAAACGGTGCCGCTCCGGAATCGGCCGTTCGTAATACGAGTTCGGTGGAAGCAACGCAAATAACGCGTCCGTGCTCGCGCGCGCATTCTCCAGTCGCACGAGCAATGATGGTTCTAGCTTTGTCAATACTCGGGAAGCCGTCAAGGTTCACCTCGAAGAGGGGGGACTTCCTTTCTACCTCTTCCGTCGGTCTCGCGGCAAGCTATTTCGCAGGCAGAGAATTGGATGCCCCGGCGCTTCCGGAGGGTGCAATATTGCCGGCAGAAATCATATACAGTAACTTCCTGAAAGATTTGCCGCGATGACTGTAGTCGTTCTTTTCGTCCCGCGTCAGTTCCGCATACGTGCGCCCCAGCTCTTCTGACAAGAACACCGGATCGTACCCAAATCCGCCCGCCCCGCGAGCTTCCGACGTGATCACTCCGTGCGCCAGGTCAGACACCACCGCAATCGCCCGCCCCTGTTGCGCAACAGCCGTCACGCACACAAACCGCCCCCGCCGTTCCGCGCCAACCTTGCCGCGCATTTCCCGCAACAATTTCTCCACCCGGTCCGCATCCGACGCCCCCGGCCCCGCATACCGCGCCGAATGCACCCCCGGCGCGCCCCCCAGCCCCGGTACTACTAGTCCCGAATCATCCGCCAGCACCATCTCAGGCGTGAACCGGCTGTAATGCAAAACCTTCCCCGCGGAATTCTCAGCAAACGTCGGAGCCGACTCGTCGAAAGAAGGGAACTCGTCAAAACGTGGCAACAATTCCACGGTGACGCCAGAATCGCGCGCCAATTCCAGATACTCGCCCAACTTTCCAGGATTCGAAGACACCAGAAACAGCTTCGTCACCTTCATCCGCTCGCGCTGCTGCATCCCGCGTTATTTACTGCGCGCCATGAATTTAATCTGTAACAATTCCTGCTGCGCGGCCACCAGCCTCCGTATCCCGCCCGCAGCCAGCTTCAACAAATCCTGCAGCTCCACGTCCGTATACGGCCGCCCCTCGGCGCTCGCCTGCACTTCCACAAACTCTCCGCTGCCCGTCATCACCACATTCATATCCACCTGCGCGCGCGAATCCTCTTCATAAGCCAAATCCAGCAGCAGTTCATCCTCGACAATCCCCACGCTCGTAGCCGCCAAAAAATCAATCAGCGGCACTTTCCTCAAAATTCCCGCCGCCACCATCCGCTCCAGCGAAAGTGCCAACGCCACAAACGCCCCCGTCACCGAAGCCGTCCGCGTTCCGCCGTCCGCCTGAATCACGTCGCAGTCCAGCCACACCGTTCGCTCGCCCAACGCTTTCAAATCCGTCACCGCGCGCAACGTCCTCCCGATCATCCGCTGAATCTCCAGCGTCCGTCCCGATTGCTTCCCGCGGCTGGATTCCCGCGGCGTGCGATTCTCCGTGGAACGCGGCAGCATTCCATATTCGCCCGTCACCCACCCGCGCCCTTTGCCCTTCAGAAACGACGGCACCCCATCTTCCACCGTCGCCGTCACAATCACCCGCGTGTCGCCCGCCTCAATCAGCGCGCTCCCCTCCGCATGTGGAATAAAATCCGGCGTAATTTTCACCGGCCGCAATTGGTCGGCCGAACGTCCGTCAACTCGCAAGTAAGAATCTCCCTTCAGAGTTCTGCAATGGATCCCACAGGAAATCAGAGCACTCAGTGTGACGACTACCCACCAAACTGTCAACAATTGCGAGGATGCAACAGCGGGCTAACGCACGAAGAGATATCTCCAAAACCCATTGGCACAGCAGCGTCCCGAACTCTACGGCAACGCCACCACGCCCTTCACATAATTCGGCGCATTCATCCCGCCCGCCAACGCCCCCTGCACATCTCCCAGCGATTCAAAGCGATGCGTAATAAACGGCGCCACAGAAATCTCCCCCCGCTCAATCAAGCGCAGAGCCCGCGCATAAGTCGAAGGCCGCCCATCCTTCTCGAATCCGCCCGACGCTCCCACCGGCGTAACCAGCGTCGGCTCCTTGAACATCACATTATTCAGCAAGCTAAGTTCAAATCCCGCGTGACCATGTCCATACAGCAGCACCGTAGCCTGCTTCCGTATCAACGAAGAAATCGCTGCAAACGCCCGCCCCTGTCCCGAAGCTTCAATCAAATACTCCACACCGCCGCCCTTCGTATGCTCGCGCACCGCAGCGCCCCCATCGCCGCTACTTGGATCCAGCACCACGTCCGCGCCGAATTTCGCCGCCAGCCCGCGCTTCATCGCATTCGGCTCGCTCACCATCACTAACCCGTCATACCCCAACACCCGCCGCAAATATTGCAAATGTAGCAACCCGGAAGGCCCCGCACCGCAAATCAACACATGTCGCACACGCCGCTCGGCAGACGTCGATGCCGCGCCAATCGCAAACCGCGCATGAGCTCGCGTCACCGCATCCGCGGAATGAATCACGCAACCCAGCGGCTCAGAAAGCGCTGCCTCCCGCATATCCAGATCCGCCGTCAGCCGCACCGCGTTGCTCGCGGGCACCGCGATAAATTCCGCAAGGCCCCCAGGCAATCCGGTAATCCCATGCTCCGTATAAAAAGCGCACTGGTGCGAATCCCCGCTTAAACAATATTCGCACCGCGGAGAGCGCCGCGCGCTCACGCAATTCAATCCCTGATCAATCACGGCGCGGTCGCCAACCGCCAGGTCGCGAACCTCGCCGCCCACCTCAGCAACCTCACCACTGATCTCATGTCCCAGAATCTGTGGCTGTACCGACAGCGGCACAGTTTTTCCAGTCGCATCCGTGTTGTAATTGGCGTGCCCAGAAAAAATATGCGCGTCCGTCCCGCATATCCCCACCGCCGCAATCCGCAGCAGCACATCGCGCCCACCCACGCGCGGCTCGGCCACGTCGCGCACTTCAATCCGCCCCACATCGCAGAGCACGCAAGCCTTCATCGCCGTATCCTCAGCGCCATGCAGCGCGCTCTAACGATTCAAGAATTCCATCAGCTTCGGTATCACCTGGTCCGGCGCCTCTTCCATCAACCAATGTCCGGAACCGCGCACCACCACGCCTTCCACATTCGCCGCCACCAATTTCCCCTGTTGAATCAAAAATTCTCCCCCAGCTTTTTCGCCGGTCAGCACCAGCATGGGCATCGCCAAAGCCTTCTGCGCGAAGCCCGCAAAATCCTTCGCATCCTGCTCGAACGCGTGAAAATATTCAAATCCTGCCCGCATGCCACCCGGCCGCGCGTACTGCTTCGCATAAAATCTCCGGTCGCGCTCCGGCACCGAATGTTTCGCATTCGCCGCAAAATCGTTCCAGAAATGCTCGAAATAAATTCGCTCCCGTCCATGTACCAGCGCCAAAGGGGTCTTCCCATAAAAATGAAAGTGCCACAAATCGCGCATCAGCCAAACGCTGCGCCAATCGCCCACCCCGGGCAAAAACGCATCCAGCAAAGCGATCCGTTGCACTTCACTCGGGTACTGTGCCGCGTAAGCGTAAGCCACCATCAATCCAATATCGTGCCCCACAATCTGCACGCGCTCATATCCCAAGCTCCGCGCCAGCGCGTGAATGTCCGCCGCCATCTCCGCCTTCGTGTAACCGTCCGCCGGTTTCGACGATTCGCCAGCCCCGCGCAAATCCGGCGCGATCACGGTGCGCGTAGCCCCCAGTTCCGTGATCAGCGGCAGCCACATATGGCTCGTCTCCGCATAACCATGCAGCAAAATTACCGGGTCGCCCGCACCGGCGGTCAAATAATGCAGCCGCACTCCATTTACATTCGCAAATCGTGATTTGATTTTTTGCGCAGACTTCCGCACGCGCGCTTTCGTACGAGTTGGCATGCGGTAGTTTATTCCACAACAGGTGAACAGAACAACGTGCTCTCGAAGGCATGGAAGCTCGACTCTAGTGAGCCGGAGCCGCGGCTGGCGCCAGCGCCGGATTCAAATCAAAAAATCCGGTCAAATCCGCGTGCCCCGCCAAAGTATCCACTTCCTGCCCATGAATCAGAATTTTCAACCGCCGCGCCCCGGCCACATTGCTCTCCAGCGTCCGCGCAATAGAGTTCACCGCCATCTCCTCGCTCAGTATCCCAGACGGCGTCTCCGAAGCCAGAGCTTCTGAAAAATCCGCGATCGCCGTCCCATCCGGCAAAATATAAAATCCCAGCAGCGTCGCATCCTCGGGTAGCGTTCTCTGCGCATCGCTCGGCGCATCGACGATTAACGCATCCAGCACCTGCCGCCCGCGCTTCGCGGCATCCGCGGAAAGCGGCAGCTGCACTTCCACCGGCGCAATCCGATCCGCTCCCGCCGCCCAGAAAAGCTTCGCGTTCGCTATCGCGTCTGTGGACGTGGCAATCTCCGGCTTCAGCAATTCACGGCGTTGCTGCTCTTCGGATCCCTGCTCTTGCGACAAATGTTCAATCCGCTGGTGCAATCCGCGCAGGCTGATCAATCCAATCAGCACCGCCGTCGACAAAATCCCCAGCGTTATTTTCAGATTCCGCGGCATTATTTCGCACCCGGCGTTCCGCCCAGGCGCAGGCTCGCGGGCATCGATCCCGGTGGACGCATCGCCTGAATCGTCCGCTCGATTGTGCCTGTCAGCGACGCTCCGATAGCCAGCAGGGAATTCGAATCCGCGGCCGTCACGCTCGAAACTTCCACCGCAATCGCCGGCGCCGCCACCGACCTCAACTCGCGCACCGCGAAACGCGTGGATGTCGCCGGCGATCCAGGGAATTTCTGTGCCAGCGCCGATTGCAGCGTGTCCGCCGCGCGATGGCTGCTCTCCCTGTAAGGCCGCTGCGCCTCTTCCCACACCAGCAGGCCATTGCCCGGCGCAGTCTGCGGCGGGATATTCGCCATACCAGCCGTCGTTGCCGTGCTTACCATCGCCGCCGGATTCGAGAATTCATAAGAATAAGTCCGCGCCGCGCCCAACTGCCCCGTGGACGAAACGTGCAAACTGATAAAAATCGCGTCGCGGTAAGCGTTCGCCACCGCCGCGCGATCCTCGTAAGAAGGATTCGAATCATCATTCCGCGTCATCACCACGTGAAATCCTTGCCGCTCGAATTCACTGCGCAGCATACGCGCGAAGATCAGCACCACGTTTTTCTCCAGCAGACCATTGTCTGCATGCGCCCCTTCGTCCGTTCCGCCATGCGCAGGATTGATAACGATCACCGGTCCGGAGTGCACCGGCGCAGCAGGTGGGGCGGGATTCAGTGCGGGAGCAGGCTGCTGCGGAGGTGTAGGCGTTTGCTGCGTGGGCGGCGGTGCAGGAATTTGCGCAGGCGCCTGCCCATCCTCTTGCCAGGGCGAGGGCGATGCAATAGCGGCATGGACCAACCCGCCAGCCGCAACAATCAGAAATATTAATAGCAGTCGTCGCACGGCAAAAAGCATAGCAGAAATGCCGCAACTCGCAGCCGCGAACAACTCAAGGCGTCGCGCAGGACTAAGCACCTTCCCGGATCATCTCCGCCGCTTTTTCCGCGATCATCATCACCGGCGCGTTCGTATTTCCCGCCGGCACGCGCGGCATGATGGACGCATCCACCACCCGCAGCCGCTCGATTCCACGCACGCGCAGCCGCGCATCCACCACCGCTAGCGCGTCATTTCCCATCTTGCAACTTCCTACAGGGTGATACAGCGTCTCCAACTCATTCCGCAGAAATTCGCCGATCTCAGCATCCGACTTCGCCGCCGCTCCCGGATGCAATTCCTCTCCGCGAAACTGGTCAAAGGCCTTCGCATGAGCCAGCCGCCGCGCCAGCCGCACACCCGCGATCATCGTGCGCATATCCGCATCGGTCGTCAGATAATTCGCGCGAATCGCCGGCGCATCCAGCGGATGCGCCGACCGCAACGAAATCTCGCCGCGGCTTTCCGGTGTAATCAGCGTCGGTCCAAACCCGAAGCAGTGCTCCTTGCGCCGCACCAATCCGTGACCTCTGTAATAAGCCGGCCCAAACAGTAGCTGCAAATCCGGCACCGCCCGTTCCACCCGCGTGCGCAAAAATAATCCCGCCTCCGCCACGTTCGACGCCAGCGGCCCATTCTTCCACACCAGCCAGCGCAAAAAATTACCCAAAGTCTCCGCGCCATCCAGGCTGACTTTTTGCGTGCACAAATATCCGACCGACACCATCGGATGATCCTGAAGATTTTTCCCCACTCCCGGCAAATCGTGAATCGCGGAAATTCCCGCGGCCTTCAGTTCATCCGCTGCGCCAATTCCAGACAGCATCAGCAACTGCGGGGAATTGACAGTCCCGCCAGCCAAAATCACTTCGCCTTCCGCGCGCGCCTCCTCCATCGCGCCATCCCGCAGAAACGCCACGCCCACCGCGCGCCGTCCTTCCATCAACACTCGCGCCGCGTGCGCCCCAGTCACCACCGTAACGTTGCCGCGTGCACGCGCCGGCTGCAAGAATCCGTCCGCCGCGCTGCACCGCGCCCCATTTTTCTGCGTCACCTGGTACAGCGCCGCCCCATCCTGCTCTGCGCCGTTAAAATCGGCATTACTCGCGATCCCGATTTCTTCCGCCGCCGCAAGAAACGCCCGCGTCAACGGATTCACATACCGCGGATCGGCCACATTCACTGGCCCGCCCACGCCGTGATATTCCGAAGCCCCCCGCTCCTGATTTTCCGACTTCTTGAAGTAGGGTAGCACCTCCGCAAACCCCCACCCGGCGTTGCCCAAATCGCGCCAATAATCGTAGTCCGCGCGATTCCCGCGAACATAAATCATCGCGTTGATCGCACTCGATCCCCCCAGCACTTTCCCCCGCGGCCAATACAATCGCCGATCGTGCAAATGCGGCTCCGGCTCCGTCGCGTAGTTCCAATCCACACCAGTCTTGAAAAGTTTGGAAAACGCCGCTGGGATCCGTATCTCTTTCGCCCCTCCGGCCCCGCCCGCCTCCAATAACAACACGCGCGTCCGCCCATCCTCGGTCAAACGCGCCGTCAACACACACCCCGCCGACCCCGCCCCCACAATGATGTAATCGTATGCCTTGGATTTACCCGTCATAGAACGCGCCTGCATTAAATGCCATCCAGGGGCCAGCAACAATCAAATTGTCTCAGAAAAATTTCAAGGAGGGTCCAACAGAGAAGAAATCACGCGGCCGAGCAGGGACAATATGGAGTGCGGCGGCTTGCCGCCGCTTTCGCCGGAGCTCATCGTACGGCAACAAAACCAACTAGGCGAGGCCTCACCCGAGGCCGTCGACCGCTTTCAGGGGTTAACGACGGCAGGGGCGCTTCTTCCTTCGCGCCAAAATCTCACCGCCACCACCGTCAGGCAAACGAAATCACGCCGCCCGCTGCTCGTCCTTCAAAGCCCCAGCGCTCCAACGAACCCGCCGCAACCCCGCCGTAGCCCAATAAACCACAAACCCCGCCGCGATCAACAAAAGACCAAACGCCAATCCGCTAATCCCCAAAATCTGCTCGCCCTCGCCATGCACAATCGAAAATCCCAGCAACAACAGCGGAAACACTCCGATCAAAACCGCCCCAACCATCCCACCGGGCACCTTAAAAGGACGCCGCAACTCCGGCTCCCGAATCCGCAGCACAATCAAAGCCACAAACTCCAACATCAAGCTCATCCCATACAAAAGCACGTCAATCGTAATCAATCGCTCAAATCCCAACCCCAAACACAAAGCCCAGCACGCCGCCAGGAAAGTAATCGCCACCCAAGGCGCTTGCGTTTTTCGATTCAGCTTGCCGAACACCGCCGGCAACAATCCATCCTGCGCCATCGCCAAAGGCAATCGCGAGTAGCTCATCACCAGCGCATTGAACATTCCAAACGCGCTCATCATTCCGCCCAGCACCAACGCCACGCGAAACCCGCGCGCCAGCAAAGGACCACCCACCAGCGCGCCCATCATTCCCGCAATGTCAGCCCACGACCCGGTCTCGAACGCCCCAGCCGGAACCCCCGTCAGCCACATCGCAGCAAACGGCAGCACGTACGTCAGCGAAACCACGATCACCGCCACAATCATCGCCCGCGGATAAGTCTTCTGCGGCCGCTTCACCTGCGTCGCAATCGTTGAAGCGTTATCCCACCCCATGTAATTCCACATACAGATGAGCAACCCGCCAATCAACCCCACGCTCGAAGTTGTCGGCGCCGTCACCGCCCCCTGCAGCGCCCCGATTTTTGCCGGCGCAATCAACACGAGCAGCACAAAAGGCGCGGAAAGCAAAAAGAACAGCCACAGTGAACTGATCGCGACCACGCGGATCCCCGCGATGTTCATCAGCGCGCACACCGTCACCACGCCGAACGCCACCATCCACCCGCGATGTCCCACCGCAAACCACGGTATCAGCCGCGTCAGGTACGCCACAAAAAGCGTCGGATAAATCGCCATATCAAAAATGCTCGCCACCAGCGACAGCCACGCTTCCTGAAATCCCCAGAAATTTCCCATCGCCCGCCGCACCCAAGCGTAATATCCGCCTTCCGAAGGCAGCGCGCTGGAAAGTTCGCCGATCATGTACGTCGTCGGCAAACTCCAAATGAGCGGCGTCACCAGCAGCAGCAAAATTCCCAGGCCGTAGCCCGCGCCGTGAATGATGTCTTCGGTACCATACGTCCCGCCAGACACCATGAAAAATGTCGCGGCCACCAGCGGCCAGAGTGTTAGCTTTGCATTTCTTTTTGTGGAAGTAACTGCCCGGGCAGGAAATTGGGCTGGGAGGGATAAGGTGCTCAATTTTTTGTCGCGTCCTCCATCAGCAATCCTCGCTCTCTAGCCAGCGCATACCTGGAGCGAGTTTGCATACTGCAGAATACGGATATTCAACTTTGATGCAAGAAAAATATGCAAGGAATCGAAAATTTTTTCGCTGCGAAGTTCGGTACGGTGACAGACGCTCCCGACTGTGGTGCAGCGCGCGCTCCACCCTGGCCGACGCGGCGTCCATCAACTTGAATTTCGAATCGCTATGCGGTGCGGAAGACTGCAGGAGGTATTTCGAGGAGTGCCGGGCAGCGGCCGGCCGCGAAGGGCCGCGCGGCGATACCCGGTGCTATCAATTCTGCGGCTTAGCCTCAGGAGTCGTAACACCGCCGTGCTTGCCGTCTCGCCGTTCGCGCTGCTCCGAGGCCCACTGCTTCTGCTGCTCCGGCGTCATCACGCTCCAAACCTGCCGTCGTATATCCTTCCGAATCACTTTCAGCTTCTGCTGCTTCGCGTCCGCGCTCAGCGACGCATCCTTCCCCAACGCCGCGATCTGCGCTTTCCCATCCTCGCGAATACTCTTAATCTGTGCCTTCTGCTCGTCCGTCAAATTCAACGCCGCATCATCCTCCGGCGTGTCCGCGCTCATGGCCCCCGCACCACCGCTGCCCGCCGCGCTACCCGCCGCGCCACCAGTCGGATGACCCGCCGCAGACCCGCCCCCCTGCTGCGCCCGAACCGCCCCCGCAAATCCCAAGCTCAAAACCACCGCGCAAACCATCGCCAACACCGTATCCTTATTAAAGACACTCATAAGACTCCCTCTCTCGGACCTCAACTCTCGCAATTCCATAACCTTTCGACTCAAACGCCACCCCGGCAACCCGGCGCCCCAGCCAACTCTAACGCCAGCCCTACTTCCCACCCGCCGTAGCCTGTAACTCCTTCAAAGCCGCCAACACTTCCTCGCTATGCTCCGCCGGTTTCACATCCATAAATTCCTTCACGATCACGCCCTGCGGATTCACCAAAAAAGTATGCCGCGCCGAAAGCTTCTTCACCCCCAAATTCATGATCGACCCGTACTCCTCAGACACCTTATGATCCGTATCCGCCAGCAACTTAAAATTCAACCCTTCCTTCGCGCAAAATTTCTGGTGCGAATCCGCCGTATCCACGCTCACGCCAATAATCACGGCGTTCTTAGCCTCATACTGCGCCAAATCCCGCTGAAAATTATGCGCCTCGGTAGTGCATCCGCTGGTGAAGTCCTTCGGATAAAAATACAGCACCACCCATTTCCCGCGATACTCCCCCAAGCTCACCTGTTTGCCTTCCTGCGAATTCAAGGTGAAATCCGGCGCCGCAGCTCCCACCGCCGGCGCCCTGTCCGAAGGCGCGCCAAACATCCGATAAGCCCCGCCCGCCACAATCAACCCAGCCACGACCAGCACGATCGCCACGACCATACGCACGCTCCCAAACCCAAACTCCCCTGTTTTCATGGCCTCGCTCCTTTCCACAACACGCATAGTATGCTCCTACCCCACCAGCGAATCAAAATCCCGCAGCGCAACTCCAACTTCTCACCGCCCCCCTGCCAATAAAGGTCGCATAAGCAATTTTGCGTGTGCGCCGTTGACGTTGCCTCCGAATGTGTAGCGGCGGTCTCCAGACCGCCAGCCTTCGCAGTCGCTGCGGAATCCTAATGGGTCATGGCTCTAGCCACAACATCAACAGAGGATAATCGTCGCGGCCTTAGCTGCTGAAGTTCCGCCGTTGCCTCCGAGTTTGCATTTGCACCAGCACCACTCGACCAGGCGCGCACGTTGCGTAAACTCAAGATCCTAATCGTCGACGCCTCCGCTGTAATGCGCAAAATCATCGAATGCGCCCTCCGCCAAGCCGGCCTGGACCTCGGCGAAGTCCTGGAAGCCGGCAACGGCGCCGAAGCCCTCGGCGAAGTTCAAAAAGACTCGCTCGGCATCATCCTCAGCGGCATCAACGTGCCCGTAATGGACGCCCTCGAGTTCCTCAAGACTCTCCCCACCATCGTCGCAGCCACAGGCGTCACAGTGATCATGATCAGCACCGAAGGCAGCGAAGCCCGCGTCGTCGAAGCCCTTTGCGCCGGCGCCAAAGGTTATCTCCGCATGCCCGTCACCCCCGAGCAAGTCAAAGAACGCGTCGGCCCGCTACTTGCAGGCATTTCGTAACGCACATGTCCACTCTCGCAACACTCAAACGCGTCCCACTCGACCCTGCGTGGAAAGAACTCCTCGCATGCGCCACCCTAGAAGTCTTCGACATGACGGCCGGCGTCCGCCTTGCGCCCTACATCCAGCCCGCGCAAGATCCCAGCGCCGAATCAGCGGCCCAACGCCAACGCCACCGCCAAAGCGGTCAAACCGCCATGGTCGGCATGGCCGACGTTCTGTAGAGCGTCAGCACCATCCACTGCTCCGCCGATACCGCCATCCGCCTAGCCTCCAAGATGGCCGGCGACGAAGCCGCCAAAGATCCCAATATCGTCTGCGACGCCCTAGGCGAACTCTGCAGCAAGCAACTTCAAAGCCAAGATTCCCAGCCGCTCCGACCACTGCACGCTCTCCGACTCCACGGGAATCAGCGGCGAAAACTAGGCCCTACAATCCGCCGAGCCCAGCGAATCCCTAACAGTCCCCCTAGCCTTCGAAGGTTCCCCAATCCAAATCGCCCTAATCACCCAATCCTGATCTGTTCGCTCGCTGGCAGTTCAGGCAGACTTCCACACCGTTGAGATGTGGGTTCTTGGTTTTTGAGGGGATGGCACAGCTCTGGACTCAACGGGTGCCGCACTGTTTGGCTTTCGCCGGGGGTGATTTCCACCCCGTCAGGTTCCCAGCAAATTAATCTGCAGTTTTTCGTATCCGTGCTCGCGCGCCCACAAATCCAAAGGGATCGTCGCCAAATCATCCACCACCGGTACTGCAAGCCCCGTCTTCGTCAAATCAATGCTCTTCAAATACGTATGGCACGTGTCGCAGACGTCCACCCGCACGTGCGCAATCTCCGGCGCTGAGTAAAACGCCATCTGCGGCTCCCGCTCCTCTCCGCACGCCGGACAATAAACTCTGCGAAATCCCCACTCATGCGCGCACAACATGCAAATCAGCGACTTTTTCGCGCCATCGCCCTCGCTGCGCAGCACTCCCACAATCGGCCTCCCTCCGCACAAGGGGCAAGTCGAAGGCGCTCCATCCACAATCGTGTTCGCGCGCTGATCGGCAAGGTACTCCGCGTAAGGCTGCAGAAAAATCCACGCCAGCAATTGTTCCCGAGGCTGAATCGCATCCGCCGCGCCCTTCCATTCCTCGTCCATCCCGCCGACAGCCAGAGCCGTATCCAAATCGCCGTGCCAGAATTCCTCGATCGCGCGCTGCCAACCCGCCGTCCCTTTCCGCGCCAGTCCTGCGGCAGCCTGCGCCAGTGGTGCCGGCGCAATCTGCTCGATCAACGCCAAAAACCTGGAAAAATTCGGCAGCAGCAGGAAAAGATCCAGTTCATCCCGCAGGCTTCCCGTGACTTCAGCCGCAGGCGAATCCGCCAAAGCTTTCTGGATGTCCGAGTACAGGCTTCTCTGGAATGTTGCCACGCGCGAGTAGTAGCGCAGTCCTTCAGCGGCAAACGGATACGAGGAAGTCAGTTCGTTGGCACGGCGGATGCGCCGATCCCACTCCCGTTGCGCCATTACTTGGATCGCGATCCGCTTTTAATCTCTTCATACCAGGTGCGATGAAATGTCCAAGCCCAGGCCCGCGTCACATATCCATGAATCATCGAGCCGAAGCTGCCCTCTTCCAGAATCGCGCTCATGTACACGTGAATCAGGAACAATCCGATCGTAATCAACGCCACGGCCGAGTGCACCAGAATCGCCACGTAGCGCACGTACCGCCAACTCCACGGCAGCGCTTCGGTGTACCACAGCGCCACGCCGGTCAGCAACAGCAAGATCACACCGTAGAAAATCCCCCAGAAGAAAAGTTTCTGCCCGAAGTTGAATCGCCCCACTGGAGGCAATTTATCGTCCTCGTTCTGGATGTAATAGGGCATCGCCTTCGCCCACGCGCGATCGGCCTCATCAATCTGCATGTCCCGGTGCCACTCTGCAAAAGTCCAGCACAGTGACGCCGTAAAAATCAGCCCGAACCATGGATGCACGAATCGCGCCGTCGGTCCGCCACCCACGATTGCGGCCAGCCAGTACAGATAGGGAGACCAGAACGCCAGCCCCGTGAGCAGCGCAAACGTGTAGCTAAGCGCGCCGACCCAATGATTCATGCGCTCGCCAAACGAATAGCGCGGGATCAACTCCTCGTCATGATTCGCGGCATTCGTGCGCGGTACAGCGTCGCTCGTCATGGCCGCCTCCCGTTCTCGTCAGCGGCCGGAATCGGCTCTTCCTTTTTCGGCCCAAAACGCAGGTAATGCACAGCTAGCCCGAGCAACCCGCCGATCATGGCCAAATTCCCCAGCCACTTCAGCGGCCCCTTCCACAAACGCACCGAATACGGAATGTGCGGATCCTTCGGCAACCCGCCGTACAGTTCCGGATTTTTCGCATCGTGCAGCACGTAAATCACGTGCGTCCCGCTTACTCCCGGCGGATCGTAAACACCTGCATCGGCGAATCCGGAAACGTCGCGAAGTTGATCCGCGCGCGTCTGCGCCAGCTCTTTCATTTCTTTCTTGGTACCGAAATGCAGGCAGCCCGTAGGACAAGCCTTAATACAAGCCGGCTCCAATCCTACAGACACGCGATCGTTGCACAGCGTGCACTTGAAGACCTTTCGCGCTGTCGGACTGAATTTCGGAATATTAAACGGACAACCCGTCATGCAATATCCGCAACCGATGCAGTTCGCTTCCTGAAAATCCACGATCCCGTTCACATACTGCACAATCGCTGCGTCCGCCGGACACGCCGCCAGGCAGCCCGGATCTTCGCAGTGCATGCACTGATCTTTGCGCATCAGCAGCATCATGCTGCCGTCTGCGCGCTCGTGCTCGTTGAACTTGATCAGGTTCCAGTAATTCCACGCGGTTTCCGGCATCGTCTGGTAGCTGTTGTCAAAAGTAGTTTCACTGAACGTGTACCCATTCCACTCCAGGCACGCCACCTCGCACGCCTTGCATCCAATACAAGTAGTCGTGTCCACCAGCTTGCAAACCTGAAATTCCCGGTTCAAGCCCGCGCCCGGCACCGTCCCGGCGTGCCCTGAAATCCTCAACAGTTCCGTTGACGCCTGGCTCATCGTTCGCTCCCTACGCCTTCTCGACCTTAACCAGGAAGCCCTTGGATTCAGGGGTGTGCGCATTCGGATCCGTCACTGCCGGCGTCAGCAAATTCGCCGGCGTCCGCGCGTCTCGTCCTGCATCCTCGGCAATCCCGCGGTAACCCTGATGAATCGGCAACCCAATCTGATAAACCTTCTTGCCGTCAATCATCATCGGCTTCAGCCGCCGCGTCACAAAGGCCTTCGCGGTATACGTCCCCCGGGCGCTGATCACGTGAATCATATCTGTTCCCCGAATGCCTTTTTCTTGCGCCAGCTCCACCGGAATCTCCACGAACGGCTCCGGTATCAGCTGCACGTTCATCGGATTATTTTTCGTCCAGTAGTGATACTGCTCCGTCAGCCGGTACGTCGTACACACGATGCTGTACTCTTCCGGCGTGCCAAACTTGTCGTACGGCGATTTGAATTTTTTCACCAGCGGATTATTCGATTGCTCCGGATGGAACAAATTCTTCGTCGGGCTTTCGATCGGCTCGTAATGTTCCGGGAACGGTCCTTCCGCCAGCACTCCGATCGGTGCGAATAATCGCCCCACGCCTTCCGGGGTCATGATGAACGGCCCCAAGTGATCTTTCGGATGGGAGTCCGCTTTGAAGTCCGGCACATCACTACCCACCCATTTTCCCGCCGCCTCGTTCCACCACACCTGCTTGCGCTCCGGATCCCACGGCTTTCCGTCCACATTGCACGATGCGCGGTTATACAACACCCGCCGATTCGCCGGCCACGACCACGACCAGTTCGGAAAAACTCCCATGCCCGATGGATCTTCGGTGCCGCGCCGCTGAATTTGCGAACCCGCTTCCGTCCAGCAACCCGAGTAGATCCAGTTGCCGCACATCGTCGTGCCGTCATCTTTCAGCAAAGCAAAACCTGGCAGCTGCTGGCCTGCTTTAAGCACAACTTGCCCGGTCTTGTCGTCCTTCAAGTCCGCCAGCGCTCTGCCGTTCAGCTCCATCGCCACTTGCGCCAGCGACGGGTGCGCCGCATCCGCATAAGCCCAGCTCAAATTCAGAATCGGGTCAGGGAATTTTCCGCCCTCTTTCTTGTACAGGTCCCGCACGCGCAAGAAAATGTCCGCAACGATATCCTGATCCAGCCGCGCTTGTCCCGGAGGCGGTACCGCCGCATATTTCCAAGTCACCCAGCGCGCCGAATTCGTCATGCTGCCATCTTTTTCCGCGAAGCCCGCGCATGGCAGCCGATAGACAGTCGTATTGATCGTCTTCTGCTCGTCCGCCGTGATTCCCGGTGCCTTCCAGAACTCGCTGGTCTCATCCTCGTAAATCTCGCCCACCACCAGCCAGTCCGCTTTCTTTAGCGCGTTTATGTTTTTGTGCGTGTCGGGGCCGATCATGACGCCGTTCATTCCAAACGCCATCATGCCCTTCACCTTGCCGTTGTACATATCTTCCCAGATATGCGTCCACGAATAATCGCGGTCGGCCCGAGGCAGGTAACCGAAGCAAAAGTCATTTTCTTTCGTCGCCGCGTCGCCATACATCGCTTTCAGCAGCGATACAAAAAACGCCGGCGTGTTTGAATAGTAGTTCCAGGAACCCCACGGCGTCGGTTTCGACGACGTCGGCGTGTTGCGCTTCAGAAACGTAGCTAAATCCGTGTCGATGGGAATCGGCGCCTTCAAGTATCCCGGCAGGGAATCAAACAGCCCGGCCATGTCCGTCGCGCCCTGAATATTGGAATGCCCGCGCAGCGCGTTCACTCCGCCGCCCGCTCTTCCCACATTCCCCAGTAGCAGCTGGATCATCGCCGCCGTGCGAATAATTTGCGTTCCGAAAGTGTGTTGCGTCCAACCCACCGCGTAGATAATCGTCGCCACTTTCTTCATGTCCCCGTCTTTGCGCACCGACGTGAACATGTCAATCGCCTTCAGATACTGTTCCTTGGGAATGCCCGTGATCCGCTCGACCATTTCCGGCGTGTACCGCGAATACTGCTGCTTCATCAATTGGAAAACGCAGCGCGGATGCTGCAGCGTCAAGTCGTAGGCTACGTCGGGCGGCAGTGCAACCGGTGCCGCCGGCTTACCGGGTTCCGGTGCCGGCGCGTGACCCGTTGCTCCGCCAATGCCGGACGCCCCGCCTGACGCGGCGCCAGCCGAAGCGGGCGCAGCACTCGCCGGCGTGTCCGTCTTCCCGCTCAGGTCTCCGCCTTCCTGATAATTCCAAGTGGTCTTATCGTACGTCCCCGCCGTCGCATCAAATCCGGAGTACAAGCCATCCTCCGGCAATTTGAATCCTTGCTTCACAATAAACGCGGCATTCGTGTAGTTGATCAAATACTCTTTCGCATACCGGTTATTTTCGATCGCATACCGGATCAACCCGCCCAGAAACGCAATATCAGTCCCCGCGCGAATTTGCAGAAACAGGTCAGCAGTAGAGGAAGTGCGCGTGAATCGCGGATCTACAGAAATAATCTTGGCGTTGCGGTGGCGTTTGGCCTCCATCGCCCACTTGAATCCGCAGGGATGGTTCTCGGCGGGATTCCCGCCCATGATCAACATCATGTCGGTATTCTTGATGTCGATCCAGCCGTTGGTCATCGCCCCGCGTCCGAATGTTGGTCCCAAACTTGAGACCGTGGGGCCGTGTCAAACACGGGCTTGGTTTTCTAAATACACCAAGCCCAGACTCCTCATTGTTTTCACTACCAAATAGTTAAACTCGTTCGTATCCGTGCACCCGCCGATGAACGAAATCCCCTCGCAACGGTTCGCCGTCAAACCCTTTGCGTCCTTCTCCACAAAGGTCGCGTCGCGCGTTTTCTTGGTCCACTGCGCAATCTCTTGCAACGCCTGATCCCACGAAATGTCCTGCCACTCCGTCGCGCCCGGCCTCCGCACTTGCGGTTTCACCAGCCGCCGCGGATTCAGCATGTCCTGCTCGAGCGAGGATCCCTTCGGACACAGCGTCCCGCGGTTCGTCGGGTGATCCGGATCGCCTTCCACGTGGATCACCTGCGGCGTCACGTTTTTGGCCTTGTCCCCGATCGTGTAAATCAGCACGCCGCAGCCTACCGCGCAATAAGGACACGTCGACCGTGTCTCCGCCGCGCGTGCAATTTTCAATTCTTTCAGCTGGGCGTAAGCCGGTTTCAGGTCAAACCCGAAGATGGTGGCGGCGACCCCGCCGACTGCGGCTACCTTGAAGAAATCTCTGCGGGACGTCTGCATTCGCGGTCCTCCGCATTCGGCCAACTTTCGCCTACAAGCGAACAACCATTTCTATGTCTGCAACGACTCTTTTGTCAAGAATGATTCACCCGCCCAACTCAAGCAGCTGTAACTATTCGGCGGGTAGTCCGTGCTTCCATGCCATGCAGAGGAACGCCGCAGAATTTGCGGCTGCGGGTTTAGCCGCTCCACTCTGGACCACCCCGCGCAAACGCTCACAGTCGCGTTCCACCGGTCGTCACAATACATATTTGTACGCACAGCAGAAAGCGAACCCTCGCAGCGTTCTAATCGACTCGACGCCACAGCGATTCGAAATCGCCGTAAGCGACTGAAAACAATCGCCCAAGCCTGTTTCTAATCGACTATTTTTTGCAGAAATCGCGCCGTGAATGACGGCGCGCCCATCGCAGCCCAACGAACCCACGCGAAAACTACCGACAGGAAATCCTCACCAAACGTACGCCGCGCTCACGTGTGGAGGCCCGGAACGGTCTCCAATGACCTGCGTTTCCAGAACAATTTCAATGTTCTTTCGTTTCCAATCACCGGGTACAGCCTTCAGCATCTCGTCCATGCGTTGCTCGTCCACCAGAAATTCTCCGGCAGCGACCGTGCCGCCGCGGCCAATGCCTGCGCCCACAACCACCAATTGCTCGATGTTGGGATCAACGAAGCGCGCTACGATGGCATAATCCGAGTAGGTTCCGGTTTGTTGCACGGTTCGGTCCATCATCCAATTGTGATTTCCAGGATTGGCGCGGTCCTCAATCCATAATTTGTTCATCGCGGCATCGTTGGCAAAGTGGAAGCGTAATGGCGAGGTCAAGCGCAACGTCCAGCTATTATCGAACGCTCCAATAAATATCGACGGGAGCTCGGCGTAAATCGGTGAGCGTAGTGTTTGACTCGGCGAGCACGCGGGAGGTCTTCCCGTAGGTGCGCAGCAGAGCCGCAACGTTCACCAGAGGACTTACATCGTCAATGATCAGTGCGACCATGCTGTCAGGCAACGTGATTTGATGCGAGGGGTCAGCGGCGTCGCGCAGGCGGATGGTCGAATACTGGCTTTGATCTGCCACGCATATGAGCACCGGATTCGGTGAGTTTACGAACGGCTCCCAAAATTGTTTCAAGACCGGCGGACGGGATACATGCCATAGCGCCGCCGCAGCAATCGCCAGCGTCAATCCCGCTAGCGCGAGCGCTGGCAGCCTGCGTGCCAGAAAAGTTTGTTTCAATTGCGGAACAACCGGCAGCGTCGCGACGGCCTGCGCGTGGAGGGCATCCGACGCTTCATTCGGCAATGCCAGGGAAGTTACCGGAGGGCCGCTCGGATGGCCGGGCCAGTAAAATTGTGGGGCGTAGGATCCGGCGGGTAAGATCATCCGGATTTCGTGCTTGTGCTTTTGATCCTGATAATAGTGTTCGATGCGCTTGCGAATTTCCGCGGCAGTCACTCGAACGATAGGGTCCGTGTTCGTATCGTAGTCGGCTGGCCGGTCGAAGATTTCCACACCAAGGATGCGTTCTTTGAGTTGGTCGGTCTGGCCGGCCAATGCTCGCGCAACGACAAATCTCAGGAACCTCGGATATCTCTTGCTGGAATGGAATAAGGGTGAAGCAAGCAGCAATTCGAGTTGCTGCTCAACGGCGCCCTTCTCGACTTCGCTACACGGTGTCCAGTTTTCCGTTACCTGCTCTGGTTGCAATGTTTACCCACCCCACCCCCCGGTGACGTGCGTCGCCGTGGCGTCGAAATAGCACCGACACCTCGAACAATTCTGGCAATGCTAGAGTTAGTTTCGATGGATGTTACTGCGCTTTAGACCAGCGTGCAATCTAAAAGGCGCTGGCGGGCCGCTTTACGGTCATTCTGGCCCTCTTTGCAAGTTGTGAGAAATAAATACCATAAGCAACAGTTAATAGCCCTTATCGCTTTTATCCCCGTTCCTTTACCTGAAAACCGTTGCCAGCGTGCTCGCGACTCTTTATAACTCTGCCCAATGCACGGTGTTCTGGTGCTTACACGCAAAATCTGAGGACGCAGCTGCGGTCGTCGCGGCACAGTGAAGGTTGGGCGGTTCGGTCGAGCCGTACGGGGTGGAGTCCTGGCGTCAGCCAGAATTTCGAGGAGGGTTTCCGAATGTCAGGCAGAGAACGTTCACGGCAACTTGGGTTGTTACTCGGCGCGCTAGTGGTTCTATTCCTCTGCTGCAAGCCGCTCTACGGTCAGTCGTCTGCCGCATTCACGGCCACGCTGAGCGGCCGCGTGATCGATCCGGCCGGCTTGGCCGTGAAAGGTGCGACAGTAACTCTCACAAGCTCCGACCTCGGCATTTCGCGCACGACTTCGAGCGGCGAAACCGGCCTGTACACTTTTACGTTCCTGCCGGCGGGTGTTTACCTCTTGGAGACGCGAAATCCGGGATTCAAGCAGTATCGGCAAGACGGAATCACCTTGGCGGCCGGCCAAAGCGCCGAACAAGAGGTTCGCCTGACCGTAGGAGCGCTGACCGAGAGCGTCGAAGTTACCGCGCAAGCGCCGCTTCTGAATGCCGACAACGCGAATATTTCGCAAGACCTCTCCGCCCGATTCACCGAAGGTCTTCCTCTGAACTTTCGCAGCGTCATCAGTTTGACGCTGATCAATTCCTCGGTGAACAACGCAGCGGAACAGCAGGTGGTGGGCGCGCCGGGTCTCGCTCAAACGGCCGACCAGGATATTTCCTTTCTGAATTTCGGCGGCACCTTCTTTGGCACCGCGGAATATCTGCTAGACGGCACCTGGGACACGCGCGTTGATTGGGGAGGAGTGATCTACGTTCCGTCCGTGGACGCGGTGCAGGAAATGAAGGTCATGACCAACGCGTTCACGGCCCAGTATGGTTGGAGCAGCGGCAACGTCGTCAACATCGTGACCAAGTCAGGAACCAACGATTTCCACGGAGACGCTTGGGAGTTCTACGCCAACAGCGCTCTGGACGCTAGATACTATTTCAACACGGGAGCTCAGCCGTCATTCAATCGCAATCAGTTTGGCGGCACGATCGGCGGCCCAATCAAGAAGAACAAACTCTTTTTCTTTGCTTACTATGAAGGCGAGCGGCAATCCACACCATCAACCAACACATACACGCTGCCTACCACCGCGGAAAGAGGCGGCGACTTCTCGGCGTTGCTAGGACTGCAAGCGGTTGATCCCAACACTCACGCTCCTGTAGTCGATTACCTCGGAAGGCCCGTCTTCACCGGTGAAATCTACAACCCGTTCAGCACGCGCCAAGTTACCTGCGGAGGGACTGATCCCGTCACCGGGAATCATGTAACTTGCAGCGGCGCCACGGCTTTTATTCGGGACCCGGTTTCCGGCAACATTTCGACTGGGCTGGGTGTCACGAACAAGATTCCAACAGCACTTATGGACACGATTGCGGGTAATATCGCGGCTGCGAACTTCTGGCCTACGCCAACTTCAGGGGGATCGACGGGAACCAATTTTACGCCAACCGGAGCCGCCGCAGAGCATTCGAACGAGTACTCGGGCCGCGTGGACTACAACATAGACGAGAACAACCGGCTCTACGCGCGCTTTTCGCAAAAGTTCCAAACGAAAACAAACACCCCAGACTTCTACGGACCTGACGATCCGGGAGGTCCGGGACTGCTCAATCCTAACAATCGCTACAGCATCAACGTCGGGCTGAACCATATTTTCAATCCCACATTTACCATGAACTTGAATTTCGGGGTGAATCGCCACGTCGAGCAGGCAACCGGACAAGGTTTGGGCTTCCAAACCTCGACTCTCGGCTTCCCGACATTCATTGACGGAATTGCCCCGGCTTTCCCGCAGATATCCTTCAGCGGTGGCGGGAATTATGCCCCCCTGGGAGCGGTTGGCGGGAACAACAGCTACATCGTGCCCCAGACATTCTGGACCAGCTCGATTGATTTCACGAAAATGGCGGGCAGGCACGAATTGGCTTTTGGATTCACGGACGTGTGGCTACGGATTGACGGTGGTCACTTCGGCCAAACGGCGCTCAACTTCCAAACCGCTTCCACAGAAGGGCCAGATCCGAATAACGCAATAGGGAGCACCGGAAGCGGATTCGCCTCTTTCCTGCTTGGAGTGGGAAGTGGAACTAACGGCACCTCGTGCGCCCTTTGTACGCTGTTTCAAGCATTTCCCGCCACGGATAAGAACTTTCTCGGATGGTATATTCAGGACGGCTGGAAGATAACTCCCAGGGTTACTTTGAACCTGGGCCTGCGCTACGAAATCCAAACCGCGCCAACCGAACGTCACAATGCGCAAAACTCTTTCAGCTTTACGGCGGAGAATCCCATAAGCGCCCAGATTGGTTCTTTCGTTCCCGGCGAACTTATCTTCAGCTCGCCCAACAATCCTGGCCTTTACAATACTCCGTACAGCAATATTGCTCCGCGCGTCTCCATCGCTATTCAGGCCGCCAAAAACCTGGTGGTCCGCGGCGGTTACGGGATCTTTTACGTACCGAACTACTACGGCCAGGGTCCCAATGACGGGTTTTCACAGCAGACACCGTGGAACACGACTCTAAACAACGGTCTAAATCCCGCCTCGACTCTGAGCGGAAATGCGAATGTCAATTGTGAAGCTGCTCCTGGTGTTCTCTCACCCTGCGACCCAGCATTTACCACGGAAAGGCTGCCCACCGGCAATTCCGCGGGAGGGTTGCAGGACGTCGGCTTTGGCGCCACCATAACGAATAACAACAGGAAAACCCCATACGTAGAGCAGTGGATGGCTGGAGGTCAGTACTCGTTTACCCCCAACGACATGCTGGACGTCAGCTACGTCGGGAATCATGGTACGAACTTGCTCGCAACAGGTCTGCAGTGGGACCAAATGTCGCCGGGAAATCTGGCTCAGGGGAATGCGCTCTTCAATGCGGTGCCTAACCCATTTTTTGGCAGCATAACGTCAAGCAGCTGCGGCCTCAACAATCCCACGATTACCCTGGCGCAATCGCTCGCTCCGTTTCCTCAATACTGCAGCGTGTTCGAGAACGGGCCTACCGTCGGCACCTCGTCGTACGACGCACTGCAGGTGACCTATACGCACCGCTGGCACTCCGGCCTGGACCTGAACCTCTCCTACACCTATTCGAAGTTCAGGGATGACGTGCAAGGGGCTTCCGGTTGGGCTTTCCCAGGCAGTGGGACCAGTAACCTGAATTCGTACAACCTCTCTGCCGACTATTCAGTTGACGCAAGCAATGTCCCCCATCGGTTCGTGGCCTCGTACATCTACGAATTGCCGGTGGGCAAGGGCAAACGATTTGGTTCCGACTGGAGCACGCCGCTAAATGCGGTTCTGGGCGGTTGGACGTGGAGCGGAATCCTCACTGCGGAATCGGGATTGCCTCTTTCTATCCAACCAGCCTCGAACAATGTCGGTTTCGGTTTCAACCAGCGCCCCAACATCGTGCAAGGCGTGAACCCGATCCCAGCGAATCAATCGATTAACAACTGGATTAATCCGGCCGCGTTCTCGCAACCTACCGGCTTCGCATTCGGAAATGCTCCGAGATTCTTCGCGAATCTTCATGGGCCCAGGTACTTCGATTGGGACATGGCCATTCAAAAATACTGGGATTTCGCCGAGAGTAAGCGCCTGCAATTCCGCTTCGAGATGTTTAATGCGCTTAACCATCCGGACTTCTTCCAACCGGACACAAATCTGGGCGACGTAAGCGCCGGCAATTTCGGGAGGATAACCTCAGCTTACCAGGCGCGAACGGCACAGGTGGCTGCGAAATTCTACTTTTGACGCAGCGTGCGACCTCCGCTCCCCCCACCCGGGACGCGAAACCCTGGCAGGTGCCGGCGACTGGATTCCCAGTCGAGGCTCGCCACCCAACCTGCCAGGCGCTTCGTCCGTACCGCGGCCGGCAAGGGTTTTTCAATCGTTGAGGGGAAGCGATGGCCTCTTTGCCAGAGCTGTGTACGGATGGATCCCGGCTCAGAAAGAGCTTGGTGATCCTGTCACACTATGAAGACATGAGGCCCACAGATGCTCACAACGGATTTGCTTCACAGCCTTCGTCGCGGCTTATTCGTGGTGGCAATGGGGGCGCTCACTCTCTTCCACACCCCTGTTGAAGCCGCGGATGCTTCTGGCCGCTATGACCCTGTTGCCGATCCGCGCGCTGTCGTCACTTCCGGGCATGCACGCTTCACCATTTTGACGCCGCAACTCATTCGCCTGGAGTGGGCCGCAGACGGCAAGTTCGAAGACCACGCCTCGCTGGTCTTTCTGAATCGTAGGCTCGCCGTCCCTGAATTCACGCACGAATCTGCGCCCAATGGCGCACGCACGCTGATTCAAACCAGCGCGCTGAAGCTGGTCTACACCCCCGGAGACTCGGACGGCAAATTCACCTCGGACAATCTCAGCATCACTTTCAACCTGAACGGAAAAGTGATCGTATGGAAGCCTGGAATGGCTGATACCGGCAATCTCCTCGGCACCACGCGCACGCTCGACAGGGTTCAGGGCTCTGATGTGCAGTTGGAACCAGGGCTCATCTCACGCGACGGCTGGACCGTCGCGGACGACAGCACGCGCCAGCTTTTTGACTCCGACGATTTTTCATTCACGGCAGGTGAGCGCAGCCCTTGGCCTTGGGTCACGGCGCGTCCGGCGGGGGAGCGTCAAGATTGGTACTTCTTCGGTTACGGCCACAATTACAGGCGCGCTCTCTACGATTTCACGCGCGTGGCAGGAAAGATTCCGCTGCCTCCGCGGTTTGCATTCGGGGCCTGGTGGTCGCGATACTGGGGTTATACCGACCAGCAATTTAATCAACTGATTCAAGGATTTCATCAACACGACACGCCTCTCGACGTCCTGGTGATTGATGTGGATTGGCATCCCACATTCAACGAGGTTGCGGGGAACAGTGCACAGGATGCCTCAGGCCACAGACTTGGCTGGACGGGCTATTCCTGGAACAAGCTGCTCTTCCCTGATCCGGATCGGTTTCTGGCGGGCATACACCAACAGGGCCTCAAGGCGACAGTTAATATCCACCCGGCGTCGGGTGTGCAGCCCTGGGAGGATCATTACCCGGAGATGGCCCGCGCGATGGGGATCGATCCAGCGACCAAGCAATATGTTCCCTACGACATCACGGAAAAGAAATTCGCAACGAACTACATGAACGACATGATTCACCCGCTCGAGGAACAGGGAATCAATTTCTTCTGGCTCGACTGGCAGCAGGAGGACACGACCAGCATCGCTGGATTGAACCCCACGTGGTGGATCAACTATGTCTTCTTCACCGATCAGCAGCGCCAAGGCAAACGCGCCCTGCTCTTTCACCGCTGGGGCGGCCTGGGAAATCACCGCTATCAGATCGGATTTTCCGGCGACACTATTTCTGTGTGGGATTCGCTGGCATTTCAACCTTATTTCACGGCCACCGCTGCCAACGTAGGTTACGCCTATTGGAGTCATGACATCGGCGGCCACATGCCCGGTGCCATCGAACCGGAACTCTACCTGCGTTGGATCCAGTGGGGAAGTTTCAGTCCCATCCTGCGAACTCACACGACCAAGAATCCCGACGCGGAGCGGCGAATCTGGGCCTACCCCGAGCCGTATTCGGACCTGATGCGCGAGTCTTTCGCGCGTCGCTATGCCCTCCAGCCCTACATCTACACCGAGGCCAGGAAAACATACGACACCGGATTGGCGCTGCTGCATCCGCTTTACTACGACTGGCCGGACGCGCCTCAGGCCTACGCCGCGAAAAATGAATATATGTTTGGCGATAGCATCCTAGCCGATCCTGTGACGCAGCCAGTAGCAAAGGACTCACAACTCGCAAAGACTGCGGTGTGGCTGCCAGCCGGTGACTGGTTCGAACGGGATAGTGGCGCAAGCTTTCACGGCCCCGTCACCGTAGAGCGCGACTTTTCGATTAGCCAGATCCCCTTGTATGTGAAGGGTGGAAGCATTATTCCCATGCAACCGGCGATGAGCTATACCGGCGAAAAGCCGGTGGACCCTCTCATCCTCACGGTATTCCCGCTGCAAAACGGACAAACGTCGAAATATCGCCTATATGAAGATGCGGGGGACACACCTGGCTACCAGCGGGGAGAATTTGCCTGGACCCCGATTCAGGCTGCTTTGAACGCCGACGGTGCTGTACTCACGTTGAGCGTCGCGCCCACGGCGGGGCATTACGCAGGAATGGCAAACGAGCGGGCCTACGAATTCCGCCTCCCGGGTAATTGGCCGCCAGCTTCGGTGACCGTTAACGAGGAGCCGCTCTCGTACGGCAGCACGGCGGCTAAACCCGGATGGCGTTTTGAAGGCAACACGCTAACGACCGTGATTACGACGCACAAGTTCAGCAGCGGCGACACGGTTACGGTGAAACTGCGCTTCGACCCCCGGTTGGCGCACAATCGCTCGATGCTCGACGGCCTCGCGGGCCGGTTGGCGCGCCTGCGCGAGACCTATGACATCCTGAACGCTGCGTGGCCCGCCGCCGGGTCCCCTGACCTATTGATTGATGCCATGCAGACCGGAGATCGTATCGGCTATCATCCGGAAACCGCGTTTGCGGAAGTGAGCGGCCTTTCGGCGAAACTGAGTGGCTTGGCGAAGATAATAGACGCCATGCATGCTACGGAGACCTCACCGGCATTCGCCATGATGAATCAGGACAAGAAATACCAAAGTCAAAAGCTCGAAGAGTACAACGGTCTGATCAACACCGCCCTTGCGCACATCGCGGACATTAATGCATCGCCCTCGGTGTCCTCGAACAGTAGCAGCGGCCTGGAAATTCGAAATTCGAAGTGAGAAGCTCAGAGCCGAGCAACGCGGCTCTGGCGCGCGAGGAATTTTTTCCGTCGCGAGCTGCAGGCGCTAGCCGATTTCGAATTGTCAGGAACATGGATGACCAGAAGAGAGCTGTTGGGTCTGTTGTGTTCTCTCGGTGCGCGTGAATTCGGCAGGCTTCTGCCCGCTCAAGGGGCAAAACCCAAATCCGATCCGGTGTTCCAAGTGAAATCCCCGAAGGGGGTTGATTTTGTTCTCCGTAATTCGCCGACTTCCCGGAAGTACCTCATTGAAACCATGCCGGGAGGGGTAGCGCTCCTCGACTACAACAACGACGGCTTGCTGGACATTTTTTTCGTGAACGGCGGCAACGTCCGCGACACTATGGCCACTCCGGTTAGCTTCGATCGTCGAAATCCCGCATATTGGAATCGCCTGTACCGTCAGAATCCGGATGGCACGTTCACCGATGTCACCGAGCAGGCTGGTCTTGCTCATGCCGGTGACTCAAACTACGGGATGGGGGTGGCAGTTGGGGATTACGATAATGACGGGTTTTCCGACATCTACGTGACCAACTTCGGGAAAAATATCTTGTATCACAACAATGGCGACGGTACTTTCACCGATGTCACCGCGAAAGCTGGCGTGGCCGCAGGCGGCTGGTCCGTCTCCGCGGGATTTTTCGATTACGATAACGACGGCAGGTTGGATCTGTTTGTTACCCGCTATCTGGATTGGAGCGTCGAGAAAAGCAAAACGTGCGGTTCCGAAAGACCCACGTACTGCCCGCCAGGTTCGTTTCCTGCCGTCACAAACATCCTCTACCACAATCGCGGAGACGGCACGTTTGAGGATGTGAGCGTCGCTTCCGGCATCGCCGCGAAGAAGGGCCATGGTCTGGGCGTCGCGTTCGCCGACTATGACGGTGACGGATTCACGGATATTTTTGTCGCGAGCGACGTGACCGATCAGTTTCTTTTTCACAACAACGGGAACGGTACCTTCACCGAATGTGGTCTGGATTCTGGTGCGGCGCTTTCGGAGAGCGGCAGAATGCCCTCGGGCATGGGCGTGGTTTTTCAGGATTATGACAATGATGGCCTTCCCGACCTTCTCGTTACCCAGCTTCCGCACGATCCCTACGTTCTGTTTCATAATGACGGCCGGGGATTGTTCAGCGCGCAGGAATTGGAAGCAGGGCTTGGGGTGCTCTCGGGAAACGTGTCGGGCTGGGGAGTCGGATTAGAGGATTTTGATAACGACGGATGGAAGGATGCATTTATTGTCCAGGGGCATGTCTTCGACAACGTCGAGACCTACGATGATTCGCTGCGCTACCGCGAACCTCCCTTGCTGGCCATGAACCGCGCAGGTCGGTTCGAGCGAGCCGACCCCGGATCGGATGTGCCCGTGGCCGGTCGCGGTGCGGCGTTCGGTGATTTGAACAACGACGGTTGGATGGACGTCGTTACCACCTCTCTTGGCGAAGCTCCGCAGTTTTATTTCAATCGCCGCGGCCAACTTCACTGGTTAACGATCACCTTGCACGGAAAGCGTAGCAATCGCGACGGTTTCGGTGCTCGCGTTCAAGTGAATAGCCAGACGCGATTCGCGACGGCCGCGGGAAGCTATCTCTCTTCTAACGATAAACGTTTGCATTTTGGCCTTGGCTCGGCGGAGACGGCTGACATCGAAATTCGCTGGCCCTCTGGCATTCGTCAGGTCCTGCGCGGCGTAAAGGCCGATCAATTCATCGTGATTGAGGAATCGGTGCAACCATGATTCACGCGCTGCTGTGGATGTGCTTGCTGTTGCCACCGCAATCGGCGGAGCCTTCCGTGCCTCCCGATGCGGTTCCGCTGCTGCAATCCGGCATTGACGCCGAAAATCGCGGTGCTTTCGACCAAGCCGTTGCCGCGTTTCGCAAGGCCGCGGATCTGGCTCCCAGCTCTGCGATCGTCTTTCTCAGGTTGGGCGACGCATACATGAAGCAACATGAATACGCTGCGGCCATTCCTCCCCTGAAGCGAGCAGCTGAATTGAGTCCCGATGCCGCTGCCGTCCATCAGTTGCTCGGATACGCCCTTCTAGCGGAGGGCTACGCGTCCGATGCCATTCCGCACTTGAAAATTATTCATGACCCCGGAGCTCTGGGAATTGCGCAACTGCAAGCGGGCCAAGCCGCGGATGCGGTCGCGAATCTGCAAGCGGCGCTCGAGAGATCGCCGGACGATCCGGACCTCCTCTTTTACCTGAGTCGCGCCGCGACCGCGCTCGCGGGGCAGTCGTTGGACCGTTTGCGTTCCGTTGATCCGAACTCTGCACGAGGACATCAGGCTCTTGGCCAAACCGATTATGAAATGAAAATGCTTCCGGAGGCTGCGAAGGAATATGAACAGGCCTTAGCTATGCGGCCCGATTTGCCGGGCCTGCGGCTTGAGCTTGGACAAGTCTTCGCCGCCGGTTCCGAATGGGCGAAGGCGGAAGAACAATTTCGGAAAGAAGCGCAATTGCAGCCCGGAAGCTCGGAAGCTGCTTATCGTTTGGGAAATGCGTTGCTGCAGCAGGGAAAAATGAAGGAAGCCGCCGAGGAGCTGAAGCGTTCCGACTCGCTCCGCCCCGGCATGCCGGAAACTTTGTACGCCTTGGGCAGGGCGGCGGCCACCAGTGATCCGGATAGGGCCGAACGTTCATTGCAGCGCGTCATCGAACTGGAGAAGGATACTCCGCTTGCCGGGCAGGCGTATTTGGCATTGGCGCAAATGCACCGCAGGCAAGGCAAGACGGAGCAGGCTGCTCGCGACATGCAAGACTATCGCAGGATCCAGGCGCTCGCCGCTCAGCCTCCTTCATAAGCACCTGCTGGACGTTCGACCAGTGTCGCGATAAGGAGGCACCGCTTGAGGGAAGGTCTGCGGAACTATCGGCTAGGTTCGTTTTCGGTATGGCTGGCTTTCGTTCTACTTAGTCCCGTAGTGTCGGCCCGAGCCCCGAATCTACCGCAGCATGCAGCACACAACGCCACGCTGCGGACTGCGATCAAGGCTGACGGTACCTACGAACTCGTTTTTTCCAACGTCAACTGGCACCTCGTAGGCAGACTTCCCAAAGCTCCCGAGTCCGTACAATCGAGTCCCGGAAAAGATGCAATCGGAAGCTACGATGTCGTATCTGCGACTTACCTGGGCGGCGCGCGAACAGCGGAGATCCGCGTTTATCGAGCGCTGTCGATCGCCATTTTTCGCGACGTCTGGAATTCTGCCGGTCCGAACGAGTATCCATTTCCTGTTTTCGATGACTTGCCGCCAGGTTTGATGAAATTTTCATACCAGCGCAGGACATTCGGGACTTATGGTTCGGAGCGCTGGGTCCCGAAGGCCCATGGTCTGTTTTCGACAAACTGGGCAACGTAATGATGCTGTCGCCAGCGGACAACTTTCTGGTCTCCCGCATGAACGAATCACCCGGAGGCGCAGCAGAAATCCGAATCGCTCAGAGGATCCAAACTCTGCCTGCCGGCTTTTCGCACAGCACGCTGCTTGTTTTCGATAAGGGCGTGAATCAAGCTTTTTCGGTCTGGGGTTCGGCGCTGCTGGCTCTTGGCGGGAAGCTGCGTGCTGCGAATGACGCGAACGTCGTGCTCGCGAAGCTTGGCTACTGGACCGACAACGGCGCGCGCTACTACTACAAGTTTGACCCTCAATTAGGCTACGCGGGCACCCTGCTTGCGGTGCGAGATCAGTTTGCGAAACTGGGCGTGCCGCTTGGGTACATGCAACTCGACAGCTGGTGGTATCCCAAGGGCGTGAACGCTCGATGGAATTCCGTAAGCTCAGCGCTACCCGATGGTGAATATACCTACCGGGCGGACAAGGAACTTTTCCCGGACGGCCTTGCAGCGTTTCAGCAATCGCTTGGACTGCCGATGGTCACTCACGCCCGTTGGATTTCCACGGCGAGTCCCTATCGCACGCAGTTTAAGATGTCCGGGAACGTCGTGCTCGACCCCGCCTTTTGGAAATCCACTTCCGAATATTTAGCCGCTGCAGGCGTCGTCACGTATGAGCAGGACTGGCTCGACCACAACGCGCAAACGGAACTGAATCTGCAGGATCCCCAATCGTTTCTCGAAAACATGTCGCAAGCGATGCTCAGCAAAGGAATCACCATTCAATACTGCATGCCACTGCCGAGCCACTACATGGCGAGCACGCAATATTCGAATGTCCAAACGATCCGGACCAGCGATGACCGATTCGATCGCGAAAAGTGGGATTCGTTTCTCTATGACTCGAGACTAGCCACCGCCGTCGGCCTCTGGCCGTGGACGGACGTTTTTTTCAGCAACGAGCTCCCCAATTTAATTCTATCCACATTATCGGCCGGGCCCGTGGGAGTAGGAGACGCATTGGGTGAGACGAACGCCCACAATCTGGCAGCAGCGGTGCGCGCGGATGGGTCTGATCGTAAAAGCTGATTCGCCTTTGTTTCCTATCAATTCGATGTATACGAGCGACGCATTGAATGAGAGCGCGCCCATGGTCGCAATATCGGAGAGTGCATTTGGCAATCAGCGCGCGCACTACGTTTTTGCCTATGCGACGAAGCGGTTCGGAAGAGGGCGTCACCGTTCCGCTGAGTGGTTTGGAAATAAGCGGGCCTGTATTTGCATATGACTGGGTGACACATAGCGGAGAGCTGCTCCCTGACGGCGGAAGTCTTCGGATGAAATTCACGGACGGCTGGGATTAGCAGATACTATCCGCGGTGAATCGCCAAGGATTAGCATTGTTGGGCGACACCGACAAAGATTGCGTCGTTGGGGAAACAACGCATTGCTGCTGTCGATGATCACGGCATCCCTGACGACGACCATCAAATTCGCTCACGGCGAAGACGTGCTCACGATCTGCGGCTACGCTTCGCACCTCCCTAAATTCAAGGCCCTCCAAGGCAAACTCAACGACACAGCTTACGACCAACACACCAAAATCTTTCGTGCGCAAGTCGCGCCGGCCAGGTCTGGAGAAGCTATCTTGCAAGTCAGCGCGCGCTAAGTTCGGGGGCAACAGAACATCGGGCTCCTGTATGAGCCTCTCGATATCGTTCGAAAGGCTAGGGGAAAGATCATCACACCAGTACCCTGATCACACAGAAATCCAGGTTCTCCGCAGCCACCGGTAGCCCTAGTTATTTTCAGTTGGGCGAATAGTCGCGTTACCGTGCATCTCTATCAATGCCGGCCCTGTCAAACACTTTTTGAGCAGACCTCTTCCATCACTTAAAAGAGTTTCTTCTTCCGCTTGCTGGGTGGTCGCGTAACCGGGTGCGCCGTGAAAAGGTGGCGGTCCACAGCGGGGGTATACCCGCCCGGGAACTGGTTCGCTCCACGCGTAGCAATCAGAACAGTAGTGGAGGCAACGAAATTGCTGAAGCCTCTGGTGCAGAGCGTCGCTAGGCGGCTTGGCGAGCGTGCAGGCCGTAACGTGAGTTTCGGAACAGACAGGCTTCGTTGCCAAGAAGCGATGAAAACCGCTGCTAGAGAAAACCCAAACCGCTCGGGTACTGTGCCCCGCAACCGAGCACCTGGCGCGGTAGCTCAAAACACATCCCGCTCGATCAAGTGGGCTGAGAAGCAAGAAAAATTCCAGCCGACGGAGATGTGTTTTTTCTTGACTTCTACCTTTATAGAACTAATCAGGACGTACAACGAGAGCCGAATTTCATTGAAGGTGAAGAGTGCGAAGAGTGTTCAGCTTTCGGCCTTCCAGATGGGAACGCACCGAAGGGTCGCGCTCGACAATGTAATCCGCTACCTCGAACAATTCGTCTCGCAGCGTACTGGCGAGCGCCCCGTCGCGGGTCAAGGGAATTCCAAGTTGTTTGAAGTCTAGGTGCCGCGATTTCTCTGGTTCCTCAATGTGCATATTGAATGCGGGTTCGGAAGATTTGACAGTTAGCTCGATCCATTGTCGCTCAGTCAGGGCATCGTCATTCCACCAATTGCCAATACTAATCGTGAGCGGGCAACGATTTCGTCATGAGCGGTTGGCAGCAGCGCGAAGTAGGTCGAATACGCACCACAGTCGAGCGTGATAAATCCGCAGGCGGAAAGTTGTTGGCTGCCGCAATGTTTGCAGAACACTTCGCCGAGGTTCGGACCTAGTTCAAGCGCGAATTTGCTCGCGGACTTTGGTCGTTCTGATACGCTTCGCCTCAGTTAGCGCTCAGGGTTGTGCGATGGGTCGCGGACTTGTACGTGGAAATCACCCACGCCAACGAGTTGGCGAATGAATCCACCTGAGTCAGGGTCAGGCCGGGCGGAACCTTCATCATGCCGGAGCGAACGAAATTTCTGATCGCGGCTGCGAGGCTGCCATGGAGTTCCGTCAGATTCGTCGTACCGTTCGAAGTTGCGGTGACAATGTAAGAATCAATAATGCGCAGGGAAACGCTGGGCGTGAACAATTCCAGAACGCCGTTGTCACCGTTCATAGCACTGGTGATATCCATCGAAAAATGTTCGAGATCAGCCAGAGTAGCGCCCCGCGGTGGCGTTGCGAAGCCCCAACGCGTTGCTGCGTTGACGGTTTCGGCGATCGCATCGTCTTGCGCGGCCTGATTGGGCGTGCCGTCGGCATTGGTCGGGGGCAAAGCGTCTGCGATGGCACTAGAGATGGCGACGAGAACAATGTAAGTCTGGTGCGTCTGGAGAATCTGCGAAACGGCGAAACCATAGGACTGGAACTGCGCCAGCGTCATTCCGTAGCGGGGTGTGGCTAGATGCGTGGTTACCGCGTTGGCCACGAAACAGCCGACGGCGGACTGCTGGCTTGCGGTGCAATTGGTAGCCGTCGATTGAGAATGAGCCGGCGGAGCTGCGAAGGCTGCGCTGATCAGAAACACCCCTACGAAAAACAATTTAAATACGTTCATTCGGTAATCCCTCAAAGTGTGATGTCGCGCGAGTGCGTCGCGCGTGGAGGGGGGAATACGCGCGAGCACACAGCGATTCGGATTAAGTTAAGTTTTCTGCTTTCTGTAGCTGCTGCATCGTGCAGCAATTCGATGATGAATGATTTCGAGAAATCGCTCAACTGTACGGAAGTACAGGTTGAAGTGGGGGATGAAGGACTGTACTAGGACAGGGCGCAAACAGCTGTTCGCAGGGCGAGGGAATTAGCGGACGAGGGTGTCAACACTCTTTTCTACGCCTGCGAAAGGTCAGTGCCTGGTAAACGCTGCCCGCTCAACCGGTCGGCCGTAATTTTCCTGTGCACTACTAATTAAATAAAAAGAGTATGACGCTCGATTCACTAAATCTTTGTCGCGGCCACGAAAGATCCTGTCCACACAGAAAGAAAGGGCGCCAGCATGAGAAGTGTCACTGCCCGATTTGGATTGATTCTAGCTTTGAAGGGAAGCGAACTTTCAAGTCGCTCGGAACCCGTAATTGGCAGCGGGCAGAAGAACTGCTTCGCGAATGGGAGATGAATGAATTACATGCTCATGAAAAAGCGAAACCGCCGCAGATACGCGAACCCGATAAAGACTCCGCGGCGAGGGGCCATACCTTGGCAGACGCGTGCGCTGAATTTCTGTCCGACGCTCGTGTCCGGGAGCTTCCGCACCTACGTGGAACATCGGCCCGACGATTCCGAGGGATTTTGCAATCTTGCCCGCGCGGTCGTCGAAACTGGGAATTACAAGGAGAGTCTCAGCATAGTTTTGGGCGCAACGAAGCTCGATCCGCAGAACGCGAACCTCCGATACAACTTGGGTACGGCTTACAGCAACCTGGCCATGCATGACGAGGCGGTGGCAACTTTCAAAGAGGCCATCCGCATGAATCCAAATGACGCAGGATCACATTCACGATTAGCGGTCTCATACGCGCAGATGGAAAAACTAGTGGACGCGATTGATGCTGCGAAGGAGGGGGTGCGCCTCGCACCTCGTTCCGCCGACGCTTACCTTTGCCTCAGAATTGAATTACTCAGCCCGGAAAGCTACCCCGATTCCGCAGACGCCTTCCGAAAATCCCTTGAGCTAGACCCAAATCAGTTTGAAGCTCAGGCCAACTTAGGCTACGTATGTCTGCGGCTGGATCGAACCGACGAGGCGATAAAGGCATTAAACGAATCAGCAAGAGATCAAACCGAACGACGCAATGGTGCATTTCCTTCTTGCTGAATGCTACTTCAGAATTGGAAAACGCGAGGATGCGACACGAGAATATGAAATTGTGAAGCGACTAGACAGTGCGCTTGGTCAGGAACTCTCCATACGTTTGACTGCGTAGCGGCCACAGCTCCGCCATCCCGCGGTTCTTACCTTCTACGGTTCTGATTTGTCGCGTTACCGGGTGCGCCGTGAAACGGCGGTGGTCCACAGCGGGGGTATACCCGCCCGGGAACTGGTTCGCTCCACCCGGCAGCAATCAGAGCAGTAGTGGAGGTAACGAAACTGCTGAAGCCTTCGGTGCAGAGAGTCGCTAGGCGACTTGGCGAGCGTGCAGGCCGTAGCGTGAGTGAACGCTGAGCAGGCCCCGAAACCGACAATGCAGGAGCCGACCCGCCCCGGTTTCGGGGAAGGCCGAAGCGAATGGAATGGTACGCGCGAACAAATTCCATCCGACCTGCCGGGGTATTAGCGACGGCATGCAGGCAAAGTGGACCATGCGCAACACGGGAAGTCCCAACGGTGATCGCAGTGCGGATCAACTGGCAACTCGCGAGAGAAAGGCCGGGCCGTCTGGGATGGCGGAGAGGCTGGTAGTACCGACGAAGTCGGGTAACTCCGATAGAGGGAAGGGGCCTCAGTTGAAGGCGGACGCGAGAAGCGACGACGGAAAGGGAGAATGGCGAAGAGCCTAGCAACTCCCGCATTGTTTTCAGAAGTTGCAGACGACGTCACATGCAATGGCTACGGCGATTGTGTGAGTCTTCTCCGAGAGCCGGATGCGGCATTTGGAGAGGACAGTGATTTGCGGAGATGGGGACGAAAGCTTGGGGAACGAGGAGGGAAAAATGCCAAGAAACGAGCAGTAGTGGCCGTGGCGCGCAAGTTGGCGGTACTGCTGCATCGGTTGTGGGTGAGCGGCGAGGTATACGAACCACTGCGCAATAGCCAAGCAGCGATGCGTGCCGTGGCCTAAAAAGTTTTGATCCGAACAGCCGAGCTCAGCCGCCGAGTCTAGGTGACTGCGACTAAGTCCTGGAGCCCAACTCCCACCGCAAAGGTGAGAAGAGAGGACGCTAATCAGGTAGCAGCACCTACTGAAACGAGGACACCCACCTAGCACCGAGCGAATATCGCTCACCAAAGAGTGCGGATAGAAGGATGGCGACAGAGGCGGCTTGGCTGAATGGAAAGAAAATCATGACACGAACAGCAAACCCAAAAGTGTGCCTTGACATCGATCGGCCTTCTCATAGAAGGAGTTATCGGGACGTCGAGCGATTTATGCACTCTATCGCGGCACGGCCGAACTACGCCGTGCCGCTCCACACATCGCTTCATCGGAACTGATGTTTTTGGTTGTCGAGATTTGCCGGTCTCGCGGCCGCTGCCGGTTTCAAAGTATTCTGTTCAATGGACCCGTGAGATTCGATAGTCGAATCCATCTCGACCACGAACACCTGGCCGGCGTTTGCTTGATAGGCAGTGAACGTGGCATCAACGGGACTGGTGAAGCCCATACCGGACAAGGCTAGCGAATCGAAAGTGAAGCGGCCCGCATTGTCCGCGTCTGCCGCGCAGGTCCCCGAGAACGTCACTGGGGAAAATTCCCCAGCAGTTGAGGTAAGAGCTGCGAACGGATCGCTAACCGCGCCGGTACCGGAGAAAGCGTCAGCCGTTACGGTTGCCTCGCCCAGGAAATCGAATCCAGCGGGCGCGAAGGTTAGGCCCCCTGCGCCGAACGTGTACGCGCCTGTGAAGTCATCCAAGGTTGTATCGGTTTGCGGAACCAGAACTCCGGTTCCTGCAAGGTTTGTATCCATTTCGGCAAGCAGCACCCCTCCGGCAGCGTTCGTAGTGCTATTGGGATCGAGTATGTTGATCGTCGGATCGACTGCGTAGAGACCGAGGGTGACGACGTCACCAAAACCGGGACTTGAGCCAATCGGGTTGAAAGTCATGGTCCCGTATCCATTCGCGCCGAGCATGTATGCGCCGGTGATGTGTGCGGCCGGCAACAGCGAGCCGGACAGATCGTTCAAGTCGCCGACCCCCGTAAAACTTTTCGTGGCGGCGTCAGTTGTGAACTGACCGGCCGCCGCATAGAAGTCGAAGCCCTCACCTAACGTGAACGCGGAATCTCCGATTGAAGCATTTGTGAAACTCGGATTTGCGCCCTGGCTGTACGCGGTGCCGACAACCGTAGCGCCTAGCTCGGTTTCGATAACCAGAAACACTTTGGGACTCACGGCGTAATAGTTCGCCGTGCCAATCAGGACGGTGCCCGTCGTAACCGTGCCGCGGCCAAAAGAATCGGGTGCTGACAACATCGCTCCTGCCGGGACGGGGGTACCGCGCGTAACAACTCCGCCGTCGTTGAGGTCCCCCATGCCGGTAACGTTGCCGCTGCCGTCCACGGTAAAGACGCCGCCTTCTACCAGCGGTTCGGTATTCGATCCCGTACCGGACGCAACGAAAGAAAATGCGCCAGACGGCAGGGCCGTGGACGTCTGAAGATCGAGGCTTCCACTGGATGTTGCGCTTCCGTCAAATTGTGAAATCAGCGCGTGGTTCGCATTCGAGAAGGCCACGGCAAATGTTTCCGTTCCATTCACACCCAATTTCGGATTGTTGGTCACCAGAGTTAGTGTCCCTTGCCCGCTCGCCTGCATGGTTAAAGAACCACTCATGATGCTGTCGCCCTGCGGCTGCGGAGAGGCAATGGCATCGCCATCACTGTAGTCCTGCACGCCGGCGGTTACTTTGCCCGAACCATCCGTGGTAATCGAAATGACTCCGGCAATATTGTAAGGGTCGTGGCCTTCGTCGTTAAGCGCCACGCCGAGAACGTAGAACGAAAAATTTTGAGTTGTCACAGGCGGTGGCGGCGGTGGTGGTGGTGGAGTGCCACCGCCGCTGCTACAGGCGACGATGCCCAACGAAATCATTACGGTCAGAACGAGCGATAGAATCCCATGCCTCATAGCCGTCCTCCTTGTGTGTCTGCATCGTCATTTCCCTTGCGCGCTGCCGGCATCAGGACAAAACCATGTTCGTTGCGAACTTTGTATGTGTGGCCATTTATCAGGACCAGGCGAGTCACCAGAACTCGCTGGTGTCTGACTGTTTTCATCACTCCGGTCACTTGAACACGCTCGCCCGCTGAAACGGATGGAGCCCCCTCGCCTGCGATGCGGAATACCCCCAAGCACGCGTCAATCTTTCCTGAAGCTGTATCGAGAATGAGATGGGAACCAGGTAGCATTTTCATCTCGGGTGTGGCTTGGCTGATCACGCTGCTTACCGTCGCTGGCAACGTTACTTCGCTGCGAATGTCGTACTTCGGTGGCGCAGCGGGTTTGTTGGTTCGTTCGATTGTCTGTGCGTAGATCGGAATCGCGAACAGACCCACAGCAAAAAATGTGAACAGTGCCAGAACTGGGGACCGCCATCTCATAGTTGCCTCCATTTTTGTGATTCTCCTTTCTTGACGGAAACGAATCATCAGTTCGTGGAACGATAGATGGTTTCGTGGCTGGGCCACAGCGCGCCGACCGCCGCGCCGACCGCTAGGCCAGCTGCAGCACCGACACCGGTTTGAGTACCCCTCCCGACGGGCTGTACACAGAAGGATGAAGTGGGCGAACAGGATTTGTACGTGGCCGCACCTATCCCGGCCCCCGCTCCGGCGCCTACCGCGCCGCCGATAAGTGCGTTGCGCAACCGATGGTGATTTTCCATCAACTTCACATTGCGAACGTCCACCCGCTGAATCGTCTGCTCGCCAGCCTGCGTCTGCAGCGCAATTGCCGCGTCGGAGAAACTCTGGAACGTCCCGGAAACTGTCTTGGATTTCATTCCAGCAACTTGAATTTTCTGCCCCGCATGGAGCTCACTCAGGTTTTCCCACGAAGTTTTGTTGGTTTGGGCGCGAGCCATTGCTGGCAGTCCCAAAAGACACAAGAGAACCCAAACCGTTCGCGAGGTCCGATTGCCGGTATGCAGCGCGCGATTCTCGCGCCGGCTGGAGGTATTACAGGCGAGGAGGTGCCCAGTAATCTGCCACCACTTGGCCCAGTTTTCTGGCACCTCAAACCTTGTCTGAGTCGCAAGCCCCTTGCTATTCATCGGATTCACCCCCGTGATATCAAACAAATCAAGCTTCTAGCAGCGGAATGGGCAGGTGGAGTGCCAAATTTCCTGACGGCAGGCGACGTGCGGAGTGTCCAACCAAGCTATGAATGATGCTATATTTCCGGATGACATACCCGCCATGGCCTTGAATCGAGATAATCTCGCGCCTCAACAGTTGAGCCTGCTGTATCGGGTGTCGCGAGCACTCCTGAAGGAGGGAGAATACGGCGAACTCCTCGCCGGACTTCTGGACACGCTCATCGAAGGATTGGGGGCCGATCGAGGTTTCGTCGTGGTGCGTGAGGCCGGGGAATTCCGGGCCTCGGCAGCGCGAAATTTTCGCAGTGAGGCGCTATCGCTAGCCGAAGAGGCTTTCAGCCGCTCGATAGCCCGGTCCGTAATGGAAAGCGGCAGGGCAGTTCTGATCGGCGACGCTTCGCTGACTGAGCCCTACAGTAAGCATCTGAGCATCCAGCAACTCGGCGTCCGGTCCGTCTTGTGCGCACCACTGGTGACCAGTGATGAAGCGTTCGCGCTCATTTACCTCGAAAATCGGCTGGTGACCAATTGCTTTACGGAAGAACAAAGAGATTTGCTGGATGAGGTCTGCGCGCTCGCGGCGCCACGATTGCGCGCTGCGGTTGCGATAAGTCAGGCGCAGCGCCGTGCGGATGCGTTGGAACACGCGCACAGCCACTCAGATGGAATATTGACTGCTGATCCGGAAATGGCCGCCGTACTGCAGACGGTTCATCAGATCGCGACGACCGACCTGCCCGTATTGATCGAAGGCGAAACCGGAACCGGGAAGGAACTGATTGCGCGGGCCGTCTATCGCCATAGCACTCGGGTAAAAGGGCCTTTTGTCGTTTTGAATTGCGCGGCGATTCCCGCAACCTTGATCGGCTCTGAACTCTTTGGCTTCGTACAGGGCGCGTTTACCGGCGCAAATCGCGATCGTATCGGCTTCATCGGAGCCGCGCACCGCGGCACTCTTTTCCTCGACGAGATTGGTGACTTGCCGCTCGATCTTCAACCTCATTTGTTGCGCGTCCTACAGTCAGGTGAATTTACAAGACTGGGCAATTCGCGCACCGAGCAGGTGGACGTTCGTTTCATCGCCGCGACGAATCGCGATCTGGAAAGCGAGGTGAAGGTCGGCAGATTTCGTGCCGATCTGTTTTTTCGGCTTTCGGCCATCACGCTTCGTTTGCCGCCGTTGCGCAACCGCCCGCACGACATCAGACTGCTGGCCGAGCATTTCATTCGAACCGCGGCAGCGCGCTACGGCCGGCCGGTGCCGCGCATGTCCGAAGAATGTTTGTCGGCGCTGGCGGCCTACAGTTTTCCAGGAAATGTGCGGGAATTGGAAAGCGAAATGGCGAGGTTGGCAGCGCTCGCCCCCGCTGATCGGCCGTGCAGCGCTGATTTATTGAACGAGAGGATTCGCAATCAGGGCAACGGCGCCACCGCGGTTGCGTCGCAAGCGAGTGCGGTCGTTCCGATGTCGCTCCACGAAATGGAAAAGCAACTGATCTGCTCCGTGCTACAACACACCGGAGGAAACCGCACACGTGCTGCCGAAATTCTGGGAATCAGCCGCGAAGGTTTGCGTACCAAGCTCCAGCGGATGCACATCCCCGCGGGTTCGGAACCCCTTACGTAGCCCCTCGATCCGGCCGTATCTTGGCCACCGACCTGCTGAACACCAATGTAATGGATCCCCTTCATCAAGCTAGAGAGAAGACGCTAAGGTGTTTAACTGAATCGAAATGGGAGCTCGGTCAGAAAAGAGACCGCCAACGCGAGCAGGTTTTCTGGCAGTTGCCCATCCAGCGATTTCCGAATTGCTCATTTGGAGCATCGTGGCATTCGCTATGCTGCTTCCCAAACCCTGAGTGTTCCGCGGTTCGATTGACATGGGCCGAGGCGAATTCTAAGATGCCCCGCAATGGCTTCCTCCCTTCCACCCACGGGCAAAGTCTTTGGCCACTATCGCGTGCAGCGCCAACTCGGTGCAGGTGGAATGGGTGTGGTTTATTCGGCATACGACACGATCCTGGAACGGCAGGTGGCGATCAAGGTCGTGGGTGATCGCGTGCTCGCGGACAAAACTGCGCGCGACCTACTACTGCACGAAGCGCGCGCTGCTTCGTCCCTCAACCATCCAAACATCTGCACGGTTCACGAAGTCGGCGACTCCGACGGCGAAGCTTACATCGTGATGGAGCAAGTGGGCGGAGAACCGCTCAGCTCCCTGATCGGCACAAAGGGTCTATCACCGGATCAAGTCGTTCGTTACGGAATTCAAATCGCCGATGCACTTGCGCATGCTCACCAACATGGCGTAATTCATCGAGATTTGAAGAGTACGAATGCAATGATCACACCTGAAGGCCGCGTGAAGGTGCTTGATTTCGGTCTGGCCTCGCGGTTACGAGATACGGAACTCCACGAAGCTACTTCCTCCACGGTCCCGCTCGCGGAATCGCTGATCATAGTGGGCACCTTGCCTTACCTTGCGCCGGAGCTTTTGCGCGGTGAGGCTGCTGAAGCACGAACGGACACTTGGGCGCTCGGCATTTTGCTGTACGAGATGGCCAGCGGGACACATCCTTTCCACGGACGCACCGGCTTTGAGCTGACCTCCGCCATCTTGCGAGAACATCCCACGCCTCTACCTGCAAGCGTTCCGTCCAGCTTGAGAGCCGTGATCCTGCGCTGCTTGGAGAAATCGCCGGAAGATCGTTACCAGCAAGCTCGTGATGTCCGCGCGGCACTTGAAGCTGTCGAGTTGTCCCAGCCCGCGACGCCTCGGCCGTCGGTTGTAAAGAAATCTAGCCTTAGTCCCTGGCTCTTCCTTCTTGTGCCGCTGCTTTTTGTCGCGATTATGTTGGCCTTGAACTGGAAAGATTCCCGCGACTGGCTCATTCAGCGAGCAAAGAGTTCCACCGTTCCGACTTCGACTTCCTCCGCCAAGCCGCGTAAGTCGGTGGCCGTTCTCAGCTTTCAGAATGCTTCGCGACGCGACGAGGAAAAATGGCTCTCGACCGCGCTCGCCGGGATGCTCGCAACTGAACTTTCGGCCGGAGAAAAGCTGCGAATTATCCCCACGGAAAACATCGCGCGCATGGAACGCGATCTTTCTTTGGCTGGCACGGACACTCTCGCCAGCGACACTACTAAACGGGTCCGCGACTACCTCGGCAATGATTTGATTGTGGCTGGCAGTTATATCGCTTTGGGTAAAACTTCAGGCGGGCAATTGCGCCTCGATGTGCGGCTTCAGGACGCCACAACGGGAGAAACGGTCGCTTCGGTCGCGGAGGCAGGTAGCGAGATTAACCTTTTTGATCTGGTCTCCCGCGTAGGCGCGGATCTTCGGAACCGATTGGGAGTCGGACCCATCGACGCGCTTGACGCCGCAGCGGTTCAAGCGACTTATCCGACCACCCCCGAGGTGGCGCGACTTTACGCCGAGGGGCTTTCCAGCCTCCTCGTTTATGACGCGCGTGAAGCTCTACCTCCGTTGGAAAAAGCCGTCGCTCTGGATCCGAAATTCCCCTTGGCTCATTCCGCTCTCGCACGTGCCTGGCAGGGTCTCGGCTATGACGCGAAAGCCGAAAGCGAAGCAAAGCTTGCCTTCGAATTGTCGGGCAATTTAAGCCGTGAAGACCGGCTGCTTGTTGAGGGCCAGTACCGGGGAATGGAACAGAACTGGAAACTTGCCATTCAGGTTTACAGCACCTTGGTGAGCTTCTTTCCCGATAACCCCGAATACGGCTTGCGACTGGCGAACGCCCAATCGCGCAGCGGAAAAGCCAAAGAAGCGTTGGTCACCCTCGAGGCCCTGAAACGCTTACCTCCGCCCCCGAGCGATGTTCCACGCATCTATCTTTCGGAGGCTGTTGCCAAGTCTCGCATGGGCAATGCTAACGGCATGCTGGAAGACGCCCGTACAGCTGCAAATCTAGCGGCTGCCCGAAATTTAAAATTCGTGGAGGCCAGCGCCAGACTTCAGGAAGGCGACGCGCAGCGCGCCCTGGGCGCACCCGATAAAGCCATCGCAGCGTGGGAAGAATCCCGCAAAATCTGGGCTTCCGCCAACTACCCCGGCGAAGTCGCTAAATCCTTGATCAATATCGGGGGCATTGCGCAGCTGAACGGCAACGTGCCGGAAGCCAAAAAAATGTACGAGGACGCGCTTGCCATTTGGAAAACGACGGGAAACAACCTGGGCCAAATGGTCGCACTCGCTAACTTGGCGCTTCTTCTGCACGACGAAGGCGATTTGGTCAGGTCCAAGAAAATGACTGAAGATTCGTTGGCCATCGCACGCGAGGTAGATGCAGCGCCGGACATTGCGGAAACTCTGGTCGATCTTGGCAATGTTCAGATCGACCTGGGCGACGCTTCCGCGGCCCTGCTTAGTTTTCGTGAAGCCGTGAAGGTTGCGCGCGAATTCGGAAGCCGTTTCACGCTGACCGCGACTCTCGCCGGCGCGGCTCGGGCCTTCTATCTTAACGGAGATCTTCAAAGCGCAAAAAAATCGGCACAGGAAGCACTCGATATCGCTCGCCAGTCCGCTGACAAAGCGGATTCCGCTTTTGCGCTGGCCAACCAGGGCGAAATCCTTATGGCTGAGGGCGACATTGCCGGCGCGCGCAGGAGTTTCGAAGAGGCTCTCAAAATCCGCGTCGAGATCGAGGAGCAGAGCAATGCGGCCGGATCGCGCTTGCAACTTGCCGGGCTTTCGATCGAAGACGGAAACCCCGCCGATGCCGAACGTGTTGCGCGCCAAGTCCGCGACGAATATCGGAAGGAAGGGCACCCGGACGATGAGATCGCGGCGGACGTCGTGTTGCTACGAGCGCTCCTCGTAGAGCAGAAATTGGATGAGGCCGATCAGGAACTGGGAAGTACCGAATCGATTACAGCCAAATCTCAGAACGTCCCCGCCCGGCTGGCACGGGAAATCATTGCCGCCCGCATCTGGGCCGCTGCGGGAAAACTGGACGATGCGCTGCGGCAGCTGACGACAACGACGCGTGAGGCGATTAAGAGCGGATTCATACCCGACCAGCTCGAGGTTCGCTTGGCTCGCGCGGAGATCGAATTACAGTCAGGAAAAATTGCCGACAGTCGTGCTGAGCTAGCAGTTCTGCGGAGAGACGCCGCAGGCAAGGGATTTGGCCTTATCAGCAAAAAGGCATTGGCGGCAGTCGCAGTGAAGCCTCGCAAGTCTTGAGCATCCGGTGTCGTTCCGCAGCCACCGGATGAGGCTCGGCAGCAATTGGAAACAGGTTTGGCCTCGTGCTGTGAACGTCGCACAAGTCATTTCGGGGATGTCAAGCTAAGCCGTACGAATCGAGGATACTGGATCGGCTAGCCAATCGCGCTCGCCGCCACTCGGATTGTCGCCAGCCACCTCTTTGATGTTCGGGCAACCGATCCGCTCACTTTCGTGGGCGCGGCGATTTAGATCCTGGTTGTTGCGCAGGCCGCGCGTTCCATGCCAGCGCAAAGCGCGATGCGCGTCGATGCGATGGTCGCGCTGAGATACGAATAGTACGCAGCCCAAATGACGGCGGCGGGTTATTTGCACCCATCGTCGAAACGGAACCCCGAGAAAGGACCTTGGACGTGGAAGTTACCCAAATTCTTGATTTATGCGTGGTCTCGATGGGTCGACGCAACACCCAGCTCGAACCCACCTTGCATTGAAAACAAAAGCTACAAGCGCTGGTTAGGTTAGATCAGCCGGAACGTTACCCTGGCTAGGTTTTGGCCGAGTCAGCCAGACAGATGGGTTCTTGAGGGGGAAGTATTGGCCGATCAACTGATTAGATGGTGTTGCATCGACCGGTTGAGCTGGCAGCGCTTACCGGAGAAGTAAAATCGGCTCGATCCTCACTGTCCGGTTACGCGGGTGGTCTCAATGGGTCGACGCAACACTCAGCTCGAACCCACCTTGCATTGAGAACAAAAGCTACAAGCGCTGGTTAGGTTAGATTAGCCGAAACGTTACCCTGGCTAGGTTTCGGCCGAGTCGGCCAGACAGATGGGTTCTTAAGGGGGAAGTATCAGCCGATCAACTGGTTAGATGGTGTTGCATCGACCGGTTGAGCTGGCACGAACTAAGAGGCATGTTCGATAACTTCCGGTTAGCTCGGGATACTTCCGCAGTGGGCAACGGCAAACAGAGACAGGCAAGGAGCGCTCACAGAGAGCCGCACGACTATTGCGGGAGACCCGTTTTATAGAGAATGGCTTTGTGGCGCGGGTCAGGGCTGTAGGGGTCATATTCTGGAGGGCCTTTACATCGATAACTGCTCGCTTTTAACAGTGGAATTATTTCGTCAGCTTGCCTTTTTCATTCTGAGCTGTAAGCCCATATCGTATTGCCGCTTCAAGCGTATCGATGTTTATATCCTTTAGAGCTTTAAACCGAATGCAATATCCGGTCACGCTCGCCTTGCCTAGTTTTTTTCCATACGTTTTGGCTAAGTACTTCTTATCTTTGAGACCAAGAATATAGACAGAGATTCCGGTTTTGTTTCCGCTCACACCAATCTGAAAAAACTCTCTACTTTTTCCATTGGCATATTTTATTTTGTGAAATCCATATCCAATCGTAGGGTTGGAAACAGTATGATTTTTGCTGTCTTTGCCATCGAAGAACCATAATTTGCATTCTGGTGCCACTTGAAGTGCGAGCCGATGCAACTCTCGCATGTCACTGCGTTTTGGCTCCGCTTGGCTGGTAATATACTTCTTGATTTGTTCTTGTACGTTCATATGTTCTGCTCCCCAGTTGCGCGCACGAGATTATACGACGTTATGCTGAAACAGCTTTCGAGGAATTAATCGAAGCAAATCGTCGCGGCACTTGGACGATTAACGCAGCCGTAATCGGAAAAGTGAAGTTTTGCTTCAATTGGACGGTAACTCGACTCATCAGGAGTTATGCAGGCACACTGAGCGCGAAGCTGGTAGGGAGAAAGCTAATTGGTATTGCCACTACCGCAAATTGCTCTCACACTCATGTCGTTAACTCGATGCAGTGAACATGCAAACGAGAATGACTGCGACCCCGTCGGTTCTTCCGACCTGTACGAGTCGAAGACATTAGCTTTGATTCCAATCACGTCGAGTTGCTCCAAATAATTGTTCGCATCCGGTGAATCAGTGCATGCCGGTGCGCTGCTCTTGCGGTCAGCACGAGCCATTGCGTCGGCCTCCTGGCTAGAGTTCGCCTTCCATGAGGTTCCATCTGCAAAATCAACCGCCATTACCATCGGAGTAATTCTCAAACAGGTCGAACGTAGGTCTTTCGCAGCCATTTTCAAAGTTGTTAGACGAAGTGCGCCAGTATTGCTGTCCCACGTCTCAGCACCCGGTGGCACGTTGCCAAATCCGGCTGTCGTTGCGGCATGGCCGTTTGTTGCGTGCCAAACTTGCCCTGAGGGATTTCTGACCAGCGGTTCAACCCAAAAATCCTGAGTTGCCTTAGATGCGACACTGCGGATGTGAAGTGTTAGGTTGTCGGGTCCTTCTGCCGGCTTGAAACCAATGATTTGTAGCGGGCCGTCTTGGCCTGCCGATACCATTGAAACGTTCAGAGTCGGCGCAAATGCGATAGCACTGGTCGCGCCTGCCCAGCACAGAAGAAAACCAACTATCGAAGCTTGTCGGTGCATTTTTTATCCTCGCGCCGTGCTAAGGATATTTTCAATGCTAGTGCAATCTTTTCGATATTGACGAGCGCCACGTTCCGCTCACCGCGTTCAATTCCGCCAATGTATGTGCGGTCCAATTCGCATAGATCGGCGAATGCTTCCTAGGAAACTCCCAGCTTGTGCCTCCTCTGCCTGACAGCTTTTCCAAACCTGACGCGAATGTCGTCCATTTACCTTTGCGCGTCATCTTTGAGCCTCACGGTTTAAGGACTGACAGATTGCCACTCTTAGAATTGACCGTCACGTTCGTATACGCAATCAAGTGCCCTCTCTGCCCGGAAACGCGGTTGCGCGCAGCGAAATTCGAGGCTCTGGGTGTATTGTCGGCAAACCGACGGTTATCGACGGACCACGCGGTCAAGTCCTGATAAGCTAAGCGCCTACGTGCCGCGGCGTCCATTCGCACATAATTATCGCCGGGTGATTGACAGCGACAAACTCACCCAAAGTGTCAGAAACTGCAGCGCACCGAACGACAGAACTACAGCGCCTGCCGAGAACGGACGTACTCCCGTGCGCCAGCGAAGAGCCACGACGAATCCCCCTGCGGAAGCCGCCCCAACGATAAGCGTCATAGCTAGGTCGGCTAAAGAAAATTGACCCAACGCAACATAGACCCACGCGGCTCCTAACAACCAGATAAGCACCATGGTCGCCAGCCAGATGGTCAGACAGGGCAAGGCCGACCACTTCGCGAATTCACTTCCGCGAAATCCGAGCACGATTGGGACCCAGAGTGGTAGCGTCTGCACTATTTGGCGCAGCACGCCGTGGTTCATCGCACCCACGACGTAGAGCGACGACAAAATCGCAAGGCAGCAGCACGCGATGAGCTTCGAGTCCTTCGGCACGACGAATTCCGCTGAAGTTGTATGGTCCATTCGATTGTGGCGCTGCGCTCCGTGCACCTCGTCTAGGCGCTTGCGAAAGTCCTCGCTCCCGACCAGGTCATAGTCGACCACGTTGCCTGCGACGCGCCCATTAGACGTATCGCCGATCCCAGCGTCGAAAACGATTTCCGTAGGCACCCGCGAATCGGCGCATCCAACGATTATCGCCGCGGGATAGTGGCCGGCAGCACTTGCGCGTTTCTCGGCTAAATAGTCCCGAGGAGCCATTTTGCTCGTGCGAAATCGCTCGATTCAGCGGGACGCAGGCAGCGATGCGGGCTGTTGCAGACGGAACTCGAGAAGCGTTTCGCTCGGTATCGATAACTGCTCTCCTTTTTTTGTAGCGGCTACAGCCGTTCCGGCGCCAGCGCCTGCGAGTGCGCCGATCCCAGCTCCCTTTCCTCCTCCCGCAATTCCTCCAATGAGTGCGCCCAGACCGGCGCCCCCGACCACCTTTTTTGCGGTCTTGCTGCCTTCTCCTTGACCTTTCACTTCGTAGGTAGAAGTTAGAAGCGGATAGGACGTGCCCTTAATCACAATGTCGGTCAATTCGAGAGTGAGTTCGGAACTGCCCGACATCCTGCCGGCCGACTGGGCGGAAGCCAGACGGCCGTATACCGTCGCCCCCCTCGGCGCTGCCGTTACACCGTTGACCTGAAGGTTGGTTTCGAGACTGGCAGTAAAGCGATATCCGGCCTTCTGCTTGCTCGAATCAATAGAGTCGACCATACGGATCAAAATGCGCGTTCCTGCAGGCACCGTGATCGTCTTCCCCCCTTGCGCAGCGAGAGATGGAGCGTTGTCCGAAGCGGTTGTCAAACGGGCCGAAGAGACCTCGCCGAACGATAACTGTGCCGATGCGAGTCCCAGGGCCATAGCCGCACAAACAGCAAGAATTCGCATTTCTTTTCGCTCCTTAGTCGGGTTCGGAATCATCCTTGAACAATCGGCAGAGAAGAATCGATTTGAAGGTCGATAATCAACAGTAATTGGTGTTCGACCTGGAGGAAACGCGCCGCCGTTACAGCGCCCAGCGACTGTTTCATGATTTGATAGTATTTTGCGAGAAGCTCACCACGCTGCTTTTGATAGTCGAGGCTCCGCTGAATCAATTCGTCCGCTCTTGCATCCGTCATTTGCGAGTAATTGCGCGCATAGTCTTCGATATTCGCGACTCTCAGATTGTTTAGCTTGGTCAATTCGGCGTCGTACTCACTGTAGATCGGCCAAAACTTCGCCGCATCGTCGATATTCAACTGCATGACGGCTCCCATGATCTGCGCCTTATCGTCGCGCACATTGGACCGGATAAGTTCGATGTACTCTTGAATGTTCTTCTCTTTTGCGTCGGTCGCTGACGATTGGGCGGAGTTGTCCTGCGTATTCTGCGGTTCCGGCCAAGTCTTGGCTTGTCCTCGGACCAACAGGCAAGTAACAACGAGCACGAAAAGTCCGATGCACGACACGATTCGTTTTCGCATCTCATATCCTCCTCGAACGGTGCTCTCAGAGTTTCTGGTAATTCGAATTGGTAGCGGTTACGACAAGTTCTTTGGCGCTGGCGTTGAGTACTGTCCGCTCCGGATAGTTGGTTCGATCCAGCAGACTGGCGATCTGCACTTGCAACGTCGCTGCATCTTTCGCCTGACCCACGTGGGTAACGACGCGTGAAGAGGTGGTCTTTTTCGAGCCGGTGTCGAAAGCGAGTGCCATTCGATCGCCCGGCTGAGCATAATCCGTAAAAATCAAATTTACAACTCCGTTAAGCATTCAATGAGACCCTGCCCGTCTCGAGATCCAGGTTTTCGCCTGGCGCGAGAATAGGGCGTGCTTAGGAAAAGCAAAAACTAAGACCAAACTCTACTTGGCGGAGCCGGCCTCGTTAGAGACGTTCAGAGACGTTCAGAGACGTTCGACAACTATCCAAACGCGGGCGTAAGATGCACGCGAAGTGAAACTTGCAGACGAGTTCGGTCGAATTCGCGCAACAGGCCGGTGTGTCTACTCGGTTTTCGCGTTCCTTGTAGTCTTCTCCGCGATCGCGTGCCACACCTCAGGCGACCCGCCGCAAAAGCCAAGCCCGGTGACGCCACAAAGGACCGCGCTGATTCCGGAGACTGCAGAAGCGGTGGGCGCCGCGCTGCGTCCTCTCGTCGCTTCCAGCAAACTTGCGAGCCTCCGCTGGCCTGATTTCCGTGAGGTCAGTGGAGATACCGCGAAATTCTATGCAAGCCGCGGGTACGCACCCGCCTGGGTTGACGGAGCGGGGCCTACCGCACAAGCGAAACTTGTCGTTTCAATCTTGCAAAACGCGGCTCAGAAGGGTTTGAACGCCGAAGACTACGATGCTTCGCGGTGGCAAACCCGCCAGGATGCCCTCGTCGGCAAGCCAACACCAGACGAGGTTGCACGATTTGATCTAGCCCTATCGGTGTGCCTGCTGCGATACGTCTCGGCACTGAACGTTGGACGCATCAACCCGCGGCACCTCAAATTTGATCTCGACTTGAATCACAGGAAAACGGATTTGCCGGAGTTTCTTTCGCAAATCTCTCAAGCTTCCGACATCGCGCCGCTCCTGGACGAGGTGGAACCACAGGAAGACGGATACTCGCGAACCTCTCAGGCTCTGCGGACATATCTTTCACTCGTGCAGCAAGATCCTTCCGAGAAACTTCCGGTTCCAGAGAAACCAGTGCCAGTGGGCGACACCTATTCGGGAATGGCGCTGCTGGTAACCAAGCTCAAACTCGTGGGAGATCTGCCCGAGAACGCAACGCTACAACAGGGATCAGTGAAATACGAAGGTGATGTCGTTGAGGCTGTGAAGAGTTTTCAGCTTCGTCATGCACTGGCGGTGACCGGAAGTCTGGGACCGGAAACCGTCCGGCAGCTAAACGTGCCAATCGCAGATCGCGTTCGCCAGCTTCAGTTCTCACTTGAACGCTGGCGCTGGCTTCCTCACGACGTCGCTACACCTTTAATCGCCGTAAACGTGCCGGCCTTTCGCCTTTACGGGTTCGATGAGCCGCACCACATCGGTCTAAAGATGAATGTAGTGGTCGGCAAAGCCATGCGCTCGGAAACTCCCGCATTTATCGGGAACATGACCTACTTGGTTTTTCGGCCCGACTGGGGTGTTCCTTCCGTCATCGTGCGCAAGGAAATTCTTCCGCCATTGCAAAAGGATCCGTCTTACCTCTCCAAAAATGGATACGACCTCTTCGACAGCCGCGGTAAAGTCCTAGATTCTGGTACGCGTGACGCCAGAGCAGATTCAACTTCTGCTTGAGGGAAAATTATCGGTCCGTCAGCGTCCCGGGCCAAAGAACGCCCTGGGTAGCGTGAAATTCATGTTTCCCAATACCTATCTGGTGTACCTACATGACACGCCCAAAACCGAATTGTTCTCCCAGTCGCGCCGTGACTTTAGCTACGGCTGCATTCGTGTTCAAGACCCACCGGCGCTGGCTGCGTGGGTGCTGAAGTCGAAGC
>CAVYDD010000017.1:0-11871 GCA_963767225.1 uncultured Acidobacteriota bacterium
GAATAGACTTGGGTCCCGTGCAGCACGGTGTCTTGCGACACCAGCTCCACGGCCTTCAATACGTCCGCGTCGGAAGCCTTCAGATCAATCGCGAAACCCTCCGGCACGTCCGATTTCTGGTCGTGGCGCGGTGACTGGGATGGCCCGGCCGCAGCGGCGTAGGCGGCGGCCAGCGCAGCTAGGCCGAAAACACAGCTGAAACGCCCGCTTAGCGTAACGAGCCTGCCCAATCTCCAGCGGTTCAAAGCGCCGCCCTTAGCCCTGTTCGTCAACCATGCCACCAGATCGTTCCCCCTGCGCGAACTGCTCATTCTTCCCCGCGTGCCACGCGTGAAGCGTTAATGACTTCGGCTCGGGGCCCGCAACCTCAGACGGTCCGTCCGCCGCTCAGGTTGCGGCGGACAGGGCCAGACAAGCCGTACAAGCGTACAGAGCAAAATACACCAAAAGGGAGGAAAAGAACAAAGTGTTAAGTTTTGTTAATTTTTATCTTGCATTCTTAATTCAGCGGGAGTAATTTCCTGTGCGTTTGGCGTCTTCGCGGCATTATGCCGCTCGCCAACGGGGGAAGAACGAGAAGTTCCTGGAATGCGTGCATATGAAATTCAAGTCCGTTTTCATTTCACCAGCTCGCCCGCTGCGTCGTCGCTCCATTGTTTTTTGCAGGCCAATCGCGAATCACGTCGCTGCTATCCCGCCGATTGCAACAGGAGGGTGTATGTCTAAGAAGTTCCCAAAGGGTGCGAATCCTATGAATATGAATTGGTCGCGTTGCAAGACGATTTTGACGTGCGCGATTCTGGTGCTGGCGATCGTGCTGTGCGACGCGCGCACGGCGAGCGCTCTGCCTTCGGGGAAGGTGGTAGCGCTCCCGATGTTCGCGCGCAAGTATGGCTTGCCTTGTTCGGCGTGTCATACCGCGTGGCCGGAACTAAATAATTTCGGCCAGGTGTTCCGCGACAACGGCTATCAATTGATGAACGACCGCGACTCTCCGATTTGGCAAAACCCATCCTACTTCCCGATATCGTTCCGGATCACACCCAACTGGCATCGTGAGAACACCACCAATCAACAAGTGGATGCCGTCCCTGGCAGCGGGCTGGCGGATGGACTCGGCACGGTAACACAAGCGGGATTTGACCTCTCCGGAATGGACCTGTGGTCGGGCGGAACCCTTTACAAGAACATCTCATTCATCCTGCTGCCTTCGTCAGACTCAACGGCGGTGTGGCATTTTGAGAGCGCTTTCATTCGCTTCGACAATTTGCACGGAAGCCCATGGCTCAACGTCAAGTTTGGGCGATTTGAACTCGACAATTTGATTTCGGAAAAGCGCATGCTGTTCTTGTCGAACAACGGCGGTTTCTACCAGATTTATCACTTCAACGATCCGCGCGACATCAACAACTTCGGCTACGGGGACAATCAGATCGGCGTTGAATTGGCCGGCCACTCGGTGAACAGTTACACGCGGTATTCCGTCTCTTTTCTGAGCAGCAACGAAGGTGGCGTTGGCTTTACGACCGACGTGGTGCCGGGCGCGCCTCCCTCCGGTCGGAGCTACGATGTGAACTTCGCGTTCAGCCAGGCGTTTAACGCCCCGGGCCCGGCTGGTGAAAGCGGATTTGGTTTGGAGCGCATCGGAGCGTTTGCCATAGTCGGCCAGCGGCCAACCTACTACCAAACAGAAGGCGATGGGTCCGGCACAGCCTCCGCTGTTCCGTTGGTAGGTCTCGGCAATAAGCCCTTCTACCGCATCGGCGTTGCGGGCGACCTGAGCTACAAAAACCTGGAACTCCTGCCGCTATTTATGTACGGGCACGATAACGCGTACCTGGGGATTCCGGGCCTTCCGTCCACGCAGCCGCTTCCACCGGGTGCACAGGCACCCACGTTCTACGGCGGTTTCCTGGAAGCGCATTACTACTTCAACCCACAGAACGTAGCCGTCGCGCGCTTCGAGCAGGTCAACGTAGGACAGCAGGCGTTCAGCAACATCGGAGACGGCAGCAGCAGCAACGGCAACATCACCGCATTGACCTTCGGGTACCGCTGGTACCCGATCATGTTCAGCCGTGCGGGAGTCGCGCTTGATTGGGAATTCTCCCGCGTAAGAACGATCGGGCAGGAGCCGTTGAGCGGCAATGGAAGCGGCACTGTAGCGGATCCGACGGCTGCAACCTGGAGCAATAGCATTTTCTTCGGAATTGATTTCGACTTTTAAGGGAGAGACCAGCAATGACACTCAAAAAATTCGCAGTGACATTCGCGCTGGGCTCCATGGCTCTGTTGACGGCCGGCGCAACGGTTAGCACGGCACAATCCCACGTTAACTCACCTGATCCGTCGCTCGGTACGCCCAGCGTCTCCTCGGAGACGAGCCACATTGGCGCTGTCACTGGAAATGCCGAAGGCGGAAAAATGCTTTACCGGCGTTTCTGTATCGGCTGCCACGGACCCGATGGCAACGGCGAGGGCATGAACGCTCAATGGATTGATCCCAAGCCGCGCGACTTTACGGAAGCTACGTTCAAGTGCCGCTCGACGCCGACCGGCACGCTGCCCTTGGATGAGGATCTTTATAACGCCATCACGCGTGGGTTCGTTGACACCAACATGCCCTCGTGGCGGCCACTCAATCCCCAGCAGCGCGCCGATTTGGTGGCCTTCATCAAGACCTGGTCGCCGCGCTGGGCCAAGGAAAAGCCTGGCGCCGTCCTGAACATCCCGCCCGAGACGCCGATCACGATTGAAAGCATCCTGCACGGCCGCGAGCTTTTCCAGAAACTGGAATGCTGGAAGTGCCATGGCCCCGAGGGTCACGCGGATGGCCCATCGGCTGCGACGCTGACCGACAGCAAGGGCAATCCCATCAAGCCGTTTAATTTTTCCACCGGTGACCGGTTCATGTGCGGCAACACCAACCGCGATCTCTACCGCATCTTTATGACCGGCCTCGATGGATCACCGATGCCTTCTTTTGCGGATGTGATTCAGCCCAATGATGCGTGGGATCTGGTCCATTTTCTACGCACTTTGCAGGTAGGGCTCCCGAACCAGGAATTGACGCTGTGGCAAAAATATAAGGCAACTCACGGAAAGGACCTGAAACCGATCGGTCCGGATTCCGCGGGCGGCGCGCAGTAGTCTCAGGTTAGAAGGAGGGAATGATTCGATGCGAATGAAATTCATAACAGCGTTAGGACTGACCGTCGCGATGGGCAGCGCAATGATGGTTTTCGCCACGCCGCCCGCGGGTTCCGGTTCCGTCACCGGCAAGGTGACGTACACCGGAACGCCGATGAAAATGAAACCGATCGATATGTCCAAGGAACCGTCGTGCGCCAAGCAACACGCGACGCCCGTAGATACCGAGAACGTAGCCACCGGGCCCGGAAACACTCTGCAATGGGTCGTGGTTTATATTTCCGCCGGCGATGAAGGCACCACTACACCTTCCTCGGGCGTGCGCTACGACCAGAAGGGCTGCCAGTATTTACCACACGTCCTGCCAATGATGGCCGGGCAGCAACTGCAGATTTTTAACGACGATCAAACCTCCCACAACATCCATCCTTTGGCCAAGGCCAACCAGGAATGGAACAAATCGCAGCCTCCCGGCTCGCCTCCCATTGACACCAAGTGGGACAAACCGGAATTCATCGCGGTGAAGTGCAATATCCATCCGTGGATGCACGGATACTTCGCGGTGTTGAAGACTGCTCACTATGCGGTTACGGGAGCTGACGGCACCTTCTCGATCACGGGACTTCCCGCCGGGAAGTACACCGTGACGGCGTGGCAAGAACAGTACGGGACGAAGACGCAGGATGTGACCGTCGGCGGCGGGGCCGCAACTGCGAATTTCGTTTTCACTGCCACACCCTACTGAGTCAGCAATGGAAGCTCTTCCGACAGCCGCGTCCCCGGGATAACACCGGGGGTGCGTCTCGTCGAAGGCCTGATGGTTTTGAGCACAGCGCAGCGAGGCGGATAAATTATGGGCAAATTGTTCGCAGTGGCCGTTATCGTCATCACGCTCATTTCGGTTTCATTCTTTGTGATGCACACCTGGTGGATGCCGGTGGACATCTCCACGACTGGCCCGGCGATTGACCACCAACTGGAAGAGACCATGACCGGCTCGGGGCTACTATTTTTGGCTGGCCAGGTGGTTCTGGGTCTTTTCGTGTGGCAGGCCAGCAACAAGAACCCCGCGCGCAAAATCAAGTTGTTTCCCGGCGGCGCCAACCCACTGGTCGCGGCGGCAATCATTCTGGTGGGTATCGAAATTTTGACGCTCACCTTCGTCGGCACCAAAGCTTGGGGTGCGGTTAACCTGGCACCGCCCGCCGCCGATTCGCTGCACATTGACGTTCAGGCCGAGCAGTTTGCGTTCTACTTCCGCTACGCAGGTCCGGACGGCCAGTTCGGCGGGCTCCATCCCGACAAGATTGACGATGGAAGCGGAAACTACTTCGGTTTGGATCCGGCAAACGACGTAGTGGCTCGCGACGACGTGGTAGTGGGCTCGCTGGTGATACCGGTGAATCGCCCGATTCTGCTCTCCCTGCATTCCAAGGACGTCGGCCACTCTTTCTACGTCCCGGAGCTGCGCATCCAACAGGATTTCGTCCCCGGCATCGAAATTCCCGTGCACTTTACGGCCACGCAAACCGGCAAATGGGAAATCGTGTGCACGCAGCTGTGCGGACTGGGCCACTACAACATGAAGGCGTATTTACAAGTGATGTCGGAGCCTGATTACGAACAGTGGTTGAAGTCTCAAGGACAGTAAGCACGGCACCGGATTCGTTTGATCGCGCAGCCTTTCGCGCGACAGTTCAAGTCGCTCTCTTCGAGGTCTACATATGCACGAGACATCTGCATCACACGCTGCGCACCAGCACACAGCGCCGACCAGCTTCATTCGCAAGCATGTCTTCAGCCTCGATCACAAAGTGATCGGCAAGCAATACTATGGGCTGGCGCTGCTCGCTGTTTTCATCGGCATGGGTCTTTCCTGGCTCATGCGCCTGCACCTGGGCTGGCCTGCCTGGCCAATTCCTCTGCTGGATAAGCTTTCGGCCGTCGGCGCGCCACAAGGCGTCATGACGCCCGAGTATTACCTCTCGTTGATGACCATGCACGGAACCATCATGGTCTTTTTCGTTCTCACCAACGCTCCCTTCGCAGCCTTTGGAAATTATTTCCTGCCCATTCAAATTGGCGCGGAGGACATGGCGTTTCCCCGCTTCAACATGATGTCTTTCTGGACCACCTTTGTCGCCTTCCTCTTCATGATGGCTGCGTTTTTCGTCAGCGACGGTCCGCCGATTTCCGGTTGGACCGCTTATGCACCTCTCAGCGCGGTGGGCGGCGATGCCGGGCCGGGACTCGCCATGGGCCAAAATCTGTGGGCGATTTCGATCGCAATCTTTTGCATCGGGTCGCTACTGGGGGCGCTGAATTTCATAGCGACGACCCTGGATTTGCGCACCAAGGGAATGTCACTGGCCCGCATGCCCTATTCCTCCTGGGCCTGGTTCGTCACTTCCGTCATCGCGTTGCTCGCTTTCGCGGTTTTGTTGCCCGCCTGCATTCTGCTGATTTTGGATCGTGTGGCTGGCACCAGTTTCTTCATTCCCGCGGGCTTGGTGCTCAGCGACAAGTTGCAGCCACATTCCGGCGGTTCCCCGCTGTTGTGGCAGCACCTGTTCTGGTTCTTCGGCCATCCGGAGGTGTACATCGCGATTCTGCCTTCGATCGGAATCGTTGCTCACATCCTACCGGTATTCGCGCGCAAGCCTCTGCTGGGTCCGCGCGCTACCATCGGCTGCATGATCGCCATCGGCTTTCTGAGCTACATGGTCTGGGGCCATCACATGTTTGTGAGCGGAATGAATCCTTTCTCCGCCACGCTCTTTTCGGTTCCCACTTTGTTTATCACCGTTCCAGCGACGATCCTGACTTTGCTTTTGCTTGGCAGTGTGTATGGGGCGAAGATGCGCTTCACTTCGGCCGCGCTCTTTTGCCTGGGATTTATTTCCGTGTTCATCAGCGGCGGCATCAGCGGTTTCTTCCTGGCGCAGCCTGCGATTGACATCTATCTCCATGCCACCTATTTCGTAGTGGCCCACTTTCACTTTGTGATGGCCGTAGCCTCGCTGTTCGGCGTCTTTGCAGGAACCTACTTCTGGTTCCCCAAGATGACCGGACGGATGATGAGCGAAGGCCTCGGAAAATTGCACTTCTGGCTGACGTTCATCGGCGTGTACTGCATCTTCATGCCGATGCATTATCTGGGCCTGGCAGGCAACGTGCGCAGATATTCGGCGTTTGTGGACGATTATCTGATCCCCCTGATTCCCGTGCACAAATTCATCACCATCGCGGCGCTGCTCACAGGCGCGGCTCAGTTCATCTTCCTCTTCAATTTGATCTGGAGCCGCTTCAAGGGCCCCATCGCTTCCGAAAATCCTTGGGAGGCGACTTCGCTCGAATGGTCCACCACCTCGCCTCCGCCGTTTGATAATTTTGGCGGCCGCCACATGGTGGTGTACAACGGCCCCAACGAATACGGCGTCGAGAACCAGGGCGCCGGCTTCGTGATGCAGACGTCGCCTGACAAGGTTTCGGCGAGCTAAGCGCCAACGAGAGCGCCCAACGATGGCTACAACAACCTTACCTCCGGCGGATTTATCGTTTGACGATCACGGCTCCGGCAAACCGCCAGAGCTTGCTCCTCGTCCGCCACGCGTGCTGGATTCGGGATCGCCCTCCCAGAAATCCGAGACCGGAATGTTGGTGGCGGTTTCGGCCATTGGCATGTCCTTCGCGGCGTTCACCAGCGCGATGTTCGTGCGCCAGGACTCTTCAACGGATTGGCAGCACTTTCAGCTGCCGTACGTTCTGTACCTCAACACGCTGATACTGATTGCCAGCAGCGTTACCTTGCAATTGTCGCGGCACCGCTTCGCCGCGATTCCCGATGCCGCGCGCCACGCAGCGGCATCTGCAAAGCTTCTTCTGGCCAACGGAATCTACTGGCTGTACCTTACCGCGGCTCTGGGCCTGATCTTCGTTCTCGGACAACTCCTCGCGTGGCGCAACCTCGCGGCACAGGGACTGTTCCTCGCGACCAATCCGAGTTCTTCTTTCTTCTACCTTTTTACCGCATTGCACGCGGTACATTTGCTGGGCGGCATGGGCGGCCTGTTCTATGTGCTGCGCAAGCTCGTTCGCAACGGCGGCGTCGCGGAGACCAGCGGGCTCAGTGCGTTTTCCATATATTGGCACTTCATGGATTTGCTGTGGGTGTATCTGCTATTGCTGCTCGCGATCCGCATGTAGTCGGAAATTTGAGGAGGAGCTGTGAGCGAATCAGAAATGACACTCGGGGCGGGACACGCCGCCGCGCTGGAGCCGTCGCCATACGGCATTCAGTCGAAAAAACTCACGATGTGGCTGTTCATTATTTCAGACGCCGTCACCTTCGGCGCGGTGCTCTTTGGCTATTCCTACTTGCGCGCTGGAACCCCTAACTGGCCCACCCCGTTTCAATTTTCGCCGAGCGTGATCAACGGGTTGATCATGACGTTTGTGCTGCTGACGAGCAGCCTGACGATGTTGGCTGCAGTGTCTGCCGCAAAACAGGGTCGCAAAACCGCGTGTCTGCAATGGTTGGCCGCCACCATCGTGCTCGGCATTATTTTTGCCGCGCTTCACCTGCGCGAATGGTTTCACCTGTTGGCGGATGGCTGGAGCCTGTCCAAGAATCCGCTGGGCGGCCCGGTGCAGTTTGGCGCCACGTTTTTCAGCATCACCGGACTGCACCTGATGCACGTAATTTCCGGCGTCATCGCGCTCTTCGTGATTGCCATCGGTTACAACACTGAGTGGCTGGACTCCGGCCACGTCGAAACCACCGGCCTTTACTGGCACTTTGTGGACCTGGTCTGGATGTTTGTCTTTCCGCTGCTGTATTTGATGAACGTGGCCCGCTGAAGCGGAGCCGCAGAACGAAGGGGAGGCGCTGCCGTGACGGGAACGAATCATGAGCCGGGAATGTCGGGTTACATCGGAATCTGGGTTGGCTTGCTTTGCATCGTGGGCATCGAAACTTTTCTGACCACCATGCAATTGTCCACTCACAAGCTGCTGGTGGCGCTGCTGCTGCTGGCCTTTATCGAATCCGGAATCGCGCTGCTGTACTTCATGCACCTGAAGTACGAAAAGCCTAATCTGTTCTGGAGTCTGGTGCCGGCGGTGATCTTCGTGCTCTTCATGATGAATCACATCTGGCCAGACGCTTATCGCATGCTGAATTTGCGCGTGCCGATTCAGTAGTTTGTAATTGCCGCCATGCGCTGCTGGCGCGCTGGCCCGCGGGCGGGAATCAAAGTATCATTCGTGAAGGTAACGCGGTTCCAGGAGAGCTTGACTGCCATGGATGCAACGAAACCAGGAGTAGCGGGAATGTTCGCTCGCGCAGTCGCCGCGCTGCTCATGCTTGCCAGTCCCGCAGCGCTTTACGCGCAGAGTTGCGCGATGTGCTATCAGAGCGCGGCAGCTTCCGGTCAACGTTCGATTCACGCCCTGAAATTGGGCATTCTGATTCTGATGGCTCCGCCGTTGCTGATCACGGCTGGCGTCACTTATCTGGCCTATCGCAAGCGCGACGAGTTCAACCAGAACTCCTAAGCTCCGCTCTTATTTCGCACTGATTGTGCTGTATGCCTTCGCAATTTGCGCCGCCGCGCGCGCGTTATTTACCAGCAGAGCAATATTTGATTCCAGGGTCTTTCCGTGGCTCGCCCTCGCCAAATAATCCAGCAGATACGGCGTGACAGCCTTTCCGCGGATCCCTGCAGCTGCGGCTGATTGCAAAGCGTGCGCAATCCACTCGTCCACTTCCTGTTTGTGCAGCGCGCTGCCTGATGGCGGCGGATTGCAGAACACAATCCCTGACGTGAACCCCATCTCCCAGTGAGTCTGCATTAGCCGTGCCGCGTCCGCGGGGCTGTCCACGTGCGACTGTAAGGGGAGTCCGCTGTCCTCCACATAAAAAGCCGGAAACTTGTTCGTGCCATAGCCCACGACCGGCACGCCGAGTGTTTCCAGAATTTCCAGCGTCCGCGGCAGGTCGAGAATTGCTTTCGCGCCCGCGCAAACGACCGCCACCGGAGTGCGCGCAATTTCCGGCAGGTCTGCGGAAATGTCGAAGCTGAGTTCCGCTCCGCGATGCACGCCGCCGATCCCGCCTGTGGCGAATGTATGGATGCCCGCGCGCGCCGCAATCAACATCGTCGCTGCAACCGTCGTGGCGCCAGTTTGCCGTGCCACGACTACGGCAGCGAGGTCCGCGCGACTCAGCTTGAAGATCCCATCAGTCGCCGCGAAAGTTGCGAGCTGCTCGGAGGAAAGCCCAGCCACCGGGCGTCCTTCGATTATCGCAATCGTCGCAGGCACCGCGCCTTCCTCGCGCACGGCCGATTCCATCGCCCGCGCCGTCTCCAGATTTTGCGGCCGCGGCAAGCCGTGCGCGATCACCGTGGATTCTAGCGCTACCACCGGACGCCCGGCCTGCAGCGCGGCAGCAACATCTTCGCGAATGAACAGCTTGTTATCCAAGAAAGCCTCCGAATCCTTTTGGTCTTATCACAAAACGCCACGCAGAGCGAAGTTCGCGCGAAGAACTTTCCCGGGCGTGCTAGGATTTCGTCGCCATGCGCCGCAAAACAATCCGCCAGCCCAGCATCGTCGTGCTCGGCGACATCAACGTGGACATAATGGGGCGGGTGAGGGCCTGGCCGCGGCCCGGCGAAGATTGCCTCGCGCAAAAACTGGAAATTCGCTGCGGCGGAGTGGGCGCCAATTGCGCTTTTGCTCTGGCACGCTGGGGCGTGGCGACGCAGCTCGCCGGCTGCATCGGGCAGGATCCTTTCGGCGATTACGTTCTCAAAGCGTTGCGCGAATCTAAGGTGGACGTGCGCCACCTGCAGCGCAGCAGAGCCGCCATGACCGGAATCTTTTACATCAACGTGACGCCCGACGGCGAGCGCACATTTTTCGGAGGTCGTGGCGCGAAGGCGTTGCTGCGATTGCCGCCTCGCAGCGCCAATTTCCGCAGCGGAGCAGTCGCGGCGCATATCGCCGGACATAGTTTTCTCGATCGCGGCCCCGCACAAGCCGCCGCGCAACTGATCAAAGCGATCCACGCGCGCCGAGGGTGGGTTTCGCTCGATGTCGGCATGGAACCCAGCACAGCAATTCCCCAGAAAATTTTGCAAATCATCCGCAGCGTAGATATTCTGCTCGTCAGCATCGACGAAGCGGCCGCACTGACCGGCAGGCGTGATCCTTTTCGAGCTTATGCCGCGCTGCGCGAAGCGGGCGCACGCGAAGTCGTGCTGAAGGTCGGCCGGCGCGGCTGCATTATCAGCGAAGGCGGCAAGTCGATGCTGGTTCCATCTTTCTCCGTGCGCATGGTGGATTCCACAGGCGCGGGAGACGCGTTCGTCGCCGCGTTTCTGCAAGCTCGATTGCGCGGCTGGCCGACGATCGAAGCCGCCATCGCCGCAAACGCCGCCGGCGCGCTGGCAACCACGATCGTCGGCGCGGGGCAGAATCTGCCGGGCCAGCGCGAAGTAGCGGTGCTGCTAAACGCGGAGGGTTCAAGGAAAATGGGATGAAGCGCGCAAACAATTACTGGCGCGCCTGACGACGCGGCCGCTCGCCACGCAGAAGGAGCTCAAGTTGACGCGAACGCCCGACAACACACCACTCCCCGAATGGAAAAAAGAAATGGATCGCCAGCGATTGCATTCACTCGCCGATCTTTTTCCCGTTCCCAAACCTGTGATCGGGATGGTCCATCTCTGGCCGCTTCCCGGAGCGCCCGGCTACAACGGTTACGGCATGCAAACGATCATTGACCACGCGCTGCGCGACGCCGAAGCGCTGCTGCACGGCGGCGTGGACGGCTTGATGGTCGAAAATATGTGGGACCTGCCGTACTACGTTGGCCACGACGTGAAACCCGAAGCCATGACCGCGCACGCCGTGGCCGCAGCCGAAGTCGTGAAAAATTCTCCCGTCCCGGTGGGCATCAATGTAATCCACAACGGCGGTGTAGTCTGCCTGGCCATCGCTCTCGCGGCCAATGCGCGCTTCATCCGCATCTGCATTCTCACCGGCGCGCGCGTCTGGGATACCGGCGAATTCGATCATGGCTGCGCCGCGGAACTGATGCGCAAACGCAAAGAACTAGCCGCGGGCGCCATTCACATTTTTGCCGACGTGGATAAAAAGCACTCGGTCCCTTTTCCAGGCATCGATTTGGCGACGCACATCCCGTGGACTGAGTTCTACGGCGCCGACGCGCTCATCGTTTCTGGAAAATTCACCGGCAACGCACCGGACGTCGAGAAAGTCCGCGAAGCAAAACGCCTCGCGACGCGCCCGATCCTGATCGGAAGCGGCGCCGACGCGGAAAACGCAGCCGCACTCCTGCAGTCCGCCGACGGCCTAATCATCGGGACCGGTTTGAAAAAAGATGGCGTGATGGAAAATCCGGTGGACTCGCATCGCGTCAAAGCGCTCATGGACCGCGTGCACGCCGTGCGCGAACGCGCCACGGTCTCCGCGGATTCACACTCGGAGGAAAGATGACGGTGGCAGCAGTGAAAAATTACAAGATCGCGGTCATCCCCGGCGACGGAATCGGCCTGGAAGTCGTGCCGCAAGGAATTCGCGTCCTCGAGGCTGCCGGCAAACGCTTCGGTTTCAATTGCACGTGGCAGAATTTCGATTGGAGCTGCGAGACGTATCGCCGCACCGGCCGCATGATCCCGGAAGACGGCCTCG